>NZ_AUCF01000001.1 GCF_000429625.1 Azospirillum halopraeferens DSM 3675
CCTGCACCCGATCCCATCCCGAACTCGGCCGTGAAATCCCTCAGCGCCAATGGTACTGCGTCTTAAGACGTGGGAGAGTAGGTCGCCGCCGGGTCACCACGGCGCCCACACCGAAACGATCACCCCTCTTCAGAACCACCCGCAACGCCCGCACCGTCACCGGTGCGGGCGTTGCCGTGCGTGCGGAGTCATGCGTCCGGGGCAGAGCCGCTGAAGCTTTTCATTGAAACAATGTGTCACGACGGTTGTCGTAATCTATCGCCTTGGGTATAGGATTCCTGATCCTGGAACGCGGAGGCGGTATGGTCGGCATCCCACACGGCGCTGTGCCGGATGACATGATGCCGGTGGTTTCGGAGCCGCAGCAATCCGCCGGGGCTCGTCTGCTGGGCATCGCGGCCATCCTGTTCCTGGCGGCCATCGGCATCCTCGCAGCGATGGACATCCGGGAGGAGTTTGCCGAGGGCATTGCGAAGAAGTCCCGGCACCTGGCCGTGCTGGTCGGTGCCGCGGAGGATACCATCACCCGCGATCTTCAGGCCGTCGACCTGGTGCTGTGGGACGTCGTACGCGAGGCGACCAGGGCCGGGCGGGGGGAGGCGGCCGACCCGGAGGGGGTTATGGCTCACCACCTGGAAACCCTGACCATCCTCGGGTCCATCACCATCGCTCCGCCCGAGGGGCGCTCCGACGTTCCGGTTGCCGGTTCCGAGCTGCCGGATGTCCTGATCCAAGGCGATACCGTGCACGTCCGACGGGTGTTCGCCCCTCGCGACGGCGGACCGTCCGCGCTGGTCGAGGCGCGGCTTTCCCCGGAGCATCTCGGCCGGGTGCTTGCCACCTTGCGGCCCGACGACGCCGGCGTGGCCGCACTGTCCGACCGCAACGGAACGGTGCTGGCGTCCGGGCGGGACCCGGCAGCGGTGGCGGGCGGGAGCCATCCCGACGGCACGGGCGAACTGTCGGTGATCCGCCGGCTGGACTCCTATGGGCTGGAGGTGTTCGCCGCCTTTGATGAGGAGGACGTGCGCGCCGACATGTGGGAGGACGCGCGCACCGAAATCCTGTTGATTGCGGTTCAGATGGGGTTTGGCGGCGGTCTTCTCTTCCTGCTTGCGCGTCATCAAGGCCGGTTGCGCGAATCCCGTTCGTTTCTCGCCCGGTCGCAGGCCCGCTTCCGCGGCATCTTCGAAAAGGCCAATGTGGGCATCGCGCTCTCCCGCGCCGACGGACAATTGGTTCAGATCAACGACGCGATGGCCCGTCTGCTCGGAAGGTCGGAGGTCGACGTGCGGGGATGCTCCCTCGCAGCGTTCACCCACCCCGACGACCGGGCGCACAACGAAGCCCGGTTCGACGACATCCTGTCCGGCCGGATCGACGACGGCCGGATGGAGATACGCTGCATCACCCCTGCCGGCGCCGTGGTGTGGCTGGACGTGGCGGTGTCCGTCCTGCGCAACGGCAACGGTTCGGTGACCGATATCGTCACCATGGCCATCGATGTCAGCGAGGCGCACCGGGTCCGCGAGCGTCTCCGGAGCGCCAAGGCCGAAGCGGAGCGCGCGGCGCGCCGGCTTGCGGAACAGGAGCGGTTCATCCGGGCGGTGACGGACCATATCCCGGGCATGGTCGCCTATTGGGATACCGACCTGCGATGCCGCTTTGCCAACCGGTTCCATCACGAGCACGCGGGCGTTCGCCCCGGCGCGATGATCGGTTCGTCCCTGGCCGACTGCCTCGGCCCGGCCATCTTCACGCGGAGCGAGCCGTACATCCGGCAGGCACTCGCCGGGCGCATGCAGACGTTCGAGATGTCGGAGGGAAAGGGGACGGACGGCTTGCCGGCCCACGTCTGGGTCCAGTTGATACCCGACGTCGGCGCCGATGGCGCGGTGGAAGGCTTTGTGGCGGTGGCGTTCGACATCACCGAGCGCAAGCGGGGGGAATTGCGCTTGCAGGAGGCCAACGCCGAGTTGCTGGCCGCGCGCTCCCGCGCCGAGGCGGCCAACCGCGCGAAGAGCGAGTTCGTGGCCAACATGAGCCATGAGATTCGCACGCCCATGAACGCCATCATCGGCCTCACTTACCTGCTGGAGCAGACCGACCTGACGCCGACGCAGCGGGAGTATGTGGACAAGACCAAGGTGTCCGCCGATTCGCTGCTGGGCATTCTCAACGACATCCTCGATTTCTCAAAGATCGAGGCCGGCCGGATGGATCTGATGCGCGAGCCGTTCCGTCTCGACGATATGATGAGATCCCTGGCGATCATCGCGGCCGCCAATGCACGCGGCAAGGACATCGAGGTGCTGTTCGACATCGAGCCCGGCACGCCGGTGGCGCTGGTGGGCGATCCCCTTCGCCTGCAACAGGTGCTGACCAACCTGGCGGGCAACGCCATCAAGTTCACCGAACGGGGCGAGGTCGTCCTGTCGGTGGAGGGGACGGAGGTCGATGACGAGCACGTCCGGCTGCGCTTCACCGTGCGGGACACCGGCATCGGCATCGCGCCCGAGCACCAGGCGATGATCTTCGACTCCTTCTCCCAGGCGGAAGGAACGACGAGCCGGCGGTTCGGCGGCAGCGGCCTTGGACTGACCATCTGCCGCCGGTTGGTGGATCTCATGGGCGGTACCATCGCGGTGGAAAGCGAACCCGGCCGCGGCAGCACCTTCCGGGTCGACGTCCGCCTGGGACGGGGCACGTCCGGCACGCCTGAAAAGCCATCGCTGCCCGCCCCGGCGCGCCATCTCAAGGTGCTGGTGGCCGATGACAACCCCGTCGCTCGCAAGGTCATGGCCGCGATGACCGCCCCCTTCGGCTGGGAGGTGGTGGTGGTCGGGTCCGGCCGGGAGGCGCTCGACGCCATCGATGATGCCCTGCGCACCCGGCCCTTCGACCTGCTGCTCCTTGACTGGTGCATGCCGGAGATCGGCGGACGGACCATCGTCAGCCACCTCAGGGAGCACCGGCCGCCCCGGGAGATTCCCCTGATCCTGGTGGTGACCGCCTTCGAGAACGAAAGGGTGCGGCAGGACTCCAACGGCGAACCGCTGATCCGCGGTGTGCTGACCAAGCCGGTGACCCCGTCCATGCTTCTGGACACCGTGGGGACTCTCTGGGGCTCCGGCACCGGGGCAACGGCGGTGTCGCCGATCAGGCCGGCAGGCGCCGAGGCACCCCTGACCGGCCTGTCCCTGCTGCTGGTCGAGGACAACACCATCAACCAGATCGTTGCACGGCGGATTCTCGAGACGGCGGGGGCGCGGGTCACCGCGGCGGACAGCGGCATCGAGGCTCTGACACATCTACAGACCGCCTCCGGGACCTTCGATGCCGTACTGATGGACATTCAGATGCCGGGATTGGACGGTTATGACACCACGCGGGCCATCCGCGATGACCTCGGTCTGGTGGACCTTCCCATCATCGCGATGACCGCCAACGCCCTGGCGTCCGACCGCGAGCGGTGTCTGAACGCCGGGATGGACGACCATGTCGCCAAACCGGTCGACGCGGCGGCGCTGGCCGCCGTTGTCCGGCGCCACGTGCGGCGCGCGGCCGATACCGGACCCGTGGTCGACATCGACGCCGCCCTGGCGCACCTGTCCGGCGACCAGGAACTGCTGGCCCGCGTGTTCGCGCGCTTCTCCGCCGATGGCAGCCGCCTGGTCGAGATGCTGCCGCGGCTGCTGGCCGACGGCGATCTGGCCGCGTTGGGGTGGCACGCCCACGATCTGAAGGGCGTCGCCGGCAACATCGGCGCCCCGGGACTTGCCGTGGCGGCGAAGCGGCTTCAGGAGGCCGCGGCGGCCGGCAACGGTGCGGAGACGGAGGTGGCCTGCGCGGAGGTGTGCCGGATGCTCGCCGCGGCCGTTCGCTCGGCCAGCCGGTTCGTCCGGCACGAACCCGCCGTGTGACGGCCGCAGTCCTTCAGTTTCCGGCGCGGGGCGCGGCTTCCTGCTGTCCGGCGCGGGGCGCCGTGGCCACCAGGTCACCGCGCCCGATGCGGCGGAGCGACGCTTCCACGCGGGCTTCCTCGTCGCGGATCTCGCGCACGGTGTCCAGGGTGTAGGCGATGTGGCGCTCCGCCGCCTCGGCTGCGGCGTCGGCGTCCCGGTCCATCACCGCCTCGTAGATCGCCCGGTGCTGCGCCAGCAGCAACTCCCGCGTGCCGGGGCGGGTGTAGAGCCGGGTACGGCTGTAGAAAACGCCGCGGCGCAGCAGGGTGGACAGCCCCCGCATGACGTGCAGCAGAACCACATTGTGGGCTGCCTCGTAGATCGCCAGGTGCAGGTCGCAGTCGGCGTCCGCCTCGTCGCCGGGATCATCCAGACGGTGGGAGGCCTCCATGCGCGCGAAGACCGCGCGCAGCGCATCGCGGTCGATCTCCGTCGCCCGCAGGGCGGCCAGCCGGGCAGCGTGGCCTTCCACCGTGCGCCGGAACTCCAGATAATCGAAGGTGGTCTGCGGGTGGGACTCCAGCAGCGCCGCCAGCGGGTCGAGCAGCGCGGCACCCACGGGGTCGGTGACGAACGTCCCCTCCCGTCCGGCGGACAGCAGCCCCTTGGCTTCCAGCTTCTGCACGGCATCGCGCAGGGTGGGGCGGGAAACGTCCAGGCGCTCCGCCAGGTCGCGCTCGCCCAGCAGCCGTTCGCCGGGCCGCAGGACGCCTTCCAGGATCAGCGTTTCCAGATGGCCGGCGATCACGTCGGCGGCCTTCGGCTTCACCGGTTCGCGCATTGGGCCTCGTTCGCTCCCGCATGTGGTGTTCGGTTCCGACTTTATGGCCGGTACCCCATTCTGTCCACGGCGCGTCGGTTTGTCATGCGTATTGTCCGATTGACGGCCGTGGTAAAAAAAACTATCCATGAATGACCGACAGCACACGGAAGGTCCGGTCATGCCCGCCAACCCTACGCCGCCGGCCGAACGGCCGCACACCGTCTATTACTTCGGCACCTGCCTCGTGGACCTGTTCTATCCCGAGGCCGGTCTGGCGGGGATGGAACTGCTGCGTCGCGAGGGGCTGCGGGTGGTCTTTCCGCAGGACCAGAGCTGCTGCGGTCAGCCCGCCCGCAACACCGGCCTGTTCGAGGAGGCGCGCGCCGTCGCCCGCACCCAGTTCAGGGCGTTTCCCGAACCCTGGCCCATCATCGTGCCGTCGGGTAGCTGCGCCGGCATGATGCGCGTCCACTACCCGCAGCTTTTCGCCGATGAGCCGGACCGGGCGGAGGCGGAAGCCTTCGCGGCCCGCGTCTACGAACTCACCTGGTTCCTCGTCCATGCGCTGGACGTGCGTCTGCGCGACACCGGGGAGCCGGTGCGGGTGACCTGGCACCCCTCCTGCCATTCCATGCGCGAGATGGGGGTGACCGACGAGCCCAAGCGCCTGCTGCGCAGCCTCGCCAACGTGGAGCTGGTGGAGAACCCGCGGGAGCGCGAATGCTGCGGCTTCGGCGGCACCTTCTCGGTCCGCCAACCGGAGGTCTCGGGCGCCATGGTCGCCGACAAGATCGCCGCCGTGTCGGCGACCGGAGCGGCGGAAATGCTGACGGGCGACTGCGGCTGCCTGATGAACATTGACGGCGCCATGAGCAAGGCCGGCACGCCGATGGGCCGGCGCCACATCGCCGAATTCCTGATGGAGCGCTGTCATGGCCGCTGACGGGGATTTCGCCGCGCGCGCCCACGCGGCGCTGGGCAACGCGGAGGTGCGGGCCAACTTCCGCCGCGCCATGGACGGCCTTATGGCCAAGCGGGCGGCCCAGTTCACCGACCCGCAGGCATGGGCGCAGACGCGCGCCCGCGGGGCCGCCATCAAGCGCCGCGTCCTTGCCCGCCTGCCCGAGCTGCTGGAGCGGCTGGAAGCGCGCTGCGAGGCGAACGGCATCCGGGTGCACTGGGCCGAGACCACCGGGGACGCCAACCGCATCGTGCTGGGCATTCTGCAGGAGGCCGGAGCGCGGACGGTCGTCAAGGGCAAGTCGATGGTGTCGGAGGAGATGCACCTCAACGCCTTTCTCGATCGGCACGGCATCACCGCCGTGGAATCCGATCTGGGCGAGTACATCATCCAGTTGGCCGGCGAGATGCCCAGCCACATCGTGATGCCCTGCATCCACAAGAACAAGGGCGACATCGCCCGGCTGTTCGCCGAACACATCGAGGGCCAGGGCTACACGGAGGACGTGGCGGAACTGACCGCCGCCGCCCGCCGGGTGCTGCGCAGCAAGTTCGCCGCCGCCGACGCCGGCATTTCCGGCGTGAACTTCGCGGTGGCCGAAACCGGCACGCTGGTGCTGATCGAGAACGAAGGCAACGGCCGCCTGTCCACCACGCTGCCGCCGCTGCACATCGCGGTCACCGGCATCGAGAAGCTGGTGGAGACACTGGACGATATTCCGCCCCTGCTGGCGTTGCTGCCGCGCTCTGCCACGGGCCAGGCGGTGACCACCTATGTGAACATGATCTCCGGCCCGCGCCGGGACGGGGAGAAGGACGGCCCACGGGCGGTGCACCTGGTCCTGCTCGACAACGGCCGGTCGCGGGTCTACGCCGATGCGGAGCTGCGGGACACCCTGCGCTGCATCCGCTGCGGTGCGTGCATGAATCACTGCCCGGTGTACGCGCGCGTCGGCGGGCACACGTACGACGCCGTCTATCCCGGCCCCATCGGCAAGATCCTGACACCGCAGCTTGCCGGCCTGGACGCCGCGGGCGACCTGCCCCACGCCTCCAGCCTGTGCAACGCCTGCGTCGAGGTCTGCCCGGTGCAGATCCCCATCGCCGACATCCTGGTGCGCCTGCGCCGCGAGGCCGTGCGCCCCTCCGACACCCCTGCCGTCAAGGGTGCGGGCGCCAAGCGGGCCCCCCTGGAGGCGCTGGCCTGGGCGGCGTGGCGGTGGATGTACGCCACACCGGCCCTGTATCGGCTTGGCAGCCGCCTGATGGCGCGATTCGGGAACCGGATACCGGAACGCCTGCCGCCGCTCAACCGGTGGACGGGCGTACGCACCCGGCCGCGCTTCGCCGGACGGACGCTGCACGACCTCGCCCGCGACAAGGGGTACGATGATGCCTGACGCCCGCACCGCCATCCTGGCCCGTCTGCGCGCCGCCCCGCGCGGTGCGGCGCCCGAGCTGCCGCCCTGGACGCCGCCGGTCTACGCGCCCGAGGACCGGCTGACCCGCTTCCGCACGATGATGGAGGCGTGGCGGGGGGAGGTGCACGAGGTGGACTCCGCCACCTGGCCGGACCGGCTGCGCAGCATCCTGCACAACAAGGGAGTACGGACCGTCCTGCACGCTCCGGCCACGGAGCATGGCCGCCGGCTGGCCGGGGCATGGGCCGGGCAGGCGGAGGCGCCACGGCTGCTGGCCTACGACCGTCCGGTGGAGGCCATGAAGGACGACCTGGTGCACGAGGCCGACGCGGCGGTCACCGGCACGCTGGGTGGCATTGCCGAAACCGGCTCGCTGATCCTGTGGCCGACGCCGGAGGAGCCGCGGCTGATGTCGCTGCTGCCGCCCGTCCACGTGGCGCTTCTGGCGCGGTCCGCCATCCGCGACACGCTGGCCGCGACGGCGGCGGAGGAGGGCTGGGCCGGGCGGATGCCCACCAATCTGCTGCTGGTGTCCGGACCATCGAAGACCGCCGACATCGAACAGACGCTGGCGTTCGGCGTGCACGGCCCCAAGGAGCTGGTGGTGCTGGTCCTCAGCGATCTTTGAGCGGGCGGGTACCGTCGGCCGCCCGCTTGCGGTGGTCGATGTCGATCACCACCGACCGTCCTTCCACCACCGTGCCGGCCGCGTCGCGCACCGGTTCGGTGGACACCGACACCCAGACGGGGCGGCCGTCGCTGCGGCGCATCTGCAACTCCGCATGGTGCACCGGTTCGCCCTTCCGGAAGCCGGCGTACACCCGCCGCGCTGCCTCCTTGCCGTAGGGTGTGTCGGCGTACAGGTCGGTGATGCTCAGCAGGGCCAATTCCTGTGCGCCGTAGCCGAGCAGGCGCTCGAAGGCGCGGTTGCAGCGCAGGATGCGCTTGTCGGTGGCGCGGACGCTGACGAAGGCCGCCGGCGCGCTGTCGTACAGGTCCCGATAGCGCTCCAGCCCGGCGCGCAGCAGTGCCTCTCGCGTCGCCACGCCCACGGCCATGGCGTTGAACGCCCGCACCACGCGGGTGACCTCGTCATCCGGACCCTGCGGATCGATCGGAGTGTAGCGGCCCTGCTGCATCGCCGCGGCTCCCTCCGCCAGGCGCTCCAGTCGGCCGGAGAGGCTGCGGCGCAGCACCCATCCGCCGACGGGCACGAACACCGCCGCGCTGCCCGCCAGGGCCAGCAGGGTGGCACGGTGGAAGGCGGCAAGCCCGGCGTCCAGGTCGGAACGCCGGCGGGCGATGACGATGTACAGGCGACCGCCCTCCTCCAGCGGGAGCCACGCCACCCGCAGGAAGTGTTCGGCGCCTTCCAGGTCCCGGCCGGCCGTCGAATGATCGCCGGGCAGCGCGTCCGACGGGAGCGGTTCACCGGTGGCGTCGAGATCCAGGTCGGCGAACGGGGCGGGGAGGGACGAGCCCGGTCCGGCCAGGAGGATGTCCACGCCGCTGCGGACCGCCGCTTCCGCGACGTCCCACGGGTCCAGGGCGCGGGCAACCGTAATCGCCCCCACCACCGCGGCGCCGCCGCCGGGGAGACGGCGGACGACGGGTGCGGTGGCGGTGTGATACAGCCGGCCGTCATGGACCCGGTGCTCCACCGTGACGGCATCGGGCAGGACGGCGGGACGGAAGGCGTCGAGCATGGCGGGTGGCGTCAGGATGCGCGCCGGGGCGTCGAGGGGCTGGGCGGCGCCGACCGGCACCCGCTGACCGCCGATCACCGTCATGAAGCCGGTCAGCGGCGCCCCCGGCCCGCCGGCGTGGAAGGCCACCGGGACCAACCGCGCGTCGCAGGCGGCCACCAGATCGAGCCCGGCGGCGGCGGCCAACTCTGCGAACCCGGTGGCGAGCCGGCTCTTCTCCACGTCGAAGATGTAGCGTTCGTAGCGCTCCGGGTCCTCGAAGGCGCTGACGAGATACAGGGCCCCGACCACGTCATCGCGCCCGGCGGTCTTGTCCGCGGCAGCGCCGACCGCCCGGTGATCCTCGCGCAGGTGGCCGGCCAGCCGGTCGAAGGCGGTGCCGATGTCGGTGCGCGCCCGTTCGACATGCAGGTCGGTGAGCAGGGCGGTGAACACCACGCCCAGCACCCCCACCAGGAGGAGCACCGAGGCACCCCAGGCAAGGAGAAGCCGCCACCGCAATGTGGGACGCCCGACCATGGGGCCTCCGCTCAAAAGATGGGCTGGATCGACGCTGCTTCGGCGGCCGTGATCAGCCGGGTGTCCACTACGATCTCCTTCGGCACCGTCTCGCCGCGCATCAGGCGGACCGCCAGGTCCGCCCCTTCGGCGCCGAAGGTGGGATAGAGGAAGGAGCCCGCCTGCTCCCCGGCCAGGATGGCGTCGCGCGCCTCGGCGATGTAGTCCACGCCCACCGTCGGCACCGATGCCGGATCGATCCCGGCCCGGCGCAGCGCGAAGCGCGCGCCACTGGCCATGCCGTCGCTCTGGGCATAGATCGCGTCGAACGGCACACCCTCGGCCAGCACCTCCTCGACGGCCAGGATCGCCTTGCTGCGCAGGGAATCGGCGCGCCGGATGGCCGCCACGGCAAGCCCCGGATGGTTCGCCAGTTCCTCCAGGAAGCCCTCCGTCCGTTCGATGGCGGGAGTGGTGGTAGGAATGTGCTGCAGCACCAGGATGCGACCCCGTCCGCCCAGGCGTTGCGACAGGAAACGCGCGGCGTCCCGCCCGATCGTCCGGTTCGACGCGTGGACGAAGCAGGTGAAGGCATCCCCGTTCACCCGCCGGCTGAGCAGCACCACCGGAATCCCGGCCGCGTGCACGGCGGCGACCACCGGGGCCATGACCGTAGCGTCCAGCGGACTGGTGATCAGCACGTCGACACCCCGCGCAGCGAACCCTTCGATGTCGAGGATCTGGCGGGACACCTGGCCGCCCGCGTCGGAATAGACGAACCGCACGTTACGGTAGTGCCTGAGGGCCCGTTCGACGTTCCGGACCTGGGCGATGCGCCAATCATTGTGCATCGTGTCCTGGGCAAAGGCGACGAACCGGGTGCGGTCGGCAGGGGGAATGTACGCCCCCTCGTCGCTGCGCAATGCCTTCGGTGCGGAAAGGCCAAGCATCAGGGCCGTGAGAAACAGGCGTCGGGCGATCATGGCACGCCCTCCACGTTCGCGGACAAGGGGGGAAAGCCCCCGGTCAGCTACCAGCATACACCCGAAGGGGGTTACCCATACGCGCCGAAATGGCAACGGTGCCTTGCCCGGCTCCCGCCGGCCGGCTCCGTCAGGGCCACGCGGACTGGCGGGATACCGGGGTGATGAGCACGCGCCCGATCACGTTGCGCCCAAGCATCTCCTCGGCCACGCCGTTGATCCGCTGGCGGAAGGCGGTCGCGTTGGCGATGTTGCCGCGGATGATCCATCCCTGGTCGATCGCTTCGTAAACGAGTGCCAGGATCGCGTCGTGCAGCCGTGGCATGGCCGCCTGGGCGGCGGCGAGCTTGGTGCTGTCCGCCAGCTCCAGCGTGATCTCGAGCTGGTTGTATTTCTCGATCCGGTCGTTGTTGACGACCGGGACGAAAACCGGCCGGATGCGAATGGACGGCGGCAGGGCTCCCGGCGCGCCTTCGGCGGCATGCGACGAGCCGGCACCGAGGAGGAGCAGGGCGGTCACCGCCAGGGCGATCAGACCGGTACGGGGGCGCATGGGGCGGGGCTACTCCTCATCCGCGCGGGGTGGGACTGCGCCCGCGTTTTACGTGAGCGCTGCGCACCCGATCAAGTCCGGGTGTATGATGGCCGCGCGGCCGGATGCGACGGCCGGCAGCGTTGGCGATCGGAAAGAGGCGCAAGGGATGTCCGGCTTCGACGAAAACGAGGTCCTGTTCGAATTCGTCCGGGTGGGGAACTACCTGAAGGTCAGCGCCATCGACCCGGCCACGGCGATCGAGGTGTCGGTGGCCGGCCCGGTGACCGGCAGCCGCGAACTGCTGAAACGGACCGCCGTGAACAAGTTGCGTTACGTGCTGGAGCGTCGACGGGCCGAACAGGGTGGCCGGCGCTGAGCAACGCTGCGGCCGACCCGCGCACCTGCGCACGCTGGCGCATCGGCGCCGATGGCTGTAGAAGGGGGGCGTGCCGGGTGTCGCGTCCGGCCGGCTCCCGCCATTCCTCCCGCATCCCGAACCGGACGAGGTTTCCCCATGCGCTTCAAGGCGTCAGCCCCGGCCATTGCAGCGGTGGCGGCCATGGTGGCACTGGCCACCGCCCCGGCTGACGCCGGCACGACCACCATCTGCCTGAAGCCGGGTGTGCCGCTGTGCATGGAGGACGCGACCACCTTCGTCAGCGCCCAGCGCATGCAGGAGTGTCAGTTCGCCGTGAAGGAATACGTCGAACGCACGATGACGTATCTGCAATGCCTCAGCGACGAGAGCGCCGCCACCGGCCGCGAACTGACGACGAATGTCGAACGCTTCAATTGCCGCCTCTCCGGCCGCCGCGACTGTCCCTGAAGGCCGACACCGCCCGTGACAGCCGCCGGCACCCCGGGCCACCCCCGATCGGGCGGCCCGCGGTCCCGCGGGAGGAGCGTCGCCCTCAGGACGCCTTGCGGCGGGGCTGCCGGGTGGCGCTGCGGCCCAGGCCGATTCGCTTGGCGAACTCCGACCGCTGGGCCGCGTAGTTCGGTGCAACCATCGGATAGTCCGGCGGCAGACCCCAACGGGCGCGATACTCGTCCGGAGACATATTGTAGGTAGAGCGGAGATGCCGCTTGAGCATCTTCAGCTTCTTCCCGTCTTCCAGACACACAATGTAATCCGGGGTCACCGACTTGCGGATGGCTACCGCAGGCTTCAGCGGCTCGCTCGGAGTCTCCGGCGCACCGTTGTTGAGCCCCGTCAGGGACGAGAACACCGTGTTGATCACCTCGGGAATCTGTTGGGCCGGCAACACGTTCTTGCTGACGTATGCCGAGACGATGTCCGCGGTCATCCGCAGCACCGCATTGTCGGTTACATCGGAACGGAGCGGGTCACTCATTGCCTAGTGTCCTGGATTTTTCGTTTAGAACCTAGCAACGTCGTTGCACACCGTGATTTAGGTGTCAATATAAATCCGACAAGTGGGAAATACGTTATTTGAAGATGGCAGAACTGGCCGAACGCCGGGAAATTAGCCCTGGCGGGAATCGCCGGTGCGTGGCCGGCTCTGTCGCTGCATTAGCGTTTCTCTAGTGAAGGGGAACCACGCGCTTCGGCGTAATCGTGGGGGCGCAACTGGCCGACTCCGAAGGTGGATACGAATCGGCGTATATGCTTACTCCGTCCTATGCGCAAAGAGCGGCGGGAATAAGCTCCAGGTTGTTGAGGTGGCGGCCGGTGCGCGGAAAGCGGAAGGCGGCGGCCGTGGCAGCCCAAGTCCCCCGCGCGTTGTGTCGAACTGGTGATCCGGCGCGACATCTGGTAGGTTGCCCCGTCGGTGCCGGCCCGGAAGAGGCGGCGGCCGATCCGGCAGGTGGAGAGAAGCCCGAAATGACCGTGATGACCATTGCACTGGCGTCGGACCACGCCGGTTACCAGTTCAAGGCCGAGTTGAAGGCGTTCCTGGAATCCCGGGGCTACGAGACGCTCGATCTCGGTACGGACGGCCCGGAGTCGGTGGACTATCCCGATTTCGCCGACGCCATGGCGCGGGCCATCGTCGGGGGTGCCGCCCAGCGCGGCGTCTTGATCTGCGGAACGGGCATCGGTATCAGCATCGCCGCGAACCGCCACAAGGGCGTGCGCGCGGCCCTGTGCACCGAGCCGACCTCGGCGCGCCTGGCGCGCGAGCACAACGACGCCAACGTGCTTGCGCTGGGTGCGCGGGTGATCGGCCCGGAGATCGCCAAGGATTGCCTGACGGCGTTCCTCACCACCGCCTTCGAAGGCGGCGAACGGCACAGCCGCCGCGTCGGCAAGCTGGGGTGAGCGAAAGCGCCGCCGTACCCGTGTTGAAAGGAACCCGTCCCATGTCCGCCCTCCTTCCCGCCACCGCCGAGATCGGCCGTTTCTTCTCGGCCTCCCTCGCCGAAACCGATCCCGAACTCGCCCGTGCGGTGCGGGACGAACTGCTGCGCCAGCAGGAGCAGATCGAGCTGATCGCTTCCGAGAACATCGTCTCCGCCGCGGTGCTGGAGGCGCAGGGCTCGGTCATGACCAACAAGTACGCCGAGGGTTACCCCGGCCGGCGCTATTATGGCGGGTGTGAGTTCGTCGACGTCGCCGAGCGGCTGGCCATCGAGCGGGCGTGCAAGCTGTTCGACTGCGCCTTCGCCAACGTGCAGCCCAATTCCGGCTCGCAGGCGAATCAGGCGGTGCTGCTGGCGCTTCTGGCGCCCGGCGACACCGTGCTCGGCATGTCGCTGGCGGCCGGCGGCCATCTCACCCACGGCGCCCCGCCGAACCTGTCGGGCAAGTGGTTCAAGGCGGTGCAGTACGGCGTGCGGCGCGACGACCATCTCATCGACTTCGATGAGGTTGAGCGTCTGGCGCGCGAACACAAGCCGAAGCTGATCATCGCCGGCGGGTCCGCTTACCCGCGCACGCTCGATTACGCCCGCTTCCGCGCCATCGCCGACGAGGTGGGGGCATACTTCATGGTGGATATGGCGCACTACGCCGGGCTGATTGCCGGCGGCGTCTATCCCAATCCGCTGCCCCACGCAGACGTGGTCACCACCACCACCCACAAGACGCTGCGCGGCCCGCGCGGCGGCATGGTGCTGACCAACAACGAAGAGATCGCGAAGAAGATCAACTCCGCGGTGTTCCCCGGCCTCCAGGGCGGCCCGCTGATGCACGTCATCGCCGCCAAGGCGGTCTCCTTCGCCGAGGCGCTGCGGCCGGATTTCAAGGTCTATGCCAGAGCCATGCTGGACAACGCCCGCGTGCTGTCGAAGACGCTGATCGACGGTGGGCTGGACATCGTGTCGGGCGGCACCGACAGCCACATCGTCCTGGTCGACCTGCGGCCCAAGAACCTCACCGGCAAGGCGGCCGAGGCGAGCCTGGAGCACGCGGGCATGACCTGCAACAAGAACGGTGTGCCGTTCGATCCGCAGAAGCCGATGGTCACCTCGGGCGTTCGCCTGGGCAGCCCGGCGGCCACCACCCGCGGTTTCGGCACCGAGGAGTTCGCCGAGGTGGGCCGCATGATCGTGGAGACGCTGGACGGGCTGGCGGCCAGCAACTCCGGCGACAATTCCGCGGTCGAGCGGGCGATGCGCGAGCGCGTGCGCGCGCTGTGCCACCGCTTCCCCATCTACCCGACGCTGTAGGCGCCGGCCGTTCCACCGAGGAGAACCCCCGGACATGCGCTGCCCGTTCTGCGGACACGAAGACACCCAGGTCAAGGACTCGCGCCCGACCGAGGACAATTCGGCCATCCGCCGGAGGCGCTTCTGCCCGGGCTGCGGGGCGCGATTCACCACCTTCGAGCGCGTGCAGTTGCGCGAGCTGACGGTGGTGAAGAGCACCGGCCAGCGCGAGCCCTTCGACCGAGAGAAGCTGCTGAAGTCGATGCGCATCGCGCTGCGCAAACGGCCCATCGACGCCGACCGTATCGACCGGGTCATCAACAGCCTGGTCCGCCAGCTCGAATCCTCGGGTGAGAGCGAGATCCCGTCGAAGCAGATCGGCGAGATGGTGATGAGCGCCCTGCAGACCCTCGACCAGGTCGCGTACATTCGCTACGCCTCGGTCTACAAGGACTTCCGCGAGGCGGCCGATTTCAACCAGTTCGTCGGCCAACTGGCGCCCGAGCCTCAGGACGGCTGAGGGCGCCGGCCTGATGCCGCAACAGGATACCGCGCCGATGCCCTTCGATGCCGACGACCGTCGCCATATGCTGGCCGCGCTGGGGTTGGCGGCGCGGGGGCTCGGCACGGTGATGCCCAACCCGGCCGTCGGCTGCGTCCTGGTCCGTGACGGGACGGTGGTGGGGCGCGGCTGGACACAGCCCGGCGGGCGGCCGCACGCGGAAACCGAGGCTTTGCGCCGGGCCGGCGCTGCCGCCCGGGGCGCCACCGCCTACGTCTCGCTGGAGCCGTGCAACCATCACGGAAAGACACCGCCCTGCACCGAGGCACTGCTGGCCGCCGGCGTGGCCCGCGTCGTCGTCGCCTGCGAGGACCCCGATCCCCGCGTCGCCGGCGGCGGCGTCCACCGTCTGCGGGCAGCCGGCGTCGCGGTGGACGTGGGGTTGTGCACGGCGGAAGCTCTGGACCTCAACCGCGGGTTCTTCTCCCGCATCCTGCACGGCCGCCCGTCCTTCACCCTGAAGCTGGCGACGACGCTGGATGGGCGGATCGCCACGCACGGCGGTGAATCCCGATGGATCACCGGGCCGGAGGCCCGTGCCCGCGGCCATGCCCTGCGCGCCACCCACGACGCCATCATGATCGGAATCGGCACCGCGCTGGCCGACGATCCGGAACTGACCTGCCGCCTGCCGGGGCTGTCCCACCGGTCGCCGCTGCGCATCGTTGTCGACAGCCGCTTGCGCCTGCCCCTGACCGGTCGCCTTGCCGCGACGGCGCGCGACGTGCCGACCTGGATACTGACGCGGGAGGACGCGGATGGCACACGCGCCGCCGCCTTCACCGACTGCGGCGTCGAGGTGTTGCGAATCCCCGCCGATGGCGCCGGTCTGCCCGACGTGACGCGGGCCGGGGCACTGCTGGGGGAGCGCGGTGTCACCCGGGTGCTGGTGGAGGGGGGCGCCACTCTGGCCGCGTCCCTGCTGCGCGCCGGCCTGATCGACCGTGTGGAGTGGTTCCGGGCGGCAAGCGTCATCGGCGGTGACGGTCTGGCCGCGGTAGCACCCTTCGGTGTCGATGCCCTGGCCGCCGCCGTGCGCTTCACCTGTACCGGCGTCCGCCGCTGCGGTGCCGACGTGGTTGAGAGCTACGTCCGGGTGGACACGTAGGGGTCAAATGCCCTTGGCGGTGTTCACGGCGTCGCGTACGCTGACACCCTTGCGCAGGATGTTGTCGACGGCGCGGCCCTGCACCAGCTTGATCCCGGCCTTGTGGGCATAGACGAGACTGGCCACCGAGTCACAGCGCGCCAGGACGAATCGGCAGCGATCCTGCTCGGCGATTCGGTCGAAGAAATACTTTTCGAACGCCGGATCCATCTCCAGCATTTCGTTGGACCAGAAGATCTTGGCATAATCGGCGTTCAGGTACTCCAGGTCGAAATTGGTGACCCAGAAGGGATTGAGGCCGTCCACCGCAATCTTGTACTGGCGATCCTGCGCGAAATCGACCACTTCCTGGAACAGTTGCAGGTTCTCGATGAGGTCGCCCTTGGTGACCTCAAGCACCACGTTGCCGCGGAAATCAATGGGCAGACGCTCGTCGAACTTAACGAATCCGGTGGAAATCACCGTCGACAGGTTGATGTTGATGCCGATGCGGCGGCCTCGCATGAACGACAGGCCGTGGTTCAGCGCCTTCAGGACCGACTGGTCGAGGTTGGCCGTGAAATAGTTGAACAGCCATTTGTTCGCTGTCAGGTCGAAATCCGGGCGGAGCCGTTCCTGAAGCAGCTTGATGGAAATGTAGAGTTCGAAATACTCCATCTCATCCTCGCCCGTCGGAGCGAGGTTGGCGATGGCCTGATTGAACAGGAAGGGGGACAGATCGAACATCTGCATCGAGCGTTCGAGCTTGCCCATTTCCTCCAGCGTGATCGGCGGTTTGGTTTCGACGGTGCCCCCGCCGGATTCGCCGACCTGCAACTCTTCCATGAAACGAATGACGTTGATGAAATTCAACGCCAGTTCCATGATCGAATAGAGCGAGTATTCCTTGTACGGGTTCGGCCCCGTCAGTGTGGTCTTGGACAGGAAGACCTGCTCCACCTTCTGGCACACCTCGGTGACGCCGGACAGCTTCAGTCCCTTGTAGAGGACGATGACATCGCCGTTGGAGATGTTGAAGGATTGCAGATACGAAGCCTTGGTGCCGAGTTCCTGGATGATGGTGCGCACGACCATCTGGCTGCTGGGATCCTTGTCCTTCAGCAGCGACAGATGCATGTGGATGAGCCGCATCCCCTGCAGCTCCGACTTGGCGGACCGCAGGAGATTGAGCAACTTATCGTTGTCGAACTCGGGCCGTTTGTCCTGTGCGGCGGCCACGGCCTGTTGCTTCTCCATCGTGGAGAGGCGGACGCGGTCCCTGCCCGCTGGCGGCTTGCCCCGGAACGTGCTCATCCAGAACTCCTGTGGCCCCGCGGTTCGACGGCACGGGGCTTTCCCTGCGAAGCGGCAAGCGTACACCCGCCGCGCATCATAATAACTCCGTATTTCTTTAAAAATACCTTAAGGCGTGGTTAATGCTGATCAACCCGTGAGCCTTATGGGTATTTTCGGCAGCCCGGCTGTCCTATGGTGCATCGCCGCATTCCTTGGGCACGGGGACGATGCGAACCCGCCGGTCGACGACCGCGAGCGCAAGGCTACCGTGTTTCAACGCCAAGGCGTCTTCGCCGAACAGTTCCCGCCGCCAGCCGGACAGGGCGGGCACGTCGGCGGCATCGTCGGCGGCGATGGCTTCCAGATCCGATGCGGACGCGACCAGCTTGGTGGCCACGTGGTTCTCATCGCACTTCATCTTTAGCAGCACGCGCAACAGCTCGATGACGGGGGCCAGGCCGGAGGGCAGCTCTTCGCGCGGTTCGACCTGCGGCCATTCGGATTCGGGCTGGTTCAGGGCGCGCTGAACGGCGGCGAGCACCTCCTGCCCCTGGCGCCCTTCGGCGAAGCCGCGCCCCATGCCGCGGGTGCGGGCCAGGTCCTCGACGCCGGCGGGGGCGTGGGCGGCGATCTCCAGCATGGCCTCGTCGCGCAGCACGCGCGAGCGCGGCAGGTCGCGGCGCTGGGCCTCCCGCTCGCGCCACGCCGCGACTTCCTTCAGCACGGCGACGAAGCGTGGCTTGTTGGTGCGGATCTTCAGGCGCTGCCAGACGGTGTCGGGATCGACCCGGTAGGTGGCGGGATCGGTCAGAACCGCCATCTCCTCTTCCAGCCAATGCTCACGACCGGTGCGGGCCAGGCGCTTGCGCAGCTTTTCGTAGGCGGGGCGCAGGTGGATCACGTCCGACAGGGCGTACTGAAGCTGGCGATCGGTCAGCGGCCGCTGCGACCAGTCGGTGAAGCGGCTGGACTTGTCGATGCGCGCGCCGGCCAGCTTGGTCACCAGCGTCTCATAGCCGACGCTCTCACCGAAGCCGCAGACCATGGCGGCGACCTGGGTGTCGAACAGCGGATGGGGGATGCGGCCGGTCAGATGAAAGAAGATTTCCAGATCCTGGCGCGCAGCGTGGAACACCTTCAGCACCGACGGATCGTTCAGCACCGCGATCAGCGGCGCCAGGTCCAGCCCCTCGGCCAGGGGGTCGATGGCCGCGGCTCCGGCGGGGCCGGCGACCTGCACCAGGCAGAGCTGGGGATAATACGTCTTCTCCCGCAGGAACTCGGTGTCGACGGTGATGTAGTCGGCCCCGGCGAGGTCGCGGCAGAACGCTTCGAGGTCGCTTGTGGTCGTGATCAGGGTCATGTTGCGTTCATACACGAGCACACGCCCGCGGGAAAGCGCCGCAAAGCCCCGGCGACGCCCGCCGTCCTTCCGCTTCGCGGCTTGACATTCGCCCGGCGTCGGTGTGCTGTGGCGTCCATTTCCGTGCCGGCACCTCCCGGGGTCACCCGGGCCCGATTCTCCGCCCGATTCTCTAAGGTATCCCGACCCATGCACCCCTATCGCACCCACACCTGCGGCCAGCTTCGTGAAGAGGACGCCGGGCAGACCGTCCGCCTGTCCGGGTGGATCAACCGCAAGCGCGACCACGGGCAGCTTCTGTTCATCGACCTGCGCGACCACTACGGCATCACGCAGTGCGTGATCGACAACTCCAGGGCCGATTTCGCGACGGCCGACCGGCTGCGGCTGGAGTCCGTGGTCACCGTCACGGGCAAGGTCGTGAAACGGTCGCCCGAGACGGTGAACGACAAGATGGCCACCGGGCGGGTGGAGGTGCAGATCGGGGAGTTGACGGTCCAGAGCGAGGCCGAGACCCTGCCCATGCCGGTGAACCAGGAAGCCGACACGGGTGAAGAGGTGCGCCTGCGCTACCGCTTCCTCGACCTGCGCCGGGAGCGCATCCACGAGAACATCCTGCTGCGCTCGCGGGTCATCGCATCGGTGCGCCGACGCATGATCGACCAGGGGTTCACGGAGTTCCAGACACCGATTCTCACCGCCTCCTCGCCGGAGGGGGCCCGCGACTATCTGGTGCCCAGCCGCAACCATCCCGGCAGGTTCTACGCGCTGCCGCAGGCGCCGCAGCAGTTCAAGCAGCTTCTGATGGTCGCCGGCTTCGACCGCTATTTCCAGATCGCCCCGTGCTTCCGCGATGAGGACGCGCGCGCCGACCGCAGCCCCGGCGAGTTCTACCAGCTCGATTTCGAGATGTCGTACGTCACCCAGGACGACGTTTTCGCCGCCATCGAGCCGGTGCTTTACGGCATCTTCGACGAATTCGGCGCCTTCCGCCGCGACACCGTCCCGGCTGTGGACAAGCCGCCGTTCCGCCGCATCCCCTTCGACGAGGCGATGCTGAAGTACGGCTCGGACAAGCCGGACCTGCGCAACCCGTTGGTGATCACCGACGTCACCGAGGTTTTCCGCCGCGACGACGTGGAGTTTCGCGCCTTCCGCGGGGTCATCGACAAGGGCGGTGTGGTCCGCGCCATCCGCGCGCCGAAGGTGTCGGACCGCCCGCGCAGCTTCTTCGACAAGCTCAACGACTGGGCGAAGGAGCAGGGTGCTCCCGGCCTCGGCTACATCATCTTCGAGGCGGCGGGCGGCAAGGGTCCCATCGCCAAGTTCGTGCCCGAGGCGGCGCAGGCCGCGCTGCGCAGCCTGGTCGGGCTGGAGGACGGCGACGCGGTCTTCTTCGTCTGCGATCAGCCGGCGGCGGCGGCCAAGCTGGCCGGTGCGGCGCGCACCAGGCTCGGCCAGGAGCTCGACCTGATCGAGACGAACGCCTTCCGCTTCTGCTGGATCGTCGATTTCCCGATGTACGAGTACGACGAGGACCTGAAGCAGGTCGTCTTCTCGCACAATCCCTTCTCCATGCCCCAGGGCGGCCTGCAGGCGCTGGAGACGATGGACCCGCTGGAGATCAAGGCCTATCAGTACGACATCGTCTGCAACGGCGTGGAGCTGTCGTCCGGCGCCATCCGGAACCATCTGCCGGAGGTGATGTACAAGGCGTTCGCCATCGCCGGCTACCCGCCGGAGGAGCTGGAGGCGCGCTTCGGCGGCATGCTCAGCGCGTTCAAGCTGGGCGCCCCGCCGCACGGCGGTTCGGCTCCCGGCATCGACCGCATCGTCATGCTGCTGGCCGACGAGCCCAACATCCGCGAGGTCATCGCTTTCCCGCTGAACCAGCGTGCCGAGGACCTGCTGATGCAGGCTCCGGCCCCGGTCACGGTGGAGCGGCTGAAGGAACTCCACCTGAAGCTGGATCTGCCCAAGCCCAAGGCAGGGCCGGCGACGCCGGTCGACGGGCCGAAGATCACGAACTGACGGCGGCGCCCTGTCCCCGCACGGCCGTGCGGGGACAGGGCGGCCGCTTCAGGCCGCGTGGGACGGCGCGGGGGAGTCGACCAGGCGGTAGAAGTTGCTGTCGGCGAGAACCAGGCAGCTCAGGGTCTTGGTTTCCCCCTGGTCCTCGGTGTTGACGATGCGGGCGTGGGGAATGCCGAACAGGCTCACCGTCGACATCACCCGCCAGGTGCGCCCGCTGGCGGCGCCGGCGACCTTGTAGACCTGACCAACGGAAACCTGCTTCCTGCTCATCCCGGACCTCTCATTGCATCGGACGGTGCACCGGCGCCGACTGTACGGCTGCGGATACTGTGTGGCGCAGATCTGTTAAATTTTATTGACTAAGGTGGTATCGGCCACCTCGTCCGGAATCGTTCTTCCGGCGGCTCCCCGTCTCTGGTTCAATGCGGTCGTGGCGTGGACGCCGTGCGTTACGGGGTGGGGGAGATCCATGGACTTCGGTGCCATTTCGCTGCCGGTCCTGGCGCTATCCGCGCTGTTGGGTTACGCCGTGTTCTTCGATCCGAGTCCGATCGCGTTCCATGACGTGCACGTTCCGCCGTCGCTGAGCTATCAGGGCTTCACCCCGGCCGTGTTCACCTCGCACCTGGCTGATGAGGTGCGCTCGATCAACCGGCGGGCGCGCACGGTGAAGCAGGTGCGGGAATTCCATCTGGCGG
This sequence comes from Azospirillum halopraeferens DSM 3675, assembly GCF_000429625.1. Taxonomy (GTDB): domain Bacteria; phylum Pseudomonadota; class Alphaproteobacteria; order Azospirillales; family Azospirillaceae; genus Azospirillum; species Azospirillum halopraeferens. The sequence continues at coordinate 21,484 of NZ_AUCF01000001.1, forward strand.
ACGGCGAATCGGCCATCGATTCGATCACCGGCCATTTCGACTTTCTCGGCCCGGTGCGGGCGACGCAGGAGATGCTGGGACTCGTTCAGTTCCGCATCGACGGCGACGTGACGCGCAGCGGCGACGAGTATCTCCTGTCCATCCGCGGGCTGGACTACCACCGCAAGCGGGCGCTGGAGACGTCGGTCAAGGGAGCCGACCCCAAGGCGCTGATCCGCAGCGCCGCCATCGACATCGCACGCTTCGTGGACCCCTATGTGGTGGCGTCCTACTACTACGAAACGGCCCGGGATGCCGGCAGCACCGACTTCACCGACACGCTGCGCGAACTGCGCAACTGTGAAGCGACGATGCCGCGGGACGAATTGCACTGGGTGCACAACCTGCGCGGGCTCGTCCATTTTCACAGCGGCCGGCCGGACGCGGCCATCGCCAGCTACCGCCGCGCGCTGGCCTTGCAGCCCGACTTCACCCTGGCGGTCTACAACTGGGGCAACGCGCTGGTCGCCAAGGGTGCGCACGAGGAGGCGATCGACCGCTTCCGCGAGGTGGTTGAGGCCGACCCGAAGGGGGTGCGGGCCGCCCGGGCCTTCACCCAATGGGCGGTCGCGCTGATCGCGCTGAAGCGTGACGGCGATGCCGCGGCGATGCTGGAGCGCGCGCGCGACGCCGACGAATCGTATGCCGACCTGTACAACGTCTGGGGCCTGCTGCTGCGCAGCCAGGGACGCATCGCCGAGGCGGCGGAGATGTTCGACCGCGCCGTCGGATTGCTGCCCGGGCGGGCCGACTTCCAGGCCAACCTGCAGTCGGTGGCCATCAACTGAACGGCCGACCGGAAAGCCGTCAGCAGCCGGAGCGGGGCAGGGCCTCCAGCCGGTCGAGGATGGCGTTGACGGTGAAGTCGCCATAGTCGATCTCAAGGGACTCGGCGACACCGTTCTGCAGCAGGCGGATGCTCATCTCGTATTCCGGCTGCGGCGAATCGGTCCCGTCCGGGAAGAAGGCCAGGCGCACCGGCCACCCCGTCTGACCCGCCAGTGCACCGCCGGCTGCGGTGGCCGAGGCCGGAACGGGCCGGCCGATCACCGCGCTGATCTCCGTCGGCCCGTCCACGTCAGCGCCGTCGAACACCGGGCGGTTGAGAAACGATTCGCCGGACCGGGCGCGCTCGAGGAGGGTGATGGTGTGGGCCGTGGGGAACATGGTGCCGGCGGGCAGCTCCATCTCCAGCTCGTCCGGTTCCGCGAACTCCGCCGTTCCCCCGCCGCCGGAGGCGTCGAGGCGGGCGGAGCCGCGGACGTCCTCGTCCGGCTCACCGTTGACCAGCTTGCGAACGTTGAAGCGGTAGCGCAGGCCGTCCTTGGTTTCCCAGGTGGAGTAGGTGGTGGTCATCGTCATCTCCTCGCCCTCGGAGTAGACGAAGCGCAGCATGAAGCGCTGCTGGGTCGTCCAGCCCTCGCAGGCGTCGGCCCATTCAAACGACATCAGGCCGCTGACATTGGCAACCTTGCTGCTGCTGCGCGCCTTGCCGAGCGACATGGTGTAGAGCGCGCGATGGGGCAGGATCTCCGCGCCGGCAAAGGCAGTGCCGGCTCCGAGTCCGGCTCCGGCCGTGAGCGCGAGCGCGGCGATCGCACCACCGGCGATCAGGCGTGCGGCGAAGCGGGGGGCGGAGCGGCGGTTCGTCGGGATGGCGTCCACGGTCTGTGCGGCCTATCAATCAAAGAAGGGTCCGCAGGATAATGGTCGCTTTCGCGGCGGACCGAAAGGTCCGGCGATCGCATTTCAGGGAGGAGCGGAATGGGCGGGGAAGCGGAAAGGGCGAAGCCGGTGCTGTTCGTGACGCGGCGGCTGCCGGATGCGGTGGAGGCGCGCGCACGGCGCGACTACGATGCGCGCCTCAACGCGGATGACGAGCCCCTGACGCCCGATCGCCTGCGCACCGGTGCGGCCGGTGCCGACGCCGTCCTGTGTTGCCCGGCCGACCGCATGGATGCGGCGGCCATTGCCTTGCTGCCGGAACGGGTGGGCATCCTGGCCACCTTCTCGGTCGGCATCGACCACATCGACATGGCCGCCGCGCACGCCCGCGGCCTGTGCGTGACCAACACGCCGGACGTGCTGACGGACGCCACCGCCGATGTGGCGATGCTGCTGATCCTGGCAGCGGCGCGGCGGGCGTCGGAAGGGGAGCGGTTGTTGCGCCGCGGCGCCTGGACCGGCTGGGCACCCACCCAACTCACCGGCACCCACATCGGCGGCAAGCGGCTGGCAATCGTCGGCATGGGACGAATCGGCCGGGCGGTGGCACGCCGCGCCGTGGCGTTCGGGATGAGCGTGCACTACACCGGCCGGCACCGGCTGCCTCCGGAGCTGGAAATGGGGGCGATCTACCACCCGGATCCGGAAACCCTCCCCGCGGTCGCCGACGTGCTGTCGTTCCACTGCCCGGCGACACCGCAGACGCACCGATGGCTCAACGCCGCGCGCATCGACCGGCTGCCACCGGGGGCCATCGTGGTCAACACCGCGCGGGGGGCGGTAGTCGACGACGCGGCGCTGATCGCCGCGCTGCGCAGCGGACGCATCGCCGCCGCCGGGCTCGATGTGTACACGAACGAGCCGCACCTGGATCCCGGCTATCTCACCCTGGAGAACGCCGTGCTGCTGCCCCATCTGGGCAGCGCCACCGTCGAGACGCGCAACGCCATGGGATTCCGCGCACTCGACAATCTGGATGCGTTCTTTGCCGGCCGGCCGGTTCCCCATCGAATTGGCTAAAATGTGACGGAATTTCCTACCGGGCAGGGGCGGCGGGCAATTCCTGCCGGGGGTAGGGCAGGGCCGGCGGTTTCTGCCGGGCGGCAAAGCCGCGGAAATCCGCCGCGGCAGGGTTGGCATGGCAATTGCTTTGTCTGGGCAGACAGTGCTTCCGCCAGGTCCTTCCAGGAGCCGAGCCATGAACGCCTTCGCCACCGGCCACACCCTCCGCGACACCGCCCCCCTTGCCGGCGACGCCGCCGGCTGGTCCTGCGTGAGCGGGGGCGGTGACGACTGGATGCTGCAGAACGCGCTGTCGCGGCTGGCGGAGGCACAGGAGATGATCTCCCGTCAGCAGGAGCGCATCGCCTATCTGGAAAGCCTCACCATGACGGACGAGCTGACCGGTCTGCTCAACCGCCGTGGCTTCTACAGTCATCTGCGGCGTGAACTGGCGGCGGCGCGGCGCAACGCCACGGCGGGCGGCGTGCTGGTGATGATCGACCTGGACGGCTTCAAGGCGATCAACGACACCCATGGCCACGGCGCCGGCGATGCCTATCTGCGCCAGGTGGCGCGCCTGCTCCAGTCGCTTGTCCGGGCGGAGGATGTGGTGGCGCGGCCCGGCGGCGACGAATTCATGATCCTGCTGACCAACACCGACCCCGGTACGGGTGCCGCGCGCGCCCTGCAGCTTGCCGAGGCCGCGCAATCCCGGACGGTGGAATGGAACGGGCGGACGCTGCCCCTGCGCTTTTCGGTCGGCGTCCATCCCTACACCGCCGAAGACCGCGAGGAGGATGTCGTCCGCCACGCCGACGTGAAGATGTACCGCAACAAGGGGTGTCGGCGCCGGGCGGCGTGACCGGTGGCGTCCCCCCGGGGGAGGGGGCGGATCGCGGGAATAGGGGATCACCCCGGCAGGGGCGCTGCAACGCCGTACCGAACCCGGCAAAGGCAATGGCCCCGATCAGGACTTGGTCTGGTCGGGGCCGCGCGGTTTGTTTCCCCGCCCGTGCCTCAGCGGTGTTCCAGGGCCCCGGCGATCGGATTCAAGCCGTCGAACGGGGTGCTCACGAAAGGGTCGCCGCACCCGTGACCGGCCCGGATATGTCCCTTGTCGGTTGCCGCCTGGCGGTAGTAACCGACAACGAACACACGCAGTGCGTTGGCAAGGGACACCGGCGGGCGGCGCCGGGCGTGCTTGTCCAATCGCTCCTTAAGCTCTGTGCACAAATCTTCAACGCTGCGTCCTTCACGCCGGCTGATCTCGTCGAGCGCCTCCCAGTAGGAAGGTTCAAGACGGACAACCTGCGCTGTACCGCCGATCTGCACGGTTCGGGTTGCCAACGGGCTCACGCCCTGTGGATTGGCGACCGCACGCTCCTGCGCGTTCTGCTCAACCATCGATCTCTTCGCCCCTGGCCATCAATGTGTGGTTTGCAACCCCCTTGCCCGGCTATCACTATAGCCTGATTGCACCGGCGGTGGGGAACAAAACTTTATTTGATGATGGCTTTTGATTGAGTGAGAGGGCTTGTCAACTGTGCGGCGCATCCTCGGCTATGTCGCGCAGAATGGAAAGGTCGGTGATGATGATGAAACCTTTCGCATAGGCGATAGCTTTTGACGTCTTGAGTGCTTTCAAACTTTTGTTCACCATCTCGCGGGTTACGCCGAGCATATTGGCGAGACCCTCCTGGGAGATCGGTTCGGTGATGCGCAGCCCGCCGGCCGGCAAAGGCTGCCCGTAGGCGTCGGCGAGGAGGAGGAGCCTTTTGGCCAGGCGGCGGGGCACGTCGAGGAAGATGGCGTCCTCGATGTTCTCGCTGACCCAGCGCAGCCGTTCGCACAACACCTGCATCATGCGGATCGCCAGGCGGGGATGACGTTCCAGGAAGGGAAGGAAGTCGGCACGGTCAATGCGGAACAGCTCCGACGGGCGCAGCGCAATGGCGCCGGCCGTGCGCTCGCGCCCGTCGATGATGGCAATCTCGCCCAGCACGTCTCCGGCATCCAGGATGTTGAGCATCATGGTTTTGCCGTCGGGCGACGAGGTGTGGATGCCGATCTGCCCCTTCAGGATGGCGAAGAGGCAGTCACCCGGCTCGCCCTTGGCGAAGACGGGGGCCTGGTTGTCGAACCGCTGCATGCGGCCCAGCCCCAGGAGTTCGTCCATCTCCGCATCCGTAAGCTCGCCGAGCAGGCGGTTGCGCCGCAGCACGGCCACCGCGGCTGCCGGTCCGGATGGCCGTTGCCGTTCCTGCACGCGCACCGTCTCCCTGCCGCTGCCCGTCGGACTGCCATTGTAATCGATGGCCGCCACGAGGGGGAGGAAATGCCGATGTATACGGACGATTGCCGGCCGGCGGGGGGCCCGCGGCGGCACGCCGTCAGGCGGCCAGCGCCTCCACGACGGCCCGCTCCCACAGCACGGTGCGTTCGAAGTGGAAGCGGGCGGGCGGACGCTGTGCGGGCTGGTTGGCATGGCGCATCATTCGCAGCATCGCGCGCGCGTCGTCGCGCTTCTGGTCGAACCGGCCCGCGGGCAGCCATGCCCTGAAGCGGGCCAGCTCGGCCGCGTCCAGGTGCAGGTCGCCGGCCAGGCGCAGCAGGTGGCCATAGCTGCGCCTGGGATAGGGCAGGTCCTTGGCGATGTCCTCCAGCGCCCGCGCCGTTCCCGGCGGCAGCACGGCCGCCGCGGCGGCGTCGGCCAGTGTGCGGCGGATGTTGACCATGGCCTCGGACAGGATGGGGTATCCCAGTTCCGCGGGACCATGGGTTACGGCCACCTCGTCATCGTCCTCCAGGCGCCCGTCGCGAAAGGCTTCGAAGATGGCCCCGACTCCGATCATGCCGAAGGGATGCAGTTCCGCGGCGCGCAGGGCCCCCATGCTGGCGGCCCCGTACACCGCCACGCCCCGCTCCAGGGCGAACAGGATCTCCTTGTGCCACACCGCGGGAACGCATTCGAAATAGCCGTCGACGATGCCGATGGCGGCCGGCGTCTCCCGGCGGCACAGGCGGATCACGTCGCCCTGGGCCACCGGCGGCAGGAACGTGGCGTTCAGCAGACGCGCCGCCTCGTCACGCGGGATCGACGGGCCGATGAAGACGAAGGTGCTCATGCATGTCCCTCTGCAGGGTGCTCCGGGATGGCCCGGCCGCGGTCGCCGAGCAGGTACTCGGGTGAATCGGCGATGCCTTCCAGGCCGGGGATGACCACCCGGACCACGGGAATGCCGAACTCCGGCTTGGTGAGGTCGACCGCCACCACCTCGTCGATGCCGGCCCGGCGCAGTCGGGCGAGCTGGTCCCGCAGGTCTTCCTCGACCGTGCGCCCCGGGGCCGTCGGGCAGAGCGCGAAATCACGCCCGCCACCGCCGCCGCGGATGCGCCGCTGCCAGCGGGCGACGGCGGCGGGGTCGAGGTGGCGCAGGTACTCGCCGCGGGGCATGTCGTCGCGGGCACCCGAAATGAAGGTGAGGCGGCTTTGCGCCGCTTCGGTCAGGGCGCGCGCCAGGGCGACCTCGCGGGCACAATGGCATCCCATGCCCGACGCGGGCCGGACGGAGTGCCGGGGCAGATCCTCGCGCGGCACGATGCGGCACAGGAAGGCGGGCAAGCCGATGTCGCTGGTCAGTTCCCACACCGCCGCGTCGACGCCGGCGTCCTCGAAGCGCTGCAGCATCGACCGGCACAGGGGATCGCCGACCGTTGACAGGTCGATGCGCGTGTCCTCCTGCTCCGCAGCGCTGCGCAGGTGCCAGAGGGTGGCGGCATCACGCTCCACCAGTTCTCCGATGGCGTGAACGATCGCCTCCAGCGGGTGGTTGCCCGATGCCAGGCCGTTGGACCCGGCGATGAAGGCACCGCTGCCGGGGGGCATGGGAACGGTAAAATTCAGATGCACCGTCTCGAAGGGGACCCACATGGGGGTGCCGCTCATCAGTTCCATGCCTTCGATCCACAGGATCGGCGTATGGGGAGAGAAGGTGCCGTCGGCCCGGTGGGGGAGGCGTGTCACGTCCGCCACCCGGTGAGTCCAGCGCAGGTCCTCGTAGCTGGCGAACTTGACGGGATGCGCGATGCGTTCGGCGTGATAGGTCTCGATGGATTCCATCACCCCCGACGCCCTGGCAGCGGCAAGCGTGACGCCCTTGCCCTGGGACACCGAAACGGAGCGCGCGTTCGGCCGGGTGACCATCACCACGGGTATGCCGATGGTGTCGAGGCCGGTCACGTTGGCCACGCGCGTGATGCCCATGACGGGCAGGAACGGGGTCACGCGGGCCAGGGTGGTTTCGGGCGGAACGATGCGATGGGTTCCGGCCGTGTGGACCTTGCGGGTCTCGCCCGCCGGCATCCTCGGGAATATCTCGTCGAACGGCATCGCGGCTCACTCGTCCGGGGGCGGGGTGAGGGCGGGGCCGCAGCGGCGCGGCCGGGTGAATGCCGGCCGCCGCGGCCCGAAGCCCGGCGTTCAGGCGCCGGGCGTGACGGCGAAGCGGCCGGCCTCGTGGTCGGCGGTGTCGAAGCCGGCACGGTCGCCGCTGCGGACGGCGCTGCGAACGGCGCGGGCGCCGGTCTCGGCCACCTCGGTCACGCCGGCGGCGGTCACGGCGTACAGGCGGCCGTCGGCGCCGCGGATCAGGGTTGCCCGGCTGATCGTGGAGTTCATGTCCTGATGCTCCTTGCCTGGAAAGTCGTCGCAGAGGGTGGGGCCGTTTGCCCCGTTGCTTTCTGTTCCCGTTGGTCGGGATGCTCCGACTATGGCCGCTGCATACCCGGTTACGCAGTGAAGAACTTCACTGCGTAACCGGGTATGCGGAGGTGAAGATGGCGCGCGGTCTCGACCGTTCCGCCGGTGTCCCGATGGCGGGCCCGATGCAGCCAGAAAGGCGGCGCACAATGCAGTTCCTGAGCAAGAGTCCCATCGCCGGCGGGGAGATCGGCCTGCTGTCGGACCTGATGTCCCGTGCGACCGCCGACGTCGCCGTAGCGCGGACCGTGCGCATCGGTGCGGAGCACGTCGGTGTGCGCCTCGAATCCGCCATCTGGGCCGGCCTGATCGACATCGGCGAACGCGAAGGCCGGTCGATCGACGACCTGTGCGTCGAGATTTCGGACGCCTGGTCGGGTCTCCCCCTGTCCACCGGCATCCGCGTGTTCGTGCTGAACTATTTCCGCGGCGGGGCGGACGTCCCCTGATGCGGCCGGAACGTGATCATTTCCAATGCCGTCCGGCCGCAGGAGCTAGACGGCGATGCGGCGGACCATGGCGGCGTCGGCGGCAAGCCGTTCGCACTGACGGAAGAGCGGGGCGAGGCCCAGCAGACGCGCGGTATCGGCCGCGTGTGCCGCCAGCGCGGTGGCTCCGTCCCGCCCGAGGGCGTGCCCGGCGAGCGCCATGGCGTAGCAGGCCCGGGCCTCGTCGGCCTGCTGTCCCGCCCCGGCGGCGTGATCGCGCGCATCGGTGGCCCATCGCAGAGCCTCGCGCGGGCGCCCGGCGTGATGCAGGGCGAGGGACAGCCAAATCAGCACCTGCGGAACGTGGCGCCGGACTCCCAGCGTGTCCAGATGCTGGCGGCCCGCGTGCAGCATGGCCAGCCCGTCGTCCGCCTTCCCGGTCCGCACGAGGGCATAGCCGAGGGCGCTGAGAAGGATGGGTTGGAAAAGCTGCGACCGGATGACGTCGGCGGTTTCCAGGGCGTCCTTCAGCAGCGGGATGGCGCGGTCGAACCGGTCATCGAGGAGCAGGACCAGGCTGAGATTCAGCATGGCCAGGATGCGCGAGAAGGCGTGGCCGCTGGTCTGTGCAGCGTCCAATGCCGCCTCGCTGCAGCGCATCGCCCGATCATGCCGGCCGAGTTCCGCGAGGTAGCGGCCGAGGAAGCTGTCCGCAGCGACCCTGGCCACCGGCATCAGTCCATAACGGCCGAAGCCCGGCTCGGCCGCGATGAGGCGTCCGGCCTCCTCCATCCAGGTGCAGGCATCGCGGTAATGCCCTTTGTCCGCGTACACACCGGCGAGCCGGACGAGAAGCTGCACCCGGGTGTTAAGGCATTCCCGGTCCGCCATCTCGGCAAGGCCTTCCCGGCACAGGCGGATGGCGTCGTCCAGGTCGCCGTAGATCCAGAGATAGGCCGACAGCAGCGACGAGGCGCGGGTGCGCCGGATCGGTGCGTCCGTCTCCATCGCCAGATTCCTGGCCTCGTTCAACAGCGCCTCGATGCCGTCCTTGCCGCCCTGCGGCAGCAGGGAGCGGGCGAGCGCCAGCGTCACGTCGATCCGTCGCAGCGTGTTGCGCCGGCTGGCGGGCAGCCCTTCCAGCGCGTGCAGCGCGTCCGTGAAATGCTGCGCAGCGTCGGCCGGCCCGGAGCGCACCTCCGCCCGCTGCCCGGCGAAACGGCCATAGACGTAGGCCAGCGGCCGGTTCCCCGCCCGCAGAGCGTGGTGGGCGAGGGATTCCAGCCGCCCCGGCAGATCGCTGTCGCGCCGTTTGCGCAGGGCGGCGACGATGCGGGCGTGCAGGCATTGCCGCTCCCGCCGGGCGATGCCGGCGTAGGCGACCTCCTGCATCAGCGCGTGATGGAAGGTGAACTCCAGATTCGGCATCAGGCGTGAGCGGTGCAGGAATCCCGCCCATTCCAGGCCGGCGAGCGCCTTCATGACATCCGGGGCGGGTGCTGCAACCAGCGTGCACAGCAGTGCCACGTCGAAGGTCGGCCCGACTACGGCGGCTGCTCGAAGGACCGCGCGCCGGTCCGCCGGCAGCGCGTCGATGCGTGCCGCCAGCAGTCCGCGCACGCTGGCCGGCAGTTCCACCGGGTCGCCGCGGCCGACCAGCCGGAAGGCACCTTCGGTGCCGGCGATGGTGCCTGCGGATTCCAGGGCGCGCAGCGATTCTTCCAGGTACAGGGGCACGCCTTCGCTGCGGCGGGCGATGCGGTGTTTCAACGGCGTCAGGGAGGGGTCATCACCCAACCAATGGTCGAGGAACGCATCGGTCTGCGCCGGGGACAGGGCGTTGAGGTCCAGACGGGGCATGCGCGGCACGCCCGACCAGCCGGTCGGCTCGTCCGGTCGCGCGGTTGCCAGCAGGAAGATCCGGCTGCCGGCCACGCCATGGGCCAGCGTGTCCAGCAGGCGCGCCATGACCGGGTCGGCCCAGTGGGCATCCTCCACCAGGACGACCACGGTGCGCTCCGCACCCAATTCGACGGTGGCCGCCGCCAGGCCCTCGATGGCGAAGGACAGCCGCTGTGCGGGATCGATGCCCGTCCACAGGGGATCGCGGACCGGCTGCCCCAGCAGGTCGCACACCGCCGCCTCCGCCAGAGGGCCGCCCGCCCGGCGCGCGGCGGCGCAGACCGCGGTGGCGCCGTCGCCACCGTGCCGACGGGCGGCAAGGGCGGCGAGGCTGCGGACGACGCATTCCGGAGTGTCGGGATCGCCGGGGCGGCGCAGCGGCGCCTGCGGCCATTCCACCAAGTCGATTCCGCCGCCACGATGCATCCGCAGCAACTCACCCACCACACGCGACTTGCCGATGCCGGCTTCGCCCACGACCAGCATCGCGCCACCCTCACCACCGACGGCCCGCCTCAGCGCGCCGTCGATCAGCCGCAGCTCGGCTTCGCGCCCGACGAACGGCGCGGTGCGGCGCGCCGCGAAATCGGTGGCGGTCAGTCGGTCGGGCCGCGCATCAACGAGCCGGTGCACCGGGTGGGGCGGGGCATCACCCCCCAGCGCCAGCGGCGTCACCGGTTCGCTGATCAACCCGGCGGGAACCAGCCGGACCGTGTCGGCGCTGATCAGCACGCTGCCGGGGGCGGCGCGCTGTTGCAGTTTGGCGGCGAGATGGACGCACTCGCCGACCGCCCGGTAGTCCTTCCACGGACCGTCCGCGTCGACCACATGGCTGAGCACCTCGCCCGAGGCGACGCCGACGCGGACCGAAAAGGGCGGCAGGGCTCCACGGTGTCCGTCCGCATCACCCGAGGCGACGTCGGTGCCGGAGGCGACCGCGATGTCCCGGGCTGCGAGGCAGGCCCGCAACGCATGATCCTCCAACGCCGCGGGGGCACCGAACACCGCCAGAACCCCGTCGCCCAGAACCTGGCTGACCATCCCGCCGTAGCGATGGACGGCATCGACCAGGACCTGAAGGATGCCGAGCAGCGACTCATCCGCGTCCTCCGGATCGCAGCCATCGACGAGCCGGGAGGACCCCACGATGTCGGCAAACAGGACGGTCAGCAGCCTCCGCTCGGACCCGCTGGTCCGCAATCCGCGCCCTTCGGCAGAGGTTGCCGCCATCACTCCTTCCCCACCCGATTCCGGACGGTTCCGCACCCGCCGCGCACCCGGCCTGCATATTACTGCATGCACCGGGCAATGTGTAGAAAACGAAGCATCTGTGACCCAAATCGCCCGGCGCGGACCTCCCGGCCCAACGCAAACGCGCCGGAGCGGGTTACGCTCCGGCGCGCCGGGAAGGAAGCACCGGCCGGCGGCGAGGGCCGCCGCTGCCGGTTCAGCGCGGAACGGCGATGCCTTCCACCTGGCTGACGTCGCGCACGGCGCCGCGATCGGCGCTGGTCGTCAGGGCGGCGTAGGCGCGCAGGGCCGGAGACACGGCGCGGGTGCGGGCCTCCGGCTTCCATGCCGCCGCACCCCTGGCGTTCATGGCGTCGCGGCGGCGTTGCAGCTCCTCATCGGTGACCGCCAGGCGAATGGACCGGTTCGGGATATCGATCTCGATGCGGTCTCCTTCCTCCACCAGGCCGATGGCTCCGCCGGCCGCCGCCTCCGGCGAGGCGTGGCCGATGGACAGACCCGAGGTGCCGCCCGAGAACCGCCCGTCGGTGACCAGCGCGCAGGCTTTGCCCAGCCCCTTGGACTTCAGATAGCTGGTCGGATAGAGCATCTCCTGCATGCCGGGGCCGCCGCGCGGACCCTCATAGCGGATGACCACCACGTCGCCGGCCCGGATGCGGTCGCCCAGGATCGCCTCCACCGCCGCGTCCTGGCTTTCGAACACCCGCGCCGGCCCGGCGAAGGTCAGGATCGACGAATCGACGCCGGCCGTCTTCACGATGCAGCCGCGCTCGGCGATGTTGCCGAACAGGACGGCGAGCCCGCCGTCCTTGCTGAAGGCGTGCTCCACCGACCGGATGACGCCCGTCTCGCGGTCCAGGTCCAGCTCCGGCCAGCGCCGTTCCTGACTGAAGGGCACGATGGTGGGGATGCCGCCGGGGGCGGCGCGGAACAGGCGGTGGGTGCCCTCGTCGGACGTGCGCTTGACGTCCCAGCGGTCCAGCGCCTCGCCCAGGGTCGGGGTGTGGACGGTGGCGACGTCGCGGTTGAGCAGGCCGCCACGGTCCAACTCGCCCAGGATGCCGAAGATGCCGCCGGCCCGGTGCACATCCTCGATGTGGACGTCGCCGACGGCGGGGGCCACCTTGCAGACGTTGGGAACCCGGCGCGACAGCCGGTCGATGTCCTGCATGGTGAAGGGCACCTCGCCTTCCTGCGCGGCGGCCAGCAGGTGCAGAACGGTGTTGGTCGAGCCGCCCATGGCGATGTCCAGCGTCATGGCGTTCTCGAACGCCTCGAAGGTGGCGATGCCGCGGGGCAGGGCGCGGGGATCCTCTTCCCGGTACCAGCGGTGGCACAGGTCCACGGCCATCCGGCCGGCGGCCAGGAACAGCTCCTTGCGGTCGGCGTGGGTGGCCAGGATGGTGCCGTTGCCGGGCAGCGCCAGCCCCAGCGCCTCCGTCAGGCAGTTCATGGAGTTGGCGGTGAACATGCCGGAGCAGGAGCCGCAGGTGGGGCAGGCGCTGCGCTCCATCTCGGCCGCCTCCTCGTCGCTCACCGTGGGGTCGGCGGCGGCGACCATGGCGTCGATCAGGTCGACGGCGCGGGTCTTGCCGCGCCAGTTCACCTTGCCGGCCTCCATCGGTCCGCCGGACACGAACACGGCGGGGATGTTGAGGCGCATGGCGGCCATCAGCATACCCGGCGTGATCTTGTCGCAGTTGGAGATGCACACCAGCGCGTCGGCACAGTGGGCGTTCGCCATGTACTCCACGGCGTCCGCGATCAGCTCGCGCGACGGCAGGCTGTAGAGCATGCCGTCATGGCCCATGGCGATGCCGTCGTCGACGGCGATGGTGTTGAACTCCTTGGCGACGCCGCCGGCCTTTTCGATCTCGCGGGCGACGAGCTGGCCCAGGTCCTTCAGGTGGACGTGGCCGGGAACGAACTGGGTGAAGGAGTTGGCGATGGCGATGATCGGCTTGCCGAAATCGCCGTCCTTCATGCCGGTGGCGCGCCAGAGGCCACGGGCACCGGCCATGTTGCGGCCGTGCGTGGAAGTGCGGGAACGGTAGTGCGGCATGGGTCCACCTCGGGATCGGTCGGCGCTTGCGGCGGGGCGGCGGCTGGTTGCGGCGGTTGGTTAAGGGCCGCAAGCCTAGCAATCCCCGCAGATCGGTGCCAGCCCGATGTTCGCAAGCCTGCCGGCCGTCCCCCCGGAAGCCGGGACGCCGGCGGCTCAGGCGGAGGCGTCCTTGCCGCGGGATTTGGCCGATCGCGTGCGAGGGGTGGTGCCGGGTTCGGCGGGTGGGGCAGCCGTCTTGCCCCGGCGTTTGGCGGGGGCGGCTGCGGGCGGGCTTTCCTTTGATGGGCTGTTCTTGGCCGTGCGCGCACCGCGCCCGGTCGTCTTGCCGGCGTTTGGCGTGCCGGTTGCCGCCGGAGCGGCGGGGTCGGCGGAGGTGGCGTCCTCGGCGTCGATCTCGGCTTCGGCCCGCTGCCAATGGTCGTCGTGGCGTCCGTGGGGTTGCCCCTCGCGGTCCCAGATCTCGTGAGCCCGGCGGCGGATGCGGTCCAGTCGGCTGTCGTTCATTCCCTGTCTCCCTTCCCCGGGGCGCCCGGGCGGCGTGCCGGACCGGCACTGCCGGTGACAACGCACGAGCGGACGCGGAGTTTCCCGGATCGGTGCGCATTCCCCCCGGAAATTCGCGCAGAGTTCAGATGTCGGTGGCGACAGGCATCAGCGGCAGGTCGATCACCCGCCCGTCGGTCGTCCGGATCGGCCGCGGCCTGAACTTGTCCGGGCCGGTCACATGGATCAGGCCGAGCGGGCGGAACGGCCGGGCCGGTTCGAGAAACCGCCGGGTCGGCGGGTCGAACAGGGGGCGTGCCCGGTGGGTGACCCAGTTGTAATGGGCGCCGAACCGGACCGTCGGCAGCCCGTTCCGGTAGACGGCATGGTTGAGCGCGGTCTGTTCCACAAGGGAAACGCCGGTGCGCCGCAGGGCGCGGTCCAGCGACGCCTGCCAGGCCGCCCAATGGGGAGCGCGGGCGCGCAGGGCGAAGACGCCGGTGTTGAGGATCGGCTTTTCCCTGAGATCCCGTGCCTCGTCAGGGCCGAAGGCGACCGTGAACAGCCGCGTCAACCAGGCTCCTTCGTCGATCGGTTCGGCCTCGCCCAGAGGGAAGAACTTCAGATTGTAGGCGCGGTGCCGCTCCGGGACGATGGCCATGGCGCCGCTGAGGGCGCCCAGGACGATGTCGTCGAGGCTGGCCGGCGTCTGCACCCAGATGTCGGCGTCGATCCACAGGATCAGGCCGGCATCGGGGGCGTAGGCCGGCAGATGGGGGCGCGCCGTCATCGCCTTGAAATGGGCCGGATTCGTCGTCCGGTACCCGGGGGGCAGATGCCATTCGGGTTCGACGACCGCCATCCCGTCGGCGCGCAGCCGGCCGGCCTGCTCCGGCTCCAGCCCGACATCGAGAATGGTGAAGCGGACGCACGGCCCGTTGCGCAGGAAGCGGACCGATGCCAGCATCGTTTCCAGCAGGGGCACATAGGCGGCGTTGGCGGCGGCGACCACCCGCAGCGGGCGGGACAGCGTGTGAGTGACGAACAGATAGCCGGGATCCGCCGCCCGCAGCCGGTCGACGGCGGCGACCAGCTTTGCGAACAGGGGGCGGGTGGGAACGAGCCACAGCGCCTGTTCATAGGCGGCGGCGGCTGTCCGGTCGTCGCCGGCCGCATCGCCGGCGGTCTCCAGGCGTGCGGCTTCGGCAAGGCTTCGGGCGACCCGGTCGGCGACCGGTGCGGCGGCGGATGGATCGGTCATGGGCGTCGTTGGCGCTGTGGCGTGTGCGAGTGCTAAACCGGTTCGCGCGACGACGCCAGGGTCATGTCACCACAACCACTCCGCGGCCCAGCGCTGGTGGGCGCACAGGCCGGGAAGATCCGGGAACAATTTGCCGGATTCCACACCCAACCGGTTCAACTGCCGCAGAATCTCCAGGCGGGCCGGGCCGGCCACGCGGATGCGCGTCAGGTCAAGGCCGGTGTCGCGGGCCAGTTCGGGGAACGGGCGGTCGGATAGGCGTTCTTCGAAGCTGAACAAACCCTCCTGAGAGGCGATCCGCGACGACAGGGTGGGCGGCGTAAACAGATGGATGGCGCCGTCCGTCCGGTGGTCGGCATCCGGGCGGCCGGAGCCGATGCGCCCGTCACCAACCGGCATCATCGTTCGGGCGCGATCGAGCGCCAGCATGTGGCGGTGACTGTCGGGCGTGTCGCTGATCCCCCAGATGAAGACGAAGACATCCCTCCATTCTTCCGGTGGTGTCGGACGGTGCCGGTTGCTGGCAGCGAAGTAGAGGGCGATCAGCGGGTTGCGCGTCCAGTCCAGGAGCCGCGTCGGCAGTTCGTGGTGCTGGGCGACGGCCAGCCAGTTGAGATGGCAGTCGGGCACCGAGGGCAGGAACGGCAATGCCTGGCGTTTGAATGACTCGATCAGGCGTTCCTCGAAGTCCCACAGCACCGGCGCGGGACGCTCGTGCCGGCCGGTCATGTTCCGCAGACGGTGATTGCACTGCCACGAGCGCACGACCGACGGCTTCATGTCCTCGTCCGGGTTCTTGGAGCCGCGGAACGCCACCGTACGCTCCGCAAGGCCGGAGATGACGGCGATGTAGGCCATAAGCGAGTCGACGCGGATTTCGGTCATGCGCGGCTCCGGCACCGGGAAGACGACCCCTCAGGCAACAGGTGGCGCCGCTGCGCGTTGCCGTTCCGTCAGAGGGTGCGCGCGCGCTCCACGGCCGCGAGGACGCCGGCCGTGTCCATGTCCGCGAAATCCGGAACGTGATGAACGACGGTGCGGCGTCCCAGCGCGTGGATGGGATCCGAGGCGTCGGAGAACAGAACCACCGTCGGGGCGCCGGTCGCCGCGATCAGGTGGGTGGGGCCGGTGTCGTTGCCCACCGCCGCCACGGCGCGGTGCGCCAGCCCGGCGATCTCGGCGATCCCGGTCCGCTGCGTCAGGTCCAGGGTCGCGGGACAGGCCGCGGTGATGGCGGCCGCCAGGTCGGTCTCGATGGCGGTGCCCAGCACCACCGGCCGGATGCCCCGTTCCGCCAGCCGCTGCGCCAGCTCGGCGTAGCGGTCCACCGGCCACCGCTTGTCCGGACGGCCAGGCGACGAGCCGGGCACCAGCAGGGCATAGGGCCCGTCCAGCCCGAATCCGCCGGTGTCGGCGTCGAGCCAGGAAAGATCGGGCCAGGGATCGAGCGTGATCCCGAAGGGGCGGAGCTGGCGGGCGTAGCGCTCGATCACCGGCACCTTGCGGCGGCCGGGATAGCGGTCGGGGTGGGAGCAGCCGCGCGCGGTTCCCGACCACTCCGGCCAGGGTCCGGGGACGTGCAGCAGGAAGTACCGGTCGGTGCGGGACTGGCACTGAAGGTCGTAGACGCGGGCGAAACGGCCGGCCCGCAGACGCCGGCGCATGGCCAGATAGGCGGCCGGTGTGCGGCCGCGCGGGTCGCTCCACACCGCGTCGAAGAGGCCGCTGCGCTCGGCCAGAGGCGCCAGTGACGGGATGGTCAGCAGGGTCAGGCGGTCGCCGGCGTGGTGGCGGCGGATTGCCCGGAAGGCCGTCTGCGCCAGGAAGAAATCCCCCAGCGCCCCCAGCTTGATGACCAGGATGTCGGCGGGCGCGCATGGGGCGGACGGACGGGGCATCGGCGCGACGGTTCCGGTGGGGTTCGGGCGGCTGCATACCAGCGCCCCGAGGCGAAGGCAACGGCGCTGCCGTGCCGGCGACGGGTTGCTTAGCGTGTGAACGGCTTTTCGCTGGCAACCCATCCATCCGAAGGTATAGTTCTTGCCCGATGGGGGGAACGATGGAACATCATCGAACGGATGGTTGGCGGGTCGCCCGCCGCCGCTTCCTCGCGGGCGTGGCCGGGGGCGCGCTGGCGCTGGCGGCGCCGCTCGGGCGTGCCGCGGAGCCCCTGTCCGTCGGTTTCCTCTACAGCGGCCCGCGGGTCGATTTCGGCTACAACCAGGCCCACGCCGACGGCGCGGCGGCGACCGCGGCGCTGCCCGGCGTGGTGGTGCACGAGGCGGAGGCGGCGGGGGACCTGCCGGTGGCGGTGGAGGAACTGATCGCCGGCCACGGCTGCCGGGTGATCTTCGTCACCGCTCCCGGCGACCAGGCGGAGGCCCTTCTGGCGCAGGCCGACGCCCACCGCGACGTCACCATTCTGTTGTGCGGGTCGCGCAACGCCATGCTGCGCCTGCCGGTGAACGTCGGCGTTTACGACGCCTACATCGACGAGGGCCAGCACATTGCCGGGATGGTCGCCGGCTACGCCACGCGTCGGCGGCGCATCGGCTTCGTTGCGTCGCAGCCGGGGCCGCGCGTTCTGCGCTCGGTCAACGCCTTCGCCCTCGGAGCCCGGCGGGTGGAGCCATCGGTGACGGTGCAACTCGCCTTCGTCGGTCCGGAGGGGTCGCCGGCGGCGGCCGGCCGCAGCCTGATCGCCGGCGGGGCCGACGTGCTGGCCGGTCACCTGCCGTCCCTGCGCCCGCTGGTGGAAGAGGCTGAAGCGGCGGGCGTCCTGTGCTGCGGTCTGCACACCGACCTGTCGGCGGTCGCCCCGACCGCTCTGCTCACCGGCGCCGAATGGGCCTGGGAACGGCTCTACACCGATCTGGTGACGCGGATCAGGACCGGTCGGCCATGGCCGCGCCTGTTGCGCGGCGGCTTCGGCGAGCAGTTCGTGCGCAGCACGCGCTACGGCCCGGCCGTCGGCGTGGAGGCACGCGCCCACGCGGACGCGGCCCGCATGCAACTGGCCAATGGCAACACCGCGGTCTTTCGCGGCCCGGTCAAGGACAACACCGGGCGCCTGGTGCTGGCCAAGGGTGCTTCGCTGCCCAGCAAGGATTCGGCCCTCGACAGCATCGTCTGGCTGGTCGACGGGGTGGTGGAAGCCGGCTATTGACGCGAGCGGGGTGCGGTCGCCCTGCGTCCCCGGTTCCCGATGACCGGGGCGGGCGCCCTGTGCTATAGGGCCGGAGGTTCATCATCATCGCGTCGTCCGGCCCATGAAGCGCCAATACACCCGTGCCGAGGTGAAGCAACTGCTCAGCGCCCTGGAGCGGCAGTGCCGCGAGGCCGCCAAGCTCGCACAGATCGCCGAGCACGAGGCGAGCAAGCACAGCTTCGCCGCCTACCGCGAGTTCCGCGACAAGGTTGGCGAGTTCCAGGCTCTGGTCATTCTCATCGAGCAGCGGCTGCGCAACCTGGTGGACGCCCGCTCCGACGATCTGCGCGAGCAGTTCGAGCGGCTGGATACGGTGATGCTGGCGCTCCTGGTGCGTGCCAGCATGCGCTTCTTTTTCGTGCTGTCGGCCAACCCGGTTCTGCCGATGGGCGCGCGCGAGATCTTCATGTCGGAGCTGCGCAGCCTGCACGACGCCCACAAGAAGCTGACGGAGCCCAATTATGCCGGCAAGCTGGGGCCGGAACTGGAACGGGATCTCGATACCGCCTCGCAGATCCTGGAGGAGATCATCGACAAGGCGCCGAGCCTGCTGAATTTCCACGGGTGACCGGGGCCGCGGCCGCGCCCGGCGGAACGGAAGCCGCCCGGCACGGTTCGGCATCGTGTGCCGGGCCGGTGCCGATGACGACCGCGGGGGCACCGAAAGGAAGGAGGGGTGCGTATCCATGGCCACCGTTCTGGTCATTGACGACGATGACCTGGTGCGCACCGTGCTTCTGCGCGCCCTCAGCCACGCCGGCTACACGGCGCTTGCGGCGCGCGACGGGGCGGAGGGCGTGGCGTTGTTGCAGGACACTCCGACCGACGTGGTCATCACCGACATCTTCATGCCCCATCGGGAGGGACTGGCGACCATCATGGAACTGCGACGCCTGCACCCGTCGGTCCGGATCATCGCCATGTCCGGCGGCGGTGCGCCCGAAGCGCCGGACCTTCTGCCCGTCGCCGCCGCTCTGGGCGCCCGGCGGACGCTGCGCAAGCCGTTCACCCGCGCCGAGGTGACGGAGGCGGTGCGCGCGGTCCTGGCGGAGGCGTGATGCGGCCGGCCGGAGCCGGCGGCTGCGGAGGTCCGGGGGTTGCGCCGGTGGCGGGGCGGGGGCACACTCACGCCTTCCATTCCTGCCAACGATATGGCTGCCTATGGCTCAGTTGAGCGACGACTGCTTCGCCTTCGGTGGCGACCTGATGCCCGTGGACGCCGCACTGGCGCTGCTGCGCGAGCGTGTCTCCCCGGTGACGGAGTCCGCGACGGTTGCGCTCGCCGACGCGCCGGGCCGCATCCTGGCCGAGGACGTGACGGCGCCCTTCGACGTGCCGCCCCACGCCAATTCGGCGGTGGACGGCTATGCCGTGTTCTTCGACGACCTGGCCGGTGACGGGCCGACGCAGTTGCCGGTGACGGCCCGCGTCGCTGCCGGCCACCCGCTGGACCGGCCGGGCCGGCGCGGTGAGGCGGTGCGCATCTTCACCGGTGCGCCCATGCCCGACGGCTTTGACACCGTGCTGATGCAGGAGGACTGCCGCGCCGTCGGCGACGGGGTGCTGATCCCGCCGGGGATCAAGCGCGGCGCCAACCGGCGGGAGGCGGGGGAGGACGTGCGCTGCGGCGCCGTGATCCTGGCGGCCGGCCGGCGCCTGCGGCCGGAGGACGTGGGGCTTGCCGCCTCCGTGGGGCGGCGGACGCTGGAGGTTCGGGCGCCGCTGCGCGTCGCCGTGTTCTCCACCGGCGACGAGGTGCGCGAGCCGGGGGAGCCCCTGGCCGCCGGCTGCATATACGACGCCAACCGCTACGCGCTGATGGCGGCGCTGCGCGGGCTCGGCTGCGTTGTCACCGATCTCGGCATCCTCGGAGACCGGCCGGAGGTCATCCGCGGCGCCCTCGACGGGGCGGCGGCGGCGCACGACGTGCTGGTCACCTCGGGTGGCATGTCGACCGGCGAGGAGGACCACGTCAAGGCGGCGGTGGAGGCGCTGGGGGCGCTGCATTTCTGGCGCCTCGCCATCAAGCCGGGCCGGCCGGTCGCCCTGGGGCAGGCGGCGGGTGCCGCCTTCATCGGGCTGCCGGGCAACCCCGTGGCGGTGATGGTGACGTTCCTGCGGGTGGCGCGGCCCATCCTGCTGCGCCTGATGGGTGCGTCGGAGGCGCCGCCGATTCTCTTTCCGGTGCGCGCGGGCTTCGCGTACAAGAAGAAGTCCGGCCGCCGGGAGTACGTGCGCACCCGCCTGGAACGGGGTGCGGACGGGGTCCTGACGGCGATCAAGCACCCGCGCGACGGGGCCGGCATCCTGTCGTCGCTGGTGGAATCGGACGGACTGGTGGAACTGCCCGAGGACGTGACCCGGCTGGAGCCGGGGGAGACGGTGGCGTTCCTGCCCTTCAGCGAGGTTCGGTGATGAAGGTTCTCTATTTCGCGTGGCTGCGCAGCAAGATCGGCGTCGCCTCCGAAGACGTGACGCCGCCGCCCGAGGTGACGGACGTCGGCGGCCTGGTGGAATGGCTGAAGGGCCGCAGCCCCGGCCATGCCGAGGCGCTGGCCAACGCGGCCGTGGTGAAAGCCGCCATCAACCGGGAGCACGTGCCCTTCGACCATCCCGTCGGTCCCGGCGACGAGGTGGCCCTGTTTCCCCCGGTCACCGGCGGCTGACCATGACCATCCGGGTGCAGTGCGAAGACTTCGACGTCGGCGCCGAACTGGAGGCGCTGACCCGCGGGCGGACGTCGATCGGTGGCGTCACCAGCTTCGTCGGCTATGTGCGCGACATGGCCGGCGGCGCCCCCGTGTCGGCCATGACGCTGGAGCACTATCCGGGCATGACCGAGCGCCAGCTCGAAGCCATAGCCGGGGAGGCGCGCCGGCGCTGGCCGCTGGACGCCGTTCTGGTGATCCACCGCTACGGCCGGCTGGAGCCGGGCGACCGCATCGTCCTGGTGGCCACCGCGAGCGCCCACCGCGAGGCGGCGTTCGAGTCCTGCCATTTCCTGATCGACTGGCTGAAGACCAGAGCCCCCTTCTGGAAGCTGGAGGCGACGCCGGAGGGTGAGCGCTGGGTCGAAGCCAAGGCCAGCGACGACGCCGCGGCGCAGCGGTGGCGGGAGTAGGCGGCCGGCCGCACCTCTCCCATCCGGTCCGCTTGCCCCGGCGGGGGCCGCCCGATACGGTTGCCGCTCTTCGGAGCGGAGGCTGAGGGGGCATGCATCCGATCGTCTTCTATGTTCTCGGCGTCGCCGGACTGCTGGCGCTGGTGAGCTTCCTTCCGCCCCTGGCGGTGCGGCTGCGGCTGCCGTACACGGTGCTGCTGGCCGGGGTCGGGCTGGCGCTGGGGGCGCTGGTGCAGGTCGGCACCGCGGCCGACGGTGCGGGACCGGTCGGTGACTTCCTCGATTCGCTGGCCGAATTCGACCTCTCCTACGAGACGCTGCTGCACCTGTTCCTGCCGGTGCTGCTGTTCGAGACCGCGCTGGCCATCAACGTGCGCCGGCTGATGGACGACATCGGGCCGATCCTGGTGCTGGCCGTGGTGGCGGTGTTCGCCTGCACCTTCGCCATCGGTCTGGCGCTGAACGCCGTCACCTCCATGGGCTTGGTGGCGTGTCTGCTGCTGGGCTCCATCCTTGCGACGACGGATCCGGCCGCGGTGATCGGCATCTTCCGCGACCTGGGGGCGCCCCGGCGGCTGAACATGCTGGTGGAGGGCGAAAGCCTGCTGAACGACGCTGCCGCCATCGCGTTGTTCACCCTGCTGCTCGGCCTGCTCACACGGCAGGGGGAGGGTGGTGTGGCGGAGGCCGGGCTGGCCTTCGTGCGGGCGTTCGCCGGCGGCATGCTGGTGGGCTGGGCCTGCGGCCGCGTCGCCTGCCTGCTGGTCACCCCGATGCGCGAACAGCCCATGGCCGAGATCACCCTGACGGTGGCACTGGCCTACCTCAGCTATGTGCTGGCGGAGCATTATGTCGGGGTGTCGGGTGTGGTCGCGGTGGTGGCCGCCGCGCTGGTGGTCGGGTCGGTTGGCCGCACCCGCATCTCGCCGGAGACCTGGGGGGCGTTGGCCAACGTGTGGCGCCAACTGGGGTTCTGGGCGAACGCCCTGATCTTCCTGCTGACCGCCCTGTTCGTGCCGCAGATCTTTGCCGGCTTCGGCTGGTACGAGGCGGGGCTGGTGGCGGTGGTGGTGGCGGCCGCCCTGGTGTCGCGGGCGGCGGTGCTGTTCGGCCTGCTGCCGGTGCTGTCGCTGGCCGGCCTGGGCCAGCAGGTCAGCCACGCCTATAAGCTGGTGATGCTGTGGGGCGGATTGCGCGGTGCCGTGTCGCTGACGCTGGTGCTGGCGGTGACCCAGAACGCCAACGTACCGGCAGAGGTGCAGGGGTTCGTCGCGCCGCTCGCGGCCGGATTCGTCTTCTTCTCGCTGTTCGTCAACGGCACCACGCTGCGCTGGCTGATCCGTCTGCTGGGCCTGGACCGGCTGACGCCGATGGAGCGGGCGATGCGCAACCGCGCCCTCGCGCTGGCCATGGCCGACATCCGCGAACGCATCGGTGCGGTGGCCCGCCAATACGAGACCGACCCGGTCGCCGCCGACACCCTGCTGGAGCATTACACCGCGCGCCGGCACGAGATCGACCGAGACCGCCGGGGCGAGGCCGAGCTGACGACCGAGGACCGGGTGACCATCGGGCTCGTGATCCTCGCAGCGCGCGAGGAGGAGCTGTACTTCCATCATTTCACGGAAGGCATCACCTCGCGCACCGTGGTCGAGCTGCTGTCGAGCCGCGCGGCGCAGATCCAGGATGCCGTGCGCCTGCGCCGGCGGGAGGGATACCGGGCCCTGGACGAGAGCATCATCGCGTTTTCCCCCTGGATGCGGCTGGCCAGTTGGCTGCACCGCCACTTCGGCATCCAGGCGCCCCTGGCCCGCCGGCTGTCACTGCGCTTCGAGCTGCTGATGGCGGTGCGCCTGGTGCTGCGCGAACTGCGGACCTTCAACGGCGAGCGGCTGGCCCAGGTGCTGGGCCACGACATCGCGGTGGAGCTGGAGGCCCTGCTGGCCCTGCGGCTGGACGAGGTGGAGCAGGCCCTGGCGGCGTTGCGGCTGCAGTATCCGGACTATGCCGTGGTGCTGCAGAACCAGTATCTCGGCCGGGCCGCCCTGCGCATGGAGGAGGCCGACTACGCCCAGCTTTACGCGGAGCAGATCATCAGCCAGGAGGTTCTGAACGATCTGCGCCGGGAACTGGCGGCGCGGCGGCGCATCCTGGAGCAGCCGGCCCGTCTCGACCTGCGTCTGGACAAGGCGGAGATGGTGTCGCGGGTCCCCATCTTCGCCGGACTGGCGGCGGAGCGGGTGGCGGCCATCGCCCGGCTGCTGCGGCCCCGGCTGGTGCTGCCCGGCGAAATGGTCGTTCGCCGCGGCGACCGCGGCGACGCCATGTTCTTCATCGCCTCGGGGGCGGTGGAAGTGCTGGTCCCGGGGCTGGCGGAGCCGGTCCATCTGGGCACCGGCGAGGTGTTCGGCGAAATGGCGTTGCTTGCCCGGCAGCCGCGCAACGCCGATGTGCGGGCGCTGGGCTACTGCCAGCTCCTCGTGCTTGATGAGAAGGACTTCCGACGCACCGTGCGCAGCGACCCCCATCTGCGGGCCCACATCGAGGCGGTGGCCGCCGCCCGCCGCAACCCGCCCCCGCGTGCCGAGCCGGCATCGGCGCAACCGGCCCCTTCGGAGCAGGCAGCCCATGGTTGATGCCACCCGAAGCCCCGCCGGCGCCGCCTGGGTCGCCGCCATGCCGGGGGTGTTCGTGGTGCTGTGGAGCACCGGCTTCATCGGCGCCAAGTACGGGTTGCCCTACGCCGAGCCGCTGACCTTCCTGCTGACCCGCATGACGCTGGTGGCGGCGGTGCTGGCCGTCGTGGCGGTCGTCATGGGGGCGCCGTGGCCGCGCCGCCCCCGCGAGGCCGGACACATCGCGCTCGCCGGCCTGCTGGTCCACGGCGTCTACCTGGGCGGCGTGTTCTGCGCCATCGCCCGCGGTGTGCCCGCCGGGGTGACGGCGGTCATCGTCGGGCTGCAACCGCTGTTGACAGCGGCCCTCGCCGGCTGGCTGCTGGGCGAGCGGGTGAGCCCGCGCCAGTGGGGCGGCCTGCTGCTGGGCCTGGGCGGCGTGGTGCTGGTGGTGGGCGACAAGCTGTCCCTTGATCACGGTCATCTCACGGGCATCGGCCTGGCGCTGGCGGCCCTGGTCGGCATCACCCTGGGCACCGTCTACCAGAAGCGCCACTGCACGGGCATGGACCTGCGCACCGGGGCGGCCATCCAGTACGGCGCCACCGCCATGGCCTTCGCCGTTCTGGCGCCGTTGACCGAGACCATGCGGATCTCCTGGTCGGGCGAATTCGTCTTCGCCCTGCTGTGGCTCAGCTTCGTGCTGTCGGTGGGGGCGATCTTTCTGCTGTTCGCGTTGATCCGCCGCGGTGCCGCGTCGCGGGTCGCCAGCCTGTTCTATCTGGTGCCGCCGGTCACGGCGCTGATCGCCTGGGCCCTGTTCGATGAACAGTTGGGGCCGCTCGCCCTGACCGGCATGGGGCTGGCGGTCGCCGGGGTGGCGCTGGTCAACCGGGGGCGCTGAGGCAGGGAGAGCACACCCGTTGGAGATCCCCATTATTGAGTGGCACCGCCCCCGCGATTGTGGTCCAATCCCGATGCGGCCGCGTTGAAGGTCGCAAACACGAGCAGGATTCCATGGATCAGAGCCTGTCCCTCGACGATTCCCAGACCATCCAGGCGATCGGCATCCTGGCCGATGTCCTCGACGGGGTTTCCGGTCCGGGCGGGCTCGACACCGTGCTGGTGTCCAAGGCGTTGCGTCAGGTGATCGCCACGCGTTCCAAGCCGGCGTTCGAGTTCGCCTCGCGCGCTTTCAACACCCTCGATCCCGGCGTGCGCCGTCAGGTTGCCCGGGAGGCGGATGCCGCCGCCCATGAATCGGTTGAACTCCGTGCCCGCGTCGGCGGCTTCCTCAACACGGCACCGCGCCCGGCGCCGGGACCGGCGGCCCACCAGGGCAGCAACTTCCTCAACGCCCTCAACCTGCGCAACCGCCGCACCAAGTCGCCGGAAGCCTGACGGCATCGGCCGGACGAGGGCGGCGGACCAACCCGAAGCGCCCGTCGCACGGCCGTGTTCAGAACGCCATACGCTGTTCGCGCCGGCGGTCGAGCGCGACGTCGAACTGCCGCAGCATGTCGAGCATCACTTCGAAGAACAGGCGCTTGTTCACCGCGTTCCGCATGAACCGGTTGTGTGTGTGCGACAGGCTGTTGAGCGCTGAGATGCAGTAGCCCATCAGCCAGTATTTCTTGCGGACATTCCGCAGGAATTCACGGAAGGGCTCCGGCGAGCCGTCCATGAAGGTGCGGAAACAGTTCTCGTAATCGGCCAGAATGGCACGGATGTCGTTGAGCGCCCCCTCGATCTGCTTACCGACCCGCTCGATGTACATGAGCAGATTGGCCTCGTACATCTTATGGCTGCGCAGGTCGATGGGTAGACAGTCCGGAGATTTCAGCCATTTGACGATGCTGCGCACGTTCGGGGCCAGGCGGCGCAACTGGTACTCATAGAAGGTGATGCCCTTCCATGCCCCGAAGACCAGATCGGCTTCGGCATGTTCGATGCCGAAAGCGGTGACGAAGGTGCGTGCTTCCGGCATGGCCGGATCCCAGATGGCTTGCAGGAAGCGTTCGATCCGCGGCCCGACTCCTTCGGGAATGCCCAACGCCTTGCGAATGATCGGCTCGATCCTGCCCCCGATCATATGCCGGATCTGCATCTCCTCATCCTCGTTGATGCGCAGATACCGGCTATCGATGGACAGGCGTTCGGCCTCGAAGCAGATCTTCAGCAGAAACGCATCGAGTGATGGAATGCTGTCGATCGCGTCCAGAACCTTCAGGTCGTGCAGGGCCCCTCCCTGCGGGTTCTGTTCGTCGATTCCGAACATCTCCTGCAGAAGAGGGCGGTAGTTTTTTCCACGAAGATATATGCCATAGCCGCCGGCGCGCGGTGTGGCGCTGGTGTGCGGAACGTACAAGGCGGTTTCGATGGGGCGGGCCGCCGCCTCGCGCAGATTCAGCGTATCGCCGTCGTCATCGTCCAGCGACTCGCTCTTGTCATCAAAATTCGGGTACTTGAATATAATGCAATTGTTGAGCGCACTGGTCTGAAACAGGAGATTTTCCGGTTCGATTCCATGGCTCATCTGCAATACATTAAAGGAGACGCTTGAGCCTCCGGTCATGATTTGTTCGAGAATGGGGGAGACATTCTCGTTTTTCTTCTTGTCCCGACCGCGAGGAAAACCGTTCATGGCTTTGTCCGACCCTTGTTGGAGTGCAGCATCATCGGCCGGCAAAGCAGACCATGCGGGACGCCCCTCAAAGATCCGCAAAGCGCTTGATACGCAAGTTATTTTCATGATGTTATCACGAAATAATCGTATCGGACTTCGGCGGGAGGGTCAACGGGCGCCTGCGACATTCCGTTCCCCGCCGCGACGGGCGGCGGGACTGCGGGCGTCCATTCGGGATGTGCCCTACGGGGTGTCGGTGACCACCGCTTTGAACAGATCCTCGATTACCGACCGGCCGACGTCGCGGGTGATGAAGACGAGGCGCGTCCGACGGTCGTCGGAGGGCCAGGCATCCAGACGGACCGGCGGGTGGAACATGTGCTGCACGCCGTGCACCACCACCGGCAGGCCGCCGCTCTCCTTCACGTTGAGGATGCCCTTGATGCGCAGAAGGTCGGCGCCGCGCAGGGCGATCAGTGATTCCATGAAGTCGACGAAGCGATCCCAGGGAATCGGGTCGTCCAGCGTCATGCAGAAGGCGCGGATGCGGTCGTCGTGGCGGTTGGGATCGTGTGCATGGCCGTGGTGATCGTGGCCATGATCATGGCCGTGGTGATCGTGCCCGCAATCGTGCCCGCAGTGGTCGCCGTGGTCATGATCGTGGACGTGGCCATGGCCGTGCGCACCCTTCCGGTAGGCTTCCTCGTTCAGCCAGCGGGCGACGTCCGGGCTCTTGGTTTCGGGATTGTAGAGACCGGCGTTGAACAGGGTCGCGGGATCGACGGCGCCGAAGGCGGCGGGGATCACCGGGGCGGCGGGGTTGACGGCGGCCAGGCGCCGCAACAGCTCCACCGTGGCGGCGGGGCTGGCGGCGTCGGTCTTGGTCAGCACGATCCGATCGGCGACCGCTGCCTGTTTGACGCTTTCCGGATTGTTGTCGAGCTGGCCGGAACCGTGCACCGCATCGACGGTGGAGATCACCCCGTCCAGGCGGAAGCGTGCGGCCAGCAGCGGTTCGCTCATCAGCGTGTGGATGATGGGCGCCGGGTCGGCCAGCCCGGTGGTTTCGATCACCACCCGGTCGAACTCCGGGATGTCGCCCCGCACCCGTTTGAGGAACAGGTCGCGCAGCGTCTCCACCAGATCGCCGCGCACCGAGCAGCAGATGCAGCCGCTGTCCATCAGCACCATGTTCTCGCTGGCCTTGGCGACCAGCAGATGGTCCAGGCCGATCTCGCCGAACTCGTTGATGACCACGGCGGTGCGTGCCATGCCGGGGTGGTGCAGAAGGTGCTGCAGCAGCGTCGTCTTGCCGCTGCCGAGGAAACCGGTCAGCACCGAGACGGGCAGGCGGGTGGTGGCGGAATCGTCGCTCACGGCGTGGTCTCCGGACGGGGGCGGCTCTGGCAGTCGGGGCAGAGGCCGCGCACCTCTACGGTGGGAAGACGCACCCGGAAGCCGCGGGCGGCGGCGCCGTCCCGGATGGCCTCGCGGATGCGGGGGTCGTCGATCTCCTCGGTGTTGCCGCAGGACTCGCACACCAGGAACTGACCGGTGTGGGCAAGGCCCGGTGCCGGGCAGCCGACGTAGGCGTTGAGGCTTTCGATGCGGTGGACGAGGCCCTGCTCGACCAGGAAATCCAGGGCGCGATAGACCGTCAGCGGGGCGGCCGGCTTGCCTTCCTGCTGGCTGAGGTCCTCCAGGATGGCATAGGCGCCGCGCGGACGATGGCTGCGCCACACCAGTTCCAGCACGCGCCGGCGCAGGGCGGTCAACCGGGCGCCGCGCGACGCGCACAGGGAATCGGCGCGCGCCAGAGCGTCGGCGACGCAGTGGGAGTGGTCATGCCCCGAAGCGGGTGCAAGAGAAGGGTCCGTCATCGGGTTATGATATAACGCCATTCCCGGTATCGGAAAGGGGAACGGTCCGCGACGGATCGCGGTCCGTTCCCCCGCCGGAATGTGCCTACTGATTCTGCTGGAGCTGGCGCATGATGTCGTCCGCCGGATCCGGCGCACCGGTGTCCGGCTGCTCCATGCCGGGGAAGATCGGCGGCGGAGGCTCGCTGTAGTCCGTCTGCGGAACTTCGAACTGGAAATTCTCCAGGTCCACGTCGGGGGCACGGTCGATGCCCGCCAGCACCAGGTCGGGGAAGGCCAGGACGATCGCCACCATGACGAGCTGGATGCACACGAACGGCACCGCGCCCCAATAGATCTGCCCGGTGGTGATCCCCGCGATCTTCTTCTTGGTGATCTTGTCCACGTAATCCTGGCGTGGTGCGACCGATCGCAGGAAGAACAGGGCGAAGCCGAATGGCGGGTGCATGAACGACGTCTGCATGTTGACGCTGAGCAGCACGCCGAACCAGATCAGGTCGATCCCCATCTTCTCCGCCACCGGGGCGAGCAGGGGCACGATGATGAAGGCCAGCTCGAAGAAGTCGAGGAAGAAGGCCAGCAGGAAGACCAGGATGTTGACGACGATCAGGAACCCGATCACGCCGCCGGGCAGTCCCGTCAGCAGGTGTTCGACCCAGAGGTCGCCGTCGACGCCGCGGAACACCAGGCCCCACACGGTGGAGCCGATGAGGATGAACATCACGAACGTCGACAGCTTGGCCGTGGAATCCATGGCCTGGCGCATCAGCGCCCAGCTCAGCTTGCGCTTGAGCATGGCCAGGACCAGGGCGCCGACGGCACCCATGGCGCCGCCCTCGGTGGGGGTGGCAATGCCCAGGAAGATGGTGCCCAGCACCAGGAAGATGAGGACCAGCGGCGGCACCAGGGCCACGCACACGCGTACCAGCAGCTTCATCCCCCGCAGCGTGCGCGCCTCCGGCGGCAGCGCCGGCGCGGCCTTGGGGTCGATCATGGCGAAGCCGATGACGTAGGCCGCGTACAGGCCGGTCAGCACCAGGCCGGGGAACAGGGCGCCGGCGTACATGTCGCCGACCGAGCGGCCGAGCTGGTCGGCCATGACGATCAGCACCAGCGACGGCGGGATGATCTGGGCCAGCGTGCCCGATGCCGCGATGACGCCGGTGGCGAGCCGCCGGTCATAGCCGTAACGCAGCATGATCGGCAGCGAGATCAGGCCCATGGAGATGACTGAGGCGGCCACCACGCCGGTGGTCGCGGCGAGCAGGGCGCCGACGAAGATCACCGCATAGGCGAGGCCGCCCCGCAGCGGTCCGAAAAGCTGTCCGATGGTGTCCAGCAGGTCCTCGGCCATGCCCGACCGCTCCAGGATCAGGCCCATGAAGGTGAAGAACGGGATCGCCAGCAGCGTGTCGTTCTGCATGATGCCGAACACGCGTTCCGGCAAGGCCTGGAACAGTTCGGGACGCAGCAATCCCAGTTCCATGCCGATGAGGCCGAAGATGAGGCCGTTGGCGGCGAGGGCGAACGCGACCGGATAGCCCAGCAGCAGAAAAGCCACCAGGGCGCTGAACATCAGCGGCGCCATGGCGCCGGTGAGAAACTCGACCATGATATGGGCGTCCCCGCGTCAGTGGCTGCTGTGCATCTTTTCACCGGGCTCGGCGATGAGCCCCATCAGGAAGGCGATCCGCTTGATCAGTTCCGAGAAGCCTTGCAGCATCAGGAGGAAGAAGCCGACCGGCACCAGCAGCTTCACCGGCCACCGCAGGAGGCCGCCGGCATTGCTCGACATCTCGCCGATGTTGTAGGACGAGATGAACATCGGCCAGGACAGCACCAGGATCAGAATCACCGCCGGGAAGAAAAAGAAGATCGTTCCGAACACGTCGATCCAGGCCTGGGTCCGGATGGAAAAGCGGCTGACGACGATATCGATCCGGATGTGTTCATTGCGCAGCAGCGTGTAGCCGGCGCACAGCAGGAACACGGCGGAATAGAGATACCATTGCAGCTCCAGCCAGGCGTTCGAACTCGTGTCCAGGGTGAAGCGGATGGTGGCGTTTCCGGCGCTGACGAGCACGGCGACCAGAATGAGCCAATAGGCAAGCTTGCCGACGCTGTTGTTCAACGCGTCGATCAGCCTGCTGATGGTTAGCAGGACATTCACCGGATTGTTCTCCCTGTCCCCCAGTGTGCCGGGTTGTCGGCGTTTTCCTTACGCGCGGACCCCCGCCGGTGCCACGTCGACGGGGGCAGCCGTCCGGTCCGTCACCCCGCCCGAAATTGGTAGCACCAGCAATTCCGTCGCGCGGGGACTATTTCTCGGAAGGCACTCGCCATGCAAGCCCCGCGATGCAGCCCATCAAAAAAGTATGTGCGTATGGCTACAGTTCGGTCAGCCGGTGCCAGCCCTCGGGACCGAGCGCCTCGAGCGGCTGGAACCGGGCCTTGTACGCCATCTTGCGGCTGTGCTGGATCCAATAGCCCAGATAGACGTAGGGAATCGCTGCTGCCCGGGCGCGTTCGATCAGGGCGAGGATGAGAAAGGTGCCCAGGCTGCGGTCGTCCTGCGCCGCGTCGTAGAAGCTGTAGACGGCGGAGAAACCATCGGCCAGCCGGTCGGTGAGCACGCACCCGATCAACCGGCCGTCGGAGTCGCGGGCCTCCAGCAGGCTGGTTTCGGCCCGCCCCTCGTCGACCATGGCCGCGAAATCGGCCATGGCCATGCGCGCCATGTCGGAGTCGCCGTGGCGCGATGCCTGGTAGCCGGAGAACAATCGGTATTGCTCGATCGTGGCGACCGCCGGGACCTCGGCGAGGGTGAGGCCGGCGTTGCTTCGCCACACGCGCCGCAGCGACCGGGACGGCGTGAAGGCCGCCACCGGGATGCGCACCGGCACGCAGGCGGAGCAGGTCGGGCACACCGGCCGGTAGACGATGTCGTGGCTGCGCCGGAAGCCGGCCCGCGACAGCGTCGAATTCACCTCCGCCGCGTACGGCCCGTTCAGGCGGGTGAACAGCTTGCGCTCCACGCGACCGGGCAGATAGGGGCAGGGCATCGGCCCCGATCGGAAGAACTGCTGCAACGGTCGCGTGTGCGGCGAGATGATCGACATGAAATCCCGAACCTATTGGGTCTGCACGGCCGCAGCCGCCGCGGGCTCCTGTCCGAAGAAGGCGTGCCCCATCTCCTTGGTGATGCCCGACAGCTGCTGCTGCACCCAATCCAGGTACTCGTGCAGGCCGTCGCGGATCACCGCGTCGATGGGGCGGGAAAGAAGGGCCCCCAGCAACTCGTCGACCTTCTCCATGGCTTCGCTGCCCCGGCGCAGATTGTAGCGCGATTTGAGGCGGGTGAGCAGCCCGTCGATTTGCCGGACGCACATCACCACCGATCGCGGAAAGCCCTCGTTGAACAGCATGAAGCCGGCCACCGTCGCAGGCGTCATACCACGGGGGTAGACGCGGCGGAAGGCGTGGTAGCCCGCGGTCGAACGCAGCACCGTGAACCACTGGAACAGGTCCAGCGTGGAACCGTCGTCGGCGGTGGCGGGCAGCAGCGTGTGGTACTTGATGTCGAGCAGGCGGGTGGTCTGGTCCGCCCGTTCGATGTACTTGCCCAACTGGTAGAAGTACCAGCCCTGATCGCGGTAGAAGGTGCCCTCCGTGATGCCGGCGTGGGTCTGGCAGGCTTCCTTGATCGAGGCGCAGACGCGGCTGAGGTGCTGGACCGTGACGTCCTCGGGCCGCAGGGCCAGGATACGGTTGTAGAAGACGTTGATCTGGGTCCACATCTCGGTGGAGATCCAGGGACGCAGGGTGCGGGCGTTCTCCCGCGCCATGCGGACGATGGAGACCAGGGAGTTCAGGTGGCTCTGGTCGAGGACGTAATAGTGCACCACCGTCTCGGCCGTGGCCCGGTCGTGCCGGGCGAAGAAATCGGCCTCGTCGGCGTTGAGCTGGACGATGCTGCGCCAGTTGGTGGCGCCGCGCATGTCGCGCGCGAAGGTTTCGTGCACATCGAGAATGCGCGCCAGGTTCTCGGCGCGCTCCATGTAGCGCGCCATCCAGAAGATGCTCTCGGCGTAGCGGGCGAGCAGGTTCATGGCGCACTCCCCTCGTTCTGTCCGTCCTCGAGGACCCAGGTGTCCTTGGAGCCGCCGCCCTGGGAGGAATTGACGATCAGCGTCCCCTTCTTCAGCGCCACCCGCGACAGGCCGCCGGGCAGCACCCAGGTCTTGTTGGCGGTGATGGCGAAGGGCCGCAGGTCCACGTGGCGGGGTTCGATCCCGTCCTCCGTCAGCGTCGGGCACACCGACAGGTCGACGACCGGCTGGCTGATGTAGTTGGCGGGATCGGCCAACAGCTTGGCCCGGCAGTCGTCGAGCTGCGCCCTGGTGGCGCGCGGGCCAATGGTGATCCCGTAGCCGCCGGCCTCACCCACCGGCTTCACCACCAGCTCCTCCAGATGGTCCAGGGTGTAGCGCAGGGCATCCGGCTCGCGGCAGATGCGGGTGTCCACGTTGGGGATGATCGCCTCCTCGCCCAGGTAGTATTTGATCATCCGCGGCACGTAACAGTAAACGGCCTTGTCGTCGGCGACGCCGGTCCCGATGGCGTTGGCCAGGGCCACGTTGCCCTTGCGGTAGGCGTCCATGATGCCCGGCACGCCCAGCAGGCTGTCGGGGTTGAACGCCAGCGGGTCGATGAAGTTGTCGTCCAGGCGGCGGTAGATGGAATGCACCGGCGCCAGCCCGTCGGTGGTCTTCATGTAGACCCGGTCGTTCTCGACCACCAGGTCACGCCCTTCCACCAGCGGCACGCCCATCTCGCGGGCCAGGAAGATGTGCTCGAAGTAAGCGGAGTTGTGGGCGCCGGGGGACAGCAGGACCACCTGAGGATCGCTGCCGCCGCCGGGCGCGATCTCGCTCATGGCCTCCAGCAGGCGATGGCCGTAATCGTCGACGCGGCGGATGCCGATGTCCTGCATCAGGTCCGGGAAGACCCGCTGCATCATGTGGCGGTTCTCCACCACGTAGGAGACGCCGGACGGCACGCGCCCGTTGTCCTCCAGGACGCGGAAGGTGCCGGCCCGATCGCGCACCAGGTCCACGCCCATGATGTGGATGTAGGTGTCGAACGGCACGTCCAGGCCCTGCATCTGAGGCCGGTAGTTGGGGTTTCCCCGCACCAGATCCTCGGGCACCACGCCATCCCGGAGGATCTTCGCGTCGTGATAGATGTCGTGCAGGAACAGGTTCAGCGCCGTGACGCGCTGGACGATGCCCGCCTCCAGCTTCGTCCACTCCGCGGCCGACAGCACGCGCGGCAGGATGTCGAAGGGAAGGATGCGGTCGATCGCCTCCTTCTCCGAATAAACCAGGAAGGTGATTCCCAGGTTGTAAAGCTCACGCTCCGCATCGGCGGCGCGGCGCCGCAATTCGGCGAAGTCGAGGGCGCCGATGCGGCGCCGGATCGCTTCCGTATGGGCGGCCGGTGCATCCGGCCTGCCAAATAGTTCGTCGTAATAAATTCCCCATTCATAGGACGACAATAGATCGGCGCCACTGGCATCGGTCCTGTTCACCGGTACCCCCGCATCGCAACCTCTGATGAACGCTCGCCGCTCGGCTTGGCCATTGGATCGAGTATGGACCAAGTTTTCATGACTTGAACAGTGGCATCCTGCGCCTTCGTGTGCGACGCGGCAAATTGTACACAACGAGGGCGAGAGGGCGGGAGACTTGCCTCAATTCTGTGCAGGAGCACCGTCGGCCCGGGCCTGCGTCTCGCGCAGGAGCACGATGGAGATGCGGCGGTTGCGCGGCGAGGCCGGCTGGTCGGGGACCAGCAGGTCGCGATCGGCCCGGCCGACCACGTCCCGGATGCGCGATTCCGGTATGCCGCCGGCAATGAGTGCACGGCGGGTGGCATTCGCCCGCTCGGCCGAAAGGTCCCAGTTGTCGCGGCCGGCCCCGGCGGCGAAGGGAACACCGTCGGTGTGGCCGCTGATGGACAGATTGTTGGGCAGCTTCGCCAGCACACCGGCGAGCTGGCCGACGAGTTGGCGCGTCTGCGGGAACATCTGGCTGGACCCGCCGGGGAACATGGACACCCGGTCCTGATCGACGATCTGGATGCGCAGACCGTCCGGCGTCTGGTCGATCATCAGGTTCTGCGCCAGAGGCTCCAATTCCGGGATCGACTGGATGGCCTGGCGGATCTCGGTCGCCGCCTCCTGGAACTGCCTGGCCTCGTTGCGCGCGATGTTGAGCACGTCGGCGGCCTCGTTCACCCGCTCGGCGAAGTCGGCCAGCCGCTCGCCCGGCTTCTGGCCGGGGATGCCCAGTTGCGACGCCATCTGCTCCAGGCGCTGCTGGTGTTCGAACCGGGTCTCGTTGGGGCGCTGCCCGGCGGCGGCTCCGGTATCGCCGGTGGCGGCATCGCCGCCGCCGCTGGCGGGACCGCCGGAGGTGGTCACCTCCGACGCCTCGTCGGCGTCCTCCACCTCGTTGGTCTGGTAGCCGGGGGGCCCCGAGGTCGGCGCGTCGGAGGAAATGGGGGAGGAGGGGGAGATCTGTGCGCCCGGCACGGTGATGGTCTGGCCGCCCAGCAGCCCGCCCGATCCGGACGTCTCGCGGCTGACCGACATGGGGGCGAAGTAATCGGCGATGCCCTTGCGCTGGTCGCTGGTGGTGACGTTCAGCAGCCACAGCAACAGGAAGAACGCCATCATCGCCGTGACGAAGTCGGCGTAGGCCACCTTCCACGCGCCGCCGTGATGGCCGCCGTGCCCGCCCTTCTTCTTCTTGATGATGATCGGCTGTTCGGTGCCGGCGGGGTTGGCGGACATCGGGACCAATTCGCAACGGGCGGAACGGGCGGTGGCGCCAGGTGGAGGCCGCGCCGGAGCCGTTCCGGCCACCGTGGGCGTTTTTCCTTAAGATCCGTTTAACGCTGGCCGGCCAAAGGTTTCCGATGCCTTGCGGGACAAGCGCCTTGCGCCGCTGCCGGGGGGTGGGATAATCCCCTTCCAGCGCTATCCCACGACCGACCGCAGGCCGCCATGACCATCGATTCACGGGCGTTTCGCAGCGCCCTCGGCACCTTTGCCACCGGCATCGCCGTGATCACCGCCGAATGCCCGGACGGCACGCCGGTCGGGGTCACGGTCAACTCCTTCTCGTCGGTTTCCCTCGACCCGCCGCTGGTGCTGTTCTGTCTGGGACGGGCCTCCCGCTCCTTCGACCTGTTCGTTCACGGCACCGCCTTCGCGGTCAACATCCTGGCGGCCGAGCAGCAAGAGCTGTCCGCCCGTTTCGCCCGCCGCGACGATCAGGACCGCTGGGAAGGGGTGGGGATCGAGCGGTGGGAGACCGGGGCCCCCATCCTGACCGGCTGCCTCGCCAACCTGGATTGCACGCGCGAGGCGGTTTACGACGGCGGCGATCATGTCATCCTGGTCGGCCGTGTCCGCCGTCTGGCGTCGCGCGACGATGGCAACCCGCTCCTCTATGTGCGCGGCGGCTACGCCACGCTGGGGTGACGGCGGGGCAAGTTGCTGTGGACAGCGCCGGCCGCACCCGGCATGGTCGTCGGCGCGTGCGGTTCCCCAGGCAATCTCCCCCGAGCGAGCGATGATCGGACGTGTCTTGAAGGTCCTGTTCTTTTGGCTGTCCGCCGTGTCCGCCGCGGTGCCCGCCGCCGCGCTGGAGACGTTCGAGCGGTCCACCCTGGTGGTCGAAACCGCCGCGGGCGGCTCCTTCCGGTTCGATGTGGAACTGGCGCTGACGTCCGCGCAGCAGGCGCAGGGGCTGATGTTCCGCGAGACCATGGCGGCCGACGCGGGCATGCTGTTCGTTTACGACCGTCCCCAGCCCGCCGCCTTCTGGATGAAGAACACGCTGATCACGCTGGACATGCTGTTCGTCGGCAGCGACGGACGCATCGTCAACATCCATGAACGCGCCGTCCCCGGTTCCCTCGATGCGGTCCGCTCGGCCGGACCGGTGAAGGGCATCCTGGAGATCAACGGCGGGATGAGCGCGCGCCTGGGCATCCGGCCGGGGGACCGGGTGGTGCACCCGGTGTTCGGGAACGCGCCCTGACCGCAGCCCCGGCGGTGTCGTCGATTTGCCCCAATCGACCGGTATAGGCTCCACCGGGACGGTGCGGAGCGGCGGCCATGCGGCAACCCATGATACGGCGGTTGGTGACCCTGAGTGTGGCGGTGGTGCTCGGCGCCGGTGGTGCCGCGCTGTGGTACGCCGCGACGGCAGCCCCGCCGCCGTCGCCCTATCGCACCGTCCGGGTCGAGCGCGGACCGCTGGTCAGCGCCATCGCCGCTACCGGCACGCTTGAGGCGCTGGTGACGGTGGAGGTCGGCTCCCAACTGTCCGGCCAGATCACGGCGCTGCACGCGGACTACAACAGCCGGGTGTCCGGGGATCAGGTCATCGCGGAGCTGAACGACGCCCCCCTGCGCGCGCGCCTGGACGCCGCCCTGGCCGACGCCGAGGCGGCCCGGGCGTCGCTGGCGGTGCAGGAGGCGCAGCGCGACAAGGCAGAGGCCGACCTGGGCACCGTCCAGGCCGAGGCGGCGGCCGCGGCCACCGAGGTGACACGGGCCGAACTGGTGCTGCTCGACGCCGAACGGGACCTGAAGCGGCGTCGGGACCTGCGCGGCGTGGTGTCCGCCGCCGACCTGGAGAAGGCGGAGACCGCGGCCCGCTCCGCCCGTGCCGGCGTGGCCGCAGCGCAGGCCCGGCTCCGCTCCGCCGAAGCGGCCGCCGCGTCCACCGCGGCCTCGCTGCGGGTGGCCGAGGCGCAGCGGCTCGTCGCCCGGGCGCAGGTGGCGCAGCGCGACGCCGCCGTCCGGGTGGTGCAGGTGGACATCGACCGCTCGATCATCCGCTCTCCCATCGACGGGGTGGTGGTGGCCCGCTCCGTCAGCGTCGGGCAGACGGTGGCGGCCAGCCTGCAAGCACCGACCCTGTTCACCATCGCCGGCGATCTGCGCAGCATGCAGGTGCTGGCCAGCATCGACGAATCGGACATCGGCCGGGTGCGGGTGGGGCAGCCGGTCTCCTTCACCGTCGGCGCCTACCCGGGCGAACGGTTCGAGGGCGCCGTCCGCGAGGTTCGCCTGGCCCCCAGGGAGGACCAGAACGTCGTCACCTATACGGTGGTCGTCACCGCCGGCAATCCGGAGCTGCGCCTGCTGCCGGGCATGACCGCCAATCTGAACATCACCGTGGACGAAAGGCCCGATGCCCTGAAGCTGCCCAACGCGGCCCTGCGCTTCCGCCCGCCCGGCACCGCGGCGCCGGGGGCGGGGAGCGGATCGGCGGACGGGCCAGTGGCGACGGCCCTGGCGGTGCTGGTCCGGCGGGTCGAATCGGAGCTGAAGCCGGACGACGGACAACGTCGCGAGCTGGCCGGCATCCTGGCCGAATCCCGCGACCGTCTGGCCGCCGTGGCGGCTCTGCCCGGTGATCCGGAGGGCCGCCGGGCCGCCGCGCGGGCCGTCCGCACCGCCGCAGAGGAGCGGATCGCGGCCATGCTGGACGAGGGCCAGCGCCGGCTGTTCGCCGAACTGTTGCTGGCGCCGCCGCCGGCCGCCGCGGTGGAGCGGACCGTGTGGGTTCCCGACCCGGCCGGCGTGGCGCAGCCGGTGACGGTGCGCCTCGGCATCGGCGACGGCAGCGTGACCGAGATTCTGGAAGGCGGCCTGACGGCGGGTCAGGAGGTCATCACCGGCCTTGCTCCGGCCGAACCGCCGGGGGGGCGCCGTGGCGGCATCCGCCTTTCCTTCTGACTTGGGCGGCGGCGAACCGCTGATCGTCGTCCGGGACCTGCGGCGCACCTACGCGGTGGGGCCCGACCGGGTGGCGGCGCTCGCCGGCGTCAGCGTGACGGTGGAGCGAGGCGCCTTCATCGCGGTCATGGGGCCGTCCGGGTCGGGCAAGTCGACCTTCATGAACGTGCTGGGATGCCTCGACCGGCCCGACGGCGGCGAGTACCGGCTGGACGGCGAGGACGTCGGCCACGCCGACCCGGATTCCCTGGCCGCCGTGCGCAACCGGAAGATCGGCTTCGTCTTCCAGTCCTTCCACCTGCTGCCGCGGCTGACCGCCCGCGCCAACGTGGAACTGCCCATGGTCTACGGCGGCATCCCCCGCGCCGAGCGGGTCCGCCGCGCCGCCGCGGCGCTGGAGGCGGTCGGCCTGGGCGACCGCTGGCATCACCGGCCGGCCCAACTGTCCGGCGGCCAGCAGCAACGCGTCGCCATCGCCCGCGCCCTGGTCAACCGGCCGCTGCTGCTGTTGGCCGATGAACCCACCGGGGCGCTCGATTCGCGCACCACGCGGGAGATCATGGAGCTGCTCCGCGACCTCAACCGCGGCGGTCTCACCATCGTCCTGGTCACCCACGAGGCGGAGGTGGCCGCTTACGCCGGCCGGGTCCTGACCTTCCGCGACGGTCGTCTGGCGGGGGATGCCCCCCCGGCCGACGCCGCCGGGGCGGCGGTGCCGGGATGAGCCCCGCGGAATCCGTGCGCACCGCCCTGGAGGCGTTGCGGGCCAATCCCCTGCGCAGCGCCCTGACCATGCTGGGCATGGTCATCGGCGTGGCCGCGGTGATCGCCATGGTCGCCGTCGGCGCCGGGGCGCGCGACCAGGTGCTGCGGCAGATCGCCAGCCTGGGCACCAACCTCATCATGGTGGGGCAGGGCAGCGTGCAGCGCGGTGCGGTGCGGCTGGGGGCGGGCACCGCCGCCTCCCTGACCGAGGACGACGCAGCCGCGATCGTCCGCGAGATCCCCGGCGTGGCGGCGGTGGCGCCGTCGGTGCGCTGGGGGCTTCAGGTGGTGGCGGGCAACCAGAACTGGAACACCACGCTCTTCGGCATCACCCCCGACTATCTGGAGGCGCGGGACTGGACGGTGACGGCGGGGCGGCCGATCAGCGACGACGACGTTGTCCGCGGTGGCAAGGTGGTGCTGCTGGGGGAGACGGTGGTGCGCACCCTGTTCGGCGGCGGCGACCCCGTGGGCGAGACGGTGCGCATGTTCACGACGCCGCTGACCGTGATCGGTGTTCTCGGCGGCAAGGGACAGAACGCCGGCGGCCAGGACCAGGATGACGTGGTCTTCGTGCCTCTGTCCACGGCCAAGCGCAACATCCCCGGCATGGCCAAGACCAATCCCCGCTTCGTCCATTCCCTGGTGGTGAAGATGGGCGACGGCGCCGACA
Organism: Azospirillum halopraeferens DSM 3675; assembly: GCF_000429625.1. Classification (GTDB taxonomy): domain Bacteria; phylum Pseudomonadota; class Alphaproteobacteria; order Azospirillales; family Azospirillaceae; genus Azospirillum; species Azospirillum halopraeferens. The sequence continues at coordinate 61,107 of NZ_AUCF01000001.1, forward strand.
TGGCGGCGGCGCAGGCGCAGATCCGCGACCTGCTGCGCCAGCGCCACCGGCTGGCCGAGGGAGCGGACGACGATTTCTGGATGCGCGACCTCAGCGAGATCGCGGCGACGCGCGATGCGTCGTCGCGCGCCCTGTCATTCCTGCTGGCGGCGGTGGCGGCGGTGTCGCTGCTGGTGGGGGGCATCGGCATCATGAACATCATGCTGGTGTCGGTGACCGAACGCACGCGGGAGATCGGCCTGCGCCTGGCGCTGGGCGCGCGGCGGCGGGACATCCTGGTGCAGTTCCTCATCGAATCGGCCACCCTGTCGGTGATCGGCGCCTGCGCCGGGGTGGCCCTGGGCATCGGCGTGGCGGTGGCGGTGGCCGGCATGGCCGGCTGGCCCGCCCTGATCGTGCCGGAGGCGGTGCTGCTGGCGGTGGGTGTGAGCGGGGCGGTGGGTGTCTTCTTCGGCCTGTATCCCGCCCGCCGCGCCGCCCGCCTGGACCCGATCGAGGCGCTGCGCCATGAATGAGGTCCCGGCCGGCGCGTCGCTGTGGCAGAATGCGCGCTCCTTCAACCGGTGACTGTATCCCCGTGCTGGCCTCCCTTCTGCGATCGCGCCTCCTGCGCAACACCGGCTGGAACCTTCTGGGGGAGGGGCTGCCCCTGGCCGCGGCCGTTCTGTCCATTCCCGTTCTGCTGGCCCACATCGGGCAGGAGCGGTTCGGGGCGCTGACCCTGACCTGGGCGCTGCTGGGCTATCTTGCCATGCTCGATTTCGGGCTGGGGCGGGCGTTGACCCAGCGCGTCGCCGAACTGATGGGCAGCGGGCGTGCGGCCGACGTGGCCGCGGAGGCGCGCCTGCCGCTGCTGGCCCTTGCCGGGCTGGGGCTGGCGGCCGGCGGGGTGGTGTGGGCCGCATCCGATTGGCTGGCGGGGGAGGTGGTGCACGTCTCCGGGCCCCTGCGGGCGGAGGTGGCCGGGGGGCTGTGCATCGTCGCCGCCAACGTGCCGCTGGCGCTGCTGACCGGTGGCCTGCGCGGCATCCTGGAGGGGGTGCAGCGCTTCGACCTGGTGACCGCGGTGAAGGTGCCGGTGGGGGTGCTGAACTATCTCAGCCCGCTGTTCGTGCTGCCCTTCACCGACAGCCTGTTTGCGGTGCTGGTGGCGGTGACCCTGGGCCGGCTGGCGGGAACCCTGGCCTTCGGCGTGCTGGCCGCGGGCCGCGTGCCGGGCCTGTTCGCCGGGGTGTCGGGGCGCACCGGCGCGCTGCGCCGTGTGTTCGCCATGGGCGGCTGGATGATGGTGAGCAGCGTGATCGGCCCGGCGATGGTGTACCTGGACCGCTTCGTGCTGGCCTCGCTGGTGCCCATGGCGGCGATCGCCTGGTACACCACGCCCTTCGAGGTGGTGACCCGCCTGCTGTTCATTCCCATCGCCGTGGCCGGGGCCCTGTTCCCCGCCGCCGCCGCGGCCGGCCGGGCGCGGCCGGAGCGGTTGGCGGCCTTCGTCGAAACCGGCGGCACGGCGGTGGTGGGGGTGTTCCTGGCGGTGCTGGCCGGGGTGTATCTGCTGGGCCCGGCGGTCCTGGCCCTGTGGCTCGACGCGGCGTTCGCCCGTCACGCGGCGCCGCTGCTGCTGGTCCTGGCGCTGGGCGTGTTCTTCAGCGCCTCCGCCTTCGTGCCGCTGGCGGTGGTGCAGGGGGCGGGCCGGCCGGACCTGACGGCACGGCTGCACCTGGCGGAGCTGCCTCTGTACCTGGTCGCGCTGGCGCTGGCGGCGTATCACTACGGCCTTGTCGGCGCGGCCGTGGCGTGGACGGTGCGCGCCGGGGCCGAGATGGTGGTGCTGTTCGTGATGGCCCGGCGAATCGTCGGTCTGGGGATATCGCTGCGCGTGCCGGCGCTGTGCGGGGCGGCGGCGGTGACCTATATCATAGCCCTGGCGCTGGGCGGCTGGGCGGGTGGCGCCCTGCTGCTGGGAGGCTTTGCCGGCCTGGGGGCGGTGGCGGCCCCGGCTCTGTGGCGCGCCTTCACCGCGGCCCCTCCCGGCCCGGCGGAGCCGGCGTCCCACGGCGTGCGCTGACGGCCGCTCCGGCGCGCTGCTTCCTTGCCGTTACGGCGGGGTTCGTGTATTTCACTCGTCTGCGGCGGGGCGTGGCGCAGTCTGGTAGCGCGCCAGTTTTGGGTACTGGAGGCCCCCGGTTCGAATCCGGGCGCCCCGACCACGGACGAAACAACCATACGATGGGGAGTTGCTGCGCCATGAAGGTCCGGATCTATCAGCCGAGCAAGACGGCCATGCAGTCCGGGCGGGCCAAGACGCATCGCTGGCTTCTCGAGTATGAGATCGAGACGCCGCGCCGCCCCGAACCCCTGATGGGCTGGATCAGCTCGGGCGACACCCTGAACCAGGTGCGGCTGCGCTTCGAGACGAAGGACGAGGCCATCGCCTTTGCCGAGAAGAAGGGCTGGGACTACACGGTCCAGGACGCCGCGGTGCGCCGGGTGCGGCCGCGCAACTACGCCGACAATTTCCGGATGGACCGGCCCCGCATCTGACCGGCCCATTGCCCGCCTGTCCCGCGTGACCGGACCGGCGGGCACCGACCCGCTTTTCGATCGGTCGGATCGGGCAATCGCCCTCCAAACGCTTGATGCCCGAGCGAACGTGCAACGGTTTGGACGGATTTTGACGCGCCGTTTGGCCTTCGTTCCGGATACGGCCCCTTAGCTCAGCTGGATAGAGCAATCGCCTTCTAAGCGATAGGTCGCAGGTTCGAGCCCTGCAGGGGTCGCCAAGCACATGGGGCCGTCCGATCCCGGGCGGCCCCATTCCGTATCGGGTCGTCTTTGCAAGGCCCGAATCTGAACGGCCGAATCGGCGGTGGTTCCCGTCTCGGATCGGTTACGAAGGGAGACACGGCGCCTCCATGGCCATCCACAAGCCCGGCGCGGTTCAGCGTGATTCCCGACCCGGAGAGTCGGCACATTGCCCGCTTGAGCTTATGGGACAATGGAAAAGGCCTTCCGGAAAAGAGTGACGGAACAGGCGCCGGAATGATGCCGATCGTGCGCTCGGTCCGCCGGCGATGCGCTCATCCGTGACCGGCGAACGCGGATCGCATCATCCCGTTGGTGGCGTGGAGGACGGTATCCATGTCATCGCTCCTGCGTCACCGGTTCGCGAGGGGCAATGCGGTTCATCAGCGCCGCCATACCATCGGCCGCGTCGATCGTCAGGTTCTGTTGCCGTATGCCGTTAAGGCGCGCGACATCGCCGGACGCCAGATGAATGACCTTCCAGGTCTTTGTGCCCCGGTCGACGGTGTAGTCGTAGATCGTGTCTTGCACACCGTTACCAAGCGCCGGGCGAGCCGGAGGGCGCGGACGCCCGGGAAGCGCGGTCATCGTTTTTGCCCCCGAAACGTCGTCGGATGTCGGCACGGCATCTTCCGGCGTGTCAGTGTCGTACGTCCAGTGGACATGACAGGGGTGACCGGCCGACGATTGGGTCAGAACGACGCTGGCAAAGCCGAAATCGCCGGCGACCCTGGCTTCGTGGACGGCGCAGGTGACAGCGTCGATGAAGGCGGCGCAGGGCGGATACACATAACCGTCGGATTGCACGATCCAGCCGGCATGCGTCTGCAAGACGAAGAATTTAAGCGCAGTCCTGTTAGCCACGGCGGTTCTCCACTGCGGGCAGCAAATCCGCTCGCCCGATCAATCACGAGCGGTTGCTGTCCCGGGCATCGGACGATGATCCTCGACGGACTGCGTCGTTGTTGGACAGCCCGCGGCGCAGGCTGGAAGCGATCATCGTGGTTCAGCGTCAATGCACGTTAGCAGCACCCTGGCATAGCGGGTCGCTACGGCCGCGTCCCCCGAGGTGGTGTACGAGCTGTGGGTAAGCGGCCCGCCGCAGCGCCCCCCAGAGCTGGCGTAGGCGGGCCGCTTATCCACAGTGGGGCGGTCATCGAGGATCTCCGGTAGGTTCGGGTCACCACAACCTTGAACGAGACTGGCGAGGACCCCGATGACCATGGACAGAATGGCGCTTCACGAGCTTCTGGAGAAGGGCTCTGATTTGGACCTGCTGCGCGAGATGATCGGCTATGTCGCGCAGCGCCTGATGGACCTGGAGGTCGACGGCCTGTGCGGCGCCGGACACGGCGAACGCACGCCGGAGCGCGTCAACCAGCGCAACGGCTACCGCGAGCGCACCTGGGACACGCGCGCGGGCACGATCGCCTTGCAGATCCCCAAGCTGCGCAAGGGCTCGTACTTCCCCGGCTTCCTGGAGCCGCGGCGGACGGCGGAGAAGGCGCTCACCGCGGTGATCCAGGAAGCCTACATCCAGGGGGTGTCGACGCGCTCCGTCGACGAGCTGGTCAAGGCCATGGGCATGACCGGCATCTCCAAGAGCCAAGTCTCGCGGCTGTGTGCGGAGATCGACGAGCGGGTGCAGTCCTTCCTGAACCGGCCGCTGGAGAGCGACTGGCCCTACCTGTGGATCGACGCCACCTACGTGAAGGTGCGCGAAGCCGGGCGCATCGTCTCGGTGGCGGTGATAATCGCCGTGGCCGTGAACACCGACGGGCGGCGCGAGGTGCTGGGCATGGACATCGGCCCGTCCGAGGCCGAGGTGTTCTGGACCAAGTTCCTGCGCGCCCTGATGCGACGCGGCCTGCGCGGCGTGAAGCTGGTCATCTCCGACGCCCACGAGGGGCTGAAAGCGGCCGCCGCGAAGGTGTTCGGGGCGGCGTGGCAGAGGTGCCGTATTCATTTTTATCGCAACGCCATGGCGCATGTGGCTGCACCGCAACGTGCTATGGTGGCGGCGGCCATCCGCACGGCCTTCGCCCAGGAAACCGCCGAGGCCGCCCACCGGCAGTGGCGCCAGGTCGCCGACAGCCTGCGCGAGCGCTTTCCCAAGCTCGCCACGCTGATGGATGAGGCCGAGCACGACGTCCTGGCCTACATGGACTTCCATCCCGACCATTGGACCAAGATCAGCTCGACCAATCCCCTCGAGCGCGTCAACGGCGAGTTCAAGCGGCGCACCGATGTCGTCGTCATCTTCCCCAATGAAGCGGCGATCTTCCGATTGGGAGGGGCCATCCTGCTGGAGCAAAATGATGAGTGGGCGGCCAGCCGCCGCTACATGAGCTTGGAGACCATGACGCCACTGGGGCATAATGACGTTTCCAGGTTGTCCGCCGTGGCAACCTGACCCGGCTCAACCCGCCGGAGAGCGATGACCAACCCCTTCGCTCGTACACCACGTGCCGGGGCACGATCGTCGCTACGGTCGTCCATGAGCGTGAACTTTCGAACCGGCCGGTCGTATCTGAAACCCGGGCGCTCCTCATCCGATCGTCTCCGGCAGCCCGAACACGGTATATGGGGCTTCGAACGGGTCAATCCAGAAGCAATTAAGAGGAGCGTTGGGCAATGAAATTGGCGCATGAATCGGCTAATCCCTGGTTCATACGCCAAAACCGCTAAAGCGAAAGGCTGAACTTTTCTCAGTTCACTCAGGACATGGTGCCTCGGAGAATCCCGATACGGTTCAGTTCAGTTCTCTCGTGCACCATGGAATGGGAGAGGATCAAAATTTCAGATCCAACGCCGGCCGGTTCAGAAAGAAAAAAGGCATATCGAAAAATCATCCGATTTCGTGCCGTCCAAAAATATCCAGAGAAAAGCGGATGTCGGTGATTGACATATTTACAATGGATGCCATTTCAATGATCAGAAATCCGGCAAATCAAGAACAGTGGGAAAGCGAATCCCGGACGGTGGTCGCGTCGGGCGTCGCCCGGGAAACCCTGCCGGCCAAACCGTAGTCATGCGGAAGGATAAGGCCGACCTTGTCGGAAAGGCTCAGGGAGTGCCCGAATGAGACCCGTTACCCATCAACACGGCATGACCCTCGGAGAACGCCTGTGGACAATCCAAAATTTCAGGTCGGTGAAATCGTCCAGTTTGCGGCGTGGGCGGTGAAACGGGGCGCACCGAGCGGCATTCATCGCGTGGGATGTTTGCTGCCGACGGAAGACGGGGAGCGCCAGTATCGGATTAAAGAGGAAGGGTCCGGCCGGGAACGAATCGTCCGTGAGGGGCAAATCGCCGGGCGTATTGCGGTTGAGGAACTCGCACAGAGACTTTACGAAGCCGGAAACACCACCAACGTCTCATGGTCTCGCAGGGATCGGATCGTCCGAGACCCTTGGTTGCGAGAGGCTCTTATGCATCTCTCCAAATGATCCAACCGGATTGCTCTTCTTCTCCAGGAGAAATACAATGACACCCGCTCCATCGCGGCCGCAGCGCGCAGTTCCATCCGATCGTCCCGCCGACACGGTGCTGCCCTGCGATCAGGACAGCACCGCGCGTGCTGCTGTTCCGCCGGCCGACGACACCAACGCCGAATATCACGTCGCAGCGGGCCATGCACATCGTCACGGGGCATGAACGTTTCCCGGGCTGCGGCGCCGCTTCGGAAGTCATACCGTCGGCATCGGACTGATGCCGACGGTGTACCCCTCTCGATCAATGCTAAGGCATTGATCTGCCGGGTTTGACGGCCGGAACACAACGGAAGTGATCCGTTTCCGGCCGTATCAGTCGGGAGAAAGCCGAGGATATGGTTTCCATGCACATGCACACACAAAAGCTCTGGTTCGCAACCGCGGATCCCGACACCTTCGAGCTGTCGGCCGATGTGCCCGGCTGGTTGGTCGACGAATGCGAGACACTCGGTTTTGTGACGCGCTCGGCGACGCCCGGAGGCTGGCGACTGACAATCGCCGGCTACGAGGCGTGGCGAACGTCGCCCGCCGGATGAGAATTTGATTTATCGACGGGATACGCGCCATGGGATCGTCCGTCTGAAATCGACGGACGTCTCAAACGATACATGGGCAGAATTATGAACCCGTCTCAGGTGGGCTTATTCATTGCTGCCGCATCGGTGGTCGCCGTCTGCATCAGCCTGCGGCGGAACGAACGCCTCAGCGATATCGGCTTGGCGGGTGTCTTCATCGGCATCGCCGCCGTTGTGACCTGGATGCTTTCCGGCCACTGACCGGCTCTTCGTCGCGATCACCCGTTGGAATCCGACCGGCCCGTTCAACCCTGACGCAGATCCCATCACGCCGGACCCGACGACACCGGCTCACGGCCGGTTATGCCGAACTCTTCCGTCCAGACCCGAAACCCGACCAGCGTGCTCGGGCCGAACGAGTGTGTCAGCGGCACATCGGCGGCGTCACGCCCGCGTGCGATCATGACGCGGCCGATCCGTGGAGTGTTGTTTCGCGGATCGAACACCCACCAGCGATCACCGAGAAAAACTTCGATCCATGCCGCAAAGTCCATAGGGGCATACGGAGGTGGCAGGCCGATGTCGCTGACATAACCCGTGCAGTACCGGGCAGGAATGTTCATGCAACGGCAGAACGCAATGGCAAGGTGGGCATAATCACGGCACACGCCGCGCCGTTCGGCGTAGGTTTCCGCAGCGGTCCGGGTGGCACGGGAATGTTCGTACCCGAACGCCACGTGCCGATGGACGAAGTCGCAGATCGCCTGGACGCGGAGCCAGCCGGGAGGGGTTCCACCGAACAGGCGCCACGCCTCCTCTGAAAGGAGGTCGGTTTCGCAGTAGCGGCTGCCCAACAGGAACAGCAGCGTATCCGGCGGCAGCGTCTCAACGGAACGTTGGGTGACGCCGAGATCGACCGGATCGGGATTCCCGTCATCATTGATGATCCCATCCGTTCCGAGGGTGAAGCGCCCGGTCGGCGCAATCAGTCGACAGCACCAATTGCCGAAGCTGTCCCGATAACTGTCAATCGCAACGGAAGGGGCGGTGACAAGGCGATCCGGACATTCAAGGTCCGCGACTCTCGAGTGGTGGACGTTGAGCATCACGATCATCGGTGTCGGCTTCGGAACGTCGCAGATCAACTCGCAGCCCAGCCGAATTCGCATGGCACGATCTCCGATAAGGACAGTCGGCATGGCAGCGATTCGCCACCAAGGGGGTGGGACCGTGGCAAGGCCCGGTTCCGCCGAATCGGAACCGGGGACGAAGCCTTGCAACTGATTCTCCGGCTGCGTCGTTTAACAGAGAACCCGGCCCCGGCTATTGGGACGCGATTCGGCGGGGATTCTCCAGGAAAAAGCGCAGCATCTCTCGGGCGGCGTCGGGGCCCCGCGGGTCGGTGTAGGTTCCTGCCGGACTGCCCCCCGCCCAGGCGTGGCCGGCACCGTGGATCGTCCAATGCTCGCACAGCACGCGCCCGGACGATTCGGTATGGATGGCACGGCTGTAACCATGCCCGCCCGGCGCCTGGCCCCGTTCGACGGCGACCCGTGCCCCGGCCGAGCGTGCCACGGATCGGGCAACGATGTCGTCGCCATTGCGGGGATGGACGGTGGCGTCCCGGTCGCCATGGAGCACGATCGTCGGAACCGGGGCAGTCGACGGCCGGTCCGGCGGGCTTCCGCCCTGGCGCATGATGGCGAAGGCGGAGGGGATGTCCCGCGCCGCACCGTGCGGAAGACCGGAGTGGACTCCGACGGCGGCGTAAAGGTCGGGATAGACGGTTCCCATCACCGCCGCCGCCGCCCCGCCGGCGGAAAGCCCGGCGATGTAGACACGGTCGGGGTCCACGGGATGGTCCTGCATGACCCGGCGCGTGATTCCGGCGATCAACGAGGGTTCACCGCTGTCGCGCCGTTGGTCTTCCGGCCGGAACCAGTTCCAGCACCGGTTTGGGTTGGCCGCGGATGGCTGCTCGGGATAGACGACCAAAAAGCCGTGTTCCTCGGCCAGCACGTTCATGCGCGTGCCGGCGGCGAAATCGTCGGGGGATTGGGTACAGCCGTGCAGCATCACCACCAGGGGAAGCAGCCGGCCTTCAGGCCGATGTGCCGGACTGTAGAGCTTGTAGGAGCGCGTTCCGGCCGCGTTGCTGTAGGAAGCCTCGACGAAGGAGGCGCCGTCGGGCATCGGATCGGCGGCGGGACGGGCCATGCCGCCCGCACCGGGGGCAAGACCGGTCGGCATCCCGCGTGAAAGACGGCGCAAGGTGTCGCCCAGCCCGGTTCTGACACCGGGATGGAACCGGCCCGATGGCCGTGCGCCGGACGCGGATGCGCCGCGGCGGCGCGCCGGCGCATCCGCCGTATCCACGGTGACGAACTCCGCATCGATGACACCCGGGGATCCGGCCTGTTCCGGACGGGCGCCTTCGCCCTGCGGCTGTCCATTCAACAGGCGCTGAATGAGGGCAGTCGCCTCGGCGAGCTTGCCGGCACGGGTGAGGCGCGCCGCCTCGGCCATGCCGGCGGGAAAACGATCGGTCATGTCGCTGACTTTCTAAGATCGGACGCGGACGCTTGCGAGCACCCGGTCCGTCGGCGTTTCAAGGGTGCGGTGGGCGGCGTGTGCCGTCACCGCATGCGATCGGCAAGGGCGGCCTTGACGGCGGCGCTGGCGTGCAGCGCCCCCAACACGGAGACCGAAGCGATCGTGGCACGGGCAAGGTCCGGACTGACGTCCCGGGCGATGGTGACGAGCCCGAGAACGCGGATCTCGAGCATCTGTCCGGCGTCGAGCGCCGCTTCGAGATCGTCGCGGGAATAGTGGCGCAGGCCGAGATCCACGCTCTTGCGGGTCACGGCCTGCCGCACGGCATCACCGTGACGGTCGATCTGGTTGCGAATGGCGGTTCGGATGAAGTCGGTCCGGTTGGAATAAAACCCTTCCCGGACGAGAAGGTCGATGTGGCCAAGGTCCACGAATCCGAGATTGATCGTGATCTTCTCGCTGTCGACCGCCTTCCGACCCGATTCGTGTGCGTCGTCGCTCATCGTCTCGCCATCCACCAACCATCCAACTGGATGGTATATGGGGGGCAACGTGACGCGATCAAGGGTCCGCTCGAATCGATGGGAACATTCCGGGAAACGTCATGCGGATGCGTCCCGATGGGCCGCCGGGCGCGTGCCGGCTTTCAGCCGGGAAACACAGGCGTCAATCGGACATGGTTTGCCGGTTGGATGTCGGCGGAACGCACATCCCTCCGCGCGTCCGATCCCCGCGCCGGGCTAAGCGGGACCGCCGGCGGTCGGGGAGGAGTCGGGATGAGGGGGCAGGGCACTGTCCACGTCGGTCCAGAAGGCACTGACCTCGCCATCACCGGCGCGGTTGGCCTCGTCGGCGTTTTCCCTGGCTCTCGCTCGTGCTTCGGCGCCATAGCGGCCAACCAGCAGGTTGGCCACCGCCCACAGGTGGTGACGTTCGGCCACGGTATGCCCCTCCATCGCCTGCGCCGTTTCCGACCGCTTTTCTCTGCCCGCCGCTTCGGGGCGGCGAGTTCCCTCACTCAAGGATCTTGGCCCCATTTTGCATTGCGTCAAGAGCATAGGGCCCTCTCCCGGTGGGGGTATGGTGCCGGCCATGAGTGCTACCGTGTTCGGCGTGAATGTTCGGCTGGCTACCAAAAAAAACGGGGCCCCGAATCCGGTGCCCCGCAGTGAACCATAGGGAGGGTTAGAGACCCCCCATCACTAACCCGGCTACCACCATTTGTCGTTGACACTTGTCAATGGCGCGCCACCCTTTGCCGTTCTGCAATCAACAAAAAGAAAAGCCGAAGATCCGGGGAGGACCTTCGGCTGAAGTGGTATACAGGGAGGGTTAGAGACAGCCCCTTTGTAGTCCGCATCACCCCGTCCCCCATTGATCCATGTCAAGATTCCTGCTGAAAATACGGGCCTATGAAGGCAGAAAAAAACCGGAGAACCTTTGCAGGATCTCCGGTCGAAAGTGGTTACAGGGAGGGTTAGAGACACCGTTGATATAGCCGGCGGTCCTATGCAGTGGCCTTGATCTGAATCAAATTGTTTGGGAATCCACGGAGACCCTGACCGTACGCATGAAAATTATCGCCTCGCGAACAGAAAAAACCGGAGGTTCCTTGCGGAACCTCCGGCTAAGGCGATTACAGGGAGGGTTAGAGACACCCACGTTCTACGCCGAACGGCAGGGATGGTTCGTTGATATAGATCAATTCGCCATCGCATTGCAGCATCGCTCAACGGTGATGGTGGTGCGCCCCGTGATACAACTCCTCCGGCGGTGTCATCACGTCGAGCATCGTATCGAGACGCCCGTCCCGCTCGGCGCGGTAGAAACACGAGCGCCGGCCGGTGTGGCAGGCCACCCCGATCTGATCCACCACAACCAGCAGCGTGTCGCCGTCGCAGTCCACCCGGAAGTCCCGCAGATGCTGGACCTGCCCGGACGATTCGCCCTTGCGCCACAGTCCGGCGCGAGAGCGGGACCAGTAGCAGACCCGGCGCGTGCGCAGCGTCTCCAGGACGGCATCGCGGTTCATCCAGGCCATCATCAGCACCTCGCCGGTGCCCTCCTGCTGGGCGATCGCCGGCACCAGGCCGTCGTCGTTGAAGCGGATGGCGGCGAGCACGTCGTCAAAGGCGGTGTCGGTCATGGGGGCCTTCAGTTGGCGGCGGCGAGGCGGGCGAAGCCCCGCTCCAGGTCTCGGATCAGGTCGTCGGGGTCCTCCAGGCCGGCGTGCACGCGCAGCAGCGGCCCGGATTCGGCCCACGCCGTCGCGGTGCGGCTGGCGGCGGGATGGACGGGCAGCAGAAGACTCTCGAATCCGCCCCAGGAATAGCCGAGCCCGAACAGTTCCATGCCGTCGAGCATGGCGGCCAGAGCCGATTTGGGAACGGGCCGCAGCAGTGCCGCGAACAGGCCGCTCGCGCCGGAGAAGTCCCGCCGCCACAGGGCGTGGTCGGGGTGGTCGGGACGGGCGGGATGGATGACCCGCCTCACCTCCGGGCGCCCGGCCAGCCATTGCGCCAGGGCCAGCCCCGTCTCGTGGTGGCGCTTCAGGCGCACCGACAGGGTGCGCAGCCCGCGCAGGCCGAGATAGAGGTCGTCGGGTCCGGCGCAGGTGCCGAACCGGACGGCCGTGCGCTTGACCGGCAGGAAGCTGGCCTCGTTGCACACCAACAGGCCCAGCATGGCGTCGGCGTGACCCACCAGATACTTGGTCGCCGCGTGGATGGAGACGTCGACGCCGTACTCGAACGGCTTGAAGTACAGGGGCGTTGCCCAGGTGTTGTCCATCAGCACCGTGGCACCGGCCGCCTTCGCGGCGGCGGCGATGGCCGGCACGTCCTGCACCTCGAAGGTCAGGGAGCCCGGCGATTCGAGATAGACGACCGTGGTTTCGGGGCGAATCAGCGTGGCGATGCCGGCTCCGATGCGCGGATCGTAGTACTGCGTCTCCACGCCGTAGCGGGCCATCACCTCGTTGCAGAACCGCCGGGTCGGCCCGTAGGCGCTGTCGCTGATCAGGATGTGGTCGCCGGCCTTGGTGAAGGCGCTGAGCGCGGTGGCGATGGCGGCAAGGCCGGAGGCGGCCGTCACGGCGCGGTAGCCCCCCTCCACCTCGGCCACCGCCGTCTCGAACGCGGCCGACGTGGGCGTGCCGATGCGGCCGTAGTTCACCCCGTCGAAGGGCGCCCGGTCGCTTGCCTCCAGCGCTTCCAGGGTCGGGAACAGCACGGTGGAGGCGTGATAGACCGGCGGGTTCACGATCCCGAAGTTCCCATGGGGATCGCGGCCGGCGTGGGCGATCACGGTGTCCTGCTTGGCATCCTTCATGGTCGGAACGGCTCTCCTGCGGCGTTGAAGCGGCAGTTTTGCACGGACGGGACCGTTCGACCACCCCCGGTTCCTGCCGCTGCCGGCCGGCAGAGATGCGTCGGCGGTGCGGACCGGAATACGGAGGATTCGACATATCCCATCGGCTTGGTACATTCTTTTCGTCAGCACGTGGTCGCACCACTCCTCCGGGAGGAGGCGGCCACGGGGAACCATAAAGACGCACCAAAGAACAGGGTGGAGTGCATCATGAAAAAGGGTCTTCTCGCCGCGGCCGCCGCTGTGGCCCTCTCCGTCGCCGCATCGGGCGCGGCCCACGCGGGTCCGACGCTCGACGCCATCAAGAAGCGCGGCTTCATCCAGTGCGGCGTGAACACCGGCCTGGCCGGTTTCGGCAACCCCGACAGCGCCGGCAACTGGACCGGCCTGGACGTGGACTTCTGCCGCGCCTTCGCCGTGGCGCTGTTCGGCGACGCCGGCAAGATCAAGTTCACGCCCCTGTCGGCGCAGCAGCGCTTCCCCGCCCTGCAATCGGGCGAGGTGGACGTGCTGTCCCGCAACACCACCTGGACGCTGACCCGCGACACGTCGGTCGGCCTCAACTTCGCCCCGGTCACCTACTACGACGGCCAGGGCTTCATGGTTCCGAAGTCCCTGGGTGTCACCAGCGCCAAGGATCTCGGCGGTGCCACCGTCTGTGTCCAGTCCGGCACGACGACCGAACTGAACCTGGCCGACTATTTCCGCGCCAACAACCTGCAATATAACCCCGTCGTGATCGAATCGGTGGACGAGGTGAACGCCGCCTATTTCGCCGGGCGGTGCGACGTCTATACCACCGACGCGTCGGGCCTGGCCGGCACGCGCGCCGCGGTCGCCCCCAATCCCGATGACCACGTGATCCTTCCCGAGGTCATCTCCAAGGAGCCGCTGGCCCCCGCGGTGCGCCACGGCGACGACCAGTGGTTCGATATCGTGAAGTGGACGGTCTACGCCACCGTCCAGGCGGAGGAGAAGGGCATCACCTCCAAGAACGTCGATGAGTTCCTGGCCAGCAAGGACCCCGACGTTCTGCGCCTGCTCGGCGTGTCGGCCGGCATGGGCGCCGCGCTCGGGCTCGACGAGAAGTGGGCCTACAACGTCATCAAGACGATCGGCAACTACGGCGAGATCTACGAGCGCAACGTCGGCGTCAACACACCCCTGAAGCTGGAGCGCGGCCTGAACGCGCTGTGGTCCAACGGTGGCCTGATGTACTCCATGCCGTTCCGGTAAGCCTCCGGAGCTGAAGACCAAGGGCCGTCCGCCGCGCGCGGGCGGCCCGTCGTCCTGGCGGGCATAAGGAGACCGGTCACGTGTCCAGTGAAACCGGGGACGTCCGCGCGCCTGCGCGCGGCGGATTCTCGTTGTCGCTCAATGATCCGGGGGTGCGCTCGCTCGTCTACCAGGTTCTCGTGGTGGGCGGCGTCGTGCTGGTCGGATGGTTTCTCATTTCCAACACCCTCGACAATCTGGCCCGGCGGTCCATCGCCACCGGCTTCGACTTCCTGTCGCGCGAGGCGTCGTTCGGTATCGGTGAAAGCCTGATCGATTACCACCCGCGGGATTCCTATGGGTACGCGTTTCTCGTCGGCGTGCTGAACACGCTGAAGGTGGCGGTGATCGGCGTCGTCCTGGCCACCATCATCGGCACCGTCGTCGGCATCGCCCGGCTGTCCAGCAACTGGCTGGTGGCCAAGCTGGCCTCGGCCTATGTCGAGATCGTGCGCAACGTCCCGCCGCTGCTGCAGCTCTTCTTCTGGTACGCGGTGGTCACCGAAAGCATGCCACCGGTGCGCCAGGCGCTGAACCCGCTGCCCGGCATCTATCTCAGCCAGCGCGGCCTGTGGTTTCCGGTTCCCGCCGCCGATCCCGTGTGGGGGGCGATGGGCATCGCGCTGCTCGTCGGCATCGTTGCGGCGTTCGTCATGCGGCGCTGGGCGGCGGCGCGCCAGGCGCGGACCGGCCAGCCCTTTCCCACGGTTCTGGCCACGCTGGGCCTGGTTCTCGGCCTGCCCCTGCTGGTCTACCTGGGGGGCGGCGCGCCGACCGACATGGACGTGCCCCAGCTTGCCGGATTTAACTTCCGCGGCGGCATGACCATCTCGCCGGAGTTCTTCGCGATCCTCACCGGCCTGGTGATCTATACGGCCGGCTTCATCGCCGAGGTGGTGCGCAGCGGCATCCTGGCGGTGAACTGGGGCCAGACGGAGGCGGCGCGCTCGCTCGGCCTGCCGGGCGGTCAGACACTGCGTCTGGTGGTGCTCCCGCAGGCCCTGCGGGTCATCGTCCCGCCGCTGACCAGCCAATACCTGAACCTGACCAAGAACAGCTCGCTGGCGCTGGCCATCGGCTATCCGGACCTGGTGTCGATCGCCAACACCATGATCAACCAGACCGGCCAGGCGATCGAAGGCGTGGCCCTGATCATGGGCACGTACCTGACCATAAGCCTCGCCATCTCGGTCTTCATGAACTGGTACAACAAGCGCATCGCGCTGGTGGAGCGTTAGGCCATGAGCGGGAACGCGGACACCACCCCCCTCGCGGCCGGGGAACGGCCGCCGAGCACCGTCGTCGGGCCGCTGGCCTGGCTGCGCGCCAATCTGTTCAACACCTGGTACAACGCCATCCTCACCATCCTGATCGCCTGGGCGATCATCCGGACGGTGCCGCCCCTGATCGAGTGGGCGGTCATCGACGCGGCGGGCTTCGGCGCCACGTCCGAGATGTGCCGCGAGGCCACGGGTGCGTGCTGGGGCTTCGTGCGGGAGAAGCTGCGCTTCATCCTGTTCGGCACCTATCCCTATGACGAGCAATGGCGGCCGCTGGCGACCGTGGCCCTGTTCATCCTGCTGCTGGGGGCGAGCTGTGACCGCCGCTTCTGGAAGCCGTGGTTCGGCCTGGTGTGGCTGGCCGGGCTGGTGGCGGCAGGGGTTCTGATGTGGGGGGGCGTGTTCGGCCTCACCTACGTGGAGAACACCCTGTGGGGCGGTCTGCCGCTGACGCTGATCCTGTCGGTGATCGGCCTGTCGGTGGCCTTTCCCATCTCGATCCTGCTGGCGCTGGGGCGCCGGTCGGACATGCCGGCGGTGAAGGCCATCTGTGTGGCCTACATCGAGCTGATCCGCGGCGTGCCGCTGATCAGCCTGCTGTTCATGGCGTCGGTGATGTTCCCGCTGTTCCTGCCCACGGGCGTCACCATCGACAAGCTGCTGCGGGCTCAGATCGCCTTCATCATGTTCGCCGCCGCTTACATGGCGGAGGCCATTCGCGGCGGTTTGCAGGCGATCCCCAAGGGCCAGTACGAGGCCGCCGACGGTCTGGGGCTCAGCTATTGGCAGAAGATGGGCAAGATCATCCTGCCGCAGGCACTCGCCATCTCCATCCCGCCGCTGGTGAACACCTTCATCAGCTTCTTCAAGGACACCTCGCTGGTCATCATCATCGGCCTCTACGACCTGCTGGGCACGGCCAAGGCGGCGCTGACCGATCCGGCCTGGCGCGGCTATTACCGCGAGGCTTATCTGTTCATCGGGCTCATCTACTGGGCCTTCTGCTATTTCATGTCCAAGTACAGCCAGTGGCTGGAAAAGGACCTGAACCGCATGCGCCGGCGTTAGGAGGGTTTTGCTGCCATGGCCGTGACTGAAACCAATGGGCACGCGTACGCCGAAGACGCCGAGATCATCCATTGTGCCGGCGTGCACAAATGGTACGGCGAATTCCACGTGCTGCGGGACATCAATCTCAGCGTCCGCCGCGGCGAGCGGATCGTCATCTGCGGCCCCTCCGGTTCGGGCAAGTCGACGCTGATCCGCTGTCTGAACCGGCTGGAGGAGCACCAGAAGGGCCGCATCGTCATCGACGGCATCGAACTGACCGGCAACCTGAAAAACATCGAGCTGGTGCGCCGCGAAGTCGGGATGGTGTTCCAGCACTTCAACCTGTTCCCGCACCTGACGGTGCTGGAAAACTGCACCCTGGCTCCCATCTGGGTGCGCCGCCGTCCGAAGAAGGAGGCGGAGAGCGAGGCGATGCAGTACCTGGAACGGGTGCAGATCGCCGACCAGGCGCACAAGTATCCGGGCCAGCTCTCCGGCGGGCAGCAGCAGCGGGTGGCCATCGCCCGCTCCCTGTGCATGAAGCCCAAGATCATGCTGTTCGACGAGCCGACCTCGGCCCTCGACCCGGAGATGGTCAAAGAGGTGCTGGACGTCATGGTCGGGCTGGCGTCGTCGGGCATGACGATGCTCTGCGTCACCCACGAGATGGGATTCGCCAAGAGCGTCGCCGACCGCGTCATCTTTATGGACCGCGGTGAGATCGTCGAGCAGAACACCCCCGACCTCTTCTTCACCAACCCGAAGTCGGACCGCACCCGGCTGTTCCTCAGCCAGATCCTCAGCCATTGATGCCGCCGGAATGAGCGGTCCGGCCACGGAACGCTGGCGAAGGCCCGCGGATTGGGGTTGAATGGCGCGCCGTTCAATCCCCCGCGGGGGCTTGGGTCACACCTCGGAGTTCGTCCATGGAGCTGCTGTCGCCGCGGTCCGGCGTGAGCCAGATCAAACCCTACCGGCCGGCCCATCCCGAGGGTGACGACCGGTCGTGGATCGACCTGTCGCTCACCGTCAACCCGCTGGGGCCCAGCCAGAAGGCCATCAACGCCTACCGCCTCGCAGCCGGGCAGATCCACCGCTATCCCGATTCTCTTCAGGTGGCCCTGCGCCGGGCCATCGCCCGCTCCTTCGAACTGGACCCCGACCGCATCGTCTGCGCCGCCGGCTCGGACGAGCTGATCCAGCTTGCCTGCCTTGCCTACGCGGGGCCGGGGGACGAGATCCTGTGCCACGAGAACGGCTACCAGGGGTTCCAGAAGGCGGCCCGCGTCGCCGGCGCCACGCCGGTGATCGCCAAGGAACGCGACATGGTCGTCGATGTGGAAGCGATGATCGAGCTGGCGACCGACCGCACGAAGATCTGCTACCTCGCCAACCCCAACAACCCGACCGGCACCTACATCGCCGCCGACGCCGTGCAGCGCCTGCGCGCCGGCTTGCCGTCCCACACCCTGCTGGTCATCGACGCGGCCTATGCCGAGTATGTGCGGCGCAACAACTACACCTGCGGCATCGACCTGGTGGACAGCGCCGACAACGTCCTGATGGTGCGCACCTTCTCCAAGCTGCACGGCCTGGCCGGGCTGCGGGTCGGTTGGGGGTATGGGCCGACCGGGGTGATCGACGTGCTGAACCAGGTGCGCGGCGCCTTCAACGTGTCCGTTCCGGCCCAGGCCGCCGCCGTCGCCGCGCTGAGCGACGATGAGCACGAGGAACGCACCCTGGCCCACAACGCCCAATGGCTGCCCTGGCTGACCGCCGAGCTGCAGCAGCTCGGCCTGCGCGTTTATCCCAGCGTGTGCAACTTCATCCTGGTGCGGGTGCCCACCGACCCCTCGCTCGGGGTGGCGACGGTGGTCGAGCATCTGGCGCGGCGCAGCATCCTGGTCAAGACCGTGGCCGAGTACGGCATGCCCGACTGTCTGCGCATCACCGTCGGCCAGGAGGACGAAAACCGCGCCCTGGTCGCGGCACTGGGAGAGATCCTGGCGTAAAGCAGTGACCGCCTCCCTCGCCGGAGACGAGGGAGGGCTATGTCCATCACTCCACGATCGGCACGTGCGGGGCTGCCCCGCGCGGCAGCCAGCCCTGCACCCGCGGGTCGTCGACCACGCGCGAGACGTGGCGGACCGGGCGGAAGCCCATGCTGCGGTAGAGCGGCAAGGCCTTGGGATGGTCGAAGGTGCAGGTGTTGACCGTCAGCCGCGTCGTCCCCCCCTCCCACCCCATGCGGATGGCGCGGTCGAGCAGCCAGGGGCCGAGGCGGCGGCCGATGAAGTCCGGGATCAGCCCGAAATAGCCGAGGTCCGTCGTCGGCCGTCCCCGCCGGTCGATCTCGGCATAGCCGGCCGGCGTGCCGTCCACATAGAGGACGTGCACCTCCACCCGCGGATCGAGAACGATGCGGCCGAGATCGGCGTCGGACATCCGCCGGCGCTCGTGCCACAGCCACGGCTCGCCCACCGTGTCGTACAGGTAGCGGTAGAACGACACGGTGGGCGGGTTCGCCCGCACCAGCCGGACGTCGCCGTCCGGTTGGGGCAGAGGAGCGTGGGCCGGCGGCGCCGTCATCTCCAGATAGGTGACGATGACCGACAGGCGGCCGGGGGGAACGGCGGTCACGGCTGCGCCGGTCCCGTTTCGGTCGGTGTATCGCCGGGCAGCCCCCATTCGGCCCACGACCCGTCATAGACGGGGACGTCGGTCCGGCCCAGCAGGTGCAGGCCCAGCACCAGCACGCAGGCGGTGACGCCACTGCCGCAGGACGCCGCCACCGGCTTGCCGGGCTCCACGCCGGCGCGCTCGAACGCCGCCTTCAGCACGGGAAGGGGCTGCACCGTTTTGGTGACGGGGTCGAGCAGTTCGGTGAAGGGCAGGTTGCGGCTGCCGGGGATGTGGCCGCGGCGCCGGCCCTTCCACGGGTCGTCGACGGTGCCTTCGAATCGCGGCTGGTTGCGGGCGTCGATCACCGTCTCCGCCTTCGCCGCGATGTTGGCCAGGATCTGCTCGCGCGAGCGCACCAGTTCCGGCCGGAACTGCGCGGCGAACGCCTTGGGCTCCGGCTTCGCCGGACCGCCGGTCACCGGTAGGCGCGCCGCCTGCCACGCCGGCAGGCCGCCGTCCAGCACCGCCACCCGGTCGTGGCCGAAGACGCGGAACATCCACCACGCCCGCGCCGCGGTCTGCAGCCCGTGGGTGTCGTAGCAGACGACCACGTCGTCGTTGCCGATGCCCAGGGCGCCGACCTTGGCCGCGAAATCGCCGGGCGTGGGCAGCATGTGGGGCAGCGGGTCGGTGCCCGGACGCGCGATGGCGTCGATATCGAAGAAGACGGCACCGGGGATGTGCTCCTCGGTGAAGTCGTCGCGCGGATGGGTGGCGGCGGTCCCGGGCATGGCCCAGGTGGCGTCGACGATCCGGACGCGGGGGTGGTGCAGATGCTCGGCCAGCCAGGCGGGGCTGACGAGCGCACCGGGCAGGGTGGGGGTGGTCATGGTCGGGTTCTCCGGCAGCGGGGCGGGCGATCAGTCCTTCAGCGCGATGACGACGCGCCGGTTCTGCTTGCCCTTGTTCTCGATCTTCACCACCTCGACCGCGCCGATCTCGCCGGTGCGGGCGACGTGGGTTCCGCCGCAGGGTTGCAGATCGACGCCCCCGATGTCGAGCAGGCGCACGCGGCCGCTGCCGGTCGGCGGCTTCACCGACATGGTGCGCACCAGGTCCGGCTGGGCCGCCATCTCCTCGTCCGTGATCCACCGGGTGCCGACGGGGGTGTCGGCGGCGATCAGCCGGTTGAGTTCGGCGGTAATCGCATCCTTGTCCAGGCTGGCCGCGGGGACGTTGAAGTCCAGCCGGCTCTTGTCCGCCGCGATCTGGCCGCCGGTGACCGATCCCGGCACCGCCGCGCACAGCAGGTGGAGGGCGGTGTGCATGCGCATGTGGCGGTGGCGGCGCTCCCAGTCGATCTCGGCCGTCACCTCCGCGCCCGGTGCGGGCAGGGGAGCGCCCGACTCCGGCACGTGGATGACGTCGTCGGGGCCGTCGCCCTTCACCGCGTCGACGATGCGCACCGTCCCGCCGGGGTGGCGCAGCACGCCGGTGTCGCCGGGCTGCCCGCCCCCGGTGGGATAGAACACGGTGCGGTCCAGGCGGATGCCCCGCTCGTCGACGCCGGTGACCACGGCGGTGCAGGAGCGCGCGTAGGCGTCCTCTCGGAAGATCGGGTCCATGAAGCCTCGTTCTTGCTGTCAGGAATCGAGCCAGTCGGGTACCGGCAGATTCTTCTCACGCAGGAACGCGGGATTGAAGAGCTTCGATTGGTAACGCTGCCCCC
This sequence comes from Azospirillum halopraeferens DSM 3675, assembly GCF_000429625.1. GTDB lineage: Bacteria > Pseudomonadota > Alphaproteobacteria > Azospirillales > Azospirillaceae > Azospirillum > Azospirillum halopraeferens. The sequence continues at coordinate 81,799 of NZ_AUCF01000001.1, forward strand.
CGTCGCACAGGATGGTCACCACCGTGTGGCCGGGGCCGAGGTCGCGGGCGACGCGGATCGCCGCGGCGATGTTGATTCCCGAGGACCCGCCCAGCACCAGCCCCTCGGACTTGATCAGGTCGAAGATCACCGGAAGAGCCTCCTCGTCGGGCACCCGGATGGCGTCATCGACGGGAGCGCCTTCCAGGTTGGCGGTGATCCGGCCCTGACCGATTCCCTCGGTGATGGAGGAGCCTTCGGACTTCAGCTCTCCCGTCTTGTAATAGCTGTACAGGGCCGCCCCCATGGGATCGGCCAGGACGATTCGCACATCCGGGTTGCGCTCCTTCAGCGCCAGGCCGACGCCGGCCAGCGTGCCGCCGGAGCCGACGGCGCAGGTGAAGGCGTCGACGCGCCCGCCGGTCTGTTCCCAGATTTCCGGGCCGGTGGTCAACCGGTGGCCCTCCCGGTTGGCGACGTTGTCGAACTGGTTGGCCCACACCGCCCCGTTGGGCTCGGTCGCCGCCAGTTCTTCCGCCAACCGGCCGGAATAGCGCACGTAGTTGTTCGGGTCCTTGTAGGGGACCGCCGGCACCAGGCGCAGGTCGGCGCCGATGAGCCGGAGCATGTCCTTCTTTTCCTGGCTCTGCGTCTCCGGCATGACGATGACGGTGCGGTAGCCCAGTGCGTTGCCGACCAGCGCCAGCCCGATGCCGGTGTTGCCGGCCGTGCCCTCGACGATGGTGCCGCCCGGCTTCAGGACGCCGCGTGCCTCGGCGTCGCGGATGATGGCCAGGGCAGCGCGGTCCTTCACCGAACCGCCGGGGTTGAGGAACTCCGCCTTGCCCAGGATCTCGCAGCCCGTCGCCCGCGACGGGCCGTCAAGCCGGATGAGCGGCGTGTTGCCGATGGTGCCGACGAAACCGTCGCGGACGTCCATGATGTCTCTAGCCCCGTTCTTTTCCTGGAATATGAGCAATGCATTATGGGCATTGGCCGGGCAATGTCAACGCGATACTTGTAAAATATGAGAAACAACACTGATTGCGCGTGATTTGTGTCGTCTGGCACCAATCGTCGCACCGCAGCGCAACAAAACATCGGCGCGCCGGGGCCGCATTGACCGCCTGTTTCGCCCGGCCTATCGTCGCGGCGGGCCGCGACCGCCCAACCGGTCGCACCGTCTATTCGAGGAAGAGCGACTCATGAAGCCGACCACCCGGCCGACGAACCCGAACTTCTCCTCCGGCCCCTGCGCCAAGCGGCCGGGCTGGACGCTGGATGCGCTGAGCGACGCGTGCCTCGGCCGCTCGCACCGCTCCAAGCTGGGCAAGGGCAAGCTGCAGCAGGTCATCGACCTGAGCCGGGAGGTGCTGGGCATCCCCGACGACTACCGCATCGGCATCGTCCCCGCCTCGGACACAGGCGCCGTGGAAATGGCCCTGTGGTCGCTGCTGGGGGCCCGCGGCGTCGACGTGCTGGTGTGGGAGAGCTTTTCGAAGGAGTGGGCGACCGACATCACCAAGCAGCTCAAGCTGCCCGACGTCCGCGTGCTGGAGGCTCCCTACGGCGCGCTGCCGGACCTGGCGCAGGTGGACCGCACGCGCGACGTCGTCTTCGCCTGGAATGGCACCACCTCGGGCGTGCGCGTGCCCGACGGCGACTGGATCGCCGACGACCGCGAGGGGCTGGCGATCTGCGACGCCACGTCGGCCGTCTTCGCCATGGACCTGCCGTGGCGCAAGCTCGACGTGGTCACCTGGTCCTGGCAGAAGGTCCTGGGCGGTGAGGCTGCGCACGGCATGCTGGTGCTGAGCCCGCGCGCGGTGGAGCGGCTGGAGACGTTCCAGCACGGCCGCCCGCTGCCCAAGATCTTCCGCCTGACCAAGGGCGGCAAGCTGATCGAGGGCATCTTCAAGGCGGAGACCATCAACACCCCGTCCATGCTGTGCGTCGAGGACCAGATCGACGCGCTGAACTGGGCGAAGTCCATCGGCGGCCTGCCCGAACTGATCCGCCGGTCCGAGGCGAACCTGAAGCGCATCGAGGCATGGCAGAAGGAGTCCGCCTGGGCCGGCTTCCTGGCCGGGGATGCGGCGGCGCGCTCCTGCACCTCCATCTGCCTGACGATCGTCGACCCGGCGATCACCGGCCTGGACGCCGCCGGCCAGGCCGACGCCGTGAAGAAGCTGGCCGCCCTGCTGGAGAAGGAAGGGGTGGCCTACGACATCGCCGGCTACCGCGACGCCCCGCCGGGCCTGCGGGTGTGGGGCGGCGCCACCGTGGAGGAGTCGGACATCGCGGCGCTGCTGCCGTGGCTCGATTGGGCCTTCGCGACGGTGAAGGGCGACCTGGCCAAAGCCTGACCCTGACCCGTCCCTTTCGGCCCCGCCGCCCCGACCGTGGGCGGCGGGGCCGCGGCACCCGACGAACCAGAAACCCCCGGGGGAATGCATGCCGAAGGTCCTGATTTCCGACTCCCTGAGCCCGCGCGCCGTCGAGATCTTCCGCGAACGCGGGATCGAGGCCGACGTGCGCGTCGGCCTGTCCGCGGACGAACTGAAGGCCGTCATCGGCGACTATGACGGGCTGGCCGTGCGCTCGGCCACCAAGGTCACGCGCGACGTGCTGGCCGCCGCGCGCAACCTGAAGGTCGTCGGGCGCGCCGGCATCGGCGTCGACAACGTCGATGTACCGGCCGCCACCCAGATGGGCGTGGTCGTGATGAACACGCCCTTCGGCAACTCCATCACCACGGCGGAGCACGCGGTCGCTCTGATGTTCGCCCTGGCCCGCGAGATCCCGCAGGCCAACGCCTCCACCCACGCCGGCAAGTGGGAGAAGAACCGCTTCATGGGCGTGGAGCTGACGGGCAAGACGCTGGGCGTGGTGGGCTGCGGCAACATCGGCTCCATCGTCGCGGAGCGGGCGCTGGGGCTGCGCATGAAGGTGGTCGCCTTCGACCCCTTCCTGTCGGCCGAACGGGCCGCCGACCTGGGTGTGGAGAAGGTGGAGCTGGACGAGCTTCTGGCGCGGGCCGACTTCATCACGCTGCACACGCCGATGACCGAGCAGACGAAGAACCTGCTGGACGCCGAGCGGCTGGCCCGCTGCAAGCCCGGTGTGCGCATCATCAACTGCGCCCGCGGCGGACTGATCGTCGAGGAGGCGCTGAAGGCGGCGCTGGAGTCCGGCCATGTGGCCGGCGCGGCGCTGGATGTCTTCGCGGTGGAACCGGCCAAGCAGAACATCCTGTTCGGCATGGACAACGTCATCTGCACGCCGCACCTCGGCGCCTCCACCACCGAGGCGCAGGAGAAGGTGGCGCTCCAGGTGGCCGAGCAGATGTCGGACTTCCTGCTGACCGGGGCGGTGGTGAACGCCCTCAACATGGCGTCGGTCTCGGCCGAGGATGCCCCGAAGCTGCGCCCCTACATGGCGCTGGCGGAGCAGCTCGGCAGCTTTGCCGGGCAGATCACCCAGTCCGGCCTGCGCGGCATCACCATCGAATACGAAGGCCATGTGGCGGAACTGAACACCCGCCCGCTGACCGGTCTGGTGCTGAAGGGCCTGCTGACCCCGCTGCTCGATTCCGTGAACATGGTCAACGCACCGGTGATCGCCCGCGAGCGCAACATCGCCATCACCGAGGTGAAGCGGGAAGGCGAGGGCGATTACCACACCCTGATCCGCGTGGTGGTGGACAGCGAGCAGCGCCGGCGCTGCGTCGCCGGTTCCCTCTTCGGGGGTGAGCGGCCGCGGCTGGTCCTCATCGACGAGGTGCCCATCGAGGCGGAGCTGTCGCCGCACATGCTGTTCGTGCGCAACGAGGACAAGCCCGGCTTCATCGGCCGCCTGGGCGTCACCCTGGGCGATGCGGGCGTCAACATCGCCTCGTTCCATCTGGGGCGCACCGCCCCGGGGGCGAACGCCATCGCCCTGGTGTCGGTGGACCAGTCCATCGACGAGGCGCTGCTGGGCACGATCGCCGACCTTCCCGGTGTGGTGCAGGCGCGCACCTTGCGGTTCTGATCACCGCCGCCACCGGCGCCCCGTCCGTACGCACGGAATGGGCGGGGTCGCCGGAAGGCCTCTGTCAATATGACGCAGGGCGCACCGTCCGGTAGCGCCGTCATACAACCCCCTCGACGTTGACGGGTCGCAGGGGCGGGCGTAGATTCTCCCGTGTGATAACGAAAACGGCATCCGGCTCAAGGACTAGCCGATGGGCCCGCGGCCAGCCGCCGGCCCGCGCCCGGGACAGGACGCGTCCCGTCGACTCGGCGCCACGGCCGGGCAACGATGTGGGGTGGTACGCCATGGATGCGAAGGTTCTCGTGCAACGTTTCGTCACCGATGCCGGGCGTGACAGCGAGCGTGCGCTGTCGCACCTGATCCGTCTGCGCGACGCCATTGCCGACGCCGATGTGGGCCAGTGGGACCGGCGGCGGCGGCGGTGCCTGCACGCCGTCGACGACATCATCGACACCTATCGGTTCTACCGGCCCGGAGAGCGCGACCACGCGCAGGCGATGCGCGCGCTGCGCGCCACGCTGGACCTGTACGCGGAGATGACGGCAAACGCCCTGACCGGAAAGCCGCACTGAGCGTACGCCCCGCTCCACCCCCGTTGGAGGAGCACCGCATGCACACGCGCCTGACCTGGACCGTCGATCTCGACGGTCATCGCGCCCGAAGCCACCAGGCCGAGGTCGCGTTCGAAGCGCTGGACGATTTGGACGGCTTCGCCTTGCGGGACGTTCGCGTGCTCGACGCCGACTGCGCCCTCACCGCCGCGGAGGTCGGTGAGGACGCGCTGATGGCCGTGGCCGCGGCGGCCCGCCGCCGCCGCACCGCCGACCTGCATCCGGAGTGACGCCGTCCACTGCCACGCAATGGGAGGTCTGTCATGACAAGGGAGACCTTGCGGTCGTTTCTCGCCTTCCTCGCCGCGGACGACTATCAGTCGTCCCGGCCGGACCGGCCGCCGCCGCCCGTCGTGACCATTGCCCGCGACCACGGGGCGGGCGGCGAGGAGGTGGCCCGCCGGGTCGCCGAGGCGCTGGGGGTGCCCTGCTACGACCGTGAACTGATCGACGGGGTGGTGGCGGAGGCGCGCTCCGACAAGGCGCTGATGCGCACCCTGGACGAAAAGGTGCCGGCGCGCGGCGGGGCGTTCCTGTTCGCCAGCCTGCTGGGGCTCAGCGATCCGCTGCCGGAGTACGAGCAGACCCTGACCCGCGTGGTCAAGGGCATCGCCCGCCACGGCGGCGTCATCGTCGGGCGGGGCGCCCACCTGTTGCTATACGGTGTTCCCTGCCTGCGGGTGCGCATCGTCGGTTCGGAGGAGGCGTGCGCCCGCCGGCTGGCCGGCGGCGACTCCGGCGCCATCCCGGCCCGCCTGGAGGAGGTGCGGACCATCAACCACCAGCGCGCCGCTTTCCACACGGAGCTGTTCAAGGTGTCGAACAACGACCCGCTGCAGTACGACCTGGTCATCAACACCGATCACTTCGTGCCGCTTGACGGGGTGGCGGACCTGATCGTTCGTGCCTTCCGGGCCCGGATGGCGGCGGACGCGCAGCGCGCCACCGGGTAAAACCCCGACGGATTCCGTTCCGCCGCCGCAGCCGGCCGGATAGGATGCCGGTCATGGCGACGATCCGGGAAGCGCTGCTCATCGCGTTCGACCACCACCAGGCCGGGCGGCTGGCGGAGGCGGAGATCCTCTATGGCCGCATCCTGCAGGCCGATCCGGAGCAGTGTGACGCGCTGCACCTGCTGGGCGTTCTCCACGCCCAGACCGGGCGGGCCATCGCCGCGGTGGACCTGATCGCCGCAGCGGTCGCCCGCGCCCCCGGAACCATCGACTATCACGTCAATCTGGCCGGCGCCCTGCGCGCCGCCGGCCGCCCGGCCGAGGCGGGGCGGGCGCTGGCGCGTGTCTTCGCGCTCGACCCGGCGCGGACCGTCGATGGGCTTGCCGCGGCGGAGCTTTTGGCCACGGAAGGGCCCGACGCGGCCGCGGCCGTGCTGTCCCGCGTCCTGGCGGTGATGCCGGACCAGCCGGAGGCGTGGCGGGCTCTCGGCCGGCTCCGGCTCGGCGCGGGTCCGGCCGGCGACGCCGTGCCGGCTCTGCGGCGGGCCGTACGCCTCGACCCGCTCGATGGCCGGACCCACGCGTACGAGGCCATGGCGCTCCGGGCCGCCGGGCGTACGGACGGGAGCGTCGCCGCCTACCGGCGGGCGCTGTCCCTGCAGCCGGACCACACGGCGGCCCACCACAACATGGGCCATGCCCTGGCCGAGGGCGGGAGCGCGGATGCGGTCGAGCCCCTGCGGCGGGCGGCCCGGCTGGACGCGGGCGACGCGGCGACCCGGCGCGTCCTCGCCGATCTGCTGCGCCGGCTCGACCGTCCGGCGGAGGCAGAGGCCGCCGTGGCCGCAGTGCTGGCGCTGGAGCCTCTCGATCCGGTGGCGTGGACGGCGCGGGGGGAACTGCTGGCCGGGCTGCGCCGCCCCGCCGCCGCCGCCGCGTGCCTGGAGACGGCGCTGCTGCTGCGCCCGGACGACGCCGGCGCGCTGCGTTTGCTCGCGGTCGTGCGGGAAAAGGCGGCGCAGCCCTGGCGCGCCGTGGTGGCGCGGCTGCGCGCGGCGCGGCTGGTGCCCGATGCGGCCGTCGCCGCGGGGGCCATCCTCGCCCTCAACCTGACCGACGCGCCGCCGGCGGATCTGCTGGCCGCCGCCCGTGCCTGGGCCGTGCGGTACGCGGACCGGCCGGAACCGCCCGTTCCGGTGCGCGACCCCGATCCGGAGCGTCGGCTGCGCGTCGGCTATCTCTGCGAGGGCTTGCTGACCCACGACTTCACCGCCCTGCCGCTGGTGGAAAACCACGGGCCCGCGGTGGAAGCGGTGGTGTATGCCGCGAGCCGCAACCTCGACAACCCGATCATGGACCGTTACCGCCGGGCTGCCGCCCGCTTCGTGCCGGTGGCCGATCTCGACAACGCGGCGCTGGCGGCGCGCATTGCCGCCGATGGCATCGACGTGCTGGTGGACGGCACCGGCTTCCCGTCGCCGCGTTTGCGCCTGCTGGCGCTTGCGCACCGTCCGGCACCGGTGCAGGTGCATTTCCCGGTGATGTCTACCACCGGCATGGCGGCGGTTGATGCGCTGCTCGTCGACGCCGCCCTGGTGCCACCGGGCGGAGAGGCGGCGTTCGCGGAGACGCTGGTCCGCCTGCCGATCGCCTACCATTTCGACCCGCTGATGGCCACGCCCGATCCGGCGCCGCCACCGGTGCTGCGGCGCGGCCACATCACCTTCGCCAGCTTCAACCAGTTCGCCAAGGTGGGGGAGGCGGTGCAGGAGGCGTGGGCGCGTGTACTGACAGCCGTCCCGGGGTCCCGTCTGGTGGTCAAGGCCATGGATGCGGCGCCGGAGGCCGAAGCGCGGCTGCGCGCCGTGCTGACCGGGCGCCACGGCATCGCCGCCGATCGGATTGAGGTGCGGGGGCCGACGGCGTCGCTGTACGACCATTACGCCGCGTTCCGTGACGTGGACGTGATGCTCGACACCTTTCCCTACTGCGGGGTGACCACCACGGCGCAGGCCCTGTGGATGGGGGTCCCTGTGGTCACCCTGGCCGGGCGCCGGGTGCTCGACCGCTACGGTGCCAGCCTGCTGGGCATGGTCGGCCTGGACGACGCGGCCGCTACCGACCGGGACGGGTACGTGGCGGCCGCCGTCCGGCTGGCGCGGTCGCCCGAGCGGTTGGCGGAGCTGCGGCAGACGCTGCGGGCGCGGATGAAGGCCACCCCCCTGTCCGACGGCGCCGCCTTCGCCCGCAGCGTCGAGGCGGCCTACCGCTCCCTGTGGCGCGCCCGGTGCGCCGGCCGCGGCGAGGAGACGGCGGCGGCCCTGTCGGACCGCGCCGCCGGTCTGCTGGAAGCCGGGCGGCGGGCCGAGGCGGTGGCTCCGCTCCATCGTCTTCTCGCCCTGGAGCCGGGCCGGGCCGCCGCCTGGCACGCCCTGGCGGAGGCGTTGACGGGGTCGCCCGGGCGGCTGCCGGCGCTGTGTCGCACCCTGGCGCTGAGCCCGGATACCGCCGACGTCGCCTTCGCCCTGGCACTGGCCTGGCATGAGCACGGCCGGCCGGGGCGGGCGGTCGGCTTGCTGCGCCGTGTCCTTGCCGATGCCCCGGCGCGGGTGGAGGGCTGGTGCGTCCTGGCCAGCGCCGAACGGGCGCTGGGTCGCCCCGGGGTGGCGACGGTCGCGGCCCTGCGCGCCGCCCGGGTGGCGCCCGCGGATCCCGTCGCCTACCGCAGCGCGCAGGTGGCCCTGGTCTACGACCCGGCCCTGACGCCGGCGGAGCGGTTCGAGGGCCACCGGGAGCTGGCGGCGCGCTCCGTTCCGGCCGCCGCCGCGGAGTTTCGCCACGCCAACCCTCCGGACCCGGCGCGACGTCTGCGCGTCGCCTACCTGTCCGGCGATTTCCGCGACCATCCGGTGGCGCGCAATCTGGAGCCGGTGCTGGCCGCCCACGACCGGGAGGCGGTGGAGGTGCTGTGCTACGCCGACGTCGCCTGTCCCGACGCGGTGACCGACCGCTTCCGGCGCCTGGCCGACGGCTGGTGCGACGCGGGCGGTCTCGACGACGCGGCAATCGCCGGGCGGATGCGGGCGGACGGGGTGGACGTGCTGGTCACCCTGGCCGGTCGATTCGACCGCAACCGCCCGTTGGTGGCTGCCCACCGGGCGGCACCGGTCCAGGTGTCCTTCCACGACGTGGCGACCAGCGGTCTGGCGGCCACCGATGCGCTGCTGGCCGATCCGGTGCTGGCACCCCGTGGGTCGCCGGAACGCTTCGTCGAGAGGGTGTTCCGCCTGCCGCGCTACTACACCCACGCGCCGCTGCCCGATCAGCCGGAACCGGGGCCGCTGCCGGCCCTGACGCTCGGCCGGATGACGTTCGCCAGCTTCAACAACCCGGCCAAGACCGGTGACGGGGTGTTCGACCTGTGGGCGCGGGTGATTGCGGCGGTGCCGGGATCGCGGCTGGTCCTGAAGTACAAGGCGGTCTACGCCGACGGCGGCCTGCGCCGCCGGGTGCTGGACATCGCCGCGCGCCACGGGGTGGCGGAGGGCCGCGTCCTGTTCCCGGGTGCGGCGGCGGAGCGCGCCGACCATCTCGCCCTCTATCGCGGTGTCGATCTGGCGCTCGACCCGTTCCCCTTCTGCGGCTCCACCACCACGTTCGAGGCCCTGTGGATGGGCGTCCCGGTGCTGACCCTGCCGGGAGACACCATGGTCAGCCGCTGGTCGCGGTCGCTGCTGGAGCAGCTTGACCTCGGCCGGTTCGTCGCCGGGTCGGAGGCGGACGCCATCGCAATCGCCCGCCGGGCCGCGGCGCAGCCGCACGGGCTGGCCGCAGTGCGCGCCGACCTGCGCCGGCGCATTCTCGCGTCCTCCATCGTCGACGGCCGCCGCAAGGCGTACCAACTGGAACGTGCCTACCGGGCCCTGTGGCGGCGCTGGTGCGCCCGCGGCACCGTGCCGCCGTTCCCATAGGGCAGTGCGCCGACGCAACGGCGTTGTCACGCCGCGGGTGCTTGGGCCATGATCGGCGCGCGGGCCGGTTGCGCATCACCCCGCGGTTCCGCCGTCTCCGCCCATCCGACGCCATGCGCCCGCGCGCCAGGGAAGCCCGTGCCGATGCCACATCCCCCCTCCCTTCACCTGGTTTCGGCCGGCCGGACCGACGTTGGACGCACACGGTCGCGCAATGAGGACTGTTTCGGCCTCCGGCCGGAGATCGGGTTGGCTCTGGTCTGCGACGGGATGGGCGGCCATGCCGGCGGCGACGTGGCCAGCCGCACCACCGTGGACGCCATCACCGAGTTCGTCGAGGAGTTCGCCGCTCAGGCGCGGCCCCTGTCCGCGGTCGACGACGCGGTGGCCATCATCCGCTCTGCCGTCGACCTGGCCAACCGCCGGCTGCTGGCGCTGAACCGGGACCGCGGATTTCCCGTCGGCCGTGGCATGGGAACCACGCTGGTCGGACTGTGGCACATGGCCGGGCTGGACAAGGCGGTGGTATTCCATGCCGGTGACAGCCGGCTCTACCGCCTGCGCGGCAGCGACCTTCGCCAGGTGACCCGCGACCACAGCCTCTATCAGGTCTGGCTCGACAGCGGCGCCCGGGGGCCCGCCCCCCAGCGCAACATCATCATCCGCGCGCTCGGCACCGCGCCGGACACCGAGGCGGACGTTGCCGTGCTCGACCTGCGCATGGGCGACGTGTTGCTGCTGTGCACGGATGGTCTGACCGGCATGGTGCCCGATTCCGTGATCGCCGACGTGCTGAGCGCCGCCGGCGGCACGGATCCGGCGGCGGCGTGCAGCCGCCTGGTCGACCTGGCCAACGACGCGGGCGGACACGACAACGTCACGGTCGTGCTGTCGCGGGTCACCGCCGCCACCACCGCCTGATGCGGCCGGTTACCGTGGCACCGTGGTGATGAACAGGGCCGAGGCGACCGCGTCGGGGTGATCGGCCAGCGCCGTCCGCAGATCGGCGAGGAAGCGGGGCGCCGGCTCCACCTCCGGCCGTTCGGTGCCGAACAACGGCGCCGGGTTGACGATGGCCACCACAAGTTCCCGCCCGAACGGCGGGCCGACGGTCCAGAACCGCTGTCCTTCCCGGCGCCCGCCGACGCGCAGGGTCTCGCCGGCGGCAACCGGAACTTCCGGCCGCAACGGGTTCGGCAACAGGTGGACCACGGTGCCGTCGATGGTGAAGTAGGTGACGGACAGGTGCCCGTCCATGTCGGGAACGCGGACGTCGAGCAGCAGCTCGTCGCCCTCCGGGAATCGTGCGTTCGGGGTTGGCGCGGTGACGGCGAGAGGGACCGCCCGTCCGGCGTTGGCGGCGCGTGCTCCCTCGATGGCCAGCAGCGGATCGCACAGGGTGCGGGCGGCCACCGCCACGTCGACGCGGCGCGGCACCTCCCGGCGTCCCTTTTCCACCAGACTGACGATCAGGGCGTGGTCGGCGTCGCTGGTCACCGTCCCGGACACGGCGAGGGCGCCGTCCGCCGCCTCGACGCTGAGCGCCGCGCAACGGACGTCGCCCAGACCGGCCAGCACCCGCTCCACCTCCGCCGCCAGGGGCGGCAGGGGGGGCGGTACCGGCGGTTTGGCCGGTGGCGGTTCCGGCAGGCCGGGCTCCGGGTTGGGCTCGGCGGGATGCGCTTCGGCATCCGGGGGAGCAGCCTCCGGGGGAGCGGTCTCCGGGTGAGCGGTCTCCGGGAGAGGGGGGGCGGTGTCGGGCTCGACGGCAGCCACCGCAGGGGCGACCGGCTCCGGTTCGACCGGTTCGACCGGTTCAGCCGGGAAGAGCGGCGCTGCTTCCGCTTCCCCTTTCGGTTCCGGCTCCGGTTCGCGGTCGTGCGTGAGCGGCGGGGATGGGGGCTCCGGAACGGGCTCCGGCTGCGGTTCCGATTCCGGTGGCGAGCCCGTCTGTGGCGGCTCCGGCTCGCGGTCGGGCTTGACGGCGGGAATCGGTGCAGTGACCGCCGGTGTGTGTGCGATCGGTTCGACGCGCAGCGGCGGCATCGGCTCCGGCTGTGGCGCTACCCCTTCCACGGCGGCGACCACCGTGCGGGGCGCCGCGTCCCGGCCGACGGAGGACACCACGTACCATCCCCCGCCGGAGGCGAGCAGAACCAGGACGAAGACGGCGCTCAGGACCCCGGCGGGACGGCCGCCATCGGACGATCGACATCCGGAGTCGACGGGAGAGTCCTGCGAGTCGGTCACGGTGTCGGGCACTCCGGCTCTCCTGGCGCGGCTGGACGCCATCATACGTCCGTACACATACCGCCCCTTTCGGTATAAGCCGGACCGTGCGGAGCGCCAAGTGTTCGTATCGCTTTGGCCAGGGATGCTGTCGGAGGTTGCACGTGAGTGTGGCGGATCGGGAACGCTGTTGCCGCTGCGCCGCGCTCCGGTGAAGAGGTGCGGCGGCGGACCGGTGTGTCCACGACCGGACGGAGACGGGACGCGCGGGCCGTGCTACGGTTCGGGCACCGTACGATCGGGGCCAACCTTTCCGGGTGACCCAAGCGGTGAGAGGGATTATGGAACGAATTGCAAAGGGCATGGCGATAGCCGGGCTGGCCGTGGCAGCGGCCGCATTCCCGGTCGCCGCAGCGAAAGCGGACAGCGCCCGGGCTCATGGTCTCCCGGGGTGGGAACTGCGGCTCGGTGCCTCCGCGCACGACATCGAGCACGACCATGATGGCAGCGAAACCCTCGACCTGACGCTGGAGGTGCTGACGGCCCCCATTCCGATCTGGGAGTTCGAGACCAAGCTGTTGCATGTGCTGGCCAACCCGCGCGGCATGATCGGCGGCTCGCTGAACACCGAAGGGCACACGAACTACGTCTACGCCGGCCTGGCCTGGACCTATCCGTTCGAGAGCGGGTTCTACATCACCCCCAGCTTCGGCCTCGCGCTGCACGACGGCAACCTGAAGCGCGAGTCCCGGCCCTGCACGGCGGCCGAGATGTCCGCCGGCTGCGGCAGCCGGGAACCCTACGGCGCGGTGTATACCAACACCCATGAGGAGGCGCTGGGGACATCCTGGCTGTTCCGCGAGGCGATCGAGATCGGCTACGCCTTCGACAACCGCTTTACCGTCGGCGTCTATTACGCCCACATGTCCAACGCCAACATCGGAAACGAGGGCAACGGCGGCATGAACATCGCCGGCGCGCGGCTCGGCTACCTGTTCAACTGACGGCCGGCACAGGCCCGGCCCTGCGGGCCGGGCCGGTCCCGCCGATCACAGCGCGCGGATCTGCATGCGGATCGGTCCGTCGGCGCGGCCATGGACGAACTGGTCCACATAGGGGTTGCCGGAATCGTCGATGTCGCTGGCATGGCCGGTCCAGATGATACGGCCCTGATAGATCATGGCGATGCGGTCGGCGATCTTGCGCGCCGACGCCATGTCGTGGGTGATGGTGACGGCGGTGGCGCCGAGGTCCTTCACGCACTGCACGATCAGCTCGTTGATGACGTCGGCCATGATCGGGTCGAGCCCGGTCGTCGGCTCGTCGAAGAAAATGATCTCCGGCTCGTCGGCGATGGCACGGGCCAGGGCCACGCGCTTCTGCATGCCGCCCGACAGTTCCGCCGGCGACAGGTTCGCCACCTCCGGCCCCAGGCCGACGGCGCCCAGCTTGGCCACGGCGATGTCGCGCGCCCTGGGACGGGGCATGTGCTCGCCCTGGATCAGGCCGAACGCCACGTTCTCCCACACCGGCAGGCTGTCGAACAGGGCGGCACCCTGGAACAGCATGCCGAACTTGTGCAGCAGACGCTCTCTGTCACGGGAGTTGAGGCGCGTGGTCTCGCGCCCGTCGACCCTGATGGAGCCGGAGTCCGGATGCAGCAGGCCGAGGATGCACTTCAGCATCACCGACTTGCCGGTGCCGGAGCCGCCGATGATCACCAGCGACTCGCCCCTGGCGACCTCCAGGTCGATGCCGTTCAGCACCGTCTTCGGGCCGAAGCTCTTGTGCACGCCGGCCAGCGCGATCTTGGGCGTTTCGGTCATTTGTCCGAGAAGAAGATGCCGGTGATGAGATAGTTGAACACCAGGATGAGGATCGAGGCCGCGACCACCGCGTTGGTCGTCGCCTGCCCGACACCCTGGGCACCGCCGCGCGACCGGTAGCCGAAATAGCAGCCCATCAGCGCGATCATGAATCCGAAGACCCCGGCCTTGACCAGACCGGAGATGACGTCCACCGGCTCCAGGAACTCCCACGTGCGGGAGATGTAGGAGGCGGGATTGAAGCCCAGCCGGTAGACGCTGACCAGGAACCCGCCGAACACGCCGATGATGTCGGCGACCAGCACCAGCAGCGGCAGCATGGTCAGCCCGGCGATCAGGCGCGGCACCACCAGGTACTTGTACGGGTTGGTCGACAGGGTGGAGAGGGCGTCGATCTGCTCGGTCACCCGCATGGTGCCGATCTCGGCGGCCATGGCGGCGCCGATGCGGCCGGCGACCATCAGGCCGGCCAGCACCGGCCCCAGCTCGCGCGTGACCGACAGCACCACCACGGTGGCAATGGCACCCTCCGCCTGGAACCGGGCAAAGCCCGAATAGCTCTGGAGCGCCAGCACCATGCCGGTGAACAGCGCGGTCAGCCCGACCACCGGCAGCGAGTAGTAGCCGATGTCGATCATCTGCCGCAGGACCTGGCGCAGATAGATCGGCGGCCGCAGGCAGTGGGAGACGGCGATCCCCGTGAACATGGCGACGTTGCCCGTCGCCCCGAGGAAGACCAGGAACGCCCGCCCGATGGCGGCTAGGAACCCCATGCGGACCCTCCCGGCGCGCCGCCCGTGTAGACCCGGTGATAGCGCGGGCCGAGCGACGTCAGGATCTCATAGCCGATGGTGCCGGCCTCGTCCGCGACGGTGTCGACGGGGCGGTGGGGGCCGATGACCTCCACCAGCGTGCCGGGAGCGACGGCTTCTTCGGGCAGGGCCGAGACGTCCACGGTCACCAGGTCCATGGACACCCGCCCGACCACCGGCGCCGGCACACCGCCGACGTACACGCTCCCGCGCCCGCTGAGCGCGCGCAGGTAGCCGTCGGCGTAACCCACTGCGATTGTTGCAATCCTGCCACTCCCTGCAACGCGGTGAGTGGCACCGTAGCCAACGGTCATAGGGCTGTCAACGCTGCGGACCTGGAGCACGCGGGCGTCCAGGCGCATGACGCCGTTCATCGGATTGATCGAATCGGGGGTCGGGTTGACGCCGTACAGGGCACAGCCCGGGCGCACAAGATCGAAGTGGAAGTCCGGACCGAGGAAGATGCCCGAGGAATTGGCCAGGCTGGCGGGGGCCGCCGGCAGGCTCGCGACGGCGGCGCGGAAGTGGTTCCGCTGCGCGGTGTTCATCGGCGTTGCGGTATCGGCACAGGCGAGGTGGCTGAGCCACAGGCGCACCTTGATGCCGGCCAGGCGGTCCGGCGTGGCCGCCAGCACCGCCAGTTCATCGGGGCCGAGTCCCAGGCGATTCATGCCGGTGTCGACGTGCACCGCGGCGGGTAGCGCCACCTCCAACCCGCGGGCGAAGGCGCCCCATGCGGTGATCTCTCCGAGGTGGTTGAGGACGGGGATGATGCGGGCCTCGACGAACACGCCCTCCGCTCCCGCCGGGAGACCGCCCAGCGACAGGATCTCCGCATCCGGGATGAGGGGGCGCAGAGCCAGCGCCTCGTCCAGGTGGGCGACGAAGAAGGTGGTGCAGCCGGCGGCGCGCAGGGCCGGCGCCACACGGGCCGCGCCAAGCCCGTAGGCGTCGGCCTTGAGAACGGCGGCGCAGGCCGCGGGGGCGGCCCGGTCGCGCAGCCGGCGCCAGTTGTCGGCGATGGCGTCGAGGTCGATGGTCAGAACCGCCCCGGCCCGTTGCAGTGCGTCACTCATTGGCGAAATCATCATGCCTTTGGTCGAGATCACCGAACTTCGTGAACTGACCGTCGAAGAACAGCCGCACCGTGCCGATGGGGCCGTGGCGCTGCTTGGCCAGGATGACCTCGGCGGTGTTGTGGACTTCGCCCAGGCGCTGCTGCCAGCGCTGGTAGCGGTCGTTGAACTTGTCGTCGCTTTCGTCCGGGCGGCGGCTCGGCTCGGCGCGCTCCAGATAATACTGTTCGCGAAAGACGAACATGACCACGTCGGCGTCCTGCTCGATGGAGCCCGATTCGCGCAGGTCGGCGAGCTGCGGGCGCTTGTCCTCGCGCAGTTCCACCGCACGGCTGAGCTGGGAGAGCGCCAGCACCGGCAGGTCCAGCTCCTTGGCGATGGCCTTGAGGCCGCGGGTGATCTCCGAGATCTCCTGCACCCGGTTCTCCGACCCGCGCGAGGACGAGCCGCGCAGGAGCTGCAGGTAATCCACCACCACCAGCCCCAGACCCTGGGTGCGCTTCAGGCGCCGGCAACGGGTGCGCACGGCCGCCACCGACAGGGCCGGGGTGTCGTCCACGTAGAAGGGGACGCGGGCCAGTTCCTGGCTGGCCTGGACGAACTTGGGGAAGTCGGTGTCGCGGATCTCGCCGCGGCGGATCTTGTCGCCGGGGACCTGCGTCTCATCGGCCAGGATGCGGGTGGCGAGCTGTTCGGACGACATTTCCAGCGAGAAGAAGCCGACGCACGCCCCTTCCTGCCCGCTGGAGCGCATATAGGCCTTGGCGGCGTTGAAGGCGATGTTGGTGGCCAACGCCGTCTTACCCATGGAGGGGCGGCCGGCCAGGATGACCAGGTCCGACGGGTGCAGACCGCCCATCTTGCGGTCGATGTCCATCAGGCCGGTGGTGACGCCGGTCACATGGCTGGAGCGGCGGAAGGCCGTCTCCGCCATCTCGATCGCCACCTTCACCGATTCGGAGAAGGAGACGAAGCCGCCCTGCACCTCGCCTGTCGAGGCGAGGTCGAAGAGCTGCTTCTCCGCCTCGCCGATCTGGTCCATGGCGGAGCTGTCGAGGTCGTGGCGGAACGCCTCGTTCACCATGTCGGTCCCGACCTCGATCAACTGCCGCCGCAGGAACAGGTCGTGGATGGTGCGCCCGTAGTCGCCGGCGTTGATCACGGTGACCACGTTGGCCGCCAGTTCCGCCAGATAGCTGGCCCCGCCCTCGTCCGCCAGCGCCGGGTCGTTCTCGAAGTAGGACTTCAGGGTCACCGGGTTGGCGATCTGCCCCCGGTCGATCATCTTGACGATCGCTTCGAAGATCCGCTGGTGGACGGGATCGTAGAAATGGGGCGGCTTGAGGAAATCGCCGACCTTCTCGTACGCCTTGTTGTTGACCAGGATGGCGCCCAGCAGCGCCTGCTCCGCCTCTTCGTTGTGGGGTGGCGTGCGGTACTCGGGCGTGGCGCCGTTCAGCGACGCCGGAGCGCCGGCGTAGGCGCCGGGGGCGGTGCGGGAAAGGGTGTCGTCCATGGCCGGCACTCTACCAAACGGCCGGGCGGGCCGGCTGTGCGAAGCGCACATGCCACCCCGGAAAAGCTGTGCACAACTTTCATCCCCGGGTGGAGAATTCCGGGGATAACCGTGGACGTGCGTGCGCTCAGGCGGCGCTCGCCGCGGCGGAACGGGAGTTGGCCAGGTCCCGTTCGGCGGCGTGGATGTAGTCCCGCGTCAGGGGCACCGCCCCCGCCGACCGGGCGAGCTGGACCTGGAACACCATGTGGCCCTGATAGCGGAAGGCGATCTCCGCCCCGGCCAGATAGAATTCCCACATGCGGCAGAACCGCTCGTCGTAAAGCCGCGCCGCGTCCTCCCGCCGCTCCAGGAACCGGGCGCGCCAGTGGCGCAGAGTCTCGGCATAGTGCAGCCGCAGCACCTCCAGGTCGGTGGCCCACAGGCCGGAGCGTTCGATCGCCGGAACGACCTCCGACAGGGCGGGGGAGTAGCCGCCGGGGAAGATGTACTTGCGGAACCACGGGTTGGTGGCACCCGGCCCTTCGCTGCGGCCGATGGAGTGCAGCAGGGCCACGCCGTCGTCAGCCAGAAGGTCGCGCACCCGCTCGAAGAACGCGGGGTAATGGGGGGCGCCCACATGCTCGAACATGCCCACCGAAACGATCCGGTCGAAGCAGCCGGTCATGTCCCGGTAGTCGCGCAGCTCGAAGCGGACGCGGTCGCTCAGGCCGGCCTGCTCCGCCCGTTCCCGTGCGACGGCGAGCTGTTCGGCCGACAGCGTGATTCCCGTGACGTCCGCCCCGGTCGCCCGGGCCAGGTACAGGGCCATGCCGCCCCAGCCGCAGCCGATGTCCAGCACCCTGTGGCCCGGCCGCAGCAGCAGCTTTGCGGCGATATGCCGCTTCTTGGCCTCCTGCGCCTCGTCCAGCGTCATGTCCGGACGGGCGAAATAGGCGCAGGAATATTGCAGGTCGCGATCGAGGAACAGTTCGTAGAGCCGGC
The DNA here is from genome assembly GCF_000429625.1 of Azospirillum halopraeferens DSM 3675. Lineage (GTDB taxonomy): Bacteria > Pseudomonadota > Alphaproteobacteria > Azospirillales > Azospirillaceae > Azospirillum > Azospirillum halopraeferens. The sequence goes on from NZ_AUCF01000001.1 coordinate 99,791, forward strand.
GCGACAGGTCGTAATGGTGCGCCACGTTGCGCCGGGCGCGGCCGCGGTGGTTGTTCTGCTCGATGAAGCGCGCGACGGGGGCCACCCACTCCCGCACGCGGCCCAGGGCCCCGTGCACCTCGGTTCCGCGGCTGAGGATGGCCAGGGCGTCGTAGATCGTGCCGCCCTCGATGGTGAGGCGGCCGTCCATGTAGGCCTCCCCGAAGGTCAGGCGGGGAGAGAGGATCAACTGCCGGTGCAGTGCCCGGTCGTGGAGACGGATGGTGACCTCCGGCGTGCCCCGGCCGAACCGGTGGACGGTGCCGTCCGCATCCACCAGCCCCAGGGCATCGTTGGCAATGGCTTGATCGAGAAGTCGCGCAAGCAGCATTCCTCTGCCTCCTCACGGTTTGCAGCGAAGGCACCCCCGGGGAAGAACTGGGAACCGGAGGAGCAACCGTGAAGGGGCAAGGGGCATCAACATTCGCACACGTGCCATTCGAAACGCGAAAAGCCGCCCACCCCCGTTACGGGATGGGCGGCGATCCGGACGAGCGGCTGAACCGAGCGGTGGCGAAGGCGCGAGGTCCCGCGCCGCCGGGATCAGGTCTCCTCGGTCTCCTCGGCGCGGGCGGCGGCGGCCTCGGCGGCCTCCCGCTCCTCTTCCTCGTCGAGCAGGTCGGCGGCGGTGATCATGCCGCCGCGCTGGGCCTGAAGCTCGGCCTCTTCGGCCGAACGGGCGACGTTCACCGTGACGTGGACGCTGACCTCCGGGTGCAGCACGATGCGCACGCGGAACAGACCCAGCGTCTTGATCGGCTGGTCGATGGAGACCTGCTGGCGCTCCACCGAGAAGCCGGCGGCGGTCAGCGCGTCGGCGATGTCGCGGCTGGACACCGAGCCGTAGAGCACGCCCGTCTCACCCGCCTGGCGGGTGATGACGACGGCCACGCCGTCCACCTTCTGCGCCACGTACTCGGCGTCCTTGCGGCGCTCGAGGTTGGCGGCCTCAAGGCTGGCGCGCTGCTTCTGGAAATACTCCAGGTTCGTCTTCGTGGCGCGCAGCGCCTTCTTCTGCGGCAGCAGGTAGTTGCGCGCGAAACCGGCGCGCACCTTCACCACCTGGCCCATCTGGCCGAGCTTCTCGACCCGCTCCAAAAGAATGACTTCCATCACTCGTCCTCCTGATCGGGGCCCGCCGCCCGCATCCGGCGGCGGAACCCCATCCACTGCTCGATCACGCCCAGGCCGACCATCAAGACGATCGGCCACCCGAAGAGAAACAGGAACAGATAAAACCCTACCAGCAAGGCCGTCCGCGACCGCTGGCGCTCGGCGAACACGTGCACCACCGACAAACCGGCGAAGGCGAAGGGCAGGCCCAGGATGATGGCGACGTTCAGCGCCACGAACCCGGCCGTGCCCGGAAGCACCATCGCCGCCAGAACCGCGACGGCGAACGCCGGGGGCGCCCACTGCGGCAGTTCCAGGTCGGCCAGCCGCATCGGCGGACGCCGGTTGCGGCCGAACCGCATCAGCAGCCCCTGCGCCAGCGTCGCGTTGACGATGGTCATCAGCAGCCACGACGCGGCCATGATGCCCGGCATCGCCGACGCGAACCCCAGCGCCTCGTCCGGCGGCGGCGCCTCGCCCTCCGGGCCGAACAGCCCGGCGACCTCACGCACCATGCCCCGGATCAACTCCTCCAGCCCGCCCGGCTCGCCCGCGGCCAGCAGCACCGCCACCAGGAAGGCGGCGACGCCCAGGCCGGTCAGGCCGATCAGCAGGTGCCCCGGCGGGTACCATTCGATCCCGCCGTCGGCGGCCGGCCGTGCCAGCAGGGCCTGACGCACGACGACCAGCGCCGGCAGGACGCCGGTGGCGGCGTAGCCCAGCGTCGCCACCGGGCTGCCCGTCGCCAGCAGGACCACGCCCCCGGCCACCGCCCCGGCCACGGCCACGGCGCCGAAGCCGAACCAGAGGCCGCTGACGAACAGCGGGAGCGGTGCCAGGTACACCAGGATCAGCGCGCCGAATCCGCCCGACAGGACCGAGACGTACAGCAGCGCGCTGGCAAGGCCGCCCGCGAGGGCGATGGCCGGTGCCGTATTCAGGAACCCCGTCGGCATGGCTGGCGGTGATCCTTCCTCGGGTCTTATCCGTTCAGCCTTTCCCGCCTTACTTCACGATGTAAGGCAGGAGGGCCAGGAACCGGGCGCGCTTGATGGCGCGGGCCAGTTCACGCTGCTTCTTCGCCGACACCGCGGTGATCCGGCTCGGGACGATCTTGCCGCGCTCCGAGATGAAGCGGGACAGCAGCTTGACGTCCTTGTAGTCGATCGCCGGGGCGTTGGCGCCGGAGAACGGGCAGGTCTTGCGGCGGCGGAAGAACGGGCGGCGCGGGCCGCCGCCGGAACGCGGCGCCCCGGAGGTCTGCTTGTCGCTCATCAGGCGGTCTCCCCTTCGGCGGTGGCGGCCGGCTGCGGGGCCGGCTCATGACGGCGGGGCGGGCGGGGCCCGCGATCGTCGAAGCGGCGCGGGCCGCGATCGCCGCGGTCGCCACGCTCACCGCGCTCGCCGCGGCTCTGCATCATCACCGACGGGTTGGCGTCCAGCGCCTCGACGCGCAGCGACATATAGCGCAGCACGTCTTCGCTCAGGCCCATGTTGCGCTCCATCTCGAGCACGGCCGCGGCCGGCGCGTCGATGTGCAGCATCAGGTAGTGGCCCTTGCGGTTCTTCTTGATCTTGTAGGCGAGGGTCTTGAGACCCCAGTACTCGGTCTTGGTGACCTGGCCGCCGTTGTCGCGAACGATCTGGGCGTAGGTCTCGCCGAGCTGCTCGGCCTGGGCGGCCGAAATGTCCTGGCGTGCGATCAGCACGCACTCGTAGAGCGCCATATGACTCCCCATGGCTGTTGACGGGCCGGCGCTGCGTCGCTCCATATGGAGCGGTCAGCCGCCCGGCCCTAGCCGGCGGCACGCGGGCACGCCGGCAAGGAGTTGCGGAGCGGCGCACTATACATGGATCGGGTCGGCGGGCAAGGGGCAAGTGGCCGCAAATCGCGCTGCCGCGCGGAAGTCGCACGCGCTCCGCTTGACTTGCGTCGATTGACCGGTATGACTGTCGCCCAATTCGTGACCAGGGGCCGCGCCGGCGCGGCGCCAACAGCGGGGTCGGAGCGAGCATGACCAGGGCGTTCGTCTTTCCGGGGCAGGGCAGCCAGGCCGTCGGCATGGGCCGGGAACTGGCGCAGGCGTTCGAAATCGCGCGCCTGACCTTTGAAGAGGTGGACGAGGCGCTGTCGCAGCGCCTGTCCCGCCTGATGTTCGAAGGACCCGAGGATGAGCTGACCCTGACCGAGAACGCCCAGCCCGCGCTGATGGCCGTCAGCGTCGCGGTCCTGCGGGTGCTGAAGGACCAGGGCGGACTCGACCTGCGCCGTCACGCCACCTTCGTCGCCGGACATTCTCTGGGCGAGTATTCGGCCCTGTGCGCCGCCGGCACCTTCTCGCTGGCCGACACCGCGCGCCTGCTGAAGCTGCGCGGCCGGTCCATGCAGAAAGCGGTGCCGGTCGGGCGGGGCGCCATGGCGGCACTCCTGGGCGCCGATCCGGAGCAGGCGCAGGCCATCGCCGCCGAGGCCGCGGCCGGTGAGGTGTGCGCGGTTGCCAACGACAACGCCGTCGGGCAGGTGGTCATTTCCGGCCACGCCACCGCCGTCGACCGCGCCATCGCGCTGGCCGCCGGGCGGGGCCTGAAGCGCTCGGTCAAGCTGCCGGTCAGCGCGCCCTTCCATTGCCCGCTCATGCAGCCGGCCGCCGACGCCATGGCGGAGGCGCTGGAGGCGGTCTCCGTGGCGGCGCCGGAGGTCCCGGTGGTCGCCAACGTCACCGCCGCCGCCGTCAGCGACCCGGCCGAGATCCGCCGCCTGCTGGTGGAGCAGGTGACCGGCATGGTGCGCTGGCGCGAGAGCGTGCTCTATATGAAGGAGCAGGGCGTCGCGACGCTGGTGGAACTGGGGGCCGGCAAGGTCCTGGCCGGGCTGGCCAAGCGCATCGACAAGGATGTGGCCGCCACCTCCGTCGGCACGCCCGCCGACGTCGAGTCCTTCCTGAAGACGCTGTGAGAGGCACCATGTTCGACCTGACGGGTAAGTGCGCGCTGGTGACCGGCGCGTCCGGCGGCATCGGCGCCGCCATCGCCAAGGCCCTGCACGCGCAGGGCGCCACCGTTGCCCTGTCGGGCACGCGCGTCGCCGCCCTGGAGGCGCTGGCTGCCGGGATGGGCGGGGAGCGCGTGGTGGTGACGCCGGGCAACCTGTCCGACGCCGCCGCCACCGAGCAGCTTGCCCGGGACGCCGAGGCGGCGCTGGGCGGGCGCATCGACATCCTGGTCAACAACGCCGGCCTCACCCGCGACCAGTTGGCCATGCGCATGAAGGACGAGGACTGGCAGCAGGTGCTGGACGTCAACCTGACGGCCGCCTTCCGGCTGTCGCGGGCCGTGCTGCGCGGCATGATGAAGCGGCGCTTCGGCCGAATCATCGCCATCACCTCCATCGTCGGCGTCACCGGCAACCCCGGCCAGACCAACTACGCCGCGTCCAAGGCCGGCCTGATCGGCATGTCGAAGGCGCTGGCGGCCGAGGTGGCGTCGCGCAACATCACCGTCAACTGCGTGGCGCCCGGATTCATCACCACGGCGATGACCGACGCGCTGAACGCGGATCAGAAGGACAAGCTGTTGAGCGCCATCCCCGCCGGCCGCATGGGCGAGCCGGCGGAGATCGCCGCCGGGGTCGTCTACCTGGCGAGCGACGAAGCCGCTTACATCACGGGCCAGACGCTGCACGTCAACGGCGGCATGGCCATGATCTGAGCCGGCGGAAAAAGGGTAGGACGACGCGGAAACCGCGCCCGCGGGGCGCTGGTCAAGCCTGCGGAAATGTGTTATCGGACGTGGCTTTTCGCGGCAGCAAGACATGCAGAACTGCGTGTGCCCGGAATGCCGGATTCGCCCAAGCGGTCAAGGATCTGACCAGACGGTCAAGGATTTGGAAGGTCGACGAACATGAGTGACATCGCCGAGCGCGTGAAGAAGATCGTTGTGGACCACCTGGGTGTGGAAGAGTCGAAGGTGACGGAGAACGCCTCCTTCATCGACGATCTCGGCGCCGACAGCCTGGACACGGTGGAACTGGTCATGGCTTTCGAGGAGGAGTTCGGCTGCGAGATCCCGGACGACGCCGCGGAAAAGATCCTGACGGTGAAGGACGCCATCGACTTCATCCAGTCGAACTCCGCGTCCTGATCGGACACGGGCGACCAAACGGGGGCCAGGCACCGCACGATCGGAGGCCTGGCCGTCGCGAGACAGCACAAATATGTCAGGGAATCCCATGAGACGTGTCGTCGTTACCGGCCTCGGTCTGGTCACGCCGCTCGGCGCCGGCCACAACGTCAACTGGCAACGGCTGATCAACGCCGAATCGGGCATTCGCGCGATCACGTCGTTTGACGTCTCCGATCTGGCTTCCAAGGTTGCGGGGCAGGTCCCGCGCGGCACCGGCGACGGCGCGTTCAACGCCGACGAGCATGTGGCGCCCAAGGACCAGCGGAAGATGGATGATTTCATCATCTTCGCCATCGGTGCAGCCAACGAGGCAGTACGGGATTCCGGCTGGGTGCCGCAGACCGACGAGGAGCGCGAGCGCACCGGCGTCATGGTCGGCTCCGGCATCGGCGGCCTGCCCGGCATCGCCGAAGGGGCGGTGACCCTGCACGAGCGCGGTCCGCGCCGTCTGTCGCCGTTCTTCATCCCCGGCTGTCTGATCAACCTGGCGTCGGGGCACATTTCGATCAATCACGGATTCAAAGGGCCGAACCACGCGGTGGTCACGGCTTGCTCCACCGGCGCCCACGCCATCGGCGACGCCGCGCGCCTCATCATGTGGGGCGACGCCGACGTGATGGTGGCGGGCGGTGCGGAGTCGGCGGTCTGCCGTCTGGGCGTCGGCGGCTTCGCCGCCATGCGCGCCCTGTCCACCGGCTTCAACGATACGCCCGAGAAGGCGTCGCGCCCCTACGACAAGGACCGGGACGGCTTCGTGATCAGCGAAGGCGCCGGCGTGGTGGTGCTGGAGGAGCTGGAGCACGCCCGCAAGCGCGGTGCGCACATCTACGCAGAGGTGGTCGGCTACGGCCTGTCCGGTGACGCCTACCACATCTCCGCTCCGGCCGAGGACGGGAACGGCGGCTTCCGCGCCATGCGCATGGCGCTGCAGCGGGCCGGTCTCAACCCCGAGGACATCGACTACGTCAACGCCCACGGCACCTCGACGCCGCTCGGCGACGAGATCGAGCTGGGGGCGGTGCGGCGCCTGTTCGGGCCGGCCATTGAGAAGCTGGCCATGTCGTCGACCAAATCGGCCATCGGCCACCTGCTGGGTGCCGCCGGAGCGGTCGAGGCCATCTACTCCATCAAAGCGATCAATCACGGCGTCGTCCCGCCGACACTGAACCTGGAGAATCCGTCGGAGAGCTGCCAGGGCGTCAACCTGGTGCCGCGGCAGGCGCAGGAGCGCCGGGTGCGGGCCGCCCTGTCCAACTCCTTCGGGTTCGGAGGCACCAACGCGTCCCTGGTCTTCCGGGAAGTCGCGTAAGGAGGACCGCATGGGGTGGGGCCTCCGGATCGCCGCGGGGGCACTCGCCGCCACGGTGTTCCTAGCCGCCGTCATGGTGTGGGCCGGCCTGCGCGTCGCCGCACCCGGCCCCCTGCGGGAGGCGGTCACCGTCGTGGTGCCACGCGGCAGTGGGCTGGAAGCCATCGCCCTGACGCTCAGCGATGCGGGCGTGGTGGAATCGCCACTGCTGTTCATGGCCGGCGCCCGCATGACGGGCGCGGTCCGTGCCCTCAAGGCGGGTGAATACGCGTTCGCACCGGGCGTCAGCATCGACGGGGTTCTCAAGCAGCTCCGCCAGGGACGCACGGTGGTGCGCCGTCTCACCGTACCCGAAGGGCTGACGGTGGCGCAGGTGTTGACCCTGCTTGGCGAGGAACCCGCCCTGTCCGGCGAGATCCGCAGCCGGCCGCCGGAGGGCAGCCTGCTGCCGGAAACCTACCATTTTTCCTATGGCGACAGCCGCGAAGGCATGATCGCCCGCATGACGTCGGCCATGGACGCGGCGTTGGCGGAGGCCTGGAGCCGGCGGGAGGAGGGGCTGCCCTTCGCGACGCCGGCGGAGGCGCTGACGCTGGCCTCCATCGTTGAAAAGGAAACCAGCGTTGCCGAGGAGCGGGCGCGGGTCGCCGGCGTCTTCGTCAACCGCCTGAAGGGCGGGATGCGGCTTCAGTCGGATCCGACCGTGATCTATGCCCTGACCGACGGATCGGGCGATCTCGGCCGTCCGTTGACGCGCGCCGACTGGAAGTACGAATCCGACTACAACACCTACTTCGCCGACGGGCTGCCGCCCGGCCCCATCGCCAACCCCGGCCGGGCCGCCATCGAAGCGGTGTTGAAGCCGGACCGGCATGATTTCTTCTACTTCGTTGCCGACGGCACCGGCGGCCATGCCTTTTCCCGCACCCTGGCCGAGCACAACCGCAACGTCACCCGCTGGCGTGCCGTGCAGCGGCGGCAGACGGGAGAGGGGACCGGGAATTAGGCGCTAAGGGATCGGTGCGCCATTCGGTGCCGGCGCCGGCGCAGGGAGGGGAGCACCATCCATCGCCCGGCGCATGGCGTCCAGCAAGGCCGTGCGGTCGAACGGTTTGGCGAGCACCTCGAAGCCGGCGGTCCTGGCCTGGGCCGTGAGATCGCTGTAGCCAGACACCAGGATCACCGGCAGCCCCGGACGGCACTCGCGCACCCGGCGGGCCAGCGTCAGCCCGTCGATGGCGCCGGGCATCCGGATGTCGGACACCAGAACGTCGACGCCGCCCGTTGCGATCCGCTCCAGCGCCGATGCGGCGTCCGCCGTCTCCACCACGTCCATTCCGGCGTCGCGCAGCAGGTCGGCGGTCACCCGGCGGACGTCGGCGTTGTCGTCGACCAGGAGAAGGCGGGCGGCGGGTGCCATGCCGTCACGGTCCGCAACCGGTGCGGCGGGCACCTCCGGTGGCGATGCAGCGGCAAGGGGCAGAATGACGGTGACCGTGGTGCCGGCCCCCGGCGTGCTGACGATCTCGGTGCCGCCACCGGCTGCCTTGGCGAACCCGTAAACCTGGCTGAGGCCGAGGCCGGAGCCTTTGCCCACCGGCTTGGTGGTGTAGAACGGCTCGAAGACGTGGGGCAGCGCGTCGGCTGCGATGCCCGCACCGGTGTCGGACACCGATACGGCGACACGGGTTCCGGCCGCCGTTTCCTCCCCCCGTACGGCGATCCGCACGGTGCCGACGCCGGCAATGGCGTCGCGGGCGTTGACCGCCAGGTTCAGCAGGGCCACGTCGAATTGCACGGGGTCGGCGGTGATCGCCAAGCCATCCGACAGGTCGGTCTCCAGCAGGATGTCGCCGCGCAGCGATTGGCGGATCATGGAGAGGCCGGCGCGGATGCGGGCCGCCGGATCGAACGTGGCGGATGTGCCGCCGCCGCCGCCCCGGGAAAAGACCAGAAGGTCGCGCGTCAGCCGCGATCCGCGCTCCACGGCGGTGATGATGGCGTTCAGGTTCCGGGCGACGCGCGGGTCTTCGCCGCCGGGCAGGCCGCTGATGCGCCGCCGGATCAGTTCGGCGTTTCCCTGGACGACCATGAGAAGGTTGTTGATGTCGTGTGCGACGCCGCCGGTCATGCGGCCGAGCGCCTCCAGCCGATTGGATTGCTCGCGAGCCCCGGCGAGCCGGCGCTCGGCGATGATCTCGCGGCGCAGCAGCCAGACCAGCGACGCGGAGAGGACCAGCGCCGTGAGCGCGGCCACCCCGAGCATCCACAGGGAGTGCACCAGCGGTGCCCGGTACACCACCAGCGGAATCGACACGTGGGCCGACCAGCCGGTGGCTGCGGACTTGCGGAACGCTGTGACCACGGCCGATCCGTCGGGAGCCATGCCGTCGTACACGCCGCCATCGGCCGTCGCCCGGGCCTCCGTCGCGCGCGGTCCGGCGGGGTGGCCGGCACGGTCCGGGGTCGCCGTGGCGGTGACCAGGCGGTTGGCACCATCGATCAGAAAGGCGCGGAAAGGCGGGGGAGCTTCCTCGCGCAGGATGGCGGTCAACGCCTCGGTGCGAATCGTGACGACCGCGGCCATTGCCACCGCGCCGTCGCGCATTACGGGCACGCGGATGCCGAAGGTCGGCAGAGGACCGGTGGCAAGGGGACCCGGCCCGGTGACATTGCCGATGACCGGTCTGCCCTCGCTCAACACCCGTCGGTGTCCGTCGGTGTCGACCACATCGTGGAGCGGCGTGCCGAAGGGAAGGGCGGTGTTGACGATCTGGCGCCCGCCGGCGTCGGCCAGGATAACCTGCCGCCACAGGGGCATCTCCGCGGCGAACCGGGACGCGACCTCGTGGAACGCGGCCGCATCCGGGGCATCCCCGTCCAGCGTCGGTGAGCGGGCGAGGGCCTTGAGGAGTTCGGTCTGGGTTTCCAGCACCCGTTCGACGCGCGTCAGCGTGCGCTCGGCGCGCGCTACCGCCTCCTCGCGCAGGCGATCCTGCTGCTCACGCATGGCGAACAGCCCCAGCCCGGCGGTCAGCAGGGCCAGTGGCAGCAAGGCGCCGACAATGAGGAGGAGGATACGCTGCCGCACGGCCAGCATCCCTTACGGGTGAAGCGACCCTTCTTTGAGCCCCGGTTGCCATTCCCCGTCAAGCTGGCGAACCGGCCAGGGCCATTCGGGCGACCATGCCCGAACATTCCGGGGATCGGGACGGATCGTCGCGTGTTCTTGCGCCGCCGCCGGCCTTTCGGCACCATCCGGCGTGGACTTAGCCGGGCCGATGTGCCGTTGCCATGTCAGAAGAGGCGAAGACGATGGATTCGAGCATGGAACAGCGCGTCCGCGAACGCGCGTACGCGATCTGGGTCGAGGAGGGATGCCCCGACGGGCAGGACGGCGATCATTGGCTGAGGGCGGAGAGCGAGATCGCCGCTCTGCTGCGCACCGCGCCTCCGACCATCGAGGTGGACACCGAAGAGACCGCCGTCGCGGTGGCCGAAGACGCTCCGGCACCGGTGCGCAAGACGCGGGCGCGAAAGGCACCGGCGCAAACGGCGAGAGCGGAGGCGGGGGCTGCGGCCGCCAAGCCGCCGGCAAAGCCGCGAGCCCGCCGGAAGGCCGAACCGGCCACATGATCCGGGCCGAACCGGCCACGTGATCACGGCGCCCTGATCCGGGATGCTCCGGCATCCCGTAGCGGGGTGATCCGGGAACCGGCGCCGCGGTCCGGGCGCCGGCCATCCCCGCGCCGGCCGTATCAGGCCGCGTTGGACACCACCATGACGCCGCCGGCGGAGCCGTACGACTTGCGGGCGGCCCGCATGTTCTCCAGGGTCTCGCGCAGGCTCTCCTCGGCGAAGCCGGGCTGGAGCTGGTTCAGCTCCTTCTGGGTCAGTTCGATGAAGGCATCGAGGAGGCGGGCGTGGATGCGGCAGGCCTTGCGGATGTCGTCGGAGATGTGAGGACCGGCCATCGTTTCTTGCTCCTGTTGCGCGGTTCCGCCGTAACGCGGGGGAAGTTGCATGCGCAATTGGCGCCCGGGCCGGTTAACAAAACCTTTCCGAAGCCTTGCCAATGAAGTAATCTTTGGTGTTAATCCCTTAGAATGCCGAACAACTCCATTTCAAACATCATTGATGTGTTACAGATATTGGGCAGTCGGAAAGACAAAAATGGGATACTTCTTGTGACGTTTTGTGGGCCGTCTTCGCTCGGGGAAGCTTCCGTGACCGGGTGAACTGCCGAGGCTTTCGTTCAGTTGGCAGAGGTTGGCCGATGCGATCGGGCCGATAGGAAATCGAGCGCGATTGCCGGAGCTGCGGCCGTCATGTACCGACGGCCATGTTCCGTGGGGTTCACATCCTGCGCGGCCATGGTCACGTAGCTCGGTGCCAGGCGTTCGATACGATCGACCAGCTTATCCAGTTTGTTCTCGACTTCAGGCAGTGCGTTCCACAGCTCTTCACGGCTATGCTCTATGACCGCGGCGAAATCGAAAACATCGCGGACTTTGAAGTTCGACGGTCTATAGAAGATTTTCTTGATCACCGTCTCCCATGGCGTCTCGATCGAGATTTCACGCGTCTCGAAAACCCATGGCATCGTCGGATTGTCCGTGCGGCGACTGGCGATGATGACATCGATCTCGCCGCCATCCATGTACAGCTTGAGATAGTTTCCGGGATACTCGTACTTTCGGCCATCCAGAAGCTGTTTGGTAAACGGATTGCGGCCGGGCGTCAGATTTCGGATGACATCGGAGTCCCGGACGAAGGCGTCGATGTCGTAGCTCACACGATGGTCAAGATGAACGGCCAGGGCGGTGCCGCCGCCGAACGTCCAGTCCGGCGGATCATTCAGACTGTCCATCAGGCGGATGGTGTCACGCAGCAGGCCGCGCCAGCGTGAGGTCGGCCATTTCCTTGATCCAGGGCACTGTTCGTCCATCGATGGCCTTCCAGGTTCGGGCGGCGCGGTACAACTCCTCGAAATCGACCACGCCGGCCAGCACCAGATCGTGAATCGCTTCTTCCGACACTTCGTCAAAGAAGGCTTCCATGTGCGGTTGCCACTGTGGCGTCGGGTGACGGGCCAGCAGGCAAAGCACGAACGTCTCGGCGTCGATCGGGTGCGGCCGCGGGGCGTTGATCGTTCCGAGGACGAAGTCGAGATGCCGACCGGCTTCGACGGCCTTCCCGGCAGCGTCGCGATAGCGGCCGGCGATGGCCCTGATGACGTCCCCGGCCGCGGCCGGCACCTGAACCTCGACACGCGTGATCTGTCGCGCCGCCTTCTGCGTCGCCCGGTAGCGCCTGACCCGATCCCCCGCCGTCCGATCAACCATGGCAAGCCTCCGCGGCGTATCCCCCCGGTCATTGTGCCGTATTCCGGTAACGCAGGCAAAAGCCGGAGGAGCGGCGCGGATCGCCCTGTCATACGGTCGGCAATTGATCACGTCCATCAATTGCCGACCGTAAAACCCGGCAGATCAATGCCCGGGCATTGATCGAGAGGGTGATACCGGCGGCATTCTTCAGATGCCGCCGGTATCAGCGCCGCAACTCCTTCACCAAGTCGAGGTCGGCGCGGCTGCCGTCCAGGCGTCCGCGGTAGACGATCAGCGCTTCCAGGACGCGCTGGACGTAGTTTCGCGTTTCGGAGAAGGGGATCATCTCGATCCAGTCGATGATGTCGATCCCCTGGCCGCGGGGATCGCCGTACTGGGTCAGCCACTGGGACACCCGTCCGGGTCCGGCGTTGTAGGCGGCGATGGCCAGGACGTGGGAGCCGTTGAAGCGGTCCAGCAGGTCGGCGATGTAGGCCGACCCCAGGCGCACGTTGTGGTCGGGATCGTTCAGCTTCGCAGGGGTGTGGGCGATGCCGAGCTGGCGCGCCACCAGTTGCGCCGTGCCGGGCATGAGCTGCATCAGGCCGCGGGCGCCGGCCGACGACACGATGGTGGGGTTGAAGGTGCTCTCCTGGCGGATGATCGCGTGGACCAGGGCCGGTTCGGGCCGGCTGCCGCGGTTGCTCAGCATGGGATAGCCGCCGTCCACGAGGAAGACGTGCTCCTGCGCCGCGTCCTTGGCGGCGGCGATGGCAAGGTCCGGGCGGCCGATGTCGCGGGCCAGCCGGGCGGCCAGCGCGTAGTCCTCCGGCGCCTTGGAATCCAGCGAGATACGGCGCACGAAGGCGGTGACGCGGGAGGCATCGCGCCCTTCGATCTGCGCCAGCAGGCGGGCGACCCGCACCAGCTCCCGCCGTTCGAAGGCCGCCGCGGCGTCGCGGGACACGGCGGGCTCGACAGGCAGGGCGGGGGCCGCACCCAGGGCGTTGGCCGCGAGCTGACCATAGAAGGTGGTGGAGAAGGCCGAGGCCGAGCGGAACCAGGTGCGGGCCTGCTCGCGGTCGCCCATCGCCTCGGCGGCACGGCCCGACCAGTAGGCGCCGCGCGCCTTGCTGATGGGGGCGCTGACCGAGCGGTGGAGCTTCTGGAAATGGGCGAACGCGTCGGACGGCCGGTTGAGGAAGCGCAACGCCAGCCAGCCCGCCAGGAACTCCGCGTCGGCGTGGGCCACGCCGTCTTCCTGCCGGTGGCCGGCGGCGATGCGGTAGGCCAGCGCGTAGTCGCCCTGTTCGATGGCGCGGCGCGCCAGGATGTGGCGCTCCGTCCACCAGGGGACGGAGCGGCCGGTATCGGAGGGCTGCGTCTGCAGCATCGCCACCGCCCCGTCCGTATCGCCGCGCTGGCGCCGGAAGCGCACGCGCTCGTAGATCAGGCCGGCGTCGTTGCGCAACGCGGCGGGCACGCGGGCCAGCAGCGCGTCGGCGTTGCCGCGGCCGGCGGCGATCCCCAGGCGCGCTTCGGCCAGCGCCCGGCGCCCTTCGTCCACCAGGGGGAACATGCGGCGGGCGGCATCCTCCTGCCGCTCCCACAGCAGGGAGTCCAGGCGCGCGGCGTGGTCCTGCGCGCGCAGCATGGCGCGGTAGCGGGACAGGAACGCTTGCTCATCCGCGGCACTGAAGGTGCTTCCGGTCCAGCGGGCGCGCACCAGGGTCAGCGCCCGCTCCCCGCGCCCCATGGCCACCAGAGCGTCGGCATAGCGCATGAAGCCGCGGTTGGTCAGGGGTGGGTTGTCGTCGAACCAGGCGATCACCCGGTCGTCGGGCAAGCTGTCGGGCATCACCGCCTCGGCGGCGCGGCGCAGGCCGGCCTGGTTGGGCCAGCCGGGATTCTCGCGCAGGAAGGCGGTGATCTCGGTGAAGCTGCCGCCGCCGGGGGAGGCGAGCTGCATCCAGCGGATGACCTTGGCGGGCAGCCGTTCGCGGGCACCGGCGGCGAGCCGGCCCGCCTCGTCGAAGCGGCCCCGCTCGGCGGCCAGCAGCGCCTCCTTGTAGGCGGCGGCCTCCGCACCCGACAGGGTGGCGGCGGCCGGCTGGGGGGCCGTGAGGGCGACGAACAGGCAGGCGAGCCCTGCGGCCAGCACGGTCCGGGCGCTCTTGCCCAGGCACAGCGGTGCGGCTAAGGTGCGCGACGCTTTTTTTGCAGTTCGACGGAGGTGGTTGGCATGTTTCACGGTTCCATCGTCGCTCTCCTGACGCCGTTCAAGAACGGCAAAGTCGACGAGGCCGCCTTCCAGTCCTTCGTCGACTGGCAGGTTCGCGAGGGCACCCACGGCCTGGTTCCCTGCGGCACCACGGGGGAATCCCCCACGCTCAGCCACGACGAGCATCGGCGCGTCGTGGAGTTGTGCATCGAGGCGGCCGGCGGCCGGGTGCCGGTCATCGCCGGCACCGGGTCCAACTCCACCGAAGAGGCGATCGCGCTCACCCGCCACGCCAGGGCGGCGGGCGCCGCGGCCGCGCTCGTCGTGACGCCCTACTACAACAAGCCGACGCAAGAGGGTCTGTACCAGCATTTCAAAGCGATCCATGACGCAGCGGGGTTGCCGATCATCATTTACAACATTCCGGGCCGCAGTGTCGTGGATATGTCGGTGGCGACGATGGCGCGGCTGGCGGAACTGCCCAACATCGTCGGCGTGAAGGACGCCACCGCCGACCTGGCGCGGCCGCTGCGCACGCGGGTGGAGATCGGGCCGGAGTTCTGCCAGCTCTCCGGCGAGGACGCGACCGCCATCGCCTTCAACGCCCAGGGCGGCGTCGGCTGCATCTCCGTCAGCGCCAACGTGGCGCCGGGCCTGTGCGCGGCGATGCAGGACGCCTGGCGCAGCGGCGATCTGAAGACCTGCTTCGCCCTGCGCGACCGGCTGATGCCGCTGCACCACGCCATGTTCGTCGAGACCTCGCCGGGTCCGGTGAAGTACGCCGCCAGCCTGCTCGGCAAGTGCACGGACGAGGTGCGGCTGCCGCTGGTGCCGGTGTCGGATGCGACGCGGCAGACGGTGCGCGAGGCCATGGTGACGGTCGGGCTGTTGTCCTGACCGGGACCACCGACATGGGAGGGGAGTGAGCCTTGGCCGCGCGCGAGCCGGAACCGAGGCGGATCGCGGCGCAGAACCGCCGGGCCCGCTTCGACTATTTCATCGAGGACACCCTCGAGGCCGGGATCATGCTGACCGGCACCGAGGTGAAGTCTCTGCGCTCGGGCAAGGCCTCCATCAACGAGGCCTATGCCGGGCTGAACCACGGCGAGCTGTTCCTGTTCAACGCCCACGTGCCCGAGTACGGGCAGGCCGGGCGCTGGCTGCAGCACGAGGTGCGGCGCCCGCGCAAGCTGCTGGTGCACCGGCGTGAGCTGAACAAGCTGATGGGGGCCATCAAGCAGAAGGGCGTCACCCTGGTGCCCATGTCGCTCTACTTCAACGACCGGGGCATCGCCAAGCTGCAACTCGGCGTCGCCACCGGCAAGAAGAAGGTCGACAAGCGCGAGACGGAGAAGGAACGCTCCTGGCAGCGCGACAAGGCCCGCCTGATGCGGGAGAAGGGGTGAGCCGCGGCGGCCGCCTGGCCGGGCGCGCCGGCGGTCGGGAGGCGGAGATCGCCGGCATGGCGGCCGACGCCCTGGCCGCCCTCGACCCGCCACCCGCCGGCCGTATCCTGGTGGCCGGCGACGCGGACGGGGCGGTGGAGCGGGCGCTTGCCGCCGCCGGTGCCACCGTCCTGCCCTGGCACCGCCTCGCCCTGAACGGCCGACCGGCGCTGCCCTGGCCCGGAGGGGCCGGGGAGGGCGGCGGGGCGGTCGACGGGGCGGTGTTGCGGCTGCCCCGCGGCTGGGGCGCCTTCGCCATGTCCCTGCACGCGCTGGCATCCCGGCTGACGCCCGGGGCGCCGCTGTGGATCTATGGCGGCAACGACGAAGGCATCACCTCCGTCGCCACCCGGCTGGAGGGGGTGGTGGCGGAGCCGGAAACGCTGACCGTCAAGCGCCGCGCCCGCCTGCTGCGCACCCGGCGCCTCGCCGGCGGTCCGCCGCCGCGGTCCGATCCGGAGGACTGGCGGGAGACGGTGGAGGTCGCGGTGCCGGGCCTGCCGGCGCCGCTGCCCCTGGTGTCCTACCCCGGCCTGTTCGCCCACGGACGGCTCGACCCCGGCACCGAATGCCTGCTGGGGGTGCTGCCGGATCTGCGCGACGGGCTGCGCGTGCTGGATTTCGGCTGCGGCGCCGGGGTGATCGGCCGCACCGTCCGGGAGCGCTGCGCCGGTGCCGATCTGACGCTGCTCGACGTGGATGCCCTGGCCCTGCACGCGGCACGGCAGAACGTTCCCGGCGCGGCCTGCGTCTTGAGCGACGGCTGGAGCGGCCTGGCACCGCGGGACCGCTTCGACCTGATCCTCTCCAACCCGCCGCTCCACCGCGGCAAGGAGGAGGATTTCGGCACCCTCGACGCCCTGGTGCGCGGTGCCGGGGAGCGCCTGCGTCCGGGCGGAACCCTGCTGGCGGTGGTGCAGCGCACGGCCGGGGCGGGGGCGCTGTTCAAGGCGGCCTTCGCCACCACCGAACTGCGCGCCGAGACGCCGCAGTATCAGGTGTGGTGCGGCGTGGCAGGGAGACGGTGAGGCTATGAAGCTCAACCTCGGGTGCGGCGGCAACAAGCGCGACGGCTACGTCAACGTCGACAAGTTTCCCCATTTCACCCCCGATGTGGTCTGGGATCTGGAGCGATTCCCCTGGCCGTTCGAGACGGACGGGGCGGAGGCGGTGGCTCTGACCCATGTCCTGGAGCATCTGGGCGGGCCGCCGGACGTCTTCATCGGGGTGATGAAGGAACTGCACCGGGTCTGCCGTGCCGGCGCCCGGATCGAGATCGTCGTGCCCCACCCGCGCAGCGACTCCTTCATCAGCGATCCCACCCATGTGCGGCCGGTGACGCTGGAGACCCTGTTCCTGTTCAACAAGGACTGGAACCGCGCCGTGCTCGCCGAGGGCAAGGCCAACACGCCGCTCGGCCTCTACCACGACGTCGATTTCGCGGTGACCAGGGTCGACCACCGCCTGACGCCGCGCTGGGCCGAACGCCTGACCTCCGGCCGGGTGAGCCAGGAGGAGCTGCGCGACGCCATGGACACGTACAACAACGTCATTGAGGAAACGCTGTACGTGCTGGAGGTCCGCAAGTAGCGTCCCCTTCGCCCGCCCGATGCCCCTTCACAGAGAAGGGTTGTTCCGCTATGGTCAATTAATCTCATTCCAAGTAGGGGTATTCCCATGGCGGAGGTGACCTTCTACGGCCTGGCCGACTGTCCGGCCAACGCCAAACAGATCCGGCAGCTCGCCGCAGCGGGGCACACGGTGGCGGTGCGAGACCTGGCGGCGGAATCCTGGACCCGCGAGACCCTGCGGCCCTGGTTCGGCGACCGCCCGGTGGAGGAGTGGTTCAACCGGCGCGCCCCGGCGGTGAAGAGCGGCGCGGTGGACCCCGCGGCCCTGGACGAGGCGGCGGCCCTGGATGCCATGATCGCCGACCCCACCCTGATCCGCCGTCCGCTGATCGGGGCCGGCGGCCGCCGCGAAGCCGGGTTCGATCCCAACCTGCTCAACGCCTGGATCGGCCTCGCGCCCACCGGTGAAAGCTGCGACGACAAGCACGCCCGCGGCGTGTGCGATCATGGCCACCATCACATGCCGTCCCGTCCGGCGGCCTGAACGGGGAACCCCCCGGCACCGGCGGCGTTGCCCTGTCGAACACGGTTTCGGCAGGGGGAACGCGGGTGCGCCATCGCATTGCGGGGACGATGCTGGCCCTGGCCGCCGCGGCGGGAAACGCCGCGGCGATGGAGGGTGACGTCGAGCGCGGGCGCGCCGTGGTCGTCGGGGCACCGCCATCGGCGTGGGAGACGCGGCCCAACCGGGACGTCTCCTGCCTGGCGTGTCACGGCATCCTCGGGGCGGGCGATGCCGGCGCCGCCTATCCGCGTCTCGCCGGTCTGGCGCCGTTCTATATGTACAAGCAGCTCAAGGATTACGCCACCGGGCGCCGCCGCAACGCCCTGATGGAACCAATCGCCCGCGCCCTGGGGGATGAGGCGATGCGGGACGTGTCGGTCTTCTACGGCGCGCAGGACATCGGCTTCGGCCCGCCGCCGCCGGCGTCGCCGGAGCTTCTGGCCGCCGGCCGGGCCATCGCGCGGGACGGTATTCCCGAACGCGGGGTTCAGCCCTGCGCCGTCTGCCACGGCGCGCAGGGTGAAGGCATTCCGCCGGCCCTTCCGGCGCTGGCGGGGCAGCACGCCTCCTACCTGGAAGACCAGCTTCTGCAATGGAAGCGGGGGCAGCGCGACAACGATCCCCTGGGCTCCATGGCCGCCATCGCCGAACGGCTGACCGCCGACGAGGTGCGGGCGGTGTCGGTCTGGTACGCCACGCAGCGGCCGCCTGACACCGTCAGTTCCGCCCCGCCGCCTTGATCCCTTCGTAGGCCAGCAGCGCCCGGTCGCGGGCGGCCGGGTGGTCGAGGATGGGGTGCGGGTAATCCGTGCCGAGGCGAACCCCGGCGGCGGCCAGCACGTTCGCGGGCGCGGCCCATGGCTTGTGGATCCAGGCCGCGGGCAGATTCCGCAGTTCCGGGACATGGGCGCGCACATAGGCGCCGTCGGGGTCGAACTTCTCCCCCTGCAGGACCGGGTTGAAGACGCGGAAGTAGGGCGCTGCGTCGGCACCGCAGCCGGCCACCCACTGCCACCCTGCGGCGTTGTTGGCGGGGTCGGCATCGACCAGCGTGTCGCGGAACCACGCCTCGCCCGCCTGCCAGGGCACCAGCAGGTCCTTCACCAGGAACGACGCGGTGATCATCCGCACCCGGTTGTGCATCCAACCCGTCCGCCAGAGCTGGCGCATGCCCGCGTCCACGATGGGGAAGCCCGTGCGCCCGCGCTGCCAGGCGCGCAGGCCGGCGGGATCATCCCGCCAGGGGAACGCGGCGAAGCGCGGGTCCAGGGGCGTGTCGGCCATCGCGGGAAACGCGTGCAGCAGGTGGTGCGCGAACTCCCGCCAGCCCAGCTCCCGCAGGAAGGCGTCCACGCCCGGCGCCAGGTCCGGCCGCACGCCGGCGGCCATGCGCGCGGCCTGCCAGATCTGGCGCGGTCCGATCTCGCCCCGCGCCAGATGGGGCGACAGGCGCGACGTGGCGGGCCGGTCCGGACGATCCCGGTCGCTCTTGTAGGTCGCCACCGGGCCGTCGAGAAAGTCCGCCAGCGCCGCGCGCGCCGCCGCCTCGCCGGGGCTCCACGCGGCGCGCAGCCCGCCGGCCCAGTCCGGCGCCGTCGGCCGCAACCCCCAATCCTCCGGCCGATCGCCGGCCACCGGCCGCGGCGGCCCGATGAGGGCGGCGGGGGCGGGCAGGGGGGCGGCGGGGGGCGGCCCCGACAGGCAGCGGCGCCAGAAGGGGGTGAAGACCCGGAACGGCGTGCCGGTGGCGCTGCGCACCTCCCACGGCTCGAACAGCAATGACGCGTTGAAGCTCGCAGCCCGCAGGCCACGCTGCCGCAGGTCGGCCTTGATGGCGCGGTCGCGGGCCACGCCGGCGGGGTCGTAGCGCCGGTTCCACAGAACCGTGCCGGCCCCCGTCTCCTCCACCAGATGCCGGATCACCGCGGCCGGATCGCCGCGCCGCAGCACCAGCGGCGTCCCGAGGCGCTGCAACCCCGCGGCGAGCGCCTCCAGGGACCCGTGCAGCCACCAGCGCGATGCGGCCCCGTCCGTTCCATCCTCTTCAGCAATGAACAGGGGAATGACCGGCGCGCCGGAATCGGCGGCGGCGGACAGGGCGGGGTTGTCGGCCAGGCGAAGATCGCGGCGGAACCAGACGATCACGGGTGCGGGATTCGGTACGGTGGGCAAGCGGGTGCTCTCCGGTGTTCAGGTCCATCGCGGCGGGCTCACCGGTCCCGCGCCGGGGTCCGGTGGAGCACCGACGGGCGATACGCAGCCGACGGTGCGCCGGATCGCGTGCGTCGGCGGGAATTTTGTCGCAGGGCCGGCCTTGCGCATCGTCAATGCCGCGCCGCCCCGGCCGTCCCACGGTGGGTCCGCCGCCCCGCGGGGGGCGTGCCCGATCCCGAGGAGGTCAGCGATGCATTTCGACACCCCGACCTACATTGCGCTTGCCGGTGCCGTCAGCGTGTTCGTCGTCACCATCGGCGTGTTCGTGTTCCTGCTGACCCGCAAGGGCAAGTAGGCGCCGCCGCTCATCCCCCGTCCGGCGCCAGGCGGGCGGCGGGAAACCGGTGCACCCGGCCGCGGGCCAGCAGGTGCACCTCGAACGGCCGGGCCAGCACGCCGTCCAGCGCGGGGTCGAGCACGTTCAGGCCGCCGGCGTAGGCGCCGAAGGCGGGCAGGATCAGTCGCCGGCCATCCCCGGCGAAGCAGCGGTCCCGCACCCGCCGACCGGAAACCCGGATGGCGGCAACGGGGTGAAAATGCCCCGACACCTCGCCGACCGCACCCGTCTCGGCCCGGTGGCGGAAGATGAGGGGCCCCGCGCGCACCTCTGCGGCAGCCGTTCCGCCGAGCCCGGCCGGCGGGCGGGGATCATGGTTGCCGGTGATCCACACCCATTCCGTCAGGGCCGTGAGGTGCGCCAGCCGTGCCCGATCCGCCCCGTCCAGGCGCGCGGCGGCGTCCGCGTCGTGGAAGCTGTCGCCCAGGCACAGCACCCGGCGCGGGCGCAGACGCTCGATCACCGCCTGCAGGCGCTCCAGGGTGGCGCGCGTGTCGTAGGGCGGCAGCAACCGCCCGTGCCGCGCGAAGTGGGACCCTTTCTCCAGATGCAGGTCGGCGACGGCCAGGGTCTCCCCGGCCGGCCACAGCAACGCACCCGACGGATCGGCGGTCAGACGCTCCCCCGCCAGCACCAGCGCCGTCCCTGCGGTGTCCGATGTCGGACACGCTTCGTGCGCGCTGTGTGGGGTTGCGGACAGGTGGGATCTCGCGGTGCCGGTCACGGCGGCCAATATCCTTATTTCTTTTGTGGGCATGGCGCTTGCAATCGCGCGGGCATCACAACCTGCAACGGAGGAAACCGCCATGGCAACCGTCACCTTCTCCGGTCCCACCATGGACAAGGACATCACCGTCTACGCGGTGGCCGGCGACACCGGCACGCTGTTGGCGCTGGCTCGCAAGCACGACATCCCGATCCCCTTCCAGTGCCAGGACGGGGAGTGCGGGAGCTGTCTGGTGAAGATCACCCAACTGGACCACAAGGCGCCCATGGCCGTCGACCTGACCGAAAAGGAGAAGGTCACCCTGTCGGTGAACGGCAAGCTGAGCAAGGAGTTGCTGCACGCGGCCGAGAACGACCACCGCCCGCCGCCCTACCGCCTGGCCTGCCAGTACATCGTCCGCGACGAGACCATCCTGGTGCAGTTCTCCGGCGAACCGGGGGTCGAGATCGACCTGCGCAAGGGCAAGTGACCCCGGCGGGGGGCGGGGTACGGTGCTGCCCCGGCCCCCCCGCGCCATCAGTAGATCAGTTCGTTCTCGCCGCCGCCCTCGGAGATGACGATCTCGCCGCGGGCGGCGAGGTCCTTGGCGAGCTGGACCATGTACATCTGGGATTCGTCCACCTCGCGCACCCGCACCGGGCCCATGGCGGCCATGTCCTCGCGCAGGATCTTGGCGGCGCGTTCCGACATGTTGGAGAAGAACAGGTCCTTCAGCGTCTCCGACGCGCCCTTCAGGGCGGTGCCCAGCTTCGACTTGTCGACGTTGCGCAGCAGGGTCTGGACGCCGGACGGGTCGAGCTTGGACAGGTCCTCGAAGGTGAACATCAGCGCCTTGATGCGCTCGGCGCTGTCGCGGTTGCGTTCCTCCAGCGCCGCCATGAAGCGATGTTCGGTGGTGCGGTCCAGGCCGTTGAAGATCTCCGCCAGCATTTCGTGGCTGTCGCGCCGGGTGGTGCGGGCGAGGTTGGTCATGAACTCGGTGCGCAGGGTGCGCTCCACGTCGTCCAGAACCTCCTTCTGCACCGCCTCCATGCGCAGCATGCGCATGATCACTTCCATGGCGAAACTCTCGGGCAGCAGGGTCAGAACCCGGCCGGCATGTTCCGGGCGCACCTTGGACAGCACCACCGCCACGGTCTGCGGGTACTCGTTCTTCAGATAATTGGCGAGCACCGTCTCGTTCACGTTGCCCAGCTTGTCCCACATGGTGCGGCCGGCGGGGCCGCGGATCTCCTCCATGATCGCGTCGACCTTGTCCTTGGGCAGGGTCTTCAGCAGGAGGCGTTCGGTGGAATCGAAGGTGCCGACCAGCGAGCCGGTGGCCGACATCTGCTCGGCGAACTCGACGAACAGGCGTTCGATGATGTTGGCGGACACGGTGCCCAGGTTGGCCATGACCTGGGACAGCTCCTTGATCTCCTCGTCGTCCATCATGGAGAAGAGCTTGCTGGCGTGCTCTTCCCCCAGCGCGAGCATCATGATTGCCGCCTTTTCGGGACCGGTGAGGGTGCGATAGTCCTCACGCACCTTGAGCGCCATGCCGAGCCTCCATCGAGCCGCGCCGTACGGGCGCGGCGGTACCGTTCACTTCGTATGGTGAATATTGGCGAAAAGCCCGGCGGACGTCTACGGCGCGGCGAGTGTTGCACCGTGCGATTTTCGTGCCATCGAGTCACAATGGCAACACGCCCTGTCCGTCCGCTCCGTCCGGCGGCCCGCCGGGGTCGATCATGGCCTCGGCCACCAGCTCGGCCGCCGCCCGTTCCAGCAACTCGTCGGTGGCCGCGCCGTGGACCTGTTCGCGCCCGATCTCCAGGATCACCGGCACGGCGAGCGGCGAGATGCGGTCCAGGTCCTTGTGGATGATGCGGCCGCGCACCCGGTTCAGGAAATCGGAGACGCGCCGCACGTCCGTCAGCCCGGCGGCCGCATCGGCGCGGGTGGCGCGCAGCAGCACATGGCCGGGGTCGTGCTTGCGCAGCACGTCGTAGATCAGGTCGGACGAAAAGGTGACCTGCCGCCCCGTCTTCTCCTGCCCCGGATGGCGGCGGTCGATGACCCCGGCGATCAGCGCCACGTTGCGGAAGGTGCGGCGCAGCATCGAGGACTCCTCCATCCACGCCTCCAGATCGTCACCCAGCATGTCCCGGTCGAACAGCGCGTCGAGGTCGGGCGGGGAGCGCAGGCTCCACACCGCCAGCACATAGTCGGTGGCCACGAAGCCCAGCGGCCCCAGCCCGAACCGCTCCATGCGCCGGGTCAGCAGCATGCCCAGCGTCTGGTGGGCGTTGCGCCCCTCGAACGCATAGGCGACCAGGAAGCGCTTGCCGTTGCGCGGGAAGGTCTCGACCAGCAACCCGTCGCGGTCGGGCAGGGCGGAGCGGCGGCGTTGCAGCCTCAGCCATTCCCGCACGTCGTCGGGCAGGCCGGGCCACGTCACCGGATCGGCCAGCAGGGCGCGCACGCGGCGGGCGAGCTGCGTGGTCAGGGGCAGCCGGCCGCCGGCATAGGCGGGCACCTTGGGCAGGCCCTGGCCGCCCCGGGCGACCCGCGCCTCGGTCTCCTTCACGCCCAGGAACTTCAGGAGCTGTCCGGCGAAGACGAAGGTGTCGCCGGGGGTGAGCTGCTGGATGAAATATTCCTCCACCTCCCCCAGCACGGGGCCGCGGTTCAGGCGCACCCGCACCATCGCCTCCTGCACGATGGTGCCGACGTTCAGGCGGTACTGCCGCGCCACCCGGGCGTCCGCCACCGCGACGCGGCCGTCGTCCAGGACCTTCAGGCGCCGGAACCGCTCGTACGCGCCGAGCGCGTATCCGCCGGTGGCCACGAAGTCGAGCACGTCGTCGAAGGTGTCGCGGGGCAGGTCGGCGTAGGGTGCGGCGCGCGTCACCTCGGCGTAGAGGTCGTCGGGATGGACGGGTCCGGCGCAGGCCATGCCCAGCATGTGCTGCGCCAACACGTCCAGCCCGCCCGGCCGCACCGGCGCGCCGTCCAGGTCACGGGCGGCAACCGCGTCGCAGGCGGCGCGGCACTCCAGCACCTCGAACCGGTTGGCGGGCACCAGCAGGGCGCGGCTCGGCTCGTCCAGCCGGTGGTTGGCGCGGCCGATGCGCTGCACCAGCCGGCTCGCCCCCTTGGGCGCGCCGATCTGCACCACCAGGTCCACCGCGGCCCAGTCGATGCCGAGATCCAGCGACGAGGTGGCGACCACCGCCCGCAGATCGCCACGGGCCATCGCCGCCTCCACCTTGCGCCGCTGCTCCACCGCCAGGGAACCGTGGTGCAGGGCGATGGGCAGGGTGTCCTCGTTGCGCCGCCACAGCTCCTGGAAAACCAGTTCCGCCTGGGCGCGGGTGTTGACGAACAGCAGCGTGGTGCGGTGGGCGCGGATGCGCTCGTACAGCTCCCCCATGGCGTGGACGGCCAGGTGGCCGGCCCAGGGCAGCCGTTCGCGGGTGGCCAGGATCTCCACCGCCGCCTCCGCCCCGGCGCGGCCGTGGACCGGTCGCACGTCACCGTGGTCGGCGCGGCCGCCGCGCGACAGCCAGGCCAGCAGCGGCGCCGCCTCGGCGACGGTCGCCGACAGGCCGACCCGCCGGGCCGCCGGGGCGTGGATGCTCAGCCGGGCGAGGCCGAGAGCCAGCAGATCGCCCCGCTTGGTCCCGGCCAGCGCGTGCAGTTCATCGACGATGACGCAGCGCAGGTGCCGGAAGAGGGCCGGCGCGTCGGCGTAGGACAGCAGCAGCGCCAGGCTTTCCGGAGTCGTCATCAGGATGTGCGGCGGGTGGCTGCGCTGGCGCCGCCGGCGCGCTTCGGGCGTGTCGCCGGTGCGCGTCTCGGCCCGGATGGGCAGCCGCATCTCCGCCACCGGGGTTTCCAGGTTGCGCTGCACATCCACCGCCAGCGCCTTGAGCGGCGAGATGTAGAGGGTGTGCAGCCCTTCGCGCGGGCGTTCCCACAGATCGATCAGGCTGGGCAGGAACCCCGCCAGGGTCTTGCCGCCGCCGGTGGGGGCGATCAGCAGCGCCGAGTCGCCGCGCGCGGCCGCCTCGACCATGGCGATCTGGTGGTCATGGGGCGACCACCCGCGGGAGCGAAACCAGGCCGTGACGTTGGCGGGAAGCGGGGAGGGCGGCGTCATGGACCGGGCGGCGGCCGATCCTCCCCCGCCGGGCGGCGGAGGAGGACCGGACCGTCGCGATCACCCCTTGTTGAACTCCGGCGGCCGCTTGGCGAAGAAGGCGGAGATGCCTTCGCCGGCTTCCGGATGGTGCAGAGCTTCGACGAACAGGTCGCTTTCCCGGGCAAGCTGGGTGGCGAAGTTGCCGTAGGCCAGTTCCAGCAGCTTCTTGGCGCGGCCGATGGCGGCGGTGGGGCCGGCCGCCAGCCGGTCCGCCCAGGCCATCGCCTCCGCCAGCGCGCCGCCCGGCGGGGTGAGGCGGTTGACCACGCCCAGCGCGTGCAGGCGGGACGCCGCCACCGGTCCGCCGTCGAACATCAGCTCGGCGTAGAGCTGGGGCGGCAGGGCGCGCGACAGGGACACGGAGGCGCCGCCGTCCGCGTTCAGGCCGACGCGGACATAGGCGGTCAGGAAGGTTGCATCCTCCGCCGCGACGATCAGGTCGGACGCCAGCGCCAGCGAGAATCCGGCCCCGGCGGCCGGCCCTTCGACGGCGGCGATGATGGGCTTCGGGCATTCGCGCATGGCGCGCACCCAGGAGTGGAAGCGTTCGATCGAATCACGGTTCTCGGACCGCGACTTGTTGGCATGGTCGTACAAGCGGGTGAGGTGCCCGCCCGAACTGAAGACACCGCCGGCCCCGGTCAGCACCAGGGCGCCGATGCCGTCGTCGTGCGCCGCCTCAACCACCGTTTCGCGCGCGCGGCCCATCATGTCGAGGCCGAGGGCGTTGCGATTCGCCGGGTCGGTCATGGTGAGGACGAGGACACGCCCCTTGCGCTCCACGTCAAGATGCTCGGACATACGAGTTCCTCCCCCGCTTGGTTGTCGGTTGCCGGGAGTCTGCCAGCTTTCGCGGTTGCGACCAAGGTGCCATAGGGACGCGGGAACCCGGCCTTTGTGCAGAGGCGAACCGGAGCGTCTTACGCCGCCTCGCGGCGGGGGGTGGCCGGCAGGGTGCAGTGGACACGCAGGCCATGGCCGGGGCCGTCGTCCACGTCCATGCGGCCGCCGTGCAGTTCGATGATGTTGCGCACCAGCGACAGGCCGAGGCCGCTGGCGCCGCCGTCCGCCGCGTGGTGCTCCGCCGCCGGGACGGCGGCCGGGCCGCAGCCGCCGTCGCCGACGCTGAGCACCACGTTCGCCGGCGTGCGGCGTGCGGACAGCACGATGCGGCCGTCGCCCGGCGGGTGCCGGATGGCCGAGACGACCAGGTTGAACAGGGCCTGCTTCAGCCGCTTCTCGTCACCGTCGATGTGGCCGAGGTCGCCGTCGGCGACCACCTCCAGGCGCATGCCCTCGCGCCGCGCCCATTCCCGTGTCAGGCCGGCCACCGATTCCAGCAGGCCGGGGAGGTCGACCGGCCCGTGGTCCAGGGTGGTCACGCCGGCGCCGATGCTGGTGAGGTCGACCACGTCGTCCACCAGGGTCAGCAGCCGCTCGCCGGCGTCCAGCACCGCCTTCACATACTCCGCCTGGCGGGCGTTGAGGGTGCCGAAATACTCGTTCGACAGCACCTCGGCAAACCCGATGATGCTGTTGAGCGGCGTGCGCAGATGGTGGGAGACGTTGGCGATGAACTCCGACTTCAACTGGTCCGCTGCCTCCAGCGAGGCGTTGGCGGCGCGCAGGGCCTGCTCCAGCCGGGCGCTGTCGGTGACGTCGAGATAGCTGATGAGCACGGCCCCGTCGGGCAGGGGAACGGTGGAGAACTCGACGACCGACCCGTCGGTGCGCTCCAGCCGGCCCGACCGCTCGACCCGTTCCAGGGTCGCGCCGATCATCTCGTCCTTCAGTTCGTCCCAGTCGCCGCCGCTGTCGAGGAAGGGCTGCATGCGGTCGAACACCTCGCCGATGTGCGGCTCGCCGCGCAGGTCGGCGTCGCGCAGATCCCACAGCCGGGCGAAGGAGGGATTGCACAGCTTCAGGCGGCCGTCGCCGCCGAACACCGCGATCCCCTCGGCCAGGTTGTCCAGCGTCTCCTGCTGGACGGCGATCAGGGTGTTGTAGGACGACTCCAGGGCCAGCGTGTTGGTGACATCCTCCGTCACCACGATCAGCCCGCCCAAGGGGTGCGGCGCCACCAGTTCGCGCAGGGCCGTGCCGTCGGGCAGGTGCAGAAGTTCTTCCGCCGTGTCGATCAGCCCCGTGTAGCGGGCCAGCCGCTCCCGCTTGAAGCCCCGGAAGTCGGCGTGTTCCGGCAGCTTGCGGCGGGAGCGCAACTCTTCCAGCAGTTCGGAATGGGTCGGCTCGCCGCGCAGGAACCCCTCGTCCAGGTCCCACAGGCGCACGTAGGCCTGGTTGTAGAAGCGCAGCCGGGTGTCGGCGCCGAACACGCTGATGGCGGCCCCCAGCCGTTCCAGCACCTCGGCGTTGGCGGTGATGTGGCGTTCCAGTTCGGTGCGCAGATCCTCCTGCGCGGTCAGGTCCAGGGCGTGGCCCACCACCATGACCCCGGCGCCATCGGCGACGGGCAGGGGGGCTTCCGTCACCTCCAGCAGGCGCCGCTCGGTGCCGATCACCACGGGCACCCGTTCCGACTGGGCGAACCCGTTGGCGCGGGCCCGCTCCGCCAGCGCCCGGCCGGTTCCGCCGGGCAGCAACTCGCGCCCTTCGGCGACCGCCTGCCCGGCGTCGGCGTCGACGGCGCGGGCGAAGGCACGGTTGCACCAGGCAATGGCAAGCCCGGAGCCGTCACCGCCGTGGCGCAGCCATACCGGAACGGGCAGGGCGTCGAGGGCGGCCCGCAGGTCGCGCACCTCCTCCAGCGCCCGGTCGCGTGCCGCAGCGGCCGCATCGACGGCGGCACGATCGTCACTGACGTCGTGAATCCACACGACATTCCGCACCGCAGCGTTCCCGGCGCCGCCGCGCATCCCTGACAGAATCAGGCGCCGGCCGCCGGTGTCCACCGTCTCCAGACGGAAGCCGGCACCGGTGTCCCGCAAGGCTCGAACCGCTCCGGTCACCGCCGCCGCCGCCGGCGGCGTCAGGCGGACGATGAGAGAATCGAGGCCATCCTGTCCGTCGTCGACCGCGACGTAGCGGAGCGGGCAGGCGTCCAGCGCCGCTTCCAGCCGGGCGGTCCCCGCGTCGGCACGGTCGGCGCGCTGCCGCTCGCGGTTGCCGGACCAGACGAGCGCTCCCCATCCGCAGGCGGCCGCGGCGATGGCGGCGACGGTCGCGACGGTGCCGCCGGCGACGGCCGGCAGGCCGATACCGATCATGATCCCGAGTGCCGAGAGGGCCGGGAGGTATGGCCTGGTCCGGAGCGTCACGGGCCAGAGACTAGTCCACCCGCACCGGCCGGACAAGCACGGGTGATCATTCGGATTTCGGACATTCGGACGCTGGTGCGATCAGTCCACAGTCTCCGCGTCCGGTTGCAGGTGGGCGATGGCTTCGGCAACGGCGGGGAACTCCCGCCGCACGGCCGCGATGGCGGTCCGCACCGCCGCCGCATCACCCGCGTGCAGGGCGAGTTCCAGGTCCGAGCACGCGCCGGCCAGCGCCGCCGCCCCGGCGGTGCGGGCGGCACCCGCGGCGGCGTGGACGGGCGACCGGGCATCCGCCGGCGCGCCGCGGGCGATGGCGTCCTCCGCCTCGGCGATCAGCGGGCCGGTCGTTTCGATGAAATAGCGCAGCAGGCCCACCGCGGCTCCGTCGAGGGCGCCGAAGACGCTTCGCACATGGTCGAGGTCGAGAACCGGCCGGCGGTCGTCCGGTGCCGCCTGCGGCGCGACCGCCGCCGTCCCTTCGCCGAGCCACCGGTTGAGCGCGGCGGCAAGCTGGCCCAGCGTCACCGGCTTGGCGATGTAGTCGTCCATGCCGGCGGCGGTGCAGCGCTCCATCTCTCCGGCCAGGGCGTTGGCCGTCATGGCGACGATGGGCACCCGCCGGCCGTCGCCGGCGGCGCGTTCCGCCGCCCGGATCTGGCGGGCCAGCTCGTAGCCGTCCATGTGAGGCATGTGGCAGTCGGTGATCAGCAGGCGGAACGGGCGGTCGCGCCAGGCCGCAAGGGCCCCGATGCCGTCGCCTGCCAGTTCCGCCTCGTAGCCGAGCCGGCGGAGCTGGCGCAGGATGACCTCCTGGTTGGTCGGATGGTCCTCCGCCACCAGGATGAGGCTTTCCCCCGGCGCGGGCACCGCCACGGGAACCGTCGCCGGCCCGCCGTCGGTTGCCGCCGTTGCCGCGGGGCGCCCGGCCAGGCGTGCGACCGTGGCGAACAGGGCGGCCCGGCGGACCGGCCGGACCATCGCCTCGC
This sequence comes from Azospirillum halopraeferens DSM 3675, assembly GCF_000429625.1. Lineage (GTDB taxonomy): Bacteria > Pseudomonadota > Alphaproteobacteria > Azospirillales > Azospirillaceae > Azospirillum > Azospirillum halopraeferens. The sequence goes on from NZ_AUCF01000001.1 coordinate 129,288, forward strand.
CGGCTGCCCCCCGCAGGTCGGGAACGGTGTCGCGGGTGTCGGCCAGCAGCAGAATCGGCGGCACCTGTAGTCCCGCCGCGCCGAGGCGCGACAGGACGGTCCCGGCGTCGGCGTCGGGAAGCCGGGCGGCCAGCACCAGCACGTCCGGAGTCGCCAGTTCCATCAGTTCCACCACCTCCTCGGCGGTTGTCGCGTCGGCGACCGCTGCCCGCCGGGCTTCCAGGTAGTGCAGCAGCGCCGACCGCTGCGCCGGCTCCCCCTCCGCCACCAGAACGGACAGGCCGGACAGGTCGGGCTCCGCTGCGGCCGGGGCGCCCGGGCCGGCCGTCAGTTCCACCGTGAACCAGAAGATGGACCCGCGCCCGGGGGCCGACACGACGCCGATGCGGCCCCCCATCATCTCCACCAGCCGGCTGCAGATGGCCAGCCCCAGACCGGTGCCGCCGAACCGGCGGGTGGTGGAGCTGTCGGCCTGGCTGAAGGGCTGGAACAGCCGCGCCTGCCCTTCCGGGCTGATGCCGATGCCGGTGTCCTCCACCTCGAACCGCAGGGCGACGGCGCCGGCAGGGGCGCGGCCGCAGGCCATGGCGCGCAGCACCACGCGACCGGAGTCGGTGAACTTGATGGCGTTTCCCGTGAGGTTGAACAGGATCTGGCGCAGGCGTCCGGGGTCGCCGCGCACCAGGGCGGGCACCGCGGCGTCCACGTGGCAGACCAGGGCCAGCGCCTTGCGCTGGGCCTGCGGCGCCAGCAGGTCGGCCACGCCCTCGACCAGGTCGACCGGCGACAGGTCCAGTTCCTCCAGGTCGAGCTTGCCGGCCTCGATCTTCGACAGGTCGAGGATGTCGTCGATGATGCGCAGCAGCGCCGTGGCGCTGTCCCGCACCGTGGTCACCAGGGCCCGCTGCTCGGCGTTCAGCGGCGTCAGCGCGATCAGTTCCAGCATGCCCATCACCCCGTTCATCGGGGTGCGGATCTCGTGGCTCATGGTCGCCAGGAACTCCGACTTCGAGCGTGCGGCCACCTCCGCCTGCTCCTTGGCGGCGAACAGCACCTCCTCGGCCTGCTTGCGCTCGGTGATGTCGTAGCTCCAGGCGAGGATCGCCGGCTGGCCCTCGAACTCGGTGCGCTGGACGGTTTGCAGGGCCCACACCCGGCTGCCGTCGGGGCGGTCCACCGCCACCTCCACGTCGCGGGCGATGACTCCGGTCTCGCCCGCCCCGGTGTCGGCCCGCACCGCACCGGGCAGCGCGGCACCGGCCGCCGCCAGGGCGTGGCGGCGGCCGACGAAGGCGTCGGTGGGCATGCCGGCCATCTCGGCGGCGCGCGCGTTGGCGAACAGCATCGTACCGTCGGCGCGTCCGATGGAGACGCCCACCGGGCTCTGCTCCAGGATCGCCCTCAGGCGCCGTTCGCTTTCCAGCAGGTCGCGTTCGCGCGCCTTGATGGTGCTGACGAAGAACTGCAGGGCGCGCGCCATGTCGCCGATCTCGTCGCGCCCGCGGGTGGGGATGGAGACGGTTCGGCCGGACTCGTGGGCCACCATGGTGGATTGCAGGATGCGCAGCCGGCGCACCACGTTGCGGTGGATGTAGAAGAAGATGCCGGCCGCCCCCAGGATCGAGAAGGCGGCCATGGCGACGATCGCCCGCTCGCCGTCGCGGATGACCTTCTCGAACTCGTCGGAGCGGCGGGCGATGTCCTGTTCGACGGCCAGGAAGTAGTCGGACACCGCCGCCACCAGCCGGTCCGACACGTTCTGGTTCCGCGTGACGGCGCCCTTGATGGCGCGGTGCAGAACGATCTCGCCGCTGCGGCTGGCGAACACGTTGGTCTCGCCCAGGCCGAGGGCGCTGAGTTCCCGGTGCAGCGGCTCCAGCCGGCGGGCCACCGGTGCGGGCAGGGCGGTCAGCTCCCCCGCCGCGCTCTCCAGCGCCTCGCGGTAGTCGCGCCGGGCGCGATCCACCCGCGCCTCGTGCTCGGCACGGGTGGCGGCCAGCAGGACGGTCAGCGCCCGGGAGGCCCGATCGGCCCAGCGCAGCACACCCCGTTCGCCGGTCGCCAGGGCGTCGGCGGAACCGGCCGCGTCGTCCAGCAGAGACCCCGTCGCCGCGCGCAGGCGGCGGTCGAGGTCGAGGATGCGGGTCGACAGCTCGGCCGTCCGGGCGGCGATGGTGAGCTGGCGCTCCACCAGTATGTTGAGCGACCGCAGGTTCTCCACCAGCTCGTTTTTGCGGCGGTCCAGCTCCGCCAGGTCGGCCGCGTCGCCGCCGTGGATGCGCAGCCGTTCCATCAGGTCTTCGAGGAGCGCGATCTGGTCGGTGATGCGGGCCATCACCGCTTCGCGCACCGACTGGCTCTGCACCGCGACCAGGGCCGGAGCGTTGGCGGCGATGGTGCCGGTCTGCTGGGCAAGCTGCGAGGCGCTCACCAGGCCCGGCACCTTGGCGGTGGCGATCTGTTCGAACCCGTCATGGAAGCGCGCGAACAGGGAGACGGCGACGACCCCCGTCGCCGCGGTCAGGCCGCCGATCACCGTCAGGCCGGCAAGGATGCGAAAGGCCACGCCCAGGCGAGGGAACCGCACGAGCTATCGCGCCTCCCGGCGGTGACCGCACCGCCGCATCGAAAGATAAAGACGGGCGGGCGGTCCCGCTGCCGAAGAGATCGCCGTCCAGATACCATGCGCCGCGGGCACCGTGCAATTCGCCGCACCCCCGGCGCGGCGGTGTGTCGGACTTGACCAAAAAAACAACGCCGGGCACCGTGTTCGGCAGGCGGCGCGACGCCGGGCGGGGGACGGGACGGATGCGCGTGTTTGCTTTGCGGGGATTGCTGGCGCTTGCGCTGGCCATCGGCCCGGCCTTCACGGCCGCTGCCCGGGACACGCTGGAGCAGGTGCGGGACCGCGGGGTGCTGCGTTGCGGCATCTCGACCAGCGGCGTGGGACTGGCCAGCGTGACCGCCGACGGGCGGTGGCAGGGGTATTTTGTCGACATGTGCCGGGCCGTTGCCGCCGCCACCGCGGGCGGCGCCGACAACATCGAGATCCTGGAGGTGTCGGCGCAGAACCGTTTCGATGCCGTTCGCAGCGGTGCCGTCGACGTGACCATGGACGGCACCACCTGGACCCTGCAGCGCGACGCCACCTTCGGCGTCGACTTCCCGATGGTCTATCTGTACGACGGCCAGGGGTTCATGGCGCACCGCTCGCTGGGGGCGTCGCGTCTGTCGGAGGTGGACGAAGCATCGGTCTGCGTGATCGAGGGCACCACCACCGTGCACAATCTGGAGAAGTGGATCGACCGCACCGGTGCGCGCATGACCGTCAAGCGGCTGCGTTCCACCGAGGGGGCGCTCAGCGCCTTCTTCAACCACCACTGCGACCTGCTGACCAACGACCGCATCGGCCTGTTCGCCCAGCGCCTGCTCAACGCGCCGCGGGTGTCCGACTACGTCGTCTTCCCGGACGTCATCTCCAAGGAGCCGGTCGGCCCGATGGTGCGCGACGGCGACCCGCGCTGGTTCGAACTGGTGCGCTGGGTGTTCTTCGTTACCCTGATCGCCGACGAGAAGGGCATCACCTCGGAGAACCACCCGACCTTCGGGGACAGCACGGATCCCGAGGTGCGCAAGCTGCTGGGCCTGTCGCCGGGCATCGGGGCGGGGCTGGGGCTCGACGACGGATGGGCGCTCCGGGTGATCGGCGAGGTCGGAAGCTTCGGGGAGATCTACGACCGCACTCTCGGCGAAGGTTCGCGCCTGCGCATCGACCGCGGCCTCAACGACCTGTGGCACAGGGGCGGGCTGTTCTATCCCCCGCCGCTCGGGGGGTGACCATGATGTGGCGCCGTTTCCTGCTTGCCGTCGTCCTGCTCCTCGTCCCGTTGGGCGGAGTGCCGGGTGCGGGCGCCGGCCCGGTGCTGGACCGGGTGCGTGACGGTGGCCTGTTGCGCTGCGGCGTCACGCCGGGCGGCATCGGCCTGTCGGTGCTGGAGGTCGATGGGACGTGGACCGGCTTCTTCCCCGATTACTGCCGTGCCGTCGCGGCCGCGGTGGCCGGCGGGGCGAGTCACGTCGACTTCATCGAGGTCAGTTCGCTGAACCGCTTCGACGTGGTGCGTTCCGGCGCGGTGGACGTGCTGATGTCGGCGAACACCTGGACGTTGCACCGCGACGCCGGGCTCGGCATGGTGTTCCCCTTCATTTATCTCTACGACGGTCAGGGCTTCATGGCCCACACCTCGCTGCCGGCGCGCCGACTCGCCGACGTCGGCGCGGCCACCGTCTGCGTGACCGACCGCACGACGACCGTGCGCAATCTGGAGCAGTGGATCGCCCGCACCGGCGCGCGCTTGACGGTCCGGCGCGCCAGCACCTCCGACGTGGCGCGCAACGAGTTCTTCAACCACCACTGCGACCTGCTGACCAACGACCGCATCGGCCTGCACGCGCACCGGGCGCTGGGGGCACCCAATCCGGCCGATTACGTCATCCTTCCCGACGTGATCTCCAAGGAGCCGCTGGGGCCGATGATCGCGCCCGGCGACGCGGAGTGGGAACGGGTGCTGCGCTGGGTGTTCCTGGCCACCGTCCTGGCGGAGGAGGCGGACATCACCGCGGGTACCCTGGCGTCGCACCGGGAAAGCCCCGACCCGGAGGTGCGCGCCCTGCTCGGCGTCACGCCCGGCACCGGGGCGGCGCTGGGCCTGGATGATCGCTGGGCGGCACGGATCATCGGCGAGGTCGGCAACTACGGCGAGATCTTCAACCGCAATCTGGGTGAGGGGTCGGCGCTGCGCATCGACCGTGGGCTCAACGACCTGTGGAGCCGCGGCGGCCTGCTCTACGCCCCGCCGCTCGGAGGCTGAGGGGCGCCGGCGACCGCAGCGCCGGTGATCCGCCGGGGCGGTGCGCGCGTAACCCGTCGGCACCGGGCGCAAAACGTCCAAGAGCCGCTTCAAATCCCGTCACCGCGCCGCTATGGTGGCGCCTTCCCGGGCGCCGAGCCCGCGTTCAGCCCCAGGTTCCATCCCGCGATGTCCAGACCGAACACGTTCCGCGCCGGCCCCGACGAGCACGGTCACTTCGGCATCTACGGCGGACGCTTCGTCGCCGAGACGCTGATGCCGCTGATCCTCGAGGTCGAGAAGGCCTATGACGAGGCGCGCGCCGACCCCGACTTCCAGGGGGAGATGAAGGCCCGCCTCGCCCAGTACGTGGGCCGGCCCAACCCGCTCTATTTCGCCGAGCGGCTGACCGCCCACCTCGGCGGCGCCAAGGTGTATTTCAAGCGCGAGGAGCTGAACCACACCGGCGCCCACAAGATCAACAACTGCATCGGCCAGATCCTGCTGGCCCGGCGCATGGGCAAGAAGCGGATCATCGCCGAGACGGGCGCCGGCCAGCACGGCGTGGCGACCGCCACGGTGTGCGCTCTGTTCGACATGCCCTGCACCATCTACATGGGCGAGGTCGACATCGCCCGCCAGCAGCCCAACGTGTTCCGCATGAAGCTGCTGGGCGCCGAGGTGCGCTCCGTCACCTCCGGCGCGCGCACGCTGAAGGACTCCATGAACGAGGCGCTGCGCGACTGGGTCACCAACGTCGAGGACACCTATTACCTGATCGGCACCGTGGCCGGCCCGCACCCCTATCCGGCGATGGTCCGCGACTTCCAGTCCGTCATCGGCGACGAGGTGCGCCGGCAGATGCAGGAGATGGAGGGCCGCCTGCCCGACTCGCTGGTCGCCTGCGTCGGCGGCGGGTCGAACGCCATGGGGCTGTTCCATCCCTTCCTGGACGATCCCGCGGTCGCCATGATCGGCGTCGAGGCGGCCGGGCATGGCGTCGACAAGGGGCCGGACGCTCACGCCGCCTCCATCACCGGCGGCCGGCCGGGCGTGCTGCACGGCAACCGCACCTACCTGTTGCAGGACGAGGACGGGCAGATCCTGGAGGGCCACTCCATCTCCGCCGGCCTCGACTATCCCGGTGTCGGGCCGGAGCATTCCTGGCTGCACGACATGGGCCGTGTCGAATACGCGGCGGTCACCGACGACGAGGCGCTGGCGGCGTTCCAGCTCTGCGCCCGGCTGGAGGGGATCATCCCGGCCCTGGAATCGGCCCACGCGCTGGCCGAGATCGTCAAGCGGGCGCCGTCGCTGCCGCAGGATCACCTGATGGTGCTGTGCCTGTCCGGACGCGGCGACAAGGACATCTTCACCGTCGCCGGGCACCTGGGGGTCACGCTGTGAGCACCGTCGAGCAAGGCCGCATCGCGCGGCGTTTCGCCGCCCTGCGCGCCGAGGGCCGCGCCGGCCTGGTCACCTTCATCACCGCCGGCGATCCCGACCACGACACCTGTGCCGCCCTGCTGAAGGGACTGCCGGCAGCCGGCGCCGACCTGATCGAGCTGGGCATGCCCTTCAGCGATCCCATGGCCGACGGGCCGGCGATCCAGGCGTCCGACCTGCGCGCGCTGAAGGCGGGGGCGCGGGTCTCCCGCACGCTGGAGCTGGTGCGGGCCTTCCGCGCGGCCGAGGCGGACACGCCGGTGATCCTGATGGGCTACTACAACCCCATCTACGCCTACGGGGTCGAGCGTTTCCTGGCCGATGCCGGCGCGGCCGGCGTCGACGGCCTGATCGTCGTCGACCTCCCGCCGGAGGAGGACGCCGAGCTGTGCCTGCCGGCGCTGAAGGCGGGCATCAGCTTCGTGCGGCTGGCCACCCCCACCACCGACGACGCCCGCCTGCCGGCGGTGCTGCGGAACACATCCGGCTTCGTCTACTACGTGGCGATCGCCGGCATCACCGGCACCGCCTCGGCCGACGCCGTGGCGGTGGCCGGCGCGGTGGAGCGGCTGAAGCGCCACACCGACCTGCCGGTCGCCGTCGGCTTCGGCATCAAGACGCCGGACCAGGCGGCCGGCATCGCCCGGGTCGCCGACGCCGCGGTGGTGGGGTCGGCCATCGTGTCCCGCATCGCCGCCAACCTCGACGCGGACGGCACCGCCCGGCCCGGCCTCGTCGACGACGTACTGGGCTTCGTGCGCGAGCTGTCCGCCGGCGTGCGCGGCGCGCGCGGCTGAGCGCAACACCACCTTCAGGATCGAGCACCGCGATGAACTGGCTCACCAACTACGTCCGCCCGAAGATCCGCGCGCTGTACGCCCGCAAGGACGTTCCCGACAACCTCTGGCACAAGTGCCCGAATTGCGAGGCGATGCTCTTCCACCGCGATCTGGAAGAGAACCTGTCGGTGTGCCAGCACTGCGGCTTCCACATGCGCCTCGACCCGGTCAAGCGCATGGCCATGCTGTTCGACGGCGGCGTCTGCGAGACGGTGGAGCTGTCCAAATCGGTCGTCGACCCGCTGAAGTTCCGCGACCAGAAGCGCTACACCGACCGCCTCAAGGAGGCGCAGGGCAAGACCGGGCGCAACGACGCCATCGTGGTGGGGCACGGCACCATCAACGGACTGACCGCGGTGGTCGCTGCCTTCGATTTCGGGTTCATGGGCGGTTCCATGGGCATCGCAGTGGGTGAGGGGCTGGTGGCCGCGGCCCGCAAGGCGGTGGAACTGGGGGCGCCCCTGGTGGTCGTGCCCGCGTCCGGCGGCGCGCGCATGCAGGAGGGCATCCTGTCCCTGATGCAGATGCCGCGCACCACCATCGCGGTGGAGATGGTCAAGGAGGCCGGGTTGCCCTACGTGGTGGTGCTGACCGACCCGACCACGGGCGGCGTCACTGCCTCGTTCGCCATGCTGGGCGACATCCACATCGCCGAGCGCGGCGCGCAGATCGGTTTTGCCGGCGCCCGCGTCATCGAGAGCACCATCCGCGAGACCCTGCCCGAGGGGTTCCAGCGCGCCGAGTACCTGCTGGAGCACGGCATGGTCGACATGGTCGTGCATCGCAAGGACCTGCGGCCGACCCTGGCCCGGGTGCTCGACCTCCTGACCCGCCGCATGCGCGAGCCGGGGGCCGAGCCGGATCTGGAGATCCCCGCCCTGCCGCCGCCCGAGATGGCGGACGGCCGGTCGCGCCCCGACGTGGTGGACGCCGAGTTCGCCGAGGACCCGCGGGACGCCGAGGGCGGTCCGGCGGACCGCCGCTGAGGGCGGCGCCGGCCATGAGGGCGCCCGATCCGGCCGGCGGCCTGGCCGCCGCGGCGCTCGACCGGTTCCGCGGGCGGCTGCCCCGGGCCATCGACCTGACGCTGGGCCGGGTGCACCGCCTGCTGGGCCGGCTCGGCGATCCGCACCGGCGCCTGGCGCCGGTGATCCATGTGGCGGGCACCAACGGCAAGGGCTCTACCGTCGCCTTCCTGCGCGCGATGCTGGAGGCGGCGGGTCTGCGCGTCCATGCCTTCACCTCGCCGCACCTGGTCACCATCCACGAGTGTGTCCGCCTTGCCGCCCCCGGCGGCGGGCGGCTGGTGGAGGATGCGGTGCTGGCCGACGCGCTGGAGCGCTGCGACCGCGCCTCGGCCGACGACCCGGTGACGGTGTTCGAGGCGCTGACCTGCGCCGCCTTCCTGCTGTTTGCCGAAACGCCGGCCGACGTGGTGCTGGTGGAGGTCGGCATGGGAGGCACCGAAGACGCCACCAACGTCTTCGACGCGCCCGCCGTATCGGTCATCACCCGCATCTCCCGTGACCATGCCGAGTACCTGGGGGACACGGTGGAGGTCATCGCGCGGGCCAAGGCGGGCATCGTCAAGGCCGGCCGCCCGATCATCCTGGCGCCGCAGGCGGATCCGGCCGCGGCGGCCGTGGTGGCCGGAACCGCCGCCCGCCTGGGCGCCCCGCTGCACGCCGCCGGCGCGGACTGGTCGGTGGAGACGATCCCCGGCGGGTTCCGCTACCGCGGGGCCCGCGGCGTCCTGGATCTGCCGCCGCCATCGCTCACCGGGGCGCACCAGATGGTCAACGCCGCCACCGCGGTGGCCGCCCTCGACGCGCTGTCGGGGGAGGGGCCGCGGATTCCCGACGCCGCCGTGCGCGAGGGCGTGCGCACGGCCCGCTGGCCGGCGCGGCTCCAGCGGCTCACCGGCTCATCCCTGGCCGATGCGCTGCCGCCGGGGTCCGACCTCTGGCTGGACGGCGGCCACAACGATTCGGCGGGCGAGGCGCTGGGTGTCCAGGCCGCGGCCTGGGCCGCCGACGGGCTGCCGCTGGGGCTGGTCGTCGCCATGCTCGCCGTCAAGGACGCCGACGCCTTCCTGGCGCCGCTGGCCTCCCGGGTCACGGCGCTGCGGGCGGTGCCGCTGCTGGGGGCGCTGCCCGGTGGTGCCCGCGGCATGGCGCCGGAACGGCTGGCCGGGGCGGCGCGCGCTGCGGGCATCGCTGACGCGGCGGTGGCGGCCGGCGTGCACAGCGCGGTGGCGGAGCTGGGGGCGCGGCTGGGACGGCCCTGCCGGGTGCTGATCTGCGGCTCCCTGTACCAGGCCGGGGCCGTGCTGGCCACCGTGCGGCCGGGGAGTGGGTGAGGTGCCGGCCCCTGTCCCCGACACCCTGTCGTTCCTGACGGAGGTGTGCGCGCGGCGCGGCTGGCGGCTGAGCGTGTTGGACGAGCATTCCGGCTACCTCGCCGCCGTATCGGACGGACGGGCGGAGTTCCTGACCGGCGCCGGGGCCGTGTGCGCCTATCCGCTGAACGGGGCCACCGCCGCGACCATTGCCAACGACAAGGCGCACACCGCGCTGCTGGCCCGCCGCGCCGGCCTGCGGGTGCCGCGCGGCGAGCACTTCTTCGTCACGCCCCGCTACCGCGGGGTGCGCGGCCCGGGGCGGGAGATCCACGACGCGGTGCGCTACGCCGCCGACCTCGGCTTTCCCGTGTTCGTGAAGCCCAACGCCGGGTCGCGCGGCGCCTTCGCCGACGTGGCCTATGACGCGAACGATCTGATCCACCAATGCGCCGCCATGGCGGCGCAGCACCCAGTCGCGCTGGTGCAGGAGGTGGTGGCGGGGCCCGAATACCGCATCCTCGTGCTGGACGGCGATGTGCCGTTCCTCTACCGCCGCACCGGCAGCGTGCTCACCGGCGACGGCCGGTCCACGGTGGCGCAGCTTCTGGCCGCCGTGAACCGCCGGCTGGAGGAGGACGGGCTGCCGCCGATCGCCCTCGACGGGCCGTTCCTGACGCGCGCCCTGGCCACTGCCGGGCTGGCCGCCGACGGCGTGCCGGAGACCGGGCGGACGGTGGAGTACGCGGCGCGGCGCAACGTCAGCGGCGGCGGCGGGGTCGGGGAGTTCCGCGACGCGGTGCCGCCGGCCGTGACCGACTACGCCCGCCGCGCCGCCGCGGCGGTGGGGTTGCGGCTGTGCGGCATCGACGTGATCGCCGCCAACGGGCTCGACCCCGACGGTTTCACGCTGCTGGAGATCAACGCCAACCCGGGCCTGGGCGGCGTCGCGCGGGCCGGACACCGGGCGGCGGTGCTGGACCTGTGGGAACGCATCGCCGACACCTGGTTCGCCGGAGCCCGGCCATGACCGGCGCCGCGGATCCCGGCGACATCATCGGCCGCCTGATGCGCCTGCCCAAGGCCGGGAGCGGCATCGGGCTGCATCGCATGGCGTGGCTGCTGGAGCCGCTGCTGGCCGCCCCGGGGGGGTGGAAGGTCGATGCGCTGAAGGTCACCGGCTCCAACGGCAAGGGCAGCGTCGCCCGCATGGCCGCGGAGATGCTGCAACGGCTGGGCCTGTCGGCGGGTCTCTACACCTCGCCCCACTTGCGCCGCTTCAATGAACGCATCGTCGTCGACGGTGCGTCGATCTCCGACGCGGACCTGGTGGCCGCCGCCGGCTGGTTCGAGGAGCGCCGGGCGGCGTACGGGGCGGCGCATCCCGGCGACGGCTTCGGCGCGTTCGAGGCGTTCACCGCCATGGCCATGCATCATTTCGCCGGGCGGCGCCCGGCGGCGCTGGTGGCGGAGGCGGGCATCGGCGGGCGCTATGACTCGGTGCGCGCCATCCCCGGCCGCATCGCCGCGCTGACGTCCCTGGACTTCGAGCACACCGACATCCTCGGGCCGACGCTGGAGCTGATCGCCTACGACAAAGCCGACCTCTGCCCTGACGGCGGCACGCTGGTGGTGGGGGACATCGACGCGGAGCTGTTCCGGCGCCTTGCCGCCTACGCCGCCCTGCGGCGGATCACCCTGGTGTCCTGGCGCGACGTGGGTTGCGTGCACGCGGTCCGCATCGCCGCCGGCGGCATGGAGGCCGACCTGACCCTGGGCGGGGTGCGGCTCGACGGGGTGGCTTTCGCGCTGCCGGGCCGGCACCAGACGGTGAACGCGCTGGTGGCCGCGGGGATGGTGCGGGCGTGGCTGGCGGCGCGCGGCGCGCTGCCGGAACCGGCGGTGTTCGCCGCCGCCTTCCGCGATGCCGTGGCGGCGGTGCGCTGGCCGGGGCGGCTGGAGCGGGTGCACGACGACCCGCCCGTCGTCATCGACGTCGGCCATACCCCCGACGCGATATCCACCACATTGCAGGCCCTGCCGGCTCTGGCGGCGGGCCGGCCGGTCCTGCTGGTCACCGGGGTGTCGGCTAACAAGGATGCCGACGGCATCGTCGGCGCGCTCGCCGGGGCGGCCGATGCGATCCTGTGCACGCGGGCGTGGCATCGCGGCTCCGACGTGGAGCGCATCCGCACGGTGGCCGGGCGGGCGCGCCCCGATCTGTCGGTCGAGGTGGCGGAGACCATCGAGGAGGCCATGGCCCGCGCCGTGGACCGGGCGCGTGCCGGCGGCATGCTGGTGCTGGTGGCCGGCGGGCTGTTCCTCGCCATCGAGGCGGCGGAGGCGCTGGCCGGACGGGATCCACGGGCCTTGCGCTTTTTCTGACCCGTCCGGCGTCGGCGTGGCCGGCAAGGCGTGACGGGGCGGGTTTGCGTCGCTATATAGGGCAGTGTGCCGGTTGCCGGGTGCGGTCGGCCATCGGCGGATTCCGGAGCCTGCGATGACCCGATACCTGCGCCTGGGCGTGAACATCGACCACGTGGCGACGCTGCGCAACGCGCGCGGCGGGCGGCACCCCGACCCTCTGCGCGCCGCCCGTATGGCGGCCGAGGCCGGGGCGGACGGCATCACCGCGCATCTGCGCGAGGACCGCCGTCACATCCGTGACGAGGACATCGACCGGCTGATGGCCGAGAGCGCCCTGCCGCTGAACCTGGAAATGGCGGCGACGGAGGAGATGCTGGCCATCGCCCTGCGCCACCGCCCGCACGCCGTCTGCCTGGTGCCCGAGAAGCGCACGGAGGTGACGACCGAGGGCGGGCTGGACGTGGACGGCGGGCGCGAGCACCTGCACCGCTTCGTCCAGGAGCTGGGCGGGGCGGGCGTGCGCGTGTCGCTGTTCATCGACCCCGAGGTCCGGCACATCGAAGCGGCGCGCGACATCGGCGCCCCGGTGGTGGAACTCCACACCGGCGCCTATTGCGATGCGGCACCCGGCGCCGGCCGCGGATCGGAGCTGACGCGCCTCAGCCAGGCGGCGGCCCACGCCGCGGCCATCGGGATCGAATGCCACGCCGGGCACGGCATCGCCTACGACACGGTGGGGCCGATCGCCGCCATCAAGACCATCGCGGAGCTGAACATCGGCCATTTCCTGGTGGGCGAGGCGGTGTTCGTGGGTTGGCACGAGGCGTTGCGCCACATGCGCGAGTTGATGGATGCGGCGCGCCCGGGGGTGGAGCGCCCATGATCCTCGGCATCGGCAACGACCTGACCGACATCTCCCGCATCGAGAAGACGGTGGAGCGCTTCGGCGACCGCTTCCTCGACCGCGTCTTCACGCCGGCCGAACGGGCCAAGGCGGAGCGGCGGGTCGGCAAGGGCGGCCGTCACGATGCCCGCATCGCCACCTACGCCAAGCGCTTCGCCGCCAAGGAGGCGTGCGCCAAGGCGCTGGGCACCGGCTTCCGCAACGGCGTATTCTGGCGCGACATGGGGGTGGTGAACCTGCCGTCCGGCCAGCCGACGCTGGTGCTGTCCGGCGGCGCCCTGGACCGCCTGAAGAGCATCACTCCGCCGGGCATGAACGCCCGCATCCATCTGACGCTGACCGACGAGTACCCTTTGGCGGAGGCCGTGGTCATCATCAGCGCCGAACCCGGCGACTCCCCCGTCCTCAGCTCCGCAGCATCCCCCGCATGACCATGAATTCCCCGTCGGCGCCGCCGCGCGCCGGGTCCGACGCCCAGAACCGGAAACCGATGGACCCCACCCAGAAGAAGAAGGAGGCGGGCGGCTTCGGCGAGACGCTGAAGACCGTGTTCTACGCCGTGCTGATCGCGTTCGGCGTCCGCACCTTCGCTTACGAGCCGTTCAACATCCCGTCCGGCTCGATGATTCCGTCGCTGCTGATCGGCGACTATCTCTTCGTGTCCAAGTTCTCGTATGGCTACAGCAAGCACACCGTGACGTTCGGCTTTCCGCTGTTCGAGGGGCGCGTCCTTGGTTCCATGCCCGAGCGGGGCGACGTCGCCGTCTTCAAGCTGCCGCGCGACAACAAGACCGACTACATCAAGCGGATCGTCGGCCTGCCGGGCGACACCGTCCAGGTGGTCGGCGGGGTGCTGCACATCAACGGCCAGCCGGTGAAGCGGGAGCGGATCGAGGATTACGTCAGCACCGACGGCGTCGGGCGTGAGACGCGCCTTGCCCAGTACGTCGAGACCCTTCCCGGGGGTCGCAGCCACCGCATCATCGAGGAAACCGACCACGGCCCCCTCGACGACACCCCGGTTTACCGGGTGCCCGAGAATCATTTCTTCATGATGGGCGACAACCGCGACAACTCGCTGGACAGCCGTGTTCCTTCGATGGTGGGCTATGTGCCGCTGGAGAACATGGTGGGGCGGGCGGAGTTCCTGTTCTTCTCGCTGGCCGAGGGGACGCGGTTCTTCGAGGTGTGGCGCTGGCCGTTCGATCTGCGGTTCAGCCGTCTGTTCGATGCGGTGAAGTGACGGGGCGATCATGGGTTCCGATATCGGTGGGCTGGCGGATGCGCTCGGCCACCGCTTCGCCGACGAGCGGTTGCTCGCCGACGCGGTGACGCATCCCAGCCTCATGGGCCTGGAGCGGTCCGGCAAGGGCGCCTCGCCGGCGCAGGGTCCGGGCATCGCCTACGAGCGGCTGGAGTTCCTGGGCGACCGGGTGCTCGGCCTGTGCGTCGCCGAATGGCTGCTGGAGCGCTACCCGCACGAGAAGGAGGGGGCGCTGGCCAAGCGCCACGCCGCCATGGTACGGCGCGAAGCACTGGGCCGGGTCGCCGACGCCATCGACCTGGGACGCTACCTGCGACTGTCGCCGGGGGAGGCCACGGGGGGCGGGCGCAACAACCGCACCATCCTGGCCGACGCGTGCGAGGCGGTGATCGGCGCGCTCTATCTGGACGGCGGTCTGGAGACGGCGCGCGCCTTCATCCGCCGCGCCTGGGCGCCGGCCCTCGACCGCGGCGAGCCGCCGCCGCTCGACGCCAAGACGGCGCTTCAGGAATGGGCGCAGGGGCGGGGGCGGCCGCTGCCCACTTATGTACTGCTGGACCAGTCGGGTCCGGCGCACGAACCCGTGTTTCGGGTGCAGGTGCGGGTGGAGGGGATGGAGCCGGTTGTCGGTTCCGGCCCGTCCAAGCGCGCCGCGGAAAAGCAGGCGGCCGCTCAGCTCCTGCGCACGCTGGGAGTTTCGGTCGATGACTGATGGTACGGACGTCGAAGAGATGCCGGGGCGCGAGCCCGAACACCCCCGTTGCGGCTTCGTCGCCCTGGTGGGCGCCCCCAACGCCGGGAAGTCGACCCTTCTGAACGCCCTGATCGGCGCGAAGGTGTCCATCGTCAGCCCCAAGGTCCAGACGACGCGCACGCGGGTGCTGGGGATCACCATCGCCGACGACAGCCAGCTTCTGTTCGTCGACACGCCCGGCATCTTCAAGCCCAAGCGCCGGCTCGACCGCGCCATGGTGGCGGCGGCGTGGCAGGGGGCGGGTGATGCCGACCTGATCGGCGTGCTGGTCGACGCGTCGCGTCGCGGCGTCGACGACGACACCCGCGGCATCATCGAGCGGCTGAAGGAGGAGGGGCGCAACGCCATCCTCGTCCTCAACAAGATCGACCTGGTGCGCCAGCGCGAGTCCCTGCTGACTTTGGCCGAGGAGCTGAACCGCGACGGCCTGTTCACCGACACCTTCATGGTGTCGGCCACCACCGGCGACGGCGTGGACGACCTGCGTGCCTTCCTGGCGGGCCGGGTGCCGGAAGGCCCCTGGCTCTACCCGGAGGACCAGATCTCCGACATGCCCATGCGCCTGCTGGCAGCGGAGCTGACGCGGGAGAAGCTGTTCCTCCAGCTTCACCAGGAACTCCCCTATTCCGCCACGGTGGAGACGGAGTCGTGGGAGGAGTTCCAGGACGGTTCGGTGAAGATCAGCCAGGTGATCTTCGTCCAGCGCGAAAGCCAGAAGGCGATCGTGCTGGGCAAGGGAGGCCAGCGCATCAAGCAGATCGGCCAGGCCGCCCGCAGCG
Source organism: Azospirillum halopraeferens DSM 3675 (assembly GCF_000429625.1). GTDB lineage: Bacteria > Pseudomonadota > Alphaproteobacteria > Azospirillales > Azospirillaceae > Azospirillum > Azospirillum halopraeferens. The sequence goes on from NZ_AUCF01000001.1 coordinate 144,829, forward strand.
AACTCGAAGCCATGCTGGAGCGCCGCGTCCACCTGATGCTGTTCGTCAAGGTGCGCGAGAACTGGCTGGACGACCCCGAACGCTATGGCGTCTGGGGGCTGGATTTCGGCGGCGCATAAGCGCTCACCCCGGTACGGCCTCGACGGCTGCGGAATCGGCGGCGCCCTCCTGCGCCAGCAGCGTTTCCGCGGCATCGTCGGGGACCGGTCGGGCGAAGTGGTAGCCCTGGCCGTACTTGCAGGCGATGTCGCGCAGGAACTCCGCCTCGCCGGCGGACTCGATGCCTTCGGCAACCGCGTCCATGCCCAGGATGGCGGCCAGGGTGGTGATGACCTGGACGATGGCGGCGCTGCTTTCGCCGGTGGCGATGGCCTGCACGAAGGTCTTGTCGATCTTCAGCGTGTCCGCCGGATAGCGGTGCAGGTAGGCGAGCGACGAATAGCCGGTGCCGAAATCGTCGATGGACAGGCGGACGTCCATGGCCCGGATCTCCTGCATGATCGCGCGGCAGCGGTCCGGGTCCTTCATCAGCAGGCTTTCGGTGATCTCCAGCTTCAGCGAGCGCGGCGGGATCGGGTGATCCGTCAGCACCTCGCGCACCAGGCCGGGCAGATCGTCGTCGAGGAACTGGCGCGACGAGACGTTGACGCTCATGAACAGCGGCTCGGAGCGCGGGAATCGGGTCTGCCAGTCGGCGATGCGGCGCACCGCCTCCCGCACCGCCCAGCGGCCCATGGGCACGATCAGCCCGGTTTCCTCGGCCAGCGGGATGAAGTCGAGCGGCGGCACCAGGCCGCGGTCGGGATGGCGCCAGCGCATCAGCGCCTCGAACCCGGCGATGCGGCCCGAACCGAGAGTGATGATGGGCTGGTAGTACAGGCAGAGTTGCCCCTGCTCCAGCGCGGTGCGCAGATCGGATTCGGTGCGCATCATCGCCATGGCCTGGCGGCGGAGCGCGCCGTCGAACACGTCGATGCGGTTGCGGCCGCCGGACTTCGCCCGGTACATGGCGAGGCTGGCGTCGCGCAGCATGTCCTCCGGCCGTTCGTACCCCGATTCGCTCAACGCGATTCCGACCGAGCAGGTCAGCACGACGGCGTGGCCGTCCAGGTCGATCGGCCGGGCTACCGCCTGGCTCAGCCGTTCGGCGGCGGACAGCGCGTCGCCCACGTCGTCGATGTCGTTCAGGAGCATGCTGAACTCGTCCGCCGACAGGCGGCCCAGCGTGTCGCCCATGCGGCGGCTGTCCTCCAGCCGCTTGGCGATGGTTCGCAGGATGCGGTCGCCGGCGTGGGGGCCCAGCGTGTCGTTGATGGTCTTGAAGCGGTCGATGTCCAGCAGCAGCACGGCGAAATGGCGCGCGCCGGTGCGCCGGTGGCGGTCCAGCGACTGGCCGATGCGGTCGAGCAGCAGCGTGCGGTTGGACAGGCCCGTCATGCCGTCGTGCAGGGCGTCGAAGAGGAGCTGCTGCTCCGCCTGCTTGCGCGCGGTGATGTCGGTCATCGACCCGGCCATGCGCAGGGCGCGCCCGTTGCCGTCGCGCACCGCCAGGCCGCGCACCACCATCCACAGCTCCGATCCGTCGGCGTGCGTCATGCGGAATTCGTGCTGCAGGCTGTCGCGCCGGCCGGTCAGGTGCAGGGCGATGGCGCTCTCCAGCCCCGGACGGTCGGCGGGATGGACGCGCCGGAGCCATTCCAGCGGGGAGGACCCCACCGCATCCTCGTCGCAGCCGAGCATGGCCTTCCAGCGCGGCGAGTAATAGACCTCGTCCGTGTCGAGCTGCCAGTCCCACAGGCCGTCGTTGGCGCCCTGCGCCGCCAGGGCATAGCGCTCCTCGCTGTGCCGGAGCTGCTGTTCCGCCAGCTTGCGCGCGGTGACATCGGTCTGGCTGCCGACGATGCGAACGGTGACGCCGCGGTCATCCACCAGGCTGAGGCCGCGGCACGACATCCAGCGCACGTTTCCGGCGGCATCGAGCATCCGGTGCTCCACCTGGAACGGCTCGCCGCCGGCGCCGCGCTGTGCGTCGATGGCCTTGCGCAGGGCCGGCAGATCGTCGGGAACGACGCGATCGAACCAGTCCTCCGGCCGGTTGCCGATCTCGTGCTCCTCATAGCCCAGGATGGATTTCCAGCGGGGCGAGTAATAGACCGTACCGGTCGTCAGGTCCCAGTCGTAGAGGCCGTCGTTGCTGGCGGCCGCGGCCAGGGCGTAGCGTTCCTCGCTCTGGCGCAGGCGCTCTTCGGCCAGCTTGCGGTCGGTGACGTCCGCCACGGAGCCGACCAGGCGCACCGGCTCCCCCGACTCGTCGGCCACGGCGACGCCGCGGCACACCAGCCAGCGCCAGACGTCGGCCCGGTCGGTGCGCCGCACCCGGTGTTCGATCTGAAAGGGCAGGGTGACCCCGACCATCTGGCCTTCGAAGGACGCGTAAAGCCACTCCACATCGTCGGGATGAACGCGGTTGAGCCAATCCTCCGGCCGGTTCACCGCGTCACCCGCCGACAGGCCGAGAAACTCCTTGAATCGCGGCGAGAGATAGAGCGTGTCGGTCCGGAGATCCCAGTCCCACACCCCCTCGCTTCCCGCCCGCTCCGCCAGCAGGTATCGATCGATCGAACCGCTCAACAGCCCCTCACCCGCGCGCGCCGTCAAACCCGCCGAACCGGCTCTCTCCGGTCGACTTGAGCGACAACGATAGTAATTTAATGGTGAACGACTGGTGAAGGCTCCGCCTCGTTTCAACCGCCACAGGAATCGCGCAGCCATGGCCATGGATTGGACCGATCGGGGGATCGTGTTGTCGGCCCGCCCCCATGGCGAGACGGCGGCCGTGGCCGTCCTGCTGACGCGCGACCATGGTCGCCACGCCGGCTTGGTCCAGGGCGGCCGGTCGAGCCGCCGGCGCGCGGACCTGGAGCCGGGGACCCTGGTTGCCGCCCGCTGGCGCGGCCGCCTGGTCGAGCATCTCGGAACCTTCACCCTGGAATCGGTGCACGCCTACGCCGCCGTCCTGCTGGACGACCCGCTGCGGCTGGCGGCGCTGGCGTCGGCCTGCGCCCTGACGGAATCGGCGCTGCCGGAACGCCAGCCGCACCCGGCCGTGTTCGACGGCCTTCTGGCGCTGTTCGACGTGCTGGGCGGCACCGCCTGGGCCGAGGCCTATGTGCGGTGGGAGGCGGGGCTGCTCGCCGAACTGGGATTCGGGCTGGACATCGACCGCTGCGCCGTCACCGGCAGCAACGACTATCTCGCCTACGTCAGCCCGCGCACCGGGCGCGCGGTGTCCGTTGCCGCGGGGGAGCCCTACCGCGACCGGCTGCTGCCGCTGCCCGGCTTCCTCGCCGGCCGCGGCGGCGGCGGCCGGGACGAGGTTCTGGAGGGGCTGCGCCTGACCGGCCATTTCCTGGAACGTCATCTGCTGAACGGGCCCCTGCCACCGTCCCGCCTGCGCCTGGCCGAACGCATCGGGCGGCTGTCCGCCTGACTCCGGAGCAGAACAATACGAGAACACTTCCGTGTGGATTCCGCCTTACCAAATCTGGTAGGGTGCGGCCATGAAGACCCCCGTCCCTGCATCCGACGTCCAGGACAAGCCGCTCGCCGAGGCGCTTGGCGAACGTTACCTCAGCTACGCCCTGTCGACGATCATGGCGCGCTCGCTGCCCGACGTGCGCGACGGGCTGAAGCCCGTGCACCGGCGGCTGCTGTTCGCCATGAGCCAGCTTCGGCTCGATCCCGAGACCTCGCCCAAGAAGTCGGCGCGCGTCGTCGGTGACGTCATCGGCAAGTTCCATCCCCACGGCGACACCGCGGTCTATGACGCGCTGGTGCGCCTGGCGCAGGACTTCGCGGTGCGCTTTCCGCTGATCGACGGACAGGGGAATTTCGGCAACATCGACGGCGACAACGCCGCGGCCATGCGCTACACCGAGGCGCGCCTGACCGCGGTGGCCAAGGCTCTGCTGGAGGGGATCGAGGAGGACGCGGTCGACTTCCGCGCCACCTACGACGGCGAGGGGGAGGAGCCGGTCGTCCTGCCGGCCAACTTCCCCAACCTGCTCGCCAACGGTTCCAGCGGCATCGCCGTGGGCATGGCGACCAACATCCCGCCCCACAATGTGGGGGAGATCTGCGACGCCCTGCGCCACCTGATCAGGGACCGCGACGCGCCCATCGAAAAGCTGGTCGGCTTCATGCCCGGCCCCGATTTTCCCACCGGCGGCGTGCTGGTGGAACCCCGCGACACGGTGGTCGAAGCCTACCGCACCGGCCGCGGCTCGCTGCGCCTGCGCGCCCGGTGGGAGGTGGAGAAGCTGGGGCAGGGCACCTGGCAGATCGTCGTCACCGAGATCCCCTACCAGGTGCAGAAGGCGCGCCTGGTGGAGCGCATCGCCGAGTTGCTGACCGCGCGCAAGCTGGTGCTGCTGGAGGACGTGCGCGACGAGTCGGCGGAAGACGTCCGCCTCGTCCTGGTGCCCAAGAGCCGGAACGTGGACCCCGAGGTCCTGATGGCCTCCCTGTTCCAGGCCACCGATCTGGAGATCCGCTTCGCGCTCAACATGAACGTGCTGGGCGCCGACAACGTGCCCCGCGTCATGGACCTGCGCCAGGTCCTGCAAGCTTTCCTCGACCACCGCCACGAGGTGCTGGTCCGCCGGTCGCGCCACCGCATGGGCCGGATCGACCACCGGCTGGAGGTGCTGGGCGGCTACCTCGTCGCCTATCTGAACCTGGACGAGGTGATCCGCATCATCCGCGAGGAGGACGAGCCCAAGCAGGATCTGATGCGCGTCTTCTCCCTGACGGAGGTGCAGGCGGACGCCATCCTCAACATGCGCCTGCGCAATCTGCGCAAGCTGGAGGAGATGGAGATCCGCAAGGAGCACGATGCGCTGGCGGCGGAGCGGGCGGAACTGGCCGACCTGCTGGCCGATGAGGCCAAGCGCTGGAAGCGCATCGCTGACGGGATCGCGGAGATCCGGAAGACCTTCGGCAAGGGGCCGCTGGGGGCCCGCCGCACCCTGATCGCCGACGCTCCGCCGGTGCTGGAGATCCCCGTCGAGGCCACCATCGAGCGCGAGCCGCTGACGGTGCTGTGCTCCGAGAAAGGGTGGATCCGCGCCGTCCGCGGCCACCTGCCGGAGTCGGAGATTGCCGAGGTGAAGGTCAAGGAGGGCGACCGTCAACGATTCGCGGTGCCTTGCGAGACGACCGACAAGATCCTGGTGTTCGCCAGCAACGGCAAGTTCTACACGCTGGGTGCCGACAAGCTGCCGCGTGGCCGCGGCTTCGGCGAGCCGGTGCGGCTGATGATCGATCTCGGCAACGAAACCGAGATCGTCGCCCTTTTCCCCCACCAGCCCGGCCGCCGGCTGGTCGTCGCATCGGACGACGGGCGCGGATTCCAGGTGGAGGAGAACGAGGTGCTGGCACAGACCCGCGCCGGAAAGCAGGTCCTCAACCTGGACGACGGGCGCGAAGCGCGAATCTGCGTGCCGGCCGAGGGTGACCACGTTGCGGTCATCGGCAACAACCGGAAACTGCTGGTCTTTGCGCTGGACGAGTTGCCGGTGCTGGCCCGCGGCAAGGGTGTGCAGCTTCAGAAGTACAAGGATGCCAGCCTCTCCGACCTCAAGGTCTTCGCCATGGCCGATGGTTTGTCCTGGCGGCAGGGAGAGCGGGTGTTCCGCGTCACCGACCTGACGGGGTGGATCGAACCGCGCGCCCGGGTGGGCAAAATGCCGCCCAACGGCTTCCCGCGGGTCAACAAGTTCACCTGACCGCGCGGGCACCGCAATGTGGTAGCACCAGTGCGTGCTAGGCCTTGAAGTGGCCACTTTCTTTCCGGCATAGTTGGCCCCGCCAAACAATCCGGAGCGGACGGCGGGCAACCACCCGCCATCTGCCACCGGAGCAAGAGACGGGGGAAATGCGTGTCCATTCAGGTAGCGAGCGGGCTCGCCCGCACGGCGGCCGGTTCCGGGGTGATCCGCAACTTCCGTTTCGATGTCTACGCGCCTACGCCGCCTTGTCGCCGGCGCGTCGGGCCGTTGCGGCGTCCATAAAACCCCAAGGAAGCGATCACCAGGGAGTCTTCCAGCATGAAGCGTCGTACATTCCTGACCTCGGCCGGCGTCGGTGCCGCCGCGTCCACCATCGCGGCCCCCGCGATCGCCCAGAGCACGCCCAAGATCCAGTGGCGTTGCGCCTCCAGCTTCCCGAAGAGCCTCGACACCATCTACGGCGGTGCCGAGGAGATCGCCAAGCGCGTGGCCGAGGCGACGGACGGCAATTTCCAGATCCGCGTCTTCGCCGGTGGTGAAATCGTTCCCCCTTTGCAGGTGCTGGACGCGGTCCAGAACAACACCGTGCAGTGCGGTCACACGGTGTCCTACTACTACGTCGGCAAGGATCCGACCTTCGCCTTCGACGCGGCCATTCCGTTCGGCCTGAACGCCCGCCAGCAGATGGCGTGGATGACCCACGGCGGCGGCCTGGAGCTGATGCGCGAGTTCTTCAAGAACTACAACATCGTGCAGTTCCCGGCGGGCAACACCGGCACCCAGATGGGCGGCTGGTTCCGCAAGGAGATCAAGTCGGTCGAGGACCTGAACGGCCTGAAGATGCGCATCGGCGGCTACGCCGGCCAGGTGATCCAGAAGCTGGGCACCGTTCCCCAGCAGATCGGTGGCGGCGACATCTACCCGGCGCTGGAGAAGGGCACCATCGACGCCACCGAGTGGGTGGGTCCGTACGACGACGAGAAGCTGGGCTTCTACAAGGTCGCCAAGTACTACTATTACCCCGGCTGGTGGGAAGGCGGCCCGCAGGTGTCGCTGATGACCAACATCAACGAGTACGAGGCGCTGCCCGCCAACTACAAGTCGATCCTGGACTCGGCGTGCGCCGCCGCCACCATCTCCATGCTCGGCAAGTACGACGTCCAGAACATGAACGCCCTGAAGCGTCTGGTGGCCGCCGGCACGGTACTGAAGCCGTTCCCGCGCGATGTCATGCAGGCGTGCTACCAGGCGGCCTTCCAGCTCTACGATGAAGAATCGGCCCGCAACGAGCGGTTCCGCGCCATTTACGAGCCGTGGAAGAAGTTCCGCGACGAGGAATACCTGTGGTTCCGCGTCGCCGAGAACACCTTCGACAATTTCGTTTACACCGCCCCGCCGCCCAAGAAGGGCTGATCGTCCCCCACCCAACGAACCGGAAAAGCCCCGCGCGAGCGGGGCTTTTTCTTTGGGTGGCAAACCATCGGAAGGACGGACTTTCAGCACGTATAACGGGTGTTGCTATGCAATAGGGACGTCGTAGGGTTGCGTTATCGGCGCTACTGGGATGTGGCATGCCAGACTACATTGGTCTCCAGAAGACGATGGAGATGACGATGACCTACGCGACCTTCGCGGATTTCCGCCACGACCGCAGCAGCGGCAACCTGATCAAGGCACTGAAGGCGTTCATGACCGCCTGGTGCGAGAAGTCCCGGCTGTACGGCTTCTACTATTGAGCCGGTCCGGGCGACGGCAAACGCGAAGGGCGGCCCCGTGAGGGGCCGCCCTTGCTGATTCGGGAGATGGTGTCAGCGATCAGAGACCGATGACGCCGCCGTCCTTCTTGGTGATGGCCACGACCGACGGGCGCGGCGGCATGCCGTCCTTGAAGTCGGGCCAGCGGGTGGCCGGATCCTCGAACGAGGACTTCTTGCCCGCGAACTTCTCCCACTGGTCGACGCCGTCGGTGGCCGGATGCTGCACTGCGACGAACAGGGTGGTGTCGTCCGTGGTGAAGCAGGGGCCGCACATCTCGGCACCGACGGGCACGCGGAAGAACATCTTCGACGTGCCGCGCAGGTCGCCGTCGGTCTCGACCGCCCACACACCGTCAGCGGTGCCCGACGCCTTCTTCCAGTTCTCGCCCTGGTCGGTGGTGACCCACAGGCGGCCATGGCTGTCGATGGCGCAGTTGTCGGGGCAGGCGAACACGCCGTTCGCCGTGGTCGCGGCGTTGAACTGGCCGCCCACCTCGGCCGTACCGCCCTGGATCAGCATCTGCCAGGTCGCCTTGTCCGCCATGTGGTCGCCGTTCGCCGGGATGATCTCGACGATGTGGCCCCAGTTGTTGGCGGCGCGCGGGTTGGTGGCGTCGACCTGCTCCGGCTTGCGGCGGGAGTTGTTGGTCAGCATCACGTAGATGCGGCCGGTCTTCGGGTTGACGTCGATGTCCTCGGGGCGGTCCATCTTGGTGGCGCCCAGGGCATCGGCTGCCAGGCGGGCGTGGATCAGAACGTGGGCCTGGTCCTTCCAGCCCTTGTCGGCGGTCAGCGGACCCTGGCCGAACACCAGCGGCATCCAGGTCACCGACCCGTCCGTGTCGAACTTCGCCACGTACAGCGTGCCCTCTTCGAGCAGCGTCATGTTGTGGGCGCGGTCCCCGTCCTTGTGGGTGTTCTTCGACACGAACTTGTAGACGTAGTCGAAGCGCTCATCGTCGCCCATGTACGCAACGGCGTGGCCGCTCTTGTCGATGACGACCGAGCAGGCCTCATGCTTGAAGCGGCCCAGCGCCGTCAGCTTGCGCGGCGTCGAGGTGGGGTCGTAGGGGTCGATCTCGACGATCCAGCCGAAGCGGTTGGACTCGTTCGGCTCCTTGGTGACGTCGAAGCGGTCGTGGTATTCGCCCCAGTTGTACCAGCCGCCGGGCACGCCGTAGCGCTTCAGCGCGGCGTCGTCGCTCTTGCCCCAGAAGTAGCCGTTGAAGTTCTCTTCGGCCGACAGCCAGGTGCCCCAGGGCGTCATGCCGCCGGCGCAGTTGTTCAGCATGCCGCGGACCTTGGTGCCCGACGGGTCAGCGGACGTCTGCATCATCGCGTGGCCGGCCGCCGGGCCGACCATGACGCATTCGGTCTCGCCGGTGATGCGGCGGTTGTAGGTGGACTTCGGATCGTAGGTCCACTTGCCGTTGACCTTGCGGATCTCGATCACCGAACCGCCGTGGGCGGCGATCTCGATGTCCGCCAGTTCGCGGGTCATCTTGTCGAACTTGGCTTCCTGCTGCTCACGGCCGACGCCGGGGAACATCACCTCCTCGTCGGTGTACTCGTGGTTGATGCAGAGCAGGCCGTGGTCGGGCGTGTTGGAGCCCAGCGGCAGCGGCGCGTAGCCGACGTAGTCGTTGTTGTAGCCGAACTGCTTGGCCTGGGCCTCGGCGCTCTGCTTCATCGGATCGAAGGCCGGCGCGTCGGCCAGCACCGGGTCGCCCCAGCGAATCAGAATGTCGGCATCGTAGCCGGGGGCAACGTGGTGGGTTTCGTCCACCCCGTGCTGGATCTCGGTGAAGGAAAAGGTCGGCTTGCCGGCGGCCGCGGCGGCCTCGCGGCTCACCGCCATCAGCGACGGACCCAGCAGGGCGCCGGCGGCGGCGGTGGCCAGCATGCCGCGCATCAGGTCGCGGCGGCCGAAGCGCGCGTTGATGACATCGCCCAGCGTCGGGTTGGTGGTCGGGTTGCTGCCGATGTCCTCACCGGCTTCGAAGGTCAGGTACTTCGTGCCCTTGGGGGCAGTGTCCCGGGTGTCCATGTTCTCGCCTCGCCGTGCTTTCGCCAATGATGGTTGGCGGGCCACCCCTGTCCGGGGGTCCGCGCGGCGCGAACATTAGCGGTCGCACATGACGCTTTCTTTGCGGGCCGGTGACGGAGGGGTTAAATCGATCGGTGTGCCTACGATGATGGATCGGCGTTGAAAACCTTGCCGACCGCGGTCTAAAAGCCTGTCGATGCCGGTTGGCGGCCGATCAGGGAAAGGTGACGGATGACGGACCCCAATACGGTTTCAAAACACCGGCTGTATGAGGACGCCGCGGCACTCGTCACCGGGACGTTGGTTGTATCGCTTGGTCTGGCTTTCTACACGAAGGCCGTCCTGATTACGAACGGGATGGCCGGGCTTTCCCTTCTTCTCCAATATGCCTCCGGCGTCGGCTTTCCGATAATTTTCTTTCTGATCAACCTTCCGTTCTATTGGCTGGCCGTGCGGCGGATGGGGTGGAGCATGGCGGTGCGCACCTTCATCGCCATCGCGCTGGTGTCGGTGTTTGCGCGGCTGACGCCGGAATGGATCGGCATTGCCAACGTCGATCCCGTGTATGCGGCGGTCGTTGGCGGTGCCCTCATGGGACTGGGGCTGCTCATCCTGTTCCGCCACCGGACCGGGCTGGGCGGCACCAATATCCTGGCCCTGTACCTTCAGGATCGCTACGGCATCCGTGCGGGCTGGTTCCAGCTCGGCGTCGATTCCGTGATCGTGTCGGCGGCCTTCTTCGTCGTGGAACCGGAGAAGGTGGCATTGTCGCTGCTGGGCGCCACCGTGCTGAACCTGATCATCGCCATCAACCACCGGCCGGGGCGCTACACCGCGGTGAGCTGAGGACCGCTCAGAGCGCAGCCTGGAGTCCCTTGACGAAGGGGGACAGCCCCACCTGGCGGCGGCGCTTCAGGCGCTCGGCCCGAAGGATCGCCTGGACCGACGCGACGCTTTCCGTCACGTCCGTGTTGACGATGACGTAATCGTACTCGGCCCAGTGGCTCATCTCGTCCGATGCCTTGGCCATGCGCCGGGCGATCACCTCGGCGGAGTCCTGGGCGCGGCTGTGCAGGCGCCGCTCCAGTTCCGCCGCCGACGGTGGCAGGACGAAGACGCTGACCAGATCCTCCCGGGCGTTCTCGGCAAGCTGCTGGGTGCCCTGCCAGTCGATGTCGAACAGCACGTCGCGGCCGGCGCGCAGCGCCGTCTCCACCGCACCGCGCGGGGTGCCGTAGCAGTTGTCGAAGACGCGGGCGTGTTCCAGCAGGTCGCCGGCCGCGGCCATGCGCTCGAACTCCGGCAGGTCCACGAAGTAGTAGTCGATGCCCGGCTTCTCCCCCGGGCGCATCGGCCGCGTCGTCACCGACACGGACATGGTGATGCCGGGATCCAGGTCGAGCAGACGGCGGGAGATGGTGGTCTTTCCGGCGCCGGAGGGGGAGGAGAGCACCAGCATCAGGCCGCGGCGGTGGATGTCCCCCGGCTTCGGGGCAGGGGCGGTGCTCTGGGCGTCGGTGGCGTTGGCAGACATGGGCGGTGCGTTCCCGGTTACTCGACGTTCTGGACCTGCTCGCGCAACTGCTCGATGGAGGCTTTGAGCGAGAGACCGATGCGGGTCAGTTCCACATCGGCCGACTTGGAGCACAGCGTGTTGGCCTCCCGGTTGAACTCCTGGCACAGGAAATCGAACCGGCGGCCGATGGCGCCGCCCTCGGCCAGCAGGTCGCGGGCCGCCTGGATGTGGGCGCGCAGGCGGTCCATCTCCTCCCGCACGTCGGCCTTGGCGATCAGCAGCGCCGCCTCCTGGGCCAGCCGCTCCTCCGGCAGGGCGGGGACGGCGTCCAGCAGGGCGTTCACCTGGGCCTTCAGCTTGTCCCGCAGCGCCTGGGGCTGCAGCGAGGCGCAGCCCGCTGCCGCCTCCACCAGCCGGCCGATCTCGTCCAGGTGGCCGGAGAGGATGGTGGTGAGGCGCGCCCCCTCGGCGGCGCGGGCCGCGGCGAGGCGGTCGATCAGCACGCCGAGGTCGGCCTTCAACGCCGCCTCCAAACGCTCCCGGGATTCGGCTTCGTCCTCCTCCACCGGCTCGATGATGCCGCGCACCGACAGCAGGGCGTCCAGCCGGGGCGGGGCGGCGCCGGCGCCTTCGATTTCGCGGGCCAGTTCCAGCACCCGGGCCAGCAACTCACGATTGATGCGGAGCTGCGACACCGTGGCGGTGCGCGTCAGCGCCAGGGTGAGGTTGACGGAGCCCCGCGCCAGCCGCCGGGGCACCTCGGCGCGCGCCGCCGCCTCGATCCCGTCGAAGCCGTTGGGAAGGCGGCAGCGGATGTCGAGGGTGCGGCCGTTGACGCTCTTGGCCTCGAAGGTCCAGGTGAAGCCGTCGGCATGGCCGTCGACGCGGGCGAATCCGGTCATGCTGGCGACGACGGGACGTTGGGCGGTCAAGGGCGGCCTCGGCTACAATCGGAGGGACAGGGCGGGGCGAGTTATATCCCGCCCCCGACACACCAACAAGCGGTGAAGGCAAACCGACATGCGGCATCCGCGCACGATCGTGATCACCGGGGCGTCCAGCGGCATCGGCGAGGCCCTGGCGCTGGCCTACGCCGGGCCGGGGACGACGCTGGGGCTCAGCGGGCGCGACCCGGGACGCCTTGCGGCGGTGGCGGGGCGCTGCCGCGACCGCGGCGCCGCGGTGGAGGAGGGGGTGGTGGACGCCGCCGACCGGGATGCCATGGCGGCCTGGCTGACGGGCATTGACGCCCGCACGCCCGTCGACCTGGTGATCGCCAACGCGGGCGTGTCGGCCGGCACCGGCTTGGATGGCGAGACGGAGGACCAGGCGCGGCGCATCTTCGCCATCAACCTGGACGGGGTGATGAACAGCGTCTTCCCGCTGCTGTCGGCCATGCGCGCGCGCCGCCGCGGTCAGGTGGCGCTGATGGCCTCACTGGCCGGATTCCGCGGCTTTCCCGGGGCCCCGGCCTATTGCGCCAGCAAGGCGGCGGTGCGGGTGTGGGGGGAGGCGCTGCGCGGCGACCTGGCCCGTGACGGGATCGGTGTGTCGGTGATCTGCCCCGGCTTCGTGCGCAGCCGGATGACCGACCGCAACCCTTTTCCCATGCCCTTCCTGATGGACGCTGACCGTGCCGCCGCGGTCATCCGCCGCGGGCTGGAGCGCAACCGCGGCCGCATCGGCTTTCCCTGGCCGATGGTCGCCGCAGTGTGGCTGCTGGCCGCCCTGCCGCCGGGATGGACCGACCCGCTGCTGCGGATGGCGCCGAAGAAGCCATGAATCGTGTCACTCCGCCGGGAACTTGGCGACCAGTTCCGTCGACGTGCGGTCGCGCCGCACGGTGATGGGCAGCCAGGTGCCGGGCGCCTGGCGCCGGACGATGGCCACGAGATCGGCCGGGGCGCGGACGGGCGTTCCCGCCGCGGTCACCACCAGATCGCCGGTGGCCAGACCGGCGGCGGCGGCGACGCTGTCGCCCTGCACGGTGCCGATGCGCACGCCGCCCTCGGCGGGTTCCAGCACCACGCCCAGCCGCGGCCGCGGCGGCTCGGCCGCCGTCTGTTCGGGCGGCGCCACGCCGAACACCGCGTCGGCCACCCGGCCGTCCAGGCCGACGCAACCCCGCGTCGCATCCCAGGGCAGCAGCACCAGCGATCCGGTGATTCCCAGGTCGTCGAGCTGGTGGGGAACGCCGTGGCGGTTCTCGATGTGGCCCGACCCCATCAGGGCGACGACGGTGCGGCCGGTGGCGCGGCGGGTCTCGGCGATCCGCTCGGCCATGGCACGGTCCCACACGGACTGCGCCTCGACGAAGCGGGCGAAGGCCGGCGAATCGCGGTCGCCCGCCCGGTCACCGTGCTGCGCCATCACCTCCGCCAGACGGTCCAGGTAGGCGGCGGGCGGGGCCGCGGGGTTGCCCACGCCTTCGCGCTCGGATTCGGGGATGGCGGCCCAGCCCTCGCGGCCGGTGCGCGACACCAGCGCGCGGTCCACGTTCAGCGCCACCAGGGGCAGGCGGTGCATGCGGGCGAAATGGAAGATGGGCAGGTACATGTCCGCCCCGAAGCCCCACACCTCGGCCCAGCGGCTGTCGCGCAGGAACTCCTCCTCGGTGGAGAGGCCGGCGGTCCAACGGTCCAGCGCCGCCTGGCTGGAGCGCGGGAACATCTCCAGCCCCACGGCGATGCCGGGATTGATCGCGTGGATGCCGGCCAGGGTGTGGAGTTGCCAGCGGTGGTGTTCCGGGTTGTCGTGGGTCTCGCCCAGCAGCACCACCGGTGCCGCGGCGGCCCGCCGCAGCAGAGCATCGGCGGCCGCCGGCTGCCCGGTCCCGTCCGACCAGGCACCCGCGGCGACGCAGACGCCGGGCGGCGGGGGCGGTGTGGCGGCGGCGGAGCGGGCATCGGCGGCCGGCAGGGCGCACCCGGCCAGAAACAGCAGCAGCATCAGGCGGCGCGGCACCGGGCAACTCCTCGTGGTGGGCGGCGGGTACGCTCCACAAGGTTGGTCATCCCGGGCCAACCTTCAACGGCGCCGCATCGGTGGCGCGCGTGATGAGCGACGGATTAGATCGGCCGGCAACGGAGGCGCGACGATGGCACATCCCGGGGCCGGGCCCTGCACGCGAGATGATTTCCTGGCGTGGGAAGCCACCCGGTCCGATCGTTGGGAATTCGTGTTCGGCCGCGTCAAGATGATGGCGGGCGGCTCGGTGGCGCACAACCTGATCGCAGGCAACGTCTTTGCCGCGCTCGACGCGGCATTGGGGGAGGGACCGTGCGTGCCGTTCCGGCAGAACCAGCGGTTGGCGCCGGCTGAAAACGACGACCTGATCTACCCCGACGTGCTGGTCACCTGCCGGCCGCTCGACGACCGGGCGCAGACCGTCGCGAGCGCCACGCTGATCGTCGAGGTGCTGTCGCCGAGCACCCGCGCCGACGACCTCGACGCCAAATGGTCGGGCTATCAGCGGATCGATGACCTGCGCCACTATCTGGTGCCGGAGACCGACAGTATGACCGCGATTCTCTACAGCCGCGCTGATGCCACCGCGTCGTGGAGCTATCGGCGCCTCACCGGCCCGGAGGCCGTGATCGACCTGACGGCGCTGACCGTGACACTGCCCCTCAAAGCCCTCTATCGGCGCACCGCCCTTGCCCGCGGTGCAACGGACGAAGAATGAGGTCGGCCGCGCCACGGCTCTCACCCGTTTTGCCCGCCGCGTTCCCCATGGCGACCGGGCGCGATCCGCGCTAGCATGGGGTCATGCCGCACCGCAAGACCGTCATCCTCACCGGCGCCAGCCGGGGCATCGGCCACGCCACCGTCGCGCGCTTCAGCGCCGAGGGCTGGCGCGTCATCTCCTGCTCGCGCGAGGACGTGCCGGAGCATTGCCGGCGCGATCCCAACTGGACGCACCACATCCCCGCAGACCTGTCGGACCCCGCCAGCCGGCAGGCGTTCGTCACCGAGGCGAACAAGGCGCTGGACGGTGCGCCCCTGCACGCCCTGATCAACAACGCCGGCGTCTCTCCCAAGACGCCGATCAAGGAGCGGCTGGGCTGCCTGAACGGCGACATCGCCGGATGGTACCGGGTGTTCGAGCTGAACTTCTTCGCGCCGCTGGTGCTGGCGCGCGGGTTCGCCGCGGCGCTGGCCCGCGGCAAGGGGGCGGTGGTCAACGTCACCTCGATCGCCGGCCACTCCGTCCACGCCTTCGCCGGGTCCGCCTATTCCACCTCCAAGGCCGCCCTGTCCGGGCTGACCCGCGAGATGGCGGTGGAGTTCGCGGAACTGGGGGTGCGGGTCAACGCCATTGCCCCCGGCGAGATCGAGACGGCGATGACCGGCCCGGAATACGATGTCCTGATCCCGCGCATCCCGCTGCACCGCATGGGGACGCCGGAAGAGGTGGCGGCGGTGATCTTCCAGCTCTGCGGTCCAGACATGGCGTACGTCACCGGGACCGAGATCTTCATCACCGGCGGCCAGCACCTCTATTGAGCCGGCCGCCGGCGACGGCGCGCAACCCTCAGCCCAGATTGTGCTTTGCCACCACGGCGGCGAAATCGTCGCCGAAATGGGAGCCGACCCGGATAACCGACACGCCGTGCGGGATTTCCTTCAGGGCCGGGTTGTCCAGGTCCATGGAGGTCAGCAGGGCCATCGGCACGTGGCGCGTCACGCTCATGGCGCGCAGGCCGCGGATCAGGTCCAGGCCGGAAAGGCCGTCCATGACCAGGGAGGCGATCAGCATGTCCGGCGGCACGCGCACCGCCAGACTGATGGATTCGATGGGATCGTTGACGGTGATGGTGCGGAAGCCGCACGCCGCCAGCTCCTTGCCCACCTTCTTGGCGGCGACCTTCGACGGCGTGACCAGCATGATCTCGATGTTGCGGATCTCCACATCCGTCACATCGAACTTGTAGCGCACCGGCAGGGCGCGGATGATGCGGTTGGTTTCCGCCAGGGCCGGCTGTTCGGCGCGGTCCACCAGTTCCGCGATGCGGTCGAGGAAGACCTGGATGTTGGGCACCTCCCGCTCGTCGAGGCGGGTGAGATCGCTCAGGTAATCCTCCAGGCGGTGGGCCACCAGGCTGACGGTGGGAAACCCGAACGACGTTCCCGTGCCCTTCAGGTTGTGCGCCTCCAGCCGGACCAGACCGATCACCTCGGCATCCTTGCGCGTACCCTTGGCGTACCCGTCGAGGGTTTCGTACATCACCTGCAGACGGTCGCGGGAATCGTCGACGAACTCGATGCGCAGCCGGTCTTCGAGATCATCGGTGGTGAGGGCAGTGGCCATAGGGGCGCTTCCGCGGCGGTTGACGGAGGTCGTTGGAGACGCAAAGGTACACGAGAAACCACGGCCCCGAAACGATCGGTCCGCAAACGGGTACGGTAAATTGTCGCGTCGCCCCGGGCGGGCGGCACGCCGTCGCCGGGATGGGATTACAGCCGGTTCAGCAGGTCGGTAAACCACGCGATGCGCGCCTGCGTCTGCTGCAGGTCGTGGTCCAGCCACGACGCCAGCACGCCGGGGTCGTCGCTGTGGTGGCGCTTCAGGTCGGCCAGGCGCGCCATCTCCGTCTCGTGCAGGATCAGCAGCGTGTCCACCTGCTCGCGCTGGGTTTCGGCGTCCAGCAGGTGCAGGAAGCGCAGCTTCAACGCGATGACCAGCTTGTTCAGCCCGTCCGCCGACGGGGCGCGCACGTTGGCGCGCATCAGCGTGTCGAACTCCAGCCGGCCGGCCGCGGTGGGGCCGAGGAGGGCGTTGTCCTCCATGCCTGAACCGTCCAGCGCCTCGATCAGCCCCTCGTAGCGCAGCATCTCCAGCGACGTGCCCATCAGGTCCAGCGAGGGGCCGACGATGCGGTCGAGGAAGTGGCGCACCGCGGACGCGAGGTCGGCGTAACGCATCGCCCCGTTCTGCATCAGCGTGCCGAGAACGGCGAGGCGCACGGCCTCCTTCGGCATCAGCGAATTGTCGCGGTACATGGCGTCCTCGTCCCCCGGAACGTCGCGGTTTCAGCGGTATCGCCGCCGGCCCGAAGCACCGGCAAGGATTTCCACCCCCGATAAGGTAGCCTTCGGGGCCGGCCAAGTCCAGTGGTCAAGCGGCATAGCGCCGCCGCATCTGCTCAGCCCGGCTCCCGGGCCTCGCGCAGGCCGCGGCGGGCCAGGGCGTCGGCCCGCTCGTTCTCGGGATGGCCGGCGTGGCCGCGCACCCAGTGGAACTCGATCTCGTGGCGGTTCCGGGCCTCGTCGAGCCGTTGCCACAGATCGACGTTCTTCACCGGCTTGCGGTCGGCGGTAACCCAGCCCTTGGCCTTCCAGCCGTGGATCCACTTGGTGATGCCGTTCTTCACGTACTCGCTGTCGGTGTACAGCCGCACCTTGACCGGCCGCTTCAGCGCCTCAAGGGCCTGAATGGCCGCCATCAGCTCCATGCGGTTGTTGGTGGTGGCCGGTTCGCCGCCGCACAGCTCCTTCTCGACGGTGCCGTAGCGCAGGATGGCGCCCCAGCCACCGGGGCCGGGGTTGCCGCTGCACGCCCCGTCCGTGAACACGTCGACGACGGCCGTCATGGCACGTCCAGCCCGTATTCGCCGAGACCGCGGACCTGCTGGTGGAAGCGCAGCTTGTGCAGGTACTCCAGCGGGTCCTTGGGCCGCACGAAAGCGCCCGGCGGGTGGTTGAGCAGGTCGTAGAGGCGGGTCAGCAGGAACCGCACCGCCGCACCGCGGCACAGCCATGGCAGGGCGTCCAGT
Organism: Azospirillum halopraeferens DSM 3675; assembly: GCF_000429625.1. Taxonomy (GTDB): domain Bacteria; phylum Pseudomonadota; class Alphaproteobacteria; order Azospirillales; family Azospirillaceae; genus Azospirillum; species Azospirillum halopraeferens. Next base: position 162,714 of record NZ_AUCF01000001.1, read on the forward strand.
TCCGCCGCGGACAGGGGGCGGACGCGGGTGTAGTGCGACAGCAGCAGCCGCGCCTTGGTGGCGTTGAAGGCGCCGTCGGGCTCGAAGCACCAGGCGTTCAGGCAGATCGCCGCGTCGTAGGCGAAGAAGTCGTTGCAGGCGAAGTAGAAGTCGATCAGGCCCGACAGCGCGTCCCCGGTGAAGAACACGTTGTCGGGAAACAGGTCGGCGTGGATCACCCCGGACGGCAGGCCGGCCGGCCAATGGGCCTCCAGCGCCGCCAGTTCCGCGGCCAGCGCATCGCGCAGCCCCGGCCGCACGGTGTCCGCCCGGTCGGCGCAGCGGGCGAACAGGTCGGTCCAGCCGGGCAGCGACAGGGCGTTGGCGCGGACCATGGCGAAGTCGGCCACCGCCAGGTGCAGCCGCGCCAGCGCCTCGCCGAGGCGGGCGCAGTGGTTCAGCCCGATGCGCCGCGGCCACATGCCGTTCAGGTACGTGACGATCACCGCGGGACGGCCGCACAGCTCCCGCAGCGCCTCGCCGTCGCGGCCGTGCACGGGCAGCGGACAGGCCACGCCCCGGTCGGCGACGTGTTCCATCAGCCCCAGGAAGAACGGCAGGTCCTCACGCCGGGTCCGCTTCTCGTACAAGGTGAGAATGTAGGGGCCGCTGCCGGTGACCAGCAGGTAGTTGGAATTTTCCACCCCCTCGGCAATTCCCTTGCACGAGAGGACGGGACCCAGATCGTACTGGGCGACGAAGGCGTTCAGCTCCTCGTCGGAGACTTCGGTGTAGACGGCCATGGCCATGCGCCTTACCGGGTTTCGCGCCACCGGTCAATGGCCGGTCGACGGGCGGTCGCGGCGCGCTGCGGCCGACCTACTCCCCGTCGTCGGCGCCGTCGGGCGGCGCCGCCGGGTGCGGCGCTGCCGTGCCGGGCGGTTGGATCTGGCGGTAGCGCTCCAGAACCCAGCCCAGATGGGTGCGGATGGCCTCCGCGGCGTCGTCGGGGGCGCGGCGGGACAGCGCCTCGTAGATGGCGCGGTGGTGACGCAGCATGGTGTCCTCCCGTCCCTCGGCGAACACCGGGGAGTGGTGGAATTCCACCATCTGGCCCAGGATCTCGCGGATGGTGGAGAGGATGTGCAGGTAGACGGGGCTGCCCGCGGCCCGGCCGATGGCCAGGTGGAAGTCGAAATCGTCATCGGTGCGGTTGCGCCCCGGCCGGTCCATCAGGCTGACGATGCGCCCGATGGCGTCGAGCTGGTCGGCGCTGGCCCGCTCGGCGGCGCGCCGGGCCGCCCAGGTCTCCAGCGCCATGCGGATCTCCACCAGGTCGTAGAGGTTCTCCAGCTTGACACGGACCATTTCGGTGAGCGCTGCGTCCATGGCACCGGCCGAGGACACCACCCGCGTGCCGCCGCCCTGAACGGCCGTGAGAAATCCCTGGGTCTTCAGCTTCTGCAACGCCGCCCGCACCGACACCCGGCTGACGTTGAGCTGCTCGGCCAATTGGCGTTCGCCGGGCAGGCGCTGTCCCGGCTCCAGGTCGCCGTGGCCGATGCGATCCAGGATGCGCTCCGCCACCCAGTCGGAGACGCGCCGGGTCGGGTCGGGTCGGACCTTCCCGTCGTCGGCCGGGGTGGTGGGTTGCGGCGCAACCTCGGACGGTGTCAGGTCGGGATTGTTCATTGCGCGAGTATCCGTCCCCGGGAAATGATTCGTCAACGACTGCCGCGCCTGGCCAGCAGGATTCCGGCGAGCACGATGGCGGCGCCGGCCGCCTGCCACGGCCCCAGCGATTCGCCCAGCAGGGCCCAGGCGAACACCGCCGCCGCCGCCGGCTGCAAAAGCAGGCTGACCGACGAGAACGCGGCCGGCAGATGGGCCAGGGCGTAGGCGATCAGGCTCTGCCCACCGGCGTGGCTGACCAGCGCCAGCCCCAGCAGCACGGCCCAGCCGGCAAGGGTGGGCGACATCAGGCTTTCGCCGGACAGGATGGCGATGGGCAGCAGCGCCGCGCCGGTTACCACGCCGCTCCATGTCATGATGGTGGCGGTGGAGAACTCCGCGCGCAGGCGCCCGACCGACAGGATGTACCCGCCGTAGAAGACGGCCGTCAGCAGCCCCAGGGCGTCGCCGAACAGGGCGTCGACGCTCAACTGAAGGCTCCGCCCCATCAGCACGACGGCACCGCCCAGCGCCAGCGCCAGGCCCAGAACGAAGGTGCGCGAGAAACGCTCCTTGAACACCAGCCAGGATACCAGGGTCACGAAGATGGGGGCGAAGTTGGCCAGCAGCGTGGCGTTGGCGACCGAGGTGAACTGGATCGACCAGTGCCAGACCGCGAGATCGCCGGCAAAGAACAGCCCGGCCACCGATAGGCGAAGGTGGTCCTTCAGGCCGGACGGCCGGCGGGCCCGCATACCGCCCTTGGGCTCCAGCCGCATCCACAGGTACAGGGCGGGCAGGGCGAAGGCCAGGCGCCAGAAGGCGGTGGCGCTCGGCCCCACCTCCGACAGGCGCACGAAGATGGGCGCGAAGGCGATGCCCAGGGCGCCGATCAGCAGCGCCGCGATCGCGATGCGCTGGGTACGGTCACCGCGGGGCAGGGCGAGGGTGGCGGAGCTGGCGTCTGGCATGGAATGCTTATAAACGGCCGCACCGTGTCCGTCACCAGCCCCGAAGGGCATGGCTCGGTTGCATGAACGCTCCCGGGGTTCGCCTCAACTGCAAAAGGCGGTGCACACCTGGCGCGGGATGACCTGACCGCCGCAGGTGGCGAAGCAGGTGCGGAAATCGCTTTGGCAGGCCCCGTCGCACCCGCTGTCGTTGCACCGCCAGGTCTGTTCAAAGCTGGACGGCGTGCGTTTGATCGGTTCCTTCTTGGCGGTCCGCTCGTTGACGTACTGCTGGTAGTCCATCATGGCGCGGGAGCGCTGATCGGCGACGCAGGTCTGCTTTTCCAGCCGGCAGGACTGCCGGCAGTACTGGGTGGTCTGCTGGCACTGGGCCACGCACATCCGCCCCTCGGGGCTGGACGGCGGGATGAGGGTGTATTGGGTCTCGATCACCGGCCCGCAGCCCGCCAGGGCAAGGAGAACCGCGAACAAGACCAGACGCACCTGTTTCATCCCGAATCCCCGGTTATCAAGCGATGACCGGACGCTAGCACCGTAACCGAAGGGTTACCACTCCCGTACGCGTGTGCTGCCCGCTTCCGCCCGTCCGTCTCCCTGCGCTACAGTGATGATCATGACGCCACCCTCACCTTGCTGTCCCGCCCGGCCGCTGCACCCGTCGTCCGGGCCCGTTCCGGCGCGCGCCGCGCCGCGCCCCCTGATCGGCCCCGACGACCCGCCGCCGGCCACCGTGCTGAACCCCGGCGGCGCGGCGGCGATGGTCCTGGTCTGCGACCACGCCCACCGCACCATTCCCCGGGCGCTGGGCTCGCTGGGCCTGTCGGAGGAGCAGTTGCGCCGTCATATCGCCTATGACATCGGGGCGGCCGACGTGACGCGGCATCTGGCGGAGCGTTTCGACGCGCCGGCGGTCCTGGCCGGCTATTCGCGCCTGGTGATCGACCCCAACCGGGCGCTGGAGGACCCCACGGCCGTGCCGGTGGTCAGCGACGACGTGGTGATCCCCGGCAACCGGGCTCTCGACGCCGAGGACGTGCGCCGGCGGGTGGATGCCTTCTTCACACCCTATCAGGCCACGGTGGCGGCCACGGTGGCGGCCAAACGGGAGCAGGGGGTGGTGCCCGCCTTCGTGTCCGTACACAGCTTCACGCCGGAGATGCGCGGCGTGGCGCGGCCCTGGCACGTGGGCGTGCTGTGGGACGGGGACCCGCGCATCGCCGTGCCGCTGATCGAACGGCTGCGCGCCGACGGGCGCTGGTGCGTCGGCGACAACGAGCCCTATTCCGGCCGCGGCACGCTGGGCGGCACGGTGGAGACGCACGCCACGCCGGCCGGCCTGCCCAACGTCCTGCTCGAGATCCGCCAGGACCTGATCGCCACGCCGCAGGGGGCGGCGGAGTGGGCCGACGTCATCGGCGACGCGCTCGACGCGGTGCTGGCCGCCGATCCCGACATCTTCACCGTACGCGTCTACCCGCGGGAGGCACGGGAATGACGGGCGAGCCGGCCTTCACCATCGGGCTGGAGGAGGAATACCTCCTCGTCGACCGCCGCACCCGCGACATCGTGCCGAGCCCGCCGGAGGAGATGCTGAAGGCGGCGCAGGCCCTTGCCCCCGGCCAGATCCAGCCGGAGTTCCTGCGCTGCCAGATCGAGGTGGGCACGCGCGTGTGTTCCACCATCCCGCAAGCGCGCGCCGAACTGGCCCGCCTGCGCGCCACCGTGGCCGGCGTCGCCGATGGCTACGGCCTTGCCCCTATCGCCGCGTCCACCCACCCCTTCGCCGCGTGGGAGCCGCAGAAGCACACCAACCGCGACCGCTACAACATGCTGGCGCGCGATCTCGGCGCACCGGCGCGGCGGCTGATGATCTGCGGCATGCACGTGCACGTGGGCATCGACGACGACGACCTGCGCATCGACCTGATGAACCAGGTGCGTTACTTCCTGCCGCACCTGCTGGCGCTGTCCACCTCCTCGCCCTTCTGGCGGGGACGGGAGATGGAGCGCAAGTCCTACCGGCTGTCCGTCTGGCACGACCTGCCGCGCACCGGCATGCCCGAGGACTTCGCCAGCTTCGGCGAGTACCTGAACAACGTGGACGTGCTGGTGAAGTGCGGGGTCATCGAGGACGCCAGCAAGCTGTGGTGGGACATCCGCCCGTCCACCCGCTTCCCGACGCTGGAGATGCGGATCACCGACATCTGCACCCGGCTGGACGACGCGGTGACCATCGCGGCGCTGCTGCGCTGCCTGTTGCGGATGCTGTGGCGGCTGAAACTGCGCAACGTCACCTGGCGTCCCTACCGCCGCCTGCTGATCGAGGAGAACCGCTGGCGCGCCCAGCGCTACGGCTTCGACGACGGGCTGGTGGACTTCGGCCGCGGCGAGATCGTTCCCTACGCCGACCTGCTGGAGGAACTGATCGCCCTGGTGCAGGAGGACGCCCGCCATTTCGACTGCGTCGCCGAGGTCGCGGCCGCCCGCGACATCCTCACCCGCGGCACCAGCGCCCACCGCCAGGTGGCGGTTTACCGCCAGGCCCTGGAGGACGGCGCGGACGGCTGGGAGGCCATGCAGCGCGTGGTCGACTGGCTGATCGAGGAGACCATGGTCGGGGTGGGCACGCCCTGACCAACGGCGGCTGCCGCCGCCGTCAGAATTGGCGCAGCAGCCGTTCGATGTACTCGCGCTCCATCTGCGGCCGGTCGTATTCGCCGGAGCGGCGGCGCAGTTCGTCCAGGATCTCGCGGGCGCGCTGGATGTCGGCCTCGCCGGGGATCTTCACCTGGCCGTCGTCGACCTGATTGAAGCCGTCGGGGCGGCGGCCCAGCGGGTCGCGGTTGCGGCCGGGCTGGTTCGGCGGCGCGCCCGGCGGGCCCATCATCATGCCGGGGCCGGCCATCTGCTGCATCATCTGCTCGGCCATGCCCTGGAGACCCTGCTGCAACTCTTGCAGCGCCTGTCCCTGCGACGGCACGGCGGCACCGGGGGCGCCCTGCTGCAGCGCCTGCGCGGCGTCGCGCATGGCCCGCTCGGCGCGGCCGAGCGGTTGCGGGATGTCGCCCATCTGCTCGCCCATCCGGCGCATCATCTCGCCGAGCTGGCGGCGCAGGGCCTCCTGCCGTTCGGCCTGCTGCTGGGTCAGCGGGCTGGCGGATTGCTGCTGCTGCTGGCGGCCGCCGCGGCCGCGCGGCGACTGCTCGCCCCCCGGCTGCGGCATGCCGTTCATGGCGTTCATCTGGTCCTGCGCGCTGCGGAAGCTCTCGTCCATCAGCTCCTGCTGCTGCTGCATCAGATCCTGCATGTCGCGCATCGCCTGCATGGCCTGGTTCTGGCCCTGCGGCATCTGCGCCATCATGCCCGCCCGCATGTTCTCCAGCATCTGCTGGAGCTGCGAGAGCATCTGGCGGGCGGCGTCGCGCGCCCCCGTCTCCGCCATCTCGCGCATGCGGTCCATCATTTCCTGAAGGTCCGCCTGGTTCATCATGTTCTGCGCCATCTCCGGCGGGATCATCGGGACCTCCTCGCCCCGTTCCAGCGCCTGGCGCAGGTTCTCGGCCATCGCCTCCATGAAGCGGTCGAAGGCTTCCTGCAACTGGTCCATGAGTTGCCGGATTTCCTCGTCGGAGGCGTTGCGGTCCAGCGCCTCGGCCAGGCGACGCTCGGCGTCGCGCAGATCGCGCTCGGCCAGCGACAGACCGCCGTCCTCGATGCGCAGGGCCGTCTCCCACAGAAGGCGCTGCACCCCCGTCACCGCCGCATCGTCGGCGTCCAGCATCAGGCGCGCGGCGGCGGTGCGCAGGGCCAGGAAGACCACCAGGTCATGGCCGTAACGGGCGGGAATCGCCGACAGGTCGGCCAGGATCTCGGCCACCGGCTCGCGTGCACCGGGTTCCAGGGTCAGGCGCTTGCGCTGCTCGACGATGGCGCGGGCGATGGGATGGTTGAACACCCGCTCCGGCAGGACCATCGCAAAGTCCTCGGTCTCGCCGGTCTGGGCCGCCCCGTCGACGGCGGTCAGGCGCAATGTCACCGGCAGCCCGGCCCAGGGATGGTCGGTCAGGTCGTGGAAGGCGGCCTGCCGGGCCTCCTTCGGGTTGATGCCGGGCAGCGGCAGGGGCAGTTCCAGCGGCTCCCGCCCCACCGTCTCCGGCAGATCCTCGGGAGCGAGCCGGACGGTGGCGGACACGGCGGCGATGCCGTAGTCGTCGCGGGCCGCGTACTCGATGCGCAGTGCGCCGCGCTCGGACCGGGCCGGGGGAGCGGCGAACTCGATGGCGGGGGGGCTGTCGGCGATCACCTCGATCGCCCAGGAGCCGAGCGTGCCTCCCCCCTGCGTCACGGCGATCCGGTGGCCGGCGGTCACCGGCGCCTGCACCTGGAAGGACCCGGAATCCACGGTTTCGAAGGGCACCCGTTCATCGCCGATCTGCAGCGCCGGCTGGGACGCCCCGCCGGTGACCCGGCCGAGCACGAGGCTGCCTTCCGGCACCATGACGGGACCGGCGGGACCCTCGGTCGCGGGGCCGGTACCCGCCCGCAGGAAGATGGGCGGCAAGCCGGTGTATTCCGGCGGCGTCAGCCACAGGTCGAGAGCGACGGGAGCGGCCACCGCGCCGCCGCCGAGGTGCGGCGTCAGGGCGGCGGAGAGGCGGGGACGCCAGTCGTGCCAGCCGCCGGCCACCGCGACGAACAGGACGAGGCCGACCGCCATGCGCAGCGCCAGCGGGTCGCGCGCCGCCACGTTGGGGTGCGGTGCGGCGACGCGCAGATGGCGCACGCTGTCGCGCATGCGCTCCTGGTGGATGCGCCACAGGGCCGCGGCGGTGGCGTCGCCGCCCGCCGGGGCGTCGCGCAGGGCGTTGAGGGGACGGTGGGCCAGCCCGCTGTCCCGCTCCACGCGGCGCCGCGCGGTGGCGGGGTCGGGCAGGGTGACGCGGCGCAGACCGCGCCACAGGGTGCCGCCGATCGCCACCGCGAAGACCGCCAGCACGGCGGCATGCAGCCATCCCGGCAGCATCGGCAGGATGTTCAACAGCGCCAGCGCCAGGAACGCCCCGACCAGGGCCGCGGGAATCCACAGCGCCGGCCACAGCCGTTCCCACAGCAGGGCGGCGCGGGCCAGGGCGAGATGCCCGGCGGGCGCACCGGCGTCGCGCCCCGGCACCGGGCGCGGGGAGGGTGGGGCGGCGCCACGCCCGCGGGTCGTCTTGTCCTGCATGCCGCTCTCCCGTCCCCTCGTTCCGGCCGGCCCTCGTTCCGGCCGGATGGTCGCGGCCCGGCCGGTGTCCGTCCATGGTCAGTTTATGTAGGTCGGCCGGCGGCGCTTTCCGCTGCCCGTTCGTCGAGCCATTCACCCAACCATTTGTCCATGACCAAAATATGGCCGCAGAGCCACATCTCCACATAGTTCTGCAGGAACATCACCTCATCCCCCCGATGCTCCGCGTCCGTGGCCATCCGGCGGACATAGGTGGCGAAGGTGTCGTGCATCGCCTTGTGCTTTTCATAGTCGGGATAGCCGCGGGCGCGCATCAGCGCTTCCTCGCGATGGAAATGGTGCTCCGAATAGTCGACGAGGTCGTGCAGGAAGCCGCCGACCACGGCCGCAGCCTCGCCGCGGCTGACGGCGTCGCTGAAACGGTTGAAAAGTTCGAACAGGTGGCGGTGATCGTCGTCCACGCCGCGCTGCCCGATGGCGTAAGCGTCGTCCCAATCCATGGTGCGTTTCCCCGGTGCAATTTTTTGATTCGCTTTGGGGTCGAGTGTGCCCCAACGTCCGCTCCGAAGGAATTGCCACCGTGGCCGCAGGGCGCCGGGCGCGCTATCGTCGGCGTTCCCGTCCGTTCCGCCCGCCGGAGGTGCCCGCCATGGCCGACCGATCCCCCTTCAGCGCGTTCTGCCCCTGGTTCGCCGGCGAGCCGCGGGCCCGGCTGTACGTGCGCCCGCTGGGCCTGCTGCCGGCCGGGGCGGGCGCGGAGGCGCTGCCGCTGGCCGGCGGCCGCTCCGCCTTCGCCCTGGCGGAGCTGATCGTGCGCGCTCCCGGCCGGATCGAGCGGGCGGTGGGCAGCGTGACCGAGGCGGTCGCCTGGGCCCGCGGGTGCGGGCCGACGGCGCTCGATGCGCTGGAACGCCGGCTGGCCGCCGTCACCCGGCCGCGCGGAGCCTTCGGCGGTGTGGACATCGACCGGCCGGCGGTGATGGGGATCGTCAACGTCACGCCGGACAGCTTCTCGGACGGCGGCGATTTCCTCGACCCGGCCCGGGCGATCGCCCATGGGCAGGCGCTCCTGGACGCCGGCGCCGACATTCTGGACGTGGGCGGCGAATCCACGCGCCCCGGCGCCGCCCCGGTGCCGCCGGAGGAGGAGGAGGGGCGCATCCTGCCGGTGATCCGCCACTTCGCCGCGGCCGGCGCCACCGTCTCGGTGGACACCCGCCACGCCCGCGTCATGGCGTCGGCGCTGGCCGCCGGCGCCGCGATCGTCAACGACGTCAGCGGCCTGACCGGTGATCCCGACAGCCTCGCGGTGGTGGCCGGGGCCGGCGCCCCGGTGGTGCTGATGCACATGCAGGGCGACCCCGGCACCATGCAGATCAACCCCACCTACGAGGACGCGGCGCTGGATGTCTTCGACCTTCTCGAAGAGCGGGTGGAGGCCTGCCTCGGCGCCGGCCTGGCGCTCGACCGCATCGCCGTCGACCCCGGCATCGGCTTCGGCAAGACGACGGAGCACAATCTGCACATCCTGCGGCACACCGCGCTCTACCACGGGCTGGGCTGCGCCGTGCTGATCGGCGTGTCGCGCAAGGGCTTCATCGGCCAGTTGTCACGCAACGAGCCGGCCCGGCAGCGCGCCCCCGGCTCGATCGCCATCGGCCAGGACTGCTGGTCGCAGGGGGCCCAGATCCTGCGCGTCCACGACGTCGCCGAGACCGTCCAGGCCCGCGCGCTGTGGGAGGCCCTGCACCCCCGTTGACCGGCGCGCCGGGGCCGGCCGTCACAGCATGCGCTGAAGGAACACCAGGTCCAGCCAGCGGTCGAACTTGCGGCCGACCTCGGGCATCCGGGCGACCTCGACGAACCCGAGGGAGCGGTGCAGGTGCAGGCTCACGGCGTTGTCGGCGTCGATGCCGGCGACCATGGCGTGCAACCCGCGGTCGCGGGCGCGCTCCACCGTGGCGGCAAGGAGGCGGCGGCCGACGCCGCGCCCGCGGGCGGCGGGGGCGACGTAGAGGGAATTCTCCACCGTGTGGCGGAACCCCGGCCAGGGCCGGAACGGGCCGAAGCTGGCATAGCCCAGCACCGTCCCCGCGGGGTCGGTGGCCACCAGGACGGGCATGTCCTGTTCCCGCTTCATGTCGAACCAGCGGACCTGGGCGTCCTCGCTCCGCGGCAGGTCGTCGTAGACGGCGGTGGTGTTCACCACCGCGTCGTTGTAGATGGCGAGCATCGCCGCAAGGTCGCCGGGGCCGGCGTCGCGAAGGTCGATCATGGACCCTGTCCGTTCGATGGCGGCCGCCCCCTTCGGGCAGCCCCGGAGGCAGCTTGTAACACTTCCGCACGGTCGCGGAAGTGTCCTTGACCGCGGTGGCGCCCTGCGGCGAAGAAGACTTCACCGCACGAGGAATTGCGGTACAGTGACGGTTCATCCCCGGGAGCACTCGATGACACGACACCTCTTCGGCACCGACGGCATTCGCGGCACCGCGAACACCGAGCCGATGACGGCGGAAACCGCCCTGCGGGTCGCCATGGCGACGGCGCTCCAGTTCCGCCGCGGCGAGCACCGGCACCGCGTGGTGATCGGCAAGGACACCCGGCTGTCCGGCTATCTGCTGGAGCCGGCACTGACCGCGGGTTTCATCTCCATGGGGATGGATGTCGTGCTGCTGGGGCCGCTTCCCACGCCGGCCGTGGCCATGCTCACCCGCTCCCTGCGGGCCGACATGGGGGTGATGATCTCGGCCTCGCACAACCCCTACCAGGACAACGGCATCAAGCTGTTCGGTCCCGACGGCTACAAGCTGTCCGACGAGGTCGAGGCGGCCATCGAGGCGCGCATGGGCGAGCCCTTCGGCCCCGACCTCGCCGGTTCCGCCGCGCTGGGCCGCGCCGCCCGCCTGGAGGACGCCCCCGGCCGCTACATCGAATACGTCAAGAACACCTTCCCGCGCGGCCTGCGGCTCGACGGGCTGAAGATCGTGGTGGATTGCGCCAACGGCGCCGCCTACCGCGTCGCCCCCAACGTCCTCTATGAACTGGGGGCCGAGGTGGTTCCGATCGGCGTCAAGCCCGACGGTCTCAACATCAACAAGGGCTGTGGCGCCACCGCCACCACGCTGTTGCAGGACACGGTGGTGGCCGAGGGCGCGGACCTGGGCATCGCGCTGGACGGTGACGCCGACCGCCTGATCATGGTGGACGAGCGTGGCCGGGCCATTGACGGCGACCAGCTCATGGCCCTGGTCGCCACGTCCTGGGCGAAGGCGCAGACGCTGAAGGGCGGCGGCCTGGTTGCCACGGTGATGTCCAACCTGGGGTTGGAACGGCACCTCCGCGGCCTCGGCCTCACGCTGGTGCGCACGCCCGTCGGCGACCGCTACGTGGTCGAGCACATGCGCGAGCAGGGCTACAACGTCGGCGGTGAGCAGTCCGGACACATCGTGCTGTCCGACTATTCCACCACCGGCGACGGGCTGATCGCCGCGCTGCAGGTGCTGGCGGTCATCCAGGGGCTCGATCGGCCGGCGAGTGCGGTCTGCCGCTTGTTCGACCCGGTGCCGCAGAAGCTGACCAACGTGCGCTTCGGCACCGGTGCCCGGCCGCTCGACCACGCCATGGTGCAGGAGGCGATCCGCGAGGGCGAGAGCCGCCTGAACGGCTCCGGCCGCGTGCTGATCCGCAAATCGGGCACCGAGCCGGTCATCCGCGTGATGGCCGAGGGCGACGACGAAGTGCTTGTGGAGGGCGTCGTGGCCGACATCTGCGCCGCCATCCGGGCGGTGACCCAACCAACGGCAGAGGCTGCGGAATGAAAGGCAGGGTGCTGATCGTTGCCGGTTCGGATTCGGGCGGCGGGGCCGGAATTCAGGCCGATATCAAGGCGATCAGCGCCTTGGGTTCCTATGCGGCGACGGCGATCACCGCGCTGACCGCACAGAACACGTTGGGGGTCCACGGGGTCTTTCCCGTGGACCCGGCCTTCGTGGCGCAGCAGATGCGCGTGGTGCTGGAAGACATCGGGGCCGACGCCGTGAAGGTCGGCATGCTCGCCTCCGTCGAGGTGATCGAGGCGGTGGCGGCGGAGTACGAAGCCATGGCCATCAACGTGCCGCTGGTCGTCGATCCCGTTATGGTCGCCAAGGGCGGCCACCCCCTGCTGGCCGAGGCGGCCGAGCTGACGCTGCGCAAGCGCCTGCTGCCGCTGGCCGACATCGTCACCCCCAACCTGCCCGAGGCGGAGGCCCTGACCGACATCGCCATCCGCGATCTCGACGACATGCGCCGCGCCGCCATTCTGATCCGCTCCTTCGGTCCCAAGGCTGTCCTGATGAAGGGCGGGCACATGGAGGGCGAGATGGTGCAGGACCTGCTGATGACCGAGGAGGGTGAGGAGGTCTTCGAGTCGGAGCGTCTCCACACCCCGCACACCCATGGCACCGGCTGCACGCTGGCGTCCGCCATCGCCGCCGGCATCGCGCGCGGCATGAGCGTGCGCGATGCCGTGGCGCGGGCCCGGGCGTACGTGCAGAAGGCCATTCTGACAGCCCCCGGCATCGGCCACGGCCACGGCCCTCTCAACCATCTTCACACCGTGGCCGAGTTTCCCTGAGCGGCCGTCGACGGGCACCTATCCGTCGATGCGGACCACCACGCGGCCGCGGATCTGCCCGGCCAGGATGGCGTCGGCCAGTTCCGGCAGCTTGTCCATCGGTTCCACCCGATACATGGACGTCAACGCATCGCGGTCCAGGTCGCGGGCAAGCCGCGCCCACGCCCGGTCGCGGCGATCCTGCGGGGCCATTACGGAATCGATGCCGAGCAGTGCGACCGAGCGCAGGATAAAGGGAAACACGCTGCCCGGCAGGTCGGTGGCGCCGGCCAGGCCGCAGGCGGCGATAGCGCCACCCCACACGGTCTGCGACAGGGCGGTCACCAGGGTCTGGCCGCCGACGGAATCCACGCCGCCCGCCCAGCGCTCCTTCTGCAAGGGCGGGCCCTTCTCCAGCAGCGTGGCGCGGTCGATGAAGCCGGTGGCGCCCAGGCCGGCCAGATACTCGTGGGTTTCCGGGCGGCCGGTGGAGGCGGTGACCGGATAGCCGCGCCGGGCGAGCAGGGCGACCGCGACCGAGCCGACGCCGCCGGCCGCACCGGTGACCAGCACCTCCTTGCCGCCGGGCCGGATGGCGCCCCACGATTCCAGCGCGTCGACGCACAGGGCCGCCGTGTAGCCGGCGGTGCCGATGCCCATCGCCTCTTCCGGGGTGAAGGCGTCGGGCAGGCGGGTCAGCCACTCCGGCTTCAGGCGCTGGTAGCGGCTGTAGCCGCCCCACTGGGTCTCCGACAGGCCCCAGCCGTTGACCACCACCCGGTCTCCGGGCCTCCAGTCGGGGGAGCGGGACTCCACCACGGTGCCGGCCAGGTCGATGCCGGCCACCATGGGCAGCTTGCGGGCGATGCGGCCCTTGCCGGACACGGCCAGCCCGTCCTTGTAGTTCACTGTGGAATGGGAAACCTCGACGAGCACGTCGTGATCCGGCAGGTCCTCCCGGGTCAGGGTCCGGAAGCCGCCGCGGGGTTTGCCGTCGGCGTCGTCGATGACGAAGGCGGTGAAGGTATCGGTCATGGTGCGGGTGTCCTCCCTGCCGCGTCGGTGTTTTTGCGCCCGCACTATGACATGGGGGACGGGCGGCAGAAAGGAACCGCCGGGCACGCGGAGCGGCCCGGCGGCCGGGGGTCAGAACGTGAAGCGCGCCTGAACGCCGAGGAGATTGACGTGGTTCTCGTAGCGGCCCGTCAGGGTGCCGCGGCCGCGTTCCGGACCGGTGAGATCGTCGGTGAGGGACAGTTTGGCGTCGGACACGAAGATGTGGGTGTACGCCGCGTCGATCCGAATCGAATCGGTGATCTGGTACCCCGCCCCGACGGACAGCCAGTAGCGGTTCTCGTCGGGGATGCGCGGGGTGCGGAACTCATCGGTCATGGGGGTGCGGTCGAAGGCGACGCCGGTGCGCAGCGTCAGCCGGTCGCTCACCCTGTACGCGGCGCCCGCCGACACGAACCAGGAATCGTTCCACCGCTCCTCGGTCACCGAATCCGCCAGGGTGGGATCGTCGAAGGAGACGCGCAGCTCCTTGAAGCGGGACCAGTTGGTCCACTGCACGTCCGCCATGACCGCCCAGCGATCCGACAGCTCGTGGTAGGCGCCGAAGGAGACCACCTCCGGCGTGGTCAGCTTGGCGTGCGCGGCGGAGGCGGGAAAGGCCCGCGACAGGGTCGGCGGCACGCCGGTGAACGAGATGTCGCCCTCCAGCTTGTGGAACACGGGTGAGCGGTAGGACAGACCGAACCGGGTGCCCGGTGCGGGCCGGTAGATGAGGCCGGCGGTGGCGCCGAACGCCAGGTCGTCGCCCTTCAGATCGCTCGTCACGTCCAGCGCGCCGGGACGGCCGAGCGCCAGGCCGGCGTCCGACACCGCGGACAGCTTGGCCTTGACGTACTGCACCTGAAGGCCGGCGCCCAGAATCACCTCCGGTATCACGCGGTAGGAGACGGTGGGGGTGAAATTGTAGGTCCGCAGGTCGGAACGCACACCGTGGTAGCGCCCGACCCAGTCGTAGGGATAGGCGGTGACCAGCCCCCACGGACCGTTGCCGGAAATGCCGATCCTGAGGTCCGGCGACACCGCATAGACGGCGTAGCCCGCGGGCATCACCGCGTCCTGCGCGATGTCGCCGGGATCGGCGTTCCCCGCGATGGGGGTGCCGCCCGCACCGGCGGCGCGGGTGGCCCGCAGATCGTGCGGTTCGGCGTGCGGGCCGATGTAGGTGAAGGTCTGCACCAGTTCGTGCCCCTGCGCCAGCCCCATGGCGGCGGGGTTGAAGAACATGGCGCTGGCGTCGCCGTTGCCGCCGGCGGTGATGCCGGCGAACGACGTGCCCTGGCCGGAGACGCTCTGCTCCTTCAGGGCGAAGCCGGCGGACAGGGCCGGCAGCGGTGCCGCGATGCACAGGGCGGCGGCGGTCATCAGGCGGAGTCCGGATGAGCGGTCGATCATGGTGCGTTTCCCCTGCGGTGGTTCCGCGTGTTGTATCGTTGGTTATTTTTCGTTTACGTATTCAAGCTCACGTAAACGTCATGCCTGAATGTAGAAGGTTTGTAACGCGCACGTCACCCATGATCAATTGCATATGACGCTGATGGTCGGGCGGCCGCGGACCTGTCCCGAGCGGCCACCGTTAAGGGAAATGAGGGATGTGGAGGGAGGATCGCCCGTGATGCCGGATCGTTCGACCGGGCTCACTGCGTTGCGGCGCATGGCCGCAGTGCTTCTGGTGTTGCTGCTTCCGGCGGCCTGCGCCACCTACGACCCCGGCAACCCCTTGCAGGGCCGCTGGGCGCTGACCATGCCCGGCCTGCCGGCCCTGGGGATGGGAACGGGGTTCGCCCTGGGCACCTACGAGTTCCGGCGGGGCAGCATGGACCTGCTGGGGGTGGAGCAGGAGGTGGAGTACGCCGTCGCCGGTGACCGGATCACGGTGATGCCGCTCGGATTCGGGCCGACCCTGGAGGTGCGCATGATCGACGCCGACACGGCGGAGGTGCGGGATCCCTTCACCGGCACGCCGATGATCCTGCGCCGCGTGCGCGACCGTGGTGGCCTGTTCAGGTGAACAGGTCGATCACGGACAGCGCCGCCCGGCGCAGCAGGTTCTCCTCGTCCGTCCACACCAGGCGCGCGGTGATGGCCAGGGAGGCGACCACCAGCATGGGCCGGACGATGCGCGCGCCGTTGCGGATCACCATGTGGGCGCCGAGCTGGGCGCCGAGATACTGGCCGACGCCCATGGTCAGGCCGATGATCCACTGGATCTGCCCGCCCACCAGGAAGAACAGGAGCGCCGCGGCGTTGCTGGTGAAGTTCAGCACCTTGGTGTGGGCCGTCGCCTTGCGCAGGTTGTAGCCCAGCAGCGAGACGAAGCCGATGGCGAAGAAGGTGCCGGTCCCCGGCCCGAAGAAGCCGTCGTAGAAGCCGACGCCGATGCCCACCGTCAGGGCGAAGGCGGGATCGGAGATGCGCCGGTGGGCGTCGATGTCGCCCGCTTTGGGCGACACCAGCAGATACACGGCGATGCCGACCAGCAGCAGCGGGATCACATCGCGCAGGAAGTCGGCCGCCAGCATCTGCACGGCGATGGCGCCCGCCGCAGCGCCGGCGAAGGTGCAGACGATCATGCGGACCATGGCGCGCGGGCTCACCTCCCCGCCGCGCACGAAGCGCAGGGTGGCCGAGAAGGAGCCGAAGCTGGATTGCAGCTTGTTGGTGGCCAGCGCCTGGGCCGGCGTCAGCCCGGCCCACAGCAGCGCCGGGATGGTCAGCAGGCCGCCGCCGCCGGCGATGGCGTCGACGAACCCGGCCACCAGACCGACGGCGAACAGCGCCGCCAGCAGATCGACGGAAAGCAGGTCCATGGGCGGGGCCGCCGGCGTCAGCCGGCCGCGGCCTCCCCGGCAGCGTCGGCGATGGCGCGTTCGAAGGCGGCGACGCCGGCCCCCGGCCCGTCCGGGTGGTTCCACACCGCGCCGACCACCGCCAGGAAATCCGCCCCCGCCCGCACCAGCGGGGCGCAGTTCTGCGGCGTGATGCCGCCGATGGCGACGCAGGGCACCTCCATCAGCTCCGACCACCAGGCGATCAGGTCGGGGGTGGCGTGGTGTTCCACATCCTTCGTCGTGGTCGGGAAGAAGGAGCCGAAGGCGACGTAGTCCGCCCCGTCCTCCGCCGCGGTCATGGCGAGATGGCGGCTGTCGTGGCAGGTCACGCCGACGATGGCGTCCGCACCGACGGTGGCGCGGGCCTTCTTGTAGGGGGTATCCTTCTGCCCGATGTGGACGCCGTCGCAGCCGGTTTCGCGCGCCAGATCGGGACGGTCGTTCAGCAGGAAGGCGACGCCGCGGTCCTGGGCTACCGGGCGCAGCGCGTCGACGGCCCGGCGCACCGTGTCGTCGTCGCAGTCCTTCAGGCGCAACTGGACGCAGGCGACGTCGCCTCCGTCCAGTGCCCCGGCGAGGGTGACGGCGAACGCCGCCGGCTCCAGGGCCGGCGGCGTCACCAGATAGAGACGGCAGTCAGCCAATGAAGGCTCACTCCTTGCCCTGGTAGATCTTCATGATGCGGTCGAGCAGGGCGAGGGCCTCCTCGCGCGGGCGCTGGAAGGCGTTGCGGCCGATGATCGAGCCGTTGCCGCCGCCGTCGCGGATGGCGCGGGCGTCCTCGAAGACCGACTCCTCACCCTTGGTGGCGCCGCCGGAGAACACCACGATGCGGCGGCCGTTGAAGGTGCACTGCATGATGTGGCGCACCCGCTCGGCCTGGGTGGCGATCGGGATCTCCTTGGCCTGGTAGACCTTCTTGGCCTCGGCGTTCTCCAGGTCGGCGGTCGGCAGCTTCACCTTGATGATGTGGGCGCCGAGCAGGGCCGCCATGTGGGCGGCGTAGCCGATCACGTCGACGGCCAGCTCACCGGACTTGGAGATGTTGCCGCCGCGCGGGTAGGACCAGATCACGGTGGCGATGCCGACCGACTTGGCCTCCGCCGACAGCTCGCGGATCTCCTCGTACTGGTCGTACATGGAGTCGGAGCCGGGATAGATCGTGAAGCCGATCGCCGAGCAGCCCAGGCGCAGCGCGTCGTCGATGGACGCGGTCACCGCCTGGTCGGCCGCCTCCTTCTGGGTCGACAGGCTGTTGGCGCTGTTCATCTTGAGGATCAGCGGGATGGCGCCGGCGAACGTGTCGGCCCCGGCCTCCAGCGAGCCCAGCGGAGCGGCGTAGGCGTTGCAGCCCGCATCAACGGCGAGCTGGAAGTGGTAGTGCGGATCGTAGCCGGCCGCGTTCGGGGCGAAGCTGCGGGCGGGGCCGTGCTCGAAGCCCTGATCGACGGGCAGGATGACCAGCTTGCCGGTGCCGCCCAGCTTGCCTTCCATGAGGATGCGGGCGAGGTTGGCCTTGACGCCGGGATTGTCGCTCTCGTAGTTCGCAAGAATCTCTTTGACTTTGCGGGTGATCTTCATTGTCACGACTCCCCATGGGGCGTTTTTTGGCGGAAGTGCGGCCCTCATAGCCCAGCACGGACGGCTTTGCAACACAGGCAGGGGGCGTAAGCCGGCGGCAAGGGCGGGGGAGGGGAGGCAGACCAAAGGCCAGGGCAGCCGCCGCATTCCCCTGCATGCGCGCCCCGCGCGTGGCGTTGCCGATGTCCCACACCCGTTGGCGGATGAAGCGGCGTCTCATCTTTTCCGTTGAACGCCTTGATTCGCCTAAGCTACAGGTAGGGGATGGGTCGTCCGCGTCCGGTTTGGGTGGTTCGCATGCCTCGCTTTCCCGCGCGAGTCGTTGCGCTGGTGGTCATCGCGCTGCTCTGTGTCGCGATGGTGCCGGCGGCCGCGCGCACCGCGGCGGCGGCCGAGACGTCGCCCAAGACGGCGACCGCCCTGCTGACGCCCCCGGAAACGCCCCCGTCGGTCATCGACGCCCGCATCGGCATCCACCCCGACAAGACCCGCTTCGTTCTTGAGTTGAGCGAGGCCGTACAGTTCAGGGTGGAGACGCTGGCCGACCCCTACCGCGTCGTGCTCGATCTGCCCAACCTTCATTGGCCGGGCGGTGCGGAGACGGTGCGCGGCAAGGGACTGGTCGAGCGCTACCGCTACGGCAGCTTCGGGGCCAACACCCTGCGGGTGGTGTTCGACACCAGCGGTCCGGTGCGTGTCAGCCAGGCCTATCTGATTCCGCCGCGTGAGGGGCACCTTACCCGTCTGGTCATCGACATGGAGCGGGTGGACCGCGCCGCCTTCGACCGCCTGATTGCCCGGTCCGGGCCGGCGCCGGCACCCGCGGCGGGCGGTGCCGACAAGACGGCCCGGGTGAAGGAGGCGGTGGAGACCGGTACCGCGAGGGTGGAGACGCCGCCCCGGGCGATCGCCGTCGCGGCCCCCCTGCCGCCACCCCTGCCGCCGGCCCGCGCGCCGGTGCCGGACAAGCCGATGATCGTTATCGATCCCGGGCACGGCGGTGTCGATCCCGGCGCCGTCGGGGTGGGCGGCGTGTTCGAAAAGGACATCACGCTGGCCGTGGCGCGGGAACTGAAGAAGCATCTGGAGGCGTCCGGCCGCTACCGGGTCAAGCTGACCCGCGACAAGGACGCCTTCATGCGCCTGCGTGAACGTGTTGCCTTCGCCCGTGAAGCGAACGCAGACCTGTTCATGTCGCTGCACGCCGACAGCATCGGCAGCAACGCCATCCGCGGCCTGTCGGTCTACACCCTGTCGGACCGTGCGTCCGACCGCGAGGCGGAGATGCTGGCCGCCAAGGAGAACCGCGCCGACGCCATCGCCGGGCTGGACCTGACCGCCGAGAACGACCTGGTGGCCAGCATCCTCATCGACCTGGCCCAGCGCGACACCAAGAACCAGTCCAAGCGCTTCGCCCGGATGGCGCTGGACCATCTCGGCAAGGAGGTGACGCTTCTTCCCTCCAAGCCGCACCGCGAGGCCGGTTTCGCCGTTCTCACCGCCCCCGACGTGCCGTCGGTCCTGGTGGAGATGGGCTATCTCTCCAGCCCGCAGGATGCCAACCTGCTGGCGTCGCGCCGGCATCAGGAAAAGCTGGCGCGGGCCATGACCCGCTCCATCGACGCCTATTTCAAGTGGCTGGACAGCGTCCGCTGACGGCGCACGCAGCCCGGGCCGAAACTTGTCCCACGCCTGAACCCGGCGCCCGGGGAATGATGCCCCCGCTTCTTCGAATGGGTTAATCCGTTCGGGTGCGCAGCCCTCCGCCGCGCCGCCGCGGGATGGCCGTCCGCGCCCGGCGACCGGGGGCGTGGTCATGGTGTTCGGACTCTTTCGCACCGGCGCCGATGCCGGTTACGTGCGGCACTGCGCGTGCGCGGATTGCAGCCGCGGGGCGGACGCGGAGCTGTCTCCGGGCGGCGGCGGCGCGGCCCAATGGCCGGGCGGCGCGGGGAAAACCGGGGGCAACCCATACATCGACGCGCTGATCTGGGGCAACCGCTGGGGCGGCGGCGCCCCGGTCGCGATCACCTACAGCTTCGTGGACAGCCATTACGCCTGGACGGCGGCAGAGAAGGCGGCGATGGCGGCTGCCCTGTCCACCTGGTCCGACGTCGCCGCCGTAACCTTCCATGAGGATGGTTCGGGGGGCGGCAACCTGAAGTTCCACAGCGTCGACGCCGCCTACTTCCAGACCGCGGGAACCCTCGGCCGGCAATATGGCCCCGACGGCACCTCCGGTGCCGGCAAGGGCTGGTACAACCGCCAGGGCACGGGGTGGACCATGGCCGGGCGCGCGCAGGGCGGCTTCGGCTTCGTCACCCTGATCCATGAGATCGGACACGCCCTGGGCCTCGCCCACCCCCACCACACCAGCGGCGTGTCCGGCCTGTTTCCCGGCGTGGCCTACGGCGATCACGCCAGCCTCGGCACCGACGGGCAGAACCAGGGCGTCTTCACGACCATGTCGTACAACGACGGCCTGGCGTCCGATCGCCACAGCCCGCGGGTGTCCGTCGCCTATGGATACCAGGGCACGCCCATGGCGTTCGACGTGGCGGCGATCCAGCACATCTACGGCGCCAACACCGGCCACGCCGCCGGCAACGACACCTATGCGCTGCCCGACGCCAACGCCGCGGGCACCTTCTACCGCTGCATCTGGGACGCCGGCGGCTACGACCGCATCGTCTATGGCGGAGCCAGGGACGCGGTCATCGACCTGCGCCCGGCTCCCCTGGCCGGGCCGGACGCCGGCGGTCACATCAGCCGGGCGGCGGGGGTGGTCGGCGGCTTCACCATCGCCAACGGGGTGATCATCGAAGCGGCCGAAGGCGGCAGCGGCAACGACCGGCTGATCGGCAACGACGCCGACAACCGGTTGAACGGCGGGGGCGGGTCCGACACGCTGACCGGCGGGGCGGGGCGGGACAGCTTCCTGGTCGGTGATGATGACCTCATCACCGATCTCACCCCGGAGGACGACATCTACGTCGCCGGGTATTCCACGGCCGCCACCATCACCGCCGCCGCCGGCGCCGGGCTGACGGCGGTGACCGTGAGCGAAGGCGGGCGCAGCCTGACCTTCCGGCTGACGGGGACCGGTTTCACGGCCGCCGGCTTCTCCCGCACGGCGGCGGGCGATTCGCTGCGCCTGACCCATGGCGCGACGATCGGGGCACTGCCCCCGGCCCCTCTGCCGGTTTCCTTCATCGCCGGCCTGTCGGTGCTGCTGCCGCCGGGCGCCACCCTGACAGCCGCCGTCGAGCCGACGGCGGGCG
The DNA here is from genome assembly GCF_000429625.1 of Azospirillum halopraeferens DSM 3675. GTDB lineage: Bacteria > Pseudomonadota > Alphaproteobacteria > Azospirillales > Azospirillaceae > Azospirillum > Azospirillum halopraeferens. The sequence goes on from NZ_AUCF01000001.1 coordinate 183,917, forward strand.
CCCGCGACCGGACGACGGCGATACTGGCGGGCACCGTCGCCGGGCTGGGCGGCGGCGGCACCATGGCGGCGGCGGTGGATGCCTATGCCGCCCGGTTCGCACCGGATGCCGGCCTGACCCTGCGCACCGTCACCGGGGGCGGTGCGGCGACGGACCGGCCGATGGTGATCCTGGCCGGCGGCGGTCCCGGCGAGGCGCTGGTGCTGGACGCCCGCGCCATGGCGGCGGGGAGCCTGGTGGACGTGGAGGGCGTCGGCTTCGTCGCCGTGCTCGGTGACATCAGCGTCACCACCGGCGCACCGGCCGAGGTCGCGGCGGGTGACGACGGGGCGCAGGTCCTGGCGATGGGGGGCGGCGACGACACGGCGTACGGCGGCGGGGGCGACGACGTTCTCTACGGCAATCCCGGCGACGACCGGCTCTACGGCAACGTCGGCATGGACACGCTGTTCGGCGGGCAGGGGGCCGACGGGCTGTTCGGCGGCCAGGACGACGACCACCTGTTCGGCCAGCTCGGCGACGACGTCCTCTTCGGTCAGCTCGGCAACGACGTGCTGTTCGGCGGACAGGGAGCGGACACGCTGTTCGGCGGGCAGGGGGGCGATGCCCTGTTCGGCAACCGCGGGGCCGACCTGCTGTACGGCAACCTCGGCGACGACACGCTCGACGGCGGGGAGGGGGCGGACACGCTGTACGGCGGCGCGGGCGCCGACCTGTTCCGCTTCACCGCCCCGACGGATGGCGGCGACACGGTGGCGGACTTCGAACCCGGAGTTGACCGAATCGCCGTGGTCGGCCCTAATTTCGGCCTGGTCCACGCGGGTCCCCTGGCGCCCTCCCACTTTGCCCTGGACAATCCGGCCGACGGCGACGACCTGTTCGTCTTCGACACCGCCACGGGTGTGCTGGCGTTCGACGCCGACGGGGTCGGCCCCGGCGCCGCGGTGACCATCGCCACGCTCAACGTGCGCACGCTGAGCGCCGGTGACATCATGGTGCTGGCGTCGTGATCCGCACCCCTCCCATGCGGCCGTGCGGGGAAGTACGGGTTGCGTCCGCCATCGGTGCGACACATTTTCCGGACAATCGAAAGGGGGAGTCGGCGCGCCGCACCGGGCCGGTGTAGGATGCGCCGCTCGAACCCCGCCGGTGCACCGGCTGCACGGTGCGGCGGGGAAGCGCGGGGGTGCGGCTGGGGTCGGATATGCGGATTGTTCTGTCGCTGCTGATGGGTTTGGTGGTCCTGGCGCTGGCAGGTGCCGGCGCGCTGGTCTACGTGATCGACTATTACGATCGCGATCTGCCGGATTACACCGGGCTCGCCAACTACGATCCGCCGGTGACGACCCGCGTCTACGCCGGCGACGGCCGCCTGATGGCCGAGTTCGCGGCGGAAAAGCGCGTTTATGTGCCCTACGAATCGATCCCGCGGCCGGTCGTTGCCGCGTTCCTGGCGGCCGAGGACAAGAACTTCTACGAGCACCGGGGCATCGACCCCGTGGGCATCCTGCGCGCCGTGCTGACCAACGTGGAGAATCTCGGGTCCGACCGCCGGCCGGTCGGCGCCTCCACCATCACCCAGCAGGTCGCCAAGAACATGCTGCTGACCAACGAGGTGTCGGTGGCCCGCAAGATCAAGGAGGCCATCCTCGCCATCCGCATCGAGCGGACCTTCACCAAGCAGCGCATCCTCGAACTCTATCTGAACGAGATCTTCCTGGGCGCCCGGTCCTACGGCGTGGCGGCGGCGGCCATGAACTACTTCAACAAGGCCCTCGACGAGCTGACCATCGCCGAGGCGGCCTATCTGGCGGCGCTGCCCAAGGCGCCCAGCAACTATCATCCGGAGCGCAACCGCGAGGCCGCGCTGGCGCGGCGCAACTGGGTCATCGGGCGCATGCTGGAAGATGGCCAGATCACCCCCGACGAGGCCCGCGCCGCCCGGGAGGAACCACTGATCACCCGGCGCCGTGACGAGACCGAGGTGGTTACCGCGGAGTATTTCTCCGAAGAGGTGCGGCGCGAGATCGTCAAGCTCTATGGTGAACAGGCCCTGTACGAGGGCGGGCTGTCGGTGCGTGCGTCGGTCGATCCGACGCTGCAGGCCATTGCGACCCGGGCCCTGCGCGGCGGGCTGATCGACTACGACCGCCGCCACGGCTGGCGCGGGCCGGTCACCGCCATGGACAATTTCGACAATTGGGCGAAGAAGCTGGCGGCCATCCCCGTGCCGCCGGGCGGTGAAGGCTGGCGTCTTGCCGTGGTGCTGAAGGACGACGAGCCCGGCGGCGTCGACATCGGCCTGGCCGACGGCTCGCGCGGACGCATCCCCCTGGCCGAACTGCGCTGGGCCCGTGCGGTGCGCGACGGCGACCGCCTCGGCCCGGAGATCCGCAAGGCATCGGACGCCATCAAGCTGGGCGACGTCATCCTGGTGGAGCCGGTGCGCAAGGATGACAAGGGCAAGGATCTGCCGGCCGGCACCTTCACCCTGCGCCAGATCCCCGCAGTCCAGGGCGGGCTGGTGGCGCTGGACCCCCACACCGGTCGCGTGCTGGCGATGGTCGGCGGCTTCTCGCCGCACATGAGCGTCTTCAACCGCGCCACCCAGGCCCTGCGCCAGCCCGGCTCCGCCTTCAAGCCGTTCGTCTATCTGGCGGCCCTCGACAACGGATTCACGCCGTCGTCCCTGGTGATGGATGCGCCGTTCGAATACAACCCCGGATACGGCCAGCCCATCTGGCGCCCCAACAACTTCAGCCACGAGTTCTACGGGCCGACGCCGCTGCGCGCGGGCATCGAGAAGTCGCGCAACGTCATGACCGTCCGCCTCGCCCAGCACGTGGGCATGGACAAGATCAAGGCGCTGGTGGAGCGGCTGGGCGTCGTCGACAACCTTCAGCCCTTCCTGCCCATGTCGCTGGGCGCCGGCGAAACCACGGTGCTGCGCATGACCGCCGCCTACGGCATCCTGGCCAACGGCGGCAAGCGGATCACGCCGACCTTTATCGACCGCATCCAGGACCGCCAGGGCCGTACCATCTTCCGGCACGACAACCGTCCGTGCGATGGCTGCCGCGACGTGGCCTGGCATGACGGGCTGGAGGTGCCCGCGGTCCCCGACACGCGCGAGCAGGTAGCTGACCCGCGCACCGCCTATCAAATGGTGTCCATGCTGGAAGGCGTGGTGCAGCGGGGCACCGCCACCCGCCTGGCATCGCTGGGCCGGCCGTTGGCCGGCAAGACAGGCACCACCAATGATTCGGTCGATGCCTGGTTCGTCGGCTTCTCGCCGGATCTGGTGGTCGGCACCTACATCGGCTTCGACCAACCCCGGTCCCTGGGGGCGCGGGAAACCGGCGGATCCGCTGCCGTGCCGGTGTTCCGCGACGTCATGGAGGCGGCGCTGAAGGACAAGCCGGCCACCCCGTTCCGCGTGCCGCCCGGCGTGCGGCTGGTGCGCGTCGACCCCGCCACGGGACGGCTGGCGGAGCCGGGCAGCCGCGGCATCTGGGAAGCGTTCCTGCCCGGCACCGAGCCGCAGCCCGACCAGCCCGTTGCGGTGCTGGACGGCACCGGCCAGGCCGGCGGAGCGTGGTCGTGGCAGGGCGACCTGCCCGGCGACAGCTACGGCATGCCCTACCCGGACGCGCCCTACGGCACGGTGTCGGCGCCGCCCCTGATGCCGCCGGGGGCCACGGCGGCACCGCCGGCGGCCACCACCCAGGGCACCGGCGGCCTGTATTAGGGGTCGCATCGGCGCCCGGGAACGGCTACATAACCGCCCGACCATCCTGCAACCCTGGCTGACGAGGAGGCACGCGATGCGAGCCGAGATCGAGGCGGCCGCCGGCGAGATCAGAGAATCGCTGGCGCTGCTGAGGAGGCATCTTTGACTGGGACAACGCACTGCGGCGTCTCGACGAACTGAACGCCCTGTCGGAGGATCCCAAGCTGTGGGACGACCCCGACAAGGCGCAGAAGATCATGCGCGAGCGCACCCAGCTTGAGACCTCCGTCAGCGGCTATCGTGCGCTGGAGCGCGACCTGTCCGACAGCCTGGAGCTGATCGAGATGGGGGAGGAGGAAGGGGATGCCACCGTCGTCGGCGATGCGGAAGCCCAGCTCATGGCCCTGCGCGACCGCGCGGCCAAGTTGCAGTTGGAAAGCCTGCTGTCCGGCGAGGCCGACGCCAATGACTGCTTCCTTGAGGTGAACGCCGGGGCCGGCGGCACGGAGGCGCAGGACTGGGCGCTGATGCTCGCCCGCATGTACCAGCGCTGGGCCGAGCAGCACGACTACAAGGTGGAATGGCTGGACGAGAGCCCCGGCGAAGAGGCGGGGATCAAGTCGGCTACCATCCAGGTGAAGGGCCACAACGCCTATGGCTGGCTGAAGACCGAGGCGGGGGTGCACCGTCTGGTGCGCATCAGCCCCTTCGACAGCCAGGCGCGCCGGCAAACCAGCTTTGCCGCCGTGTCGGTGTCCCCGGTGATCGACGACAAGATCGACATCGAGGTCAACGAGAAGGACTGCCGCATCGACACCTTCCGGGCGTCGGGGGCCGGCGGCCAGCACATCAACAAGACAGACTCCGCGGTGCGCATCACCCACCTGCCGACCGGCATCGTGGTGGCCTGCCAGCAGGAGCGCTCGCAGCACAAGAACCGCGCCAAGGCGTGGGACATGCTGCGCGCCCGCCTGTACGAGATGGAGCTGAAGAAGCGCGAGGACGCCGCCGCCGCCCTGGAGGCCCAGAAGACCGACATCGGCTGGGGCCACCAGATCCGCAGCTACGTGCTTCACCCCTACCAGATGGTGAAGGACCTGCGCACGGCGGTGGAAACCTCGCAGACCGATGCCGTGCTCAACGGCGACCTCGACGCCTTCCTGGAAGCCGCGCTCGCGGCGCGCATCAAGGGCCAGGGCGACGGCGAGGATCTGCAGTAACGTGATGTCCGTCCTCTCCCCCCGCGGGGAGAGGATCCCGTTTCCTGTCGGGTGTGAGGGTGTGAACCATGGTCCGTACCGTTCTGGCCGCAATCCTCATCCTGATCGCCGGCCCGTCCATGGCGGCCTGCGACGAGGCCGCCATGCCGCCGCAGATGCTCACCGCCTACGTGGTGGGCGTGCAGGAGGCCCTGGCGGCGCAGGGCTTCCGTCCCGGTCCGGCGGACGGCAAGCCGGGCGCACGCACCCGCGCCGCCATCCGCGCCTATCAGAAGGCGGCCGGTCTGCCCGTCGACGGTTGCGTCAGCCAGGGCCTTGCCGACCATATCAACTTCGCGTTGCCCAAGGTCTACGGGCCGGGCAGGCGCTGATCGCGACCGCCGGGCCCATACCGGAACGGCACGCCACCCCTGCGAACCGGAGAGGAAGACCGGAGGCCGGATCGACCGTATAGTGCGTGAACCGACGAACGGTTCGGCGGCGCGGCGACGGAGGAGGTCATGCGCGCGACCGGTTCGGCACGTCTGCGACGGTGGATCCTGGTGTATGCGGTCGCCGCGATGGTGGCGATCAGCGTCGCCGTGGCGATGGCCGTGGTGGTCCCGATGCAACGCCATATGGTGGCGGCCGCCGAGCGTGGTCTGGCCCACAGCCTGGACCTGCAGGCTCTGGCCATCGGTGAGGCGCAGGCCCGCCTGCGCGATCTCGCCTCCCAGGTGACCAGCCGCACCGTCATCCGCGACGCGCTGATCCGCTACAACCGGGGCGCCATGTCCCCGGAGGAGCTGCGTACCTTCACCGCCGACAAGCTGGCCGATGCGCTGCGCCTGGCCCCGGAGATGCGCGGGATCGTTCGCCGCGACCGGGCGGGCCGGGTGGTCGTGCGGGTTGGCGAGGAGCTGCCGGAGGGCGTGCTGCACCCCGGCGCGATCATGCTGACCGACGGCGGCCCGCGCCTGGCGGTTGATGCGTCGATCGACGGCCCCGACGGGCAGCGGGAGGGAACGGACACGGTGCTGTTCGACGCCGCCGCCATCGACGCCCTGGTCAGGGACGGGCGACCGCTGGGCGCAACCTGGCGCAGCGCCGTCTACGTCGATGCCGGCGACGGGATGCGCGCGGTGCTGCCGGCGTATCGCGCCGGTGCCGCTCCCGCGTTCGACCCGGGGGCGGCCGCAGCGACCGGGGCGACGGCGGGGCGGCCGGTCAGCGTTGCCGGGGGTAACGGGGCGGCGGTGGCGGCGTATGCCGGCGCGGTTCCCGGCACCGGATGGCTGGTCGCCGTGTGGATGGACGAGGCCGAGCTGTACTACGACGTGGACCGGTTGATCGCCCGGGTGGCGGGAGGGGTGGCGGGGCTGGCGGCGGTGGGGGCTCTGGGAATGGTCCTGGTGCTCAAGCCGCTGACCGGCCGCATGCTGGTGGAAGCCGACACACTGGCTCGCGAGGTGGAGGATAAGGAGCGGACCGTCGCCGCCTTGCAGCGCACCCAGCGCACGCTACGAACTCTGTCGGGAGGCAACCAGGCGCTGATCCACGCGGGCCGGGAGGAGGACCTGCTGAATGACATGTGCCGCATCATGGTGGAGGTGGGCGGCTATGCGCAGGCCAGGGTCGCGATGAACGGCCCCGCCGGTCTGACGGTGGTGGCCGAACGCCGGACCGCCGGTGCCGACGGCCCGGCGGGGGCGGGGAGCGCGGACCTGGCCGGCGTGCTCGCCACCGGCACGCCCGCCGTGCTGTCCGATCCGGTGGCGGCCACCCTGTTGCTGTTGCCGCTCAGCGATCCCGACGGACCGCCTCTCGGGGTGGTCGAGATTGCCGCCCGCGATGGCGGCGGGTTCGACGCGGAGGAGCGCGCCCTACTGGAGGAGATGGTCAGCGACCTGGCCTTCGGCATCGTCAGCCTGCGCATGCGCGCCGCCTGGCAGGCGGATCAGGAGCGGCTGGAGCGCACCCTTGAGCGCACCATCCAGGCCATCGCCACCACCATCGAGGTGCGCGACCCCTTCACCGCCGGCCACCAGCGCCGGGTCGGCGAACTGGCTGCCGCCATCGCCGCCGAGTTGCGATGGCCCGCCGAGGCCGTGAAGGGGGTGTTCGTTGCCGGCATCATCCATGACATCGGGAAGATCGCCGTGCCCGCCGAGATCCTCAGCCGTCCCGGCGCGCTCAACCCCCTGGAGTTCGAATTGGTCCGCGCCCACGCGGAGTCCGGAGCGGCCATCGTCGCCGGCATCGAGTTTCCCTGGCCGGTGGCCACGGCGATCGCCCAGCATCATGAACGCCTGGACGGCTCCGGCTATCCCTGCGGTCTGACCGGCGACGCCATCATCCCCGAGGCGCGCATCCTCGCCGTGGCGGATGTGCTCGACGCCATGATCAGCCACCGCCCCTACCGTCCGGCGTGCACCCTGGACGAGGCGCTGGCCGAGATCACGGCCCATCGCGGATCCCTTTACGACCCGGCGGTGGTTGACGCCTGCGCCGCCATCGTCCACCGGGGTGGCGTTCCGGCGGGGGTGACGATGGCGTGCGTGAGCGCATAGGGGGTGGCCGCGAACCGGATGTTATTTTATAACAGTCCGTCGCGTTCCGCCGGTTCCCCTTCCATCACCGTCCTCCCTGCCATGTCCCGTGCCCTGGTTCTCGTAAGCCTCACGTTGCTGGCGACCGCCGCCGTCATCTTCGACGCCGCCGGCCTGTGGAACGACGCAATGCTGATGATTCAACGCCGGCAGGCGGAGCTGAACCGCGCGCTCGCCGCGGCGGTGCGTACGGTGCGCGACGACGGGCCGCTGGCAGCCGGCGGGCTGATCGCCGTGGGCTTCCTCTATGGCATCGTTCACGCCGCCGGTCCCGGCCATGGCAAGGCGGTCATCGCCGCCTACATGCTGGCCGACAGCCGGCGGCTGCGCCACGGATTGGTGCTGGCCTGGGCGTCGTCGCTGATGCAGGCGGTGACGGCCATCGTTCTGGTGCTGGTGGTGGTGCACGTCTTCGGCGCCGCCGGCCGCGACGCGCAACCCGTGGCAACGGTGCTGGAGCGCGTGGGCTACGCGCTGGTCATGGCGATCGGTGCGGCCATGCTGTGGTCCGCCGCGCGCCGCCTCTTCCCGCGTGCCGGCCATGGTCATGGACAGGACCACGACCATGACCACGACCACGCAGGCTGCGGACACGCCGGGTGCGGGCACGGCCACGCCCCGCCGCCGCCGGACGCCGGATCATGGCGGCGGTCCGTGGCGGTGGTGGCGTCCGTGGGGGTGCGGCCGTGCAGCGGCGCGCTGATCGTGCTGGCGTTCGGCCAGGCGCTGGGGATCTTCGCCGCGGGCGTCGTCGCGACCCTGGCGATGGCCGTGGGGACGGCGCTGACCGTCTCCGCACTGGCGGTGGCGGCGGTGGCCTCCCGCCATCTGGCCCTGTCCCTGGTGTCCGACCGCATCCGCTGGTTCCGCCACGCGGAAACCGCCCTGGCCGTTACCGGCGGGGTCGTGCTGCTCGGGCTCGGCGCCGTGCTGCTCGGCGCATCCTTCCAGCCGGTGGCCGCACCGTTCCGGTGAAGGGGCGCGGGACGGAGGGCGGCTGCGGAGCCGGCAGCAGGACGATGAACCGGCCGATGTGCGTGTCGGGGATGATGATATCGACCGGTCGGCCTATCTGATCGACAGCTATGGAGAACCGGGCCGAACCCGCCGACGCAAGCCTCGATGTGGATATCAGGCGCGATGCTCCGGAATGCAGCAAGGTGACTGACAACGAAAGTCAGCCTGTGTATCTTTCCAAAAATCGGAGAATGAAATGGATGATAATATCGTTGCAGAGAGGGTATTCGAGTCGGAAGGACACGACATTATATGCCGGTTTTTCATTCCCCGACCGGACGGTGAAGATTTCCGTTGCGAGTACGAAATTTCCTCACTATTGAAGTGTCGTCGTGGCTATGCCATGGGCATTGACCGTGTGCAGGCGTTGCTGAACGCCATGACCGATGCACATTTGAAACTACAGGATTGGGAAGCCGAGGTGACATGGCTCGGCAGCCAATGTTTGGGTCTTCCCGGGTTCGATGACGTCATCAATCGGTTCACGCCCGCCGGACGATGGTATTCACCGCCGGAGGGCTGACGATGAGGCTGGTGTGCATCGGCGCCGAAGCACAGCCAAGCCGGTCTCCGGGCCGGGAGGGGCGCGGCGGGACCGTCCGGCACAGGCGTTTGGCACACACGGTTGGCCGGGTCACGCCGATGACGGGGCGGCACGCCGGTCGCGGGGCGCAAAGCCTTGCTGCGAATGGGATTCTCAGAAGTGTTGGTTGGGGGACCGGGATTCTGAAATCCCGTCCACCCGCTTCGTCACGACCGCTCAGAAAGCCGGTTCCGCCGCGGCTCTGCTGATTATAGGCGCTGGATGGGCACCAGGGAAGGGGCACCGGCTTGGGCACCGGGGTGGCTGCAGTTCGTCTCATGAAGCTTTCGCCACTGAGGAGCTATAAGCTTACGAACTCAATAATCCGCGATGGCGCCTGAAGAGCGATCAACTCTTGATCGCATTCGATCAGTGACACGCCTAGCGTCGAGCCGTATAGTCGTGTGCTCTCCGGGAGGCAGCGGTGGCGCGTTCGGTCAACTTCGCGTTTCTGGCACGGCATGATGCCCAGCTCGACCGATTGGGGGCGCTGGCCGAGCGCTTCTTCGCCGATGATGCCAACACCACCATCATCAAGCTGCGCCAGTTCGCTGAACTCCTGGCCCAAATCACCGCGGCGAAGCTCGGGCTGTGGACGTCACCCGAGGAGAAGCAGGCGGACCTGTTGCGCCGCCTGCGCGACCGCGGCGCCCTGACGCGCGAGGTCGGAGACCTCTTCCACTTCATCCGCAAGGCCGGCAACGCCGCCGCCCATGACCTGGACGGCGACCACGCGACCGCGCTGTCCTGCCTGAAGCACGCGCGCACGTTGGGTGTCTGGTTTCATCGCACCGTCACGGGCGACCGCGCGTTTGCCCCGGGCCCCTTCGTGCCGCCGCCCGATCCGCGCGCCGAGGGTGCAGCGCTGAAGGCCGAGCTGGAGCGGTTGCGCCAGGCGGTTGCGGAACAGCAGTCGGCGCACGGGCGCATCGCGGCCGAGGCCCGGGCCGAAGCCGAACGGCGCCTGTCCGCCGAGGAGCGCGCCACTCGCGCCGAGGCCGAACGGCTGGAGTGGGAGCGGCTGGCGCAGGAGGCGGAGGCCGACCGTGCGCGCCTGGAAGCGGAACTGGCAACCGCCCAGGCCAGCGCCGCCGCCGAAGCGCCCGAAGCGATCCAGCACCGGGTCGAATTCGCGCAGGAGGTCGGCCGGGGCATCGACCTGGACGAGCGCGAGACCCGCCGCCTGATTGATGCACAACTCCGCGAAACGGGGTGGGAGGCCGACAGCGAGAGCCTCGCCTTCACGGCCGGCGTCCGTCCGCAGAAGGGGCGCAACCTTGCCATTGCGGAATGGCCGACAGGGAACGGTCCGGCCGATTACGTGCTCTTCGCCGGGCTAACCGCCGTGGCCGTGGTGGAGGCCAAGCGCTGCAACGCCGACGTCCCGGCCGCCATCGACCAAGCGCGCCGCTACGCCGAGGGCTTCGTCTCCCACGGCGACGCGGCGCCACCCGGGGAAGGTCCGTGGGGCGCTATCCGCGTGCCGTTCCTGTTCGCCACCAACGGCCGCCCCTTCCTGCGGCAGTTCGAGACGGCGTCCGGCACATGGTTCCGCGACGCCCGCCACCCGGACAACCTGCGCAAGGCGCTGGACGGCTGGTACACCCCGTCCGGCCTGCTGGAGCTGCTGCGCAACGACCCGCGCGCGGCGCACGAGCGGCTGGCGCGCGACCCCTTCGCCTTCAACTTCCCGCTCCGCAACTACCAGGAGCGCGCCATCCGCCGGATCGAGGAGGCGATCGCCGCCGGCCGGCGCGAGGTTCTGGTGGCCATGGCGACCGGCACCGGCAAGACCAAGACCTGCATCGCGCTGGTCTACCGCCTGCTGAAGGCGCAACGCTTCCGCCGCATCCTGTTCCTGGTGGACCGCACGGCGCTGGGCGAGCAGGCCGGCAACGCGTTCAAGGAAACGCGGATGGAACACCACCGGGTCTTCGCCGACATCTTCGCGGTGAAGGACCCGGGCGAGATCGCCCCCGATCCCGAGACCAAGCTGCACATCGCCACCGTTCAGGCACTGGTCAAGCGCATCCTTTACAGCGACGATCCGCCGCCCATCGACCAGTACGACTGCATCGTGGTGGACGAGTGCCACCGCGGCTACCTGCTCGACCGCGAGATGGCCGAGGACGAGATCCGCTTCCGCGACCAGGGCGACTACATCTCCAAGTACCGGCGGGTGCTCGACCGTTTCGATGCGGTGAAGATCGGCCTGACCGCCACGCCGGCCCTGCACACGGTGGAGATCTTCGGCGAGCCGGCCTTCCGCTACACCTACCAGGAGGCGGTGATCGACGGCTGGCTGGTGGACCACGAGCCGCCGCTGCGCGCCCACACCGCGCTCAGCCAGGAGGGCATCCACTGGGGCGCGGGCGCGGCCGTGGACGTGCTGGACACCCGCACGGGCCAGCTCGACCTCATCCACCTGCCGGACGAGGTGCGGTTCGACGTCGAGGATTTCAACCGCAAGGTCATCACGCCGGACTTCAACCGCATCATCGCTGAATGGCTGGCCGGGCACATCGACCCCGGCCTGCCCGGCAAGACCCTGGTGTTCTGCGCCACCGACCGGCACGCCGACATCGTCGTCGGCGCGCTCAAGGCGGCCTTCGCCGCGCGCTACGGCGCCGTCGAGGACGATTCGGTGGCGAAGATCACCGGCAAGTCCGACCAGCCGATGCAGCAGATCCGCCGCTTCAAGAACGAGGAATTGCCCAAGGTCGCGGTCACCGTCGACCTGCTGACCACCGGCATCGACGTGCCGAAGATCGTCAACCTCGTCTTCATCCGCCGGGTCGGCAGCCGCATCCTGTACGAGCAGATGATCGGCCGCGGCACCCGCCTGTGCGAGGACCTGTTCGGCCCCGGCCAGCACAAGACCGCCTTCCGCATCTTCGACGCCGTCGGCCTCTACGCCGCCATGCAGGACCTGACGGAGATGCGGCCCGTCGTGGCGAACCCCAACATCACCTTCGCCCTGCTGATGGGGGAACTGGCCGAGGCCACCGGCACGCCGGTGGATGCGGCGCCGCCCACCGGCTTCGCGGAGGAGGGCCAGGCCCCCTTCGCCGGCCCGCCGGAGGCGGAGGACCGCCGGGCGAGCCAAGCGCGCTGGCTGGTTGGCCAGATCGTCGCCAAGCTGCACCGCAAGAAGCGCCGCCTGACCGACGCCGGCGCGCGGCGCTTCCGCGAGCTGGCCGGCACCGACCCCGACGGCTTCATCCGCCGCCTGCGCGACGCCCCGCCCGAGGAGGCCGCGCGCCTGCTCCTCGGCCACCGCGCGCTGATGGAGATGCTGGACACCCGCATCGGCGACGACCCGATCCACGTGCCGCTCTACACCGGCACCGACGAGTTCCGCCACGAGGAGACCGGCTACGGCCCCGGCATCACCCGGCCCGAGGACTATCTCGCCAGCTTCCGCCGCTACCTGACCGAGAACCTCAACCGCATCCCGGCGCTCGCCGCCGTTGCCAACGCCCCGCGCGACCTGACCCGCGCGCAGCTTCGCGAGGTGCGGCTGCGGTTGGAGCAGGACGGCTTCGGCGAGTCGGAACTGCGCGCCGCCTTCCGCGACGCCACCAACGCCGACATCGCCGCGTCGATCATCGGCTACATCCGCCAGGCGGCGCTGGGCGACCCGCTGATCCCGTACGACGAGCGTGTGGACCGCGCCATGCGGCGGGTGCTATCCAGCCGAAGCTGGACGGCGGCGCAGCGGCAATGGCTGGAGCGGATCGCCCGGCAGATGAAGAAGGAGGTCGTTATAGACCGCGAGACTCTGGACCAGGGCGAGTTCCGCCAGCAGGGCGGGGGCTTTGTCCGGCTCAATCGGGTATTCGACGGGCGGCTGGAGGCGATCCTCGGAGAGATCAACGAGAGGATTTGGGAGAAGTTTGGGTGAAGAAGCGAGGCGCAAATTTTAACCGATACGGGTTATGGCTGGGAAATACATGGGCTCATCGCGTATTCAAGGCGCACCACACAGAACTTAATCACTGGTATTGGTCGTTTGTTCCGGCATCGGAGTATTGTAAGCATATTGTAAGAAAAAGTGGCGGAGTAAGCCCAAGATCCCTGTTCCATGTTTCTGGGCCAAACCTTCGGAGGGTTCATGATCGTCCATCTGAATGGACCAAGCATTTTAATGATTTCGGCAATTGGGCGCGGCTTTCCGTCATAATGTCGGCATGTTCATACTTGGAAATGTATATTCAGTCTGTCGTTGAGCTTGCGCTCCTTTCTGATCCTGCCGTTCGTCATGGGAAGACAAGAATTATTGATGGCGTCCACTGGGTAAAGGTCGGGATAAGAGAAGACAACACCAGCCTCGTAAACTCTTGCACGAAAGGTGAGTGGCCAAAGAGGGCATCCAACTACAAAAATATATTTGGTGTCGTGCCGGAGGTGATAAATAAAAACATTGGAGAATTGGAGAGTATAAGGAAATTTAGAAACTCTGTCGGGCATAGCTTCGGAAGGCCGTTAAGTAGATTTAGAGATCCATTGGTTATGAGCTTTGATAATACAGAGAGGATAAGTGAAAAAAGAATGCAAAGATGGTTGGGGTTGATCGATGATATTGCGCTTTCAGTGGATCAACATTTGGTTCATCATATAGGTGAATTTGAGGCTGTGTGGCTATTTCATCGGATGGACGTGTCTGGTGAAACGAGGGGTGACGGCGGGCGAGCGCGGCCACTTTCCAAGAAGCTTGGACAGATGTTTAGTGGTGGTCCTGGGATAGGGTTCTGTCGGCAATTGGTTTCTTACTATGATGGGTTGTAGCAGTATGACCGCCACCACCGACATCGTCGCCAAGCTCTGGAATCTCTGCCACATCCTGCGGGATGACGGGATCACGTACCACCAGTACGTGACGGAATTGACCTACCTGATCTTCCTCAAGATGGCGGCGGAGACCGGCGCGGAGGACCAGTTGCCCGAGCATCACCGCTGGGCCGACATCCGCAAACACCAGGGGGTGGAGCAGCTCACCTTTTATAAGGAGCTCCTGATCCACTTGGGAACTTACGGCTCGGCGCAGGTGCAGGCGATCTTCCAGAACGCGCAGACCTCGCTGCGCCAGCCGCGCATCCTCAAGGCGCTGGTGGAGGCCATCGACGGGCTGGACTGGTACTCGGCGCGCGAGGAAGGCCTCGGCAACATGTACGAGGGCTTGCTGGAGCGCAACGCGACCGAGAAGAAGTCGGGGGCGGGGCAGTACTTCACGCCGCGCCCGCTGATCGACTCCATGGTCGCGCTGATGCAGCCGAAGGCGGGCGAGTACGTGCAGGACCCGGCGGCGGGCACCGGCGGCTTCCTGATCGCCGCCGACCGCTGGATCAAGGCGCACACCAACGACCTGTGGGACCTGACCGAGGCCGAGCAGTACTTCCAGCGCCACAACGCCTTCTACGGCATGGAGCTGGTGCCGGACGCCCACCGGCTGGGGCTGATGAACCTGATGCTGCACGACGTGTCGGGCGACCTGCAGCTCGGCGACGCGCTGTCGGAGCAGGGGACGCGGCTGCACAAGGCCGACCTGATCCTCACCAACCCGCCCTTCGGCACCAAGAAGGGCGGCGGCCTGCCGTCGCGTGACGACTTCACCTATCCCACCTCCAACAAACAGTTGGCCTTCCTTCAGCACATCTACCGGGGGCTGAAGCCCGGTGGGCGCGCCGCGGTGGTGCTGCCCGACAACGTGCTGTTCGAGGACAACACCGGCCGCGACATCCGCCGCGACCTGATGGACAAGTGCGACCTGCACACCATCCTGCGCCTGCCCACCGGCATCTTCTACAGCCAGGGCGTCAAGACCAACGTTCTGTTCTTCACGCGCGGCCGCACCGACAAGGGCAACACCGCGGACGTCTGGGTCTACGACCTGCGCTCCAACATGCCCCAGTTCGGCAAGACCCGCCCGCTGACGCGCGAGCACTTCATTGACTTCGAGGCCGCCTTCGGCCCCGACCCGCTGGGCAAGGCGCCGCGCACGGATGAGGGCGAGCAGGGCCGCTTCCGCCGGTTCACCCGCGAGCAGATCGCCGCGCGCGGCGACAACCTGGACGTCACGTGGCTGCGCGACGAAGGCGCCGACGACGCGCTGCCCGAACCCGACGTGATCGCCGCCGAGATCATCGACACCCTGCGCACCGCGCTGGAGGAGATGGAGGCGCTGACGGACATGCTGGGGTCGGACGAGGACGCCGATGGTGCCGTGGCGGAGGCAGCGGAATGAGCGGGCGGGAACTGCCGGCGGGGTGGGTTGAAACGACAATCGGAGAGGTAACCCGTCCTTATCGCACTGTGGATCCAACTCACGATCCAGAAGCAACTTTTCGGTACATCGACATTGGCGCCATCGATAACGTAACGCATACAATCAGCAGCATTAAGATTTTTTCCGGAAAGAATGCACCGTCACGGGCTCGCCGAGTTGTTGCCCGTGGCGATGTGTTGTACTCAACGGTACGGCCTTATTTGAAAAACATCGCCGAGGTGCCAGCGGAGTTCGATGGATCCCTGACGTCTACAGGAATAGCTGTTCTCCGGCCCTCAGCGGGTATTCTGTCAAATTACTTGCGCCTTTGGGTTCTCACTGAGGAATTTGCCAAATCCATTGGGTCGTCGATGGATGGATCTCTGTATCCAGCTGTTCGCGATTCTGACGTGGAGGCGGCGCCGGTCGCGCTTCCGCCCCTCGCCGAACAGCGCCGCATTGTCGAGAAGATCGAGGCACTGACGGCGCGTTCGCGCCGGGCGCGCGAGGCGCTGGGCGCTCTGCCGGCGCTCATCGACCGCTACCGCCAATCCATCCTCGCCGCCGCCTTCCGTGGCGATCTGACGGCGAAAGATCAAGGGAATGATGGACGTGACTTAGAGCCGGGTGAGGGGCCGTATCCGATTCCCCACGAATGGAAGTGGGCGGCGATGCAGGACCTAGTGTCCTCCGGGCCTCAAAACGGCCTGTACCTGCCAAAGAGCAAGTACGGCGCCGGACACCCTATTTTAAGGATCGACAACTTCCAAGATTATTCTAGCAGCGCCGCAGTTGAGTTCAAAAAGGTGGAGCTGAGTAGCTCGGAGCGGGAGGTTTACGGCCTTTCGGTCAACGACATTGTCATCAATCGGGTCAATGCTCCATCTCACCTCGGAAAGTGCATGGTTGTCTCCGAGCGGCACGTTCCTGCTGTTTTTGAGAGTAACATGATGCGCTTGCGCGTTAAAGGCGACGTTCCTGCGCGTTATGTTGCGTACTTTCTGAAATCGCCAGCAGGACGCAAGGCCTTGTTAAGCAATGCAAAGTGGGCTGTCAACCAAGCCAGTATCAATCAGGGAGACGTACTCGCAACTCCTGTACCGCTTCCGGTCCATTCCGGCGAGATGCAGGAAATCGTTGACTGCATAGAATCTGCATTGGCGAAGATTGAAGCTTTCGGAGCTGGGGTTGAATCAATGTTTGACCGCCTCTCCACCCTCGACCAATCGATCCTCGCCAAGGCGTTCCGGGGCGAGCTGGTGCCGCAGGATCCGAACGACGAGCCGGCCTCGGTGCTGCTGGAGCGCATCCGGGCCGAGCGCGCGGCGGCGGGGGAGAAGCCGCGGCGCGGCCGTCCTCGCAGGGCGGGCTGAGGGGGCGGCGCCCATGTCCGACATCAAGGTGTTCCGCGTCACCCCTACCGGCTTCGCCGAGTTGCCGACCAAGTCGGCCAGCATCGAGAAGTCACTGCAAACGCTGTTCGAGGCGAACCTGGAAGCGCTGCTCGGCGTGCGCTTCCTCGCCGGCGAGTACGTGACGGGCAAGGCGCACGGCGGGCGCATCGACGCGCTGGGCATCGACGAGTACGGCTGCCCGGTGATCATCGAGTACAATCGCACCATCAACGAGAACATCATCAGCCAGCAGCTCTTCCACCTCGACTGGCTGCTCGACCACCGCAAGGAGTTCCAGTGGCTGGTGATGGAGACGCCGGGCACCGACGCGGCCAAGGCGGTGGAGTGGTCGGCGCCGCGCCTGCTGTGCATCGCCGGCGACTTCACCGATTACGACCGGCACGCGGTCAAGCAGATCAACCGCATCTCGTATGTTGTCCGACGATTACCGCAGGGAAGAGCGCGCGGGCACCGTCGCCGCCAGTACCAGACGCCGGATCGCAGGGAGAGGTGGTCAACTTCGCCACGCTCGGTCATTCCGGGCCGGCCGGGGTGCGCGCAGCCCGTAAGCTCCTGAAAGTACCGGACGTTTGGAGAAAGTGGTTGGGGGACTAGGATTCGAACCTAGGCTGGCGGAGTCAGAGTCCGCTGTCCTACCGCTAGACGATCCCCCAATCCGGGATGCCGGCCCGGTGAGGGGCGGCAGCGGCGTTTCGCCGCGTCTCGGTGTGGGCGGGCTTGTAGCACCGAGAGTGTGGATTGTGAAGCCTTTTTTTCCCCTCGGCACCGCCGCCGCCCGATGCACCCCCTTCGAAAGCGGCTCTTCGCCCGGCCGGCCGGAAAGGCTAAACTGGCGGCCTTTCCGATGCGGGCCGGCGGGTCCGCAACGAAGGCGGCCGGCCAAGGACGCACGGGGAAGGACGGGAGGCGCGGTGACACTGGTGGTGGACGCAGACGACAGGAAAGGGCCCGCTGCGGCGCGCCGGCCGGTGTTCGCGGCGCTGGACCTCGGCACCAACAACTGCCGCCTGCTGATCGCCCGCGCCATTCCCGGCGGCTTCCGGGTGATCGACGCCTTTTCCCGCATCGTGCGCCTGGGCGAAGGGCTGAGCCGCAGCGAACGGCTGAGCGAGCGGGCCATGGAACGCGCGCTCGACGCCCTGCGGATCTGCGGCGCCAAGATCGAGCGCCGCGGCGTCACCGCGGTCCGCGCCGTCGCCACCGAAGCCTGCCGGCGGGCGCGGAACTGCGGAAGCTTCGTCGACGCGGTGGAACGGGAAACCGGCATCGCCATCGAGATCATCTCCAGCCAGGAGGAGGGGCGGCTGGCCATCGCCGGCTGCGCCTCCCTGCTCGATCCCGCCATCCCCTATGCGCTGGTCTTCGACATCGGCGGCGGCTCCACCGAGCTGATGTGGCTGGAGGTGGCGCCGGGGCGGCGGCCGCGCCTGATCGACCAGATCTCCGTCCGCTGCGGCGTCATCGGCCTGGCCGAACGCTACGGCGGCGACCACATCCCGCCGGCCCGCTACCGCGCCATGGTGGAGGAGGTCGCGGAGCACATCGGCCCGTTCGCGGCGCGCAACGCCATCACCGAACGGCACGCCGGCGGACGGGTGCAGTTGCTGGGCACCTCGGGCACGGTGACGACGCTGGCCGGGGTGCACCTCGGCCTGCCCCGCTACGACCGGCGGGCGGTGGACGGCCGCTTCCTCGGCCTGTCCGACGCGCGATCGATCATCGAATCGCTGGTGACGCTGGACTTCGCCGGCCGGGCAGGGCATCCCTGCATCGGACCCGAACGCGCCGACCTCGTGGTCGCCGGCTGCGCGGTGCTGGAGGCCATCTGCGACTGTTGTCCGGTGGACCGCCTGCGCATCGCCGACCGGGGCCTGCGGGAGGGAATCCTGGTCGACCTCATCGGCGCGGACCAGGTCTGAAGCAGTGCCGCCGGCGGACGCTCCGCCGGGCGGGTGCGAAGGAAACGGAAACGAGATGCCACAGAAGCCGACCGATACGCGGCCGGGCGGGCGGCGGGCCACGGTCCGCGTCAAGACCGCCGGCAAGCGCTCCCTGTCCTCCACGCGCTGGCTGGAGCGCCAGTTGAACGACCCCTACGTGGCCGAGGCGCGCAAGCGCGGCTACCGCTCGCGCGCCGCCTTCAAGTTGCTGCAACTGGACGAGAAGTTCCACCTGCTGGCGCCGGGCAAACGGGTGGTCGACCTGGGCGCCGCCCCCGGCGGCTGGACCCAGGTGGCGGTCGCCCGCGTGCGCCCGTCGCAGACCGGTGCCAAGGTGGTCGGCCTGGACATCCTGCCCATGGACCCGCTGCCCGAGGCGACGACCATGCAGGCGGACTTCCTGGAGGAGGGCGCGGCGGAATGCCTGAAGGAGGCGCTGGGCGGCCCCGCCGACCTGGTGCTGAGCGACATGGCCGCCCCCACCACCGGCCACCACCAGACCGACCATTTGCGCATCATGGCCCTGGCGGAGGCCGCCTACGACTTCGCCGAGGAGGTGCTGGAGCCAGGCGGCGCCTTCGTGTGCAAGCTGTTCCAGGGCGGCGCGGAACGCTCGCTCCTCGACCGGCTGAAGCGTGACTTCGCCACCGTGCGCCATGCCAAGCCGCCGGCCAGCCGCGCCGATTCCTCGGAAACCTACATCGTCGCCATGGGCTTCCGCGGCACCGGCGCCGGCACGCCGGCCCCGGACGGCGACGACGGGGAAGAGGGCTGACGCCCTCCGCCCGTCCGTTCAGGCCGCGTCGCGCAGGGCCAGCGTGCGTTCCAGCCAGTCGTGGATGAGGCCGGCGACTTCGTCCCAGCCGGGTTCCAGCATCATCGCGTGACCGCGGCCGGGCATGATGACCGGATCGGTGCCGAACAGCCGCGCGGTGCTGGTGACGTGGTCGGGCGGGATCAGGATGTCCCGCTCGGCCCCGATCACCAGGGACGGGATGGTGCGGTCGTAGATCGCCGGAAACGGGTTCCAGCCCATGGTCTCGAACAGCACCCGCTGGCTCTCCTCCTGAAGCAGCGGTTCGTAGCGCTCAGCCTCCGCGTGCGGCATGCGGTCGGAGAACATGGCCCGCCGGATGCCCTCGGGGTCCACGTGGCGCGATCCGCAAGCCATCAGGACACCCATCTGCTGGAAGGCGTAGGGATCGCGCAAGGCGAAGCCCAGCGACGCCTCCATCAGGCCATGGGGCGGGGTCGAGGCCATCAGCACGGCCGCCGGCGCACTGCGCCGCAACAGGGCGCGCTGGATCACCAGCCCGCCCATGGAGTGGCCGATCAGCACCGGTGGTTCGGACAGGCGGTCGATGGTGGCGAGCACGTCCTCCACATAGTCCGACACACCGTGCCAGCGCAGGCCATCGTGGCCGTCGCTGCCGCCGTGCCCGCGCAGGCTGACGGCGTGTGCCTCCCAGCCCCGTTCGGCGAACCAGGGCAGGAACGTGGCGTCCCATATCCAGGCGCCGCAGAAGGCACCGTGAACGAACAACAGGGGCGGGCGGCGCACCGGCGCGGCGGCGGCGGGGCGACGGGATATGAGTTCGAGCGTGGGCATGACCCGAAACTATGTTGCGATGCAGCAAAAGTCCAGAGCGACACCCGCCGTCCTCAGGCGGTAGTGCGAAGGTGGGTGTCGAACCAGGCACGGGCGGACGCCGCCATGATGTCGAGTGTTCCGGTTTCCTCGAACAGGTGGCCGGCCCCCGGCACCACCTGCAACGCCTTGATGCCGTGCAGGCGCTCCAGGGCCTGGCGGTTCAGTTCGACCACCGGGCCGTCGTTGCCGCCGACGATCAGCAGGGTGGGGGCACTGACGCCGTCCAGCCACACCTCCGCCAGGTCGGGGCGGCCGCCGCGGCAGACGACGGCGCCGACGCGGTCGTGCTCGGCCACGCGGGCGGCGGCGATCAGCGCGGCGGCGGCCCCGGTGGAGGCGCCGAAATAGCCGACGGGCCGGCCGGCGCCGCCGGGGAGGCCGTGCACGTAACGGGTGGCGAGGATCAGGCGTTCGGCCAGCCGATGCACGTCGAAGACGTTCGCCGGATCCGTCGCTTCCTCCGGCGTCAGCAGATCGAACAGCAGCGTCGCGAACCCGGCCTGTTGCAGAACCTCGGCAACGCGGCGGTTGCGCGGACTGTGGCGGTTGCTGCCGCCACCATGGGCGAACACGATGACGGGGCCGGTGTCCTGCGGCAGCGCCAACGTTCCCTCCAACCCGAGCGGGTCGATGCGAACCTCCCGTTCCATGCGTGGCTCCCTCTTCCGTTCCCGCATCCAACAAGGGGGGCGGACCAAGCGTCCCCGTTTGACGCCCGGTGCGCTCCGGGCGATCCTGACGCCAGTGTAAACCGGGAGGAGGGCATCATGGCATCCGACACACCGGCCGCGGCGCGGCCGGCGGTTCTCGACGCGGCAGCGCTGCGCGGGCCGATGGGGGCAACCCTGTATCCCGAACCGTTCCGGCATGTGGTGGCCGGCCGTGCGAAGGTCCGGCTGGGGGATTCCTTCGGCCTCACCAACTTCGGCGTGAATCTCACACGGCTGGAGCCGGGAGCGGCCTCGGCCCTGCGCCACTGGCACACCCGGCAGGACGAGTTCGTGTACGTGCTGGAAGGGGAACTGGTCCTGGTCACCGACACCGGCGAGCACACCCTGCGGCCCGGCATGTGCGCCGGCTTTCCCGCCGGGGAGCCCAACGGGCACCACCTCATCAACCGCGGGGGCACGACCGCCGTGTACCTGGAGGTCGGTGACCGCACCGGTGGTGACGCGGTGGATTACCCGGGCGTGGACATGCTGGTGCGCGATGGGCGGTTCGTCCACCGCGACGGCACACCCTGGTAAAAGGGGCCGCTATTCCGCGGCCGTGCGCAGGCCGGGGCGGCCCAGCAGCGCGTCGAAATGGGCAATGGTGCGCTTCAGGCCTGCGTCCAGCGGCACCCGCGGCCGCCAGCCCAGCACCGTGCGCGCCACGGTGATGTCCGGCCGGCGCTGCCGGGGGTCGTCCTGCGGCAACTCCCGATGGATGATTCGCGACGATGATCCCGTGAGCTTCAGCACCTTCTCCGCCAGGTCCAGCATGGTGAACTCGCCGGGGTTGCCCAGGTTGACCGGACCGGTCACCGCCGCCGGGCTGTCCATCAGGGCCAGGAACCCGTCAATCAGGTCGTCGACATAGCAGAAGGAGCGGGTCTGCGTGCCGTCGCCATAGATGGTGATGGGGTCCCCGCGCAGGGCCTGCACGATGAAGTTGGACACGACGCGGCCGTCCTCCGGGTGCATGCGGGGGCCGTAGGTGTTGAAGATCCGCGCGACCTTGATCTCCACCCCGTGGCGGCGGTGATAATCGAAGAACAGCGTCTCGGCGCAGCGCTTGCCCTCGTCGTAGCAGGCGCGCGGCCCGATCGGATTGACGTCGCCGCGATAGGTTTCCGGCTGCGGGTGGACCGACGGATCGCCGTAGACTTCCGACGTCGACGCCTGGAGGATGCGGGCGTTCAGCCGCTTGGCCAGACCCAGCATGTTGATGGCCCCCAGCACCGACGTCTTCATCGTATGGATCGGGTCGTGTCGGTAGTGAACGGGCGACGCCGGGCAGGCGAGATTGTAGATTTCATCCACCTCCACATGGAGAGGAAGCGTCACGTCGTGGCGAAGAAGTTCGAAACGCGGGCTGTTGGTCAGATGTGCGACATTGTTTCGCGACCCGGTAAAGTAATTATCGACGCAAAGAACTTCACATCCCTGCGCCAGAAGGCGTTCGCAGAGATGGGAGCCGAGAAATCCGGCGCCTCCGGTCACCAGGACGCGCTTGGACGCTGACTGTCTCACGGTGTGCCCTCGTCGTTGGCGGATGCCGCTGGTGCAGCGGGCCGCATGTGCGTGGACGTGTCCGGATTATTCCGGATCTTTCGGCAAACACTTCACGGAGACTTAATGTTCTCTGCGCCGAAGGGTCTAGCCCGGTTGCGCTCGCGCTGCTGTGCCCGCGGTGGCGCGTGCAATGGAAAGGGATTTCCGCTACTTTCGCAAGGACGTTGCGGGAAGGGGGACGGATCGGTGTCGATGATGGCGCGACACGCGCCGTTGATGATGCGGGCGCATCATGCGCCCGTTGTGTCGTGCGCGACGGGGCGGGCGCCAACCGCGCCGGTGCCGGCGCCGGCGGCATCGGGCGCCCCATGACGGCTGGAACGGACGCCGTGGTTCACGCGGGCACGGACGCGGCCGGAGACCGGACGACGCGCGCGCTTCTGCGCACCGTGCCGGTGAGCTGGCGGCTGTTCCTGATCGTCGTCCTGAACGGTGTCGCCACGTTGGCGCTGGGGGTGCTGGTGTGGGCCGGCGCCACGGTGACGGTGGCGGAATGGCAGGCGGTGCGCCGGGTGCAGGCGTACGACCGCCTGTTCGTGAGCATCGACAGCGACGTCGGCCGTCTGCAAAGCCTGGTGCACCGCTACATCCACACCCCCACCACCGAGCTGCTGGGCGAGATCGACCGCCGGCGCGAAGCGCTGCTGGGCAAGCTGGAAAGCACCGCGGTGCCCGACGCTGAGATGGCGGAGGACTTGGCGCGGCTGACGGCCGCGTCGCGCCGTTTCCTGGCCAGCTTCGACGCGGTGCGCACGCTGATGACGCGGCTGCGCCAGAACTACGAAACGGCCGTCCTGCGCACCGGCGGCGAGATGTCGGCGCTCTACGCTGCCCTCGACGTGGCGGTGCGGTCCGGCGATCCGGCGCTGCTGCCCCTGCTGGGAACGTCGCGGGAAGGATTCGCCAACGCTCTGCTGGCCACCAACGCCTATTATCTCAGCGCCGACCCCGAGGCGGCGCACCGGGCCGACGCGGCGCTGACGTCCATCGACCTGGCCCTGCTGGAGATGCGGGCCATCGCCGGCGAAGGGTTCCACCGCGACGCCGTCGACGCCCTGCGTGAACGGGTGGAGGTGCTGCGCCAGGGGCTGGCGACGCTGCGCTTCACCACTGAACAGCAGGCGCGCTTACTGGGCAGCGAGATCGACGGCGGGCAACGCGCCATGGCCCGCATCATCGACAGCATGGTCGTCCATGGCCGCGACCGCGAGGCGCAGGCGCAGCAGCGGTTCGACGAGGCCCTGTTCCGCATCGGCTGGGGCATCGCCCTGCTGGGGGTGGCGTTCCTCAGCCTCAGCGCCGCCGCGTCCTGGGCTATCGGGCAGAGCATCGGCCGTCCCCTGAACGGCCTGATGAACACCATGAACGCCATCGCCGGCGGCGACTACGACCGGCCCGTCCACGGCACCGCGGTGGGCGACGAGATCGGGGCCATGGCCCGCACCGTCGCCGTTTTCCGCGAGAACGCCGCCGTCCGCCGCCGCATGGAGGCGGAGCGCGAGGCGCAGGAGCGGCGCTGGCGCACCATGCTGGAATCCAGCCCCGTCGGCATCTCCATCATCTGTGCGCACACCCACGCGCGCCTCTACAGCAACCCCAAGTTCGACGCCCTGTTCGGCATCGTCGATCATCCCTCCGCCCTGGAGTGGCCGGTGGCCGAGAGTTTCGTCGATCCCGCCGACGTCCGGCGCATGCTGGAGGAGTACGGTGCCCGCGGCGAGGTCAGCGGGCTGGAGGTGCAGCGCCGGCGCCTGGACGGGACGACCTGGTGGTGCCTGCTGGACGTGCGCTCCATGGAGTACGACGGCCGGCCCGCCTACATCGTCTGGCATTACGACGTCACCGACCGACACCGCGCCGCCGTCGACCTGCGCGCCGCCAAGGAAAGGGCGGAGACCGCGCTGGCCGAACTGCGCGAAACGCAGCAGAGTCTGATCCAGGCGGAAAAACTCGCCTCGCTGGGCGGGCTGGTCGCCGGCGTGGCCCACGAGATCAACACCCCCGTGGGCATCACCGTCACCGCCGCGTCCCTGTTGGCCGATGAAACCAGGGCGCTGAGCGGCCGCTTCGCCGAGGGGACGGTGCGCCGTTCCGACCTTCAGCGCTATCTGGACCTGGCCGACGAGGCGACCGCGCGCATCCTGGCCAACGCCGACCGCGCGGCGTCGCTGATCCACAGCTTCAAGCAGGTGGCCGTCGACCAGACCCACGACGACCGCCGCACCTTCGACTTCGGCACCTATATCCGCGAGGTGCTGGTCAGCCTGGGGCCGCGGCTGAAACCGTCGGGGACGGTGGTGGAGGTGGACTGCCCCGACGGCGTGGTCATCGACGGCTACCCCGGCCCGGTCGCCCAGGTCATCACCAACCTGGTCATCAATGCGCTGGTCCATGCCTTCGAACCCGGCCAATCCGGCCGCATCCGCGTGTGCGTGCGGCCGCTGGACGGCGACGAGGTGGAGATGGTCTTCGCCGATGACGGCCGCGGCATCCCCGCCGAGGTCCTGCCCAAGATCTTCGATCCCTTCTTCACCACCAACCGCGGCCGGGGCGGCACCGGGCTGGGCCTCAACATCGTCTACAACATCATCCAGCAGACGCTGCGCGGCCGCCTCGCCGTGGACAGCCGGGTGGGCGAGGGGACCACCTTCACCCTGCGCTTTCCGCGACGGATGTGATGGCGGGGGCCGGCGCCGGTTCCACCGGGGCGGCCGGGCGCACCACCAGCTTGGCGATCTTGCGCACCAGCCGGTGCAGGCGCGAGATCCGCTCGATATCCGCCATGGCCCCGGTGAAGCCGGTGCGGGTTCGGGCGTCGCCGTGCACCAGGTCGCGGAACAGGGTGTCGGTCAGGCGGCGGACGGTGGCGTGCAGTTCCTGCTTGGCGGCGATCACCGCAGCGGCAGTTGCCGGATCCTGCCGGGCGAGCGCATCCATGGTGGCGCAGAGGTGCCGGTGGACCTCGGTGCCCAGGGACACCAGGCCGGCGGCCAGCGTCGGCGACAGGGGGCGCCGCCGCATATCCGGCTCGGTCAGGGACGGCCGGCCCAGGGTGGCCGTCACCTCCAGGACGGAGTTGAGCAGCTCCACCGCCTGCAGCAGATCGGTGGCGGCGGCGGCGTTGGCCGGGCTCATGTCCGCGGCCATGATGCGGGCGATGTAGGCGAGGATGCTCTTGCGCAGCCGGTGCGTCGCCTCCACCGGCGCACCGGCGAGGATGGGGGCGTCGTCATCGCCGCGCCCGCGCAGGCGGTGCTCCAGCTCCACCAGCGCGCCGGCCTGGAGCGTCGCGACCTCGCGGCCGAAGCGGGCCACCTCCAGCCGGGCGGCCTCCATGGCCATGGCCGGCACCGTCAGCAGGGCGGCGTCGAGGTGCTGGGGCTCCAGCGCCGCCACCGGCCGGTCGGGCACCAGGCGTTGCAGCAGGCGCGCGATCTGCGGCGTGAAGCCGATGAACAGCAGGGTGTTGGCGACGTTGAACAGGGTATGGGCGTTGGCGATCTCGCGCGCCACGTCGGGGCCGCCGCCGAACAGGCCGGACAGGGCCCGGGCGGCGTCCGCCAGTTCCCCGATGAAGGGCATCCACACCACGGCCCCGGCGATGTTGAAGCCGAGGTGGACGAGGAACAGCCGCACCGCGTCGGGCGGTTTGCCGATGGTGGCGAGGCCGGCGGTGACGCAGGTGCCGATGTTGGCGCCGAGTGCCGCGGCGATCGCGGTTTCCAACCCCATCAGGCCGCCCGACGCCATGGTCATGACGATGGCGGTGGTCGCCGCCGAGGATTGCACCAGCGCGGTGAACAGCGCCCCGGCCAGCACCGCCAGCGGCACCGATTCCAGGGTGCGCAGCGCCTCCACGAACGCGGGATCGTCGCGCAGGGGCCGCATGGCATCGCTCATCACGCCCATGCCGAAGAAGACCAGCCCCAGGCCCAGCCCGCAGAGACCCAGGTTGCGCGTGCGCTGGCGCCGCCCCAGGGACGACACCAGGACGCCCGCGGCGATGGCGGGAAGGGCCAGGCGGCCGATGTCGAAGGCGATGATCTGCGCCGTCATGGTGGAGCCGATGTTGGCGCCGAACACCACGCCGATCGCCTGCGCCGTCGTCAGGAAGCCGGCGGAGATGAAACCCACCAGCAGCACCGTGGTGACCGACGAGGAGTTCAGCGCCGCCGTCACTACCGCCCCGGTGCCCACCGCGGCGAAGCGGTTGACGGTGAGACGGCCCAGCAGGTCACGCAGGCTGTCGCCGGCCACCACCCGCAGCGCCCTGGTCATGACGTCCAGCCCCAGCATGAAGAGGGCGAGCCCTCCCAGCAGGCCGGACCACACGTCGAAATCCATGTCCGTCCCCGAATGCGCACGCGGCAAGGCCGGTGAGCATCGCAGGAAAGGGTTAACGGCTGTTTGCACGCAGCGCGCCGCGCCCGCCTCATCCCGCTTGGCAAGCCGCGGCCCGGTGCGTTAAAGCTCCCCCGAAGGCGTCCGCGACTGCGGATGAACGGGAATCGCCGTGCGGCCCCGGCGGGGGCCGGGGCCGGCCCGCCCTGCCGCTCCGGACCGCGGTGAGCGCCCGCACTGCCAGGGAAGCGCACCGCCCATGTCCCAGCGTGATCATGTCCCGGCGGGGGGAACCGTGACGGTACCGCCGGCCGTGACGACGACGATCCGGGCGGAGGACGTCCGCGTCGTCCGGGGCGGCCGCCCGATCCTGGACGGCGTGTCGGTGTCGGCCGCGGGCGGAGAGGTGGTCGGGCTCGTGGGGCCGAACGGCAGCGGCAAGACGACGCTGCTGGGCGCGCTGGCCGGGCTGGTGGACACCGCCGGCGGGTCGGTGCGCCTGGATGGCCGCGCGGTTGCCGCCCTGGCGCCCGAGGAACGGGGGCGGCGCATCGGCTATCTGGAGCAGAACCCCACCGCCCACTGGCCCCTGGCGGCGGAGCGGGTGGTGATGCTGGGGCGGGCGCCGCGCCGCGCCGGCATCGGCGGCGAGACCGCGGCCGACCGGGCGGCGGTGGATCGGGCTCTGGCCCGCTGCGACGCCGCCGCCTTCGCCGGCCGGCCGGTGACGGAACTGTCGGGGGGTGAGCGCGCCCGCGTTATGCTGGCCCGCGTGCTGGCCGGGGAGCCGGAGGTGCTGCTGGCCGACGAGCCGGTGGCCGGTCTCGACCCCTATCATATGCTGCACGTGATGGAGCTGCTGCGCGACCTGGCGCGGGAGGGCATGGCGGTGGTGGTGGTGCTGCACGACCTGGCGCTGGCCATCCGCTTCTGCGACCGTCTGTGCCTGCTGGACGCCGGGCGGCTCGCCGCGGCGGGGCCGCCGCACGCGGTGCTGGACGGCGGTGACGCGGAGCGGGTCTTCGCGGTGCGTCTGCTGCGCGGACCCGACTGGGTCCTGCCCTGGACACGGGTGGAGGAGGAACGATGACGGCCGAGGTCACGCTGGTGCTGGGCGGCGCACGGTCCGGTAAGAGCCGCCACGCGGAGGCGCTGGTCACCGCCGGCCCGTCGCCCTGGATCTACATCGCCACCGCCGAGGCGCTGGACGACGAAATGCGCGCGCGCATCCGCCTGCACCGGGACGGACGGGTGCCGGGCTGGACGACGGTGGAGGAGCCGCTGGACCTTCCCGGTGCCATCGCCCGCCACGCCGGGCCGGGGCGGGCGGTGCTGGTGGACTGCCTGACCCTGTGGCTGTCCAACCTGATGGGGGCGGGGCGCGACCCCGCGGCGGCGGCGGCGGCGCTGACGGCGGCGCTGGACGAGGCGGAGGGGCGGGTGGTGCTGGTCGCCAACGAGGTCGGGCTGGGCATCGTGCCCGACAACGCCCTGGCCCGCGCCTTCCGCGACGCCGCCGGCCGGCTGAACCAGGCGGTGGCGGCGCGCGCCGACCGGGTGCTGTTCGTGGTCGCCGGCCTGCCGATGACCGTGAAGTGAATCAACGACAACGGGAAGGGACGAGGGACGATGAGCGACGCGACCGAAGACGACGACATCAACCGCCGCCACGCCGAGAAGATGAAGAAGGCCAAGGCGGTCCACGATCAGCGGGTGGCGGACAAGACCATCGAGAAGGGGCTTCTCATGGTCCACACCGGGACCGGCAAGGGGAAGTCGACCGCCGCCTTCGGGCTGGCGCTGCGGGCGCTGGGGCACGGCTTCCCCATCGCCATCGTGCAGTTCGTCAAGGGCGCGTGGGAGACCGGCGAGGCCCGCGCGCTGGAGCGGTTCGGCGATCTGGTGCAGGTCCACATCCTGGGCGAGGGGTTCACCTGGGACACCCAGGACCGCGCCCGCGACATCGCCGCGGCCCGGCGCGCCTGGGACAAGGCGCTGGAGCTGATGGCCGACCCGGCGATCCGGCTGGTCATTCTGGACGAGCTGAACATCGTCCTGCGCTACGACTACCTGCCGGTGGCGGAGGTGGTGGAGGCGCTGGCCGGCCGGCGGGCCGATCTGCACGTGGTGGTCACCGGCCGCAACGCCAAGCCGGAGCTGGTGGACGCCGCCGATCTCGTGACCGAGATGACGCTGGTCAAGCATCCCTTCCGGGCGGGGGTGAAGGCGCAGCAGGGGATCGAATACTGATGGCCGCCCGTGCCCTGATGCTGCAAGGCACCGGTTCCGACGTCGGCAAGTCGCTGCTGGTGGCGGGGCTGTGCCGGGCGCTGCGGCGGCGCGGGCTGTCGGTGCGGCCGTTCAAGCCGCAGAACATGTCCAACAACGCCGCCGTCACCCCCGACGGCGGCGAGATCGGGCGGGCGCAGGCGTTGCAGGCGCGGGCCTGCGGCGTCCAGCCCTCGGTCCATATGAACCCGGTGCTGCTGAAGCCCCAGTCCGACATCGGCGCGCAGGTGATCGTGCAGGGCCGGGTGTTCGGCAACGCCCGCGCCGCCGACTACCAGGCCCGCAAGGGGGAATTGCTGGCCGCCGTCCTCGACAGCTTCGCCCGCCTGCGGACCGAGGCCGACGTGGTGGTGGTGGAAGGGGCGGGCAGCCCGGCCGAGGTCAACCTGCGGGCCGGCGACATCGCCAACATGGGCTTCGCCGCGGCGGCGGGGGTGCCGGTGGTGTTGGTGGGGGACATCGACCGGGGCGGCGTGATCGCCGGCCTGGTCGGCACCCACGCGCTGCTGGACGCCGCCGACCGGGCGTGGGTGCGCGGGTTCCTGATCAACAAGTTCCGCGGCGACGTGCGGCTGTTCGACGGCGGTCTCGCCACCATCGTGGAGCGCACGGGCTGGCGCTCGTTCGGTGTCGTGCCGTGGCTTGCCGAGGCGGCGCTGCTGCCGGCGGAGGATGCGGTGGCCCTGGACACCCGGCGGGCGCGTCGGGGCGGGGCGATCCGCATCGCCGTGCCCATGCTGTCGCGCATCGCCAACTTCGATGATTTCGACCCCCTGGCGCTGGAGCCGGAGGTGTCGGTGGCCATGGTGCCACCCGGCCGGCCGCTGCCGGGCGACGCCGACCTGGTGATCCTGCCGGGCAGCAAGGCCACCATCGCCGATCTCGCGTTCCTGCGGGCGCAGGGTTGGGACGTCGACCTGGCGGGCCACCTGCGCCGGGGCGGCCGGGTGCTCGGCATCTGCGGCGGCTACCAGATGCTGGGCCGCACGGTCGCCGATCCGCAGGGGATCGAGGGGCCGCCGGGTGCCGCCGCCGGGCTGGGACTCCTCGACGTGGAAACGGTGCTGAGCGGGCCCAAGGTGCTGACCGCGGCCGCCGGAACCGATCGCGCCACCGGCGCGGCGGTCGCCGGCTATGAGATGCACATGGGGCGCACCGACGGCCCCGACCGGGCCCGCCCCCTGCTGGACCTGGACGACGGCCGCACCGACGGGGCGGTGTCGGCGGACGGCCGGGTGTCCGGCTGCTACCTGCACGGGCTGTTCGCGGCGGATGGCTTCCGCGCCGCCTTTCTCGCGGTGCTGGGTGGCAGCGGTGCCGCCGGGCTGGCCTATGACGCGACGGTGGAGCGGGCGCTGGACGGGCTGGCCGACCGGCTGGAGGAGCATGCGGACGTGACGGGGCTGCTGTCCGTCGCCGCTCCGCCCCCCTGAAGCGGGCGCCCCAGGAACAGCAGCGCCCCGCGCCGGTCCTCCACGGTAAAGCCGTTTCGGCGGTAGAAAACGGCGTTGCGGGCATCGGCACCGGTGACCAGGTGGATGCCGGCGAGCCCCGTCGCGGCACAGTCCTGCGCGAAGGCGCCGATCAGCCGGGCGCCCACGCCGCGGTCGCGGTGGTCGGGGTGGACGTTGATGTGCAGGTGGGCCGGAAATGCCGCGAAGCGGTCGGCGAACAGGGCGTAGCCGGGGATGGTGGTGAACAGCTCTGCGGTACCGGCGCTGTCGCGGCAGCCGGTAAGATAGCCGATCACACTGTCCTCGTCCGTCAGGGCGAACCACACGTCGGCGGGCGCATGGGTGACGTACCAGCCGGTCCACGTGGCGAGGAAGGCCGCGCGCTCCGCCGCCGAGGCGAAGCGCCGGCGCAGGGCGGAACGGAAGAAGATGTCTTCCAGCGCCGTCAGCGCCGCCGGCCGGTTCGCCACCTCGGTCAGGCGTTGAAGGCGCAGGGGCACGGGATCAGCGGTTCTGCGCGGTTTCCAGGATCAGGCGCGGCACCAGCATGGTGTAGCGGCCGCGCGCCTTCATCAGGCCGGCCCCCTCTTCCGCCTCCGGCCCGACGCCCCAGAAGAGATCACCGCGCACCGGCCCCTTGATGGCGCCGCCGGTGTCCTGGGCGACCACGAGGCGGCGGATCTCCCCGCCGGGGACGGGCGCCTCCTTCAGCTCCACCCACAATGGCGCGCCGAGCGGGACGTGGGCCGGGTCCACCGCCAGGCTGCGGCCGGGCGTCAGCTCCATGTTGCGCGCCCCGCGCGCCCCGCCGTCGTTGCGCAGTTTGAAGAAGACGTAGGAAGGGTTGAGGTTCTTCAGCTTCTGCGCTTCCGCCGGGTTCGCCTCCATCCAGCGGCGGATGAATTGCAGCGACATCTCCTCGGGCGTGGCGATGCCGCGGTCGATCAGTTCGCGGCCGACAGGGAAATAGCGGTGGCCGTTCTGGCCGGCGTAGCCCAGCCCGACCACCGTGCCGTCGGTCATGCGGACCCGGCCGGAGCCCTGGATCTCCATGAAGAAGGCGCCGATGGGGTCGTCGACCCACAGGATCTCCAGCCCCTTGCCGGCCAGCGCCCCGGCGGCGATGCGGGCGCGGCTGGGATAGCCGCCCTTCGGGCGCGGCGGGGTGCGGTAGATGGGGACGGTGTGGCGTGCGGTCCGCGTCCAGCTTCCGTTCAATTCCGGCTCGTAATAGCCGGTGAACAGCCCGTCCTCGCCGGTGCTGAGGCTGACGGGGGTGAAGTGGGATTCGAAGAAGGTGCGGGCCGCTTCCGCGTCGTCGCGGGGCAGGGAACGGGCGACGGCACAGGCCGGGCGCCACTGTGCCACCGTGCCGGCACGGGGGTCGGACCCGAGCTGCCGGTCCGGCGCCTGGGCGTTGACCCAGCGGCAGGTGTGATTGAAGGCGGCCAGCGCCCCGGCATGGTCGTCCTCGCCCCAGCCGGGCAGGGGGCGGAATTCCTCGGCGATGCGGTCCAGCGGGACGCCGCGCGTCGTCCGGCCGAAGCCGTCCTGCGCCACCGGCGACGCCGGTCCGGTCGCGGTGCATCCCGTGAGCACTGCGGCGGCCAGCGCCGCTGCCACCGCACCGCACATGCGCGCGCGCTTCCGCGCCACGCCGTCCCGGACCGCGTTCGCCATTTCCGCCTCGTCCCGGCCGGCGCCGGGTCTGTATGGTCAAAGGGTGCGGACTCCCGCCCCCTTGCCCCGCCGGTTAAGGCGGACTCACAAGATCGACGTTCAAGTCCATGAGTTATCATATCGATCGGGGTATGGCGGCGCAAGGCCCGAGTCGCGCCCCGC
Source organism: Azospirillum halopraeferens DSM 3675 (assembly GCF_000429625.1). GTDB lineage: Bacteria > Pseudomonadota > Alphaproteobacteria > Azospirillales > Azospirillaceae > Azospirillum > Azospirillum halopraeferens. Next base: position 216,528 of record NZ_AUCF01000001.1, read on the forward strand.
GACTCGTCCGGGCGGTGCGGGGATGACAAGTCGGGCGGAAACGGGTTATCCCCGGCAAAGGGGGTGCGCATCCCCCGTCCCCGAGAGGAGCCGAGATGACCCCCGCTGCCCGCCTCCAGGCGGTGATCGACCTGCTGACCGAAATCGACCAGACCCCGCGCCCGGCCGACGCGGTGATCAGCGCCTTCTTCCGCAACCGCCGCTACATCGGCTCCAAGGACCGCAGCGCGGTGGCCGAGACGGTCTATGCCATCCTGCGCCGCCACGCCCGGCTTGCCTGGTGGCTGGAGCGGTCGGGGCATCCGGCGACGCCGCGCGCCCGGGTCATCGCCAACGCCATCCTGGGCGAGGGCATGTCCGCGGCCACGGTGGCCACCCTGTTCAGCGGCGGCAAGTTTGCACCACCCGCCTTCGACCGGGACGAGGCGCGGCTGGCGGCGGCGCTGGACACCCACACGCTGGACCACCCGTCCATGCCCGACACGGTGCGCGTGGAATGCCCCGCCTGGGCGGAGGCGGCGATGCGCAACGCGCTCGGCGACCGCTTCGTCCCCGAGATGCAGGCCCTGCTGGAGCCGGCGCCGCTCGACCTGCGGGTCAACCCCGTGCGCGCCGACCGCGACACGGCGCGCGTCGCGCTGGAGAAGGCGGGCATCACCGCCCGCCCGACGCGCTGGTCGCCGCTGGCCCTGCGCGTCAAGGGGCGGCCGCCGCTGGCCACCGTCGACGCCTTCAAGGACGGGCTGGTGGAGATCCAGGACGAAGGCTCCCAGCTCGTCGCGCTGGCGGTCGCGCCCAAACCCGGCATGCAGGTGGTGGATTTCTGCGCCGGGGCCGGCGGCAAGACGCTGGCGCTGGCGGCGCTGATGAACAACAAGGGCCGGGTCGTCGCCTGCGACGTGCTGGAGGGCCGGCTGAAGCGGGCGGCCGAACGCTTCCGCCGCGCCGGACTGCACAACATCGAGCCGCACCCGCTGAAGAGCGAGCGCGATCCCTGGGTCAAGCGCCACAAGCGCAAGTTCGACCGGGTCCTGGTGGACGCGCCGTGCAGCGGCACCGGAACCTGGCGGCGCAACCCCGACAGCCGCTGGCGGCCGCTGGGGCCGGGGCTGGAGCAACTCGTCCCCTTGCAGGCGGCCATCCTCGACAGCGCGGCGCGTCTGGTGAAGCCGGGCGGGCGGCTGGTCTATGCCACGTGCTCGCTGCTGCCGGAGGAGAACGAGAAGCAGGTCGCCGCCTTCCTGGAGACCCATCCCGAGTTCGCGGTGATGCCCGTCGCCGAGGTCTGGCAGGAGGAGGGCGCCGGCACGCCCCCGGCGGAAGGCCCCTTCCTGCGCCTGACGCCGGCCCGCCACGACACCGACGGCTTCTTCGCCGCCGTGATGGTCCGCCGGGACGAGGTGCCGGCGGCGGACGCCCCGCCTGACGCCCCTGCCTGACGCGGCTCAGCCGAAGGCTGGACGGTTGCCCTGCGCACACCATGTACATGGTGGTACCGTTGCCGATGGGACGGGGAGGGCAGCCGTGATCGTGATACGGGACGCAGAGCCGGATGATGCCGCGGGCATCGCCCGCGTGCACGTGACGAGCTGGCGGTCCGCCTACGCCGGGCTGCTGCCGGCGGCGTTTCTGGTCGGCATGTCGGAACCGACGGTGCGGGCGCGCTGGAGCGTGGCGGTGCGCACCCGCCGGGACGGCCACGGCACCGTTGTGGCCACCGACCCCGCGGGGACGGTGCTGGGCTTCGTCGGATACGGCAACCAGCGCACCGGCATCGACGGCTTCGCCGGGGAGTTCTATGCCCTCTACCTGCACGACGATGCCCGCGGCCTGGGCCTGGGACGCCGCCTGATGGGGGCAGCGGCCGAGCGTATGGTCGCGGCGGGTCGGGCGTCGGCCCTGGTCTGGTGCCTCAGCGCCAATCCGGCCCGCTGGTTCTATGAGCGCGTCGGCGGTGTCCGGCTGGCGGAACGCCCCATGCGGTTCGCCGGCACCGACACGGTGGAGGTCTGCTACGGCTGGCCCGACCTGGCTCCTCTCGCCCGCCAGTCCGCGGGCTCGGAGCAGGGCTGACGGCTTCGCCGATCCGGAGACCGCCGTCAGGCGTTACCGTATCCGTGGACGGGGCGATCCGGGAGGGCGCGATGGGGCTGGTGCTGGGCGGCGGCAATCCGTTGCGTCACATCGCGGTCGCCTACGTCAACCGCACCCTGATCCTGGCCTGTGTGCTGGTCTTCGTGACCGGCGTCCGTCCGGAGCCGCTGGCCTTCGTCCCGGCCTACTTCTTCGGCATCGGCGAGTTCGCCGGGCCGCTTCCCACCATGGACGTCTGGCGCGGCCTGTTCGGCCATGTGCTGGTGCACGCCGACCTGCTGCACCTGGTGGCCAACATGGTCGCCCTGTGGGTCTTCGGCGACAACGTCGAGGACGCCCTGGGACACCTGCGCTACCTCGTCTTCTTCTTCCTGTGCGCCGTCGCCGGGGCGCTGACCGAGGGGCTGCTGGCGGCCGAGCCCATGCGCCCGCTGGTCGGGGCGAGCGGCGCCATCTCCGGCGTCATGGGCGCCTACCTGCTGCTGCACCCGCACGCCAAGATCCTGCTGCTGCTGTTCTTCCGCATTCCCGTCCTGCTGCCGGCCTCGGTGGTGGTGGGCGGCGATCTCGCGGCCAACCTGGCCATGGTGGTGCTGCCACCGGTGCCCGGGGTGGACGCCGACGGGGTGGCGTGGGGCGCGCACCTCGGCGGCTTCATCGCCGGCATGCTGCTGGTGGCGCCCATGAAGCGGCGCGGCGTTCCCCTGTTCCTCCCCCCCGAAGCCTACCCGGCGGTGCCGTTTCCGCGCCTTCAGAAGGTGCTGGTCGATTTCTTCCCGGCCCCGCACGCCCGGCTGGCCGGCGGCGGTGCCTGGCAGCGGGCGACGGCGGCCGGCAAGGCGGTCGTCTACTTCAGCCTGGTCGCGGTGCTGATCTGGACGCTGTAGTTGCCTTGCGGCCCTTCCGGGGCGACACTGCGCCGGGTACGGAACGGCTGGTCAGGGAGACGGCAAACGATGGTGCAAGCGGGAACCCCGCCGGTGCTGGGCGTGATCGGCGGCAGCGGCGTGTATGACATCGACGGGTTGGAAAACAAGCGCTGGGTGACGATCGAAAGCCCTTTCGGCAAGCCGTCGGACGACCTGATGATGGGGGAACTGGACGGCCGGACGGTGGTGTTCCTGCCGCGCCACGGCCGCGGCCACCGGGTGCCGCCGTCGGAACTGAATTTCCGCGCCAACATCGACGTTCTGAAGCGCGCGGGCGTGACGGAGATCCTGTCGGTGTCGGCGGTCGGCTCCCTGAAGGAGCATCTGCCGCCGGGCACCTTCGTGGTGGTCGACCAGTTCATCGACCGCACCTTCGCCCGCACCAAATCGTTCTTCGGGACCGGCCTGGTGGCCCACGTGGCGCTGGGCCATCCGGTGTGCAGCCGCCTGGGCGACGCCATCGAGGAGTGCCTGAAGGACCTGGACATCAAGTACCAGCGCGGCGGCACCTACATGGTGATGGAGGGGCCGCAGTTCTCCACCATGGCCGAATCCGAGCTGTACCGGAGCTGGGGCTGCGACGTCATCGGCATGACGAACATGCCGGAGGCCAAACTCGCCCGCGAGGCGGAGATGTGCTACGCCACCGTGGCCATGGTCACGGACTATGACTGCTGGCACAAGGAGCACGACCACGTCACCGTGGATGCGGTCATCAAGGTGCTGCTGGCCAATGCCGACAAGGCGCGGGCGCTTGTGAAGTCCCTGGCCCCCCGCCTGGCCGACCGCACCGGATCGTGCCATCGGGGCTGCCACACCGCCCTGGACAACGCGATCATGACGGCGCCGGACAAGAGGGACCCGGAACTGGTGCGCAAGCTCGACGCGGTGGCGGGGCGGGTGCTGGCCTGACCGGCCTGCACCCCATCGCCCGTTGCCCGCTGTCCGTTCTCAGTGGCGGGTGCGCGCGGGCGTGACGTAGACACCGTCGCAGTCGACGCCGAACAGGGCGTCGTCGCCGGCGTCCTCGACCAGGTCGTCATAGGTCTGCGGGTCGATCAGGGCGAAGATCGTCGCGGTGCCGGCCTCGTCGAGGTCGCAGGTGATGACGCGGCCGCAGGCTTCGACGGTGGTGAAGAAGATCTCCGGCAGGGCCATCGCCTCCAGTTCCGCGGCGACGCGGCATTCGATCTGGTGGATCGTCGCAGCGGGCAGCATGCTCCGCAGGGCGGCGGCCTGGGTGGTCCAGAAGATGCGCTTGACCGAAGCCGCGGGGCGCGTGTCCTCCACGTCGCCCGTGTCCGGCGCGGCGGCGAGGGCGATCATCCGGGACACCAGGGTGGACGTGTTCGACACGCGCATGAGGACCTCCGTTGTATGCGGTCCAACTGTGGTCCCGGGCCGGTTAATGGGGTCTTAAGACCGACGGTAGCAGGAGGCTTACCACCGTGGAGGTATACGCATATTTCTTCCGCCGTAGTCAGTAGCGCGGTCGGGTGGTCGGTGCGGCGGGCGGGAGCGTGGTTTTGCGCTGCAATGCGGCATAGGCGACGGCGATTCGGGCGCCGACGGCGGCGTTGTTGGCGATCAGGGCGACGTTTGCTTCCAGGCTGCGGCCGTCGGTGATGTCGCGGACCCGGGCCAGCAGGAAGGGGGTGACGTCCTTGCCGGCGATTCCGGCCGCCGCGGCCTCGGCCAGCGCGTGCACGATGGCGGCTTCGGCCGCGTCCGGGTCCATGGCGTTCTCTTCGGGCACCGGCACCGCGGTGAGCACGCCGCCGCCGAGGCCGAGCCGCCATTTGGCGTGGAGGATGCGGGCCACCTCCTCTTCCGATTCGCAGCGGTGCGGCACCGGCAGACCGGAGGAGCGGGCGTAGAACGCCGGGAACCGGTCGGTGCCCAACCCCAGCACCGGCACGCCGCGGGTTTCCAGATACTCCAGCGTCTTGGGCAGGTCGAGGATGGCCTTGGCGCCGGCGCACACCACGCACACGTCGGTGCGCGCCAGTTCCTCCAGGTCCGCCGAGATGTCGAAGCTGGTTTCGGCCCCGCGGTGCACGCCGCCGATGCCGCCGGTGGCGAACACCGGGATGCCGGCCAACCGGGCGGCGATCATGGTCGCGGCAACGGTGGTGGCCCCGTCCGTCCCGGTCGCGAGCGCCACCGGCAGGTCGCGGCGGCTCAGCTTGCGCACGGCGGAGCCGCCGAGCGCCAACCGCTCCAGGTCGTCGCCGTCGAGGCCGACGCGGATGCGGCCATCCAGCACCGCCACCGTGGCGGGGACCGCTCCCCCGGCGCGCACCACCGCCTCCAGGGACCGGGCGGTGTCCAGGTTGTGCGGATGGGGCATGCCGTGGGTGATGACGGTCGACTCCAGCGCCACCACCGGGTGCCGCCGGCTCAGCGCCTCGGCCACCGCGGGGGCGACGGACAGGTATTCGTGCATGGGATGGTTCCGGGCGCCGGCAGAGGTGCATGTCGCTTCGCAGCAGAATGCCCGTTCAGGTCGCCCTGATGCAAGAGTGTCTCGTGTTCGCATGCGCACAATAGGACAGCAACAAGGACCAATCCTCCCCGCTGAAGATATGACGGCATACACCGCAAGATGAGGGTGCGTTTTTCCGGGTGGTGACGCCCTTGTCGATTTGCTATGCTTTGGTCACTTCAGCGGTTACCACAAACAATAAGCCTGTCGCTCTGGCGTGCCATTCGCCCCCGTATGGGTGGATGCAACTTCCGGGTCCGGGACCCGGAGCTTAAGAACGCACAAAAGGGAGGAGCCCATGCTGACGTACCGCGACATGGTGGCGTTCTATTCCGGCCCCAACTCCAGGGAGTGGGAGGCCGTGCTCAGCCTGCTCGGGCACACACCCGACGACGAGGACGAGACCGGCGGTCAAGGCGACCGCCCGCGCAGCCCCCGCCGCACCCGTCCGGGCGACCTGCGCACCACCCGCCCTGGCCGTTTCCGGTAGAAATTCCATATTGGCGGCATGCCCGCCGCCGCTCTCCATCCCCGTCACTGGCTTCGCACAACACCGGAGGGTCTGTACGTGGAACCCGGCGGGTTCCACGTCGATCCCGTTGCACCGGTGGAGCGTGCGGTCATCACCCACGGCCATTCCGACCACGCGCGGCCGGGCCATCGCCATGTAATGGCGACCCCCGCCACGCTTGCCATCATGCGCCGGCGCCTGGGCGACGGGGCCGGGGGCACCCTGCAACCCCTCGGTTACGGGGAGGCGGTGCGGGTGGGCGACGTGACCGTGCGGCTGGTGCCGGCCGGGCACGTGCTGGGCAGCGCGCAGGTGGTGCTGGAGCACGCCGGTGCGCGCGCCGTCGTGTCGGGCGATTACAAGCGGGCGCCCGACGCGACCTGCGCCCCGTTCGAGCCGGTGTTCTGCGACGTCTTCGTCACCGAGGCCACCTTCGGCCTGCCGGTGTTCCGCCATCCGCCGGCCCACGGCGAGGTGGCGCGACTGCTGCACTCCATGACCGTGTTCCCGGAGCGCACCCACGTGGTCGGCGCCTACGCCCTGGGGAAGTGCCAGCGCGTCATCACACTGCTGCGCGCGGCGGGGTACGACCGGCCGATCCACCTGCACGGGGCGCTGATGCCCCTGTGCGACCTCTACCGCGACGCCGGCATCGATCTCGGGGAGTTGAGACCGGCCACCGTCGCCGATGCGGCGGAGTTGCGCGGGGCCCTGGTGCTCGCCCCGCCCGGTGCCATTGCCGACCGTTGGGCACGCCGCCTGAGCGATCCGGTGGTGGCGCTGGCTTCGGGCTGGATGCGGGTGCGCCAGCGGGCGCGCCAGCGCGGGGTCGAACTGCCGCTGGTGATCTCCGACCACGCCGACTGGGACGAGTTGGTGGACACCCTGCGCGACGTCGGCGCCCCTGAGGTGTGGGTGACCCACGGGCGGGAGGAGGCGCTGGTCCACCAGGCCGGCCGCATGGGCATCCGCGCCCGCGCCCTGTCCCTGCTCGGCTTCGGGGAGGAGGGGGCGTGAACCGCTTCGCCGCGCTGATCGACGCGCTGGCGTTCATGCCGTCCCGCAACGGCAAGATCCGCCTGCTGGTCGACCACTTCGCCCACACCCCCGACCCCGACCGGGGCTGGGCGCTGGCGGCCCTGACCGGGACGCTGGTCTTCGCCGAGGCCAAGCCCGCTGCCATCCGCCGCCTGGCAGCGACGCGGGTGGATGCGGAGCTGTTCGCGTGGTCCTACGATTACGTCGGCGACCTGGCGGAGACGGTGGCGCTGATCTGGCCCGGCGGACCGGAGCACGGCGCCGGCGATCCGGCCGCGGCCCCGGGGCTGGACGAGGTGGTGACGGCCCTGCAGGGCGCGCGGCGCGCCGACGTGATGGAGCTGGTCGAGGGCTGGCTCGACCGGCTCGACGCCTCCGGCCGCTACGCGCTGCTGAAGCTGATCACCGGGGCGCTGCGGGTCGGCGTCTCGGCGCGCCTGGCCAAGACGGCGCTGGCGGCGTGGAGCGGCGTTGCCCTGCACGACGTGGAGGAGGTCTGGCACGCGGTGACACCGCCCTACGGGACGCTGTTCGCCTGGCTGGACGGTCGCGCCGGCCGGCCGGACGCCGGCACCGGCGCCGGCTTCCGGCCGCTGATGCTGGCCACCGCCGCGGAGGAGGGGGACGCCGCAAGCTTCGACCCCGGCGACTGGTGCGCGGAATGGAAATGGGACGGCATCCGCGTCCAGCTTGCGGCGCGGGGCGCCGAGCGGCGGATCTACAGCCGCACCGGCGACGACGTCTCCGCCGTCTTTCCCGACGTCACCGACCACATGAGCTTCGACGCCGTGCTGGACGGGGAATTGCTGGTGGTGCGCGACGGAACGGTGGCGCCCTTCAACGACCTGCAGCAGCGCCTGAACCGCAAGACCGTGACGGCGGCGATGCTGCGCGCGTACCCTGCCTTCGTGCGCCTCTACGACATCCTGTTCGAGGGGGCGGAGGACCTGCGCCCCTTGCCCTTCGTCGCCCGACGCGCCCGTCTGGAGCACTGGTACGAGGCGGTGCGGCCGCGCCGCATGGACCTGTCGCCCCTGGTTCCCTTTGCCGGCCCGGAGGATCTGGCGGCCCTGCGCGACGGCGCGCGTGAGGCGGGGATCGAGGGGCTGATGCTGAAGCGGCGCGACAGCCCCTATGTCGCCGGGCGCCCGCGGGGGCCGTGGTTCAAGTGGAAGCGCGGGGCGCTCACCGTCGACGCCGTGCTGATGTACGCGCAGCGGGGCCATGGCAAGCGCTCGTCCTTCTATTCCGATTTCACCTTCGGGGTGTGGCGGGGGGAGGAGCTGGTGCCGGTGGGCAAGGCCTATTTCGGCTTCACCGACGCCGAACTGGTCGAACTGGACCGCTGGGTGCGCGCCCACACGGTCCGCCGCTTCGGCCCGGTGCGGGAGGTGGCGCCGGGGCTGGTGCTGGAGGTGGCCTTCGACAGCGTCAACCGCTCCACCCGGCATAAGAGCGGCGTGGCGATGCGCTTCCCGCGCGTCCACCGCATCCGCTGGGACAAACCGCCCGGCGAGGCCGACCGGCTGGAGACGGTGGAGAGCCTGGTCGACCGATAGGGCGGGAGCATCCGCCGCACCCGGGCGATGGCAGTCCTGCAGGTTCGTCGCTTCCGTGCTGCGGCCGCGAACGTCAGTATCCCTCCGGCAACCGCGGTTGAGGAGAACGAGGGTGGACGGAACACGGATGCCCGGCCAGGAGGACGGGCAGGGTGAGTATCTGCGTGCCGGAACGCGGGAGTTCCTTCGGGCCCGGGTCAGCCTGTTCCTGGCCGGATTCGCCACCTTCGCCACGCTGTACTGCGTGCAGCCGCTGATGCCCGCCTTCGCGGTGGAGTTCGCGGTCAGCCCGGCCGAGAGCAGCCTGGCCCTCTCCCTGTCCACCGGCACGCTGGCCTTCTCCCTGCTGTTGGCGGGGGCGCTGTCCGATGCCCTGGGGCGCAAGCCGGTGATGTTCGCCTCCCTGCTCGCCTCCGGCCTGCTGGGGCTGCTGGCGGCCGTGGCTCCCGACTGGCCCTGGCTGCTGGTGGTGCGGGCGCTGGAGGGGGTGGCGCTGAGCGGCCTGCCGGCGGTCGCCATGGCCTATGTCAGCGAGGAGGTGGACCCCAAGGCGGTCGGGGTCACCATGGGGCTCTACATCGGCGGGACGGCGCTGGGGGGCATGTCCGGCCGCGCCCTGACGGCGGCGGTCGCCGACGTGGCGGACTGGCGCATGGCCATGGCCGCCGTCGGCCTGCTGGGTCTGGTAGCCGCCGCGGCCCTGTGGTTCGGCCTGCCGGCGTCGCGGCGATTCGTGGGCCGCCCGCCGGGCCTCGGCGAGTTGACGGCCGCGTGGCGGGCCCACCTGGGCGACCCCGGCCTGCGCCGCCTGTTCGCGCTCGGGTTCCTCACCATGGGAGCGTTCGTCACGGTGTACAACTACACCGGCTTCCGTCTCACCGAAGCCCCGTTCGAGCTGCGGCCGGCCGTGGTTGGCGCGGTGTTCCTGGTGTATCTCGCGGGCGTGGTGGCCTCGCCCTGGTTCGGCGGTCTGGCCGGGCGCCACGGCCAGCGCCGCGTCCTGCTGGCGGCGGTGGCGCTGACGCTGGCCGGGCTGATGCTGATGGAGCCGCCGTCACTGGTCGCCGTGGTGGCGGGTCTGACCCTGTTCACCGCCGCCTTCTTTGGTGCCCACACCATCGCCAGCGGCTGGATCGGCCAGCGCGCGCGCACCGCGCGGGGACAGGCATCGGCCCTCTACCTGTTCAGCTATTACATGGGGTCGACGCTGGCGGGGTACGCCGGCGGCCTGTTCTGGGGGGCTTGGGGCTGGCTCGGTGTGGCGGGATTCGTCGGCTTGCTGCTGCTGGCCGCCCTGGCCGTCGCCGCCCGCCTGCCGACGCGGGCGTCCGGATAAACGTGTCGGGATGGAAGGAACGGAGTCAGGCGGCGCGGGCCGCCGGATTCAGCGGGTGGCGGCAGAGCCAGGAGTTGCCATAGCGCCGCTCGTCGGTGATCTCGCGGCCGACCCAGTCGGGCAGGGGGACGGGCTGATCGGGCGACTCCAGTTCCACTTCAGCGATCACCAGGCCGGCGTTGGCGCCTTCGAACACGTCGACATCCCAGTCGAAGCCGGCGTGTTCGACCCGATAGCGGATCTTCTCGATGCGGTCCGGTCCGCAGGCGTGCGCCAGCATGTCCCGGGCCACGCTCACGGGGATGGCCCATTCGGTTTCCCGGCGGGCGATGCCCAAGCGCGCGCCTTTTATGGTCAGGAACGCCGCGGGGCCGACGACCCTCACGCGGACCGTGCGGTCGCCGCGCGTCGGAATGTAGCCCTGGATGATCCGTTGGCCGGTCGTGCAAAGGTGCCCGATGTCCCTGGTGACCAGGAACCTCCGCTCGATCTCAAGCGGCATGGCACGCACTCCCCCGTGTGTAGCACCGGTCGAAGAGGATAGACCTCTCCCCACAGGAGGTCCAGTCGTTGTTTCAGATTTGAAACGCAAGCGATGCTTCGGCGCCGGGCGGCCGCGGGAGGTGATTGCCCGCGGCGGGTGCCGCCGACTAAGGTTGGCGGCGTGTTCGCGCGGACCATACATGGACAAAGACAAGGGAGTGGCGTCGTGGCCAACATCGGGATCGTGCTCGGCCGGTTTCATCGCACGCAAGGGGAAGAGATGTTGGCCGAGGCGCGCGCCGTCGCCGAGTGCCTGGACCTGACCGTGGTGGCCGAAGTGTGGGTTCCCGGCTCGATGGAGAAGCCGCTGGCGATCAAGCGCCTGCTGATGCGCCACGACATTGCGGGGGCGGTGGCGCTGGGCATCATCGAGAACGGCGAGACGTCCCACGGCCTGGTGATGGGTCACGCGGTGGTGAAGAGCCTCATCGACCTGCAGCTCGAGTTCATGAAGCCGGTGGGCGTCGGGATTCTCGGGCCGGGCATTCATCCGTCGCAGATTGCGCCGCGTGTGCGCCCTTATGCCGCGGCGGCGGTGGAGGCGGTGGCGGCCATGCTGCCGGCGCCCTGACCGCCTTGCCGGCGGACACCGCGATAGGTTGCGGCGTCCGCCGGGGCAACGCGATGTTAACGGGTTCCATCCTAAGGACGGGGGTCTCCCGGATGCGGGGGATGCGAGGTCCAGCGGGCGGAGCGTGACATGGGGGCAACGATCGCGCGGGAGCGGCCGCGGACCACCGCGGACACGGCGCCGTCGCCCCGTTCGCCGGCACGCCGGATCATCCTGCCGGGCGTGCTGCTGGTGGGACTGGGCGTCGCCGCCCTGCTCGGTCTGCTGACCTTTGCGGCGGACCGTCAGGACCGCACGGCGGACACCGTTGCCGCGCGGACAGTCGGTTCCGTCATCGAAGAGGCGCGCCGCAGCCTGGAAGCGGCCGCGGCCGATTACGCCCGTTGGTCGGTGATCGTCACCGACCCTGCGGGCGGTGGGACGACGCTTCCCGACCTGCTGCTCCGCCGCCTGGCGGAACGGGCGGGGGTCACCGGGCTGGTCATTCCGGACGGCGGCGGTTCCTCCGATCCGGTCGGCCTGGATGATTACGGCAGTGACGCCGTGCGCATGGCGGGGCAGGCGCCCTATGCTCCGGATGGTGCGGTGGCCGGTTTGGTCGGCGCCGGCCGCGCCTTGTACCTGATGGCGGCGGCGGACGTGGCCGACGGTGCCGCCGGGCAGCGCCGGGTGCTGGTTCTGATCCGCACCCTGGATGACGGCGCCCTGGACCGTCTGGGCGCGTCGTTCGGAATCACCGGGCTGCGCTTCGTGCCGGCGGAGCTGCCGGCGCCCGCCCGGGCATCCCTGCCGCTGACCGGGTGGGGCGGGGCGCCCCTGGGGCACCTCGCGTGGGAGGCGGCGCGTCCCGGTGCCCGGATGCTGGACAGCGTCGCTCTGCCGGTGGTGCTGGTGCTGGCCGCCATGACGGCGCTGGCCGGGCTGGTGGTGCACCGCGCCGTGCGCGCCGCGGCGGAGGTCGACCGCGCCGCGGCGGACGTCGCGGCGGCGAACCGGGACCTTGCCGCCAGCCGCAAGCGCTTCCTCGACTTTGCCCTGGCCTCGTCAGACTGGTTCTGGGAGACGGGACCGGACCATCGCTACACCTACATGTCCGAACGCCTGCCCGCGCTGCTGGGCCGCGACCCCGGTCCGCTGTTCGGCGCGTCACTGCTCGACCTCGGGGCCCTGGTGGAGGATGCCGGATCCTGGACCGAGGTTGGTGGCGACATCGCCGCCGGCCGGCCGTTCCGCGACCTGGAGGTGATGGTGCCCGGTCCCGACGGCGGCACCGGAGTTTTCCGCATCAGCGGGCAGCCGGTGCGGGACGAGACGGGGCGGTTCCTCGGCTACCGCGGTTCGGGCGTCGACGTGACGGCCGAGACCATGGCCCTGATGGAAGCCCGGTTCATGCAGGTGCTGGTCCACGACGCGCTCGACAGCATCTCCGAAGGGTTCGTGCTGTTCGACGCGGAGGGCCGCCTGCTGCTGTGCAACGAGCGGTACCGGCAGGCCTACCCGGACATCGCCGACGTTCTGGTGCCGGGCGCCGCTTTCCAGGACATCCTGCGCGTCGCCGCCGAACGGGGCGGCTACGAGGACGCCCGGCGCGACATCGGGTCGTGGATCCAGGACCGGCTCAACCGCCACCTGGCCCACGACGCGCCGGTCGACCGCCGCCTGTCCAACGGCCGCTGGTACCGCATCAGCGAGCACGCCACGGGGTCCGGCGGCATCGTCAAGATCCTGATGGACATCACCGAGCTGAAGCTGCGCGAAGAGGAGCTGGCCGAACAGACGGGATTGCTGAAGGCGACGCTGGAGAGCATCAGCCAGGGCATCTGCATGGTCGACGGCGAAGGCCGCCTGGCCGCGTGGAACGACGAGTTCCAGCGCCTCCTCGACCTGCCGGTGGAGACCGTCCGGTTCGGCCGGCCGGTGGCGGCGGTGCTCGATCGACTGGAAGGGATGGCACCGGCCCTGGCCGAGGTGCTGGCGCTTCGGCCGCCGGCGCTGCAACCGTCTTCGGCGCGCTTCGATCCGGCCGCCGCCCGTTCCTGGCGGGGCGAACCGGTGCGGGTCGGTGACCGTTTCCTGGAGGTGCGGCGCAGTGCCGTCCCCGACGGCGGTTTCGTCGCCACCTTTGCCGACGTGACCGAACGCCATCGTTTCGAGACGGTCCTGCGCGATCTGGCGCAGGCCGTGTCGCACGACGCACCGGAGGAGTTCTTCGCGACCCTGGCCCTTGCGCTGGCCCGCGCGCTGGACGTCGACACCGCGGTGGTGACGGAGATGGCGGGGAGTGACCGGGTGCGCATCATGGCGGTGGTCCACGACGGCGCCGTCATGGAACCGCCGGATCCCTTCGCCATCGCCGGCATGCCCTGCGAACGGGTGATCGGGCAGAAGATGTGCCTGTTCCCGTCGGGACTGCGGTCGCTGTTCCCGCAGGCCGCGCTTCTCGACCTGGTGGAGGCGGAAAGCTATTGCGGCGCCCCGCTGAACGATTCCGCCGGGCGGCCGCTGGGCCATATCGCCGTGCTGTCGCGGCGTCCCATGGTGAACCTGGACATGGCGGAGAACCTCGTCCACGTCTTCGCCGTCCGCGCGGCGGCGGAACTGGAGAGGATGACCATCGTCGCCGCGCTGCGCGAGAGCGAGGGGCGCTACCGGCAACTCGTCGAGCTGGCCCCCTACGGCATTGTCATCTGGGACGGCACGGCGATCCGCTTCGCCAACTCCGCCGCGGCGTCGATCCTGGGCGTCGAGGACGGCTCCCGGCTGAACGGAACGTCCCTGGCCGGCTGTTTCGACGACGGCCGGCTGATCGAGGCGACCCTGGCGCCGACCGCCCGGGGGCGCTCGCAGCAGACATCCGCCGACGTGGTGCGTCCTTCCGGGGAACGGCGTCACGTCGAGGTGGGGGCCTTCCCGGCCGTCTTCCGCGGCGCGCCCGCGGTGCTGCTGGCGTTCAACGACGTCACCGAGCGCCGGCGCGCCGAGGAGGAGTTGCAGCGAGCCCAGAAGATGGAGGCGGTCGGCCGCATGGCCGGCGGCATCGCCCATGAGTTCAACAACATGCTGACCGCCATCGGCGGCTTCGCCCGGCTGGCCGAACGCAACCCCGGGGACCGGGAGCGGGTGCTGACCTGCGTGCGCGAGATCGCCAAGGCGTCGGACCGGGCGGCCGCCCTGACCGGTCAGCTCCTCGATTTCAGCCGGCGTCGCCCCGGCGAGGAGCGGGAGGTCATTGCCCTGGCCGCGCTGGTGCGGGACCTGCGCGTCTTCCTGAAGCCGCTCCTGTCCGCCGCCATCGTGCTGGAGCTGAAGATCCGCGACGAGGACGCCCATGTGGTCGCCAGCCCGGCCATGCTCAATCAGGCCCTTCTGAACCTGGCGATCAACGCGCGCGACGCCATGGGCGACACGGGAACGCTGACGATCACGCTGGACACCGTGGAGCCCGACACCGTCTTCTTCGAGCGCCACGAGGATCTGGCTCCGGGACGCTACGCCGTGATCCGGGTGAGCGACACCGGGAACGGTGTGCCGGAGGAACTGCGCGACCGCATCTGGGAGCCGTTCTTCACCACCAAGGAGCAGGGCAAGGGAACCGGGCTCGGCCTGTGGATGGTGTACGGCACCGTCCGGCAGGTGGGCGGCACGGTGGAGCTGGAGTCCGCTCCCGGCAGCGGTGCCACCTTCTCCCTGTTCGTGCCGGCGGTCGATCCGCCGGGGGCGGCGTCGTCCGGGCCGGCCTGCGTCGCTCTGCCGGAAGGCGACACCGCCATGGTGCTGCTGGTGGACGACGAGGACTCGGTGCGATCCTTCCTGCGCCTGGCGCTGGAGGAGGCCGGGTGCTCGGTGGTGGAGGCGGCCGACGGTGTCGAGGCGCTGGAGCGCTTCGACGAGCACGGGGGCCTGTTCGACCTGGTGGTCAGCGACGTGGCCATGCCGCGGATGAACGGCGTCGAACTGGCCGAAGCGCTCCACGAACGCAATCCGGAGCTGCGCATGCTTTTCCTCACCGGCTATGCCTCGCGGGAGCAGGCGGCCGGACTCACCGCCCGTCCGGGGCGCCGCATCCTGATGAAGCCGGTGGGGCCGGACGCGCTGATCGACGCGGTCCGCACCCTGATCGCGGAATAACCCACCGGGAGCACGTGGAGACAGTCTATGGCATCCGATAGCGATCCGTCGGACCGCGTCCCCGATACCGTCGCCGCCGGCGATGCGGAGGCGGGGGCACCCCCGTCGGAATGCCGGGAGGCCGATGATTTCTACGCTCCGGCGGCGCGCGAGAGCATCGGGCGCCATTGCGAGCGCATCCTGAACGAGAACGCGCTGACGCCAACCGAGGTGCTGCATTCGCCGCGCCACCAGAACACCCTGTCGAACCAGGCGCTGTTCGTCGGCATCCTTCAGCAGGTCGACCGGGTGATGGGGCGCAAGCCCGGGTCCATCAACGTGCTGGTGAACGAGGTCGCGCGGCTCACCCGCGAGCGGACCAGGGATTGGACCGTCCCGGACCTGACGGCGCAGAACTATGCCGCGATCGTGAAGGGGGTGTTCGATACGGTCGAGGCGTTCCGCGCCCGCTTCACCATCGACGCGGCGCTGACCCAGCACCTGCATACCGGCCGCAGCTTCGCCGAAAAGACGGGACTGCTGCTCGACCTGGCGGCGGGAACCGACGATGCCGATGCGCTGGCGCCCATCGATCGCCTGCTGGGCGAGATCATGCGCTGCGAGTCCGGCATGGCGTCGGTGTCCGGCGACCTGGCGTTTGCGCCGCTGGTCGATGCCATCGCCGGTCTTGCCGCCGGTGACGCCCCCCTGCCGGAGGATGCCCCGCCGCTGCTGCGGCGGCTGGAGGAGCTGCTGCGACGGGTGCCCATGCCCGTGGCGTGCGACGGCCTGCTGGCGGCCCTGCGCCGCGAACTGGGGAAGCCGGACCGCCTGACCACCGCCAGCCGCGGCGATCTGCTCGTCATGGAGACGGTGCAGCGGGAGGCACTGGCGCTGGGCGCGCTGGGACAGCGTCTGCGCACCGGCAACGGCGGCTATCTCGGCGGTGCGCGCACCGAAGCGGCGCTCCAGCGCCGCATGTCGCTGCTGATCAACGAGGACACGCTTCCCGAACTGGTCAGGGGGCGCAACTTCTTCGAACGGCTGCAGATCCTCTTCATGGTCCAGCGCATGCCGCTGTCGCCGTCCTCGCAGCGGGCGGTCAACGCCTATCTCATGCAGTACTTCCAGGGCCGCGACTTCGCCGGCCGGCTCCTCGACTGCTGGAAGGAAAAGCACGACAAGCTGAAGGGGCTGGGCGAGGTGCAGCGCATGGTCCTGGACTCCTCGTTCCCGGACGAGGACCGTGACGCGCTGGTCCGTCAGATCGACGACATGCAGAACGCCTTCATCCGGACCCAGCGCATCCTGACGCCGCTGACCGGCAAGGACGACCCGTCGCCCGACCAGGTGCTGGAGGTGGTGAAGCTGGCCGGCGAGCGCGCGTTCTGCCAGGGCAAGAGCCGCATGGCGGTGGCGCGTGCCCTGTACCGGCAGGTCCACCGGCCGCGCTTCCTGCGCGCCTTTCTGCTCAGTGTCAGCGGAGCCAGGGAGCGGGCCCAGCGCGTCGCCTGGCTGCGCAACGCCCTGGGCATGGTGGCGGTGCCCTTCATCGACCTGTCCGCCCTGCGGGTGCTGGTGGTCGACGACGAGGAGGGGCCGCGCAACTATGTTGCATCGGTGCTGCGCGACCTGGGGATCGGCACCATCGAGACGGCCGTCGACGGGCGCGATGCGCTGGACCGCTTCGTCGGCCGGGAGGAGGGCGTGGATCTGGTGATCTGCGACTGGATGATGCCGAAGACGAGCGGCCTGGAGGTGTTGAACCGGGTGCGGGTGACGCGGCCCGACCTGCCGTTCCTTATGGTCACGGCGCTGGCCACCCGCAAGGCGGTGGAACGGGCGATCGCCAGCCATGTTTCCGGGTACATCGCCAAACCCTTCACGCCCGACCAGCTTGAGGAGAAGGTGCTGCTGGTGCTGGCGCAGAAGACGGCCCCTGCCGGCTGACACGCGGTTCGCCCGGCCCGCCGCGCCGGGCATGGCAGGCGTGCGGCGATCGGGGCGGACAGGGGCGAGGGGTAGTGGGGATGACGCTTCACAAGCCCACGTCCTTGTGTATAGTGCCGCGACATTTTTCGGGGAGACGGGCCATGGCGCGCGACATCGCGATTCGCGAGGCGTTGACTTTCGATGATGTCCTTCTGGTTCCGGCCGAGTCTTCGGTGCTGCCGGGCGACGTCGACACGCGGACGCGCCTGACCCGGACGATCGAGCTGGGCATCCCGCTGATCTCCTCGGCCATGGACACGGTGACGGAGAGCGGCCTCGCCATCGCGCTGGCCCAGGCCGGCGGCATCGGCACCATCCACCGCAATCTGGACATCGAGCGTCAGGCCGAAGAGGTCCGCAAGGTCAAGCGGTACGAGAGCGGCATGGTGGTCAACCCGATCACCATCACTCCCGACGCCACGCTGGCCGACGCGCTGGCCCTGATGGCGTCCTACCGCATCTCCGGCATCCCCGTGGTCGACAGCATGGACGCCCGCGGCACCGGCCGGCTGGTCGGCATCCTGACCAACCGCGACGTGCGCTTCGCCACCGACCCCCGGCAGCCGGTCAGCGAACTGATGACCAAGGAGCTGGTCACCGTGCGCGAAGGCGTCAGCCAGGACGAGGCCAAGCGCCTTCTGCACCAGCACCGCATCGAGAAGCTGCTGGTCGTCGACGAGACGTACCGCTGCATCGGCCTGGTCACCGTCAAGGACATCGAGAAGGCCCAGGCATTCCCGAACGCCTGCAAGGACGAGAAGGGCCGTCTGCGGGTCGCCGCCGCCACCGGCACCGGGCCGGACGGGCTGAAGCGCGCCGAGGCCCTGTTCGACGCCGGCGTCGACGTGCTGGTGGTCGACACCGCCCACGGCCATTCCGTCAAGGTGCTGGAACAGGTGCGCGCCGCCCGCGGCATGTCCAACTACACCCAGGTCATCGCCGGCAACGTCGCCACCGCCGACGCCGCGAAGGCGCTGATCGATGCCGGTGCGGACGGGGTGAAGGTGGGCATCGGCCCCGGCTCCATCTGCACCACCCGCATCATCGCCGGCGTGGGCGTGCCGCAGCTCACCGCCATCATGGACGTGGTCGAGGCCTGCCGGGACGCCGGCGTGCCGGTGATCGCCGATGGCGGCATCAAGTATTCCGGCGATCTCGCCAAGGCCATCGCCGCCGGTGCCGACTGCGCCATGCTGGGCAGCCTGTTCGCCGGCACCGACGAGAGCCCCGGCGAGGTGATCCTCTACCAGGGCCGCTCCTACAAGAGCTACCGCGGCATGGGCTCGGTGGGCGCCATGGCGCGCGGCTCGGCCGATCGCTACTTCCAGCAGGAAGTGTCCACCATGAAGCTGGTGCCGGAGGGCGTGGAGGGCCGCGTGCCCTACAAGGGGCCGGTGTCGGCGGTGATCCACCAGCTCGTCGGCGGCCTGCGCGCCGCCATGGGCTACACGGGCAACCGCTCCATGGCCGAGATGCGCTCGCGCTGCCGGTTCGTGCGCATCACCAACGCCGGCCTGCGCGAGAGCCACGTCCACGACATCACCATCACCAACGAGTCGCCGAACTACCGTCAGGGGTGACGCGGCGGCGGGGGAGGACCAATGGTCCTCCCCGGTCCGCTCATCCCCCTCTACAGCGCCCGCACCGACCGGGCGGCGCCGCGCACTTCCCGGACGTACGCTTCCAGTTCCGCGGCACGGCGTTCCCCGGTGTGGGCGGCCAGCACGCGGCGGCGTGCGGCGCGGCCGATGGCGCGGGCCCGGCGGGGCTCCGTGTCGCGCAGCCAGCGCATCACCTGATCCCCGTCGTCGGCAATCAGGATCTCCTCGCCCGGCACGAACAGCTCCTCCAGGCCGGACCAGCGGTCGCTGATGATGGGGGTGCCGCAGGCCGCCGCCTCGAACAGGCGCACGCTGGGCGACCAACCCGCGGCCACCATGTCGGCCCGGGTGACGTTCAGGGTGAAACGCTGGGCGTTGTAGAAGCGCCGGTGCTCGGACGGCGGCAGGTGGCTCACCCGTTCCACGTTGGCGGGCCAGTCCACGGTGTCGGGATACTGCGGGCCGGCGACGATGAAGGAATCCCGTTCGCGGCGACGGGCCGGTTCCAGCAGCAGCCGTTCCAGCACCGGCTGGCGGTCGGGGCTGTAGGTGCCGAGATAGCCGAGATCCCAGCGCACCGGCCCCAACTCGGGATAGTAGGCGTCGGCGTCGACCGAGCAGTAGAGGACCCGCGCGCGCCGCGCCCCGAACTCCCGTTCCAGCCGGTCGAGGGTCGGGCCGCCGGTGAAGGAGAGATAGAGGTCGAAGCCGGGAATGATCTCCCGGCTGACGTATTCCGCGTCACCCCGTTCCAGCCGCGCGACGGTGACCGGCGTGTCGATGTCATAGAAGGCGGTGACCCCTCCGGCGGTGTCCTGCACCCAGCGGCCGACCGCCACGCCGTCCGGCACGTAGGAGCCGACGATCACCAGGTCGGCGGCACGCACGGCCGCGGCATGGCGTTCCGCCAGTTCCTCCGGGCTGTCGTAGAGCGCCAGCCGGCAGAAGTCGGGGGACGGCAGGTCCCGGTTGTCGGCGTACCAGGGCTTGTCGCGCTCCAGGAACAGCACGTCGTGGCCGCGGGCCTTCATGCCCTTGAGCAGGGCGCGGAAGGTGGTGGCGTGCCCGTTGCCCCACGAGGACGTGATCGAAAGGCCGAGGACGACGACGGACAGGGGAGTGGACGGTGGCTGCGCCATCACACACCCTCCTCGAGGCCGAGGGAGCCGACGGTGGCCCCCGACAGCAGCGCCTCCACCAGCACCGCCCGGTGGTCGTAAGTGTGCTGTGCCAGCACGCGCCGCCGTGCCGCGTCGCCGATGGCGCGGGCGCGCTCCGGCGTCAGGGCGGCCACATGCTCCGCCACTGCGGCGCCGTCGCGGGCGACCAGGATCTCCGTTCCCGGCTCCAGGAAGCGGTCGATCCCGGACCAGTCGTCGGTGATGATGCAGGCGCCGGCGGCGGCGGCTTCGAACACCCGGGTCGCCGGGGAATAGCCCATGTCGGCCATGCTGGAGCGGCTGATGTTGAGCACCGCCCGGGCCGAGCAGTTCAGGGCGTTGTGGTCGGCGGTGTAGACGTGGCCGAGCGCCGTGACGTTGGGCGGCATGGGTTTGTCGTGCCAGCCGTTGCCGCCCAGCAGGAATCGCCGGTCCGGCAGCCGGGCGGCGGCGTCGAGGAAGAAGCGCTCCACCCGTTCCTCCCGGTCGGGCAGACGGTTGCCGAGGAAGGTGAGATCGGCCGCGAAGCGCGGGTCGTGGGGCACCGGGTGGTGGGTGGCGGGGTCATGGGCGTTGTAGACGGGGACGCACACCTGCGCCCCCAGTGCGGTGAAGGCCCGGACCACCGGCGGCCCGCCGCCGTAGGTCAGCACGAGGTCGTAGAGCGGCAGCAGCGGGCGCAGCCGCGCCTTGGGGTCGGCGGTGATCTCCGCCAGGGTCGCCGGGGCGTCGACGTCCCAGTACACGGCAAGCCCGTCGGGGCGCCGGGCATCGAGCACGCCGGCCGCCAGCTCGTCGTCGAAGATGCCGACCCCGCTCGCCTTGATGACCACGTCGGCGCCATGGGCGGCGTCGAGCACCGTGGCCAGCCCCTCCGCCGTGGCGGGATAGACGACCACCCGGGCCCAGGGGGGATCGTCCATGTCGCGGTGCTGCTGGCGGTCGTAGGCATCGGGTTCGTAGAACGTGACGCGGTGCCCGCGGCCGGCCAGAGCCCGGATGATCCCCCGGTAGTAGGTGGCGGCGCCGTTCCAGTAGGCCGAGACGAGGCTCGATCCGAAGAAGGCGATGTCGAGTCCGGCCATCAGGCGATGTCCTCCCGTTCGGGTGCGTGGGCGGTGTCCGGAGCCCCGGCGGCGGCGAGCAGGGCCATCAGCTCATCCACCCGGTGGGCGCAGGTGTGGCGGGCGCGGATCGTTTCCAGCCCGTGGGCGGCCAGGCTGGCGGCCAGCCCCTTGTCCAGCAGCACCGCGCGCAACAGCTCCGTCATCGCACGGCCGTCGCGGGCCACCAGGTAATCGGTGCCGGGGCGGAACAGCCCTTCGGCGTCGTCCCAGGGGGCGCAGACCAGCGGGATTCCGCAGGCCAGCGCCTCGAAGACGCGGATGGTGGGGATGCCCGGCAGGGCCTCCACATAGGGTCGGCGCGGCACATGGACGGTGACGGCGTGACGGGCGAAGACGCGCGGGGCCTCGTGGTTGGGCAGCCAGCCACCGTAGGCGATGCCCGCCCGCTCCAGGGCGGCCAGGGCGGCATCGGGATAGCGTACGCCGTGGACGCGGGCCGTCAGGCGCAGGCTGCGCACCGGGTCGAGCAGGTATTCGTGCAGTTCGGCGGTGCGCTCGCCATCGCCCCAGTTGCCGATCCATACGAGATCGCCCTCCGCCGGCTCGCCGGGCAAGGGGTGGAACAGGGCCGTGTCGGCGGCCTCGTGCCAGGTCCACACGCTGCGGCTCCAGCCCAGCGCCCGATAGCGGGCGCTCAGCACCTCGCCGAAGGCCAGGATGCCGTCGTAACCGGAGAGGTCCAGGGCCGCCATCTCCTCCGGCCGGGAGACGACGCGGTGATGGGTGTCGTGGAACAGCAGGCGGAACCGCCCGCCCTGCGCCCGCCGGCGCCCCGCCGCGACGATCAGCGCCGGGTCCGTCCATTCGTGCACCAGCACGACGTCCGCACCGTCCAGCGCGGCATCCAGGTCGAGAGCGGCCGGGTCGTACGTCTGCGACGTCAGGCCGGGGAAGGCGGCGTGGAACGCGGCAAGAGCCGCCGGGCCGCCGTCGGCCAGCATGTTGGCGCGGCTCCAGCCGTTCGCCGGCTCGAAGACCCGCACCGTGTGACCGCGCCGCAGCAGGTCGCGCACGATCCCGCGCAGGAAATGGGCGTTGCCGTGATTCCAGTCGGAGACCAGCGAGTGGTAGAAAAGGACAAAGCGCATCGGCTCGCACATCGTTGATGCCGGAAAGGCCGAACCGACAGTGGGGACGGCCGGCGGCCTTGCGAAGTCGGGAAAGAGCGGTACACCGCGCGTCGGACGCGACGGCCCGCGTCCGGCCTAGGACCCGGCGGGTGGGCCTAGGCATCGGCCCGCGCGCCGTCGGACGGTTGCCCCCGCGCCCCGTTCCGTTCCTGTCAACGCGCCCTCCGGAGGTTTGTTCATCCTCCGGCCACGGCGGCGCGGTTGCGCAGCAGCGTGCCGTACGCATCCAGGTAGGCCGACGTCATGCGCTCCGCCGTGTATGCCCCGGCGCGCCGGGACGACTGCTCCGCCAGCGCCCGTACGCGTTCACCATCACCGGCAAGGTCCTGCAGAGCCCGGATAAGGGCGGCGCGGTCGTCGGGCGGAACGAACAGGGCGGACCCGTCCCACAGCTCCCGCAGGGTCGGGATGTCTCCCAGAACCAGGGCGCACCCGGACAGGGCGGCTTCCAGCACGGCCAGCCCGAACGGCTCGTACCGGGCGGGCAGGGCGAACACCGCCGCCGTGCCGAGGTGCCGCGCCATCTCCGCCGGGGCCAGGCGCCCCCGGTGGTCCAGATGGCGCGGCGGCCGGGGCGCCCCGTCCGGGCCGGCGATGTCGCCGGCCACCACGATCGGCCAGGAGACGTGCGGCGCCGCGGCGTCCAGGGCCGCGATGTTCTTCGCCTCGTCCCACACCCGGCCGGCGCTCAGCACGTACGGGCGCTTGGGCCCGGGACGGAAGGCGCCGGCGCTGCGGCCGTTGTGGATGGTCCGCACCCGCGGCAGGGGGCCGTAGAGGTCATGCAGAGTGTCCAGCATGGCTGCGGTGGGGGCGACCACCAGGCCGGCCGCGCGCAGCCCCGCGGCGACGCGATCGGCATAGCGCGACCAGTCCGCGGCCGGCGCGTCGCACCCGTGCACGGCGCGCCACCACGACAGCACGCAGGAATGACCGACGCACAGCACCGGCGCCCGGAACGGCAGTGCGGCCTGGGCGTAGCCGTTGATGTGGACGAGGTCGGGCCGGACGCGGCGTTCCAGGTCGAGCAGCCAGGCGGAGGCGCCGTCCAGATCCGCCTCGGAATCCGCCATCCATTCCAGGCGGAACGGGGCATGCACCGCGTTCAGCAGGGGCACGCGCGCCGCCGCCGCGAGGCGTGCCGCGTCCGGGGCCGGTCCCATCACCGCCAGCGTCGTGGCGATCCCGAGCTCGGCGAGACCGCCCGCCAGTTCCAGGGCGTAGTCCCACACCCCGCCGACCGCGTCGGCGGTCATCAGTACGCGGGCCGGTCGATCCATCATTACGGCACGCCACCGGTCCGCTCCAGGTCCCGGATGGGAAGGGGTCGCTGATCCTGGAGGTCGCAGAAGGCGCCGTGACGGGTCAGGTAATGATCGACGGCGCGCTCCCACGCCTCGTCGTCGGGCAGGCCCCAGCGCAGCCGGTAATCGGGGGAACCGGGATAGGGGAACAGGGGGACCGGGTCGTTGGACCACACCCCGTACCCCTGCATGCGCGCCCGCCAGGCCGTCACCTCCGCCGGGTCGTCCTCGGCGGAGCGGATGAGGTTGGCCTGCACGAAGGGCACGACCTTCTTCGCCAGGATCAGCCGCTCGCTCAGTTCATCCGTGTCCATCCGGCACTTCTTGGCCAGTGCGGCGCGGCCTTCCACGGTCAGGCTCTCCACGCCGGCTTCGATGGAGACGCAGCCGGCACGCCCCAGCAGTTCGATCATCGGCGGCTTCCACAGGTCCAGGCGGGTCTGCACGCCGAAACGCACCGGCCGTTCGGCCAGCGCTTCGAGCAGCGCCCGGTCGGGCAGGAAGATCTCGTCGATGAAGTAGACGTACTCCACCCCCTGCGCGATCAGCCCGTCCAGCTCCTCCAGGACCACCGGCAGGGGCCGCCGGCGGTAGGCATCGCGGAAGTTCTCCTTGGCGCAGAAGGTGCACGCGTACGGGCAGCCGCGCGACGTCTCCATCTCGGCACCCGGACCGGTCGGCCTGGCGTCGAACCGGTGGTGGTGATGGCGGTGCCGCGCCACCCAGTCGTCGGGCCAGTGCAGGGCCGGCAGGTCGGTGAAGGTCGCCGCCGCCGGGACACCGTTGATGCGGACAGTCCCGCCGACCCACAGGCACAGGTGATCGATGGCGGACCAGTCGCCCGCGTCCGCCATGCGGGCCAGCACCTCCTCGCACTCGCCCATCACCACGGCCTCGACGCCCAGTTTGCGCAGGGCGGCGCGCGGCGTGGTCGAGCCGTGCGGCCCCACCGCGACCATGCGGCCGCCTACGCCCCGGAGTGCCGCGACGGTCTGCATGGGCACCCGCAACTCCGGCGGGGCGCAGCGCCAGAAGAGATAGCTGGGGGCGGTGGTGACCACCGTGACGTCGGGCCGCAGGGCGGCCACCCGCTCCACAAGCGCGTCCATGGACAGGTCCAGGAACTGGGCGTCGATGATGACCGCCTCGTGGCCGGCACGCTCCAGCAGGGCTTTGGCGTAGCCGTATTCCAGCGGCAGGTGCGGCTCGCGGCAGCCGAAATAGATGCTGCCGTCAAACGTCCAGGGCGGATTGACGAGTGCGAAGCGCACGGGCGGAGCCCTCCTTCCTCTAGGACGCGACGCGATGGGCCGCGGGGGCCGGGGCGGTGGCCCCGAGCCAGCGGGCAAGTCGACCCAACCCTTCGTCGATGCCGACCCGGGGCCGCCAGCCGATGCGGGTGGTGCAGAGCCCGGTGTCGGACACGTACCAGGGCTGATCCCCCGGCCGCCATTCGGCGTAGCGCACGACCGGCTTGCGGCCGATCAGGCGCGGCAGGCGGTCCAGCAATTCGTGCAGGCTGGTGGCGTTCTCCGGACCGCCGCCGATGTTGACGGCATCCCCCTGCAACGCCGTGATCCGCTCCGCCGCCAGCAGCAGCGCGTCCACCAGATCGTCCACATACAGCACGTCGCGCACCTGGCGGCCGTCGCCGTACAGGGTGATCGGATCCCCGGCCAGCACGCGCTTCAGGAAGTGGGCAACCCAGCCCTGGTCTTCGGTGCCGAACTGGTGGGGACCATAGATGCAGCTCATGCGGAACACGGTGGCCGGCAGACCGAAGGTGCGGGCGTAGTCGAGCACATACTGGTCCGCCGCCCCCTTGGAGCAGCCGTAAGGGCTGACGAAGTTCAGCGGCTGCGCCTCGGTGACGCCGCGGGCGGCGAGGCGGGCGTCGTGCGGCACGTACCGCTCGCCATGGGTCACGAAGCGTATGCCCGGCAGCTTGCCGTAGACCTTGTTCGTCGAGGTGAAGACCAGCGGCGGCCGATCCCCGCGCGCCCGGATGGCTTCCAGCAGATTGAGCGTGCCCCCGGCGTTCACGGCGAAGTCGGCCGCCGGGTCGTCCAGGCTGGTCGTCACCGCCACCTGCGCCGCCAGATGGAAGATGGCCTGAGCCCGGGCGACGCAGGCGTCCACCACGGCGCGGTCGCGCAGGTCGGCCACCACGGCGTCGATGCGATCACCGTGCGTCGCCTGAAGCCAGGCTAGGTTGCGCTCCACGCCGGCGCGAGACAGGTTGTCGAGGATCAGCACCCGCCGGCCGGAAGCCGCCAGCCGGTGCGCCAGGTTGCAGCCGATGAAGCCGGCGCCGCCGGTCACCAGCACGGCATCGGGTTCGGGGTCGCGCAGGATGTTCATGCCGACAATCCCCGGCAGGCGAGTTCGCGGCGCATCTCCTCGATGCGATCGACGGCCATCTGGCGGCTCAGCCACTCCGACAGTTCCGTGAGGCCGGCGTCGAGGGACACCCGCGGCTCGTAGCCCAGCACGGTGCGGGCGCGATCGATGTCGGGGTAGCAGTGCCGGATGTCGCCGATGCGGCAGCGGCCGGTCACCTCCGGCTCGATGTCGGGCCGGCCGACCGCGACGGCGAGGGCCGCCGCCGCGTCGCGCACGGTGCGGCAGACGCCGCTGCCGATGTTGTAGACACCGCCGGCGGCCCGGTCGACGGTCAGCGCCAGGCGGATGGACTGCACCACGTCGTTCACATGCACGAAATCGCGGCGCTGGTTGCCGTCCTCGAAGATCAGCGGCGCCTTGCCGTTCAGCAGGCGCGCCGCAAAGTTGGCGAGGACGCCGGTGTAGGGATTGGACAGGGCCTGGCGGGTGCCGTAGCAGTTCCAGAACCGCAGGGCGACCCCGGGAATGCCGTAGGTCTCGCCGATCATCAGGCAGAGCCGTTCCTGCACATATTTGGACAGGGCGTATACGGAGGCCAGAGTCGGGCGCATGTCCTCGTGGGTGGGGGCGGGGCGCACGCCGTCTCTCCCGGCGACCTCGTGCTCCCACCGGCCGGCGCGCATCTGCTCCACGCTGCGCGGGCCGACCTCCACCGGACGGCCTTCGGCATCCACGTAGAGACCTTCGCCGTAGACGCTCATGCTCGACGCGACGACGAGACGGCCGACCGGCTTTTCCACCAGCGCCTGCATCAGCACGGCGGTGCCGTGGTCATTGGCCCCGACATACTCCCCCACCTGGTACATGCTCTGTCCCACGCCGACACGGGCGGCCAGGTGAACCACCATGTCGGATCCGTTGAGCGCCCGGCGCACCGCGTCGGCATCGCGGACGTCGCCCCGCTGCAACTCGACATCGGCGGCGAGATAGTCGGGGCGCCGCCCGCTGTCGCCATGCACCTGCGGTTCCAGCGAGTCCAGCACCCGCACCCGGTACCCCCGGGCCAGCAGGTCATCGGCAAGATGGGAACCGATGAAGCCGGCACCGCCGGTGATGAGAACGCGAGGCATCATGGATGCGACCTCCGGGACGTCGGAATGGGACGGGCGGGAGAAGCCCGCGGGACGGGCGCCTTTGCGTGGCTTGAACGCTGCTGCTCCGGCACCGGTTCCCCGAAATCCGCGCAACGGTGTGCTTTCCGGGCGACGGTCGGGCGGGCAAAAGGTGGCGGACGTGGAAACCCGTGTCGATCGCGCAACCGGAATGACGGGCGGACCACGTTGGGCTAGACTGAATGGAAAGGGCCATCGGCACGGAACGTGCCGAAAGGCTGACTTCAGTCGGGGCAGGAACGACGCCATGGGCGGTTGGCTGGTGCGGGGGCTTGTGTGCGCGGCCGGCGCGGCGGTGTTTGCGGCGGCCGGGGGTGTGGTGGTTCCGACAGCAGCGGCAGCGGGGGTGACCGTCACGCTCACCTGCTTCGCCAGCCCCGGCTTCGCCGATTCGTGCCGGGCTTCGGCGGCGGCGTGGGAGAAGCGCACCGGCAACACCGTGCGCCTGCACTACCAGCCGGAGGACACCACCACCGTCCTGCAGATCGACCATGCGCTGCTGGAGGCGGGATCGCCGGACGTGGACGTTTTCCAGGTCGACGTCATCTGGCCGGGCATTCTCGCCCGCCATTTCGTCGACCTGCGTCCCTATGTGAGCGACGACGAGATCGCGGCGCACTTTCCGCAGATCATCGCCAACAACACGGTGGACGGCCGGCTGGTCGCCATGCCCTGGTACACGGACGCCGGCCTGCTGTATTTCCGCAAGGACCTGCTGGAGTCGTACGGGCGCCGTCCGCCCGACACCTGGGCGGAACTGGCGCAGACGGCGGAGGCCATCGTCGACGGGGAGCGCAAGCGCGGCAACCGCACCCTTTCCGGCTTCCTGTGGCAGGGGCGCGCCTATGAGGGGCTCACCTGCAACGCGCTGGAATGGATCGACAGTTTCGGCGGCGGCGCCATCGTCGAGGCGGACGGCACGGTGTCCGTCGATAACCCGCGCGCCGTCGCCGCCCTGGAAACGGCGGCCGGCTGGTTGGGGCGGATCACACCGCGGGCGGTGCTGTTCTATGGCGAGAACGAATCGCGCGACGCCTTCCGGGCCGGCGACGCGGTGTTCCTGCGCAACTGGCCCTTCGCCTGGGCGCAGCTCAATGCTCCCGACAGCCCGGTGGCCGGACGGGTCGGGGTCACCGCCCTGCCGCGTGGCGGCAACTCGGGCAAGCGCACGGGCACGCTGGGCGGCTGGCAGCTCGCCGTGTCGCGCCATTCCCGCAACGTCGAGGCGGCGGTCGATCTGGTCCGTTTCATGACCGGGCGCGAGGAGCAGAAGCGCCGCGCCGTCCACTGGTCCTACAGCCCGACCATCGCAGACCTGTACCGGGACGCGGAGGTGCTGGCGGCCAACCCGTTCCTGGCCGACCTGCACGCCACCCTGGTCGACGCCGTTGCCCGTCCGTCGCGCCGGACCGGGGCGCGGTACGGAGAGGTATCCGCCGCCTTCTGGACGGCTGTGCACGCGACCCTGTCCGGGACGGGCACGGCCGCGGCCAACCTGGCGGACCTGGGCGGGGCGCTGCGGCGGATGGAAAAGAGCGGGTGGTGATCGCCCGCGCGGGGAACGGACCTACACGCTGAACCGGCTGACCAGCGGCATCGATGGTCCGGATTCGGCGCGGCGGTAGGCAGCGAGCGCAGCGCCCCACGGTTCGATGTGGAGGCCGGTGCCGATGGCCTCCTGGGCGATGGTCTGCGCCACGTAGCCGGCGGTCGGGCCGGCGGTGAGCGGGACGGGGGAGGCGGTGACCGGGCCGCGCTCGTCTCCGCCACCGGCTGCGAATCCGCCACCGCCCGTGTCTCCGGCCCCGCCGGCGCGGCGGCGGCCATCGGAGGTGCCGGCGCGGCCGCCGCGCCCGACGGAGTCCTCCGTCGCTTCGATCTCCGGTTCCTGGCGGCGGCGCTGCTGCTCGCCGGGAATCGGCTGGACCGGCGTTACCGGTATGGCCTCCGACATCAGCAACGTCTTCAGGCGCCCGAGCCCGGAGGAGCCGGAGGCGGGTCCGAAGGCGGACGGCGGGGGCAGGGCGGCGATCGCGGTCACGGGGCGGGCCGGGTGGGGTTGCGAGGCATGATGATCGGAAAATGCAGCCTAGCAGCCCGTGGTTCCCGGAATCTTAATGGAGGCCCCGGATTGATCACATTGGATATAAATCGGGTTGTGCCCGGACGGGACGGCGCTGCTCCGGCCGGGACGGACGCGTTACGACGATTGCGAGGTCAGCACGGGATCGCTGCCCCGCGTGCGGCGGATCACCGAACGGGCTTCCACGGTCAGGTCACCCAATCCGAGCATCCGGCGGAACAGGGCATTGACACGGGTCGAGGTGCGGACGACCAGCACCCCGGTCGCCCGGTCCTCAAAGATGGTCAGCGGTGCGGGGGAGGACCCGAGATAGCCGGCGGGGAAGGCGGCGTCGAAGAACTTGCGAACATGGCCGTCGCGCTGTTCGTCCACATGCACGCGACCGCCCGCCAGGGCGGCGGCATCGAGAGCGCGGGACAGGCGCGCCTCCACTATGTAGCCGCGGGCCGCGTCGAATCCCAACCCCGCACCGCAGGCCAGCGGAACGGCCGCCATCATGGCCAGAACCATACCGGTTCGCCGTCGGGATTGCCGTGCCGAGTGTTGGCCCCGAGACCCCCGCGCCGCGCCGAAGTCGATCATCGTCATGGCATCCCCGCCGGCGTCGCGCCGTCCCTGATACAGTTACCGGGAAAAGTTAGTGGGCCGAATACGGCAACCGCGCCATTCATTACAGTAGTCCGTTGAAAATGGCAAGTTCCCGGTCTTCGGATTTTAATACAGTTGTAATCGGCGACCCCGGAAATGGCGCCTTCGTTGCCGAAGTCTTTCGGGAAAATTGAATAAAAGTGGCGCAATCCTCCCGGCTGCACGGATGTCGGGGTGTTTGTCGACGGTTGAGGACATAGCATCCGGCGGACGCCGGCGGTCGCGACAAAATGCAGACCCGGCGTCGGGCGTCAGGCGAAGGCGCTTGCGAAGACGGCGCGGGCGGCGGGCAGGGTCAGGAGCACGGCGCCGACGAGCCAGATGCGCAGCGTGACGGACTCGGCCGGCCGCGGTGCCAGCCGTTCGTAGAGCGCTGCGGGGACGCCGCTGAGCATGAGGGTCAGGGCGGCCAACACCAGGGGTGTGAGAAAGAAGACCATGCCGGGCACGGCCAGCAGGAACCCCGGCATCCACACCACCGCCGTCCGCCACAGCACTCCGGCCGCCGGTGACAGGAAACCGTTGGCCAGGGCCACCGCCCCGAGCAGGGCCAGGGTTCGCCGGCGCATCATCTCAGCCTCCCCAACCGGGATGCAGAATCCCCATCAGAACGACCACGGACAGGGTTCCGCGCACGAAGAAGACCCAGGCCGCGGCCAGCGGCACCAGCAGGACCGGCGGCACCGCGCGCGGCGTCACCAGGGCGGCGATGGCCACCAGCCAGTCGGTGGCCATGCGCAGCGTCCGGGACACCGGGTGCCGTGGATCGGCGGGGCCGACGCGTTCCCACGCGAAACGGGCCACGCACAGCCAGCCGAACGCGGCGAGCACGTAGGACAGAAACCAGAAGGGAAGGAAGGCGGCGGGCATGCGCGGGATCTTACCCCGGGTGGCACTTCGGCCGCACCCTTCTCCGCACCGGCCGGCGGCGCTACAGTCCCGGCTCGTCGGCAGCGGTTGCGGGGAGCGGGGGATGGGCGGCACGTATCGTGCGGCAATTCTGGGACTGGCGGTGGCCGGGATGGCCGTCGCCTATCTCGCCGCCGACGCGGCGCGGCGCGCCGGCGCCGACATCGAGGGACTCTACGCCGACATGGGGGTGGCCGGACTCGGCATCATCGCGCTGTGGTTCGTCTTCGCCCGGCTGTCCCGCCATTTCCGCGACATGCGGCGGCTGCGCGACGACATCACGGCGCTGCGCCACCACCGCGGCGGCCCCGGCGCCTGGGACGGCGGCCGCGGCGACGAATTGGGGCGGCTGGCCGACGCCATGGCGGACGCGTTCCGGCGGGAGCGGCGGGCCGGAACCCGTGCCGGCGACCGCCTGGCGGCGGTGGCCACGGCGCTGGAGGAGCCGGTGGCGGTGCTGAGTGACACCGGGCGAATCGTCGCTCTGAACCCTCCGGCGGCGCGACTCCTGGGCGCCAACGCCGCCGTGGGAATGGACGTTTACGACCTGATCGGCCGTCCGGCCCTGTTCCGCGCCATCGAGCAGGCGCGGGGAGGCGGCGAGCCCGCAGGTGCCCAACTGGTGCGCTGGGACGGCGCCGTGTTCCCGGCCCGGGTCGCCGATCTCGGACTAGGAGCGGGGGTCGCGGTGATCTTTCCCGTCCGGCCGCCGGAGTACCGACCGGCCCGCGCGGCCCGCCCCGCCGTTGCCGGCCCCGGCGACGGGGATGCGCTGGGCACGCTTCCGATGACCGCGCTGTGGGTGGCGACGACCGAGCCGGCCACCGGCGGCGGACGGGTGATCGCCATTGGCACCGTCCGCCTGTCGGGGGCGCGGGTATTCCGCACCGTTTCCTTCGATCTGCCGGTGGACCCCGGCGAGTCGCTGTCCCCGGCCGTGACGGAGGCCTATCGCATGCCGGCCAACGCCGTCGCCGGAGCGCAGACCTTCCCCAATGTCTGGCGTGTCGTTGCGGAGGCTCTGCGCGGCTGCCTCGTCGTCGGTGTCGGTGTGGACGCGGCGCTGGCCGCCCTGGCCCGCGAGGTCGAGGGTGCCGGTCTCGACCGGTTCGAGCCACCGCCGTCCCTCGACCTCGGCCCGCTGGCCAGGGCGCTGGAGCCGGCGGCGGGGGTGGACGTGCCGTCCCTGGCCGCAGCCTTCGGCGTCGATCTTCGGGCGGGGAAGGGGAGTGCCCCGCACGCCCTGCTGACCGCCGAACTGGCTTCGGCGCTGGTGCGCCGCCTGGAGGAGCGCGGTGTGCGGACGCTCGGCGAGGCGCGGGCGCTGGCGCCGGACGATGGATGAAAGCGCTACCGCCACACCGGCATGCGGCCGCGGCGGACCGCCTGCACGGCCTGGTCGAGAGTCTGGAGGAACCGCGAACGGTCCTGCGGGCTCAGCGGCCGCGGCCCGCCCGAGGCGACGCCCATGTCGCGCAAGTCGCTCATCAGCGCGCGCCCGGCCAGCGCCTGGCCGATGTTGTCGGGTGTGAAGGGTCGGCCGTTGGTGCCGATGACCACCGCTCCCTTCTTCACCGTGCGGTCGGCCAGGGGGATGTCGGCGGTGATGACGATGTCCATGGCCTGCGCCCGCTCGGCGATCCAGTCGTCGGCGGCATCGAACCCCGCGCCGACCACGACCAACTCCGCCCGGCACTCCGTCGGCAGCCGCAGCGGCTGGTTGGAGACCAGCAGGACCTTGATGTCGTAGCGGCCGGCGACCCGGTAGACCTCGGCCTTCATGGGACAGGCGTCGGCGTCGATGAAGATGTCCGGCATCGCGGGTGACCTTAAGCCTGGCGCCGGCGTGCCGGCAACGGCCCGATCCCGGCGGCTCCTCTCCGGCGCCCACCATAGCGGGCAGCGGCGGGACAGGCAAACGCCGGTGCGGGGACAAGCCGACCGCCGGCCTTCCAACGCAACCGGCGATGCGCTAAAACCCTGCGCAATCCGGTCGGCGCTGCGGGCGCCCGATTTCCTTTTTTCCCTCATAAGGGTCGGAGAGGCGCATGGCGTCCTACCAGTATGTCTATGTCATGAAGGGCCTGTCGAAGGTCTATCCCGGTGGCAAGAAAGTGCTGGAGAACATCTGGCTGAGCTTTCTTCCCGGCGCGAAGATCGGCGTTCTCGGCGTCAACGGCGCCGGCAAATCGACGCTGATGAAGATCATGGCCGGGTACGACAAGGACTACTCCGGCGAGGCCTGGGCGGCGCAAGGCGCCAAGGTCGGCTACCTGCCGCAGGAGCCCCAGCTCGACCCGACCAAGACCGTCCAGGAGAACGTGCTGGATGCCCTGGCGGAGACCAAGGGCCTGGTCGACCGCTTCAACGCGGTGTCGGAGCTGATGGGCGATCCCGATGCCGACTTCGACGCGCTGATGGCCGAGCAGGCGGAGCTGCAGGAGAAGATCGACGCCGCCGACGCCTGGGACCTCGACCGCACGGTCGAGATCGCCATGGACGCCCTGCGCTGCCCGCCCGGCGATGCCGATGTCACCAAGCTGTCGGGCGGTGAGAAGCGCCGGGTGGCGCTGTGCAAGCTGCTGCTGGAGAAGCCCGATCTGCTGCTCCTCGACGAGCCGACCAACCACCTGGACGCGGAGTCCGTGGCTTGGCTGGAGCGTCACCTGCAGGAGTACAAGGGCACCGTCGTGCTGGTCACCCACGACCGCTATTTCCTCGACAACGTGACCGGCTGGATCCTCGAACTGGACCGCGGCCAGGGCTTCCCGTACGAGGGCAACTACTCCGCGTGGCTGGAGCAGAAGCAGAAGCGGCTGGAGCAGGAAGGCAAGCAGGAGCAGAACCGCCAGAAGCAGCTCGCCGCCGAACTGGAGTGGATCCGGCAGAGCCCGCGCGCCCGCCAGGCCAAGTCGAAGGCGCGCATCGCTGCCTACGAGGCGATGCTGGCGGAGAGCGGCAAGGAGCAGGTGGGCGAGGCGAAGATCGTCATTCCCACGCCGCCGCGCCTGGGCAACGTGGTCATCGAGGCGGAACACATCGCCAAGGGCTTCGGCGACCGCCTGCTGATCGACGATCTCTCCTTCAAGCTGCCGCCCGGCGGCATCGTCGGCGTCATCGGCCCGAACGGGGCCGGCAAGACCACGCTGTTCCGCATGATCACCGGTCAGGACAAGGCCGACGACGGCACCTTCCGCGTCGGCGAGACGGTGAAGCTCGGCTACGTCGACCAGAGCCGCGACACGCTGGACGGCAAGAAGACCGTGTGGGAGGAGATCTCCGACGGACTGGACGTCATCGAACTCGGCAAGAAGACCATGCCGAGCCGGGCCTACGTCTCGTCCTTCAACTTCCGCGGTCCCGACCAGCAGAAGAAGGTGGGGCAGCTTTCCGGCGGTGAGCGCAACCGCGTTCATCTCGCCAAGATGCTGAAGTCCGGCGCCAACGTCCTGCTGCTCGACGAGCCGACCAACGATCTGGACGTCGATACCCTGCGCGCGCTGGAAGATGCGCTGGAGTCGTTCCCCGGCTGCGCCGTGGTGATCAGCCACGACCGCTGGTTCCTTGACCGCATCGCCACCCACATCCTGGCCTTCGAGGGCGACAGCCACGTGGAGTGGTTCGAGGGCAACTTCCAGGACTACGAGGCCGACAAGAAGCGGCGCCTCGGCGACGACGCGGTGGAACCCCACCGCATCAAGTACAAGCCGCTGGTGCGCGGCTGACAGAGCGGGGGCGCCGTCGCCGGCGCCCCCGCACACACGGGAAAGTCGGCCCTCAGGTCGTCTGGCCGCCGTCGCCGATGGGGGCGGCGGCGGGGCGGGGTGCGTCGGGCATCGGTGACATCGGCGCCGGTGTCAGAGGTACCGGCATGGGCGTCATCGGCGTTGCGGGCGGGGCGGTCTCGATCGCCGGGGGCAACCGCGTGGACGCCGCCATCTCTTCCATCAGATCATAGACGTCGTGGTGCAGGCGCACCGTATTGCTGTCGTCGACGGTGGCGGTCCAGTACACAAAGCGCACGGGCAGGGGGTTCACCTTCAGCCAGACCGGCTCGCCGCGTTCCAGCAGACGCTCGATGCGCGCGGGCGTCACGTTGACCTCCGCCAGCAGCAGTTCCGCGAAGTAGCGGGCATCCTGCAAACGGACGCAGCCCGAACTCACCGTGCGGACGTCACGGTCGAACAGGTGCGGCTCGTTGGTGCCGTGCAGGTAGATGTTCAGGGAATTGGTCATGTTGAAGCGGAAGCGGCCCAGCGCGTTGTGGTCGCCCGGCTGCTGGACGATGCGCACGCGCCCCGGCGACACCACGGTCCAGTCGATCTCTTCGGGGATCACCGGCTCGCCGTCGAGAAAGACAGTGGCGTTGCTCACCCCCGGATGACCGGTGCGGCGCAGCATCGGCAGCTTGTCCTGCTTCAGAATGGTCGGCGGCACCGTCCAGGTGGGGTTGACGATGACGTGGGTGATGTGGTCCTCAAGCAGGGGAGTCTCGCGCGACGGTCGGCCGACGACGGCACGCATCGTGAACTCCTCCCGGCCGTTGCGCACCAGCGTCACCGTCTGGCTCGGCAGATTGACGATCAGCACGGTGTCGGGCGCGGTCTGACGAAAGGCGCGCATGGCGGCCGCACTCTGGCGCATCATCATCGCCGCTTCGTGCGGCGTGCGGTCCAGCAGGGTGCGGGTGGCGCCGCCGACCAGACCGTCGACCTTCAGCCCCTCGGCCATCTGGAAGGCCCGGACGGCCAGGTCCAGATCGTCGCCGAACCGATCGGACACCCGGTCGGGCATCAGGAATCCCAGTTCGGCCATGCGCTGCGACAGGCGCAGCACACGCTCCCCGTCACGGCCCTTGCGCAGCAGCGGCCCCGCTCCGATCCGCGTCGCCGCAACCGGCACGATGGTCTCCAGGTCCGCCGCGGCCGCGTCGAGCCGATCGGCCCGCATGGCCAGCGAATCGCGGAACGGCTGCGCCGTCGCGTCGCCGGAAAACGGGAACAGTCCCGCGACCAGCAATGCCAGCAGCAGCATCACGCGGGCCAGCCGGGGGCGGTTGGTCGGCGGCAGGTTCAGCGTCATCGTCATGTCCTCTCGCGGTGGGTGCGACGGGGTCGTCCCGCAGCGAACTTGTTCCTATTGCAACACCTTATACGTCCCGGAGCCGGCAGGCGATTGCGACTCGCGTCAGATCCTCCGGATGCGGCACCGCATCAAACTAACAGCGCACCATGGATATGCACCGGCCCTATGTCATCCCGACTGTGGCAAAAATGGGTTGATCGCTGCCTATGTCCTCGCCTATACGAAATGCACGCCGGGTATGACCAGAACGAAATGTCGTAATCCGGTCGGCAACGATATGAGCCCGCGAAGGGCCGCGAAAGACCCTGCCAGATTGAAGAAAATCACCGGCAATCAGGGGAAAAAGGGGAACCGGGATGCGTGTTGCTGAGGGGGATACCACCGACCGAGCCGCCGGTCGGCGCCAGTTTCTTCGTTTCGGTCTTGCCGCTTTCGCCGCCGTTGCAGCGCCTTCGGTGATGCTGCCGGCCTCGGTCGCCGAAGCCGCGGTTCCGGGGCGCTCCGTTCGCCGCCTGGATCTGCACAACATCAACACGGGCGAACGTTTCAACGACGTGTACTGGGCGGAAGGCGCCTATCGCCCGGATGCCCTGCGACGGCTGGACGTGCTGCTGCGCGACCACCGCGCCGGACAGGTGGCACGCTTCGACCCGCGGTTGCTCGACGTGCTGTCCGACCTGCATCGGCGCATGGGCAGCACGGAGCCATTCCGCGTGATCTGCGGCTATCGGACCCGTTCGACGAACGCTCTGGCCCGCCGCCGGTCGAAGGGTGTTGCCAAGGAAAGCTACCACACGCGCGCCATGGCGGTGGATGTGGCGCTGCCCGACCGCAGCCTGAAAGGGTTGGCACAGGAAGCCAAGCGGATGCAGGCCGGCGGCGTGGGCGTCTACAACAGCTCCGGCTTCGTTCACGTCGATGTGGGCCCGGTCCGCACCTGGTGAAGGCTGAAGGCGCCGCTCAGGGATCATCCGCCGCGGCGCGCTTGGTCAGCGTCAGGCGGTTGCGCCCGTCGTGGCGCTCGTAGCGGACGCTGTCCATCATCGACTTGACGAAATGGATGCCGAGGCCGCCGATCGGACGCTCGTCGATGTCCCCTTCCAGAACGGGCGGCTTCGCGTCGGTCAGGGGGTCGAAGGGCGTCCCGTCATCGATCAGTTCGGCCACGACGAATCCGTCGTCCACCGCCAGGCTGACAGCAACTTCATGGCGGCCCCCCTCCGGGAACGCATAGGAAAAGACGTTCGTCAGAAGCTCGTCCAGCGCCAGATTGAAATGGAAGGCGAGGGCGGGCGGCAGACCGCGTTCGTCGAAGAACGCGTCCACCGCTTCCGCCAGACGGGGAATCTCGGACAGATCGTTGACAAGGCGGATGTCGAGGCGGTCGGTCATCGCGTGGCTGCCGTCGTTGGCCGGAGGTCGTCGTGCCGCCCCGCGGACGGTAGGCCGATCCTGCCCCGCCGTCGGCGGACCGGCAACGGGAATCTCCGGGCCGTGCCGGGACGGGGAGGGGAACCAAAAAGCCGGACCGCCGGTTGCAGGCGTCAGGTCCCACGCAGATCGGCAGAAGAAACCATGTTCACCAAGGATGACCTCGGCCGTCTGGTCGCCGTCGACGCCGCTCCGGCGGTTTCGGTGTTCCTGCCCACCCACGTGGCGGGGCGCGAGATCCGCCAGGATCCCATTCGCCTCAGGAACCTTTTGGGCGACGCCGTGGAACGCCTGATGACCGGGGGGCTGCGGCGCCCCGATGCGGAGGCGCTGGTCGCACCGGCGTCGCGGCTGGTCGATGATGGCGGCTTCTGGCGCCACCAGAACAACGGGCTGGCGCTGTTCATGACCCGGGATCTGTTCGAAGCGCATCGCGTGCCCATGGACTTGCCGGAGGAGGTGGTGGTCTCCAAGGGATTTTCGGTGCGCCCGCTCCTGCCCTTGCTGGCTGCCGAAGGCAGCTTCATGATCCTGGCTGCCACGGCGGACGGGGCGCGCCTTTACCTGGCCACCCGCCATGGCATCAGCGAGGAGGACGCGGATCTTCCCGGCGGGGCCGGGGACGTCCATGACGAAACCGACTACGACCCCAACTCGCTGCACCAGCCGGGGCACATGCGCCATCACGACCGGCGCAACGTCGCGGCCACGTCCGTCAAAACGCACAACTTCGGCGAATCGCCGGAGGAACTGCGGCACGCTCACCTGATCGAATATCTGCGACGCCTTGCCGACCGTGTGGAGCATCACATTGCTGCCGCCGGCTTCAAGGGGCCGCTGATCCTGGTTGCCGATGACGAGGTGCAGGGACACCTGCGCGGGTTGCTGGGCAACGTGCCGTCCCTGCTTCACGACGCCGTCAATGCGAACGCCGAGTCCATGTCGATCGAGGACATGCATCGCCGCGCCTTCGCCCTGGTCCGTCCGCTGTTCGATCGCGACCGCGGATCGGCACTGGACCGTTTCCGCGCCCTCGCCGCTGACACCGAGGGGCGGTTCCGCGCCGTCACGCGGCTGGAGGACATCATCCGCGCCGGCAATGAGGGGCGTGTCGACACCCTGTTGGTGGAGGGTTCGGTGCGCCTGTGGGGGCGTTACGACACGCAGACGGACCGTGTCATCTCTGCGTCGAACGCGCCCAACGGCGACTCCGTGGACCTTCTGGAGCATGCGACCGCGCAAACGCTGCTGCGGGGCGGTGAGGTCCATGTGGTTTCGCGTTCGGACCTGCCACCGGACGCCATCGCCGCAGCCATCCTGCGCTACTGAGGGCGCCGATCGGCCGCGCGGCGGTCAATCGCCGGGTGTCTGCACCTTGGAGGAGCGATAGATGTCGGCCGGATCCCACACCGCGCCGTGACGCCGCCGCGGCCGGCCGCCACCTATCCGGCCCGCGGCCTTGTCCTTTGCCGCCGATGTCTTCATCTCGGCAGTCCGGCTGCCGGTTCGACCGGGAAAGGTGGCGATGAGGGTATCACCCCCTCCGCCATCACCGGCTTCGGAATCGTCACGACTGTCCGGGGACAAGGCGGCGAGCAGCGACAGCAGTTCATCCGCCACATGGCCCGGTGCCGACCGCCACAGCCGGAGCAACCGTGCTTCCCGGCGACTGATGTCGCCGCTCGGCGATACCGTCGCATCGCCGCGTGCGACCGCGCTCCCGGCGTTCGGATCATCATAACAATCGAAAAAGAAGCTCACCGGTACATCGAGAACCTGTCCCAGACGGTACAGGGTGCCGGCGGAGATGCGGTTGGATCCGCGCTCGTACTTCTGCACTTGTTGAAACGTCAGTCCGATGGCGTCGCCGAGTTTCTCCTGACTCATGCCCAGGAGCGTACGGCGCATGCGAACACGCTGCCCGACATGGGCATCGACGGACCACGATTCAGGCGAGCCGCGCCGACCCCGCTTGCGCACGGACGATTCGCTCATCGATTGGCCACCCTTAATGCTTCAAGCAGAATGTGGAGGATTAACTCTTTACCGGATGATTATTCCCACAAGCCTTGTGACGGATCAAGGGAAATCTTACTCAATTCATTTCATCACAAAAACACGAACGAGAGTGCCCTTTGTTTGAGCGAACGCCCCCGGCACCACCCGGGACGCCTTCCCGGCATTGAGTTCAGCGCAGAAGACCTGCCAAGGTCTGAAGATTAATGGAAGGTAAATACTTCTATCACGAATTGTTGGACCTGACCCCGACCGATGGAGTGAACTTGCGCCGGCGGGAATTCTCTGCGGAATTTTGTGTCATGGTGAGGGCATTTGGAACGAATTGCCACGATGGTAAGGGTTTGATAACCGGAAGAGGATAGGTCAGAGGACAGAGTTGCGCGGCACGCACAAGCGGCCGGGACGCAAACCGATCTGACGCGCCTGCGACACGCCGGGGCGCGGAGCAGGCCACCCGTTCGGTGGTCGCCTCCGGCACCGGTGCGTCCAGGGCCGCACCCGCCGGAAGGAATGGAACCATGCAGGGAAGCAGTCTGACGGGACGCTTCAAAGTCGGAACCCGGATCTACTTCGGGTTCCTGATGGTGTTGCTGCTGCTCATGCTGGTCGTCGCCGTCGGCGTCAACGGACTGAC
This sequence comes from Azospirillum halopraeferens DSM 3675, assembly GCF_000429625.1. GTDB lineage: Bacteria > Pseudomonadota > Alphaproteobacteria > Azospirillales > Azospirillaceae > Azospirillum > Azospirillum halopraeferens. The sequence continues at coordinate 256,339 of NZ_AUCF01000001.1, forward strand.
CGGGGCCCGCAGCGGATTTGATCGCTACGCGGCGGTCAGCAACCAATCGGTGGCGATCCTGGAGATCGACGTGACGGTCGCCCAGATGCGGCGCCTGGCGTTGAGCTACATCAACTCCGGCTCCTCTGCGGTGGCGGATCAGGTGCGTGCGGTCCAGGCGGAACTGGCCGGCAGTCTGCGCGAGGCGATCGCCGGTGCGGAATCCGCGGAACGGCGCGGAAACCTCGAACGCATGAACCGCCTATTCGAGAGCTACGCGGCCGGATTCGTGGATTTGGTGCAGATGCGCACCACCCGGGACACGCTGGTGCAGGATCAGTTGACACCGAAGGGGCAGGTGGCTCAGCAGAATCTTACCCGGGTGATCGCCTCTGCCATGAGCGACGGCGATATGGAAGCCGCCGCCCTGGCAGGACAGGCGCAGGAACGGCTGATGATGACCCGGCTCAGCGCCCAGCGTTTCCTCGCCACCCCCACCGAGCGGGAGGCCGAAGAGGTCCGCAGCCAGAGCCAGGCATTCGATGAACTGATGCGGGGACTATCAGACCGGCTCCGCGATCCGACGCGCCGCGGACTGGCCCGTGAGACGGAGCGGCTGTCGGCCGAGTATGTCGAGACCTTCAGTCGCGTCGCCACCGCCGTTCTGGAAAGCGCGCTTCTGGTCGACCGGATGGCCGCCATGGGTGCCGACTTCGCCGCGATCGTCGAGCAGACGGTCGCCACGGAAACGAAGGAACGCCAGGCGCTGCAGGCGGACACCACGGCGAGCATGGACCGGACGCTCAACGTTGACATAACGATCGCTGTTTCGTCCCTTCTGATCGGCCTGCTGCTGGCGTGGCTGGTGGCGCGCAGCATCGTCGTGCCGGTGCGCGAGATGACCGGGACCATGGGGAGCTTGGCCGGAGGCGATCTCGACGTGGCCATCCCCGCCCTGTCCAACCGGGACGAGATCGGGGCCATGGCCCGTGCCGTGGAGGTCTTCAAGCGCAACGCCATCGAGAAGAAGCGTATGGACGAGGCGGAGCGGGAACGCCTGGATGCCGAGCGCCGTGCAGACGAGGCCAAGCGTGCCCGTGAGGCCGCCATCGGCGAGGAGATCGCGGCGCTGATCGACGGCGTGTCGCGCGGCGACCTGTCGCGCCGTCTCGATCTGGCGGGCAAGGACGGCTTCTACCGGACAATGGCGGAGGGCATCAACCGACTGACCGACACGGTCGCGGCGGTGATCGCCGACCTCGGCGGCGTGCTGTCGGCGCTGGCGGGCGGCGATCTCAACCGGCGCATCGACAAGGACTATCACGGTGCCTTCCAGCAGTTGAAGAACGACGTCAACGCCACCTCGACCAAGCTGGGCGAGATCGTGGGCCGCATCCGGCAGTCCACCGAGGCGATCTCGGCCGCCGCCTCGGAAGTCTCGCTGGGTGCGACCGATCTGGCGGAACGGACCGAGCAGCAGGCGTCCTCGCTGGAAGAGACGGCAGCCAGCATGGAAGAACTGGGGGCCACCGTGCGCTCCAACGCCGACAACGCCCAGCGTGCCAACCGCATGGCGGTGGACGCCCGCACCTCCGCCGAATCGGGTGGCGGCGTCGCCGAGTCCGCCATCGAGGCGATGCGACGCATCGAGACCTCTTCGCGCAAGATCACCGACATTATCGGGGTGATCGACGAGATCGCCTTCCAGACCAACCTGCTGGCGCTGAACGCGGCGGTGGAGGCGGCGCGGGCCGGCGACGCCGGGCGCGGCTTCGCCGTGGTGGCGCAGGAAGTGCGCAACCTGGCCCAGCGCTCCGCCCAGGCGTCGAAGGAGATCAAGAGTCTGATCATGGACAGCGACGGTCAGGTCCGCGACGGTGTGGATCTCGTCCGCAAGGCCGGCGGCGCGCTGGACGGGATCGTGTCGGGCGTGCAGGAGGTGGCGACGGTCATCGCGGAGATGGCGTCGGCGTCGACCGAACAGGCCACCGCCCTGGACGAGATCAACGCCACCGTCGCTCAGATGGACGAGATGACCCAGAAGAACGCGGCGCTGGTCGAGGAAACCACCGCGGCTGCCCAGTCGCTGGCCGCTCAGGCCAACGATCTGCGCGCCCTGGTGGGCTTCTTCAAGCTGGAACAGACGGCGGCGCCGATGGCCGCATCCGCAGCGTCCGTTGCCGCGTCCGGCGTCCCGGCATCAGCGCGGGTGGTCGCACCGACGCGGCCCGCACCGCGCGCCGCTGCGAAGGCCCCGGCGCGGAATACGTCGCCGAAGCCCGCGGCGGAGCAGCCGGCGGCGGTGCGCGGAACCGGTGGTGTCCTGCAACGTGCCCGTGCCGACGAGGACGACTGGAAGGAGTTCTGAGCAACCGGCTGACGATGGCCGTGCTACGCTGTTGGCGCAGTGTAGGCAGGACGAGGAGGCGAGAATGCTCCGGTGGGTCCCGACGGCCGTCGTCGCAACCCTGATGATGTCCATCCCCGCTTTCGGCGCCGAGACACCGCCATCGGCAGAGCCGGCGCCGGAGGCACCGTCTCCGGCGCCGGAATCGCCGGCGGAAAAGGCCCGCCGCGGTGTCGATCTGCTGCTGGAGGCGCTGGAGGGATGGGTGCGCCAGTTCCCGTCCTATGCGCCGCCGGAGTTCACTCCCGAGGGAGATATCATCATCCGCCGCCTTGACCGGCCCGGCGCCCCGCCTCCTGCGAACCCGCCGCCGCCGGGCGGGGGAACGCGCCTTTAGACGGACAGGGTGCGGGGGGCGAAGCGAAGGCGTGGCGGCGGGCGCCGCACGTGTTAAGATGGCGCCCTACCCGATCTCCGGAGGAAATCCATGCGCACCGTGCTCGTCCTCGCTCTCGCCGGCTTCCTGGCCGTCGCACCCGCCGTCACCCGGGCTCAGGACGTTCCGGCTCAGGTGCCGCTGCAGGCGCCGGTCGAGAACGGTGTGGCGGCCGGTCCCAGCATCTTCGGGCTGGCGCCCGAGCACGCGCTGTCCGTCGGCATCGGCATCGTCGCCGGCGCGCTCGCCATGGATATGCTGGCGGGGCGCGGTTCCCTCATCGGCGCCATCGCGGGCGGACTGATCGGAAGCTGGTGGTACGGCACCCACGAGGCCGGCCCGCGCGCGGCGCGCGTCAACCGCATCGCGTACGAGCCGGCACCCGCCATCTGAACGAGGGCTGCCGGCACTACGGGAGCGTGTCCGTGTCGTCGGGCATGTACGCGACGCTCAGGTCGCCGTTGCTGCACAGCGCACGGCGGTGCTGGCGATAAGCGCTGCGCTGGGCTGCATAGGGGTCCAGCGCGGAGCGCTCCAGGTGACGCACGTCGGAGATAACCTCCATGGAGCCGACGGTGCGATCGGTGGCGACGAACGCGGTGAACGCGTCGCCGAACAACGCCGTTCCCGCGGCCAGCGTCACGACGGCGCCGGTCAGGTCGCGGGTCGTCGTCGGCCCGATCAGCGGCAGCACCAGGAAGGCGCCTTCCGGCATGCCGTGGGTGCACAGCGTCTGTCCCAGATCTTCGGACCGCGACTCAAACCCCAGTCCGGTGGCAGCGTCGAACAGGCCGAGCACACCGAAGGTGCTGTTGATGGCGAAGCGGGCCGTTGCCGCCCCGGCGTTGTCCAGATCGCCTTGCAGGCTGCTGTTCAGGGCCGTCAGCGGCTCGCGCAGGTTGGACAGGGCATTCGACACCGATGACCGCACTGCCTCGGGCACGGCGTCGACATAATAGCGGGTCGCGGGAACCAGCACCTTGTCCTGGACGGCGGCGTTGAATCCGTAGATGGCGCGGTTGAACCGCTCAAAGGGGTCTCCTCCCGGTTCGGCCAGCGCCGGTGCGGGGAGGAGGGCGAGGCCCGCGGCAAGGGCAAGGCCGGCGCAGGGTCGTGGCAGCAAGGAGAACCCCCGTTTCGGTGTTCGGGCCGGATCGAAGCCGCCCGTCGCGTAAACGCAGAACAGGGGCCGGGGCGATCCATTACCTTACCGGGGATCGTTCTTCTGAGACTGTTCCTGCCGCTTCAGGATGTATGTCCTTCCATCTGGCATGTGTATGTGTGGAGACAATCGGAGGCGCGGGTGTACGCAAGAGGCGCGTACGCGGCGTCTTGACAAGGCGGAACTGCGTGCTATCACAGCACCGCTTGCGTTTGCGCCACAACTTATCGCTCGCGATGCCACGGCTTTCGGGGTATAGCAATTCGCGTTTGCGGTAATTCGATCGAGGGCGGTTATGGCGGTACCCGACGAAGTCAGGAAGCGGTTTGCGGAGTACGTCAAGGTCCAGGCCCTCGACAGTCGCTTCATCAGCCGTGATACCGAACGGAAGATCCTGGAAGACGGTGTCATGCGCTTCGAGATCGGGCTTGATGACGGCCGCCAGATCATGTTGGGCGTGGCGCAGGAGTGCGGGTACGTCTTCGAAACCGAGGCCGAGAAGCGCATACGCGACATCCTCGACGGCTACGCCGAGGACGGCCGGATCGACAAGCGCGAGTTCACCGAGAGCGTCGCCTTCCTGAGGAAGTTCTGCGCCAACGGCCTGAGCGAGGACGAGGCGCGCAAGCGGGTCAAGAAGATCATGCTGGCCAACGGCTGGAAGCCGAAGCGCCGCGGCCTTCTGGGGACCAAGCGCTGGTTCACCCGCGTCGAGGCGGACTGAACGATTCTGCGGTCGATAAAAAACCGACAGCAAAAGAGCCGCCGGCACGCCGGCGGCTCTTTTGACGTTCGGCGCAGAGATGCCTGACGCCGACGGTCCTCCCCGGGGGGACGCCCTCGGCATCACGTCTGCAATTGGTGCGAACACACGGATCCGGCAGGTGGCACGGCCGGAGAACGATGGATACGATCGTTCTCCGGCCGTGCCGGAACTACTTCGCGGACATGCGCGCCAGTGCCAGGGTGGTCAGCGCGTTGGCACCGCGGTCGGCAGCGACACGGGCGGCAGCGGCGTCGTACCACTCCCTGGCCGGGCCGTCCTCGGGTAGGGAGATGTGGCTCAGCTCGTCCACGGCACCGGCCAGATCATCGGCCGAGAGGCGGGCGCGGGCGCGCTGGACGGTGGCGAAGGCGCCTTCCGCGGGCGGCGTATCCAGGCGTACGATGTAGCGGATCTGCTCCACCACCGACGACCAGGGGGCGTACCAGTTGGCCTCCTTCACCACGTCGGTCGCCGGCTGCTGCCCGGCGACGATGGCGGCGGCGGCGTGCGGGAACTGCTCGCGGAGCTGGGCGCGCATGGGAATGCCGGCGGCGGCCCGGGATGCGAACTCGGCCACCACCTTTTCCACATCCGGATCGTTGCCGGCAATGCCCCGCAGGGTCGCCAGTTCGACCTCGAACGGGCCGGGACGGCGCAGGGCGTTGCGCAACTCGCCGACGGCCAGCGCAAGCGCCGCCGAGCGCAGGTCGGCAGCGGCGGCAACCCCGCCCTCGGCGGTGCCGGCCAGACGGTTCACCTGTTCGCCCAGCGCGGCGACGCGCGCCTCCAGATCACCCAGGCTGCCGGCCAGCCGCGCCTGCGTGCCTTCGATGCGCTGGAAGGGGGCCGCGATCGGATCGGGAACGCCCAGCGCCCTGAACACATCGGGCGACCACTGCGGCGCCGTCGCCACCGTCAGCCCGCTCACCGCCACCGCGAACAGCAGGGACACCACCACCGTTCCGACACCGCCACCGCTGCGCGGCGCAGGCTGCGGCGCGGGGGTGGCGGCGGCGGCGGGGGATTCGGACGATCCGTCGGTCGTCCGGCTCTCGTTCTCGCTCATCGATCCGCTCCGTTATGACTGAAGGTTGGGTCAGCCTGATCCTGTCGGGACAAATACAAGGGCAATTCACCGAACTCAACCCGCACGTGGCGGTGCAGCGAGTCGCACACGTTCATGTCTTTGAAGTTACATGAAGCCGGGGTGTATGCGCGAGCCCATAATAGCATCAATCCGGCTGGCGATGTGAGCGGTCCCGATAACATTGCACCGGTGTGTATTTCTCCCCGTTGCCAGGAAGGAGGCAAGCAACCGCACTTTCTTCTCCCCAGCGGTCGGGTGCGCTGTTACACTTCGCGCCCGTACGGTACACCTGTCCCCATGCGATGACCGCGCATCCCGGCGATGATGCGGAACGGTGCGTGCGCCGGCGTGCGATACCGCGATTCAGCGGGTCCGCCGGCGGGCGGCGAAAGCGTGCGGTCGGGGGTGCAGTCGTATCCGGCCTTCGCGCGAACAGACCGACAGGTGCACCAATGACCTCGCTTCCCGGCTCGGACCGTCCGGAGACCTCCATCAATCCCCCCACCGCCGGCGATTCGGAATCGTCGGGCGCGGCGGCCGTGCCGACGAACGCGGTGGAGCGGGTGATCGAACGGTTCGGCGGCATCCGCCCGATGGCCGACAAGCTGGGGGTGCCCGTCAGCACCGTGCAGGGATGGAAGAAGCGGGCCTCCATACCCGCTCCCCGCCAGGCGGAAGTACGGGCCGCCGCCGCGCGCCTGGATCTGGCCATCGACGAAGCCGACCTGGTTGCCGCCTTCCCGGCCGAGTCGCCGGCCTCTGATGCGCCGGCACCCGAAGCGCCGGCTCTTGAGGCTCCGGCCCCTGATGCCCCGGCCGCGGACTCCCCGGCCCCGGAACCGGCTGCGGCCCCACCAACCGAGCCGGTGGCGGCCGAACCGGTTTCCGTGCCCGCCGAACCCAAGGCTTCCGAACCGGCCCCCGAACCCGTCCGTGCGGCGGACGCCGCCCCGCCTCCCGAAGAGAAAGCGACCTTCACCATGACCGCTCCCACCGAATCGAACACCGACGGAGCCAACCCCGGCACCCCGGCGTCCCCCGTCCATTCCCACATCTATGCACCGCCGGCACGCTCCGGTGGCGGGGCCGGTGCGGTGGCGGTGGCGGCGGCCCTGCTCGCCATCCTCGGCGCCGGCGTGGCGGTGACGGCGCCCCTGTGGTCGCCGGATTTCCTGGCGAAGTCGATTCAGGTGGACGCGATCCAGAGCCGGGTCGGCACGCTGGAGCAGTCGCTGGGGCTGAGCGCCACCGCGAACACGGCGCTGGGCGAGCGGCTCGCCGCGCTGGAAACCGCGGTCGGCGCTCTCGACCGCACGGTGGCGTCGCTCCCCGCGGCGCAGGCCGCCGGGGCCGTCGCCATCGGTCAGCTGCGCAACGCCCTGGCGGGCTCCGGCCCGTTCGCCATCGAGCTGGCCGCGGTGACCGTGTCGGGCATTGCGGACGAGGCGACGCTGAAGGCGCTGGCTCCGCTTCAGGCGCGCGCCGCCACCGGAATCCCGACGCGCAGCGACCTGAACGAGCGCTTCGCCTGGCTGGTGCCGGAGGTGATCCGCGCCGATTTCGGGGACACCGACGCATCGGGCCTGGGGCAGCGGATGTGGGGCTGGATGTCGGGCGTGGCCGGCGTGCTGCGGCTGCCCGCCGTGGCGACCCCTCCGGCGACGGACGAGCAGAGCACGCCGAACCTGATCGCCCGCGCCGGCACCATGCTGGAGCGGGGCGAGCTGGCGGCGGCGGCCGATCTGGTCGCCATGCTGCCCGGTGCCGCCGGCGGTGCGGCCGGCCCGTGGCTGGACGACGCCCGCGCCCGCCTTGCCGCCGATGCCGCCAGCCAGCAGATCACACGGCGCGTCGCCGCGGTCCTGCCGGTTGCCGGCAAGTGAGACGGCCATCCGGCGTTGCGTCCGCACGCCGGATCGGGAGGGGAGAGCCGGCGGCGTCGCTGCTGCGGTCGCCGCCGCCGGCCGGATGTCGCAGCATTTTTCCCCGGCGCGTCCGGCCCGTCCGTGGTACATGACGGGCCGTCCGGCCGGTGGCCGCACCCTGGGATTCACCACGAGGACGTGTAGGCGCGAATGACCCCGAGGCAAGCACTGCAGCATCGCCTTTCCGCCTTGGAAGCGCATCTGAAGACCGAGAACCCCAATCTTCTCCCGGTCATTCCGACCTATCGGGAGTTCGATCGGCTGCTTCAGGGGCTCGGCCTGCTCAAGCGCGACGAGTCCCTGGCGACCCGCATCCCGTGGTGGCCGATGATTGCCATCCTGGGCACCTTCTCGGCGGGCAAGTCCACCTTCATCAACAGCTACCTGCGCCATCCCCTGCAGGGGACGGGCAACCAGGCGGTGGACGATAAGTTCACGGTGATCTGCTACGGCGCCGACACCAAGCACGAGGCGCTGCCCGGCACCGCCCTGAACGCCGATCCCCGCTTTCCGTTCTACCGCATCTCCGACGAGGTGGAGAAGGTGGCGGCCGGCGAGGGCAAGCGCATCGACAGCTATCTCCAGCTCAAGACGCTGAAGAGTGACCGGGTGCGCGGCAAGATCATCATCGACTCTCCCGGCTTCGACGCCGACGACCAGCGGCGATCGGTGCTGCGCCTGGTCGACCACATCATCGACCTGTCCGACCTGGTGCTGGTGTTCTTCGACGCACGCCACCCCGAACCCGGCGCCATGCACGACACGCTGCACCTTCTGGTGTCGAAGACGGTGCGCCGGGCCGATGCGCGCAAGTTCCTCTACATCCTGAACCAGATCGACACCACCGCCCGCGAGGACAACGCCGAGGCGGTGTTCGGCGCCTGGCAGCGGTCGGTTGCACAGGCCGGTCTGGTCAGCGGCCGCTTCTACGGCATCTACGACCGGGAGGCGGCCGGCCCCATCGGCAACGAGGCGCAGCGCGCCCGCTATGAATCCAAGGCCGCCGCCGACCTGGCCGAGATCCACGGCCGCATCGCCGAGGTGGAGATCGGCCGCGGCTATCGCATCGTCGGCATGCTCGACTCCCTGACCAAGGAGGTGGAGGGCGAACTGGTCCCTTACGTCCAGGCGGCGGTGGCGCGCTGGCGGCGTGCGGTGCTGATGGGCGACGCGGTGTGGGCGGGTCTCCTGGCAGCGCTGGCGGCGGGCGTCGTCTACCTGGGCGGTGTCGATGCGCTGCCCGCCTTCGGCACCTGGCTGGTGGAGGAGCAGCCCGCCTGGGCTGCCGGTCTGCCGGTGCGCCTGGTGGCGCTGGGCGTGGCAGTGGCCGGCATCTTCCTGGCCGGTCACTTCTGGCTGCGCGGCGTCATGGCCCGGCGAATCGCCGCCGGCCTGCCGGAGCGCATGGGCGAGGCGGACCTCAACCCCCGCAACGCGTTCCTGAAGAACACCGGGCTGTTCCGCAGCGTCCTGCGCAAAGTGCCGGTGGGCTGGGGCGGCCGGGCGCGCAAGCGCGTCTTCGCCATCCGGCAGGCGGTGGCGGCCCACGTCCAGCGCCTGAATGACCTGTATACCGACCCCACCGGCCGGCGCCGGCCGGCCGATGACGCCGAGGTGGCGCCGGCGGCCGGGACACCGGTGGGCACCTGAATCGACGGTCCGGCCGGCAAGCAAGACCGGGGCAAAGCGCGAGGAGACAGCAGCGATGACCGATCCGATCCGCAAGGACGACCAGGCCGGACCCGCGGACCCGACGAGCGAAGGCTCCAAGGGCTTCCCGGAGTTCATCATCGCGCCGCCGGGTGTTGAGCCGGCCGCATCGCCGCGACGTCCGTTCGAACCGGCCGGGCCCCATCGCCTGATCGAACCGGCCAACGCTGCCGACGTTCCTCATGAGGCCGCAGATACCCGCTCGCCGCCACCGCCGCCGGTCGTGCCTCCCGTATCGCGGGGGCGGGGCGGCGGGATCGCCCTGCTTGCGGCGCTGGTGGCCATGCTCGCCGCCGGGGCCTCCATCGCTGCGCCCAGCCTGCGCCCGATCCTGGCGGAGACGCTGCGTCACCAGTTCGGCGACCATCCTCTGATCGGCATCGTCACGGGCACCGCCGACACCCGCCCGGCCGGCCTCATCCAGTTGGACGTGGACACCTTCGACCAGCGCATCGGGGCGCTGGCGCAGGCGATGACCGCCACACCCGACGGCCGGCCGGTGGCGCCGGAGACGCTGGAGGAGTTTGTCACCGCGACGGGGCAGAACGAGCGTTTCAGCGGGTTGGAAGCCTCCCTGCGCCACGCCGAGGATCAGGTCCTGGTCCTTTCCAAGGCGCTGGGAGCGCTGGAGACCCGCCTCGCCAGGGTGGACACGCGCGCCGACCTGCTGGAAGGCACCGACCGCTCGGTGATGGCGCGCCTTGAGGCCGCCGAGGGTGCAACACGGGATCTTGCCCCGAAGATCGCCGCCGTCGAAGGTGCTGCCGGAGCCGCCGCCGCCAGGGCCTCGGAAGCGGCAGCCGCAGGCGGCGAACTGTCCGGCCGGGTCGACGCGGCGACCGCCGCGGCCGACAGGTCCGCCGGCCGGCTGGACGGCGTCGAGGCGCGATTGACGGAGATGGCCGAGGCGATCCGGGCGAACGAAGAGGGCATCCGGACCAACGCCGGTGCGGTGCAGGCCAACACCGACGCCATCCGGACCGTGGCCGAGGCGGCGGAGGCGGCCGGTACCGCCGGCCGGGCCAACGCCGAGGCGATCCTGGCCGCCGCCGCGGCGGCGAAGGCAGAGGTCGAAGCCCTGGTGCAACGCCTTGCCGCGCTGGAAACCGGCACGGGTGACCTGACCGGGCGGCTGGGCGCGGTGCAGGCGGCGCTGAGCGCCGGCGACGACCGGATGGGTGTCGCCGAGCAGGGGTTGGCGGCGGCGCAGCAAAGCCTGGCCGACACCCGCCGGGCGGTGGACTCCGCGTCGGCCGAACTGGCGGCGCTGGCCGAGCGGACCGGAGCCATGGAAACCCGTCTGGAGCGGGTCAACGGCGGCACCGCGTCGGCGCTGCTGGCCCTGTCCGGGCGCATCCGGCAAGCCCTGGAGGACGGCGAGAGCTTCACCGGCGAGGTCGCCGCGGTGCGCGCCCTGGCGGGGGAGGACCGGTCGCTGACCGGGGCCATCGACACGCTCCAGCAGCTCGCCTCCCGCGGCGGCCCGACGCTCACCCTGCTGCGGCGGGAGTTCAACCTGGCCGCCCAAAAGATCATCGAGGTGGAGGAGGCGTCCGGGCCCGCGTGGTATGTCCGCACGGTCGCCGGCGTGACCTCCCAGGTCACCGGCTGGTTCGGCTGGGTGCAGCCCGCCATGCCCGCCCCCGGCGAGGAGGCACGGACGATCGTCACCGAGGCCGCCCGGAGCTTCACGCTGGGCCGCATCGACGAGGCGATCCGCGTGCTGAAGACGATCACCGGCCCCGGCGCCGCTTCGGCCGAACCGTGGATCCGGCTGGCCGAGGTGCGCGTCGACGCCGAGCGCGCCCTGCGGGTGCTGAGCGACTCCGCCCTGGCCAAGCTGTCCGCCGCCGGTCCCTGACGACGAACACCTCCCTTCCGCGCCGTCGGCGGGGGAGGATCAGCCCTCCGCCACCGGTTCGTAGAACTCCGGGCCGAAGCCGGCGGCGGAGCGGCCGGCGGTGTTGAACGGGCGCTTGAGGACGCCGCGGAAATGTCGGCGCACCAGATCCTGCCAGGTGGCGACGGGATCGACGCCGCGGGCGGCGCAGACGTAACCGAACCACCGCCGGCCGGCGGCGACGTGGGTCACCTCGTCGTCGCAGATTGTTTGCAGCAACGCCGCGCTCTCCCCGTCGCCGAATCCCTTCAGGCGGGCGATGGTGTCGGGCGTCACGTCCAGGCCGCGCGCCTCCAGCACCATGGGGACCACGGCCAGGCGCGCCGCCACGTCGTGGGCGGTCACCTGCGCCGCCTGCCACAGACCGTCGTGGGCCGGCAGATCGCCGTAACCGGAACCGAGGGCGTTCAGCCGGGCGTCCAGCATGGCGAAGTGGCGCGCCTCGTCGTCGGCCACCTGCACCCAGTCGTCGAGGAACGGCTTCGGCAGACCCTCGGCCGGGAACCGGCCGACCAGGTCCCAGGCGAGGTCGATGGCGTTCAATTCGATGTGGGCGAGCGCATGCAGCAGCGCGATCCGGTTGGCCATGCTGCCGCCGCGCCCGCGCTTGGGCATGTCGCGGGGCAGCTTCAGCTCCGGCCGGTCGGGCCGGGCCGGTCGGTCGGGGAGCGGCGTCGTGCCGACCGCGGTGATGCGCCCGTCGCGCCACGCCGCCGCGAAGGCGTGCGTCAACGCCACCTTTCCGGTCGGCACCGCGGTGTCCAGAACGGCCCGGGCGGCGTCGCTGAGGGTCGGCGGAAGGGTGGTCACTGCCAGGCGTAGGCCACGAAGGAGGGATTGCGGAAATCGGCGGCCTTGCCGTAGCGCAGGCTGTCCGTGCCATCGCCGACGCAGACCCGGCCGCCCGCCGCCGCCAGCACCGCGTGGCCGGCGGCGGTGTCCCACTCGCAGGTCGGGCCGAAGCGGGGATAGAGGTCGGCTTTGCCGACCGCCAGCGCGCAGAACTTCAGGGACGACCCGCAGGAGATCCGCTCCTTCACCGAGAACTTCGCCAGGAAGGCATCGGTCTCGTCGGCGTCGCCGTGGGAACGGCTGGCCACCACGGTCAGCCCCTCCGGCGGGTGACGGCGCACGGAGATCGCGTGCTCCCCGCGGCCCTCGATCCAGTGGATGGCGGTGCCGGGCCCGGCCGCGGCGTAGAGGTCCCCCACGGCGGGGGCGTAGACGACGCCCAGCACCGGCTGCCCGCGGTCGATCAGCGCGATGTTGACCGTGAACTCGCCGTTGCGGTTGATGAACTCCTTGGTGCCGTCCAGGGGATCGACGAGCCAGAACCGCCCCTGCGACACGTCCGGCACCCGGCCTGCGGCCACCTCCTCCTCCGCCACAACGGGAATGTCGGGGGTCAGGTGGTGCAGGGCGGGGAGGATCACCGCCTCCGCCGCGTGGTCGGCGTTGGTGACCGGGCTGCCGTCGCCCTTGGTGGTCACGGCGATGCCGTCATTGTAGAAACGCAGGATGACCTGACCGGCCTCGTGCGCGATGGTGCGGACCGTCGGCAGCAGCTTGGCCACATTGGTATCGGTCATGGGTCGTCCTCCGGGGTGCGGGGTGTCATGAAACCATAACGCGCCTCAGGGGGGCCCGGAAGCCCCGGAACGGTTGCGTCTCACGGAATTCCGGAGGCGGCGCATGGGAGGGAAAGAGCATGGCGGCCGGCTGGCGCGCAATGGGAAACGGCGATATCGCGGCGGTCCTGGATGTTGCGGAGGTTGTCCACAGCGATTATCCGGAGCGGCCGGAGGTGTTCGCGGAGAGATTGCAGCTTTTCCCCGCCGGCTGCCGCGTCGCGGTGGCCGGTGACGGAACGATCTGTGGGTACGCGGTGCTGCATCCCGGCGTGCTCGGGAAGCCGCCGGCGCTGGACAGCCTGCTCGGCGCCCTGCCGGCGGACGCCGACTGCCTGTATCTGCACGACGTGGCCCTGCTGCCGCAGACGCGCGGGCTGGGGCTGGGTGAGGCGGCGCTGCGGGACGCGGCGGAGTTGGCCCGGTGTTGCGGCCTGGAGTGGCTGGCCCTGACCTCGACGCCGCCGGCTCGGGGCTATTGGGAGCGCGCCGGCTTCGCCCCGTTCGCCGGGGCCGACGCGGCGCTGGCCGCCAAGTTGGCGTCCTACGGCGACGGCATGGCCTATCTGGTGGCGCCTTCGTTCAGGCCGATGTCTTCAGGCTGATCCGCGGTTCCTCGCCTTTCAGCAGCCGGCGGATGTTGGCCTCGTGACGGATGGCGACCAGCACCGCGATGAACAGGGCGAGGGCCGCCACCGCTGTACCGGCGACGAACCACGCCACCACCGGCGCCAGGGCCAGGGCGGTGAGTGCCGACAGGGACGAGATGCGGAACAGGAACGCCATGGCCAGCCAGGTCAGGCAGGCGATGGTGCCCACCGGCCAGGCGACGGCCAGCAGCACGCCGAGCGCCGTGGCCACGCCCTTGCCGCCCTTGAAGCCCAGCCACACCGGGAAGGTGTGGCCCAGCATGGCGCCGCCGCCGGCCCACAACGCCGCCTCCGGCCCCGCCGCGGCGAGGGCGAGCAGGGCGGCGATGGCGCCCTTGCCGCTGTCCAGCAGCAGGGTGGCGGCGGCCAGCGGCTTGTTGCCGGTGCGCAGCACGTTGGTGGCGCCGATGTTGCCGGAGCCGATGGCGCGGATGTCGCCGTAGCCGGCCAGGCGCGTCAGCACCAGCCCGAAGGGGACGGAGCCCAGCAGATAGCCGGCGAGGGCGGCGGCGATGGCGGTCAGCACCGGATCACGCCTCCGCCTGCCAGACGGTGCGGCCGTCGACGATGGTGCGCAGCACCCGGCCCTGCACCGGCCGGTCCTCGAAGGCGGAGTTCTTGCTCTTGGACTTGAACCGGCTGACGTCCACCGTCCACGGCACGTCGCTGTCGAAGGCCAGCAGGTCGGCCGGGCCGCCCTTCGCCAGCCGCCCGCCGGGCAGGCCCAGCAGGTCCGCCGGCCGGCAGGTCACCCGGGCGAGCGCGTCGAGCAGCGTCATCCTGCCCTTGTGGGCCAGCTCCAGTGTCAGGGGCAGCAACGTTTCCAGCCCGATCACGCCATAGGCGGCCTGGGCGAAGGGCAGACGCTTGTGGTCGGCGTCCTGCGGCCAGTGGTCCGACGCGATGACGTCGATGGTGCCGTCGGCCAACCCCTCCACCACCGCGCGGCGGTCCATCTCGCCGCGCAACGGCGGGGACACCTTGGCGAAGGTGCGGTAGTCGCCCACGTCGGTTTCCGTCAGGGCGAAGTAATGGGGGGCGGTGTCGCAGGTCACCTTCAGGCCGCGCGCCTTGGCGCGGCGGATGACGTCCACCGATTCGCCCGTCGTTACGTGGGCGAAATGGATGTGGCCGCCGCTCATCTCGGCCAGGCGCAGGTCGCGTTCGATCATGATGATCTCCGCCTCCCGCGACACGCCGGGCAGGCCCAGCCGGGTGGCCAGCTCCCCGGCGTTCATCACGCCCGACGCCAGCCGCGGTTCCAGCGGGTGCTGCACCACCAGCTTGCCGAAGGCGCCGGCGTAGCTCAGCGCGCGGCGCATGGTCAGGGGGTCGGTGACCGGCTTGGTGCCGTCGGTGAAGGCGACGGCACCGGCGCGGGCCAGCAGGCCCATCTCGGTGATCTCTTTGCCCTCGGTGCCGCGGGTGGCGGCGGCGTAGGCGAAGACCTTGACCAGCCGCACCTCGCGGGCGCGGCGCGCCACGAACTCCAGCCCCGCCACATCGTCGATGACCGGGTCGGTGTTGGGCAGCACCACCAGGGCGGTGACGCCGCCGGCCGCGGCAGCGCGCGACGCGCTCTTGATGGTCTCCTTGTGCTCCTCGCCGGGCTCGCCGACCTGGACGCGGATGTCCACCAGACCGGGGGCCAGGCAGTGGCCGCCGAGGTCGACGACGGTGGCCCCCTCCGGCACACCGTCGGCGAACAGGCGGGGGCCGAGGTCGGCGATGCGCGTGCCCTCGGTCAGCAGGGCGCCCGGCGCGTCGAGGCCGGTGGCGGGGTCGAGCAGGCGGGCGTTGACGTAGGCGACGCGGGCCGGGGAGGCGGGCGCGGCGGCGGGTGCGGCAGGGCTGGTCATGGTCTCTCCATCGCGCCTCAGGCGGCGCGTCCCTCGCGGGCCGGGCGGGTCAGCAGGTCGAGCACGGCCATGCGCACCGCCACCCCCAGTTCCACCTGGTCGAGGATCATCGAGCGCTTGAAGTCGTCGGCCACCTCGGAATCGATCTCGACGCCACGGTTCATCGGGCCGGGGTGCATGATCAGCGCGTTGGGCTTGGCCACCGCCAGCTTCTCGTAGTCCAGGCCGAAGAAGTAGAAATACTCGCGGATCGACGGTACGTACTGGCCGGACATGCGTTCGGACTGCAGGCGCAGCATCATCACGATGTCGGCGTCCTTCAGTCCGGACTTCATGGTGTGATGGACCTCCACCCCCAGCCGCTCGATGGCGGACGGCAGCAGCGTGGGCGGCGCCACCACCCGGACATGGGCCCCCATGGCGTTCAGCAGGTGGATGTTGGAGCGCGCCACCCGGCTGTGCAGGATGTCGCCGCAGATCGCCACCACCAGCCCTTCCAGCCGCCCCAGCCTGCGGCGAATCGCCAGCGCGTCCAGCAGGGCCTGGGTCGGATGCTCGTGGTGTCCGTCGCCGGCGTTGAGCACGGCGCAGTTGACCTTGTCCGACAGCAGCTTGACCGCGCCCGACTCGGCGTGGCGGACGACCAGGGCGTCCAGGTGCATGGCGTTCAGGGTCATCGCCGTGTCGATCAGGGTCTCCCCCTTCTTCACCGACGAGGACTGCACGGCCATGTTGATCACGTCGGCGCCCAGCCGCTTGGCCGCCAGCTCGAACGAGGTGAGCGTGCGCGTCGAGTTCTCGAAGAACAGGTTGACGACGGTGCGCCCGTCCAGGAGCTGCGACTTGCGCTCCCGGCTGCGGCTCTGCTCGACGTAGCTGTCGGCAAGGTCGAGGACGAGGGAAATCTCGCCCGCGCTCAACCCCTCGATGCCGAGAAGGTGGCGGTGCGGGAAGCGGGTCATGGTCGAGGGCTCGGTCATGAGGCGCGACTATAGGAGCGGCCGCAGGGCGCCGCAACCGGGATGGATGGCGGTCTCATACGGCCGGAAAATGATCACTTCCATCATTTTCCGGCCGTGAAACCCGGCAGATCAATGCCTTGGCATTGATCGAGAGGGTGATGCCAACGCCACCCTTCAGGTGCCGTTGGTATCATACGGCCCGGGGGCGAACGACGGCGGCGATGCGTTCGCCGTCCTTTTCCTGCGCCAGCGCCAGGTCGCAGGCCGCCTGCAGGTTCAGCCGGAGGCGGGCGGACGTCCCGAAGTAGGTGCCGAGGCGCAACGCGGTGTCAGCGGTGACCGACCGTTCGCCTTTGACGATCCCGGCCATCCGGCTCTGCGGCACATCCAGCGCCCGGGCCGGGGCCGCGACGGAGACGCCGATCTCCTGCAGCTCTTCCGCAAGGATCTCACCCGGATGGATGGGCGGCAGGCGAGCCGCATCAATGGCCATCCACCATTTCGATGTCAAAGGCGTCTCCATCGGTGAAGGTGGTCCATCAATCCGCCGGCGTTTCCCGGCCGGCCTCGGCGTACAGCCAGCCGCGGAACGCCCGGACCTTGGGGCGGGCGTAGTAGTGGGGCGGGGCGACGACGTAATAGGCGTGGGTGCCCGGCAGCTCCACGTCGAAGGGGCGCAGCAGGCGGCCGGCGGCGAGGTCGTCGGCGACCAGGACCTTGCGGGCCAGCGCCACCCCGTGGCCCTCCATGGCCGCCTGGAGCAGCAATGCCGAGTCGGTGTAGCGCGGGCCGCGGGTGGCGTCGGCGGCGGGGACGCCGGCGGCGGTGAACCAGGCGGTCCAGTCGATCTGGTAATCGTCGTGCAGCAGCGTGTGCTTCAGCAGGTCGGAGGGGCTCCGGATCGGGCGGTCGCCGCGCGCCAGGGCGGGGGAGCACACGGGGAAGACGGGGTCGTCCATCAGCCATTCCGCCTTCACGCCGGGCCACGGCGGGCGGCCGAAGCGGATGGCCAGGTCCACGTCCTGCTGGGCAAAATCCACCATCTGCGACGTGGTGTGCAGGCGCAGTTCCAGTTCGGGGTGGGCCGCCTGGAACCGGCCGAGGCGCATCACCAGCCACTTGGCCGCAAAGGATGGCATGGTGGAGATGGTCAGCGAGCCCGCGGAATCGGCGCGGCACAGCCGCTCCGTCGCATCCGACATGGACTCGAAGGCGTCGCGCAGGGGCGGCAGGTAGGTCTGCCCCGCCTCGGTCAGGACCAGCCCGCGGCTGACCCGGCGGAACAGCGGTATGCCAAGCCACTCCTCCAGCGCTTTGATCTGGTGGCTGACGGCGGCCTGGGTGACGTGCAGCTCCTCCGCCGCCCTGGTGAAGGAGAGGTGGCGGGCGGCCGCCTCGAAGCTGCGCAGGGCATTGAGCGGCGGCAGGCGGCGGGCCATGGGAACCCCGATCGCATTAGTTTTGCTAATCGATCCTATGAGAAACCGTCGTTTGCGCGCAAGAAGCGGGTCGCGCACAGTTCGGGTCGGGACGAAAGTTCCGACGGGCCGCCCGGCGGGCGGTCCGGCAAACCGAGGGAGAGACCCCATGACGAGCCAGAGCCGCCTTTCGCACACCTCCACCCGCATTCCCGAAGCCCCGCGGGGCCTGGTCCGCGGGCTCGGCGCCGTGATGATCGCCGTGGCCGACCGGTGGGGGACATGGAACGACCGGCGCCGCCAGAGGATGGCCTTGCAGGCCCTGCCGGACCACCTGCTGCACGACATCGGGCTGTCGCGCGCCGACGTGGCGAACGAGGCGGACAAGCCCTTCTGGAAGGGGTAAGGGCATGAGCGCAACTGATGGAACGGCGGTGCTGACCGGGGGCTGTCTGTGCGGCGCCGTCCGCTACGCCATCGCCGAACGGCCTCTGGGCGTCGTGAACTGCCACTGCTCCCAGTGCCGCCGCTTCCACGGCCATGTGGGTGCCTATGTGTCGATACCGCGCGGGACGGTGCGGATCACCGGTGAGAAATCGGTGTCGTGGTACCGCTCCTCGGCCACGGCACGGCGGGGATTCTGCCGCACCTGCGGCTCCTCCCTGTTCTGGTCGGGCGAGGGCCAGCCGCTGCTGGACGTGGCGGCCGGCACGCTGGATGAACCCACGGGCCTGACGACGCTGCGCCACATCTTCGTCGCCAGCAAGGGCGACTATTACGCCATCGCCGACGGGCTGGAGTGTTTCGAGGCAAGCGCGCCGGAGCCGCCGTGACGGCGGCTCACGACCGCTCCGCCTGCGCCACCGGACTGAGGCGCAGGATGCGGTCGTCCGCACGGGACGGAATGCCGCGGCCATCGTGGTTGCCGGTGCCGATGTACAGCGCCCCGTCCGGGCCGCGGACGGCCAGGCGCAGCCGCCCGTAGGCGCCACTGCGCGGGCCGTTGGCGAACAGCCGGTCGATGCCCCGCACCCGGTAGCCGCCGTCCATCTCCAGATCCAGGTGGATCAGCGCTTCGGACTCCAGGGTGGCGATGTAGGCGTCCTCGCCGTGGAAGACGATGGCGGCCGGCGGCACCGGCGTGTCCGGCCAGACGGTGAGGGGATCGATGAAGGGCTCCACCCCCGCGGCCCCCACCGCCAACGGCCAGCCGTAGTTGCCGCCGGCCCGGATCACGTTCACCTCGTCGTGGGCGCTCAGCCCGAATTCGCCGTTCGGCCCGTGGTCGGTGGCGAACAGGTCGCCGGTCCGCGGGTGCCAGGCCAATCCCTGCACGTTGCGGTGGCCCAACGACCACACCGGCGAATTGCGGAACGGGTTGTCAGCGGGGATGCCGCCGTCGGCGGTGATGCGCAGGATCTTGCCGGCCAGGGACGCACGGTCCTGCGCCAGCCGCGGCCGCGTGGCGTCGCCGGTCCCGATGTACAGCATCCCATCCGGCCCGAAGGCGATGCGCCCGCCGTTGTGGGTGCGGGACGCGGGGATGCCGTCCAGCACCACCCGGTCGAGGGTGGCGGAGTCCGCCCCCGCCTCCAGCCGCACCACCCGGTTCACCGGTTCCCCGCCCGATAGGGCCGTGTGCATGGCGTAGAGCCACGGGCGTTCGGGAAAGTCGGGGTGCAACGCGATCCCCATCAGGCCGCCTTCGCCGCCGGGGTGGACGTCCAGCGTGGCGAAGGGGGCGGCGCGCACCGTGCCATCGCGCTCCATCAGGCGGATGCGGCCGGCCCGCTCGCTCACCAGCGCCCGCCCGTCGGGCAGGAAGACCAGGTCCCAGGGGACCTCCAGCCCGGAGGCCAGGGTCTCCACCCGGAACTCCGACACCTCCGGTCGGTAGCGGTCCTCCACCGTGTGCGGCTTGCCGCCCAGGATCGGGTCGGCGCTCACCGGCAGGACGAAGGCCAGCGGCGTCGCCAGAAGCAGCGCGATCAGCGCCGTGCGGGACGGCGAAGGGGGAAGGACCATGACGGACGCCACCGGCTGAAGGATGGTTTGCCCTGTCAACGACCCCACCGCCGGCCGGTTCCCGGCGCGGCGGCGGCAAGGCTTCATACTGACATTGTGGGTGGCCGGAGCCGTGTCGACCGGAATCGTGCAGAGTTACCCGGACAATCCGGGCATGATCGACTTATCAATTCGCGTGCGATTCTTTACCCGAAGGGGGCGAGCACCAGCGGCAGGGTCAGGGCCGCCAGCAGCGTCTGCACCGTGATCACCGCAGCGATCAGCCCGTGGTCGCCGCCCATCTGGCGGGCCAGGGCGTAGGCGCTGGCCGAACAGGGCAGAGCGTTGAACAGTACCGCGACGGTCAGCGCCAGCCCGTGGACACCCAGCGCCAGCCCCGCCGCCGCGGTGATGGCCGGCACCAGCAGCAGCTTGGTGGCGGTCGCCACGGCCACGCCGCGGCCGGCGGCGCGGGCCGCCGCAAGGTCGAGGCCGGCGCCCACCGCCAGCAGGCCGACGGGCAGGGCGGCGCGGGCCAGGATCTCGATGACGGCACCGGCCACCGGCGGCGCGCCGACGCCCGACAGGTTCAGGGCGGCCCCCGCCGCCGCGGCCAGGATGATGGGGTTGGTGGCCAGCCCCGCGGCGATGGCGCCGGCACCGACGCCGCGGGAATCCCGCCCCCAGCGGGCGTGGGCCAGCACCGCCAGGACGTTGACCAGAGGGATGATCAGGGCGATGCCCACCGCCAGCAGCGTCCGCCCGGCCGCGCCGTAGAGCGTCCCGGCGGCGGCCAGCCCGACATAGGTGTTCATCCGCATGGAGCCCTGGAAGACCGACGCGAAGGCCGGACCGTCCAGGGTCAGCGGCCGGCGCACCCCCACCATCAGGGCGCCCGCCCCGAGGATGCCGGCGGCCATCGCCGCCGCCATGGGGGCCACATCGACCCGGCCCAGGTCGGCGCGCGCCAGCTCGTCCACGATCAGGGCGGGGAACAGGACCATGTAGGTCAGCCGGTCCGCCCCCGGCCAGAACGCCGGCGGCACCCATTCGTACCGGCGCAGCCCGTGGCCCAGCAGGATCAGCAGGAAGATCGGGGCCAGCGCCCCGAAGACGGCGATCATCCGCGGGAGGGGGCGTCATCCCCTTCGTCGTCCGCTGCCTCGTCCCGCAGGGCACGGCGACGCTCGTTCGACAGCCAATCCAGCGCCCCTTGCAGGATGTAGGCGGCAGCCATCTTGTCCACCACCTCGTCCCGGCGTTTGCGCGTCATGTCCGCCTGGCCGATCATGAACCGCTCCACCGCCGCGGTGGACAGCCGCTCGTCCCAGAAGGCGATGCGGGGGTCCCATCCCAGCAGGTCGGGGCGGGCCAGCAGATTCTCGGCGAATTGGCGCGTCGACTGGGCGCGCGGCCCTTCGGACCCGTCCATGTTCAGGGGCATCCCGATCACCAGCCCGGCGATGCCGTAGTCGCGGACCGGCCGCGCCAGCTCGCGCGCGTCCTGCGCCAGCTTGGTGCGGCGGATGGTACCGATGGGGGAGGCGACGACGAGGCCGGGGTCGGACACCGCAAGCCCGATGGTCTTGGTGCCGACGTCGAGGCCCAGCAGGCGTCCGCCCGCGGGGAGTGCGGAGGCAAGGTCGCGGAGGTCGTGGATCATGGGCCCTCTCATAGGCCGCCGGCCCGCCCGCGGCAAGCCCGGTTGCGGAGGCGGGCGGCGGGTGCTAGCTTCCCAACCGTTTTTCCACAGTCGTCGCGGAAGAGAGTAGGGATGTCGCTCGACAAGGCCGCCGTGGCCAGGATCGCGCATCTGGCCCGCATCAAGGTGCCGGACGAGGAACTCGATCACCTGGCCGGTGAACTCAGCCGGATCCTGGATTTCGTGGAGCAGCTCGGCGAGGTGGATACCGCCGACGTGGCGCCGATGGCCAGCGTCGCGGCGCAAAAGCTGCGCCGGCGCCCCGACGAGGTCACCGACGGCGGCTACCCCGAGGCGGTGCTGAAGAACGGGCCGGAGACGGCCGAAGGCTATTTCGCCGTGCCGAAGGTGGTCGAGTGATGAGCGCGCTGACCCGCATGACCATGGCCGAGGCCCTGAAGGGGCTGGCCGCCAGGGAGTTCACCGCGGTCGAACTGACCGAGGCGCACGTCCGCGCCGTCGAGGCGGCCCGGCCGCTGAACGCCTTCATCACCGAGACGCCGGACAAGGCGCTGGAGATGGCCCGGGCGTCCGACGCGCGGCGCGCCAGGGGCGAGGCCGGTCCGATGGACGGCCTGCCCATCGCGGTGAAGGATCTGTTCTGCACCAGGGACGTGCTGACCACCGCGGCCAGCCACATCCTGGACGGCTTCCACCCGCAGTACGAATCCTCCGTCACCACCAACCTGTGGCGCGACGGCGCGGTGATGCTGGGCAAGGTGAACCTGGACGAGTTCGCCATGGGTTCGGCCAACATCACCTCCTATTACGGCGACGTGGTGAACCCGTGGAGCCCCGGCGACGCCGGGGCGTGGGAACGGCGCCTGGTGCCCGGCGGGTCGTCGGGCGGGTCGGCCGCGGCCGTGGCGGCACGCTGCGCGCTGGGCGCCACCGGCACGGACACCGGCGGCTCCATCCGCCAGCCCGCCGCCTTCGCCGGCATCGTCGGCATCAAGCCGACCTACGGGCGCTGCTCGCGCTGGGGCATCGTGGCCTTCGCCTCTTCGCTCGACCAGGCAGGGCCGATGACGCGCACGGTGCGCGACAGCGCCATCATGCTGCGCTCCATGGCCGGATTCGATCCGAAGGACTCCACCAGCGTCGACATGCCCGTGCCCGACTTCGAGGCGGCGCTGACGGGCGACGTGCGCGGCCTGCGCGTCGGCATCCCCCGGGAGTACCGCGTGGACGGCATGCCCGCGGAGATCGAGGCGATGTGGCAGCGCGGCGTGGAGTGGCTGAAGGCCGCCGGCGCCGAGCCGGTGGAGATCAGCCTGCCGCACACCAAATACGCGCTGCCGGCCTACTATATCGTGGCCCCCGCCGAGGCGTCGTCGAACCTGGCGCGCTACGACGGCGTGCGCTACGGCCTGCGGGTCGAGGGCGGCAATCTGAAGGAGATGTACGAGAACACCCGCGGCGCCGGCTTCGGCAAGGAGGTGCGGCGGCGCATCCTCATCGGCACCTACGTGCTCTCCGCCGGTTACTACGACGCCTATTACCTGAAGGCGCAAAAGGTGCGCACCCGCATCAAGCAGGACTTCGACGCGGCGTTCACCCGCTGCGACGTGATCCTGACGCCGACGGCGCCGTCGGGCGCCTTCGCGATCGGGGAGAAGATGGACGACCCGATCCAGATGTACCTGAACGACGTGTTCACGGTGCCGGTCAATCTGGCCGGCCTGCCGGGCATGAGCCTGCCGGCGGGTCTGGGTGCCGACGGGCTGCCGCTGGGCCTACAGCTCATCGGCCGGCCGTTCGACGAGGAGACGCTGTTCCGCGTCGGCGGCGTCCTGGAAGAGGCGGCGCAGTTCACCGCCACCCCGCCGTTCATGGCCTGAGCCCGCAGAAGAAGAGCAGAGCGATGACCTACATCCAGGGTGAGACGGGCAATTGGGAAGTGGTGATCGGGCTGGAGGTGCACGCCCAGATCATTTCGAAGGCGAAACTGTTCTCCGGTGCGGCCACCGATTTCGGGTCCGATCCGAACAGCCAGGTGAGCTTTGTCGACGCCGCGTTCCCCGGCATGCTGCCGGTGATCAATGCCTTCTGCGTTGAGCAGGCGGTGCGCACCGGGCTGGGCCTGAAGGCCGAGATCAATCTGGTCTCGGTGTTCGACCGCAAGAACTACTTCTACGCCGACCTGCCGCAGGGCTATCAGATCAGCCAGTTCCAGCAGCCGGTCGTCGGCCGGGGGCAGCTCGTCCTCGACCTGCCCGACGGGTCGAGCCGCACCGTGGGCATCACCCGCCTGCACCTGGAGCAGGACGCCGGCAAGTCCATCCACGACCAGCACCCGACCAAGACCTTCATCGACCTGAACCGGTCGGGTGTCGCGCTGATGGAGATCGTTTCGGAGCCGGATCTGCGTTCGGCCGAGGAGGCCGGGGCGTATCTGCGCAAGCTGCGTTCGATCCTGCGCTATCTCGGCACCTGCGACGGCAACATGGAGGAAGGCTCCATGCGCTGCGACTGCAACGTGTCGGTGCGCCGGCCGGGCGGCGAGCTGGGCACCCGCTGCGAGATCAAGAACGTCAACTCCATCCGCTTCGTCCAGGCCGCCATCGACTTCGAGGCGCGCCGCCAGATCGAGGTTCTGGAGGAGGGCGGCACCATCGTCCAGGAGACGCGGCTGTGGGACACCACCCGCCTCGTCACCCGCTCCATGCGCTCCAAGGAGGAGGCGCACGACTACCGCTACTTCCCGGATCCCGACCTGCTGCCGCTGGAACTGGACCCCGCCTGGGTCGAGGAGATCCGGCGCGCCCTGCCGGAGCTGCCGGACGAGAAGAAGGCGCGCTTCATGGCCGACTTCAAGCTCTCGGCCTATGACGCCAACGTGCTGGTGAACGAGAAGGCCAAGGCCGATTATTTCGAAGCCGTGGCGAACGGGCGCGACGCCAAGATGGCCGCCAACTGGGTGACGGGCGAGCTGTTCGGTGCCCTCAACAAGGCGGGCCGGGAGATCGAGGACAGCCCGGTGTCGGCGGCCGATCTCGGCGCCCTGCTCGACCTCATCGGCGACAACACCATCTCCGGCCGCATCGCCAAGGAAGTCTTCGAAGAGATGTTCGCAACCGGTGCCAAGCCGGGCGACATCGTGGAGAAGAAGGGCCTGCGGCAGGTCACCGACACCGGCGCCATCGAATCGGCCATCGACGCGGTGCTGGCCGCCAACGCCGACAAGGTGGAGGAGTTCCGCTCCGGCAAGGACAAGCTGTTCGGCTTCTTCGTCGGCCAGACCATGAAGGCGACACAGGGCAAGGCCAATCCGGCGCTGGTCAACGAAATCCTGACCCGCAAGCTGAAGGGCTGACAGGGCAGCCTCCCGAAGGTTGATCCGGGCGTTGCATTTCCCGCCGTGCTCGTATCCATTGGGTGCGGCGGGAGGCGTCATGAGTGCACTCACCCTGATCGCGGCTGGTGTCGCGCTGCTGGTCGGCGTGGCGGGCGGCTTCGTCGCGGGGCGGCGATGGCCCGCTCGCACCGTCCTCGACGCCCGCCTTGGCCGGGTGCTGGACACCGCCCCGGTGGGCGTGATCATCAACACCCGCGAAGGTGCCAATCTCTACCGCAACGTGCGCGCCCGCGATTTCTTCCGGAAGACCGACGCGGAGTTCGAATCGGGAGGCGTGGTCGCCCTCTACGCCCGGCCCGGTGACCGCGACCGGTACATCGAGCGGCTGTACCGCGACGGCTCCATCGTCGAGGAGGAGGTGCTGCTCCGCAAAGGGACCGGTGAGACCTATGTCGGGGACATGACCTCGGCCGTCCTGACCTATGGCGGGCGGACCGCCCACATCACCTGGTTCCACGACCTGACGCCCCGCAAAGAGGCCGACGCGGTTCGCCGCGACCTGGCGGAGCGGCTGGAGATGGCGCTGGAGGCGACCAACGCCGCGGCGTGGGATGCCGATGTGGTCAACCGGACGTGCTGGTGGTCCGACACCTTCCCGCGCATGCTGGGCTACGCCACCCCGCCGCCCATGGGTCCCGACTTCTGGGAGGAGCGGCTGCACCCCGATGACCGCGACCGCGTGCTGGCGGTGATCGCCGCGTGCCTGGACGGGGAGGGGGCGGAGTACGCCTATGGTTATCGCCTGCGCTGCGAGGACGGAACGTGGATCTGGATCGACGCCCGTGGCCGGGTGCTGCGCGACGAGGCCGGTCGCGCCGTCCGATACGTCGGCATCATGACCGACGTCACCGAGCGGCGCCGGCAGGAGGATAAGCTGAAGGCCAGCGAGGACCGGCTCCACCGCATCCTGGAGGCCTCGCCGATCGCCTGCAACATCACCCGGCACGATGGCCGTTGGCTCTACTGCAACGCCAGCTCCGCGCTGGTCTTCGGGCGAACGCGGGACGAGCTGATGGAGACGCCGTCACCGGCGCTTTACGCCGATCCGGAGGACCGCGTCCGGCTGATGGACCGCCTGCGGCGCGAAGGGCCGTTCCGCGATGCGGAGGTGGCGTTCCGCCGTGGCGACGGATCGCTCGTCTGGGTTCTGTCGTCGTGGGGCGAGATCCTGTTCGATGGGGAGCCGGCGCTGCTCACCTGGCTGTACGACATCACCGACCGCAGGGCCGGGGAGGAGGAGCTGAGGGCCGCCAAGGTGGCCGCGGAGCGGGCCCTGGCCGACCTGCGTGTGGCGCAGGACGGTCTGATCCGGGCCGAGGCCATGGCGTCGCTCGGCGAACTCGTGGCCGGGGTGGCCCACGAGATCAACACGCCCGTCGGCATCGGCCTGACCGCCGCCACCCACCTGGCCGACCAGACGCGCGGCCTGCGCGAGCGATTCGCCGCCGGCGCCATCCGGCGCTCCGACCTGGCGCAGTACCTCGACGCGGTGGAGGAGGGCACGCGCCTGCTGGTGGTCAACATTGCCCGGGCCGCCGAACTGGTGAACAGCTTCAAGCAGGTGGCGGTGGACCAGAGTTCGGGGGAACGGCGGCGTTTCGATCTGCGCACGCACATCGGCGAGGTGCTGTTCAGCCTGCGTCCCCGCCTGAAGCGCACGGCGGTCACCGTTGACGTGTCCTGCCCCGAGGGAATCACCATGGACAGCCATCCGGGCCCTCTGGCGCAGGTGCTGTCCAACCTGACGATCAACGCCGTGATCCACGCCTTCCCGGACGGCGCCGCCGGCCACGTCCGCATCACCGTGCAACGGCTGGAGGACGGGTTCGTCGGGCTGGAATTCGCCGACGACGGGGTCGGGATCGCTCCGGCCGATCTGGAGCGGATCTTCGAACCCTTCTACACCACCCGGCGCGGCGACGGCGGCAGCGGACTCGGCCTGCACATCGTGCGCAACATGGTGACGGACCTGCTGGGCGGCCGCGTCACGGTGGACTCGGCGCCGGGGGAGGGGACCCGGTTCACCCTGATCCTGCCGTGCACGGCCCCACAGGCGTCCGCCACCGCCGAAGAGGCGGTGGTGCCCTGAAGGCGTCGACGTCCGTATGGGCCGCCGGTCAGGCCGCGTGCAGTTCGTGGAACTGGAGGTGCTTGGGCCGCCGGCCGCGCCGCTTCGGAGCGGTGAAGGCGGCGAGGCAGCCGTCCTTCCCCTCGGCTTCGGCACGCAGTTCCTGGATGCAGCGCTCCAGCAGCTCCTTCTCCCGCTGGTCCTCGCGGTCGGTGATCTCCAGGCAGCTCAGCTTGTTTTCGACGAGGTCGATCAGCGTTTCGACGCAGCGCTTCGACATGGTCATGGCATGCCCCCTAAATCGGTGGAGCGCCCGTTGGCACGGCGTTCCTTGTTCATGACGGCCATGGTACCGCTTCCAGATCAAATGTCCATAAAATTTTACGCATATTTATCGCATGTATCGGTTATCCGATCCCGACGGATTGCCGTTGTAGGCGTTGACAAGGGTGCATCGCGCCCGCTAGAACCCTCCCCAGCCACGACGCCGCAAGGCGTCCGCCGGTGGAGCGGTGGGTGAGTGGCTTAAACCAGCAGTTTGCTAAACTGTCGTACGGGTTAAACCGTACCGGGGGTTCGAATCCCCCCCGCTCCGCCACCTTCAGCCCTTAAAGGCAGTGGATTGCAGGCGAAATAGGCTCAACTGCGTCCAGCACTCGACGTACAGACCCAAATCCGTATGGATATTGAAGGCGAGTACGGTTTCACTCCGCTTCATTCTTTGTCTCGATTGGATTCCGCGTCGATGAACGCCTGATCCGCGGATTCCCGGGTGCTGGCAGCCACCGCCGGCGATTGCCGGTGTGCCTCGAGTCGGGACGAATCCCGCACCTTCCGGCCTGTCAGCTTCCCGCCCTTCGCGGCTGCCATGACCAATCTCCTCAATTCGGTCGCCTGGAACTTGCCGCTCGGCCCTCGACAGGGACGCGGATTCGACCCGGAGGACCGATACGACCGTTCTCCTGCCGTCCCGTGAATGCGGCCATAATCCGCGCGCAATAGGACGTCATTTGGCATGAGTCATCGCCGGTTATCCCGGCTACCATCCCCCGACCGTACGCCGCTCGGCTCCGTAGCAGGTCCCCGTCGCATGGAGTTCCCGATGATCCCTTCCGTTGTCCACCGTCGCTCCCTGTTTGCGGCGGCGGCCGTGGCGGTGCTGGCGTTGTCCGGTCCGGCGATGGCCAACGACAGCAGCGGCTTTCAGGGGACGTCGGGGATCGAGCTGACCACGTCGGACAGCATCCGGATGGTGTCGGAAGACCTGCGGATCGGGTTGGACGAGATCCGGATCTCCTACGTGTTCCGCAACGTCGGGGAGCGGCCGGTCGACACGATGGTGGTGTTTCCGCTGCCCGACCTCGACCTGTCGCAGGGCCTGACCGCGCCGAACTGGGCCTTTCCCGTCGACGCCGACGACTTCCTGAACTTCCGCCTTTGGATCGACGACCGCCCGGTGGCACCGCGGCTGGAGCGCCGGGCGTTCTTCCGCGGCGAGGAGGTCACGCGGGACCTGGAAGCGGCAGGCGCTCTCGGCCTTGTGCCGTGGCGGCCGGGCGGCTACGACGAACAGGCCCGCGATCTGCCGGCGGGAGCACTGGCGGCGCTGCGGCAGAAGGGGCTGATCGCCGAGGGGGAGGACGAGAACACGCCCCAGTGGACGCTGCGCAGCCGCTATCACTGGCAGCAGACCTTTCCGCCCGGCGTCGACGTCACCGTCCGCCACATCTACAAGCCCTTCGTCGGTCTGGCCATCATCGGCAAGGCGACCGACATCGACGGCCGGACGGTGGTCGGCCGCTATATCGGGGACGTGGCGGAGGCCGGCGACCGCTATTGCCTCGACGAGCGGACGCGCAAAGCGCTGGCGGCGGTCGAACGCCGCAGCCCCGCGGACTCCATGCCGTTCTACGCGGCGGAGATCGAATACATCCTGACGACGGCGCGGAACTGGCACGGACCGATCGGCCGCTTCCATCTGACGCTCGACAAGGGCGCACCGGAGAACATCCTGTCCCTGTGCTGGGATGGCCTGACGAAGACCGGGCCGACCACGTTCGAATCGACGAAGACCGATTTCGTTCCGGATGACGAGATCCGCATGCTCGTCTTTGTCCGCTCGCGCGAACAGCCGTAAGGGCAGAGGAAAATCGTACCATGAGCGAAACGATACCCGGCCCCGACGGACGATTGCGCTGCCGGTGGTGTGCGGCCACTCCGGACTATCTCGCCTACCATGATACGGAATGGGGGTTTCCCGTCGGCGACGACCGCCGCCTGTTCGAGAAGCTGTGCCTGGAAGGCTTCCAGTCCGGTCTGAGCTGGCGCACCATCCTGGCCAAGCGGGAGAACTTCCGGGCCGCCTTCGCCGGCTTCGAGATCGAGCGGGTCGCCGCTTTCACCGAGCAGGACGTGGAGCGCCTTCTGGCCGATGCCGGCATCGTCCGCCACCGCGGGAAGATCGAGGCGGTGATCAACAACGCCCGTCAGGCGCGTGCGCTGGTCGAGCGGGAAGGGTCCCTGGCCGCCTATGTCTGGCGGCACGAACCGGATACACCCCGGCCGGCGGGGGCGCCGGTGGTATCCGTCTCCCCGGAATCGACGGCGATGTCGAAGGACCTCAAGAAGCGCGGCTGGGCCTTCGTCGGGCCGACCACCGTCTATGCCTTCATGCAGGCGATGGGGCTGGTCAACGACCACGCCGCGGACTGTGTGGTCCGGGAGGAGGCGGAGCGCGCGCGGGCCGCCTTCCGCCGGCCGGGCAGCGGGGGCTGACGGCGGACCGGCCGTATCAGGGCTGCAGGCGGTAGGTCTGAGGGCCGCCCGTGTCGGCGTTCACCGCCATGCAGCCGCCGAGCTGCGGCCCGATGGGAAGCTCACCGAAGGCACCGAGGGCACCCGCCGCTTCCAGACGGCCGACGAAGCCCGGTTCGTCGGACCGTGCCACCCAGGCGAAGCCGACGTCCGTCTGCCGCAACGGCCGTCCGCCCGCCTCCACCACCGCGGCGAAGGCGCGCCCGTCGGGCGTGCCCGGCGGGAAGACCACCAGCACCGTGCCGTCGGTTTCCGGCGGCAACGCGGCCTCCCGCAGGACGAACGCCATGGCCCCCAGCCACACCGCCAGCACGCCGGCCCCCAGCGCCAGGGCCATGCCGTGGCCGGCGGGGCGCGGGACGGCGGGGGCCGGCCGGTCCATGATCAGGCCGCCGCCGGTGACAGACGGTGCGGCGCCTCGCGCTCCGCGATGGGCCAGTGCACGATCGCGGAGAAGATGCCCAGCGCCACGCTCATCCACCACACCAGGTCATAGTTGCCGACGGCCTCGTAAAGAATACCGCCGAGCCACACCCCGAGGAAAGCGCCGACCTGGTGGCTGAGGAACACCATGCCGAACAGCATCCCCAGATGCCGGGTGCCGAACATCAGCGCCACCAGGCCGGAGGTCGGCGGCACCGTGGACAACCACAGCAGGCCCATGGCGGCGGCGAAGGCCAGCACCGAGGCGGGCGTTACCGGCAGGAGGATGAACAGGGCGATGGCCACCGCCCGGGCGAAGTAGATGAAGCACAGCATGGTGCGCTTGCTCATCCGGCCGCCCAGGATGCCCGAACTGTAGGAACCCACCACATTCGCCAGCCCGATGACGGCCAGCGCCCAGGCCGCAAGCGTCGGCGAGATGCCGACATCGGTCAGGTAGGGCGGCAGATGGACGGTGATGAACGCGAGATGGAAGCCGCAAACGAAGAAACCCGCGACCAGGAGCTGATAGCTGCGGTGGCCGAACGCCTGCCCCAGCGCCTGGCGCATGGACAGATCGGCGTGCGCGCCGCCGCCGGCGGCATGCCCCCCGCCACCCCGCAACGGGATGGCCAGAAACGGCACCAGGAGGAAGAAGGCGCCGAGCAGCACCAGCGCCGTCTGCCAGCCGTAGGCGGCGATGAACGCCTGGCCCATGGGCGCGAACAGGAACTGTCCCAGCGACCCGGCAGCGGTGGCGATGCCGGCCGCCCAGGAGCGCCGCTCCGGCGGCAGGTGGCGGCCGAACCCGGCGATGACGATGGTGAAGGAGGCACCGGCCAACCCCAACCCGACCAGCACGCCCGCCGTCAGGTGCAGCAGCACGGGGGCATCGGAATAGGCGGTCAGCGCGACGCCGAGCCCGTAGAGCAGCCCGCCGCCCGCCAGCACGCGGGCGGGGCCGTAGCGGTCGGCCAACGCCCCGGCGAAGGGCTGGCCCAGACCCCACAGGATGTTCTGGAACGCCAGCGCCAGCGCGAAGACATCGCGGCCCCAGCCGTTGGCCTCCGACAAAGGGGCATTGAACAGGCCGTAGCTCGATCGCACGCCGAAGCCGATCAGCGAGATCAGACAGCCGCAAACGACGATGGCGCCGAGCGCGCGGGTGGCCTGCGGCTGCGATGCGCCTGAGGCGGACGTGGTGGTGCTCATGATCCCTCCGTTCGGCCGTCCGATATCTGCGGCGGCCGCTCTTTTTCGCCTGCCAGCATAGGCAGCGGCGGAAGGCGCGCCAAATTCATAAGTTTCAATCGAATCATTCCGCTGCGGAATGCATCGGCATCAGGTCTTCGGTCAGGCTGTCGTCCAGGGTGTCGAAGACGCGGCTGAGACGCCCGCCGTGGCGGGCGCGCACAAGCCAGACGGCGACGGTCAGGCGGAACCCCGGCACCTGCACGGGCACCAGCCGTCCGCTGACCTGCGGATCCGCCAGCAGGCGCAGCGGCGCCGCGCCGAAGCCGATGCCCCGCGCCGCCAGGGACAGCAGAAGCTCCTGGTCGAACGCTTCCACCAGCACGTTCAGCGGCGCCCGATCGCCGCCGAGGGCCCGCTCCAGCGCCGTGCGGTAGCCGCAGCCTTCGGGCTGCAGCACCCATCCCGCGGCGTTCATGGTCTCCAGCGAGCGGCCGTGCCGGGCCAGCAGGTCGGGGGTGCCGACGATGTGCACCTCTTCCAGCACCAGGCGGCGGCCGTCGAGGCCCGGCGGCGGATCCTCCCGCGCCGGCAGCAGGACCAGGGCCCCCTCCAGCGCGCCGGCCGCGGTCGCCGCCAGCAGGCCGGCGCTCCAGTCCGATTGCAGGCGCACCGTCATGCGGGGATAGACGGCGCGGATGCGGTCCAGCGGACCGCCCGCCAGCAGGCGGGCCAGCACATGGGAGACGCCGAGCCGCAGCAGCCCCTCCGGTTCTCCGACCGGCGCAAAGGCATCGGTGAAGGATTCCACCTCTTTCAGGACGCGGCGCCCGTGGGCCAGCGCCAGTTCGCCGTCGCGGGTCAGCGTCAGCCGCTTGCTCTGCCGGTCGAACAGGGCGACCCCGACCTCCGCCTCCATGCGCTGGATCAGGCGGGACACGGCCGATTGGGTCAGGCGCAGGCGCCCGGCCGCCTCCTGCACCGAGCGCGCCTCGGCGACCGCCACGAAGGTTCGGATCTCGTTCAGTTTCATGGGATGCCGCCGCCGGGGCGGCCGCGCTGCCGCCATGTGGAATGCAGTCTCGAAGGGGTGTGGCATCCTGTCAAGCGGCGCGCTAGCCTGCCTCCCCATGACCGACACCCATACCGTCCGTTCCGACCGTGAATACCCCGACCGCCCCTGGGTGGGTGTCGGCATCATCGCCTGGCGCGGCGACCGGGTGCTGCTGATCCGCCGCGCCAAGCCGCCGCGCATGGGGACCTGGAGCCTGCCGGGCGGGGCACAGCATGTGGGCGAGACCGTTTATCAGACGGCCGTGCGCGAGATGCGGGAGGAGACGGGCCTGACGGTGATCCCCTACGAGGTGGTCACCGTCGTCGATTCCCTCACCCGCGACGACGCGGGGGCGGTGCAGTTCCACTACACCCTGATCGAGGTGGCGGCGGACTGTGCCGACGACGCGGACGCCGTCTGCGCCGATGATGCGCTGGAGGCATGCTGGGCCACGGTGGACGAAGCGGCGGCCCTGGTGCCCTGGGGCGAGACGGCGCGGGTCATCCGCCTGTCGGCCGATCGGCGTGCCGGGCGATGAAGCCGGGAACCTCGTCGGCGGGCAGGGGGCGTGCGAACAGATAACCCTGCACCCGGTCGCACCGGTAGGCGCGCAGGAACAGAAGCTGCTCCATCGTCTCCACCCCCTCCGCCACCACATGCAGCCCCAGGGCGTGGGCGAGCGCGATCACTGCATGAACGATGGCGGCCGCATCGCGGTCCTCCACCATCGCCTGGATGAAGTGCTTGTCGATCTTCAGGGAATCCACCGGTACCCGGCGCAGCAGCGTCAGCGACGAATAGCCGGTGCCGAAATCGTCCAGCACCAGGCGCACACCCGCCCCGCGCAGTTCCAGAAGCGATTGTCGGGCCGCGTCGCCGTGCTCGAACAGGGCCGTTTCGGTAAGTTCCAGCTTGAGGGACTCCGCCGGCACGCGGGTGTCCGCCAGCACGCCCAGAACGGTCCGCGCCAGGTCCGGCGCCTCCAGTTGCCGGGCCGAGAGGTTGACCGACACGGGCACGTCGGTCACCCCGTCGCGGAGCCACGCGGCGCTGGTCACACAGGCCCGGCGCAGCACCCACTCCCCCAGCCGGTGAATGGCGCCGCTCGACTCAGCCATGGGAACGAACACGTCCGGCGGGACGACGGTGCCGTCGGACAACCGCCACCGCACCAGCGCCTCGAACCCGGTGAGCCGGCCATCGGTCGTGTCCACCTGCGGCTGCCAGGCCAGGTACAGTTCGTCCCGCGCGATCGCGTCGTCCAGGCGTTCGGAAAAGGCCGCATCCACTTCGTCCGGCCGCATCGGACCGAACACGCCGGTCTGCGTCAGAGCCTTGCGTTCCGCTGCCATGTCGCCTCCCTCCGATGGTCCCCGAGGTCGTCAACATCTGGGGCAGGGATTTGTTAACCATAAAAAGCCGCAGAAGTTTGCGCGGTTCCATGGGGGCAACGGAAGGGCGAAGATTGACGGGTGCGGTGACAAGAATCGGTAAGCCTCACCCGTTTGCACAGTGGCCGGGGGAAGGACATAACAGAAGGGGCCACACCCGAAGGTGCGGCCCCTCTTGCAATCGCTCGGTGCCGTCGCTCAGAAGTCCATGTCGGCGCCCGGCGCCGGCGTCGCCGGCTTCTTCTCCGGAATCTGGGCCACCATGGCTTCGGTGGTGATCAGCAGACCGGCAACGGAGGCGGCGTCCTGCAGGGCGGTGCGCACGACCTTCGCCGGGTCGATGATGCCGGCCTTCACGAGATCACCGTACGCACCCTTCTGAGCGTCGTAACCCCAGTTCGGATCGGCGTTCTCGTTGATCTTGCCGATGACGATGGATCCATCGACGCCCGCGTTGACAGCGATCTGACGCACCGGGGCGGTCAGGGCGCGCCGAACGATATCGACGCCCACCCGCTGGTCGTCATTGGTGGGCGACAGCGTTTCCAGCGCCTTCACTGCGCGGGCGAGCGCCACGCCGCCGCCGGGCAGGATACCCTCTTCGACCGCCGCACGGGTGGCGTGCAGAGCATCATCGACGCGGTCCTTGCGTTCCTTCACCTCCACCTCGGTAGCGCCGCCGACGCGGATCACCGCGACGCCGCCGGCCAGCTTGGCCAGACGTTCCTGCAGCTTTTCCCGATCGTAGTCCGAGGTGGTTTCCTCAATCTGCTGGCGGATCTGTTGGCAACGGGCCTGGATCGCGGCCTTGTCGCCGACACCGTTGACGACGGTGGTGTCGTCCTTGGTGATGACCACCTTGCCGGCGCGGCCCAGCATGTCGATGGTGACGTTCTCCAGCTTGATGCCCAGTTCCTCCGACACCACCTGACCGCCGGTGAGGACGGCGATGTCCTCCAGCATCGCCTTGCGGCGATCGCCGAAGCCCGGCGCCTTCACCGCCGCGATCTTCAGGCCGCCCCGCAGCTTGTTCACCACCAGGGTGGCCAGCGCCTCGCCCTCCACATCCTCGGCGACGATCAGCAGGGGCTTGCCGGACTGCACCACCTTCTCCAGCACCGGAACGATGGCGGTGATGCCGGACAGCTTCTTGTCGTGGATGAGGATGTAGGGATCCTCCAGCTCCACCTGCATCTTGTCCGCGTTGGTGACGAAATAGGGGGAAGTGTAGCCGCGGTCGAACTGCATGCCCTCGACCACCTCCAGTTCGGTGTCGAGCGACTTGGCCTCCTCGACCGTGATGACGCCCTCGTTGCCGACCTTCTCCATGGCGCGGGCGATCATACGGCCGATCTCGGTCTCGCCGTTGGCGGAAACGGTGCCGACCTGGGCGATCTCCTCGTTCGTGGTGACCTTCTTCGCCTTGCTCCTGAGATCGGCGACGACGGCCTCCACGGCCATGTCGATGCCGCGCTTGAGGTCCATGGGGTTCAGGCCGGCGGCCACCGCCTTGGCCCCTTCGCGGACGATGGCCCGGGCGAGAACGGTGGCCGTGGTGGTGCCGTCACCGGCCGCGTCGGCGGTCTTCGACGCAACCTCGCGCACCATCTGGGCGCCCATGTTCTCGAACTTGTCGGCCAGCTCGATCTCCTTGGCGACGGTGACGCCGTCCTTGGTGATGCGCGGCGCGCCGAACGACTTCTCGATGACGACGTTGCGGCCCTTGGGTCCCAGCGTGACCTGCACCGCATCGGCCAGGATATCGACGCCGCGCAGCATCTTCTCGCGGGCGGCGGTGGAGAACTTGACGTCCTTGGCAGCCATGGCTCGGTTCCTCCCTTACGCGGCCTTCCTGGAGGGTTCGGCAACGCCCTCGATGATGCCGAGGATGTCACTCTCCTTCATGATCAGGAAATCCTCACCGTCGATCTTCACCTCGGTGCCCGACCATTTGCCGAAGAGGATGCGGTCACCCGCCTTGACATCCAGGGGAACCAGCTTGCCGCTTTCATCGCGCGCCCCCGCGCCGACGGCGATCACCTCGCCCTCCTGCGGCTTTTCCTTGGCGGTGTCGGGGATGATGATCCCGCCCTTGGTCCTGGTGTCGGACTCCAGACGGCGGACCAGAACGCGGTCGTGCAGCGGTTTGAACTTCATGCAATGACACTCCTTGTCCTAAGCGAATGTCGCGATCTCCGGACGCTCCCGACTGGGCCACGCCCTCAGGGCGGAGAGTTATATCAGAGAAAAAAGCCTGTCAACTCGGTTCCTGCAAAGAATTTCTTGTGCCATTTATCAATAAAATGGAATCGCCATTGGCCCGATACCTTCAATATGAAGGCCGGGACCATGGGGGTGGAACGCGGGAACGGCGACCGCCTAACGGTACGGCCGTGGACCGGGGCGGAGCAGCATCGAACACATCCTCATGGGAGCAACATGCAGGACACTGAAACGGCGGGAGATGTAGGAGGACGCCGGAGCCGGTCAAGAGGCGGGTTATCGTCCCTGGGCCGTGAGCGCGGCCTGGGTGCGGTTGCGCACGCCGAGCAGGCGCAGGATGGCGGTGACGTGCACCTTCACGGTGCCTTCGGTGAGGCCCAGCTCGTGGGCGATCTGCTTGTTCGACTTGCCTTCCCGCAGGCGCGTCAGCACCTCGCGCTGACGGGGGGTGAGCTGGTCGCCGGCTGCGGAGCCGCCTCCGGTCAGCGGGTCCTCGGCCGGACCGGTGTCGGCGTTGAGGAGCAGGTCGCCGCGGATCGCCTGCGCCGGGACGTAGATGCCGCCGTTCAGCACCAACTCCAGAGCCCCCAGCAGGACCTTGGCGCTGGAGGATTTGGGGATGTAGCCGGCAGCGCCGCTCTCCAGCGCCGCCAGCAGATCGCTGCGCCGCTCCGAGCCGGACACCACGACCAGCAGGGCCTTGGGCAACCGTTCGTGGATAGCACCCAGTTCCGAGAACCCCGTCCAGCCGGGCATGCCGAGGTCGAGCAGGACAAGGTCGAACGCGATCCCGCCGTCGCACAGCGCCCGCACCTCGTCAAAGGTGCCGGCTTCGTGGAAGGTCATGTTCTCCTTGAACTGCGCCAGGAGACGTCGCAGCCCGTCCCTGAACAGCAGATGGTCATCGGCAATCAATACGTTCATATGGGATGCCCTTAAGGGGTGTTCCGGGCCGTACTGATCATTCGGGGTGACGCTACACCGACGGGGATCAGCGTCGGGACTTCGCAATGGTCATCCGAACCGGGATGTCCACTTAATGCGTGTATCGCGAAACGGTAAAGGGGGCTTTTGGTGCTACACCGGCCCACATAGACCGTTCGCCGGACCGCGCCGATCGGCCACACCGGGAGGCCGCCCCCGACACGAGGGGACGGCCGCATCCGGGGCTCAGGCCAGCGTGGCGTTTGCGGCAGTGGCGGCTGCGGGCTGTTCGCCGATGCCATTGTTCATGGCCCAGATCGCCGCCTGGGTACGGTTGGAGGCGTTGATCTTGCGCAACAGGCTCTTGAGATGGACCTTGACGGTCGCTTCGGTGATGTTCAGGTGGTTCGCGATCATCTTGTTGGAGTTGCCGTTCAGCAGGCAGCGCAGGATCTGCACCTCCCGCTGGGACAGGCCCTTGCGGCGGGCCGGCATTTCCGGGCCGGCATCATCGGCGCGGCCGCTGACCAAAAGTTGCGCCAGGTGCGTCGGGAACACCTTCTCACCCATCATCACCAGACGCAGCGACTGCATCAGCGCCTCGCAGGCGATGTCCTTCATGAGATAGCCGTCGGCGCCGGCGCCCAGCGCGCCGGACAGGCGGCGCGTGCACAGGTCGCTGGTCAGGATAACCACCCGGATATCCGGCCGCCGGGCGCGCAAGCTGCGCATGGCGTCCACCTCGTCCTCACCGCCGTTGGCAAGGTCGAGCAGGATCAGGTCGGGCCGGGGGTCCGCCGCATCGGTCAGGGACATCCCTTCGCGCAGGCTTCCGGCTTCGCCGACCACCTTGAAG
This sequence comes from Azospirillum halopraeferens DSM 3675, assembly GCF_000429625.1. Taxonomy (GTDB): domain Bacteria; phylum Pseudomonadota; class Alphaproteobacteria; order Azospirillales; family Azospirillaceae; genus Azospirillum; species Azospirillum halopraeferens. The sequence goes on from NZ_AUCF01000001.1 coordinate 294,176, forward strand.
GTCGAACCGTCGAACAGGCGCTTCATGCCTTCGCGGAAGAGCTTGTTCGCGTCGATCAGGAAAACGTTCACGGAATCCATCGTCGTCTGCCCGCCTCTGCTTGCTTTGCTCGACAACGCGCCGGCCAGGGGCGCATCGGGGTGGTTCCGGTACGAATGCGGACCTGCCGCAAATCACTTTCGGACCGGGAAGCACCGTTTCGAGACAGACAATAACCCGGAATTGAGCGACAGAAAATTTCTCGAAAGGCGTGTCCGGCTCGGAAATGGGCATATGCCCTACGCCGGGATGAACGAGAGTCCCTGTAGGATGGTAATGCAGTAGGTGAAAGGGAATAAACATCAGGTGCCTGTTGCGTCGCACGACACTGAATCCGTGGCGATTTTGATGCGACATTCTACTCCGGGCGGAGCGTTGTTTCACCATGCGCCGGGGAGTGGTGTGGAGGAGGGGGTAAGGCGGATGGTGCCGGGAATCCGCGGCGGCCCGGCTGTTGGATTGATTCCCTGCCGGCGCCACGGATGGCGCGCCGGATCGGCCGGCCCATGCGGCAGGACATCATGATGGAGGAACCCCATGCGCCGCACGTCCGTCTCCCTTGCCACGCTTGCCCTGCTTCTGGCCGGGCCGGCGCTGGCTCAGACCGACACGATGCCGTCATCCGACCCCGTCTTCACCCCCGATGCCGGTGCGTCGTCCGGGATGACCGGCGACCCGGCTGCCGGTGCCACCGGTGACAACGGGTCCGATCTGACCACCGGCGCCACCGATCCGGCCGACGATGACATGGACAGCGCGGCGGCGACCGGAACGGGTGGTGCCACAGGGGCGACCGGTGCCGGGGCGACCGGTGCCGGGGCGACCGGTGCCGGGGCGACCGCCATGACTCAGGATCGCTTGCGCCAAACCATGGAGCAGGCCGGATTCCAGGACATCGAGGTCATCGATGCCGCCTATCTGGTGCAGGCGCGCACGCAGGACGGCGACACGGTGTACATGGTGGTCAACCCGCCGCCCACCGCCGCCGGCGGCAGCGGCTCGGGGATGGACTCCGGGGCCGGCCGGTCGGAATCGCCCTCCGCCACGACCCCGCCGACCGGCGGTACCACGGGGCAGGGCGGCAACCAGTAAGGTCCGCGCCGCGCTAGTCCTTCGACAGGCGGACATGGGTGCGCTATATCGCACCCATGTCCGATCCGCATTTCGATGACGATCCGCTGAATCACGCCGCACCGCCGCCGTCGGCGCCGGCCCTCCGATATGCTTACCTCGACGGGCTGAACCCGTCGCAGCGGGAAGCGGTGGAGGCACTGGACGGCCCCGTGCTGGTGCTGGCGGGTGCCGGAACCGGCAAGACGCGCGTGCTGACCACCCGGCTGGCGCATCTGCTGATGACGCGCCGTGCCGCCTCCTTCCAGATCCTGGCCGTCACCTTCACCAACAAGGCGGCGCGCGAGATGCGCGAACGGGTGGCCGCTCTGGTCGGCGTGGAGCCGGAAGGCTGGTGGCTCGGCACCTTCCACGCGCTGGCCGCGCGCATCCTGCGCCGCCATGCCGAGTTGGTGGGGCTGAAGTCGAACTTCACCATTCTCGACACCGATGACCAGATCCGCCTGGTCAAGCAGTTGCTGGAAGCGGGCGGCGTCGACTCGCGCAAATGGCCGGCCCGACAGGTGCTGGGTGTTTTCGAACGGTGGAAGGACCGCGGCCTCACCCCGGACCGGCTGGCCGAGTCGGACGGCGGCGAAATCGCCGGCGGGCGTACGGTGGCGCTCTACCGCGCCTACCAGGAGCGGCTGCGCACCCTGAACGCCTGCGACTTCGGCGATCTGCTGCTGCACACGCTGGTCATCTTCCAGAGCCATCCCGACGTGCTGGCGGAATACCACCGCAAATTCCGCTACATTCTGGTTGACGAATACCAGGATACGAACGTGGCCCAGTATCTGTGGCTGCGCATCCTGTCGCAGGGCCATCGCAACATCTGCTGCGTCGGCGACGAGGACCAGTCCATCTACGCCTGGCGGGGCGCGGAGATCGGCAACATCCTGCGGTTCGAGGCCGATTTTCCCGGCGCCCGCATCATCAAGCTGGAGCAGAACTACCGCTCCACCGGCCACATCCTGGCCGCCGCGTCCGCGGTCATCGCCCACAATCAGGGGCGGCTGGGTAAGACCCTGTGGACCGACGCCGACAGCGGCGACCGGGTGCGGGTCAGGGCCGTGTGGGACGGCGAGGAGGAGGCGCGCCAGGTCGGCGACGAGATCGAATCCCTGCAACGCCTCGGCGTATCGCCGGGCCACATGGCCGTTCTGGTGCGCGCCGGCTTCCAGACCCGCGAGTTCGAGGAGCGGTTCATCACCCTGGGCCTGCCCTATAGGGTGATCGGTGGTCCCCGCTTCTACGAGCGGCAGGAAATCCGCGACGCGATGGCCTACCTGCGGGTCGTCTTCTCGCCCGACGATGACCTGGCGTTCGAGCGCATCGTCAACGTGCCGAAGCGGGGAATCGGCCCGGCAGCCATGCAGACCCTGTTCCTGGCCGGCCGCGCCCGCGGGGTGTCGCTGGTGGAGGCGGGGTGGGGCCTGACCGAGACGGACGAGTTGAAGCCCAAGGTGCGCAACACGATCCGTGGCCTTCTGCAGGACTTCTTTCGCTGGCGCACCCTGGCAGCGACCATGCCCCACACCGACCTGGCGCGCCTGGTGCTGGACGAATCCGGCTACACCCGCATGTGGCAGGAGGACAAGTCACCCGAAGCGCCGGGGCGTCTGGAGAACCTGAAGGAACTCATCACCGCCATGGCGGAGTTCGAGAACCTGGGTGGCTTCCTGGAGCATGTCAGCCTGGTCATGGAGAACGCCGAAGCGGCGGGGACCGAGCAGGTCACGCTGATGACGCTCCACGGTGCCAAGGGGCTGGAGTTCGACATCGTCTTCCTGCCGGGCTGGGAGGAGGGTGTGTTCCCCAACCAGCGCGCGCTGGACGAGAATGGCATCGCCGGCCTGGAGGAGGAGCGCCGGCTTGCCTACGTCGGCCTGACGCGGGCGCGCAAGCGGGCCTACATCAGCCACGCTGCCAACCGGCGGCTCTACGGCAACTGGGTCAGCGCCATCCCGTCGCGCTTCGTCGAGGAACTGCCGGCGGAGCATGTGGAGACCGACGCCGGCGGCGGCTTGTTCTCCGGTGCGGGCGGTCACGGCGGATTCCGCGAGGGGCCGTCGCCGCTCTTTCGCGGCGGCGCCCACCGGGCGCCGGCACCGCGGGGCGTCACCATCGACGGCACCGCCTTCCACGTGGAGCCGCGCACCCGCCCCGATGCGCCGTTCGGGCGGGGTGCCCGCGTCTTCCACCAGAAGTTCGGCTACGGCACGGTGACCGGCGTCGACCAGGACAAGCTGGAGGTCGCCTTCGACCATGCCGGCACCAAGCGGGTGATGGACAGCTTCGTCGTGCCGGCCGACAAGGCCGGATCGTAAGAAGCCGCTTGCCGTGCCCGGCCGGACTCCTACATCCTAGTTGTGGCGAACTGTTCGAACCCGAGCGGAGAGACGTCCGATGCAGGAGTTGCTGATGGCCGGCGCCTGGTGCGCCTGTGGTGTTGCCGGGGGGCTCATCCGCGCGGGAGACGAAGGGCCGCGGTGGCGGGATCTCGCCGTCAGCGCCCTTCTCGGGCCGGCGGCGGTTCTGGCCGCCCTGGCGGTCGATCGCTGGCTGCCGCCGGAGGCATTCGGCGAACGGCGCCTGCGCCCCATCCCGGTGCGGGTCAGGGACCGTCGCCGTCGCCGCTGACGGACGTCCGGGCCAACGGCAGGGTCACGGTGAACACCGCCCCGCGTCCGGGGCGGGAGAGCACGTGGACGCGGCAGCCCAGCAGGCGGGCCAGACGGGCGACCGTAGCCAGGCCGAGCCCCAGCCCCTTGGTGCGGTCGCGCTCCGGATTGCCGACCTGGTAGAAGTCCTCGAAGATCAGGCGGCGCCGGTCGGGCGGAATGCCGGGACCGGTGTCCTGGACCTTCACGGCCACCCCGGAGCGCACCGGCCGGCACGCCAGCAGGATGGCACCGGACCCGGTGTACTTCAGCGCGTTGTGCAACAGGGCGGTGATCATGCGGCCGGTCATGCCGGGATCGCCGACGATCTCGACCGGGACCGTCCGCACCCGCAGGGCCAGTCCTTTGTTCTCCACCTCGGGCCGGATGTTGTCCGCCAGGTGGTGCAGCAGGGTGTCCAGGCGCATGGGAACGGCCTGCGGCCGCACCATCCCGGCCTCAAGCTCGGCGATGTCCATGATGGCGTTGAGTTGGCTGCGGGCCGTCTCGAAGGCGTCGGTTGCACCGGCGATCAGGGGGCGGGCCGTGTCGGACGTTGCGTGCACCCCCAGCAGGTGAAGATAGACGTCGAGCGATTGCAGGGGCTGGCGCAGGTCGTGGCTGGCCGCCGCCAGGAAACGGGATTTTGCGGCGTTGGCGTGCTCCGCCTCGGCCTGCGCCCGGGCGGCCGATTCCAGGCTGGCCCGGAGGGCTACGGCGCGCCGGCGTTCGGCGATCAGCGACCGCGACACGGCGCCCAGCAGCAGGCTGATGATCAGACCGGCCATCAGCACCACCGCCGGTGCGGTGCGGTCGATCAGGCGGTCGAACGCCGGTGTGGACCGCACGTCGATCCGCCAGACGCGGCCGAAGGCTTCGACGGTGGTTTCCACGGCATAGGCACCGCCGGGACGTTCGGGATCTCCGTACAGGACCGTGTCGGTTTCGGCGATCGTCGGACCATCGAAAATGCGCACGTCCAGCCCCTCGGCCAGCCGTCCGGTGGACAGGACGTCGTCCATCAGATCGCGCATCCGAAACGGGCTGTAGACGAATCCGCGAATGGCGTCAGCGCGCTCCTCGGCCGAACGCAGGGGACGGACCGTACCGTAATAGGGAAGGTAAAGCAGAAAGCCGGCCTGGACGTCGCGTTCGGTTTCCTGGACCAGCGTCACCTTGCCCGTGGCCGACGGCAGGCCGGTGTCGCGGGCCCGCGCCATGGCGGTGCGGCGCGCCGGCTCGGAGAACATGTCGAACCCGAAGGCGCGCTGATTGCGCCAATCGAAGGGCTCCAGGTAGTCGATGGGGAAGTACACCTCGCGCGGCCCATCGGGCCACACCCGGTAGGCGGGGTGGCCGGCGGCCCGCACCGCGGCTTCGTGCTGCGCCAGTTCGTCCGGCAGCACGCGCCGGGCGAAGCCGATGCCCTGGATGCCGGGATAGTGTTCGCCCACCCGCAGGGCGGAGATGTAGGTGCGCCAGGTTTCCCGGTCCACGGGGCCGGCGGCGCGCATCAGAGCGACGCCGCCGCGCAGGATCTGTTCGTAACTTTCCAGCCGCCCGGTTAGTGTCGCCGCCATGTCCCGGGTGCGGGCCGTGAACCGGGCCTCGGCCAGCCGCTCCACCTCGGCGTACAGCATCCAGGTGGCGCCGCCCGTCAGCAGCAGGCTCAACCCGACGACCGCGGTGATCTCCCGGGCGGGCGCCCACAGTCGTTGCCGGAGGCGCCGGGAACCCGTCACTGTCAGCGTCCCGGCTGCGGCAGCATCTGCATCAGGACGGTGTGCAGATGCGGCGGGGGAACCGGCTTCTGCAAGACGGTCATGCCGTTGGCTCGGGCGTCCCGAAGGGCGTCGCTGGACGTGTCGCCGGTGATGACGAGCCCCGGAACATCGGCCGCGCACAGGCGGCGGATGCGGTCGATGGCCTGCAATCCCGTTCGCCCCTCGCGCAGCCGATAGTCGGCGAGGATGGCAGTGGGCGGCTCGCCGAGCGCGTTCAGCCGGTCGACGGCCTCGTCCTCGGCCTCCGCGGTCACCACCCGGAACCCCCAGGTCTCCAGCAGAAGGCCAAGTGCCATGAGGACGGACGCCTCGTCGTCGATGACCAGGATCAATCGGGAGTCGCGCTCGGTCACGATGGGCTGGGTGCGTTGTGGTGGACGATGGGCGGCGGGCGATGCGCGGCGGCGTCCGGAACCGGTCCGATGCGCCGCTCAAAAGATAGGCGGCGCCCGGGGAAAATCCATGTGAATCGCGCAACCGGACCAAGAGCGCAGGAATCGGTTGAGATGTCCGTCACCTTACGCCATTCTTCCTGCCCTTTTGATGGGTTTATGACCCCCGGGACAGCGAGTTGGGCAATGGCCGGCGAACGCATCTACCTGTACGACACGACGCTGCGTGACGGCGCGCAGACACAGGACGTGGACTTTTCGGTCGCTGACAAGATCGCTATCGCCCGTGAACTGGACAGGCTCGGCATCGATTACATCGAGGGTGGCTGGCCGGGCGCCAATCCCACCGATGACCAGGTGTTTGCCGATCCGCCGGCGCTGGAGCGGGCGGTGTTCACCGCCTTCGGCATGACCCGGCGGCCCGGCCGCAGTGCCGCCAACGATCCCGGCCTGGCGGCGCTATTCAACGCGCGCTGCGGCGCCGTGTGCATGGTCGGCAAGACCTGGGATTTCCATGTGGATGTGGCGCTGGGCATCCCGCGGGACGAGAACCTGGACCTGATCCGCGACAGCGTCGCCGCAGCCCGCGCCGCCAAGGGCGAGGCCCTGTTCGACGCCGAGCATTTCTTCGACGGCTACAAGCGCAACCCCGCCTACGCCGCCGCCTGCATCCGCGCCGCCTACGAGGCCGGCGCGCGCTGGGTGGTGCTGTGCGACACCAACGGCGGCACGCTGCCCGACGAGATCGAATCCATCGTCCGCCAGGTGGTGGCCGACCATGGCATTCCCGGCGACCGGCTGGGCATCCATTGCCACAACGACACCGAGAACGCCGTCGCCAATTCGCTGGCGGCGGTGCGGGCCGGCGTGCGCATGGTGCAGGGCACCATCAACGGCCTGGGCGAGCGCTGCGGCAACGCCAATCTGGTGTCGCTGATCCCGACGCTGATGGTGAAGATGGGCTTCACCACCGGCATCGCCCCCGACCGGCTGCCGCTGCTGACCGAGGTCAGCCGCAACCTGGACGAACGCCTCAACCGCGCCCCCAACCGCCACGCCCCCTACGTCGGCGCCAGCGCCTTCGCCCACAAGGGTGGGCTGCACGTGTCGGCCATCGAGAAGGACCCGGCGTCGTACGAGCACCTGCCGCCGGAAACGGTCGGCAACCGCCGGGTGATCGTGGTATCGGATCAGGCTGGCCGTTCCAACATCATCGCCCGCCTGCGCGAGATCGGCGTCGACATCGATCCCGCCGACCCGCGGCTGCCGCGGCTGGTCGATCTGGTCAAGCAGCGCGACACCGAGGGCTATGCCTACGACACCGCGGAGGCCAGCTTCGAGCTTCTGGTCCGCGGCGAGCTGAAGCAGCTTCCCACCTATTTCGAGCTGCTGCGCTTCCACGTGACGGACGAGCGCCGCTACAACGCCGTCGGCAAGCTGGTGGTGGAGTCCGAGGCGGTGGTGCGCGTGCGCGTCGGCACCGAGGTGCACCTGCACGTGGCCGAGGGCAACGGCCCCGTCCACGCCCTGGACCAGGCCATGCGCAAGGCGCTGGAGCCGACCTACGGGGAGCTGAAGGGGGTCAAGCTGGTGGACTACCGGGTACGCATCCTGGCCGCCAACGCCGCGACGGGCGCCATGCCGCGGGTGCTGATCCGGTCGCGCAACGGCGACGGCAGCGAGTGGTCGACCCTGGGCGTGTCCACCAACATCATCGAGGCGTCCATGGAGGCGCTGGTCGACAGCTACACCTACAAGCTGTTCAAGGCCGGCGTGCGGGCGCAGGGCTGACGGCGACGCGGACGGACCCCCGATCATGACTTCCGGCAAGGACCCCAACCGGCCGTCCATCCTGGGCGGCCCCACCGTCATCCTGGTCGAGCCGCAGCTCGGCGAGAACATCGGCGCCTGCGCCCGGGCGATGCTGAATTGCGGCCTGACGGAGCTGCGCCTGGTGCGGCCCCGCGACGGCTGGCCCAACGAGAAGGCGGTGGCCTTCGCGTCGGGCGCCGACCGTGTGCTGGACGACGCGCGCCTGTTCGACAGCACGGCCGAGGCGGTCGCCGATCTCCAGGTGGTCTACGCCACCACCGTGCGCACCCGCGGCATGATCCAGGAATTCGTGACGCCGCGCGTCGCCGCCGGGGAGATGCGCGCCCACCACACCGCCGGCCACCGCGTCGGGGTGATGTTCGGGCCGGAGCGCACCGGTCTGGTCAACGACGATCTGACCCTGGCGGACAAGCTGATCACCGTGCCGCTCAACCCGTCCTTCGCCTCGCTCAATCTGGCGCAGGCGGTGCTGCTGATCGGCTACGAGTGGTTCCAGACCGGCGAGATCCCGCCGGACCGGGTGCTGCACACCGGCCAGACCCGCCCGGCGACCAAGGCCGAACTGCTGAACTTCTTCGAACACCTGGAAGGCGAACTGGACCGCACCGGCTTCTTCACCACCCCGGAAAAGCGCCCCTCGATGCTCCGCACCCTGCGCAACGCCTGGGAACGGATGCAGATGACCGAACAGGAGGTGCGCACCTTCCATGGCGTGATCGCCGCACTGACGGGGCGGCGCAAGGGGGACAAGTAAAGCCCGTCACCCTTCTCCGAGGTTCAGGGTGACGCCCAGCACCTCCGCCGCTATGGCCGCGACTTCCGGGTTGAGGGGCGGCGGGGTGATGTCGATCCCCTCCTTGAGGGCGCGGGTCACCAGCTCCAGCACGTGCACCCGGGCGTACCATTTGGAGTTGGCGGCGACGGCGAACCACGGGGCGGTGCCGACCGACGTGCGGTCGAACATCTGTTCCACCGCCTTCACGTACTCCGGCCAGCGGGCGCGGTTGCGCAGGTCCTCCTCCGTCAGCTTCCAGCGCTTGTAGGGGTTGGTGAGGCGTTCGCGGAAGCGGTTGAGCTGTTCCTCCTGCGTGATGTGCAGGAACAGCTTCACGACTCGCACGCCGTCGTCGGTCAGCATCTGCTCAAACCGGGCGATCTCGTCGTAGGCGCGCGTCCACTCCGCCTTGGTGGCGAATCCCTCGACGCGCTCCACCAGCACCCGTCCGTACCACGACCGGTCGAACACCGCGAAGGTCCCGGGGGCCGGCAGCTTGTTCCAGAATCGGTAGAGGTAGTGTTTGCCCTGTTCCTCTGCCGTCGGCGCCGAAATCGGCCAAACATGGAAGCCGCGGGGGTCCAGCGGTTCGGTCATTCGGCGTATGCAACCGCCCTTACCGGCGGCATCCCATCCCTCGAACACAATGACGGCGCGGCGTTTTTCATGCCAGTAAGTCTGCTGTATCCGCAGCATGTCCTTTTGCAGCTTGCTCAGCCGCTTGTCGTACTCCGCCCGACTCTCCAGATGAGCCGACTTCATATCGAGACGGTCGAGCCGTATCTTCCCATTGCGGTTTTGGCCGTTGCGGTCGGTGGCGTGATCGGACATGGGCGTGGATTCCGGGTCGGGGAGGATTGCCCGGCGGAACTTCGCTGCGTCGCCGGGGTTGAGCGGATGCCCCCCTAGGGGAGCGGGGCTTTTTGTTTCAACTTCATGATGATCCGCGACGCTGCTTTCCGTGGCGTTAACCAGCGCCACGGCCGCACGACCGACCACGGACCAGGAGGACGCCGACGATGGCCAGCGCCGGACCCCGCATCTACAACCTGTTTCCGCCGCTGATCGGCCCGCTGCGCGATTGGGCCGGGCACCTGCCGCGAATCGAGGGAATGGGGTTCGATTGGGTCTACCTCAACCCGATCCATTATCCGGGATTCTCAGGCAGCTTGTATGCGGTCAAGGACCCTTACCGGCTGCATGACCTGTTCCAGGGCGGCGCGCAGGAATCGCCCGACGACCTCATCCGCGGCTTTGTCGGCGCGGCGCGGCGGCACGGCCAATCGGTGATGCTGGACCTGGTGGTCAACCACACCGCCAAGGATGCCCTGCTCGTGGAGGACCATCCGGAGTGGTTCCGCCGCGACTCCGACGGTGAGCTCTACAGCCCGCGCGCCGTCGATCCGGTGGACACCAGCCGGGTGACCATCTGGGGCGATCTGGCGGAACTGAACTATGACGATCCCCGCGCGCGCGAGGGGCTGATCGCTTATTGGAGCCGCTACGTCCGGCATTACACCGGGCTGGGGATCAAGGGATTCCGCTGCGACGCCGCCTACCAGGTGCCGGCCGACGTGTGGAAGCCGCTGATCGACGCGGCCCGGTCCATCGATCCGGAGGTGCGGTTCTTCGCCGAAACTCTGGGCTGCACTGTGGAACAGGTGGAGGACCTGTGCGGGGCCGGGTTCGATTTCCTGTTCAATTCCGCCAAATGGTGGGACTTCAAAGCGGACTGGCTGCTGGAGCAGTACGAGACCTACCGCCGCATCGCCCCCACCGTGGCCTTTCCCGAAAGCCACGACACCGACCGTCTGGCGGCCGAGGTGGGCAGCCAGGACACCGAACGGCTGGCCCGCCACCTGAAGATGCATTACCTCTTCGCGGCCAGCTTTTCCACCGGCGTCATGATGCCCGTGGGATTCGAGTACGGCTTCACGCGCCGCCTGGATGTGGTGAACACACGCCCCGAGGACTGGGAAACGCCCAAGCTCGACCTCACCGGCTTCATCGGCAAGGTCAACGCCATGAAGCGCGACACCCCCGCGCTCAACGTCGAGGGACCGCAGCGCCGCGTCACCGCCCCGCACAACCCGGTCATGGGGCTGGTGCGCACACCCGACGGCCCCGCCGGGGGCTGTTCGATCGTGCTGCTGAACCCGGACGAGACGCGGGCCCACCCCATTGACCCCGGCCCGCTGTTGGCGGAGACCGGCGGGTTCTTCGGCCCGGTCGAGGACGTGACGCCCGACGCCGAGCCGCTGCCCTTCGAGCCCGGCCGGCCCCTGGAGTTGCGGCCGCTGGAGTTGCGGGTCTTCCGCGCGCGCGGCATCGAAAGCCGGCCCATCGAGGTGCGCGGCCCCGACGGCGATGCCGAGGCCAGGGCCTGGATGGACGAGGTGGCCGCCGGCCGCATCACCATCGAAAATCTCTACCCCGAACTGGACGGCGGCCGCTTCGCGGTCAAGCGGGTGGTCGGCGATGTGATGGAGGTATGGGCCGACATCTACACCGACGGAACCTTCGTCCTGGGGGCCGCCGTGGAATATCGGGCGGTGGACGAGGAGCAATGGCGCGAGGCGCCCATGCGCCTGCACGAGAACGACCGCTGGGTCGGCCATGTGCCGCTCAGCCGCAACACCCGCTATCTCTACACCATCGCCGCCTGGCGCGACGTTTGGGAGAGCTGGCGGTCCGACTTCAAGAAGAAGTACGACGCCGGCGTGGACATCGGGCTGGAGATCGTTGAAGGCCGCCGCTTCATCGAGCAATCGGCCGCCCGGCAGACCGGCGAAGGCCGCAAGGCGCTGGAGCAGGTGATCAACCGCCTGTACACGCTGCGCGGCCACGAGGTGGTCGACTACATTCTGTCCGACGAGCCGCGGCAGGCCATGGCACGGTACGGGGAACGTCAATACCTGTCCCGCTACGGCCGCCATCTGGAGGTGTTCGTCGATCGCACGGCCGCCCGGTATTCCGCCTGGTTCGAGATCTTCCCGCGCTCCGCCTCTCCCGATCCGTCGCGGCCCGGCACCTTTGACGACGTCATCGCGCAGTTGCCCATGGTGCGCGACATGGGCTTCGACGTGCTGTACTTCCCGCCGATCCACCCCATCGGGGAGGTCAACCGCAAGGGCCGCAACAACACCCTCAATCCCGGGCCGGACGATCCCGGTGTGCCCTACGCCATCGGCTCCCGCCACGGCGGGCACACGGCCATCGATCCGACCATCGGCACGCTGGACGATTTCCGCCGCGTGGTGGCGGCGGCGCACGACCACGGGCTTGAGATCGCCCTGGACTTCGCCATCCAGTGCGCCCCCGACCATCCCTGGATCAAGGAGCACCCGCAGTGGTTCTACTGGCGCCCGGACGGCTCGATCCGCTTTGCCGAGAACCCGCCCAAGAAGTACCAGGACATCGTCAACGTCAGCTTCTACCGCGAATCCTATCCTGATCTGTGGTACGCGTTGCGCGACGTGGTGCTGTTCTGGTGCAACGAGGGTGTCCGCATCTTCCGTGTCGACAACCCGCACACCAAGCCCTTCCCGTTCTGGGAATGGATGATCCGCGAGGTGCAGGACCGCTTCCCCGACGCCATCTTCCTGTCGGAGGCGTTCACCCGGCCCAAGCTCATGCGCCGCCTCGCCAAGGTTGGCTACAGCCAGTCCTACACCTATTTCACCTGGCGCAACACGAAGCAGGAACTGACCGACTACCTGAACGAACTGGCCCATGGCGAGGCCAAGGACTACATGCGGCCCAACTTCTTCCCCAACACGCCGGACATCCTGCCGCCCATCCTGACCCAAGGGGGCCGGTCGGCCCACATGTCCCGCGCCGTCCTGGCCGCGACCCTGTCACCGGCCTATGGCATCTACGGTCCCTACATCGTCTGCGAGGCCGAGCCCTATCCCGGCAAGCAGGAATACAACCACTCGGAAAAATACGAGATTCGCCACTGGGACTGGGATCGCCCCGGCAACATCAAGGACTACATCACGCGCATCAACCGCATCCGGAAGGAGAATCCGGCGCTGCACTACCTATCCAACCTGCGCTTCTACAACGCCTATGAGGACAACATCCTCTTCTACGGCAAGATGACGGAGAGCCGGGACAACATCGTGCTGATTGCGGTGAACCTGGATCCGCATGCCGCGCACGGGGGCACGCTGGAGATCCCGTTGTGGGAGCTGGGCCTGCCCGACTATGCCCACGTGGATGTGGAGGATCTGTTCACCGGCCAGCGCTTCACCTGGATCGGGAAGCACCAGCACGTATGGCTCGACCCGCACGCCAACCCGGCGGCGATCTGGCGCATCAAGCCGCCCGCGGCGTAGGGCCGCGGGCGCTCACCCGCACCGGGAGTAGCCGCAGGCGGGGCAGAAGTCGCAGCCTTCACTGCGCTGAAGGCCGGGCTGGCCGCACTTGGGACACTGTATCCCGGGGAACGGCGACCCGGCCGGTGCGGTCCCCGCCGGTCGGCCGGCGGGGACCACGTTCTCGGCAAGGAAACCGATCGCCTTCATGTGCTTCTCGATGACGTCGCCAATGGCGGCCAGCAGCGAGGGCACGTAGCGGCCGTTCATCCACGCGCCGCCGCGGGGGTCGAACACCGCCTTCAACTCCTCCACCACGAAGCCGACGTCGCCGCCGCGCCGGAACACGGCGGAGATCATGCGCGTCAGCGCCACCGTCCAGGCGTAGTGCTCCATGTTCTTGGAGTTGATGAACACTTCGAACGGGCGGCGCCGGCCATCCTCGACGATGTCGTTGATGGTGATGTACATGGCGTGGTCGCTGTCCGGCCAGCGAACCTTGTAGGTCTCGCCGGGCAGGGATTCCGGCCGGTCGAGCGGGTGGGGATGAAGCTCCGCCCCGTTGCCCGGTGCATCCGGCAGAACCGCGGGCTCCTCCCGCTTCACCGCCAGCACGGCGCCGGTCACCGGGTTGGGGCGGTAGGTGGTGCATCCCTTGCAGCCCAGTTCGTAGGCCCGGCGGTAAACGTCGCGGAAGGCCTCGAACGGCAGGTCTTCCGGGCAGTTGATGGTCTTGGAGATGGAGCTGTCCACGTGCCGCTGGGCTGCGGCCTGCATCACCACGTGCTCTGCCGGGGAGAGCGATTGGGAATCGACGAAGCTGTCGGGCAGGGGGGCGTCGGGGCCGAAGCGTTCCCGGAACAGGCGGTAGGCGTGGTCGCTGACCTCCTCGGTGCGGCGGCTGCCGTCGGGAAGCAGGACGGAGCGTTCGTAGGTGTAGGCGAACACCGGCTCGATGCCCGAGGAGATGTTGTCGGCGAGCAGTGAGATCGTGCCCGTCGGCGCGATGGAGGTGAGGAGGGCGTTGCGCACTCCGTGCTCCGCGATCAGCGCCCGCACCTCGGGTGCCAGCGCCTGCACCATCGGCGCGGCCATGAACCGGTCGCGATCGTAGAGGGGGAAGGCACCCTTCTCGGCCGCCAGCAGGGCCGATGCCCGGTACGCCTCGTTCTGCACCGCGCCCAGCCACTGTTCCGTCAGCTCCACGGCCCGGTCGCTGCCGTAGCGGACGCCGCACAGGATCAGCGCGTCCGCCAGGCCGGTGACACCGAGACCGATGCGCCGCTTGGCGCGGGCCTCGTGACGCTGCTCCTCCAGCGGAAAACGGGAGGCGTCGACCACGTTGTCCATCATCCGTACGGCGACCGGCACCAGCGCGCGCAACGCCTCCGGGTCGAGCCGCGCCGACGGTTCGAACGGATCGACCACCAGACGGGCCAGGTTGATGGAGCCCAGCAGGCAGGCGCCGTAGGGCGGAAGGGGCTGTTCGCCGCAGGGGTTGGTGGCGGAGATGGTTTCCGTATAGGACAGGTTGTTGTAGCGGTTGATGCGGTCGATGAAGATCACGCCCGGCTCGGCGTAGGCGTAGGTGGCCTGCATGATGCGGTCCCACAGATCGCGGGCCCGCACCTCGCGGTACACCGTCCCGTCGAACACCAGCGGCCAGGGGGCGTCGGCATCGACCGCGGCCATGAAGGCATCGGTCACCAGCACCGACAGGTTGAACATGCGCAGGCGGCCGGGCTCGCGCTTGGCGTCGATGAAGGCTTCGATATCGGGATGGTCGCAGCGCAGCGTCGCCATCATGGCGCCGCGCCGGGCGCCGGCGGACATGATGGTGCGGCACATGGAGTCCCACACGTCCATGAACGACAGGGGCCCGGAGGCGTCTGCACCCACGCCCTTCACCGGTGCGCCCTTCGGCCGCAGGGTGGAGAAGTCGTAGCCGATCCCGCCACCCTGCTGCATGGTCAGGGCCGCCTCGCGCAGATGGGTGAAGATGCCGGAAAGGCTGTCTTCGATCGTTCCCATGACGAAGCAGTTGAACAGAGTGACCGCACGCCCCGTCCCCGCGCCCGCAAGGATGCGGCCGGCGGGCAGGAAGCGGAAGTCTTCCAGTGCCCGATAGAACGTCGACGTCCAGTCCTCCGGTCGGGATTCGACTGCGGCCACCGCGGCGGCGACGCGCCGCCAGGTGTCTTCGATGGTTTTGTCCACAGGTTCGCCACCGGCCGTTTTGAACCGGTACTTCATGTCCCAGATCTGCTGGGAAATGGCGGCGATGCCCGGCATGGATCCTCCGTCGCGCTGCGCCCGCGGCCGCAGGGCCGCTGGAATCCTGGAAAAAGTTTACGCTGATTCAGATGGTTGATGCCTGCCCCATCGGGCGGAACCGGGACTGCCGGCGGTGCGGCACGTGGGCCGCTCCGCACTGTCTCAGAGGTGTAACCTTCATGTCACAGGTCTTATGCACTCCAACCCGGACGATCTGCGCACTTGACGCGGCTGCCGTCCACATATTTATCCACAGCCCCCTGTTCACAACGCCGCGGAAGCCGCGGATTCCGCGGCTTTCGGTGCGGGCCGGGGGGTCGGTGGACCGCCTGCGGCGACGACAAGCCGATCCGACGCCTCCTCCAGCCGCCGTTCCAGATCTTCCATCGCGTCGGAACGGGAGCGGCCGGGGAGAATTGGCGGCAGGATCTCGACCATGATGGTGCCGCCCCGTTTGAGGAAGCTGCGCCGGGGCCAGTACATGCCGGAGTTCAGCGCCACCGGCACGATGGGAATCCCCAGCTTCTCGTAAAGGATGCCGACGCCGATGCGGTAGCTGCCGTAAGCCCCGGGGGCGGTGCGCGTCCCCTGGGGGAAGATCACGATGGGGCGGCCCTCCGCCACCACCGGGCGCGCACCTTCCACCATCGACGGGATGGCGCGGCCGCGGGCACTGCGATCCACCGCGATCACCCGCGCCTTGCGAGCGTACCAGCCCCAGATCGGAATGAGCAGCAGCTCCTTCTTCAGGACGATCGCCGGATCATGGAAGATCAGGTGCAGCTTCATGGTTTCCCACGCCGACTGGTGCTTGGCGGCGATGATGAAGCTGCCGGTGCGGGGCAGGTGCTCCAGCCCGCGGACCTCGTAGGTCAGGCCGAGGATCGTGCGCTCCAGCCACGACACGACGCTCATGTACCAGCGCACCACCGCGATCATGCGGGGGCGGGGCAGCAGCAGCATCCACAGAAGCCCGATGCAGGCGATGGTGGTCCAGCCGTAGAAGGCGATGTTGAACAGAAGCGAACGCAGGGCGACCATACGCGGCAAACCGTCGGCGGAAGGGAAGGGTCAGGGTTCGAGCAGCGTCTCGATCTGGAAACGCAGAAGCGCCACCAGATACTTGTTGTACTCATTGATCAAGAGGTTTGCACTGCCGCGGCGGCTCCACCACCGCTCCAGCTCCAGCCCCTCGGGGGCGACGGGGTGGGGGATGATGGTGAGCGCCGGCATGGCCATGCGGAACTCCAGCAGGCTGCGCTGCATGTGGTAATTGGAGGTGACGAGCCGCAAGGAGCGATAGCCCTGCTCCTCCATCCAGTCAGCCGTTTCGAAGGCGTTGCCGACGGTGTTGTCCGCGGCGTAGCCCAGCACGATGCAGCATTCCAGCTCACCCGGATCCTGGCGCGACAGGCGCAGCAACTCCTGCACGTCGACGCCGTCGTAGACGCCGGATACGAACAGCTTCTCCGCCACGCCCTCGGCCAGCAGGTCCAGCCCCTTGGACAGCCGGCCGCTGCCGCCGGTCAGCACGACGATGGCGTCGGTGTGCTCCAGCAGTTCGACCGTGCCGGACGCCCGGGGGCCGGCGGGGGGAATGGTCGAGACGAACCACAGGAGTCCGCCCCCCCAGGCGAGGAGCACGACCGCGGAGAGGACCAGCAGATGCCCGATGGCGCGGGCGACGCTGCCCCCGCCGCGCCGGCCGAAGTGCCGCACCATGGTCAGCTCCCTTCCGTCACGGCATGGTCTCCAGGGTCCGCATCACCGTCAGCCGGGCGGTCGCCACCGCCAGCGCGCAGGCGATCAGCGGCACCACCGCCAGCAGGCCCCACTGCGCCGCGGTCAGGGCGAAATCCGGCAGCAGGCTGGCGCGCAGCCCGGCCGAAGCGCGATGAATGCCGGCCAGTGTCGCCGCCGCCAACCCCAGACCGGCCAGACCGCCACCGAGGCACAGCCCCAGCACATGGGATTCGAACTGCCGGGCGACGTAACGGTCGGTCGCCCCCATCAGGTGCAGCAGCTCGACCACATGGCGATGGATCGCCAGGCCCGTGCGGACCGCGAACACCACCGCCATGACGCCGGCCCCGCCCACCAGGGCGACGATGGCCAGCGCCGCCAGTTCCACGGCGCCGGCGAAGGCCCGCAGGTCCGCCAGCCAGGCGGCGTGATCGTCCAGGCTGGACCCCGGCACCGCCGCGTCCAGGCGGCGACCCAGCGCCGCCACGTCGGTGCCGGGCTCCACCACCACGTCGATCACGGTGGGCACCGGCAGGTGCGGGTCGGCGGCGGCGTCAGCCCCCAGCCACGGTTCGATGAGCCGGGCCGTTTCCGCGGCCGGCAGCGTCGTCGCCGACACCACTCCCGGCGTGCCGCGCAGAATGGCCAGCGCGGTCTCCACCCGTTCGGCCACCGGGCTGGCGCCGGGACCGACCAGCGGCACCACCTGGACGGTGACCCCGCCGGCCAGCCCGCTGTCCCAGCGTTCGGCCATGTCGGACACCATCATCTGCCCGGCGAAAGCCAGGGTGGCGAGATAGACCATGACCGCCGTGATCCACGACAGGAAGCGGGCCGACGGGTCGCGGGCCAGCGGCAGGTCGGACCGGTTGCGCAGCAGCCTCATCGCGGCCCCGTCGAAACCGCGACCCGCGCCGAATGGGGCGGCAGGGCATGGAGCTGCCCATGCTCCAGGTGCAGGCGCGGGTGGTCGAAGCGGCGGATCAGCGCCTCGTTGTGGGTGGCGATGACCACGGTGGCGCCCAGCTTGTGCAGCTCCTCGAACAGGTAGAGCAGGCGCATGCCGATGCTGTCGTCGACGTTGCCGGTGGGCTCGTCGGCCAGCAGCAGGCGCGGCCGGTTGATCACCGAGCGGGCGATGGCGACCCGCTGCTGCTGGCCGCCCGACAGGGTCGGGGGGCGGGCATCCAGGTGGTTGCCCAGGCCCACCCAGCGCAGCAGCTCGGCGCATTGCTCCACCACCTCGGCCTCCGGTGCGCCGGCCATGCGCAGGGGCAACGCCACGTTGTCCAGGGCCGACAGGTGGTCGAGAAGCTGGAAGTCCTGGAACACCACCCCGATGCGTCGGCGCATGGCCGGCAACTCGGTCCGCGGCACGCTGGCCATGTCGCGATCGAACAGGGTGATCAGGCCGCGGGTCGGCCGGTGGGCCAGGTACATGAGCTTCAGCAGCGACGACTTGCCGGCGCCGCTGGCCCCCGTCAGGAAATGGAAGGAGCCCGGTGGCAGCGAAAAGCTGATATCGCGCAGCACCTCGGGGCCGGTGCCGTAGCGCAGCCCGACGTTCTCGAAGCGGATCACGTTCCCACCACGGCCACCTTCCCGGCGGCGCTTCCGTTCCCTGTGGCTCGCATGGCGCCGACCATCGCACGCCGCGGGTGGGTGCGTCCACTGCCACCGGCACCGGGGCGTTTCTTGCGTCGTACCTCGCAGTTCCCTATAAGTCGTCGACCAATTCCGTGACCTCGGCGTCGCTCGATGATCATCTCCTGCCCGATGTGCTCCAAGCGGTACACCGTTCCCGATTCGGCGGTGGGGCCGGACGGGAAGAAGGTGCGGTGCAGCCATTGCGGGCACACCTGGTACGAATACCCGAGGCTGCACGCCGACGCCGGCCCCGGCCCCGCGCCGGAGGACGGGGAGGGGGGCATGGCCGCCGCGGTGCGGTCGCCGCCACCGGCACGCGCCGAACCGCCGGCGCGCAAGCCTCCTCCGGCGGCGCGCCGGCGCATCGCCCCGCGCGTGCTCGCCGGGTGGCTGGGGCTGGCCGCCGCGGTGGCGCTGCTGGTGGTCGGCGGGGTGGCGGGGCGCCACGAGGTGGTGCGGCTGTGGCCGCCGGCCGCCCTGCTGTACGACACCGTCGGGCTGCCGGTGGAGCCGCCGGGAACGGGCCTGCAACTGCGCAACGTGCGCTCGGAGCAGCGCGACGACGCCGGCACGCCGGTGCTGGTGGTGGAGGGCCAGATCGTCAACGTCTCGGAGATGGAGCGGGCGGTGCCCGACGTGGTCGCCCTGTCGCTGGGCCCCGACCGCCGGCCCGTCGAGGAATGGCGGATCGAGGTGTCGTCCCACCGGCTGCTGCCGGGGGAGATCGCCACCTTCCATTCCGCGCGCCGCGACCCCGGTTTGGTGGCCGAGGTCATGGTCACCTTCGAGGGGCGGTGAGGGCGCCCGACGCGCCGGCCGGTCTGCCCGCCCGCGCCGCCGCCTATCCGGAACTGCGCTACATGGGCTCCAAGCACCGGCTCCTGCCCTGGTTGCATCAGGTGCTGTCGGGGCTGCGCTTCGACACGGCGCTGGACCCCTTCACCGGCAGCGGCTGCGTCGCTTATCTGATGAAGACCATGGGCAAGCGGGTGGTGGCGTCCGACTTCCTGAATGTCGCCGCGACCCTGGCGGCGGCGGGGGTGGAGAACGCCGGCCGGCGGCTCGACGGGCGCGCAGTCCGGCGGCTGACCGCCCCGGCCCGCGACGCCGACGACTTCATCGAGCGGACCTTCACGGGCATCTTCTACACCCCCGACGACCTGCGGTTCCTCGACCGCGTGTCGGCCAACATCGCAGCCCTGGCCCATCCCCACGAACAGGCGCTGGCCCGCGCCGCCCTGGTCCGATCCTGCCTGAAGAAGCAGCCGCGCGGCGTCTTCACCGTGTCCGGCGACCTGACCCGCTACGACGACGGCCGGCGCGATCTGCGGCTGTCGATGGAGGAGCATTTCCACGAGCAGGTGGCGGTGTTCAACGCGCTGGTCTTCGACAACGGCCGGGACAACGAATCACTCCACCGCGACGTGTTCGACCCCTGCACCGCCGGTGCAGGCGCCGACCTCGTCTATCTGGACCCGCCCTACGTGCCGCGCTCCGACGACAACTGCTACATCAAGCGCTACCACTTCATCGAGGGGCTGACCTGCTATTGGCGGGGCCTGCGCATCCTGGAGACGACGAAGGTGCGCAAGATCGAGAAGCGATTCACTCCCTTCTCCTACCGCCGCACGGCGCTGGATGCCTTCGACCGGCTGTTCGCGCAGTTCCGCGACAGCACGCTGGTGCTGTCCTACAGCTCCAACGGCTTTCCCGACCGCGACCGGCTGGTGGAGTTGATGAAGCGCTACAAGGACCGTGTCACCGTGCACGCCCGCGCCCACCGCTATCACTTCGGCACCCACGACGCGGTCCGCCGCGCCGAGGTGCAGGAGTATCTGATCGTGGGGCAATGAGCGATGGAGGTGCTCGCCCAGACCCTCGACGAGTTGCTGGCGGCGCTGCGGCCGCTCGCCGTCGACTGGCGCGATCCGACGGCGCTGCGGGTGATCGACCGGATCGAGGCGATCCCGGTCAAGCCGGTCTACGGCGAGGCCGACGTGCGCAGTCTGCTGGCCACCACCGGCTTCGACGACGCCATGCTGATCTGCCGGCTGTTCCTGGGCCTGTCGAAGGACCAGTTCACCGCCGTCCTGGCCGACGCGCTGGGCGAGGGCCGCACCGGCGTCAAGGCGTGGCAGGCGGACCGCGACCGGTTCGTCGCGGCGCTGGTGGAACTGGGCGTGCCCGACGCCATGGCGGCCGAGGTCAACCGCCCCCTGCGCTGGAGCGACGTGCTGGTGGAGCGGCTGCGCAGCGGCCGCGGCAGCGCCATCGCCGGACAGAAGCGCGGGCGCGGCGTGGAGGACTTCGCCGAGGCCATCGTGCGCCGCGTTTTCGGGAACCGCTTCGACGCGCGCTGCACCTTCACCGGCAGCCGCGGCCACCGCGCCAAGTGCGACTTCGCGGTGCCGTCGCGCGAGGCGCCGCGAATCGTGGTGGAGGCCAAGGGGTATGGCGCCACCGGCTCCAAGATGACCGACATCATCGGCGACATCGAGAAGATCATTGCCGCCAAGCGGCCCGACACGGCGTTCCTGTTCTTCACCGACGGCCTGACCTGGCGCCAGCGGCGCGGCGACCTGAAGAAGATCGTCGAATACCAGAACGACGGCGCCATCACCCGCATCTACACCCAGGCGCTGGCCGACCGGTTCGAGGCCGACCTGGAACGCCTGCGCGGGGAGTTCGGCCTGCCGGCCCCGGACGCGGCGGCCACGGACGGGCAGGGGGCGTTCGACCTGGATTGACACCGACGCGCCGCACCCGCCGACCCGCCGGGACGTGGTATGCCGGGACGTGGTATGAAGGGACGAGGAACGGCAGAACCGGGTCGAACGCCATGGAACGGGTGACGGTATCCCTCGACGACGAGCTGCTGGAGGCGTTCGACGCCTTCATCCGGCGCAAGGGCTACACCAACCGCTCGGAGGCGGTGCGCGACGTGCTGCGCGCGCGCCTGCAGGAGGACCGGCTGGAGGAGGATCGCGCACCCCATTGCGTGGCCAGCCTCAGCTACGTCTACAACCACCATGAGCGGGAACTGGCCCGGCGCATCGCCGAGGTCCACCACGCCCACCACGACCTGGTGCGCTCCACCATGCACGTCCACCTGGACCACGACAACTGCCTGGAGGTGACGCTGCTGGAGGGCCCGACCCGCGCGGTCACCGAACTGGCGGACGCCATATCGTCCGAAACCGGCGTGCGGCATGGACGGGTCAACGTGGTTCCCGTGGACCGGACGGTGAGCGGCCATCACCACCATCATCACCACCACTCCCACGACGACGACGGGACGCCGCACCCGCCGCACATCCATAGCAGCCCGACGACCTGAAGCTCGGAGTGGTGCGGGACACGAACCTCTGAAGAATGAAATCACAGAACGGGCGCGCGACAACGGAGTTCCGAGCGTGTTTGCCACCTCCGCCCCCGGCGAACTTGCAAGAGCAGTTCGGAATCTGACACTGTGGATGCTCGGAAACAAGGACGGAGCGCCCCCGGCCAAAGATCGGGGGAACCATGTGTCATCACGCCAGCCACCGGGACGGACTTCAGGATCGGTTTTTCGACCGAAAAGTCCGGTCTGCGGCCTACGGCCGTTTGACTGCGGGGTATTAGGGAAGCGCACGGTGCTCGTTCGTCACGGCGAGGCACGATCGCCCTTCTTTATCCAACAGGTATACTGCACCACAGCGAATCGTCTCCGTCCCTACAGGATGGCCGCATTGCGCTGACCGGATTTGCGGCGCCCTTTCTTGTCCCCCTAATCACCAACAGGAATCCCGGATATGCTCGCCCTGGAGATCGCGGTCATCGTGATGCTCACTCTGCTCAACGGTGCTTTCGCAATGTCCGAATTGGCCATCGTGTCATCGCGCAAGTCACGTCTGCAGCACATGGCCGAACAGGGGGTGCATGGCGCACGAGCGGCGCTCCGGCTGATCGACGATCCCGGACGGTTTCTCTCGACCGTGCAGATTGGCATTACCCTGGTCGGTGTCGTCGCCGGCGCCTATGGCGGAGCCACACTGGGCGATCGTTTCGGGTCGTGGCTCGATGCCATGCCCGGCTTGGCGGGCTATGGTCATGTCATCGGCGTCGGCAGCGTTCTGGTTGTCATCACGTTCCTGTCGATTGTGCTCGGCGAACTCATTCCCAAGCGGATAGCCTTGAAGAACCCGGAGCGCACGGCGTCCATCGTGTCCCGTCCAATGCGCCTGCTGTCCAAGGTCGCCGCGCCATTTGTCTGGCTGCTGGGGACCGCGACGGACGTCGTTCTCAGATTGCTCGGCCTGCACGGTGAACGCGACGCGACCGTCACGGAAGAGGAGGTGCGCTCCATGATCAACGAAGGGACCCGCGCCGGCATATTCGCTCCTGAGGAAAAGGAGATGATCGATGGCGTCCTTCGGCTCGCCGATCGCAAGGTGCGCAGCATCATGACGCCAAGGCCGGACGTCTTTTGGATCGACATCAACGATCAACAGGATGCCATACTCAAGGAGATCCTCAAGGGTGGGCATTCGCGTTACCCGGTCTGCCGCGGGGAGTTGGACGAGATCGTCGGGCTGATCCACACCCGTGACCTTCTCGACTATGCCGCCCGTGGCAAGCCCCTGGACCTGGAGGCGAGCGCGGTGAAGCCACTTGTCGTGCACGACGGCACGCCAGTGCTGAAGCTGCTCGACCTCATGAAGAAGTCCGGCCTTCACATAGCTGTCGTGGTCGATGAGTATGGCTCAGTCGAGGGGCTGGTAAGCATCACCGATATTCTGGAAACCATTGCAGGAGACATGCCGGATGCCGGCGAGGCACCGGACGTGGGTGCCGTTCGCCGGGACGACGGATCCTGGCTGATCGAGGGCTGGATGCCGGTGGACGAGTTCGAGGATACGGTCGGTATCCGCGGTCTGCGAAACAGTGGTGACTTCCATACGGTGGCCGGGTTCGTCCTGAATACCCTCGGGCATGTGCCGGTTGCGGGTGAATCATTCGAGCGTGGCGGTGTCCGGTTCGAGGTGGTCGACATGGACGGCCGCCGCATCGACAAGGTCCTGGTCGTGCAGCCGGCGGACGAGGCCGACCACGGCACGGCGCATTAACAGCCGAACAATGCCTTCCGGGAGAACGATGATCGGATGCGGGCCGCCATCGGAAATCCGGCCATTTGCTCATCTCGGGTTCAGACTGACCGGCTTATCGATCCAATGCAATTGGCGCCTTGACCCCGGCACGCGGGTATGAAGAATAGACAAATCTTCGTACGACGCTTCGGGCGGGAGGGCGGACCATGGTGCGGTGTGGGGCACGGTGGGGAATGGCGGCGGTGGCCGCGGCGTGGCTGGCGCTGGGGGGTGCGGCGGCCGACGCGCACTTTCTGGAGCTGATCCCGTCCACCGAGATCGTTCCGGTGGAGGGGGACCGCGCCGTCACTCTCGACCTCACCTTCACCCATCCCATGGAGGGCGGGCCGGCCATGAACCTGGTGCCGCCGGTCCGCTTCGGCGTCCTGTCCGGTGATACCCACGGCGATCTGCGCGGCGCCCTGACGGCGCGGGACGCCGACGGCAAGACCGCCTACACCGCGACGCATCGCTTCGCGGCACCGGGCGCCTACGTCTTCTATGTCGAACCCGCCCCGTACTGGGAGGAGGCGGAGAAGGTCCACATCGTCCATTACACCAAGACGGTGGTCGACGTGGGCGGCGGGGAGGACTGGGACGCACTGGTCGGCTTCCCCGTTGAGATCCGCCCGCTGTCGCGGCCCTACGGCCTGTGGACCGGCAACCTGTTCCGCGGCCTGGCGCTGAAGGACGGGCAGCCGCTGCCCTTCGCCGACGTAGAGATCGAATGGAAGAACGACGGTTCGGTGACGGCGCCGTCGGATCCCTTCATCACGCAGGTGGTGCGCACCGGTCCCGACGGGGTCTTCGCCTATGCCATGCCACGGGCGGGATGGTGGGGCTTCAATGTGCTGGCCGAGGCCGACCGGCCGCTTCCCGGACCGGACGGCACGCCCGCCGCGGTGGAGATGGGCGGGACCATCTGGGTCAAAGCCGTCGACATGAAATAACGTAACCACCGGCGGCGCGGAGCGCGGCGACCATGGCCCACATTCCCGACGGCGTCCTTTCGGTGCCCGTGCTCGCCGCCGGCGCGGCGGTGACCATCGCCGGCTGCGCCTACGGCCTGCGCCGGCTGGAGGCGGAGGACATCCCGCGGGTCGGCGCCCTGTCGGCCGTGTTCTTCGTCGCCGCTCTGGTCCATTTCCCGGTAGGGCCGTCCAGCGTCCACCTGATCCTCAACGGGCTGGTGGGCATCGCGCTGGGCTGGGCGGCCTTTCCCGCGATCCTGGTGGCGGTGCTGTTGCAGGCGGTGCTGTTCGGATTCGGCGGCCTGACGGTGCTGGGGATCAACGTCGCCATCATGGCGGTGCCGGCCGTCCTGTGCCGGCTGGCGTTCGACGCCATGCGCCGCACGCCGGCCGCGGCGGGCGGGGTCGCCGCGCTGGGAGTCCTGCTGACCGCCCTGGCGGTGGCCCTGGTGCTGACCCTCAGCGGGCGGGAGTTCGCCGCCGCCGCCAAGCTCACCATCCTCGCCCATCTGCCGGTGATGGTCATCGAGGCCGCCTTCACCGCCGCCGCCGTGGCGCTGGTCCTGCGGGTCCGCCCGGACATCCTGGCGAGCGGCGCGCCGGGCGCGGAGGCGGGACGATGAGCGCCTCCATCCTGCGGGCCGCCGCGCTGGCGGTGGCGATGCTCACCGCCGCTACGCCGGCGCTGGCCCACAAGATGAAGCTGTTCGCCACCGCCGAGGGGGCGACGGTCGCCGGCTACGCCTACTTCAGCCCCGGCGGACGGGCGCGGGACGTGCCGGTGACCGCCGTCGACGGCGACGGGGTGACGGTCTTCCGGGGACGGACCGACGCCGAAGGTGCCTTCCGCTTCCCGGCGGAACGGCGCAGTGACCTGACGATCGTGGTCAGCGGCGCCGACGGGCACGAGGCGCGCTTCACGCTCCGCGCCGCGGAGTTGCCGGGAACCCTGCCCGGCGGCCCGTCCGCCGCCGCCGCGCCTCCTCCGGCCGCCGCGCCGTCCGGGCCCCCCCCGGACCTGGCCGCGCTGATCGAGGCGAGCGTGGCGCGCCAGGTGCGGCCGTTGCGCGAACAGCTCGACGCCTATGAGGCGGCGGTGGGGATGCGGGACGTGGCGGGCGGCCTCGGCTACATCATCGGGCTGGCGGGGCTGGCCTACGGCCTGTCCATGCGCCGGCGCCTGCGGGCGGGGAGGGAGTCATGACCGTGCGGGAACCGGTTGGCGGCGGACTCGTCGCCGCGCTCGACCCGCGGACCCGGGTGGTGACGGCCGCGGCCTTCGCGGTGGTGGCGGTGGCGCTCGGCACCCTGCCGGCCCTGGCGGCGGCGCTGGGGTTTGCGGCACTCCTGGCCGTTGCGGCGCGGCTGCCGTTGTGGCGCACCCTGCGCACGTTGGCCGCCCTGGACGGGGTGGTCGCCCTGGCTCTGCTGACGCTGCCCTTCACGGTGCCCGGCGCGCCGTGGCTGACCGTCGCCGGCCTCACCGCCACGTGGGAGGGGGTGGAACGCGCCCTCGCCATCCTGATGACCGCCAACGCCGTGGTGCTGGCCCTGCTGGCGCTGGTCGGCACCATGGACGTCATCGTGCTGGGCCGCACCCTGGCGCGGCTGGGCGCGCCGGAGAAGCTGGTCCACCTGCTGCTGTTCACCGTGCGCACCCTGGACGTGCTGGAGCGGGAGTACCGCCGCCTGCGCACGGCCATGCGGGCGCGGGCGTTCCGCGCCGGCACCAACCGCCACACCTGGCGCACGCTGGGCTGGCTGTTCGGCATGCTGATCGTGCGCGCGGTGGAGCGGGCGGATCGGGTGGTCGCCGCCATGCGCTGCCGCGGCTTCGACGGCCGTCTGCGCTCGCTGGAGGCGGACGGCGGGTTCCGGCGCGGCGACGGGGTGTTCGCGGTGGCCTCGGCCGCCGGAATGGTGCTGGTCGCCGTGGTCGGCCGGCTGTGACCGCCGCCGCCCTGTTCCGCCTGGAGGGCGTGTCCTTCGCCTATGACCCCGCCCGTCCGGTGCTGCGCGGTGCCGACTTCCGTTTGCACGCGGGGGAGCGGGTGGCGCTGGTCGGGCCCAACGGTGCCGGCAAGACTACCCTGTTCCACCTGATGGTCGGCCTGCTGCGGCCGTCCGCCGGGACGGTCGAGGCGTTCGGGGCGGTGCGGGTGCGCGAGAAGGACTTCCACGGCGTGCGCCTGCGTGCCGGGCTGCTGTTCCAGGATTCCGACGACCAGCTTTTCTGCCCGACGGTGGTGGAGGACGTGGCCTTCGGCCCGCTGAACCGCGGGTTGGCGCCCCGTATGGCCCGCGCCCGCGCCCTGGAGACGCTGGCCGCGCTGGGGCTGGAGGGCTTTGCCGACCGGGTGACCCACCGGCTGTCGGGCGGCGAAAAGCGCCTGGTGGCACTGGCCACGGTGCTGGCCATGGAGCCGGAGGTGCTGCTGCTGGACGAACCGACCAACGCCCTCGACGCGGCGACGGCGGAGCGGCTGACGTCGGTCCTGGAGTCGCTGCCGCAGGCCATGGTGGTCATCGCCCACGACGAGGCGCTGCTCGCCCGCATCACCCGCCGCCGCGTCCGCCTGGAGGCGGGGCGCCTTGTCGAAGGATGACGCCGCGGGAGGAATTGGCCCCATTGCGGATCATGGTATAAGCCGGGGCAACGGCCGTCCGCGCCGGGCGGACCGAATGTCGGGAGGATACGCATGAGCGAGAGCACGAAATACGTGCTGGACGAAGACCGGATGCCCCGGGACTGGTACAATCTGGCGGCCGACCTGCCGGTGCCGCTGCCGCCGCCGCTGCACCCGGCGACCGGGCAGGGGATCGGCCCGGACGATCTGGCGCCCATCTTCCCCATGGCCGTCATCGCCCAGGAGGTGTCGACCGAGCGCTGGATCGAGATTCCCGAACCCGTGCGCGACGTCTACCGCCTGTGGCGGCCGAGCCCGCTGGTGCGGGCGCGCCGGCTGGAGCGGGCGCTGGACACGCCGGCCAAGATCTATTTCAAGTACGAGGGCGTCAGCCCGGCCGGCAGCCACAAGCCCAACACCTCCGTTCCGCAGGCATTCTACAACAAGGAAGAGGGTGTGCGCCGCCTGACCACCGAGACGGGGGCGGGGCAGTGGGGCTCCTCGCTGGCGTTCGCCGGCTCCCTGTTCGGGCTGGAGGTGGAGGTCTTCATGGTGAAGATCAGCTACCACCAGAAGCCCTATCGGCGCGCGCTGATGGAAACCTACGGCGCCACCTGCATCGCCAGCCCGTCCGACATGACGGAATCCGGCCGCGCCATCCTGGCGAAGTTCCCGGACTCCACGGGGTCGCTGGGCATCGCCATCTCCGAGGCGGTGGAACGGGCGGTGCAGCGCGACGACACCAAGTACGCCCTGGGCAGCGTGCTGAACCACGTCCTGCTGCACCAGACCATCATCGGCGAGGAGGCGATGGAGCAGATGGCCATGGCCGGCGACGAGCCGGACGTGGTGATCGGCTGCACCGGCGGCGGCTCCAACTTCGCCGGGCTCGCGTTCCCCTACATCCGGGAGAAGCTGAAGGGCAAGACGGTCCGCATCGTGGCGGTGGAGCCGGCCTCCTGCCCGACCCTGACCAAGGGCGTCTACGCCTACGACTTCGGCGATACCGGGCATCTGACGCCGCTGGTGAAGATGCACACGCTGGGCTCCACCTTCATGCCGCCGGGCTTCCACGCGGGGGGCCTGCGCTACCACGGCATGGCGCCGATGGTCAGCCACGTGAAGGAACTGGGTCTGATCGAGGCGCGCGCCTACCCGCAGACCACCTGCTTCGAGGCGGCCGTCACCTTCGCCCGCAACGAAGGCATCGTGCCGGCCCCCGAATCGTCCCATGCAGTGCGCGCCGCCGTGGACGAGGCGCTGCGCTGCAAGGCGGAGGGCAGGGCGGAGACCATCCTGTTCAACCTGTCCGGCCACGGCCATTTCGACATGCAGGCGTACACCGACTATTTCGCCGGCAAGCTGCAGGACGTGCCCTACGACGAGGCCGCGCTGCGGGCCGCCATGGCCGACCTGCCGACGGTGGCGGCGGAGTAGGCGTCCCGCCCCGTTCCGGTCCCGCCGG
This sequence comes from Azospirillum halopraeferens DSM 3675, assembly GCF_000429625.1. Taxonomy (GTDB): domain Bacteria; phylum Pseudomonadota; class Alphaproteobacteria; order Azospirillales; family Azospirillaceae; genus Azospirillum; species Azospirillum halopraeferens. Next base: position 322,944 of record NZ_AUCF01000001.1, read on the forward strand.
TCACGGAAGGCGGGACCGGAACCACAGGGCGAGCGCCGGCAGCAGGAGGGCCACCGCCGCGAACAGCGGCGGGAAGCCCACGGCCTCCACCGCCGGCCCGGCCAGCGCCACGCCCGTCGCCTGGCCCAGGAACAGGGCGCTGGCGAACAGCGTCACGGCGATGCCGCGGGCCTGCGGCGCCATCTGGGTCGCCCGGGTTTGCAGCGTGTTGTGGAACAGGTAGAAGCCGGCGCCGCACACCGCCACACCGGGGATGAGCGCCCACCAGACGGGCACCAGGGCGAACAGCCCGTACCCGGCGGCCAGCAGCAGCCCGCCGGCCAGCACCATGCCCCGCTGGCCCAGGCGGGCGACCACCCGGGCCGCCGTCAGGGTGTAGGCCAGCGCCCCCAGCCCGAAGGCGGTCAGCAGCAGCCCGATGGTGGCGTAATCGAAGCCGTAATCCTGGCGCAGGAAGGCGCCGAGATAGGTGAAGGCGCCGAAGAACAGCATGCCTTCGATGAACACGACCGCCAGCACCAGACGCACCGCCGCCGACCGCGCCAGGCCGCGGTAGGCGGACACCAGCGCGGTGAGGCCGGTGGGCCGGCGGGTGTCGGACACCCGGGGTGAGCGCAGTTCCACGAACAGCAGCGCCGCGATCACCAGATAGACTGCGGCGAACAGGACGAAGACCCCGCGCCAGCCCAGGAACTCCCCGAGGATGCCGCCCAGCGCCTGGCCGGCGATGATTCCCAGGATCTGGCCCGATATGAAGCGGGCCAGCACCGGCTGGCGGCTCTCATAGGGGACATGGTCGCCGATGTAGGCCATGGCCAGCGGGATCAGCGCCGCCGCGGCCGCCCCGCCGGCCAGGCGCAGCAGGCCGAGCGTCGCGAGATCCCCGGCCAGCGCCGCGGCCAGCGTGGCGAAGGCGCCCAGCAGGGTGGCGACCGTGATGGTGGCATACTTGCCCCAGCGGTCGCCCAGCGGCCCGTAAACGATCTGGCAGAGGCCGTAGGCCAGGGTGTAGGCGGTCGCCACCACCGACGCGTCGGCGACGCTCGCCCCGAACTCCTCCGCCACCTGCGGCAGCAGCGGATCAGCGACGCGCAGCGTGGTTGCCGAGGCGAAACCGGCAGCGGCCAGCAGCAGCAGCGGCCGGGCGGCAATGGTACCGGCGGGTGCGGCGGCGGGGACGGCGGGCGTCGCGGAAGAAGCATCCGGCATGGGGCATACCAGCGGTGGGGACCGGGGCAAGCCTATCCGCGCCGCACCGCCGTCGCCAACAGCCGCATGGCAGCCCCGCAATCGGTGCTGCGGCGGTATTGCGCGCCTGACCTCCCCGCCAAGGCTGTTGCCAATCCGCCGATGGTTGGCGACGATGGCGGGCCGTCCCGTCTGGGCGGCGGATGGAGGAAGGACCGAAATGGACTGCGACACCCCCCGCGCGGAGTCGGCCCCGCTGCCGTTGGACGAGGCGCTGGCCCGCATCGCCGCTGCCTACGGCCCGGTGACCGGCGTGGAGAGCGTGCCGCTGGCCCGCGCCTACGGCCGCGTTCTGGCGGAGCCGGTGGCCGCCGAAACGGATGTCCCCCCCGCGGCGGTGTCGGCGGTGGACGGCTATGGCTATGCCGCGGCTGCTGCGGTCGATGAGCCGCTGCGCCTGCCGGTGGTCGGCCGGGTGCCCGCGGGATCGGTCTTCCCCGGCACGGTCGGCACCGGTCAGGCCGTGCGGATCTTCACCGGCGCGCCGGTGCCCGCGGGCGTCGACACCGTCGCCATGCAGGAGGATTGCCGCGCCGCCGACGGGATCGTCACCGTGGGTTCACCGCCGCCACGGGGGGCAAACGTCCGCGCGGCCGGTGAGGACATGAAGGCGGGCGCGGTGGTGCTGACCCCCGGCCGGCGCCTGCGGGCGCAGGAGATCGGGCTCGTCGCCGCGGTGGGGCGCTCCGCCCTGGCGGTGCGCCGGCCGCTGCGCGTCGTGCTGTTCTCCACCGGCGACGAATTGCGCGAGCCCGGCACCGCCAAGCCGGCCGGCGCCATCTACGACGCCAACCGCTACACCGTCGGCGCCCAGTTGGCGGCCCTGGGGGTGGCGGTGGAGGATCTCGGCATCCTGCCCGACCGGCCCGACGCGGTGCGCGCCGCTCTGGCGGCGGCGGCGGAACGGGCGGACCTGATCATCACCTCCGGCGGCGTGTCGGTGGGGGAGGAGGACCATGTGAAGGGGGCCGTCGAGGCGCTGGGCTCCATTGACCTGTGGCGCCTGGCCATCAAGCCGGGCAAACCGCTGGCCCTCGGCCGCGTCGGCGGTGCGGTGTTCCTCGGCCTGCCCGGCAACCCGGTGTCGGCCATGGTGACCTTCATGCTGGTGGGGCGCCCGCTGGTCCTGCGCCTGGCGGGGGCGGACCCGACGCCGGTGGCCCGCTGCCTGGTGGTCGCCGGCTTCGCCTTCCGGCGCAAGCCGGGACGGCGCGAATTCCTGCGCGCCCGGCTGGAGACGGGGGCGGACGGCCTGCCGGTCGCGCGGAAGTTCCCCAACGACAGCTCCGGCGTCCTCACCTCGATGGTGGAGGCCGACGGCCTTGTCGACATGCCCGAATCCGCCGACGAGATCCGCGAGGGCGACATGGTGGCCTTCCTGCCCTTCACCGGCCTGTTCGGTTAGGGCGCCGGTCGGCGGTGACAAACGATGGAGCGCCCGAAACCCGAAACCACTCACATGCCCATGATCGCGGCGAGTTTACCGCGGACCTCGGCGAGCAATGCCGCGGGTACGGCACCGCCGGCGAAAGCGATCGGACGCGCAAGGGTGTCGATGCTGCGCACATGGCTGGCCAGCACCTCGCCGGCAACGGGAAGACCTTCGGGCAGGACGGCACTCGTGCCGAAGGGCCGGACCCGCGATGTGATCGGGCAAACGACAGCGAATCCGGTGGCCTTCCAGAACTCAACAGGCGAGACAACCAGCGCCGGCCGGCGCCCGCTCTGTTCCCGGCCCACCCGTGGGTCGAAGTCTGTCCAGATCAGGTCGCCGGCTGCCGGTTCGTAACTCACGGCGTGCCATCCTCGCGACCGATGTCCGGTCCCCAGTCATACACGTCGCGCATCGCCTCCGGTGTCATTCCGGTCAGCAGTTCGTCCAGATCATAACGCGGGCGGTCGGTCCGGATGACGATCCGGTCGCCTTCGGCTTCGATCTCCACCCGGCCGCCCTCCGCGAGCCCGAAGCGAGCGGCAATATCCTTGGGAATGCGCAGACCGAGGCTGTTGCCCCAACGGGCGAGTTGAACCTGCACGTTCACCTCCGTGATATACTTCGTATATCCTATCCTGCGAGCAACCGCGACGCAAGCCTCCGATGCGCACGGGGAAGGTCGTCCGGCCGACGTCCCGGATCGGCATCACGTTGAGCCCGCGACACTCCCGTCCGCCGGTCGGAACGCCCAGGCGTGCATGCCGAGGTTGCCGTGCTCGAACCCGGCGTGCAGGGGTTCGCCGCGGGCGTCCGGTCCGGCGGCGCCGAAGGCGACGGGCAGGGGCAGGAAATGCTCGTCGGTGGGGTGGGCGGTGCGGGCATCGGGGGCGTCGCTCCAGGCGGCCAGGGCCGCCGCGTCACCGGCCGCCAGCACCCCGTCCAGCCACCCGGCGAATCCCGCCGCCCAGGGGGCGGGGCCGCTCCGGTCGCCGCGGCGGAAGTCGTGGAGGTTGTGCACGGCGCCACCGCTGCCCAGCACCAGCACGCCTTCGTGCGCCAGCGGCGCCAGCGCCCGCCCCAGCGCCAGGTGGGCGGCCGCGTCGCTGTGGGGCTGCACCGAGAGCTGCGCCACGGGGATGTCGGCCTGCGGGTACATCAGCCGCAGAGGCACCCAGGCGCCGTGGTCGAGCCCCTGCGCCGCGTCCGTCTCCCCGGCCATGCCGGCGGCGTCCAAGAGGGCCATCACCCGCTCCGCCAGCGCCGGCGCCCCCGGGGCGGGGTAGGTGAGGCGGTAGAGGGGCTCCGGGAAGCCATAGAAATCGTGGATGGTGTCCGGCCTCACCGCGCCGCTCACCATGGGCCGCCGCGTTGTCCAGTGCGCCGACACCGCGAGGATCGCCGCCGGCCGCTCCAGCCGCCGGCCGAGGCCGGCAAGGAAGGCATGGCCGGGCGATTCAGCGTCGAGCACCAGCATGGGGGAGCCGTGGGAGACGAAAACGGGCGGGAGGAAGGCGGGCATGGGCCGGATGTCCTGTCGGGAGGGACGCGGGAACGCGCATTGTGCCGGGGGAACGGCACCGACGCCAAGCCCGGCGCGGTCCGACACACCGTTGCGACGGCCGCAACGACCGGCGCGGGTGGCGTCGGATGTGGGCTCCGGCCGGCTCTGTCGGTTACACGGCGATGGCCGCCGCCGCCCGGCGAATGGCTTCGGCTTCCTTCGCCGCTGCCCGTTCGGCCAATGCGTCCGCGGCCATGCGGATACGGCCGATCGCCGCGGCCATGCGATCCGGGGCATCCTTGTCACCGGTGGTCATTGCGCCTGCGGTCGGGCGAAGCGGCGTTCCTCTATGCGCTGGTTGAGCACAAATCTACCCTTGATCCCGGACTCCCGCTGCTACTGCTGGGCTACATGGTGCGCATCTGGCAGCGGACCGTCGGGCGTGACCCGGCGGCGGTGCGGGCTTTGCCGGCGATCCTCCCGCTGGTGGTGTACCACGGAGCCCGGGCGTGGACGGTACCGACGGCGTTCCGCGACCTGATCGCCGCCGATGACTCGGTCCGCCGGCACCATCTGGACTTCGCCTACGTCCTGGCCGACCTCGGCCGCATTGACGACGAGAGGCTGTCGGACCTGACGACCATGCGGGCCGGGCTGCTCGCGCTCAACCAGCCGCGAGACCCGCGTGAGACATTCGGCCGGCTCCGGACGGTTGACCGGCGTCCACGCCTGCGCTGCCGTTTGCGCTGATTCCGCCGCCGAACGGGCTTTCTGCTCCAGGTCATCGGCCGTCCCGGCCAGCATGGCGGGCACGTCGTTCAGCCGGCTCATCCTTCCTCCGTTGGCCCCGGTGCATCTCCCGGGCCGGAAATGAAAAACCCCGGCATGGGCCGGGGCTCTTCGACGAACGGCTGCGAAACGCGCAACGCTCAGTGCAGATGCCGGGGGAGTTCGGCGATCGACTGTTCGACCAGCTTGTCGGCCTGCGCCGGAGTGACACCATCCGCCAGGATGCGGCGGGCGGCGGCCACGGCGATGTCGACGGTCAGGTTGCGGACCTCGGCCAGGGCTTGCGCCTCGGCCTGGGCGATGCGGTCCATGGCCTGCTGCTCGCGCCGCTTCAGGGCCGCCTCCAGATCCGCCTGGGCGGTGGTCCGGAAGCGCTCGGCCTCATCGCGGGCGTGGATGACGATGGCCTCGGCCTCCTTCACCGCGTCGCGCTGGCGGCGCTGGTAGGCAGCCAGCGTGGACTGGGCGTCCTCGCGCAGGCGCTGGGCCTCGTCCAGTTCGGCACGGATCTTCTCCGCCCGGGAGTCGAGGGCCGACGTGATCGCCGCGCTGGCCTTGCGCCACACCGCGACCACGAAGATGACGAAGGCTACGGCAACCCAGAATTCGGCGGTGTTCATGAGCGGCGCTCCTCCAGCACGGCGGCCACGGCGGCCTCGGCCTTGGACGCGTCCACATCGACACCGGCCAGCTTGCCGGCGACGTCGCGGGCGATCTCGGCGGCGACGCCGCGGATGTTGGCAAGCGCCTCATCCTTGGCACCGGCGATGCGGGCCTCGGCAGCCTTCAGGCGCTCTCCGATGTCGGCGGCGAGCTGGCCCTGGCGGGCGTGGTTCGCGGCCTCGATCTCCGCAACCGTGGCGGCGATCACCGACTGCGCCTCGCTCCGGGCGTCGGCCAGCGCCTTCTCCACGGAGGCCAGGACGGCCTCGGCCTCTTCCTTTACGGAAGCCGCCTTGTTCAGGTCGCGGCTGATGCGCTCCTGACGCTCCTCCAGCACCTCGGCCACGCGCGGCAGCGCCTTCTTGGCCAGCAGGTAGTAGAGGGTGATGAAGGTCACCGCGAGCCAGAAGATCTGGGTCGGGAAAGTGGTCGGGTCGAGCTGCGGCAGGCCACCGCCGCCGTGCTCAGCCCCGTGTTCGGCACCCGGCGCGTGCTCCGCCGTTGCCGCCAGCGCGGCGCCGGCGAGCAGGGTGAGCGAAGCGAGCGCGCTGCCCGCAGCGCCCGCCCAACGGGCCAGCCGTGCCTCGGCCAACAGGTTCGGCATGATCGGTCGTCCCCCAAGGCATAAGGAAGCGGCGCCGAAACCCCGGATGAAGGGGCCCGGCGCCGCGTCTCTCGAGCGAGTGTCGCGTTCGCCCGGGCCTTAGGCGAACAGGATCAGGAACGCGATCAGCAGCGCGAACAGGGCGACGGCTTCCGTCAGGGCGAAGCCCAGGATACCGATCGGGAAGACCTTGGGCTGGACGGCCGGGTTGCGGGCGATCGAGCCGATCAGGGTCGAGAAGATGTTGCCGATGCCCATGCCGACGCCGGCGAGGGCGATGACGGCCAGACCGGCGCCGACGTACTTAGCGGCTTCAGCTTCCATGGTACTCATTCCTCTATTTGGGTGAACTGGATGATGGTTGGTCGGAACTGTCGAACCCGGCGGGCTCCGGAGCGGATCAGTGCAGCTCCAGCGCGTCGCGGATGTACAGGCAGGTCAGGATCGAGAAGACGTAGGCTTGCAGGAAGGCGACCAGGAACTCGAAGCCGGTCAGCGCGATGTTGATCAGCAGGGGCACCAGGCCGACGAAAAGGCCCAGGGCGCCCATGCCGCTGATCATCATAACCGTGAAGCCCGCGAACACCTTCAACATGGTGTGGCCTGCCATCATGTTGGCGAACAGTCGGATGGACAGGCTGACCGGGCGCATCAGGTAGGAGATCACCTCGATCGGGATCAGGATCGGGGCGAGCGCTACCGGCGCACCGTGCGGCATGAAGAAGGTGAAGAAGTGCAGGCCGTGCTTGATCAGCGCCAGGATGGTCACGAACACGAACACCGTCAGCGCCAGCGCGAAGGTCACGATGATGTGGCTGGTGAAGGTGAAGGTGTAGGGGATCATGCCGATCAGGTTGCCGAACAGCACGAACATGAAGAGGGTAAAGACGAACGGAAAGTACGGGCGGGCGTCCTGCCCCGCGTTGTCACGCACCATGTTCGCCACGAACTCGTAGAACATCTCGGCCGTCGACTGCAGGCGGCCCGGAACCAGGGCGCGGCCCTTCATCCCGTAGTGGATCAGGGCATAGACCAGCGCCACCGCGATCGCCATGAACAGCGCCGAATTCGAGAACGACACGTCGTACCCGGCGATCACGATTTGCATGATGGGGTTGATGGCGAATTGGTGCAGCGGATCCAAGGTCGTCCTCGCTCAGTGTTCGTCGCCGCCGGAGGGGCGCTCGTGATCATCCTTGTTGGCCCGGCCGTAACCGGGGGCGAAGCCGAGCCCGGAAATGGCCCGGTAGACGTTCAGCACTCCCGCCGCGGCGCCCAGGAAGAACATGACCACCAGACCCCAGGGCGCCGTATCCAGCCAGCGGTCGATCAGCAGTCCGCCGCCGACGCCGACGATCATGGCAGCTACCAACTCAACGCCGATGCGCCAGGCGACCCCCATCGCTCCTTGGGACACGCCGTCCAGCCGGCCGGGGCCCGCCTTCCGAACCTGCCCCTCCCGGGCCTTGCGCAATCGTGCGTCCAGCTCGTCGAGCGAGGTCGGAGGTCTGTCGTCGGCCATATCCGCTCCGTCATCCCTCCGCCGGCTCACCGCCACGCGAAAGCGGCGAGACCATACGAACGGGACCCTACCCTGTCAAGAAGCAAAACCTTAGCCGCAAGTGCTTGATAGAATTGCGGTTCCCGGCACGGCCGCCGGGCGATGCCGCGGTGCGGCGTCGCCCGGGCGTATTAACCCTGAATCCGGGCGGTGATCTGCTCGGCGATCGTCTCGGGCGATGCACCGGCAGGGAACACCTGGACGAAGCGGCCGTCGGCGTCCATCAGGTAGATGAAGCTGGAATGATCCATCAGATAATGCTCATCATCCGGCGCGCTGCCCGGCGACCGGGCGTAGTACACGCGGTAGGCGCGGGCGACGTCGCGCACCTGTTCGGGTGTTCCCGTCAACCCGACCATGCGGGGGTGGAAGAGACCGACGTAGTCGGACAGGTGCGCCACCGTGTCGCGCTGCGGATCGACCGAGATGAACAACGGCTGCACCCGCTCCGCCGCAGCGCCCATGCGGTCGAGCGCGGCCGACATGGCCGCCAGCTCGGTCGGGCAGACGTCGGGGCAGTAGGTGTAGCCGAAGTAGATCAGCATGTGTCGGCCGCGGAAGTCGGCCTCGGTGACCGTCCGGCCGGTGTGGTCGACCAGTTGGAAGGGACCGCCGATCGCGGCGGTTCCGCCGGTGGTCATCTGTTCGGCGTTGCGGACCTGCCACCAGGCGATGCCGGCGGCAATGACGAGTCCGACCACCGAGGCGATGGCGATGCGGAAGATGCGCGCTTTCATGGTCGTCCGTTCGTGGGTGACGGATGCGGTGCCGGACCTTAGCCCGGGACGCCGGCCGAGGGAACCCCGCCGGCCACCTCCGGTTACGGCCCGGCCGGGGTGAGCAGGCTGGCCGCGACGTGCCGGACGCCGGCGTCGTCACAGATGTAATAGACGACCAGCGCCCGGCCGTCGGGCAGGGCCACGGCCCAGGGATAGCCCGTGTCGGCGGAAGGCGAATCATCGCGCACGATGAACTCCGCCGCGGCCGCGGGATCCTCGCGCACGGGATTCCACAGGCGAGCCCGCACCCCGAAGGGGCGGTGGCGGTAGCCGTAGGCCAGCAGCAACCGGCCATCGGCCAGAGGACAGGCGTCGTAGGGATGGCCGACCACCTCGTGCACCCGCCACGGCTCCCAGGTCCGGCCGAGATCGCGGGAGGCGGAGATGGCCAGGCGGTCGTCGAGCCCCGTCGTCCGATGGAACGCCAGCAGACGGCCGTCGGCCACCGACAGCAGGGCGCTTTCGCAGAACCCGGCACCGGCCGGCGAGCGGTCCATGGCGATCAGCGACCGATAAGTCCAGGTATCGCCGCGGTCGGCGGAGGCGAACAGGTGGCTGGCATAGCGGCCCGTATCCGGGTGGTGGGCGTAGGTGGCCATCAGCAACGTGCCGTCGGCCGCTTCCACGGCGCGGCCGCGCACCGCGCCGCCGTGCATCGGCCGAATCCCCGGAACCGTGTCCGGCTGGCCGGGCACCGCCGGCAAGTAACGGTGGGGAGTCCAGGTCCGCCCGCCGTCGTCGCTCCACCGGGCATAGGCACCCCAGAACAGGTAGAGGTCACCGGTTCGCTGCGGGCTGCCGACAACGCCGATTCCCTGCGCGCGCAACGCCTCGCCGTCGCGGGCGGGAAGCGGGTACCAGGCGAAGCCGGTCAGCACCAGGCGGCCGTCGCGCAGCACCAGAAGGTTGGCGTCCTGGTCGGCGGCCTGCGGGTCGGGCGGAACCGTGATCGGCTCGCCGGCCGGTTCGCCGCCGGCCGTCAGCGGCACGATCACCGTCTGGGAGCGGGCGTCGAGGTGGTCGACGTTGTCGAATCCCGTCTCGCTGCGCCGGTACTCCTCCCCGCGCAGCCAGCGGTGATCGCGCGCGCGCCGGAACGCCACCAGCACCACGCCGTCCGCACGCAGCGCCACCGACGGGAACGACGCAAAGAAGGCGGAGTCGCGATAGATGATGCGGTGCGACACCGCGAACGGCATGGTCATTGTCACTACCCCGGGAAGATTGCGCTGCCAGCGGCAATGTGGGACGCGCCGGAGCGCCGGTCGAGGGCGAAAGTGTGCCGGCGGATTGACGCCGCGGTGGTTTCCGGGCTTAGCTGGCGCAAGCGGGGCTGTGGCTCCGCACCCGTTTCCGTCCGACGGATGTACCGATGCGACCGGTCTCCACTTTTTTCCGTTCGGCACGCGCCATCCTTGCCGCGGTGCTGTTGGCGGCGGCGCTCCTGACCGGGGGGCCGGGCGGAGCGGCCGCTGCCGGATACCGCATCGCCGTGATGGAGGCGACGCCGCCCTTTAGCTACCGCGCACCCGATGGCCGGCTGACCGGCTTCAACGTCGAGATCATGCGCGCGTTGTGCCGTGTGATGGACGCCACCTGCACCTTCGTCGAGCTGCCGTTCCAGGCGGTGCTCGACGCGGTGGCGGAGGAGCGGTGCGACGTCGGGCTCGCCAACTTTCTGCGCACGCCGGATCGGGAGGCCAGGGTGGATTTCTCCGCTCCCTACTGGCGCTCCAGCTCCAGCTTCATCGGGCCGATGCGCGACGCCGCGGTCCCCGGGCCGGAGGCGGTGCGCGGCCGCAGCGTGGCCGTGATTCGCACGACCCGCCAGCACGCCTACATGGAACGAATGGCAGGGGACGTGGACCAACTGGTCACCGTCGCGAGCCTGGAGGATCTGTGGCGGACCCTGACGGCGGGCGAGGCCGAGTTCGCCCTGGTGCCGACCCTGGCGGGCCTCGACTTCCTGCTGACCCATGACGGGCGCGCCTTCAGCACGATCGGGACCCCGCTGGCGGGAGACGGGCTCGGCGGCACCGTTCATCTCGTCGTTCCCAAGGGTCGGCGGTCCCTCCTGAACGCACTCAACGGCGCCATCACCACCATTCGTGCCGATGGCTCGTACCAGGAGATCGGCCGCCGCTATTTCCCGTTCGATGTTTACTGATCGCGACGGCCCGTTGTCCGGTCCTGCTGCGCCAACCCCGGCCGGCCGGCCGACCCGCCGGGTGTCTCTGCTGCCCCTGGCCGCCGGCCTGCTGCTGCTGCAGGGCGCTGCGTTCGTCGCCATCGCCGTGGACCGTCTCGCAGCCGAGCGGCGCGCTGCCGACACCCGGGAGCGGGTGGTGCCCTTCATCGAGGACCGGCAGCGGGCGGCGCTCAATCTGGAACGGTTCAAGCGTTACGGCGACGTGGTGGTCGTCTCGGAGGACACCGCCCGGCGGCGCGAAGCGTTGCTGTCCGCCCAGGCTCTGGCCTTCCATCCCTCCTTCCACGTCGATCCCGCCCTGCGCGACCGGATCGGTGCCGCGTTCGTGACTCTGCGGGACGCTGCGGTGCTGGTGGACCGCGCCGGCCACCGGCGCGTCGAGGCGGCCTCGTCCGGGCTTGCCATTGCGGAGGCGCGCCGCCGGGAGGCGATCGAGCTGCACCGCCAGGCCGGCGCTCTGTGGCGGAGCGTTGCCTCCGAGTTGGACGTCATCGTCGACCGACTTTCCGTGGACATTGCTGCCACGACCGCTGAGGGATTCGGTCAACCGTCCGATGGTTCCGGCCGGACGCCCTGGCTGGCGGTGGCGGGCATCCTGGTCACCCTTGCCCTCGCCGGGGCGCTCGCCCCGACCATGGGGCGCCGTGGCGCCCGGCCGCCGGTCCCCGGAGCGTCGGCCACCGGCGCCATCGCTCCGACGCCCCCGGTGCCCCCATCCGCAGAGCCGGTGCCGGTGGAGCGCACGCTGGTCCGCGCCTCAGACGTCCTGGCCGCGGTCGAAGGGCGCACGCAGGATCTCGCCGGGGGCCTGCGGGCGGGCGGTGGCGTGCGACGGGCCGCCTTCGAGTCGTTCCTCGACGGCACGGTGATCGCGTCGCGCGGGCTGCGGGCCGAGATCGACCGACTGCTCCGGCTGCGGGCCGCACCGGCGGATGCGGCGGGTCCCTTCAACCTGAAGGCCTGCCTCACCGATGCCGCGGGGTATGGACCGGACGGACGGGAACCGGACTGTTCGGACACCCTGGAGGCGCAGACCGACTCCGCCGCTCTGGCTGCGGTCGTCGCCATGATGGTCGCCATCCGGCAGAGCCCGTTGGCGCACGGTGGCACCGGGCCGGGCCCGATCCTGTCGGTCCGGCTGCTGCCGGGCGGGGAAGGGGAGGGAGAGGCAATCGCGGTGCGATTCACCGGCGGGACCGGAACGGTGCCGGACAGCGTAACGGCATTGGTGTCCGAGCGCCTGAAGGGGAGCCTCCTGGTGGAGAGCACCCCCGGCCACGACCCCGTCGTCACCATTCGTTTCCCGCGCCGGCTGTCCCGCCGGACATGACGGGGGCGGGCATCAATGCCGCTTGCTGACCCCGCCGTTGGTCAGCACGGAACCCACGGAAGGTGCGTTCCTGTTCTCGGACGGCTTGGAGTCGCCGGTGCGGGTCTCAGCCGGCTTGGCGCCGGCGGGCTTGGCGCCGGCGGCGGGCTTGGCGGACGGCGTCGACGCGGCCGGCTTCCGCACGGCGTCACGGCCGGGCAGTTCGATGTTGACCTCAAGGGTCGAGCAATCGCCGCCACGGTCGAGCTTCACCTCCACCTTGTTCTCGTCGATGTCGACATACTTGGCGATCACCGCCAGCAACTCCTGCTGGAGCATCGGCAGGTAATCGGGGCCGGTGCGTCCGACGCGCTCGTGCGCCATGACGATCTGCAAACGCTCCTTCGCCTGGACGGCGGACGCCTTGGGCGTGGAGCGGAAGAAGCTGAAGATGCTCATGCGCTCCTCCTCAGGAAGCGCCCGAACAGCCCCTTCTTCTCGGGCTTGACGAAGCGGTGCTCCACATCCTCGCCGAGGAAGCGGGACACGGCGTCCATGTAGGCCAGACCGGCGTTGGACTTCTCGTCGAGGATGACGGGCATGCCGATGTTGGACGCCCGCAGGACCGCCTGGCTTTCCGGCACCACCCCCAGCAGGGGGATGGCCAGGATCTCAAGCACGTCGTCCACCTTCAGCATCTCACCCCGCTCCACCCGTTCCGGGTCGTAGCGGGTGAGGAGAAGCCGCTGGGTGACCGGTTCCAACCCCTGTTCGGCCCGCCGGGACTTGGCGTTGAGGACGCCCAGGATGCGGTCGCTGTCGCGTACCGACGACACCTCGGGGTTGGTGACGATCACCGCGTGGTCGGCGAAGTACAGCGCCATCAGCGCGCCCCGCTCGATGCCGGCGGGGCTGTCGCAGACGATGTAGTCGAAGTCCTTCTCCAGGTCGGCGAGGATTCGCTCCACGCCGTCCTTGGTCAGGGCGTCCTTGTCGCGGGTCTGCGAGGTGGGAAGGATGAACAGGTTGTCCACCCTCTTGTCCTTGATCAACGCCTGGTGAAGCTTGGCTTCACCATTGATGACGTTGATGAAGTCGAACACCACCCGGCGTTCACAGCCCATCACGAGGTCGAGGTTGCGCAGGCCGACGTCGAAGTCGATGACGACCGTCTTGAACCCGCGCAAGGCCAGACCGGTGGCGAAGGCGGCGCTGGAGGTGGTCTTGCCCACGCCGCCCTTGCCCGATGTCATGACGATGATCTTGCCCAACGAGCCTCTCCTACCGTTCACGAGTTGGCGTTACCGATGGTTGCCGTTACGGCCCGTACGCTGTTACAGGGGTGCCACGTGCAGGAAGCCGTCGCTGAGGCGGATCTGCACGGGCTTCTTCAGAAAGGCGGCGTCGATGTCCTCGCTCACACGGTACAGCCCGGCGATGGACACCACCTCCGCCTCAAGGCTCTGGCAGAAGATGCGGGCGGCGTTGTCGCCGGAGATACCGGCCAGTGCCCGGCCGCGCAACGCCCCATACACGTGGATGTTGCCGTCCGCGAGCACTTCGGCGCCGTGGGACACCGAGGCGGTGATGATCAGGTCCGCCTTCTCGGCGTAGATCTGCTGGCCGGAGCGGACCGGTTCGGTCACCACCAGGGCCGGCCGGTGCACCTCCACCACCACGGGCTGGGCCACGGCACCGGACGCCGCCGCCTGCGGGCGCGCCGCCTCGATGCGGGCGGGCCGGCCGGAGGGCATCGGCACCAGACCGCCCGCCAGTGCCGCGTCCTGGACGGCGCGCGGACCGCCGACGAAGCCGATCGGCAACAGATGCTGTTCGCGCACCCTGGCGATGAATCCGGCGAGGTCGAACTCCGCCCCTTCCGGCAGATCGTCGAAATCCAGCACCACCGGCGCATGCCGGAAGAAGTTGGGAGCCTGGCGCACCTTGCTGCCGAGCAGCGAGAAGAAATTGGGAGACGCGGGATCCCCGACCTTCAGCACCATCATGGTGAAGGAGTTTCCGCGCAACTGGAACGGTGCGTCCCGTTCCGCAACCTGACCGGCGCTGCTCACCGCCACCTTCCTGACTTGTCCTGCCGTTCCATCCGCTCAAAGGTCCTGCTGAAAGACGCGCGGCAATCCATCAGGCGTTCTAGCGGCCCACCGGTGGTCGGTTCAAGTGTCCGCGTGCGCCGTCAGGTGACAACCGTAAGTCCGCGGCCTTTGGCCGCGGCACGCCCGATGCCGCTCCGCGAACGGAACGGCAGCCACGCCGTGCGACCGGACAGTAACGGAACTCCCCGGACGGGGCAAAGGGTTTCAAGGTGTCGCCGGAGGATGGTCATGCTCTCCATGCGTGTCGGACGCCGGCATTCCGTTCATCTCAGCGGGTAAATGCCGGCGGCGAACCACCCCTGGCGCGATCCCGGACCCATGCCCCCCGGGCGGGCGACCTCTACCCCTTGCGTCGTGAGCCGGGTGCTCCTCTGGCTAATCCACAACATCTTGTATGAAACTTTTGTGCTCCGCGCAATTTCCGCTGACGGCCGGTGTTGAACCCCGTACAGTTGCCTATGCGAGGCACAACACGGGCGTGACCGGCGCCCGGACCAGCAGGAGTCGGGCTTGCACGCACCGTTGCATACCGAACCCCCGTCCACCGTCCCATGGCCGTTCCCTTGCGCGGGCGGCGGGCCGGCGGTCAGATGCCTCGCATCGGCACCGCGGCGCCGCGCACAGAACCGTTCCGCACGGAACGACGCATGCGACCTCCCCTTTGCGGGAGGTTTTTTTGTGCCCGCACCGCAGCCAGTCCCCGTGACGTGAGGAGAGCGACATGGCCAAACGCCAGATCAAGGGCAGCACCGCGAGCACGGTTACGGAAGCCAAGATCCAGCCGTTGTTCCCCGGCTCCGCCTGGGATCCGCTGATGGCGGACCGCCACCGCGATCAGAGCTATGTGCGGCGGGTCAAGCCGCAGAGCGTCAATCAGACGCGGCTGCTGGAGGCGATCCGGACGCATCACCTGGTGGTGGCCCTGGGGCCCGCGGGCACCGGCAAGACCTTTCTTGCCATCTCGTCCGCCGTCGAGGCGCTGGAGGAAGGCAAGGTCGACCGCATCGTCCTGTCGCGACCGGCGGTGGAGGCCGGTGAGAGCCTTGGCTACCTGCCCGGCGACCTCAACGAGAAGATGGCGCCCTTCCTGCGTCCGCTCTACGACGCCCTGTCGGACCGTCTGGGCGGCAAGCGGCTGCGCCAGTACATGGCGGACGGCACCATCGAGATCGCCCCGGTCGGGTTCATGCGCGGTCGCACCCTCAACAACGCGTTCGTGGTGATCGACGAGGCGCAGAACTGCACCTACGCCCAGATCAAGATGCTGCTGACCCGCCTGGGCTGGCATTCCACCATGGTGCTGACGGGCGATCCGGACCAGACGGACCTGCTCGACAACCTCTCCGGCCTTGCCGACATCGCCCGCCGCCTGGAAGCGGTGGAGGGAATCGCGGTCGTCCGGCTGGAGGACACCGACATCGTGCGTCACCCGCTGGTGGCCAGCATGCTGACGGTGCTGTAGCCCGGCGGGCGGGTGCAAACGTCGCACGGCTTGCCCGGAGTTCCATGGATAGGATCCCGATGCATGGAACTCCGCGCGCCGCCGGTCGGCGTCAGCGGGGCAGGGTGCCCAGGTAGGCGATGACATCCTCGATCTCGGCGCGCGACAGGTGCAGGTCGGGCATGCGGGGGTGACTCCGGCTCAGCCAGGCCCGCATCCAGCCGGGGTCATCGCCGTGGCGCCGGGCCAGAGTCGCGAAGGCGGGGGCGGCATCCGTTCCGGTATCGCCGGACCCGACCACATGGCAGGCGGTGCACCAGCGCTGGGCGAGGGCCTGCCCGGTGTCGGGGTCGCCGGTGCGGGTACCGGCGGCACCGGCGGCAGCCATCGTTGCGGCCACCGCCATAACGGGGGCGATGAGGGAGATGCGCATGGCCTCCTCCTTATACAGTCCGATACCCTGTCGAACAGGGGTATGCCGACGTTCATTCCGGCCGACCCCGGGCCGGAGGAGCGGCCGTGTGTTCGGCGGTTCGGCCATCAGACGTAGGTCTGTCTTGCGACAATGGCATGGGCTATAGTTAGGTACCGCCGTTCCTTCCGCCCCGCACTTCGGAGCGCCTTCCGTGAGCAAGACCGTCATCGTCGTCGACGACAGCAAACTATCGCGAATGCATCTGCGTGGAATCGTCTTGCGGCACAAGCCGGACTGGACGGTCATGGAAGCCGGTGACAGCGACGGGCTGTTTGCGGAACTTGACAAAAGTGATATAGATATCGCCATAATTGACTACAACATGCCCGGGCGCAACGGGCTGGAGGCGGCGGCCGCATTGCGACGGGAACGGCCGCAGGTGCACATCGCCATCATCACCGCCAACGCCCAGGACTCCATCGTCGCCGGCATCCGCGACCTGAACGCGGCCTTCCTGCCCAAGCCGGTGGACGAGGAGCAGGTGGCGCGCTTCCTGTCCTCCACCCTGCTGCCCCGCCGGTAGGTCGCCAGCCTTGACACCACTCAGCGACATCGAACGCGACGCCCTGACGGAGCTTGCCAACATCGGCGTGTCGCGGGCGTCGGTGGCGCTCAGTCGTATGATCGGCGACGACGTGTCCATGTCGGTTCCCGCGGTGGACATCGTTCCTCGCGATGACGCTGCCCGGCTGCTGTCGTCCGAACTGGCCGAGCGGCTGGTGGCGGTGGCCGAGCGTTTCGACGGCGCCCTGTCCGGTTCGGCGCTGCTGGTGTTTCCCGAAAGGAACAGCCTGGAACTGGTGCGCGCGGCCCTGCCCGACGGGATCGACCTCGATCACGTGTTCGAGCTGGAGCAGGAAGCACTCTGCGAGATCGGCAACATCGTCCTGAACAACTGCCTGTCGGTGATCGCCAACCTTCTCGGCATCCGCCTGGAAACGGCGCTGCCTCGGGTGATCTACGGCAACGCCGGTGAGATCTTCACCCGTTGCGGGGTCAGCAACGATCCCAACGCCGTGGCCGTCGTCTTCTACATCCGCTTCCACCTGCGGACCGCCAACCTGGTCGGGCAGATCGTCATCGCGCTCGACGTCGCCTCGGCCGACGAACTGCGTGCCCGCACAGCCGGCTATGTCGCCCGGATCACCGGCGCAGGCGCTCCGTGACGACCGGTGCCGAACTGTCCGCGCCGTTCACCTGTTCGCGTGCGCGCATCCTGCGCTTCGCCGCCGATACCGTCTGATGGATGATCGTTACATGGCCCTCGTGAAGAAAAACCAGATCCCGCGGTCCACAGAAATGAAGAAGACCGCCGCCGCCCCGGCGCCCGAGACGACCATCGGAGTTTCCGCGGCCGAAGCGGTCCAGCGCCGCCGGGTGCGCACCAACACCCGACGGCGCAAGGCCGCGGAGGGCATTGCGGCCGCGTCCGGACAACTTGCGGGCGGCGTTGCCCAGGCGGCGGCCGCTGCCGAGGAGTTGCGCAAGGCCATGGAGCAGATCGCCGCCGGGGCGGAGGAGGCAGCGGCCGGAACCCAGCAATCCCGGCTCATGGTCGTCCGGGCGTCGGACCTGATACGGCGGGCCCGGACGAACGCGGAGCAGACCACCGCCAGGATCGACGCCCTGGACACGCTGGTGAAAACCATCGGCACGCAGATCCTGTCGACCGTCGGCGCGATCGTGCGCGCCGCCGAGCGGCAGGAGGGGGCGGTCACGCGCGTGCGCGAACTGGAACGCCAGGCCGGCGAGATCGGAGAGATCGTCCGCGGCGTCGCCCGCATCGCCGATCAGACCAATCTGCTGGCGCTCAACGCCGCCATCGAGGCGGCACGGGCCGGCGACGCCGGCCTCGGCTTCGCGGTGGTCGCCGACGAGGTGCAGAGCCTGGCCGAGCGCTCCGCCCTGTGCACCCGCGACATCGAGGCGTTCGTTGCCGAGGTGCAGCAGGTGGTGGGCAGCATCGCCTCGGGCATCGTGGAGTCCGCACGCCTCGCTCGCGCCGAGGCGGAGCGGGGCCGCGACGTCGCGGGCCAACTCGACGGCGTGCGCAGCGAAATGGCGGCGGTCGCGGCCGGGAGCCTGGAGACGATCCGCTCGGCGGCCGAGGCCGATGCGGCCGGACACGAAGCTCTGAAAGGTGCGGAGGACATCGCCGTCGCGGCCGAGGAGCAGTCCTCGGCCGCCGAGGAAGCGCTGAAGACCGTAGGGCAGCAGGCCGACGCGCTGACCCAGAGCGAACGGGCCGCCGCCCAGCTTTCCGACATTGCCGATGACCTGAACGGCGCTGTCGACGTCCGGCGCAGCGCCGAAGAGGTGGCGTCGGCCGCCGAGGAACTGTCGGCGGCCATCGAGGAAATCAACCAGGCGGCGGCGCAGATCACCATCGCGATCAATCAGATCGCCCGCGCCGCCGAGGCGCAGAGCGCGGCGACCGGGCAGGCGTCCACCGCCGTTGCGCAGATCGAGGCGGCGTCCCGGCTCAGCGTGAAGCGGGCCGGCGAGGCGCTGGAGCGCAGCCGCATTATGGAAGAGCGGCTGACAGAGATGCGCAACGGCATCGGAAACCTGGCCTCCGGCGTCACCGGCGCCGTCGAGGCGGGCCGGCGCAGCGGCGAGCGCATCAACGACCTCACGGCCATCGGCCGGCGCATCGAAAAGACCATCGATGCCATTTCGGTAATCGGCATACAGACCAACATGCTGGCGGTCACCGGTTCGGTCGAGGCGGCGCGCGCCGGGGAGTTCGGCCGCGGATTCAACGTCGTCGCCAACGACATCCGCGCCCTGGCGCGCGATTCCGCCGAATCGACGGAGCGCGCCAAGGACCTCATCCGCTCGATCCAGGAGCAGACCGAGCGCGTGCGCCGCGAGATCGAGGAGATAGCCGTCCCGACGGCGCAGGAGGCCGGTCGAGCCGAAGAGTACGCCGACGGGCTTCAGACGGCACTCGAAGAACTTCGGACCATCATCGCCGCCAACCGGGAAATCCTCGACGGGGTGGAGGAGATCAACCGGGCGGTGCAGGAGGCCATGCGCGGCGTCGACCAGACCGCGGCGGCGGCGGCCGAGGCCAACCAGGCCGCGTCGGAAGCGGCGAAGGCGGCGCGCGAGCAGTCCCAGGGCGCGGAGGAACTGGCCGCCGCCATCGAGGAGATCGCCGCCATGGCCGATGAGCTGCAGAGCGTCGTGGCATGACGGGCGGGCCGGGCAGCGCGGCGGAGGCACCGACCGGCGACACCGGCCGCTATCTGGCCTTCCGTGTTGCCGGGGCACGGCTTGCGGTTCCCCTGGCGGCGGCGCAGGAGATCCTGCGCCCGCCCGAGGTGGTCCGTCTGCCCCTGGCCCCGGCCGGGCTGGAGGGTCTGGCGCGCCGCCATGGCCGGGTGCTGCCGGTGGTGTCGCTCCGCCGTGTCTTCGGGCTTCCGCCCGGCGAGAGCGGCGACGGCGCCCGCCTGGTGGTGGTCGACCACCGCGGCCAGGCGGTGGGACTTGCCGTCGATTCCGTCGACGGCGTGGACACGGTCGAGATGGCGACCATGGACCCCGGCGGCGCCGATGAGGCGGCCCGGGATGCCGGCATCGACGCCGCACTGGTGGCCGGTGCGTTGCGCGGCGCCGGCGGCGGGGTTTCCGCCCTCATCCTGGATACGATGCCGCTGATCGACCGCCAGTTCGTCGCCCCCGACGGGCGCGCCGTTCTGCGCACGCCGGAGGCCGGTGCCGCCGCACCGGATCGCACGACTGTGGCGTCCGGGACCACCCGGAATGAGGCTGTGCTCGTCGGGTTTGCCGTGGGCGGGCAGGAGTTCGCCCTGCCGGTGGCGGAGGTGGAGCGGATCGTGCCGCTGGCCGAAACCGTCGCCCGCATGCCCGGCGCGCGGGCGCACCTGCTGGGCGTGGTGGCGGTCGGCGACGATCTGCTGCCGCTGATCGGGCTGCGCGCCCTGTTCGGCCTGGATGGCGAGCCGCCGTCCGCCGCACCGCCCCGGGTGGTCATCGCCGCCCCCGCGCAGGACCGGCGGGTCGGGTTGGTCGTCGATGCGGTCCGCGAGATCCTGCGACCGGAACCTGCGGCCGTCGGCCCCGTCCCGGCGATCCTGGCCCGCGAGCCGGAGTTCGCCGATCTGGACGGCATCATCCGGCTGGAAGGCGGACGGCGACTGGTGTCGCTGCTGTCCGCCCGCCGCATGGTGCAGCACGCCGCCGCCCTGGCCGACGTCGACGATGGCAGCAACCGGGAGGAGGGGGCGGGAATGGCGCAGGCGGGGCCGGAGCGCGGCGAAGCGCATGTGGTGTTCCGCCTTGGCAGCGGCGAATACGGGCTTCCCGTCGCTGCCGTGCGCGAGGTGCTGCCCCATCCCGACGCCCTGGCGCCGCTGCCCAGAGCACCGGCCTTCGTCAGCGGACTCGCCAACCTGCGCGGCAGCGCCCTGCCGGTGCTCGACCCGGCTGTCATCCTCAAGCTGCCGGAGGGTGCGGGTGCGCGCACGCGCATCCTGGTGGCGGGGCTGCACGGCACGCTCATCGGCCTGGCGGTGGACGGGGTCGCCGGTGTGGTGCGCATCCCCGATGATGCGATCGAACCGGCGCCGGCCGTGTCGGAGGCCCAGCGCCACCTGATCCGCGGCATCGGCTCGCCGGGTCACGGCAAACGGATGATTCTACTTTTGCGGATTGACGCCCTGCTCGACATGGACCAACTTTCGACTGTAGTCGAAACGATCTGAGCACGGCTTGAAGGTAACTCCATGAAGGTGCTGATCGTCGACGATTCGGCGCTGGCCCGCCGGCTGCTCGTCGAGATTCTCTCGGCTGAGGGCGACATGGAGGTCGCAGCCGCCCGCAGCGGAACCGAGGCTCTGGCGGAGATTGTCCGCTTCGATCCGGATGTGGTGACCCTGGACGTCACCATGCCGGGGATGGATGGGCTTGCCTGCCTGCGCCGGATCATGGTGGAGCATCCCAAACCGGTGCTCATGATCTCCGGGCTGACGGCGGAAGGCGCCGAAACCACGGTCGAGGCGCTCCGGCTGGGCGCGGTCGACGTGGTGCAGAAGCCCGGCGGCAGCGGCCTCGGCTTGCCGACGGTGCGAAGCGAGATCGTGGCCAAGGTGCGCGCCGCCGCCGGCGCCCGGCTGCGGCGGTCCCGCAATCTGCGCGAACGGTTGCGCCTCACCCGCGAGCGGATCATCGGCGACCGGCCGGCCCCGGTGGCGCCGGCGGAACCGCGCCGGCAGGGTGACATCCCCAGGGCAGACACCGCCGTACCGGAGGGCGAAGCGCCGGCCGCGGATGTGCCGGGGGTCGTGCTGGTCGGCGTTTCGACCGGCGGGCCCGGTGCCCTGGAAGAGATCCTGCCCCTGCTCCCGGCCGGCTTTCCCTGGCCGGTGGTGGTGGCGCAGCACATGCCGCAGAACTTCACGGCGACGCTGGCCCGGCGCCTCGACGACGTGTGCGCGGTTCGGGTGGTCGAAGCGGCCCTGCCCGTCCCCCTGGAACCGGGAATCGTGGTCATCGCCCGCGGCGGGGCCGATGCGGTGCTGGCGGTGCGCGGCGGCCGCCTGGTGGTGGCGCCGGTCCCCGTCGACACGGCCCGCCCCTGGCACCCCAGCGTCGACCGTCTGGTGGAGAGTGCGTTGCGCCTGGTCCGGCCGGACCGATTGGTGGGGGTGCAGTTGACCGGCATGGGCAGCGACGGCGCCGCCGCCATGGCGGACCTGCACGCCCGTGGCGGTCGGACCATCGCGGAATCGGAGGAGAGCGCCGTGGTGTTCGGCATGCCGCACGAGTTGATCCGGCGCGGTGGCGCCGACGCGGTCCTGGCCGTCGAGGACATCGCCGCACAGTTGACGCGCTGGCTGCCGGCCACCGGCGCCCGTTGAGGAAAGGGGGAGACCATGCCGCTGGTCAAGGCCGGAAGCCGACGCGGATCGGCGACCGCACCACCGCTTCCCGAGGGAGGCGAGGCCATTGCTGACCTCACCGCCGCCGATCCGGCCCAACGCCGGATGGCCGCCCACAGCCTGGCCCGCCGGCCGGAGGCGGCGACGGCACTCGCCGCGCGCCTCGGCGTGGAGGAGGAACCCGGCGTGCGGGAAGCCATCCTCACCGCGCTGGTGCGCATCGGAACGGCCGACGCCGCCGCCGGCCTGGTGCCCTGCCTGGGCAGCGAGGATGCCGGTCTGCGCAACGGCGCCATCGAGTCCCTGAACCAGATGCCGCCGGACGCGGTGATGCCGCAGGTGGAGCCCTTGCTGGCGGATGCCGATTCCGATCTGCGCCTGTTCGCCGTGCAGGTGGTGGCCGGCGCCGTCCATCCCGAACGCCTCGCACGCCTGACCCGGGTCATCGACGCCGATCCCCAGGTCAACGTCTGCCTTGCCGCCGCCGACGGGCTGGCGGATATGGCCGATCCCACCGTTCTGCCCGTTCTGGAACGGCTGGAGGCCCGTTTCCCCGACGAACCGATGGTCGCCTTCGCCGTCGGTGCGGCCCGCCGCCGATTCCGGGAGGGATGATGGGCACGCCGTCGAACCGGGGCCGCCCATGAGCGCTTCGGGAGGGACCTCCCCGGCCACGCCGGAGGAGTACGAAACGCTGTGCGCCTTCTTGCGCCAGCGCACCGGTTTGTCCTTCGGGGAGAACAAGCGCTACTTCGTCGACCGCCGCCTGGCCGACCGGATGGCGGCGAACGGCATCCGCCGGTTCCGGGAGTACATGAATCTGCTGCGCTTCCAGCCCTCGGGCGAGGAACTGCAACAGCTCGTGAACCTGCTGACGGTGAACGAGACCTACTTTCTGCGCGAGAAATACCAGCTCGACTGCCTGGTCCGTTCGGTGCTGGCGGAGGTGGTGAAGGAGCGGCCGAAGGGAAGCCCCATCCGCATCTGGTCCGCCGGCTGCTCCACCGGCGAGGAGCCGTACTCCATCGCCCTGACGCTGCTGGAGAACTGGGAGCACGTCGACGACTACGACATCGAGCTGTACGCCTCCGACATCGATTCCTCGGCGCTTGCCCGGGCGCGGGACGGAATCTACGAGGCCCGGTCGCTTCAGTACGTTCCACCGGGCATGATGGAGCGGTACTTCACGGCGCTGGGCGACGGCCGCTGGCAGATCGTCGAGGAACTGCGGCAATCCGTCGATTTCTCGCTGGCCAACATCACCGATCCGGAACAGGTGCGCCGGTTCCGGTCGCTTGACGTGGTGTTCTGCCGTAATCTTCTGATCTACTTTGACGATCTCGGCCGGCGGGAGGCGGCGGCGATGTTCTATGATGCGCTGGTGCCGGAAGGCTTCGTGATGCTCGGTCATTCGGAGAGCATGAGCCGCATGTCGTCCCTGTTCGTGCCGCGCAAGTTTCCCGATGCCATCGTCTACCAGAAACCCCGCGCCGGGGTCGGGGACGGGCCATGACCATGGAAACGCGCCGCATCCGGGTGCTGGTGGTGGATGACGCGATCACCGTGCGCGCCTACACCCGGCAGGTGCTGGAAGCCGACGGGTTCCTGGTGGAGGAAGCGGTCAACGGCATCGAGGGTCTGGAGCGGGCTTTGGCCGATCCGCCCGACCTGCTGATCGTCGACGTGAACATGCCCAAGATGGACGGCTATTCCATGCTGCGCGCGGTGCGGCGCGAAGCGGCGCTGGAGGCCGTGCCCGCCCTGATGATCACCACCGAGTCCCGTGACGACGACCGGCTGCGCGCTCTCGCTGCCGGTGCCAACTGGCACCTGGTGAAGCCGGTGCGGCCGGAGGCCCTGGTGCTGTCGGCCCGCCTGCTGAGCGGCCGGCCCGTCGGCGACGGGGCGGAGAGCCCGTCATGACCGCCCTGTTCGAACAGTTCCTCGTGGAGTCCCGCGAGATCCTGGAGACGGCCAACGCCGGACTGCTGCGGCTGGAACGCAACCATGCGGACGCCGACGCGGTGAACGAGGTCTTCCGCGCCTTCCACACCCTGAAGGGGGCCACCGGCCTGTTCGACTGGCCGGTCTTCACCCGGCTGCTGCACGCAGCGGAGGATCTGCTGGCGACGGTGCGGGACGGCCGCAGCTCCGTGACCCCGGGGCTGATCGACGGACTGTTCGCCGTGCTGGA
This sequence comes from Azospirillum halopraeferens DSM 3675, assembly GCF_000429625.1. Lineage (GTDB taxonomy): Bacteria > Pseudomonadota > Alphaproteobacteria > Azospirillales > Azospirillaceae > Azospirillum > Azospirillum halopraeferens. The sequence goes on from NZ_AUCF01000001.1 coordinate 347,172, forward strand.
TCAGGCCGCCCGCTGGATCGACCACATCGAAGCCCACGGCGGGCTTCCCGGCGACGCCGCCGGCGCCGCCCGGGCACTGCAGACGTCCCTGTCGGGGGGCGGTCCCGCGGCCGGCGCGGCCGGGTCGGGGGAGCTTCCCGCCCTCTTCGATTGGGTGGTCGAGCTGACTCCCGGCGAACGGGCCGCGGTGGTGCAGGCCGCACCGGGTGCGGAGGGCACCCTGACCGCCGTGGCCTATGATCCCGACCCGGACTGCTTCTTCAACGGGGACGATCCCCTGGCCGTCGTCCGCCGCATCCCCGGTCTGGTCCTGCTGCGCATCGAACCGGTCACCCCGTGGCCGCCGCTGGCCGGCCTCGACCCCTATCGGTGCCTGCTCCGCTTGCGCGCGCTCACCACCGCACCGGAGAGCGAGGTGGCCGCACTGTTCCGATCGGCACCCGACCAGGTGCGGTTCGCCGCCGTTCCACCGGCCCGCCTGGCCGGGCCGGATTCGACGGTTGCCGGTCCGGCCGCCGCCGCCAGGGCGCTTGCCGCAGCCATGCTGCGCGAACAGCGGCGCATCCTGGACCTGCCCCCGGCCCGGGGCGCCGGAGACGGGGACGGCGACGGCACGCTGAACGCCCGCATCGCCGCAACGGCCCGCGCTGCCGGCAACATCCTCACGGCACTTGGCCGTGGCACTGCGGTTGCCGCCCTGCACACGGCGGCGGCGCAGGCACGAACCACCGGCCTGGTGGAGCCACTGGCCGCCCATCTGGCCGGGCTGGCGGACGCCGTGGAAGCTCCGGCCGTTCCGGCCCCTTCCGCCCCCGTGACACCCGCGCCGTCCGGTGCCGCGGGACGCCGGGCGCTGCGGATCGAGCCGGAGCGCATCGATCGCCTGATGGGGCTGGTCGGCCAACTGGCGGTGACCAAGAACCGCCTGCCGGTCCTGCTGCGCCGGGCGGCCGACCCGATTCTCGCCCGCGGCCTGCGGGAGGTGCAGGACGAAATGGATGGGCTGATCGACGATCTGCAGGACGCGGTGCTGCGGCTGCGCATGCTGCCGCTGGATCGGGTTCTCCAGCCGCTGCCGCGGCTGGTGCGCGACCTGGCCGGCCGTCTGGGCAAGAGTGTGGATCTGCGCGTCGAGGGGGAGGCGACGGAAGCCGACAAGGACGTGCTCGACGCCCTGGGGGAACCGCTGCTGCACCTCGTGCGCAACGCGGTCGATCACGGCATCGAATCGCCGGAGCAGCGGCGTGCCGTCGGAAAGCCGGAGACGGGGGTCATCCGCATCACCGCCCGCCAGGACCGGGACGGCATCGTCATCGACGTCGCCGACGACGGTGCCGGCGTTGATGCCGACAAGGTGCTGCGCACCGCGGTGGAGCGGGGCACCGTCACCGCCGACCGGGCCGCCGCGCTGACCCGTCAGGAGGCGCTGGCGCTGATCCTCCTGCCCGGTGTCAGCACCGCCGGAACGGTTACCGACGTGTCGGGCCGCGGCGTCGGCATGGACGCGGTGCGCACCGCCATCGTCCGCACCGGCGGCAGCATCGCCGTGGACTCGGTTCCGGGGGAGGGGACGCGCATCAGCCTGACCCTGCCGCTGACCATGCTGGTCACACCGGTCATGGTGGTGTCCGCCGGCGGCTCCCTGTTCGGGGTGCCGACGTCCGCGGTGAGCGAGGTCGCGCGCATCCGCACCGGTGACATCCGCAGGGTCAAGCAGGCGGAGAGCGTCGTGCTGCGCGATGCGGTGGTGCCGCTGCTCCGGCTGGACCGGCTGTTGGGGCTGGCGGGCGGCACCGCGTGCGACGAGGCGACCGTGCTGGTGCTGCATCGGGCGGCGGAGCCGGTGGGGCTGGTGGTCGACGGCGTCGTCGAGCGGCTGGACGCCGTGCTCAAGCCGCTGACCGGCGTGCTGGCCGGGCTGCGCGCCTACGCCGGCACGACGGAACTGGGCGACGGGCGCCTGGTGCCGGTGATCAACCCGCGGGAGTTGCTGTGATGCCCATCCGTTTCGACGGCACGACCGCCCGGTTCGAAGGGGACTGCACGGTGGAGGAGGCGCTGCCGCTGGCGGAGTGGCTGACCGCCACGCCCGACGGGCTCCTCGACCTCGGCACCTGCACCGCCCTCCACACCGCCGTCCTCCAGGTCCTCATGGCCGCCGGCCGGCCGGTGACGACGACGCCGGCCGACCCGTTCCTGGCGCGCTGGGTGATCCCGGCGATCGGCTGACCCGCAGGGAGATCGCTACCGCCCCCCGGCCAGGGTGCGCACCTCGTCGTCGTAGCGGAACGCCGCCGCTCCGGCCAGTTCGCTGTCGCTGAGATCGAGGATGACGTCCACCGCCGGGCCGTCGCCGGCCTCCGGCACGGATGGGGAAGCCGCGACCTTTAGGGCCGCCGCCGGCACCGACACCAGGCTGCCGCCGAACCCCAGGAATCCGCCGGATTCGAGCACGGCGTGATCGATGGGGCCGCCCGATCCGGCCAGGGTGAAATCACGGATGACGCCGGCCGACCCGCCGTCGCGGGTGCGCACGCGCTTGCCAAGCAGCGCCCGGGCCTCCGTCGCGCCGAGCGGGCGCACCGCGGCGGCCGGCACCTCGCGAAGCTCGGACGCGGCGGCCGACGGGATCGGAGCGCCGCCGAGCCCCCAGCCGGCAGGCGGGAGTGCGAGTGCGAGTGCGAGTGCCGGGATGCGAGCGAGAGAATGCGGCATGGGCTTCCCCTCCTATGGTGGCAACCCCCTTCAACGCCGGAGGGGCCGGGGAGGTTGCGCCGGCGGCCGGTTCAGCCGCGGCGCAGAAGGAATACGCCCTGCTCGCCCATCAGGTTCGTCAGGCCGCCGTGGCCGCGGCCGGTGATCCGGTCGACCCGGTTCAGGATCATCGACCGCTCGATCCGGATGCCCATGTCGCGGCACAGCTCGACGAAATCGGTGATGGTGCAGAAATGGATGTTGGGCGTTTCCCACCACTGGTATCCCAGCCGCTCGGTCACCGGCATCCGCCCGGTGAGGAGGAGCTGGAGGCGGATGCGCCAATAGCCGAAGTTGGGGAACGACACGATGGCGTAGCGGCCGATGCGCACGAGGTGGTCGAGCACCGCCCGCGGGTCCCGCATGGCCTGAAGGGTCTGGCTGAGGATGACGTAATCGAAGGCGCCGGCCGGATAGTCCTTCAGGTCGGTTTCGGCGTCCCCCTGGATGACCGACAGCCCCTGCTTGACGCACCGGTGCACGCCTTCCATGCTCAACTCGATGCCGCGGCCGTCCACTCCCTTGCCGTGGGTCAGATAGTCGAGAAGCGCGCCGTCGCCGCAGCCGATGTCGAGCACGCGCGAGCCCGGCTCCACCATGTCGGCGATCAGACGCAGGTCGATGCGGATGTCGCGCGACCGGCCGCTGCGGGGGCCGGTGCGGCCGGAAGCGGTGTCGGGGGACGGGGAATCGGCGTCGAGGGGGCTCATGGGGTTCGCCTCGGGACGGGACTTCACGCCGCCGGGGCGCGGCGGCGCGCCGTAAGGCCGCGATGCTCGGCGCAGCCTTCCAGGAAACCATGGATGACCTGGTGGAACTCCGGCTCGTCCAGCAGGAAGGCGTCGTGCCCCTTGTCGGTTTCGATCTCGACGAAACTGACGTTCGCCGCCACCGCGTTCAGAGCGTGGACGACGGAGCGCGATTCGGTCGTCGGGAACAGCCAGTCGCTGGAAAAGCTGACCAGGCAGAAGCGGACCGGCGTCGCCTTGCCGCGGTGGCGGAAGGCGTTGGCCAGAACGTCGCCGTGGTCGGCCGCCAGGTCGAAATAGTCCATCGCCCGGGTGATGTAGAGATAGGAGTTGGCGTCGAACCGCTCCACGAAGCTGATGCCCTGGTGGCGCAGATAACTCTCCACCTGGAAATCGGCGTCGAAGCCATAGCTGAGCTGGGCCCGGTTCTGCAGGGTGCGCCCGAACTTGCGGTGCAGGGCGGCTTCCGACAGATAGGTGATGTGCGCGGCCATGCGCGCCACCGCCAACCCGCGGTGCGGCCGCGTGCCGGCCAGCAGATAGTCGCCGCCGCACCAGTCCGGGTCCGCCATGATCGCCTGGCGCCCAACCTCGTGAAAGGCGATGTTCTGGGCGGAATGCCGCGGTGCCGCCGCGATCGGCACGGCGCAGAACACCGATTCCGGATAGGACACCGCCCATTGCAGCACCTGCATGCCGCCCATGGAGCCGCCGATGACGCAGAACAGCTGCTCGATCCCCAGATGCTCCACCAGCAGCTTCTGCGCCCGCACCATGTCGGCGATGGTGATGACCGGGAACGACAGGCCATAGGGCTTGCCGGTGGCCGGGTCGATCTCCCTGGGTCCGGTGGACCCCATGCAGCCGCCGATGACGTTGGAGCAGATGACGAAATAGCGATCGGTGTCGACCGGCCGGCCGGGACCCACCAGCATCTCCCACCAGCCGGGCTTGCCCGTCACGGGGTGGCGGTCCAGCACATAGTGGTCGCCGGTCAGGGCATGGCAGATCAGCACCGCGTTGGAGCGGTCGGCGTTGAGCGTGCCGTAGGTCTGGTAGGCCACCGTGAAGGGCCCCAGTTCCAGCCCGCTGTCCAGGCGCATGGGCCGCTCCACACCGAGCCGGACGCGGTGTCCGGGCTGGTTATCGGCGTCGGCCGGGTCGACCACGGAGGGCTTGGAAGCGGGCATGGCAGGCGAAAGAGTCTCTACCGCGACGGGAGCGTATAGGTAGGGAGCGGGGCGGGAAGGTGTCAACGTTTTCTTTGCTTTTGCCGCGGTCGCGGACTACTACTATCCGGCTTCGCACGACATGGTTTTCGCCTCATGCCGCCGTCCAACGACACCCTCGAAGAGCTGCGCCGGGAAATCGACCAGATCGATGATTCCATTCACGATCTGCTGATGCGACGCGCCCTGGTGGTCGAACGCGTCGGTGTGGCGAAGGGCCGCGATCAGACCTACCTGCGGCCGGGCCGCGAGGCGGTCATCCTGCGCCGGCTGGCGGCCCGCCACACCGGCTCGTTCCCGCTGCCCGTGCTGGTGCGCATGTGGCGCGAGATGATCACCGCGCTGACCCGCCTGCAGGGGCCGTTCGCCGTGGCGGTCTACGCACCGGAGGATCGGCGGGGATTCTGGGACGTGGCGCGCGACCATTTCGGCAGCGCCGTGCCGATGACCGCCGTGAACACCCCGGTCGCCGCGGTGCGCGCGGTGGGGGAGGGGACGGCGACCGTCGGCGTCGTTCCCTATCCGGCGGAGGACGACAGCGATCCGTGGTGGCGCTTTCTCGCCAACGGCGATGCGCGCACGCCGCGGGTGGTCGCACGCCTGCCGTTCGGCGGCCGCGGCAACGCCCGCGGGGAGGATCGCGACGCCCTGGTCATCGCCCATGTCCCGCACGAGCCGACCGGCGATGACCGCACCCTGCTGTCGATCGAGCTGGGGCAGGACCTCAGCCGCGGCCGCCTGAAGGACGCGCTGGAGGCGTGCGGCCTGCCGCCCACCGGGTTCTGCACCTGGCACGCACGGGACACCGGCAACCCGTCCCTGCACCTGGTCGAGATCGCCGACTACATCGACCAGCAGGACCCGCGCCCCCGCGCCGTCGTCGACCGGCTGGCCGATATGCCGGTGCGCATCAACACCCTGGGCGGCTATGCCGTCCCCCTTCAGATCACCGCGGACGTCCGCAGGCCCTGAACGCCACAGCCGAAGCCATCATGACCGTGACCAACGCACCGACTCCCCGCCCCGGTATCCTCGACATCGCGCCTTATGTGGGTGGTGAGGCCGCCGGGACGGTCCGCCTCGCGTCCAACGAAGGCGCGCTGGGTCCCAGCCCCCGCGCGGTGGAGGCGTACCGCCGCATGGCCGGGGAGATCCACCGCTATCCCGATGGCGGGTCCCGTGCATTGCGCGACGCGATCGCCGCGCGCTTCGACCTGGATGCCGCGCGGCTGGTCTGCGGCTCCGGCTCGGACGAGCTGATCGGGCTGCTGGTGCGCGCCTACGCCGGCCCGGGGGATGAGGTGCTGTACAGCGAGCACGGCTTCCTCATGTACCCCATCGCCGCCAAGTCGGTGGGAGCCACCCCTGTCACCGCGCCGGAACGCGGCCTGAAGACCGACGTGGACGCCATGCTGGCGCGCGTCACGCCGCGCACCCGAATCGTCTTCATCGCCAATCCCAACAACCCCACCGGCAGCTATCTGTCGGCGGACGAGCTGGGGCGCCTGCACGCCGGCCTGCCCTCGGGCACACTGTTGGTCGTGGACGCCGCCTATGCCGAGTACGTCAGCCGCAACGACTACGCCAGCGGCCGGGAACTGGTGGACCGCTTCGACAACGTGGTGATGACGCGCACCTTCTCGAAGATCTTCGCGCTGGGCTCTCTGCGGCTGGGGTGGGCGTATGCCCCCGCGGCGGTCGCGGACGTGCTGAACCGCGTGCGCGGCCCCTTCAACGTCTCGGGCGCCGCCCAGGCCGCCGGCGTCGCGGCATTGGAGGACGCGGAGTTCCTGGAGCGCTCGCGCGTCCACAACGAGACGTGGCGTTCATGGTTCGCCGATGCCGTGACCGCGCTCGGCCTGACGGCACACCCGTCCATCGGCAACTTCCTGCTGGTGGACTTCAAGGGCCAGAGTGCGGGCAAGGACGACGCCGAGGCGGCCCGCCTGTTCCTCAAGGAGCGCGGCATCCTGGTCCGCCAGATGCAGGCCTACGGCCTGCCGAGCTGCCTGCGTGTCTCCATCGGCACGGAGGCGGAGATGAGGAAGGTGGCCGCAGCCCTCAAGGACTTCCTCGGAAAGTAACCGGCGCCTTCCCACCGGTTCACGACACGTCGATCATCAGCTCCGTCGGAAAGCCGGCGGCGGTGAGATGATCGACGAGTTGCTGGACATGGGTCCGGTCGCGGGTTTCCAGGATCACGTCGATCTCCGCCATCTTCACCGGTACGTCGTGGAACAGGCGCTGGTGGTAGATCTCCACGATGTTGGCGCCGCTCCCGCCCAGCAGGGAGGCCACCCTGGCCAGGGCGCCGGGGGCGTCGGTCAGGGCGATGCGCAGCCGCACCACCCGGCCTTCGGCGACCAGGCCGCGCATGAGCACCTGGGCCAGCAGGCGGGCGTCGATGTTGCCGCCGGACACCACCAGCCCGGCGCGCTTGCCGCGGAACACCTCCGGATGGCTGCACACCGCCGCCAGGACGGCGGCGCCGGCCCCCTCCGCCACCAGCTTCTGCACCGTCACCATCTCGTAGACGGCGGCTTCCAGCGCTTCCTCCCCCACCACGAGGATGTCGTCGACGTGGGTCCTTACCAGCTCCCGCGTCAGGCGGCCGGGGGCCTTGACGGCGATGCCCTCGGCGATGGTGACGCCGCCGCAGGCGGGCTCCTGCCCGTGCAGCACCTGCTTCATGGACGGGTACATGGAGCACTCCACGCCGATCACCGCGATGTCCGGCCGCAGGGCGCGCGCCGCCAGGGCCATGCCGCCGATCAGCCCGCCGCCGCCGACCGGCACCACCAGAACCTCCAGGTCGGGCACGGCGGCCAGGAACTCCAGCGCCACGGTGCCCTGGCCGGCGACCACCCGCGGGTCGTCGTAGGGGTGGACGAAGCAGTACCCTTCGCGCGCCGCCAGATCGCGGGCGAACGCCTCGGCCTCGCTCAGCGTCTCGCCCTCCAGCACCACGGTGGCACCGAAGGATTCGGTGCGGGCCACCTTGGTGAAGGGGGTCATGCGCGGCATGATGATGGTGGAGCGGATGCCCAGGCGGGCGGCATGGCAGGCCACGGCCTGCGCGTGGTTGCCTGCGGACATGGCGATCACACCGGCCCGCCGTTCGGCCTCGTCGAGGGAGAGCAGGGTGTTAAGGGCGCCCCGCTCCTTGAAGGAGCCGGTGCGCTGCTGGTTCTCCAGCTTCAGGAAGACGGTGCAGCCCGCCCGCTCCGACAGGCGCGGCGCCTCCTCCGCCGGTGTCGGCAGGACGTGGCCGGCGATGCGGTCCGCCGCGGCGCGGACGTCGTCGAGGCCGGGAAGGGCAAGCGGATCAGTCGGGGACTCCGTCACGACGAACCTCCGGGCCGCGCGGGTTGCAGGACCAGGCGACGCGCCCCGGCGGCGGCCAGCGCGGCGCGGTCGCCCCGGAGCATCACCATGCCGCCGGTGCTCCAGCGCTCCACGAAATCACCCCAATGGGGCGAGAACGGGTTGCCGGATTGGCCGGTGGCGATGACGAAGCGCGAATTGGGCAGGTCGGACAGGTCGTAGACCGCTCGGAACCCGGCGCCGTGGACGTGGGCGAAGGGTGCCGCCTCGTCGCTGATGCGGCTGGTGCCGCGGTTGACGGTGGTGCCGCTGCCGTCGGTTTCCACCTCCAGCCCGAACACCCGGTTGAATCCGGGAACACGGCCGAGAACGCGGTGGGACAGCGGCGCGCGGTGCTCGTCCCCCCAGCGCCAGGCGGCGGGGTCGGTGCCGTGACGCTCCCGCAGCCGGGCCAGGGCCGCATCGAGGGACGATGCCAGGGCGTCGCCGCAGGTCTCCACGGTGGGCGTGCGGACGTCGTCACACCATTGCCGGCGGTCGCTGAGGGCGCGGTACACCGTCTCGGTGCGCTGGTAAAAATACTCCCCGAACAGGTCGCCAAGCTCGTCGGCGAACAGGGTGCGGTTGAGTTCCCGCAGCCACCATTCGTAGATCAATGGCTCCGGCCGGTTGCGGTCCATGGTGGCGTCCCATTGCCGCAGCATCGCCACCGCCTCGGCGGCGGGACCGGCGGCGGGGGCTGGGACTTGCAGCATCAGCGGCAGCAGGCGGCGGGCGGCGGGCGATACGGCGTCCATCAGGTGCGCCACCGTCGCGTCCACATCGTGGGTGCCGTCGCCCAGCATTTCGATGATGCGGTCGGCGCGGTGCGGCTCCGGCCAGGTGGTGGTCAGGAGGTGGGGATAATCGGGCCCGACCACCGCGTTGTTGGCGTTGACGATCCGGCCGGACTCCGGGTCGGCGGCGTGCGGCAGCTCGTCATAGGGGATGAAGCCGGCCCAGTCGTACTCCCCGGTCCAGCCGGGAACGGGCACGCTGCCGTCGCCGTTGCGGCGGATGGGCACCAGGGCGGGGCTGACCAGGCCGATGGCACCCGCCGTGTCGGCGAACACGACGTTCTGCTGGGGCGTGCGGTGCAGCCGCAGGGCGTCGCGCACCTCCGCCGCCGAGGTGGCCCGGTTGACCAGGTAGAGGGCTTCCGCCGTGGTGTCGGCGCCGTCGATGCCGGCAAAGGCCAACGCCAGGACATGGCCGGCCGGAAACAGGTCGCTGCCCTCGTCGGGCAGGTCGGAGATCACCGGGCCGTGGCGGGTACGGCGCACCGTCAGCTCCACGTCCGGCGCGCCGGCGACCCGGATAATCTCAGTGCGCACCTCGAACGGCTCGCTGCCGCCGGGCGTCAGGTAGCGATTGGGATCGGCAGGGTCGATCCGTTCGATGAACAGGTCCTGGGTGTCGCTGTGGGTGGTGGTGAACCCCCAGGCGACCCGTCCGTTGTGCCCGAGGATCATCAGCGGCGTGCCCGGCACGGTGGCGCCGACCAGCCGGCGCTCCGGCGTCACGATGCGGGCGAGATACCAGAGAATCGGTGCCTCCAGCCCGAGGTGCGGGTCATTGGCCAGGATCGGTTTGCCCGTGGTGGTCCGCGGACCCGACAGCACCCATTCGTTGGACGCCAGGTCGGGGCCGAGGGCCGGCGGCAGGTCTGCAGCGACGCGGTCGAAATCGAAGCCGTCCAGCAGGGCCGCCAGGGTAACGGCCGACCCCTCGGGATCGCCGGGGTAGAGGTCGGCCACCTGCTCCGGCGTGAGGCGGCGCAGCAGGCGGGCGCGCTGGATCTCCTGCCGGTAGTTGCCGGACAGTTGCAGGGCCATCAGCTTGCCCCACACCAGACTGTCGGCGGGGGTCCAGGGTGCCGGTTCGTGACGCAGGAGCTGGAACTCGACCGGAAGCGCCTCCGTCCGGCTCGCCAGATAGGCGTTGACGCCCGCCGCGTAGGCGTCGAGGTCCCGCCGCGCTCCGGGCGACAGGGCGGCGTAGGAATCGCGGGCACCCTGTGCGAAACCCAGCGTTCGCATCTGCCGGTCGAGGCCGACCGGCCACGCGCCGAAGCGGGTTCCGAACAGCTCCGCCAGCCGGCCGGAGCCGATGCGCCGCATCAGCTCCATCTGCCACAGCCGGTCCTGAGCGTGGACATAGCCCAGCGCGAAAGCGGCGTCGGCATCGGATTCGGCAAAGATGTGGGGAACGCCGTTGGCGTCGCGCAGCACCTCCACGGGCCGGTCGAGCCCGGCCAGCCTGACCGTTCCGGTGTAGGCCGGCTGCTCCCCACGCAGCCACCACAGACCGCCGGCCGCGGCGGCGGCAACCAGCACCATCACGCCGACCAGCGCCAGAGCGACAAACCTGAACACCCGCACCATTCCAACCGTCCCCATCCTGCCTGCCCGGGACTCAGAAATAGGTAGGCCGGAAGCGAAACGAAGACGAGAATCGCCGGACCGCCGCTTACGACGCATACGGGTATCGACAAAACGGTATTGCACGCGCAAAGCTGCCGGACGGCGCAATGGCACCGCCATGGTGCCGGAAGACGGGGGGAATCATGACCGAATTGCTGCGACGGGGGGCGAAGGGCAACGAAGTGCGCGAGGTGCAGGCGTTCCTGAACGCCGAAGGGTATCAGGCCGGTGCCGAGGACGGCGTTTTCGGTGCAGGCACCGAGGCGGCCGTGGAGCGGTTTCAGACCGCGAAGGGTCTGACCGCGGATGGCATCGTCGGCCCCGGGACGCGCGCGGCCATGGGGCTGGCACCGGCGGCAACCGCCACCACGACGTCCCCGGTGGCGCAGGGCGACCTGGCCGCCCGCTGCCTGGCGTTGATCGGCAGCTTCGAAACCGGGCAGGCGGCACCCAAGTGCTTTTCCGGCCTGAGCGGCAATTTCGACGGACAGGGGCTGAGCTTCGGTGCGCTGCAATGGTGCCTGGGGCAGGGGAGCCTGCAGCCGCTGCTGACCGCCCTGTGCACGAACCACCCCGACGTGGTGGACCGCGTGTTCGGCCCCGACGCCGCGGCCTTCCGGGCGGGGGCCACCGGCGGCACGCGCGACCAGCAGGTCGCGTGGGCGACGACCATCCAGGATTCCCGCCACCGCGTCGTCTCCCCGTGGAAGGACTATTTCGCCGCCCTGGGCGCCACGCCGGAGTATCAGGCGATCCAGGTCGACGCGGCCGGAGCCATGTACCGGACCGCATTGGACATGTGCCGGGATTTCGGCCTGGTGTCGCAGCGCGCGGTGGCGCTGATGTTCGGCATCCGCGTCCAGAACGGCAGCATCAGCTCCGCCGTCGAGGCGCAGATCAAGGCGGACTTCGCGCAGATCACGGCCGACGGCGCCCCGGCGGACGAAACGCCGCTGCTGCGGGCCGTGGCCACGCGCCGCGCCGCCGTCTGCAAGGCGCAATGGGTCGAGGACGTGCGCACCCGTCTGCTGACCATCGCCGAAGGCAGCGGGACGGTGCACGGCATCCGCTATGACCTTGCGGCGCAGTACGGCATCACCCTGGACCGGGCGGAGGGACTGTGAAGGACCGGGCAGTGGTCGGGGCGCGGACGCGTGCTTGCCGAGTCGCTGCTGCAACCCCATAATCCGCCCGACCGTACGAGAGGAAAACATGCCGCCGTTGTCGAGGTTGCCGGTACCGGTGCTGGCCGGACTGCTCGCCCTGGCCGTCGCCATTCCGGCTCTTCCGGCTGCCGCGGCCGGTCCGTCCGCGACGACGGCGGAGCGCGCCGCGGCTACCGCCAAGCCGCGTCCCGGGACCTTTGCCGCCGATTGCGAAGCGGCCGAGGCCGGCGACCCCAACGCCTCCTACCGGGTGGCCCGGCGGTTCCTGTTCGGCAACGGCGTGCGCAAGGACCAGCGCCTCGGCACGGCATGGCTGCGCGCCGCCGCCAGCCGCGGCCATGGGGAGGCGCGCAAGCTGGTGAACTGGGTCCCGGGGAAGATGGGGCACATCCGCCCGTGGTGCCGGCCGGGCACCGGCCCCATCCGCGGTCCGGCCCAACCGCCGGCGGAGATCGTGGCCCTGGTGAAGAAGCTCGCCCCCGGCTACGGCCTCGACCCCGACCTGGTGCTGGCGGTGATCCGGGTGGAGAGCGCCTTCCGCACCGACGCCGTGTCGCCCAAGGAGGCGGCCGGCCTGATGCAGCTCATCCCCGAGACGGCGGAGCGGTTCGCCGTCCGCGACGTCTTCGATGCCGAGGACAACGTGCGCGGCGGCATGAAGTACCTGCGCTGGCTGCTCGCCTATTTCCGCGGCGACGTCACACTGGCCCTGGCCGCCTACAACGCCGGTGAAGGGGCCGTCGACCGGCACAAGGGTGTTCCGCCCTATCGTGAGACGCAAGGCTACGTTACCCTGATCCAGCGGATCTATCCCCGGACGGTTCACCCGTTCGACCCCTCGGTGACCGGCCCGTCGCCCCGGTTCGCCCCGGAAACCGCCGAGTTGCCCCGCTGACCGCAGGAGGTACGGTGCCATGCCGATGTCCGAACACTCCGTTCTCGGCCTCAGCCCGGCCGGCTTCCACCGGATCGCCTACACGCGGTGGGGGCGGCCCGACGCGGCGCGCACGGTGGTGTGCGTCCACGGCCTGACGCGCAACGGCCGCGACTTCGACGCGCTGGCCCTGCGCCTGGCCGACGCGGCGCGGGTGGTCTGCCCCGACGTGGTCGGACGGGGGCGCAGCGACTGGCTCTCCAACCCCGACCTGTACGGCTACCCGCAGTATCTGGCCGATATGAACGCCCTGCTGGCCCGGTTGGACGTGGAGACGGTGGATTGGGTGGGCACATCCATGGGCGGGCTGATCGGCATGATGCTGGCGGCACAGCCGAACTCGCCCATCCGCCGCCTCGTCCTCAACGACGTCGGTCCGTTCGTCACCAGGGCCGGGCTGGAGCGGATCGCCGATTACGTCGGCAAGGACCCGGTGTTCGAGGATCTGGCCGCGGTGGAATCCTACCTGCGCTTCGTCCTCATGGGCTTCGGCACCCTGGCGGACGAGCAGTGGCGCCACATGGCCCGCACCAGCGCGCGGCCGCTGCCCGACGGGCGTTACGGCCTCGCCTACGACCCCGGCATCGGGCGGGCCTTCACCGCCCAGCCGCTGGCCGACGTCGACCTGTGGCCCCTGTGGGACCGGGTGCGCTGTCCGGTCCTGGTGCTTCGCGGCGCCGATTCTGATATCCTGTCCGCCGACGCGGCCGCCGAGATGGCCCGCCGCGGCCCGGCGGCGCGGCTGGTGGAATTCCCCCATGTCGGCCATGCGCCGTCGCTGATGGTGGACGACCAGATCGCCGTGGTCCGTGATTTCCTGCTGGAGGAGGGGTGAGGCCGAGATGACCGGGGAACGGGCCGCGCGGATATCCGGGGCACTTGCCACCATCGTAATGGCGCTGGTCGTCGGGGTGATCCTGGCGGCGGTGCTGGTCTTCACATCGGGCCTGCTGCTGGCCCTGGCCGTGGCGGTGCCGGTCGCCGTCGTCCTGGCCGCCATCGGCGCCGCCCTGTTCGGCCGGGTCGACGTGCACGTCACGACCCGGCGGGACCGTTGACCGCATCGGCGGGCGTGACGGCGGCACGGCCCCGCCCTATAAGGGCGCGATGACCGACGCCGCTTCAGCACCCCACTCGTTCGACCCCCACGCGCTGCCGCCGCTGCGCGACGTTATTGCGCGCTTCGGGCTCGACGCCCGCAAGGCGCTGGGCCAGAATTTCCTGCTCGATCTCAACCTCACCGGTCGCATTGCCCGATCCGCCGGCCCGCTGGAAGGTGTGACGGTGGTGGAGGTGGGGCCGGGGCCGGGCGGCCTGACCCGCGCGCTCCTGGCCACACCGGCCCGCGCGGTGATCGCGGTGGAACGCGACCACCGTTTCGTCGAGGCGTTGCAGGACGTGGTCGCCGCCGCCGCCGGCCGCCTGACCATCGTGGAAGCCGACGCCCTGACGGTCGATCCCGTGGAGCTGGCGCCCGCCCCGCGGGCGGTCGTGGCCAATCTGCCCTACAACGTGGCAACGCCGCTGCTGATCGGCTGGCTGAAGCGCATCCGCGACTATGTCGGCCTGACCCTGATGTTCCAGAAGGAGGTCGCCGACCGGCTGGTCGCGGAGCCCGGCAGCAAGACGTATGGCCGCCTGTCGGTGATCGCCCAGTGGCAGGCCGACGTGCGGGTGCTGTTCAACCTGCCGGCCAAGGCGTTCACACCGCCGCCCAAGGTGGCTTCCTCGGTGGTCCGGCTGACGCCGCGCCCGGCCCCGGAACCGGCGGACTGGACCGCCATGGAAACCGTCACCGCGGCCGCCTTCGGCCAGCGGCGCAAGATGCTGCGCCAGAGCCTGAAGGCGCTGGGCGACGCCGAGGGGCTGCTGGCCGCAGCCGGCATTCCCCCGACCGCCCGGGCCGAGGAGGTGCCGGTCGCCGGGTTCGCCACCCTGGCCCGCCTGTGGCGCGACGGCGCCGCAAAGGACTGATTAGGCCGGACGACAGGGAAGGAGTGAACGGCATGGCGACCGCCACCGGGGCCGGGGTGACGGGCAATCCGCTCATCGACACGCTGCTGGAAGGATCCCGGTGGACATCCCCGACGATCACCTACGGGTTTCCCACCGCCGGGTCGAACTGGAGCGGCTATGGCTCCGCGGGTGAGCCGTTCAACGGCTTCGCGGGGCTCACAACCGCCCAGCAGGCAGCGGTGGGCGCAGCACTGCGCGCCTGGGCCGACGTGGCGGCGCTGACCTTCGTTCCCGTGGCGGATCCACCGTCGGTCGCCACGCTGCGCTTCGCCGGGACGGCGGCAACGGGCACCGCCCACGCCTATCTCCCCTCCACCTCCACCCTCGGCGGCGACGTCTGGTTCGGCCCGCGCCTCACCGGCGTGGCCGAATGGACGCCGGGCCGCTTCGAGTACATGACGGCGCTGCACGAGACCGGTCACGCGCTGGGCCTGAAGCACCCCCACGAGGCGGGCGACATCAGCGGTCCCGCCGACCTTGCCGTGGATTCCGTCGAGTTCACGGTGATGAGCTACCGCTCCTTCGTAGGCGCGTCGGTATCCGAGGCGATGCGCGTCGCCGCCGGGTCCTTCCCGACGGGGCCGATGGTGCACGACGTCGCGGCGATCCAGGCGCTGTACGGTCCCAACTACGCCACCGCGGCCGATGACACCGTCTATCGCTTCACCCCCGACACGCCGGTGATCTTCACCACCGTGTGGGATGGCGGCGGCAGCGACACCTACGACCTGTCGGCCTACGCCGGCGCGGTGACGGTGAACCTGGAGCCGGGAGCGTGGAGCACCTTCGCGACCGGCCAGCTCGCCCGGCTGGACGCCGGCAATGCCACCGTGGTGGCGCGCGGCAACGTGGTCACGGCGTATCTGCATGGCAACGATGACCGCGCCCTGATCGAGAACGCGGTCGGCGGCGCCGGCGGCGACCGCCTCACCGGCAACCGGGCCGCCAACACGCTGTCCGGCAACGGCGGCGCCGACACGCTGTCGGGCGGCGGCGGACCCGACATCCTCTACGGCAACACCGGCGACGACGTCCTGTACGGAAACACGGGCGACGACACCCTGTTCGGCGGACAGGACCGCGATGCGCTGTTCGGTGGACAGGATTCGGATCGGTTGTTCGGCCAGCTCGGCGATGACGTTCTGTACGGGCAGCTCGGCGCCGACGTCCTGTTCGGCGGGCAGGGCAACGACACGCTGTTCGGCGGGCAGGGTGACGACGCGCTGTTCGGCAATGTCGGAGACGACCTGCTGTTCGGCAACCTGGGCAACGACACCATGACCGGTGGCGGCGGGGCCGACCGGTTTGTGGCACTGGGCAACGACACCATCACCGATTTCAACGTTGCCGAAGGCGACCGGATCATCGCCGCCGCCGGTGCCGTCCGCGGCGTGAGCGAGGCCGGTGGCGCCGCGGTGATCAACCTGGGCAACGGCACGACGGTGACCCTGGCGGGCGTGCCGGCCGCGGCGGTAACGGGGGACTTCTTCGTTGCCGCGTGACGTCCCCCGAACCCGGTATTACGCCTTCCAATAGGCCCAAACGGAGGCCGGCGGGATGTTCATGGGGGTGAAGCCGACCCGTTTGCCCTTCAGGCCCAGTTCCTTTTGGTTCAGGGGCGAGTGGATCATGTAGGTGTAAAGGAGGAAGCGGCTGCCCTCGGGCATGACGCTGAAGGTGGCGGCGACGATCTCGCGCTGCAGGTCCATGGGCAGAGTGATCATGGGGATGCCGATGATCACCGTGCCGACTTTGCCGACGCGCTCCGGCCCCAGGATCTGCGCGACCTTGCGGCAGTCGTCATGCACGACGTGGATGTCCGGGTAGAATTCCCTGAGGTAACCGGCCAGTTCCTTGTCGATCTCGAACGAATAGACGCGGTCGCCGGGGATGCCGGCCTCCAGCATGGCCTTGGTGATGGCGCCGGTACCGCCGCCGAACTCGGCCACGATCTGATCGGGGCCACAGATGATGTTGTCCCGCACGATCCTGCGCAGGGCGGCCGACGACGGCGTGATCGAGCCCATGGCCAACGGATTGGCCAGCCAGCGCTGGAAGAAGAGCCAGGCGGGAGAACTTGCCCTGCCGCGCTTCGCCTTGCCGGCGGTAACTTGCGATGACGTCATGACCGGCCTTTCGCCACTGATGTTGAAGTGAGATCGCGAACTGCAACAACTCGGGCGCCCGAAGGTCCCGAAACGTTGGAAACCTTGGGCGCCCGTTATGAGGCAAATCGATCGGGACTTCAACCGGGGCGATGTCCTGCCGGATCAGTCGGCTTCGTCTTTCACCAAAAGTTCATGGCCGGCGTAGGAAAGGCCACTGATGAGAATCGCCGCGAAGACCACCGCCCCCATTCCCAGGACCAGGCCCACCCCGACGGCGTTCCCGTCCCGCTCGATGAGTCCGAGCGCCAGCAGCACCAGCGCGAATCCCGGCAGCCACCCCATCAGCGGCACCGGAACGAAGGCGATGAGGGCCAGCAGAAAGACCAGGGCGCCGAACCACACCTCGCCGTCGATGGCGGCCAGGGCCGGCCGGCGGGGGCGGAGCATGCGCTCGATCCAGCGCAGCCGCGGCAGCACGGCGTCGATCATCCGCGCCGCCGTTGCCCGCTCGACCGAGCGGCGAAGCAGCCAGTCCGGCAGCATCGCGCCGCGGCTGCCGAACAGCAGGGCGATGGAAAACAGCAGCACCGGCAGGTTGAACAGAACCGACACGCCCAGTGGCACCGGCGCCACCGTGGGCAGGGAGAGCGCCAGAAGGATCGTGCCGACGGAGCGGTCGCCCAGGGCGTCGATCAGGTTGCCGATGCTCACCCTCCCGTCCGGCAGGTCGCGGCGGAAGGCGGCCAGGACGTCGGAGGTGCGGTCCGGGCCGGGGCGGCTGGTGCGGACGGTGATCTCCGCCATGGGAGAACGAGCCTCTCGGGGCAGCGGTGCGTTCATGCGGCGACTCCGGCTTCACCGGCGGCGGCCTCGTACGCCTCGGCGGCGGCCAGCCACTCCTCCTCGGCAGCGGCGAGACGCTTCTCCAGCGCACCCAGTTCCTTCTGCACCTTGGTCAGGGCGTCCGCCGGACCGTCGTAGAGGGCGGGGTCGGCCAGGCGTTCCTGCAACCGGCTCTTCTCGTCGCTGAGGCGGGTGACCAGCTTCTCCGCGTCGGTGGCCTTGCGCTTCAGCGGTGCCAGGGCGGCCCGCGCCTCGGCCGACGCACGGCGCTGGTCCTTGCGCGACGGGCCGGAATCGCGGCCGGCATCGCCGGCGCTGCGCTCGGCCCGCGCCTTCTCCAGCAGCATGCGGCGGTAATCGTCGAGGTCGCCGTCGTAGGGCTGACAGGTGCCATCGGCCACCAGCAGCAGCCGGTCGGCGGTCAGCTCGATCAGGTGGGGGTCATGGCTGATGAGGATGACCGCGCCCTCGAAGGCGTTGATCGCCTGGATCAACGCCTCGCGGCTGTCCACGTCGAGGTGGTTGGTCGGTTCGTCCAGCATCAGGATGTGCGGTGCCTCGCGGCTCATCAGCGCCAGAAGAAGTCGTGCCTTTTCGCCGCCGGACAAGTCGGCGATCCGGGTTTCCGCCTTGGTCTGGGGAAAGCCGAACCGCCCGAGGTGGGCGCGCACCTTCTCCTCCGGCGCCAGCGGCATGGTCGCCTGCACCTGCCGGATCGGCGTGTAGTCCAGGTTGAGTTCCTCGGCCTGGTGCTGGGCGAAATAGCCGACCCGCAGCTTGGACGGCCGGCGCATCTCGCCGTCCATCGGCGTCAGGCGGCCGGCCAGCAGCTTGACCAGCGTCGATTTGCCGTTGCCGTTCGCCCCCAGCAGGGCGATGCGGTCGTCCATGTCGATGCGCAGGTTGAGGCGCTTCAGAATCGGCCGTTCCCCGTAGCCGACCGTCAGGTTCTCCAGCGTGATCAGCGGCGGCGGCAGCGCGTCAGGCTGCGGGAAGTTGAAGGATATGGAGGATTCATCGTCCTCGATCCCGACCACCGGCTCCATCCGCTCCAGCGCCTTGATGCGGCTTTGCGCCTGGCGGGCCTTGGTGGCCTTGGCGCGGAAGCGGTCGATGAAGGATTGCAGGTGCTTGCGCACCGCCTCCTGCTTGGCGGCCCTGGCCTGCAGCCGTTCGATGTTGGCGCGGCGGATGCGCAGGAACTGGTCGTAGCCGCCGGCGTAGGTGACCAGCTTGGTGTTGTCGACGTGGATCGTCGTGGTGGGGATGGAGTTCAGCAGGTCGCGGTCGTGGCTGACCAGCAGCACCGTGTGCGGATAGTTGCGCAGGTAGTTTTCCAGCCACAGGGTGGCTTCGAGATCCAGGTGGTTGGTCGGCTCGTCCAGCAGCAGCAGATCGGGGCGCGAGAACAGCACCCCGGCCAGCGCCACGCGCATGCGCCAGCCGCCGGAGAAGGCGGCGCAGGGGCGCTGCTGTGCCTCGGCGTCGAAGCCGAGGCCGGCGAGGATCTGGGCGGCGCGCGCCGGGGCGGTGTGCGCCTCGATGTCGGCCAGGCGGGTGTGGATCTCGCCGATGCGGGCCGGGTCGGTGGCGGTGTCCGCCTCGGCCAGCAGCGCCGAGCGTTCCGTATCGGCGGCCAGGACGGTGTCGATCAGGCTGGTGTCGCCGGCCGGCGCCTCCTGCGCCACCATTCCGAACCGCACCCCGGCGGGCAGGGTGATGGAGCCGCCGTCCGGTGTCAGCCGGCCGGCGATGAGTTTGAGCAGGGTGCTCTTTCCGGTGCCGTTGCGTCCGACCAGGGCGACGCGGTGGCCCTTGGGCACCACGGCGGTGGCGTGGTCGAACAGCACCCGCCCGCCGTAGCGGAACGTCAGTTCATTGATGTGCAGCATGGCAAACGGGGATGTACCACGAGCAACGGGCGGTTTTGAAGCGGTGCGAACGGGCAAATCCGCGGGCCGGCCGCGCAAAAACGCGCCGGCGCGCCGACGACGCGGTTGCCGGGGGCGTAAACCGCCAGTATAACGCCGCGCACCGGCGCCCCCCGTGACCACCGACGCACAAGGGTTGGGCGCTTGCCGTCAACAAGGAGCATCCGCCCCATGGCCGTCGAACGCACCCTCTCGATCATCAAGCCCGACGCCACCCGCCGCAACCTGACGGGCAAGATCAACGCCCGCTTCGAGGATGGCGGCCTGCGCATCGTCGCGCAGAAGCGCGTCCGCCTGACCCGCGAGATGGCTGAGAAGTTCTACGCCGTCCACGCCGAGCGCGCCTTCTTCAAGGACCTGGTGGAGTTCATGATCTCCGGCCCGGTCGTCGTCCAGGTGCTGGAGGGTGAGAACGCCGTCGCGCGCAACCGCGAGATCATGGGCGCCACCAACCCGGCCAACGCTGCCGCCGGCACCATCCGCAAGGACTTCGCGGAGTCCATCGAGGCGAACTCGGTGCACGGCTCCGACGCGGCGGAGACGGCCGCCCAGGAGATCCGCTTCTTCTTCTCCGAGCTGGAGATCGTCGGCTGATCCGAACGGATCAACCGCTCCACCGAAAGAAGGGCCGTCCCGCCGGGGCGGCCCTTTTTGCATCGGGCGCCCGTGTCTTCCTGTTACAGTTGGCGACAGTCCGCGCATGGACACCACGGTCGTTCTGCGCTATGCGGGTCAGGACGATGTGCCAGAAGGAGCAGGGTGATGGATTTCCCCGAAAACCAGCCGATCGTCGTATCGCTGCTGAAGCCGGTCGCCGGCGAGGTCGAGGGGCGCATCGACCTGGGCGATGAGCGGGCCGTGGAACTGCTGGTGCGCACCTATGTCGACCGCTGCCTGAACAGCTTCCAGCAGGCCATCGCCGGTTCGGCCACCCAGGACGACGCCGTGGACGACATCTACCGGCTCGCCAGCGCGCTCAACACCGTGTTCCTCGGCGCCAGCGGCTTCGACGAGGTGATCGTCCATCCCTGGAACGCGCCCGACCAGCTCGGCGTCTTCCTGCGCGACACGCTGGCCTTCGACTTTCCGCCCGAAGAGTGCGTGCGCGCCACCCTGATCCACATGGCGACGCACATCATGCAGGCGCTCCAGGGGAACAAGGACGATTGGCGCGACTCCGTCGACGGTCTGGTGATCGAGGTGCGCGACCTGCTTCTCGGCCGGGCCGAGGCTTCCGACGACGTGGAGCCGCCGCCGGGCTTCGCCTGACCCGCCGTCACCCGGACCCGCCGCCTGCCCCCCTCAGGCCGTCGTCCCAATAGGGGGACGGGCCGAAGCGGGCGGCGAGGAAGTCGACGAACGCCCGCACCTTGGGCGACAGATGGCGATTCTGCGGATAGACCGCGTACACGCCCGATTCCGAGAAATAGCAGTCGTCGAACAGGCAGCGCAGGCGGCCCGCCCGCAGGGAGTCGCCGCACAGGAAGGTTGGCAGCGCGGCGATGCCGCGCCCGGCCACCGCCGCCGCGTGCAGCATGTCGCCGTTGTTGGCGCGCAGCACCCCCGACACCCGCACCGACCGGGTTTCGCCGTCATGGCGAAACTGCCACTGCTCGGCCGTCGGGGTGTTGGTGTAGATCAGGCAGGCGTGGCCCGCCAGATCGTCGGGCGTGGCGGGCGTGCCGTACGCCTCCAGGTAGGCCGGGCTGGCGCACACCACACGGTGGTTGGGGGCAAGGCGCCGGGCGATGAGCGAACTGTCGCGCAGCCGCCCGATGCGCACCGCCACGTCGTACCCCTCGTCGATCAGGTCCACGAAGCGGTCGTTCAGATCGATCTCGATCTCGATGGCGGGATGGGCGTCCAGGAATTGGGCGATCGCCGGGGCCAGGTGCAGCAGTCCGAAGGACAGCGGTGCGTTGATCTTCAGCCGGCCGCGGGGGGTGGCGTGCAGGTCCGACGCGGCACGCTCCGCCTCCTCCAGGTCGGCGAGGATGCGGATACAGCGCTCGTAGAACGCCTGTCCCACCTCCGTCAGGCTGAGGCGGCGGGTGGTGCGGTTCAGCAGACGGGCGCCCAGCCGGTATTCCAGATCGGCGATCCGCCGCGACACCACCGACTTGGACAGGCCCAGCTTGTCGGCCGCCGCGGTGAAGCTGCGGGCCTCCACCACCTTGATGAAAGCGTGCATGTCGTCGAGGCGGTCCATGGATTGTCCCCCGATCCGGAACAATATGGTGTCCGGATGCCCGATTTCCGGCTCGGCGTCAACGCGCTACCTCTGTGCGTGCGGCGATGCCCCGCCGGATCATGCAACGGGAGTACGAAATGGCCAAGGTCCTGGTTCTCTACTACAGCAGCTACGGCCACACCGCGACAATGGCCAACGCCGTCGCCGAAGGCGCGCGCTCGGTCGCCGGCACCGAGGTGGCCGTGAAGCGGGTGCCCGAACTGGTGCCCGACGAGGTCCGCGCCAAAGCCAACTTCAGGGACGATCCTTCGGTGCCCGTCGCAACGGTCGATGAGCTGCCCGGCTATGACGCCATCATCTTCGGCACGCCGACGCGGTTCGGCAACATGGCGGCGCAGATGCGCAACTTCCTGGACCAGACCGGCGGCCTGTGGGCCAAGGGCGCGCTGATCGGCAAGGTGGGCAGCGTCTTCACCTCCACCGCGACCCAGCACGGCGGGCAGGAGAGCACCATCCTCACCACCCACGTGACCCTGCTCCACCACGGCATGGTGATCGTCGGGCTGCCCTACAGCTTCCAGGGCCAGATGGGGCTGTCGGAGATTGTCGGCGGCTCGCCCTATGGCGCGTCGACCATCGCCGGCGGCGACGGGTCGCGGCAGCCGAGCGCGGTCGAACTGGATGGCGCGCGGTTCCAGGGCCGCCACGTGGCCGAAATCGCCACCAAGCTGTTCGGGTAAGCGTACGTCTGCAAAGGAGTGACCCATGGGACTGCTGATCGACGGCCGCTGGACCGACCAGTGGTACGACACCGCCGCCACCGGCGGCGCCTTCGTCCGGCCGGAGACGCAGTTCCGTGACCGGGTGAGCGCCGACGGTTCCACCCCCTACCGGGCGGAACCGGGGCGCTACCATCTCTACGTCTCGCTTGCCTGCCCGTGGGCGCATCGCACGCTGATCGTGCGCGCCCTCAAGGGGCTGGAGGACGTCCTGTCCGTCTCGGTCGTCGATCCGCTGATGCGGGAGAACGGATGGGAGTTGCCGGAGGGTGCCGACGCCGTCAACGGCAAGCGCTTCCTGCACGAGGTCTACACCAAGGCGCGGTCCGACTACAGCGGCCGGGTCACCGTGCCGGTGCTGTGGGACCGCCGCACCGGCACGATCGTGAACAACGAATCGGCCGAGATCATGCGCATGCTGAACCGGGAGTTCGACGCGTACGGCAACGCCGCGCTCGACCTCTGCCCGGAGGACCTGCGCGCGGAGATCGACCGCGTCAACGCCTTCGTCTACGACCGGGTCAACAACGGCGTCTACAAGGCCGGCTTCGCCACCACGCAGGACAAGTACGACGCCGCCTTCGACGCGCTGTTCGCAGCACTCGACGACCTCGACCGCCGCCTCGCCACCACCCGTTATCTGGTCGGCAACCGATTGACCGAGGCGGACTGGCGCCTGTTCACCACGCTGGTGCGTTTCGACCCGGTCTATGTCGGCCATTTCAAGTGCAACCTGCGCCGGATCGCCGACTATGCCAACCTGTCGGGCTATCTGCGCGACCTCTATCAGGTCCCCGGCGTCGCCGGAACGGTCGATTTCGACCACATCAAGCGGCACTACTACGCCAGCCATACGATGATCAACCCGACCGCCATCGTCCCCAAGGGTCCCACCCTGGACCTCGACGCCCCCCACGGGCGGGAACGGCTGGGCCCGGCCCCCGGTGCTGCGGCGTAAGCGCGCTCAGAAGCACTCCTCCTCCAGCTTGCGCAGGGCGGCCAGGGCCTCCTCGTCCTCATGCTCCTCGAACAGTTCGACCATGTAGTAGACATGGGAGTGCATGAGCAGCAGCGCGTCCGCCGGGGCGCCGCCCGCCCGGGCCTGCGCCAACCGTTGCTTGAAGCGCTCCCAGAAGGCGTTGGTCGTGGCGGGATCGTCGATGTAGCGCCGCAGGTGCCGCAGCACCGCGTCCATGTTCCCGTCGAAGTCGATGGAGGCGAAAGAGGTGTAGCGGGCAAGCCGGGTCATCATCCCACCTGTGGAGCCGTGTGCCCGGACACCCTGTCACCGGCGCGCGCGGCGCTCAACCGGCGACGCGCCAACCGCCGCCGCCATGCACGAATAGCATCGCCGGCGCACGAACGGCATCATACGGCCAGCAGCCGGCGCACCAGATCCACCTTGTCGCGGCTGACGGGAATGCGCGCCGGCGTATGCTCGCCGGTCAGGGCCAGGGTCCAGCGTCCGTCCACGCGCTCCACGGCGCGGACATGGCGCAGGTTCACCAGATGGCGCCGGTGGATGCGCACGAACACCAGCGGGTCCAGCCGCTCCTCCAGCTTGGCCAGCGGCAGCGGGCAGAGATGGACGCCGGCCGCGGTCAGCGCCTCGGCGTAGTGGCCCCGCGCACTCAGGCACAGCACGTCGGAGATGTCCACCAGGGCGGTGGCGCTGCCCCGGTGGATCGGCAGCTTCAGCAGACGCGGGCGGTCCGCCGCGGCGTCGCCCGCCATGGGAAGATCGCCGAGGGCGTGGAACATCATGCAGAATCCCCCGTCGCCCAGCAGCGTGACCTTGGCCACCAGACTGCCCATGGGGGTGGTCACCACCATGCCGGCGGTGCCGTCGTCGGCGTTCTCGGCGGCGTCGATCAGCCAGCGCACGCGGGCGCGGGCCGCCGACGGGTGCAGGTCCAGGATGTCGACGCCCAGCGGGTTGGCGTCGCGCAGCCGCAGCAGTCGGCCGGCCACCGCGTTGACCGCGGTGACCCGTCGGCAAACGTCCAGGATCACCACGCCGACGGGCGTGCGCTGCAGGCGGTATTCGAAACTTCCCGAGGGGGCCGGTGCGGGCCGGCGGGCGGTGGTCATGGCGTGTGCCAGGGTCGGCCAGCCGCGCCCGGCGTGCAAGGGGGATTCGCAGCGGGGGCAGGAGACTCAGCGCTGGGCCGTCCGCCAGGTCTCCGCCACATGGAAGGGGGCGTTGGACGGGGGCAGGGGCGGGCGGCCGCGGATGATGTCCGCCGCCTTCTCCGCGATCATGATCGTCGGGGCGTTCAGGTTGCCGGAGACGATGGAGGGCATGACGGAGCTGTCCACGACCCGCAGCCCCTCCAGCCCCCGCACGCGGCAGTCCCCGTCGACCACCGACTCGTCATCGGAGCCCATCTTGCAGGTGCAGGAGGGATGGAACGCGCTCTCGCAATGGCCGGCCACCCAGGCGTCGATCTCCGCGTCGGTGCGCACCGCCGGTCCCGGCGCCAGTTCCGCCCCGCGGAAGGGGGCGAAGGCCGGTTGCGCGAAGATCTCGCGGGTCAGGCGCACGGCCGCCCGCATCTCCACCCAATCGTCGGGGTGGCTCATGCAGCGGGGGTCGATCAGCGGATGCTCGCGCGGGTCGGCGCTCTTCAGGGTCACCGTGCCGGTGCTGCGGGAGCGCATGGGGCCGACGTGCGCCTGGTAGCCGTGGCCGCCCGACGGGTTGCGGCCGTCGTAGCGCACGGCCATGGGCAGGAAATGGTATTGCAGGTCGGGATGCCGGACCCCGGCGCGCGAGCGGATGAAACCGCCGGCCTCGAAATGGTTGGTGGCGCCGGGACCGCTGCGGAACAGCAGCCACCGCGCCCCGATGCACAGCATGCGCAGGGGGTTGAGGGCGGAATGGAGGGTGATCGGCTGCAGCGATTCCTGCTGCACGTAGATCTCCAGATGGTCCTGGAGGTTGCGCCCCACGCCCGGCAGGTGGTGGCGCGGCCGCACCCCGGCGGCGCGCAGGGACCCGGCGTCGCCGATGCCCGAGAGCATCAGAAGCTGCGGCGAGTTGATGGGGCCGCCGGACAGGATGACCTCCCGCTCCGCATCGACTCGGCACAGGCCGCCGTCGCGGGTGGCGTATTCCAGGCCGCGGGCGCGTCCGTTCTCCAGCAGCACCCGGGTGGTGAGGGCGCCGGTGCGCACCGTCAGGTTCGGCCGCCGGCGCGCCGGGTGCAGATAGGCCCTGGCGGCGGACCAGCGCCGGCCGCCGTGGACCGTCATGTCCATGGTGCCGAACCCCTCCTGCCGAAAGCCGTTCTGGTCTTCGGTGCGGGGATAGCCGGCCTCGACCGCCGCCTCGATGAACGCCCGGTACAGCGGGTTGCGGGCGGCCCCGGTGGTCACCCGCAGCGGGCCGTCACCGCCGTGGTAGTCGTCGGCCCCGCCGTCCCGCGCCTCCGCCCGGCGGAAATAGGGCAGGACATTGGCGTAGGACCAGTGGCGCAGGGCCGGATCCTCCGCCCATCGCTCGTAGTCCAGCGCATGGCCTCGCACATAGGCCATGCCGTTGATGGAGGAGGAGCCCCCCAGCACCCGGCCGCGCGGCCAGTGCAGCCGGCGCCCCCCCAGGTTGGGTTGCGGCACGGTGTGATAGTCCCAGGCGTAAGTGCGCGAATGCATGGGGTAGCTGAGCGCGCTCGGCATGTGGATGCGCCAGTCCCAGGCGTGGTCGCGCGGACCGGCCTCCAGCAGCAGCACGGTGACGTCGCGGTCCTCGGTCAGCCGGCTGGCCAGCACGCAGCCCGCCGATCCCGCCCCGACGATGACGTAGTCGAAGGTCTCGCCCATCGCGGCTTCCCCTCCCTGTATCGTTCAGTACGGGCTGTCGACGTCGCCCAGCGCCACATAGACGCTTTTGATCTGGGTGTAGTGCTCGACGGCGGCGTGGCCGTTCTCGCGGCCGATGCCCGATTGCTTGATTCCCCCGAACGGCATCTCCACCGGTGTCAGGTTGTAGCTGTTGATCCAGCAGGTCCCCGCCTCCAGCCGGGCCACCACCCGGTGGGCGCGGGCGATGTCGCGGGTGAACACCCCGGCCGCCAGCCCGTACGGGGTGGCGTTGGCGCGGGCGATCACCTCGTCCTCCCCGTCGAAGGTCAGGACCGCCATGACCGGCCCGAAGATCTCCTCCCGCACCACGGCCATGTCATCGGTGCAGTCGGCGAAGATCGTGGGGGCGACGTACCAGCCGTCGGCGCAGGCGCCGTCGGTCACCCGGTGCCCGCCGGTGACCAGGGTGGCCCCCGCCCGCCGGCCCTGCGCGATGCAATGAAGCACCTTCTGCATGTGCTCCGCCGCGATCAGCGGCCCCACATGGGTGGCAGGGTCGAGGGGATCGCCGATCACCATGCGTTCCGTGCGGGCCTTCAGCCGCTCCAGGAAGGCGTCGCGCACGGTGCGGTGCACGAACACCCGCGTGCCGTTGGAGCAGATCTCCCCCTGGCTGTAGAAGTTGCCGAGCAGGGCGCCGCCAACGGCGTTGTCCAGGTGCGCGTCGTCGAACACGATCAGCGGCGACTTGCCGCCCAGCTCCATGGTCACCGGCTTCAGCGTGCGGGCGGCGTCGGCCATCACCGCCTTGCCCGTCTTCACCTCGCCGGTCAGCGACACCTTGGCCACGCCGGGATGCCGGGTCAGGGCGCGGCCGGTGTCGGCGAAGCCCTGGACGACGTTGAAGACACCGGGCGGCAGCCCGGCCTCGGCGTAGATTTCGGCCAGCCGGACGGCGGTCAGGGGCGTCAGCTCGGCCGGCTTGAACACCATGGCATTGCCGCAGGCGAGCGCCGGCGCCGATTTCCAGCAGGCGATCTGGAGCGGGTAGTTCCATGCGCCGATCCCTGCGCACACCCCAAGCGGCTCCCGCCGGGTGTAGGCGAACGCCTGCGGCCCCAGCGGAATGTGCCTGCCGGTGAGAGTCGGGGCCAGGCCGGCGAAGTAGTCCAGGCAGTCGGCCCCGGACACCACGTCGACCACCCGGGTTTCCTGGATCGGCCGGCCGGTGTCGAGGGTTTCCAGACGGGCCAGCTCGTCGTTGCGGGCGCGCAGCAGGTCGGCGGCGCGGCGCAGGATGCGCCCGCGCTCCGCCCCGGTCATGGCCGACCACACCGCGAACCCCTCGCGCGCCGCGGCGACGGCGCGGTCGACGTCGGCGTCGGACGCCAGGGCGACGCGGGCGAGCACGGCACCGGTGGCCGGGTTGCGGGTCTCGAAGGTGGCGCCGGAGACCGCTTCGGTCGGCCGGCCGCCGATGTGGAGAGGGATGACGTCCATGGCTGTTCCGTCGTTCAAAGGTCGGCACCGGCGGCGGCCAGGTGCAGGCGCAGGGTATCCATGACCCGCCGGCGCGCGCGGACGGTGTCGAGACCACCGCCGGCCAGCGCCGCCCGCACCCAGATGCCGTCGATCAGGCTGGCCAGCAGTTCCGCCACGTCGGCGGCGGCCTCCCGGTCCAGGCCGAGCCGCCGCAACTCCCGCCGCAGGTTGGAGCGCAGGCGCGACCGGTAGATCCGTTGCAGCCGCGCCAGGTCGGGGGCGTGGGGAACCTGCGCCCAGAAGGCCAGCCAGGAGGCCACCACGGGGGGCGTGCACTGGGTTTCATGGAAGTTGGCAGCGACGATGGCGGCGATGCGGTCCAGGGGCGCGTCGGCTGCGGCGAGTTGGCTCACGGTGGTCCGGCGCAACTCGGTCAGCAGGGACCGCATGGTGGCCTCCAAAAGCTCCCCCTTGCTGCCGAAGTAGTGGGAAATAATTCCCGGCGATAGACCGGCCAAAGCGGCAATTTTCGCCACCGTTGTATCGTCATAACCATAGGCGTGGATGGCGTCGATCGTGGCTTCGATGAGCTGGCGCCGACGGATCGGCTGCACTCCGACTTTTGGCATATTATCGGCCGTTGTTCTGCAGCGTGCATTGTCATTGAAAGGCCCAACCTGTCTTATTTTAATTGAACAGTCAATCAAGAACCGGATTGCGTCTGCCTCTGGCGCGGCTTCCGAAAATGGCAGTACGGTTACGGCCGGGAGGGCTGCCGTCCGCCGGGCGTCGGTGCGTTGCCGTTCGCCCGCCCCTGGAAGAGGAGACACCAGACACGATGACCACCCCATCGCCCCGACGCGCCGCCCTGGCCGGCGCCCTGCTGACGACCCTGCTCACCGCCGGCACCATCACGGGCGCCGCGGCGGCCGACCCGGAGTCCTGCCGGTCCGTGCGTTTTTCCGACGTGGGCTGGACCGACATCACGGCGACCACCGCCGCCACCTCCGTCGTGCTGGACGCGCTGGGCTACCGGCCGACGGCGGAGATGCTGGCGGTGCCCGTGACCTACGCCAGCCTGAAGAACGGCGACATCGACGTGTTCCTGGGCAACTGGATGCCGACCATGGAGGCGGATATCGCCCCCTATCTGGCGGACGGCTCGGTGGAGACGCTGGGGCCGAACCTCACGGGTGCCAAGTACACGCTGGCAGTGCCGAAGTACGTGGCCGACGGCGGCCTGCGCAGCTTCGCCGACATCGCGACCTTCAAGGATAAGCTGAAGGGCCGGATCTACGGCATCGAACCGGGCAACGACGGCAACCGGCTGATCCAGGGGATGATCGACGCCGGCACCTTCGGCCTGAAGGGGTTCGAGCTGGTCGAAAGCTCCGAGCAGGGCATGCTGGCGCAGGTGTCGCGGGCGGAAAACCGCAAGGAATGGATCGTCTTCCTGGGCTGGGAACCGCACCCGATGAACGCCAACCACGACATGGTGTACCTGTCGGGGGGTGACGACGTCTTCGGCCCCGACTTCGGCGGCGCCACCGTTCACACCAACGTGCGCAAGGGCTACCGGACGGACTGCCCGAACGTCGGCCGCTTCGTGGGCAACGTCACCTTCACGCTCGCCATGGAGAACGAGATCATGGGGGCCATCCTCAACGACGGGGCGGAGCCGGACGCCGCCGCCAGGGCGTGGCTGAAGAAGCACCCGGACGTGGCGCTGGGCTGGCTGGACGGGGTCACCACCTTCGACGGCGGCGACGCCCGGGCCGCCGTCGCGAAGGCGCTGGCCAACTGACCGGCGGCCCCGGTGCCGGCCGTTCCGCCGCCGGCACCGGGGTCCGCAACGCGGACGTGATCCCATGAACTGGCTGACCGAACACAAGATCCCGCTGGGGCACTGGATGCGCCTGGCCGTGGACTGGCTGAACGAGCACGCGGCGTTCGTGTTCTACGCCATATCCGACGGGCTGGGCGCGATGATCGGGGCGGTGACCGACCTGCTGCTGTGGGCGCACCCGCTGGCCCTGATCGGGCTGTTCGCGGCGCTGGCCTGGTGGCTGCACCGCTCGTGGCGGCTGGTGGCGCTGATCGTGCCGGCGCTGCTGCTGATCGTCAACCTGGGCTATTGGGCGGCGACCATGGAGACGCTGGCGCTGGTGCTGTTTGCCACCGCCATGTGCATGGCCGTCGGCGTGCCGCTGGGGATCGCGGCGGCGCATCGGCCCTGGCTCTACCAGGTGCTGCGGCCGGTTCTCGACCTGACGCAGACGATCCCGACCTTCGTCTACCTTATCCCGACGCTGATCCTGTTCGGGCTGGGCGTGGTGCCGGGACTGATCTCCACGGTGATCTTCGCCGTGGCGGCGCCGGTGCGCCTGACCCATCTCGGCATCTCGTCCACCCCGCGGCCGCTGCTGGAGGCGGGGGAGAGTTTCGGCGCGTCGCGCCGTCAGCTTTTGTGGAAGATCGAACTGCCCCACGCCATGCCCGCCATCATGGCCGGCCTGACCCAGTGCATCATGCTGTCCCTGTCGATGGTGGTGATCGCCGCCCTGGTCGGCGCCGGCGGGCTGGGCAAGCCGGTGGTGCGGGCGCTCAACACCGTCAACATCGGCATGGGGTTCGAGGCGGGGCTGGCCATCGTCATCCTGGCGATCGTCATGGACCGCGTGTTCAAGCAACCGGAAAGGAAGCGCTGATGAGCGGCGCACCCGCGGTGTCGTTCCGCGCCGTCGACGTGGTGTTCGGCAAGCGGCCGAATCCGGCCCTGGCCCTGCTCGATCAGGGGCTCGACCGCACGGCGATCCAGGAACGGACGGGCCACATCGTCGGCGTCGCCGGCGCCACGCTGGACGTGCGCGAAGGCGAGATCTGCGTGCTGATGGGGCTGTCGGGATCGGGCAAGTCGACGCTGCTGCGCTGCGTCAACGGTCTCAACAGCCCGACCCGCGGCCGCATGCTGGTGACCGTGGCGGGGCGCACCATCGATGTGGCGTCGTGCGACCGGCGCGCCCTGAACCATCTGCGCACCCACGCCATCGCCATGGTGTTCCAGCAATTCGCGCTGCTGCCCTGGCGCACGGTGGCGGAGAACGTGGGATTCGGCCTGGAACTCCAGGGCGTGCCACGGGCGCAGCGCGACGCGGTGGTGGCCGAGAAGCTGGCCATGGTGGGCCTGGAGGCGTGGAAGAACGCCTACGCCCACGAGCTGTCCGGGGGCATGCAGCAGCGCGTCGGGCTGGCCCGCGCTTTCGCGCTCGACGCGCCGATTTTGCTGATGGACGAACCGTTTTCCGCCCTCGACCCGCTGATCCGCTGCAAGCTGCAGGACGAACTGCTGGAGCTTCAGCAGCGGCTGCGCAAGACCATCATCTTCGTCAGCCACGACCTGGACGAGGCGATGAAGCTGGGCAACCGCATCGCCATCATGGACAACGCCCGCATCGTCCAGACCGGCACGCCGGAGGACATCGCGCTCAACCCCGTGAACGCTTACGTGGCCGACTTCGTGGCCCACATGAACCCGATCAACGTTCTGCGCGGCGCCTCGATCATGACGCCGGTGGACGCCCTGCGCACACTGAACGGCGTGGTGATGGTGGAGGCGGAGACGCGGACCGCCGTGCGCCTGGACGGGCAGGGGGGGCCGGCGTCGGCCACCATGGACGGCCGGGACGCGGTGCCCATCGTCGACTACCGCGGCCCCGCCCAGGTGGACGGGCTGGCGCGGCGCACCGTCGTCTCCGCGCCGCCCCACATCACCATGCGCGAAGCGCTGGAGATCCGCCGCCGCACCGGCGCCCCCATCATCGTCAAGGCCGACGGCCGGCTGATCGGCGCCATCGGCAACGCCGAACTGTACCGCGGCATCCTCGGCCGCCCCGCCGATCGCGTCAGCGACGACGGCCGTCAGGACGCGGTGTGATTCACGCAACCGTCCACACGGCCCGCAGCCGGTCGCGATGGCGGGCGAACCAGGCGAGCGCGATGACGGTGACGGAGTTGTTCAGCTTGTTCTCGTCCAGCAGACGGATCGCCTCGTCGGCGGTGACCACCTTGACGCGGATATCCTCGTGCTCCTCCGCCAAGCCGCCGGTCGCGGCCAGGCCGGTGCTGTCGACCCGCCCGCAGAACACCGACACGTATTCGGTGAAGGCGCCGGGGCTGGAGAAATAGTCGCAGATCGACTCGATCTCGCGCACGGTACAGCCGGCCTCCTCGAACGCCTCGCGCCGTGCCACCGCCTCGGCCGATTCGTCCCGGTCGATCATGCCGGCGACCACCTCGGTCAGCCAGGGGTTCAGCCCCGATGCCGCGGCGCCGGTGCGGAATTGCTCGATCAACACCACCGCATCCCGGTCAGGATCGTAGAGCAGGATGCCCACCGCGTGCCCGCGGTCGCAGACCTCCCGCGCCAGGGGCGGCGTCCAGGTGCCGTCGAACCGGCGGTGACGCATGCGGTAGACATCGACCTTGAGAAAGCCGTCGTGAACCGTCGTGGATTCCAGAATGTCGACGTCGGGGTGATTCATGGCGCGCGCGTCCTCGCGGAGGGGTGGGGGCCCCGCCGGTGTACCCCAATCCCGGCGGCGGCGCGAGCCACCGCAGTCCCTCAATAGGTCGGGCGCAGGCGCATGTGCCGGAGGCGATCGGCCGATTCCACGGTCAACGGCACCACCGCGGTCCCGCGCAGCACGGTCAGGGGCACGGCCACCCCGGCCGGGCCGAGGTCCCAGAGGGTGCGGTAGAATCCGGCGAGCTTGCCGGCGCTGCGCCCGCCGATGCCGACGATGCGGTCACCCGCCCGCAGGCCGGCGGCATGGGCCGGGCCGTTGGCGGTGACCCGCTCCACCAACAGCCAGTCCCGTTCCTCCCGCAAGCTGACCCCCAGCCAGGGCCGCGGCGGATCCTGCCTCTGCCCGAAGGCCAGCAGATCGCCGAGAATTGGCGTCAACTCCGAGACCGGAACGAACATGTTGCCCGGCACCGCCCGCCCCGGCACCGCTTCGCCCACGATCAGGGAGCCGATGCCGACCAGCCGGCCGCTGCCGTCGACCAGCGCCGCACCGTTGAAGGCGGGGTGGGGCGGGGCGGTGAAGATGGCGTTGTCCAGCAGATACTCCCAGTACCCGGCGAACTCCCGCCGGCTGACCACCATGGCCGGCATGGCCGCGTGGGCGCCGCCGCGGCTCAACACCAGGACCGGAGTGCCTTCGCCGGCGGCCGCGGAATCGCCGAGCGGCAGGGGTGGCGCGTCGAAGCCGAACCCGGCGCGCAACAGGCCGAATCCGCTTGCCTGGTCATAGGCCACCAGCTCCGCCGGATGGCGGCGCCCGGTCTGCGTGGTCACGGTGATCGATGCCGCCTCCATC
This sequence comes from Azospirillum halopraeferens DSM 3675, assembly GCF_000429625.1. Lineage (GTDB taxonomy): Bacteria > Pseudomonadota > Alphaproteobacteria > Azospirillales > Azospirillaceae > Azospirillum > Azospirillum halopraeferens. The sequence continues at coordinate 380,325 of NZ_AUCF01000001.1, forward strand.
ACCGTGTAGCCGATGGTGACGATCAGCCCGTCGCCGTCGATGGCGACACCGGTCCCCGTGCGGTCGGTGCCCAGGGTGCGGGCCGACTGGGCATCGCCGGGGATCTCCGCCTCGACGCGGACGACGGCGGCGAGCAGACGCTCCGGATCGAGCGCCTGCGCGGCGGCCCCGGCGGCGGCCAGCATGGCCAGGAGGCCGGCGGCGACACCGGCGGCGAGACGGCGCAATCGATCGGAAGCGGTCATGGTCCCCTCGCGGCCGGGGATGGTCCGGGAAAGAAGATCGGTCGCGGGGGGCGGTATGGCAAGCGGCTGCGCAACATACACCGCCGGACCGCGTTGCTTATGTCCGGTCCATCAGACAGGAGAGCGATCCGCCATGACCATCAACAGCCCGCGCGAACTGGAACAGGCGATGGCCGAATACCAGCGCCTTGCCGAGGCACCGGCGACGTCGCAGGAGGGCCGCCGGCGCATGGAACTGGATGCCGAGATCAAGGAATACTACGTCCGCTGCGCCGATACCCTGAAGCCGGGCAAGCCGCCGGCAACACCCGCCGGCTGAGGCGCACCGCCGGCGTCCGGCAGCGGATTTCCCGTCGACGGGCGCCCCGGCTTGGCCGATAGTGGACGGCCCCGGATGCCACCCCCTGAGGACGCGCGATCCCGCCGATGAAGCGTACCGATTCCTGCTACACCTGCCGCTTCTGGGAAGGGCAGGGCGTGCGCCAGCGCGGCCCGCGGGGCACCTGCCGGCGTTTGCCGCCCGTGGTCACCTCGCGCAGCCCCGATGGCCGGTTTCCCGTCACCCTGTCCACCGACTGGTGCGGCGAATGGAAACGCGACATCGGCCAGCCCGGTGCCGGCGATCCGGACGAACGCCTTCTCTACGATGAGCCGGGCGGACCCTGACGGCGGGTGTTCAGAACCGCAGGGGGGCCATATCCATGGAGCGCGTCGCCTTGGGCAGGGTCAGCGGATCGTCGCCGTGGACCGCGCCGACGCGATCGCCCAGCAGGATGACCGCGAGCGCTACGGCCCCGGCGAACACCGCGACCGCCGCAAACCATCCGTGGCCGAGCCCGGCATCGCCGTCGGAGGTGACCCGTCCGGGCGCGATTGTATGGGCCTTACGACTCGCAAGCGAATGCACGAACATGGCACGCTCCTCCGCCCGATGGGGTGCAGGCGACGAACGAATGATCGCTGCAGATAATATAGCCTAACCCCTGCACCGAGTCCCTGTCATTCGACCGGAAGAGGTGGAGGCGATCCCTTTCGACAGCCGGAAAATGGCGGATCGGGCGATAGCCCGAAATCAATGGATCGGGCGATGGCCATAGGCGCCGCGGCGGACCACGGCCGGGCGGAAAGAAAAACGCCCGCCTTCCGCCGCTCAGGCCGGGAAGACGGGCGTTCTCCAATTGGCTCCGGCGGTAGGATTCGAACCTACGACCAACGGATTAACAGTCCGCTGCGCTACCGCTGCGCCACGCCGGATCAGGGTGTGCGGGCGTATTTAGCGACCCGTCTTCCGCCCGTCAACACCGAATTGCCCGACCGTGCGAAGGATTGATTTGGCGTATCGGCCGGCGGGAACGACGAAAGGCCCCACCGGGGAGGAGGGGCCTTTCGTCTGCCGTGATCCGGCGCATTCGGGTGGAGGCACGGGCCGGAATCGAACCGGCATAGACGGATTTGCAGTCCGCTGCATAGCCACTCTGCCACCGCGCCACCGCGTCGGGCGATCCCCCGAAGGGCCGCCGCGAACGGAGCGGCAGGTATAGCGATCCCCGGCCCCCCGGTCAAGTGCGCTTGCCGACGCATGAACGCGCAACGGCTCCGCCGGCCACGCGCCGTTGTGTTCGGGTGGCGTTCCGGATATATACGGCCAAGGCTGCGAAGCTGCGGAAGCCGCTTGGCGCCAACGCCGTTTCAACCGATGCGATTGCGACCGCCATGTCCGATTACGCCGCCGCCCGCTACTTCATGGTCGAGGGACAGATCCGTCCGAACAAGGTCACCGACCAGCGTCTGGTCGAGGCGATGCTGGATGTGCCCCGGGAACTGTTCGTCCCCAAGGCATCGCGCGGCATCGCCTATGTGGACGAGGATGTCGCCATCGGCAACGGCCGCTACCTGATGGAGCCCATGGTCTTCGCCCGGATGCTGCAGGAGGTCCAGGTGGGTCCCGGCGATGTCGTGCTCGACGTCGGCTGCGGCACCGGTTACTCGACGGCCATCCTGGCCCGCCTGGCGGCGACGGTGGTGGGTGTCGAGAGCGACGCCGGTCTGGCGGCGCGCGCCGGTGAGGCGCTTCAGGAGGTGGGCGCCGACAACGCGCTGGTGGTGACCGGGGCCATGACGGAAGGCTACGCCGCCCAGGGCCCCTATGACGTCATCGTGTTCGAGGGGGCGGTGGCCGAGGTGCCCGCGGCCTTCGGCGAACAGCTCGCCGAAGGCGGGCGTATGGTCGTCGCCGTACGGGGTGAGGGCGGGATCGGTCAGATCCGCCTGTACCGCCGCACCGGCGGCGTGGTGTCCGGCCGCGTCCTGTTCGAGGCGCACCCTCATCTTCTGCCCGGCTTCGAACCGAAGCCCGGGTTCGTGTTCTGAGCCGTCGCGACACATCAGGGAACGCGGCCCGCCGGGCCGCGCTTCGAATGCTAAGAGGACGGCGCGAACGTACGCCGCCCGTACAGGAAGGTTCGAAGACATGAGTGATCGACGTAGCCGTACCGTGCACCGTTGGCTGGCGACGGCGCTTCTCGCCGGGGCGGCCTTCGGATTCTCCGCCGCTGCGGGCGCCCAGTCGCTCGAACAGGCGCTGGCACAGGCCTATGCCACCAACCCCGCGTTGGCGGCACAGCGCGCCCAGTTGCGCGCCGTCGACGAGACCGTGGCCCAGGCTCTGTCGGGCTACCGCCCCTCGGTCCAGGCCACCGCCGACGTCACGCGCAACGCCACCAACAGCCGGGTGTCCGGCGCCGGCACGGTCGGCAACGAGAGCACACCGAAGTCCGTTGGGGTTTCGGTGACGCAGCCGCTCTACAACGCCACGGTCGCCCCCTCGGTCCGCCGGTCGGAGGCGCTGGTCCAGGCGCAGCGCGCGACCGTGCTGTCGACCGAGCAGACCGTCCTCCTCCAGGCCGCGACCGCCTATCTCGACGTGGTGCAGGACCAGGCGGTGCTGACGCTCGCCACCAACCAGGAGCAGGTGCTGCGGCGCAATCTCGAAGCCGCGCGGGACCGCTTCCGTGTGGGCGAGTACACCCGCACCGACGTTAGCCAGTCGGAGTCGCGCCTGGCCGAGGCGACGGCCAACCGAATCGCCTCCGAAGGAGCGCTGCAGGTGTCCCGTGCCCGTTACGAGCGCGCGGTCGGCTCGCGGCCCGGCGAACTGAAGGCGCCCAAGCCCACCTTCAAGCTGCCGCGGGCCCTGGACGACGCCGTCGAAATGGCGCGCGCCAACAACCCGGCCGTGCTCGCCGCCAGCTTCAACGAGGAGGCGCAGCGCCAGACGGTCGATCAGCTCTACGGCAACCTGCTGCCGTCCGCCAACCTGTCCGCCGCGGGGCAGAGCACCTTCGATCCGTCGTCCTCGTCGGGTGTGAACATCGATCGGACCGACAGCCTCCAGTTCCGGGCACAGGTGGTCATCCCCCTCTATCAGGCCGGGTTGCCGGAGGCGCGGGTTCGCGAAGCCAAGCAGACGGCCAACCGCTTCCGAATCCAGATCGAGGATACCCGCCGTCAGGTGGTGGAGTCGGCGATCTCCGGCTGGCAGAGCCTGGCCACCGCACGGGCCAGCATCGCATCCTACCGTTCGCAGATCTCGGCCGCCGAGATCGCCCTGGAGGGTGTGCGCCAGGAAGCCCAGGTGGGATCGCGCACCGTCCTGGACGTGCTGAACCAGGAGCAGGAACTCCTCAACGCGCGCGTCAACCTGGTGCGCGCCCAGCGCCAGGAGATGGTCGCCGCCTTCCAGCTCCTGTCGGCCATCGGGTCCCTGACCGCCCAGCAGCTCAACCTGCCGGTCGACCAGTACAACATGGACGATCACTACCAGCAGGTGCGCGGCAAGTGGTGGGGTACGGACGTCACCGAGTGATACGGCCACAGAGCCATGCATTTGCCGGGTGGCATTTTCCGCGCTCCTCACCTAGGGTCACGGCTGGATGACGTCCCGGATTTGCCATCATGAGCGATAAAGGCCAACAAGAACCGTCGATGGAGGAGATTCTCGCCTCCATCCGACGGATCATATCGGAAGACGGCGAGCCGGGTGCCAAGACCCAGGAAAAGCCGGAGCCCGAGGCGCCCCCCCCTCCGCCGCCGCCACCTCCGCCCCCTCCGCCGCCGCCGCCTCAACCGGCCATGGCCATGGATGAGGAGGAAGAGGAGGATGTCCTCGAACTGACGCAGGTCGTCGAGGAGCCGACGCCCGAGCCGGAGGATCCCTGGGCAGCCGAGGAGCCGGTTTTCCCCGATCCGGAGCCGGAACCGGAGCCGCCGCCGATGCGGCGTCCGCCGCCGCCGCCGATGCCGGACTTCGACGACGACGTGACGGAGATGCCGCCACCGCCGCCACCGCCGCGGCGCCGGCCGATGCCGGTCATGGACGACGACGAAGATCTGGAGGCGCTGATCTCGCGCCGGACCGCCCGTGATGCGTCGCAGCACTTCACGAAGCTCGCCCGCGAGCTGGGCGATGACCTGTCGGTCGGGCCGATGCCCATCGGCATCCGCACGGTGGAGGACGTCGTGCGCGAGCTGTTGCGCCCGCTCCTGAAGGAATGGCTGGACGAGAACCTGCCGACGGTCGTCGAACGGCTGGTGCAGCAGGAAATCGACCGGATGATGCGGCGCACCCAGAAGTTCTGATACGCTTCCCGCCCCGTTCCTTCGCCCGAACACCACACAAGCGACAGCGCGAGCGAAAGTAGCCCCGAGATGTTGGAAAAGACCTACCGGCCCGCCGAGGTCGAGGAGAAGCACTACCGCCTGTGGGAGGAGTCCGGCGCCTTTGCCGCCGACACCACGTCGAACGCCCGGCCCTACACCATCATGATGCCGCCGCCCAACGTCACGGGCAGCCTGCACATGGGCCACGCGCTGACCTTTACCCTGCAGGACCTGCTGATCCGCTATCAGCGCATGCGGGGCAAGGACGCGCTGTGGCAGCCCGGCACCGACCACGCGGGCATCGCCACGCAGATGGTGGTGGAGCGCAACCTGTCGGCGGAGGGCAAGACCCGCCACGACCTGGGCCGCGACCGCTTCATCGACAAGGTGTGGGAGTGGAAGGCCGAATCGGGCGGCACCATCACCCGCCAGCTCCGCCGCCTCGGCGCTTCGCCCGACTGGGGCAAGGAGCGCTTCACCATGGACGAGGGCCTGAGCAAGGCCGTCCGCAAGGTGTTCGTGGAGCTGCACCGGCAGGGCCTGATCTACAAGGACAAGCGCCTGGTCAACTGGGACCCAAAGCTGCACACCGCCATCTCCGACCTGGAGGTGGAGCAGCGGGAGATCAAGGGGAACCTCTGGCACTTCCGCTACCCCATCGAGGGGGAGGAGGGGCGCTGGATCGTGGTGGCCACGACCCGGCCGGAAACCATGCTGGGCGACACCGGCGTGGCCGTCCACCCCGAAGATGAGCGTTACCGGGACCTGATCGGCAAGCACGTGGTGCTGCCCCTGGTCGGCCGCCGCATTCCCATCGTCGCCGACGAGTACGCCGACCCGGAAACCGGGTCGGGTGCGGTGAAGATCACGCCGGCCCATGATTTCAACGACTTCGAGGTGGGCAAGCGGTGCGGCCTCGAGGCCATCAACATCATGGACCGCGACGCCCGCCTCACCGACGCCGTGCCGGAGGCGTACCGCGGCCTTGACCGGTACGAGGCGCGCAAGAAGGTGGTCGCCGATCTGGAGGCCCTCGGCCTGCTGGAGACCATCGAGCCGCACACCCACATGGTGCCGCACGGCGACCGCTCCGGCGTGGCGATCGAGCCGTGGCTGACCGACCAGTGGTACGTGGATGCGGCCACCCTGGCCAAGCCGGCCATCGAGGCGGTGGAGTCGGGCCGCACCGTGTTCGTCCCGAAGCAGTGGGAGAACACCTATTTCGAGTGGATGCGCAACATCCAGCCCTGGTGCATCAGCCGCCAGATCTGGTGGGGGCATCAGATTCCCGCCTGGTACGGACCCGACGGCACCGTCTTCGTCGAGGAGACGGAGGAGGAGGCGCAGGCCAGGGCCGACGCCCATTACGGGGCGCCGACGCCGCTCACCCGCGATGCCGACGTGCTCGACACCTGGTTCTCGTCGGCCCTGTGGCCGTTCTCGACCCTGGGCTGGCCGGACCGGACCCCGGAACTGGCCCGCTACTATCCCACCGACGTGCTGGTCACCGGCTTCGACATCATCTTCTTTTGGGTCGCCCGGATGATGATGATGGGCATCCATTTCATGGGTGACGTGCCGTTCCGCACCGTCTACATCCACGCCCTGGTCCGCGACGAGAAGGGCCAGAAGATGTCCAAGTCCAAGGGGAACGTCATGGACCCCCTGGACCTCATCGAAAGCTACGGCACCGACGCGCTGCGCTTCACCCTGGCGGCCATGGCGGCGCAGGGACGCGACATCAAGCTGGCGACGAACCGTGTCGAAGGGTACCGCAACTTCGCCACCAAGCTGTGGAACGCCGCGCGCTACTGCCAGATGAACGCCTGCGTGCCGGTCGACGGTTTCCGACCCACGGGCCTGACGCAGACCGTCAACCGCTGGATCGTCGGTGAGCTGGCCGAAACCGCCCGCAAGGTCGCGGAGTCGATCGAAGCCTACAAGTTCAACGAAGCGGCGGGCACGCTGTACCAGTTCACCTGGGGCACCTTCTGCGACTGGTACCTGGAGTTCACCAAGCCGATCCTGACCGGCAATGACGCGCCGGCGGCCGCGGAAACCCGCGCCACGACCGCCCTTGTGCTGGACCAGATTCTGCACCTCCTGCACCCGCTGATGCCCTACATCACCGAGGAGCTGTGGGAGCAACTGGCCGAGGGCCGCGCCAACCGGCTGATCTCTGCCGCCTGGCCGGAGTATGGGCCGGAGCTGGTGGATACCGCCGCCCGCGACGAGATGGACTGGGTGGTGCGCCTGATCTCGTCGGTGCGCTCCATGCGCTCGGAAATGAATGTGCCGCCGTCCGCACAGATCCCGCTGATGCTGAAGGACGCCGGCGCGGTCTCGTTGAAGCGGCTGGACACCCACCGCGACCAGATCCTGCGTCTGGCCCGCCTGGCATCGGCGGAGCCGCTGGCCGGCGACGTGCCCAAGGGAGCGGTGCAGGACGTGCTGGACGAGGTGACCCTGGTGCTGCCCCTGGAAGGCGTGGTCGACCTGGACAAGGAGCGGGCGCGCCTGACCAAGGAGATCGAGAAGCACACGGCCGAGATCCGCAAGATCGATGCCAAGCTGGGCAACGAGCAGTTCGTCGCCAAGGCTCCGGAAGAGGTTATCGAGGAACAGCGCGAACGCCGCGCCACCGCCCAACAGGCCAGCGACAAGCTCCGCAAGGCGCTGGAGATGCTGGCGCGCTGACGGCTCACGGGCCCCCCTCTCCCGACCGGGAGCGGGGGGCCACACCCTTCGGTTACGCCCGGATCGATTCCACGAAGCGCCTGGCGTCGGTCTGGAGCTGCTGGAACTCGTTGGTGAGCTGGCCGGCGGAATAGATCATCTCCACCGCCGACTTCCCCGTTTCCGCCGCGGTCATCGCCATGCTGCTGACGCTTTCCGACACCTCGTTGGAGGTGTTGTTGGCGCGCCCGACCGCGTTGACGATCTCCTGCGTCTGCTCGAGCTGACGCCCCACGGAAACCGACACCTCCCGCGACAGCCCTTCCACCTCCTCGATGGTGTGGCGGATGGCGACGATGGCATCCACCACGTCGGTGGTCGCCGCCTGGATGGCGCCGACCTGGCCGGAGATGTCCTCGGTGGCCTTGGCGGTCTGGTTGGCGAGGACCTTCACCTCCTGCGCCACCACGGCGAAGCCCTTGCCCGCCTCACCGGCCCGGGCCGCCTCAATGGTGGCGTTCAGGGCCAGCAGGTTGGTCTGCCCGGCGATCTCGTTGATCAGGCGCACGATCTCGCCGATGCGCTGGGAACTGTCGGAGAGCGCCCGCACCGCATCGTCGCTGCGCCGGGCGCGCTCCACCGCGCGCTGCACGGCGGTGCTGCTGGTCGACACCCGCTGCCCGATGTCGTCGATGGAACTGGTGAGGGTGTGGGAGACGGTGTGGACGATGCCCACCACCTCGGCCGTCTGTTCCGCCTTTTCCGACGTGTCGACGGCCTGGAGGCGCATCTTCTCCGCCGTGTCCCGCAGGATGTGGGCGCCGGAACGGATCTGTTCGGTGGCACTGCCCACGGTGTGGAGGACCTTGCCGAACGCCTGGTCGAAGTCCCGGGCCACCTCGGCCAGGGCCTGGCGCCGCTCCTCTTCGGCGCGGCGTTCGGCGGCGCGCGCTTCGATCTCCAGGTCGTGGGTGCGCTGTAGGCTTTCCTTGAACACCTGCACCGCGCGGGCCATGGAGCCGATCTCGTCGCGGCGGTCGGTCCCCGGCACCACCGCCGCCCGGTCGCCGGCGGCCAGCCGCTTCATCACGGTCTCGATGGAGGCCAGAGGCCGGGTGATGGAGCGCGCCACCAGCAGACTGATCGCCACGAAAACGAAAACCAGGACCGATCCGACGGTGACGGCCGTGGTGCTCACCTCGTCCGCCGTGTGGTTCTGCGTTTCGACGGCTTGGTTCATGCCGTTGCCGGCGGTGACGAGCAGGGCATCGAAGCGCGGACCCAATGCCTGGAACGCCTCGTTGAACGTCGCCACCTCGGCGCGGAACGCCTTCGTGGCGTCCACGAAGCTGCCGAGATCGGTGCGGTAGGTCCGCACCAGCTTTTCCAGGGTCGTCTGCGTGTGCGTGTCCAACCCCTGGTCGGCCAGGAAAAAGGTGAATTCGTTGAACGCCTTGCGGTGACCCGACAACATCCCTTCATCGGCGTAGATGATGAAGTCCTTCTCCATCTTGCGCATCGCTTCCATGCGGCTCGAGAGTTTGTCGGCGTTCGGCCACATCTTCAATTCGTCCTCGATCGCCTTGGCGGAGTCACGCAGGCGCCCGCGCAGCCCATCCTCGTCGGTGAGGCCCAGTTCGCGTGCGCGCGTGACGACGGCCGCGAATCGGTCCTTCAGGGCGGTGACCCCTGCTTCCAGGCTCTCCAGATCCTCGATCGGAATGGCGGATCCCGCCGTTTCCCTGACCTCGGCGAGGAGGGCGGTGATCTCCACGGCGTTGGTGGTGAAGGCGTCGGCGGCTGCGGCGTCACGCTCGGTGACGAAGCGCAGGGCCTGGAAGCGCAGGCGGCCCGCCCGCCGCTCGATGCCGGTGATCCGCTCCGACACCTCGCGGAATCCGTTCAGTTCGTCCGCAGCCTGGAACACCCGCTGCGCGCCCACCACGACGGTCCCGCCGAGCAGCGCCAGGGTCACCAGCGATGCCAGGACCAGGAGCGCGATGCGCGTTCCGATGGAGACGTTCGAGAGCATTGAGGCGTGCCTTTCCCGACCGATGGCGTGATGTGGATCCGCGTGCGCGCGGCCCCGCTCCGGACCGGCTCCCCGGACGCGGGCGTTCGGCACCATCAATGGCGGCCGCGTCCTTAATCTGTATGTCGTTCATGTTACAGTTTGAGGAATGTTGCACCGGATAATGGAAGTACTGCGCGCCTGCGGTACGATGGGGCATGAGCGAGACTCTGACCTTCATCCTGTCCAAGACGGTGTGGACTCTGGCCGCGCCGGCCAACCTGCTGACGGTGCTGCTGGTGCTCGGCGCGGCGGGGTTGCTGTCCGGTGCCGCCGCCGCGCGGACCGGCGGGCGGTGGCTGGTGGCGGTCGCCGCCACGGGATTCCTGGTCTGCGGCGTTCTGCCGGTCGGACACTGGCTGGCGGCGCCGCTGGAGAACCGCTTCCCGCGGTCCGCCCTGCCGGAGCACGCCGACGGCATCATCGTGTTGGGCGGGGCCGTGAACCCGGTGCTGGCGGCGTCGCGCGACGAACCGTCGGTGAACCAGGCGGCCGAACGGCTGCTCGCCTTCGCCGATCTGGCGCGCCGGTATCCCGACGCCACCTTGCTGGTCACGGGGGGATCCGCCGCCCTCTGGAACGACACGCACCGGGAGGACGCGGTCGCCGCCCGGGTCCTCAGCCAGGCGGGCATCGACCCGCACCGCATCCTGTTCGAACGGGACTCCCGCAACACTCGGGAGAACGCGCTTCACGGCCACCGGATCGCCGGCCCCCGGGAGGGCCAGACCTGGATTCTCGTGACATCCGCCGCCCACATGCCCCGCGCTGTCGGCATCTTCCGTCGGATCGGCTGGCCGGTGCTGCCCTGGCCCGTCGATTACCGCTCCTACGCGGGGGCGCAACCCTGGCCCGGCCTCGACGTTGCCGAGGGATTGTCCGCCCTGAACGGCGCCGTGCGCGAATGGGTGGGACTGGCCGTCTATCGTGCCCTGGATCGCACCGACAGCCTGTTTCCCGGACCGTGATCGCCACGTTGCGACTTCCTTGGGATGCCGACCCCGAAGCCATTGGCGCACGGAACCGCCTTCGTTAGAGTGCGACCGCACGATCGAAAGGGGTGGGGCGTATGGGGCGGGGAGGGATGCTGACGCGGGCGGCCATTCTGCTGGGCGTGCTGGCGCTGGCCGCGTGCGCGCAGAAACCGCCCACCGGGTCGGCCGGCCTTTCCGGAGGCGGCACCTACAAGGTCGGAAAGCCCTATCAGATCAAGGGAGTCTGGTACTATCCGGCGGAGGACTGGAGCTACAACGAGACCGGCATCGCCTCCTGGTACGGGCCGGGCTTCCACACGCGCGCCACGGCCAACGGCGAGACGTACAACGAGATGGAACTGACCGCGGCGCATAAGACCCTGCCGATGCCCAGTCTGGTGCGCGTGACGAACCTGGACAACGGCCGCTCCGTGGTGGTGCGCGTCAACGACCGCGGGCCGTTCGTGCATGGCCGCATCATCGACATGTCGCGGCGCGGCGCACAGCTTCTGGGGTTCGAGACCCGCGGCACCGCCAAGGTGCGCGTCCAGATCCTTGCCGACGAAAGCCGCCAGATCGCCATGGCCGCCCGGCGCAACACGCCGGCCGCCGTGCTGGCCGAATCCGACGGACCGGCGCCGCGGGCAGCGCCGCGCTCCTCCGTCCAGGTGGCGCAGGCGCCGCCGCCGTCACAACCCGCGCCGCGCACCGAAACCCCGGTCGAGTCACCCCGCACCGTCGCCGGCGCCACCGTGGACGGGCGTTTCCTGCCGGCGCCGGTGGTCGTCGACCTGCCGGTTCCCCGGCGGGAAGCCATCTATGTCCAGGCCGGCGCCTTCACGGTGGCCGACAACGCCAGCCGCCTGACCGCGCGCCTGGGCGGCATCGCCCCGGCGGCCGTCAGCCAGGCGACGGTCAACGGCCAGCGCTTCTACCGGGTCCGCCTGGGGCCCATCAGCGACGTCGACCGGGCTGACGCCATCCTGGAGAGGGTGATCGCCGCCGGCCACACGGACGCCAAAATCATCGTCGATTGAACGTCCGCCCATTGCCGTTGTCCTGCGTTTGGAAGGGAGTAGTCATGACCGTCATCCGAAAGCGCCTCGTCATCGCGCTCGCCGCGGTGGTGGCCGCCATCGGTGCGGCCCTGCCGGTGCACGCCGCCACCATCGACACCATCGCCAAACAGGCGGTGCTCATCGACATGACGACGGACACGGTGCTGTTCGAAAAGGCCGCGCACGAACGCATGCCGACATCGTCCATGAGCAAGGTCATGACGATGTACGTTGTGTTCGACGCGCTGCGCGACGGCCGTCTGTCCCTGGACGACACGCTGCCGGTGAGCGAGCGCGCCTGGCGCATGCAAGGCTCCAAAATGTTCGTGGAGCTGAACAACACCATCCGGGTCGAGGACCTGATCCGCGGCGTCATCATCCAGTCCGGCAACGACGCCTGCATCGTGCTGGCGGAAGCGCTGGCCGGGTCCGAGCAGGCGTTCTCGCGGGTGATGACCGACCGGGCCCGGCAGATCGGCCTCCATGCCAGCAACTTCACCAATTCCACGGGCTGGCCCGACCCCAACCACTACTCCACGGCGCACGATCTGGCGCTTCTGGCACAGCGTCTGATCGATGATTTTCCCGAGTATTATCATTTCTATTCGGAGAAGGAGTTCACCTACCACGGCATCAAGCAGGGCAACCGCAACCCGCTGCTCTACCGCGACATCGGCGCCGACGGGTTGAAGACCGGCCACACTGAGGCCGCCGGCTACGGCCTGATGGCCTCGGCGATGCGGGATGGCCGGCGCCTGGTGCTGGTGGTCAACGGGCTGCCCTCCATGCAGGCGCGCGCGGACGAATCCGCGCGCATCATGGAGTGGGGCTTCCGTGAGTTCGAAGCCTATTCCCTGTTCCGGGCGGGCGAGACGATCGAACAGGTCCCCGTGTGGCTAGGCGCCGAAGAGACGGTGCCCGCCACCGTGACGCAGGACCTGAAGGTCACGCTGGCCCGCGCCGACCGGCCGGGCATGACGGTGAAGCTGGTGACCGACGCCCCCGTGCAGGCGCCCATCGCCAAGGGTGACCCGGTGGGCAAGGTGGTCATCACGGCTCCCGGCCAGCCCGTCAAGGAGGTCCCGGTGGTGGCGGCCGTCGACGTGCCGCGGCTGGGCTTCTTCGGCCGCGCTCTCGCCGGTGCGCGCTACCTCGTCCTCGGCGCCGGTTCGTGACGGTGCGGACATGAGCACGGTGTCCCGCGGCCGCTTCATCACGCTGGAGGGCGGGGAGGGGGCAGGCAAATCGACCCAGCTCCGCCTGCTCGCCGATGCGCTGACCGCGTGCGGGGTGGCGGTGGTGACCACCCGGGAGCCGGGCGGCTCCCCCGGTGCGGAGGAGATCCGCGGGTTGCTGGTGGCCGGTGAGACGGGACGCTGGGGCGCCATGACGGAAGCGCTGCTGCACACGGCCGCACGACGCGATCATCTGGAGCGGACGGTGTGGCCGGCGCTGGACGCCGGCCGCTGGGTGCTGTGCGACCGCTTCTTCGACAGCACCATGGCGTACCAGGGCTACGGCCTCGGGCTGGGCCGCGGCCCCATTGAGGCGTTGCAGCGGGTGGCCCTGGACGGCGCGGCACCCGACCTGACGCTGATCCTGGACCTGCCGGTCGAGACGGGGCTGGAGCGCGCCCGCGCGCGGCGCGGCGGCGAGGACCGCTACGAGCGCATGGATGTCGCCTTTCACCGGCGCCTGCGCGACGGATTCCTCGACATCGCCCGGCGGGAACCGCGGCGCTGCGCGGTGATCGACGCTGCCCACCCGGTGGAGGCGGTCCAGGTCGCCGTCCTGGACGTGGTCACCCGGCGGCTGGGAGTGCCGGCACCGTGAGCCGGGCCACCCGCCAGCCCGCGTCTCCGCCGGCGGAGCAGGACCCGTTCGCCCCCCGGCGCAACCCCGACCTGATCGGGCACGAGGCGGCGGAACACACGCTGCTGGACGCCTGGAACTCCGGCCGGCTGCCGCACGCCTGGCTGATCGGCGGCCCGCCCGGCATCGGCAAGGCGACGCTGGCCTACCGCTTCGCCCGCTTCGTGCTGGCGCAGGGCGCGGACAGCGCCGGAGCGCCCGGCCTGTTCGGGGAGCCGGAACGGCCGGCCTCCCTCGCCGTCGCACCGGAGACACCGGTGTTCCGCCGTGTGGCGTCGGGCGGGCACGCCGACCTGCTGACGGTCGAACGCCAGCGCGACGAGAAGAAGGGGCGGCTGAAGCGCGACATCGCCGTCGACGACGTGCGCAAGATCGCGCCCTTCCTGCACAAGACGGCGGGCGAGGGGGGATGGCGCGTCGCCGTGATCGACGGCGCCGACCGTATGAACACCAGCGGCCTCAACGCCATCCTGAAGATCCTGGAGGAGCCCCCGCCGCGCGCCCTGCTGCTGCTGGTCAGCGAGAACCCCGGCGGCATGCTTCCGACCATCCGGTCGCGTTGCCGCAAGCTGGCACTGCATCCCCTGCCGGAGGCGGCGGTGGTCGATCTGCTGACGCGCTACCGGCCGGACCTGGCGGAGGGGGACCGGGCGGCCCTGGCCCGTCTGGCCGAGGGCAGCATCGGCCGCGCCGTGGCGCTCGCCGACGCCGGCGGCCTCGACCTCTACCGCGACCTGATGGGGCTGCTGAGCACCCTGCCGACGCTGGACGTGAGCGCTGCCTATGCGTTCGGCGAGAAGCTGACCCGCGGCGCCGACGACGGCACCTACGAGACGGCCACGGACCTGCTGGTGTGGTGGCTGGCCCGCTTCGCCCGATCCCTGGCCCGCGGCGCGTTGCCGGACGAGGTGGTGCCCGGCGAGGCGGCCCTGATGACCCGGCTGGCCGCCGCCCGCGGTCTTGATCGCTGGGTGGAGGTGTGGGAAAAGGTCGGGCGCCAGTTCGCACGCGCCGAATCCGCCAATCTGGACCGCAAGCAGGTGGTCGTGAATGCCTTGCTGACGCTCGAGGCAGCGGCCACCTGAACAGAGCCGGCCTGCCGCCGGCCAGCAGCACCGCACCTCGGGAGACAGCCGACCATGGCCGGGTCGAAGACCTACTACCTCACCACGCCCATCTATTACGTCAACGACGTGCCGCACATCGGCCACGCCTACACCACGCTGGCCTGCGACGCGCTCGCCCGGTTCATGCGCCTCGACGGCTACGAGGTGAAGTTCCTCACCGGCACCGACGAGCATGGGCAGAAGGTGGAAAAGTCGGCGCAGGCCGCCGGGGTGGCGCCGCAGGCCTTCACCGACCGGGTGTCGCAGAACTTCCGCGACCTCGTGCGGGTGATGAACTTCTCCAACGACGACTTCATCCGCACCACCGAGCCGCGCCATGTGGAGGCCGTGCAGGCCCTGTGGACGCGCCTGCTGGAGAACGGCGCGATCTATCTCGGCGCCTACGCCGGCTGGTATTCAGTGCGCGACGAGGCGTTCTACGGCGAGGACGAGCTGACCGACGGGCCCGACGGCCGCAAGATCGCCCCCACGGGGGCCGAGTGCGAATGGGTGGAGGAGCCGTCCTATTTCTTCCGCCTGTCGGCCTGGCAGGACCGGCTGCTGGCGCATTACGAGGCCCACCCCGACTTCATCCTGCCGCCCGGCCGCCGCAACGAGGTGATCTCGTTCGTGAAGAGCGGGCTGAAGGACCTGTCGATCAGCCGCACCGCCTTTTCCTGGGGCATCCCGGTGCCGGGCGACGACAAGCACATCATGTACGTCTGGCTCGACGCCCTGACCAACTACATCACCGCGGTGGGATACCCGAACACCGCCGAGGGCAGCGACTACGCCCGCTACTGGCCCGCCGACCTGCACATGGTGGGCAAGGACATCCTGCGCTTCCACGCCGTCTACTGGCCTGCCTTCCTGATGGCGGCGGGGCTGGAGCCGCCCCGGCGCGTGTTCGCCCACGGCTGGTGGACCATCGAAGGGCAGAAGATGTCCAAGTCGCTGGGCAACGTCATCGCGCCGGAGTCGCTGGTCACCACCTACGGGCTGGACCAGACCCGGTATTTCCTGCTGCGCGAGGTGGCGTTCGGCAAGGACGGCGACTTCTCCCACGCCGCCATGGTCCAGCGCATCAACAGCGAACTGGCCAACGGGTACGGCAACCTGGTGCAGCGGTCCCTGTCGATGATCGGGAAGAACTGCGGCGGTGCGGTGCCCGAACCGCAGCCCTTCACCGCCGCCGACGAGACGCTGCTGGCCGCCGCCCACGGTCTGCTGGGCGCGGTGCGGGCGGAGATGCGCGAGCAGGCGTTCCACCGCGCGCTGGACGCGATCTGGCGGGTGGTCGATGACGCCAACCGCTACATTGACGAACAGGCCCCGTGGGCGCTGAAGAAGACCGATCCGGCCCGCATGGGCACGGTCCTGTACGTGCTGGCCGAGACGATCCGCCATCTGGCGATCATGACCCAGCCGGTGATGCCCGAGTCGTCGGCCCGCATCCTGGACCAGTTGGGGCAGGGCGCCGACGCCCGCGGCTTCGACCGTCTGGGCCCGGCCGGGGCGCTGAAGCCCGGCACGCCGCTGCCGGCACCGCAGGGCGTGTTCCCGCGCTACGTCGAGGAGACCAAGAGCTGATGGCCGAAGGCGCGATGCTGGTCGACAGTCACTGCCACCTGGACTTTCCCGATTTCGCCGACGACCTGGACGAGATCGTGGCGCGCGCCCGGCGGGCCGGGGTGGGGCGCATGGTCACCATCTGCACCCACCTGTCCCGCTTCGACCGGGTGCGGGCGATCGCCGAACGGTATGACGACGTGCTCTGTTCCCTCGGCGTCCACCCCCACAACGCCGGGGAGGAACTGGACGAGGCGACCGAGGACCGGCTGGTCGCCCTGGCCGCCCACCCCAAGGTGGTCGGGCTGGGCGAAACGGGGCTGGACTATTACTACGACAAGAGCCCCCGCGAAGCGCAGCGGGAGAGCTTCCGCCGCCACATCCGGGCGGCGCTGCGCACCGGCCTGCCGCTGATCGTTCACACCCGCGACGCCGACGCGGACACCATGCGCATCGTGCGGGAGGAGGCCACCGGCAGCGGCCTGAAGGGGTTGCTGCACTGCTTCAGCTCCACCCGGCAACTGGCTGAAGACGCACTGGATTTCGGCTTCCACATCTCGCTGTCGGGGATCGTCACCTTCAAGAAGTCGGACGAATTGCGGGCGATCGTGGCCGACGTGCCGCTGGACCGCATCCTGGTGGAGACCGACGCGCCGTACCTGGCCCCCATGCCGTTCCGCGGCAAACGCAACGAGCCGGCCTATGTGGTCAACACCGCCCGCGTGGTGGCGGAGGTGAAGGGGCTGGACCCGGCCGAACTGGCGCGGCGGAGCACGGAGAACTTCTTCCGTCTGTTCGACCGCGCGGCGGGCGCCGCGCGCGACGCGGCCGCGTGACCGCCGTGCGCGTCACCGTGCTGGGCTGTGGCGGTTCGGCCGGCGTGCCGGTGATCGGCGGCCAGTGGGGCCACTGCGATCCCGCCAACCCCCGCAACCGCCGGCTCCGGCCGTCGGCGCTGGTGGAGGCGGGCGGGGCGGCCCTGCTGATCGACACCACGCCGGATCTGCGCCAGCAACTGCTGGACGCCGGGGTGCGGCGGCTGGACGGCGTGCTCTACACCCACCAGCACGCCGACCATTGCCACGGCATCGACGAGTTGCGGGAGATCTGCCGCCTGATGCACGGGGCCATCCCGGCCTACGGCATGGCCGCGCATCTGGAGGAGCTGAAGCGGCGCTTCGCCTATTGCTTCGACCCGCTGCCGGCCGGGCACGGGTTCTACCGTCCGGTCCTGGAAGCGGTGCCGGTGGACGGACCGTTCGCCGTGGCCGGCGTGCCGGTCCTGCCGATCCTGCAGGACCACGGCTACACCCTGACGTACGGCTTCCGCATCGGCGCCTTCGCCTATTCCACCGACGTGGTCCGCCTGGATGAGACGGCCTTCGCCGCCCTGGAGGGCATCGACACCTGGATCGTCGATTGCACCCGCGAGGAACCCCACCCGGTGCACGCCCATCTGGACCTGACGCTGGAATGGATCGCCCGCGTGCGGCCGCGGCAGGCGGTGCTCACCCACATGAACAACAGCCTGGACTACGACTCGCTCCGCCGCAAGCTGCCGGCGGGCGTCGAACCGGGCTACGACGGCATGGTGCTCGAGGTTCCCGGTCTCTGATCACCCATCGACGAACAGTCCGATGCGGCCGGCGATGAACCGTTCCGCCGCGGCCTCCGCCGCTTCGGTGGCGTACTTCGGGGCCAGCTTGAACACATCCCGATAAACCTTTGCCGTCGCGTCGATGGCGGCGGGCAGGGCGTTGCGCACGGCGGTGTGGACCGCTTGCGGCAGGACCGCGAGGTCATCGCCCGGGGAGCGGAAGACCTCCACGGCGCGCCGGCGGCGGGCGGCGGCGCGTTCCGCGGGAAGAGAATGGGGCGCCTCCAGCAGCGTGCTGGGCACCAGGGTCGCCTGCAGGGCGTCCATGCGGAACTGGCGTTCGTAGGCGATGCGGATCGCGCCGCGCTCGGCCAGGGCCGGCTCGATGACCGGGTCGATCAGACCGGCGATCCGGCGCCATTCGGGACGGTCGAACAGCAGGGCAGGGGCGTCGGTGCAGACGTCCGGCCGGCTGTCGCGCACCCCGCCCCAGAACGCCCCGAACGCCTCGAACGCCGCCTGCCCGTGCCGGGTCAGCAGAAAGCACGGCACGTCCAGGTCGGTCGTCGACAGCACATGGCGCAGGAAGAACAGCACGGTCGCCGTCGACCCGCCGGCAATGTCGCCGAGGTTGCGGATCTCCTCCATGAGGTACCGATCGTCGGGCAGCCCGCCGTCCAGGATCTCCGCCACCAGCCGGCGGTTCTCGGCAAGGGTTTCCGGCGACCGCCGGTCGATCACCTCGGTCCCCGGCACCGGTGCGGCGCCGATGTGATAGAGGTAAACCCGCCAGGCCTTGGCCGCGGGATCATCGTACCGTTCCAGCTCCTGCGCCGCCGCCTCGGGTGTCCGCTCGATGGCCGCCACGGCCGCGGTCACCGCACCGCGATCCGCCGACGCCGGTGCCGCCGCCGTGATGAGAAGCGCCGGCACCAGGGCCAGGACACGGGCGAAACGCTGTGCAACGGACTGCCGCATGGAGGTATCGTCATCGGATTGCCGGACCGGGCGCGCACCATAATGGATCCGGGCCGAACACCGCCAGAGCCGCCCTGCTCCGGGCATGCGCTTATTTTCCATAATGTCGATTATCTGATTTTTTGCTGTAAGCGGCTGAATTCAAGATTGAAGTGCGCCGCCGGGGCCGGTGTCGTCTGCTACCGGCCCCGAACCGCTCCTTTGTCAGGTGTCCGACCGCGCCGGAGTGTCCACTGTCACCCGGACCAGCGCATGGCGCTTGCGGCCGGCGGACAGGCGGGCCGAGCCGTCGGCACTCAGGTCGGCCGTGGTGAGCACGGCGGCTTCACCGGTGACCACGGCGCCGTTCAGCCGGGCACCGGCATCGCGGATCAAGCGGCGCGCGTCCCCCCTGGACGCGGCGAACTGCGCCTGCACCAGCAGATCGACCACGGGAATGCCGACGGATGGGTCTCCGGCGACCGTAATCGTCGGCAGCCCGTCGGGCGCCGTCGCGGAGGTGAAGGTCCGGCGGGCGGTTTCGGCCGCCCGTTCGGCGTGGTCGTCGCCGTGGCAGAGGCGGGTGGCTTCCGTGGCCAGGATCACTTTCGCCTCGTTGATCCCCGCACCGTCGGCGCGCTCCAGGCTCTCGATGTCGGCCAGGGGCAGTTCGGTGAAGAGGCGCAGGAAACGGCCGACATCGGCATCATCGGTGTTGCGCCAGAACTGCCAGAATTCATAGGGGGACAGCTTGTCGGCGTTCAGCCACACGGCGCCCGAGGCGGTCTTCCCCATCTTGGCGCCCGACGCCGTGGTCAGCAGCGGCGTGGTCAACCCGAACAGGTCCCTGCCCTCCGTGCGCCGTCCCAGGTCGATGCCGTTGACGATGTTGCCCCATTGGTCGGACCCGCCCATCTGCAACGTGCAGCCGTACCGGCGCGCCAGTTCGACGAAATCGAACCCCTGGAGAATCATGTAGTTGAACTCCAGGAACGACAGCGGCTGCTCCCGCTCCAGCCGCAGCCGGACGGAGTCGAATCCCAGCATGCGGTTGACGGTGAAGTGGCGCCCCACGTCCCGCAGCAGGTCGATGTACCGCAATCCGTCCAGCCAGTCGGCGTTGTCGACCATGACCGCATCGGTCGGCCCCTTGCCGAACGTCAGGTATCTCGCGAAGACCGAACGGATGCCGGCGGCGTTGGCGGCGATGCGCTCGTCGTCCAGCATGGGCCGGCTGGCGTCGCGGAAGCTGGGATCACCGATCCGCGTCGTCCCGCCACCGATCAGCACGATCGGCTTATGGCCCGTGCGCTGGAGCCAGCGCAGCGCCATGATGGAGACGAGATGGCCGACGTGCAGGCTGTCCGCCGTCGCGTCGAACCCGACGTAGGCGGTGACCGGACCGCGGGCCAGTCCCGCGTCCAACGCCTCGGGATCGCTGCACTGGTTGAGGAAGCCGCGCTCGGCCAGCGTCCGCAGGAAGGCGGAACGGTGCGGCCGGCTCGGGGGAACGGGATGCATCATGATGGCACGGATCTCCGGGAAAGTGCCACGTCCCGGAGGTCTGCCGTCACCACGCGCCGCCGGTCCGCGGCGGCATGGTGTTCAGGTCAAAGCCGAACGACGCCGCCCCTGAAGGACAGCGCATAATAGGCGCAGGCGGTGCTGGCTCGCTCGGTCATGGCCGGACCCTAGGCAGGACCGCCCCCCGGGTCAAGCCCCTTCGCGCCCGCCACCCGCCGATGCCCCGGCGCCGCGGGCGAGCGCGTCGGCCAGGTCCGGGTTCAGGGCGGCGCCCAGGGCCGCCACCTGCGACGCGATGGCGAAATCGCCCGCCGCCACGGCGGCCAGCAGCTCGCCGCGGGTCATCGTCTCCACCCGCATCTCCTCCAGGTCGCCGGAGTCCGGCTCGGCGACGGTGCGGCAGCCGCGGGCCAGGAACAGGTGGCAGAGGTTGCCGCGCAGGTTGCCCATGGTGGCGTAGGCGCCGAGGTCGGTCCACGCTTCCGCCTCGCAGCCCGTCTCCTCCAGCAGTTCGCGGCGGGCGCACGCCAGCGGTGTCTCACCCGCGTCCAGGGTGCCGGCGGGAAAGTTCACGTTCACCCGGCGCGCGCCGTGCTTGTACTGGCGCAGCACGACGAACCGGCCGTCGGCGGTCTCCGGCACGATGATGACGAACGCCGGCGCGTCGACCTGGTGGAACTCGACGCGGCGGCCGTCCGGCAGCTCCAGCGCCTCCACCCGGATCTTCAGCCAGGGCTCGTGGGTGTAGACGTCGCGGCTGTGCAGCACCGTCCATGGCTCCAGGGTCTTGCGCTCGCCGGTCATGGGGTCGCCCCTCCCCTCTCATTCATAGGGCGGCCGGGTGAAGCCGGCCGGCGACAGGGTGAAGATCTCGCAGCCGTCCTCGGTGATGCCCACCTGGTGTTCGAACTGGGCCGACAGGGAGCGGTCGCGGGTCACCGTGGTCCAGCCGTCGGACAGGATCTTCACGTCCCGCTTGCCAGCGTTCAGCATCGGTTCGATGGTGAAGACCATGCCGGGAACCAGCAGCGTCCCCTGCCCCGGCTTGCCGAAATGGTCGACGTGCGGGGCATCGTGGAAGACCCGGCCGATGCCGTGCCCGCCGAACTCCCGCACCACGGTGAACCGGTTGGCCTCGGCCAGGGTCTGGATGGCATGGCCGACGTCGCCCAGGTGGTTGCCGGGCTTCGCCTGCGCGATGCCCGCCATCATCGCGTCGTAGGTCAGCTCCACCAGCTTGCGGGCCCGCACGCCGATGCCGTCGCCGACGTAGAACATGCGGCTGGTGTCGCCGTACCAGCCGTCGAGGATCACGGTGACGTCGATGTTGACGATGTCGCCCCGGGCCAGGCGCTTGTCGTCGCTGGGGATGCCATGGTTGACCACGTGGTTCGGCGAGATGCAGCTCGCCGCCGGATAGCCCTTGTAGCCCACCGTCGCGGGAATGGCGCCGTGGTCGCGCATGAAGCCTTCGATCAGCCGGTCGAGGTGGCCGGTGGCCACGCCGGGGACCACGTGGGGCGTGATGTAGTCCAGGGTTTCCGCCGCCAGACGCCCGGCCCGGCGCAGGCCGGCGAAATCGTCGGCGGTGTACAGCGGGATGGGCCGCCCCTCATGGTCGGTGGTGACCGCGCGCTCGCCGCCCGCGGTGATGGTCGTCGCCTCTTGCTTCATCATCCGTGCCCTTTCGTTCGGGCGTCACCTTGGTCAATCCGCGACGTCCGGGCAAGCCGCTTTCGCCCTATCCTTCCGCGCAGGGCCGTCACCCATAGGAGTCAGGGGGGTGGCATGCTATATGAGCGTCGCGCGACCCGTTCCGTTCCCCGAAGAGATAGCGTCCGGCATTGGCTAAACCGTCTTCCCGTTTCGTCTGCCAGTCGTGCGGCGCGTCCTTCCCGAAATGGGCGGGGCGCTGCGATGCCTGCGGCGAGTGGAACACCCTGGTGGAGGAGGCGGTCCCCGATGCCGCCCCGAAGGGGCTGGGCACCGCCAAGGGGCGGCGCATCGACTTCGTCGGCCTGGCGGGCGCGGCGCAGCCGGCGCCGCGGCGCACCACCGGCATCGCCGAACTGGACCGGGTGTGCGGCGGCGGGCTGGTGCCGGGATCGGCGGTGCTGATCGGCGGCGATCCCGGCATCGGCAAATCGACGCTGCTGTTGCAGGCCATGGCGTGCCTGGCGCAAGAGCATCGCTGCGCCTACGTCTCGGGGGAGGAGGCGGTGGACCAGGTCCGCCTGCGCGCCCGCCGCCTGGGCGTGGCGTCGGCGCCGGTGGCGCTGGCCTCGGCCACCAACGTGCGCGACATCGCCGCGTCCCTGGACGCCGCGGACGGGCCGGAGGTGGCGGTCATCGATTCCGTGCAGACCATGTATGTGGACACCCTGGACAGCGCGCCGGGCACGGTGGCTCAGGTCCGCGCCTCGGCGCAGGAGTTGATCCGCGTGGCCAAGCGGCGCGGCGTCGTGCTGCTGCTGGTGGGCCACGTCACCAAGGAAGGCACCATCGCCGGCCCGCGGGTGCTGGAGCACATGGTGGACACCGTCCTCTACTTCGAGGGGGAGCGGGGGCATCAGTTCCGCATCCTGCGCGCCGTCAAGAACCGCTTCGGGCCGACCGACGAGATCGGCGTCTTCGAGATGACCGACGGCGGCCTGGCGGAAGTCGCCAACCCCTCCGCCCTGTTCCTGGCGGAGCGGCGCGGCGACGTGTCCGGTGCGGCTGTCTTCGCGGGGATGGAGGGCACCCGTCCCGTCCTGGTGGAGGTCCAGGCCCTGGTCGCCCCCTCCCCGCTCGGCACGCCGCGCCGCGCCGTGGTGGGATGGGACTCCGCGCGCCTGGCCATGGTTCTGGCGGTGCTGGAAGCGCGCTGCGGCGTTCAGATCGGCGCCAACGACGTTTATCTCAACGTGGCCGGCGGCCTGCGGGTGACCGAACCGGCGGCGGATCTGGCGGTCGCCGCCGCCCTGGTGTCCTCCCTGACCGGGGAGCCAGTACCGTCGGACACCGTGGTGTTCGGCGAGATCGGCCTGTCGGGCGAGGTGCGGGCGGTCAGCCAGGCGGACCCCCGCCTCAAGGAAGCCGCAAAGCTGGGGTTTTCAAGAGCGCTCATTCCGGCTAGACGAAGCGGCGGGCGCGCGGACGGCATGCTGCGCACGGTCGAGCTGCACCACCTGGGGGAGCTGATGCCCCTGTTCGAGGGTGACGGCGACGGCCGGCGGGCACGGTCACGGTAAGGGACGGTATCAAGGATAGGGCGTGATGGAGAATTTTCCGATCAACCCGGCGGACCTCGCGGTCTTCGCCGTGCTGCTGCTGTCCGCCATTCTGGCCTTCACCCGCGGCATGGTGGCCGAGGTGCTGTCGGTGGCGTCCTGGATCGGGGCGGCGTTCGCCACGCTGTACGCCCTGCCTCACGTCCTGCCGGTGGCGCGCGAGTACATCCAGTTCGAGATGCTGGCCTACGCCGCCTCCGCCGCCGGCGTGTTCATCCTGTCCCTGGCCCTCCTGACCATCCTGTCCGGCCGGCTGGCGCGGCGGGTGCAGAACTCGCAGCTTTCCGCCCTCGACCGCTCCCTCGGGTTCGTCTTCGGCCTATTCAAGGGTGCGATCCTGGTGTCGGTCGCCTATCTGTTCTTTGCCTGGCTGGTGCCGCCCGCCGAACACCCGGCCTGGCTCCAGCAGGCCAAGACCCGGCCGCTGCTGGCGACCGGCGCCGGCGCGATCTATGAGTTCGTGCCGGAGCACATGCGTGCGGAGGGGCTCAGCCGGGCCGACCTGGCGCGCGAACGGGCCCGTCAGGCGATCGAGGCAAAGGAAGCGCTGGACCGCCTTTCCACGCCGATGCCCGGACAAACCAAGACGACGGGTGCGCCGCCCCCGGATACCGGCTATAAGGATCGAGATCGCGGCGATCTCGAGCGACTGATCCAGAACACCCGCTGAGGACCCGCCCGGTGCCACACGAGGACCATTCTCCGATGCTGACGACGCATCCCTACGATGACGACAAGCTGCGCGAGGAGTGCGGCGTGTTCGGCATCCGCCGTCACGCCCAGGCTGCCGCGGTCACGGCGCTCGGGCTGCACGCCCTGCAGCACCGCGGCCAGGAGGCGGCCGGCATCGTCAGCAGCGACGGCAAGGAATGTTTCGTCGAGCACACGCTGGGTTTGGTGGGCGACCACTTCTCCAGCGAGGCGGTGATCGGCAAGCTGAAGGGCCAGTCGGCCATCGGCCACGTGCGCTACGCCACCACCGGTGGCGCCACCATGCGCAACGTCCAGCCCCTCTACGCCGATTTCGACTTCGGCGGCTTCGCGCTGGCCCACAACGGCAACCTGACCAACGCCCTGACGCTCAAGCGCCAGCTCGTGCGGCGGGGCTGTCTGTTCCAGTCCACCAGCGACACGGAGGTGATCGTCCACCTCATGGCGCTGGCCCGCGGCGGCTCCGCGGTCGACCGGATGATCGAAGCGGTGCGCCAGATCGAGGGCGCCTTCTCCCTCGTCGCCCTGACCGGTGACACGGTGATCGGCATGCGCGACCCGCTGGGCGTGCGGCCGCTGGTGCTGGGCCGGCTGGGCGACGCCCACCTCCTGGCCAGCGAGACCTGCGCCTTCGACATCGTCGGCGCCGAATACGTCCGCGACGTGGAGCCGGGCGAGATGGTGGTGCTGGACGACGGCGGCGTCCACAGCGTGCGCCCCTTCCAGCCGACCAACCGGCGGTTCTGCATCTTCGAATACATCTATTTCGCCCGTCCCGACAGCGTGATGGACGGCAGCTCGGTGTACGAGGCGCGCCAGAACATCGGGCGCGAGCTGGCGCGCGAGGCCGGCGTCGAGGCCGACCTGGTGGTGCCCGTGCCCGACAGCGGTGTCCCCGCGGCGCTGGGCTTCGCGGCGCAGAGCGGCACCCCGTTCGAACTGGGCATCATCCGCAACCACTATGTCGGCCGCACCTTCATCGAGCCGACGGACCAGATCCGCCACCTGGGCGTCAAGCTGAAGCACAACGCCAACCGGGCGATGATCGAGGGCAAGCGGGTCGTGCTGGTGGACGACTCCATCGTGCGCGGCACCACCTCGAAGAAGATCGTGGAGATGATGCGCTCGGCCGGCGCCCGGGAGGTGCACATGCGCATCTCCAGCCCGCCGACATCGCACGCCTGCTTCTACGGCATCGACACGCCGGAGCAGAGCAAGCTGCTGGCCCACCGCATGTCGGTGGAGGAGATGCGCGCCTTCATCGGTGCCGACAGCCTGGCCTTCATCTCGCTGGACGGCCTGTACCGCGCCATGGGCGAGGACCGGCGGGATCCTGAGCGGCTGCGCTACTGCGACGCCTGCTTCACCGGTGATTATCCGATCGCGCTGACCGACCGGGACGCGCAGGAATCCAATCACAACACCGCCGAACTGCCGCGCCGCGCGGCCGTGCGGGCCTGACGAAGGAGGAACGGGGGATGGCCGAGGGGATCAACCGGTGCGCCACGGCTGTCGCCGCATCGCTGCTGGTCATGGCGGTGGCAGCGGCCCCCGCGGCAGCGTCGGACCGGACGACGGCGTGGGATGTCGGCCACCTCCTCTCCCCCCTCCCCGCCTACCTGATGCCCGATCCCGTCGCCGATCTCGCGGATCCGGCCATGACCGACCGCGCCGCCGGCTGGTGCGCCCGCGGCGCCGTCATGAGCACCCTGTTCACCGTGGCCTTCGCCGTGCCCGCCATGGCCAGCGGCGTCGGCGTTCCCCTCGCCACCACCGAACTGGCCGCGGCCGCGGGCAGCGGCTGCGGTTTCGGCGTGGTCTGGGGGGCCGCCATGTCGGGCGCCGTCTGGGCCGCCCGCACCTACCTCATCGAGCCGTCCCTTGCGGTGCCCGCAGCGCCGACCCTGGACGTCTCCTACACCCCGCCGGCGCCGGCCCGCTGAAGCGGCCTCGCCCCTTTCGCCGAGAGATTCCCACGTCCATGTCCCGTCTTGCCGGGCGCATCGCCCTCATCACCGGTGCCTCCCGCGGCATCGGTGCCGCCGTTGCCAAACGGTTCGCCGCCGAAGGCGCGCACGTCATCCTGACCGCCCGGACCTCCGGCGGTCTGGAGGAAACCGACGACGCGATCCGCACCGCCACCGGGCAGAGCGCCACCCTGGTTCCCCTCGACCTGCGCAAGTTCGACCAGATCGACCAGCTCGGTCAGGCCGTGTTCGACCGGTTCCGGCGACTGGACATCATCGTCGGCAACGCCGGCGTGCTGGAAGCGCTGGGGCCGGTGGCCCAGTACGATCCCAAGCACTGGCAGCGGATCTTCGACGTCAACGTCACCGCCAACTTCCGGCTGATCCGCAGCTTCGACCGGCTGCTGCGCGCCTCCGACGCGGGACGGGCGGTGTTCGTCACGTCCGGCGCAGCCACCGCCCCCTACCCTTACTGGGGCGCCTACGCGGCCTCCAAGGCAGCGCTGGAGATGATGGTGCGCACCTACGCCATGGAGATTGCCCGCTCCCCGCTGAAGGTCAATCTGGTGGACCCCGGCGTGGTGGCCACCCGCCTGCGCGCCCAGGGCTTCCCCGGCGAGGACCAGTCCAGGCTGACCCCGCCCGAAGCGGTGACCGACGCGTTCGTGGATCTGGCCGATCCCGCCTGCACCCGCCACGGCGAGGTGGTGCGCGTTCAGGAGTGATCGGGGCGCCGGCGCCGGCACCCCTCAGGGCGCCGGCGTCAGCCGGGTTTCCGGAAGGCCGGCGCGCGGGTCCGCAACCACGCAGTTGCGGCCGCGGTGCTTGGCCTCGTACAGCGCCTCGTCGGCGCGCTTGATCAGCCCTTCGGCCGTGTCGCCCAGCCGGCCGCCAACCGCCACGCCGATGGACACCGTCACGCCGATGGCCCCCGGCGGAGCGGAGATCGCGAACGGCGCATCGCCGATGCGGCCACGCAAACGCTCGGCCACCGCCAGGGCGGCTTCGCCGTCGGTGTCGGGCAGGATCACCAGGAATTCCTCACCGCCGAGACGGGCGACCAGGTCGAAGGTCCGCAGATTGCGGCTGGACCGGTCCGCCACCTCCTTCAGCACGCCGTCGCCGACATCGTGGCCGAAGGTGTCGTTCACCGCCTTGAA
This sequence comes from Azospirillum halopraeferens DSM 3675, assembly GCF_000429625.1. Lineage (GTDB taxonomy): Bacteria > Pseudomonadota > Alphaproteobacteria > Azospirillales > Azospirillaceae > Azospirillum > Azospirillum halopraeferens. The sequence continues at coordinate 407,743 of NZ_AUCF01000001.1, forward strand.
GTGGTCGATGTCGAACATCAGCACCGACACCGGCTTGTGATTGTCGATCGCCCGCTCCAGCAGGCGCGGCAGGTGGGCGTTGACGTAACGGCGGTTGAAGACACCGGTCAGGCTGTCGGTCAGGGCCATGGACAGGCTCTGCTCGAAATTGGCGCGCAGCCGGTCCTGATAGCGCTTGCGGCGGATCTGGGTGCGCACCCGCGCCAGCAGTTCGTTGCGGTCGATCGGCTTGATGACGTAGTCGTTGGCCCCCAGCTCCAGCCCCTTGGCGACGCGGTTGAGGTCGCCCTCGTCAACCGCCAGCAGGATCGGCACCTGGCGGGTCCGTTCGTGGGAACGCAACTGCGAACACAGGCGCAGCCCGTCCTCGTTCAGCAGGGTCAGGCTGATGATGACCAGATCGAAGTCGTCGTTCAGCGCCCGTTCCAGGGCCCGCGCGCAGGTGTCGGCGGCCACCGCGTGATCGCTGTCGCGGTGCAGGGCCTCGACGATCTTGTCCAGGTCGAGCGCCGAATCCTCCAGCACCAGGACCCGCGCCTTTTCCGACGGTTCCGATTGCAGGGTCCCGGTCGGAGCCAGCACGCCGAACTGGCCGGACGTGGTTTCCCGCAGGCGCCATTCGTCCATCATCATCTTCAGGCGGACCAGCGAGCGCACCCGGGCGAACAGGGCGATGTCGTTGACCGGCTTGGTCAGGAAATCGTCAGCCCCGGCCTCCAGCCCGCGCACGCGGTCGGCCACGTCGGACAGGGCCGTGACCATGACCACCGGAATGTGCATGGTCGCCGGGTCGGAGCGGATGCGCTCGCACACCTCGAATCCATCCATTCCCGGCATCATGACGTCCAGGAGGACGATGTCGGGCGATTCCCGCTTGACCAGTTCCAGTGCTTCCGGGCCGTTGTACGCACTGATGACGTCGAAATACTCGCGCGTCAGCTTTGCCGCAAGCAGCTTGACATTCGGCAGCACATCATCGACGACAAGTACGCGCGCGGACATTGCAGACCTTTATCCGATTCCCGTGACGAGCCGTCTCAGCTCAGAAACTTCTGAACGGATTGGAGGAACCTGGTCACCGAGATGGGCTTGGCGATGTAATCCTCGCACCCCCCTTCCCGGATCTTCTCCTCGTCTCCCTTCATGGCGAAGGCGGTGACGGCGATGACCGGTATGGACTTCAGCTCCTCATCCTCCTTCAGCCATTTGGTGACCTCAAGCCCGGAGACCTCGGGCAACTGGATGTCCATGAGGATCAGGTCGGGTCGATGCTCCCGCGCCATCTTCAGGGCTTCGATGCCGTCGCGGGTCTGAAGCGTGGCGTAGCCGTGCGCCTCCAGCAAATCGTGGAAGAGCTTCATGTTCAGCTCGTTGTCCTCCACGATGAGCACCCGTTTGGTCCGCGTCCCCGTCGTCGGCGTGTCGCCGGCCCCGTTCGCTTGCGAAGACATCAGGGTGCTCCTTGCTGGTCGCTGCCGTGTCCGGTAGTACCGACGGGTCCGTATAACCCTTTCTCTATGGGGGCGCGACGGTTAAATTGTCGTTAGCAACCGCAGCCACCGGCTGTGTCCGGCGAAGGCGCGATGTGACGTGAATCCAGCGTGGCCGGTGTTACGCCCCGGTTGCGCAGATCGGTCTTCCGGACTTTGGCCGTGTGCGTCTTCGGCAGGGCATCCATCACCTCCACATAGCGCGGCACGGCGTAGCGCGGCAACTCCCGGCGGGCGAATTCGACGACCGCCGCCGGTTCGACCGTGGCTCCCGGCACCGGAACCACCACGACCATGATCTCGTCCTCTCCGTCGGCAAGCCCGGACGGAACGGCGAAGGCGGCAACCTCCTCGACGCCGGCCATGCCGGCGATCACCGTCTCGATCTCGTAGGAGGAGACGTTCTCGCCGCGCCGGCGGATGCAATCCTTGATGCGGTCGACGAAGGTCACGGTGCCGTCCGGCGCCATCACGCCGGCATCGCCCGTGCGGAACCACAGGTTCTGCCAGGCTTCGACGGTCTTGTCCGGCATGCGGTGGTAGCCGGTCATGAAACCGCGGGCCGCCTTCGGGCGAACGACGATCTCGCCGACCCGGCCCGGCGGCAGCGGCAGGTCGGTGTCGGGATCATGGATCTCCACCGCGAAATAGCGCTCGTAGACGCGCCCGCAGGTCCCCGGCCGCGGTATGCCCCGCTCGCCGTAGAGCGGAATGTTCACCTCCGTCATGCCGTAGAGGCCGATCACGTCGGGGATGGCGAAACGCTCGCGCAGCACCGCCTCCAGGGCCGCCGGGTTGGGGGCGCAGCCGATGACGCGCAGACGATGGTCGCGATCCTCCGGCCGCGGCGGCTGCGCGGCCACGAAGGCGGTGACGGCCCCCAGTGAGTTGGTCACGGTCGCCCCGGTGCGCCGCACGTCGTCGAGCCAGGCGGATGCGCTGAACCGCTTGCGCAGCACCGCCGACGCGCCGGCGATCAGCGTCGCACCCAACTGCATGTACAGCGCGTTGGCGTGGAACATGGGCAGCACCACGTAGAACACGTCGTCGGGAGTCATCGCGTAATGGTCGATGCTGCCCAGCCCGAACAGGAACGTGTGGGCGTGCGGCATCACGACCCCCTTCGACGGCCCTGTGGTGCCGGAGGTGTACATCACGCACGCGGTGTCCCCCGCCTTCGGCAGCGGGCCACCCCATGGCTCCATATCCCGCCACCCGTCAAAGGGTATGCGTGGCCGCTCCCCCGCCGGAGCGGCCGCACCGTCGGTCACCACCAACGCCCCGGGAAGCGGCAGCCGCGCGGCAGCCGCATCGAACCGGGGGGCCGCAGCGGCGGTGGTGACGGCGAGGCGCGCCTCGCAGTTGGCCAACTGATGCTCCAGCAGGGCGCCCCGGAGGTCGGTGTTGAGGGCCACCATCACCGCCCCCAGCCGGCCGAGCCCCAGCCAGACGCGCACGAAGTCGAGGCCGTTGGGCAGCATCACCGCGACGGGGTCCCCCGGACGCACCCCCTGCGCGGCGAACCAGGCGGCGACCCGGGCGGCGTCGGCCGCCGCCTCGGCATAGGTCAGCCCGCCGCCATCGACCATGGCGACGAAGCGCTGCCCGCCCCGTTCGCCTGCCTGCCACTCCAGAACCTCCGGCAGCGCCCAGCGTGCCTCGTCCCGCAGGTGCACGTACATGCGCGTCCTCCCCGTATGCCGCTGTTTTGGGCAGACGGTATCGGGCGCCGCGGCGGCGGACAAGCCGGCCGAAGGGCCGGGGTTCGCCCGCTTACACGCCCCGGCGCAGCGCCGCGGTGTGCACCGGGGCGTCCCACAGGCGCATGGTCTCCCCATCGAGCATGGAGAGGGTGACCGAGCAGCCCGCCATCTCCAGCGACGTCACATAGTTGCCGACCAGGGACCGTGCGATGGTCACGCCGCTGCCCTGCAAGCGGCGGCGGACCGCGTCGTACATCAGGTAAAGCTCCATCAGCGGCGTGCCGCCGAAGCCGTTGACCAGCAGCAGGGCGTCGCCGGAAGCCTGGTCGGCCAGATCGCCCAGCACGGCCTCCACCATCTCCGCGGCGATGGCGTCGGCTCCCATCAGGGGCACGCGGCGCCGGCCGGGCTCGCCGTGGATGCCCACACCCATTTCCATCTCATCCTCGGCCAGGGTGAAGGTGGGCTTGCCGGCCGCCGGCACGGTGCAACTGGTCAGCGCGATCCCCATGGAGCGGGTGCGGGCGTTGACCCGTTCCCCCAGCAGCCGGAGGGTGTCCAGGTCCCTGCCCTCCTCCGCGGCGGCGCCGACGATCTTCTCGACGATCATGGTGCCGGCCACGCCGCGCCGGCCGGTGGAGAAGGTCGAGGCTTCAACCGCCACGTCGTCGTTGGTGAGCACGGTGGCAACGGGGCGGTCCAGCATCTCGCGCGCCATGTCGAAGTTCATGACGTCGCCTTCGTAGTTCTTGACGATGAACAGCACGCCGGCGCCGCTTTCCACCGCCTCGGCCGCCGCCAGCATCTGGTCGGGCGTGGGCGACGTGAAGACCTGTCCGGGGCAGGCGGCGTCGAGCATGCCGAGGCCGACGAAGCCGGCGTGCAGCGGCTCGTGGCCGGAGCCGCCGCCGGAGATCAGCGCGACCTTGCCGGGCACCGGCGCGGCGCGGCGCACGAAGCGGTGCTCCGGGTCGGCGACGACGATGTCCGCGTGGGCGGCACAGAATCCGGCCAGACTCTCGGCCAGCACGGTGTCGACGCCGTTGATCAGCTTTTTCATGTGTCGTCCTCCCCGATCCTTCTCGTTGTGCGTCATACGGTCGGCAATTGATCACTTCCATCAATTGCCGACCGTCAAACCCGGCAGATCAATGCCTTGGCATTGATCGAGAGGGTGATACCGGCGGCATTCTTCAGATGCCGCCGGTATCAGTCGTCGTGCAGAAGCTGCGCCACCCGGGCGGCGAACTCGGTCACGATGGCGTCCAGTTTGCGGTTGCGGTCCGCATCCTCCAGGTCCGGCACCTCGACGCTGATGCGGCGCGTGCGGTGCCGCTCGTGCAGCAGGCGCAGCCGGCGCGGGTGCGCCAGGCGGTAGGCGGCCAGGAACGAGTCACGGTCCGCCGGTGCGAAATGGCAGATCTCGAAGATCTGCTCCAGGTGCTGGGCCGGCACCGGTGTCGGGTTGCCGGGGCTGGCCATCTGCGACACGAAGCTGCGGTTCTTGCCGATCGCCTCGGCCAGCCGCTGCCGCGTGCCCGACGGCCGCAGGTTCAGCACCCGCTGCAGGATGCGCTTGTAGGCGACCAGCGGCGATTGCGCGTCGTCGCTGCCGATGGCAGCCTCGCTCATGGTCGGGCGCTCCAGCCGGCGACCGCGGCCTTGACGGCGGCCACCGCGGTCGGGGTCACCGACAGGGTGCGCAGCCCCGCCGCCAGCAGATCCGCGACGTGCTCCCGCTCGCCGGCGAGGTCGCCGCACAGGCTGACCTCCCGCCCCGTCGCGGCGCCGTGGACGGCGACCCGGGCGATCAGTTCCATCACGGCCGCCGTCGGCCGGGCCAGGTCGGCCAGTTCCGGCTCGTCGCGGCTGGCCGCCATGGTGTACTGGATCAGGTCGTTGCTGCCGATCGAGTAGAAGTCCGCCGGGAAGGCGGCGACCGCCAGGGCTGCCGCCGGCACCTCCACCATCATGCCCAGCGGCGGGCGGGCCGCCGGCACCCCGGCGGCGGCGAGGTCGGCCACGGCGGCGTCCAGCAGCGCCCGGCAGCGCTCCATCTCCTCCGGCACGCTGACCATGGGCACCATGACCTTGAGCGGGCCGGCCGTGGCGGCGCGCGCCAGGGCGCGGAGCTGCACCGTGAACACCTCCGGCCGGCGCAGGGACAGCCGCACGCCGCGCACGCCGAGAAAGGGGTTGCTCTCCCCCGGCCGGGTCAGACCGGGGACCGGCTTGTCGCCGCCGGCGTCCAGCGTGCGGACCGTCACCGGCCGCCCTCCCGCCAGGTCGAGGATGCGGCGGTATACGGCAAGCTGCTCCTCCTCGTCCGGCAGGTGATGGCGGCCGTCGAACAGGAATTCGGTGCGCACCAGCCCGACGCCGTCGGTGTGGGCAGGATCAATCCCGGCCAATTCCTCCGGGCCGGCGATGTTGATCAGCACGCGCACCCGCTCTCCGTCGGCGGTGACCGCGGGGCGCGCCAGGAAGGTCTCCTCCCGGGCTCGCCGCCCGTCGCTCTCGGCCCGCCGGGCGGCGAAGGCAGCGGCGGCGGCGGGGTCCGGCTCGACCACCAGGGTCCCGGCCTCGCCGTCCAGCAGGGCCGGCCGGCCGTCCTCCAGACCGTCGGCGTCCACCCCCACCACCATGGGTACGCCGCGGGCGCGGGCCAGGATCGCCACGTGGCTGGTGGTGCTGCCGCGGCCGAGGGCCAGCCCGCCGCCGGCCCACGCCACCGCCAGGAAGCGCGAGGGCGGCAGGTCGCGTGCAACGAGGATGGCGTCGCCGGGGATCGCCTCCTCCGCCTCACCGGCGAGGCGGCGCAGAACGCGGTCGCGCAGGTCGGCCAGATCGGCGGCGCGGGCCCTGAAATAGGCATCCTCCGCCGCGGCGTAATCCGCCACCTGGGCGTCCAGGGCGGCGCGGAACGCCGCGTCGGCGGGCGCCCCCGCGGCGATGGCCGCGAAGGCCGGCTCGCTCAGCGCCTCGTCCTCCAGCAGGGCGAGCTGGAAAGCCAGCATGCCCTCGGCGTCGGCGTCATCGCCGGCGGCGGCGGTGAGATCCGCCAGATCAGCGGCGGCGGCGGCCATGGCGTCGCGCAGATCCGCCGCCTCGCGCTCCGGCGGGCCGGCGTCGCGCGCGGACGTCGCGCCGTCCCCCTCGTCCAGCCGCCGCAGCGGGCCGGAGGCGAGGCCGGGGGCGGCGGGCCGGCCGCGGCGGACCGTCACCGGTCGGGCGTCGTCAGTCGCCATCATCGAAATCCCGTTCCACCAGCCCGACCAGAGCCTCCACCGCGGCACCGGCGTCCTCGCCCTCGGCGCGGAAATGCAGCACGGTGTTCCTGGGGGCCTTGGCCGCCATGACCTTGACGATGCTCTTGGCGTCGATCCACGGCCCGTCGGGCGACAGGCCCAGGTCGATGCGGCTGCGGAAGCTCTTGGCCAGCTTGGTCAGCTTCACCGAGGGGCGGGCGTGCAGCCCGACCTCGTGGCGCATCAGGATGGATCCGTTCACCTGACCGTTCATCGCGTCCGTCCTCACGCCGGCTTCAGTTCTTCGGCGGTGCGCCGCACCTCGTCGAGGGTGGACCCCGCCGACGCCTCGGTCGCCGCCATGACCGCCCCTTCCACGATGGGGGCGTTGCACAGGACGACGCGGCCGCGCCGTTCGTCGTCCAGCATCTCGATGGCCATTTCGCTGTTGGTCTCGGCCCCGCCCAGATCGACCAGCACCGCCACGCCCGCCTCCGACCACGCCCGGCCGATGGCGTCCATGATGTCGGGAACGCTGGTCCCCAGCCCCCCGTCGGGGTTGCCGCCGCACCAGGCCAGCGGCACCTCGTCGCCCACCATCTGGCGGACCATGTCGGCGGTGCCCCGCGCCACGTCGGGCGAATGCGACACGATGACGATTCCCACGTTTGCGTTCACGCCCGTTCCTCCAAACACGTCACCACCGCTTCGATCATCAGGGCCGACGAGCGCGCCCCGGGGTCCATATGCCCGATGCTGCGCTCCCCCAGGAAGGAGGCACGGCCGCGCACCGCCCGCATGGGGACCGTGGCCTGCGCCGCCGCGTGCGCGGCATCGGCCAGCCGGCCGGGCACGCCGTCGCCGCCGCGGCGCAGATCATCGAGGACCGGCACCAGCACGTCGAGCATCGTCTTCTGCCCCGCGTCGGACTTGCCGCGCGCCTTGACCGCGTCTACCGCCGCGGCCAGGGCGGCGATCAGCTCGTCGCCCGACGGCCGCTCCGGCAGGGTTTTGCCCAGGGTCAGGAACAGCGTTCCGTACAGCGGGCCGGACGCGCCGCCCACCCGCATGACCAGCGTCTTGCCGATCTCCGCCAGGGCGGCCGGCAGGGGCCGGGCGGCAAGGTCGGGGGCGGCGGCCAGCACCGCCTCGAACCCCCGCTTCATGTTCAGCCCGTGGTCGCCGTCGCCGATCGCCTGGTCGAGGGCGGTCAGTTCGTCGGCGTGGGCGATCATCCGTTCGGCGATGGCGCGGATCAGGCGCTCCCGCACCGCGGAGTCGGTCGTCGGATCGACCGTCATGGACGCATACTCCCCATCATTGCGGCGGCCGCGGCCGCCGGGCCGGGCGGCACGTCGATGCGCACGCCGTCGGCATCGAAGCAGACCGGATCGGTCAGTTCCACCACAACCCGGTCCCCGGCCTTCAGCGGCGCGTGCGCGTCGGCCAGAACCACCAGGGTGTGGCCCCCCACCTCCACATGCAGATGACTCTGGTCCCCCAGATGTTCCACCCGGTGGATCAGCGCCGGCCGGCCGTTGGGACCGGCGGCGCCCAGGCGCAGATGCTCGGTGCGGGCCCCGATGGTGTGCGTGCCCGGCGGAGCCGCCGGAGCGGGGAGCACGCCGGCCGGGATCAGGTTGATGGCGGGCGTGCCGAGCCGGGCCGCGACGTGGACGCTGCACGGCCGCTCGTACACTTCCCGCGGCGTGCCCACCTGGACGAGACGGCCGCGGTCGAGCACACCGATCCGGGTGGCCAGGGTCATCGCCTCGATCTGGTCGTGGGTGACGTACAGGATGGTGGCGCCCATCTCGTCCTTGATCCGCTTCAGCTCCAGCCGCAGTTCGGAGCGCAGCTTGGCGTCGAGGGCCGACAGCGGCTCGTCCATCAGGTAGACCGCGGGACGGCGGACCAGGGCGCGGCCGATGGCCACACGCTGCATCTCGCCCCCCGACAGGCGGGTGGCCCGGTTGCCCAGCTTGTGATCGATGCGCAGCAGGGCGGCGATGCGTTCCACCCGCAGGCGGATGGCCGCCTCCGGCTCCCGCCGCATGGGGGAGCGCAGGGGGAACGCCAGGTTGTCGTAGACGGTCAGGTGCGGGTAGAGCGAGAACTGCTGGAAGACGAAGGCGACGTCGCGCCCGGCCGGCGGCACGTCGGTGACCGGCCGGCCGCCGATGGACACCGTTCCGGCCTCCGGCCGCTCCAGCCCGGCGACGACGCGCAGGGCCGTCGTCTTGCCGGCCCCGGTCGGCCCCAGCAGCACCACCAGCTCCCCGTCCCCAACCGTCAGCGACAGGTCGTCCAGCGCCGTGGCGCCGCCGAAGCGCTTGGTCACGCCGGTCAGGCTCACCTCAGCCATGACGCACCTCCGCCGCCCGGCGGGTGTCGGGATGGTCGGGTTCGTGCAGCGCGCTGCGCAACACCCGGCCGGTCGCCGCATCGAACAGGGAGAGCCCGTCGGGGCGCAGGGCCAGCCCGACCGTTTCTCCGGTGCGCACGTCACGGCCGGACGGGATGCGCGCCTTGACGGTGCCGTGCGCCGTTTCCACCGTGACGATCTGCGTGGTGCCCATGTATTCCGCCCCGAGCACCCGGCCGCGCAGCGGCGCGTCGTCGGCAAAGCGGATGTGCTCCGGCCGGACGCCTAGGGCGAGCGGCCCCGGCGGTCGGTCCTCGTGCAGTTCCGGGACGGCAACGAGGGCGCCGCCGGGCCGCACCTGGCGGTCACCGCGGCGCACCGCGCCCTCGAAGGTCAGGAAGTTCATGGGCGGCGATCCCAGGAAGTCGGCCACGTACATGGTGGCGGGGCGGTCGTAGATCTCCTGCGGCGGCCCGACCTGTTCGACGATGCCGTGGTTCATCACGGCGATGCGGTCGGCCATGGACATGGCCTCCATCTGATCGTGGGTGACATAGACGGTGGTGGCGCCCAACCGGTCGTGCAGGTCCCGCAGTTCCCCGCACATGAGGTGGCGGAACTCGGTGTCCAGAGCGCCCAGCGGCTCGTCCATCAGGAACGCCTTGGGCCGGCGCACGATGGCGCGGCCCAGCGCCACGCGCTGGCGGTCGCCGCCGGACAGGCCCGACACCGGGCGGTCCAGCAGGTGGTCGATGCGCAGCAGGCGCGCCGTCTCCTCCACCCGCCGCCGCACCTCCGCACGCCCGACCCCCTGGCACACCAGGGGAAAGCCGATGTTGCGGCGCACGTTCATGTGTGGATACAGCGCGTACATCTGGAAGACGAAGGCGATGTCGCGGGCGGCGGCGCGGCGCATGGTGACGTCCTCGCCGTCCAGCAGGATGCGGCCCGAGGTGGGCAGTTCCAGCCCGGCGATCATCCGCAGGGTCGTGGTCTTGCCGCACCCCGACGGGCCCAGCATGACGAAGAAGGTGCCGTCCCCGATGGTGAGGGTGGAGTCCTGCACGGCGATGAAGCTGCCGAACTCCTTGCGCACGTGTTCGATCCGGATCTCGGCCATGGGGCGGGTCACTCCGGGAAATGGCTGACGATCAGGAAGCCGACCGTGCCGGTCAGGATGACCGCGAACGACCAGCCGAACAGGGCCAGCGAAAAGGGCTGCATCAGCATGAAGGCACCCGCCCCGATCACCGCCATGGCGGCGTTCTCCCAGGGGCCGCGGCGCAGGATGCGCCGCCACGCCGGGCGGGTGTCGCGCGGCGCCGTCATCGCCGCACCGCGCCGAAGGTGATGCCGCGCAGCAGGTGTTTGCGCAGCAGCACGGTGAAGACGACGATCGGGATCAGGAACAGGGTGGTGGCGGCGGCCACCGCCGGCCAATCCTGCCCGCCCTCGCCGATGATGAAGGGGATGAAGGGCGGCATGGTCTGCGCCTCGCCCGACGTCAGCAGCACGGCGAAGGCGTATTCGTTCCAGGCGAAGATCAGGCAGAAGATGGCGGTGGCGGCGATGCCGGTGGCGGCCTGCGGCAGCACCACCTTGCGGAAGGCGGCCAGGCGCGAATAGCCGTCGATCAGCGCCGCCTCCTCGTACTCCCGCGGGATCTCGTCGATGAAGCCCTTGAGCAGCCACACCGCCAGGGACACGTTGACCGCCGTGTACAGCAGGATCATGCCCAGATGCGTGTCGGTCAGCCCCAGTTCCCGGTACATCAGGTAGATGGGAATGGCGACCGCGATGGGCGGCATCATGCGCGTGGACAGGATGAAGAACATCAGGTCGTCCTTCAGCGGCACCCGGAAGCGGGAGAAGGCGTAGGCCGCCAGCGTGCCGAGGAACACCGCCAGGAAGGTGGAGCCGAAGCCGACGATCAGGGAGTTGACGAAGCGCTCCCCCACCTTGGACGGGCCGGCGATCACCATGTTGCGCGAGCGCACCAGCCGTTCGACCCAGGAGTCGGGCGGCGGCAGGCCGGCGATGTACTCCTCGGTCTGGCGCGAGCGGGTGGTGAACAGGTTCACGTAGCCCTCCAGGGACGGCTCCGCGAAGACCTTCGGCGGGTAGGCGATGGCGTCCGACGGCGTCTTGAAGCCGGTCTGGACGATCCACAGCAGCGGCGCGATGGTGACCACGGCGTACAGGATCACCGCCAGGGCGGCCAGCCGGGTTCCCCACGTGCCGGGGGCGGAGGCGGGGGCGCTCATCGTTGCCTCACGGCGTTCAGCGCCTTGACGTAGATGTTGGCCAGGCCGAAGACGGTGACGAAGAGGATGACCGCGAAGGCGGAGGAGTAGCCGGTCCGCCACTTCTCGAACGCCTCGCGCTTCAGCGTGATCGACGCCACCTCGGTGGTGGAGCCGGGGCCGCCGGAGGTCAGCAGGTTGACCATGTCGAACATCCGGAAGTTCTCGATGCCGCGGAACAGCACCGCCAGCATCAGGAAGGGGAGCACCATGGGCAGGGTGATCGACCAGAACCGGCGCAGCGGTCCGGCGCGGTCGACCTCCGCCGCCTCGTAGATGTCGTCGGGGATGGAGCGCAGGCCGGCCAGGCAGATCAGCATCACGTACGGCGTCCACATCCAGGTGTCGACCAGCACGATCGCCCACGGCGCCAGCCGGACGTCCCCGATCATCTGGAAGGATCCGGGGTCGATGCCCGTAACGAAGGCGACGACGTGATTGAACAGTCCGGTCTGCGGCTGGAACAGGAAGGTCCAGAAGTTGCCCACCACCGCCGGAGACAGCATCATCGGCAGCAGGATCAGCGTGGTCCAGAAGCCGTGGCCGCGGAAACGCCGGTTGATCAGCAGCGCCAGCCCGAAGCCCAGCAGCACCTGCAGCGTGATCGACCACACCACGAAGTGCGCGGTCGCCTGCATGGCGTACCAGACGTCCGGGTCGCCGAGGATGCGGGTGTAGTTGTCCAGCCCCAGCCAGCGCAGCGGCGCGTCGGGCCGGTTGGCGCGGTAGTTGGTGAAGGACAGCCGCACCGTCCAGATCAGCGGGAAGACGTTGATGGCCAGCAGCAGCAGCACCGTGGGGGTGATGAACAGCCAGGCGATGGCCCGGTCGGACAGGCCGCGCACCCGGGCCGCCAGGGCAGGCGGGGTGGCGGCGCCGGCGCGTGCCGCCAGCGTGTGAAGCGTCGAGGTTTCGGTCATGACCGTTCCGTGGTGCCGGGTCGGGGTGCCGGATCAGGGGGGCCGCCCCCGGCGCGCATGGCCGGGGGCGGGAACGGCATCACAGCTTGCCGTCGTCCTCGAACACCACGGTCCAGTCCTTGATCAGCAGGTCCAGGGCCTCCTTCGCCGTGCCCTTGTCCGCCACCACGTAGTCGTGCATGCGCTTCTGCATGTCGAGCAGCAGCGAAGCGTAGGACGGCTCCGCCCAGAAATCGACGACCATGCTCATGGATTGCAGGAAGTCGGCGGCGAAGGGGGCGCTCGCCGGGAAGTCCGGATCGTTCAGGACGGCCGTGTGGCAGGAATAGCCGCCCAGCGCCCACCACTTCTTCTGCACGTCGGGCTGGGCGAACCACTTGATGTACTGCAACGCCTCATCGCGGTTGTCGGAGTAGGCGACGACCGAGATGCCCTGCCCGCCGAGCTGTGTTCCCCTGGCCGTCTCCATCGGGTTGACGAAGAAGCCGATGCGGTCGCCGCCGACGTTGGGGTCCTTGTGGAGACCGGGGAAGAAGGCGAAGAAGTTCATCTGCATCGCCACCTGCCCCGACTTGAAGGCGTCCAGCCCCTCCTGCATGTAGGCGTTGGTCATGCCGGGCGCGGTGCAGCACTTGTAGAGGTCCTTGTAGGCCTCCAGCCCCTTCACGGCGTCGGGGGAGTTGACGAAGCCGTCCATGGCGTAGGGCTTGTCGGGATCCTGGTACTTGAAGCCGTGGGCGTAGAGGGCGTTGGTCACCCCCATGGTGATGCCCTCCGACCCGCGCTCGGTGTAGATGTAGGCGCCGTAGACCCGCTTCCCGTCGATCTCGCGCCCCTGGAAGAACGAGGCCACCTCCTTCAGTTCGGTCCAGGTCTTCGGCGGCTCCAGGTCGCGGCCGTGCTTGTCGCGGAACGCCGCGCGGATCTCCGGCCGGGAGAACCAGTCCTTGCGGTAGGTCCAGCCGATGGCGTCGCCCATGGCCGGCAGGGCCCAGTAGTTGGGCGTGTTCTTCGGCCATTGGGAATAGCCGACCACCGTCGCGGGCATGAAGTCATCCATGGAGATGCCTTCACGCTCGAAAAACTCGTTCAGCTTGACGTAGTGGCCGTTCTCGGCGGCACCGCCGATCCACTGGCTGTCACCGATGATCAGGTCGCACAGCTTGCCCTTGGAGTTCAGCTCGTTGAGGAAACGGTCGGCATAGCTGGTCCAGGGCACGAATTCGAACTTCATGCCGATGCCGGTCGCTGTCGTGAAGTCCTTCGACAACTGGACCAGCGCGTTGGCCGGATCCCACGCCGCCCAGCACAGGGTCAACGACTTCGATTGCGCCAGCGCCGGCTGGGCGGCACCCGCCGACAGCGCCAGAGCCGCCGCACCGCACATCCACGTCACCGCCTTGGCCATGGTCTCTCCTCCCGGTGAAGGCCGGCCGCCGCGCGGCCGCGCCGATGTTTAGTGATTTGCTTAGCTCTGAGGCTCCTACTAAACATACCGTCCGTCAAGCGCATATTTCGGATTGCTGACGGCCAAACCCATGCACACGACGCATTGCCAAGGCTCCGCGGCACGGACAGACTCCGGGCAGGGGCCGCACAGGGCATTGTTTTGACTACTGATTAGTGTTTAGCGTCGGCGGCACGCCGCCGCCGCCGCGGGAGCTTCCCGGCACCGGCCTGTTGTGGTGGGGGAACCGACAACCCGCGCGGAGGACAGCATGACCGAGGACCGCAAGAAGGACGACGCCCCGAAGGACGCCCGCAAGGACGATCCGTCCGGCAGCCGGCGCGACGAGGCGCCTCCCGGAACGCCCGGCACGGGAGAGAACATCGACCCCAAGACAGGGGAACGCTTCAACGAGGGGATCGGCGGCGCGTGACGCTCCCTCTCCCGCCGCCGGCGTCACGGCGCCGGGCGGCGGGGGAAGGGTCCGCACTCAATGGCGCACGTACTCGGTGTGGACGATGTCGTCCTCCCGGCCGACGACGCGCAACGCGAACAGCTTGGTGCCGCCGGGACCATTGCGGACATTGATGATGTCCCCCACCCCGAGCACACGCTCGCTGTCGAGGAGATCACCGTGCGGGGCCTCCCCGTCGTCCTCGGCGGCCACCACGCTCCAGATGGTGCCCATCGGCGTCGCCGCGTCCTTTCGCAGACCCGGCACCGGGAACGGTTTGACGCCTCGCACGCGGCGAAACAGACCCATTGATCAACACTCCCGGCGTGCATTCAGAAGGCGTGGCGGCCGCCCGCACCCATGGGCAGGCGACTCATCAAACCGATGGGCAGAAGGAACAGGGCCAGGTTGGTCCAGGAAAAGCGGCGCTCGTCCTTGCCGGCCGCGGCATGCTCCGCCATCCAGCCACCGCTGACGCCGTGACCCGGCAGGGGATGCCGGATGGCCCCGTCGGTGTGGGGGGCGGACCGGTTCTCGAACATGTTGCGTTCGTAGAACCGCGCGAGCGCCCATTCGCTGACGCCCGGCGCCATGGCCTGCTGGATCTCCGCCACCCGTCCGGGAGCGCCCACGAAGACCTCCCGCCGCGGCCGTTCGGCCAGGTCGACGATGGCGGCGGCCACCGTCTCCGGCGCCGACACCGGCCCCGGCGGACGGATGGCCCGGCCGGTGAAGTTGGCCCCGTGCTGCCAGAGCGGCGTATCGACGGTGCCGGGCATGACGGTGCAGACGTGGATTCCCGGCTCATCCACCAGTTCCTGCCGCAGCGTCTCGGAAAAGCCGCGCACGGCGAACTTGCTGGCCACGTAGGCGGTGGCGTAGCGCTGGCCGACGGTGGACACAACGGAGGCGTTGTTGATGATGACGCCCTCCCCGCGCTCCAGGAAATGCGGCAGCACGGCCCGGCACCCGTGAACGGTGCCGAGGAAGTTGGTGGCGATCACCCCGGCGAACACGTCGTCGGGCACCTCCTCGAAACGGCCGAAGGCGATGACGCCGGCGTTGTTCACCCAGACGTCGATGCCGCCGTACGCGTCGATGGCCCGCCGGGCCAGATGATGGATCTGCGCCTGGTCGGTGACGTCGGCCGGCACCACCATGGCGCGGCCGCCCGCGTCCAGGCACTCCCGCGCCACCTCGTGCAGCGCCTCGTCGCTGCGCGCCGACAGCACGACCGCAGCGCCGCGGCGCGCAAAGTCGATTGCGGTCGCGCGGCCGATGCCGCTGGACGCACCCGTCACCACCACCACCTTGTCGAGAGCCCGCATCGCCATGGCCGGCCTTGCCCCTATCGTTAGAACACGCGGCGTTCAATCGTTCCGCCCCATCAACAGCGCGGACCTGCCAAAGGTCCCGCTGCAAAGCCTGGATAGGACCCGGCAATGGCGCTAACATCGCGCCCGAACGGACCTGAGCGAGGGGAGCATCGGATTGGCTGCCAGGGAATTGGACGTGCGCGGCCTTTTCTGTCCGCTGCCCATCCTGCGGACGCGCGCGCTGCTCGACACCATGAGCGCCGGCGAAGAGGTGATCGTCTACGCCACCGATCCAGCGTCGATCATCGACTTCAAGCACTTCTGCAACACGACGGCGAATGAGATGATCGCCTGTGAAACGCGTGCCGATGTCTTCGTCTACCACATCCGCCGCGGTGCCTAGAGGTTCGGAGGAACCACCCATGAGCACGCCGTCCGACTCCGCCCTGTCCCCCGCCACCCCGCCGCCGCTGCGCCCGGGGGCGCTGGTGCATGGACCGGGGTCGCACGCCGTCGATGCGCTGCTGGAGCGGTTCGCCTTCGCCCTGAAGCGCCGCGGCTTCCGGGTCGGCGGCGTCATCCAGCGCAACTTCGGCGGCGGCGAGCACTGTGCGGAGCAGATGGAGCTGGTGGACGTCGCCACCGAGCGCCGCTTCGGCATTTCCCAGAATCTCGGCCGCGGGTCGCAGTCCTGCCGCGTCGATCCCACCGGCGTGGCCGACGCCAGCCAGGCGCTGCGCCGCGCCGTGGAGGAGCGGGCCGACCTGATCGTCGTCAACAAGTTCGCCGGCCTGGAAGCCCACGGCGGCGGCCTCGCCCACGAGATGCTGACCGCGATCGCCGAGGGCATCCCGCTGCTGACCAGCGTCGGCAGCCGGTTCCTGAACGAATGGAACGCCTTCACCGGCGGTTACGGCGACCTGCTGTCGCCCGACGACGAGGCGGTGTGGCGCTGGTGGGGGCCGCACCGCCTCTACGAGGACCTGGTCCTGGGCGTCGAGGACGCCGAGGTGACCCGCGTCGTGGTGGGGCCGAAGTGGATCCTGCTGGAAACGGCGGAGGGGCGCATGGGCCTGACCGCCCGGCCGGCCGCCGCGACGGGGGAGCCGCCGCCGCCCGAGCATTGGGCGGGCTCCAGCCTCGCCCTGCTGGCGGCGCAGGCCGCCCGCTCCTGGGACCCGCTGGAGGCGGCGGTCGGCATGGCCGCGGTGAACGCCCACTACAACCGTCCCGACCTGGAGGGCGAGGCCACCAACGGTCTTGACCGGTTCGCCGGCGGGGACGGGCGGGTGGTGGTGGTCGGCGGCTTCCCGCAGATCGAACAGCGGCTGCCCGGCGCCCTGGTGGTGGACATGGCCCCGAAGCCCGGCCAGTACCCCGAGGCGGCTTCGGAGTGGCTGCTGCCAGGCGCCGACGGTGCCGTTGTCACGGCGTCGACCCTGGCCAATCGCACCCTGCCCCGCCTCCTGACCGCCGCGCGCGGGGTGCCGGTGGCCCTGGTCGGGCCGGGCACCCCCATGACGGAGCGGCTGTTCGATTACGGCATCCACACGCTGTCGGGTTTCGTGGCGTCGGACAGCGGCGACGTTTGCCGGGTCATCCTGGCCGGCGGCTCGTCCAGGCAATTCCACGTCCACGGCCGCTTCGTCACCCGCCACCGCCCCGCCGGCCACGGCCGGGGTTGAACGAGACCAAGCAAGAGGGAGCAGACATGGACGACAAGACGCGCACGGAGCTGGAGGCCGCCGCTTTCCGCGGGCTGGTGGCGCACCTGCAGAAGCGCACGGACGTGCAGAACATCGACCTGATGAACCTCGCCGGCTTCTGCCGCAACTGCCTGTCCAAATGGTACCTCGCCGCCGCCAAGGAGCGCGGCGTGGCCCTGACCGACGAGGAGGCGCGCACCGCCGTCTACGGCATGCCCTACGGCGAGTGGAAGACGCTGCACCAGAAGGAAGCCTCGGCCGAGCAGCAGCGCCTGTTCGAGGAAACCAAACCGCTGCACGCGGAGATCAGCGGGCACAACAAGTAGCATCCGCCGGGGCAGCCCCTCTCTTCTTCGGGAGAGGGACTGTCCGGTTGGGACTGTATCCAGCTCACCCGCACCTCAGCGGGCATTCAGCCTACTGCCGGCAAATCTGACACGGATTGCGCGGATTTCTGCGCGGATGACACGGATGTCGTGCCCATTTGCTGCCACGGGCCGCACCTCGGGCCAATCGGCTGCCCGGCGGGGAACGGGCTCTTTCCGCACAGCCAGCGGCAGGTCACGGCGTTCCGATTACACCCGCGGCCCCCGCTCCGGTGGGAAGCGGGCGAGGACGCGGGTGCTGAGGCCGTCGCGGACCTGGCGGTAGGCTGCCAGCATGGCGTCGCGGCTGCCGTCGACCAGGGTCGGGTCGAAGGTGTTCCAGAACTCCACGTCGCACGCCATGGTGCGCGTCATCTCAATGGCGCGGTGGTGGGCCTCCGGCGACAGGGAGATGATCAGATCGAAGGAGGTGTCCTCCAACTCCTCGAACGTCTTGCAGACGTGGCGAGAGATGTCGATCCCCAGTTCCTCCATCACCGCGACGGCGAAGGGGTCGACGGCGTCGCTTTCGCGCACGCCCACCGAATCGACGAAGATCCGGTGTCCGTGATAGTGCCGCAGGATGCCGGCCGCCATGGGCGAGCGGATCATGTTGTACGTGCAGGCGAACAGGACGCTGGAAACCGGCAGTGTCGGTACGGGGGCCATGCGCGGTCCCACCCCGGCCGCGTCAGCCGCGGATGTGCAGGACGCAGATCAGCGTAAACAGCCGACGCGCCGTCTGCAGGTCCATGTCGATCTTGCCGCGCACCCTCTCCCGCAGCAGCTCCGATCCTTCGTTGTGCAGCCCGCGGCGCCCCATGTCGATCGCTTCGATCTGCGACGGCGTGGCCCTCTTGATGGCGTTGTAATAGCTCTCGCAGATGAGGAAATAGTCGCGCACGATCGACCGGAAGGCCGACAGGGGCACCATCACCTTGCCCAGCGCGGTGTCGTCCTCCCGCCGCACGTCCAGGATCAGGCGGTTGTCCTCGATCGCCAGATGCAGGTGGTAGGGCCCGTCGTCGGGGTGTTCGCAGGGATGGAACTCGTTCTCTTCCAGCAGGTCGAAGATGGCCACGGCGCGCTCGTGCTCCACCTCCGGCTTGCGCCGGACGACGGACTTTTCGTCCAGGGTGACGTGGACGATGCGTCGGTTCGTTCGCTGGTTCACGGCGCCTCCCCGGTGCCGCCGGGGCCGAGGCGCAGCGCCACCGACCGGGCGTGGGCGTCCAGCCCCTCGGCCTGCGCCAGGGTCACGGCGGCCGGGCCGATGGCCCGCAGCGACCGCGCGTCGCAGCCCACGAAGGTCGTGCGCTTCATGTAGTCCAGCACGTTGAGGCCGGAGGAGAATCGTGCGCTGCGCGCCGTCGGAAGCACGTGGTTGGGGCCGGCCACATAGTCGCCCACCGCCTCCGGCGTGTACCGGCCGAGGAAGATGGCGCCAGCGTTGCGCACGCGGGCCATCAGGGCGTCGGGGTCGGCGACCGCCAGTTCCAGATGCTCGGGCGCCAGCCGGTCGACCAGGGCGGGCGAATCGCGCAGCAGATCCTCGACCAGGATGATGGCGCCGTGCTCCCGCCAGCTCTCGCCGGCGATGGCGGCGCGCGGCAGACGGGTCAGGTGATCCTCCACCGCCCGCTCCACCGCGTCGGCGAAGGCGGGGTCGTCGGCGATCAGGATCGACTGGGCCACGCGGTCGTGCTCGGCCTGGCTCAACAGGTCCATGGCGATCCAGGACGGATCGTTGTCCCGGTCGGCGACCACCAGGATCTCCGACGGGCCGGCGATGCTGTCGATGCCCACCACGCCGTAGACCTGCCGCTTGGCCGCGGCGACATAGGCGTTGCCGGGACCGACGATCTTGTCCACCGGCGCGATGGTGGCCGTGCCGTAGGCCAGCGCCCCGACCGCCTGGGCGCCGCCGATGCGGTAGATCTCGGTGATGCCGCACCGGCGCGCCGCCGCCAGCACCAGCGGGTTGATGCGGCCGTCCGGCGTGGGCACCACCATGACGATGCGCTCCACCCCCGCCACCATGGCCGGCAGCGCGTTCATCAGCACCGACGAGGGGTAGGCGGCCGTACCGCCGGGCACATAGAGACCGACGGAACCGACCGGCGTCCACCGCGCGCCCAGCCGCACGCCCTGCGCGTCGTGATAGTCGGTGACGGCCGGCACCTGAAGCCGGTGGAACGCCTCGATCCGCTCCGCCGCGGTGTCGAGGGCGCTCAACAGGTCGGCGTCGCAGGCGGCGACCGCCAGGTCGATCTCCTCCACCGGGATGCGCAGCGTCTGCGCCGTCAGGGTCAGGCGGTCGAAACGGGCCGTGAAGTCGATCACCGCCTCGTCGCCGCGGGTCCGCACCGCCTCCAGGATGGCGTGCACCGCCGCCTGCACGTCCTCGCTGGTCTCCCGCTTGGCGTGCAGGAGGGCGTCGAACGCCTCCTCGAATCCGGCGTCGGTGCGATCAAGCCTGAGCGGCATGGACGGCTCCACGGAAGCGTTCGATCCAGTCGGAAATCTCTTCGGGGCGGGTCTTGAAGGCTGCGCGGTTGACGATGAGGCGCGAGGTCACGTCGGCGATGTGCTCCACCTCCACCAGTCCGTTGGCCTTCAGCGTCGATCCGGTGGAAACCAGGTCGACGATGCGCCGGCACAGCCCCAGGGTGGGCGCCAGTTCCATGGCGCCGTTCAGCTTCACGCACTCCGCCTGGACGCCGCGCGCCGCGAAGTGGCGGCGGGTGACCTCCGGGTACTTGGTGGCGACGCGCACATGGCTCCAGCGCGTGGGATCGTCGGTTTCCAGCATGGCCGCCGGCTCCGCCACCGACAGGCGGCAGGCGCCGATTCCCAGGTCCAGCGGCGCGTAGATCTCGGGATAGTCGAACTCCATCAGCACGTCGTTGCCGGCCACCCCCAGGTGGGCCGCACCGAAGGCGACGAAGGTGGCGACGTCGAAGGAGCGCACCCGGATGATGCTGAGGTTGGGCACGTTGGTGGCGAAGCGCAGGAGCCGGCTGTGCTCGTTGTCGAAGTCCGCCTCCGGCTCGATGCCGGCGTGCGAGAGCAGCGGCCGCAGCTCCTTCAGGATCCGGCCCTTCGGCAGGGCCAGGACGAGCGCGTCGTCGGTCTGGGTATCGGCGGGCAAGGAACGACTCTCCGGGCTGGTGCCGGGGGCGGGCGCGGCGGGGCCGGCCCGCTCCCCGTGCCGATAGATACCACATTCCGCGCCCGCGTCACGGCTTTCAACCGCCGGCAACGCAGCTATTCACCGCCATCCCGCGCCGCCGCGCCCGATCGCGCCGGCGTCACTCCCGCCGCTTGCCGCCCACCCCGGCCGAACCGGCCGACGGCGGCGCGCCCTGGTCGGACTCCATGGCGCCGCGGGCGGCCTCGGCGGGGGCCGGCGCGGCCGGATCGATGGCGCCGCCGTCGGCGGGCCTCCGCGCCCCCGTGCGCTGCAAACGCGCACGCGCTTCCTCGATTGCCCGGGGATCGTCCTTGGGGTCGCTCATGGCCGTGCTCCCTTCCGCATCCGTACCGGGGCAACATGCCGGGGTCCGGTCCGGTTCCGGCCGCCGTCCCGCCGTCGGCCGGCACAGGAACGATCCCGGCGCGACCATGGTTGACGACGACAGACCCCCCGTCACGAGGAGACGTTTCCGTGGCCAAGCACAAGCACAAGGGATTCAAGATTCCCAAGAAGATCGCCGGCTACAAGGTGCCCAAGCGGCTGCGCAAGTCCAAGGCGTTGAGCGGGATGCTCGCCTCCCCGACCGGCCGCCAGGTGATGTCCGACGTGCTGTTCGCGGTCGCCGGCGCCCTGGTCACCAACGAGCGGGCGCGCAGCGCCGTCGGGCATGCCGGCGCCGATGCCGCGGGCGTCGCCCGCGGCGTTGTCGACTCCGTGGGCAACGCCTTGTCGGAGGGAGTCCGTCAGGTTCTTCCCGAACGGGGCGGCGGCGACGGACGGCCGCAGCGCGGTCGCGACCGCGACCGGCGCGCTTCGTCCCATTGACGGCCAACCGACAGGATCTCCCCGCCATGGCGCACGAGAGCATGAAGTCCCCGGTCTCGCCGAAACCGCTGCGGACGGAAGACCGCGGCATCGACGAGACGCGCGCCCGCCACGACGCCGACCGGGCGGACACGGCCGACTCCACCACCGGCGCCGAGCGCCGCCTCAAGGCGGAGCGCGAGGGGCGCCACATCAGGGCTACCGATGCGTCGGGCAAGCCCTACGGGCACGATGACGATCCGGATGTCCACGAGGACGGCGTCAGCCGCACCGGCGGCCCCGGCAACGTGCCGTAGGGCCGGCGTTGCGCGCCGCCCCGGTCATTCCGCGGCCGGGGGCGGCGACGGCGCCGCGACCACGGGAGCGGCGAGCTGGGCATCGACCACGGCGACTGCGGTCATGTTCAGCAGGCCGCGCACCGTCACGGACGGCGTCACGATGTGCACGGGACGCGCCGCGCCCAGCAGCATCGGCCCGACGTTCTGGGCGTCGCCCAGCACCTTCAGCATGTTGAAGGCGATGTTGGCGGCGTCCAGGGTCGGCATCACCAGCAGGTTGGCCTCGCCCTTCAGACGGGAGTCGGGCAGCACGCGGCCGCGGATCGCCTCCGACAGGGCGGCGTCGGCGTGCATCTCGCCGTCCACCTCCAGTTCGTTCATCTCGGCGGAGATGAGCTGGTAAGCCTGGCGCATCTTGCGCGCCGACGGCGTGTCGGCGCTGCCGAAGTTGGAGTGGGAGAGCAGCGCCACCTTGGGCTCGATGCCGAAGCGACGCACCTCCTCCGCCGCCAGCCGCGCGATCTCCGCCACCTGCCCCGCCGTCGGCTCGGGGTTCACGTAGGTGTCGCAGATGAAGTAGGTGCCGTTCTGCAGGATCAGCAGGTTCATGGCGGCGGCGGTGTTGACGCCCTTGCGCAGGCCGATCACGTCCATGACGTGGCTGTAGTATTCCCCGTACCGGCCGGACGTGCCGCAGATCAGCGCGTCCGCTTCGCCGCGGCGAACCATCAGCGCCCCGAACACGGTGGGCTGCGTGCGCACCACGTTCATGGCGTGGGTCGGCGAGACGCCGCGGCGGGCCATGATCTTGCGGTAGATCTCCGAGTAGGTGTGCGAGCGGACGTCGCGGATCATCTCGATGATCTCGACGCTTTCACCGTGCTTCAGGCGCAGGCCCAGCTCCACGATCTTGCGCTCGATGATCTCGCGCCGGCCGAGCAGGACCGGAAAGGCGATGCCGTCGTCGACAGCAAGCTGGGCGGCGCGCAGCACGCGCTCGTCCTCGCCCTCGGCGTAGACCACGCGCTTGGGGTCCTCCATGGCGCGCTGCATCACCGGCTTCATCACCAGGCCGGAGCGGAAGGCGTACATGCCCAGCTCGTCCCGGTAGGCGCGGAAATCGGCGATGGGGCGCATGGCCACGCCGCTGTCCATGGCGGCGCGGGCCACCGCCGAGGGCACCTCGATGATGAGGCGGGGGTCGAAGGGCTTGGGCAGGATGTAGTCGGAGCCGAAGCGCAACTCCTCCCCCCGGTAGGCGGCGGCCACCACGTCCGACGCCTCGGCGCGGGCCAGGTTGGCCACCGCGTGGGTGGCGGCCACCTTCATCTCCTCCGT
Organism: Azospirillum halopraeferens DSM 3675; assembly: GCF_000429625.1. GTDB lineage: Bacteria > Pseudomonadota > Alphaproteobacteria > Azospirillales > Azospirillaceae > Azospirillum > Azospirillum halopraeferens. The sequence continues at coordinate 430,697 of NZ_AUCF01000001.1, forward strand.
CACCGTGGTGGCGCCCACGTCCAGGGCGCCGCGGAAGATGAAGGGGAAGACCAGGACGTTGTTGACCTGGTTGGGGAAGTCGGATCGGCCGGTGGCGATGATGGCGTCGGGACGCACCTCGCGTGCCAGGTCCGGCATGATCTCCGGTTCGGGATTGGCCAGGGCCATGATGATGGGGCGCGTTCCCATGCGCTTCACCATCTCGGGCTTCAGCACCTTCGGACCCGACAGGCCGAGGAACAGGTCGGCGTCGTCGATCACGTCGCCCAGCGTGCGCGCCTCGGTGTCCTTGGCGTAGGCATCCTTGTAGGGGTTCATGTCCTCGGTCCGGCCCTTGTAGACCAGGCCGTGCTTGTCGACGAGCCAGACGTTCTCGCGCCGCACACCCAGCGCCACCATCAGGTCCAGGCAGGCGATGCCGGCCGCCCCGCCGCCGGTGGAGACAACCTTGATGTCCTCCGCCCGCTTGTTGACCAGCTTCAGGCCGTTCAGCATGGCCGCACCGACGACGATGGCGGTGCCGTGCTGGTCGTCGTGGAAGACCGGGATCTTCATGCGGTCGCGCAGGCGGCGCTCCACCTCGAAGCAGGCGGGGGCGGCGATGTCCTCCAGGTTGATGGCGCCGAAGGTCGGCTCCAGGCGGGCGATGGTGTCCACCAGGGCATCGACGTCGGTTTCGTTCAGTTCCAGGTCGAACACGTCGATCCCCGCGAACTTCTTGAACAGGACCGCCTTGCCTTCCATCACCGGCTTGGCGGCCAGCGGGCCGATGTTGCCGAGACCGAGCACGGCGGTGCCGTTGGTCACCACCGCCACCAGGTTGGCACGGGTCGTCAGTTCGGCCGCCTGGGAGGGGTCGGCGTGAATCGCCATGCACGCGGCCGCCACGCCCGGGGAATAGGCCAGCGCCAGATCGCGCTGGTTGGCCATCGGCTTGGTCGCCACGATGGCGAGCTTCCCCGCCTTCGGGCGCCGATGGTATTCGAGCGCGAGCGTGTCGAGATCCCCGGACATGGACGTTCTCCCTGTGATTTAACCCGATTCCGGTTATTCTCCCGGTCGAGCATGAACTGACATTCGGCTTATACCGCAAAGCTCCCGGTGGGGCAAAGCGCCCCCGTGCATGGCTCCCCACCGGCGGGGTGTCTCCCGGCCACACACCTGGTCGACACAATACCGGCACCCTGCGGACCTGTGAAAGGGAAAGCGGGTGCCGCTCCGGGCGCCGTTACATGGGGCCCATCACGCCGGCGATCGCCGCTTCGATGCCGGCAACGGACCGGTCGACCTCCTGACCGATGAGGTCCATCTTCCGGATCTGGACGATGCGCGGCTCAGCCGCCCGCAGCTCTGCGGGGGTGAGCAGGGTGCCGAACAGGCCCGCGATGTTGACCAGCCCGACCAGCACCACGTCGCGGGGATCGGGGATATCGTCGCCCAGCAGCAGGTCGCGCAGGCGCGCCCGCACCTCGCGCCGTTCGCGGCCGTCGACGATGGGATAGCGGCGGTCGCGGAAGATCCACAGGATGCGGCCCTCCTCGCGCCGGATGATGCCGCGCTGGATCAGCCGGTCCAGCGCGGCGGCCCGCAGCTCCGGCCCCTGCCCGGCCACCTCGAAGGTCCAGTCGAGCGGCGTGCCGGTGCCCAGTTCGGCCAGGCGGGCGAGGACGCCGTCCAGCAGCGGCTCGCCGGTCGGCTGCGGGTTGACCACGCTGATCCGCTTCAGGTCGCTGTCGACGCGGCCGGCCAGGGCCAGTTCCATCAGCACGGCGCCGGCGGCCAACTGGTCGTAGACGCTGCGCGCCAGCGGCCGCAGGGCGCCGCCGTCCTCGTCGATGCACAGCAGCATCACCTCTTCCAGCAGCGTCGGCAGGGAGCCGATGGGTGCCGCCGGAGCGGTGGCCGGCGCCGCCGGCGCCGCCCGGTCATCCCCGGTTGCCAGGGCGGCGACGGCGGCATCCGCGTCCGCGTGGATGGGGAACAGGGTGGAGAAGCCGCTGACGTCGAACACCTCGCGCACCTGCGGGTGCAGACCGGCCAGCGCGAAGGACGTTCCCGCCTGCTTGGCGCCGCGCCCGCCCTTCAGCACCACGCGCAACCCGGCGCTGCTGACGTAGTCGCTGCCCGCCAGATCCAGCACCAGCGCCCCGCCGGCCGGCATGGCGTCGGTGAGCGCCGCCTCCAGTTCCGGTCCGGTCAGGCCGTCGATGCGGCCCGACACGGCCACTACGGTTACCCCGGATCGCTCGTTTCGGGTGATGTCCATGCCCCTGCTCCCTCGCCTGATGGTGCGGCGCCTCTCGCCGACCGTCAGACTGGGCGGGATCACCCGACCGCGTCAATCCGCGCATGGGACCGGTGCACCGCCGCGCACAAGGGTCTGGCCAGCACGGAACGCGGCGGCTAAGGTCCCGCGCGCGCGTGTCCGCCGCCTGTTCCGGAGAAGTCGAGATGATCCCCCGCTACACCCGCCCCGAAATGGCCCGCATCTGGGAACCGGAGAACAAGTTCCGCATCTGGTTCGAGATCGAGGCGCACGCCTGCGACGCACAGGCGGCGCTCGGCATCATTCCCGCGCAGGCGGCCGAAGCGGTGTGGGCGCGCGGCAAATGGGAGATCGACCGCATCGACGCCATCGAGCGGGAGACCCGCCATGACGTCATCGCCTTCCTCACCAACCTGGCGGAGCATGTGGGGCCCGAAGCGCGCTTCGTCCACCAGGGCATGACCTCGTCCGACGTGCTGGACACCTGCCTGGCCATCCAGCTCAAGCAGGCGGCCGACCTGCTGATCGAGGATCTGGACGCCCTGCTCGCCGTGCTGAAGCGCCGGGCATACGAGCACAAGGACACGGTCACCATCGGCCGCAGTCACGGCATCCACGCCGAGCCCACGACCTTTGGCCTGAAGCTGGCCGGCCACTACGCCGCCTTCGACCGCGCCCGCGCCCGGCTGGTGCAGGCGCGCGACGAGATCGCCACCTGCGCCATCTCCGGCGCCGTCGGCACCTTCGCCAACATCGACCCCCATGTGGAAGCCCATGTGGCGGAGAAGCTGGGCCTGACGCCGGAGCCGGTCTCCACCCAGGTCATCCCGCGCGACCGCCACGCCTTCTATTTCTCGGTGCTGGGGGTCATCGCGTCGTCGGTGGAAAATCTGTCGGTCGAGGTGCGTCACCTCCAGCGCACCGAGGTGCGCGAGGCCGAGGAGTATTTCCATCCCGGACAGAAGGGCTCCTCCGCCATGCCGCACAAGCGCAACCCCGTGCTGTCGGAGAACCTGACGGGCCTCGCCCGCCTGGTGCGTTCCGCCGTGGTGCCGGCGATGGAGAACGTCGCCCTGTGGCACGAGCGCGACATTTCCCACTCCTCGGTGGAGCGGATGATCGGCCCCGACGCCACGGTCACCCTCGATTTCGCGCTGGTCCGTCTGACCGGCATGATGGACAAGCTGGTCGTCTATCCCGACCGTATGAAGAAGAACCTGGAAGACCTCGGTGGCCTCGTCTTCTCGCAGCGCGTCCTGCTGGCCCTGACTCAGGCGGGCATGAGCCGCGAGGACGCCTACCTGGCGGTCCAGCGCAACGCCATGAAGGTGTGGGCCGAAGGCGGGAACCTGCTGGACCACCTGCTGACCGACGACGAGGTGACGAAGCACATCGCCCGCGAGGAGCTGGCGCCGATGTTCAACCTCGCCTATCACACCAAGCACGTGGACACCATCTTCAAGCGCGTGTTCGGGGCGTAACGCCACGATCCCCTGACGCGTGAATCTTGCGCAATCCTTCAACTCGGCATATTGGTTTGTGCCGTAATGGTTTGTGCAACGATCCGCGTCCGGGGAGACACCACCGTGATGATGCACCATCTCCGCGCGCTGGCCGCGGGCCTGATCCTGGCCGGCGGCAGCGCCGGCGCCGCGGCGCAGACGCTGCCGCCCATCGACCTGCGCGAGGGGTTCGAGAACGGCAACCTCAACGTCGGCGTCCTGCAACCCTGCTACCGGCCCGAAAACGTCGAGTTGGACCAGCAGGAGACGGTGCGCATCGGCCGCTGGGCGGCCAGCCTGACGGTCAACCCGGCGCCCACGGATCTGCTTAAGGCGCGGCCGTCGTCGACGTGCATGGACCCCGCCGACCCCGACGCCCCGTTCGAGGACGACGGCACCGAGCGGGCGGAACTGTGGGAGCGCAAGGACGTGCGCCTGCCCTTCGGCACAGAGGCGTGGTACGGCTTCAGCATGTTCATCGGCGACACGGTGCCGGCGGAGAACAGCGGACGCCTCGTCATCGGCCAGTGGAAGCAGGGCGGCGGCAAAAGCCCCTTCGTCGCCCAGCGCTTCACCGACCGGAACTTCTCCGTCACCATCCAGCAGGACGCCGCGGACGGCAACGAGTGCCGCATCCTGCTGGCCTACCAGCAGGACCCGCCGCCGCAGGCGGAGAGCGTCAACAGCGTGACGGGCGATCCCTGCATGCAGGACGTCACCATCCAGCGCTTCGGTCACCTGCCCAACCCGTTCGGGTCCTGGACCGACATGGTCTACCGGATCAAGGCGTCACCGGAAGGTCAGGGCGTGGTCGAGGTGTGGGCCGGTGGCAAGCTCTACGCCCGCGCCACGGGCCGAATCGGCTACCGCACCGAGCCGACGACCCAGTACTTCAAGTTCGGTCCCTACCGGGACCAGGCGACCTTCTCCACCACCACCTATCTCGACGCGTTCGCCCGCGGCACCGCCTATGAGGTCGTGGCAATGGGCGGCGGCGATCGCGAAATCGTGGTGACCAGCAGCGATTGAGGCCCCCACCGAACGGATCCGGAATGGGGATGGACATCCTCCCCATTCCGGAGCGACTCGAGCGCCCTACTCCGTAATGACCTGTTCGCGGGCGGCTGCCAGCAGCGCGTCCATTTCCTTTTCGATCCGATGTTCGGAGATGTCGACGCCACGGTCCTTCAGGTCCTTCAGCAGGCGGTCGCGGATGTCGTGCGGACCGGCCGTGCCGAAATCGGCATCGATGATCTGGCGCGCGTAGGCATCCGCATCGGCACCGTTGAGGCCGAGGAGGCCCGCCGCCCACAGCCCGGCCAGCTTGTCGCGACGGGCCCTGATTCGGAACAGCAGCTCCTGATCGTGCTGGTACTTGTTCTCGAATGCCCTTTCGCGTTCGTCGAACGTGGTCATGACGGACCGGACTCCTTGGCTTGGTTGGCGCTCCCAGATACAGCTTATATAGCCGCGACATCGGCAGACGTCACGACCCTGCCGCGCCGCCGGATGGGCGAAATCGGCGAGCCGCGAAATACCGGGAGAGGAGCGGAAAGGCAAGGATTCATGTGCAGCGTCATAATCCTGCGGCGCCCCGATGCGCCGTATCCCGTCGTTCTCGGCGCCAACCGCGACGAAATGGCGGACCGCCCCTGGAAACCGCCGGGTCGCCATTGGGCCGACCGCCCCAACGTGGTGGCGGGCCTGGACGAACTGGCCGGCGGTTCATGGCTCGGACTGAACGACGAGGGGGTCGTCGCCGCGGTTCTCAACCGCACCGGGACCCTGGGACCGCTGGCCGGCAAGCGGTCCCGCGGTGAACTCGTGCTGGAGGCTCTCGACCACGCCGACGCGGCCGAGGCGGCCATGGCGCTGGCCGGCCTCGACACGCGCGCCTACCGGCCGTTCAACCTGCTGATCGCCGACAACCGCGACGCCTATGTGGTGATGCACCGCGGCGACACCCCGCAACACCGGCCGGCCGTCGCCACCCTGGGCGAGGGGCTGCACATGGTGACCGCCGTAGACCCGGACGACGAGGCCGACCCGCGCATCCGCCTGTACCTGCCGCTGTTCCGCGCTGCCGTGCCGCCCGGCCCGGACGCCACCGGCACCGTGGACTGGGGCGGCTGGCCGGCCCTGCTGGGCAGCCGCATCTGGGAGGGCGACAGCGCCAGGGGGGCGATGGACTTCCTCCTGCCCTCGGGCTTCGGCACCTCGTCCGGCGCGCTCATCGCCCTGCCGTCGGTCGACAACCCCGACCCGGCCCCCGTCTGGCATTTCGCGGCCGGCCGGCCGCACGAATCGCCCTGGCGTGCGGTCAACCCGTCAGGTTGACGTATTTCAGGCAGACCACCCGCAGGCACGACGCCAGGTTCTTGTCGTTGGCGAACAGGCAATGGTCGTGAATGCGGGTGACCAGGCCGGCCACGGTGGAGCCCTCCTCCTCCGCGATCAGTTCCAGGGTGGACCAGAACGCGCGCTCCAGCCGCAGGGTGGTGGAATGGCCATGTATGCGGATGGAGCGCTTCTCCGGCACGTACTCCGGCGTCTGGTTCATGTTGCAGAGGCTCAGCATGCGCGCCAGCGGGCTGTCTCCCGGCGCGAATGCCGCCGCACTCCCCGTTCGATCCGCCGCAAGGGCGCTGGACATGGCCGATCTCCGGTCCGAGGCAGGGTCGGATAACCCTACAATCCGTACAGCCTATCATATTAGGAAAGACTGGTGAAGGTGTCGCACGGCCCCGCCCCCGGTGAGGACGTCGTTTCAGATGTGAGGATGTCGTTTCAGATGTACAGATTGACGTGGGATTCCAGCGCGGCGCCGATGTAGGTGCCGGCGCCGGCGAACACCAGACCGTCGATCAGATCCTCGCGCTTGTACTCGAACAGGTCGAGGGTCATCTGGCAGGCGATCATGCGCACGCCGGCATCGACGCAGTCCTGCCGCAGACTTTCGACGCTCGCCACGCCTTTCTTCCTGATCAGGTTCTTCATCATGCCCGACGCCATCGCGGTGACGCCCGGCAGCATGGCCACCATCGATGGCATGGCGACGTGCCCGCCCATCATCGGCATCTCCATGGCCGGATTGCCCAGAGGCGACACCTTCAGGTCCATGTCCTTCTTCAGCAGGGCCAGGCCGTAGAAGGTGAAGAACAGCGTCACGTCCACATCCATGGCCGCCGCCGTGGCGGCCAGGATGAACGGCGGATAGGCCCAGTCCAGCGTCCCCTTGGTGACGATGATGGTCATGCGCTTGGCGTTATCGGTGCTATCGGTCATTGTCAATTCCTTGGCATGCCGTCGCAGCGGCGGCGTTTCGTCCGTTATGATCAGACAACGCTAATGTTGTGGCGGTGGGGGCTGGTAGTATTCTTGTACGGCGAGGCGGGATTGTGCCCGTCACCAATGGTATGACAGGCCAAGCACAAGCTCGTGCTGCTCCATCCGCAGCGTCGCGGACTGTCCCATCATGAGGCCCGGCGTGGTGCCGCTGCGCTCCTCGGGCAGGGCGTAGGTGTAGGACCCGCTGACTGTCCAGTGCGGCGTCAGCCGGTAGCCGAATCCGGCGGACAGGTGCGTGCGCACCGTCGCCGGGGCGAGGACGTTCAGCAGCACCTGATCGCCCGCGGCAAACACCGTCGACCGGCTGGCACCGGCGCGCAGAACGAGATCGTCGCCGGCCCGCCATTGCAGGCCGACCATGAAGACGTCCATGTCGTCCCAGCCGAAACCGGCCCCGTCCGATGCGCCCAGCGGGCCGAACGGCGGCGCGCCGGAGTTGGCGATGGATTTGACGCTGCCGTAGAAGATCCGCTTCCATTCCAGAAGGACGGCCAGTTCCGGAACGGGGCGGACGGCGACACCGGCCGAGAACCACGCGGGAATGTCGAAGTCGCCGCCCTCGGCGAACAGGCCGCGGTACCCGTCGAATGTCGTCATCCACATGCGTGACTGGTAGGACAGGCCCACCGTCAGCCAATCCGCCGGGTCCCACAGCGCCCCCAGCTTGAATCCGCCGCCGTACGACCACGAATAGCCGTTGTCGGTGACGTCACCGGGCGACAGCGACAGGGCCGTGAACGGCTCCAGCCCATAGGCTTTGAAGCGCTGGACGGCGAAGGTCGGGGCGACACCGACGGTGAACCGGTCGTTCAGCCGGTGCGCGACGTTGAACGCCACGAACGCCTGCGCCATGTCGACCCCGGTGGGAGCGGTGGCGGCGATCATGCCCTGGCCGAAAGCGTTGTAAAGGTTGGTGCCGTAATCGGTGTTCATGCCGCCGTTGCCGAACACCGCAACGCCCAGCGTCGTGTCCTCATCGACCGCGACGTTGGCACCGCCGCACAGGATCGGGAACAGATTGCGCCGGCTCTCGACGGTGCCGACGGGCAGCGGCGACATCATGCCGTTGTCGCTGAACTCGACCTCACGATAGGGCATGAACAAGGTCAGGCACAGGCCGGCGACGTTGCCGACCTTATGGCCGATGGCCGGGTTCTGGGCGGAGGCGATGGGACCGTCGCCCATCGTCACACCGGCCCCCGCCATGGCCTTGGCGGACGTGCCATAGCCATGCGCAAAGGATCCGTTCGTGGCCGCCGCCGGCCCGGCGGCGCAGGCAACACCGCCCGCAACGGCCGCAGCCATCGCCAGGCGTCCGATAAAACGCGTCATGCAGCATTTCCTCCCGGGTTTGCCCCCCATTGGACGGACCGGTTGTGACCGGTTTTCCCGGACGCTAGTTCGCGCTGCAGATTGCTTGGTAGTACAATTGAACTACGGCGCAGGGCGTATGCGCATTTCCGGGCGGGCCGCGGGGCGGCGGGCTGTGGGCGGCCGCTCTCATTGTGTTCGCCGGAACGGCTTGCTATATCACTCTTCCGCACATTGACCGGGCCGGTCCCAGCCGGGGCCGGTCCGCTGTAGTTTCGGACGACCACACATGAGCAGACGCCGGCGCATCTATGAAGGCAAGGCCAAGGTTCTTTTCGAAGGACCGGAGCCGGGCACGTTGGTGCAGTACTTCAAGGACGATGCCACCGCGTTCAACAACCAGAAGAAAGGCGTCATCACCGGCAAGGGAGTGCTGAACAACCGCATTTCCGAGTATCTGATGACCCGTCTGGGCGAGATCGGCGTGCCGACCCACTTCGTGCGCCGCCTGAACATGCGCGAACAGCTCATCCGCGAGGTGGAGATCATCCCCATCGAGGTGGTGGTCCGCAACGTTGCCGCCGGGTCGCTGTCCAAGCGATTCGGCATCCCCGAGGGAACGGCCCTGCCGCGTTCCATCGTCGAGTATTATTACAAGTCCGAGGAACTCGGAAATCCCATGGTCTCGGAGGAGCACATCACCGCCTTCGGCTGGGCGGCTCCCCAGGACCTGGACGACATGGTGGCGCTCAGCCTGCGGGTGAACGACTACCTGTCCGGCCTGTTCCTCGGCATCGGCCTGCGCCTGGTGGACTTCAAGCTGGAGTTCGGCCGGCTGTGGGAGAACGAGGAGATGCGCATCGTCCTCGCCGACGAGATCAGCCCCGACAATTGCCGTCTGTGGGACATCAAGACCAACGAGAAGCTGGACAAGGACCGCTTCCGCCAGGATCTCGGCAAGGTGGAGGAGGCCTATCAGGAGGTCGCCCGCCGCCTTGGCATCCTGCCCGAGGGCGGTCCCGTCGACGTCAAGGCCCCCAAGACCATCCAGTGATTCATCAGGAAAGCAGCGAATCCATGAAGGCCAAGGTTCACGTCACCCTGAAGCGCGGCGTACTCGATCCCCAGGGCAAGGCGATCGAGCATGCCCTGCACACGCTCGGCTTCGACGGCGTCGGCAACGTCCGCGCCGGCAAGGTCATCGAACTCGACCTCAAGGCGACTGACGCCGACTCCGCCCGCACCGAGGTGGAGGCCATGTGCAACAAGCTGCTGGCCAACACGGTGATCGAAGACTACGCGATCGAACTGGTGGCCTGAACCACCGCCGCGCCGGCGCCCGTGTCCGTCGACCACCTGATCGGGATCGACCCGATCTTCGCCGAGTGCCTGCGCGTCGGCGGGCCGGACGTGGCCGATTTCTCCCGCCCGGCCGGGTTCCCCGGTCTGGTGCGCATCATCATGGAACAGCAGCTTTCCACCCGTGTCGCCCTGACGCTGTGGGAAAAGCTGCTGTCCCGCCTCGACCCGGTCACCCCCGACGGTTTCCTGGCGCTGGATGACGACACGCTGCGGGCGTGCGGCTTCTCCGCGCAGAAGATCGGCTACGCCCGCGGCATCGCCCGCACCGTCGCGTCGGGCGGCCTCGACATGGCCGCCATCCAGGCCATGGACGACGAACCCGCCATCGCCGCCCTGACGGCCCTGAAGGGGATCGGCCGGTGGAGCGCCGAGATTTATCTGATGTCGGCGCTGGACCGTCCCGACGTCTGGCCGGTGGACGATCTGGCCATCGCGCTGGGGGTGCAGCGCCTCAAGGGCTGGGCCGAGCGCCCGGACCGCGCCGCCCTGGTGGCGGTCGCCGAGCCCTGGCGCCCCCACCGCAGCCTCGCCGCGCGCCTGGTGTGGCACCATTATGTGGCCTTGCAGAACCGCCGCGCCGCCGCCGGAACCGTCAGGCGACGCTGACCGTCAGGCGCCCCGCCACGTAGCGCATCTCCGCGGCAAGGGCCTGCCCGGCTGTGACCGTCACCGGGGCTTCCAGGAACTGGACGGCCTGAAGCCAGTGCCGGCATCCCCCGTCCGGCCCGGTGGACACGGTGATCTCCGCGTCCACGTGCAGATCGTACCAGAAGGCCACGGCGTGCACGGTGCCCGCGGCCCCGGCGGTGAGGACGGCCCGCCCCATGGGGCCGGGAAGCGGCGGGTCGGCCAGGTCGATGCGCGCCACCGGCACCGCGTCCGTCAGGCGCCGGTGCGGCAGGTCGGTGAGGGACAGGGCGGCATAGGAAGGGTTGCGGTACGCCTCCAGCCGCGACAGGTCGAACCCGCAGACGGTGCGAATCGGCTGGGTGGCTGCAGCCGCCGGCGCCTCGATGGCGACCAGGTGGACGGTGGCCGCGGCCGGAATCACCCGTCCCCCGGGCTTCAGCAGTTCGGCGACGGCGTGGCGGACGCTGGGCGCGTGCCCTTCGCCCAGCAGGCCGGCGTCCAGGATCTCGGACACCAGCACGTCGGCCCGGCCGGGCAGGTCGATGCCGGGGCGCAGGTCGGCGGAGCGCTTGTGGTGGACGGTGATCCGGTCGGCGTAGCCGTTGTCGGCGACGACGCCCCGCGCCACCGCCGCCAGCGCCGCCGACACTTCGCACGTGTGCACCTCGCCCGCCCCGGCACGGGCGGCGAACAGCGCCAGCAGCCCGGCCCCGGTGCCGATCTCCAGCACCCGGCAGCCGGGGGTGACCGCCTTCTCGATGGCCCGGCGGTAGGCGTCGTTGCGCACCTCGTCCGCCAGCATGGTGAAATGCCAGGCCGGCACGTCCCGGCTCATCAGAAACCGCAGGTCGAGCCGGGCCGCCTCGAACAGGGGCCGCAGGACCAGCGCGCGGCGGCAGCGGGCAACCGCCCGCGCCAGCCGCACCGCCTCCCGGTCCAGGCCGGCCAGGGCATGCCACGCGTCGGCGTCCGCCGGGTCGAGGCACAGCGCCGCGCGGAACCCGGCCTCCGCCGCGCTCCGCCGGCCACGGTCCTGGAGCAGGGCGGCGCGGTTGAAGCGGGCGGGCGCCAGGTCCGGCGCATCGGCGATCAGGGCGTCGAGCACCCGCTCCGCCCGCTCCGCCTGCCCCAGCCCGGCGCGCAGCCCGGCCTCGGCCAGGCGCGACGACAGCAGACCGGGATCAAGGGCGCCGGCGCGGGCGTGGGCATCGGCGGCAGCGCGCCGGTCGCCCGACTCCTCCGCGGCAAGACCCAGCGTGTGCCAGGTCTGCGGCTCCGCCGGATCCAGGGCGACGGCCGCCGCCAGGGCGCGGCGGGCCCCTGCCGCCTCGCCGGTACCGCGCAGAGCCACCCCCAGCTCCGACCAGCGCCGGGCGTCGGTGCCGGCAAGCCGCGCCGCGCGCGCCAGCGGCGCCACCGCCTCCGCCGCCCGGCCGCAGGCGCGCAGGGCGCCGGCGAGGTTCGCGTGGCTGTCGGCCACCGCGGGGTCGACCGCCACCGCCCGGCGGATCAGCACCACCGCCCGCTCCGCCCGGCCGCACTGGGCGTGCAGCACGCCCAGGTAATGGAGCGCCAGCGGCTGGCCGGGCACGGCGTCGAGGATTCGCCGGTAGAGTTCCCCGGCCTCGGCAAACCGCCCGGCCCCGTGGTGTTCGACCGCCAGCGCCAGCGCTTCCCCGACCGTGGCCATGCCCGCCTCGCCTTGCCGTCCGATCGCTCCGGATTAGCATGGGGGCCGGCGGCCCGCCAGACTCCCCTACCCCTTGCCTTACGCGCCTGCTGTCTCTAGTGTCCGCGCCATAGCGTCCCCTGGCTCGTGAGCGAATCCGCGCCCCATGAAGGCTGCCGTCATCCTGTTCCCCGGCTCCAACCGCGAGCGCGACGCCGTCGCCGCGCTGGAGGCCGCCTCCGGGACCCGACCGTACGAGGTCTGGCACCGCGACACCGAACTGCCCAAGGTCGACCTGATCGTCGTGCCCGGCGGCTTCTCCTATGGCGATTACCTGCGCGCCGGCGCGATGGCCGCCCACTCGCCCATCATGCGCGAGGTGAAGGCGCGGGCCGATCAGGGCGTGCGGGTGCTGGGCATCTGCAACGGCTTCCAGATCGTCACCGAGGCGGGGCTGCTGCCCGGCGCGCTGATGCGCAACGCCGGGCTGAAGTTCATCTGCCGCACCGTGACCCTGCGGGTGGAGAACACCGACAGCGCCTTCACGGCCAAATACCGCAAGGGGCAGATCGTGCGCTACCCGGTGGCGCACCACGACGGCAACTACTGGGCCGACGCCGAGACGGTGAAGCGCCTGGAGGGCGACGGCCGGGTGGCCTTCCGCTACGTCGGCGACGCCGGCGAGGACGACCCGCTCCACAACCCGAACGGCTCGGTCCGCGCCATCGCCGGCGTCTTCAATGAAAAGAAGACGGTGCTGGGACTGATGCCCCACCCCGAGGACGCGGTGGTGCCCCTGCACGGCTGCCTGGACGGCAAGCCCCTGTTCGACGGTCTGGTGGAGGCCCTGTCGTGAGCGAGCCCAAGGTCACCCCCGAACTGGCGGCCGAACACGGCCTGACCAAGGAGGAATACGCCCGCGCCCTGGAGATCCTGGGCCGCGAGCCGACCTTCACCGAACTCGGCATCATCTCCGTGATGTGGTCGGAGCACTGCTCCTACAAGTCGTCGAAAGTGTGGCTGACGACGCTGCCGACCGAAGGCCCGCAGGTCATCTGCGGCCCCGGCGAGAACGCCGGCGTGGTCGATTTCGGCGACGGCGACGCCATCATCTTCAAGATGGAGAGCCACAACCACCCGTCCTTCATCGAGCCCTACCAGGGCGCGGCGACCGGCGTGGGCGGCATTCTGCGCGACGTCTTCACCATGGGCGCGCGCCCCATCGCCAACCTGAACGCCCTGCGGTTCGGCTCTCCCGACCATCCGAAGACCCGCCACCTGGTGTCGGGCGTGGTGGCCGGCATCGGCGGCTACGGCAACTGCGTCGGCGTGCCGACCGTCGGCGGCGAGACCAACTTCCACCCCGCCTACAACGGCAACATCCTGGTCAACGCCATGACCGTGGGCGTCGCCAGGGCCGACCGGATCTTCTATTCGGCAGCCGCCGGCATCGGCAACCCGGTGGTCTATGTCGGGTCCAAAACGGGGCGCGACGGCATCCACGGCGCCACCATGGCCTCGGCCGAGTTCACCGAGGATTCGGAAGAGAAGCGTCCCACCGTCCAGGTCGGCGACCCCTTCACCGAAAAGCTGCTGATCGAGGCGTGCCTGGAACTGATGGCCACCGACGCCATCGTCGCCATCCAGGACATGGGCGCGGCCGGCCTCACCTCCTCGTCGGTCGAGATGGCCGGTAAGGGCGGGCTGGGCATCGAGCTGACGCTCGACGACGTGCCGATGCGCGAAGAGGGGATGACGCCGTACGAGATCATGCTCTCCGAAAGCCAGGAGCGCATGCTGATCATCCTGAAGCCGGGCCGCGAGGACCAGGCGCGCGCCATCTTCGAGAAGTGGGAGCTGGACTTCGCGGTCATCGGCCACCTCACCGACACCGGGCGGCTGGTCATCCGGATGCACGGGCAGACCTGGTGCGACATGCCGATCGCGCCGGTGTCCAACGCCTCGCCCGTCTATGAACGCCCGTGGGAGCCGACCCCGCCCCGGCCCGAGCTGGAGCCCGACGTGCGCGCCCTGCCCGCCCGGCCGCTGGGCGACGTGCTGGAGACGCTGATGTCCTGCCCCGACCTGGCGTCCAAGCGCTGGATCTGGGAGCAGTACGACAGTCTGGTGGGCGGCGACACCCGCTTCATGTCCGGCCAGGCCGACGCCGGCGTGGTCCGCCTGCCGGGGCAGAGCAAGGCGGTGGCGGTGACCACCGACTGCACGCCGCGCTACTGCCTGGCCGACCCGGTGCGCGGCGGCGCCCAGGCGGTGGCCGAGGCGTGGCGCAACCTGACCGCGGTGGGCGCTCTGCCGCTGGCCGTCACCGACAACATGAACTTCGGCAACCCCGAGAAGCCGCGGATCATGGGCCAGTTCGTCGGCGCCATCCAGGGCATGGGTGAAGCCTGCCGGGCGCTGGACTTCCCCGTCGTGTCGGGCAACGTCAGCCTGTACAACGAAACCAACGGCGAGGCGATCCTGCCCACCCCCGCCATCGGCGGCGTCGGCCTGCTGCCGGACGTGATGACGGCGGTCGGCCTGGCCTTCCGCAACGAAGGCGACACGATCCTCCTGGTCGGCGAGACCAAGGGGCATCTGGGCCAGTCGCTGTACCTGCGCGAGATCCTCGGCCGCGAGGACGGCCCGCCGCCACCGGTCGACCTGAAGGTGGAGCGGCGCAACGGCGATCTCGTGCGCGGCCTGATCCGCGACGGGCTGGTGGTTGCCTGCCACGACGTGTCGGACGGCGGCCTGTTGGTGGCGGTGGCGGAGATGGCCATGGCCGGCGGCATCGGCGCCCACCTCACCGGCCTGGACGGTGCCGACGCCGGCGTGCTGTTCGGCGAGGATCAGGCCCGCTACGTCCTGGCCGTGCCTCCCGACACCGCCTCGGCGGTGCAGGAGCGCGCCGCGGCCGCCGGCGTGCCGCTCACCGTTCTCGGCCACACGCGGGGCACGGCGTTGACGGGGCGCAGTGACACCGACGCCATTCCCATCGCGCGCCTGAAGCGGGCCAACGAGGGTTGGCTGCCGGCCTACATGGCAGGTGGCCCGGCCGAGTGAGACTGCCGGGCGCGCGATGCCGTCGCGCGCCCGGTGACAAATACGACCGGCGCGACTAAGTATTTCGGTCGAGCCCGCGCGGGGCGGAAGACACACGGAACCGGACAAGGACGACGACCATGGCCATGGAAGCCACAGAGATCGAGAAGCTGATCAAGGAAGGCATTCCGGACGCGGTGGTCCAGATCGAGGATCTGCGCGGCGACGGCGACCACTACGCCGCGCTGGTGACGTCGGCCACCTTCAAGGGGAAGACGCGCGTGCAGCAGCACCAGATGGTCTATGCCGCGCTCCAGGGCCGCATGGGGGGTGAATTGCACGCCCTTGCGCTGACCACCGCCGTGCCCGACAACGCGTGAACGTTCGTCCCGTGCCGCGGGACAGCAGAGGATGGAAGAGATGGACCAGACCGTCGCCGAGCGCATTCGCAACGACATCGAAAACAACGACGTCGTGCTCTACATGAAGGGTTCCCCGGTGTTCCCTCAGTGCGGCTTTTCCGCCGCCGTCGTCCAGGTGCTGAGCCAGGTCGGCGTCAAGTTCAAGGGTGTCGACATCCTCCAGGACCCCGGCCTGCGCCAGGGCCTGAAGGAGTTCTCCAACTGGCCGACCTTCCCGCAGCTCTACGTCAAGGGCGAGCTGGTGGGCGGCTGCGACATCGTTCGCGAGATGTTCGAGTCGGGCGAGCTGCAGCAGCACCTCACCGAAAAGGGCGTCGCCCACGGCCGGGCGGCCTGATCACGCCTTTCCGTCGTTGAGGGCCCCGTCGGAAGGCGGGGCCCTTTCCCATTGCAGGGTCAGCCTGCCCGGCGGCTTGGCGGCAGACGTATCGCAAGGACCAGCGCCAGGGCGGGGAACCACACCAGCGGCCGCACCATCCAGACCGCGTGCAGGATGGTGTGGTTCAGGAAGGCGAGATACCAGACGATCGGCACAAGCAACGACGCGCCGAGCACCACGGCTTCGGCCCGCACGGCCATCCCTCCGCGCCACAGCGTCGCGACGATCAGCAGCGGAGCCGCCGCCGCACCCCCGACGATGACCGCCTGCCCCAGAACCGGTGAGCCGAAGGCAATGCGGAAGGATTCGTCCAGCAGCCGGAAACCCATGAACAGCACCGGCTGCACCCAGCCCCGCTCCACCGTGGTCAGGTCGAACCCGGCGGCCTCGGCGCGCATCACGTCCCAGCGGGACAGGCTGTAGAGAAAGCGGTCGCTCATCCGCACGTCCAGCGCGGCGAAAAGCACCGCCAGTTCGTGGGTCCCGAACACCGCCACCACGACCAGCACCTTCACCGCCAGGGCGGTGACCACGGCGATGCAGAACACCGCCACCGCATGGACGGCCCGCCGCAACACGGTGCCGGCATCGGGTGCCTCCCCCAGCGCGATGAGGGCGAGCAGCAGGGCCAGGCCCAGGGGAATGCCGCCGGTCAGGAACTCGAACACCGCGGTCAGCACCCCGAATACCGCCACCGCCACCAGGAACCCGCCCTGCCCGACCCGCCCCAGCGGAACGAGGTAGCCGGCGACCAGCATCCCGGCGATGACCATGTCGGGAAGGCCGAAGGTGAAGTACCGGCCATAGACCGGCAACCCGTAGAACAGCAGCAACGCCGCAGCCAGTCCGGTGAACGCGAGGTCGCGGCGGCTCGCCGCGCCCCGGAGCAGCCGCCACGCCGCCACCGCCGGGATCGCCAGCAGCAGGGCGACCGCCCCGCCCAGGGTCAGCCATCCCAGGGTCTGCGGGGATACGACGGTCGCCAGCACCCGGGCCACCGTCCGCTGTCCCAGGATGTAGCGGTGGTACGCATAGGTTTCGACGGTTCCGCGGTCGGCGGTATCGAGGATCTCCATCAGGCGCAGACAGGGCGGCCGGGGGATGCCGTTGTCCGGGGGCGGGCTCTTCAGGGGAACCTCCACCGGCATCAGGTTGGTGACGGCCTCCGCCGCCGCGTCCGGGTAGGGCAGGATGAGGCTGGCCAGAACCCGGCAGTCGTTGCCCGAGAACAGCGGGATCGGCCGGTCACCGCCGAACGGCTGGTCGATGGTGCGGGCGAAGACACCGGCGTCTGCAGCGGTGCTCAGCCGGTCGACGATCGCCCCGCGGTCGACGAGGGCGGCGGCCCACCCCGCCGCGAAGACTCCGGCCATGACAAGCACAGCGACCAGGGCCGCCGCCGGATACAGAACCAGGGCTTCGGACAGCAATCGACGCATGGAGGGGGCAGCCGGAGATCACGCGAGGCGGCGGATGGTGCCACGCGTGTCGCGCCGACGGAAGAGGCGCTCGCGCCCCGGAAGCGGGCATGCCGGAAAAGCAGAGCCGGAATGCTGAGGTGACCCCATGCCGCGGTCCGCCGCCCGTGGTACAGAGCGAGGATGGCTCAATTCTCGCCGCCGCCGGACACCGACTCCCGCGCCTCCGCAATCGGACTGGCGTCCGGTATCGGCGCGTTCCTCATATGGGGACTGCTGGCCCCGGTCTACTTCAAGGCGGTCGCCGATGTCGGCGCCGTCGAGATCGTGGCCCATCGCGTGGTGTGGACGGTGGTGCTGATGGCCGCCGTGGTGCTGGCGATGAAGTCACCGGCCGAGGTGCTGCGGGCCGTCGGGTCGTGGCGGCGTCTGTCGATCTTCCTGGTGACGACGGCGCTGGTGACGGCGAACTGGACGATCTTCATCTACGCCATCATTGACGGCAAGCTGGTCCAGGCCAGCCTTGGCTATTACATCAACCCGCTGGTCAACGTCATCCTCGGCGTCCTCTTCCTGGGCGAGCGGCTGTCGCGCCGGCAGCTTGCGGCGGTGCTGATCGCCGGGGCGGGCGTGGGGAGCCTGGTGGTGCATTACGGGGCGGTGCCGTGGATCGCCCTGTCGCTGGCGCTGACGTTCGGCTTCTACGCGCTGGTGCGCAAGAAGGCCGCCATCGACCCGCTGATCGGGCTGCTGGCGGAAACCGCGCTCCTGGTGCCGCTGGCCGCCGGCTACCTGCTGTGGCTGGGCGCCGATGGCGCCTTCGCCACGGGGGCCGGTGTCGGCCATGACCTGCTGCTGATGCTGTCCGGACCGATCACCGCGGTGCCGTTGATCCTGTTCATGATCGGTGCGGCGCGGCTGAAGCTGGCCACCGTCGGGCTTCTCCAATACATCGCACCCACCGGCCAACTCCTTCTGGGGGTGCTGGTGTACGGGGAACGGTTCACGAACGCCCACGCCATCGCCTTTGGCTGCATCTGGGTGGCACTCGCCGTCTACTCCGGCGACGCCATCGCGGGGCACCGGGCCGAGCGGCGCCGTCGCGCCGCGGCGACGGCGGCGCCTTCCACCGGCCGCTAAGACCGGGATTGCGGTGACAGCCCCCGCGCCACGGTTTGGGCAAGGCTACGGACAATGGCGCACAGCCGGCCGGGGTCGCGTGCGAACACCACCCGGTCCATGAACCCCAGGGCGAAGCTGAACGACGCCAGCCCGGCGGCCACGTTGGGCAGGTCGGCGTCCGCGTCGATCAGACCGCGCGCCCGCAGCGTCTCCAGCCGGTCGAGCAGGCAGGGCACGCGCGCCTCGGTCAGGGTGCGCCCCATATGCTCCGCCACTTCCGGATCGACGAGCGCACGGTCGAGAACGACTTTGCTGATGTCGCGGCATTTCCAGGTGTGCTCGACCTGCGCTTCCAGGAACCGCAGGATCTCCCCTTCCAGATCGTCACCGGGCGGCGGCAGGTGGCATCCCTGCCCCTCCTCACGGCCATAACGATCGACCACCGCCAGCAGCAAGCCGGATTTCCCGCCGAAATAGCGTTGGATGAGCTGTTCGTTGACCCCCGCGCCGGCGGCGATCTCCCGCGTCGTCGCCGCGTCGAAGCCGCGCTCGGAGAACACCGCCTTGGCGGAATCGAGCAGCGCCGCCGCCGTCGCCTCGCGGTCGCGGCGGCGGGGGGAAGGCGGGCAGTCGGCGGTTTCGTCGTCCACGGCGGCGGTCCTGCGTTCCTCGGAAGGGCACCGCGGCGCCCCGTTCCTGCGAGTCCCTATAGTAGGGAGCCCTCACCACCCTTGACAAGGGATGCCTCCCCGTTAAGTATGTATCCACATACATACCAACCGAGGCTCCGATGTCTCTTCCCGACCTGTTCACCCCCGTGCGCCTCGGCGCCATCGACCTGGCCAACCGCATCGTCATGGCGCCGATGACCCGCAGCCGCGCCGGCACCGACACCATTCCCACGCCGGTGATGGAGCAGTATTATGCCCAGCGCGCCGGCGCCGGGCTGATCATCTCCGAGGCGACGCAGATCTCGGATGACGCGCAGGGCTATCCCAACACGCCCGGTGTCCATACGCCGGCGCACGCCGCGGCCTGGCGGCGCGTCACCGACGCCGTCCACGCGCGCGGCGGCCGCATCGTTGTTCAGCTCTGGCACGTCGGCCGCATTTCTCATCCGATGTTCCAGCCCGGCGGCGCCCTGCCCGTCGCCCCCTCGGCCATTGCCGCCGCCGGCGAACTGTACACCGGCGAGGGCATGAAGCCCTTCCCCACACCCCGCGCCCTGGAGACCCACGAGATTCCCCGCCTGGTCGCCGCCTTCGCCGATGCCGCGCGGCGTGCGGTGGTCGAAGCGGGGTTCGATGGCGTGGAATTGCACGCCGCCAACGGGTACCTGATCGACCAGTTCCTGCGCGACGGCACCAACCACCGCACCGACGCCTACGGCGGCAGCGTCGAGAACAGGGCGCGCTTCCTTCTGGAAGTGACGGAGGCGGTGAGCGCCGCCATCGGCGCCGACCGCACCGGCGTGCGTCTATCCCCCAACGGCACTTTCAACGACATGCGGGATTCGAACCCGGCGGCTCTCTTCACCCATGTCGTCGGCGCGCTGAATCGCTTCGGGCTCGCCTTCCTGCATGTGATCGAGGGTTTGGACGGTCCCATGGCGCCGGCGCCCGAGGTTGAGCGTCTGGCCCCCCTCCTGCGCCGGACCTTCACCGGTCCATTCATGATCAACGGCGGCTATGATCGCGCCACGGCGGACCGTGCCCTGGCGGACGGCAGCGCCGACGTCGTGAGCTTCGGCGTCCCCTTCATCGCCAATCCGGACCTGCCGACCCGCCTGCGCGATGGCACCCCCCTGGCGCAGCCGGACCGTGCAACCATGTACGGCGGCGACGAGCGGGGGTACACCGACTACCCGGCGGCGGCGTAGAGACCGCCGCTAACCTCCGGGACCGCCCCCGGCGCCGGCCCCGCCTCCGGCGCCGGAACTGCCCATGCCGCCGCCGGTGCCGGGGCCGCCCATACCGCCCCCGGCCCCTCCGGGTGCGGTGCCGGGGGCGGCAATTCCGGGCGCAGCGCCGGGAGTGCCGCCGGGTCCGCCCAAGGTGCGCCCGGGATTGATCGCACCGGCGCCTGTGGATGCGGCGTCGCCCGTCCCGGCTCCGCCGACCCCGCCGACGGCATCCGGACCCGCCGCCGATCCTCCGCCGGCGGTCGCCCCGATACCGGCCTCACGGGCCGCGGTGCGGGCCTCGTTCAGGGATTGTCGGCAAGCATCCGCATCGCCCCGATCCGCCGCCTCCCGGGCCTCCCGAACCAGATCGCGGAGATGCCGCCGCTCGTCCTCCGACAGGTCGGCCACGGCCTCGGGAGGTGCCCGGTCCGGCCCGGCGCCTTCGCCGATGGCGGAGGGCTGCATGACACCCCCGACATCGGGAACCGCACGGCCGGCAAGCGCATCCGCCGACGGTTCCCCGGACGCGCCGGAAGCATCCCCGCCGTTCCGCAGCACCACCGCTTCGAAGTCAGCGGCCAGATCGCCGCAAGCGGCGGCCGGAGAAGGATCCTGCGCCTGCGCGGGAACGGCCAGCAGCGACAGCAGGACGATACCGGAACCGGCGATCAGCCCCGGCATCCGCCGGTTCATCGCGGCGGCTCCGTGGGCCCCGGACGGTCCACGTACTCACCGGGCTTGACCTTGGCACCGGCCCCCTTGGCACCGGCGCCCTTCGCCTTCGCCGCGGCATTGGTGTCACGCAGGGCGCGGGCGGCATCCGACAGGGTCTGTTCCGATTCCACGGAACGGGCGGTGCGGCGCCCGGCCGCGGTGCTGTCCGTGGCGGACACGGGGGTGGCAGGCGGCGGCACGTCCGGCACCGGACGGGTGTCATGGCCGGCCGGCTGCGGCTGCGGTGTCACCGCGGGAGTCTCCGCGGCCATCGCGGGCTCAACCGGCACGCTGCCGAGAAGACCGATGGCGCGTTCCACGCTGTCGTCCTTCAGAAGCGAGACGACGAGCAGGGTACCGCCCTCCCGCAGTCCCTCGGCGTAGACGAAGGCCTCGTCCTGCGGCACGCCCCATCCGGTCAGATTCGGTATGATCTCCCCGCCACCGTTGCCGGCGCCGTAGCCGGAATGGGAGTGCACCTCGATGTCGTCGTCGGGAATGCCGGCGTCCCGCAGGCGCGTGCGGGCGGCATCGGCGTCCAGCGCGCTGTCGTACAGCGCGACAATGGTTTTGCGGGCCATGGGTCCTCCGGCGCGGCTACTGGAAGAAGACCCAGAGCAGGAGCAGCAGGACGATCACCCCCAGAACGGCCAGGAACTTCGGCATTTGGGACTGCGTCGTCCCGGCGCCCTCGTATACGCCCATCTTGCGCGGGCCGTGGTGCTGGTCGATGGCCATCGGTATGCCCTTCCTCCTTTGGGTCGGTTGCCTTGCGACAACAGGAGGACGGGCGAGCGGTTCCGAATGCCCCGAACACGGCCCCCCGGACACGCGAAGGGCCGCGCCCGAAGGCGCGGCCCCTTTCCGAAGGCAGACGAATCCGACGGATCAGCGCGAATAGAATTCGATGACCAGGTTCGGTTCCATCTGGACCGGGTACGGCACGTCGGCAAGCTGCGGGGCGCGGATGAAGCGGCCCTTCAGAGCGCCGGTGTCGACTTCCAGATACTCCGGAACGTCGCGCTCCTGGGAGCCGACCGACTCCATGATCAGCGCCATCTGCTTGGACTTGGAGCGCACCTCGACGGTGTCGCCGTCCTTCAGGCGGGCCGACGGGATGTTGAGGCGGCGGCCGTTGACCAGGATGTGGCCGTGGTTGATGATCTGGCGCGCGGCGAACGGGGTCGGCGCGAACTTCAGGCGGTAGACCACGGCGTCCAGACGGCGCTCCAGCAGGCCGATCAGGTTCTCGCCGGTGTCGCCCTTGCGGCGCACGGCCTCGGCGTAGATCTTGCGGAACTGCTTCTCGCTGATGTTGCCGTAGTAGCCCTTCAGCTTCTGCTTGGCCATGAGCTGCAGGCCGTAGTCCGACGGCTTCTTGCGGCGCTGGCCGTGCTGACCGGGGCCGTACTCACGGCGGTTGACCGGGCTCTTGCCGCGGCCCCAGAGGTTGACGCCGAGACGGCGGTCAATCTTGTACTTGGATTCCTGACGCTTGCTCATTTTTGTCCTCGGTGGAACACGAGTTGGTTTTGTCCCGGTAGTTCCATCGCCGTCCCCGGAGGAGGTGGCGCGGACGGGGCGTTCAAAAAGGCACGCCCGCATTCCCGGAAGTGAAGGCGCGCACTATACGCAGGCGCGCCGGAAAGTCAAACCGCACATGATGCGTTCGTGACGCAGCGTCGGCATGGCCGCTCTACCGCCGCCGCCGGCCCCGCGCGCCATGGTGGCCGTCGACGAACTCCGGCGGCTTGCCGGCGATCCAGCGCAGGAAGGCGGCGATCTCCGGATGGGCGCGCAGGCGGTCGGGCGTGTGGTAGTGGTCGCGCAGGTCCGCCTCGCTCAACACCGCGTGGATCTTGTCGTGGCAGATGCGGTGCATCGCCACCCGCTCGCGCCCGCCGTAGCGCCGCGGCACCAGGTGGTGCTCGTTGACGCTCGGCCCCGGCACCAGAGGCCGGCCGCACAGCGGACAAGACGCGTCCATGGCGCCACCACCCTACTCGGCGGCGCGGTCGAACTGCAGGGCCGCCAGGCGGGCGTAGAGGCCGCCCTCGCGGATCAGGTCGGCGTGGCGGCCGCTGGCGACCAGCCGGCCGCCGTCCATCACGGCGATGCGGTCGGCGTTCAGCACGGTCGCCAGGCGGTGGGCGATGATCAGGGTGGTGCGCTGGCGCATCAGCTTCTCCAGCGCGTCCTGGACCACCCGCTCGCTCTCGGCGTCCAGCGCCGAGGTCGCCTCGTCCAGCAGCAGGATCGGCGGGTTGCGCAGGATGGCGCGGGCGATGGCGATGCGCTGGCGCTGGCCACCCGACAGGCGCACACCCTTCTCCCCCAGGAAGGTGGACAGGCCGTCGGGCAGCGCCTCCAGGAAGTCGAGCGCGTGCGCCGCCTCGGCGGCGGCGCGCACCTCCTCGTCGGTGGCATCCGGGCGGCCGTAGCGGATATTCTCCCAGGCGTCGGCGGAGAAGATCACCGGATCCTGGGCGACCAGCCCGATGCGCCGGCGCACGTCCTGCGGGTCGGCGGCGCGCACATCGACTCCATCGACCAGCACGCTGCCCGCCTGCGGGTCATAGAACCGCAAAAGAAGCTGGAACACCGTGGACTTCCCGGCCCCCGAGGGGCCGACCAGCGCCACCGTCTCACCCGGCTGCACATCCAGGGTGAAGCCCTCCAGCGCCGGCCCGTCGGGCCGCGACGGGTAGTGGAACCGCACGTCCCGGAACGCCACCGCCCCCCGGGACGGCTCCGGCAGCGGCTGCGGCGCCGCGGGAGCCCGAATGTCCGGCTCGGTCGCCAGAAGATCGAACAGCCGCTCCGTGGCGCCCGCCGCCCGTTGCAGATCGCCGATCACCTCGCTGATGGCGCCGACCGACCCGGCGACCACGATGGCGTAGATCACGAAGGCGGAAAGCTGGCCGGGGCTGATCCGTCCGGTCAGCACGTCGTGGCCGCCGATCCACAGGATGGTGCCGACGGCGCCGAACACCAGCACGATGACGATCACCGTCATGATCGCGCGCATCTGCACGCGGCGCACCGCCACGGCGAAGGCGTCCTCCACCCGCCCGGCGAAGCGGGACCGCTCCCGCCCCTCGTGGGTGTAGGCCTGCACGGTCCGGATGCCGGACAGCGTCTCGTCGATGAAGGCGCCCACGTCGGCCACACGGTCCTGGCTGTCGCGCGACAGGGCGCGCACCCGGCGCCCGAACAGAACGATGGGGACGACGACCAGCGGCACCACCAGGAAGACCAGTCCCGTCAGCTTGGGCGAGGTGACCAGCAGCATGATGGAGCCGCCGAGGAACAGCAGCGTGTTGCGCAGCGCGATGGAGACGGACGACCCCACCACCACCTGCAGCACCGAGGTGTCGGTGGTCAGGCGGGACAGGATCTCGCCGGTGCGCGTCGTCTCGAAGAATCCGGGGGACAGCCGCAACACATGGTCGTAGACGGCGCGGCGCAGGTCGGCCACCACCCGCTCGCCGATCCACGACACCAGATAGAAGCGGGCGTAGGTGGAGGCGGCCAGCAGCACGATCACCCCCAGCAGCACCAGCAGCGCGCGGTCGAGCAACGCCGCGTCGCCCTCCGCGAAGCCCTGGTCCACCAGCACCCGCATCCCCTGCCCCAACCCCAGCACGGTCGCGGCCGCCACCGTCAGGGCCACGGAGGCCGCGGCGATCCGCCAGCGGTAAGGGGCCAGGAAGGGCAGCAGCAGGCGCAGCGGCCGCAGGTCACGGCGTCGGCCGGCGTCGGCCCCGGCATCGGCGGCGGGTCGGTCGGCGCTGGAGGGTTGGCGGAGCACCGGGGTATCCTTCAGGTACGCCTTCGAAGGGCATAGGGCGGCGGGAATACACCGGCCATATAGCGCCCCCGCCGCCGCCCCTCAAGTCGGGAACCGCCGAATGTCAAGGATGCGGTGTCAGGAAGCGGTTGCGCGGCCCGGACCGGTTCGCTATAAACCCCGCTCGCTTTTCAGGGACCGCGGCCATGAAGAAAGACATCCACCCCGATTACCACGAGATCAACGTCGTCATGACCGACGGAAGCTCGTTCACCACCCGCTCCACCTGGGGCAAGCCGGGCGACACGCTGCGCCTCGACATCGACCCGAAGTCGCATCCGGCCTGGACCGGCGTTCAGAAGCTGCTGGACACCGGCGGCCAGATCGCGAAGTTCAACAAGCGCTTCGCGAACTTCGGTCTGAAGAAGTAAGGGCGGCACGCCGCCCGCAGCGAAAAAGGGCGCCCGCCGGCGGGCGCCCTTTTTCGTGGTGCGTCACCGGGAGCCGCCGACCAGCGGCAGGCTCAGCTCCGGCCCGTCGGCGCGGTCGCTGACCATGATGGCGTGGCCGTCGGACGGCCCCAGCACGGCTTCCACCGGGCGGCCGTTGTTGTAGTTCTTCCACATGGCGTACACGGCCAGGGCGGCGTAGAGCTTGGCCTCGCGGCTGGTGTTGTAGATCCACTCCTCGGTGGGCACGACACGCAAGGTGTTGTCGCCGGTCTGCTCCACGGAGTCGGCGAAGCGGTAGCCGAACTGGTCGCCGATGTCGGCGATCAGCCGGTCGAATCCCGGCGATAGCCGGTTGAAGCCGGCATCCGCCCGCGTCGCGCCGGCCTCGGCACCGCCCAGCGTGCTGGCTTGCTGCCGGCGCAGCAGGTCCCCGAAGACCCACCCTTCTTCACCGGTGTCGACGACGCGCACGCCGACCCAGTTGCCGTCCCGGCGCAACTCGATCAGCCGGTCGTCGCCGGTGATGGTGGAGCGGATCGACGCCTGCTCCGACGGGCCGGAGCGCAGGTTCACCCGTTCCGACGTGACGGCGTGGATGTCGCCGGGCGCGGCCTGCGCCGCACCGGCTGCCAGGGCCAGGCCGATGGCCAGCGCACACCCGCGCGCCGCGTTGCACATGCGTGACATGGTCGTCCTCCCGACAATGGTCGTACGACGGTTCAACGCACGCACGGGCAACGTCTCCCGGTGATCGGGGTGTCGCGTCGGGGGTACGCCCGACGCAGCGATCAATCGATGGTCCGCCGCAGCGCGCTGCCCGTGGCGGGCCAGACGCCGCGGTCCACCGCCCGGCCACCGTCGAACACCAGCCAGCTCTGGCGTCCGTAATGGGGCAGAGGCCGCTGCAACGCCGCCAGCGATTCCGCGTCGTCCGCCGCGATCACCAGGATGCCGCGGCCCTCCGGCGATCGTGCCGTCCACACCCGTGCGGTGCCGCGCCCGGCCACCGCATCGGGCGGCGGCCCCAGGCGGAAGGCGGTGAGCAGCGGCTCGATCGCCGCGGTGGTGCCGATCAGCGCCAGGGGACGGGCGGGATCGACGCGGCCGGGCGTCACCAGGCGCGGTTCCCCGTCCATCAGACGGGCGGCCAGGGCGCGGGCCGCCTCCGCCGCCGCATCCGTCGCGGCGACCACCACGGCCGACCCGCGATCCAGCGTGACGTCGCGCAGGATGGGCGGCGCCTCGCCATGGGCCAAGCGGCGGAACAGGTCGGCGTCGGGGTCCACGGCCACCGCCCGCACGCGCTGCGCGGATGGCAGGTCAGCCGTCACCTCCCGTCCGTCCAGCCGCACCGTGTGGCGCTCCGTCCCGCCGTCCGTCTCCACCGCGACCGGCACGGAGAGCGCATACACCGGGGTGCGCTGGCGCAAGCTGACCCGCACGCCGTTTGCGGTGGCCGTGGCGTCGACGAGCTGCAGCTCGGGTGCCCCGGTGCGCTCCAGCCACTGCCGGAAGAAGGGGTCCAGGGAACGGCCGGACGCGGCTTCGAAGGCGGTTTGCAGATCCGACCAGCCGGCGGCGGTGAACCGGTGCGCCTCCCAGAACCGGCGCAGGCCGTCGTCGAACGCGGCGTCGCCGATCTCCGCCCGCAGCATGTGGAAGAGGAAAGCGGCCTTTCCGTACCCCACCACCTGTGCGGCGTCGTGCACCTTGGCCCGGAAGGCGGTCAGCGGCGCGTCGCGGTCCGCCGGCAGCGCCGCGTAGTCGCGCAGCCAGTCCAGCCGCAGGGCGGCGTCGCGCCCTTCCGCCCCGGCCGCGGCATGGTCGGCCATGTAGGTGGTCAGCCCCTCGGCCCAGTTGCCGCCGTCGCCGACGCGGACCCCGTTGCCCCACCAGGTGTGCAGGATCTCGTGGTCGAGGGACTGGCCGCGCACGAACGGCAGGGGCAGCACACGGCGGCCGATGTAGGTCAGCGCCGGGAAACCGTAGCCGACGGGCAAGGGTGCCGAGACGATGGCGAAGCCGTCGAAGGGGTACGGACCGATGCGGGCGGCGAAGCGGTCGATGGTCGCCGCCGTCTGGTCAAGGAACGCGTCGGACAGCCCCGCCTGCTCGGGATGGAAGTAGGTGCGCAGGCGCAGGTCGCCGTGCCGCCGCTCCCGCACCTCCCAGGGGCCGGCGAACAGGGAGGGTTCCTCCACCGTGCGGTCCTCGGCGAAGACGGCGCGGTAGCCGGCGGCGTCGCGAACCTCCTCCACCAGGTGGCCGGTCGCCACGGCCACGTGCGGGGCCGGCACGCGCACGCTCAGGCGCCAGGTGGGCACGGTGCCGGGCTGCACCGGCAGCCAGCCGCCGGCCAGCAGGGCCCCCTCCTCATCAGCGCGCGGACCGCCGGCGCTCTCGTCGGCGAACCCGGGCAGCGTTCCGGCGTAACGCACGGTAACGGGACCGCCGCCGTCGGGAACCTCCAGCGTCAGCATCTCGCCATTGCGGCGGTGGGGAACGCCGGCCTCCAGCACCTCCAGCCCGGCGTCCAGCAGGAAGCGCTGGCGGCCGGGCGGTACGGTGATGCGATCGGTCACCTCCAGCCGCCGGGCGGCGGGATCGAGGACGACGTCCAGGTCGTGGTGGATGCCCGCCGCCCGCACCGGCAGCGCGGCGAGGATCAGGAGCAGGGGAAGGAGCAGGAAGCGCATGCTCCCCATATGGTGCCGGCGGTCCGCGCCGCACAGCGCCGGCAACGCTTCAGGGAGCGCAGGTCCGCGCCTTCGCCAGCAGCGCCGACAGCCGCGCGTCGCGGATGCCCAGGGCGTCGAGACGCTCCACCGTGCTGGCGAGATAGTCCAGGTTGGCGCCGCGCTCGCCCCGGCAGGCGGCGATGGTGGCCGCGGTCTCCTCCGGGCACAGGCAGCCGCGGTACTGGTGATGACCGCGATCGACCACGAAGGTGCAGGCCCGCACCGTGCCGCCGCACGCCAGACGCACCGGCAGCAGGCGCGGCCGGTAGACGCGGGTGATCATCTCCCGGTCCCACAGATAGTCGAGGACGGCCGGCGCCTGCGCGGCCGCCACGCGGAAGGCCATGCCGCGGCAGCAGCCGCCGCGGTCCAGCCCCAGCACCAGCCCCGGACGCTCGGGCGTGCCGCGGTAGCGGTGCGACGCGACGCAGAAGCGGCGGTGGTAGCCGCGCAGCACCGCCAGCCGCTGCTCCTCGAAGGGGAAACCGGGATTCCACATCAGGGACCCGTAGCCGAACACCCACAGTTCCGCCCCTTCGGGCAGGGACACGTCGGCAGCCCAGGTGGGGGCCGGGCGAACGGAGGAATCCGGCCCGAGGCCGATGTCGTCGGAGCGCGTGTCGAGCAGCATGACCCCGGGGGAACGTCGCAAGGCGAAGCCGGTGCGCCGGCTCTTGTGGCCGACGCGGCGAATCGTAGCACGCTCCCTATGTAGGGCGCTATAACCGCTGAGCAACGACCCGGAAACGACACACATGCGCCCTGGCCGCACATTGGGATTTGGTCTGCTCGTCCTTCTGATTGCCGCCGCCGCGGTGTACGGCGCGTGGTGGTGGCACGTCGCGCGCGCCGTCGAGGACGGTGTCGCGGCCTGGTCGGCCCAGCAGCGCGCCCACGGCGTGAGCGTGACCTACGAGTCCCTGACGGTGGACGGCTTTCCGTTCGCGGTGCGGGCGGTCGCGCGCCAGCCGTCCATCGACGGCGGCGGGATCGCCTGGCGGGGTGCGTCCCTGGAAGCGGAGGCGGTGCCCTGGGATCCCCGGCGCATCGCGCTGACGCTGCCCGGAATCCATCACCTGCGCCTGGCGGACGGCGGCGGCGTGCCGCTGGAGGTCACGGCGCCGCAAGGGGGAACGGGCGAGCTGTTCGTCAGCCCGGCCGGCCTGCCGGTGGAGGTGCGGCTGCGCTTCGCCGGTCTGACGGCGGCGGCCGACGGCGCGGTGCGCGCCGCCAGCATCGGCGCCCTCGCCGTCACCCTGGCCCAGCCGCCGGTGCCGCCGGCGGCCCACACGGACACCGGCCTGTCGGCCAGCGTCACCGTCGACGCCGTCCGGCCGCCGGCGCTGAACGGCCACCCGCTGGGGCCGGTGATCGACCGGGCGTTCGCCGAGGTGCGGGTGCAGGGCCGCCCGCCCCGTCCGGAACCGGCCGACCTGGCGGCGTGGAGCCGCGCCGGCGGCACCGTGGAACTGGACCGTCTGGCGCTGGACTGGGGGCCGCTGAAGGTGGCGGCGAACGGAACGCTGGCGCTGGACCGCGACCTGCAGCCCCAGGCGGCCATGACCGCCGAAGTGCGCGGCGCCCGCGAGGTGCTGAACACCATCCGCGGCACCATCGGCGAGGCGGAGTTGCGCATGGCCGGCCTGATCCTCGGCATGCTCTCGCGCCCGGCCGCCGACACGGGCGAATCCGTTCTCGCCGCCCCGCTGACCATCCAGGACCGCGCCCTCTACGTCGGCCCGCTGAAGGTCGCGAAGGTGCCGGTGATCCGCTGGTGAGCGGCGTTACGCCTGCCTGGCGTCGATGATGCCGCGGCGGATCGCACGGGTCTTGGTGAAGTGCTCCTCCAGCACCTCACCCTCGCCCCAGCGGATGGCGCGCTGCAGGGCGGTCAGATCCTCGGTGAAGCGCTGAAGGATCTCCAGCACGGCCTCCCGGTTGTTCAGGAAGATGTCGCGCCACATGATGGGATCGGAGGCGGCGATGCGCGTGAAATCGCGAAAGCCGCCGGCCGAGAACTGGATGACCGCCGACTTGGTCTCCTCCTCCAGGTCGGCGGCCGTGCCGACGATGGTGTAGGCGATCAGGTGCGGCAGATGCGAGGTGATAGCGAGGATGCGGTCGTGGCGGGACGGCTCCATCACCTCCACGCGCGATCCCACCCCGCTCCACAGCGCGGTCACGCGCTGCACCGCGGCGGCGTCGGTGCCGGGCGGCGGGGTCACGATGCACCAGCGTCCCTGGAACAGCTCGGCGAAGCCCGCTTCGGGGCCGGAATGCTCGGTCCCCGCCACGGGATGGGCGGGGACGAAGTGCACGCCGCCCGGCAGCACCGGCCCGATGTCGCGCACCGCCGCCTGTTTGACCGAACCGACGTCGCTGATGACCGCACCCGGCTTCAGATGCGGCGCGATGGTCTCCGCCACGGCCGCGTAGGCGCCCACGGGCGTGCACAGGATGACCGCGTCCGCGCCCCGCACGGC
This sequence comes from Azospirillum halopraeferens DSM 3675, assembly GCF_000429625.1. GTDB lineage: Bacteria > Pseudomonadota > Alphaproteobacteria > Azospirillales > Azospirillaceae > Azospirillum > Azospirillum halopraeferens. The sequence goes on from NZ_AUCF01000001.1 coordinate 461,251, forward strand.
GGCGCCGGGGTCGACCATCGCCTCGTCCACGATCCCGAGGTCCAGGGCCTTGGCGCACGCCGCCTCGCTTCGGTCGGCGCAGACCACCACCCGCGCCACCCCGTACTGCCGCAGAGCCCGGGCCAGCGACGAGCCGATCAGGCCGATGCCGACGATGGCGACGCGGTCGAAGACGGGGGCGGAGGTCTCGGTCATGGCGGCACCCGGTGAAGCGAGGGAACGCCTTTAAACCACCACCGCCCGCCCCTACCAAGGGAAACTTGCACGCCCCTACGAGGCCAACCGGTCGATCACCCGGTGCATCGCGGGCAGGGAGGGATCGTTCTCCTCGAAGGCGATGTGCACGCCGTCCCGATCGACGCTGCGCACCGCCACGGCCACCTGGACACCCTGCCCGTCGAGGCGCAGCGTGCCGCGATCGCCGGCGCGGACATCCTCCCCGACGCCGGTCAGCAAGGCGCCGCCGCGCGACAGGTTCAGCGCACGCCCCGGCCGCGGCCGCCCGCCGACGCTGAGGACGCATGATTCGTCCGCCGCGATGCGCGGTTGCCGGCGGCGGTCGGCATCGGTGGTGGAGGTGCGGACCACGCGGACCAGCACACGGCGCAGGTCCTCGATGCTGCTCGCCACCTCGCCCGATCCCTGGCGCACCTGCGCGGCCTGCGTTCCGGTCCGCTCCGCCTCGTCGGAGACGGCGGTGATGCGGGTGGACACCTCGCGGGCCGCGCTCGACGTCTCGATCACGTTGCGGCTGATCTCCTGGGTTGCCGCGGCCTGTTCCTCCATGGCGGCGGCGATGGCACCGGAGATCTGGTCGATGTCGGTGATGGTGCCTCCGATCTCCTCCACCGCCGCCACGGCGGTGCCCGTCGCACCCTGGATCTCCGCGATCTGGCGGGTGATCTCCTCGGTGGAGCGGGCGGTCTGGTTGGCCAGGTTCTTAACTTCCTGCGCCACCACGGCGAAGCCCTTGCCGGCCTCGCCGGCCCGCGCCGCCTCGATGGTGGCGTTCAGCGCCAGCAGGTTGGTCTGGCTGGCGATCTCGTTGATCAGCTTGACCACTTCCCCGATACGGCCGACGGCATCGGACAGCGAACGGATCGTCGTCTGGGTGCGCCGGCCCGTGTCCACCGCGCGCTTGGTGACGTGGCTGGAATGGGCGATCTGCGCCGAGATCTCACGGATCGAGGCGGCCAGTTCCTCGGTCGCCGCGGCCACGGTCTGGGCGTTGGCCAGCGCCTGCTCCGCCGCCGCGGCGACGTTCTGGGCGTTGGCGCTCACCCGCTCAGCCGAGCCGGCCATGCCGTCCGCCTCGCCGGCCATGGCGCCGGTACGCTCGGCCACCTGCTCCACCGCCCGGCCGGCCTCGCGCTCGATCGTTTCGGCCATGGCGCGCAGGGCGGCGATCCGCTCCTCGTCGGCCTGGCGCTGACGCTCGATGCGTTCCTGCTGGGTGTAGGCAAGCCGCGCCTTCACCGCACGGATCTGGGAGCGGATGCGCGTGAACTCCGACACGCCGGAACTCGGCAGCACCTTGACCAGATCGCCGGTGGCGATGGCGTCCAGATGGGCTTCCACCAGCGCCAGCGGCCGCTTGACGGTGTTTACGATGGCGACCGCCGATCCTACGGCCACGGCGATGCCCAGCAGCATCAGACCCATCGTTAGCGCCACGAACCCGGCGTCCTCACCCATATTGAGGGCGCTCACCTCCAGCAGCACCATGATCCCGATCAGCAGGGCATAGGAGGCGAGCAGCCGGCCGGTGATGCTTCCCGCCACCGTCTTCAGGGTTTCTCCGATGCCGCGCCGGACGATCTGCCCATCGGCGAGACCGACCCCCTTGGCAGTGCCGTTGCGGATGCCGGCGTAGACGCGCTCCGCCTCGGCGACCGCCTCGCGCGACGGCTTGGACCGGATGGAGATGTAGCCCATCACCTCACCGTTCTCGACCACCGGCGTCACGTTGGCCTTCACCCAATAGTGATCGCCGCTCTTCGTCCGGTTCTTGACATACCCTTCCCAGGGGCGTCCGGCCTTGATGGTTTCCCAGAGGTCGACGAAGGCCTCGCGCGGCATGTCGGGATGGCGCACCAGATTGTGGGGTGATCCCAGCAACTCCGCTTCGGTGAAGCCGCTGACGTCGACGAACGCCTTGTTCACAAACGTGATCCGCCCCTTCGTGTCGGTTCGCGACATGAGGAGTTGATCGTCGGCCAGCATGATCTCGCGGCCGGTCACCGGTCCGTTGTCCCGCATCGCGCGCGTCCCTTCGGAGGATGGGCATATGCCATATGGAAGAGACAACGGCGGGGAAAGTTCAATACAAATTATTGTTCGCGGGTGCGACAATTTTCAGTTCCGGTAATCGAAAGGAAGAACCGTTCTCGCCCGCATGGCGAACCGCATCGTTGAACAACCTTGTGACGCAATCCGCCCTGCGAGCGTCATCGGGCCGTCAGCGTCCGCTGGGGAAGAGGTCTTCCTTGGCCGGCGCAACGGCTTTGACCGCATAGCCCGGTCGGGCGTCGAAGCGGCGGCGTGCCCGCTCGCCGGCCTCCCGTTCGCTCTCCGCCCATACCAGGAAATCGCGTCCCAGAGCCCATTCCTGGGCCAGGGGATGGCTGGCATCGACCTCGCGGATCTGGCTGTTGGTGACGGTGACCGTCCATTCCTTGTCCGAGGGATTGCGGCGGTCGCTGAGGATGATCAGGCTGGGCCGGCGCCGGGACTGTGCCTCGGTGAGGCGCGCCTGAGCCTCGGACTGTTTGCGGCGGGCGGCCACGATCTCGTCCCCCAGTTCCCGGATCTCCTTCAGCGTCTCCTCTTCGTCGCGCTTCAGGCGCCGGATCGTCACCTCCAGCTTTGACACCGTCTCCCGGGTGTTGCGCACGCGCGCCCGCACCTGGCTGGTAGCGGCCTCCACCGTCAGCAGAACATTGCCCAGCCACGCCGCCACGGCGACAATGACCAGGATGATGAGGAAATTGACCATCATCAGGCGGTGGCCTTGCGCGCCTCGTCCGATCCGGCGCCGCGCGGCGATGCGGGCGCCGTCCTGCGGAACGACTTCTGGTAGCCGAGCTTGAAGGGGAAGGCCACGTCGACCAGTTGCTTGGCCTCGTCGTAGCTGTTGGCCCAGACCTCGGCCACGTTGGGATAGCGCCAGATGGGAGTGACGGCAGCGCGGTCGCCGCCGACACGGGCCCGGGCCGAGGCGGCTTCCTGCGCGATGTCGACGACGAACTTGGTCGCCCCGGCCTTGGGCTCCCCGATCTCGTGCACGAAGGTCGGGGGCTGCGCCGCGAGATCGACGATCTGCTTCTCGATCTTGCGGGTGTCGCTGTCGATCCGGTGCTTCTCGCCGGACTGCTGGTTTCGCCGCGCCACCAGATCGGCGACGCGGCTCTGCAGGTCCTGCGCTTCGGAATGGAGAACGTAGATCCGGTTCTGCAGGGCCTCCAGCCCGGATGACCGCTCCAGCGTGCGCGGCAGCAGATCCTTCATGATGAACGCGATGGGCAGTGCCACAACCATGATGACCAGGATCGCGACCAGAAGCAGAGTCGTGTTCGACATATCGTGGTCCGAGCGTCCCGTTTGACCGCCTGCCGCCGAGACCGGCGTCCAACGAATGGCAGAGTTGCGCAAACCCGCTCAAACGTCAATAAATTGTACGCTTCCGCCGGGAGGCAGGAAAGAGCGTTACGTCCGCCCGCTCACATTCGAAGTGGCAGCCATCAACATTCTTTCGTATGAAGCAGGCTCCAGTGCCGCGGCGGCAACCCGGCGCACGGCATCGCGCACCGGCCCGCAGCGCGGCGGATCGGCCAGCGCCGTCAGCCAGTGCGCGGGCGGGTTGCGGCCCGCCGCCCGCGACCAGGTCAGCGCCCGCAGAACCGCCTCGGCCGCCGGTGTCGCGGGAATGGCCGGGTCGATGCCGTTGAGCCCGGCCCACACACCCGCCCAGCAACGCGCCACGGACCACGGATTGTAGCCGCCGCCGCCCAGCACCAGCCGCCGCGGCGCCAGCGGCAGCAGGGCCGTCACGGCCGACCACAGGGCACCGTTGGACAGCTCCAGCCGGCTCAGCGGGTCGTCGGCCAAAGCGTCGGCCCCGCACTGGATCACCAGCGCCTGCGGCATGAAGCCGCGCCCGAGCGGGAGCAGCGCGTGCTCGACGACCCACGCGAGTTCGCAATCGTTGAATCCCGGCGGAACCGGCAGGTTGCGGGCGCTGCCGCCCGCGCGGTCGGCGACGGCGCCGGTGAAGGGCCAGCGCCCATCCTCGTGAACCGACACCGTCAGCACCCGCGCGTCGCCGGCGAACGCCGCCTCCACACCGTCGCCGTGGTGGGCGTCGAGGTCGACGTACAGCACCCGCTCCAGCCCGCCGTCGAGCAGCGCCAGAATGCCCAGCACCGGGTCGTTGAGATAGCAGAAGCCGCTGGCGCGGTCGCGGCGGCCGTGGTGGGTGCCGCCGGCCGGGCTGTAGACGGTGTCGGCCCCGTCCAGCAGCAGCCGCGCGGCCAGCAGCGACGCGCCGGCACCGGTCGCGGGGCGCCGGAAGATCTCGGGAAACAGGGGGTTTCCGAAACGGCCGATGGCGTGCCGCTCGGCGGTCGCCGCATCAACCTGCCCGTCGGCCTCGGCCCTCTGCAACGCGTCGATGTAGGCGGGGTCGTGGAAGCGCGCCAACTGGGCAGGCGTCGCCATGGGGCTGTCGCGGTACTGCGCGTCGGGAAGCCAGCCCATGGCCCGGCACAGGTCGATCGTCGTGGACACCCGCGGGATGGCGAGCGGGTGCTTCGCCCCGTAGCTGGAGCGCCGGTAGATCTCGCTGCCGAGGAACAGGGGACGCGCGGACATGCCGGTGTGAACTGGCGTGGCCGCGGCGGCGCGTCAAGCGGTGCTCCGGCGTTGCCATCCGGTCCCTGCGGGCGTTACCTAGATGTCAGGCCCGCGGGGGCCGGCAACAGCGAGCGGATCCCATGCCGATCAAGACCATCCTCTTGCACATGTCCAACGACGAGCGCCACGGTGCCCGCCTCGACGTCGCGGTTTCGCTGGCCAAGCGCTTCGACGCCTATGTGGACGTGCTGTACGTCGCCACGCCGGTTCATATGCCGGCCGCCGTGACCGGACGCGGCGCCTCCTACGCCTACATCGCCGAGGCGACCGCCATCGCCCACGAGAAGGCCGAGGCGATCGAGCATGAGGTGCGCCAGGCGCTGAAGGACTGTTCCTATTCCTGGACCGTCGCCGAGGGCGACCACGAGGAGCTGCTGGCCGCCCGCGCCACCTATTCCGATCTTGCCATCATCACCCAGTCGCACCCGGCCCATGCCGAGGACCGGGTGCTGCTGCACGTTCCGGACCGCCTGCCCCTGGATGCTCCCTGCCCGGCCCTGGTGCTGCCCTACGACGGAGTTCCCGCCGGATTCGGCCGGCACGTGGTGCTGGCCTGGAAGAAGACGCGGGAGGCCGGGCGGGCGCTGCGCGATTCGCTGCCCTTCCTCCAGGCGGCGGAGAAGGTGACGGTGCTGACCATAGACCCGCCCGGCCACAAGGGGGACAGCGGGCACGATCCGATGATCTTCCTGGAACGGCACGGCGTGCGCAGCCAGCACCAGGCCGACATCCTGCGCGGCGGCGACATCGGCGAGACGATCCTGGACCGCGTCGGCGACCTGGGCGCCGACATGCTGGTCATGGGCGCCTACGGCCACTCCCGCCTGCGCGAGATGGTGCTGGGCGGGGCCACGCGCACGGTGCTGCAGAACATGAAGGTCCCGGTGCTGATGTCGCACTGAAGACGCGCCCTCCCCCGCCGCGCGGGCGGCGGGGGAGGGGCGAACGGTTCATCAGACGAAGAAGACCCACGTCACCAGGGCGAACAAGGGCACCAGGAACAGGCACGACCAGGCCATGTAGCCGAAGAAGCTGGGCATACGGATGCCGCGTTCCTCGGCAATGGCCTTGACCATGAAGTTGGGTGCGTTGCCGATGTAGGTGTTGGCCCCCATGAACACCGCGCCGCAGGAAATGGCGGTCAGCGTCACCGCCAGGTCGGTCATCAGGTGGACGGCGTCGCCACCGGCGGTGTTGAAGAAGATCAGGTAGGTGGGGGCGTTGTCCAGGAAGCTGGACAGCACGCCGGTGGCCCAGAAATACATGGCGGGAACCGGCTGGCCGTCGGCGTTGACCGCCTGAATGACGGCGCCCAGCGCCCCTTCGGTCCCGGCGCGCAGGATCGCGATGGCGGGGATGATGGTCAGGAAGATGGCGGCGAACAGCTTGGCCACCTCCACGATCGGACCCCAGGTGAAGCCGTTGAGGCGCCGGCTGTGAGCGCTCGTCAGCTTCAGCGACAGGTAGGTGATGGTCAGCAGCAGGATCTGGCTGGCCAGGCTCTCCCACGGCACCTCCACATGGTAGATCGTGAAGGTCCCCGGGTGCCACACGCCGCTGAGCAGCACCGACCCCATGATGCCCAGCAGCAGCAGCAGGTTGACCTTGCCTTCCAGGGACAGCGGCTCCACCGTGCCGTCGACCAGCGGCGCCGGTCCGGGCTCGCGGCTGTGGTACCAGGTGTCCAGCGCGAAATAGACCGCCAGCAGGATCGACGCCACCAGCAGCATCGGCAGGAACAGGTGGGTCGTCGGCCAGAAGAAGCTGACTCCTTTCAGGAATCCCAGGAACAGCGGCGGGTCGCCGAGCGGCGTCAGGGAGCCGCCGATGTTGGCCACCAGGAAGATGAAGAAGACGATGGTATGGACCTTGTGCCGGCGGTGCTCGTTCGCCCGCATCAGCGGACGGATCAGCAGCATCGCGGCACCGGTCGTGCCCATGAAGCTGGCCAGCGCCGTTCCCAGCAGCAGGGTCATGGTGTTGACGATGGGGGTGCCGACCAGCGACCCCTTCAGCCGGACGCCGCCGGCCACCGTGAACAGCGCCGTCAGCAGCACGATGAACGGAATGTACTCCAGCAGGGCGACGTGCAGCAGCTCGTACACCGCCAGCGGGACACCGTAGGTCAGCGCGAACGGCACCATGAAGACGATGGCCCAGCCGGCGGAGATCTTGCCGAAATGATGATGCCACAGGTTCGGCGCCACCAGCGGCATGATGGCGATGGACAGGAGGATTCCGGCAAACGGAATCACCCAGAAGACGCTGAGGTCCGCGCCGTTGAGGTGCGGCAACGCGTGGTCCCCGGTCTGCACGGCGGTTGCCGCCAGGGCCGGCAACGGCAGCAGGGCCAGCAACAGCAGGGCGGCGATCCCCGCAAGGGCGCGGGGCGCGAAGGCTCGGGCGCCGGGGCGCCGGTCGTCGGGGTGGTGCATCGTTCGGGCGGATCTGTCGGCGGGGACGGCAGTATGCGTATCGAAGCACCCCAAGCCAAGCCGAAACCTCCGAACGGAGTGCCCCCTACGGGCAGGGCTCCAGCACCAGCGGATCGTCGCCGTGGCCCGGCCCGGTGCGGCCCCGCAGCGGCCGGCAATCGCCGTCCGCGCACAACCGGTGGTCAGCGGTATGCTCCGATGCCGCCAGCACGATGCGCTCCAGCGGCGGCAGGGCCGGCGTCCACTCCCACCAGCCGTCCACCAGGCGGGCGCCCTCCCCCGGCTCCATCCCGGCCCCCGTTCCCTTGACCCGCGCCGACTCGATGACCAGCCGCCCGTCGACGATCCGCCACACCTCGCGCCATTCCGTTCGCTCGATGGAATGGGTCCAGGCGAGCGTGAAGCGCTCACCCGGCACGGCGGCCAGCACCATCCCGCCGAGTAGCGCGATGCACAGGCCGCCGCTCATGCCGCCCCGTGGGAGCGTCCGCCCGTCCCGCCGCGCAGGCGCACCAGCCGCCAGCGCTGCCAGCCGATGAACAGGGCGGCGCCGGCGAAGGCCAGTTCGTCCGTGATCGGCAGGGCCAGGACGAAGAGGAATGCCGACCCCGCCGCAAAGATCCGGGCGATCCAACCCAGCGGCGTCCAGAAGAATCCGATCGCCGCGGCCCCCCACAGCATGATGCCCAAGCACGCCTTCACGATCATGTAGACGGTGTTGAGGACGTCCGGTGATTGCAGCATCAGCGCCGGGTCGTACACCGCCATGAACGGCACCACGTAGCCGGCCATGGCCACGCGGGTGGCAATGAAGCCGATCTCCAGATGCCGTGCGCCGCGCGCCACGGACGACGCGGCCAGCGCGGCCAGCGCCACCGGCGGCGTCAGGTCGGCCATGATGCCGAAATAGAAGACGAACATGTGGCTGACGATCAGCGGCACGCCCATCTGCAGCAGCGCCGGCGCCGCGATGGCCGATGTCACGATGTAGTTGGCGGTGGTCGGCAGACCGGTGCCCAGCGCGATGCACGCCACCATGGTCAGCAACAGCGCCAGCAGCAGGCTGCCGCCGGAAAGCTGGACGATCAGCGCGGCGATGCCCGAGGCCAGACCGGTCAGCGACAGGATACCGATCAGCACCCCCACCAGGGCGCAGGCGATGCCCACGCCCAGGGCATTGCGCGCCCCGTCGGCCAGGGAGCGGACCAGCAGCGCCACCGTCTCCCGCCCGCCCCGGACGGCCAGGCACGGAACGACCAGCCCGGCCACCACCAGGAACGCCATCTCCTCGGTCCGGAAGCCCAGCCGCCACAGGCCGGAGGCGCCCAACCCCACGGCCACCCAGAACACCACCCGCAGCGCGTAGGACGCGGTGGACGCGGCGATGCGCGTTCCCAGGATCAGCGCCGCCGTCGTGGCCAGGCCGATCACCCCGGCGAACAGGGGCGTGAAGCCGGAAAAGAGCAGATAGACCAGAGCAGCCAGCGGCAGCAGCAGATACCAGCCCTCGATCACCGCGCGCAGCGCGCTGGGGCACTCCTCCGCCGGCAGGCCGACCAGGTTCTTGCGCCCCGCCTCCAGGTGGACCATCCAGAACGCGCTGCCGAAGTACAGGATGGCCGGGATCGCCGCGGCCACGGCGATATCACTGAACGGCACCCCGATGGTCTCGGCCATGATGAAGGCGGCCGCCCCCATGACCGGCGGCATGAGCTGGCCGCCCATGCTGGCCGTCGCCTCCACCGCGCCGGCGAAGGCCGGGCGGTAGCCGAAGCGGGTCATCAGGGGGATGGTGAACTGCCCGGTGGTCAGCACGTTGGCCACCCCCGACCCGTTGATCGTCCCCATGAAGCCGGAGGAGATCACCGCCACCTTGGCCGGCCCGCCCTTGGCGCGGCCAACGAGTCCCAGGGCAACGTCGTTGAACAGGCGGATCATGCCGGCGCGCTCCAGGAAGGCGCCGAACAGGATGAACAGGAAGATGAAGGTGGCCGACACGAAGATCGGCGTGCCGAAGATGCCTTCGGTGGAGAAGAACAGGGTATCGATGATCTGATCGGCGCCATAGCCGCGGTGCGCCAGCCACGACGGCAGCGAGCGGCCGAAATAGGCATAGGGGATGAAGATTCCGCACAGGATCGGCAGGGCCCACCCCATTAGCCGCCGTGCCGCCTCGAACACCAGCAGGATGCCGACCGCGCCCACCAGCAGGTCGAGGTCAGTGGGATCGCCCGCCCGCAGGATCAGGTCGGCCTCGAAATACCAGTGGTAGAGCCCGATGGCGAAGCCGAGCCCGCCCAACAGCCAGCCGTGCCACGGCACCCGCCGCCGCTCCCCGGCCACGAAGCCGAACAGGGTGTAGGTGAGGAACAGCAGGAACCCCACGTGGATCGACCGTACCACCAGGCTGGACAGCGGGTTGAAGGCGGCGGTCCAGATCTGGAAGACCGAAAAGGCGATGGCCACGGCGAACAGGATCGTGCCGTCCACCCCCCGATAATCCGCAAGGGTTCCGGCGGCCTCGCGGTCGCGGACGGCGCCGTGGGCAACGCCGGGGACGGGACCGGCGCCGGGGCCGGTCGGGACGGGGGTGTGGGTCATCGGAAAGGGGCCGTCCGCTGGGCGTTCGTCGGGCAGGCGGGCGCCCCCCGACGCCTGCCCCCCGGAGACCCGGAGGTGCGGACGGCGAGGGGCCGGGGGCCGTCAGGGACGGCCGGTCAGAGGATGCCCTTCTCCTTGAAGAACCGCTCGGCACCGGGATGCAGGGGGACCGGGCTGGCGGCGGCGCCGGCGTCCAGCGTGATCGCCCGGGCGGCGGCGTGGGCGGCGATCATCTGGTCCAGGTTCTCGAACAGGCCCTTGGTCATGGCATAGGCGGTGTCGTCGGACACGCCGGAGTGGGTGACCAGGAAGTTGCGCACGGCGGCGGTCGGCACCGCCTCGCTCTGTCCCTGGTAGGTGCCGGCGGGAATCGCCTCCGCCACGTAGGCGGCGTCGCCGACCTTCTCCACCACGTCGGGCGGGATCGCCACGATGGAGATCGCGATGGCGTTGGACAGGTCCTTCACCGCGGCGACGCCGAGGCCGGCGGAGATCAGCGTGGCGTCGAGCTGGCGGTTCTTCATCAGATCGACCGATTCGGCAAACGGCAGGTACTCCACCTTCGCAAAATCGGCGTAGGTCAGCCCGGCCGCGCCGAACACGGCGCGCGCGTTCAGCTCCGTCCCCGACTTGGGCGCGCCGACCGACACCCGCTTGCCCTTCAGGTCGGCCAGGGAGGTGATGCCGCTCTCCCGCGAGGCGACGACCTGGATGTAGTTGGGGTAGATGGCGCCGATGGTGCGCAGCTTGTCCAGCTTCTGCTTGAATCCGGCCTCCTCGTTCCCCTTCCACGCATCACCCAGCGAATCGCCGAGCGTGAAGGCGATCTCGCCGCGCCCGGCCTGGAGGAGGTTGAGGTTCTCCACCGACGCCTTGGTCGTCTGCACGGTGACCTTGGCGCCGGGAATCGCCTTGCCGTAGACCGTCGTCAGCGCCACACCCAGCGGGTAGTAGACGCCGCTGGTGCCGCCGGTCAGCACCGTGACGAACTCATCGGCGCGGGCCGGGACGGTGGCCGCCAGACACACCGCGACCGCTGCAAGGAAACGCTTCATCGCTTATCCTCCCTTCGGAACCTGTTGTTCGTGTTGCCAGCAGGTGTTGTTGCCAACGACTGTACCCTGCGCCGCAGCGGCGCGCCAGACTTCACCGCCCCCCGCCCTCCCGGAGCCCCCCGATGCCGCCCCGCGCCTGGATACCGCTGGTCATCGCCTTCACCCTGGTCCTGCTCGCGGTGTTCGTGTAGGGCCGGCGAAGGCACGCCGTGCTGCCGCCTTGTCGCGCCGGGATCCTATCCTGTACGAAGGGCGGGTACCGAAACCACCGCCCGCCGCCATGGACCGCCGCCAGCGTCTGGACAGCCTGACCGCACTGCGATTTTTCCTGGCGCTGGGCGTGTTCCTGTTCCACTATCGCTGGATCGAGGCGCACCGCTTCCCGGCGGGCGAGTCGGCGCTGATCAACGTGCTGAACCAGGGGCATTTCGGGGTCAGCGGCTTTTTCCTGCTGTCGGGCTTCATTCTCGCCTGGAATTACCACGGTGACGGCGCGCCGGTGGACCGGGCGGCCTTCTGGTGGCACCGGGTGGCCCGCATCTATCCGGTCTACCTGGCCGGTCTGGCGCTGCTGTTCGTCGCGGCGCTGGCGGGGGTGCCCGGCCTGTACGACGTGCGGGCGGGAAGCGGGGCGCTGGGCGACCTGCTGCTCAACCTCGTCATGGTGCAGGCGTGGCACGAACCCGCGGCCATGTCGTGGAACGGGGTGAACTGGACCCTGTCGGTGGAGGCGTTCTTCTATCTGCTGTTCCCCGTGCTGATCGGGGCGATGGGGCGCCTCGGTCCGGCCGGGCTGGTGGCGGTGGTGGCCGGGGCGGCCGCGCTGGGTGCCGGGCTCGACCTCCTGCACCGCTACGCCCCCTTCAGCCCGCCCGGCGACCGCCTGTTCGCCTTGTCCCATGTGTTCCCGCCGGCCCGCCTGGCGGAGTTCGTGGCCGGAATCGCCGGCTGCCTGCTGGTCCTGCGGTGGCGGCCCGCCGTCGATGCGGTGGTGTGGCGCCGGGCGGCTCTGATCGTCGGGGCGGCGATCGTGGCGGTGCTGACGCTGCGGGTGTACGGCACGACGGGGCAGCGGGTGCTGCTGCTGCCCTTCCTGGCCCTGATCGTCGCCCTGGCCATCGCCGACCGGGCCGGCGCCCGCACCCACCCGGTTCCGGTGCGCCTGGGCGAATGGAGTTTCGCCCTCTACATCGTCCATCAGCCGGTGCTGCACGCCCTGGCGCCGATCACCGCGGCCCTGCCGTCGGCCGTCGCCCTGCCGCTGGCGCTGGCGGTGTCGCTGGGGGTTTCGGCGCTGGTCTATCACGGGATCGAGGTGCCCGCCCGGCGCCGGCTGCTGGCGCTTCGGCAGCGGCAGCCGCGACCGGTGCGGGCCCGCCCGTGACCGCCGGCGGCGCTTGGGCGACGGACGGTTGCCGACGCATCGGATCGTGCCACAATCCATTCGGCCCGGCACACCTGTTTTCCGGCACGGAGCAGCGAGAGGAGATACGCCCATGGTTGAGAGCGGCCCCGGCATGGACCCGGACGTCCTGAGCACGGCGGCGGATTGGCACGCCGCCGGCCGCAAGGTGGCGCTGGCCACCGTGGTGGCCACCTGGGGATCCTCGCCGCGACCGGCGGGCAGCCAACTGGCGGTGGACGACACCGGCGCCATGGTGGGGTCCGTCTCCGGCGGCTGCATCGAGGGAACCGTCGTCCACGAGGCCCGCGCGGTCATGGAGGACGGGGAGCCGCGCCTGCTCACCTTCGGTGTCAGCAATGAACGGGCGTGGGAGGTGGGGCTCGCCTGTGGCGGCACCGTGCAGGTCTATGTGGAGGCCGTGGAATGAAGCGCCCCCTGCTCGACCGCCTGCTGGCGGCCCGCGCCGCCCGCACCCCGGTGGCCATGGTCACCGACATGGGCACCGGCCAGCAGACCCTGGTGTTCCCAGACGCGGTGCACGGCGCCTTCGCCCCCGATGCGGAGCGGCTGGCGGCGGTGCGGACCATGCTGGCGGAGGACCGCAGCGGCCTGATCGGCGACGAGGACGAGGACGTGCGCCTGTTCGTCAACGTCTTCGCCCCGCCGTTGCGCCTGATCGTCGTGGGCGCGGTGCACATCGCGCAAAGCCTGGTCCCCATGGCGGGGCTGGCGGGTTTCGCGGTCACCGTGGTGGACCCGCGCTCCGCCTTCGCCACGCCGGAGCGCTTTCCCGGCGTGGCGCTGGTGCACGATTGGCCCGACGATGCGCTGGCGGCCCTCGCTCCCGATTCGCGCACGGCCGTGGTGACGCTGACCCATGATCCCAAGCTGGATGACCCGGCGCTGAAGACCGCCCTGCCCTCCGCCGCCTTTTACGTCGGCGCCCTGGGCAGCCGGCGCACCCACACCCTGCGGTGCGAACGGCTGCGCACCGATGGAGTGAATGACGAAGCGCTGGCCCGCCTGCACGCCCCGGTCGGCCTGCGCATCGGCGCCGTCACCGGGGCGGAGATCGCCGTCTCCATCCTGGCCGAGGTGATTGCAACCCGCCGGGGCACCGCGCCCGCCCGACCATAGAAGGCGGGGCCGGCATACATATGCGCGCAATCCGCGCTGGACGCGGCCAGCAAGGTTGTGGATAGTGGGGGCATGGCACAACCGCGCCGCCCCCTGTCCGACGCCGAACGCCTGGATTGGCTCCGCCTGATCCGGACCGAGAACGTCGGCCCCATCACCTTCCACCGGTTGCTGGAGCAATACGGCACCGCCGCGGCTGCGCTGCGGGTCCTGCCCGATCTGGCGCGGCGCGGCGGCCGGGCCAAGCCGCTGCACATCGCGTCGCGGGCGGAGGCGGAGCGTGAGCTGGCAGCCAATGCCGGCGTCGGCGCCCGCCTGCTGTGCGCGTGCGAGCCGGATTATCCGGAACCGCTGGCGGCGGTGGACGACGCCCCGCCCGTCATCTCGGTGATGGGGCACACCCATCTGTTGCGGCGGCGCTGCGTCGCCATGGTGGGTGCGCGCAACGCGTCGCTCAACGGTCGGACCTTCGCCGAGTCCCTGGCCCGCGACCTCGGTCGGGCGGGGCTGGTGGTGGTGTCCGGCCTTGCCCGCGGCATCGATACGGCCGCCCATCGCGGCGCCCTGGACAGCGGCACCGTTGCCGTGGTTGCCGGCGGCATCGACGTGGTCTACCCCGAGGAGAACCGGGCGCTCCAGGACGCCATCGCGGAGCGCGGCGCGGTGGTGGCGGAAAGCGCCATCGGCACGACGCCGCAGGCCCGCCACTTCCCGCGGCGCAACCGGCTGATCTCCGGCCTGTCACTGGGTGTGCTGGTGGTGGAGGCGGCGCCCCGGTCCGGCTCCCTGATCACGGCGCGCATGGCCCTGGAACAGGGGCGCGAGGTGTTCGCGGTGCCGGGATCGCCGCGCGACCCGCGCTGCCGGGGGACGAACAACCTGATCCGCCAGGGCGCCACGCTGGTGGAGTCGGCCGACGACGTCCTGCGCACCCTCGCAAGCCTGCGGCCGCCGGCCCTGGAGGAGCGCCGGCGCGACCTGTTCGATATCCCGGTACCCGCCGTTCCCGACGAATCGGAACTGGATCGGGCCCGCCGCGTGGTGCTCGAAAACCTCTCCCCGTCCGCCGTCGGCATTGACGAACTGGTCCGCGGGTGCCAATTGTCACCACCCGTGGTGTTGACCGTCGTGCTGGAGCTGGAGCTGGCTGGCCGCGTGCAGCGCCAACCGGGCAACCAGATCAACCTGATCTGAGCCGGGATTTTCCGGGGTTCGGCCGCAGACGAAGGGCGAGGGTCACTTGCCGGGCAGCAACGTCGTTATCGTGGAATCGCCGGCCAAGGCGAAGACCATCAACAAATACCTGGGGTCCGACTATACGGTCGTGGCCAGCTTCGGGCACGTGCGCGACCTTCCGGCGCGCGACGGCTCGGTGCGGCCGGACGAGGACTTCGCGATGGAATGGGAGCTGGGGGAGCGCTCCCGCCGCCACATCGACGAGATCGCCAAGGCCGTGCGCGGCGCCAAGCGCGTCTATCTCGCCACCGACCCGGATCGCGAGGGAGAGGCCATCGCCTGGCACCTGACCGAGGTGCTGCGGGACAAGAAGCTGCTGGACAAGGTCGACGTCCAGCGAATCACCTTCAACGAGATCACCAAAAGTGCGGTGCAGGCGGCCATCGAGAGCCCCCGCGCGGTCAGCCGGGAGCTGGTGGACGCCTACCTGGCGCGGCGCGCGCTGGACTATCTGGTGGGCTTCACCCTGTCGCCGGTGCTGTGGCGCAAGCTGCCGGGCTCGCGCTCGGCCGGCCGGGTGCAGTCGGTGGCGCTGCGCCTGGTGTGCGAACGCGAGGCGGAGATCGAGGTTTTCCGCCCGCGGGAGTACTGGTCGATCGAGGCGCTGTTCGCTACCGCGGCCGGCGCCACGTTCTCCGCCCACCTCACGCAGCTTGACGGCAAGCGCCTGGACCGGCTGGGGATTCCCGACCGGGAAACGGCGGAGGCCGCGGTCGCCCGCATCCGCACGCAGCCCTTCACGGTCGCGTCGGTGGAACGCCGGCAGGTGCGGCGCAACCCCTACCCGCCCTTCACCACCTCCACCCTGCAGCAGGAGGCGTCGCGCAAGCTCGGATTCGGCGCCACCCGCACCATGCGGGTCGCCCAGCGGCTCTACGAGGGCGTCGACATCGGCGGCGAGACGGTCGGTCTCATCACCTACATGCGAACGGATGGCGTCTCGTTGTCGCAGGAGGCGATCACCGCGTCGCGCGGGCTGATCGGCTCCCTGTGGGGCGACCGCTACGTGCCGGAGGCGCCGCGCATCTACAAGACCGCCGCCAAGAACGCCCAGGAGGCGCACGAGGCGATCCGCCCCACCGACCTGTACCGCAAGCCGGAGAGCGTCGCCGCCTATCTGGAGAGCGACGAGCTGCGCCTCTACGAACTGGTCTGGAAGCGCACCGTCGCCAGCCAGATGGAGAGCGCGGTGCTCGACCAGGTGGCGGTCGACCTGGCGTCGCCGTCGCGCGACGTGGTGCTGCGCGCCACCGGCTCCATCGTCGTCTTCGACGGCTACATGCGCGTCTACCAGGAGCAGGACGAGGACGCCGCCGGCCCCGCCGACGACCAGGACCGCCGCCTGCCGGCCATGGCCGAGGGCGACGGCGTGGAGCAGCGGGAGGTCACCCCGACCCAGCATTTCACCCAGCCGCCGCCCCGCTACACCGAGGCGAGCCTGGTGAAGAAACTGGAGGAGCTGGGAATCGGCCGCCCCTCCACCTACGCCTCCATCCTGCAGGTTCTGCAGGAGCGCGACTACGTCCGTCTCGACAAGCGCCGCTTCGTACCGGAAGACCGCGGCCGTCTGGTCACCGCCTTCCTGAAGAATTTCTTCAACCGGTACGTCGAGTACAATTTCACCGCCGATCTGGAAAACCAGCTCGACGACATCTCCGGCGGCGCCATCGACTGGAAGACGGTGCTGCGCGAGTTCTGGCAGGCCTTCATCCAGGCGGTGACGGGAACCAAGGACCTGACCATCACCCAGGTGCTGACCACCCTGGACGAGGAACTGGGCGCCCACTTCTTCCCCGGAGAAACCGCCGAGGACGCCGCCCGGGCCCGCGTCTGCCCCAAGTGCCAGCAGGGGCGGCTGGGTCTGAAGCTGGGCAAGATGGGTGCCTTCATCGGCTGCTCCAACTATCCGGAATGCCGGTACACCCGGCCGCTCGCTGTGGCCGGTGAGGACGCGCCGGAGGCGTTGGACGGCCCCCGCGACCTGGGGGATGATCCGGAGACCGGCCTGCCCGTCAGCGTGCGGCGCGGCCCCTACGGTGCCTATGTCCAGCTCGGCCCGCCCCGCGGCTCCGAGGAGGCGCCGCCGCCGGCCCCCGCCGCCGGGGAAAAGCCGAAGAAGGGCAAGAAGGCCAAGGACGACACGCCCAAGCCCAAGCGGGTGTCGCTGCCCAAGTCCCTGGCACCGGCCGAGGTCGACCTGGACACCGCGCTGCGCCTGCTGGCGCTGCCGCGCGCCGTCGGGCCGCATCCCGAAACCGGCCAGGAGATCCAGGCGGGCATCGGCCGCTTCGGCCCCTACCTGAAGCACGGCACCGTCTACAAGTCGCTGCCGCCCGATGACGACGTGCTGACCATCGGCCTGAACCGCGCCGTGGTGCTGCTGGGCGAGGCCGCGAAGAAGGCCGCCGCCACGCCCGGCCGGGTGCTGGGCGACCACCCGAAGACGGGCAAGCCGGTCAGCGTCGGGGCCGGCCGCTTCGGCCCCTATGTCAAGCACGGCTCCCTCTACGCCTCCATCCCCAAGGGGACCGATCCCGAATCGGTGACGCTGGAACAGGGGCTGGAGTTGCTGGAGGCCAAGGCTGCCAAGGACGCCGCCAAGAAGGGCAAGGCCGCCCCCGCGGCCGCCGAAGACGACGCCCCGGCCGAGACGGCTGCGAAGCCGAAGGCGACAAAACCGAAAGCGGCCAAGCCGAAAGCCAAAAAGTCTGAAAAGACGGCCGACGCCGGTGACGAGCCGGCCACGCCCAAGCGGAAGGTGGGAACCTGATCCTGCCGCGGGGGAGGACGTTGTGCCTCCCCCGTCGCGTATGGGGGCGATGAGCGGGGCGACGCGACCACGTTCCCCCGGTCCCTCGATGCGATCACCCCGTCCGGGCCACCGCCTCGCGCGGGCCGTCCCGTGTCCCCGCGTCGTCCACGATCATCTCCACGGCGCGCGCCGCGGCGTCCATGAACGGCGCCAGCGCCAGGTCGGCGCCGTGGCGCAGCACCTGCTTGCGGTCGCGGGCGTCGTGGCAGGTCAGCGCGATCCGCCCGCGGAAGCCCGCGTCGCGCAGCCCGTGCACCAGGGCGACCCGCGGGTCGGCGTTGGACAGCACGCCCGGCGCCGGGGGGATTGCCACCACCACCCATGACGCGTGGGTCAGAGGCAGGGCGGCGAGGAAGTCGGGGTCGCCGGCGTCGCCGTAGAGCCCCGGCTGACCGCGCAGCTTCCACCGCCGCAGCGCTTCCGGGTCGAAGTCGATGCCCAGCACCGTCACGCCGCGGGCAAGCAGGCCCTTGGCGATCTCCCGGCCATAGCGGCCGAGACCGAACAGCACCACCTCGTACCGGTCGCCCAGCACCCCCTCCTCCGCTTCCTCCTCCCGGTGCGGGTTGGTCCGCTCGAACGGGGACAGGAAGCGTTCGACCATGGCGTACAGCTCGTGGGAGTAGACGATCATGTATGTGGACAGCGTGATGGTCACCATGCCCACCAGGGTCACCAGCCCCACCGCCTCGCCGCCGACGTGCCCGAGCGCCACGCCCATGGCGATGAAGATCAGCGAGAATTCGCTGATCTGCGCCACGGTCAGGCCGGCCAGGAAGCCGGTGCGCTTGCGGTAGCCCATGTAGCCCATGATCGCCAGGACGATCAGCGGGTTGCCGATCAGCACGAAGGCCGAGAGGATCATCGCCGACGGCACCTGGGCACCGAGATGCTCCAGGTCCAGGCGCACGCCCAGTCCGATAAAGAAGAACAGCAGCAGGAAGTCGCGCAGGCTGGTCAGGCGCGAGGCCACCGCCTCGCGGTAAGAGGAGGAGGCAAGCGAGACACCGGCCAGCAGGCCGCCCAGTTCCTTGCCGAAGCCCATCCAGTCGCCCAGCGCCGCCAGGGCGACCGCCCAGCCGATGGCGAAAGTGACCAGCAGTTCCGGAACGCGGGCCAGCCGGCGCAGCAGCGGTTCGGCGACGTAGCGGATGAACAGCCCGACGCCCGCCAGCATGACCACGCCGCCGGCCAGCACGCCGGCTACCCCCCAACTGCCGTCGCCGCTCTCCGCGCCGATGCCGACGGCGGACAGCGCCACCATGGCGACGACCACGGCAATGTCCTGGACGATCAGGAAGCCCAGCGCGATGCGCCCGTGCAGGGAATCGATCTCGCGCTTGTCCGACAACAGCTTGACCACGATGATCGTGCTGGAGAACGTCAGGGCCACGGCCACATACAGGCTGGCCACCGGGTCGAGGCCGAGCATGAGACACAACGCGAAGCCGAAGGCGGACGTGAACAGCACCTGCCCCACCCCGGTCGCCACGGCGACGGCGCCCAGACTGGTGACGAGCTGGATGTCCAGCTTGAGCCCGACGAGAAAGAGCAGCACGGCGATGCCGATCTCGGCCAACAGCTCCACATGGTCGAGCGACTGGACCATGCCCAGCACATCGGGTCCGGCGACGATGCCGACGGCCAGGAAGCTGACGATCAGCGGCTGGCGCAGAAACATGCCGATCAGGCCGATGACGCAGGCCAGGACCAGCAGGGCCGCCACCTCATCGAACATCGAATGAAACTCGAACATCCCTTCTCCCCGGGGGGCGCCCGCACCCCTGCCGACCGCGACCGCCGGTCCGCGCGCAACCCGTTGCACGCGCGCCCATACTGCCACACGATGTCCCATGCCCAAAGCCAAGCCCGCTCCCGCCGCCTTTCCGTCCCGTGAAGACGTCCTCGCCTTCATCCGCAACAGCCCGGTTCCCGTCGGCAAACGCGAGGTTGCCCGTGCCTTCCGCCTGTCCGGCTCCGCCGACCGCGAACGGCTCAAGGAGCTGATTCGCGACCTGGAGGCCGGCGGAGCGGTGGAGCGCGGACGCGGCAAGCGCGTGGCGCCGCCGCAGGCGCTGCCGGAAGTGGCGGTGCTGGAGGTGACCGGCGTCGACGCCGACGGCGAGGTGCTGGCCCGCCCGCTGACGTGGGCCGGTGACGGCGCGCCGCCGCGAATTTTCATGATGCCCGAGAAGAAGGGCCACCCCGCCCTGACCGCCGGCGACCGCGTGCTGGCGCGCCTGTCGCGCATCACGCCCGGCCTGTACGAGGCGCGCACCATCCGCCGCATCGAGGGGACGACCGGGCGGATCGTCGGAGTCTTCCGGATGGGACCGGAAGGGGGGCGGATCGTCCCGGCCGACCGGCGCAACGCGGCGGAACTGGCGGTGCTGCCCGTCGACGCCGGCGGGGCGGAGGATGGCGACCTGGTGTTGGCCGACGTGCTGCCGGCCACCCGGCTCGGCCTGGCGCGGGGCCGCGTGGCGGAGCGGATCGGCCCGTCCGCGCAGCCGCGGGCTTTCTCCCTGATCGCCATCCACACCCACGGACTGCCCACCACCTTTCCCCGCGCCGCGGAGGCTGAGGCGGCGCACGCCGCCGTTCCCCCGCTGCGCGGCCGCACCGACCTGCGCGGGGTGCCTCTGGTCACCATCGACGGCGCCGACGCCCGCGACTTCGACGACGCCGTGTGGGCCGAACCGGACGGCGATCCCGCCAACCCCGGCGGCTGGCATCTGGTGGTGGCCATCGCCGACGTGGCCTATTACGTCCGCCCCGGTTCGGCGCTGGACCGGGCGGCCTTCGAGCGCGGCAACTCCGCCTATTTCCCCGACCGTGTGGTTCCCATGCTGCCGGAGGCGCTGTCGAACGACCTCTGTTCCCTGCGCCCCGGCGAAGAGCGGGGCTGCCTGGCCGCCCATCTGTGGATCGGCGCCGACGGCACGCTGCGCCGCCATCGCTTCGAGCGCGCCCTCATGCGCTCCGCCGCCCGCCTCACCTACGAGCAGGTGCAGGAGGCGCGCGACGGCCGGCCGGACGAGGTGACCGGGCCTTTGCTGGAGCCGGTGCTGGCCCCGCTGTACGGCGCCTTCACGTGCCTGTGGGAGGCGCGCCGGCGCCGCGGCACGCTCGACCTCGATCTGCCGGAACGGCGGGTGCGTCTGGGTGAGGACGGCCGGATCGCGGCGATCACCGTGCGCGAGCGGTTCGACAGCCACCGGCTGATCGAGGAGTTCATGATCAGCGCCAACGTCGCCGCCGCCGAAAGCCTGGAAGCGGCCGGGGCGCCCTGCGTCTACCGTGTCCACGACCGGCCCGCCCCGGACCGGCTGGAAGGGCTGCGCGAATTCCTGGACGGGATCGGCTACACGCTGGCCCGCGGCGATTCGCTGCGGCCCGAGCATTTCACCCGCCTGCTCCGCCGGGCCGACGGCACGCCTGAATCGCCCCTAATCAGCGAGATCATCCTGCGGGCGCAGGCGCAGGCGGTCTACAGCCCGGAGAACATCGGCCATTTCGGGCTGTCGCTCGGCCGCTATGCCCATTTCACCTCGCCGATCCGCCGGTACGCCGACCTGCTGGTGCACCGCGCCCTGATCCGCGCCCACGGGCTGGGCGTCGGCGGGCTGGACGACGCCACCATGGCCGCATTGGGCGATGCGGCCGATCACGTCTCGATGACCGAACGGCGTGCTGGCACCGCTGAGCGCGACGCCCTCGACCGCTACACCGCCGCGCACCTGGCGGACCATGTGGGCGCCACCTTCAGCGGACGCATCACCGGCGTCACCCGCTTCGGCCTGTTCGTCCGCCTGGATGAGAGCGGGGCCGACGGGCTGGTCCCCGCCTCCACCCTGCCCGACGACCGTTATGACCACGACGAGCGCGGCCACGCGCTGGTCGGCCGGCAGTGGGGCCGCATCTTCCGGCTGGGCGCCCCCGTCAAGATCGAGGTGAAGGAGGCCGACCCGCTGACCGGCAGCACCCTGTTCCGGCTGACCAACCCCGATGGCGCCGATCTGCCGTGGCAGTCCGGCCACACCCCGCGCACCGCCGCCATGGGAAGCGGGACGGACCAACGCCGGAAGAAGCATGGCAAGCGCGCAACATCTCGTGGGAAATAGATCACAAGGCATTCGGATGTCACGAATGTCCCACCATCCGCCCGTTCGAAAGTGCTATCACTCGCCCGTTCGATGACGGGTCGGCACCACGGCCGCGGCAACGCCGCCGCAACGTACGCCCCGCCCCTCGTCAGGAAGGGAGTTCGTTCGGCACGCCATGGTCACTGGGCTTCCCCGCTGCTCGCGTCCGCATCGCTCCGGCGCGGTTTCCTGCGCCGCCCTGGCAGCCATCGCCGCCACCCTGTCGGCCGTCACCCCGGCCGCCGCGGCGGAGCGCCGCGGATCGACCCTTCCCTACATCAGCGAGCATGTCTTCGCCGTCGGCTATCACCGCATCGCCGAGGCGTACATCCAGCCGGTGGATATGCACCGTCTGGGCTTCGACGGGCTGAAGGCGCTCAGGACCATTGATCCGGACGTGGACGTACAGCGGGACGAGGCAGCCGTACGCGTGTACACCTCCGGCCGGCCGGAGGCCGTGTACGCCTCCCCCCTGCCCTCGTCGGCGGGCGGCTGGGCAACCCTGACCGCGACCGCGGTCGAACGGCTGCGGGCCCGTTCCGCCACCCTGCGCGACGCCTCGCCCGAGCGGATCTACCAGGCGGTGTTCGACGCCGTGACCGCCGACCTCGACGGCTACTCGCGCTATGCCGGTGCGGCGCGCGCCACCAGCGAGCGGGCGCAGCGCGACGGCTACGGCGGGATCGGCGTGGTGCTGGACAGCATGGGCGGCCGCCACGCCGTGCGCACCGTCGTGCCCGACGGACCGGCCGCGCGCCACGGGGTGCGCGACGGCGACATCGTCGTCGCCATCGACGACAAGCCGGTCGCCGACCTGGACGAGACCGCATTGCGCGATCGCCTGCGCGGCCCGACGGGCACGCTGGTGCACCTCACGCTGCGCCGGGATGACGATTATTCGTTCCGCCGCGTATCGATCCGGCGCGAGCGCGTCGTGCCCAACACCGTCACCCATGCGGTCGAGGCGGGCGGTGTCGCCGTCATCACCGTGGAGCGCTTCAACGCCGCCACAGCGGCGCGCCTGCGCGAAGCGGTTGCCGAGGCGGTGCGGACCATGGGGCCCGCGGCGCGCGGCCTGATCCTGGACCTGCGGGGCAATCCCGGGGGTCTGCTGGACCAGGCGGTGTCGGTGGCCGACCTGTTCATCCCCCACGGCCGGATCATCTCCACCGAAGGGCGCCACCCCGACAGCCGGCAGCGGTTCGACGCGGCGTCCGACGATGTGGCCGGCGGGCTGCCGCTGGTGGTGCTGGTGGACGGCCGCTCCGCCTCCGCCGCCGAGGTGGTGGCCGCGGCACTCCAGGACAGCGGCCGTGCCGTCGTGGTCGGCGCCTCCTCCTTCGGCAAGGGCAGCGTCCAGACCGTCACCCGCCTGCCCAACGACGGCGAACTGTTTCTGACGTGGAGCCGCATCTACAC
Organism: Azospirillum halopraeferens DSM 3675; assembly: GCF_000429625.1. Classification (GTDB taxonomy): domain Bacteria; phylum Pseudomonadota; class Alphaproteobacteria; order Azospirillales; family Azospirillaceae; genus Azospirillum; species Azospirillum halopraeferens. The sequence goes on from NZ_AUCF01000001.1 coordinate 484,407, forward strand.
CCCCGCCGGCTACACCCTGCACCGCCAGGGCGTGCAGCCCGTGATCTGCACCAGCCGCGATCCGCTCGACGCCGAACGGCTGCTGGAGGATTTGCGCGAGGGACGCGCCCGCCTGCCGGCGGAGGTGTCGTCCTGGCGGGCGGCGGCGGCCGACGACGAGACCGCGCTGAACCACCTGCGCGCCGCCTGCCCGTGGAAGGACCACGCCCCGGATCTGGACGTCCAGGTGGCCCGCCGCCTGCTGTCGGAGCCGGGGCTGTACACCCGCGCCCTCGCCATCGCCTCGACCACCGTGGCGGAGCGCTGAAAACCCTTGCCGGGGCTTGACATGGCGCGTGGGGGCGGTATCTTCCGCGCCTACGTCGCCGCCCCGCCGGGCCGGCGGGATACGGATTTTGTCGGGATTTCGATCATGGCCAAGCAGAACACCGTCCTCATCAAGCTGGTGAGCACGGCCGATACCGGTTTCTTCTATGTGAAGAAGAAGAACCCGAAGAAGACCACCGAGAAGCTGTCGTTCAACAAGTACGACCCGGTGGCGCGCAAGCATGTGGAGTTCAAGGAATCCAAGATCAAGTAAGGATTCCGGTCCGCGACGTGCCGAATATGAAAGGCCGCCCTTCGGGGCGGCCTTTCGTCTTTCAAACCATGGTGCGCTGCCGCCCCGAAGGGCGGTGCCCTATCCCTCGGCGTAAGGATTCTTGCCGCGCCGCAGGACCAGGCGGATCGGCACACCCGGCATGTCGAAGGTTTCGCGCAGGCCGGCGATGAGGTAGCGCTGGTAGCTGTCCGGCAGGTCCAGGGGCTTGTTGACGAACAGGGCGAAGGTCGGCGGGCGCGCCTTCACCTGCGTCATGTAGCGGATCTTGACGCGCCGCCCCTCGACCAGGGGGGGCGGATGGTGCTCCACCACCCCTTCCAGCCAGCGGTTGATTCGCGACGTCGAGACCCGGCGGTTCCACACCTTGTAGGTCTCCAGCACCGCGTCCAGCAGCACGTCCAGCTTCTGTCCCTTGAGGGCGGAAATGGTCACGGTGCGGACGCCCTTGGCCTGGGCCAGGGACGCCTCCAGCTTGTCCTCAAGCTGCTTCAGGGCCATGGCGCGGTTGTCGACCGCGTCCCACTTGTTGAGCGCGACGACCAGCGCCCGGCCCTCCTGGATCACCATGCGGGCGATCGTCAGGTCCTGCTTGTCGAAGATCTGCGTGGGGTCAATGACGATCACGACCACATGGGCCATGCGGATGACCCGCAGCGCGTCGGCAACCGCCAGCTTCTCCACCTTGGCCTCGACGCGGGCGCGCCGGCGCAGGCCGGCCGTGTCGACCAGACGGAAGGGGCGATCCCGCCACATCCAGTCCACCGCGATGGCGTCGCGGGTCATGCCGGCCTCGGGGCCGGTCAGCACCCGCTCCTCGCCGATCAGGCTGTTGAGCAGGGTCGACTTGCCCACGTTCGGGCGTCCGACGATGGCGATCTGGATCGGCTTGGAGAGGTCCTCCTCTTCCTCCGGCTCCTCGTCCGCACCCTCGCCCTCACCTGTTGCACCGGGCTCGCCGTCGGCGGGAGCCGCCGCGGCAACCTCCGGCTCTTCCGTCTCCGGTTCCTCGGGGACGAAGGGCAGCAGCGCCTCGACGAGATCGGCCATGCCCTCGCCGTGCTCGGCCGACAGGGGCACCGGGTCGCCCAGCCCCAGCTCATAGGCTTCCATCATGCCCGCCTGGCCGACGCGCCCTTCCGCCTTGTTGGCGACCAGGATGACCGGCGTGCGGCCCTTGCGCAGCCACGCGGCAAAGTGACGGTCCAGCGGCGTGATGCCGGCGCGGGCGTCGATCAGGAACAGCGCCACGTCGGCACGGTCCAGCGCCATCTCCGTCTGGCGGCGCATCCGCGCCTCCAGACTGTCGTCGAACGCCTCTTCCAGTCCCGCCGTGTCGACCACGGTGAAGGACAGGCCGCCCACATGACCGTCGGCGGAGCGCCAGTCGCGGGTCACGCCCGGCGTGTCGTCGACCAGCGCCAGCTTCTTGCCGGCAAGCCGGTTGAACAGCGTCGATTTCCCCACGTTGGGGCGGCCGACGATCGCCACGGTAAAGGTCATGGAACCCGATGCCCCGTCCTGGTCGCGTGCAGTCCCGTCACCGGTAGGCGACGAGCGTGCCGCCGTCCGTCAGGACATAAAGGGTGTTGTTGGCAACGACCGGCGGCAAGTAGGCGGCGCCGGGAAGCGTGTAGCGGGCCTGCACCGAGCCGTCTTCCGGCGACAGGGCAAGCAGCTGGCGGTTCGACCCGGCCAGCCACAGCCGGCCGCCGGCCAGCACCGGGCCGGCCCAGGTGATGCGCCCCTCGCGCCGGCGCGCGTCTTCATAGCGGTCCAGCGACACCACCCATTTCGCCCGGCCGGTCTGGCGGACGAGGGCGACGACCTCGGCGTCGTTGTTGACCACATAGACGAAGTCCCCGGCGACCCACGGCGTCTCGACGCCGCCGATCTCCTGCTCCCACACCCGGGCGCCGATGCGCTCGTCCACGGCGACCATGCGGCCGGAGTGGCTGATGGCGAACACCAGACCGCGGTCGACGACCGGCAGCCCGCGGATGTCGGCCAGGCCGCTCAGGGCGCCGCTGCGGCGGATGGCGGCCAGGTTCTCCTGCCAGGCGATGCGGCCGTTCTCGGGGCGCAAGCCGAACAGCTCACCCGAGGAGAACGGCGCCACCACCAGGTTGGAGGTGACCGCGGCACTGGAGGAGCCCAGGAGGCCCGCGGTTTCCAGCAGGCCGGCATGGGTCCACAGGGCGTCGCCGTTCTCGGCCGACAGGACGGACAACTGGTTGTCCACGGTGACCACGTAGACACGGCCGCCGGCCATCGACGGCGCGCCGCGCACCGGGCCGGACACCCGGCTGCGCCACAGCACGGTGCCGTCCCCGGCGTTCAGCGCCAGAACCTCCCCGAAACCGGTGGCGGCGAAGACACGGCCATCGGCGGCGGCAACGCCACCGCCGGTGGCGTCACCCCGCTCCCGCTCCGGGCGTGTTCCGACCTGCCACAGGCTGCGACCGGTTTGGGCGTCCAGCGCCGACACGTTCGATTCCGCGTCCATGGCGTAGATCCGCCCACCCGCCACCACCGGCGGCGTCATCAGCATGCGGGCACCGCCGGAACCGCGGCCGACGTCGCCGCGCCACGCCTCGGCCGGAGCGGCCGCCAGGGCCAGATGGCCGGGTGCATGGTCCGGCGTGCCGCCGACCTGCGACCAGGTGTCGTTGGCCACGGCCGGCGGCAACACCACGGGCATGGACGCAAGGCCGGGGTCCGCCTCGACCCGCGATTCGCGGACCAGCACGGGAATGCGTTCACCCGGCAGCGGCGGTGCATCGGATTTGCCGAACCAGCCGCCCACCGTATCACAGCCGGTGAGCAACAGGCCGAGGAGGGGTGCCGAGAGCAGTGCGGCGCGGACGGAAGGCTTCCGGGTCATCGGGTCTTGCCGTAAAGGGCGGCCAGGTCGGTCGCCCGCGAGCGCACGCCCGACGGGGCCGACGCATCGTCCGCCAGTTGCTGGAACAGGGTTTGCGCCCGCTCGGTGTTGCCGGCGCGGGCGGCGAGCAACGCCTCCATCTCCCGCGCCGAGAACCGCCAGGGACTGGTGTCGGCGCTGAGCGGCTGCAGGCGCGCCGTGAGCGCGGCCGGGTCGCCGGAGCCGAGCTGGTGCATGACCGACAGGAGCGTCGCCAGGTCACGGTACGCGGTGTCGGCAACGGTGTCGGCGGCCACCCGGTCGTAGATCGCCACGGCCGCCGCCCGGTCCCCCTTGCCGGCGAGCAGCGCCGCCTCCTTGAGGCGGGCCAGCGTCGCCACGTCGGACCCGCCGCGGGCCGCGACGGCGCTCAGCGCCTCGATCCCGCGGTCCGGGCCGGCCGCCGCGGCGTCCACGGCGGCGGTCAGGGCGGCGGTCGCCTCCTCGCGCTGCGACTGCTCCCGGGCGGTCCAGATGTTGTAGCCGGCAACGCTGCCGACGAGCACCACCACCACCGCGATGGCGATGCCGCCGTAGCGCTTGAAGAGCCGCTCCATCCGGTCGCGGCGCAAATCCTCGTCGACTTCGCGGAAAATATCGCTCATGGCCCTACAAGCGGCGTGCGGAGGGGCGGACGACGGCCGGCCGGCGCCCGTGTTCGGAAACTCAAGCGGGCCGGATAGCAGACCCCCCGCCGCCGGTCAAGGCCGAGTCCGGCGTCAGCCCGCTTCCTTCCACTTGATCGAGCAGCCCATGGAGGGAATCTGGTCGGCCGGCCCCTCGCCGGTTTCCGCGATCCGGCACATGGCGTGGTACAGTTCGCGCGGGGCGTCCGGGGCCGCTTCGCGCCGCGACGCGTCGAGACGGCCGCGGTACTGCAGGCACAGATCGGCGTTGAAGCCGAAGAAGTCCGGAGTGCACACGGCGTTGTAGGCACGCGCCACCGCCTGGCTTTCATCCAGAAGGTAGGGAAAGGTGAAGCGGTGCCGCTCGGCGAAGCGCTTCATCTCTTCGAAGCCGTCCTCGGGATAGCGCTCGGTATCGTTCGACATGATCGCCACGGCACCGATGCCGTGGGCGGCGAGGTCGGTCACGTCGCGGACGATGCGGTCGATCACCGCCTGCACATAGGGGCAGTGATTGCAGATGAACATGACCAACGTCCCGCGGGGACCGCGGACGTCGGCCAGTGTCCGGATGCGCCCGTCGGTACCGGGCAGGCTGAAGTCGGCCGCCTTCCGGCCGAACTCACAGATGGGGGTCTCCGCCGCCATGGTCCTCTCCCTGCTTCCCGGTGGTTGCGTGCCGCCCGCACGGGAGCCGACGGGCTCCGGCGGGCGACCACCAAGGTAAGGCGGGACGGCGGGTTGTCCAACACGCAATCGCGGTGCAATCGTCGCGGCCGGCCCGGAAGGCGCCGCGGTGCGGCCGGTCAGCCTGCCATGGACGCGGCGGCGATCACCGCCTGGGTGCGGTTCTTCACCCCCAGCGATTTGAAGATCGCCGTGACGTGGATCTTCACCGTGCCTTCCGAAAGCCCCAGTTCGTAGGCGATCTGCTTGTTCGACTTGCCGGCCCGCAGGCAGTCCAGCACCTCGCGCTGGCGCTGCGTCAGGCCATAGCCGCCGGAGCGGTCACCCGCAGCGTCGGGCAGCCGGCGCCGGGTGCCGGCGTCGGCAGCGCCCCCCCCGAAGGTGATGGCACCCGGCGGGACATAAATGCCGCCGGAGAACACCAGGTTGAGCGCGCCCATCATGACCTTCACGCTGGACGACTTCGGAATGTAACCCGTGGCCCCGAAATCGAGGGCGCCCCGGATGTCGCCCAGGGATTCCGATGCCGACACGACCACCACCGGCGTGCCCGGCTGCAGGTCGCTCACCTCGCGGATGCCTTCGAAGCCGGGCCAGCCGGGCATGTGAAGATCCATGAGGACGACGTCGAAGCGATCGTCCGACCGGCAGTTCTCGACGACTTCTCCGAAGGTGCCGGCCTCGACGAAGTCGGCATCCGAATGAAGCTGCTCAAGCAACCTGCGCAGCCCCTCGCGGAACAGCAGATGGTCGTCACCGATCAGAATTCTCATGGCTCCCGTCCATCGTTTGCGGCCGGCCCGAAGATCAAGCCGTTCCCGGATGATGCGTTGCGGTGTCATGACTGCTACCACAATCGGTAGTGTATCTGTATATCGACAAGCGCCATAGTCCGTTTGAAGCCATCGACCATCCTCCGGTGTCATCGTCATTTGACCCGAAGCCATGGCACCTCGACGAACGTCATAGAGGACCCCCCAACCATCGGGATCGCGAACGCGCACGCATCGGGACGAGCGGAGAAGGCGCACGTCTTCCGTGGTGTTCAGTTAGGACGTACCCGCCATTGGTGCATGATGCGCGGCCTTCAACGGCTTTCCGCCGCCGCTTTCGGGTAGGTCAACTACCCCGGTGCTGCGCCGATTGGAGAAAAATCGGTTCGGTTTACCCGAAATGGCGCCAGTTATTCCGCCTCATTCGCCAGAATCGGCAACAGAAGTGTTATCACGCGGACGGCTTCAGTATCCGTTCAGCTTGGGTTGACGCTGTTGAATGATAAGCTATCGTTTGATTTACAGTATCAGCGGTGAATTTATAAACTGAAGATGACACTGTCAAGTTTTTTTGCAGTTTTTAATCGGACGAGACAGAAGGTTGAATGAACGTTTATGCGAAATCGCTAACACAAAGAGGCCGGACCCCAGAGAACGCCGCTGCCCCCCGCGGGCCAGCCGTGGACGCCCAAGGAAAGCCAGAGCTGACCCAATGCACATGCACCATGAGTACGCAACGGAAAGAGCACTGCACCCGCCCAGCAACACCCCGGTGACCGCCATGCACGTCTGCCTGATTCTGGACAACGACGCCCTAACGGAAACGGTGGTTACGGCGCTGGAAGGCGCCGGGCGGCATCGCGTGACCGTGTTCCACGACATCGCCGAACTCACCCAGAGCACGATGACGCCGGACGCGATCCTGATCGGGTTGCAGCAGTTCACGGCGCTGCGCGAGAACGAGCCGATGGTGTACCTGCGGCTGTCGCGCCGCTCACGCATCATCGTCGTGCTGTCGTCGCGGGAACTGCTGGACGCCGCGCACATCCTGGCGTTCGCTGACGCCTGGGTGTTCGAGGACATCAACGTCGACCGTATCAATGAACTTGTGGAACTGGGGCTTGAAGGCCACTGCCTGATGCCCCGGCAGTTCCTGTCGCGACTCGGCGTGGACGAAATCCGCCTGACGCTGTTGCCCCGTCTGTCCGAACCCGAGTTCGAAACCCTGCGTCTGCTGGGCGAGGGGATGAACAACCGCACCATTGCCGGCCGGCTCGATCTGTCCGAGGCCATCATCAAATCGCTGGTGCGCAGCGTCCTGTCCAAGCTGCATTTCCGCAACCGCACCGAGGCCGGTGTCTTCGCCGCCCGCCAGCACGGCGCCCTGCTGAACGCCCGCCGCGGCGACGCCCGGCCACTCGACCGCACGGGCACCTGAGCGCATCGCCGGGACCCCGATACGAAAAAGCCGCACCGGAAGGCCGGTGCGGCTTCGTATCGGATCCGGGGCCGGCGACGGCGTCGGGCCGTGCCCGAGTCATCACTGTTGGGCGACGGCGGCTCCACCGGTGGCGGCGGACGCTCCGGCGAGTTCTCCGCCGATACCGTTGTTCAGGGCCCAGATCGCCGCCTGGGTGCGGTTGGAAGCGTTGATCTTGCGCAGCAGGCTCTTGAGGTGGACCTTCACGGTCGCCTCGGTGATGTTCAGATGATTGGCGATCATCTTGTTGGAGTCGCCGTTCAGCAGACAGCGCAGGATCTGCACCTCGCGTTGCGACAGCCCTTTGCGCGACACCGGCATCTCGGCCCCGTTGCCGTTCACCCGGCCGCTGATGAGCAGCGCCGCCAGGTGCGTCGGGAACACCTTCTCGCCCATCATCACCAGCTTGAGCGACTGGGCCAGCGCGTCCGACGACAGGTCCTTCATGAGGTAGCCGTCGGCACCGGCCTCCAGGGCGTTGGCGAGACGCCGGGTGCACAGCTCGCTGGTCAGGATCACCAGCCGCGTCTTGGGCAAAAGGGCGCGCAACCGCCGCATGCCTTCCGCCTCCTCGTCGCCGCCATTGGCAAGGTCGAGCAGGACGAGTTGCGGATGCAAGCCGCCTTCGACGATGCCGACCGCTTCGCGCAGGTTGCCGGCTTCCGACACGATCTGGAACGGCGAATCGTCCAGAAGCCGCTTCAATCCTTCGCGGAACAACTTATTCGAGTCGATCAGGAAGGCACGAACTGGTTCCATCGTCTGCTCCCGCGGTATACCGACAATTGCTGCAAGAAAGGTGAGTCTGCTCTTAGCCTCAACGATTTACGGATTTCCCGATTGCGCCTCTCGTCCGGCAGGTTCGTGCCGTTATTTAGGGGGAGCTTACCCCCGGGACGCTTTCGCCGATACCTCTCTGTGGTGTTAACAACAGAACGCATTGGACATATGCGATCCGCGTTGTCCTCTTGAAAGGCCATAAGGGTTTTCTTGAAGAGTACTCCGGTGACTTTCGCGTGACTTATTTTGAGAAAACCTTCCCCTTTATCGCAGAATTTCAACACCATTGGCTAAGGAAAGGAAGCGACTGCACGCCGAGGTACGTCCCCCGGGCAGCCCGGACTGTGGCCGGCGAGGGTTCGGTGCCGGAAGGCACGGTCCCGCGGCATGACCTTCGTCGGATGCGTGCAAACCGGCCACCGCATGTTACCGCGGTGGCCGGCTGATCATCCGGAACAGGAAGATGGTCCGTAAGGGCGCCTTCCGGTTCAGCGCGTATCAGATCGCGCCGCGCTCCTCGGCAATGCGCATCAGCACGTACTGGCGGGCCATCTGATTGCGGAAGCGGTAGCGGATACGGCCGGGTTCGGGCATCGCCACAAGCACGGCGCCGTGGTCATCGCCGGTCAGGCGCTCCAGCAGTTCGGCAACGTCGCGGCCCGGTGCGGCACCGTCCGGACCGGTCATGTCCGCCGGGTCGAAGGCGCCATAGGCGTCCGCCGGGCACAGGGCGGCGGCGTGCAGGACGTCCTCCAGGGTGTCGCGGCGGCGCCCGGCCAGCGCCCGGTTGTAGGACTCGACAATGCCCCGTTCCGCCTCCTGCAAGCAGCGGCTGACGGCGTAGGCCAGGTCCTCGCGCCCGACGTCGCGCGCCCCGCGGCTGAAGGCGCTGCGCGCCGAATGCAGTCCGAGGAGTTGCGCATAGTACGGCAGACCGCGGGCGAAGTCGGCGATTCGCCGCACGGCGTCGGCGGCAAAGGACAGACCGGCGTTCTCCGCGCCCGCATGGATCAGCCGTTCGATCTCCTCGTCGCTCATCAGGGGCAGGTGGACCGGCACCAGGGATCGCTGGATCGACGGATGCTTGCCCAGGAGCTGGTCGAGATTCTCCGCCACGCCGACGACCATCAGCGTCATGGGGATGGAGCTGTCCGTCAGGTTCTTGAACAGCTCCGCCAGCTTGTTGCGGAAATCCTCGTCGGTCACCCGATCGTACTCGTCGAGGATCAGCAGCACATGGGTGTTCTGGATGGTTTCCAGGACATCGTTCAGCTCCGTCACGCTGAAGGTGCCCTCGGGCAGCAACTCGGCGAAGCTGTTAAAGGTGCGCCGGGATGCGAACGGGCTGTCGGAGCCGGAGCGGTAATAGGTCGACGGGATACGCTTCAGGACGTGGCGGAAGATGTCCTCGAACGTGAGTTCGCCGCTGCACGTCATCTTGATCGCGAGATAGCCGGCCTGGGCGGCGATCTGTTCGATGGCGTTGGACAGCGAGGTCTTGCCGCGCCCGCGGTCGCCGAACAGAATGACGTGCGCCCGCTCCTCCTCCACTGCGGAGATGATCCGCTTCAGGGTGGCGTTGCGGCCGACGAACAGGGAATTGAGCTGCTTCTTGGGGCGCGTCGGCGTGAAGGCCTCGCGCAGGATGCCGTTGACCTCCGGCGTCAGGCCGGTCAGCAGCGCCGCTTCACCGCCGCGCTGCGGCTTCAGCGCGCTGGAAACCGGAAACGCGAAGCGCGGCAGGTCGACCGCGTCGCCGGCGGGGGGAGCAGCCGCAGCCGGCGGCAGCGCCGGCGCAACCGGCGCGCGGCGTTCCGGACCGGCGGCCGGCACCGGACGCAGCCGCGACGGTGCCGCGGGTGCGGTCAGGCGGGCGGCCGCCACGGCGGCGGCAGCCGTCGCCCGCGCGGCGGCGTCGGACCGTGCCTCACCGCGCCCGGCCGCATCCGGCCGGATGGTCGCCGCAGCGGCGTCATGTTCCGGTGTGTCCACGCCACGCCGCTTCCGAAAGAAGTTCCGCATCGCTTGCGCCTCAGGGCCGTCTGAACCAGCGGCGGCGGCCTGCCGTGACCCGGCGCACGGGACATCACCCGCGCCGATCCACGGAGCCGCCGCCACCCCCTCCATGTAGGGCATGAAGGTGACGCCAACTCCCCGGGATTTCGGATACTATACGGACGCGGGGCCCCCCTCCCCCCGGGGGTGCGTCCGGCCGGTGATGCGGCGGGGGAACCACGTTAACCCGTTCGCTCCGCCTGACTCCGGCGTCGTGGGCGCCAACATCAGGACGACGCGAACGTCTGCGCCGCGGTTGGGACGCCGTCCCGCCTACGCTTACTGCCCCAACGCGTGACCGACCAGGGTCCAGGCATACAGGGTGACCATCAACGCGATCAGCGTCGCGACCTCGCTCAGGAATTTCAGGACCGTCATGGCGATCTCCCGTCCGTCGTCTGTTCCGTCGAATGCGGTTCTCCCCGGGGCTGATTGGAACAGTGCCAGAACAAGCAGCGAACAGCAACCGCAAAGTTCGCACTTCGTTCCACGCTCTGCGATTCCGTTCCCCGCTGCGGCGAACGGGATTCCGGAACTCGTGCTCACCAACGCCCGCATCGTCGGTGCCGACGGGGTGTTCACCGGCACGCTGGTCGTCCGCCGGGGGCGCATCGCCGCTGTGGACGATGGCCGCTCGCACCTGGCCGGCGCGGTCGACCTGGACGGCGACCACCTCGTGCCGGGTCTGGTGGAACTGCACACCGACAACCTGGAACGGCACCTGATGCCGCGTCCGGGAGTGGTCTGGCCGGCACCGCTGACCGCGGTGCTGGCCCACGACGCGCAGATCGTGGCGGCGGGCATCACCACCGTTCTCGACGCGGTGTGCGTCGGGGAACACCGTGACGGCGGCGGCCGGCGCGCCATCCTGGACGCTTCCGTCGAGGCCATCCGCACCGCGCGCGACGAGGGCTTGCTGCGGGCCGACCACGCTCTGCACCTGCGGTGCGAGGTGGCGGACCCCGACGTGCTCGACCTCTTCGCACCCTTCGCCGACGATCCGCTGCTGCGCCTCGTGTCGCTGATGGATCACACGCCCGGGCAGCGCCAGTGGACCGACCTGACGGTCTACCGCCGTCTGCTGGTGGCCGAGGGGTGGGCGGAGGCGGAGGTGCCGCGGCTGGTGGCCGGGCGGGTGGAGGCGCAAGCGCGCTTCGGCGCCGCCCATCGGCTGGCCCTGGCCGCCCATTGCCGGCGCCGCGGCATCGCGATGGCCAGCCACGACGACGCCACGCCCGAGCATGTGGCGGAGGCCGTCGCCGACGGCATCCGCATCGCGGAGTTTCCCACGACGCGCACCGCCGCCGAGGCGGCCCACCGCGCCGGCCTGTGCGTCGTCATGGGGGCACCCAACCTGGTGCGCGGCGGCTCCCACTCCGGCAACGTGGCGGCGGCGGATCTGGCCGCGGCCGGCCTGCTGGATGCCCTGTCGTCCGATTACGTCCCCGGCAGCCTGCTGGAGGCCGCGTTCCGACTGCACACCGCCCTGGGCCACCCGTTGCACCGGGCCCTCGCCACGGTCTCGGCGATCCCGGCGGCCGTGCTGGGGCTCGACGACCGCGGTTCGCTGGCCCCGGGGCTGCGCGCCGACGTGGTGCGGGTTGGCAGCGTGCGCGGCCATCCGCTGGTGCGCGCGGTATGGTGCGCGGGCGAGCGCCGGGCCTGACGGCGACGGCCGACACGCTCCCGCCGGGCCGTCCTCACCAGCGTCCGACGGCCCGGTTGGCCTCGTCCAGCAGGGCGATCACCTCTGCGTCCTCCACCTGGTGGAAGTCGGCGTAGTAGACGCCGACGGCGCCGAAATCGTCGGGCCGCAGGGGGCAGACGACGGCGTCGACGCTTCCCGCCAGCGCCTCGAGCGTGTCGGGAGCGCCCACGGGGACGGCCATCACCAGCACCGCCGGCCCGGCCCGCCGCACCGCCCGGAGGGCGGCGCGCATGCTGGCCCCGGTGGCGATGCCGTCGTCCACCACGATGGCGGTCCGTCCCGCGACGGCAAGCGGCGGGTGCTCGCCCATGTAGAGGCGCCGGCGCCGGGCGATCTCCGCCAGTTGCCGTTCCGCCTCCGCCGTGATGTAAGCCTCGCTCACGCGGGCCAGGCGGCACACCTCCGGGTTTGTCACCGTCTCCGGCGTCGGGCCGTCAACGACGGCACCGGCCGCCAGTTCCTCGTGCCCGGGCACGCCGATCTTGCGCACGAACAGGGGGTCCATCGGGCAGCCCAGTCCCTTCGCCACCTCGACACCGACGCCGAGACCGCCCCGGGCCAGGGCAAGTACGACGACACCGTCGCCCCCGCCGTAACCGGACAGGAGCGGTACCAATCGGCGGCCGGCATCCCGCCGGTCGGTGTATCGGTCACGGTTTGCGACCATGGTCGCCTCCCCGTCCGGTCTCCCTCGACTACTTCTCGGCGTAGGTGGTGTGGCCAGCGACATTCTGGCGAAGGATGGCCAGCGACAGGCCGGCCGCCAGCGTTGCCGCAAGAAACGCCTGGATCAGCAGCATAAGCCCCAGCCGGGTGCCCGGCAACAGGTCCTGGCTCTCCAGTGCCCAGGTCAGGGACGCGAAGAACAGGATGGCCAGGAAGACTCCCATGCCCTTCAACGCCCGGCCGGCCATGCCCAGGATGAAGCCATAAAGGATGATCAGTGTCATCCCGATGAAGAGCTTGACGGCAAGGTAGGTCGTATCGGCGGCGAACAGCCAGTCGACGTAGGAGTAGCCCGTGGGGTTGTACGTCGCCGTGATCATGGCGAAAAGGAACAGCCAGCGGATGATGAAATCCGACAGCTTGAACCTTCCGGCTGCTGCGGCCATGAACGCCCCTCCCCCTGTACCGGTGGAGGTGTAATGCAACGGTACGGGAGGATTCCAGCGCCATTTCGCGGCGCCGGCGTCAGCTCAGCCGTTCGAGAAGACTCAGCAGGTGATCCCGATCCTGCGCAGACAGGGGTTCCATGATGCGCGCGTGCGCTTCCGCCACCCGTGGCAGCAAGCCGGCCACCAGGGCTGCACCGCTGTCGGACAGGCGCACGCTCTTGCGGCGCCGGTCCCGTGGATCCGTATGGCGTTCAACCAGATCACGTTCGATCAGGCGCATCACCACACCCTGCGTCGTCGCGGGGTCGATGGAGGTCAGCCGCCCCAACCGCACCTGCGACAGGGGCCCCTCGGTGTTCAGGGTCAGCAGGATGGCCCACTGGGTGGTCGTCAACTGCTCCTGTCCGAGGCAGTCGTTGAAGATCGCGCCGGAGCGCTGGAGCACGCGGCGCAGCCGGTACTGGATGCGTTCCGCCAGGACGAATTCCGCGGGCAGACCCGTGATGTTGACCTGCTCGGTCCCGGCCTGCTCCGACGACGGGGCGGCATCGTTCATTCGACGCTCCGACGCTGCGCGGCGGATGCGCGCATTGCACGCTCCGGCCCCGGAATGCAGGGGCGGGCTGTTGAGCCGATTGCCCGATACGCCAACCTCAACATGTCCGTTCGCTTTTCATTCTATCGACGATTGTTCAAGACATCACAGCGTGAAGGTCCGGTCAAGACCAAATGAACACCAGCATCGCACTTGAACAAATGATACGAAGTCTCTTCGCAAACATGCTCGAACACAATCAATGGCAGATCAATTCGAACACACGCGAGAAATTTAATTTCATTACTTGCGTTTCAAAATATCGTAATTCTCCACAAGCCGAACAAGGGCATTGCTGCCGGCTGCCGGCCGCGGCGGATGCCGATTCCGGGAACGGTCACGATGGAGGGATTCGGCCCCGATGGTTGGAGCACGCTATGGCGCGAGGCACGCCGCAAAACCCGAAACAGCGTTGCGCATGTTCTCGGGGACGGCGCATTCGCCGTCATCAACTGCGGCCGCACCGGGGCCAAATGGCCGCTGAATGTCGGGATCCACGCCCCTGCTGCGGGATGACCCGGTTCGGGCCTTATACGGACGGCATCGGAACGATGCCGTCCGCATGACCTTATCGATCAATGCATCGCATTGATCGGCTGGCGTTCACTGCCGGACGCCGGAGAGTGGTGATCACTCTCCGGCCGCATCGTACGGTTTCCGCCTGAAGGCATCAACCGTATGCCCGTTTCAATGAAGGCCTGCGGCCTTCATCTGTCGGGTTCGACGGCTTCCAACAGATCCTGCGGATCTGCCGGAGGCCGCATCATTCCCACTCGATGGTGCCGGGCGGCTTCGACGTCACGTCGTAGACCACGCGGTTGACGCCGCGCACTTCGTTGACGATCCGGTTGGACACCCGGGCAAGGAACTCGTGCGGGAACGGGTACCAGTCGGCGGTCATGCCGTCGGTGGAGGTCACCGCGCGCAACGCCAGCACATGGTCGTAGGTCCGCTCGTCGCCCATCACGCCGACCGTGCGGACCGGCAGCAGAACCGCGAAGGCCTGCCAGATCGCGTCATACAAGCCGGCCGCGCGGATCTCCTCCAGATAGATGGTGTCGGCCTTGCGCAGGATGCCGAGCTTCTCCGGGGTGATCTCGCCGGGAATGCGGATTGCCAGACCGGGGCCGGGGAACGGGTGACGTTTCACGAACGCCTCGGGCAGGCCGAGTTCACGCCCGAGCGCGCGGACCTCGTCCTTGAACAGTTCGCGCAGCGGCTCCACCAGCTTCAGCTTCATGCGCTCGGGCAGGCCGCCCACGTTGTGGTGCGACTTGATGGTCACGCTGGGGCCGCCGGTGAAGGAGACGCTCTCGATCACATCCGGATAGAGGGTGCCCTGGGCCAGGAACTCCGCCCCGCCGATGGTGTGGGCCTCGGCGTCGAACACCTCGATGAAGGTGGCGCCGATGATCTTGCGCTTCTGCTCGGGGTCGGTGACCCCCGCCAGCTTGCCCAGGAACAGATCGGCGGCGTCGGCGTGGATCAGCGGGATGTTGTAGTGGTCGCGGAACAGGGTCACCACCTCGTCCGCTTCGCCGGCGCGCATGAGGCCGGTGTCCACGAAGATGCAGGTGAGCTGGTCGCCGATCGCCTCGTGGATCAGGACCGCCGCCACCGAGGAGTCGACACCGCCGGACAGGCCGCAGATCACCTTGCCCGCCCCCACCCGGGAACGGATCGCCTCGACCGCCTGGCGGCGGAAGGCCGCCATGGTCCAGTCGCCCTTGCAGCCGGCAACCCGGTGGACGAAGTTGGCCAGGAGCTGCGCGCCATGCGGGGTGTGCACCACCTCCGGATGGAACTGCACGCCATAGAACTGGCGGGCGTCGTCGGCGATCGCGGCGAACGGTGCACCGTCGCTGACCGCCACCGTGCGGAATCCGTCGGGCAGCGCGGTGACGCGGTCGCCATGGCTCATCCACACCTGCTCGCGCGTTCCCGTCGACCACAGCCCGTCGAACAGCGCGCAGGTTTCCTTGACCTCGACGAAAGCACGGCCGAACTCCCGATGGTCGGACCCGCGGACCGTACCGCCGAGCTGCTGGCACATGGTCTGCTGGCCGTAGCAGACGCCCAGCACGGGCACGCCCAGTTCGAACACCACCTCCGGCGCCCGCGGCGCGTTGGCCTCGGTCACCGAGGCCGGGCCACCGGACAGGATGATGCCCTTCGCCGCAAAGGCGCGGATGGCATCGGCGCTCATGCTGAAAGGATGGATCTCGCAGTAGACACCCGATTCGCGCACGCGGCGGGCGATCAATTGCGTGAACTGGGACCCGAAATCGAGAATGAGGACGCGTTCGGCGGTCATGGCGGGCTCTTGGGGCTGCAAAGAGTGCTTATTGCCCCTCCGTCCGCCGCGGGTCAAGGGCCTTGAACCGCGGCGGAAAGGCGGCACGCCGCCGTCACCGCACTACCGCCCGCGGGCGCGGTCCACGGAATTGATCACCGGTGTGGCGCGCAGGGCCGCCATGATGTTGGTCAGGTGCTTCGCGTCCTTGACGTCGATGTCGATCAGCAGTTCGAAGAAATCGGTGTTGCGGCTGGTGATCTTCAGGTTGGTGATGTTGCCACCGTTCTTGCCGATCACCGTCGACAGGGTGCCGAGGCTGCCGGGTTCGTTGGCCACCACCAGGTTGATGCGGCCGACGTGCTCCTCCACCGTTTCACCGACATCCCAGGCGACATCGATCCAGCGCTCCGGGGTGTCGTTGAAACTCTCCAGCGTCTCGCAGTCGATGGTGTGGATCGTCACCCCCTTGCCGGTGGTGATGATACCGACGATGCGATCGCCCGGCAGGGGATGGCAGCAGCGCGCGTAGTGGACCGCCATGCCGGGGATCAGGCCGCGGATCGGCAGCGGCGCTTCCTTGCCCTTGGCCTTCGGCTTGGTCCTGACCAGCAGGGCCGCTCGGTCCTCAATCTCGCGCGGCGGCGGCTGAACGTGCTGCTTGTGACCGGGGAAGACGGCGTTGAAGACCTCGCGGCCGGAATGCAGGCCGGACCCCACGGCGGCCAGCAGATCCTCGGCCGAGGGCTGCTGGAAGATGCGGATGACGCCGTCCAGCGCCTTTTCGGTGAAGTCGTAGCCTTCCTGGCGGAACTGGCGCTGGAGGATGGCGCGGCCCAGTTCCACGTACTGGGCGCGCTGCTGGGTGCGCAGGAACTTGCGGATGCGCGCCCGCGCCTTGCCGGTGACGACGAAGCGCTCCCACCCCGGCACCGGCGATTGCGCCTTGGAGGTGACGATCTCGACCTGGTCACCGTTCTGCAACTGGGTGCGCAGCGGCAGCATGCGGCCGTTGATCTTGGCGCCGACGCAATGGTCGCCGACCTCCGAGTGCACGGCGTAGGCGAAGTCCACCGGGGTCGCGCCACGCGGCAGGGCGATCAGGTCGCCCTTGGGGGTGAAGCAGAAGACCTGGTCCTGGAACAGTTCCAGCTTGGTGTGCTCCAGGAACTCCTCGGGCTTCTGGGCGTGCTCCAGGATGTCCAGCAGCTCGCGCAGCCAGCGATACTCCCGCGCGCCTTCGCGCGGCTGGCCCTGCTTGTAGGCCCAGTGGGCGGCAACACCCAGCTCCGACACCTCGTGCATCTCGCGGGTGCGGATCTGCACCTCGATCCGGTTGCGCTCCGGGCCGATGACGCCGGTGTGCAGACTCTTGTAGCCGTTGGGCTTGGGCGTGGAGATGTAGTCCTTGAAGCGGCCGGGAACCACCGGGTAGCGGCTGTGGATGATGCCCAGCGCCTGATAGCACTCCCCCACCGTCTCCACGACGACACGGAAGGCCATGATGTCGGAGAGCTGCTCAAAGCTGACGTTCTTGAGCTGCAGCTTGCGCCAGATCGAATAAGGCGTCTTCTCACGGCCGGTGATCTGGACGTCGGGCAGTCCCTCGGCGTTCATGATCGCCGTCAGCTCGGCGATGATGCGCTCGACCCGATCCTCGCCTTCGGAGCGCAAACGGGCAAGCTGGGCCAGGATGGAGTCGCGGGCGTCCGGGTTCAGCTCGGCGAACGCCAGATCCTCCAGTTCGTCCTTCACCTGGTGCATGCCGATGCGCTCGGCCAGGGGCGCGTAGATCTCCAGCGTTTCGCGGGCAATGCGGCGGCGCTTCTCCGGCTTCTTCAGGTGGTGGAGCGTGCGCATGTTGTGCAGGCGGTCGGCCAGCTTGACCAGGAGGACGCGGATGTCCTCCGACATGGCCAGCACCAGCTTGCGGAAGTTCTCCGCCTGCTTGGCCTGCTCCGAATGCATTTCCAGCCGGGACAGCTTGGTGACGCCGTCGACCAGGCGGGCGATCTCCTTGCCGAACAGGCGCTCCAGATCCTCCAGCGTGGCAACGGTGTCCTCCACCGTATCGTGCAGCAGTGCCGTCACGATGGTGGCCGCGTCGAGCTTGAGGGTGGTGAGGATGCCCGCGACTTCCAGCGGGTGCGAGAAGTAGGGATCGCCGGAAGCACGGGTCTGTGACCCGTGGGCCTTCATCGAGAACACATAGGCGCGGTTCAGCAGATCCTCGTCGGCCGAGGGATCATAGGCCTTCACGCGTTCGACGAGTTCATATTGCCGGATCATCGGCCCCGACCCGGCGCCATGCGCGCCCCAATGGTGTCGCCAAGGCTATGCTTGTCTGAAAAGGCTGTGCTTGATGGATGGTGCCGCCGGGCCCGGCGCGGCAGGGGGCCGGAGCCCCCGCCGTTCGAAGGGTCAGGGACCGACGTCCCGGTCGGCGTCGCCGCCCACCACGTCGTCCTCGGTCATGTCGAAGGCCTCGCCCGGCTCGCCGTCCATGTCCGACAGCAGGTCCTCGCCCTCGCCCACCTCTTCGGCGTCGCTCATGGCGTCGTCATCACTCAGGGAGGTGTCGGCCTGGCCGGCCCAGCCATGCTCGCCAGCCATCAACTCGACGATCTCCTCCTCCGGCTCCTCGGCTTCGACGCGCTTCTGGTGGCCCTTGATCAGGGAGTTCTGCAACACGTCCACCGACACGGTTTCATCGGCGATCTCGCGCAGTGCCACCACCGGGTTCTTGTCGTTGTCGCGGTCGATCGACAGCGGTGCACCGGACGCGATCTCGCGCGCACGCTGGGCCGCGACCATGACCAGGTCGAAACGGTTGGGAACCTTGAGGACGCAATCTTCGACGGTAACGCGTGCCATGCCGCACCAACTCCGGATACCAAGAGGGCTTAGACTATATGGACCGCCCTTTTCCCGATCAAGGACAAAGGGGAGCGGGACATAAGGTCGCGTGCCGACATACCGCCCCGCGATCACGACGCCGGCCGCTCCGTCGGAGGTAGGTCAACCTCTTGCCGCTGGCAAGCCCACACCTTATTTTTCCAATCAGGACGGCCCCTGAATAGATGCCATCCCGCTGATATAGTGCCAATCCCATACGAAAGGATTCCCCATTGGAACGCACTTCCATATTGCCGAAAGACCTCAGCAGACTTTTTTATAAGGAAGAGCGCATCGCGATGTTCATCGACGGCGCGAATCTCTACGCGGCGGCGAGGGCTCTCGGATTCGACATCGACTACAAACGACTGCGCGACGGGTTTGCCGCGGAAGGACGCCTTGTCCGCGCCTTTTACTACACTGCGTTGGTGGAAGATCAGGAGTATTCGCCGATCCGGCCGCTGGTCGACTGGCTCGACTACAATGGCTATACGATGGTGACCAAGCCGACGAAGGAGTTCACCGACGCGTCGGGCCGGCGCAAGATCAAGGGGAACATGGACATCGAGCTGGCCATCGACGTCATGGAGATGGCCGATCATGTCGACCACATCCTGCTGTTCTCCGGCGACGGCGATTTCCGGCGTCTGGTGGAGGCGGTGCAGCGCAAGGGCGTGCGCGTCAGCGTCGTCAGCACCGTGAAGTCCCAGCCCCCGATGGTGGCTGACGAACTGCGCCGCCAGGCGGACACCTTCATCGAACTCCAGGATCTGGCCAACTACATCGCCCGCATCCACCACCACCGCGAACCGCCGTCCGGCCCGCCGACCGGCGCACCGCGCGCCGATGATGCGGGGGAGTTCGACGACGATCTCTGAACCGCCCGCCGATTGCGCCCGCTGCCCGCGGCTCGCCGCGTTCCGGGCGCAGAATCGGGTGGCCTTCCCCGGCTTCCACAACGCGCCGGTGCCGTCCTGCGGCACCGGCGCGCCGCGTTTGCTGGTGGTCGGTCTGGCGCCGGCGCTGAAGGGCGCCAACCGGACCGGGGTGCCCTTCGTCGGCGACCGCTCCGGCCTGTGGCTGCGCGACGGGCTGGCCCGCGTCGCCCTCGGCGATGCGGTGTGCCGCATCACCAACGCCGTGCGCTGCGTGCCCCCGGCCAACCGTCCGACGGCGGCCGAGGTCGCCGCCTGCCGTCCCTTCCTGGCCGCCGAACTTTCCGGGCCGGTGCCAATGCGCGCCGTGCTGGCGCTGGGCCGCGTCGCCCACGATGCGACGCTGGCGGCGCTGGGCCTGCCGCACCGCCCCCGCCCCTTCACCCACGGCGTCGAACACGCGCTACCCGGCGGTGCCGTGCTGGTCGACTGCTACCATCCCAGCCCGCAGAACACCCACACCGGGCGGCTCACGCGGGACATGTTCGATGCGGTGCTGGAGCGGGTGCGGGAGATCGTCGGTTAGGCGATCAGCGCGGAGTTGCCACCCGCACCCGCGTTGCCGCCATCTCCGCCGCCATGACCATGGCGCTGATCAGGCTGGCGGGATCGGCACGCCCCGTCCCCGCGATGTCGAGGGCGGTGCCGTGGTCAGGCGAGGTCCGCACGAAGGGCAGCCCCAGCGTCACGTTGACGCCGCTGTCGAAGGCCAGCGTCTTCACCGGGATCAGCGCCTGGTCGTGGTACATGCACAGGGCCGCGTCGTAGCGCGCACGGGCCGCCGCATGGAACATGGTGTCGGCGGGCAGCGGCCCCGCGGCGTCGATGCCCTCCGCCCGCAGGGCGGCCACGGCCGGGGCGACGATGTCCAGATCCTCCCGCCCCATGGCCCCGCCCTCCCCGGCGTGGGGGTTGAGTGCGGCCACCGCCAGGCGCGGGCGGGCGACGCCGAAATCGCGCGTCAGGGCGGCCGCCGTCACGCGGCCGCAATGAACGATCCCGTCGGTGGTCAGCGTCTCCACGGCACGGCGCAGGCTGACGTGGACGGTCACCGGCACCGCCCGCAGGCCGCCGCCGGCCAGCATCATCACCGGCTCCTCTGCCGACCCGGCGAGATGGGCCAGGTATTCCGTATGGCCGGGGTGCCGGAAGCCGGCGGCATAGAGCACCGCCTTGTGGATCGGGCAGGTCACCACCGCCGCGGCGCGGCCGGCCTGCGCCAGCGCCACGGCGCGGTCGATGGCGGCAATGACCGCGGCCCCGTTGGCCGGATCGGGCCGCCCCGGCTCCACCGGGGCCGGCAGCGGCAGCGGCAGCACCGGCAGAGCGGTGTCGAACACCGCCGCGGCCTCTTCGGGTTCGGCCAGGGCACGCAGCGGCACGGGGATGGCGATGCGGCCGGCCAGCGCGGCCAGGCGGGCGGGATCGTCGATGACGAAGAACGGCGGCACGCCGGCCTCCCGTCGCGCCGCCCAGGCCCTCAGCACGATGTCGCCGCCGATCCCTGCCGGCTCACCCATGGTGACGGCAAGGGGCGGCGCGGCCGTCACACCCGGTACTCCACGAACGCCGCGCGGCGCAGGTCGCGCAGGTAGCGGCGCGACAGCAGTTCCGCCCGCTCGCCCACCAGATCGTTGTGGATCTCCTCGCGGGTGGGCATGCGGGCCGGAGCGGCCTCCACCTTGACCGGCGGCGGCGCCGGCGGCTGCACCACCTCGCCGGGTATCATCGGCACGTCGCGCTTGCACACCATCAGGATCACCGCGCCGGCGGCGCTGGTCAGCACCGGGCTCGGCTCACCGATGGGAATGTTGACGACCAACTGCTGGAGCGGCCCCGGCATGTCGCGCACGCGCAGCGTGCCCATGTCGCCCGACGCGTCGTTGCCGATGGCCCTGGCCCGGGCATCGAAGGCGGCGCAGCCCTTGAGGGCCTTGCGCATCTCCTCGGCCTGTTTGGCGATGGCCGGGACCGCCTCGGGGTTGGGAGCCGGCAGGACGATCTGCTTCATCTGCACGGTGGCGCGGCGCAGGTCCGGCTTGGGGGGCGACTGCACCGGCGGCGGCGGCGGCGGGTTCAGCTCCATCTCCGTGGCGCCGGCGCCGATGGCACGGCGGTCGCGCAGGAACAGGATGTGATAGCCGCCGGCGCTGCGCACGGGCGGCGACATCTGGCCCGGCCGCATCTGCGACAGCGCCTGCGCCAGTTCGTCCGACATCTCGCCCGGCTGCACCCAGCCGATGTCGCCGCCGTTGGCGGCGCCGGCCGACTGGGAGAACTGGCGGGCCACCGCGGCGAAGTTGCCGCCGCGCCGGATCTCCTCCACCAGCCGTTCGGCGGCGCGGCGGACCTGCTCGTCCTGTTCGGGCCGGTCGATGGACAGGAAGATCTCGGCCACCCGGTATTCGGGCTTGCCGATGTTGGCCTTCAGGCGCTCCAGGGCGGCGTCGATCTCCTCCTCGCCGACGGCGATTTCCTGACGGATGCGGCGCTGCATGACCTTCTGCCAGGCCAGCGTGGCGCGCACCTGATAGGTCAGTGTCGACATGGACACGCCGCGCTGCTGGAGGAAGGACTTCAGCCCGGCCGGGGACATGCGCACCTGTTCGGCGATGCGGGCGATGCCCTCCTCGATCTCCTGTTCGGAGACGCTGACACCCAGGCGCCTGGCCTCCTGAAGCTGGAGGCGTTCGTCCACCAGTTGGCGCAGCACCTGCGGCAGGATGCGCTGGCGGGTTTCCTCGGTCTCGGAAACGCCGGCGTTCAGCAGGGACAGGCGCAGACGGGCCTGAACGTCGGACATGGACACCGCATCGTCGTTGACGACGGCGGCGATGCCCTCCAGCGCACGGGCCGGTGCGGCCGCCGAGGTGCCCGGCTTGGCCGACTGGGCCGCGGCGGGCAACGGTCCGGCTGCCACGACCGCGCACGCGGTCGCCAGCGCAAAAACGGACCGGACGGCACGCAGGTTCAGCATAGATGCTCCTGAACTTCCGAAATCGCGTTCTTATAAGGGCCCCGGGCCCACAGTTGCAACCCGGTCATGCGTCCCCGTCAGCCGTCCTCGAGATGAAGCAAGGCGGCGATCCCCAACAAAAGGCTGATTCCCGTCGGCATCCAGGCGGCCATCGGCACCGGTATGGTCTCGGACATTCCGAATGTCTTGATGACGTCGCTCATGACGAACAGAACGAAACCGGTGACGACACCGCCGGCCACCATCAGCATGGTGCCGCCGCGCCGCGGCAGACGCAGCGAGAAGGCGGCGGCGAACAGCACCATCGAGCAGAACAGCAGGGGCTGGGCCAGCAGGGACTGATAGTGCAGACGGTGGCGTGCCGCCGGGAAGCCGGTGCTTTCCAGGGTCGCGATGAAGCGCGGCAGGGCCCAGAAGGAAATGGTCTCCGGAGCCGCGAAGCTCTCCTCGATCGTCGCGCGGTCCAGTTCGGTGGAGATGACGTAGCTGGCCGCCCGCTCCGGATCGTCGCGGGGCCGGTTGATCACCGCGTCGCGCAGCTCCCATTGGCCGCTGAGCAGGCTGGCCCGGGGGGCGTCGATGCGGGCCAGGTACTCCATGGCCGCGTCGAATTCGAACACCACCACCTTGGTCAGCTCGAAGGTCTGCGGCTGCACGGCGTCCGCGTGGATGAAGAACTGGCGCCCGTCCTCGCCGCCCTGGCGCAGCCACAGCCCGGTGTTGGAGACGTCGAGCGTCGACGACCGCATCTTCAGATACCGGTTCTCCATCTGCTCGTACCGGGCGACGAACACCGCCCCCAGGGGGTTGATCACCGTCACCTTGAAGACGCCGATCAACGCCGCGGCCAGCAGGACCGGCATCAGGAACTGCCAGGCCGAGATCCCCACCGCCCGCGCCACCACCAGTTCGTGGCTGCGCGTCAGGCGCCAGAAGGTGAACATGGCGGCGAACAGGATGACGAAGGGGAAGATCTGCTGGCCGATCTCGGGCAGCTTCAGCAACGCCATCTCCACCACCATCCCGAACGAGATGTTGGGTTTGCTCGCGGCCCGGCGCAGCAGTTCGACCACGTCGAGCAGGACGATGATGCCGAGCAGCATCAACAGCAGCAGCCCGAACCACAGGACGAACTGCCGCCCGATGTAGCGGGACAGGGTGGGAGAGGAATACATGGCCTCGATCCTCCGGCGCCCGGCGAGCGCGGCTGGGCCGCTATGTAACCCCTCTGCCGCCCCCTGGCAACCCGTGCCGGCCGCTGCCAACGGGGTGCGCCTTGACAGCCGGGGGCGGAAGGGCTTTATGCGAAGGGGTGGCCGACCGCCATGCAGACAAAGGGAATGAGGGAGAGATGAAGTTTTCCTTCGCCAAGCCGGCCCTGCCGAAGACGGGTGCCGTCGTCGTGACCGTGTCCGCCGAGCGCACGCTGGGTCCGGCGGGTCAGGAGATCGACCGCACGACCGGCGGCATGCTCACCCGCGCCATGGAGGCCGGCCGCTTCACCGGCAAGGCCGAGGAGACGCTGACCGTGCTCGCCCCCGCCGCCCTCGACGCGTCGCGCGTCCTGCTGGTCGGGCTGGGCAAGGGCGCCGACGCCAAGGACCTGACGTTCCAGGGCGCCGGCGGCGCCGTGGTGGCGGCGCTGGAGAAGTCCGGCGAAACCGACGCCGCGGTCTGGCTGGAGGTGCCGGAAGGCTGTGCGGTGCCCGCCGGACAGGCGGCGGCCGAATTCGCCTTCGGTGGCCGCCTGCGCGCCTACCGGTTCGACAAGTACCGCACCACCGAGAAGAAGGACGCCAAGCCGTCGCTGAAGAAGGTGACGGTGATGTCCGACGCCGCCGACGCGGCCAAGAAGGCCTTCGCCCGCCTGGACGCGGTGGCGCAGGCGGTCTGCCATACCCGCGACCTGGTGTCGGAGCCCGCCAACGTCCTCCATCCCGAAAGCCTGGCCGAGGGGTGCCGGGAGCTGACCTCCCTGGGGCTCCAGGTCGAGGTGCTGGACCTGAAGAAGCTGCGCAAGCTGGGCATGGGCGCGCTGATCGGCGTGGCCCAGGGCAGCGCCTACGAGCCGCGCGTCGTCGTCATGCGCTGGGACGGCAACCCCGGTGCCGAAGACCCGAGCCCTGTCGCCTTCATCGGCAAGGGTGTCACCTTCGACACCGGCGGCATCTCCATCAAGCCCGCCGCCGGCATGGAGGACATGAAGTGGGACATGGGCGGCGCCGCTACCGTCATCGGCGTGATGCACGCGCTGGCCGCCCGCAAGGCCAAGGTCAACGCGGTCGGCGTCGTCGGCCTGGTGGAGAACATGCCGTCGGGCACCGCCCAGCGCCCCGGTGACATCGTGACGTCCCTGTCGGGGCAGACGATCGAGGTCATCAACACGGACGCCGAAGGGCGCCTCGTGCTCGCCGACTGCCTGTGGTACACGCAGGACACCTTCAAGCCGCGCCTGATGATCGACCTGGCCACCCTGACGGGCGCCATCATCATCGCACTGGGCAATGAACAGGCCGGGCTGTTCGCCAACGACGACGGCCTGGCGGATGCCCTTGCCGCTGCCGGGCGCGCGGTGGGCGAGCCGGTGTGGCGGATGCCCATGGGCGACGCCTACGACAAGGAGATCAACTCCGACGCCGCCGACATGAAGAACGTCGGCAACGGCCGCGGCGCCGGCTCGATCACTGCGGCGCAGTTCCTCAAGCGCTTCGTCCGGGACGTGCCGTGGGCGCACCTGGACATCGCCGGCGTCGCCTGGACGAAGAAGGACTCCGCGACCGTGCCCAAGGGCGGCACCGGTTTCGGCGTGCGCCTGCTGGACCGCTTCATCGCCGACAACCACGAGGGCTGAGACCCGCAGGAAGGGGCCGGCAGGGAGGAGCGAGGTCCGGATGAGCGAGGTCCGATTCTACCATCTCCAGCGGCAATCGCTCGAACAGGCGTTGCCGAAGATCCTGGAGAAGGTGCTGGAGCGCGGCTGGCGGGCCGTCGTGCTGGCCGGCTCGCCGGAGCGGGTGGACGCGCTGAACCAGCACCTGTGGACGTACGACCCCGCCTCCTTCCTGCCGCACGGCTCGGCGCGCGACGGCTTCGCCCCCGACCAGCCGGTCTGGCTGACCGCCGAGGACGAGAATCCGAACGATGCCACCGTGCTGGTCCAGGTGGACGGGGTCAGCAGCGACCGGCTGGCCTCGTTCGATCTGGTGTGCGACCTGTTCGACGGCAACGACCCCGACGCCGTCGCGGCGGCGCGCGGACGCTGGCGCCGTTGCAAGGACGGCGGGCACGCCCTGACCTACTGGCAGCAGAGCGAGCGCGGCGGCTGGGAGAAAAAAGCCTGAGCGCGGCCGTCCGCTCATGGAACCGTAACGACAAAGCCGTTGCTTTTCCTCCCACTTCTGGCGACCCTTGACGGCGCGGCACCGGAACGCGGTGGGCAGTGCAAGTGGCGGGAGGGCGCCGGCGGGCGGAACCATGACGGGCACCGAGATCCATCCGAACCTCGCGCGGGACGTCAAGGACTCCGCCATCCTGATCGTTGACGACAACACCTCCAACGTCGACCTTCTGCGCGAGATCCTGCACCACGAAGGCTACCGGCGGGTGCGCGGCGAAACAGACCCGCGCAAGGTGGTCGCCCTGTGCGAGGCGCAGCGCTACGACCTGCTGCTGCTCGATGTGCGCATGCCGCACATGAGCGGTTTCGACCTGATGGAGCGCCTGCGGGAGGTGCACGCCGGCGATTATGTGCCGGTGCTGGTGCTGACCGCCCAGACCGACCAGGAGACGCGCCGCAAGTCCCTGGAGCTGGGGGCGAGCGACTTCCTCACCAAGCCCTTCATCGCCTGGGAACTGCTGCACCGCGTGCGCAACACGCTGGAGATCCGCTCCCTCTACCGCCGCGTCGCCGAACAGAATCGGGAACTGGAGCAGCGGGTCGCCGAGCGAACGGCGGCGCTGAGTGCCGCCCTGGAGGCGGCGCGCGAGGGCGACCGCGCCAAGCTCGACTTCCTGTCGGTGACGAGCCACGAACTGCGCACCCCGCTCAACTCCATCATCGGATTCGCCGAGGTCATGGCCAGCCAGTCACTGGGGCCCCTCGGCCACCCCGATTACCTGGACTACGTGCGGCTGATCGAGGAGAGCGGCAAGGTGCTGCTCACCATGGTCAACAACATCCTGGATTATACGCGGGGCGCCTCCGGCGCCGTCGAACTGGCGGAGTCGGAGGTGGGGCTGCCGGCCCTGCTGTCCACCTGCTGCAACCTGATGCAGGCCAAGGCGCAGGCCAAACGCATCACGGTATGCGTCGCAGCCTGCCCGACCCTGGTTCTGCGGGCCGACCAGCGCCGCCTGCGCGAGATGCTGCTGAGCCTGCTGGACAACGCCATCAAGTTCACCGGGCCCGGCGGAGCCGCGTGGATCGGGGCTACCCGGGAAGCGAACGGCGTCGCCATCAGCGTCCGCGACGATGGTCCCGGCATTTCCCCCGACCTGATCGTCCGCCTGTTCACCCCCTTCACCCAGGGGGAACGGACGCTCGCCCGTGTTCACGAAGGCATCGGGCTGGGCCTGCCCATCGTGCGCCGCTTCGCCGAACTGCACGGCGGCAGCGTGGAACTGGACAGCGCACCCGGCAAAGGAACCGTCGTGACCATCCACCTCCCCGCCGACCGCATCCTCAGCGAGGGGTGACCCCCTCCCCCGCCGGGTTCAATTCCCGCGCATCTGCTCCTGCTGATAGCCTTGCAGGCCGATGCGCCGGATGAGGTCGAGTTGGGTTTCCAGCCAGTCGATGTGCTCCTCCGTATCGGCCAGGATGGACTCCAGCACCGTGCGGCTCTCATAGTCCCGCACGGACTCGCAGGCGGTGATGGCCTCGCGCAGGCAGGCGCGGTTGTGGCTCTCGACGCCCAGATCGTTCTCGAAGATCTCCGGCAGGTCGCCACCGATCTTCAGCGTGTGCAGATCCTGCAGATTGGGCAGCCCCTTCAGATAAAGGATGCGCGTGATCAGCCTGTCGGCGTGTTCCCTCTCGCCGACCGATTCCTCATGGATCGTGTGGGCGAGTCGCAGCAGCCCCCACTGGCGCAGCATGCGGGCGTGCTGGAGGTACTGGTTCACCGCCGTCAGTTCGTTGGTCAGGATGGTGTTCAGATGGCGGATGATCGTCGGGTCGCCCTTCATGTCTCCTCCCCGGGCTGATCGGATGGCCGGCAGTGAAGCAGAGCCACCGGGAAGCGGTCCAGCAGACTCTTCACCGGCAGCGGGCAATCGACCGGCAGGTCGTGGCGGCGGCCGGTGAAGACGTCGCATGGCGCCCCTTCCGGCAGTTCGGGAAGCAGCAGCGCCGTATCGCCCCACGCCTGCGCCGGCGGCAGCGGCCGGGACGCACCGTCGAGCAGCGGCACCACCAGACGCGGCGCCACCACCAGGGCGTAGCCGGTGTCCAGTCGGCGCAGGAAGGCGACGATGCGCTCAGCGTGCTCGCCCTGCACCTCCACCGGCCGGTACTCGCCGGCGGCGAACAGCACCGGCTCGCGCCGGCGCAGGTCGAGGGTACGGGCGATGACGAACTGCTTCACCCGGCCGTCGTGCCAGCCGTCCAGCAGCGCCCCCCCGTCTTCGGGCAGGGCATCCAGCGCGGCGCGGCGTGCCGCGTAATCGACCGGCCGGCGGTTGTCCGGATCGACCAGGCTGAGGTCCCAGAAATCGGTCCCCTGATAGATGTCCGGCACGCCAGGCGCCGTCAGCTTCAACAGCGTCTGCGCCAGCCCGTGCACCGCCGCGGCGGGTGCCACCGTTTCCAGCAGGTCCAGCAGCTCGGCCATGAAGGTGGCGCCGCGCACCGGGTCGAGGATGCCGCGCACGAACCGCTCCAGCGCGTCCTCATAGTCGGCGTCCGGCGACGCCCAGGAGGAGCGGACCTTCGCCTCGCGCACCGCCTTCACCATGTAGGCGACGATCCGGTCGGCGTAGGCATCCAGGCCCGGCCCGGACGGCCACTCCAGCTCCAGCGGCCAGGTGCCGACCAGCGTCTGGTAGAGCAGGTACTCGTCGTTGCGGCCCGGCGCCGCGGCTCCGTTGATTTCCCGTTTCTTGAAACGGTTCATCCTGTTCCACCGGCGCACCCGCCCTTCCCACAGGTCGGCCAGTTCCGACAGGGCGGCGATGCGCAGGCGGGTGTCCTCGCCGCGCTTGTGGTCGTGGGTCGCGGTGGCCAGCATGTTGAACGGCCAGCGCTTCAGGCGGTCCTGGTTGAGGTGGTGAAAGGCGCTGACGGAGGTGCCGAAGCGGCCCGGCTCGCCCCCCACCTCGTTCAGCGCCACCAGCCGGAAATACCGGTAGAACACCGTGTCTTCCAGCGACTTGGCCATCACCGGGCCGGAGAACTGCTGGAACTTCATGGCGATCTGCACGATGTCGGCGGGGTCGGCGCCCCGGGGTCCGCGGGCATCGCCGCCGGGGACATGGCGCGCGGCCAGGTCCGTGCCCAGAACTCCGTGCAGGAAGTCGTAGAGCGACTCGTCCACCGCCCCGGCGAGCTTGCGCGCGCGCCCCACCGCCCAATCGAGGTCGCGGCGGTCGGCATCGTACACACGCTCTGCCGTGACATAGGTGCGATAGACCGGCAGGCAGGCGACCACGTCGATCAGCGCCCGGCGGATGCCGGTCAGGGTGAAATCGCGGCTGGTCCAGCTTTGCTGCGCCAGCCGGTAGAGCGCGGTCGCCAGCACGTTCAGTTCGCTGGATAGGCTGGTGACCATGATCTTGCGCTTGGTCTCCAGCACCAGCCGGTCAAAATCCACGTCGCGGCGAATGAAGGTGTGATAGGCGTCGGTCATTGCCCGCTCGGCCGAGGCGTCGACGAACAGGCCGCCCACCAGCGTCATGAACTCGTAGCCGGTGGTGCCGGCGACCGGCCAGTCGTCGCGCAGGTTCTCGTGGTGGGCAAGGATCTTCTCCACCACCACGTAGAACGGCTCGCGCAGGCGCAGGCCGGGCGGGTCGGCAGTGGCCGGCCCGGCCTGGATCGTCAGGTAGGCGGCGCGGTCCTGCAATTTCTCGAAATAGCCGACGGGGTCGAACAGCCCGTCCACATGATCCAGGCGGATGCCCTGCAGCTTGCCCTCGCCGATCAGCCGGAAGACAAGCTGGTGGGCCAGTTCGAACAGCTCCGGCCGGTCGATGCGCAGCCCGGCGAGGTCGTTGATGTCGAAGAAGCGGCGATAGTTGATTTCGTCCGCCGCGACGCGCCAGTAGGCGGGGCGGTAGTGCTGCTCCTCCAGCAGGCGGTGCAGGTCGCGCAAGCTGTCGGGGTCGCCGGGTGTGCCGTTGACGGCCGTCACCATCCTCTCGATCGCATCGGCGATCGTGCCGTCGGCAGCGGCGATGGCGGCGAGTTGCGCGCGCAGTTCTTCCGCCTCGCGGTGTACGGTGTGCTGGCGCTGCACCGATACGGGCGTCCCGCCCAGCCCGGCAAAGGCTGCGATCAGCGCGTCCAGCGCCACCCCGTCCTCGCCCAGCGTGTCGCGGGCCCGGCGCAGCAGCCGCGCGTAGTGGCGCACCGCCACCGGGAAGCGATGGCTGTAATACCACACGCTGAACGACCCGCGCCCGGCGTCGAAACGAAGCTGGAGTTCGCCGCGCTCCAGCACATTGCCGTAATGGTCGCCAAGGAAGGGCAGCAGCACCTTGCCGTGCAGGCCGGGCTGCAACGGCTCCCAATCGATGTCGAAGAAGGGCGCGAAGGGGGACGCCGGCCCCCATTCCAGCACGTCCAGCCACCAGGGATTGTCGTTCCCGCCGACCCCCATGTGGTTCGGCACGAAGTCGAGGATCAGGCCGATGCCGTGATTGTGCAGCGCCTCCACGAAGCGGTCGAACGATGCCCCGTCCCCCACCTCGGGATTGAACTGGCTGTGGTCGGTGATGTCGTAGCCATGGGTCGAGCCGCCGCGCGCCTTGAGAAAGGGCGAGGCGTAGACATGGCTGACGCCGAGTTGCGCCATGTAGGGCGCCAGCTCCCGCGCCTGCTCGAAGGTGAAGCCCGCGTGAAACTGGAGGCGCAGCGTGGCGCGGGGGACATAAGGTGCGTCGGTCATCGGCCCTCCCGTCCGGCGGCGATCGCCGCGGCCACCGCCTTCACCCCGTCATGGCCGGCCATCGCCTCCAGCGGTACCGGCAGGCGGCGGCGCCAGTTGGGGTGCTGGTCGATGGTGCCCGGCAGGTTCGGCTGTTCGCTCTCGCCCAGAGCGTCCTCGATCTGCATCATGACTATCTGCCCCGGCGTGCGCCCGAGGTGGCGGTGCACCGCCTCGGCCAGCTCGGGCGTGAAGGGCTGGTTGCCCTCCTCGGTGGGATAGACGGCCGGGCGCAGATCTTCCCGCGTCAGCGCCTGCAACAGGCGCCAGCGGTCCACGCCGCGGTCCCAGGCGTCCTTTTCCGCCGCCTTCGCGTCGGGATACAGGTCCAGGGAGCGCCGCCACTCCATATCGCGGCCGGTCCAGTATCCCTTGAGGGTGGGCAGGTCGTGCGTGGTGATGGTGACCATCGCCCGTTCCGGAAACGCGTCGGACCGGATGAACCCGCCGTCGTCGGTGCGTTCGAAGTAGAGGACGCGGTAGCTGAGGATGCCCGCCCGCTCCATGGCCGGTCGGAACCCCTCGGGCACGGTGCCGAGATCCTCGCCGATGACGACGCAGCCCCGGCGGCGGGATTCCAGCGCGATGATGCGCAGGAGATCGTTCAGGGGATAGGCGACGTAGGCGCCGTCGCCGCCGTCGGAGGGAATCCAGAACAGGTGCTGCAAGGCCATGACGTGGTCGATGCGCAGCGCCCCGGCATGGCGCATGTTGGCGCGCACCGCGGCGATGAAGGGCTCGTAGGCCGCTTCATAGAGGCCGACCGGCGAGAGCGGCGCCAGCCCCCAGTTCTGTCCCTTCATGTTGAACGCATCGGGCGGTGCCCCGACGCTGGCCCCCTGGACCAGCGTGTCGGGATCGGCCCAGGCCGCGGCCCCACCGGGATTCACCGCCACCGCCAGATCGCGGTAGAAGCCGAGGCCCAGCCCGACCCGCTTGGCGCGTGCCGCCGCTTCACCCAACTGGCGGTCGGCCTCCCATTGCAGGTACTCAAAGAACTCGACCCGCTCCAGGTTGTCGCGGGCGTAGGCGTCGACGGCGTCGCCGGCGGCGTTGCGGTAAGGCTCCGGCCAGGTCTGCCAGGACCAGCGCTGCGGGTCCTCGCCGTAGAACCGCTCGTGCAGGGCCTCGAAGGTCGCGTGCAGGCGCAACGGCCGGCCGAAAGCGCGCTGGAAATCACGGAAGGCCGCACCGCGCCCGCTGTCGCCGCCGGGAGCGAGGTGACGGGCCCGGAAGGCGGCGTAGAGCCGCTCCAGCACCGGCAGCTTCAGGCGCGCCACCGCCGGGTAGTCGACCAGCTCCGTCGACCGGGCCGCCGCCAGATCGGCGCGGAAGGAATCGGAGGCGATGAGGACGCGCGCCTCCGGGCACTCCTCAAGGTCCGGCACCGCCTCCACGTCGATGTAAAAGACGTTCAGGAAGCGCCGGCTGGACGGGGAATAGGGACTGAAATGATTGGGATCCGCGGGGAACAGGGCGTGCAGCGGGTTCAACCCCACCAGCCCCGCCCCCAGCCCCGCCGCCACTTCGGCGAAGCGGCCGAGGTCGTCGAAGTCGCCGATACCCCAGTCGTCACCGCTGCGCAGGGCATAGAGTTGCAGTCCCACCCCCCAGAGCCGGCCGCCGGGCACCGCCTCCTCCGGCGTCAGGCAGCGGTCGGGTGCAAGGATCAGCCGGCTTTCCCCCTTGAGGGCGCCGCCGACCGCGGGCGGGCGGATGTCCACCTCCAGCCGGTGATACCCCATGGGGGCGGGCGTCTCAACCCGCAGGGACCGCTGCTGGAAGGCCATGCCGTCCAGCGTGCGCGTGCCGGCCACCGGCAGGTCGCCGAACCGGACCGTGCCGCGGTGGACGGGCCCGTCCTCCTCCGCCAGCGTCCAGCTCAGGGTGGCGTCCTCCAGGCCCGCGGGGGCGCTGACCGGCACCACCGGCACCGCCGCCCGGTCCGCCACCAGGACCGGCGGCAGCATCCGGCGCCAGACACGCTCCTCCACCAGGCGCAGGCTTTGCGCCACTTCGGCATCCGATCCCGTCGGCAGCCCCATGGCGGCGATCAGGGAGCACTTCGTCTCCCGCGAGGTGTCGCGCCGGTTGCCCCAGACGTCGTGGTAGAAAGGCTCAATGCCGACCAAGTCGGCCAGCCGGTCCAGATCGCTCATTCCCAATCCCCGCGCTGCGGCGTCACCGGGCACCCTGGCCCCGGTCCAGGAACCACAAAGCCGTCCACCCGGCAAGTGTGCCGCCGTCCGGATTCTCCATTGTGCCATTGTCGCTGCGCGCCAGCAGGTCTCCCGGCGGACGGTCCGCACCGGCGACGGAGTCATCGCCCGTGTTGGCCAGCAGTGTCAGCACCGATCCGTCGCCCAGCGTCCAGGCGACACGGAACGCTGCATCGCGGTGCCACTCCACCCGCCCGCCGCCGGCGCCGGCCAGACGCGGCACCAGCTCCGCGGCGCGGGTGCGCAGCAGGGTGCGGGTCAGGTCGAGCCATTGCGCGTGCGGCTCCCGCCTGCGGGCGTCGCGGTCCGGCCGGGAGCCCTCGAAGGTGGCAGGGGCGTTGGGATCGGGGATGCGGGCGCGCGCCGATTCGTCGGCGAACTCGGGGAACGCGGCAAACTCGCGCCGCCGCCCTTCGCGCACCGCATCGGCAAGATCGCCGTCGAAGTCGCAGAAGAAGTTGAACGGGCGCCGGTCTCCCCACTCCTCCCCCATGAACAGCATGGGCACCGCCGGCGCCAGCAACGTGATCGTGGCCAGCGTCCGCAGCCGGCGCGGGTCGGCCAGCACGGTCAGCCGTTCGCCGAACGCGCGGTTGCCGATCTGGTCGTGGTTTTGCAGGAAGTTGACGAAGGCGGTGGGCGGCAGGTGGGCGCTGGGCTCGCCGCGCGCCTCGCCGTCGCGGTACGGCGACGGGTCGCCCTGGAAGACGAACCCCTCGGTCAGCGCGCGCAGCAGCTTGTCCACCGGCCGGTCGGCGAAGTCGCGGTAGTAGCCGCCGGACTCGCCGGTCACCAGGGCGTGCGCCACATGGTGGTAATCGTCGTTCCACTGGGCATCGTAGCGCACCGTCCGCCCCTGCCCGTCCCGCTCCAGGTACCGGGCGATGTTGGCGTCGTTCTCCAGCACCAGGTGGACGTGGCGGTCGTCCCCCGTGGCGGCGCGCACCGTGTCCGCCAGTTCGGTCAGGAAATCGGGCCGGCTGTCGTCGATGATGGCGTGCACGGCGTCGAAGCGCAGCCCGTCGAACCGGTATTCGTTCAGCCAGTAGAGCGTGTTGTGTATGAAAAAATCGCGCACCGGGCGGGCGTCCGCACCGTCGAAATTGATGGCCGCACCCCACGGCGTGTGGTGCCGCTCGGTGAAGAAGCGGCCGGCGTAGGCGTGGAGATAGTTGCCCTCCGGTCCGAAATGATTGTAGACGACGTCGAGGAACACCATCAGCCCGCGCCCGTGCGCGGCGTCCACCAGCGCCTTCAGGTCGTCGGGCGTGCCGTAGGACGAATCCGGAGCGAAGGGCAGCACGCCGTCATAGCCCCAGTTCCGCGTTCCCGCGAAATCGGCCAGCGGCATCAGTTCCACCGCCGTCACCCCCAGATCGGCCAGTTCGTCCAGCCGGTCGATGGCGGCGCGGAAGGTCCCTTCCGGGGTGAAGGTGCCGACGTGGAGTTCGTAGAGCACCGTCTCGTGCCATGGCCGGCCGCGCCATTCCGGATGGCGCCAGGTGTAGGCGCCGGGGTCGATGACCCGGCCGGGGCCATTGACGTCGTCGGGCTGAAAGCGGGAGGCCGGGTCGGGAACCTTCAGGCCGTCGGGCAGGGCGAACCGGTAGAGGCTGCCGGCACCGGCGCGCGGTGTCGCCAGCTCGAACCAGCCGTCGCCGACTGCGGACATCGGCAGCGCCTCCGCCCCGGACCCGTCGGGTCCGGCGACCTCGACGGCCACGGACGGGACGGACGGGGCCCAGAGGCGGAAGCGAACCGTCCCGTCGGGCCGCACCTCGGCACCGAAGGGCATGGAATGGACGAAGCGGGCTGTCATGAAGGGTATGTCCGTGTTGGCGGATGGCGACGGCACCGGAAGTGGATTGGGTATGAACGGTGCGGTGCAGTCAACACGCCAGCCCCCGCGTTGATCCGCGCAACGGGAGTACGCCCGATGGCAGGGGCCCGCCGCCCCGTCAGGACACCGGCGCGGAGCGCCGCGCGGCACGCCGCTCCCGCTGGAGCAGGTAGAGGCCGCTGGCCACCACCAGACCGCCGCCGACGGCCAGCCACGGGCTGGGCAGGTCGCCGAACACCAGCACCCCCAGCAGCACGCCCCACACCATCTGCGTGTACTGAAAGGGAGCGACCACCGGCGCCGGTGCGATGCGGAAGGCGCCCAGCGTGCAGATCAGCGCCATGCCGCCGAACAGGCCAGCCAGCGCCATCAGCGCCAGATCGCCGGGGGCGGGCGGGACGAAGATGAACGGCTGGAACAGGGCCAGCACCGCGGTCACCACGCAATTCCCGAAGAAGGGGAAGGAGAACGGCGTCTCCCCTGCGCCGTAGCGCCGAACCACCAGTGCGGAGGCGGAATAGCCCAGCGCCCCGACCATGGCGCCCAGCACGCCCACGTTCACCGCGCCGCTGCCCGGCCGCAGCATCACCAGAACGCCGGCGAAGCCGACCAGCACGGCCACCCAGCGCCGGGCGTCCACCCGCTCCCCCAGCAGCACCCCCGCCAGGGCCGCGATGATCAGGGGGGACGAGAACAGGATGGCGTACACGTCGGCCATGGGCATGTGGCTGAAACCGAAGAAGGCACCGTAACCCGCCGCCAGGCCGAACAGGCCGCGCAGGAGGTGAATGCCGGGCCGGCGCGTCGTCAGCATGGCAGGGCCGCCCCAGATCATCGCCGCGGCGGCGATGAAGACCAGCGAGAAGAGGGCGTTGAAGAACACCACCTCGACCAGCGGATAGCGGGTGCTGAGGTGCTTGATCAGCCCGTCGGCGGCGGAGAACAGGGCAAACCCCGCCACCGCCAGTCCGATGCCGGTGAGATTGCCCTCGGGGCGCGACGACGGCATGGCGGGCCCCTCAGGCAAGACCTTCGAACCCCGGTTCGTTGGGTGGAATTCCCATCTCCCCGGCGACGCGGACATAGTCGTCCGCCACCACATGGGCGAGGTGCAGCGGGTCGCTGATGGTGAAGGCATAGCCGCGATCGTGGACGACCAGCGCGGTGCCGCCGGTCAGCGCCGCTTCCAGGAAGCGGACCAGGCCGGTGGTCCGCCAGGCATGGGGCCGCCGCGGATCGACGCACATCACCGTCACCGCACGGTCCGGATGCCGGAACACATAGGCGCCTGCGTCCTTTGGGTGCGGCAGCCCGTCCCGGTCGGCGGTGCCGTCGCGGTGCCCCTGGATGTAGCGGCACACGAAGCCGGCGCAGACGGCCGGCCGCGCCGGGGCGTCGTACACGCCGCAGCCGCTGCCGGCGATGTGGCGGCAGGGATGATAGGGCGGCTTCGCCAGCGCCTCGATGCGGAAGACGACGCAACACAGCGTGCAGCCGTCGCACGAGGCGGCGGCCGGCGGTCGGGCGTCGCCGCCCGCCCCCACCGCCGTCACCGGGCCTTCGGCGTGGCGGCCGGTGCGCCGAGCGCGCCGTCGATGCTGAACTCCCTGGCGGCCAGCACCCGAACCGCCGCGGCCAGACGGTCGCGCATCCGGTCGGCAAGCGCCCGGTCGCCGGCCGGTGCTTCGTGGGTAAACAGGGTGAAGAGGTTGGCGTCGGTCAGGTAGAGCAGCAGCGCCACGTGCAGCGGTCCCCGGTCCGATGGGCATTCCAGGCTGCCGGTGCGCAGAGTCAGCCCGATCATCACCTCCACGTCGCCATACTCGGCCTTGCCGCCGCCGCAGGCCGATACCATGGCGTTGCGGTAGATGTCGCTGATCTCCGATAGCGTCGCCGTCTCGTCCACCAGATGCTGGCGCACGCTGGCGGTGACCGGGCCGGCGCGCCACAGGAAGTCGGGTCGGCGGTCGGCCGGCAGATCCTCCAGCGGCACCGGCGCGATGTCGCGGATGCCCGCCTCGACCAGCAGGGCGAGCAGCGCGTCGGGGAGCGGCGACGCCTTCTCCGGCGCCGGCGGCCGGCTTGCGGCCACCTTCCCGTCCTTCTGCACGCAGGTCTTCAGCTCGGTCAGCGCCTTCTTGGTGCCTTTCAGGCGGAAGGCGACGCGATCGGTGTCGGAGCGGATGAGCAGCTCGTTGCCGTTCATCAGACGGTCCAGCAGGGCATCGTCCTTGCCCTGGGGGATGACCAGCAGGTCCGATTGGGTGGACACGGCCGTGCGCTCCCGTTCGGTCCCGCCGTCGACGGTGAGGCGGACCGTCCACTCCGCGTTGCGCGGCAGGTTGGCGCCGGGAATCTGCATCCCGATGTTCAGTTCGCCCTGCGGGCTCATGGCGATGATCAGCAGGTGGCCGGTATCGAACCGGTTCTCGACGACGCAATAGGCGAACGCCCCGTCGGCCCCGTTCACCGGACCGCCGTACCATTCGCCGGCCGGTGTCGCCGCGGTCACGGGCGCATCGGTACCGGCGGCCGGAGATCCGGCCGGTGCCGGTGCCGCCGGCTGCGCGGCGGCCGGCGCCGAACCCGGCGCCGCCGGCTTGGCCTGAGGCTTGACGGTGGGCACGCGGGGCGTCGGCTCCGCCGCCGAGGCCGGCACCGGACCCGCGACGGCGGCCAGGGCAATACCGAAGGCAAGGGCGAGACTGGAAACCGAACGCACTCTCAACATGACGCTCCCGTCGGGCATGGGCGATCCGCCGCGACCCTAGACCGCCGCCCCCGGCGCGGCAAGGGGCAGCCCGGCCGGGGGACCGGTGTTGTCACGTCCGCGCCCCCGCCCGGCCCAGAAACGCATCACGCAGTGTCTGCGCCGCCACGCCGGACGCCGGCCCGTCGTGCACGACGCGACCCAGGCGCAGCAGCATCACCCGCGACGCGGTGGCCAGCGCCCGCGCCGCACTCTGTTCCGCCAGCAGCACGGCGGTGCCGGATGCGGCGATGGAGGCGATGGTGGCGAACACCTCCGCGGCCAGGGCGGGCGACAGGCCCAGCGACGGCTCGTCCAGCAGTAGCAGGCGCGGGCGCACCATCAGGGCGCGGCCGATGGCCAGCATCTGCTGCTGGCCACCGGACAAGCGCCACGCCGCCTCCCCCGCCTTGCCGCGGAGCTGCGGGAACAGGGTGAACACCCGCTCCAGATCCTCCAGCCGGTCCCCGCGGGCGGCGACGCCGGCGACCTCCAGGTTGTCGCGCACGCTCATGCCGGGAAAGACCCGCCGTCCCTCGGGAACGTAGCCGATGCCCAGGCGCACCCGCCGCTCCGCCGCCAGGCCGTTCAGGTCGGTACCGGCGAAGCGCACCCGGCCGGCCGACGCCGGCACCAGGCCAAGCAACGCCCGCAGCAGCGTCGATTTGCCGGCGCCGTTGGCCCCCAGCAGCGCCACCGGCTCCGCGGCTTCCAGGGTGAACGACACCCGATCCAGGGCGGTCAGGCCGCCGTAGCCGGCGCACAGCCCGTCGACAGCCAGCAAAGGCCCGGTCATGACGGCGCGTCCCCCAGATAGGCGGCGATCACCGCGGGATCGGCCGCCACCGCCGCCGGCGCCCCCTGAGCCAGCACCCGCCCGCCATCCAGGCAGACGACGCGGTCCACCAGGGGCAACAGGAAGTCCATGTCGTGCTCCACCACCAGCACGGCGACGCCGCCGGCGGCAACGGCGGCGATTCGGGCCGCCAGGTCCGCCTTCTCGTCGTCGGTCAGGCCGGCCGCCGGCTCGTCCAGCAGCAGCACCGCCGGTTCGCGGGCGAGGGCGCGCGCCAGTTCCACTCTCCGCCGCAGCGCGGCCGGCAGGGCCGCACCGTCGCGCGGCCCCAGGTGCAAGGCACCGACCCGCTCAAGCGCGTGCCCGGCGTGGGCCTGCGCCGCGGCGATCGATCCGTCGCGGTCCAGGCGGGCCGCGGTCACCGCGTCCAGCACCGTGCCCGCCGGCAGGCTGGCGGTCTGGAAGGTGCGGGCGATGCCGGCGCGGGCCAGCCGGTCGGCCCGCCAGCCGGTGACCTCGCGCCCGTTCAGGACGACGCGCCCGCCGTCGGGCCGCTCCAGGCCGCTCACCAGGTTGATCAGCGTCGTCTTGCCGGAGCCGTTGGGGCCGATCAGGCCGGTGACCCGCCCCGCCTCCAGGGAGAGGGTAACGCCGTCCACCGCGCGGACGCCGCCGAACGCTTTGCTCAGCCCCTCCACGCACAGGACGGTGCCGGCCGGCCGCTCCCGCTCCGCCCACGCGCGCGGCGGCACCGGCACCGCGGCCGGCGGCGGCAGCAGCCGTTCCAGCACCCCGGTCAGGCCGTAGGGGGCGACCACGATGGCCAGCAGCAGCGCCGCGCCGTAGACCACCAGGTAACTCTGCTCCAGGAACCGGAACCACTCCGGCAGGTGCAGCAGCAGCACCGCCCCGAGGATCGCCCCCGCCACCCGGCCGCGGCCGCCGACGATAGCGATGGTCAGCACCGACACCATGACGGGGAACTCCAGCACCTCCGGCGACACCACCCGCTGGGTGTGCACAGCCAGGGCGCCCGCCGCCCCGCCGTAAAGTGCGCTCACCGTAAAGGCCGCCAGGCGCAGCCGGCCCACGTCCAGACCCAGGGTCGCCGCCGCCAGCGGGTCGTCACGAACCAGCGTCAGCGCCCGGCCCCACCGCCCGCGCGCCATCCACCATGCCAGCAGGCCACCCGCCGCCACGGCAGCCCATACCGCGGCAGCCAGCGGGCGGCCCCGCGGCACCTCGACACCGAAAGCGGCGATCCCGGGCACGCCGGCCAGCCCGTTGGCGCCGCCCGTGAGGTCCGGCAGGTTCACCGCAAGCAGCAACACGACCTGCGCAATGCCCAGGGTTGCCAGCGCGAAGTAGTGGGATTCCAGCCGCAGCACCGGCAGGCCCACCAGCACCGCCAGCACGAACGGCAGCAGCAGCGACAGCGGGAAGGTGACGGGAAACGGCAGGCCGTAGCGGCTGCCGAGGATGCCGGTGACGTAGGCGCCGATCCCGAAGAAGGCGCCCTGCGCCAGCGACAGGGCGCCGGCCAGCCCGAACACGATCTGGAATCCGATGGCCGCCAGCGCGTACACCCCGGCGACGGTCAGCACCCGCAGCTCGTACGGTGAGGCGTACAGGGCAGCGTACGCCAGCAGGGCCGCCCCGGCGACGGCCAGCACCCCACCGGGACTGCTCACATGGGGAAGGAGCCTAGGCACGGCGCCGCGCCACCTCGCCGAACAGCCCCTGCGGGCGGAACACCAGGATCGCCAGCAGGGTGACGTACAGGGCGCCCAGGGCGACCGGATAGGACAGCACCGAGGACACGCCCACTTCGAACAGCGCGATCAGCAGCGCCCCGGCCACCGCGCCGGGGACCGAGCCCCAGCCGCCGATGGTCACGGCGATGTAGGCTTTCAGGATCAGGTCGCCGCCCGCTGTCGGGGTGACGAAGAACTGGTTGGCCAGCAGCAGCCCCGCCGCCCCGGCGTAGGCCGCAGCCAGCGCGAAGGTGGCCATCACCATGGCGGTGACCGGGACCCCGCACGCCCGCGCCATCTCCGGGTCCTGCGCCGTGGCCCGCAGCCGCCGGCCGAGTTGGGTGCGGCCGAACACCCATTGCTGCCCGCCGATCAGCAGCGCCGCCACGGCGACGATGGCCAGCGACTGTTCCGGCACCACCAGCCCCGCCAGGTCGAGCGTGCCGCCCCCCAGCAGCGGCGGGGCCGCCCTGGGCTCCGGCCCGAACAGCACGGTGACGCCGTTCTGCAGCATGATGCCCACCGCGATGGTGGAGATGAACACCGCGACCGGCGGACGGTGGCGCAGCGGCAGATAGGCGGCCAGCGACAGCAGCAGCCCCAGCCCGGCCATGAGGGCGAGCACCAGGGGCAGCAGCAGCAGCCCCGGCACCGGCAGCAGCGGCGCCAGCGCCGCCGCCAGAATGCCGCCGGCCATCACGAGGTCGCCCTGCGCGAAGTTGACCGCCCCGGTGGCGTTCAGCACCAGGACGAACCCCAGCGCCACCAGCGCGTAGGCGGCGCCGAGCGCGATGCCGTTGAGCAGCAGTTGCAGGGCAAGCACGGCCGGGCCCCGCCCCTACCTGGTGCTGCCGGACAGGGCGTCGTAGCGGCGCACGACCTGCGGCACCCGCGACGTCCCGTCATAGCACACGATGACCGCCGAATGGGCCATGTTGCCGGTGCCATCCGACCGGTAGGTCATGGCCAGCCCCTCGTGGGTGCCGTCGGCCAGGGCGGCGCGCACCGCCTCGGCCGTGCGCGCACCGCGGGCGATGGCGTCCAGCACCATGCGGGTGCCGTCGTACTGGCCCAGCGCGAAGGCGTCGGGCTCCGTGCCGAAGGCGGCGCGGTAATCGGCGGTGAAGCGATCCATTTCCGGGCTGCCGCCGGACACCGGTGACGCCGCCGTCTCGGCGCACACGCCCTTCATCTCCGCCGGGTCCAGCAGGGCCGCGGTGCTCGGCTGGTGCATGGCCGAACCGGCGACGATGGGCACCTCCACCCCGTGGGCCGCCGCCTGGCGCAGGAACAGCGCCGTCGGTCCCGAGTGCAGGTGCAGCACCAGCACGTCGGGCCGCGCCGCCAGCGCCTTGGACAGCACCGGCAACAGGTCCCTGGCGGCGGGGTCCACCCCTTCCTCGTACACCACCTCGGCGCCCAGCGCGCGGAACCGCTCGGCCAGATGGGCGCGGCCGCTCTGGCCATAGGCGGTGGTCTGGTAGATCACCGCGGGGCGCCGCTTGCCCAGCTCCTCCACCACATAGCGGGCGTGCGCCTCCTTGGTGACGGCATCGCCGGGGAAGAAGCGGAAGACCCAGGGATTGCCCTGTTCGGTGATCGACGCGGTGCCCGACACGGTGACCAGCGGCACCTTGTAGTCGGCGGCCAGCGGCAGCATGGCCAGCATCTGCGTGCCCAGCATGCTGGCCGCCACCGCGACCGTGGTGCCGCGGCCGAGTGCCCGCTCCAGCGCCGTCACCGCCGCCTCGGGCGAGGTGCCGGTGTCGACCACGTCGGTCGCCACGGTAACGCCCGGCGGCTGCGCCCCGCGCAGCGCCAGCACGGCACCATTGCGCTGGCTGGTTCCTTCCAGCGACAGGAAGCCGGTCAACGGCACCAGCACGGGCATGTTCAGCGTCTCGGCCCGCGCCGGGCCGGCCGAGATGATGCCCGTGAGAAGCAGGAACGCGAGGCTGCGCCGCATGGATGTCTCCTCCTCGCCGGCGGGGAGCCCGCGCGGGAGAGGATGGGTGGCACCCCGCCCTCGCCCGGCTCCCTTCGCTGGCATGACCCAGATCAGGTTCGATGGGTGTTTCTCAGCCCGCCCCGTCAAAGGATCGGGCACCCCAGCCGTTCGGGTCCGGACACTCGCAAGCCGCCCCGGACGTGTCAAGCATGCCGTAGACCGGATTCCGGAACCCTACCCGCCGCCGGCCGCGACCTGTGCATAATAGTCCCGCGGCGCGCAGCGCCGGGTGAAGGTGCCGTCCGTCAGGTGCTTCAGGTCATAGTCGTGGTTGATCTGCCCCATGTCCGGCGGAAAGCCGGCGCCGTGATCACGATGATATTTCGTCAGGAAGGTCGCCATATCCCGGGGAAAGGACCGCGACTTGAAGGGAACAGCCGCGTCCTGTTCGGCCGACACCGGTTGCGGAACGATGCGCGAGTCGGCGATGAGGGCGCAGTGGCCGCCGGCCCGCCACACCCGCATGCCGATGTCGGGATCGCCGAAATGGGCGGTGTAGTCACGGGAGAACCAGCCGCCGATGGCCAGCACGCTGCGCCGCGTCATCACCGGGAAATAGGGATAGTACAGCCCGTAGACAGCACCGAACCACGGCACCGCCGGCCGCGCCAGCCCGCCGGCGAAGGGAAAGCCCCGCGCCTCGCCGGCCGCCAGCGCCGCCGCCAGCGGGTCCAGCCAGCCCGGTTCCGGCCTGTGGTCGTCCGAGAAGGCGACGATCACGTCCCCCCGCGACGCCTCCCAAGCCAGGGCGTGGGCGGCGCAGTTGCCCCGCGGTTCGGATTCGGCCACGTGGACCACATGCGTCCCCTCGATCCCGAACGGGCAGACGGCAAGGATCTCGTAATCGTGCCCGGCCGACGCCGCGTGGATCGCCCGCACCGTCTCGACCAGCATCTGCGGCCGCAGACTGGGCAGGGAGATGGAGATGGTCGGCATCGGCGGGACTCCCGTGTCGGTGGCGGGCCAGCCTAGCGCGGATCGGGACCCCGGCGGGAGTCCGCCGGTGCGTCGGCTCCGCCGCCCCTGCGCCGGGCGCAGGCGTGGCATTCCGGGGTCCGGACGGGCGGGCGCGTTGCCGGGGCCGGGGGCGGTCTGCTACACCTTCGTGCATGCGCCGACGCCGTTCCGGATCCCCCAGGGTCTCCGACCCCGACCAGTTCGATCTGCTCGACTATCCCGAGCCGACGGCGGTCCTGCTGACCTTCTCGGGCCGCACCGTCGATCTGGAGACGCCGGATTTCAGCCGTTTCGAGGTGGAGGACATCGCGCGGCCGCTTGCCTACCAGTGCCGGTTCGTGGGCAACACGCGGGTGTTCTTCAGCGTCGCCCAGCATTGCGTGCTGGCAAGCCACCTGGCACCGCAGGGCTACGCCTACGATGCGCTCATGCATGACTGCGAGGAGGCGTTCACCGGCGACTGGCCGACGCCGTGGAAGGTTCGCATCGGGCGCGACACCATCCGCACCGCCATCGCTCCCATCAAGCAGGCGCTGGCGCGTCGGTTCGGCTTCCGCTACCCGGAGCCGAAGGCGGTCAAGCTGTCCGACCAGCGGGCGCTGGCGACGGAGCTGCGCGACCTCTGCGCGCCCCACCGGGTGAACTGGCACGACCTGCCGCCGCCCGCCGCCGATCCCATCGTCCCGTTGGGGCCGGATGAGGCGATGGCGGCCTTTCTCGCCCGCTACCGCGAACTCCGGCCCGACTGACACCGCCGGGCCGGCCGGCGGTCACGCCGTGCCGGACGGCCGGTCGCCACGGCCGGTGCGTCCCGATGCGGCGGGCGCAACACCGAGGGTCTGCGCATCGCCCGCCTCCGACGCGGTTGCGCACCGCTCCGCCAGCTCGCGGATGGCGCCGCGGATCTCCGGGTCGCGGATGTGCTGGAAATAGCGGGCGAGCATCAGCGCCTCGCGCGACTGCAGCGTGCCGTCGTCGGCCGCCGCAGTCTCGGCCGGCCGGTCACCGGCCGTCGCCGGGTCGCGCGATCCGGCGCGGTCCTCCAATCCTTCGAAGAACACCGAAACGGGAACCCGGAAGAATTCCGACAGCTTGTACAGCCGGCTCGCCGAAACCCGGTTGAAGCCGCGCTCATACTTCTGCAATTGCTGGAACGTCAGTCCCAGCGCGGATGCCACGTCGCTCTGCGAGAGCCCGGCGAGCATGCGCAACTC
Source organism: Azospirillum halopraeferens DSM 3675 (assembly GCF_000429625.1). Classification (GTDB taxonomy): domain Bacteria; phylum Pseudomonadota; class Alphaproteobacteria; order Azospirillales; family Azospirillaceae; genus Azospirillum; species Azospirillum halopraeferens. The sequence continues at coordinate 528,528 of NZ_AUCF01000001.1, forward strand.
GCGCAGCCGCTGCCCGACGTAGACGTCGACCTCGTTGAGGCCTTCCTTCTTCTGACGACCGCGTTTTCTCACTGCTCCCCCCGTGGTGAGGCAAAGCCGGGAACGGATACCGCCCGGCAAGAGACGATGTGTGGCCGGCCGCGCGGGAAGCGCCCGGTCGGCACCCTCTCGAACTCCAAAACAGCGGACAAACCCACGAGGTTTCGTCCGCTCGTTGAAATTTAGCTATGTGCCCTCCGGCACACTGTCAACCGCGGGTCTTGAATCTACGCCTATTGATACGTAGCCTACCCCAAGGCCATAGGTGGGCAACGGTCGGCGGTGCGTCCGCCGCTCCGGTGTGGTTCGCGCCGGGCGGGCGAAAAGTCCGCTCCTTCCACGCACATCGCGCGTGGCATTGCCGTGACCATACCGCCGCACTGGGCAAAATTTGCCGGGCACTCGGCAAAAAGTGCCCGGGAATTAACCTTCCCTTCATCAAGACTTTCCTAGCATGCACCGGTGATCGAGCCTCCGGCGCGGAATTTGCAGCCGCCGTCCTTTTCCCCGTTGCGGGAAGGCGGGCTGCGGAAGGGATTTCCCGGCGCGCAGGCGGCCAGCCGTTCGGGGACGACGCGTGAACAATCTGCTTCAGACCCTTCGCAACCTTGGACCGGCCCGCCTCGCGGCGATCGGCGGCGTTGGCCTGCTGCTGATCGGCTTCTTCGTGTACCTGACGACGCGCCTGTCCTCGACCGAGATGGAGCTGCTGTACGCCGAGTTGCAGCCGAGCGACGCGGCGGCCATCGCCAAGATGCTGGACGACGCGAAGATCCCCTATCAGGTGGACCGCACCGGCGCGAAGATCATGGTGCCGGCCGACCAGGTGGGGCCGGTGCGCATGCGCATGGCCTCGGCCGGCCTGCCGACGGGCGGTTCGGTTGGGTACGAACTGTTCGACCGCTCCGAGGGGTTCGGGGCCACCGCCTTCATCCAGAACATCAACCACCTGCGCGCGCTCGAAGGCGAGATGGCGCGCACCGTGGCCACCCTGGCCGGCGTGCAGCAGGCCCGCGTGCACCTGGTGCTGCCCAAGCGCGAGCTGTTCGCCCGCAACCAGAATCCGGCGACCGCCAGCGTCTTCATCCGCATGAAGCCGGGCGCCCAGCTCTCGCGCGAGAACATCCTGGCGGTCCAGCACCTGATCGCCGCCTCGGTCCCCAACCTGGAGCCGGGGAAGGTCTCCATCGTCGACGACAAGGGCAACCTGCTCGCCCGCGGCATGGGCCAGAACAGCGAAGAGCTGCTGATGGCCACGGCGGAGGAGAAGAAGCTGGCCTATGAGGGCCGCCTGGCCCGAACCATCGAGGAACTGGTGGGACGCACCGTCGGCTTCGGCCGCGTGCGCGCCGAGGTGTCGGCCGATCTGGACTACGACCGGATCACCACCCAGTCGGAGATCTTCGATCCCGAAAGCCAGGTCGTCCGTTCCACCCAGACGGTGACGGAAAGCAACGAGAGCCAGGACCGCGACCCGCTGGCCCCGGTGACCGTCGACCAGAACCTGCCGACCGCCCAGACCGGCGGAGGTGAAGCCGGTCCGATCTCCTCGAACCGCCAGTCGCGCAACGAGGAGACGATCAACTACGAGATCAGCCGCACCACCAAGAGCCACGTGCGCGAAACCGGCCAGGTCCGGCGGCTGTCCATCGCGGTGCTGGTGGACGGCACCTACACCCCCGCCGCCGCCGGCTCGCCGCCCGCGTTCCAGCCCCGCACCGAGCAGGAGATGGAGAACATCCGCGCCCTGGTGCGCTCGGCGGTCGGCCTCGATCCGGTGCGGGGCGACTCGCTCGAAGTCATCAACATGCGGTTCTCCACGCCCGATGACGAATTCGCGACACCCGAAGAACTGTTCATGGGCCTGACCAAGGATGATCTGTTCCGCATTGCCGAGATGGTGGTGCTCGGCATCGTCGCGGTCCTCATCATCCTGCTGGTCATCCGTCCCCTCATCACCCGCGCCTTCGAAAAGGCGGAAGCGGAGGACGAGGACGAGATGGACAAGCTCCTCACCGACCAGTCCGGCATGCCCGCCGCCCTGGCCGGCCCCGCCGGCGCGCTGGCCCAGGACCTGGCCCTGGAAGCCGCCCAGGCCGACGAGGAGCTGGAGCAGATGATCGACATCAACCGCGTGGAAGGCCGCGTGCGCGCCTCGTCCCTGCGCAAGGTCGGCGAGATCGTGGAGAAGCACCCCGAAGAGGCGGTCTCCATCCTGCGCAACTGGCTGTATCAGGAGAGCTGAGCGATGGCTGACCGCCCGGCGGGGAGCACGCCATGACCTCGGTGCGCAAGTTCCTGTTCGACGAGTCCTTCGACGTCGACGCGCCGGGCCACGCGCGCGCGGTGGACGACGACTACCTGCTGCCGGAACCGGAGCCCGAGCCGGAGCCCGAGCCGGAGATCCCCCCTCCCCCGGTCTTCACCGAGGAGCAGATGGAGGCCGCCCGCCGCGCCGGCTATGCCGAGGGCGAGACGGCCGGCAGTTCGGTCGGTTACGGCAAGGGCTTCGCCGAAGGGCACGCAGCGGGGCGCCGCGACGGGATGGAAGCCGGCCGGGCCGAGATGGCGGCGACCAACGAGGCGCGGCTGGCCTCGGCCCTGGACCGCATCGCCGGCGGCGTCGAGCGGCTGCTGACGGAGCGCGACGCGACCAACGCCATGCGCCGGGACCAGCCCGTGCACATCGCCCTGGCCATCGTGCGCAAGCTGATGCCCGACCTGGCACGCCGCGGCGGCCTGGCGGAGATCGAGGCCGTGGTGCGCACCTGCGTCATGGAGCTGATCGACGAGCCCCGGATGGTCGTCCGGGTGGCCCCCGACATGCACGACGAGGTGGGGGAGCGTCTGGACGCCCTGTCCGGCAGCCGCGGCTTCGGTGCCAGGCTGATGGTCGTGGGCGACCCGACGCTGGCTGCCGGCGATTGCCGGATCGAATGGGCCGAAGGCGGGGTGGAACGCGACACCGCCCGGCTGCTGGCCGACATCGAACAGTGTGCGGTGCGCCTGTTGAGCGCACCCGCCGCCTGACCGCAGAGGTTTCGGAGACCTGAATGTCCAAGGACAACTTCTCGCTGGACGAACTCGATGCCGCAGCACGCAACGAGGTGGCCGAGTACGAAACCGGGCTGGGACCGGCCAAGGATCTGGAAGCCGTGTACGACATCCCGGTGCAGATCTCGGCGGTGCTGGGCAAATCGACGATGCAGGTGAGCCAGCTTCTCAAGCTCGGCCGCGGTGCCGTGGTGGAGCTGGACCGCAAGGTCGGCGAGGCCATCGACATCTACGTGAACAACCGGCTGGTCGCCCGCGGCGAAGTCGTCGTCGTGGAAGACCGCCTGGGCGTGACCATGACGGAAATCATCAAGTCGGACCGCGGATGACCAGCACGCGCGACACGGTGGACCCACGCTCCCCCGCCGGCCTGTCGGTCCCGGCCACGGGACGGCTGCGCCCGCGCGGCGGGCTGGACCCGGCGACCCTGCTGGGGCTGGCGGCGGCGCTGGGCGTCATCGCCGCGGCGGTGGTGCTGGGCGGCGCGCCCGGCGCCTTCTTCGACACGCCGTCCATGCTGATCGTGCTGGGCGGGACGCTGGCGGTGACGACGGCCGGCTTCTCCCTGTCCGACGTGGCGGCGGGCTGGCGCGATGCGGTGCTGGTGCTGGTGCACCGGACGCAGGACCCGCGCTCCGTGGCGCGGCGCGTGCTTCTGCTGGCCGAGGCGGTGCGCCGGGCCGGCCCCGAGATGCTTCAGGGCATCCTGCCCGATCTGAAGAGCGAGAGCTTCCTGCACCGCTGCGTCGCCCTGATCGTCGAGGGCCTGCCCGCGGACGAGCTGGAACGCGTCCTCAACGGCGAGGTCGAGGCGGCGGCGGCCAGCCGGGCGCGCAGCGCGGCGGTGCTGCGCCGCGCCGCCGAGGTGGCGCCGGCCATGGGGCTGATCGGCACCCTGGTCGGGCTGGTGCAGATGCTGGGCAACCTGAACGACCCCGGCAGCATCGGGCCGGCCATGGCGCTGGCCCTGCTGACGACCTTCTACGGCGCCGTCCTGGGCAGCGTCGTGCTGACGCCGCTGGCCGGCAAGGTCGAGCGCTCGGCCGAAGAAGAAGCGCTTATCAAGACTCTCTACACCATCGGAGCGGTATCGATGGCCCGCCAGGAGAATCCCCGGCGGTTGGAAATGCTGCTCAACACCGTCCTGCCGCCCGCGCGGCGGATCCAGTACTTCGACCGGGAACTCCCGAGGGGAGCGTAAAGCGATGCGTCTGTTGATCGTTGGAACGTTGGAAGGGTACATCACCGCCGCCGGCAAGATCGCCATGCAGCGCGGCGCCAAAGTGTCCCATACCGACAGCATCGAGGGCGCGCTCAACGCCTTGCGTGCGGCCGCCGGCGCCGACCTGGTGATGGTCGACGTCAAACTGGACATCGCCCGCTTCATCGAGTGCCTGAAGACCGAGCGGATCACCATCCCGGTGGTCGCCTGCGGCATCGGCACCGACGCGGCGGCGGCGGTGAGGGCCATCCGGGCCGGAGCGAAGGAATACATCCCCCTGCCGCCCGACGCCGAGCTGATCGCCGCCGTCCTGTCGGCGGTGGCGGAGGAAAGCCACGCCATCATCTGCCGCGACCCCGCCATGCAGGCGGTGCTGCGTCTGGCCGACCAGATCGCGCCGTCCGACGCCTCCGTCCTCATCACCGGTGAGTCGGGCACCGGCAAGGAGCTGATGGCCCGCTACATCCACCGCAAGAGCCGGCGCGCCAACGAGCCGTTCGTGGCGGTGAACTGCGCCGCCATCCCGGAGAACCTGCTGGAATCGGAGCTGTTCGGCCACGAGAAGGGCGCCTTCACCGGCGCCGTGGCGCGGCGCATCGGCAAGTTCGAGGAGGCCAACGGCGGCACCCTGCTGCTGGACGAGCTGTCGGAGATGCACCCCCGCCTCCAGGCCAAGCTGCTGCGCGCCATCCAGGAGCGGGAAATCGACCGCATCGGCTCCTCCCAGCCGGTGAAGATCAACGTGCGCCTGATCGCCACGTCGAACCGCAATCTGGAAGCCGAGGTCAAAGCCGGCAACTTCCGCGAGGACCTGTTCTTCCGCCTCAACGTGCTGAGCATCCCCCTGCCGGCGCTGCGGGAACGGCCGCTCGACATCCCGCTCATCGCCGAGCACTTCGTCAAGAAGTACTCCGAAGCCAACGGGCTGCCGGAGAAGTCGCTGTCGCCGGTCACCCTGGGCCTGCTCCAGGGGCACCACTGGCGCGGCAACGTGCGCGAGCTGGAAAACACCATGCACCGCGCCGTGCTGCTGTCCCGCGGCGAGATGATCGAACCCGACGCCATCATGCTGTCCGGACAGATCCTGGCGCCGGAGGGCACGGCGCAGGCGTCCATCCCCGCGGGATCGCCGGTGGCGCAGCCCTTCGCCTATCCGTCGGGCACCGTGCCGCCGGCCCGGCCGGCACCGACGGGCAACCCCTACGCGGCCTACGCCCACCAGCCGCCCGCCGGCTATGCGCCGCAGCCCTCGGCTCCGCCGCCCCGGCCAATGACCGCGGCGACAACGGCCGCCGCGGCGCCCGCCGGCACGCTGGCGGCGCTGGTCGGCCGCACCGTGGCCGACGTGGAGCGCGACCTGATCATCGAGACGCTGAGCCATTGCCTGGGCAACCGCACCCACGCCGCCAACATCCTCGGCATCTCCATCCGCACCCTGCGCAACAAGCTGAAGCAGTATACGGAAGACGGCGTCCCCGTGCCGCCGTCGGGATCGGAGGAGCGCGCGGTGGTCTGATCCGCGCAAAGGTGGTAGAGGGAACGACTTAAAGCGGGAAAGCACGGGGTACGGCGGCGACGATGGCGCTCACCGAACAGACGGATCCCGAAGGCCGCGGTGGCGGCGGTGGCGGCGGCGGGAACATGGCCGCGCTCGGGGACATGCTGAGTTTTGCCAAGAGGTCGCTCAAGCGCGGCGACCTCGTGATGGCGTTCGGCATCGTCCTGATCATCGTCGGCCTGATCATGCCGATGCCGCCGATCATGCTCGACATGATGCTGGCGCTGAACATCACGATCTCCGTGCTGATCCTGATGGTCGTGCTGTTCATCGAGAAGCCGCTCGACCTGTCGTCCTACCCGACCATCCTGCTGATCACCACGCTGCTGCGCCTGTCGCTGAACATGGCGTCGACCCGCCTGATCCTGCAGCACGGGCACGAGGGCACGGACGCCGCCGGCCAGGTCATCCAGGCGTTCGCCGGATTCGTGATGGGCGGCGACTTCATCATCGGCGTGATCGTCTACGGCATCCTGACGATCGTGAACTTCAAGGTGATCACCGCCGGTTCGGGCCGCATCGCCGAAGTGGCGGCGCGATTCACCCTGGACGCCATGCCCGGCAAGCAGATGGCCATCGATGCCGACCTGTCGGCCGGCATGATCGACGAGTCGACGGCGCGCGCCCGGCGCAAGGAGCTGGAGGACGAAAGCGCCTTCTTCGGCTCCATGGACGGTGCGTCGAAGTTCGTGAAGGGCGACGCGGTCGCCGGCCTGCTGATCATGTTCATCAACGTCATCGGCGGCGTGACCATCGCGGTCCTGCGCTATGACATGCCGGTGGTCCAGGCGCTCGACACCTTCACCAAGCTGACCGTCGGCGACGGCCTGGTGTCGCAGATCCCGGCGCTGGTCATCTCCATCTCCGCCGGCTTCCTGGTGTCGAAGGCCGGCCAGGGCGGATCGACCGACAAGGCGGTGGTGGGCCAGCTCACCAACCACCCGGCGGCGCTCGGCCTGTCGACGCTGGCCATCGGTTCGCTGGCCCTGCTGCCGGGCATGCCGCTGCTGACCTTCCTGCCGGTGGCCGCCGCCATCGGCGCCGCCGCCTACTTCGTTCCGAAGATGCGCGCCCGCAAGGAGCAGGAGGAGGCCGAAGCGGCCCTGGAAGAAGCCGGCGCGCCGGGTGCGCCCGGCGGCGCCGCGCCGGTGGCGGACGAACCCATCGCCACGGCGCTCGCCATCGACCTGATCCGGCTGGAACTGGGCTACGGCCTGCTGTCGCTGATCAACCAGCCCCAGGCCGGCAGCCATCGCCTGACCGACCAGATCAAGGGCCTGCGCCGCCAGATCGCCGGCGAGGTGGGCTTCGTCATGCCGGCGGTGCGCATCCAGGACAACCTGCAGCTTCCGCCCAACGTCTACGTCATCCGCATCAAGGAGATCGAGGCCGGGCGCGGCGACATCCGCCCGAACATGCTGCTGGTGATGGACCCGCGCGGCGAGGCCATGAGCCTGCCGGGCGAGCAGACGGTTGAGCCCACCTTCGGCCTGCCCGCCATCTGGATCGAGCCGGGCTACCGCGAGGAGGCGCTGTTCCGCGGCTACACCGTGGTCGATCCCTCGACCGTCATCACCACCCATCTGACGGAGACCATCAAGGACAACATGCCCGAGCTGTTGTCCTTCACCGAGACGCAGAAGCTGCTGGACGAGCTGGACAAGGAGCACCAGAAGCTGGTGGCCGACGTCATCCCGCAGCAGATCACCGTCGGCGGCCTCCAGCGGGTGCTGCAGAACCTGCTTGCCGAACGCATCTCCGTAAGGGATCTTCCCACCATCCTGGAGGGCATCTCCGAGGCCGCCGGGCAGACGCGTTCGATCACCCAGATCACCGAGCACGTCCGCTCCCGCCTGGCCCGCCAGATCTGCGACGCCTGCGCCAACGAGATGGGCTTCATCCCGCTCATCACCCTGTCGCCGGAATGGGAGAACGCCTTTGCGGAGTCGCTCGTGGGCGACGGCGACGAGCGGCAGTTGACGATGGCACCTAGCCGGCTGCAGCAGTTCATCACCTCGGTGCGCCAGACGTTCGAGCGACACGCGATGATGGGCGAGACCCCCGTCCTGCTGACCAGCCCCCTGATCCGGCCCTACGTCCGTTCCATCGTGGAACGGTTCCGGCCGTCGACCGTGGTGATGTCGCAGAACGAGATCCACCCCAAGGCGAAGATCAAGACGCTGGGGGTGATCTGATGATCGTCGGCGCCCGCGATGACCGCCCGGTCCGGAAGGAGCGCCCGCCATGCGGCTGAAGTCCTTCCACGCCAGGACCATGTCGGAGGCGATGCGGCAGGTCCGCCAGACGCTGGGCGACGATGCGATCATTGTCGCCACGCGCGAGGAGGAAGGCGGCGGCGTGCGCGTCACCGCGGCGGTGGAGGAGGATGATCATCCCCACGCCTCCGGCCGCACCCTCAACGCGCCCGCCAAGCCGCCGCCCGAGCCCGAAGTGGACGTGGGCGAGGCGGTGGCCGACGCCCTGCACCGCCACGGCGTGCCGGCGGCCCTGGCCGAACAACTCATCGACGCCGCCGCCGGGCTGGACACCGACGACCCGACGCTGGCGCTGGGCGCCGCGCTGGACGCCGTCTTCACCTTCCATCCCCTGGCCGAGGGCCGGCCGGGCCAGAAGCCGCTGGTCCTGGTCGGCCCGCCGGGGTCGGGCAAGACGCTGACGGTGGCCAAGCTGGCGGCCCGTGCCGTCTTCCGCAACCGGACGGTCAGCGTCATCACCACCGACACGGTGCGCGCCGGCGGCGTCGACCAGCTCGCCGCCTTCATGCGGCTGATGAAGGTCAAGCTCCACACCGTGGAGGATCCCGAGGCGCTGCACGGTGCCATCGCCATGAGCCGCGAGGCGGACCTGATCGTCGTCGACACAGCCGGGCGCAACCCGTTCGACGCCGAGGACATGACCGACCTGAAGGCGCTGATCGCCGCCGAGGACGTGGAGCCCATCCTGGTCATGCCCGCGGGCATGGACGCCGTCGAAGCGGCGGAGGTCGGGCAGATCTTCCGCCAGATCGGCGTGCGGCGTATGCTGGTTACCAGGCTAGACGCCACGCGCCGGCTGGGCAGTTTTCTGACCGCCGCCTTCCGGGCGCGGCTTGCGCTGTGCGAGTGCACCGTCGCACCCAAGGTGGCGGAGGGTCTGACGGCCCTCAACCCGGTGGCCCTCGCCCGCATGATGATGCCGGGCGAGGAGAAGAAGGCGGAACGGCCCCCACCGCCAAAGGCCAAGGCCCGCAAGGCCAAGGCACCCGCATCGGCCCACGCACTGAGTTCCCCGTCGTCGAGGACCCTCCCATGACCGAACCGGTTTTCCAGGCTTCCGCGCCCATGACCAACGTGCGGCCGCTGCGCGGCGCGAACGTCATTGCCGTGGCCAGCGGCAAGGGGGGTGTCGGCAAGACCTGGTTCTCCATCACGCTGGTCCACACGCTGGCCCGCATGGGCAAGAACGCGCTGCTGTTCGACGGCGATCTGGGTCTCGCCAACGTAGACATCCAGTTGGGATTCGCGCCCAAGCACGATCTGGGGCAGGTGATCGACGGGTCGGTGACGCTGCAGCGCGCCGCCCAGCGCTTCCCCGACGGCGGTTTCGACATCATCGCCGGCCGCTCCGGCTCCGGCACGCTGGCCACCCTGCCCAGCCAGCGCCTGTCGTCGCTGCGCAACGACCTGCTGGACCTGGCGCGCAAGTACGACCACGTGGTCATGGACATGGGCGCCGGCGTCGACCGCACGGTGCGCACGCTGGCCGGCCCGGCCGGCATCACGCTGGTGGTCACCACCGACGAACCGACCTCGCTGACCGACGCCTACGCCTTCATCAAGCTGACGCACAGCACCAACCCCAACGCCGACCTGCGCGTCGTCGTCAACGTGGCGCAGAGCGTGAAGGAGGGCGAGCGCACCTACAACACCATCCTGAAGGCCTGCACCAACTTCCTGAAGTTCAAGCCGCCCCTGGCCGGCATCGTGCGGCGCGACCTGAAGGTGCGCGACGCCATCCGCAACCAGGTGCCGCTGCTCACCCGCTCGCCGTCCAGCGACGCCGCGTCGGACGTCCAGGCCATCGCCCAGCGCCTGCTGCGCGAGTAGGCCGGCGCCGGGGACGAGAGGGATACGGTCATGTCCGGCACGGTCCCGCCGCCCGCACCCGCCCCCGGCCCCGCCGCCCCGACACCGGGGCCGGCGGCGTCAGCCGCTGCAACGGCATCGCCGCCGGCCGCGCCGCCGATTGAGGTGGCGCTGGCGCGGGTCCCCGAACGGCTTCTCGACCTGCCCCGCGCGGTGGTGCTGACCGGCACCGTCACCGGGCGAACGCCGGAGGGGCTGACGCGCGTCCAGACACGGGCCGGGGAGGTGTTGCTGCGCACGCCGGAGCCGCTCCCGGCGGACAAGCCGGTGACGCTGCAGATCGCCCCCGGGCAACCGCCCGCCCGCGCCGTCCTCCACACCGCCCCCGCGCCGGCCGGTGCGCCGCCCCCTCCCCCGCCGGCCCTGCCGCAGCAGCCGGGCGTGGTGCTGACCCTGCTGTCCACCGCCCTTGCCGCCGCCGCGCGGGGCCCGCAACCGACGCTGGCGCCCGGCGCGCTGATCCCGGCACAGGTGCTGGCCGCAGCACCGGCACCCGCGGCACCGACACCAGCCGGAATGGCACCAGCCGGAATGGCACCAGCCGGTGCAGCGCCGGCCGGAGCGGCGCCGGCCATGCCGGCCGCGCCGGGCAGCCCGCCGGTTGCGACCGCGCCGACGCCTGTGCCGACGCCGGCACCGGCATCGCCGGCCGCACCGGCCCCGCAAGCGGGCCTTCCCGCCGCACCGCCGCCGACGGGAGCCGCACCGCAGGCCCCGACCGGCCCGGCTGCCGCGCCGGCGCTTCCGCTTCCTTCCGGCGCTCCCGCCGCCCCGCCGGCACAGGTGCAGAGTCCGGCGCCTGCCACCCCCGGACCACCGGCCGCGGCACCACCGACCGCAGCGTCGCCCGCGCCATCCCCACCCCCCGCAACACCGCCGTCCCCGACTCCCCCGCCGCCGGCCGCGCCGGGACCGGCGCCCGCAGCGGCCCCGCCGGTACTGGTCCAGGGCGCCACGGTGGCGCTGCGCATTCTCTCGGTGACGCCGCCCGGCGTTCCGGCGGTCCCGGCACCGCCGCTGCCGGCCGACGCGGCACCGCCGCCGGGCACTCCGGTGCTGGAAGGAACGGTCGCGGGCTCGACGCCGCGCGGGCAGCCGATCCTGGCGACCGAGCGCGGCATGCTCGCCCTTAACACCGGGGCCGTGCTGCCGCCGGGCACCCGCATCGGCGCGGCGGTGGGCGACCCCGCCGCCATGCTGGCGCCGCTGCCGGCGGACGCGGCCGCGGTGCCGGGGCGCGACTGGGGCACCCTGCGGGAGGTCATGGCGGTCCTCGCCGGCATCGACCGCGCCCTGGCGCAGACCATGCTGGCCACGATCATGCCCCAGCCGAACCGCAAGCTGGGCGCCGCGCTCAGCTTCTTCCTGGCGGCGGTCCGCGGCGGCAGCGCCCGCGCCTGGCTGGGGGACGAGGCCGCGTCGGCGCTGGAGCGGGCCGGGCGCGGCGACCTGCTGTCCCGCCTGGACCAGGAATTCCGCGGCCTGCGCCGCCAGGCGGCCGACCCGCCGGCCGGCGACTGGCGCCCCTACACGGTGCCGATGTTCGACGGCCATGCGGTCACGCCGCTGCGCCTGCACGTCCGCCCGCTGCACGATGAGGACGACGACGAATCCGGCGCGGCGGAGCACCGCGACCGCGGCAGCCGGTTCCTGATCGACGTGGACTTCAGCCGGCTCGGCCCCATGCAGCTCGACGGCATGGTGCGGGAACGGCGCTTCGACCTGATCCTGCGCAGCGGCGCACCGCTGCCGGAGGAACTGCGCGGCGACCTGCTCCGGGTCTTCGCGGACTGTCTCGACGCCGTGGGCTACGCCGGCGGCCTGTCGTTCCAGACCGGGGCCGCCGCCCGCGTCACGCCGGCCCGCAGCGGCCGCGGCACGGAGGTCACGGCGTGATCCCCGCCGCCGACCGCCGGACGCGCCTGACCACCGCCGCCAATCCGGACAGCCGCCACGATTATCTCGTCCGGCTGGCCGGCACTCCGACTCCGGGAACTCGGCTGGCGGTGCTGTACGTCCCCGATCGCTGGATCGTCACGGCGGAAGGCTTCGCTGCCTATCTGAAGGCCCTGGCCGATCCCGGCCCGCCGGAGGCGCTGGCCCTGGCGGTGCTCGACGATCTCAACAACGAGGTGGTGCCGCGCTGGGCGGAGGTGCGCGTGGAACGCGACGCGCCGGTCGGGCACCGGGTAAACGTCGAGGATCGCCAGCCCGGCTGGGACAATCCGGGACTGATCGCGCGGCTGGAGCGGTGGTAGCGGGCGGCGGTGAATTCGGTTAGGGTGCCGGCCACTCCCCCCAAGGCGGTACGGCCTCCGATTCCATGAAGATCGTCAACGTCGGCAATTTCGACTACAAGGGCGGCCTGAAGATCTTCTTCCACACCGCCCGGAAGCTCAGCCACGGGCTGGCGCGCCTGGGACACGCGGTGTTCGACGTCTCCGACCGCGATCTCGCCCGCCAGGAGGCCCTGTTCGGCGCCCGCAAACTGGGGGTCGGCGGCGCCAACCGGCTGTTGCTGGACATCTGCCGCAATGTCGAGCCCGACCTGGTCCTGCTCGGCCATGCCGACGTGATCCGGCCCGGGACGCTGGCCGAGGTGCGGCGGATGCGACCGTCCGTGCGCATCGCCCAGTGGAATTACGACGCGCTCTACCTGCCCGACAACATCCGCCGCATCGCCGCCAAGCTCGACGTGGTCGACGCCACCCTGGTGACCACCGCCGGCGCGCCGATGGCGGCGCTCAGCCGTCCCGGCCGCATCGTCGCCTACATGCCGAACCCGGTCGACGCCGCCATGGAGACCGGCCGCAGCTTCGCCGCGGAGCACGAGCACGACCTGTTCTTCGGCATGCGCAACCCCCGCAACGTCCGCCGCTGGGACGGCGAACGCATCACCGGGGACGAACTGGCGCGGCGCCTGCGCGACGCCCTGCCCGGCCTGCGCCTGTACCTGCCCGGCCTGGAAGGCGCGCCGCCGGTCTACGGCATGGACTACGTGCGGGCCATCGAACGCAGCCTGATGGGACTCAGCCTCAGCCAGGAGAGCGATCAGCCGCTCTACGCCTCCGACCGCATGGCGCACCTCACCGCCAACGGCACGCTGACCTTCGTCGACCGGGCCACCGGCTTCGACACCCTGTATCGCGACGACGAGCTGGCCTTCTATGCCTCGGTGCCGGAATTGATCGAGAAGCTGCGGCACTACCACCGCCACCCCATGGAGGCCCGCGCCGTCGCCGAACGGGGGTGGGCGCGCACCCACGCCATGTTCGATTCGCGCCGGGTCGCCCGGTACCTTCTGGAGCAGGTCTTCCGCGAGCCGCTGTCGGAAGGCTACGAATGGCCGACGGAGACGGTATGAACACCGCCCTTGCCGGCCAGCCGGCCGGCCCGGCGGAACCGCTGCCACCCCGGCGTCGCCTCGCGGCGGCGGTCGCCTTCGCCCTGCTGTTCGTCCCGCTGTTCTTTCTGCCCGAAGCCACGGCGCGGCTCCTGGGGTATGGCGGGCTGATCGTGGCGCTGGCCGCCGTGCGGGACGGCCGGACGCTGGCCGGGGTGCTGCGCACGCCGCCGCTGCTGGCGGTGGCGGCCTATCTCGGCTTCGTGCTGGTGTCGGTCTCCTGGAGCGGCCGGCCGCCGGCGCAGCTCGTGGAGTTCGCCGGGCGCTATCTCAACATCCTGGCCTTCGTCGCCACCACCGGCCTGCTGCTGCTCACGGTGCCGGAGGCGCGGCGGCTGGCGGAGCGGGCGTTCGTCGCAGCCGGGGCGGTGGCGGCGCTGGCCGCCATCGTCGCGGCTTTCACCGCACCCGGCGGCTATGAACGCCTGACCGGATTCGGGGCGAGCGAGAACGCGGTGGTCGTCGCGATCCTCTACGGCGCCGCGCTGATCGTGCTGGCGTTCCGCCTGTGGCCGGCCACCACGGGTGCCGCCGGGCGAACGCTGCTGGCGGCGGCCGGGGTGGTTCTGGTGCTGGCGCTGGTGCTGTCCAAGAGCCGCGGCCCCATGATGGCGGCGGCGGTGACGCTGGGCCTCGGCCTGCTGATGCAGGGGCGCGAGGGGCGCCGGGCCGCGGTGGCGCTGATTGTGGTCGGCACCGTGGGCGTGCTGTCCACCATCGGCATCGACGGCATCCTGGAGCGCGGCTTCTCCCTGCGGCTGGAGATCTGGCGCCAAGCGCTGGAGCAGGTTCGCGACGCCCCCTGGTTCGGCACCGGCTCGGCCGCACCCATGTCTTTCGACACGACCGTCGGGTTCGAGGTTCTGTTCGCCCACAGCATCGTGCTGTCCGCCCTGCTGAACACCGGCGTGGTGGGGCTGGCGCTGCTGCTGGGCATGCTGGCGGTGCTGGCCGGACACGCGGCGCGGGCGGCCCGGGATGGCGACCCGCTGCCGGCGGCCCTCCTGGCCTTCACGCTGCTCTACGGGCTGGTCGACCGGCAGCTCGACCTGCGCAACCTGAATCCGGAGTACATGACCATCTGGTACGCCGCCGGCCTGCTGGCCGGGCGGGCGCACCGCGCGGCGGTCAATGCGCCTTCAGGGTAAAATAGCGGTAGAGGAAGAACCAGAGCACCAGCACCCAGAAGTTCATCACGTGCAGCGTCCAGGTGGCGGCGCACACGACGTAGACGGCCATGGCCACGCCCCAGCACCAGATGACGGCGCTTTCCAGCCAGGCGCGCGGTGCGCCGTAGCCGAAGTAGCGCACGCAGCCCACCACCACCAGGACGGCCAGCCCCGCGGCAACCAGGGCCAGCACCGTCACCGGATCGCCGGTGTCCAGCCCCTGCACCCGCAGCCACAGCGTCTCCGGCGGGTAGCGGGCGGGATCGAGCCAGATGGCGAACAGTTCGGGAAAGGTGACGGCCCAGGGGCCGCGCGGGTGGAACACGGAATCGATGGCGTAATAGGCCGCGTCGTGGTTGACCACCAGCAGCAGCAGGCCGGTGATGGCGCCGGACAGGAAGCTGAACCGCATCATGCCGGGCACGGCAAAATACTCGATGGTGTCGATGGCGTGCAGCACGCGCCGCCCCATGCCCCAGACGAACAGGGGCAGCAGCACCAGCGCCGCCAGTTCCGCGGCGCGCCACAGGAGGATCGTCAGCCCGTCGATCATGCGCCCCCGCTCCGCTCCGGCTCAGGCATGGCGCCCTCCCTCCTCGACCGGGGTGACCTGGCCGGAGATGTGCTGGCGGAACAGCGCCAGGCTCATCCCGCCGGTGACGGCGGTGGTGAACGCCACCTGGACCCACAGAATGGTCAGGGACCCCGACGGCAGGCGGATGCCCAGGCTGTAGGCGGCCCAACTGAACCCGGAGAAGAAGACCACGGCGGAAAACACGCCGATCGGCGTCAGCGTGCGCAGGGCGAGCGCGATGACGAAGATGTGGACGATCAGCAGCGCCACCCCGACGAACACCTTCACGGGGAAAAGGCCGGGGTCCGGCTCCAGCAACCAATCGATGTAGTGGTAGCCGGTCGGGTTGTAGGTCGCCACCTGCAGGGCGAAGACGAACAGCCAGCGAACGGCGAAGTCCGACCATTTGAACCGCGCTACGGGGCCGGCCATGACGCTTCCTCGACTAAGCTCCGGCGGACGGAACCACGCGACGGTGCTCCGCGTCCAGCAACCTCTTTAGGCGATGAAAGCCGCGGTTGTCGATATAGCCCATCAGCAGGGCGTTCGGCGTCATCGCGTCCTGCCAGTAATGGGGCCAGCGCTCGGCCGCGCCATCATAGGAGAAGCGGACATAGCCCGGCCAGAACCACGGCTCCACCAGCGTGACGGCGGTGATCTTGTCGCGGGCGATCACCGTCTCGGTGTCCCCGTCGTAGATCCGGAACAGCTCCAGGAAGAACTGCAGCATGCCGCCCCGGTGGATCTCCACCCGGTCCTCATAGACGTCGATGTGGCCACCCAGCCCCTTGACCCGATAGAGGCGCCCTTCGCCGTGCCCGCTCATAGCCCGGTTCCGCTCTCCTGGTCGCGCTGCTGGCGGCGGCGGTAGCCGACCAGCGCCGTTTCATCCAGCAGGGCCGCCTCGCGCCGCTTCAGCTTCTCGGTCTCGCGCCGCTGGCGCTCCTCCTCCGCGAGTTCATAGCGCTTCAGCTCCTGGAACGCCTCGGCCATGACCTCGGTCGCCGCGGCGATCTGGCGTTCCACCTCGCGGATGGACTGGGCGAGGCGCTGCTGGCGCTCGCGGGCGGCGCGGGCGAAGCTGGCGTAGCCGAAGGCGACCTCGCCGTGCTCCAGCGCCGTGCGCTGCTCGTGCAGGATTTCCTGCTCCAGCTTCTCCGCCTCGCCGCGCAGGCGGTCGCCCAGGCTTTGCAGGTCGGCGAGCGCGCGGCGCTTTTCGTCGAGCTGCCACTTGTGCAGGCGGATGACGGTCTTCAGCGAGTTCACTGCCAGGGCACCCCGAGGATCTCAGCCAGCATGGAGTATCCCATGGCGAGGTCGGTCTTTTCCCGCTTGCTCTGCCGCAGGAACGCCTCCAGCGCCGGCTGGAAGTGGATGGCGAGGTCGACCTCCTGATCGGTGCCGCGCCGGTAGGCGCCGAGCCGGATCATCTCCGCCATGTTGTCGTAGGCGGCCAGGAGCTGGCGCGCCGCGGCGACGATCTGGTTCTCGGCCTCGGTGTTGCATCCCGGCATGGTGCGCGACACGCTGCGCAGGATGTT
This sequence comes from Azospirillum halopraeferens DSM 3675, assembly GCF_000429625.1. Lineage (GTDB taxonomy): Bacteria > Pseudomonadota > Alphaproteobacteria > Azospirillales > Azospirillaceae > Azospirillum > Azospirillum halopraeferens. The sequence continues at coordinate 545,233 of NZ_AUCF01000001.1, forward strand.
GATGGCGGGATAGCGCCCGCGCTCGCCGATCTGGCGCTCCAGAACGATGTGGCCGTCCAGGATGCCGCGCACCGCGTCGGCGATGGGTTCGTTGTGGTCGTCGCCTTCCACCAGCACGGTGAACAGGCCGGTGATGGTGCCGGACCCGATCGCCCCCGGCCCGGCACGTTCCAGCAGGCGCGGCAGCTCGGCGAAGACGGTGGGGGGATAGCCCTTGGTGGTCGGCGGTTCGCCGGCGGACAGGCCGATCTCCCGCTGGGCCATGGCGAAGCGGGTGACGCTGTCCATCATGCACAGCACGTCCATGCCGCGGTCGCGGAAATACTCCGCCACCGCCATGGTCATGTAGGCGGCCTGCCGGCGCATCAGCGGCGGCTCGTCGGAGGTGGCGCAGACGACGACGCTGCGGGCCAGCCCCTCCTCCCCCAGGTCCTCGGTGATGAACTCCTGCAACTCGCGGCCGCGTTCGCCCAGCAGGCCGATGACCGCCACCTGTGCCTCGGAATAGCGGGCCAGCATGGACATCAGCGACGACTTGCCCACGCCCGAGCCGGCGAAGATGCCCATGCGCTGGCCGCGGCAGCAGGTCAGGAAGGTGTTGATCGCGCGCACGCCCAGGTCGATCTTCTGCCCCACGCGCTGGCGGGTGTGGGCCGAAGGGGGCGTGTTGCGCACCGGGATCGGCCGGGTGCCGCGGGGCAGCGGCCCCTTGCCGTCCACCGGTTCCCCCAGGGCGTTGATGACGCGCCCCAGCCATGCGTCACAGGGATAGATGGCCGGCTGCCCTTCCGACACAACGGCCCGGCAGCCCAGGCCCACGCCGTCCAGCGACCCGAAGGGCATCAGCAGCGCCCGACCCTGGCGGAATCCCACCACCTCGCACGGGATGCGGCGCCCGTCGCGCGCCTCGACGATGCAGCGGCCGCCGATCGCCAATTCCTTCTCGATGCCGCCGACCTCGGCCAGAAGCCCTTGAATGGCCGTCACCCGCCCGAACCGGCGGACGTCGGGCAATGAGTCGATGTCTTCCAGGAGACGGGCGATATCGGCGGGCACGGGCGTGCTGTCGCTGCTGTCTTGAACGGGTCCGGTCCGGCTGCCGGCATGGCGGCCGCGGCGTCACCCGCCACGGGCGCACCCGCCCGGATCGATGCCGTTCATCATCGGCCGGAATGCTTAACGATCCGTGAAGCATATCCGGACTGGCGTTAAGCTGAATCGTCTGTTAACTTGTGTAAACACGCGATCCGGGGTGTTGAGGCTGGCAGGCCGCACCGGATCGAAGAAACCTGCCGCAGGTTGGGGCTCGGGATCGGAACGGCACCATAGGTAACGTCGGGACAAGACCATGAGGGTTCTGCTGGTTGAGGACGATTCGTCCATCGCGAAGAGCATCGAACTGATGCTCCAATCGGAAGGCTATATCGTCGATTCCACCGACCTGGGCGAAGACGGGCTCGAGATCGGAAAGCTGTACGACTACGACATCATCATCCTGGACCTGATGCTTCCTGACATCGACGGGTACGAGGTCCTGCGGCGACTGCGCGCCGCACGGGTGACGACACCGATCCTCATCCTCTCCGGCCTGTCGGAGATGGACAACAAGATCAAGGGTCTGGGGTTCGGCGCCGACGACTACCTGACCAAGCCCTTCGACAAGCGCGAGCTGATCGCCCGCATCCAGGCGATCGTCCGCCGGTCCAAGGGTCATTCCGACAGCGTCATCCGCACCGGCCGCCTGACCGTCAACCTGGACACCCGCACGGTCGAGGTGGACAGCCAGCCCCTGCACCTGACGGGCAAGGAATACGGCATCCTGGAACTGCTGTCCCTGCGCAAGGGCACGACCCTGACCAAGGAGATGTTCCTGAACCATCTCTATGGCGGCATGGACGAGCCGGAGCTGAAGATCATCGACGTGTTCGTCTGCAAGCTGCGCAAGAAGCTGGCGGCGGCCACCCAGGGCGACAACTACATCGAGACGGTGTGGGGGCGCGGCTACGTCCTGCGTGACCCGCACGAGGATGCGCCCCTTCCGGCCCCCGGCGGCAAGGCACAGGCGGCCCACCACCACACGGCCGAGTGACGAATTCCACGGATGCTGCGGCGCGTCAGCGCAGAGGCATCCATCCCGTCGCCCACAGCCACAGCACGGCCATTCCCATGGACAGCAGCGCCATGGGAATGCCGCAGCGCGCGTGCTCCCGGAAGCCCAGCCGCACCCCCGCCTGCTCCGCCCGCTCCACGACGATGATGTTGGCCAGGCTGCCGAGCAGCAACAGGTTGCCGGCCAGGGTCGACAGCAGCGCCAGGCCGTAGAGCGCCCCCTCCGGCGGGGCCGGCCAGGCCGACAGCAGCAGCACCACCGCCGGCACGTTCCCCACGGTGTTGCTGGCGAACAGCGCCAGCGGCGCCAGCACATCCAGCCGGTCGGGCAGGTGCCCCGCCGCGGCCAGCCACGATACCGCCTCGGCCGGCAGTCCCGTCTCCGCCAGGCCCCGGTTGACCGCGAACAGCCCGGCGAACAGCACCAACAGGTGCCAGTCCACCATGCCCAGCATCGACCGGCTGGCCAGACGGCGGCTGACCAGCATCGCCCCGGCGATCAGCAGCACCCCCGTCTCGTGAGGCAGAGGGGTGGCGAACATCACCAGCAGCGCCGCCGTCGCCGCCACCGCCTTGCCCAACTGCCAGCGGTCCGGCACGGGTGCCGGCCCGTCGCTGCCGGCCGGGGCGCCCGTGGGCAGGTGCCATCGGCCGCGCCAGACCCACCACACCACCCCGTGGACCACCGCCAGACCGGCCAGCGCCGGCACACCGCAGACCGCCAGGAAACGCCAGAACTCCAGCCCGCCGAGCTGGGCGATCAGGATGTTCTGGGGGTTGCCGATGATGGTGGCGGCGGAACCGGCGTTGGCGGCGCCGGCCAGCCCGATCAGGAACGGGCGCGGGTCCAGCCCCCGCCGCTGCAACCCGACGCACAGCATGGGTGTCATGGCGAAGACCACCACATCGTTGGCCAGCACCGCCGACAGCCCGCCGGCCACCGCGACCGTCACCGCCAGAAGCCCGGCGGGCGAGCGGGCGCCGGTGGCGATGCGCCAGGCGCACCAGTCGTAGAAGCCGCTGGCGGCGTACTGCGCCGACAGGATCATCAGGCCGAACAGGATGAACAGAGTGGGAAAGTCGATGGCCTCCACCACCTGTCCGGTGGTCAGCACGCCGCCCGCCAGCATCAGGATGGCCGCGGTCAATGCGATCCCCGTCCGGTCGATCCGCAGCCCCGGAAAGCGCCCCAGGGCCATGCCCACATAGGTGGCGGCGAACAGCACGAGTACGGCGGCGGTCATGGGCGGCACCGGGTGGAGGAACGGCGGGACGCATACACCGGCCGGCCGGCCCCCACAAGCGGTGGCTTGCATGCCGTGAAACTGATAATAGAGCGGGCCAACCGATGGAGACCCGAGCATGGTCGAACCGCTGCGCGCCCTGATCTTTGACGTTGACGGCACCCTGGCGGAGACCGAGGAGGTGCACCGCCTGGCCTTCAACCGCGCCTTTGAGGAGGCCGGCATTCCCTGGTCCTGGGACCGCACGCTCTACCGCGCGCTGCTGGCGGTATCCGGCGGCAAGGAACGCATCCGTGCCTACGCCGCGGACCACGACCCCGGGCGCACCGGCATCGACGCGCTGGTGCGCGACGTGCACGCCCGCAAGACGGAGATCTACACCGGCATGGTGCGCGAAGGCGGCGTCCCCTTCCGGCCCGGCGTGGCCCGCCTGATCGAGGAGGCGCGAGCCGCCGGCCTCATCCTCGCGGTGGCGACGACGACGACGCGCGCGAACGTGGACGCGCTGCTGGACGCCAACACCGGCGGCACCGGCCACGGCTGGTTCGCCACGTTCGCCTGCGCCGACGACGCTCCGCCCAAAAAACCGGACCCCATGGTCTACCGCGTGGTGTTGGAGCGCATCGGCCTGCCGGCCTCCGCCTGCATCGCCCTGGAGGACTCGCCCAACGGGGTCGCCGCCGCGACCGGTGCGGGCATCGCGGTGGTGGTGAGCACGAGCGTCTACACCGACGGTGACGATTTCACCGGGGCCGCCGCCGTCTTCCCCGACTTCGGATCGGTGACGCTGGACGACCTGCGGAGCATCCACACCAAAGCCTAAACCGCCGGACCGGCGGCTTCGGGCGCCGCGGCGCGCGCCGATTCCGCGAGCTTCGCCCGGGCCATCTGCTCCAGTCGGCTGCGATACCCGGCCACGGCGGTGGCGACCTCGGCCGTCAGCGCCTCCGGTGCGCGGGCGGGGTCGACGGCCTCCATCAGGGCCTGCGCCACGGCACGGACGCGCGACACCTCCTCCCCCGCCCCGGCGAATGAGCCGGAGTCGGCTATGGAGCGCAGCCGCTCCACGCCATCCTTCAGGGATCGGCAAGCGTTGGCGACGGCGGATGTCCCGTCGTTCCCCTCGGGCAGGCGGCGCAGGAGTTCGTCCACGATCACCGGAACCCGCGACAGATGCTCCAGCGCCATGCGGTCGGGTTGGCCTCCCGTCAGGCCGGTGGCGGCGAACTCCACCAGGAACGCCGCCTGGATGCTGGCGCGCAGGCGCTTCTGCTCGTTCACCCGGACGTTGGCCTGCTGCATCGCCAGCCGCAGGCCGGCGGCCGTCCACTTGCCTGTGGCCTTCAGCCGCAGGGTGTTGGGGACGTCGATCAATGGCACCGCAGCGCCTTCGCGCGGCGACTTGCGACGGTCCGGACCGGTGAAGTCGGCGGTGACCACGAAGCTCTTGCGGTTCTCGATGAGGGTGACGATGCGGTCCTGCACCTGCTTGGGCGACACCGGCTTGACCATCAGGTCATCGACGCCGGAGTTGGTGACGCGCAGCAGCAGGGTGGGCGTCGGCTGCCAGGTCGTGGCGATCAGGCAGGTGTAGGGGTTGGGGGTTCCCGGCTCGTTGCGCAGGGAACGGACGAAACGGAACGCCTCCCCGTCCTCGCCGTCGGCGTCGATGAGCACCAGATCCGGTGTGGCCGCCGCCAGCAGGGTGGCCGCCTCCTGAAACGACCCGTAGGTCGTGACCGTCTTCAGGCCCAGCCGGATCAGCATGTCGCGGAACAGGCGCTGGGTAGGGTACTGCGAATCGATGACCGCGGCGTCGGCAAGGGACAAGTCATACGAAAGCATGGCGGCCTCGATCGGAGGACTGATATGCGTACGACTTAAAGCACGGCGATCGTTAACGGGGAGTAACGCCTTCCGTCGCAGGGCTTTCGACCAGCGCGAAGACCAGGGTGGAACGTCCGTCGATCGCGACCGGCCGGCCGGACAGGTGCATGCGGCCGTCACCGGCCCCGTCGGCGACCCGGGTGTCGAGCACGCACCGCCAGCCCCGCCCGCCGGGCACCACCGGCAGGACGAACGACACCGTGTCGTGGTGGGCGTTCAGCACGATCAGCAGCACCGCGTCGTCCACCGGCCGCCCCTCGGCGCCGAGGTAGTCGCCGGCATGCCCGTTCAGCAGCAGCCCGATGCAGCGGGCGTGGAGGTTGCGCCATTGCTCGGCCGTCTTCTCGTTGCCGAGCGGCGTGTACCAGACGATGTCCTTCAGCCCCTCGGGCGAGGCGGCCCGCCCGTGCAGGAAGTTGGGCCGGCGCAGCACCGGGTGTGCCTTGCGCAGGGCGATCAGCCGCCGGACGAACGCCAGCAGGTCGGCCGATTCGGCCTGGCGGCGCGCCCAGTCGATCCAGGTCAGTTCATTGTCCTGACAATAGGCGTTGTTGTTCCCGTCCTGGCTGTGCCCGACCTCGTCACCGGCCAGCAGCATCGGCGTGCCCTGGGACAGCAGGAGGGTCGCCAGCAGATTGCGCTTCTGCCGCTCGCGCACCTGCCGGATCGCCGGGTCGTCGGTCTCCCCTTCGACGCCGTGATTCCAGGAGTAGTTGGCGGAATGCCCGTCCCGGTTGCCTTCCCCGTTCGCCCAATTGTGCTTCTCGTTGTAGGAGACGAGGTCCTGCAGCGTGAAGCCGTCGTGGGCGGTGACGAAGTTGACCGACGACCACGCCTTGCGCCCGCGCTTCTCGAACAGATCGGCGGAGCCGGCGATGCGCCCGGCCAGTTCCGGCAGCTTGCCCTCGTCGCCGCGCCAGTAGGCGCGCACGGTGTCGCGGTAGCGGTCGTTCCATTCCGCCCAGCCCGGCGGGAAGTTGCCGACCTGGTAGCCGCCGGGGCCGATATCCCACGGCTCGGCGATCAGCTTGACGCCGGCCAGCACCGGGTCCTGCCGCACGGCGTCGAGGAAGCCGGACCCGGGATCGTAGCCGTAGGATTCCCGCCCCAGCACGGTCGCCAGGTCGAACCGGAACCCATCCACGTGCATGTCGGTGACCCAGTAGCGCAGGCTGTCCATCACCATCTGCAGCACCCGCGGGTGACAGAGGTTCAGCGTGTTGCCGGTGCCGGTGTCGTTGATGTAATAGCGCCTGTCCCCCGGCATCAGGCGGTAGTAGCTGGCGTTGTCGATGCCGCGGAAGCTCAGCGTCGGCCCCAGATGGTTGCCCTCGCCGGTGTGGTTGTAGACGACGTCCAGGAACACCTCGATGCCCGCCTCGTGCAGACGGGACACCATCGTCTTGAACTCCGACAGCACACCGGTGGTCATGTAGCGCGGTTCCGGTGCGAAGAACGCGACCGAGTTATAGCCCCAATAGTTGTGAAGCCCCTGCGCCACGAGATGCCGGTCGTCGATGAAGGCGTGCACCGGCAGGAATTCCACGGCCGTCACCCCCAGCGCGCGCAGGTAGTCGATGACCGCCTGCGTCGACATGCCCGCAAACGTGCCGCGCAGCGGCTTGGGCACCTGCGGGTTCAGCATGGTGAACCCGCGCACATGGGTTTCGTAGACGATGGTTTCCGACCAGGAGACGTTGGGCCGCCGCTCGCCGCCCCAGGTGAAGGCCCGGTCGACCACCCGGCATTTGGGCATGGCGCGGGCGTTGTCCCGGCGGTCGAAGGACAGGTCTTCGCGCGTGGAGCCGACGCGGTAGCCGTAGTGGGCGTCCGACCACCGGATCGCCCCCATCAGCGCCCGGGCATAGGGATCGAGCAGAAGCTTGTTCGGATTGAACCGGTGGCCGTTGGCCGGATCGTAGGGACCGTGGACGCGATAGCCGTACAGCAGGCCGGGCCGCGCCTCGGGCAGGTAGCAGTGCCAGACCTCATCGGTCTGCTCCGGCATGGTGATCCGTTCGACCTCCCGCTGTCCGGTCTTGTCGAACAGGCACAGCTCCACCTTCTCGGCGTTGGCGGAGAACAGCGCAAAATTGACCCCGAACCCGTCCCAATCGGCGCCCAGCGGATGGGGGCGCCCCGGCCACACCGTCATGCGGGAAGATCCGTTCGCCATCAGGTCGGGCTCCGGCGGGGAACGGCATCGGAATGCGGCGGGGCGCAGCGGCTGAGGGGCATCGGCGTCGAGGAGGACTGCGGTGGGGGGACCGCGAAGCAGCGGAGGGGTCAGCAACAATCAAGGGACAACTGACGGGCGTCAAGCCACACCCCGCCTTTCTCGTCCGCAGCACCCCCGTATGTTTCGCCGGCGTGTCGTTCAGGTTACGCGCGAGGCCCGCCGGTGCGTCACGATCATACCGACGCTTGCCGCCAATTCCGCTCCGGAACGGTGAGTGTCACCCGTGAACTGCCCCCCGCCCTCACCCCCGCCGTTCCAGAACCACCGTGCCCAGCGGCGGCAGGATCAGGTTCAGGGAGTGGGGGCGGCCGTGCCAGGAGGTGTCCTCGCAGGTGTAGCCGTTGGGGTTGCCCACGCCGCTGCCGCCGTACTTCACGTCGTCGGTGTTGAGACGCTCGGCGTAGTGGCCGGGAAGCGAGATGCCGACCCGGTAGCCATCGCGCGGCACGGGGGTGAAGTTGCAGACCACGACAAAGACGTGCTCCGGATCACGGCCCTTGCGCAGGAAGGCCAGCACGGAGTTGTCGCTGTCGTTCGCCTCGATCCACTCGAACCCGCCGGGCTCGCAGTCCAACTCGTGCAGGGCCGTCTCGTCACGGTAGAGGCTGTTCAGGTCGCGGATCAGGTCCCGGATGCCCTTGTGCTGCGGCTCGATCAGCAGGTGCCAGTCCAGGCTGGCGGCATCGTTCCATTCCCGCCACTGGGCGAACTCGCCGCCCATGAACAGCAGCTTCTTGCCGGGGTGGGTGAACATGAAGCCATAGTAGGCGCGCAGGTTGGCGAACTTCTGCCACTCGTCGCCCGGCATCTTGTTGATCAGCGATCCCTTGCCGTGCACCACCTCGTCGTGGCTGAGCGGCAGGACGAAATTCTCCGAGTATTGGTAGAGCAGGCCGAACGTCAGTTCATGGTGATGGTAGCGGCGATGGATGGGATCCTTGGACATATAGTCCAGGGTGTCATGCATCCAGCCCATGTTCCACTTGTACCCGAAGCCGAGCCCGCCGAGATAGACCGGCCGTGACACGCCGGGCCAGGCGGTGGACTCCTCCGCCACCGTGGTGACGCCGGGGTGATTGCCGTAGGCCAGCTCGTTCATCCGCTTGAGAAAGGCGATCGACTCCAGGTTCTCGCGGCCGCCGAACCGGTTGGGAATCCACTCCCCTTCCTTGCGGGAATAGTCGAGATAGAGCATCGACGCCACCGCGTCGACGCGCAGCCCGTCCAGATGATACTGGTCCAGCCAGAACAGGGCGTTGCCCAGCAGGAAGTTCTGCACCTCACGCCGGCCGAAATTGTAGATCAGGGTGTTCCAGTCCATGTGGAACCCCTGGCGCGGGTCGGCATGCTCGTACAGGTGCGTGCCGTCGAACAGGCCCAGCCCGTGCTGGTCGGTCGGGAAATGGCCGGGCACCCAGTCGAGAATCACGCCGATCCCGGCGCGGTGGCAGGTGTCGACGAAGCGCTTGAAGTCCTCGGGCGAGCCGTGGCGGCTGGTGGGGGCATAAAGGCCGATGGGCTGATAGCCCCAGGAGCCGTCGAAGGGATGCTCGGTGACCGGCAGCAGCTCGATGTGGGTGAAGCCCAGGTCGCGCACGTAGGGAACCAGCCGCTCCGCCAGTTCGTCGTAGGTGAGGAACCGGTTGTCCTCCTCCGGCACGCGCGCCCAGGACCCCAGGTGGACCTCGTACACGCTCATCGGCGCTTCGCGCGCGTGAAGCTGCGCACGCTGCTGCATCCAGTCGCCATCCGTCCAGTCGTGGGCCTGCAGGCCGTGGACGACCGAGGCGGTCTGCGGCCGCATCTCGCTGCGGAAGGCATAGGGGTCGGCCTTCAGGGGCAGGAGGTTGCCCTCCGGCCCCCGGATCTCGAACTTGTAGCGCTGGCCGGGCTCCGCGTGGGGCACGAAGATCTCCCACACGCCGGCCTCGACGCGCTTGCGCATGGGCAGGCGGCGGCCGTCCCAGTCGCAGAAATCGCCGACGACGCTGACGCGCCGGGCGTTTGGTGCCCACACCGCGAAGGCGACCCCCGGCACCCCGTCGACCTCGCGGGGGTGAGCCCCCATGCGTTCATAGGTCTTGAGGTGCGTGCCCTCGGCCAGCAGGTGGATGTCCAGTTCTCCCAGCACCGGGCCGAACCGGTAGGCGTCCTCGAACTCCAGCGTGGCCAGCGGGTAGGTCACGCGCAGGCGGTAGCGGAAGGGCTCCCGCCGGTCGGTCAGGACGGCGCGGAAGAAGCCGTCGCCGTGCACCCGTTCCATCTCCCCGGCCGGTTGGCCGGTGGCCCGGTCGATCACCGTGACGGCGTCGGCTCCGGGCAGGAAGGCGCGAACCTCGACCGGTGCGTCGTCGCCGTCCCGGTGCATGCCGAGGACGGCAAAGGGATCACCATGGTCGGCGCGGACGATGGCCTCGATTCCCTCGCGCAGCGCCGCGGTGGTGTCCGGAACCGTCTCCGGACCTGTGCGGACGTCGTTGGGCATCGGATCTGCTCCCCTCTCCTCTCTCGTCACCCCCGCTCAACAGCGCGACGGCGCAACTCCTCTCACACGACACCCTCGTCCAGCAGGCCGAGCATGCCCTTTACGGGGATGCACAGCCAGCCCGGACGGTTGGCCGCCTCATAGGCGATCTCATAAAGCGCCTTCTCCATCAGGAACAGCGCCAGCAGGCGCTGTCCCGCCTCCTCGTCCTCCGGCCAGCTCGCACACCCCTCGATGGTGGCGCGGTAAGCGCTGAGGAAGGCGACGACGGTCCGCCGCTCCCATTCGCGAGCCGCCTCCTTCAGACGCGACGGCCCCGGTCCCTGCTCCAGCACCTGTTCGTCGAGGCGGAAGATGGCGGCCCAGGCCGCATAGTTGAACGATCGCAGCATACCCGCGACGTCCACCAGGGGCGAGCGTTTGCCGCGCCGCTCCTCCAGGGATTTCGCCGGCTCCCCTTCAAAGTCGATGACGTAGAAGTCGTTCTGGGCGCTCAACACCTGGCCCAGGTGATAGTCCCCGTGGATGCGCGTCTTGACCGTGCGCACGGGATGCCGGGCGGCGTCGGTCAGGCGGGCCATCACGTCCGCCCGGCGGGCCAGCAGCGACTCCGCGTCCGCGCGGGTCTCGCCGGTCAGCCGGTCGATGGCGCCGCTCAGCGCGTTGAAGGCCGCCTCCGCCTGTGTAACGGCCCGGTCGCTCCAGGCGCGCAGGTCGTCCGCCGTGACCGGCTCCGGGTCGAAGGCGGGGTTGCCGGTGTTCAGGGCGAACGCCCGGTGCATCTCCGCCGTCCGCTGGCCCAGAACCGCGGCCAGGTGGAGATACATGCCGAAGGGCACGCCGTCGTCCGTCTCGTCATCCACATGGTTGACGCCCAGGCGGATCTCGTCGAACTCCCGTTCCAGATACTCGATGGTGAACTTCCAGCCGTCACCCTGGTTGCGCACAAAGCCCTGGATGATGGCCAGCGTCGTCGCGGTGCCGGTCCCGTCCACGTGCTCCACGGCCCCCAGCAGCGGCGGGGTGTGGGCGAATCCGGCCGACTCGGTCAGGAAACGGCCGACCTCCAGTTCCGGGTGATCGCCGGGTTGCAGGCGGCGCAGCACCTTGATGACCGCCTGGCTGTCCACCAGCAGGGAGGTGTTGCTCTGCTCCACCCCCAGGCTGCGGACTTCCGGCTCGTCGGAGAGCCGCAGCGAATCCAGGGCGGTGGTGGGCACGAAGCGGATGCGCCCCTCCGTGGCCGGAATGTCCTGGCGCCGGCGCAGCGCCTCGATCAGGGCCAGCGCGAAGGCACCGGACTGCGCGCCGTCATAGAGCGCGCCCGACTTCGGGCCCCGCCGCACCCTTGCCAGCGTGTAGGGCAACAGCGGCCAGCCGGTGCCGCCGGCGTTCTCCTCCCAGCTCATGGCCAGGGGCATGAAGTAGGACTGGGGCGCCTCCCCGCCTCCCAGCAGCACGTCGACGCGCGCCAGCAGGAAGCCGTCGCCCTCGCCCGGCAGCTCGGCGGACAGCCCGATGTGGGTGCCCCGGATCTCGCGGTCCTTGGCGCCGAACCAGCGCTGATTGGGGACGAAGGCCGGCAGCAGGTCGTTGTCGATCTCCTGCGCCGTGCGCCCGCCGGTCAGCCCCCGCCAGCCATCGCGGGCCACCAGCGTCACCAGGTCGGGCATGGGCTCCGGCGCGGTCTCGTGCCAGCTCGGCAACTCGCTTTCGGTGGTCAGCGCGAACCAGTAGAAGCCGTACGCCGGCAGCGTCAGCAGGTAGGGCAGATCGCCCACCGGTGGGAAGGCGGTGCGGCCCAGCAGTTCCACCGGCACCCGGCCCTTCCAGGCCCGCAGGTCCAGTTCCACCGCCTGGGCCGAGCGCGACAGGTTGGCGACGCACAGCACCACTTCCTCCGGGCCGTCTTCGTGGTCCAGCGTGCGCATATAGGCCAGGATCTTGCGGTTGCCCGGATAGAGGAAGCGCAACGTGCCCCGCCCGAACGCCTTGCGCTGCTGGCGCACGGCGATCAGCCGTTTCATCCAGTTCAGCAGCGACGAGGGACTGCGGGTCTGCGCCTCCACGTTCACCGCGTCGAAGCCGTAGATCGGGTCCATGATCGGCGGCAGATACAGGCGCGCCGGGTCCGCCTTGGAAAAGCCGCCGTTGCGGTCGGGGGACCACTGCATGGGCGTGCGCACGCCGTCGCGGTCGCCCAGGAACACGTTGTCGCCCATGCCGATCTCGTCGCCGTAATAGAGCACCGGGGTACCCGGCATCGACATCAGCAGGCTGTTCAGCAGCTCGATCTTGCGGCGGTCGTTGTCCAGCAGCGGCGCCAGCCGGCGGCGGATGCCCAGGTTGATGCGCATGCGCCGGTCGGCGGCGTAGAAGTTCCAGAGATAGTCCCGTTCCCGGTCGGTGACCATCTCCAGCGTCAGCTCGTCGTGGTTGCGCAGGAAGATGGCCCACTGGCTCCCCTCGGGGATGTCCGGGGTCTGGCGCATGATGTCGGCGATGGGGTGCCGGTCCTCCAGCGCCACCGCCATGTAGATGCGCGGCATCAGCGGGAAGTGAAAGGCCATGTGGCACTCGCCGGCCCCGTTGGCGGGGTCGCCGAAGTACGGCAGCACGTCCTCCGGCCACTGGTTCGCCTCGGCCAGGAGCATGCGGTCGCCGTATCCCTCGTCGATGGCGGCGCGGATGCGGCGCAGAACGTCATGGGTTTCGGGCAGGTTCTCGTTGTTGGTGCCCTCGCGCTCCTTCAGGTAGGGCACGGCGTCGAGGCGCAGCCCGTCGACCCCCATGTCCAACCAGAAGCGCATGGTGTTCAGCACCTCCTGCAACACCCGCGGATTGTCGAAGTTCAGATCCGGCTGGTGAGAATAGAAGCGGTGCCAGTAATACGCCTGCGCCTCGGCATCCCAGGTCCAGTTGGATTTTTCCGTGTCGCAGAAGATGATCCGCGTTCCCTGGTACTTCTGATCGGTGTCGGACCAGACGTAATAATCGCGGTGGTTGGAACCGGGTTTGGCGCGCCGGGCGCGCTGGAACCACGGATGCTGGTCCGAGGTGTGGTTCACCACCAGCTCGGTGATCACGCGCAGGCCGCGGCTGTGGCATTCCCGCAGGAATGTCTTGAAATCGCGGATGGAGCCATAGTTGGGGTTGACCGCGCGGTAATCCGCGATGTCATAGCCGTCGTCACGCAGCGGGCTGGGGTAGAAAGGCAGGAGCCACAACGCCGTAACGCCCAGGTCCTGGATGTAGTCCAGCTTCTGCGTCAGCCCGGCGAAATCGCCGATGCCGTCATTGTTGGCATCATAGAACGCCTTCACGTGAAGCTGGTAAATGACGGCGTCCTTGTACCACTGGGAATCCTGCCGATCGATCATGGTGGGGGGTCGGGTCGGTTGATGGTTGCCAGGGGGTGAACAGGTTCACCGCGGATCCGTTGCGGCGTCCCGATCCGGGGAATGGGAACCGGGGGCCTCTCACCCGTCCGGCGCACCTCTTCCAATGTGCCCACGGTACCGGCCAACGCCAAGCTTGCGGTTCGGGGGATGACCGACGGACGGTGCCCGGTGGCCGGGTGTGGCGCGGCACCCACGGCAAAGGTCCTATGAACATCCAACGGTGCACGTCCCCGTCCGATCCATGATAGAAGGCCGTATGCCGTTCAAATGCCGTACGAGTCGGCGCCGCGGAGGATGGATTCCGGCGCTGGCCGTGGCGACGGTCGGGACCGCCCTGTCGTTGCTGGCCTTCCAAACCGTGGCACACTTCGAGGAGCGGGAGACGCTCAGCCGCCTCGGACGTTCGGCCGATCTCTATGTCGGGCTGCTGCGCGAGCAGTTCGCCCGCCGCGAGGCGGTGACCGCGGCGGTCGCCGGTCTCTACGGGGCCAGCGGGACCGTCAACCGCGGCAGCCTGCGCAACCACGCCGGCCTGATCGCCTCCGACCTGGCGGGAATGGCGGCGCTGGCCTGGCTGCCGCGCACCCCGCCGCAGCACGCCGCACGAATGGCCGGGGCGTTGCGCGCCCTGGACCCGCTCATCGCCGGCATCCGCGCGCCCGGCGGCGCCGTGATCGACGACCCGTTCTTCGACCACGATCTGTATCCCTTCGCGACGGTGGAGCCGGCCGAAGCGTCCAAGGTCCTGCTCGGTCTTGACGCCGCGTCGGTCTACGGGCTGCACGGGGTGCTGCGCCGGGCCGCCGCCGGCGACCGGGTCGTCGCCGGCGGCCCGGTGGACCTGGTGCCGCCTGCCGGTGCGGCGGAGGTGGTGCTGTTCGCCCCGGTCGCTGCGGAACGGCCGGGCGGCACCCCGCCGCACGGGGCCCTTTCCCCGCCCCGCGGGATGATCGCGACCGTCTTCCACCTGGACCGGGTGGTCGCCGCGGCCTTCGCCGCCTACCCCACACCGCTGTTCCACATCCATCTGATCAACCCTCAGGCCGCGGCGGGCTCACCGCCCCTGGTCAGTGTCGCCGCCATGGACCGTCCCGCACCGTCGCGCGTTTCCGACGCGGCGTTGCGGCGGACGGTGGAGTGGGGGCAGCGCCCCTGGGTGCTGGCGTTCGACCCGACCCCCGCGGCAACGCCGGCCGCGGCGCAGGGCCGCGCGGTGTGGGCGCTGCTGTTCGGGCTGGCGGTGACGGCCTTTGGCACGGGCTATCTCGTCCTGGTCGCCCGGACCACGGCGCGCCTGCGCCGGGAGGTGGAGGCACGTGCGCGCGCAGAGATCCACCTGCGCACCGCCAACGAACGCAAGGACCTGCTGCTGAAGGAGATCAACCACCGGGTGAAGAACTCCCTCCAGCTCGTATCGAGCCTGTTCACCATGCAGGAACGCCGGATCGCCGACCCCGACGCCAAGGAGGCGTTCGCCCGGGCCGTGGAGCGCATCCGCGCCGTGGCGCAGGTGCATGAGCGGCTCTACAAGACCGACGACGTCACGACCATCGACCTGGCCGACTACCTGCGCCGCCTCTGCAACGATCTCACGGCCAGCCATCCCGACCATACCTGCCTGGTGGAGGCGGCGGACGCCCGGCTGCCCACCGACACGGCGGTGTCACTGGGCCTGATCGCCGCGGAGCTGATCACCAACGCCGTCAAGCACGCGCATGCCACCGGCGACGACCGCACCATCACGGTGACGCTGCACCGCCCCGCCGCCGGCGCCCTGGAGCTGGGCGTGCGCGACCACGGGTGCGGGGTGCCGGACGGGTTCGATCCGCACCGGACCTCGGGCAGCCTGGGCATGCGGGTGATCGTATCGTTGACCCGCCAGATCGGCGGCACGGTGGCGGTTGAGAACGCAGGGCCCGGTGCGCGTTGGACGGTCCGCTTCCCCGATCCCGGCGGTACGGCACCGCCCGCCCCTCCCCCGCCTCTTGGACGCGGCGCGCGGGTTACGATATAAGGCGGCGACCATGGTTCCCCTGATCGAAAGCGAACGGACGTGAGCAAGACCCGGGCACTGCGTGCGGCGGCCGTCGCCGCGCTGGTTGTGATGGCGGGCACGGCCGCGGCGGCGCCGGCCCCCAGGCAGATGATCGATCGTCCGGTCGCCCGCCTGCAGGGTCTGGACAAGATCACGGCGCGCACCACCACCTTCGACATTGCGGTGGGCGAGACCAAGCTGTTCGGCGGCCTGCGGGTGACCCTGCGGGCGTGCAAAGAAAATCCGCCCATCGAGCCGCCGGAGTCCGCCGCCTTTCTGGAGGTCGAGGAAGCCCGGCCGGGCGAGGAGGCGGAACTGGTGTTCAGCGGCTGGATGTTCGCGTCCAGCCCCGCCCTGTCGGCGATGGAAAGCCCGGTCTACGACGTCTGGGTGCTGTCCTGCACCGGCGGCGATCCGTCCTGACCCATTCCGTCCAGCAGCGCCGCCACCGCACGTGCCTGATCCACCCCGGCGAAGTCGGCGGTGCGGGAGAGTGCCGCGGCAAGACGGCGCCGGTATTCGGCGCGGGGGATCTCCACCGCGCCGAACCGGCTGAGGTGATCGGTGACGAACTGGGTGTCGAGCAGCGTGTAGCCGGCGGCGCGGAGCCGCGCCACCAGGTGCACCAGGGCCACCTTGCTGGCGTCCGTCTCCCGGCTGAACATGCTTTCCCCGAAGAAGGCGGACCCCAGCGACACGCCGTAGAGCCCGCCCGCCAGCCGCCCGTCACGCCGGCATTCGACGGAGTGGGCGAAGCCGGCGGCGTGCAGTTCGCAGTAGAGGCGGACGATGTCGGCGTTGATCCAGGTCTTGGGTCGCTCCGCCGTCGGCTCGGCGCAGGCGCGGATGACCGCGGCGAAGTCCGTGTCCACCCGCACCTCAAACCCGCCCCGGCGCACGGTGCGCCGGAGCGTGCGCGGGACGTGGAAGGCGTCGAGCGGCAGGATGCCCCGCCGTTCCGGATCGAACCAGTAGAGCTCCGGCGACTCGGCGCTCTCGGCCATGGGGAAGATGCCGGCCGCGTAGGCCCGCAGCAGAAGCTGTGCGTTCAACTCGATCATGGCATCGGAGTATAGCGGGTCCGCCGGCCGCAGTCGTGATGATCAGGGTTGCCGTGATCAGGCCGCGCGCACGGTGGCCAGGAACCCGTCCATCTCCCGGCGCAGGGTTTCCGCCGACCGGGACAGGTCCCGGGCACTGCCCAGCACACGGTCGGCGGCCTCCCCGCCGTCGGCCGCGGCGCGGGACACCCGGGTGATCGCTCCGGACACGTCGGCCGTGCCGGCCGATGCCTGTTGGACGTTGCGGGCAATCTCCTGAGTCGCGGCGTTCTGTTCCTCCACGGCGGTGGCGATGGTCGTGGCGATGGCGCTGCTCTCGCCGATGACGGCGGCGATGTCGCGGATGGCGTCCACCGTGCGCCGGATGATGGCCTGGACCTCGTCGATCTGGGCGGTGATGTCCTCGGTGGCCCGTGCGGTCTGGGTCGCCAGGTTCTTCACCTCCGACGCCACCACCGCGAAGCCCTTGCCGGCCTCGCCGGCCCGTGCCGCCTCGATGGTGGCGTTCAACGCAAGCAGGTTGGTCTGCTGGGCGATGTCGTTGATCAGATCCACCACCTCGCTGATCTTGTCGGCGGAGGCAACCAGCCCCTGGGCGGTGGTCCGGGTCTCCTCGGCGCGCCCCACCGCGCGCTCGGAGATCTCCAGGGACTGGCGGACCCGCTCGCCGATGCCGCGGATCGACGCCGCCAGATCATCACAGGCCCGCGCCACCGTCTCCACGTTGGCGGTCGCCTGACCGGCGGCGGCAGCGACGGTGCTGGCCTGGCCGTTCGTCTCGCCCATGGCGGCGGACAGGGCGCGGGCCGTGGTCTCCAGGCCGCCGGCCGCCGCCGACACCTGGCCCACCACCGACCCGACGCTGGCCTCGAAGCCGTCGGCAAGGCCGCGCATGGCCTTGCGCTTCTCCTCGTCGGCGCGCCGCTCCGCCTCCGCCGCCTCGGCCTCCAGCCGCTTGGCGTTCAGCATGTTGTCCTTGAACACCTGGACGGCGCGCACGATATCGCCGACCTCGTCGCGGCCGCCGACGCGCGGGATCTCAACCGTCAGGTCGCCGTCGGCCAGGGTCAGCGTCGCGGCGGTCAGCCGGCGCAGGGGACGGACCGACTGGATCGACCACCAGGCGAAGCCGCCGCCCACCAGAAGGGCGATGCCGCACAGGACCAGCATCAGCGTCTCGAAGCCGCGGGTCATGCGGCGGACCTCGGTGGCGATGGTCCGGTTCTCCGCCTCCTGGAAATCGATGAACCGGTTGATGCGGGCCAGCCACTCTACGAAGGCGGGGCGCGCCTCGGTCACCAGCATGCGGTTCGCCGCGTCGAGATTGCCGGTCCGGCGGTGGTCGATGATGGCCGCGACCAGGGGCAGCGTCTTTGCCTCGATCTCCTTGATGGAGGCGAGGATCTGGCGCTCCGCCGGCTTGACGTCGGTGCGCTCGGCGAACATCGCATCGAGAGCCCGCGCGGCGGACGCATAGGCGGCGCTCAGCCGCTCGATCTCCTGCAACTCGGCCCGCCGGGCGGCCTCGTCGGGCAGCAGCACCACGTCGCGCAACGCGATCGCCCGGTCATGCACGCTGCCCCGGAAATCAATGGCGTGGCGCTGCTTGACGCTGTTGACGTCGTTGATGGTGGTGAGGCTGGCGTTGACCGAGTTGACCTCGCGCACCGCGAACACGGTCAGCCCTGCCATCAGCGCGAGGGTGCACCCGAATCCCACCGCCAGACGTGTCGCGATGCGGACATCGCGAAGCGACATTACCATCCCTGGTCCCTCCGGAACTTAGCCATGCGGCCGCGTGAGCGATGAGACTAAGCCGCCTTCGACATTTGGCAATCGGTGGTCGCGCGCTTGTGACGAATGTCACGGGATGCCGCGACACGGCAGCCCCGGTCATGCTATCAGGCCGCGGTCGGACCGCGGACAGGAGGAACGGGCGATGCGCGCGTGGGTGGCGTTGGGGCTGCTGGCGGTGATGCTGGGCGCCGCGACGGCATCGGCCCAGACCAGGGGCCGGCCGGGGGAGTTCGACTATTATCTCCTCAGCCTCTCCTGGTCGCCGGCCTTCTGCGCCCGGCAGGACGAAGGGGCGAGCCCGGAGCAGTGCGGCGCCGACAAGCGTTTCGGCTTCATCATCCACGGCCTGTGGCCGCAGCACGACAGCGGCGGCTATCCGGAGCGGTGCGCGTCGTCCCGAAGGGTGCCGGAGGCGGTGGTCGATGCGATGATGCCGGTGATGCCGTCGGTCCCCCTCATCACCCACCAGTGGCGCAAGCACGGCACCTGCAGCGGCCTGGACGTGGAGGAGTATTTCGCCCGCACCCGGGCGGCGTTCGCCGGCATCACCGTCCCCCCCGACCTGGCCGAGCCGGCGGAGGGGCTGGCGCTGAGCGCCTCCGAGGTGGAGGCCCGGTTCGTGCAGGCCAACCCCGGCCTGAAGCCCGAGATGATCGCGATGATCTGCAGCCGGAACGCCGTCACCGAGGTCCGGCTGTGCCTGGACCGGGAGCTGAAGCCGCGGCCCTGTGGCAGCGACGTGATCGACCGCTGCGGCCGCCGCGCGGTCCTGTCCGTGCCGGGGCGGTGACCGAATCAGCGGCAGTTCCGGCGGGGACGCGCTACTTGCGCATCCCCATCAGGTGTTCCAGCCAGTGGATGTCGTAGGAGCCGTTGATGAAGTCCGGCTCGGCGATGATGCGCTGGTGCAGGGGCAGCGAGGTGTCGATGCCGCCGATGACGTACTCTTCAAGCGCCCGGCGCAGACGCATCAGACACTCGTTGCGGGTGGAACCGTGCACCACCAGCTTGGCGATCAGGCTGTCGTAGTGGGGCGGCACGCGGTAGCCGTCGTACAGCGCCGAATCGACGCGGATACCCAGACCGCCGGGCGCGTGATATCCGTCGATCTTGCCGGGCGACGGCATGAACGTCTCCGGGTTCTCGGCGTTCAGCCGGCACTCGATGGAGTGGCCCTGGAAGCGGATGTCCGCCTGGGTGTAGCCCAGCGGCGCGCCGGTGGCGACGCGGATCTGCTCCCGCACCAGGTCGATGCCGGTGATCATCTCGCTGATGGTGTGCTCGACCTGCAGGCGGGTGTTCATCTCGATGAAGTAGAACTGCCCGTCCTCGAACAGGAACTCCATGGTGCCGACGCCGCGGTAGCCGATGCCGCGGGTGGTGCGCGCCGCCAGGTCGCCGATGAAGTCGCGCTGGGCGGCGTTGAGGGCCGGCGACGGCGCCTCTTCGATCACCTTCTGGTGGCGGCGCTGGACCGAGCAGTCGCGCTCGCCGAAATGCACGGCGTTGCCGTGCAGGTCGGCCAGGAGCTGGATCTCGATGTGGCGCGGCTTGCCCAGATACTTCTCGAGGTAGACCTCGTCGTTGCCGAAAGCGGCGCGCGCCTCGCCGCGGGCGAGCTGGTAGGCTTCGCGGAGCTGTTCGGGGTTGCGGGCCACCTTCATGCCCTTGCCGCCGCCGCCCGCCGCCGCCTTGATCAGCACGGGGTAGCCGACGTCGCGGGCGATGGCGGCCGCCTCCTCCAGGGAGAGCACCGGTCCGTCGGATCCGGGCACCACCGGCAGCCCCAGGTCGCTCACCGTCTTCTTGGCGGTGACCTTGTCGCCCATGATGCGGATGTGTTCGGGCGTCGGGCCGATGAAGCAGAAGCCGTGCTCCTCCACCATCTCGGCGAACTGGGCGTTCTCGGCCAGGAAGCCGATGCCGGGGTGGATGGCGTCGGCGCCGGTGATCGTGGCGGCCGACAGAATCGCGGGAATGTTGAGATAGCTCTCGCGCGCCGACGGCGGGCCGATGCACACGCTCTCGTCGGCGAGACGGACGTGCATGGCGTCGGCGTCGGCGGTGGAGTGCACCGCAACGGTTTGGATGCCCATCTCGCGGCAGGCGCGGTGGATGCGCAGCGCGATCTCACCACGGTTCGCGATCAGGACCTTTTCAAACATCGCCAAGGGGCTGCCCCTCTCACTCGATGATCATAAGGACTTCGCCGAACTCGACCGGCTGGGCATCCGCGACCATGACCTCGGTCACGGTACCGCCGCGCGGCGCCTTGATCGGGTTCATCACCTTCATGGCCTCGATGATCAGCAGGGTCTGCCCCGCCTTCACCGTGTCGCCGACCTTGACGAAGGGCGGGCTGTTCGGCTCGGCCGCCACATAGGCGGTGCCGACCATGGGCGAGGTCACCGCGCCGGGGTGCCCGGCGGGGGCCGCGCCGCGGGAGGGGCCGGCCGCGGGAAGGACCGCCGGCGGGGCGGCGGGCGCCGCAACCGTCGGTACGGCCAGCGCGGCCGCCGGGGCGCTGCGCGTCACGCGGATGCGCTTTTCGCCCTCGGCGAACTCGATCTCGCTGAGGCCCGTCTCGCGCAACAGGTCCGCCAGCTTGCGAATCAGGTCGCCATCGATGTCGAAGCTCGCCATGTCTCCTGGAATCCCGTGCTGTCTCAATCGCGACCGACGATCTGCGCCATGGCGTCGAGCGCCATCAGGTATCCCTGAGGGCCGAAGCCGCAGATCACCCCCTGCGCCACCGCCGAAATGTAGGAGTGGTGACGGAAGGTTTCGCGCTTGTAGATGTTCGAAAGGTGCACCTCGATCACCGGCCGCTCCGACAGGGTCAGGGCGTCGAGGATCGCGATGGATGTGTGGGTGTACGCCCCGGCATTGATCACGATGCCGTCGTGGTCGGTGCGCGATTCCTGAATCCAGGACACGAGTTCGCCCTCGTGGTTCGACTGGCGGAAGTCGATCGACAACCCGAGCTGCTCCGCCCGTTCCTGGCACAGCGCCTCCAGGTCGTCGAGCGTCGTCGCGCCGTAGATGTGCGGTTCGCGCACGCCCAGCATGTTCAGGTTGGGTCCGTTCAGAACCAGAATCGACGCATCGATCGCCACGAGACGGCGCCCTCTCACTCTCCGGGGTCAGGACGGGCGTTTATAGCACGCCGTCATGGGAGGGCAAGGCCGGGGGCAGCCGAATTCCACTTTCGACGGCCTGAATGGCGGTGGTCACGCGGCCACCGGTGACACAGCCTCCGGCATGCTACAGAATTCCTCCAAGGGATCTCCACCACAGACGAGGCGCAGCGCCATGGCGACCGAGACGTTCGACCGCCGAAGCCATTGGGAATCCGCCTATGCGTCACGCGATGAGGTGGAACTGAGTTGGTTCCAGGAGACCCCGGAACCGTCCCTGCGCCTGATAGCGGAGTCCGGGGTATGTCCGGACGATCCGTTGGTCGACGTCGGCGGCGGGGCGTCGCGCCTCGTCGATGCCCTGCTCGACCGCGGATTCGGCCGTGTCGCCGTGCTCGACATTGCCGCATCGGCGCTGGCCGCGGCGCGGGCCCGGCTGGGGATCCGTGCCGACTCCGTGGCCTGGATTGCCGCAGATGTCACCGATTGGCAGCCACCGCACCCCTTCCGTCTGTGGCACGACCGTGCCGTTTTCCATTTCCTCACCGATCCGGCGGATCAGCGACGTTATGCCGCCGCCGCCGCGCGCGGGGTGGTGTCCGGCGGCCATCTGGTGATGGGCATCTTCGCCCCGGACGGGCCGGAACGGTGCAGCGGCCTGCCGGTCCGGAGGCATGACCTCCACTCCCTGTCCGCGGTCTTCGAACCGGCCTTCACGATCGAGCATGCAGAACGCGTCACCCACGTCACCCCGGCGGGCCGGGAGCAGCGCTTCGGGTTCGCCCGGTTCCGCAGAACCTGATTGCACCACCCTTGCCAACCGGCCGGGGTACCGCAACATAGTCCGCCCGGAAATCCACGGTCGGAGGGGGCGATGACGACGGACAGCGCGGGACTCGTGATCGGCGGGGCGGACGGGCCGGTGCGCCTGCTCGCCCGCTATGCCAACCGGCACGGACTGATCGCCGGCGCCACCGGCACCGGCAAGACGCTGACGCTCCAGGTTCTGGCGGAGGGGTTCGCCGACCTCGGCACAGCGGTGTTCGTGGTGGACGCAAAGGGCGACCTCGCCGGGATCGCCCGTCCCGGCACGCCGCGTCCAGCCTTCGCGGATCGGCTGGACCGTCTGGGGCTGCCGGCCGACGACTGGCGGGGCAATCCGGCCCTGCTGTGGGACGTGTTCGGGCGTCAGGGTCATCCCGTACGCGTGCCGGTGTCCGAGATCGGGCCGCTGCTGCTGGCCCGCCTTCTGGACCTCAACCCGATTCAGACGGGGGTGCTGACCGTCGCCTTCGCCGTGGCCGACGACGAAGGGCTGCTGCTGCTCGATCTCAAGGACCTGCGCGCCATGCTCGGCTACGTGGGGGAGAACGCGAAGGCGCTGGCCGCCCGTTACGGCAGCGTCAGCGCCGCCTCCGTCGGTGCCATCGGCCGCGCCCTGCTGGCCCTGGAGCAGGAAGGCGGCGACGCGCTGCTGGGGGAGCCGGGACTCGACCCCGGGGATCTGATGCGCACCGACGCGCAGGGGCGCGGCGTGGTCAGCGTGCTGGCCGCCGACGTGCTGCTGGAACGCCCCCGCCTGTACGGCACGGTGCTGGTCTGGCTGCTGTCGGAGCTGTTCGAGACGCTGCCCGAGGTGGGGGACCTCGACCGGCCGCGGCTGGTGCTGTTCTTCGACGAGGCGCACCTGCTGTTCGACGGCACCCCGCGGGAGCTGACCGACCGCATCGAGCGGGTGGTCCGCCTGATCCGCTCCAAGGGGGTCGGCGTCTATTTCGTCACCCAGAGTCCGCTGGACATCCCCGAAAGCGTGCTGGGCCAGCTCGGCAACCGGGTGCAGCACGCGCTGCGCGCCTTCACCCCACGCGACCGCAAGGCGGTGCGGGCGGCGGCCGACACCTTCCGCCCCAACCCCCGCTTCGACACCACCGCGGTCATCGGCGAACTGGGCGTCGGCGAGGCGCTCGTCTCCTTCCTCGACGAGCGCGGCGCGCCGGCCATGGTGGAACGCACGCTGATCCGCCCGCCCCGCTCCCGCGTCGGTCCGCTCACCGCCGACGAGCGCGCGGCAACCGTCGCCGCCAGCCCGGTCGCCGGGGTCTACGACACCGCCATCGACCGCGAGAGCGCCTACGAACGCCTGCGCGCCCGCGAGGGCGCATCGCCGCCGCCATCCCCGGCGCCGGCGCAGCGGGCGGCGGGCCGCTCCCGCGTCCCGGCAACCGCGTCGCGCGGCTCGACGGCGGAGCGCATCGCCACCGGCATCGCGCGCGAGATCGGCACCCAACTGGGCCGCCGCATCGTGCGCGGCATCCTCGGTTCGATCCTCAAAGGGTAGGCGGAAACAGCAACGCCCCTTCCCCGGGCCGGCGGGGAAGGGGCGTCCACGTCACGGCGGAGGACCGCCGCGGATCAGTACATGTGCTGGCCGCCGTTGACCGACAGGGTCGATCCGGTCATGAAGCCGTTGTCGTCGTCGACGAGATAGAGAACGGCCTTGGCGATCTCCTCCGCCTTGCCGAGACGGCCGACGGGGATGCGGGCGACGATCTTCTCCAGCACGTTGGCCGGCACCGCGCGCACCATATCGGTGTCGATGTAGCCGGGGGCGATGGCGTTGACCGTGATGCCCTTGGCCGCGCTCTCCTGCGCCAGCGCCTTGGTGAAGCCGTGGATGCCCGACTTGGCCGCGGCGTAGTTGACCTGACCGTACTGGCCGGCCTGGCCGTTGACCGAGCCGATGTTGACGATGCGCCCGAAACCGCGCTCGCGCATGCCGTCGATGACGTTGCGGCACATGTTGAAGCAGGACGAGAGATTGGTGTGGATCACCTCCTCCCACTGCTTGTAGGTCATGCGGTGCATGACGCCGTCGCGGGTGATGCCGGCGTTGTTGATCAGCACGTCGATCGGGCCGAGTTCGGCGGTGATCTTCTCGCAGCCGGCCTTGCACGCATCGAAGTCCGACACATCGAACTTGTACACAGGAATGCCCGTGCGCTCCGAGAACTCGCGGGCCTTTTCGTCGTTGCCGGCATAATTCGCCGCGACCTTGTAGCCGGCGTTCTTCAGCGCGACGCAGATCGCCTCGCCGATGCCGCGGGTCCCGCCGGTAACCACTGCCACACGTGCCATGAGCTTTCCCCCACTATGGTCTATTGTTGGATTCGAATCGGATCGGACCGCGTGACGCCGGCCGGCGGACCGCCCCCGATCGGAGGCGGCCGCGGCCGGCCGGGCCGCATCAGTCGCGGGCGACGCAGAGGGCGATGCCCATGCCGCCGCCGATGCACAGAGTGGCGAGCCCCTTCTTGGCGTCGCGCTTCTGCATCTCATGCAGCAGCGTGACGAGGACGCGCGCGCCCGAGGCGCCGACCGGGTGGCCCAGCGCGATGGCGCCGCCGTTGACGTTCACCTTGCCGGTGTCCCAGCCCAGGTCCTTGTTGACCGCCAGCGCCTGCGCGGCGAAGGCCTCGTTCGCCTCGATCAGGTCCAGGTCGTCGATGGACCAGCCGGCCTTTTCCAGGGCCCTGCGGCTGGCCGGGATCGGGCCGGTGCCCATGATCGCCGGATCGACGCCCGCCGTCGCCCAGGCGACGATGCGGGCCAGGGGGGCGACACCGCGCCGGGCGGCGTTGTCGGCGCTCATCAGCACCAGCGCCGCGGCGCCGTCGTTGATGCCCGACGCGTTGCCGGCGGTCACCGTGCCGTCCTTGGAGAAGGCCGGGCGCAGCTTGGCCAGCGTCTCCATGGTGGTGCCGTGCTTGGGATACTCGTCGGTGTCCACAACCACGTCACCCTTGCGGGTCTTGAGGGTGACCGGGACGATCTCATCCTTGAAGCGGCCGGCCTTCTGCGCCGCCTCGGCCTTCTGCTGGGAGGAGGCGGCGAATGCATCCTGCTCATCACGGGTGAGCTGCCACTTCTGGGCGACGTTCTCGGCGGTGTTGCCCATGTGATAGCCCTGGAAGGCGTCCCACAGGCCATCCTTCAGCATGGTGTCCAGCATCTCCGCCGAGCCCATCTTCACCCCGCCGCGCAGGTGCATGACGTGGGGAGCCATGCTCATGCTCTCCTGGCCGCCGACCACCATGATGTCGGCGTCGCCCTCGCGGATCGCCTGATGACCGAGAGCCACGGCGCGCAGACCCGAACCGCAGAGCTGGTTGATGCCGAAGGCCGTCGCCTCGGCCGGGATGCCCGCGTTGATGGCAGCCTGGCGGGCCGGGTTCTGGCCCTGACCGGCGGTGAGGATCTGGCCCATGATCACTTCGTTGACCTCGCCGGCTTCCACCTTGGCGCGGGTCAGCGCCTCGCGGATCGCCACCTCACCGAGAAAGTGCGCGGGAACGGAGCTGAGGCTTCCGTTGAAGGATCCCACGGGGGTACGGGCGGCACCGGCGATAACGACCTCGGTCATGTTGACGCTCCTCGATTCTTGACGGATTTATTATGTCGGCGGAAAGGAGATCGGACGCCGATCACCTTAGTTGCAAGAACCCCCTCAATGCAAGACAACCGTGGTTAGCCTCCTAGCCGGTGAGGTTAATCCATTCGGCTATTGGTCGCCATACCCCCTGTTCCGCACCCGAACCAACGACCATCCCGATATGTCCCAGCGGCGGAACGATCATTTGCCCGCCCGGTATTCTGTCGACCAGAGCCTTTGCCGATGCCGGCGGAACGATGCGGTCGCGACCGGGCACCAGGGCCAGCGTCGGCACGGCGACCCGCCGGGGGTCTACCGGCAGGCCGCCGACCAGCCAGGTGCCAAGCGCCGTATCGTTGCGTCCGTACCATCCCGCCAGGGTGTCGCGCGCCACCGCGGCGGCCAGCGGCACGCCGTCGTTCAGCCAGTCCTCCAGCGCCACGAAGGCGCGGGCCGCGGCACCGTCGGGCGCCATCCGGGCGAACCGGCTGAACTTCTTCAGGACGAGGAAGGGGTCGAGCTGGGCGAACAGGGACTGGATGGCGTCCACCGGCAGTTCGCCCCACGCCTCCACCAGCGGCCCGAAGGGCTGGAAGAAGGCCGCGGCCCGGCGCGCCGTGGCGGCGTCGTCGGCATGGAAATCCCAGGGCGTGGCCAGCAGCAGCAGCGACGCCACTTCCCGCGGGCGGCGCAGGGCCAGTGCGGTCGCCAGCAGACCGCCCATGCAATAGCCGGCCACCGCCACCCGCCGCCCGGTCAGGTCGACCGCCGCCTCCAGCGCGCGCTCCAGCCGGCCGGCGATGTAATCGGTCAGGGTGAAGCGACGCTCCAGCGGCCCGACCGACCCCCAGTCCAGCAGCAGCGGCCGCACCCCTTGCCCCGCCAGCCAGCGCATCAGGCTGCGCTCCTCCGACAGGTCCAGCACATAGGCGCGGTTGACCAGCGACGGCACGAACAGCACGGGAACCCCGCCGTCGGGACCGTGGTCGAGCAGGCGGCTGGCACCTTCCGTCCACACGGCGGGCGGGTCGGGCAGCGTGCGGCGGTAGGGGTGATGGCGGTAGCGCTCCAGCCCGGTGAGCATCAGGTCCAGGCGCCGCCGCACCTCCCGGTCAAGAGCGCGGCGCAGCCCGTCGGGGTCGGCGCCGGCCAGGTCCCGGTGCAGCGCCTGCGCCCGTTCCCGCAGGTCCGGATTCCAGTTTGGCCAGCCGCTCCTCCAGGGCGGCAACCCGGCCGGCGAGGACAGCAGCGCGGCCGTCACCGTCGCCAGATGCAACCCCAGCGGCCGCGGCCCCCGGCGCGGCACCCACGGCGGCGGTGCGCTCACGGGGCGGCTCCCGGCCGGGCGGTTCGGCGGCGGCCGGTTCGGCAGCGGTCGGATCGGCAGCGGTCGGCGGTGCGGTGCTGGTCTGCGGCCATGTGCGGAACGCTGCGGGGTTGGGGGGCGGGCGCGGGTCCCAGCCGGTTCCCGGTGCCGCGCCGAAGGCGAAGCCGCCGGAACCGAAGGTGAAGGGGGCGAACGACGCCGCACCCTGCCCCATCGCCGCGAACAGCCGTGCCAGGTTCTCCGCCACCTCGGGATCGGCCGCCATGGCGGCCCACTGGTCCTGCCACAGATCCAGGTAGCGGCGGGCCAGCGCATCCAGGGATGGCGGGTCGGAGTCGGTCGGGTCATCCATGACCAACAGTATAGGAGGGGAGGCGCGCCCTTGACCAGAGTGCGCTTGAAACTCCGCGCCGCGACGTCATGACGCCGCGTCGCGGACGATTGACCGCCAAAAGCTTGCCTGTAGCCCGCGTATGGCGTAGGTCTAATCAAGCGCGATTGCCGCCGGACATTCCGTATCGAAAGACCCCACGATGGCCGACAAGGAAGATCAGAAGTCCGCTCCGATCACGATCAAGAAGTACGCCAACCGACGCCTCTACAACACCGCTACCAGCAGCTACGTGACGCTGGACCATCTGTGCCAGATGGTGAAGGATGGCCTCGACTTCGTCGTGTACGACGCCAAAACCGGAGAGGACATCACCCGCTCCGTGCTCACCCAGATCATCGTGGAAGAAGAAAGCAAGGGACAGAACCTGCTCCCCATCAGCTTTCTGCGCCAGTTGATCGGGTTCTACGGCGACAACATGCAGTGGATGGTGCCGCGGTACCTGGAGTATAGCATGCAGTCGTTTGCCCGGAACCAGGAGCAGATGCGCGACTATTTCCAGAACACGCTGGGCGGCATGTTCCCGTTCGGCCGGTTCGAGGAAGTGGGCAAGCAGAACCTGGCCATGTTCGAGCGGGCGATGCGCATGTTCACGCCCTTCGGCCCCCAGGAAGGCGCCGGTGAGGCGCAGCCGCCCGCGGCCAGGGGCAAGCCCGAGAGCGAGGAATCGCTGGAGGACCTGCAGAAGCGCATCGACGAGTTGCAGAAGCAGATCTCGTCCATCTCCAAGCCGGGGCGCACACCGCCCCGGTGAGTCGACGGGAGCGGGGCACACGCCGGCCCGGCACCGTAAGGCCGCGTTGACGCACGTCAATGCGGCGGTGCCGTGTTGCGGTCGACGCTGCGGCGTTGCAACCGACGATGCGGCTTCCATGTGCCTCGGCATCCCCATGCAGGTGATCGAAACGGACGGACTCGTCGCGCGGTGCGCCGGGCGCGGGGCGGAGCGCACGGTGTCCCTGATGCTGGCGGGACCGGTGCCGCCGGGCGGGTGGGTGCTGGTGCACCGCAACGACGCGGTCCGCATCCTGGACGACGAGGAACTCGGTCCCCTCAACGACGCCCTCGACGCCCTGGTCCTGTCCATGCGCGGCGAGAACACCGATCATCTGTTCGCGGACATCATCGCCGCACGGGAGGCCGAAGGGTGATCACCGCCGGATTCGACCCTGCCCGCAGCCTGGACTGCGGCGACTGCGGGCACCTCTACGACCCCGCCGCCGGCGATCCCGCGCGCGGCGTGCCGCCGGGCACGGCCTTTGCCCGACTGCCCGCCGGCTGGCGCTGCCCCGGCTGCGGCGCCGCTCCCCATCGCTTCGCCGGCCCCGCCGTCAGTGCCGATCCCGCGCGCGAGCGCGTCGTCGCCCTCATCGAGGCGTACCGGCACGTGGCCGCGACGGACATGAAGGGGTTGCCCGTGTGCAACTCCGCCCTGTCGGTCGAGGCGGTGGAGTTCCACCCCTACGGCGACGCCATGCTGGGCGCGCTGATCACACCCTGGACGCTGAACGTCGTCCTGCTTCCCAACGACCCCGCACGCTACGAGTCCCTGAACGACGGCGACAAGGTGTCGGAGGTGATGCCGTCCGCCACCTATGGGTTCACCATCGCCCGTCTGGGGGCGCTGGGCGCCATCGCCGCGATTCCCGCGGTGTCCGACATGACCGTGCTGCGCGACCGCAACGACGCCGTCGCCGCCGCCGTCGCCGCATTGAAGACGGTGCTGACGCCGCGTCCGCCGGAACCGCCGGCCGCACCGGAGCCGGAACCGGCGTCGGCGCCCGCTGCGGAAAGGTCGGGCGGCGTGTCCCGGCGTTCCCTGTTCCGCGGCAGGCGGGCATGACCGCGACCGCCGGCATCGAGGGGGCGGTCGCCATCCGCCTGCTCGTCAGCGCCGGCAGGGTGCGGGAGGCCCGCGTCACCATCCGGCGGCCCGCCGCGGCGCGGGCCCTCGCCGGCCGCCCGCTGGACGAGGCGATGCGCCTCGTCCCGCTGCTGTTCAGCGTGTGCGGCACCGCCCAGGGTGTTGCCGCCGCCACCGCCGTCGAGCAGGCGCTGGCCTTCGACCCCGCCCCGGCGCACGCCGCCGCCCGCGCCCTGATGGTGGAGGCCGAGACGGCAGCCAGCCATGCCTGGCAGGCGCTGGTGGACTGGCCCCGCCTGCTGGGCGAGCCCCCCGCCGCCGATCGCCTGGCGCCGCTGCGCGCCGCGGCAGCCGCGGTGGCGCCGGCCCTGTACCCGGACGGCAACGGCCTGCGCCCCGGCGGCGGCGATCTCCGACCCGATCCGGCGGCGCTGCGCCGTGCGGCGGACGTGCTGGCCGCGGGCATCGCGGCGGACGTGCTGGGCGGCGATCCCCTGCCCGGCGACGCCGACGCGCTGGCCGCCCGGGCCGCTGCCGGCCGCACCCCTGCCGCCCGCCTGCTGCACCGCGTCCTTCAGCCGGACCTGGCCGGCTTCGGCGCCTGCGCCGTGGCGGCGCTGCCGGAGGTCCCCGCGTCCTGGTTCGCCGAGCGCCTGGCGGCGGACGACGGATTCGCCGCCCGCCCCCACCACGATGGCGCGCCGGCGCTGACCGGGCCGCTCGCCCGCCGGTGGCATCACCCGCTGGTGGCGGATCTGCGGGCCCGCCACGGCACCGGCGCCGCCGTCCATCTGGCGGCCCGTTTGGTCGAGCTGGCCGAGGCGCCGGAGCGCCTGCGGGCTGCCGCCACGGCACTCGTCCCCGCACGGCGCGGCGCGCCGGCCACCCGGTCGGGAATCGGAGCCGCGGTGGTGGAAACGGCGCGCGGCCGTCTGGCCCAGCGCATCGTGGTGGAGGACGGGCAGGTCGCCGATCTGCGCAGCGTCGCGCCCACGGAATGGAACTTCGCCCCCGACGGCCCGCTGGCCCGGGGCCTGACGGGTGCTGCCGCCGACGCCGGCCTGGAGCGGCGGGCCGCCGTGCTGGTGGCGGCGCTTGACCCCTGCGTGGCGTCGGCCATCACCGTGGCTGAGGCGTGAGCCATGCACGAGATGGCGTTGACCCGGAGCATCGTCGACGTGATCCGCGATCAGGCCGGGGCGCAGGGGTTCACCGCCGTGCGCGCGGTCCGGTTGGAGATCGGCGCCTTGTCCCATGTGGAGCCGGCGGCCATCCTGTTCTGCTTCGACGCGATCAGCCGCGGTACGATCGCCGAAGGCGCGCGGTTGGAGGTGGAGCGGCCACCGGGTCGGGCGTTCTGCATGCCCTGCGGCGCACCGGTGCCGCTGGCGCAACGGTACGATCCCTGCCCCCTATGCGGCGGGCATCAAATGGTCCTCGTCGGCGGCGAGGAACTGCGCGTGATGGAACTGGAGGTGGAGTGATGTGCACGGTCTGCGGCTGCGGCCAGGACGCTGCGGTGGGCGAAGGCCACGCCCACGCGCATGAACACGACCATGAGCATGAACACGAGCACGTCGGACCCGACGGCACGGTGGTCCGCCACAGCCACGGTCATGCCCACACCCATTCCCACACCCATTCCCACGATCAGGGACATGGGCATGACCACGGCCATGGGCATGACCACGGCCACGGGCATAAGCATGGCCATGGACACGACCATGACCATGGCCACGGCGATCTGCATATGGGAACCGGGCCGGCCGGCGTCAGCGTGGCCGGGATGAGCCAGGGCCGCCTGGTGCGGATCGAGCAGGACATCCTCGCCAAGAACGACGCCTTCGCGGCGGTCAACCGTCAGCTCTTCGCCGCCCGCGGCGTCTTCGTGCTGAACCTGATGTCCAGCCCCGGTTCGGGCAAAACCACCCTGCTGACCCGCACGCTGACCGATCTGAAGGGCCGCTTCCCCATGGCGGTCATCGAAGGCGACCAGCAAACCAGCTTTGATGCCGACCGCATCCGCGCCACCGGCACGCCGGCCATCCAGATCAACACCGGCAAGGGCTGCCACCTCGACGCCCAGATGGTGACGCAGGCGGTGGGACGGCTGGGCATCGCCGACGCCGGCGTGCTGTTCGTCGAGAACGTCGGCAATCTCGTCTGCCCCGCCGGATTCGATCTGGGCGAGACCCGGCGGGTGGTCGTCCTGTCGGTGACCGAGGGGGAGGACAAGCCCCTGAAATACCCGCAGATGTTCGCCACCGCCGACCTGCTGCTGGTCAACAAGGTGGATCTTCTGCCCCATCTTGCCTTCGACATGGCCCGCATGGTGGAGTACGCGCGGCGCCTGAAGCCGGGGCTGGAGGTGATGGAGGTGTCCGCCACCACCGGCGAGGGGATGCAGCGCTGGTACGCCTGGATCGAGTCCGGCCTCGCCGCCGCCGGCGCCGCCCGTTGAGAGGAGCACCGCCATGTGCCTCGCCGTCCCCGCCCGCGTCGTCGAACTGACTCCGGATGACCGCGCCGTCGTCTCACTGGGCGGTGTGCGCACCACCGTGTCGCTGGCGCTGGTCGAAGGCGTGGCCGTCGACGACTACGTCATCGTCCACGTCGGCTACGCCCTCACCCGCCTCGACCGCGAGGAGGCCGAACGCACCCTCGCCCTGCTCGCCGAGGTGGGAGCAACGGCGGCGTGACCCGTCCCCGACCCCACGGAACCGCATCGGACACCGCCGCCATGGACTCCGGCCGCCTCTTCCCCCGCAAGCTCGACCGCGCCCGCGGATCGGTGGACATGAGCCACGGGTCGGGCGGCAAAGCCATGGCGCAGCTCGTGCGCGAGATGTTCGCCGCGGCCTTCGCCAACCCCTTCCTCGACCAGGGGAACGACCAGGCGGCCTTCGACCCGCCGGCCGGCCGGATGGTGGTGACGACCGACGGCTTCGTCGTCTCGCCTCTGTTCTTTCCCGGTGGCGACATCGGGTCGCTGGCCGTCCATGGCACGGTCAACGACGTGGCCATGGCCGGCGCGCGGCCGCTGTACCTGACCGCCGGCTTCATCCTGGAGGAGGGGTTTCCGCTGGCCGACCTCGGGCGCATCGTCGACGCCATGGCGGCGGCGGCGCGCGCCGCCGGCGTGCCCATCGTCACCGGCGACACCAAGGTGGTGGAGCGCGGCAAGGGCGACGGCGTGTTCATCACCACCACGGGTCTGGGCGTGGTGCCGGACGGCGTGGCGCCGTCGGGCGACCGGGCGCGGCCGGGCGACGTCGTCCTGGTCAACGGCACCATGGGCGACCACGGCGTGGCCATCATGTCCACGCGCGAGAACCTGGCCTTCGACACCGCCATCGTCTCCGACAGCGCCGCCCTGCACACGCTGGTGGCCGGCATGGTGGCGGCGGTGCCCGACGTCCACGTCCTGCGCGACCCGACGCGCGGCGGCCTGGCGACGACGCTGAATGAGATCGCCCACCAGTCCGGAGTCGGCATGCTGATCCGCGAGGCCGACATCCCCGTCCGCAACGAGGTGGCGGCGGCGTGCGAGCTGCTGGGGCTCGATCCGCTCTACGTCGCCAACGAAGGCAAGCTGATCGCCGTGTGCGCGCCGGAAGAGGCCGACCGCCTGCTGGCCGCCATGCGCGCCCACCCGCTGGGGCGCGACGCCGCGGTCATCGGCACCGTGCACGAGGATCCCCACCACTTCATCCAGATGGAGACCCGTTTCGGCGGACGGCGGATCGTCGATTGGCTGTCGGGGGAACAGCTCCCCCGCATTTGCTGAGACGGTGCAGAGTTCCCATTTTCCGGTAGAGCGGCTATTCCGGGCGCCGAAATTGAGATCAAGGTTTCGCCATGATAGTTTGCACACTGGTCTCGGCGCAGGTCTCGCTTGCACCCCGGTTCCCGGCGGTGACGGGAGCAGCGGCCGGGGGGCCCGGGCCGAAGGCAACAGTGGCGCAGTGACATCGATGGTCGGGAGCGTGCCGGCACCGCCGGTCAGTCAAGAGGATCGCAGGATGGCGAAACTGGTCGCGGCACTGTTGCTGCTGATGGTGGCGATGGGGCCGGCCTGCGCGGTCGTCCCCTCCGGGCGCGGCGAACTCGCCGGCCCCCTGGAGCAGTATCGGCAGGAATTCGCCAAGCACCGCCAGAACGGCGCCGTACCCGGCACGTCGGACCGCAACTACACCCTGTTCGCCGATGTCCTGCGGCGGGTGATGGCGGAGCATGTGAAGCCCGGCGAACCCCAGGTGCTGGTGCAGAAGGCCGTCGATGGTCTGGCCCGCCGCAAGACGGAGGAACCGCGCGCCGACGACCGCCGCCTGACCGAGGCCGCGCTGGATGCCATGCTCAGTTCCCTCGACCCTTACTCCGCCTTCCTGGATTCGGAGCATTTCCGCTACATGCGGGAACAGACCCAGGGTGAGTTCGGCGGCCTCGGCATCGAGGTGACCATGGACGACGACAGCGGCCTGGTGCGCGTCGTCTCCCCCATCGACGGCTCGCCGGCCGCCCGCGCCGGCCTGCGCACCGGCGATCTCATCGCCAACATCGACGAGTTGCCGGTCAAGGGTCTGAACCTGCGCGACGCGGTGGCCCGCATGCGCGGTCCCGTCGGCACCTCGGTGGCGCTGACCCTGCGGCGGCCCAGCGTCGACAACCCCGTGAAGGTGTCGCTGACCCGCGCGGTGGTGAAGATCCAGCCCGTCCGCGCCCGGCTGGAAGGCGACGTCGCCTACATTCGTATCGCCGCCTTCAACCAGCAGACCGCCCACGCCCTGGACGAGGCGGTGGAGGATATGCGCCGCCAGGCCAACGGGCGGCTGGCCGGCGCGGTGATCGACCTGCGCAACAACCCCGGCGGCCTGCTGGACCAGGCGGTCAACGTGGCCGATCGCTTCCTGGAGGCGGTGGACATCGTCGCCGTCCGCGGCCGCGATCCGACCGAGAACCGGCACTACACCGGCACCCCCGGCGACCTGATGGCCGGCCTGCCCATCGTGGTGCTCATCAACAGCGGCTCGGCCTCGGCGTCGGAGATCGTCGCCGGCGCCCTGCAGGACCACAGCCGGGCCCTGCTGTTCGGCGTGCGGTCCTACGGCAAGGGGTCGGTGCAGACGATCTCGTCCCTGTCCGGCGACATCGGCATCCGGCTGACCACGGCCCGCTATTTCCGCCCCTCCGGTGCCCTGGTGGACTGCTTCGGCATCTCGCCGAACCTGGAGATCCGCCCGGCGATGCCGGTCGTCGGTCCGCCCGGAACGCCGCCGCCGGAGGAGGTCCATGCCGACCCCGCGGGCTGCGACCCGAACGCACCGCCGCCGCCGACCCCGCGCGCCTGGAAGATGGAGGATCTGTGCCCCGACGTGGCCTTCGCCGCGTCCCGGCCGGACGACGACCGCCCCCTCAACTGCGCCGTCGCCGCCATCCGCACCCGGCTGACCGGCACGCTGGTCGGGCGCAAGTAGCCCAAGGAGACCACCCTCTCGCTTCCCATCGGCGCGCCGATGCCCTATATCAGCGCGTCCCATGAAGACCGCCGATTTCGACTTCCACCTGCCGCCCGAGCGGATCGCCGACCATCCCGTTCGCCCGCGCGACGCCGCGCGGCTGCTGGAGGTGGGCCCGTCCCTGTGCGACCGCATCGTCCGTGACCTGCCGGAGCTGCTGCAGCCCGGCGACGTGATGGTCTACAACGACACGCGCGTCATCCCCGCCCGTCTCTACGGGCAGCGCGGCGCGGTGCGCGTCGAGGTGCTGCTGCACAAGCGCGAGGGCGATGACGCCTGGGCCGCCTTCGCGCGGCCGGGCAAGCGGCTGAAGGTCGGGCAGACCATCGACTTCGCCGACGGCTTCACCGCCGCCATTGAGGACAAGCGCGACGGCGGCGAGGTGCGGCTGCGCTTCTCCGTCGGCGGCGCCGCCCTGTTCGAGCGGCTGCACGCCCACGGCGCCATGCCGCTCCCCCCCTACATCCGGCGCCCGGAGGGGGAGGAGGCGTCGGACCGCGAGGATTACCAGACCGTCTTCGCCAGCCGGGAGGGAGCGGTGGCCGCCCCCACCGCCGGCCTGCACTTCACGCCGGAGCTGCTGGCCCGCCTCGACGCGCGGGGCGTACGGCGGGTGCCGGTGACGCTGCACGTGGGGGCCGGCACCTTCCTGCCGGTGAAGGTGGAGGACATCCGCGAACACCGCATGCACGCCGAGTACGGCGAGGTGTCGCCGGAGACCGCCGCCGCGGTCAACGCCGCCCGCGCCGCCGGCGGCCGCGTGCTGGCGGTGGGCACCACGGCCCTGCGCCTGCTGGAATCGGCCGCCGCCGCGGACGGCACCCTGGCGCCCTTCGCCGACGAGACGGACATCTTCATCTTTCCCGGCTATCGGTTCCGCGCGGTCGATCTGCTGCTGACCAACTTCCACCTGCCCCGTTCGACCCTGTTCATGCTGGTCTGCGCCTTCGCGGGCATGGAGCGCATGCGCGCCGCCTACGACCACGCCATCGCCACGGGCTACCGCTTCTACTCCTACGGCGACGCCTCGCTGCTGCGGAGGACCCCATGACCACCGGCCCGACCACCGGCCTGAGCTTCGAGCTGCTGACCACCGACGGGCCGGCCCGGCGCGGACGCCTGACCACGGCGCACGGCGTGATCAACACACCGGCCTTCATGCCCGTGGGCACCGCCGCCACCGTCAAGGGCA
Source organism: Azospirillum halopraeferens DSM 3675 (assembly GCF_000429625.1). GTDB lineage: Bacteria > Pseudomonadota > Alphaproteobacteria > Azospirillales > Azospirillaceae > Azospirillum > Azospirillum halopraeferens. The sequence goes on from NZ_AUCF01000001.1 coordinate 581,347, forward strand.
TGCACCCGGAGCAGGTGAAGGCCACGGGGGCCGAGATCATCCTGGGCAACACCTACCACCTGATGCTGCGCCCGACGGCGGAGCGGGTGGCCCAGCTCGGCGGGCTGCACCGCTTCATGAACTGGCCGGGGCCGATCCTGACCGACAGCGGCGGCTTCCAGGTGATGTCCCTGGCCGACCTGCGCACCATCGACGAGCAGGGGGTGACCTTCAAGTCGCACCTGGACGGCTCGCGCCACCACCTGACGCCCGAACGCTCCATGGAGATCCAGCACCTGCTGGATTCCAACATCACCATGTGCTTCGACGAGTGCACGCCCTTCCCGGCGACGCACGAGCAGGCGGCTGCCTCCATGCGCCTGTCCATGCGCTGGGCGGCGCGCAGCCGGGCGGCGTTCGTCGAGCGGCCCGGCTACGGCCTGTTCGGCATCGTGCAGGGCGGCGTCTACGAGGACCTGCGCATGGAATCGGTGGCGGCGCTGACCGGCATCGGCTTCGACGGCTACGCCGTCGGCGGCCTGGCCGTCGGCGAGGGGCAGGAGGAAATGTTCCGGGTGCTGGACTTCACCACCCCGGCCATGGCCGCCGACCGACCCCGCTATCTGATGGGTGTCGGCCGGCCGAGCGACCTGATCGGCGCCGTGCGCCGCGGCATCGACATGTTCGACTGCGTGATGCCCACCCGCTCCGGCCGCACCGGGCAGGCGTTCGTGCGCCGCGGCACGCTGAACCTGCGCAATGCCCGGCACGCCCACGACGACCGGCCGCTGGACGAGCGCTGCGGCTGCCCCGCCTGCCGGCACTACGGCCGCGGCTACCTGCACCACCTGTTCCGCGCCGGTGAGATGTTGGGTCCCATGCTGTTGACCATGCACAACCTGCACTTCTACCAGGACCTGATGGCGTCCTTGCGGGCGGCCATCGAGGCCGGCACCTTCGAGGAGACGGCGCGCGCCCTGGAGGAAGAGCTGACGCAGGGCGACCTGCCCGCCCTGCCCGATCCGCTGGCCCTGAGCACGGCCGGCTCGGGAGGACGCCGATGAGCGACGAGACCATCTACCGCAACCTGACCCAGCTCGGCGCCAGGACCGCCCTGCCCGACACGCCCGAGGCGGCGGTGATCGAGCGGGTGCCCAACCCCCATCCGGGGGAGCGCTACCTGGTGCGCTTCGCGGCGCCGGAGTTCACCTCGCTGTGCCCCATCACCGGCCAGCCCGACTTCGCCCACCTGGTCATCGATTATGTGCCCGGCGACTGGCTGGTGGAGAGCAAGTCGCTCAAACTCTACCTCGGCTCCTTCCGCAACCACGGCTCGTTCCACGAGGCGTGCACGGTGTCCATCGCCAAGCGGCTGGAGACGGAACTGGCGCCCCTGTGGCTGCGCATCGGCGGCTATTGGTACCCGCGCGGCGGCATCCCCATCGACGTGTTCTACCAGTCCGGCCCGCCGCCCGACGGCGTGTGGATCCCGCCGCAGGAGGTCGCTCCCTACCGTGGCCGCGGCTGACCCGTCCCCGCAGGAGCTGAAGGAGGCGATCCGCGCCCGGGCGCATGCCCTCGGCTTCGACGCGGTCGGCTTCGCCCCGGCCGCGCTGGACGACCGCGACCGCGACCGCCTCGCCCGGGCGCTGGCCGAGGGTTGGCACGGCGGCATGGAGTGGATGGCCGAAACGGCGGAGCGCCGCGGCGACCCCCGCAGCCTGTGGCCGGAGGTGCGCAGCGTCATCGTGCTGGGCCTGTCCTACGCGCCGGCCGACGATCCGCTGGAGCTGCTGGAGCACCGGGACCGCGGCGTCATCTCCGTCTACGCCCGCAACCGCGACTATCACGACCTGATCAAGGGCCGGCTGAAGCAGATCGCCCAGTGGATGCACCAACGCTTCGACGCCGGCGTGAAGGTCTTCGTGGACACGGCACCGGTGATGGAAAAGCCGCTGGCGGCGCGCAGCGGCGTGGGCTGGCAGGGCAAGCACACGGTGCTGGTGTCGCGCCGCCACGGAAGCTGGCTGTTCCTCGGCGAGATCTTCACCACGCTGGACCTGCCGGCCGATCCGCCGGAGCGCGACCGCTGCGGCACCTGCCGGCGCTGCCAGGACATCTGTCCCACCGGCGCCTTCCCGGCGCCCTACACCCTGGACGCCCGGCGCTGCATCGCCTACCTGACCAACGAGCACCACGGCCCCATCCCCGAGGAGTTCCGCGAAGCCATCGGCAACCGCATCTACGGTTGCGACGACTGCCTCGCCGTCTGCCCGTGGAACAGCTTCGCCGCGGCCAGCCGCGAGGCCGCCTTCCTGCCGCGCGAGGCGCTGACGGCGCCGAAGCTGGCGGACCTGGCGCGCCTCGACGACGCCGCCTTCCGCGCCCTGTTCACCGCCTCCCCCATCAAGCGCCTGGGGCGCCACCGCTTCGTGCGCAACGTGCTGATCGCGCTCGGCAACTCCGGCGATCCCGCAATGGCCGCGGTGGCCGCGGAACGGCTGGACGACGCCGACGAAACCGTGCGCGACGCGGCCCGCTGGGCGGTGGCGCGGCTGCGGCCGTCGAGGGGCATACCGACGGAATCAAATTGATTCCGTCGGTTCTCTAATCGGTCTCAAGGCGCGCCGAGGCCAGACGCCGGAACCCCGGGCGATCGAGCGGAATCCCTCGCGAGCCAGTTCCCCAACGCGGTCGGCGGTCGGCGACGTCCATTCGATGGTGAAGCGGCCGTCCACCCGCAAGCGGTCCGTCATGCAATGCGCCGTTTTTGTCGGGTCGGCGAGGAACCCGGACCGATACCGGCCGCGGGCACCTCGGTTGGGTCATGCCACGGCGGCGTCCAACGCCGCCTCGGCGCGCCGGCGCGGGTTCGTGTTCAGGGACGTCGTGTCGAGCCGCCGGAAGTCGCCGCGCAGGGCCTTGAGCGCGTACCGCTCGCGGTCGATCTCGGCGGTGGTACGAACGCCCAGGCGACGGAACACCGGGACCGGCGGGCACCAGCCTTGGAGAGCGTGCTGGAGCAGGAACCCGGTCACCACCGCGGGCAGGACGAGGAAACGGCGGTCCACCAGGGCGCCCAGCACCGTACCGGTCAGCGCCAGCGTCGCCGCGTTGGCCTCGAGCATGCGCTCGATGTCCCACTCGTGGTCGAGCTCGTCCAGGCGCCGTTCGATCTCCTCCGGGTGTTCGGCGTGATGGCGCAGGCTCTCCTCGATCTCAGCGGCGAAGCGGCGGTTGAGGTCCGCGGACGTGGCGTTTTCGACGCGCGACGCGGTGGCGGGCAGCATGGTTCACTCCTGTGTCGGTTCCGGTGCACGGCGCCGCGAAAAGGCGGCGCCGTCTGCCCTGCAAACATTAGGGCAGACTGATGCGTTCCCGGATGGTGTGGTCCGGGATGTCTGCGGGGCAGACCACCGCGTGGCGGCGCTGCCCCCACTCCCACACGACCGCCGCCGCGGTGGTGGCGGCGCCGACCACGGCCGGATGGAGGCGGTACGGCTCGAAGTGGGCGAGCAGCAGGTCCGCCCCGAAGACCAGCAGCAGGAGCTTGTTGCAGGTCGGGCAGGCGACCCCGAGGAACCAGAGAACCGCATCACAATCGCAGGCCGGGCACACGGGACGCCCGTTCGTCTCCGGCCAGGGGATCGCCGCGAACACCGTCTGGGCTTCCATGTCCGACAGGCGCAGCACGGTCGCCGGCGACAGCGTGCGCGCCGCGGCGGTGAGAAGAATGTGCCGGCTTTTGCTGTGACGGGGCATGGCGATCTCGGACACGGTGATCGCCCGGGTCTACCCGGCCACGACTCCGCGGTGATTCGCTAAGTTCATTATTTGTTCTGATGCGGTCAGTTCACCCGCCCGCCATGGTGGCGGATGCTCCATAAGTCCGCATAATGGGCCACGGCTGCTCTCCTCTCGCGGCTATTTCCCCGGGGCAGGGTAACCTTGACCCCGTGCCAACGGGAGAGCAGCCACCAGCCGATTACGCCATGTAGGACCCCTACAGGATCTCCAGCACGCTCTCCGGCGGGCGCCCCACGCGCGCCGTGTCGCCTTTGACGACGATCGGGCGCTCGATCACTGCGGGGTTGGCGACCATGGCGGCGATCAGCGCCTCGTCGTCCAGGTCCCGGCCGATGGCGGCCTCGGCGGCCTCCCTGGCGCGCAGCAGTTCGGCCGGGCGCCAGCCCAGGGCGGTGAGGATATCCTTCAGCTCCTGCGCCGTGGGCGGGGTCTTCAGATACTCGACCACCGTCGGCTCGACGCCGTTGGCGCGCAGCAGGTCCAGGGTCTGGCGGGACTTGGAGCAACGCGGGTTGTGGTAGATGGTCACCGGGGCGCTCATGGGCATCTCCTGGTCAGCGCTTGGGCGGCAGCGGGCCGTCGGGCCGCAGGTAGGGAGCCAGCAGGGCGTAGCTGACGGCGACCTCCAGCGGTCCGGCCGAGTAAGGCGCGGCCGAATAAGGATCGAAGACGATGTAGGCCATGTCGGTCTCCAGGCGCCAATGGGACAGGTCGGCGACCACATCGGCCAGGTCCTCCGCCCGCTCCACCAGCAACTCCAGGTCGACCTGGCGGGCCTGGCGCCGCAGGTCCGCCAGGGCGTGCGCGGCCAGCGCCTCGCGCCAGCCGCTCTCCGGCCGGAACACGGCGTCGGCGCCGAACGGGCGGCCGGCGCCGAGGTCGTAGTGCAGGCCCTCGTGCAGCGTCAGCCCATGGGCGGCGCCGGCCACGTAGGTGCTCACGTCGAAGGACACGGAGACCAGCCGCGGCGACGCGTAGGCGACGTCGTAGCCGATCATCAGGTCAGAGCGGAACTCCTCCGGCGCGTCGGCCTCCGCCTCGGCGGCGGCGGCGCGGAAGGAGTCGATATGGCGGCGGATGCGCTGCTCCACCAGCGAGTTGAAGCCCGCCGCACCGGCCACCGCGGGGTCGAGGGCCGGGTAGGAGACGTCCAGGTCGTAGCGCCGGGCGTCGTTGCTCTCCTTGATCGGCTGCGGCTCGATCAGGGCGCTGACCGGCAGCCCCTCGGTCAGCCGACGCAGGGTCTCCAGCCGGTCCATGGTCACCGCCAGCAGACAGCCGGTGAGGCCCGACAGGTCCCCCGGCGTCACCGTCCCCGTCGGCACCTCGCACACCCGGTCGCGCCACGTCAGCCATTCCCGCTGCCCGCGGTGCAGCCGGTCGCGCAGGGCGTCGCCGACCCCCTGACCGGCCGCCGCGGCCAGCAGGGCGTCGTAGGCGTCGCCCATCCGCTCGTCGGCGCGCGACAGTTCCGGCGCGGAACAGATCAACTGCTCCACAGGGCGGCGGGCGTCCGTGCAGGGGAAGCTGGCCGCACCGGCCGTGCCGGCCGTCAACAGAACCGCAATCCCCGCCCCGATGCCGCGCATCATCACAGCCCCTCCCCGCCGGTTTCCGCAGCAGACTGATAGCGCGCCCCGCGCCCCGCGCCAAGCCGCCTTGCGAATGCGCCGAAGCCCGTGACAAGACGAACCGGTGCCGTTACTGTCCGGCCGCGCCCGCGGGTATGCGCGAGAATCGAGGATCGCCGACGTGACGAAGCTTTCGCTTTCCAAGGACAAGATCAACATCCTCCTGCTGGAGGGAGTCCACGACACCGCCATCGCCGAACTGGCGGCCCGCGGCTATGCCAGCGTCGAGCGCCTGCCCCACGCGCTGGACGAGGCGGAACTGCTGGAGCGGATCGGCGCCGTGCACATGATCGGCATCCGCTCGCGCACTCACCTGACCGCCCGCGTCCTCGAAGCGGCGCAGCGGCTGTTCTGCGTCGGCTGCTTCTGCATCGGCACCAACCAGGTGGATCTGAAGGCGGCCCGCCGCCAGGGCATCCCGGTGTTCAACGCCCCCTATTCCAACACCCGATCGGTGGCGGAACTGGTGATCGGCGAGATCATCATGCTGATGCGCGGCATCTTCGAGAAGTCGTCGGACGTCCACGCCGGCGGCTGGATGAAGACGGCAAAGAACTCCTACGAGGTACGCGGCAAGACGCTGGGCATCGTTGGCTACGGCCACATCGGCAGCCAGGTCTCCATCCTGGCCGAGGCGATGGGCATGCAGGTCCGCTTCTTCGACGTGCAGCGCAAGCTGGCGCTGGGCAACGCCCATCCCTGCAACTCGCTGGAAGAGCTGCTGGGCGTGTCCGACGTGGTATCCCTGCACGTTCCCGACACGCCGCAGACCCGCAACATGATCGGCGACGCGCAGCTCCGCATGATGAAGCGGGGCAGCTATCTGCTGAACCTGGCCCGCGGCAAGGTGGTGGACATCGACGCGCTGGCCCGCGCGCTGGACGAGAAGCACGTTCTGGGCGCCGCCCTCGACGTCTTCCCCAGGGAGCCGTCGGGCGAGGGCGACACCTTCGAGAGCCCGCTGCGCGGTCGCCCCAACGTCATCCTGACGCCGCACATCGGCGGTTCCACCCTGGAGGCGCAGGCCAACATCGGCGCCGAGGTGGCGCAGAAGCTGATCGAGTATTCCGACAACGGCTCGACCATGGGGGCGGTGAACTTCCCGCAGGCGGCCCTGCCGGTGCATGACGGCGCCACCCGCTTCCTGCACCTGCACCGCAACGTGCCGGGCGTGCTGCGCAAGATCAACGACGTGTTCTCGTCGCGCAACCTCAACATCGCCGCCCAGTATCTCCAGACCGACCCGGAACTGGGCTATGTCGTCATCGACGTGGACGGCGACGCGGACGAGGTGGAGGTGCTGAACGACCTGCGCGCCATCGACGGCACGCTGAAGACGCGGTTCCTCTATCCCGGCCGCATCGGCTGAGGACGGGGACCGTCCCTTGCGCGGGGGCGGGAGTCTACCGACATGACCGGAATGGCCCCGTCTCCGCTTTCCCGCTTCACGGTGTTGACCGTCGCGTCGGCGGCCGCTGCGGCCTGCTGGCTGGCGGCCGCGGCTCCCGCCGTGGCGCAAGCCGACGGCTGCCCGGCCTTCGAGCGGCCACAGGTGAGCGTTTCCCTGACCAACGCGCCGCTGCGCCGGGACTTCACACGCACCATCCAGCAGCTTGCCCGCATCCCCGGACGGGCGCCCGGTCCGGCCGGCTCCGGGTCCGGCCACATCCTGGGCCTGGCCCACGCGGTGTTCCAGCAGACCTACGACATCGCCGTCAGCTACGGCCAGTTGGGGGACGGTGCCTACTGCGGCGCCCTGGCCTCCGTCTCCGTCACCTTCGGCACGCAGGAGCGGGTGGTCTACGTGGCCCGTGAACTGCCCCGCGGCTCCTGCATCCACCGCGAGGTGCTGGACCACGAGATGCAGCACGTCGCCGTGGACGACGCGCTGATGGAGGAGTACCTCGCCATCATCCGCCGCCGGGTGGCCGCGGTGGCGGCGCAGACGGGGACGGTGCGCTCGCGCAGCCGGCAGCAGGTCATGACCACCCTGCGCCGCCCCATCGACGCGGAGATGCGCACGATCCTCGACGAGTTCACCCGCGAGCGCGACCGCCGCCAGGCCGGCGTCGACACCGTCGACGAGTACGAGCGGGTGAGCCGGAGCTGCGGCGGCGAACTGGGAAAGTATGTGACCGGCCAGGGCCGGATGTGAGCGCAGGCGCGGGGGACCAACCCATTGCCGCCCCGTCCACCCTGTGCTAGGGCCGTGCGGGCAACCGCACCCGACGGACCATGACCGCCGATCTCATCCTCGTTCTGCTTCTCCTCGCCGCCGCCATCGTCATGTTCGCCGCCAACCGGCCGCGCATGGACGCCGTCGGGCTCCTGATGATCACGGTGCTGCCCTTCACCGGCATCATCACCATGAACGAGGCCCTGTCCGGCTTCAGCGACCCCAACATCGTGCTGATCGCCGCCCTGTTCGTGATCGGCGAGGGGCTGGTGCGCACCGGCATCGCGCGGCGCCTGGGGGACTGGCTGATCGCCCGCGCCGGGCGCAGCGAAACCCGCCTTCTGTCGCTTCTGATGGTCATCGTCGCCGGCGTCGGTTCGGTGATGAGTTCCACCGGTGTCGTCGCCATCTTCATCCCCGTGGTTCTGCGCATGGCGCGCACCGCCGGCATCGCCGCGGGGCGGCTGATGATGCCGCTCAGCGTCGCGGCCCTGCTCAGCGGCATGATGACCCTCGTCGCCACGGCGCCGAACCTGGTGGTGAACGCCGAACTGGTGCGCCACGGGTTCGACGGGTTCCATTTCTTCAGCATCACGCCCTTCGGCCTGCCGCTGCTGGTGCTGGGCGTCGGCTACATGCTGTTCGCCCGCCGCTGGCTGGCCGGCCGGCAGCCGGAGCAGCCGGTGGAGAGCGTGCGGCCGGCCCTCGCCGACTGGGTCCGCGACTACGGCCTGGCGGAGCGGGAGCACCGCCTGCGCGTCGGCCCGGACTCGCCGCTGGTCGGCAAGCGTCTGGACGAACTCAACCTGCGCAGCACGTCCGGCGTGAACATCATCGCGGTGGAGCGCAACGGCCGCTTCGAGCACCGCCTGATCCGCCCGCAGGCGGAGACCGTGCTGCACGGCGGCGACGTCCTGTTCCTCGACCTGTTTTCGCCCGCCATCGACATCGCGGAGGTGGCGCGGCGGTACCGGCTGGAAAAGCTGACCCTGTCGGGCGCCTACTTCTCCGACCGGTCGCAGGACATCGGCATGGTCGAGGTGATGATCCCGCCGACGTCGGCGCTGGTCGGCAAGACCGTGGTCAAGGCGCGCTTTCGCACGCAATACGGGCTGAACGTGGTGGGGCTGCGGCGGGGCACCGTGCCGCACCGGGAAAGCCTGCTCGACGAACACCTCAAGGTCGGCGACACGCTGCTGCTGGTGGGCACCTGGAAGGCGATCCGCCGGCTTCAGAGCGCGCCGGTGGACCTGATCATCCTCAACCTGCCCGGGGAGCTGGACGAGATCGTGCCGGCCGCCGCCCGGGCGCCGCACGCCCTGGTCGCCCTGGCGGTGACCGTCGGCCTGATGATCACCGGCGTCGTGCCCAACGTTCAGGCGGCGCTGATCGGCTGCCTGCTGCTGGGGGTGCTGCGCTGCATCGACCTGGACGCCGCCTACCGCTCGATCCACTGGCAGAGCCTGATCCTGATCGTCGGCATGCTGCCGTTCTCCATCGCCCTTCAGAAGACAGGCGGTGTCGATCTGGCGGCAGACACCCTGTTGACGCTGGCCGGAGACGCCGGCCCCCGCATGATCCTGGCCGGCCTGTTCGCCATCACCGCCGTGTTCGGGCTGTTCATCTCCAACACCGCCACAGCCGTGCTGATGGCGCCGGTCGCCCTGGCGGTTGCCGAGACGCTCCAGGCGTCACCCTACCCGTTCGCGATGATCGTTGCCCTGGCGGCCTCCTCCGCCTTCATGACGCCGGTGTCGTCGCCGGTGAACACGCTGGTGGTCGGCCCCGGCAACTACGTCTTCACCGATTTCGTGAAGGTCGGCGTGCCCTTCACGGTGCTCGTGATGATCGTCAGCGTGCTGCTGGTCCCCTGGCTGCTGCCGCCCTGACGACCCGGCCCGGCCGGATCAATCACGCCCGTACAGCCCCTGGTCCCCCGTCTCTTCGCCGCGCAGCCGCTCCAGCTCGCGGCTGTAGCGGCGCAGGGCGAACGCCTCGGTGATGTAGCCGAGGATGGCGCGCTCTCCCGCCGCGGTCACCGGCAGGATCTCGGCTTCCGAGTCGCGGAAGCGGGCGAGCACGGTGCGGATGTCATCGCGCTCGCCCAGCACGGCGTCTCGGTGGAGCGCCAGGTCGCGCACGCACATCCCCTCCAGTTCCGGGTCGTAGGACGGGTCATGAACCGCCGCCATGTCCACCACGCCGGCGTAGCGCCCGGCGGTGTCCACCGCGAACACCGCCTTGACCGAACCCAACGGGAACAGGCGGCGCAGACCGGCCAGCGTCGTGGTCTCCGGCACCGTCTTGTGATCGCGGCGCATCAGCCGGTTGGCCGTCAGCTCGCCCATCCAGCCCACGTCGTGGGCGCCACGGATCGGCACGCCGCGCAGGTGAAAGCGCCAGGTGGTGAAGGAATAGCCGAAAGCGTGGCGCACCACGGTGGTGGACACCACCACCCCGGTCAGCACCCCGGCCGCCGCGGTCAGGTCGGCGGTCGCCTCCAGAACCAGCAGCACCATGGTCATCGGCCCGCCGACCACCCCCGCGGCCACCGCTCCCATGCCGACCAGGATCAACGCTCCGGCATCGAGGCCGAGACCGGGAACATACCGTTCCGCCAGAAGGCCGAGAAGACCGCCGAACAGGGCGCCCAGGAACAGCGATGCGCTGAACAGTCCGCCGCGGAACCCGGCCCCGAGGGACAGGGCCGACGCCAGAATCTTGGTGACCAGCAGGGCTGCCAGGGCCGCCGCGCCGATCTCCAGCGGCGGCGGGGCGGCACCGGGGCCGGCGCCCAGCACCTCCGGAAAGGCGAGCGCCAGGAGGCCGACACCGAAGCCGCCCAGGGCCGGGCGCCCCCACACCGGGCCGGGCAACGCGCGGAACGCACGCTCCGCCAGCGTCACCGCCTGCATGGCGGCAATGGCGAGCCACCCGGACAGGAACCCCACCCCCGCACACGCCAGATAATCCCAGCCGTACAGGGCCACGCCGGCGGGCGCCGCCACCGCCGCGTGCCCGGCCCCGGACAGCCAGGTGGCCACGGCCACCGACACGCCCGCCGCCGCTCCCACCGGTGCCAGCGTCGCCAGCGTGTATCCCCCCAGCACCAGCTCGAAGGCGTAGAAGGCGCCGGCCAGCGGGGCGGAGTAGGCAGCGGCGATGGCCGCGGCGGCGCCGCATCCCACCAGCGTGCGCAGATCGCCGCGGCGCACCCGGAGCCACTGCCCGGCTCGCGACGTCATCCCCGATCCCGCCTGGGTATAGGCTGCTTCCATCCCCACCGACGCGCCCGAGGCGTTGGAGATCAGCGTCAGGTAAGTCAGCCGTACGCTGTCCAGCAGCGACATCCGGCCGCCGAACAGGGCGTTGGCCTCGACGGGATCGACGATGTCACGCGGGCGCCAGCGCTTGAGCCCGGCCAGCAGCAGCCCCAGCGCCAGCCCGCCCACCGTGGGCACCGCCACCACACGCCAGTCCGCCAGGGCGGCGTCGGCGCCGAGGTGGGTCCCCGCCGGCAGGTGGAAGGCCGTCCGCTGAGCCCACGCCACCGCGGCGTGCAGCATCGCCACGCCGGCGCCCACCGCGCCGCCCAGCGTCGCCGCCAGAACGATCAGCGCCAGCGGGCTGTCGCGCAGGGCGTGCCGGGCCCGCGCCGGCGCGGCCGCGGCCGATTCCGCCCGGTTCCCCGGAATGGCGGATTCCGTCATGACGGACGGCGCGCCTTCAGCCGCCGGTGTTGACCAGCCCGCCGCGGTCGCGCGGCGCCACGCCGCCGCCGCCGGCACCGTGTTGACGCAGGTAGGCCATCATCTCCGGCGAGTCCCACTCGGCCGCGCCCTCCAGGCGGGCGATCTCGCGGCCCTGCTCGTCGATCAGCAGCGTGGTGGGCAGGCCGCGCGGCGACAGGGCCGCCATGCTGGCGTTGCCGGGATCGAGGAAGAGCCCCAGTCGCCGAACCCCCAGTTTCTCCAGGAACGGCTGCACCGTGTCGCGCCCGCCGCGGTCCACCGACAGGGCGAGCACGAGGAACCGGTCGCCGCCCAGCGCCGCCTCCAGGCGATCGAGGGCCGGCATCTCCTTCACGCACGGCGCGCACCACGTGGCCCACAGGTTCAGCAGCACCATCCGGCCGGCGAAATCGGCCACCGTGACCTTGGCGCCGTCGCCGTCGACGAAGGCGAAGTCCGGCACCGGCCGCGGCGGCGACACCGCCCGGAAGCGTTCCGGGCCGGCCGCGACCGTCCCCGCCGCGGGCGAGGCCGCGGCCCCGGCCGGCAGGGTCACCACCGTCGGCGCCGCCGCCGGGGTCATCCATGCGCCGGCCGCCAACCACGCCGCGACGCCCACGGCCACCGAAAGGATTGCGGAGACCGCCAAAGTCCGCATACTCACCGTCCTCACCCCCATCCCGATTCGTCCGGTCACCCAGCCATGAGCGCCGACAGCACCAAGCCGACCTCCCCCGCCGCCAGCCAGATGTGGGGCGGCCGCTTCGCCCGCGGACCGGCCGCCATCATGGAGCGCATCAACGCCTCCATCGGCTTTGACCGGCGTCTCGCCGCCCAGGACATCGCCGGCTCCAAGGCGCACGCCGCCATGCTGGCCCGCCGGGGCATCATCACGCAAGCCGATGCCGACGTCATCCGCGACGGACTCGACCGCGTGGGACAGGAAATCGACTCCGGAACCTTCGTCTTCAAGACGGAGCTGGAGGATATCCACATGAACGTGGAGGCCCGCCTGGCCGAACTGGTGGGCGAGCCGGCCAAGCGGCTGCACACCGCGCGGTCCCGCAACGACCAGGTGGCGACCGATTTCCGCCTGTGGGTGCGCGACGCCATCGACCGCACCGACGCCGGTTTGCAGGCGCTCCAGGCCGCCCTGATCGACCTGGCGGAGCGGCACGCCGACACGGTGATGCCCGGCTTCACCCACCTGCAGGCGGCCCAGCCCGTCACCTTCGGCCACCATCTGCTGGCCTATGTGGAGATGGCGGGGCGCGACCGCGGTCGCTTCCGCGACGCGCGCGCCCGGCTGAACGAGTGCCCGCTGGGCTCCGCCGCCCTGGCCGGCACGCCGTTCCCCATCGACCGCCACGCCACGGCCGCCGACCTGGGCTTCGACCGGCCGACGGCCAATTCCCTGGACGCCGTCTCCGACCGGGACTTCGCGCTGGAGTACCTGGCGGCAGCCTCGATCTGCGCCATGCACCTGTCGCGCTTCGCCGAGGAAATCGTGCTGTGGTGCTCCGACCAGTTCCGCTTTGTGCGGCTGTCGGACGCCTTCACCACCGGCTCCTCCATCATGCCGCAGAAGAAGAACCCCGACGCGGCGGAGCTGGTGCGGGCCAAGGCCGGCCGGGTGATCGGCGCGCTGGCCGGCCTGCTGGTCGTCATGAAGGGGCTGCCGCTGGCCTATTCCAAGGACATGCAGGAAGACAAGGAGCCGGTGTTCGAGACCGACGACACCCTGGCCCTGTGCATCGCCGCCATGGAGGGCATGGTGCGCGACATGATGCCGCAGCCCGCGGCCATGCGCGCCGCCGCCGAGCGCGGCTTCCTCACCGCCACCGACCTGGCCGACTGGCTGGTCCGGGTGCCGGGGATGCCCTTCCGCGAGGCGCATCACGTCACCGGCCGCGCCGTCAAGCTGGCGGAGGACGGCGGTAAGGGACTGTCCGACCTGACGTTGGACGAGCTGCGGTCGATCGAGCCGCGCATCACCGGGGAGGTCTACCAGGTGCTCACCGTCGAAGCCTCCGTCGCCAGCCGCACGAGCTTCGGCGGCACCGCGCCCGACCGCGTGCGCGAGGCCGTCCGGGCCGCGCGGGAGCGGTTCCTGTGATCCCGCGTCTCACCCACCGCCGCGCCGTCGGGCTGGCCATGGGCCTGCTCGTGGTGGCGCTCGCCCTGTCGCTGGGGGCCTGCGGCAAGAAGCCGGACTTCGTCGACCCGCCGCAGGGGCGCGACGCCGACCGCTTCCCCGGCACCTATCCCGATCCCGCCACCCTCAACCCGCGGCCGGGCGAGCTGGCGCCCGGAGTGAAGTTCCCATGAGCGTGTTCACCTACCGCAACGGCGTCCTGCATGCCGAGGACGTCGCCCTGCCCGCCATCGCCGACGCCGTGGGCACGCCCTTCTACTGCTACTCCCACGCCGCGCTGACCGCCGCCTACCGGTCCTACGCCGACGCGTTCGAGGGGCAGGACGCGGCCGTCTGCTATGCGGTCAAGGCCAACTCCAACCTCGCCGTCATCCGCACCTTCGCCGACCTCGGGGCCGGCGCCGACGTGGTGTCGGAAGGGGAGATGCGCCGGGCGCTGGCGGCCGGCGTGCCGGCGGAGCGCATCGTGTTCTCCGGCGTCGGCAAGACGCGGGGCGAGATGCGGGCGGCCCTGGAGGCCGGCATCCACCAGATCAACGTGGAGTCGGTGCCGGAGCTGGAGGCGCTCAGCGAGGTCGCCACGTCCATGGGGGTGGAGGCCCCCATCGCCATCCGGGTCAACCCCGACGTGGACGCCGGCACCCACGCGAAGATCGCGACGGGCAAGAAGGAGAACAAGTTCGGCATCGACTGGGACCATGCGCGCGAGGTGTACGGCCGCGCCGCGGCACTGCCCGGCCTGGCACCGCTGGGCATCGCCGTGCACATCGGTTCCCAGCTCACCGACCTCGCCCCCTTTCGCGCGGCGTACGAGCGGGTGGTGGAGCTGCTGCACGCCCTGCGCGCCGACGGCATCGACATCCGCCGCCTCGACCTGGGCGGCGGGCTCGGCATCCGTTACCGCGAGGAATCGCCGCCGGACCTGACGGCCTATGCGGGCATGGTGCGCTCCATCACCGGCAACCTCGGCTGCCGCGTGACGCTGGAGCCGGGGCGGTCCCTGGTGGGCAATGCCGGCATCCTGGTGGCCCGGGTGATCTTCGTGAAGCAGGGGCTGCACCGCCGCTTCCTGATCGTCGACGCGGCCATGAACGACCTGATCCGCCCGACGCTGTACGACGCCTACCATGCCATCGTGCCCGTCCGGGAACCGGGGCCGAACCCCGACATCGCCCCCATCGACGTGGTCGGGCCGGTGTGCGAGAGCGGCGACACCTTCGCCCTGCAACGGCCCCTGCCGGCCATGGGTGCCGACGAACTGGTGGCCTTCCACTCCGCCGGGGCCTACGGCGCGGTGATGTCCTCCACCTACAACACCCGGCCCCTGGCGCCGGAGGTGCTGGTGCGCGGCGATGCCTTCGCCGTGGTCCGCCCCCGCCCCTCCATCGAGGCCATGCTGGCCGCCGAGCGCATGCCCGACTGGCTGGCCTGACCGGTGCGGGCGGGCATGACCATGCCGGGTTCCGGGTGTATCAGTGTCCCGCCCTGCGCCGCACAGGATCGTTGAAGACGGTGATCTGCACCTGCCCCAGGCCGCTCGACACGCTCATGTAGACGTCCTGCGCGTCGAGTTCGGCCGGCGGGTCCAGCGTCCTGATGCACAGGTTCTTGCGGGCGATCAGCTCCGCCAGCACCGCCTCGGCGAGGCGGGCGACCGTTTCGTCGTTCATGGTGTCGAACGCCATTGCCGCCGGTTCGGACATGGTTCCCATCGTGCCGCTCGTCATCCGTGCAAGCTGCCGGCATCTTCGGTGCGCCTCGCCGGTTCGGACACGCGCTTGCCGCGAGTCCCAGGGTGCGACGGAAAACCGGTGCAATGCAATGCCGGCCGAGGATGCTCGGCCACCATCTTACGGATGGGGTCGCGGCAGGCGCCTCATGCACCCGACGGGGACACCGGCCGCCGTCCGTCCATCTCCGCCGCCCGATCGGCCGCGAGATGGCAAACCAGGGCAATGGCGAAGACCGTGACCATCGGTGCAACCGCCAGAATCGGTGCCCTTTCCAAGGCCGCCAACCCGTCGCGGATCAGACCGCCCAGCGTCGGGTCCGGAGCACCGAGTCCGAGGAATCCCAGGGACGCCTCAACCAGTATGGCCGTGCCCACCAGCGCCGCCGCCCGGTTCAGCATCAACCCCCGGATGGCGGGAAGTACGTGGACCCTGGCGACGTGCCATCCCGAAGCGCCGGACGCGACGGAGGCGTGGACATAGCCTTCGGCCAGCGTCGCGAGCACCGCCGCCCGCGCCAGGCGGACGATGGTGGGAAAGGACGCCAGCGCCAGCGCCCCGGTAACGCCGACGGCGCCGCCGCCCAGCACCGCCGCGGCCACCATGGCCAGCAGCAGCCGCGGGACGGCCGCAACCACGTCCGCTGCCCAAGACAGCACCGCGTCCGCAATCCCGCCCGCGACGCCGGCGGCGATTCCGACAAGGACACCGCCGGCGGTGGCCAGCGCCACCGCGGCCAGCGAGACGGTGAGCGATGTGCGGCACGCCGCAAGCAGCCGGGCCAGCATGTCGCGCCCGAGCGCATCGGTGCCAAGCCAGTGCGCCGCCGACGGCGGTTGCATCGCCGCCAGCAGGTTGGTGTGGGTCGGGTCCCAGGGCATCAGCCCCTGAATCGCGGGCAGAACCAGGACGAAGACGGCCACCGCCGCCACGATGCCTGTAGGGTAGCGGCCCCGCCGCCGCGTCGTCACGGGGTGGTTCCCGTCCCGATGCCGCTGCGCCGGCGCGGGTCGATCCAGGCCGCCAGCAGGTCGGCGGTCAGCATGGCGGTGGCATAGACCACCGCACCGCAAAGGACGACGGCGACCGCCAGCGGATGATCGCGGGCCCGCATCGCCTCGACCGCAAGTCGGCCCAGCCCGGGGATGGCAAAGATCTCCTCCACCACCGCGCTGCCGCCGATGAACGCGCCGGCCAACAGGGCGAAGATGGTCAGCAGGGGGCCGGCGGCGTGCGGCATGGCATGCCGGACGATCACGGCTGTCGGCCCCAGGCCCTTGGCCCGCGCCTGACAGATGAAGGGGCGCTCCAGGACGTCGACCAGCAGGGCGCGCGTCCAGCGCCCCACATGCCCGATCGCCGGCAGCGCCAGCACCAGCGTGGGCATGATCGCATGCGCGGGCTTTCCCCAACCGAGCGGCGGCAGCACACCCAGGGACACGGCGCCGATATGGATCGCCAGCGCCGCGGCAACCGGCAGCGGCGCTGCCAGGCAGGCGACCATGAGAAGGGTGATCACCCGGTCGACCGCCCGCCCCCGGTGCAGGGCGGCCAGCACTCCGGCCCCCATTCCCGTCGCCGCGGCGACGAGCAGGGCGCCGGCCACAAGCGCCAGTGTCACCGGCAGAGCCTCGGCGATGAGGGCGAGCACCGGCGTGTCGGCGTAGCGGACGGACCTCCCCAGGTCTCCCTGCAGCAGTGCGGCCACCTGGCGAAGCACCTGTAGCCAAAGCGGTGCATCCGCCCCGTCCACCGCCAGGGTTGGATGAACCGGCCGGTCGTGCAGCGCAAGGGCCGGCGAGCCGCCGGGCGACAGCCGGACGGCCAGCGCCGCCAGCACCCCCACGGACCCCAGCAGGGCCAGCCAGGCGCTCAGGCGGTGGACGGCCAGCGCAAGCATCAGTTCGGCTTCACCGCGCCGGCGTTGCGCCCGAAGCACAGGGCGCCGGCCGGAGTGAGGCAGACCGGCGGCCCGTCCGGCCGCGTCAGCAGTACATAGGACGGCGTGTACAGGGGCACCGCCGCCACATGGTCCCGCAGGATGCGGTCGATGGCCGCGTAGAGGGTGTGGCGGCGATCCTCTTCCAGGGTGACGCGCGCCTCCTCGATCAGGGCATCCACCTCCGGGTGGGCGAAGCGCGATACGTTGAACGGGCTGGTGGAATGCCACAGGGGCCCCAGAACGCTCATCATCTCGGGATAGTCGGCGGTCCAGCCGCCGAGGAACAGCGGGAGTTCGCCGGCCGTTGCGGCGGCCAGATAGGCGCTGCGTTCCATGATCCGCACCCCGACCGGCCGGCCGAGGACACTGCCGACACGATCGGCCAGATAGGACAGCTCATTGCGGTGCACGCTGATCCCGGCGATCTCCAGAGGCGGCAGCGGAGTGCCGGATATCGTGCCGGGAGGGGTGGCGGGCGCGGGTGCCGCCGCCTCTCCCACCCGCTCGCGGTTCGCGGCGTGGCCGGCGAGTCCGGGAACGGTGAAGCCCGACAGGGGCACCGCCGCCTCGGCATACAGTGCGCGGCCCAGCCCGGCGGAGTCGACGGCAGCGGCGATGGCGGCACGCACGTCCCGGTCGGCGAAAGGCGGATAGCGGCTTCCGTTCAGCCCGAGATACCGGAACTGGACGCGCCGGAACAGGAGCGCCCGGTCCCGGTAGCGCGGGTTGCCCAGCACCCGGCCCACACCGTCATCGGACACCACCGCCACATCCAGCATCCCGGCGTCATAGGCGTTCAGAACCGCGTCGATCCCGGTCAGCACGGCATAGCGCACCGCGTCGACCGGCGGCGGGGCACCCCAGTATCCGGGGGCCGCCGCCAGATGCAGGGACACGTTGGGGGTCCAGCGCTCCAGGCGGAACGGCCCGGTTCCGGCGGAACGGTGGCGGTGCCAGTCGGGATCGTTCCGTGCCACGGACACGTCGAAGATGTACATGGGATAGCCGGCGAACAGGGCATCCGGTCCCGTCAGGGTGATCTCCACCGTGTCGGCGTCGACCACCTCCACACCGCTCAACCCCTGCGCCGTACCCGCGGTCAGTTCCGCGGCGCCGGCCACGTTGCGCAAGAGAAAGGCGAACAAACCGGGCCGGCGGCCCGGCCGCAGGATCTCCTCCAGGCTCTCCTTCACCGCCGTGGCATCAAGCGGCCGGCCGGTGTGGAAACGCACGCCGTCGCGCAGGTGGAAACGCCAGACGCGCCCATCCTCCAGCCCTTCCCAGCGCACCGCCAGGGCAGGCTGTGGCCGGCCTTCCGGCCCCGGTGCCGTCAGCCCTTCATAGACAAGGTCGAGCACCTGGAAGCCGACCTGCCCGAACAACCCCGACGGATCAAGGGTCGGCGGGTCATTCGCAAGATTGACGTCGATACCCCGCGCCACCGACACTCCCGGAGCGCACAGGAATGCAACCACCATCACAGCGCGCAGTAAGCCGCTCAGGAACCTCAGAGAAGCGCAGCGAATGCCCATATATTCAACTTACCGTTCATCGGGTTCACGCCTTCACGCCCTCCGGGCTTCTTGCCGGGCGGGTGTGACGGCGTGAATATCATAGGATGAACGGCAGCGGTAGGACCGGAATTGACACAGCATCAGCCGGTCCGCAGGGTCAGGCGAAGCGGACACCATCCTCGTGCAGGCCGGGCAACGGATGAATGCGGCCGCGCAGGCCGGACGACACCGCGCCGGCACCGACCACGCCATCGCAGGGCCAGGTGTCGGGATCACCTGCACCGTCGCGGACATGAAGAAGAATATAGACCCGCAGAGCCGCTTCGATCCGCTCCCGCGCTGCCGGTTCGGCATCGACCGTGGTCGTCGTCGCGACCTCCCGGACGATCCGCCCCGTCGTGCTGTCCCGGTCGTGCGCGATGCGATCGAGCACGTCCCAGAGATAGGCGCTGATGCGGATCACCGTTCGGCGGCCGTTGACGACGATGGTCCGGCTGATCTCTTCCTCACCGTCGAGAGCATCCATCGCGGCATCAAGAATGCTGGACATGGCCTGTGCCTCCCGATCGGACCGGCGCGAAGCGTTGCCGATCCCTGTGTTGTTTCCCGCCGGCGGTTGCACCCGGTACGACCCGCCGGTCTTGCGGGCCCGCACCTGCACTCTCTGGCATGCACACCACCGACCTCCTATCGAGTCCTCTTTGCCCACAGAAACCTGAACGGCCCTATGGCTGAATTCGCGGCCGGAAGAACAGGGCCAGACGCGTGACCAGCCTGACCAGATCGGGCTGCCGGCCGATATCCATCTTGGCGAACACGGTTTGAAGCTGCGTGCGAACGGTGTTGAGTGACGTTCCATACTTCTGGGCAACCTGCTCCGGACGATCCCCCTGGCCTATGGCCAGGGCGACCCGGGATTCGGCCGGCGTCAGGCCGTACATCGTCGTCAGCGCAGATGCCGGGACGTCTGCCGTTTCATGGGGATCGAACACGCTGACCATCGCCATTCCCGCCCCGCTCCGATCCGTATGAACGGAGAACGGCGCCACCTTCACCAGATACTCGTCCTGTTGCTCGCCGCTGACCCGCAGAAGATCGAAGCCATTCGGATCGCCGTTCGCCAGCACCGCGGCGAGTTTCGTATAGAAATCATCGTTCTCCGCCGGCATCCTGAACCGGATGCGGCCGCCCATGAGCCCGAATGCGGTGGACTCTCCCAGCATCGCCCTCATGGTGCTGTTTGCGTCCACCAGAATGCCCGACGCCGTGATGACCGCGACCCCGCCGGAATTGGCGTCCAGTGGATTGGACGTCAGCCCCCCCAACGCACCGAGCCAGGCGCGCGGACCGAGAAGCGGACCCGAACCGCGCAAGGACTGCGCCAGCTTGTCCGTGATGTCCACGCGGCAGAGGTAGGATCCGGTGCCGGCCAGAACCTCATGGGTCACCAGGTATATCCGTCCGTCGGGATACTCCTTCGTAAACTGCGCGAAGCGGTGATTGCGCCGGAACTGCTGGGCCTGCGATAGCCAGGCGTCCGGCTCGCGGTAAGGCTCGGGCCCGATGAACCGGCGGTGCTCCAGCGACGCACGGAAGACGTCCGCATACGTGGGCGACCGCGAAAAGTCGAGAAACGAGAATACTTTCGAATTCCTCTCGTTCGAGTGGCAAACCCGATCCTCATGATCGAACACCATGAGCGCGGCCCCGGTGGCATTCGCATTTTCAATGATGAGTTGCGTTGCGCTCATGGTGGTCGCCGAACGGGGTGACACGCTCATCTTCTGTATTCCTTTCACGGCCCCGGCGTCATACAGCAAACGCAGTATGGACGGACGAATTCCACCTGCAAGACCGCAGTTGGCGAAACGGACCGCCGGAGTCCGGAGAAAGAGTCTCGGGAGACGGGTTGAAGACACGCGATAATAATCGCTTGGATGGCGCCGGGAGCCGTCCGCCTGCCGTCACATCCCCGGTTCGTACGGGACAACCCGGTTGCGGCCTTCCCGCTTTGCGCGGTAGAGGGCGAGATCGGCGCGGTGAATGGCCTGATCGAGGGTGTCGCACCCCCCCTCCACCCCCGCAATGCCGATGCTGACGGTCACGTGGAAGCGTCCATTCGGGCCGGCGATGCCCAGGCGCGCCAGGTAGCGGCGCAGGCGCTCGGCGACGACGCGCGCTTCGTCCACGGTGGTGCCGGGAAGGCAGACCATGAACTCCTCCCCGCCCAGGCGGCCGAGGATGTCGTACTCGCGCAGGATCGACTGGCAGGCGCCGGCCACCGCCCGCAACGCGTCGTCACCGACGGCGTGCCCGAAGCTGTCGTTGACCGACTTGAAGTGGTCGACGTCGAGAACGAGAACCGACATGGGCTGGTGAAAGCGGCTGGACCGTGCCAGCGCCTGCCGGGACATCTCCATGAAGGAGCGGCGGTTGTAAATGCCCGTCAGCGGGTCCCTGGATGCCATGTCACGCAGCGCCTCCTCCATGTTGCGCCGCTCCGTATAGTCGTAGATCCAGGCGAGGTTGACCTCCACCCCCTGTATGACGGCCTGGTTCACCGAGAACAGCGTCCAAAAGGCGGAGCCGTCGGCGCGCCGGAACTGCACCTCCATGTTGAGCACTGAGCCGGAGCCCTTCAACTCCTCGACGACCCGGCCGCGCTGGTGGTCATCCACATAATAGTCGCGGGCGCGCGAGCCGACGATGCGATCGCGCGGCAGCCCCACCAACTCGGCGAACCGGGTGTTGGCGAACTGGATGATTCCGGTGTCGCGCCGCGAGACGGACACGCCGATGGGACTCTGTTCCAGTATGACGTCGAGGCGGGCGTCGTCAGGCGCGTCCTCCATCGCGTGGATGACCCCGGCGATCGCGCCGGCGTCCGCGGCGTCCCGGAAGACCGCCTTGCGGGCGGTGCGGTGGCGGGGGGCGTCGGTGAAGACATGCAGGGCATAGGTCACGCCGTCGGGCCCGGTGAACGGCCCCGCGACCTCGTTCAGCCGCACACCCGTTCCGTCGGGACGCGCGAAACAGCGTTGATGGCCGCCGTCCGCGGACGGTCCGGCATCAGCGGCGTCCCACCCAAGCGCCGCCAGGTCGCTGCCGGCCAGCGCGCCGGGTGCGCGTCCGAGCAGCGCGTGCAGGGATGGATTGGCGTAAGCGATCCGACCGGACGGATCGGCGATGCAGACACCCGCCGGAAGGGCGTCAAACATCACCCATGCGCTTTGCCAGCCGGCCTCGACACGGGTCATCGGCGCCATCATGGGGGCAATCGTGTCCAACATCTGCCGATTTTGCACATCGTTTTGTATGACCGCAATCGGGCTATCGGCTTACGCGTAGCGACAATGGCGAAATCCATCACCGGTGTGCCATTCTGTCGCGGATGATTAGCCCCCGAAGCACGTTCCGGCGGCTCGCACGACATCCGAGAGCCGAACCGCAGCGTCTTCGTCGGCGGGCAGGCCCAGGCGCAGCAGGTCCGGGCGGTCGGGAAATCGGCGGACCAGTATGCCCGCCCGGCCAAGCGCCCTGTACAGGGCCGGTGCGCGGGCATCGCGGATCAGGCGGAACAGATCGGTCCCGCCGTCCACCACCAGCCCGCCGCCGGTCAGCCGGCGGTCCAGGGCGGCCGACGCATCGGCCAGCCGGCGTCGCGTCGCCTGCGCCCAGGCATCATCCTCCAGCGCCGCGGTGCCGATGGCCAGCGCCGGGCCGGCCACGGCCCACGGCCCGACCGCGGCACGCACCGCCGCCGCCAGCACCGGCTCCGCCAGCGCGAATCCGAGGCGCACCCCGGCCAGTCCGTAGAACTTGCCGAACGACCGCAGCGCCACCAGCCCCTGCCGCTCCCCCGCCGCCGCGGCCACGGACGCGGCGGGGGCCACATCGGCGAACGCCTCGTCGACCACCAGCCAGCCGCCGCGGGCCGCCTGCCGCTCCGCCACGGCCAGAATTTCGTCGGGCGGCACGATGCGGCCGTCCGGGTTGTTGGGGTTGACGACGACGACGACGTCCGCATCCCCCGCGTCCGCCACCGCCGCCACGGTCGCCACCGCGTGGCCGGCGGCGGCCCAGCCGCGGGCGTGCTCGGCATAGGTGGGGCCCGCCACGGCGACGCGGCCGGGCGGGCGCAGCCGCGGCAGCACCTGGATCAGCGCCTGGGACCCCGGCGCCGCCGCCACCCGGTCGGGTCCGGCGGCGCCGTACCGCCGGGCGGCGGTCCGGCGCAGCCGCTCCTCCGCCGCGGCACCGGGCAGCCGGGTCCAGGCCTCGGCGGGAAGATCCGGCAGCGGATAGGGCCAGGGGTTGATCCCCGTGGACAGGTCGATCCACGGTTCGGGCGCCCCGGGGAAGGCGGCGCGCGCGGCGTCCAGGTCGCCGCCGTGCAGCACCGTTCCGCCCTTGGTGCCGTTCCCCGTTTGCGCCATGATCACCCTCCCCGCCCGCCGCACCGAATCCCCGGAGTCCCCGTGGACGCCCATCTGTCCGTCCTTGCCGCCGCCCTGATCATCGAGGCGGCCATCGGCTACCCGGACGCCTTGCTCGCCCGCATCGGCCACCCGGTGGTGTGGTTCGGTGCCCTCATAGACCGGCTGGACCGGATGCTCAACCACGACGACGCGGAGCCGTGGCGGCGCCGGCTTGCCGGAGTGCTGGCGCTGGCCATCCTGCTGACGGTGGTCGGCGTCGCGGCCGCCGCCGTTGCCGCGGCGGTCCGGGTGCTGCCGGGCGGCTGGCTGCTGGAGGCGGCGCTGGCCTCCGCCCTGCTGGCTCAGCGCAGTCTCTACGATCACGTGTTCGAGGTGGCCCACGCCCTGCGTCTGGGCGGGCTGGAGGGCGGGCGGGCGGCGGTGGGGCGCATCGTCGGCCGCAACCCGGCCACCCTGGACGAGCACGGGGTGTGCCGGGCCGGCATCGAGAGCCTGGCGGAGAACTTCTCCGACGGGATCGTGGCGCCGGCGGTCTGGCTGGCGATCGGCGGCCTGCCGGGCATCGCGCTGTACAAGGCCATCAACACCGCCGACAGCATGATCGGCCACCGCACGCCGCGCCACAAGAGCTTCGGCTGGGCCGCCGCCCGCCTGGACGACCTGGTCAACCTGCCCGGCTCCCGCCTGTCGGCGCTGCTGATCGCCGCCGGGGCGCGGCTGACGCCGGGGGCCGACGCCGGCGCCGCCCTCGCCTCGGTGCGCCGGGACGCCCGCCGCCACCGCTCGCCCAACGCCGGCTGGCCGGAGGCGGCGATGGCCGGCGCGCTCGACCTGCGCCTGGGGGGCCCGCGCACCTACGGCGCCACCCGGATCATGGACGCCTGGATGGGCCCCGGCCGCACCGCCGCCACGCCCGCCGACATCGACCGGGCGCTGGCCGTTTACGTGCGGGCCTGCGCCGTGCTGCTGGGCGCCGCGGTGGTGCTGGCGGCCCTGCTCTGAGCGGAACCGGGCGGCGGCGGATCGCACTTATGTCGCAGGGACGGCCATTGCGCACCGGCGCCCGCCCGCCTAGGGTGGCATGTCCCTTCCTGCCCAATTCCGACCGGATGTCCCGCTCCAACGACTTCGCGCAGGCGTTCGCCGCCGCTCACGCCGACCTCGGCCTTGCCCGCGTCTCGGTCACCCACATCCTGCAAAGAATTGCCGAGGACCCGGCCTTCCTGTTCGGGGAGGAGTTGCGGAGCTTCGGCGGCCAGTGCCCGGTGCACGCCGGCACCAACCCGGAGGACCGCGACAAGGTCGCCGTCAACACGCTGCTGGCGTTCCTCTTCCACGGGCTGAAGACGTTCATGGAAACCCACCTGCCCGCCGACGGCGCGGGCAGCATCCCGCTGGTGCCGCCGCCCCGCTCGCCGTACCGGGAGGCGCTGGCCGACCCGGCGGCGCGCGCCGCGGCGCCGCCGGAGGTGCTGGTCTCCTACCTGCGCGACAGCACCTGCCATCTCCTGGACGAGGTGATCACCCGCTGGGCGGCCGAGGTGCTGGCGGAGGAGGAGCGCTGCCGGCAGCAGGGCGGCGGTTCCATCACCACCGTCGCCGCGGCCAGCTTCGTGCTGCGCACGATCCTGGAGGGATCGGAGCTGTACCAGCGTGCCGGGTACGACATGCTGTCGATCACCAAGACCGGCAGCCACACCGCCATCCACATCTGCTGGTCGCTGGTGGAGGCGGCACCGCTGCTGGTGCCGGGCCGCGACGCCGCCTTCTACGACGATCTGGTGCGGCGCAGCCTGAAGCAGGTGGTGCCCCTGTCGGTGTCCAGCCTGGGCATGCTGGTCCACTACATGGAGGCCAGCGGCATGGAGCCGCCGGACGGTCTGGCCATCCACCTGCTGCCCAAGGACCAGACCGCCTTCGCCCTCGACGACGCCGGACTGATCCGTCTGCGCGCCGCGCCCATCACCCCGTTCCGCAAACCGGACGAGCAGCATTACACCGGCTGCCCCGCCTTCTATGTGCCGGGCCTGATCAAGCTCTACATGGACACGGTGGCATCCATCGCCCGGGACCACGGCGTCTACGCGCGCCTGGCCGAACGCTGATCCGCCACCGTCGCGCCACCGCCATGACCCGCCCCAACGACTTCGCCCAAGCCTACCTCGCCGCCCACGCCGAGGCCGGGCTCACCCGCATTTCGGTCGCCCACATCCTGCACCGCATCGCCGCGGAGCCCGGCTACCTCTTCGATCCGGAGTTCAGCCGGCTGGCCGGCCAGTGCCCGGTGCGCCACGATACGCGGCAGGAGGATCCGGAGAAGGTGGTGGTGAACACCACGCTCGCGGTGCTTTATGATTCGCTGCGCCGCTTCATCGTCGGCCGGCTGCCGCTGGACGCCGAGGGGCGCCTGCGCCTGCCGCCGCCGCCGGAAAGCCCTTATGGCGTCCATCCCGACGATACCGCGGCGCTGGCGGGCCTGTCGGCGGAGGACCTGTGCGCCTTCCTGCGCGATTGCACCTGCCACCTGCTGGACGCCCTCATCACCCGCTGGGCGGCCGGCGTGCTGGCGGAGGAGGAGTCCTGCCGGCAGGCCGGCGACGGCATCACCGCCGGCGCCGCCGCCAGCTTCGTCCTCGCCCGCATGCTGGAGACCTCCGCCCTCTACACCAAGAGCGGCTACGATCTGCTGTCGATCACCAAGACCGGCAGCCACACCGCCCTGCACGTCTGCTGGAGCCTGGCCGAAGCGGCGCCGCTGCTGCTGCCCGGCCGCGACGCGGCCTTCTACGACGCCCTGGTCCGGCGCAGCCTGAAGCAGGTGCTGCCGCTGTCCATGGGCAGCCTGGGCATGCTGGTGCGCTACATGGAAGGCAGCGCCATCGAAGCGGCCGACCACCAGGCCACCCACGTGCTGCCGCTGCACCAGGGCGCGTTCGTCCTGAACGACGGCGGAGGCGAGCCGTTCATCCGCCTGTCCACCGCACCCATCGTCCCCACCGCCAAGCCGGGGGAGCAGCACTACACCGGCTGCCCCGCCTTCTACGTCACCGGCATGATCGAGCTGTACATGGAGATCGTGCTGGCCGCTGCGGCGGCGTACGGGGTGTGGGACCGCCTGCAGGACCGCACCGCGCCGGCCGCGCCGCGCACTTGACGGACGCGCCGCACTCCCTATGTTGGCGGCCTGCCGCAATGCGAGGTGATCCTTGGCGAAGAAGTGGTTGCTGCGCCGTTACGCCGCCGGCCTGTCGGACGGCATCAAGCGCAGCCGGGCGACGATGGCGACACCGTGGCAGCGCGCCCTGGGGCACCTGGAATCGGTCTTCATCGACCACGCCTGCTTCCGGCTGATCTACGCCAACCTGCACCGCCTGTCGCCGCGCATGTACCGGTCGAGCCAGCCGTCGCCGGTGCATGTGCGCCGGGCCGCCGCGGCGGGCATCCGCACCATCGTCAACCTGCGCGGACACCGCGACTGCGCCTCCTACATCCTGGAGGGGGAAGCCTGCGCCGCCGCCGGGGTGGTGCTGGAGAACTTTCCCGTGAACTCCCGCGACATGCCGAAGAAGGAGACGCTGCACGCCGCCCGCGCCCTGTTCGAGCGGATCGAGTATCCGGCGCTGATGCACTGCAAGTCCGGCGCCGATCGCGCCGGCTTCATGGCGGCCCTCTACCTCTTCATTCATGAAGGCGTGCCGCTGGAAACGGCGACCCGCCAGCTCCACTGGAAGTACGGCCACTTCAAGCAGGCGAAGACCGGCATCCTCGACTATTTCTTCGAGCTGTACGCCGCCTACAACGCCCGCCATCCCATCGATTTCTGGGACTGGGTGGACCGGGTCTACGACCCGGTGCAGGCCAAGGCCGACTTCCGCTCCCGCCAGTGGGCGGACACGGTCGTCGACCGGCTGCTGGCGCGGGAGTAGCCGCTCACCCCGCGGCCACCCCCTCCTCGCCGAACTGCAGGCGGCACAGCCGGGCGTAGGCGCCGCCGGCCGCCAGCAGGGCGTCGTGGGTGCCCTGCTCCACCACCTGGCCCTGCTCCATCACCACGATGCGGTCGGCGGTGCGCACGGTGGCCAAGCGGTGGGCGATTACCAGAGTGGTGCGCCCCTGCGTCAGCCGGTCGAGCGCCGCCTGCACCAGCCGCTCGGATTCGGAATCCAGGGCGCTGGTCGCCTCGTCCAGCAGCAGGATGGGCGCATCCTTGAGGAAGGCGCGGGCCAGGGCCAGGCGCTGGCGCTCGCCGCCCGACAGCTTCAGGCCGCGGTCGCCGATCACCGTGTCGTAGCCCTCCGGCAGGGCGGCGATGAAGTCGTGGGCCGCCGCCGCCCGGGCCGCCGCCTCGATGGCTCCCGGATCGGCGTCCGGGCGGCCGAAGGCGATGTTGGCGCGCACGGTGTCGTTGAACAGCACCGTGTCCTGGCTGACCACCGCCACCGCCCGGCGCAGGCTGGCCAGCGTCACGTCGCGCACGTCCTGCCCGTCGATCAGCACCCGCCCGCCGGTCACGTCGTAGAGGCGCGGGATCAGGTTGAAGACCGTCGATTTGCCGGCCCCGCTGCGCCCGACCAGCGCCACCCGGCTGCCGGGGGGCACATCCAGCGTCAGGTCCTTCAGGGTCGCCGCCCCCTCCTCGTACGCGAACTGCACGCCCTCCAGCCGGATTCCCGCCCGCTCCACCCGCAGCGGCACGGCACCGGGCCGGTCGGCGATGGCGGGCTTGCGGTCGATCAGCTCGAAGATGCGCTGGGCCGCCGCCAGCCCCTCCTGAAGCGCGGTGTTCAGGGTGCCGATGGCACGCACCGGCTGGGCGGCGATCAGCAGGGCGCCGATGAAGCCGGTGAATTCCCCCACCGTGCCGGCACCGGTGGCCATCCGCCACCCGGCGAAGGCGATGACCGCAGCCACCGCCACGCCGCCCAGCACCTCCAGCATCGGATCCAGGCGGGAGCGCTGGCGGGTCGCCTTCATGGTGAGGGCGTAATTGGCCTCGAACGCGTCGGCCGCGCGGCGGCGCTCGTAATCCTCGAGGTGGAAGGTCTTGACCATGCGCGCGCCGGCCAGGCTCTCGGTCAGCAGCGAGGTCATGTCGCCGACCTGCGCCTGGGTCTGGCGCGACACCCGGCGCAGGTGGCGGCCGATGCGCACGATGGGAATGGCCGCCAGCGGGTAGAGGACGAAGACGATCAGCGACAGCAGCCAGTCCAGGTAGAACATGGCGCCGACCAGCGCCACCACCGTCAGGATGTCGCGCACCAGGCCGGTCAGCGTCCGGGTCAGGGCGTTGCGGATCTGCTCCACGTCGTTGATGAAGCGCGACGTCAGGGTCCCCGTGGGGGCCGCCTGAAGCTGGGCCAGGTCGGCGGTCAGCAGGTGCCCGAACATGGCCATGCGCACGTCGGTGATCACGCGCTGCACCACCGCGGCGGTCATCACCGTCTGGGCGTAGAGGGACACCGCCTTCAGCGTCGTCACCGCGATGATGGCGGCGGGGACCAGCAGCAGCATGCGCGGGTCCTGCGCCTCGAACATGGTGTAGGACTTCTCGATCAGCAGCGGGTAGGCGCCGGTTGTCGCGGCCACCACGCCCATCAGCAGGATCGCCAGCACCAGCCGGCCGCGGTAGGGGCGGATGAACTGCCGCCACATGCGCAATGCCAACTCTTCGGTGGCCGCATCCAGGCGCAGCCGCTCTGCCTTCTTCGTGGTCACGTCGGTGCCTTCCATCCGGGATGCGATGGCAATACCCGACCCGTGCCGCGCTTGTCCACCGACGGCGGCCGTTAACCGCTCCTTGATCCCCCTTTGGTCATAATGGGGGCGAAAACCCTTTCTCCGTTCGGCGGAGGGCGGCATGGCGATGGATGGCTCAACGGTGCGGATACGGCCGCGCATCGGCGTGGCGCTGGGCGGCGGCGTCGCCCGCGGTTGGGCGCACATCGGAGTGTTGCGGGCGCTGCTGCGGCGCGCGGCGTCGTGCCGGACGTGGTCTCCGGCTCGTCGGTGGGGGCGCTGGTGGGCGGCTGCCACCTGGCCGGCCAACTGGACACGCTGGAAGGCTGGGCGCGCGGCCTGACGCGCCTGAAGATCGTCTCCTACCTGGACCTGCGGCTGCGCAACGGCGGCGGCCTGATCGGCGGCAACCGGCTGGTGGCGGAGATGCGCCGCCATCTGGGATCCACCCGGATCGAGGACCTGCCCTGCCCCTTCGTCGCCACCGCCACCGACCTGTTGAGCGGGCACGAGGTGTGGCTGCAACGGGGTGATCTGGTGGATGCGCTGCGCGCCTCCATCTCCCTGCCCGGCGTCTTCCCGCCGGCGTCGGCGGACGGGCGTTGGCTGGTGGATGGAGCGCTGGTGAACCCGGTTCCCGTGTCGTGTTGCCGGGCCCTGGGCGCACAGGTGGTCATCGCCGTCAACCTGGCAGCGGACGTGCCGGGCAAGGCTCGCCGGCCGGGCACAAACCTGCCGACCGCGGCCGGCTTCGACCTCACGGACCTGCTGGACGGACGGACGCCGGATGGACCGGCCATCTCGCCCATGGGCGCCCTGGCCAAGCGGATCTTCCGGCGTGATTACGACGGGCCCAGCGTGTTCGGCGTGATGGTGTCGGCCCTGGGCATCATCACCGACCGCATCACCCGCTCGCGCCTGGCGGGGGAGCCGCCGGATGTCCAGGTGGCACCCCGCCTGGGGCACGTCGGCCTGCTGGAGTTCGACCGCGCCGACGAGTGCATTCGCGAGGGCGAAGCGGCGGTGGAACGGGCCATGCCGGACATCGTGGACGCCCTCGCCGTGTTCGGCGGAGCGCCACGGGAACCGCATCCGGCCTGACCCGCCCCATCCGTCCCGCCGGGGGTCGTCAGTCGAACAGGTTCTCGCCGGGCACCGTGCCGGGCCGGGTCAGCGCCCCGGTGGCCGCACCGGCCGCACCGCCGATCAGCGCTCCGGTGCCGACATTGCCGCCGGTGGCACCACCGATCAGTGCGCCGCCGGCGGCACCGATGCCGCCGCCGTACAGAGCCCGGCGCTGCTGCGTGTTCATGTTCTCGCACGCAGCGGTGGCGAACAACATGAGGCCGAGAAGAACGGCCGCGAAGCCCTTAATCATCACGATCTCCCTGGATGGTCCGACAGGGCGGATGCAAGCCGCCGTCAGTCGATCATGTCGCCGAGAACGGCGCCGCCGGCACCGCCGATCACCGCACCGCGCGGTCCGTCGACCGCATAGCCGCCCGCCGCCCCGGCGGTGCCTCCGACGACGCCGCCGGTGGAGCAGGCCGCAAGCATCAGCAGGGCCGCGGCGGCTCCGATCAATCGCAGATGGGTCATGTCCTTACTCCGCAAAAGCGTGGATTCCGTCGGTAAACACCGCGAGGCCCCGGATTGCTCCCCGGATTCGATCATGCCGCCCGCGGATTCGCGGTCCGCACATCGGAACTTCGGGATGCGGGGCCGGTTTGCCGGGCAGACCAAGCCGCAACGGAGGAACGGACGATGAGGATGCTCGGCAAGACGACGGCCTGCGCCGTGCTCGCCCTGTCCCTGGCCGCGTGCGAAGGAGGAGGCTTCGGCGGCATGACCACCGGGGAGACCGTCGGGACGCTCGGCGGCGCCGCCGGCGGCGCGCTGCTCGGCTCGCAGATCGGCAGCGGTACCGGCCAGATCGCCGCGACCGCGGTCGGCACACTGCTCGGCGCCTACGCCGGTCGCGAGATCGCCCGCCACTTCGGGCAGACCGATCGCACCCGCGCGCACTCGGCGGAACAGCAGGCAGTGGCTCAGAACTCCACCGTAAGCTGGAACAACCCGCAGTCGGGCTATGGCGGAACGGTGCAGCCCCTCGACACCTACCGCAACGCCAGCGGCCAGCTCTGCCGCGAATACACCCACACCATCAATGTGGAAGGCCGCACGGAAGCGGCGCGCGGCACCGCCTGCCAGCAGACGGACGGCACCTGGCGCCTTGCCGCGTGACGGCGCGCACCCGGGGCGGGGCTCAGAACGCGATGCGGGTACCCAGGCGCAGGACGGTGGTCTCCTCCTCGGACCGTGTCCGGGTAACGGCCGCCGTCACCGCCACGCCCGGGGTCAGCCGGTACCGTACGCCGGTATCCCATCCGCCGGAGGACGGTGTGCCGTCCTCCAGCGTTCCCGCCATCTGACCCCGCACGCCCCAGGAGCCGGTCTCATAGGCGATGCCGGCGCTCCAATTGCGGCGGGTGACCTCGGGCACGGTCTGCTCCCGCACCGCGCCGCCGAAGGAGAGATGCCGCCAGGTCACCGCGCCGCCGGCCATCAGCGAACGCAGGGGTGCCGCCAGCAGCGGGTTGCGTGCCCGTCCCCGCACCCCCCCGACGGTGAAATCCAGAGCGGCGCCCCGCAGATGGGTGGCATGGCGGACCGCGCCCTCGATCACGTGGCGGGCGTCGCCCAGGCTGGCACCGAATACGGTGGGTGCATAGCTGACGCCCACCTGAAGGTCGCCGAAGGGTGACACCAGATAGGTGGCTTTGGCCGCCTCGCCGCTGCCGATCCCCTGGCGTGGCCAGAAGCGGGTGGCGGGTCCCGTCACCATCAGACGGGCCGGCGCTCCCGCCGTTTCGCCCACTTCCAGTGCGCCCCATGCGCCGTCCAACCGAACGAATCGGTCGGCGAACCCGAGCCCCGAGGCGGCAGCGGACCCCGCTGCGACGACACCGTGCAGCGCGACGATCGCGCCGATCAGGGAAGGAAGCGCCCGGCCGGCGCGCGTGGTGGGTGCCACGGGATCAATCTCCGTATTGGTTCCGTCGCCCGCCATAGCAGGTTGGGGTGGGGTGCGGCTGCGACAAGACCTCTGCCGCCGTGACAACCGCGCTCACGGCCGGGCCGATGCGAAAGCCTTGCTTGCGGCGCAGCAATCGGGTGGACTCAACCGGTTGGCGCCGCCCCGGCGGGCGGCCGAAGGCAGGCGGGTGCGGGGGCGATGGAGGCGGCGAGCTATTTCATCCTGGTGGGATCGACGCTGCTGATCGCCAGCATTCTGACCAGCTACGTCGCCATGCGGGTGGGCACGCCGCTGCTGCTGATCTTCCTCGCCGTCGGCCTGCTGGCCGGCGAGGACGGGATTGGCCGCATCTATTTCAGCGATGCGCCGATGGCCTTCCTCATCGGCTCCATCGCCCTGGCCGTCATCCTGTTCGAAAGCGGGTTCGACACTCCCATCCACAGCTACCGCACCGCTGCGTGGCCGGCGCTGACGCTGGCCACGGTCGGGGTGGCGCTGACCACCGGCATCGTCGGCGTGGCAGCCCACTGGCTGCTCGGTCTCGGCTGGGTGGAGGCGTTGCTGGTGGGGGCGGTGGTCAGCTCCACCGACGCCGCCGCGGTGTTCTTCCTGCTGCGGGTGGGCGGCATCACCATCCGTGAACGGGTGCGATCGACCCTGGAGATCGAATCCGGCAGCAACGACCCCATGGCGATCCTGCTGACCGTCATGCTGGTGGAACTGGCCACCACACCGGAGGCGGGCACACCGACGGGCATCGCGCTGATGTTCGCGACACAACTCGGCGGGGGTGCGCTGGGCGGTATCATCGGCGGCGCGCTGCTGGTCGCCTTCATCAACATGGCGCGCCTGGAGTCGGGCCTGAACCCGGTGGTGTCTCTGACCTTCGCCCTGTTCGTCTTCGCCGCTACCAACGTGCTGGGAGGGAGCGGCTTCCTGGCCGTCTACGTCGCCGGCCTGGTCGCCGGCAACCTGCCGCTGCGCGGGGCGCAGGGCCTGCGGCGCTTCCACAGCGGCCTGACCTGGCTCAGCCAGATCGTCATGTTCGTGATGCTGGGCCTGCTGGCGACGCCGCGCACCTTCGGCGAGGTGGCGCTGGCCGCGGTGGCGCTGGCGGTGGTGCTGATGCTGGTGGCGCGGCCCCTGGCGGTGTGGCTGTGCCTGCTGCCCTTCCGCTTCACCACCAACGAGACGACCTTCATCGGCTGGGTCGGTCTGCGCGGCGCGGTGTCCATCCTGCTGGCCCTGGTGCCCATCCTGGGCGGCCTGCCCAACGGGCAGGAGATCTTCAACACCGCCTTCCTCGTGGTGATCGTATCGCTGGTGGTGCAGGGCTGGACCATCCGCCCCATGGCGCGCTGGCTGCGCCTGATCGTGCCGCCGCGCACCGCCCCGGTCGAACGCGTCGAGCTGGAGCTGCCCGGCGAGGCGGAGCACGAGCTGGTGGCCTACACCGTCCACCCCGCCTGCGCGGTGGCCCGCGGTCAGCGCCTGCCGCGCTGGGCCCGGCCATCGCTGGTGATCCGCGAGGGGCGCGTGGTGCCGCTGCACAAGGCGCGGCCGCTGCAACCGGGCGACCGCGTCTACCTGTTCATCGCGCCGGACCGGCTGGCCCTGCTCGACAAGCTGTTCGGCGGTACCCGCCCGCTGACCCAGGACGACCGTGACTTTTATGGCGATCTGGTGCTCCTGCCCGACGTCACCGTGGGGCAGTTGGCGGAGCTGTACGGGCTGCCCCTGTCACTGACCAACGCGGAACGGACCCTGCGCGACCTGTTCGATGCCGAGTTCAGCGGCGCCTTCGAACCGGGTGACCGCATCCGCATGGGCGGCGTGGAGCTGATCGTCCGGGACGTGGAGGACGGCGCGCTCACCTCGGTCGGCCTGGCGCTGGAACCGGCTGTCCCGCGCCACCGCCTGGTCGGCCCGCGAACGGCGTTTGCCCGTCTGCACGAGCGTCTGCGCGACCGCTGGCGCCGCGCCGCCTTCCGCCGCTGGGAACGACGCGAGAAGCGGCGCCAACACTCCCGCGGGGAATGACGGCCGGTTCGCTCAGCCCTGCGCCGCGCCTCCCGGGGCGATGCCGGCCCGGGCGCGCACCAGGTCGGCGAAGGCGTCGGGGGGCATGGGCCTGCCGAACAGATAACCTTGCAGCAGGTCGCAGCCGATGGCGGTCAGGAAATCCTTCTGCTCCTCCAACTCGACACCTTCGGCGACGGTGCTGAGGCCGAGACCGTGTGCCATGCCGATGGCGGCACGGACCAGGGCCGCGTTCTTCGTGTCATGGGGAACGCCGATGATGAAGGCGCGGTCGATCTTCAGCTTGGCGACGGGCAACTGCTGAACGTAGCTGAGCGACGAGTAGCCGGAGCCGAAATCGTCGATCGCCGCCTGCACGCCGATGCGGGCCAGTTCGCCCAGCGTGTGCACCGCGGCCTTGAGATCGCGCACCGCCGCCTGCTCGGTGATCTCCAGGCCGAGGCGCCCGCGCAGGCACGGGTGCGGGGCCAGAAGCTCCTCCAGCCGGTGGGTGAGGTTGCCGCGCAGGAACTGCTGGCCGGAGATGTTGACGAAGACGCGGTCGGGCAGCACGCCGTCGCGGTCCCAGGCGATCATGTGGCTGATGACCCGGGTGAACACCCAATCGGTGATCGGAACGATCAGCCCGCTTTCCTCGGCCACCGGAATGAACTCCGCCGGGGAGATCGGGCCCAGCGAATGGTGGTTCCAGCGCAGCAGCCCCTCGGCGCTGACGACGGTGCCGGTGCGGCCGTCGACGATGGGCTGGAAGACCATGTGCAGCTCGTCCCGCTCGATAGCGTGGGCCAGATGCATGGTCAGCAGCATGCGCCGGGTCGCCGCCGCGGCCATTTCGGGGGTGTAGAAGCAGACGGCGTTGCCGCCGTCGTGCTGCACCGACTGAAGCGCCAGCTTGGCCTTGGCGTTCAGCTCCTCCAGCCGCTCGACGGTGCGGTCGAAGACGGCGGCGCCGATGGAGACCCGCAGGCGCACCCAGTGCCGTTCCGCGTAGATGGACGCGGTCAGCCGGTCGTGCAGCGCGTCCGCCAGGGTGCGGCCGACCTCCGCGTCGGGCACCCGCGACAGGGCGGCGAACTCGTCCGCGGCGATGCGGCAGATGTAGGTTTCCCGGGGCAGCACCTCGGTCACCCGGCTCACCAGCGCCTTCAGGGCCGCGTCGCCGACGTGGAAGCCGAACGCCTCGTTGATATCGCTGAACTGGTCGACGTCGAGGGAATAGAGGGCGTAGCACCGCTCCTCGTCGTGGGCGGCGTCGCGCAGGACCGCTTCGCACTCCTCCAGGAAGGCGCTGCGGGTGAGAACGCCGGTCAGCGGGTCGTGGCGCGCCAGGAAGCTGGCCCGCTGCTCCGCCGCCAGCCGGTCGGATATGTCGCGGATGATGCCGACGAACGCCACCTCGCTGCCCAGCCGCGCCTCGCCGACGCTGAGATGGATGGGAAAGACGGTGCCGTCCTTGCGCTTGCCCAGCGAGTCGCGGCCGATGCCGATGATCCTGGCCCGCCCCGTCTCCAGGTAGCCGTCCATGTACCGGTCGTGATCGCGCGAGAACGGCGGCGGCATCAGCGCCGTGACGGACCGACCGACCAGTTCCTCCTCGTCGTAGCCGAACTGGTTGCAGCAGGCCCGGTTGATGGACCGGATCACGCCGCGCCGGTCGGTGATGATGATGCCGTCGACAGCGGCGTCCAGCAGGGCAGCCACGAAGGGATCGCGCCGTTCGAACACATCGGTGATGCGCGCCGCGTCGGCGGCGCCGGGCCGCTCCGTCGCGTCCGGACTGTCCGGGTCCGCGATCTCCGCGGCAGGACTTGTCGACAACACCGTTCCAGTGGTCAAGGCATTACACGGGCAAGAGGTTGGTCGAGGCACCCGGTCGAGCCGGGCGGGAATTATGTACGTTCTGCGTCCCCTTTCCAACCGTTCCGCTCCGAGGACCCGGCAACCGTACGACGTCGGCTGGCAAAGATGGACTGCGTATAATGGACCGCCGCGGCCGCCGCAACAAAGCCATGACGAACGTAAGAGTTCCGCCCGTGGCGTCGCCGCCTGCGCGGCAGGCATTGCAAGCGGTCTCCGCCGGCCCATAATCGGCACCGCCCTTGTCCATCAGGCGGAATGCGGAGCCCATGGCCACTCTCCAGGAAGCGCTGAGCATCGCGCTCGACCACCAGATCGCCGGCCGCACCGCCGAGGCCGAGGAGTTGTACGGCCGCATTCTCGACGCCGCGCCGGAGGAACCCAACGCCCTGCACCTGCTGGGGCTGCTGCACGCCCAGTCCGGGCGGCTGGACCGGGCCGAGGCGCTGATCGGCCGCGCCGCGGCCCTGTGCCCCGGTGCCGGCGATGTTCACGCCAACCATGGCAAGGTGCTGCGGGCGCTGGGCCGGGACGGGGCGGCGGCGCAGGCGTTCCACACCGCCCTGAGCCTGTGCCCGGAGTCTCCGGAGCTGGCCCTGTCGCTGGTCACCCTGGACCAGGCGGCGGGACGGCACGACCGGGCGGCGGCGGCGGCGCGCCGGCTGCTGACGCTGCAGCCCGAACTGGGCGAGGGGGCGCTGCGCCTGGGCACCAGCCTGCGCCACGCCGGCGCCTTCGCGGACGCCGCCCGCTGGCTGCGCCGCGCCGTGCGCCTGCGCGCCGATACGGCGGCGGCGTGGCACCAGCTCGCCATCGCGCTGATGCGCCTGCGCGACCGGGAGGCGGTGCCGGTGTTGCGCACGGTCATCGGACTCGATCCCGCCAATGTGCAGGCCCGTCTCAATCTCGGTCGCGCCCTGCGCGATGCCGGGCGCCACGCGGACGCCGCCCTGGCGTTCCGCTCCGCCCTGGCGCTCGATCCCGGTCTCGGGGTCGCTCACGATCTGCTGGCCAAGATGCTGGCGGTGGCCGCCACCCCGGCCGAGGCCGCCGCCGTGGCCGGGCGGGCGGTGCGCGTCGAGCCGCAGGCGACGGCGACCTGGGATCTCTATGGCCGCATGCTGCGGCGGTCCGGCCGGCCGGCAGCGGCGGTGGCGGCCTTCGACCGGGCGCTGGCCCTCGACCCCGGCATGGCGGCCGCCATGGCCAACCGCGCCAATGCCATCGGCGACCCCGCCCGGATCGCCGACTGCCTCACCTGCCACGACCGTGCGGAGCGGCTGGCGCCGGACGAGCCGATGATCCGCTGGAACCGGGCGCTGGTGCTGCTGCTGGCGGGCCGCTACCGCGAGGGCTGGGAAGGCTACGAAGCGCGCTGGTCGATTCCCGGCTTCCCCACCAAGCCCCGCGGGTTTGCACAGCCCTTGTGGCAGGGCGGCGACATCAGCGGCCGCACCATTCTGCTGTACGAGGAACAGGGGCGCGGCGACGCCATCCAGTTCGTCCGATACGCGCCCCTGGTGGCGGCGCGCGGTGCCCGCGTGGTGCTGGAGGTGGGTGCGGACCTTGTGGATCTCATGCGCTCCGTGACGGGTGTGGCCGAGGTGGTTGCCCGTGGCGCGCCCCTGCCCGCCTTCGACGTGCAGTGCCCCCTGGTGAGCCTGCCTCGGGCCTTTGGCACGACGCCGGAGACCATTCCGGCCCGGGTCCCCTACCTGCACGCCGATCCCCGGCGCGCCGCGGCGTGGCGGCCGCGCCTTGCCGGACCGGGGCCGGCAGTCGGGCTGGTGTGGGCCGGCAACCCGGTGTTTCCCGGTGACAGCGTGCGGTCACCGGGTCTGCCGGCGCTGCGGCCGCTCCTGGCGGTGCCGGGGGTGCGGGTCTACGGCTTACAGGTCGGTCCCGGACGCGACGCGCTGGCGGGCTTCACGGCGCCGCCGGGCTTCACCGATCTCGGTCCGGAGATCCGCGATTTCGCCGACACGGCGGCGATCATGGCAAACCTCGATCTGGTGATATCGTCCTGCACCGCCCCCGCCCATCTGGCCGGAGCCCTGGGCGTGCCGCTGTGGGTTCTGCTGGCGCACGGACCGGATTGGCGATGGCTGCTGGAGCGTGCGGACAGCCCCTGGTATCCCACCGCCCGCCTGTTCCGCCAACCATCGCCCGGCGATTGGACGAGTGTGGCGGGAGACGCCGCGGCGGCCCTGGCTGCGTTCCGCGACGCCGGTCAGGCCCGCCGGACGTCGGGCGTGGTGTGACGGTGGCCCCGGCCCGCCGCTGAACGGGCGCGCCAGACACGGGCGCGCACCCGGATCTGTCCGCGGCACTCGGCCGAGCAGTACAGCGGCGCCGGCCCGCGCCGATTGGCGCGGTGGAACGGACGCCCGCAGCAGGCGCAATAAAGGGTGCGTTCGGTGGTGTGGGTGCGGCTCATGGCCGGTCTCGGCGTGCAGCTTCGGTCGGGGCGCGACCATAACGCCGGACTGTTACAGGATATCGTGCGGAACGCCGCGTCCCGGACAAACCGGGGATGCTCGAACAGGAGAGGAAGCGGAGCCACGCTCCGCAAGCACGGGCCGGCGTCGGACGGGCCCTTCGGCAGCCGCGCCGGCTCGTGCGGAGGGCGATATGCCCTACATGGCAGCCGGACGATGGGCCAGAGCAGCGGCCTGGAGATAGTCTTCGTCGGTGTGCGGCTTGTCTTTATCGGTCGTTGCAGGTTCCGTGTCCTGCACGGGGGTGTTGGCGGTGTCGAAGCGGGCGAGATTGTCTTTCCGGTCTTCGGCCGTCATATTAACTCCATAATCGGCTTCATTCATTTGAACGCAACGGAAATACCACACATTGCCCCCCGGGCCAAGGTTCCTGTTGCCGCACGGCGGAATTCGTCCGAATGCTCCACGCTCTCTGATCGACACGGTGCGGCATCCCCCTGGTGGCGAATCCACGATCGGGCGCTCAGACCGGTTCCTTCGCGATGTCGATGAAGGCCCTGGCAGCGGTTGACAGACACCGGCCGGCGGGATGGACCAGGTACCATCGGTGGGGCATCGGGAAGCCCCGGACATCGACGCGGACGAGCCGCCGGTCGTCATCGTGCTCCAGGGACACCTGCGGCAGAATGGACAGGCCGAGGCCGCCGATGACCGCCTGCTTGATGGCCTCGTTGCTGCCGAGCTGCATCCGCACGCGCGGGCGCAGGCCGTTGTCTTCGAACAGACGGTTGACGGCCGTGCGGGTGCCCGAACCCGGCTCCCGCAGGATCAGCGGTTCCTGCACCACCTCCTCCAGCGGCACGCCGGAGCGGCCGGCCAGAGGATGATCCGCCGGAGCAACAACGACCAGCGCATCGTCGCGGAAGGGAATTGCGTCGACCGCGGGCTCCTCCGGCACCTGGCTGAAGACATAGAGATCGTCCAGTCCCTCGCGCAGGCGCGCCAGCACCTGTGGCCGCCCGACGACCTCCAGTTCCACATCGACGCAGGGATAGAGGCGGCAGAACGCGCCGAGGAGCCGCGGCACGAAGTACTTTCCGGTGGTGGCCGCGGCAACGCGCAGCGTTCCGCGCTGAAGGCCCCGGCGCTGCGCCAGCGCCATTTCGAATCGGGCGACGGCGCCGAAAACCTCGCGGCACATGATCAGCAGCTCCCGCCCTTCCTCCGTCAATCGCAGCGTGCGCCCGACATGATCGAACAGCGGCGCCCCGACCTCGTCGGACAGCTTTCGGATCTGCATGGACAGCGTCGGCTGCGTCAGACGCAGTTCCTCGGCCGCCCGGGCCATGCTGCCCAGCCTGGCCGTCGCCTCGAACGCCTCCAACTGGCGGAACGTGGTGTGCATCGTGCCTCTCCGTCAGGTGCCGTCCGATTCTTAGATGAACGTCTATTGAATATCTGCCATGCATCAACATATGCCAATCGCCGCCGGCTCAGACGGCGCCATCGTTCCACATGGCTCCCACAGGAGACTTGTACCATGCCAAAGCCATCCCCCGCGTGGATGCCCGCCCGCGCCGATCTTTCGGCCGCATTCATGGCCCAGCGCAAGGAGCCGCTCCTTGACACCATCGCCATGGCCTGCGCCGCCGTCGCCTTCGCCGACGGTTGGGTGAAGCCGCGGGAACGCCGGCGCATGCTGGCTGCCGTACGGACGAACGGTCTGCTTGCGGTGTTCCCGCCCGAGGATGTCCTTCAGCATTTCGACGACGCGGTCGAGCGCTTCGAACGTGACGGCGAGGCGGCCGAACGGGCGGCGCTGGAGCAGGTCGCCCGCCTACGGGACCAGCCCCGCGAGGCGGGGCTGCTGGTTGCCGCGTGCTGCGCGGTGGCCGCCGCCGACCGCCACGTCG
This sequence comes from Azospirillum halopraeferens DSM 3675, assembly GCF_000429625.1. GTDB lineage: Bacteria > Pseudomonadota > Alphaproteobacteria > Azospirillales > Azospirillaceae > Azospirillum > Azospirillum halopraeferens. The sequence continues at coordinate 621,472 of NZ_AUCF01000001.1, forward strand.
ATGGCGAGGAGCGCGCGCTCGTCCTGCGCCTCTGCGAACTGGCCGGTGTGGATCCGGCCCGGACCGACCTGATGGCGGAGGCCTGAATGACGTTGCCCGCCGAGATCATGCCCACCACGGCCGGCTGCCTGTTCGATGCCACCGAACACAACGTCGTCGCCCGGCGGAACCTGATCCTGGGGTTGTCCGTCGGTCGCCTCCTCGGCCACGGCTCGGACGAGATGGAGGGTTTCGCGGCAGAAGTCATCGCCGCGGATCATCGCGAACCGGGGCATGACGACGTGCTCGGTCTGCTGCGCGAGGCGCTCGCCCGGCGCGGCCTGTCCGTCGCCGAGCCCGAGTTGACCGCCGCCCTGGTGGAGGCGCAGCGCACCGCCCGCCTTCACTTCACCGCCACCGACTGACCGGGACGGAGAATCACTCCCATGACCACGCCTTCCCTTCCCGCGCCGCCCGCGGCCGTCGAAACGATCGACCCCGTGACGCGAACCTGTGCCGCGTCGTGGGATTCGCTGGCCGGCATCGGCGACCTTTTGGCCTCGGGCCGCCTGGCCGACGCCTGGACCACAGCCGCGAGTGCGGCCGGCACCTGCTGGGACTCGCTGGGCGCCCTCGTCACCAGCACCCTGCCCTTCCTGGCTTGATCGGGGCGCGCGCCGGGCCCGGTCGTCCGGTAGGATCACGTGTCCCGGAAATCCTGCACAGGAGATGCGCCATGGACGACGCGCCCTTCGTCGAGCGACGTTCGAACCGGGCGACGCCGAGGTCGTCGCCCGGTTCAGCCGGCCGGAGCCGGCCCCCGGTGGCGAGTACCGCTGCCGATGGACCCTCACCTGGCCGGACCGGGAGCAGAGCCGCGATGCACCCGGCATCGACGGCGTACTGGCGTTGATGCACGCCATGCGCAGCGTCCACACCGAACTGGCCGAGAGCGACGCCCACCGTTCCGGCCGGCTCACCTTCCTCCACCGGGCCGACCTGGACCTTCCGCCGACCTGGGGATTTGGACTGCTCTATACGATGAACGTGCCGCCGTCGGAATGAGGGGGCGGCAGACCCGTGGGCCGGACCGGAGCGGCGTGACTCGCGAGTGGCCGTGCACTGAACCAACCACGAGAGCCGGCGGGGCCCCCCTCAGCGGCCCGCGGCCGGCACTATTCCCACGCAAGGTTCGGGCATGGCAGACGAAACGACCCCGTCATGATCGAGGTACCGGAGGTGGAGCGGCCGGTGGCGGCATGAGGAAGGGTGAGGGGCCGGGGCTACTCCGCCGCCGGAGGCGGGACGGCCGCGATGCGGGACGGAATGAGCGCGGCAAGGATGCGGCCCTGGTCGTCAAGGCGCTTGTCCGGGCCGTCCAGGCGGGCGCGGACTTCCGCCCGGAACCGCGCGTTCTCCGACCGCTCCGCCTCGAACGCGGACACCAGCCGGCCCGGCATCGCCTTCAGCTCGTCATCCATGGTTCGCTCCATCGCCTCCCCCGAGTCTACATCACCCGCCGGCCGAGGGCGAATCGGGGTTGCGCCGCTGCGATGAACAGCGGCGGAGCACCAAGTCTAAACCGACTGACGCCCAGTCCAAAATGTGGTGAGCGCGCTGGGATTCGAACCCAGGACCTACTGATTAAAAGTCAGTTGCTCTACCGGCTGAGCTACGCGCTCCCGAGGGGTCGGGCGGGCGGCACCATAGGTCGGTGCGGCCCTCCGGTCAACCTTTGCCGTACGGCAAGTGGCGCGGCGGCGGCCCGGCGTCAACCGGCTGCCGGGCGCCCGTGCGGCGTCTACTCCTTCAGCGTCTGCACGCGCTTGCTGGTGTCGCCGTTGCCGGCCTCGATGGCAAAGCGTTCGCGCAGGTGAGCGGCGACGAGGGGGCTGACGAAATGGGTGATGTCGCCGCCCAGCCGCCCGATCTCCTTCACGAAGCGCGAGGAGATGAACTGGTGTTTCTCCGAGGCCATGAGGAACATGGTCTCCACCTTCGGGTTCAGGCGGGCGTTCATCCCCGCCATCTGGAATTCGTACTCGAAGTCGGACACCGCCCGCAGGCCGCGGATGATAACGCAGGCGTTCATCTCCACCGCGAAATGCATCAGCAGCGTGTCGAAGGCGCGAACCTCGATGCTGGCCCCGCTGTTGAGAGCCGCCACGTCCTCCCGGACCATGGACACCCGCTCGTCGGTGGAATAGAGCGGCCCCTTGCCGGCGTTGCGGGCAACGCCGACGATGAGATGGTCGACCAAGCGCGACGCACGCCGGATGATGTCCAGGTGGCCGTTGGTGATCGGGTCGAACGTGCCGGGGTAGACCCCGATTCGGCGCTTGGCCATGGGAGGTTCCTTCCGCCTCGTGTCACGCGTTGGGGGCTTCCGGAGCGTTGTCCTCGCCGGCCCCGTTGGGTTCGGTGCCGTTGTCGTTTCGGGCGTTCCCGTTTCCGTTTCCGTTTCCGTTTCCGTTCCCATTCCCGTCGCCGTCCTCGTCCTCGATCAGGGCGACGGACACCACCCGCTCGTCCGGGTCGACGCGGAACAGGGTCACGCCCAGCGTCTTGCGGCCGGCCAGGCGGACGTCGTGGATCGGCATCCGGATGACCTGGCCGCCGTTGGTGACCATCATCACCTGATGGGCGTCGGTCACCGGGAAGGAGGCGACGATGGCGCCGTTGCGCTCGCCCATCTCCATGTTCCAGATGCCCATGCCGCCGCGCCCGGCGGTGCGGTACTCATAGGACGAGGTGCGCTTGCCGTAGCCCCGTTCCGAGACGGTGAGGACGAACTGCTCCAGCCGCTCCAGCTCGTCATAGCGCTCGGGCGGCAGCGTCATCGCACCCGTCGCCTCGCCGTCGCCTTCCGGAGCCGATTCGCCGACGATGTCCAACCCCTTCTCGCGGCGCATGCGCAGATAGGCCGCGCGCTCGTCCGGCGTCGCCTCCACGTGGCGCAGCATGGACATAGCGATGACGTCGTCCCCCTCGCCCAGACGGATGCCGCGCACACCGGTCGATGTGCGGCCGGAGAAGACGCGGACGTCCGGCACGGGGAAGCGGATGCACTTGCCCTGGCGCGTCGCCAGCAGCACGTCGTCGTCGGATTCCGAACAGGTGCGCACGGCGATCAGCCGCTCCCCCTCCTCCTCCAGCTTCATGGCGATGAGGCCGTTGGAGCGGATGTTGGCGAAGTCCGACAGGCGGTTGCGCCGCACGTTGCCCTTCGAGGTGGCGAACATCACGTGCAGGTCGCCCCAGGTCGATTCGTCCTCGGGCAAGGCCAGCACGGTGGAGATGGTCTCCCCCTCCTCCAGCGGCAGCAGGTTGACGAACGCCTTGCCGCGGCTCTGCGGGTTGCCCAGCGGCAGGCGGTAGACCTTCAGGCGGTAGACCATGCCGCGGGTCGAGAAGACCAGCAGCGGGGTGTGGGTGGACGCCACGAACAGGTCGGAGACCGCGTCCTCCGCCTTCATGCTCATGCCCGACCGTCCCTTGCCGCCGCGGCGCTGGGCCCGGTAGGTGGACAGGGGCGTGCGCTTGACGTAGCCGGACTGGCTGACGGTGACGACCATGTCCTCGCGCTGGATCAGGTCCTCGATGTCGGCTTCGAACTCGACGTCCTGGATCTCGGTGCGGCGCGGCGTGCCGAACCGCACCTTCATCTCCACCAGCTCCTCGCGCAGGATGTGCAGCAGCTTGGGGCGGTTCGACAGGGTGTCCAGATAGTCGGCGATCTGGTCGGTGACGTCCTTCAGCTCACCGGCGATGCGCTCGCGCTCCAGCCCGGTCAGGCGGTGCAGGCGCAGATCCAGGATCGCCTTGGCCTGGTCTTCCGACAGGCGGTAGGTGCCGGCGGCGCTGACGCCGCGCCCGGGCTCGTCGATCAGTTCGATGAGCGGCGCCACGTCGAGGGCCGGCCACTCGCGGGCCACCATCTCCTCGCGCGCCCAGGTCGGATCGGGCGCCGAACGGATCAGGGCGATCATGTCGTCCAGGTTGGCCACGGCCACCGCAAGGCCCACCAGGGTGTGGGCCCGTTCGCGCGCCTTGCCCAGCAGGAACTCGGTGCGCCGGGTGATGACCCGCTCGCGGAACTCCACGAAGGCGGCGATGATCGCCTTCAGCGTCATCGTCTCCGGCCGGCCGCCGTTGAGCGCCAGCATGTTGACGCCGAAGGACGTCTGAAGCTGGGTGTGGCGGTAGAGCTGGTTCAGCACCACGTCGGGCACCGCGTCGCGCTTCAGCTCGATCACCACGCGCACGCCGTCGCGATCGGATTCGTCGCGCAGGTCGGCGATGCCTTCCACCACCTTGTCGTTCACGACCTCGCCGATGCGCTCCATCAGCTTGGCCTTGTTCACCTGGTAGGGCACCTCCGACACGATGATCGCCAGGCGGTCCTTGCGGACCTCCTCGATCTCCGTCTTCGCCCGGATCACGACCGAGCCGCGGCCGGTGTGATAGGCGGAGCGGATGCCCGACCGCCCGAGGATCAGGCCGCCGGTCGGGAAGTCCGGGCCCGGCACCAGCTCGATCAACTCGTCGTCGGTGATCGCGGTGTTGTCGATGTAGGCGCAGCAGGCGTCGATCACCTCACCCAGGTTGTGGGTGGGGATGTTGGTCGCCATGCCCACGGCGATGCCGCCGGCGCCGTTGACCAGCAGGTTGGGGAAGCGCGCCGGGACGACCAGCGGCTCGCGGCTGGAATCGTCGTAGTTCGGACCGAAATCGACGGTATCCTTGTCGATGTCGTCGAGCAGCGCCTCGGCCGCCTTGGCCAGCCGCGCCTCGGTGTAGCGCATGGCCGCCGGCGGGTCGCCGTCCATCGAACCGAAATTGCCCTGCCCGTCGATCAGCGGCAGGCGCATGGAGAAGTCCTGCGCCATGCGGACCATGGCGTCGTAGATCGCGCCGTCGCCGTGCGGATGGTATTTACCCATCACGTCACCGACGATGCGCGCCGACTTCTTGTAGGGCTTGGTCGAATCGTAGCCGCCATCCTTCATCGCGTAGAGGATGCGGCGGTGCACGGGTTTCAGCCCGTCGCGCACGTCCGGCAGGGCGCGGCTCACGATCACGCTCATGGCGTAATCGAGATACGAGCGCCGCATCTCGTCTTCGATGGTGACCGGCGCGATGTCGGAAGCGGGGGGCAGCGGTGTCGTGCTCAAGAAGCCAAACTCGTCTTACGGGATCGTCAAGGCTGCGGCGCCGGGGACCCGCCCCGGATGCAAGACCTGCCCGATAATATGGGGATTTTTACCAGCTTTCGCATATGCACACAACGCTTCGAAATGGAACGGGTCTTCGGGAACGACGGGGCTCCGGGGGGGAGCGGGCGGCTCCTGACCGCGGAGATCCTGACTACGGCACCACCACTCCCCCCGATCGAGCGTTTTCCCTGCGCAGCGCGCGCGCCGCCATTCACCGGCGGCACAGCAACGCGAAGCGGAGCGAAAGGACAGTCACCGATACCACACTCGCGATCAGAATTCCCTCGAAAAGTCCGCGCTCCCCGCGGTCCAGGCCGAAGGCCAGCCAGGCGGACAGGGGGATCATGACCACGGCGTAGGAGATGAAGTGCAGTAGCGTCGGCACCCAGGCGTCGTTGCGGCCGCGCAGGGCGTTGCCCATCACCGCCTGCCCGCCATCGGCCACCAGGACCCAGGCGCTGAAGGCGATCAGCGGGGCGACGCGCGCCGCCAGCGCGGGGTCGGTGGTGTAGACGGCCGCCGCCGCCTCGGGCACCAGGGCATAGACCACGCCGATGCCTGCCAGGAACACGCTGGTGACCCCCAGCCCGGTCCAGCCCGCCAGCGCCATGCCCCGCCGGTCGTCCCGTCCGAAGGACACGCCCACCCGCACCGCGGTGGCAGCGGCCAGCCCCACCGCCGCCATGAACGGCAGGGCGATCAGGTTCAGGCCGATGGTGTAGGCGCCCAGCGCCAGCGGCGAGATCATGCCGGCGAAGAACCCCAGGGAGGCGAACGCCAGGCTTTCCACCGACAGGCTGAGACCGGCCGCGTAGCCCAGCGTGCGCTGGCGCCGGGCGTCGCGCCACCAGCCCTTCAGGCTGCCGCGCACCCCCCGGGCCTCGGCGTCGCGCATCCCCCACAGCACATAGGCCACCAGCCCCAGCCCCATGGACCAGCGCACCGCCGTGGTCGCCCAGGCCGACCCCAGCGCCCCCAGGGCGGGCAGACCGAAGGCACCCCACACCAGCGTGTAGGCAAGTGCGGCGTTGAGCACGTTGCCCGCCAGCATGGTCAGCATCACCGGCACCGGCCGCTTCAGCCCCTCCAGAAAGAAGCCGGTGGTGACGTACAGCAGCATGCCCGGCATGCCCAGGCCGAGGACCGCCGTCACCGCGGCACCGCCGGCCGCCACGTCCGGCGCCTGCCCGGCAGCGCGATAGAGCGGCTCCACCAGGAAGGACAGCGCCGCCATGATCACACCGAGCAGCAGCGCGTAGGGCACGGAGCGCCGCCACACCGCCCCGCATTCGCGCGGGTTGCCGGCCCCAACCGCATGGGCGGTCATGGCGATGGTGCCCAGCAGCAGCCCGACGCCGCACTGGATCATCATGCTGGCCGGCAGGTGGGCCAGCCCGAAATAGGCCAGCTCCTGCGCGCCGTAGCGCCCGACGATGGCGGTGTCCACCGCCAGCATGACCATCAGCCCGGCCCGCGACACGATCACCGGCGCGGCCAGGCGCACCGTCTCCACCACGTGCGTGCGCAGCCCGGACGGAGCATCGGGCGGAACGGCGGGCCGGTCGGCGGGGGTGGTGGCGTGGACGTCGGCGGTCATCGAGTTGTACCCATTGAAAAGCCGCCCATCTTTACGCCGCGGGCCGCTGCGTCAAGCCGTCGCAGCTACCGGCCGGCGCATGCCACCCCCGCATCTGTTCCGACGGAGTACCACCTTCCCGTGCAGCGGGTGCGGAACACCGCCATCGCGGCAAGCGTTGACACGGCATTCTTCCCCATGATGAGGAGTTCATCTCCATGTCTCGCAGCGTTTGGGAAATGCTCCGTCCGGCGGTTCTGATCGGCGCCCTGCTGTCCGCCACCGCGCTGCTCGGCGCGTGCAACACCATGGAAGGCTTCGGCGAGGATATGCAGGCCGGCGGCCAGGCGATCGAAGAGGAAGCGCAGTGACGGACCCGATGACCTCCGGGCCCGGCGAGGTGCCGCCCCCGCCGGGGCCCACCACGCCGGAACCGGGGACGCCGCCTCCGGCGCCGGAACCCCGCGTGCCGCCCAACCCCGAGGTCCCGCCCGAGGTCCCGCCGCCGGCGACGGACCCGATGCCGGGCGAACCGCAGCCGACCCGCGCCTGAGCACGGCGCCGTGCCGGTCCGCCCGCCCGCCCCGTCCTCTTCGGGTGAGGGTGGGCGGGACGGGCGGGCGCGGGCGCAGCGGCCATTGCGCACGACGCCGTCGCGCCCTAGCGTCCCCGGACGCGCAGCGGCGGGACGGATCCATGACGACGGTTGGTGACGCACTTCTCCGGGCCTTCGATCTCCACCAGTCCGGCCGGCTGGAGGAGGCCGATGATCTCTATGCCCGTGTCCTGGAGGTCGCACCGGACCTGTCCGACGCCCTGCACCTGCGGGGCCTGCTGGCCGCCCAGCGGGGCCGGCTGGAGGAGGCGTGTAACCTGCTGGGCCGGGCGGTTGCCGCCAACGATTCCCACCCCGACTATCACGCCAACCTCGCCAGCGTGCTGCGGGCGCTGGGCCGGCCCGCCGACGCGGCCGTGCACCTGGCCCGCTCCCTGGATCTGCACCCGGCGTCGCCGGACCGCCGCGCGGCGCTGGCCGATGTGCTGGAATCCCTCGGTCGCCATGACGGCGCCCTGGAACAGTTCACCGCCGCGGCGGACCTGGAGCCGGCCGCCGCCGCCGCCGTCCTCAACAACTACGCCGTCCGCCGCCTGCGCGCCGGCGACGCGGAGCGCGCCGTCGCGGCCCTGCGGCACGCCGCCGCCGTCCTGCCCACAGCGGCGCAGGTGCGGCTGACCCTTGCCGAGGCATTGGCCGCCGCCGGACGCCCCGGCGACGCCGCCGGCGCGCTGCGCGCCGCGCTGTGCCTCACCCCCGACGAGGCCGGCGCCGCTCTCGCCCTGGGGCGGATGCTTTACGGGGCCGGCGATCCCGCCGCCGCCGGCCGCGCGCTGGCGGCGGCGCGCCGGCTAACCCCGGCGGATGCGGACGGCTGGAACCTCGCGGGCTGTGCCGCCAAGGACAGCGGTCGCCTGGACGCCGCGGAAGCGGCGTTCCGCCGCGCCCTCGCCCTTTCCCCCGCGTCGGCGGAGGCGATGAACAATCTGGGCAACGTGCTGAAGGGCACCGGCCGCTTCGCAGCGGCGGTTGCGGTGCAGACCCGTGCTGCCGTCCTTGCCCCGGACGAAGCCGCGGTGCTCAACAACCTGGCCGATGCCCGCCTGCGCAGCGGCGACCCCGACGGCGCGGTGACGGCGGCGCAGGCGGCGCTGACCCTCGCCCCCGCCCTGGCCGATGCCCGGGTGACCCGGGCGCTGGCCCTGCTGACCGCCGGCCGCCTGGCCGAGGGGTGGGCGGCCTGGGAGGCGCGGTGGGACGCCGACCCGCGGATGGCCGCCGCCCGCTGGCGCTTCCCGCAGCCGTTCTGGAGCGGCGGGCCGCTGCCGGAGGGGCGACGGCTGCTGGTGTGGTCCGAGCAGGGGGTGGGCGACGAGGTGCAGTTCGCGACGCTGCTGCCACTGCTGGACGACAGGGGCATCCGGTGCGCGCTGGAGTGCGATCCCCGGTTGGTGCCGCTGTTCGCCCGCTCCTTCCCCGGCGTGACGGTCGCGGCGCGCGTCCACCCGCCCGACCCGCGGCTGCTGGCCCCGGACATCGCGGCGCAGGTTCCGGCGGGCAGCCTGCCGCGCCGGCTGTTGCCGGACTCCGCCGCCTTCCGGCGACTGCGCCCGGCGCTGGTCGCCGATCCTGCCCGCACCGCCACCCTGCGAGCCCGGCGGGACCCCGGTCGGCTCCATGTCGGCATCGCCTGGAACACCACGAACCCCAAATATGGCCGCGATCGCAACCTGCCGCTGGATCGGCTGACCCGGGCGCTGGCCCTGCCGGGGGTGCGGCTGGTCAGCCTGCAGTACGGCGACTGGTCCGGCCCCATTGCCGCCCTGGCCGCGTCCGGCATCGACATCGTGGCGGAGCCCGATATCGATCCCTGGAGCGACCTGGACGGGCTGGCCGCCCTGATCGCCTCGCTGGATCTGGTGGTGTCCACCGCCAACATCACCATCCATCTGGCCGGCGCGCTGGGCCGCCCGGCGTGGGCTCTGCTGCCCCACGCCCCCGACTGGCGCTGGTTCCGCGACCGCGACGACAGCCCGTGGTACGCCAACACCCGCCTGTTCCGCCAGCCCGTCCCCGGCGACTGGGACACGCCGCTGCGCCGGGTGCGGGAGGCGCTGGAGGCGCCGGGAGCCGGTCCCGGTGAGGACCGGCCGGCCTGACTGCGCCGGCCCGGTCGCTCCGCTACAGTCCGGTGCCGAGGCGCTGCCGGGCACGGCGCCGCAGGTTCAGCACGCTGTGGCGGGCACCGGCGTGCCGGAGCCGGAGGCCCATGCGAAACAGTTCCGGCACTTCAAAGGGCGCAGCGTCGCCAAAGATGATGCCGTGACGACGCAACACGGCGATATCTCCGTCATTCAACCCAAGCGTCGCAAGCCCCGACTCTTCGATCGGCGCGACCACGCTCTCGGGCTGCGCCTTGAACTTCGCGAACACGGGGCGAAGCTCAAGAATCTCTTCTTCGGTTTCCGACACCTTTTTCTCGCTCGTTGGCCGTACCGCTGCTTTCAGGGCGGCCGGAACGAGAAGCCGGCTTCCATAGAGCCCGACATCGGCCGGCGCCGTGCTGCCCGCGGCATAATGGAGGAAGCGGACCAGATCCCGTGCAACGAACCGCCCCTGCAGATCGGAGAGGACGGCGATCACCCAGCTTGCCGTATAGGCCTCTTTGATGCGCTCACCCGGCCGTTCGGTTCGCCCCAGCTTTCGACCCCACAACGGTTCAAGCGCCTCCTCCTTCTTCGCGTCCGGCCATGTGCGGAAGTCGGGTGTCCAGACATCCAGGGCGCCGGCTTTGGTCGCCAGCCAAGCGGCCAGTTCCAGCACGTCGCCTTCCGTCCAGGTCAGGGCGAAATCGGCGTAGGATGCGCGAAACTGTTCCCGGTTCTGGACGACGCCGGCCTCGACGGTGTCGCGGCGGACCAACGCGATCAGACCCATCGGACGGCCGGGTTCCCCCCGCAGCCGGATCGGAAGGTCGATCAGCAGGGATCTCAGCATGGGAAGCAGGGCGGGAGAGGCCGCCACCTCGTACAACTCTTCAACACCTTCCACGAGCGCAACCAAACGGCGGTCCGACGCGCGCAGGACGTCCAGAAACCGGCCCCCCGCTCCCTCGGCCCCCACGTCGTAGCCGGCGCTCCAGGCGATGACGTCAAGCCAGATACGGGTCCAATCGGAGTCCGGCACACCGCGCTGCACGAAATCCCTGAGCAGTTCACGGGTCCGGCCAACCCCCGGCGGCGGTGGCAAGCGGAAGCTCCCGGCGACGGTCCCCCGTTGCCGGTCGATCTCCGACAGGAACATCTCGCTGGCCTGAACCGATCCGAGGACCGGCAGCACGAGAGCATCGACGCCCGCAGCGGCACCCTGGATCGATTCCACCACCGAGCGCCAGTTGGATTGCTTGACGACGAAGCGCGCGGTCAATGTCTTGCCCGCCCCTTTTGCGCCCTCCATCACGATGATGGGAACCCGGGCCGGGGACGCCGTGGCCATGGCACGCATGGCCCCGGTGAACAAAGGCCGCGCTATCGGTTGATCGGCCGTCTCGGCAGCGACGTGCTTGCCCGCAAACTCGTGCAGACGGGCGCGGCGTTCCGACAAGCTCCGGTCCCGCAGGTCCATATCCGGCGACGTCAGGGTGGATGCGTCCGACGCACGGAACATCTCGTTGTGCATCCAGGGCTCCACGGACTCCTTGATCCGTCTCAAAAAGCCCGCGGCGTCAATTTGATCGGCGTAGCCATCCCAGCGCGCGGAGGTAATCTGAAGATCCGCGATCTCGGGAATCCGGGCCAGATAGATCGGCTTGATCTCGATTTCGTCTTCCAGCACAGGCTGATCCGCCCCCACTTCCTCGCGATGGCCGAGGAGTATGGATTCGGTGATCTTGTCCAGAACAGGCGCCAGATACGTTTCGTCCTGGCCGACCTCGCGCATCACGGTGGGGACGCGATTGACCACAAGCAGCGGTGGAGACAGCCGTGTCTTCTGCCGGCGGAGTTCGCGAGCGACGAAGCGAACAAGCGCCGCCGTTGCTTCCAGCGACTGGCCGGAAAGCGTGGTCACGAAGATCCGGAACACGTCGGGATCGAGGATCAATTGCGCCGCCAGCGGCACAAGCCCTGCCCTGGCGTCCACGACGACACCGGCGCATCCGCATCGATCGGCAATCGATGACAGCAGATCGACAAAAGCGTGCGGATGCTGCGGCGACGCCAGATGTTCGGCACGAATGGAAGAGCTTGCAAGCTCGTCGAGATCCCGGCGAAGAGGCAAGATCTTCAGATCGCCGATCTGTTGACCAGCCAGCTTTCCGGCGGCCCAGGCAACCGTATCGCCCCGTGTCTCCGGAGAGTCGGCATGAGCAACGGCCACCACATCCTCGAGAGAAACCTCGATCTCTCTTCGATGATTTCGATACATGTAACTGATGCCCGGCGCCTCAAGGTCGGCATCGACCAGCAGTATCGGGCGTCTCGCCCGCGCCGTCCATGCCATCGCGGTCGCCACCGCGGTCATGGTGCGCCCCGTGCCGCCCTTGATGCTGTGACAGACGAGGACCGGCACCGGCCGATTCGTCGCCGGCGGTTCGGGCCGCTCAGCGAAATCCAGGGTGCTTTCGACGGCGCCGAGATTGACACGCGGCCATCGATCGGGACCATCGTCGACTTCGAACTCGATCACCAATCGCGCGCTGTGGGCGGGGCCGTCCAACATGATCGCCGGCGGTTCGCCGGCATCAATGCGGTGCGGTAACAGGCGTTCCAGCCATGTCATGACCGCTTCGCGGTCGCGTTCGAGGTTCCGGACGATGAACAGGGCACCGCGCCAGTCGATCCGCGCCCCCGACAGACCGGCCGGCCGGTCGAGCCAATCGGCGGTTGCCGGTTCAATGATCGAAAGGCGCCGCGCGATATCCACCCACGTGATCGGGCTCACACTTTCCGGCAGAGCGTCGATCAAGGAATCGTGAATGGTCATCTCAGTTCCTCTCTCACGAACGACGCGACCTGACGGAGCCATGCGACCGCGTCCGCATGAACGACGATCTTTTCTCCGTAGCGCCACGCCTCGTGCAGGTCCGAAACGTGAACAGACCCGCCGCCGCGCAGTTGCAGGTGCGGCGGACGGCTCGGTATCCGGTGCATCGGAATTCTCAGGGCTGCTATCAGGTCGTCGATACGATGCCCAAAGGACCTTGCCGGAACGGCCTGTGCATTTGCCGCCGATGCCCTGGCCAACTTGTGAAGATCCATATAGAGGGCCTTCAGCCCGCACTCTATCGCATAAAACAGCAACAGCCCGCGCGAATCGTCGTCGACTTCCGCGTCGGCCGCCTCAAACAGTTCCTTTGCGCGCCGCCGCAGCGTCCGATCACTCGGGTCGATCGCCATCCCTGCCGCCAAGCTGATATGCGCAATTTGACCGATTCAATTCTTCCGGAGTCCGCCCGTGGCACGCCGGACTTCCCGGCGAGCGGATATGCAAGCACAAGGCAAATGACAAAGATCTGCCTTGTGCTCAAAACCGTTTGACCATCGGTCCGGGTTCGTCCGCCCTTAGAACGGGATCTCGTCGTCCAGGTCGTTGTGCGCCGGCGGACGGCCGCCACCGCCGCCCTGGCCACCGCCACCACCGCCATAGCCGCCGCGGCCACCGCCACCGCCGCCGTAGCCACCGCCGCCCCCCTGCGACTCGTAGCCGCCGCCACCGCCGTGGCCGCCCTCGTCGCGGCCGCCGCCGGTGAAGTCGATCTCGGCGACGCGGACCGACAGGCCGGCGCCGCGGGTGCCGTCGCGCTTCTCGTACTCGCGGATCGTGACCTCGCCGGACACCACCACGGACTTGCCCTTGGTCAGGTGCGGCGACAGCGCCTCGGCGCGGCGGCCCCAGATGGAGCAGTCGACCCACTGGGTGGTCTTGCGCTCGCCGAAGCCCACGTCGTTGGCGACGCGGAAGCCCAGCACCTTCTCACCGCTCTGGACGGTGCGCAGTTCCGCATCCGCGCCGAGCCGCCCGGTAAAGGTCCACACGTTCATGGCAAAACAACTCCTCCTGCGAGTGTCCCGGCGCCCTCGCCGGCCCGTTCGCTCACCCGTCGCCGCAACGAAGCATGGCCGCGCCAGCGGGTCAACCCGACCGGTCAACCCGACAACCGGCACCGGTCCGGGATGCTCCGCCGGACAAGAACATTAAGAGAACGACTATAGCAGATCCCGGCCCGCCGCCAAGCGGTAATCTGCGCCCGCCGCAGGGCTCCCCCGCGCCGGTGGCAATCAGGGGCGGTCCCGTCCATATCCTTGCGGCCCGGCCCATGGCCGGGCGAGTTGCTCCGGTCTTCCCTTCGGCTCGATCTTGGGCTAAGAACACTCCATGAACAAGTTCATCAGCGTCCGCGGTGCGCGCGAGCACAACCTCAAGAACGTTGACGTCGATCTGCCGCGCGACCGGCTGATCGTGATCACGGGCCTGAGCGGTTCGGGCAAGTCCTCGCTCGCCTTCGACACCATCTACGCCGAGGGGCAGCGCCGCTACGTGGAGAGCCTGTCGGCCTACGCCCGCCAGTTCCTGGAACTGATGCAGAAGCCGGACGTAGAATCGATCGAAGGGCTGTCGCCGGCCATTTCGATTGAACAGAAGACCACATCGAAGAACCCGCGTTCGACCGTTGGCACGGTGACCGAGATCTACGACTACATGCGCCTGCTGTGGGCGCGGGTCGGCATCCCCTATTCCCCCGCCACCGGCCTGCCCATCGAGAGCCAGACCGTCAGCCAGATGGTCGATCGCATCCTGGAGATGCCGGAGGGCACGCGCCTGCTGCTGCTGGCCCCCTTCGTGCGCGGCCGCAAGGGCGAGTACCGCAAGGAGATCCAGGACCTGCGCAAGCGCGGCTTCCAGCGCGTGCGAATCGACGGCACCATGCACGAGATCGACGAGGTGCCGGCCCTCAACAAGAAGCTGAAGCACGACATCGAGGTGGTGGTCGACCGCCTGGTGGTGCGCGAGGGGCTGGGCAACCGCCTGGCCGATTCGCTGGAGACGGCGCTGGCCCTGGCCGACGGGATCGTGTTCGTGGAGAACGCCGATTCGGGCGAGCAGACGGTGTTCTCGCAGAAGTTCGCCTGCCCCGTCTCCGGCTTCACCATCCCCGAGATCGAGCCGCGGCTGTTCTCCTTCAACAACCCGTTCGGCGCCTGCCCCGCCTGCGACGGGCTGGGCTCCAAGATCTACTTCGACCCGCTGCTGGTGGTCCCGGACGAGCGGCTGTCCCTGGCCAAGGGAGCGGTGGCGCCGTGGGCCGGCTCCTCGTCCAAGTACTACGACCAGACGCTGGAGAGTATCTGCCGGCACTTCGGCGTGGCGATGACGACGCCGTGGTCCGACCTGCCGGAGGCGGTGCGGCGCACCATCCTGTTCGGCTCCGACGGCGCGCCGATCACCATGACCTATGACGACGGGCTGCGCAGCTACCAGACGAACAAGGCGTTCGAGGGCATCGTCAACAACCTGGAGCGCCGCTTCCGCGAGACCGACAGCGCCTGGAGCCGGGAGGAGATGTCGAAGTATCAGTCCTCCCAGCCCTGCGAAACCTGCAAGGGCGCGCGCCTGAAGCCCGAGGCGCTGGCGGTGAAGGTGCACGGGCTGCACATTTCCGAGGCGGCGGAGATGTCGATCGCCGGAGCCGGCGCCTGGTTCGCCGGCCTGAACGACCATCTGCGCCCCAAGGACCGCGAGATCGCCCACCGCATCCTGAAGGAGATCAACGAGCGCCTGGGCTTCCTCAACGCCGTCGGACTCGAATACCTGACGCTCGCCCGCGGCTCCGGCTCGCTGTCGGGAGGCGAGAGCCAGCGCATCCGCCTGGCCTCGCAGATCGGCTCGGGCCTCACCGGTGTGCTCTACGTGCTGGACGAACCGTCCATCGGCCTGCATCAGCGCGACAACGACCGCCTTCTGGCAACGCTGAAGCGCCTGCGCGACATCGGCAACACCGTGCTGGTGGTGGAGCACGACGAGGACGCCATCCGCTCGGCCGACTACCTCGTCGACATGGGGCCGGGGGCGGGGGCCCACGGCGGCACCGTGGTGGCCCGCGGCACCCCGGCCGAGGTGCAGCAGAACCCCGCCAGCCTGACCGCCCAGTACCTCAACGGCACCCGCGCCATCGCCGTGCCGGCGGTGCGCCGCCCCGGTCATCCGGGGCAGTTCCTGGAGGTGACGGGCGCGCGCGCCAACAACCTGAAGGACGTCACGGCGCGCATCCCGCTGGGCACCTTCACCTGCGTCACCGGCGTGTCCGGCGGTGGCAAGTCGACGCTGGTGGTGGAAACCCTCTACAAGGCGGTGGCGCGTAAGCTGATGGGCGCGCGCGAACACCCGGCCGAGCACGACGATCTGCGCGGGCTGGAGCATCTGGACAAGGTCATCGACATCGACCAGTCCCCCATCGGCCGCACGCCCCGTTCCAACCCCGCCACCTACACCGGCGCCTTCACGCCGATCCGCGACTGGTTCGCCGGCCTGCCGGAATCGAAGGCGCGCGGCTACGGCCCCGGCCGCTTCTCGTTCAACGTCAAGGGCGGGCGCTGCGAGGCGTGCCAGGGCGACGGCGTCATCAAGATCGAGATGCACTTCCTGCCCGACGTCTACGTCACCTGCGACGTCTGCCACGGCAAGCGTTACAACCGCGAGACGCTGGAGGTCCTCTACCGCGACAAGACCATCGCCGACGTCCTCGACATGACCGTCGAGGAGGGCAAAGAGTTCTTCCGGGCCGTGCCCTCCATCCGCGACAAGCTGGAGACGCTGGAACGGGTCGGCCTCGGCTACATCCACGTGGGCCAGCCGGCCACCACCCTGTCGGGCGGCGAGGCGCAGCGCGTCAAGCTGTCGAAGGAGCTGAGCCGGCGCGCGACCGGTCGCACCCTCTACATCCTCGACGAGCCGACCACCGGCCTGCACTTCGCCGACGTGGAAAAGCTGCTGGAGGTTCTCCACGCCCTGGTGGACCAGGGCAACACGGTGCTGGTGATCGAGCACAATCTGGAGGTCATCAAGACCGCCGACTGGATTCTCGACCTCGGTCCCGAGGGCGGCACCGGCGGCGGCGAGATCGTCGCGCAGGGCACGCCCGAGGACGTGGCGCGGGTGGAGCGCAGCTACACCGGCCGCTATCTGGCGCCCTATCTGCAAACGCAGCGCAAGACCAAGAGGGCGTAGGGCGGGCCGCTCAGCCCGCCAGCACCGGCAGCGTCCGGGGCGACACGGCGATCTCCGCGGGCACGCGGGCGATGACGTCGCCGTCGCCCTGGATCGCCTCGCCCGGCTCCCCCTCGATGATCACCCGCTCGGCCGGGACGATGCTGTAGTCGCGGAAGTGTTTGAGCCGGCCGGCCGTGACGCCCCACACGTAGCGCACGGCGTTCCATCGCCCCATGCCGGGGAACAGGCAGACGTGCAGCCGCGGGTCGGTCAGGCACGCGTCGGGGGCGCAGACGAAGGTGCCGCCGTAGAAATGGCCGTTGGCGACGATGACCGACGCCACATCCCGCGATCGGCCGTCCACGGAGACCCGGAACCGCCGGCCGCGGGCCGACACCAGTTGGCGCACCGTCTCCAGCACGTAGGCGCCCTTGCCGATCAGGCGCTTGATGCCGGGATCGACGCGCTCCACCACCTGCGCGTCCAGCCCGGCCCCGGCCATCATGACGAAGCAGCGGCCGTTGGCGACGCCGGGGTGGATCAGCCGCTCCGCCCCCATGGCCAGCACCCCGGCGGTTCCGGCGGGATCCAGGGGCAGGCCCAGCTCGTGGGCCAGCACGTTGGCGGTACCCAGCGGCACCACGCCCAGCGGGATTACCGCCTCCTCCGGGCTGCGGGCGGCCAGGCCGTTGACCGCCTCGTTGATGGTGCCGTCGCCGCCGGCCACCGCGACCGCGTCGTAGGCGCCGGGAATGAGGCTGCGCGCCAGCGATTCGGCGTCGCCGCGGCCCGTGGTGGCCTGCACCGTCACCGAGGCGCCATAGCGCTGGGCCAGCACGTCCAGCGTGGTGCGCAGGTAACGGCCCCGCCGGGCACCGGCCACGGGATTGTGAATCACCAGAAAGCGACGGCGCGGCAGAACGGCCGGCGCCCCGGACACGGACGGCCCGGCGGCCGGGTCGGTAAGGAATGCCTTCACGCGCGAGATCCTCAGCGGCGAAACGTTGCGGTATTTGTTACAGGGCGATGACAAACAAAACAAATAATTTTGACAGTGCCACACCAGTCTCCCAAGAACCTTCGCAGGTTAAGTCGTCGATGACAGGAGTATTGTCAAGGACCACAGTTAGCGGTATAGGGAGCTTCGATTGACAATCCCTTGTCGCACCAGGGACGGAGTGCGGGTATGGACGGGACCTCCGGCGTGAAACGATACCGCAGCATCTGGATCTCCGACGTCCACCTGGGAACGCGGGGATGCAAGGCCGACATGCTTCTGGATTTCCTGAAGCACAACGAGTCGGAATACCTCTACCTCGTCGGCGACATCGTCGACGGGTGGCGGCTGCGCAAGAGCTGGTACTGGCCGCAGGCGCACAACGACGTGGTCCAGAAGATCCTTCGGCGGGCCCGCAAGGGCGCCAAGGTCTACTACGTCCCCGGCAACCACGACGAGGCGGCCCGCGAATATGTCGGCCTGCAGTTCGGCGGCGTCCATGTGGTGGAGGAGGTGATCCACACCGGGGCCGACGGCCGCCGCTTCCTCGTTACCCACGGCGACCAGTTCGACGCCGTGGTCAAATACGCCAAGTGGCTCGCGCTGATCGGCGACCATGCCTATGTGTTCCTGTTGAATGTGAACACGGCGTTCAACTGGCTGCGCCGAAAAATGGGCTTTACGTACTGGTCCGTATCCGCCTATCTCAAGCACAAGGCCAAGAGCGCGGTCGAGTACATCGGGAAGTACGAAGAGGCACTGGCCGAGGAAGCGCGGCGGCGCGACGTTGACGGCATCATCTGCGGACACATTCACAACGCAGAGATGCGGGACATGGAAGGCGTACTCTATTGCAACGACGGCGACTGGGTCGAATCCTGCACCGCCTTGGTAGAGCACGAAACCGGCGAGCTGGAAATCATCAACTGGGCGGAAGTCTTGCGGCTCCGGGAGTCGATCAGGGTCAAGGCGGCCGCGTGAACATCCTCATCATCACCGACGCCTGGCACCCCCAGGTGAACGGCGTGGTGCGGACCATCGCGACCGTGCGCGCCGAGCTGGAGAGGATGGGCCACGTGGTCGAGGTCATCGGCCCCGACCGCTTCCGCACCATTCCCATGCCCACCTATCCGGAGATCCGCCTGGCGCTGGGCGCCGGCCGGCGGCTGTCGTCGATGATCGACGCCCTGCGGCCGGACTGCATCCACGTGGCCACCGAAGGGCCGCTGGGCCACGCGGCGCGCCGCTACTGCCTGAAGCGCGACATCCCCTTCACCACAGCCTATCACACGCGCTTTCCGGAATACGTGCGCGACCGTATGCCGATTCCGCTCGCCCTCAGCTACGCCGTGGTCCGGCGTTTCCACAAGCCGGCGGCGGCGGTGATGGTGGCCACCCCGTCCATCGAGCAGGACCTGCGGGCCCGCGGCTTCACCAACATCCGCCGCTGGACCCGCGGCGTCGACACCGATCTGTTCCGCCCCGAAGGCCGCACCCTGCCCCCGCTGCTGCAGGATCTGCCGCGCCCGATCCTGATGTACGTCGGCCGTGTGGCGGTGGAGAAGAATCTCGAGGATTTCCTGAAGATCCGCGACCTGCCGGGCACCAAGGTGGTGGTCGGCGACGGGCCGGCGCGGGCCGAGCTGCAGGCGAAGTATCCCGAGGCCGTGTGGTGCGGCGCCCAGCACGGTGAGGCGCTGGCCCACCATTATGCCGCCGCCGACGTCTTTGTTTTCCCCTCGCGCACCGACACCTTCGGCCTGGTGCTGCTGGAGGCGCTGGCGTCCGGCGTGCCGGTTGCCGCCTACCCCGTCCCCGGTCCGCTCGACGTGCTGAACGGCACCCCCGTGGGCTGTCTGAACGAGGACCTGCGGCACGCCATCGAAAGCGCGCTCTCCATCCCCCGCGACCGCTGCCGGGAATACGCCCTCAGCTTCTCCTGGCGCAAATCGGCCGAACAGTTCCTCGCCAACCTCAGGCCGTTCACCTGACCGAAGGCGTCGGAACGTCCTGTTTCTGATCCGCCGGTCGGCGTGCTAAGGTCCGCCGCGCCGCCGGGGGATGCCGGCGGGGCGCGCCCCAGTTCGGATGCTCTGTAAGTCCATGCTCCACGTTCTGTACCGCGGCCTGACGACGATCGCCGGGCCGGCGGTCCGTCTGTACCTCGACCGGCGCCGGGCCGCCGGCAAGGAAGATCCCGAACGCCAGGGGGAACGGCTGGGACGGCCCGGGCGGGAGCGGCCCGCCGGACCGCTGGTGTGGGTGCACGCCGCCAGCGTGGGCGAGGCCAACTCCGTCCTTGTGCTGATCGAGCGGCTGCTGGACACGGCACCCGGCCTCACCGTGCTGATGACCACGGGGACGGTCTCGTCGGCCAACCTGATGGCGCGGCGCCTGCCGCCGGGAGCCCTGCACCAGTATGTGCCGGTGGACCTTCCCGACGCGGTGGACCGCTTCCTCGACCACTGGCGCCCGGACCTGGCGCTGTGGGTGGAATCGGAGATCTGGCCCAACCTGCTGACCGCCATCCGCCGCCGCGGCATCCCCGCCGCCCTGGTCAACGCGCGTCTGTCGGCTCGCTCCTTCGCCCGCTGGCGGCGGCTGCCGGGATTCGCCGCGTCCCTGCTGTCCACATTCCGGCTGACCCTGGCCCAGACGGACACCGATGCCGAGCGGCTGCGGGCGCTGGGGGGTGCCGAGGTGCGTTGCGTCGGCAACCTGAAGTTCTCCGCGGCCGCGCCGGCCGCCGATGCGGCGGCCCTGGCGGCGCTGCGCGATGCGGTCGCGGGACGGCCGCTGTGGCTGATGTCCAGCACCCACCCCGGCGAGGATGAACTGGCCGCCGCCGCCCACGCCGCCCTCGCCGATCGGTTGCCCGGCCTGCTGACGGTGGTGGCGCCGCGCCACCCCCACCGCGGTTCGGCCATAGCCGGCATGCTGGCGTCCCGCGGCCTGATGAGCGCGCGCCGCTCCACCGGCGCCCTGCCCGCCCCGACGGACGCCGTGTACGTGGCCGACACGCTGGGCGAGCTGGGGGTGCTCTACCGGGTGGCACCGGTGGTGTGCATGGGCGGTTCCTTCGTGCCACACGGCGGCCAGAACCCGGTGGAGCCGGCGCAGCTCGGCTGCGCCGTGCTGTACGGCCCGCACATGTGGAACTTCGCGGAGATCACCCGCAGCCTGGAAGCGGCCGGGGGCGCCGTGCCGCTGGCCGGGGCGGAGGATCTCCCCGCCGCCGTCGGCCGGCTGCTGACCGACGGCACCGCCCGCGCCGCGGTGGTCGCCGGCGCCACCCGCGTCACCACCGAGAACGCCCGCATCGTCGACCGCGCCATGGCCGCCCTGACGCCGCTCCTCGCCCCGCTGGTCGCGGCCCGCACCGGTGCGCCGTGAAGACGCCGGGCTTCTGGTACCGGCCGGACGGGCCGGCGGCACGGCTGCTCAGCCCCCTGGGAGCCCTCTACGGCCTTGCCGGACGGCTGCGCCGGGCGTGCACCACGCCCCGGCGGGCGCCGGTTCCCGTGATCTGCATCGGCAATCTGGTAGCCGGCGGCGCCGGCAAGACCCCCGTCGCCATCGCCGTCGCAGCGGCCCTGAAGGACCGCGGGCGGGCGGTGGGGTTCCTGACGCGCGGCCACGGCGGGGCGGAACGCGGGCCGCTGGCCGTGGACCTCGCCCGCCACGACACCGCGGCGGTGGGTGACGAGGCGCTGCTGCTGGCGGCGCACGCCCCCACCTGGGTGGCGCGCGACCGCGCAGCCGGGGCCCAAGCGGCGGCGGCGGCCGGCGCCGGCCTGCTGATCCTGGACGACGGTTTCCAGAACCCGCACCTGCACAAGGACCTGTCGCTGGTGGTGGTGGACGGCGCCGTGGGATTCGGCAACGGCCGCCTCGTCCCCGCCGGCCCCCTGCGGGAACCGGTGGCGGAGGGCCTGGCCCGTGCCGACGCGGTGGTGGTGATGGGGGAGGACCGGGCCGGAATCGCCGCACTCGCCGCCCCCCTCCCCGTCCTGCACGCCCGGCTGGAGCCGACGGCGGAGGCTGCGGCCCTGCGGGAGCGCCCGGTCCTGGCCTTCGCCGGCATCGGCCGTCCGGAGAAGTTCTTCGCCACCCTGCGCGACCTCGGCGCCCTCGTGGTCGAGGCGGTGCCCTTCCCCGACCATCACCCCTTCACCCCCAACGAGGTGATGCGCCTGGCGGAGCGCGCCGCGGCGCTGGGAGCCACGCCGGTCACCACCGCCAAGGACGCGGCCCGCCTGCCCGAGGCGGCGCGCGCCATGGTGCGGGTGCTGCCGGTCACCGTGGCATGGCGGGACCCGGCGGCGCTGGACCGCCTGCTCGACCGGGTCGCCCCGCCGGTCCCGGAGTCCGTGTGATGGCGCGCCCCCGCAGCCCCGTGCGCCGCTGGCTTACGGCGCAGGTGTCCCACCCGCTGGAGGCCGCGCTGGCCTATGCCTTCGTCGGCCTGTTCCGGGTGCTGCCGGTGGACGCCGCGTCGGCGCTCGGCGGCTGGATCGGCCGCACCGTCGGTCCGCTGCTGCCGGGCACGGCGCGGGCGCGGCGCAACCTGACCCGCGCCTTTCCCGACAAGGCGCCCGGCGACATCGACCGGATCATCCGCGGCATGTGGGACAACCTGGGCCGCACCATGGCGGAATACCCGCACCTGCGCACGCTCGGCACGGTCGGTCCCGGCGGGCGCACCGAGGTGGTGGGGGCCGAGCGCATCGCGGACCTGCGCGACGACGGCAAGGCCGGTCTGCTGGTCTCCGGCCACCTGGCCAACTGGGAGATCCAGCCGGTCGCCTCGCACGCCCTGGGGCTGCACCTCGCACTGGTGTACCGGGCGCCCAACAACCCCTACGTCGACCGGCTGCTGACCCGTCTGCGCGGTGCCGCCACCGCCACCCAGATACCCAAGGGCGCGGAGGGTGCCCGCACGCTGATCCGCCACCTGACAAAGGGCGGCCACGCCGGGCTGCTGATCGACCAGAAGATGAACGACGGCATCCCCATCCCCTTCTTCGGCCGCGACGCCATGACCGCCCCGGCGGCAGCGCAGCTTGCCCTGCGCCTGGGACTCCCCCTGCTGCCGACGCGCACCGAGCGTCTCGGCGGTGCGCACTTCCGCATCACCGTGCTGCCACCGCTGGACCTGCCGGCCACCGGCAACCGCACCGCCGACGTCCGCGACGCCATGGTGCGCCTGAACGCCCTGCTGGAGGCGTGGATCCGCGAGCGGCCGGAGGAATGGCTGTGGCTGCACCGCCGCTGGCCGGATTGACGGCACCCTTGCAGCCTCCGCATGGGACGGCTGCGGTCCGGCTGCTGTAGGCTGCCCTGCCCGCATGCTCCTGAAGGTTCCCGCCGATGCCGCTCGATCCGCATCTTCTCCAGCTCTACCTCGTGGCCGTCGTGCTGCTGATCCTGGCGCCGGGGCCCGATTCCCTGCTCGTCCTGTCGCGCAGCGTCACCAATGGGCGGCAGGCCGGATTCGTGGCGACCGCGGGGATCACGCTGGGCAACGTGGTGCACGCGCTGCTCGCCGCGGCGGGGGTGTCCGCCCTGATCGCCGCCTCGCCGGCGCTGTTCGACACGCTGCGCTACGTGGGCGCCGCTTACCTCGCATGGATCGGCGGCCGGGCGCTGTGGTCGCTGGCGGTGGCGCGGCGTACCGGCGCGGCGGCCGTTCCGGCGGCGGCCCCCGCACCGGCCCGCACCATCTTTGCCACGGCCCTGCTGACCAACCTGCTGAACCCCAAGGTCATCCTGTTCTATCTCGCCTTCGTGCCGCAGTTCGTGGCGCCGGACCGCGGGGCGGTGGCGCTACAGACCTTCCTTCTGGGCCTGATCCTCGCCGTCGGCGGCTGCCTGTTCCTGCTCGGCGTCGCGGCGGCGAGCGCCGGGGCGGCCCGGGCGGCGCTGACCAGTGCCCGCCTGCGCGGCGTGCTCGACGGGCTGTGCGGCGTGCTGTTCCTGGGCTTCGCGGTGCGCCTGCTGCTGACCGAGCGGCGCTTCGCCTGAGCCCGCCCCGGCGCCCGGAAAACGGTGCCGAGACAGTGGACGGACGCGACCCGCGGTGTCATAGTGCGCCCGCTTCCGACAGGCCCCCCTTTCGGGCCGGACACTCCGACGACGGCCGAAGATGAGCGAAAAAGTCTCCCTCATTTCGTGGATGGCCAACATCCACATCAATTACGTCACCTGGCGCCGGGGAGAGCTGGTCGGTACCGACCGCTTCGGCAACAAGTACTACCGTGACAAGAAGGCCAACGGCGCCCGCCGGGAACGGCGCTGGGTCGTCTACAACGGTGAGCCGGAGGCATCCAAGGTGCCGCCGGAGTGGCACCTGTGGCTGCACCACACCGTGAAGACTCCCCTGCCGGAGAAGACCAGCCCCTATCACAAGCCGTGGCAGCAGGAGCACGAGCCGAACGCCTCCGGTTCCCTGCACGCCTACCGCCCCCCGGGGCACGTGTTGGAGGGCGGCGAGCGCAGCCGCGCCACCGGCGATTACGAGCCCTGGACCCCGTCGTGAACCGGGGTTCGTGAGGAGTAGCTGATGCGCCGCAACGTTATCGAGACCGTCCTGGGCGGAGTCGTCCTGGTCGTTGCCGCCTTTTTCCTTGTCTTCGCCTACACCAGCGCCGACCTGCGCCGGATCGACGGCTACGAGGTGTCGGCGGCGTTCTCCAGCATCACCGGCCTGCAAAGCGGCGCCGACGTGCGAATCAGCGGTGTCAAGGTCGGCACGGTGACGGGCCTGACCCTCGATCCCAACACCTATCAGGCGGTGGTGCGGATGACGGTCGACCGCGACATAAAGCTGCCGGCCGACACCGCCGCGGTGATCGCCAGCGAGAGCCTGCTGGGCGGCAAGTTCCTGTCCCTGGAACCGGGCGGCGAAGACCAGATGATCGCCGCCGGTGGCCGCATCCAGTACACCCAGAGCACGCCCGGCCTGGAGCAGCTCCTGGGTCAGGTGATCTTCAGCCTGCAAAGCGGCAACAACACCAACCGCGACAACGCCGGCAGCCCGCCGCGGATGTGACGGCTTCGGCTTCGGGGCTTCGGCTTCGGGCTCCCACACAACCCTTCCCCGCTGACGCGGGGGAGGGTTTTTTCGTCGGGCTACTCGTCCTCACCGGCCTTGAACAGGAAGTCGATGTCGTCACCGGCCAGGGCACCGGCCAGGCCGGCGCCTTCGATGGTGGCGGCCGACAGGTTGCCCTTGCGCCGCTGCAGGTCGAGGATGCGTTCCTCCACCGTGTCGGCGGCGATCATCTTGTAGACGAAGACCGGCTTGTCCTGGCCGATCCGGTAGGCGCGGTCGGTCGCCTGGTCCTCGGCGGCGGGGTTCCACCAGGGGTCGTAGTGGATCACCGTGTCGGCGGCGGTGAGGTTCAGGCCGCGGCCTCCGGCCTTCAGGCTGATGAGGAACACCGGCACCTCGCCGGCCTGGAATCGCGCCACCGGCGTCGCCCGGTCCACCGTCTTGCCGGTCAGTTCCACATAGGCGATGCGGGCCTTGTCCAGCTCCCCCTTGATCAGGTCGAGCATGGACGTGAACTGGGAGAACACCAGGATGCGCCGACCCTCCGGCACCATCTCGCGCAGCATGGCGGTGACGGAGGCGAGCTTGGCGCTCTCATGCACGCTGCGCGCTGCCGGGATCTTCACCAGGCGCGGGTCGCAGCACACCTGGCGCAGCTTCAGCAGCGCGTCGATCACGGTGATGGCGCTGCGCGACAGGCCGCTGGCGGCGATGGCCGCCCGCACCTTCTCGTGCACCGACAGGCGGATCGTCTCGTAGAGGTCGCGCTGCGCGCGGTCCAGGTCGATGCGCAGCACGATCTCGGTCTTGGGCGGCAGTTCCTTGGCCACCTCCGCCTTGGTGCGGCGCAGCAGGAATGGCCGGATGCGGCGCAGCAGCAGCTTGGCGCGGGTGGCGTCGCCGCGCTTCTCGATGGGCGTGCGGAAGCGCGTCCGGAAGTCCTTGCGGTCACCCAGCAGGCCGGGCATCAGGAACGCGAACTGGCTCCACAGCTCCCCCAGGTTGTTCTCCACGGGGGTGCCGGACAGGCACAGCCGGTGGCGGGCGCGCAGCGTGCAGACCGCCCGAGTCGCCTTGCTGTCGGGATTCTTGATGGCCTGCGCCTCGTCCAGGACCACCAGGTGCCAGGTGCGCGCCTTCATCAGGTCGGAGTCGCGGGCGACGACGCCGTAGGTGGTGACGACGATGTCCGCCCCGGCCACCTCGTCGCGCCGCCCGTGGCGTTCGGTGCCGTGCAGCACCAGGACGCGCAGGTGCGGCGTGAAGCGCCGCGCCTCGTCCACCCAGTTGGGCACCAGGCTGGTGGGCACGACGATCAGGCAGGGGTCGGTCAGGCGGCCGGCCGCGTGCTCGACGGCGATGTGGGCCAGGGTCTGCGCCGTCTTGCCCAGCCCCATGTCGTCGGCCAGGATGCCGGCCACCCCGCCCGCCCGCAGGCTCTGCAACCACGCCACGCCGTCGCGCTGGTAGTCGCGCAGGGTGGCGCGGAACGTGTCGGGCACCGCCACCGGCGGCAGGGTACCGGTGTCGCGGATGCGGCGCAGATAGGCGTCGATCTGCGGCGTCTCGTCGGGGCGCCGCGCGACGAGGTCGTCGATGTCCACCAGGGCGTCGGCCTCGGCCAGCGGCAGGCGCAGGGCGCCCTCGGTCCGCCGGCCGGCGGCCAGCATCGCCTCCAGCACGCTCAGCAGCCGCTCCACCCGCTCCGCCGGCAGGGCCAGGACGGTGCCGTCGTCCAGCACCACATGGGCGCGCCCGTCGACCACCCGCACCGCATCCATGCCGCCGCGGTCCACCAGCAGCGCCAGGATAGGCAGCAGGGGCCGCCGCTCCCCGTCGATCTCCACGCCCACGTCCAGGTCGAACCAGCCGTCACCGGCGTCCCGCACCGCCACCGCCACGGCGTCGCCGGCCTCGACGACGCGGGCGCCGAAGCCGTCCTCGGCGTCCACGGTCCAGCCGTCGGCGCGCAGCGCCGGAACCTGCACCGTGAGGAAGTCGCGCCAGCGCTCCGCCGCGTCACGGCCGGTCATCCAGTGCACGCGCGTGCCGCGGGCGTTCAGCGCACCGCGCGGCGGGTCGATGCGGCCCTGGGAGAAGCCCATCCCGGCCAGCCGGTCCAGGGCCGCCCGCTCGACCGACGCGGCGCGGCGCACGAACAGCACCTCGCCGTCCGCCTCGACGCGGGCGAACTGGCGCTGGTCGTCCGCCTCCACCGGGGCCGGAGCGCCGGGGTCGCCATAGTCGAAGGTCAGGCGCAGCGCCTCCACCAGCCCTTCCGCCGGCGACACCACGCGGCCCAGCCGGACCACGATGGCCGGTTCCCGCTCCACGATGGTCGGCTCGGCCGACGCGGCCACGCGCAATGCCGCCGCAGGCGGTTCCGGCCGGCGCGGGGCGGGGGGAGGCAACCGGGGCGGCGGCTCGGCGGCCTTCGGACGGGGCGGTTCCACCACCTGGAACTCCACGCGGCACAGCCGACCGGCGCCGGGGTCGACGCACCAGGTGGCGACGCCGCGGATCAGCGCCCCGTCCTTCGGCAGACCGGTGGCGCGCAGTTTGCGCGAGCCGGGATCACGGAACGCCCGCACCGTCCGCACCGGCCCCTCCGCCAGCGGGATGCCGCCGCGCCAGTGCAGCCGCCCCGTCTCCAGCAGACGGCGCAGCAGACGGTCGATGGCTTCCCCCCGCCCCCGGGGAACCGGTGCCCGCACCACCCCGCCGCCGCCCAGCAGCCGGGCCACCGCCCGGTCGGCATCGGCGTCGGCGGCCGGGTCGCGGCCGGCGCGCTCCAGGACGTCACGCGGGGTGGCCGGCAGGGGTGGCACCCCCTCCTCCCCCTCGGCAACCAGGCCGGCGGACACGAACAGGGCGATGTCGTCGCCTCCCGGCTCCATCGTCCAGCGCACGCGGTAGACCGGCTCCCGCTTCGGTGTCGGCGGCGGGGCCGGGACGGTGGTTGGGGCCGGGGCGGGAGGCGGAGCGGAAATGGGAGCGGGCGGCGGCGGCGCCTCCCCCGTCCCCATCAGGTCCAGCAACGTCGGCTGGCGCCACGCCGGCAGGGTGTCGAGGGCCAGCAGCAGGGTGGCCGCCATATGGGCGCAGGCGGTGCGGCCGCAGGAGCACTTGCGCTCGAAGGCGACGCGGCGGCCGCGCGTCACCGGGATCGCCACCACGGCAAGGGTGCGGCCCAGATCCTCGACCCCCGCCGTGATCCGCCCGTCGGTCTCGCCGAGTCGCACCGCACCGGCCATGATCAGGGTGCGGCCGCGCCGCAGCGTCCGCGCGTCGAAGACACGCGCCAGATCATCGTGGGCGTAGGGAACGCCCGCGGCGGCCGGCTGCTCCGGCTCCTCGAACAGCGACGGGGACAGGGACTTGGACAAGGGAGGCATAGGGTCCTCGCCCCGGGTCGGGGGCGTGCTGCGTGCGGGGGCAACGGGCGCCGCTCTACCGCACCCGAGGGGGCTGCGTCAAACGTTCTTGCTCCGTTCACGCTTGTGCCGTATGGTGTTCCCAACCGTTGAGACGCACACCATGGCAACCCTGATCATCACCGAAAAAGGCAGCCAGGCCAAGGATCTGCGCGCCGCGCTCGGAACCCGCCACGGCACCATCCTACCGGCGGAGGGCCACCTGCTGCGCCTGGCCGAGCCGGAGGAGGTGGACCCCGCGTGGAAGCGCTGGGCGCCGGTGCTGTTGAAGCCCGACGGGCTCTACCCCACCCGCCCCGACACCCACGGCAACAAGCCGGCCAAGCTGAAGGCCATCGCGGCGGCGCTCAAGGGCTGCGGGGAGGTGATCCTGGCCACCGACTGCGACCGCGAAGGGCAGTTGATCGGTCAGGAGATCCTGGAGCATCTGGGCTTCCGCGGCCGGGTGCGGCGCGCCCTGTTCACCGCCCAGGACCCGAAGACCATCCGCCAGGCGTTCGAGCGGCTGAAGGCCAACGAGGAGATGCGTCCCCTCTACGAGGCGGCGGTGGCGCGCCGGCAGGCCGACCAGATCTTCAACCTGACGCTCACTCGCACGGCGACGCGGGCGCTGCTGGCACCGGGCGTCCGGGGCGTCATCGGCATCGGCCGGGTCAAGACTCCCACCCTGGCCATCGTCTGCCTGCGCGAGCGGGAGATCCGCGACTTCAAGCCGGAGGATTATTTCGAGGTGGTGGCCACCGCCACCGTCGCCGCCGGCTCCTTCCTGATGCGCCACGCCCCGCCGCCCAAGGACCGCATCCGGGACCGGGCGCGGGCGGAGGCGGTGGCCGCCGCCGCCGCCGATCACGCCGGCCCGCTGGCGGTGACGGTGGAGGAGCGGCGGCAGGCGCCGCCCAAGCTGTTCGACCTGCCCTCCCTGCAGAAGACCTGCGGCCAGCGCTGGGGCTGGAGCGCCGAGCGCACGCTGGAGGTCGCCCAGGCGCTCTACGACGGTGAGGGCAAGAAGCTCATCACCTATCCCCGCGCCGAGGCGCGCCATCTGGCGGAGAACCAGATCGCCGATGTGCCGGCCATCGTCGCGGCGCTGACGCGCCTGCGCGGTTTCGCCCATCTCGACATCGCCCGTCCGGTGATCCGCCGCGGCAAGTCCGGCCATTTCTGCGACCGCGCGCTGGAGGGCGTGTCGCACCACGCCATCGTCCCCAACGTCAACGTGATGGACGACCTGGAGCCGCGGCTGTCCCGCCTGTCGGAGGACGAGCGCAAGCTGTTCGCCCTGGTCTGCCGGTCCTACCTGGCGGCGGTGATGCCGGATTTCGAATACCGCCAGACCACCGCGGCGATGACGGTGCCGGTCCCCGGCGGCGCCCCCGCCCCGTTCCGCGCCACCGGCCGCATCCCGCTGCGGCTCGGCTGGAAGGCGGTCTACACCGCCGCCGAGCAGCAGGACGGCCCGCCGGTCCCGGAGGAGGAGCAGGACCTGCCGGCGCTGACCGACGGCGAGACGGCGACCCTGACCGACCCGAAGGTGGAGGCCAAACGCACCCAGCCGCCGCCGCGCTACAACGAGGGCACGCTGGTGGACGCCATGCAGAACGCCTGGCGCTTCGTCACCGACCCGGCCCTGCGCGACCGGCTGAAGGAGGCCAAGGGTATCGGCACCCCGGCCACCCGGGCCGAGATCATCAAGGGGCTGAAGCGCCAGAACCTGCTGGGCAACGACGGCAAGTGGCTGGTCCCGACACCGGCGGGCATGGACCTGTTCGAGGTGCTGCGGGCCGCCGCCCCGGCGCTGGTGGATCCCGGCACCACCGCGGTCTGGGAGATGCGCCTGGACGAGGTGGTGACCGGCCGGGCCGACTTCCGCGCGGTCATCGACGCCATCGCCGAGGAGGCCGGTCGCCTGATCGGCACCCTGTGCAACGGCGGCGCCCGCGCCATCGACCTCGGCGCCCCCGCCCCGAAGGTCCGCGCCGGCCGGCGCCGGGCCTCCACCGGCAAGAGCACCGGCACCGCCGGGCGCGCCCCGCGCCGCCGCAAGCCCGCTGTCGATCCGGCACCGGCACCGGCTCCGGCGCCGCCCCCCGCCTCCGCCGCGGCCGCCCGCCGCAAGGCTCCGACCGACCGCATGCTGGACTTCGCCCGAACCCTGGCCGAGCGCAAGGGCATGGCCCTTCCCGACGACGCCGCGCAGGACTTCGACGCCTGCCGGCGGTTCCTGGACACCCATGCCGGGGCCAAGCATGCGGGGTGAGGCGGTGGCGTCACCGCCCTCCCCCGCCCCCGGCCCGGCGATCCGGCAACAGCGCCCCCCATATCCAACCCGGAGCCGATCCAGCCCGTCGACGACCAGCCGTAGCCGGCGGCAATGGCCATCCCGCCCAGCCAGGGCCCGAGTGCGTTCGCGACATTGAAGGCGGAGTGATTCAGGGAGGCCGCCAGGCTTTGGGCATCACCCGCGACCTCCATCAGCCGCATCTGCAGAATGGTTCCCGGTCCGCCGCCGCAGCCGATCGCGAAGACGGCGAGCGAAATGGACCAGAGATGCGAGACGCTCAACGGGTACAGTGCGGCCGCCTCCACGCTCCGCCTGGCGACATAGGGGGCCAGGAAGTTGCCGAACGACATCCCCAACCCGAAGACCCCCGGGACGATCGCCACAGCGCCCCGGGGATGCCTTCGTCGAGATTTCGAGCGTCGAAACGAGATAGGTGTAGACGGCAAACAGGCCGCCGAACCCGACGGAGGCGATGTCCAGGGAAAGCCACACCTGCCGCCGGCGCAACGCGCCGAGTTCGCGCAATGCCGACGCACCCGCCACCGGCGCCTCTGCGCTCCTGTCGGCGGCCCCGGACAATGCCGCCGGCAGGAGGCTGCCGATCAACGCCGGGTCATCGATCGGCCGGCGGCATCAGATCTGCACGCCGCCGCCCACGTCGACCGAGGCGCCGGTGATGTATCCCCCGTGCGGGCCGGCCAGGAAGCAGATGGTGGCCGACACCTCCTCCAGCGTCGCGATGCGGCGGATGGGGTGCAGGTCCATGATGGCGGCGGGGAGGTTGTCGCGCACGTCCGCCGCCATATCGGTCGGCATGATGCCGGGCTGGACGACGTTGACCGTGATGTTGCGGCGGCCGAGGTCGCGGGCCACACCCCTGGCGTATCCCGCGATGGCCGCCTTGGTTCCCGCATAGTCGGCAACACCGGCAAACGGGACACGGCTGCCCAGGATCGACCCGATGAAGATGATCCGGCCGCCGTCCGACAGCACCGGGGCCGCCGCCCGCGTCGTCGCCACCACGCCCATGACGTTGATCTGCCACTGCCGATCGAGATTGACCGTATCCGGGCCGGGATCGTCGACCGTCCTGCCCTGCACGGCGATCGCCGCGTTGTTGACGAGGATGTCGAGCCGGCCGAATTCCGCCACCACCGCGTCGATCAGCGGCTTGGCCGCCGCCGGGTCGGCCTGGTCGCTCCGGACCGCGAGAGCCCGGACACCCTTCGCCTTCAGGGTCTCGACGACGGCCCGGGCCTTCTCCGCCGACGCGACGTAGCTGATCGCGACGTCCGCACCCTGATCGGCAAGCGCCTCCGCTGCCGCAGCACCCAGTCCGCGCGAGCCGCCGGTAACGAGGGCAACCTTGCCCTTCAGCATGTTCGACATGGGTATCCCTTCCATTCGCCACCGGCCGCCGCGTGGTCCCGGCGCCCGGTGGCATTGACTAACGTAACGGTCGTTACGATAACGATCGGTATGGAATTGGACAGCCGGACTGTCAAGTGGTTTATTAACGGTCGTTACGAAATGGGTGGGTTGGCCGATGGGGCGCCATCGCGAGTTTGACGTGGATACGGCACTCGACGCCGCCATGCGCGTGTTCTGGCGCAAGGGCTATGAGGGGGCGTCCTACGCCGACCTGACCGCGGCGACCGGGGTCGAGCGGCCGGCCCTCTACGCCGCGTTCGGCAACAAGGAGGCGCTCTTCCGCCGCGCCCTTGCCCGCTACTACGAGCGGTATCTGGATTATCTCCCGGAAGCCCTGGCACAGCCCACGGCGCGCCGGGTCGCCGCGCATCTCCTGCACGGTGCGGTCGACCTCAACACCCGCTATCCCGACCACACCGGCTGCCTCGGCATCAACGGCGTGCTGGCGGGGTCGGACGACGCGGAACCCGTGCGACAGGCGCTGATCGATGCGCGCGCGGCCGGCGAAGCGCTGCTGCGTGAACGCTTCGACCGGGCCAGGGCGGAGGGTGACCTGCCGGAAACCGCTCGAAGCGACGTCCTGGCGGCGTTCCTGACGGCGGTCCTTCACGGCATGGCGGTGCAGGCCAAAGCCGGCTTCAGCCGCGACATGCTCATGGCCGTGGCCGAGCATGCCCTGTCCACCTGGCCCACCGGCGGCTCCGCACCCTCCGACCCCGCGTCCTGACCGTCCCGCGACGGCGGAGGGTATCCTTCCGGCGGGTCCGCCCTATGTCCCTGCCCGACCATAGGTTCGGGAGTGTCCTGATGATCGATCTGCATTACTGGCCCACGCCGAACGGGCACAAGATCACCATGTTCCTGGAAGAGGCGGGGCTGGAGTACCGCATCCTGCCCGTGGACATCTCGGCGGGCGATCAGTTCAAGCCGGAGTTCCTGGCGATCGCGCCCAACAACCGCATGCCCGCCATCGTCGACCACACCCCGGCCGACGGCGGGGAGCCGGTGCCGGTGTTCGAGTCCGGCGCCATCCTCGTCTATCTCGGCGAGAAGACCGGCCGCTTCCTGCCGGCGGAGCCGCGGGCCCGCAAGACGGTGATGGAGTGGCTGTTCTGGCAGGTCGGCGGGCTCGGCCCCATGGCCGGGCAGAACCACCATTTCGTCCAGTACGCGCCGGAGCGCATCCCCTACGCCATGGACCGCTACGTCAAGGAGACGAACCGGCTCTACGGCGTGCTCGACCGCCGGCTGGAGGGACGGGCCTTCATCGCCGGCGACGCCTACACCATCGCCGACATGGCCTGCTATCCCTGGATCGTGCCGTGGAAGCGCCAGCAGCAGGACCTGGACGCCTTCCCCAATATGCGCCGCTGGTTCGACGCCGTCCGCAGCCGCCCGGCGACCGTGCGCGCTTACGAAAAGGGGGAACCGTGGACCGGCCGCGCGGCGGTGACCGAGGAGGGCAAGAAGATCCTCTTCGGCCAGACCGCCGCCGGCCCGGCGCGCTGACGCCCGCGGGGGCTCAGCGCGGCAGGATGGCGCCGCGCACCTGCACCACCCGGCCGGCGGTGGCGTGCCCCTGCGCCGCCGCTGCCGCCGGATCGAGGCCGGCCAGGCGGCCGGCCAGATAGGCGCCGTTGAAGGAGTCGCCGGCGGCGGTGGTGTCCACAACCCGCTCCACCGGCTGCGGCGCCAGCCAGGTGCGCACGCCGGGGGCGGAGATCAGCGCCGCCTCCGCCCCGCGCTTCACCACCACCTCCTCCACCCCCAGCCCGTGCAGGCGCTCCGCCGTCGCCCGGGCATCGGTGTCGCCGAACAGCAGCGCCTCGTCGTCGTGGGTCGGCAGGCCGATGGTGGCGCGGCGCAGCACGGCGGTCAAGGCCTCCTGCGCCTCCTCCGGCGACGTCCACAGGCGCGGGCGGTAGTTGCCGTCGAAGGCGACCGCCCCGCCGTTGGCCCGCACCCGGTCGAGCAGCCGGACCAGCCGCTCCCGCGCGTCGGGCGTGAGGATCGCCAGGGTGATGCCGGAGAGGTAGACGAGGTCGTGGTCGGCCAGCACCGCCAGCCGGTCCGCCGCCGCATCGTCCTCCAGCAGGTGGCGCGCGGCCGCATCGCCGCGCCAGTACCGGAAGGTGCGCTCCCCCCGCTCGTCCAGGATGATGACGTAGAGGCCGGGTTGCCGGCCGGGCAGGCGCTCGATCAGGCCGGTGTCCAGCCCCTCCGCCGCGAACCACGCGACCATGCGGTCGCTGAACGCGTCGTCGCCCAGGGCCGTGACGTAGCGGACGCGGCCCATCCCCTCCGGCAGGGCGCGGTGCAGGTAGATGGCGGCGTTCAGCGTGTCGCCGCTGAACGCCTGGCGGTACAGGGCGCTGCCGGTCTCGGTCTCCTGCAACTCCACCATGCATTCGCCGATCGAGGCGATTCGTTTCATCGTCGGGTCCTCAATGGGAATGGCGGGGCGGACCGTGGCGGTCCAACACCTGGAGGTACGCGGTGGCCGGCTCCAGGCAGCCGCCGGTGGCGAGCTGGCCGGCCATGCCGCGGTAGATCGCCTGCCACGGCGTGCGGCTCTCCGGCTGCGCCGGGGTGAGGGCGGCGCGGCGGCGCGCCAGCTCCCCGTCGTCCGCCAGCAGGTCGACGCGGTTGCGCACGAGGTCGATGCGCACGGTGTCGCCGGTCTTCAGCAGCGCCAGCCCGCCGCCGACAACGGATTCCGGAGAGGCGTTGAGGATCGACGGGCTGGCCGAGGTGCCGCTCTGGCGCCCGTCGCCCATGGTGGGCAACTCGGCGATGCCGGCCCGGATGAGGGCATCGGGCGGCTGCATGTTCACCACCTCGGCCGAGCCGGGATAGCCGATGACGCCGCAGCCGCGGATGACCAGGATGCAGTCGGCGTCGATGGCGAGCGCCGGGTCGTTGATGCGGGCCCGGTAGTCCTCGGGACCCTCGAAGACGATGGCGCGCAGGTCCACCACGTTCTCGTGCCCCGGGCGCGCCAGGTAGCGGGCCCGGAAAGCATCGGAGATGACGGAGACCTTCATGACGGCGGAATCGAACAGGTTGCCGGTCAGCACGACGAACCCGGCCTTCTCCTTCAGCGGCCGGTCAAAGGGGCGGATGACCCGCCGGTCCGGTTCCGGCACTCCCTCCAGGTTCCGCGCCACGCTGCGCCCCGATACGGTAAGGCAGTCCCCGTGGAGCACGCCCGCCGCCAGCAGTTCGGCCATGACCGCCGGCACGCCGCCGGCGCGGTGGAAGGCTTCCCCCAGGAACTCCCCGGCGGGCTGGCAGTTGACCAGCAGCGGCAGGTCGGCGCCGACCCGCTGCCAGTCCTCCAGCGACAGTTCCACCCCCATGTGGCGGGCGATGGCGATGAGGTGGGGCGGGCAGTTGCTCGACGCGCCGATGGCCGAGGCCACGGCGATGGCGTTCTCGAACGCCGACTTCGTCAGCACGTCGCCGGGGCGCAGGTTCCCGTGCACCATTTCCACGATCCGCCGGCCGGTGGCAAAGGCCATCTGAGCCCGCTCCCGGTACGGTGCGGGAATGGCGGCGCAGCCGGGCAGCGACATCCCCAGCGCTTCGGCCAGGCTGTTCATGGACAGGGCCGTGCCCATGGTGTTGCAGTGACCGACCGAGGGCGCCGAGTCCGCGGCGATCTCCATGAACTCCTCATAGTCGATCTCGCCGGCGGCATGGCGCCGCCGCCCGTCCCAGATCGCCTTGCCCGCCCCCACCAGTTGCCCCTTGTGGTGGCCGTCCAGCATCGGGCCGCCGGACAGGACGATGGCCGGAAGGTTGACGGTGGCGGCGGCCATCAGGCAGGCCGGGGTGGTCTTGTCGCAGCCGGTGGTCAGCACCACCCCGTCCAGCGGGTAGCCGTACAGCGTCTCCACCAGCCCGAGATAGGCGAGATTGCGGTCCAGCGCCGCGGTCGGCCGGCGCCCGGTCTCCTGGATCGGGTGGACGGGAAACTCCAGCGGAATCCCGCCGGCGTCGCGCACCCCGTCCTTCACCCGCTGCGCCAGATCCAGGTGGTGGCGATTGCACGGCGCCAGGTCGCTGCCGGTCTGGGCGATCCCGATGATCGGCCGCCCGGACTGCAACTCCGCCCGTGTCAGCCCGTAGTTCAGATAGCGCTCCAGGTAGAGCGCGGTCATGTCGGGGTCGTGGGTGTCGTCGAACCATTGCCGGCTGCGCAGACGTGCGCTGCCCCCCGCGCGTGAATCCCCGGGGTCCCCCATCGGCTCCTCCTCCCGTATGCTGTCGTTCCAACAGATATGGATGCAAAAGCGCGCGGATCACGGCGGACACCCGCCGGCCGCCGGCAGGAGAGGATCATGGAGGACGGAGCGTTGAACAAGGCCATCGGCGTGGTGGCCCACGACGAGCGCAAGGCGGATCTCGTTGACTGGATCGCCACCAACATCGACCGGTTGCGGCACCACCGCCTGTTCGCCACCGGCACCACCGGCCGGGCGATCCTGGCGCGCTGCCCCGACCTGGACGTCACCCGGCTGAAGAGCGGGCCGCTGGGCGGCGACCAGCAGCTCGGTGCGATGATCGCGGAGGGGCGGCTGGACGCGCTGTTCTTCTTCATCGACCCGATGACGCCCATGCCCCACGACGTGGACGTCAAGGCGCTGACCCGCCTGTGCACCCTCTACGACCTGCCGGTGGCCTACAACCGGGCCACCGCCGACCATCTGGTCACCAGCCCCCTGTTCGAGACGGCGTACGAGCGCCGTCCCGCCGACGTCACCGGCTATCTCGACCGCATCGTGGAGCGCACGCGGCCGTCGGAGAAGACATCATCGGGCAACTCCTGACGGGGCCGCCCGAAGACGGCCCGCGCCGCCACCGCCGGCCACGGTGCCGCACACCGGATGGCGCACGGCAGCGCGTACCGGAATTGGACCACGTGCCCGTGCCGTTCCGGCAGGCCCCGCTCCGGCCGAATGTTTCCTCCTTGTATAATGAAAACACTCGCCGACACCCCTCGAGAAGACGCTTGCCGGCCGGGAGTTGCTTATTCAGTTTGGTAGCGCTGCCTTCACGTTTCGGCAGATCAATCCCAAGCTCAGGAGCGCGCATCGCCATGATACGTACACTAATGCTGTCGACTCTGGTGGTTTCCGGCCTTGCGTCCTCCGCCCTGGCCCAGTCCGTTCCGAATATTGCCGGGACCTATTCCTACAATGGCACGGACACCGATGGCTCTCCCTATTCGGATTCCGGCACGCTCGTGGTAACGCCGGAGAAGTCGGGCGCCATCGGCGTCAAGTGGGACGGCGGCGATTACGTCGGCGTGGGCCAGATCACCGGCAACATCTTTGCCGTCGCAGCGGTCGCCGACGGCAAGAACACGATCATGCTGATGACCATCAATCCCGACGGCTCTCTCAAGGGGCAGTGGTGGCGGCGGACCGACCCGGGCAGCAAGGGCACCGAGGTCTGGACGAAAAAGTAAAGGTCGAGCGCGGGCAAATCGAAACGGCGTTGCCGGTATCCCGGTAGCGCCGGCCTTCTCCACCGCAATGCCGCCGGCGTCCCGCACCCCGTCCGTCTCCGCTGCGCCGGGGCCGGGCCGTGGCGGCTCGACGGACGGCCCCTGGCCCGGGCCGCCCGAGGACGCTACACCCCGAACAGGAACAGCACCGCCATGCCGGCGGCGAAGGCAGCGGCGCCGGTCAGCGGGTGGCGGGCACCGCCGATGGTGGCGTAGCTCACCAGCACCATGCCGGCCAGCACCTTGGCCGCCGCCAGCAGGGCCGCCGCCGGCTCCGCGCCGAGCAGCAGCAGCGACGGATTGGCGACCATC
Organism: Azospirillum halopraeferens DSM 3675; assembly: GCF_000429625.1. GTDB lineage: Bacteria > Pseudomonadota > Alphaproteobacteria > Azospirillales > Azospirillaceae > Azospirillum > Azospirillum halopraeferens. The sequence goes on from NZ_AUCF01000001.1 coordinate 659,027, forward strand.
GCCAGCGGGATGATGTAGAGGCCGATGCCGATGCGCATGGCCTGCACCGCCACCGCCAGCCACGGCGCCCCGGCGATGCCGGCCGCCACGAACACCGTGCCGCACACCGGCGGCGTGATGGTGCACAGCAGCGCGTACCAGAACACGAACATGTGTCCGTGCAGCTCCGGCAGACCAAGCTCGGTCAGCGCCGGTCCGGCCACGGCGATGCAGATCAGGTAGGCGGCGGTGGTCGGCAGCTCCATGCCCAGCACCATGCAGGCTGCCGCCGTCAGCAGCAGCGCCACCCACAGCCGGTCGCCCGACAGGCTGACGATCAAGGAGGTGATCTTCACCCCCAACCCGGTGGCGTTGAACACGCCGACGATCAGGCCGGCGCAGATGAGGATGGCGGCGATGAAGGCGATCTGGCGTGCCGCGTCGATCAGCCCGGATTGCAGGCGCCCCCACCAGCGCCCGGCGGCGAAGCGCAGGCGGCCGTCGAACCCCAGCAGCACCACCGTGGCGAAGGCGGCGGAGATGGCCGAATAGGCCGGGGAGTAGGTCAGCACCATCATCATGACGATGAGGATGACCAGCGGCAGCAGGAAGAAGGGCGCTGCCGCGGCGACCGCCGCCCAGCCCGGCATCTCCTCGCGCGGGACGCCGGCCAGGTTGTAGCGGATGGCGAAGAAATGGATGCCGACCCAGGAGGCCGCAAAGAACAGCACCGCCGGCAGCACCGCCGCCACCGCGATGTCGGTGTACTGGACGCGCAGCAGCTCCGCCATGATGAAGGCGCCCGCCCCCATCACCGGCGGCATGATCTGCCCGCCGGTGGAGGCCACCGCCTCGGTCGCCGCGGCGAAGGGGGGCGGATAGCCCATGCGCTTCATGGCGGGGATGGTGATCGTCCCGACCGACGCCACATTGGCCGAGGCCGAGCCCGAGATCGTTCCGTAGAGGGCGGAGCCCAGCACCGCCACCTTGGCCGCTCCCGCCTTGAAGCGGCCGGCAAGCTGGGTCGCCAGCGCCATGAAGCCGGTCCCCGCCTCGCCCGCCGAAACGAAGGCGCCCAGGATGAGGAACGGCACGATCAGGTCGATGGACGTCCCCGTCATCAGGCCCCACAGGCCACCCTCCGCCACCACGAGGTTGCCGAGGAAATAATCCAGCGGGATGCCGCCGTGGCCGAGCGTTCCCGGCAGCCACTGGCCGAACAGGCCATACGCCAGCACCGCCAGCGCCACCGCGGGCAGCACCGGCTGCACGGCGCGCCGGGCCATCTCCAGCACCACCAGGATCAGCACGATGGCCAGCCCGTACTGGAACAGGCTGCCGTCGAGGGAGCCGTACTGCTCGACGATGGCCTCCCGGTTCAGCATGAGGAAGGCCGTCCCCGCCATGCCCAGCCCGCAGGCCGCGTAGCCGAGGAGCCGGGAGACCCGCCCGCCCGACGCCGCGAAGACGAAGATCCAGGGCAGCGTCACCAGCAGGTGAAGCGGCCGGCTGATCAGGTTGGGCACCAGCCCGGTGAAGATCAGCCAGACGTGGACGCCCACGGTGACGGCGGCGGCCGCCACCAGGAATGGCCGTTCCAGCGACGCACGGCGCGGCGGCGCTACGGCCGCGGCGGTGGTTTCGGTCATGATGCCTGTTTCTGCAATGCGTGTGCGCAAAGCCCCTCCCCCGCCATGCGGAGCGGGAGAGGGTCTCGCCTTACTGAAGCGCCTCGCCGATGGTGACGCCCGCTTCCTTGTAGTAGCGCAGGGCGCCGGGGTGGACCGCGGTGCCCAGCAGATTGACCTGGTCGGGCGCAATCGCCTTCCACCACGGGTTCTTGCCCGCCATCTCGTCACGCTTGGACCAGAAGATCTTCGTGATCTGATAGGCGGTCTCGTCGTCCATGGCGGTGGTGGTGAAGCCGCCGACCGGAACGCCAACGGTCTGCACGTCGCCGTCCATGCCCTTGTACGTGTCGCCGGCGATCGTCACCGGACCCGAAGCCGGGTCGAGGCTCAGCACCGTCTCGAGCTGCTGGGGCGTGAAGGACAGGATGCGCAGCGGCGTGTGGGTGGCCAGTTCGGTCACGCCCGGCGTGGGATGGGAGGAGCAGGTGGCGTACCCCACGACCTTGCGGTTGCGCACGGCGTTGTCGGCGGACGCCAGTTCCACATCGACGGTGTTGACCTTGCCCTCCAGGTCCAGCGCCTTGAGGATCGCCCTGGTGCGCCCCTCGCAGAACGTGCCCTTGCCGCCGCCGATGAAGTCCTTGCCTTCCAGTTGGGCGATGTCGGTGATGCCGGAATCGGCGCGCACCACGAAGTGCACGGTGATCGGCGGCATGACGAACAGGGTGCGGATGCGATCGTAACCGCTCTCCCCCTCGAAGGGCTTCTTGCCGGAGCGCGCGTCGGCCAGCAGGTTGGGCGGCGAGGTGAAGACGAAATTGCCGGGCCGCTTGCCCGCTTCCTTCACGTTCTGGACGGAGCCCTGGCTCTCTTCCACCGTCGGCTGGATCTTGCCGTCGGAGGCGGCCTTCAGCGCCTCTCCGATCTGCACGATCATCACGTAATAGGACGAGGAGGACGCCGCCGACTTCAGCGTCACGCGCTCCTGCGCGGCGGCCGGAAGGGAGAGCGTCAGGGTCAGGGCCAGCGCCGCCGCGGCGGCCGAATGGTGCTTCTTCATGGGGTCTCCATCCTCCCGGATCGTTGGGTGATTTGCTTGGTTGCTCCGGACGATAGGGGCGGGCAGCGGTGCTGTCAATTTTGCGGGTCCGCGTCCGGCCGGCGGACCGGCACCCGCCCCGGCCGTCGTCTGTGTCGACTCCGACCAAAGCGCTAAGTTGTCTGACCATGCGCCTAAAGGGCGGGGCCGCGCATGGCTGCTATAACGAGGTGACACAAATGCCGGGGATCGGGCGGTGGGGGCATGGAGGCCGATGCGGGGGAAGCAGCGTGATCCGGGATACCCGGTACGCAGGGGGGCCGGCCGCCGTGCGGCGTTCCTGGCTCCGGCCGCCCTGGTCCTGGCCGCGGCCGCCGCCGGTGCCCAGTCCGTGGAGGACCTGTCGCGCCTGTCGATCGAAGAGCTGACGCAGGTGCGGGTGACGTCGGTGTCCAAGCGGTCGGAGCCGTTGAGCACGGCGGCGGCCTCGGTCTACGTGATCACCGCCGAGGACATCCGCCGGTCCGGCGCCATCAGCATCCCGCAGGCACTGCGCCTTGCCCCGAACCTCGACGTGGCGCAGCTCAACGCCTACAACCACGCGATTGCCGCCCGCGGCTTCAACTCGCCGGAGTCGTCCAACAAGCTGCTGGTCCTGGTCGACGGGCGCAGCGTCTATTCGCCGTTCGCCGCGACGGTGTTCTGGGAAGGCGTCGACGTTCCCGTGGCCGACATCGAACGGATCGAGGTGATCAGCGGCCCCGGCGGTACCCTATGGGGTGCCAACGCCGTTAATGGCGTGATCAACATCATCACACGCTCCGCCGACCGCAGTCAGGGCACGCTGGTGGAGACCGCCATCGGCAACGCGGACCGCGGCGGCACGGTGCGTTACGGCGGACGCATCGGCGAGACCGGAGCGATGCGCGTCTACGCCGGCGGCTTCGACCGGTCGCGCACCGACCCGGTGCTGCCCGGCGACGCCGCCGAGGACGGGTTTCGCGGCGGACAGGTCGGATTCCGGGGGGATTTCGCCGTCGGGGACGACGCCTACACCGTCCAGGGCGATCTTTACCGCCGCCGCACGGAGTTCCTGGACCAGTCGTTGTACGGCGGCAACCTGCTGGGCCGCTGGACCCGCAGCTTCGCCGATGGCGCGTCACTGGACGTCAGGACCTACTACGACCGCAAGACCCGCGACTACGCCGTGGCCACCGACGTGCTGCAAACCTGGGACGTCCAGGTCCAGCACAACCGCCGGGTGGGAACGCGGCACGAACTGGTGGTGGGTGCCGGATACCGCCGGTGGCGGTCGGAGTTCACCTCCCTGGTGGCGTTCGGCTTCGCCGACCCGACGGCGACCCTGACGGTCGCCAACGTCTTCGCCCAGGACACGATCGCCCTGGCGCCCGACCTCCACCTGACCCTGGGGCTCAAGGTGGAACACAACAGCTACACCGGCACCGACGCCTTGCCCAACGTCCGCCTTGGTTGGCGGGTAGCGGACGATCACATGCTGTGGACCGCCGCGTCACGGGCCGTGCGCACCCCGTCCCGCATCGACCGGGAACTGGAGGCGCCCGGCATCCTGGTTCCCGCGCGGGACTTCCGGAACGAGACGCTGACGGCGTTCGAGATCGGCTATCGCGGCCAGCCGACCGGCGATTCGACACTCTCCGTCACCGGGTTCTACCACGTTTACGACGATCTCCGCTCCCTCGGCACGACACCGGGAGGACGGTTGTCGTTCATGAACGGGCTGGAGGGGCGAACGTACGGGGTCGAAGCCTGGGGCAGCTATGACGTGACGCCCGGCTGGCGCCTGCGCGCCGGCGGAACCTGGCTGCACAAGGAACTGTCGGCGAAAGACGGCATGACCGACCTCTCTGATCTCCAGGCCGCCGGCCAGGACCCGAACCACCACGCCCAGATCCGTTCCGAGATGGACCTGGCATCGGATCTGTCCCTGGACGTCGCCCTGCGCCGGGTCGGGCGGGTGTCGCCGTCCGGGGTGCCGGCCTATACGGAGCTGGACGCCCACCTGCTGTGGCAGGTCTCGCCGTCGCTGACGGTGTCCCTGCACGGCTTGAACCTGCTTCAGGCGCAGCACCAGGAGGTGATCGCCCCCGGGACCAGCCCGCCGCGCGGCATCGGTCGGTCGGTCTACGCCCGCCTGCGCGCGGAATTCTGAACGATGGCGCCGGGGATACTGTGGCGAGCGATCCGGGCCGGTGTCGCGCTCGTGCTGGCTTCGGTACCGGCGGCGGCGGCAACCCACGAGGCGTCCCTGGAGATCGCGGTGAAGGCGACGTTCCTGTACAAGTTCGCCCCTTTCGTCGAATGGCCCGACGCCGCCCGCGGCGGCCCCGCGGCTTCCGTCCGCCTCTGCATCGTCGGCGACGATCCGTTCGGCAGCGTCCTCGACCGTGCGGTCGCTGGCCAGCGCATGGGCGAGCGGCCTTTCACCGTCCACCGGCTGTCAGCCTCCGAAGACGGCAGGGATTGCCATATCCTGTACCTTGCGCCCGCGCCACCGGCCGACGTGGTGCGGACCCTGCGGGTGCTCGATGGCCTGCCGGTGCTGACGGTGACCGACCGCGCCGCGGCTGCGGAGACGAAGGGAGTGATCAACTTCGTGCTGGTTGACGGACGGGTCCGCTTCGAGATCGACGGCGCCGCCGCCACCCGCAACGGCCTGGCCATCAGCTCCAAGCTGCTGAGCCTGGCGGTGAACGGCGGCAGCCGGGGATAGGGATGGAATGGCACAGGTACCCGAAACGCCCGGGATGTGGGGACGGATACCGCTGGCGGCGCTCGCCGCGGCGGTGTGCCTGCTGCTGGCGGGGCTCGTCATGGCCGTCGTCAACGAGCGGTCGTACGAGGCCCGGAAGCTGGAGGAGGCCCGGGTCCAGGCGCGCATCCTGGCGGCGACCATGACGGCGGCCCTGGCCTTCCACGACCGCACCGCCGGACAGGAGTACGTCGACGCCCTGAAGGCGAACCCGCTGGTGCGCTCCGCCGCCGTGTTCGACGAGAACGGGCAGCCCTTCGTGGCCTACGCCGGCGGTGCCGCGGCGGCCCGCGTCGGCGAGGCGGTGGTGGAGGTCAGCGTTCCCGTGGTGCAGGGCGACCTACCGCTCGGCCGGGTGTTCCTGCGCACCGTGCGCGAACCGCTGGACAGCCGCCTGAACCGCTACGTCGGCGTCGGGTTGCTCGTCGTCATGGCGTCGCTCGTCGTCGTCGTTCTGGGCGTCGCGCACGCTGCCGTGGCGCACGCCAACATCGAGCTGAAGCGTCGGGCCGTGGCCCTCGGCGAGGCTTACGACCGGCTCCGCGCCGAGACGTCCGAGCGCGAGAAGGCCGAGGACGCCCTGCGCCAGAGCCAGAAGATGGAGGCGGTCGGCCAGCTCACCGGCGGCGTCGCGCACGACTTCAACAATCTCCTCCAGGTGATCGGCGGCTCCCTGGAACTGCTGCGCCCGGCGCTCGCCGGAAACGCCCCGGCGGCGGAGCGCCTTGCCGGTGCCCTGGCCGCGGTGGCGCGGGGCGCCAAGCTCACCGGCCAGCTCCTCGCCTTCGCACGGCGCCAGCCGCTGGAGCCGGGCGTCGTCAACCTCGGCCGTTTCGTCCGCGGGATGGACGACATGCTGCGCCGGGTCCTCGGCGAGGACATCGTGCTCGAAACGGTGGTGGGGAGCGGGCTGTGGAACACCCTGGTGGACCCCGCCCAGGTGCAGAACGTCATTCTCAACCTTGCCATCAATGCCCGTGACGCCATGCCGGAGGGCGGCCGCCTGACCATCGAGGTGGCCAACGTCACCCTGGACGAGCACGACGCGGCCCGCCGGTCCGGGGTCGAGCCCGGCCGGTACGTGATGCTGACCGTTACGGACAGCGGCTGCGGCATGCCCCCAGAGGTCCGCCAACGGGTGTTCGAGCCCTTCTTCACCACCAAGTCCGAAGGCAAGGGAACCGGCCTCGGGCTCAGCATGGTCTACGGCGTCGTAAAGCAATCGGGTGGCCATGTGACGATCAGCAGCGAGGTCGGGGCGGGCACGACGATCCGAATCTATCTGCCGCCCACGCACCGATCGGAGACGGTCGACGCGGAGCCGGCGGCCGAACCGTCCCGGGGCGGCGGGGAAACCATCCTGGTGGTGGAGGATGACGCCGAGGTGCGGGCCACCGCGGTGGCCATGCTCACCGACCTCGGCTACCGGGTCCTGCAAGCCGCGGACGGCGAAGCGGGCCTGGCGGTGCTTGCCTCCGGCGAACCCGTGGACCTCCTCTTCACCGACGTGGTCATGCCCGGCCCGGTGCGCAGCACCGACCTGGCATCCCGCGCACGCCGGCAACGCCCCGGCATCGCGGTGCTCTTCACGTCCGGCTATGCGCAGGACGCGATCGTCCATGGCGGCCGCCTGGACGAGGGCGTCAACCTGTTGAGCAAGCCCTACGGCCGCGACGCCCTGGCCGCCAAGATCCGCCAGACCCTGGGTGCCCGGCCGCCGGCGCGGCCGCTGCGCGTCCTGCTGGTGGAGGACGACGCCCTGATCCGCATGACCACGGGTGCCATGCTGGAAGCCATGGGCTGCTCCGTCACGGAGGCCGGTGATGCGGACGGCGCCCTGGCCGTGATGGAACGGGAAGAGGTCGACGTGCTGCTGACGGATGTCACGCTGCCCCGGATGTCGGGAACAGAACTGGCGGTCCACGCCCTCAACACCCGTGCGGGATTGCGCGTCGTGTTCGCCACCGGCCGGCACCTTGCCCTGGAAGGCCCTCTGGCCGACGCCGCCGTGCTGACAAAACCCTACACCGAACAGGACCTGCGCCGCGTCCTGCAATGAACCGCTTCCGGGACCGGGGGTGGGGACGACGGGATAGCGCCGCAATCCCTTGCCGCTTTTCTGCATGATCCTGCATAGAGTCCGGAACCCCGTCCCGCCCGCCGCCGGAGGAGCCGTTGTTCCGCAAATTCGTCTATCTCCTGGCGCTGGCGCGCGAAGGGCATTTCGGGCGGGCGGCCGAGGCGTGCCACGTCTCGCAGCCGACCCTGTCCAACGCCATCCGCCAGCTTGAGGAGGAGTTGCAGGTCCCCATCGTGGAGCGCGGGCAGAAGTTCGCCGGCTTCACGCCGGAGGGCCGCAAGGTGCTGGAGTACGCCCGGCGCATCGTGGCCGAACGGGACGGGCTGCGGCAGGAGTTGGCGGCGCTGGCCGGCGGCGTGTCGGGCAGCCTGCGAATCGCCGCCATCCCCACAGCGCTCCCCGCCGTGCCGCACCTGCTGGCGACCTTCGGTGAGCGGTATCCCGCCATCCGCTCCTGCATCCGCTCGACAAGCTCGCGCGAGATCCAGCGCGACCTCGATGAATTCGAGTTGGACGCGGCCGTCACCTACCTGGACAACGAGCCGCTGAATCGCGTGCGCACGGTGCCGCTCTACTCGGAGCGCTACCTGCTGCTGACCCGCCGCACCGACGTGGCGCCGGGCACCACCGCCCTGCCCTGGGCCCGGGCCGCGGAACGGCGGCTGTGCCTGCTGACCCCCGACATGCAGAACCGCCGGATCGCCGACGCCGCCTTCCGCATGGCCGACTGCGCGGTGACGCCGATGGTGGAAACCAACTCCATCAGCACGCTCTACACCCTGGCCCTGGTGGGCGTCGGGGCCAGCGTGGTGCCCGGCCAGCTCCTGACCCAGATGCCGATCCATCCGGACCTGGTGGCTCTGCCCCTGACCGAACCGGACCTCACCTACGCCGTCGGCCTCGTCTACGCCGACCGCGACCCGCCCGCCCCCCTGGCCAGGGCGCTGGCGGCGGTGGCCGCAGACAGCGCCGTCTCCGGCCGCATCGCCAATGCCATGGCCGACACGCTGGCCGCTTGGCGGGGTGGGCAATAGGGAAACCCTATCAGGTCATGGAACAATCAAATTTGCGCGTCTCCTCCATCATCCTCCATCCTGACTGACATCAGGCAAGATGAATGGGCACGCCCGCTGTGCCCGTCACAGATCAGTTCAGGATAACGGCCGCTCCCCGCCGCGCGGCCGGAGGGAGGAATCGTGACCGGACGAGCCGCCCGGGACGCCGAACGCGCCCGCACCATTGTCGATGAGCACCGCCACCTGCGCGGTGCCTTGCTGCCCATCCTGCACGCGCTCCAGGAAGAGTTCGGCTGCATCGACGACGCCGCCATCCCGCTGCTGGCCCGCGAACTGAACCTGTCGCGCGCCGACGTGCATGGTGTGGTGTCGTTCTATCACGAGTTCCGCCGCACCCGGCCGGGCCGTCACGTGATCAAGGTCTGCCGCGCGGAAGCCTGCCAGTCCATGGGCTGCGACAGCCTGGTGGAGCATGCGAAGCGCCGCCTGGCCATCGACGTCCACGGCACCACCGCCGATGACGCTTTCACCCTGGAGCCGGTGTTCTGCCTGGGCAACTGCGCCCTGGCCCCGGCCGTGATGATCGACGACCGCCTGTACGGCCGCGTCGACCCCCGCCGGTTCGACGCCCTGACCGATGCGGTGCGGACGAAGGAGTGTGCGCCATGACCGGCACGGTCTACGTCCCCCGCGACGCCGCCGCCCTGTCGGTGGGCGCCGACGAGACCGCCGCCGCCATCGCCGCCGAGGCCGACCGCCGCGGTGCGGACGTGCGCATCGTGCGCAACGGCTCGCGCGGGATGCTGTACCTGGAGCCGCTGGTCGAGGTGACGACGCCGGACGGCCGCATCGCCTACGGCCCGGTGAGTGCCGACGACGTGCCCGGCCTGTTCGATGCCGGCTTCCTCACCGGCGCCGATCACCCGCTGGGCCACGGCCCGACGGAGGAGATCCCCTACCTGAAGAACCAGGAGCGGCTGACCTTCGCCCGCTGCGGCGTCATCGATCCGCTGTCGGTGGAGGACTACCGTGCCCACGGCGGCTTCCGCGGGCTGGAGCGGGCGCTGGCCATGACGCCGGCGGAAATCGTCGGCGAGGTGACGGAGTCCGGCCTGCGCGGCCGCGGAGGCGCCGGATTCCCCACGGGCATCAAATGGAACACGGTGCTGAACGCCCGGGCGGACCGGAAGTACGTCTGCTGCAACGCCGACGAGGGCGACAGCGGCACCTTCGCCGACCGCATGATCATGGAAGGCGACCCGTTCTGCCTGATCGAGGGCATGACGATCGCGGCGTTGGCCGTCGGAGCCACCCACGGCATGATCTACATCCGCTCCGAATACCCGCACGCCGTCGCCACCATGCGGGCGGCGATCGCCGCCGCCTACGCGCAGGACTGGCTGGGCGACGCCATCCACGGCACCGGCCACACCTTCCACCTGGAGGTCCGGGTCGGCGCCGGCGCCTACATCTGCGGCGAGGAAACGTCCATGCTGGAAAGCCTGGAGGGCAAGCGCGGCATGGTCCGCGCCAAGCCGCCGCTGCCGGCGCTGGAAGGGCTGTTCGGCAAGCCCACCGTCGTCAACAACGTGCTGTCGCTCACCTCGGTGCCGGTGATCCTCGACAGGGGCGGCGCCTATTACCGCGACTTCGGCGTCGGCCGATCGCGCGGCACGCTGGCCTTCCAGCTCGCCGGCAACATCCGCCGCGGCGGCATCGTGGAAAAGGCGTTCGGTGTGTCCCTGCGCACCCTGCTGGAGGAGTTCGGCGGCGGCACCATCACCGGCCGGCCGATCCGCGCGGTGCAGGCCGGCGGGCCGCTGGGCGCCTATCTGCCCGACCATCTCTTCGACCTGCCCAAGGACTATGAGGCGTTCGCGGCGGTGGAGGCCATGGTCGGCCACGGCGGCATCGTGGTCTTCGACGACACCGTGGACATGGCCCGCCAGGCGCGCTTCGCGTTTGCCTTCTGCGTCGCCGAGTCCTGCGGCAAGTGCACGCCCTGCCGCATCGGCTCCGTCCGCGGGATGGAGACCATGGACCGGATCATCGCGGGCGAGAACGTGGCCCGCAATCTGGCCGTTCTGGAAGACCTCTGCGAGGTCATGACCGACGGCTCGCTGTGCGCCATGGGCGGCATGACGCCGATCCCCGTGCGCAGCGCCATCAGGCATTTCCCCGAAGACTTCGCCCGCGGCCCCGCCGCCGTCCCGGCCGCAGCCGAGTGATCGAAGAGGACCGACCCATGACCATGATCCGCGAGATCGACTACGGCACCTCCGCCCGCACCTCCGGCACGCCGGTCACGCTGGAGATCGACGGGCGCTCCGTGACCGTGCCGGAAGGCACCTCCGTCATGCGCGCCGCCGCCGAAGCCGGCATCATGGTGCCCAAGCTGTGCGCCACCGACCATCTGGAATCCTTCGGCTCCTGCCGGCTGTGCATGGTGGAGATCGAGGGGCGCCGCGGCACGCCGGCGTCGTGCACCACGCCGGTGGCGCCGGGCATGAAGGTGGCGACGCAAAACGACCGCCTCGCCCGCCTGCGCAAGGGGGTGATGGAGCTGTACATCTCCGACCATCCGCTGGACTGCCTGACCTGCCCGGCGAACGGGAATTGCGAACTGCAGGACATGGCCGGCACGGTCGGGCTGCGCGAGGTGCGCTACGGCTTCGACGGCGCCAACCACCTGAAACAGCCGAAGGACGAGAGCAACCCGTACTTCACCTTCGACCCGTCGAAGTGCATCGTCTGCTCGCGCTGCGTGCGCGCCTGTTCCGAGGTGCAGGGGACCTTCGCCCTGACCATCGACAGCCGCGGCTTCGCCTCCATGGTGTCGCCGGGCGCCGGGGAGTCCTTCATGGACTCAGAATGCGTGTCCTGCGGCGCCTGCGTCCAGGCATGTCCGACCGCAACCCTGATGGAAAAGTCGGTCATCGCGCACGGCCAGGCCGAGCACAGCGTCATCACCACCTGCGCCTATTGCGGCGTCGGCTGCTCCTTCAAGGCGGAGATGCAGGGCACCACGGTGGTCCGCATGGTTCCCCATAAGGACGGCGGTGCGAACGAGGGTCATTCCTGCGTCAAGGGCCGCTTCGCGTGGGGCTATGCCACCCACAAGGACCGTGTCCTGCACCCGATGGTCCGCGAGAGCACCGCGGATCCGTGGCGTGTCGTGTCGTGGGAGGAGGCGATCGCCACCGCCGCACGCCGCCTGAAGGCCGTGCAGGAAACGTACGGCCGGCACGCCATCGGTGGCATCACCTCGTCCCGGTGCACCAATGAAGAGGTGTACGTCGTCCAGAAGATGATCCGCGCCGCCTTCGGCACCAACAACGTCGACACCTGCGCCCGCGTCTGCCACTCCCCCACCGGCTACGGCCTGAAGCAGACCTTCGGCACGTCGGCGGGCACCCAGGATTTCCGCTCGATCGACAGGACGGACGTCATCCTGGTGATCGGCGCCAACCCCACCGACGGGCACCCCGTCTTCGGGTCGCGTATGAAGAAGCGCATCCGCGCGGGTGCCAGGCTGATCGTCGCCGACCCGCGGCGCATCGACCTGGTGCGCAGCCCGCACGTGGAGGCGGCGCACCACCTGCAGCTCCGCCCCGGCAGCAACGTCGCCCTGCTCAACGCCATGGCGCACGTCATCGTGACCGAGGGGTTGGTCGACCGCGCTTTCGTGGCCGAGCGGTGCGAAGCCGACGCCTTCGCCCGGTGGGAGTCCTTCATCGCCGAACCGCGCAACAGCCCGGAGGTGGCGGAGAGGTCCACCGGCGTCCCGGCGGCCGGGATCCGCGCCGCCGCCCGCCTCTACGCCACCGGCGGCAACGCCGCCATCTACTACGGGCTGGGCGTCACCGAGCACACCCAGGGCTCCACCACCGTCATGGCCATGGCGAACCTGGCCATGGCGACCGGCAACATCGGCCGCGACGGGGTCGGGGTGAACCCGCTGCGCGGGCAGAACAACGTCCAGGGCTCGTGCGACATGGGGTCGTTCCCGCACGAGCTGCCGGGCTACCGCCACGTCTCCGACACCGCCGTGCGGACCCTGTTCGAGCAGGCGTGGGGCGCGCCCCTCGACCCCGAACCGGGGCTTCGCATCCCCAACATGTTCGATGCCGCCATCGGCGGCACCTTCAAGGGCCTGTTCGTCCAGGGCGAAGACATCGCCCAGTCCGATCCCAACACCGCGCACGTCACGGCCGCGCTGGGCGCGCTGGATTGCCTGATCGTGCAGGACCTGTTCCTCAACGAGACGGCGGCCTTCGCCCACGTGTTCTTCCCCGGCACCTCGTTCCTGGAGAAGGACGGCACCTTCACCAACGCCGAGCGGCGCATCAACCGCGTGCGGCCGGTGATACCGGAGAAGACCGGCAAGGCGGAATGGCGGATCGTCAGCGAGCTGGCGACGGCGCTGGGCTATCCCATGCACTACGACACCACCGCGCAGATCATGGACGAGATCGCCCGCCTGACGCCCAGCTTTGCCGGGGTCAGCTTCCGCCGGCTGGACGAGGCGGGCAGCCTGCAATGGCCGGTGACGGAGGCCGCCCCGCAGGGCACGCCGATCATGCACGCCGACGGCTTCATGCGCGGCCGCGGCCGCTTCATGATCACCGAGTACATCGCGACCGAAGAGCGGCCGTCACGCGACTTTCCGCTGATCCTGACCACCGGGCGTATCCTCAGCCACTACAACGTCGGTGCCCAGACCCGGCGCACCGCCAACGTCGCCTGGCACCCCGAGGACATCCTGGAGATCAACGCCCACGACGCCGAACAGCGGGGCATCCGCGACGGCGATCTCGTCTCGGTGGGCAGCCGGGTCGGCGCCACGACCTTGCGGGCACGGATCTCCGACCGCATGCCGCCGGGGGTCGTCTACACCACCTTCCACCACCCGGTCACCGGCGCCAACGTGGTGACCACCGACGCCTCCGACTGGGCGACCAACTGCCCGGAATACAAGGTGACGGCGGTGCAGATCCGCCTCAGCAACCAGCCCGCCGACCGGGCGCGGCGCCACGCCCCCATCGTGCGGGTGGGCACGGCGGCGGAGTAGGAGGAGACGACGATGCCCACACCCGGCGCGATCACTCCGACGGCGGCGGCGGCCGGATCGGTCGCCGTCACCGGAACCGGGCTCGGCGGCGCGGTCACCTGGCTGATCGCCGAGGAGACGCCGGTGGCCTTCGAGTACAACGGCCGGTCCCACGCGGTGATGATGGCGACCCCGGCCGACCTGGAGGATTTCGCGCTGGGCTTCTCGCTGTGCGAGGGAATCGTCGCCGAACCCGCGGACATCGAGCGGGTGACGGTGCGCCGCGCCCCCGGCGGCATCGTGCTGGACATCCGCGCCGACGCCATGCGGCTGGTCAGCGGATCGCTGCGCACCCGCTCCATGGAAGGGCGCAGCGGCTGCGGCCTGTGCGGGGTCGACAGCCTCGCCAACGCGATGCGGCAGCCGCGGCCGGTCAGCGCAACGGTACGCCCCCCGGCCGGAGCGGTGGCGGCCGCCTTCGCCGGCTTGGCCGACCACCAGCCGATGACGCGGGCCAACCGCTCGGTCCACGCCGCCGCCTGGTGCGACCCCGGCGGGCGCATCGTCCTCGCCCGGGAGGACGTCGGCCGCCACAACGCGCTGGACAAGCTGGCCGGCGCGCTGGCCACCGCCGGCATCGAGCCGGCGGCCGGCTTCGTAGTCATGTCCAGCCGGTGCAGTTTCGAACTGGTGCAGAAGGCGGCGACGCTCGGCGTGCCGCTGCTCGCCACCCTGTCCGCACCCACCGCGCTCGCCCTGGACCTGGCGCGCGCGGCGGGTATGACGCTGGCCGCCCGTGCGCCGGGCGACGGCGTGATCCTGTTCTGACCTGACGGAGACCGAATGATGCACGCCAAGGACCTGATCCGCATGGCCAACCAGATCGCCGCCCATTTCGCCTGCTTCCCCCGCGACGAGGCGGTCACCGAAACGATCGGCCACATCCGCGACTTCTGGGAACCGCGCATGCGCCGCGCTCTGCTGGACCACATCGATGCCGGCGGTCACGGCCTGCACGAACTGGTGCTGCACGGGGCGGAGGCGCTGCGGGCGGAGGCGTGATACGGACAGCAGTCGTACGCGTACACCGCGGCGACCAGGAAGGGCAGAAAGGCCGCGACGGCGTGGCGTTCGTACGCGAAGCCGACGACGTACGGCGCCGCGTACAGCGCCGCGAAGCCGGCGCCGAGTGCGGCGGCCGCCACCGCGGCGGGCGGGCAGTGCCGCCGGGTCATCACGACCCACAGCAGAAAGCCGGCCGCCCCCCAGGTCAGCACGCGCATCCAGGCCATCCAGACCACCCCCGCCCGGCCGATGGCACCGCGCACCCGCGGTTCGCCGCTCTCCAGCGGCGTGTTGCGCACCTCGACCAGCAACACCCCGGCCTTGCGGGCCGTCATCTCGACGGCCCGCAGGGGGTTCTCCCGGATCCATGCCAGGGCCAGGGCGACGAACCGGTCGTTGCGGGCTCATTCGGCGGCACCGGCGAGGGGCGCCGGCGGCGGCGGAAGCGGGACGGGATGCGCCTGCCCCGGCACCACCATCTCCGGGGTGCCGCGGAGCAGTTCGTCGAGGTTCATCGGCGGGTAGATCGCATACGCTCCATCGTTGAAGCCCCGCCACAGGTTGGCCCCGTCCAGCGAGGTGCCGAAACGCAGCGTACCGGTTGTCGCGTGGACATAGGCACCCCACAGCGCCAGCGGTGCGAAGGCCAGCACCAGCGCCAGGGCGCCGCGCCGCACGCCGCACCTGCGGTCCGGCGCGCGCAGCACCGCCGCGACGGCAAGGATGATGCCCATGCCGATCCCGACCGGCAGGAGCGCCGACTTGGTGATCAGCACCAGGCCGGCCAGCCCGGCGGCGGCGGCGATACGCCATCATGGCGGCGGCTCCGGCCCCCACAGCGTCAGCGTGAGCGCCATGGCCGCCGTGAGCAGCGGAATGGCAAATCCTTCCTCGTACGCTACCGACCGGGCGTGGAGCATGAACTGCGGCCCGGCCACGCAGGACAGCAGAACGACAGCGCCGGCGACCGATATCCCGCCGGCGAAGACGACCGCCAGGGCACCGAGGACAAGCGTATCAAGCAGCACCCCCTTGGCGAGCGCCACGGCGCCGCTGTCGTCCCCCGCAACGAGGCGCAGCCCGGCCAGGCTGAGGATTGGCAGCGGCATGCGCGTGGCGTGAGAGCAGTGGCCGCTCCGTCCGCAGGCGGCAAAGGTGCCGGTCTCGACGAGCGTGTGCGCCCGCAGGCCGTAGCCGAACGGCAATTCCGCCAGGGGACGCGGCGGATCGACGAAGGGCACCACCAGGTGGCGCGCCACGAACAGGACCATGTATCCGGCAAGAAGCAACCGCAAGCCGAGCCGACGATCGCGCAGGACCGCCGCTGTGCGCCCGATCACCAAGGCTATCGACACCCACGACTCCTTGCATGGTCCCGCATCCACGCGCCGCAGTGTAGCCGTGCACGCCCGCCGTGCAAGGAACCGGGACCCCATCCGACTCCCCCTCCCCGCCCCACCTGCGTTATAGGGATGGGCGCCCGGGGCGACGGAGAGGTGGATGAAGGTCGGCATCGACATGGGGACGACGGGGGCCGGCACGCCGGCGGCCCTCGATCTGGAGGAGTTGCTGGCGACGCGCCTGCTGGTCCAGGGCAACTCGGGGTCCGGCAAGTCGCATCTGCTGCGCCGCCTGATCGAACAGAGCGCCAACTGGGTGCAGCAGGCGATCCTCGACCCCGAAGGCGACTTCGTCACGCTGGCCGACCGCTACGGCCACGTGGTCGTGGAGGCCGCCGACCAATCCGAAGGGGCGTTGCAGCGCATCGCCGCCCGGGTGCGCCAGCACCGGGTGTCGGTGGTGCTCAATCTGGAAGGTCTGGACGCCGAGGGACAGATGCGCCACGCCGCCGCCTTCCTCGGCGGCCTGTTCGACGCCGACCGCGACCATTGGTATCCCATGCTGGTGGTGGTGGACGAGGCACAGCTCTTCGCCCCCGCCGCCGCCGGCGAGGTGTCGGACGAGGCGCGCAAGGTGTCGCTGGGCGCCATGACCAACCTGATGTGCCGCGGCCGCAAGCGCGGGCTCGCCGGCATCATCGCCACCCAGCGGCTCGCCAAGCTGGCCAAGAACGTCGCGGCGGAGGCGTCCAACTTCCTGATGGGACGCACCTTCCTCGACATCGACATGGCCCGCGCCGCCGATCTCCTGGGCATGGAGCGCCGGCAGGCGGAGATGTTCCGCGACCTGGAGCGGGGCCATTTCGTGGCGCTCGGCCCGGCCCTGTCGCGCCGACCGCTGCCGATTCGCATCGGCGAGGTCGAAACCGCCGGGCGCACCGGCAGCCCGCGCCTGATGCCGCTGCCCGACACGCCGCCCGAAGACGCGCACGGGTTGATCTTCGCCCCCGGCGAGGCGGAACCGCCGCCTTTCCAGCCCCCGCCGCGCCGCCCGCCGCCTCCCCCGCCGCCGTCCACCGCCGAACTCCTGGCGCAACTCGCCGCCGCCCGCCCCGCCGCCGCCACGCCCGAGGTGGAAGCGGAGAGCGAGGAGCGGGCGGCAGAGCGGGACGCGGCGCTGGACGCCATCCTGCGCGAGGTCCTGGCCGACCCGGAAGCCGCGTACCGGTCCGTCGCCGTGCTGTACCAGGATTTCCTGGTGCGCTGCCGCATCCGCGCGGTGGGCGGGCGGCCGCCGGACCTGCCGGCCTTCCGCCGCCGCCTCGCCGCCGCCCGCGCCGGGGTCGAGGCCGATGCCGCCGCGGCGCCGGAGTGGGACCGGGCGCTGGCCGTCGCCGCCGACCTGCCGGAGGACCTGCACGGACTCTACCTGCTGCTCGCCCGCGCCGCGCTGGAGGGGGCGCCCTGTCCGTCCGATGCGGAGGTGGCGCGGGTCTGCGGCAGCCGGTCGCCGGGGCGGGCGCGCCGGCTGCTGGGCTATCTGGAGCAGCGCGACGTCATCGTGCTGCGCACCGAACGCGGCGGCGGGCGCATCATCGCCCTGCCCGGCCTTGGCCGGGAAACCGCCCCCGGCGATCCGGCGGCACCCGATCGGGACGAGCCCGGCGATGACGACCTGTTCGCCGTGGCATAGCGCCGTCGCGGGTGCCGCCCTGGCGCTCGCCACCCTGGCGGCGATGCCGGCCGGTGCCGGCACCGCCAACCCGCTGCTGCCCGGCGTCGCCGCGGGCGACCGCCGGTCGGTGGTGGACGTGGAGACGCCGCCCTGGACGGCCGTGGTGCGGGTGCAGACCAACCTCGGCGGGCGCTGCACCGGCGTTCTGGCGGCGCCCGACCGGGTGGTGACGGCCGCCCACTGCCTGTTCAACGGGCGCACCCGCCGGCTCTTCGCCGCGCAGTCGCTGCACGTCCTGTTCGGATACGCCCGGGGTGACCATCGCGTGCACCGGCGGGTTGCCCACTATACCGTGGGGGCCGGTTACGACGGCACGCGACCGGTGGAATCGCTTCCCGCCGACTGGGCCGTCCTGACGCTGGTGCCCGGCCCCGATCCCGGCGTGGCGCCGCTGGCGGTGACCGCCCGACCGCCGCCGCCGGATACGCCCGTTGCGCTGGCGGGCTTCAGCCAGGACCGTGCTCATCTGCTGATGGCAGACCGTGACTGCCGGTTGCTGGATACGAACGCCGGGGGATTGCTGCTGCACGACTGTTCCGGATCCCGCGGCGTCAGCGGGGGGCCGCTGCTGCACCTGGACGGGAGCACCTGGACGATCGTCGGGCTCGGCGTGGCCGTGTCCGGCCTGCCGGACGGCGCCAACTTCGCCGTCCCGGCCCGGGCGTTCCACCCCGCTCTCACCCAATGAGACAAGCCATCGTACAACCGGTCTATATCTATCGTTGAACCGGCAGCGAGCCCGTGCTTTTCTTCGATAAGAAACCGCACACTCGCTGGGCATATTGCTCGTCCGACCCGGAACCGGCGGCCATGATACGAACGCTCCTCGTCCGGACCCTGGGCGCCCTGCTGATCCTGGTCGCCCTGACCGCGCCGGGCCGGACGGAGGATGCGGACACCGAAACCGCCGTGCGCATCGGCGTTCTCGCCTACCGCGGCATCGATGCGGCGCTGGCCCAGTGGCTGCCCCACGCCGCCTATTTCTCGCAGCGCATCCCCGGCACACGATTCACCATCGTGCCGCTCGGCTATGACGAGCTGTCCGCCGCCGTGCGCGAGCGGTCGGTCCAGTTCGTCATCACCAACACGGGCCACTACGCGGCGCTGGAACTGGGGGGCCACGCCACCCGCATCGCCACCCGGCTGATGGACACGCCGGGCGGCCTGATCGACCGCATGGGCGGCGTGGTGATTACCCGGGCCCGGCGCACGGACCTGAACACCTACGCCGATCTGCGCAACACCATGATCCTCTACCCCGACCGAATGAGTCTGGGCGGCTGGCAGGCCCACGAGGGCGAGGCGCGGGCGCAGGGCGTCGATCTGCCGCGCGAGGCCATCCTGCTGCCGGAAACGCGCAACCACGAGACGGTGGTCTACGGCGTCCTGGCCGACCGCGCGGACGCCGGATTCGTCCGGGCCGATCTGGTGGAGCAGATGGCCCGCGAGGGCAAGATCCGCCTGGAGGATCTGCGCGTCGTCAACCCGCGTGACGAGCCGGGCTTCCCCTTCCGCCTGAGCACGCGGCTGTACCCCGAATGGCCACTGGCCAAGGTCTCCGGGACGCCGGAAGCCCTGGCGCGCGAGGTGCTGATCGCCGCACTGCGCCTGCCGTCCGACAGCGAGGCGGCGCGCGCCGCGGGCATCCACGGCTGGGTGGTGCCCGGCTCGTACAAGGTGGTGGACGAGCTGTTCCGCGACCTGCGCGTCGGCCCCTACGCCACCATCTCCTTCGCCCTCACCGACGTGCTGTCCCGCTATGCCCCGTGGATCGCCGGCGGCGGCGGGGCGGTGATCCTGCTGCTGGTCGGCGCCATCCTGCGCATCGCTCAGTCCCGCCGCCGGCTGCGCAACGAGATCGGGCGGCGTGCGGAGGCGGAGCGCTCGCTGCGCATCCTGAACTCCGCCGTGGAGCAGAGCCCGTCGTCCCTGGTGATCACCGACGCGGATCGCGGGATCCTGTATGTGAACGACACCTTCTGCCGCGTCACCGGCTATCGCCGCGAAGAGGTGATCGGAGCCAATGTCGGGATGCTGGCATCGGGCCAGACACCGGCCAGCGTGTACCGGGAGATGTGGAGCCGCATCGGCACCGGCCAGGTGTGGACCGGCGACCTCTGCAACCGCCGCAAGGACGGGTCACTGTTCTGGGAGCGGGTGACCATCTCCCCGGTGTTCGACGACACCGGAGCGGTCATCAACTATCTGGCGGCCAAGCAGGACATCACCCTACAGCGCAGCTACGAGCAGGCGCTGGAGCGGGCGGCCAACTACGACGCGCTCACCGGCCTGCCCAACCGCACCCTGGCCCATGACCGGCTGCAACGCCACGTCCTGGACGGCGACCCGGTGGCCGTGCTGCACGTGGGCACCGACAACTTCGTGCGGATCAACGAATCCCTGGGGCAGAGGGCCGGCGACGCGGTGATCCGCGAACTGGCCCGCCGCTTCGGCAACCTGGTCGACGAAGCCGACACGCTGGCCCGAGTCACGGGTGACGAGTTCCTGGTGGTGCATCCGCGCGGCGGAGAAGCCGACACCCTGGCGGCCGCGCTGCTGGCGGCCGCGGCGGAGCCCATCGCCGTGGACAAGGCCGTGGTGCGGGTGACGGTGCGGATCGGCATCGCCGTGGCGCCCCACGACGGTGGCTCGGCCATCGACCTGGAGAAGGCCGCCTACAGCGCCGCCAACCGGGCCCGGGAGGCCGGCGGCAACACGGTGCGCCGCTTCCTGCGGTCCATGGACACGGAGGTGCGCCGTCGCTTCGAGCTGGAGGCCGGGCTCCGGCGGGCGCTGGATGAAGGGGGGCTGGAACTGCACCTGCAACCCTATGTGGAGTCGGCAACCGGCCGCTTCACAGGGGCGGAAGCCCTGGTGCGCTGGCGGCGCGGCGACGAGGGATACGTGCCGCCGGGCGTCTTCATCCCCATCGCCGAGGACGCGGGACTGGTGCGCGACATCGACCGATGGGTCGTCGACGCCGCCGCCGCAGCGGCAGCGCGCTTGCGCCGGGAACTGGGGCGTCCCTTCCCGATCGCCGTCAACGTCAGCCCGAAGGATCTCATCGACCTGACGATGGTGGACCACATCGCCCGCGCGCTCGACCTGCACCGCCTGCCGCCCGACGCGCTGGAGGTGGAGGTCACCGAAGGCGTCTTCCTGTCGGGCGAGCAGAAGGCCGGCAAGGCCCTGCGCATCCTGCACGGCATGGGCGTGCCGATCGCCATCGATGACTTCGGCACCGGCTATTCGTCGCTGGCCTATCTGCGCAAATACCCGTTCAACAAGCTGAAGATCGACCGGTCGTTCGTCAGCGGCATGGACTCCGACGCGACGCTGAACGGCCTGGTCAACGCCGTCACCTCCATGGCCCTGCACCTCGGGCTGTCGGTGACCGCCGAGGGGGTCGAACGGGAAGAGGAAGCCGTTCTGCTGCGCCGGGCCGGCTGCACCTGCATGCAAGGCTATCTCTTCGCCCGTCCCATGCCGTCCGACTCCCTGCTGACTCTCCTGAAGGAAGCCGCTGTCCCGGTGGTGACGCGGTAAGGTCGGTACACCATGTCACGCAGCGCCTCCCCCTTTTGATGTTAAGCGTTCGTTAAGGGGATCGTTAACAAGGGATTAAGCCGGGGATTTGAACTTCCTTTCTCCCAATGGGTGGAACGGTCACCTTTCGCCCCGGCGGTGCGTGACCGGGTGTATCGGCCTCATGGCGTCCCCACCGGGGCCACCGGCACCCACAGGACCTCCTCGATCGTCTCCACGCCGGCGCACAGCATGACCAGCCGGTCGAAGCCGAGCGCGATGCCGGCGCTGGCGGGCATGCCATGCTCCAGGGCAGCCAGGAAATCCTCGTCGACCGGGAAGCGTTCGCCGTAGAGGCGCTCCTTCAGGTCCATGTCAGCGGCGAAGCGGGCACGCTGCACGGCGGCATCGGTCAATTCGCCGAAGGCGTTGGCCAGCTCCAGGCCGCAGGCGTACAGCTCGAACC
Organism: Azospirillum halopraeferens DSM 3675; assembly: GCF_000429625.1. Classification (GTDB taxonomy): domain Bacteria; phylum Pseudomonadota; class Alphaproteobacteria; order Azospirillales; family Azospirillaceae; genus Azospirillum; species Azospirillum halopraeferens. The sequence continues at coordinate 680,744 of NZ_AUCF01000001.1, forward strand.
GCTCGGCCAGGGTGGGGTCCTCCGGCTTCGGGCGGGACAGGGCGGCCATGCACACGGGATAGTCGGTCAGCACGCAGGGCACGCCTGCGCCGAGATGGGGCTCGATGCGGTCGAACATGACGCGGAAGAAGATGTCCTCCCAGCGGTCGCCCGCGTGGGGCGCGACGCCGGCCCGTGCCGCGGCGGCGGCCAGCGGCGCCGGGTCGGGCTCGTGGGTGCCGTCGTAAGCCGCCGTCAGGTCGATGCCGGCGTATTCGGCGAAGGCATCCGCCACCGTCAGAACGCGCCAGGGCCGGAAGGGGTCGCAGCTCATCCCCCGGAAGGTGAACACCGTGCGGCCGGACGCGACGGCGGCGGCGCGCACGAGTTCCACGCAATCCTCCACCAGCGCCGTGTAGCCTTCCCCCGCCCGGTACCATTCGAGCATGGAGAACTCCGGGTGGTGGGTGGCAGAGCGCTCACCGTTGCGGAAGACCCGGGCGATCTGGAACAGCCGCGGCACGCCGGCCACCAGCAGCTTCTTCATGGCGAACTCGGGGCTGGTGTGCAGGTGCATCCGGCGCCGGTCGTCCGGGTTGGCCCCCACCAGTTCGGTCGCGAAGGCGTGCAGGTGCGGCTCCATCCCCGGCGACACCTGGAGGGCGGGGGTGTCCACCTCGACGAAGCCGCGGTCGGCGAAGAAACGGCGCGCCGCCCCCAGCACGCGCCCGCGCACGGCCAGATGGGGCGCCCGGGCGGCGAAGACGTCGGGATGCCAGAAGGGGTGGGCAGCGGTCATGGGGGCGGCTTTCGACGGCGGCGGGACGGGGTGCGGCGGGCCATACCATAAACTGTTGCACGATGCCCGGCTAAGGCGCATATCCGGAGCCTCGCGGCGTTGCCTCGGTCCGGCCAAGCTGGTAGGGTCCGCGCCGCTCGTCTCTTGGAAATACGGATCGTGCCATGAAGGTTAACGCCAACCAGATGCGCCCCGGCCACGTGCTGGAGCACAACGGAAAGCTCTGGGTCATTCAGAAAACCGCCATCGTCCAGCCCGGCAAGGGCGGTGCCTTCATCCAGCTCGAAATGAAGGACGTGCGGACCGGCACGAAGACGATCGAACGCTTCCGTACCCAGGAAACCGTTGAGCGCGCCCGGCTGGACGAGCACGAGATGACCTTCCTGTTCAGCGAGGGTGACAGCTACACCTTCATGGACAAGGAAAGCTACGAGCAGGTCTCCATCCCGCGGGAGATCATCGGCGATCAGGCCGTGTTCCTGCAGGACGGCATGGAAGTGACGGTGCAGAGCTTCGAGGGCGCGCCCCTGTCGGTGGAACTGCCGCCCAAGGTGACGCTGCAGATCGTCGAGGCCGATCCGGTCGTGAAGGGCCAGACCGCCTCCTCTTCCTACAAGCCCGCCAAGCTGGAGAACGGCGTGTCGATCCTGGTGCCGCCGCACATCGAGGCCGGCACCCGCGTCGTCGTCGACACCTCCTCGGGCGAGTACGTCGAACGCGCAAAGGATTGATCCGCACCTCATGGCGACCCGTTCCGCACTCATCAACGTCATGGTCCGCGCCGCTGAAAAGGCGGCGCGCGGCCTCGTGCGCGACTTCGGCGAGGTCGAGCAGCTCCAGGTGTCGCGCAAGGGCCCGTCCGACTTCGTGTCGGCCGCCGACCACCGCGCCGAGAAGACGCTGCGCGACGAACTCCAGAAGGCGCGTCCCGATTTCGGCTTCCTGATGGAGGAGAGCGGCGGCTCCTCCGGGCGCGACAAGACCACCCGGTGGATCGTCGACCCACTCGACGGCACCACCAACTTCCTGCACGGCCTGCCCCATTTCGCCATCTCCATCGGCCTGGAGAAAAGCGGAGAAATCGTCGCCGGGGTCGTCTACGAGCCCGTGCACGACGAGCTGTTCTGGGCCGAGAAGGGCCAGGGCGCCTATCTGAACCACACGCGCCTGCGCGTGTCGGAGCGGCGCAACATGGCCGATGCGCTGATCGCCACGGGCATCCCGTTCAAGGGCCGCGGCGACGCCGCCGGTTTCCTGGACGAGGCCGAGGCGATCATGACCGAGGTGGCCGGCATCCGACGCTTCGGCGCCGCGTCGCTCGACCTGGCCTACGTCGCCGCCGGCCGCTACGACGGCTATTGGGAGCGCGGGCTGGCGCCGTGGGACTGCGCCGCGGGCGTCCTGCTGGTCACCGAGGCCGGCGGCTTCGTCAGCGAGATCGGCGGTGGCCGCAACCCGGTGTTCGGTGGCACCATCCTGGCCGCCAACGCCCACCTCCACCTGCCGCTGGCCAAGACCCTGCGCGGGGTGGAGCGCAAGCGCGCGCCGGTCGTGCCGGTTCCGCAGCCGCCGACCATCAAGCCGCCGACCTCCTGAGCGGACGCTGCTGCCATTCGGTTCGCCGAACCCGGGCGGAGGGGACTTTCCCCCTCCCGCGCCGGGAAACTTTTTCTACACCCCTCAATAGGCTATGGTGCGGTCCGGATCCCGCTTAAAAGGAACAGGGCACTGCTCACCGGGGGTATTCACGCAGGCATGATCCGGTACTCGAAGCCATCCGCCGGACGTCGGGCGGCGCGTCTGGCGCTGGCCGTCGGCGTGCTCCTGGCCGGACTCGCGGGTCCGGCCTCCGCTCAGGTGAACGTGACCGTGACCCGCCCGGCGGCGCCGGGATCGGGCGCACCCCTGTCCCTGGAGAACGCGGTGCCGCTGGCGGTGCCGCCACCACCACCGGTGCGTGCACCGCGCCCGATCGCCGCCCCGCCGCGATTCGTTGCCCCGACGCCCATCGAGGCACCGCCGCCGCCCGAAGTGGCGGCGCTGCCGCCGGTACCTCCGCCCGCCCTGCCGGCCGGGGCTCCCCCCCTTCCGCCTCCGCGCGAGGCTCCGAGCGCTCCGGAGCCCGCCCCGGACGTCGCGGTCGCTCCGGTCGAGCCCGCGCGCCCGCAACCGCCGGCACAGGACACGCAAACGGCGGCCCTGCCGCCGCCGCCCGCCGCTGTCCCGGCGATGGAGGATTTCAGCGTCGTCTACGCCGGTGCCGTCACCGCGCTGCCCGAGGACGCCGAGGCCCTGGTGGAGACGGCCGCCGCCCGCCTGCGCGCCGACGAGCGGCTGCGCCTGCAACTGCGCTCCTACGCAGAGGCCGGCGCCGAGACCGAGCGTGACGCCCGCCGTATGTCGCTGGAGCGCGCCCTGGCCCTGCGCGAGCGTTTGGCGGCCCACGGCGTGCGCAGCACCCGCGTCGATATCCGCGCGCTCGGCGCCACCGCTCCGGATGGCCCGCCCGACCGGATCGATGTGGAATTCCTGAACGATTGAGTCCGAGCCCGACCGGCCGCCCCGCCGACACTCCAGGAGGTCCCTTCCCATGACGCGCCCGGAGCGCTTTCTGACCCGGATGATCATCTTCCTGGTCATCGTGGTGGCGGTGGCCGCACTGCTGTTCCCGGCCCTGGAGAACGCCTTCCTAACCAATCCGGCGCTGAACGGGATGATCCTGGCGACGCTGCTGGTGGGCATCGTCTACATCTTCCGTCAGGTGTGGACGCTGCGCCGCGAGGTGGAGTGGCTGGAGCATTTCCGGCGCGACGCGCGCCCCGGCGGGGCGGGTGCGGACGTGTCGGACGTGTCGGAGCCGGTGCTCCTGGCCCCCATGGCGCGCATGCTGGGGGAGCGCAAGGGACGCCTGATGCTGTCAGCGCTGTCCATGCGCTCGCTGCTGGACGGCATCGCCGCCCGGCTCGACGAATCGCGGGAGCTGTCGCGCTACCTTATCGGCCTGCTGATCTTCCTCGGCCTGCTCGGCACCTTCTGGGGCCTGCTGCACACCGTGCGCTCGGTGGGGTCGGTCATCGGCAGCCTGTCGGTCCAGGGCAGCGACGTGGCCAGCATGTTCACCAACCTGCAATCGGGGCTGGAGGCACCGCTGACCGGCATGGGCACGGCGTTCAGCTCGTCCCTGTTCGGCCTGGCCGGGTCGCTGGTGCTGGGTTTCCTGGAGTTGCAGGCGACCCAGGCCCAGCACCGCTTCTTCCAGGATGTGGAGGATTGGCTGTCAGGGGCGACGCGGCTGTCCACCGGCGCCGCGGGCGGGCTGGAAACCGGCGACCAGTCGGTTCCGATCTACGTCCAGGCATTGTTGGAGCAGACGGCGGAGAACCTGGAATCGCTCCAGCGCACCGTCGCCGGTGCCGAGGAGGGGCGGCGGGCCGCCAACGCCCAGGTGCTGGCCCTCACCGAGCGGCTGGCCACCCTGACCGACCAGATGCGCGCCGAGCAGCAGTTGCTGCTGAAGCTGGGGGAGAGCCAGGTGCAGATGAAGCACCTGCTGGCCCGATTGTCGGAGGCGGCGACCACCGGCTTCGGCATGGACGACGCCTCGCGCCAGCACCTGCGCAACATCGACATCTATCTTGCCCGGCTGGTCGAAGAATCGGCCAGCGGCCGGACCCAGTCGGTGCAGGAGATCCGCAGCGAGATCAAGGTCCTGACCCGCACCATCGCCGCCCTGGCCGAGGACGCCGAGCGGACCGACGGCCGGTGAGCCGGCGAGGAGCACGCAAACCATGGCCAGTCTGAGTCGTCGCAGCGGCTACCGCGAGGTGAACGCCTGGCCCGGCTGGGTCGACGCGCTGTCGTCGCTCATCATGGTCGTGATGTTCCTGCTGATGGTGTTCGTCGTCACCCAGTTCTATCTGGCCAACGTCATCACCGGCCGGGACGAACAGCTTGTCCGCCTCAACACCCGCATCGCCGAACTGAACGACCTGCTGGCCCTGGAGCGCGACGCCAACGCCGACCTGCGCCTGAACATCACCCAGCTCTCCGACGAGCTTCAGGCGTCCATCACCGCGCGCGAGGACATGAGTTCCCAGATGCTGATGCTCCAGGACGAGCGCGACCGGCTGGAGCGCGCGGCGACGGAGCTGGAACGCACGGTGCGGGCCGACCGCGAGACGATCGAGCTGAAGCTGCGCGAGGTCGCCAGCCTGGAGGCCGACCTGCGGGCCCTGCGCGAAGCCCGCCAGCGCCTGGAGGGCGAGATCGCCGAAATGGGAACGGCGTTGCGCCTGACCCGCGAGGAGCGGGAACGGCTGCTGGCCGAACTGGGCACCGTGCGCGACCGGGCGCAGGCCCTGGAATCCACCCTGGCCGACGCCAACCAGCGCACCATGCTGGCCCAGCGCACCATCGAGCAGCGCGACATCCGCATCGAAGAGCTTCTGGCCGCCCTGGACACGGCCGCCGGCGCGCTGGACGAGGAGAAGGCCCTGGTCAGCCGTACCGAGGAGCAGATTGCCGTCCTGAACCGCGAGATGATGGCCCTGCGCGCCGAGCTGGCCCGCCTCAACGCCGCCCTGGAGGCATCGGAGGCGCTGGCCGAGGAGCAGCGCGTGCAGATCGTCGACCTGGGCAGCCGCCTCAACCAGGCGCTGGCCAGCAAGGTCCAGGAGCTGGCCCGCTATCGTTCGGAGTTCTTCGGCCGGGTGCGGGAGGCGTTGGGCAACCGCCCCGACGTCCGCATCGTCGGCGACCGCTTCGTCTTCCAGTCGGAGCTGCTGTTCCCGTCGGGTTCGGCGACGCTTCAGGAGAGCGGCCGGCAGCGGTTGGCCGAACTGGCCCAGACGCTGATCGAAATCGGCCGCAACATCCCGCCGGAGATCAACTGGGTGCTGCGCGTCGACGGGCACACCGACATCCGCCCCATCGCCACCTACCAGTTCCCGTCCAACTGGGAGCTGTCCGCCGCGCGCGCCATATCGGTGGTCAAGTTCCTGATGGAGCAGGGCATCCCCGCCGACCGCCTGGTCGCCGCCGGCTTCGGCGAACACCAGCCGCTCGACCCCGCCACCGGCGAGGACGCCATGGCCCGCAACCGCCGCATCGAGATCAAGCTGGACCAGCGGTGACCGGCGCTCCCATTCCATATCGCAGAATTGTTCCGGGACCCGGCCATGCCGACGGGCCGTTTGTCGGGTAGACTCGGAACCGGCAAGATCGGCACCATCACAAGGCTGGAGGACGGAATGGAAACCAAAGCCAACGTCAACGACCGCGCGAGCATCGAAGCCGTCTACCCCAAGGCGGACTTCGACCAGGATGCCCACCAGAACACGCGCGACCGCGCGCGCGTCCATCATGGGTTGGCGATCCTCTCCGCGCCCGCGGCGGACGGCAGCTTCAGCATCGCCCGCGAACACCGCCACGTGGCGGAGACGCAGGAGGGCTCCCACTCCTATTTCCTGTTCCCGTTGCTCGATCCGGCCGAATACGGGACGACGCTGCGGTCGGCGAACGGCTACGACGGCCCCTTCAAGCCCGTCATGCCGCCCGCCGATCCGGAAGCCCACTACCACCACTTCATCGAGGACGTCATCGAAACCGCGAAGACGGCGCACTTCCCGCCGACCTTCACGGCGCAGCAGCTCAAGGGCTTCCTGGGCGGCTGACCGGGTCTCAGCCCTTCTTCAGCGCGGTGAACTGGTCGAACGCCTCGACCGCCTGGGCGGCGTACATGACCGACGGGCCGGCGCCCATGTAGATGGCCATCCCCATGGTCTCCATGACTTCTTCGCGGCTGGCGCCGTGCTCGACCGCGGCCTTGGCGTGGAAGGCGACGCAACCGTCGCAGCGCGTCGCCACCGCGATGGCCAGCGCGATCAGCTCCTTCGTTTTCGTGTCGAGGACGTTGGTTCCCGTCGCCGACCGGGCCATCTCGGAGAAGGCCTTCATCACATCGGGGGTGCCGCCGCGCAGCTCCTTCATCGCGGCGACGAGGTCCTTGGTCATCTGCGACCAGTCGTGAACCATGGATATCTCCTTTGCAGGCCAAACACTTTAGCGGCTGCTAAAATACTGAAGCCTGCTGCAGCGCGAAAGCCCCGGCCGGTGCAACCCTGCCCTGCCGGGGCTCGCCGCGCATCGAACCACCGCTTGGCGCGGCCAACGGATTCGGGTAGAAGACGGCTCAATACCCCCATCCCAAATCCGGGAACTGCGAGCGATGATCCTCTACGCGCTGCGTTGCGATTGTGGCCACGAGTTCGACGAGTGGTTCGACAACATGGCCGACTATGACGCCCGCAAAGGCGCCATCGCCTGCCCCTCCTGCGGTGGCACCAAGGTGGAGAAGGCCATCATGGCGCCCAGCGTCGGCAAGGCCAGGGCTGCGGCGGCCGCGCCGCCGCCGGCCTGCAACCCGGCCGGCTGTTCGAACGCCGGCTGTCCGATGGCGCAGTTCATGTGAACGGCAACGCCCCCTCTCCCGGATCGGCAGAGGGGGCTGCAGCGCCGGGCGTCACGCCACCATGGCGGTGGGTGCGGTGACGGCGTGCTCCTTGAGGATGGCGTCGGACACCGCCGACACCTCGACAAGCTGCACCTCGTAGCCCCAGAGGTTGGCGATGTGGCGCAGCACCGCCTTGGTGTCCGCTTCGTCCAGCAACACGCCGTTGGTCACGCGGTGGTGCAGGATCAGTTTGCGGTCGCCGGCCAGGTCCACGTCGACGATCTGCAGGTCGGGTTCCAGATAGGCCAGGTCATACTGGCGGGCGAGCAGCCTGCGCAGGTTGCGGTACCCGCGCTCGTTGTGGATGTTCTCCACCAGCAGATACGGGTCCTCGGAATCGTCGCGCACCGAGAACAGCTTCAGCTTACGGATCAGCGCCGGGCTCAGATACTGCAGGACGAAACTCTCGTCGCGGTAGTTGGCCCAGGCCTCCCGCACCGCGGCGATGCCGTCTCCGGAACCGGCCAGGTCCGGAAACCACTGGCGGTCCTCCTCGGTCGGGCTCTCGGCGATGCGCTGGATGTCCTGCATCATCGCGAACCCCAGCGCGTAGGGGTTGATCCCGGAGAAACGCGGATCGTCGAATTCCGGCTGGAACACCACCGACGTGTGGGAATGCAGGAACTCCAGCATCGCCCCTTCGGTGATCATCCCGCGCTCGAACATCCGGTTCATGATCGTGTAATGGACGAAGGTGGCGCAACCCTCGTTCATCAGCTTGGTTTGCTTCTGCGGGTAGAAATACTGGGAGATGTGGCGGACGATGCGGAGGATCTCGCGCTGCCAATGCTCCAGACGCGGCGCCTTCTTCTCGAGAAAGTAGAGCAGGTTCTCCTCGGGCAAGCCCAGCAGCTTCTTGCGTTCACTGACGGTGCGGGACGGCTGGCGGCCCCCGGCCGGACGCGGCACCGTGCGCCAGAGATCGTTGAAGGTCTGCTCCTGGTACTCCTGCCGGTCACGGTTCCGCTTCAACTCGGCCATCAGGTCCAACGGGCGCTTCTTGGGATACTTGTGCACGCCCTGGGGCATGATGGCGTGGGCGGCGTCAAGGACGCGCTCCACCGCCGGCAAGCCGTAGCGCTCCTCGCACTGGGAGATGTAGGCCTTGGCGAATTCCAGATAGTCGAGGATGCCATGAGCATCCGTCCACTGCTGGAAAAGCTGGTTGTTCTTGAAGAAATGATTGTGTCCGAACGCCGCGTGGGCGATCACCAGCGTCTGCATCGTCATGGTGTTCTCTTCCATGATGTAGCTGATGCAGGGGCTGGAGTTGATGACGATCTCGTAGGCCAGGCCGCGCATGCCCTTGCGGTAAAGCATCTCATCGCGGGCGAAGTGCTTGCCGAACGACCAGTGCTTGTACATCAGCGGCATGCCGATGGAGGAGTAGGCGTCGAGCATCTGCTCCGCCGTGATGACCTCGATCTGGTTGGGATAAACGTCCAGACCGAGTTCCTTCTGCGCGATGTGCTCGATGGCGTCATAGACGCGCTTGATCTTGTCGTAGTCCCAGTCGGCCCCGTCGTACAGCGGACCTTCGGAACGGGTGATGACGGCGGTCATGATGCCTCCCTCACGCGCCGACCTTGTCGCGGGCGAACAGCTCGCGGAAGACCGGGAAAATCTCACGACGCGAGCGGACGCGCCGCATGGCGAGCGGCAGGTCCGGCCGCTGGACGAGCTTGTAGGTGCGCCACAGCTCGGTCTCCCGGCCCAGCGCCGACAGCCCCATGTTGTGTTCCGCCGCGACCTCGATGTAGGCGAAGTACTGGCACAGGGGCAGGATGCCGTCGCGCAGCAGGGCGGCCGAGCGGGCGTTGTCGGACGACATGTTGTCGCCGTCCGACGCCTGGGCGGCATAGATGTTCCACTCGTTCTCGGGGTAGCGCTCGCGCACCACCCGCTGCATCTCCTCCAGCGCGGTCGACACCACGGTGCCGCCGGTCTCGGTGGAATAGAAGAACGTCTCCTCGTCCACCTCCTTCGCCTCATGGGTGTGACGGATGAAGACGATGTCGACGGAACGGTAGCGCTTCTTCAGGAACAGGTAGAGCAGCATGAAGAACCGCTTGGCCAGGTCCTTCATATGCTCGGTCATGGAGCCGGAGACGTCCATCAGGCAGAACATCACCGCCTGCGCGATGGGCTTCGGCACGGATTCGAAGCGGTTGTAGCGCACATCGATGGGATCGATGAAGGGGATGCGGCGCGACCGCAGCCGGACATGGTCCAGGTGCCGGCGCATCTCCTCCAGCCGCTCCGGGTCGTCGCCGCGCGCCTCCGCGTCGGCCAGTTCGCGCTCCAGCTCCAGCAGCTCGTCCGGCTTGGGGCGCCGCAGCGCGATGCGCCGGGACAGGCTGTTGCGCATGGTGCGCACCAGGTTGAGGTTCGACGGCGACCCGCTGACCGAGTAGCCGGCCCGCGTCAACGAGAAGGACTCGGACTGCTTGACCTTCTGCTTCACCAGATCGGGAAGCTCCAGGTCCTCCAGGAAGATGTCGAGGAACTCCTCGCGGGAGAGGACGAAGCGGAAATCGTCCTCGCCCTCCCCGTCCGGGCTGCCTTCCCGGCCGCGGCCACCCCCTTCCTCGGGACGGGGGATGGTGTCGCCCTCCACATACTCGTGGTTGCCGGGGACGACGTAGTCGCGCACGCCCCCGCTGCGGGCACGGTGGAGAGTGGGCTCCCGCACGCCTCCGGTCGAGATGGAGATCTTGTCGCCGTTCTCGATGTCCTGGATTCCGCGCTTGCTCGATGCCTCGCGGACCGCCTTCACGACCTGCTCCTTGGCACGGCGCAGGAAACGCTGGCGGTTGGCCAGGCTCTTGCCCTGCGGGTTCAGGCGGCGGTCGATGATGTTCATCAATGGGAAGCCCTCGCCATCCGTTGCTGTGTGCGGTCCCGGCGTTACCCGGCCTGCTTGACCCGCATGTACCATTCCACCAGACGGCGGACCTGCCGCTCGGTGTAACCGCGCGACATCATGCGGGAGACGAACTCGGTGTGCTTCTTCTCGGACTCGCTGTCCTTCTTGGACCCGAAGGAGATCACCGGCAGCAGGTCCTCCACCTGGGAGAACATCCGCTTTTCGATCACCTCACGGATTTTTTCGTAGGACGTCCACGACGGGTTGCGCCCCTGGTTGGCGGCTTTGGCGCGCAGCGCGAACTTGACGACCTCGTTGCGGAAGTCCTTGGGGTTGGCGATGCCCGCCGGCTTCTCGATCTTGGTCAGCTCCTGGTTCAGCAGCTCGCGGTTCAGCAGCTGGCCGGTGTCCGGGTCCTTGAAGTCCTGATCCTCGATCCACGCGTCGGCGTAGTCGACGTAGCGGTCAAACAGGTTCTGTCCGTAATCGTGATAGGATTCCAGATACGCCTTCTGGATCTCGTTCCCGATGAACTCGGCGTAGCGCGGGGCCAGTTCGGCCTTGATGAACTCGATGTACTTCTTCTCGGTTTCATCCGGGAACTGTTCACGCTTGATGGACTGCTCCAGGATGTACATCAGATGCACGGGATCGGCAGCGATCTCGTTGCTGTCGTAGTTGAAGGTGGCGGCCAGCACCTTGAAGGCGAAGCGGGTGGAGATGCCGTCCATGCCCTCGTCAACGCCGGCCTGGTCGCGGTACTCCTGCATCGACTTGGCCTTGGGGTCGGTCTCCTTCAGGCTCTCACCGTCGTAGACGCGCATCTTGGAATAGAGGCTGCTGTTCGGGTGGTCGCGCAGCCGCGACAGGACCGAGAAGCGGGCCAGCATTTCCAGCGTCGCCGGGGCGCAGGGCGCCTGCGACAGGTCGGAACCGGCGATCAGCTTGTCATAGATGTTCTGCTCTTCGGTGACCCGCAGGCAGTAGGGCACCTTGATAACGCAGATGCGGTCGATGAAGGCTTCGTTGTTCTTGTTGTTCTTGAAGGTCTGCCACTCCGCCTCGTTGGAGTGGGCGAGGATGATTCCCTGATAGGGGATGGCGCCGATGTTCTCCGAGCCGACATAGTTCCCCTCCTGCGTCGCGGTCAGGAGCGGGTGCAGCATCTTGATGGGCGCCTTGAACATCTCGACGAATTCCATGATGCCCTGGGTGGCCCGGTTCAGGCCGCCCGAGAAGCTGTAGGCGTCGGGATCGTTCTGGCTGAACATCTCCAGCTTGCGGATGTCGACCTTGCCGACCAGCGAGGAGATGTCCTGGTTGTTCTCGTCGCCCGGCTCGGTCTTGGTGACGCAGATCTGCCGCAGCTTCGAGGGATGGACCTTGACGACCCGGAAGCGCGAGATGTCGCCCCCGAACTCGTCCAGGCGCTTGATGGCCCAGGGGCTCATCAGGCCGGTCATACGGCGGCGCGGGATGCCGTAGCGCTCCTCGATCAGTTCGCCCATCTCCTCCGGGTTGAAGAGGCCCAGCGGGCTCTCGAACACCGGCGAGATTTCCTTGCCCGCCTTCAGCACATAGACCGGGCACCTCTCCATCAGGGACTTCAGCCGCTCCGCCAGGGACGACTTGCCGCCGCCGACCGGACCCAGCAGGTAGAGGATCTGCTTGCGCTCCTCCAGCCCCTGGGCGGCGTGGCGGAAGAAGCCGACGATCCGCTCGATCGTTTCTTCCATGCCGTAGAAGTCGGAAAAGGCGGGATACACCTTGATGGTCCGGTTCATGAAGATCCGCCCGACGCGCGGATCCTTGGAGGTGTCCACCACCTCCGGCTCGCCGATGGCGGCCAGGATGCGCTCCGGAGCGGACGCGTACATCATCGGATCATTGCGGCAGCCCTCGAGGTACTCGGTGAGGGTCAGTTCCGCCTCGCGGCGACCCTCGTAGGCTTGCGCATATCGAGTGAACAGTTCGTCGGCCGGGAACATTCCTCACTCCGTATTCCTGGGTCACATCCATCGGCGCGTCCCGCAGGGCGTTCGACCGCCAGGGGGCAGCGTACGCCGCCGCAGTCCAAGGGGAGAGGCAGGCGCCAGAGCCCGCAACCGCTCCCGCTCACCGTCCAAATCCAGCGCTTCCATGCAATCGGCGGCCGAACGCGGCGCACCGGTAAGAGTGTTGATTCTGAATGTAATGCTCCAGTTAGGGCTTTCCAGGCGCCAAAACCGGAAACTGAAGGTGCTGCCATTGCGCAACACGCGATCACCCGCGCCCTTCGGCAGCCGCCGCGCCCATGTGCTGACAGGCCGGGATGGCGGGCGCCGCTTGCCGGCGCCGGGAGACGTCTCCGGGTGCCGCTCCGTCCGGACAAGCTTGGCGCAGGTCGTCACGCCATCATCCTCCAGAGCATGTCTCGTGCCGTCAGGTGGCGGCAACGCGAAAGCCGAAGTTCAGGTTGGTCAACAAAGGTTAACAACTCCCTATGATCCGGGGCGGCTCAACCGTACGCGGCGATTCACACCTGCAGATGGAGTCCATTAACGCAGGAAAGGCGCCGCCGGGTCCACCCCTTCCAAAGGGAGAGGGGCTCCTAAGAGAGATGGGGAGCGGCGCGCCCGCGTGCCAACGTCGACGTTCGGAGCGTTGGAAGCGCTCCGAACGGCCGCGTGGCGGGCATACCAACGGCAGAGGTACGCGGCACGGCCGGGGCCGTATCAGGCCGTTCGGCCGGACAGCTTCTCTTCCAGGGAGGCGCGCAGGGAGTCCGGCGTCGCCGGCTTGACGATGAAGGTGCCCACACCCAGCGCCCGGGCTTGCGTCACCGCAGCGGGATCGGCCCGATTGGTCAGGAAGATAACGGGCAGGTCGCGGTCGCGCGGGTCGCCGCTGTCGCGCAGGGCCCTGAGGAAACCAAGCCCGTCCACCGGCGTCATCTCCACGTCGCACACCACCGCATCGGGCGCGTGGGCGCGCACCGCCGCCAGGCCGGCCGCGCCGTCGCCGGCCTGGTGCACCGCCTTGAACCCGAGATTCGTCAGCATCTTCGCCAGAACCATCCGGGTAAAGGCTTCGTCCTCGATGACGAGGACCGAGCGGGTCCCGAAGTCCGTCCCAATCATGACCCTGCTCCCGCACCGGTGCCTGATCCCGTATCTACGATGGGCAACAAGGGCGATGCAACACCGACTCCGGGCTCATGATGCCGGAGGCTTGCGCGTCCGGCCGGCGCCGGAGTACACCGGGGCCATGGGCTTCCTCGACCACATCCGCGCCTGCAACACCGGCGACCCCGCGGCCTACCGCCCCTTCGCGGTGGACGGCGTGCGGGTCGGCTGGATCGCTCCGTCCCTGGCCGACGCCCTGCCGGACGTCGATCCCGGTTTCATCGTGACCCCGGACCGGGTCACCCTGGCGCCGGAGCTGCGCGACTTCGAGAGCCGCTCGTCGGCTCTCGACCGGGCCGCCCGCCATCTGGTGGACACCGGCGTGGTGCGCGGGCTGCGGGGCGAGCACTATCCCGTCATGGCCCGCTGGGGTGCGGAGCCGATGATGCGCATCGACCGCGCCGCGGTGACCCCGTTCGGCGTCGCCGCCTATGGCCTGCATGTCAACGGGTTCGTGCGCGACGGGACCGGCGGCCTGTCCGTGTGGGTGGCGCGGCGGGCGAGCGACCGGGCGGTGTCGCCCGGCAAGTTCGACAACCTCATCGGCGGCGGCCAGCCCATCGGGCTGACTCTGGCGGAGAATCTGGCCAAGGAGGCACAGGAGGAAGCCGGGATCGACGATCCCGCCATCATCGCCCGCGCCGTGCCGGTCGGGGCGATCACCTATCTGATGGGCACCGGTCTCGGTCTGAAGCCCGACACCCTGTTCATCTACGATCTGGAACTGGACCCCGGCTTCACGCCCGTCAACACCGACGGCGAGGTCGAGGCGTTCGAGCTGTGGCCGGTCGAGCGGGTGATGGACAGCGTGCGCGACACCGACGCGTGGAAGTTCAACGTGAACCTGGTGGTGATCGATTTCCTGATCCGCCACGGGCATCTCACCCCCGATCATCCAGACTACCTGGACCTGGTGTCCGGCCTGCGCCGTCCGCTGTAGCCCACCTCACCCGGCGTCGGGAAAGCCCGCCATGGCCCGCACCTCGGCCGGGGTGTGACCGGCAGCGCGCAGAGTCCGCAGGGACCGCGCGCCGTCCCGCTTGGCCAGGCGCACGCCGCGCTCGTCGGTGAGCAGCCCGTGATGGTGCCACTCCGGTGCGGGCAGGCCGAGCAGGGCCTGCAACAGCCGGTGCAGATGGGTGGCGAAAAACAGGTCCTCGCCGCGCGTCACCAGCGTCACCCCTTGTAGGGCGTCGTCGACGGTGACGCTGAGATGATAGCTGGTCGGCGTGTCCTTGCGCGCCAGCACCACGTCACCGAGGATCTGCGGCGTCGCGTCCTGCCAGCCGCGGCCGCGGTCATGCCAGCGCAGCGGGCCGGCGCGCTCCATGGCGCGCCGCACGTCCAGGCGCAGGGCGAAGGCGTCGCCCGCGTCGCGCCGGCGGTCCCGTTCCGCCGCGCTCCGGGTGCGGCAGGTGCCGGGGTAGAGCGGCCCGTCGGGACCATGCGGGGCATGCCCCGCCCGGGCGATCTCGGCGGCGATGTCCTTGCGGGTGCAAAAGCAGGGATACACGAGCCCCGCGTCCTCCAGCCGCGCCAGGGCGGCACGGTAGTCGTCCGCGTGCTCCGACTGGCGGCGCACCGGCGTTTCCCAGCGCAGGCCGAGCCAGGCCAGATCCTCCAGCAGGTCACGTTCGAAGTCCGCCCGGCAGCGGCCGGGGTCGATGTCTTCGATGCGCAGCAGGAAGCGCCCCTGCGCCCGGCGTGCGGCCTGCCAGCCGAACAGGGCGGAATGGGCGTGCCCCAGGTGCAGATGACCGGTGGGGCTGGGGGCGAAGCGGGTTGTGACGGCGCTCATGGCGCCTCTATAGCGCATCCGCCCGCCGGCGTGATCCCGCGGATGCAGGGATCTCATACCAACGGCACCTGAAGGGTGCCGTTGGTATGACCCTTTCGATCAATGCCAAGGCATTGATCTGCCGGGTTTCACGGCCGGAAAATGATGGAAGTGATCATTTTCCGGCCGTATCAGTAATACGGGTTGTCGCGGATCGGCTCGACGGGGATCTCGTCCTCGTCCTCGTCCTGCAGCAGCGCCAGCCGGCGGCGCAGTTCCCGGTCGAACGCCTCGATGCGTCGGCGCCGTTCCGTTTCCTCCCGCTCCTGCCGCCGGGCGGCCAGGTCGATGATGATCGCGGTCATGCCAAATCCCCCTTCGGACGATCCCCCTCGCGTGCTGTCGCCACCATGCCGCCGCTAAAGTTAACGCGCCGTAACCTTCGGCACGGTTGACAGCCCCCCTCCCCCTTGGATCACCATTTGTCACATGAACACGCCATCCGCCCTGCCCCGCCTGTCCGGACCCGCGGTCGCGCCTGTCGCCGGCGGTCCGGCCCGTTCCCTGGTCGTCATGCTGCACGGTGTCGGCGCCGACGGTACCGACCTGATCGATCTGGCGACCTACCTCTCACCGGCACTGCCCCACACCGCCTTCGTGGCGCCCGACGCACCGTTTCCGTGCGACCTCGCCCCCTACGGCCGGCAATGGTTCAGCCTGCAGGACCGCTCGCCCCCGGCGCTCAGCATCGGCGCGCGCGCCGCCGCCCCCATCCTGAACGCCTACATCGACGAGCAACTGGCGTTGCACGGGCTGGGCCCCGACCGGCTGGCGCTGCTGGGATTCTCCCAGGGCTGCATGATGGCGCTGCACGTGGCGCCGCGGCGCACGCCCGCCATCGCCGGAGTCGTCGGCTATTCCGGAGCCCTGGCCGACACCGGCGACCTGGCGCACGAGGTGGCAGCACGGCCGCCGGTGCTGCTGGTCCACGGCGACTGGGACGACGTGGTGTCCGTGGAAGCCCTGCCCCGTGCGGCGGCCGCGCTGAAGGCGGCCGGGCTGCCGGTCGAGGCGCACGTGCGCCCCGATCTCGGCCACAGCATCGACGCCGAGGGGCTGGCGCTCGGCCGTGACTTTCTGTCGCGGGTGCTCTCCGGATGACCCCGCCACCCCCACGGAATCCCCTGCGGACGGAGTATCCGGAAGGTTACGGAGAGATGAAGATTTGCGGTGCCCGGGGACCCTGGACTCACGAGATGTTGAGTTGGCGCCCCCGATCGCTTATGTATCTGGTGCTGTTTCCCGGATGGTGCGGTCAGATCGCCGTGAGATGACGGGCATCCGGGAGGGGACCAGACGAGGGAGTGGCCATTGGCTCCACCACCCGATCACTGTCCGGCTCTGGTGCTGAACGCGGACTTCCGTCCGCTCAGCTACTTCCCGCTGTCCCTGTGGTCCTGGCAGGAGACGGTGAAGGCGGTGTTCCTCGACCGCGTCAACATCGTGTCCGAATATGACCGGGTCGTCCGCTCCCCCACCTTCACGATCCGCTTGCCGAGCGTGATTTCGCTGAAGGAGTACATCCCGGCTACCCGCCGCCCGGCCTTCACCCGCTTCAACGTGTTCCTGCGCGACCGCTTCACCTGCCAATACTGTGGCAACCCGTTCCCGACGCAGGAGTTGACGTTCGACCATGTGACCCCGCGTTCCCGCGGCGGCCGCACCACGTGGGAGAACGTCGTCACCTCCTGTTCCGCCTGCAACCTGATCAAGGGGAACCGGTTGCCCCATGTCTGCGGGATGCTTCCTCTAACCCCGCCGTTCCAACCCTCGGTCCACGAGTTGCAAGAGAACGGACGCTCCTTCCCGCCAAACTTCCTTCACGAAAGTTGGCGGGATTTTCTTTATTGGGACACCGAACTGGAGCCCGGCTGACAGGGCCGCACCGCACCGCCGACGGTGCCATTCCCCGCAATCGGAACCCCTTGCCTTTTTGCGCCGTGCAGCGCACAAGGGCCGTGCGCCTGCGAACGGTTATCCGGCAGCGCACCAACACCACGGAACGAACAATGGACCACGGCGACAGTAGCCCCTGCGGGGACAGTCGACACAACCCGATGACGCGGCCGGCGACGGCCGCGCAGCGTCGTCCGGCCCGGTTGGCCGGGGCAGGTCCGGCGGCCCGGTAGGCCGCGCCGGTCCGCCTCCGGTCGCCCGCTCCGGCGACCCATGGAGGCGGACATGCACGAGAACGTTTTCACCAACCGCGACATCCTGCCGGCCGCGCTCGACGGATCGGCGGTCGATTACCGGCTGCTGCACCGGGCGGTGCAGGACTGCCTGGCCAAGGGCGACCGGGACTCGGTCACCGCCTTCTTCGAAGAGCAGCACCCGGCCGACACCGCCAACTTCCTGGGCGGGCTGGAGCAGCAGGAGATCTGCGCCATTCTGCGCGTGCTGCCGCTGGACGTGCGCGCCGAGGTGTTCGGGTACTTCCCCGACGCGCTGCAAGGCGACCTCGCCCGCTGCCTGGGCCGGGCGGAGCTGGCCGAACTGGTGGGCGAGATGTCGGCCGACGAGCGCGCCGACCTGTTCAACCGGCTGAGCGAGGAGCAGCGGGAAGCCCTGCTGCCGGCCCTGGCGCAGGCGGAGCGCGAGGACATCCGCCGCCTCGCCGGCTATGCCGAGGGGACGGTGGGCGCGGTCATGACGTCCGAATACGCGACGCTCGCCCCGGACCTCACCGCCCGTGCAGCGATCGACAAACTGCGCCTCGAGGCGCCGGCCAAGGAGACCATCTACCGCGCCTATGTGATCGACGCCGACCGCCGGCTGGTCGGCGCGGTGCGTCTGGCCGACCTCATCCTCGCCGGGCCGGAGGAGCGGGTCGAGGCCCTGATGGAGCGCGCCACCCATGCGGTGCGGGTGGACGACGACCAGGAGGTGGCCGCCCGCCGGATCGCCCGTTACGACGTGCTGGCGCTGCCGGTGGTGGACGCCGACGGCCGCATCGTCGGCATCGTCACCCACGACGACGCCATGGACGTGGCCGAGCAGGAGGCGACCGAGGATTTCCACAAGCACGGCACCGTTGCCAACCTGACCACCAGCCTGAAGGACGCGACCATCGCGCTGCTTTACCGCAAGCGGGTGTTCTGGCTGGTCATCCTGGTGTTCGGCAACCTGTTCTCGGGCGCCGGCATCGCGGCGTTCGAGGATCTGATCGCGGCCAACGTGGCGCTGGTGTTCTTCCTGCCGCTGCTGATCGACAGCGGCGGCAACGCCGGCTCGCAGTCGGCGACGCTGATGGTGCGTGCGCTGGCCACCGGCGACGTGCACCTGCGGGACTGGGGGCGCATGCTCGGGCGCGAAGCCATGGTGGCCGGCCTGCTCGGCCTGACCATGGCGGTCGCGGTGTCGGCCATCGGGCTGGTGCGCGGCGGGCCGGAGATCGCCCTGATCGTCTCCACCACGATGGTCATCATCGTGCTGGTGGGCAGCCTGGTTGGCATGTCCCTGCCCTTCCTGCTGAGCCGCTTCAAGCTCGACCCCGCGTCGGCCAGCGCACCGCTGATCACCTCGATCTCCGATGCGTCGGGGGTGCTGATCTACTTCGCCATCGCCACCACCGTGCTGCCCGCCGCCACCGGCGCCTGACCATGACGCGCCGCCCGCCGCCGCGGGCGGATGCCGGCCGACGTTCGGTCACGGAACGTTTGTTGACCCCGCACCTCGCCCGCGGATATACCCGTTAAGTCATAGCTTGCCGCGGGGGTATTCGTGTCCGGTCCGCTCGTCCGTCGCACCCCGTTCCGCCGCGTCGGTTTCGCGGCTCTCGCCCTCGCCTTAACCCTTGGCTTCGCCCTGACGGTTCCCGTGGCCCGGGCCGCGGCACCGGAGGGGCGTCCGCGCATCGGCCTGGTGCTCAGCGGCGGCGGCGCCCTCGGCGCCACCCACGTGGGCGTGCTGAAGGTGCTGGAGGAGCTGCGCATCCCCGTCGACGTGATCGCCGGCACCAGCATGGGCTCCATCGTCGGCGGCCTCTACGCCATGGGCCTGACCGCCAACGAGCTGGAGTCGCTGGTCGCCACCATCGACTGGGCCGACGCCTTCGCCGACCGGCCGGAACGCGGCGACCGCTCGTTCCGCAGCAAGTCCGAGGATTACGGCTTCCTGCTCGACCTCAAGGTCGGGCTGAAGGACGGCGGCGTCCAGCTTCCGGCCGGGCTGATCCAGGGGCAGAAGCTGACGCTGATGCTGCGCGCCCTGACCCTGCGCACCCGCAACGTCACCGATTTCGACCAGTTGCCCATCCGGTACCGGGCCGTCGCCGCCGACCTGGAAACGGGCCGGGCGGTGGTGCTGGGCCGCGGCAACCTGGCCACGGCCATGCGCGCCAGCATGTCCGTGCCCGGCGTCTTCCCGCCCGTCGACCTGGACGGCAAGCTGCTGGTGGACGGCGGCGTGGCCAACAACCTGCCCGTCGACGTGGCCCGCGCCATGGGGGCCGACGTGCTGATCGTCGTCGACATCCCGTCCGTCCTGAAGAAGCGCAACGAGCTGACCTCCACCGTGGACATCGCCGGCCAGATGCTGACCGTGCTGATCCAGCAGAATTCCCTGCTCCAGCTCGCCAGCCTGGGACCGCGCGACATTCTGATCCAGCCCGATCTCGGCACCATGGGGTCGAGCGATTTCGGCCGCATCATGGACGCCGTCGGCCCCGGCGAGGCGGCGGCGCGCAAGGTGGCCGACCGGCTGCGCGCCCTGACCATGACGCCCGAAGCCTACGCCGCCGACAAGACGGCGCGCGGGCGGGAGGAGGTGGAAACGCCGGTCATCCACTTCGTCGAGATCGTGAACAAGACCGGCCTCAGCGACCGCCGCATCCGCAGCTTCATCCGGCAGAAGGTGGGTGAACCGCTGGACGTGGCGCAGGTGGAGCAGGACTTCACGCGCCTGTACGGCCTGGGCAACTTCGAGCAGATCGACTATGCCCTGGTCACCCGCGACGGGCGGGCCGGCATGGTGGTGACGGCCACGGAGAAATCGTGGGCCAAGGATTATCTGCGCGCCGGCCTGGCGCTGGAGCATGACCTGAGCGGTGACTCCAGCTACGTGCTGGGCCTGGGCATCAACTTCACCGCGCTCAACGCCTACGGGGCGGAGTGGCGCAACCAGGTGGCCTTCGGCTCCGAACAGCAGCTCCTGACCGAGTTCTACCAGCCGCTGCAACCCGAACCGGGGCTGTACCTCAGCGCGTCGGCCAGCTACACCCGCGACGACACCAAGACGTGGGTGGGCGGCGCGCCGGCGGCGGAGTACCGGATCACCCAGTACGGCGGCGCCGTCTTCCTCGGCCACGAGCTGGGGACCATCGGCGACCTCCGCCTCGGCTACACCTTCGGCGCCGGCGAGGTCGATCGCCGGATCGGCACGGCGGGACCCGATGATTTCGACTTCACCTACGGGCGCGCCGTCGCGAACCTCACCGTCGACACCGTGGACAACCTGGGCTTCCCGTCCCGCGGTCTGCTGGCCGTGGTGAACCTGGCGCACGCCGACCCGGCGCTGGGGGCCGACGAGCGCTACACCCGGATCGAGGCGGCGGCCAACCAGGCCATCAGCTTCGGGCGCAACCGCGTGCTGATCGGCGGGCGCGCCGGCACCGCGCTGGACGGCGACCTGCCGGTCTATCACCGCTTCTCGGTAGGCGGCCTGTTCAACGTGTCCGGCTATGCCCGTGACGAGATCTCCACGGCCAACCTGGCCATGGGACGGTTCACCGTCATGCGCGCGCTCAACGAGACCACGCCGCTGGCCTTCAACCTGCCGCTCTACGCCGGCCTGTCGGTGGAGGCGGCGGCGGTGGACGACGACGCCGACGGCGGCAATCTCGGCCGCTTCATCATCGGCGCCAGCCTGTTCGCCGCCGCGGACACGCCGCTGGGGCCGCTTTACGTCGGGTACGGCCGCGCCGACGGCGGCCGTCAGGCCGCCTATCTCTACTTCGGCAAGATGTTCTGACGATTACCAGGGACGCGGCGGCCCCCAGCCCCAGCCGCGCGGCGGCGGTGGCGGCGGGCCGTGGCGGCGCGGCCGGTCGAGCACCATGGGGCCGTGCGGGCCGGGTACCAGATAGCCCAGCGGACGGCCGTAGCGGTCGCGGACCACCGGCGGCGGCCCGTACAGGTGCCGGCTTCGGTGATCGAACCCGAAGTGCGGCGGCGGCCCGCCGCGGCCCCGCCCGTCCGACCAATCGTAGCGGAAGGAGAAGCCGTCGGCGCGAGCCGGCGCCGACACGGCCACCATGGCCGCGACGCCCGCGGCAAGGCCGAGAATCCGCAACAGGGTCATGGGTGATCCGGGCGCCCGCGCGCCGCCTCCGCCGGTGGGACTGCCGGTATGAACGGTGGCGCGGCGCGGATTATTCCGGACGCGGGATCACCGGGATCACCGGGATCACACCCGCTCGGCCACCCCGATGGCGGCGCGCGTGCCGGCGCGGATGGCGGCGGACAGCAGCGGATAGGCCGGCGCCTGCTCGGCCCCGTGGGCCAGGCCGAGGTCCCGATGCTCCACCTCCTCCGCCTGGAAGCGGGTGATGGAGTCCTTCAGCTCCTGCTCCTCCGGCCCCAGCCGTTCGAGCTGGGCGGCGTAGTGGCCGTCGATGACCTCCTCCACCGCGACGGTGCAGGCCATGGCGGCACGCTCCCCCAGCAGCGCGGTGCCGGCCCCCAGCAGGAACCCGGCTACGTGCCAGAACGGTTGCAGCAGCGTCGGCCGCACCCGGCGGCGGACGATCTGCTCCTCGAAATAGCGCAGGTGCTCCAGCTCCTGCGCGGCCATGTGGCGGAGCATGCGGCCATGGCGGCCCCGCCCCATGACGGCGATCTGCCCCTCGTAGATGCGCTTGGCGCCGTATTCGCCGGCGTGGTCGACGCGGCAGACGCGGGCAAGGTACTCCTGCGGCGTCGGGTCGCCGGGCAGGCGGCCGCGGCGGCGGGCGGGGGCCGGCGCGGCATCGGGCGCGGTGGCGGGACGCTCGTCGAGGATGGCGGTCATTCCGGGCTCCGGGTGTAGGCGATGCGCGCGGCGACGAACGCGAAGGCCGCCAGCGCCAGCGAGATCACGACGTTGTATCCGGCCATGGAGATGCCGAACAGGGACCAGGGCACCTCGTCGCAGCGCACGACGGGGGCCGCCATCACCAGGGCGCGCATCGCTTCCAGGGAATCGGCCGTGCCGGTCGCGCCGCATCCCGACGTGCCGGCCCACCAGTGCTGTTCGACCCCCACGTGATAGGCGGCGATCCCCGCGTTGGCCAGCAGGGCCAGGCCGCTGGCCACCAGCATGGCGTCGCCGACGCCGCGCCAGCGGCGGAACGCCAGCGCCAGCCCGGCAAAGACCAGCACCGCCACGTACGGCCAGCGCTGCCAGATGCACAGCACGCACGGCTGGTAACCGAAGCCGTACTGGAAGACCAACGCCGCGGCCAGCACGCCGGCGCTGGTGAGGGCCAGCAGCAGCGCGGGGTACCGCGGATCGAGGAGGTAGGGGCGCAGCGTCATGATCCCCCTGATATACCCCTCCCCGGCACCCGTTGCCAGCGCACAGCGGAACGAAACGCCGTCTGCGCGGTTGGAAAGCCCGGTCACGGGCACCCGGATCGGAGGACGGCATGGCTGCCGCAGCAAACCCACTGACCATCAACCTGGCGCTGCAAGGCGGCGGCGCCCACGGCGCCTTCACCTGGGGCGTGCTGGACCGGCTGCTGGAGGAACCGGGGCTGGCGGTCGAAGGCATCAGCGGCACCAGCGCCGGCGCCATGAACGCGGCGGTGCTGGCACAGGGCTATGCGCGGGGCGGTCCGGACGGCGCGCGGGCGGCGCTGGACCGCTTCTGGACGCGCATCGGCGACCATGCGGTGATCAGCCCGATCCGCCGCACCTGGATCGACCGGCTGCTGGGGCGCTGGAACGTCGACGCCTCCCCCACCGCCCTGATGTTCGACCTGATGGTGCGCCTCGTCTCGCCCTATCAGGCCAACCCGCTGGGCCTGTCGCCGCTGCGCGGTGTTCTGGAGGAGACCATCGACTTCAGTGCCCTGGCCGCACCGGGGGCGCCCAAGCTGTTCGTGTCCACCACCAACGCCCGGACGGGGGAACTGCACGTCTTTGCCGGGGCGGCGGTGACGGCGGACGTGCTGCTGGCCTCCGCCTGCCTGCCGTTCCTGTTTCACGCGGTGGAGATCGGCGGCGACCCCCACTGGGACGGCGGCTACACCGCCAACCCGGCTCTGGCGCCCCTGATCCGCGACTGCACCAGCCCCGACATGGTGGTGGTGAAGGTCAACCCGGTGCGCCGCGACGGCACCCCCCGCACCGCGGCGGAGATCATGAACCGGGTCAACGAGGTCAGCTTCAACGCCGCGATCCTTCAGGAAATGCGGACCATCGAGGCCATGCAGTCGCTTCTCGACGACGCCGACGTGGCGGGGAACCCGACCCTTGCCCGCATCCGGGCGGCGCGCATCCACGTCGTCGCGGCGGACGAGGAGCTGGCGGACATGGGCGTGGCCAGCAAGATGAACCCGGAACCGGACTTCCTGCACCATCTGAAGGCGCTGGGACGGGCGCGGGCCGACGGCTGGCTGCGCGAGACGCGCGGCGCGCTGGGCCGGCGCTCCACCGCCGGCTCCGGCAGCGACTATGTCGGCGCCTGCGGCGGCCGGCCGGCGCCGCGGCGGCGGACCGCCTGACCGGCCCCGGAACACCGCGATGCCGGACCTTCCCGTGCCCGCCCCGGACCCGGTCGCTCCATCGGTCGCGGGGGACGCCGCCGAGGTCGAGCGGCTGCGCCGCTCGGTCCGCGACCGGCTGAAGGACGGTGCGCCGGACGCCATCGCCGCCCTGTTCATCCGGCGGCACCCGGCGGACACCGCCCTGGTCCTGGACAGGCTGACGACGGACGAGACCTGCGCGGTGCTGCGCGCCCTGCCGCCGGCGCTGCGCAGCGCCGTGTTCGGGTACTTCACCGACGCCTGCCAGGGGGATCTGGCCCGCTGCCTGGCCCGGCGGGAGTTCGCCGACCTGGTTAGCCGCATGTCCGCCGACGAGCGCGCCGACCTGTACAACCGCCTGACCGAGGAGCAGCAGCGCACCCTGCTGCCGGCGCTGGCCCAGGCGGAGCGGGAGGACATCCGGCGTCTGGCCGGTTACCGCCGCGGCACCGCCGGCGCGGTGATGACCTCGGAATACGCCACCCTCACCCCCGGCGTGACCGCGCGCGACGCGATCGAACAGCTCCGCCGTGAGGCTCCGGACAAGGAGACGATCTACGACGCCTATGTCATCGACGAGGACCGGCGGCTGCTGGGCGTGGTCAGCCTGCGCGACCTCATCATGGCCGAGGCGGAGGCGCGGGTGGCCGATTTCATGGTCGGCAACCCCATCGCCGCCCCGGTCGACACCCGGTCGGAGGAGATCGCCGCCCGCATCGCCCGCTACGACCTGCATTCGCTGCCCATCATCGACGGCGACGGACGACTGGTCGGCATCGTCACCCAGGACGACGCCATGGACGTGGTGGAGCAAGAGGCGACGGAGGACTTCCACCGCTCCGCCACCGTCCTGCCCCTGGACGGCAGCGTGCGCCATGCCCGCCTGCATCATCTCTACCGCAAGCGGGTGTCGTGGCTGGTGCTGCTGGTGTTCGGCAACCTGCTGTCGGGGGCCGGCATCGCCCTGTTCGAGGACACCATCGCCGCCCACATCACGCTGGTGTTCTTCCTGCCCCTGCTGATCGCCAGCGGTGGCAATGCCGGTGCCCAGGCGTCCACCCTGATGGTCCGGGCCATCGCCACGGGCGACGTGCGCATGTCCGACTGGAGCCGCATGCTGGGGCGCGAGATCGTCGTGGCCACGGCGCTGGGGGTGACCATGGCGCTGACCGTCTCGCTGATCGGGGTGGCGCGCGGCGGCGTCGCCATCGCCGGCGTGGTGGCGGCCACCATGGTGCTGGTGGTGCTGGCCGGCAGCCTGATCGGCCTGTCCCTGCCCTTCATCCTGAACCGGCTGAAGCTGGACCCGGCGACCGCCAGCGGCCCGCTGGTCACCTCCATCGC
This sequence comes from Azospirillum halopraeferens DSM 3675, assembly GCF_000429625.1. Classification (GTDB taxonomy): domain Bacteria; phylum Pseudomonadota; class Alphaproteobacteria; order Azospirillales; family Azospirillaceae; genus Azospirillum; species Azospirillum halopraeferens. The sequence continues at coordinate 705,966 of NZ_AUCF01000001.1, forward strand.
CGACGTGATCGGCGTCGTCACCTATTTCGCCATCGCCACCGCGGTGCTGCCGCTGGGCACGGGCGCCGGCGGCTGAAGCGGCTTGCCGCCCGGGGACGGCGTGGCATCAGCCGTACAGGTCGTGCCGAACCGCGTGCGTGTAATGCGCGTCGATGGCCGCGGCAGCGGCCTCGTTCTGCCTTGTCATGGCGGTGAGCATCTGTCCGGGGGTCGGCAGGGCGCCGCGCTCGATCCGCGATTCCGGGGCCCACAGCTTCGCCCTGTTCAGGGCCTTGCCGCAGTGGAACAGCACCTCATCCACGGTCACGACGATCGCCGTTTTGGGAACTTTCGCGCCCTCGGCAAGGTCGGCGCGAAGGGCCGGATCGTCGGTGACCCGGCCGCGGCCGTTGATCCGCATGAAGACCTCCAGGCCGGGAAACAGGAACAGCATTCCCACCCGGTCGTCCTCCGTCAGGTTGCGCATGGACTCGATCCGGTTGTTTCCCGGCCAGTCGGCAAAGGCGACGGTCTTGGGATCGAACATCCTGACGAACCCCGGCGGGCCACCGCGCGGGGACGCGTCCAGCCCGGACTCGCGGCCGGTGGCCAGGCAGAAGAAGGTCGCCCTGGCCAGATAGTCGGCATGGAACCCGATGAGTTCGTGCATGACCGCCTTCCGGATGTGCTCCGCGGGGGGATCATAGAGCCGGTCGAGGTCCGGTGCCGGCGTCGGGTGATTCTGTTGGGTCATTGGCGTGCTCCTGTTCTCCGCACTCTAGCGGAAGGCGCAAGGCGCCGCTAAGCTATAGGAGCCAATCAATAGCGAGTTTACGCCATGTCCGGGGACAAGTTCGCCCTCGCCGCCGGCGATTCACGCGAACCGATCATCATCGCGATCTACCAGGCGCGAGCGGAGTATGGCGAACCGGGGATGCACAGCCACCCGCGCGGCCAGCTTTCCGGTCTGCGCCGCGGGGTGATCACCGTGGGCACCGGGACGCGCACCTGGGTGGTTCCCGCCGACCACGCGGTCTGGCTTCCTCCCCACCAGCCGCACCATGGCTACACCCATGGGGAGGTGGAGGGGTGGAGCTGCTACATCGCGGAGTCCGCCTGCGGGACGCTTCCGGACCGGCCCTGCATCATCAAGGTGTCGGGGCTGTTGCGGGAGGCCGTGATCCGGGCCTCCGGCTGGCAGGGACGGGAGATGGACGCGGCGCAATGGCGCCTCGCCATGGTGCTCCTTGATGAACTCAGGGCCGCCCCCGTCGAGCCCTTCAACCTGCCGATGCCGGCCGATCCGCGCCTTGCCCGGATCGCCCGCGCGCTGCTCGACGACCCGGGGGACCGGCGCAGCATGGACGCGTGGGCGGCGTGGGCGGGCGTGTCCGAGCGTACGCTGAGCCGCCGCTTCGTGGTCGAGACCGGCTACAGCTACACCGTGTGGCGGCAGCGGGCCCGGCTGATGCGCGCGCTGGAGATGCTGGCCGAGGGAACACCGGTGACCACCGTCGCCCTGGACCTGGGCTATGACAGCGTCAGCGCCTTCATCGCCGTGTTCAAGCGGATTCTGGGCGTCACACCGTCGGCCTATTTCAGCAGCAACGCCCGGCCGGACCCGCCCGGAGCGGCTTTCGGCCGACGTCCCTTGTCATGATCATCAGACCGATCCGCCGGGTTTGACGGCCGGGACGACATGGAGGTCGTCATCGTTCGGCCGGATCATTCGATGCCGCAGGCCAGACCGCCCATGCGCGGGTCGGCGGCGCCGCGCAGGCGCCCGTCCACCCGCTCCAGCGCGTGCAGGCCGCTGGTCAGGGGCAGCACCTCCACCCGGTGGCCCATGGCGCGCAGGGCCGGGGCCAGGGAGTCCAGGGCGGTTCCCTCCTCCAGCTCCAGGGTGCGGCCGCGGTGCAGCAGGTTGGGCAGGGCCACCGCCTGCTGCACGTCGAGATTCCAGTCGAGGACGCCGACGATGGTCTTCACCACATGGCCGATGATCCGGCTGCCGCCCCGCCCGCCGACGGCCAGGCGCACCCGCCCTTCGGGATCGAAGACGATGGTCGGCGCCATGGAACTGCGCGGCCGCTTGCCCGGCGCCACCGCGTTGACCCGCGGCAGGCCGCTGGCGGTGGGAACGAAGGCGAAGTCCGTGAGCTGGTTGTTCAGCAGGAACCCGCGCACCATCAGGCGGCTGCCGAAGGGTGCCTCGATGGAACCGGTGAAGGACGCCACATTGCCCTCCCGGTCGATGGCGACGAGGTGGGAGGTGCCGTTGTCGTCGGACAGCCGCTCCTCCTCCACCGGATCGACGGGCACGGCGACGCCATGGGCCGGCCGCCCCGCCGGCGGGTCGCCGGGCGGGGCCGTCGCCATGGCGCGCAACGGGTCGATCAGGGCGGCGCGGGCGGCCAGGTAGGCGGGATCGATCAGGGCGGCGACGGGCACCGGCACGAAGGCGGGATCGGCGACGTGCAGTTCCCGGTCGGCGAAGGCCAGGCGGCTCGCCTCGGCGATGAGGTGCACCGCCTCGACCGAGCCGGGGCCGAGGGCCGCCAGGTCGTGGTGTTCCAGCATGCCCAGGATCTGCAACACGGCGATGCCGCCGGACGACGGCGGCGGCGCGCCGCAGACGGTCCAGCCGCGGTAGGCGCCGCACACAGGTTCCCGCCGCCGGGCCTCGTAGTCGGCGAGGTCTTCCGCCGTCATGTCACCCGGCCACGGCCGCCGGCCGGTGACCGCGGCGACGATGCTGCGGGCGATCTCACCGCGGTAGAAGGCATCGGGCCCGCCGTCGGCGATGCGGCGCAGGGTGTCGGCCAGGTCCGGGTTGACCAGCAGCTCCTCGCCCGACTGCCGCCGCAGCCCCTGGCGGGTGCCGCGGAACAGGGACAGGGAACGGTCGCCGGTGATCTGGTCGCGCAGGCGGGCCGGCATGGGCACGCCGGACTCGGCCATGGTGATGGCGGGATCGAACAGGTCGGTCCAGGGCAGGCGGCCGTGCAGCCCGTGGGCGTCGTGCATCATGGCGACCATGCCGGGCACGCCGACGGCCCGCCCGCTCACCACCGCGGCGGCAAACGGCATGGGTCGGCTCAGCGGCAGCAGGAACCGCTCCGGTGTGGCGGCCTCCGGCGCCACCTCGCGCCCGTCGTGCACGACCAGAGCCCCGTCGGCGGCCGAGCGGTGGAGCAGGAACCCGCCGCCGCCGATGCCGGTTTCCGGCGCCTCCACCAGCGTGAGCGCCAGCTTGGCGGCGATGGCAGCATCGACGGCGCTCCCGCCGCGGCGCAGCATGGCCAGCCCCGCCTCCACCGCCAGGGGATCCGCGGCCGCCACCAGGGCGTGCGGCTCCGCCGCACAGGCCGGCGGCCCGCCGGCGTGCGCCGTCGCCGACGCCGGCGCCGCGACGAGCGTACCGATGGCCGCGGCGGCGAGTGCCGCGGCGACGGCCGGTATCCGGGTCAACGCACGGCGCGCCGGGACGACAGAGCGTTGTAGACCCACAGCACGACGATGGCGCCGATGGTGGCGACGATCAGGCTCCAGATGTTGAACCCGGTGACGCCGGCGCCGCCGACGATGCTGAACAGGAAGCCCCCGACGAACGCCCCGATGATGCCCAGCCCGAGGTTCAGCAGGAACCCCGAGCCCGAGCCGTGCATGATCTTGCTGGCGATCCACCCGGCGATGAGCCCGAGGATGATCCAGGCGATGATGGACATCGGCGCCCCCTTTCCCTTTTGCTGCGGTCAACGCCGGTTCAACGCCCCACCGCCCGAAGTGTTTCACCCGCCACCCCGCGCCCGCGCTTAGGGATTGACCCCGGCCAACGCCTCTGTATGATCGCCCGCACCAATCCACACCCGACATGCCCCAGTGGCGGAATTGGTAGACGCGGCAGACTCAAAATCTGTTGCCCGAAAGGGCGTGCTGGTTCGATCCCGGCCTGGGGCACCATAGTTTGCATGGCCTGTTGAACGGCTTGTCGGCCGTCCGACCACCACGCCAGCAGATTTCCTCCCCATTTCCCCGTTTCGGCACGCGCCGCATGGCAGGAGAGGAGATGTCCAACTGCCTCCCTAGCAGCTCCGCCCGCTTCGAAGTATCCAGCAGGTCGAGCCGCTTCCCCTTGTTCACGGGAGCTTCGCGGATTCGCGCCCGCTCGCCCCGGTCGGCAACGCCTCATATCCGGTTCTTGTTCATCGGCCCGCAGCTTCGATCCACGCTTCCTCCCCACGGTCGGTTACCCTTCCGCAGTTGCGCTTCACTTCGCTCGCCGTGATCAGCTCACGATGGGACTTCCACCCACAAGAACGCGCCCATGCTGGGCGCACCATGAGAAAGGCCGCCCGGCGGGAACCGGCCGGCCTTTCTCGGTTGGAAGGCGGGCTGCACAACCCGCGGATCAGGCAGATGACATATGAGCGAGGATCAAGGCCGCTACGGTGAAGCAAGCTCACCCGCACCGCACCTCGCGCGGCACCCAAGGCTGCTTGGGAGTCTGTATTTATCAAAAAAGGCGAGTTCATAACCAAACTCGCGCATCGAAAATGGCATGATTACGATGCTTGCTTGCGGGGGTTGCCATGCGTTAGATTGATAGCGCTGTCGGTATGTGGAGAACGAATGGGCGGATCAACGTCAGTCGCAAGTCACGCGGCAGAAGCTGCGGCGCTCGGATTCTATTATCAGGCGTTCTTCGCCCTTCTAACGCTGTTGGCGCAGGATACCGATAACGCAGCTATAGGGATCGAACAGCTCGACGACGTGGAGCTGAAGACCGACGGGCACACACTGCTCTATCAGTTGAAGCATTCGATTAGCACCACGCCGCCAGCGGTCACTCTCAAGTCGCGGGCGCTCTGGCGAACGATGAAGGTCTGGATCGACATACTGCCGGCCCTAACGTTGTCGGAGACGACGCTTAACCTTGTGGCGGTGGGTGGCATCCCGAGTGACAGCCCCCTCAAGGCGCTGACCAACCTCGATGCGGATCGCGCCGAACTCGTTGAGGCGATGAAAAAGGAAGCGCAGCATGTGGTAGACGCGCGCGCCGCCGCGGTTAAGGCCGAAAAGCCGCTGCCCTATGCCGATCGTGTCGACGGTTGTGAGGCTTTCCTCGCGCTGAGCGAAACCGAACGGCTGAACCTACTGCGCCGGACCCGAGTCCTTGATGACAGTCCCGCCGTGCCCCAAATTGAAGACAATATCGCCGAGCACCTGAAGATCCTTCCAGCTGAGCAGCGGCCGATGGTAGCAAAGCGTCTGGTCGAATGGTGGGATCGACAAATCATTTACACGCTATGCGATAAGCGTGATCGCATCATCTCTAGGACAGAACTGCAGCAACAGATCAGCGCCATCATAGGGGACATCGAGCAAGGAAAGCTTCTACCCGACTTTGAGACGGTGAACCCGCCTGAAGACTATCAGCCAGACAGTGTGCTCGCCCGCCAAATTCGTTTGGTTGAAGGCAAGCCTTCAGACCTTGCAAAGGCCATCCGCGAAGAATGGAAGGCACGGGAACAGCGGTCGAGATGGTTGAACGGCAACCCCGGCATGGCCACCACCATCCACGAGTATGACCGCGTGCTCGAAGAGCATTGGTCCGATCGCCACTGCCAGATGGTCGAGGACTGCGCCGGGCTCGGGGACAAGGAGAAGTGCGCGCACGGCTTGAAGATTCTGCGCTGGACGCACGAAGAGGCCCCCAACATAGTGCGCCCAATCGCCCAAAACTGGAACGCCGCATACTATGTGCGCGGCAGCTATCAGGTGCTTGCAATCAACCTGAAAGTCGGCTGGCACCCAGAGTACGCTAAGCTGCTGGAGGGCGACGAATGAACGTCGCCTACGACATCTATTCTGAGACCAATCCGGCGTTCTGCGCCTACGCGCTGGTTGCCTTCACGACCGCGTACCTTTCGGTGAACCCCCGGGGGCCCGAGTTGCCAACCGTCTACCTCGCGCTGCCCGTTGCCCTGTCTGGCGATCTCGGGGGCACGTTCCACAGTACCAACAAGAACACGGGCTTGCTCAAATGGCTGGAGCGCAGCCCGCAAATCCAAATTGGCCTTTCCGAGCGGGTAAACGCGTCGTTGGACTTCGTTACCGAGGCAATGCGCTTCGGGTGCTTCGCGCAAGTGCTGGCATTGGATGAAGGCGCCCGATTGAGGCCGGGCGGTCAAAAGCTCAAGAAGGGCGCTGTCAATAGGCTCAGTGAGGAGCCTGCCCAAGTGATCAAGCGCGCCGAGCGGCTCGGCAATTGGTTCGCCGCCGCCGGCTCCACGAAGACGGTCTTCGACATGATGGGTCTTACGGTATGACGCGCTGGAACATCGCCACCATCTTCTTCCTCCCCGTTTCCGGCCAGCGGCGTGACGTGGAGCTCAAACCCGGTGTGGTCAACATCATCACCGGCGCGTCCGGAACCGGCAAGTCGACGCTGATCAAGGCCATCGACTACTGCCTCGGATCAAGCAAATGCGAGCTCCCGGCGCATGTTCGGCGGCGCAGCATGGCAGTTGGCGTCAAATGGACCTCGGGTGACGCGGAAATCGTGATTGGTCGCATCATACCGCCGGTCGGTCAGGCCACCAGCACTCGCATGTTCACGTCATCGGGGCGCAACCTGCCCCTACCGGCGACCGTTGACGACTTCGACGGCGCCACCACCCTTGAGGCCGCCAAGGCCTTTATCGAACGGGTGTTCGGGATCGGCGATCTAATCGGCGATCCCGACACCGCAGCGGGCGGACGGGGGCGTGCCACCGTCCGTCACGTCACGCCATACCTGTTCGTAACTAAGGAGGTCATCTACAGCGAATCCGTCCTGCTCCACGGCTTGGAGAAGGCGGATAAGGCTCGCGATATCGTTGCGACCATGCCGTATTTCCTTCGCGTGACTGACGAGTCGAGCGCTATGGATGAGCGGCGCTTGCGGCAGTTGCAGCGCGCGCTCGAGAAGGAGGAGGCGCGCGAGCGCACCCGGGCGGCGGCCGATAGCGCGTTGAAGCAGCGCGCGACGAGCCTCCTGACAGAGGCGCACCGGATTGGTATCGCCCCTACGCCCTCAGAAGAGGACTCCGAAGCGGAACTGCTCGCCCAGCTTAAGACTGTGTCCGACACTCAACTCGAGGCCAATGCCTACCCGACCGAGGATGAACTTGGAGCACTTCACGAGCGACGGCGCGAGATCCTGGCCGCGCTGGGTGCCGCGCGTCGCCAGTCACAGGCGACCAGGACCGCGATTCGCGAGGCGACCGGCTTCGAGGGCGCCGTCACCCGCCAGCGCGAAAAGCTGATGTTGGCCGAGCATCTCCACCTCCGGGACATCGCCGCGGTCTGTCCTGTGTGCGAAGCTCCGTCGGAGCGCGGTCGGGAGACGGCCAAGGCATTGCAGGCGACCCTAACCAAGGTGCGGGCTGAGAGCGTTGCGGTCGAACGGGTAAAGCCGAAGTTGGTCGAGCACGACCGGGCGCTCGACGAAGAAATTGGTCGGCTCAACAGCGAGCTGCGGCGGGTAGACGATCAGATCCAAACTTGGCTGCGCCAGACCGAAGAAACCCGCCGCTTGGCCGACCTCGCACAGCTTCGGGCGCACCTCCTCGGCCGCATCTCCTTCTTCTTGGAGGCGAGCGCCGACGAGCCACGACAGCGTTCACGCGACCTCAGCGTGTTGCGAGCCGAGATCGCTGAGCTGGAAGCGCGAGTTGATCGCGAAGCGAAGGAAATCAAGCTCCGGCGGGCTGAGGCGAAGATCTCGCAGTTCGCGTCCGAGGCTTTTTCAGAGCTGCCAACGGTGGCGCCTTGCATCGGCTCCGAGCTCGATTTTTCGTCACGGCAGCCGGAGGTCACTGTTATTGAGTCGGGGAGCGGGGCGGTTCTGCGAATGTCGGATGTGGGCTCGGATCAGAACTATCTAGCCGTGCACATTGCGCTGTCCTTCGCGCTCCAGCGCTACTTCGAAGCAGCTAAAGCGCCCGTGCCAGGGCTGCTCGTACTGGATCAGATCAGCCGGCCCTACTTCCCGGCCAGCGGGGAGGATGAGGATGAGGCAGAGATTAAAGGCCGTGAGGAAGATGAGGACGTGCAGGCAATGCGCAAGCACATCGATTTTCTCTTTGCCGAAACCGCACGACGGTCGGGCCTTCAGGTTCTCCTGATTGAGCACGCCTACTTCGCCGATGATCGGCGCTACGTGGCCGCGACTCGCGAGCGATGGACACGCGCGTCGGGCAGAGCTCTGATCCCGCTGGATTGGCCGACACGTCGCGATGAGTAGAATGGAGGTGTGCTGCCAGGAATGGAGCGGGAGCGGGCCTTTACGCCCCGCCCCTCGGGACTGTCAGGAATTCCGTGTGCGGGGGAGCATAGTGAGGGAAAAGGAGTCCCCCTATGGCACGACGCAAAGCCCCTGCGATCCCTGATGCACTGCTGGACCAGCTTCTGGCCGGCGCCGACCCGAAGAGCGCGTTTGATGCTAACGGGCTGCTGGACAACCTGAAGAAGGCGCTGGCGGAACGGGCGTTGAACGCGGAGATGGATCACCATCTTTCCAGCGACGACGAAGCCGGCAACAGCCGGAATGGCTACGGCCGCAAGACGGTGGTGACCGACACCGGCAAGGTCGAACTGGAGATCCCGCGCGACCGGCGGGCGACCTTCGATCCGCAACTGATCGCCAAGTACCAGCGGCGCTTCCCCGGTTTCGACGACAAGATCGTTTCCATGTACGCGCGGGGCATGAGCGTGCGGGAAATCGCCGGCCACCTGCGGGAGCTGTATGGGGTGGAGGTGTCGCCGGACCTGATCAGCACGGTTACCGATGCCGTGCTGGACGAGATCGCCACCTGGCAGGCCAGGCCGCTGGAGCCGGTGTATCCGCTGGTGTTCTTCGATGCCTTGCGGGTGAAGATCCGCGACGAGGGCCTGGTCCGCAACAAGGCGGTCCACGTGGCGCTGGGCGTGCGCGCCGACGGCACCAAGGAGATCCTCGGGATGTGGCTGGAGCAGAACGAGGGTGCCAAGTTCTGGCTGCGCGTGATGAACGAGCTGAAGAACCGGGGCGTGGAGGACATCCTGATCGCCACGGTCGACGGGCTGAAGGGCTTTCCCGATGCCATCCAGGCGGTGTTCCCCGACACGCTTGTCCAGACCTGCATCGTTCATCTGCTCCGCACCAGCCTGGATTTCGTCTCCTGGAAGGACCGCAAGGCGGTGGCCGGGGCCTTGAAGGACATCTACCGGGCCCTCGACGCCGAGGCCGGGAAAGCCGCCCTGACCGCCTTCGAGGAGAGCGCCTGGGGCCGCAAATATCCGGCGATCGGCCAGAGCTGGCGCCGGGCTTGGAACGAGGTGGTACCGTTCTACGCCTTCCCGGCCGAGGTCAGGCGCATCCTGTACACCACGAATGCCATCGAATCGCTCAATGCCAAGTTGCGACGGGCGGTGCGGGCCAGGGGGCATTTCCCCACCGACGACGCGGCCATGAAGCTGCTCTATCTCGTCTTGAACCGCGCAGAAAAAGAGTGGACCATGCCGGCGCGTGAGTGGTGCATGGCCAAAGCCCAGTTCGCCGTGCTGTTCGGCGACCGGTTCGCTCGGGCGATGGCCTGATTATGGTTAATCGCTCCCCCGCACACGGAATTCCTGACAGTCCCGTTCCCGTGTGACCACCCGCGCCCTCCCTCGATCCACCGAGGGAATGATGGGCACTGGGCGGCCGCACGGCCCCGGGGCGTACGCCCCGGGGCCGTGCCGTTGCGTCAGCCTGGGGAATTTTCAGCCGCCCTTTCCGGGGAGTATCCAGCCGGCACTGACAGTTTCGTCATGATGACCCCATCCTCTCAAGAAATGGGGCCTCCAGGAAACCCGGCGCGGTTCATCTCCGAGGGCGCCATCGCCAACGCGTTCCGCCGCATGGGCACCGTGTTCGACACGGCCTGCGCGGCGATCAAGGCCAAGCTGTTGAGCGCTTCCATCATCGCCTCGGACGAGACCACGACGCGCGTCAACGGCGTGACGCACTGGCAGTGGGTGTTCCATTCCGATGCCGCCGTGCTGCACACCATCGCGCCGAGCCGGGGCCGGGCGGTGGCCGCCGCGGTGCTGGGCGAGCACCAGCCCGAGGTGTGGATCTCCGACCGCTACGCCGGCCAGCAGGAACTCGGGCAGGCCCACCAAGTGTGTTTGGCTCACGTCTTGAGGGACGTGCAATACGCCATCGACTGCGGCGACACGGTGGTCGCGCCGAAGATCCGCGATCACCTGCGCTGGGCGATCCGCGTCGGCAAGCGAAGACCGGAGCTGAAGGACAGCACGCTCGCTGCTTACGCCGCCAAAGCCGAGCGCCGCCCCGATGCGCTGCTCGGGGTGCCCGCCGCCCATCCGGCCGGGCGCGAGTTGCAGCGCCAAGTCAAGGCGTGGCGTGGCAAGTTCTTCGTCTTTCTCAGCGACCGCCGCGTGCCGCCCACCAACAACGGCAGCGAGCAGGAGATCCGCCCGTCGGTGATCTTCCGCAAAGTGACCAACGGTTTCCGTTCCGAGTGGGGGCCGGGCATCCATGCCGGCTATCGCTCCGTCACCGGAACCGCGCGCCGCCAAGGCCAGTCCGCCTGGACCGCCATCCGCAACCTGATCGACGGCACTTTCGTCGTCGCTTAACGGCTCAGCTGCCGCCAGCCAGGTGAGCAATCACCGCCCCCCTCCAGGGCCTGCAAACAATCATTGCGGATCTCAAGTATCCAAACAACATTTGAAAGATAGTTTAAGATTTTGAACAGAATGCCATCCTTGGATCGCAATATTTTGACAAACTCGCAGTGGGATCGAATAGCACCACCCCTTCCTGGAAAGCCAAGCGATCCTGGTCGTTCGGATCGCGACAGCCACTTATTTCTCGAAGCGGTGTCGTGCATTGCCCGTACTGTGCCTCGCCCCAGATGCTGGCGCTGCTGATCTGCGCCTACAGCCGTGGCGTGCGGTCGAGCCGGGTGATCGAGCGGCTGTGCCGGCGCGACGACGGTTATCGGTTCTTCGTCGGGGAGGAGGTGCCCGACCACAGCCGAAGCCGCGCGATGGTGTGCACTGGCATTCGGAAATGGCCGCGCCATATCGGACGATACCGGTTTCCGGCGCGCGCTTGCCGGTCCGCAGGGCTATGAGGTAGGGTGCAGCCATGAGAACAACCATCGACCGAATCGAAGCCGGGCGGCTGCTGCCGCAAGAGGATTTGCGGCGTCTCGGATTGGCGCCGCGTCGCATGGTGCGTGTCATCCTCGAAACGGTGGACGAGGACGACGAGATGTCCGTGACTGAAATGAATGCCCGAGGTGGCGCCTTCGCGCACCTTGCCGATGAGCCCGACGTGTACAGCGACTCCGATCTCATCAGGCACAATGAAGATTTCGTTCGGTGACGTGCTCCTTGCGCGCTTTCCGTTTACCGACCTGAGCGGCGACAAGCGCCGCCCGGTGCTGGTGCTGTCCGCCGATAATGACGGCAACGATATCGTGGTCTGCGCCATCACGTCGCGGCCTCACCACGGCCCGTATGATATTCCGGTCTCACCCTCGGTCGGCGATGGGCTCAAGGTTCCGTCGCGCGTCCAGTTCGATAAGATCGCGACGCTGGAACGCGGCGTCATCGCCGGTCAGCTCGGAACAATGCCGGACGGCTTCATGAACGGGCACAAGGAACTCTTCCGGGGGCTCTTCGGCTTTGATCGCGTTCAGGTGGGCGCCGCGGGCTGACCCACCGGGGTGAACCGCACCGGGTTTCCCCCGAGGCCCCGTTCCCTGAAAGAATGAGGCCGTCACGACAAAGCAGACATCACCCACGCACGGTTCCACCCCCCGACGTCAGCGCGGCCGCCGGGCCCGCCTCCTCCCGTTCACCGAGGTTGATGGCGTAGCGGCGCAGCAGCCAGTTGGTGCGCTCGAACAGGTCGGTGGCCCGCCACACCGCCTGCCGCTGGGCCAGCGGCAGGTCGGCGCGTTCCGACAGGTCCTCGCGGATGCGGCGCATCAGGTCGCTGCGGTCGTTGGTCAGATGCAGGATGACGCCGCGCTCGACGGCGTCGGTGTCCTCGGCCTCCTCGATCAGCACCAGCAGCAGCGTGTGCAGGGATTCCGCCATCGCCCGTCGCACCCGGCGGGTGTCGGGGTGGTCGCCGGCCCGGGCGAGCACCGGCACCAGTTCGCCCAGCGTGCCGTGCAGCGCCCCCAGCAGTTCGTTGCCGTTCCAGCGCCGCATCAGCCGCTCCAGCTCGGCGGGCGGCAGCGTGGATTCCAGGGTTGCCTTGAGGAAGCCGTCGATGGTGGCGGTCAACTCCTTTCCCGCCGCGTGCAGCACCGCCGGCGGGGCCAGGGGTGGGGGCGCCTCCGCATCCTCGCGCACCGGGGCCAGGAAGTCGGGCAGGCGGCGCAGCAGGCGCCGGTGTTCCTGCTCCACCATCGTCAGCGCCACCAGCGGCTGGCCGACGGCACGACGGTCGACGAACTCGGGCTTGGCCAGCGCCTCCTCGTCGGTCGGCGGGCTGAGGCGTTCGATCAGGTGGAACAGCGGCCCGTTCAGCGCCGAGGCGACCAGCGCCGAAACGATCTGGAACAGCCAGTGCACCGCCGTCACCTGCAAGGCGACCCCCACCGGCATCAGGGCGACCAGCGCCAGGATCGTCGGCACGCCGGCGTAGTGCTCCAGCAGCAGCAACGGCAGCAGCACCGCCACGCCGATCAGCTTCAGCACCAGTTGGTAGAGGTTGAGCTGGCGGTGGGTGCCCTTCAGGCCCGCCCCCTGGATGATGGCCTGCAAGCCGGCGCCGAGGTTCGCACCCACCACCACCAGAACGGTCTGATCGGGGTCCAGCACGCCGGCCTCCGCCAGCGCCACGGCCACCACCGACACCGTCTGGCCCTGGATCACCGTGGCGATCAGCGTGCCGGCGATGAAACCCCAGGGATAGAAGCGGTCGGCCAGGGCCAGCACCGTGCGCAGGGTTTCCGATTGGCGCAGCGGCACCGCCGACTCCACCATCAACTGCACCCCGTACAGCAGCAGCGTCAGCCCCAGGATCGCCGCCACCAGATGCCGGTGCCGGGCGGAGCGGTCGTAGCCCAGCAGGAACGCGATGCCGATCAGCCCGACCGCCAGCAGGGTCGCGGAGCGCAGGTCCAGTGAGGCGACCAGCAGGCGCAGCGTGGAGCCGGCGTAGGACCAGGTGACGATCGGCATCGCCTCGCGCACCGTGGCGGCACCGGCGGACACCAGCGCAATGACGATGAAGGTGACGGCATTGGTGCTCTGGATCACCGCACCGGCCGCCGTGCCGACGGCGGCGGCGCGCAGCGGGTGCCCGGTGGCGCCCGCCATCATCGTGTGGAACCGCGGCCCCACCACCTGCTTCATGTTGGCGGTGAGGAACTGGGTTCCGATGAAAATGAAGCCGAGTCCGGCCAGCAGGCCAACGAACACGTCCACGCCCCGCGCCCCCACCCGCCGTCCGGTCCGCAGGGCAGGCTAGGAACGCACGCCGGAACGGTCAAGCCCGCGCCGGCGCCGGTTGCCGCAGGGCGTTCAGCAGGATGCCGATGGTCGTGCCGTTGTGCAGCACCGCCGTGCCGATGGGGGAAACCAGACCCAGGGCGGCGGCGCCCAGGATCAGGGTGTTGAGGCCGACGGTCAGGCGATAGTTGGTGGCGATCAGGGACATGGCGGCGTTGGCGGCCTCCTTGGCATCGGCGACGCGCTCGATGCGGTCCTCCAGCAGGGCGATGTCGGCGGTCAGGCGGGCGATGTCGGCGCCCTTCTGCATGGCGATGCCCACATGGGCGCCGGCCAGGGCCGGGGCGTCGTTGATGCCATCGCCGACGAAGGCGATCCGCGCCCCCTCGCGGCTGAGATCCTCGATGATGCGGGCCTTGTCGCGGGGCATCAGTTCGGCATGGACGCCGTCCAGGCCCAGGGCGTCGGCCAGTTCGGCGGCACGCTCCCGATGGTCGCCGGTCAACAGCAGGATGCGGCGCACGCCGGCCCGGCGCAGGCGGGCGATGGTGGCGGCGCTGGCCTCGCGCACGCTGTCCCGCAGGGCCAGGATGCCGGCCAGGCGTCCGCCGAAGCCGATGAACAGCAGCGTCTTGCCCTCGGCGTACAGCCGGCCCACCACCTCGTTGTGGGCGGTGCAGTCGATCCCCTCGTCCTCCTCCACGAAATGGCGGGAGCCGACGACGATGCGCCGGCCGTCGATCACGCTCGCCACGCCATGGGCAACGATGAACTGCACCTCCTGATGGTCGAAGTGCCGGTTGTGGGTCTCCCGCGCCGCCGCCACCACCGCCATGGCCAGGGGGTGGAAGTAATGCTCCTCCACCGACGCGGCCAGGCAGATCAGGTCGTCGGGGCTGAGGGAGGCGTCGAAGGTGACGGAATCGGTGACCTGCAGCATGCCCGTGGTGAGGGTGCCGGTCTTGTCGAACAGCACCGTGTCCGCCGCCGCCAGCCGCTCCAGCGCGCCCGCCCCCTTGACCAGGATGCCGGCCTTGCCCGCACCGTACATGGCCGACTTGAAGGCGACCGGCGTCGCCAGCTTCAGCGCGCAGGAATAGTCGGCCTGAAGCACCGAGGCGGCGCTGCGCCAGTCCCCCGTCATCACCGCCGACGCGCCGGCCAGCTTCAGGACCGTCGGCACCAGCCGGTCGGCCAGGCGGGCGGCCTCCAGTTGGGTGGCGCTCTTGGCCGTCAGCGACTGCTCCACGTAATCGGCGATGCGCGCGGCGGCGGTGCCCGCCCCCACCCGCTCGGCGTAGACGACGAGACGCCCCTCCTCCATCAGGGTGCCGGACAGCACGCCGTCGCCGCGCTCCCGCACCACCGGCACGCTCTCCCCGGTCATGGCCGCCTGGTTGACGGTGGCCGTGCCGCTCAGCACCGTCCCGTCCACGGGGATCACCGCCCCCGCCCCCACCACCACCGAATCGCCCACCGCCACCGTGTCGGCGGGCACCTGCACCTCGACCCCGTCGCGCAGCACCCACACCTGGTCGCTCGCCGGACGCAGCAGGTGCTTCAACAGCTCATCCGACCGGCGGGCGATGGTCTCTTCCAGATACTCGCCCAGCGCCAGCATGAAGGTGGTGGTGTTGGCGGCCGTGAAGTCGCGGCGCGCCAGCGAGATCGACACCGCCATCGCCTCCAGCACATGGGAGTTGACGCCCTCGCGGGCGTAGATCCCCATCCCCTCGCGCAGCAGCGGCCAGGCGGCGGCCAGCGACACCGGCAGCCGCAGCGGCAGCGGCAGCAGCAGGGAGCCCAGCAGGGTCGCCAGGCTGGCCGCCACCGCCCCGCCGCGATCACCGCCCCCGGCCGGCACCGGCGCGCCGGCCGTGGCGTCCGGCACCGCAAGGGCAGCAATAGCCGCGATCAGCCGCTCCGCGTCGGTGACGGCGCCATCGTAGCGCACGATCAGGGAGCGCGCGGCACGGTTCACCCGCACGGACTCCGCCCCCTCCACCCGCTCCACCGCACGGCGCAGCGCCGGCTCGTCCGCCGGGGCGCCGGGGCGAACGGCGTAGCGCAGCCGCACCCGGCCGGGTGTGCGGTGGACGGGCTCCAGCCGGGTGAACCAGGCCGGCGCGCTCATGGCCCGCCGGCCCGCTCCGCCTCCAGCTCGGCCTGCAGGTCGGACACCTGCTCCTTCATCTCGGCCAGGCCGCCGGCAAGGCTGCCATAGAGTTGCAGACCGGACTTCAGCAGCTTGCCGCGCAGTTCCGCGTCGGACAGCACATAGGCCGCCGCCGCCCCCACCAGGGCGCCGACGAGGAACTGTTCCGTCCGGCGCGACGGCAGCAGCGCGGCCAGGCCACCCATCAGCCCCTGCCCCCGCATCCCCGCCATACCCGGACCGGCGCCGCCGGAGGCCATCATGGCCTCGTATATGCGCATGCGCTTCTTCCATTTCTTATTGGACTTCTTCTTAGCCATGGCTGGCCTCCTCGGGTTGGGCGGGGCTCTGCGGGTTCAGCAGATGCTCGATCACGACCATGCCGGCGGTGCCGGCGGCGAGCGCCAGCAGGGCCGCCGGGTAATCCCTGGTGCTCAGCGCATCGGCGGCGGCGCTGCCGGCCGCCAGGGCGGCACCGCCCTGCAGGGCAAGGCGCAGGACACGCCGCGCACCGCGCGGCGGTGCATCGGGGCTGTTGCCGTCCTGGATGGCGGCCAGCAGCCCGGCAGCCACCATGCCGCGGGTGAAGGTGACGGCCGCGGCATCCCGGCGGGCCATTTTGCGGCGCCGGCGTTTCATGCGTCACCGCCGTCGGCGGGCGTCGGGGGAGCAGCCTTGCGAGGCCGGCGGCGGCGCACCGGAGCGGCGGGCGGTTCATCGGGGGTCGCCGTTCGGGCCTCGGGCGCCGGCGCCGCTTCGGGCACGGCCTCCGCGTCCGCGGGCGCCGCCGGTTCCGGCGTCAGGCGGGCGCGTAGGCCGGCGGAGGTCCGCTCCACCGCCGACAGACCGGACAGGGTGGCCTCGCGCACCGCCGCCTGCGCCCGGTCGACACCGGTCCGCGCGGTGGTGCCGGCGCCCCTCCACTCCTCCGGCACCGTGGCGGATTTCAGCAGGCGCAGCGCGGCGGCGCCGACGACCACGCCCGAGGCGAACATGAGCAACGGAATCATGGCGGTGTCCTTTCCTTCCGCAGGGCCGCGCCCCCCGCCTGCCGCCGGCGGGCCGCGGCCCCTCAAACGGCCGGGCCGATCCCGGCCGTAGCGACGAGGCGCAGCAGCCCCGCCGCACCCGGCGTGTCCCGCCCCGCCAGCAGATCGGGCCATGCCGAGGGCGGGATCAGCGCGGGGTCGTATTCGATGGTGCAGGACCGGGCGAGCGGGTTCAGGCGGACGGAGCGGATGCCCGACAGGCCGCTCAGGGCCCGGTCGAACGCCCCGGCGTCACCGGCCGTCACCGGGACCGCGCCGGCCGCCGCCTCCAGCTTCAGGCGGATGCGGCCGGGAATGTGGTGGACGATGCGCAGCGCGGCGACCAGCCGCCGCAGGCCATCGGTCAGGGTCGCCGGGGCGTCGGTCGTCATCGCAGCAGCCTCCGGCGATGGATGAGGGTGTGCACGGCGCTCAGGGCCACGAACACGATCCCGGCCCGCGCGTGCAGACGCTTGCTGACACCGAGCGCGGCCAGCGTGGCCGCCAGGCTGGTGAGCATTCCGACCTTGCTCATGCGGTTGACCTGCCACTTCAGCGACCGGCCGGCCGCGGGTGTGGCGGGGACGGCGGTCGGCTCCGGCGGCGGCTGCGCGGCGGCAGGCGCAAGAACCGCATCCGCCGCGGCTCTCACCGCCGCCAGCACCGCCGCCGGCTCCGCCGCTGCGGGGTCGTAGACCAACAGAAGGCTGCCCACGACGGGGTTGCCCTCGGCCACCCGCACACCCTCCAGGGTGGCCAGCCGCGCCGTCAGCGCGTCGTGCCGGTCCGGCCGGCGCAGCCCCGGGTGGCGCAGGCGGATGCGCCCCGGCAGGACCGAGACGACGGGATCGCCGCGTTCGCTCATGCTACCCTCCCTCCCATCCACAGGGCCCGACGGCGGGCCATTGCCCCGCTCGCCGCGGCCCGAACAGCGATCACCGGTGTGTCGCCGGCTTTAGCCGAACCGTCCCCGACGATGCCGTCCGTCGCCACGGTCCGGCGGCGACCTGTGCGGGCGCGCACCTGCGCCATCCCACGGAAACCGGGGTTGCCGGCCGGCGCAATGCGCGACGGTGTGGTGGTGGCGATCAGGGACATGGCGGCCGCACGTCGGATGCGGAGCGGACGGCAGAGCCGCCTAGGGCGTCGATACGGGAAGTACGACGGTCTCGCCAGGGCCGAGCGTGTCAGCGCGCCGGCCCTCGTGCAGCGCAGCAAGACGCCGGGCGGGCGTCCCACGATCAGGGTTGGTCATCGGTTTCACCGTGGAGCTTGCCGCCCGGAAACGGGCACATCTCCCGGCGGCGGGGTGCCGCGGTTCGAATAGAATATGCAAATCGCTTGCACGTTCCCATGAGACGAAGCGTCGCAATGGCCCCGTCGCCCAACCCTGAGTGCGTGACCGCCGCCCGTTCATCGGCGAGTTTGCGTCTCAATCGCGATGACGGATCACCCCCGCGCCGCCTCGATGATCACCGCCGCCACCGCCTGCGGGCGGGAGGCGTAGGGGACGTGGCTGGCGTCCACCTCCACGGTGCGGGCACCGATGCGGGCCGCGGTGGCGCGCTGGAAGGCGGGCGGCAGCATGCGGTCCTGTGCGGCCACGACGTACCGGGAGGGTTTGGTCCGCCAGGCCGCCTCCGTCACGCGCGTGGCGAAGCAGGCAGCTCTGCACGGGCCCTGGATGGCCGCCAGCAGCGCGGTTTCCTCCTCAGGCAGGTCCTGCGCGTACGTCGCCGCGAGGGCGGCGGGGGACAGGAACAGGTATCCCGCCTTGTCGACAGACACTGCGGCAAGTCCGGGGGACGGCGGGAAGGGCTTCAGGGTGTCGTTGGGGGACTGGCCGGCGTCCGGTGCGAAGGCCGCGACGTAGACCAGCCCGGTGACCTTCTCCTGCCCGCCGATCTGGGTGATCACGGCCCCGCCCCAGGAATGGCCGACCAGGAGGACCGGCCCCTTCACCCGGTCGATGGCGCGCTGCACATGGGCCATGTCCTCCTCCAGGGAGGTCAGCGGATTCTGCACCGCGACGGCCTCCAATCCCTGCGCATGAAGCAACGGGATCACCCGCGCCCAGGCGGAGCCATCGGCGAAGGCGCCGTGGACGAGAACGACGGACGTGGCGGCGGTGGGCATGGATGGTCTCCCTGTGGGCATGGGGTATCCGCCATCGGGACCATGGTCCGCCACGGACGTCCAGTTGCGATGCCGGGAATTCCACGGGCCGGCGGCGGTCGCGAGACCTATTGCCGCGGCATGCATCATTTTATGGTGCCGAGGGCGCATCCAGCACATTTTACGCGCACAAGCCACAAGCGATTCCCGCCATGTCCGGCCAACTCATCCGCCGCCATGATCAGTTTTTCAAGCGCCTGCTCGACCAGCCCGGCGCGGCCGGTGCCCTGCTGCGCGAGCGGCTGCCCCCGGCGATCACGGCACGGCTGTCCGACGATCCGCCGGAGTTGCTGCACGGCTCCTTCATCTCGGAGGATCTGGCCGAGTTCCGGACCGACCGCCTGTATCGGGCCTCGACGCGGGCCGGTGTCACGGCGCTGATCCACGTGGTGGTCGAACACAAATCCGCCCCCGATCCGCGCGTCGCCTTGCAGTTGCTGGGGTACAAGTCCCGCATCCTGCATTGGTGGGACGCCCGCCGGAAGGTCGACGACGACGGGGAACCGGTGGCACTGCCTGTGGTGGTGTCGATGGTGGTCTATCACGGTGCGGCCCCGTGGCGGGTTCCGCTGTCGTTGGGCGGCATCATCGCCGCCGATCCGGACCTGCTCCCGTACGCTCCCGATTTCCGGTACAGCCTGGTCGATCTCGGCCGGATCGCGGATACGCAACTGTCGCAGGAACCGGTCCTTCGCGTCGGATTCCTGATCCTGAAGCACGGCACGCGCGGAGAGGATCTGCGCCGCACGCTGCTCACCCTCGGCCCCGCCGCCTACGCTCTGGGGTTTGATGAACTCGTGGCCCTCATGCGCTATGTTCTGAGGGAGCCGAACGACGTGGAGGCCGGCGTCGTCCGCGATGTGCTGGCCGAGATTGTGCCGGGACAGGAGGAGCGCGTCATGTCCATCGCCCTTGAGCAGTTCGAGAAGCAGTGGAAAGCCGAGGCGTTCAAGCACGGATGGGACCAGGGAAGGGCTGACGGGAAGGCCGAAGGGAAAAGCGAGGGGAAGGCCGAGGGGATAGCGCTGGGTGAAATCGAAGGGCGGGCGGCGAGCCTGTCGCGGTTGCTCGAGCGGCGCTTCGGCAAGGTTCCGCCGGCGGTACGGGACCGCATCAGGACGGCGTCCCTGGCGGAACTGGACGCCTGGTTCGACGCGGCCATCGACGCCCCGGCACTGGAGGAGGTGTTCCGGGCCGGCCACTGATACGGCAGATCAATGCCGCACGGATCGATAAGGGCATACCCACGGCATCATTCAGATGATGCGGGTACGAAGGCGGACGGCGTCATGAAAGGTTAACCGGTTGTGGTGTCGATTCCCCGCACGGCGCCGGTTGAACCATGGTAGGTTCCGGCAAACGTTTGCCGGCCGAACGGCACGCGCCATCAGTCGTGCCCAGAGGCGGCCCCGGGAGACCACCGATATCATGAAGACTACCCCTCCCCACATCGTCTCCTCGTATGAAGAGGCGCTCAAGAAGCTGCGCTCCAGCGTCGTCGAGATGGCCGGTGCCGCAGAAAGCCAACTTGACCGCGCTCTGTCGGCGTTGACCCAGCGCGACCCGACCCTGGCGAGCGAGGTCATCCGGGACGATGGCCGGCTCGACCGCGGCGAGCAGCAGATCGAATCCGACTGCATGCGCCTGCTGGTGCTGCGCCAGCCCGTGGCCGATGACCTGCGCCAGGTGATTGCGGCCCTCAAGATCGCCGGCAATCTGGAGCGGGTGGGCGATTACGCCGCCAACATCGCCAAGCGCGCCACGGCCATGACCGACCTGCCCGATTCAGCCGCCCTGGCGGCCCTGCCGGAGCTGGGGCGGCAGGTGCGCGAGCGGCTGACGACCGTCATCGACGCCTATGTGGAAGGCGATGCCGACCTGGCCCTTGACGTCTGGCGGCGGGACGAGGAGGTGGACGCCCTCTACACCAGCCTGTGCGAAGGCATCACCCGCGACGCCGCCGCCCGGCCGGAACTGTTCACCATGCACATGCACCTGCTGTTCATCGCCAAGGGGCTGGAGCGGGTCGGCGACCACGCCACCAACATCGCCGAGGTGGTGCATTTCGTCGTCACCGGGCAGCCCCTGTCCGAAGCCCGCCCCAAGGCCGACCTGACCAGCGTCGCCGCCGACACCTGAGCGGCGGGCCCGTTTGCTAAGAAAAAGGGCGCGCTCCCGCAAGGAGCGCGCCCTTTTCGTGTGTGCCGTCCACCGCCCCGCGGGATGCCGCGGGGCGGTGGCGAACATCGATCAGTTCTTGGCCTTGTCGACCAGGCGGCGCTCGGCGATCCAGGGCATCATGGCGCGCAGCTTCTCGCCCACCTGCTCGATCGAATGCTCGGCCTGGCGGCGGCGGATGGCCTTGAAGCTCGGCTGGCCGGCCTTGCACTCCAGCATCCAGTCGCGGGTGAAGCGGCCGGACTGGATGTCATCCAGGACGCGCTTCATCTCGGCCTTGGTCTCGGGGGTCACGATGCGCGGGCCGGTCTTGTAGTCGCCGTACTCGGCCGTGTTGGAGATCGAGTAGCGCATGTTGGCCATGCCGCCCTCGTACATCAGGTCGACGATCAGCTTCACCTCGTGCAGGCACTCGAAATAGGCCATCTCCGGGGCATAGCCGGCCTCGACCAGCGTCTCGTAGCCGGCCTGGATCAGGTGGGTCAGACCGCCGCACAGCACCGCCTGCTCACCGAAGAGGTCGGTCTCGCACTCTTCCTTGAAGGTCGTCTCGATGATGCCGGCGCGGCCGCCGCCGATGGCCGAGGCGTAGGACAGGGCGATGTCCAGGGCGTTGCCCGAGGCGTTCCGGTGCACCGCCACCAGGCAGGGCACGCCGCCGCCGCGCTGGTACTCGCCGCGCACGGTGTGGCCGGGGCCCTTCGGGGCGATCATGAACACGTCCAGATCGGCCCGCGGCTCGATCAGGTTGAAGTGGACGTTCAGGCCGTGGGCGAAGACCAGCGCCGCCCCTTCCTTCAGGTTGGCGGCGAGATGGTCGCGGTACAGGTCGGCCTGCAGCTCGTCGGGGGTGAGGATCATCACCACGTCAGCCCAGGCGGCCGCCTCGGCCGGGGCCATGACCGTGAAGCCGGCGCCTTCCGCCTTCTGCGCGCTGGCCGAACCGGGGCGCAGCGCAACCCGCACGTCCTTCACGCCGCTGTCGCGGAGGTTGTTGGCGTGGGCATGGCCCTGGCTGCCGTAGCCGACGATGACGACCTTCTTGCCCTTGATCAGGTTCACGTCGGCATCACGATCGTAGTAGACGCGCATGGTGGTGGTTCCTTGGGGATTGCTGATGTCGGTTCTTGCCGTTCTGCGGGCTCGGCCGCATTAATCCGTCGGAGGAAGGGCCGCGTCAAGCAATTCGCGGTTCTTTTCGTTGACCGGGTTTACAATGGTGACACCACCCACACGCATGCCGTCGTGGCCGTCCTCCGACAGCAGCAGCGCACAGCCGGCCCTCTGCGCGGTGGCCAGCAGAAGGGCATCCCGGAAGGGAATGCCGTGGTCCAGATAGATCCGGCACGCCCGCTCGAAGCAGCCCTCATCGGCCGCGACAACCGGAAACACCGCACGCAGCGCATCCGCGGCGGCGATGGCGACCGGCGGAGCGATGCGGCATTTCGGCACGGCGACGTGGATGAATTCACCCAGGCTTTGCAATGCCAGGACCACTTCGTATCCAGGCGTTTCAGCCCGTTTCAGCAGACCAATGGCTGCCGCATGCCGACCCGCCGGAACCGCCTTCGGATCGAACGCATACACCAGAACGTTGGTATCGAAGCACAGCTTCATGTCCGATGTTGCCGCCAACGCTCTTCCAGCTCTTCCGTGCGATCGTCGTAGATTTCTCTGCGCGACCAACGCACGCCATCGAATGGGAGTCCCTCTTCCATCATGGCTTGGAGTTTGATCCAGGCGGCGGCACGTTCGGCAACGTCGGAGTTGTATTCCTGTCGTGCCGGCGCGGATTCGGGAACCAGACGCACGACCGGCGTGCCGTTGCGCGTGATCACGACCTCCTCGCCCCGCTCGGCCCGGTCGAGCAGGTCGGAGAGCTGAGCCCTCGCCTCTTCGATCGACAGCATCTTCATCGCGCCATCCTCCGCCGCGGGTGTCCGCCCGCACATGGTAACACGTGCGGACGGATTCCCGAACGGACCGCTCATACCGACGGCCGGAATACAGCCGAAGCGATCATGTTCCGGCCGTATCAGAAGCCCGTCGGCCCCTTGGACATGGCGAGTACGCCGGTGCGGCTGGTCTCCACCAGGCCGAGCTGGGCCATCAGGCCGATGAACTCGTCGACCTGCACGGTGGTGCCGGTCAACTCGAAGACGAAGGAGGTGAGCGTGGCGTCCACCACCTGCGCCTTGAAGATGTCGGCGAGCCGCAGCGCCTCGATGCGGCGGTCGCCGGTGCCGGCAACCTTGACCAGGGCCAGTTCGCGCTCGACGCACGGCCCCTCGTCGGTCAGGTCATGGACCTTGTGCACCGGCACCAGCCGGTCGAGCTGCGCCTTGATCTGCTCGACGATCATGCGGGTGCCCGAGGTCACCAGCGTGATGCGCGACAGGTGGCCGGCGTTGTCGACCTCCGCCACCGTCAGGCTCTCGATGTTGTAGCCGCGGCCCGAGAACAGGCCGATGACGCGGGCCAGCACGCCCGGCTCGTTGTCCACCAGCACCGCGATGGTGTGCTTTTCGATCTTCTCTTCCACGACACGGATCTCCGCCAGCTCGTTTCTTTACACCAGCACCATGCCGTCTTCCGGCGTGGCGTCGGCCGGGCTGTCCTCCGGGCCGAAGAGAATCTCGTTGTGCGCCTTGCCGCCCGGGATCATCGGGAAGCAGTTCTCCTTGGGATCGACGCAGATGTCGACGATCACCGGCTTGTCGCGGACCGCCAGCATCTTCTCGATCACGCCGTCCACCTCGGCCACCGTCTCCGCCCGCAGCCCGACGCAGCCCCACGCCTCCGCCAGCTTGACGAAGTCCGGCAGGGCCTCGGAATAGCTCTCCGAATAGCGCGAGCCGTGCAGCAGCTCCTGCCACTGGCGGACCATGCCCATGTACTTGTTGTTCAGGATGAAGATCTTCACCGGCGCGCGGTACTGCACCGCGGTGCCGATCTCCTGCATGTTCATCAGGAACGACGCCTCGCCGGAGATGTCGACGACGATCGCGTCGGGGTGGGCGATCTGGGCGCCGATGGCGGCCGGCAGGCCGTACCCCATGGTGCCCAGACCGCCCGACGTCATCCAGCGGTTGGGCTGGTCGAAGGGCAGGAACTGGGCGGCCCACATCTGGTGCTGGCCCACCTCGGTGGTGATGTAGAAATCCTTGCCCTTCAGGTGCTCGCGCAGCCGCTCCAGCGCGTACTGCGGCTTGATCACCGTCTCGGTGCGGTTGTAGTTCAGGCAGTTGCGCGCCCGCCACTGCTCGATCTGGCCCCACCACTGCTTCAGCGCCGCCTGGTCCGCCCGCTTCTGCTTGGCTTTCCAGATGCGGATCATGTCTTCCAGCGCGTGGGCGCAATCGCCCACCACGGCGACGTCCACCGCCACGTTCTTGTTGATGGAGGACGGGTCGATGTCGACGTGGATCTTCTTCGACCCCGGCGCGAATTCCGACAGCTTGCCGGTCACCCGGTCGTCGAATCGCGCGCCGATGTTGATCATCACGTCGCAATTGTACATGGACAGGTTGGCCTCGTAGGTGCCGTGCATGCCCAGCATGCCCAGCCACTGCGGCTCCGAGGCGGGGAAGGCGCCCAGGCCCATCAGCGTCGAGGTGATCGGGAAGCCCGTCATCTTCACCAACTGGGTCAGCAGCTTGGCCGCCATGGGGCCGGCGTTGACGACGCCGCCGCCGGTGTAGAACACCGGGCGTTTGGCATTGGCCATCAACTCCACCGCTTCCTCGATCTTCGCCAGCTCCGGCTTGACCTGCGGACGGTAGGTCTTGTGCTTAACCTCCATCGGCGGCACGTAGATGCCGTCGGCGAACTGCACGTCCTTGGGCAGGTCCACCACCACCGGGCCGGGGCGGCCGTTGCGCGCCACGTAGAACGCCTCGTGCAGGGTGCGGGCCAGCTTGTTGACGTCCTTCACCAGGTAATTGTGCTTGGTGCACGGCCGGGTGATGCCGGTCGTGTCGGCCTCCTGGAAGGCGTCGTTGCCGATCAGGTGGGTGGGCACCTGGCCGGACAGACAGACGATCGGGATGGAATCGCACAGGGCGTCCAGCAGCCCGGTCACCGCGTTGGTGGCGCCGGGGCCGGAGGTCACCAGCACCACGCCCACCTTGCCGGTGGACCGGGCGTAGCCCTCGGCCGCGTGCACGGCGGCCTGTTCGTGGCGTACGAGGACGTGGCGAAGGTCGTTCTGCTGGAACAGGGCATCGTAGATGGGAAGTACGGCGCCGCCGGGATAGCCGAAGATAACGTCCACACCCTGGTCCTTCAGGGCCTTGATGACGATCTGCGCGCCGGTCAGCTTCTGTTCGGGCATCGGTTTCGACCTTCTCTGCTGGCCCCGTCCGCGGGGGCCCGTTCGCTCCGTTCGGTTCCGCGGGTGCTATGCTGACAAAACAAAGGGTTACCCCCAACCGCGGAGCCGGGAGCGAGACCCTATGCGAAGTGGCCGGGGCGGGTCAACGATTTTTGCGAATTATCGCAAAGCTTTCTTGTCGCAGCTTTTCCACTTATTTCCCGAACGGAGCAACCCGCCGTCGCGGCGGGCTGCTCCGCGGGTCCGCTTCTCAGGCCGTAACGGGTTCCAGCAGGCCGGCGATGCGCCGCACGCCCTCGCGGATCCGCTCGGGCTTGGTGGCGGAGAAGCTGAGCCGGATGGTGTTCGCCCCGGACCGGTCGGCGAAGAAGGCCGCCCCCGGCACGAAGGCGACGTTGGCCTCCCGCACGGCGCGCTCCAGCAGCGTCACGCCGCATTGCCCATGCTGCAGCTCGATCCACACGAACATGCCGCCCTGCGGCCGCGTCCAGGTCACGCCGGCCGGCATGAACTCCGCCAGCGCCGCCAGCATGGCGTCCCGCCGCTCCTTGTAGGCGACGCGCAGGCGCCGGACGTGGCTGTCGAAGATCTGGCTCACCACGTCGTGCATGACGATCTGGTTGATGGTCGAGGTGTGCAGGTCCGCCGCCTGCTTCATCAGCACCAGCCGGTTGACCACCTCGCGCGCCGCCGAGACCCAGCCGACCCGCAGGGCCGGCACCATGGTCTTGGAAAACGAGCCGCAGTGGATCACCTGCCCCGGCCGGCCGCCGTTGCGCGCGGCATCGATGGCGGCCAGGGACGGCAGCGCCTCGCCGTCGTAGCGCAGCTCGGCGTAGGCGGCGTCCTCGACGATGGGGATGCCGGCCGCGGCGCACAGATCGACGATCGCCTCGCGCCGCGCCGTCGACACGGTGGTGCCGTTGGGATTCTGGAAATCGGGAACGAGGTAGAGGAACTTCGGCCGCTGCGCCAGCGCCGCCTCCAGGTCCGCGAGCACCGGCCCCTCCTCGTCCATGGCGATGGAGACGTAGCGCGGCTCGTAGGGGGAGAACGCCTGGAGCGCCCCGAGATAGGTGGGCTTGGTCACCGCCACCAGGTCGCCGGGGCCGATCAGCAGCTTGCCGATGAAGTCCAGGGCCTGCTGCGAGCCGCTGGTCACCAGCACCTCGTCCAGGTCCGGGCGCACGCCCTTGCGCTCCATATAGGCGACGATCCATTCCCGCAGCGGCGTGTAGCCCTCGCTGATGGTGTACTGCAACGCCCCGCCCGCCCCGGCGTTGGACTGGAACACCTTCTCGTAGGCGCGGGCGATGGCCGCCGACGGGAACAGGTCGGGGTCGGGGATGCCGCCGGCGAACGAGATGATCTCCGGCCGGTCGATCAGCTTCAGCAACTCCCGGATTTCCGACGCCGCCATTCCCGCGATGCGTCCGGCAAACAGATCACCCCACTCAAGCGTCACTTTGCGTCCTCCTGCGACTCAGCCACGCAATTCCGCTGCGGCCAGCCGCAGAATGGCATCACGTTGCGCCGGAGAGTAGAGCGAAGAAATGGTATGGCAGCCATGCTGCCCTATCAACTGATGGCGGAACCAGGTGACCTGCCGCTTGGCGTAGCGCCGGGTCGACTGCTGGGCCAGCCCGATCGCCTCGTCCAGCGTCAGGTCGCCGTGCAGGTGGCGGCGCAGTTCCGGCACCCCCAGCGCCTTCATGGCCGGCAGGTCGGGATCGAGGCCGAGCGCGTCAAGGCGCCGCACCTCCTCGGCGGCCCCCCGCCGCACCATGGCGACGAAACGGCCGTCGCCGGCGGCGTAGAGGGCGGGGCGCGGCGGGTCGATCACCAGCACCAGGAACGACAGGCCGGGCGGCGGCCCCTCGGCGGTGTCGCGCTGCCACTCCGACAGGGGCCGGCCGGTGGCTTCCAGCACCTCCCGGGCGCGGGTCAGGCGGGTCGTGTCGCCGGGATTCAGCCGGACGGCGGCGGGGTCGCGCGCCACCAGCTCGGCCCGGAACGCCTCGCCGCCCAGAACGCGCAGCCGGTCCCGGACGGCGCGGCGGATCGCGTCGGGCACCGCCGGCACCGCGCACAGGCCCTGCATCAGCGCCCTGAGGTAAAGCCCGGTGCCGCCGACCACCACGGGCACCCGCCCCTGCGCCCGGGCCGCGGCGATCTCCGCCAAAGCCATGTCCCGCCAGCGCGCCGCCGAGCCGCGCTCGGCCGCCGGCAGCACGCCGTAGAGGACGTGCGGCACCCGGGCCAGGTCTTCGGCCGCCGGCCGCGCCGTCACCACGTCCAGCTCGCGGTAGAGCTGCATGCTGTCGGCGTTGACCACCGTGCCGCCGAACTCCGCCGCGAGGTCGACGGCCAGCGCCGACTTGCCCGACGCCGTCGGGCCGCCGATCACGATGACGGGGGCGTTGCGATCCTCGGCCATGCTCGTCCCTCTCCGTTCTCCCTCGATCAACAGGCGGCGCCCGCTACCGGAATTAACCGATTGCGGCGATTCCCGCCATGGCCACGCCGCGATGGGCGGTTGGCCGCGGCCGACCGGCTGTGGTAGGGAGCAGCGCGCCCACCGCCGGATTCCCCGCCATGAACGCCGTCATCACCCTGATCGCCGCCCCCGCCGCCCCGTTCGACGAGGACGCGGCGCTCGCCGCGCGCGCCGCCCTCGAAGCGCTGGGCGCCGAAACCGCCCGGCCCGACTGGCTGGCGCCGGGCACCGCCTGCGACGTCGCCTTCAACCGGCTGGTGCCGGAGCAGGCGGAGGCCGCGGCCCGGCAGGCGCTCGGCGATTTGCCCGTCGACATCGTGGCCCAGCCGCTGGAAGGCCGCCGCAAGCGGCTGCTGATCGCCGACATGGAATCGACCATCATCCACCAGGAGATGCTGGACGAGCTGGGCGACTACGTCGGCATGAAGGAGCGCATCGCCGCCATCACCGCCCGCGCCATGAACGGGGAAATCGACTTCCGCGACGCCCTGCGTGAACGGGTGGCGCTGCTGAAGGGGCTGCCGGCCGGCGTGCTGGACGAGGTGTGGGAGCGCGCCCGGCTGATGCCCGGTGCGCGCTCCCTGGTCGCCACCATGAAGGCGAACGGCGCCTACTGCGTCCTGGTCTCCGGCGGTTTCCGCTGCTTCACCGCGCGGGTGCGCGACTGGGTGGGGTTCGACGAGGACCAGGGCAACGACCTGGAGGTCGCCGACGGCACTCTGACCGGCCGCCCGGTCGAGCCGATCCTCGACCGCGACAGCAAGCTTCAGGCGCTGGTTCGCTTCGCCGCGGCGCAGCGCGTGCCGATGGCCGGAACGCTGGCGGTCGGCGACGGCGCCAACGACCTGCCCATGCTGCTCGCCGCCGGGCTGGGCATCGCCTTCCGCGCCAAGCCGGCCGTCGCGGCGGAAGCGCGCGCCCGCGTCGATCACGGCGATCTCACGGCCCTGCTCTACGCACAGGGCTATCGTGCCGGAGACATTGCGGAGTCCTGAGAGGTCGGCGCGCCGGACGGATTGACCGCCCCTCCCCCACCGGTGGTAGGGTCGCCGACGTTCCGTTCGTCCGCGCGATGGAGATGCCCATGCGCCGCCCCGTGCGCCCCCACGTTCCGGCCTGCGCCGCGCTGCTGCTGGCCCTGACGGCCCTGCCGGCATCGGCACAGGACGCCGACTTCGCGCGCGGCTACATCATCCCTCTGGACGAGGAGATCGTGGTGCCCCGGCCCGGCCTGCGGGAGCGCGCGGCCGACCGGGCCCTCGACGCCTGGCGCAGCCTCTCCGAAGGCGCTGCGGAGGCGACGGCAAAGGCCGGAGCCACCATCGCCCCGGTGGTGCGGGAGTTGAAGGATGCGGTGGCCCCCGCGCTGGACGCCGCCGAACGGACCCTGGGCCCCACCGCCGCCACCGTCGGCGACACCATCACCCGGGTCGCCGCACCGGCCATCGTCGGCGTTGAGACGGGCGCCGGACGGGTCTGGTCGGAGGCGGAGATCCTCGCCGACGATGCCCGCGACGCCGCCGGCCGCCTCGCCGTGTCCCTGGCGGACACCGCGGCCGAGGTGCGCGCCCACCCGGCCATGCAGACCATGGCCGACGTCGGCATCCTCTGGCGGGTCGCCGAAGGTGCGGCGGTCACCCTGCTGGTCGGCGGCATGGCCTGGCGCAAGCTGCGCGGTGCCTGATTCGGCCGGAACATGATCCCTTCCATTCTGCAGATCAATGCCGTGGCATTGATCGGGAAGGGCTCGCCGTCGGCATCCGTCCGATGCCGACGGTGTGAGCGGCGGCATCGCCGCCCTATCCGGAATCGTCCTTGATCCGGCCGACCGGGACCGCACCAATGGCCGCGGACCCTTCCGCCGTACCCTGGTTCGATGTCTCTGATACTCCGTCTCCTCCTCGTCATCCTTCTGACGTTGCTCCCGGCCGTGGCCGTGGTGACCTACATGCAATGGGACCTGCGGGGGCGCATGCTCGCCGCCGTCCACGAGGACGCACTGACTCTCGCCAGCCTGGCCGTATCCGAACAGGATGAGGTCCTGGAAGGGGCGCGCAACCTGATGATGGCATTGGACGCCATGCTGCGGCCGGACGTCGCGGCGACGGTGTGCGACCGGCTGCCGCCTCCGGTCGAGCCGGAGTACGCCCGCTATGCCGCCATCGCCATCATGGCCGCCGACGGCGGCATCCTGTGCGCGACCGGGGGGACGCATGCTGACGATCTCGCCGCGATCGTCGCCGGCCGCCACCGGCCGGAGACCGCACCGGTCGGGTTCACGGTGGACGAGCGGCGGCGGTGGCGCGACGGATACGTCCTGCCGCTCCTGTACCCGCTGCACGGCGCGGCCGGCGAGACGGACGGTGTGATGGTCCTGCTTCTCGACCTGGACTGGCTCGACACCGCGCTCCGCGACCGGCCGCTGCCGGCGGACGCGACGCTGATCGCCGTCGACCGCAGCGGCAACGTGCTGGCACGCGTCCCGGGCCCCGCGACGGCGGACAGCGCGACACCGGCAGCGGACAGCTTTCCCGTGCTGACCCGCCTCGGAGGAAGCGGCACCGTCGAGATGCCCGGGGTCAACGGCGTCCTGCGTGTGTTCGGCTTCGCCGCCACCGACACCGGCGACCTGTTCGTGGCCGTCGGCCTGAATCGCGCCGCCGCGACGGCGGCCATCGACCGGACGACGTTGTGGGGCGTGGCGGTGATCGCCCTGGCCCAGTCGCTGGCCTTCGCCATCGCCTGGATCGGGCACCGTCGCCTGGTGCTGGCGCCGCTGCGCCGGTTGGGCATGGCCGCCCGTCGGTGGCGCGAGGGGGACAGCGCGGCCCGCGTCGGGCCGATGAACGCCCCGCCGGAACTGCGCGGGCTCGGCGAGGCGTTCGACCGCATGGCCGACTCGCTGGCGCAGCGGGAGCGGGATCTGCGCGACGCCTATCGGGTGGCGGAGGATGCGAACACCGTGAAGAGCCGCCTGCTGGCCGCCGCCGGCCACGATCTGCGCCAGCCCCTGCAAGCCATCGCCCTGGCCACGGAGGCCCTGCGCACCACGGTGTCGGAGCCACCGCAGCACCGCATGCTCGACCTGATCGACCGCGGATCGCGCAAGCTCGGACGGGCGCTGGACACCCTGCTCCAGGCGTCCATGCAGCGCTTCCACCGGCCCGAGCCGCGGCACCGGGTCTTTCCGGTCCGCGACCTGCTGGACGAGGTGGCCGATGAATGGACCCTCCCCGCCCGGGACAAAGGGCTGGAGCTGCGCGTCCTGCCCTGCACGCTGGAGGTGGACAGCGACCGCGACATGCTGGCGACCATCGTCAACAACCTGGTCGCCAACGCCGTGCGCTACACCGACCGCGGCCGCATCGTCGTCGGCTGCCGGCGCTCCGCAACCTTGGTGTCGATCAGCGTCCTGGACACCGGCATCGGCATCGCGCCGGAGATGCTGGACACCATCTTCGAAGAGTTCCGCCAGGTGTCGTCGAGCCGCCGCGAAGGGTTCGGCCTCGGCCTGGCCATCGTCCGCCGCACCGCCGACCTGCTGGGGCACCGGATGACCGTCGACTCCCGGCCCGGTCGGGGGTCGTGCTTCACCATCCACGTCCCGCGCGCCCATCCACCGGGCAGGAAAACGGCGCCGGAGGCGACTGCCGCCGGCGCCGTGAACCGCATGCCCTGACGGGCGTCGTCAGCCCTGGCCGAGCGGCAGGGCGACGAACCGCAGGTCGCCCTGACGGTCGATCAGCAACAGGATCGACTTGCGACCCTGCTCACGCGCCTTCTGCACCCGCGACGTCACGTCGGACGGCTGGCGGACCTCCTCCTGACCGACCTCGACGATGACGTCACCGGCGCGCAGTTCCTTCTCCGCGGCCGGGGAACCACCCTGCACTTCGGTGACCACGACGCCCTTCAGCTCCGCCTTCAGGCCAAACTGCTGGCGCAGCTCCTGGGTGATGCCCGAGAGCTTGAGGCCGAGCGTCTCGCTGGTCGGCGCAGCCGGGCCCGGAGCGGGTCGCCCCTCGCCGGGGGTGGCGGCCAGCAGGCCGGACTCCTCGGCTGCCTCCAGCTCGCCCACCTTGACCTGGACGGTTTCGGCCTTGCCCCGGCGCCACACCTCCACCGGAACGGTGCGGTCGATCGGGGTTTCCGCCACCACGCGCGGCAGGCGGCGCATCTCTTCGATCATACGGCCGTTGAACTTGGTGATGACGTCGCCGGGCTGCACGCCGGCGTCGGCCGCCGGGCCACCGGGGGTCACCGAAGCCACCAGCGCGCCGTGGGCGCCGGACAGCCCCAGGCTCTCGGCGATCTCCGGCGTCACCGCCTGGATGCGCACGCCCAGCCAGCCGCGGCGGGTGCGCCCGTGGTCCTTGAGCTGCTCGATCACCGAGCGGGCGAGATTGGCGGGAATGGCGAAACCGATGCCCACCGAACCGCCCGACGGCGAGAAGATGGCGGTGTTGATGCCGATGACCTCGCCGTTGAGGTTGAACATCGGGCCGCCGGAGTTGCCGCGGTTGATCGAGGCGTCGGTCTGCAGGAAGTCGTCGTAAGGGCCGGCGTTGATGTCGCGCTGGCGGGCGGAGATGATGCCCGCGGTGACCGTGCCGCCCAGGCCGAAGGGGTTGCCGATCGCCACCACCCAGTCACCGACACGCATGGCGTCGCTGTCGCCGAAGGGAACGGCGACCAGCGGATGGCCGGTCTTGATCTTCAGCAGCGCCAAGTCGGTCTTGGGATCGCGGCCGACCAGCTCCGCCTTGATGTTGGTGTCGTCCTGCAGGATGACGGTGATCTCGTCGGCGTCCTGGATGACGTGGTTGTTGGTGACCACGTAGCCTTCCCCGGCGTCGATGATGAAGCCGGACCCCAGCGAGGTGGAGCGGCGCGGCGGCGCATCGGGCTGCTGGTTGCGGTCGAAGAAGTCCCGGAAGAACTCCTCGAACGGCGAGCCCGGCGGGAACTGCGGCATCTCCGGCCGGCCGCCGGGCGGGCCACCCTGGTTGCGCTGGGGCGCCGACTGGCTGGTGGAGATGTTGACGACCGCCGGCAGAAGCCGCTCGGCCAGATCGGCGAAGCTCGCGGGGGCCGGGCGCGACTGCGCGGCGGCCGGCGCGCTGACGGCCACCATCAGCGCCCACAGGAGTGCGGCGATCAAGGGAAGCATAGCCGCACGACCGGAGTCGGCGGCGGTCAAAAACGGTCGAATGCGGTCCACTGGAGTTGTCTCCCTGCCACGAACATCGCCGCACTTTCGGGGGGTGCGCCCGGCACGTCCGTCCCGAAAGGTGCACTGTCCCGCCAGCGGATGTAAGCCGCGGAGCGCCCGCCTTCAAGCGAACGCCCGCAGCCGCGCCCGCGGTCGGGATTCCGGACTATGCCGCCACGAGTATGATCGAAAAAAGGCGCAGCGGCTACGCCCCGCGCAAAAGCCACACGATGGCGACACCCGCCGCCGCCGCGCACAAACCGCCCAAACGCAGACTGCCCTCGGGAAGGATCAGCGCCTCCGCGATGACGCGGCGCATCGTCCCCGGAAACAAGGCGTACAGCGCCCCTTCGATCACCAGGATCAGGGCCAGGGCGGTCCACAGCTCATCCATCGGCGCTCACATGGACGTTACCGGAAAAAGGAAAGGCGCCCGCCCGCCCCTGACCCGCAAACGGCGGGACAAGGAGCGGACGGGCGCCACGGGTCGACGGGGGCGCATCACCCCCGGCCGGCCGGCGTCACTCAGCCGGCAACGGGGTCACGGCCGGGGCGGGAGCCACCGCCGGGGCCACCGGAGCCACCGGGAGCGGCGACGGCAACTGGGCCGCTTCCGGGGCCTGCGGGATCGGCGTCGTCGCGGTCATCATCCCGTTCGTCCCGGCGCCGAAGTAGCGGAAGAACTCGCCGTTCGGCGACAGGACGAGCGTGGTGTCGTCCTGGTTCAGGGCGTTGCGGTAGGCTTCCAGCGAGCGGTAGAACCCGTAGAACTGCGGGTCCATGGAGGTTGCCTCGGCGATGATCTGGAAGGCCTGGTTGTCGCCTTCACCGCGCAGGATCTGCGAATCGCGCTGGGACTCGGCCAGGATCACCGTGCGCTCGCGCTCGGCGCGGGACCGGATCTGCTGCGCCTGCTCCTGCCCCTGAGCGCGGGCCTCGGACGCCTCGCGTTCGCGTTCGGAGCGCATCCGGGCGAAGATCGCCTGGCTGGTCTCTTCCGGCAGGTCGGCGCGGCGGATGCGGACGTCGACGATCTCGATGCCGAAGCGCCGGGCTTCCTCGTTCACCTGGTCGCGGATGTCGTTCATCACCCGGGCGCGCTCGTCCGACAGGACGGCAAGCAGGGTGACGCTGCCCAGCACGCGGCGCAGCGACGAGTTGACGATGGCGTTGAGGCGGGTTTCGGCAACCGCCTCGGTGCCCGCGGTCTGGAAGAAGCGCAGCGGATCGACGATGCGGTAGCGGGCGAAGGCGTCGACATCGAGACGCTTCTGATCGGCCAGGATGACCTGTTCGACCGGCGGATCCAGGTCGAGCACGCGGCGGTCCATCATCACCACGTTCTCAACGAAGGGAACCTTGGCCTTCAGACCGGGTTCCTGGATGACGCGGCGCGGTTCACCGAGACGGACCACCAGGCCCTGTTCGGCTTCGTTGACCGTGAACAGCGACGCCGAGGCGACGATGCCCATGACGATGACGGCGATACCGGCGATGAGGAGGGAACGGTTCATGGTCTGTCTCCTCACTGCGTGCGCTGCTGTGCCTGAGCCGGCTTCGGCTGCACCGGGGCACCGCCCCGCGACTGAAGCTGGTTCAACGGCAGGTACGGCACGACGCCCTGCCCGCCCTGGGCGTCGGCGTCGATGATCACCTTGTTGGCGCCGCGCAGGATGCTCTCCATCGTCTCCAGGTAGAGACGCCTGGCGGTGACATCCTTGGCACGGGCGTAAGCGTCGTAGACCTTGCGGAAGCGTTCGGCATCACCCTGTGCCAGGGCCACGGTCTGCTCCCGGTAGGCCGAAGCCTCCTGGATCAGGCGTTCCGCCTCGCCTCGGGCGCGCGGGATGATGTCGTTGCGGTAGGCTTCCGCCTCGTTGCGCAGGCGTTCGCGGTCGGCACGGGCGCGCTGCACGTCGTTGAAGGCGTCGATGACCGGCGACGGCGGGTCGGACTTCTGCAACTGGACCTGGGTGATCTCGATGCCCGACCGGTACTCGTCCAGCATCGTCTGCAGGAGACGCTGGGTCTGCTGCTCGATCTGCTGGCGCGCTTCGGTCAGGGCCGGCTGCAAATCGGTGCGGCCGATGACCTCGCGCATGGCGCTTTCCGCCGCCTTCTTCACCGTCACCTCGGGGTCGCGGATCTTGAACAGATACTCGCCCGCGTCCTTGATGACCCAGAAGACGGTGAAGTCGATGTCGATGATGTTCTCGTCGCCCGTGAGCATCAGCGACTCGTCGGGCACGTCGCGGTCGCCGCGGCGACCGTCGGTGGCCGAGCGGTAGCCGACCTCGATGCGGTTGACGCGCGTGACCTTCGGGGTCAGCGCCGTCTCGATCGGGGCCGGCAGGTGGTAGCGCAGGCCCGGCTGCTCGGTGCGCACCCATTCGCCGAAGCGAAGGACGACACCCTGCTCGTCCGGCTCCACCCGGTAGATGCCGCTGAGACCCCAGATGACCGCCAGCACCAGCACCACCGCGGCGATGCCGCGGCCACTGCCGAAGCCGCCGGGCATCACCCGCTTCAGGCGGTCCTGGCTGCGTCGCAGCAGGTCCTCAAGGTCGGGCGGCTGCGGGCCGCCACCGGTGCCGCCGCCTCCGGGCGGACGACCCCATGGATTCTGGCCGCCCCCACCACCGTTGGGAGGCGGACCCCAGGGGCCGCCGCCGCCGCCCCCACCCTGATTGCTCCAAGGCATTCCTGTCAGTCCCCTTGTGCTCTCTCGATCGCCGGCAAGCCGGTCCCTTTACCCTTGTCGCCGGCCCGCACTATAGTGCCTCCTCCGTTGGAGGCATAACGATGCCGACGGTTATCCGCCAATATCGGGAAGAAGCCGGAGTTTTCAACCATGGCAAAGGTCACTGAGGAACAGGTCGTCGGCGCGCTGAAGTCCGTGACGGACCCGGATCGCGGGGCGGATATCGTCAGCCTGAACATGTTGTCGGGCCTTGTGATTCGCGACGGAAACGTGGCGTTTTCCATCGAGGTGGATCCGGCCCGCGGGGCACAGGCGGAGCCCATCCGACACGCCGCAGAAAAAGCCGTGGAGGCACTTCCCGGCGTCCTTTCGGTCACCGCGGTGCTCACCGCCCACCGCGCCGCCGGTCAGGAAGCGCCCCGGCCGCAGCAGAGCCACGGTCATGCTCACGCCCATGACCACGGGCAAGGCCGGCAGGAGAAGGCGCTGGTGCCGGGCGTCAGGGCCATCGTCGCGGTGGCGTCGGGCAAGGGCGGCGTCGGCAAGTCGACCACCGCCGCCAACCTGGCGCTGGCGCTGGCGGCCAACGGCCGCAAGGTCGGGCTGCTGGACGCCGACATCTATGGGCCGTCGATGCCGCGCATGCTGGGCATCCAGGGCCGCCCGGTCAGCCACGACGGCCACACGCTGGAACCCATGGAGAACTACGGCATCAAGGTGATGTCCATGGGCTTCCTGGTGCCCGAGGACACGCCGATGATCTGGCGCGGGCCGATGGTGATGAGCGCGCTCCAGCAGATGCTGGGCGACGTCAACTGGGGCGAGCTGGACGTGCTGATCGTCGACATGCCGCCGGGCACCGGCGACGCCCAGCTCACCATGGCGCAGCAGGTGCCGCTGGCCGGTGCCGTCATCGTGTCGACGCCCCAGGACATCGCCCTGCTGGACGCCCGCAAGGGGCTGAACATGTTCCGCAAGGTCGACGTGCCGGTGTTCGGCATCATCGAGAACATGAGCTATTTCTGCTGCCCCAACTGCGGCCACCGCTCCGACATCTTCAGCCACGGCGGCGCCCGCAAGGAAGCCGAGGCGCTGGGCACCGACTTCCTCGGCGAGATCCCGCTGGACATCGCCATCCGCGCGACCTCCGACGAAGGCCGCCCCATCGTCGTCTCCCAGCCGGAGTCGGAGCACGCCGTGGTCTACCGCGCCATCGCCACCGAGGTGTGGGAGAAGATCGAAGGCGGCCGGCGCCGCGGCGCGCCGAAGTTCGTGGTGCAGTGAAGCGGCAGGCGGCGGAGGTGTCCTAATCCGCCGCCTCCGGGTCCAGGGTGAACAGTTCCTGCGGGCGGGCGACGCCGCGCAGCAGGTAGCGGCCGACCGACACCAGGCGCTGCCGGCACTCCGGCGACGCCGCGGCGAAGGCGGAGGACAGCAGCACCTCCTGGTCGAGCGACCGGCACATGGCGGCGATCCGGCTGGCCTCGTTGACGGCCGGGCCGATCACCGTGAAATCCAGCCGGTCGGCGCTGCCGACGTTGCCGTAGAAGACGGTGCCCTGGTGCAGGGCCAGCGAAAAGCGCGTCACCGGCAGACCGTCGGCGGCGCGGCGGGCGTTGACGGCGTCGACACGCTCGCGGGCCGTCGCGGCGGCCGACAGGGCGGCCAGGCAGGCGTCGGCGGTGCCCTCCATGGGGAAGATGGCGAGGATGCCGTCGCCGATGAACTTCAGCACCTGTCCGCCGGCCCCGTGGACGGCGTTGACCACCGCGTCGGCGTAGTCGTTCAGCAGCGGAATGACCAGCTCCGGGGCCGCCGTGTCGGAGATCCGGGTGAATCCCCGAAGGTCGCTGAACCACAGCACGGCGCTGATCTTGTCCGTCACGCCGCGGCGGATGCGGCCGGCCAGCACGCGCGCGCCGGCGTCGCGGCCGAGATAGGTGCCGGCCAGCGTCTCGGCGATGGTGAAGATCATCTGGGCGCGAAACGCGGTCGCCAGGACACCCACCAGGGTTTGCAGCGACTCGATCTGGGACTCGCTGAATCCCTCCGGCGCGCGGGTGCTCCACGACGAGAAGACGAAATCCAGCTCACCGATCCGCGCCGTCGCGGCCAGCCGGTAGGCGATGCAGACGTAGTCTGTGGAACCGGCCTCCCGCAGCTCCCTGACCTTGGGGAACTCGGCACCGGCCGCGGGGTCGCTCAGGCGCAGGCGCAGGCAGGTGTCGTGACGCTCGTACATGCTGAAGAACGGGCTGCTCCGCCAGCGGTCGTCGGCGTCCGGATCGCCGGTGGTGTCGTACTCCACCAGCTGCTCGCCGCCGCCGTCGCTCCAGGTCACCACCCGGCCGGTCACCGTGGGGTGCAGCGTGTCGGCGCCCATCATGCCGCGCCACACGGGCACGCCGGCCTCCTGCAGGCGACGGCAGAATCCGCCCAGGAGTTCCGCCTCGCCGACACCGGCATGGGCGGCGGCGTTGATCCAGTCGATGATCGCGATGATCTGCAAGGGGTCCATGGGCGCCACCATAGCAGCCCCGGCCGCGGCGGTGCAGCGCTCCTGCGCCGTACCACCCGGCCATAACACCCGTGCGGAGTGCCCGCTAGCCGATCAGCAGATCGTCGTCGCTCAGCTCCACACCGCCGCGCTGCCGGGCGAACAGGGCCAGCAGGTGGGGCACGTCGAGGCCGGCGCGCTCCTCCCCCGCCACGTCGAGGACGATCCGGCCCTCGTGCAGCATGACCGTGCGGTCGCCGTAATCCAGCGCCTGGCGCATGGAATGGGTGACCATCAGCGCCGTCAGGCGCTTGTCCGCCACGAATCGGCGGGTGAGGTCCAGCACGAAGTCCGCCGTCGCCGGGTCGAGGGCGGCGGTGTGCTCGTCCAGCAGCAGGATCTTGCAGCCGGCCAGCGTCGCCATCAGCAGGCTTACCGCCTGGCGCTGGCCGCCGGACAGCAGCCCCATGCGGTCGCCCAGCCGGTTCTCCAGGCCGAGGCCCAGCTCGGCGATGCGGTCGCGGAAGGCATCGCGGCGGTCGTGCCCCAGCGCCCGGCCGAGGCCGCGCCGGCGCCCGCGCGCCGCCGCCAGCGCCATGTTCTCCTCGATGGACAGAGTGGCGCAGCTCCCCGCCAGCGGGTCCTGGAAGACGCGGGCGACGTACGCGGCGCGGCGCGGCGTCGGCCAGCGGGTGACGTCGAGCCCGTCGATGGCGACGCGGCCCGACTCGGGCAGGACGTCGCCGGCCAGGGCCGCCAGGATGGTGGATTTGCCGGCCCCGTTGGAACCGATCACCGTGACGAACTGGCCTTCGGGAATCGCCAGGTCGACACCGCGCAGAGCGTGCTTCTCCAGCGCCGTGCCGCGGCCGAAGACGACGTGGAGGTCGGACACCTCGATCATTTGCCACCCCGCGCCGCGGCCTTGCCCGCCCGCAGCCGGAGCTGCGGCAGGATCAGCGCCACCGCCACCAGGGCCGCGGTGACCAGGTTGAGGTCGGACGCCTGCAGCCCGATGACATCGGCCGTCAGGGCAAGCTGGACCGCCAGGCGGTAGAGGATCGAGCCGATCACGCAGGCGATCAGCGCCCACGCCAGCGCGCGCAGGGGCAGCACCGTCTCGCCGACGATGACCGCCGCCAGCCCGACGACGATGGTGCCGATTCCCGACGTCACGTCGGCGAAGCCGTTGGTCTGGGCGAACAGGGCGCCGGCCAGCGCCACCAGCCCGTTGGACAGGGCCATGCCGACGTAGATGTGCAGGTTGGTGTTGATCCCCTGGGCGCGCGCCATGCGGGCGTTGACGCCGGTGGCGCGCATGGCCAGCCCGAACTCGCTGGTCAGGAACCACGCCAGCAATGCCACCACCACCGCCACGACCACCAGCACGAACAGCGGCCGCAGCAAATGGTCCGGCAGCCCCAGCCCGTAGAAGGGGGTGAGCATGGTGTCCTGCATGATGATCGCCACGTTCGGCCGGCCCATGACGCGCAGGTTGATGGAGAACAGCGCGATCATGGTGAGGATCGACGCCAGCAGGTGCAGGATGCGGAACCGCACGTTGAGTGTCGCCGTCACCAGCCCGGCGCAGGCCCCGGCCACGATGGCCAGGGCGCTGGCGAGCCACGGGTCGCTGCCGGCGACGATCAGCGTCGCCGCCACCGCGGCCCCCAGCGGGAAGCTGCCGTCCACCGTCAGGTCCGGAAAGTCGAGCACCCGGAAGGACAGGAACACGCCCAGCGCCACCAGCGCGTAGACGAGGCCGATCTCCACCGCGCCGAAGAAGGCGATCTCGCTCATGATCGTCCGTTACTTCCCGACCACCTTGGTGGCCCGGCCCAGCACGCTGTCGGGGATGGCGAAGCCCATGGACTCGGCGGCGGCGGGGTTGACCACCAGGTTGGTGCCGCTGGCGACGCGGACGGGGATGTCCGCCGGCTTCTCGCCCTTCAGCACCCGCGCCACGACAGCGCCGGTCTGCTTGCCCAACTCGAAATAGTCGAAGCCCATGCTGGCGGCGGTCCCCCGTTCGACGCTGTCGGTGTCGGCGGAGAAGATCGGCAGGTCGGCCTGCGCCCCCACCTGGATCAGCGCTTCCAGGGCGGAAACGACCGTGTTGTCCAGCGGCACGTACACCGCGTCGGCCTTGCCCACCAGGCTGCGGCCCGCCGCCTGCACGTCGGCCGACTTGGTCGCCGTCGCCTCGACGACGGTCAGGCCCCTGGCGGTGGCCTCATCCTTCAGAACCTTGACCATGGTGACCGAGTTGGGCTCACCCGGATTGTAGACGACGCCGATCCGCCGGGCGTTGGGCAGGATCTCGGTGATCAGGGCGACGTGGTCGCCCACCGGGGCCATGTCGGACAGGCCGGTGACGTTGCCCCCCGGCTGTTCCATGCTTCGCACGAGCTGGGCGCCCACGGGATCGGTGACGGCGGTGAAGACGACCGGCACGTCGCGGGTGGCGGCGACCACCGCCTGTGCGGAGGGGGTGGAGATCGGCACGATCACATTCGGCCGCTCTCCGACGAACTTGCGGGCGATCTGCGCGGCGGTGGCGGGATTGCCCTGGGCGCTCTGATAGTTGACGGTCAGTGTCTCGCCCGGCGTGAAGCCCGCTTCCTTCAACGCGGCGATCACGCCGTCGCGGGTGGCGTCCAGCGCCGGGTGCTCGACGATGGCGGTGATCGCCACCGTCTTCATCCGATCGTCCGCCAGGGCCGGTGTCGCCAGCGCCCCGCCGAGCGCAGCCGCCAGCACGATCCGCGAAATCCGCATGCTCTGTCCTCCCACCATGGTCCGGGTTTCCGCCGGCGCCGTTGCGCGCCAGAATGTTGACCCACAGCCGTAGACGGCACCGCGCGGCCCGTCAAGAAGCCGATTCGGCATGACGGGCCGGACAGGCGGACCGGGTGGAGGAAGCCCATAAGCCCCATGACGCCCGGACCGGAGGATCCCCGCGACGCCCGCATCCGCGAGCTGGAGATGGCGCTGGAGGACGTGGCCGCCGAGGCACGTGCCGCCGGCCATGCCCTGTGCGCCCATGAGGTGCAAATGCGCCTGGAGAACATCGCCCGGCGCATCGAAGAGGTGCGCCGCACGCTTCACCGGGAATGATGCGGCACCCCGGCGAACGGCCTACAGTGTTCCGCCCGACCAACGGGACCATAAGAACAACCGCTCCCTTACGGGGCCAAGGGGTAGAGATGAGTTCGCAATCCTTTCAGCCGCGCTCGAAGCTGACCGCGGCCCTGCGCGGCTTCGCCGGCCAGTGCCCGTGCTGCGGCCGCGGCGCGCTGCTGCACCGCTATCTGAAGCCGGTGGAGCGGTGCAGCCATTGCGGCGAGGCGTACGGCCACCTGCGCGCCGACGACGCACCGCCGTGGATGACCATCTTCATCGTCGGCCACATCGTCGTTCCCCTGCTGCTGTCGGTGGAACAGTCCTACCAGCCGCCGCTGTGGCTGCACTTCGCCCTGTGGCCGACGCTGGCGCTGGCGCTGACCCTGCTGCTGCTGCCGCGCTGCAAGGGGGTGATCCTGGGCATGCTGTGGGCGACGGGGGCCAGGGAAGCCGGGACCTGACCCGCGGGGCCTATCCGAAGGCAAGCGTGAAGGACGCCGGCCGCAGGCCGGCGGCGTGGCGCTGCCACATGGTGCGCCACGCCGCTTCCAGGGCACGGGTGAAGCGCACGCCGTCGCAGGCGGGCGAGCGGCGCACCCGCTCGCGCAGCCCCGTGCGCAACGCGCCCAGGCGTACGGGGTCGGCGGCCAGCGCCGCGGCGACGGACACGTACGGGTCCGGCCCGTCGGTGGTCAGCTCCGTCAGGCCGGCCGAGGTCAGGTGGGTTACGCCGTGGCGGGCGCAGAACCGCTCACCGCCAAGGGTCACCACGGGCACGCCCATCCACAGGGCCTCCAGCGTCGTCACCCCGCCGGCGTACGGAAAGGGGTCGAGCGCCACGTCGATGTCCGCATAGGCCGCCAGGAAGTCGCGCCGCGGCAGGCCACCGGCCAGAGTCAGGCGGGCGGGGTCGACGCCGCCGGCCGCGAACAGGGCGCGCACGCGGGCTGCTGTGCCGGGATCGCCGAGCTGGGGTGTGCGCAGCACCAGCCGGGAGTCCGGCACCGCCGCCAGAACCCGCGCCCACAGAGCGGCCACGGCACCGTTCAGCTTCACCAGCGTGTTGAACGACCCGAAGGTGGCATGGCCGCGGACGGTGAGGGGCGGCGGTGCCGGCTCCGGCGCGTCGGCGGGCGGGGCCCAGGGGACGTACGCGTCTGGAAGGCGCACGATGGCCTCGGTCCCGTACGCCTCCGCCCCCTCGGGGCTCTGGCGCGAATCGGAGATCAGGTAATCCATCGCCGGCAGGCCGGTGGTGCCGACATAGCCGGCCCAGGTCGCCTGCACCGGCGCCGGACGGCGGGCGAACACCGGCAGCCGGTTGCCGAAGGTGTGGCCGGCCAGGTCGACCAGGATGTGGATGCCATCGGCGCGCACCGTGCGCTCCAGCGCGTCGTCGTCCAGGCCCGTGGTCCACACCCAGCGCTCCGCCAGGGCGCGCAGCCGGTCGGTGGTGGCGTCGGGGTTAGCCGTATGGGCGTAGCAGATGACCTCGAACGACCGGCGGTCCAGCGCCTCCAGCACCGGTTCGACGAAGGACCCGACGGGGTGGGCGCGGAAGTCCGGCGACACCAGGCCGATCCTCAGCCGCGGTGCCGGCGCCGGGGTGGCCGGCGGTGGCCGGTCCGGATGGCGGCGGCCCCACGCGGCGTGGGCCGCCGCCAGTGCCGCGGTGTCGCAGCGGGCGTCGTATTGCAGCAGCGACAGTCGCATAGCGTGCAGGGAATCGGCCTCCGGGTGGAGGACCAGCGCCCGGCCCGCAGCGGCCAGCGCCTCGTCCGGCCGGGCCTGCTGGGCCAGCGCCCGGGCGGCGCGGTTGCCCTGCACCTCCGCCCGGTCGGGCGCGCGGACCAGGGCGGCGCGGTAGGCGCCGTCGGCCGCTTCCAGCCGGTTCATCTCGGCCAGCGCGTTGCCCAGGTTGTACGGGTGCACCCAGCTCTGCGGCTCCAGCGCCATGGCGCGGCGGTAGCATGCGGCGGCCGCCTCACGCTCGGCCCGGGCGCGCAACAGCACGCCGGCGTTGGCCCATGCCGCCGCGTCCGCCGGGAACAGCGCCAGCGCCGCCCGGTAGGCGGACGGCGCCCGCGCCGCGGCCGCGCATTCCAGCAACCCCTCGCGGGCGGCGGTCAGGCCGGGATCGATGGCCAGGGCACCGGCATAGGCCAGGGCGGCGGCGGTGGGATCGCCCTGCTGTTCCAGCACCAGCCCCAGATTGGCCCGCCACGCCGCCACGCCGGGGTCGGCGGCGATGGCCCGTTCGATCAGGGCCCGCGCCTCCGCCGGGCGGCCGGCCCGGGCGGCGTCCACGCCCTGCCGGTGCAGCGATTCGCCCTCGCCGGCCACGGCGGCGTTCCCTCAGGCGTCGCGCCCGAGGGACTCCATCAGCTCCCGCCACTCCCGCTTGGACAGGCCGCTGCCTTCCTGTGCCACCGCCTCGCCGGCCAGCAGGCGCTTCACCACCGCCAGGCCGCTGCGCGACAGGTGCGCGCCGCCCATGCGGTACTCACTGAAGGCGTCGAACACGGCGGGCACCCAGCGCCGGACGATGTCCAGCATGGCCTCGGCGTAGACGCGGATCTCGTACTGGGCGTGGGTGTCGGCGCGCAGGGACAGGAAATGCAGCAGGTTGTGCAGATCCACCTTCCAGTACCACTGAGTATAGAAGTTCAGCGGCAGGTTCATGCGCGCCAGTTCCCGCGCCAGCCCCTGACGGCCCTCGTCCAGGGTGGTGCCGTCCTCGCGCAGGTTCAGCATCTCCTCGTAATGGGCGTAGCATTGCTCCGCATCGGCGCGCAGCAGGGCCAGCACGCGGGCCGCCTCCTCGCCCTGAAGCACGTCGCCGCGCCCCTGGCGGTTGACGACGGCCTGGGCGCCGAGCTGATCGGGTGCCGGAATGTAGAACTCCCGGTCGAGGATCGAATAGCGCGCGGAGTATTCGTTGACGTTGGCCGTGCGGTGGCGAATCCACTGGCGCGCCACGAAGATCGGCAGTTTGACGTGGAATTTGATCTCGCACATCTCGAACGGGGTCGAGTGGCGGTGGCGCATCAGGTATTTGATCAGCCCGGCGTCCTCGGTGACCTTCCGGGTGCCCTTGCCGTAGGAGACCCGCGCCGCCTGGACGACCGCGGAATCGTCCCCCATGTAGTCCACCACCCGCACGAAACCGTGGTCGAGGACGGGGACCGGCTCGTACAGGATGTCTTCCAGGGCCGCGACGGTGGCGCGGCGGGTCGGGGTCTCAACGGCGCGCTGCCGGTCGATCTCGGCGCGCTGTTCGGGCGTGATGGGCATGGCAACTCCACTCCTCGGCGGGGCGCACTCTACCCCGTCCGGGGCGCGGGTGGAGTCCAATTTATTGCGGCGGCGATGCGCAAGCCCTCTTTCATCATCCCGCGGAACCCCCTATATTCTCCCTGTCGGTCGCACCGACTATGGCGATAAACGCCTTGTGGAATAAGCGTTGCGGACCCGGGGGCAGTACCCGGCGCCTCCACCAATCTCCCACCGGCGGGGTTCCCGGCGGCGGGT
The DNA here is from genome assembly GCF_000429625.1 of Azospirillum halopraeferens DSM 3675. Classification (GTDB taxonomy): domain Bacteria; phylum Pseudomonadota; class Alphaproteobacteria; order Azospirillales; family Azospirillaceae; genus Azospirillum; species Azospirillum halopraeferens. Next base: position 750,884 of record NZ_AUCF01000001.1, read on the forward strand.
TCATGGGGGCGAAACAGGATCGACGCGCGTGGTAAAGGCAGGGTCTTCGCCCGGCATGGTTCCGCCGTTATCGGGCCATTGCAATAGTTGCCAACGACAACGTTGCTCCGGTTGCCGTCGCCGCGTAATGCGGTTAGGTGATCGAAATCAAATCCCTTGGGGGTAGCACTTCAAGGTGGGGCCGTGGGCCGCCTAGCAACAGAAGGCCCACACTTCTATCGGGGGCGACCGCCCCGCATCCGGGGGGAGCAGCGCCGTACATGCCGAAAGAGCAGCTTCGTTATGACAGGATGGTCGAAGCCGCCCTGCGCAGTGTGGTGCGCGATGCCATCGCGCAGGTCGCCGAGAACGGCCTGACCGGCAACCACCATTTCTATCTGACGTTCCGCACCGGCTATCCCGGCGTGCAGGTGCCCGATTTCCTGCGGGCGCAGTACCCCAACGAGATGACGATCGTTCTCCAGTTCCAGTTCTACGGGCTGGAGGTGAACGACACCGGCTTCGCGGTGACGCTCAGCTTCAACAACGTCCATGAACGGCTGGTCATCCCGTTCGCCGCCATCACCACTTTCGCCGACCCGTCGGTGAACTTCGCCCTGCAGTTCCAGCCGGCCGAACCGACGGAAGCCGCAGAGCCGGAGCCGCTGGCCGGGCGCACCGTCGCCTCCAGGCCGGACGACAAGTCCGCCCCGGCGGAGGAGCCCAAGCGGGGCGAGGTGGTGGCGCTCGACGCCTTCCGCAAAAAATAGCACCGGTCATGCCGTCGGCCCCGCCCGGCGGCTTTGCCGCCCTGGTGTGCGAGTTGCTGGCGCCGCTCGGCGACGTGCGGGCGCGGCGCATGTTCGGCGGGTACGGCATCTACCGCGACGGCGTGATGTTCGCGCTGATCACCGGCGAGGACCTGCTCTACCTGCGCACCGACGACGAGAACCGGCCCGCGTACGAGCAGGCCGGCCTGCCGGCGTTCCGGCCCTTCCCCGACAAACCCATGCGCATGCCCTACCACCGCCCGCCCGACTCGGTGTTGGACGATGGCGAGGAGATGCTCGCGTGGGCCGGCCCGGCGCTGACCGCGGCGCTGCGGGCGCAGGCGGCCAAGCCGAAGAAACGCCGGTAGCCACGGCGCTCAGCACGCCGGCGAATCCGGCCGCGTCAGGAAGGCGGGGTCCCCGTCGGGCGGCACCATCAGCACGGCGGGGCAGTCGCCGACCGAGGCGATCGGCTCGGCGCGGCGGTTGACCGCCTCGTTCACGGCCATGATGGCCAGCAGCAGCACCGCGGCGATCACCGCCCCCAGCTTCGCGTTCTCCAGCATGTCCGTCACGCTCCCATTCCCGGGTTCCGTCCCGACAACAGAACGGCGCGGCGGCCGGTCACGGTTCCCTGGGCAGGATGGCACCGGGAGAGGGCGTCCCGGTCGGAAGCGCGCTCGACTCCGGCGGCCCCTTCGGCCAAGTTAGCCGGAAACACCGGGACGGGACCATCGAGACATGACCGCCGAGACCGCGACCGAGCCGACCGCCGAGACGCCCGCAGCAACGGGCAGCCCGCTGTATCTGGTGGACGGGTCGGGCTTCATCTTCCGCGCCTTCCACGCGCTGCCGATGCTCACCCGTCCCGACGGCACGCCGGTGAACGCCGTGCTGGGCTTCACCAACATGCTGATGAAGCTGCTGGCCGACCTGCGCGCCGAAGCGGTGGCGGTGGTCTTCGATTCCAAGCGGGAGAACTTCCGCAACGCCATCTACGAGGCGTACAAGGCCCAGCGCCCCGAGCCGCCGGAGGAGCTGAAGCCCCAGTTCGCCCTGATCCGCGAGGCGACCGATGCCTTCTGCCTGCCCTGCCTGGAGCTGGAGGGGTACGAGGCCGACGACCTGATCGCCACCTACGCGCGCCTGGCCAGCGCCGCAGGGCGCGAGGTCACCATTGTGTCCTCCGACAAGGACCTCATGCAGCTCGTGCGGCCGGGCGTGCGCATGCTGGACCCCATCAAGAACAAGCCGATCGGCCCGGCCGAGGTGCAGGAGAAGTTCGGCGTCCCGCCGGAGAAGGTGGTGGACGTGCAGGCGCTGGCCGGCGACAGCGTCGACAACGTTCCGGGCGTCCCCGGCATCGGCGTGAAGACCGCCGCCCAGCTCATCACCGAATACGGCGACCTGGAGACCCTGCTGGCCCGCGCCGGCGAGATCAAGCAGCCGGCGCGCCGGCAGAAGCTCATCGACTTCGCCGAGCAGGCCCGGATCTCCCAACGCCTCGTCCGGCTGGAAGACCATGTGCCGGTGCCGGTGCCGGTGGACGACCTGAAGGTGCGCGAGCCGGATCACGGCAAGCTCATCGACTTCCTGCGCACCCAGGGCTTCCGCAGCGTCGTCACCCGGCTGGAGCACGAGTTGCTCAAGGACGGCAAGCTGGCGGACGGCGCGGGCGGCACCGCGCCGGCCCCCGTCGCCCTTCCCGCCGCGCCCACCGACGGCGAGGAGCCGGCGCCGCAGGCGCCGGTGCGCACCCTCCCCGCCCCGGCCGAGGTCCGCTACACGCTGATCCAGGACCTTGACGCGCTGGCGGCCTGGATCGCCGACGCCGAAGACACAGGCGTGCTCGCCGTCGACACGGAAACCGACTCGCTGACGCCGTCCACCGCCGCGCTGGTGGGGGTGTCGCTGGCCACGGCGGCGGGGCGGGCCTGCTACATCCCGCTGGGCCATGTCGACCCCCACGGCGGCGGCCAGCTCGCGCTGGGCGGCGAGGGGCCGACGCAGATCCCGGCGGAGGCCGCCATGGCCGCGCTGAAGGACCTGCTGGAGCGGCCGGACATCCTCAAGATCGGCCACAACTTCAAGTTCGACCACCAGCTTTTCGCCCGCCACGGCGTGCGGGTGGCGCCGGTGGACGACACCATGCTGATCTCCTACGTGCTGGAGGGCGGCGCCCACGGCCACGGCATGGACGAGCTGGCCCGGCTACACCTCGACCACACCACCATCAGCTTCGAGGAGGTCTGCGGCACCGGGAAGAACCGCATCACCTTCGACCGGGTGCCGCTGGACAAGGCGCTGGCCTATGCCGCGGAGGACGCCGACATCACCCTGCGTCTGTGGCAGGTGCTGAAGCCCCGGCTGGTGGACGCCCGCATGGTCACGGTCTACGAAACGCTGGAGCGGCCGCTGGTCCCCATCGTCGCCGACATGGAGCGGGCCGGCGTGCGCATCGACCGGGACGAGCTGCGCCGCCTGTCGCAGGACTTCGCCGACCGCCTGATCCGCATCGAGGCGGAGATCCACAGCCTGGCCCCCCGCCCCTTCAACGTCGGCTCACCCAAGCAACTGGGCGAGGTGCTGTTCGACGAGATGGGGCTGCAAGGCGGCAAGAAGGGCAAGACCGGCGCCTACTCGACCGACTCCAGCGTGCTGGAGGTTCTGGCCGAGCAAGGCAACGACATCGCCCAGAAGGTGCTGGACTGGCGCCAGCTCGCCAAGCTGAAGAGCACCTACACCGACGCCCTGCAGGAGATGGCGGATGCGAACGCCCGCATCCACACCTCCTTCTCCATGGCCCTGACCAACACCGGGCGCCTCAGCTCCACCGACCCCAACCTGCAGAACATCCCCGTGCGCACCGAGGAGGGCCGCAAGATCCGCCGGGCCTTCGTCGCCGACCCCGGCTGCACGCTGCTGTCGGTGGACTATTCGCAGATCGAACTGCGGCTGGTCGCCGAGATGGCGGGAATCGAGGCACTGAAGGCGGCGTTCCGCGACAACATCGACATCCACGCGATGACGGCGTCGCAGGTGTTCGGCGTACCGTTGGACGCCATGACGTCGGAGATCCGGCGCAAGGCCAAGGCGATCAACTTCGGCATCATCTACGGCATCTCCGGCTTCGGGCTGGGGCGCCAGCTCGGCATCTCCCCCGGCGAGGCCAACGCTTTCATCAAGGCGTACCTGGAGCGTTTCCACGAGTTGAAGGCGTGGATGGAGGCGATCAAGGTCTTTGCCCGCAAGAATGGCTATGTGGAGACGCTGTTCGGCCGCCGCTGCTTCATCCCCGGCATCCACGAGAAGAACCCGGCCCGCCGCGCCTTCGCCGAGCGCCAGGCCATCAACGCGCCGATCCAGGGCACCGCGGCCGACATCATGAAGCGCGCCATGGCCCGCATTCCCGGCGCCCTGGAGGCCGCCGGCTCGCGCGCCCGCCTGCTGTTGCAGGTGCACGACGAACTGTTGTTCGAGGTGCCGGCCGATGACGCCGAGGCCACCGCCGCCGTGGTCAAGCGCACCATGGAAGGTGCCGCGACGCTCGGCGTGCCCCTGGTGGCCGAGGCGGGCATCGGCGCCAGTTGGGCGGAGGCGCACTGAGCGCCGCCCGGCGATTCAGCGCGCAGCAACGAAAACAGCCCCTCTCCCGCCAAGGGAAAGGGGCTTTCTTCGTTGGTCGGCCGGGACGGTTACGCGGCTTCTTCGGTCGCCTCGCGTTCGGCGCGGCGCTTCTCGATGCCGATGCCGATCCAGATTGAAATCTCGTACAGCGCCAGCATGGGCAGGGCCAGACCGATCTGGGAGATGACGTCGGGCGGCGTCAGGATGGCGGCCACCACGAAGACGAAGACGATGGCGTAGCGCCGCTTGGTGCGCAGGGCCTCGGTGGTCAGGAGGCCGGCGCGGATCAGCAGCGTCAGCAGCACCGGAAGCTGGAAGGCGATGCCGAAGGCGAAGATCAGGGACATCACCAGCGACAGGTACTCGCCCACGCGCGCCTCGAACTCGATGGGCAGGGCGCCGGGATCGGTCACCGCCCCCGTCTCGAACCCCAGGAAGAAGCGCCAGGCCAGCGGGAAGACGAAGTAATAGACCATCGCCCCGCCCAGGAAGAACAGCACCGGCGTTGCCGCCAGGAAGGGCAGGAAAGCCTTGCGCTCATGCTTGTACAGGCCGGGGGCGACGAACAGCCAGATCTGGCTGGCGATGATGGGGAACGACAGGAAGGCGCCGGCCCAGAACGCCACCTTGATGTAGGTGAAGAACGCCTCGGTCAGGCCGGTGTAGATCATCCGCCGGTGCTGCCCCGCGAGGATGTCGGCCAGCGGCTGCACCAGGAATGCATAGATCCGGTCGGCGAAGGCGTAACACAGCACGAAGGCGACGATGAGCGCCAGCAGGGCGTACATCAACCGATTCCGCAGCTCGATCAGGTGATCGATCAGCGGCATCTTGCTGTCTTCCAGCTCGTCTTGGTTGTCCGAGGCCACGGGAGTCGTCACGCTGTCTTGTCCGGTGCGGCGGAAGTGGAAGCGGGAGCCGCAGCGACCGGCCGTTCGGTCGGCAGCGGTTCAGTCAACGACGGTTCGGTCAACGACGGCTTGGTCACCGGCGGTTCCGCTGCCGGCGGCAGGGTCACGGGCGGCTCGGTGGCGGTCTGCGGTTGCGCGGCCAGGACGCCCGCATCGGCCGGCGCCGCGGTGGCGGAACCGGCGTCCGCCGCCTTGGCGGCGGTCACGCCCTCAACGGGCGGAAGGTCGAAGGCGGCCTTCATCTTCCCGTCGGGATCCACCGCCTTCTCAAGCTCGCGCGTCACCGAGAAGTCACGCGCCTTGAGCGCCTGCTTCTTGATGTCGTCCAGTTCCGCCTCGCGCATCATGTCGTCGAGGTGTCCCTGGAACTCGCGGGCAACCATGCGCGCCTTGCGCACCCACTTGCCCACGCCGTAGACGGCCTTCGGCAGGTCCTTCGGTCCGATGATGACGAGCGCCACCACCGCGATGACCATCAGCTCAGGCCAGCCGATGTCTAACATGGTTCCTCGGACTTACCCGCGGCGCCCCGAAGGCGCCGCGGCTTCGTATGGGGTCAGGCGTCTTTTGTCGATGCGTCGGCCGCAGGCGGCGCGGATCAGGTCCGCGCGGCCTCGTCCTTCTTCACGGCCGGCTCGCCGACGGGCTGAGCGGGCTGGGCCGTCTGCGCCGCCGCAGCGGGCTGGGCGGGCTGGACCGGCTGGGCGGTCTGATTCGGCAGAGCCTTGCTCTCGCCATCCTCGGCCTCATCCCCATCCTTCAGGCCGGCCTTGAAGTTCTTGATGCCCTTCGCCAGGTCGCCCATCACCTTCGGCAGCTTTCCGGCGCCGAACAGCAGCAGAACGATGACCAGAACGATCAGCCAGTGCCAGATACTCGTAAATCCCATGGTACAGTGTTCCTGAGCGGTCGGCCCCCGATTGGAGCGGCACTATGGCAGAAAGGCCATGCGGCCGCAACGACAGGGTACCGGGACGGTACGGTTTCCAGCCTTAAGTGGGGGCTTCGGCGCGAAAGACGAAGGCTTGTTTGCGATCCAGTGTGATCGAAACGTGACTTTCCTCGGCCGGCAGGAACTGGCCGGGCATGCGGGCGTGCAGATGCACCGGCCGCCCCGCCCCGCCGGGGATGCTGAGATGGACCAGGCTGCTGCGGCCCAGCAGGCGCGCCGCCATCACCCGCGCCAGGATGGGCAGCGTCCCGCCGGGTGCCAGGTCCTTGGGCACCGGTGCGAGATGGAGCGCCTCGGGCCGCACCAGCACCTCCACCGGCGTTCCGTCGGCAAGCCCGGCCGGGGCGGCCAGGGATCCCACCGCCGTATCCACCGCACCGCCGCGCACGGTGCCGCTCAACCGGTTGACCTCGCCGAAGAAGGCGGCGGCGTAGGCTTCCACCGGGCGGGTGTAGAGATCGACCGGGCAGCCGAGCTGAACGATCCGGCCGCCTCGCATCAGGGCGATGCGGTCGGCGAGGAACATGGCCTCCTCGGGATCGTGGGTGACCAGCATGGTGGCAGCGCCGTTCTGCTTCAGAACGTGCAGCGTCTCGTCGCGGACCTGTTCGCGCAGGCGGGCGTCGAGACCGGAAAACGGCTCGTCCAGCAGCAGCACCGCCGGATCGGGGGCCAGGGCGCGGGCCAGCGCCACCCGCTGCTGCTGCCCGCCCGACAGATGGTGCGGAAACGCCTCGGCATAGCTGTCCATGCCGACCTGGCGCAATGCCTCCAGCGCGCGGGCCCGCTGCGCCGCCGCCGGCCGGCCGGACAGGCCGAATCGCACGTTGTCGAGCACGCTGAGATGCGGAAACAGGGCGTAGTCCTGGAAGACCAGGCCGATGCCGCGCCGCTCCGGCGGCACCTCCGCCCCCGGCTCGGCCATCACCCGGCCGCCGATGCGCACGACGCCGGACTGGAGCGTCTCCAGCCCGGCGGCGATTCGCAGCAACGTGGACTTGCCGCACCCCGACGGGCCGCACAGGCAGACGATCTCGCCTGCGGCGATGGTCAGATCCACGGCGTCGACGGCCAACGTGGCGCCATAGCGATGACGGACGCCCAGCAGCGCCAGCGCCTCGCGCGCCATCGCCGCCGGCACCGGGCGGGCGCCCAGCGCGTCCACCCTCCCGTCCCCGGGCGCGGTCACGGGGGCGGCACGGCACGGCGCATCGCCGGCGGGCGCGCCCTCCCCCCGTCCGAACCAGGCGGCGGTGCGTTCGCGCAGCGTTCCCGCCCGGCTCTGCGGTCGGTCGGGGTCGGGCCCCCGGGCGAAGGCACTGGAGTCCATGAGGCGCTGGTTCCTATGCGAATGGTTCGCAGTCACAATAGCGCAATGGTCCCCGTTAAGGAACCCCTGCCTCAATGACCCAGATCAATCAGGGGGTTTTCTTATCCCCGTCGTCGCCATCACCGTCACCATCGCCGTCATTCCCGTCCGCCGCCGCCTCTTCATCACGGTCGAGCGCGCCGACGCCGTACAGCACGGGCCGGGAGTCGAGCAGGCCGGCGGCCCGCAGGTCGTCCAGCCCCGGCAGGTCGCGCAGGCTCTCCAGCCCGAAATGATCCAGGAAATGGTCGGTGGTGATCCAGGTCAGCGGCCGGCCCGGCGTCTCGCGCCGTTTGCCGGGGCGGATCCACCCCTGCTCCATCAGCAGGTCCAGCGTTCCCTTGCTGGTGGCGACGCCGCGGATCGCCTCGATCTCGCCGCGGGTCACCGGCTGGTGGTAGGCGATGATGGCCAGCGTCTCGACGGCGGCGCGCGACAGCTTGCGCGCCACCTCCTCCTCAAGGCGCAGGTGCGGCGCCAGGTCGGCGGCGGTGCGGAAGGCCCAGCCGGCACCGGTGCGCACCAGGTTCACCCCGCGCGGGGCGTAGTGGCGGCACAGCTCGTCCAGAAGACCGGCCACGTCGGCGTCGGCGCCCAGGCGGGCGGCCAGCGCCGCCTCCGCCACCGGCTCGGCGGAGGCGAACAGCAGGGCTTCGATCAGGCGCAGGCGATGAATCCTCTCTTCGATCGCCTGCGGGTCGGTGACGTCCCGGATCATGAACCTGCCTCGGTGGATTGGCGGCCTGCGGGCCGGTGTTCGGGTCCTGTCACTGCTCCTCCTCCCCCGGCGCCCGCCGGCGCACCCAGATGGGGCCGAAGGCGCCGTCCTGGTGCAGGTCGGCCTGCCCGGCCTTGACCAGCTCCAGCGCGGCGGCGAAATGCGCGGCCAGCGCCGAACGGTCGAGCAGCGGGTCCCGCACGCCCGCGGGCAGGAAGGTCTGCAGCATCGTCCAGTCCGGCATGCGGCCCAGCAGCTCCTCCAGGCGGTGGACAGCATCCTCGATGGAGTAGAGGCGCATCGGCTCCACATGCAGGACGGCGGTGTCCTTGCGCCGCTTGTGCCGGCCATAGGCGCTCAGCAGATCGTAGAGGGAAACCCGGTAGACCGCCGTACGGGCAATGTCCACCTCCTCCGGCGCGCCGCGGGCGAAGATGTCGATGCCCAGCCGCGGCCGCGCCATCAGCCGGGCCGCGGCATCCTTCATCGCCTCCAGCCGCTGGAGCTGGAAGGCCAGCGCCGCCGCCATCTCCTCTGCCGGCGGCTCCTCCTGGTCGGGTTCGGGCAGCAGCAGGCGCGACTTCAGGTAGGCCAGCCACGCCGCCATCACCAGGTAGTCGGCCGCCAGTTCCAGCCGCACCCGCCGCGCCTCGGCGACGAAGGCCAGGTACTGGTCGGCCAGCGCCAGGATGGAGATGGTGGTCAGGTCCACCTTCTGCTCGCGCGCCAGCGCCAGCAGCATGTCGATCGGCCCCTCGAACCCGTCCAGGTCGAGGACGAGCTGCTCCGGCACCGCCGGGGTGCGCGCCTCGTCTTCCCGGAAGTCGCCGGCCCCCATGGCGGTCCCTACCGGTTGCCGGTCAGGCCTTCGATCAGGCCGATCAGGAACTCCACCGGCGGCCAGACGATCCAGGCGAAGACGTTGAGGTCCAGGCCCAGCTCCCGGCCGATCATGGGCATCAGGAACAGCGCCCCCAGCAGGATCAGGATGCCGAAGCGCTCCAGCCGTGCCAGCGGATAGGCCAGCGCGTCCGGCAGCAGCCCCACGGCCACCCGCCCGCCGTCCAGCGGCGGCAGCGGGATCATGTTGAACACCGCCAGGATCACGTTCACCAGCACCGACACCTGCAGCATGAACTTCAGCCACAGGGAGAACAGTCCGGCGTCCGGGTCGACGAAGCCCGACAGGAAGGACGAGATGATCGCCAGCGCGACGTTCGTCCCCGGCCCCGCCAGCGCCACCCACACCATGTCCGTGCGCGGGTTGTTCAGCCGGCGGAAGTCGACCGGCACCGGCTTGGCCCAGCCGAAGACGAACCCGGTGGTGAAGTACATCAGCGCCGGCAGCAGCACGGTGCCGAAGGGGTCGACGTGACGCAGCGGGTTGAGCGTGACGCGGCCCAGGCGCTTGGCCGTGTCGTCGCCGTAATGCCAGGCGACGTAGCCGTGCGCGGCTTCATGCATCGTGATCGCCAGGATCGCCGGAAGGGCGACGGCGGTGATGCGGAAGATCATTTCCTCCAAGGTCGGGCCCTCCTTCAGGCCGCAGCGCCGGCGAGCAGCGCGTCCATGCGCGCCCGCAGCCCGGCGGCGTCCACCGCGTCCACCGGTCCGGGAACGGCGCGGGCCCGGGCCCAGCGCCGGACGGCGGCGTCGGAGAGCGGGGGCGCCACCGCCACCACCTCCTTCATTTCGTGCATGTCGCCGTTGCAGTGAAGGGCCACGTCGCAGCCGGCGTCGAGAACCGCCCGCGTCCGTTCCCCGGCACCGCCGGTCAGGGCCCCCATGGACAAATCGTCGCTGAACAGCAGCCCGTCGAAGCCGATGGCCGGCCCGCGCACCACCCCCTCGATCACCGCCCGCGACGTGCTGGCGGGTCCGTCCGGGTCGATGGCGTTGAGCACCACATGGGCCACCATGGCCAGCGGCAGGTCGGCCAGGGCGCGGAACGGCGCGAAGTCCGTCGCCTCCAGCTCGGCCCGCGTGGCGTCGACCACCGGCAGTTCGGCGTGGCTGTCGGCGCAGGCACGGCCGTGGCCTGGCACGTGCTTGACCACCGGCAGCACGCCGCCGGCGATCAGACCTTCTGCCGTCGCCCGGGCCAGCGCGGCGACCAGCGCCGGGTCGCGGGCGAAGGCGCGGTCGCCGATCACGTCATGGGCCCCGTCCACCGGCACGTCGCACACCGGGGCACAGTCCACGTCGACACCCAGGGCGCCCAACATCCCGGCGATCAGCCGGCCGTTCAGGCGCGCCGCCTCCAGCCCCGCGACGGGGTCCCGCTCCGCCAGCGCGCCGAAGGCGCGGGCCGGCGGGTGGGCCGGCCAATGGGGCGGGCGCAGGCGGGCGACACGCCCGCCTTCCTGGTCGATCAGCACGGGCGCGTCGGCACGCCCCGCGGCGTCCCGCAGGTCGGTCACCAGGGCGCGCACCTGGTCGGGCGTCTCGCAGTTGCGGCGGAACAGGATGAAGCCGAAGGGGTCGGCGTCGCGCAGGAACGCACGCTCCTCCCCGGTCAGCCGCGGGCCGGCGCAGCCCAGCACGACGGCGCGCGGCCGCTGCCCCGGCGGGAACGGGTCACGGACGGACAACCACGCACCCCACGTTCTGGCTCTTCAGTTCGGTGCAGATGGCGCGGGCCCGGTCCTCGTCCACGCTGCCGGCGCGCACCCGATAGTAGACTCCGCGTTCCCCCAGGTCGGCCCTGGTGAACTGCGGGGTCAGACCGGACAGCGCGCCGGAGTAGCGGCTGGCCAGGCGTTTCCATTCCGCTTCCGCCTCCGCCTCGCTGCGCACCGAGGCAAGCTGCACCCGCCAGCCCCCGGCGGGGGCCACCGGGGCCGGCGGCCGGGCCGCCGCAACCGCCGGGGCCGGAGCCGGTGCCGCCGAGGGAGCCGGTGCCGCCGCGGGCGCGGCGGCGGGCGGCGGAGCCGGCGGCTTCGGGGCGGGCGACACACGGGCCGGCGGCGGCGCAGCCGGCGCCTCGCGGACCGCCGGCGGCAGGGTGAAGGCCGGCTCCTCCTCCGGGTAGTCGTCCTCCACCGGCATGGGGATGGCCGTCACGCGGACGTTGGCGGCCGGCGGGATCGGCTCCTCCGGCACCTCGCGGGGCACGGTGGCGGTGGCGCCCGGCGGCGGCACGATCTGCGCCACCGACGGCGCCACCGGCACGGGCGGCGGCGGCGGCACGGCGGGCGTCACCACCGGCCGCGGCAACGGCTGCTCGGGCGGCGGCAGCAGGCGCTCCACCGACGGCCCGCGGGGGCCGGGGTTGAGGCGGTCGTACACCATCTTGTCCTGGTGCGGCACGTCCATGCCGCCCGGCTCCTGCGGACGCATCTTGGTCGGCGTGGCGTCGGCCTGGATCAGCGGCACGCCGCCGGACTGGACGACGCGGTCATCGCCGCCGCCGAAGCCGATGACGATGATGCCGGTGAACAGCACCACCGCCACCGCCGCCGCGGCGAAGGTCAGCAGACCGCGGCGCCCTCGCCGGCGTCCCGGCTGGAACCGGCCGTAGGCATCCGCGGCGAAGGTCGCATCGGCCTCGAAACGCGTCATCGCATCTCCTCCACCGGTTCCACCCCCATCACGCCCAGGCCCGACGCGATGACCGTGGCGACCGCCGTGATCATGGCAAGGCGCGCCAGCGTCGCCGGCTCGTCCCCGTCCACCAGGAAGCGCAGCGTGGCGTCGTCACGGCCCTTGTTCCACAGGGCGTGGAAGTCCGATGCGAGGTCGTAGAGGTAGAAGGCGACGCGGTGGGGCTCGTGCGCCTCGGCGGCGGCCTCCACCAGGCGCGGCCACAGGGCCATGCGCTTGATCAGCGTCAGCTCCGCCTCGTCCTCCAGGGGGCCGAGGTCGACCGCCGCCAGCGCCGCCGGCGAGAGATCACGGCCCGGCATCGCCCCGGCGGCGTGGCGCAGGACGGAGCGGCAGCGCGCGTGGGCGTACTGGACGTAGAAGACCGGATTGTCCTTCGACTGCTCCTTGACCTTGTCGTAGTCGAATTCCAGCGTCTGGTCGTTGCGCCGGGTCAGCATGATGAAGCGGACGATGTCGCGCCCCACCTCGTCGATCACGTCGCGCAGGGTGACGAAGGTGCCGGCCCGCTTGGACATCTTGACCGGCTGGCCGTTCTGCATGAGGTGGACGAGCTGGCAGAGCTTGACGTCCAGCGCCGCCTTGCCCTCGGTGATCGCCGCGGTCGCCGCCTGCATGCGCCGGACATAGCCGCCGTGGTCGGCGCCCCACACGTCGATCAGGGTGGAGAAGCCGCGCCGGCACTTGTCGTGGTGATAGGCGATGTCGTTCGAGAAATAGGTGAAGGAGCCGTCGGATTTCTTCAGCGGACGGTCGACGTCGTCGCCGAAGTCGGTGGAACGGAACAGGGTCTGCGGCCGCGGCTCCCAGTCGTCGGGCTTCTTGCCCTTGGGGGGCTCCAGCACGCCGACGTAGATCAGGCCGCGGTCCTCCAGCGTCTTCAGGGCGACGTCCACGGCCCCGGCGGCGACCAGCGCCCGTTCCGACGTGTAGACGTCCATGGTGATGCCAAGGGCGCCGAGATCGTCGCGGATCCACTCCATGATCCGGGCGATGGCGAAGTCGCGGCAGGCGGGCAGCCAGTCCGCTTCCGGCGCGTCGAGCCAGCGCGGCCCGTCCTGCGCCGCCAGCGCCTGGCCGACGTCCTTCAGGTACTCGCCCGGATAGAGACCGGCGGGGATGTCGCCGATGGCCTCGCCCAGCGCCTCCCGGTAGCGCAGGTAGGTGGAGCGGGCCAGCACCTCCACCTGGGCGCCGGCGTCGTTGATGTAGTACTCGCGGGTAACCTTGTGGCCGGCCTTCTCCAGCAGCGCCGCCAGGGCGTCGCCGAACACGGCGCCGCGGCCGTGGGCGGCGTGCAGCGGCCCCGTGGGGTTGGCGGAAACGTACTCCACGTTCACCGGCGCGCCGCGGCCCAGGTCGCTGTCGCCGTAGGCGGTGCCGGCGGCGAGGATGTCGGCAATGCGGGCGCGCCACACCGACGGCGCCAGGCGCAGGTTGACGAAGCCGGGGCCGGCGATCTCCACCGCCGTCACGCCGGGGTGCGCCTTCAGCTTCTCGGCCAGCAGCTCGGCCAGCTTGCGCGGCGGCTGGCCCGCGGGCTTGGCCAGCACCATGGCGGCGTTGGTCGACAGGTCGCCGTGCGCCGCCTCGCGCGGCGGCTCCACCGTCACGCGGGCGGTGTCGAGGCCGGCGGGGAGCCGGCCCTCCGCCGCCAGTTCCTCAAGGATCGTGCGGACGTCGTTCTCGAAAGCCTTGAAGATGTTCATCGGTCAGGTCTTGGCATCCATGTCGAAGAGTCGGGCGTACTCGGCCAGGGCGAAGCGGTCGGTCATGCCGGCGATGTAGTCGGCGACCAGGCGCGCGCGCACCGCGGGGTCCCCCCCGGCCGCACCGTTCTGTGCCTCCAGCTCCGCCTGCCACTGGGTGGGCAGGCAGTTGGGCTCGGCCATGAACAGCTCGAACAGGGCGCGCACCACGCGCTTGCACTTGCTCATCTCCCGGTTCACCCGGTAATGGCGGTACATGCGCTGCTTCAGGAAGGCGCGCAAGGGCCGTTGATCGGCCAGCATCGGTTCCGAGAAGGCCACCACCATGTGCGGCGCCGCCCGCACCTCGGCGGCGGAGGCCGGCCGGAGGTCGGCCAGGCGGCGGCGCGTCTCGGCCAGCAGGTCGCCGACCATGCGGTCGATCAGGCGGCGCACCGTCTCGTGGATCAACCGGCTGCGCTCCAGCCCCGGATGGCGGTCGCAGACCTCGCGCACGATGGGACCCAGCATGGGCAGTTCGGCCACCTCGTCGACGGAGAACAGGCCGGCGCGCAGGCCGTCGTCGATGTCGTGGTTGTTGTAGGCGATGTCGTCGGCGAGGGCCGCCACCTGCGCCTCGGCCCCGGGGTTGGTCCCCAGTTCCAGGTCCCACACCGCACGGAAGGCACGGATGGTGACGGGCAGGTCCGTCCCGGGCGGCGGGGGCAGCAGCGGGCCGTTGTGCTTGACCACCCCCTCCAGCGTCTCCCAGGTCAGGTTCAGCCCGTCGAAGTCGGCGTAGCGTCGCTCCAGCCGGGTGAGGATGCGCAGGGTCTGGTCGTTGTGGCTGAAGCCGCCGTAGGGCTCCATGCAGGCGTTCAGGGCGTCCTCGCCGGCATGGCCGAAGGGGGTGTGGCCCAGGTCGTGGGCCAGGGCCACCGCCTCCGCCAGGTCCTCGTTCAGGCCCAGCACCCGGCTGATGGAGCGCGCGATCTGCGCCACCTCCAGGCTGTGGGTCAGGCGGGTGCGGTAATAGTCGCCCTCGTGATAGACGAAGACCTGCGTCTTGTATTTCAGTTTGCGGAACGCCCCGGAATGGACGATGCGGTCGCGGTCGCGCTGGAAGCACGACCGCGTCGGGCTCTCAGCCTCGGCCACCAGCCGCCCGCGGCTCCCCGCGGGGATGCAGGCGTAGGGCGCCGGGGGAACCGGTCCATCGGGTTGCACGGTTTCGCTCATGGCGCGGACACTACCGCCGGGCGTCGCGCCGCGCCACCCCCTTTGCGAATCCCCCGGACCGGCTTACATTCCACCCTTGAGGGTTTCCAATCGCAGTGCAGCAAGGGGGTCACATCCATGTCCGATACCGCCACGGCGGAGCGGGTGCTCCACATCTCCGACAGCGCGGCCCGGCGGGTGGCGTTCCTGGTGGAGCAGGAGGGCAAGCCCGGCACCATGCTGCGCCTGACCGTGTCGGGCGGCGGCTGTTCCGGATTCCAGTACGGCTTCACCTTCGACGATGCCGTGAACGCCGACGACATCGTGTTCGAGAACGGCGGCACCCGGGTGGTCACCGACGACTGCTCGCTCGACCTGCTGGACGGCGCGACGCTGGACTTCGTGGAGGACCTGATGGGCGCCTCCTTCCAGATCCGCAACCCCAACGCCAAGTCGTCCTGCGGCTGCGGCAGCTCCTTCGGCGTCTGAGCGGCGGACCGTCCCCCGTGAAGATCGCCACCTGGAACGTGAATTCCGCCAAGGCGCGGCTGCCCCTGATCCTGGACTGGCTGCGCGCGGCATCCCCCGACGTCGCCCTGTTCCAGGAGATCAAGTGCGAGACCGCGGCCTTCCCCGCCGCCGCCTTCGAGGACATCGGCTACCACGTCACCGCCGTTGGGCAGAAGACCTACAACGGCGTGGCCCTGCTGTCGAAGACGCCGGCCACCGACGTGCTGGACCGCCTGCCGGGGGAGCCGGAGGACGCACAGGCGCGCTATGTCGAGGCCACCGTGGGGCCGCTGCGCGTCGCCTCGCTCTACCTGCCCAACGGCAACCCCGCGCCGGGCGACAAGTACGACTACAAGCTGCGCTGGATGGACCGGCTGATCGACCACACCCGCGGCCTGCTGGCCCGCGAGGTGCCGTTCGTGCTGGGCGGTGACTACAACGTCATTCCCGAGCCGCGCGACGTCTACGACCCCGTGGGGTGGAGCATGGACGCCCTGTTCCGCCGCGAGACGCGGGCGAAGTTCCGCACGCTGGTCAACCTCGGCCTGACCGACGCCTACCGCGCCCTGCACGACGACGACGAGGCGTACACGTTCTGGGATTACCAGGCCGGCTGCTGGCCGCGCAACCGGGGCCTGCGCATCGACCATTTCCTGCTGTCGCCGGGTGCGGCCGACCGACTGGCCGGCTGCACCATCGACCGCCGCCCGCGCGCGGCCGAGAAGGCCTCGGACCACACGCCCGTGGTGCTGGACCTGGATGTGGAACGGGACATCGAACGGGACATGGCGACCGGCAACGCCAATCCCGGCTAAATCTTTCATAAAGAGTGCATCGCGTATCAATAGCGATCTATGAGGGCGTTGCGCCCGGTCCGGAAGGGCATGCGGGATCACGGACATGGTGTGGAGGCGGAGTTACGGTCGCGAAGAGGTCCGCGAACTCCTGGGCGCGCTGGAGGCCCAGGCGCGCGACGCCATGGCCCTGGCCGAGCGGGCGCAGCGCGACATGGACCAGGACCGTTTCGCCTCCTTCCTCGACTTCCGCAAGAAGGTGGAGGAGGTGCGCGCCCTGCTGGCGCTGACCGAAGAACGGTTGCGTGGCCTGACCGACCGCAGGCTGGACGACCTGCGCGCCGAGTTCGAGCGGATGGACATCCTGTTGACGGGCCTGCTGGTGAAGTCCATGCGCGATTATTTCGCCGGCATGCGCGACGACCAGGTGCTGCCGATCGGGGCGCGCGAACTGTTCGAGCCGGAAGTGCGCAATCTGGAACAGATCCGCACCAAGCTGACCCGGCCGCCCTTCGCCGAGCGGATCGGTGACGGCGTCATGGCCGACCTGGAGGAAACCCTGGCACTGATCCGCAAGACCATCAGCCGCGCCCCCGCCCTGCCCGACTTCTCCGACGCCCCCACCGCGCCCAAACCGCTGAAGCGCCTGCGCAACCTGGCCCGCACCATCCGCAATTGAGACCGTCCCGCGGGCGTTGCCGGCCTGCCGGGAATCCCCCTGACAACCACCCTTGACCGCCACCGCCGGTCCCCCTACAACCGGTGCCGCGCTCCGGTAAGGATGGGTGGCCGAGCGGTTTAAGGCAGCGGTCTTGAAAACCGCCGTGGGTTAACAGCCCACCGTGGGTTCGAATCCCACCCCATCCGCCATTTTGACTGAATGAGCCCGATCTGCGAACGGCTTACCGTTGAACGCCTCCGACGGCTCTCCGCAGCCCCATATCTGAATACGACATGCGCCCCCGGCCATCCATGAAGGGACGTGCGCTATCGCCGTCAAATGTGTGAATGCCACCTCTCATACCTACAGCATCAGAATGATGCCGTAGGTCCACCCCTATCGATCAATGCAATGCATTGATCTGACGGGTTTCACGGCCGGAAACAGTGGAACGGATCTTTTCCCGACCGTATCAGACAAGAGGCTCCGCACTCTTTTGTGATAGAGACTCTGTTCTTCAGTTTACACGGCCGTCAGGACAATCTTGCCCTGGATACTGCCGCGGGCGGCGCGCTCGTGTGCGTCGGATGCATCGGCAAGCGGGAACGTGCTGTCCAGGACGACGCGAACGGTCCCGTCATCAAGCAGGGGGGCCGCTTGCGCCAATTGCGCACCGCTCGAACGGACCTGCGTCGTCGAGACGGTGACACCCAGCCTTTCGGCTTCGCCGTAACCGGCAAAGCCCATCGGATACACCGGGAACAAAGCGCCGCCCCGCTTCAGGGTGCGCAGGAAGCGACCGGTGTCAGCACCGCCAACGGTATCAAGGACGAGATCCACATCGCGCACGACCTCATGGGCCGCCGTCCCGGTGTGGTCAATGAACCGGTCAGCGCCGAGATCGCGCATCAGCTCCTCATTCTTGCCCGAAGCCACGGCGATGACTCGAGCGCCCCGCCACGTCGCAAGTTGCACCGCCAGGTGGCCGACTCCGCCGCCGGCTCCGTTGACGAGAACCGTTTTGCCGGCCAGCGGCACCGGTGCATGCCTGGACGCCTGGAACGGATTCGGCTCGTCGTGGCCCAACTCGATCAGGAACTGCCAAGCGGTGAGCAGCGACATGGGGGCGCCGGCCGCGTGGATATGATCGATGCCGGCCGGCTTCAGCGCCAGATCCGATGCCGGGACGCTGACATATTCGGCATAGGCCTTGCTGCCCTCCATGACATCACGGGGAAAGCGCACCATCGCAAAGACCTCATCGCCGACGCGGAAACCCTCCACACCATCGGTGACGGCCTCGATGACGCCGGACACATCCGATCCCGGGATGAGCGGAAACGTGGGACGCGGCTGCCATTCCGGAGGAAGCGATCGGTAGCCATCCCGAAGATACCAATCCGGCGGGTTGAGGCCGATCGCATGGACGCGGACCAACACCTCGCCCGGTGCCGGAACGGGCCGCGGCGCATCCTCGTAACGCAGCACCTCGGGACCACCGAATGCGTGCAGCCGGACCGCCTTCATCATCTCGACCATGAGCCATTCCCTCCCGGATTCCAATGCCTGCCGGAGATGTAGCCCATTGCTCGGGAGTTGATAATCGCGCCCATATTCGCTTTAGTTATTCCATGAAGGAACAAATGACGCTTGAACGACTGACCGGCCTGATCGCCTTCGCCCGCGTCGCCTCGTTGGGCAGCTTCACCGCGGCCGGCCGGGCCCTGTCGATTTCACCGTCGGCGGTCAGCAAGAGCGTGCAGCGGCTGGAGCAGACCCTCGGCATATCGCTCCTCTCCCGCACCACACGTTCGCTGACGCTCACGCCGGAAGGGCGCGATGTGTATGAGCGTGCGCTTCGGCTGCTGCGCGAGGCCGACGAGATCGGGCAGTTGGCGATGACCGCGCGCTCGGAACCGTCAGGCACCCTGCGGATTGCCGCTTCTCTGCCGATCGGTATCCATATGATCGCTCCCGCGCTGCCGGAGTTTCGCCGGCTTTATCCCAACGTCATGGTCGATCTTCGCCTGAGCGATCACTTCGTCGATATTGTCGAAGAGGGCATCGACATCGCGGTGCGGATCGGTGAACTCGCGGACTCGCGATTGTTGTCGTGCCGGCTCGGGCCCCATCGATTGTGCTGCTTCGCATCGCCGGCCTATCTGGCGGCGCGCGGCGTTCCCTCGCATCCCGACGATCTGGCGGGACACGAGACCACGAACCTCCGCTATCAAAGCAGCGGCCAGCTCTTGCGCTGGCCTTTCCGCCTCGGTGATCGCGAACTTGAAATCGTGCCGCCGTCCGGCATTATCGTGGATGCCAGCGAAGCGCTGATTGCGACGCTGGTTGCCGGTGGCGGCATCGGAATCAGCGCGCACTTCATCGCGGCTCCCTACGTCGGGCGCGGCGAACTGGTGCCGGTTCTGTCCGACTATGCGGTCGAGCAGCACAAGATCACCGCGGTCTGGCCGGAAAGCCGCCGTGCCAACCCGGCCGTGCGTGCCTTCCTGGCCTATCTGCAGGCGTCCTTCCGAAACGGGTAGCGCCTCCCGAATACATCCATCGTTCCCGGCAGCGTGACAACGGCCGCAGGCGGCGTGGATCGGGATGTGCCTTCGGGCCGGAACCGGGCGTTCTCCGTCCGCTCCGTCCCGAACGCGCAAACCATCCGGCCGCAGGTGGCGCCGGCGATTCCTTCGACGCCGCCCGCGCGCCGTTATGCGCTGCGCACCTGCTGGATGAAGTGTTCGACCTCGCGGCTGAGATTCTCGGAGTCGTGCAGCAGCGCACGCGACGCCTCCAGGACTTCGGATGCGGCCTTGCCGGTGCCTTCGGCGGCGTGCTGGACGCCGGCGATGCTGGAGGAGATCTCCTCCGTCCCCTGCGCCGCCTGCTGGACGTTGCGGGCGATCTCGCGCGTTGCGGCGTCCTGTTCCTCGATGGCGGCGGCGATGCCCGCGGCGATCTGGTTGATCTCGCCGATCGTCTGCGTGATCGTGCTGATCGCCCCGACGGCACCGCCGGTGGCCTGCTGCATGGCGTCGATCTGCGCCGAGATCTCCTCCGTCGCCTTGCCGGTCTGGTTGGCCAGGTTCTTCACCTCGCTGGCCACCACGGCGAAGCCCTTGCCCGCCTCGCCGGCGCGCGCCGCCTCGATGGTGGCGTTCAGCGCCAGAAGATTGGTCTGGGCGGCGATGGAGTTGATGAGTTGCACCACGTCGCCGATGCTCCTGGCCTGATCGGCCAGGGACTGGATGGTAGTGTTGGTGGTCTGCGCATGGTCGGCGGCGCGCCGGGCGATGGCCGCGGACTCGTTCACCTGGCGGGTGATTTCGCCGATGGAACTGGCCATCTCCTCCGACGAGGCGGCGACGGTCTGCACGTTGGCCGAGGTCTGCTGCGTCGACGCGGCCACCGCGGTCGCCTGCACGCGGCTCTCGTTCGCCATGGCCGACAGGGTTTCGGAGTTGCCGCGCATCTGCGCGGCCGCCGTCGACACCTGCGCCACGACGGTCTTCACCGACGCCTCGAACCGGTCCGCCAGCTCGTGCATCAGCCGCTTGCGCTCCTCCTCGGCGCGCGCCTTCCGGGCGTCCTGCTCGGCCCGCAGACGGTCGGCCTCGATCAGGTTCTCCTTGAACACCTCCAGCGCCTTGGCCATGGCGCCCACCTCGTCACCGCGGTCCAGCCCCGGGACCTGCACCGTCTTATCGCCGCCGGCGATGGACCGCATGGCATTGGTCATGGTGCGGACCGGCGTCGACACCCCGGTGATGATCAGCCAACAGGCCAGCGCGGCGAACAGACCGCCGCCGCCCATGGCGGCGACCATCAGCAGACGGGTCTGCTCGAACAGCGCGTTGCCGGCCCGGTTGGCCGCCGCCGCCCCGTCCGTGTTGACCCGGGTCAGGCGCCCCAACGCCTCCTTGACCTTGTCCATGTCCTCGCGCGAGCGGCCCTTGAACAGGGCGATCGCCTCCCCGTCGCGGTGCTGGGCGGAGAGCGCGACCAGCTCCCGGCTGGTGGCCATGTAGGCCTCCCACCGGCGCTTGTAATCCTGATAGCGGGTTCGCTCCTCCGGGCTCGCGATCAGCGGCTCATAGACCGCCTCGGTCTCCCGCAACTTGCTGAGGTACCGGTTCATCAACCCGTCCGCCTCCGCCAGCTCCTGCGGGGTTTGGGCCAGGATGTGCCGTGCTTCGGTGACGCGGTAATCCGACGTGGTGGTGTCGATCACACCCGTCCACCGGGTGGACGGGAGCCAGCTCTCCTCAAGTTCCGTCGACAAGCCGTGGATGGCGGCGATGCGGTCTATGGCGAACAGCCCCAGGCTGACGATCAGGATCGCCAGGACGGAGAAGGCAAGCTGCAGCTTGGATCGGATGGTAACGGAGTTCATGGCGTTCCGGCCTCTCACTCGTCGGCGGACAGTTCGGTGCGCCCGCCCGGACGGTCCCGGAACCATAACGACCATTGCCTGATATGCAATTGACTTTAATCAAATCTTTGAATGCATAACACTTAATGGTTGCTCGCTACCGCCTCCGCTACCGCTGTTCGCGCACATCCCTTACCGTCCACGACCGCGCGAACCCGACGTCAGCGGCGGAAGCGGGCCGGCGGTCAGTTCGTCGCGCGGCGCGGTGAAGGTCGGCTCGCGCCGCCGCACCGTCGGCGCCGCGCCGCGCATCGACGGTGCCGCCGCCGGTCCCCGGTCCACGGCGGGAACGGCGCGGCCGCTGCGCCACCACGCCACTCCCAGGACGCCCACCGTCGCCGCCAGCACCGCCATCACGGCGTAGCGCACCCAGCCGGGAATGGCGGAGCCCTCGTCACCGGTCGACAGCGCGTTGGCCGCGACGGTGCGGCCGTCGGCGGTGGTGGCCGTCACCGCACCGGATGGGGCGGCGCGCGGTGCCGGGTCGGCCCCGCCGACACCGCCGGCACCACGGACGACCGGCCCCAGGGGCACCGCGCCGTCGCCGCCCGCGGCCTGGACGTCACCGGTGCGGGATGCGGCGCGGGGCACCACCTCACGCTCGGGCGCGCGGGGAGCCTGGCCGGGGCCGCCGCCGCCGGGTCTCTGGGTCGCCAGGTTGCCCACCGTGGCCGGAGCCGCGGCCGAACGCTCGGCCAGCATGCGGTCGATGGTGGCGCGGTCGAGCTGGCCGGTGGTCGGCAACCCGACCGACTTCTGGTAGGCGCTGAGCGCCGACCGGGTCTCCGGCGTCATCTGACCGTTGGGGCGGCCACCGATCTTGAACCCCTTGTCACGCAGGATCGTTTGCGCCCATTGGATGTCGGCGGCGGATGGCTGCTGCGCCGACACCGGGGCGGCCGGCAGCAGCGTCAGCCAGACCGCCGCCAGCACGCCCGCCACCAGCAGCCGCACCGGCCGCCGACCCGGCCGCGTCCAACCGTATGCCATCGAATCCCCCGTCCCGCTGTACCGGCTTGCTGAAAAGCACAATCGGTTTAGTTACCAGATTGCGGCGGTTTTACGGGTGAGATTTTTGCAGCCCGGAAGTGCCGCAGCGACGGGAGGAAACGCGGCGATGAACGGGTCGCAGGCCGGCGCGCCACCCCTGTGGCGGCGCATAGCCGACCGTTTGGGCGAGGAGATCGACACCGGCCTGTGGCGGCCCGGCGACCGCCTGCCCTCCGAAGCGCAGCTTGCCACCCGCTTCGGCGTCAACCGGCACACGCTGCGCCGCGCCGTGGCCGAGCTGGCGGCCGCCGGCCGGCTGCGCGTGGAACAGGGGCGCGGCACCTTCGTGCCGCCCATGCCGCTTCTGTACCGGCTGGGCCACCGCACCCGGTTTTCCGAGGCGGTGCTGCGGCAGAACCGTCAGCCCGCGTGGGACCTGGTGCGCGCCGACATCGCCCCGGCCCGCGGTCCCGTGGCGACCGCGCTCGCCCTGCGTGACGGCGAACCGGTCATCGTGCTGGAGACGCTGGGCACCGTCGACGGCCGGCCGGTGCTGCTGTCCGACCACCGCTCCCCGGCGGAGCGCTTTCCGCGCCTGATCGACGCCTTCCGCAGCGAAGGCTCCATCACCGCTGCACTGCGGCGGCTCGGGGTGGAAGACTACACGCGCCGGTCGACGCGGCTGGCCGCCCGGCCGGCCGACCCGCAGGAGATGCGCCTGCTCGACCTGGCGCGCGGCGCCCCGGTGCTGGTCAGCGAAGGCGTGAACGTCGACCGGGCCGGCGTGCCGATCCAATGGAGCCTCACCCGCTTCGCCGCCGACCGGGTGGAGATCGTGGTGGACGGCGACCCCGGTGACGCTACCGCCGAATCCCCCGCCGCACCGCCCGCCCGGTAACGGACGCCATCGCGAAAGCGTGGTATGGTGCCCCGGTCGACCGCGCAAGAAGGGGGGAGTGCCGCCATGCCGGGGATCGCAAGACTGGCCGCCATG
Source organism: Azospirillum halopraeferens DSM 3675 (assembly GCF_000429625.1). Classification (GTDB taxonomy): domain Bacteria; phylum Pseudomonadota; class Alphaproteobacteria; order Azospirillales; family Azospirillaceae; genus Azospirillum; species Azospirillum halopraeferens. The sequence goes on from NZ_AUCF01000001.1 coordinate 774,106, forward strand.
GCGGCGGGAGCCGTTCTGCTGGTCGGCTGCGGCAACCCCTCCCACCGGGAATACACGGCGCGCGCCGATTCCGCCCTGCTGGCCTTCGACGAGTGCGATTACGAGATCGACACCCTCATGCGGCTGCGCGGCTATCCGCCCAACCCCCTGCCCGAAACGCCGCAGGCCGGCTACCGCAAGGTGGTCTTCGACCAGTGCATGCGCCGCAAGGGCTACGACGCGGATTGACGCTTACAACGGCGCCCGGCCCATGGCCAGGTACAGGGCCAGCCCGATGAGGGCGCCCGCCACCACCACGCCGACATAGAAGCGCACCGGCAACGGCACCCGCTCCCGGCCCCGGTGCCGGTCCCGGCGGCGCGGCCGGGGTGCCGCCGGCCGCCCGGTGGGATCGTGCAGCTTCAGGAGCTTCCAGTTGAACTCCATGCCCTCGTAGGCCGAGTCGGGATTCAGCTCCAGCTCGATCAGGCGGAAATAGGCGCGCGGATTCAGCTTCACCATCAGCGCGAAGCGCGCCTCGGCCGGGGCCAGTTCCTCCCCCACCTCCAGCGTGGTCCAGCCTTTGCCGCGCGCCTTCTGTATGGCGTACCGGGTGGGATGGGGCGTCGGGGCGGGCATTGCGGGGACGGCCGGTGGTGGAACGGAGCGCGGTCGCGACCGGTATAGCACGCGCCGGGCGGCCGGCGCCCGTGCTACCGTGCCGTCCCCGCGACCGGAGGTTCCATGCGCGTCCAGGCCATCCTCGCCCACCCCCTGCCCGACAGCTTCGCCGCCGCCGTCCACCGCACCGCCGTCGCCGCGTTGCGCACGGCCGGGCACGAGGTGGTGGAGACCGACCTCTACGCCGAGGGATTCGAGCCGGCGCTGACCGCAGCGGAGCGCGCCGGCTACTTCAGCGATCCCTACGACGCCGGGGCCGTGGGACCGCTGGTGGAGCGTCTGCGTTGGTCGCAGGCGCTGGTGCTGACCTTTCCCCACTGGTGGTTCGACCAGCCGGCGATCCTCAAGGGCTGGTTCGACCGGGTGTGGGCACCGGGGGTGGCCTTCCGCCACGACCGCGAGGGCGGCCGCATCGTGCCGCTGCTGACCGGGCTGGAGCGGGTGACGGTCCTGACCTCCTTCGGGTCCCCCTGGTGGCTGGCCGAGCTGTACATGCGCAACCCCGCCCGGCGCATCCTGAAGCGCGGCGTGCTGGCGGCGTGCGCGCCCCGGGCGCGGCTGCGCTACCTGGCGCTCTACGACATGGACCGTGCCACCGCCCGCCGCCGCGCCGCCCATCTCGCCGCGGTGGAGACGGCGGTGGTCAAGCCGTAAGCCTCACGCTGCGACGCCGTTGCGCCGGATGACGTCGGCGTACCAGTGGTAGCTGGCCTTGGGGGTTCGCTCCAGGGTGTCCCGGTCGACGCGCACCAGGCCGAAGCGGCGGGCGTAGCCTTCCGCCCACTCGAAGTTGTCCAGCAGCGTCCACACCAGCCAGCCGCGCAGATTCGCTCCCTGCGCCAGGGCCGCGTGTCCGGCCAGCAGGTGGGCGCGCAGGAAGGCGATGCGCTCGCCATCCTCCACCGCGCCGTCCGGGCCGGGCCGGTCGTCGTAGGCAGCCCCGTTCTCGGCCAGCACCACCGGCGGGTTGCCGTAGCGGTCGCGCAACTCCAGCAGCACCTCGGTCAGGCCGCCGGGCTCCACCGGCCAGCCCATGGCGGTGACCTGCGTGCCCGGCGGGGGCGGGCCGTAGCCGGTGCCGAACAGGCCGCCGGGATCGGGCTGCTGGTGCATGCGGCTGTAGTAGTTGACCCCCAGCCAGTCGACGGGCTGGCGGATCGTCTCCGGATCGCCGGCCCGCAGCAGCGGCCCCACGTCGGCCTCCAGCAGGTCCGGATAGCGGCCGTGGAACAGCGGGTCGAGGCCGGCCCGGTTCCACACCGCGTCCCACAGCGCCGCCGCCCCGGCGTTCTCCGGCCGGCCGCCGACGGGAACGGACGGCTGGACGCACAGCACAGTGCCCAGACGCCACCGACCGCCGCCGGCGGCGCGCAGGGCCTGAAGGGCCGTGCCCTGCGCCAGGTTCTGGTGGTGCAGCGCCGCCATGCAGGTGGCCCGGCCGGTCAGGCCGGGGGCATGGCCGCCGGTGCCGTGACCGAAGATGGCGACGACGCCCGGCTCGTTCAGCATGGCCCAGTGGGTCACCCGGTCGCCCAGGCGCCGCGCCACGGCCACGGCGTAATCGGCGAAGCGGCCGGCGATGGCCCGGTCGGTCCATCCGCCCCGGTCCTGCAAGGCCTGCGGCAGATCCCAATGGAACAGGCACGGCCAGGGCTCCACGCCGCTCTCCAGCAGGGCATCCACCAGCCGGTCGTAGAAGTCGAGCCCCGCGGCGTTGACCGGCCCCGCCCCGTCCGGCATCACCCGCGGCCAGGCGACCGAGAACCGGTAGGCACCCATGCCGGCGCGCGCCATCAGGGCGACATCCTCCCGGTAGCGGTGATAGTGGTCGCAGGCCACGTCGCCGGTGTCGCCGTCGCGCACCTTGCCCGGCGTGCGGCTGAAGGTGTCCCACACGCTGGCGCCCCGTCCGTCCGCGGTCACCGCCCCTTCGATCTGGTAGGCCGACGTCGAACAACCCCAGAGGAAGCCGTCGGGAAAGCGCGCCGTGACCGGCTCCGCCGCCGGCAGCCGCCGGGGTGACGCGGCCAGGGCGCCGACCGCCGTCGCGGCGGCCGAGAGGAAGGTGCGACGTCTCATGCGGGGGGCCCGGTGCGGTTGGTGACACCGCCCCTAGATGGCGATGCCGGGGCGCCGGGCAATACCGAACGGTGCCGCGGTGCCGAAGCCACTGGTCCCCGGCACCGTCCGGCTCTATATCGGAACGATGAGCGGCTTTTTCCTGATCCTCCTGGCCCTGGCGATGCTGGCGGTCCTTGCGTCGCTGCTGGCCGGCGTGTTCCTGATGGCGCGCGGCGGCGAGTCCAACGAACGCCACTCCAACCGGCTGATGCGCCTGCGCGTCACCCTGCAGGGGGTGGCCCTCGTGCTCTTCCTGCTGGCCATTCTCACGGCTGATTGAACCCATGGTCCGATTGACGCGCATCTACACACGCGGCGGCGACAAGGGGCAGACGTCGCTGGGCAACGGCGAGCGGGTGCCCAAGCACGCCCTGCGCGTCGACGCCTACGGCACGGTCGATGAAGCCAACGCCGTCCTCGGCCTGGCCCGGCTCCACACCGCCACGCTGGCGGAGGAGGACGCGATGCTGGCGCGCATCCAGAACGACCTGTTCGACCTCGGCGCCGATCTCTGCACGCCGGAGGAGGAAAACCCGGCCTATCCGCCGCTGCGAATCACGGACTCCCAGGTGGACCGCCTGGAGCGCGAGATCGATTCGATGAACGCCGAACTGGCGCCCCTCAACTCGTTCATCCTGCCCGGAGGCACGCCGGCCGCCGCCCACCTGCATCTGGCGCGCACCGTGGTGCGGCGGGCCGAACGGCAGATGACGGCGCTGGCCGACCACGAACCGGTGGGCGCGCCGGCCATCAAGTACGCCAACCGCCTGTCCGATCACCTGTTCGTCCTGGCCCGCCGGCTGAACGCCGGGGGAACGGCGGACGTTCTGTGGGTGCCCGGCGGCAACCGCTGATCGTTGCCGGCGGCGGTGTGCTCGCCACCGCGGTCCGGGCAACGTTGACAGCTTATCCGGCAAATCCTATGGTCCGACGCGCTGCAATATGAGCGTCCCGAATTCCGGTGCTCGGCAGGGATCGGTCAGGGCCATGGACGCGCCTTGCGTTTTCCGGACCGGCGAGCCCAATGTTGACAAGGGTCGGACATGAAAATCCTCGTCCCGGTGAAGCGGGTGGTCGACTACAACGTGAAGGTCCGGGTGAAGGCGGACGGCACGGGCGTTGAGACCGCCGGCGTCAAGATGTCCATGAACCCCTTCGACGAGATCGCGGTGGAAGAGGCGGTCCGCCTGAAGGAGGCCGGCAAGGCGACCGAGATCATCGCCGTCAGCCTCGGCGTGGCGCAGTGCCAGGAGACGCTGCGCACCGCGCTGGCCATGGGTGCCGACCGCGCCATCCTGGTGCAGACCGACGCGGAGCTGCAGCCGCTGGCCGT
>NZ_KE386927.1:0-50706 GCF_000429625.1 Azospirillum halopraeferens DSM 3675
CCGGGTTTCCCGGCAACTGTATTCAAGCTGCATGTGGCGGTTGGTAATCGGTGCCCGTCGCGAGCATCGCGTTGAGGGTGACGAGGAGCTTCCGAGCCGTCGCGACGAGAGCGGCTTTAACGGGTTTTCCGGCGGTCTGAAGGCGCTGGCGAAAGTCCTTGAATGCGGGGCACCATCGAGAGGCATGCAGGGCGGCGATGTAGAGCACCGTCCGGACGATGGGTCTGCCGCCGGCGATTGCCCGAGGAGCGGATCGCTTGCCGCTATCGCGGGCGACGGGGGCCAAGCCGACGAGTGACGCGATGCGACGGCGGTCGAGCTGGCCCAGTTCCGGCAACTCCGCGATCAATGTCGCCGCGACGACGGCCCCGACACCCGGAATGGTGCGCAGCCGCCGGTCGATGGCGGCCATTTCCGGATCCGCGGCAACGAGAGCCGTCATGCGCTCTTCGATCTTGGCGATTCGGCGATCGAGGACGACGAGCAAGCTGCGGATGTCGGCACGCGCTTCGGCGTCCGCCGTCTGCTGGAGGCGGGTCATCTCCTGCTTGCGCATCGCCACGAGCTGGCGGCGGCGCGTCGCCTGCGCTTGGAGGGCGCGCCGCGCCGCCGCCAGCGGCTCCGTTGCCGCCGGACGGAGACGAGCGCCAAGCTCCGAAAGCATCCGGGCATCCACCCGGTCGGTTTTTCCGATGATGCCCATGGCACGGGCGAAGTCACGGGCCTGTCGTGGGTTTACGCGGCTGAATCGAACACTCGCCGTTTCCAACGCCTCACGTAGGACACGGTCGTAGCCCCCGCTCGCCTCGAAGATCACCCAGGCGCCTTCCTTGACGCACGCTTTGGCGAAGCTACGCGCTGCGCCGGGCGTGTTGTCGATCCGACGAGCGCCGAAACCGGGATGGTAGATGTCCAGCCAATCTTTGGCGACGTCCACACCAATGAAGAGTTCCTGCATCATGTTCCTGCCCCTGTCCTGCGGGGTCTGCCAAGCAGCCCCAATCAACTGTTCAGGATGACAATCGATGAGCAGATGGCTTCCAGTCCGGGAAACGGGCTCTGTTGTCCCTGGAGGCCCGCGGAATGCCATCTGCCACTCTCAAAATACCTGAACCGTCTTAGACAGGAGGCCCCGTTTCCTGAGAAGATGGGGTCATAATGACGAAACAGGCATCATCCAAATTCGCCCTGAAGTCCGCGAGCGTGCGGTACGGATGGTGTTCGAGCATGCCGGGGTGTGAATCAGCGCCGGTTCAGGACCCCTGTCAGCGTCTGATTGCCCCCGGAACTGCTCACCCGAAGTTAAACAGATCAATAGCTTGCAACGAATAACCCTTTGCCGGCGGAGGGTCATGGGACTGCGCTGATTCACACATTGCGTCAGACCAGCGAGGCGGGAGACAGCCTCCGTTTACGACACCGGCGTCCACCATGCAGCAAGCCGCACAACGCTGTCGCCAAGCCCACGGCGATGGCAGCGCGGTTACGCTGAGCCGGCGGCCCCGCGCGCGCGGCGGCCCGCCGCCTTCTCGCGGTTGCCGCACAGCTCCATGCTGCACCAGCGCCGGCTATGGTTCTTGCTCGTGTCGAGGAACAGCATGACACAGTTCGACCGCGCACATCGACGCAGGTCCTTGACACGCCCACTGACGAGGCACTCCGCAAAGTCTATGGCCAGACGGGTCAGCAGCACATCCGCATGGGGCCGCAGCGGCATTTGCGCCAGATGCCAGTGGCCGGCCTGATTGTGCAGAGTGAGCCTTAGCGGGTTGGCGATGAGTTGATCGTTTACCGCCTTGATCACGCCGGTCGGCGGTTCCTGTCCGGCGAGCAGGGAATCCGCGCCTTGGCGGAACTCGCCGCGGAGCCGCTTGGCGCGGATCAGCCACGTCTCGTCCACGCCGTCCCGGATCTCGGATCCAAGAAGCCCGGCCTCTTGCCCCCACCGCCGTAATGACTCCGGTGAGGATAGGAGATCGACCGTCCTTCCCTCGTCCCGGGGCGCGGTATTGAGAAAATCCAGCCAAGCGGCGTTGCCGAGGAACGTGAACTGCATCGTTCATGCATAACCGGTAAAAGGCCCGTTGACAAGTTACCTTGAGGTAGGGTAACCGTCTAAAGCCGTTTTTGACGGTGACAACGCCAGCCCTGAATGGGGGTGTATCGATGAACGAGGTATTCAAAGGCGCGCTGTCCGGCATGGTGGCAGCCGCTATGCTGACCGGCTCGGCTCTGGCGGATGGGTTGCCGCCGGTGCACTACAAAACCCGGGAAGTTTATGGAGTCGCCGTGTTTTACCGGGAAGCTGGTCCGCCTGATGCTCCAGTCGTTCTGCTCCTGCACGGCTTTCCGACCTCTTCGCACATGTACCGTGATCTTATTCCTCAACTGGCGCGGTGCTATCGGGTGATCGCTCCCGACTACCCAGGCTATGGATTCAGCGCCGCGCCTCCACCGGTGTCCTTTGCCTATACCTTCGATCATCTCGCCGAGATTATGGATGGCTTTGTCCGGGCGGTAGGAGCGAAACGGTATGTGTTGTACGCGCAGGATTTCGGCGGGCCGGTTGGTTTCCGCTTGGCCGCTAAGCATCCTGAGCGGATCGCGGGCCTGATCATCCAGAACGCCGTCGCTCACGAGGAGGGACTGGCACCGTCGCTGGACGCGGCACGTCCATTCTGGGAGGCGCGCACACCGGAGACTGAAGCTCCAATGCGCGCTTTCCTGACGGCAGAGACGACGCGCTACCAGTTCATCCAAGGGGCGAAGGACCCGAGCCGCATCAGCCCCGACGCCTGGACACACGCCCAAGCCCTTATTGATCGTCCCGGCAACGACGAAATTCAGCTCGCGCTCCTGCACGATTATGGGAGCAATCTGCGCAAGTACCCGGAATGGCAGGCATATTTTCGCGCCCACCAGCCTCCGACGCTTGTGGTGTGGGGCAAGAACGACCCCTTCTTTACCGTCGCCGGCGCCCGGGCCTACGCGCGTGACATCCCGGGGACGTCCGTTCACCTGTTCGACACCGGACATTTTGCGCTTGAGGAGGAGGGACCGGCCATCGCACGTCTCGCACTGGAGTTCCTCGAACGGCGAGCCTTCCCAGCCGCGGAGCCGAATCGTTGCCCCTTATGAAGGCGGGTCCCGGTCGAGTCCCCAACCGCCGTAGGTCGTGGCTCGGGGAGCTATGCAGGAAATTGGGTGACGGCGCGATCAGGCGGCGTCCTGTGATGCGGCGTCGGAGACCTCGACACCATCACGGAAGGTGACGCCGCGGATCACCTTGGGCAACAGGTTTTCGCCGTTCAGGCGGCGCCAGGTCTTCGCGGCGGCGCGGCAGGCAATGGAAGGGCCGCCCCGAGGGGCGGCCCTTCGTCATTTCAGGCTTGTTTCCTCACGAGCAGCCGGTGGTGGCGCCGCAGGTGTCGCACTTCAGGCAGGTGCCGTTGCGCACCAGGGTCATGTTCCCGCACTCGCCGCAGGGGTCGCCCTCGTAGCCGCGGGCGCGGGCTTCGCGCACCCGCTCCATGCGGCTGTCAACCGCACCGCCGTAGGACGTGCCGACCACCACGCTGGTGGCGACGCTGACCTCGGCGGCCCGGGCCGTCGGGGCGGACACCGCGCCGTCGGTGCCGGTGGCCAGCACCATCGCCTGCACCGCGCGCTGGGCCTGGCCGCCGTCGAGCACCCGCAGGTTGGAGCGGACGTAGCCGGTGGACGCCACCTTGCGCATGATGTCGGCCTGACGGATCGGCTCCTCCTCGGGCAGGTCGCCCTGGGCGTCGCCGGTGCCGACCGTGAAGGGCAGCAGGTCGTCCGGCGTGGCGTGCGCCAGGTCGGTGCGGGCGAGGTAGGAGATCGCCAGCTCGCGGAACAGGTAGTCGATCACCGACGTCGCCATCTTGATGGCGTCGTTGCCCTGCACCGGGCCCGACGGCTCGAAGCGGGTGAAGGTGAACGCCTCCACGAACTCTTCCAGCGGCACGCCGTACTGCAGACCGATCGACACCGCGATGGCGAAGTTGTTCATCAGCGAGCGGAAGGCGGCCCCTTCCTTGTGCATGTCGATGAAGATCTCACCCAGCCGCCCGTCCTCGTACTCGCCGGTGCGCAGATAGACCTTGTGGCCGCCGACCATGGCCTTCTGCGTGTAGCCCTTGCGGCGGTGCGGCAGCTTCTGGCGGTCGGCAAGCTTGCGCTCGACGATCTTCTCGACAACCTTCTCCACCACCCGCTCGGTCACCAGCGGGACGCGGGCGGCATTGGGCGCCTCGACGATGCGCTCGACCAGATCCTCGTCATCCTCCTCCACGCCGTCCAGCAGCGAGGCCGACAGCGGCTGGCTGAGCTTGGAGCCGTCGCGGTAAAGGGCGTTGGCCTTCAGCGCCAGACGCCAGGACATCAGGTAGGCGTCCTTGCACTCCTCCACCGTCGCCGAGTTCGGCATGTTGATGGTCTTGGAGATGGCGCCGGAGATGAAGGGCTGCGAGGCCGCCATCATGGTGATGTGGCTCTTCCACGACAGGGCGCGCTTGCCGATGCGCCCGCACGGGCTGGCGCAGTCGAACACCGCCAGGTGCTCCTCCTTCAGGTGCGGCGCACCCTCCAGGGTCATGGCGCCGGCGCAGTGGGTGTTGGCGGCGTCGATCTGGGCGCGGGTGAAGCCCAGGCGCGTCAGCAGGTCGAAGCCCGGCTGGTCCAGCTCGGCCGCGGGGATGCCCAGCTTCGACGTGATGAAGTCGGCCCCCAGCGTCCACTTGTTGAAGGCGAACTTGATGTCGAAGGCGTTCTCCACCGCCTTCTCCAGCTTCGCCAGAGTGGCGTCGTCGAAGCCCTTCGCCTTCAGCGACTCGTGGTTGACGCCGGGCGCGCCGCGCAGCGTGCCGTGGCCGACCGCATAGCGCTCGATCGCCTCGATCTCGTCGGCCTCGTAGCCCAGGGTGGCCAGCGCCACCGGCACCAGCCGGTTGACGATCTTGAAGTAGCCGCCGCCGGCCAGCTTCTTGAACTTCACCAGGGCGAAGTCGGGCTCGATGCCGGTGGTGTCGCAGTCCATCACCAGGCCGATGGTGCCGGTGGGGGCGACGACGGTGGACTGGGCGTTGCGGAAGCCGTGGCGCTCGCCCAGCTCCAGGGCGCGGTCCCAGGCGGTGCGGGCGGCGGCGGCCAGCTCCATCTCCGGGCAGCGGGCGGCGTCGAAGGGAACCGGCGTCACCGCCAGGCCCTCGTACCCCTGCGTCTCGCCGTGGGCGGCGCGGCGGTGGTTGCGGATGACGCGCAGCATGTGCTCGCGGTTCTCGGCGTAGCCGGGGAACGGCCCCAGCTCCTCCGCCATCTCGGCGGAGGTGGCGTAGGCCACGCCGGTCATGACGGCGGAGATGGCAGCGCAGATGGCGCGGCCCTCGTCGCTGTCATAGGGCAGGCCCGACGCCATCAGCAGACCGCCGAGGTTGGCGTAGCCGAGGCCCAGGGTGCGGAACCTGTAGGACAGCTCGGCGATCTCGCGGCTGGGGAACTGCGCCATCAGCACGGAGATCTCCAGCACCACCGTCCACAGACGGCAGGCGTGCTCGAACGCCTCGACGTCGAAGGTGCCGTCGTCGCGCCGGAAGGTCAGCAGGTTCAGCGACGCCAGGTTGCAGGCGGTGTCGTCGAGGAACATGTACTCCGAGCACGGGTTCGAGGCGTTGATGCGCCCCGAGGCCGGGCAGGTGTGCCATTCGTTGATGGTGCTGTCGAACTGCACGCCGGGGTCGGCGCAGCTCCACGCGGCGTGGCCGATCTTGTCCCACAGCTCGCGCGCCCGCAGCGTTTTGGCCACCTTGCCGTCGGTGCGGCGGATCAGGTCCCAGGCGCCGTCCTCCAGCACCGCCTCGATGAAGGCGTTGGAGACGCGCACGGAGTTGTTGGAGTTCTGGCCCGACACCGTCAGGTAGGCTTCCGAATCCCAGTCGGTGTCGTAGGTGCGGAAGTCGATGCGGGTGTAGCCCTGGCCGGCGAACTGCATCACGCGCTGGACGTAGTTCTCCGGCACGCCGGCGTTGCGGGCGGCCTTGATGGCCAGCTTCAGGTCGCGGTTCTCCTTGGGGTCATGCCCCTTGGCGCAGGCGGCCATCACCCGGTTCAGGTGGTCCCGGCAGACCTTGGAGCCGGCGACCAGGGCCGCCACCTTCTGCTCCTCGGTCACCTTCCAGTCGATGTAGGCTTCGATGTCCGGATGGTCCAGGTCGACCGTCACCATCTTGGCAGCGCGCCGGGTCGTGCCGCCCGACTTGATGGCCCCGGCGGCGCGGTCGCCGATCTTCAGGAAGCTCATCAGGCCCGACGACTTGCCGCCGCCCGACAGGCGCTCGCCCTCGCCGCGCAGCCTGGAGAAGTTGGAGCCGGTGCCCGAGCCGTACTTGAACAGGCGCGCCTCGCGCACCCACAGGTCCATGATGCCGCCCTCGTTCACGAGGTCGTCACCGACGGACTGGATGAAGCAGGCGTGCGGCTGCGGGTGCTCGTACGCCGACGCCGACGAGGTCAGCAGGCCCGTCCTGAAGTCGACATAGAAATGGCCCTGGCTGGGGCCGTCGATGCCGTAGGCCCAGTGCAGGCCGGTGTTGAACCACTGCGGGCTGTTGGGCGCGGCCATCTGGGCGGCCAGCATGAAGCGCATCTCGTCGAAGAAGGCGCGGGCATCGCCCTCCCCGTCGAAATAGCCGCCCTTCCAGCCCCAATAGGTCCAGGTGCCGGCCAGGCGGTCGAACACCTGGCGGGCGGACTGCTCGCCGACATAGCGGTCCTCCTTGGGCAGCTTGGCCAGCGCCGCCTCGTCGGCGGTCTTGCGCCACAGCCAGGAGGGGACGGTCTCCTCCTCCACCGCCTTCAGCACGGCGGGGACCCCGGCCTTGCGGAAATACTTCTGGGCCAGGATGTCGCAGGCGACCTGGCTCCAGCCGTCCGGCACCTCGATGCCGGACTGCGAGAACACCACGGAACCGTCGGGATTGCGGATCTCGCTGGCGGTGCGGCGGAAGCCGAAACCCGCGTAGGCGTCCTTGCCCTCTGTGGTGAAGCGTCGCTGGATCCGCATGTGTCTCGCGCTCCTGTTCCCGTAATTCTGCCCGTTGGAGGTGGGGGCCCCACAGCCGCGCTTCGGCTGGCCGCCCGACGCCACATCCTGTATGCTGGCCGCACCCTACCCACAGGTTCTCGGGCGATCAACCGGATTTGGTGTTTTGCACCGAGTTGCCCACAAGATATAGCGTCGGACCATCAACGGTGCCGGCCGCGGCAGGGTTCCCCGAGGCGTTCGATTTTCTCCGGCACCGCCGCCCGGCGTCCGTCTCCCCTCTGATAATCGAGGGATTTCAAGCCGTTCCGCCGACATCCCCGGAACCCCCGCGGACACCGGGTAGCCGAATCGCCATCAGTAGGATCAAAATCAGGAACACATAGGTGTGTCGTGCGCGCGCCGGTGGAAAAGGACCATATGCCTATTCTGCCCTTGCTCCGTTCCTGAGACAGGCTTAGGATCACAGGCGTGACCCCGGCCCATGGCCGCCACTGCGGGGAATCGCCCGTGCGCGCTGTCCTGACCGTTCCGCTCCTGCTCGCCCTGCTGGCGGCCGCACCGGCCGCCGGCCGCGAACCGCCCCTGCCCGGCCCGATCGCGGCCGACGTTCTGGAGGTGGTGGACGGCGACACGCTGGCGGTGCGCGCCACCATCTGGCTGGGCCAGCGGGTGGAAACGCGCGTGCGCATCGATGGCATCGACACGCCGGAGCTGCGCGGCCGCTGCGCCGAAGAGAAGCGGCTGGCGCAATCGGCCCGCACCCTGCTGGGCCAACTGGTCGACGGGCGCCCGGTGCAGCTCCTGCAAATCCGGAACGACAAGTTCGGCGGCCGCGTGCGCGCCCGCGTCGTCACCGCCGCCGGCACCGACGTCGCCAGCGCCCTGATCGACGCCGGCCTCGCCCGCCCCTACGCCGGCGAACAGCGCCGCCCCTGGTGCGAGGGGGCGTAGAACACCCCGGCCGGCGGTGCAACGAGACCGACGGGCGAGGGTTGATGATGTGTCCCGTTGTGCGGTACAATAGATCATCGAGACGGAGTGAACGGGCGGGGCATGATCGCCTCCTTTCGAGACGCGTGGCTTGAAGATTTCTTCAGGCACAATGTGGTGGGAAAGCAGATTCCCGCGGCCGAAAGGGACAGGGTGTTCCGCCGCCTGCAGATGCTGGATGACGCCACCTGCGACCGTGATCTGCGATCACCGCCCGGTAATCATTTTGAACGGCTGTCCCCACCCCTGGATGGCAGGTGTTCCATCCGGGTGTCCCGGCAGTGGCGCCTGGTGTTCGAGTTCGACGGCACGACCGGCAGGGCGACCGGCGTCTACCTCGACCCTCACACCTACAGGATATGAGAGATGATCATCACCGCACGCTCACCGGACAGCGTTGGGCAGATCCTCGTCGAAGAGTTCCTCGAACCACTTGGCATCACGCAGGGCCAACTGGCCGAAGCGCTGGGCGTGCCGCGCAAGCACGTCAACGAGTTGTGCAACAACCGCCGGGCGATCACGGCGGACACCGCGCTGATGCTCAGCCGGGTGTTCGACACCAGCGTGGAGTTCTGGGCCAACCTGCAACTGCGAAATGATCTGTGGGCGGCACTGCACGACCCGAAGCGTATGGAGCGGATCGAGCGGGCTCGACCGATCAGCCGGCCCCGGGAGCCGGAAGGCAGGGCGGCCGGAGCATAGCCGTGGTGGCGTCGGCGCTCAGCGCTCCGGCGCCACCGGCTCCCATGCTCCGGTCTCGCCGCTGCGGAACAGGGCGTCGATGACGCGCAGGGTCGCCACGGCGTCCTCCAGCGGGTAGTCCGGCGGCGTGCCGAGGCGCAGCGACCGCGCGAAGGCGTCGGCCTGAAGCGCGTACTGGTCGGCCGCCGGCAGGTCCTCGGCCAGGGCGGAGGCGCCGCCGCGGCGGCTGCCGTCGTCCAGCAGGATGCGGCAGGGCGCGTCGGGGGGCGCGTTGAAGGGGATCAGCACCTCGATCCGGCCGCGGCTGCCCGTGCACTCGACCCGCTGGTGCGGCACCATGCGCGTCGATACGGTGAAGCCCGCGTGGCGACCGCCGGGAAAGGCCAGGAGTGCGGAGGTCAGCACGTCGACGCCGCAGGCGGGGTCGCGCTCGACCAGGGCGGTCACCCGGGCCGGCTCGGCCCCGAACAGCCAGCGCGCCAGCATCACCGGATAGCAGCCGATGTCGTAGAGGGCGCCGCCGCCCTGCTCCACCCGATTGCGGATGTTGGCGGGGTCGTCGTTGTGGAAGCTGAAGGTGCAGGTGATCGCCATCGGGTCGCCGATCCGCCCCTCGCGGATCAGCGCGCGCACCCGCAGCCATTGCGGGTGGTGGCGGACCATGAAGGCTTCGACGATCTGCCGGCCGGTGCGGTCGCGCACCGCGATCAGCCGCTCCGCCTCGGCGGCGGTGAGGGCCACCGGCTTTTCGCACAGCACATGCTTGCCGGCCTCGGCGGCGCGGATCGCCCACGGCACATGCCGGTCGTTGGGCAGGGGGATGTAGACCGCGTCCACCGCCGGGTCCTCCAGCAGCGCCTCGTAGCTGCCATGGGCGCGCGGGATGCCCAGCCGGGCGGCAGCGGCCGCGGCACGGTCGCCGTCGCGCGACGCGATGGCCGTCACCACCGCCGTGTCGGTGCGTTGCAGGGCCGGGATCACCTTCTCCACGGCGATCTTCGCGGTGCTCAGGATGCCCCAGCGGACCGGTTCCATCGTTCCCCCCTTACCCTCATCCCGTCAGGCCAGCCGCCGCCCGTCGGCGGGATCGAACAGCGAAACCCGGCCGCCGTCCAGCCGGACCGGCAGCGGCGCGTCGCGGCGGATGCGCCGGTCCGGTGCCATGCGGGCGGTGACCTCTCCCGCCTCGGTGGCGAGGAGAACGTAGAGGTCGGGGCCCGTCGGCTCCGCCATCACCGCCCTGGCGGCGAAGGCGCCGGGGCCGCCGTCCTCGGCCACACGCACGTGCTCCGGCCGGAAGCCCAGGGTGACCGGGCGCCCCTGCGACCCGTCGGCCGGCGGCTCCAGGCCGGGCAGCGGGATGACCATGCCGCCGCAGGCCAGCCCGACCCCGCCATCGGCCGGCACGAGGCGGCCGTCGAGGAAGTTCATGGTCGGCGCCCCCACGAAGGAGGCGACGAAGCGGTTGGCCGGGCGGTCGTAGACGGCTTCCGGACGATCGCACTGCTGGATGCGGCCGCGGTCCATGACGACGATGCGCGTCGCCATGGTCATCGCCTCGATCTGGTCGTGGGTCACGTAGATCATGGTGCGCCCCAGCCGCTCGTGCAGGCGCTTCAGCTCGACCCGCATGTCCGCGCGCAGCTTGGCATCCAGGTTCGACAGCGGCTCGTCGAACAGGAAGACGCGGGGCTGGCGCACCAGGGCGCGGCCGATGGCGACGCGCTGCTGCTGGCCGCCCGACAGCTCCGACGGCCGGCGGTCGAGCAGATGGCCGATGCGCAGCAGATCCGCCACCTCGGCCACCTTCCGCTCCACCTCGGCGCGCGGCGTGCCGCGCATCTTCAGGCCGAAGCCGATGTTCCGGCGCACCGTCATGGTGGGGTAGAGGGCGTAGGACTGGAACACCATGGCGATGTCGCGGGCGTCGGGGTCGAGGTCGCTGACGTCGCGGCCGCCGATGCGGATGCGGCCGCCCGACAGGGGCTCCAGCCCGGCGATCATGTTGAGCAGAGTGGACTTGCCGCACCCCGACGGCCCCAGCAGGACGAGGAACTCGCCATGCTCCACCTCCAGGTCCAGGTCGTCGATGACGGCCGTGCCGCCGTAGACCTTGCGGACCGCTTCCAGCGAGACGCCTTGCATGACCACGCTCCTCATCCCTTGACGGCGCCGGCGGCGATGCCGCGCACGAACAGGCGCCCGGAAAACAGGTAGACCAGGACGGTCGGTAGGGCGACCAGCATGGTGGCCGCCATGTTCACGTTGTACTCCTGCTCGCCGAACTGCGACGCGACCAGGTTGTTCAGCGCCACCGTCACCGGCTGGCTGTCGCGGCTGCTGAAGGTCAGGCCCAGCAGGAAGTCGTTCCAGGTGTAGGTGAACTGCAGGATCACCGCGACCGCGAAGACCGGCAGCGACAGCGGCAGCATGACGTACCAGAAGGTCGCCAGGAACCCGGCGCCGTCGATGCGCGCGGCCTTGACCAGATCGGCCGGCACGGACTGGAAGAAGTTGCGGAACAGCAGCGTCACGAAGGCCAGCCCCCACACCACATGGACCAGCACCAGCCCCGGCACCGTGCCGAACAGCCCCAGTTCGCGCACCAGCAGGATCATGGGGTAGAGCGTGACCTGCGGCGGGATGAACAGCCCGATCAGCAGGGCCGCGAACAGCAGGTTGGCATGGCGCAGCCGCCACAGCGACAGGGCGTAGCCGGTGATCGCCCCCAGCCCCACCGACAGCACCAGCGCCGGGATGACGATGAAGAAGGAGTTGAGGAACTTGTCCGCCAGCCCGCCGCTGCCGCCGCGGCCGTGCCACGCGGTGCTCCACGCCTCCAGCGTCGGCGCCTGCGGCAGGGCGAACAGGTTGCCGTCACGGATCTCCGCCATCGGCTTCAGCGAGGTGGAGGCCATGATCAGGATGGGTGCCAGCACGGCCAGCGCCGCCGTGACGAGCAGGAGATAGAGAACGACCCGCTGGTAGGGCATCACCGGCCTCCCCGTGACTTGCGGAGTTCGACGTACAGGTAGGGGGCGATCACCGCGGCGATGGTGCACAGCATCATGAAGGCGCCGGCGGCCCCCAGGCCCAGCTCCTGGCGGTTCAGGATGTGGTCCACCACGAAGCGCGCCGGCAGGTCGGACGCGAAGCCCGGCCCGCCGCCGGTCAGCGCCACCACCAGGTCGAACGCCTTCATCACCAGCGCCGCCAGCAGCACCACCACCGTGAAGAAGACCGGGCGCAGCATCGGCGTGATGATGTGCAGGTAGACCCGCCAGGTGGGAATGCCGTCGACCCGCGTCGCCTTCCAGATGTTGGGGTCGATGCCGCGCAGCCCCGCCAGGAACAGCGCCATGCACAGCCCCACCTGCTGCCACACGCCGGCGATGGCCAGGGTGTAGATCGCCCGGTCCTGGCGCACGATCCAGTTGAAGACGAAGTCGGTCCAGCCGAGATCGCGCACCGCGTCCTGGATGCCGAAGGTGGGGTTGAGCAGCCACTGCCAGATCACGCCCGTGACGATGAAGGACATGGACAGCGGCAGCATGAAGATGGTGCGGAAGACCGATTCCGCCCGCACCCCGCGGTCGATCAGGATGGCCAGCGCGTACCCCGCCAGGGTGCAGCCGACGATGAACAGGGTGCCGTGGATGGCCAGGTTCTCCATCGCCGTCCACCAGCGCGCGTTGGCGAACAGCCGGCGGTACTGGTCGAACCCGACGAAGTCGTAGACCGGCAGCAGCCGCGACCGGGTCAGCGAGATGACGAAGGTCCAGGCGATGAAGGCGTAGAAGCAGACCACCGTGATCACCGTCGCGGGGATCAGGGCGATCCGCGCCGCGGTCGCGGGCGACAGGCGCCGGCGGGGGCGCGGCGCCTCGCGGTCGGCGGCGGTCAGCAGCGCCGGGCTCGGCTCGGCATGGGACATCGGGAACTCCCCGTGGCGGGTGTGCGTCCGGTGCGGACGGTCAGCGCGCGTCGGCGATGGACCGGATGAAGAGGGCGCGGCCGTTCTCCGGCGTCATGGACGGGTTGTTCCAGAACTGGGAGATCGCGTCGTCGATGGCACCCGACACCGAGCTGGAGACACCGAACAGCCCGGTGCTGACCAGATGGGTCTTCGTGTCCTTCAGCGTCTCCATGGCCAGCCGGGCGCAGGCGTCGAAGCCGGTGCCGTCGACGTCGTTGCGGATGGGGATCGACCCCTTGCGCCGGTTGAAGGCCACCTGCACGGCGGGGTCCAGCAGCACCTCCGCCATCAGCGTCTGCGCGGCCTGCGCCTGCGCGTCCCTGCTGCGCGAGAAGGCGAAGGCGTCGACGGCCATGATGTAGGCGGTGTCGCGGGCGGGAGCGAGCGCGCAGCCGACGGCCGTACCCGGCTCGATCCCCGCCGCCACCATCTCCCCCTTCACCCAGTCGCCCTGGAACTGGAACGCCGCGTCGCCGCGGATCAGCATGGCCGTCGCCTCGTTCCAGCGCCGGCCGGGGCTGCCCTCGTCGACAAAGCCGCGCAGGGCCGCGAAGGTGCGGAACGCCTCCAGGGTCGTTTCCGACTCCATGGCGGCGCGGTCCAGGTCGCCGTAGATGCGGGCGTAGTGGTCGCGCCCGCCGACCCCCAGCAGCACGGTGTTGAAGAGGATGCGCTCCTGCCAGGGCTGGCCGCCCAGGGCGATGGGCGTCACCCCCTTGCCTTTGAGGGTCCCGGCCGCCTCCAGGAACTCCGGCCAGCTTCCGGGGACGGCGACGCCGGCCCGCTCCAGCACGGCCGCGTTGTAGAACATCCAGTTCTCGCCGTGGATGTTGACCGGGGCGGCGATGTAGCGCCCGTCATGCTTGGCGACCTGCGCGATCATCGGCGGCAGCAGGGCGTCCCAGTTGGCCGCCTTCGCCGGGCCGTCGATGTCGCCCAGCAGCCCCTGCTCCGCCAGCTCCTTGAGCTGTTCGCCGATGGAGAACTGGAAGATCGGCGGGGCATCGCCGCCGATCATGCGGTTGACCGCGGCGGCGCGGGCGTTGGAACAGCCGGCCACCGGCGTGTCCTTCCAGACGCCGCCGCGCGCCGTGAACGCCGCCCGCACCTCCGCCAGGGCGGCGGATTCGCCGCCCGACGTCCAGCAGTTCAGCACCTCCGCCGTTGGAGCCGCCGCCGCGGCCGGACCGCCGAGCCCCGCCGCCATTCCCATGGCGGCCATCGCCACCGCCGACACCAATCCCGCACGCCGCAAGGTCCTGTGCATCGCCACCTCCCCGGTTCGATCGGTCACCGCAAATCGTAACGTTGCGATTTTCCGTCAGTATGAATGGGGCGCGCCGATTGTCAACACGGTAATTTGTAGCACAAACGGCTTGTCCAGGGCGACCCGTAACGATACAGTCCAGATCGTAACGTTACGAATGAGGCGCGCCATGGGGGCTCGCCCGACGGGAAGAGGGTTTCCGGGATGCTGCGGTTCCCCGAAGGTTTCGTATGGGGCGTCTCGACGTCCGCCTATCAGATCGAGGGAGGGGCGCCCGACGACGGCCGCGGCCCCTGCATCTGGGACACGTTCTGCGCCACGCCCGGCAAGGTGGCGAACGGCGACACGGGCGCGGTCGCCTGCGACCACTATCACCGCTATCCCGGGGATCTCGACCTCATGCGCACGCTGGGGGCCTCGGTCTACCGGTTCTCGACCATGTGGTCGCGGGTGATGCCCGAGGGCGCCGGGCGGGTGAACGAGGCCGGCCTGGACTTCTACGACCGCATCGTCGACGGCCTGCTGGAGCGGGGCCTGCGCGCCTGGCCCTGCCTCTATCATTGGGAACTGCCGCAGGCGTTGCAGGACAAGGGCGGCTGGGTCAACCGCGACAGCGCCGGCTGGTTCGCCGATTACGCCGCGGTGGTGGCCCGCCGGCTGGGCGACCGGGTGGAGAACTGGGTCACCTTCAACGAGCCCAGCGTCAGCGCCTGGGTGGGCCACGAGGAGGGACGGCACGCCCCCGGCCTGACCGACCCGCGCGCCGCCGTGCGCGCCGCCCACCACCTGAACCTGGCGCACGGCCGTGCCGTCGCGGTGCTGCGGGACCTCACGCCGCGCGCCGGCGTCAGCTTCGTCCTGCCCATGCACAAGGCGCGGCCCCTGCCGCAGGTCGCCGGGCGTGACGCCCACCTGGCGGCGCTGTTCGAGGACAAGTGGAACGGCGTCTTCCTCGACCCGGTCTACCTCGGCCGCTACCCCGACTCCCTGGCGGACCGGTTCGCCCCGCACGTCAAGGACGGAGACCTGGCGGAGATCAACCGGCCGATCGATTTCCTCGGGGTGAACCACTATTTCCCCAGCTACGTCACCGCCGCGGAGGGCGGCGCCTGGCCGTTCCGCCATGCCGAGCCGCCCCGCTTCTTCCGCCGGACCGAGATGAACTGGGCGGTGGACGGCCACGCCTTCTACGAGGCGCTGATGATCCTGAAGGAGCGCTACGGCAACCCGCCCGTCTACGTCACGGAGAACGGCGGCGCCTTCCTCGACGTGGTCGGGCCGGACGGCCGGGTCGACGACCGCGACCGCATCGCCTATTACCACGACTATCTCGCCAACCTGCTGCGGGCGGTCGCCGAGGGGGCGGACGTGCGCGGCTTCATGCCGTGGTCGCTGCTCGACAACTTCGAATGGGCGCACGGGTACGGCAAGCGGTTCGGGCTGGTGCACGTCGATTACGCCACGCAGGCGCGCACGCCCAAGGCATCCTTCGACTTCCTGCGCGCGGTGATCGCCGGGAACGCTTTGCCGGAGGCGTGATTTCGGCTATGGCGAGGACGGACGGGGCGGCCATCGGGGGATCACGGGTGACGGGACGGCGGCAGGCCAATCTGCGCACACTGGCCGACCACCTGGGCCTGTCGGTCACCACCGTGTCGCGGGCGCTGAAGGACGGGCCGGAGGTGCGGCCGGAAACCATCGCGCGGGTGAAGGAGGCGGCGGCGGAGCTGGGCTACGTGCCCAACGTCGGCGGCATCCACCTGCGCACCGGCCGCACCATGAAGGTGTGCTCCATCCTCTACGCGCCGGAGGTCGGCGACTACGGCGACCCCGGCTTCCTCGCCCAGGTGGAGAGTCTGTCGGCCGGGCTGGAGCCGTCGCGCTACAACCTGCTCATGCTGGCGCAGACCGGCGGCCAGACGCCGCTGGACGCGGTGCGCAAGGTGGCAGAGCAACAGCTGGCTGACGCCGTCGTCTTCTCGCGCACCACCCCGCTGGACGAGCGGGCGCGCTATTGCCTGGAGCGGGACTTCCCCTTCGTCAGCTTCGGGCGCACCGAGCTGCTGACGCCCCACGCCTTCGTCGACCACGACGACGAGGGCGCGGTGGTCGATGCGGTGGCCCGCCTGGCGGCCGACGGGCACCGCCGCATCGCCCTGATCAACCCGGCGGGCACGCTGACGTATCTCGGCTACCGCCTGCGCGGCTACCAGCGGGGGCTGGCCGAATCGGACCTGCCGCGCGACCCGGCGCTCAGCCTCACCGCCGACCTGTCGGTGCGCGCCACCCGCGAGGCGGCGCGCCGGCTGCTGAGCGCCGACCGCTCCGTCACCGCCATCATCTGCGCCAACCAGATGTCGGTGGTCGGCGTGCTGGAGGGGCTGATCGCCTGCGGCATCGACACGGTGCGCGACGGCGTGACGGTGGTGGGCTTCGGCGGCATGCCCTTCCGCATGCTGTCCGACCAGCGCGTCGTCTACTATTACCAGCCGCAGCGCCGCGTCGGCGCCACCCTGGCCCACCACACCCTGGCCCTGCTGGCCGGCGAGCCGGCCGAGGGCCTGACCACCGTCCTGCCCTACGAACGCACCGACGACCTGCGCCGCTTCCGCGACGACGACAGCCCGATGGGGGCGGCGGTGTGACACCGACGGCATGCCGTCGGCATGAGGATGCCGGCGCGGCGGCGCGGCATCCTCGCCCGACTCAGGTCCGGTTGATCGAGGCGCCGCCGTCGACCAGCAGCGCCGTGCCGGTCATGAAGCTCGACGCATCGGACGCGAGGTGGAGCACCGTCTGCGCGATCTCCTCCGGCGTAGCGATCCGCTTCAGGGCGTGGAGTCCCTCGACGAAGGTGCGAACCTCCGGGGTCGCCCCCGGCGCGTTGACGGGGTTGGCCGGGGTGTCGGTGCCACCGGGCAGGACGGCGTTGGCCCGGATGCCCTTCGGCCCGAGTTCGGCCGCCAGCACCTGCGTCAGGCCGACCAGCCCGGCCTTTGCCGCGGCGTAGGCCGCCATCGCCGGCAATCCCGCGGTGTAGCCGACGAAGGACGAGGTGAAGATCAACGAGCCGCCACCGCGCGCGGCCATCGCGGGGATCTGGTGCCTGGCACCGAGGAACGCGCTCGTCAGGTTCGTCGCGATGACGTCCTGCCAGTCGGCGAGCGACAGGTCGGTGACCGGCGCCATTGTGCCCGCCGCGCCGGCGTTGTTGAACGCCACATCCAACCCGCCGAAACGGTTCACGGCCTGCTCGACCAGGGCCCTGGCATGGTCCTCGTCGCGAACGTCGCCCGCCAGGGCGACCGCTTCGCCCCCCGTCGCGGCGATCTCCGAGACGAGGATGTCGAGTTCATGCTGCCGCCGCGCCGCGACGACGACCCTGGCCCCTTGCCGGGCAAACAGAATCGCGGTCGCGCGCCCGATCCCGGAGCTGGCTCCCGTCACGATGGCGACCTTACCGGAAAGAACGTTCACCGCGGACCTCCAATGGAGTGGCTGTTCATCATCGATGTCCTGCATCTGCCGCGCTCAAGCGGCGTTGCATGAGGACGATGCCCAAATGGAGGTCCGGCCGTCATTCCGCTTCTTGCTAAAATCTACAGCGCAAGAATCGGGCGTCCGGGGAATCTATACTTTTGTATGGCCACTTCTTTGGGAATGAACGCGGATTTCGCCCAGAAAAAAAGCCGCCGCGGTTGCCCGCGGCGGCCTTTTCATAACCCCGGAGGGGAGGAGGATTACTCCTCGCCCTGCTGGCGGCGCTTCAGGGCCGCGCCCAGGATGTCGCCCAGCGAGGCGCCGGAGTCGGACGAACCGTACTCGGCCATCGCCTGCTTCTCCTCCTCCATCTCGCGGACCTTGATGGACAGCGAGATGCGGCGGGAGCCGCGGTCGATCTGGGTCACCTTGGCGTCGACCTTCTCGCCGACGGCGAACCGCTCCGGACGCTGCTCGGACCGCTCGCGCGACAGGTCGGACTTGCGGATGAAGCCGGTGAAGCCTTCGCCCACCGCCACCTCGATGCCGCCGTCGGTGACCTGGGTCACCGTGCAGGTCACCACGTCGCCCTTCTTCATGCCGGCGGTGGCCGACTCGAAGGGATCGGAGGCGAGCTGCTTGATGCCGAGCGAGATGCGCTCCTTCTCGATGTCCACGTCGAGGACCTTGACCTTGACGCGGTCACCCTTCTTGTACTCGGCGATGGCCTCCTCGCCCGACTTGTTCCAGTCGAGGTCGGACATGTGGACCATGCCGTCGATGTCGCCCGGCAGACCGACGAACAGACCGAATTCGGTGATGTTCTTGACCTCGCCTTCCAGCTCCGTGCCGGGGCCGTACTTGTCGAGGAAGGTCTCCCACGGGTTGTCGAGGCACTGCTTCAGGCCGAGGCTGATGCGGCGCTTCTGCGGATCCACGTCCAGGACCATGACCTCGACCTCCTGGGAGGTCGACACGATCTTGCCGGGGTGGACGTTCTTCTTGGTCCACGACATCTCGGAGACGTGCACCAGGCCCTCGATCCCCGGCTCCAGCTCCACGAAGGCGCCGTAGTCGGTGATGTTGGTGACGCGGCCCTTGAAGCGGGCGCTGACCGGGTACTTGGCTTCCACGCCTTCCCACGGATCGGCCTCGAGCTGCTTCATGCCGAGGCTGATGCGCTGGGTCTCCGGGTTGAAGCGGATGACCTGGACCGTGACGGTCTGGCCGATCTGCAGCGCCTCGGAGGGATGGTTGATGCGGCGCCACGCGATGTCGGTGACGTGCAGCAGGCCGTCCACGCCGCCCAGGTCGACGAACGCACCGTAGTCGGTGATGTTCTTGACCACACCCTGGAGCACCTGGCCTTCCTTGAGGTTGGCCACCAGCTCCGAACGGGCCTCCGCACGGCTCTCCTCGAGCACGGCGCGGCGCGACACCACGATGTTCCCGCGCGAGCGGTCCATCTTCAGGATCTGGAACGGCTGCGGCGTGCCCAGCAGCGGGGAGATGTCGCGCACGGGACGGATGTCCACCTGCGAGCCCGGCAGGAACGCCACGGCGCCGTTCAGGTCGACCGTGAAGCCGCCCTTGACGCGCCCGAAGATGACGCCGGTGACGCGCTGCTGGTCGTTGAACGCCTTCTCGAGCTGCGTCCACGCCTCTTCGCGCTTCGCCTTCTCGCGGGACAGCACGGCCTCGCCGTTCTTGTCCTCCATGCGCTCCAGGTACACCTCGACGGTGTCCCCGGCCTTCAGCTCAGCCGGCTGACCGGGCTGGGCAAACTCCTTCAGCGCGACCCGGCCCTCGGACTTCAGGCCGACGTCGATGGTGACCATGTCGTTTTCGACTGCAACGACGCGGCCCTTGACGACGGTGCCTTCCAGGCTCTCGCTGGTGCCCAGCGACTCTTCCAGGAGAGCGGCGAAGCTCTCCCTGGCGCCTTCGCCGGTCTTGGCCATAGCTTGTGCCATCGAAACTCCTAAGGTTGCGAAAAAAGCGACCCGGCGCCTCCACCCCCACGGCATCATGGTGGTGGATTCGACCGGACCGCCGCGCCGAGCCTCGCGCCCGGCGACTTGGGTTGACTGTTTCCCGGAGCGACCGGACCCGTTCCGCCCCTTCGTGCCCCGACCGCCCTACCGCGCGGCCGCCGAACCGGTGGCCGAAGCGATGAAGGCGACCGCCGCTTCGAACGCCTCATCGGCGGTCATCGCGGACGTATCAAGCACAAATGCGTCGCCAGCCGGCTTGAGCGGGGCCACCGCTCTCTGGCTGTCGCGCGCATCACGGGCCTTCATGTCCTCCAGGACGGCGTCAGGTATAGCGGGGATCCCGCGTTCCCGCAACTCCTTGAGTCGCCGCTGCGCCCGCACCTCCACGGAAGCGGTAACGTACAGCTTGGCGTCGGCGTCCGGGCACACCACGGTGCCGATGTCCCGCCCGTCCAGTACCGCCCCGGCGGCCCCGCCCGGCGGGCGGGCGGCGAAGGAGCGCTGGAAGTCCAGCAGCGCCCGGCGCACCTCGGGCACCGCCGCCACCTTGGACGCCGCCTGCGCCGCCCCGTCGGAGCGCAGCTCCGGATCGGCGAGGATGGCGTCGTCGGGCTTCAGTGCGCGCGCCGCCAGCGCGGCGAACGCGGCGTCCGCCGGGTCCTTGTCGGCGCGCAGCACGGCCATGCCGACCGCCCGGTAGAGCTGCCCGGTGTCGAGGTGGGCGCAGCCGAACCGCGCCGCGATGCGGCGGGCCAGCGTGCCCTTGCCCGACGCGGCGGGGCCGTCGATGGCGATGACGATGGGGCGGGTCATGGGCTCAGGCTTCCGAAATCCGCGCCCCCAGCCGGTTCATCAGGGTGACGAAGCCGGGGAAGCTGGTGTCGATGAAGGCGCCGTCGTCGACCTGCACCGGCTCGGCCGAGGCCATGCCGAAGACCAGGAAGCTCATGGCGATGCGGTGGTCCATGGCGGTGGCCACGGTGGCGCCGCCGCGCGGGCGGCCGGCGAGGCCGGTGCCGTGGACGGTCAGGCTGTCGTCCGCCCCCACCTCGACCCGCACGCCGCAGCGGGTCAGGCCGTCGGCGATCATGGCCAGCCGGTCGCTCTCCTTCACCCGCAGCTCCTTCAGGCCCAGCATGGTGGTGGTGCCCTCGGCGAAGGCGGCGGCGACGGCGAGGATGGGGTACTCGTCGATCATCGACGGCGCCCGGTCGGGCGGCACCACCACGCCCTTGAGCGCGCCGCCGCGCACCCGCAGGTCGGCCACCGGCTCGCCCGCCTGGTCGCGGCGGTTCTCGAACACGATGTCGGCGCCCATCTCCACCAGCGTGTCGTACAGGCCGGTGCGGCGCGGGTTCATGCCGACGTCGGTCAGCAGCAGCTCCGATCCGGGGCGCAGCAGCGCCGCCACCGCCGGGAAGGCGGCGGACGACGGATCGGCCGGCACATGGATGGTGCGCCCGGTCAGTTCGGGCTGGCCGGTGACCGATACCGCCAGGGCGCCGTCCTCCAGCCGCTCCGTGCGCACGTCGGCGCCGAAATGGCGCAGCATCAGCTCCGTGTGGTCGCGGGTCGGCTCCGCCTCGATCACCGTGGTGACGCCCGGCGTGTTGAGGCCGGCCAGCAGCACGGCCGACTTCACCTGGGCCGAGGCCACGGGCAGGCGGTATTCGATGGGCACCGGCTGCGCGCTGCCCACCACCGCCAGGGGCAGGCGGCCGCCGGCGCGGCTGACGAAGCTGGCGCCCATGCGCTCCAGCGGGCCGATGATGCGGGCCATCGGCCGCTTGTTCAGCGAGGCGTCGCCGGTGAAGAAGGTGGTGACGGGGTGGGCGGCCACCAGGCCGATCAGCAGGCGCGCGGCGGTGCCGCTGTTGCCCATGTCGAGCACCTGCGCCGGCTCCCCCAGCCCGCCGACGCCGACGCCGTGGATGCGCCACACGCCGTCGTCGTCCCGATCCGCCCGCGCGCCCAGCGCCCGCATGGCCGCGGCGGTGTGGAGCACGTCCTCCCCCTCCAGCAGGCCGTGGACGACCGTCTCGCCGACAGCGACGGCGCCCAGCATCAGGGAGCGGTGGGAGATCGACTTGTCGCCCGGAACGCGGGCGGTGCCGGTCAGGGCTCCGGCGGCGGAGGAGCGCAGCGGCTTCGCCTGCGGCATGACGTGGGACCCTCTTCAGCAATGGTGGCGCAACGGTGGCGGCGGGTTTCCTAGCACAGCCGCCCCGGCGATGCGAGGGGGGCGGGGCGCCCTCAATCGCCCGCCGCCGCGCCCTCGCGCCGGGTGTCGGCGCCGCCGACCAGCCCGTCCGGCGTCACCACGATGGCCTGGGTGCCCGACGTCATCTCGATCACCGACACGGTGTGGCCGCGCGCCTCCAGGGCCGCCTTCCAGGTCTCCGCCTCGGTGCCCTTCTCCAGCTCGGTCGGGCCGTTGCGGCTGCCGAAATTGGGCAGGTCCACCGCCACCTGCGGGTCGAGGCCGCGCTCCAGCAGCCCGACCAGCGTCTTGGCCACGTAGCCGATGATCTGGCTGCCGCCGGGCGAGCCGACGACGGCGCGCAGGTTGCCGTCGCCGTCGAACACGATGGTGGGGGCCATGGAGCTGCGCGGCCGCTTGCCGGGCTCCACCCGGTTGGCGACCGGCAGGCCGTCGGCCACGGGCTCGAACGCGAAGTCGGTGAGCTGGTTGTTCAGCAGCATGCCCCGCACCATCAGCCGCGCCCCGAAGGCGCTTTCGATGGAGGTGGTCATGGACACGGCGTTGCCCTGCCCGTCCACCACGGCGATGTGGGAGGTGCCGTGCTCCACCCCCTCCGACGCGCCGTACAGCGCCCCCTGCCGCCACGGCGGCGTGCCGGCCTCGGCCCGGCCCATGGAGCGCTGCGGGTCCACCAGGGCGGCGCGCCCGGCGATGTAGCCGGGATCGATCAGCCCGCGGACCGGCACGGGCACATAGTCGGGGTCGGCCAGGTAGCGGGCGCGGTCGGCGAAGGCCAGGCGCCCGGCCTCGGCGAACCGATGGGCCGCATCGATCGGATCGGAGGCCGCGGCGTCCTGCGCCTCCAGCACGCCCAGGATCTGCAGCACCGCGATCCCGCCGGAGCTGGGCGGCCCCATGCCGCACACGGTGTAGCCCCGGTAGGGGCCGCACACCGGCGGCCGTTCCCTGGCGCGGTAGGCGGCGAGGTCGGCCGGGGTGAGGTCGCCGGGGTTGGCGGGGTGGCCGGCCACCGCGGCGGCGATGGCGGCGGCGATCGGGCCGGTGTGGAAGGCGTCGGCTCCGCCCTCGGCGACGGCGCGCAGGACGGCGGCGTATTCGGGATTGCGCAGGGTGGCGCCGATGGGCAGCGCCGCCCCGTCGGGGCCGTAATAGAGTGCCCGCGCCGCCGGGTCGTCGCGCAGGTGCTTGTCCTGCGCCAGCAGCCCGTGCAGGCGCGGCGACACGGCGAACCCCGCCTCGGCCAGCCGAATCGCCGGGGCGAACAGGTCGCGCCAGGGCAGCCGGCCGTGGCGGCGGTGCGCCAGCTCCAGCAGGCGCGGCACACCGGGCACGCCGACGGAGCGGCCGCCGACCACCGCGTCGAAGAACGCCATGGGGGTGCCGTCCGGCTTCAGGAATCGCTCCGGCGTCGCCGCCATGGGCGCCGTCTCGCGGCCGTCCAGGGTGGTCAGGGTGCGCGCCGCGGCGTCCCAGTGCAGCAGGAAGGCGCCGCCGGCGATGCCGGAGCTTTGCGGCTCCACCAGCCCCAGCACCATCTGCATGGCGATGGCGGCGTCCACCGCGCTGCCGCCGGCGCGCAGGATCTCGCGCCCCGCCGACGCCGCCAGCGGGTTGGCGGCGGCGGCCATGTGGCGCGTCGCCCGGTCCGGCGCGCGCTGGGTACGGCCGGTCGCCCCTTCCGGGGCGACGTCGCCGGCGGCACCGGCCGGGAGCGGCGCCGCCGGGGCCAGCAGAACGGCCAGGGCGAGGGCGTATAGCCACCCGGTGCGGCGGCGGTCGGGTGGTGCGGCGATGGTCATGGCGAAGCGTCCTCCCCTGTTGGTGCCGCACCAGCGTATGCGCTGCCATCGGCCGGGGACCAATTCTTTTTGACAAGCGGCGTCAGGCGTGGCAAAGGGCCGGCCTTGATCGAGATGTACGGGAATGACGGAGGAGTTCGCGTGGCCAAACCGGAATGGGGCGTCAAGCGCATCTGCCCGAACTGTGGCGCGCGCTATTATGACCTGCGCAAGGACCCGCCCGTGTGCCCGGCCTGCGGAACGACCTTCGACCCGGAGGCGCTTCTGAAGTCCCGCCGGGCCCGGCCGGCGCCGGTCGAGGAGGTCAAGGCGAAGCCGGTCGTGGAGGACGAGGACCTGGAGACGGAACGCGAGGACACCGACAAGGACCTCGACGACACCGATGACGACGTCACGGTGGAAGACCTCGAGGAGGGCGCCGACGACACGCCCGAGGACGAGGACGACGTGCTGATCGAGGACACCTCGGAGCTGGGCGAGGACGACGTGGACGAGGTGGTCGACGTCGAGGGCGAGGACGACGACGAGCGCTGATCGGGGGCCGGTCGGGGCCGGCCCGGGGGGCCGAAGCGGGCCGGCAAAAATGTGGAGCGGGGTCGAATTTTTCGCTTGCACGGCAGGCCCGACCTGACCAATATCCCGCTCCACCGAGGCCGCCGGACACGGCGGCATCCCAGAGTTTCGGGGCCATAGCTCAGCTGGGAGAGCGCTACAATGGCATTGTAGAGGTCAGGAGTTCGATCCTCCTTGGCTCCACCAAAACCGGAAAGGCTCGCGCGGCACCGCGCGGGCCTTTTTGCTGTTCGGCTCGTCCCCGCATCCCGCCGCAAGCCTTGACCGCCCTTCCATATGTAATGTTATAACGTTACGAAGAATGGCACCGAACGGGATGGACGAGGGTGGAGCGGATCGACCTGATGGAGCGGCCCCCGGCCGGCGGTGCCGAGCACCCGGCCGGGGGCGGGCATGTGGTGCGCTGCCGGGCGGCCGGGCATCTGCGGGCCATTGCCGGGCCCGGCGTCACCCTGGCCATCCGGGAGCGCGCGCTGCCCGCCGCCGTTGCGTCCGGCATCGCCGCCGTGCGGGCGTTGTCCGCTGTCGGGGCGGGGTTCGAGACCACCGCGGCGCGGGTGCGGGCGGACCTGCCCGGGGCCGTGACGGCGGCGGACGCCGCGGACCGGGCTGCCCTGGCGCCGCTGCTGCGCGATGTGGCGCTGCTGGTGCGCTGCTTCGCCGGGATCACCGGCGCCGCGCGGGTAACGGTGCGGCTGGAGGCGGTAACCGGCAACGGCTGCCGCTACTTCCACGCCGACCATGTGGGCATCCGCCTGCTGTGCACCTACCGCGGTGCCGGAACCCTGTGGCTGCCGGACGACGCGGTGAACCGCGCCGCCCCGGGCAGCGGCGACAACGACGCCATCGTCCGCAACCCCGGACGCATCCGGGCGCTGGCTCCCGGCCACGTGGCCCTGCTGAAGGGAGAGGCGTGGCCGGGCAACCGCGGCCGCGGCATCGTCCACCGCTCGCCGCCGGCCGACCCGCGGCGGGGACCGCGCCTGCTGCTCTGCCTCGACCACGAGCGGGACTGACCCGTGCCGCACCCCATGGACCCGCGTGATCCGCGTCCGCCGGCCCGCCGGCCGGGGCCCCTCGCCGCGGCGGCCACCCGGCGCGTCGCCCTGGCGCTGGCCGTCTCGGCCGGCCTGTGGCTGGCCGTCGCCGCGGCCCTGGATTGGATCGGGTGAGCCCATGGGCGACGTCATCCGCCTGCACGACCTGACGCTGGGCTACCGGCGCCATCCCGCGGTCCACCACATCTCCGGCGGGTTCGCCGACGGGTCGCTGACCGCGGTGGTCGGCCCCAACGGTGCCGGCAAGAGCACGCTGCTGAAGGCCGTGACCGGCGCGTTGCGGCCGTTGCAGGGGCGGGTCACCCTGGAGGGCGTCGACCGGCGGGACATCGCCTACCTGCCCCAGCAGGCGGAGATCGACCGCAGCTTCCCCATCGACGTGCTGGACACCGTCATGCTCGGCCACTGGCGGCGCGTCGGCGCCTTCGGGGCCATCACCGCGGCGATGCGCGACGACGCGCGCGCGGCCCTCGCCGCGGTCGGGCTGGCGGGGTTCGAGCGGCGGCCGGTCGGCGCCCTGTCGGCCGGCCAGTTCCAGCGGGTGCTGTTCGCCCGCATGCTGTTGCAGGACGCCCGCCTGATCCTGCTGGACGAACCCTTCACCGCCATCGACGCGCGCACCACCGCCGATCTGCTGGCGCTGGTGCGGCGCTGGCACGCCGAGCGGCGCACGGTGATCGCCGTGCTGCACGACCTGGAGCAGGTGCGCGCCCACTTCCCCCGCACCCTGCTGCTGGCCCGCGAGCCCATCGCCTGGGGCCCCACCGCCGAGGCGCTGGCCCCGGCCAACCTGCGGCGCGCCCGCGCCATGGCCGAGCACTGGGACGACGGGGCGCCGGTGTGCGACCGCGGCGCCGCGGGTGCGGCATGACCGCCTACGACCTGCTCGCCGCCCCATTCGTGGAGTTCGCCTTCATGCGCCGCGCCCTGGTCGCCTGCCTGGCGCTGGCCCTGGGATGCGGGCCGGTGGGGGTGCTGCTGGTGCTGCGGCGCATGAGCCTGATGGGCGACGCCCTGTCCCACGCGGTGCTGCCCGGCGCCGCGATCGGCTTCCTGGTGGCCGGCCTGTCCCTGTGGGCGATGAGCGCCGGCGGCCTGCTGGCCGGCCTGGCGGTGGCGCTGACCGCCGGCCTGGTGTCGCGCGCCACCGCCCAGCGCGAGGACGCCAGCTTCGCCGCCCTCTACCTGATCGCCCTGGCGTCGGGGGTGCTGATCGTGTCCTCCGGCGGCAGCACCGTCGATCTGCTGCACGTGCTGTTCGGCACCATCCTGGCGGTGGACGACGGCGGCCTGATCCTGGTGGCCTCCATCGCCACGGTGACGCTGCTGACCCTGGCCCTGCTCTACCGCCCCCTGGTGGCGGAATGCTTCGACCCCGGCTTCCTGCGCGCCGTGGGCGGCGGCGGGGCCCCGGTGCACGGGGTCTTCCTCACCCTGGTGGTGCTCAACCTGGTCGGCGGCTTCCAGGCGCTGGGCACGCTGATGGCCGTCGGGCTGATGATGCTGCCGGCCGCCGCCGCCCGCTTCTGGGCGGAACAGGTGTGGACGCTGGCCCTGGTGGCCGTCGTCCTCGCCGCCGCGTCGGGCTGGGGCGGGCTCCTGCTCTCCTACCATTTCAACCTGCCGTCGGGGCCGGCGATCGTGCTGGTCGCGGGTGCGGCCTACCTGGCGTCCATGGCCGCCGGGCCGGTCGGCAGCCTGCGCACCCGCCTGTTTCCCGGCCGGCATCTGCGGGCGTGACCCGCGCCACCTCCATGAAAAAGCCACCTCCATGACACAGAAGGACAGCCCATGAAACGCTTCCTCACCGCATTGCTGGGAGCGGCGTTCACCCTCGTCGCCACGGCCGCCCTGGCCCAGCCGGCGGCGGAGCGGCCGCTGAAGGTGGTCGCCAGCTTCACCATCCTGGCCGATCTGGTGCGGGAGGTCGGCGGCGACGCCGTGGCCGTCACCACCCTGGTCGGTCCCGACGGCGACGCCCACGTCTACGAACCCACCCCCGCCGACGCCCGCGCCGTGGCCGGGGCCGACGTGGTGGTGGTCAACGGGCTGGGCTTCGAGGGGTGGATGGAGCGGCTGCTCCGGGCCGCGGCCTTCAAGGTATCCGTGGTCGTCGCCACCCGCGACGTCCGCCCCATCGAGGCCGGGGACGACGACGACCATGATCATGCGCACGCGCATGGGCATGGGCACGCTCACGGGCACGGGCACGGGCACGACCACGGACACGATCACGGCGGCATCGACCCGCACGCCTGGCAGTCCGTGGCCAACGCCGGGCTGTACACCGACGCCATCCTCGACGGGCTGATCGCCGCCGCGCCGGCGCGGGCGGAGGCCCTGCGGGCGCGCCACGCCGCCTACCGCGGCCGGCTCGACGCGCTGGAGGCGGAGATCACCGCCGCCCTCGCCCCGGTCCCGCCGGAAGGCCGGCGCATCGTCACCGCCCACGACGCCTTCGGCTATTACGCCCGGGCGTACGGCGTGACCTTCCTGTCCCCGGTCGGCATCTCCACCGAGGCCGAAGCGTCCGCCGGCGACCTGGCCGCGCTGATCCGCCAGATCCGGGCGGACGGGGTGAAGGCGGTGTTCGTGGAATCCATCGCCGATCCCCGCCTGATGGAGCAGATCGCCCGCGAAACCGGCGCCCGCGTCGGCGGCCGGGTCTACTCCGACGCCCTGTCCGGCCCCGACGGCCCCGCCCCCACCTACATCGACATGATGCGCCACAACACGCAGCAGTTCGCGCAGGCCCTGCGGCCGGGGTCGTGACGCCCGCGCGCCCGACCCCCTGACGCCGCCCCTTGACGCCGCCCCCCGGGGTGCCGAGATTGGGGGCCATCGGCAGAACCACCGCACGTTCCGGAGTCGCCATGGCCCCCGTCATCCCGCGCCGCACCGTCCTGCGCCTGATCGCCGCCCTGGCCCCCGCCGCGGCGCTGGTCGCCGTCGCCGGTCCCGCCGCCGCGTTCCGCGAGATCCCGACGGACGACGCCACCGGCCTGCTGGACGACGCCTGCGGCGTCAGCGCCTACCACGCCCGGCTGATCGACGAGTCCCTGAAGACGATGGGCGTGTCGCTGACGCGGGAGCAGCGGGCGGAGGTGCTGGCGCAGATCACCTGCCCCACATGCCGCTGCCCCCTGGCCGCCTTCGACAACCCGATCGCCGGCCTGGCCTTCTGACGCTGTCCGCCGCTACCCCGCGGCGGCGGGCTCCAGCGCCAGCACCCGGTGGGCCAGGTTGGCGGCCATGGCCGCCTCGTGGGTGACCAGCAGGACGCCGAGGCGCCGCTCGCCCGCCAGCTCGTGCAGCAGGTCCGCCACCTCCCGCTGGGTGATGGGGTCGAGGCGGGAGGTCGGCTCGTCGGCGAACAGGAAGGCGGGGTTCAGCGCCAGCACGCGGGCCAGGGCGAAGCGCTGCAGCTCGCCCCCCGAAAGCTGGCCGGGCCGCCGGTCGAGCAGGCCGGGGCCGAGCCGGAAACGCCGCATCAGCCCCTCGAACACCTCCCACGCCACCCCGTGCCGCCGGCCCACGTCGGCCAGCGCCCGGCGCAGCGTCCGCTGCGGCGCGAAGGCGCCGGGCGGGTCCTGGTAGACCTTCTGGAAGCGCAGCGGCGCCAGCCCGGGGCCGCGGCGCACCTCCCCGGCGTCCGCCGGCACCAGGCCCAGCAGGATGTTGCCCAGGGTGGACTTGCCGGAGCCGCTGGGCCCCAGCACCGCCACCACTTCACCGGCCCGCACCTCCACGTCCACCCCGTCCAGCACCGTGCGGCCGCCGAAGGTCTTGGCGATGCCGGCGCCGCGGATGACGGGGTCGCCCGGCACCGGACGGTCGCGGCCCGGCCACGCGACGGGTTCGGCGGCCAGCAGGCGGCGGGTGTAGTCGTGGCGCGGCCGCGCCAGCACCTCGGCGGCCGGCCCGTATTCCACCAGCCGCCCGTCCAGCATCACACCGACCTCGCCGCCCAGCACGCGGGCCACCGTCACGTCGTGGGTGATGGTGATCAGGCTGCGGCCGCGGTCGGCCTCGCCGCGCAGGCCGGCCGCCACGCCGTCGCGCAGGGCGGCGTCCAGGCCCTTGGTTGGCTCGTCGGCCAGCAGCAGGTCGGCGTCCGCGGCGCGCGCGATGGCCAGCGCCACCCGCTGGCACATGCCGCCGGACAACTGGAAGGGATAGCGGTGCACCGCGTCCGCCAGCCCCAGCCCGGCCAGCCGCGCCCGCCCCTCGGCCCGGGAATCCCCGGCGGGACGGCCGCGGACGTGGCGGTAGACCTCCGCCACCTGCCCCAGCACCCGCATGGTGGGGTCGAGCGCCAGCCACGGCTCCTGCGGCAGCAGGGCGATGCGGCGGCCCCACAGGGTCCGGCGCTCCGCCTCCGGCAGGCCCGGCAGGTCGCGCCCGTCCAGCGCGATACGGCCGGACGCCGCCAGCTCCGCCGGCAGGGTGCCCATGATCGCCTGCACCACCAGGGACTTGCCCGATCCGCTCTCGCCCAGCAGCGTCAGGGGCACGCCGGGGCGGACGGCGAAGGACACGTCGTGGACCAGCACGCCGTCGCGCGATGCGACGCGCAGCCGGTCGACCTCGAGATGCGCGCTCATGGACGCTCCGCTCCGGCCAGAAGGTGGAATCCGAGGACGGTCAGCAGGATCATCACCGCCGGCGACAGCACGTGCGCCGGCGCCTCGGCGTAATAGGGCAGCAGCTCCGTCACCATGCTGCCCCATTCCGCGGTGGGCGGGTGCAGGCCGATGCTGATGAAGCTGAGGGTGGAGATGGCCAGCACCGCCGTCCCCATGCCGAACGCCATCAGCGTGCCCAGCACCGGCGCCAGCTCGGGCAGCAGCAGGTGGCGGGCGATGTACGGCGGCCCGAAGCCCAGCAGCCGGGCGGCCTCCACGTGGGAGCGCGCCAGCACGCTGCGGGCGGTGGCCCGGGTCACCCGGAAATACTCCACCCACTGGGCCAGGGCGAGGCCGAGGTACAGCGGCAGGAACTCCCCCGGCGCGAAGGCGGCGAACAGCAGCACCAGCAGCAGCCCCGGCAGGGCCAGCACCATGTCGGCCAGGGCGCCGGCCGCCCGGTCGGTCCAGCCGCCGCGCCAGGCGGCCAGCAGGCCCAGCGCCACCCCCGGCACCGCCGCCCCGGCCACGGTCAGCGCCGCCAGGGCCAGCGACAGGCCGGTGGCGTGGGCCAGGCGGGCCAGCAGGCTGCGCCCGTAATGATCGGTGCCCAGCCAGTAATCCCCGAACATGGGGGCAAGGGCGTTGCCCAGGTCCTGCCGCGCCGGGTCGGCGGTGATGAGCAGCGGCCCCAGCGTCCCGAAGGCGATCAGGGCGGCGACGATCACGGCGCCGGCGCCGCGGCGCCCGAAACGGGCGCGGGGCGGCGGGGCGGCGGCAAGGGTCACGGCCGTCATCGCGCCACCTGCCGCGGGTCGAGGGCGGCGCACAGCAGGTCCACCACCGCGTTCACCAGCACGAAGGTCAGCCCCATGGCCAGCGCCGTGCCCTGGACCATCGGCACGTCGCGCGCGATGATCGCGTGGACCAGCGCGTGGCCGATGCCGGGATAGGCGAACAGGCTCTCCACCACCACCATCCCCTCCACCAGATAGACGAGTTGCAGGCCCAGCACCGCCACCACGGGGATGGCGGCGTTGCGCACCCCGTGGCGCAGCACCACCAGCCGCTCCGGCAGCCCCTTGGTGCGGGCGAAGGCGACGTAGGGGGCGGCCAGGACCGCCGCCGTGGCGTCGCGGGTCACCCGGCTGGACAGGGCGGCGAGGCCGAAGGCCAGCGTCAGCCCCGGCAGCAGCAGGTCGCGCCAGCCGCCGAACCCCGCCGCCGGCAGCCAGCCGAGCCAGACGGCGAAGACGATGATCAGCACCAGCCCGGTGACGAAGACCGGCAGGGCGCGCAGCAGCACCGCCGCGGCCAGCGCCAGGTGATCGGGCAGCCGTCCGGCCCGCATCCCCGCCAGGAGCCCGGCCGGCAGCCCCAGCGCCATGGACAGGGCCAGGGCCGCGCCGGCCAGCCAGAGGGAGGCGCCGAGCTGGATCTCCAGCTCCTCCGCCACCGGCGCGCCGGTGACCAGGGAGCGGCCGAGGTCGAACGTGGCGAGCCGCCCCACCCACTCCGCCAGTTGCACCGGCATCGGCCGGTCGAGCCCCAGCTCGGCCCGCACCCGCTCCGCCGCCTCGGCGGTCATCAGGTCGGGGCCGTAGCGCGAGGCGGCGATGCGCATCGCCGGGTCTCCCGGCAGGGCGTGCATCAGGGCGAAGCTGACCAGCCCCACCAGCAGGGCGACGGTCAGCGCCTGGACGGCGCGGCCGGCCAGGGGGCGCAGGATCCCCGCCATGGTCAGCGCACCGGCTTCAGGGTGGCCAGCCCGTAGCTGATCTCGAACGGGTCGACGGTGACGGGGCCCAGGCGCTCGTTCGCCGCGACCATCAGGTCGAACCAGGCCACGGGGATCACCGGCAGCGCGTCCTGCAGGATGGTCATGGCGCGCCGGCGCAGGGCCGCCGCCTCTGCGTCGTCGACGCCGGCACCCAGGGTGGCGAGGATGTCCGTCAGCTCCGGGCTCGACCAGTTCATGGCGCCCCAGTCGCCGCCCTCGGGCCCGTAGTCCTCCATCAGCGTGCCCAGAGGGTCGGGCACCAGGGAGAAGTTGCGGGCGACCAGCCCCAGGTGCAGCGAGCCGTCCCGGTGCCCGGCGGGAATGTCGGAGCTGTTGGCGACCGACACCGTCAGGTCGATCCCGACGGCGCGGAACTGGGCCTGCAGCACGGTGGCGATGGCCGGCAGTTCCGGCCAGTTGCTGTAGGTGCGCACCTGCACCCGGAAGGGCCGGCCGTCCTGTTCCAGGATGCCGTCGGCGCCCGGCCGCCAGCCCGCCTCGGCCAGCAGGCGTTTCGCCTCCTCCGGGTCGTGGCGCAGCGGCGTCAGGTCGGCGACGTGCCAGGCCGCCTGCCCCGGCGACATGAGTTGGCCGGCGGCGCTGCCGGGGCTGCGCAGGATGGCCGCGGCGATGCCGGCGCGGTCGATGGCGAGGCTGAGCGCGCGCCGTTCCCGCACGTCGTCGAAGAACGGCGCGCCGGCGTTCACCTTCAGCAGACGGGTGCGCGGCACCGGCACCGCGTGCACCGCGACCCGCGGGTTGCGGCGCAGCCGGTCGACGGTGACGGGCAGCAGGCCGAACGCCAGGTCGGCCTCGCCGCTCTCGGCCATCAGCGCCCGCGTTTCACCCTGCGGCACCGCCAGGTACGAGGCGCGGGCGACCGCCGGGGCCGGCCCCCACCAGCCGTCGAAGCGCTCCACCTCCAGGCGCAGGGGCGGGGTCAGCGAGGACACCCGGAACGGCCCGGTGCCGATCACCGCGTTCACCCGACCCTCCGCGTCGTAGGCGGCGGGGGCCAGCACCATGGCCGTGTGGTTGGCCAGGAAGGCCGGCAACGGCGCGAAGGGCGTGCGGGTGCGGATCACCACGTCATCGCCGTCCGCGGCGATCGATTCCAGCGGTGCTCGGCCCAGCACGCCGGCCGCCCGCGACCGCTCCAGCGCTGCCGCCACGGCTCCGGCCGTCACCGCGGTGCCATCGTGGAAGCGCGCCTCCGGCCGCAGGGCGAAGCGCCACGTCAGCCGGTCGTCCGATTGCGACCACCGTTGCGCCAGCGCCGGGACGAGGTGCCCGGCCGTGTCCACCGTCACCAGGGTCTCGGCCACCCCCATGCGGCCGAAGATGTAGCCGGCGCGGGCCGGATCGACGCCGGTGATCTCCCACGGCGCCACCACCCGCACCGGGCGGCCGCCGTCCGCCGCACCGGCCGGTGCGGCGGCAAGGAGCAACAGGCACAAGGCCATCAGGAACCGCATCTCACCCTCGTTCGTAATGTTATATCGTTACGTCTTTGGGCGGATCTCTGCCACGCCGCGGCGGCGGGTGCAAGGGCCAAGCGGACCGCGGGGCATAGGCCCTCCGTCCGGTTGGCAGGGCGGCTCCACGCCCCGACCTGTGACGGAGCCCCCAACCGGACGGAAGGACCGACCGCCATGATCGACGCCCGCGCCGCGCTGCTTGCGCTGCTGCTGGTCTGCGCCGCCGGCCCGGCGGCCGCGCGCGACGCCGCCCTGCCGCCCAACGCCCTGACCCTGTTCGGCGCGCGCATGACCGACAACACCTTCGACGAGGTGCTGACCGGCCGGAACATCGGCTGGATCGACGCCACCCTGGTGGGCATTGCCGGCTCGCACCGCCTGTACGACATCGGCGGCGCCCGCCTGGAGGCGGAGGCGCAGGTGGTACGCCATTTCGGCGACCAGACCCATTGGGAGTTCAACGCCCTGGTCACCGGCCGCTGGCACCGTTTCCCGTGGAGCGACACCCTGCACACCAGCGTCGCCTGGGGCATCGGCCCGTCCTACGCTACGCAGAAGCCCGCCGCCGAACTGGCCCGCAGCGGCACCACGGAACGGCTGCTGGTCTATTGGATGGCGGAACTGGAGGTCGGTCCGGCCGACCAAGACTGGAGCGTCCTGGCCCGCCTGCACCACCGCTCCACCGGCTTCGACCTGCTGGGCGACGGCGGCGGCTCCAACTGGGTCACGGCGGGGCTGCGCTGGCGCTTCTGAGGCGGCGGGCGGGAGAGTGGTCGCTTCGGGCCCTGCGCTGCCGGTCCGCTCTACGCACCCCCCCGCGCCCGTTCCCGGACGGAGCGCAGGTCGATGCCCAGCGTTTTGGCGCGGGAGGTGACGGTGGTCGGGGGCAGGCCCAGCAGGGCGGCGGCGCCGCCGGCGCCGGACACCTTGCCGCCGGCCGCTTCCAGGGCGGCCAGCAGGTTGGCGCGTTCGCGGGCGCGGCGGTCCCGTTCGGTCTCGAAGGCCGCGGCCGGGGCGGCGGCGGCGGGGTCGGACACGGCGGGCGCCCCGGGCGTCTCCGGCTCCGGGGTGGGCAGGTCCAGGCGGATGCGGCCCTGGCGGGCGAGGATGGCGGCGCGCTCGATGACGTTCTGCAATTCGCGCACGTTGCCCGGCCAGCGGTAGGCGGTCAGCGCCCGCACGTCGCCCTCCGTCAGGGTGAGGTCGCCGGTGTTCAGCTTGCGCGCCGCGTCGCGCAGGAAATGGGCGGCCAGCAGCGGGATGTCTTCCGGCCGGTCGCGCAGGGCCGGGGATTCGATGGGGAAGACGTTCAGGCGAAAATAAAGGTCGCGGCGGAAGCGACCGCGCTCCACCTCGGCGCGCAGGTCGCGGTTGGTGGCGGCGACGATGCGCACGTCCACCTTGCGCGTGCGCTCCTCCCCCACCCGCTCGAACTGGCCGTCCTGAAGCACGCGCAGCAGCTTGCTTTGCAGATCGGCGGGGATCTCGCCCACCTCGTCCAGGAACAGGGTGCCGCCGTCGGCCAGCTCGAAGCGGCCGACCCGGTCGCGCAGGGCGCCGGAGAAGGCGCCGCGGGTGTGGCCGAAGAACTCGCTCTCGAACAGCTCGCGCGGGATGGCGGCGCAGTTGACGCGGATCAGCGGCCGTTCGCTGCGCTGGCTCGCCTCGTGGATGGCGCGGGCGATCAGCTCCTTGCCCGTACCGGACTCGCCGGTGATGAGGACCGAGGCGTCGGTCGGCGCCACCAGCTCCACCTGCTGGAGGATCATGCGCACCGCCGCGCTGTCGCCGATGATGCCGCGGTGGTTGCGCGAGATGCGCACCTCCTCCTGCAGATAGGCGTTCTCCAGCTCCAGCCGCTCGCGCAGGCGGCCCACCTCGGCCAGGGCGGCGCGCAGCCGGTCGTCCGCCTCGCGGCGCTGCGAGACGTCGCGGAAGATGACCACCGCCCCCGCCACCGTGTCGCCGACACGGATGGGCGTGGAGGTGTACTCCACCCAGATCGGCGTGCCGTCGCGGCGCCAGAACACCTCGTCCGACACCCGGTGCACCTGGCCGTCGCGGAAGGCGGCGTAGATGGGGCACTCGTGGGCGGGGTAGACGGAGCCGTCGTGGCGGTGGTGGTGCATCACCGCGTGGATCTCGCGCCCCAGCAGCTCCTCGGCCGGCCAGCCGAGGATGCGCTCGGCCGCGGGGTTGACGAAGGTGGCCCGGCCCTCGGCGTTGACGCCGTAGATCCCCTCGCCGGCGGCCTGGAGGATGAGCTGGTTCTCCCGCTCGATGTCCTGGAAGACCCGCTCGACCCGCCGCCACTCGGCGATGCCGTCGCGCAGGTACAGCTCCCCCTCCTCCTCGATGTCGCGGCGGCGGCGGGCGTCCAGATCGCCCAGCGCCAGCAGCATCAGCCGGTCGCCGGGCAGCAGCGTGCCCGCGTACTCCAGCCGCAGGGTCCGCCCGCCCGCGTGGGCGGGGGTCAGGCGGCGGGTCCAGTAGGTGCCCTTGGTCAGCACCGCCTCGGTGAAGACCAGCAGCGCCGGCTCCTGCCCGCGGTGCAGCTCGGTCACCGTGGTGCGGCGCAGATGGTCGCGGTCATAGCCCAGCAGCCGGCAGGCCGCCGGGTTGGCGTCGCGGATGCGCCCGCTCGCCAGCTCCACCACCAGGCAGGCGTCGGCGTTGCGCTCGAACGCCGGACCGTAGTCGGCCACCGCCGCGCTCCCCTCCATGACCCACACTCACGAGTTTTCGTCAATCCACTGACGATCTTTCGTCATTGACGATTTTTCGTCAATGGAAGATCGGCCGGGACGCCCGGAAATCCGCCACCGCGGCGCTGGCATGCCTCTTGCTCCTACCGAGGTATGCCGGACGCGAGCGCCCGCGTCGCCAGTGGAGAGGGGACAGACAGCATGGCCACGTTTGACGATCCGTTCGATTCCTCGCGCACGCTGACCCGCCGCGGCTGCTCCTGCGGCCGTCACGCGTCACAGGCGGACCACGACGCGGCGGCGGCCGGCGAGGAGGCGCGGCTGACCCGCGTGGTGGAAGGGGCGGTCATGCGCGCCCTCTTCCCCAACGACGCGACGCGGCGCGCCTTCCTGCGCGCGGTCGGCACCTCGACGGCCGCCGCGGCGGTCGCCTCGGTGCTGCCGCTGGGCCTGGTGACGGAAGCCTTCGCCGCCACCGGGCCGCTGGAGAAGACCGACCTGAAGGTGGGCTTCATCCCCATCACCTGCGCCACGCCGATCATCATGGCCCACCCCATGGGCTTCTACGCCAAGCAGAAGCTGAACGTGGAGGTGGTGAAGACGGCGGGCTGGGCGGTGATCCGCGACAAGACGCTGAACGCCGAATACGACGCCGCCCACATGCTGTCGCCGATGCCGCTGGCGATCACCCTGGGGGCCGGCTCCAATCCCATCCCCTACACCATGCCGGCGGTGGAGAACGTCAACGGCCAGGCCATCACCCTGGCCATGAAGCACAAGGACCGGCGCGATCCCAAGGACTGGAAGGGCTTCAAGTTCGCCGTCCCGTTCGACTACTCCATGCACAACTACCTGCTGCGCTATTATCTGGCGGAAGCCGGGCTCGACCCCGACACCGATGTCCAGATCCGCGCCGTGCCGCCGCCCGAGATGGTCGCCAATCTGCGCGCCGACAACCTCGACGGCTTCCTGGCGCCCGACCCGGTGAACCAGCGCGCGGTGTACGACGGCGTCGGCTTCATCCACACCCTGTCCAAGGAAATCTGGGACCGTCACCCCTGCTGCGCCTTCGCGGCGTCGGAAAAGTTCGTGACGGAGATGCCCAACACCTACGCCGCCCTGCTGCGGGCGATCATGGAATCCACCGCCTACGCCACCCGGCCGGAGAACCGCAAGGAGATCGCCGCCGCCATCGCCCCCGCCAACTACCTGAACCAGCCGGTGACGGTGGTGGAGCAGGTGCTGACCGGCACCTTCGCCGACGGGCTGGGCAACGTGAAGCGGGTGCCCGACCGCATCGACTTCGACCCGTTCCCGTGGGAGTCCTTCGCGGTGTGGATCCTCACGCAGATGAAGCGCTGGGGCCAGATCAAGGGCGACGTGGACTACGCCGGGGTGGCGCGCAAGGTCTTCCTCGCCACCGACGCCGCCCGCCTGATGCAGGAGGCCGGGCTGACCCCGCCGCAGGCCACGAGCAAGAGCTTCTCCGTCATGGGCAAGCCGTTCGACCCGGCCGACCCGGAGGGCTACATCGCCTCCTTCGCCATCAAGCGCACCTGACGGGAGGGAGTGATCATGACCGGTTCCCTCACCCTGCGCGCCGGGCTTCTCTCGTGCATCCTGCTGACCGCCTTCCTGGTGGTCTGGCACCTGGCGACCCGCGGCGCCGGGGTCGCCGTCGAGATGGACCCGGAATACGCCGCGCTGATGGGCGCCACCGCCACCCAGGGCGTCTCGGCCATGCCGGGCCCGCTGGAGGTCGGCGCCACCCTGTGGCGGCACCTGCGCGACCCCTTCTACGTCAACGGCACCAACGACATGGGGGTGGGCATCCAGATCGCCTACTCGATCGCCCGGGTCGGCATCGGCTATCTGCTGGCGGTGGCGGTGGCGGTGCCCGTCGGCTTCCTCATCGGCATGTCGCCGCTGATGTCGCGGGCACTGGACCCCTTCATCCAGGTGATGAAGCCCATCTCGCCGCTCGCCTGGATGCCGCTCGCCCTCTACACCATCAAGGACAGCGGGCTGTCGGCCATCTTCGTCATCTTCATCTGCTCCCTGTGGCCGATGCTGGTGAACACCGCCTTCGGCGTGGCGAGCGTGCGCAAGGAGTGGCTGAACGTAGCCCGCACGCTGGAGGTCGGGCCGCTGCGCCGCGCCTTCCTGGTGATCCTGCCGGCCGCGGCCCCCACCATCCTCACGGGCATGCGCATTTCCATCGGCATCGCATGGCTGGTGATCGTCGCCGCCGAGATGCTCGTGGGCGGCACCGGCATCGGCTACTTCGTGTGGAACGAGTGGAACAACCTGTCCATCACCAACGTGATCACCGCGATCCTGGTGATCGGCGTGATCGGGATGATCCTCGACCAGATGCTGGCGCGCCTTGCCCGCCTCGTGACCTTCCCGGAGTGACCCGATGACCACACCACGCTTCATCTCCATGGAAGGCATCGCGCGGCGCTACCCGGCGCCGGGCGGCGGCCGGACCACCATCTTCGAGGACCTCTGGCTGCCGGTGCAGCGCGGTGAGTTCGTCTGCGTCATCGGCCATTCCGGCTGCGGCAAGACCACGGTGCTGAACATCCTCGCCGGCCTCGACAGCCCCAGCGAGGGCACGGTGATCGTCGACGGGCAGGCCATCTCCGGGCCCAGCCTGGACCGCGCCGTCATCTTCCAGGGCCACGCCCTGCTGCCGTGGCGCAGCGTGCTGGGCAACGTCACCTTCGCCGTGCGCTCGCGCTGGCCGGACAAGCCGCGCGAGTGGGTGGAGGCGCAGGCCCGCCGCTTCATCGCCCTGGTCGGCCTGGCCGGGGCCGAGCGCAAGCGCCCGGCGGAGCTGTCGGGCGGTATGAAGCAGCGCGTCGGCATCGCCCGCGCCCTGTCCATCGAGCCCAAGATCCTGCTGATGGACGAGCCGTTCTCGGCCCTGGACGCGCTGACCCGCGGCACCCTGCAGGACGAGGTGCGGCGCATCTGCCTGGACACCGGCCAGACCACCTTCATGATCACCCACGACGTGGACGAGGCCATGTACCTGGCCGACCGCATCGTGCTGATGACCAACGGCCCCGGCGCCTGCATCGCCGAGATCGTCGAGAACCCGCTGCCGCGCGAGCGCGACCGCACCGACCTGCACCGCCACCCCCACTACTACACCCTGCGCAACCACCTGCTGGACTTCCTGGTGACGCGCAGCCGCACCTTCCGCGACTCCCCCCCGCCCGGCTACGACCGGCGCCACCCGCCCGTCGTCCGCCCCGGCGCCGCACCGCAGCCGGTGCCGGTGCCCGAGACCGGCGACACCCTCCCCCTCGCCCAGTTTGCCAACCGGAGACATCCATGAAGCGCGAAGACCTGACCGAGAAGATCCTCGACATGAAGCGGGAGAAGGGCCTGACCTGGGCCGCCATCGCCGAGACCATCGGCGGCTATTCCCCGATCTTCATCACCGCCGCGCTGATGGGCCAGATGAAGCTGCCGATGCCGCAGGCGCAGAAGGCGGCCGCCCTGTTCGGCCTGACCGAGGCGGAGACGAAGCTGCTGAACGAGGTGCCCTACCGCGGCTCGCTGCCGACGCTGCCGCCCACCGACCCGCTGATCTACCGCCTGTACGAGGTGGTCCAGGTCTACGGCACCACCCTGAAGGAGCTGATCCAGGAGCAGTACGGCGACGGCATCATGTCCGCCATCGACTTCGACATGGAGATGGAGCGCCAGCCCAACCCCAAGGGCGACCGGGTGAAGCTGACGCTGACCGGCAAGTTCCTGCCCTACAAGTACTACGGCGCCGAGGACGGCCTGCCCGACTACGGCTACGGCAATCCCTGATGCCCGATCCGGGGGCCGGGCCGTCCGGTCCCGCCCCCGCGCCTTCCCACCGCGAGACCCGTTCCCCGAGAAAGGTCCGGCCCCATGGCCCAACGCCCGCCCCTGCCGCCGTTCACGGCGGAGACCGCCGCGCAGAAGGTCCGCATGGCGGAAGACGCCTGGAACACCCGCGATCCGCAGCGGGTGGCCCTGGCCTACACCGAGGACAGCCGCTGGCGCAACCGGTCGGAGTTCTTCACCGGCCGCCCCGCCATCGTCGCCTTCCTGACCCGCAAATGGGAAAAGGAGCACGACTACCGCCTGATCAAGGAGCTGTGGGCGTGCCTGGACAACCGCATCGCCGTGCGGTTCTGCTATGAATGGCACGACGCCGCCGGGCAGTGGTTCCGCGCCCACGGCAACGAGCAGTGGGAGTTCGACGCCGACGGTTTGATGCGCCGGCGCGAGGCCAGCATCAACGACGTGCCCATCGCCGCCGCCGACCGCCTGTTCCTGTGGGAGCCCGGCCCGCGTCCCGCCGACCATCCCGGCCTGAGCGAGCTGGGCCT
The DNA here is from genome assembly GCF_000429625.1 of Azospirillum halopraeferens DSM 3675. Lineage (GTDB taxonomy): Bacteria > Pseudomonadota > Alphaproteobacteria > Azospirillales > Azospirillaceae > Azospirillum > Azospirillum halopraeferens. Next base: position 40,094 of record NZ_KE386927.1, read on the forward strand.
TTGAGCGCCGCCGCCGGGGACCCGCGCCGGCGCTGCACGCAACTGGGCGTGCAGCTCGGCGCCCTGGCGACGACGCTGATCGACGAGGAGCGCGTGCTGGAGGCGACCGACGCCCGCAAGGCGCTGCTCGCCGACTTCGCCGATTTCCGGGCGCCGCTGGGCCTGGCCATGGGCCATCTGCGCGGCTTCCTGTCCACCGGCGACCCCGCCCTGCGCCGGGCCTTCGACGCCGCCTACGGCAAGGCCGCGGCGGCGCGCCGGCGCATCGCCGACAGCGCGCCGCTGCTGACCGCCACCCAGGCGGTGGTGGCCGACACCATCGCCCGCCTGGCGGAGGAGCTGGACGGCGTGGTCGCCACCCTGCTGGCCGCGGAGCCGCCGCGCCGCAGCGTCGCCACCGCCGCCGGGGCCGCCGGCGAGGCGTGCGCCCGCCTGTCGGACCGGCTGACCGGTGCGCTCACCGCCATGCTCGACCGCGAACGCACCCTGCCGGCCACGCCGGAGCGCAAGGAGCTGCTGGCCCAGATCGTCGACGTGCGGGGGCCGGTGGGCATCGCGTCGTCGCACCTGCGCGACTATCTGCTGGACGGCGACCCCGCCGGCCGGCGCCTGTTCGCCCGCTTCCACGGCCGCGCCGCCGAGGCCATGGCGCGGCTGGAGGCCATGCAGCCCCTGATGGTGGCGGAACAGGGCACCGCCTTCGCCGAGGTGCGGGCCGCCTGGACGGCGTACGGCCCGGGCGCGCGCGACGCCATGGCCGCCCGCGACGCCGCCGACGCCGCCGCGGCAACCTCCGGTGCCGGCGGTGCTGCCGACCGGCTGACGGTGGCGGCGGGCATCCTCGCCGTGGCGGTGCCGGCGCTGGCGTTCGCCCTGCACGGCGGCGCCCCGGCGGCGGCGGCCCTGTGCCAGCTCGCCGGGCTGGCGGGTCTGGCCGTCTGGTACCGGCTGCGGCGCGGCCGGCCGCTGGCCGCGGCCACCGCGGCCCTGGACGCCCTGGCCGGCGGCGGGGAGCCGCCGCCCGGTGCCGTTCCCGGCCGGCTCGGCTGGTCGGTGGAGCGGCTGCGGCTGACCGTGGCCGACCTGTCGGGCGAGCTGTCGGCCACCGTCGACGAACACCGCCACCAGGTGGTGGAGCGGCGCCAGGCGATGCTGCGCCTCAGCGACGGCTTTTCCACCGGCATGGCCGACGCGGTGGCGGCGGTGGAGGCCGATGTCCGCACCCTGTTCGACCAGGTGGGGGCCATCCGCACCCTGGCCGCCGCCATCGAGGCGGAGGCGGGCGCCATCGACGCCGCCAGCGGCACCGCCACCGCCAACCTGTCGGCCATCACCGCCGCCGTCCACGAGACGTCGGTCACCGCCACCGAGATCCGCCGGCAGGTGGACCGGTCGCTGGCCATCCAGCGCACCGCGGCGGTGTCGGTGGAGGCCGCCGCCGGCATCAGCCGCGACCTGGAGGAGTCCACCGGCCGCATCGACGCCGTGGTCGGCATGATCGAAAAGGTGGCGACCGAGATCCAGGTGCTGGCCCTGAACGCCACCATCGAGGCGGCCCGCGCCGGCGAGGCCGGGCGCGGCTTCTCCGTGGTGGCCGGGGAGGTCAAGACGCTGGCCACCCGGACCATGCAGATGACCGGCGACATCCGCGATCTGGTGGCGGCGGTCCAGGGAGGCTCCGCGCGCACCGCCGCGGTGGTCGCCGACTTCCGCCGCGTCGTCGACGAGGCCGACGCGGTCACCGGCGTGATCGGCACCGCGACGGCGCAGCAGGCCGATGCCGCCGCCGACATCGCCCGCGCCACCGCCGGGGCCAACGACCAGGTGGGCGGCGTGGTTGCCGCCATCCGCACCTTCCGCACCGGCGTCGAGCGCTCGCGGGCTGCCGCCGGCCTGCTGGAGGATCTGGCCGCCGGGCTGGCCGGACGGGCCCGCGACCTGCACGACCGGTCCGACCGCTTCGTCGCGGGGGTGCGGGCGAGCTGACCGCCACACCCATTGACGATTTCAATGCAACTCATTGAAAGGATCGGCTTCCACAATGCCGCAGTGCACTCCATAGTCCCGGCCATCCTGAGACACCCCTGGAGAGACCGGGAATGGACGCCATTCTGCCCGCCGCGACCCTGGATACACTGCTGTCCGCCCCCATCCTGTTCTTCATGCTGGGGGCTGCCATCGCTCTGGCGGGGTCGCACATTCCCATTCCCGAGGGGTTCGGCAAGGCGCTGGCCGCCTATCTGCTGGTGGCGATCGGCCTGAAGGGCGGCGTGGCGCTGGCCGGGGCCGACGCGGCGTCGGTGATGCCGGTGCTGCTGACGGCGGCGGCGCTCAGCCTGACCATGCCGGTTCTGGCGTTCGGCCTGCTGCGCTCGGCCGTGCGGCTGGACCGGGTGAACGCGGCGGCGGTGGCGGCCCATTACGGATCGGTCAGCCTGGTCACCTTCGTCGCCGCCACCAAGCTGCTGGAAAGCCAGGGGATCGGCTTCGGCGGCCACATGGTGGCGGCGCTGGCGGTGATGGAGGCGCCGGCCATCGTCACCGGGCTGGTGCTGGCCGGGGCGGCCGGCGGCGCGGCGGCGCTGGGCGCGGGGGCCGGCGGCGGCACGGTCACCGTGTCGGGGGGTGGCTTCGGCGGCGGTTTCGGGGGCGGCCGGGTGCGCGAGGCGGTGCGCGAGGCGGCGCTGAACGGCTCGGTCCTGCTGCTGGCCGGCGCCATCCTGGTGGGTCTGGTGATCGGCGCGCCGGGGCTGGAGCGGATGCACGGCCTGTTCGTGGCGCCGTGGGACGGGGTGCTCTGCCTGTTCCTGCTGGAGATGGGCTACCTGGCGGCGTCGCGGCTGCGCAGCGCCCTGGCGCTGGGTCCCCGGCTGCTGGCCTTCGGCATCGGCATGCCGCTGCTGGGCGGCCTGATCGGGCTGGCCGCCGCCATGGCGCTGGGGCTGGGCGTGGGCGACACCGCCCTGCTGGCGACGCTGTGCGGCAGCGCCTCCTACATCGCGGTGCCGGCGGCCCTGCGCCACGCCCTGCCCGGTGCCGATCCCGGCGTGTCGCTGCCGCTGGCGCTGGGCATCACCTTCCCCTTCAACATCCTGCTGGGCGTGCCGCTGTACCTGATGCTCGCGCGGGCGGTGGCGGGCGGGTAAGCTGGCCCGGGGAGGGGCCATGCCGACACCGTTGCCGCCGTTCGACCTCGATCTCCTGCGCACCTTCGTCACCATCGCCGACAGCGGCGGCTTCACCCGGGCCGCCGAGCGGCTGGGGCGCACCCAGTCCACCATCAGCCTGCAGATCAAACGGCTGGAGGACGGGCTGGGGCGGCGCCTGTTCGAGCGCACCGGCCGCACCCTGGCCCTGACGCCGGAGGGGGAGCTGCTGCTGGCCTACGCCCGGCGCCTGCTGGCGACCGCCGGCGAGGCCATGGCCCGCCTGATGGAGCCCGACGTGGGCGGGGTGGTGCGGCTGGGCACGCCGGAGGATTTCGCCACCGTCCACCTGCCCGACGTGCTGTGGCGGTTCGCCCGCGCCCACCCGCAGGTGCGCCTGGAGGTCAACTGCGACTTCACCGCCAACCTGCTGGACGGCTTCTCCCGGGGGGAATACGACCTGGTGCTGTGCAAGCGCGAGCCTCAGGGGGCGTCGGGCGGCATCGGCGTGTGGCGGGAACCGCTGGTGTGGGCCGCCACGGAACGGCTGCTGGACGAGGATTCGGGCAACGGCCCGGTGCCGCTGGTGCTGGCCCCCTACCCCGACATCTACCGCAAGCGGGCGCTGGAGGCGCTGGAGGCGCGCGGGCTGCCGTGGCGCATCGTCTACACCAGCCCCAGCCTGGCGGGGGTTCAGGCGGCGGTGCGCGCCGGGCTGGGCATCACCATCCTGCCCAAGGCGATGCTGGCCGCCGGGTTCCACATCGTGGGGGAGGAGCGCGGCCTGCCCGCCCTGGCCGACACGGAGGTGGCGCTCTACCGCGCCGCCGGCGCCCTGCCCAAGGCGGCGGAGCTGCTGGCCGAGCACATCGTGCGCTCGCTGGAGAGCCCGCGCACCGACGCCGCGGCGGGCTGAGCGCCCGCCCCGGCCCCCATCGGTTTTCCCAATGGCGGCCATTGGCCGGCGCCCGTTGCGGCGGCGGCGGCGCGACGCCACATGGCGGGTCGCCCCGAACGCCCGTCGCCGTTCCGTCAGCGGCCGGCGGCGAGTCCGGCGCCCGAGTGCGGCACGACGGCGGCGGAGCGGCGGGGGTGACCCAGTGCCCCCGCCGCGCGGGCGTCCGCCCGTTCCTCCTGCCCGGCCACCAGAGTCAGGTAGCGCAGGCAGCTCACCCGCAGGAAGGAGGCGAGGTTGGGCACGTCGCCGCGGTACTCCACGATCTCGTCATAGAGCTTGGCGATGAGCTGGTTGGTGGTCATGCCGTCGCGCGCCGCGATCTCGCCCAGCACGTCCCAGAACAGGGCTTCCAGGCGGATGCTGGTGACCACCCCGTGGATGCGCAGCGAGCGCGAGCGGCATTCATAGAGGGCCGGATCGGCCTTGACGTAGATTTCGCACATGGCGTCCACCCTCCCCGCTCGCGCCCGCCGTCGGCGGCTGATCGTCCGGAGTGCGGATTATAGCTCGATCCGCGTTCCCAGCACAGCCAGGAACTGGCCGAGCCACGCGGGGTGGGCCGGCCAGGCCGGGGCGGTGACCAGGGTGCCGTCGGTGACGGCGCCGTCGATGGGGATGTCGGCGTAGGTGCCGCCGGACATCTCCACGTCCGGCCGGCAGGCGGGATAGGCGGACACGCGCCGCCCCTTGGTCACCCCGGCGGCGGCCAGGAGCTGGGCTCCGTGGCACACCGCGGCGATGGGCTTGCCGGCGGCGTCGAAGGCGCGGACGAGGGCGATCACCCGCTCGTCCAGGCGCAGGTATTCCGGCGCGCGGCCGCCGGGGATGAGCAGGGCGTCGTAATCCTCGGCCCGCGCGGTCTCGAAGTCGGCGTTGAGGGTGAAGTTGTGCCCGCGCTTTTCGGAATAGGTCTGGTCCCCTTCGAAATCGTGGATGGCGGTGGCGATGCGCTCGCCCGCCCGCTTGCCGGGGCACACGGCGTCGACGCGGTGGCCGACGGCCAGCAGCGTCTGGAACGGCACCATGGTCTCGTAGTCCTCGGCGAAGTCGCCGGCCAGCAGCAGGATCCTCTTGGCGCCCATGGTCGTCTCTCCCTGGTTTCGGTTGCGCGGCCCGCATGGTGCCACCACCGTCCGGGGCGATGGTAACAGCCCGCTACTATGGGGCTGATTTTCCGCGGCGCGGACGGTCCGCGCCCCCTCCCGAAGAACCTGCGGCACCACGCTTTTTCCGCTTGCACGGCCGCCCGGAAGGCCCTATTTATCCGGTCCCGCGCGGCACCCAGAGCCGCCGGCGAGTTTCGGGGCCATAGCTCAGCTGGGAGAGCGCTACAATGGCATTGTAGAGGTCAGGAGTTCGATCCTCCTTGGCTCCACCAAAACAGACGAAAGCCCGGCTCAGCGATGAGCCGGGCCTTTTGCTTTGCCGCCGGCCGGGCGCAACACGCGGGCCGGTTCAGGGGCGTCCGGACGGACACCAACAAAAAGGGGCAGGCCGTAGCCTGCCCCGCATCTTGTGCCCGCCGAAGCAGGCTTGTTAACGGCCAGACCCCGGTTTCCCATCGGCTAAACAGGTATCGGTTCCGGCAGGGGAAAGATTAGCAGAACTCTTCACGCGGTCAAGCGTCGTGATACGCTCCCCCGTGGATGGAGTTCGGCGCCGGCTTTGCGTCCGAACACGTGTGCACTCTTTCTCGTGGAGCGGACCGACCCCATGCAGCCCTACCGCCTGTCGCTCGACCTCGGCACCAACTCGCTCGGCTGGTGCGTTCTCGATCTGGATCATGACGGACAGCCCCGGGGGGTGCGGCGCCTCGGCGTGCGCATCTTCACCGACGGGCGCAACCCGCAGGACAAAAGCTCCCTGGCGGTGGCGCGGCGGCTGGCGCGGCAGATGCGGCGGCGGCGCGACCGCACGGTGGTGCGGCGCACCCGGCTGATGGCGGCGCTGATCCGCTTCGGCCTGATGCCGGCCGACCGCGCCGCGCGCAAGGCGCTGGAACGGCTGGACCCGCTGGCGCTGCGCGCCCGCGGCGTGGACGAGCGGCTGGACCCCCACGAGATCGGCCGGGCGCTGTTCCACATCAACCGGCGCCGCGGCTTCAAGTCGGTGCGCGGCACCGGCGACCCGGAGGAGGCGGGCAAGATCCGTCCCGCCATCGGCCGGCTGGAGGCGCGCATGGCGGACACCGGCGCGCCGACGCTCGGCGCCTTCTTCGCCTGGCTGCGCGCCAACGGCCACAGCGTGCGCGCCCGCCCGGTGGGCCGCGGCGCCCGGGCCGAGTTCCCCTTCTACCCCGCCCGCCCCATGCTGGAGGCGGAGTTCGACGCGCTGTGGGCGGCCCAGGCGCCCCACCACCCCGGCCTGCTGACCGAGGAGGCTCGCGCCACGCTGCGCCGGCGCATCTTCCACCAGCGACCGCTGAAGCCGCCGCCGGTCGGCAAATGCTCCCTGATCCCCGAGGATCGGCGGGCGCCGCGCGCCCTGCCGTCGGCGCAGCGCTTCCGGCTGCTGAGCGAGCTGGCCAACCTCAGGATCATCGCCCCGGACCGCAGCGAGCGGCCGCTCAGCATGGAGGAGCGCGACGCCATCCTGCGCGCCGCGCGCGCCAAGCCCGCGAAGAAGGCCATCAGCTTCAAGGACATCCGCAAGGTGCTGAAGCTCGGCTCGGAGGTGGAGTTCTCCCACGAATCGGCGCGCCGGCCGGAGCTGGCGACCGACGAGACGGCGGCGGTGCTGTCGGACAAGCGGCGCTTCGGCCCCCGCTGGGCCCGCCTGACCCCGGCGGAGCAGGACGAGATCGTCGAGCGCCTGCTGTCCGAGCCCGAGGAGGGCGCGCTGATCGACTGGCTGATCGCCCGCCCGGGGCTGGAGCCGGAGGCGGCGGCCCGCGTCGCCGATGCGCCGCTGCCCGATTTCCACATGAGCATCGGCCGGCGGGCGCTGGCCGCCCTGCTGCCGGTGATGGAGACGCACGCCGTCGACGGGCGGCCGATCCGCTATGACGAGGCGGTGCCGGTGGCCTTCCCCGGCCTGCACCATTCCGACCGCCGCCCGGGCGGGCGCCTGAACGCCCTGCCCTATTACGGCGCGGTGCTGGACCGCCACGTGGCCTTTGGCACCGGCGACCCCAAGGACCCGGTGGAAAAGCGCCTGGGCCGTCTCGCCAACCCCACGGTGCACATCGGGCTGAACCAGGTGCGCACGGTGGTCAACGCCCTGATCGACCGCTACGGCCGCCCGCAGGAGATCGTGGTGGAGCTGGCCCGCCCCCTGAAGCAGACCGCCGAGGCCCGCCGCAAGGCGGACAAGGAGCAGGCCGACAACCAGAAGAAGAACGAGGCGCGCAAGGAGCTGCTGCGCCGCGCCGGCGCCTCCGTCAACGGCCGCAACCTGATGAAGCTGCGCCTGTGGGAGGAGCAGGGAAGCGGCGTCGCCCGCCGCTGCCCCTACACCGGCCGGACCATCGGGCTGGAGCTGCTGCTGTCGGAAAAGGTGGACATCGACCACATCCTGCCCTTCTCGCAGAGCCTGGACGACAGCGCCGCCAACAAGGTGGTGTGCCTGACGGAGGCCAACCGGGAAAAGCGCAACCGCACCCCCTATGATGCCTTCCACCACGATCCGGCGCGCTGGGCGGTGATTCTCGGCTGCGTGGAGGACCTGCCGCCCAACAAGCGCTGGCGTTTCGCCGCCGACGCCATGCAGCGGTGGGACGCCGACGGCGGCTTCCTGGCCCGCCAGATCACCGACACGCAGTATCTGGCGCGGCTGGCGCGCGAGTACCTGCGCCACGTCTGCCACCCCGACCGGGTGCGCGTGTCGCCGGGACGGCTGACGGCGCTGCTGCGCCGGCGCTGGGGCATCGATTCGATCCTGCGCGACCACAACCGGGACGGCGGCGAGGCGCCGGCGGACGGCGCGGTGATCAAGAACCGCAACAACCACCTGCACCATGCTTTGGACGCCGCGGTGATCGGCTGCATCGACCAGGGCCTGGTGCAGCGGGTGGCGCAGGCGGCGCAGCGCGCGGAGGACCAGGGGCTGGACCGGCTGATGGACGATCTCGACCCGCCCTGGCCGGGCTTCCGCGACGAACTGGCGGCGCGCGTGCGCGCCGTCACCGTCTCCCACAAGCCCGAACACGGCACCGGCGGCCGGCTGCACGAGGACACCGCCTACGGCCCGACCACCGAATCGGAACGGGCCGAGGGGTTCAATCTCGTCTTCCGCAAGCCGCTGGACGGCCTGAGCGAGCGGGAGGTGGCGCGCATCCGCGACCCGCTGCTGCGCCGGGCGATGCAGGACCGCGTCGCCTTTCACAGGGCCGGCCCCGAGCGTCTTGACGTCAAGCAGGCGGTGATCCGGGCGGCCGAGGATCTGGCGGCGACGGAGCCGTGGGTGGGGGTGCGGCACGTCCGCCTGCTGACCAAGGAGGCGGCGCCCATCTGGCTGGCCGGGCCGGACGGCGAACCCTACAAGGGGCTGATCGCCGGCGACGTGCATCACATCGACGTCGTGGCCCTGCCCGATGGGCGCTGGGCCGGGCGCGCCGTGACGCTGTTCGATGCACGACGCACCGCCCTGCCCGACGGACGCGCCGCCCCCTGTGTTCCCGCGCCGGGCGAGCGCTTCGTCATGCGCCTGCACAAGGGGGATCTGATGAAGCTGGAGCACGACGGGCGCGAGCGCATCATGCGCGTGGCCCGTCTGGAGCCCGCCAACAACCGCCTGCGCATGGCCGAGCACAGCGAGGCCGGTGAACTGGACAAGCGCCACGCCGATCCCGACGACCCGTTCCGCTGGCTGATCATATCGTTCGACGTGCTGCGCCGGCGCCGGGCGCGGCGGGTGACGGCGGACCCGCTGGGCCGGGTGCGCGACCCCGGATTCCCCAAGTGGGCGGTGGAGCCGGGGCCGGACGGGGAGGCGGTGGCGTGACCGGCCGCATCGTCGAGATCGACGGGGACGGGCGCCACCTGTCCCTGTCCCGCGGTTTCCTGGTGGTGGAGAGCGGCGGGCGGGAGATCGGCCGGGTGCCGCTGGACGACATCGCCGCGGTGGTGGCGAACGCCCACGGCCTCATACCGTCGGCATCTGAATGATGCCGACGGTATGACCCTATCGATCAATGCAACGCATTGATCTGTCGGGTTTCACGGCCGGAAACCAATGGAACGGATCTTTTTCCGGCCGTATCACCTACACCAACAACGTCCTGCTGGCCCTGGTCGAGCGGGGAGCCGTGGTGGTGCTGTGCGGCCCCAACCACTCGCCCGCCGCCTTCCTGTGGCCGGTGGACGGCCACCACGTGCAGGCCCGGCGCATGCGCGCGCAACTGAACGTGCCGGCACCGCTGGAAAAGCGGCTGTGGCAGACACTGGTGCGCGCCAAGATCCGCCAGCAAGGCGCGGTGCTGGAGGCGCGCGGCGTGACGCCCGGCGCCTTCGAGTCGCTGGCGCGCCAGGTGCGCTCCGGCGACCCCGGCAACGTCGAGGCGCAGGCCGCCCGCCGCTATTGGCCGCTGCTGTTCGGCGAGGAGTTCCGGCGCGACCCCGAGGCCGGCGGGATGAACGGGCTGCTGAACTACGGCTACGCCATCCTGCGCTCCACCGTCGCGCGCGGCGTCATGGGGGCGGGGCTGCACGCCACGCCCGGCGTGTTCCACCACAACCGGTCGAACCCCCTGTGCCTGGTGGACGACCTGATGGAGCCGTTCCGCCCCTTCGTGGATCTCGCGGTGGCGCGGCTGGCCGACGCCGGCCACATGGCGGTCACTCCGCAGACGAAGCGTTTCCTGGCCCTGGTGCCGTCCCTCGACCTGCCCACCGCGGAGGGCACGACGCCGCTTTCCACGGTGGTGATGCGCGCGGCCACGTCGCTGGCGCAATCCTACGAATCGGGCACGGCGCTGCTCGATGTGCCCGGCGGCGACCCCGGCCGGGCGTGGGCGCCCATGCCGCTGGAATGGCCGGCACCCCCGGAGCCCTGAAACGGCCTGATCGGAGGCGCCCATGCTGAGCGGATACCGGATCATGTGGATGATGGTGCTGTTCGACCTCCCCGTCCTGACCAAACGCGAACGCAAGGCCGCGACGGCGTTCCGCATGTTCCTGCTGGATCAGGGATTCGAGATGTCGCAGTTCTCCGTCTACCTGCGCCACTGCGTCGGCCGGGAGCAGACGGAGACCCTCAGCCGCCGAATCGAAAAGGCGGTGCCCGCCACCGGCAAGGTCCACATCGTGCTGATCACGGACAAACAGTATGAAACCATCGTGTGCTTCGACGGCCGAATCCGCCAGCCTTCCCGGAAAAATCCGGAGCAATACGTCCTGTTCTGACCCCGCCACGCCGGAATCCGCGCAAAAAAATGGCGGGATAAGGCTTATTTCTCAGAGCCTTATCCCGTCAGGGAGTGTAGCCGATGGGAAACCGGGGTCCAGCCGCAACACAATGCCTATTGGGTGCAGGGCCTGTCCGAGTGTAGCCGATGGGAAACCGGGGTCCAG
>NZ_KE386927.1:51159-594172 GCF_000429625.1 Azospirillum halopraeferens DSM 3675
AGTGTAGCCGATGGGAAACCGGGGTCCAGCCGCAACCTCAAGCACCTCCCGCGTCGGGCGATGCGGAGTGTAGCCAATGGGAAACCGGGGTCCAGCCGCAACATGGCGGAGGTGAAGAGGGACGCCCTGATCAGTGTAGCCGATGGGAAACCGGGGTCCAGCCGCAACCGGATCGGCACCTGGAACCAATGCGGGATGAGTGTAGCCGATGGGAAACCGAGGTTCAGGTGCGACCCGCATCATGCCGGCAGGGCGTTGCCGCGCGCATTCCTTAACCCACTCCCCCGCACCGGGCCCCCACCCGACCCTCCCCCATCTTCGACGGGGGAGGGCTCTTTCGGTCCTTGCCGGTCGCAGGGAAACAACCCCCGCCCTACGCCGCGAACAGGCGCAGGGCGCGGGGGCGGATGGCGACGGGGGTGCCGGGGGTCAGGCGCAGGGCGTCGGCCTCGGCGCGGGACACCTCGGCCTCCAGAACGGCGCCGTCGGGGCGGCGGGACAGTTCCACGCGCACCTGGCCGCCGCGCGCCGTGAGATGGCGCACCACCGCCAAAGCCGCCGCCTCGGGGGCGCGGGACTCGGGCAGCAGTTCCAGCTCGTGGGCGCGCACATAGGCGACCGCGGCGGCCGACGCGCCGGCAGGCGCAGGGGTGTCCGCCGCCGCCGGGGCGACGCGGGCCAAGGGGGCGCTCCAGCCGCCCGCCGCCACCTCGCGGCCGTCGATGCGGCAGTCCAGCTTGTTGGCGTGGCCCAGGAACTCGTACACGAAGGGCGAGGCGGGGGCGTCGTGGATCTCCACCGGGGTGCCCACCTGCTCGATCCGGCCGTGGTTCATCACCACCACACGGTCGGCCACCTCCATGGCCTCCTCCTGGTCGTGGGTGACGAAGACGCTGGTCATGTGGATCTCGTCGTGCAGGTCGCGCAGCCAGCGGCGCAGCTCCTTGCGCACCTGCGCGTCCAGCGCCCCGAAGGGCTCGTCCAGCAGCAGCACCGCCGGTTCGATGGCCAGGGCGCGGGCCAATGCCACCCGCTGGCGCTGGCCGCCGGACAATTGCGCCGGGTACCGCCCGGCGAGATGGCCGAGCTGCACCAGCTCCAACAGCTCCTTCACCCGGGCGGCGATGGCCGCCTTGTCGGGGCGGCGGCCGCGCGGCAGAACCGACAGGCCGAAGGCCACGTTGTCGGCCACCGTCATGTGGCGGAACAGGGCGTAGTGCTGGAACACGAAGCCGACCCGGCGCTCGCGGGCGCTGAGGTGCGTGGTGTCGGTGCCGTCGAACAGGATGGTGCCGGCGTCGGCGAACTCCAGCCCGGCGATGAGCCGCAGCAGGGTCGTCTTGCCCGAGCCCGAAGGGCCGAGCAGCGCCATCAGCTCGCCCTTCTCCACCTCCAGCGACACGCCGTCCAGCGCGGTGAAGGTGCCGAAGGTCTTGGTCAGGGAGCGGACGGTGATGCTCATGCGCGGTCTCCGGCAAGGGACAGGCGGGTGGACGGGACGGGGGCGGCGTCCAGCGCCTCCCCCACGTGGCCGTGGCGTTCCAGCAGCAGCTTGGCGCCCAGCGTCAGCAGGGCCAGCACCGCCAGGGTCGAGGCGGCGGCGAAGGCGCCCACCGTGTTGTAGGAGTTGTAGAGAAGCTCCACCTGCAAAGGCAGCGTGTTGGTCTGGCCGCGCACGTTGCCCGACACCACGGACACCGCGCCGAACTCCCCCATCACCCGGGCGTTGCAGAGGATGGCGCCGTACAGCAGCGCCCATTTGATGTTGGGCAGCGTCACCCGCACGAAGGTCTGGAAGCCCGAGGCGCCCAGCGTCAGGGCCGCTTCCTCCTCCTCGCTGCCCTGGGCCTGCATCAGCGGGATCAGCTCGCGCGCGACGAAGGGGCAGGTGACGAACAGGCTGACCAGGAAGATCGCCCACACCGTGAACATCACCTGCACGCCCGCCTCCTGCAACCACGGACCGAACAGGCCCTGGGCGCCGTAGAGGAAGATGTACATGACGCCGGCGACGATGGGCGACACCGAGAACGGGATCTCGATCAGCGTCAGCAGAAGCCGCTTGCCGGGGAACGAGAACTTGGCGATAGCCCAGGCGGCGCAGATGCCGAAGACCACGTTGATCGGCACCACCACCACCGCCGTCAGGACGGTCAGGCCGATGGCGTGCAGCGTCTCGGGTTGGGCGATGGCGTCGAGGAACGCCCCGATGCCGGAGCCCAGCGCCAGCGCCCCGATCACCGCGATGGGGGCGAGCAGGAAAACCAGCGTCCCCGTCACCGCGACGGCGATGAGGATGCGGCGCAACAGCGGGCCGTCGCCCACGCGTCCGGCGGCAGCCATGGCTCAGGCCCTCTCCGAATGGCGCTGCACCCAGAACTGGATGCTGTTGGTCACCAGCAGCATGACGAAGGCCGCCCCCAGCATCACCGAGGCGACCGCGGCGGCGGCGGGGTAGTCGAACTCGTCCAGGCGGATGTAGGCCAGCAGGGCGGTGATCTCCGTGCGGAACGGCAGGTTGCCGGCGATGAAGACGATGGCCCCGAACTCCCCCAGGCTGCGCGCGAAGGCCAGCGCGCAGCCCGCCAGGAAGGCCGGGAAGATCAGCGGGAAGATGACGCGGGCGAACACCTGCAGGTCGGAGGCGCCCAGCGACTGCGCCGCCTCCTCCACCTCCGGCCGCAGGTCCTCCAGCACCGGCTGGATGGTGCGCACCACGAAGGGGGCGCTGGTGAACGCCATGGCCACGGCGATGCCCACGGGGGTGTAGGCCACCGAGATGCCCAGCGGCGCCAGAAGCCGCCCGTACCAGCCGGTCTGCGCGAACAGGGCCGTCAGGGCGACGCCGGCCACCGCCGTGGGCAGGGCGAAGGGCAGATCCACAACCGCGTCCAGCAGCCGCTTGCCGGGGAAGCTGTAGCGCACCAGCACCCAGGCCAGCGTCAGGCCGAACACGGCGTTGAACAGGGTGGCCCAGGCAGCCGCCGTCAGGGTGACCCGGTAGGTCGCCACGGCCCGCTGCGAGGAGACGATGCGCCAGTAATCGGCCGCCTCCAGGCTTGCCGCCTTCAGGATCAGCGCGCTCAGCGGCAGCAGCACGATCAGCACGAGGTAGAGCAGCGTCAACCCCATGGTGAGCGAGAAGCCCGGCAGGACGTGGCGTTTCATCGGCGCGTTCCGGCAGCGTCAGCGGGCGTCAGCGGGCCACGAAGACCGTGTCGAGGCGCCCGCCCTCGGCGAAATGGTCCTTTTCCACGGCGGCCCAGCCGCCGAAGACCTGCTCGACCGTGAACAGGCGGACCTCCGGAAAGCGGTCGCGGTGGCGTTCGATCACCGCCGGATGGTGGATGCGGTTGTAGAAGCGGGCCAGGATCTCCTGCGCCTCCTCCTCGTACAGGAAATTCAGATAGCTTTCCGCCAGCGCCCGCGTGCCGCGGCGGTCGACCACCCGGTCCACCACTGACACCGGGAACTCCGCCAGCAGGCTGACCGGCGGCACCACCACCTCGTACTTGTCGGCGCCGAACTGGTCGCGGATGTTGTTCACCTCCGCCTCGAAGGTGACGAGCACGTCGCCGATGCCGCGCTCGGCAAAGGTGGTGGTGGCGCCGCGCCCGCCCGTGTCGAACACCGGCACGTTGGCGAAGATGCGCCGCACCAGATCGGCCGCCTTGTCGGCGTCGCCGCCGAACGCCTCCAGCCCGTAGGCCGTGGCCGCCAGGTAGGTGTAGCGCGCGTTGCCCGAGGTCTTGGGGTTGGGGAAGACGGGCTGCACGCCCTCGCGCGCCAGATCGTCCCAGTTGCGGATGTTCTTCGGATTGCCGGCGCGCACCAGGAAGGCCGGCAGCGAGTAGTAGGGCGAGGCCGCGTTGGGCAGCCGCTCCTGCCAGTTGGCCGCCACCAGCCCGCCGCGGTCGGCCAGGATCTGCACGTCGGTCACCTGGTTGAAGGTCACCACGTCGGCCGCCAGCCCCTCCAGGATGGCGCGGGCCTGGCGCGACGACCCCGCGTGCGACTGGTTCACCGTCACGTCCCGCCCGGTCTGCGCCTTGACGCGCGCCTGGAAGGCGGGGTTGAGCGCCGCGTACAGCTCGCGCGCGATGTCGTAGGACACGTTCAGCAGCGTGTCCGCGTCGTTGGCCGCGGCCGGCGCCGCACCGGTTACCGCCAGCATGACCGCCACGGCGGCCGATCGGAGCGTCTTGCGCATGGTTGCCGTATCCTTGATCCGCAAAATTACACATTTAGATGGTGTTTTTCTCAGATCCACATTACGGCGTGCGCAATACCGCGGTCAATAACGAACTCGCAGCCGCGGAACAGGTCGGCCGGCCCGGGCCGGCGCGCCGTGGCGCCGGATTGGCCATCAAACCGCCCAACCTTTCGCCTTCGCCGCTGAAATCCTGTGCAGTTCCGTATCGGCGCCGGCCCCGGCCGGCGGCGCGGATGCCAAGGGATCCGCGCTCTGCTGCATTGCATCAAGATTGGCACGCGCCTTGCTAGTTATCAGGCGAGGCCGACAATGACGTCGGAGACGCTCCTCGCAAGATCCCGTCACCGGGACCGCGCCGTGGCCGGCTTAAAGGCGAGCCGGCAAGCAGACTGAGACGCGCCGGAACACAAGCGGCCCCGTGCCGCCCGTCGCCCGCGCGCATCGCCCTGTCCTTCGCGCCGCTTTGCGGGAGGTGCCAATGCCCTGTCCCTCGCCCTCGGGTCCGATCCCCGCCGCCGGTTCCGGTGGCCGCCCGGCCGCATGCGGTGCGCCCTCGCCTTCCGCATCGACCCGTCGCGGTCCGCGACTCCAATCCGAGGACTCCACCCGATGACCAACGCTTCCGACCGTTCCGACACGCCCGCCCGGCCCGCCGCCGGCGTCTCGCGCCGCGCCCTGCTGGCCGGCGGCGCCTACGCCACCGCCACCGCCGCACTGCTGGGCGCCGCCTACCGCGCGCTGCCCGGCGGCGCCTGGGCCGCCCCGCTGGACACGCCGGAGACGACGACCGCCAAGCTGGGCTTCATCGCCCTGACCGACGCGGCGCCGCTGATCATCGCCAAGGAGAAGGGCTTCTTCGCCAGGCACGGCATGCCCGACGTGGAGGTGCTGAAGCAGGCGTCCTGGGGCACCACCCGCGACAACATCGTGCTGGGGTCGGAGGGCAACGGCATCGACGGCGCCCACATCCTGACGCCCATGCCCTATCTGATCTCGGCCGGCGTGGTGACCCAGAACAACCAGCCCACGCCCATGTACATCCTGGCCCGCCTCAACCTGGACAGCCAGTGCATCTCGGTGGCGCAGGAGTACGCCGACCTGCGGGTCGGCCTCGACACCGCGCCGTTCAGGACGGCGCTGGAGAAGAAGAAGGCGTCGGGCAAGGCGATCAAGGCGGCCATGACCTTCCCCGGCGGCACCCACGACCTGTGGATCCGCTATTGGCTGGCGGCCGGCGGCATCGACCCCGACCGCGACATCGAAACGATCGTGGTGCCGCCGGCGCAGATGGTCGCCAACATGAAGGTCGGCACCATGGACTGCTTCTGCGTCTGCGAGCCGTGGAACGAGCAGCTCAAGAACCAGAAGATCGGCTACACCGCCGTCAACACCGGCGAGCTGTGGAACCGCCACCCCGAAAAGGCGCTGGGCATGCGCGCCGCCTGGGTCGACAAGCACCCCAAGGCCGCCAAGGCGCTGCTGATGGCGGTGCAGGAGGCGCAGATGTGGTGCGACGACATGGCCAACCGCGACGAGGTGTCGGCCATCGTGTCCAGGCGCAACTGGATCAACGCGCCGGTCGCCGACATCGCTGACCGCATGAAGGGCCGCTTCGACTACGGCACCGGCAAGGTGGTGGAGAGCAGCCCGCACATCATGAAGTACTGGCGCGACTTCGCCTCCTACCCCTTCCGCAGCCATGACCTGTGGTTCCTGACCGAGAACGTGCGCTGGGGCAAGTTCAGCGCCGACACCGACTTCGCCGCCCTGATCGACAAGGTCAACCGCGAGGAGCTGTGGCGCGACGCCGCCGCGACCCTGGGCGTGCCGGCGGACCAGATCCCCGCCTCCACCTCGCGCGGGAAGGAGACGTTCTTCGACGGCAAGGTCTTCGATCCGGAGGATCCCGCGGCCTACCTCGCCAGCCTGTCCATCACCCGGATCGCCTGACGCGGCGCCATCGCAGGAGACACCTCATGCAGCACAGCACCGCCGTGAAGGCGACCCCCGCCCCCCGCGCCGCCGCGCCCGTTTCCGCCACCCCCGCCGCGGCCTCCGCCGCCCCCGCCGCCGCCCCGGCCACGGTCGTCGCCCTGGCCACCCCCGGACGGCGGGCCGCCGCGGCGGCCGCCGGCAGCCTGCGCCGGGGGCTGTCCAACCTGGCGACCTCGGTCCTGCCGCCCCTGTTCACCCTGGCCGTCCTGGTGGCGGTGTGGGAGGTCGTCTGCTCCGCCCCCGGCTCCAGCCTGCCCGCCCCGTCGGCGGTGCTGGTCAACAGCTGGGACCTGATCGTCGACCCGTTCTTCGACAACGGCGGCATCGACAAGGGGTTGTTCTGGCATCTGCTGGCCAGCCTCCAGCGCGTCGCCGTCGGCTACGCCATCGCTGCGGTGGCCGGCGTCGCGCTGGGCGTCCTGGTGGGGCAGAGCGTATGGGCCATGCGCGGCCTCGACCCCATCTTCCAGGTCCTGCGCACGGTGCCGCCGCTGGCCTGGCTGCCCCTGTCGCTGGCCGCCTTCCGCGACGGCCAGCCCTCGGCCATCTTCGTGATCTTCATCACCGCGGTGTGGCCGATCATCATCAACACGGCGGTCGGCGTGCGCAACATCCCCGACGACTACCGCAACGTCGCCCGCGTGCTGCGCCTCAACGCGGTGGAATACGTCTACACCATCATGATCCCGTCGGCCGCCCCCTACATCTTCACCGGCCTGCGCATCGGCATCGGCCTGTCCTGGCTGGCCATCGTCGCGGCGGAGATGCTGATCGGCGGCGTGGGCATCGGCTTCTTCATCTGGGATGCGTGGAACTCCTCCCTCATCAGCGACATCATCCTGGCGTTGATTTATGTCGGGGTGGTCGGCTTCCTGCTCGACCGCGTCGTCGCCACCGTCGCCCGGATCGTCACCCGCGGCACCGCGAACACCTGAAGGACCGCCCCATGACCAAGAGCTATCTGTCCATCGAACAGGTCGACAAGAGCTTCGCCCGCACCGGCTCGACGACCGAGGTGCTGCGCAAGGTGTCGCTGGGGGTGGAGAAGGGGGAGTTCATCTCAATCATCGGCCACTCCGGCTGCGGCAAGTCGACCCTGCTGAACATCGTCGCCGGCCTGACCGACGCCACCTCCGGCGCCGTGCTGCTGGACGGCGGGCTGGTGGACTCCCCCGGTCCCGACCGGGCCGTGGTGTTCCAGAACCACTCGCTGCTCCCCTGGCTGACGGTGTACGAGAACGTGCGCCTGGCGGTGAACAAGGTGTTCGGCCGCTCCCGGTCGGCGGCGGAGCGGCACGAGTGGACGCTGCGCAACCTGGAGCTGGTGCAGATGACCCACGCGCTGGACAAGCGCCCGTCGGAGATCTCCGGCGGCATGAAGCAGCGCGTGGGCATCGCCCGCGCCCTGGCCATGGAGCCCAAGGTGCTGCTGCTGGACGAGCCGTTCGGGGCGCTGGACGCGCTGACCCGCGCCCACCTGCAGGACCAGGTCATGCAGATCCACGCCACCCTGGGCAACACGGTGCTGATGATCACCCACGACGTGGACGAGGCGGTGCTGCTGTCCGACCGCATCGTGATGATGACCAACGGCCCGGCGGCGCGCATCGGCGAGATCTGCGAGGTCCGGCTGCCGCGGCCGCGCCGGCGGGTGGAGCTGGTGTCCGACCCCACCTACCTGCGCTGCCGCTCGGCGGTGCTGAAGTTCCTCTACGACCGCCACCGCCTGGTGGAGGCGGCCTGAGAACGGGGGGCGCAGCCATGGACAACCCGCCCGCCCGGCCGGCAACAGGGGAACCGGCGGCACCCGCCGCCCGGTTCCTGCGCTCCGCCCTGCTCTGCCGCATCCGCGACCTGGAACAGCTCGCCATCGTCAGCGAGCTGGTGCGGGACGCGGGCGAGCTGATCCACGCCCTGCAAAAGGAACGCGGGGCGTCGTCCATCCATCTCGGCTCGGGCGGGGAGCGGTTCGCCGACCGGCTGGCGCGGCGGACCGCCGAGTGCCGTGCCCTGGAGCGGGTCGTGCGCGACCGGCTGGAGCGCGTGGACGAGCGGCTGGGCCGCATGAGTTCGGGGGCGCGCTTCTACAGCCGCGTCGCCTTCGCCCTCATGGCGCTGGACAAGGCGGACGGGCTGCGCGCCCGCATCACCGCCGGGGCGCTGGCGCCGCTGGACGCCGTCAGCGCCTTCACCGACATGATCGGCCGGCTGATGGCGGTGATCTTCGAGGCCGCCGACATCGCCGCCGACCCCGCCATGTCCCGCGCCCTGGTGGCGCTGGTCAACGCCATCCAGGGCAAGGAGTACGCCGGGCAGGAGCGGGCCACCGCCGGCGCCGGCTTCTCCCGCGGGGTGTTCGAGGACGCCGACCGCCGCCGTCTGCGCGACCTGGCGGCGGCCCAGAACCGCGCCTTCCGCGTCTTCGCCGAATTCGCCGAGCCCGCCTGGGTCGCCCGCTTCCACGCCGCCCTGGCCATCCCGGCCTCCGCCGCGGTGGAGCGCATGCGCGCCGCGGCGCTGACCGGCGACGGCAGCGCCGCCGGCATCAGCGGCGAAGAGTGGTACGAGCAGGCGACCCTGCGCATCGACGCCATGAAGGCGGTGGAGGACGGGCTGGTGGACGAGCTGTGCCGGCTGTGCGCCGTGACGCTCACGGCGGCCCGCCGGGACCTGGAGCGCCACGACGCCGGCACCGGCCCGGACGGCGCCGGCGAGGCGGACACCGCCACCCCCGTGGCCATGCTGGTGATGGACGCCGACCCCGCGGCGCGCGGCCCGGAGGACACCCCCGGCCTCTACACCCTGGACGGCATCCGCCCGCGCCTCATGCGCTCGGTGGTCGACCTGATGCACGCCCAGTCCCGCCTGTTGCAGGACGTCAGCAGCCAGCTCGAATCCGCCCGCACCGAATTGCACGAGCGCAAGCAGATCGACCGCGCCAAGGGCCTGCTGATGAGCAGCCGCGGCCTCAGCGAACGCGACGCCTACGCCCTGATGCGCAAGACCGCCATGAACCAGAACAAGCGCATCGTCCAGGTCGCCGAGGCCATCGTCAGCATGGCCGAGATCCTGGGGCCGCCCCGATGCGGATGAATCAGGGGCTGTGAAGGCGGGGCCGGCCCGCGGCCCGATCCGGAAAAACCTGCTCAGGGCGCCACCAGCCCCAGCAGCGCGCCCTTCACCGCCGCCTGGATGCGCGTCGCCACGCCCAGCTTGCGGATGGCGTTGTCGATGTGGAAGTTGACGGTGCGCTCCGACACCGCCATCAGCACGGCGATGTCGGCCGAAGACTTGCCGCGCGCCGACCAGGTCAGGGCCTCCGCCTCGCGGTCGGTCAGGCGGATCTCGCCGCCGGCGGCCTCGGGGCGGGAGCCGGTGCGGGCGAGGCGGCTGCGCACGATCTCCACCAGCAACTCGAAGTCGATGGGCTTCGTCACATAGTCGTCGCAGCCCAGGCGGCGGCCGCGGATCTGGTTGTCCCGCGCGCCGTAGGCGGTGAGAAAGACGAACGGCACGCCGCGCGCCGCGGCGCCGCCCCGGCGCAGACGCTCCAGCACCTCGAAGCCGGTGAGGCGCGGCATGTCGATGTCGCACAGCACCAGGTCGGGCTTCAGCGCCGCGATGGCGGTCAGCCCGGATTCGCCGTCGGCCGCGGTGTGGACGGCGAAGCCGGCTTCCGCCAGTTCCTCCTCCAGCAACTCGCGGGTGCCGGGGTCGTCCTCGATGCACAGGATCTTACTGCGGTGCGACATGATGGACGGGGTCCGTCGTCGTGGGCGTGAGGGGAAGGCGGACGGTGAAGACGGCACCTCCCCCCGGCCGGTTGGCCACCGCCACCCGTCCGCCGTGCAGCGCCACGTAGCGCTCCACCAGATAGAGGCCGATGCCGGCACCGCCGACGCCGCCGCTGTTGCGGCCGCGGAAGTAGGGCTTGAAGAGGGACGGCGCCTCCTGCGGGTCGATGCCGGCGCCGTCGTCGCTGACGCTCACCACGGCGTGTCCTTCCTCGGCCCGGCCCTCGACGGTCACGGTGCCGCCGGGGGGGGTGTACTTGACGGCGTTGGACAGCAGATTGTCGAAGACCTGGAGCAGCAGGCTGGGATCCCCCGACGCCGCCACCGGCAGCCGCCCGAGATCGAAGGCGAAGGCCGGCGCGCCGGGGCGCTCCGCGTGGGTCTGGGCCGCTTCCACCAGCAGGTCGGCGAGGTCCACGGGCTCGATTGCCGCCACCGCCTCGCCGCTGCCCGCCGCCGAGGACAACTCGATCCGCTCGACGATGCCGCTGATGCGGCGCACCGCGGCGCGGATCTTGGCGGTGCGCACCACCACGTCGTCGGGCTCCAGGGTGCGGCTGAGCTTGCCCAGCCGGTAGGCCTGGCCGTCGATGGTGGTCAGCGGCGTCTTCACCTCGTGGGACAGGATGGCGATCAGGCGGCGCTGCATGTCGGCCTTGGCCCTCTCCATCTCCAGGCTGCGGCGCAGGGCCGCCTCGGCGCGGTGGCGGGAGTGCATGAGCAGCGCCAGCAGCCACAGCGCCCCCACCGCCAGCGCCCGGTTGACCACGAAGGCCGCCGTCGTCGCCTCGCCCGGCTGGATGGCCAGGCCCGCCACCGCCAGGACCGAGGCGGCGGCGGCGTAGGCGAAGGGGGTGCGGGCGTCCACCAGCGCCCCCAGGACGATCGGGCCGGCGTAGGCGAAGCAGACCGAGACGCTCTCGCCGTGCATCGCCACGTCGGCGGCGAAGACCGCGGCGGTCAGGGCGACCAGCACCCCGTGCAGCAGCACGCGCCGCAACGCCTCGTCCGCCGCCGTCCCGCCGGCGGCCGCGGCGGCGGACGGCGGGCCGGTCCACAGGGCCGTCGCCTCGTCCGCCACCCGTTCGCTTCCCGCCATGGCACCCCTCCCCCACCGCCGCGCCCACCGCGACCCGCCTCCCGGATATGGGGAGCGGGCGGAGCGCGTCGGGGGAGCGGCGGCGGCCCGGTGGTGGCACCACCCGCGGGACGGCCCGCCCCCACCGGTTCGTGCGGGCGGGCGGGCCGCCACGGGTCAGACCACGAACCAGGTGTCGGCGACGTCGCGGGCGGCGATGCCGGTTAGGGTCACCGTGTCGCCGCTGTTGAACGTCACCACCGCCCCCGCGGTGCCGTCGGCGATGGTCCAGGTCAGGCCGCCCACCACCTGCATGCGGTCGCCCTCGGCCGCGTTGAAGTCGCCGATGACGTCGTTCCCGCCGCCGGCCGCGAAGACGAAGGTGTCGGACCCGGCGCCGCCGAACAGGGTGTCGTTGCCCAGGTTGCCGGCCAGCACGTCGTTGCCGAGGTTGCCGTACAGCACGTCGTCGCCCTGGCCGCCGAACAGCGTGTCGGTACCCTGGCCCCCGAACAGGGTGTCGGCGCCGATCTGGCCATACAGCACGTCGTCACCGATCTGGCCGTACAGCTCGTCGGCGCCCTGGCCGCCGAACAGGCTGTCCGCACCCTGCCCACCGAACAGGCTGTCGTCGCCGACGTTGCCGTAGAGGGCATCGGCCCCCTGGTTGCCATAGAGCGCGTCGTTGCCGGCGCCGCCGAAGAGGACGTCGTCGCCGAGGCCGCCGAAGAGGATGTCGTCCTCGTCACCGCCGGTGAGGACGTCGTTTTCATCGGTGCCCGTGACCGTGCGGTCGGCATCGTCCGTGATCCGGTCGGAGCCGTCGCCGGAACCACCGCCGGAACCACCGCCCGAGCCGCCGCCCGAACCACCGCCACCGGAGCCACCGCCGGCGCCGCCGCCATTGCCGCCGGTGCCGCCGTCGCCGCCGGGCAGGGTGTCGGTGCCGCCGCCGCCCTGCGTGTCGTTGCCGTCGCCACCGATCAGCGTGTCGTCACCGCCACCGCCGCTCTGGGTGTCGTTGCCGTCGCCGCCGATCAGCGTGTCGTCACCGCCGCCACCGCTCTGGGTGTCATTGCCGTCGCCACCGATCAGCGTGTCGTTGCCGCTGCCGCCGCTCTGGGTGTCGTTGCCGTCACCGCCGATCAGCGTGTCGTTGCCGGTGCCGCCGCTCAGCGTGTCGTTGCCCATCAGCGGCGTGCGGCCCTTGAGGTAGATGTCGGAATAGCCGTCGTGCGCCTCGATGACGAAGTCGTTGGCGGAGAACACCCCGTTCAGGCGCAGGAAGATGTCGACACCGGGCACCGTGTCGGTGGCGATCATCAGCACCGTGTTGGGGGTGGTGGTGTCGTCGTCGGGGAAATTGGGGTCGCTGCCGTCCTGGCGCTTGACCCGCACCTCACCCATGCGGATGCCGGAGGAGTAGCCGTCGACGATGGTTCCCGTCAGGGCCACATCCTTGATGCGGATGACGTCGCCGATCAGCCCGTTGCCGCCGTTGCCGAAGTCCGTCAGGTAGTCGCAGTGCAGGCTGTCGAAGCGGCCGCCGATCACGCCGTTGTCGCGGGCCTCGAAGATGAACAGGTCGTCGCCGGAGCCGCCGCCGATGACGTCCCAGCCCTGGCCGCCATAGATGGTGTCGTTCCCTTCCCTGCCGAACAGGCGGTCCGACCGGTTGGACCCGATGACGTAATCGTTGCCGGCGCCGCCTTCGGCGTGGGTGAAGTCGATGTTGTTCAGACTGACCTTGCTGAGATCCACCGTCTCCGACGCGGGGGTGCCGATGACCCGCAGGGTGTCGCCGTCGCTCGGGTTCTCGGCGGTGGTGATGCGCAGGATGCCGTCGAGCTGCTGCGGCGTCAGGGTGATGATCGACTGGCCGTTGTAGGTGCCGACGATCTCCGTCACGCCGGTCAGGTCGACGCTGCGCAGGTCGGCGTCCGACTGGGCCGCGGTAAAGATCGACCCGGCCGCACCGCCGGCGTCGGTGGTGAACAGCACGGTGATGCCGTCGGCCACCTTGCCGGTGAGGTCGCCGACCTCCTCGGCGGTGCCGACGATGCGCAGCACGTCGCCGGCGCCGCCGGTGATGGTCTGCAGGCCGTTGATCTGGGCGGCGCTGAGCTTCACGTCGTGGGCGACGCCGCCGGTCAGTTCCAGCCGCTCCACCGACACCAGGGTCATGCCGTAGAAGTTGACGGCTTCGGCGGTCTGCACCTCGATGGAATCGGTGCCGGAACCGCCGTCGAACAGCATGGACCCGTTCACGTCGTCGGCGTCGACCACCACGAAGCGGTCGTTGCCGTCCTCGCCGAACATCCGGTCGGCCTGGCCGGCCGCGCGGTCGCGGATGGTGTTGAAGCCCAGAAGGTTGCCGTTGGCGTCGCGGTCGAAGCCGTAGGCGTTGTAGAACACGTCGTCGCCGGCGCCGCCGTACAGCGTGTCGGCGCCCTGGTCACCGGCCAGGGAGTCGTTGCCGGCACCGCCGTACAGCACATCGGCGCCGCCGTCGCCTTCCAGCAGATCGTCGCCTTCCCCGCCGTAGAGGACGTCGTTGTCGGCGCGCCCGGCGAGATAGTCGTTGCCCGCCCCGCCGTAGAGCGTGTCGTTGCCGCCGCCGGCCTCCAGGGAGTCGTTGCCCAACCCGCCGTACAGCACGTCGTTGCCGGCGTGCGCCCACACCTGGTCGTTGCCGTCGCTGCCGATGAAGGTGTCGTTGCCGTCGCCCAGGATGAACAGCTCGATGTTGGCGTAGGTGTCGCCCGCCGCCTCGCCGGTGCTGTTGGCGGGATTGGTCAGGTCGACGCGGATGCCGCCGATGACGCGCTCGTAGGACACGGCATCGAAGCCGCTGCCGCCGTCCAGGTGGTCGGCACCCGGCCCGCCGTCCAGCGTGTCGCGGCCGGCCCCGCCGTAGAGCGTGTCGTTGCCCGCGTTGCCGTAGAGAAAGTCGTTGCCGCCGCCGCCGTAGATCACGTCGTCGCCGTCCAGGCCGCTGATGATGTCGGCCGCATCGTCGCCCGACAGGGTGTCGGCGCCGGCGGTCGGCGTACCGGTGACGGCCAGCAGGTGGGGCCAGGATTCATGCCCGGCGAAGGGAGCGGCGGCGCGCACCGGAGCGCTCGCCACGTCCAGCTCCCAGCTCCCGCCCTGCGCCGCGTCGCCCACGGGGTGGGAGGCGGCGGCGACCCGCGCGCCGGTGGCGGCGGCCAGACGCTCGACGAAAAAGCGCCCCGCGGGGCCGGCGCCGGTGTTGCAGGCGTGGATCAGGATGTCGGTGGCCGGCGCCTCGGGCCAGCAGCGGTCGGACAGGCTGTCCGCGGTGATCGGGAGGGCGCCCAGGTGCAGCGCGCCGGGCGCACCGTGGGCCAGCAGATGGATGGCGGGCGGCCGCTGCGCCAGCACCTCCGCCAGGACCGGATGGGCATCGGTCCCGTCGGGAACGAGGATGACGCGGATGTCACCGGAGCGGCGCTCCAGCAGGTCGGCGAGATCGCGAAGGCCGGCGGCCGCGATAAGTACGTCTTGCACCGTTGATCCCCTTGTCCGTCATCGGAGGCTCGCCGCACGCGAACCGGCGGCTGTGCCCGGAGATCGGGACCAGGAGACGCTTCAATAAGCTGTGAACTCTACCAGTATCGATTGAGACTATGGTCACCACCCGCTGTATTACGCCGCGGCGGCAATCCATCATCCTCCCGAACACTCCAAGAGAATACGGTTACCTCTTGCAGGTCTGTTGTCCCGATATCTTCCCATGGACAGGAGATTTGGGTAGAAACGGAGGGCGCACCGGTATGGTGCAGCCCTCCGTTCGGACTCGTCTTTGGTGAGCGGGTGATGCCGAGAGGATTACACCGCACCGCCATAGCGCCAGCCGAGCGTCTCGCCGCTGCGGAACGGCAGCACGCCGTCGCCGTCGGCCAGCAGGACCACGTCGGGGACGGTGCAGGGTGCGCGCTCCAGCACCACCCGCTCCTCGTTGGGAGGCAGGCCGTAGAAGCGCGGGCCGTTGAGGCTGGCGAACGCCTCCAGCCGGTCGAGCGCGCCGGCCTCGTCGAAGGCCAGGGCGTAGAGTTCCAGCGCCGTGGCGGCGGTGAAGCAACCGGCGCACCCGCACGCCGATTCCTTGGCGGCCACCGTGTGGGGGGCGGTGTCGGTGCCCAGGAAGAACGGACCCTCGCCGGAGATCGCCGCCTCCACCAGGGCCTGCCGGTGCACCTCGCGCTTGGCGATGGGCAGGCAGTAGAGGTGCGGGCGGATGCCGCCGGCGAAGATGTCGCTGCGGTTGATCAGCAGGTGGTGCGCGGTGATCGTCGCCCCCAGCCGGCCCGAGGCGGCGCCGGCGCGCACGAACTCCACCGCGTCGCGGGTCGTCACGTGCTCCAGCACCACCTTCAGGCGGGGGAAACGGTCCAGCAGCGGTGCCAGCACCTGCTCCAGGAACACCGCCTCGCGGTCGAAGATGTCGACGTGGCGGTCGGTCACCTCGCCGTGCACCAGCAGCGGCAGGCCGATGGCCTCCATGCGCTCCAGCACCGCGTCGATGCGGCGCACGTCGCTCACCCCGTGGGCGCTGTTGGTGGTGGCGTTGGCGGGATAGAGCTTGGCCGCCGTGAACACACCGTCGCGGGCCCCCTGTTCCAGGTCGTCGGGGTCGGTGGTGTCGGTCAGGTAGGCGGTCATCAGCGGCGTGAAGCCGGTGCCGGCGGGCACGGCGTCCAGGATGCGCGCGCGGTAGGCGGCGGCGGCGGCGGCGGTGACCACCGGCGGCTTCAGGTTGGGCATGACGATGGCGCGGGCGAACTGCCGCGCCGTGAAGGGCAGCACCGCCTTCATCATGGCGTCGTCGCGCAGGTGGATGTGCCAGTCGTCGGGACGGCGCAGGATCAGGCGTTCGGCGGGCATGGGCGGGCACTCGGCGGCTGGGGGAACGGGACGGGTCGTTTTAACCGGCGTGACGGGGGCGGCGAAAGGGGCTAGAAGTGGCCTCCCGTCCTTCCGACCCACCCGCAAGAGCCGAACGCCGGACCGCCATGAGCCTGATCACGCCCCGCACCCCGCCCGGAACGATGGAACTGCTGCCCCGCCGGCAGGTCGCCTTCCAGCGCATGCTGGACACGATCCGCCGCGGTTACGAGCGCTTCGGCTTCGTCCCCGTGGAAACTCCGGTGTTCGAGACGGTGGAGACGCTGCTGACCAAGTCCGGCGGCGAGACGGAGAAGCAGGTCTATTTCGTCCAGTCCACCGGCGCCATCCAGCAGGGGCACAAGCCGGAACTGGCGCTGCGCTTCGACCTGACCGTGCCGCTCGCCCGCTATGTGGCGGAGCACGAGCGCGACCTGGCCTTCCCCTTCCGCCGCTACCAGATCCAGCGCGTCTACCGCGGCGAGCGCGCCCAGCGCGGCCGTTTCCGCGAGTTCTACCAGTGCGACATTGACGTGATCGGCAAGGACAGCCTGTCGCTGCACTACGACGCGGAGATCCCGGCCGTCATCTACCACGTGTTCCGGGAACTGGACGTCGGCGGCTTCACCATCAACGTCAACAACCGCAAGGTCCTGCTGGGCCTGCTGGACGGGCTGGGGATCGCCGGGGCGGAGCGGTGCGTCCTGGTCCTGCGCGAGATCGACAAGCTGGACAAGATCGGCCGCGACAAGGTGCGCGACGCCCTGACGGGCGACACCCTCGCGGTGCCCGCCGCCGTCGCCGACCGCATCCTGAACCTGATCGCCGAGGAGATGTCCAACGACGACACCCTGGCGGCGCTCCGCGCCATGGGGATCGACAACCCCACCTTCGCGCAAGGGGTGGAGGAGCTGGCGACCGTCGTCTGCGGGCTGAAGGATTTCCAGGTGCCCGACGGCGCGGTGCGCATCAACCTCGCCATCGCCCGCGGCCTGGACTACTACACCGGCACCGTCTATGAGACGTTCCTCAACGACCACAAGGGCATCGGCTCGGTCTGTTCGGGCGGGCGCTACGACAACCTGGCCAGCCACTACACCAAATCGACCCTGCCGGGCGTCGGCATCTCCATCGGCGCCACCCGGCTGTTCTGGCAGCTCATGGAAGCCGGGTTGATCCGGGAGGACACGGCCACCGCGCAGGTTCTGGTCACCCAGATGGACCCGGACCTGCGGGCCGACTATTTCCGTCTGGCGGCGGATCTGCGCGCGGCCGGTCTCAACACCGAGATCCAGCTCGAGGGCGGCAAGCTCGCCAGGCAGATGAAGTATGCCGACAAGACCGGCATCCCCGTCGTCGTCCTGATGGGCAGCGAGGAGCGCGCCCGCGGCACCGCCACCGTCAAGCACCTGACCCGCGGCGAACAGGTCGAGGTGGCGCTGGGCGACCTCGCCCCGACCATTGCCCGGATGCTGGCGGGCTGACCGCGCGTCACGACCGTTCGGACGTCCGGACGGTCGATCCGGCGTCTATGCGGTGCCCGTGCCCTCGGCCGGGTCGTCGGATCGCCCCCCCGCGAAGCCGAGAAAAACAAGGATCGCCTGCCCGATCCACGCCACATGCTCGGCCTCAAGGCGGCCGATCCGCCGCCCGAGTTTCGATCGCGGAACCGTCGTCAGCTTGTCGGCCATGAGCCGGGACGGCCGGGCAAGGCCGTTCCCCTCGGACGGCTCGACCTCGCGCCGGAACAGGGGGGTGGGCGTCTCGTTCGTCGTCAGCGGGCAGATGGTGACGGATGCCGTGTCCTCGAAACGGTCGTCCTGAAGGATGACGACGGGGCGGGGTTTGCCGGCGTAGTCCGGTCCCCCGGCAAGGGTCCAGATTTCCCCCCGCCTCATTCCTCGTCGCCCAGGGAACCCCACCCTACGCTGTCAAGGAACGCTTGGTCGTCTGCCTCCTGCGGGCTGTTGGCGACGGCCAGAGACTGCCGCCGGGCCTCGGCCGCGAACTCCGGACTGCGGACGTCGGGAACCCAAAACTGCACCGGACGCAACCCCTGCGCCCGGAGCCGTGCGCGATGCGCCCTGACCTTCTCCCGCGACGGCTTCCGAACCGCACCCATGACAACCTCCAACCCGGTTTCATGTAACCTGGGCGCACCGCCTCACGCTGTCAACAGGATCTCAACCGGGGTCCGCATCCAGCCGCCCGCCAGGCCTCGTTCTCGGCGCGGCCGCGGCGCGGGCCGCCACCTTCGCGGCTTCGGTGTCGGCCTTGGTGGTAACGGTCGGGTTTCACCGCCGGAAACCAATGGAACCAATCGTTTTGCGGCCGCATCATCCCCCGGCGGCGCAGGCGCCCGACGTGTACAGGGTGCGTTCGGGCGGCAGGGTGACGGTGATGCGGGTGCCGACGCCGGGCTGGCTTTCGATGTCCAGCCGGCCGCCATGGGCTTCGATCAGGCGTTTGGCCAGCGGCAGGCCGAGACCGGTGCCCTGGTGCAGGCGCCAGCGGGCGCTGTCGATCTGGCCGAACGGTTCCAGCGCTTTGGGAATGTCGTCCGCCGCGATGCCGATGCCGGAATCCTCCACCTCCACCCGCACGGCGCCGCGCTCGTCGCAGCCGGCCCGCACCACCACCCGGCCGCCGGCCGGTGTGAACTTCACGGCGTTGGCCACCAGATTCATCAGGATCTGGCGCAGCCGCACATCGTCGGCGCGCACGCAGGGCAGATCGCCGGGCAGATCCGAGCGCAGCGTGACCTCGGCCTGGCGGGCGGCCGGCAGCAGGATGCGCAGGCAGGACACCACGGCCGCCCCCACGTCCACCGTGGCCTCGCGCAGTTCGATCCGGTCGGCCTCCGCCCGGGCCATGTCCAGCACGTCGTTGATCACCCGCAGGAGATGGCGGCCCGCATCGTTCACATCCGACGCGAAGTCGCGGTAGCGGCTGTCCAGCGGCGCCAGCTCGGCATCGCGGATCATCTGCGAGAAGCCGATGATGGAGTTGAGGGGCGTGCGCAGCTCATGGCTCATGGTGGCCAGGAAGTCGGACTTGGCACGGCTGGCGCGCACCGCGTCGTCGCGCGCCGCCTCGGCGGTGGCCATCATGGTTTCCAGACGGTCCATCATCCGGTTGAACTCGGTCGCCAGAAGCGCCAGTTCACCGCCGCCGCCCGCCGCCACCCGGCGCGACAGGTCGGCCGACGAGGACACGGACAGCACGCTCCCGGTCAGGCGGCCGATGGGGCGCAGCACGAGGTGGCGGAGCAGGATCCACATCAGGATGATGTCGGCCGCCCCGACCGCGATCAGCGACAGCACGCCGAACCAGGCCGCGCGCTCCCCCAGCGCGGAAATGCGGCGCTCCAGCGTCGCTTCGGCGATCAGGGCCGGCTTTCCGTGCAGGTCGGGAATGACCTGCGTCGCCACGATGGACGTCTCGCCGATCCGCAGGCCGTCCGCAGCCGAAGCGTCGGCCGGACGGACGTCCACGCCGGGGCCCAGGCGGTCGCGCAACGCCTCGACCCGGTCCGGGCC
Organism: Azospirillum halopraeferens DSM 3675; assembly: GCF_000429625.1. Classification (GTDB taxonomy): domain Bacteria; phylum Pseudomonadota; class Alphaproteobacteria; order Azospirillales; family Azospirillaceae; genus Azospirillum; species Azospirillum halopraeferens. The sequence continues at coordinate 70,687 of NZ_KE386927.1, forward strand.
CGGGGACCGGGCGAAGATCAGGGTGCCCCGCGCCGGTCCCCCGCCCTCCGACGTAAGGATCGGGCGGGCGCTGAACAGCATGGGTCCGGCGTCGGTCACGACCACACCTTCGGTGCCGGCCGGGATGCCCGGCCCGCCGGTGTGGTCGAGGCGCGGCATGGGCCGCTCCTCCATGGTTTCGGGGTCGATGGCCCGTCCCCAGACCGGGCGCCCTTCGGTGTCCAGGAAATAGACCGCGTCGATGTCCAGATTGCTCAGGGTCAGCGGGTTGAGATCGTTGGCGTAGGATTCGCTGAACTCGACGATGAACCGGTAGGTTTCGTCCCAACGCGCATAATCATTGGTTGTGCGGGTCAGCGCAACGACATCTCCGCGCAGCGCGTCGGCAACGCGCCGCGCGGCCCGCTCTGCCTCATCCAACTCCAGGTGGCGGTAGCCGGGCAGCACCGTTTCGCGCAGGACGACGATGTTCACCGCCACCATCACGGTGATCAGCGCCGCCATCGCCAGCAGAACGCGTTTTTGCAGAGACACGGCCGTCACTCCCCCGCTTGGCCGCCCGATGGCCCCGATCAAACAATCATGGCAACAAATACTTAACAAGTGCTCTCCGGAGTCGAAAACCGGCCGCTGCCGCAGAAGCAAGGCATCCCGGCGGTCTCGGCATGACCGGAGTCGGGAAAGAGCAACGAATAAGTATTTATCTATAAAGTCGCGTAAACTTGACAAAATATCGGCGCTTCATCCTGAAAGCGCCGTCCGCCATCACAACCATGGGACGACACCGTTGCCGGCACGCAACGCCTCCCCCTTATTGTTGATTAGCGCCTTTTCGCGGCGGCTTTTCCGACGAAAGTGGTGTCCGGTTATACACCTCATTAACCATTAGAGACGTAGCGTTCCCTGAGCCTGCCCCGTGAACACCAGAAGTTTCGGTGGGCATTTTAACTATATTGGAATGGGGACGGACTCGCCATGGCAGGGTCGATGTGGCGGCGCGCGGTGATCGGCGTCAGCGTCGTGGCCGGATTGGCGGGCCTGGGTTACGCCGCCATGGAGGAGGTGCGCACGTCCAGATTGCAGGCGCGCCTGCTCTCCCTGTACGCCGGCAGTCTCACCTATTCCCTGAACGAAGGAGCCAACCCGGAGGCGCGGTTCCCGACGCAGGGGCCCCACAACGAGCGCCAGGGCTACATCGGCCTGCCGTCCTACCTGAAGGCGCTGACCGACGACATCTACACGGTGGAGATGCAGGCGGTGGCGTCGCCGGGCCTCAACCGCTTCATGGAGGTGACCGGCTCCGCCGTCTATCGGGAAAAGACGCGCACCGGCCTCACCCTGCTGGATCGCAACGGCTCCACGCTGTTCTCCGCCCGCTACCCCGAACGGGTGTTCAACCGGTTCGAGGACGTGCCGCCCCTGGTGGTCGACACGCTGCTGTTCATCGAGAACCGGGAACTGCTGGACACCGCGCAGCCCCGGCGCAATCCGGCGGTGGAGTGGGACCGGTTCGCCGGGGCGCTGGTGACCCTGCCCATGAAGTACGTCCACCCCGGCACCCGCGTGGCCGGCGGTTCGACGCTGGCCACCCAGATCGAGAAGTACCGCCATTCCCCGGACGGCCGCACCGACGGCCCGACGGAGAAGCTGCGCCAGATGGCGGCGGCGAGCGTGCGCGCCTATCTGGACGGCGAGGACACCACGCGCGCCCGGCAGGAGATCGTCGTCGACTACCTGAACTCCACGCCGCTCACCGCCCGCCCCGGCTTCGGGGAGGTCAACGGCCTGGGCGACGGGCTATGGGCGTGGTTCGGCACCGATCTGCCGGTGGCCGTGCGCCTGCTGTCGGAGCCGGCGGCGGACGAGCCGGCCCTGCGCGCCAGGGCCGCCGCCTACAAGCAGGTTCTGGCGCTGATCCTGGCGCAGCGCCGTCCGTCCCATTACCTGATCGCCGACCGGGACGCCCTGGAGCGTCTGGCCGACAGCCATTTGCGGCTGATGGCCGAGGTGGGGGTGATCGACCCGGCCCTGCGCGACGCGGCGCTGGCGTCGCGGCTGACCTTCCGGCGGGAGCCGCCGCAGCCGCAGATCGCCTCGTTCGTGGAGCAAAAGGCGCCCAACGCCATCCGCGCCCGGCTGCTGTCCATGCTGGGCATCTCCAGTCTCTACCAGCTCGACCGCACCGACCTGACGGTGGAGGCGACGCTGGACGGGCCGACCCAGCAGCGGGTGGTCGAGGCGCTGGGCCGCCTCGGCGACCCGGACTACGCCCGGGCCATGGGGCTGACCGGCGAGCGGCTGCTCGACACCCGCGGTAACGACCTGTCCAAGGTGATCTACAGCTTCACCCTCTACGAACGCGGCACCGACGCCAACTATCTGCGCATCCAGGCCGACAACCTGGACCAGCCGCTCGACATCAACGAGGGCGCCAAGCTCGACCTGGGCTCAACCGCCAAGCTGCGCACGCTGGTGTCCTACCTGGAGATCATCGCCGAACTGCACACCCGCTACGCCCATCTGCCCGGGGACTTCCTGGTGGACATGGAGGAGGAGGCGTCCGACAACCTGACCCGCTGGACGGCCGCGTGGCTGCGCACGGCGCGGGACCGCAGCCTGCCCGCCCTGCTCGACGCGGCGATGGAGCGGCGCTACTCCGCCAGCCCGGCGGAGGCGTTCTTCACCGGCGGCGGGCAGCACCGCTTCGTCAACTTCGACGGCAAGCACAACGGCAGCGTCCTCACCGTCACCGAGTCGATGCGCCATTCCGTCAACCTGCCGTTCATCCGCATGATGCGCGACATCGTGCAGTTCCACATGGCCGAGGGCGGCGAGGACACCTCCGACATCCTGCACAACCCAGACCATCCCGCCCGCCAGGCCTATCTGGCCCGCTTCGCCGACAAGGAAGGGTCGGAGTTCCTGAACCGCTTCTACACCCTGTACCGCAAGCGGTCGCCGGACGAGATGCTGACCCTGCTGGCCAGCCGGTCGCGCCCGGCCCCCTACCGGCTGGCGGTGGTGTTCCGCACGGTGCGCCCCGACGCGGGCATCGAGGCGTTCGCCGCCTTCCTGCGCACCCGGCTGCCCGACGCCCGGCTCGACGACCGCGAGGTGGAGAAGCTGTTCACCAAGTACGCCCCCGGCAAGTTCCCGCTGAACGACCTGGGCTACCTGGCCCGCGTCCATCCGCTGGAGCTGTGGCTGGTGGCCCACCTGCACACCAACCCCGACGCCACCCGCGCCGCCGTGCTGGAGGCCAGCGCCGCGGAGCGGCAGGAAAGCTACCGCTGGCTGTTCAGGAAGGGCATGCAGGCCCAGAACACCCGCATCCGCATCGGCCTGGAGGAGGAGGCGTTCCAGCGCATCACCGCCTCGTGGCGGCGCCTCGGCTATCCGTTCGAGCGGCTGGTGCCGTCGCTGGCCACCGCGATCGGCAGCTCCGCCGACCGACCGGCGGCGCTGGCGGAACTGATGGGGATCATCCTCAACGACGGCATCCGCCAGCCCATCGTGCGGGTGCGCAAGCTGCACTTCGCCGCCGGCACGCCCTATGAGGCGGTGGTCGGCCTGGGCCCCCTGGCCGGCCAGCGGGTGATGAAGGCCGAGGTCAGCCACACCCTGCGCAAGGCGCTGATGGATGTGGCCATGAACGGCACCGCCAAGCGCGTGTGGGGGGCGTTCCGGGACGGCTCCGGCCAGCCCATCCCCATCGGCGGCAAGACCGGCACCGGCGACCACCGCCTGGACCGCTACGGCCCCGGCGGCCAGTTGATCGAGTCCCGCGCCGTCAACCGCACCGCCACCTTCGCCTTCTACATCGGCGACCGCTTCTTCGGGACGATGACCGCCTTCGTCTCCGGCCCCGAAGCCAACGACTACCGCTTCACCAGCGCCCTGCCGGCCCAGCTCCTCAAGAGCCTCGCCCCGGCCCTGGAGCCGCTGATCGACCCGGCCGCCGCCGCCACGGCGGACGCCGCCAGGGTGCAGACCGGGCTGTAGCCGCTACGTCCCTCCGGGCATGTCGCGCAGGAGGCGCGCCCTGGCCGTGGCGGCGCCGCGCTCGGCATCCCGGCGCCGGATCAGCCCGGCGACCAGCCCCGCCAGCCCGCTGCGCGGCTCGGCCCGCGACTCGGCCGGGGACGGCCGCCCGGCGACGCGCCGCCCGCGGCGGGTGGCCTCGGCGATCCGCCCGGCCAGCCGGGCGCGGCTGTCGCCGCCCAGCGCCCCATAGGCGAGCCCCGCCCGCCGCAGGTCCTCCGGCGCCTCGGTGGCGCGGGCGATGCGCAGGGCGGTGCGCAGCAGGTCGAGGTCCCACGCCATCTCGCCGGCCGGCACGGCCTCCACCGCGTCCAGCAGCACGTCCAGCGCGATCCCCGCACCATCGTCGGCTCCGTCGCCCCGCTCCCGCATGCCGTCCCCTCCCCGTTCCCCGGACCGATTGACCTATCGGACCGGCCATCCCCGGGTCAACGCCCGCGGGCCATCGGAGGTTGCATCGCCGGACGGCGTGACCGGGCGAACACGGCGGCGGGCGGCCGGGGATCGAGCCCGCCCGACGCATTGTATCCATGACGCCGGTCAAGCCGATCGGATTCCGAATAGCGGCGGGCGGCGATTGGATAGCATCTGTCCGCTAAACGAATTATATTGTTTGACAACAAACAAAATCCTTACTCGGGATGGGGTTGAGCGATGATGGTCGCGCCATTGTATCCAACGGCGCCCGCGGCATGCGATCCGGGCGGGCCATGAGCGGCCGGCCCGTGGTGGTCCTGCTGCCGGGGCTGCTCTGCGACGCCGGCGTGTGGGCGCACCAGGCCCGGGCGCTGGAGCGGGACGCCGGGGTGGTGATCCCCGGCTTCTACGGCTTCGATTCCATCGCCGCCATGGCGCGCTCCGTGCTGGACGCCGTGCCCGGCCGCTTCGCGCTGGCCGGGCACTCCATGGGCGGCCGGGTGGCGCTGGAGGTCGTCCGGCAGGCGCCGGAGCGGGTGGAGCGCCTGGCGCTGCTCGACACCGGCGTGCATCCCCGCAAGCCGGGCGAGGAGACGAGCCGGCAGGCGCTGATCGACCTGGCGCGGAGCGCGGGTATGGCGGCGCTGGCGGCGCGCTGGCTGCCGCCGATGGTGCACCCTGACCGCGTCGCCGACCGCGCGCTGATGGAACCGCTGACCGCCATGGTGTGCCGCGCCACGCCGGCGATCTTCGAGGGGCAGCAGCGCGCCCTGCTGGACCGGCCGGACGCGTCCGGCCAGCTCGCCGCCATCCGCTGCCCGACCGCCGTGATCGTCGGCCGGCAGGACGGCTGGAGCCCGGTGGCCCAGCACGAGCCGATCGCCGCCGCCATCCCCGGCGCCACCCTGACCGTGATCGAGGAGTGCGGCCACATGGCCACGGTCGAACGACCCGAGGCGGTGACGGAGGCCCTGCTGGCCTGGCTGCGCCGGGAACCGGAGGGGAGCCGCGCATGCTGACCCTGCTGTTCGACGGCATCGCCTACGGCATGGTGCTGTTCATCCTGTCGGCCGGTCTGTCGGTGACGCTGGGGCTGATGAACTTCATCAACCTCGCGCACGGCGCCTTCGCCATGGCCGGCGGCTATGTGACCGTGGTGGCGATGAACCGCTACGGCGTGCCGTTCCTCGCCGCCCTGCCGCTGGCCTTCCTCATCACCGCCGCGGTCGGGCTGCTGCTGGAGCGCACGCTCTACGTCCGCTTCTACGGACGCAGCCACCTCGACCAGGTGCTGTTCTCCATCGGCCTGGTCTTCATGGCCATCGCCGCGGTGGACTATGCCATGGGCTCGTCGCAGCAGCTCATCACGCTGCCGGCGTGGCTGCAGGGCCGGGTCGACGTGTTCGGCGTCGCGGTCGGGCTCTACCGCTCCTTCATCATCGCCGTGTGCGGCGTGGTCGTGGTCGTGCTCCAGCTCATCCTGACGCGCACCCGCTTCGGCAGCCGGCTGCGCGCCGCGGTGGACGACCAGCGGGTGGCGCGGGGGCTGGGCATCAACGTCAACCTGATCTTCGCGGCCACCTTCGCCGCCGGGTCGGGGCTGGCCGGCCTGGGCGGGGCGCTGGGCACCGAGATCCTCGGCCTGGACCCCACCTTCCCGCTGAAGTTCATGATCTACTTCCTGATCGTCGTCACGGTCGGCGGCACCGCCACCATCACCGGGCCGTTCCTGGCGGCCCTGCTTCTGGGCATCGCCGACGTCGCCGGCAAGTACTACGTGCCGGAGTTCGGTGCCTTCGTGATCTACACCCTGATGATCGTCGTCCTGGTGCTGCGCCCCCACGGGCTGTTCGCCCGGGCCCGATGAGCGCAAGACGGAGCGTCCCTGCCATGACGATCCCCCATCCCCCGGCAACCCGCGTGACCGCCGCGCTCGCCCGCCGCGGCCGCTGGCGCCTGCCGGAGGTCGCCTTCTGGGCGCTGGCCCTGGCCGCCCTGTTCCTGCTGCCCGGCCGCTACCTCATTCTCAACGAGATCGCCATCCTCGCGCTGTTCGCCCTGTCGCTGGACCTGCTGCTGGGCTATTCCGGCATCGTGTCGCTGGGGCACGCCGCCTTCTTCGGGCTGGGCGCCTACACCGCCGGCCTGCTCGCCCGGCACGGCGTGGCGGAACCGGTGGTCGGCCTGTTCGCCGCCGCCGGCGCGGCGGCGCTGGTGGGCTTCGCCACCAGCTTCCTGGTGCTGCGCGGCAGCGACCTGACGCGCATCATGGTGACCATCGGCGTGGCCCTGGTGCTGGGGGAGATCGCCAACCGCATGGCCTGGCTGACCGGCGGCGCCGACGGTCTGCAAGGGATCGTGATGGGCCCGGTGCTGGGCACCTTCGAGTTCGACCTGTGGGGGCAGACCGCCTACGGCTACAGCCTGGCCGTCCTGTTCGTGCTGTTCCTGCTGGCGCGGCGCATCGTCCATTCCCCCTTCGGGCTGTCGCTGTGCGCGATCCGCGACAACCCGCTGCGGGCGGCGGCCGTGGGCATTCCCGTGGGCGGGCGTCTGGTCGCCGTGTACACGCTGGCCGCCGCCTACGCCGGGGTCGCCGGGGCGCTGCTGGCGCAGACCACGCAGTTCGTGTCGCTGGACGTGCTGGAGTTCCACCGTTCCGCCGACGTGCTGCTGGTCCTCATCATCGGCGGTACCGGCTATCTCTACGGCGGCATCATCGGCGCCGTGCTGTTCCGCCTGGTGCAGGACGAATTGGCCAACCTGACGCCGCAGTACTGGTACTTCTGGGTCGGGCTGATCCTGGTCGTCCTGGTGCTGGTCGGGCGCGAACGGGTCGTGGCGACGCTGGCCGCGCCCTTCGCCGGCCTGCTCCGGCGCTTCGGCCGCCCCGTGCGGGAGGCGTGAGCGATGGCGCCCGCACTCCGGACCATCGGCCTGCACAAGAACTTCGGCGGCCTCGTCGCCACCGCCGACGTCTCGCTGACGCTGGAGCCGGGGGCGCGCCACGCGCTGATCGGCCCCAACGGGGCGGGCAAGACCACCTTCGTCAACCTGCTGACCGGGGTGCTGACCCCGTCGGCCGGCCGCATCCTGCTGGAGGGGGCCGACATCACCGGGGAGAGCGCGCACCGGCGGGTGCGCCGCGGCCTGGCGCGCACCTTCCAGATCAACCAGCTCTTCCGCGATCTGACGCCGCTGGAGACGATCGGACTGGCCGTGTCGGAGCGGCAGGGGACGGGGCGCGACTGGTGGCGGCGGGTGGGCACCAAGGGCGCCGTCATCGGTGAGATCGTCGCCATCGCCGAGCGGTTCGGCCTCGGCGACGCGCTGGAGGAGCGGACGGCGACGCTGCCCTACGGCAAGCAGCGCCTGCTGGAGATCGCCATCGCCTTCGCCTGCCGGCCCCGCGTCCTGCTGCTGGACGAGCCGGCGGCCGGCGTGCCGGAGGCGGAGCGGCACGAGATCCTGGCCGCCGTCGCCGCCCTGCCGCGCGACGTCGCGGTGCTGCTGATCGAGCACGACATGGACCTGGTGTTCAGCTTCGCCGACCGCATCTCGGTGCTGGTCAACGGGGCGCTGTTCCGCGACGGCACGGTGGAGGAGATCGCCCGCGATCCCGCGGTGCGGGCCGTCTATCTGGGGGAGGAGGCCGATGCCTGACGTGCTGACCCTGGAGGGCGTGACCGCCGGCTACGCCGAGGCCGTCGTCCTCTCCGGCGCCTCGCTGGCGCTGCGCGAGGGGGAGGCGCTGGCGGTGCTGGGGCGCAACGGCGTCGGCAAGACGACGCTGCTCAACACCGTCGTCGGCGTGACCCGCCTGTTCGCCGGCCGCATCACGCTGGGCGGGCGCGACGTCACGCGCCTGGCCCCGGAGAAGCGCGCCGCCGCCGGGATCGGCTGGGTGCCGCAGGAGCGCAACATCTTCAAGTCCCTGACGGTGGAGGAGAACCTGACCGCCGTCGCCCGTCCCGGGCGGTGGGACGTCCGGCGCGTCTACGCCCTGTTCCCGCGCCTGCAGGAGCGGCGGGGCAACCTCGGCAACCAGCTCTCCGGCGGGGAGCAGCAGATGCTGGCCATCGCCCGGGCGCTGGTGCTGAACCCGAAGGTCCTGCTGCTGGACGAACCGACGGAGGGCCTGGCGCCGATCATCGTGGAGGAGCTGCTGCGGGTGCTCGCCCGCCTGTTCCGCGAGGAGGGCATGGCCGGCATCGTCGTGGAGCAGCACGCGCACAAGGTGCTGGGCATGACCGACCGCGCGCTGATCCTCGACCGCGGCGCCATCGTCCATGCCGCGGACAGCGCCGCCCTGAAGGACGACGCCGCGACGCTGGAGCTGCACCTCGGCGTCGCCCGCAAATCCGAACCGCGGCCCCTCCGGGCCGGCAACCGGACATGATTGGGAGGAAAGGCATGGTCGATCGGCGCAGTGTCGTTGTGGGCGCAGCCGCCGTCCTGGCGGGCATGGCGATGGCGGGGCCGTTGCCGGCCGCGGCGGCCGACCCCGTCAGGGTCGGGCTGATCCTGCCCCTGTCGGGCCCCTTCGCCTCGACCGGCCGGCAGATCGAGACGGCGGTGCGCCTCTACATGGAGCAGCACGGGTCGCAGGTGGCCGGCCGGCCGGTGGAGCTGGTGGTGCGCGACGACACCGGCACCGCCGACCTCACCAAGCGGCTGGCGCAGGAGCTGGTGGTGCGCGACCGGGTCGCCGTGCTGGCCGGCTTCGGCCTGACGCCGCTGGCGCTGGCCGCCGCCCCCATCGCCACGCAGGGGCAGGTGCCGCAGATCGTCATGTCCGCCGCCACCTCCATCATCACCGAGCAGTCGCCGTTCATCGTGCGCACCAGCTTCACCGCTGCGCAGGCCACCGTGCCGCTGGCGGACTGGGCGGCCGGGAACGGCATCCGCTCCGTGGTGACGCTGGTCACCGACTACGCCCCCGGCATCGACACGGAGGCGGCGTTCAAGAGCCGCTTCACCGCCGCCGGCGGCACCGTCGCGGGCGAGCTGCGCGTGCCCCTGCGCAACCCGGACTTCGCCCCCTTCCTGCAAAAGGCGGCCGACCTGAAGCCGGACGCCCTGTTCGTTTTCGTCCCCTCCGGTGTCGGCGCCCAGTTCATGAAGCAGTTCGCCGAGCGTGGCCTGGCCCAAGCGGGCATGACCGTGCTGGCCGAGGGCAGCGTGACCGACGACGACCTGCTGAACGGCATGGGCGACGTGGCGCTGGGGGTGGTGTCGTCCCACCACTATTCCGCCGCCCACGACTCCCCCGGGAACAAGGCTTTCGTCGACGCCTTCCGCAAGGCCGGCGGCGGCGCGCGGCCCAACTTCATGGCGGTCGGCGGCTACGACGGCATGCACCTCCTCTACGAGGCGCTGAAGAAGACCGGCGGCGCCTCCGACGGTCCGGCCCTGGTGGAGGCCATGAAGGGGATGAGCTGGACCAGCCCGCGCGGCCCCGTCTCCATCGATCCCGAGACCCGCGACATTGTCCAGAACATCTACATCCGCAGGGTCGAGCGGGTGAACGGCGAACTCCACAACGTCGAGTTCGCCACGATCCCCGCCGTCAAAGACCCGGTCAAGGCCGCGAAGCCATAAGCCGCCCCCGCGCGGCGGGAGAGGGTTGGGCGGGGGCCCGAGACGCTCATTGTATCCAAAATGAAGCTCCCTTCCCCCACCCTCGCCCCCTTTCGGTCATTCCTGTCGATCATTGTATCCAATAACCGTTCGTGCTAGTTTGTTCGCAACCCGGATTGCATCCGCTGGAGACAGTCAGAGGGCAAGGAGACGAGCCATGGTGCAGACCCCCACCTATCCGCTGAACGCCTGGTATCCCGCGGCCTGGGGCCACGAGGTGGGGCGTGCGCTGACGGCGCGCACCATCTGCGACACCGACATGGTGCTCTACCGCCGGACCGACGGCGCGGTGGCGGCGCTGGAGGATGCGTGCTGGCACCGGCTGCTGCCGCTGTCCATGGGGCGCCTGGAGGGCGATCAGGTGGTGTGCGGCTACCACGGGCTGGTGTTCGACGCCGGCGGACGCTGCACCCACATGCCGGCGCAGGAGACCATCAACCCCTCCGCCTGCGTGCGCGCCTATCCGGCGGTGGAGAAGCACCGGCTGATCTGGGTCTGGCCGGGCGACCCGGCGAAGGCCGATCCGGCCCGGGTGCCCGACTTCCACTGGAACGACAACGACGAATGGGTGGGCGAGGGCGGCACCTTCTACAGCCTGAAGTGCGACTACCGCCTGGTAGCCGACAACCTGATGGACCTGACGCACGAGACCTACGTGCACGCCGGATCGATCGGCGACGAGGCGATCACCCGCGTGCCGTTCGAGGTCACCCACACCGACCGCACCGTCACCGTGACCCGCTGGATGGAGGGCATCCACCCGCCGCCCTTCTGGGCGCGCATGCTGGGCCGGCCCGGCACCGTCGACCGCTGGCAGATCATCCGCTTCGAGGCGCCGTGCGTCATCGCCGGCGACGTGGGCGTGGCGATGGCCGGCACCGGGGCGCGGCGGGGCGACCGCAGCCGGGGCGTCAACGGCCATTTCCTGGCGGCGCTGGCGCCGGAGACGGCCACCACCTGCCATTACTTCTGGAACTTCGTGCGCAACTTCCGCAAGGACGACGCGGAGCTGACGCGGGCGCTCAACCTGGGCCACGTCAACGACGGCAAGGGCGTCTACGACCAGGACTACGTGGTGCTGGAGGCGCAGCAGCGCGCCATCGACCGCCGCGCCCGCCAGCCCTTCTACGACCTGAACATCGACGCCGGTGCCCTGTGGGCGCGCCGTCTGATCGAGCGGATGATCGCGGCGGAACACGGCGGTTCGCCGCGCCTGGCGGCGGAGTGACGGCAGACCCATGACGGCACGTAGTTCGGACGACAAGCCGCGCAACGCGCAGACGGTCAAGGCGCTGCTCAAGCTGCGGGAGCTGATCCTCAGCGGTGAGCTGAAGCCCGGCGAGCGGGTGCCGGAGCTGGGCATCGTCGAGCGCCTGGGCGTCTCGCGCACGCCCATCCGCCTGGCGCTGGTGCGGCTGGAGGAGGAGGGCCTGGTGGACTGCCTGTCGACGGGCGGCTTCACCGTGTGCCGCTTCGACGAGCAGGACATCGCCGACGCCATCGAGGTGCGCGGCACCCTGGAGGGCATGGCCGCCCGCCGCGCCGCCGAGCGCCGGCCGGACCGGGCGGAACTGGCCGACATCCGCGACTGCGTCGGCAGCCTCGACGCGCTGGTGCGCCGGAACAACCCGACCCTCGACGACTTCTCCGACTACATCCGCCTGAACGAGCGCTTCCACACCCTGCTGGTGGAGCTGGCGGCCAGCCCGGTGCTGAAGCGGTCCATCGACCGCATCCAGCAGCTTCCCTTCGCCTCGCCCAACGCCTTCGTCTTCGTGCAGTCCGAACTGGCCCGGTCGCGCGAGATCCTGGTCATCGCCCAGGAGCACCACCGCGCCATCCTGGAGGCGATCGAGGCCGGCGAGGGCGCGCGGGCGGAGAGCCTCGCCCGCGAGCATTCCCGCATCGCCCGGCGCAACCTGCAGATCGCCCTGCAGAACCAGCAGCAGATGGAGCGGGTCCCCGGCTCCCCGCTGATCCGCATGCGCAAACGCGCCTGAACACCGGAGTCACCGACATGGCCCTCGCGATGGACTGGCAGGACGCGCAGCTCCGCTCCACCACCGACCTCACGCCCGACATCCGCCTGTTCGAGATCGTGCCTATGGGCGGCTTCGTGCCGCCGGCGCCGGGATGCCACATCACCGTCGGCGTGCTGGTCGACGGACGGCCGGACCTGCGCTCCTACTCGGTGGTGGGGCCGTGCACGGACGACGTCTACCGCATCGCCGTCAAGCGCATGGACCCCGGCCGCGGCGGCTCGGCCTATCTGTGGGGGCTGGAGCCGGGGGCGCGGCTGCGCATCGCCGGGCCGCGCAATCTCTTCGAACTCAGCCGCGGGCGGCCCGGCTACCTGCTGGTGGCCGGCGGCATCGGCATCACCCCGATCTACGGCATGGCGCTGGCCCTGGCCGACGCCGGCGCCGATCTGCGCCTGCTCTACGGCGCGCGCACGGCCGCCGACCTCGCCTTCGCCGACACGCTGCGGGAGCGCCTGGGCGATCGGCTGGAGACCGTCGCGGAGGCGGACGGGCGCGTCATCGACCTCGACGGCGCCATCGCCGCCCTGCCCGAGGGGGGCGAGATGTATGTCTGCGGCCCCATCGGGCTGCTCGACGAGGCCCGGCGCCGGTGGACCGCCGCCGGCCGGCCGGCCGGGGGCCTGCGCTTCGAGACCTTCGGCAACACCGGCCGCTACCCGGCGGAGACCTTTACGGTGCGCATCCCGCGCCTGAACCGGGAGATCACCGTGCCGCGCAACCGCACCCTGCTGGAGGCGCTGGAGGAGTCCGGGATCGACATGATCTTCAACTGCCGGCGCGGCGAGTGCGGCCTGTGCGCCGTCACCGTCCTGGAGACGGAGGGGGAGATCGACCACCGCGACGTCTTCTTCAGCGATCGGCAGAAGGCGGAGAACCGGCGGATGTGCACGTGCGTGTCCCGCGCGGTGCGCGGCGGCATCACCATCGACACGGCGGACCGCTAACCGGGCCGCCGGCAACGAGAAGAGGCGAGGAGAAGAGATGCTCAACAGGCGCGCAGCATTGCTGGCCGCGGCGGCGGCCATGACCGCGACGATCGCGTGGGGACCGGGGCCGGCCGCGGCGGCCGACCCGGTGAAGATCGGGCTGATCCTGCCCATGTCGGGGCCGTTCGCCTCGACCGGCCGGCAGATCGAGGCGGCGGCCCGCCTCTACATCCAGCAGCACGGGGCCGAGGTGGCCGGACGGCCGGTGGAGCTGATCGTCCGCGACGACACCGGCACCGCCGACCTGACCAAGCGCCTGGCGCAGGAGCTGGTGGTCAACGACCGGGTGGCGGTGCTGGCCGGCTTCGGCCTGACGCCGCTGGCCCTGTCCGCCGCGCCCATCGCGACGCAGGCCAAGGTGCCGCAGGTGGTGATGGCCGCCGCCACGGCCACCATCACCGAGGCGTCACCCTTCATCGTGCGCACCAGCTTCACCCTGCCGCAGGCGACCGTGCCGATGGCGCAATGGGCGGCCGGGAACGGCATGAAGAAGGTGGTGACGCTGGTCAGCGACTATGGCCCCGGCATCGACGCCGAGAAGGCATTCACCGACGAGTTCACCGCGGCCGGCGGCACGGTGGACAACCTGCGGGTGCCGTTGCGCAATCCCGATTTCTCCCCCTTCCTGCAGCGCGTCGCCGACGCCGGTCCGGACGCGCTGTTCGTGTTCGTGCCGTCGGGTGTGGGCGCCCAGTTCATGAAGCAGTTCACCGAACGCGGTCTCGCCCGGTCGGGCATCCGGCTCATCGGGCCGGGCGACGTCACCGACGACGACCTGCTGAACGACATGGGCGACGTGGCCCTGGACGTGGTGACCTCGCAGCACTATTCCGCCGCCCACGATTCGCCCGGGAACAAGAGCTTCGTCGAGGCGTTCAAGGCGGCCAACCGGGGGATGCGGCCGAACTTCATGGCGGTCGGCGGCTACGACGGCATGCACCTGATCTACGAGGCGCTGAAGACGACCGGCGGCGCGTCCGACGGCCCGGCGCTGGTCGAGGCCATGAAGGGCATGGCGTGGGAGAGCCCGCGCGGCCCGGTGTCCATCGACCCCGAGACCCGCGACATCGTGCAGAACATCTACATCCGCAAGGTCGAGCGGGTGAACGGCGAACTCTACAACGTCGAGTTCGAGACCATCCCCGCCGTCAAAGACCCGGTCAAGGCGGCGAAGAAATAGGACAGCGGCGGGGCCGGTCTTCAGGTCATCACCGTAACCATGGCCGCGATGGCGGTCGCCACCGGTGTGTAGACGTCGACATCGACGTCGCCGGTATCAATGGTCACCACCAGGGAGAAGCGGGCGGTGCCGGACCAGCGATCCAGATGCGCCCGCTCCTTCCACCATCCTCCCACCGGGTGAACGGCAATCACGTTCCGGCGTGCAAGATCCGATGCGGGTCCGGTCCAGATGTCGGAGTGAAGGGAACCAACGTCACGCCGGTGGGATCCCAGGGTCCAGGACGGGCTGTCGGACCCCGATGCGGCACCGCCGGCAGCCTCCTTTTCCGCCACCTTGTTGATCCGGTGGCGGAAGTGATCGACCGTCTCGTCGGGACCGATCATCTTGAATCGCAGGCCGTGGGATGCATACCGCAACTTCCGCCCCCGGGCGGTTTCCGAAGGGTTCGGCTCGATGAAATAGCTCAGCGTCACCCGCATCGTCACCGTCACGGTCTGAAGGCCGCTCAGAACGTCGCGGGGCCAGGGCAGCCGGAACAGCTTCATCTCATTGATAACCGGTCTCCCGCTTTCCTCCGACCATCGGTATGGCTGAAGGTGATCCTGAACGATCAGCGACAGGCAGTTGGATGCGCTCCACATGGCGCGGCCGAGATCGGGAACACCGTAGCCGTAGCGGCGCAGAAGCGTCTCGTAATCCGCCTTTCTCGGCGACTCCGGCGGCAGGTTGGCGAGCATGGCCGGCGTCCACGACGCGGAGCCGACGAGCAGCGCGCGGATCGTCTCCGGCCAAAGATCGGGACGGGCGTCGCTGACCAGAGCAGCCAGCCGAGCCAGGCCGGCGGTCGCCGGGCTGGTTGCGCGGGTCGTCGTGAAGGACGGATTGGGATGGTCCTTGCCGGTGGTCAGGAGCGCCAGGTCCGGCACCGAGTATCCGGCACCGTCGAAGGGATGAACCGCCAGGTTCCCGCCCTCCAGCACCAGTTCCGGTTTGATCGGCCATCCCCCGCCCCAGCATCCCGTCCGGCTCATCGGACAAAGATCACCCTGTCCGGCAAGAGGTCGCCAGCGTGCCAGGGAAGGATCGCTCAACACCTGCTTGTCGGTCATAGCCCCCACCGTGATGGCGTTCCAGGCTTGTCCGGGACTTTCGATCTCAGCCCCGTCGTTCAGCCCGGGGTAGCCGGCCGCGGTGATCCTCTCGTTCCGGACGTTGCCGCCCGAAACGCAGAACAGGCGCCGGTTTCCACCGGGCACTCCGATGCCGGCAGCGAGTTGGTCGATCTCCGAGGACCATGTCGTCGGAAAGCCGTCATGCGACGTGTCTTCGTCGGTTGACGTGGCAAGACAGTAGACACGCCGGCATTCGGCCCCCGATACCTCGGCGAATTCGACCGCGATACGGGTGATGGAACCGAGCTGATCATAGGCATTCTCGCCACGGGGCGGGATCACCTTCACCGATTCGAGCCGGTGTGGCAGATCGATCGGTCCGGCACCATCGAGCACGGGGGTCAGATCGCCATAGAGGGCGATGCCGGCCAGTTCTGTCCCGTGCCCCGAGGAATCGGTCAATCCCCAGGCCGGATCGGCGACGTGGCAGTCATCCGGGTGTATGGACCCGGCCAACAGCGGATGCCCGGTGTTGACGCCGGTATCCAGCAGGCAGACCACGGATCCGTTTCGGGTCCGCGGTGCCGTTCTGAGGCGGTCCACCAATTCGGTCGCGAAAGCGGCCTGATCCCGGGGTGGCAGGCCGTCGAAGAAATCGGCGGTCGTCGACGAACGCTTGAGACGGGCCACGCACAGCGTTCGATGGATGAGCCCGGCCATTTGCTCGGGAGTTGCATGGACGAGGATGACGTCGGTTTCCGGGAAATGCAGCGGCGCGGGTCCGAGCTTGAGCCCGAGCCGTTGTGCCTCGGAGCGCAGACGATCAACGGTGCCGACCCTGAGCCACGTTTCCCAACGGAACGTGGTTCCCGACTGCGGAAACAGTGCCTGGTCGTCCGCCCATAGGTGGCGAAGATCGGCCAGATGAAACGATCGGATTCCGTCCACCAGATCGCTGTTCGCCGGTTTCCCGGTATCCTTGCCCTTGTAACGTGAATTTCTGGTCCGGTAGTCCTCGACGATCCGCGGAAAGCACCCACGCGCGGCCACCGGCATGAACACCGTGGCCTCCTGATGATCCGGGCGATCGAAGGCGCCGAGCAGTTCGATCCCCTCCCTTCGCCGTTCCAGTCTTTTGAGAGCGAGCGGTTCACCGGGACGCCCCCTGACGGAAATGTATACCCCGGTCTCGGCGGCCGGCAGGTCGTCCCGTCGAGCTTGGCGCTCGGCTTCCCTGACGATGACGTCGAGTTGAGCCAGGAGCTCGCGGGCATGGCTTTCCCGGTCGGCAACGGGCGTCGGATGCCGTGATCCGTCGCCGCCACCCTTCGGTCTGAAGGGTTCGGCAACCCCGGCGAACGGAAACAGGAGGTGAGGCAGGTTCTTCGACGGTGGCATGACACCGAAAACTACAGAAAGCGGAGCGCGGACTTCCGATTGTGAAGTGCCGTCACCACCTGTTGTGTATCAGGGGTGGTGTGTCCGTCAAGAACCGCTTCCCGTGCCGCGTCTTCCGCTGCCCGCATGATCTCGGCGGTGCTCAGCCCCTCGCCTGCCTCGCTGACGACTGTCCAGTCCAAACCTTTGAGATCGAAGTTGGCCAGTCGCGCCCTGACCGTATCGGCGATCAACGCCCGGTCGGGCAGGCGGTATTCCAGCAGCAGATGAAATCGCCGGAAGATGGCTTTGTCGAGAAGACCTTGATGATTGGTCGTCGCGACGATCAGGGACTCGCCATGGTCTTCGTCGAGAAACTGGAGGAACGAATTCAGAAGGCGTCTGGCTTCGCCGACGTCGTTCTCGTTTCCCCGTTGGGCCGCCAGAGCGTCGAGTTCATCGAACAGGTAAACACCCCGCGTGTCGGCGATGGCGTCGAAGACCAACCGCAACTTCGCTGCCGATTCCCCCATGAACCTGGTGATGACACCGTGCAGGAGAACGGTGAAGAGGGGGAGCCCCAACTCTCCGGCAAGTGCGGACGCGGTCATCGTTTTTCCCGACCCGGGCGGACCGATCAGCAGCAGCCGGTGACGGGGGTGCAGACCGTGTTCCTGCAATTGCCAGCGGCGCCTGTGCTCCTCGACGACCCGCTTCAACTGGCCGGCGGTACCGGCATCCAGGATCATGTGCGATAATCGGGTCTTCGGGTACGCCGCCGACATCAGGCCGGCCAGTTCGCCTCGCGGCGCCACGATCGGCGTCGGCCGTTTCGTCGGAGGGGTCCGGAGTCCGATCGTCGCCTGCGATTTCGCCAGGGTTTCCTCAGCGAGGTTCCGCAGTTCCCCGGCGAGCTTCTTGTGCCCCTTACGGTCCTCCGACGCCGCAAGCTGGAGGGTGAGCGCGTGGAAACGCTCCTCGTCGCCCCGCGCGTGGCTCCGAATGAGGCCGAGTAGTTGCTGCGCCGTCGCCATGGCCGGTTCCCCTCTCCGGGACGCATTGAATCACGAATGCTGCCTGAAGAGAACCGCCGACGCGGAGTACGCCCGGCAGTCGCCGCGGGCCGGCCGATGCCGGCGCCACCCGCGGCTCCCCGCCCTCAGTGCCGGAAGTGGCGCATCCCCGTGAACACCATCGCCAGGCCCTTTTCGTCGGCGGCGGCGATGACCTCGTTGTCGCGGATCGAGCCGCCGGGCTGGATCACCGCGGTGACACCGGCCTCGGCCGCCGCGAGCAGGCCGTCGGCGAAGGGGAAGAAGGCATCCGACGCGACGACCGAACCGCGGGTCAGCGGCTCCGCCAGGCCGGCCGCCGCCGCGGCCTCGCCGGACTTGATGGCGGCGATGCGGGCGCTGTCCACCCGGCTCATCTGGCCGGCGCCGATGCCCACCGTGGCGCCGTCCTTCGCGTAGACGATGGCGTTGGACTTCACGTGCTTGGCCACGCGGAAGGCGAACAGCAGGTCGCTCAGCTCCCGCTCGCTCGGCGCCCGCCGGGTCACCACCTTCAGGTCGGCGGCGGCGATGCGGCCGGCGTCGCGGTTCTGCAGCAGGAAGCCGCCGGACAGTTGCTTCAGCATCATGCCCGGCGCGGCCGGATCGGGCATGTCGCGGGTCAGCAGCACGCGCAGGTTCTTCTTGGCGGCGAGCACGGCGCGCGCCGCGTCGTCGGCGTCCGGCGCGATCACCACCTCGGCGAACAGCTTGGCCACCTCGGCCGCGGTGTCCGCGTCGAGCGGGCGGTTCAGCGCGATGATGCCGCCGAAGGCGCTGACGGGATCGCACATCAGGGCGCGGCGGTACGCCTCCACCATGCTGTCGCCCTCGGCCACGCCGCAGGGGTTGGCGTGCTTGATGATGGCGACGGCCGGGCGCTCGAACTCGGCCACCAGCTCGAACGCGGCGTCCGTATCGTTCAGGTTGTTGTAGGACAGCTCCTTGCCCTGAAGCTGGATGGCCGTGGCCACCCCCGGCCGGGAGGTATCGCTGACGTAGAAGGCCGCCTGCTGGTGCGGGTTCTCGCCGTAGCGCAGGGTTTGCGCCAGGGTGCCCGACACGGTGTGGCGCGGCGGGAAGGTCTCGCCCAGCGCCCCGGCCAGCCAGGTGGAGATGGCCGCGTCGTAGGCGGCGGTGCGGGCGTAGGCGCGCTGTGCCAGCGTGCGGCGCAGGGCCAGCGAGGTGCCGCCGTCGGTGCGCTCCAGCTCGCCCAGCACCGCTTCGTAATCGGCGGGGTCGGTGACGACGGCGACGAAGTCGTGGTTCTTGGCAGCGGCGCGGATCATCGCCGGGCCGCCGATGTCGATGTTCTCCACGCAATCCTCGTAGGAGGCGCCCTTGGCCACCGTCGCCTCGAACGGGTAGAGGTTCACCACCACCAAGTCGATGCCCGGGATGTCGTGGGCGGCCATCGCCTCGGCGTGGTCGTCGCGGCGCGCCAGGATGCCGCCGTGGATGCGCGGGTGCAGCGTCTTGACGCGGCCGTCCATGATCTCGGGGAAGCCGGTGTGGGCCGACACCTCCTTCACCGGCACGCCGGCCTCGGCCAGGCGCTGCGCCGAACCGCCGGTCGACAGGATCTCCACCCCGCGCGCCGCCAGCGCCCGGCCCAGCGACACCAGGCCGGTCTTGTCGGAAACGGAAACGAGGGCGCGGGTGATGCGGACGACGTCGGGGGCGGCGGTGCTCATGGGGACGGGCTTCCTGGCTCGGGCGGGTCGTCCCGCCGCCCGAATGCGGAGGGTGCCCGCGGATGCCCGCGGTTTACCCCCCCTTGCGCTCGCGGCGCAAGGCCCATTTGACCGAGGCGCCGCGCGCATCGGCGTGGCCGGTGATGGTCACCTGGGTGGAACGGAGCGGCTCGTCCCCGGTGCCGAGATAGATGCTCTCCGACGTTTCCAGCAGCCCGCCGGTGACGCGCAGCCGCCAGCCGGTGCCGCTGGGCAGGTTCAGGAGGACGGCCGTGCCGTTCTGCACCGGCTCCACCCGGACCGACGGGTGCAGATGGAACCGCGCGACGAACGGTTGCGGCGCCGGGTTGGCGCCGAGCACCGGCTCCAGCGTGTCCTCGCCGCGCAGGTCCTCGCCGTTCTCGGCCAGGTAGACGCGGCGGCGGTGCAGGTAGCCGAAGCCGCGGGCGTAGCCGTTGTGGGTGGCGACCACCAGCACGGCCCCGTCCGCCTCCTGCCGCTCGCAGCCGACGTGGCCGGGGCGGCGGCCGAGTCCGCCGTCCTCCAGCACCTCGGCCGAGTTGGTTTCCGCCAGCGTGACGGTGGAATGGGCGGCGGTGGCGGCCAGCGCCGCCCGCCAGGGGCCGGACAGCCCGGGGTCGCAGCCGCAGTTGACGATCAGACGCTCCTTGCCGACCGACACCTCCAGCGACAGGGTGCCGGCGTGGGCGCGGTCGTCCAGGCCGGCGGGAGCCGGCGCGCCGGTGTCCATCAGCACCAGGGTGCGGCCGGCGATCAGCCGCTCGAACCCCGTGTGCGGCGCGCTCTTCAGCGGGCGGCCGCGGGCGTCGGCCTGGGCCAGCACCGTGTCGACCAGCGTCGGCTCCTCCTCCCGGCTGCCGTTGAACAGCGCCAGCCCGCCGTCACCGTGGCGGAAGAAGCGCAGGGCCGGGGTCATACGGTCGATGGCGTGCTGAAGGGAGTCCGGCATCTCCGCCCTGGCGGAGCGCAGCACGCCCCGCAGGTCCACCAGATCCCGCAATACCTGGAGTTGCAGGGACGGGCTGCGCTCGGCGTGACCGCCGTCGGGCAGGATCTGGCGCGGCAGTTCCCGCTCCAGCAGGCGCAGGGCCTCGCCGCCCAGCTTCTCGTGGCCGGGCAGGCACAGGCCGCCGTAGGCCAGCCCCTTGATGGCGGTCAGCAGCGCCGCCCCCTCCAGATGGCCGGGGACCACCCGGGCGAGGTGGCGGGTCTGGCGCGCCAGGCTGTCGAAGACGCGGGCGCGGAACTCGTCGTCGGCGCTGGCGCAATAGAAATCGTGCAGGCCGATCCAGTTGGCGATGCGGGCGGCCAGCACCTGCGGCGCCCAGGTGCGGGCGTTCCACGACCCGTTGTGGTCCAGCCACGACGTCACCAGCGCCCGCGCCCGCCGCCGCGCCGCGTCGCCGCCCACGGCGCGCAGATCGCGCAGCCACTCGAACCCGTGCATGCCGGCGATCCAGCGCGGGCCGGCCCCGGCGGGGCGCCAGTCCGGCTCCGCCGCGGGATCGCGGGTCACCGCGTGGCCGGCGAAGCGGTAGACGCCGGACAGCACGGCCGTCCCCTCCTCCGGCCGGCCGGGCCAGGGGTCGGAGGGCACCACCGACAGGGCGGTGGGCGCCCGCCCGCCGAGCATGAGCTGATAGAGAGGGTTCCCGTAGGCGATCTGGGCAACGCCGTCACGGAACCGGCCGAAGGTGTCGCGCCCTGCGGCCATGCGCCTACCTCGCCCCGCAACGGGCGGGGCCGGCCGGGCCGCGACGGAGAATGGTGGGAGGACGGATCGACGCCATGAGTCGGTTCCTATCAAATTCAATGCAACCGCCGCAAGACGGCGGTTTGCGAATCACGCCCGCCGTCGCAGCCGCGCCACAAAGAACCCGTCG
This sequence comes from Azospirillum halopraeferens DSM 3675, assembly GCF_000429625.1. GTDB lineage: Bacteria > Pseudomonadota > Alphaproteobacteria > Azospirillales > Azospirillaceae > Azospirillum > Azospirillum halopraeferens. The sequence continues at coordinate 92,135 of NZ_KE386927.1, forward strand.
ATGCCGCCGCGCTCCGCCAGCATGCCCGGCAGGGTACGGATCTCGCCGCGCCCGTTGATCGGCTCGGCCAGGCCGTCCAGCTCGTCCGCGGTGACGGGCATCCGCTCCACCCGGTCGTCGGCGGCGAGCAGACGGTCGATCTGCGCCTCCCCCTCCTCCGGCTGGAGCGAACAGGTGCAGTAGACCACCAGGCCGCCGGGCTTCACCAGATCGACCGCGCGGGCCAGCAGGCGGCCCTGGGCGCGGGCCAGCTTGGCCACGTCGTCGGGGGTCTTCAGGCGCTGCACGTCAGGGTGGCGGCGGATGGCGCCGGTGGCGGTGCAGGGGGCGTCCAGCAGCACCGCGTCGGCCGGCCCCTCGTCCGGAATCCAGGTGGCGGCGTCGGCGGCCACCACCTCGGCCGTCAGGTGCAGGCGCGCCAGGTTCTCCCCCACCCGCTCCAGCCGGCGGGCCGAGCGGTCGATCGCCACCACCGAGGCGCCGCGGGCGCAGAGCTGCGCGGTCTTGCCGCCGGGGGCGGCGCACAGGTCGTAGACGCGCCGGCCCGCCACATCGCCCATCACCTTGGCCGGCAGCGAGGCGGCGAGGTCCTGCACCCACCACGCCCCCTCGGCGAAGCCCGGCAGGTCGGCGACGGCGCCGCCGGGCGGCCGGCGCAGCGTGCCGGTGGGCAGCAGCGCCGCCTCCAGCCGCTCCGCCCAGCCCGCGGGATCGTCGCGCACGGTGATGTCCAGGGGCGCCTCATGCAGGTGCGCCTCGACGATGGCGCGGGTGCGCGCGGTGCCGTAGGCGTGGCGCCACGCCAGCCACAGCCAGTCCGGCGTGTTGAGGCGGCCGGCGTCCTGGCCGGCGATGATGGCCTGCCCCTCGCGCGCCAGACGGCGCAGGACCGCGTTGACCAGGCCCTTGTAGGGGGCCGCCCCGCGCTCCGCCGCCAGGGTGACGGCGGTGTCCACCGCGGCGTGGGCCGGGGTGCCGAGGAACAGGAGCTGCGCCGCCCCCAGCCGCAGCAGGTCGAGCACGGTGGCCTTGGGCGCGCCGGGCCGCGTCAGCGACGCCTCGACCGCGGCGTCGATCTGACCCAGCCGGCGCAGCACGGTCGCCACCAGCAGCCGCACGAAGCCGCGGTCCCGCGCCTCCATCCCGGCCAGTCCCGGGTGCGCGTCGAACGCGTCGTCGAGCGGGACGGACTTGCGCAGCACGTCGCGCAGCAGGTCGAGCGCAACGGCCCGCGCGGCAAGGGTCGATTCGGTCATGAACGCCATGTAGCGCGGCGGCGCCCCGCTGTCGATGGGGATTGCGCCGCAGGCGTCGCGGCACGGACGTTCCCCCGGAGACCGGGCCGGGGGACCGGGCTACAGCAGGTCCCGGTATTCCCGGTGCCGGCGCATCCAGGCCGCGGCATAGCCGCAGATGGGCACGACGCGGCGGCCCTCCGCGCGGGCGATGCGCATGACCCCGTGCATCAGCCGGTCGGCGGCCCCGGTGCCGCGCAGGGGCGGCGGCGCCTCCACATAGGGGATGTGCAGTTCGTCGCCGTCGCGGCGGTAGCTGGCGAAGACGGTCATCCCGTCGATCTCCAGCTCGAAACGGCGGCGGTCGGGGTTGTCCTTCACCGGATCGTCCATGGAACTCCTCGTCGCGGGCCCATCCCTTCCTACCGCAAACGGCGGCGGACGGCGATGGTTGCCGGGGATGTGGTTGCCGGGGATGTGGTTGCCGGGAGTGCCGGCGCGGCGGTACTCTGCGGGCCTCCGCAACCGCCCGCCTTCCCGATCCATGGACGAACGCCTCGACGCGGCCCTCTCCCTGCACCGGTCCGGCCGGCACGGCGAGGCCGAGCCCCTGTACCGCGCGGTGCTCGACGCCGATCCCGACAACCGCCGGGCCCTCCAGCTCCTGGCCCTGCTGTCGGCGCAGACCGGGCGGCCGGACGCGGCGGCCGGGCTGTTCGCCCGCGTGGCGGCGCTGGAGCCGGAGTCGGCGGACGCCCACAGCAACCTGGCCGGTGCGCTGCGCGCCGCGGGACGGCACGCGGCCGCCGCCGACCACCTGCGCCGCGCCCTGGCGCTCGACCCGCTGCACGTCGCCGCCGGATTCAACCTGGGCAACGAGATGAAGCGGCTGGACCGCGCCGCGGAGGCGGAGCGCTGCTACCGCCGGGTGCTGACGGCGGTGCCCGGTCACCCCGCCGCCGCCGCCAACCTGGACGTGCTGCGCGCCGCCCGGGGGACGGATCTGGACCGGGCCGCGGCCCGCCGCCGCGCCGCCGCGCGGCCGGGCGCCGGCGCCGATGCCCACGCCGCGGCGGCCGAGGCGCTGGACGCCGTCGGCGACCGGGCGGCGGCCGAGGCGGCGGCCCGGCGGGCCCTGGCGCTCGACCCCGGTCACCGCGCCGCCAGCCGGCGGCTGGGCTCCCTGCTGCTGGAGCGCAGCGGCCTGACCGCCGTCTCCGCCGGCAAACCCTTCGCCGTCGACCGGGTGCTGGCGGCCGAGGCGGTGGCCGCCCTGGCGGCCGCCGACCCGCGGGACGAGGAGGCGGAGCGCCTGCGCCTCCTGGCCGTCAGCACGCTGGTGCAGATCGGCCTGGCCGACGACGCCATGCTGCACGCCGCCGCCCGGGCGGCGTGGCGGCGGCTGGCGCGGCATCGGACCGACGCCACCGCCGCGGTGGTCGCGGGGTTCCACGTCTACCGCCGGGGGCGCGCGGTGCTGGCCTCCCGGCTGATGCAGCGCTTCCTGCGGCGTCTCACCCCGGCGGCGATCGCCGCCGACCACGAGCTGGGCATCTGGGCCATGCTGCGGGCCGACGACGGGTTCTTCGCCACCCTGGAGCCGGCGTCCGCCGCCGTCGCCCGCATGGCACCGCTGGAGGTGCAGGCCGACCCGCCCGCCACGCCGGGACAACCAACGGTGGTTCTGTCGTGCGACGACGTCTATTACCGCCGCTTCGCGCCCGACTTGCTGGACTCCCTGGCCCGCCGCATGCCCGGAGCGGCGGTGGCGGTGCACGTGGTGGATCCCGGCGAGGCGACGCGCCGCGATCTGGAGCGCCGGAGCGCCGATCCGCGCCCGGGCGTCGGCTGGTCGTGCGAGCGGCCGGACTTCACGGGCTGGCCGGACATCAAGCGCTTCAGCTACTACGCCGCCGCCCGCTTCATCCGCGCCTGGCAATGGCAGGTGCGCCTCGGCGGCCCCATCATCGTGCTGGACCTGGACTGCACCGTCCATTCGGATCTGCGGGCGCTGGCCGGGGACATGACGGGATACGACCTCGGGCTGCTGCTCGACCGCCGCCGGCGCGGCCCGTCGCGGGAAATAACGGTGTGCTTCAACTGGTACGCCGACACGCCGGCCGGCCGCCTCTTCCTGGAGCGGGTCGCCGCCTACATCGCCCGCTTCCTGCTGGGGCCGGGCACCGCCTACTGGCTGCTCGACCAGACCGCCCATTACGCCGTGCTGGACTGGATGAACCGCCACACCCCGGCCCGCGTGCGCTGGTACGATTTCCCCGATTTCCCGCACTGCTCCTTCATCGGCGCCAAATAGGGATCGGCACAAAGCAGGTGGCAGCGGAGCAGCAGCAGACACTCACCTTTCTTCGGAACTTCATCGCCACCGTCAAGTTGACAGGGGGCCAGCCGACAACGGCCGCGCTTGGGACGGCTCGTCGGCATGGACATGACAGACGGGAAGGAATGCGACGATGAAGATCTCGACTCATCTGGCGGCCGTCCTGGCGGCCGGCTCCCTTTCGGCCTTCGCCCTCATGCCGGCGCACGCCGCCGGTGACGGTGCCTCCTCGGCCATGCAGACCGATTCGACCATCCAGATGGACCAGTCGGCGCAGGCCGGCCTGTCCGGTTCGGCGGACCAGGACATGAGCGAGCAGGAGATCCGCGATCTCCAGCAGGCGCTCAGCGACGCCGGCCACAACGTCGAGGTGGACGGCATCTGGGGTCCCAACACCCGCGACGCCCTGCGCGACTACCAGGAGGCCAACAACCTGCCGGCGACCGGCGAGGCGGATGATCAGACCCTGGGGTCGCTGAACGTCGGCGACTCCGGCTCCGCCATGGGCGCCGGCGGCGACGCGGGTGCGACGGGCGACGCCTTCGGCTCGACGGCGACCGGCGGCAACGTCGGCACCGCCGGCGAGACGCTGGGCACCGACGACACCCTGGGTGCTGACGACACCCTGGGCGCCACCGACGGCATGGGCACCGGCACGGCCGGCGCGACCGGCGGCACCGACGCCGGCGGCGGCGCGGACGCGACGCTGGGCAGCGGCATCACGGGCGACAGCGCCAACCCGTCGGCGCAGGAGCGTCCGCTGGGCGCCGGTTCGCCCCTGCCGAGCACGCAGACCGAGTCCGACTGACCCCGCTGATGGGATGATCGGTCAGGTCGCCCGCACCCGCACCGCCAGGTCGCGGATGCGGGCGGCCAACCGGTCGGGGGTGTAGGGCTTGGGCAGCACCGCCGCGTCGGCTTCCGCTCCCATGGTGGCCAGGGATTCCGGGCTGTAGCCCGACGTCAGCAGCACGGGGATGTCGGGCCACCGTTCCCGGACGCGCCGGGCAAGGTCGAAGCCACTGACGCCATAGGGCATGATCACATCGGACACCACCACGTCGATCTCCGCCCCGCCCTCCAGAATCTCCAGGGCCGCCACCCCGTGCTCGGCGGTGGCCACCTCGAACCCCTCCTGCTTCAGGCCCTCCACGGTGGCGAGCAGGACCAGCGCGTTGTCCTCCACCAGCAGGACACGGATGGAACGGGTCACCGGATCCTCCGCCTGTGGCCGGGTGGTGACCTCTGACGGGCGGCGTGTCGTCAGCGGCAGGGTGATGCGCACGCAGGTCCCCTGCCCCAGACGTGAGTCAATCTCCGCCATCCCGCCGGACTGGCGGGCGAAGCCATACACCATGGACAGGCCCAGCCCCGTCCCCTGCCCGTCCCGCTTCGTGGTGAAGAACGGCTCGAAGGCGCGCGTGCGGACGTCCGCGGGCATGCCGGACCCGGTGTCGCGCACCGACACCACAGCGTGCGCGCCGTCCACGCCGGTGGCGATGGTGATCCGGCCGCCGGCAGCCATGGCGTCGCGCGCGTTGACCACCAGATTGAGGACTGCCAGTTCCAGTTGGACGGGGTCCACCTCCACGTACACCGGCTGGTCCCCCACCTCCCATGCCAGGGTGATGTCGGCCCGGACGGAGCGCTCCAGCAGATCGGCCATGGCGCGCAGATGGCCGTTCAGGTCAATCACTTCGGGATTGACGGCCTCCTGGCGCGAAAAGGCCAGGAGCTGCCGCGTCAGCTTGGCCGCCCGTTCAAGGGCCGCCGTTACCCCCTCATGATAGGTCGCGGCCGGTGCCGGGACGTGGCGGGCCAGCAGGTGCAGGTTGGTCCGGGCGGCGGTCAGCAGGTTGTTGAAATCGTGCGCCACGCCGCCGGTGAGCTGGCCCAGCGCCTCCATCTTCTGCGACTGGCGCAGGGCCGCCTCCAGTTCGGCACTCCGGCGCACCTCGTCCGCCCACATCCGCACCGTGGCGGCCTCGCCACGGGCACGGCGCAGGGCCGCCCGGGCCACCAGAACCAGGGCCAGCATCGCCGGCAGGGCGAACACCGCGTAGATCGCGGTCGTGCGCAGCCAGGCGGCCGTCACCGCCGAGGTGGCCACGGCGTAGGTGACGTAGACGGGATGCCCCTCCAGCTTCTTGTACCCGAAGATGCGGTCGATGCCGTCGACCTGCCCGTGCACGCGGAAGAGACCCTCGTCCGGGTTGCGCTCGATGGCGGCCATCATGCCGCGGCCGCGGGCCAGGCGGACCGGGGCGTCGGCCGCCGGCTCGGGATAGCGCACCAGGACTGCCCCGTCGGCCCGCGTCAGCCCCATGGATTCGTCGTCGCCCAGAGCGACGCGGCGATAGAAATCAACGAAATATTGCGGAAAGACCGCCGCCACGATGGCGCCGTTGAAGTCACCGTCGCCGCCCGAGCGGCGGCGGGCGATGTTGAACTGGGGGTCGCCGCTGATGCGGCCATGGATCGCTTCGCTGACCGTGTACGCACCGTCGCCGTTGCGCAGGGCACGGATGTACTCGCGGTCGCTGACGTCCACGGACACGGCGGGATACCGCCGGCTGGATGCGACGATGCGGCCCTGCGGGTCGACGAGGGCCAGGGAGCCGAGCTGCGGCATGCTGCTGTCGAAGGCCCGCAGCATCTCGTGGACGTCGCGGGATTCGGCGATGGTCGCCCAGTCCACCCCGTCAAGACGCTCATCGATGCGGTCGAGGGTGCCTTCCAGCGTCTCGAACACCTTCAGGGCGTGCTCGTGCAGCACCAGGGTGGTCTTACGGATGCCGCGTTCGGTTTCCGCCACCGTCAGGGCGTGGCTGTTCCAGGCGATCAGGGCAAACAGCAGCAGCGGCACCACCATGCAGGCCGCCAGCAACAGCCGCAGCGCGCGCACGGAGCCGGCCGTTCCGGCCGGCGGTTCGATGCCCTTCGACGCCATGATCCGCCATACGCTGCTGCCGTTTTCGGTCGAAACGACAGATCGCCCCTTCGCTCCATCGGGTCAACCCGTCCGAACCGCCGCTGCCCCGGCTTGCCGATCCGGATAGGCCCCGTCACCGCGCCGCCCGGCCTTCCGCCGGCCCGTCCGCCCGCGCCAGGTTGTGGGCGGAGTTGACCAGAGCCACGTGGGAGAACGCCTGCGGGAAGTTGCCGAGCATGCGGCGCTCCCGTGGGTCGTACTCCTCCGCCAGCAGGCCGACGTCGTTGGCCAGGCCGACCAGCCGCTCGAACAGGGCCTGCGCCTCCTCGCGGCGGCCCAGCAGCACCTTGGCGTCGACCATCCAGAAGGAGCAGGCGAGGAAGCACCCCTCCCCCGGCGGCAGGCCATCCACATCGGGTTCGGTTCGGTAGCGAAGGATCAGGCCGTCGTCGGACAGCTCCCGCTCCACCGCGGCCACGGTGCCGGCGACGCGCGGGTCGTCCGGCGGCAGGAACCCGACCTGCGGGATCAGCAGCAGCGACGCGTCGGTGTGGTCGGCGCCGTAGTATTGGACGAACCGGTTGTGGCGGTGGTCGAATCCCTTGTCGCAGACCTCGGCGTGGATGCGCCGGGCCAGCTCGCGCCAGCGGTCGACCGGCCCCTCCAGCCCCATGGCCTCCGCCGCCCGGATGGCGCGGTCGAAGGCCACCCAGGCCATGATGCGCGAGTGGGTGAACGGCCGCGCCGGCCCGCGCACCTCCCACAGGCCGTAGTCGTCGCGGCACCAGACCTCTTCCAGGTAGCGCAGCAGGGCGCACTGCACCCGCCAACCGGTGTGGTCGGCCTCCACCCCGCTGCGCCGGGCGAGGTGGAAGGCGTCCATGACTTCACCGACCACGTCGAGCTGGACCTGGGTGTAGGCTTCGTTGCCGATGCGCACCGGCCGGCTGTCCAGGAAGCCGGACAACCAGGGGAGTTCACGTTCCTCCAGCCGCCGCTCGCCGGCCAGGCCGTACATGATCTGCAACTGCGAGGGCATGCCCGCCACCGCGCGCGTCAGCCACGCCCGCCAGGCGGCCGCCTCTTCCCGGAAGCCCGACGACAGCAGGGCGTAGAGGGTGAAGGTGGCGTCGCGCAGCCAGCAGAAGCGGTAGTCCCAGTTGCGCGGCCCGCCGATCTTTTCCGGCAGCGAGGTGGTGGGGGCGGCGACGATGCCGCCGGTCGGCTCGTAGGTCAGCGCCTTCAGCGTGATGAGGGAGCGGCGCACGGCATCGCTCCACGGCCCGTCGTAGCGGCCGCGCGACGACCAGCGGCGCCACCACGCCTGCGTCTCGTCCAGCAGGCGGCGCGGGTCCTCGGGCGGGGGTTCGGGCAGGTGCGAGGGGTGCCAGGTCAGGGTGAAGGGCACGGTCTCGCCCTGCGACACCGTGAAGGCCGCGCGGGTGTGGAACGCCTCGCCGTGCAGGTCGACGGGCGTGTGCAGGTGGGCGGAATCCGGCCCCGCCACCGCCACCAGCCCGTCGGCGGTGCGCCGCACCCACGGCACGATGGAGCCGTAGTCGAAGCGGAACACCAGGTCCATGGCCATGGCGACCCGGCCGCGCCGCCCCTCGACGAGGCGCACCAGGTCGGCGCGCACGTCTTCGCTTTGCGGCGGCATCAGGTCGATCACCGCCACCACGCCGTCGTCGGTCTCCATCTCGGTTTCCAGGACCAGCGTGCCGTCGCGGTAGCGCCGCCGCACCGCCCGCACCTCCCCCTGCGGCGCGATCCGCCAGCGCCCGTTCTCCGGGGTCCCCAGCAGGGCCGCGAAGCAGGCCGGGGAGTCGAAGCGCGGCAGGCACATCCAGTCCACCGATCCGTCGCGCCCGACGAGGGCCGCGGTGTGGGTGTTGCCGAGAAGGGCGTAATCCTCGATGCGCCGCGTCATCGCCGGTCCCCGCCGCCGGTCCCGGCCGATCGCAGCCCCTGCGCCAGCACTTCCGGCAGGGTCACGGCGCGGCGCCTGCCGCCGGGGCCGGCGAGGGCCTGGTTGATCTGCTCGCGGCAACTGAAGCCGTCGGCAATGACCAGGTCGGCATCGGTTTCGCGCACTGCGGGCAGCACCACCTGCTCGGCGATGGTCATCGACACCGGGTATTTCTCCGTCTCGTAGCCGAAGGCGCCGGCCATGCCGCAGCAGCCGCTGTCGAGCACGTCGGCGGCGACCCCGGCGCGCTTCAGCACCGCCGCGTCGGCCGCCATCCCCATGATCGCCTTGTGATGGCAGTGGCCGTGCACGATGGCGGTGCGGCCGATATCCGGCCACGGCAGGTCGGAGCCGTGGCGATCGAGGAACTCGGCCAGCGTCAGCGTGCGCTCGGCCAGGCGCCGCGCCTCGTCATGGCCGGGGAAGAGGTTGGTCAGCTCGTCCCGGAAGACGCTGAGGCAGCTTGCCTCCACTCCCACCACGCAGGCCCCGGCGTCCAGGCGCGGCTTCAGCGCCGCCATGATCCCCGAGAGGTGACGCTTCGCCGCATCCAGCCACCCGTAATCATAGAGCGGCCGGCCGCAGCACAGGTTGCGCGCCGTGATCTCCACGGGGTGGCCGGTGGCGTTCAGCACCGTGCTGGCGGCCTCCAGCACCTCCGGGGAGAAGTGATTGTTGAAGGTGTCGGTCCACAGGATGACCGGCACCCGGCCGGGCGTGCCCGCTGCCGGGCGGAAGGCCGGGCGGAATGGCCGCCGGAAGGCGGGAACCGCGCGATCGGGGTGGATGCCCGCCACCCGGCGCGCCAGCCGGCCGAGGCCCGGTGCGCGCATCACCGCGTTGGGCAGCCAGGGGACGGGGGCGAACAGGCGCGCCCACTGGTGGATGCGGCCCATGAGGTAGCCGGCCCGCGGCCGGAAACGGCCTTCGTAATGGTGGGCCAGGAACTCCGCCTTGTAGGTGGCGATGTCCACGTTGACCGGGCAGTCGCCCTTGCAGCCCTTGCAGGCGAGGCAGAGGTCGAGCGCCTCCTTTACGGCGCTGCTGCGCCAGAGGTCCCGGATGGGATCGCCCGCCATCATCTCCTGCAACAGATGGGCGCGGCCGCGGGTGGAGTGCATCTCCTCGCGGGTGGCCTTGAACGACGGGCACATGGTGCCGCCGTAGCGGGCGTGGCGGCGGCACTTGCCGACCCCGACGCAGCGCAGGGTGGCCCGGGCGAACGAGCCGTCGTCCTCGGGAAAGCGGAAGTGGGTGTCGAGCTGCGGCGGACGGTAGCGCGTGCCGAGGCGCAGGTGGCTGTCCAGCGGGTAGGGATGGACGATGCGGCCGGGATTCATGCGGTTGGCCGGGTCCCAGATGGCCTTGAACGCCTCGAACGCGCGCACGATCCGCTCGCCGTACATGATCGGCAGCAGTTCGCCGCGGGCGATGCCGTCGCCGTGCTCGCCCGACAGGCTGCCGCCGTAACGGGTGACCAGTTCGGCCGCCTCCTCCAGGAAGCGGCGGAAGCGGCGCAGGTCCTCTTCGCTGTGCAGGCCGAAGTCGATGCGGGTGTGGATCAGGCCGTCGCCGAAGTGGCCGTACATGGCGCCGTGCAGGTCGTGGCGGGCATAGAGGGCCTTGAGGTCGCGGATGTAGTCCCCGAGATCCTCGCGCCGCACGGCGGAGTCCTCCCACCCTTCCCAGGTGTCGCGCTTGGCGCCCGGCGCGAAGGCGGTGGCGCCCAGGCCGGCCTCCCGCACCCGCCACAGGGCCGCCTGGTCCTCCGGCCGGGCGTGCACCGCCACGCCGCGGACGTGGCGATTGCCGGCCAGGTCGTCCTCCAGGCGCCGGGCGCGCTCCCGTGCCTCCTCGGTACTGGTACCGCCGAATTCCACCAGCAGCCAGTTTTCGCCGTCCGGCAGCCGCTTCACCTCGTCGGGGTGCAGGCACTTGCGCCGCATGTTCTGCACCAGGCGCTCGTCGATCCCCTCCAGCCCGATGGGCCCGTGCTCCAGCAGGCGCGGCACGAAGTCGGCGGCGCAGGCAATGTCGTCGAAACCGACGGCCAGCAGCACGCGGTGCGGCGGCTCCGGCACCAGGCGGACGGTGGCGTGCAGGATGGTGACGCAGGTGCCCTCGGTGCCCACCAGCGCACGGGCGACGTTGAACCCGTTCTCCGGCAGGAGCTGGTCGAGGGGATAACCCGACACGGGACGCGGGATGTCGGGGAAGCGCCGGCGGATCTCGTCGGCGTGGGCGTCGCGCAGGGCGCGCAGGCCGGCGTAGATCTCCCCGCGCCGCCCGCCCGCGGCGATGATGCGCTCCAGCTCCCGGTCCGGCGTCGGGCCGACGGTGAGGCGCAGGCCGTCGTAGGTGAGGACGTCCAGCGATTCCACGTTGTCGATGGTGAGGCCGGCCATCACCGCGTGCACGCCGCCGGAGTTGTTGCCGATCATGCCGCCCAGCGTGCAGTGGTCGTGGGTGGCCGGGTCCGGCCCGAAGGTCAGCCCGTGTGCCCGCGCGGCGTGCCGCAGATCGTCCAGCACGCAGCCCGGCTCCACCGTGGCGCGGCGGTTCTCCGGGTCCAGCTCGACGATGCGGTGGCAATGCCGCGACCCGTCGATGACCACGGCGGTGTTGCAGCTCTGCCCGGCCAGCGCCGTGCCGCCGCCGCGGTGCACGATGGGGGCGCCGTGGCGGGCGCACACGGCCACCGCGTCGCGGATCGCCTCCACATGGCGCGGCACCACCAGCCCGATGGGAACCTGCCGGTAATTGGACGCGTCGGTGGCGTAAAGCGCCCGGTGGCCGGCATCGAACCGAACGTCCCCGTCCACCTCCCGGCGCAGATCGGCGGCGAGCGCGTCCACATCGACGTGTCGCGCGATGCTGTCGGGCATGGCGGTTCTCCTGTGACGGTGGAACGGCGGGATGCCATCCTGTCAACGGCAGAACCGCCCCGGCGTTGCCCCGGAGCGCGCATTTCGCGCCCGAACGGCGCCGTTCAGGCGACGTGCCGGAGGTCGTACGGCCGGATCAGGATCTCGGCCGGGATATGGAGCGCTTCGGACAGCCGGCGGATCATCGAAACGGAAAGCGCCCGGCGCCGGTTCAGCACCTCCGACACCCGGCCGCTCGATCCGATGATCGGTTCCAGATCGGCGCGCGTCATCCCGCGCTGCTCCATCATGAACTCGATCGCCGCAATCGGGTCCGCCGGCGGCATGGGGTGGTGGCGCCGCTCGTAGGCTTCCACCAGCGTCATCAGGATGTCGAGGCGATCACCATCCGGCGTGTCCGGTTCGGCGTCCCACAGCCGCTCGATCTCGGCGAGCGCGGTCCGGAAATCGGCCTCGGTCTTGATCGGGGTGAAGTCCATCAGGTGCTCTCCGGCCTGCCGCTGCGGTTCAGTTCGTCATACTCGGCGTAAGGCAAACCATACGCCATAGGTACTTCACCACGCTCACGAGCCGGTCATCAACGAAGGGCGAGCGCCACTCGGCCATTTCCCGCAGCGCAACATCGGCGGCTGCCTCCGTTCACACCGCGTACCGCCGCGCGTCGGCTTCCCTGAACGTCAGGCCCAGGCCGGGACGCGAGGCGTCGGGGGTGAGGGTGCCGCCGGCGGGGCGCAGGGCGCCGTCGAACAGCATCTCCTCGATGCGGGCGTGGTCGTGGAAATACTCCACGTGGCGCACGCGGCGGCAGGCGCAGCCGAGGTGGGCGTGCAGCGTCGGCGCGGTGTGGGCCGACAGGGGCACGTCGAAGGCGTCCGCCAGCGCCTCGGCGCGCAGGAAGCCGGTCACCCCGCCGCAGCGGGTGGCGTCGGGTTGCAGCACGTCGACGGCGCCGGCCTCCAGCATGCGGCGGAAATAGACGGGGCCGTCGCCGTACTCCCCGGCCGTCACCTCCATCCCCGGCGGCACGCCCTCCACCAGCCGGCAGAGGCCGTCCAGGTCGTCGGACGACACCGGTTCCTCGAACCAGCTCACGCCCTGTGCGGCGAAGCGGCCGGCCATGGCCAGCGCCTGCTTGACCCCATAGGCGCCGTTGGCGTCGACGAAGAGGTCCGGGCCGTCGCCGATCGCCCGCCGGGCCAGGGCGACGCGGGCCTCGTCGCGCGCCGGGTCCCGCCCGACCTTCATCTTCACCGCCGTCAGCCCGTCGGCGACCCAGCCGGCGAGCTGCCCGGCCAGCCGCCCGTCATCGTAGGAGGTGAAGCCGCCGCTGCCGTAGGCCATGACGCCGCGGCGCACCGCCCCCAACAGGGCGAACAGCGGCACCCCCAGCAGGCGGGCCTTGAGGTCCCACAGCGCCACATCCACCGCCGACACGGCCATGGCGCCCAGCCCCGGCCGGCCGAGGTTGCGCACGGCGGCGTTCATGGCGTGCCAAGCGGCGGGGACGGCCAGCGCGTCCGTCCCCGTCACCCGCGGCGCCAGCGTGTCGGCGATCAGCGCCGCGGCGGCACGGTGGGCGTAGCCGTAGCCGAGACCGGTCGTGCCGCCGCCGCGGGCGGTCACGACGATCAGGGTCGTGGCGTCCCATTCCAGCGTGCCGTCGGACTCCGGCGCGTCGGTCGGGATGCGGAAGGCGGCGGCGGTGACCGCCTCCACCCGCGGACTCATCAGATGATCTCGCGGATCGTGTTGGCCGCCACCGTCAGCCCGATCTTGCCGGCGGCCGGCGTGCCGCTGGCCAGCGCCTGCGCGAACTTCACGGCCTGACCGGGCTTCACCTTGGGCGGCATCGGCGGCTCGTGGGGATCGACGATGCAGTCAACGATCACCGGGCCGGGCAGGCTCAGCGCGGTTTCGATCATGGTGGCGGCGTTGGCCGGATCGGTGATGGTCATGCCGGTGCCGCCCATCGCCTCGGCGCACTTGGCGAAGTCGATGGGGGCGAGGTCGCAGACGTATTCCGGGTTGCCGAGGAACACCATCTGCTCCCACTTGATCTGGCCGAGCGCCCGGTTGTTGATGACGAAGATCTTGATCGGCAGCTTGTACTTCACCGCGGTGACGAAGTCGGCCAGCAGCATGGACAGGCCGCCGTCGCCGACGAAGGCGACGCACTGGCGGTCGGGATAGGCGACCTGGGCGGCGATGGTGTAGGGCAGCCCCGGCGCCATGGTGGCGAGGTTGCCCGACAGGGAGTGCATCTGCCCGCGCTTGACCGGGATCTGGCGCGCCCACCAGGTGGCGATGGTGCCGCTGTCGCACGACACGATGGCGTCCGGGCGCAAGCGCTTGCCCAGCTCCCACGCCACCACCTGGGGCTTCATGGGCGTGTCCTGACGGGTGCCGCGCTCCTCCATCAGGGCCATCCACTCCGCCTTGCCCTGCTGGGCCCGGGTCAGGAAGTCGCGGTTGGCCTTGCGTTTGACCAGCGCCTGAAGCGCCTCCAGCGTGCCGCCGGAATCGCCGACCAGGCCGCATTCCACGGGATAGCGCAGGCCGATGCGCATGGGGTCGATGTCGATCTGGACGCCGCGGGCCTGGCCGGGCTTGGGATAGAACTCGATGTAGGGGAACGAGGAGCCGACGATCAGCAGGGTGTCGCAGCCCTCCAGCGCCTCCTGGGACGGGGTGGTGCCGAGCAGCCCGACCGAGCCGGTGGTGAACGGGCTGTCGTCGGGCACGCACGCCTTGCCCAGCAGCGGCTTGACGATCACGGCGCCGAGGTGGTCCGCCAGCCGTTCCACCGCGTCCCCGGCGCCCAACGCGCCGCGGCCGGCCATGATCACCACCCGCTCGCCGGCGTCGATGATGGCGGCGGCCTTGCGCAGCTCCGTCTCCGGCGGCAGCTTGACGGCGGTGGCGTAGAGGTCGGTGTTGTGGCCGAGGATGTTGCGCTTGGACGCCTCGTCCTCGCTCACCTCCTCCTCCTGCACGTCGACGGGGATGGTGATGTGGGCGACGCCGCGGTAGGCCAGCGCGGTGCGGCAGGCCTTGACCGCGACGTTGCGGGCATGCGTGGACTTCATGACCCGCTGGTTGTAGACGGCGACGTCCTGGAACAGCTTGTCCAGTTCCACGTCCTGCTGGGTGTGGGTGCCGATCAGGTCGCTGAACTGCAACCCGGTGATGGCCAGCACCGGCGCGCCGTCCAGCTTGGCGTCGTAGAGGCCGTTCAGCAGATGGATGCCGCCGGGGCCGGAGGTGGCGATGCACACGCCGAGCTTGCCGGTGTACTTGGCATAGCCGCAGGCCATGAAGGCGGCGGACTCCTCGTGGCGGGTCTGGATGAAGCGGATGTCGTCGCGGCGCTTGCGCAGCGCCTCGATGAGGCCGTTCACGCCGTCGCCGGGGATGCCGAAGATCGTGTCCACCCCCCAGTGGACGAGGGTGTCGATGATCGCATCCGAGGTGTTGAAGGCCATGTCGCCGTCTCCCGTATCCGTGGTGCGGGTACGGCCGCCCGGCCGGGGTCGGGCGCGGAACGTCAGCGCGGGCGGCCGGTTATCCCAACCGCACGCCCGGCGTCATGGTTCCGGGGCGATCGCGCGCCGGTCAGAAGTCGGAGCAGCGCCCCCTGAACTCCCAGTCGCCGTAGCGGGTCGGCTCCGGCCCCTTGGGGCCGCCGATCTCGCCGGGCTTCTGCTGCGGGCCCTTGCCGGCCGTGGCGTCGGCGGCGGGTTCGGGGGTGCCGGACGGGTCCGGCTTGGCGGTGTCGTCGGTCATGGCCGTCATATGGCGCGGGGATGGCGGGATTCCACCATCTTGAACGGATGGCGGGGCCAAGCCCATATCACCGGCAGGGCGCGGGGGGTAGCCCTATCCGCGCACCCGACACCGAAGGCCCGGGGGAAACCCGCTTATGACCAGCTATCTGAAGACCACCATCCTGCTTGCCGGCCTGACGGCGCTGTTCGGCGGCGTCGGGTTCCTGATCGGCGGCCAGGGCGGCATGCTGATCGCGCTGCTGGTGGCGGTCGCCATGAACGTCTTCACCTACTGGAACTCCGGCGGCATGGTGCTGTCCATGTACGGGGCGCAGGAGGTGGACCGCCACTCCGCACCCGAATACTACGGCATCGTGGAGCGGCTGGCCCAGCGGGCCGGCTTGCCGATGCCGCGCGTCTACATCATCCATTCCGACCAGCCCAACGCCTTCGCCACCGGCCGCAACCCGGAGAACGCCGCGGTCGCCGCCACCACCGGCCTGCTGCGCATGCTCAGCGCCGAGGAGGTGGCCGGCGTCATGGCCCACGAGCTGGCGCACGTGAAGAACCGCGACACGCTGATCATGACGATCACCGCGACCATCGCCGGCGCCATCTCCATGCTCGCCAACTTCGGGCTGTTCTTCGGGGCGTCCTCGTCGTCCAACGGCAACGGCAACGGCGGCAACCCGCTGGGCTTCGTCGGCATCCTGCTGATGGCGCTGCTGGCGCCCATGGCGGCGATGATCGTGCAGATGGCCATCAGCCGCACCCGCGAGTACGAGGCCGACCGCATCGGGGCCGAGATCTGCGGTCGCCCCCTGTGGCTGGCCAGCGCGCTGGTGCGCATTCACGAGGGGGTGGCCCGCACCGTCGACCACCGCGCCGAGGCGCACCCGGCCACCGCCCACCTGTTCATCGTCAACCCCCTGCACGGCCAGCGCTTCGACAACCTGTTCTCCACCCACCCCAACATGGAGAACCGCGTCGCCGCGCTGCGCGCCATGGCCGGGGCCGGCGGCAGCGGCAGCCATGGCGGCGGCACGGTGGCGGGTCGTGCCGGGGGCGCGTCCGGGGCCGGCACGCCGCAGCGCCCCGACAGCCCGTGGGGCGCCGCCGTCCCCCGCCGGCCGGAGGCGCCGCGCCGGCCGGGCGGCCGGTCCTCGGTCCCGTCCTCCGGCGGCGGTGCGCCGGGTCGCCGCAGCCCGTGGGAGTAGGCCGGCCGCCGCTTGCGCGCCAATGGAGGCGCGACTACCCTCCGGGCGGACAGAACAACGCCGGCACCCGGGGGAATTGCGATGAACGAAAGTGTGAAATACCGTCTGGTTACCCGTTCCGACTTCGACGGTCTGGTGTGCGCGGTGCTGTTGAAGGAGCTGGACCTGGTGGACGACATCAAGTTCGTCCACCCCAAGGACATGCAGGACGGCAAGGTGGAGATCACCGGCCGCGACATCACCACCAACCTTCCCTACGTGGAAGGCGCCCACTTGGTCTTCGACCACCACCTGTCGGAGACGCTGCGGGTGGGGCGGCGCGACAACCACATCATCGACGCCGATGCCCCCTCCGCGGCCCGCGTCGTCTACGACTACTATGGCGGCAAGGAGCGGTTCCCCCGCGTGTCCGACGACATGATGCGCGCCGTGGACCAGGCGGATTCCGCCCGCTACGCCATCGACGACATCCTGCGCCCGCAGGGCTGGACGCTGCTGAACTTCCTGATGGACGCGCGCACCGGGCTCGGCCGCTTCCGTGACTTCCGGGTGTCCAACTACCAGTTGATGATGGAGCTGATCGACTACTGCCGCCGGCACACCATCGACGAAATCCTGGACCTGCCCGACGTGAAGGAGCGCGTCGAGCTGTACCGTCGGCACGAGCCGGAGTTCATCGAACAGATCAGGCGCTGCGCCCGGCAGGAGGGCAACGTGGTTATCCTCGACCTGCGCGGCGAGGACACGATCCTGGCCGGCAACCGCTTCATGATCTATGCCCTGTTCCCCGACGCCAACGTGTCCATCCACGTGCTGTGGGGTCTGAAGCAGCAGAACACCGTGCTGGCCTGCGGCAAGTCGATCCTGAACCGCACGTCGAACAGCAACATCGGCGCGCTCATGCTGGACTACGGCGGCGGCGGCCACCACGCCGCCGGCACCTGCCAGGTCACCAACGACACCGCCGACGCCACCCTGGCCGCCGTGGTGGCGCGCTTCCGGGCGGATGGGTGACCGGCGCCGCCCGGTGTCGATTCCCCGACATCCCCCCGGAATTGTCGCATAGCGGACACCGGCGCCCACCCCAACGACTTTCACCAACCCACTGATAAGACTGACAGTCCTGTCCTGGCCCGCTTCTTGCTGATCCTTTGCCGCACGGCAGGAAAAGGAGCGGGTTATGGGCAACGTGATCGCGCTGGACAGCATCCTCGGCGTCGGCGAGCTGAAGGCCACCCCCACCGCCCCCGCGGCGGCGTCGGGCTGCACCTCGTCGGCCTGCGGCTCGTCGTCCGGCCCGGCCGACATGCCGGCCGAGGTGTGGGAGAAGGTCAAGAACCATCCCTGCTACAGCGAGGAGGCCCACCACTACTTCGCCCGGATGCACGTGGCGGTGGCGCCGGCCTGCAACATCCAGTGCAACTACTGCAACCGCAAGTATGATTGCGCCAACGAGAGCCGGCCCGGCGTGGTGTCGGAGAAGCTGACTCCCGAGCAGGCGGCCAGGAAGGTCCTGGCGGTGGCGCAGGAGATCCCGCAGCTCTCCGTGATCGGCATCGCCGGCCCCGGCGACAGCCTGGCGGCCCGCGGTGCCAACACCTTCCGCACCTTCGAGCTGATCGCCGACAAGGCGCCGGACCTGAAGCTCTGTCTGTCCACCAACGGCCTGGCCCTGCCCGACCACGTGGACCGCATCCGCAACATGAACGTCGATCACGTGACGATCACCATCAACATGGTCGATCCCGAGGTGGGCGAGCGCATCTATCCCTGGATCTTCCACAACCACAAGCGCTGGACCGGCCGCGACGCGGCGAAGATCCTGCACGAGCGGCAGATGCTGGGTCTGGAAATGCTGACCTCGGCGGGCATCCTCGCCAAGATCAACTCGGTCATGATCCCCGGCATCAACGACGAGCACCTGGTCGAGGTGAACAAGGCGGTGAAGGCGCGGGGTGCCTTCCTGCACAACATCATGCCGCTGATCTCCGACCCGGCCCACGGCACGCATTTCGGCCTGACCGGCCAGCGCGGGCCGACGGCGCAGGAGCTGAAGACCCTGCAGGACCGCTGCGAGGGCGACATGAAGCTGATGCGCCACTGTCGCCAGTGCCGCGCCGACGCGGTGGGCCTGCTGGGCGAGGACCGCGGGGCCGAGTTCACCGCCGACAAGGTCGAGGCGCTGGAGGTGTCGGCCGACGACAGCACCCGCCGCGCCTACCGGGAGCATGTGGAGGCCGAACGCGCCGTGCGCCATGCCTCGAAGGAGGCGGCCCGGGCCGAGGTGGCCGACACCGTCGGCAACGCCGTGCCCCCCATCCTGGTGGCCGTCGCCACCAAGGGCGGCGAGCGCATCAACGAGCATTTCGGCCACGCCGGGGAGTTCCAGATCTACGAGGTCGGCCCGGCCGGCGCCAAGTTCGTCGGCCACCGCCGCGTCGATCAGTACTGTCAGGGCGGTGACGGCGACGAGGACGCCATCGAGACCGTGCTCGCCGCCATCGCCGACTGCGCCGCCGTCTTCGTCGCCAAGATCGGCGGCTGCCCGAAGGACAGGCTGGCGGCGGCGGGCATCGAACCGGTCGACCGCTTCGCCTTCGAATACATCGAAGAGTCGGCATTGACTTACTTCAAGGACTACGCCGCGCGCGTGGCCCAGGGTACGGCAACCCTCCGTACCGGCCGCGATGCGGTCATCCGCCCTTCGTCGCAGCCCGCGGCGCGCCGGGCCTGAGGCCAACCCCGTCCCCGATCCGCACCGGGGAACGACGGGCCGCGCGCCGGCCCGTTCCGCCAACCAGAGGAGACAGCGTTCCATGGCTTACAAGATCAAGTCCGCCGAGTGCACCGTCTGCGGCGCCTGCGAGGCCGAGTGCCCGAACGTCGCCATCAGCTTCAAGAAGGGCACCTACATCATCGACGCCACCAAGTGCACCGAATGCCAGGGCCAGTTCGACAGCCCGCAGTGCGCCTCGGTGTGCCCGGCCGACTGCTGCGTCCCGGCCTGACGGAAAACGGCTCCCTCTCCCCCGTCGCGGGAGAGGGGGGACGGCGCCCCCGGGGTGCACCCGTCCCGGCAACCCGAGGAGACCATCCATGCCGGCGGAGGTGGATGAGCCATGGTTGGACCGCCGCTACTACGGGGGCGACCTGCCGGCCGCGGCCGAACGGTGCCTGCATCTGGCGGCGGCGGTCTACGCCGACGCGCCGGCCGCCGAACGCCATCTGGCGGCGGCGGCGGCGCTGGCACCCGGCCACCGGCTGGTCGACCTGGCGCATTACAAGTTCCACTTCTACAAGGCGGACCTGGAGCCGGCCCTGGTCTACGGCCGGCGCATGCTGGCCCACGCGCTGGCCGGGCTGGGCGTCAACGACCCGGACTGGCGCGGCGTCACCCCCGCCACCGCCGACTTCCGCAGCCTCGACGCTGCGCCGCGGTTCTTCCTCTTCGCGTTGACCGCCGTCGGCTACCTGCTGCTGCGCCTGGGCCGGCGGGAGGAGGGGCGCGAAGCGCTGGAAAAGGTGGCGTCCCTCGACCCCGACGACCGGATGGGTGCCCGCCGCCTGATCGCCGTCGCCGACCGGCACGAGAGCGGGGAGGAGGAGCCATGACGGACATCGACGGCGCCTTCGACTGGCTGGGCCGGCCGGTCACCTGCGCCGGCTGCGCCTTCACCGACCGGTTGGCGGCGGGCGGCTGCGAGCCCATGCGGGCCTGCGTGCACGACCGCTACGCCAAGCGCATCCAGCGCTTCTTCGAGCGCAACCCCGACCTGGCGGTGGCCCACCTGGACCATCCCTACTTCGAGGTGCGGGCCATCGCCATCCGCTACGCCCCCATCTTCCACCTGCCCCGGATGATGGAGGACCCCGACGAGACGGTGCGCACCAGCGTCGCCCGCCGCCTGCCGCGGCGTCTCCTGCTGCGCCTGCGCGACGATCCCGACCGCGAGGTGCGCATCGCCGTCGCCGCGCGCCTGGAGGACAGCGACCTCGCCCCGCTCATGCGCGACCCCGACTATGCGGTGCGCCTGCGCGTCGCCCGCCGGGTGCCGGAGGGCATGCTGCCCGCCATGATGCACGACGAGGACCCCGAGGTGCGCCTGGAGGTGGCCCGGCGCATCGGTCCGGAGCGGCTGACGAGCATGGCCCGCGACGAGAACGCGCGGGTGCGCCTGCTGGTGGCCCAGCGCCTGGCGCCGGAAAAGCTGGCGGTGCTGCTGCACGACGCCGACTGGTGCGTGCGCTACGTGGTCGCCAGCCGCATCCCGGCCGACCGGCTGGCGACGCTGGCCGACGACCCGGTCGAAGAAGTGCGCGAGACCGTCCGCGCCCGTCTGGCCGGCTGCGACACCGTGCCCGAACCCGACCGATGAGGTGACCCATGGCCCTGCGCAACTCCGCCCGCCACCCCGACGACGCCGTCGAACTGACCGGCCCTCCCGCCCTGGAGGTGGGGCAGAAGGTCCGCGCCCTGCGCGCCGTGCGCAACGACGGCACCTACCCCAACCGCCCCATGGGCGAGGTGCTGATCGACGCCGGGGACGTCGGCTACGTCCACTCGGTCGGAACCTATCTTCAGATGTATTACATCTACGCCATCGACTTTTACGAGCGCCGCATGGTCGTCGGCATGCGCGCCCGTGAGCTGGAGCTGATCGACGCCCGTTGCAACGACCCCAAAGCCTGAGGGAGCCCCGCCATGTCAGACTCCGCCGCCTCCGCACCCACCAAACCGGTCTTCGTCCCGCCGCGCGAGCCCGTCTTCGACTGGGGCATGCGCGTCGCCGCCGCCGGCGACCTGTTCAACGACGGCAGCCATCCCCACGCCGGGGACGGGGCGCTGCTGGTTCCCGCGGGCACGCCGGGGGTGGTCACCCGCGTCGGCCGCGCCGAAGGGTCGGACGACTTCGTCTATCTGGTGGAGTTCCCCGCGGGCATGATGGTCGGCTGCTTCGAGGAGGAGCTGACGCCGCTGGGCGCCACCCTGCGCCCGCGCCCCGGCGTGATGGGGTGAGCGGGCCGTGATCCACCTCGACCACAACGCCACCACCCCGATCGCGCCCGAGGCGCTGGCGGCCATGCTGCCGCACCTCGCGGACGGCTTCGCCAACCCCTCCAGCCCCTACGGCGCCGGCATGGCCGCACGCGAGGCGGTGGGGACGGCGCGGGCGGCGGTGGCGGCGCTGGTCGGGGCCAAGCCGGGCGAGGTGGTCTTCACCTCCGGCGCCACCGAGGCGAACCATCTGGCGATCCTGGGCGCCCTGCACGCGGTGGCCCGGACGCAGCCGGCGCGCCGCCACCTGGTGACCGCGGCGGTGGAGCATCCGGCGACCCTGCTGCTGGCCGGCGACCTGGCCGGCCGGGGCTGGCGGGTCACCGTGCTGCCGGTGGGTCCGGACGGCCGGGTCGCCGTCGCCGACCTGGAGGCGGCGGTGGACGACGCCACCGCGCTGGTGTCCCTGCAATGGGCCAACAACGAGACGGGCGTGCTGCAGCCGGTGGCCGAGGCGGCGGCGATCGCCGGCACCCGCGGCGCCCTGTTCCACAGCGACGCCGTGCAGGCGGCCGGCCGGGTGCCGGTGGACCTGGCCGCGGTGCCCGCCGACCTGCTGACCCTGTCCGCCCACAAGATGCACGGCCCCAAGGGTGCCGGCGCCCTGGTGGTGCGCAAGGGCACGCCGCTGGCGGTGCAGATCCACGGCCATCAGGAGCGCCGCCGGCGCGGCGGCACCGAGAACGTGGCGGCCATCGCCGGCTTCGGCGTGGCGGCGGAGCTGGCGGCGCGGGCGCTCGCCGCGGGTGCGCCCGCGGCCACGGCGGCGCTGCGCGACCGGCTGGAGGCCGGGCTGCTGGCCGCCTGCCCCGGCGCCGCGGTGAACGGTGCGGGCGCGCCGCGCCTGCCCAACACGACGAACATCCGCTTCGCCGACCCGCACGGCCGCCCGGCCGACGCCGAGGAGCTGCTGCTGCGCCTGGACCGCGCCGGCATCCAGGTGTCCATGGGTGCGGCCTGCGCGTCGGGCGGCAACGAACCCAGCCATGTGCTGACCGCCATGGGACTGGACGCGCGGGAGGCGGCGGCGAGCCTGCGCTTCTCGCTGGGCCGGACGACCACGGCGGCGGAGGTGGCGGCGGTGCTGGACGCGCTGCCGCCGCTGTGCGCGCGGGCGGCGGCCTTTGGGACATGACACACGAAGCGGAGGACGAAGCATGAAGGTGATGGTGCGCAAGGTGGGCGAGGGCTACACGATCTACGTCGCCAAGAAGGACCTGGAGGAAGCCATCGTGGAGATGGAGAAGCCGGGCCTGTGGGGCGGCCGGGTCAAGGTGGCCAACGGCTGGACCCTGGAACTGCCGGACCTGGCCCCCGACACGCGCCTGCCGATCACGGTCGAGGCGCGCAAGATCGGATCGGAGTGACGCCATGGCCCTGTCGAGCGAGACGCTGGACGCCGTCGCCGCCCTGGCCGCCGCGCGCTTCGCCGCCGGCGAGACCATCAGCACCGTGGTGCACGCGGTCAAGGACGCCCACCCCGGCCTGCTGGTCACCGGCACCTTCGCCTCCATCATGGCCGAGGAGCCGTACCGGGAGGAGGGGCTCTGCGCCCTTTTCCTGGTGGACGGCCACAACCACTGCTGGACCATCACCGCCGACCCGAAGGCCGCCACCGGCCTGGTGGTGGCGCTGCGCGACGAGGACGACTGAATGGACGAGGCGGCGGACGACGACTACATCCCCCTGGTGGATCCCGACATCTCCGCCGCGGAGGTGGAGGTGCTGGGCCGCGTCCTGGCCTCCGGCCCGCTCGGCGACGGCCGCATGACCGAGGCGTTCGAGAACGCCTTCGCCGCCTATGTCGGCCGCGCCCACGCGGTGGCGGTGTCCGGCGGCACCATGGCCCTGCTGCTGGCCCTGAAGGCCCACGGCCTGGGGCCGGGGGACGAGGTGCTGTGCTCCCCCTTCGGCTGGCACCAGGTGCAGCACGCCGTGGCGCTGAGCGGCGCCACGCCGGTGTTCGTCGACGTCGACTACTGGCAGCACACCATCAACCCGGAAAAGGCGGCGGCCCGCATCACCCCGGCGACCCGCGCCATCGTCGCCGGCAACGTCAACGGCCACCCCGCCCACTGGGACGAGCTTCGCGCGCTTGCCGACGCCCGCGGCCTGATCCTGATCGAGGATTCCAGCGAGGCCATCGGGTCCACCTACAAGGGCCGCATGGTCGGCACCTTCGGCGACAGCGCCGTCTTCGATTTCTCCGAGCCCGGCGTGCTGCTGGCCGGCGGCGGCGGCATGGTGGTCACCGACGACCGGGAGCTGGCGCACGCCCTGCGCTACCTGCGCCGGCGCGAGACGGAGCACCGCTACACCGTCGTCATCACCCGCACCCTGCCCTGGCAGGCGGGCATGAGCAACCTGAACGCCGCCCTGGGGCTGGTGCAGTTGAAGCGCCTGGACGACATCCTGGCCAAGCGCCGCCGGGTCGTCGCCTGGTACGACGCGGCCATGGCCTCGTTCGAGGGCATCAAGCCGCCCTACAAGGGACCGGGGACGGAGGTCGTCAACCCCATGGTCTACGCCGTCCACCTCGGCACCCGCTTCACCGCGTCCGGCCGCAAGGCGATCATCGAGGACCTGGAGACCCACGCGGTGGAATCCTCCGACTACGGCCAGCCCCTCTACACCCAGCAGTATTATCAGGAACGCGGCCATTCCCGCGCCGACTGCCCGGTGTGCCAGAAGACGGCCGACCGCGTCCTCGCCCTGCCGCTGCACCACAAGGTGACGCAGGACCAGATCGCCTTCATCGTCGACACGCTGAAGGACGCCACGGTCAACACGGGTGCCGGTGCGGCGATTTACCTATGAACACACGAATGCAACCGGGGCGCCACCACGTCAGGGTGGTGCGCCGGGCGGAACTGGCCGCCCGGCGCAACGGAGGAGGATGGCATGAAAGCTACCATCTTCCTTCTACGCTTCGAGCTGCGGGTCCGGTGGATTCACATCCGCCCGATCATCACCCGAACGTGGGAGGCGCCGCCGGGTGTACCGAGCACCCGGCGGATGCCTTCAAGATACGCCCGGCCGCGCCCGACTTCAACGGCGCCGCGGGCCTCCGGCCGAAGGGATTCCCCCCATGAGCGACACCGCCGCCGTTCCCGCCCTCGACGACGACGCCCTCGAAAGCGCCGCCCGCGCCATCGCCGCCGGCCTGAAGGCCCGCACCGTGGTGCCCTATCTGGGGCCGGGCGTCTTCGCCACGCTGCCCGAGGGGAGCTGCCCGATCCCCCGCTCCTCGGCGGAGCTGGTGCAGCGCCTGAACGCCAAAGTGGCGGCCCCCGGCCGCATCCGCTCCAGCCTCACGGCGGTGGCGCAGTACATCGAGACGCGCCGCCACCGCAAGACGCTGGAAACCATCCTGACCGGGGTCTTCCGCACGGAGGTGCCGGCCACGCCGGTGCATCGCTGGGTGGCCGCCCTGCCCGCCCCGCCCCTGATCGTCGACGTCTGGTACGACGACGTGCTGGAAAAGCTGCTGGCCGCCGATCCCGCCCGCCTGTGGGGCCAGGTGCAGGGCCTGTCACACCCCCAGTCCACCGGGGAGTGGGTGCGCTACTACGCCCCCGACGGCAGCGAGACCGCGGCGGCGGCGGCGGACGCCTGGCCGACCGTGCTCTACAAGCCGTCGGGCAGCGTCTCGCCGGCCGGCAACTACCTGATCTCCGACAGCGACTTCGTCGAGGTGCTGACCGAGATCGACATCCAGACCCCGATCCCCGCCGCCGTCGTCGACCGCCGCGGCGGCCGCAGCTTCCTCTATCTCGGCTGCCGCTTCGACGCGGAGATCCAGCGCACCTTCGCCCGCCAGATCGCCAAGCGCTCCGCCGACACCCATTGGGCGGTGATCGAGGGGGAGCTGTCGAAGAACGAGGCCCGGTTCCTCGACCAGTACGGCATCCGGCGCATCGACGCCCCGCTGCCCGACGTGCTGGCGCGCATCGACGCGGCCATGGCGCAGTGACGCTGATTGCAAGCTTTCGTTGGCAAGCTTTCGTTGGCAAGCTTTCGTTGATTGACCCGCCGTGATCCGGGGGGCAGTCTTCGCCGGTTTCCTTCCGGCGATGGCTGTCCCCATGCCCGCTTCCCTTGGTGAAACCACCCCGCCCGGCGTGACCTGGGAACTGACATTGCAGCCGGTGGAGCGGACGGTTTGCCTGCGCTGCCGCATCGCCAACCCGAGACTCGGACTGCGGCCCCGTCTGCTGCCGCTGGCCGTCGACGGGATCTCCCGGCCGGACCATGAGCTGGAGATGGCCGGCGACGACGCCCGCGGCTACGCCGTCCACCTCGACGGGGTGTGCGTCGCCCGCCCGGCGGACCGCGTGGCCCTCGTCGGCGACATCCTGGCCCGGCTGCTGCCCCTGGTCCATGCACCGCGCCGGACGGCCCTGCTGCTCCACGCCGCGGCCCTGGTGGTGGATGGTGTCACCGTGCTGCTGAGCGCACCGTCGGGTGGCGGCAAGACGACGCTGGCGCTCGGTCTCGTCCGCGGCGGCGCGACCCTGCTCGGCGACGACACCGCCGGCGTCCTCGCCGATGGCTTCGCGATCGCCGGATTCCCGGCCGCCCTGCGCGTCCGCGACAGCGGCTGGCCGGTGGTGGCGCCCTTGCTGGACGCGACGGCCGTTGCGGCGGTGCACGAGGGTCCGGGGCGGCGCCATCTGCCGCCCCGGACCCTCGGCAGCGTCGCGCCGCTGGGTCCGCCGGCGGCGGCGGTGATCATCCTCGACCGCCGGCCCGGCCGCGGCCCGACCGTGGCGGATATGCCGCCGCTGGAGGGGCTGGACCACCTGATCTGCGGCGGCGCCACGCTGACCGGGGCGGTGGGCGAGGAGGAAGCGGCGGCGCTGGTGACCCGGTGGGGCAACGGCCTGCGCTTCTTCCGGTTGGGTTACGGCACGCTGGCCGAAGGGATGGAGGGGGTCCATGCCGTCCGCGCGCGAGTCCCGTGAGGCCATGGCCCGTCTGCTGGCGCTGCTGGGCCCCCCGCCCGCCCCGCCCGCCCTTGCCGCCGCGGGAACGCCGGAGTGGGCGGCGGTGCTGCGCCTGGCCGACGCGTCCTGGCTCAGCGGCGCCATGGCGTGGCGGGTGCGCACCCACGGGCTGACGCCCCGCCTGCCGCCGGCGGTGCGGGACTACGTGGACGGTGCGGCCGAACTGGCGCGCCAGCGCGCCGCGGCCCAGGTGCGCCAGGCGCGGCGCCTGACCGCGCACCTGAACGCCGCCGGGCTGGTGCCGGTGTTCCTCAAGGGCACGGCGGCGCTGCTCGACGATCTCTATCCCGATCCGGGCGTGCGGCTGTCGTCGGACATCGACCTGCTGCTTCCCGCCGACCAGGTGGCGCGCGCCCTGGAGGTTCTCCGGGCCGCCGGCTACGGCGGGCGCGGCCCCCGCGCCCCGATCATGGATCCGGACGGCAAGCACGCGCCGTCGCTGTTTCACCCGGCTGAGCCCTTCGCCGTCGAGGTGCACCGCCATGTCCTGCCCGAACCGCTGCGCCGCGGGCTGCCGGCGGACGACGCGCTGGCCGCCGCCGTTCCCCTCGCCGGACCCGGCGAGGCCCGCGTCCTCAGCCCGGAGCACCGCATCGTCCATTGCGTCCTCCACATGATCGAGGACCACCGCAGCGGACGCCGGATCGCCCTGCGCCAGCTCCTGGAGCTGCGGGAACTGGCGGCCCGGGGCGGGGCGGAGGAGATGGACCGGCACCGTCTCGCCCGGCGGTTCGCCGCGGCCGGTGCCGGCGACGCGGCGGCGGCCATCCTCCTCCTCGCCGCATCCCTGGTGGCCATGCCGCTGCCGCCGCAGCGCTTCCGTCCGGCCGCGCGGTTGCGGGCGCGTCTCCTGCATCTCGAACTGGTCGACCGGCCCGCCCTCGGGGCGGTGGCGGGATGGCTGAGAATCATTGCCCATAGGCTGAGGACCCGCGGCCCGGCCGCCGTCGCCGCAACGGTCCTGGCCGACGACGCGCCGCTGCGCGGCGTGGTCCGTCGCACGCGCATCCTCGTTCGCAAGGCCCGCAGCCGCGCCTGAACTCCCACACGGCCGGAAAGAAAAGGTCGTTCCGATGGTTTCCGGCCGTGAAACCCGACGGGTCAATCCGATGCATTGATCGATAGAGTCATATCGGCGTATGTTATCGAACGTCATACGAAGCCCGATGGCACCGGCGGGGCGAATCGACCGATGGATGCGGCGCGATGGATCAGTCGGCCAAAGGGATCACGCCCCACGGATTTGACCCGGAGACCCGCGACATCTTCGGCTCCTCCGAAGCTCACCCGGTGCGGCGCCGCGATGAACCGGTGAAGGTGGTCACGCGGAGCGGTGGTCCCGCGCCTATCGTCCCGGCACCGCCGGGTGGAAGGAAATGAGCGTGCTGCGCCCCGCCATCCTGGACCGGGAACGGGACGGCCACGCATGGGTCCTGCGCGAAGCCGCCGAGCGGGCCGGCATCCCAACCCGGGTGGTGGCGGGCGACACCTGGCCCCACGAGATCGGCGGCCGGGTGCACGCCCGGTCCGCCGCCTCTCCCTGGCTGTGCCTGCCCGTCGGCGGGGAGGTCTTCTTCTACCGGCTCTCTGCACTCAGCCGCGGCAGCTTTGCCACCGGGCCGACGGCTTGGGTGAACGGCGGCGCACACGCCTTCGTGAAGGACAAGCAGGCGACCAAGGACCGGCTGGCGGCGGCCGGCATTCCCACACCGCCGGGCCGCGTGTTCGCCGCCACGGACCGCGCCGATGCCCTTCTCTATGCCGCGCAATGCAGGGGCGAACTGTGCGTGAAACCCAACAGCAGTTCGCTGGGCAATCTGGTCTTCCCCGCCCTGCGGACGGCCGAGGAAATCGACGAGGCGTTCCGCGCGGTTTCCGCCCGTTTCGACACCGTCCTGGTGGAACGCAGCGTACCCGGCCAGATCCGGCGGTTCTTCTACGTCGAGCCGGACATCGTTGCCGAAAAGGTCAGCCGCCCCGCCAGCGTCGTCGGCGACGGGCGGCGCACGGTCGCCGAGCTGGTCGAGGACGCAAACCGGGTGCGCGCCGCCCGCAAGGTCAACGGACACTTTCCCATCGCCATCGGCCACGCCGGCGCCTTCATGCTGGCCCGCCAGGGGCTCACCGGCGACAGCGTCCCCGCCGCGGGGCGCCGGGTGTTCCTGCACCCCGTGTCGAACTCATCGGCCGGAGGGGACAGCATCACGCCTCGCAATGCCGCACACCCCGGCTGCATGGCGGCGATCAGGCGGGCCTGCGCGGCGGTGCCGGACCTGCGGATCGCCGGCGTCGACGCGGTGATCCGCGATCCCGGCCGCCCGGAGACGGCTGATGGCCTTGCCGTCCTGGAGATCAATGCCAATCCGGGCCTGCTCCAGCACCATTTCCCCTGGGAAGGGGAACCGCGGGACGTGGCCGGGGCCGTGGTCGCCTTCCTCCGGCGGATTGCTGCGCCGTCCCCGCTGCCGGCGCCACCCGGCGGGAAGGTGTAAGCGTGCTGCGCCCCGCCACCCTGGACCGGGAACGGCACGGCCACGCCCGGATCCTGCGCGACGCCGCCGAGCGGGCCGGCATCCCCACCCGGGTGGTGGCCGGCGACACCTGGCCCCACGAGATCGGCGCCGAGATCGAGGAGGACGCCGCCCTCTTCCCCTGGCTGTGCCTGCCCATCGGCGGGGAGGTGTTCTTCTATCGCCACCATTCATTGAGCCGCGGTCAGTTCTCCACGGGTCCGACCGCCCCGATCAACGGGGCCGCCCACGCCATCGCGCGGGACAAGCAGGCGACCGGGCAGCGGTTGGCGGCGGCCGGCATCCCGACGACGCCGGGCCGGACGTTTGCCGCCGACGACCGGGCCGGCGCCCTGCTCTACGCCGCGCGGTGCCGGGGCGAACTGTGCATCAAGCCCAACACCGGCTCGCTGGGCGACCTGGTCTTTCCCGCCCTGCGCACGGCGGAGGAGATCGACGAAGCGTTCCGCGCGGTCGCCGCCTGTTACGACACGGTGCTGGTGGAACGCAGCGTGCCCGGCCAGATCTGGCGCTTCTTCTGGATCGACCCCGATGTGGTCGCGGTGAAGCACAGCCGGCCGGCCAGTGTCGTCGGCGACGGGCACCGCACGGTGGCCGAACTGATGGCCGCGAAGAACCGGGAGCGCGCCACCCGTGCCCTCGTCGGGCATTTCCCGATCGGCGACGGCCACGCCTGCGCCTTCATGCTGGGCCGCCAGGGGCTGACACCCCACAGCGTTCCCGCCGCCGGCCGCCGGGTGTTCCTTCACCCCCTTTCCAACGCGCAGACCGGGGCCGACGGCGTCGCCCGCCCCGAAGCGGTGCACCCGAGCTACACCGCCGCGGTGAAACGGGCCTGTGCCGCCCTGCCCGAGCTGCGAGTCGCCGGCGTCGATGTGGCGATCCGCGATCCCGCCCGTCCGGCGATGGCGGAGGACACGTTCGCCGTTCTGGAGATCAATTCCAGCCCCGGCCTGCTCCAGCACCACTTTCCCTGGGAAGGAACGCCCCGGGATGTGGCCGGCGCCCTGGTCGCCTTTCTCTGCCGCATCGCCACCGCCATAGAACCCACCAAGGATTCATTGAGCGTGACACCGTGATGATCCTACAATATCGGCACCATTTCATCTTGTTACATCATGGAGAATCCTGTGACGCACGACAATCAGAACGATCATTCCAACGAGATTCAAAGTGATCAACCGGCAAGCGAAATAGATTCGCCGTTCTGCACGGTGCCGGACCTGACGGAAGACGAACTCGTGCAACGCCGCGAGGCGCTGATCAAGATGGCGGCGCTGACCGGCGTCGCGACGCCCTCGATCCTGGCGGTGCTGCAGTCGCGCCGGGTGCTGGCGGCGTCCGGGGGGGAATGCTGACCGTGCTGCCGGCGGACACTCTGATCCGGGAACGGCACGGCCACGCATGGGTCCTGCGCGAAGCCGCGGAGCGGGCCGGCATCCCCACCCGGGTGGTGGCCGCCGACACCTGGCCGCGCAAGTGCGGCACGGCGGAGCGGAATCCGAAGGCCAGCCCGTGGCTGTGCCTGCCGATCGGTGCCGAGGTGTTCTTCTTTCGCCATCACGGATTGAGCCGCGGCGGGTTCGCCACGGGGCCCGCCGCCCCGGTCAACGGAACCGCGGGCCTGATCACGAAGGACAAGCAGGAAACCGGGAAGCGGCTGGCGGCGGCCGGCATTCCCACGCCGCCGGGGCGCGTGTTCGCCGCCGCCGACCGGGCCGGCGCCCTGCTCTACGCCGCGCAGTGCCGGGGCGAGCTGTGCGTCAAGCCCAACAGCGGCGCGCTCGGCGATCTCGTCTTCCCCGGCCTGCGGACGGCGCAGGAGATCGACGACGCCTTCCGGATGGTCGCCGCCCATTACGACGCGGTGCTGGTGGAACGGAGCATGCCCGGCCACGTCTGGCGCTTCTTCTACGTCGAGCCGGCGGTGGTCGGCGTGAAGTTCAGCCGTCCGGCCAGCGTGCTGGGCGATGGAATCAGCTCCGTAGCCGCGCTGATCGACGCCAAGCACCGCGAGCGGGCGGCGCGCCGGGTGGTCGGCCACTTCGACATCCCCGAAGGGCATGCCCGCACGTTCATGCTGGCCCGCCAGGGGTTGCACCTCGACAGCGTGCCCGCGGCGGGCCGCCGCGTCTTCCTGCACCCGACGTCCAATGGCGCCTCCGGCGCCGACAGCATCTCCCGCCCCGGGGCCGTTCACCCCGGGTACCGTGCGATGATGGAACGGGCCTGTGCGGCCATCCCCGGCCTGAAGGTCGCCGCGCTGGACGTGATGATCACCGACCCGGCGCAGCCGCCGACCGCCGGCACCGTCGCCGTCCTGGAGATCAACGCCAAGCCGGGGCTGCTGCCCTATCACTATCCCTGGGAAGGGCCGCCGCAGGATGTGGCCGGCGCGGTGATCGGCCTTCTGCAACGCATCGCCGTTCCATGTCAGCCGATGCCACCGCCCGCCTCCGGTCCCGCATAGGCTCCGCATTCCCCGTCCGTCAGGTCCTCGACGACGAAGTCCAGGAAGGCGCGGACCTTGAGCGGCACGTGCAGGCGGGACGGGTACACCGCGAAGACGCCGAGTTCGCCGGCCGACCAGTCCGGCAGCGCGGCGAGGAGGCGGCCGGCGGCGAGGTCGTCGCGCACGTACAGGTGCGGCATCAGGCCGATGCCGAAGCCGGCCAGCAGGGCGTCGCGCACGGCCAGGCTCGACGACACCATGTAGCGGCCGCCGACCGGCACGCTCACCGTGTGCCCGTCCTTGTGGAACGTCCATTCCGCGACGTGGCGGCCCAGGGAGAAGCGGACGCAGGACAGGACGCGCAGATCGTCGGGAACGGCGGGCATGCCGTGGCGCGCGAAGTAGGACGGCGCGCCGCAGACGACGTAGCGCATGGCCATCAGCCGCCGGGAGACGAGGCTGGAGTCCGGCAGGACGGTGGCGGCGCGGATGGCGACGTCGATGCCCTCCTCGACCAGGTCGATGCGGCGGTCCTCCATGCGCAGGTCCACCGACAGGGCCGGATAACGCTCCAGAAAACGCGGCATCGCCGCCGACAGCCGCGTCAGCGACAGGGTCAGGGGAGCCGCCACCCGCAGCACACCGCCGGGCATCCGCTGGAGCGGCCCCAGCGCCCCGTCCGCATCCTCCAGCGCGTCGAGGATGCGCACGACCCGGTCGTAATAGAGCGCCCCCGCCTCGGTCCGGCTCATCCGCCGGGTGGTGCGGTTGAGCAGGCGCACGCCGAGCTGCGCTTCCAGTTCGGACAGGTTCTTGGTCACCGCCGCCGGCGACAGGCCGAGCTGGCGCGCCGCCCCGGCGAAGCTGCCCTGCTCCACCACCGTGCGGAAGACCCTCAGCGCGGTGAACCGGTCCACGTATTGTTTCCCGCCGGTGAATGGTGAGTGAACCGGATGCCACATTGTCCTGTAGCGGGCAAGGGGTTACCTCTCGCCCCACCCGGCATTGGAGACCGACCATGAGCGAACGCGTTCCCGCCCACCCCGTCGACCCGCTGTTCCCGGCCCGCTGGTCGCCCCGCGCCTTCGACGCGGCCGACATGCCGGAAAGCGACCTGCTGACCATGCTGGAGGCCGCCCGCTGGGCGCCGTCGGCGTTCAACTACCAGCCCTGGCGCTTCCTCTACGCCCGGCGCGGCGACGCCCATTGGGCCGATTTCCTGGACCTGCTGCTGCCCGGCAACGCCCGGTGGGCGCGCGACGCGTCGGCCCTGGTGTTCGTGCTGTCGGACACCCGGCTGGTGCGCGACGACTCCGACACGCCCGCCTACACCCACAGCTTCGACACCGGCGCCGCCTGGGCGCAACTGGCCCTTCAGGCCATTCGGCTGGGCTATCACGCCCACGGCATGGCCGGCATCGATTTCGACCGCGCCCGCGCCCGCCTCGCCGTGCCCGAGCGGTTCCGCATCGAGATGGCCGCGGCCATCGGCCGGCGCGCCGACCCCGCCACCCTGCCCGACGACCTGCGGGCGCGCGAACAGCCCTCGCCGCGCCGGCCGCTGGAGGCGATCGCCTACCCCGGCCCGTTCCGGGGCTGACACCGTCCCCCTGCCCCCTCCTGCAACGGAGACCCCGGCGTGCCCGGCTCCCGGCTTCCGGTCATTCTCGCGACGCTGCTCGCCCCCGTCCTGTGGGGCACGACCTACGTCGTGTTCACCATGACGCTGCCCACCGGCCATCCCCTGCTGGTCGGTGCGCTGCGCGCGCTGCCGGCGGGCGTCCTGCTGATGGCGCTGGGCCCCGGCTTGCCGCCCCGCGACCGCATCGTGCCGCTGGCGGTGCTGGGGGTGGCCAACATCGGCCTGTTCTTCGGCCTGCTGTTCGTCAGCGCCGCCCGTCTGCCGGGCGGCATGGCGGCCACGATCATGGCGATCCAGCCCCTCATCGTCGGGCTGCTGGCGTGGGTGATGCTGCGCCGAAGCCCCCATCCGGGGCAGATCGCGGCGGCATTGGCGGGGCTGGCCGGTGTGGCGCTGCTGGTGCTCGACCCGTCCGCGGCCCCCGATAGGGTGGGCGTCCTGGCGGCCCTGGCGGCGGCCGGATCGATGGCGCTGGGCACCGTGCTGCTGGAACGGTGGGGCCGCGCCGGGCCGCCGCTGGCCCTCGCCGCCTGGCAGCTCACCCTGGGCGGTCTGGTCCTGCTGCCGGTGGCGCTGGCCGTCGAAGGGCCGCCGCCGGTGCCGAGCGCGCTCAACCTCTTCGGGCTTGCCGTGCTGACCATCGTCGGCACCGCACTCACCTACTGGCTGTGGGTGCGCGGGATCGCCGCCCTGGGCGCCGACGTGGTCTTCCTGTCGCTGTTCAGCCCGCTGGTGGCGACGGCGCTGGGCGCCCTGCTGCTCGGCGAATGGTTCGAGCCGGTGCAGACCGCCGGCATCGCCCTGATCCTCGCCGCGACGGCCACCGGGATGGCCCTGTCGCGGCGGTGACCGGGCCGATCACCGCCCGGCGCGCACCGGTGCGGTCTCGTCGTCCTCCTCGTCGTCCTCCAGGGATTCCGGGATGTCGGGGGAATCCACGTCGATGGGAACGCCCGGCAGGTGCTTGGAGCTGCGGATCGACAGGGCCGACTTGACGTGCGCCACGTTGGGGGCGCTGGTCAGCTTCGTGGTCAGGAAGCGCTGGTAGTCGTCCCAGTCCTCGGCCACGATCTTCAGCAGGAAGTCGAACTCCCCGGCCAGCATGTTGCACTCGCGCACCATGGGCCAGCTGTTGATCAGCTCCTCGAACTTCCTCAGGTCGGCTTCCGCCTGGCTGGACAGGCCGACCTGCGCGAACACCGTCACGCCGAATCCCAGCGCATCGGGATTGATGTCGGCGTGATAGCCGCGTATGAACCCGGACTCCTCCAGCGCTCGCACCCGCCGCAGGCAGGGGGGGGCGGAGATGCCGGCGCGCCGCGCAAGCTCCACGTTCGTCATCCGGCCGTCATTCTGCAGATCCCGCAGAATACGCCGGTCAATTCGGTCGAGTTTGACCCGCCGCATGATGTGCTCAGTTCGCTCCGGGGGATGGTCTGGGAAAGGATATTACACGGTGGCAGCCTCTACGCCAAGCCGGAACCCGGCGCAACCGGAAACCGCCGATGGTTTTTCCGGCCAGCAAACAGAAGGGCGCGACGACGCGCCGCACCCCGGTGCGGACGACGGCCTGACCTGCTGGGTCGTCACCGAGGGGGCGGCCGGCATGGAGAACCAGGGCGTCGGCCTGGCCGAGGCGCTGGGGATCACGCCGGTGGTCAAGCGCATCCGCCTGCGCAGCCCGTGGAAGCAGCTCACCCCCTTCCTGCGCATCGGCAACCGCTTCGCTTTCTCCGCCGAGGGCGACCCCGTGGGCCCGCCCTGGCCCGACGTGCTGATCGCCATCGGCCGCCAGAGCAACCCCGCCGCCCTGGCGGCGCGCCGCCATTCGGGCGGCCGCACCTTCACGGTGCGCATCCAGGACCCGCAGATCTCCCCCCGCCATTTCGGCCTGGTGGTGGTGCCCGAGCACGACCGGCTGCGCGGCCCCAACGTCATCACCACCCGCGGCGCCCTTCACCGGGTGACCCGCGCCGTGCTGGACGAGGCCGCCGCCCGCCACGCCGCGCGCCTGGACCACCTGCCGCGGCCGCGCGTGGCGGTGCTGGTGGGCGGCAGCAACGGCGTCTACCACCTGTCCCCCACCGTCATGGGAGACGTCGCCGACAACCTGGCCCGGCTGGCGCAGGAGCACGGCGCCGGCCTGATGGTGACGCCGTCGCGGCGCACCGGGGCGGACAACGAGGCGATCCTGCGCGCCCGCCTTACCGGCCTGCCGGCGGAGGTGTGGGACGGCACCGGCGAGAACCCCTACTTCGCCTATCTGGCTCTGGCCGACGCGGTGGTCGTCACCTGCGACAGCGTGTCCATGGTGTCGGAGGCCTGCTTCACCGGCAAGCCGGTCTACGTGATCGAACTGGAGGGCGGCTCGCCCAAGTTCCGCGCCTTCCTCGACGCCCTGTACCGCGACGGCATCACCCGCCCCTTCGCCGGCACGCTGGACCACTGGACCTACGAGCCCTTCGACGACACCACGCGGGTCGCCGCCGAGGTCCGCCGCCGCCTCGCCGCGCAACGGGCGCGGCGGCGCTGACGGGCGGGGCCGCCGGACGGCGGTTGCGCCTTACAGGTGCTCGTGCACCAGCAGTTCGGCGATCTGCACGGCGTTCAGCGCGGCGCCCTTGCGCAGGTTGTCGGCGACGCACCAGAAGGACAGGCCGTTGTCCACCGTGGCGTCCTCGCGGATGCGGCTGACGTAGACGGCGTCGTCGCCGGTGGCCTCCACCTGGGTCATGTAGCCGCCGGGTTCGTGCCGGTCCATGACCACGATGCCGGGGGCGTTGCGCAGGGCGGTGCGGGCCTCCTCGGCGTCGATGGGATCAGCGAACTCCGCCGTCACCGCGGCGGCGTGGCCGATGAAAACGGGCACGCGCACGCAGGTTGCCGTCACCTTGATCGACGGGTCGAGGATCTTCTTGGTCTCCACCATCATCTTCCACTCCTCGCGGGTGGAGCCGTCCTCCATGAAACGATCGATCTGCGGGATGGCGTTGAAGGCGATCTGCTTGGGGAAGACCGTCGGGGTGACCGGGTCGTTCACGTAGATGGCGCGGGTCTGGTTGAACAGCTCGTCCATCGCCTCCTTCCCCGCCCCCGACACGGACTGGTAGGTGGCAACAACGACGCGCCGCACGGTCGCCAGGTCGTGCAGCGGCTTCAGCGCCATCACCATCTGTATGGTGGAGCAGTTGGGGTTGGCGACGATGCGCTTCCTGCGGAAGCCGGCCAGCGCCTGCGGGTTGACCTCCGGCACCACCAGGGGCACGTCGGGGTCCATGCGCCAGTGGGAGGTGTTGTCGATCACCACCGCGCCGGCCGCGGCGGCCCCGGGGGCAAAGCCGGCCGACACCTCGGCGCCCGGCGACGACAGCACGATGTCGATGCCGCGGAAGTCGAAGCGGGCGAGATCCCGCACCGTCAGCGTCGTGTCGTCGCCGTACGACACCTCGCGCCCGGCCGAGCCGGCCGAGGCGAGCGCCACCACCTCGTCGGCCGGGAACGACCGCGCCGCCAGGGTGGACAGCATCTCTCGCCCGACATTGCCGGTGGCGCCGACGACCGCAACCTTGTAGCCCATCGCGAAGCATCCTTCTGCCGGGTTCACGGAATCGTTTGACCTATTCGCTTGCCTCCGGAAATGCAACAATCGCCGCACCGAAGCGACGCCGACGGAGGAGGCGATGGCCGGACGGGATCGGCCCGGACCCCCGCCGGACCCGCGCACCTACGCGGAGTTCTGGCCCTTTTACCTGCGCGAGCACAGCCGCCCGGCGACCCGCGCCCTGCACGTGGCCGGCACCGGGCTGGCGCTGGCGCTGCTGGCCGCGGCGGCGGTGACCGGCGAACCGTGGCTGCTGCCGGCTGCGGTGGTCTGCGGCTACGGCTTCGCCTGGATCGCCCACGCCACCGTGGAGGGCAACCGGCCCGCCACCTTCCGCCACCCGCTGTGGTCGCTGGCCGGCGACCTGCACATGTTCGTCCTGTGGATCTCCGGGCGGCTTCGGCGCGAGCTGGACCGCGCCGGAGTGGAGTGAATCCGATCGATGCCGACGCACCTGGAAGACCTCATCGCCAAGGCCATCAAGGACGCCGACAAGTCCTTCTTCAACGAGGATTACACCAAGCAGGCGCGCGCCGTGCTTGCGGCGCTGAAGAAGACGGGGTACGAGGTTGTCCCCTCGCGGCCGCCCGAGGGTCTGGTGGAGTGGGCCAAGGAGAACATTCCCTTCGGCCGGCTGCGCCCCGCCGACCTCATCTCGCAGATGTACACGATGATGGTCGACAACGTGAAACGCTTCGACCGCTGAAGCCACCCCGCGGCCCCTTCGGGGGCTGCGGACCGGGGCGTGATGCCCATATGATCTGTTGTGAGCGCATAAGAAAGGGACCGAGACCGCCATGCCGCCCGCCAAGATGACCGAAACCGAGATCGCCCGCGTCCAGACCTATCTGCGCCGGACCTTCGGCAACGACACCATCACGGTCGAACCGCAGGCCAAAGCCGGCCAGTCGGCCGAGGTGACCTGCGGCGGCGAGCTGCTCGGCACCCTGCACCGCGATGTGGACGAGGGGGAGGTCTCCTACGCCCTGCACGTCGTCATCCTGGAGGAAGACCTGCCGCCGGCCGGCGCGCCCGCCCGCAAGCGCTGACGCGGCCGCCGCCGCCCCGCCGCGGGTAATGCCGCCCGCGGCGTCCCGTCGCGCGGCGTGGTGCTACCAATTTCGCCCCCACGAAAGTAGTATTTTGCCCCTGCACTTCCGTGCGGGTGCGTTGACTCATGGGTGCGAGAGGCGTAAACGAATTCGCCGAAAAATCTTTTCGCACATGCGAGCTTGTTGTTGATCCGCCGCTGCGGCAACCGCACCCGCGCCGCGCCCGGCAGCCGAAACAGAGGACGCACAAAAATGGCAAACGGCAGCAGTCGGCCGCTCTCACCGCATCTTCAGGTCTACCGATTCCAATGGACGATGGCGCTGTCGATCACGCACCGCATCACGGGCGTGGGGCTGACCATCGGAACCCTGCTCATCACCTGGTGGCTGGTGGCCGCCGCCGCCGGTCCCGACGCTTTTGCCACCGCGCAGGGCTTCATCGGCTCGTGGTTCGGGATGCTGCTGATGTTCGGCTGGACCTGGGCGCTGTTCTTCCACCTTGCCAACGGCATCCGTCACCTGGTGTGGGACGCCGGGTACGCGTTCGAATTGCAGAATGCCGAGCGGGGCGCCTACATCGTGGCGATCGCCTCGATCGTGCTGACGCTGCTGGCCTGGATCATCGGCCTGATCGCCTGGTAAGGGGGAGCCGACATGAGCACGCACAACCGAAACACCCTGCGCACCCCCCTGGCGCTGGCCCGCGGCCTGGGCTCCGCCAAGCACGGGACCGATCACTGGTGGCACCAGCGCCTGACGGCCCTGGCACTGATCCCGCTGACCCTGTGGTTCGTCATCGCCGTGATCATCCATCTCGGCGCCGACTACGTAGAGATGGTGGAGTGGCTGCGGTCGCCCTACTCCGCCGCCATGATGATCCTGTTCGTCGCCGTCGGCTTCCATCACGCCGCCGCCGGCATGCAGGTGGTCCTGGAGGACTATGTGCACAACGAGTTCGCGAAGATCGCCTCGATCATCGTGACCAAGTTCGTCCTCTACGCACTGGCGGCGATCTGCATCGTCTCCGTCCTCAAGCTGACCTTCGGAGTCTGACCGGTCATGGCGAGCGCATACCAGATCATCGATCACACCTATGACGTCGTCGTCGTCGGCGCCGGCGGCGCGGGGCTGCGCGCCACCTTCGGCATGGCCGAGAAGGGCCTGAAGACGGCGTGCATCACCAAGGTCTTCCCCACCCGCTCCCACACGGTGGCGGCGCAGGGCGGCATCTCCGCGGCGCTGGGCAACATGGGCGAGGACGACTGGCGCTATCACATGTACGACACCGTCAAGGGGTCGGACTGGCTGGGCGACCAGGACGCCATCGAGTACATGTGCCGCGAGGCCATCCCGGCGATCATCGAGCTGGAGCACTACGGCGTGCCCTTCTCGCGCACGCCGGAGGGCAAGATCTACCAGCGCGCCTTCGGCGGCATGACCGCCCAGTACGGCAAGACCCAGGCGTACCGCACCTGCGCGGCGGCCGACCGCACCGGCCACGCCATCCTGCACACCCTCTACCAGCAGTCGCTGAAGCACGAGGCGGAGTTCTTCGTCGAGTTCTTCGCGCTGGACCTGATCATGGACGCCGACGGGGCGTGCCGCGGCGTCATCGCGCTGAACATGGACGACGGCACCATCCACCGCTTCCGCGCCCACCAGACGGTGCTGGCGACGGGCGGCTACGGCCGGGCCTATTTCTCGGCGACCTCGGCGCACACCTGTACGGGCGACGGCAACGCCATGGTGCTGCGCGCCGGCCTGCCGCTCCAGGACATGGAGTTCGTGCAGTTCCATCCCACGGGCATCTACGGCTCCGGCTGCCTGATCACCGAGGGTGTGCGCGGCGAGGGCGGCTATCTCACCAACTCCAACGGCGAGCGCTTCATGGAGCGTTACGCCCCCTCGGCCAAGGATCTGGCGTCGCGCGACGTGGTGTCGCGCTCGATGACCATCGAGATCCGCGAGGGCCGCGGCGTGGGTGAGCACAAGGACCACATCCACCTGCACCTGGAGCACCTGCCGCCGGAGATCATCCACCAGCGCCTGCCCGGCATCGCCGAGACGGCGAAGATCTTCGCCGGCGTCGACGTGACGAAGGAGCCGATCCCCGTCCTGCCCACCGTGCACTACAACATGGGCGGCATCCCCACCAACTTCCGCTGCGAGGTGGTGCGCCCCACCGCCGGGAACCCCGACCAGGTGGTCCCCGGCCTGATGGCGATCGGCGAGGCGGCGTGCGTGTCGGTGCACGGCGCCAACCGGCTGGGCTCCAACTCGCTGCTCGACCTCGTGGTGTTCGGCCGCGCCGCCGCCATCCGCGCGGCCGAACTGGTGAAGGACGCCGGCTCCCACAAGGCCCTGCCGGCCGACAGCGCCGACGTGGCGCTGGAGCGCCTGGACCGCCTGCGCAACGCCAAGGGCTCCATGAAGGTGTCGGAGCTGCGGCTGGAGATGCAGAAGGTCATGCAGAACAACTGCGCCGTCTTCCGCACCGGCGAGGTGCTGGCGGAGGGTGTGAAGCTGATCGGCGAGGCCTTCGCCAAGAAGGGCGACGTGGCGGTCTCCGACCGCTCGCTGGTGTGGAACTCCGACCTGATCGAGGCGATCGAGCTGGACAATCTGCTCTATCAGGCGGTCGTCACCATGAACTCGGCGCACAACCGTCAGGAAAGCCGCGGCGCCCACGCCCGCGAGGACTTCCCGAACCGCGACGACGACAACTGGATGAAGCACACCGCGGCCTGGGTCGGGGAAAAGGGCGAGGTGCGGATCGACTACCGCCCCGTGCACCTCTACACCCTGACCGACGAAGTCGACGTGTTCCCGCCCAAGGCGCGCGTCTACTAAGAACGGCCCCGGAACGCAGGCAAGGACGCACAGACAATGGTCGAATTCAACCTTCCCGCCAATTCCCGGGTCGGCGTCGGCAAGACCGTCAACGCCGCACAGGGCGCCAAGCGGGCGAAGACCTTCAGGATCTACCGCTGGAACCCGGACGACGGGCAGAACCCGCGGGTCGACACGTTCATCGTCGACCTGGACAAGTTCGGCCCGATGATCCTGGACGCGATCATCTACATCAAGAACAACCTGGACTCGACGCTGACCTTCCGCCGCTCGTGCCGCGAGGGCATCTGCGGGTCGTGCGCGATGAACATCGACGGCACCAACACGCTGGCCTGCCTGAAGGCCATCGAGGACATCCCCGGCGACGTCGGCATCTACCCGCTGCCGCACATGCCGGTGGTGAAGGACCTGGTGCCCGACCTGAAGCACATCTACGCCCAGCTCGCCTCGATCAAGCCGTGGCTGCAGTCCCAGAGCCCGGCCCCGCCCGACCGCGAGCGCCTGCAGTCGCCGGAGGACCGCGCCAAGCTGGACGGCCTTTACGAATGCATCCTGTGCTTCTGCTGCTCCACCTCCTGCCCCAGCTACTGGTGGAACGGCGACCGCTACCTGGGTCCGTCGATCCTGTTGCAGGCGTACCGCTGGATCGTCGACAGCCGCGACGAGATGACCGGCGAGCGGCTGGACAATCTGGAAGACCCGTTCCGCCTGTACCGCTGCCACACCATCATGAACTGCACCAAGGCGTGCCCCAAGGGCCTCAACCCCGCCAAGGCGATCGCCGAGATCAAGAAGCTCATGGTGGCCCGGCGCTGACACGCCGCTGCGCCGCATGTCTCACGCTGCGAGGCGCCCTTCGGGGCGCCTCGTCTGCTTTGACGGGGGAGAGTCGTTTCCTCCTCGATCCTCCGGTGGCCGGACGACCATGCTGCAGAACAGCGGTCCCGTCCGTTCGGGCTGTGCGACGGCCGGATCGGCCACAACTCGGGCCCGGACGTGCGAAGGGCCGCGCGAAGGGCGCGGCCCTTGCCGGATGCGGTCGCGGCGGCGGACCTCAGCGGTCGTGCGGCGGCGCCATCTGGTCCAGGCGATGGGCGAACTCCACGTCCTTCGCCGTCACGCCGTCGACGCTGCGGGTGTACAGAATGACCTCGACGCGTCCCACGTCGTTGAACCACTCGGGATGGTGATCCATCTTGCCGGCCAGCAGGGCCACCTGGCTCATGAAGCCCCATGCGGCGGGGAAATCCGGAAAGTGGAAGGTCTTGCGGATGGCGTCGCGCTCCAGCACCTCCACCCACCCGTGCAGTTCCTTCAGGGCCGTCTGACGCTTGACACCGACCAGCTTTTCCGCCATCGCGGCCACTCCTCGCGCTCTGGTGTTTCGGGGGTCCCGGCTTACCGCCGCTTGGCGGAAGGGTCAAGCTCCGCTAGGGTTCTTGCCATGACGCAGGACCCCATGCACCGCCCTCCGCTGCACCCGCCCTCCGCCGTCGAGATGGAAGCGATGGCCGAGGAGGCGCTCGCCACCATTCCCGAACCGCTGCGCGTCCACGTGCGCAACGTCCTTATCCGCGTCGAGGAATTTCCCGACGAGGACACCGCGCGGGACATGGAGCTGGAAAGCCCCTTCGACCTGCTCGGCCTCTACAGCGGCGTCGATCTGACGCGGCAAAGT
The DNA here is from genome assembly GCF_000429625.1 of Azospirillum halopraeferens DSM 3675. Taxonomy (GTDB): domain Bacteria; phylum Pseudomonadota; class Alphaproteobacteria; order Azospirillales; family Azospirillaceae; genus Azospirillum; species Azospirillum halopraeferens. The sequence goes on from NZ_KE386927.1 coordinate 134,343, forward strand.
GTCTCGGACGTGCGCCTGGAGCCCGATGCCATCTTCCTCTACCGGCGTCCCATCCTGGACTATTGGTGCGAGACCGGCGAAGACCTGTTCCACGTCGTCCGGCACGTGCTGATCCACGAGATCGGCCACCATTTCGGATTCTCCGACGACGACATGGAGCGCATCGAGAACGGCGGGGAGTGAACGGCCATGGACGACGCCCTCTTCTTCGCCCTGCATGAAGGGCTGCCGCGCCAGGCGCCGGGGTCCGATGCGGTGACGCAGGACGCGGTGCGCCGCCTGCGCGCCCACGGGCTGCCCGACGATCCGGAGGTGCTGGACATCGGCTGCGGTCCCGGCCGGTCGCTGATGATGCTGGCGCGGGTCACCGGCGGCCGCGTCACCGGCATCGACATCCACGAACCGTTCCTGGGCGAGGCGCAGCGCCGCATCGACGAGGCCGGGCTGGGCCGGCGCGCGCGGGTCGAGCGGCGCTCCATGCTGGAGCTGGACGCCCTGCCGGCGGAACGCTTCGACCTGCTGTGGGGCGAAGGATCCATCTACATCGCCGGGTTCGACGCCGGGCTGGAGCGCTGGCGCCGCCTGCTGCGCCCCGGCGGGCTGGCGGCGTTCAGCGAACTGACCTGGCTGACCGAAGCGCCGCCGGCCGAAGCCCGGGCCTTCTGGGCCGATGCCTACCCGGCCATGCGGACCGAGGCGGCCAACCGCGCCGCGGCGGAGCGGCTGGGCTGGCGGGTGCTCGACACCGTCACCCTGCCCGACTCCGCGTGGTGGGACGAGTACTATCGGCCGCTGGAGGCGCGCATCGCCGAGTGGCGGGAGCGCTACCCCGGCGACGCCGCGCGGGCCGCCGTGCTCGACGCCGAAGCGGCGGAGATCGACCTGCGGCGGCGCTTCGGTGCCGGCTACGGCTACGTCTTCTACCTGCTCCGCCGGATGGGCTGAGGGCGCGGCCGTGAGCCCGCCCGAACCGACCGACCCCGCCGGCGCGGCGGCGCTGTTCGCCGCACTGCCGCTGCCGGCCGCCCATCTCGACACCCGCCTCACCTACCTGCGCGTCAACCGCCTCTTCGCCGAGGCGGACGGCCGCACCGCGGACGCCTACCCCGGCCGCAATCACTTCGACCTTCATCCCGACCCCGAGATGGAGGGCATCTTGCGCGACGTCGCGGCGACCGGCCGGCCGCACCGGGCCGAGGCCAGGCCGTTCCGGCCCCCCGGCCATCCCGAAGGGGACGTCGCCTACCGGGATTGGCTGATCCAGCCGGTGACCGGAGCCGACGGGCGCGTCGGCAGCCTGATCCTCACCCTGGTCGACGTCACCCGCCGGGTGGAGCTGGAGCGCGAGCACCACGCCCGCGAGGTGCGCCTGCACCGGGTGAATCGCGCCCTGAAGGCGCGCGGGGCCGGCAACCGGGCGATCATCGACGCCGCGGACGCCCCCGCCCTGCTGGCGGCCATGTGCCGCGTCCTTGTCGAGGAGGGCGGCTATCCCTACGCCGGCGTCGAGGACGCCGCATCCGGACGGCCGCTCGCCGCCTGCGGAACCCCGCCGCCGGAGCCGGCGGTCCTGCTGGCGCTGCCGGTCGCCGGGGAGGTGCCGTTCGGCACCCTGCGCATCGCCGCCGCCGGCCCCGACGGATTCGATCCTGAGGAGCGGACGCTGCTGACGGAGATGGCGGGCGACCTGGCCTTCGGCCTGTCGGTGCTGCGCCTGCGCGCGGAGCAGCGGCGGGGGGCCGAGCGGCTGACCCGCAGCCTGGAGGGCACCGTCGCCGCCATCGCCGCCACGGTGGAACTGCGCGATCCCTACACCGCCGGGCACCAGCGCCGCGTTGCGGAACTGGCCCGCGCCATCGCCCGCGCCCTGGGGGTGAGCGAGGACGAGACGACCGGCATCGTCATGGCGGCGACGGTCCACGACATCGGCAAGATTTCCGTGCCGGCGGAGATCCTGACGCGGCCCGGCCGGCTCAGCCCCGCCGAATACGGGCTGGTCAAGGCGCACGTGCAATCCGGCTATGAGATCCTGAAGTCGGTGGACGCCCCCTGGCCGCTGGCCGACCTGGTGCACCAGCACCACGAGCGCCTGGACGGCTCCGGTTACCCGCAGGGGCTGACGGGCGAGGCGATCCTGCGGGGGGCGCGCATCATCGCCGTGGCCGACGTGGTGGAGGCGATGGCCTGTCACCGTCCCTACCGGCCGGCGCTGGGCGTCGCGGCGGCGCTGGAGGAGGTGACCCGCCACCGCGGCCGCCTCTACGACGCGGACGCGGTGGACGCCTGCGCCGCCGTGCTGGGACAGGGGTTGGTGACCCTGTAGCCGGGGTCGGCGCCCGTCCGCCCTACGTCAGGCCGATCGCGTCGGCCGTCCGGGCGTCGGTGAGGTCGGCCCCCTCCAGATCGGACCCGGTGAGATCGGCGCCCGACAGGTCCGCCCCGGACAGGTTGGCGCCGCGCAGGTCGGTGCCGGTCAGGTTGGCTCCGGCCAGGTTCGCCTTGTGCAGGTCGGCGTTGCGCAGCACCGCCATGCTCATGCGGGCGCGCTGCAGGTTGGCGCGCCAGACGTGGCCGCTCATGGTCTGGATGTGGACCGGTCCCAGCCGGGCATCGGTGAGGTTGGCGTTGGACAGGGTGGCGCGTTCCAGGTTGATGCCGCGCAGGTCGGCGCCGGTGAAGTCCACCTTGCGCAGGTCCGCCAGCGACAGGTCGGCGATGGCCAGGGTGACCCCGACCAGCGAGGCCCCGCGCAGGGTGATGCATTGCAGGATCGCCGCCGACAGGTTGATCCCGTCCAGGTTCCGCCCCGACAGGTCGAGCGCCGACAGGTCGGCCCGCTTGCCCGTCTTGCCGCCGCCGTCGATCCACGCGACGTGCGCGGCCAGGATGTCGCGCAGTTCCTTTTCCGGGTTCTCCATGGCGCGCGCCATCACCGCGCCGACCAGGTTGGGCGAGCGGAGCTGGGCCGCGTCGAGGATGGCGCCGATCAGCACGGCGTTGGTGAAGTTGGCCCGGTTGATCGCACAGCCCGTCATCACCGCCCCCGACAGGCGCACGCCCGACAGGTTGGCCTCGGACAGGTCGGCGTCGGTGAGGTCGCAGCCCGTCATGTTGGCGTTGGTGAGGTTGGCGCGCATGAACTTGGTGCCGCGCAGCACCGCGTCGGTCAGGTCGGTCTGCATGACGAAGGCGTTGGCCAGCTTGGCCCGCGACAGGTCGGCCCCGCGCACCGTCGCCGCCGTCAGCTCCGCCGTGATGACGCCGTCGTCGAAGCTGTGCTCGCGCATCTCGCCGTTCTCGCCGTAGTGCAGCAGCGTGCCGTCGCGCAGGTCCACCTCGACCAGCGACGCCTCGCTCAGCACCGCGCCGCGCAGGCAGGCGCCGCGCAGATCGGCCCGGCGCAGATCCGCCTTCTCCAGGTTGGCCAGCCGCAGATCCGCGGCGTAGAGGTTGGCGTTCTGCAGGTTGCTGCCCATCAGACGGGCGCTGAACAGCTTCGCCCCCGACAAATCGGCGTCCGACAGGTCGATTCCCGACAGGTCCAGATGCGACAGGTCGCGCATCTTCAGATTGGCGCGCACCCCGCCCGGCTGGCTCTTGCGGAACGCCTGGTGGCGCAGCAGGACGGTGTTGAGCTGGCTCTGGGACAGCTTGGCGCGCGGCGCGTTCGACCCGAAGCCTTGCGACGTCGACATCCCTGACCCTCGATCCTTGACGGAGGGTCAGAATGCCCGCAAGCAGCGAACAAACGGTTAACGGTTCGTAAGAACTAGCCGGCTGCTGCGGCATTTCCTTACATACGGACGCAATCCGTGAGGGTAACGTCCGGTTGCCGGTCGGATCCTGTTGACTCACGCCGCCGCCGCTCCTAAAGTCCGCGGCTCAGTTCCTGTCGATCCGTTCGACACCGTGCCCGCCGGGCGCGCCGTCAGTCCGCGAGTGTCGCGCACTGGCGCGTTTTTTGTTTGGCGCGGGGGACCTGACCGATACGAGGACCGCATGTTCGAGGGCCTGACCGGACGTCTGGGCGACATCTTCGACAAGCTGCGCCGCCGCGGCGCGCTGAGCGAAGAGGACGTGTCCGCCGCGCTGCGCGAGGTGCGCATCGCGCTGCTGGAGGCCGACGTCGCCCTGCCGGTGGTCAAGCAGTTCGTCGCGCGCGTGAAGGAGAACGCGGTCGGGCAGGAGGTCCTTCGCTCGGTCACGCCCGGCCAGCAGGTCATCAAGATCGTCCACGACCATCTGGTGGAGATGCTGGGCGAGGCGGAGCCGATCAACCTCAACGCCGTGCCGCCGGTGCCGGTGCTGATGGTCGGCCTGCAGGGCTCCGGCAAGACCACCACCACGGCCAAGATCGCCCTGCGCCTGAAGAGCAAGGAGCGCAAGAAGGTCCTGATGGCGTCGCTCGACGTGCGCCGTCCGGCCGCGCAGGAGCAGCTCAAGGTGCTGGGCGAGCAGACGGGGGTGGCCACCCTGCCCATCGTCCCCGGCCAGGACCCGGTGGCCATCGCCCGGCGCGCGCTGGAGACGGCGCGCAAGGAGGGCTATGACGTCGTCATGCTCGACACCGCCGGCCGCCTCGCCATCGACGAGGAGCTGATGGCCGAGGTGGCGGCCGTGCGCGACGCCGCAAAGCCGGTGGAGACGCTGCTGGTCGCCGACGCCATGACCGGCCAGGACGCGGTGGCGGTCGCCACCGGCTTCAACGACCGGGTCGGCATCACCGGCATCGTGCTGACCCGCGTCGACGGCGACGCCCGCGGCGGTGCGGCCCTGTCCATGCGCCAGGTGACGGGCAAGCCCATCAAGCTGCTGGGCATGGGCGAGAAGCTCGACGCCCTGGAGGGCTTCCACCCCGACCGAGTCGCCGGCCGCATCCTGGGCATGGGCGACGTGGTCAGCCTGGTGGAGAAGGCCGCGGAGTCCATCGACCAGGAGGAGGCCGAGAAGCTTGCCCGCAAGATGGAGCAGGGCAAGGGCTTCGACCTGGACGACATGGCCGCCCAGCTCCGCCAGATCCGCAAGATGGGCGGCATGAGCGGCCTGCTGGGCCTGCTGCCCGGCGTCGGCAAGATCAAGGACCAGCTCAAGGACAAGAAGATCGACGACAAGGCGCTGAAGCGTCAGGAGGCGATCATCTCGTCCATGACGAAGAAGGAGCGCAAGACGCCGGAGATCATCAAGGCATCGCGGCGCAAGCGCATCGCCGCCGGCTCCGGCACCACGGTGCAGGAGGTCAACCGGCTGCTGAAGCAGTTCGACGACATGCGGTCCATGATGAAGCAGGTGCAGAAGCTGGGCAAGAAGGGCATCGCCCGCCACGGCCTGGGCGGCCTGCTGCCGCGCAACCTGCGGGGCGGGGGCGGCTTCCCGTGATCGACCACATCTCCCTGCCCGTCTCCGACATCACCCGCGCCAGGGCGTTCTACGACGCCGTGCTGGCGGCCGTGGGCTACCGCCGCATGATGGATTTCGGGCAGTCCGCCGGTTACGGCGACGCCCACCCGCACCTGTGGATCGCCGTGCCCGAGCAGCCCCCGGCGGGGCCGGCCGCCGGCGTCCACATCGCCTTCCGGGCCGCCAGCCGCGACGCCGTCGACGCGTTCCACGCGGCGGCGCTGGCCCACGGCGGCACCGACAACGGGGCGCCGGGCCTGCGGCCCGTATACCACCCCGACTATTACGCCGGGTTCGTCATCGACCCCGACGGCAACCGACTGGAAGCCGTGTGCCACACGGCGTCCTGAACCCATCACGTTCACGACCAAGCAGGAAAGCAGTTCCACCCATGGCTCTGAAGATTCGTCTCGCCCGCGGCGGCGCCAAGAAGCGCCCGTTCTACTCGATCGTCATCGCCGACGCCCGCAGCCCGCGCGACGGCCGTTTCATCGAGAAGATCGGCACCTACAACCCCATGCTGGAGCGCGACAATCCGCAGCGCGTGGTGCTGAACGCGGAGCGCGCCAAGCATTGGCTGACCATGGGCGCCCAGGCGACCGACCGCGTCGTGCTGTTCCTCGCCAACGCCGGCCTGGTCGAGAAGCCGGCCATCCGCGAGACCCCGAAGAAGTCGGCGCCCAAGGCCAAGGCGCAGGAGCGCGCGAAGGCCGCCGCTGCCGCCGAGGGCTGAGCCGGATTCCCGCAGTCCGCGGCAGGGTTCGTCCATGTCCAACCGCATCTGCGTCGGCCGGTTCGTCGGGGCGCACGGCGTGCGGGGTCTGGTGAAGCTGAAGAGCTTCACCGCCGACCCGGGCGCCGTCGCCGCCTATGGCCCGCTGTCGGACGCGACGGGGGCGCGGCGCTTCGCCGTGTCCCTCGCCGGGTCCAACAAGGGGCTGTGGCTGGCCCGCGTGGGCGGCATCGACAGCCGCGAGCAGGCGGAGTCCCTGGCCGGCGTGGACGTCTACGTCGACCGGGCCGCCCTGCCCGAGCCGGCGGATGAGGACGAGTTCTACCACGCCGACCTCATCGGCCTGGCCGCGGTGCTGGCCGACGGCACACCCTTCGGCACGGTGAAGGCGCTGTACGACCACGGCGCCGGCGACGTGCTGGAGGTCCGCACGCCGGGCGGCGGGACGGAGTTGCTGCCGTTCACCAGGGCCTGCGTGCCGGTGGTGGACGTGCGCGGCGGCCGTCTTGTCGTCGATCCGCCGGTCGTGGTCGAAGTGCGGCCGGAGGGAGATGCGGGCGATGGCGGGGGCGAAGAGGAGCCGGAGCGGTGAACCACGGGGCGGCCGGACCCCTGGCCTGGACGGTGCGGGTGCTGACCCTGTTCCCGGAGATGTTTCCGGGCACGCTGGGTCACAGCCTGGCCGGCAAGGCCCTGGAAAATGGAGTCTGGGCACTCGAAACGGTGGACATTCGGGCGTTTGCGCGCGATAAACACCGCTCCGTCGACGACACCCCCTTCGGCGGGGGCGCCGGCATGGTGATGCGGCCCGACGTCCTGGACGCGGCGCTCACCGCGGCCTGCGGCCCGCCGGGACGCGAGGGGCGCGGACGGGTCATCTACCTGTCGCCGCGCGGCCGGGTTCTCGACCAGGAACTGGTCCGGGAACTGGCGGCGACCCCGGTTGTGACGCTGCTGTGCGGCCGTTACGAAGGGGTGGACGAACGGGTGCTGGAGGCGCACGCGGTCGAGGAGGTCAGCCTCGGCGACTTCGTGCTGTCCGGCGGCGAGCCGGCCGCCCTCTGCCTCATGGACGCGGTGGTGCGTTTGCTGCCGGGTGTCATGGGGAACGTGGAGACGGCGGGCGAGGAGAGTTTCGAGCGGGGATTGCTGGAGTATCCCCACTACACCCGGCCGGCGGTGTGGACCGACGGGCAGGGTGTGGAGCGACGGGTGCCGGACGTTCTTCTGTCCGGTCACCACGGGAAGGTACACGCCTGGCGGCTCGCCGAGGCGGAGCGGATCACCGCGGGCCGCCGGCCCGACCTGTGGTCCCGCTACGCCGAGCGGCGCCGGGCCGAGGACGAAGCAACCGGCCGCGCGCGCCGCGGCCGCCGGAAACCGATGGAGTGACGGTCCGCCGCGAGGCGCGCCGGTTGAAAAGGGGTAGTGCCATGAACCTGTTGCAGCAGCTCGAGCAGGAGCAGATCCAGAAGGTCCTGGGCGACAAGACCATTCCGGAGTTCTCGCCGGGCGACACGCTCCGCGTGAACGTGAAGGTGGTCGAAGGCACGCGCGAGCGCGTGCAGGCCTATGAGGGCGTCTGCATCGCCCGCAAGAACGCCGGCGTGAACTCCTCGTTCACGGTCCGCAAGATCAGCTACGGCGAGGGCGTGGAGCGTGTGTTCCCGCTGTACAGCCCGCGCATCGACTCCATCGAGCTGGTCCGCAAGGGCGACGTCCGCCGCGCCAAGCTCTACTACCTGCGCGACCGCCGCGGCAAGTCGGCCCGCATCGCCGAGCGCACCACCGGCCGCGGCATGGGCAAGCCGGCCGCCGCCGCCGAGTAACATCGGGCGCACCTGCTGCAGCGACTGCCACACGCCCGCCGGGGTCTCCTCCGGCGGGCGTTCGGCGTTGGTGGCGGGGCGGACTGTGCCGTTCAGAAGGGCCGGGGAGCGCCCTACACCGCCCGGATCGACGCCGCGAACCCCTGCATCTCCTCGTCCAGGCGGCGGGACCAGGCGGAGAGGGACTCGGCGGCGGTGAGCACGTCGCCGGTGGCGGCCCGGCCCGCGGCGACGCCGGCGGCGACGGTGGTAAGGGCTTCGGACAACTCCCCGTTCTCCCGCGCCACGTCGCGGACGCCGGCGCCGATGGCGCGGGTGGCCGCCGCCTGGTCGCGCATGCCGTCGGCCACCGTGCCGGACAGGGCGCCGAGAGACCGGATCGTTTCGGTGATGGCGCCGATGGCGCTCACCGCCTCTCCGGTCGCGGTCTGCATGGCGGCGATCTGGCCGGCGATGCGGCCGGTGGCGGCCGCCGTTTGGTTGGCCAGCGTCTTGACCTCGTTGGCCACCACCGTGAAGCCGCGACCGGCCTCGCCGGCGCGCGCCGCCTCGATGGTGGCGTTGAGCGCCAGCAGGTTGGTTTGCGCGGCGATGCGGCCGATCATCTCCACCACGCCGCCGATGCTGGCGGCGGCTCCGGCCAGATCGTGGATGATGGCGTCGGTGCGTTCGGCGTCGCGCACCGCCCGCTCGGCCGTGTCGGAGGACAGCGCCACCTGCCGCTCCACCGCGGCGATGGAGGCGGTCAGCGCCTCGGCCGCGGTGCCGGCGGATCGCACACAGTCCAGGGTGCGGGCCGCCGCCGCGGCGGCGCTGCCGGTGCACCGGCCGGCCGCGTCCGCCTGCGTGACCATCGCCTGCGCCGTGCCGTGCAGGCCGCCCGCCGCCTGCGCCACCGCCCCGGCGACCGAGCGGACCGACGCCTCGAACCGGTCGGCCAGGGCCCGGAGCGTGCGCGCCTTCTCGTCCGCCGCCCGCCGCCGCTCCTCCTCCACCCGCTCGTTGGCCCGCGCCGCGGCGGCGGCGGCGTCGCGCAGCACCAGCAGCGCCTCGGCCATGGACGCCACCTCGTCGCGGCCGCCGGTCGGCACCGGCACCGCATGGTTGCCGTCGGCCACCGCCCGCATGGCGCGGGCCAGCGCCAGCAGGCGCGCGGCGATGCCCCGCCCGACGTAGAGCCAGGCGATCAGCACCGCGCCGACGATGCTGAGCCCCGCCACGGCGGCCAGCCACAGCCGGCCGGACGCGGTGGCCGCCCGCGCCGCCGCCGCGGCGTCGCGCGACGCCGCCAGCGTGACGGCGACGAATCCCTCCACGGCGGCGTCGAGGGCCGCCGCTCCGGCCCGGCTCTGCGCCAGCAGGACGGCACCGGCGCCCATGGCCTCCAGCTCCGCCGCGCGCACCGCGAACAGGCCATCGGCGCCGCGGCCGATGTTCAGAAGGGTGGCGACCGGCGCCTCCACCCGCGCCGCCTCGCGGGCCGGCAGGTCGGCCACCAGGGCCGCAATCGCCCCGGCCGCCCGGTCGAAGCGGGCGTGCAGATCCGGCAGGCGGTCCGCCTCCGTCCCGTTGGCTGCTTCGTTGAGCAGGCCGGCGGCCAGGTTGGTGAGGGCGCTCAATTCCAGGAAGGTGCTGAAGCGCACCAACGCGTCGGTGGTCAGGTCGCTGACCGCGAAGGCAGTGTTGCGGTGCAGCGCGTCGGCCGCCCGCCGCATCGCCTCCGCCGTCGCCGCGCCGCGGCCCTGCGTGTGGGCCTCCACCAGGGCACGGGCCGCCGCTGCGGTGTCGTCGGTCAGCGCCTCGGCCGCGGCGATCACGTCGCCCCTGGCACCGGCCGCCAGCGGCTCGATGGCGGTAAGAAGAGTCTGGTGGGTGGCGTTCAGCGTCTCCACCAGGGCCAGCCGGCGCAGCCGCCGGGCGATGCGGTCGTCGGCCGCCGTCGCCTGACGCTCCAGCGTGGCGAGCAGGCCGTGCGCCGCGCCGCCGAGGTCCGCCACCTGCCCCGCCGGCAGATCCAACCCGTCCAGGTCGGCCAGCCGGTCGGCCAGGGCCGCCGCCCGCCCGGCGATGCGGGCCGCCGCCGCGTCGCGGTCGGCCGGGGTGGCCGCCGCCTCCAGGTCGGGGGCGGCGGCGGCCAGGGCGGCGCTGGCCTTGCTCAGGCGGCTCACCGCCGCCACCTCCGGCAGGGTGTGGTCGGCGATGGCGTCGATGCGCCGCTCCACCGCCGCGTAGGACCACCACCCCACCCCGCTGCCCGCCACCGTCAGCGCCGCCACCGCCGCGAAGGCGGCGAACAGCCGGGCGGCCAGTCCCATCCGGAACGCCGTACGCATGGTTTTCCTCCCCCTGTGTCCGCGCCGCCGCCCGCCGGATCGCGGGTCTTTTCGGCGCCCTTCACGTCACGCTGAAACGGTCACACCGCCGGCACCCGCACCGCCGCGCGGCGGGTGCGCCACCACTGCCAGCCGGTGAAGGCCGCGGCCATGCCCAGGCCGATTTCGTCGGTGATCGGCATCGCCACCACCAGAAGCGCCGCCGCCGCCGTGGCGAAGGCCCGTTCCGGCCAGGAGAGCCGCGTCAGGAAGTAGCCCACCGAGGCACCGCCCCACAGCATGATGCCGATGGCCGCCTTGGCCGCGATGTAGACCACCGCCACGGGATCGTCGGTCTGCAGCAGCAGGGCCGGGGCGTAGACCGCCATGAACGGCACCACGTACCCGGCGATGGCGATGCGGGTGGCGATCCAGCCGATCTGCAGATGGCTCGCACCGCGCGCCACGGACGAGGCGGCCAGGGCGGCCAGCGCCACGGGCGGCGTCAGGTCGGCCATGATGCCGAAGTAGAAGACGAACATGTGGCTGACGATCAGCGGCACGCCCATCTCCAGCAGCGCCGGTGCCGCGATGGCGGAGGTGATGATGTAATTGGCCGTGGTCGGCAGGCCGGTGCCCAGCACGATCGAGGCGACCATGGTCAGCACCAGCGCCAGCATCAGGCTGCCGCCGGAGATCTCCACGATGCCGGCGGCGATGCCGGATGCCAGCCCGGTCAGGGTCAGGATGCCGATCAGCACACCCACCAGGGCGCAGGCGACGCCGACGCCGATGGCGTTGCGCGCCCCGTCCGCCAGGCTGCGCACCAGCAGGGTCAGCGTCTCCCGCCCGCCGCGCAGGGCCAGCGACGGCAGCACCAGCAACCCCACCATGGCCACCGCCAGGTGCTCCACCCGCAGCCCCATCCGCCACAGACCGGCCGCCACCAGGCCGAGCCCGATCCAGAAGGCGGTGCGCAGCCACACCGCCGGCAGCGTCCCGGCGGTGCCGGTGCCGAGGATCAGCACGATGGTGCAGGCGATGCCGATCACGCCGGCGAACATCGGCGTGAAGCCCGAGAACAGCAGGGCGACCAGCACCACCAGCGGAAAGATCAGGTGCCACTTCGCGCGGATCGCCGCCAGGGCGCTCGGGCATTCGGCCTTGGGCACGCCGTTCAGGCCATGCAGCCCGGCTTCCAGGTGGACCATCCAGAAGGCGGCGCCGAAGTAGAGAACCGCCGGCAGCAGGGCGGCCAGCGCCACCTCGTGATAGGGCACGCCGATGGTCTCGGCCATGATGAAGGCGGCCGCCCCCATGATCGGCGGCATGAGCTGCCCGCCCATGCTGGCCGTCGCCTCCACCGCCCCGGCGAAGGCCGGGCGGTAGCCGAAGCGGGTCATCAGCGGGATGGTGAACTGCCCGGTCGTCAGCACGTTGGCCACGCCGGAGCCGTTGATGGTGCCCATGAAGCCCGACGACACCACCGCCACCTTGGCCGGCCCGCCCTTGGCGTGGCCGAACATGCCCAGCGCCACGTCGTTGAACAGGCGGATCATGCCGGCGCGCTCCAGGAAGGCGCCGAACAGGATGAACAGGAAGATGAAGGTGGCGGACACGTAGATGGGCGTGCCGTAGATGCCCTCGGTGCCGAAGGCGAGCTGCTCCACCACCTGGTCGAAGCCGTAGCCGCGGTGGGCCAGCGCATCGGGCAGCATGGGGCCGAGCAGGGCGTAGGGCAGGAAGACGCCGCAGATGATCGGCAGGGCCGGCCCCAGGATGCGCCGCGCCGCCTCGAACACCAGGACGATGGTCACCGTCCCCACCGCCAGGTCGAGCGCCGTGGGATCACCGGCGCGCAGCAGCAGGTCGTGCTCGAACACCAGGTGGTAGAGGCTGACGGCAAGGGCGAGGGCGGCGAGGATCCAGTCGAGCGCGGGCACCGCCGTGCGCTCGTGGCGCCGGCCGGCGCCGAACAGCAGGAAGGTCAGGGCCAGCAGGAATCCCACATGGATCGCCCGCACCACGGCGCTGGACAGCGGCGCGAAGGTGGCCGTCCACAACTGGAACAGGGCGAAGGCGACGGACAGGGCGAAGATGACGCGGCGCGTCCACGCCGGCAGGTCGAGGTGGGCCGTCGCCGGGTTTTCGCGGTCGACGACGCGGCGGGTGGCGGCGGCCCCATCGGGCGGCCGCGCGGGGCTGGTCATGGCAGGGTCTCCGGGGCTGGGTGCGGGCGGCGGTGCGGCCGGGGGACCGGAGCCCCCCGGTGCCCGTATCACTTCAGCAGGCCGGCCTCACGGAAGTAGCGCTCGGCGCCGGGGTGCAGGGGCACGGCGATGGGGGCGGCCGCCCGCTCCGCGGAGATCTGGCGGGCGGCGCTGTGGGCGGCGGCGAGCGCCTCCGGGTGCGCGAAGACCGCCTTGGTCATGGCGTGGACCACGTCGTCGGACACCCCGGCGTGGGTCACCAGGTAGTTGGCGACGGACACCGTGGCGACGTCCCCGTCCTGGCCCGGATAGGTGCCGGCGGGAATGGTTGCGGACACGTACACCGGGTCGCCCATGCGGGCGACCACGTCCGCCGGCACCTCCACCAGCACCACCTCGGAGCTGACGGCCAGGTCCTTGATGGAGGCGACGCCCAGCCCCGCCGACTGGAGCGTGGCGTCGAGCTGGCGGTTCTTCATCAGCTCCACCGACTCGCCGAAGGGCAGGTACTCGGTCCTGGCGAAGTCACCGTAGCCGAGACCGGCGGCGCCCAGGATGGCGCGGGCGTTCAGCTCCGTGCCCGACTTGGGCGCCCCCACCGACACGCGCTTGCCCTTCAGGTCGGCCAGCGTCCGGATGCCGCTGTCGGCGCGCGCCACGATCTGGATGTAGTTGGGGTAGATGGCACCGACCGTGCGCAGCTTGTCCAGCTTCTGGCGGAATCCCGCCTCGGCGTCGCCGGCCCACGCCATGCTCAGGGAATCGCCCAGCGAGAAGGCCAGCTCGCCGCGCCCGCTTTGCAGCAGGTTCAGGTTCTCCACCGACGCCTTGGTCGCCTGGACCGAGGTTTTGGCGTCGGGCAGCGCGTCGCCCACCTGCCTGGCGATCGCCACCCCCAGCGGGTAGTAGACGCCGCTGGTCCCCCCGGTCAGCACGTTGATGAACTCGGCCGCCCCGGCCGGCAAGGTGGCGAACGACACGGCGGCGAACGACACGGCGGCGGTGGCGGCGGCAAACGCGGACTTCATGGTGCGTCTCTCCCTCATGCGGTGTTTGCGGCGGCGCGCGGGGGCGCCGTCCGGACCCATGGGGGCAAGAGCCGTGCCAGCGATCATCCGCCGGCCGAACCGTTGGAAAGCCTGGCACCGTCAGCGGACAAGGGAGCGGCGGCGTGCCGAAATCCGCACGCCGCCGGCGCGGCCGTGCGGATTCCGGCACGGGCTTCGCGGGTGCGGCGACGCGTCGGACGCGGTCTGGAGGCTCCCGCCGCGTTCATACGCCACGCAGGCTTCGGCCCCGACGGGCCACGGCCGCCGTCGCGGCCGATGGCGGGTTCGGAGTCGGGACGCTCCGATCCCGGCATCACCCTTCCCCCGCCAGCCGCATGTCCACGTGCGCAATCCCGGCGTCGTCGTAGACGCCGCCGATCCGCCGGAAGCCGAAGCCGGCGTAGAACGCTTCCAGGTAAAGCTGCGCGCCGATCTCCACCGCGTGGCCGGGCCAGTGCCCGGCCAGGCAGTCCAGCCCCTCCGCCACCAGCCGGCGGCCGAGCCCGGTGCCGCGCGCCGCGGGATGCACGGCCAGCCGCCCGAACCGGACGACGCCCGGCGCCTCGCCCTCCGGCCCCAGGCAGCGCGCGCACCCCATCAGCACCCCGTCGGGACCCGCGGCCATCAGATGGACGGCGTCGGGGTCCCGTCCGTCGATGTCGCCGTAGGGGCTGGCCTGCTCCACGATGAACACGTCCTGGCGCAGGCGCAGCAGATCGTAAAGAGCTTGGGCGGACAGATCCCGGAACGCCAGGCGTCGGATCTCCATGGGGGCGTTCTCCGGTCGGGCGACATGATTCCGGCGGTGACGAACGGTGGCGTCCCCTCCGCTAAGCGATCACCGGCACATCATACACGGCAACGGCGCGGTCGGCGCAAACGCGGACTTATATAGCCGCCACCATCCCGGCCGGGCGGGCGATCCGGCGAGGCAAGGACAAAGCATGAACCTGGCGATTCTCAGCGGAGCCGTGGTCGGGAAGACTCGGGCGGTCACAGTGTTGGAGATCGCCACATCCCGCCGTCCCGAAGGCCGGCACGTCCTCCTCACCGCCGCGGCGCGCACGCTGTCGCTGACGACCGTGCTGCGCTTATCGGACACGGACGCCGAGACGGTCTTCGCGGCGATCCGCTGACCGGAGACGAACGGGCGCCCGGTGTGCCCGGCCTGCGACTGTGATGCCGTGTATGACCGCCGCCGGCCGAACGGCGCGCCCTGCCGGCGCTGCAAGCCTCCGATTGAAGACTGTCAGAAAACTGCATATATTTCTGACAGGAGAATCGCCGTGCAACGCTTGACCGAACAGATCCTTCAGCATGCGACGCGGCTGCCAGAGGGCACGCCCGTCTCGGCTAAAAGCTTGCTTCACCTGGGCAATCGCGCCGCGGTGGATCAAGCCTTGTCGCGCTTGGCCACGCGGGGAAAACTGATCCGGGCTGGACGTGGGGTTTACCTGCTGCCGGTCACGAGCCGGTTCGGCACCAGAGCGCCGTCCGTCGAACAGGCGGTCGAGGCGCTCGCTGCGCAGCGCGGCGAGGTCATCGTCTCGAGCGGCGCCGCTGCCGCCAATAGCTTTGGGCTTACGACCCAGGTGCCGGTCCGAACCGTCTATCTGACGTCGGGGCGCACACGGAAAATCAGCATCGGCAAGCAAATCGTCGAACTTCGCCACGCCCCTCGCTGGCAGCTCACTATGCCGCATCGACCGGCGGGTCAGGCGGTGAGAGCGCTTGCCTGGCTCGGACCTGAGAAGGTCGAGGCGGCCCTCCACACCCTGAAGCGGACGCTTCCGCCCGCCGCCTTCAGCGAGCTGGTGGCCGTGGCGCCTCAGCTTCCGACATGGCTTGCGCGCAGCGTGGGGAAGGTCGCGCATGGCTGAGGCCTTCCTCCTCCTTCCGGCCGAGGATCGCCGGGAAGCCTTGAGCGTCGCGGCTGATCGCTCCGGCCGCCCCGCACACCTTCTCGAGAAGGATGTGTGGGTGGTGTGGGCGTTGGCGACGCTCTATGGCTCGCCCCTCGGCGAACATCTCGTCTTCAAGGGCGGCACCTCGCTGTCGAAGGCCTACGGTGTCATTCGGCGGTTCTCCGAGGACGTCGATCTGACCTACGACATTCGAGCGCTCGCACCGAATATCGTTGGAGACAACAGCGAAGCGCTGCCGAAGACACGAAGCGAAGAAAAGCGCTGGACGAGCGAGGTGCGCAAGCGCTTGCCGGAATGGGTTATGGGAGCCGTTCAGCCGGTCATCGCCGAAGCATTGGCAGAAGGCCCCTTCTCAGCGGCGATCCGGAGGGACGGCGAGAAACTCTTCATCGACTACGAGGCGATGGCGGGGGGCTCGGGCTATGTGTCTCCGAGCGTCATGCTCGAATTCGGCGCGCGCTCAACGGGCGAGCCGGCGAGCCCGCGTGATGTCACCTGCGATGCTGCCGGACTGGTGGATGGGGTGACGTTTCCGACCGCACGGCCACGAGTCATGCACGCCGAGCGAACTTTCTGGGAGAAGGCGACCGCAATCCACGTCTTCTGTCTTCAGGAACGACTCCGGGGTGACCGTTTTGCACGGCACTGGCATGACGTAGCGCGTCTGGATGAAGCGGGCTTTGCGGCCACCGCCTTCGCTGATCGCGAGTTGGCCAATGCCGTGGCGCGCCACAAGGCAATGTTCTTCGCCGAGAAGGCTGTCGATCGATCTCCGATTGACTATGCCGGGGCCGTGAACGGCGGCTTGCAACTCGTCCCGGGCGGCGATGGCGCGAAAGCTCTCGCAGAAGATTACGCACGGATGGTCGACGACGGGCTCCTCCTTGAGGAAGCCGAGCCTTTCGAGACGCTCATGGAGCGCTGCGCAGACATCGCCGCGCGAGCCAACAGCGCGGCAGGATAAGAAAAACGGGCCGGGAGGCAACGTTGTCCATTGGCCCTCCCGGGAGAGCCTTTCCGGGGGCGGTCGCGCGATGCGGGTGTCGATCAGCAGCCTTATGGCAGCTCACCCCGGAAGGCTCGCGCCATCTCGGCGGGAAGCGGCGCGTCAAAGTCATCGCCCGGCGTCACCTGGCCGCGCAGCAGGCCAAGGGGCCGCGGCGCGGTGCGCCGCCGCAGCGGCACAAGCCGGGCCATCGGCCGTCCGGACCGGGCGATGATGATCTCCTCGCCCGCGGCGGCACGGTCCACGAGCTGCGACCGATGGATCTTGGCGTCGTCCTGATTGACGGTGTCCATGACAGACCTCTCCGGTCGATTCCGACCAACCCTGGCATCGTCCAACCGGTTGGTCAACGCCTCCGCAAGACCGTCGCCCCCTCCTACCCCCGCTCGAACCGCGCCCGGTCGATGCCGTGCCGCTTCAGCTTGTCGTAGAAGGTCTTGCGCGGCAGTTGCAGGGCGGCGCAGGTGGCGGCGACGTCGCCGCGGTGGCGGGTGAGCTCGCGTTCCAGGACGCCGCGCTCGAAGGCGTCCATCTCCTCCGCCAGGGACAGGGGCGACGCGGCACCGGCACCGTCGGGGCGGCCGGGGGCGAAGGGCTCGCGCAGCAGGCCCAGCACCGTGCGTTCCGCCACGTTGCGCAGCTCGCGCACGTTGCCCGGCCAGTCGTGGGAGCACAGAAGCTGCATCTGCGCCCGCGACACCACCGGCGGCTCGCGGCCGTAGCGCACCGCGGCGTCGGTGACGAAATGCTCGAACAGGACGGGGATGTCCTCCATCCGCTCGCGCAGCGGCGGCAGGGCGATGGTGGCGACGTTGAGGCGGTAATAGAGATCGGCGCGGAAGCCCCGGCGGTCCGACAGCTCCTTCAGGTCCTCCTTGGTCGCCGCCACGACGCGGAAATCCACCGGGCGCGCGTCGTTGGACCCCAGGCGCTCCACCCGCCGGTCCTGCAGCACCCGCAGCAGCTTGACCTGCAGGGCCAGCGGCATGGTCTCGATCTCGTCCAGGAACAGGGTGCCGCCGTCGGCGTGCTCGATCTTGCCGATGCGGCGCTTCATGGCACCGGTGAAGGCGCCGGCCTCGTGGCCGAAGATCTCGCTCTCGAACACGCTCTCCGGCAGGGCGCCGCAGTTGAGCGCCACGAAGTTGCGGGCGCGGCGCGGGCTCAGCTCGTGCAGCGCCCGGGCCACCAGCTCCTTGCCGGTGCCGGTCTCGCCCAGCACCAGCACGTCGGCCGCGGTCTCGGCCAGCCGCTCCACCAGCCGGCGCACCCCGGCGATGGCCGGCGAGGTGCCGCGGATGGTGTCCTCCAGCGCGCCCCGCCCGGCGATGGCGCGGCGCAGGCGGCGGTTTTCCAGCACCAGCCGGCGCTTTTCCAGCGCGCGGCGCACCACCTCCACCAGATGGTCGGAGGAAAAGGGCTTCTCGATGAAGTCGTAGGCGCCCTCGCGCATCGCCTCCACCGCCATGGAGACGTCGCCGTGGCCGGTGACCAGCACCACCGGCAGGGCGGGGTCGACCGAACGGGCGCGGCGCAGCAGTTCCAGCCCGTCGATGCCCGGCAGCTTGACGTCCGTCACCAGCACCGCCGCGGCATCGGGTTCGAGCGCCGGCAGGGCGTCCTCGGCCCGCTCGAACCCGTCCACGGGGATGCCCGCCAGCTTCAGCGCCTGCTCGCTGCCCAGGCGGACGTCCGGTTCGTCCTCGACGAACAGCACCTTCATGCCGTGCCCCTCACGCTGCTTGCCTCCCCGGCCCCGGCGCGGGGCAGGTCCACCGCGAACTCCGCCCCGCCCGGCCCGCCGTCCACGGTGAGCTGGCCGCCGGCGTCGCGCACGATGCCGGCCGAGATTGACAGCCCCAGCCCCAGACCGGCCGCGTCCTTGGTGGTGAAGAACGGTTCGAAGATGCGCGGCAGCACGTCATCGGGAATGCCGGGGCCGGTGTCGCGCACGCGGATGCGCACCCGTTCCCCCCGCACCTCCACGGCGATGCTCAGGCGGCGCACCGGCTGCCCCTTCATGGCGTCCAGCGCGTTGCGGAACAGGTTGATCAGCACCTGCTCCAGCCGAACCTCCTCGAACACCACGGCGATGCCGGGGTCGGCCGGCACGCAGATCAGCTCCACCCCCTCCGGCGCCAGGCGCTGTTCGATCAGAAGCAGGGCGTTGTGCACGGCGCGGCCGACCGGCACCGGCTCCGCCCGCGCCTTGGTCTTGCGCGCGAACGCCTTGAGCTGGCCGGTGATGCGCGCCATGCGCTCCACCAGATGGGGGATGCGCACCAGGTTGGTGCGCAGGTCGTCGTGCAGGCCGCGGTCGAACAGCACCACGGCGTTGTCGGCGTAGGTGCGGATGGCCGCCAGGGGCTGGTTCAGCTCGTGGGTGATGCCCGCCGCCATCTGGCCCAGCATGGCGAGCTTGCCCGCCTGCACCAGCTCGTCCTGCGCCTCGCGCAGCACGCGCTCGGCCCGCTCGCGCTCGGCCACCTCGCGGGTCAGCCGCGCGTTGGCGGCGACCAGGTCGGCGGTGCGCGCGGCGATGCGCACCTCCAGCTCCTCATGGGCGCGGCGAAGCTCGACGTTGGCGGTTTCCAGCGCATCGCGCGCCGCCATGCCCTCCAGGATGCGGCGGCGGCGCTGGCGCAGGTAGAGGACGACCAGCAGCAGGAACACCACGGCGAAGGCGGCCACCGCGGCGGCGGTGCGCGCCGCCGCCGTCACCGGCGCCGGGTCGGACAGGATGACCACGCGCCAGTCGGGGCCGGGCAGGGCCACGCTCTGCATCAGGTACTCGGTGGTGCCGGGGCCGTCGGGGTCGCGGATCGCCAGCACCGGGGCGCCGTGCCGGTCGCCCCGTCCCGTCACGGCCAACGGCTCCAGCGTCACCCCGGCGTACTGGCGCGACAGGCTCATGCGCCGCAGCTCCGCCGCCGAGGGATCATCCAGGGTGCGGAAGCGCCACGCCGGCTCCGACGACAGGAAGGCGACGCCGGCCCCGTCGGCCACCAGCACCCGTTCGGGCCCGTTGCGCCACGCCTCCTCCAGCGCGTCCAGGCTGACCTTGACCGCCAGCACGCCGACGGTGCGCCCGCCGTCGCTGACGGCGTGGGACAGGAACAGGCCGGGCGTGCCCGTGGTGACGCCGACCGCGTAGAACCGGCCGCGACCCGACGTCATCGCCTGGCGGAAATAGGGGCGGAAGGCGTAATTGCTGCCAACGAAGCTCTGCGGCGTGTCCCAGTTGCTGGCTGCCAGCGTCAGCCCCGAGGCGTCCATGACGTAGAGCGTGGCCGACTGCGCCTCCTGCGTCACCGTGGCGAAGTAGCGGTTGACCCGGTCGCGCAGCGCCGCGTCGCCGGGATCGCGCAGCAGGCGGCGCACGTCCTCGTTCATGGACAGCACCACGGGCAGGTAGTCGTGGCGCTGGATGGCGCCCTCCAGGCTGCTGACATAGAGGGCGATGCGGTGCTCCCCGCCCGCCCGCAACGCCTCGATGCCGCGGCGTTCGCTCCACAGCGCGGCCCCGGCGACCGCCGCCGCGGCCATCGCCGTCACCGCCAGCCACCACGCCACCGCCTGCACCGGCCGGGGCAGCGCGCCGGCCGCCGGCGCCATCCCCGCAACGTGCCACCCGAACGCCATCGCCGCTCCGCTTCCCAAAGGGGAGGCGGAGTGTATCGCGTCGCACCGGCCTTGTCGCCGGAAGGCTCGCGGACGCCGGCGACCCGGGGTGCGGACGGCCGCGCCCCGATCACCCCGCGGTCAATCCCCTGAGCTGCCGGTTGGCCACCGCCAGCATGGCGAGGTCCACCGCCGGCTGGGTGCGCAGTTCGGACAGGAGCTGTTCGACCCGCTCCACCACCGGGCGGCGGCGGGCGATCCAGTGCTCGACCGGGTCCCCGGGCGGCAGGGTGCCGGCGCCGTCCAGGACGCGGACGGTCAACTGGGTCTGGTGGGCGAACAGGTCATCGACGATGGCGGCGGTGGCCTGCTTCTGCCAGTGGTTGTCGGTCTTCACCAGCGCCGCGCGGTCGCGCAGCCATTCCAGCCCGAAGCGGCGGCCCAGCATGAAATAGACCGCCGCCACCGCCGGCACGTCGCGCCCGGTCTGCCGGGCGACGCGCACCAGGTCGGGCGCCACCGCCAGAACCGGCAGGCTGGCGACGCGCCGCCCCACCTCCTCCGGCACCCCCTGCTCGCCATAGGCGGCGCAGCGCTGGGTCAGGCGGCCGGTCTCCTCGGCGTCCAGCACGCCGTCCAGGCCGGCGGCCAGCGTCTCGATGGCGGGACGGTAGAGATCGGTCTCCGACGCGATGTCCAGGGGATGGCTGCCGTTGATCAGGAACCAGGCGACGGCGCGTTCCATCAGCCGCACCGTCTCGATCAGCATGGCCGACTGCACCTCCGCCGGCACCCGGTTGTCCAGCCCCTCGATGGCGCTCCACAGGGGGCGCAGGCTGAAGGCGTCGCGCACGATGGCGTAGGCCCGCGTCACGTCGGCCGGCCCCATGCCGGTCTTCTCCATCATCTCCTTGACGAAGACGGGGCCGACGCGGTTGACCACGCTGTTGGTCACCGTGGTGGCGACGATCTCGCGCCGCAGCCGGTGGCGCGCGATGGCCTCGGCGTAGGGCTTGCGCAGGGGGCGGGGGAAGTAGCGCTCCAGGTCGGCCGCCATGAAGGGATCGTCGGGCAGGTCCGAGGCCAGCAGATCGTCGTACAGGGTGATCTTGGCGTAGGCCAGCAGCACCGCCAGTTCCGGCCGGGTCAGGCCGCGCCGTTCGGCGGTGCGGGCAGCCAGTTCCTCCTCGTCGGGCAGAGCCTCGATACGGCGCTTCAGACGGCCCGACTTCTCCAGGGCGCGGATGAAGCGGGCCTGCGCCTCCAGCATCTCCGGCCCGCGGGCCTGCGCGATGGTCAGCGCCTGGGTTTGCAGATAGTTGTCGGTCAGCACCAGCCCCGCCACCTCGTCGGTCATGCCGGCCAGCAGGTGGTCGCGCTGCTTCAGCGTCATGTCGCCGCGGCCGACCACGTCGCCCAGCAGGATCTTGATGTTCACCTCATGGTCGGAGGTGTCGACGCCGGCGGAGTTGTCGATGGCGTCGGTGTTCAGGCGCACGCCCGCCTGCGCCGCCTCGATGCGGCCGCGCTGGGTCATCGCCAGGTTGGCGCCCTCGCCGATCACCTTCGCCCGCAGGTCGCCGCCGTCGATGCGCACGGCGTCGTTGGCCTTGTCGCCCACCTCGGCGCTGCTCTCGCCCGCCGCCTTGACGTAGGTGCCGATGCCGCCGAACCACAGCAGGTCCACCTCGGCGCGCAGCATCGCCTGGATCAGCTCCAGAGGCGTCACCCGGTCGCGGTCGATGCCGAAGCACGCCCTGATCTGCGGCGTCAGGGTCAGCGCCTTGGCCGAGCGGTCGAAGATCCGCCCGCCGTCCGACAACAGCCGCGCGTCGTAGTCGGCCCAGGAGGACCGCGGCAGCTCGAACAGGCGCCGGCGCTCCTGCCAGCTCAGCTCGGGATCCGGGTCGGGATCGCAGACGATGTGGCGGTGGTCGAAGGCGCCGACCAGGCGGGTGCAACGGGACAGCAGCATGCCGTTACCGAACACGTCGCCGGACATGTCGCCGACGCCGACGCAGGTGAAGGGTGTCGTCTGGATGTCCCGCCCCAGTTCACGGAAGTGGCGCTTCACCGACTCCCAGGCGCCGCGGGCGGTGATGCCCATCTTCTTGTGGTCGTAGCCCTGGCTGCCGCCCGACGCGAAGGCGTCGCCCAGCCAGAACCCGTGCTCCAGCGCGATGCCGTTGGCGATGTCGGAGAAGGTGGCCGTTCCCTTGTCGGCCGCCACCACCAGGTACGGGTCGTCGCCATCGTGGCGCACCACGTACGCGGGGGGCACCACGGCCCCCTCGGCGTCCAGGTTGTCGGTGACGTCCAGCAGGCCGCGCATCAGCGTCCGGTAGCAGGCCACCCCCTCGGCCATGGCGGCATCGCGCCCGGCGGCGGCCGGCGGCGGGCGCTTCACCACGAAGCCGCCCTTGGAGCCGACCGGCACGATGACGGCGTTCTTCACCATCTGCGCCTTCATCAGGCCTAGGATCTCGGTGCGGAAGTCCTCGCGCCGGTCGGACCAGCGGATGCCGCCGCGCGCCACCTTGCCGCCGCGCAGATGCACGCCCTCCATGCGCGGGGAATAGACGAACACCTCCACCCACGGCCGCGGCGGCGGCAGGTCGTCCACCGCCTGGCTGTCGATCTTGAAGGAGAGGTAGGGCTTCGGCCCGCCGTCCGTGTCGGGCTGGTAGGCGTTGGTGCGCAGCGTCGCCTGGACGGCGTTGACGAAGCGGCGCAGGATGCGGTCCTCGTCCAGGTTGGCCACGTCGTCCAGCGCCCGCACGATGGCCTCGGCCGCGTCCGCCTGGCGCGCCGCGGAGTCGGCGGCCTGCGCCGGGTCGAAGCGGGCCTCGAACAGGCGGACGATCAGGCGGACGATCTGCGGGTGGGCGGCCAGCGTCGCCTCGATGGAGTCCTGGCCGTAGGGGATGCGGGCCTGGCGCAGGTACTTGGCGTAGGCCCGCACCACCGTGATGCGGCGGGCGCTGAGACCGGCGCGCAGGACCAGCCGGTTGAAGCCGTCGTCCTCCATCCGGCCTTCCCACACCGCCGAGAAGGCTTCCTGGAAGCTGTCCTTGACCAGGGCGCAGTCGACCGGCATCCCCGTCTGGGAACGGGTGACGAAATCGTGAATCCACACCGCGCCGGGCCGGTCGGCGGGGGCCAGCTCGAAGGGCAGTTCGGTGATGACCCGCAGGTCCATGTGCTCCAGCATCGGCAGCACATCGGACAGGGGCACCGGATGCCCCTCGTGGTAGAGCTTGAAGTGGACCTCGTCGGGGTCGGCCTCCAGGGGACGGTAGAGGTTGATGGCGACGCGGCCGCGCGCCAGCACGCTTTCCACCCGGTCGATGTCGTGCACCGCCGCTTCCGCCGAGTACGCCTCGCGGTAGCCGGTGGGGAAGGCGGCGCCGTAGCGGGCCATGAGCCGGGTCGCCGCCTCGTCGCCGCGCAGTTCGACCAGGGCATCGCGCAGGCGGTCGCTCCAGTCGCGCGCCGCCTGGACCAGCCGCTCCTCGATGGCGGCGGTGTCGATGGCGGGCACCCGGCCGGGTTCGGTGCGGATGGTGTAGCGGACGCGCGCCAGCACGCTTTCCGCCACCCGCGTGGTGAAGCCGCTGCAGGTGCCGTTGAGCGCGGATTCCAGGATCTCCTGCATGCGCAGGCGCAGCCCCGTGTCGTAGCGGTCGCGCGGCACGTAGACGAGGCAGGTGCAGAACCGCTCGAACGGGTCCTTGCGCACGAACAGGGCGAGGCGCTGGCGCTCCTGCAGGTGCAGGATGCCGATGGCGGTCTCGTACAGCTCCTCGACGCCGACCTGGAACAGCTCGTCGCGGGGATAGTTCTCCAGGATGTTCAGCAGCGCCTTGCCGTCGTGGCTCCTGGGGTCGAAGCCGGCGCGCTTGAGAACGCCGGACACCTTGTGGCGCAGGAACGGGATGTCGCGCGGGCTGCGGTTGTAGGCCGAGGAGGTGAACAGGCCGACGATCAGCCGCTCCCCGACGATGGCGCCCGCGGCGTCGAAGCGCTTCACCAGCACCGCATCCATGGGAACCGAGCGGTGCACGGTGGCCGCCCGGTTGGCCTTGGTGACCATCAGCACGCGCGGCTGGCGCAGGAAGTCGCGCACGTCCGGCGGCAGCGTCCGGAAGTGGCGCAGCCCGTCGAAGACCGTGTAGTCGCTGTCGCGCAGGATGCCCAGCCCGCTGGCGGCGTCCATGCGCAGCATGGGCTCGCCGGTTCCGGCCTCGTCGTCGAAGCGGTACTCGCGGTAACCGAGGAAGGTGAAGTGGTCCTCGTCCATCCAGCGCAGGAAGGCTTCGGCCTCGGCCACCTCCTCGCTCGGCAGGACGATGCGCATGGCCTCGGCCTCGGCCAGGGCTTCGCGAAGCTGGCCGCGCATGGGGCGCCAGTCGGCGACGGCCACCCGCACGTCGTGCAGCACCCCTTCCAGCCCGGCCCGGACCCGCTCCAGCGTCGCGGCGTCGGTGTGGGTGGCGACCTCCACATGCATGAAGGACTCCGCCAGCGCCCCCTCGGCATCCCGGCCGTTCCCTTCCATCAGGCCGGTGAGCGCGCCGCCGTCATCCCGGGTCACCCGCACCACCGGGTGGATGACGAGCTGCACCGACAGCCCCTGCCGGTTCAGCTCCGCCGTCACCGAATCGACCAGGAACGGCATGTCATCGTTGACGATCTCCACCACCGTGCGGTGGGAGGTCCAGCCGTGTTCCTCGATGCGGGGGTTGTAGACGCGCACGCTCGCCACGCCGGGCCGCCGCCGCTGGCCCCACTGCCACATGGCGATGGCGGCGCCGTAGAGCTGCTCCGCCGGTGTCTGCACGATGTCGTCGGGGGGCACGTTGGCGTAGAAGGCGCGCACGAAGCGCTCCGCCATGCCCGCGCGGTCGCGGTCGAGCCGCCCGTGCACATGGCGGATCACCGCTTCGGTCAGTTCGTCCTTGAGCTGCTCGGCCCGCAGAGCCATGGCGGGTCCCTCCCGTTTCTTTTCTTGACGCGTCCGGGCAAAGGGTAGCCTGTCCGCCGCCGCGAACAACCCCTTCCCGCCGGCATCGGCCGAATGCCCCGGGCGGTCCGGCGAAACGCCGATCCGACGAACGGCCGAACAGCCGCAGCGGTTCAGCCCGGTTTGCGCGCCGGACGCGGTTCGCCGAACAGGTAGCCCTGGCCGTAGTCGATGCCGAGGTCGAGGAGTTCCACGAGCTGGGCCTCGGTTTCGATCTTCTCGACGATGACGTCGATGTCGTGCTCCTTGCAGGCGCGCAGCAACGCCCGGACGCGCGGGCGCACGGCCGGGTCCAGCAGGCGGGCGCGGTCGAGCTTGAGGTAGCGGAAGTCCCGCCGCGCCAGCGCGTCGACGTCGATGGCGTCGAGGTCGCGGACCTGGTCCATGGAGAATCGGAAGCCGGTGCGGGCAAGCTGCGCCAGGATGGCCAGCGTCGCCCCCTCCCCCGTCCCCGGGTCGTCCTGGCCCAGCTCGAACACCAGCTTGGGCACCAGGGTCTGGTTCTGCGCCATGCAGTGCAGGAACTGGCGCATGAACTCGCCGTCGCCCAGGCTGGCCGGCGCGATGTTGCAGAAGAAGGCCACCGGGTGCCCGCGCCGCTCCGTCTCGCGGATGAGCTGGATGCAGCGCATCAGCAGCAGGTTGTCGATGGTGGCGATCAGCCCCTCGCGTTCGGCGATGGCGATGTAGCGGTCGGGCAGGATCTGCGACCCGTCGCGCGCCCGCACCCGCGAGTAGACCTCGTAGAACCGGTGCTTGCGCTGGGGCAGGCTGACCACCGGTTGCAGATGGATGTCGATGCGGTCGGCCTTCAGCGCGTCGCGCACCGCCTCCAGGACCGAGGCGTCGTCCAGGGCGGCCCCGTCCGGCCCGCTCGCCTCCGGCGGAGCAGCGGCGGCGGCCACCACCGGTGGCGCCTGCACGGGAACCAGCGGCTGTGCGGCCGCCGTGCGGCGGTCGTGCAGCCGGCTGACCAGGGAGTGCAGGAGCTTCATCTCCTGCATCATCGCGTCGTAGCGCACGCCGCCCTCGGCGCTGCGCGCCGCCGCCAGGGCCGCCTCCAGGCGGGCCACCTCGGCGCGCTGGCGGCCGAGGTCCCCGCTCAGCGCCTCCACCGCCTCGGCGAGGCGGGACAGGCGGCGGCGCAGGGCATGCTCGCGCCCGCGCCGGTTGACCGCCTCATGCACCAGCCCGCCGCCCAGCACCACCGCGGCGCCGGTCAGCCAGCCCACCAGCGGGTCCGACTCCGGCCGCATGTAGGGCAGCGCCCACCCCAGCGAGACGCCGGCGACGGTGTAGGCGAGCGCATAGACGGCGTGGATCAGCACGGTCATGGGGCAACGTCACCGTTCAGGTCGCGTCGGCCCCACCTTGCGCCGGGCTGCTTACCGGGGGGTTAAATCGCGCACGCACGGGCCGGGGGACCGGCGATCATCGGCCGGAGCCGCATCGGATCGGTTCTGTCCTTCATCATATACTCCCGCGCCGCTTCACGCCTCCAGGCATGACAGCGGTGTAAGAGCCGGACCGGCGGCGGTCGGGAGGGTGAGCGGACACAGGAGGCGGCCCCGCGAACCTATCAACGCCGACGCGCCGGTGCATCTCTTCCCTCCCGCCGCCATCGACGTCAGTACGGCAGGCGCCGGCCGTCCCGGGCGAAAACCCGCCGCTGTCGGCCGGGGCCAGCGCGTCCGGCACGCGCAGCGGGTGCACCGCGGCCTGATCCGACGTGAACAGCCGGCCGTGCGGGACGCCGACCCGGAACGGCCCGGACAGCGCGGTGTCGACGGTGCCGGGGTGCGGGGCGACGCACAGCGCGTCCGGCCGGGTGCGCACCAGTTCGATAAAGGCCATGCGGATGAGTTGGTTGAGCGCCGCTTTGGTGGCCCTGTAGCCGTACCAGCCGCTCAGCCGGTTGTCGGCGATGCTGCCGACCCTGGCCAAGACGGCGGCAAGGACAGCGCTCCCCCGGCGCGGCAGCAACAGCAGGAAGTGCTTGGCGACCAGAGCCGGCCCGACGGCGTTGACGCGGAACAGGTGCACCAGGGCGTCCGGATCGAGCGCGCGCCGGGTCTTTTCCGGCTGCCCCCGTCACCATGCAGAAGCCCGACCGCGACAAAGACCAGGTCTGCCGTCCCCGCCGATTCCGCCGCGGCAGCGATGGACGCCTCGCCGGTCACGTCGAGCGTGCCGGTGGTGAGCCGCACGGCGGGCTCGGCCAGCCGCCGCCGCGTCATCGCAGCCCCGATACCGCCCCCCCCCCCCGCACCCACGACGACGGCGCGGATGGGGTAGTCGAAACCGGTGAGGGCGGGCGGGGGCGAATCGGCGGCGGTCATGCCAGAGACCCGGGCCGCCCCTGCCCGACGGCCAGGAGCGCGGACGAGCCATGACCGGTGATCCGGTAGGCCGCGTCGGGCGTACGGGTGCGGGCCGATTCCACGTGCAGGGCGGAAGGACGGACGATGAGTGCGGCGACGGGTGGCGCAGCGGGGACGGTCCGCCTCCTCTCCTATCTCGGCCTCATTCCCTTCGCGGCGGGCAGCGCGCCGGCGTGGGGGCTCGACGGGCCGCTGCGGGCGGAAGCGGTGCGAGCCGTGACGGTCTACGGCGCCGTCATCCTGTCCTTCATCGGCGCGGTGCACCGGGGCCGGGTGCTCGCCGCCCCGCCGGACGAGGAGCGCGCCGCCGCATGGCTCATGTGGGGCGTGGTCCCCTCCCTGTTCGGCTGGACGGCCATCCTGCTGCCGCACCCGGTGACCGTCCCGGCGCTGATCGCCGCGCTGGCGCTGGCTTGGGGCGCCGACCGCCGTGCCGTGGCAAGCGGCCGGCTGCCGACGTGGTACGGGCGGATGCGCGACCGCCTGAGCCTGCTGGTGGATCGTGCCCCGAGGCGTAGTGTAGGAGTTGGGTCGCTCTATTGGTCTCCGGCTGGTCTGGCCGGCATGGTCAGGCGGCCACCGTGGGCCGGTTCTCCACAGATCGTGTACCACCTCCCCGGACACCGCCTGCGCGGACCACTCTCAGTTTCCGCTTGTAAGAAGCTGTGCCAGTCCCGATAATGGTGTAATCGAAGATGCTATGGGTTATGTGTGTTCCAGCCTCAATTTTGGGTCTGGGTCTCTTCCCGCAGTGAATTTGATGCTCCCCTCATGTGGGGCGGGGCAACGCCAGAAAGGGAACTGACCCATGGCTAATGGTACCGTGAAGTGGTTCAACTCGACCAAGGGCTTTGGCTTCATCCAGCCGGATGACGGCACGGCAGACGTTTTCGTCCACATTTCCGCTGTCGAGCGGGCGGGCATTGGCAATCTCAATGAGGGCCAGAAGCTCTCGTTCGAGGCCGTGCGCGATCAGAAGCGGGGCAAGGTGTCGGCCGAAAACCTGCGGGCGCTCTGAGCGCCACGGGCTTGGTGATGGGAAAAGGGGCGGCTTTGGCCGCCCTTCACGTCTCCGATCCTGACGTGTGTCCGCGCACGCATGCTCTTTTCGAACCAGGCCAGAATGTTGCATCGGTGTGCTACGCGCGTCGGCAAGAGAATTTGCATGACTGCTTGGTCACTCTCGATCAGCGGCATTCGTATGACGCCGGAGTGGTCGCGACCCTCGCGCCCCGGTGCTGACGCCAGTCCCGGGGCACTCCCAGCAACAAACCCAGGAGACGGACATAGCCAAGCTCTATGACGCGGAACCCGTCCGCGAAGGCCCACGTCTTAACCGCGAAATCACGGCCCGCACAGTGCGCCTCGTGGGCGCCGACGGCGAGATGATCGGCATCGTGTCGCTGCGCGACGCTTTCAATGCCGCGGTGGACGCCGAACTCGATCTGGTCGAGATCGCACCGCAAGCCGAGCCCCCTGTCTGCAAGATCCTCGACTACGGCAAATTCCGGTTCGAGGAGCAGAAGAAGGCGAACGAGGCGCGTAAGAAGCAAAAGATCATCGAGTTGAAGGAGATCAAACTCCGCCCGAACATCGATGACAACGACTACGATGTGAAGATGCGCGCCGCCACCCGCTTTCTCGAAGAAGGCGACAAGGTCAAGCTGACCATGCGATTCCGCGGGCGTGAGATGGCGCACCAGGATCTCGGCATGAACGTGCTCATCCGCGTGCGGGACCAGCTGCAGGACATCGCCAAGGTGGAGCAGATGCCCCGCGTCGAGGGCCGCATGATGGTCATGGTCATCGCCCCGCGCTGATTTCCGGCATTCCTGTGAGGGGGGCTGTCGATCTGCGGCAGCCCCGGACCGGCGTGAGCGCCGTCATTTCTACGAAACGGATCGAGATGAACAGTTTTAAGAACACGGATTTTGCCGACCGGCTGCGCGCGTCCGCCAACGCGAAGAAAGCCATGGTGGAAAAAATCCGTGCCCAGCCCGGCGTGAACGATCCGGCGTTTGCTGAACGGGAAGCGGCCCGGCAGGCCATCCGCATCGCCCGCGACGCCCGCGCCGCGGAACGCAAGGCCGCGCTTGCGGCCCAACAAGCTGCCGCAGAAGCTGAGCGGGCAAGTCGAGAGGCCTCCGAGGCCCTGGAGGCTGCCGAGCAAACTGCCCGTGAGGTTGCCTTGGAAGCTGAACGCAAAGCCTCCCGCGATGCCCGCTATGCGGCACGGAAAGCCCGGAAGCGATAGCCAGTATTACCGCAGCCCGGGTTTGAAGCTTGTCACGCCGAAGGCGGCTGATAGCTTCCATTGAACCGCTCCGGGAATCCCGGTGCGGTTCACGGGAGGGGCGCGCTCCCACGTTGGATGATCTCATCGAGGAGCTAAGGTCCTTGAGCATTCCCAAGGAGGAGCACTATCTCCCCGAGCCTCCCAGCGACCGGACCGTCGGAAGCCTGCGGTTCACAATCGAACAGGAGCAGGATTAAGCGTGGCCTCGAAACTACAGAAGGCACGGACGGGGTGGAGATCGTCGGCAATAAGGTGGCCTTCGGAATTCAGGTAAAGGATTCGCATCTGATCGACCCATTCGCGCCAAACTGACAAGGGCGTACTAGCTGAGAGACATTGACGTCACCACACCGTCATCTCGCCATCAGATGCAAGCCGATATGACCAGTGACCCGCATTTTTTGAAGTCGCTGCGCGACCACGCGGGGTCAATCAACTCGAAAGTGGCAGAGGACTCCAGGGCACAGAGCCGATTCGCGCCGCAACCGGCCGGCGAAAAACACCGCTCCGCAAACGGGCTTGCGCCGATACACAAACCCGATCCACATTGGGCCTGGACGCCGTTCCCGACGCCGGCTGAAAGCGGCCGGAATCCTGGCCGGAAGATGTATGGCGGAGGGAGAGGGATTCGAACCCTCGATACCCTTTTGGGGTATACTCACTTTCCAGGCGAGCGCCTTCGACCACTCGGCCACCCCTCCGCGGAGCCCGGACCATAACGATCCGGTTCGACCCGCGCAAGGGGTTTTGTCAGCCGTTTGCGCATCACATCACGCGGCCGCCGCGTGCATCCCGCCGGCCGGCGCGGGGGCGGCGGAACGGCCCGGGCCGGCGCGGCGGGCGGTCCAATTGGCCCAGGCCTTCTCATGCAGGTGATAGGCCACCGTGTTGACCATCGGCTCGACCAGCGCCACCAGGCCGCCGATGGCGACGCTGCCGGTCAGCGCATAGGCGACCGTGAAGGCGACGGTAAAGTGCACGCAGGCGAAGCTGAAGGTCTTGGTCATGGCCGGATCTCCCACCCTGTCCGGTTTGGCGATGCAGCGAATCTAGCCACCCGTCACGTCAACGGTCCAATCGATTGTTCCAACCGTTTCAATAACTCCTCCCTATCGCACCAGTTCGCCGACCGCGCGGGCGATGAGGTCCAGGTCGGAGTCGCGGGACAGGCGGTGGTCGCCGTCCTTCACCAGGGTCAGGCGCACGTCGGCCGTGGTGAGGGCCTCGGCCAGGCGCACGCTGGTCTGCCACGGCACGTCCTCGTCGCGCATGCCGTGCAGCAGGCGCACCGGGCCGGCAAAGGGCACGGGCGCGCGCAGCAGCAGGTGGTTGCGCCCCTCCTCGATCAGGGTGCGGGTCACCGGCTTCGGTGTGTCGAAATAGGCGGAGGGCCGGTGCCAGCGGCCCTCGCGCAGGATGGTGGCGCGGGTGGCCTCGTCCAGGCGCGCCCAGATCAGGTCCTCGGTGAAGTCGGGCGCCGAAGCGATGCCCACCAGGCCGGCCACCCGCTCCGGCCGCTGCCGCGCCACCAGCAGCATCATCCAGCCGCCCATGGAAGAACCGACCAGCACCTGCGGCCCGCGCGGCACCGCGTCCAGCACGGCCAGCGCGTCGTCCAGCCATGCGCCGATCGTTCCATCCTCGAAACGGCCGCTCGAGGCGCCGTGGCCGCCGTAGTCGAAGCGGGTGAAGGCGATCCCCTCCGCCACCGCCCGAGCCTCCAGGGCGCGGGCCTTGGTGCCGGTCATATCGGACATGAAACCACCGAGGAACATCACCCCCGGCCGGCCGTCGCCGGGGCGGCCGGGGGTGTGACGATAGGCTATGGTGGCGGCGCCGCGCCTCAGGCTATGGTGCGCGCCGTCTTCCGGAACGGCCGTGGCGGATCGGGTCATGGTCGGAGGTCCCGGAGGGTCAGGAGACGCGGAGCGCGCCCATGGAATCGGACAGCCACCTTAGCACCGGCCCGCAGGGGCGCAACCCGGACCCCGTGTTCGGCGGCCCCGGCCGGCGCCCGCCGGTGGTGCTCCAGGTCCTGCCCACCCTGGTCACCGGCGGCGCCGAGCGCGGCTGCATCGATGTGGCCCTGGCCCTGGCGGAGGCCGGGGCGACGCCCCTGGTGGCGTCACAGGGCGGCCCCATGGCGCACGAGCTGGACCGCGCCGGCATCGCCCACCTGGTGCTGCCGCTGGCGTCGAAGAACCCGCTGGTGATCCGCCGCAACGCCCGCCGGCTGGAGCGCATCATCGCCGACTTCGGCGTCGACATCGTGCACGCCCGGTCGCGCGCCCCGGCGTGGAGCGCCTGGCTGGCCTGCCGGCGCACCGGCGCGCGCTTCATGACCACCTTCCACGCCCCCTACAACTTCTCCAACGGGCTGAAGCGCTGGTACAATTCCGTCATGGCGCGGGGCGAGCGGATCATTGCCATATCGGAGTTCGTGCGCGACCACATCCTGGCGTCCTACGCCGTCGATCCCGCGGTCATCCGCGTCATCCACCGCGGCATCGACCCCGCCGTCTTCGCGCCGGAGCGGGTGGCCACCGCCCGCATGGTCCAGCTTGCCACCCGCTGGCGCCTGCCCGAGGACCGGCCGGTGGTCCTGCTGCCCGGCCGGCTCACCCGCTGGAAGGGGCAGACGGTGCTGCTGGACGCCCTGGCGGCGCTGGGCCGGCGCGACGTCCATTGCCTGCTGGTGGGGGCCGACCAGGGCCGCATCGGCTACCGCCGCGAGCTGGAGGAGCAGGCCAGGCGCCTCGGGCTCGACGGGCAGGTGCACATCACCGACCATTGCAGCGACATGGCCGCCGCCTACCGGCTGGCCACCGTCGTGGTCTCCGCCTCGCGCGAGCCGGAAGCCTTCGGCCGCGTCATCGTCGAGGCGCAGGCCATGGGCAAGCCGGTCATCGTCACGGCCATCGGCGCCTACCGGGAAACCGTGCTGCCCGGCGAA
Source organism: Azospirillum halopraeferens DSM 3675 (assembly GCF_000429625.1). GTDB lineage: Bacteria > Pseudomonadota > Alphaproteobacteria > Azospirillales > Azospirillaceae > Azospirillum > Azospirillum halopraeferens. The sequence goes on from NZ_KE386927.1 coordinate 167,078, forward strand.
ACCGCCCGGGTGGTGCCGCCCGACGACGCCGGCGCCCTGGCCGGGGCGCTGGGCGAGATCCTGGCCCTCACCGATGAGCAGCGCGAGGCCATCGGCGAGCGCGCCCGCGCCTTCGTCGCCGAACGCTACACCCGCCAGCGCATGTGCGCCGACACCCTGGCGGTCTACGCCGAACTGCTGGACACGGCGCGGCGGTAAGGCGCCCCGGCGACCGGGTGCCGCACCCCCGCGGGCTGGCATCCGGCGGCGCAAGCGCCTACATACCGCCTTTCCGACCGTGCCGGCACGGGCGAAACCATGGCGCTGCGCTTGACACCCCGCGCAACGCCTTTAGAGTTCCGCGTCCCGGCGCCCATGGCCGGGACGCGTTGCAACGTGATTACGGTGGTACCGGTGTCGTCCAACATTGCCATCACGCTGCCCGACGGCAGCGTGCGCGAATTCGACCGTCCGGTCACGGGGGCGGACGTCGCCGCCTCGATCGGGCCGCGCCTCGCCAAAGATGCGCTTGCCGTCAAGGTCGACGGCACCATCCGCGACCTCACCGCGCCGATCACCGGCAACGCCCGCATCGAGATCGTCACCCGCAGCCACCCCGACGCGCTGGAGGTGATCCGCCACGATGCCGCCCACGTGCTGGCGGAGGCGGTGCAGGCCCTCTACCCCGGCACCCAGGTGACCATCGGCCCGTCCATCGCCAACGGCTTCTATTACGACTTCGCCCGCGACGAACCGTTCACGCCCGACGATCTGGAGCGGATCGAGGCGAAGATGCGCGAGATCGTCGCCGGCGACGTCCCCATCGTCCGCGAGGAGTGGGACCGCGATCAGGCGATCCGCTACTTCAGGGACATCGGCGAGAAGTACAAGGCGGAGATCATCGCCGACCTGCCGGAGAGCGAGACCATCTCCGTCTACCGCCAGGGCGCGTGGCTGGACCTCTGCCGCGGCCCGCACGCGCCGTCCACGGCGAAGGTCGGCACCGCCTTCAAGCTGATGAAGGTGGCCGGTGCCTACTGGCGCGGCGACCACCGCAACGCCATGCTCCAGCGCATCTACGGCACCGCCTGGCGCGACGAGAAGGAGCTGAAGGCCTACCTCACCCAGCTCGAGGAGGCGGAGAAGCGCGACCACCGCCGCCTGGGCCGCGAGATGGACCTGTTCCATCTGCAGGAGGAGGCCGCCGGCTCCGTCTTCTGGCACGCCAAGGGCTGGCAGCTCTGGCGCTCCCTGGAGACCTACATGCGCACCCGGCTGGAGCGCGCCGGCTACATCGAGGTGAAGACCCCCCAGCTCATCGACCGCACCCTGTGGGAGCAGTCGGGCCACTGGGAGAAGTTCCGCGAGAACATGTTCACGGTGCAGGCCGACGAGGACAAGACCCTCGCCGTCAAGCCCATGAACTGCCCCGGCCATGTCCAGATTTTCCGCCAGGGGCTGAAGAGCTACCGCGACCTGCCCATGCGCATGGCGGAGTTCGGCGCCTGCCACCGCAACGAGCCGTCGGGCGCGCTGCACGGGATCATGCGCGTGCGCGCCTTCACCCAGGACGACGCGCACATCTTCTGCACCGAGGACCAGATCACGTCCGAGAGCATCGCCTTCTGCAACCTGCTGCTGGCGATCTACAAGGACTTCGGGTTCGGGAACGTGCTGGTGAAGTTCTCCGACCGGCCGGCCAAGCGTGCCGGGTCCGACGCCACCTGGGACAAGGCGGAGGCCGGCCTGAAGGCCGCCTGCGACGCCGCCGGCCTGGCCTACGAGCTGAACCCCGGGGAGGGCGCCTTCTACGGCCCGAAGCTGGAGTTCACCCTGGTCGACGCCATCGGCCGGCAGTGGCAGTGCGGCACCCTGCAGCTCGACTTCGTGCTGCCGGAGCGCCTCGACGCCTCCTACATCGGCGAGGACGGGCAGCGCCACCGGCCGGTGATGCTGCACCGCGCCGTCCTCGGCTCGTTCGAGCGGTTCATCGGCATCCTGATCGAGCATTACGCCGGCCGCTTCCCGCTGTGGCTGGCCCCGACCCAGGCGGTGGTGGCGACCATCACCAACGAGGCCGACGGCTACGCCGCCGAGGTGCTGGCGGCCCTGAAGGCCCGCGGCATCCGCGCCGTGCTCGACACCCGCAACGAGAAGATCAACCTGAAGGTCCGCGAGCACAGCTTGCAAAAGGTCCCGGTCCTGATGGTGGTGGGCAAGCGCGAGGCGGAGGAGCGCACGGTCGCCTTGAGGTACCTCGGCGGGAAGGATCAGGAAGTGCTTGCCCTGGACGCCGCACTCGATAAACTGTCACTCAGCGCGCGTTCGCCCGCCGGCGATGCCGCGCCCGATTTGCCGTTCTGAGAACCAGCCTGCGAACGGGCCACCGCATGGGGCGGCGGCCTGCGCGGGCTGCAACCAGCTAAGGGAGAAGAGTCCATAGCCAGGATACCGACCGAAGCCGCTCCGACCCGCGAAGGGCCGCGGGTGAATCGTGAGATCACGGCGCGTTCCGTCCGTCTCGTCGGCGCTGATGGCGAGATGGTGGGCGTTGTTTCGCTGCGCGACGCACTTATGGCCGCCGAAGACGCCAATCTCGACCTGGTCGAGGTGGCGCCGCAGGCCGAGCCTCCGGTGTGCAAGATCCTCGATTACGGCAAGTTCAAGTTCGAAGCCCAGAAGAAGGCTGCCGAAGCGCGCAAGCGTCAGAAGATCATCGAGGTGAAGGAGATCAAGCTCCGTCCCAACATCGATGACAACGACTATGACGTGAAGATGCGCGCCGCCCGGCGTTTCCTTGAAGAGGGCGACAAGGTCAAGGTGACCATGCGCTTCCGCGGACGCGAGATGGCGCACCAGGACCTGGGCATGAACGTGCTGATGCGCGTGCGCGACCAACTGGACGAACTGGCAAAGGTCGAGCAGATGCCGAAGCTCGAAGGCCGCCAAATGGTCATGGTCATGTCCCCGCGGTAACGGGACCCGGCACCGCGCACGCCGCCTGACCGGACCGGCCCCACCGGGGGCCGGCAAGCACGGTTTTTGGTTGTTCCGCTGGTGGTTGATCGGCAGGAGCCCGCCCTCACCGGCGGGCTCTTTTGCTGTCCACCCTGCGCATCACGGGGACACGCGACGGGCTTCAGCGGTTGACGATCAGCATCACGCCGGCCACCGCCAGCCCGGCGCCGATCCAGGCGCCGGCGGCGGCGGGGCGGCGGGTGACGATCCACAGCAGTGGCAGGATCAGCACCGGGCTGGTGGCCGACAGGGTGGCGACCACGCCGGCCCGCCCGTGCGCCAGCCCGATCATCAGCAGCGTCATGCCCAGCCCGATGCCGATGATGCCGTTGACGACCACCGGCCCCAGCACCGCCGGCTTCAGCGCCGCGGCGATGCCCGCGCGCTGCGACGGCCGCAGCCCGTACGCCAGCAGCAGGGCCGCCGCCGTGCCGACGCGCACCGCCGCCGCCGCCACGGGGTCGGTGCCGTCCGCCATGGCCGGCTTGGCGATCACCGACCCGGCGGCCTGGCACAGCGCCGCCACCAGGCACACCGCCACGCCGATGCCGATGCCGCCCTGCACCGCCTCCCACCGGTGGGTGGCCGGTTCGCGGGCGCGGTAGAACACGGCCAGCATGACCCCGGCGGTCACCAGGGCGATGCCCGCCAGCGTCGTCACCGCGAACCCCTCGCCCAGCGCCGCCCAGCCCAGCAGCGCCGTCATCGGCGCGTTGGTGGCGTAGACCACGGCGTTGCGCCGCGGCCCCAGGCGGCTGAGCGACCAGAACAGCGCGACGTCGCCCATGACGATGCCGACCACGCCCGACAGGGCCAGCAGCGCGGCGTCGCGGGCGGTCAGCGTCTCCCAGCCGCCCAGCACCGTCACCGCCGCCGCCAGCAGGACGAAGACGATGGACAGCCGCACGCGGTTGAAGGCGACGGAGCCGATGGCGCGCACCGGCCCGATGGCGATCAGGCCGCTGACCGCCCAGCACAGCGCGGCACCCAGCCCGCCCAGGTTGGCGAGCATTACCGAATCGAAGGTCATGGAGGGGCGTGTCTAGCGCAGGCGCATCCAGGTGGTTTTCAGCTCGGTGTACTTGTCCAGCGCGTGCAGCGACTTGTCGCGGCCGATGCCGGACTGCTTGAAGCCGCCGAACGGGGTGGTGATGTCGTCGGCGTCGAAGCAGTTCACGTACACGACTCCGGCACGCAGCGACCGCGCCACGCGGTGGACGGTGTTGACGTCGTCGCTCCACACCGCCGCCGCCAGACCGAACGGGCTGTCGTTGGCCACCGCCACCGCCTCCTCGGCGCTGTCGACGGTGATCACCGCCAGGACGGGGCCGAAGATCTCCTCGCGCGCGATGCGCATGGTGTTGTCGACGCCGTCGAACACGGTGGGCTGGACGTAGCAGCCGCCGGTCTCGCGGCGCACCCGCTCGCCGCCGGTCAGCAGCGCCGCTCCCTCCTCCCGGCCGACGTGGATGTAGCCGAGCACGCGCATGGTGTGCGTCTCGTCCACCATCGCCCCCATGCGGGTGGCCGGGTCCAGCGGGTCGCCCGGCTGATAGGCGGCGGCGTGCCCCAGCAGGCGCTCCATCACCCGGTCCCTGACCGCCCGGTGCAGGATCAGGCGGGACCCGGCGGTGCACATCTGGCCCTGGTTGAAGAAGATGCCGGAGGCCGCCGCGTCGGCCGCCGCCTCCGGATCGCCGCAGCCGTCCAGCACGATGTGCGGCGTCTTGCCGCCGCACTCCAGCCCCACCCGCTTCATGTTGGACTGGCCGGAGTACTGCAGGAACAGCTTGCCGGTTTCGGTGGAGCCGGTGAAGAACACCCCGTCCACGTCGGGGTGCAGGCCCAGCGCCTTGCCGGCGACGGGGCCGAAGCCGGGCACCACGTTGAAGACGCCGTCGGGGATGCCGGCCTCGGCCGCCAGCTCGGCCAGGCGGAGCGCGGTCAGGGGCGACTGCTCCGCCGGCTTCAGCACCACGGAGTTGCCGGCGGCCAGGGCCGGAGCGACCTTCCAGGCGGCCATGATCATGGGGAAATTCCAGGGCACCACCGCGCCCACCACCCCCAGCGGTTCGCGCGTCACCAGGGCCAGCGAGTCGGGCGCGGTGGGGGCGATCTCGCCGTACACCTTATCTATGGCCTCCGCGTACCAGCGATAGCAGCGCACCGTCGCCGGCACGTCCACCGCCAGGCTGTCGGCGATGGGCTTGCCCATGTCCAGAGTTTCCAGCAGTGCCAGCTCCTCTGCGTGCGCTTCGATCCGTTCGGCGAAGGCCAGCATCAGCGCCTTGCGCCGGGCCGGCGCCAGGGCGCGCCAGCGCCCGTCCGCGAAGGCGGCGCGGGCGGCGTGCACCGCCGCATCCACGTCCTCCTCCGCGCACTCCGCCACCTCGGCCAGCGTGCGCCCGTCGATCGGGCTCATGGCCGCGAAGGTGCGCCCGGATACGGCGTCGACGAACCGCCCGTCGATGAAGGCGCGGCTGCGGATGCGCAGCCCCCTGGCGCGGGCGCGCCAGTCGGCGGAGGCGGGGGCCGGCGGCGGGGTGGTCATGGCGGTGCGTCCTTCTCACGGCGGTGCGGGCGCCATCATGCCGCCGCCGCGCCACGGTGCACAAGCGCGCGACGGGGCACCGGGGCCGATCTGCCACGGCTGCGCACCCCCGGCGCCACCCCGCCGCTGCCATACGATCGCATGTGCACCGTGTAATTTCCGATCTTTCTCTTGTATTGTTTGTTGTTGATGTAAGAATACAAACAAACATTCACGCTGTTATACCCGAACCGGTTTATGTTTATTGACAAAAATGAACAGACCTTAACTACGATTTCTCTATCACAACTTATTGACATTCTCCCCACACGGCATTAGACATACAGTCATATGCGGTTCACGCGGTATATGCGGCATTCAGCCAGCCCAGCCATGTACCTCTCCTGAACAGCGTGTCATTGGTACCCACCGTGTCCTTTCCCAATTTCCGACCGGATCAGGATACCCGCAGCACGGGCATCCCCTTATCGATCCGGGCGGATGCCGAGGCAGCCATGATCAAGAAGTTCTTCGCCGTCCTCCTGTGCGGCGTCGCCACCCTTCCTTTGGCGGCGCCGGCCGGTGCCCAGACCATCGACTACGGATCTCTTGAGCAACTCTTCGGGGAGCCGGTCACCACCAGCGCGACGGGCAAGCCGCAGCGCGCCAGCGAGGTGCCGGCGGCCATGGAGATCATCTCCGCCGGAGAGATCCGCCAGTCGGGGCTCGCCACGCTACCCGACATCCTGCAGCGCGTGGTGGGATTGGACGTCATGCGTTCGGGCATGGATGCGGCGGACGTCAGCGTGCGCGGCTACAACCAGCCCTACAGCCCGCGCCTGCTGGTCCTGGTCAACGGGCGACAGGTCTATCTCGACCATTACGGGATGACGGCGTGGAGCGCGATTCCCGTCGAGCTGGCGGAGATCCGTCAGATCGAGGTGGTCAAGGGCCCCAACACCGCGCTGTTCGGCTTCAACGCCGTGGGCGGCGTCGTCAACATCGTCACGTACAATCCTTTGTACGACTCCGTGAACAACGTCACCGCCCGCTACGGGACGCAGAACTTCCGCGAATTGTCCGGCGTCGCGTCGATGAAGCTGGGTGAGAAGACGGGCCTGCGGGTATCGGCCGGCGGCTTCAACGCCCACGAGTTCGACACCGCCGTCAACCGCAGCGAAGAAAGCCTGCGCCTGAACCCGCGGCGCCGGTCGGTCGCGGTGAACGGTCTGAGCGAGATCGCGCCCGGCCACCAGATGGCACTGGAACTGACCAAGTCCAATCTGGAGCGCTTCGAGCCTGTGGCCGGTCAGAACCGCTACAGCCGCACCGAATACGACACCTGGTCCGCCAAGGTGGCCTACACCGGCAACACTCCGATCGGCCTCGTCGAAGCGTCGCTCTACCGCAACGGCGCCAACATCGATCTGGCGCCGAACTACGACATCAACAACACGGTGACGGTCGCCCGGCTGCAGGACCTGTTCAAGATCGGCACCAACCACAGCGTCCGGCTGACGGCCGAGTTCCGGCGCAACGAGATGAACAGCACGCCGGACCGCGGCGCCGACCTGCACTACGATGTCTACTCCGTGGGCGGCATGTGGGACTGGTCGATCACCGACCGGCTGTCCCTGGTCAACGCCCTGCGGCTGGATCATCTGCGCCTCGGCCGCACCGGCACCTTCACCGGCAACACCCCCTACACCAACGACAGCTACGACCGGAAGCTGACGGAGCCCAGCTTCAACAGCGGCATCGTCTTCAAGGCGACGGACGTCGATACGGTGCGCTTCATGATCGGGCGCGGCGTCCAGGTGCCGAGCATGATCGATTTCGGCCTGATGCAGTCCGCCGGTGTGGCGAGCGTCTACGGCAGCCCCTCGCTCGACCCCACCATCGTGACCAACTACGAAATCGGTTACGACCGCACCATCGACGCCATCGGCGGCGGCTTCCGGGCCTCGGTCTTCTACCAGACCAACGAGGACATGCTGTTCCGCACCCGGACGTTCCTGCTGAACCGTCGTCCGGTAGCCGTCTTCGACAATATGGGCGATTCCAGCGCCATCGGCCTGGAGACGTCGCTGAAGGGGCGGATCGGCGAGGATCTGGGCTGGAAGCTCGGCTACGCCTTCCAGGCCATCGACGACGATCTCACGGCGGGGGTCACCAGCTTCCGCTTCGAGGATGCCACGCCGCAGCACAAGCTGTCGGCCGAACTCAACTACCGGTACGGCCAGTGGTCGGCCAACCTGTTCGGCCTCTATGCGACGGCGGCCAAGGGGCTGCGCGGGACGGACACCGGCACGCGGGTGGTCGACGTGCCCAACTATTTCCTGCTGTCCGGCAGCGTCGGCTATGACGTGACCGAGACCGTCCGCGTCGCCCTGACGGGGCAGAACATCACGCAGGACACCGCCCGGCTGTCGCCGTTCGCGGCCGAGGAGCGCCGCGTGTTCCTGACGCTGTCCGCCAGCTTCTGATGCCGCTGCCGCGCCGCCCTGCGGCGCGGCATCGCTTCGGCCAACCAAAGAGGATCGCGAGTACGATGATTCGTTCGATCATTGCCGGCGCCATTGCCGCCGCCGTCACCCTGGGGACCGGCCTTCCGGCACTGGCCGACGTCGGCGCCAAGGACGTCCAGGTCGCCGCCAAGACTTTCGGCTTCACGGTCCCGCCGCTGACCGGCACCGTAACGGTCGCCGTCGTCTTCGACCCCGGCGTCCCGGCGTCGCAGGCCGACGCCGACCAGCTCAAAACCATCCTGGGGTCCGGTCTGGCCGTCGGCACCGCCACGCTGGTGCCGGTGCTGGTCCCCGTCGCCCAGCTCGACGGCGGGCTCGACGGCGCCAACGTCGCCTTCCTGACCGGCGGCCTGTCGGCCCACCACGAGCGCATCTTCGCGGCGACCAAGGCGAAGAAGCTGCTCAGCGTCTCGGCCGACACGAGCTGCGTGCAGAGCGCGCGGTGCGTCATGGGCGTCAAGAGCGAGCCCAAGGTGGAGATCCTGGTGAACAAGGCAGCCGCGGAGGCGTCGTCCGTCTCCTTCGCGCCGGCCTTCCGCATGATGATCTCGGAACTCTGACGGGCGCCCGGCGCCGGACGCCGCCGCCGGGCGCGCGTCCGTTCCGGCGCCGCAATCGGAGCGGAACATGGCTTTGAATCGACTGAAACTCTCCAACCTCGGCTTCGCGCTGAAGTTCCTGATCGCGCCGGGCGTGGCCGTGGCGTTGATGTGCGTGCTGGCGTGGTCCGGTGCGGTCGGTCTCAGCAGCCAGGTGGCCAGCACGCAGACCATCGTCGAACGCAACCTGGAAGGCGCCATACGGCTGTCCGATGTGGCGGTGCGCGTGCAGGCGGCGAACGGCGAGCTGCTGCGAGTCATGACCCGTCAGGCGGCCCATGACGGGATCGACGTGACGGCGGCGATCGGCACCCTGCAAACCAAACTCGATGTCATCATCACCGATCTCAACGCTTATCGCGATGGCTTCGCCACGCCCGAACAGGCGGCAAAGATCCTCAGGGTCGTCGAGGAACTGAACAAGTACAAGGACGCGACGGCCTTCGTCGCGTCGATGCTGGAACTCGACTTCGCCAGCGTCGTGTCGTTCATGACCCCGTTCGAGGCCAATTTCGCTGAGCTGTCCGGGTTGATCGGCGGGGTGGTGGCCGAGGCGGCCGTCGATTCTCGCCATCTCGCGGCCGCTGCGGCCGTCGACGCCCGGCAGACCGAGACGGTCTTCCTGAGCGTGGTGGTCGCGGCGACCCTGATCGTGGCCCTGGCGGCGTGGCTGACCGGGCGCAGCACCGCCCGTTCCATCCGGCGCATCGCCGACGCCACGCTGCGTCTGGCCGATTCCGACACCGACGTGGAGCTGGAGCCGCTGCGGCGGCGCGACGAGCTGGGCGCCATCGTCGACTCCCTGGCCGTCTTCCGCGCCAACATCCTGAAGGTCCGGGAGATGCAGGCCGACCAGGACCGTATCCGGCACGACAGCGAGGAGGAGAAGCGGCGCTCCATGGCGAGCCTCGCCGACAGCTTCGAGGCCAGCGTGCGCCGCGTCGTCCATGCGGTGGCGGAGGCATCGGGCGGTCTGAAGGCGAGCGCCACCAGCATGCGCGAGAGCGCCGACAGCGCCTACCGTCAATCCAGCGACGTCGCCAGCGCCGGCGAGGAGGTGAACGCCAACGTCGCCACGGTGGCGACGGCGGTGGAGGAGATGTCGGCGTCCATCAACGAGATCGCCCGCCAGGTCGAGAGTGCGGCGTCCATCGCCCGCGACGCGGTGGAGCGCGCCCGTCAGACCGACGGCGTGATCACCGAACTGGCCGATACGGCGGAGCGCATCGGCACGATCGTGGCGCTGATCCATGGCATCGCCGGGCAGACCAACCTGCTTGCCCTGAACGCCACCATCGAGGCGGCGCGCGCCGGCGAGTACGGCAAGGGTTTCGCGGTGGTAGCCAGCGAGGTCAAGAGCCTGGCCAACCAGACCGGCCGCGCCACCGACGAGATCAGCGCCCAGATCACCGCCATCCAGTCCCGCACCCGGGATTCGGTGGAGGCGATCCGCCGCATCGGGGAGACCATCGAGCGCATGGATGGCATTGCCGGCGGCATCGCCGCGGCGGTGGAACAGCAGGCCTCCGCGACGCGCGAGATCAGCCGCAACATCCAGCAGGCGGCCATCGGCACCGGGGCGGTGTCCCACAACATCGCCGACGTCCGTGACGCCGCCCGCACGGTCGGCACCAGCGCCGACGAGGTGCTGGGCGCCGCGGACACCCTGACGCGGCACTCCTCCTCTCTGGAATCGGAGGTCGACGCCTTCCTGGCGCGCGTGCGCGCCTGACGATCTCCCGCTCCCGGCGCCCGTTACGACGCCCTCAAAACAGAAAACATCGCATCCTTGGCATCCGGAGATTCCCGATGAAACCGACCCTGCGCGCCGCCGCGTTCGGCGCGGCCGCCAGCCTGGCGCTCGCTGTTCCCGCCGCGGCCCAGACCATGGACTACGGCTCGCTCGAACAGCTCTTCGGTGAGCCCGTCACCACCAGCGCCACCGGCAAGCCGCAGCGCGCCAGCGACGCGCCGGTGACCATGGAGATCATCACGGCCGAAGAGATCCGGCAAAGCGGCGCCCACTCCATCCCCGACATCCTCCAGCGGGTGGTCGGGCTCGACGTCGCGCGCTTCGGCTACGCCCAGGCCGACGTCTCCGTGCGCGGCTACAGGGCGCCGTTCAGCCCCCGCCTGCTGGTGCTCGTGGACGGGCGGCAGATCTACCTCGACCATTTCGGGATGACGAACTGGAACGCCCTGCCGATCCAGCTCGCCGAAATCCGCCAGATCGAGGTGGTGAAGGGGCCGAACACCGCCCTGTTCGGCTTTAACGCCGTCGGCGGCGTGGTCAACATCGTCACGTACAACCCGTTGTACGATTCCGTGAACAACGTCACCACGCGCGTCGGCACCCAGAAGCACCGGGAGTTGTCCGGCGTGGCGACCGTGAAGCTCGGCGAGGCGGGGGGTCTGCGCATCTCCGCCGGTGGCTACAACGCCGATGAGTTCGACACCGCCGTGGCGCCCGGCGATGCGGCGGCCCGCTCGCGCCAGCCGTCTCGTCGCGCCATCAACGCCTCCGGCCTGTTCCAGCTCGCCCCCGGCGTGCAGGTGGGCATCGAAGGCTCCAACGTCGAGTCGAAGCTGTCGGAGTTCGTGAACTCCTATTCCTACTTCGACGGCGACTATCACCTGTGGTCCGGCAAGGTGTCGCTGTCGGCGAACACCGGGATCGGCCTGATCGAGGCGATGGCCTACCAGAACGTCGCGGACATCGACACCAACTTCGACATCCGGTTCGACAACACCGTGCGGGTCGCCAAGATTCAGGACCTGTTCAAGATCGGGACCGACCACAGCTTCCGGATCTCGGCCGAATACCGCCGCAACGAGTTCGAGCGCATCTCCGGAACCTCGGCGAAGGTCGCCTACGACGTCTATTCCGGCGGCGGCATGTGGGACTGGTCGATCAACGAGTCGCTCAACCTGGTCAACGCGCTGCGAGTCGATCACCTGCGCCTGGAACGTTCGGGCCCGTTCGTCGGCACCGCGTCGCCCTTCACCAACGCCGACTATGACCGCAAGCTGACGGAATGGAGCGTCAACAGCGGCCTGGTCTACAAGGTGACGGACCTCGACACCGTCCGGCTCAGCTTCTCGCGCGGCATCCAGGTCCCCAGCCTGTTCGAATACGGGCAGATGATGGCGTTCGGCGCCTTCGGCTTCTACGGCAACCCGAACCTCGATCCGACCGTCGTCACCAACTACGAGATCGGCTATGACCGCGCCATCGCCTCGATCGGCGGCGGCCTGCGCACGGCGCTCTATTACCAGACCAACACCGCGATGAAGTCGGTGTCGCGCTACATCAGCCCCACCACCGCCATCTACGACAACGTCGGCGATTCCAAAGCGGTCGGCATCGATACCTCGCTGCGCGGTACGGTCGGTGACAACTGGCGCTGGAAGGTCGGCTACGCCTTCGAGGCGGTGAACGACGATTTCGAAGGCTATGCGGCCTCGGCGCTGGAGTTCGAGAACGCGACGCCCCGCCACAAGATCAATGCCGAGCTGACCTACATCCGCGGCCCCTGGGACTTTAACCTCTTCGGCCAGTACGTGTCGGAGACGGAGATGCTGCGGTCCAACGGCATGACCGCCAGCCTGAGGGATGTCCCGGCCTCGTTCACGCTGGCCGGCAAGATCGGCTATCAGGTGACGGAAAACATCAATCTGGCACTCACCGGCATGAACATCACCCAGGACCAGCAGCGGCTGACCTCGGGCTATCCGGAAGAGCGCCGGGTGTTCCTGACCCTGTCGGCGAACTTCTGATCAGGGCCGGCACCGGATCACGTCGATCGGGTGCCGACCGGGACTTCCGCCCCGAAAAGCGCGCCGCACCGACCGACCGGCCGTCGCTGCGGCGCCTCGTGCGATGCCCGCCCGATCTCCATCCGATCGGGCGGGCATCGTCGCTATCATCGGGGGCAGCCGCGCATCACGCCGCGACGGACAGCGGAGCAGCGTCGGCCGCGAGGACGTCCTCGAAGGGAATGGCGCGGGCGTGCGGTGCGGCGGGGCCGGCGCCGTGGCCCAGCGCCTCGGACGTGACCAGGTAGCGGGCGTGCACGGCGTCGATGCCGACGATCTCCCCGTCCACCGTCACACGGTGCCAGGCACGGTCGTTGGTGGTGATCCGCACCGCGTCCCCCACGGCCAGGGCCGGCCGCACCGCGTGGGCGGTCACCCAGGCGGCGACCAGCCGGTCGTGGGCGCGCAGCATCTCCAGCGCGAAATCGTCCAGAACCTCCATCAGCGCATCATCCACCGGATGGTCGTGGTGACGCGCCAGCGCCTCGGCGATGGCCTGGGGGTCGCGGTGATGGCGGGTGACGGCGACCAGCCGGCCGGTGACCGTATCCGGGTCGGCCGGCCCGCCGTCAGGCGTGCGCAGAACCGCGGCGACGCGGCCGGCGATGGCGCGGGCGGCCAGCTCGCGCACGATGGGCAGCGCCAGCGACGGGCGGCGGCCGGGGCCGCTGCGCAGCGCGGTCAGGCGGGCGGCGGCGGCGTCGGTGGACGCGGGAACGAGCGGAGCGGTCATGCTCTCGGGCTCCTGTTGCAGATCCGTGAACCGGAGCCCATAGGCGCACAAGATGGTTAACGCTTCCTAACCATACCGCCGACCGCCGGCGATTACCCCTCGGGGCCGCCGGGTGGTCCCGCCGCCGGGGTGTACACACGCACCGCGCCGCGCAGCACACGGAAGCGGGCAGGGGTGGTGGTCGACACCTCGCCGTCGGTGTTGACGCGTTGCGGGCGACGGGTGCGGATCTCCACCGCGTCGCAGGCAAAGGCGCGCACACCGCGGTGGGTGCCATGACGGCCGTTGCGGAAGGCCGGCAGCAGCCGCAGCAGTTCCCACCAATGGGCAATTTCCAGGCTGTAGACGTGCAGCAACCCGTCGTCGAGGCTGGCGTTCTCCTCCACCGTCAGGCCGCCGCCGTAATGGCGGCCGTTGCCGACGGCGATCTGCACCGTACGCACGCGCCGGGTGCCCTCGGGGGTAACGATCTCGGCCGAGAAGGGGCGCATGCGGCGCAGGATGCGCAGCCCGGCCAGGGCGTAGCCCAGACGTCCCCAGCGCTTCTTCAGGTGGGTCGACAGGGTGCGCGCCAGATCCACGCTCATGCCCAGGCTGGCGACGTTCCAGAACAGGTGGCCGTTCACCTCGCCCAGGTCGACGGTGTGGACGTGCCCGTGGGCGATGATGCGCGCCGCCGCCAGCGGGTCGGCGGGAATGCCCAGCGAGCGTGCCAGGTCGTTGGCGGTGCCGAGCGGCAGCACGCCGAGCGTCAATCCCGTCTCCCGCAGGGCCGGCGCAACGGCGTTCAGCGTGCCGTCACCGCCGCCGACGATGACACAATCATAGCCGGGGCCGTGCCGGCGGATCAGATCGGGAATGGGCTGTTTGCGCGCGGTGTCCCGCTCCTCCACGGCCACGCCGGCGGCGGCGAGCGCGGCGCGCACGGCGTCCAGATCGGCGGTGCCGTTGCGCGCGTGACGGTTGACCAGCAGAAGCGCCCGCCGGGCGGAGCCGCCGGGCGGCCCGCCCGCCGGCGGATCATCCGAGTTGCCGGTCATGCCGTGTCCCTCCGTCCGCGTTCCGCCGCCCGTCGCTCCGGACCCGCCGACGCACCCCAACGCCGCGGGCAGGCGCCGGTTCCGAACGCCAACGCGGAAGGCCCGGCTTACCCCGGCCGGCCGCGGGGCGGGAACCGGCCGGCGGTGGAGCGCACACCGCCGCGCGGGCCGCCCTCGTCGCCCGCGTCGGCCTCGTCGCGGGACGGCGGACGGGACCGGGCACGCTCCGCCTCGGCTTCGGCGATCTCGGCCTCCAGGGCGCGGATGCGCTGGCGCAGGGGGGCGACCACTGCGCCCGCGGGGTTGCGGGCGGCGATCTGTTCCAGATCCTGGCGCAGCCGGACCAGTTGGCCCTTCATCTCCGCCAGGCCGCTGCGCCGCTTGCCGACCCGGAACGCCCGGTCCTCGAATTTGCTCACGTCCATCCTCCCGATCGCTGTGTTTGTATCCCGCGGGGGATCGGTGCGCCCGTAAGGCTTGCCACGTCCCGCGGTCGGGGCGTGGGGATAGACATAGGAACTGCCGCTGCTGACGGGTAGTCTCGACCGACGCCCCCCGGCACGGGGATCAGGCTTCCAGGATCGTCTCCACCTCCGGCATGTCCGACAGGCGGCGTGCCAGGCGTTCGGTGCAGCGCACCTCGACGATGCCGAAGGCGCCGGAGGGATGGACCGCGTGCAGGTCGCCCACCATCCCGTTCTCCGACACGAAGCGCTTGAGCAGGGCCACCAGGGCGTCCCGCTCCGGCCGGCCGGGGCGGACGGCGGTGCGGCCGAAATGAATCTTGTAGCGCTTGAACATCATGGCTCCGGACGGAGGGCACCGGCGGACAGCGGCATCAGAGAACGGCCACCGACACCGCCTCCGGCCCCTTCTGGCCCTGGCGGACGGTGAGGCGGACGCGCTGGTTCTCGGCCAGCGTGCGCAGGCCGGCCCGCTCCAGGGCGCTGACGTGCACGAAGACGTCGCGGCCGCCGTCGTCGGGGCCGACGAAGCCGAAGCCCTTGGCGGTGTTGTACCACTTCACCGTTCCGTCCACCTCGGTGGTGGGGCCGGCGGGGACGTCGCGGGGTGCCGGGCGCGGTCGCGCGGCGCCGACGGGTGCCGCGGCGGGGCGGTCGTTCCGGCGCGGGGACCGGTCGGCGCCGTAGGGTGCCCGCTCCGGCCGGCCGGGACGGGGCGCGCGGGGGGCCGGCGGCGGCGCGGCCGTGGACCGATCAACCCCGTGCAGCGCGCTGACCTGCGCCCCCTTGCGGCCTTCGACCAAGTCGACGGTGACGGTGGCGCCCTCGGGCAGCGTCGCATGGCCGGCCGCCTGCACCACCGCCCCCGGCAGGAGGGCGTCGGAGGAGCCGTCGCTCATCTTGACGAAGCCGAAGCCGCGGACGGGGTCGAACCATTTCACCGTGCCCTCGGCCCCGGTGGCGATGACGGACTGCTGGCGGTAGATGTGGCGGGGAGGGTTCTGGCGCATGGGCGGACCGGGCTCGGGCGTGACGGAGGACGGCGGTGCCGTCCGTTCTATCACACCCGAAGGGAACCCGGGTCGCGCGTGTCGGACGGCACCGCCGAAAAACCCGCACCTATCCGTTCAGGCGGAGCCCGCCCTGCCGTTCAGGCGGCGCCCGCCGCCAGCCGGTCCGGCACCGGCGGCGGCTCCGCCGGCGGCACGGGTATGGGAGCCGGCGGCTCGCCCAGGGGCGGGCGGGCGGGATCGCCGGGAACGTCCGGTGGCGCCGGCGGCGGGCCGCCGGGCTGCGGAACCGGCGGAATCGGTTGCGGTCCGGCCAGTGCCGCCGCCCTCATCATGCCGCGGTCGATCATTGCGCGTCCATGCGCGGCGATTCGCCGGTCCCGACGGCGCTTTCCGCCACCTCGTGGGCCTGCGCCAGGCTGTCCAGGCAGCGCGCCTCGTCGCCCTCGTCGGCCGCGGCGAGCGCGCCGGTGATCAGGGAGTCGAGCTGGGCGCGGTGTGCGGCCTGCCCGAAGTCGTCGCTGGACGGCGGTGACCCGGCGACGCCGGGATCGGGGCGGATCGCCGGTGCGGTGGGCATGCCGTTGGCGGCGGGGGGCGGCGGCTGGATCACCGCCGGGGCGCCCACGTCGGGAGGCTGGATGACGCCGCCCGATTCGGCCAGCTCCTCGCTGGTGATCGTCCCGTCGCCCTCGCCCGTGCTGCCCGACAGGGCCGGCGGCAGGCCGGAGCCCACCGACGGCGGGGCCTGCGGCGGCGGTTCGGCCGACAGGTCGTGGGCGGCGGCGAACTGCTCGACCATGTCGCGGCAGGTCTGCGCCGAAGCGGCGGACGCCGCCACCGCCGAAACGGCCAGGGCCATGAGCGGAAGGGCAAATCCCGTGAAGCGCGTCATCGTCCGGTCCTCGGTCTGATCATCCACCGACTCCAACGCCCCCATGGGCGCGGCGGTTCCCGCGGAACATGTTCCGCCAAGCCGACGTTGTGCCGACGCAGCGGTTCCGTCCGGAGGAGCCATGGAAGCCGGTCTTCACCCCGCAATGCTCAACCCCGTGGCGCTTGCCGGTCTGGCCGCCCTGATCCTGGTGGTGTCGTTCGGCGCCGCGGCGCGGGAGTCCGGGTCCGGCGGCCCGCCCGCCACCACCGCGCGCCAGGACCTGTGGCTGGCCCGCCACCGCGTCGCCACCGCCCTCGTCCTGCTGACGCCACCCGATGAGGAGCCGGCGGCCGGGTCCGCTGCCGGGGAGCGCGTCGCGGAGGGTGAGCGGCGGATCCTGGAGGCGCTGGCGCAGATCCGCCGGGCCAGGGCCAAGCCGGGCTGGAACGAGGTGCCGGCGGACGGCGCCGCCTCGCTCGTGCGCGCCCTGCCGGAGGTGGAGCAGGCCCTGGCCCTCCTGCCCCATTGCCGCGACGGCGACACCCTTCGCCGCATCGCCGCCGTGCTGGAGGAGCTTCACGATCTGCTGGACCGGGTGGCGTAACACGCCGGCGGTAGCGCCATTCCGTCCCCGCGG
Source organism: Azospirillum halopraeferens DSM 3675 (assembly GCF_000429625.1). Lineage (GTDB taxonomy): Bacteria > Pseudomonadota > Alphaproteobacteria > Azospirillales > Azospirillaceae > Azospirillum > Azospirillum halopraeferens. The sequence goes on from NZ_KE386927.1 coordinate 184,309, forward strand.
CTGTTATCCGGGGGCGGGCAGCCACCCGTGACGGCCCGCGGGCCCCCACAACGACCGATGATCATGACCGAAACGATCCGGCAGATCGCCGCCACCGCATCCCCCGAGGCCGAGGCCTTCTATGCCGAAAGCCTGCGGCTGCTCACCGAGTCCGGCATCCCCTTCCTGTTGGGCGGGACCTATGCGGTGTGCGCCTACACCGGGATCAGCCGGCCCACCAAGGACATCGACGTCTTCTGCAAGGCGGGGGACTTCCCGCGCATCCTGTCCTATTTCCAGGACCGAGGCTACGGCACGGCGATCGAGGACGAGCGCTGGCTGGGCAAGGTGTTGCAGGGTGAGCTGTTCTTCGACGTGATCTTCAACTCCGCGGTCTCCGTCAACCCGGTGACCGAACGCTGGTTCAAGGAATCCCACACCGTCACCCTCTTCGGCCGCGAGGTGCAGGTGACGCCGCCGACCGAGCTGATCTACTCCAAGGCCTTCGTGCAGATCCGCCACAAGTACGACGGCGCCGACGTCGCCCACCTGATCCTGCGCCAGCACGACCGTATCGACTGGAAGCGGCTGCTGTCCTACATGGAGCAGTATTGGGAAGTGCTTCTGATCCATCTTCTGAACTTCCGGTTCATCTACCCGTCGGAGCGCGACCTGGTGCCGCAATGGCTGATGGACGAGCTGCTGACGCGCCTGTCCGAACGCACCCGCCTGCCGGTGCCGCAGACCCGCATCTGCCGCGGCCGTCTGTTCTCGCGCGAGGATTACCTGATCGACGTCACCCAATGGGGATTCGCCGACATGGCCGGGGAAGGGACGAAGAATGACTGAGGAGCGCACCACCGCCGACATCGTGCGCGTCGCCGCGATCGGCGACATCCACGTGGCCGAGACGGCGGTGCATCCCTACCGCGACCTGTTCGCCGAGATGGCGGAACGCGCCGACGTGCTGGTGCTGGCCGGCGACCTCACCAACCACGGCAAGCCGGCGGAAGCGGCGGTCCTGGCGGAGGACCTGCGGGGCCTGTCGGTGCCGGTGCTGGCGGTGCTCGGCAACCACGACCTGGAGTGCGGCGAGGTCGCCGCCATGAAGGAGGTGCTGGTCCGCGCCGGCGTCCATTTCCTGGACGAGAACCCCTGCGAGATCAAAGGCGTCGGCTTCGTCGGCGTGAAGGGCTTCGGCGGCGGGTTCGAGCGCATGATGCTGGATGCGTTCGGCGAGCCGGCCATCAAGCAGTTCGTCAGCGAGGCGGTGCAGGAGGCGATGCACCTGGAAAGCGCCCTGCGCCAGGTGGAGGCGGAACGCTCCTTCGTCGTGCTGCACTACGCCCCCATCGCCGGGACCGTGCAGGGGGAACCGCCGGAGATCTACCCCTTCCTCGGCTCCTCCCGCCTGGCCGAAACCATCGACCGCTTCCACGGCCAGGTCCGCGCCGTCGTCCACGGCCACGCCCACCACGGCCGCTACGCCGGTGCCACGCCGCGCGGCACCCCCGTCTACAACGTCGCCCGCACCATCGAGAAGGAGGGCGGCCGCGCCTACGCGCTGATCGAGGTGTAGCGACGCCGACGGGTCAACCGTCCCGCTCCCGCTCCAGCCGCCGCAACTCCCCGGCCAGGGCCGCGCGGCTCTCCGGCGGCAGGCGGGCTACCGCCTCGGCCAGCAGGGCCAGGCGGTGGCGCAGCCCGTGCACCGTGTCGAGCAGCGACAGCACCACCGGCACCGTCTCGTCGTCGATGGCCAGGTCGTGGCGCAGGTCGCAGATCAGCTCGATGCGGGCGACGTCGGCGGCGCTGAAGCCCCAGCCCGTACCGGCGTGCTGCGGCCGCACCCAGCGGCGCTCGATCCACAGCGTCAGTTCGTCGGATGACACGCGCCGGCACGTCGCCAGCGCCGCGTCGAAGCCGATGACGGTCATGCCGGCTCCTCCATGGCGCGCCGCGGCTCGTAGCCGTCGGGGGACCAGGACCGTACGAAGCGCTCCAGCTCCGCATCGGGCCGGTCCGGGAGGGTGATGCGCAGGGTAACGTACTGGTCGCCGCGGGTGCCGCGGTGCGGGTCCGCAACGCCCTTGCCCTTGAGGCGCAGGACGGTGCCGTTGTTGGCCCCCTTGGGCACGGTCAGCATGACCGGACCGTCGACGGTCGGCACGCGCACCCGCGCCCCCAGCACCGCCTCGGCCAGGGTGACCGGCAGGTCGAGACGGATGTCGTCACCGTCGCGGCGCAACCAGGGGTGCGGGCGCACCCTGACGGTGATCAGGGCGTCGCCCGGCGGGCCGCCGCCGGTTCCGGGCAGCCCCAGCCCCTTCAGGCGCACGGTGCCGCCATCCTCCAGCCCGGCGGGCAGGTCGACGTCGAGGGTGCGGCCGTCGGGCATGGTCACCCGCCGCTTGCCGCCGCGCACGGCGTCGAGGAAATCCAGCGGCAGCGTCAGGCTGAGATTGCCGCCCTTCAGGCGCACGCCGGCCCCGGCGAAACCGCGCTCGCCGAACAGGTCGGCGAAGATGTGCTCCAGGTCGTCGGCGGCGAAGCCCTCGCTGCCGCGGTAGCGGGCGCCGCCCGGTCCCTCGGCGAAATCGCGGTAGTAGCGGCGCTGCGGCTGCTCCTGCCCCGCGGCGTCGATCTCCCCGCGATCGAAGCGGGCCCGCTTGTCGGCATCCGACAGCAGGTCGTAGGCGGCCGTCACCTCCTTGAAGCGCCGTTCGGCGTCGGCGTTTCCGGGGTTGAGATCGGGGTGATGGGTCTTGGCCAGCGTGCGGTAGGCCTTGCGGATCTCGTCCGCCGTGGCGGTCTTCGGCACGCCCAGAATGTCGTAGGGGTTGCTCATGGCGCGGTCGATGCACAATGAGGATGTCTGCTCTTTGGATGTGCGCCGGAATGGCCGCAATTCAAGTGGGGTCCTGCCGCGGCACCGCACTCGCCGGCATCGACCGAAGTAACGGGCCCCGCCGGACCGCCGGGTACTCGCCGCGGCGGGACGGGAGGAAGGTGCGGGCCGGGAGCGCTCAGGCATCGGCCCCGAAACGGACTTGGTGCGGGGCAACGGCGCATTCGGCGAAGGACGGGAACGGGGCGGAAGTGCCGGTGTTGACTTCGCGAACCCCAACCTCTGCCGTATGACGACGGCAGCGCCGGTTCGGGGCGACAGCGAAGGGGAAGACCATGCGTAAACTTCCGATGATGATGGCCGCTTCCGGCCTGGTGCTGGCGCTCGCCGCCTGCGGCAGCTCGACCGAACAGCGCGCCGCCACCGGCGGGGTCGGCGGTGCGGCGGCCGGTGCGGTGGTGGCCGGGCCGGTGGGCGCCGTGGTCGGCGGCCTGGGCGGCGCCGCCGCCAGCTCGACCCTGGATGCGCCGATCGACGAGAAGGTCGGCGAGTGGACGGGAAGCGAGGACGGCCGCACGGCCGCCGCGTCCGGCGCGACGGGCTCCGGCGCCACGGCGGGCGGCGGCAGCGGCGGGCTCAGCTCGTCCGAGATCCGTCAGGTCCAGCAGGCGCTGAACGAGCGCGGCTACGACCTGCAGGTGGACGGCATCTGGGGTCCCAACACCCGCGACGCCGTGCGCCGTTTCCAGGAAACCAACGGCATGGACGCCACCGGCCGGGTCGACCGTGACACCATGGCCGCGCTGCGGACCGACGGCACGACGGCGGGCGGCACGGGCGCGACGGGCACCGGCATCAACGATGCCCCGGCGGGTGCCACCGGCACCACCGGCACCACCACCGGCGGCACGACCGGCACCATGGACGACGACACCGGCAGCCCCGGCACCGTGCAGCCGAACCCGTAAGCCATCCCCGTTCCACGGGCGGCGGTGTCCGTCCGGTGCCGGTCCGCGGCGCCGGACGGACGCCGTCGCCCGCGTGCCGGGGCCGTTGTTGCAGCGAGGAGAACCATCATGGGTTTCCTGAAGTTTCTCGGCGGCGCCGTGGGCGTCATCTTTCTGATCGGGCTTCTGGTGGTCATCGGCCTCCTGGCCCTGATCTTCTGATCCGTGCCGAGTCGCCGCCCGGCTGCGGGGTTTGGCGATCGCCGACCATCCTGTGCCCTTGGCAATCGCCGACCACCTCCCGAGTCGCCGGGTTTTCCACCGCCGGCTCCGGCAATCGCCGACCGCCGGCTTGGCGATCGCCGACCGCGACTCGGGGTGTCCCCTGGCAATCGCCGACCATACAAATAGACTCCTGGCAAATAGACTCACAAATAGCCCGGTCGGCGATCGCCAAATGGACTCCCGCGGCCCCTGCGTGATGGGATGCCGGCAACGGAGGGGACCCATGGGTGACGTACACCAGCTCATCATCGCGCACGGCCGGCAGGAGGCGCGCAACCTCGTGGACCCGCGCCGGGCCAGCGTCGTCGACGTCGCGGCCTCGGTGCTGGAGGAGGAGTCGAACGCCCTGGGCATCACCTATTCCGGGTTTTGCCTGACCAGCCTGCCCCACCGGCGGCTGCCGCCCGAGGCGGAGTGGCGGCGCGACCAGGGGCGCGTGACGCTGCTGGTGGAACCGGGAAAGGAGCGGCGGCGCGACGGCACGCTGGCCCATGTGGGGGTGCCCTACGGCGCCAAGGCGCGCCTGATCCTGCTCTATCTCCAGACCCGCGCCATCCAGGACAACAGCCGGGAGATCGAACTGGGCCGCTCCATGAACGACTGGCTGGACCGCATGGGGGTATCGGCCGGCGGCTCCACCTACAAGGCGGTGCAGGAGCAGGCGACGCGCATCAACCTCTGCCGCCTGACCTTCTTCTGGGACAAGAACGGCGCGGAGGGCTTCGCCAAGGAGAGCATCGTGTCGGGCGGCATCCGGCTGCGCGACGACGACGGCCAGGGCACCCTGTGGCGCGAGACGGTGCAGTTGTCCGAGACGTTCTTCGCCGCGCTGAAGCGCTCCCCCGTGCCGATCTGGGAGCCGGCGATCCGCCACATCGGCGGTTGCTCCATGGCCATCGACGTCTATGTCTGGCTGGCCTACCGGCTGCATGTGCTGCGCGAGCCGACGCCGGTGACCTGGGCCGCCCTGTTCAACCAGTTCGGCGGCGGCTACAAGGCCCTGAAGCACTTCAAGCCGGAGTTCCGCGAGGCGCTGGATCTGGCGCTGGCCGTCTACGAGGCGGCGCGGGTCGAGGTGTCCGACGCCGGCGTGCTGCTGCGCCCCTCCCCGCCCCCGATTCCGGAACGGATGATCGCCGCACGGTAACCGGACCGGCTGCGCAACGGTCGGCGATTGCCAAGACTGTTGCACAGCCGGTCCGGTCGGCGATCGCCAAGGCGGGCCGGACGGTCGGCGATTGCCAAGGGGAATCGCGAACCGGACACGCCCGGTCGGCGATTGCCAAGCCGAATGCGGCGCGGATACCCCTAAAAGCCCGACCGTCGCGTCCCCATATGGTTGGTCCGCCCGCCGACTGGCCTTCAGACACGACGGAAGATCATGCTTCAGACCCGTTCCAAACGCACCCGTGCGATTTCCGCCGCGGCCGCTGCCCTCGTGGTGGCGCTGGCCGCCGGCGTTGCCGATGCCCGCGCCGGCCGCAGCTCCAACCTCGGCAGCCGCGGCGACCGCACCTACCAGGCGCCGCCTCCGACGACCACGGCGCCCTCCACCGCGGCCCCCGTGCAGCGTTCGGCCACCCAGCCCGGCACCCAGCCCGGCGCGGCCCAGACCGCGGCCCCGCGCCCCGGCGCCGCGGCCCCGGCGACGGGCGGCTTCTTCTCGCGCGGCGGGTTCATGGGCGGCATGATGGGCGGCCTGATCGGCGCCGGCCTGATCGGCATGCTGATGGGCGGCGGCTTCTTCAGCGGCCTGGGCTCGCTGGCCGGCATGCTGGGCTTCCTGCTGCAGATCGGCCTTGTGGCGCTGCTGGTGTACTTCGCCGTGCGCTGGTTCAAGAGCCGCAACCGCCCGGCCTACGCCGGTGCCACCCCGAGCTACCGGGAAGCGGCACCGTCCTCCATGGGTCCGCTCGGCGGCGGTGTCGGGGGTGGCATGTCCGGCGGCGCGGCGGCTGCCGCGGCCCCGCGCCGGCGCACCGGCCCCACCGACGAGCTGGGCGTGAAGCCGGACGACTACGAATCGTTCGAGCGGCTGCTGGGCTCGGTCCAGGACGCCTACGCCCGCGAGGACATGAACGCCCTGCGCTCCATCGTCACGCCGGAGATGGCCTCCTACTTCCAGGAGGAGATCGAGCAGAACGCCGCCCGCGGCGTCGCCAACCGCATCTCCGACGTCCGCCTGCTGCAGGGCGATCTGGCCGAGGCGTGGCGCGAGGGCGCGTACGAGTACGCCACCGTGGCCATGCGCTACGCGCTGGTGGACGTGACGGTGGAGCGCGACTCCGGCCGCGTCGTGGAGGGCAACGCCGACCAACCCATCGAGGTGATCGAACTGTGGACCTTCCGCCGCCCCTCCGGCGGCATCTGGATGCTCTCGGCGATCCAGCAGAGCCGCTGATCGCACTCCGCTTTCACGCAAGAAACCCCGCGGCACCCGCCGCGGGGTTTTTCGTGGGCTGCTTGCCGGTTACGTAGGCCGCCCGCACTCCCCCCGCGGTGCGCGCGAGGGGAGGTATCACCGCCCTCAGCCGGCGCCGGCGGGGGCGGGCAGGCCGTTGATGGTGAGCCGGCCGGCTTCGGCCGACACGGTCACCGTCTGGCCGTCGGCCACCTTGCCTTCCAGGATCAGGGTGGCCAGCGGGTTCTGCAACGCGCGCTGGATCACCCGCTTCAGGGGGCGGGCGCCGTACACCGGGTCGTAGCCGGCCTCGGCCAGCCACTCCGTAGCCGCGGGGTCGACCTCCAGGGTGATGTCCCGGTCGGCCAGCATCCGCGTCAGACGGCCGAGCTGGATCTGCACGATGCCGCCCATGTGCTGCCGGGTCAGGCGGTGGAACAGCAGGATCTCGTCCAGCCGGTTCAGGAACTCCGGCCGGAAGTTGGCCCGCACCACCTCCATCACCGCGTCGCGCACCACGTCCACGTCCTGCCCTTCGGGCACCGAGGCGATGACGTCGGCCCCCATGTTCGAGGTCATGATGATCAGCGTGTTGCGGAAGTCCACCGTGCGGCCCTGGCCGTCGGTCAGGCGACCGTCGTCCAGCACCTGGAGCAGCACGTTGAAGACGTCCGGGTGGGCCTTCTCGATCTCGTCGAACAGCACCACCTGGTAGGGCCGGCGCCGCACCGCCTCGGTCAGCGCCCCGCCCTCCTCATAGCCCACATAGCCCGGTGGCGCGCCGATCATGCGGGCGACGGAGTGCTTCTCCATGTACTCCGACATATCGAGGCGGACCATGGCGGTCTCGTCGTCGAACAGGAACTCCGCCAGCGCCTTGGTCAGCTCCGTCTTGCCCACGCCGGTGGGGCCGAGGAACAGGAAGGAGCCGATGGGGCGGTTGGGGTCCTGCAACCCGGCCCGCGCCCGGCGCACCGCGTTGGCGACGGCGACGATCGCCTCCTCCTGGCCGATCACCCGGCCGCGCAGCGTCGATTCCATGCCCAGCAGCTTTTCGCGCTCGCCGGCCAGCATCCTGTCCACGGGGATGCCGGTCCAGCGGCTGACCACGGCGGCGATGTCGGTGTCGCGCACCTCCTCGTTCAGCATGCGCGAGTGGGAGGCCTGTTCGGCCTCCTTCAGCCGGCGCTCCAGCTCGGGGATGACGCCGTAGGTCAGCTCGCCCGCGCGCGCCCAGTTGCCCTGGCGCTGGGCGTTGTCCAGCTCCACGCGGGCGTGGTCCAGGTCTTCCTTCAGCTTCTGGGCGCTGTTCAGCTTGTCCTTCTCGGCCTGCCAGCGGGCGGTCAGCTCGGCCGACTGCTGCTCCAGCTCGGCCAGTTCGCTTTCCAGATCGGCCAGCCGGTCCCGGGACGCGGGGTCGGTCTCGCGCTTCAGCGCCTCGCGCTCGATCTTCAACTGGATGATGCGGCGGTCCAGCTCGTCGATCTCCTCGGGCTTGGAGTCGACGGCCATGCGCAGGCGGCTCGCCGCCTCGTCCACCAGGTCGATGGCCTTGTCGGGCAGGAAGCGGTCGGTGATGTAGCGGTTGGACAGCATGGCCGCCGCGACGATGGCGCCGTCGGCGATGCGCACGCCGTGGTGCACCTCGTAGCGCTCCTTCAGGCCGCGCAGGATGGAGATGGTGTCCTCCACCGTCGGCTCCGCCACGAAGACGGGCTGGAAGCGCCGGGCCAGGGCGGCGTCCTTCTCCACATGCTTGCGGTACTCGTCCAGCGTGGTGGCGCCGACGCAGTGCAGCTCGCCGCGCGCCAGCGCCGGCTTCAGCATGTTGGAGGCGTCCATGGCGCCTTCCGCCTTGCCGGCCCCGATCAGGGTGTGCATCTCGTCGATGAAGACGACGATCTCGCCGGCGGCGGCCTGAATCTCTTCCAGGACGGCCTTCAGGCGCTCCTCGAACTCGCCGCGGAACTTGGCGCCGGCGACCATGGCGCCGAGGTCGAGGGCCAGCAGGCGCTTGTTCTTCAGCCCCTCGGGCACGTCGCCCTTGATGATGCGCTGGGCCAGCCCCTCGACGATGGCGGTCTTGCCCACGCCGGGCTCGCCGATCAGGACGGGGTTGTTCTTTGTGCGCCGGGCCAGCACCTGGATGGTGCGGCGGATCTCCTCGTCGCGGCCGATGACGGGGTCCAGCTTGCCGTCGCGCGCCGCGGCGGTCAGGTCGCGGGCGTACTTCTTCAGCGCGTCGTAGCCCTGCTCGGCCGAGGGGCTGTCGGCGGTGCGGCCCTTGCGCACCTCCTCGATGGCGCCGTTCAGCGCCTGGGCGGAGACGTTCGCCTGGTGCAGGGCGCGGGCGGACGGCGTGCCCTCCGCCAGGGCCAGGGCCAGCAGCAGCCGTTCGGCGGTGACGTAGCTGTCGCCGGCCTTGGCGGCCACCTTCTCCGCCTGTTCGAAGACGCGCGCCAGTTCGGGGGACAGGTACACCTGCCCGGCGCCGGCGCCCTCGACCTTCGGCTGCTTGTCCAGTTCCGCCTCGACGGCGGCCAGGGCGCGCGCCGGGTCGCCGCCGGCGGCGCGGATCAGGTTGGCGGCCAGCCCTTCCTTGTCGTCCAGCAGCGTCTTCAGCAGATGCTCGGGCGTCAGGCGCTGGTGGCCGCGGCGCAGGGCCAGCGTCTGCGCAGCCTGGACGAAGCCGCGGCTGCGCTCGGTGTACTTCTCGAAATCCATGACCGTCTCCCAACTGCGGCCGACCGCCCGCCAGGCAGCGCGCTCGGCCTTGACCCACCATTCGTGCGATCCAGGAGGATGCTCAGGCGAGATGTTGGGAACGCGGCCCCCGGTTGCAAGACCACCGGCGTTTCGTGGTTTTGCATCGGCGCGCTGCGCAAAACGCGGGTCAGGACCGCAGCACCGGCGCCTGTTCGTTGACCGCCATGCGCGTGGCGGCGGTGAGGGTGGCCGCCAGGTCCGCGTCGCCGCCGTCGACCAGCGCCCGCACCGCGTCGGCCGTGGGCTCGCCGCCCAGCCGCGTGTGCAGGCGGCGATGGACGAAGGCCGTCACCGGATCGTCCTGCGGCGCCGGCCCGGCCAGCCAGCCGGCCACCGCCGCCGCACCGCCGTCCCCGAGCCCCACCGCCAGCCGGGTCACCGGCGCGCGGCCGGGGAAGCGGGCGAGGATGGCCTCGCGCGCCGCCGCGTCCCGCGAGGCGCGGGCGAACGCCAGGCGCAGCCCGTAATTGTTGGGAAAGGCCGGCTCCAGCCCCGCCCAGCGCTCCGCCGGATCGTCCAGCCGTTCCATGGCCACCAGGATCGCCCCGGCGTGGTTCGGCCGCGCCGCCAGCACCGCATCCAGATCGTCGCGGGCCGCCTGCCGCAACAGCGCTTGCACCTCGTCGGGCAGCCCGTCCAGCGCCGGCCCCAGCCGGAAGTCCGCCCGCTGCACCCGCCCGTCATCACCCAGCGCCCGCGCCTCGGCGTCCTCCGCCACCGCCGGCGGCGGGGCCGGCGGAGCGTCGTGCCCGGGAAACGGCTCCTCGCCGCGGCGCGCCCGGGCGAGGGCGGCGGAGAGAGAGCCGGCCGACGCCCGATCGACGCGCGCGATCTCCGCCAGGATGGCCGGCACCCCGTCCAGCCGTCCCTGGCGGATCAGCAGCGTGGCCAAGCCGCCGCGGCACACCGCGTCGCCGGGGAAGCGGCGGGCCGTCTCCCGGTACAGCGCCTCCGCCTCACCCGCCCGCCCCGTCCGCGCCAACAGCTCCGCCAGGGCGCTGAGGCTGACAACGTCGTCGGGGAAGCGGCGCAGGGTTTCCCAGAAGACGATCTCGGCGAGATCCTCCTGCCCCAGCGCGGCGAGCGATCGCGCCCAGAGAGTCCAGCCGTACATGTGGCCCGGCTCCCAGCGGACGCCGATGCGGGCAAGGTCATGGGCGAGGTCGGGCGCCTGGTCGAGGACCAGATCGCCGATGTTGCAGGCAGTGCGGACCACAAAATGGCTCTCGCCCGTGGCCTCGGCGTAACAAAGCTGGTCGGCAATCAGCGCTTCGATATCGGATCGAACAGCGGCTACCGGTTCTTTCGCCAACCGTAATTCGATCTTCTCGCGCCGCTCACGCGGCGGCGTTTTGATAACGCGCGGCGGTTTCGCCCCTCCGGCAGCCGTCCCGCCCTTCACATCCTCCTTCCACCACGCGACGAACGGGCGCCGGGCGTGCTCCTTGAACAAGGGCTCCAGGCGGTGCCGCCACGCCGGCGGGGAGGAGGGATAGAGCGCCTTCAGCGAGTACCACTGGAGCAGGAAGTCGTCCCGGTCTTGCGGGCCGAGATGACAGGCCCAACGGGCAAAGCCGGCGAGCACGGCTTCGGACACCGGCGCCGGCGGCTTCGGCAGTCCGAGCAAGCCCAGCAGGCCGATGTCGAGGAAATAGTCGGGCTCGCCCCGCCCGGCGCGATCGCAGAACCCGAACCAATCCGCCTGATAGGTGTCGTCGGTCTGGGTCTGCGCCAGCGTGCGCCACAGCTCCGCCCGCGGGTCGTGGGCCGAATCCACCACCAGGCCGGCGGCCCAGGGCTCCAGCGCGTTCACCGCGGCGTGCAGTCGGGCCGCGCTGTCCCGCAGGTCCAGGCGGGGCACCAGGGACAGGGCATCCGCCACTTCGCCGGCGTAGCGGGCCGGGCCGTAGCGCAGGCGGAACGCGGGCGGGTCGGCTGGACGGGCAGCCAGCCACGCGTCCACGGTATGGTCCAGCAGCCGGAGCAGGGGGTCGTTGGCGCCGAGATTGCCGAACAGAGTGTCCAGAACGTCGGACGGGCGGCCTCGGCCATAGGGGAACGGCAGCGCAATGCCGCGGATCAGGTCGTCGAACCGCTCCGCCGGCGCCTTTTCGAAGGCATCGAGCCAGGGGTGGTCGGGCCGGGGGCGCCGTGGGTCAATCGCGGACATGGTCGGGCATCGGCTCCCCGAAGTCGCTCCGGTATTCCCTCAGACACCTGAGATGGGCGTTGCGCAGGCGTTTCAAGGATGGCTCCGGCATCGGCGCGGCGATGGACGCCATTTTCTCCATATGCGCCACCGAATAATCTATACGCCGGTGCAGGATTTCCGCAACCAGCCGATTGCACGCCGCATCCTCGCGCAGGTCGAGCGTCCGGCCGTAGGGCAGTTCGGTCGGCGCCGGGACGTAGAAGGGGTTGAGCGGCCCGTCCAGCACCGTGGGCACCGCGAAGGCGCGCTGCCGCTCCGCCCGCGGCGTGGCCTCCAGCACCTCGGCCACCGTGTAGGCCATGGCGACCACCGTGTACTCTTTGGCGTGGTTCGGCACATGGAAATGGCCGAGGCCGAGACGGTCGCGCAGGCGCAGGAACCAGTTTCGGTCCTCCAGGTCATCCTTCACCTCGTCGCGGAAGGCGGCGAAGCCGGGGCGGTTGTCGCGCCGGCGGTTCCAGCGCTCGACGAATGCCTCCAGCAAGCGGTTCTGCGTCAGCCGCACCGGATCGGTCGGGGCACGGCCCCGGTTCTTCGCCATCCGGAAGGCGTTCAGGACGTTGGGCTTGGTGAATCGTCCGACTCGATCGAACAGCCAGTCGATGCACTCCACCCGGATGATGTCACGCGGCGCCAGGGTGGCGATCAGCGCGTCCGCATTGTCCGCCGTGAAGGTGGCGGGCACCCCATCCGGCGGGGCGTTCAACCGGTTGGCAACGTAGTCGGCGTGCTTCACCGCCATGGTCCGGCGCGGCCGCGTCGGCGGTGGCTCGAAATCGTGGGTGTCGTAGGCGGCCCAGCGGTCGTCGGTCACCCGCTCCTCGAAGCGGAAATTGTCGCACACGGCGCGCGCGGCGGCGGTGCGGGCGAAGCGATGGCCATCCCCCGGCCGACGGCTGTTCTGCATGGGCTGCGGAAGACCTGATCAGGATGAGATGGTCACGATCCTAATCACCCGCCCCGCTGCATGCCAGATGGATCTTCCCGCGACACGCGCATTCTTCACCTTCGACACCTCCCGTCCGCGATCCCGCCCCCGATCACGCCGGCGGGCGGGTGGACGGGGGGTCGCGCAGCAGGTCGCGGATCTCTTCCAGCAGCGTCTCCTGGCGCGGCGGGGCCGGCGGTTCATCCGGCTCGGCCGGTTCGCTGCGGCGGAAGCGGTTGATCTTGCGCACCAGCAGGAACAGCGCGCCGGCGACGATGAGGAAATGCAGGATGGCGTTGAGGAAGCGGCCGTAGTTGATCGTCGCCGCCCCCGCCGCCTGCGCCGCCGCCAGGCTGTCGTAGGTGCCGCCGGACAGGTTCAGGAAATGGTTGGAGAAGTCGAGCCCGCCCATGATCCAGCCGATGGGCGGCGTCAGGATGTCGTTGACCAGCGAGTTGACGATGCCGGTGAACGCCGCGCCGATGACGATGCCGACCGCCAGGTCGATCACGTTGCCGCGGCTGATGAACGCCCGGAACTCCTGCCACATGCGCCCCTCCCACGCTCACGCTTGCAAACGGGGGAGGGATGCGGGGGTTCCCGGCCGGGGCTTACTCCATCTTGCCGTGGCAGTGCTTGTACTTCTTGCCCGAGCCGCAGGGGCACGGGGCGTTGCGCGGGGTCCTGGCCCACTCGGCCGGCACGTCGGCGGCGACACCGGCCCCGGCGCCCGTCGCGGCGCGGCGGACCATGCCGTCGGGCAGCGGGGCGCCGGCGGCGTCCTGCGCTGCCGCGCCGGCACCGGCCAGGGCCAGCGCCGGATCCTCGCGGCCCTCGTGCATCTCGGGCAGGGAGCGGGCGAACATCTCCTCGGGCTGCGGGGCGACGCGCACCTCCACGTGCATCAGCACGGCGGTGGTCTGCTCGCGCAACTGCGTCAGCATCGTCTCGAACAGCTCGAACGCCTCGCGCTTGTACTCGTTCAGCGGGTCGCGCTGGGCATAGGCGCGCAGCGAGATGCCCTGGCGCAGGTGGTCGAGCTGGAGCAGATGGTCCTTCCATTCCTGGTCGAGGATCTGCAACAGCAGGCTCTTTTCCACGTGCCGCATCATCTCCGGCCCGTAGTCGGCCGCCTTGCGGGCGTACTTGTGGTCGGCGGCCTCGCGGATGCGCTCCTCGATCTCCGGCTCGGCGATGCCCTCTTCCTTGGCCCAGTCGGCGACCGGCAGGTCGAGGCCGAGGATGCGGTTCACCTCCTCGTGCAGGCCGGCGGTGTCCCACTGCTCGGGATAGGAGTTGGGCGGGATGCGCGCCGTCACCATCTCCTGGACCACCTGGTGGCGCATGGCCTTGATCGAGTCGCCGATGTCCTCGGACTCCATGATCTCGCGGCGCTGCTCGTACACGACCTTGCGCTGGTCGTTCATCACGTTGTCGAACTTGAGCAGGTTCTTGCGGATCTCGAAGTGGTGGGCTTCGACCTTCTGCTGCGCCTTCTCCAGCGCCTTGTTGATCCAGGGGTGGACGATGGCCTCGCCGTCCTTCAGGCCGAGGCGCTGGAGCATGCCGTCCATGCGGTCGGACCCGAAGATGCGCATCAGGTCGTCCTGCAGGGACAGGAAGAACTTGGACGCGCCGGGGTCGCCCTGGCGGCCGGAGCGGCCGCGGAGCTGGTTGTCGATGCGCCGGCTCTCGTGCCGTTCCGTGGCGATGACGTAGAGGCCGCCGGCCTTCTTCACCACGTCGCGGGCCGCCTCGACCTCCTCCTTGATGCGGGCGATGCGCGCCTCGCGCTCCGGCCCCTCGGGCAGGTCGGCCAGTTCCATGCGCACGCGCATGTCGACGTTGCCGCCGAGCTGGATGTCGGTGCCGCGGCCGGCCATGTTGGTGGCGACCGTCACCGCGCCGGGCCGGCCGGCCTGGGCGACGATGTAGGCTTCCTGCTCGTGGTGGCGGGCGTTCAGGACGTTGTGCGGGATCTTCTTCTTCTTCAGGAAGGCGGACAGCATTTCCGACTTCTCGATCGAGGTGGTGCCCACCAGGATCGGCTGCTGACGGTTCCGGCACTCGTCGATCAGCTCGACGATGGCGTTGTACTTCTCCTCCGCCGTCCGGTAGACCTCGTCGTCCTCGTCCTTGCGCTGGACGGTCACGTTGGTGGGGATCTCCACCACCTCCAGCCCGTAGATCTCGGCAAACTCCGGCGCCTCGGTCATCGCCGTGCCGGTCATGCCCGACAGCTTGGGGTACAGGCGGAAGTAGTTCTGGAAGGTGATGGACGCCAGCGTCTGGTTCTCGCGCTGGATCTCCACCTTCTCCTTGGCCTCCAGCGCCTGGTGCAGGCCCTCGGAATAGCGCCGGCCCTCCATCATGCGGCCGGTGAACTCGTCGATGATGACGACCTTGCCGTCCTTGACGATGTAGTCCTTGTCGCGCTGGAACAGGGTGTGGGCGCGCAGGGCCTGCTGGGCGTGGTGGACCAGCGCCACGTTCTGGATGTCGTACAGGCCGCCCGTCTTCAGCAGGCCGGAGTCCTTGAGAAGCTGCTCGATGTGCTCCTGCCCGGCCTCGGTCAGCGAGACGGCGCGGTGCTTCTCGTCCTTCTCGTAATCCTCCGGCACCAGGTGCTGCATCAGCGCGTCCACCTGGGTGTACATCTCCGACGAGTCGGTCGAGGGGCCGGAGATGATCAGCGGCGTGCGCGCCTCGTCGATCAGGATCGAGTCCACCTCGTCGACGATGGCGTAGTTGAAGGGCCGCTGCACCAGATCCTCGGCGCGGAACTTCATGTTGTCGCGCAGATAGTCGAAGCCGAACTCGTTGTTGGTGCCGTAGGTGATGTCGCTGTCGTAGGCCGCCCGCCGCTCGTCGTCGCTGAGACCGTGGACGATGCAGCCGACCGTCAGGCCGAGGAAGCGGTAGACACGCCCCATCCAGTCGCTGTCGCGCTTGGCCAGATAGTCGTTCACCGTCACCACGTGGACGCCCTTGCCCTGCAGGGCGTTCAGGTAGACGGCCAGGGTGGCCACCAGCGTCTTGCCTTCACCCGTCTTCATCTCGGCGATGCGGCCCTGGTGCAGGACCATGCCGCCCATGAGCTGGACGTCGAAGTGCCGCTGGCCCAGCACGCGCTTGGCCGCCTCGCGCACGGTGGCGAAGGCGTCGGGCAGGATGGCGTCGAGGGTCTCCCCGTTGTTCAGCCGCTCGCGCAGGAGGCGGGTGCGGTCGCGCAACTGGTCGTCGCTCAGCGTGACCAGCTCGGGCTCCAGCGCGTTGATCTGTTGGACCGGCTTTTGAAGAGCCTTGACCACGCGCGTGTTCGCGTTGCCGAAGATCTTGCGGGCGAGAGCACCGAACATGAAAAAAACCCCGGACGGAAACGGAAAGCCGGGGGCGGCCCCCGGACCGCTCTGACATAGGACCGTTGGGCTTCCAAGTCAACGAGACCGGCGGTTCGCCGGCCACGGGCCGCCGCGGTGTACGGCGCCGCCGACGCTCGCTTGCCAGAGCGGGCGTCCCATGCTTAATGCCAAAGCGGGATACGGGTCCGGGGTGCCGGCGGGCGGCCCCGGCCCTTTCCTTATGAACGTCCGACGTCCGCCGGAAGGATGGAGACCCCAGTCATGAACCGAGTGCTTCGCGCCGCCTTCCTGTCGCTGGCCGCCGGCGGCGTGGCCCTGGCGGGCCCCACGACCGCTTTCGCCGGCGACGCCGCGCCGGCCGCGCAGCAAACCGCTCCGGCGCAGGCGGGGGCCGCTGCCCCCGAACAGCCTGCGGACCCGGTCATCGCCCGCGTCGACGGGCAGGAGATCCATGCCTCCGACCTGATGCGTCTGGCCGCCCAGCTTCCGCCCCAGGTGCGCCAGATGCCGCTGGAGATGATCTATCCGGCGATCCTGGAGCAGCTCGTCAACCAGAAGCTCATTGCCGCCGCCGGCTACAAGGCCGGCCTGCAGGACAGCCCGGCGGTGAAGGAGGAGCTGAAGGCCGCCGAGGAGCGCGCCGTGCAGCGCGCCTACATCGACCGGCAGGTGGGCGAGCGCATCACCCCCGAAGCCCTGGACGAGGCGTACAAGGAGTACCTGCGGGAGAATCCGCCCCAGGAAGAGGTGAAGGCCGCCCACATCCTGGTGGAGAGCGAGGCCGAGGCCCGGGCGATCATCGAGTCGCTGAAGGCCGGCGGCGATTTCGCCGCCATCGCCCGCGACAAGTCGAAGGACACCGCCGCCGCCGCGCAGGGCGGGGATCTCGGCTACTTCACCAAAGACACCATGGTGGAGCCCTTCGCCGAGGCCGCCTTCGCCATGAAGCCGGGCGACGTCAGCACCGACCCGGTGCAGACCCAGTTCGGCTGGCACGTCATCAAGGTGGAGGACCGCCGCCAGCCCGAACCGCCGGCACTGGACGAGGTGAAGCCGGAACTGGAGCGCGAGCTGTCGCGCGAGATCATCACCGGCCTGGTGGACGAACTGCGCACCACCGCCCGGATCGAGACCTTCCAGCTCGACGGGTCGCCGATGCCGGCCGCCCCGGCGGCTCCGGCGGCTCCGGCGGCCCCGCCCGCCGGCGCCGCCAACGGCGCGGCGCCGAAGCCGTAACGCGCCACCCGGCGGATGGGAACGGCGCCATTTCGGCGGCGGTCCGTGAAAACCGTTTGCATCCGCCGGACCCCTGTCTATCTTGTCGCCCGCCCGCCCATCCCAGCGCCGGTTGCGGGCGGGCGGCACGACGGTGCGGCCCGACGCAACGGCAACGATCCGGTTTCAGGGAACACCTCCGATGGCACTCCCCGTTTCCCCGCTCGCCCCTTCCGCGTTCCCGACGCTGCCGCCGCTGGCCGGCGTGCGCCTGGCCACGGCCAACAGCGGCATCCGCTATAAGGGGCGCGACGATCTGCTGGTCGCGGTGCTCGATCCCGGCACCACCGTGGCGGGGGTGCTGACCCGGTCGCTCGCCGCCTCCGCGCCGGTGGAATGGTGCCGCATGGCGCTGCCCCACGGGCTGGGCCGCGCGCTGGTGGTCAACGCCGGCAACGCCAACGCCTTCACCGGCAAGGCGGGCGACGCCACGGTGCAGGCCACCGTGCGGGCGGCGGCGCAGATCGCCGGCTGCGCGCCGGAGGAGGTGTACGTGGCCTCCACCGGGGTCATCGGCCAGCCCCTGGCGCCCGACGCCATCGCCCGCGTCCTGCCCGTCCCCGGCGACGCCCCCGCCACCGCGGCGGCGTGGGAGGCGGCGGCGCGCGCCATCATGACCACCGACACCTTCGCCAAGGGGGCGACCCGCACCGCGAAGATCGGCGGCACCACGGTGACGCTGAACGGCTTCTGCAAGGGCTCGGGCATGATCGCACCGGACATGGCGACCATGCTGGGCTTCATCTTCACCGACGCCGCCATCCCGGCCCCGGCGCTGCAGGGCATGCTGTCGGCCCTGACCGAGAAGACCTTCAACGCCATCACCGTGGACAGCGACACCTCCACCTCCGACACGGTGCTGCTGTTCGCCACCGGGCGGGCCGGCAACGCCCCGGTGAGCCAGGCCGACGAGGCCGGGCTGATCGAGTTCCGGGCGGCCCTGGAAGACCTCATGATGGACCTGGCGCACCAGATCGTGCGCGACGGCGAGGGGGCCACCAAGTTCGTTGCCATCCGCGTCAGCGGGGCCGAGAGCGACGCCGCGGCCAAGCGCATCGGCCTGACCATCGCCAATTCGCCGCTGGTCAAGACCGCCATCGCCGGCGAGGACGCCAACTGGGGCCGCATCGTCATGGCCGTGGGCAAGGCGGGCGAGCGGGCCGACCGCGACCGCCTGAAGATCTCCATCGGCGGCACGCTGATCTGCGCCGAGGGGATGGAGATGCCGGGCTATGACGAGGCGCCCGTCGCCGCCCACATGAAGGGCAAGGAGATCGACATCGCCGTCGACCTCGGCCTGGGCAGCGGCCGCGCCACCGTGTGGACCTGCGACCTGACCCACGGCTACATCGACATCAACGGCAGCTACCGGAGCTGACGGCGCCGCCGCCGGCGGGAGACGGAACGTCATGGACAGCGCCTGCTTCGACCCCAACTCCACGCCGCCGGCCGGCTCCGTCCCGGTGCTGCTGGTCGCCGCGGTTGCGCTGGTCGACCCGGACGGGCGCGTCCTGCTGGCGCGGCGCCCGCCGGGCAAGCCGCTGGCCGGCCTGTGGGAGTTTCCCGGCGGCAAGGTGCACGCCGACGAAACCCCCGAGGCCGCCCTGGTGCGCGAGCTGAAGGAGGAGCTGGACGTCGATACCGCGGCGAGCTGCCTCGCCCCCTTCACCTTCGCCTCCCACCGCTACGAGAGCTTCCACCTGCTGATGCCGCTCTACGTCTGCCGGGTGTGGGACGGCACGGTCAGGGCGCTGGAAGGACAGGAACTGGCCTGGGTGCACCCCAACCGCATGGGCGCCTACCCCATGCCGCCGGCCGACGTGCCGCTGGTGGCCATGCTGCGGGATCTGCTTTGATACCGGGTTCGGTACGTCTTGATCCGAACCCGGTATCGGCCGCGACGGCGGCCGCTGCCCGATGGGGCCGAAGCCTGCGCGGCGTGACCGCGTTTAAGGTATCCGCGCGATCACCTTGATCTCGAAGTCGAAGCCCGCCAGCCATTGGACGCCGACCGCCGTCCAGTTCGGGTAGGGCGGCGCGCCGATGACCGCGCTGCGGACGGCCATGACCGTTTCGATCTGCGCCTCGGGGTCGGTGTGGAAGGTGGTGACGTCCACCACGTCGTCGAACGTGCAGCCCGCGGCCTCCAGCACCGCGGCGAGGTTGGCGAAGGCGAGCCGGACCTGGGCGGCGAAGTCCGGCTCGGCGGAACCGTCCTCGCGGCTGCCGACCTGGCCCGAGACGAACAGCAGGTCGCCCGATCGGATCGCCGCCGAGTACCGGTGCGCATCGTAGAGGGCGTGCCGGCGGGCGGGGAAGATGGCTTCGCGTGTCATGAACGTGTGCTCCGGTAAGGCCCGATCATCGGCGTGCCGCAGGGTGCCGATGATGGCCCGAAAAACGTGATGACCGTTCCCTGCGCGCTGAACCCATGGTAGTTCGTGGGTGTGTGGTCGATAATCCCGGCCGCAGACAAAAGACCCGTGCATCCGATGCAGGAACGGACCGGCGCCCACCTGGAGCAGATCGAAGCCTTCGCCGCCGTGGCGGAGCATCTCGGCATCGCCGCCGCGGCGCGTTCCATCGGCCGCGATCCGTCGGTGATCTCACGCCGCCTCGACGCGCTGGAAGCGCGGCTGGGCGTGCGGCTGCTGTCCCGCACGACGCGGCGGATCACCCTCACCGAGGCCGGCGCGGCCTATCTTCACCGCGTCCGCGCCATCCTGGGCGAGCTGTCGGCGGCCGACACGGAAGCCGCCGAGGGTGCCGCCGCGCCGCGGGGCGTCCTGCGCCTGTCGCTGCCGGCGGCGTTCACCCAGCGCTGGATCGCCCCGTGGCTGCCGGGGTTCGTCACGGCGCACCCGGCCCTGCGCCTGGAACTCCTGCACGCGGACCGTTTCGTGGACATCGTGGCCGAAGGCTTCGACGCGGCCGTGCGCATCGGCGAGCCGGCGGACAGCAGCCTGGTCGCCCGCCACCTCGCGGCGTTCGAGACGGTGCTCTGCGCCGCCCCCGCCTACCTCGCCGACCGGGGCGCCCCGGCCCGGCCCGAAGACCTCGACCGGCACACCTGCCTGAGCTTTCCCAAGGAGCGGTTCTGGCCGGACTGGCGGCTGCGGCGGGGGGATGAGCGCGTCACCCGGCGGGTGTCCCCTCACATCCTGTCCGACGACGGCGAGGGGCTGCTGGTGGCCTGCCTGGGCGGCGCCGGCATCCTGCCGGCTCCCGAATGGCTGATCGGCCGGGAACTGGCGGAGGGACGGCTGGTCCGCATCCTGGACGGCTGGCGGTTCGACCACAGCGGCGCCGTGCAGGTCGTGCTGCCGCCGGGGCGTCTGGTGCCGGCCAAGACCAGGGTCTTCGTCGATGCCCTGGTGCGGGAACTCACCCCGCCACCGCCCTGGGACCGCCACCGGTCCGCGCCGCGGTGACACCGGCGGGCGCCCACGGTTGTGTTTCCGCGGCGCGGTGCCGGCGTTATAGTGGCCGCTGCACGGGACATCGCCGGTAAGGACCGCTCCCATGGCCAGTGTCGCCGACGCGTTGCGGATTGTGCTGGATCTGGACGCGGCAGGGCGCGGGGCCGAGGCTCTTGCCCTGTGCGACCGCATTCTCGACGTGGACCCCGACAACCCGCAGGCGCTCTATCTCGCGGGCACGTTGGGCTGCCGGTCCGGCCGCTTCACCGAGGCGCGCGGCCGGCTGGAGCGGGCGGCGCGCCTGCTGCCGGACCAGCCGGCGTTGCGCCTGATGCTGGCGCAGATCGACGCCGCGGCAGGCGACGGGGCCGCGGCGGCGGAGCGCAGCCGGCGGGCGCTGACCCTCGCCCCCGGCGAGGCCGGGGCATGGGCGCTGCTGGGCACCGGGCTGCGCCGGACAGGGGCGACGGAGGGTGCCGTGGCGGCACTGCGCCGCGCCCGCGACCTTGCGCCCGGTGACGCGGACATCGCCGGCAAGCTGGGCCTGCTGCTGCACGAGCGCGGCTGCCGCCGGCTGGAAGACCGGCACACCGCGGCGGCGCTGGCCGATCTGTCCGCCGCGGCGGCCCTGCTGCCGTTCGACCCGGACCTCGCCTTCGCCCTGGCCACGGCGCTGACCGAGGCGGGCCGGCCGGCCGAAGCGCTGGCGCTGCACCGGCGCGTGCTGGCGCTGAACCCGGACGGAAGCCGGCTTCTCCACAACGCCGGCGTGGCGCACCTGCGCGCCGGCGCGGCGGAGGCAGCCGTCACCGTGCTGCGGCGCGCCACCCTTGCCGATCCCGACAACCCCGACCCCTGCGAGGGACTGGCCGAAGCCCTGCAGGAGCGCGACCCGTCGCAGGCGCTGCAATGGTCCACCGCGGCGCTGGCGATCAAGCTGCGGCATTGCGCCGCGCCCGCCGAACCGCTCGGCGGTGAGGTTCCCGGCACGGCCGGAGGCGGCGAACGGACCCGCGACGTGGTCAGCTTCAGCCTGTGGGGCGGGCTGGAGGTCTATTGCGGCGGCGCCATCGCCAACGCCCGGACGATCCCCGACCTGCTGCCCGGCTGGCGCTGCCGCTTCTACCACGACGACACCACGCCCCGGCACGTGCTGGCCGAACTGGCGGCGCTGGGGGCGGAACTGGTGGCCATGCCGCCGGGCACCGCCGGCCGTCGCGGCATGTTCTGGCGCTTCCTCGTCGCCGATGATCCGGGCGTGCGCCGCTTCCTGTGCCGGGACGCCGATTCCCGGCCGACGGCGCGGGAGATCGCGGCGGTGGCGGAATGGACCGCGTCGGGCACGCCGTTCCACGTCCTGCGCGACCACGTCATGCACATGGAGCCGGTGATGGGCGGGCTGTGGGGCGGGACCGCCGGCCTGCTGCCGCCGGTCGGCCCGGCCATCGACCGCTTCACCGCCGCCCGCCCCGGCCGCTGGAACGACCAGCATTTCCTGGCGGAGTGGCTGTGGCCGCGCATCGCGCACCGCGTGCTCATCCACGACGGGGTTCACTCCGGGGCGGGCCACCCGCTGCCGGCGGTGCCCGACCGCCCCGGCGACCGGCACGTCGGCGCCAAGCTGTTCCACCTCACCCGCCTGCCGCCGATCGCCGCCCCCGACGGGCCGGACGGCGCGGCCATGGCCGAGGGACGGCACGGGATGATCGTCCATCCCGCCGGCGACCCTCACATCGGCCGCTCATTGGCCCTGCTGGGGGACTGGCTGGAGATCGAAGCCGCGTTCTGCGCCGGCTTCCTGACGGCCGGCGACACGGTGGTGGATGCCGACGCCGGCGTCGGTGCCCACGCCCTGGCCTTCGCCCGCGCCGTCGGCGCGGCCGGGCGGGTGGTGGCGACGGAGCGGTCAGCGGGCCTGTTCGACCTGTTGCGCCGCACCGCCGCCGCCAACGGCCGGAGCAACCTGACGGTCCGCCACGACCCGGCGGACCGCCGCGGTGCCCTGCTCGCCGGAGTTCAGGAGGGCGGGGCGCCGCCGCGGCTGGTGCGCGCGGCGGTGACGGACGGCGCCGACCCGCTGGTCGATCCGCTCGCCGCGGCGCCGGCGGATCGCCGTCCGATCCTCTATCTGCGGGTCGAGGACGACGCGGCCGCCGCCGGCGTGTTCGCCCGGTTGCGCGCCCTGGGCTACGGCCTGTGGTGGCATCTCGCCACCGTGTTCGACCCGGCCAACCGGCTGGCTCACTCCGTCAACCCGTTCCCCGGCCTGGTGGCGGTGAACGCGCTGGCCCTGCCCCCCGGCCATCCGCCGCCGGACCGCCCCCTGCCGCCCGTCGACCCGGCGTCGGGGAGCGACTGGCGGGCCGCTGCCTGGCGGCTGTCGTGGGACGGCCGGTGAGCGCTCGCCTCAGGCCGCCAGCTTCAGCTCCAGCAGGTCCCAGACGTCGCGCAGGGAGTCCACGAGCTGGCCCATCATGGCGTCGTCGTGCAGCGGCGTGGGCGTGAAGCGCAGACGCTCGGTGCCGCGCGGCACGGTGGGGTAGTTGATGGGCTGGACGTAGATGGAATGGCGCTCCATCAGCAGATCGGAGGCGCGCTTGCAGCGCTTGGCGTCGCCGACCATGACCGGGACGATGTGGCTGGCGCTGTCCATCACCGGCAGGCCGGCCTCGCTCATCATGCGCTTCAGGGTGGCGGCCCGCTCCTGGTGGCGGTCGCGTTCCGCCTGGCTCTGCTTCAGGTGGCGGATGGAGGCCAGCGCGCCGGCGGCCAGCACCGGGGCCAGCGAGGTGGAGAAGATGAAGCCGTTGGCGTAGGAACGCACGCAGTCGATCAGCGCCGCCGAGCCGGTGATGTAGCCGCCCTGCACGCCGAACGCCTTGCCCAGCGTGCCCTCGATGATGGTCAGGCGGTCCATGGCGCCGTCGCGCTCCGCCACCCCGGCGCCGCGCGGGCCGTACATGCCCACCGCGTGCACCTCGTCGATGTAGGTCATGGCGCCGTACTTGTCGGCGACGTCGATGATCGCGTGGATGGGCGCGATGTCGCCGTCCATGGAGTAGACGGACTCGAACGCCACCACCTTCGGACGCCGGGGGTCCGCCGTGGCCAGCAGCTCCTCCAGGTGGTCCGGGTCGTTGTGGCGGAAGATGTGCTTTTCGGCGCCCGAGTTGCGGATGCCGGTGATCATCGAGTTGTGGTTCAGCGCGTCGGAGAAGATGATGCAGCCGGGCAGGATGCGGCCCAGCGTCTGCAGCGTCGCGTCGTTGGACACATAGCCCGACGTGAAGAGGAGCGCCGCCTCCTTGCCGTGCAGGTCGGCCAGCTCGCGCTCCAGCAGGACGTGGTAGCGGTTGGTGCCGGAGATGTTGCGCGTCCCGCCGGCACCCGCACCGCACTCGTCCAGGGCGGCGTGCATGGCGGCCAGGACCTTGGGGTGCTGCCCCATGCCGAGATAGTCGTTGGAGCACCACACCGTCACCGTGCGCTCCCGGTCTGCCGCGTCGCGGAAGGTCGCCCGCGGGAACTCCCCGGCGTGCCGCGCGAGGTCGGCGAAGACACGGTACCGCCCCTCCTGCTTCAGGGCGTCGATCTGGGTGCGGAAGAAGCTCTCATAGTCCATCGGGCATATCCGTTCGACATCTTCGGCGCCGGGCCGGGAAGGGCGCCGTTCGCGCGCCGGCCCTCGGGTGCCACAGAGAATGGCATGTTCGTCATAGACCTGCCACTCAGCATTGACCTTGATCAAGGCCGGAATGACCGGATCTCATCAGCGTATGCTACTATACGCCATGCGGATCGGTTGCGCCACCCTTCCCGCCTCCCGTCCCGGCCACTCCGGTCACTGCCGCCAGAACGCCGGGTTGAAGAGGATCAGCACCGTGAAGAACTCCAGCCGGCCCAGCAGCATGCCCAATGACAGAAGCCATTTGGCGGCATCGGGCAGCGGCGCGAAGTTGCCGACCGGGCCGATGATCGGGCCCAGGCCGGGACCCACGTTGCTGATGGCGGTGGCAGCACCGGTCAGCGCCGTCACCAGGTCGAGCCCCAGGGCCGCCAGCAGCACCATCAGGATGAAGATCAGCGCGATGTAGACGAAACCGAAGCTCATCACCGACACCATGGTGTCGGCATCAACCGGCTTGTTGTTGTAGTGCAGCGGCAGGACGCGGTGGCGGCTGAACAGCCGCACCATCAGCACCCGCAGCACCATGAACAGGATCTCGAAGCGGAAGATCTTGATGCCGCCGGCGGTGGAGCCGGTGCAGCCGCCGACCAGCGTCAGGGTGAAGAAGGCAGCGACCGCCAGCGGCCCCCAGAGGCCGTAGTCCGCCGACGCGTAGCCGGTGGTCGTCACCACCGACACGACGTTGAAGAACGTCAGGCGGAACGCGTCGTGAAGGTCGATGTCGGCGGTGTGCGCCAGCCACAGTCCGAGCGCCACCGAGACGACCACCAGGAAGCCGACGTACCAGCGCACCTGCGTGTCGCGCCACAGGGGCCCGGCGTCGCCGCGCGCCAGGCTGATGAAGCGGACGAAGGGCATGCCTCCGGCCATCATGAACACCACCAGCACCCATTCGACGGCCGGGTTGTCCCAGCCGGCAATGGAAGCGTCGCGGGTGGAGTAGCCGCCGGTGGACACCGCGGTCATGGCGTGGTTGACCGCGTCGAACAGGGACATGCCGGCCAGCGCCAGCCCGGCGACGCACATCAGCGTCATGGTCATGTAGACCCAGGCCACGGCGATGGCGAGATCGCCGGCGCGCGGCACCACCTTGTCCGAGCGATCCGACGACTCGGAGCGGAAGAGCTGCATGCCGCCGACGCGCAGGAAGGGCAGGATGACGATGCCCATGCCGATGATGCCGATGCCGCCCAGCCACTGGAGCAGGGACCGCCACAGCAGCAGCCCCGGCGGCAGCCCCTCCAGCCCGGCGATCACCGTGGACCCCGTCGTCGTCAGGCCGGACATGGCCTCGAAGAAGGCATCGGTCACCGACAGCCGCGTCTGCGACACGACGAACGGCGCCGCGGCGAAGGCGCAGACGACCACCCAGGCAAGGGTGGTCAGCAGGAACGCCTGGCGCAGCGACAGGGCGATCTCCGACGTCCGGTTGGTCAGGATCAGCAGCACGCCGAAGAACAGCGTCAGCGCCGACGTGGTGGCGAAGACCATCCAGTCGGGGTTCCCGACGGCGAAGTCGACCACCATCGGCACCAGCATGGCCAGGGCCACGATGCTGACGAGGGCGCCGACGATGTAGAGGACGGGGCGAAGATCGATGCCGACCACGAAGGGGTATCCAGCGGCTAGGCGATAGTGCTGTATCCTGCCGATAGGACGCCGTCAAGAGCGCCCTCCCGTCCGCAGGGCCGGGAGGGCGGAAGGGCCGGAGAGGCGATCACCCCTTCAGCAGCGGCACCGCCGCATCCAGGGTCTTCGCCATGCGCTCGAACATGGCGTCGATGTCGACCTCGTCGATGATCAGCGGCGGGCAGAAGGCGATGGTGTCGCCCATGGCGCGGGTGATCAGTCCGTTCTCCTGGTTCAGCGCGTTGACCCGGGCGCCGGCGCCGACGGCCGGGTCGAAGGGGGTCTTGTCCGCCTTGTCGGCCACCAGCTCCAGCGCGCCGATCAGGCCGACGCCGCGCACCTCGCCCACCAGCGGGTGGTCGGCGAAACGGCGCAGCCCCTCCTGGAAGCGGGGGGTGACGGCGCGGACACGGCCGACGATGTCACGCTCCTCGTAGATCTTCAGGGTCTCCAGCGCCACCGCCGCCGAGACGGGGTGGGCGGAGTAGGTGTAGCCGTGGCCGAAGGTGCCGATCTTTTCGCTCTCGGCCACGCAGGCGC
The DNA here is from genome assembly GCF_000429625.1 of Azospirillum halopraeferens DSM 3675. Lineage (GTDB taxonomy): Bacteria > Pseudomonadota > Alphaproteobacteria > Azospirillales > Azospirillaceae > Azospirillum > Azospirillum halopraeferens. Next base: position 210,588 of record NZ_KE386927.1, read on the forward strand.
GGTAGATGGCCTCCGACACCATCACGGCGGAGATCGGCAGGTAGCCCGACGACAGGGCCTTGGCGCAGGTCAGGATGTCCGGCTCCATACCGAAGGTCTGCGTCCCCCACAGGTTGCCGGTGCGCCCGAAGCCGCAGATCACCTCGTCGGCGACCAGCAGCACGTCATACTTCTTCAGCACCGCCTGGATCTTGGGAAAATAGGTGGCGGGGGGAACGATGACGCCGCCCGCCCCCATCAGCGGCTCGGCGAAGAAGGCGGCCACCGTCTCCGGCCCTTCGGCCAGGATCAGGGCTTCCAGGCTGGCGGCCAGCCGGGTGGCGAAATCCTCCTCGCTCTCGCCCGGCTCGGCGAAGCGGTAGTGGTGCGGGCAGTCGGTGTGCAGGATGCGGGCGATCGGCAGGTCGAAATCACGGTGGTTGTTGGGCAGGCCGGTCAGGCTGGCGGTGGCCACGGTGACGCCGTGATAGGCTTTGCGGCGGGAGATGATCTTCTTCTTCTCCGGCCGGTCCAGGGCGTTGTTGTAGTACCAGATCAGCTTGACCGCCGTGTCGTTCGCCTCCGACCCCGAATTGGCGAAGAACACCTTGGACATGGGCACCGGCGACATGCCGATCAGCGCCTCGGCCAGGTCGATGCCGGGGTCGTGCGACTTGTGCCCGAAGGTGTGATAGGTGGGCAGCTTGCGCATCTGCCGCACCGCGGCGTCGATCAGGCGCTCCTCGTCGAAGCCCAGCGACACGCACCACAGGCTGGCGAGCCCCTCGATGTACTCCTTGCCCGCGTCGTCCCACACGCGCACGCCCCGGCCCCGCTCCACGATCAGCGGACCCGCGGTTTCGTGCACCTTCAGGTTCGTGTAGGGGTGCAGGACATACGCCTTGTCGCGGCTCGCCGCGGAGTTGCCCATCGCCGTCATCGTTTCATCCCCGACCGCTGTTCTGCCCAAAGGGTGTTTAAAAAAATAGCCACCGGGGCGATGCTACACCGCCGCGCCGCCGCGGACAAACAGCCTGCACCGTGTCAACCGCGCAGGGCGGGCCTGCGATCGCCGTCCGACAAGGAGACCACCGCCCCATGTACCGCCTCCACACCCTTCCCAGCACCGCCGGCATGGCGCCGCACATCGTGCTGCGGGAGATCGGCGCCGCGCACGAGCTGGTCCTGCACGACCGCGACTCGGGCGTGCTGGCCTCGCCGGAGTACCGCCGCCTCAACCCCAACGGCCGGGTGCCGACGCTGGTGGACGGCGACCGGGCGGTCTGGGAATCGGCGGCCATCTGCCTGCACCTGGCCGACCGCCACCCCGAGGCCGGGCTGGCCCCGCCGGTCGGCGACCCCGAGCGGGCCCGGCTGTACCAGTGGATGGCGTTCCTGACCAACACGGTGCAGGCGGATGCCATGCTCTATTTCTACCCCGGACGCTACGTCACGGCGGACGACGCCGACCGGCTGAAGGCGGTGATCGTCGACCGGCTGGCGGACCAGTTCGCCCGCGCCGACGACGCCCTGGCCGACCGGCCATGGCTGGTGGGCGACCGGTTCTCCATCGCCGACGCCTACCTCTTCATGCTGGCACGCTGGACCCGCCACATGCCGCGCAAGGCGCGCGACCTGCCGCACCTCGGCCCGTTCCTGGCCCGCGTCATGGACCGCCCGGCGGTGCGCGAGGTCTTCCGCATCGAGGGGCTGGCGGAGCCGTATTTCTAGAAATCCAGATCGGCGTAATGGCGCGGCGGGGGGCAGCCGGGGATGGTGTCGGCGAGGATGGCACGGAAGCCGGGGCGGCATTTCAGACGGACGTACCAGTCCTTGGCGTCCTCGTTCTCGTCCCACGGGACGTCGCCGATGTAATCGACGCAGCTCAGCTCCACCGCCGCCGCCAGATCGGCCAGGGAGAAGAAGGACCCGGCCAGCCACGTCCGCCGCTCCGCCAGGAAGGCGATGTAGTCCAGGTGATAGTGGATGTTGGCCAGCCCGGCGCGGATCGCCGGGGCGAAGGGCTGGCCCTGGGCGGACACGCGCTTGATCAGCTTCTCGCCGACCAGGTTCTCGGTCACCTCGCGGTCGAACTTGCGCATGAACCAGTGGACGAGGCGCCGCACCTCGGCCCGCGCCGCCACCTCCGGCGGCATCAGCGGCTGGTCGGGGTAGGCTTCCTCCAGGTACTCCAGCAGCGCGAAGCCGTCGGCGATCACGGTGCCGTCGTCCTCGACCAGCACCGGCACCTCAGCCGCCGGCGTCAGGGCCAGCAGCTCCTCGCGCCGTTCCCACGGCTTCTCGATCACCGCCTCGAAGGGCAACCCCTTCTCGGCCAGCACCACGCGCGCCAGGCGCGACAGCGGGGACAGCGGGTAATGGTAAAGCGTGCGCATGCGGCGCGACTTTACCCCATGGGCTCGCGACCGCACAATGTGCCGATTGGCCGGCTGCCCATTGGCCGGGGGAGCCGGCGGTCCGGCCGACGCACGGGGCGCACGAAAAAACGGCGGCCCGGATGGTCCGGACCGCCGCTCGGGTCGTGCAGAGCCTTGTGGGCGTGCCGGCCGTTATTCCGCCGGAATGGCCCGGGGCACGGTGACGGGCACCTCCAGACGGGTCAGCATCTCCCGCGGAACGACCTGCCAGAACTTGCCGCGCACCCGCTCCCAATCGTTCAGGAGCTGCTCGGCGAAGCGGCTCTGGGTCTCCTCCACGTGCTCCTCGATCAGGCGCTTCACGATGTCCTCGTAGTGGGCCACCTCGATGCGCTGGTAGATCACGCTCTCGTCGTTGACGCGGCGGGCGAAGGCGTCCTCCTCGTCATAGACGAAGGCCATGCCGCCGGTCATGCCGGCGGCGAAGTTGTCGCCGACCGGCCCCAGGATGACCGCCGTGCCGCCGGTCATGTACTCGCAGCCGTTGGAGCCGCAGCCCTCCACCACCACCAGCGCGCCGGAGTTGCGCACCGCGAACCGCTCGCCCGCCTGGCCGGCGGCGAACAGTTTGCCGGCGGTGGCGCCGTACAGCACCGTGTTGCCGATGATGGTGTTCTCGTTGGTCTTCAGCGGCGACGAGGTGGTCGGCCGCACCACGATGGTGCCGCCCGACAGGCCCTTGCCCACATAGTCGTTGGCGTCGCCGAACACCTCCAGCTTGATGCCCTGGACGGCGAAGGCGCCCAGCGACTGGCCGGCCGTGCCGCGCAGGCGCACGGTGATGTGGCCGGGCTGCAGGCCGAACATGCCGTACTTGCGCGTGATCATCGACGACAGGCGCGTGCCGATGGCCCGGTGCGTGTTCCGGATGGTGTAGGAGAGCTGCATCTTCTCGCCCTCCTCGAACAGCGGCCGGGCGTCGGCGACGACGCGGGCGTCCAGCGTGTCCGGCACCTCGTTGCGGCCCTGCATGGTGCAGTAGCGCGCGTTCTCGCCGGGGTCCACCTGGGCCAGCAGCGGGTTGAGGTCCAGGTCGTCCAGGTGCTCGGCGCCGCGGCTGACCTGGTGCAACAGGTCGGTGCGGCCGATCACCTCGTTCAGCGAGCGCACGCCGAGCTGGGCCAGGATCTCGCGCACCTCCTCCGCCAGGAAGGAGATGAGGTTGACCACCTGCTCCGGCGTGCCGGTGAACTTCTCGCGCAGCTTGGGGTCCTGCACGCAGACGCCGACCGGGCAGGTGTTGGAGTGGCACTGGCGCACCATGATGCAGCCCATGGCGATCAGGCTGGCGGTGCCGATGCCGTACTCCTCCGCGCCCAGCATGGCGGCGATGACGATGTCGCGGCCGGTCTTCAGGCCGCCGTCGGTGCGCAGCCGCACGCGGTGGCGCAGACGGTTCAGCGTCAGCACCTGGTGCACCTCGGACAGGCCCATCTCCCAGGGCAGGCCGGCGTACTTGATCGAGGTCTGCGGGCTGGCGCCGGTGCCGCCGGAGCCGCCGGAGATCAGGATCACGTCGGCGTTGGCCTTGGCCACGCCGGCGGCGATGGTGCCGATGCCGGAGCGCGCCACCAGCTTCACGCAGACCCTGGCTTCCGGGTTGATCTGCTTCAGGTCGTAGATGAGCTGCGCCAGATCCTCGATGGAGTAGATGTCATGGTGCGGCGGCGGGCTGATGAGCGTCACGCCCGGCGTCGCATGGCGCAGACGCGCGATCATCTCCGTCACCTTGAAGCCGGGGAGCTGGCCGCCCTCGCCGGGCTTGGCGCCCTGGGCCACCTTGATCTCCAGCTCGCGGCACTGGTTCAGGTACTCCGCGGTCACGCCGAAGCGGCCGGACGCCACCTGCTTGATGGCGGAGTTCCAGTTGTCGCCGTTCTTGTCGGGGCGGAAGCGCGCCGGGTCCTCGCCGCCCTCGCCCGAGTCGGACTTGGCGCCGATGCGGTTCATGGCGACGTTCAGCGTGCCGTGGGCCTCCGGCGACAGGGCGCCCAGCGACATGCCCGGCGTCACGAAGCGCTTGCGGATGGCGGTGATCGACTCGACCTCGTCGATCGGCACCGCGCTCTTGAGCGAGCGGAAGGCCAGCAGATCGCGCAACTGCATCGGCGGGCGGCCGTGCACCTGCTCGGAATACTTCTTGAACAGGGTGTAGCTGTCCTCGGTCACCGCCTGCTGGAGGGTGTGCATGATGCCGCCCTCCCAGCCGTGGCGGTCGCCCGACTTGCGGAACTTGTAGAAGCCGCCGACCGGCAGGGCGACCACGTCCTCGGCGAAGGCTACGGCGTGCTGCTCCAGCACCTTCTTCTGGATGCCGTTCAGGCCGATGCCGGAGATGCGGCTGACCATGGCCGGGAAATGCTCGGCCACCAGGGCGCGCGACAGGCCCACCGCCTCGAAGTTGCAGCCGCCGCGGTAGGAGCTGATGATCGAGATGCCCATCTTGGACATGATCTTCAGCAGGCCCTCGTCGATGGCCTTCTTGAAGCGCTGCACCCCGTCCTCGACCGACAGGGCGCCGAACAGGCCGCGGCGCTGGCGGTCGGCGATGGCCTCCTGCGCCAGATAGGCGTTGACCGTGGTGGCACCGACGCCGATCAGCACCGCGAAGTAGTGCACGTCCAGGCACTCGGCCGAACGCACGTTCAGCGAGGTGAAGGTGCGCAGGTTGTTGCGCACCAGATGGGTGTGCACCGCGCCGGTGCCCAGGATCATCGGGATGGCGGCGCGGTCCGGCCCCATGCGCTCGTCGGTCAGGATGACGTGCTCGGCCCCGCCGCGCACGGCGTCCTCCGCCTCCTGGCGGATGCGCCGCAGCGCGTCGCGCAGGGCGTCGGGACCGCCGTCCACCGGGAAGGTGGCGTCGATCTCCGCCGCGGTGTCGCCCATGTAGGCGCGCATGGCGCGGAACTCGGCCGTCGTCAGCACCGGCGATTCGAGCTGGAGCAGTTTGCACTGCGTCTCGCTCTCGTCGAGGATGTTGCCGAGGTTGCCCAGGCGCGTCTTCAGGCTCATCACCCGCCGCTCGCGCAGGCTGTCGATGGGCGGGTTGGTGACCTGGCTGAAGTTCTGGCGGAAGAAGTGGTGCAGGCCGCGGTACTTCTCCGACAGCACGGCGATGGGGCTGTCGTCGCCCATGGAGCCGACGGCCTCCTTGGCGTCCTCCACCATGGGGTGGAGGATCAGCTCCATGTCTTCCATGGTGATGCCGAACGCCATCTGGCCGCGGCGCAGGGCGGCCTTCTCCATCTCGGCCGGCTCACCCTGGATCGACGCCTGCTTGACCAGCGTGTCGAGCTGCGTGGTGCTGCGCACCCAGGCGCCCCACGGCTTCTGGGCCGCCAGCAGGTCCTTGACCTCGTCGTCGCGGTAGAGCTTCCCCTCCGCCAGGTCGATGGCGATCATCGCCCCGGGGCCGAGGCGGCCCTTCTCGACCACCGCGCTCTCGTCGATCTTGACCATGCCGGTCTCGGAACCGCCGATGATCAGCCCGTCGGTGGTGATGGTGTAGCGCATCGGGCGCAGGCCGTTGCGGTCCATGCCGCCGACCACCCAGCGCCCGTCGTACATGGCCAGCGCCGCCGGGCCGTCCCACGGCTCCATCACGGCGTTGCAGTACTGGATCAGCGAGCGGTGGCTCTCCGGCATGGTCACCGACTTGGTCAGCGCCTCGGGCACCAGCATCATCTTGACCATGGGGGCCGGCCTGCCGGCGCGCGTCAGCACCTCGAACACGGCGTCCAGTGCGCCGCTGTCCGACAGGCCGACGCCGATCACCGGCTTCACGTCGGCGACGTGGGCGCCGAAGACCGCATGCTCCATGCGCGTCTCGTGCGCCTTCATCCAGTTGACGTTGCCCTTCAGCGTGTTGATCTCGCCGTTGTGGGCGAGCATGCGGAAAGGCTGGGCGAGCGGCCAGGTCGGGAAGGTGTTGGTGGAATAGCGCTGGTGGTACAGGGCGAAGTTCGACTCGAACCGCTCGTCCAGCAGGTCGGGGTAGAAGGAGGTGAGCTGCTCCGCCAGGAACATGCCCTTGTAGACGATCGAGCGGGACGAAAGGGTGCAGATGTAGAAATCGGTGATCTGCTCCGCCGCCACCGCCTTCTCGATGCGGCGGCGGATGATGTAGAGGTCCAGCTCGAACTGCTCGTCCGACACGCCGCGCGAGTTGCCGACGATGATCTGCTCGATCTCCGGCCGCGTGGCGTTGGCCTTCTCGCCGATGATGTCGACGTTGATCGGCACTTGGCGCCAGCCATAGATGTAGTAGCCGAAGTTGAGGATCTCGGTCTCGACGATGCAGCGGCAGGCTTCCTGCGCATCCAGGCTGATGCGCGGCAGGAAGACCTGGCCGACGGCGAGGTTGTTGTCGGGCGGCGTGTGGCCGATGACGCGGACGTGGTCCTTGAAGAACTTCTGCGGCACCTGCACATGGATGCCCGCACCGTCGCCGGTCTTGCCGTCGGCGTCGACGGCACCGCGGTGCCACACGGCCTTCAGGGCCTCGATGCCTTTCTCGACCACCGAACGGCGGGGTTTGCCATCGATCGCGGCGATGAAGCCGACGCCGCAGTTGTCGCGCTCATCCGTCGGATCGTAGGCGTTGGCAGCGGTCAGCCGCTCCACGTTGGCGCGGTATTCGGCGACGAACTGCTCACCCTGGTTCAGCATCTCGGTCATCGGTCGACCCTTTCGATGGTCATGTCGTTTCCGGGTGAACACCGCCCACCCGACCCCCGCCGGAGGCCACAGGCCCCCGGGTCCCAGTCATACCGATCAATGCCATGGCATTGATCGGTCGGGTGTCACGGCCGGAAAATGATGCACGTGATCATGTTCCGGCCGTATCACTCCGCCGCGGCGTCCGGATAGTCGCGCTTCAGGTCATCCGGATGCGTGCGGTACCACAGGCTGTCGGCACTGAAGTCGATCTCCTCGGGCCAGCCGAGATAGTAGCCGTCTTCGGCAACGTACATCCTGCTTTCAAAGAACGCCGGATCCGCCATGGGCGTGAAGACCCCGCCCTTGGCGATGGTCGGCTTGAAGTCGACCGTCGTCACCGCACCGTGCTTCCATCGGATGGTGACGGTGAAGTCGCGATGCGGCGTTGCGTCGGCGATTCCGTACATTGTTAACAGCAGAACTCCAGAATCCTGTCCACCACTCTCTTCAAACCACGCGGCAACCCTATCAAGTTAATCAACACCCATCAATCGCATCATTCTGATATCTCCAAAAATATCGCACAACAGTAAGTCACCTGAAATCACATTTACGCTTCCACACCTGCATGAGTTTTTGTTCTCTTGAACATCGAGCCCCTTAAGCATCCTTAAAACTTCACTCCACCCCCAATCACCAAGGGGTCTACTAGCCATGTTGTCGTAAATCAGAATATCACAGGCTGAAACTCTATCAAATTCGCCGCTTGCAAGTTTGCTAAACTTACGAATCGCTGCTTTGTTGACTGCTTCAACCCATAACTTGTTTATGTATGATCCGACATTGTGCTTCTCCGGACAGTCGGGAAGCAATCCATTTGGAAGCGGGATTATTACGTCATTGTCTACATCGTTTAGCCATTTCTGATAAGCGTTCGTTGTTGCTTCGGTAACCTCAATACCCTGAATGCTTGCTTCTGTCGGCAAGCGATTCGGAAACATAAGCAAATAGTCCGGAGACTCAGATGCCATAATTTCGATTGGGTAATCCAGAAGATTGCCGCTTGCCAGTGTTAAGATATATCGACGCAAGCACCAGTCTTCTTTTTGCCATTGCTTCCTCGTCCCTTTTTTTCGTGACGGGACAGTAAGACCAATGCTCGCAAGAGCCGGTTCAACCTCCTCCTTAGTTCGGATAGATATCCGTTCCCATGGTCTAGGTTTCCGGCTCACGCGTTATACTCCCTACTCCGCCGCCACCGCCAGGATGCCGGCGGCGGTCTTCGCCTTGATGTAGCGGTGCATGGACTCCGCCGCGTCGCGGCCGTCGCGGATGGCCCACACCACCAGGCTGGCGCCGCGGACGATGTCGCCGGCGGCGAACACGCCGTCGACGCTGGTCATGCGGGTGCGCGGGTCGGTGGTGACGGTGCCCCAGCGGGTCACCTTCAGGTCCGGCTCGCCGAACAGGCCGGGCAGGTCCTCGGGCTCGAAGCCCAGCGCCTTGATCACCAGGTCGGCGGGGATCTCGAACCCGGACCCCTCCATCACCTGCGGGGTCTGGCGGCCGGTGGCGTCGGCCACGCCCAGGTGGATGCGCACGGCGCGCACCGCCTTCACCGTGCCCTGGCCGAGGAACGCCTCGGGTGCCGCCTGCCAGACGAACTCCACGCCCTCCTCCTCGGCGTGCGCCACCTCGCGCTGCGAGCCCGGCATGTTCTTGCGGTCGCGGCGGTAGAGGCACTTCACCGAGGTGGCGCCCTGGCGCACGGCGGTGCGCACGCAGTCCATGGCGGTGTCGCCGCCGCCGACCACGACCACGCTCTTGCCCGCGGCGTTCAGCGAGCCGTCCGTGAACTCCGGCACGTCGTCGCCCAGGTCGACGCGGTTCGACGCGGTGAGGTACGAGAGCGCCGGCACGATGTTGCCGAGGTCGGCGCCCGGCGCCTCCATGTCGCGCGCCTTGTAGACGCCGGTGGCGATCAGCACGGCGGCGTGGCGGCGGCGCAGCTCGGCCAGCGAGGCGTCGCGGCCCACCTCGAAATTGCAGTGGAAGACCACGCCGGCGTCGGCCAGCAGCCGGTGGCGGCGGGCGACCACGTCCTTCTCCAGCTTGAAACCGGGGATGCCGTAGACCAGCAGGCCGCCGACGCGGTCGTAGCGGTCGTAGACATGCACCTCGTAGCCCTTGGCGCGCAGCTCCTCGGCGGCGGCCAGGCCGCCCGGGCCGGCACCGATGACGCCGACGGACGCCCCCAGCTCCCGCACCGGGGTGCGCGGCTTCACCCAGCCCTTTTCCCAGGCGGTGTCGGTGATGTAGCGCTCCACCGAGCCGATGGTGACGGCGCCGTGGGTCGACTGCTCGATCACGCAGTTGCCCTCGCACAGGCGGTCCTGGGGGCAGATGCGGCCGCAGATCTCGGGAAAATTGTTGGTGGCCTGGGAGACCTCGTACGCCTCCTCCAGCCGGTCCTCGGCGGTCAGCTTCAGCCAGTCGGGGATGTTGTTCTGCACCGGGCAGTGGACCTGACAGAAGGGAACGCCGCACTGGGAGCAGCGGTTTGCCTGTTCGGTCGCGCGCTCGTCGGTGAAGCGGGCGTAAATCTCGCGGAAGTCCCGGCGGCGCTCGTCGGCGGTGCGCTTGTCGGGCATGCGCTGCGTGGTGTGCACGAAGCCCAGCATCTTCTGCTTTTGCGCCATCTCGCCAACTCCTCGGTCGTGGCCCGCACCGGGCGGGTCTGCATGCGGGCGCGGCCGGTGCCGCCGCCGCAGGGTCAGGGAAAGGCCGCACCGGGGCACGGCCACGCCGTGTCATATAACGCAACGCCGGGAGGCTTGCGAGCAAAAAAATGCCGATAGGTCACAATGACTGACCGAACCGTGACAATGGGTCTCAACACCCGGCGGCACCCGCGACCGATTGCCGCCGCATTGCGAAAAATTTAGTCCCAAACCGGACCTATCGCGCTCTTCGGTGGCATCCCCCATGGCCCGTCGCCAAATCGATAGTGCGCTGCTATAAGCCCCCCGTCCCGCCGCATCCCCGCCACTCTCCAGCAAAGACGCCATGGCAGAACAGCTCCTGCAAGCCGCCCTTCTCGGGATCGTCGAGGGATTGACCGAGTTCATCCCCGTCTCCTCCACCGGGCACCTGATCCTGGTGATCGAGATCCTCGGCTTCGCCGGCCCGCCCGGCAGGGTCTTCGAGGTGGCGATCCAGCTCGGCGCGATCCTCGCCGTGTGCCTCATCTACTTCGGCCGGCTGTGGCGGGTCACCATGGGCCTCGGCGGCGGCGACCCGCGGGCCTGGCGGTTCGTCCTCGCCATCCTGCTGGGCTTCCTGCCCGCGGCGGTGCTGGGCGTGCTGCTGCACGGCTTCATCAAGGCCGTGCTGTTCCACCCCACCGTGGTGTGCGTCGCCCTCATTCTCGGCGGAATCGCCATCCTGGTGATCGAGCGCTTCCTGTCGCACCCCCGCTATCACGAGATCGAGCGGTTCCCGGCAAGCCTGGCCCTGAAGATCGGCCTGTTCCAGAGCATCGCCATGATCCCCGGCGTGTCGCGCTCCGGCGCCACCATCCTGGGTGCCCTGCTGATGGGCGTGGACCGCCGCACCGCCGCGGAGTTCTCGTTCTTCCTGGCGATCCCCACCATGCTGGGGGCCACCGTGCTGGATCTCTACAAGAACTGGGAGCATCTGAACACCGACGACGCCCTGCTGATCGGCGTCGGCTTCGTCACCGCCTTCCTGGCCGCCGCGGTGGTGGTGCGCACGCTGGTGGACTTCGTCGGCCGCTACGGCTTTGCGCCCTTCGGCTGGTACCGCATCGCGCTGGGCTCGCTGATGCTGGCGTTCCTGTATCTCTGACACGGCCGGAAAAAAGATCCGTTCCGTTGGTCGGCATCAGTCCGATGCCGACGGTATGATGCCGGGAGGCGTCACAGCGGCACGTTGCGGTAGATGTCCGTGACGGCCAACGTGACGCTCACCGCGTCCAGAGTGAGCGTGTCGCCGGCGCCGAGCACCGCGGCCGCGGATCGCCGCGGCCTCGCTCTCCACCGGGACAATCTCGCACACCGACTCGAAGGCGCCGTAGAAGGGCAGCTTCGCCAGCGTCTCGCCCCGGTTGGACGGCAAGAGGATCTCGATCACCGCCACCGGCTCGACCGGCGCGCCGCGTTCCGGCGGGCGGCAGGTCACGGCACCGTCGGCGGTGCCCCGGGTGTGGTGGCGCAGCGACCGGCCGGCGGGATGAGGAAGGCCGCGGGGCGCCCGCGCGATCGGACGCCCTGGCGCTGCCTCACTCCGGGTACCGCTGGCGCAGTTCGACCGGGTTGGACATAGGCGAGCGGCCGCCGACGATGAAGCGGAACAGGTAGGTGGGCAGGATCACCTCCAGCGCCGTCGGCGTCACGCCCAGTTCCTTCAGCCCCGGCGCGTCGGCGGCGACGACGTTGTCGTGCCGCAGCATCTCCACCTGATCGCGGGTCAGCAGCGGCGCCCCCAGCGGCACCTTCTCCAGGATGCCGCCCAGCGTCCCGGCGGCACCCCACGGCACCGGCACCAGCAGCCGCTTGCGGCGGATCTCGCCCAGCATGCGCTCCATGAGCTGGCGGAAGGTGTAGACGCCCGGCCCGCCCAGCTCGTAGGTGCGGCCTGCGGCGTCGTCGGCCGTCAGCGCGCCGACGATGGCATCGGCCACGTCGCCCACATAGACCGGCTGGAAGCGCGTCTTGCCGCCGCCGATCAGCGGCAGCACCGGCGACACCTGCGCCATGGCGGCGAAGCGGTTGAAGAACTGGTCCTCGGGGCCGAAGACGATGGAGGGGCGCAGGATCGTCGCCTCGGGGAACGCCTCCAGCACCGCCGCCTCGCCGGCCGCCTTGGAGCGGGCGTAGCCGGCCGCCCCCCTGGCGTCGGCGCCGATGGCCGAGATGTGCACCAGCCGCTGCACGCCCGCCGCCTTGGCCAGGCGGGCGATGCGGGCCGGGCCGTCGACGTGGACGGTGCGGAAGGTCCAGGGCTCGCGCTCGTACAGCGTGCCGGTCAGGTTGACCACAAGGTCGGCGCCCTTCAGCGCCAGCGCCACCGACTCGTCCTTGCGGATGTCGCAGGCGATGGGAACGATCTGGCCGACCGCGCCCGCCGTCTTCAGGAAGTTGGCGCCGGCGGGCCGGCGGACGGCCACGCGGATGACGGCGCCGGTGCGCGCCAGGCGGCGGATCAGGTGCCGGCCGATGAACCCCGAGCCACCGAACACCGTGACGATCTTGTTGCGATAGGACATCGACCTTCTCCCGTGCCGATCCAGACCAGAAACCGTGAACCGCCGTCGCCGCCGGCCGGTGGCTGCTTATAGCCAAAGCCATCCGCCGGGGCCAGCCCGCGGCGCGGTGGTGCGGCGATTTCCGCCACCCGGAAACCGCCGGCACGAACCCGGCGCGGGAAAATGCGACGGTGCAAAAAAGGGCGTTGACAGCCACCCCCGGCGGCGATACATAAGCGGCCCACCGAGAGCCCAGGTGGCGGAATTGGTAGACGCGCAGGTTTCAGGTACCTGTGGCAGAAATGTCGTGGAAGTTCGAGTCTTCTCCTGGGCACCATCTCTTCTATCCGGCCGCGCCGCGTGCTAGGCCCTCCCGATGGGGAGGGAAGTGCACCGCGGCGTTCGTCGTTTCCGGGGCTTGCGGCCGGGGCCCGTGTTGATGCGGGGAGGGCGGCGATGCCCATCGAGTTGCACGAGGGCGACCTGCCCGACGGGCTGGATCTCACGGCCGGCGCGCGCGACGGCGCCGTGGCCATCGACACCGAAACCATGGGCCTGAACCCGGCGCGCGACCGGCTCTGCCTGGTGCAGCTCAGCGCCGGCGACGGCACCGTCCATCTGGTGCAGTTCCGCCGCGGCGTCTACGACGCCCCCAACCTGACGCGCCTGCTGACCGATCCCGGCGTGGTGAAGCTGTTCCACTTCGCCCGCTTCGACCTGGCGGTGATGCGGGCCTTCCTCGGCGTCACCTGCCAGCCGGTCTATTGCACCAAGGTCGCCGCCAAGCTGGTGCGCACCTTCACCGACAAGCACGGGCTGAAGGACCTGTGCAAGGACCTGCTGGGGGTGGAGCTGTCCAAGCAGCAGCAGTCGTCCGACTGGGGTGCGGCGGACCTGACGCCGGACCAGATGCGCTACGCCGCGTCCGACGTGCTGCACCTGCACGACCTGCGGGCGAAGCTCGACGCGCTGCTGGCGCGCGAGGAGCGCACGGAGCTGGCCGACGCCTGCTTCCGCTTCCTGCCGGCGCGCGCCGCCCTCGACCTCGGCGGCTGGGACGAGCCGGACATACTGGCGCACTGATCCATCGGGCACCGGGCACGGTTTGACCGGCGCCCCTCCGGTCGGCATACTGCCGCCCGGCGATCCGCATCCGCACGCCGGGTGCGGCGACACATACGAACGGCACGGGATGCAGCCTTGACCAGCCTGATCGACCGCCGCCCCGCCGCTGAGCCCGAGGACGCGCTCACCGCCCCGGCGGCACCCGCCGCCCCCGATCGCGACCGCCTCAGCGCCACCCGCGTGCTGCGCATGGAGGCCGAGGCGCTGATCACCCTGGCCGAGGGGCTGGACGGCACCTTCGTCGCCGCACTCGACCGGCTGGCCGGCATCGCCGGCCGCATCGTCGTCACCGGCATGGGCAAGAGCGGCCACGTGGCGCGCAAGATCGCGGCGACCCTGGCCTCCACCGGCACGCCCGCCCTGTTCGTCCACCCCGGCGAAGCCAGCCACGGCGACCTCGGCATGATCGCCCGCACCGACGCGGTGATCGCCCTGTCCAACTCGGGCGAGACGCACGAACTCAGCGACATCATCGCCTACACCCGCCGCTTCGCCATCCCCCTGATCGGGGTGACGCGGCGCCCCGGCTCGTCGCTGGCGGAGCAGGCGGACGTGGCGCTGGTGCTGCCCTCGGCCCCGGAGGCGTGCCCGCTGGGGCTTGCCCCCACCACCTCCACTACCATGATGCTGGCGCTGGGCGACGCCATCGCCATCGCGCTGCTGGAGCGGCGCGGCTTCTCGGCGTCGGATTTCCACCAGCTCCACCCCGGCGGCCAGCTCGGGCGGGCGCTGCTGACGGTGCAGGACCTGATGCACAAGGGTGCCGACGTGCCCCTGTGCACCACCGAGACGCCGTTGTCCGAGGTCATCCTGGAGATGACGCGCAAGCGGCTGGGCTGCGTCGGCATCACCGACGCCGCCGGCCGGCTGGTGGGGATCATCACCGACGGCGACCTGCGCCGCCATCTGGAGCCGGCCCTGTTGTCACAGCGTGCCGGCGACATCATGTCGGAGAGTCCCAAGACCATCCGCCCCAAGGCCCTGGCCGCCGAGGCGGTGCGTGTGATGAGCGATCGGCAGATCACCACGCTGTTCGTGCTGGACGTCGAGAGCCCCTCCGGCCGTCCGGTCGGCGTGGTGCACATTCACGACTGCCTGCGCGCCGGCGTGGTCTGAGGCGGAAACGGGAGGTCGAGCATGGCCCGGCAGCAGTCCAACGCCAACGCGCACCCCAACACCGACGTGCACCGGCGGCGCGCCACGCGCCCGGCCAGCCACGCCCGCAGCCGGCTGGTCGCCCTGCTGAAGGTGGCGCTGCCGGCGCTGGCGCTGATGATGCTGGCGCTGATCGCCGCCTGGCCGTCGCTGACCGAGCCGCCGCAGCCCCGCATCGACGCCGACAACGGGCAGCTGGAGATGATCCGGCCGCGCTATTTCAGCGCCGACGAGAAGAACCAGCCCTTCTCGGTGATCGCCGACCGGGCCGAGCGGTCGGAGCTGGAGCCCGACGTGGTCGTGCTCGACCAGCCCGAGGCGGAGATGACCGAGCTGGACGGCACCTGGGTGACCCTGCGCTCCGACCGCGGCTGGTACGATCAGCACACCGGCATCCTGAAGATGCGCGGCGCCGTGCGGGTGATGCGCGACGATGGCAACGAGTTCACCACCGACGAAGCCTTCGCCGACGTCAAAGCCGGCACGGCCTGGGGCGACGTCTCGGTCGCCGGCCAGGGGCCGCAGGGGGTCATCCTGGCGGAAGGCTTCCGCATGACCGACCGCGGCAAGAACGTGGTCTTCATCAACCAGTCCAAGGCCAGCGTCCAGTCGGCCGAGTCGGGCGGAGGAAAGCGGTGACCCTGACCAATTCCCGCCGGCCGGTGCGGTCGGCCGCACCCGCGGTCGCGGTGGCGCTGGCGTTCGGCCTGTGGGGGCTGGCCGCCGGGCCGGCCGCGGCGCAGCTCGTGCCCGACGGGGCCGACGGCCTGCCGGTGGCCATCGACGCCGACCAGGCCATCGAATGGCACCAGGACCGCAAGGCCTACGTGGCCCGCGGCCGCGCCTCGGCCGAGCGGGGCGGCACGACGGTGCACGGCGACGTGCTGACCGCCTACTACCGCGAGATTCCGGGGAAGGGGAACGAGGTCTTCCAGCTCGTCGCCAACGGCAACGTGCGGATCGTCGGGCCGGGTCGACAGGTGCTCGGCGGCCAGGCCATCTACGACGCCGACCGCCGCGTTCTGGTGGTCACCGGCGGCAACCTGCGCCTGGTGACGTCCGATCACCTCGTCACCGCCGAGGACAGCCTGGAGTATTACGAGGACCGCGGCCTGGCGGTGGCGCGCGGCAACGCCGTGGCGGTGCGCGGCGACGACCGCATGCGGGCCGACGTGCTGGTTGGCCTGCTGGTCGGCGGTGCCGACGGCGCCACGCGCCTGAACCGCATCGACGGGTCGGGCAGCGTCGTCATCACCACCCCGACCGACGTGGCGCGGTCGGAGAAGCTGATCTATTCCGCCGCCGACGAGGTGGCGGTGCTGCTGGGCAACGTGCGGCTCACCCGCGGCGACAACCAGTTGAACGGCGAGGCCGCCGAGATGAACATGCGGACCCGCATCAACCGGGTCATCTCCGGGCGCGAGGGCGCCGGGCGCGTCAGGGGCCTGCTCATCCCCGGCTCCGAACCGACCGGCGCGCCGGCCGGTTCGGGGACGGCGCGGTGAGACGGACCGCACCGCCGCCCATGGCCATCGATCTCGATCCGCGGGCGGCCGCGCCCGCCGACAGGGACAGCGGTGTCCCGGAGGAGCGGACCCCGCCGGCCGAAGGGCTGGTGGCGCTCAACCTGGGCAAGTCGTTCAAGCGGCGACCGGTGGTGCGCGACGTCTCGGTCAGCGTCCGGCGCGGCGAGGCGGTGGGGCTGCTGGGCCCCAACGGTGCGGGCAAGACCACCTGCTTCTACATGATCACCGGCCTGATCACCGCCGACGTGGGGTCCATCCTGCTGGACGGGCAGGACATCACCGGCCTGCCCATGTACCGGCGCGCGCGCCTGGGCATCGGCTACCTGCCGCAGGAATCCTCGATCTTCCGCGGCATGACGGTGGAGAACAACATCCGCGCCGTGCTGGAGGTGGTGGAGACCGACCGCGACGCCCGCGAGGCGATGCTGGACGAGCTGCTGGCCGAATTCTCCATCACCCACCTGCGCCGCGCCCCGGCGCTGGCCCTTTCGGGCGGCGAGCGGCGGCGCGTGGAGATCGCCCGCGCGCTGGCCTCGCAGCCCCACTTCATCCTGCTGGACGAGCCGCTGGCCGGCATCGACCCCATCGCCGTCAGCGACATCCGCGAGCTGGTCGGCCACCTGCGCGACCGCGGCATCGGGGTGCTGATCACCGATCACAACGTGAGAGAAACGTTGGACCTCGTCGATCGGGCATACATTTTGCACGATGGTGTGGTACTAATGGAGGGCGACCCGCAGGAGATCGTGGCGCACGAGGATGTGCGCCGGGTTTACCTGGGGGACCGCTTCAGTCTTTAGACCCTCCAGCACACCACCGCAGGCTCATGGCGCTCACGCAACGTCTCGATCTCCGGCAAGCCCAGACCCTGGTGATGACGCCGCAGTTGCAGCAGGCGATCAAGCTGCTGCAACTGTCGAACCTGGAACTGTCCGATTTCGTCGACCGCGAGATCGAACAGAACCCCCTGCTGGAACGCGACGAGGGTGAGCACGGCGAGCATGGCGGCGGCGGCGAGGCCGGCAACGAGCGCGGCACGGCCGGTGACGGTGGCGGCGAGGGGCCGGACGCAGCGCCGCCGCCTGCCGCCGATGGGCGCACCCGCGACACGGTGGAGCTGACCTCCTCCGACACCATGGGCTCCGCCGCCGACGCGCCCCTCGACACCGATTTCGAGAACGTCTACGGCGACGACCGCTTTTCCGACGGCGGCGACGGGGCGGGCGACGTCTACGGATCGTGGAACGAGCGCGGCGGGCGCGGCTTCGAGGACGGGGAGGCCAATCTCGAGGCCACCCTGTCGGGCGACAAGAGCCTGCGCGACCACCTGACCGAACAGCTCAACATCGACCTGACCGACCCCGCCGACCGGCTGATCGGCCTGGCGCTCATCGACCTGGTGGACGAGGCCGGCTACATCACCGCCGACCTGGCGGCGCTGGCCGACCAGCTCGGCACCGAATTGGCCCATGTGGAGCGCGTGCTGGCGGCCATGCAGCGCTTCGACCCCGCCGGTGTGTTCGCCCGGTCGCTGAAAGAATGCCTGGCGATCCAGTTGCGCGAACGCAACCGGCTGGACCCGGCGATGCAGGCCCTGCTGGACAACCTGGAGCTTCTGGCGGCCCGCAACCTGCCGGGGCTGATGAAGGTGTGCGGCGTCGACGCCGAGGACATCGCCGACATGGTGGCGGAGATCCGCACGCTCAACCCCAAGCCGGCGCTGGCCTTCGACCACACCCCGGCGCAGCTCGTCACCCCCGACATCCTGATGCGCGCCAGCCCCGGCGGCGGCTGGCTGATCGACCTGAACCCCGACACGCTGCCGCGGGTGCTGGTCAACCAGCGCTATTTCGCCCGGGTGTCCGGCGAGGTGCGCAACAAGGCGGAAAAGGAATACCTGGCCGAGCGGTTCCATTCCGCCAACTGGCTGGTCAAGTCGCTGCACCAGCGCGCCACCACGATCCTCAAGGTCGCGGCCGAGATCGTGCGCCAGCAGGACGCCTTCTTCATCCACGGCGTGTCGCACCTGCGGCCGCTGATCCTGCGCGACATCGCCGAGGCGATCGGCATGCACGAAAGCACCGTCAGCCGGGTGACCACGAACAAGTTCATGAACACGCCGCGCGGCGTGTTCGAACTGAAGTACTTCTTCACCTCCGCCATCGCCGGGTCCGACGGGCAGGCGTCCCATTCGGCCGAGGCGGTGCGCCACCGTATCAAGCAGATGATCGACGCCGAACCGCCGACCGACGTGCTGTCCGACGATAAGATCGTTGAGATTCTCCAAAAGGAGGGGATCGACATTGCGCGGCGCACGGTGGCGAAGTATCGTGAGGCGATGCGCATCCCCTCGTCGGTGCAGCGCCGCCGTGCCAAGATGTCACGCATGTAGTCCGGTGGCTCCGGCCGGGTGTCGTTGACAGTCCCGTCCACCACCACTATGGTGCTCGTCCGCACGTGGCGGCGCCTTACGCACCTGATCTTTACGCGGGCCAATTTCGGAATCCTCACACAATGCAACTCACCGTCAAAGGCAAGCAGCTTGACGTCGGCGATGCCCTGCGCACCCACGTCGCCGACAGCCTGAATTCCACCGTCGGCAAGTACTTCACCAACCCGATGGAAGCCGACGTCGTCTTCTCGCGCGAGGCCCATCTCTTCAAGGCGGACATCCAGGTCCACATCGGCCGCGGCATCGTCCTGCAGAGCGCCTCGGAAGCGACGGAGCCCTACCCGGCCTTCGACACCGCCTGCGACAAGATCGCCAAGCGCCTGCGCCGCTACAAGAGCCGGCTGCGGGGCCATCATCCGGTCGGGGATACCGCCGAAGCCCTGCCGGCGCGCTATCAGATCCTGGAAGCGGAGCGCGAAGAACACCATGTGGATGGCGAGGAGGCTGCGGGCGCCGACGATGCCCACCATCCCATCGTCGTGGCCGAGATGCAGACCTCCGTCGAGACCCTGACGGTCAGCGAGGCGGTGATGCGCATGGAGCTGGCGGAACGGCCCGCGCTGATGTTCCGCAACCGCGCACACGGCGGGCTGAACCTGGTGTACCGGCGGTCCGATGGCAACATCGGCTGGGTGGACCCTCAGGGTACGGCGACGGCCGGGGCGTGAGCCCCGGTCGGTGTTTGCAAAACGGTTGACGCTGTCATGCTCGATCTCATCACACCGCACGCCATCCTCCCGAACCTCAAGGCAGGGAGCAAGAAGCAGGCGCTTCAGGACATGGCGCGCAAGGCGGCCGAGCTGACGGGCCAGCACGAACGCGCGATCTTCGACGTCCTGCTGGAACGCGAACGGCTCGGCACCACCGGCGTGGGGCATGGCATCGCCATCCCCCACGGCAAGCTGCCGAGTCTGGAGCGGGTCTACGGCGTCTTCGCCCGGCTGGAGCGTCCCATCGACTTCGACGCCATCGACGACCAGCCGGTCGACCTGATCTTCCTGCTGATCGCCCCCGAGCACGCCGGAGCCGACCATTTGAAGGCGCTGGCCCGGGTGTCGCGGCTGCTGCGCGATCAGGCCATGTGCGAGAAGCTGCGCGGCACCGACAGTGCCGATGCCATCTACGCCCTGCTGACCCAGCAGGAAGCCAGCCACGCGGCATAGGCCGGAGGGCCGGCGGCCCCTCGCGCTGCGGTGGGGACATGCCGAACGCACCGCCGGGGTGCGGCACGCGTAGGTCGATGGCGAGGTCTTCGCCGGAAGCGGGCGAACGGCCTGTCCCTTGCGTCCCTGCGCGACTATCGGCTGGTCGCGCCGGACGAACGCCGTGTCGGCGTCCACCGCCGCGAGGCGTCGGGATGGGTGCACGGGGTGGTGAACAAGGGAGCGGTGGTGCCGGCATCGACACCGCGCCGGACCCGGACGCCATCCACGAATGAGCCGGCGTCCTTCGGACCGCGCACGGGCCGGAGGGGGCGTGCCGCTCTTACCGGCGGCATCCGAATGATACCAATGGCTCGTCGGCAGCCGTCCGCGCGGACAGTGACAGCATCGCCAGCTGCATGAGCACGGACACGCGCATCGCTTCCTCCCGGGATCAAGAGGAAGCGATGTTGCACGTCTCCGGCGGCGCTGTGAAGAGGTGTGTGCTACGCTACGGTGCGCCGGTGGTCGGCACACCCTTTCATCTCGTGGGGTCGACGTCGGCTCGTCCCTCCGGATTGACACCGGCCCGGCCCGTAGGCACCTTATTGGCATGGTGAGCCCCTCACCCAAGCCCCCGGCCGGCAGCAATGACGAAGCGCTCGACATCCTGCGGCGGATCGAGCCGGCACTCGCACGCCTCGCGTCGCGGGATGACATCGCCAAGATGGATGACCGGCTGCGCAAGGTGGAGGAGAACGTCGCCCGTCTCGATGGCCGCGTGTCGCAGCCCCCCACCCTCTGGCAGATTGCCGGGTTGAACTTCGCCATCTTCGGGGCGGCGTTCGTGCTCATTCGGTTCGCTCCGCCGCACTGACATAGTGTCCGCGTCCGCGGAGCGCGCCGGGGGATTCGGCCAAGCCGTTGATATCCCCCGATTCAGGGCCAACGGTCGTTGAGACTGCCGTTGGGCGTGCGGGACCGAGGTTCGACGTCGAGGATGAGGTGGACGGCACCGGGGTGGCGGTCGGGTTCGTCACCCGCCGCCACCCCCCTGTCCGTCCCCGGGCTTTGTGTATTCCCGGCCGATGGCGTCGTATCACTTCACCAGCGGGCCGAGAACGATGAACTGCGTCTCGCCGCTGGCGTCGTCGACGCCGTCGTTGTCGGTCACCAGATAGGCGGTGCCGTCGGGGCCGACGGTCAGCCCTTCCACCTTGTCGGGGGTCCAGCCCGCCGGGGCCGTCAGGTGGGGCAGCACGTCCAGGATCAGCGTCTTCTCCACCACGGGCGGCTCCGTCCCGGCGGGGGCGAAGGCGGCCCCGGCAAGGTCGACCGCGTAGATGCGCTTGACCGCCGCGTTGGGGCCGCCCTGGTTGTCGCGCTCCAGGATGGCGAAGCGGCCATCGGCCATGGGGGCGATGTCGCTGAGGCCGATCCAGCCGCCGGCCGGCGAGGCGACGGCGTCGAGCGGGTAGCGCACGAAGTCCCAGCGACCGTCGGCCGGGCTGTAGCGGCCGATGCGCACCCGGCCCTTGCCGTCGTCCTTCCATTCCCGCTGGATCACCGCGTAGACCCGCTCGTCGGCGCCGCTGCCGACGGCGGCGACCCCTTCGAAGCCGAACCTGCCGGCCCCGGCCGCCACCTCGGCCGGCAGGGCGATCTCGCGGTCCACCGTGCCGTCGGCCTTCGCCCTGATCAGCAGGTTGTGCAGCCCCTTCTCGGGGTTGCCCTCCGACACCAGCCAGAAGCCGCCGTCGGCGGCCACCGCGACGCCCTCCAGGTCGTAATCGACGGTCTTGCCATCCTTCATCAGCACCGTCGCCGCGGTGATGCGGGCCGGGGTGGCCGTGGCGTCGATGGTGAAGACGCGCGACTGCGCGTAGGCGCTGTCGGGCACGGCGTAGAGCATGCCGGCCGCCCTGGGGTCGGCGGCAAGACCCGACAGGGCACCCCAGCCGATCGGCGCGCTGTCCACGTCCGCCGACACGATCGTCGGGTAGACCGGCGGGGCGTCGGTCAGCCGGTACAAGGTGACGGTGGAGCGCACCGCCTTCCCGGGGTCGTCCGCCTCGTTGGCGACGGCCAGCAGGCCGCGCTCGGGAATCGGCAGGATGCCTTCCGGCGCGATCCCGGTGGGCAGCACCTGCACGAACTCCGGCTCGGCGCCGGGGCCGCGGTCACGGTAGACCGCCACCAGATTGGCGCGCTCCAGGCCGACGAACAGGAAACGGTCGCTGCCGTAGGTGGCGACGGCGACGCCCTCCGGCTCGGTGCCCTTCTTGCCCGCGCGCTTCTCCGGGTAGTGGCCGACGCGGGTCGCCAGATGCTCCGGGGCGGACCCGGCCTCGAACAGCACGGAGCCCCCGGTGTCGAAGATGGTGAACCCCCGCGAGCCGCCTTCGTAGTCGCCCTCGTCGGCGGTGACCAGCCGGTCGTCGTCCAGCCAGGCGATGGCGTCGGGCTCGCGCTTCACGCCCTTCAGGCTGCCGTCGGGGCGGACCACCTTGTCGGTGGTGACGTCCACCATGGCGAGGTCGGCCGTTCCGGCCGGGAAATGGCCGGTGACCGTGGCGGTGGCGAGGTCCACCAGGACGATGTGGTTGTTCTCCTGCAACGTCACGGCGGCGATGTTGCGGCCGTTGATGGCGACGTATTCGGGCTCCGGGTCCTCGGGGGCGATGGCGGCGAGGCCGGTCAGCGGCACGATGGTCGCGGCGTCGCAGTTGGCGGGCATGCCGTCGGCGCCCAGCGTCAGGATGGCGAGATGGCCGCCCGGAAGCTGGGGCAGAGCGCCCTTGTTGAGGGACTCGTCGCGCTCGTTTTCCACGGCCACGGCGAGGAAGCGGCCGTCGGGGCTGAGCGCCACCGAATCCGGCTGGCCCTTGACGTCGCAGGTGGCGGCGACGGTGCGGTCGTCCAGGCCGACCACGGCCACGTGGCCCGACGGCGCGGTGAAGGACGGCGAGGTGTTGACCGCCACCAGGGCGCGGTTGCCGGCCACGGCGACGCTGGTGGGCTCGCCGCCGAGGTTCAGGCGGCCCAGCGGCTTCGGCGCGGCGGGATCGGTGATGTCGACGAAGCCGAGGGACCCGAAGGGGGAATCGGTGAACAGCAGAAGGGTGCCATCCTTGCCGCGCGCCAGGATCTCCGCGGCGGTCTTCGTTCCCTCCGGCGTGCCGGCGGGCAGGCTTGTGTAGACCGGCCAGGTGGCGACGCGCTGGAACGACGCCGCCGATGCGGTGGCGGACGCGGCGGCGGCGGTGGCCAGGGCGGCGGCCAGGGCGGCCGTCACGGCCGACGCCGGCCGCGCGCGCGAAACGCGGGTGCGCATGATCCCCTCTCCTACTTCTTATCGGGAAGGAGGACTTGTAGCCGCGGCAGTGTGACGGACGTTTGACGGTTCCGAGAACAGACGGTGACACCCCTGCCCCGTCGGGGGCCGTGGCGGAGCGGTCCGAATTGCTCTATGGTGGAACCATGGCCAACGCCCTGCGCAAACCCCGTCTGTCGCCGGACGAGTATCTGGCGCTCGAACGCACCGCCGAGGTGCGGCACGAGTACGTCGACGGCGAGGTCTTCGCCATGGTTGGTTCGAGCCGCCGGCACGGCCGGATCGTGATGCGGCTCCTCACGCTCCTCGCACCGCAGGCCGACCGGCGCGGATGCGAGATCACGGCATCCGACGTCAAAGTGCATGTGGAGGCGGCGAACGCCTACTACTATCCCGACATCGTCGTGGCCTGCGACCCGGCGGACGACGACCCGTACGTGGTGCGCGCGCCGGCGCTGATCGTCGAGGTTCTGTCGGACTCGACCGAGCGCACCGACCGGCTGGAAAGGCGGGCCGCATACCGGACCATCCCCTCCCTGCGGGAATACGTCCTGATCGCGCAGGACGAGCCGCGCGTCGAGATCCACCGCCGCACCGCCGACGGTTGGGAGCACGAGGCGGTCAGCGACGGATCGGTGACGCTGACCGCGCTCGACACGGCTTTCGCGGTAGACGCGCTGTACCGATGACCGCCGCCCCCGGCCGCCCTATGCCCGCTCCGCCCAGCCCATGTAGTTGACGTCCAGGTCGCGGGGGTTCAGGCGGAACTCGTCGGTCAGCGGGTTGTAGGTGACGCCGGTCAGGTCCTTCATCACCACGCCGTGCGGGCGCAGGCCGGCGGCGAGTTCGGAGGGGCGCAGGAACTTGCGCCAGTCGTGGGTGCCGCGGGGCAGCCAGCGCAGGATGTATTCCGCCCCGACGATGGCCAGGGCGAAGCTCTTGGGCGTGCGGTTCAGGGTGGACAGGAACAGCACGCCGCCGGGGGCGAGCAGGTCGGTGCAGGATTTCAGGAACAGCGGCACGTCGGCCACATGCTCCACCACCTCCATGGCCACCACCACGTCGAAGCGGCGCCCTTCGGCCGCCAGCGTCTCGGCCGTGGCGGCGCGGTAGGTGACGGCGGTGCCGCTCTCGGCCGCGTGGGCGGCGGCGGTCCCGACGTTGCGTTCCGACGCGTCGACGCCCAGCACCTCGGCGCCCATCCGGGCCAGCGGCTCCGACAGCAGGCCGCCGCCGCAGCCGATGTCCACCAGGGTCAGCCCGTGCAGCGCGCCGGCGGCGTGGGGCTCCCGCCCCAGGCGGCGGCAGACGGTGTCGCGGATGTAGGTCAGGCGCAGCGGGTTCAGCTTGTGCAGCGGCCGGAACTTGCCCGACGGGTCCCACCATTCGGCGGCAATGGCCGAGAAGCGGGCGATTTCGTCCGGGTCGACGGTGCCGGCGGTCGCGCTCATCTGACAAATCCCATAAATTGTTCGTCATGAATCCTATGCGGGGCGTTCTTGCCTTCGTCCCGGCCGACAGAGTATGGATACGCCGCCCCGCGCCGGCAACGGTGGAGCGAGGGCGGCTTCGGATGGTGTGAGGAAATGGCGCGGATCGTCCTCAAGTTCGGCGGGACCTCGGTCGGCGACGTCGAGCGGATCAAGAACGTGGCTCGCAAGGTCGAGCAGGAGGTCAAGGCGGGCCACCAGGTGGCCGTCGTGGTGTCGGCCATGTCCGGCGTGACCAACCAGCTCGTCAAACACTGCACCGACATCGACAAGTTGCACGACGCGCGCGAGTACGATGCGGTGGTGGCTTCGGGCGAGCAGGTGACCACCGGCCTCCTGGCCATCGCGCTGCAGTCCATCGGCATCCCGGCCCGCTCGTGGCAGGGCTGGCAGATCCCCATCGTCACCGACGACACCCACGCCAAGGCGCGCATCGTCTCCATCGACACGACCGAGCTGGAAAAGCGCATGTCGACCGGCGAGGTGGCCGTGGTCGCCGGCTTCCAGGGCGTGTCGCCGAACGGGCGCATCGCCACGCTGGGCCGCGGCGGCTCCGACACCTCGGCGGTGGCCCTGGCCGCCGCGCTGAAGGCGGAGCGCTGCGACATCTACACCGACGTGGACGGCGTCTACACCACCGACCCGCGCATCGTCACCAAGGCGCGCAAGCTGTCGCGCATCACCTATGAAGAGATGCTGGAGCTGGCGTCGCAGGGGGCGAAGGTGCTCCAGACCCGCTCGGTCGAAATGGCGATGAACCACCGGGTGCGCGTGCAGGTGCTGTCCAGCTTCGAGCCGGCCCCCGGCAGCGAACTTCCCGGAACCCTGGTTGTTGACGAGGACGAGATCGTGGAAAAGGAAGTGGTGAGCGGCATCGCCTACAGCCGCGACGAGGCGAAGATCACCCTGATCGGCGTGGCCGACCGCCCCGGCGTCGCCGCCGGCATCTTCGGGCCGCTGTCGGACGCCGCGATCAACGTGGACATGATCGTCCAGAACGTGTCGGAGGATGGCAAGTCCACCGACCTGACCTTCACCGTTGGCAAGGCGGACATCGACCGCGCCGTGAAGGTGCTGGAGGACAACAAGGAGGCGCTGAACTATCAGCGCATCGTGTCCGATCCCAACGTGGTGAAGGTGTCGGTCATCGGCGTCGGCATGCGCAGCCACGCCGGCGTCGCCCAGCGCATGTTCAGGGCGCTGGCCGACAAGGGCATCAACATCCAGGTCATCTCGACCTCCGAGATCAAGATCAGCGTCCTGATCGCCGAGGAGTACACCGAGCTGGCCCTGCGTTCCCTGCACACCGTCTACGGCCTCGACGCGGCCTGAGCGGCCGCGTCCGCCGTCATTCGCGCCGAACCGAAGGGACACCGGTGATGACCGTCAGCACGAGGCCCCCCGGCACGGCGCGTCTGCGGCTCGACCGGCTGTGGAGCCGGGGGTGCGCCTTCCTCGGCTCGCCCACCGCCATCATGGGCGGGGCCATGACCTGGGTGTCGGAGCGCACCCTGGTCTCCGCCATCTCCAACGCCGGCGGTTTCGGCGTGCTGGCCTGCGGCTCCATGAGCCCCGACCGGCTGGCGGCGGAGATCGCGGGCACCCGCGCCCTGACCGACCGGCCCTTCGGCGTCAACCTGATCAACCTGCACCCGGATCTGGACCGGCTGGTCGAGGTCTGCGTCGAGCACCGGGTGGGCCACGTGGTCATCGCCGGCGGCCTGCCGGCGGCCGGCACCGTCAAGCGCATCAAGGACGGCGGCGCCAAAGTCATGGCCTTCGCCCCGGCGCTGGTGATCGCCCGGCGCCTGGTGCGCATGGGCGTCGACGCGCTGATCATCGAGGGGTCGGAGGCCGGCGGCCACATCGGGCCGGTCGCCACCTCGGTGCTGGCGCAGGAGATCCTGCCGGAGGTGCGGGAGGTGCCGGTCTTCGTCGCCGGCGGCATCGGCCGCGGCGAGGCCATCGTCTCGGCCCTGGAGGTGGGGGCGGCCGGCGTGCAGATCGGCACCCGCTTCGTCTGCGCCACGGAATCGATCGCGCACCCCAACTTCAAGAAGGCGTTCATCCGCGCCTCGGCCCGCGACGCCCAGGCGTCGGTGCAGCTCGACCCCCGCCTGCCGGTGATCCCCGTGCGCGCGCTGGTCAACGAGGGCACCAAGCGCTTCATGGAGACCCAGCGCGCGCTGATCGCCCGCCTCGGGGCCGGCGAGATCACGCGCGACGCCGCCCAGTTGGAGATCGAGCATTTCTGGGCCGGCGCGCTCCGCCGTGCGGTCATCGACGGCGACGTGGAGACCGGCTCGCTGATGGCCGGCCAGAGCGTGGGCATGGTGACCCGCGAGCAGCCGACGGCGGAGATCATCGCCGAGCTTGCGGACCAGGCGGAGGCCGCCCTGCTCCGCCGTTTCGCCTCGCTGCCGCTGCGCGCCCGCTCCCTGGAAACCGGCGCGGCTCAGGGATAACGCAAACGCCACCCCCTGTTGAGCGCGGCTTCGGCATACCACATTGTCGGGCAGGCTGCCCATTCGCGCGGGACCGTCATGCTGTTCGAGAGTCCGATGCCGGTCATGGCGCATTCGAGAGTCGCGTACGCCCGATGTCCTGAACCCTCCCTCTCCGCCCTTGCATTTCCGGCCCCCGCGTGGAATTGAGCGCGCCATGGACAGCGTCAAGCAGCACACCGCCCCCTTCGATGGCCGCGCCTCGCGGCGCCTGCTGGCGCGCCTGCGCGACATCATGGCGGGGTCCGGCACCGGCCAGGACCGGCTGGACAAGATCGTCACGCTGATCGGCGCGGAGATGGGGGCCGACGTCTGCTCCTGCTACGTCATGCGCGCCGGCGAGGTGCTGGAGCTGTTCGCCACCGAGGGGCTGAACAAGACGGCGGTGCATAAGACGCGCCTGCGGGTCGGCGAGGGCATCGTCGGCGACGTCGCCGCCCAGGCGCGGCCGGTGGCGCTGGACGACGTCCACGCCTATCCCAACTTCGCCTACCGGCCGGAAACGGGGGAGGACCCGTACCAGTCCCTGATGGGCGTGCCCATCCTGCGCGGCGGCAAGGTGCGCGGCGTGCTGGTCATCCAGCATGCGGCCCGGCGCCACTACGCCGAGGAGGAGGTGGAGACCCTGCAGACCATCGCCATGGTCGTCGCCGAGCTGGTGGCGGCGGGCGAGCTGATCAACCCGCAGGAGGTGTTCTCCACCGGCGACGCCGCGCTGATGCCGGCACGGCTGTCCGGCGTGTCGCTCAGCGGCGGCCTGGCCACCGGCCTGGCGGTGGTGCACCGCCCCCAGCTCACCATCCGCCAGATGGTGGCGGAGGACGCCGACCGCGAGCAGCAGCGCCTGGCCGACGCGCTCGCGACCATGCACAGCGCCATCGACGATCTGCTGGCCTCGCCGTCCCTGGCGGCCCTGGGCGAGCCGCGCGACATCCTGGAAACCTACCGCATGTTCGCCGAGGATCGCGGCTGGCTGTCGCGCATCCGCGAGGCGATCCGCAAGGGACTGACGGCGGAGGCGGCGGTGCAGCAGGTGCAGAACGACACCCGCGCCCGCATGAGCCATCTCACCGATCCCTACATCCGCGAACGGCTGATGGACCTGGAGGACCTGACCAACCGGCTTCTCCAGCACCTGGCCGGCAAGCGGTCGGAGGGCGACGGCGGCACCCTGCCCGATGACACCGTTCTGGTGGCCCGCACCATGGGACCGGCGGAGCTGCTGGACTACGACCAGCGCCGGCTGCGCGCGCTGATACTGGAGGAAGGCTCCCCCTCCTCCCACGTCTGCATCGTCGCCCGCGCCCTGAACATCCCGGTGGTGCAGATCGCCGATGCCATGAACCGGATCGAGCCGCTGGATCCCCTGATCGTTGACGGCGACCACGGCACCGTCTTCGTCCGCCCGGCCGAAGACATCCAGATGGCGTTCGCGGAGAGCGTGGCGCTGCGCACCCGCAAGGAGCAGATGTACGCCGAGGTGCGCTCCCTGCCGTCGGTGACGGCCGACGGCGTGCCCATCTCGATCCGGCTCAACTGCGGCCTGCTGATGGACCTGCCGCACCTGAAGGCCAGCGGGGCGGAGGGGATCGGCCTCTACCGCACCGAGATCCCCTTCATGGTGCGCTCCACCTATCCCGACGTGGCGGCGCAGACCGAGCTGTACGCCCGCATCCTCGACGAGGCGGAAGCCCGCCCCGTGGTGTTCCGCACCCTGGACGCCGGCGGCGACAAGATTCTGCCCTACATCGCCGCGGGCGAAGAGGAGAACCCGGCGCTGGGATGGCGGGCCATCCGCATCGGGCTGGACCACCCCATGCTGCTGCGCCAGCAGATCCGCGCCCTGCTGCGCGCCGCCGGGGGGCGGCCGTCGCTGTCGGTGATGTTCCCCATGATCGCCGAGGTGGCGGAGTTCGAAGCCGCCCGCCGCCTGCTGCGGATGGAGTGCGCCCGCGCCGAGGCCGACGGCTACGCCCTGCCCGGCGACCTGCGGGTCGGCGCCATGATCGAGGTGCCGTCGCTGCTGTTCCAGCTTCCCGCCCTGCTGCCGCGGGTCGATTTCCTGTCGGTCGGCTCCAACGACCTGATGCAGTACGTGTTCGCCTGCGATCGCGGCAACCCGCGCACCGCCACCCGCTACGACCCGCTGTCGCCGCCCATGCTGTCGCTGCTGAAGCGGCTGGTCGAAGCCTGCGACGGGGCCGGCGTGCCGCTGTCGATCTGCGGCGAGATGGCGGGCCGGCCGCTGGACGCCATGGCGCTGATCGGGCTGGGTTTCCGCACCCTGTCGATGGCGCCGCCGGCGGTCGGGCCGGTGAAGATGATGCTGCGGTCCCTCGACGTGGCCGCCCTGCGCCAATACATGAACGGACTCTACGACCGGTCGGAGCACAGCGCGCGCACCAAATTGCACGCTTTCGCCAGGGACCACGGCGTCTTGATTTGAGCGGTTGCCCGGTCAGGCGCGGCTTTGTTACAAGGGCCGTGCCGAAGGACGTGTAAAACGTCCGCACGAGGGGGCAGGTACGGGGTCCGTCCGAACGGAATCCGGCCGTACGCCTCCGGATGCCCGGAGCGACGACACGGCTGATCCCATGGGCGAACGCAAGCGCAAGGTGAACGACGGCATGGATGCCTCCCCCCATTCCGCCGGCTGGGGCCCCGATGCCGCCCGGCCGCAGGCCGGCGTCGGCACCACGCTGCGCGAGGCACGCCAGCGCCGGGGCGTGGAACTGCGCGACGTGGCGGAGACGCTGCGCATCCGCCACGTCTACCTGCTGGCGATCGAGGAGGGCCGCTACGGCGACCTGCCCGGAACCGCCTACGCCGCGGGGTTCCTGCGCTCGTACGCCGAATACCTCGGGATCGACGCCGACTCCATCGTCCGCCGCTTCAAGGAGGAGATGGCCGGGCGCGCCCGCAAGCAGGAACTCTACTTCCCCACCCCGGTGCCGGAGGAGCGGGTGCCCGGCGGCGCCGTGCTGCTGGGCGCGCTGGTCCTGGCAGGCGTGGTCTACGGCGGCTGGTACTACCTGTCGGCCACCGACCGCTCGATGGTCGACCTGGTGCCGGCACTGCCCGACCGTCTGGTGTCGCTGCTCGACGGGCTGCCCTTCACCTCGACCGCGACGCCGCCGGTCGGCGCCGGGCCGGAGGTGGCCGCCGATCCCGCGCCGGACAACGACGCGGCTGCCGTCCCCGCCGCCCCGGCGGACGACCGCCCGCCCGCCGTCCAGCCGCCGACCGTCACCCGGACCGAACCGATCCCCGAGGCCGCTCCGCGCCCGGCCGCCCCGGCCAGGGAGGTTGCCGCCGCCCCCGCCACACCCCCGGCGCCGGCCGCCGGCCCGGCGGCGCCTGCCCCCGGCGGCGGCTCGACCACCCCGTCCCCGGCCACGCCGCCGGCAACACCGGCCCCCGCCGCACCGCCGGCCCCCGCCGTGAGGGCGGCGCCGGAGCCGGAGTCGCGGGTCGCCGCACTGCCGAACGCCACGTTGCCGAACGCCGCCTTGCCGACCGTCCCGCCACCGGAGGCGGAGGAGGAGGATTCCGACGGCACCCTGCAGGGACCGACGCCGCTGCGGCCCGCCGCACCGGTTCCTCCCGCCGTTCCCGCGGCACCCCCGGCGCCCGCCGCCGCCGAGGGCGAGGCGGCGGGCCGTGTCTACGGCAGCCAGAACCAGGCATCGCGCATCCAGCTCCGCGCTACGGCCGACAGCTGGGTGCAGGTGCGCGACGGTAGCGGTGAGCTGCTGTTCACCCGCGTGCTGCGCCCCGGCGAGGTGTACCGGGTGCCGGACCGGCCGGGGCTGCGCCTGCGCACCGGCAACGCCGGCGGGCTGGTGCTGGTGGTCGACGGTGTGGCCGGCCAGCCGCTCGGCGGCAACGGCCAGGTCCTGCGCGACGTGGCGCTGGACGCGCCGGCCGCGCGCTGACCCCGGCGCCTCCCTTGAATCGGTGGGAGGCGTGCGCACTTCAGGCGGAGCGGCGGGTGCGCTATAAGGGGCGCTGCCGCCCCGTTCCCCGTCATCCAGAGATCCAGGGCCCGTCGCGATGAGCAGTGTGCGCGCCTACCGCCAGATCCAACGCCGTCCGTCCCGCCAGATCCGCGTGGGCTCCGTGCTCGTGGGGGGTGACGCGCCGATCTCGGTGCAGTCGATGACCAACACGCCGACCACCGACGTCAGGGCGACGGTGGAGCAGATCCGCAGCATGGAGCGGGTCGGCGTCGACATCGTGCGCGTCTCCTGCCCCGACCGCGAGTCGGCGCTGGCGCTGAAGGAGATCGTGCGCCAGGTGCAGGTGCCGGTGGTCGCCGACATCCATTTCCATTACAAGCGCGCCATCGAGGCGGCGGAGAGCGGTGCGGCCTGCCTGCGCATCAACCCCGGCAACATCGGCTCGGCCGACCGGGTGCGCGAGGTGGTGAAGGCGGCCAAGGACCACGGCTGCTCCATGCGCATCGGCGTCAACGCCGGATCGCTGGAGCAGGACCTGCTGGAGAAGTACGGCGAGCCCTGCCCGGAAGCCATGGTCGAGAGCGCGCTCAACCACGCGAAGATCCTGGAGGACCACGACTTCCGGGAGTTCAAGATCTCGGTCAAGGCGTCCGACGTGTTCCTGGCGGTGGCCGCCTACCAGGGTTTGGCGGAGGCGTGCGACTACCCGCTGCACATCGGCATCACCGAGGCGGGCGGCCTGCGCGCCGGCACGGTGAAGTCCTCCATCGGCCTGGGCATGCTGCTGTGGGCCGGCATCGGCGACACCCTGCGCGTCTCCCTGTCGGCCGAGCCGGCGGAGGAGGTGCTGGTCGGCTACGAGATGCTGAAGTCGCTGGGCCTGCGCCGGCGCGGCGTCACCGTGATCTCGTGCCCGAGCTGCGCGCGCCAGAATTTCGACGTCATCCGGACGGTGGAGGTGCTGGAGCAGCGGCTGGCCCACATCACCACGCCGATGACCGTGTCGGTGATCGGCTGCGTCGTCAACGGCCCCGGCGAGGCGCGCGAGACCGACATCGGCCTGACCGGCGGCGGCAACAACACCCACCAGATCTACGTCGCCGGCCAGCCGGACCACCGCCTGAAGGACCGCAACATCGTCGACCACCTGGTCGCCATGGTCGAGGCGAAGGCGGCCGCCATCGAAGCCGCCAAAACCGCCGCGCCGGAAGCGGCGGAGTAACGGCCCGCCGCTCCGCCGCGGCGTCGGGGGACCGGGCCAACATCGGAAACGCCATCGGTGATCGCCTCCTACCTCGTCATCGGCGCCAGCCACCGGACCTGTTCGGGTTCCCTGCGCGACCGGCTCGCCACCGACGAGGCGGAGGTGCCGGGCATTCTGGACCGCCTCAAGACGATCGGCTTCGAACAGGGCCTGTGGCTCAGCACCTGCGACCGGGTGGAGGTGCAGGGGGTGCACCCGCGGCCGCTGGAAGCGGCGCTGGCGATCGCCGACCTGCTGACCGCGCGCCTGGGCGTGGACGCGGCCGACGCCGGGTCGCTGGCCGGCCAGCTCTTCACTCTGACCGGCGAGGCGGCGGTGCGCCACGTGTTCGAGGTGGCGGCGTCCCTGGACAGCCAGATCGTCGGCGAGCCGCACATCCTGGGCCAGCTCAAGGGCGCCCACCGCCTGGCGGTGGCGGCGGGGACCACGGGGCCGGAGCTGGAGGCGCTGCTGCAATCGGCCTATGCCGCCGCCAAGCGGGTGCGCAGCGAGACCACCATCGCCGAGGGCGCCACCTCCATCGTCGCGGCGGCGGTGCAGGTGGCGCGCGATCTGCACGGCAACCTCAAGCGCTGCTCCGCGCTGCTGCTGGGGCTGGGCGACATGGGCACGCTGGTGCTGGACGGGCTGAAGGAGGCGGGGCTGGCGCGGCTGACCGTGGCCGCCCCCGTCGACCGGCGGGCCGAGGCGGCGGCGCGGCGCCTGGGCGGCCACTTCACCCCCTGGGCCGACAGCGCCGCGGCCCTGGAGTCGGCCGATATCGTGGTGACCGCGGCGGGTCAGGGGCGCTATATCCTGTCGGCGGCGGCGGTGGAGGCGGCGCTGAAGCGCCGGCGCTACCGGCCGGTGTTCGTGGTCGATGCCGCCATTCCCGCCGACGTGGAGCCCGCGGTGGGCGGGCTGGACGACGCCTACGTCTATGACCTGGCCGACCTGGAGCGGGTGGCCCTGGAGGGGCGGGTCGGCCGGCAGGGGGCGTTGCAGGCGGCGCGCGCGATCGTCGACGGGGCGGTGAGCGCCTTCGTCCGCGACCGCGCGGAGCGGGCGGCGGTGCCGGCGGTGGCGGCCCTGCGCGCCCATTTCGAGACGGAGCGGCGGCGCCTGCTGGCCGAGCACGGCGATCTGGACGCGGCGGCGGCCACCCGGCTGCTGGTCAACCGGCTGCTGCACCGCCCGTCGGAGATGCTGCGGGCGCTGGCGGCGACCGACGGCGAGGCGCTGCCCGAGCGGGTGGCGGCGGAGCGGCTGCTGTTCCGGCTGTTCCGATTGGACGAGGGGGCGGAGGGCGACGGCCCCGACGCCAAAGCTGAGGAAGAGCGCACGTGAGCCTGGAAGAGACGTTCGACAGGGTTCTGGCCCGCCACGACGAACTGCGCGACGCGCTGTCCGCCGGCACCGCCGATTCCGGCGAGTTCGCCCGCCTGTCCAGGGAATACGCCGAACTGACCCCGGTCGCCGAGGCCATCGGCGCCCTGAAGAAGGCGCGGGCCGAGACCGCCGACCTCGCCGCCATGGCCGCCGATCCCGCCGCCGACGCGGAGATGCGGGCGCTGGCGGCCGAAGAGCTGCGGGAGCTGGAGGGCCGCCTGCCCGCCCTGGAGCGCACGGTGCAGGTGGCTCTGCTGCCGCGCGACGAGGCGGATGAGAAGAACGCCATCCTGGAGGTGCGGGCCGGCACCGGTGGCGAGGAGGCGGCCCTGTTCGCCGCCGAGCTGTTCGAGATGTACCGCCGCTACGCCGGTTTGCACGGATGGCGCTTCGAGACCATGGAGGTGTCGGAAACCGGGCTCGGCGGCTACAAGGAGGCCATCGCCAACATCACCGGGCGCAACGTCTTCGCCCGCCTGAAGTTCGAGTCGGGCGTGCACCGGGTGCAGCGGGTTCCCGCCACCGAGGCGCAGGGGCGCATCCATACCTCCGCCGCTACCGTCGCCGTGCTGCCGGAGGCGGAGGAGGTGGACGTCCACATCGACGACAAGGACCTGCGCATCGACGTCTTCCGCTCCTCCGGCCCCGGCGGCCAGTCGGTCAACACCACCGACAGCGCGGTGCGCATCACCCATCTGCCGACCGGCATCGTGGTGAGCCAGCAGGACGAGAAGAGCCAGCACAAGAACAAGGCCAAGGCCATGAAGGTGCTGCGCGCCCGCCTCTACGAGATGGAGCGCGCCGCCAGGGATGCCGCCCGCGCCGCCGACCGCAAGAGCCAGGTGGGCTCCGGCGACCGGTCGGAGCGCATCCGCACCTACAACTTCCCCCAGGGCCGCGTCACCGACCACCGCATCAACCTGACGCTCTACAAGATCGATAAGGTGATGCTGGGCGAAGCCCTGGACGAGGTCGTCGACGCCCTGGTCGCCGAGGACGAGGCGCTGCGGCTCAGCGAATTGCGGTCGTGAACGGCAGCCCTCCCCCGGCCCCGCCGGAGTCCGAGGAGGACCCGATCGGCGCAGGCGCCGGAAAGGACCGATCATGACGACCACGCTGCACACCCTGCGCCGCACCGCCGAGGCGCGGCTGCGGGCCGCCGGGGTGGAGACACCGGAGATGGACGCGCGGCTGCTGGCGGAACACGCGCTGGGGCTGACGCGCGACCAGCTCTTCGCCCGCGCCGACGATCCGGTGCCCGAGGCCGCCGCCACCCGCTTCGCGGCGCTGGTGGAGCGCCGCGCCGGCCGCGAGCCGGTGTCGCGCATCATCGGCAGCCGCGGCTTCTGGACGCTCGATCTGGCGCTCACCCCCGCCACCCTCGACCCGCGCCCGGACACCGAGACGGTGGTGGAAGCGGCCCTGGACGCCGTCACCGACCGGTCGGCGCCGTTGCGCCTTCTCGACCTGGGCACCGGCACGGGCTGCATCCTGCTGGCGCTGCTGGCGGAGCTGCCGGCCGCCACGGGGCTGGGCATCGACATCAGCGCCGATGCGGTGGCCGCCGCCGCCGCCAATGCCGCCGCCAACGGGCTGGCGGACCGGGCGTCCTTCCGGACCGGCGACTGGGACACCGGGACGGCGGAGCGCTTCGACCTCGTCGTCTCCAACCCGCCCTACATCCCCGGCGGCGACATCGCCGGGCTGGAGCCGGAGGTGCGCCGCCATGACCCCTTGCGGGCGCTGGACGGCGGGCCGGACGGGCTGGACGCCTACCGGGCCATCGTCCCCCGGCTTCCCCGGCTGCTGGTTCCCGGCGGCACGGCGGCTCTGGAGGTGGGGGCGGGCCAGGCCGCGGACGTGGCGGCACTGCTGACCGGCAATGGTCTGTCCGTAACCGGGATCTTTCGTGACCTCGGCGGGATCGAACGGTGCGTCCGGGGGCGAAACGACCGGTAATTCGGGGGGAGTCCGTAAGAAAACAGTTGGATTGGCGGCGTTGAGCCGGTAGGGTGCAACGCATCGACGATACTCTGGGAGCCGAAACCGTTAGGCACCCGGCGCGCGCTTGAGCCCGGCTTGCCCGCATGCGGCCCCGACGTCGATTTATGACTCCCCGCGAACCGATCCGTGGCGTCCCCACGGCGGGCCCGGTGGCCGAGAGAGCCGCCGGGGCGTTGTGGGGATTGCGATTCTCGAAGATGGGGCCTCAAGAGCCGAATGAGACAAGGACCGAACAACAGGCGTTCGCGCGGCCGTGGCGGCAGTGGTGGCGGCGGCGGCGGTGGCGGAGGCGGTGGCGGCGGTGCCCGCCGGCAGAACGTTCCGTTGCGCCACCAGACCTTCGACAGCAACGGCCCGGATGTGCGAATCCGCGGCAATGCGTGGCAGGTCCACGAGAAGTATCAGGCGCTGGCCCGCGACGCGGCTTCGTCCGGCGACCGCATCATGGCGGAAAACTACCTTCAGCATGCGGAACATTACTTCCGCATCATCAACCAGATCCAGGAAGCCGAGAATCGGCAGCGCGACAACCGCGCCGGCGGCAACAACAACGGCAACGGCCATGACCGGCCGGGCGCCGACGCGCGGGGCGACGACGACCAGGACGGCGACGAGACGTCCGAGTCCGCCGACGAGCGCGCCCAGGTCAACGCGTAAGCGCGTTACAGCAGGGTCACCGGGTCGCCCGGCGCGACCCGGCCGCCTTCCACCACCCGGGCATAGACACCGCACTGGACGTGGCCGTAGCCGCGCTGCAAGGCTTGCAGCACGCCCATGTCGCGCGCCCCGGTGTCGGGGTTGACCTCGGTTGCCGCGCAGCGCGGGATGGTGCTGCGCACCTCCAGCCGCGCCGCGCCGATGGTCAGCGAGCGCCCGATCCAGTGGCGCATCTCCCAGGGTTCCAGCCCGTCCAGCCACAGGTTGGCCCGGAAGCGGCCGGGATGCACCGGCTGCTTGGTCACCCTTTCCAGGTCACGGGCACTGGCGAGGTTGAGCAGCGACACCAGCGGCTCTTCCGCGTCGGTGAAGGCGCTGCCTTTGGCCTCCACCAGTTTCGGCGCGCCGGGGGACGCTCCCGCCATGTAGGCGGCGAAGAACTGTTCCAGCAGCATGCGACCGGTCGGCTGGTCCAGTCGGCCGCGGGCCACCGGCTTGCCGCCACGGAACACCACCAGGGTCTGGGTCGCCTCGTCGAACTCGGTGTCGAGGGCGGCCAGCTTCTCGTGGCGCATCAGCGTCAGGAAGTCGGACTTCGGCCGCCACCCTTCGTGGTCCATGTCGAGCGACGCCGGCCCGTGCAGCAGGGCGTAGCGGCGGTCGCCGGGCAGGGGGTGCCCCGGCTCCAGCACGGTTTCGGGCAGGTCCTGTGCGCTCAATCCCTTGACGGGGTAGCGGACGATCTTGGCGAGGGTGCACGGCATGACGACATCTCAGCCGGGCCGGACGCGATCTGTCAACCGTCGCGACCGGTTGTTTCCGATTCCCCCTCACCAATGCTCCGCCGGCGGGGTGCCGTCGCGGAATTCCGCCAGACGCCGCCGGGTGGCCGGCGAGGTGTCGCGGGGCAGCGCGTCCAGGGGAAAGAAGGCCGCTTCGACGATCTCCATCCCGTCGGCGCGCGGGGTCCCGCTCCACCGCTCGGCCAGGAAGACGGCGACGTGGTCGCTGGCCCCGTGGCGGAAGCGGGCGTAGAGGCCGAGCGGCTGCGGCGCGCACTCCACCTCCAGCCCCACCTCCTCGCGCACCTCGCGGCGCATCGCCGTCACCAGCGTCTCCCCCTTGCCGACACCGCCGCCGGGCAGATGCCAGCCGCCGACGTAGCTGTGGCGGATCAGCAGCACCCGGGGCACCCCGCCCGGCGCCTCCGGCGGTTCCGTGACGATGGCCCGCACCCCCATGGTCAGCGGCCGCGCCACCCGGTGCCAGAGGGTGCGCGCGATCCAGGCGAGGCGCAGCGGATGCAGCGGGTGCGGCCGGCCGCTGTCGGTCATCGTGGTGTCGGTCATGGCCTGCGGAGGGTATCGTTGTCGACGCCTTCCGTATCTGGGCACTGAACAGGCGATTGCCACACGAATGGTGCCGGCGCCGGTGGCGGTGAGACGATCAATCCGTGTCATCCGTGCCGAAATCCGTGCAATCCGTGCCGGAGTTGCCGGCAGCGGAGCCACAACTCACAAGTACCGGCCTCCCTCGGCTCTCCTGTCCATTCTCCCGATGGCCCGGTTCGCCCCTCCCCGCAAGACTCGCCGCACCCGGCGTTCGCCGGTAGGATGGGGGAGCATCCATCACCGGGATGACCGCCATGGCTGCCGCCGGACACAAGGACCACGGGCCGCTGCGCCTGACGATCGCCATCGTCGGCGTGCTGACGACGCTGTCGCTGCTGGGCTATGGCGGGGTGATCGCGGTGAACCGGTTCGTCGAGCACCGCCAGGTGGTCGCCCGCATGGGGCCGAAACCGCCCACGGCCTCGCTGCCCGCCTGGGAGTTCGCGTTGAGCGGCCACCGCTCCCTCGACCTCAAAGTGTCGCTGGAACTGGCGCCGCGCACCGATCCGGGGTTCGTCACCGGGGCGGTGGAGCGCATCGGCGACCGCCTCTACGACGACATCCGCGACCTGGACATGGAAGGGCTGATCGGTCCCGGCTCGGCCGAGAGGGTGAAGGACTCCGTCTCCCGCGCCGTGCGCCGCGAAACCGGCCGCGACGTGGTGCGCGCCGTGCGCATCGAGCAGATGGTGGTGAAGTGATACGGCCGGAAAAAGATCCGTTCCATTGGTTTCCGGCCGTGAAACCCGACAGATCAATGCGTTGCATTGATCGATAGGGTCATACCGTCGGCATCATTCAGATGCCGACGGTATGAGGCGCGGGGCGTCTACAGCGCCGCCACGCCGGCCATCAGCAGCCCCACCAGCAGGGCCAGCAGCAGGCCGGCCACTCCGGTCAGCGTCAGGGCCCGCCCCACGTCGGCCGGCAGGGCGCGGGCGCGCCCGCCGCCCAGCCACGGCTCGTTGACGGTGACGCCGCCGTCGCGGTAGGGGCCGACCAGCGAGATCCCCAGGGCGCCGGCCATGGCGGCGATCGGCCAGCCCATGTTGAAGGAGGCGTGCTTGCGCGTGTCACGCGTCAGGGCGCGCAAGGCGCCGCGGGGGCTGGCGGTGGCCGCGAAGGGCGCCGCCAGCGCCAGCAGCAGACCGGTGAGGCGCGCCGGCAGGGCGTTCAGCGCGTCGTCCATGCGCGCCGCGGTCAGGCCGAACCGCTCCAGCCGGACGCCGGGACGGCCCAGCGCCTGATCGGCGCCGTCCACCACCGCCCAGGCCAGCAATCCCGGAACCCCCAGCAGCGCGTACCAGAAGGCCGGCGCAACCACCTTGCGGTCGAACGCCTTGGCCAGGTGCTCCATGGCCGCGCGGGCGACGGCGTGGCCGTCGAGCCCGTGCAGGGGGCGCCGCGTCAGGCCGGTCAGGGCGCCGCGCGCCGCCTCCAGCCCCGGCCCCTCCAGAGCCCGCCGCACCGCCTGCACCCGCGCCCGGGCGGCCCCGCCGCGCAGGACGGCCAGAAGCGCCACCAGTTCCACCAGCCACCCGCCGGGGGCGGCGGTGCCCACCCACCCCACGGCCAGCCCGGCGAGGACGGCGGCGAGCATCAGCACGCCGACCACCAGGGCGCCGCGCACCAGCCGCACCGCGGCACCGCGCTGCGGCCGGTTGAGGCGGCGGTCGAGCACGGCGCACAGGCGCGCCGCCAGGCCGGCGGGATCGGGCAGCAGCCGGGCCAGCCTGTCGCCGATGGCGGCGTCGATCACCAGCGCGATCAGCAGCAGGAACAGCGGCCCCGGCCCGGCCCCGGACACGCCGACGTCGAATCCCATGGCGGCCGGCGTCAGCGCGCGCCGGCCTTGCGCAGGGCGGACAGGACGCGGCCGTTGCGCCCCTCCTCCGCCCAGGTCAGGGCGGTGCGCCCGGTGAAGTCGGCCTTGTCAACACCGGCACCCAGCTTCAGCAGCCGGTCCACCGCGTCGACGTTGCCGCGCCGCGCCGCCGCCATCAGCGGCGTCATGCCCTGGCGGTTCTCGGCGTCGATGCGGGCGCCGCCGCCGGCCAGCAGGTCGATCAGATCCACGTTGCCCTGCTCGGCCGCCCAGTGAAGGGCGGTGTTGCCGACCCGGTCGGCGCGGTCGACGGCGGCGCGGCCTTCCAGCAGGGCGCGCGCGATGTCGGCGCGTTCAGCCAGCACGGCGACGATCAGGGGGGTCTTGCCCTCGAAATCGGTGATGTTGGGGTTCTCGCCGCGCACCAGGAGCTGGCGCACCGCCTTCAGGTCGCCGGACGCGGTGGCGTTCAGCAGGTTGGGCCCGGAGAACAGCGAGATCTCCGCCAGCGCCGGCCCGCTCAGGCCGATCGCCAGGAGGCTGGCCAGAATCCATCGTTTCACGTCGTTTCCCCCTCGGTGTATGCCGTTCGCCCGCGATGGCACTGCGCCGGATGGACGGTGCCGGGATGGAGCGCGCATAGTAGCCGCATCGCCCCATCCTGACCAGACGGCCGCCATGCTTCGCAACCCGCTCGCCCGCCACGTGGCCCTGTTTCTCGCCGCCAAGGCCCTGCTGATCGGGCTGGGCCTGTGGTGGTTCACGGCATCGCAGCCGGAGCCGCGCGGCCTGCTGCCGCCCCCGACGTCCACGCGCTGACCGGCCATCGCCGGGGAACCACCCCGCCGTCGCCGCCGTTTCCCGAAAGGACAACGGAGGCGGGAATGACGTACCAGAGCGATGTGAACCGGACCACCCGCGGTGTGGTCCGCGAGGCCGTGGGAATCTTCGATAGCGCCGAGGCGTTGCAGCGTGCGGTCGACGAGCTTTCGCTCGCCGGCTTCGAGCGCTCCGACCTCAGCCTGATGGCCAACGACCAGACCATCGAGAGCCAGCTCGGCCACGTGCCGCGCACGGTGGACGAGGCCAAGCACGATCCCGACGTGCCGCGCCAATCCTATGTGGCGCCGGAGGAGCTGGGCAACGCCCAGGGCGTGGCCATCGGCTTTCCCGCCTATGTGGGGGCCATCATCGCCACCGGCGCCGTCGTCGCCACCGGCGGCACGGCGGTGGCGGCGGCCATGGCCGCGGCGGCGGCCGGGGTGGGCGGCGGTGCCGTGGGCTCGGCCCTGTCCCAGTGGCTGGGAGACAAGCGCAACGAGCCGCTGCGCCAGCACCTGGACAAGGGCGGCATCCTGCTGTGGGTGAACCTGAGCAACGGGTCCCTTGAGGGCAAGGCCAAGGAGATCCTGGCCCGCCACGCCGCGCGCCCGGTCGAGGTGCACGAGGTGCCCCAGGCCGCGGGGGATTGACGCACGTCATGGGCAGAGGGCGTCCGGGGCGCCATCTTCCGGGTGTTCCCACCCGGAGGCCTGACCCGTGGACGCCCCGTCCGTGCTCACCCTGCTCGAATCCGCGCTCAACCACTGCGCCGTCGTGGTGGACCGCGACGGCGGGCTGCTGCTGGCGCTGCTGACCGCCGGCCTGGTCGGCGGGGCCACCCATTGCGTCGGCATGTGCGGCCCCTTCGTCCTGGCCCAGGTCGGCGCCCGGCTGGAGCAGGTGCCGGCCTCGCGGATGAGCGAGTTCCATCGGCTGGCCGGGGCGGCGGTGCTGCCCTACCATCTCGGCCGCGCCACCACCTACGCCGGCATCGGCGCCGCCGCCGCCGCGGTGGCCGGCCACGTCGCCGCCCTGCCGGGGCTGAAATGGTTTTCGGTGGCGCTGCTGGCTTTCGCCGCCCTGTTCTTCCTGGCCTACGCCCTGCGCGGCGTCGTCGCCCTGCTGCCCCGGATCGACCTGCCCTGGCACAACCGCTGGAGCGACGCGGTGGCGCGGTTGGCCCGGCCGCTGTTCGGCAACCCCACGGGGTGGCGCGGCTATGGGCTGGGTCTGGCGCTGGGCTTCATCCCCTGCGGCCTGCTCTACGGCGCCGTAGCCGCGGCGGCGGCCAGCGGCAGCGCCCTGACCGGCGCCGCGGGCATGGCCGCCTTCGCCCTGGGCACCCTGCCCAGCCTGCTGATGGTGGGGCTTGCCGGCCAGTTCGCGGCGCGCACCTGGCGCACCGCCGTCGCCCACGCCGCCCCCCTGATCATGGCCGTCAACGCCGGCGTGCTCGGCTGGATGGCCTGGAGCCTGGTCTGATCGCTCAGCGTCTGACCGCTCAGCCGCAGCCACCCTTCAGGGCGTCGCCCAGACGGTGGGTGGCGCTGCCGGGTTTCAGGGGCTGCTGCTGACTCTCGTGCGGCGCCCAGCCCGCCAGATAGAGCACCTGGAACGTCGCGGGGACGCGGCCATCGGGTTCGGCGTAGCGCTCGGCGTAGAGGCGGGCAACTTCCAGGATCAGGTCGCGCCGCGCCGGCACCCGGCGCCGTGCCAGCACGGCGTTGGTTTCCCCCATGCCGCGCAGATCGCGCATCAACGCCAGCGCGTCGGAATAGGTGACGGTCAGCGTGTCGCTGTCGACCAC
This sequence comes from Azospirillum halopraeferens DSM 3675, assembly GCF_000429625.1. Taxonomy (GTDB): domain Bacteria; phylum Pseudomonadota; class Alphaproteobacteria; order Azospirillales; family Azospirillaceae; genus Azospirillum; species Azospirillum halopraeferens. The sequence goes on from NZ_KE386927.1 coordinate 252,758, forward strand.
CGGCAGGGCGAAGCCGGCGCGCTGCAACAGTCCGCCGGCGTCGCGCACCTCGGCGAAGGGCGAGACGCGCGGGCTGACGCCGCCGGACACCGTCTGCTCCGCCTCGTACAGGCACCGCCGCAACTCGTTCAGCGTCTCGCCGCCCAGCATGGCCGCGCACAGGAAGCCGTCCGGCTTCAGCGCCCGGCGGATCTGGATCAGCGCGCCGGGCAGGTCGTTGACCCAGTGCAGCGCCAGGTTGGACACCACGAGGTCGAAGCTCTGCGCCGCGAAGGGCAGGAACTCTTCGTCGGCGACGACGGCGGGGGCGCCGGCGCGGCGCGCGAAAGGCTCCGACAGGTCGCAGGCCACCAGCGTGCCGATCCCCTTGCGCCCGGCCAGCGCCCGGCGCATAGCCCCGTGGCGCGCCCCCAGGTCCAGGGCCAGCGGGAAGCTGCGGGTCACGTCCTCCAGCCGGTCGGCGAGTCGGTCGGCGATCTCGTCGAACAGGAAGGCATGGCCGGCGAAGCCGGGGGCGGCACGGTCGCGGCGGCGGCGCACGAGCGTGCGGTCGAAGACGGTCATGGAGTCGCTCATGACCGGGACTATACCCTGTCTGCGCGCCGCCACAACGGCCGCCGGCGCGGCGCCCCGGCTTGCTCAATTATATCTTACCGTTATGGTGCAACGCGCCCGGTTCGGTGAGATAACGAAGCTATGATTTAACTGGCGACTCGTTCAGAACCGATTGATCAGGTATTCTTGAGTTCGGTCCTGCGGTCCCGAATCGCCGGACGGCTTCGTCCACCGCTACGCCGACATCGTGAGGGCCGCATGCGCGCGACTTCCGGGGCCGTGATCCCGCCCCTCGACTGGCCGGCCCTGGTGGACGAGGCGTTGCGCCGCCGCCGCGCCGAACGGCTGACGCAGAAGGAGCACGCGGCCCTGGCCGGCGTCAGCGTGCCCACGGTGATCGCGTTCGACCGCAAGGAAACCACCCTGTCGCTTGCCAAGGCGTTCGCCATCCTCGACATCGTCGGGCTGGTCGCGGCGCGCACGGACGCCGACCCGCAGGACGCCTTCGCCACCGCCGCCGAACGGCGCTGGCAGGAGCTGACGGGCGGTCTGCCGGCCGACTCGCCCATCCGGATGCCGCACGGCCATTACGCCGTCGACTATGCCATCGCCGGCGCCTCCGCCGGTTCCGCCCGGGCGCTGCTCGACGCCCTGCGCCGGGCCGACCGCGGGCACACCGGCTGGCCGCCTTTTTGGGTTCCCACCCGCGGCGCCATCGCTCCCTACCCGGTGGAGGACGGGATCGAATGCTGGCTCGGCCGCGACACGGAGCGGGATGACCGGGACGCCGCCCACAACGATTTCTGGTGCGCCACCCGCGACGCCCGCCTGTACCTGCGCCGCGGCTACCGGGAGGACTCGACGGACGTGCTGCCCCCGGCAGCCGTCTTCGATCTGACGCTGCCGGTGTGGCGGGCCGGCGAGGCGCTGCTGCATGCCCACCACCTGGCGGAGGCGCTGGGGGCGCCGGCCGGGGCGGAGGTGCGGTTGCGGGTGCGCTGCGCCGGCCTGGCCGGCCGCGAGCTGAAGTCCTGGGCCAACCCCTACCGCGACGTCCCCGGCATCCACCGCTGCCGGACCGGCGAGGCGTCGCACGCCGTCTCCTGCCCCGCCGGGGCGATCGCCGACCGGTTGCCGGAGCTGGTGCACGCCCTGCTGGCGCCGGTCTATGAGCGATTCGACTTCTACGCCCTGCCGCCCGAGCTGGTGACGGAGGAGCTGGCACGGTTGCGGTCGGTTCCCCGCCGCTGATACGGCCGGAAAAAGATCCATTCCATTGGTTTCCGGCCGTGAAACCCGACAGAACAGTGCTTTGTATTGATCGCCGCCGGTGACATCCCGGCGACCGCGCGGCGCGGCCGCGCGCCGGCGGGGGGTTCGTGCTACACTGCCCCCGTCGTCATCCGGGAGTTGCTGGCATGGGTGTGCCCGAGGCCATCGCCGCCTCTTACGAGGCCCTGATCGTCATCATCAAGATCTCCATGCCCGCCCTGGTGGTCAGCACGGCCATCGGCCTGGTGGTGACGCTGTTCCAGGCGGTGACCCACATCCAGGACCCGAACCTGCAGCAGCAGCTCAAGATTTTCTCGATCATCGCCGTGCTGTTCGTGACGGCGCCGGCGATCTACATCGCGCTGCACGACTACACCATGCTGATCTTCGACCGCATCGCCAACCTCAACTGACGGACCGGGCGCGAGATGGGGGCGGCGGCGGAGCTGAGGCGGCTGGCGGGTGCGGCGCTGGACGCGCTGCTGCCGCCGCGCTGCCTGTCGTGCGGCACCGGCGTCGACCGCCAGGGAGGGCTGTGCCCGTCGTGCTGGGCGGGGCTGACCTTCATCGCAGCCCCTCTGTGCGCCTGCTGCGGCCTGCCGTTCGAGTACGCGGTGCCCGGCGAGACCCTGTGCGGCGCCTGCATCGCCGACCCCCCGCTGTTCGCCCGCGCCCGCTCGGTGCTGGTCTATGACGACGCCAGCCGGCCGCTGGTTCTGGGATTCAAGCACGGCGACCGCACCCACGCCGCCGGGCCGTTCGGCGCCTGGATGGCGCGGGCCGGGGCGGACGTCCTGGCCGGGGCCGACCTGCTGGTGCCGGTGCCGCTGCACCGCTGGCGCCTGTTCGCCCGCCGCTACAACCAGTCGGCCCTGCTGGCCCTGGCGGTGGCGCGCCTGTCGGGGGTGGCCGCGGCGCCCGACCTGCTGGTGCGCCGGCGCCGCACCCGCAGCCAGGGCGGGCTGGACCGCACAGGCCGGCAGCGCAACGTCGCCGGCGCCTTCGCCCTGCGGCCCGGCCGCGCCGACCGGGTTGCCGGGCGCACGGTGGTGCTGGTGGACGACGTGCTGACCACCGGGGCGACCCTGTCGGAATGCGCGCGCGTCCTGCTGCGCGCCGGCGCGGCGCGGGTGGAGGTGCTGACCCTGGCCCGCGTCATCAAGGGGTGACGTCTGGCGCGGTCGCGGGTTTGCGTCATATAGTTCCCCCGGTTTCCAAGGAGAGCAGCCCCCATGGCCGACGTCGTCATGTACACCACCCCCTTCTGCCCCTACTGCATGCGCGCCAAGCGGCTGCTCGATTCCAAAGGGGTGACGTACGAGGAGATCGACCTCTACATGCATCCCGGCCGGCGCGACGAGATGATCGAGCGGGCCGAGGGGCGCAGCACGGTGCCGCAGATCTTCATCGACGGCACGCCGGTCGGCGGCTGCGACGACATCCACGCGATGGACCGCGCCGGCAAGCTGGACCCCATGCTGGGGATCGGGTGAGGTGGCGGGGGTGCTGAGGGCGGCCTGCGTCCAGGTCTCCGCCGGGACCGAAATCGGTCCCAACCTGGAGGCCGCCGGCGATCTGATCCGCCGCGCCCGCGACGGCGGCGCCACGTTCATCGCCACGCCCGAGAACGTCTCGATGATCGTGCAGGGCCGCGCCGCCGTGCTGGAGCGCGTGCGGCCGGAGGCGGATCACCCCGGCATCCCCTTCTTCGCCGATCTCGCGCGCGAGACCGGGGCGTGGCTGCTCGCCGGGTCGCTGGGCATCCTGCTCGACGACGGGGAGCGGGTGGCCAACCGCAGCTACCTGTTCGACGACGCCGGCGCCGTGGTCGCCACCTACGACAAGATCCACATGTTCGACGTGGACCTGGAGAGCGGCGAGAGCTACCGCGAATCCTCGACCTTCCGGCCGGGGGACCGGGCGGTGGTGGCGCCGTCGCCGTGGGGCGGCATCGGGCTCAGCATCTGCTACGACGTGCGGTTTCCCCACCTGTACCGGGCGCTGGCCAAGGCGGGGGCGTCGATCCTGACGGTGCCGGCGGCGTTCACCGTGCCGACCGGGCGCGCCCACTGGCACGTTCTGCTGCGCGCCCGCGCCATCGAAACCGGCTGCTTCGTGATCGCCCCCGCCCAGGTGGGCGCCCACGACCAGGGCCGGCGGACCTTCGGCCATTCCCTGATCATCAGCCCGTGGGGCGAGGTGCTGGCCGATGCCGGCGAGGCGGTGGGCGTCGTGACCGCCGACCTCGACCTCGACCGGGTGGCCGAGGCGCGGCGCATGGTCCCCTCCCTCACCCACGACCGTCCGTTCACCCTGGACGGAGTGGCGTAGGGGCGGGCCTCATACGCGCGGTCAGGACCATTCTGACCGCCGCGTTCAAACGCCACCCGGGCTTCGGACCTATCGGGCCGCGGCCGCCGCCGCGTCGGGCGGGGCCTCGGCGCCGCGGGCGCGGCGGGCCAGGCGGGCGCGCACGGCAAAGGGCACCGCCAGCAGCCCCTGGAGGAGCGCCCAGGTCAGCGCCTCCCGGTTGGGAGCGGTCCAGTCGATGGCGCTGAGCGGGGCGGCGCCGGTGCCGCGCAGCCAGCCCCGCAGGGGGGCGTCCACCGGCAGCAGCCCCTCCGCCAGCACGATCAGCACCGCCGCCAGGATGAGGCCGCGGGCCAGCCAGGCGTCCAGCCGGCCGGAGCCGGCGGCGGCGGTGCGCGGGTCGCGGAAGCCGGTCGCGGCGGCGAAGGCGGCGGCCCGGCCGGTGCCGGCCGGCCGCACCGCCATGCCGATCAGGCCCAGCGCCAGCAGGCCGAACACCGGCACCGGGTAGTCGGCGGCGGGGAAGTCGCGGTAGCGGCCGTCGAAGACGATCAGCAGGCTCCACACCACCGCCACCAGGGCGAGCAGCGCGGCGGTGCCGCGGCCGAGCCCGGCCAGCGCCCCCGCGGCCGTGCCGCCGCCGACCAGACGCCGCGCCGCCGCCAGCAGAGCCGCCGCCAGCGCGCCGGACAGCACCAGCATCGCGGCACCGAGCGCCACGTCCTGCGGGTAATAGTTCCAGTGCAGGGCCACGGCGGCGGCGTGCACCATGCCGCCGGCGACGCCTTGCGTCAGCACCGCCAGCGCGGCGAAGGCCGGCAGCGACAGCGGCGGACCGGCCGCCGCCAGCACGGCCATCAGGCCGAAGCCGGCGGCCAGGGCGATGCCGGCGTGCAGCGGCCAGCGCGGGTTCTCCACCACCGGGCCGGCCAGCGGGAACTTCGGCGCGCGGTCCACGGTGTAGAGGCCCCAGTGGCCGCCGACGGTGCCCTCCAGCTTCTGCTTCCAGTTCTGGTCGAACGCCTCGATCACGTTGTAGTCGAAGCCCTCCCGCTCGGCCAGGCGGACGAACAGGTTGACGAAGCGCGCCTTGGCGACCAACCCCGGGGCGGCGGGCCCGCGGGCGCGCCCGGCGGTGGGCCAGCCGGTCTCGCCCACCAGGATGGGCTTGCCGGGAAAGCGCTCGGCGATGGCGCGGTAGGACCATACGATGTGCTCCGCCGCCTTCTCCACGCCGGCCGGGATGTCCTCCCAGTAGGGAAGCAGGTGGATGGTCAGGTAGTCCACCTCGTCGGCCATCTGCGGGTACTTCAGCCACCATTCCCAGACGTCGGCGTAGGACACGGGCTGGGCAATGGCGGCGCGGACGCGGCGGATGTAGCCGGACAGCCGCTCCGGCGTCAGTTCGCCGCGCAGCAACACCTCATTGCCGACGATGACGCGGGTGATGACGTCGGGGTAGCGGTTGGCCAGCTCGATGAGGGAGGCGATCTCCTCCTCGTTCTTGTCCGTGCGGCTGGACAGCCACGCCCCCATGGTGACCTGAAGGCCGTGCCGGCGCGCCAGTTCCGGCACCACCTGCAACCCCTCCAGCGACGTGTAGGTGCGGATGCCCGAGACCTGGCGCGACAGCACCTCCAGATCCTCGTCGATCTGCGCGGGCGTCGCCAGTTCGCCGGTCAGCGGGCTCTGTCCGTCGCGGAACGGGGCGTAGGACACGCTCTTCAGCGTGGCGGACGGCAGCGGGTCGAGGGGCACCGGCCGGTTGGGAAGGGACCAGGCGGCGAGGTGGGCGAGGCCGGCCAGGGCCAGCACGAGGATCAGGGAAAGGATTCGCATGGGGCCCACTGTACATCGGGACGGGCGCGGCCCTAGCACCCAATTGGGGTGAAACCGTGGCACGCCGCCCCGCGATGTCCCGGGGCCGCGTGCAACACGGCCTTGCGGCCCCCGTGCCGCTTCGCACAATATCGCCGACCATGCCGACCACGCCCACGGACACCGTCCGCCACACCCTCGACCTGCCCGACGAGGCCGCCACCGCGGCGCTCGCGCGGCGACTCGCCCCCCGCCTGCGCCCGGGCGACGTGCTGGCGCTGCGCGGCGACCTCGGGGCCGGCAAGACCGCCTTCGCCCGGGCGATGATCCGCGCCCTGCTGGACGACGCGGACGCCGAGGTGCCCTCCCCCACCTTCACGCTGGTGCAGGTCTACGACACGCCGGCCCTGGCGGTGTGGCACTTCGACCTCTACCGCCTTTCCGGCCCCGACGAGGTGGAGGAGCTGGGCTGGGACGAGGCGGCCGGCGGCGTGGCGCTGGTGGAATGGCCGGACCGGCTGGGGCCGCTGCTGCCCGCCGACCGGCTGGAGCTGACCCTGTCCGCCGGCCCCGCCCCCGGCAGCCGGCGGGCCGAACTGGCCGGATTCGGCGCCGCCGCCGCGCGGCTGGCCGCGGGAGATCCGGCGTGACCGGCCCGGCCGCCGACCCGGCGTCGTTCCTGGAGCGCCACGGACTCGGGACCGCCGCGCGCCGGCCCCTGGCCGGCGACGCCTCGGCGCGGCGCTATGAACGGGTGAGCGACGCCGGCGGAACGACGCGCATCCTGGTCGCCACGCCCGACCCGGCCGGAGATCTGGTGCCCTTCATCGCCATCGGCGGCCTGCTCGACCGGCTGGGCTTCTCGGTGCCGCGGGTGCTCGTCGCCGACACGGCCACCGGCCTGGCGCTGCTGGAGGATTTCGGCGACGACACCTTCTCCCGCCTGGCCGGGGCGGGGGACGAGGACGCGGAGGCCCTGTACGCGCTGGCCACCGACGTGCTGGCGGAGTTGCACGGCCGTTTCCGGCCGGAGCACGCCGCCGGCCTCGCCCTGCCCGTCTACGACGCCGGCCTGTTCCTGGACCAGGTCATGCTGTTCGCCGACGTCTACCCCGCCGCCGTCGGGTGCCCCCTGTCGCAAACGGCGCGCCGGGACCTTGAGGCGGCTTGGCGGGCGGTGTTGCCGGCGGCCTGCGCCGGGCCGGTCTCGCTGCTGCTGCGCGACTACCACACCGACAACCTGATGCGCCTCGACCGGCCGGGGGTGCGGGCGGCCGGGCTGCTCGACTTCCAGAACGCCGGGGTGGGGCCGGTGGCCTACGACCTGGTGTCGCTGCTGGAGGACGCCCGGCGCGACGTTCCCGACGACCGGGCGGAGCGGATGATCGCCCGCTACCTGTCCGCCCGGCCGGAGTGCGACCCGGCCGCGTTCCGCCGCTCGTGCGCCGTTCTCGGCGCGGTGCGCCATGCCCGCGTCCTGGCCATCTTCGTGCGGCTGGCCGGGCAGGGCAAACCCGCCTACCTTGCCCACCTGCCGCGCGTCCGCCGCCTGCTGGACCGCCGGCTGCGCCAGCCCGCGCTTGCCCCGGTGGCCGACTGGTTCGACCGCCACCTGCCGCCGCACCTGCGCGCGGACTTCGTCATTCCGGAGCCGACACAATGACCGACGCACCGTTCATGCCCAAGGTGGCGATGGTGCTGGCCGCGGGCCTGGGCCTGCGCATGCGCCCGCTGACCCTGCACCGGCCGAAGCCCCTGATCCCGGTCGGCGGGCGCGCCCTGCTGGACCACGCGCTGGACCGGCTGGCGGCGGCGGGGGTGGAGACGGCGGTGGTCAACGCCCATTACAAGCGCGAGATGATCGCGGCGCACCTGGCGCAGCGCGCCGAGCTGCCGGCCACCGTGCTGTCCATGGAGGACACGCCGCTGGAAACCGGCGGCGGCATCCGCAAGGCGCTGCCGCACCTGGGTGGCGCGCCGATCCTGACGGTCAACGCCGACATCCTGTGGCTGGACGGCCCGACGCCGGCCCTGAAGCGCATGGCCGCCCACTGGGACCCCGGGCGCATGGACGCCCTGCTGCTGCTGATGGCGACCACCCGGGCGGTGGGCTACGACGGGCGCGGCGACTTCCACATGGACCCGCTGGGCCGGCTGGAACGCCGCGGCGAATCGGAGATCGCGCCCTTCGTCTACGCCGGCGTGCAGATCATCCGGCCGGAGCTGTTCGCCGACGGGCCGGACGGCGCCTTCTCCACCAACCGGGTCTGGGACCGGTCGCGCGAGGCCGGCCGCCTGTGGGGTCTGGCCCACGACGGCGCCTGGTTCCACATCGGCACCCCCGACGCCCTGCGCGAGGCCGAGGAGCTGCTGGACGCCGGCGGCGTCCGCTGGATCTGGCCGTGAACCCGCGATGGCCGCGGCCCGCCCCATGAGTGACCGCCCTCCCGCCGGTGCCGCCGGCCGCATCCACACCATCGCGCCCGGCGTGCCCTTCGTGGACGCGCTGGCGGAGGGCATCGCCGCGCGCACGGGGGACGAGCCGCTGGCCCTGGCCGGGGTCACCGTCCTGCTGCCCACCCGGCGCGCCTGCCGGGCCCTGCGGGAGGCTTTCCTGCGCCGTTCCGGCGGGCAGCCCACCCTGCTGCCGCGGATGATGCCGCTGGGCGACCTCGACGCCGAGGCGCTGGTGCTGGGGGCGGAGGAGCTGCCGGGACCGGCGGCGCTGGAGCTGCCGGAACCGGTGGCGGGTGCCGAGCGCCAGTTGCTGCTGGCCCGCCTGATCCTGAAGGCCGAGGGTGTGTCCGCCACCACGGCGCAGGCGGTGCGCCTGGCCGGCGACCTCGGCCGGTTCATCGACCAGGTGTGGACGGAGCGGCTGAGCTTCGACGGCCTCACCCGCCTGGTGCCGGAGGATTACGCCGAGCACTGGCAGGTCACCCTGAAGTTCCTGGAGATCGTCACCGCCCACTGGCCGGCCATCCTCGAAGGCCGCGGCAGCGTCGACCCGGCCGACCGGCGCAACCGGGTGCTGGAGGCGCAGGCCCGCCTGTGGACCGAGCGGCCGCCCGCCGGCCCGGTCATCGCCGCGGGCACCACCGGCTCCATCCCCGCCACCGCCGACCTGCTGGCCGCGGTGGCCGGGCTGCCCGACGGCGCGGTCGTCCTTCCCGGCCTCGACCGGGACTGCGACGACACCACGTGGGAGGCTGTAAAGGACGACGAGGCCCATCCCCAGCACGGGCTGGCCCGCCTGCTCGACCGGCTGGGGGTCGCCCGCGACTCGGTGCGGCCGTGGACGGACGCCCGCGACGGCCGCGCGCCGCGCGCCCGCCTGATCGCCGAGGCCATGCGCCCGGCCGCCACCACCGAGGGCTGGCGGGAGCTGGACGGGGTGGGACCGGAGGCGACGGACGGGCTGACCCGCATCGACGCCGCCGGGCCGGAGGAGGAGGCGGCGGCCATCGCCCTGCTGATGCGCCACGCCCTGGAAACGCCGGAGCGCACCGCCGCCCTGGTCACCCCCGACCGCAACCTGGCGCGCCGCGTCGCCATGGCCCTGCGGCGCTGGGGCGTGGAGGTGAACGACTCGGCCGGCCGGCCGCTGGCCGACACGGCGGCCGGCACCTACCTGCGCCTGTGCGCCGAGGTGGCGGCCAGCCGCGCCCACCCGCTGGCCCTGCTGGCCCTGGCCAAGCACCCGCTGGCCGCCGGCGGCCGCGACCCGTCGGACTTCCGCCACGCCGCCCGGGCGCTGGAGCGCACGCTGCTGCGCGGGCCCCGCCCCGGCGATGGCTTCGCCGGCATCGCCGCGGCCCTGCGCGCCGCCGACGACGACCGGTTCGAGCACCCGCAGCAGCGCGCCATCCTGACGGAGTGGGTGGAGGATCTGGAGCGCCGCGCCGCGCCCTTCGCGGCGGCCCTGGCCGGCACGACGCCGCTGAAGGGGCTGATCGACGCCCATGTCCGCTTCGCCGAGGACCTGGCCGCCGGCGCCGGCGAGGCGGGCGCCGACCGGCTGTGGCGCCATGACGACGGCGAGGCGGCCGCCGCCTTCGTCGACGAGCTGCGCCGCGCCGCCGCGGACTTCCCCGCGGTGCCCGGCACCGACTACCCGGCCCTGCTGGAGGCGCTGATGGACGGCCGGGCGGTGCGCCCGCGCTTCGGCCTGCACCCGCGCCTGGCCATCCTGGGGCCGCTGGAGGCGCGGCTGCAGCACTACGACCTGATGATCCTCGGCGGACTCAACGAAGGGACCTGGCCGCCCGACCCCGCCGCCGACCCCTGGATGTCGCGCCCCATGCGCCGCGACTTCGGCCTGCCCGGCCCGGAGCGCATGATCGGCCTGTCGGCCCACGACTTCGCCCAGGCGTGCGGCGCCCCCGCCGTGGTGCTGACGCGGGCCGAGCGTGTGGACGGCACGCCCACCGTGCCGTCGCGCTGGCTGCTGCGGCTGGAGACGGTGCTGAAGGCGCTGGGCCTGGAGGACCGCATCGAGGGCGAGGGGCGGCGCTGGCTGGCCTACGCCCGCACCCTGGACGAGCCCGACGCGGTGCGCCCCGTCGCCCCGCCGGAGCCGCGCCCGCCCGTCGACGTACGGCCGCGCAAACTGTCGGTCACGCAGGTGGAAACGTGGATGCGCGACCCCTACGCCATCTACGCCCGGCACATCCTCAGGCTGCACAAGCTGGAGCCCATCGCCGCCGATCCCGGTGCGGCGGAGCGCGGGCAGTTCATCCACACCGCCCTCGACGCCTTCGTGCGCGCCCACCCCGGCCCGCTGCCGCCGGACGCGGTGCAGCGGCTGCTGGCCTGCGGGCGCGACTCGTTCGGGGCGCTGCTGGACACCCAGCCCGACGTCCGGGCCTTCTGGTGGCCGCGGTTCGAGCGGGTCGCCGCCTGGTTCGTGGCGCTGGAGCGCGAGCGGCGCCTGACCGTCAAACCCCTGGCGACCGAGGTGTCCGGCCGGCTGGAACTGGCCGGGCCGGCCGGCCCCTTCGTGCTGACCGCCAAGGCCGACCGCATCGACCGGACCGGCGGGGTGGGGCCGGACGGCGGCCTGGTCATCATCGACTACAAGACCGGCACCCCGCCGTCGGCGCGGGAGATCGCGCTGGGCTTCGCGCCGCAGTTGCCGCTGGAGGCCGCCATCGCCGCCGCCGGCGGCTTTGCCGGCGTGGCCGCCGGGGCGGTGGCGGAGATCGCCTTCTGGCGCCTGTCCGGCGGCGACCCCGCGGGGGAGGCGCGGCCGGTCCGGGGTGACGTGGCGGAGATGGCGGCGGCGGCGCGCGGCGGGCTGGAGGCGCTGATCCGCGCCTTCGACGACCCGGCCACCCCCTACCGCTCCCGCCCGCGGCCGGACATGGCGCCGCGCTACACCGATTACGCGCACCTGGCGCGGGTCCGGGAATGGTCGGCGGGTGCCGCGGGGGACGGGGAATGAGCGACGTGAACGGCGTGACCCTCCCGGCGCAGATCGAACTGCCCCTCGACCCCAACGTGGCGCAGCGCCGCGCCTCGGACCCGCTGGCCTCGGTGTGGGTCAGCGCCTCGGCCGGGTCGGGCAAGACCAAGGTGCTGACCGACCGCGTGCTGCGCCTGATGCTGGCCGGCACGCCGCCGGCGCGCATCCTGTGCCTGACCTTCACCAAGGCGGCGGCGGCGGAGATGGCCATCCGCGTCAACCGCACGCTGGGCCTGTGGGCGACGCTGCCCGACGCCGCGCTGGAGGACCGCCTGTACGACCTGTGCGGCGAGCGGCCGTCGCGCGACACGCTGACCGCCGCCCGGCGGCTGTTCGCCCGCGTCGTCGACTGCCCCGGCGGCATGAAGATCCAGACGATCCACGCCTTCTGCCAGTCGCTGCTGCGCCGCTTCCCGCTGGAGGCGCAACTGGCCCCCCATTTCGAGGTGATGGACGACCGCACCGCCGCGGCGCTGCTGAACGAGGCGCGCGACGCCATGCTGCTGGAGGCGCGCCGGGCGCCGGACACGCCGCTGGGCATCGCCCTCTCCCGCCTCACCGCCGACCTCAACGCCGAGGACTTCGCCGGCATCATGGCCGAGCTGGCCGCCGAGCGCGGCCGGCTGGAGCGGCTGTTCCGCGCCCACGGCGGGCCGGACGGCACCATCGCCGAGGTGCACCGGATGCTGGGCGTGCCGCCGGGGGCGAACGAGGCGACGATCCTGGCCGAGGCTTGCCACGACGGCGCCTTCGATGTGCCGACCCTGCGCGAAGCCTGCGCCGCCCTGGCCTCGGGCAGCGCCACCGACCGGGAGCGCGGCATCGGCATCCAGCAATGGCTGGACGCGGCGGAGAGCCGGGTCGACGCCTTCCACGCGTACGTGCGCCTCTACCTCACCACCGAGGGCGAGCCGCGCAGGACGCTGCTGACCAAAAAGCCGGCGACCTCCTTCCCCGGCGCCCTGCGGGCGCTGGAGGAGGAGGCGGCGCGCCTGGTGGTGCTGATGGAGCGCGTGAAGGCGGCGGGCGTCGCCGCCTCGACCGCCGCGCTGCTGACGCTGGCCGACGCGCTGGTGCAGACCTACGCGGCGCGCAAGCGGGCGCGCGCCCTGCTCGACTACGACGACCTGATCCTCTGCGCCAACACGCTGCTGCGCGGCACGCCGGAGCGGCCGGCGGTGCCGTGGGTGCTGTTCAAGCTGGACGGCGGCCTGGACCACATCCTGATCGACGAGGCGCAGGACACCAACCCGGAGCAGTGGCAGGCGGTCGCCGCCATCGCCGAGGACTTCTTCACGGGCCTGGGCGCGCGCGACGCCAACGGCACCGTGCGCACCGTCTTCGCCGTGGGCGACGAGAAGCAGTCGATCTTCAGCTTCCAGCGCGCCGACCCCGCGGAGTTCGCCCGCATGCACCGCCATTTCCGCGAGCGGGTGGAGGCGGCGGAGCGGCAGTGGGCGCCGGTGGACCTGGACATCTCCTTCCGCTCCACCGCGGCGGTGCTGCAGGCGGTGGACGCCGTGTTCGCCTTGCCCGACGCCCGCGACGGCGTGGTGTCCGACGCGCATCCGGTCATCCGCCACCGCGCCTTCCGACGCGGCCAGGCCGGCCTGGTGGAGCTGTGGCCGCCGGTGAAGCCCGAGGAACGCCCGGACCCGCCGGCCTGGGCACCGCCGGTGGCGCGCGAATCCGCCGATTCGCCCTCGTCCCGGCTGGCGGCGGTGATCGCCGACACGGTGCGCGGCTGGCTGGAGCGCGGCGAGACCCTGCCCGCCCGCGGCCGGCCGGTGCAGCCCGGCGACGTCATGGTGCTGGTGCGCCGGCGCACCGCCTTCGTCGGCGAACTGGTGCGGGCGCTGAAGGAGCGCAACGTTCCCGTGGCCGGCGTCGACCGCATGGTGCTGACCGAACAGCTCGCCGTGATGGACCTGATGGCCCTGGCCGACTTCCTGCTGCTGCCGGAGGACGACCTGACGCTGGCCACCGTGCTGAAGGGCCCCCTGATCGGCCTGACGGAGGAGGAGCTGTTCGCCCTGGCCCACCGCCGGCGCGGCACCCTGTGGGCGGCCCTGGTGCGCCGGGCGGAGGAGGATGCGGCCTTCCGGCCGGCCCGGCGCTATCTGGGCGACCTGCTGGCGCGCACCGACTTCGTCCCGCCGTACGAGCTGTTCGCCGGCGTCCTCAGCGCCCCCTGCCCGGCCGACGGCGGATCGGGCCGGCGGGCGATCCTGCGCCGCCTGGGGCCCGACGCCCGCGACCCGCTGGACGAGTTCCTGGCGGTGTGCCTGGCGTACGAGCGCACCGAGGCGCCGTCGCTCCAACGCTTCCTCGCCTGGCTGGCGGCCAGCGAGGCGGAGATCAAGCGCGAGCTGGAGCAGGGCGGCGGCCACGTGCGGATCATGACCGTCCACGGTTCCAAGGGGTTGCAGGCCCCCATCGTCTTCCTGCCCGACACCTGCGGCACACCGACCCGCGGGCCGTCGATCCTGTGGCCCGACGAATCCTGCCCGGTGCCGCTGTACGCGCCGCGCCGCGGCCAGGAGAACGCCCTGTGCGCCGAGGTGCGCGGGCGCGCCCACCGCCGCCGCGACCAGGAGTACCGCCGCCTGCTGTACGTCGCCCTGACGCGCGCCGAGGATCGGCTGTACGTGTGCGGCTGGCAGGGCAAGCGCGACCCCGCCGAGGGAAGCTGGTACCGGCTGGTGGAGGAGGCGCTGCGCGAGGTCGCCGTCCCCTGCGACTTCGATTTCACCGCCCTGTGCCCCGACGGGTGGAGCGGGCCGGGCTGGCGCCTGGCCGACCCGCAGGTGGCGCCGCCGCGCGACGACGGCACCGCCGGCGCGGCGCAGGACGGCGGGCACGCCCCGCCCCCGTGGGTCACCGTCGCCGCCCCGCAGGAGCCGGAACCGTCGCGCCCCCTGGCCCCCTCCCGCCCCGACGGGGTGGAGCCGGCGGTGCGCTCGCCGCTGGACGGGGGGGACGACGGGCTGCACATGCGCCGCGGCGTGCTGGTGCACCGCCTGCTCCAGACCCTGCCCGACTTGCCGCCCGACGCCCGCGCCCCGGCCTGCCGCCGCTACCTGGCCCGGCCGGCGCACACGCTGACGGCGGAGCAGCAGGCGGCCATCGCCGCGGAGACGCTGGCGGTGCTGGCCGACCCCGCCTTCGCCCACCTGTTCGCCCCCGGCAGCCGGGCCGAGGTGCCGGTGGTCGGCGTGGTCGCCGGCCGCGCCCTGTCGGGCCGGATCGACCGGCTGGCGGTCACCGGCGATGCCGTGTGGATCGCCGATTACAAGACCAACCGCCCGCCGCCGCGCGACCCCGCGGGGGTGCCGGCGATCTATGTGCGCCAGATGGCCGCCTACCGGGAGGCGCTGGCGTCGGTCTTCCCCGGTCGGCCCGTGCGCTGCGTTCTCGTGTGGACCGACGGGCCCTTCCTGATGGAACTGCCGGCTGACCTGCTCGCGGGTGGCTTGACCGGCGCGCAAAGAACGCCATAAGTTTTTCCTTCGCTTTCACGTCAGGGAGGGGTCGCCGGTCCGACACGCCGGCGACGGGCCCTGAACCCACGAAGAGGTCCCATGAGCAACCCCATCAAGGTCACCGACGACAGCTTCGAGCAGGACGTGTTGAACGCGCCCGGCCCGGTCCTCGTCGACTTCTGGGCGGAGTGGTGCGGTCCCTGCAAAATGATCGCCCCCGCGCTGGACAACCTCGCGGCGGAGTTCGAGGGCAAGGTGACGATCGCCAAGCTCAACATCGACGACAACCCCGCCACCCCCAACAAGTACGGCGTGCGCGGCATCCCCACCCTGATGCTGTTCAAGGACGGCAACGTCGCCGCCACCAAGATCGGCGCGCTGCCCCAGGGCGCCCTCAAGCAGTGGGTCGAACAGTCGATCTGACGGTCCGGCCCTCTCCCGCTGCGGGGGAGGGCCTCACCGCCGCGGTCCCCCGCCCCGGTCGTTGCCGTCCCGGTCGTTGCCGTCCTTGTCGAGATCGAGCATCCCGCGCAGCGCGGCGAGGGTCTCGCTGAAGGGGCGTTCGGGCGGATGGGGCGCCGGCTTCGCCTTGTGCGGCCGCTTGGGCCGCGCCGGCGGCTCCTCCTCGGCGGCCGCCTTTTCCACCATCTCGCGCAGGGCCGCGAGGCTGGCTTCCATCGACATCGGCTGGGGACGCGACGGCGCCGCCACCGGCACGACCGGGGCCGGCGCGGCGTCTTCGGGCTCGTCCCCGGGCTCCGGCTCGGATTCGGACTCCGGTTCCGGTTCGGGCGCCGCTTCGGGCTCCGGCTCCGGTTCGGGCTCCGGCGGGGCCGGGCGGGCGGGCGGAGCGTCGACGCCGACCAGGCCGCGCAGGGCGGCCAGCGTCTCCTCGAACACGTCGGCCGGCGGCGCGGGGCCGGGCTCAGGCGTCTCATCGGGCTCCGGCTCGGGCTCCGGCACAACGTCGACCAGGTCCAGGACGTCGTCGTCCCCGTCATCGCCGGTCTCCGCCGCGGGTTCCGCCTCGGGGTCGCGGATGGCGAAGCTCAGGATCTCCTCGTCGGAGAACTCCTCCTCCTCGTCGTCCTCGTCCCGCACCTCTTCGGCATCGGAACCGGCATCGGCCGGGCCGGCGAGGGCCCGCAGCGCGGCGATGGTTTCGTCGAGGGGATCGTCATCCCCGTCCACCTCGTCCTCATCCTCCACCGGCGCGCCGGCGTCGAACCGGCCGAGGCCGCGGAAGAACGCCTCGGGGGTGTCCGGCTCCTCCGGCATCGCCGGGGGGGCTTCGTCCACGTCGCCGGGGCCGGTGTCGGCGCCGAGCGCGCGCAGGGCCGCCAGGGCGTTCTCCAGCGGGTCCGCCTCGTCGCCGGACTCGTCCGCCGGCTCCGGCTCGGGGGCGGGTACCGGTTCCGGCTCGGGTTCCGGGTCCGCATCCCGTTCCGGCTCGGGCTCGGCGTCCTCCTCGGCGATGCTGTCCAGCAGGTCGTTCAGCAGGGCGTCGGCGGTCCAGCCGCCGGTGGATGCACGTCCCCGGGGTTCCGCCTCCTCGTCCGCCCGGATCATCTCCGCGCCGGCCGTCTCCCCGCGGTCCATCGCCGCGCGGTCCGTCTCCGGGCCGACATCGCCGCGCACGGCGGCGGCAAAGCTGCGCAGGGCGGCGATGGCCGCCAGCGCGCCGGCGTCCGCGTCATCCCCGTCCGGCACCGGCGGGACGGGGGGCGGGGCCACGATGGGGCGGCTTTCGACGTCGCGCGACCGGCAGCGCGAGCAGCGGAAGTGCGGCGCCAGCGACAGCACGGGATAGCCGGGGCCGAACCTGCGCAGCAAGGCGGCGCGCGTCTGCACCCCCTCGTGCCCGCACGAGAGGCAGCGCAGCCGGACGTCGCCGTCTATGTCGCGTAGGAACAGCATGCGTGACATCGGCGCAGTATACGCAGGCGCCGTTGCTTTCCCAGCGCTTTCCCCGTCGGCCTGACCCACCGGGGGCAACGGGGATCGAGGCGGATGCCGAAGAGCACGGGCACGGGCCCGGGGATACGCGCTCTCCCGATTCCCGGCGGCGCACGGTGCGCCCGTCAGCGACACCGACCGCGCCGGCAAGACCCTGCGCCGAAAGGCCCGGCTTGCGCCGGGCCTGCCTGAATTCCGCGGGGGTCATCCAACCGCGGCGATTTTGCTCGGAATCAGCGAGGCCACCATGCGGCTGAGATCGTCGATCCGCCTGGACTGCTCCTCCCCCCGGGCGTTCGACGCGACCAGGAGGGGGGACATCGCCTTGAGCATGTCCTTCATCTCGGCGATATCGGCGGGCACCGCTGCCCTTGCGACCCACTCAGGGTCGGTCCATTGGCCCTATGGGTCAAGCGCCCGCGACAAGCCCCGGCGGCGCGGTGCGGCGTCAGCCGAGGCCGACGCGGGTGCGCAGGGCCGGGTCGCGGATGGTCAGTTCCTGCCCCCGCAGGTCGTCGGCGGCGGCCGTGCAGAGATAGACGATGGCGCGGGCGGGGTCGTCGGGCTTCGCCAGATCCTCGCGCCGCAGGCGGCTCACCTCGTTGATGCCGGACGCGCGGATGGCCACCTGCATCTGCGTGTCGACCACGCCGGGCTGGAAGCCGAAGACCCGCAGCCCCTCGCCGCCGTACTCCAGCGCCAGGGCCTGCGTCAGCATGGCCAGCCCGGCCTTGGCGCTGCAATAGGCCGACCAGCCCTCGATGGCGCGGTGGGCGGCGCCGGAGCTGATGGCGATCACCGTGCCGCGCCGCTCCAGCAGGGCCGGCAGGGCGGCGCGCACCATCCGGTAGGGGCCGGTCAGGTTGACGTCGACGTTGCGGGCCCACGCCTCCGGATCGGTGTCGCCGAGTCGGCCGATGGGGTCGATGACGCCGGCGTTGTTGACCAGGATGTCGATGCCGCCGAACGTGTCGGTGACGTCGCGCACCGCCGCCTCCACCGCCGCCCGGTCGGACACGTCGCAGGCGATCAGCCGGTGCGGCCGGCCCGCCGCCGCCAGGCAGCGGCGCAGCGCGTCGGCTTCCGCCGCCCCGCGCGCCAGCCCGGCCACGCTCGCCCCGGCCCCGGCCAGCGCCGCCGCCGCAGCCAGCCCGATGCCGCGCGACGCCCCGGTCACGATGGCGACCTTGCCCTCCAGTTCGGCCATGGCTCGTCCCTTCTCCCTTGCTGCGTCGGTTCGGTTCACGCCGGGGCGGCGGCGGGGGTGCCCGCCCGCATGGCCCACAGCAGGATCAGCGTGGCCGAGAGGGCCAGCGCGATCAACAGAAGGTTGTTGGCGGCCCAGCCGAGCCCGGCGTAGACGCCACCCGACGTCAGGGCGCTGAGCGCCACGCCGGTGAACACGACGAAATCGTTCATCCCCTGCACCCGCGCCCGCTCCGCCGGGGTGTAGGTCTCGGTCAGCAGCGCCGTGCCGCCGACGAACAGGAACGCCCACCCCACCCCCAGCGCCACCAGCGACGGCCAGAACGACAGCATCAGGTCGGTGCCGGCGACGTTGAGGACGCCGCAGGCGACGTAGAGGCCGGCCCCCGCCAGCATCACCCGGATTGCGCCGAAGCGCGCGATCAGCGATCCCGTGAAGAAGGCCGGCAGGTACATGCCGACGATGTGCCATTGCAGGATGAAGGCGGCGTCGCCGAAGGCGTAGCCGCAGTCCATCACCGCCAGCGGCGTCGGCGTCATCACCAGGTTCATGCCGACATAGCCGAACACGCCGCCGGACACGGCGGCCAGGAACAGGGGCTGGGCGGCGATGCGGCGCAGCGGCCGTGCCGGTCCCTCCGCCCCCGGGACGGTGCGGGGCGGCAGGTCGACGAAGGCCAGCAGCACCAGCACGGCCGCCTGCAACGGCACCAGAACGGCGAAGGTGCCGGCGAACCGGGCCGGCAGGAACAGGTCCGAGGTCCAGACGGCGACCCCCGGCCCCAGGAAGGCGGACAGCAGCCCGCCGGCGGTCACCCACGATATGGCGCGGGCCCGCCGGGCGGGCGCCGCCATCTCCGCCGCGGCGAATCGGTACTGCTGGGTGAAGGCGGCGGAGACGCCGAGCAGCAGCATGCCCGCGCAGAACAGCGTGAACCAGCCCCACAGCACCGCCAGGAAGGCGATGGCCCCGCCGGCCATGCCGGCCAGCGCCCCCGACACGAAGGCGGTGCGCCGCCCCAGCCGGCGCACCAGCCACGCCGCCGGCAGGGTCGTCGCCATCAGCCCGATGAACATCACCGCGATGGGCAGGGTGGCGAGCCCGCGGTCGGGGGCGATGATGGTGCCGACCACGGCGGCGGCGGTGAAGATCAGCGCCGTGGCGCTCATCCCCAGCGCCATGCACACCGCCAACAGCACGACGTTGCGCGTCTCCCGCCCCATGTGCCCCCGCCCGGTTCAGCTCACGACGGGGGCACGCTACCGCAAACCGCTGGCCCTGCCAGCAATCCCGCGCGCATGGCGGCTGCGCGCGGGGCGCAGCTTAGCCGGCGTCCTTCAGCACGCCGCGCGCGACCTGGTCGCGCTCGATGCTCTCGAACAGGGCCCGGAAGTTGCCTTCGCCGAAGCCCTCGTCGCCCTTGCGCTGGATCACCTCGAAGAAGATCGGGCCGATCACCGTTTTGGTGAAGATCTGCAGCAGCAGCCCGCCGCCCGGCGCGCCGTCGACCAGCAGCCCGTCGCGCTTCAGGCGGGCCACGTCCTCGCCGTGGCCCGGCAGGCGTTCGGCCAGCATCTCGTAATAGGCGTCGGGCGGCGGCGGCATGAAGGCGTTGCCGCGCGCCCGCATGGCCTCCACCGTGGCGTAGGCGTCGCGGGTGCCCAGCGCCACGTGCTGGATGCCCTCGCCGTGGTAGGCTTCCAGATACTCCTCGATCTGGTCCTTGCCGCCGTGGCCGGCCGATTCGTTGATGGGGATGCGGATCTTGCCGCAGGGGCTGGTCATCGCCTTGGACTTGATGCCCGTCAGCTTGCCCTCAATGTCGAAGTAGCGGATCTGCCGGAAATTGAACAGCCGGGTGTAGAAGTCCGCCCACTCCTCCATGCGGCCGCGGTGAACGTTGTGGGTGAGGTGGTCGATCTCGAACAGCCCGACGCCGTCGGGGGTCTCCGGCTCGGCCTCCTCGAACTCGAAATCCACGTCGTAGATGGAACGGTCGCCGTAGCGGTCGACCAGATAGATCAGGCTGCCGCCGATGCCCTGGATGGCGGGGATGTTCAGCTCCATGGGGCCGGCGGTCCCCGGCACGCCCTTCGCCCCCAGCGCCTGCGCCCGCTCGTAGGCGTGGGCGGCGTCGGCGACGCGGAAGGCGATGGCGCAGATCCCCGGCCCGTGCACGCGGGCGAAGGAGCGGGCGAAGCTCTCCGGCTCGGCGTTGACGATGAAGTTCACGCCGCCCTGGCGCCACAGGGTGACCCGCTTGCGGCGGTGCCGCGCCACGGGGCGGAAGCCCATGGTGTCGAACAGCGTCTCCAGTTGCGCGGGATCGGGGGCCGCGTACTCGACGAACTCGAACCCGTCGGTGCCCATCGGGTTGATGTCGGAGATGAGGGCCGCCTTGCGTCGGGTGGTCACGTCGCTCCTCCCTTCACGGAAAGCATGGTTGACCAACCATGTGGGGGCGCAACGGCCGGCCGGCATGCCCCCAAGCGGGGGAGGCGCACGAAAAAAGGCGGCCGGAGGTGCCCCTCCGGCCGCGCCAGTCAAAACGTCAGCCTCACGGAAACCGCACGTCCGATCAATGGAACTGATCGGCCTCGGTGGAGTCCTTGTACGCGGTGGTCGAGGACATGCCGCCCGAGACGGCCATCGACACGGCGTCGAAGTAGCCGGTGCCCACCTCGCGCTGGTGCTTGGTGGCGGTGTAGCCGAGGCGCTCGGCCTCGAACTCGGCCTGCTGAAGCTCCGAGTAGGCGGCCATGCCGCGCTCCGCGTAGCCCTTGGCCAGCATGAAGGCCGAATAGTTCAGCGAGTGGAAGCCCGCCAGCGTGACGAACTGGTACTTGTAGCCCATGGCGCCCAGCTCGGCCTGGAACTTGGCGATGGTCGCCTCGTCCAGGTTGGCCTTCCAGTTGAAGGAGGGCGAGCAGTTGTAGGCGAGCAGCTTGCCGGGGAACTCCTTGTGGATGGCCTCGGCGAAGCGGCGGGCCTCCTCCAGGTTCGGCTTGGAGGTCTCCCACCACAGCGCGTCGGCGTAGGGCGCGTAGGCCAGGCCGCGGGCGATGCAGTGCTCGACGCCCACACCCTTCTTCAGGCGGTAGAAGCCCTCCGGCGTGCGGCCTTCCTCGAAATCGATGAACGGGTGGTCACGCTCGTCGATGTCGGAGGTGATGAGCTGCGCGCTCTCCGCGTCGGTGCGGGCGAACAGCACGGTGGAGGTGCCGCAGGTGTCGGCCGCCAGACGGGCGGCGTTCAGGGTGCGGATGAACTGCTTGGTGGGCAGCAGCACCTTGCCGCCGAGATGGCCGCACTTCTTCTCGGACGCGAGCTGGTCCTCGAAGTGGACGCCCGAGGCGCCGGCCTTGATCATGGCCTTCATCAGCTCGAAGGCGTTCAGCGGGCCGCCGAATCCGGCCTCGGCGTCGGCGATGATCGGGGCGAACCAGTAGGTGTCGCTCTTGCCCTCGGCGGTGTCGATCTCGTCGGCGCGCTTGAAGGTGTTGTTGATGCGCTCGACGATCGCCGGCACCGAGTTGGCCGGGTACAGGCTCTGGTCCGGGTACATCTGACCGGCCAGGTTGGCGTCGCCGGCGACCTGCCAGCCCGACAGGTAGATGGCCTTCAGGCCGGCCTTCACCGCCTGCATCGCCTGGTTGCCGGTCAGCGCGCCCAGGGTGTGCACGTAGGGCTCGGTGTGCAGCAGCTCCCACAGGCGCTTCGCACCCATCTCGGCGAGGGTGTACTCGATCCTGACCGATCCGCTCAGGCGCTTGACGTCCGCATCGGTGTAATCGCGCTTGATGCCTTCCCAGCGCTTGGCGTGGATGGCGGCCTTGGTCGTGTCGTCGATCGGAGCCATGATGGGTATCCTCTTTGTCCGACTGGGCGTCCGGGTGGAGCGCGTCCTCCCCCACCCGGCTGGGTCTTTTTCTCGTGGCGGCATGTGCACCGCAGCACCGGGTTCACAGTTATGACGGATTCCCCGCGGCTGCAATAAGTGCTTGTTTGTAAAGTGGTAAGTTTGTAAACTCTCGGTCAGGGATTTCTGTAAATCCGTAAACCTTGTAAAGTCCGGGGGTTGCCGGACGCACGCCGGGCGGATCATGGACAAGAAGGCGATGCTGGGCCCCAAGGTGCGGCGCCTGCGCCGCGAACAGGGGCTGACCCAGGCCCAGATGGCGGAGCAGCTCGGCATCTCCGCCAGCTATCTGAACCTGATCGAGCACAACCAGCGCCCCGTGACGGTGCCGCTGCTGCTGAAGCTGGGCAACGCCTTCGGCGTCGACATCCAGTCCTTCGCCGAGGACGAGGAGAGCCGCCTGGTCGCCGGCCTGCGCGAGGTGTTCGCCGACCCGCTGTTCAACGCCTCCGACATCAAGAACCAGGACTTCCGGGAGCTGGCCGCGGTGGCCCCGACGCTGGGCCAGGCGGTGGTGACGCTGTACCAGGCCTACCGGGACTCGCGCGCCGACCTGGAAGCCCTGTCGGAGCGGGTGGCCGACCGCGAAAAGCTGCACCTGGTGCAGAACGCCACCTTCCCGCTGGAGGAGGTGCGCGACCTCTTCCACACCCACCACAACCACTTCCCGGAGCTGGAGGCGGCGGCCGAGGCGCTGTGGAAGGACGGCGCGCTGGACCGCAACGACATCTACCGCGGCCTGGCCGACCTGCTGCAGACCCAGCACGCCGTGCGCGTGCGCCTGATGCCGGCGGACGTCATGGGCTACGCCGTGCGGCGCTTCGACCGGCACGGCCGGCGCATCCTGCTGTCGGAGATGCTGGCGCCGTCGGGGCGCGCCTTCCAGCTCGCCTGCCAGTTGGCGCTGCTGCGCCACCGCGACCTGCTGAACCGGATCGTCGACGCCGCCGCCCTGTCGGGGGACGAGGCGCGACGGCTGGCCCGCATCGGCCTGTGCAACTATTTCGCCGGCGCGGTGCTGATGCCCTACGACCGGTTCCTGGAATCGGCGCGCCAGGTGCGCTACGACATCGACATCCTGCGCCGCCGCTTCGACGCCTCGTTCGAACAGGTGTGCCACCGGCTGACCACGCTGCAACGGCCGGGGGCGCGCGGCGTGCCGTTTTTCCTGATCCGCGTCGACGCCGCCGGCAACGTGTCCAAGCGCTTCAGCGGCGCCGGCTTCCACTTCGCCCGCTTCGGCGGCGCCTGCCCGCGCTGGATCGTCTACGAGGCGTTCCGCACGCCCGGCAAGATCCACACCCAGCTTGCCAGGATGCCGGACGGCACCACCTATTTCTCGCTGGCCCGCACGGTGGTGAAGGCCAGCGGCGGCTACAGCAGCCCGCCGCAGCAGTTCGCCATGGCGCTGGGCTGCGAGGTCGCGCACGCCGCGCAGATCACCTATGCCGACGGCGTCGACCTGGACAACACCGAGGCGGCGACGCCCATCGGTGTGAATTGCCGCCTGTGCCCGCGTCTCGACTGCTCGCAGCGGGCCTTCCCGCCGCTCAACAACCGCTTGATCGTGGACGAGAATCTGCGCGGCCTGACGCCCTATCTGTTCGCCCCGCCGGCCGGCGAGGGCCGCTGAGACGGGGAAATACAACAGTTAGTTCATGTCTATCTGATAGAATCACACACTGACAACGTGGGTATTTTTCTCTGGCCTTGCGTTGTTGTTGTGGTTTATCGATGGGGTGCCGCCCCGCATGAAGCGATCGAACGAAGGTGACAAGGAGCCATGAGCAACATCCTCCGGGAACGAGTCCTGCGCGTCCACCACTGGACGGATACGCTGTTCAGCTTCGTCACCACGCGCGACCCGTCCTTCCGCTTCCTGAACGGGCAGTTCACGATGATCGGGCTGGAGGTCGAGGGCAAGCCGCTGCTGCGCGCCTATTCCATGGCCAGCGCGAACTACGAGGACACGCTGGAGTTCTTCTCCATCAAGGTGCCCAACGGCCCGCTGACCTCGCGCTTGCAGCACCTGAAGGAAGGGGACACGCTGCTGGTCAACCGCAAGGCGACCGGCACCCTGCTGGTGGACAACCTTCTGCCGGGGCGCACCCTGTATCTGCTGTCCACCGGCACCGGGCTGGCCCCGTTCCTCAGCGTCATCAAGGACCCCGAGGTGTACGAGCGCTATGAGCGGGTGGTGCTGACCCACACCTGCCGCACGGTGGCCGAACTGGCCTACCGCCGGGTCATCACCGAGGTGCTGCCGGCGAACGAGTTCTTCGGCGAGGCGGTGCGCGAGAAGCTGGTCTATTATCCCACGGTGACGCGCGAAGCGTTCGAGCATCAGGGCCGCATCACCGACCTGATCCGCAGCGGCACCCTGTTCACCGACATCGGCCTGCCACCGCTGGACCGGGAGAACGACCGGGTGATGATCTGCGGCAGCCCCGACATGCTGGCGGACTCCACGGCGCTGCTGGAGGAGCGCGGCTTCGTCATGGGCAATCACGGCGAGCCCGGCCACTTCGTCATCGAGAAGGCGTTCGTGGAGCGCTGACCCGGGCTCAGGCGGCCGGCAGCGGCATCCGGCGTCCCGCGGCGGCGCGCCGCGGGGCGGGGTGCCCTTCCACCAGGCGCGGCGGCTTGTTGAAGTTGATGGTGATCATCAGCGACAGCGCGCCGCCGATCAGGTGCAGCGTCTTGTCCCCGTCGACGGGCAGCGGGATCCTGCGGTCCATGCAATAGGCCACCAGCGCCGCCGCCACTTCCCCTTCCCCCAGCACCATGGGCGTCCCGACGCCGTAATCGTCGATCACGGCGATGGTCGTGCGCACGCCGTCGGTGGCGTCGTAGGTGACGCCCTGCACCGTGCCCGTCGGCAGCTCCTCGCGCCGCTTGCGCCGGCGATCCAGCACCGCGCGGGCCACCTCCTGTTCGGTGAAGACGAGGCAGCGGCATTCCTTCATGGCGGTGTCCCGGCCGGAGTTCGACCGGCACCACCGAACCGCCGCAGCGGGGTGGCGCCGTTTTCCCGATAATTGTCTCTCATTCGGCATAAATCAATCGGGGTATACGCAGGTCGGACCCGATGTCACACCCCCCTTCGCCCCGGGGTGGCCTCCGCCGACGCATCCGGCGTCTTGCCCGGACCCGGCCGAACGCCGATACTCCATGGACAATTGCCCGGTCCATCCGGGGGAGGCATGGCGTGATCGATCCGGCACGAACCATTGCAGTGGTCGGCGGTGCTCCGGTGGTGGAATCAACTCGATGACGCCCGAGCCGTCGGACCGTCGGCTGCGGGCCGCGCGCATCATGGCACTGGCGCAGGACACCTTCGGGGCAGCCCCCAAGGCCGGCGCATGGTTGCACCGCCCCACCGCAGCGCTCGGAGGCAAGCGCCCGCTCGACCTGCTGGATACCGATGAAGGCGCCCGCGACGTGGAGACGCGGCTCGGCCGGATCGCGCACGGGATCATCGCGCGATGACGGAGCCCGCACGCACCCGCCCCCGCACCGAGCGGGGTTGATCCCTTGCGCGAAACCGGACATGTAAGGCGCCATTGATCCACCCGCCGCCCATTCCGGAGTTCCCATGTCCGCAGCCCCCCACCGCACCGACGTCGCCGTCATCGGTGCCGGCCCGACCGGCCTCTTCGCCGTCTTCGAATGCGGCATGCTGAAGATGAGCTGCCATGTCATCGACGCGCTCGACATGGTGGGTGGCCAGTGCGCGGCGCTCTATCCGGAAAAGCCGATCTACGACATCCCCGGCCACCCCTCCATCGACGCCGCCGACCTGATCGACCGGCTGGCCGCCCAGGCCGCCCCCTTCGCGCCCACCTACCACCTGGGCCAGCAGGTGGAGACGCTGACCCGCACGGACGAGGGGCGCTGGCTGCTGGAGACGAGCATCGGCACCCGCATCGACGCGGGCGCGGTGATCATCGCCGCCGGGGCCGGCGCTTTCGGGCCCAACCGGCCGCCGCTGGACGGGCTGGAGTCGTTCGAGGGCAAGTCGGTCTTCTACATGGTGCGCCGCCGCCAGGACTTCGCCGGCAAGCGGGTGGTGATCGCCGGCGGCGGCGATTCCGCGGTGGACTGGACCCTGTCGCTGGCCGACATCGCGGAGAAGGTCTATGTGGTGCACCGCCGGGCCAAGTTCCGCGCGGCACCGGAGAGCGTGGCGCGCATGGAGGCGCTGGCGCGCGACGGGCGGGTGGAGATGGTGGTGCCCTACCAGCTCTCCGGCCTGGAAGGTGCCGACGGCCTGCTGACGGCGGTGCGCGTCGCCACCCTGGACGGCGAGGAGAAGGCCCTGCCGGCCGACGCCATGCTGGCCTTCTTCGGCCTGTCCATGAACCTCGGCCCCATCGCCCAATGGGGGCTGAACCTGGAGCGCAACCACATCGCGGTGGAGCCGGCGACCGCGGCCACCAGCGTGCCCGGCGTCTTCGCCATCGGCGACATCGCGGCCTATCCGGGCAAGCTGAAGCTGATCCTCTGCGGCTTTGCCGAGGCCGCCCAGGCGGCGCACGCCATCCACCCGCTGATCCACCCCGGCGAGGCCCTGCACTTCGAGTATTCCACCAGCAAGGGCGTGCCGGGGGCGGAGTAGGCGCCGGAATCGCAAAAGCCGCCCCCTTCCGGGGGCGGCGCCGGAATCGCGAAGGCCGCCCCCTTCCGGGAGCGGCCCTTGCGGCGCGGACCGTCAGCCGCCCTGACGGCCGGGGCCGGAACCCGGACCCTGGCCCTGACCCGGACCCTGGCCCTGACCCGGACCCTGGCCGGGGCCGCCCGGACCGGCGCCGGGGCCGCCGGGGCGGCCGCGGTTCATCATCTCGTTGGCGATGGTCTGCTGCTCGGGCGTGAGCTGGCCGTACATCTCCTTCAGCGCCGGGACGACCGCCTCGAACTGGGCGGCGCGGGCGGACATCATGGTCTGCATGCGCTCGGCGCGTTCCGGCAGGGTGGTCGGCCGGGGCTGGTCCTTCAGCCGGGCGCACGCCTCGGCCACCGGCTGCTGGCTGGTGCGCACGGTTTCGGCGAAGCGGGTCCAGGCCGCTTCCTGCTGCTGGGTGATGGCAAGCTTCTCCTTGGCGAAGGCCAGCATGCCGGCGGTGCGGGCCTGCTGGTTCTCGCACATCCGCTCGGGACCGCCGAAGCCGCCGGGGCCCCAGCCGTGGTGCATGCCGCCGGGCCGGGCGTCGGCGGCGAACGGCAGGGCGACGGCCAGGCCGATGCCGAGTGCGGCGGCGGTGAGGGCGATGCGTTTCATCGTGGGAACTCCCTGGTGATCGTCTGAAGTGTGGGTCGTCCGTATTCCGGTCGGGTCTGCCGTCGTCCGGCGCTCCCGATGACCCTGATCCTGCGACCGTTGGTTTGC
Organism: Azospirillum halopraeferens DSM 3675; assembly: GCF_000429625.1. Taxonomy (GTDB): domain Bacteria; phylum Pseudomonadota; class Alphaproteobacteria; order Azospirillales; family Azospirillaceae; genus Azospirillum; species Azospirillum halopraeferens. The sequence goes on from NZ_KE386927.1 coordinate 280,127, forward strand.
CGGTTGATGTCCGGCGGGACGGTCTTTGGTAACAGTGTGTAACAGCCGCGGCGGCCGTAACGCGGCGTAACACATTTCCGCTTAACCGACCGGGCGAGCCGGCCGATGATGGGCCGGACCGCACCGCCGCGGCCGCACGAGGACGCCCACGGGATCGCCCACGGGGACACCATGGACCGCACGCCGCACCTGCTGGTCGTCGACGACGACCGCGACATCCGCACGCTGACCGCCCAGTTCCTGACGCGGCACGGCTACCGCGTGACCGCCGTGCGCGACGGGGCGGAGATGCTGAAGACGCTGGAGACGGCGCGCATCGACCTGATCGTGCTGGACCTGATGCTGCCCGGCGAGGACGGGCTGAGCCTGTGCCGGCGCCTGCGCGCCACCTCGGCCATCCCCATCGTCATGCTGACCGCCATGGGGGAGGAGACCGACCGCATCGTCGGGCTGGAGATGGGGGCCGACGACTATCTGGCCAAACCCTTCAGCCCGCGCGAACTGCTGGCCCGCATCAAGGCGGTGCTGAGGCGCGTCAACGCGCCGCCCGGCACGGCGGACGGCGCGCCCGCCGCGGTCCTGCGCTTCGAGGGCTGGTCGCTCGACCTCACCCGGCGGGAGCTGCACTCCCCCGACGGCGTGCTGGTCCAGCTTTCGGCCGGGGAGTACGACCTGCTGGTCGCCTTCGCCGAGCACCCGCAGCGGGTGCTCACCCGCGACCAGTTGCTGGACCTGGCGCGCGGGCGGGCGGCGGTGCCCTTCGACCGCTCGGTCGACGTCCAGGTCAGCCGGCTGCGCCGCAAGATCGAACCCGACCCGGCGGAGCCGACGCTGATCAAGACGGTGCGCGGCGGCGGTTACATCTTCACCCCCGCGGTGACGGCGGGGACCGCCCGATGACCGCCGCCTTCCGGCGGCTGCTGCCGGACAGCATCGCCGCGCGCACGGCGCTGACGGTGGTGGTGGCGCTGCTGCTGACGCAGGTCATCAGCGCCCTGGTCTACCTGGCGGATCGGCGCGAAGGGCCGCCGGCCCACAACCCGCGGGTGCTGGTCCAGCGCATCGCCGCCATCGTCCAGCTCGTCGAGGGGACGCCGGCGGACGAACGGCCGCGGCTGGTGCGCGCCCTGGACGACCCCATCCTGGGCGTGGAGTGGAGCCGCGACCGCCCGCGCGCCGGCAACCAGGCGGACGGCTTCCCCTTCGAGGTCCTGCGCCGGCGCATCCGCCAATCCCTGGGCGACCCGGGGCGCGAGGTGCTGGTGGCCCTGCCGCCGCGCCCGCCGTCGCCCATCGGCGCCCCCCTGCCGCGGCGCGAGGACCCGCACTGGTACGGCAACGCCCGCCTGTCGGTGCGGCTGGGCGACGGGTCGTGGCTGACCTTCGTCTCCGGCGATCCGTCGGAGGCGACGTTCCGCCTGCTGCGCTTCGGGCTGTGGATGACCGGCATCGTGGCGATGATCGTTGCCCTGTCGCTGTTCGCCGCGCGCCGCCTGACGGCACCGCTGGCCCGCTTCGCCGACGCGGCGGAACGCCTGGGGGTGGACCCCGAGGCACCGCCCCTGCGCGAGGCCGGCCCGCGGGAGCTGCGCGCCGCCACCCGCGCCTTCAACCGCATGCAGGAGCGGCTGCGCCGCTTCGTCGACGACCGCACCCAGATGCTGGCGGCGATCAGCCACGACCTGCGCACGCCGCTGACGCGCCTGCGCCTGCGCGCCGAGATGGTGGAGGACCCGGAGACGCAGCGCCGCATGCTGGCCGACCTGGACGAGATGCAGGCGATGATCACCGCCACCCTCGCCTTCGCCCGCGACGACGCCCGGCGGGAGCCGCGCGGGCCCCTGGACCTGGCCGACCTGCTGCAAAGCCTGGTGGAGGACCGCACCGACGCCGGCCACGCCGCCGCCTACGAGGGGCCGCATCATGCCACCGCCAGGGGCCGGCCGGTGGCCCTGCGCCGGGCCCTGGCCAACCTGATGGACAACGCCATCGCCTATGGCGGCGGCGTGCGGGTGCGGCTGCTGCCGGAGGACGGCCAGGCCCGCGTCATCCTGGACGACGACGGCCCCGGCATTCCCGAGGCGGAGTTCGAGAAGGTCTTCGCCCCCTTCTACCGGCTGGAGCGCTCGCGCTCGCGCGATACCGGCGGCGTCGGGCTCGGCCTGTCGACGGCGCGCACCATCGTGCGCGGCCACGGCGGCGACATCACCCTGGCCAACCGCCCGGAAGGGGGGCTGCGCGTCACCGTCGTGCTGCCGCTCTAGGGTCCGCGGCGGCGATCCCGCCCCTATCCCATTGACATATCTCCCGGCCACCCTCACCTTCGCGGGATCATGGATACCATTCATGGCACCTGCGTCGAGGTGGGCGGGGTCGGCGTGCTGCTGCGCGGGCCGTCGGGCGCCGGCAAGTCGGACGTGGCGCTGCGGCTGATCGACGGCGGCGCCCGGCTGGTCGCCGACGACCGCGTCGCGCTGCGGCTGGAGGGCGGCCGCCCGGTCGCCGCGGCCCCGCCGGCGCTGGCCGGCCTGCTGGAGGTGCGCGGCGTCGGCATCCTGCCGGTGCCCGCAGCGCCGGCGGCGGCGGTCGGGCTGGTGGTCGACCTGGTCGGCCGCGACACGGTCGAACGGCTGCCCGAACCGGAAACCGTCACCCTGGTGGGAACGCCGGTACCCCGCCTGGCCCTTTCCCCCTTCGACGCTTCGACGCCGGCCAAGCTGCGGCTCGCCGCCGCGGCCGTCGCGTCGGGCATCCTCGGCCGGAGCCCGGAGGCGCCATGACGGGCACCCGCGATCTCCCCTTCCCCGCCGCTCCCGCGCCGGAACCGCGCCGCCTGGTGCTGGTCACCGGCATGTCCGGGGCCGGCATGTCCGTGGCGCTGAAGGCGCTGGAGGACCTGGGCTACGAATCGGTGGACAACCTGCGCCTGTCGCTGGTCCCCGCCCTGGTGGAGCAGGGGGAGGCGAGCCGGCGGCCGCTGGCCATCGTCATCGACAGCCGCACCCGCGACTTCAGCGCCGACGCCTTCATCGACCACATCGAGGCGCTGACCGCGCACCCCGACCTGGAGGTGCGGCTGCTGTTCCTCGATTGCGGCGACGAGGTGTTGCAGCGCCGCTTCACCGAGACGCGGCGGCGCCACCCCCTGGCCGTGGACCGGCCGGTCCCCGACGGCATCCAGCGCGAGCGCGCCCTGCTGAACCCCCTGCGCGAGCGCGCCGACGTCACCGTCGACACCACCCATCTTTCCATCCACGACCTGCGGCGCCTGCTGGCGGGCCACTTCGCGCTGGACGCCCAGCCGGCGCTCCAGGTGTTCATCACCTCGTTCTCGTTCCGCCTGGGCCTGCCGCGCGAGGCCGACCTGGTGTTCGACGTCCGTTTCCTCACCAACCCCCACTGGGACCCCGAACTGCGGCCGATGAGCGGCCTGGACGAGCCGGTGGCGGCGCGCGTCGCGGGCGATCCCGACTTTCCCGCCTTCTTCCGGAACCTGACGGACTTGTTGCGGCCGCTGTTGCCGCGCTACAACCAGGAAGGCAAGAGCTATCTGACCATCGCGGTCGGCTGCACCGGCGGGCGCCACCGTTCGGTCTATGTGGCGGAGCGGCTGGCGGCGTGGCTCAGGGATCTCGGGGTCAAGGTCGGGCTGACCCACCGGGATCTCGAACGATCGGGACCCCGTCCCGGATGATGGTCGGGACCACGGCCCGGATGAAGGGTACGACCGCGTCCCGGATGACGGGCGGCCCGGCCGGCGGCGGACGGGGCGCGAGCGCAAAGGGAACCAGCATGAAGGGTGTCCGATGATCGGCATGGTTCTGGTGACCCACGGACGGCTGGCGGAGGAGTTCATCGCCGCCCTGGAGCACGTCGTGGGCGAACAGGCGCAGGTGCGGGCCGTCTGCATCGGCCCCGACGACGACATGGAGCAGCGCCGGCAGGACATCCTCACCTCCGTCGCCGACGTCGACGACGGCTCGGGCGTGGTGGTGCTCACCGACATGTTCGGCGGCACGCCGTCGAACCTGGCCATTTCCATCATGGACAAGGCGCGGGTGGAGGTCATCGCCGGTGTCAACCTGCCCATGCTGATCAAGCTGGCCAGCGTGCGCGGCCACGAGACGCTGGCCCACGCGGTGGCGGCGGCGCGCGACGCCGGGCAGAAGTACATCAACGTCGCCTCCTCGCTGCTGTCCGACGGATAAGGTTCCCATGGCTTGCGACGACGACACTCCCCCGCCCGCGGGCGGGCGCGACGGGGCGTCCCCGGGGACCGCCCCGGAGGTCTGCCAGACCGTCACCATCTGCAACCAGCGCGGCCTGCACGCCCGCGCCGCCGCCAAGTTCGTCAAGCTGGCCGCCCGCTTCGATTGCGAGATCGAGGTGCGGCGCGGCGAGACGGTGGTGTCGGGCGAATCGATCATGGGGCTGATGATGCTGGCCGCCGGCCCCGGCACCACGGTGGAGCTGTGCGCCTACGGCCGGGAGGCCGAGGGGGCGGTGGCGGCGCTGGCCGACCTGGTCGGGCGGAAATTCGATGAAGACTGAGGACGCGGCGGTCCCGCGCACCCTGCGCGGCCTGGGCGTATCGCCCGGCATCGCCATCGGTCCGGCCCACATCGTGGAGACCGGCGCCATCCGCGTGCCCGAATACCCGGTCGGCCCCGACCGGGTCGACCACGAGGTCGCCCGCTTCGGCGAGGCGGTGGCCAAGGCGCGCCGGCAGATCCGCAAGCTGAAGAGCAAGGCGCTGGTGCTGCCCGAGTCGGCGTCGGAGGAGATCGGCATCCTGATGGACGCCCATCTCGCCATGCTGACCAATTCCCGCCTCACCCGCGGCGTGGAGCGGCGCATCTGCAACGACCGCATCAACGCCGAAGCCGCGGTGCAGGCGGAGATCGCCTCCATCGCCCAGAGCTTCGCGGCGATGGACGACACCTATCTGGCGGCCCGGGTGGGCGACGTGCGCGAGGTGGGGCGCCGGCTGATCCGCAACCTGATGCGCCACGAATACCGCGCCTTCTCGCTGCTGCCCGCCGGCACGGTGATCCTGGCGGAGGAGCTGACGCCCGCCGACACCGCGCTGCTCGACCCCCGCCGGGTGGCCGGCTTCGCCACGGTGCTGGGCGGGGCCGAGGGGCACACCGCGATCATGGCGCGCTCGCTGGGGCTGCCGGCGGTTCTCGGCGCGGCCGGGCTGCTGTCGGGCGTGCGCAACGGCACGCCGGTCATCGTCGACGGCATCGAGGGCCGCGTCATCATCGGCCCCGACGAGGCGACGCTGGCCGAGTACGGCGGGCGGCGCAAGGCGCGCGAGCGCGAGCGCGAGGCGCTGAAGGCGTACAAGCGCCTGCCGGCGGTGACCCGCGACGGCACGTCCATCGTGCTGCACGCCAACCTGGAGTTGCCGCGCGACCTGGACAACGCGCTGGAGAACGACGCCCAGGGCATCGGCCTGCTGCGCACCGAGTTCCTCTACATGAACCGCGACGACCTTCCCGACGAGGAGGAGCAATACGCGGTGATCCGCGCCATCGTCGAAGGGATGGGCGGGCGTCCGGTCACCGTGCGCACCATGGACATCGGCGGCGACAAGCTGGCCGGCGGGCTGCACGGACGCTACGGCGACCCGGCCAACCCGGCGCTGGGACTGCGCGCCGTGCGGCTGGGCCTGCGCGAGCCGCGCCTGCTGGAAACCCAGATCGCCGCCATCCTGCGCGCCGGGGCGCACGGACCGGTGCGCATGCTGCTGCCCATGATCAGTTCGGTCAGCGAGGTGCAGACCGTGCGCGGCATGATCGCCCAGGTGACCCGCCGCCTGCGCCGCCGCGGCGTCGCCGTCGCCGATCCCATGCCGCCGCTGGGCGTCATGGTGGAGGTGCCGGGGGCGGCCCTGTCGGCGGACGCGCTGAGCTACGTCTGCGACTTCTTCGCCATCGGCACCAACGACCTGACCCAGTACACACTGGCCATCGACCGCGGCGACGAACAGGTGGCGGCCCTCTACGACCCCCTGCACCCCGCCGTCCTGCGCCTGATCCAGTTCACGGTGGAGGCGGCCCTGCGCGCCCGCATGCCCGTGTCGGTGTGCGGCGAGATCGCCGGCGACCCGCGCTACGCCGCCCTGCTGCTGGGGCTGGGCGTGCGCGAGCTGTCCATGGCCCCCATGGGCATTCCCGCGGTCAAGCGCCGCATCCGCACCCTCGACCTGATCGAGGCGACGCGCCGCGCCCGCGTCATCATGGACCAGTCCGACAGCGGCCGCATCGCCACCCTGCTGGACGATTTCAACGCCATGGCCTGACGGGGGCCGGCGACCTGACGGAGTCGGAGCGCGCAACAAAAGGCTGTTTGCGCGCTCTCCGGCGCCATTTCTTCGCTCCGACCGCCGCCTCACCGTAATAAATAGTTCAATAACCCTCCCCGCGCGGAATATCCGCAGCGGATCTCCGGCCCAGTCCTCCCCCATTCAGCCGTCATAACGCTGCCATTCTTGCCTTTTTCAAAGAATGTCATAAAATAGCAGACAAATAAGTCTAACAAATAAGCATTCGCCTTCAAAATTGGCAGGCAGGGTGAGGGCTCAACATGAAGATTGCAACGAAGATCGGGCTGGGATTCGCCGCGGTCCTTCTGCTGACGCTCGCCGTCGGCGCCATCGGCTACGGCAGCCTGCACCGCTACTCCGACCGGGTTGCGCAGTCGGCGCACGGGCGGGCCATCGAACGCCATGTGGGACACCTGCTGGCCGTGCGGCCGCGCGACCTGGCCGGCAACGAGGCGGCGGTGGCGGAACTGAAAGCCGACCTGGCGCAGATCGACGCCGGTTTGCGGGCCATCGCGCCGGACTCCCCCGGGCTGGCCCTGGTGCCCGCGGTCGAGGCGGCCTTCCTCGACCTCGCGGCGGTGGAGGAGGAGCGGCGCGAGGCCGCCGGCCGGGTGGCGGACACGGTGAAGGAACTGGGCCAGGTGGCCATCCGTGCTCTGCGCACGGCGCGCCGGCAGATGCGCGACGCCGGTGAAGGAGCCGCGGCCGGCGACGCGGCGGCCACGCTGGACCGGGTGCGCCAGCTTCAGACCGCCATCGCGGAGACCGACGCCCTGCGCGCCCGGCTGGCCGGCGGCGGCGACATGGTGACCATCGGCGACGTCCAGGCCAAGGTCGCGGCCATGCTGGGCCAGGGCGAACGGATCGCCGCCGACGCGGGCGATCCGGCGGTGCTCACCGACCTGCGGGCCGCCACCGACCGGCTGGAGGCGGAGATCGGCCGTGCCATCGAGGCGGCGCTGCGCATCGAGTCGGCGACGACAGAGCTGCGGACGGCGCTGGGCGACCTTCAGGCGGCGGGCGAGGAGGCGACGGCCGCGGTGTTCCGCGCCGCCGACGCGGGCAAGGAGGCCGCCGGCGCCCTCATCCTCGCCAGCCTCGGCCTGCTGATGGGGCTGGGCGCGTTGCTGGCCGTGCTGATCGGCCGCGGCATCCGCCGCTCCCTGGACGCCCTGGCCGGGGCGATGGGGGCGGTTGCCGCCGGCAACCTGTCGCACCCCGTTCCCTTCGCCGGGGAGCGGACGGAGCTGGGCGGCATGGCCGCCACGGTGGAGGTCTTCCGCGCCGCGGCGCTGGACAAGCGGCGGATGGAGGAGGAACAGGCGCAGGCCAAGCGGCGGGCGGAGGAGGAGCGACAGGCCGCCATGGCCGCCATGGCGGAGGCGCTGGAGCGCACCATCCGGGCGCTGGTCGGGCGCATCTCCGACTCCATCGCGGCGATGCACGACACGGCCGGCCGCATGGCCGGCACGGCGGACCGCACCAGCGAGCGCAGCGCCGCCGTCGCCGCGGCGTCGCGGGAGACCGGTGGCAACATCCAGGCGGTCGCCGCCGCCTCGGAGGAGCTGAGCGCGTCCAGCGCCGAGATCGGCCGGCAGGTGGGGCTGGCGTCGCAGGGCATGCAGCGGGCCGCCGGCGACGCCGACGCGACCCTGGCCGCGGTGCAGGGGCTGTCGGACGCCGCCGAGCGCATCGCCGACGTCTTCAACCTGATCAACGCCATCGCCACCCAGACCAACCTGCTGGCCCTGAACGCCACCATCGAGGCGGCGCGCGCCGGGGAGGCCGGCCGCGGCTTCGCCGTCGTCGCCGCCGAAGTGAAGAATCTGGCGGGCGAGACCGCGCGGGCGACCGACGCCATCGCCGGCCAGATCACCAACCTGAAGGCGACGGTCGCCGGCGTCGTCACCGCCATCACCGGCATTGCCGGCGTGATCCGGGAACTGAGCGGCAACACCACCGCCATCGCCGGCGCGGTGGAGCAGCAGGTGACCACGACGCGGGAGGTCACCCGCAACACGGTGGAAGCGGCCAGGGCCATGACCGGCGTCGCCGACCATGTGCGCGACGTGTCGGCCGGCGCGCGCGAGACGCTGGACGGTGCGCGCAGCGTGGAGGACGCCACCGACGAGCTGCGCCGCCACATCGGCAACCTGGAGGCGGAGGTGGAGCGGTTCGTCGCCGGCATCCGCGACGGCCGGAGCGGTGCCGCGGCGGCGGCGTAGCCCGCGGGCAGACCCGGTTGAGGCGCGTTGATCGGCGCGCCGCGACCGGCTACCGTCCGCGCCATGACGATCCTTTGCGCACGGTTGTGCGGTCCCCGCCCCGCCGGACCGACCATGAGGATGCGGTGAGCCGCGTCGCGGGCGACGTTCCCGACACCCGCCGCCGCAACATGGCGGCGGTGCGCAGCCGCGACACCAAGCCGGAGATGATGGTGCGCCGGCTGCTGCACCGGCTCGGCTACCGCTACCGGCTGCATCCCCGCGATCTGCCCGGGCGCCCCGACATCGTCTTTCCCGCCCGCCGGAAGGCGGTGGAGATCCGCGGCTGCTTCTGGCACGCCCATCCCGGATGCCGCCACGCCACCCTGCCGGCGACGCGGCGCGACTGGTGGAAGGCGAAGCTGGACGGCAACGCCGCGCGCGACGCCCGCAACGTCGCGGCTCTGGAGGCGATGGGTTGGACGGTGCTCGTCCTGTGGCAGTGCGAACTGGCCGACCCGGCGGCGGTCGAGACGCGGCTGCGCGCCTTCCTGGGTCCTCCCGGCGGCGAGCGCCGCCGCGCCGTCGTCGACCTGTTCTCCTGCGGCGGCGGCATGAGCGCCGGTTTCGCCGGCCGGCCGGGCTGGCGCCTCGCCGCCGCCGTCGACCTGGAGGTCGCCAAGCCCTCGGGAAAGGACAGCGGCGAGACCGGCTGCAACGCCATCTACGAGGCCAACCACGGCCTGCGCCCCATCGCCGCCGACCTGTCGGTGCTGGAACCGGCGGAGCTGCGCCGCATGGCCGGGCTGGAGCCCGGCGCGGTCGCCTGCCTGATCTCCTGCGCCCCCTGCACGGATTTTTCCCGGGCCAACCCGGCCAACCACGGGCAGGACCGCACCCGCAACTCGCTGGTCGGGCGGTCCGGCGATTTCGTCGCCGATCTGCGCCCCGAGGTGTTCCTGATGGAGAACGCCCGGGAGCTGATCACCGGCAACCATTCCCGGCACTGGCTGGAGCTGCGCGACCGTCTGGCCAATCTTGGCTATGACGTGCGGGCCGACGTCCACGTGCTGAGCCGCTTCGGCCTGCCGCAGGGGCGCGAGCGCGCCCTGATCGTCGCCTCGCGGGTCGGGCCGGCGCGCACGCTGGAAGACCTGTGGGAAGGCTGGAGCGTGGCGCCGGAGGCGGTGACCGTGCGCAGCGCCCTCGGCCGCCTGGCGGAATGGCTGGCGGAGCATCCCGACGATCCCGACGGGGCCGCCTGCCCCGGCACCGGCCGGGCGGTGGCGGCGCGACTGGCCGCGACGCCCCGCGACGGCGGCGGCTGGATCGACGTGGCGCGCGACCCGCGCACACGCCACCTGTGCACCGACGACTGCCGGCGCCGCTGGGCGGCCGGCGACCCCGGATCGCACCCCGACGTCTACGGCCGTCTGTGGTGGGACCGCCCGGCCCCGACCATCAAGCGCGAATGCGCCCATGTGGGCAACGGCCGCTACGCCCACCCGGAGGAGAACCGCCTGCTCACCGTGCGCGAGATGGCGACGCTGCAGGGGTTCCCCTTCCGCTACCGCTTCCCGGTGCGCTCGGTCGCCAACCGCTACCGCGCCATCGGCGACGCGGTGCCGCCGCTGATCGCCTGGCAGATCGCCGCCTGCGTCGACTGGATGCTGACCGGCTGCCGGCCCGAGCCGGAGGCGTGGGTGATGCCGGAGACCTGCCTGCGCACCACCGACCTGCGCCGCGCCGGCGGCTGGAGCAACATGCGTTTTATGTGAAACGCATGTTGCTCCAGCATTTTGGTAAGCGATCGGATTCACGCGTTAAATCGGTTCCGATTTAACGCGATCCGATCTAAGGCGTCCCCGCCTCCGCGGCGACGCGGCGGCCGACCTCGTAGGCGTATTGGCTGGCCGGGCGGTGCCACACCTCGACGCCGTCGCGGGTGCGCAGGGCGGCGCGGGTCAGGGTGGTGGCGCCGACCCAGCGCAGAGGCCCGGTGCGGCGCGCGAAGCGGAGCAGCGCCTCCACCGCCTCCGACGGCCCGTCGGTGCCGGTCAGGGCGCAGGCCCAGGCGGGACGGCCGTCGGCGGCGTCCAGGCCGACCAGGTCGACCGTGCCCTCGGGCAGGCGGACGAAGGCCAGGCGCTCCAGGTCGGGGGAGGCCAGCCACTGGCCGATGACCGCGCTCTGCACCAGCCGCGCCAGCATGGGGTGGTCCGTGCCGACCGGCCCGAACAGGGCGGCGTACAGGCAGGGCGTGGCGAGATGCACCTTGAAGGTGCGCATGCGCTTCAGCCGTCCGCCTTCGGGGTGGAGGCGCCCCTGGCGCACGATCAGGAAGGCGGCCTCCAGCCAGTCCAGATGGCGGCGCACCGTGTTCTTGGCCAGACCCGTGCCCACGGCGATGGCCTCGATGGACACCTCCGCCCCGGTGTTGCGGGCCAGCAGGGTGAACAGGGCCGTCAGCTCCGGCCCGCTGCCGATTCCGGCCAGCGCCGGCAGGTCGCCGTGCAGCAGGGCGTCCAGGACCGGCCCGCGCAGGCGGGCCGCCCCGTCGCCGTGCCCGGGCGGCAGCAGCACCGATTCGGGGAAGCCGCCGGCGTTGATGTAGTGCAGGAAGCGCCGGTTGAGCGCGTCCATGTCGTGCACCGCGTACACCGGCGCCCGGCCGCCCTTGCCGAAGGCCAGGGGCTCGATCAGCCCGTGCTCGCTGCCGGAAAGGTTCAGATACTCCCCGAAGGTCAGCGGCGGCAGGATGAACGGGGTGCAGCCCTCGCCACCGCCGCGGCGCAGCGGCGCCGGCCCGGCGGACAGGGCGGCGGCGAAGCGCACCCCCGGCTCGGCCGCCGCCAGCACCGCCAGGGCCCGCGGCGTGTCGGGCCGGCGGTGCAGGGAATCCAGCAGCACCACCCCCGGGCCCTCCGGCGCGCCGGCGCGCAGATGGCGCAGGATGGTGTCGAGGGCGACCGTTTGCAGGGCCGGGGCGTCAAGGTCGGCGTAGGCGACGGCGCGGGGCGGCAGGCCGGAGTCGATCAGGCGGGCGGCGGCCTGGCGGAGCAGCACCGTCTTGCCCGTCCGCCGCGGCCCCGCCAGCAGGACCGGCGGTGCCGGGCCGGGCCGGTCGAGCAGCCGGACGAACGGATCGAGGAAGTCCCGCCGCGGCCACGCGCCAATCGGGCCCGCCGACGCGGCGGCGTCCCGCCAGGGCATGTCCAGGGCCAGGCGCCCCGCGAGGTCGGCTTCGTCGAGGGCCCGCATGGCGCACGTGGACGGATGAAGGGACGGACGGCTGGGAGGACGGACGGGGACAGGATCAACGCGTTGATCCAATCTACCGGCGGGCCGGAGGGAATCCAAGCCCCGCCCTGCCGCTCCGCGGCGCGGTTGCAGGGTGCCGCGGCCGGTGGTAACAGCCCCCTCGGTGGGGATCTCCAGCCGGGCGGAGCCGTGATGAGCGTCGACGAGGATTACGTCAAATCGCCCTGCGTGCGGGTCTGCACGCTCGATGAGCGGGGGGTGTGCATCGGCTGCCGGCGCACCATCGACGAGATCCGCGCCTGGGGCGGCATGGATGCGGCGGCGCGGCGCGCCCTGGTGCGGGACCTGGAGGGGCGCCGGCCGGCCGGCGCCCGCCCATGGTTCACGCGGCGCGGGTGACGAACAGGCCTTCCGCTTCCAGGCTGGAGCGGACGTCCGCGAACTTGCGGACGTAGCGGTTGCGATAGGTCTCGAAGTCGGCGGCGATCGCCGCTTCGGCGTCGCTGCCCTTCTGCAGTTCGGCGATGCGGTGCGGATTCTCCGCCCGGTACAGGGCAAAGGCTCCGCGAACGGTCAACTCATCGGCGGTCATTGGTTCCATCCTCGAAACGGAAGGCGATTTTGTTGACCTTTAGCAGAGATAACCGGTGATGCTCAAGATCTTTGCTGCACCGCAACACAAACGTCATGCCGGGTGTCATGACGCGCGCCACCCCAACGGGACCCGCACAAACCCCCGGGCCGGAGCCGCGCAAGGGGGTCACACGGCCTCGCCGCGCAGGGCAGCCATGCGGCTGCAATCGGCGCGGATGCGGGCGAGGTGGCCGGCGATGACGTCGCCGACACCGTCCGAAAGCTCCTTGTCCAGGGCCTGTTCATAGCGGCGCACGCACTCCGCCTCGCCGCGCTCCACCTCCGCCAGGACGGCGGTGCGGTCGCGTCCCATTACCGCGGTGCGCAGGCCGAGGAAGAAGCGGTGGGCGCCGCCGAGAACGGTGCCGCCGATGTCCGGCGCCCCCCCCTGTTCGGCCACCAGACGCTGCAACTCGCGCACGATGGCGCCGCGCTGGGAGGCGAGATCGTTGAACAGGGTGCGCAGGTCGTCGTCCTCGCCGGTCTCCGCCGCCTGCCGGTAGCCTTCGTGGCTGTCCTCGACGATGCGGATCAGATCGTTCAGCGTGTCGACGGTCTCGGTCCTGAGCTTGTCCAACATGCGCGCCCTCCCTCTGCCGACGCCCCCCGGTCGAGAATAAACCCGCCGGCCGCGGGCCGGTTCCGCAGGCCCGCCGCAACGGACGGGCGGCCACGCTGTTGTTTCGGTTCGTTCCCGTCGGGGAAACCACCAATCGGACATTCGGAGGACATCGTGGCCGGAACCAAGGAAACGCTGATCGATTGGCTGCGCGACGCCTACGCCATGGAAACCCAGGCGATCGAGATGCTGGAGCGCCAGACCGAGCGCCTCGAACATTATCCGGAGCTGCTGGCCAAGGTGCGCGAGCACAAGGCCGTGACCGACCGCCAGGCCGAGCGCGTGCGCCAGTGCCTGAAGCATCTCGGCACCGACACCTCGTCCATCAAGAGCGGCATCGGCATGCTGCTGGGCAACGCCCAGTCGCTGTCGGGCATCTTCGCCGGGGACGAGGTCGTGAAGGCCGGCATCTTCAGCTACGCCTTCGAGCAGTGGGAAATCGCCAACTACCGCGCGCTGATCCGCGCCGCCGAGGAATGCGGCGAGCCGGAGGTCGCCCGCCTGTGCACCGAGAACCTGCGCGAAGAGGAGGAGATGGCGCGCTGGCTGCACGACCAGCTCCCGGAGGTGACCACCACCTTCCTGCGCCGCAAGGCCAACATGCAGACCGCCGAAGCCAAGCGCTGAGCGGACCGGCCGCCTCCCGGGACCGTCGCTCAGGATCGCCGCGGCACCCTCGCTGCCCCTCCTCCGCCCCCGGCGGAGGAGGGGTTTTTGCGTGGCCGCCGGTCCCGCCCGGTCGGAGACTTCGTTCGTACAATTACAATGATCGGAGAGTCATGGCGTTCGACGGAGACGCTCGTCCATTAGGCTCGCACGGCTCCACCGGACGTGGTATTGATTATTATCAACGAGTGCGGCAGCCGGAACAAGAACGACGCCAATAATTCGCAAACGGACAGCCGCGACCGACACACCTTGGACGCAACGGCAGTGCGCAACCTTCGGGAGGGAGGCGCGGAATGCTGTCGTATGTCCGGCGGGGGAACACCAGGTACAAGGATCACCCATGGGCTTCGAAGAGGTACGGACGTCATCCACGGCAGATCGCCATTCCGGCGGCGGTTGTTCCTGCGACACCGAAGAGAGGACCGCCCGGTCCGCGTATTTCGGGATCAACGATGAAACGGTGGCCTGTCTGCGCGCCATGGAGCCGCTGGTATCCCTGTCGCTGCCGGACATCCTCGGCCGATTCTACGAACACACGCTGGCCCGGCCGGCGATGGCCCGCCTGTTCAGCGACCCCGGACGCATCGAGGCGGCCAAGCGTGCGCAGGCCGCCCACTGGCGGCGCCTGTTCGAGGGGCGCTTCGACGACTCCTACTGGGCGTCCGTGCGCGCGGTCGGCATCACCCACCACCGCATCGGCCTGACACCCGGCTGGTACATCGCCGGCTACAGCTTCATCCTGGGCGAACTGCTGGCCCTGATCGCCCGGAGCCGCGGCGGCATGGTCGTCACGGGCCGCGGCATCGCCGACATCGTGCGCCTGCAGCAGGCCGCCTCCGCCGCGGTGATGTTCGACATGGAAGCGGCCCTGTCCGTCTACTGGGGGAAGTACACGGAGGAGCGCATCCACGCCGTGGACGTCATGATCGACCACATCGATCACGAATCCTCGGACATGGTGACCAGCGTGCTGGGCTTCACCGACGACCTCACGCACACGGTCGGCGCACTCGACCGGGTCTGCACCTCGGTCAGCGACACGGTCACCACGGCCACGGAATCCGCGCATGTGTCCCTGACCTCGGCGCAGACCGTCGCGGCCGCCGCGGAGGAGCTGAACGCGTCCATCGCCGAGATCGCCCGCCAGGTGACCGAAGCGGCGCGGACCGCCCACGCCGCGGTCGGCGACGCCGACGGCGCCAAGTCGGTGATGCGCGAACTCAGCACCGCCGCCCATGAGATCGGCGGCATCCTCGACATCATCCGCAAGATAGCCGAGCAGACCAACCTGCTGGCGCTCAACGCCACCATCGAGGCGGCGCGCGCCGGCGAGGCGGGGCGCGGCTTCGCGGTCGTGGCAACCGAGGTGAAGAACCTGGCCAACCAGTCCGGCCAGTCCGCCGACGAGATCGCGGGGAAGGTCGCCGCCATGCAGCAGGTGGCCGAACAGGCCATCGCCGGCATCGAGCGGGTGGCCGCCACCGTCCATCACATGGAAGAGATCAACGCCTCCATCTCCTCCGCCATCGAGGAACAGTCGGCGGCGACGCAGGAAATCGCCCGCAACGTCGCCGAGGCCGCGGACAACGCCCGGTCGGTCGGCGCCCTGATGGACGCGGTGAAGAGCGACACCAAATCGGCGACCGACGTCGCCCTGACCGTGGGCGGCAGCGCCGCCCGCATGCGCGAGGCGCTGGAACAGCTTCCGGCCCTGCTCGCCCGCGCCATCCGCAACTCGTCCGACCTGGCCAACCGCCGCAAGGTGCGCCGCCGGCCCACCCTGCACGAGGCGGCGGTGCGCGGCGCCGGCGGCAACGCCCGGGGCACCATGCGCGACCTGTCCGAACAGGGCTGCTACGTCGAGGTCGACCTGTCCCTGCGCGAGGGAACACCGGTCGAGGTCGACCTGCCCGGCCGCCCGGCCGCCCGCGGCACCGTGGTGGCCGGCACCGACCACGGCCTGCACATCCGGTTCGACCACGCGTCGATCACCGCGCAGGAGGTGGACCGCATCAGCCGGGAGGACATGGGCCGCATCGTCGACCTGGCCAAGGGCGATCACCGCGCCTTCGTCGAGAAGATCCAGGGAGCCCTGGACGGCAAGCACCGGCTGCTGCCCGCCGACCTGTCCACCCACCATTCCTGCCGCCTGGGCCGCTGGTACGACCATGTCAACGATCCGGCGACCCTGCGCCTCCCCTCCTACCGGGCCATGGCCGAGCCGCACCGCATCGTCCACGAGAAGGGGCGCGAGGTGCTGCTGGCGCTCCAGTCCGGCGACCGCGCCGCAGCCGACCGCCACGCCGCCGAGATGAAGCGGCAATCGGAGGCGATCCTCACCCTGCTCGACCGGCTGGGCGGGGAGTACGGGGCGATCGACCGCCGCCGGGACGAGGCGCCGATGCTGCGCGCCGCGGAGTAGTCGGACGGGGGTGCGGACCCCTCGCCACAGGGGTCCGGCGCGTCAATTGTCGTGGAAGCGGGCGTCGCCGTTGAAGCCGGCGCCCCCGCCGCCGGTCCCGCCGCCGAGCAGGCGGTCGATCAGGCCACCGATGCCGGCCGGCTCGGCCCGGCCGCGCTCGCCGGGGGCCGCCCCCGGCCGGGCGTCCAGCGCCACATAGGCCGGTCCCGGCGTGCCGTCGAAGCCCGGCAGGGGGCGGGCCGGCCGGCCCTGGTGGGCATCGGTCATGAAGGCCTGCCACAGCTTCGCCGGCAGGGTGCCGCCGGTGACCCGCTTCATCTCGGCGTTGTTGTCGTTGCCCAGCCAGACGCCGGCGATGAGGTCGCCGGTGTAGCCCACGAACCAGGCGTCGCGGTTGTCCTGGGTGGTGCCGGTCTTGCCGGCGGCCGGCCGGTCCAGGCGGGCGTTGCGGCCGGTGCCGTAGTCCAGCACCGCCGCCATCATGCCGGTCAGGCGGGCGGCGTTGCCGGGGTCCACCACGGGGCCGGCGCCGCCGCCCTGGCGGCGGTACAGCACCGCGCCGCTGCGGCTGCGGATCTCGGTGATGGCGTAGGGCAGCACGGGCACGCCGCGGTTGGCGATGCCGGCGTAGGCGGCGGTCAGCTCCACCAGCGTCACCTCGCTGGTGCCCAGCGACAGCGACAGGTCGCGCGTCAGCGGCGCCCCGATGCCGAGCCGGGAGGCGACGCGGCGCACCCGGTCCACCCCCACCCGTTCGATCAGGCGGACGGTCACGGCGTTGGAGGAATGGGCCAGCGCCTGGGTCAGCGTCAGCGGGCCGCGGAACTTGTTCTCGTAATTGCCGGGCGCCCAGTTGCCGACGCGCACCGGCGCATCGTCCAGCACATGGTCGGGCGTCCAGCCGGCTTCCAGGGCCGCCAGGAATACGAAGGGCTTGAAGGCCGAGCCCGGCTGGCGGCGCGCCTGGGTGGCGCGGTTGAACTCGCTGGTGTCGTAGTTGCGCCCGCCCACCAGGGCGCGCACCGCCCCGTCGGCGGCCAGCGCGACGACCGCCCCCTGGCCGACGGCGGCCGCGGCGCCGGGCCCGGCCAGCGTCTCCTCAAGGCGCTGTTCGGCCGCCCTCTGCAGGCCCACGTCCAGGGTGGTGGCCACCACCACGTCGCCGTGCTCCGCCCCGACGAAGCCGGGGACCAGCTCGGCCACCCAGTCGGCGAAATAGCGCCCGTCGCCGCCCGGCCGGGCGCGTGCGGAGAGCGTGGCAGACGCGGCACCCGTCCGCTCCGCCTCGCTGATGAAGCCCGCCTTCTCCATGGCGGCCAGCACCACACGCGAGCGCTCCTCCGCCTCGTGGGGGTTGGAGGAGGGCGAGTAGCGCGACGGCGCCTTCAGCAGCCCGGCCAGGATCGCCGCCTCGCGCAGATCGACCTGCCGTGCCGGCTTGCCGAAATAGGTCTGCGCCGCGGCGTCGACGCCGAAGGCGCCGGCCCCGAGATAGACGCGGTTGAGATAGGCGGTGAGGATCTCGTCCTTGGTGAACCGGTACTCCAGCCACAGCGCCAGCATCGCCTCCTGCACCTTGCGCTTCATGGAGCGCTCCGGCGTCAGGAACAGGTTCTTGGCGAGCTGCTGGGTGATGGTGGAACCGCCCTGAACCACCCGGCCCGATTGCCAGTTGACGTAGAACGCCCGCGCCAGACCGATGGGGTCGACGCCGAAGTGGTAATGGAAGCGGCGGTCCTCGATGGCCAGGACGGCATCGACGAGGTGCTGCGGCAGGTCGTGCACGGTGGCGATGGAGCCGTGCATGTCGCCGAAGCGCGCGACCTCGCTGCCGTCGGCGGCCAGCACGGTGATGGTCGGGCGGCGTTCGAGCTGCGCCATGCTGGTGACGTCGGGCAGGTCGTAGGCGAAATAGACGCCCGCCGCCCCGGCCGCGACGGCGCCCCAGATGGCCGCCACCGCCCCCCAGGCAGCCAGGCGGCGCAGCAGCCCGCCGCGCCGCGGGCCGCGCCCGCCGCGCCCGCGCGCCGGTCCGGGGCGCCGCGGCGGCGGCGGCGGCGCGGCCGGCGGTTCCGGCCGTGCCGCACCGCCCTGCGGCGGGCGGATGCGGAAGCTCCGCCGCGGGCGGGCCGGTTCGTGGCTCCGGATGGGGCGCGGGCCCGCCATCAGGTCTTTCGGTCGGTCCGACGACACGTGCGCTCACAGAGTTGTTGGCGATCCCGCGGGATCGAACTCACCCGCTCATATACGCCGCTCCCGCATGGCGGCAAAAGACCGCGGGCGCGCCATCCCCGTTTTGTCCCGCAAACGTGGCGAAACGGTGACTCCCGTGGCGCGCGCGCCACTGCCTCCTCCGGGCTTCACTCTTCCCCGCCGGTCAGCCCGTGCTTGCGCAGGTAGCCGCGGAGCTGGTGGTAGCCGAGGCCCAGCGCGCCGGCCGTCCGGCGCTGGTTGAAGCGGTGGCGGGCCAGCGCCTCCTTCAGAAGGCCGGCTTCGAAGGCGCGCACCCGGTCGAGGAAGGGGACGTCCGCACCGCCGTCGGGTGCCGGCGGCGGATCGGCCGGCACCGGCGGCGCAGCGGCGGCGGCCCCGTCGGGCGCCGCCGGGCGGTGGGGCACGGCGAAGGGGTCGAGGATGACGGCCGCCACCGGCCCGTCGGGATCGGCGGCGGCCACGGAGCGCTCCACCGCGTTGCGCAGCTCCCGCACGTTGCCCGGCCAGGGGTGGGCCAGCAGCGCGTCCAGGGCTGCCGGGGTGAAGCCGGGGAACAGGGGGCGCCCCAGCTCGCGCACCATGGCGAGGGCGAAGTGCTCCGCCAGCACGGGGATGTCCTCCGGCCGGGCGCGGAGCGGCGGCAGGGTGATCACGTCGAAGGCCAGGCGGTCCAGCAGGTCGGCGCGGAAGCGCCCGGCGGCGGCCAGCGCCGGCAGATCGGCGTTGGTGGCGCCGATGACGCGCACGTCCACCGTGCGCGTGCGGCCGCCGACCCGCTCGATCTCGCCGTATTCCACGGCGCGCAGCAGCTTCTCCTGCACCGCCGGGCTGGCCGTGGCGATCTCGTCCAGGAACAGGGTGCCGCCATCGGCCTGTTCGATGCGGCCGGTGCGGCGGCCCACCGCGCCGGTGAAGGCGCCGGCCTCGTGCCCGAACAGTTCGGAGTCCAGCAGCGTCTCCGGCAGGGCGGCGCAGTTGACCTTGACGAAGGGCCGGTCCCACCGCCGCGACAGGTAGTGCAGGCGCGCCGCCACCAGCTCCTTGCCGGTGCCGCGCTCGCCGATCACCAGCAGCGGCCGTTCCAGCGGCGCCACCCGCGACACGTGCTCCAGCATGGACCGGAACGCCGGGGCCTGCCCGATCAGCGGCGGCAGGGCGGAGGGGGACGGGTTCGACATGGTCAATCCGGCGATGATTCGGTGAAATCGGCGATGTTTCGGCTGGGCAGGCTATAGGGCGCCCCCCGGCCGGGTCAAGCCGGGCGGCCCGAACCCCGCGGAATCCGTGGCCGGCGGCGGTTGCCGGGCGGTTGGCACGACGGTTGCTTCATCCGGGGCAACAAGGAGGCCCGCAATGAGCGACGATTTCTACCGCACCCACCGCAGCGCCGGCGCGGATCGGTCCATGTCCGATACGATGTCGCGCCTGCGCGCCTATCTGGCCGGCCGGTCGTCGGAGACCTGGCTGTTCTTCTTCGCCGGCATCGTGGTCGGCGCGATCCTGGGCTGACCGGCCCCGCGCCTTCGCCCCGCCCTGACAAGGACCCGAGATCCATGAGCATCTTTTCCCGCCTGACCGACATCATCCAGTCCAACCTCAACGCGCTGCTCGACCGGGCCGAAGATCCGGAGAAGCTGATCCGCCTGATCATCCAGGAGATGGAGGACACGCTGGTCGAGGTGCGCTCTTCCACCGTCAAGATCATCGCGGAGAAGAAGGAGATCGAGCGCCGCATCGCCGACCTCACCCGCGAGCGGGACGAGTGGGAGCGCAAGGCCGAGATCGCGCTGACCCGCGACCGTGAGGATCTGGCCAAGGGCGCCCTGTCCGCGAAGGCCAGGGTTGCGGAACAGGTCGACACCCTGTCGCGCCAGCTCGCCCAGGTGGACGAGGCGCTGGGCAAGGCCAACGACGACATCACCCGCCTGCAGGCCAAGCTGAACGACGCCAAGACCCGTGAGAAGGCGCTGATCGCCCGCTCGCAGACCGCGGCCAACCGCGTGAAGGTGCGCGAGAAGCTGAACGACGGCCGCATCAACGACGCGCTTGCCCGCTTCGAGCAGGTGGAACGCAACCTCGACGAGCTGGAAGGCCGTGTCGACGCCTACGACGTCGGCCGCACCAAGTCCCTGTCCGAGGAGATCGCCGAGCTGGAGGCCGAGCACAAGATGGACGAGGAACTGGCCGCCCTGAAGGCCCGCATCGCCGCCCGCAAGGCGGAACGGTAGGATGGCACGGGCGGGCGGGGGGTGCCGCCCCCCGCCCGCACCGTCGATCGACGATCACCGGACGAAAGGACTGACCTGTGATGAGCGGCTTCGGTGTCTTCGTGCTGGGGGTGCTGTTCGTCGTCGTGGTGATGCCCCTGTGGATCATCTTCCACTACATCACCCGCTGGCGCTCCGCCCGTGGCCTGTCGGCGCAGGACGAACGCCTGCTGGCCGAACTGTGGGAAACCGCCAACCGCATGGAAGGGCGCATCCACGCGCTGGAGCGCGTGCTCGACGCCGAGGCGCCGAACTGGCGCAGCAAGGTCTGATACCGACGGCACCTGAAGGGTGCCGTCGGTATCACCCTCTCGATCAATGCCCGGGCATTGATCTGCCGGGTTTCACGGCCCGAAAATGATGGAAGTGATCATTGTCCGGCCGTAAGAGGAGAGCAGCGATGACCAACCCGTCACCGTACGATTCCCCCAACCCCCACCGTCTCTACCGCATCCCGGAGGACGGCTACGTCGCCGGCGTGTGCGCCGGCGTGGCCGACTATTTCGGCGTGCAGCCGTTCCTGGTGCGCCTGGCGGTCATCGTCGGCGTGTTCGCCTTCACGCCGCTGGTGCTCCCCGCCTATGTGGTGGCGGCGCTCGCCCTGCCGCGGCGCCCGGCGCAGGTGTACCGCACGCCGGAGGAAGAGGTGTTCTGGCGCTCCGTCACCACCAAGCCGGACCGCACGCTGGCCGGCCTGTCGCACCGCTTCCGCGACTTCGAGAAGCGCATCGGCACCATGGAGACCTACGTGACCTCCGAGGAGCGCACGCTGAACCGGGCCATCCGCGATCTCGACCGCTGAGCCCCGCCGGCGTTACCGGCGCGGCGTGCGGCGGCGGCCGTCGCGGGGGCGGATGCGGATGCGGATCGGGATGCGGCGGCCGGCGTTCGCCTGCACCACGGCCCCCACCGCCAGTGCCAGCGCCATCGTCAGGACGAGCAGATCAGTTTCCATGGGTCGGTCCTCCTGATGGGTATAACGACCGTGAACCGAAAGCGTCGAAGGCCGGCTGCGGCGCAATGGGGGTAGCCTCAGCCTTCGTGCCGCGCCACCCCCTGGATGTAGAAGCCCTTGTGCTCGGGATAGCGGGCCAGGGCCTTTTCCCGCGCCTTGCGTTCGTCCAGCGCCCAGACGACAAAGCGGCGGCCGTTCTTCCACGCCTTCAGCGCCGTCTTCTCCAGGCCGGGGTTGACGCGGGTCCCGTACTCCAGGTTGGCGATGCGCACGATCCACGAGAGATCGCTGGGCGTGCGCCGGTCGTCCAGCACGTACAGCCGCCGTTCCGCCGCGTTGGTCGCCGCCAGCCGTTCCTCCAGCTCCTCGCAGGCCAGCTCGACGGAGCGCCGGCGCCGTTTCGTCTCGCGGATCTCGCGGGCCAGGTCCAGGGTGGTGCGTGCGGCGCGGCGGATGCGGTCCACCTGCGCCTTCTTGCGCACCGCGGCCCTGGCCACCGTCTCCTCGGTGGCGGCCAGGCGGCGGAACGCCTGGCGCAGCCCGATGCCCAGGGTGGCAAGGGTCACGGCGGCGACGAAGACGAAGGTCATCATGGGGTCACCATCCTCAGGCGGCCCCCTTGACCGGCGGCCCGGCGCCGTACTGCTGGATGCGCGTCACGGCGTAGCCGAACGACTGGGGATAGCGCCGCTCGATCTCCTTGCGCGCCTCGGGAAGGCCGGCGGCCCAGACCTCCACGGTCTGCGGCTGCGCCCAGCTCGGGTCGATGGTGGCGCTGGGGCCGGTGCCGGTGCCCACGTACTTGTTGACCACCAGCGCTACGAAGCAGGGGCTTCCCGCCACCTCGTCGCCGATCAGCCGGATGACGGGTTCGCCGCCGCGCAGGGTGTCGGACAGGCGGCGGTCGAGCTGCTGGCGGCGCATGATCGCCTCCTGCACCGCGGCGTCGGCCGCCTTCAGTTCGGCCAGCCGCTCGGTCCGGCGCGCCTCCAGCCCCTGTTCCAGCCGGGCCCGACGGGCGAGCACGTCGCGGATGCCGACCAGACCGTAGCGGCGCTCGATGCGCCGCTCGCCGATGATGACGACCGCCTTGGCGATGCCCAGCGCGACCACAGAGAACGACAGGGCGAGAATGATGGCCTGCGTGTAGGTCTGCCACATGCTGCGAACCCGAGCCGATGACTGCGATGCCGGAAGAGGTAGCCCCGAAAAGCCCACGCTGCAATGGTTCCGGAGATAGAGGCCGACGGCGGAACCTCCGCCGCGGGTGCGCGGTTGGCAGGCAGGCAAGCTGATCCGACCAGCGACCCCGAACCACGGAGGACACCATGCGGCGCACCCTTCTGTTCACCACCGCGGCGGCCTTCCTGCTGGGCGCCGCCCCGGCGGCCCTGGCCGACAACGCCGCCGGCACCGCCGCAAGCCCGGCCGGCAGCGCCGCCGCCGACACCGCGGCGACGGCGTCCGACGAGGGCAGCCTGCTGGCCCTGGAGGGCATGCTCGGCCGCGAGGTCACGGGCAGCGACGGCAACACGCTGGGCCGCGTCAGCGACGTCATCCTCGACGCCGAGACCGAGCGGGCCAAGGTGGCGGTGATCGAGACCGAGGAGGCCGGCAAGTCCATCGCCGTCGACTACACGCTGCTCGACGTGGCAGAGGACCGGATCACCGCCCGCACCGTGACGCGGGACCAGGTGGCGGAGATGCCGGCCTTCGACTACGACGACAGCATGATCTCCCTGGGCCGAAAGGGGGAAGCCGCGCCGGCACAGTGACGGTGCACGCCGGGTGCGGCGGCCGGCCGCGGACGCGAACCGGTGGAACGAAGCCGTGAGCTGAGCCGTTACCCCCGCGGTTGACCGCGCCCGCGGTCCGCTCCCCGCCTCGACGCCTCCGGAGGACGACCGTGGCCAGCCGCCCCCGCCGCCCGCCGCTCCGACCGCCCGCCCGCCGCCCCGCCGCGATGATCGCGGCGGCGGCCCCGGCGTTTCTGCTGTCCGCCTGCGGCGGCTCCCAGTCGGCGCTGCACCCCGCCGGCACCGCGGCGCGCGACATCTTCGAAATCACCCTGGTCCTGTTCATCGGCGGCGCCCTCATCTTCGTCGGCGTCATGGCCATCGCCGCCTATGCCGTGCTGGCGCGGCCGGAGCGCTTCCGCGGCGGCATCGGCTGGATCCTCGGCGGCGGCGTCGCCTTCCCCGTGGTCGTGCTGTTCGCCCTTCAGGTCTACGAATTCGCCATGACCCGGCGCATCGTCGCCGCCGGCACCCCGGTGGACCTGACCATCGAGGTCACCGGCGTGATGTGGTGGTGGGACGTGCGCTACCCCGACGCCGGGCGCGGGCTCGACGGGGTCGACGGGAATCGCGAGCTTCGCACGGCCAACGAGATCGTGGTGCCCGCCGGCCGGCGGGTGGAGTTCGTGCTGACCACCCGCGACGTGATCCACAGCTTCTGGATGCCGACGCTGGCCGGCAAGCTCGACATGATCCCCGGCCACGTCAACCGCCTCACCCTGGTCGCCGACACCCCCGGCGTCTACCGCGGCCAGTGCGCCGAGTTCTGCGGGGCCCAGCACGCCCTGATGGCCTTCGACGTGATCGTGCTGGAGCCGGACGCCTTCGACGCCTGGGTCCGCCACCGCCTGCAACCGCCGGCGGAACCCCGGGACGAGCTGGCGGCGCGCGGCCGCGACGCCTTCCTGGAAGCCGGCTGCGGCGCCTGCCACGCCGTGCGCGGCACCCCCGCCACCGGGACGCTCGGGCCGGACCTGACCCACGTGGGCAGCCGGCTGACGCTGGGGGCCGGCGTGTTCCCCAATTCGGTCGGCGCCCTGGCCGGCTGGATCGCGAGCGCCCGGCATCTGAAGCCGGAGAACCGCATGCCCTCGTTCGACGTGCTGGACGGCGTCACGCTGCGCGCCATCGCCGCCTACCTCGCGGAGCTGAAATGACCGAACGCGGCGACGAATCCGCGGTGCCCCTGCCGCCGCCCGGCACCCTGGCCAACCCCGGGCCGCGCCCGCCGGAGGAGCTGCAACGGCTGGAACGGGCCTGGGCGTGCCCGACCGGCTGGCGCTTCCTGACGGTCGTCAACAACTCCTACGTCGGTGTGATCTACATCGGCACGGCCATGCTGTTCTTCGTCCTGGCGGGCATCCTGGGGTTGCTGATCCGGGTGCAACTGGCGGTGCCGGAGAACGATCTGATCGGTCACGCCGCCTTCAACCAGTACTTCACCGTTCACGGCACGGCGATGATGTTCCTGTTCGCCGTGCCGATGATGGAGGCGTTCGGCGTCTATCTGCTGCCGGCCATCCTGGGGGCCCGCGACCTGCCCTTTCCGCGCCTGTCGGCGTACGCGTACTGGACCTACCTGATCGGCGGCCTGGCCTTCTTCGCGTCGCTGCTGTTCCGCCTGGCGCCGGACGGCGGCTGGTTCATGTACCCGCCGCTCACCTCCTACGTCTTCTCGCCCGACGTCAACGCCGACATCTGGCTGCTGGGCATCGGCTTCATCGAGATCGCCGCCATCGCCGGCGCCATCGAGATGGTGGTGGGGGTCCTGCGCACCCGGGCACCCGGCATGTCGCTGGACAAGATGCCCATCTACGCCTGGGCCCTGCTGGTGCTGGCGGGCATGATCATCTTCGCCTTCCCCGCCATCATCGTCGCCACCATCCTGCTGGAACTGGAGCGCGCCTTCCACTGGCCCTTCTTCATGGCGGAGAAGGGCGGCGACCCGCTGCTGTGGCAGCACCTGTTCTGGTTCTTCGGCCACCCCGAGGTCTACATCATCTTCCTGCCGGCCGCCGGCCTGGTGTCGCTGATGGTGCCGGCGCTGGCCCGCCACCCGCTGGTCGGCTACCGCTGGATCGTGCTGGCCATCGTGGGCACCGGGTTCATCAGCTTCGGGCTGTGGGTGCACCACATGTTCACCACCGGCATCCCCACCCTGTCGCTCGCCTTCTTCTCCGCCGCCAGCATGGCGGTGTCGGTGCCCAGCGGCATCCAGGTCTTTTCCTGGATCGCCACTTTCGGGCGCGGGCGCATCACCTGGACGGTGCCGTCCCTGTTCATCCTGGGGTTCCTGTTCATCTTCGTGCTGGGCGGCCTCACCGGCGTCATGGTGGCGGTGATCCCCTTCGACTGGCAGGTGCACGACACCTATTTCGTGGTGGCGCACTTCCACTACGTGCTGATCGGCGGCATGGTGTTCCCGCTGTTCGCCGCCCTGTACTATTGGTGGCCGCAACTGAACGGCCAGACCCTGTCGCACCGTCTGGGGGTGTGGGCGTTCGGGCTGATGTTCGCCGGCTTCAACATCGCCTTCTTCCCCATGCACCTCACCGGCCTGCTGGGCATGCCGCGGCGGGTCTACACCTATCCCGCCGGGCTGGGGTGGGAATGGCTGAACATGATTTCGACGCTGGGCGCCTTCATCCTGGCGGCGGGGGTGGCGCTGGTGCTGTTCGATATGCTCCGGCGCTTCGGCCTGCGCGGCCGGGTGGACGCCGACCCGTGGGACGCCGGTACCCTGGAATGGCTGCCGTCGGACAACTACGGGACGCGCTCCATCCCCCTCGTCCACACCCGCGATCCCCTGTGGGAACAGCCGGACCTGGCCCGCCAGGTGGACGCCGGCCACCATTTCCTGCCGGGCCCGGTCACCGCGGCGGGGCGCGAGACGCTGATTACGAGCCCCCTCGACGCCCGACCGCAGTACGTCATGCGCCTGCCCGGCCCGACGTGGGTACCGCTGCTGGCGGCGGTGACCACGGCGGCCTTCTTCCTGCTGCTGGCGTTCAAGCTGGTGGCCATCGCCATCGTCGCGGGGGTGCTGACGGTGGTGCTGTACTGCGTGTGGATGTGGGGGTCCGACCAGGGGGAGGACGAGCCGCCGGTGGACATCGGCGCCGGCATCCGGTTGCCGGTGGACCGCAGCGGCCCGCAGTCCCACTCCTGGTGGGGGGTGGTGACGCTGCTGCTGGTGGACGGCACCGGCTTCGCCGCGCTGGTCTGGTCCTACGTCTTCCTGTGGACGGTCAGCCCCGAGGTGTGGCCGGCCGGCGACGCCCGCATGGCGCCGCTGTGGTGGCTGGCCGCCGGAGCCGCCCTGTGGGTCGCCGCCGGCGGCTGCTTCGCGTGGGCGCGGCGCGCCCTGCGCCGCAACGCCCACGGAATGCTGCGCCTCGCCCTGCTGGCCGGGCTGGGGGTGATGGGTGCGGCCTATGCCGCCACCCTCTATCCGCAATGGGGTGTGGCCGGGCTGGATCCGACCGAGGACGCCTACGCCGCCATCGTCTTCGCCCTGCTGTCCTGGCAGGGGTTCCACGTGGGGGTGCTGACGGTGATGGTCCTCTACACGCTGGCGCGCTCGCTGAGCGGGCGGCTGCATGCGCAACGCCGGCTGACCTTCGACAACACGATGCTGATGTGGGGCTACATGGTGGGACAGGGGCTGGTGGTGATCGGGCTGATCCACCTGTTCCCCCGTGCGGTGGGGTAGGAACGCCATGGGATCGCGACGATTCACCGGCCTGCTGGTCGGCATGTTCGCCGGGCTGCTGATCTGGGCGGCGCATTTCGTCCTGGTCTACGGCCTGACCGGACTGGCCTGCGCCCGCGGTCTGGGGGGCGCCACGCTGCTGGGCGTGGCGCTGGTGCCGGCGGCGATCGTCGCGGCGACCCTGGCCGCCCTGCTTGCCACCGGCGCCGTCTGGCTGGCGGCGTGGCGCGGCGGCGGTCCGGCCGGCGAGGGCAGGGACGAGACCGTCCGCTTCGTGCGCTGGCTGACCGCCGGCTTCGCCGGGCTGGGGCTCATGTCCATCCTGTGGGTCGGGCTGCCGGCCCTGCAGGTGCCGGTGTGCGCCTGATGGCGATGGGCACGGGGTTCCCGCACCATCGGCATAATCCCGCGGCTAAACCCAATTGCCGGCCCGCTAGCCGGTTTGGAACGCTGAAACGGAGGCGCCGCCGGTGTTAGGAATCGAAGGACAGGTCGCGGGGAAGAGTCGTCCGGGGAATTCCGGCAGCCCGTCCCGCCGCCGCCGGGGAGGACCGATGGGGCACACCGCAGTCGCCGCCGCAGCCGCGCAATTCTACCGCCGGGTGCGTGACGCCACCGAGGCGCTGGCCGCCCCCCTGAGCGCCGAGGACCAGACCGTGCAGTCCATGCCGGACGCCAGCCCGGTCAAATGGCACCGCGCCCACACCACCTGGTTCTTCGAGACCTTCCTGCTGGTGCCCTACCTGCCGGGCTACCGGGTCTTCGATCCGGACTTCGCCTATCTCTTCAATTCCTATTACGAGGCCGCCGGGCCGCGCCATCCGCGCCCGCAGCGCGGCCTGCTGACCCGCCCCGGCGTCGCCGAGGTGACGGCCTACCGGGCCCATGTGGACGCGGCCATGCTGCGCCTGCTCGACGGCGCGGCGCCGGCGGAGCCGCCGGCCGGCCTGGTGGCGCTCGGCCTGGCCCACGAGGAGCAGCACCGGGAGCTGCTGCTCATGGACATCCTCTCCCTGTTCGCCGCCAACCCGCTGCGCCCCGCCTACCGCACCGACCTTCCCGACGGTCCGAAGGCGGGCGGCGGCGGGCGCCGGTTGTCCTTCGACGGCGGCATCCGCCGGATCGGGCATGAGGGCGGCGGCTTCGCCTTCGACAACGAGGGGCCGGCCCACGACGTGCTGGTGCATCCCTTTCGCCTGCACTCGCGCCCGGTCACCTGCGGCGCCTGGAAGGCGTTCATCGCCGACGGCGGCTACACGACGCCCACCCTGTGGCTGTCGGACGGCTGGGCCGCGGTGCAGGCGCAGGGCTGGACAGCCCCCGGCTACTGGCGCCGGCACGACGGCGCCTGGCACGTCATGACGCTGGGCGGCGAACGGCCGGTGGAGGACGACGCCCCCGTCACCCACGTCAGCCTCTACGAGGCGGACGCCTTCGCCCGCTGGGCCGGTGCGCGCCTGCCCACCGAGGCGGAATGGGAGACGGCCGCCGCCGGCCTGCCCTGCACGGGGAATACGGTCGGCAGCGGCCGGCTGCGCCCGGCGGCCGACCCGGCACCGGACGGGGACCGCCCGCTGCAGATGTTCGGCGACGTCTGGGAATGGACCTCCGGCGCCTACACCCGTTACCCCGGCTTCCGCCCGGCGGCCGGCGCCGTGGGGGAATACAACGGCAAGTTCATGGCCAACCAGTTCGTCCTGCGCGGCGGCTGTTGCGTCACCCCCGACGGCCATGTGCGCGCCACCTACCGGAATTTTTTCTACCCGCACCAGCGCTGGATGTTCTCGGGCGTCCGCCTGGCGGAGGATGCATGATGGACGGATCCCTCTCCCGCGCCGCCGTTACCGACGCGCGCTTCCTGGCCGACGTGCTGGCCGGCCTGTCGCGCCCGGACCGGACGCTGCCCAGCAAATACTTCTACGACGCCCGCGGCTCGGCCCTGTTCGACGCGATCTGCGAGTTGGAGGAGTATTATCCCACCCGCACCGAGATGGCGCTGCTGGCCCGCCACGCCGGCGAGATCGCCGCCTTCGCCGGCCCCGACGCCACGGTGGTCGAACTGGGCAGCGGTTCCAGCGTCAAGGTGCGGCTGCTGCTGGACCGGCTGACGACGCCGGCGGCCTATGTGCCGGTCGACATCTCCCACGACCACCTGGTGCAATCCGCGGCGCGGCTGGCCGCCGACTATCCCGGTCTGGCGGTGACGCCGGTCAGCGCCGACTACGCGGCCGGCTTCGACCTGCCGGTCGGCACCGTGCCGGAGCGCACTCTGGCCTTCTTTCCCGGCTCCACCATCGGCAACTTCACGCCGGACGACTCCCGCACCTTCCTGGCCGGGCTGGGGCGGCGGCTGGGCGCCGGCAGCCGGCTGGTGATCGGCGTCGACCGCAAGAAGCGCCGCGACGTGCTGGAGGCCGCCTACGACGACGCCCGCGGCGTCACCGCCGCCTTCAACCTGAACCTGCTGGCCCGCATCAACCGGGAGCTGGACGGCACCTTCAACCTCGGCGCCTTCGCCCACCGCGCCGTCTGGGCCGAGGCGCAGGGCCGCATCGAGATGCACCTGGAAAGCCTCGTCTCCCAGACCGCCACGGTGGCCGGCCGGCCCTTCCGCTTCGCCGCCGGGGAGACGATCCTGACCGAGATCTCCTGCAAATACACGATCTCAGGGTTCCAGGCTCTGGCAGCGGATGCGGGCTGGCGCTCCTGCTGCGTGTGGACCGACGAGCGGGGGTTGTTCAGCGTCCACGCTCTCGTGTTCGAGGATCGCTGAACGCCGCCGGGGTCAGCCCGCCGTCCGCTCCGCCAATTCGATCAGGTCCATCAGCTCGTGGCTCTTCCAGTAGCGGTTGCGGGCCACCTCGGCGCGGGCGCCGGCGACCACGTCGTCGATCAGGGCACGCTCCTCCGGCGACGCGGGGGCACCGGCGGACAGGCGGTGCACCACCAGTTGGGTCATGTTGTGGCTGGACGGCGGGATCCAGGCGGTGACCCGCCGGTCGAACACGGTGCACACCGCGTCGATGCGCAGGATGTGCGCCATGCGGTCGTCGAGCGGCTCCCCCGGTTCGAACTTCAGCGCCCGCTCCAGATGCGCCCGCATCTCCTCCAGCACCGTTTCGCGCCAGGCGTGGAGATCGAAGGTCTCCAGCTCGAAGCTGCGGGCCATGCCGTACCAGCCCCACAGGAAGCGCAGGAGCCACAGCACCTCCCCATGATCCGACGCGGCGTGGCGGCGGCCGGAGGCGAGGACGGTGCAGCGCTCCAGCGCCACCCCGGCGACCCGGCCGGCGATGACGCGCGCCGCCCCCTCCCAGGCCAGGCGGTAGGTGGGCTCGGTGCGGCGGTCCTCGGTGAGCCCGGCGAGATTCAGTGCCTCCAGCAGTCCGGCGATGCGCTGCGCCAGCCCGTCCAGCCGGGCGCGATCCTTGGGGGTGGGGCGGATCGGCGACCCCGGCACCCGCTCGTTCAGCTTCAGGACGCCGGCCAGCCCGGCGGTCAGCGCCCGCAGGCTGCCGAGATAGTGGGCGTTCAGCGCCGCCACCGGCGCCACGGCGGCGGCAGCGTCACCGCCGGCCCCCCGGATGTACAGGGCGGCCACGGCGTGGTTGTGCCGGACGTTGAGGACCGACAGGGGCAGGAGCGCGCCCAGCCGGTCGGCCTCCGGATGGCGGTCGCGCAGGGCCGCGGTGTCGGCGGCCAGCGCGTCGGCCAGCCGGTCGCGCTCCCGCTGGTCGGCGCACGCCGTCGGCATGCGCTCCAGCGCCCGGGCCGCCAGGGCCACGGCGCCGTCGGCGTGGGCCAGCAGGTCGCGCAGCAGCTCCAGCGTCTCCGCCGCGAAGGGGGCCGGCTTGTCGAGGAAGGCCGACAGCATCCGGGTGCGCCGGGTCCGGCTGCGTGACAGGGTTGTCAGCAGGCCATCCAGCGTCTTGCGGTTGGCCAGCACGCTGTCCAGGTGGCGGACGGCGGCGACGCGCATGCGCTCGCGCAGGTCCAGGGCGCGCGGCGTGCGCAGGACGCGGTCGATGACGTCGCCGGCCGCCGCCTCGTCCAGCACCTCCTGCACCTCGATGGCCAGCAGGGGAAAGGCATCGCGGCTCAGCACCTCCCACAGAGCACCGACGTCGACCCGCTCCACCAGCCCCGGCACGGGGCCGCCGGCGTGGAACAGCGCCTCGTCGTTCACCAGGAACGGCTCGAACAGCGCGGTGAACAGGCGGCGGGCCCGGTTGGTGCGCTGGCGGTTGAGGTACTCGATCACGTACTGCCGGACCAGCCGGACGCGCTCCGCCGGCTCGTGGTCCATCTGCTCGATCTCGCTCAGCAGGCTGTAGACGAAGCTGGGCGGCAGACGGGCGACGAGTTCGTCGATCTTGCGCCGCAGGGCGGCTTCCGGGTCGAGGTCCATGGGGATCGCGTCGTGGCGGGGGCGGCGGCGATCCGCATGAAGCCCGGAAAAAGGTTAACTTTGCCGTAACGTTGCGCCTTTCGCCCGGCCCGGCCCCGCCGGCCGGTCCGCTTTCCCGTCGCGCTCAGCCGTTGCGGTGGCGGTCGGCGATGGGACGGGCGTATTGCAGCTCGATGTCCCAGGGGAAATGGATCCAGGTGTCCTGGCTCACCTCGGTGATGAAGGTGTCCACCAGGGGGCGGCCGGCCGGCTTGGCGTAGATGGTGGCGAAATGGGCCTTGGGCAGCATGGCGCGCACGATGTGGGCGGTCTTGCCGGTGTCCACCAGATCGTCGATGATCAGCCAGCCCTCGCCTTCGCCCTCCACGCCCTTCAGCACGCGCGCCTCGCGCTGCTGCTGGAAATCGTAGGTGGAGACGCAGACCGTGTCGATCAGGCGGATCTCCAGCTCGCGCGCGATGATGGCGGCCGGCACCAGGCCGCCGCGGGTCACCGCCACGATGCCCTTCCACGGTCCCTTGTCGATCAGCCGCCAGGCCAGCGCCTTGGCGTTGCGGTGCAGTTCCTCCCACGAGACGGGGAAATGGCGATTGAAGGGGACTTGATCGGTCACGATCGGAACACTCCACAAACCGGTGGAGCGCCTTATACCCAAGCGCCGCCGGCGAGTCCATCGGAGGGTTCATTTTCCTGCCGCCGCCACTCGGAAAGGGCTTGCACCGCCCCCCGGCTTTGAGTAACGTGCCGGCCTCCGACGGGGACGCCCCGGCGGATACGAAAGACAGCGCGCCCGTAGCTCAGCTGGATAGAGCACCAGACTACGAATCTGGGGGTCAGAGGTTCGAATCCTTTCGGGCGCGCCATTCGTTTCCTTCAACCGTCTTCGACCGGCTCGGCCCGCCCGTGTGGCGGGTTTTTTGCTGTCCGGCTCCGGTCCGCACGGCCTGCCGATCCTGGATCAGTACTCCTCCGCCACCCGGTCGCGGCCCGCGCGCTTGGCGCGGAACAGGGCGCGGTCGGCGCGGGCCAGGGCCGGCTCGATGGTCGTCTCGGCGCTCGGCGCGGCGACGGCCAGCCGGCTGATGCCGACGCTGGCCGTGATGGTGATGGTCGTGCCATCGTGAACCACCGGGGTGTGGGCGATGGTGGCGCGCAGGCGGTCGGCGACGGCCCGCGCGTCGGCGTCGGACAGCGCCGGCAGCAGCAGCAGGAACTCCTCCCCACCCAGGCGGCAGCAGAAATCGAGGGGGCGCAGGCAGCGGGTCAGCGCGTCGGCCACCGCCTTCAGCGCGGCGTCGCCGCCGCCGTGGCCGAAGGTGTCGTTGACCGTCTTGAAATGGTCGAGGTCGACGGCCAGAACGTGCAGCGCGTGGCCGGCCCGCTGCGCCGCGGCCACCTCCATCTCCGCCCGCGCCAGGAAATGGCGGCGGTTGGGCAGGCCGGTCAGGCTGTCGATCATCGCCAGCCGCTCCAGCTCGGCGGTGCGCTGGGCGACACGGGCCTCCAGCTCGCGATTCAGGCGCGCCAGCTCGCGCAGGGCCTCGTAGGTGCGCAGGGCCGACACCACGATGGAGAACAGCTTGCGCGACGTCAGCTCCGGCTTGGCCGCATAGCCGTCAATGTCGTAGTCGAGGACCACCCGCTCCTCCGGCGCATGGCCGGGCTGGCCGGTGCGCAGCACCACCCGCATGTGGGGATTGGCCGCCTCGGAACGGATGAAGGCCAGCAGGTCCAGGCCGGCGGTGTCCGTCTCCATCACCACATCGACCAGGGCGAGTGCGATGTCGTCCTCACGGGCGATGACCGCCCGCGCCTCGAGCGCCGACAGGGCGGATATCAGGCGCAGCGGCCGGCCCCTGAACCGGCGGTCGCGCAGCAGGATGCGGGTTGCCCGGTGGACATCCGTGTCGTCGTCCACCACCAGGATTGTCCACGGCCTCGCCTCGGCGACGGGCGGCGACGGCTCGTCGGCGGCAGATTCGCACGTAAACATAAGATCATCACTGGCCAAGGCGCGCTCCGGTTGCCGGTGGCGCCATCATACAGTGATGTGCGGCGCCGGTCGATGCACGGCAACACCGGTGCGCACCATTGATCACACCGCCGCACCGCCGGACCCGTCGTCCGCCGCGTCCCGCAGGGATAGTTCCCAGGTCTGGCCGATCAGGTCATGGCCGAAGGAGCGGTGGGGCTCCTCGGCGACGAGGCGGAAGCCGGCCGCCTGATAGATGCGCCGGGCCGCCACCAGCACGTCGTTGGTCCACAGGGTGAGCGTCCGGTAGCCGCAGGCCCGTGCGAAGGCGATGCACTCGTCCACCAGGCGCCGCCCGATCCCCAGGCCGCGGGCCGTGGGCTCGACATAGAGCAGGCGCAGCTTGGCCACGGCGTCGGTGTGACGCACCAGGAAGACGCTGCCGACCACCGCCCCGTCCCGCTCCGCGATCCACGACCGTTCGCGCGCCGGGTCGTGGCTGCGCACGAAGGCGGCGAGGATCTCCGCCACCAGCGCCTCGAAGCTCTCGTCCCAGCCGTACTCCGCGGCGTAGAGAACGGCCTGGCGGTGGGTGATCCAGCCGATGTCGCCCACCCGGTGGGGCCGCAGCGTGAACGGGGCCGCCACCTCTCCCGCCCCCTCCTCCAGCAGGCGGCATATGGTGGCCATGGCGTCGACCAGGGCCGCCCGTCCGGACGCCGGAAGCCGGCCGAGCAGGGCCGCCACCTCCTCGCGCGAGGCAAGGTCCAGGGGGGCGAAGGCGGCGCGCCCCGCGTCGGTCAGGGCAAGCACGGCCTGCCGGGCGTCGTCCGGGGCCGGCGTGCGGGTGAGCAGCCCGCGCCCCTCGAACGCCTTGAGGATGCGGCTGAGATAGCCGGCGTCCAGCCCCAGTTCCCGCCCCAGGCCGCTGGCCGTCAGCCCGTCGCGGTTGGCCAGCTCGTACAGCACCCGGGCCTCGGTCAGGGAGAACGGGCTTTTCAGCAGGCCCTCGTTCAGGAAGCCGAGCTGGCGCGTGTAGAACCGGTTGAACGCCCGCACCCGCGCCACCGGATCGCCCGTCTCCGCCCGTCCGTCCGCCATCATCGCCATGACCGCCTCCGCCGTCGTCTTCGGGAAGCGTGCGCCATAAAGTTGACGGAGTCAAGTTTCCCCGCCGACCAATCCGGTGGTGGCGTCCCGGCGTATGCCGGAGTGCGGGTTGGCAAGCCCTGCCGGGCAGACTAGTCTCCCCGCTCATCCTGCCCTGCCACTGCCGACGGATACCCGATGCCACGCACCGGCACCCGCTGGGTGAGCGGCTTCGCCGCTTTCGTGATCGCCCTCCTGATGTTCGCCGTGCCGCCGGCCGCGGCGCAGACGCCCGCCCTGCCCGGAACGCCGGCGGCGCCGGCCGCACCGGCCCCGGCCCCGGCCGATCCCGGCGTCCTGCAGATCGAGGCGATGATCGGCGCCCTGGAGGACCCGGTGGCGCGCGCCCGGCTGGTCGAACAGCTTCGCCTGCTGCTGGCCGCCCGCGGCGCTGCGGAAGGCGTGGCCGCGGCGGAGACGGCACAGGCACCGCCGGAGACGCTCGGCGCGCGCGCCCTGGCCTTTCTGGCCCAGCGGCTGGATCTGCTGAGCGGCCAGGTCGTCGCCATGTCCAACGCCTTCGCCGACCTGCCGGGGGTGCTGGAATGGGCCCGGCGCCAGATGGAGGACCCGTCGGCCCGCGACCGCTGGGTGCAGCTCATCGGCGAGCTGCTGCTGATCGTGACCGCGGGCCTGGTGGTGCAGAGCTTCATCCGCTGGCTGCTGCACACCCCGCGCCGGGCCATCGAGCAGCGGCGCCACGCCTCGCTGCTGGCCCGCATTCCCTTCCTGGTGCTGCGCGCCCTGATCGAGCTGGCGCCGGTGGTGGCCTTCGGCATCCTCGGCTACGGCCTGCTGACGGTGAGCGCCCCGGCGCCGCGGGTGCGGCTGGTGGCGCTGGCCTTCATCAACGCCACGGTGATCGTCCAGGCCGCGCTGGTGATCGCCAGCTTCGTCTTCGCGCCGACGGCGCCGGGGCTGCGGCTGCTGCGCATGCGCGACGAGACCGCGGCCTACGCCTACATCTGGGTGCGCCGGCTGCTGGCGGTGGGGGTGTTCGGCTATTTCCTCACCGAGGGCGCCTATGTGCTTGGCCTGCCGCTGGGCGCCTACGGGGCGGTGCTGAAGCTGCTGGGGCTGGTGATTGCGGTGATGCTGATCATCCTGATCCTGCAGAACCGCAGCGCCGTGGCGGAGTGGCTGCGCGGCAACCCGCTGTCGGGCGGCGATCCCGATGCCACGGCGGAGCGCGAATCCGAAGGCGGGCGCGCCGTGCTGCGCAGCGCGCGGCGGCGCTTCGCCGACATCTGGCATGTGCTGGCCATCCTCTATGTGCTGGTCGCCTTCGGCGCCTGGATCCTGAACGTCTACGACGGCTTCGCCTTCCTGGCCCACGCGACGGTGCTGACGGTGCTGGTGCTGGCGGTCACGCGCCTGCTGGTCACCGGCGTCGACCGGCTGCTGCAACGGGGCTTCAGCGTCTCGCCGGACTGGCAGGAGCAGTTCCCCGGGCTGGAGGAGCGGGCCAACCGCTACGTGCCGATCCTGCACACGGTCCTGAAGACGGCGATCTGGGTGGTGGCGGCGGCGTCGCTGCTGGACGCCTGGGGCATCGACGCCACCGCCTGGCTGGCCACCCCGGCCGGGCAGCGGGTGCTGGGCAGCGTCGTCACCATCGCCCTGGTCTTCCTCGGCGCCGTCGTCGCCTGGGAAACCGTCAGCGCCGCCATCGAGCATTACCTGCTGCCGCAGGAGCTGCGCGGCACCCGGGTGGAGCGGTCGGCCCGCACGCGCACCCTGCTGCCGCTGCTGCGCAACGCCTTCCTGGTGCTGCTGGTCATCGTTGTCGGGCTGATCATCCTGTCGGAACTGGGCGTCAACATCGCCCCCCTGCTGGCGGGTGCCGGCGTGGTCGGCCTGGCCATCGGCTTCGGCTCGCAGACGCTGGTCAAGGACGTCATCACCGGCCTGTTCATCCTGTTCGAGGACACCATCTCGGTGGGTGACGTGGTCGACGTGGGCAACGGCCATTCGGGCGTGGTGGAGGCCATCTCCATCCGCACCATCCGCCTGCGCGACCTGTCGGGCAGCGTCCATTCCATCCCCTTCTCCTCGGTCACCACCATCAAGAACCTGACCAAGGACTTCTCCTTCGCCGTGTTCGACGTCAGCGTCGGCTACGGCGAGGACCCCGACCGGGTGATCGAGGTGCTGCAGGAGATCGGGGCGGCCCTGCGTGACGATCCGGACTTCCGCTACGACATCCTGGAGCCGCTGGAGGTGCTGGGCGTCGACCGCTTCGCGGAATCGGGGGTCATCATCAAGGCCCGCTTCAAGACACGGCCGCTGAAGCAGTGGAACGTGGGGCGCGCCTTCAACAAGCGCATGAAGAAGCGCTTCGACGAGGTGGGCATCACCATCCCCTACCCGCACCTGAACCTGGTGGTGAACCGCGAGGGCGGCCGCCCGACGCTGCCGGCACCGGCACCGGCACCGACTCCGGAACCGGGGACCGCGTGATGGTCCATCACGTCACCCGCGCCGCGCCGTGGCGCGGGTCCAGCAGGTCGCGCAGCCCGTCCCCCAGCAGGTTGAGGCCCAGCACCGCCACCGCGATGGCCGCACCGGGAAACACCGCCTGGAGCGGGCTGGTGAACAGGTGGGTCTGGGCGTCGCCCAGCATCCGGCCCCAGCTCGGCGCCGGCGGCTGGACGCCCAGGCCGAGGTAGCTCAGGGCCGCCTCGTTGAGGATGGCGACGGCGAACAGGATGGTCGCCTGCACGACGATCACCCCGGCCACGTTGGGCAGCACATGCACCAGCGTCGCCCCGCCGGGCCCGCGCCCCAGCGCCAGGGCGGCCCGCACGAACTCCCGCCGCCACACCTGGCGGGCGGCCCCGCGGGTGACGCGGGCCAGCACCGCCGCGTTGAAGGCGCCGATGGCCAGCACGGCGTTCAGCGCCCCCGGCCCCAGCAGCGCCGTCAGCAGGATGGCCGTGAGCACGGCGGGAAAGGCGAACAGCAGGTCGGCGCCGCGCGCCACCGCCTCGTCCCCCCAGCCCGGCCGGGCCGCCGCCGCCAGGCCCAGCGGCACCCCGACCGCCAGGCCGACGGCCACCGCGGCGGCGGCCACCGCCAGGGAATGGCGCGCCCCCGCCATCAGCATCGACAGCACGTCGCGCCCGAAGTGGTCGGTGCCCAGCCAGTGCCCCGGACCCGGCGGCCGCAACCGCGCCAGCACGCGGACGCGCTCCGGCTCATGCGGGGTCCAGACCAGCGACAGCAGCGCCACCGCGACCACCAGCAGGGTCAGCACCCCCCCGGCCACCAGGCTCGGCGGCCAGCTCCGCCGCGGCGGGGCCGTCACGCCGCCCCCCGCGGCCGCGGGTCGATGGCGGCGTGGGCGGCGTCCACCAGCAGGTTCACCGCCACCACGAACAGCGCCAGCAGCACCACCACGTCGCGCACCACCACCAGGTCGCGCTGGCCCACCGCCTGGTAGACAAGCCGCCCCAGGCCGGGTAGCTGGAAGACGTTCTCCACCACCACCGCCCCGCCGACCAGAAAGGCGAACTGCAACCCCAGGATCGTCACCACCGGCACCAGGGCGTTGGGCAGCACATGGCGCCCCAGCACC
This sequence comes from Azospirillum halopraeferens DSM 3675, assembly GCF_000429625.1. Taxonomy (GTDB): domain Bacteria; phylum Pseudomonadota; class Alphaproteobacteria; order Azospirillales; family Azospirillaceae; genus Azospirillum; species Azospirillum halopraeferens. The sequence continues at coordinate 318,316 of NZ_KE386927.1, forward strand.
GCCCGCCGGCCCAGCCCCTTGGCGCGGGCGGTGCGCACATAGTCCTCGCGCAGGGTGTCCAGCACCGCGGCCCGCGTCACCCGCGCCAGGATCGCCGCCTCCGGTACCGCCAGGGCCACCGCCGGCAGCAGCAGCGCCGTCAGGGCCGGCCCCGCCCCGGCCGACCAGCCGGGAAACCCGCCGGCCGGCAGCCATCCCAGCTCCACGGCGAAGACCAGGATCAGCAGGATGGCGAACCAGAAGCCCGGCACCGCGATGCCCAACTGGCCGAACGCCATGACCGCCCAGTCCCCCGCCCGCCCGTGCCGGGACGCCGCGAACAGGCCGAGCGGCAGCGCCAGCAGCGTCGACAGGGCCAGCGCCCCCAGGGCCAGCGGCACGGTGATCACCAGCCGCTCCGCCACCAGCTCCGCCACCGGGCGGTTGTAGGTGACGCTGACGCCGAGATCGCCGGTGAGCAGCCCGCCGATCCACTCCGCGTAGCGCACCGGCGCCGGCCGATCGAGGCCGAGCTGGGCGCGCAGCGCCTCCAGCGTGTCGGGGCGCGCCTCGGTCCCCAGCATCAGCAGGGCCGGGTCGCCGGGCACCACCTCCAGCACCACGAACACCGCCACCGTGGCGAGCCACGCGGTGAAGGCCAGCGACAGCAGGCGGCGGACGAGGAAGGCGGTCACTGCGGACTCAGTTCCGCCAGCGCACGCCGGTGATGTCGTTGGCCTGCAGCGGGCGGTTCTGCCAGGTGCCCTCCAGCCCCGCCTTCTCCACCGTCACGATGGGGAGCTGGAACAGGAAGGCGTTGACCGCGTCCTCGGCGATCACCCGCTGGGCGTCGCCGTACAGGGCGTTGCGGTGCCCCTCGTCGCGGGTGGTCTCCAGCTCCGCCATCAGCGCGTCGAATCGCGCGCTGCGGTAGCCGAAGTAATAGTCGGGGCGCCCGTAGATGTCGATGTCCAGCGGTTCGGTGTGGGCGATGACGGTGAGGTCGTAGTCGCCGGCGCGGAACACCCGCTCCAGCCAGGGCGCCCACTCCGTGTTCTCCACCGACACCCGCACCCCCACGTCGGCGAGCATGGCGGCGATCAGTTCGCCGGAGCGCCGGGCGTAGATGGGCGGCGGCAGCTTCAGCGTCGCGCTGAAACCCCCGGGATGGCCGGCCTCCGCCAGCAGGGCGCGGGCGCGGTCGGGATCGTAGGGGTAGAGGCCGGTGAGATCCACGTAGCCGGCCCGGTGCGGCGCGAAGTGGCTGCCGATGGGCGGGGCGATGCCGGCGGTCACCGCCTCGATCACGGCCGCGCGGTCGATGGCATGGGCCAGCGCCCGGCGCACCCGCACGTCGTCGAAGGGCGGGCGGGCGTTGTTGATGGCCATCAGCGTCTCCCCCTCGCCGCTGCCCGTCTTCACGCGGAACCGCTGGTCGTTGCGGAAACGATCGAGCGCTTCGAAGGTGTTGAACTGGGGAAACGTGTCGACGTCGCCGGCCATCAGCGACGCCACCTGCGCAGCGGGGTCGGCGATGAAGCGGAAGGTGACGCGGTCGAGGGCCGGCGCCGGCCCGTCATAGTCGGGGTTGCGTTCCAGCTCCACCCGGTCGCCGGCCACCCAGCGGGCGAAGCGGAAGGGGCCGGTGCCCACCGGCTTCTGCTTGTTGGTGGCGGCGCTTTCCGGCGCCACGATCACCGCGTCGCCCTGCGCCATATGGAAGAGGAACAGGCCGTCGGGGCGGGTGAGGTGCACCACCACGGTCAGCGGGTCGGGCGTCTCCACCCGGTCGATGGTGGCGAAATAGCCCTTCTGGGCGTTCACCGAGTCGGCGGCCCGGGCGCGGTCGAGGGAGAACTTCACATCGGCCGAATCGGCGGCGGTGCCGTCGTGGAAGCGTGCACCGGGGCGCAGGCGGAAGGTGTAGGAGAGGCCGTCGTCGGACACCCCCCACTCCTCGGCCAAGGCGTAGACGAGGCCGCCGTCGGAGTCGATTCGCAGCAGCGGTTCGAACAGGTTGGCGTAGACCACCTCGTCGATGGCCCCGGCGGCCCCGGCCGTCGGGTCGAGGTGCGGCGGTTCGAGCTGCATGCCGACCACCAGGTCCCGCCGCGCCTCGGCCGCCGCCGCACCCGGCAGCGCCGCCGTCAGCGCCGCCGCGGCCCACGCGGCAACCAGCACCGCCGCCCGCACCCCGCCGTTCCAACCCGCCATAGCCTGTCCTCCCCCCGATCCCGGCTGTTTCGCGCGGATGATGCGGTGCACGGGGCGGGAGTTCAAGACCGCAGGGCGCCGGCCGCCGGCCGGGGCGGGGCCCGACGCCGGGGAGATCGTTGCGTTAGCGGAACGGAATGCGCCCCCGCTCAGCAGCCCTCGGCCATGTCGTAGAGGGCGTCCATCCCGGCGATCTGGATCTTGTTACCTTCTTGCAACGAGATGATGCCGGCGGTCTTGAGCTGGGTGAAGGTCCGACTCACCGTCTCGGTGGTCAGGCCCAGATAGTCGGCGATGTCGGCCCGGCTCATCGGCACATGGACCGGGTTGTCCTTGTGGCCGCGCCGGGCGGCGCGCTGGGACAGCATCAGCAGGAAGGAGCAAATCTTCTCCTTCGCGGTCTTGCGTCCCAGCAGCAGCATCTGGTCCTGGGCGGCCGCCAGTTCGTTGGACGCCATGGAGAACAGCCGCCGCTGCATCTTGGGAAACTCGTCCAGCAGCGCCTCCAGCTTCTTGCGCGGGAAGCGGCACAGCGTGCAGCCGGTGACCGTTTCGGCCGTGTAAGCATAGCTTTCGTTCAGCGCCAGGCCGATGAAGTCGCCGGTGATGAGGAAGCCGGTGATCTGGCGCCGACCGTCGGGCAGCAGCTTGTACAGCTTCACCGTTCCCGACGTGACGTTGTAGAGGGCGTCGGCCGCGTCGCCCTCCCCGAAGATGGTGTGGTTGGCCTCGATGCGGACGGTCTGCAGGATGTCGGCGAGACGGCGCAACTCCTCCGGGTCGAGCGCGGCACAGACCGTCAGGCTGCGCACGGGGCAGGCACCGCAAGGATTCATCTCGATCGTTGCGCTCTTGTCGCGAGCGCGGCCCTGGTCAAAGGGAGGCATGGCGGGCTTGGCCCCTGACGTCCACGGCCCCCATCATGGTCACAAACCCGACGGATCGCAACCGAACTCGCACACAACCGCACGGGTCGCCTCCGCCGGGGCGGCCCGTGCGGCCGATTCTACCGCCGGGTCCCGCGGTTGTCACCGCCGCGCCGCGGACCGGCGGCGCTGTCGTCGTCGAACAGGATGCGGTGGGCGGCGCCGTCCAGGTCGTCAAACTGACCGGACTTCAGAGCCCACAGGAACGCCCCGAGGCCCAGCAGGCCCAGTGTCAGCGCGATGGAGATGAGATACAGCAGTTCGGTCATGAGCCGTTTCCCTGACAACCGCCCCGCGGCCCAGCCGCAGGGCGTTGGCGATCACGATGAGCGAGGAGGAGGACATGGCCAGCGCCGCCAGCAGCGGCGTCAGCATCCCGGCCATGGCCAGCGGCACGGCGAAGACGTTGTAGAGGATGGCAAGGCCGAAGTTCTGCCGGACCAGCCGGCCGGAACGGCGCGCCACCTCCACCGCTTCGAGGATGGGGCGCAGGCGCACGCCCTGGAACACCACGTCGGCGGCGGTCTGGCTGACGTCGACGGCGGTGGACGGCGACATGGACACGGTGGCCGCCGCCAGGGCGGGGGCATCGTTCAGGCCGTCGCCGACCATCAGCACCTGCCGCCCGGCGGACATCATCCCCGCCAGCACCGCGGACTTGTCGGCCGGCGACTGCTCCGCCTTCCAGTCGGCGATGCCGAGGCTCGCCGCCACCGCGGCCACCACCTCGCGGCGGTCGCCCGACAGCAGCGTGACGGCGATGCCGCGCGCCTTCAGGCCGGCGACCACGGCGGCCGCATCGGCGCGCGGCGCGTCGACGAAGCCGATGCGCACCGGCGTGCCGCCCGGCCGGGCCAGCCACAGCTCCGGCCCCGGCACGCCGTCGGCCACCGCCGTGTCGGCGGCGACGCCGGTGAAGCGGCGGCTGCCCAGGCGCACCTCGCCGTCGGGCGTGTCGAGGGCCAGGCCGGCCCCCGGCACCTCGCGCACCCCGACGGCCACCGGAACGGCGGGTGCCGCGGCGGACAGGGCGCGGGCCAGCGGGTGGCGGCTGGCCCCGGCCAGCGACGCCGCCAGCCGCAGGTCGGCCTCGGCCACCCCGGCCAGGCGCGGCACCGGCCGGCCTTCGGTCAGGGTACCGGTCTTGTCGAACACCACGGTGTCGACGGTCGCCAGACGCTCCAGCGCCGTCGCCGTCTTCATCAGGATGCCCTGGCGCATCAGCCGACCCGACGCCACCACCTGCACCACCGGCACCGCCAGGGCCAGGGCGCAGGGGCAGGTGATGATGAGCACGGCGACGGCGTTCATCAGGGCCACCTGCCAGGGCGCCTCCATCAGCAGGGTCCAGCCGAGGAAGGTGACCAGGGCCGCCAGATGGACCACCGGCGCATAGCCGCGCGACACCCGGTCGGCGATGGCGACGTAGCGGGCACGGCCCTGCTCCGCCACCTCCATCATGCGCACGATCTCGGCCAGCAGCGTGCCCTCGCCCACCGCCGTCACCGTCAGGCGCAGCGGCGCGGTGAGGTTCAGCATGCCGGCGAACACGCCGTCGCCGGGTCGCACCGCCCCCGGAACGCTCTCGCCGGTGATCAGCGAGGTGTCCAGGTCCGAGACGCCGTCGAGGACGCGGCCGTCGACGGGAATGCGCTCGCCCACCGCGATCAGCACGGTGGCCCCCGTCTCCACCCGTTCCGGGGGCAGCACGGCGGTACGGCCGTCGGGCTGCACCACGGTGACCGCGGTCGCCTGAAGCCCCAGCAGTTGTTCCGCCGCGGAGCGCGCCCGGCCGCGCGCCCGCTGATCCAGGTAGCGGCCGATCAGCAGGAAGAACAGCAGCATCACCGCGCCGTCGAAATAGGCGTGGGGGCCGCTGTTGATGGTTTCGAACAGGCTCATGGCCGTGGCCAGCACCACGCCCACGGTGATCGGCACGTCCATGTTGGTGCGCCGGCGCGCCAGCGCCGCGAAGGCGGAGCGGGCGAAGGGCCGGATGGCGTAGGCGATGGCCGGCAGGCAGATCAGGGCCGACAGCCAATGCATCAGGTCACGGGTCGCCGGGCCCATGCCCTGGCTGTGCCCGGCCCACACCGACACCGACAGCAGCATGACGTTGCCGGCGGCGAAGCCGGCCACCGCCATGGCGCGCAGCAGTTCGGTCTCGCTCTTCTTCTGGGCGGAACCGAGGCGTTCGGGATCAAAGGGCACGGCGCGGTAGCCGAGGCCGGTGATGGCGCCGACCAGGGCGTTGGCGTCCGTCTCCGCCGGCCGCCAGCGGATGGTCAGGCGGCGGGTCGTCATGTTGAGGCGGGCCTGCTCCACGCCCGGCCGGCGGCCGAGCACCGTCTCGATCAGCCAGACGCAGGCCGCGCACTGCAGCCCGTCGATCATCAGGTGCAGGGTGGCGGTGCCGTCCGCCTCCGCCCGGGCGTGGGGTGCGTAGTCGATGGCCGGCGCGTCGGCATCGGGGCGCAGCGGCCGCGCCGACGGATCGACGCAGCGCCGCTCGTAATAGCGTTCCAGTCCCAGCCCGCGCACCGTGTCGTAGGCGGCGGCGCAGCCGGTGCAACAGAACGCACCGCCATCCCCGCCGATCACCGGCTCCGCGCCGGGGGGAAGCGGCTGTCCGCAGTGGAGGCAATCGCCCATCGGCCTTGACCCGTTCACTTCACGTGGATGCGCTGCTGGTCCTGGTAGTCGCCGGTGGCGTGCGCGATGGTCAGGCGCATGTCCCACTGGCCGGGCAGCGGCAGCTCCACCGGCATGGCGTAGCGGCCCTCGCCCAGGTAGGGCAGTTCCAGTTCAACGTCGTGGCCCTGCATGGTCGGGCGGATGAAGCGCACGGTGACGGTGCTGTCCTTCAGCAGGTTGCCGTGCTTGTCGTGCAGGGTGACGGCGACGATGCCCTTCTGCGGCTCCGTGCGCTCGAACCCGAGATCGACCCGCCAGCCCCGCTCGCTCTGGGCGCGGGCCCCGTCCAGGGAATCGTTGTACTTGATCCCCTTGATGAAGTGGTTCTCGGTTTCCAGCCCGGTGTAGGTGGAGGTGGCGATGTACACCATCACCCCGTTGGCCGTGAACACCAGGCCGAAGAAGGCGACGAAAAGCCAGGGGATGTACCAGCCGGGGGCGCGGCGGCGCCCCCGGTGCGACGGCAGTTCATTGCGGACGTCCGTGGACATGCTCATCGTCCGTTCAATCCTCGGCGTGAAGGGAAAGGATCAGCCTCCCGGCCCCATGAAGACCGTCTCGTAGGTGACGGCCTCGCCGGATGCGGCGGTCAGCGTGAAGTTAAGGGGACGCGACGTGTCGTGCAAAGCACCGCGCGGCACGGTCACGAAGATTCTGTAGGTGGCGACGGTGTCGGGGGCGGCGGTGAGGTGCACGGCGGCGGCCTCGTCGGTCTGGTCCTCGCCGGCCACCGCCAGCCGGGCCCCGGCCAGGTCGACGACGGTCAGCGTGTAGGCGCGCGGGTCGCGCGTCATGTTGGAGATCTTGATGGTGTAGGCGTTGCGGATCGACCCGTCGGACAGGGCCACGAACAGCGGTGCGCGGTCGCGCAGCACGCTGACGTCCAGGCTGGGCTTGAACACCAGGCCGGCGACGATCATGGCGCTGACCACCGTCAGCATCAGCGTGTAGATGATGGTGCGCGGCCGCAGCAGGCGCATGCCCACCGGCGGGGTGCCGGCGGCGGCGGCCACCTGGTTGTTGTGGGTGTCGAAGCGGACCAGCCCGGTGGGCCGGCCGATCTTGATCATCACCTCGTCGCAGGCGTCGATGCACAGACCGCAGCCGATGCAGGCGAGCTGCGAGCCGTTGCGGATGTCCACGCCGGTGGGGCAGGCGTGATAGCAGGCGTGGCAGTCGATGCAGTCGCCGTAGCCTTCGGCCTGACGCTCCTCCCAGGTCTGGGACTTGCGCACGTGGCCGCGCCGCTCGCCGCGCCATTCCTCGTAGGTGACCACGAGGCTGTCCTCGTCGATCATGGCGCTCTGGAAGCGCGGCCAGGGGCACATGTAAATGCACACCTGTTCGCGCGCGAAGCCGGCCAGCAGGTAGGTGGTGCCGGTGAACAGCAGGATGAAGCCGACGGCGGTGGAGCTGGCCTCGAAGCGCAGCAGCTCGCCCATGAAGGTGGGGGCGTCGACGAAGTAGAAGATCCAGGCGCCGCCGGTGGCCAGCGAGATCAGGATCCAGATCAGGTTCTTCAGCGCCTTCTTGCGCAGCTTGTCGAACGTCCATTTGCCCTTGTCAAGGCGGATGCGCTCCCCGCGCTCCCCTTCGACCAGCCGCTCCACCCAAACGAACAGGTCGGTCCACACCGTCTGCGGGCAGGCGTAGCCGCACCACAGGCGACCGGCCACGGCCGTCGCCAGGAACAGGCCGATGGAGGCGACGATCAGGGCGCCGGTCAGGTAGTAGATCTGCTGCGGCCACAGCTCGATGAAGAACAGGTAGAAACGGCGACCCGGCAGGTCCAGCAGCACCGCCTGATCCGGCGCGTTGGGCCCGCGGTCCCAGCGCAGCCACGGCAGCGCGTAGTAGATGCCCAGCAGGACGGCGACCGCAGCCCACTTCAGATTGCGGAAACGGCCGACAACGGACTTGGGGTAGATCTTGCTGTGCTTGGCGTAGAGGGAGCTGGAGGCCCGCTTCTCCGGCTGCGCCCGGTCGGCCGCAGGGGGTGGAACGGGGGAGGGTTCGGCGCCGGGTTTGTCCCGGGTCTCGGTCGCCATGCTCATGGGCCTGCCTTGCTTGGTCGGATCGCAGCCGTCGTCGGGCGAGATGGCCCGAGACCGGTCGCGCGACTATGGCGACATGTCGCCGCATGGGCATTGCGATGGATCAATGGCCTGTTCGGAAAAAGTCAAGCGATAAGCGGGCCCGGCCGATCGCGCGCAAAACAAAGGCGCCGGGACGTTGCCATCCCGGCGCCTTCAGGTACCGCCTGTATTACTTGCCGCCGCCCAGGTTGTGGACGTACACCGCGAGCTGCTTGATCGTGGTGTCTTCCAGGCGAGCCGCCCAGTTGGGCATCACGCCGGCGCGGCCGTTGGTGATGGTCTCCACCAGCGACGCCTTGTCGCCGCCCCAGATCCAGTTGGCGGTGATCAGGGGCGGGGCGCCGATGTCGGTCAGGTCGGCGGCGAGGGAACCCTCCGCCTTCTCGCCATGGCAGGCCACGCAGTTCTCCTCGTACACCGTCTTGCCGGCGGCCGCCTTGGTGGCGTCGGACGGCTTGCCGTTGAGCGACAGGATGTACTCCGCCACCTGGTCGATCTGGGTGCGGTCGAGGATGCCGTCACGCCCGAAGGCGGTCATGCCGATGCCGACCACGCCGCGGGTCTCTGCGTCGTCGGCACGGATGCCGTGGCGGATGGTCTGGTAGATGTCGGCGGTGGTGCCGCCCCACAGCCACACGTCGTCGGCCAGCGCCGGGAAGCCCTTGGCCCCCTGGCCGCCGGCGCCGTGGCAGGCCGCGCAGTTCTCGTTGAACATGGTGCGGCCGCCGGCCATCGCGAAGGCCAGAAGCTCCTTGTCCTTCTGGATCTCGTCCACCGACTTGGCGGCGATAGCGGTCAGGAACTTGCCCTGGGCCGCCTTCGCCTCGGCCAGCTTCTCGACGATCTCCTCGCGCTGGGACCAGCCCAGCACGCCCTTGGTGTAGGTGGTCCCCAGCGGCCAGGCCGGATAGAACACGTAGTACACCAGCGACCAGGCGATCGTCACATAGAAGATGTAGAGCCACCACTTCGGCAGCGGGTTGTTCAGTTCCCGCAGGCCGTCCCACTCGTGGCCCGTGGTCTCGACGCCCGACAGGGCGTCCTTTTCCGGTTTGTTCGCCATGGCCTAAAACTCCTGACCATCATCCTTGAGCGGGATCCGTGCGGCATCGTCGAACTTGCTGCGGTTGCCCGGCCACATGGCGTAGACCAGGATTCCCGTCATCAGCAGCATCAACCACACCGTCCAGAACGACCGCAGGGCTACGGTGATCTGATCCAAATCCATGGATCCCTCCCGCTCACTGCTGGAGTTGTGCGGGCGACTGGTACTTGGTGAAGTCCACCATCGTGCCCAGCACCTGCAGGTAGGCCACCAGCGCGTCCATCTCGGTGACGACCTTGGGGTCGCCGGAGAAGTTGCTCACCACGGCCTTCGGATAGCGGCTCAGCAGACCGTCGTGATCGGCGTCCGGGTTCTGCTGGGCGATCAGATCGGCCTTGGCGTTGGCGATCTGGTCGGCCGTGTAGGCGGAACCGACGACGGTCAGAGCGCGCAGATGGTCGGCGATGTCGTCGGCCTTCAGCGGACGGTCCTTCATCCAGGCGTAGCCCGGCATGATCGACTCCGGCACCACCGCGCGGGGATCGACCAGGTGGGCGACGTGCCACTCGTCGGAATACTTGCCGCCCACGCGGGCCAGGTCCGGACCCGTGCGCTTGGAGCCCCACTGGAACGGCCGGTCGTGCATGCTCTCCGCCGCCAGCGAGTAGTGGCCGTAGCGCTCCACCTCGTCGCGGAACGGACGCACCATCTGGCTGTGGCAGTTGTAGCAGCCCTCGCGGACGTAGATGTTGTAGCCGGCCAGTTCGAGCGGCGAGTAGGGGCGCACCCCGTCCACCTTCTCCACCGTCGACTCGATCGTGAACAGGGGAACGATCTGCACCAGGCCGCCGATCGACACCGTGATCAGGATCAGCACGACGAGCAGGAGCGTGTTCCGCTCGATCGTGTCGTGGCTAAAGCCCTTTTTTTCCTCAGCCATATCTCAGGTCCTCTCGGCTTCAGGCCGCACCCACGGCTGCCTTGTGCGGCGCCGTGACGTAAGGCTTCTCGATGCGGACGTCGCCCTTGGCCGTACGCCACAGGTTGTAGACCATGATCAGCGAACCGACGACGAACAGGACGCCGCCCAGCGCACGGATCACGTAGAACGGGTGCATCGCTGCCACCGTCTCCACGAACGAGTACTGGAGGAAGCCCAGGTTGTCGTAGGCGCGCCACATCAGGCCCTGCATGATGCCGGACACCCACATGGCGGTGATGTAGAGGACGATGCCGATGGTGGCGGTCCAGAAGTGGTAGCTGACCAGACGCATGCTGTAGAGCTGCGCCCGCTTCCACAGGACGGGGACGAGGTAGTAGATGGCGCCGAAGCTGACGAAGGCCACCCAGCCGAGCGCGCCGGAGTGCACGTGGCCGACGGTCCAGTCGGTGTAGTGCGACAGGGCGTTGACCGGCTTCACCGACATCAGCGGACCCTCGAAGGTCGACATGCCGTAGAAGGCGACCGAGGTCACCAGGAAGCGCAGGACCGGGTCGGTGCGCAGCTTATCCCAGGCACCCGACAGGGTCATGATGCCGTTGATCATGCCGCCCCACGACGGCATCCACAGCATCACCGAGAAGGTCATGCCCAGCGTCTGCGCCCAGTCCGGGAGAGCGGTGTAGTGCAGGTGGTGCGGGCCGGCCCAGATGTAGAGGAAGATCAGCGTCCAGAAGTGCACGATCGACAGGCGGTACGAATACACCGGCCGCTCGGCGCGCTTGGGCACGAAGTAGTACATGATGCCCAGAAAGCCGGCGGTCAGGAAGAAGCCGACGGCGTTGTGGCCGTACCACCACTGCACCATGGCGCTCTGCACGCCCGACACGAAGGTGTAGCTCTTCATGCCGAACAGCGAGACCGGCCAGTTGACGTTGTTGCCGAGATGCAGGATGGCGACGGTCAGGATGAACGCCATGAAGAACCAGTTGGCAACGTAGATGTGCGACTCCTTGCGGGTCATCACCGTGCCGATGTAGCTCACCGCGTACAGGACCCAGATCACCGTCAGGTAAAGGTCCAGGATCCACTCGGGCTCGGCGTATTCCTTGCCCTGGGTGTAGCCCAGGACGTAGGACAGGGCGGCGAGCACGATGAAGATCTGGTAGTTCCAGAAGATGAACTTCGCCAGCCCTTCGCCGCCGAACAGAAACTGGCGGCAGGTGCGCTGCACCACGTACAGCGAGGTGGCGAACAGCACGTTGCCGCCGAAGGCGAAGATCACGGCCGACGTGTGAACCGGCCGCAGACGCCCGAAGCTGGTCCACTCAAGGCCCAGGTTGAGCGCCGGAAACGCAAGCTGCAGCGCGATGAAGGTGCCGGCCAGGAAGCCGACCACGCCCCAGAACACTGCCGCGATCGTGAAGAGCCGAATGACGTCCTCGTAATACCGGACGTCCTCCGACACCCGCTGGCTGCCCAGGGCGGCCCCTGGGGTCAGAGTCGCTGATGCCATACAATCTCTCCCGTTTGCCCCGGGCGGCTTGGGCCGCTCCCTAGAGGTTGCACCACCGCGTGGGTACTTCGTTTAGGAGGGCGGCAGACGAGCGCACGACGGCCCGTCAGCAGACGCCGAACCGCCTGCCGCCAATATCGCCACTATGTGTAGGGCCAGCCGGGGCAACATTGATCTACGTCAACGCCCCTTGTGACCACCCGCTGTCATCGTTCGGCCGACGCTTCAGCCAGCGGATCGGGCATGGACGACGGCTTCATTGCGAAACCCCTGGGAGAGCGCCAGATCGACCAGGCCTTCCCGCTGGTCAGCGCCCTCGCGCCGGAGCTGCCGGTCGAACGATGGCGTGCCTTCGCCGCACCCCGGTGCGGCCCCGGGGACGGCACTTCGCCCGCCTGCGGGATCATCACCGCACAGAACGATCGCGGTTATATCCACGGCCTGTTCTCGTATTCGGTGACCGAGCACTTCCGGTACGGCCGGGCGCTGGCAGTCGAAATGTTCATCGTTCTCGACATATTCGATCCGGCGGCGGCGGCGGCGGTGCTTGTGCGGGCCATGGAGACCATTGCGCACGACCTGGACTGCGACGCTGTTTTCACCGATCTCCCGGAAAGCTGCCGCGGCACGACGGAACATTGCCGATCGATCCTCAGCGTCTTCCGGGCGGCGGGGCACGGGGTGGAAGCGGCACGCCTGTGCAAGCCCCCCGGCGCCTCCGCCCCCGGCCCCGCGGATGCCCTGGCCGAGGCCGGCGACGGGGTCTGATCGTCGCCGCGCCGGCCTCGCGGTCCGGTGCCGCGCCGCTGCCGGTTCCACCCCGCCCCACCCCGGTTTGCCGGTCGGCGACGGCAAGGGCCGGGGGGCGCGGCATTTGCACGCAGGCCCCGTCATCCTCCCTCGTCCCCTCCGCCACACCGCCGTTCCGCCAGCCGGCGCCTGTCGATGCGCCCTGCAGGCGAGCGTGCAAAACCCTCTCTGCAGCGACTCGGTACGCGACGCCGGTGGTCGACAACGCGTCCGATCCCGCACTGCTTGCGCTTACGATATCACCCGGTCGGCGCACCTTGCACCTGCAGCGCTTTTTTCTCCTCTTCCCGGGAGGATTTGCAATCTAAACGATGGAGTGGAAATCACCCCTCGCATCCATCGCTTCACGCGGGGACGGTCGAGCGGACGATTGGAATGCCTCTATACCGTTCGCCATGTATCAGCGTGATGGCCGACGGAGGAGGCGCCATGCGTGCTCGTTCCCACGCTCCCGAACCTTGACGGTGGCCCGAGCTTGTGAGGCGGAGGCGATGGAAAGGGGATCTCCGGGGTGTCGGCGGATCGGTCCCGGACGTGCCAAACCGGGCCCTTGCGGGTTGCGCGCCGCGCCGGGGCGGGTAGGATGCGCCCATCATGACCGACACGCCCCGTCTCCCCGTCATCCGCCTGCACCCCGGACGCCACAAGCGCATCGGCCTCGGGCACCCCTGGGTCTATTCCAACGAGGTCCAGATGGACGCGCCGGCCAAGGCGATACCGCCCGGCAGCGTCGTCCGCCTGCTCGACGCCGGCGGCACCGCGCTGGGCCTCGCCACCTTCAACCCGCACACGCTGATCGCCGCGCGGGTGCTGACGCGCGACCCCGGCGCCACCATCGACAGCGCCTTCCTCGCCGGCCGCATCCGCAGCGCGCTGGCCCTGCGCAGCCGGCTCTACGACCGCCCCTTCTACCGCCTGGTCCACGCCGAGGCGGACGGATTGCCGGCGCTGATCGTCGACCGCTACGGCGACGTGGTGACGGTGCAGGCCAACTCCGTCTTCATGGACCGCCACCTGCCCGACGTGCTGGCCGCCCTCGACGACGTGCTGGACCCCGCCGCGGTCATCCTGCGCAACGACAGCACCCAGCGCGCCATGGAAGGGCTGCCGGAGGAAAGCCGGCTGGCCAAGGGCGCCGTGGACGGGCCGATCCGCCTGGAGGAGAACGGCGCCGCCTTCTTCGCCGATCCGCTGGGCGGCCAGAAGACCGGCTGGTTCTACGACCAGCGCGACAACCGCGCCTTCGTCGCGTCGCTGGCGCGGGGCGGCCGGGTCATCGACTTCTTCAGCTACAACGGCGGCTTCGCCGTCACCTGCGCGGTGAGCGGCGCCGCCTCCGTCATCGCCGTCGACCGCTCGCAGCCGGCCCTCGACAACGCCGCCCGGGCGGCCGAGGCCAACGGCGTGGCCGGCGCCTTCGAAGCGCGCCGCGCCGACGCCTTCAACGAGCTGGACCGGCTGGCCAACGCCGGCGAGACCTTCGACGTGGTCATCGCCGACCCGCCGGCCTTCGTGAAATCGAAGAAGGACCTGGCGGTGGGCTGCCGCGCCTACCGCAAGATGACGCGGCTGGCCGCCCGCATCACCGCGCCCGGCGGCATCCTGCTGGCCGGCTCGTGCAGCCACAACGTCGACCCGCCCACCTTCGCCGAGCAGGTCGCCCGCGGCCTGGTGGACGCCGGCCGCAGCGGCCGCATCCTGCGCTTCGCCGGCGCCGGCCCCGACCACCCCGTGCACCCGCACCTGCCGGAATCCGCCTACCTCAAGGCGATGGTCCTGCAGCTCGATTGAGGCGGCCGCGGTCCAGCCAGCTCCGCCCGCGCGGTGACAGGCGGTAGCCGACGGCCAGGCTTTCCACCAGGCCGAGGTCCTTCAGCCGGCGCATCCCGGCCTTGAAGCGGTCCTTCGCGAGACCGATCGCGGCGGCCAGCTCGGCCGCCGGCCGGCCGGGATGGTCGGCCACCGCCGCCAGCGCCGGTCCCGTCCAGGGGCCGCCGGGGCCGGCGCGGTCCAGGCGCTCCAGCCTTTGCCGCAGCGCCTCGGCCTCGTCGTCCCCCGGGGGACGGGAACGCAGGTCCCACCGCGGGTCCGGGCCGGCCGGGCGCAGGGCGATGCGGTAGAGCGTGCCGTCGCCGGCGCGCAGGTCGTCGAGCAGCGCCTCCCGGCCGGCATAGCCGGCGGCGCGCGCGTCCCGCTCATCAACGGCGTCCGGCTCCACCGCGTCCACGGCGTCGATGGCGAGGACGCCGACCGCCGTGCGCAGCGTGCCGCCGGCGCGCACGGTCGGCCGCCGCCAGCGGCGGAACGCCAGCGTCACCCGGCCGGCCGCGATGGCGTCGAGCACCGCACGGCGAAACAGCATGGCCCCCTCCCTCTCCCCCGCGGCGCTCACCGCCGGGCGAACACCCCCACCAGTTCCAGGTGGGCCGACCATAGGAACTGGTCGACGGGATAAACGCGGCGCAACGCGTAACCGCCGTCGGCCAGCGTGCGGGCGTCGCGGGCAAAGGTGGCGGGGTTGCAGGACACCGCCACCACCAGCGGCACCTTGCCGGCCGCCAGCTCCGCCGCCTGGGCGGCGGCGCCGGCCCGCGGCGGGTCGAAGACGACCGCGTCGAAACGGGCCAGCTCTTTCGCCGTGAGGGGGTTTGCGAAGAGGTCGCGGCGCTCCGTCGTCAGCCGCAGGCCGCCGGCCGCGCGGGCCAGCGCCGCCACCGCCGCCCCGTCGCCCTCCACGGCGTGGACGGAAGATCGTTGCGCCAGCGGAATGGCGAAGGTGCCGATCCCGGCGAAGAGGTCGGCGACCCGTCGCGCGCCGTCGCCCACGGCGTCCAGGACGGCGGCGGTGAGGGCCGCCTCGCCGGCGGCGCTCGCCTGCAGGAAGCCGCCGGGGGGCGGCACCACGGGCACGCCGGCGAAGCGCACGGTGACGGGGCGGAGGTGGGCCACCGGTTCGGGTACGCCGCGGTCGTCGGGCTGCCAGGACAGGCGGGCGATGCCGTGCTCGGCGCCCAACGCCGTCAAACGCTCCCGCGCCGCGCGGGCCAGGCGGCGCGGCCCGACCAGCAGCAGGTCGATGCCGCCCTCCGGGTCGGCCGCCACCACGTCGCAGGCGCCGCCGTCGGGCAGCACCGCCGCCAGCGCGGCCCGCAAGGGCGGCAGCAGTGCCGCCAGCCGCGGCGCCAGCACCGGGCACACCTCCAGGTCCACCAGCCGGTGGCTCGCCCGCTCGTTGAAGCCCAGCCACACCCGCTTGCCGCGCTTCAGCGCCGCGAAGCGGGCGCGGCGCCGGCCGCCGGGGGCGGTGCGGGCCAGCGGCGCCACCGGCACCCCTTCCAGCCCGGCGCGGGCCAGCGCGGCGTGCACCGCCTCCAGCTTCCACGCGGCGTAGGCGGCGTCGTCCAGGTGCTGAAGGGTGCAGCCGCCGCAGGTGCCGAAATGGCGGCAGGCGGGCGTGCCGCGGCCGGGGCCGGGTTCCAGCACCTCCAGCAGCTCGGCGCGCACGCCGTCGCCCCGGGACTCGCCGGGGCGCACCCGCACGCGGTCGCCGGGCACCGTCAGCGGCACGAACAGGCGGGTGCCGTCCAACTCCGCCAGCCCGTCGCCGCGGGCGCCGACCGCGCCGATCGTCACCTCCACCGCCCGCTCCGCCGCCACCCGATCCGCCGCCACCCGATCCGGCGGTGGGCGCTTCGCCGGCCTCACGCGACCCTCAGCACGGCCATCATGCCGAACTCCTGGTGATCCAGCACATGGCAGTGCAGCATCCAGTCGCCGGGCTCCTCGGCGACGAAGGCGATCTCCACCGCCTCGCGGGGGGCCAGCAGGACGGTGTCCCGCCATTCCTCCCGCGGCGACGGGGCGCCGTTGCGCGTGAGAATGCGGAACGGAAAGCCGTGCAGGTGCATGGGGTGCCACCAGGCGGTGTCGTTGACGAAGCCCATGCGCACCGTTTGGCCGCGTTTGACGGTGATGAGCGGCGGCCCCGCGTGGGCCGCGTGGCCCATGGGGGCGGTGCCGTTGAGCGTCCAGAACGGGCCGGCCGGCGTCATCGCCATGCCGTCGGGCAGGCGGCCCATGGCGCCGCCCTCGATCACCACGTCGTGGCGCACCGCGCCGGCCAGGTCGAGGGGCGGCAGCGGGTTGGCCGGCAGGACGACGGGGGTGTCCGAGGGCGACCGGCGCACCGGCGCGTCGGAGCCGTAGACCAGCGACGTCAGGCGGTAGGTCTGGCGCGGGTGGAAGGAATCGACCACGTCGAACCGCTCCCCCGGCGCTCCCGTGAGGTCGAGCATCAGATCGGCGCGCTGGCCGGGCCCCAGCACCACCCGGTCGCCGTCGGGGGCGTGGGGGGGCACGGGGTGGCCGTCCAGGGCGATCACCTGCGGTGCGTGGCCGCGGAACTCCAGCGCGAAGACGCGGGCGCCGGCAAGGTTGGCCAGGCGCAGGCGCAGCCGCTCCCCGGCGCGCACCGGCACGGCATCGACGATGGCGCCGTTCAGCGTCACCGTGTTGCCCAGCCGCCCGGCGTGGCTGGCGTCCATGGGGTGGCCGAAACCGTCGTCGACGGCGGCCTCGCGGGTCAGGCGCCAGTCGCTCAGCGCCCACACCAGATCACGGTCGACGGGGACGGGCTCGCGCTCCTTCACCACCAGCACGCCGGCCAGGCCGCGGCCCACCTGCTGCGCGCTGTTGGCGTGCGGGTGGTACCAGAAGGTGCCGGCGTCCTTCAGCGTGAAGGCGTAGGTGAAGCGACCGCCGGGCGGCACCGGCGGCTGGCTGAGGTGCGGCACCCCGTCCATGGCGACGGGCACGCGCAGGCCGTGCCAGTGCACCGTCGTCTCCTCGGCCAGCGCGTTGGTGAAGGCGATGCGCGCGGTGTCCCCCTGGCGCCAGCGCAGCACCGGCCCCGGCACCGTGCCGTTGTAGGCCCACACGGTGGTCTGCGGGTGCGGCGGCCCGACCAGCGACACCCGCGCCGGCCCGGCGGTGAGCGCCACCGCCCCGTCCGCCGCGGCAACCGCCCCGGCCGCGCGCGGCAGCAGCGCCGCCCCGGCCAGCCCCGCGGCGGCGGCCAGCACGGCGCGGCGGCCGGGACGGAACGGGGGTGGTGCGGTCATTGGTCTGATCCCATCAACTAGCACCGTAACGTATCGCGCATCCGGTGCCGCGCCAAGCTGCGGAGTCCGCGCGATGGCGCCCCCTTCCTACCCCATGTGCTCCGCCAGCCGGCTGCGGACCTCTCCGGGGACGGGGACGGGGCGATGGGTGTGGCGGTCGACGATGACCGAGACGGCTTCCTGGGTGGCGATCAGCCGGTCGCCGTGGAAGATGGCGGAGCCCAGCGTCGCCGAGGTGTTGCCCAGCCGCAGCGCCCGCATGCCCACGCGCACGGTGGCGGGGTAGAGCAACTCCGCCTTGAACTCCGTGACCAGGCGGGCGACCACCACGGTCCAGGGCAGGTCGGAGGCGAACGCCTCGCCCAGGAAGGCGACGCGGCCCTGCTCGAAATAGACGCCGAGCGTGTTGTTGTTGACGTGGCCCAGCGCGTCCAGGTCGGCGAAGCGCACGCGCTCCTCGATCCAGAATCGGTAGCCGGCGGGATCGGTCAGGTCGATGCTCATGCGGGGAACGGTCCATACGGGTGCGACGCCCCGAAGGTGCTACGCCGTGGCGCCGGAGGCAAGCCGGGCGCGGGTCTGCCATCGGTGGCGCCCCCTTAGAATTCGTGCGGGACGGCGGCGGACGTGATGGTATAGGAGGGGTGTCCCCCACACGCGACGGACCGACCCGATGAGCAACGACAGCAACCAGACCGCCGAAGCCCTCTTCGAGAAGGCGCTGAGCATCGCCGAGAAGCACCTGGAGAAGGCCGTGGAAGAAGGCGGCGCGCTGGGCCCCTACGTGGCCGTGGCGATGATCGAGGCGGCCGTGAACTCGGCGGTCGAGGAGACCAGCCACGAGGACGTCATCGACATGCTGCGCGACCTCGCCGCCCAGATCGAGGCCGACGCGGACGCCGACGAGGACTAACCGGGAGAAAGACCGGCCGGGAGAAAGACCGGCCGGGAGAAAGACCGGCCGGGAGAAAGACCGGCCCGTCAGGCGCGGGCCGGCACCCGCGCCGCCGCCGGGACGGGGGCGCCGTCGCCGGACGCCTCCTCCCGCTCCGCACGGGCCTGTTCGGCGAGCGCGCGCCGGGCGTCGCGCCGGCGCAGCACCTCGTAGGTCACCGCCCCGGCGATGGTCAGCGCGATCAGGATCAGCGACAGGGCGTTGACCGCCGGCGTCAGGCCGGTGCGCACCTTGCTGGCGATGTAGACCGTCAGCGTCGTGTCCAGCCCGCGCACGAACAGCGTGGTGTTGTAGTTCTCGAAGCTCTGCAGGAAGGCGATGAAGGCGGCCGACAGCACCGCCGGCATCAGGAACGGCAGGGTGATCCGCCGGAACACCTGCAGGTGCGTCGCCCCCAGGTCCAGCGCCGCCTCCTCCAGCGTCGGGTCGAACCGCTGGAGTCGCGCCAGGAACAGCAGCATGGCGTAGGCGGCGATGAAGCTGGACTGGGCGATCACCGTCAGGACGATGCCGCCCGACAGGTCGAACCAGGTGCGCCAGAAGATCAGGGTGGAGATGCCGATGATGACGCCGGGCGTCAGCAGCGGCGACACCATCAGGGCGTAGAGGAACGTCCGCGCCCGGCTGTGCAGCCGGTCCAGCAGCAGCGCCGCGGCCAGCCCCGTGGGCACCGCCACCGCGATCACCCCGGCCGCCACCACCAGCGAGGTGCCCAGGGCCTGCCACATCCGGTGGTCCTCGTACAGCACCCGGAACCAGTCCAGCGTGAACCCCAGCCACGGCGTCACCGTGGGGAAGCGGCTGGTGTTGAAGGTGGCCGCCGCCATGATCCCCAGGGGGATGAACAGGTAACCGAAGAACAGCACCAGATAGACGGTCACCAGCAGGCGGCGGAATCGCTCGGCGGTCATGGTCCGCGGCCCTCCCCTACTTCGCGATGTCGGTCAGGCCGACCCGGAACAGGCGCATCATCAGCAGGATGAAGCCGATGCACAGGACCAGCAGGATGAAGGCGTAGGCCGCCCCCTGGTTCCAGTTGCCGCCCTCGAAGAACCAGTTGTAGATGACCTCGGTGAACCAGCGGCTCTGCGGCCCGCCCAGCAGCAGCGGTACGGCGTAGCTGCCCGCCGCCAGCATGAAGGTCATGATGCAGCCCACGGCGATGCCCGGCCGGGCGTGGGGCAGCACGATGCGCCAATGGATGCGCAGCCACCCCGCCCCCAGGTCGCGCGCCGCCTCGATCTGGTGGCGGTCCAGGGATTCGATGGCGTTGTAGACCGGGAACACCATGAACAGGATGTAGGCGTAGACCATGCCCAGGATGACGCTGCCGTCGCCCTGGAAGCGCACCGGGGCGTCCAGGATGCCGATGCCCACCAGCAGGTTGTTCAGCGGGCCGCTGTAGGCCAGGATGATGTACCACGCGAAGGTGCGCAGGATCTCGTTGATCCAGAACGGGATCACCAGCAGCATCATGAAGGTCGGCAGCCGCCTTTTGGGCGCCACCTGCGCCAGGTAGAAGGCCATGGGGTAGCAGACGGCCAGCGTCACGGCGGTGACCAGCGCGCTGGCCCAGATGGTCTTGACGAAGATCCCCAGGTGGATCGTGTTGGTCCACAGGGTCATGTAGTTGGCGAGCGTGTAGACGTCCTCCGGCCCGCCGACCCGGGAGGGCGGCAGCATCGGCCGCAGCGAGAAGTCGATCATCAGGATCTGCGGCAGGACGACCAGCATCACCACCCACAGGGCCACCACCAGCACGATGAAGCCGGTCAGCACCGGGCCGTAACGGTGCAGGACCCCGGTCATGGGCGAAGCTCCCTTCCCATCTCACGCCTCCCCGTCGGGCGGCAGCACGACGGCGTCGGCGGGGCGGAAGGTCAGGGTCGCCGCGGCGCCGGGGACGAAGGCGGGCTCGCTGCCGAGATGCGGCATCTGCACGACGATGCGCCGGTCGCCGGCACCGGTGAGGAAGGCGTTGACGAAGGCGCCCTCGAAGTCGCGGTGGCTGACGCGCGCCTCCACCCGGTTATCCGCCGTGCCGTCCGGAGCCACCGCGAGGCGTTCCGGGCGCACGAACAGGATGGCGCGGTCGCCCGCCTTCAGGCCGCGGGGGTTGCGCCCCAGCAGCCGGCCGAAGGGGGTGTCCACGGCGGCGCGGCCGTCGGCGGCGTCCAGGACCGTGCCGGGAAACCGGTTGGCCTCACCCACGAAGGAGGCGACGAAGGCGGTGGCGGGGTCGTCGTAGACGGTCTGCCCGTCGCCCACCTGCTCCAGCACGCCGCGGGACATCACGCCGATCCGGTCGGACATGGTCAGCGCCTCGCCCTGGTCGTGGGTGATGTAGACGAAGGTGACGCCGGTGCGCCGCTGGATGGCCCGCAGCTCGGCGCGCATGTGCTGGCGCAGCTTCAGGTCCAGCGCCGACAGCGGCTCGTCCAGCAGCAGCACCGCCGGCTCCACCGCCAGGGCGCGGGCGATGGCGATGCGCTGGCGCTGGCCGCCCGACAGCTCGGTCACCTTCTTGTCGGCCACCTCGGGCAGCGCCACCAGCTCCAGCAGCTCGCGCACCCGGCGGCGGCGGTCGGCGGCGGCGACACCGCGCACCTCCAGCCCGAAGGCGATGTTGTCGGCCACCGTCATCAGCGGGAACAGGGCGAGGTTCTGGAAGATCAGCGCGGTCGGCCGCTTGTTGGGGCCGATGCCGCGCATGTCCCGCCCGCCGATGCGGATGCGCCCGTCGCTCGGCTCCATGAAGCCGGAGATCATGCGCAGGATGGTGGTCTTGCCGCAGCCGGAAGGGCCGAGGAAGCTGAAGAACTCCCCCGCGGCAATGGTCAGCGACACGTCGCGCACGGCGGTGACGCTGCCGAAGCGCATGGTGACGTGGTCCAGCGCGACGTCCTGGCTCATGCGGTTTTCGTCTCTCTCTCCCGCGTTCGGAACGGGCCGCCCGTCCCCGGCCGGTGGGGACGGGCGTCACCCCATGCGTCAGGCCGCGAGGAAGCGGTCCTGATACTCGTTGCGGATGGAGACGTACCAGGCCTCCTGGATCGGCCACCACCACAGCTTCTGCAGGGCGTCGCCGGGGTAGGCCTCGGCGAAGAACGCCTTGTTGAGGTCGGACAGGTGCGCTTCGGCCCCCACGGTGGTGGAGTTGATGCCGGTGGCGTTGGAGTACATGGCGCCCGCTTCCGGCGTGTAGAACCAGTTGATCCAGGCGTAGGCTTGCTCCGGGTTCTGCGCCCGGGCGGGGATGGCGAAGCCCTCCATCCAGGCCAGTGCCCCTTCCTTCGGGGCGATGTAACCGACCGGCAGCTCCTCCTTGCGCAGGGCGACGGCCGAGGAATCCCAGGTCTGGCCGATGACGCAGCCGTTGGTGCGGAAGGCGCCCTGCGCCTCGTTCTCGTTGGACCAGAACTGGCCGATGGCCTTCTTGTTCTCCACCGCGACCTTGAGGATGGCGTCGAAGTTGGCGCGGGCCTTGGCCTCGTCGCGGAACTGTTCGAGCAGCGGGTGCGGCAGCCGCCCCTCGCTCTCCAGCCACAGGCCGATGCCGATCAGCGAGGAGTGGCCGCGCACCGTCACCTTGCCGGCGTGTTGCGGCGCCCACAGGTCGCCGTAGCCGGCGGTGCCGTAGACCAGCGGCGCCTGCTGCCTGTGGAAGGCCAGCGCCTCGGTGCCCCAATCGGCGGGGGCCAGGTAGCGCTTGCCGCCGACCACGCCGCCCATGGCGGCGGAGCCGGTGTAGGCCGACTTCAGGCAGCCGTCCCAGTTGATCTTGCCCTCGTCCAGGGGCTGCACCAGCTCCGCCTCGACGTAGTTGGGCACGCGGTCGACGGTGGGGTGGATGATGTCGAAGCCCGCCCCGCCGGTGGCGCGGAGCTGGTTGAGCAGCTCGTCGTTGGTGCCGTATTCGGTCAGCACCGGCCGGATGCCCGTTTTGGCCTGGAAGTCGCGGAGCATGTCCTGCCCGATGTAGCCGGCCCAGGAGAAGATGCGCACGGTGCCTTCGGCGGCGCGGCCCTCGCGCAGGATCCATGGGCCGGTGGCGGTCACGGCGCCGGCGGCGGCGGCGCTGCGCAGCAGGACGCGGCGGGTGAAGCTCCTGGCGGCGCGCCGGGTTTCGGCGCTCGCGGTCTGGTCCACGCTCTTGGTCATGACGCGGTCTCTCCCTGTGATCGGTACGGCCGCCCGGGATGCCCCGGATGCGGCGCCGGCCGGACTATGCCCGAAGCCATCGTGCACCGGCAATTTTGCGGAATGGAAGGGCGAAAAACTTCATATTTCCGTCACCCCGCCGGAAAGCGCCCGGCGACGGCCCCCTTGGAACCCACCGGGCGCGGTGGCATACTCCGCCCATGTCCGAGGCGGCGCGCACCTATATGACGGTCGACGAGTTCCTCCTGTGGGAGGACGGGACCGACACGCGCTATGAGCTGATCGGTGGCGAGCCGGTGGCCATGGCACCGCCGGCGGATGCGCACGCGCTCCTGGCCGGCGCCATAACCGTTGAGATCGGCCGGCGCCTGAAGCCGCCCTGCCGGGTGCGGGTGGAGGCGGGCATCCGGATTCCCCACCGCAACGACATGTGGTTTCAGGCCGACGTCGCCGTCGGCTGCGGGCCGGCCTCCGGCCGCCCCGGCACGGCGGAACCGCGCGTGGTGGTGGAGGTGCTGTCGCCATCCACCGAATCGGACGACCGCACGGTGAAGCTGCCGCTCTACCGCACGGTGCCGTCGATCCGCGAGATTCTGCTGATCTCCGCCCGCGAACGCCGGGCCGAGCTGTGGCACCGCACCGGCGGCGCCTGGCTGGTGGAGGAGATCGACGGGGCCGGCACGCTCACGCTCGCCTCCGTCGACGTGAGCATCCCTATGGAGGCCCTGTACGAGGGCCTCCCCCGGTGATCCCCTCCCGCCTCCGGCGGGGGATGGCCGATCGGGCGCCTGACGCTACAGCAGACCCTCGATCACCCGGTCGGGCGGGGTGTGGCCGTCGACGAAGGTCTTGATGTTGATGATGACCTTCTCGCCCATGTCGATGCGGCCCTCGATGGTGGCCGAGCCCATGTGCGGCAGCAGCACCACGTTGTCGAGGCGCAGCAGCTTGGGGTTCACCGCCGGCTCGTGCTCGAACACGTCCAGGCCGGCGCCGGCGATCTCGCCCTTGGACAGCATGCGGGTCAGCGCCGCCTCGTCGATCACCTCGCCGCGCGAGGTGTTGACGATGTAGCAGTGCGGGCGCAGCAGCTTCAGGCGGCGTTCCGACAGCAGGTGGTAGGTGGCCGGCGTGTGCGGGCAGTTGATGGAGACCGCGTCCATGCGCGCCAGCATCTGGTCCAGGCTGTTCCAGTAGGTGGCTTCCAGCTCCGCCTCGATGTCGGGGTGGACGCGGCGGCGGTTGTGGTAGTGGATGGACATGCCGAAGGCGCGGGCGCGCCGCGCCACCGCCTGGCCGATGCGGCCCATGCCCAGGATGCCCAGGCGCTTGCCCCAGATGCGGTGGCCCAGCATGGTCGTCGGCCCCCAGCCCTTCCACTGGCCGGACCGCACCAGCCGCTCCCCTTCGGTCACCCGGCGGGCGACGGCGAGGATCAGGGCCATGGTCATGTCGGCGGTGTCCTCGGTCAGGACGCCGGGGGTGTTGGTGACGGTGATGCCGCGCTCACGCGCCGCCTTGTGGTCGATGTGGTCGACGCCGGTGCCGAACGAGGCGATGAGGCGCAGCTGCGGGCCGGCCGCCGCGATCACCTCGGCGTCGATGCGGTCGGTGACCGTGGGCACGAACACGTCGGCCGCGCCGACCGCCTCGATGAGCTGCTCCCGCGTCAGCGGTTCGTCGTCCGGGTTCAGCCGGGTGTCGAACAGCTCCATCATCCGCGTTTCGATGACGTCCGGCAGCTTGCGGGTGACGATGACCAGCGGCTTCTTCTTGTCGGGCATGCGACGGTGCTCCTGAAGTCCCCCCGAGGCTCCGGAATACAGGGGCGATCCGGCCCTGTCCAGAACACCTTGACCGGGCGGACCTTGCTCCGGCCGGGCGGGCCCAACTATAGTGGGGCGACCCGGCCCGGTGCCAGCCGCGCCGGGGCCCGCCCGCGGGAATGCCTGCCACGCGCCGGCCATCCCCTTGCCCGGCCGCCCTCTGCCAAGGTCGCCTCCCTGACAAGGTCACCGATGCCATCCGCCATCCGTTCCGCCCTGTCGGCCCTGCTCCTCGGGCTTCTGCTCCTTGCCCCCGTAGCGTCCGCGGCGACGGACTCGCGGCGCGGCAGCGGCCTGCCGGTGCCGCGCTTCGTCACCCTGCGCTCGGACGAGGTGAACGTGCGCACCGGCCCCGGCGTGCGCTACCCGGTGGAATGGGTGTTCGTGCGCCGCGGCATGCCCGTGGAGATCACCGCCGAGTTCGACACCTGGCGGCGCATCCGCGACTGGGAGGGCAGCGAGGGCTGGGTGCACCAGAGCCTGCTGTCGGGCAACCGCGCCGTGGTCATCGTCGGCACCACCCGCGCCCTGCGCGCCCAGCCGTCGGACTCCGCCGGCACCGTGGCGATGGCCGAACCCGGCGTCATGGGCGCCCTGGAGCGCTGCACCGGCCCCTGGTGCCGGGTGGAGATGAAGGGCTTCAAGGGCTGGCTGACCCGGGACGAGGTGTGGGGCGTCTACCCCGACGAGGCCGTGGAGAAGTAACCCCCGTCAATCCAGGTCCCCGGCCAGCTCCGCCCTCACCGCTTCCGGCATCACCGCCATGTGGCCGTAGTCGGGATGACCGATCGCGACGATCACCTGCGTGCCGGGGGTGCGGAAGGCGGCCGCCTGTTCGGGTGTGACGGCGAAGTGCATGAAGTGCACGGACGAGGTCTTGCCGGCCTCGTTGGTGCGCTCCACGTCGCCTTCCGGGCGGCCGGGGACCGTGTGTCCGGCGAATTGCAGAGACATGGTGTGCTCCACCCCGCCCAGGCGCGACAGGATGCGCTGGCGCTGCACGGCGTTGTCGATTTCGAACATGATGGTGGCCACCAGCTCGTTCCCCTTGGGGATGAGCGGGTTGTAGGCCCGCAGCTCGTCGGCGATCTGCTCCTCGCCGCCCTTCTCGATGTGCAGCATCTCGTGGATCTGGTGCCACATCGTGTCGTAGTTCTCGAAATAGAAGGTGGCGAAGGGACCGACCGAGACGCGGCGGTTCTTCTTCACCGCCACGAGCGCCCGGCGCCGCTCGGCGCGCACCCTGGCGAACTCCGTCATGGGCATGATGTCGGCGCGGGTGATCTCGGTCTTGCGGGCGGTCATGGTCTCGTCTCCCTTCTGTCCGGATTCCGGCCGTATCATACCGACGGTATCAGATTGATGTCGTCGGTATGACCCTATCGATCAATGCAAAGCATTGATCTGTCGGGTTTCACGGCCGGAAACCAATGGTACGGATCTTTTTCCGGCCGTATCACACGGCGATGCCGTAGGCGCGGGCGAAGATCTCGATGGGGTGAAGGTTGGTGGAATGGGCGGTTTCCCCGGCACCCGTCTGCCGCTCGATCCCCTGCATGATGTGCTGGCCGGCCAGCGGGCATTCCGAGGCGACCATCGCCTTGCCCGACTTCGCCGCCTGGGTGGCAACCGGCTTGCCGACCTTCAGCGCCACGGGAAAGTTCGGCTCCATGACGCCCCAGGAGCCGCCGTGGCCCGAACAGCGCTCGATCACCTTCAGGTCGGCCCCGGGGATCAGGCGCAGCATCTCCGCCGCCTTCTGCCCCATGTTCTGGGCGCGGGAATGGCAGGCGATGTGCAGCGCGACGCCGCCCGGCACCGGCTCCAGACCGGGCGCCAGACCGTCGCGCCGGGCGATGTCGACCACGTATTCGCTGAGGTCGAAGGTGGCGCGCGACAGCGTCTCGACGGCGGCGCGGTGCGGGTCGTCCTGCGGCACCAGCAGCGGCCATTCCAGCTTCAGCATCAGCGCGCAGCTCGGGATCAGGGCGACCACGTCGTAGCCCTTGTCGATCCACGGGCCCAGCGCGTCGGCGACGGTGCCGGCCTTGGCGTTGACCTTCTCCACCTCGCCCTGTTCGAACTGGGGCATGCCGCAGCAGCCGGGGTAGACCACCTCGGTCTCGACGCCCAGCCGGGCCAGCACGGCGCGCGCCGCCATGCCGATGGAGGGGTTGTTGTAGTTGGCGAAGCAGGTGGCGTAGAGCACCGCCTTGCGCTTGCCGTAGGCCGGCGCCTCGCGGTTGACGGTGACCGGCGTGTCCGCGGCGCGGCGCCGGAAGGTGTGGCCGTGGAACTTGGGCAGATGGGCCTCGGGGTGGACGCCGGCGACCCTGGCCAGGATCGGCCGCGTCAGCCCGTTGCCGACGTCGGTCGCCCAGTTGGCGAGCGGCGCCGTCAGGCTGCCCAGCTTGCCGTTGCGGTCGGTCTGCACGAGCTGGCGCACGGCGAAGGGAACGCCCCGCGTCTTCGCGTCGACGGCGCGGTAGCGCAGCATCAGGTGCGGGAAGTCCAGCGCCCATTCGTGCGGCGGCACGTAGGGACACTTGGTCATGAAGCACATGTCGCACAGGGTGCAGGCGTCGACGACCTTGGGGAAGTCCGACGAACTCACGTCGTGCAATTCGCCGGGCCCGGCCTCGTCCACCAGGTCGAACAGCCTGGGGAAGCTGTCGCACAGATTGAAGCAGCGGCGGCAGCCGTGGCAGATGTCGAAGACGCGGCGCATCTCGGCGTCGAGCTTGGCCTCGTCGTAGAAGTCGGGGTTCTTCCAGTCGAGCGGGTGGCGGACCGGCGCCTCGAGACTGCCTTCGCGCATGGGACGTGATTCCTCCGGTGTCCGGCGGGGACGGCCGGTTGCTCCGGCCCTGGAACGCGTGCGGGGGAAAGCGGCGGGCGAGGGTCCCGGCGGACGGAACCCCCGCCCGGTCCGTCACGCCATCTGCTCGAGCGCCTTCTGGAAGCGGCCGGCGTGCGACTTCTCGGCCTTGGCGAGGGTTTCGAACCAGTCGGCGATCTCGTCGAAGCCCTCTTCGCGGGCGGTGCGGGCCATGCCGGGGTACATGTCCGTGTACTCGTGCGTCTCACCGGCGATGGCGGCCTTCAGGTTGGCGCCGGTCTCGCCGATGGGCAGGCCGGTGGCGGGGTCGCCGACCTCCTCCAGGAACTCCAGATGGCCGTGGGCGTGGCCGGTCTCGCCCTCGGCGGTGGAGCGGAACACGGCAGCCACGTCGTTGTAGCCTTCGACGTCGGCCTTCTGGGCGAAATAGAGATAGCGGCGGTTGGCCTGGCTTTCGCCGGCGAACGCTTCCTTCAGGTTCTCTTCGGTCTTGGTGCCCTTGAGCGCAGCCATGGTGCTTCCCTCCTCGGTGTAAGCCAGCCGGACGGGGTGCGTGCGGACGCGCGGGGTCACCGTCCGGTCAGCTTTCGCTTATGCCACCGATGCGGGGGAAGGTCAACAGTTTGGAAGTGATACAAACAGTGCTATAAGCTGTTGAACGCCGCGGCACTTTGCCGCGGCGCCGGCGAGCCGGAGGGCGACGGCTCATTCTGCCTTTTCGAGCCGCACGATGACGTCGACGCGGGCGACCCGGGTTCCCGCCGGCGGGTCCGGCAGGCGGGAGAGGACCACATGGTCGCCGGGAATGTCCTCCAGCCGGCCCGACCCTTCCACGAAGAAATGGTGGTGGTCGCTGACGTTGGTGTCGAAGTAGGACCGCCCGGCATCGACCACCACCTCGCGCAGCAGGCCGGCGGCCGTGAACTGGTTCAGCGTGTTGTAGACGGTGGCCAGCGACACCCGCAGATCGGCCGCCAGCGCCTCGCCGTGGAGCTGCTCCGCGGTGATGTGCCGGTCGCCGGCCTCGAACAGCAGGCGGGCCAACCCCAGACGCTGGCGCGTCGGCCGCAGGCCGACGGCGTGCAGGCGGTCCAGGGCGCGCTTGTAGGGGCGGTGTGCGGTCATGGTGTCGTGCATGCGCTGTGGTGTCTCGGCCGGCCGGGGCGGGGGCCCGGGGCGCTCCCGCGCCGGCCGTGCACCAACCACCAACTTAAATTAGAACGACTGCCGGCCAAAGGCAAGACGGCGGCACCGATCGTCAGCCCCCGTGACGATATGGCACCGCCGCTTCCGATCAGTAGCCGGTGGCGATGCGTTCCACCAGTTGCCGGACGGTGGGGATGAACCCGTTGGCGTAGTAGGGGTCGCTGGCGAAGCGGTACGCGTTGTGCCCGGCGAACATGAGCTGGTTTTCGCAGTCGTCGGTGTGGCTGACGGCCTGCAGGGTCTTTTGAATGCAGTAGGAGCGCGGGTCGGCCTTCTTGCCGGTGGTGCCCTCCTCGTTCTGCGACCAGTTGGAGAATCGGCAGGCGGACAGGCAGCCCATGCAGTCGATCTGGTCCTGGAGGATGTTCTCGGCCTTTTCCGGCGTCACGAAGATCAGCGTGCTGTCAGGGGTCTTCAGCGCCGTGGTGAAGCCGCGGGCCACCCAGGACTGGGCGCGCTGGCGGTCGGTCTCGGTGAGGTAGACCGGGCGGCCGCGCGGACCCACGGGGAACTCCGCCGCGTGCTCGCCCACGGGCTTGGGCAGGAAGGCGACCTGGCGCTCGGAGCGGGCCATCAGCTCCAGCATGAAGGGGTTCTTGACGCCCGACGAGTAGAAGCCGGTGGGCGAGAACTGGTTGAGGAAGACGTCCCCCTCCTTCAGCGTCAGCAGCTTGCGCTTCCACGCCATGGAGATGGGGCTCTCCTGCGTCAGCAGCGGGCGGGTGCCGAACTGGAAGGCGACGGGCCCCAGATCGGGGTTGTCCAGCCAGTCCTCCCACTCGCTCAGCCACCACACGCCGCCCGCCATCAGGATGGGGGTGCTGTTCAGGCCGAAGCTGTTCATCATCTGGCGCAGGGCCAGCACGCGGGGGAACGGGTCCTCCGGCCGCTGCGGATCCTCGGAGTTGGACAGGCCGTTGTGGCCGCCGGCCAGCCACGGATCCTCGTAGACGACGCCGCCCAGATTGTCGCGGAACTTCTGGTAGGCGCGCAGCCACAACGCGCGGAAGGCGCGGGCGGAGGAGACGATGGGGTAGTAGTGGCAGCCGTAGCGCGCCGCGATCTCGGCGATGCGGTAGGGCATGCCGGCGCCGCAGGTGACGCCGTGGATCAGACCCTTGGCGCCTTCCAGGGCGCCGTGCAGGATCTCCTCGGCCCCGCCCATCTCCCACAGCACGTTCATGTGGATGCGGCCCTGGCCGTTGGAGCGCTCGTGCGCCACCCGGGCCTGGGCGACGGCGCCGCGGATGCCGTAAGCGATCAGCTCGTGGTGCCGCTCGCGCCGGGTCTTGCCGTGGTAGACCTGGGGCAGGATGGTGCCGTTCTCGTCATAGCTGTCCGCGTTGACGCCGGAGAAGGTGCCGATTCCGCCGGCAGCGGCCCACGCCCCGGAGCTTTCGCCGTTGGAGACGGCAACACCCTTGCCGCCCTCCACGAGGGGCAGCACTTCCCGGCCGGACATGAGCAACGGCTTAAGCGCCTTCAACGGAACCTCCAAACCCAAAGAGCAGCCATGCAATGCGAACACAGGGACGCCCCGGAAGCGCAACGCCTTCCGAGCCCGCCCCTGTCGTTTGCCGGGTAATATATGGGGAATCCCATCCGGGTACGAGCGGATTTCCACGCTGCGGACACGAAAGCGTCATCGGATCGCCAGCTCCGCCGCCAGCCGTCCGGGGGCATCGGTGAAGACGCCGGTGACACCCCAATCGAACAGGGTACGGGCGCGCGCCGCGTCGTTGACGGTGTAGGCCAGCACCGGCCGCCCGGTGGCGCGGAACGCCGCCACGCTGTCGGCCGTTTGCCGGCGTTGGTCGACGTTGAGCGTCGCCGCCCCCAGCCGGTCGGCGATGGCGGCCCAGTCGGCCGGCGTCTCGTCCATCAGGTAACCGCGCGGCACATCGGGCGCCAGGCGGCCGGCCACCTCCAGGCACTCCGGCTCGAAGCTGGAGACGAGGAGCCGGCCGGCCGGCAACGGGGCCGCGGCCAGCACCGCCAGGGCGGCCCGCGCGGTCTCGGCGTTGCGGCCGGCGGACGGCTTGATCTCCAGGTTCAGGCCCGGGCCGAGGTCCCGCACCAGATCAAGAACCTCTTGCAACGTCGGCACCGTTTCGCCGGCGAAACGGGGATCGAACCAGGCGCCGGCGTCCAGGCGCCGGAGATCGGCCAGGTCGGTGTCAGCGACGGCGCCGCGACCCGACGTGGTGCGATCCAGCGTGTCGTCGTGGATGACGACGGGCACGCCGTCGCGGGTCAGCATGGTGTCCACCTCCACCCACGGGGCCCCCTGGCGCGCCGCTTCGCGCACCGAGGCGAGGGTGTTCTCCGGCGCGCTTTCCTTGGCGCCGCGGTGGCCGATCAGGCGGGGAAGGGTCGACAGCATGACGCTCCGGCGGTAAAACGCCGCACCCCGGACGGCGGGGGCGGGGAGTTCCCGTATGGCGCAAATCCGGCGCCCGGAAAAGCGGATTCACGGATCATGAAGACCCTGCGCAGCGTGGCCGACCTGGTGAACGCCGGACTGCTCCCGCCCGAGGCGGCGGCGGGCGTGGCCGGCGTGGCCGGGCGCTACGCCGTGGCCATCACCCCCTACCTGGCCGACCGGCTGACCGGCGCCGCACCGGGCGACCCGCTGTACGCCCAGTACGTTCCGGCACCGGAGGAGGCGTACACCACGCCCGCCGAACGGGACGACCCCATCGGCGACCACGCCCGATCCCCGGTCAAGGGCATCGTCCACCGCTATCCCGACCGGGTGCTGCTGAAGCCGCTGCACGCCTGCGCCGTCTATTGCCGGTTCTGCTTCCGCCGCGAGATGGTGGGGCCGGGCGGCGAGGCGCTGACGGCGGAGGAGCTGGAAGCGGCGCTGGCGTACGTGCGCTCCCGCCCCGAGGTGTGGGAGGTGGTGGTCACCGGCGGCGATCCGTTGCTGCTGAGCGTACGCCGCATCGAGTCCATCGTACGGGCGCTGGCGGGCATGGGGCATGTGGGGGTGGTGCGCTTCCACACCCGGGTCCCCGTCGCCGATCCCCTGCGGGTGACGCCGGAACTGGTGGCGGCCCTGCGGGCGGAGGGGCTGGCCACCTGGGTGGCGGTGCACGCCAACCACGCCGGCGAACTGGCCTCCCCCGCGGCCGCCGCGGCCCTGGCGCGGCTGGCCGACGCGGGCATTCCGCTGCTGGGCCAGACGGTGCTGCTGAAGGGGGTAAACGCCGACGCCGCCAGCCTGGAGGCGCTGTTCCGCGCGATGGTGCGCCACCGGGTGAAGCCCTATTACCTGCACCACCCCGACCTGGCCCCCGGCACCGGCCATTTCCGCCCCACCCTGGCGGAGGGGCAGGCGCTGGTGAAGGCGTTGCGCGGCCATGTCTCGGGCCTGTGCCAGCCCACCTACGTGCTCGACATCCCCGGCGGCCACGGCAAGGCCCCCGCCGCCCCCGCCTGGGTCGAGCCCCGCGACGACGGCACCGCCGCTGTGGAGGACTTCACCGGCACACGCCACACCTACGCGCCGTGACGGGGTGTAGCCGCACTGGTTTGGTCAGGCCGGCCGGGCGTATTCCGGGTCATTAGGCAAAACGTCGATGTCGTCCCGCGACAGCAGCGGTTCATTCTGAATCAGCGTCATGAGGGTTCCCGCCGGCCCGATGACGATCGCCTGTTCCGTCCCCTCCAGCGCGTCGACCTCCAGGCCGGGGGTCGCCGCGATGGCGTTCAGCACGGGTGCCTTGGCCCGGTTGTAGTAGGCTGCCATGGCACGCCAGCGTTCGGTCCGGTTGGCAATCCCGGCGAAATCCGGCCGGCAGGGCGAAGGCTTCCACCGGAGGATGAGCGCGATCTCGGTGGATGGAGGCGCCCTGTTCAGCCGATCCCGAACGGTTTCGGATAGCATGACGATACTCCGATTCACGACTCGGAATCTCATTTATAGAGCTATATCCGGCTGAGATCAAGACGTCCAACGCCACCGCGCGGCTTGTCGGCAATGGGGGCCGTCAGCGTGAGAATGCGGGCGATCAGCCGATCGACGTTGTCCTTCAGCGTTGCATCGGCCTCCAGAAGCAGCGCCGCCGTGGCACTGACCAGCGGCGTCGCCATCGACGTTCCGCGCATATGCTCGTAGCCATTCAGGGGAATGGCGCTCAGGACGGGATCGCCGGGCGCGCACAGATCCGGCTTCGCCTGGCCCCGATGGGTGCCCCAGTCGCTGAACGGTGCGACGGCGTCGTCGGGATCCGTGGCACCGACGCCGAGAACATGGTCGTAGTGTCCCGGCGCCGTGTGCCGGTTGATGCCGTTGGCACCGTTGTTGCCGATGGCCGCGATCGTCAGGACGTTCTGACCGAATCGCGCCTTTTCGATCTGGCTGTACAGGTCCTGCCCCTGAGAACCGATGCTGATCGACGCGTTGATCACCATGGGTCCGGTCTCGTCGGTCTGCCTGTTCAGCAGCCAGCCGTACCCCCTTACCACCTGGGCAAGCGTACCGACCGGGCGACCGCCGGCATCACGGCCGGTCAGAACGGCGGCGACCTTGAGACGGCAACCGCGCGCCAATCCCAGGGTCTTGCCGGCCAACAGACCGCAGACGTGCGTTCCATGCTTCTCGAAATCACGGGTTGGCGTACCGGCCCGTGCCCGTCCGTTGGCATCGAACTCCATGAACGTGGCGGCGATGTCCTCGAATTCGCTGTGCCCGGAATCGATGCCGGTGTCGAGGACACCGACCGTCACACCCCGGCCCGTCAACCCCTTCCCGAAGGCGGCTTCCGCCTTGATCTTTCCCAGATGCCACGACCGGTCCGCCGGGGTGGCCGCGCCGGCGGCCGGCCGGGACGGTTCGACGAGGGTCAGCAACGTGTTGGGGATTACGGTTGCTCCCGCCGCTTCCAGGGCATCGATGTCGGCTTGGCTCGGATCATCGACCAGCAGCAGATCGAGGGCTTCGATCGTGCGGACCGCTCCGGTGAACCGGCTGCCACTGACGGCGGCAGCGCTTGCCATAGGGGCAGCCATTGCCCCGCGATCGCGGCGCCGAAGGTCTCCCCGCCATCCGCGATCGCCGAGCGCCACGTGCAGAAACGCTTTCTGACGTTTCCACACGCTTGTGGGGCGCATCCCACCTCCTTCGTTGCCGTGACTGTCCGGGCCGGCCTGCGCAGCGGCAACAGGCATGTCGTCGGGTGGAATCACGATGTAGACGTCGGTGGCCCGGACCGCCATCGGATGGGACCGGCCATTCGGGCGAGCCGGATGATGCGGCGGCATTGCGATGCCCCTGGCCTTGCGGCGGCAGCACAGCGAGCGCCAGAATCGTTTGCCGTTCAGGCGCTCAGCGGTCGGCCGGCGGCGGCCGGATCGGCGCTTTCCCGGAAAAATGGCAGATCTGATATTGTTATCGCCGTGAGAAGGAGGTTCCATAAGGCGCGCATCCGAAAGAGCATTGAATCATCGATTTTCGCGTATCCCTCCATGGGGTATATTCTGAAACGCTTAAATCTGTCAATCAAACACAACCATAGACAATTCGGCGGGACGCACCACTCCCCTCACCGCACCGAGGTGATGCGATTCTCTTCAACCCGCTCTATGGCGGCAGCAGGGCGGCCGTGCCGAACAGCGGGTCGGGGTTGATCAGGACGGTGTGCACCGCGACGACGGAGGCGAAGGCGGTCCACAGGGCGCCGGGCAGCCAGCTCAGGGCGATGGCCCGGTCGTTGTGGCGGACCAGGGTGATGGAGACCACCGTCAGCACGAAGAACAGCACCGTCCACACCAGGGCCAGGATCGGGCTGCCGAGGGTGAAGTAGACGTAGCTGAAGCTGGCGTAGAGCACCCAGGTGCAGAGTTGCAGCGCCACCAGCACGTCGTAGTCCCAGATGCGGTGGCGCGTGTTGATCATCCGCACGTCGCCCCAGAGCTGGACGATGGTGATGCTGAACCAGGCGATGGGAAAGGCGATGGCCGGCGGTTGCAGCGGCGACTCCACATGGCCCGGAAAGGGAACGCGGTCGTCGGACAGGGCGCTGTAGGCGTTGACCGCCAGCCAGAACACCACCGCGTGCCACCAGCGCACCCGGAACCCCGCGTCACCGCCCATACCCGCTCCCCCCGTTCCGCTCACCCGATCCCGCAGGGAGATGCGCCGCGCCGGGCCCCGGTCAAGGCGGCGCTGACGGTTGCGGTGGTCCGGTGGTTGTTCCAGTATCGGGACAGGGACCGTCCGGCGGATGACAGCGCGGGTGGTGAATCCCCGGACCCAAGCGCGGAGTGGCCGATGCCGTTGGCGGTGGAGAGAGGAGCGCTCGTCACCGGTCTCCTGAAGATGCTTGCACACTCCGTTCCCGGGAACTGGGCGGAGGTGGTGACCGGCGGCATCGACACCCTCCACGCGGTCTCCCGGACCGGGCCGACCGCGCCGACGGCCGAAGAGGGGGCGCGCCTGCTGCTCCGGCGCGCCGCCTTCGCTGCGGCGATGCGGACCATCGCCCGCTTCGCCCGGCAGGCGCCCGCGCTGGCCGCCCTTGCCGCCCCGCCGGAGATGGCGGCGGAGCTGGACGGCCTCGTCCACGATGACGGGGCGACGGTGGAGCTGACGGCCGACGCCTTCGCCCACCCGGAGCGCTGGCCGGCCCTGGACGTGCTGGCGGCGGCCTTCGCCCGCTGGCAGGCGGCGTGCGCGGTGCCGGAGGAGGAGCGCGCGCCCATGGGCCGCGCCTTCTGCGACGAAGTGCCGCTGGCCCTGCAAAGCGAGCTGCGCGACGGGTCGCGGCGGGCCGACTACGCCGCACTGCTGGTCGAGCTGGCGCGCGAGACCCCGGTGGACGGGGCGGCAGAGCGCGCCCGGCAGTGGATGGCCTACCGCGCCCGGCTGGTCGCCGCGGTTCACGAACCGCTGCGCTCCCTGGCGCCGGAGATCCCGCCCTATTCCCTGGCCGATCTCTACGTTCCCCTGCGCGCCGCCATCGGCCGCGCGGCACCGCCGCGGCCGGGCGGCGAGGAACCAAAGCGCGCCATCGTCTGGCTGGACGAGGCGTTGCACGGCTGGATCGACCGGGCGGACCGCGAGGATTCGATTCGCGTGCTGTCGGGAGACCCCGGCGCCGGCAAGTCCAGCGCCTGCGCCATGCTGGCCGCCGACCTGGCCCGCCGGGGCCGCCGGGTGCTGCTGGTGCCACTGGGCCGCCTCGACTATTACGGCGATCCCCGGGCGGAGTTGTCCCGCTTCGTCGGCGAGGACCTGGGGCACGATCCGCTGGCGGACCTGCGGGGCGGGACGGAGGAACCGCTGGTGATGATCCTCGACGGGCTGGACGAGCTTGCCAAGGCCGGCCAGGGCGCCGCCGAGATCGTGCGGGACTTCGCCAACAGCCTGGAGCGCCGTGTCCTGGAGGTGAACCGGGACGCCGCCCGCCTCCTCCTCCTGCTCGCCGGCCGTCCCGGCGCCGCGGGCGCCACCGACGGCATCGCCCGCGCCGGACACACGCGGCTGGACGCCCTGCGCTATGTCCTGTCCGACCGGGAGAAGCACCGCTTCGAGGCCGGCCCCCTGAGGGACCTGGACCAGCGGGGGGAGTGGTGGCGCCGGTTCGACTCGTCGCACGGCCTGCCGCGGGTGCTGTCGGGTGGGGATCACCGACTCGACGATCTGACGGCGCAGCCACTGCTCAATTGGCTGCTGGCGCAGGTGCTGACCCTGGAGGGACCGGAGAAGGCCGCCACGATCGACGGGGTGCACGACCTCTACACCCGCCTGTTCACCCACGTCCTCGACCGCGTGCACCGGGAGCGGCGCGCGGAAGCCATGGACGGACTCGGCGACCGCGACGCGCTGGAACGGGTGCTGGAGGAGGCCGCGGTCGCCGCCTGGCACCACGGCGACCGCGCCGCGCCGGTGGATGCGGTGGTCGCCCGCCTCGACGAGGCCGGCCTCACGGGGGGTCTCGATGCCATCACCAACAACCGCACCCGCGCTTTGACCACCGTGCTCGACAGTTTCTTCTGCCGCGCTCACAACGATGTGCGCCACACGATCGTGGAGTTCACCCACAAGAGCTTTGCCGAGTTCCTGACGGCGCGGCGCATCGCGCGGGGAATCGGGGAGGTTCACGAGCAGGCCGGCGAAGGTCATCAGCGCCGGCGGATCGACGCCGCACTGATGACCTGGATGGACCTGTGCGGCCCGGCCGCCATCGATCGCGACCTCATGGTCATGGTGCAGGCCGAGGTTGCCGCTCCGGCCCGGAGCGGCCGGCCGAAGCCCGTCGCCGCGTGGCGCCGGACGCTGACCCGGCTGTTCCGGGAGTGCGTCAGCGAGGGCATGCCCTGGCCGGGAAGCGCCGACATCCGCGCCCGCGCAGCCGAGCGGCGCGTGCGCAACGCCGAGGTGGCGCTGCTGGTGGCCCTCAACGCCACGGTGCGCAAGACGAGAGCCGATGGCGACCGGTCGCTGGTCCGCATCGATTGGTCGGCCACTTCGGCAGCCGAAACCCTCCACCGGCTCATTGGTCCATGGGGTTCGCAAACGGTAGCGGCGCGTGCGCTGACCGCATTCGATCTGAATCGTGCAAACTTGGCCCGCGCCTCGCTGTCGGGCGCCGACCTGACCGGGGCGGATCTAACCGGCGCCGACCTGACCGGCGCCAACTTGTTCTTCGCCTATCTATTCTGCGCCAAACTGTCCGGTGCCGACCTGTCCAGTGCCGAACTGTCCGACGCAAAACTGTCCGGTGCCAACCTGACCCGCGCCAACCTGACCCGCGCCAAACTGTCCGACGCCGACCTGACCGTCGCCAAACTGTCCGACGCCGACATGTCCGGCGCCGATCTATACGGTGCCAACCTGTCCGGCGCCAACCTGTCCGGCGCCAACCTGACCCGCGCCAACCTGACCCGCGCCAACCTGACCGACGCCAACTTGGTCGGCGCCAACTTGGTCGGCGCATCGGGCATCAAGCAACGGACATGACCCGCGTTCCACGCCACCACCATGCCGATGCGGCCACGGTGCGCCGGCGTTCCCGCGGCTTGGACGGGCTCAGTCGCGTCGGGCCCCCACCCAACCCTCCCCCACTGCGCGGGGGAGGGCGTGTTCACGTGTCCGGCGGAGAGCGGCGCGGGCGGGGGTGGCCCCGGCAGAGGAGAGAGGGGCCCGCACCGCAGGAGGGTGGGGGCAGCGTCTCGCAAGCCCGGCGAGGGTCCGTGCGGCCGGCCGGCGCCGGGTGAGCGCCCCTCCCCTGCCCTCGGCGGCCGTGGCGCATAGAAAAAGGCGCCATGCGGCGCCTTTTTCCGGTCCGGCGGTGCTCAGCGGCGCATCACTGCGTCGCGTCGTCCTCGGCCTTCTTCTTCAGGTCTTCGCCGGTGGTCTGGTCGACCTGCTTCATCGACAGCTTGACCTTGCCGCGCTCGTCGAAGCCGATGACCTTCACCTTCACCTCGTCACCCTGCTTGACCACGTCGGACACCTTGCCGACGCGCTGCTGCGCCAGTTCGGAGATGTGGACGAGGCCGTCGCGGGAGCCCAGGAAGTTCACGAAGGCGCCGAAGTCGACGACCTTCACCACCTTGCCGATGTAGATGACGCCCAGCTCCGGCTCGGCGACGATGCCCTTGATCCAGTCGATGGCGGCCTGCGCGGCCTTGTTGTCGACCGCGGCCACCTTCACCGTGCCGTCGTCCTCGATGTCGATCTTGGCGCCGGTCTGCTCGACGATCTCGCGGATCACCTTGCCGCCGGAACCGATGACGTCGCGGATCTTCTCCTTGGGGATGTTGATGACGGTGATGCGCGGGGCGTTCTGGTTCACCCCCTCGCGGGCACCGCCGATGGCCTTGGCCATCTCGCCCAGGATGTGGACACGGCCGTCGTGCGCCTGCGCCAGGGCGATCTTCATGATCTCCTCGGTGATCGAGGTGATCTTGATGTCCATCTGCAGGGCCGTCACGCCCTTCTCGGTGCCGGCCACCTTGAAGTCCATGTCGCCCAGGTGGTCCTCGTCGCCCAGGATGTCGGACAGCACCGCGAACGCGCTGCCTTCCTTGATCAGGCCCATGGCGATGCCGGCGATGGGGCGGGCCAGCGGGGCGCCGGAATCCATCATCGACAGCGACGTGCCGCACACCGTGGCCATCGAGGAGGAGCCGTTGGACTCCGTCACCTCGGACACCACGCGCACGGTGTAGGGGAAGTCTTCCTTCTTCGGCAGCAGCGGGTGGATGGCGCGCCACGCCAGCTTGCCGTGGCCGATCTCGCGGCGGCCCGGCGAGCCCATGCGGCCGGCCTCACCCACCGAGTAGGGCGGGAAGTTGTAGTGGAGCATGAAGTGCTCCCGGTACTCGCCCTCCAGCGCGTCGATGATCTGCTCGTCCTGGCTGGTGCCCAGCGTGGTGACCACCAGCGCCTGGGTCTCGCCGCGGGTGAACAGGGCCGAGCCGTGGGCGCGCGGCAGAACGCCGACCTCGGCCACGATGGGGCGGACCGTCCGGGTGTCGCGGCCGTCGATGCGGCGGCCGGTCTTCAGCACCGCGCCGCGCAGGATGTCGCTCTCCAGCTCCTTGAACTGCGACGCGATGGCGCCGGCGTCGAACTCCTCCGCCAGCAGCGTCTCCAGCGCCTTCTGCTTGGCCGCCGACAGCTTCTCGTGGCGGGTCTGCTTCACCGTCTCGGTGTAGGCGGCCTCCACGTCGGCGCCCACCACGGCGCGCAGCCGCGCCTTGACCGCCTCGGCGTCGTAGGCCGGCGGCGGGATCTCCCACGGCTCCTTGGCGCACTGCTCGGCCAGGTCGATGATCGCCTCGATCACCGGCTGGAAGTTCTTGTGGCCGAACATGACGGCGCCCAGCATGACCTCTTCGGACAGCTCGCGGGCTTCCGACTCGACCATCAGCACGCCTTCGGTGGTGCCGGCGACGACCAGGTCGAGGATGGAGCCGTCCATGGCGTCCATGGTCGGGTTCAGCACGTACTGCCCGTCGACGTAGCCGACGCGGGCCGCACCGATGGGGCCGAGGAACGGCACGCCGGAAATGGTCAGGGCCGCCGAGGTGCCGACCATGGCGACGATGTCGGGGTCGTTTTCCAGGTCATGGCTCAGCACCGTGCAGATGACCTGCGTCTCGTTGCGGAAGCCCTTGGCGAACAGCGGACGGATCGGCCGGTCGATCAGGCGGCTGACCAGCGTCTCCTTCTCGGTCGGGCGCCCCTCGCGCTTGAAGAAGCCGCCGGGGATCTTGCCGGCCGCGAAGGTCTTTTCCTGATAGTTGACCGTCAGCGGAAAGAAATCGATGCCGGGCTTGGCCGCCTTGG
Organism: Azospirillum halopraeferens DSM 3675; assembly: GCF_000429625.1. Lineage (GTDB taxonomy): Bacteria > Pseudomonadota > Alphaproteobacteria > Azospirillales > Azospirillaceae > Azospirillum > Azospirillum halopraeferens. The sequence goes on from NZ_KE386927.1 coordinate 357,948, forward strand.
CCGCGACGACCGTGCACAGCACGGTGGTCTCGCCGTAGGTGACCATGACGGCGCCGTCGGCCTGGCGCGCGATCTTGCCGGTTTCCAGCGTCAGCTTGCGCCCGCCCCAGTCGATTTCCTTGCGAAACACGTTGAACATACGATTGCCTTCCTTCCGTCCGACACCCGCGCCACCCGGATTGGCGGTGCGGGTCGGGGCCGGCGGCGGTGCCGCCCTGTGGCCCCATGAAAACAGATCAACGACCGGCGGCGGTGTTCCCGCGCCGGCCCCGAAGCGGGAGCGTACCGACAAAACAGAAAACCCGCCCGGCCATGCGCGCCGTCCCCTGTGGCGCCCGGTCGGGCGCGGGGACGGCGGCGTGGCGGAGCGGGTTCACGGCCTCGAAGCCTTGGTTGGGACCAAGCCTCAGCGGCGCAGGCCCAGACGCTCGATCAGGGTCGCGTAGCGGCTCTGGTCGCTCTTCTTGAGATAGTCGAGAAGGCGACGGCGCTGCCCGACCATGACCAGCAGGCCGCGGCGGGAGTGGAAGTCCTTCTTGTGCGACTGCAGGTGCTCCGTCAGGTTGCGGATGCGCTCCGACAGGATGGCAACCTGCACCTCGGGCGAGCCGGTGTCGGCCTCCCCGCGGGCGTATTCCTTGATCAGCTCCTGCTTGCGCTCGGCAGTGATCGACATCGGGGTCTCCTTGAATGGTCAGAGGTTCAGGACGCGCACCGGACGGACCTCCGCCCCCTCCACACGGGCCAGCGCCACCGGCCTGCCGGCGAACAGCGCAAGAATGGCGCCATCCTCCCCCGCCGAACCGTGCAACGCCTTCAGGCGGTCGCGGTCCTGCCGGGTGATGAGCGCCACAGGTTGGCCGTGTTTCAGTCGGTGCGCTTCCGCTTCCGTCAGGGCCAGCGCCGGGATGTCGTCCAGCGCGGTCTCGATCGGCAGCAGAAGTCTTTCGACGGCCGCACCTTGCTCCATCGCGGCCAGATCGTCCAGGGAAATCGCGTGGTCCGCGGTGAAGCGGCCGACCCGCGTGCGGCGCAGCTCCGCCACGTGGCCGACGGTGCCCAGCGCCTCCGCCAGGTCGCGGGCAAGCGAGCGCACGTAGGTGCCCTTGCCGCAGTCCACCTCGAACACCGCGTGGTCCGGGTCGGGTTGCCCCACCAGGACGAAGCGGTCGATGCGCACGCGCCGCGGCGCCAGATCGACCGCGTCGCCGTCGCGGGCGATGGCGTAGGCGCGCTCCCCGTCCACCTTCAGGGCGCAGAACTGCGGCGGCACCTGCTCGATGGTGCCGAGGAAGCCGGGCAAAGCGGCCGCGATCGCCGCGTCGGTCGGCCGGACGGCGCTGGTGTCGATCACCTCGCCCTCGCGGTCGTCGGTGGTCCGCCGCTCGCCCCAGCGCACGGTGAAGCGGTAGGTCTTGGCGCCCTCCATGGCGTAGGACACCGTCTTGGTCGCCTCGCCCAGGGCGATGGGCAGCACGCCGGTGGCCAGCGGGTCCAGCGTGCCGCCATGTCCGGCCTTTTCGGCGTTCAGCAGATGGCGCACCCGGGACAGGGCCCGGGTGGAACTCAGGCCGACCGGCTTGTCCAGAACCAGCCAGCCGTGGATCGGCTGCCCCTTCCGCTTACGCGCCACGCCCGCGCTCCCCGTCCGCCGCGTCGGCGTCCCCGTCCCCGTCATCAAGGTCATCGAGGTCGTCGTCCGCTTCGCGGTCGTACTCGAACTCCTCCGGGGCCTCGTCGTCGATGCCGTCCTCGTGATCATCGTCGTCGTGGTCGTCGTCGCCGTTGACCCGGTCGGGCAGCAGATCGCGGGCCACCGCCGGGCTGTGCAGGATGGTGTCGATCCGCCCGGCGTACTCGAAGGAGGTGTCGGCCTCGAAGCTCAGCCGCGGTGCATGGCGCAGGTTGATCTCCCGCGCCACCTGGCCGCGCAGGAAGGGCGCGGCGCGGCGCAGGGCCGCCAGCGCCTCGTCCATGTGGCCGCCGCCGAGCGGCGTCACGAAGGCGGTGGCGGCCTTCAGGTCGGGGCTGATGCGCACCTCCGTCACCGTGACGTTGAGCGCCAGCAGATCGGGATCGTGGAAGTCGCCGCGCCGGAAGATGTCCGCCAGCGTGTGGCGCAACTCCTCACCGATGCGCAACTGGCGCTGGGACGGGGCTTTGCCGGCGCGCATCGCGCCGTGATGTTTGCTCGCCATGGTCTTTGCTTTCGTTTGAAGCGTCCGGCCGGTCAGGACCGGAGGATCGGAACGCCATGGGGGCGGACGGATCCCCGTGGTGCCGGGGCAGGGCCGCCACCCGCTCAACGTGCCCGACGGTCACCGCCGGCACCTTGACTCCGGTGTCACGTGGTGCGGTGCGCCTTCGACGCTTCGAAGGCATCGACGAGCCATTGGGGCGTCTCATCGAAGTCCTCCGCGATGCGGATGCGCCCTCTGGCGAGTCCCAACCGCTTCGGCTGCCTGACCACCGGTGCGTCCGGGGTCATCGGGACGATCCGTGCTGCCGGACGTCCGTTGCGCGTGAGAACGATATCCTCACCGCCGACGGTGCGCTCGACCGGTTCGGCGAGATGCCCCTCGGCGGCGTCAAGTGGGATCGATTCGGTCATGTCAACCTCCCGCACGGTATGCCGGAGCCGCGTCGGGGTGGTCTGCCCCTGCCGACGGCGGATCGGGGCGGTTACGCCCCGATCCTTGTCAAAACCGGCCGGCACCCGGACATGTCCCGGGCCTTACAGCGCCCGGGCGACTTCCTCGATCTCGAACGCTTCGATGACGTCACCGGCCTGGATGTTGTCGTAGTTCTCGAAGGCCATGCCGCATTCGTAGCCCTCGCGCACCTCGCGGACTTCGTCCTTGAAGCGCTTCAGGGTCTTCAGCGTGCCCTCGTGGATCACGACGTTGTCGCGCAGCAGGCGCACGCCGGCGCCGCGCTTGACGGTGCCCTGGGTGATCATGCAGCCCGCCACCTTGCCGACGCGGGTGATGTTGAACACCTCGCGGATCTCGGCGTAGCCGATGAAGCGTTCGCGCAGCGTCGGGGCCAGCATGCCCGTCAGCGCCTGCTTCACGTCGTCGATCACGTTGTAGATGATCGAGTAGTAGCGGATCTCCACGCTGTCGCGCTTGGCCAGGTCACGGGCCTGCGGGTTGGCGCGGACGTTGAAGCCGATGATCATCGCGTTGGACGCGTTGGCCAGCGTGACGTCGGATTCGTTGATGGCGCCCACCGACGCGTGCAGGACACGGACCTTGACCTCGGTGTTCTCGGCCGTGAGCTTCTCCAGCGAGCTGGAGATCGCCTCGATCGAGCCCTGCACGTCGCCCTTGATGACGACGGGCAGTTCCTTGGCCTCGCCGGCCTGGATGCGGTTGAACATGTCCTGCAACGACCCGCGGGCGGTGGCCGCGTTGGCCGCTTCGCGCTTCTTGCGCTGGCGGAACTCGGCGATCTCGCGGGCGCGCGCCTCGGTGTCGACGACGGTGAAGTCGTCGCCGGCCATCGGCGTGCCGTTCAGACCCAGCACCTCCACCGGGGTGGCGGGACCGGCCTCGGGAACGTTCTGGCCGCGGTCGTTGACCAGGGCGCGCACCCGGCCCCACTCCGACCCGGCGACGAAGACGTCGCCGACGCGCAGGGTGCCGCGCTGCACCAGCACGGTGGCGACCGAGCCGCGGCCGCGCTCCAGCTTGGCCTCGACCACCACGCCGTCGGCGGTGCGCGCGGCGTTGGCCTTCAGCTCCAGGATTTCCGCCTGCAGGAGGATGGCCTCCTCCAGCTTGTCCAGGTTGATCTTGGCCTTGGCGGAGACCGGCACGTCGAGCACGTCGCCGCCCATGTCCTCGACCACCAGGTCGTGCTGCAGCAGCTCCTGGCGGACGCGGTCGGGCTTGGCGTCGGGCAGGTCGATCTTGTTGATCGCCACGATGATCGGCACCTTGGCCGCCTTGGCGTGGTGGATCGCCTCGATCGTCTGGGGCATGACGCCGTCGTTGGCCGCCACCACCAGCACCACCACGTCGGTGACGTTGGCGCCGCGCGCGCGCATCTCGGTGAAGGCGGCGTGGCCGGGGGTGTCGATGAAGGTGATCCTGGCACCCGACGCCAACTGCACCTGATAGGCGCCGATGTGCTGGGTGATGCCGCCGGCCTCGCCCGACACCACGTCGGTCTGACGCAGCGCGTCGAGCAGCGACGTCTTGCCGTGGTCGACGTGGCCCATGATGGTGACCACCGGCGGCCGCGGGATCATCTGCTCCGCCACGTCCTCCTCGCCCCGCATGCCGATCTCGACGTCGGCCTCCGAGACGCGGCGCACGCGGTGGCCGAACTCGGCGATGACCAGCTCGGCCGTGTCGGCGTCGATGGTCTGGTTGATGGTGGCCATGACGCCCATGCGCATCAGCGACTTGATCACGTCCGCGCCGCGCTCGGCCATGCGGTTGGCCAGCTCCTGCACGGTGATGACTTCGGGCAGGACCACGTCGCGGGTGACCTTCTGGGTGTCCTGGCGGGACAGCATGCGCAGCCGTTCACGCTCGCGCGCACGGCGCACCGACGCCAGGCTGCGGCCGCGACCCTCGTCTTCGTTGAGGGCCTGGGTCACGGTGATCTTGCCGCCGCGGCGGCGGTCGCCGCCGGCCGGGGTGGCCTTGCGCGGGGCGGGTGCCGCGGCCTTGCCGGCGGTCTTGCCGCGGCCGGCGCCACCGCGGCCACCGCCGCCGCGCCCGTCGTCCTCTTCGGTGGCGAAGCGGCCGGCAAGGCCGGCGGCGGCGCGGGCGGCCGGCGTCTCGGCGGCGCGCGGAGTCGCGGCGGCGGCGGCGGGGCGGCGCGCCTCGTCACCGGCCTTCCTCGGCTCCTCGGCCTTGCGGGCCTGCTCGGCCTCCTTACGCTTGGCCTCCTCTTCCCGGCGGCGGCTTTCGGCCTCCTCCTCCTTGCGGCGCTCCTCTTCCTGGATGCGCCGCAGCTCTTCCATTTCACGCCGGCGCAGCGCCTCGGCGTCGAGCACCTCCGGCTCGGCCACCTCCGGCTCGGCCGCAGCGGCCTCCGCGGCGGCCGCGGCGGCGGCCTCCTGCTCCTCGGCGGCGATCTCCGCCTCGATGCGGCGCTGCTCCTCCTTGAGCACGGCGCCATGCAGGGCGCGCAGGCGTGCCTCGCGCTCCTCCTTGGTGAGCTGGCGCGCCGCCCCCCCGCTGCCCCGGGCCGGTCGCCCGCCGGGGCCGCGGATGGGCAGGCCCTGGGCGGCCTGGCGCGCGGCGGCACCGCCGTCGGCCACGCCGGGCAGGGCGCCCTTCTCCACCGTCCGCTTGCGCTTGACCTCGACGGTCACGGTTTTCGACCGGCCATGGGAAAAGCTTTGCCGGACCGTGGTGTCGACCGGCTTCTTCAGCTCCAGTTTCCCCTTGCCGGAGCCGGAGAGGTGCAAGACTTTCTTGTGGTCCTGGTCGTTGCTATCGGTCATCGGTTCCGGAATGTTGAATCGTTAATTGCCACGGCCGCCCGGCCCCGCGCCGGCGACGGAAGGACTGGCGTCCGGGAGTGCGATGCCGCGCAACCGCGCCGCGTCGCGAGCCAGCCCTTCGGCCAGCTTTCCGCGGGCGACCACGGCGTGCACCGCGTGTTCCCGTCCGAGCGCCGCAGCGAGCGCTGCGGAATCAAAAGCGTCGACCACCGGAAGCCCGGGGGCGAGCGCCTGCAGCTTGCCGCGCTGGTCCGGCGAGCCGTCGCTGGCCTCCACGAGGAGGCCGGGCGGCGGGCCGAGGCGGCCGACGCGGCCCCCCTTCAGCGCCTCACGCACCTTTTCGAACCCCGCCACGGCCTGCCCGGCGCGGCGCGCCAGGCCGATGTGGTCGAGGCACCGCCGTTCCAGCAGGGCGACGAGTCGCTCCCGCAGGTCGGGCGGCACGCGCACCGCCCGACGGGCGGCCTTAGCGAAGATGTTGCGCGCGATGGCCTTGTCCAGCAGCGCGCGCTCGGCCGTCAGCCAGAGTCCGCGGCCGGGCAGCCGCTCCTCCAGATCGGGCACGAGATCCCCGTCCGGCGCGACCGCGAAGCGGATCATGCCGTCCCTGGCCCGGACCGTGCCCGTGACGATGCAGCGGCGCTGCGGGCCCCGCTCCAGGTCGGCGGGGTCCACGGCCGTGTCCGGCGTCGGGAGTCCGATCTCGCTGTCGATCGCGTCGTTCAGTCCTGCCATCCTCTCGGTGTCGCCCCTCCGCCCGCGGGCGGGGAAGCGGTGTTACTGTCCGGCCGCCGGCTGTCCGCCGGCCGCTGCCGCATCGCCGGCCTGCCCGCCCTCGGTTTCGAACCAGTGGGCGCGGGCGGCCATGATGATGTCGTTGGCCTCGTCCTCGGTCGGCGCTTCCTTGCCCAGGATGTCGCGCAGTTCGTCCGCCGCCAGATCGGCCAGGTCGTCCAGCGTCTTCACGCCGTTCTCGCCCAGCTTGACCAGCAGCACCGGAGACAGGCCGGTGATGGTCGCGACGTCGTCGGTCACGCCCAGTTCCAGCCGGCGGGCGGTCATCCGCTCGTCCTGCTCTTCCAGGAAGTTCAGCGCACGCTGCTTCAGCTCGTTGGCGACGTCCTCGTCGAACCCTTCGATCTCGGCCAGCTCCTCGGTTTCGACGAAGGCGATCTCCTCCACGGAGGTGAAACCCTCGGCCACCAGAAGATGGGCGATTACGTCGTCCACGTCGAGTCCATCGATGAAAAGCTGCGACCGGGTGCGGAATTCCTCGGAGCGGCGCTCCGATTCCTCCTGCTCGGTCATGATGTCGATGTCCCAGCCCGTCAGCATGGAGGCGAGCCGTACGTTCTGGCCGCGCCGGCCGATGGCCAGCGAGAGCTGGTCGTCGGGCACCACCACCTCGATGCGGCCCCCCTCCTCGTCGATCACCACCTTGGCCACCTCGGCGGGGGCCAGTGCGTTGACGACGAAGGTGGCCGGCTCCTGCGACCAGGGGATGATGTCGATCTTCTCGCCCTGCAGCTCGCCGACGACCGCCTGGACGCGGCTGCCGCGCATGCCGACGCACGCCCCCACCGGATCGATCGAGCTGTCCTTGGAGACCACGGCGATCTTGGCGCGGCTGCCGGGGTCGCGGGCGACCGCCTTGATCTCGATGATGCCGTCGTAGATCTCCGGCACCTCCTGCTCGAACAGCTTGGCCATGAACATGGGGTGGGTGCGCGACAGGAAGATCTGCGGCCCGCGCGCTTCCTCGCGCACGTCGTAGATGTAGGCGCGCACGCGGTCGCCGTTCTTGAAATGCTCGCGCGGCAGCAGCTCGTCGCGGCGCAGGATCGCCTCGGCGCGGCCCAGGTCGACGGTGACGTTTCCGTACTCGACCCGCTTGACCAGGCCGTTGACGACCTCGCCGATGCGGTCCTTGTACTCGTTGAACTGGCGCTTGCGCTCGGCGTCGCGGACCTTCTGGACGATGACCTGCTTGGCGGTCTGGGCGGCGATGCGCCCGAAGTCGATGGGGGGCAGCGGGTCGATCAGGAACTCCCCGACGGCGATGCCGGGGCGCCGGCGCTGGGCGTAGGCCTGCGTCACCTGCGTCGCCTCGTTCTCTACCTCCTCGACCACCTCCAGGTAGCGGGCCAACTGGATCTCGCCGGTCTTGCGGTCGATGCGGGCGCGGATGTCGTGCTCGTGGCCGTACTTGGAGCGGCCGGCCTTTTGAATCGCCTGCTCCATCGCCTCCAGGACCTCGTCCCGGTCGATGTTCTTTTCGCGGGCGACCGCATCAGCGACTTGCAGCAGTTCCATCCGTCACTCTTTCCCGAAAACGTTCTTCTGTTTCCCGCGGCGTCGTTTCGTCCCGGCCGGGCGGTACCGGCGTCAGGCCTGCTGCCCGCTGGCACGGAGCAGGTCGTCCGTGATCACCAGCTTGGCGCGCTGAATGTTGTCAAAGGCGATGCCGGCCGGGCCCTGCTCGGTCTCGACGCGCACCTCGTCGCCCTCGACGCCGCGCAGCCGCCCCTTGAAGCGCTTGCGTCCGTCGATGGCGATGCGGGTCTCGATCCGCGCCTCGAATCCGGCGAACCGCTCGTAATCCTTCAGCCGGGTCAGCGGCCGGTCCAGACCGGGCGAGCTGACCTCCAGCGTGTAGGCGCCGGCGATCGGATCCTCCACGTCGAGCAGCGCGGAGACGGACCGGCTGATGTCGGCGCAGTCCTCCACCGTCATGGGCGCGCCGTCGGCGCGTTCAGCCATGATCTGGAGGACGGGGCGCTGGCTGCCCGAAAGCTGCACCCGCACGATCTCGTAGCCCATGGCCTCGACCGAGGGAGAGACAATCTGTTCGATGCGACCGGTTGCGTCCATTCCACCGAGCCCGACCCGGACACCGTCCGGGTTTGCCTTAGCCAATAAAAACAATAGGTGGGCAACAGCCCACCCGCAAAGCGTCTCGCCGGCCCGCTTGCGCGGGCCGCCAAGTCGTATGGGATCTGAGCGCTGAATATAGCCGTTCCGCCGCAGGCTGCAAGGGATTTATCCCCCGCCGGCGGGCTCGGCAGCGGGCTCGGCGGCGCGCGGCCGGCGCACGAAGCGCAGGAACACCGGCCGGCGACCGGCGGCGATGGCCTTCTCCTCGTAGCGGGTGGGCGGCCAGTCGGCGGGGCGTTCGCGCCAGTCGGCGGCACGCCGCGCCGTCCACGCGAAATCGGGATGGCGCACGGTGTGCTCCAGCATCCAGCGCACCAGCCCCGGATCGTCGCTGGCGAGTCGCAACTCGGCCCCGTCCCGGAGCACGCGGGCGAGCGTGTCCAGGGTCCCCGGCCCGATGAAGCGGCGCTCCCAATGGCGTTTCTTGGGCCAGGGGTCGGCAAACAGCACGAAGGCGCGGCCGATCGAGGCGTCGGGCAGGGCGTCCAGCAGCGGACGGGCATCGTCGGGCACGATGCGCACGTTGTCCACACCGGCGTCCTCCACCAGCCCCAGCAGGCCGGCGACTCCGTTGACGAAGGGCTCGCAGCCGATCAGGCCGATGCCGGGGTGGTGCGCCGCCTGCCAGGCGAGATGGTGGCCGCCGCCGAACCCCACCTCCAGCCAGACGTCGTCCACCGGCCGGTCGAACAGGGCGGCCGGGTCGATGGGGGTGCCGGACGGCGGCACGGCGACCGTCAGGCGGGGCAGCAGGGTTTCCAGAAGTTCGGTGCGGCGCCGGCGCAGCGGCCGCCCCTTGCGGCGCCCGTAGAGGCGGCGGCCGGTCTCGTCGGTGGAATCGGTCATGAAGCGTGGTCCGAAAACGGAAGCAGGGGCCCGAGGGCCCCTGCCATGGAACACCGGGGTGAAAGCCGGCGATCAGAAGAACGCGGTGCGCAGATCGTTCACCAGATCGATCTTCTCCCACGAGAAGCCGCCGTCCACCTCCGGATCGCGGCCGAAGTGGCCATAGGCGGCGGTGCGCGCGTAGATCGGCTTGTTCAGGCCGAGGTGCGTGCGGATGCCGCGCGGGCTCAGATCCATGAGCTGCTGAAGCACCTGCGACAGGCGGTCCTCGTCGACCCGGCCGGTGTCGTGGGTGTTGATGTAGACCGACAGCGGCTTCGACACGCCGATGGCGTAGGAGAGCTGGATGGTGCAACGGTCCGCCAGTTCCGCCGCCACCACGTTCTTGGCGAGGTAGCGGGCGGCGTAGGCGGCCGAGCGGTCGACCTTCGTCGGGTCCTTGCCGGAGAAGGCGCCGCCGCCGTGGGGTGCGGCCCCGCCGTAGGTGTCGACGATGATCTTGCGGCCGGTCAGGCCGGCGTCGCCGTCCGGGCCGCCGATGACGAAACGGCCGGTCGGGTTGACGTAGAACAGCGGCTCCTCGCACATCCAGCCTTCCGGCAGGCAGTTCACCACGTGCGGGCGCACGATCTCGCGCACCTCGTCCTGGTCGACCGCCTCGGTGTGCTGGGTCGATACGACGATGGAGGTGGCGCGCACCGGCCGGCCGTCGACGTACTGAAGCGTCACCTGGCTTTTGGCGTCGGGACCGAGCACCGGCGCGGCGCCGGAATGGCGGGCCTCGGCCAGGGACTTCAGGATGGCGTGAGCGTAATAGATGGGGGCCGGCATCAGCGCCGGCGTCTCGCGGCAGGCGTAGCCGAACATGATGCCCTGGTCGCCGGCACCCTCATCCTTGTTGCCGGCGGCGTCGACGCCCATGGCGATGTCGGCCGACTGGGCGTGAACGAAGCACTTCACGTCCATGTTCTGCCAGTGGAAGCCGTCCTGCTCGTACCCGATGTCCCGCACGGCGTGACGGGCGACGTCGACCAGGGTGTCCGCGGTGATGGACTCCGGTCCGCGCACCTCGCCGGCCAGCACGATCTGGTTGGTCGTGGCCAGAGTTTCCACCGCCACACGGGCCTGCGGGTCGTGCGACAGATAAAGATCGACGATCGCGTCGGAAATGCGGTCGCACACCTTGTCCGGATGCCCCTCGGACACGGACTCGCTGGTGAAAACGTAGTTCTGCTTGGCCACGTGAACCTCGGCTGCTTCTCAAGGGCGGGCTGGAAGATCGGTGTACGACGTCCGGCCGATCAGGAGCCGTATTTGACGATGTTTTTCGCCGAGGTCAAGCGGAGTCGGCGCCGAATACCGACGCAGGCGTGCACGGGTGGCGGCGGGGAACGCCGGCGGGCGCATGTCCCGGAGGGAATGCGCCCGCGGCCGCGACGTTCCGCACCCGCCGTTTACTCGGCCGCCTCGGCACCCGCGTTGGCGACCGCCTTGGTCAATTCGAACAGCCGCTTGCGCACCGACGGGTCGGAGATCCGGTAATAGGCGCGCACCAGCTCCAGCGTCTCGCGCTTGGCCATCGGATCCGGCTCGTAGGCCGCAACGGGACGATCCTCGCCCTCCTCCTCGTCGTCGACGGGGGCGTTCCGGGCCTCCGCCGGCATGTCGTCGAAGAAGAACGACACGGGGACGTCCAGCACGACGCTCAGGCCGAACAGCCGAGATGCGCCGATGCGGTTGGCGCCGCGCTCATACTTCTGGACCTGCTGGAACGTGAGGCCGATCGCCTCACCCAGCTTTTCCTGGCTCATGCCGAGGAGGGTCCGACGGAGCCGGACCCGGGACCCGACATGGACGTCGATCGGATTCGGCTTACCGGTCTTGGGCCGTCCCGATGCTCCACGGCGGCCCCGCGCTATTGTCTGCATGCCCATTTTCCCTGAAAACGTGTGTCCGCCTTTGTAGTGCATATCCTTGTATGCAGTCAAGTGCACGTCGTGGGCACCTGTCATATGCGACGGTTGCAGGAATGTGGGGAGCCTTACCGGCTTTGTCGAGCGAGCAGCCCGCATATCAGACAACCCGCCAGCAGCAACCCGAACCCGAGATCGCCGAAGCGGCCGTACGGCGTGGGTTGCGCCAGCGCGGCGGGCAGGTCCGCGTCGACGATACCGCGTTCGCCGAGCCCGAGGCGCGCCGTCACCCGCCCGTAGGAGTCGACCACGCCGGAGATGCCCGTGTTGGCACTGCGCACCAGCGGCAGCCCCTCCTCAACCGCGCGCACGCGGGCGATGGCGAAGTGCTGGTGAGGGCCGGCCGTATGCCCGTACCAGGCATCGTTGGTGAGGTTCAGCAGCCAGTGCGGCCGGTCGTCCGGATCGGTCACCGCGGCGGGGAAGATCACCTCGTAGCAGATCAGCGGGCTGACCGGCGGCAGGCCGGCCAGGCGCAGCGACCGCGGTCCCGGCCCGGGAGAGAACTCCGCACCGTTGCCGGCGATGGCGCCGACCGGCAGGTAGCGGCGCAGCGGCATGTATTCCCCGAATGGCACCAGGTGGAATTTGTCATAGCTCGCCACCACGGCGCCGCTGCCGTCCAGCGCCAGCATCGCGTTGTGGAAGAGCGTCCCGCCGTCGGCCGCCATCCCGAGTCGCGGCGCTCCGGTCAGCACCAGCCCGCCGGGCGGCGTCACCGCGCCGACCGCCTGGCGCCGCGCGGCGTCGGCGTCCAGGAAGAAGGGGACCGCCGTCTCCGGCCAGATCACGTGGGTGACCGGCCGGGCGGCCGGCGCCGCCGTCAGGGCGAGGTGGCGCTCGAAGTTGGCCTGGCGTTCCGCGGGGTCCCATTTCAGGTGCTGCTCCACCGCGGCCTGGACCAGGCGCAGCCGCACCCCGGCGACCGGCGCCTCGTCGGCCGCCGACAGGCGCAGCGCGCCCCAGGCGGCGAGGGCGGCGAACAGGGCGAGGCCGGCGGCCAGCGCGGCTGCGGCCCGGCGCGGCGGCACCCGGGGATCGGCCAGCGCCGCCGGCAGGGCCGCCACCAGCACCGTCAGCAGGCTGAGGCCGTAGATGCCGACCAGCGACACCCCCTGAAGCACCGGCAGCACGCCCACCCAGCCATAGCCCGTGAGGTTCCAGGGAAAGCCGGTGAAGAGATGGCCGCGCAGCCACTCCGCCGCCGCCCAGGTCGCCGCGAACAGCAGCGGTGCCGCCGGGCCGTTCGCCTTCAGCCGATGGAAGACCAGCGCCGCCAGCCCGGTGAACAGGGACAGCAGCATCGGCAAGCCGGCGGCGGCCAGCGGCAACGCCCACCAGAACCGGCCGATGTCGGTGAACAGGGCGAAGCTCACCCAATAAAGGCCCGCAAGGTGATGGCCGAACCCGAAGAACCAGCCCACCGCAAAGGCGACGCGCCCGTTGGGTGCGCCGGCGAGCAGCCACAGCAGGCCCGGAAACGACACCAGCAGAACCGGCAGCGCATGGGCCGGCGGCAGCGCCAGGGCGGACAGGCCGCCCAGAGCGGCGGCGGCGGCGAGGCGGCGCCAACCGGCCAGCCCGGCCAGCCCCGCGGCGGCGCGGCGCAGGGGACCATCCCCGGTCAGGACGTCGGTGGCAAACACGTCGGCGGTTCCTCGCGGCTGTTCGGCCGTCCGGCGTGGCGACGGCGGACCGCCGATCCGGACAACCGCACTAGATAGGAGGCCGCAACCGCGTCGGCACGTGAAATCTCGGTATCCCGGCGCGTCGCTGCGACATCGTCGCGCGGGGACTCGGCGCCGCGGTTCGCGCTATCAGGGGCCGGCGGGCGATCCGGCCCCGGGAGGCGGAGGTCCCATGCTGTACCGGCGACTCGACGAGCGGGACTTCGTTCGCTTCCGGCTGCGCGGCCGGCTGACCGCACAGGACGGCGACGGCATACGCGCCGTCATTGCCGAGATCAAGCGCCTGCCCGACCGGCGCTGCCTGATCGACCTGACGGAGCTGGAGTTCATCGACAGCGCCGGCATCGGCATGCTGCTGGTGACGAACGGGGAGACCATGGCGGCGGGAAAATCCCTGGCGCTGGCCGGCGCCGCCGGTCAGGTGCAGCGGGTGATCGCCCTGACGCAGATCGCCATGATCGTGCCGGTCCACGCCTCGGTGGACGACTACATCGCCGCCCGGGTTCCCGAACGGGTGTTCGGCGCCATCCATCCCTGCGCCCCCGGGGAAGACCCGCTGGCCGTCGCGGCGCGCACCCTTTCCGGACCGCGGGGGCCATGACGGCCGCAGATCGGTCGCGGATCAGTTGCGGATCGCGGCCGTTGCCCGGTGGCGCGCCGGAGAGTAGACTGTTCGTACCGGATCGACCGTGGTTGACGGTTTTATTGGATTTTAGTAAATTAATCTTGCACACGTGCGGACCGACCGGGGCGATGCCGGGTCCGCCGCGCAGGGAGTGACGGCGATGGGCATGACGATCCCCAACGCTTCGGATTGGAAGCATTTCCGGATCACCGGCACCACCAGCGAGCTGGGCAAGGGCGGGCTGTCCACCGACTACCGCCAGTTCACCGTTTCGAAGTCGGGCGAGTTCAACTTCCGCCTCAACAACTCCTACACCAGCCTCAAGATCGTCAACAACCGCAACGAGGTGATCGTCGACGCCAAGTCCGCCGAGGACGTGGCAACGGCCAGCGCCAGGCTGCAGTCGGGGACCTACACCGCCGTCATTTCCCAGCAGTTCCGGGGCGTCAACGGCCGGCCCTACGAACTGGAGGTGTCGCAGCGCTCCTCGGCCATGGTGCTGGCATCGGGGGCGACGCTGACGGGAACCGCGCGCGACGTGGTCGGCAATGACCCCGGCGTGCAGAAGCACAGCCTCAACGTCGTCCAGGGTGGCGAGTTCAACATCGACTTCAGCCTTCCCTACAGCCGCTGGGCGATCATGGGCAAGGAGGGCAAGGTCATCGCGTCCGGCGACACCATGAAGCCGGGCGAAACCACCGACTTCATGAAGAAGACGGCGCACAAGCTGGAACCCGGCGAGTACGAGGTGATCATTGTCCCGCCCAAGAACACGAACGGTCAGGAGATCCCGTTCCGGCTGACCTTCGTCCCGAAGACCGCCAGCGTCGATCCGGACGCCCCCGAGGAGCGGCCGATGGACCGCATCCTGCGCGAGCGGGAGGAGCGCCTGCGCCGGTGGGCCAGCGAAGACGCCGAAGGCGGATCGTCCAATGGCAAGCCGTTCAAGATGACCCTCGCCATGGTCTGATGCGGGCCCCCCGCCCCCCCTCCTCCGGAGACCATAGGCAGGGCGGGTGTCCCGGGTTATGCTGCGGGCCATGGATTTCACCGACACCCAACTCCACCGCTACGCGCGCCACATCATCCTGCCCGAGGTCGGCGGCATCGGGCAGGAGACGCTGCTGCGATCCAGGGTTCTCGTGGTCGGGGCCGGCGGCCTCGGCTCGCCGTTGCTGCTCTATCTGGCGGCGGCCGGTGTGGGGACGTTGGGCATTGTCGACGACGACGTGGTCGACCTGTCCAACCTGCAGCGCCAGGTGATCCACGACGGATCGACGCTGGGCCACCCGAAGGTGGACAGCGCGGCGGCCCGCATCGCCGCTCTCAACCCCGACGTCCGGGTCGAGACGCACCGGGTGCGGCTGACCCGCGACAACGCGGCGGACCTGATCGGGCGCTACGACCTGGTGGCCGACGGCTCCGACAACTTCGCCACCCGTTTCCTGCTGAACGACGCCTGCTTCTTCGCTCGCCGGCCGCTGGTGTCGGCGGCGATGCTGCGCTTCGACGGGCAGGTGTCGACCTTCAAGGCGCACCTGGGCGGCGCCAATCCCTGCTACCGCTGTCTGTTCCGGGAGCCGCCGCCGCGCGGCATGGTGCCGTCCTGCTCGGAGGGCGGGGTTCTGGGCGCGCTGGCCGGGCTGGTCGGCACGCTCCAGGCGACGGAGGTGCTGAAGGAGCTGCTGGGCATCGGCGAGAGCCTGTCGGGCAGCCTGCTGATGGTGGACGCGCTGAACGCCGCCTACCAGCGCATCACCGTCAAGCCCGATCCCGAGTGCCCGCTGTGCGGGCATCACCCGACGATCACCGACCTGTCCATCCACTGACCGCTTCCGGGAGACCGTGGCATGCAAGGTCCCGACAGCCTGTCCATCGTGGTGTTCTCCGGCGGATTCGACCGGGTGCACTATGCGCTGGTGATGGCCAGCGCCGCGGCGGCGACGAACCGGCGGGTGACCCTGTTCTTCACCGGCCGGGCGCTGCGCGCGCTGGTCCACGAGCACGAGCCGGGCGTACGGGGCTGGCACGACCTGGACGCCGCCGACGACGGCAGCCGCCCGCCGGAGCGCGACCGCTTCTTCGCCAAGAACGGCCTGGCCACCTTCGAGGAGCTGCTCGGCGCCTGCGTGGCGCTGGGCGTCACCGTCATGGCCTGCGAGATGGGGCTGAAGGCCCTGGGCCTGCCGCCGGAGCGGGCGCAGCTGCGCTCCGACGTGCCGGTGCAGCGCGCCGGGGTGGTGAGTTTCCTGGGCGAGGTGACGCCCGGCGGCGCCACCCTGTTCGTGTGACGCGGCCCGTGGCGGACGGGCAAACGGTCGCGGTGCTGCACGCCGCCAACCGCTTCGAAGCCGTGGCCGCCGCGGCCATGGACGGCGAGCCCCACGCCGACGCCCTGGCCGCCCTGGTCGCCGGAACCCGCGCCGCCGGCCCGGAGTTCGCCGGCCGCGTCGCCGACGCCCTGGCGGTGATGATCGCCTGGATCGAAGAGGACGACGCCCGCCGCTTCGCCCCGAAGACCGCCGTCCTGCGCGACGCGGCGGCGCGGCTGCGGGCGTAGGGCGGCCGCCGTCGCGGCCGACACCTCAGGACTTACCGCACCCGCTCTTACTGCCCCAACACCTCGAAGGTGCGCGGCGCGGGGTCGACGACGCGGGGGCCGCCGGCGGTGACCTCCAGCACGGCCAGGCCGCGCTCGACGGTGCCGGTGGGATGCAGGCGGAACAGGCCGTCGACGCCGCCGAAGCCGGCCGGGTCGGTCAGGACCGGCCGGGAGAAGGGCTGCGGCCCGCCCATGGACGTCAGCACCGCCGCCAACGCCGTGGCGTCGTAGGCCAGGGTCGCCAGGCGCGGCGGTTCCTTGCCGTAGGCGCGGCGGAAGCTGGCCTCGAAGGCGGCGCGGGGGGCGGTTTCCGGGGCCGCGTACCAGGCACCGACCAGCGCCGGCTCGCTGCCCATGCCGGGCTCGTCCCAAAGGCCGGTGCCGAGGAACTGCAAAGGCCGGGCGGTGACGCCGGCAGCGCGCAGGGCGGCGGCGATGTCCTTGACCCGCTGCCCGCCCTCGGCCAGCAGCACCGCCTCGGGCTGGGCCGGCGACTGCGCCACCTGCTGTGCCAGCACGGACAGGTCGGCCAGGTTGGGGTCGTAGCGTTCCACCTGCACCACCCGCGCGTCGAACCGGCGGGCGGCGTCCTGGAGCGCATCGGTCACCGCATCGCCGTAGGCATTGCGCGGCGCCAGCACGGCGAAGCGGGTCACCCCGCGCGAGCGGGTGAAGCCGGCGACGCGAACCACCTGGTCGCCCGGCACCAGGCCCAGCACGTAGGTGCCGGGTCCCGACTGGGTGCGGTCGGTGGTGAAGGCCATCACCTCCACCCCCGACGCCTGCGCGATCGGCCGGACCGCCGCCACCTCCTGGGCGAAGAGGGGGCCGAGGATCAGCGAGGCGCCCTCGGCCAGCGCGGCGCGGGCGGCGTCGGCGGCCCCCCGCGGCGTGCCGCCGGTGTCGCGCGGCAGGAGCTGGAAGCGCTCGCCGCCGCGCTCGAACAGGGCGAGCTGGGCGGCGTCGAGCATCGGCTGGCCGATGGCCGCGCCGGGACCCGACAGGGGCAGCAGCAGGGCCACCTTGATGGGCTGCGCCACGGGCGGAACGACCGGTGCAGGTGCAGGTTGCGGCGCTTGTGCCACCGGCGCCTGTCCCATTACAGTCGGTCCGCAGGCCGCCAGCGCCAGTGCCGCTGCGGTGATCAGGACGCGGACGCCAGCCAGGCCGCGCGAACGAGAGAAAGGTGTCGCCAGTCGTGCCACCGAAGGTCTCCACACCGGGTCGGGCGTCCGGCACCGCTCTTGGTCCGCCGGCCGCCGCAAGCTCGGCAGAAGGTAGCGACCGCGGGGCGGTGTGTAAACTCACCCCCGGTCTTTATCTCGTCGCCACCCCCATCGGGAACGCGGCGGACATCACCGTGCGCGCCCTTGACACGCTGCGGCGCGCCGACGCAGTGGCCTGCGAGGACACGCGGGTGACCGGCAAGCTGATGATGATCCACGGCTTGACCACCCCGCTCGTGTCCTACCACGAGCACAACGCGGCCCGCATGCGCCCGCTGCTGATCGAGCGGATGCGGGGGGGCGAGGCGGTGGCCCTGGTCTCCGACGCCGGGACGCCCCTGGTGTCCGACCCCGGCTACAAGCTGGTGCGCGCCTGCGTCGAGGCGGGCGTGCCGGTGACGGCCCTGCCCGGCCCGTCGGCGCCGCTGACCGCGCTGGTGCTGTCGGGGCTGCCCAGCGACCGCTTCCTGTTCGCCGGCTTCCTGCCCAACCGGAGCACCGCCCGCCGCGCCGCGCTGGGTGAGCTGCGGCCGGTACCCGCCACCCTGATCGTCTTCGAGTCGCCCAACCGCCTGGCCGCCTCGCTGGCCGACATGGCGGACCTGCTGGGCCCGCGCGAGGCCGCCGTGGCCCGCGAGCTGACCAAGCTGTACGAGGAGGTGCGGCGCGGCCCCCTGCCCGCCCTCGCCGCGCACTACGCCGACGCCGGCCCGCCGAAGGGGGAGGTGGTGGTGGTCATCGGCCCGCCGCCCGCCGATGCCGCGCCGGCGGAGGCCGACGTGGACGCGGCGCTGGCCGAGGCCCTGGAACGGCTGTCGGTGCGCGACGCCGCGGCGGAGGTGGCGGCGCGCACCGGCCATCCCCGGCGGGCCGTCTACGCCCGCGCCCTGGAACTGGCGCGGGGGAGCGGGCCATGACACCGGTCGGCACCGAGGAGCGGCGGCGCATCGAGGCGCGGGGCCGCTTCGCCGAGGCGCTGTGCCGTCTCAGCCTGCGCCTGCGCGGCTACCGCATCGTCGCCGAGCGGCTGCGCACGCCGCTGGGCGAGATCGACATCATCGCCCGGCGCGGCGACACGCTGGCCATCGTGGAGGTCAAGGCGCGCGCCGACTGGGCCACCGCCAGCGAGGCGGTGAGCGCCCGCCAGCGCGGCCGGCTGGCCCGCGCCGCCCACGTCTTCCTGGCGACGCGGCCGCAGTACGCCGGCTTGACCTTGCGCTTCGACGTGATGCTGGTTACCCCTTGGGCCTGGCCGCGCCACCTGAAGGACGCCTGGCGGGCGTCGTGACGGGACCGGCCATCGCCCGGACCGCCGGAATAAGGACCTGTTTCGTGACGAGCCGCGCCGAAGCCCGTGACATCCTGCGCCGCATCGGGACCCTGCCCGACGCCGCCATCGACCTGGCCGAGGGGGCGCTGGCGCTGGGCGCGCTGGAGCGGCCGCAGGTGCCGCTGGAGCGCTACCGCCGGCACCTGGCGGCGCTGGCCCGCGACATGGCCGACCGCCATTCCCCCGGCGACGATGGCCTGGAGGGGCGCATCGCCACGCTGCACGCCGTTCTGGTGCAGCGCCACGGCTACACCGGCGATACCGAAACCTACGACGACCTGCAGAACGCCAACCTGCTGCGCGTCATCGACCGCCGCCGCGGCCTGCCGGTGGCACTGGGCATCCTCTACCTGCACGCGGCGCGGGCGTCGGGCTGGTCCATGGCGGGGCTGAACTTCCCCGGCCATTTCCTGGTCCGCCTGGACGCGGAGGGGGAGCGGGCGATCCTCGATCCCTTCAACGGTGGCCAGGTGCGATCGGCGGTCGATCTGCGCGAGCTGCTGAAGGCCACGGCGGGCACCGCGGCGGAGCTGACGCCCGACCACTACGCCGCCGTCGGCAACCGCGACATCCTGTTGCGCCTGCAAAACAACCGCAAGCTCCGCCACCTCTCAGCGGGCGAGATCGCGCAGGCGCTGGAGGTGCTGGACACCATGCGCCTGTTCGCCCCGAACGAGGCGGCCCTGTGGCGCGAAACCGGCCTGCTGGAGGCGCATCGGGGCAACCCCGACGCCGCCATCGGGGCCCTGGAAACCTTCCTGCAGTTGACGGATGACGACCGCCAGCTCCACCAGGCGGCGACGCTGATCCAGCAGCTCAGAAACCGCCTGCCCTGAGACCCGAGAGGGTCGTGACCGGAGACACCCCGATGAGCCTCGCCGTCGCCTTCCAGATGGACCCCATCGAGTCCATCAACATCGACACCGACTCCAGCTTCATGATGGCGCTGGAGGCGCAGCGGCGCGGGCACCGCCTGTTCCATTACCACCCCCGCGACCTGTCGCTGACCGGCAACCGGCTGACCGCGCGGGTGCGCGCCCTGACGGTGGAGCGCCGCCGCGGCGCCCACTACACCCTGGGCGAGGCGCAGAGCGTGCCGCTGACGGAGATGGACGTGGTGCTGATGCGCCAGGACCCGCCCTTCGACATGGCCTACATCACCGCCACCCACCTGCTGGAGCACATCCAGCCGGAGGTGCTGGTGCTGAACGACCCCAAATCGGTGCGCAACGCCCCGGAGAAGCTGTTCGTCACCCACTTCCCCGACCTGATGCCGCCGACGCTGATCACCAGCGACAAGCAGGCGATCCTCGACTTCCGCGCCGAGTACCGGGACATCATCGTCAAGCCGCTGTTCGGCAACGGCGGCGCCGGCGTCTTCCACCTGAAGCCCGACGACGAGAACCTGGGCTCGCTGCTGGAGCTGTTCACCCAGCTCTACCGCGAACCGGTGATCGTGCAGAAATACCTGCCGGAGATCCGCCGGGGCGACAAGCGCATCATCCTGATCGACGGCGAGCCCGCCGGTGCCGTCAGCCGCCTGCCGCAGGAGGGCGAGGCCCGCGCCAACTTCCACGCCGGCGGGTCGGCGCAGAAGACCGACCTGACCGAGCGCGAGCGGGAGATTTGCGCCGCCATCGGCCCGACCCTGCGCGACCAGGGGCTGGTCTTCGTCGGCATCGACGTGATCGGCGATTACCTGACAGAGATCAACGTGACCTCCCCCACCGGCATCCAGGAGATCAACCGCCTGAACGGCGCGCAACTGGAGGTGACGCTGTGGGACGCCATCGAGGCGCGGCGGGGGTAACGGTCGGATGCCCTTGCGCCCGCGCCGCCCGCGCCCCATTTCCGCCGGGAATCCGGGGCACGGTCAGTGACATGAAGACATATCTGCGCACCATCCTCGCCGCCGCGGCCGTCATGGCAGCGGTTCTCGCCCCCCCGGGGGAATCCGCCGCCGCCCCGCAGCGCGCGCCGTTGACGGCGGCCGAGCGGGGAGAACTGGAGCGGGTCGAACGCTACCTGAACGAGGTGCGCACCATGCAGTCGCGCTTCGTCCAGGTGAACCCCGACGGCCGCCAGGTGGCGGGCACCTTCTACCTGGCGCGGCCGGGCCGCATGCGGCTGGAATACGATCCCCCCATCCGGGACTTCATCGTCGCCGACGGGCTGATGCTGTTCTACTGGGACGGCGAGATGCGCCAGCAGTCCAGCACCCCCATCGGCTCGACCCTGGCCGACTTCATCCTGCGCCGCAACATCGCCCTGTCGGGCGACGTCACCGTCACCGACGTCCTCGCCGCTCCGGGCGTGCTGGAGGTGTCGCTGGTGGAGACCAAGGACCCCGGCAAGGGTGTGCTGACGCTGGTGTTCGAGGACCGGCCGCTGAACCTGCGCAAATGGCGGGTGCTGGACGCCCAGGGACTGGTGACCGAGGTGGGGCTGCTGAACCCGCGGGTGGGTGTGCCGCTGGACCGCAACCTGTTCTACTTCGCGGTGCCCGAGGCCGACCGGCGCGGCTTCCGGCACTGAACCGGCCCTGCGGCCGACGGTCGCAGGGCGGGACGGTCGCTCCACCGTCCTGTTGACGCTTACCGGGGGGCATCGGCCCCTCGATGATATCGTCGATGGGAGGGAGCGATGATCCGCCGAGTCGTGGACGACCCGGTCCGCGTCCGGGGCATGAACGCGGTGCTGGCCCGCAACTGGTGGGCCATGGCCCTGCGCGGCGGTGCCGCCGTGACGCTGGGCGTGCTGGTGGCGTTGATGCCCGGGACCACCGTGCCGACGCTGGCCATGCTTCTGGCCGCCTGGCTGGCGGTCGACGGCGTGTTCACGCTGGTGGCCGGCCTGCGCGCGGCGCGGCGGCACGAACGCTGGCACCTGCTGATGCTGGAGGGCGCCGTCACCCTGGCGGCCGCCGTGGTGGCGGTGATGTGGCCGATGGCCGGGGTCTTCGCCCTGGTCTGGCTGGTCGCGGTGTGGGCCGCCGTCACCGGCATCGCCGAACTGCTGAGCGCCTTCCAGATCGCACCGGGAAACGGCCGCTGGACGCAGGGACTGGCCGGCGCCCTGTCGATCCTGTTCGGCATGGGCTTCTGGGTGATGCCGCTGTTCGGGCCGGCGGCCATCGTCGGGGGGATCGCCGCCTATGCGGTGGCCTTCGGGATCCTGACGCTGCTGACGGCGCGGCGCCTGCACCGTGCCCGGCATGCCGACGGACGGAGCGCCGCGGCGACGGCCTGACCGTCAGCCGGCCAGGGCCCGTTCCATGAAGGCCGGCAGCGCGAAGCTCGCCACGTGGATGTCGGGGGTGTAGTAGCGCGTCTCCAGACCCGCCGCCCGATAGCGGGCGCGAAGCGCATCGGCCCCGGGGCGGCGCAGGGCGGCGTCGTCGCTGGCCCAGCCGAAGGCCATGAAGCCGCCGTAATAGCTGGGTACCGGCGCCACGAAGAAGCCGTGGTCGGCGAACAGCGCTGCGAGGCGCGTGTGGGTGTCGCGCAGCTCCTGCGGCTGGAGGAAGGGCACGCCGTTCTGGGTGACCAGCACGCCGCCCGGGGTCAGCCGCGCCTTGCAGTCCCGGTAGAATTCCTGCGTGAACAGCACCGCCCCGGGGCCGTGCGGGTCGGTGGAGTCGACGATGATGACGTCGAAGCGCTCCCGCGACTCGCGCACGTAGCGGCAGCCGTCGGCGATCACCAGGTCGGTGCGCGGGTCGTCGAAGGCACCGGCGCTGATGGACGGCAGGTATTCGATGGACAGATCGACCACGCCGCGGTCGATCTCCACCATCGTCACCCGCTCCACGCCGGGATGCTCCAGGCAGCGGCGCAGCATGCCGCCGTCGCCGCCGCCCACGATCAGCACCCGGCGCACCGCCCCGTGCGCCAGGATGGGCACATGGGTCAGCATCTCGTGATAGACGAACTCGTCCCGCTCGGTCGTCTGGATGACGCCGTCCAGCGCCATGACGCGGCCGAGCGTGTCGTTCTCGAAGATCACCAGGTCCTGGTGTCCGGTCGTGTCGCGGTGGAGGACGCGGCCCATGCGCAGGGCCTGGGCCACGTCCCGATGCAGCGATTCGGTGAACCAGCCGTCGGTCATCCCGCCGCTCCGTTCAGTCCGCGGTTTCGCCGCGCAGCAGCTCGTCGCACCGGACGCCGCCGGGGCTGAAGGCGCGCTCCAGGACCGGGATCGCCGCGTGCGGCCGGGCGTCGCCGCACATGAAGATGTCCAGCGCGGCGTAGCCGCGCTCCGGCCAGGTGTGAATGCTGATGTGCGATTCCGCCAGCACCGCCACGCCGGATACGCCGCCGTTGGGTGTGAAATGGTGCAGGTGGATGTGCAGCAGCGTCGCCCCCGCCACCTCCACCGCTTCGACCAGGGTGCGGCGCACATGCTCGATGTCGTCGAGCCGCTCGGCGTCCCACAGATCGACGATCAGGTGCGTGCCGGCAAACACCTTGCCGTCCCGCGTCACGAAATGGTCCTTGCGGTCCTCGTCGCCGGCCGGCCACGGGCCGGCGGTGACGGTGTTGCGATCGGACGAACCTTCCGCTTGGGCTTTCCTTGGCGCGCACCCCAAGTCCATCCCCAATTGGAAGAGAGAAGCGGATGTCGCCATCATTCTCCCCCATCAGCAGATGACCCCGCCGGTCCGGCGGAATGCCGCATATGAGGGAAAGTGCCCGGCAAATCAATGGGAAAACGCCGGGCGGGCGGCGTTTTTTGCACGCGCGCAACCGCGGCGCATGACCGCCCCGCGCGAGTTCGGCGCCCGCGGCCCTACCCGTCCGCCCGGCGGCGCGGCATAGTGGCGCGACCCGCACGACCGCGAGAGGCGCCATGGCCCGCACCGCCCCCAAGCCGCTGATCGGAATTCCCGCCTGCGCCCGCATGATGGGCGCGCACCCCTTCCACGTCACCGGCGACAAGTACGTGCGCGCCGTGTCCGACGGGGCCGGAGCGCTGCCGCTGCTGATCCCGGCGCTGGGCGATGGGATCGACACCGCCGACCTGGTGGCGCGGCTGGACGGCGTGCTGGTGACGGGCAGCAAATCGAATGTGGAACCACACCATTACGGCGGTCGGCCGGCGGCCGGCCCGACGCTGCACGACCCGGCGCGCGACGCCACCACCCTGCCGCTCATCCGCGCCGCGGTCGCCGCCGGGGTGCCGCTGCTGGGCATCTGCCGCGGCCTGCAGGAGATGAACGTCGCCTTCGGCGGCACGCTCCACCAGCGCGTCCACGACGTGCCGGGCCTGGACGACCACCGGGAGAACGAGGACGACCCGGTGGAGGTGCAATACGGCCCGTCCCACCCCGTGCGGCTGGCGCCGGGCGGCGTGCTGGCGGCGCTGGCGGGGTCGCCGGACGGCGGGGAGGTGCGCGTCAACTCCCTGCACGGGCAGGGGATCGAACGCCTCGGCGACGGGCTGGCGGTGGAAGCCACCGCGCCCGACGGCCTGGTCGAGGCCATACGGGTAGGGTCCGCCACGGCGTTCGCCCTGGCGGTGCAATGGCACCCGGAATGGCGGTTTCACGAGGACCCGCTGTCGCGCGCCCTGTTCGCCGCGTTCGGTGCCGCCGCCGCCGAGCGGGCCCGGCGGCGGTGAGAGGACCGGCGGTCAGCCGGAGCGCGCGACCCGCTGCAGGAACTCGATGAACCGGGCCTTCTCCTCGGCGGAGAGGTCCTTGACCATCGCGTCGTCGTGGGCCTGCACGCGCGGGATCAGCTCGTCCAGCAACGCCTCCCCCTGCTCCGACAGGCGCAGGGCGTAGGACCGGCGGTCGTTGGGCGAGGGCGCCCGGATCACCAGCCCGCGCGACTCCAGCCGGTCGATGACCGCGACCATGGTGGAACGGTCGATGCCCACCGCCGCGCCCAGGTCGGACTGGCTGAGGCCCTCGTTCTCCTTGATCATGATCAGCACGCCGAACTGGCCGGGCGTGATGTCGTGCGGCGACACGGCGTTCTGGAAGCTCTGGAACAGGGCCACCTGCGCCTTGCGGAGGTTGTAGCCGACCAGACCCGGCAGCGGGCCCAGGCCCATCTTGCCGTTCTTGCCGGGGCGCCCGCGGGACCGGCGGTCGGCGGGCGAGGAACGTTCTGCGTCGTTCACCGGGAAACCATCAATTTTTCATGGATATCAGACAACCGAGGTAACATGCTGCGGCGCGACGGGTTTGTCAGCCAAAACCGTGCAAGCCCAGCGGTCCGCATATCACATATTCGCTTACTGCATTGGTCCGCATCCGAACGGCGGACCACCTGAATGGAACGAAGTGACCGTCACGCCCCTCATGGCGGAGGCGATCGCCCGACGGACCGGTTTCCCCTGCCGACCGACGGGCTCCACCAGGGAGCTTCCGGCGCCCGGTCCCCCCCAGACCGGGCGCTTTCTCTGTCCGGCCCGCCAATTCCGCCGAGTCCCCGGACAGGTGCCGCCCTTGGCAAGGGCGGCGCCACCGGGTAGGTGTTGCGGCGATCCATCCTCCGAAGGCTCCCGATGCGCATCGCCACCTGGAACATCAATTCCGTCCGCCTCCGCCTCGACCTGCTGCTGAAGCTGATCGACGAGCAGGCACCCGACGTCGTCTGCCTCCAGGAAACCAAGGTCGTCGACAAGGACTTTCCGCTGGCGGCGCTGGCCGCGCGCGGCTTCGTCCACGCCCACGTGCACGGGATGAAGAGCTACAACGGGGTGGCCATCCTGTCGCGCCGCCCGCTGGCGGCGTGCACGGTGCAGCACTGGTGCGGCAAGGAGGATTGCCGCCACGTCATCGCGACCCTGCCGGGCGGCATCGAGCTGCACAGCGTCTATATCCCATCGGGCGGAGACATTCCGGACCCGGAACAAAATCCGAAGTTCGCGCACAAACTTCGTTTCGTTGACGAAATGACTGAATGGCTGGCCAGCCACCGCAGCCCCGATCGGGCAATGGTGCTGGTGGGTGACCTGAACATCGCCCCCCTGGTCAACGACGTGTGGAATCACAAGGAGTTGCTGGACGTCGTCTCGCACACCCCGATCGAGGTGGAGAAGCTGGGCGCCATGCAGTCCTCCATCCGCTGGGTCGATGCGGTGCGTCATTTCGTTCCCGAAACGGAAAAGCTCTACACGTGGTGGAGCTACCGCGCCCGCGACTGGGACTCCTCCGACCGCGGACGCCGGCTCGACCACGTCTGGGTGACCCCGCCGCTGACCTCCGCGCTGACGGGGTACAAGGTGCTGCGCGAGGCCCGCGGCTGGGAGCCGAAGCCGTCCGACCACGTCCCGGTGCTGGTGGACATCGCGGAGTGATACGGCCGGAAAATGATCACTTCCATTATTTTCCGGCCGTGAAACCCGGCAGATCAATGCCTTGGCATTGATCGAGAGGGTCATACCAACGGCACCCTTCAGGTGCCGTTGGTATGAGGAGCCGAGTCGCACCGTTCAGGCGCCGTGCTGGCTGAGCGCCTCGCGCAGTTGGCGGGTGGTGTTGTCCAGGCGCTGGGCGAGCACCCGCATGATCTGCATCGCCATCTGGGGAAACTCGGCGACCAGGCGGAAGAACAGGTCCTTTGAGACGCACAGGGTCACCAGATGGCTGCGCGCCCGCACGGTGGCGGTGCGCGGCACGTCGCACAGGATGGCGATCTCGCCGATGATCTCGCTGCGGCCCAGCACCGCCACCGGGCGCGGCCCTTCGGGCGTGCGCACCAGCACCTCCGCCTCGCCGTCCAGCACGATGTAGGCGGCCGAGCCCATCTCGTCCTGGTGGAACAGCGTCTCACCGGGCTTGAACGTCACCCGCTCGCTGGTGAAGGCCAGCAGCTTCAGCTTCGCCACATCGACGTTGGCGAACAACGGAATGCGGCGCAGGCATTCGACTTCCTCGGCGATGCTCACGGCGTCCCTCTCCTTGCGGCGCGGCGAACGGGGTCATTGCGCCACCAACAGTTCGCTGAACACTGTACCGTCTTTCTCCAGCGCGTCGAAGAGCCCCTGTTCGACGATGCGCCCGCCGCGCAGCACCAGCACCCGGTCCATGCCGCGGGCCAGCGACGCCTGCTGCACCACCCAGAACAGGCCGCGCCCGGCGCGCTCCTCCAGCAGCGTCGCGTGCACCCGGGCCCGGGCCTGGCCGTCGAGGCCGGCGGTCGCTTCGGCGATCACCAGCAGGTCCGGGTTCTTCAGCAGGGCGCGCACCAGCGCCGCCTTCTGGCGCTGGGCGGCGGACAGGCGCGAGCCGGCGATCCCCACCGGATGGTCCAACCCGATTTCGATGACGACGTCACGCAGGTCCAGGCGCTCCATCACCTCTTCCAGCATGGCGCCCACCCGCGGCTGCGCCTGCGGCTGGCCGTAGGCGATCTTGCCGAACAGGATGTTGTCCTGGATCGAAGCGGCCGCGTTGTAGCGGCGGGGATCGAAGAACTCCACGGCGTGGCGCAGGTCGGCGGGCAGGTCGGCGGCGAAGACACGCCGTGCCTCCAGAAGCCGCGGCCGGACCTCCTCGGGCTTGAACAGGCCCAGGCGGTGGCGGGCCGGGATCAGGCGGAACGGCAGCCCCAACAGGCGCGTCCGCTCCGCCGGCTTCAGGGAGTCCGGCCCGTCCTTTTCGGCGCGTGCGACGATCGCCTGGAACTCCGGCAGGTCGGCGAAGCCGATGAAGGAGAAGCGCTCGAAGAACTCATGCCCCGGCGGCAGGCCGGAGAACAGCTCCACCATGGTCGCGGCCATGGTGTGCCCGGCCTTCAGGAACCCCTCCGTCAGGCCGACCTTGTCCAGGACATGCAGCATGTAGGGGTTCTCCGCCAGCGTCTCGATGGCGAAGACCGGGCCGACCGGGGTGCCGAACAGCAGGTTCTCGGCCACCGTCGCGTTGCTGTTGAACGCTTCGGGGTCGAAGCGCTCCACCAGTTCGCCGTACTGCGGGTTCTCCAGCAGGTCGCTGACCGCGGCACGGGCGGCCAGCACGCGCTCGGCCACGTCGGGCCGCCGCACCGGGTCGACGGTGCGGTTGAGACCCAGCGCGTAGACGTCGTCCTCCAGGTCGACGCCGCGCAGCAGGTGGCGGATGCGCCGCATCAGCGACTCCGGCCCGTCGCAGCCGGCGGCGGCGTAGTCGATCCAGTCCGCCTCCACGTCATGGTCGGTGTTGCCGGCGGCCAGTGCCTCGGCCACCCGGCGGCGGCGGCGCGCCGCCTCGCCGTCGCCCCGTTCAGGGGGTGCCACGGGGCGATGGCGCAAGCCGTAGACCAGGTTCTCGCGCAGGCTGGCCGCGAACAGGTGGGCGGCGGGGCCGACGTAGGCGATGCGCCGGCCGGTCAGCGCCTCCGGCAAGCGGCCGTAATCCTGCCCGTTCAGCAGCACCCGCCCCGCGGTGGGGGCGAGCAGGCGGGCGACGATCTGCGCCAGCTCCTCCTTGCCGCCGCCGGTGCCGACCACCGCGGTGTGCCCGTCCAGCGGGATCTCGCACGATACGCCGTCCAGCACCGGCGCCGCCCCCTCCTCGCCGAAGGTGACGCCGGCCAGCTCCAGCGTCCCGGTCAGGCGGGCGTCGGGGGGGATGTCGGCGCGCTGGCGCTCCTCGTCCATCAGATCGGGAGCGTTGAACTGTTCGACCACCTGTTCGTACTTGATGCGGTTGTCCTCCTTCTGCTGGTACCAGTCCAGCAGCTCCTTCCACGGCGCGGCCAGATCCTTGTAGGCGGCCAGAACCGCCACCAGCGCGCCGAACGACAGCTCTCCCTTGATGACCAGATAGCCGCCGATGGCATAGAAGAAAAAGGGGGTGAGCTGGTTGATGAAGTTGTTCAGGAACTTGATGAAGAACTTGCGCTGGTAGATCTCGAAGCGGATCTCGTAGACGTCGCCCAGACGGTTCGACACGTCGGCGAGATGCCAGGCGGAGGTGTCGTGGGCGTGGACATCGGCGACGCCGGACACCGTCTCGCCGATGCGGTCGGAGATGGTGCGCATGGCGCGCACCCGGCGCTTGCCGAGCTGGTTGACCTTGCGCTGCAGGCGGGGGATCAGCCAGCCCTGGAAGGGGTAGAGCGACACCGCCGCCGCCCCCAGCACCGGGTCCTGCATGAAGATGAACCCGATGTAGACCAGCAGCGTGCCGCCCTGGAAGACCGGCACCGCGAAGGCGTCGCCGATGAAGCCGCCCAGCGGCTCCACCTCCGCGGTGATCATCGGGATGATCTCGCCCGACGACATCCGGCGGAAGCGGGGCAACGGAAAGCGCAGGACCCGGGCGTAGAGTTCGTAGCGCAGGCGGCGCAGCATCCGCTCGCCGAGTCGGCCCTTGTAGGTGTTGATCGCGTACTTGAAGGCGCCGTTGATCAGCACCAGGCCGAGGAACAGCCCGGACAGGACCATCAGGTAGCCGACCTGGTCGACCGGCACGCCCAGCACCGCGTCGGGCACGCGCGACCCGCCGATGGCCTCGTTGACGATGCGCTTGGGCAGGTCGAGCGAGGCGTAGAGGAACGGGAACGAGGCCAGCGTCAGCAGCAGCAGGACCAACTGCTGGCGCACGCTGTGCCGAAGGATGAATCGGTAGATGCTGGATTCCATCGCGGCTCCGGGCACCCGTCGGGCAACCCGAACGGTGGAGGCACCCGTACGACCTTAGCCGCTTTGCCGTGCTGCGGCAAATGCATGGTTCCGCGGTCAGGCTTCTGGTAGAAACGAACCCGGCAGCGGACACAAACACGTTGCCGGGGGCCGCCGGGCGCGGGGTGCGACCGCAGGGGATAGGGAAGGAACCATGACCGAGCGCGCACGGCCGCACCGCGTCCTGATCTACAGCCACGACACCTTCGGGCTCGGCCATCTCCGGCGCTGCCTGACCATCGCCCACGCGCTGGTGGAGCGGCACCGGGACCTGTCGGTGCTGATCCTGTCGGGATCGCCCATCGTCGGCAGCTTCGATTTCCGCACGCGCGTCGATTTCGTGCGGGTCCCCGGCGTCATCAAGCTGCGCAACGGGGAATACACGGCGCTGAACCTGCACATGGACATCGACGAGATCCTGCACATGCGGGCCTCGCTGATCCGCCACACCGCGAAGGCGTTCCGCCCCGACCTGTTCATCGTCGACAAGGAACCGCTGGGCCTGCGCGGCGAGGTGAAGGAGACGCTGGAGGACCTGAAGGACCGCGGCGTCCCCCTGGTGCTGGGCCTGCGCGACGTGATGGACGAGCCGGCCCTGCTCGCCCCGGAGTGGGAGCGCAAGCGCGTCCAGCCGGCGCTGGAGCACCTCTATGACGAGCTGTGGGTCTACGGCCTGCCGCGGATCTGCGACCCGCTGGAGGGGATCGACCTGTCGCCCGCGGTGCGGCGCAAGATGGTCTACACCGGCTATCTGCGGCGCACCGCCCCGCCGCCCCTGCCGACCAGCCCGGACATCCCGGCGGACCCCTACATCCTGGTCACCGCCGGCGGCGGCGGCGACGGCGAGGCGCTGATCGACTGGGTGCTGCGCGCCTACGAACACGATCCCGCCATCCCCTACCGCGCCATGCTGGTCCTCGGCCCCTTCATGCAGCCGGAGCGGCAGGCGGAGTTCCTGGCCCGCGCCGCCGCCCTGCCGGCGGTCGAGGCCACCACCTTCGAGACCCGGCTGGAAAGCCTGATGCAGGCGGCCGTCGGCGTGGTCGCCATGGGCGGCTACAACACCTTTTGCGAGATCCTGTCGTTCGACAAGAAGGCGCTGATCGTCCCCCGGGTGACGCCGCGGCGCGAGCAGTACATCCGCGCCAGCCGGGCGCAGGAGCTGGGCCTGGTCGCCATGCTGCCCGACGACGACGTGCGCCGGCCCGCCGACATGGCCGCCGCCCTGCGCCGCCTGCCGCTGCAGGCACCGCCCTCGTCGGTGGTGGTGCCGGGCCTGCTGGACGGGCTGGAAACCGTCGACCGGCTGGCGTGGCACCACCTGACGCGTCCGGAACGCCTCCGGCCGCCTCTGACGCTGCTGGCCGGCGGCCTCTGATGCCGTTCGGCGGCGGCGGGACGGCGGCGGGGCGGCGCGTCGCCGTCATCGTCAAGGGCTGGCCGCGCCTGTCGGAGACCTTCATCGCCCAGGAGGTGCTGGGGCTGGAGCGGCGCGGCCTGGACCAGGTCATCGTGTCGCTGCGCCGGCCCACCGACCGGGCGATGCACGACCTCAACCGGCAGGTCCGCGCCCCCGTCCTCTACCTGCCCGAATACCTGCACGAGGAGCCGGTGCGCGTCGCCCGGGCCGTCGCCGCCGCGCTTCGCCGTCCCGGCCGGGGGCGGGCCCTGGCGGCGTGGCTGGCCGACCTGCGCCGCGACCCCACCCGCAACCGGGTGCGCCGCTTCGGCCAGGCCTGCGTGCTGGCGGCGGAACTGCCGCCGGGCGTCGCCTGGCTGCACACCCATTTCCTGCACACCCCCGCCTCGGTCGCCCGCTACGCCGCCCTGCTGACCGGCCTGCCCTGGAGTTTCTCGGCCCACGCCAAGGACATCTGGACCAGCCCGGAGTGGGAGAAGCGCGCCAAGCTGGCGGAATGCCGCTGGGGCGTCACCTGCACCGCCGAGGGGCACGCCCATCTGGAGGCGCTGACCCCGGCGCCCGGACGGGTGGAGCTGGTCTACCACGGGCTGGACTTCGCCCGTTTCCCCGAACCGCCGCAGGCGCGGCCGCCGCGCGACGGACGTGATCCCGCGGACCCCGTGGTCCTGCTCTCGGTCGGCCGCGCGGTGGAGAAGAAGGGCTTCGACACCCTGCTGGACGCCCTGGCCCGGCTGCCGGACGGGCTGGCCTGGCGTTGGGAGCATGTGGGCGGTGGCGAGCGTTTGGCGGCGTTGAAGGAGCGTGCGGCGGCGCTGGGCCTCGCCCCGCGCGTCACCTGGCTGGGGGCGCAGGCGCAGGACGCGGTGATCGCCCGCTACGCCGCCGCCGACCTGTTCGTGCTGCCCAGCCGGCGTGCCCGCGATGGCGATCAGGACGGGCTGCCCAACGTGCTGATGGAGGCGCAGGCACTGGCCCTGCCCTGCCTGGCCACCCGCATGGCCGCCATCCCCGAACTGATCGAGGACGGCACCACCGGCGTGCTGGTGCCCCCCGACGATCCCGCGGCCCTGGCGGCGGCCCTGGCGGCGCTGATCGCCGACCCCGCCCGCCGCGCCGCGCTGGGCCGCGCCGGCTGCGCCCGGGTGCGCCGCGACTTCGGGTGCGACGCCGGGATCGACGGGCTGATGGCACGCTTCACCGCGGGTCTCGCGCACGCCACACCTGACGCATGACGTGCAGCGTGGACGCGCCGCCCCTGCGTTCGGCATATACAGGGAGGCTCAGCACCATTAAGGTTGTCGGATACCCGCAGCGTCGTCGCGCCCGAACCCGTCAGTCCATGCACCCCCCCATCACCAAGGACCCGTTGGCCGGACCCTTCGATTTCTTCGAAGACGACGGCGGCGACCGCGACGCCGCCACCACCCTTCACGAGCTGTCGCTCACCCGCAGCAAGCTGGGTAACCTTCTGGACCTGCTGCCGGCCGGGCTGCTGATCCATCAGGAGCAGGGAATCGTCTACGCCAACCAGGAGGCCGCGCGCATCCTGGGCCTGCCCATGGACGCGCTGATCGGCCGGCACGTGCTGGATTTCGTCACCGCCCCCGACGCCGACGCGCTGGCCAACCGGTTCCGCGCCTGCCTGCGCGAGCGGCGGCCGGTGCGCGCCCACGACTGCGCCCTGGTCGGTGCCGACGGCGGGCATTCCGGCGTCCAGGTCAGCATGTCCCCCCTGCCGTGGGAGGGGCTGCCGGTCATCTACGTCCTCATCACCGACGTGACGGCGATGCGGGAGACGCAGGATCGCCTGCACCACCTGTCCATCACCGATCCGCTGACCGGGGCCCACAACCGCCGCTATTTCATCGACGCGGCGGAGCAGGAGATCGCGCGCGCGCGCCGCGCCGGCCGGCCGGTGGCCCTGCTGGCGCTGGACATCGACCATTTCAAGCGCATCAACGACACCCACGGGCACGCGGTGGGCGACGACGCCCTGCGGGCCTTCACCGCCACCTGCCGGACCGGCCTGCGTGCCGGCGACGTGTTCGGCCGGCTGGGCGGTGAGGAGTTCGCCGTCTTCCTGCCCGACACCGACGCCGCGGCCGCCTGCGCCGTGGCCGAACGGCTGCGCGCCGGGACGGCCGCCACGGTGGTGCCGGCCGGTGCGGCGGAGCTGCGGTTCACCGTCAGCATCGGCGTGGCCGCCTGCGCGCACGCCGAGGGCACCGTCGACACCCTGCTGTCCCGCGCCGACCGCGCCCTGTACGGGGCCAAGGCGGCCGGCCGCAACCGGGTCGCCGTTGCCGACGCCATCGCCGACGCCCGCCCCGTCCCATGAGCGCCCCCGCCGCCGCGGCCCGGCGCATCGCCTTCTACGCACCGCTGAAGGCGCCCACCCATCCGGTGCCGTCGGGCGACCGCCGCATGGCCCGCCTGCTGATGGACGCCCTGGCGGCGGGCGGCCACCGGGTCCGCCTGGCCTGCACGCTGCGCAGTTGGGACGACGCCACGCGCCCCGGCCGGGCGGAGCGTTTGGCGGCGTTGGGCGCCCGTTGCGCCGCCCGGCTGACGGCCCGACTGCGCGCCGACCCGCCCGACCTGTGGTTCACCTACCACCTCTATTACAAGGCGCCGGACTGGCTGGGGCCCGCGGTGTGCGCCGACCTCGGCATCCCCTACGTGGTGGCGGAGGCGTCCCACGCCGCCAGGCGCGCCACCGGCCCCCTGGCCGCCGGCCACGCCGCCGCGGCCGACGCCATCCGCCGCGCCGACGCGGTGATCAACCTGGCCGGCCACGACGCCGCCGGCGTGCTGCCCCTGCTCCGCAGTCCCGACCGGCTGGTGCGGCTGCGTCCCTTCCTCGACACGGCCCCCTTCGCCGCCGCCGCGGCGGCGCGCGACGCCCACCGCACCGCCCTGGCCCGCCGCTTCGCCCTGCCGGCCGATGTGCCCTGGCTGCTGGCCGTCGGCATGATGCGCGGCGGCGACAAGCGGCGGTCTTACGCCGTGCTCGCCGCCGCCCTGGCCCGGCTGGGGCACCGGGACTGGCGCCTTCTGGTGGTCGGTGACGGGCCGGAGCGCTCCGCCGTGGAGCGTGAACTGACCGCGGCCGCGGGGGCGGACCGGGTGCGCTTCGCCGGGGTGCTGGAGCCGGGGGACCTGGCCGCCGCCTGCGCCGCCGCCGATCTGATGGTGTGGCCGGCGGTGAACGAGGCCTATGGCATGGCGCTGCTGGAGGCGCAGGCGGCGGGGCTGCCGGTGGTGGCCGGGCGGACCGGCGGGGTGCCCGACATCGTGCGCGACGGGCGCACCGGCGCCCTGGTGCCGGTGGGCGACGCCGCCGCCTTCGC
Organism: Azospirillum halopraeferens DSM 3675; assembly: GCF_000429625.1. Classification (GTDB taxonomy): domain Bacteria; phylum Pseudomonadota; class Alphaproteobacteria; order Azospirillales; family Azospirillaceae; genus Azospirillum; species Azospirillum halopraeferens. Next base: position 392,026 of record NZ_KE386927.1, read on the forward strand.
CGCCGCCGTCGACGCCCTGCTGGCCGACCCCGGCCGCCGTGGCACCCTGGCCGCCGCCGCGGGGCACACCGCCGCGGCCGAGCACGGCTTTGCCGCCGCCGCGGCCGTGTTGGACGGCGTTGTGCGACGCTTGACCGAACCGGGGAGCCGCCGGTGACCGACCTGCTGATCCTGCGCCACGCCCCCACCGCCTGGAACGCCGCGGGCCGCATCCAGGGCCGCATCGACGAGCCGCTGTCCGACGCGGGCCGCGCCCGCGCCGCGGGGTGGCGCCTGCCGGACGGAGCCCGGTCCCGGCGCTGGGTGGCCAGCCCGCTGCGCCGGGCTTGGGAGACCGCCGCCCTGCTGGGCCTGACGCCGGAGCCGGAGCCGCGCCTGCGCGAGATGCACTGGGGCGCCTGGGAGGGCTGCGTGCGCGACGACCTGCGGGCCGCCGGCGTGCTGACCCCGGCCATGGAGGCGCTGGGGCTCGACCTGCGGCCGCACGGCGGGGAGAGTCCGCGCGACGTGCAGGACCGCCTGCGCCCCTGGCTGGCGGAGCTGGCGGCCGACGGGCGCGACACCGGCGCGGTCGCCCACAACGGCGTCATCCGCGCCGTCTACGCCCTGGCCACCGGCTGGGACCTGGTGTCCCGCCCCCGCCACAAGCTGCGCGATTTCCACTGCCATCGCTTCCGTATCGGCCCCGGCGGTGCCGTCGCCGTGGTGGCCATGAACATCCCGCTGGAGGCGCCGGCGGACGCCGGCGGATCGGACGGGAGGCCCGGAGCGTGAGCGGTGGGAAGGCGCCCGGGGCCGGCGGCCGGATCTTCTTCCACGTCCAGCACCTGCTGGGTATCGGGCATGACCGGCGCGCCGCCGCCATCGCGCGGGCGCTGGACGCAGCGGGGCTGGCGGTCACCGTGGCGCGCGGCGGCCACGCGGTGCCGGGGGTGGACTATGGCGGGGCGGAGATCGTGCCGTTGCCACCGGCCCGCGCCGCCGACGCCTCTTTCAAGGTGCTGCTGGACGGCGCCGGACGGCCGATCGACGACGCCTGGCGGGAGGCCCGCCGCACCACGCTTCTCAACGCCTTTCAACGCGCCCGTCCCGACCTGCTGCTGGTGGAGTCCTTTCCCTTCGCGCGCCGGGCCTTCCGCTTCGAGCTGCTGCCCCTGATCGCCGCGGCGCGCGCCGCCGGGTTGCCCGTCGCCGTGTCGGTGCGCGACATCCTTGTCGCCAAGCCCGATCCCGTGCGGGTGGAGGAGGTGGTGCGCACCGTGCTCGACTCCGTCGATCTGGTGCTGGTGCACGGGGATCCCGCGCTGATCCCGCTCGACGCCACCTTCGCCGCGGCGGATCGCATCGCCGGGCGCATCCGCTACACCGGCTACGTCGCCAGCCCGCCCGCAGCGGCGGCCGGCGCGGATGCGGAGGCGAATGCCGGGGACGGTGCCGGCGAGGTTCTGGTGTCGGTGGGCGGCGGTGCCGTGGGGTTGCCGCTGCTGCGCGCCGCACTGGCGGCCCGCCCGTTGTCCCCCGCCGCCGCCCTGCCCTGGCGTCTGCTGGCCGGCCCCGACGTGCCGGACGCCGACGTCGCCGCTCTGGCCGCCCGGGCCCGCTCGATGGCCGTGCCGGCAACGGCGCCGGCCACGATCGTGGAACGCGCCCGCCCGGACTTCCCGGCGCTGCTGCGGCGCTGCCGCCTGTCGATCAGCCAGGCCGGCTACAACACGGTGCTCGACCTGCTGCAGGCGGGCTGCCGCGCCCTGGTGGTACCCTTCGCCGCCGGTTCGGAGACCGAGCAGGCCCTGCGCGCCGGCATCCTCGCCGACCGCGGCCGGCTGACCGTGGTGGACGAGGCGACGCTGACCCCCGACACCCTGGCCGCCGGCATCGCCCGCGCGCTTGCCCTGCCACCCCCCGCCCCCCTGCCCTTGCGCCTGGACGGAGCGCGGGAGACGGCGCGGCTTCTGGGACGGGCGATCGGGCGCGGCGGCTGACGAAGCCCGCCCCGCAACACCCGAAACTTCTTGGAATATTCGACGAACGTGCGTCATTCTGAAACGGTGCCGTGCGAAGGACGGGCGACCCGGATTGCGACGAGTTCCATGAGCGCCGTCATCTCCCATTCCCCTCCCCCGTTCCCGCTCGCCGCCGCGTGGTCGGTGTTGCGGGCCGAATTGGACTGCTGGGCGGCGGAGCGGCGCGCGGTCACCTTCTGGTGGCGCGACGACGACGCGGTGTCCGTCACGCCCGCGCTGGAGCAACTGCGCGATCTGGCGCGGTCGGCCGGCGTGCCGGTGGCGCTGGCGGTCATCCCCGCCGCCGCCGAGCCGGAGCTGGCGGCGTTCCTTGAGGATTGGCCGGAGGCTGCGGCGATCCAGCACGGCTGGGCCCACACCAACCATGCCGGCCCGGCGGAGAAGAAGTGCGAGCTGGGGACGGCGCGCCCGGCCGACGCGGTGCTGGGGGAGCTGGCGGCGGGCCGGCGGCGGATGGAGGCCTTGTTCGGCGGCCGTTTCCTGCCGGTGCTGACCCCGCCGTGGAACCGCATCGCCCCGGCGGTGGCGGAACGGCTGGCGGAAACCGGGCTGCGCGCCCTGTCCACCTTCGCGCCGCGCCGGGGAGCGTACGGACGCCTCACGCAGGTCAACACCCACGTCGATCCGGTGGACTGGCGGAGGGGCGGCGGCTTTGCCGGCGACGCGGCGGCGCTGGCGGCGGCGGTGGCGCACCTGGGCGCCCGGCGGATCGGCACCGCCGACCCCGACGAGCCCACGGGGCTGCTGACCCACCACCGCACCATGGACGCCGCCACCCGCGACTTCGTCGCCCGCTTCGTCGCAGAGACCGCCGCCCACCCCGCCGGCCGCTGGCTGTCGCCCGTCGCGGTCTTCGGGGCGCCGGCATGACGGCGCAGGCGCTGCGGTATCCGCCGGCCAGCCTGTGGGGAGACTACGCGCGGGCCGGCGCCGGGCTGGCGATGACCGCCCTGCCGCTCGCGGCGCTGGAGGTCAGTTCGTGGCTGGCGGTGCCGCTGGCCGCCTGCGCCGTGCTGTTCGCCCTGTTCGCGGCGCGCACCGCCCAGCGCCACCTCACCCGCGTCACCGTCGACGCCGCCGGGGTGCGGGCGGACGGGCCGCTGGGGGCGGCGGTGCGCTGGGACGAGCTGCGCCGGCTGCGCCTGCGCTTCTACTCCACCCGGCGCGACCGCTCGCAGGGGTGGATGCAGATGACCCTGGCCGGGGACAGTGGCCGGGTGAAGCTGGAATCGACCCTGGACGGGTTCGACGCCATCGCCGCCCGCGCCGCCGCCGCGGCCCGCCGCAACGGGCTGACCCTCGACCCGGCGACGGTGGACAACCTGCTGGCGCTGGGCATCGATCCCGAGATGCCCGAGGAGGAGGGGTGACCGCCGACCTCCTGCGCGTCGAGGACCTGAAGGTCGCGTTCCATCTGCCCGAGGGCGTGGTGGAGGCGGTGCGGGGCGTGTCGTTCCGCGTGCGGCCGGGCGCCACCGTGGCGCTGGTCGGCGAATCGGGGTCGGGCAAGTCGGTGGTGGCCCAGTCGATCCTGCGCATCCTGCCCGCCCCCGCCCGCATTGCCGGCGGCCGCATCCTGCTCAACGACCCCGGCGAAGCCGGCAGCGTCGACATCGCCGCCCTGCCGGCCGAAGGCCCCGTGATGCGCAGCCTGCGCGGCGGGCGCATCTCCATCATCTTCCAGGAGCCGATGACCTCCCTGTCGCCGCTGCACACCATCGGCGACCAGGTGGGGGAGGCGGTGCGGCTGCACCGCGGCGTCGGCCGGCGCGAGGCCCGCGCCATCACCGCCGACATGCTGGCCCGCGTCCGCTTCCCCGACCCCGCCCGCGCCCTTGACACCTACCCGTTCGAGCTGTCGGGCGGCCTGCGTCAGCGCGCCATGATCGCCATGGCGCTGGTCTGCCGCCCCGCCCTGCTGATCGCCGACGAACCGACCACCGCCCTGGACGTCACCATCCAGGCCCGCATCCTGCGCCTGCTGAAGGATTTGCAGGGGGAGCTGGGCATGGCCGTCCTGCTGATCACCCACGACCTGGGCGTCGTCGCCAACCTGGCCGACGAGGTGGTGGTGATGCACCGCGGTGCGGTCATGGAATCGGGCCCCCGCGACGACCTGTTCGCCGACCCGCGCCACCCCTACCTGAAGGCGCTGCTGCGGGCGGTGCCGCGCTTCCACATGGCGCCGGGAGAGCGGCTGGTCCCCATCCGCCCCATCCCGGCACCCCCCGCCACCGGGCGCCTGCTCGACCGCACCGGTGAGGACCGGACGGCGCAGGCCGGCGACGCCGGGCCGCTGCTGGCGGTGGAGGGGATCACCAAGCGCTACGGCACCCGCAAGGCCGGCTGGTTCGGGACGGCGCCGCCGTCGGGGCCGCCGGCGGTCGACGACGTCTCCTTCACCATACGGCGGGGCGAGTGCGTCGGGCTGGTCGGCGAGTCCGGCTGCGGCAAGACCACGCTGCTCAAGATCCTCATGCACGCCCTGGCCCCCGACGCGGGCACCGTGCGCTACACCGACGGCGGCCGCACCGTCGCCGTGCCGGACCTGGAAGGCGAGGCGCTGCAACGCTTCCGGCGCACGGTGCAGTTCGTCTTCCAGGACCCGTTCGGGTCCCTGAACCCGCGCATGACCGTGTTCGACATCGTCGCCGAGCCCCTGGTGATCCACCGCATCGGCGACGCGGCGGAGCGGGCGGCCCGGGTGAAGGAGCTGATGGGGCTGGTCGGCCTCGACGCCCGCCACCTGCGGCGCTACCCGCACAGCTTCTCCGGCGGCCAGCGCCAGCGCATCGGCATCGCCCGCGCGCTGGCCCTGCGCCCCGACCTGCTGCTGCTGGACGAACCGGTGTCGGCGCTGGACGTGTCGATCCAGGCGCAGGTGCTGAACCTGCTGAAGGACCTGAAGGAGACGCTGGGGCTCACCTACCTGTTCGTCAGCCACAATCTGGCGGTGGTCGACTACATGGCCGACCGCATCCTCGTCATGTGCCGCGGCCGCATCGTCGAGGCGGCACCGCGTGCCGCCCTGTTCCGCCGCCCCGTGCATCCCTACACCCGGGCGCTGCTGGCCGCGGTGCCGGAGCCCGACCCGTCGCGCCCCCTGACGCTGGCCGACGCGGGCGAGGGGCACACCTCCGACCCCGCGACCTGGCCCGCCCCCTTCACCATCGACGACGCCCGCCGCCCCCCCCTGGTCGACCTGGGCGACGGCCACCTGGTGCGCGCGGACGCCGACGCCCCGGCGCTGCGGGAGGTGGCGTGATGCGCCGCCTCCCGGCCCTGCTCGCCGTTTGGGTGGCGTTGTGCGCGTTTGACCGTGTGGAGACCCCCCCGGTGGAGCCGCCGATGCTGGCCGACCAGGTGCGCGTCGGGTTGCTGGCGCCGGTGGAGCGGCGCCTGCCCGATACCCCCGCGGTGGCACCCATGGACCGGCCGTGGCAGCGCGCGGGCCGGCACGGCGGCGACCTGCGCCTGCTGATGGCGCGCGCCAGGGACACGCGCATCATCTATGTCTACGGCTACGCCCGGCTCGTCGCCTACACCCCCGACCTGCGCATCGAGCCCGACATCCTGGAGCGGGTGGAGGTGGAGGAGGGCCGGGTCTTCACCCTGCACCTGCGCCGCGGCCACCGCTGGTCCGACGGCCATCCCTTCACCACCGAGGACTTCCGCTACTGGTGGGAGGACATGGCGCTGAACCGCGACCGCTATCCGCTGGGCCCGCCGGCGGAACTGATGGTCGAGGACCGGCCACCGGAGGTGGAGATCATCGACCCGGTGACGGTGCGCTACCGCTGGCACCGGCCCAACCCCTTCTTCCTGCCCATGCTGGCCGGCGCCAAGCCGGTGGAGATCTACGCCCCGGCCCATTACCTGAAGCAGTTCCACCCCCGCTACACCGACGCCGACACCCTGGCCGCCCGCATCGCCGCGGCGCGGCAGAAGACCTGGCAGCAGCTCCACAACCGCAAGGACGACCTGACGGAGTTCAACAACCCGGATCTGCCGACCCTGCAGCCCTGGGTTCCCACCACGGCCCCGCCCGCCGACCGCTTCGTCTTCGTGCGCAATCCCTATTACCACCGCGTCGACCCCCGCGGCCGTCAGCTTCCCTACATCGACCGCATCCTGATGTCGGTGGCCGACGCCCGCATCATTCCGGCCAAGACCGGCGCCGGGGAAAGCGACCTGCAAGCCCGCTACCTGCGCTTCGACAACTACACCTTCCTGCGCAAGGGGGCGAAGCGGTCGGGTGTCGACGTCCACCTCTGGCGCACCGGCATCGGCGCGCAGATGGCGCTCTACCCCAACCTCAACGCCGCCGATCCCGTGTGGCGCGCGACGCTGCGCGACGTCCGCTTCCGCCGCGCCCTGTCGCTGGCCATCGACCGGGACGAACTGAACCAGGTGATCTATTTCGGCCTGGCCCTGCCGTCCAACAACACGGTCCTGCCCGATTCGCCCCTGTGGCGCGGCGAGTACCGCGACCGCTGGGCCGGCTTCGACCTGCACCGGGCCGATGCCCTGCTGGACGCCATGGGGCTGACGGAGCGCAACCTGAACGGCACCCGCCTGCTGCCCGACGGCCGCCCGCTGGAGATCGTCATCGAAACGGCGGGCGAGAGCACCGAGGAGACCGACGCCCTGGAACTGGTGGCCGATTCCTGGCGCCGGCTGGGCATCCTCGCCTTCACCCGCACGTCGCAGCTCGATGTCTTCCGCAACCGCATCTTCGCCGGCCAGACCCGCATGGCCATCGCCCGCGGCGTCGACAACGCCATCCCCACGGCCGAGATGAGCCCGGCGGAGTTCGTGCCGCGCAGCCAGACCCAGTACCAGTGGCCGGCCTGGGGCCAATACCACGAGACCAAGGGCCGCCAGGGCGAGGCGCCCGACCTGCCCGAGGCGCGGGCTCTGCTGGACGCCTTCCACGACTGGCGCACCGCCCTCGACCCCGCGGCGCGGGAGGAGGCGTGGCACCGCATCCTGTCCATCAACGCCGACCAGGCCTTCACCATCGGCCTGGTGTCGGCGGTGCCGCAGCCGGTGGTGGTGGCGCGCACCCTGCGCAACGTGCCGGCCGACGGCCTCTACACCTACGACCCCGGCGCCCATTTCGGCGTCTACCGGCCCGACAGCTTCTGGTTCGAGGGGGCGGAACCATGAGCCGCGGCCAACGCACCCGTCCCCTGCCCGCCACGGGAGGGCCCGCGCCGTGTTCGGCTACCTGACGCACCGCATCCTGGTGATGATCCCGACGCTGATCGCCATCAGCCTCATCACCTTCGTCATCATCCAGTTGCCCCCCGGCGACTATCTGACGACGCTGGTCATGGAGATGCAGAGCCGCGGCGAGACCATCGACCAGGGCCGTCTCGCCATGCTGCGCGAGACCTACGGCCTCGACCGGCCGCTGGCCGAGCAGTACCTCTACTGGCTGTTCGGCATGCTGCGCGGCGACTTCGGCTATTCCTTCGAATACGAGCTGCCGGTGACCGAGGTGGTGGGCGACCGGCTTTGGCTGACCGCCATCGTGTCCTTCGCCACCATCCTGTTCATCTGGGCGGTGTCCTTCCCCATCGCCATCTACTCCGCCACCCACCAGTACAGCGCCGGCGACTACGCCCTGACCTTCCTCGGCTTCCTCGGCTTGGCCACACCCAGCTTCCTGCTGGCGCTGGTGCTGCTCTACTTCGCCAACGTGTGGTTCGGCACCTCCATCGGCGGCCTGATGGACCCCCGCTACGTCGATGCCCCCTGGAGCCTCGACAAGGTGCTGAGCGTGCTGGAGCACCTGTGGATTCCCGTGATCGTCATCGGCACCGCCGGCACCGCCGCGATGATCCGCCGCCTGCGCGCCAACCTGCTGGACGAGCTGCACAAGCCCTATGTGGTCACCGCCCGGGCCAAGGGGCTGTCGCCGCGCCGCGTGCTGTGGAAGTACCCGCTGCGCATGGCGCTGAACCCCTTCGTCTCCGACATCGGCAACCTGCTGCCGCAGATCGTGTCGGGGGCCGCCATCGTGTCGGTGGTGATGTCGCTGCCGACCACCGGGCCCATGCTGCTGCAAGCCCTGCGCAGCCAGGACATGTATCTGGCCGGGTCGTTCCTGATGTTCCTGGCGGTGCTGACGGTGGTCGGCGTCTTCCTCTCCGACCTGGCCCTGGCGCTCCTCGACCCGCGCATCCGCCTGACCGGGGGAACCACGCGATGAGCGGCCCGCTGCCCCACACGGTGTCCGCGGCCCCCTGGACCCCCGAAGCCGAGGAGCGGCTGACGCCCGAGCAGGAGCGCCATTTCATGGCGTCCCAGTGGCGCCTGATGTGGTGGAAGCTGAAGCGCCACCGCCTGGCGGTGCTGTCGGGGGCGGTGCTGCTGCTGCTCTACGCCTCCACCCTCGTCAGCGAGGTGCTGGCCCCCTACGCCCTGGACAGCCGCCACAGCCATTTCATCCACGCCCCGCCGCAAACGGTGCACCTGTTCCACGAGGGGCGCTTCGTCGGCCCCTTCGTCTACGGCTACGACTACCGCCTCGACCTGGAGACGCTGACCCGCGTCTACACGCCCAACCCGGCGGAGGTGCAGCCCATCCGCTTCTTCTGCCGCGGCGATTCCTATGCGTTCTGGGGCCTGGTCGAGGCCGACCTGCACCTGGCCTGCCCCGCCCCCGGCGGCACCCTGTTCCTGCTGGGCACCGACCGGCTGGGCCGCGACCTGCTCAGCCGCATCATCTACGGCACCCGCATCTCCCTGACGGTGGGGCTGTTCGGCATCATCATCAGCTTCGTGCTGGGCATCGTCATCGGCGGCGTCGCCGGCTATTACGGCGGCTGGATCGACAACGTCATCCAGCGCCTGATCGAGATCATCCGGTCCTTCCCCGAATTGCCGCTGTGGATGGCCCTGTCGGCGGCGCTGCCGGTCACCTGGAACCCGCTGTTCATCTATTTCGGCATCACCCTGATCCTCGGCCTGCTGGACTGGACCGGGCTGGCGCGGGCCGTGCGCTCCAAGCTGCTGGCCCTGCGCGAGGAGGATTACTGCACCGCCGCCCGCCTGATGGGCGCCTCGCCGTCGCGCATCATCGGCCGCCACCTGCTGCCGGGCTTCACCAGCCACCTCATCGCCTCGGCCACCCTGTCGGTGCCGTCGATGATCCTGGGCGAGACGGCCCTGTCCTTCCTCGGCCTCGGCCTGCGCCCGCCCATCACGAGCTGGGGCGTCCTGCTGGCCGAGGCCCAGAACATCAACGTGGTCGCCCTCTATCCCTGGCTGATGCTGCCGGTGGTGCCGGTGATCGTCACCGTGCTCGCCTTCAACTTCCTGGGCGACGGGTTGCGCGACGCGGCCGACCCCTACCGCTAGGCCGGGCCGGCCGCGCCACCCTACCGGACGACCCACGTGCGGGGCGGGCCGGTGTCCAGGTGGACGTGGTCGCTGCCGGGATAATAGGCGTAGCCGCCGCGGGCCAGGGCGGCGGCGGCCTCGACGATGCGGCGGCCGGCGACGCCGGGGATGCGGATGTCGGCGGCGCGCGCCTGCATGTGATAGCTGTTCTCGGCCACGTTGCCGTTGCCGCGGGCCAGCGAGGCGTTGGTCAGCGGCGCGCGGTAGCCCGACGTCAGGTGGATCGGCGTGTCGGGAGCCAGACCCAGACGGTCGCGCACCGCCACGATCAGGTCGATCAGCGCGGGGTCGACGGGCATGAAGTCGCCGGCGCGCCGGTCGCGGAACAGCAGCGCGATGTCGAACAGGGCCTTGGAGTCGTAGCCGCCGGGTCGCCAATAGGTGACGGCGATCGCTTCACCGCTTTCCGGATGCACCAGCGTGATCGAGCGCGGCGCGTTCGCGCCTGCATCGGGCCGCGGCCCGGTCGCACAACCCGCCAGCGTTCCGGCCGCCAGCGCAGCGCACAGGAGCGCGCGTCGGGAAAGCCGCATGCTCACCTCCCGGTCCTTCACCCGGCGGGTTCTTCACCCGGTTGTGAGGCTTTCTTTATCATAGGTGAGACAAGCGGTTACAGAGCGAACCTAGAGTACCACGGGAACCGGGCCCCGTTTTGCCACGGCCGAGTCACCGTTTTGCCACAGACTCCAGCGGCCGAAGGTCCAGCGGCTCCGCCATCCCCTCCACCCGGCAGCGCAACGGCGGCCGGTCGGCGGCCGGGCCGCGGTAGCCGCCGGCCAGGGCGAGGCGGACGGCGGCGTCGGTGGCGAGCGCCCGGCTGCCCGCCGCCTTGTTGTGCTTCTCCAGCTTCGCGGCGAGGTTCACGGCGTCGCCGATGACCGTGTACTCAAGCCGCCCGGCGTCGCCGACCGCGCCGAACAGCACCCGGCCGGTGGCGACCGCGGCGTTGACCGTGGGCGTCGCCAGGCCGCGGGCGGTGCGATCGGCCGCCCAGGCGTCGGCCTCGGCCAGCAGCGCTTCCACCGCCCTCACGGCGTCGGCGGCGTAGGACGGCACGGGCGTGACGGCGCCGAAGCTGGCGAGAATGCCGTCGCCCATGAACTTGTCGACGCTGCCGCCGTGGCGGGCGATCAGCGGGACCATGCGCGCCTGGTATTCGGTGAGCAGGGCGATGACCGCCGCCGGGTCCATCCCCGCGGCCATGCGGGTGAAGCCGCGCAGGTCGACCATCAGGATGGCGGCGTCGCGCAGGTCCCCCTGGCCGGCGGCGACCGGCTGTTCGGCGCCGGTGATGCGGGCGGCGACCGCCGGGGCGAAGAAGCGGCTGAGGTCGCGCGCCGCCGCCCCTTCGGCGACGGCGCGCTCCAGCAGGCGGCGGCCGCGGGCCAGGGCGGCCGCCAGGATCGCCGTGACCACGAGGATGGTGACGATCTTGTCGAACTCCGCCCCGAGCAGGATCTTGTTGCCCGTCAGATACTCGATGTAGTTGCGCGTGACCATGCCGTCGCTGCCGGCCGCGATGGCGTAGGCGACCATGGCCGCCCAGCCCGCCGCCGCCGCCAGGCCCGCCGTCAGCACGAAGGCCGGGTCGAAGCGCAACGCCCGCAGCGCCACGAAGATGAAGACGTACAGCAGCGTCGGCGCCTTCAGGTAAAAGCTGGGGGGCTGGGCGTACTGCACGTGGAAGCTCCAGATCAGCCCCATCAGCAGCCCGACGTCGACGGCCACCGACAGGTAGAGGAACCACGGCGCCAGCCGGCGGCGGTAGGCCAGCCCGAGGCGCAGCAGCGTGAAGGCGAGATAGGCGGCCAGCGCGACGGGCACCGGCTCGAACATGGTCATGGTGCGGTCGAACGTCTTGGGTGCCACGGCGTACAGCGTGCCGAAGGTGGCGACGACGCCGAGTTGCACCCAGCCGATCAGGATCTCGCTCTGCGCCTCCTGCTCGCGGATGGCGGCGCGCACCCGCTCCGGCAGGGGCGGCGCCGGGGCGGGTCGGTCCGGCAGGCGGGGCAGCGTCAGGCGGCGCATGGGCGGGACCTCCGGCCTCGGGCGCGGGTGCGGGCGTCGGTTCCGGCGATCCTAACCCGCGCCGCGGCCCCCGCCCCGCTCACGTCGCCGTGAGGGCGGGTGCGGTCTTGCGCAGCCAGAGGCTCGATTCGCGCGCCCCCGGCGGCAGCGGCAGGCGGCCGGCGGCGGAGGCGGCGACCGCCGCGGCCATGCGGGTGGCGGCGTAATGGCTGGCCCACAGCACCTCGAAGCCGCCGCCGGCCAGCAGGGCCATGGCCGCCTGCTGCTCGTTGTAGCCCCGCCACGCCCAGTCCGCGGGGTAGTCATCGGGCAGGAAGACGTCGTGCACGTGCACCAGCACGCCGGCCGGCAGCAGGGGCAGGATGCGCCCCACCACCGTGTCCACGTCGCTGCCGGGCATCAGGATGTGGCTGGAATCGATGAACAGGACGTCGCCGGGGCCGAGGGCCGCGAAGGGCTCCGGCCCCGCCGCGTGCAGCGGCACCGCCAGGTGGCGCACGCCCAATCCCGCCACGCGGGCGCGCGGCTGCGGGTCGATGGCGGTGACCGTGGCCGCCACCCCCTCGTCGGCCAGCGCGCGCACCAGGAAACGGGTGGAATGGCCGGAGCCCACCTCGACCACGCGGGCCGGGCGGTGGCGGCGCATGAGCGCATAGGCCGCCGCCCCGTCCAGCCGGGGAAACCAGTCCTGCTGCCAGCGCGGCGCCGGCGGTTCGGCACCGTCGAAGGCGGCCAGGGCGTCGGCGTGGGCATCCATGGCGGCGAGCACGCCGGCGAACGCCGCCTCGCGGGCGCGCAGCAGCCGCTCGAACGGCTCGTAGACCGGCACGGCGCCGGCGGCCGGCAGGGCCGCCGCGTGGCGGTAGGGGATGAAGAAGCCGCCCCGCCGCAGCCCGAACAGCGTGGCGAGGCCCAGCGGCAGGCGGCCGGCGCGGCTCACGGAACCAGCTCCATCCCCTCGGCGGCGACCAGGGTGCCGGGACGCTGCGCCGCCGCGGCGGCGGCGATGGCGTCCAGCGCGGCGTCGCTGCGCGACGGGTCGTGGTGGAAGATCACGGCGCGGCCGACCCCGGCGGCGTCGGCCAGGCGCAGGCACTCCTGCCAGGTGGAATGGCCCCATCCCACATGGCACGGATACTCCTCGTCGGTGTAGGTGCTGTCGTAGACCAGCACGTCGGCCCCGCGCACCAGCTCGATCACGGCCGGGTCGCGGCCGCCGGCCGGGTGTTCGGTGTCGGTGACGAAGCACAGCGACCGCCCGGCGTATTCGATCCGGTAGCCGACGGCGCCGTTGGGATGGTTGAGCGGGCCGGTGCGGATGCACACCCCCGGCGCCGGCCGCAGCACGTCGCCGCAGGCGAATTCCCGGAACGTGCAGTCCGCCCGGAAGGTATCCACCGGGATCGGGTAGAAGGGGGCGGACATCATGCCGCAGACGACGGACCGGGTGGTGTGGTCCGGCGGCAGATGACCGCTCCACAGGCGCAGCCGGCTCTCCGGATCGAAGGCGGGGGCGAAGAAGGGCAGGCCGCAGATGTGGTCGAAATGGCTGTGGGTGAGGAAGAGGTCCAGGTCGACCGGCCGCCCCTGCCGCATCAGCAGCGCGCCCAGCGCGCGGATGCCGGTTCCGGCGTCGAACACCAGGCGCGCCGCGCCGCAGCGCACCTCCAGGCACGAGGTGTTGCCGCCATAGCGCACGGTGTCGGGTCCCGGCGAGGCAATGCTGCCCCGCACGCCCCAGAAGCGCGCCGTGAAGGCGGAAACAGGAGAATCGCTGGCGGCGCGGTCCGTCATGGTGGCCGCATGGTGCCGGAGCGTCCCACGACAAGTCGAGCGAAAAGGGTAGCACCCCCGCCACCGGGGGCGCCGCGGCGGCGGCGGGATTCAATTGCAGACTGTCCCGACCCAACATGTAGGGCTGTCGCGGCCCATAACATGTGGTAGGGTCGCCGCGCGCGGAGATTCAACCGCAATCCGCCGGTGCCGGGATCGTTCCAGGGATGGACCCAGACAAGCTTGCCAAGGTTCTCGCCATGGCCGAATCGGAGCATCAGGGCGAGGCTTTGTCCGCCCTGCGCGCCGCCCGGATCATGCTGTCGCGGGCCGGCCTGACGTTTCGCGATCTCGCCACGGCGGCACGTCCCCGTCCCGAGCCGGCGGAGGCCGCGGCGCGGGCCGACACCGCGCCGCAACCCCCGGTGAAGCCGCCGCCGGCCGACCAGGTGGTGCCGGGGCTGCGCCGCCAGGTTGCGGATCTGGAGCGCGAGCTGTCGGCACTCCGGCGCCAGCTCGACAAGGCGGTGGGCGAGGCGGAGAAGCAGCGCGACGAGACCGAGCGCTGGAAGACCCTGGCCCGCGAAACCGCCGAGAAGCTGTGGGACGTCGGCAAGGCGCTGGAGCGCCGCTCCATGCGCCACACCCCGCTGGAGAAGCGGCGCGCCATCCTGGACCATCTGCGCGACCCCGGCAGTGCGGCCCTGTCCGACCACGAGATCGCCCGGCGGGTCGGCACCTCCCCCCAGGTCGTGGCGCACTGGCGCCGCCGCCTGGCCATCGTCGGGCTGAAGGTGCGCCTGCTGCCGGTGGTGCCGCGCGGCCGCGGCCTGTGGCGCCCGCACGGGCCGCGCCTGGGCATCGCCGATGGCACGCGCCGGCGCCGGCCCGACGACGGGGTGCTGCCGGTCGGCACCGTCACCATCGCCAGCCGCTGGACGGGCGGTCCGGCGCGCCGCGGCGGTCAGGGCACCAAGCGGTAGCCGCCGGGCTCGGTCACCAGGATCTCGGCGTTGGACGGGTCGCGCTCGATCTTCTGGCGCAGGCGGTAGACGTGGGTTTCGAGCGTGTGGGTGGTGACCCCCGCGTTGTAGCCCCACACCTCGCCCAGCAGCACCTCGCGGCCGATCACCGTGCCGCCGGCGCGGTAGAGGAACTTCAGGATCGCCGTCTCCTTCTCGGTCAGGCGGACGCGCCGGTTGCGCGCCTCCTCCACCAGCAGCTTGGCGGACGGCCGGAAGGTGTAGGGGCCGAGCGGGAAGACCGCGTCCTCGCTCTGTTCGAACTGGCGGAGCTGAGCGCGCAGGCGGGCCAGCAGGACGCCCAGGCGGAACGGCTTGGCGATGTAGTCGTTGGCCCCGGACTCCAGGCCCAGGATGGTGTCGGCGTCGGTATCGGCCCCCGTCAGCATGATGATCGGGCAGCGCACCCCCTCGCGCCGCATCAGCCGGCACAGGTCGCGTCCGTCCATGTCGGGCAGCCCCACGTCGAGCAGCACCGCCGAAAAGCTGCCGTCCCGCGCCGCCTCCAGCCCGGCCACCCCGGTGCCGGCCTCGGCCGTCTCGAACTCCTCGTGGAACTGGAGCTGCTCGGCCAGGGACTGGCGCAGCGCCTCGTCGTCGTCGACCAGAAGAATGCGTTTCGCCGGGTTCATGCGCCGCGCGTCTCAACCCCGTGGTGGATGCGCGGGCGAGTTTACCACGCGCCCCGCTCCTTGTCCCCGCCCGCGTGCCGCACCGCCCGGAGCACTCATTACGGCCCGGGAACGGCGCAATGGCGTGTCCGCACATTGATTGATACGATATCAGAATGAATAGGTCGATGGGACCGGCCGGCACCCGGCCCGGCGGATCGTTGCGTCGCGCGCAACGGAGCGGAGCGCCGGGACGGCTTGCCAGACGCCGGCGGGCGTGGGACGGTCGGCCGGTGCCGCCCGTGCGGTGGGCACGGCCGTTGTGTTTTTGCATTTCCCGCCCGGCGCGGCTACGGTGCCGCGGTCGTCCGCGCGGCAACGCCTCTATCGTGGTTTCCGTCCCATGTACGCAGACATGCAGCCCGATCCCCCCCATCCCGTCGACGAGGCGGCGATGCGCACCGTCGACCGCGTGGTGGCCGCCCTGCGGCGCGGCGAGCCGGTGGCGGTGGAGGCCGGGGACGGGTCGTGCGCGCTGGTGCTGGCGGTGGAGATGCTGGGGCCCGACGCCCTGGCCCGGCTGAAGCACCTGGCCGGCGGCGACCCCGTCCTGGCGGTGACCCGCCGGCGCGCCGTCATGCTGGGCCTGGACGCGCCGGAGGAGGGGGCGGTGATGCTGACCCTGCCCGGCGGGCTGGAGATCCGCAGCGCCCTGGTGCTGGCCGACCCCGAGCAGCAGCAGGGGGTGACCCTGCCGGCCGGCCTGACCGCCGCCGCCGCGGCCCCGGGGTCCGCCGCCGCCGCCGCCGTGGACCTGGCCAAGGTGGCGCGGCTGCTGCCGGCAGCGGTGGTGGTGCCGGTGAAGGGGCTGCGGGGCAGCGCCGCCTCCTGGGCGGCCCGCCACGACGTGCTGGCGGCGCGCGCCCGCGACATCGCCGACCACCGCGTCCACGTGGTGCGCACCCTGCGCCGGGTGGCCGAGGCGCGGGTGCCGCTGGAAGGGGCGGAGGACGCGCGCGTCGTCGCCTTCCGCCCGGCCGACGGCGGGCCGGAGTTCCTGGCCATCATCATCGGCGAGCCGCCGCCCGACCGGCCGGTGCTGGCCCGCCTGCACTCGGAGTGCTTCACCGGCGATCTGCTGGGGTCGCTGCGCTGCGACTGCGGTGAGCAGTTGCGCGGCGCCATCAGGGAGATCGCGGCCGCCGGCAACGGCGTGCTGCTGTACCTGGCGCAGGAGGGGCGCGGCATCGGGCTGGTCAACAAGCTGCGCGCCTACCGCATCCAGGACCGCGGCATCGACACCGTCGACGCCAACGAGATGCTGGGGTTCGAGGCGGACGAGCGGGTCTATCTGCCGGCGGCGGAGATGCTGCGCCAGCTCGGCTTCCGCTCCGTGCGGCTGATGACCAACAACCCCGACAAGCTGCGCGAGCTGGCGCGCTGCGGCATCGAGGTGGTGGAGCGCGTGCCCCACATCTTCCCCTCCAACGCCCACAACGAAGGCTACCTGCGCACCAAGGCGCTGCGCAGCGGCCACCTGTTCTGATTGAGGTCGGCGGGCGGCAGGAATCGTCCCGGTACCGGCAGGAATTGCCGGGATTCCCGCCGGAATCCCCCGATAATCGTGGCACGCCTGTTGCAATACTCCGGTCCACGGCACTTTCCGCCGGGAGGACCCCAGCCATGGCCATCGAACCGATGACGATCGACGCCGCCGTGCGTGTCCCGGCTCCGCGCCCCGCGGAGAGCGCCTTCGTGCTGGATGGCACCGCGGAGAACGAATACCGCCGCGAAGGCACCATGTCCTTCAGCGACTTCCTGGACGTCATCAACCCGTTGCAGCACATTCCCGTGGTCGGCCAACTCTACCGCGGGCTGACCGGCGACACCATCACTCCGGCCGCACGGGTGATGGGCGGCATCCTCTTCGGCGGCCCGCTGGGGGGAGCGGCGGCCGTCACCAACGTGGTGGTGGAGCAGGCCAGCGGCCGCGACATCGGCGATCACATGATGGCCGCCGTCGGCATGGGCGGCACCGCCGCCGCCGTGCCGGCCGCAAACCCCGAGGCACCGGCCGCGCAGGGTGGCGCCGGCGCCACCAACTGGGCCGCGGCCCCCCTGTCCGCCCCCGTGGCGGCCCAGATGGCGGCCGCCCAGCCGGCCGCCGCTCCGGCGGCCGTTCAGGCAGCCGCGGCCCAGCCGGCCGCTCCGGCGGGGGCCGAGACGGCGGCACCGAAGGCCGCAGGGGCCGAGAAGCCGCCGGGGCGCATGCCGCCGCGCGACACCGTGCTGGCCAACACGCTCCAGGCCAAACACGCCGCCCGCGGCAACCCGCCGCCGGCCCCGGCCGTTCCGGCAGCCATGGCCGCCGTGCCGGTGTCGCCGGTGCCGCAGGGCGACGCACCGCCCGCCGCGACCGGCGGCCAGCCCGCCCCGGTGGCGCCGGAGCTACTGTCGGAAGTGATGATGCGCAACCTCGCCAAGTACGAGGCCGCCCGCAAGGCCGCCGAACGCCAGGCGCCGAAACCGCCGGGCGTGCGGGTGTCGGGATAGCGCGGTGCCCGGCGGGCGCCTACTCCTCCCGTTCCGCCAGGTGGACGTTGCGGCCATCCGCGCGTTCCAGGATGGCGCCGGCGCGCCGCTCCGCGTCGAGGTCGGCGACCCGCACCCACAGGATGACGCCGCCGGCCTCCAGGGCGCGGGCGAACTCGTCGGGCTCGGGATGGCTCGTCAACTTGTCCAGATAGTCCTTGATGGCCACGCCGCCGATGCCGGCGGCGACCAGTGCAGCCAGCGGCGCGGTGATCGGGCCGCCGACGAGGGCGATCAGGCCGGCGGTGGTCAGGGGGAAGGCGTACTTCATCTCTCCCACCAGGCCCAGCATCGCCTCGTCGCCGGGCGGCGACGGGTCGGCGGCGTCCAGCGAGGTGTGCGAGGAGAGCACGCTGAGATCCTCGCGCGCGAAGCCGTCGGCCAGCAGCGCCTCCACGGCGCGGTCGAACGCGTCGCGCCGTTCGAACAGGGCAACGACCTCGCGCACCTGCCGGCCGGTGTCGGTAACGGTGTCCTGCGCCACGATCCTCTCCATACGCGTTTTTCTTCGGACGGGCCGGCCCCGGAGCGCCGGCGTTCGTAAGGTCCAGTCTATCCGCAGGGCCGCCGGGGCGCCAGTGCGCCGCCCCGCGGCCATCAGGCCGTGCGCCGGGGCGGCACCGGTGCTATAGACGGAGTCCTTTCCGTACGAACCGATTGCGGCCTGCCTCCCCGTGTCCGACACAGCCCCGACCCTTCCCGACGCCGCCACGCCGATGATGGCGCAGTATCTGGAGATCAAGCGGGCGCACGCCGACTGCCTGCTGTTCTACCGGATGGGCGACTTCTACGAGATGTTCTTCGAGGATGCGGTCGCCGCCGCCCGCGCGCTGGACATCGCGCTGACCCGGCGCGGCCAGCACCAGGGGGAGGACATCCCCATGTGCGGCGTGCCGGTGCACAGCCACGAATCCTATCTGGAGCGGCTGATCCGCCAGGGCTTCCGCGTCGCCATCTGCGAGCAGATGGAAGACCCGGCGGAGGCGAAGAAGCGCGGGTCCAAATCGGTGGTGAAGCGCGGCGTGGTGCGCATCGTCACCCCCGGCACGCTGACCGAGGAATCGCTGCTGGACGCCCGCTCCTCCAACTGGCTGGCGGCGGTGGCGGAGGCCGGCGGCGGCGTGGCGCTGGCCTGGCTGGAGCTGTCGACGGGCGAGCTGGCGGTGCAGCCGCTGGAGCGCGCCGGGCTGGCGGCGGCGCTGGGCCGCCTCGACCCGCAGGAACTTCTGGTGCCCGAGCGCCTGGCGCAGGCCCCCGACCTGTTCGAGCTGTGGGGGGAGTGGAAGCGGCGCATGGCGGTGCTGCCCAACCCGCGCTTCGACAGCGAGAACGGGCGCAAGCGCCTGCTCGACCTCTACGGCGTCGGCACGCTGGACGCCTTCGGCGGCTTCGGGCGGGCCGAGGTGGCGGCGGCCGGCGCGCTGGTCGCCTATGTGGAGATGACGCAGAAGGGCCGGGTGCCGCGCCTGTCCCCCTTGCGCCGGGTGCAGCCGGGCGCGGTGCTGGAGATCGACGCCGCCACCCGCCGCAACCTGGAGCTGACCCGCACCATGACCGGCGAGCGGCGCGGCAGCCTGCTGGCGACCATCGACCGCACCGTCACCGGGGCCGGCGCGCGGCTGCTGGCCGCCCACCTCGCGGCCCCGCTGACCGACCCGGCGGCCATCGCCCGGCGGCTCGACATGGTGGACTTCGCGCGGACGGAGGAGCGGCTGCGCGTCGACGCCCGCGCCGTGCTGGCCCGCTGCCCCGACCTGGAGCGCGCCCTGTCGCGCCTGACCCTGGGCCGCGGCGGCCCGCGCGACCTGGCCGCCGTGCGCGAGGCGCTGACCGGCGCCGGCGAACTGAAGGCCCTGCTGCTGGGTGGCGGCGTGCCGCTGCCCGACGGCCTGGCCCGCGTCGCCCGGGGGCTGGGGGAGCACACGGCGCTGGTGGCGCAGCTCGGCGAGGCGCTGGCCCCCGACCTGCCGCTGCTGGCGCGCGACGGCGGCTTCATCGCGCCGGGCTATTCCTATGCCCTGGACGAGCTGGTAACCCTGCGCGACGAGAGCCGGCGGCTGATCGCGGGGTTGCAGGCGAAATACGCCGACCTGGCCGGGGTGCCGACGCTGAAGGTCAAGCACAACAACGTCCTGGGCTATCACATCGAGGTGACGGCGGCGCACGCGGACAAGCTGATGACCGGCGGGGCGCGCGAGACCTTCATGCACCGCCAGACCATGGCGAACGCCGTGCGCTTCGGCACGGTGGAGCTGTCGGACCTGGAGCGCCGCATCTCCGAAGCCGCCGACCGCGCGCTGGCGGTGGAGCTGGAGCTGTTCGAATCGCTGGTGTGCGCCGTCGCCGCCGAGGGCGAGGCGGTGGCCGCGGCCGCCCGCGCGCTGGCCGCGCTGGACGTGGCCCTGGCGCTGGGCGAGCTGGCGGCGGAGCGGCGCTACACCCGCCCGGTGGTCGACGACACCACGGCCTTCACCATCCGCGGCGGCCGCCACCCGGTGGTGGAGGCGGTGCTGGAGGCCGGCAACACCGGTTCCTTCGTGGCCAACGACTGCGACCTCGCCCCCGACAGCCGGCTGTGGCTGCTGACCGGCCCGAACATGGCGGGCAAGTCCACCTTCCTGCGCCAGAACGCGCTGATCGCGGTGATGGCGCAGATCGGCAGCTTCGTGCCGGCCGAGCACGCCCGCATCGGCGTCGTCGACCGGCTGTTCAGCCGCGTCGGCGCCGCCGACGACCTGGCGCGCGGCCGCTCCACCTTCATGGTGGAGATGGTGGAGACCGCGGCCATCCTGAACCAGGCGGGCCCCCGCGCGCTGGTCATCCTGGACGAGATCGGCCGCGGCACCGCCACCTTCGACGGGCTGTCCATCGCCTGGGCCTGCGTGGAGCACCTGCACGACGTCAACCGCTGCCGCGCCCTGTTCGCCACCCATTACCACGAGCTGACGATGCTGGCGGCCAAGCTGCCGTCCTTGTCGTGCCACACCATGCGCATCAAGGAGTGGCAGGGCGACGTGGTCTTCCTGCACGAGGTGACGGCGGGCGCGGCCGACCGCAGCTACGGCATCCACGTGGCCAAGCTGGCCGGCCTGCCCGAGGCGGTGGTGGGCCGCGCCGGCGAGGTCCTGAAGATCCTGGAATCGGGCGACCGGAACGCCGCCATCCACCGCCTGGCGGAAGACCTGCCCCTGTTCAGCGCCGCCCTGAAACGCCCGCCGCCGGCCCCGGAGACGGCGGCCCCGTCCTCCGGCCCGTCACCGGTGGAGGAGGCGCTGAAGGCCCTGGACCTGGACGACCTGACGCCACGCCAGGCGCAGGAGGCGCTGTACCGGCTGCGCGGGATGGTGGGCTGATCCTCCGCCTTCCGCCACGCCGGGGGGACGTGTGCCCCTACGCTTCACCGTCGCGAGCCAGCAGTTCGTCCAGTTCGGTGATCTTCCGGCGCGCTTCGGCGATGCTCTGGAGCGTCATGTCGACCGTCTGTCCGGCGGCATCCCGGGTGCCGACCTGCATGCGACCGGATTCCAGCCACTCCAGCCGGGCTTGCTGCTGCATGCGTTCGTGCCGGCACCAGTCGGCCAGCGTGCGGAAGGCTGCCATGGAATCGCTCCGTCTCCGTGCGGTCAAACCGTAAGGGTGGGGAGCGGGGGTGCCGAATGACACCCCCGGGGTCACAGCGTCCGGATGACCGATATCAGGCCAGACCCTTGGCCACCAGGGCCGACAGGCGGCGGGCGAAGGCGGCGGGGTCGGGGACCGGGTCGCCCTCGACGATGCGGGCCTGGTCGAGCAGCAGCCACGCCACCTCCCCCAGGTCGGGGTCGGCGCCGTTGGCCTTCGCCCGTTCGGCCAGGCGCACCACCAGCGGGTGGGCGGGGTTCAGCTCCAGGATGCGGGTGGCCCCATCGGCGCCGAGCTGCTTGTGCTGCTTCAGCAGCCGCTCCAGGTGCATGTCCATGTCGGTCTCGTCGGCGACGAGGCAGACGGCGCTGTCGGTCAGGCGTTCGGAGCGGCGGACATCCTTCACCGAGGAGCCCAGCGTCAGCTTGAACAGGGCCAGCAGGCTGTCCAGCGCGTCGGCCGGCGGCTCCTCGGGCTTCGGCGTCCCGGCGTCATCGGCCGCCTTGATGCGGCCCAGGTCGGCGCCGCCCTTGGTGACGGACTTGAAGCGCTTGCCCTCGTACTCGCCCACCGACGGCACCCAGAACTCGTCCACCGGGTCGGTCAGCAGCAGCACCTCGACGCCGCGGGCCCGGAAGCCTTCGAGCTGCGGGCTCTTCTTCAGGCTCTCCGCGTCGTCGCCGGAGATGGTGAAGATGGCCTCCTGCCCCTCCTTCATGCGCCCGACGTACTCGTCCAGCGACACCAGCCCGTCGCCGTGGGTGGTGCGGAAGCGCAGCAGCTTCAGCAGCTCCTTGCGGTGCTCGAAATCCTCGTACAGACCTTCCTTCAGGACCGCGCCGAAATTCTCCCAGAAGGTGGCATAGGCGTCGGCCGATTCCGGATCGCCGGCCTTCTTCCCCAGCTCGTTCAGCACGCGCCGGGTGATGCCGGAGCGGATCTTCGACAGCATCGGGTTGTGCTGGAGCATCTCGCGGCTGATGTTGAGCGGCAGGTCCTCGCTGTCCACCACGCCCTTCAGGAAGCGCAGGTAGGGCGGCACCAGCCCCTCCGCCCCGTCGGTGATGAAGACGCGCTTGACGTACAGCTTCACCCGGTGGGCGCGCTTGGGGTCGAACAGGTCGAAGGGTTTCATGGAAGGGACGAACAGCAGGTTCGTGTACTCGATCGCCCCTTCCGCCCGCCAATGGATCGTCAGCCACGGGTCGTCGAAGGCGTGGCCGGCGTGGTGGTAGAACTCCCGGTACTGCTCCTCCGTCACCTCGCTCTTGGAGCGCATCCACAGCGCCGAGGCGCTGTTCAGCGTCTTCACCGATTCACCCGCGCCGAAGCGGATGGGGATGGCGATGTGGTCGGAGTACTTGCGCACGATGGTGGAGAGGCGGGTCTCCTCCAGGTACTCGTCATCGCCCTCGCGCAGGTGCAGGACGACGCGGGTGCCGCGCGCCGCACCGTCGGCCTCGCCGATGGTGAACTCCCCCTTGCCGTCGGAGGTCCAGCGCCAGCCCTGCTCCTCGCCCGCCTTGCGGGTCAGCACCTCGACGCGATCGGCCACCATGAAGGCGGAGTAGAAGCCCACGCCGAACTGGCCGATCAGGCTGACGTCCTTCTTCGCGTCGCCGGTCATCCCGCGCATGAAGGCGGCGGTGCCCGACCGCGCGATGGTGCCCAGGTTCTCCACCAGGTCTTCGCGGTTCATGCCGATGCCGTTGTCGGCGACGGTCAGCGTGCGGGCCTCCTTGTCGACCAGCAGCGTGATCCCGAGATCGGCATCGCCGGCCGTCAGCTCCGGCTGGGTCAGGGCGGCGTAGCGCAGGCGGTCGCAGGCGTCGGAGGCGTTGGACACCAGCTCGCGCAGGAACACTTCCTTCTCGCTGTAGAGGGAGTGCGCGACGATGTCGAGCAGGCGGCTGACCTCGGCTTGAAAGCTAAGCCGTTCCTCGGTCATCGGGGTCACCATTTCAATCGGTTGTCGTTGCGGCGGGGGGTGCGGCCGGGCCGGCCGAACCCGGCGGATATGTGTGGGAATGCCCCCCGCCGCGCAAGGGGCCGGAACTCTGCAACCCGTTCCGGCCCCGGGGCGGCTTTGCACCCGCCGCCCCGCTCCCTATTCCTTGCGCCGGACCTTGGGGGCCGGCTCGGGAGGGGCCGCGGGGGCGCCGCCCATCAGGGCGTTCATGTCGGCGCCGTTCAGCAGAACGGCGCCGGTGTCCGTCAGTTCGATGCGGTAGCTGCGCACGTCGGTGCCCGCCTCGTCCTTGGTCTGCTGGCCCAGCGCCTGGAGCATGGCCAGCATGCCCAGCGTCTCCTGCGTCTCGGCGTCGGGCCGCCGCCCGGCCTTGGGTTGCAGGTCGCGGACCGCGGCGTCCAGGCCGCGCAGCTCCACCGTCAGCTCGCCGACCGCCCCCATCGCGGTGTCCGGCGCGAAGCGGGCGGCACCGGTGGAGCGGCCGCCCACCGCCGGCATGTCGAGGACCAGCTTGTCCAGCCGCAGCTCCGTGCCCGAGCGGCCCAGCGCCTCGACCAGCCGGCCCATGGCGGCGTCGGCGCCGCCACCGCCGTCGCCCTCGGTCGCCGCCGCGGCCATCGCCTGCCACAGGGCTTCGTTGGGGATGTTGGCGAACGCCAGTTGCACGTCGATCCGCTCCGGCATGAAGGCGTCCGGCGCCACCGCCGGATCGACGCGCAAACCGCGGGCGTCGAAGCCCAGGGTCGCCGTCGCCCGCTCGCCGCCCAGCGACTCGACACCGCCGCGCACGGCGAACTGCTCCAGCGACACGGTCCCGCCCTCCTCCGGGTCGACGACGGAGAGGCCGGTGATGCGGGCCCGGAAGGTGGCGCCGTCCAGCAGGCCGCGCATCGCCTCGATCACCTCCGCCGCATCGGGCACGGAGCCGGTGGGCAATGCCTGCGACAGCCGGCTCAGCCGGTTGGCGCGCTCCAGGTCGAATCGGCTGTACTGGATCTCGGAGGTCAGGCCGGCCAGGTGCAGGATCGGATCCTCCTCCACGTTCTCGTGGAAGACCAGTTCGCTGATGGCCATGGCGCCGGGTCCGCTCCAGGTGGAGGGGCCGTCGGGCTGCAGGTCCAGCATCAGGGACAGCGAGCCGACGGTGAGCCGCCCCTCGTCCCCCGGCACCACCATCGCCAGGTCGCCGACCATGGCGTCCAGCGCCACCACGGTGTCGTAGGGGGCGATCCACACGCCGGCGATCTTCTGCCGGCCGATGGTGATCGACCCCGCCGGCGCACCCTTCTCCACGATGGTCATGGAGGACGGCACCGTCGCCTCGAAGGCGTAGCGCCCGTCTCCCTGCGGGCGGACCGCCAGGCGCACCGTGCCGACGTCGAGCCGCGCACCGTCGGAGTCGGTGGTGGACAGGGCCGGCAGCACCACGTCGTAGCGGTCGCCGGCCGGCGCCACCACCGGGTCGCCCTGCCAGGTGAAGACGGTGCCGTCCGCCTGCGGTGCCAGCCAGCGCCGCATCCCCTCGGCCAGGGCGGCCTTCAGGTCCTGCGCACCCTGCTGGTCCACCGTTACCGACGTACCGGCCGGCGCCGGCGCACCGGGCGGGGCGGCGGCGGGCGGCGGGCTCTGGGCCAAGGCACCGCCCCACCCGCCGGCGGCGAGCGTCAGCGCAAGGACGGCGGCGGGAGTGCGGAGCGGGCGTCGCATGGGACCTCTCTGGTGATCGGGGGTCGGAGGCACCAGTTAACAGCGTCCGACCGCCGCGGTCCACCTGCGGTGCGGCGGCATGGGCGGTGCGGCGGCGCCCGGGCTTGCATCCCCGCGCGCACGGACCAATGCTTAGAACCATGGTAGAAGCCTATTCCGGCCCGGCGGGGCGGGTCACTGCGGTGCTGGGGCCCACCAACACGGGCAAGACGTACCTCGCCATCGAACGGATGCTCGGCTACCGCACGGGCATGATCGGCTTTCCGCTGCGCCTGCTGGCGCGCGAGAACTATGACCGCATCGCCGCCGCCAAGGGCCGCAACGCCGTGGCGCTGGTGACGGGCGAGGAGAAGATCCTGCCGCCCAACCCCACCTACTGGGTCTGCACCGTCGAATCGATGCCGCTGGACCGCCCGGTGGAGTTCCTGGCGGTGGACGAGATCCAGCTCTGTGCCGATCCCGAACGCGGCCACATCTTCACCGACCGGCTGCTGCACGCCCGCGGCCTGGTGGAGACCATGTTCCTCGGCTCCGACACCATCCAACCGCTGATTCGCCGGCTGGTGCCGCGCGCCGAGTTCATCAGCCGGCCGCGCTTCTCGCAGCTCACCTACGCCGGCCACCGCAAGCTGACGCGGCTGCCGCCGCGCTCCGCCGTGGTCGCCTTCTCGGCCACCGACGTTTACGCCATGGCCGAACTGATCCGCCGCCAGCGCGGCGGCACCGCGGTGGTGCTGGGGGCGCTCAGCCCGCGCACCCGCAACGCCCAGGTCGGGCTGTACCAGGCGGGCGAGGTCGACTACCTCGTCGCCACCGACGCCATCGGCATGGGCCTGAACATGGACGTGGACCACGTCGCCTTCGCCCGCCTGGTGAAATTCGACGGCATCCAGCCCCGCCGCCTGCGCGCCACCGAGGTGGCGCAGATCGCCGGGCGCGCCGGCCGCCACATGCGCGACGGTACCTTCGGCACCACCGACGAGGTGGGGGAGCTGGAGCCCGAACTGGTGGACCGCGTCGAGAACCACAGCTTCGAGACGCTGAAGGCGCTGATGTGGCGCAACGCCGACCTGCGGTTCGACACGCCGGGGTTCCTGCTGAAGTCGCTGGAGGAACGCCCGCCCCTGCCCGAGCTGGTCCGCGCCCGCGACGCCGACGACCACCTGTCGCTCCAGGCGCTGGTGCGCGACCCGGAGGTGATGGCGCTGGCCAGGGGCAAGGCGGCGGTGAAGCTGCTGTGGGAGGTCTGCCAGGTCCCCGACTTCCGCAAGGTGCTGTCGGACGCCCACACCCGCCTGCTGGGCCGGATCTTCCTGCAGCTCCGCGCCCCCGCCGGCCGCCTGGACGAGGAGTGGGTGGCCCGCCAGGTGGCGCGCCTGGACCGCACCGAGGGCGACATCGACGCGCTGGTGGCGCGCATCGCCCACATCCGCACCTGGACCTACATCTCCAACCGGCCGGCCTGGCTGAAGGACCCGCTGCACTGGCAGGAACGCTCCCGCGCCATCGAGGACAAGCTGTCCGACGCCCTGCACGAGCGGCTGACCCAGCGATTCATCGACCGCCGCTCGGCGACGCTGGCGCGCACGCTGAAGGACGGGCGGGCGCCGCTGGGCGGCGTGCGCGCCGACGGCGAGGTGGTGATCGAGGGCCACCCGGTGGGCCGGCTGGAGGGGTTCCGCTTCGCCCCCGACGCCCCCGAACGCTCCGACGAGGCGCGCGCCCTGCTGACCGCGGCGCGGCGCGCCCTGGTGGACGAGCTGGCCAAGCGCGTGCGCGCCTTCGAGCAGGAGCCGGACGAGGCGTTCGCCCTGCAGTCCGACGGGGTGCTGGCGTGGCGCGGGCTGCCGGTGGCGCGGCTGGGCGCCGGCCCGTCCGTCCTGGCCCCCCTGGTGGTGCCCCGCGCCGACACGCTGCTGGACCAGTCCCAAAGCGACCGGCTGCGGGTGCGGCTGGAGTCCTGGCTGAAGGGTCATGTGGCGCAGCGGCTGAAGCCGCTCCTCGACCTCGGCCGGGCCGAGGAGCTGGCGGGGACGGCCCGCGGCCTCGCCTTCCAGCTTGAGGAAGGGCTGGGGGTGCTGCCGCGCGCCGCGGTCGCCGGGCTGGTGGAGGGGCTGGAGCGCGACGACCGCCGGGCGCTGGGCAAGCGCGGCGTCCGGCTGGGGGTGACGCACCTCTATCTGGCAACGCTGCTGAAGCCGGCGGCGGTGGCGCTGCGGGCGCTGCTGTGGGCGGTGCACGCGGGCCTGCCGCTGCCGCCGCCCGCCCCGCCGCCCGGCCGCGTCTCGGTCGCGGCCGCCGGCGGCGGCACCCCGCCCTACCCCGCCGCCTTCTGGGAGGCCATCGGCTATCCCCTGGTCGGCCCGCGCGCCGTGCGCGTGGACATGCTGGACCGGCTGGAGGTCGAACTGGTAAAGGCCAGGGACGGCGTGCTGCCGCCGGAAGCGACGCTGGCCCAGATCATCGGCACCGGCGCCGGGGAACTGGCCGAGGTGCTGACCGCGCTCGGCTACCGGCGCACCGAGACCGGGGACGGCACCGTCACCTGGCGCCGCCGCCCCGGCCGCAACCGGCCGCGCGCCGCCAAGCCGCCCCGGGCCGACCATCCCTTCGCCAAGCTGCGCCACTTCCAGGGGGCCGGATGACCCATCCTCCCGCAACCGATCCCGCCGACGATCTCGTCGACGACGACCTCATCGACGATGATCTCGTCACCGACGCCGGACCCGCCCCCGGCGGCGGGCGGCTGCGCATCGACAAGTGGCTGTGGTTCGCCCGCTTCTTCAAGACGCGCAGCCTGGCGGCGAAGATGGTGGCGGCGGGCGGGTTCCGGAGTTCCGGCACCCCGGTCGCCAAGGCCCACCACGCGGTGAAGCCGGGCGACGTGCTGACCTTCCCCCAGGGGCGCCACATCCGGGTCGTCCGGGTGGTGGCGCTGGGCAGCCGCCGCGGCCCGGCGGAGGAGGCGCGCACCCTCTACGAGGACCTGGCGCCGCCGGCGCGCGAGACGGCCATGGACCCGGCCGCCCTGCCCGCCGCCCCCCGTCCCACCGGCGCCGGCCGCCCCACCAAGCGCGACCGCCGCGCCGTGGACCGGCTGAAGGGGGACGCTTGATACCGGGTTCGGAACGCCCTGACGTCTGAACCCGGTATCGGCCGCGACGGCGGCCGCGGCCCGATAGGGCCGAAGCCTGCGTGGCGTTTGAACGCAGCGGTCAGGATCTTCCTGACCGCGTTCAACGCCGCCGGAAGACCACGGTCAGGTTGTTGGCCGGCATCTCCACCACGTCGGCCGGGTCCAGCCCGGCCGCGGCGGCGGCGGCGGTGACATCGTCCAGGTCGCGCACCCCCCAGGCGGGGTTGCGGGCGCGCAGGTCGGCGTCGAAGGCGGCGTTGCTCGGGGCGGTGTGGCGGCCGCCGCGGGCGTAGGGACCATAGAGCACCAGCGGCCCGCCCGGCGGCAGGATGCGGGCGGCACCGGCCATCAGGCCGAGCGTCGCGGCCCACGGGGCGATGTGGATCATGTTGATGCACACCACCGCATCCGCCCGCTCCACCGGCCAGGGCGCGGCGGTCGCGTCGAGCGCGACGGGCGGGCGCAGGTTGGCCAGGCCGGAGTCAGCCACCCGGGCGGCGATACTCGCACGGGCGCCCTCGTCGGGGTCGCTGGGCTGCCAGATCAGGGCCGGCAGCGCCGCCGCGAAGTGGACGACGTGCTGGCCGGTGCCGCCGGCCACCTCCAGCACGTGGCCGGCGGGCGGCAGCACGCGGACCAGGATGGCCAGGATGGGATCGCGGTTGCGCTCGGCCGCGGGGGCGTGGCGGCGGGGATCGGGGGGTGTCACGGGCGAGCCTCCGGGGATCAGCGGACGGCGACGGCGTCGATCTCGACCCGCGCGCCGAGCGCCAGCCCGGCCGCGGCGAAGGCGGAGCGGGCGGGATAGGGGCGCTCCAGACGGCTCTCGTAGACGGCATTGAAGGCCGGCCAGTCGGCCATGTCGCGCAGCATCACCGTGACCTTGACCAGGTTGCGGGTGGTCATGCCGTTGGCCCGCAGCACGGCGACGAGGTTGTCCATGGCCTGGCCGAACTCGGCCTCCGGCGTCGCGTTCACCAGCTCCAGCGTGCCCGGCCGGATGCCGATCTGGCCGGAGAGATAGACCGTGCGCCCCACCGCCACCGCCTCGGAAAAGGGCAGCGCCGGCGGCAGGATGCCCGCCGGTGGCAGCGGTTCGGCCGCCGGGCGGCCGCGCACGCCGCGCCCGGTCAGCACCGCCACCGCCACGGCCGCCGCCAGCGCCAGGGCCGGCAGCACCATCATCCAGACGCCGCCATCCATGCCGGCCTCCCCTGTTGCCACGTGATCCGGCGGGCGGGCCGGCCCGCCCTGTGATCCGGCGGGCAGGCTAGCCCGCCTTGGCGCGGGCGCGCAACACCGTGACGGTCTCGCCGCCGATGCCCCAGTTGTCGGTGTCCACCTCGTCGATGACCACGACGGTGGTAGCCGGGTTCTTGCCCAGCACATCGACCAGGAGCTGGGTCGCCCCCTCGATCAGGCGGGCCTTCTGCTCGGGCGTGGCGCCTTCGCGGGTGATCTTGATGTTCACGTACGGCATGGGACCTCCCCGGTGGATGCGGCGGACCGGCGGGCCAGCACCATGCCGGCCAGCAGGCAGAGCGCCGCCAGCGCCACGGCGGCGGCGGCCCCCATGAGCGCCGCGTCGAAGCTGCCGGTGCGCTCCACGGCGATCCCGGCCGGCAGCGGACCCAGGATCTGCCCGAGGCCGTAGGCCGCGGTGAGCGCGCCGATCACCCGCGCCGATGCGCCGCCCGACAATTGCCGGCCCAGCGTGAAGGCGAGGGTGACGATGCCGATGAAGGTGCCGCCGTAAAGGGCGGCGGACAGGATGCCCGCCGCCGGGCCGCCGGCCAGCGGCAGCGCCACCCCGACCGCCTGCACCAGGTGGGCGGCGATCAGCGCCTGCCACAGGCCGAAGCGCCGACCGGCCGCCGCCCACAGCAGGCCGGAGGGTATGGCGGCCAGCCCGGCCACCATCCACGCCGCCTCCCCCACGGCGGCGGTGTCGGGAACGGCCTTGAGCAGCGCCACCAGGAAGGTGCCGGTGACGATGTAGCCGCCGCCCTCCAGGAAATAGGCAACGGTCAGCAGCAGCAGCGGCACCGACAGGCGGCCGCCCGCCGCCTTGCCGCCCGCGGCGGCGGCGGTGTTGGCGGGGGGGGCGTCGCGGTCGTGGACCCACAGCCACACCGGCACCGCCAGGACCGCGCACAGCGCGCCCAGCACCAGCCAGTCCCCCGCCCAGCCGAGCCGGCCGCCGGCCAGGGCGACGAACAGGCCCGACCCGGCGATGCCCAGCCCGACACCCGTGTACATCCACCCCGCCAGCGTCTCGCGCCCGGCGCGCGCCAGGGCATCCAGCACCATGGCGACGCCGAGGATGAAGACGCCGGCGCTGGCCAAGCCCGAGAGGAAGCGCAGCACCACCCAGCCCGCCATCGCCTCGCCCAGCCCCATGGCCGCCGTCGTGGTCACGCTGGCGACCAGCGCCGTGCGGAAGGTGAGGGTGCGCACACGCCCGCGCGGCACCAGCCCGGCCCCCACGGCGCCGAGGAAATAGCCGAGGTAGTTCAGCGACGCCAGCAGCCCCGCCCCGTCGCCGCCCAGGCCGGTGGCCTCCTGCATGGCCGGCAGGATCGGCGTGAAGGCGAAGCGCCCCATCCCCATGGCGATCGCCAGCATCAGCACGCCCCCCGTCAGCACCCGAACCATCGCCGCCCCCGCCGTTCGCATCCGCGGTGCAGCATGCCGGGGGCGCCCGGCCGGTTACCAATGAATTATGGGAATGCGATCGTTCACTTTCGCTGATGCGGCGCAAGCGCCCACACACGCGATGGGGTTGCAGGGGCCGGACGGGCCGTGCTAGGCAAGCCTGCCGCCGGCCTGTGGCGCCGAGTGTCGCCCGAGTCGTTCCCGATTTGGTTGTGATTCGGTCGCAGGATCCCCCTGCAGCATTCCCCCGGGGGGCGGGGCGGCCCAAGGCGCCGGACCGGGCGCGAACTGCGGAGACCCTAGCATGCCCTACGTCGTCACCGACGGCTGCATCAAGTGCAAGTACACCGACTGCGTCGAGGTCTGCCCCGTCGACTGCTTCTACGAAGGCGAGAACATGCTCGTCATCCACCCTGACGAGTGCATCGACTGCGGCGTGTGCGAGCCGGAATGCCCGGCCGAGGCGATCCTGCCGGACACCGACGGCAAGGCCGAGTCCTGGCTGGAGATGAACCGCGAGTATTCCACCCAGTGGCCCAACATCACCCGCAAGAAGGATGCGCCGGCCGACGCCGACAGCTTCAAGGGGATGGACGGCAAGTACGAGAAGTTCTTCAGCCCCAAGCCGGGCACCGGGGGCTGACGCAGGCCGGCCGCGCCCGCGCCGGCGGCGGGAGCGGCCATGTTGCCATGCAGCAGGATCGGGTCGGCCATACGGCGCCGCTGCCCGGTTTTCTCGCGCCTGCACGCCGGTAACCTTTGTAACTCCGGCGTAACATCGGTATACTCCCGCGCCGGAGCCGGCCACAGCGCCATTGCCGGTACTCCCATCGAATGAAGGACTCCTGATTTCCCTGACCGACGCGGGGTTTCCCCCCGCGCAGCGGCATGGATGTCACAGGGTCCTTTTTCGCTCCGTCCACAGGGGCGGCAAAAATGGCGTGGTCGCGAGAAGAGAGCCAACCAAGATGTCGAACAAGCTTGAGTTCGAAGCCGGGGATTTCGTCGTCTATCCGGCTCACGGCGTCGGTCGAGTCGAGGGAATCGAAACCCACCACATCGCGGGCCAGGAGATTCAGCTTTACGCGATCACCTTCGAAAAAGAGCGCATGACGCTCAAGGTGCCCGTCACCAAGGCCAGGAACTCGGGTTTGCGCCGTCTCAGCACCAAGGACCGCATCAAGGTCGCCCTGGAGACGCTGCAGGGCCGCTCGCGCATCCGCCGCACCATGTGGAGCCGGCGGGCCCAGGAATACGAAGCGAAGATCAACTCCGGCGATCCGGTCTCCATCGCCGAGGTGG
Source organism: Azospirillum halopraeferens DSM 3675 (assembly GCF_000429625.1). Taxonomy (GTDB): domain Bacteria; phylum Pseudomonadota; class Alphaproteobacteria; order Azospirillales; family Azospirillaceae; genus Azospirillum; species Azospirillum halopraeferens. Next base: position 423,879 of record NZ_KE386927.1, read on the forward strand.
TGCGCGACCTCTACCGCGGCACCGACCAGTCCGACCAGTCCTACAGCGAGCGCCAGATCTATCAGGCGGCGCTCGAGCGTCTCGCCCGCGAACTCGCGGCGGTCGAGAAGATCGACGAGCTGAAGGCCACCGAGCGTCTGGAACAGGTCCTGAAGAAGGCCGCCTGATCCGGCGACGGGGTTCGGCTACGGAACGGGGGCGGCGCCGCGGCGCCGCCCTTTTCGTTTGCGCTCCCGGCCGGCTCCGGCGCGGGGAGGGCGGGAGACATTGACCGGCATTTGTGGTTTTCGCCTTTCCTCCCCGCCGCCCGCCGCATACACTTGCCCCCGCCGCCCGCCATCAGCCGACGAGTCACGCCGCCCGCACCGTCCACAGCCCGACCCGCTCCCCTCCCCATATCCGACCCGCCGATGTCCGACCCGCAGAAGCCCGACAAGCAGAAATTCGCCGATCTCGGGCGGCCGCGGCGCATCTGGGCCGTCGGTGCGGTCCACGCGGAAGCCGGGCGTCTGGCGGCGGTGCACGCGGCCATCGCGGCGGAGTTCCGGCCGGGCGACCGGCTCGTCTATCTCGGCAATCTGATCGGCCGCGGCGAGGCGGTGCTGGACACCCTGGACGAGGTGCTGGGTTTCCGCCGCACCCTGCTGGCGCGGCGCGGCATGGCGGCGACCGACATCGTCTATCTGCGCGGCGGCCAGGAAGAGATGTGGCAGAAGCTGCTGCAGCTCCACTTCGCCCCCAACCCGCGCGAGGTGCTGGACTGGATGATGCGCCAGGGGCTGGCTCCCACGCTCGCGGCCTACGGCGGCACGGTCGAGCAGGGCATGGCGGCGGCACGCGGCGGCACCGTGGCGCTGGGCCGCTGGACCGCGTCCCTGCGCAACGCCATGCAAGGGCGTGACGGCCACGCCACCCTGTTCAGCGCCCTGCGGCGGGCCGCCTACACCGGCAGCCCGGAGGCGCCGGAACCCGGCGGCGTGCTGCTGGTCAACGCCGGCATCGACCCGTCCCGGCCGTTCGGCCACCAGGGCGACAGCTTCTGGTGGGGGGCCCACGGCTTCGCCCGCATCGACGCGCCCTACGGCGGCTTCGCCCGGGTGGTGCGCGGCTACGACCCCGCCGGCCAGGGCGTGCGGATCGGCGACGTCACCGCCACCCTGGACGGCGGCTGCGGGTCCGGCGGGCCGCTGGTCTGCGGCCTGATCGCCCCGACGGGCGAGGTCCTGGAGCTGTTCCAGGCGTAAGCCCGGCGGGGGGCTTGACGCCGCCGACCCCGCGGTTATCTCAAGGGCGGAGAACCGGGCGTACCGTCCTTCCGCCGTCCGTCTGCGGTCCCCCGGCCTCCTCATCCTTTCGTCCCATCCGCGGCGTTTTCACGCAGCCGCGGTGATCCGCCATCCCGTCCGCTGCGTAAAAGGATGCAACGGGGTGGATGACCGGCTGTTGTGTTGACGTCGGTGCGCAATTCGGGGGTGCGACGACCGGCGGACCAAGCGCGGCCTGGAGACGGGAAGGAAGGGACAAGCCGATGGCCTATATCGATGATCCGGAGACACAGCGCGCGAACCTGAGTTTCATCAAGGCGTCGATGCGCGAGCCGCTGCTGTCGCGCGACCATGAGTTCGACCTGGCGCGCAAGTGGCGCGACGACGGCGACGAACGGTCGCTGCACACGCTGGTGCGCGCCTACACCCGCCTGGTCGTCGCTACCGCCGCACGCTTCCGCAACTACGGCCTGCCCATGGGCGACCTCGTCCAGGAGGGCAACGTCGGCCTGATGCAGGCGGCCAGCCGCTTCGAGCCCGACCGCGACGTCCGCTTCTCCACCTACGCCGCCTGGTGGATCCGGTCGGCCATGCAGGACTACATCCTGCGCAACTGGTCGATCGTGCGCACCGGCACGACCGCGGCGCAGAAGTCGCTGTTCTTCAACCTGCGCCGCCTGCGCGCCCGCATCGAAGGGGCCGGCAGCGGCGGCCTGACCCGCGAGGGGCGGGAGTGGATCGCCGGCGAGCTGCGCGTCGACGTGACCGAGGTGGAGGCGATGGAGATGCGCCTGTCGGCCGCCGACCAGTCGCTGAACGCCCCGGTCGCCGACGGCTCCGACGACGACTGGCAGGACTTCCTGGCCGACCAGCGGCCGAGCCCCGAGGACGTGGTGATCGGCATGCGCGACGCCGGCACCCGGTCCCGCTGGCTGGCCGAGGCGCTGGGCGAGCTGTCGCCGCGCGAGCGCACCATCATCGAGGAGCGCCGCCTGCGCGAAGAGGGCGCCACCCTGGAGGAGCTGGGCCGTGAACTGGGCGTCAGCAAGGAGCGGGTGCGCCAGCTCGAGCACCGCGCCCTGATGAAGCTGCGCCAGTCCATGCTGAAGCGGGTGGAGGGCTACACCGACCTGCTCGCCGACGCGTGAGCCGCCCTTCCCGCTCCCGTCGCTCCTCACCCACCCTTGCTCGACCGCCGCGGCGGCCCTGACGGCCCCGCGGCGGTTGCTTTTTCCGGACGTCGGGCGCCGGACGTTTAAGATCATTCATATGATCCTGGATGTCCGGCGTGTCCGTATCCCCGTCAGCCCCGTGCCCGCCAGTCCCGCGTGGCGCGGCGGTCCACCGTCAGGGGGACGACGCCGCGGGCGGCGTCGCTGACCAGGTCCATGACGTTGCAGGCGGCGATGTCGAGAAGGCGGTGCTCCATGCGGGCGTGGCGCTCCGCCTGCAACGCCCGGCGGACGGGGTCGGCCAGCGGGTCCACCGGCTCCTCCCGGCCGGCCAGGAAGGCGGCGCGGTCCAGCAGGTCGATGCGGCGCTGCGACAGGCGCAGGCGCAGCAGGTCGCCGTCGCGCAGCGCGCCGATGCCGCCGCCGGCGTAGGCTTCCGGCGTAACGTGGCCGATGCAGGCCCCCTTGGTCACACCGGAATAGCGCCCGTCGGTCATCAGGATCGACGACGCCTCCAGCAGGCGGTGGTGGCGCAGGTTCTGGGAGGGGGAGAACATCTCCGGCATGCCGTAGGCCATGGGTCCCTGGCCGGCGATGATGAAGGCGAAGGACAGGGCGTTGCCGGCCAGCAGCGACCGGAAGTCGCCGGGCGTGCCGCCGTTGCGGGCGACCACGGCGGCGATCAGCGCCTCGTCCACCCCCCCGGTGGCGCGCAGCCGGTCGACCAGGTCGGCGGCGGCGAAGTCGGCGTTGCAGACGTGCTCGTTCTCGTAATAGCGCACCACGAAGATATGATCATCGAAGTGAGCGTATTGCGCATCCGTCATGCCCGAGACCTTGACGACGCAGCTTTCGAAGAAGCTGCCCCCCAGCACCTCGACGCCGGAGCGGCGGCGCACCGGCGTGGTGCGGATCACCGCCGCCTCGCCCAGGGCGGGGTCGACGGGGGTGGTCAGGCCGGCGGTGCGCTCGCCCCAGGTGGTGCCGGTCACCGTCGGCGCGTCCAGGTCCATGGGAACGCCGAGGTCGGTGAGCACGCGGTAGAGGCTTTCCATGCCGCGGTGGTGTCCGGCCAGGAACTGCTGCGCCAGCACGAAGGTGTCGCGGTTCTCGGTCAGGCTGTGGGCGAACACCTCCGGCACCGGGGTGGCGTCGCGGATGGCACGGTAGTCGTCGATGGTCACGTCATAGCCGGCGTGGCGCATGATGCAGGGCAGGTGCAGCAGCATGTTGCTGGACGAGCCCGTGGCGTTGTGGATGCGCACCACGTTGGCGAAGTTGGCCCGCAGCAGCGCGCACAGGCTGAACTCCGGCCGGTTGATCAGGGCGAACAGCCGATCGACGCCGCTCGCTACCGCGTCGGCGCCGGCCAGGCCGGTCAGCAGCTCCAGCTCCGGCGGGGTCAGGCCGAAGGCGGCCAGCATGGTGCGCGAGGAGTTGCCGGTGCCGTTGAAGGCGCAGATGCCGCCGTGGTGGTCGCAGGTGTGCTCCGCCAGGGCATTGAGCAGGCGGCGCTCCGTCGCGGCGTCCACCAGGCCGAGATTGCGCGCCCGCGCGAGCTGGCCGGCGAACGCCTCGTCGGAGGAGCATTGCAGGATGTACTTCAGGTTCCCGTCGATGTCGTCGCCCAGGTCGCCGTGGCCGGCGGCGCGGGCGCGGGCGGCCAGACCGGCCAGCTCGTCGCGTACCGCATCGGGGATGCGGCCGCCCTTCAGTACGTGCTCGGGCGCGAACACCGCCCACACCGGCGCCCGGTCGCCGCGGTGGCGCCGCGCCACCTCGGCGGCGGCGAGGCCGGAGAGGATGGCGCTGGGGCTCTTGTCGCAGCCTGCCAGCACGTAGGCGGCGTGGTAGCTGTGCCCCTCGAAGGTGATGTTGACCGCCCGCGCGGTGTCGTTGCGCGAGGCGAGGCTGTAGCTCTGGCCGATGTTGTTCTGCGCCGTGCCGTCGCAGATGACGGGCACGGCGAAGGCGAAGGGAACGCCGCCGTTGCGCCAGATCCGCGCCGCCGCCATCAGGGTGTGCGGGCGGTCCAGCAGGTGGGCGGGGTGGTCGGGCGGGCCGGCGATGATGGCGATGCGCGGCCGGTTGGCCACCAGCCGCTCCACCACCTCGGCCATGGTCACCGGGCCCGGCAGGGCAAGCGGGCCGCCGGACGGCAGTTCCCGCGCCGCGTCCGCCAGCAGGCGCACCACCGTGATGGGCTGGTTGGCCAGCCCCTGGATGCAGTCGCGGTAGGGGTTCGCGGCCTCCGCGACGGTGACGGGATCGGCCGGCATGTTCACCATTCCGCGACGCTCCCGTCCTCGTGGCGCCACACCGGGTTGCGCCAGCGATGGCCCTCGCGCGCCCGCTCGATCACGAACTCCTCGTTGATCTCCACCCCCAGGCCGGGGCGGTCGGGGATCGCCATGTAGCCGTCGACGATGGCCAGCGGGGCGGGGTCCACCAGATAGTCAAGGACGTCGTTGCCCCGGTTGTAGTGGATGCCCATGCTCTGTTCCTGGATGAACGCGTTGTGCGACACCGCGTCGATCTGCATCGAGGCGGCCAGGGCCAGCGGACCCAGCGGGCAATGGGGGGCCAACGCGACGTCGTAGGTCTCGGCCAGGGTGGCGATCTTGCGCCCCTCGGTCAGGCCGCCGCAGTGGGACAGGTCGGGCTGCACGATGTCGACGCAGCGCGCCTCCAGAACCGGGCGGAAGTCGGAGCGGCTGAACATCCGCTCCCCCGTGGCGATGGGATAGCCGAGGCCGGCGGTGATCTGGGGCAGGCAGTGCAGGTGCTCGGGCAGCACCGGCTCCTCGACGAACAGGGGGTGGAAGGGCTCCAGCTCGCGCAGCAGCACCTTGGCCATGGGGCGGTGGACGCGGCCGTGGAAGTCGACGGCGATGCCCACGTGCGGCCCCACCGCCTGACGCGCCTCGGCGAGGCGGGCGACGGCCTCCTCCACCTTGGCGTGGCTGTCGACGATCTGCATCTCCGGCGTGCCGTTCATCTTGAAGGCGGTGAAGCCCTTCGCCACCACCTCGCGGGCGTGGCGGGCCACGTCGGCCGGGCGGTCGCCGCCGATCCAGCAGTACATGCGCATGCGGTCGCGCACCCGCCCGCCCATCAGCTCGTGCACCGGCACGCCCAGCGCCTTGCCCTTGATGTCCCACAGGGCCTGATCGATGCCGGCGATGGCGCTCATCAGGATGGGGCCGCCGCGGTAGAAGCCGCCGCGGTAGAGGACCTGCCAGATGTCCTCGATGCGGCGCGGGTCGCGGCCCACCAGATGGTCGGCCAGTTCGTGCACCGCCGCCTCGACGGTGGCGGCGCGGCCTTCGATCACCGGCTCGCCCCAGCCGGCGACGCCCTCGTCGGTCTCGATCTTCAGGAACAGCCAGCGCGGCGGCACCTGCCACGTCGTCAGCTTGGTGATCTTCATGGTTCGCAGAACTCCTCTCGATGTCGCCGTTGCGCGAACCGGTCTATCGGATGGGCCACAGGGCGATGGACGGGTAGAACAGGATCGCCGCCAGGACGATGAGCTGGATGACGATGAAGGGAAGCACGGCGGCGTAGATGTGCTTCAGCGTGATCTCCGGCGGCGCCACGCCCTTCAGGTAGAAGGCGGCCGGGCCGAAGGGCGGGCTGAGGAAGCTGACCTGCATGTTCACGGCGAACAGGATGCCGAACCAGATGGGGTCGTAGCCCAGCTTGACGACGATCGGCACGAAGATGGGCAGGGCCAGCATGGCGATGCCGATCCAGTCCAGGAACAGGCCGAGGACCAGCAGGATCAGCATCATCACCATGATGATGTAGACCGGCTCCGCGTCGATGCCGAGGATGGTGTTGGACACGAAGGCGTTGCCGCCCATCAGGTTGTAGACGCCCACCAGGGCCGCGGCGCCGATGCCGATCCAGATGATCATGCCGCAGGTGTTGATGGTCTGGATCACCGATTCCTGCACCAGGCGGAAGGTGAGTTCCCGGCGCACCACGATGGCCATGAAGACGCCCAGCACGCCCATCGCCGCCGCTTCGGTCACCGACGCCACGCCACCGTAGATGGTGCCCAGCACCAGGAAGGCGATCATGCCCGGCAGAACGATGGCGCGCAGGGCCCGCAGCTTCTCCGACCACGGCAGGTTGGCCTCCTCCTTCGACAGGGGCGGTCCCAGCTCGGGGTTGCGGATCGTGCGGAACAGCACGTAGGCCATGTAGGAGAACATCAGGATGACCGCCGGCGTGATCGCCGCGGTGAACAGGTCGGCGATGGAGACGCTGGCGATCAGGCCGTAGATGATCAGCACGATGGAGGGCGGCATCATGGTGCCGAGCGAGCCGCCCGCGCACACCACGCCGATGGAGATGTTGCGGTCGTATCCCAGGCGCAGCATCTGCGGCAGGGCCAGCATGCCCAGCAGCACGATCTCGCCGCCGATGATGCCGGACATGGCGGCCAGGAAGAAGGCGACCACCAGCGTCTGCACCGCCACGCCGCCGGGCACCCGCCCGGCCAGCATGCGCATGCCGTTGAACAGGTCGCGCGCGATGCCGGAGCGGTCCAGCAGCGAGGCCATGAACACGAACATCGGCACGGCGACCAGCGAGTATTCGGTGATGAAGCCGTAGACCCGCGCCGTCACCAGCGGCAGCGCCATCGGCCCGAACCAGCCGAAGGTGAAGACCAGCGCCACCAGCCCGGTGACGAAGGCGAGCGGCAGTCCGGTGAGCAGCAGGCCGAAGATGCTGCCGACGAGGACGTAGGTCCCCCACTCGATGCCCATGGCGGAAAAGCCGAGATTCATCATGGCATCAGCCCTCCTTCGGGGCGGCGCCGGGGGCGGAGCCGTCATAGCCGCGCCCGCGCAGGGCTTGCACCAGATGGATCAGCGTCTGCACCAGCATGATGGCGACGGACAGCAGGATCATGATCTTGATCCAGGCCGGGAACGGCGGGTTCCACGAGGTGCCGGAGCGTTCAAGCTGGATGGCGCCGGTGGGCGCGTGGGTGGCTGTGTAGACCATCGACCAGGCGGCGAAGGTCATGCCGGCCAGGAAGACGACGGTGATGACGGAGTTCACCACGTCGAGCCAGCGCCGCGCCCGCGGCGGCACGGCGTCGTAGATCAGCCGCACGCGGATGTGCTTGTCGCGCGCCAGGGCGATGGGACCGCCGAGCGCGAAGATGATGGCGATGAGGAAGACGGTGGTCTCGTGCACCCACGACGTCGGGCTGTCGAGGAGGTAGCGCATGCCGACCTCGTAGACGCTGACGACGGCGGCGACGAGCACCAGCCAGGCCACCACCCGGCCGCCCTCGGCGATGACGGCGTCGAGCGTGCTGCGGATGTGGCCGTCCCGGCCGTTGGGGACGAGCGGCTGCTGGCCGGCGTCGGTGTCGGACAGCGCCGCGAGTGCGGGGCTGCCGCGGGGTGGGATGCGGGGGTCGGTGGTCATGGCGCGATAGCCCTCGTGCGGCGCGCCGGACTCCACCCGATGGGGGACCGTCGATGCGCCGTGCTCGCAATGCCGTGCAACGGGGAAACGAAGGGGAGCGGGGCGGCGGTGCCGTCGGCCGGCCGCCGCCCCGCCGCGATCACATCAGGTCGCGTTCGGTCAGGAACACCGTGACGGAGTCGTAGATCTTCTGGGTCATGGCATTGCGCTTGGCCCAGTTCTTCCACTCTTCCTTGGCGATGTTGCGGAACTTCTTGCGCTCTTCCGCCGGCAGATCGACGATCTCGATGTTCGGGTCTTTGCGGGCTTCTTCAAGCGCCTTGATGTCGTTCTTCTTCAGTTCGAACACCATGGTGTAGGCCAGCGTGTCGACCGAGGTCTTCAGGATGGCCTTCAGGTCCGGCGGCAGCCCGTCCCAGATCCGCTTGTTGAGTTCGACCGACGCCATGGGCAGGGAATGGAACCCCGGATAGCTGGGGTAGCGGGCGAACTTGTGCATGCCCTGGGCGTGGTTGGTGGCGAACACCGTATAGTCGGCGGCGTCGATCACCCCCTTCTCCAGGCCGGTGTACACCTCGGAGCCCGGCAGATTCACCGGCGCGGCGCCGGCCTTGGTGAAGATGTCGTAGACCATGCCTTCGGGTGCCCGCACCTTCAGACCCTTGAGGTCGGCGACCGAACGGATCGGGCGCTTGGACGGGAACGACTCCAGCCCCGTGGCGGCGGCGCCGATGAGGTGCACGCCGTAGGGGTTGACCAGCTCGTTGTAGAGAGCCTCGCCGCCGCCGTGCTTCATGTACTCCAGGAACTCCAGCGGGTCGCCCCAGGCGCCCACCAGGTTGCCCAGCATGGAGAAGGCGGGATCCTTGCCGGAGAAGTAGCTGGGGTCGGTCATGTGCCCCTGCAGGATGCCGGCGGCCACCGCGTCCAGGGTCTGGTTGTGCGGCACCACCGCGCCGGTGGGCAGGATCTCGATCTTGATGCGGCCGCCCGACATGACGTTGACGGAGTCGGCCCACTGCTGCTTCAGCTTGTACTGCGGCTCGCCGGCGGTTTCCGACGTCTGGAACTTCCAGTCGTATTCGGCGGCAGCCACGGCGGACGCCGTCAGCCCCATCGCGGCGGTGACGGCGACTCCGGCGGCCAGCCCGGCCGCCCGCACGAACGCACTGTCGAACATGGTGATCCCTCCTAATCCTTATCGCTGTCGTTTTCGCTGTCGTTCCCGAACCCGGCGGGGAGTCCCGCCGGGGATGGACCCGCGGAGAACAGCGCCCGTTTCCACAGCCCGAGCAGCGGATCGTCGGCGGCGCCGACGTCCTCCAGGCCAAGGTCGAAGGCGGTGCGGGCCATGACGTTGCGCGCCGCTTCGAAGGCCTCCTCGGGGCGGCGCAGGCGTATGCACTCCATCAGGTGGCGGTGGCGCTGCAGGCTGTCCTGCAGCTCCTCCGCGGTTTCGTTGGAGGCGCGCACCACCAGCGTGATGGCGGGGCGCAGGAGATGGGCCACCTGCGCCCAGACCAGGTTGCGGGTGGCGCGGTAGATGGCGGCGTGGAATTCCACGTCATGGTCGGTGAAGGTCTTGCCGGCGGCATCGACCACGCGGATGCGGTCGGTGCGCAGCGTGCGCTCCATGCCGTGGAACGCCTCCTCCATGGCCAGCAGGTCGCGGGCCGTCGCCTTGCGCGCCGCGAGCGCCGATATGTAGGGCTCGGTGGCGTGGCGGAACTCGAAGACGGCGGCGACGAACTGGGGGTTGGGGGCGGTGTGCTCGGTCATCCAGCGGGTGACGAGGGGGTCGAGGATGTTCCAGTCCCGAAAGTCCTCCACCACCGTGCCATGCCCGGAGATGCGCCGGACGATGCCCAGCGACACCAGGACCTGTAGTCCGGAGCGGACCGACGGACGGCTCATGCCGAAGGTCGCGCACAGCTCCGTTTCCTTGGGCAGCAGGTCGCCGGGCTGGTAGCGGCCGGAGAAGAGATCGGCGGCCAGGCGTTCCGCCACCCGGGCGCCCATGTCACGGCCCCGGGTCGGCAACTCCAGCGGTTCCGCCATGGTTCCCTCCCCTCGTTCCCTCCGCTCTTTTATAGACTATGTCAGACATACTGGATAGCTAAATATTACATTGCACTGCAACCAACGATATTGCGGTGCAGCATGGCGGATGAAACCGGGGCCACGCGCCGACGCGTCTACACGCCCCCGGCCAGGGGGGCGGGCCGAACGGTCCGATCAAAAGGATGGGGGATCAGGAGCGGACGGCCCGCGGCTCCTCGCGATCGTCCCCGGCCGGGACGGACTCCAGGGCCGGGGTGCCGTCGGGCAGCATGCGCCAGACCTCGGCGCTGCCGGTCCGGCCGCGCAGGCGGTGGCGGCCGATGCACTCCATGGGCGCGGCGCCGTCGCCGCGGGCGGCGGTGGCCGCACTGGCCAGGACGATGACCTCCGCGTCGCCCTGAAGGCGGGCGGCCAGTTCCTCGACGCGGGCGGCCACGTTCACGGTGTCGCCGACGATGGTGTAGTTGATGCGGCTGGCCGAACCGATGTTGCCGACCACCACCGGGCCGGAATGGAGGCCGATGCGCACCCGCACCGGGGGGAGACCGGCGGCGGTGCGCCGCCGGTTGTCGGCGTGCACGGCGTCGGCAATGGCGTGGGCGGCGCGCAGGGCCCGGGCGGCGTGGTCGTGCTGCTCCTCCGGCGCGCCCCAGAAGGCCATGATGGCGTCACCGATGAACTTGTCGACGGTGCCGCCCTCCGCCTCGATGCAGTCGGCGAGCTGGGTGAAATGCTCGTTCAGCAGGGCGGCGGTGTCGGCGGCCCCCAGGTCCTCGGCCAGGGCGGAGAAGCCGCGGATGTCGGTGAACATCACCGTCACCTCGCGTTCCTCCGACGTCAGCCCCGAACCGTCGGCGGCACGGTGCATCAGGCGCAGCACCAGCGCCTTGGGCACGTAGGTCTCGAACCAGCGCAGGCCCGACACCATGGCGTTGAAGGCCGTCGCCGCCTGGCTCAGCTCGCGCAGGCGGGAATCCGGCAATTCGGGAACGGTGCGGAACTCGAAGGCGCGCACCCGGTCGGCGGCCTCGGCCAGGCGGGCGATGCGGTGGCTGATCCGCCGCCCCGCCAGCAGCGCCACCCCCACCGACACCAGCAGGATGGCGACGCCGCCCAGCGCCATGGCGTACAGGCGGCGGATCTCGACGTCGGCCTCCTCCATGCGCAGCGCGATGCCGACGGTCCATTCCTGCGCGCCGTAGGCGGCCATCTTGCGCATCAGGAACAGCATGTCGAAGCCGCCCACGGCCACCGTGCGCATCTCCGTGCGCTTCTTCAGGCTCTCGGCCGGCTGGCCGCGGGTCCACAGCACGGCCAGCGCCTGGTCCTCCACCTCGTCGATGCGCGGCAGGGGCAGGCCCTCCCGGCCGGCGAAGTCGAACTTCAGCGCCACCAGGGAGGAATGGGCCAGCACATGCTCCCGGTCGTAGAGCACGAAGGCGTTGATGCCCTGCTCCACGTAGAGGTTGGAGAGGAACCGCGACAGGTCGCCCAGGGACACCGCCGCGACCACCTGGCCGAGGTAGGCGCCGTTGCGGCGCACGGGATGGAACAGGGCGATGAAGCTGCCGGCGATCTCCGGGCTCCAGGTCGGCGGGCTCCACTGGGGGGTGGTGCGGTCGGCCCCGTTCAGGAGATCCGGCAGGTCGTCGGCGTCGCGCAGGTCGAGCGGATGGGTCTGCAGCTTTCCCTCCACCCGGCCCACCCGCACGCCGGTGCGGTCGGCGGCGATGAAGGCCACCCCCGTCACCTGCGGGGCGGCGGCCAGGGCGCCGCGCAGGGTGACCGCCAGCGCCTCCTCGCTGCCGGTATCCAGGTCCCCCGACTCGATCAGCCCGGCGACGAACTTCGCCATCTCCGCCGCGGGGTCGAGCTGGTGGCGCACCCGCACCTCCACCCCGGCCAGCGCCAGATCGGCTTTGTCGTTCAGCAGTTCGAAGGTGTTGCGCCCGGCCCCGACCAGCCCAAGCACCAGCACACTGGCCACCGCCAGCAGCATCAGCGAGCCGAATCCCGCCACCAGCACCGCCGCGATCGGCAGGTGCAGGCGCCGGCGCTTGCCGGGCGGCGGGGATGCGGGGGCGGGACCATCGACCATCCGAACAGCCTATCCATGCACCGTCACCACCGCAACGGCACCGCAGCATGATGCCGCGGATTGTCATCGCCGGGCGGGATCAGCCCGCCACCACCTTGACGGTCCGCCCCGGCGTCAGCGGCGTGCCGGGCGGCAGGTTGTTGAGGATGCGGAAGAGATCGACGGCGCGGGGCTGGTCCGCCATGCCCGCGGCCAGCGACTCCGCCGTGTCGCCGGGGCGCACGGTGACCGTCCGCAGGCGGTGCGGCTGCAGGGCCGCCGCCTCGCCGCGGCCGAGAGTGCGGAAGCTGGCGGCGGTGCGCCGGAAGGCGGCGTCGTGGCCGGTCAGACCGCCGGACGGGCTGACCATGGTGAAGCGGTAGATGCGCGGCCCCATGCGGATCGCCACCAGCCGCAGGTCGACCATGGCGCCCCGGATGCGCCCCTGCGTCACCCCCGTGGCGGCGGGCAGGCCGTTGATCTCCAGCGGCTCGATGGCCGCGAAGCGGGCGCCGGCCGCCCAGTCCCGGGCGATGTAGGCCACCATGTCGGAGCCGCCCCGGGCGGTGCCGCCGTCGAAGACGATGAGGGAGCCGCCGGGTCCGCGCGCCACCACCTGCTGCGCCCCGTTCAGCAGGGTGTAGCCCTGCGGCACCTCGAAGCGGAAGCCGAGCTGCGGGTGGGCGAAGACGGTGCCGCGCACGAAGCCGTTCTCCGGGCTGTCGCCATAGACCATGCCGGCCACCGCCTGAAGGTAGTCGCCATCGCCCCGCCGCCGGTCGGCCGGCGGATAGGTGCGGGCCAGGGCGGCGGCGCGCTCCACCCGCTCCTCGGTGCGGGGGTGGGTGGAGAGGAAGTCGTGGCGGTCCGTCGCCCCGCCGCGGACCAGGGCGTCGTACTGCGCCTTGCGCCCCATCGTCTCCAGGAAGGTGGCCATGGCGAAGGGGTCGTAGCCGGTGGCGGCGAGGTACGCCACGCCCAGCCGGTCCGCCTCCAGCTCCTGCTCGCGCGAGTAGCCGGCGAGCACGAGTTCGGAGCCGAGGCTGACCGCCCGGGCCAGCTCCGGGCTGCCCAGCACGGCGCCCACGCCGGCGGCCAGCACCCCGGCGACGGTGGAGCGGCTGATCCGTTCGGCCGTGTGGCGGGCCACCACGTGCCCGATCTCGTGGGCCAGCACGCCCGCCACCTCCGCCTCGTCACCGGCCAGCGCCAGCAGGCCGCGGGTGATGTAGACATAGCCGCCGGGCAGGGCGAAGGCGTTCACCACGTCGGTGTCGAGCACCGTGAAGGTCCAGTCCACGTCGGCGCGTCCGGTCTGCGCCGCCAGGGTGCGGCCCAGCCGGTCGACGAAGGCCCGCACCCGAGGGTTGTCGTAGGCGCCGCCGAACTCGGCCAGCACCTTCGGGTGCTCCTGCCGGCCGATGGCGGCGTCCTGCGACACCGGCACCAGGCCGGTGAATTGCCGGTCCCCCGTGGCGGGGTTGACGGCGCAGGCTGCGGCGAGCAGCGACAGGGCCAGAGCGGCCAGACAGCGGATGGGGGCGCGGCGGACGCTCATGGACGGCACAACCTCGGCTGCGGGCACACGCTTCGGGCTGACACGCGGCCCGGATCCTGAACTAAGATGCCGCACCCGCCGTGCCAACCCTGCCGCCATCCATGCGCCGTCCCATCCCCGTCCCGGTGTTCGCCCTGGCGCTGGCGCTGGCGCTGGCCCCGGCCGTCGCGCCGGCCGGCCCGGCGGAGGTGCGGGCGGTGGAGGTGCGGGTGGTGGCGGTGGAGGATGCGGCGACGCTGGTGCTGGCGGACGGGCGCCGCCTGCGCCTGGCGGGGATCGACGCACCGCTGCCGGAGGCCGCCGCGGCGCTGGCCGAACTGGCGGTCGGCCGGGTCCTGCGCCTGCCCGACCCGGCACCGCCGGGCCGGGCACACGAGGACCGCCACGGCCGCCTGCTCGCCCAGGCCGAGCGCGACGACGGGGTGTGGCTGCAAGGGGACCTGCTGCGCCGCGGGCTGGTGCGGGTGCTGACCCGGCCCGACGCCCGCGACCGCGCCACCGCCATGCTGGCCCTGGAGGAGGAGGCGCGCGCCGGCGGCCGCGGCCTGTGGGGTACGGCCGCCCACGCGGTCCGCCCCGCCCGGCCGGAGGCTCTGCGCCGCGACCGCCACAGCATCCAGGTGGTGGAAGGCCGCGTCGTCACCGCGGCGCGGGTGCGCGATCAGGTGTTCCTGAACTTCGGCACCGACTGGCGCAGCGACGTCACCGCCCGTATCGGCCGGGAGGGGCTGAAGCGCTTCGCCGCCGCCGGCGTCGATCCGCTGGCGCTGGCGGGGGCGGAGGTGCGCATCCGCGGCTGGATCGCCGACCGCAACGGCCCCATGATCGAGCTGACCCACCCCGAGCAGCTCGAACGGCTGTCCGCCCCCGCCGCCCCGCCGCCGCGCCCGGCCGCGGCGGCGGACGCCGCGGCGCAGGCGGGGGATGACGAGGACGAGGGAGGAGACGAATGATCCGCCGCGGGTTGACGGCCTTGTTGCTGGTGCTGGTCCTGCCGTTCGCCGCGGTCGCGGCCGAGCCGGCCCTGACGATCGCCGTGGGCGGCGCCGAGCGCGCCTGGAGCCGCGACGCGCTGCTGCGGCATCCCGACGCCACCGCGATCACCGTCGACGATCACGCCTACGGCCGCCCGATGACCTACCGGGCCGTGCCGCTGGCCGGCCTGGTGCCCCGCGACCGGCTCGCCCCCGGCCGGGTGCTGGAGGCGGAGGCTACCGACGGCTTCGTCGCGGGGATACCGGTGGACCTGGTGTTCGCCGACGCGCCCGGGGGAGCGGTGCCCTATCTGGCGGTGGAGCCCGCCGACGCCCCCTGGCCGGCCCTGCCGGGCAAGGACGTCTCGGCCGGGCCGTTCTACGTGGTTTGGCTGCGCCCGGCGGCGTCGGGCGTGCGCAGCGAGCACTGGCCCTACCAAGTCGCCCGCATCACCGACACCGATTCGCCGGCCGTCCGCTGGCCGGAGCTGGCGGTGGACCCGGCTCTTGCCGCCGATCACCCCGTGCGCGCCGGCCAGGCCCTGTTCGTCACCCAGTGCATGAGCTGCCACACCCTGAACGGCGCCGGCAGCGCCACCATGGGCCCGGACCTCAACCGTCCGATGAACCCGACCGAGTACCTGAAGCCGGGGATGCTCCACCGCCTGATCCGCGCCGGCAGCAGCATGCGCACCTGGCCGGAACGCCAAATGCCCGACTTCACCGACGCCATGCTGAGCGACCGCGAGATCGACCGCATCGTCGCCTATCTGGAGCACATGGCCGGGCGGAAATGATGCCGGTTCAGGGCGTCGGCTTCTTCGCGGGTTCGACGTTCTCCGCGCCCGTGCGGGTGCCGCCGAAGCGGTCGGCACCGCCGGCGGCGGGGGAGTCCGGCTTCTTGTGGTTGCCGGTGTTCTGCTGGTCGTCGGTGTGGCGGACGTCGCGTTCGGTGTGCGGCTGCTTCATGGCGCGGGGTCTCCCCTTCGGTCTGTCCCGATCTCAACCGGCGGGGGCGGCGATCGTCACTCCTCGTCGATGGCCCGGGCCAGCACCTCGCGCTTGCCCGCGTGGTTGGGCTTGCTGACCACGCCTTCGGATTCCATGCGCTCGATCAGGCGGGCGGCGGAGTTGTAGCCGATGCGGAGCTGGCGCTGGATGAAGGAGGTGGACGCCTTGCGCTCGCGGCAGACGATGGCGACGGCCTTGTCGTAGAGTTCGTCGCCGGAGCCGCCGCCGGCAGCGCCGGATCCGTAGGAATCGTCGCCGCCGCCGTCGCCGTCCTCGTCCTCCTCCGTGATGGCGTCGACATAGCTGGGCTCGCCCTGCGACTTGAGGAACTTCACCACCTGCTCCACCTCGCCGTCGGAGACGAAGGGGCCGTGGACGCGGGTGATGCGGCCGCCGCCGGCCATGTAGAGCATGTCACCCTGGCCCAGGAGCTGCTCCGCCCCCTGCTCGCCCAGGATGGTGCGGCTGTCGATCTTCGACGTCACCTGGAAGGAGATGCGGGTGGGGAAGTTGGCCTTGATGGTGCCGGTGATGACGTCCACCGACGGGCGCTGGGTGGCCATGATCAGGTGGATGCCGGCGGCACGCGCCATCTGGGCCAGGCGCTGGATCGCCGCCTCGATGTCCTTGCCCGCCACCAGCATCAGGTCGGCCATCTCGTCGACGATGACCACGATGTAGGGCAGCTCGGTAAGATCAAGCGGTTGCTCTTCGAACAGGGGCTTGCCGGTGTCGGGGTCGAAGCCGGTCTGCACCCGCCGGGTCAGGGATTCGCCGTTGGCCCGGGCCTCGCGCAGGCGGGCGTTGTAACCCTCGATGTTGCGCACGCCCAGCTTGGACATGTTGCGGTAGCGGTCCTCCATCTCCCGCACCGTCCACTTCAGCGCCACCACCGCCTTGCGCGGGTCGGTGACCACCGGGGCCAGCAGGTGCGGGATGCCTTCGTAGACCGACAGCTCCAGCATCTTGGGATCGATCATGATGAAACGGCAGCGGTCGGGCGGCAGCCGGTAGAGCAGCGATAGGATCATCGTATTGATCGCAACCGACTTGCCGGACCCGGTGGTGCCCGCCACCAGCAGGTGCGGGAAGCGGGCGAGGTCTGCGACCACGGGGTGGCCGCCGATGTCCTTGCCCAGCGCCAGGGCCAGCTTGCCCTGGCTGCGCTCGAACGGGTCGGCCGCCAGCAGCTCGCGCAGCAGCACCGTCTCGCGCCGGGCGTTGGGCAGCTCGATGCCGATGACGTTGCGCCCCGGCACCACGGCGACGCGCACGGACACCACGCTCATGGTGCGGGCGATGTCGTCGGCCAGGCCGATGACGCGGGACGATTTGGTGCCGGGTGCCGGTTCCAGCTCATAGAGCGTGACCACGGGGCCGGGGTGGACCTTTTGCACCGCGCCGCGCACACCGAAGTCGGACAGCACACCCTCCAGCTTCTCCGCGTTGGCACGCAGCGCGTCCTCGTCCAGCCGGTCGGTCCGTCCCGCGGCGGCGGGGGGTTGCAGCAGGTCGATGGGCGGCAATTCATAGCCGGCCTCTTCCGGCTCCAGGTGCAGGCTGGCCTGGCGCGTGCCGGGCCGGGCCGCGGGGGCGGGCGGACGCGCCGCCGCGGCCGCAGGGGCGGCGGGGGCGACGACGGGCACCGGGCGCGGCGCCCGCTCCTCGAACACCGGCGCGGCGGGGCCGGTGGCGGCGTCGCGGCGCGGTGCCCGCAGGGTGTCCATGTCCGCCGCGGGTCGGTCGCCGAACGTCGGCTCCTCGAAGTCCGGGGCCGGAGCGTCGTCGAAGCGGGGTGCGCGCTCGTCGAAGCGCGGGGTGCCCCGGTGCAGCATCTCGCCGGCGGCGGCACCGGCCGCGCGCGCCGCCTCGGCTCCCTGGCGGCCGACGGCCGCGGCGCCGTCGCGCGCCGCCCGGCCCGCGGCACCGGCCAGCGCGCCGGCGGCGCGCACGCCGCCCAGCCATTCGCGCGGCGACAGGCCGGAGGCGGCGAACAGCAGCAGGACGGCCAGCACCGTGGCCCCGGTGCCCACCACGCAGTGCCCGGCCGGGCCGCCGAACAGGGAGCCGGCGATGGCGTGCAGCATCACCACACCCAGGCTGCCGCCGGGCAGGTCCAGGGGGGCCCCCTCCATGCCCGAACCGGCGAAGGCGGTGGCGCCGGTCAGCACCCCCGCCAGCCCCAGCCCCAGGCGCAGGAACGGCCGGCGAACCGGCTTCTGGGCGGCGAGCCGCCAGCCCCAGGCGACGGGCAGCAGCGCCAGCAGCCACGACGCCCAGCCCAGCGTCTGCATCAGCAGGTCGGCCAGCCATGCGCCGGGCCGGCCGAGCAGGTTGGCGACCTCCGCGCCGCCGTCCGCCGCCACCGAATTCCAGGACGGGTCGCCCGAGCTGTAGCTGCCGATGACCAGCATCAGCACCAGCCCGACGCAGCCCAGGACCGCGCCGGCCATCTCGAAGACGCGGGCGGCCACGAAGGCGCGGGCGGCGGGCGACAGCAGAGGCCGCCGGTCCGGCCGGCCGGCCGGCCGAGGGGGTGCGGTGCGGCGGCTGCTCATCGGTCGGGTTCCCGGTTTGCTGGTCAACGGATTGGGTCGGTCAGGGCTCGGCGCGCCGCCTTACCCGAGGATGCGGGCGATGGCGGCGCAGGCCCGGGCGACCACGTCGGCGTCGTGCACCAGGGCGACGCGGATGAAGGACGCTCCGGGGTTGGGCTGCCCCGGCGCGCTGCCGGACAGGTAGGCGCCGGGCAGCACGCGGATCGCCCCCTCGTCCCACAGACGGCGGGCGGCGGACTCGCCGTCGCCCACGTCCAGCCACAGGAAGAAGCCGCCGTCGGGCCGGCGGTAGCCGAAGCGCCCGCCGAGCGCCGCCTCGGCCGCCGCGAACTTGTCCCGGTAGAGGCGGCGGTTCTCTTCCACATGGGCCTCGTCGCGCCACAGGGCGGCGGCGGCGGCCAGGGCCGGCAGCGGCGTGCCGGCGTTGGCGTAGCTGCGCAGGCGGGCGAAGCGCGCGATCAGCGCGGGGTCGCCGGCGACGAAGCCGGAGCGCAGCCCGGCCGCGTTCGACCGCTTGGACAGGGAATGGAAGACCAGCACGTTGTCCCACAGGCCGCCGCCCGTCTCCATGGCCGCGGCGACCTGGAGCGCGCCGACCGGCGGGCGGTCGAGGTAGATCTCGCTGTAGCACTCGTCGACCGCCAGCACGAAGCCGTAACGGCGCGCCAGCGCGATGGCGCGGCCGAGATAGGCGGCATCGGCCGCCGCCCCCTGCGGGTTGGACGGCGTGCAGAGATAGAGCAGGGCCGTGCGTTCCAGCAGGTCCGGCGTCAGGGCGTCGAGGTCGGGCAGGAAGCCGGTGGCGGCGGTGGAGGAAAGGAACACCGGCTCCGCCCCGGCCAGCACCGCCCCGCCCTCGTACACGGCATAGAAGGGGTTGGGGATCAGCACCGCCGGGGTGCCGCCGGCCCGGCGCTCGGGCACCGCCAGCAGGGCGGTGAGGAACAGGGCCTCGCGGGTGCCGGCCACCGGCAGCACCATGTTGTCGGCGTCGAAGGAGCCCGCCGGCAGGGCGAAGCGGCGGGTCAGCCAATCGCCAACGGCGGCCCGGAAGTCGGGAGTGCCGGCCAGCGGCGGATATTTGCCCCAGAGATGGGCGTTGGCGGCCAGCGTCTCGGCGATCAGGGCCGGCGGGGCGTGCTGCGGCTCGCCGATGGACATGATCGTCGGTTCCGCGTTGGCGCGCGGGGTGATGCCCGCCAGCAGCGCCGCCAGGCGGGTGAAGGGATAGTCGCTCAACCGGTCAAGCCGGTCGTTGCCCGAAGCCGGATGATGCGCCGGGCCGCTCGCCGGGTTCGCCATGTCGCCGAAGAAATCCGCGTTGGTTGGAGCGCGCCGCACGGGGTACCTCCCGCCCGACCCGGCCCGACTCTAGCGACGGCGGCACCCCGGCACAAGCGCCCTGCCCGTAACAAATGCGCCGCCGTGCGGGAGGCGACCGGGCGCGAGAGGTGCCCCCCCGCCGACGACGGGGGAAGCCCGGTACGGCCGCGTCCCGGCCATCGGCAAGGGCGGGCGGTTGCGCCTTACAGCGCTTCGGCGTTGGTTTCTCCGGTGCGGATGCGCACGGCCTGGGCGATCTCCAGCACGAAGATCTTGCCGTCGCCGATGCGGCCGGTGTTGGCCGCCTTCTGGATGGCCTCGACCACCTGCTCCGCCTGGTCGTCGGCGACCGCCACCTCGATCTTGACCTTGGGCAGGAAGCTCACCGAATACTCCGCACCGCGATAGATCTCGGTCTGGCCCTTCTGGCGGCCGAATCCCTTGACCTCGCTGACGGTCAGGCCCTGGATTCCCAGCGACGTCAGCGCCTCGCGCACTTCGTCGAGCTTGAACGGCTTGATGATGGCCATAACGAGTTTCATGTGGCTCCCCTTCGATTCGATGGTCCGGTCGCTCGCGATCGCTCCGGGCTGGGCGCCGTCGTGCCGCCTCCACACGGGTTGCTGCGCCGCAACGCTCGCCCGAACGTGCACGGCCCGACTGCGAAGATCAACGGTTACAAGAATCGTGCCGCACGCAACACGCCGTGAAAACAGGCGCAGCGGCCCCCGAAGGATGCCGGTTTTCGCGTCAATTGACCAGTTGATGTGCAGCGACCAGGGGTCGCGCCGCCCGCCACTGGACAAGCGGTGCGCAGCGGCCGATTGTCACGGTTCATCCCGGCACAGAAGGATCACCGCGATCATGACCGACCAGGCGCAGGCTACCCCACCCAACCCGGAGGTGATCGCGACGGAGGTCGTGGTGCTGGGCGGCGGGCTCGCCGGCCTGACCATGGCGGCGGCACTGGCCACCGCCGGGGTGCCGGTGGTGTGCATCGACCGCGACGGCCCCGACGTCCAGGGCCGCGACGACTTCGACATCCGCACCACCGCCATCGCCTACGCCTCCATGAAGGTGCTGGAGGGGGCCGGCGTGTGGCGCCACATGGCGGCCGACGCCGGGCCGATCCTGGACATCCGCGTGGCCGACCAGTTCTCGCCCCTGTTCGTCCACTACGATCACCGGGAACTGGACATCGACGGCGCCCACCGGCCCTTCGGCTGGATCCTCGACAACAGGGACATCCGGCGCGCCCTGTTCGCCCGGGTGCGCGAGCTGCCGGGGCTGGTCCACCTGGCCCCCGCCCGCGCCACCCGCATCGAGCGCGACCGCGCCGGCGCGCGGGTGGTGCTGGACGACGGGCGGGAGGTGCGGGCGCGCCTGGTGGTGGGGGCGGACGGCCGCCGTTCCCTGGCGCGGGAGACGGCGGGGATCAAGGTGCGGCGCTGGTCCTACGACCAGTCCGCCATCATCTGCACGATCCGCCATTCCGAACCCCACAACGGCGTGGCGGTGGAGCATTTCCTGCCCACCGGACCCTTCGCGGTCCTGCCCATGACGGACAACCGTTCGTCCATCGTGTGGAGCGAGAAGACCGCCCTGGTCGACACCTACCTGTCGATGTCCGACGCGGCGTTCATCGCCGAGCTGGACCGGCGCTCCGGCGGCTATCTCGGCGACATCGAGCTGCTCACCCGCCGCGAGGCATGGCCCCTGTCGGTGCTGCTGGCCGGGGAGTTCGTGGCGCCGCGCATCGCGCTGGTGGGGGAATCGGCCCACGCCATCCACCCCATCGCCGGCCAGGGGCTGAACCTCAGCCTGCGCGACGTGGCGGCGCTGGCGGAGGTGGTGGTGGACGCCTGGCGCCTCGGCCTCGACGTGGGCGGGCCGGCGGTGCTGGCCCGCTACCAGCGCTGGCGGCGCTTCGACACGGTGCTGCTGGCCGCGGTGTGCGACGCGCTGGTCCACCTGTTCTCCAACGACATCGGCCCGGTGAAGCTGGCGCGCGACGTCGGGCTGGCGGTGGTGAACCGGCTGCCGCCGCTCAAGCGCTTCTTCATGCGCCACGCCATGGGAGTCGTCGGCGACCTGCCGCGCATGGTGCGCGGCGCTCCCCTGTAAGCGCCCGGGCGGCGGGCGGACCACCGATGCCACAGGAATGCCCGTTGTCGGGAAGGGGGCAGACATGTATCAAATGGCCCTTGACACTCTCAGACAATTTGCCGAGAGGGCGTTCCAGGCCGTGAGCGGTGATTTTTCCCTCGCGCAGATGCGCGATCTGCTGCTTCCCGACGGCCACTCGCCCCTGATCCAGCGCCGGCGTGCCGTCCTGATCCATTCCCGGGTGCGCATGGTGGCGGCGACCTTCGCGCTGCTGACGCCCCTGTGGATCGTCATCGACGTGCTGATCTTCGCCTGGCCCCTGTGGGGTTGGCTGGCCGTGCTGCGCCTGGCCGCCAGTGCCGCCTTCGGTGCGCTCGCGCTGGCCTACCGCACCACCGACGACATGGCGTCGGCCTGGCGGGGGCTGGCCATGCTGCTGGCGGTTCCGACCACCTTCTTCCTGCTGTCCCACCCCATGCTGAACGAGGAGCTGATCGCCGATTCCGCCCTGGCGGTGGCGGCGGGCTACGCCTTCCTGCCCTTCGTCATGGTGGCGGGGCTCAGCGTCTTTCCGCTGACCGCGATCGAGGGGCTGCTGTTCGCCCTGCCGCTCCTTGTGGCGCATCTGGCGGCCGGGCTGTGGGGATCCCTGGTGTTCCCCTTCCCGTCCTACATCGGCGCGCTGTGGCTGCTGCTGCTCATCATGGTGGTGGCGAGCCTGGCCGCCATGAGCCAGCTCCATTTCATGATGGCGCTGGTGGCCCAGGCCTCCCACGACGGGCTGACCGGCGCCTTCGGTCGGCGCATCGGCGAGGAGCTGCTGCGCCTGCAATACGCCCACGGCCGGCGCGCGGGGCAGCCGTTGGCCGTGGTGTTCGTCGACCTGGACGACTTCAAGGCGGTCAACGACCGCTACGGCCATGACGAGGGCGACCGCGTGCTGCGCAACGCCGCCGAGGCGATCCGCGGCATCCTGCGCCAGAGCGATCTCCTGGTGCGGTGGGGCGGGGAGGAGTTCCTCATCGTCATGCCCAACACCACCCGCGAGGGGGCGGCGGCGGCGGTGGAGCGGCTGCGCCGCAACGGTCTCGGCCGCCGTCCCGACGGCTTGCGCCAGACCGCCAGCATCGGCATCGCCGAGAGTGTGGAAGACCGTCCCGACGCGTGGGAAAAGCTGGTCGACCTGGCCGACCACCGCATGTACCTGGCCAAGGAAGCGGGCAAGGATTGCGTGATCACCGGCGGCGAGCGCGCCGGAGTCCTGGTTTAACGGCGTTTGGCCCGCGTTTATCGGGCGTTCACGACTTGGTCAGCAACAGCGCGCCGTGGTGACGGATGCGGTGGCCGACCTTCTCCGCCAGCATGGCCAGCACCCAGGGCAGGTCCACCTCGACGCGCACGTGCTCCTCGGCGACGATGATGCGGCCGTTGACCGTCTGGCCGACGGCGACGATGCGCAGGTCCATGCCGTCGGCGGTCCACGTCTCCTCCACCACCGCGTTGACGCCGGAGAGCTGGGCGCGCGCCTTGTCCAGCCCGTCGCGCAGGCGCTGCGTCGCCGCCTCGCGGCCGAGCTGGTGGGGAATGGTGACGATCACAGGCTTGGGCATGGCGCGGGCTCTCCCTGGCTGCTGCGTGTCCATGATACGGCTTCCGGCAGATCCGCAGGATCTGTTGGAAGCCGTCTAACCCGACAGATGAAGGCCGCAGACCTTCATTGAAAGGGGCATACGGTTGAAGCCTTCAGGCGGAAACCGTATGAAACGGCGAACGGCCGGGTCGGGTTGCACAGAACAAGGGCCGCCCGGAGTCTCCCCCGGACGGCCCCCATGGAACGGATCTGCTTCCGGCCGTATCAGTCGTTGCGCTGACCCAGGAAGTGAAGCAGGAACATGAACAGGTTCACGAAGTCGAGGTACAGGGTCAGGGCGCCCATCAGGGCGGTCTTGCCCATGGTCTCGTGGTCCATGTTCTCGGCATAGACCTCCTTCAGGCGCTGCGTGTCATAGGCGGTGAGGCCCGTGAAGATCAGCACGCCGATCACCGAGATGGCGAACTGCAGCGCGCTCGACGCCATGAAGATGTTGACCAGGCTGGCGATGATGATGCCGATCAGGCCCATGATGAGGAAGGACCCCATCCGGGACAGATCGGTCTTCGTGGTGTAGCCGTACAGGCTCATCGCCAGGAATGTGGCGGCGGTCACGAAGAAGGTCAGGGCGATGCTGGCGCCGGTGAAGACCAGGAAGATGGTCGACAACGACAGCCCCATCACGCCGCAGTAGACCCAGAAGAGGATCTGCGCGGTGCCGAACGACAAACGGTTGATGCCGAACGACAGCACCATGATGAAGGCGAGGGGGGCCAGCATCACCACCCACTTCAGCGGGGTGGCGAACAGGGTCTGCATCAGGGCCGGGCTGGACGCGGCGAAGAACGCCACCAGACCGGTCACCACCAGGCCGGCACCCATGTAGTTGTAGATGCGCAGCATGAACTGCCGCAGGCCCTCGTCGAAGTAGCCCTGATCGACGGCGCGGCCCGCACCAGCGTAGCGATGGAAAGCCGGGTCAGCCATGGTTCGTCCCTCGATTCGGTCGTTTGTCCGGTCGGCTTTTCATATTGGGCATATGGCGAAGGAGTTCAACGACAATCGCCGGTTCCGGCCGGCACATGACACGGAGTTCATGGTCGCCGGCCCCGTGCCGTCACTCATTGCGCAGCAGCGGTGCCGCCGGCTGTCCCAGCGCCCGCCAGGTGCCGATGAAGCCGAACGCCAGGGTGATGGCGGTGCACAGGGCCGCCGTGCCCAGCACGGCCGACGGCAGGAACGACCACTGGAAGCCCATCATCTGCGTCAGCACCAGCCGGGCGGTCAGGGTGCCGACCAGACCGGCGATGACCGCGGTGATCAGGCCCAGCAGCCCGTATTCCAGCAGAAAGGCGCGCAACACGTCGCCGCGGGTGGCGCCCAGCACCTTCAGCACCACGGCGTCGTAGACCCGCCGGCGGTGACCGGCCGCCACCGCACCGGCCAGCACCAGCGTGCCGGCGGCCAGGGTGATGGCGGCGGTCACCCGCACCGCCGTGCCGATGTGGCCCAGCATGACGTTGACGGTGTCCAGCGCGTCCTTCACCCGCACCGAGGTGACGTTGGGGAAGGCGGCCAGCACCGCGCGCTGCACCGCCGCCTCCGATTCGGGGGAGCCGGCGCGCACGGTGGCGATCCAGGTCTGCGGGGCCGCCTCCAGCACGCCGGGGGCGAACACCAGGGTGAAGTTGATCGACAAGGTGGAGAAGTCCGCCGACCGCACGTTGGCGACCTCCGCCTCGATGGTGCGGCCCATGATGTTGACGCCCAGCCGGTCGCCGGGGCCCAGCCCCAGGGTCTGTGCCACCGCCGTGTGGATGGAGACCAGCGGCGGCCCCCCGTAATCCTCCGGCCACCAGGAACCGGCGACCACGGTGCTGCCCTCCGGCAGTGTGGCGGCGTAGGTCACGCCGCGGTCGCCCTGCAGAACCCAGGCTTCGCCGGGATCGACCACCGCCTGTTCGGCGGGGATGCCGTTGGCCGTCTCGATGCGCCCGCGCAGGGACGGCACCGCCTCGAAATCATAGGCGCCGGGCACCGCCAGGACGGTATCGCGCACGGCGGCGAACTGGTCGGGCTGGACGTCCACGAAGAAATAGGCAGGGGCGTCGCGCGGTATCGTCTCGTTCACCCGGCGGGCGAAGTTCCCCTCGATCAGCGCGATGGCCACCAGCACGGTGAGGCCGAGGCCCAGCGACAGCACCACGCTGCCCGTCGGGTTGCCGGGCCGGTGCAGGTTGGCCAGGGCCAGCCGCAGCCCCGGCCGGCGCGGCCGGCCGACGCGCGCCGCCCCGGCGGTGACCAGCCAGGCGGCGGCGCGGAAGGCCGCCAGCGTCGCCGCGGCACCCAGCACGAACCACAGGGCGAATCCCTTGTGGTGCGCCGTCGCCACCGCCAGCCCGGCCAGCGCCAGGCCGCACAGTGCGATGGCCGCCACATAGGCGGCGCGGGGACGGCCGCCGGCCGGTGCCACCACGTCGCGGAACAGGGCGCCCGCCGGCACCTCGCGGGCGCGGCCGAGCGGCCACAGGGAGAAGGTCAGCGCCGTCAGCAGGCCGAACAGGGCGGCGATGCCCAGGGCGCCGGGGTAGAGGCCGACGTGCAGGGCCACCGGCAGCAGCCCCTCCAGCAGCGAGCCCAGGAGCAGCGGCGCCACCGCCCCCGCCACCAGGCCGATGGCGATGCCCAGCGCCGCCAGGATGAGGATCTGCGCCAGATAGGTCTCGAACACCAGGGCGCCGGGGGCGCCCAGGCACTTCAGCGTCGCCACCGTTTCGGCCTTGCCGTCGAGATGGGCGCGCACCGCGTTGCCCACGCCGACACCGCCCACCAGCAGCGCCGTCAGCCCCACCAGGGTGAGGAACAGGGTCATCCGCTCGATGAAGCGGGCGATCTGGGGCGAGGCGTTGGTGTAGTCGCGCAGCCGCCAGCCGGCGTCGGGAAAGCGCTCGCCCAGCGCCGCCGTCCAGGCGTCGAGGTCGGATCCGGGGGGCAGCGCCACCTTGTAGTTCCAGTAGAGCAGGCTGCCCGGCCGCATGAGGCCCGAGTCGGGCAGGGAGCCGAGCGCCACCATCACCCGCGGCCCCAGGCTGAAGCCGCCGGAGGAGGCGCGGTCGGGCTCGCGCACCAGGACGTCGCGCACGGTGTAGACCGTCTCGCCCAGGTGCACCTCGTCCCCCACCGCCAGACCCAGCCGGTCCAGCACCGTATCCTCCACCACGGCACCCCAGCGGCCGTCGCGCAGGGCCAGCGCCGCGTCGATCGCACCGGGACCCGCGCCGGCGTCGCGCAGCACCACCGTGCCGTACAGGGGATAGGCGCCGTCCACCGCCTTCAGCTCCGCCAGGGAGGAGGCGGATTCATCGGGGCGGCGGACCATGGCGCGCGCCTCCACCATGGTGGTGAGGCGACCCGATTCCTCCAGGAACGCGCGCTGCTCGTCGGTCACGGGGGTGTAGATCCGGCGCACCGAGGCGTCGCCGCCCAGGATGGCGCGGCCGTCGGCGCGCAGCCCTTCCAGGATGCCGGACGACACCGACTGCACCGCGGCGATCGCCGCCACGCCCAGCGCCAGACAGGCCAGGAAGATGCGGAAGCCCTGAAGACCGCCGCGCAGCTCCCGCCGGGCGAAGCGCAGGGCGAGGAGGAGGCGCTGCATCGTCACTCCCCCGCCGCCGGCAGGCCGGCGGCGCGCACCCGCCCGGCCAGGCCGTCGTCGGCGATGCGCCCGTCCATCAGGGTAACCGTGCGGTCGCAGCGCCGGGCCAGCGCCGGGTCGTGGGTGATCAGCACCAGCGTGGTGCCGCGCCGCCGCGCCTGGCCGAACAGCAGTTCCACGATGTGGGCGCCGGTTTCCAGGTCGAGGTTGCCGGTGGGCTCGTCGGCCAGCAGCAGCGACGGCTCCGCCACGAAGGCGCGGGCGATGGCGACGCGCTGCTGCTCGCCGCCCGAGAGCTGGCCGGGATAATGGGTGACGCGGTGGGCGAGCCCCACCGCCTCCAGCCCCGCCCGGGCGCGCTCGAAGGCGTCGCGCGCACCGGCGAACTCAAGGGGGATCGCCACGTTCTCCAGCGCCGTCATGGTCGGCACGAGGTGGAAGCCCTGGAAGACGATGCCCACGTGGTTGCGGCGAAACCGCGCAAGCCCGTCCTCGTTGAGCGCGCCGAGGTCGCAGCCGGCCACCTGCACGCGACCCGACGACGGGCGTTCCAGCCCCGCCATCACCATCATCATCGTCGATTTGCCGGAGCCGGAGGGGCCGACGATGCCCACCCGCTCGCCGCCGCCGACCGACAGGTCGATGCCGCGCAGGATGTTGACGGGCCCCGCCCCGCTATCCAATGTCAGATGCACGTCGTCGAGGGCGACGATCGGTTGAACCGGGGATTGAGGTCGGGACATTGCGATGGCTCTCGGGATCGAGCGGGACGGACTTTCGCCATATGGCACGGCGCGCCGCCTTTTCAACGCATGCGCCGCAGCAGCGCTTCTGGTGGCGGCGCTGGTGATGCCGTCGGCCGGGGCCGCCGCGGCGGAGACGGTGCGCCTGCTGGCGCTGGGCGACAGCCTCACCGCCGGCTACGGCCTGCCGGAGGGGCAGGGCTTCACCGCCCGGCTGCAGGCGGCGCTGCGCGCCGAAGGCTACCCGGTGGAGGTGATCAACGCCGGCGTGTCGGGCGACACCACCGCCGGCGGCCGCGCCCGGCTGGGCTGGGCGCTGGCCGACGCGCCGGACGCCGCCATCGTGGCGCTGGGCGCCAACGACATGCTGCGCGGCATCGACCCGGCGGTGGCGCGGGCCAACCTGGACGCCATCCTGGGCGAGCTGAAGGCGCGCGGCATCCCCGTGCTGCTGGCGGGCATGCTGGCCAACCCCAGCCTGGGGCGCGCCTACACCGACCGCTTCGACGCCATCCACCCGGAGCTGGCGGAGAAGCACGGCGTGCCGCTCTATCCCTTCTTCCTGGAGGGGGTGGCGACGGATCCCGCGCTGAACCAGGGCGACGGCATCCATCCCAACGCCGCGGGTGTCGACGAGATCGTGCGGCGCATCCTGCCGCACGTGGTGATGCTGATCGAACCGCTGACCGGTGCCGGCGAACGCCCGGCGACGAGGGGATAAACCATGACCGATACCACGCCGGCCGTCCGCTTCCGCTCCGCCGCCGCCGCGGACGCCGACTGGGCGCGCGCCGCCGGGGTGTGCGTCGACCGGCTGGGCGACGTGCGCGGCTGCACGCTGGGTTTTCTCTACGTCAGCGACGCGCTGGCGGAGCGCGCCACCGCCATTGTCACCTTCCTGCGCAGCGTCACCGGCATCCGCGACTGGGTTGGCACGGTGGGCATCGGCGTCATGGGCGGCGGGGAGGAGTTTTTCGATACCCCCGCCGTCGCCGTCATGGTCACCGACCTGCCGGCGGAGCGTTTCCGCCTCTTCCCCGTCGTCGACGGCGACCTCACGCCGTTGCGCCGCGCCGCCGGCGGCTGGCTGGACCGGCACGGCGCGACGCTGGGGCTGGTGCACGTCGATCCGCGCCACCCGCAGCTCAACGACCTGATCGGCCGGGTGGCCGAGGCGACCGGGGCGTTCCTGGTCGGCGGGCTGACGGCGTCGCGCGGCGCTTTCCCGCAGTTCACGGTGCCCGGCGACACCGCCGTCCCGGTGACCGCCGGAAGCCCGGTCGGCGAGGGCGGCCTGTCCGGCGTGCTGTTCGGCCCCGACACGGGCGTGGCGACGGGCAAGACCCAGGGCTGTTCGCCCATCGGCCCGACGCGCACGATCACCGCGGCGGAGGAGAACGTCATCCTGGAGATCGACGGGGAGCCGGCGCTGAGCGTCTTCAAGCGGGACATCGGCGAGGAGCTGGCGCGCGACCTGGCGTCGATCGGCGGCACCATCTTCGCCGGCCTGCCGGTCGCCGGGACCGACACCGGCGATTACCTCGTGCGCAATCTGGTCGCCATCGACCCGCGCAACGGCTGGCTCGCCGTCGCGGAGCGGGTGCAGACCGGCCAGCCCGTCCTGTTCGCCCGCCGCGACGCGGCCACCGCCGCGGCCGACCTGGACCGCATGCTCACCGGACTGACGCGGCGCCTGTCCGGCCCGCCGCGCGGTGCCGTCTATGTGAGCTGCGTCGCCCGCGGCCCAGGGCTGTTCGGACCGGGCGGGGAGCTGGCGGCCATCCGCCGGGCGCTGGGGGACGTGCCTCTGGCCGGCTTCTTCGCCAACGGAGAGATTTCCCACAACCGGCTTTACGGCTATACCGGCGTCCTCACCCTGTTCGTTTGAGCGAAACAGTAGGACATTTTCATGGAATACCGCCCGCTCGGCCGCACCGGCCTGACGGTGAGCGCCATCGGCCTCGGCACCATGACCTGGGGCCGCCAGAACACCGAGGCCGAAGGCCACGCCCAGATGGACCGCGCGCTGGAGCGCGGGGTCACCTTCTGGGACACCGCCGAGATGTACGCCGTGCCGCCCACCGCCGAAAGCTACGGCCGCACTGAGGAGATCATCGGCACCTGGTTCCGCAGCCGGGGCATGCGCGACAAGGTCGTGCTGGCCAGCAAGGTCATCGGCAACGGCCGCGGCGCCTTCCCGTGGATCCGCGGCGGCACCGCCCGGCTGGACCGCGCCAACATCCTGGCGGCGGTGGAGGCCAGCCTGCGCCGCCTGCAAACCGATCGGATCGATCTCTACCAGCTCCACTGGCCCGACCGGCTGGCCGTGCGCTTCGGCACCCGCTCCTACCGTCACGCGCCGGAAGAGGACGGCGTGCCGCTGGAGGAGACGCTGGCGGTCCTGGGCGACCTGGTGCGCGATGGCAAGATCCGCGCGGTCGGCCTGTCGAACGAGACGCCGTGGGGCGTGATGACCTGCCTGCGCCTGGCCGCCGAGGCGGGCCTGCCGCGAGTCGCCAGCATCCAGAACGCCTACAACCTGCTGAACCGCACCTTCGAGAAGTCGCTGGCCGAGGTGGCCCTGCGCGAGGACGTGGGCCTGCTGGCCTATTCCCCGCTGGGCGCCGGGACGCTGGCGGGCAAGTACCTGGACGGGGCGGTGCCGGCGGGAACGCGGCGCGCCATCGACCATCGCAAGTCCCGCTACGACACGCCCAACGCCGACGCGGCGGTGCGCGCCTATCACGCCATCGCCCGGCGCCACGGTCTGGAGCCGACGCAGATGGCCATCGCCTTCGTGGCGCAGCAGCCCTTCGTCACCTCGACCCTGATCGGGGCGACCGACATGGCCCATCTCGACTCCAACATCGACGCGTTTGACATCCGGCTCGACGACGCGGTGCTCGCCGAGATCGAGGCGGTCCACGCCGCCAATCCGGATCCCTGCCCCTGAGCGGGCGGGACGCGGGAGAAAGGCCATGATCCGTCTGTTCGTCGCCCTGGCGCTGCCGGAGGATCTCCGGCAACGCCTGGCCGGGCTCGGCGGCGGCGTGCCGGGGGCACGCTGGACCGAACCGGAGAACCTGCATCTGACGCTGCGTTTCATCGGCGACGTGCCCGACGACCGGCTGGCGGACATCGACGCCGCCCTGGCCGGCGTCGAGTCGCCGGGATTCGCGCTGGTGTTCGATGGCGTGGGCGTGTTCGGCAACGCCCGCAACGCCCGCATCCTGTGGGCGGGGGTGGAGCGCAGCGAGGCGCTGAACCACCTTCAGGGCAAGATCGAATCGGCCCTGGTGCGCGGCGGCGAGCCGCGGGACGAGCGCCGCTTCACCCCCCACGTGACTCTCGCCCGCCTGAAGGACGCCCCGCGCGAGCGCATCGGCCGCTTCATCGAGGAGCGTGGCCTGTTCCGTGCGGGACCAGTGGCGTTCGACCGCTTCACCCTGTTCCGCAGCCATCTCGGCCGCAGCGGCCCGGTATACGAGCCGTTGCGCGACTACACCCTGGGCTGAAGGAGGACGGCGGCATGGAGATCACGGTGACGCCCGACGCGGTCCTGGCGTGGCCGGGCGGGCGGGTGCCCTGCGTGCTGGGGCGCGGCGGCATCCGCGCCGACAAGCGGGAAGGGGACGGCGCCACCCCGGCGGGCGCATTCCCGCTGCGCCGCGTGCTGTGGCGGGCCGACCGGCTGGAGCGGCCGCGCACCGCCCTGCCCGTCCGGCCCATCGCCCCCGACGACGGCTGGTGCGACGACCCGGCCGACCCGGCCTACAACCGCCCCGTCCGCCGCCCCTACCCGGCCGGCCACGAGGCCCTGTGGCGCGACGACAACGTCTACGACGTGATCGTGGTGATGGGCCACAACGACGAACCGGTGGTGCCGGGGCTGGGCAGTGCCGTGTTCCTGCACGTCGCCCGGCCGGACCGGGAGACCACCGCCGGCTGCGTCGCCCTGGCCCTGCCCGACCTGTTGCGCCTGCTGGCCGACTGCGACACCGCCACGGTCCTGCGCGTCCCGGCGCCCTGAGCCGCCGTCAGCCCGGGGGCGGGCGGACGCCGAAGATGGCGGTGCCGACCCGCACGTGGGTGGCGCCGAAGCGGATCGCCGTGGGGTAGTCGCCGCTCATGCCCATGCTGATCTCGGCCAGGCCGTTGCGGCGCGCCAGGTCGGCCAGCAGGGCGAAGTGCATGGCCGGCTCCTCGTCGGCGGGCGGGATGCACATCAGCCCGGTGACGGGCAGGTTGTGGCGCTCCCGGCAGGCGGCGACGAAGGCGTCCACGTCGGCCGGGGCGATGCCGGCCTTCTGCGGTTCCTCCCCGGTGTTGACCTCCACCAGGCAGCGCGGGCGGCGGCCGCTGCGCGCCATCTCCGCCGCCAGCGCCTCGGCCAGGCGGTCGCGATCGACGGTCTCGATCACGTCGAACAGGGCGACCGCGTCCTTCACCTTGTTGGTCTGCAAGGGACCGATCAGGTGCAGCTCGATGTCCGGCCGGCCGGCGCGCAGGTCCGGCCACTTGGCCCTGGCCTCCTGCACCCGGTTCTCGCCGAACACCCGCTGGCCGGCGGCCAGCGCCTCGGCCACCGCCGCGGCCCCGTGGGTCTTCGACACCGCCACCAGCGTCACCGATCCGGCGTCCCGCCCCGCGGCGGCGGCGGCCTCGGCGATGGTGCGGCGCACCGCGTCCAGGCGGGCGGCGATGGAATCGGGGGACTCGGACGGCGGCGGAACGGGCATGGGGCGGACCTCCGTTGTCTCGGGTGCTGTATACACCGGACCGGCCGGCGTGGTAACGGAGGTGCCGTTGAAACGCAAGGGTCCGAGGAGACGAGCGCATGCGTGGTTGGATGCTTCCGGCGGCGCTGGCGGTGGCACTGGCGGCACTGCCGGCAACGGCTCAGACGCGGGCGGAACCGGGATCATCCCGGCCGGCGGAGTCCGGAACGTCCGGGGCGGCCCCCCGGGCGGAGCGGATTATCGGGTCAAATCTGGCCGGGGTCGCCTTCACCGAACCGCCCTTTCCCCTGGCCGACGACGGAACCTACGCCGCTTTCATGAACGAGGTGGCGTCGTCGCTGGGCCGCAAGCCCTGCGAAGGGATGGAGAGCTTCGGCTGGGAGTTCCCGGCCGACACCCTGAACGACCAGCAGCGGACCATGGACCGCATCTTCCAGACAACGATGCAGGGCTTCGCGGTCAAGGGCTTCACGGTGAAGGAGGTGAAGACGGTGTCGCTGCCGGATCCGGAAATGGTGGCCTATACCGCCGAGAAGGACCGGCGGTCGCTGCTGCTGGTCTGGGCGCCCCTGTCCGACTCGGCGCTGCTGCTGATCTGCGGCCCGCGCCCGAAGTGAGGAATGTTCGACCCGGCGGTGGGGCACACCGCCGGGTCCGGCACCGGGATGGCGGTGCCGATCAGAACGCCAGACGGGTGTCCAGCATCACGATGCTGCCGTTGGTGCTGTTGGCCGCCACGTCGGCGTCCAGATCGAAATAGCTGTACTCCAGGCCGACCGTCAGGCCGGGGGCGACGGCGTAGGTGACGCCGGCCTGCCAGAGGTCGAGCTTCGACCGGCCGGCCACGGTCATGTCGCCGGCGTCGCGGGCGTTCAGGTAGCTGCCGGCCACGATGACATCACCGAAGCCGTACTGGGCGTTGAGCGACCAGACGTGCTGGTCCTCGCGGCTGATGCAGCCGGCCGTGGTTTTGCAGTAGCCGCTGTCGCCGTGGTAGGCGTAGAAGCCGCCGACCGCGAAGCCCATGTAGCCGACGTTGACACCGGCCGAGAACGACGACAGGTCGTCGTAGGCGTAACGCATGGTGGGTTCGACCTGGTCCATCGCCTGGCCGAACTCGTAGAAGGCGGACGCCTCGACGGTCACGGCGCCGAACTCACCGCGGTAGAGGCCGCCCACTTCGAAGACGTCGGTGTAGGTCATGGCGCGCAGATCGCCGAACGCCTCGGTCTTCGACAGGTTGATGC
Source organism: Azospirillum halopraeferens DSM 3675 (assembly GCF_000429625.1). GTDB lineage: Bacteria > Pseudomonadota > Alphaproteobacteria > Azospirillales > Azospirillaceae > Azospirillum > Azospirillum halopraeferens. The sequence goes on from NZ_KE386927.1 coordinate 457,413, forward strand.
TGTTGTTCACGTTGCCGGTGCGCGGCATGTAGCTGGCGCCGGCCTGGAAGCCGCTGAACGACGGCGTCAGGTAGACGATCTTCGTTCCGGCATCGCCGCTGGCCAGGTTGCGGAAGTTCATGGCGTTGGCCGGCAGGGCGGCGTTGGGCACGAAGTCCAGCGTCGAGTTGTCGGGACCGCCGGCGATGCCCTCCACGTTCGGACCGATCACGCCGTACTCGTCCGACAGGCCGTTGACGACACCGGCCTGCACGGTGCCGAACGCACCCTGGACGAACAGGTAGGCGCGGTCGCCGTCCACCGCCGCATCATCCCGGTTGGCGCGGATGCGCACGTGGCCACCGTACTCCAGGCCGTTGTCGGCCTTGGCGGTCGGGATGATGTTGACGCGGAAGCGGTTGCGGAACTCGGTGCTGCGCTCGCCGGCGTCCAGATCATGGTCGACATAACCGCCCTGGAAGTACGCGTCGCCGCCGATGGTGACGTCGAATTTCGCCTGGGCGAGGGCGGGGCCGCTGATGGCCGCTGCAACGACGGCGGTGCAGCCGAGGAGGAGGGAACGGTTCATTGCAGGTCGATCCTTCTGACGGGGCTTCCACCGGGTGGGCCCCTTTTGTCTAAATCGAAGGAAGTAAGCGCCCGTTGTCGGCGCCCCGCAAGCCGGGCCAAAAAGCAGCCACAATGAAACCGAAACAGTGTGTCCTGATAGACACTCCATTAACATACTGATGTTAAACGGAAAATCAGTTCTGCTGCAATATTGGCACATCGCCTGCCGGCCACTCAGGCGGTTTGCCCGCATTTTGGGCGGTGTGAGACCGGCCGGCTCCCGTCCCGAATGCCCAAAAAGAAAGCGGCGGCCGAAGCCGCCGCTTTCCAACCCGTTCGGGATCGTTCGATCAGAACGCCACGATCGAGCGGAGCATCACGACGCTGCCATCGCGATCGGCGAAGCCGGTCGGGGTGTTCAGGTCGAAGTAGTTGTACTCGGCGCCGACGGTCAGGCCCGGGGCGACGGTGTAGGCCAGGCCGACGCTCCACAGGTCGAGCTTGCTGTTGGCCACGGCCACGGCGGCGGCAGTGGTCGAGGTCGAGCGGCTGCCCTGACCGTAGGTGTAGCCGGCGCCGACGACGATCGGGCCCGTGGTGTACTGGACACCGGCGTTCCACGAGTAGGCGTCGCGGATGCCGACGGCGCCCGACGGCTGCAGCGAGTCGTCGTAGTCGACGTAGCCGGCGCCGACCAGGAAGCCGGCGTAGCCGACCTGGCCACCGACCTGCCAGGCGCGGAGGTCGTCGCGACGAACGCCGGTGGCGGTCGGCTCGGCGTCACCCCAGAAGTAGCCGGCGCTGGCATTCACGGAAACGCCCGCGAAGGTGCCCTTGTAGTTGGCGCCGATCTCGAACATATCCTGCACGGAGGCGTCGTCCTGGGTCAGCACGACGCTGTTGTTGTAGTCGCCCGCGCGCGGGGTGTAGGAGGCGCCGACCTGGAAGCCCGCGAACACCGGCGAAGCGTAGCGGATCTTCGTGCCGCTGCCTTCCGGAACCAGCGAGTAGTCGTGGAACGGCAGGCCGCTCAGGTACACGTCGCCGGGGGTGGTCTGGCCCAGGAACATGTAGCCGATCGGACGCGACACGTAGGTGTCGTCGTTGAAGGAGTTGGTCACGCCCAGGCGGACCTGGCCGAAGGTGCCCTGCACGAAGATATAGGCGTGGTCGCCGTCGACCGTGGCGTCGGAGCGGTTGGCGCGGAGACGGACGCGGCCGCCGTACTCCAGGCCGTTGTCGGCCTTGGCGGTCGGGGTGATGTTCACGCGGAAGCGGTTGCGGAACTCGACCGAACGGTTGCCGCTGATGTCGTCCTCGGCGTAGCCGGCCTCAAAGAAGACGTCGCCACCGATCTTCACTTCGAACTTGGCCTGAGCATTGGCCGCGCCGCTTCCCATCGCGAGAGCAACGGCGGCGCAGCCCGCCAGCAGATACCGATTCATGATGTTGCCTCCATCCTGGCAGAAATATGTACAGCCGGGTCAACCTCCTGGCTGAGACTGTCGTACGCACCTCCGATCGGGCGGGCAAGCCGCAATGTGCAGAAATGCAGCTTTCATGGAACAGTGTGTCGATGGAAGCACAGTCGCCGGAGCCGGCGGTGCCCGGCCGGCACGGGAAGCGCGCCGCTTCGGCTGTTGCGTGACGGCGGGCTTTTATGGTCTGTTCTCCGGCATTCGCGGCAGACCGCGCGCGACATCGCAACGCTCGACGAAGTCCTCACACCATGCGCCGTACCCGAACCGCCCTTTTCGCTCCCGTGATTCTTGCGACGATCGCCGTGGGCGCCTGCTCGAGCCTGCCGGAAGGCCAGGTGGAGAGCCACTCCGAGCAGGTCCGACGTGACATGTACCGGTTCGGCAGCGTGCTCGGCACCGATGGCGGCATCAACCTGCTGGGCAACAACCGCCAGCGCCAGCAGGGCGACGGCACCGGCATCGGCGTCAACAGCTTCCTGTGGCGCGCCTCGCTGGACACGCTGGCCTTCATGCCCATCGTGTCGGCCGACCCCTTCGGCGGCGTCATCCTCACCGATTGGTATTCGCCGCCGGAGACGCCGAACGAGCGTTTCAAGGTGAACCTCTACATCCTCGACCGCCAGCTCCGCGCCGACGGCGTGCGGGTGAGCGTGTTCCGCCAGCAGCGGACCGGGGCGGACTGGCGCGACGTCGCCGTCGGCCCGGAGACCGGCAAGTCGCTGGAGGATGCCGTCCTCACCCGCGCCCGGCAGATCCGTGTGACACAGGCGTCGCAGTGACGCGCCGCACCGCCACAGCCAACCGTTAAGACGCACAGCACCGGACCGATCGCGATGTCGCGCTACAATGTGAAGGAAACCGAGGCGAAGTGGCAGGAGGCGTGGGAGCGGCGCGCCTGCTTCCGGGCCGTCGAGGATCCGTCCCGCCCCAAGTATTATGTGCTGGAGATGTTCCCCTACCCGTCGGGGCGCATCCACATGGGGCACGTGCGCAACTACACGATCGGCGACGTGATCGCCCGCTACAAGCGGGCCACCGGCTTCAACGTCCTGCATCCCATGGGCTGGGACGCCTTCGGCCTGCCGGCGGAGAACGCCGCGCTGGAGAAGAAGGTCCACCCCGCCAAATGGACGCGCGAGAACATCGCCACCATGCGCGGCCAGTTGCGGACCATGGGCCTGTCCGTCGACTGGGAGCGGGAGATCGCCACCTGCGACGTGGAGTACTATCGCCACGAGCAGAAGATGTTCCTCGATTTCCTGAAGGCAGGCCTCGCCTACCGCAAGGAATCGTGGGTGAACTGGGACCCGGTGGACAACACTGTCCTGGCCAACGAACAGGTGATCGACGGCCGCGGCTGGCGCACCGGGGCGCTGGTGGAGAAGCGCAAGCTGTCCCAGTGGTTCCTCAGGATCACCGCCTTCGCCGACTCGCTGCTGAACGACCTGGCCACCCTGGACCGCTGGCCCGAGCGGGTGCGCCTGATGCAGGAGAACTGGATCGGCCGCTCCACCGGCGTGCGCTTCCGCTTCGCCCTGGCGGGGCGCCCCGACACGCTGGAGGTCTTCACCACCCGGCCCGACACGCTGTTCGGCGCCTCGTTCGCCGCCATTTCCCCCAACCATCCGCTGGCCGCCGAGCTGGCCGCCGGCAACCCGGACCTGGCCGCGTTCATCGCCGAGTGCAACCGCCTGGGCACCAGCGAGGAGGCGATTGAGACGGCCGAGAAGCGGGGCTTCGACACCGGGCTGACGGTGGTCCATCCCTTCGATTCAGGATGGACGCTGCCGGTCTACGTCGCGAACTTCGTGCTGATGGAGTATGGCACCGGCGCCATCTTCGGCTGCCCGGCCCACGACCAGCGCGATCTCGACTTCGCCCGCAAGTACGGGCTGCCCGTCACGCCCGTGGTGATCCCGGCCGACGCGGATCCCGCGGCCTTCACCGTGGGGACCGAGGCCTACACCGGCCCCGGCGTCCTGCGCAACTCCCGCTTCCTTGACGGCATGGACGTCGAGTCGGCCAAGCAGGAGGTGGGCCGGCGCATGGAAGAGGCGGGGCAGGGCGAGCGCACGACCCAGTTCCGCCTGCGCGACTGGGGCGTGTCGCGCCAGCGCTACTGGGGCTGCCCGATTCCGGTCATCCACTGCGCCGACTGCGGCGCCGTGCCGGTGCCCGAGGCCGATCTGCCGGTGGTGCTGCCCGAGGACGTCACCTTCGACCGGCCCGGCAACCCGCTGGACCACCATCCCACCTGGAAGCACACGACCTGCCCGTCCTGCGGCAAGCCGGCGGTGCGCGAGACCGATACCTTCGACACCTTCATCGAGTCGTCGTGGTATTTCGCCCGCTTCTGCTCCCCGCACGCCGAGTCGGCCGGGTTCGAGCGCGGCGCGGTGGACTATTGGATGCCGGTCGACCAGTACATCGGCGGCATCGAGCATGCGGTGCTGCACCTGCTCTACGCGCGATTCTGGACGCGGGCGCTCAAGCAGTGCGGCTACCTGTCGGTGGAGGAGCCGTTCGCCGGCCTGTTCACCCAGGGCATGGTGAACCACGAGACCTACAAGGACGCCGAGACCGGCGCCTGGCTGTCGCCGGCCGATATCACGCGCAACGACGCGGGCGCGATGGTGCGCGCCGACACCGGTGCGGCTGTGACCGTCGGCCGCGTCGAGAAGATGTCGAAGTCCAAGAAGAACGTGGTCGACCCCGCCAACATCATCGACACCTACGGGGCGGACGCGGCACGGCTGTTCATGCTGTCCGACAGCCCGCCCGAGCGGGATCTGGAATGGACCGAGGCGGGAATCGACGGCGCCTGGCGCTACATCAACCGCCTGTGGCGCATGGTGGACGAGCCGCCGGTCGCCCTGCCCGCTCCCGGCGCCGCGCTGCCGGGCGAGCTGTCGGAGCGCGCGGTAGCGACCCGCAAGCTGGTGCACAAGACCATTGCCGGCGTCGGCGACGACCTGGAGAAGTTCCGCTTCAACAAGGCGGTGGCCCGCGTGCGCGAGCTGACCAACGCCCTTGCCGAAATCGACGGCAGCGGGGCCGGTGAGGCCGCGGTGCTGCGCGAAGGCTACGAGGCGGTGGTGCGCCTGATCGCCCCGATGATGCCGCACCTGGCGGAAGAGCTGTGGAGCCGACTCGGCCACACCTCTCTGCTGGCGGAGCAGCCGTGGCCCCGGGCGGATGCGGCCCTGGCGGTGGACGACACGGTCACCATCGCCGTGCAGGTCAACGGAAAGCTGCGCGCCACCCTGGCGCTGCCGCGCGACATGGCCAGGGAGGCCGCCGAACAGGCCGCCCTGGCCGACGAGACCGTCGTGCGGGCGCTGGACGGAAAGCCGGTGCGCAAGGTCATCGTCGTCCCGAACCGGGTGATCAATGTCGTGGTCTAGGCGAAGCCTCCTCACCGCCGCGGGCGCCCTGGCGTCCGCGGCCCTGCTGCCCGGCTGCGGCTTCCGGGCCATGTACGGCGACCGGGGTGCCGGCGGCGGGGCCGCGGCGCAACTGTCGGCCGTGGCCATCGACAACATCCCCGACCGCCGCGGCCAGCAGCTCCGCAACTTCCTGATGGACCGCTTCTACGCGGTGGATCAGGCGGCGGCGCCGACCCACCGGCTGAACGCCTCCATCCGCGCCCACGAACAGAAGCTGGCCATCCGCAAGGACGCGTCGGCCGAGCGCGCCCAACTCGTCCTCGACGTTCCATACCAACTCGTCGAAGCGGCAACAGGCAAGGTGGTCCTGTCCGCCGGCGCCCGCGCCCTGATCGCCTACAACATCCTGGAAGAGCAGTACGCCGCTCTCGCCACCATCGACGACGCCTACGAACGCGGCCTGCGGCAGATCGCGGACGACATCACCGCGCGGACCGCCATGGTCCTCGTCCGCCCCTCCTGACGGGGAGGGCGGCGGCGTGAAGCTGCAGCCGAAATCCATCGAGTCGTTCCTGCGCCGGCCGGACCCCGGGGTCCGCGCCGTGCTGCTGTACGGTCCCGACGCCGGGCTGGTGCGCGACCGTGCCATGGCGCTGGGCCGCACCGTGGTGGAGGACCCGTCCGATCCGTTCCGCGTCACCGAACTGTACGGCCGCGCCCTGGTGGACGACCCGGCGCGCCTGGCTGACGAGGCCGCGGCCATCGCGCTGACCGGCGGGCGCCGGCTGGTCCGCATCCGGGAGGCCGACGACGCCACGACCGGTGCCTTTGCCGGCCTGCTGACGGCACCACCCCCCGGCGACACCCTGGTGGTGGTCGAGGCCGGCGATCTGTCCAACCGTTCCAAGCTGCGGCTGCTGTTCGAAGAGGCGGACGCCGGCGCCGCCATCCCCTGCTACGTGGACGACGAGGCGTCGCTGGGTCAGGTGATCGCCGATCTGCTGCGCGGTCACGGCCTCACCGCCGACGCCGACGCCCTGTCCTTCCTGTCCGGCAACCTGGTGGGTGACCGGCTGGTTGCGCGGGGCGAGGTGGAGAAGCTCGCCCTCTACATGGGCCGCGAGACCCGCGTCCGGCTGGAGGATGCGCAGGCGTGCGTCGGCGACAGCGCGGCGCTGGAGATGGACGAACCCGTGTGGGCCGCCGGTGACGGGGATTTCGCCGCGCTCGACAAGTCGCTCGGCCGCCTGTTCGCCGAAGGCACGTCACCGGTCGCCATCCTGCGCGCCGCCCAGCGCCATTTCCAGCGGCTGCACCAGGTGTCGGCCGCGGGACGCTCGCCGGAGCAGGCGATTGCGGCGCTGCGCCCGCCGGTGTTCTTCAAGATGCGCGGCCGCTTCACCAACCAGGCGCGCCGCTGGTCACCGGCCGCGGTGCGCAACGCCCTGGAGCGTCTGGTCGAAGCCGAGGCGGAGTGCAAGCGCACCCACATGCCCGACGAGACCATCTGCGCCCGCGCCCTTTTCCAGGTCGCCTCCCTGGCACGCCGTTAGAGCAGCATGCGTTTTGAAGGCCGGCGTCAGCCAGCCTCCGCCTCCTCCCGGTTCTCTTCCTGGCCGAGGCGGCGCAGGACGTCGTCAAGCTGGTCCAGCGTCTGGTAGTGGATGGTGATGCTGCCCCGCTTGCCCTGGGGCTTGATCGCCACCTTAAGGCCGATGCGGGCGGAGATCTCGTCTTCCAGATTGGTCAGGTCGACGTCGCGCGGCGCCGCGGGACGGCCGCCGCGGCGCGGGCCTTCGGCGCTGCGGCGCGCCAGCTCCTCCGTTTGGCGGACGTTGAGACCGTGTTTAACCACCTCCCGTGCCAGGGCCACGGGGTCGTCGGCGGTGAGCACCGCGCGGGCGTGACCGGCCGTGATCTCACCGGCCTGGACCATCTGCTTGATGGGGTCGGGGAGGGAGAGCAGCCGCATCATGTTGGCCACATGGCTGCGGCTCTTGCCGACGACGCGGGCCAGGTCCTCCTGGGTGTGCTCGAACTCCTCCATCAGGCGGCGGAAGCCTTCCGCCTCTTCGAGCGGCGTCAGGTCCTGGCGCTGGATGTTCTCGATGAGGGCGATCTCCAGCGCCTCGCGGTCGCTGAGATCGCGGATGATCACCGGCACCTCATGCAGGCCGGCGATCTGCGCCGCCCGCCACCGCCGCTCGCCCGCGATGATCTCGTAATCCGTGTTCGATCCCGGATCCCGGCGCACCAGCAGCGGCTGCAGGATTCCCTTCTCGCGCACGGAGTCCACCAGACCCTGGATCGCTTCCTCGTCGAAGGTGCGGCGGGGCTGGTACCGGCCGGGGTGCAGGAACTCGATGGGCACCTGCTTGGACTGGCGCACCTTGTCCAGGGCCTGGATGTCGTCGGCCTCTTCACCGAACAGGGCCGACAGGCCGCGGCCCAGGTTGGTGCGGCGGCCTCCGCCGGCTTCGGCGCTGCGCTTGGAGTCCTCCATCACGCCACCAGCCTCTTCTCACGGCGCAGGACCTCGCCCGCCAGATTGATGTAAGCCTGCGCGCCCGGACAGCGCATGTCGTAGATCAGCACCGGCTTGCCGTGGGACGGCGCCTCGGAAACCTTCACGTTGCGGGGGATCACCGTTTCAAACACCTTTTCGCCGAAGAAGCCCCGGACGTCGGCGGCAACCATGTCGGAGAGGTTGTTGCGCTTGTCGAACATGGTCAGCACGACGCCGTGGATGTCGAGATCCTGGTTGAAGGTGCGCTTCACCCGCTCGATGGTGCGCACCAGGTGGCTGAGCCCCTCCAGCGCATAGAACTCGCACTGTAGCGGCACCATGACCGCGTGGGCAGCGACCAGCGCGTTCAGCGTCAGCAGGCCGAGCGCGGGCGGGCAGTCGATGAGAACGTAGTCGTATTCGAGCGCGCTGCGCTGGACGGCCTCACGCAGCCGGAACTCCCGGTTCGGCGCCGCCACCAGTTCGATCTCGGCACCGGACAAGTCCACGGTGGAGGTGACGATCGACAGGTTCGGAACGTCCGACGGCACCGCGGCACTTTCCAGCGCCCGTCCATCGAACAGCACGTCGTAGGTTCCCGTCCGGCGGTTGGAGCGCGGGATGCCCAGGCCGGTGGACGCATTCCCCTGGGGATCCATGTCGACGATCAGCACGCGCTTGCCGACCGACGCCAGGGCGGTGGCAAGGTTGATGGCGGTCGTGGTCTTGCCCACGCCGCCCTTCTGGTTGGCAACGGCGATGACGCGGACGGCGGTCATGGTGGCCTCTCGAAAAGCCGGGGAGCGGGGGAGAGTCTGGTTCGCGATGTCAGACACGGGCGATACCACTCACGCGCAGAACGGTCCCGTTCGGATCGGTGGCGCTGGGGAAGCGTTCGGCGGACATCTTCCAAGATTTGGTGGCAAGGGTCAATTCGTCTTCCAGATTTTGGCCCTTGAGGAACAAAGCAACCGTGTGAGCCGCCAGGAACGGCTCGGCCCACGCGAGGAGATCGCCGAGCGGCGCCAGCGCCCTGGCCGTGACAGCATCGGCGGGGAAGGGGCTCACCGCTTCGATGCGCCGGTTGTGCACCGTCACCGGCGTCGCGGTGACCCGCGCCGCCTCCCGGAGGAAAGCGCATTTGCGCGAGTCGCTCTCCACCAGATGGACGTCGGGAACGCCCATCAGGGCGAGCACCAGGCCGGGAAAGCCGGCGCCGCTGCCGAGGTCGACCAGCGTGCGGGTGCCCGCCGGCAGCAGAGGGACAAGCTGCGCCGAATCGAGGATGTGCCGGCGCCACACATCGTCCAGGGTGGAGCGACCAACGAGGTTGATGGACGCCTGCCACTTGCGCAGCAGAGCTTCATACGCGGCCAGCCGGTCCAGTGTTTCACGTGAAACACCGCTCACGTCCCGGAAGGCGTCGGCGGTCAGCGGGGTCGTCACGATGCCACCGACTGCGGCGCCCGCTTGACATGACGCAGCAGGGCGACCAGCGCCGCCGGCGTCATGCCGGGAATGCGCGCCGCTGCGCCCAGTGTCGCCGGGCGTGTCTGCCGCAGTTTGCTGCGGATCTCCGCCGAAAGGCTGCCAACGGAATCCACATCCAGATCCGCCGGGAGGACAAGGGATTCATCCTTGCGGAACGCTCGGATGTCGGCTTCCTGCCGATCGAGATAACCGGCGTACTTCCCGTCGATCTCCAACTGCTCGGCAACGTCCGGCGGAACCTCCGCCAGCTCCGGCCACACCCGGGCCAGGGAGTCCACGGTCATGTCGGGATAGCGGAGCAGGTCCGCCGCCGACCGGCGCACCCCGTCCTGGTTGACCGCGACGCCCCGGCGCAGAAGGTCCGCCGGCGTGGCCCGGAGCGACGCCACCAGCGCGCGCCCGGCTTCCAAGGCCGCCAGCTTTCCCTCGAACGCCACTGCCCGCGCGCTGCCGACACACCCGACGGTGATACCTTTGGCGGTCAGCCGCTGGTCAGCGTTGTCGGCCCGCAACAGCAGCCGGTACTCCGCCCGCGACGTGAACATCCGGTATGGTTCGCTGGTGCCGCGGGTGACGAGATCGTCGATCATCACGCCGATGTAGGCGTCCGCACGATCCAGGACGAATCCCTCTGCATTGTCTCCGGCGCGGCGCGCCGCGTTGATGCCGGCCATCAGTCCCTGGGCCGCGGCCTCCTCATACCCGGTGGTGCCGTTGATCTGCCCGGCGAAGAACAGGCCGGGCACCCGCCGGGTCTCCAGGGTCGGGCGCAGCTCCCGCGGGTCGACGTAGTCGTACTCGATGGCGTAGCCGGGTCTGATCATCACCACCTTTTCCAGACCGGGCATGCCCGCCAGCAACGCCTGCTGCACGTCACGGGGCAGGGAGGTGGAAATGCCGTTGGGGTAGACGGTGTCGTCATCCAGCCCCTCCGGTTCCAGGAACACCTGGTGGCGCTCTTTGTCGGCGAACCGCACCACCTTGTCCTCGATGGACGGGCAGTAGCGCGGGCCGACGCTCTGAATCTGGCCGGAGTACATGGGCGCGCGGTCCAGATTGGCGCGGATGAGCGCGTGCGCCTCCGGCGTCGTCCAGGTGATCGCGCAGTCCACCTGGGGCGTGTCGATGCGCTCCGTCAGATAGGAAAAGGGCGGGGGCGGGTGGTCGCCCGGCTGCTTCTCCAGCGCGTCCCAATCAATGGTGCGGCCGTCGAGCCGTGGCGGCGTCCCCGTCTTCAGCCGGCCGAGGGCGAACCCCAGGCGGCCGAGGGTGAGGGCCAATCCCACGGACGGCGCTTCGCCGACCCGCCCGGCGGACACGGTCTCGTTCCCGATGTGAATGACGCCGCGCAGGAACGTCCCGGTGGTCAGCACCACCGCGCCCGCGGCGATGGCCTCACCGGCCGCGGTGACGACTCCGGACACGCGGCCGTCGGCGTCGAGGATCAGGTCCTCAACGCCGTCGCCCTGGAGCGTCAGGTTCTCCTGTTCCCCCAGCACCGCCTGCATGGCCTGCCGGTACAGCTTGCGGTCCGCCTGGGCGCGCGGGCCGCGGACGGCCGGCCCCTTGCTGCGGTTGAGAATGCGGAACTGGATGCCGGCGCGGTCGATCACCCGGGCCATGACGCCGTCCAGCGCGTCGATCTCGCGCACCAGATGGCCCTTGGCCAAGCCGCCGATGGCGGGATTGCACGACATCTCGCCGATGGTGGCGATTCGGTGGGTGAGGAGCAGCGTGCGCGCGCCCATGCGCGCTGCGGCCGCTGCCGCTTCACAGCCGGCGTGTCCGCCGCCGACAACTATGACATCGAAGGTCCGCATGGCTGGCACTTTAGGGGAGGGCGCGGCCAAAGCCAAGCGTCCGGGCACCAGGCCGCCCTTGCGTTGGGGCAGGGCCGTGTTTCACGTGAAACATGGCCCGGCGCACCACCCTATTTTCCGATGCAGAAATCCCGAAAGATCACGTCCAGCAGATCGTCCACGTCCACACGACCGGTGATCCGGCCCAACGCCGCAGCGGCGAGGCGGACATCCTCTGCCGCCAGTTCCGGCAGGGGGGCGGTCAGCGCGCGCTCCAGGGCGGCACGGCACGCCTCCAGCGCCACCCGGTGCCGGGTGCGCGTCAACGCCGGCGCACCCGATCCGGTGAGACGCTCACCCGCGGCCGCGGCCAACCGCGCTTCCAGATCGCCAAGCCCGGTGCCGACCCGTGCCGATACCGCCAACAGGGGGCATCCGGACAAGGCGGATTCGGCCGCCCGGACCGCCGTCCCAACCCCCGGGAGATCGCATTTGTTGACGACCACCAGGGAGTCGTCATCCACCAACGCCAGCGTGCCCCCGTCCAGGTGGGGAAGGGCCGCGGCGTCGAACACGGCGATCTTCAGATCCGCCGACGCCGCCCGCGCCAGGGCGCGGCGCACCCCTTCCTCTTCAATCGTGTCCGCCGTCTCGCGCAGGCCCGCGGTGTCGGCCAGCACGACGGGGAAGCCTCCCACGTCCAGGTGGACCTCGATGACGTCGCGGGTGGTTCCCGCCCGCTCCGATACGATGGCCGCGTCCCGGCGCGCCAGGGCGTTCAGCAGGCTCGACTTGCCGGCATTGGGAGCGCCGACGATGGCCACGTGCAACCCCTCCCGCAGCCGCTCCCCGCGATGACCGTCGCTCAAGTGCGCTCCGATGGCCCGGATCAGGTCCGTGATCTCCGGCCGCACCGCGTCGGCGACGCCGGCGGGAAGGTCCTCGTCGGGAAAGTCGATGTCCGCTTCCATGTGGGCCAAAGCACGGATCAGGCGGGTGCGCCAGCCTTCGTACAGGCGGCCCAACTCGCCCTCCATCTGGCGCAGGGCTTGGCGCCGCTGTGCCGACGTCTCCGCGTCGATCAGGTCGATCAGCCCCTCCGCCGCGGTCAGGTCCATCTTGCCGTTGGCGAAGGCGCGGCGGGTGAAGTCTCCGGGTTCCGCCGGGCGCAGTCCGGGGCAGCGGCCCAGCGCGTCCAGAACGGCCGCGGTCACGGCGCGGCCGCCGTGCAGATGCAGTTCGGCGACGTCCTCCCCGGTGTAGCTGCGCGGCCCCGGAAACCACAGCACCAGGGCGTCGTCCAGCACCTCGGCCGAGGCGGGATCCCGCAGGCGGCGCAGCGTGGCCACGCGGGGCGATGGCCGCGGGGTGCCGGCAAGAGCCTCCAGCGCCCCGCCGGCAGCGGGGCCCGAAACGCGAACCACCGCCACACCGGCACGGCCGGGGGCGGTGGCAAGGGCGAAGATCGTGTCGGTCATCACCGGGACGGGGCAGGGGTCAGCCGAGCTGTTCCGGGCGCAGCTCCCGCTGCTCGGGCATCAGCATCAGCCGGTCGACACGGCCACCCTCGACCAGGTGGGTTTGCAGGATGGCGTCGATGTCGGCGGGGGAGCGGTAGGTGTACCACACACCCTCGGGATAGACGACGAGGGTCGGCCCCAGCTCGCAGCGGTCCAGGCAGCCGGCGGCGTTGATGCGCACGCGGCCGTCCAGTCCCAGCTCACGGGCACGCGCCTTCATATAGTCGCGCAGCTTTTCCGATCCGTGGGCGGCGCAACTGCCGCGGCGGTGTCCGTCCGGACGGCGGTTGGTGCAGCAGAACACGTGCGCTTCGAAGTACGGCTTGGGATCGTTCACTTCTTGCCTTCCTTGCCCATGGCCGCCGCCATCTGGGACCAGAACATCTTCTGGATCTGCTCGACACCCTGGATGCCGGCGGGCAGCCAGGTCTTCATCATGGTTTCCGGGTCCATGGCGTTGAGGCTGCCGAGCATGCGGTTCTGCACCTCCTGCATCAGGGCCTGCTGCATGGGCTGCACATCGGGCAGGCCGAGAAAGGCCCGCGCCTCCTCCGGCGTGCAATCGACGTTGATGGTGATCTTCATTGGGTTTTCCCTCCGCAGCGCGCCCGCCGGGCGGCGGATCCGCACCGGCCCGGACGATGACCGGTGCAACCCGATGTCAGGGTTCGGTCAAAGGAATGCAGCGTCGTGGGTGCGCCGTCCCACTATACAGATAGGCAGCCCTGGCGCAACGGCACCCGCCGCGCCATCCTTATTGCCGGCAACCGGGACATTCATCCAACGAAAAGGGACCGCCATGACCGCCAATCTGCTCGGCCGGGAGACGAGCCCCTATCTCCTCCAGCACAAGGACAACCCGGTGCACTGGATGCCCTGGGGGCCGGAGGCGTTCGCCCGAGCCCGCGCCGAGGGCAAGCCGATGCTGCTGTCCGTGGGGTATGCCGCCTGCCACTGGTGCCATGTGATGGCCCACGAGAGCTTCGAGAACCCCGAGATCGCGGCGGTGATGAACGACCTCTACGTGAACGTGAAGGTCGATCGGGAGGAGCGGCCGGACGTCGACCACATCTACCAGAGCGCCCTGGCCCTGCTGGGCCAGTCCGGCGGCTGGCCCCTGACCATGTTCCTCACCCCCGAGGGCGAGCCGTTCTGGGGCGGCACCTACTTTCCCCCGGCACCGCGCTACGGCCGTCCCGGCTTCGTCGAGGTGCTGCAGGGCATCGCCGCGACCTACCACACCGAACCGGACAAGGTGCAGCGCAACGTCACCGCCCTGGGTGAGGCCCTGGCGCGCCTGGGCGAGAACCGGCCGGGCGACGGCATCGACCCCGCCGTGCTCGACCAGGTGGCGCAGCGTCTGCTGCAGGAGGTGGACACCGTCCACGGCGGCATCGGCGGCGCGCCCAAGTTCCCGCAGGTGTCGATCTTCACCCTGCTGTGGCGGGCCTGGCGGCGGACCGGTGCCACCCCGTACCGTGACGCGGTGGTGACCACCCTGACCCGGATGGCGCAGGGCGGCATCTACGACCATCTCGGCGGCGGCTTCGCGCGCTACTCCGTAGACGAGCGCTGGCTGGTCCCGCACTTCGAGAAGATGCTCTACGACAACGCCCAGCTCGTGGCCCTGCTCACCCTGGTCTGGCAGGAGACCCGCACGCCCCTGTTCGAGCAGCGGGTGCGCGAGACCGTCGACTGGCTGCTGCGGGAGATGATCGCCGAGGGCGGCGGCTTCGCCAGCACCCTGGACGCCGACAGCGAGGGGGAGGAGGGTCGTTTCTACGTCTGGAGCGAGGCGGAGGTCGACGCCCTGCTCGGCGCCGGGTCCGCCGCCTTCAAGGCGGCTTACGACGTCACCCCCCACGGCAACTTCGAGGGGCACACCATCCTCAACCGGCTCGACACTCCTGCCCCCGGCGACGCCGCGGCGGAGGCGCGGCTGGCGGCGCAGCGCCGCATCCTGTTCGACGCGCGCGCCGGCCGCGTGCGTCCGGGGTGGGACGACAAGGTGCTGGCGGATTGGAACGGGCTGATGATCGCCGCGCTGGCCGAAGCCGCTATGGTCTTCGACGAGCCCGCATGGCTGGCCGCCGCCGAACGCGCCTTCGCTTTCGTCGCCGGGACCATGGCGATGGGCGACGGCGGCCGTCTCGGCCACAGTTGGCGGGCCGGGGTGCTGAAACATCCCGGCACCCTGGACGACCATGCCCACATGGCCGCCGCCGCCCTGGCCCTGGCCGAAGCCACGGGGAAGGGCGCTTACGTGGAGCGCGCCCGCGCCTGGGTCGCCACCCTGGATCGTCATTACTGGGACGCCACGGCCGGCGGCTATTTCTTCACCGCCGACGACGCCGAGAACCTGATCGTGCGGACCAAGAACGCCCACGACTCCGCCGTGCCCGGCGGCAACGGCGCGATGGTCGGGGTGCTGGCGCGGCTCCACCACATCACCGGCGCCGACGCCTACCGCGCCCGGGCCGAGGCCCTGGTCGCCGCCTTCGCCGGGGAGCTCGCGCGCAACTTCTTCCCCCTGGCCACCCTGCTGAACAACGTCGAGCTGCTGAACGACCCCTTGCAGGTGGTGCTGGTCGGCCAGCCCGAGGCGGCCGGGACAGCGGCCCTGCGCCGCGCCGTCCTCGACCGCTCCCTGCCCAACCGCGTCCTGATGACCATGCCACCGGGGTCCGAACTCCCCGCCGGCCATCCCGCCCACGGCAAGGGCATGGCCGACGGGCGCCCCACCGCCTATGTCTGCGCCGGCATGGCCTGCTCCCCGCCGGTCACCGACGCCGCGGCCCTGACGGCCGAACTGGACCGGAGGGCGTGAGCCATGGGATCCCTCACCATCGCCAGCCCCCTCGGCCCCCTGCTCCTGACGAGCGCGGGGGGTGCCCTGGTGTCCCTCGACTGGGTGTCCCTCGACCGGGGCACCGGACCGACCGGCCCCGCCGAGGACCCCGAGCCGCTGCTGGACGAAGCCGCGGCCCAGCTCGCCGACTATTTCGCCGGACGCCGCACCGTCTTCCGCCTGCCCCTGGCCCCCCGGGGCACGCCGTTCCGCAAACGGGTATGGGAGGCCATGTCCGAGATCCCCTATGGGCGAGTCGCCAGCTACGGCGATCTTGCCCGGGCTCTGGGCACCGCGGCGCGGGCGGTGGGCGGGGCGTGCGGGCGCAACCCGCTGCCCATCATCATCCCCTGCCACCGGGTGGTGGCCGGATCCGGCCCCGGCGGCTACTCCGGCTTCGGCGGGCTCGACACCAAGGCGTGGTTGCTGAACCATGAGCGCACCACGGTGCCGGTCACCGTGTAACCGGAAGGGACGAGAGGAACGAACAGCATGGTTCACGCCATCCGCATCCATGAGCACGGCGGACCCGAGGTTCTGAGGTGGGAGGAGGTGGAGGTCGGCGACCCCGGACCCGGTGAGGTGCGCTTGCGCCACACCGCGGTGGGTCTCAACTACATCGACACGTACCATCGCTCCGGCGCCTACAAGCTGCCGCAGCTTCCTGCGATCATCGGCGTCGAAGGCGCCGGCGTGGTCGAGGCGGTCGGGGAGGGGGTCAGCGCCCTCGCACCGGGCGACCGCGTCGGCTACGCCCCCGGCCCCATGGGATCCTACGCCGAGGCGCGGCTGATCGCCGCCGACCGGCTGATCCCCCTGCCAAGCTGGATCGACGACCGGCAGGCCGCGGCCATGCTGCTCCAGGGCATGACGGTGCAGGCCCTGCTGCGCTCCGTCTACCGGGTGCAGGCAGGGGAGACGATCCTGGTACACGCCGCCGCCGGCGGGGTCGGGCTGATTCTCTGCCAATGGGCCAAGCACCTGGGGGTCACGGTGATCGGCACCGTCGGGTCCGAGGAGAAGGCGGAGATCGCCCGCGCCCACGGCTGCGACCACCCCATCGTGTACACCCGCGAGAATTTTGTGGAGCGGGTCCGCGATCTGACGGGCGGGGCGGGCGTGCCCGTCGTCTATGACGGCGTCGGACAAACCACCTTCATGGCCAGCCTCGACTGCCTGCGCCCGCGCGGGCTGATGGCGCTGTTCGGGGCGGCGTCGGGACCGGTGCCGCCGCTGGACCTCCAGGTGCTGGCCGCCAAGGGATCGCTCTACGTGACCCGTCCGACCATCTTCTCGTACACCGCCAAGCGGGAGGAGCTGATGGCCAGCGCCGCCGACCTGTTCGAGGTGGTGCACGCCGGCGCCGTCACCATCGCCATCGGCCAGACCTTCCCGCTGCGCGACGCCGCCGAGGCGCACCGGGCGCTGGAGGCCCGGCGCACCACCGGCTCCACGGTGCTGCTGCCCTGACCGGACGTTACTCCGCCAGCCAGAGCGGGTTCTTGAGGGACTTGAGGAGTTCGGTGTGGGCCGCCAGCTCCTCGGCCCCCGGGGCGTGGGGGCGCGGCGGGCGGTGCGGCCGCTCGATGCGCACGGGGCCGCCGCCCCGCGTCACCGGCCCCGACGCCAGCGCCAATCCGGCCTGACGGCCGCCGCGCAGCTCCAGATACACCTCGGCCAGAAGCTGGGCGTCGAGCAGGGCGCCGTGATAGGACCGGCCGGAGTTGTCGACGCCAAAGCGCTTGCACAGGGCATCCAGGGTGGCCGGCGATCCGGGGAACCTCTGGCGCGCCATGGCCAGCGTATCCACCGCCCGATCCGCGCCCAGACGCGGGAACCCCGCCCACCCCAGTTCGGCGTTGAGGAAGGCCATGTCGAAGGCGGCGTTGTGGATGACCAGCGGCGCGTCGCCGATGAAGGTCAGGAACTCCTCGACCACCTCGGTGAACACGGGCTTGTCCGCCAGGAACTCGTCGGTCAGCCCGTGCACCGCCGCCGCTTCCGCCGGCATGGCGCGTCCGGGGTTCAGGTAGACGTGGAACCGCTCGCCGGTCTGGACGTGATTGACCAGCTCCACGCAGCCGATCTCGACGATGCGGTGCCCCTCCTCGGGCTTGAAGCCCGTGGTCTCGGTGTCCAGAACGATCTCACGCATGGGACGGGGCCCCCGGTTGGTAACCGCGCGGCGGCCAGTGCCGGCCGCGCAAACGTTTCACTTCCGCCACGATGTCCCGCAGCGCCATCCGCGTGCGCCGGCGTCCGGCTCCGGTCGGCACCACGTGGTCGGCGCGCCGCCGCTTCTGCGCGTCGGGCATCTGGCGGGCAAGGATAGCGGCGTACTTCTCCGCCGTCATCCCCGGCCGCGCCAGGACGCGGGCCCGCTGCACCATGGGCGGGGCGGACACGACCACCGTGCGGTCGACGCGGCGTTCACCGCCGGTCTCGAACAGCAGCGGGATGTCGAGGGCGGCGACGGCGACGCCGCGGCGCGCTGCGTGGCGCAGGAACGCCTCCTGCGCCGCGCGCACGCGGGGGTGCAGGATCGCCTCCAGCCGCTTCAGGGCCGGCGGGTTGGCGAACACCGCCGCCCCCAGGGCGCGCCGGTCCACCGCGCCATCGCGGACGACGCCGGGGAAGGCCGCGTCGATGGCGCCCACCGCGGCACCCCCGCGCCCCAGCAGCCGGTGGACCACCGCGTCGGAGTCGCACACCGGCACCCCCATGCTCTCCAGCATGCGCGCGGCCGTGCTCTTGCCCATGCCGATGGAACCGGTCAGGCCGAGGATCACCATCGCCCGCTCATCCCTCCAGCACCACGCGGCGCAGCTCCTCGTCCACCGCCGGCTCGACACCGAACCAGGCGGCAAAGCCGGGCCGCGCCTGGTGCAGCAGCATGCCCAGCCCGTCGACGGTGGTCAGGCCCCGCGCCGCCGCCGCCGCCAGCAGCGGCGTCATCAGGGGCGTGTACACGATGTCGGTGACGACCGCCCCGTCGGGCAGGGCATCCGGGCACAGGTCGAGCGGCGGGTGCCCGACCATCCCCTGGGTCGTGGTGTTCACCAGCAGCGCCGTCTCCCGCAGCACCGTTTCACGTGAAACCCAATCGACCACATCGACGGGGCCGCCCACGTCGGAGGCCAGTGCCTCCGCCCGCTCCCGTGTGCGGTTGACCAGCACGACCCGAGGCACTCCGGCGTCGAGCAGGGCGACCACCACGCCACGGGCCGCCCCGCCGGCACCGACCACCACCGCCGGACCGTCCGCCGCCCGCCAGCCCGGCGCGCCGGCCCGCAGGTTCTCCACGAAGCCGAAGCCGTCGGTGTTGCTCCCTTCCAGCGTCCCGTCCTCAAGCACCACGATGGTGTTCACCGCGCCCATGCGGCGTGCCACCGGGTGCAGCCGGTCGACGGCCGCTGCCGCCGCTTCCTTGTGGGGCACGGTGACGTTGCAGCCGCGAAAGCCAAGGGCGGGCAGGGCGCGAATGGCCTCAACCGCCCGATCCGGCGGCACCGCCAGGGGAACGTAGACGCCGTCGATGCCGTAGCGCTCCAGCCAATGCCCGTGCAGCCGGGGCGAACGCGAGTGGGACACCGGCCACCCCATGACGCCGGCCACCCGCGCCTTGCCGCTGATCATCATTCCCCGAGAATCCTCTGCGTGCGCAAATGCCCGAGCACCGGCAGAAGCGGCAGCCCGAGGATGGTGAAGAAATCGCCCTCGACCCGCTCGAAGAGCTGGGCGCCCAACCCTTCCAGGTGATAGGCGCCGACCGACTGCAGCACCCCGTCGCCGGCCGCATCCAGATAGTCTTCCAGGAACCGGTCGCTGAAGGGGCGCACGGTCAGCCGCGCCCCGTCCACATGGTGCCACACCCGGCGGTCGTCGCGCACCACCACCGCGGCGCTGATCAGGCGATGGGTGCGCCCGCGCAGGGTGCGGAGCTGCGCCCGCGCCTGCTCCCGGTCGCCGGGCTTGTCCAGCCACACCCCGTCACACTCCAGCATCTGGTCGGCCCCCAGCACCGGCCGGCCGGGATGGCGACGCGCGACGCTGCGCGCCTTCAGCTCCGCCAGCGCCTCGGCCGTCGCCTCGACGCTCACCCCGTTGGCCCGGCAGGACCGCTTGACCACCGATTCGTCCACGTCGGCCGGATCGCACTCCACGTCGACACCGGCCTGCGCCAGCATCGCCGCCCGGGCCCGCGATCCCGACGCCAGCACCAGTTCCGCCATGGCTCACAACCCCGGCGGCGGTACCGCCCGGCCCGTTTGCCGGCGGGTCAGCAGCATCATGATCTCCGCCGCCGTCTCTTCGATGGAGCGGCGCGTGACGTCGATCACCGGCCAGCCGTGCCGGCTGAACATGCGCCGCGCCTCCTGCACCTCGCGGCGCACCACCTCGGGATCCACGTAACTGGACGTCTCCCCCTGGTTCAGCAGCTTCAGCCGGTTGCGCCGGATCTGGATCAGCCGGTCGGGGTCCTTGGTCAGACCGACGATCAGCGGCCGGGTCAGCTTCTCCAGCTCCGGCGGCAACGGGCAGCCGGGGACGATGGGAATGTTTGCCGCCTTGATCCCGCGGTTGGCCAGATAGATGCATGTCGGCGTCTTGGAGGTGCGCGACACCCCCATCAGCAGCACGTCCGCCTCGTGCAGATCCCAGGTGGACTGACCGTCGTCGTGGGACAGCGCGAACTCCATGGCGTCCATGCGCCCGAAATACTCCGCGTCCAGCGCGTGCTGGCGGCCGGGCTGGCGCTGGGATTCCAGCCCCAGGTGCGCGGCCAGCGCGTTGATCAGCGGGTCCAGCACGGGAATGCAGGGGACCTGGATCTCGCGGCACACGTCCTGCAGCCGGCGGCGCAACGGCTCGTCAACCAAAGTGAACATGACGAGGCCGGGATGCGTCTTGATCCCGTCGATCACCATGTCGAGCTGCCGGTCGGTGCGCACCAGGTTCCAGAAATGCTCGATCGGGCGGACCTGATCGAACTGGATGACGCACGCACGCGCCACGCTGTTGATCGTCTCGCCGGTGGCATCCGATACAAGATGTAGGTGAAAATCTTTCATCGTCCCCAACATGCTGTGGAGAAACCGGCGCCAACCTGTGGACAACCGGAGACCGGACGCTTGCGTCCCCAACCGCGGGACTCACCGTCCCCCATCCGGCACCCACCGGGACGGATCCCCCGCCCGGTCCGGAACCCGGGAACGATCGGATCCGCGGATCAGTTTATCCCCACGACTCCCGCCGTTCCAGCCCCCGTGATTCCTGACCCGGCAACGGTTTGCCGGGGATCCGTCCACAGGCAGGCCGCCATCTCCGGATCCGCGGTGCCGCCTGTGGACGGATCCGGGGCAAGCCGGGATCACCGTTATCCACAGGGATCCTCATCCTCTTTCAATCCTCTCTTAAAAAGAATAGTGAGAAGGGGAGAGAAACACCCGACCCTTTGCCGAAGGATCCGCCGGTGACGGAAACCCGCAAGCCGATCCTCGCCGCCCTGGCCGGCGAGACCTGCCAAAGCCCCCCGTTCTGGCTGATGCGCCAGGCCGGCCGCTACCTGCCGGAGTATCGGGAGGTGCGCACCCGCGCCGGCAGCTTCCTCGATCTCTGCTACAATCCCGAACTGGCGGAGGAGGTGACCCTTCAGCCGATCCGCCGGTACGGCATGGACGCGGCCATCCTGTTCTCCGACATCCTGGTGGTGCCGCACGCGCTGGGCCAGCCGCTGGACTATCTGGAAGGCGAGGGGCCCAAGCTGGATCCGGTGCGCAGCGCCGCCGACCTCGGCCGGTTGTCGCGCGACCGCTTCCACACCGTGCTGGAACCGGTCTACGAGACGGTACGGCGGCTGTCCCGCTCCCTGCCGCCGGAGGTGACCCTGATCGGCTTCGCCGGCGCCCCCTGGACCGTCGCCAGCTATATGGTGGAAGGCGGCGGCACCAAGGAGTTCGCGGCCATCAAGGGCTGGGCCTACCGGGATCCGCAGGGATTCGCGGCCCTGATGGATCTGCTGGTCGACGTCACCGCCGACTATCTCTGCGCCCAGATCGATGCCGGGGCGGAGGTGGTGCAGCTCTTCGACAGTTGGGCCGGCGTGCTGCCGGTGGCGGAATTTCGCCGCTGGGTCATCGAGCCGACGCGGCGCATTGTCGCACGGGTCAAGGAGCGCCATCCCGCAGTGCCGATCATCGGCTTCCCGCGCGGTGCCGGCCTGCTGTACGAGGAGTACGCCTCGGCCACGGGCGTCGACGCCGTCGGTCTGGACACCACGGTGCCGCCGCAGTGGGCCGCACGGGCGCTGCAGTCGCGTCTGGCGGTGCAGGGCAACCTGGACCCCATCATGCTGGTGGCGGGCGGAGAGGCCCTTGGCGGGGCCGTGACGGAGATCCTGGAGGCGTTGGCCGGTGGTCCCTTCATCTTCAACCTCGGCCACGGCATCACCCAGAAGACCCCGCCCGAACATGTGGCGGAGCTGGCCCGTCGGCTGCGCGCCTGGCCGCAACGGTAAATCGGGGGCTGGACGCGGCCACGCCCGCGCTCCAGTTTACCGCTCCGTCGGGTGACGTCAGGACAGGGAAGGGGAACGGCCGTGGCATACGAGTGGGTCAAGGCACTGCACGTGATCAGCATCATCGCCTGGATGGCGGCGATGCTCTACTTGCCGCGGCTGTTCGTCTACCACTGCGCGGTGGCGCCGGGATCGGAGGCGTCGGAAACCTTCAAGGTGATGGAGCGCCGGCTGCTGCGCGCCATCATGACCCCGGCGATGATCGCCTCGTGGGTGTTCGGGATCTGGATGCTGGTGCTGATCCCCGAATGGTTCAGCCAGGGCTGGCTGCACGCCAAGCTGACCTTCGTGGTGCTGCTGTCGGTCATGCACGGTCTGATGGCCCGCTGGCGGCGGGAGTTCGCGGAGGACCGCAACTCCCGCTCCCAGCGGTTCTACCGTGTCATGAACGAGGGGCCGACACTGCTGATGATCGGCATCGTCATCTTCGTCATCGTCAAGCCGTTCTGACGCGACGCCGGCCGACCGCCTTCTCGGCCTCCACGATCAGGAAGATGACGGCGCCGCCGGCGATCATCATCAGCCAGTCCGTCAGGCCGATCGGGGCGGTGCCGAACAGGGTCTGCATGGGCGGGGCGTAGGTGAAGGCGAGCTGGAAGGCGACGATCAGGCCGATGGAGATCCACACCGGCCGGCTGCCGAACAGCCCTTCGGCGTTCATCACCGAGTTGCGCACGGCCCGGGCGTTGAGCAGGAAGAACACCTCGCCGATCACCAGGGCGTTGACCGCCATGGTGCGGGCCCGCTCCAGCGATGATCCGTTGGCCTCTTCGTAGAGGAAGAAGCCGAAGCTGGCGATCAGCAGCAGCACCGCCACCATCAGCATGCGGATCACCAGGAAGCGGGGCAGGATGCCTTCCGCCGGCGGCCGCGGCGGCCGGCGCATGACATCCGGCTCCGGCTTCTCGAAAGCCAGGGCCAGGCCCAGGGTGACCGCGGTGACCATGTTGACCCACAGGATCTGCACCGGGGTGATGGGCAGGGTGTAGCCGATCAGCACCGCGACCAGGATCACCAGGGCCTGCCCGCCATTGGTCGGCAGCATGAACAGGATGGTCTTGCGCAGGTTGTCGTAGACGGTGCGGCCCTCCTCCACCGCGTGGGCGATGGAGGCGAAGTTGTCGTCGGCCAGCACCATAGCGGCAGCTTCCTTTGCTGCCTCGGTACCCTTGTGGCCCATGGCGACGCCCACGTCGGCCCGCTTGAGAGCCGGCGCGTCGTTGACGCCGTCGCCGGTCATCGCCACGGTGTGCCCGGTGCTTTGCAGGGCCTTGACCAGGCGCAGCTTGTGTTCCGGCGTGGTGCGGGCGAAGACGTCGACCTCGTGGGCAACTTTGACCAGATCCTCGTCGCTGACCCGGTCCAGCTCGGGCCCGGTCATGGCGCGGCCGTCGGCGGCCAGGCCGAAACTGCGGCCAATGGCGCGAGCGGTGATGGCGTGGTCGCCGGTGATCATCTTCACGCGGATGCCCGCGTCGCGGCACACCGTCACCGCGGTGATCGCCTCCTCGCGCGGCGGATCGATCAGGCCGCACAGGCCGAGCAGGGTCAGCCCCTCCTGCACGTCGGCCATCTCCAGTTCGGAGGAGCCGGGGATGGTGGTGCGGCGGGCCACGGCGATGACCCGCTGCCCCCGGTCGGCCAGAGCCTCGATGCGGGCGTGCCAGGCGTCGGGCTCAATGGGCATCGGCCCGTCTGTGCCGGCGGCGTGGCTGCACATGGCGACGATGCGCTCGGGCGCGCCCTTCACATAGATGGTGCCGTGCCCCTCGTGGTCATGGTGCAGGGTCGCCATGAATTTGTGTTCGGATTCGAAGGGGATGACGTCGGTGCGCGGGTGGTGCCGGCGTTCCGTCTCGGGATCGAGACCGGCCTTCATGGCGAGCGCGAGCAGGGCACCGTCGGTGGGGTCGCCGGCAAGCTGCCATTCCCCGGTCTCATCGCGGTGCAGCTCGGCGTCGTTGCACAGCAGGCAGGCGCGGGCGATGGATTCCAGGATGGGGTCACCGTCGGCGGTGATCTCACGGCCGTCGCGCGTGAAGGCACCTTCGGGGGCGTAGCCGATGCCACCGACCGAGAACCCGGCATCCAACGTGGCCAGGGACTGCACCGTCAGTTCGTTGCGCGTCAGCGTGCCGGTCTTGTCCGAACAGACCACGCCGACCGAGCCCAGCGTCTCGACCGCCGGCAGGCGGCGGATGATGGCGTTGCGCCGGGCCATGCGGGTGACGCCTATGGCCAGGGTGATGGTCATGACGGCGGGCAACCCTTCGGGGATGGCGGCTACCGCCAGGCCGACCGCGGCCATCACCATCTCCGGCCAGGGCTGGCCGCCGACGAAGGTGCCGTAGAAGAAGGTCACCGCCGCCAGGGCCAGGATCACGGCGGTCAGCCAGCGACCGAACACCGCCATCTGCGCCAGCAGCGGCGTGGTCAGGGTCTGCACCTCCGCCAGCATGGCGCCGATGCGGCCCAGTTCCGTGCGGTCGCCGGTGGCGATCACCACGCCCAGCGCCTGGCCCTGGGCGACCAGGGTGCCCGAATAGGCCATGCCCGTGCGGTCGCCCAGCGCCGCGTCCTCGGCCACCCCGTCGGTGGTCTTGGCCACCGGCAGGGACTCGCCGGTCAGCGCCGCTTCCTGCACATGAAGACCCTTGACCCGCACCAGGCGCAGGTCGGCCGGCACGCGGTCGCCGGACGCCAGCAGGACGTGGTCACCGGGCACCAGCTCCTCGGCGGGCAGGGTGACCTGGTGACCGCCGCGCAGCACGACGGCGTTGGGCGACAGCATGGAGCGGATGGCGTCCAGCGCCTGTTCGGCCTTGCCTTCCTGGATGTAGCCGATCACCGCGTTGATCAGCACCACGCCGGCGATCACACCGGCGTCGATCACTTCGCCCAGCAGCAGGCTGACGATGCCGGCGGCGATCAGGACGTAGATCAGGATGTTGTCGAACTGCACCAGAAAGCGCATCAGGGCGGAGCGGCGCTTGGGCGGGGTCAACCGGTTGGGACCGTAACGGTCCAGGCGGGCGCGAGCCTCGGCGGGGGATAGGCCGCCGTCGGGGCTGTCCAGCCCTTGCATCGTCTCCGCAGCGGAGCGGGCATGCCACGGCGCGTCGGGCGAACCGGTGTCGAGCGGGCTCATAAGGGGGATCCTTGACGAAAGGCGGGAGGGCTACCTCCCAAACGTCGGGATCCCGGTCCGGTTTCTCCAGAACCCGCGACAATTTTCCCGATGTGGAACGCCGGCGCCTTCGCTTTCGTTTGACTTGCGGTGCGTGATCCGCTACCCAATGTGTACCGCGGGGCTCGGCGACCCGCGGGTCATACCAGCATATCCGGCGACAAGCACCTCCGGCGACACCTCCGGCGTCATCCGATCCACCGGCGTTCCGGCTCCCACCTCCGTTTTCGCCGGGCAACGGCAACCGACCCCTGTCCGGTCGACCGCCGCCGCGTCCCCGCACGGCGCATTGCCGCCGGCCGGGGCTCTCCTCCCGCATCAATCCGACCGATCATGTCCATAGGCCACCGATGCATCTCCAAGAGTTGAAGTGCAAGAGCCCCGCGGAGCTACTGGCGTTCGCGGAAGAACTTCAGATCGAGAACGCCAGCACCCTGCGCAAGCAGGACATGATGTTCGCCATCCTCAAGCAGTTGGCGGAAAATGACGTCCCGATCTTCGGAGACGGTGTGCTGGAGGTTCTACAGGACGGGTTCGGGTTCCTGCGCTCGCCGGAGGCCAATTACCTGCCCGGCCCCGACGACATCTATGTCAGTCCGAGTCAGGTGCGGCGCTTCGGGCTGCGCACCGGCGACACGGTGGAGGGGCAGATCCGCGCGCCCAAGGATGGCGAACGGTACTTCGCGCTGCTGAAGGTCAACTCGATCAACTTCGACGCGCCGGAGAAGGTGCGCCATCGCATCAACTTCGACAACCTGACGCCGCTCTACCCTGACGAGCGTCTGCGCATGGAGGTCGAGGATCCCACCAAGAAGAACTTCACCGGCCGCATCATCGACCTGGTGGCCCCTCTGGGCAAGGGCCAGCGCGGCCTGATCGTGGCGCCGCCGCGCACCGGCAAGACGGTGATGCTGCAGAACATCGCTCATTCCATCGCCACCAACCACCCCGAGGCCTACCTGATCGTGCTGCTCATCGACGAGCGGCCGGAAGAGGTGACCGACATGGCCCGGTCGGTGCACGGCGAGGTCATCTCCTCCACCTTTGACGAGCCGGCGGCCCGCCACGTCCAGGTGGCCGAGATGGTGATCGAAAAGGCCAAGCGCCTGGTGGAGCACAAGCGCGACGTGGTGATCCTGCTGGATTCCATCACCCGTCTGGCGCGCGCCTACAACACGGTGGTGCCCAGCTCCGGCAAGGTGCTGACGGGCGGCGTCGACGCCAACGCGCTGCAGCGGCCCAAGCGCTTCTTCGGCGCGGCCCGCAACATCGAGGAGGGCGGATCGCTGACCATCATCGCCACGGCGCTGATCGACACCGGCAGCCGCATGGACGAAGTGATCTTCGAAGAGTTCAAGGGCACCGGCAACTCGGAAATCGTCCTGGACCGCAAGCTCTCCGACAAGCGCACCTTCCCCGCCATCGACGTGTCGAAGTCGGGCACCCGCAAGGAAGAGCTGCTGGTCGACCGCGCCACCATGTCCAAGATGTGGATTCTGCGCCGCATCCTGATGCCCATGGGCGTCACCGACGCGGTCGACTTCCTTGTCGACAAGCTCAAGTACACCAAGAGCAACGCCGACTTCTTCGAGTCGATGAATCAATAGCGGGAATCAACAGGGGGCGCAAAGCGCCCCCTTTCGACTCTCCCCCGTCCGATGACGGGGGAGGGGTATCCGCTCGATATCAGAACGGCGGCTGCTGGGGCGCCGGGTTGCCGGCGGGCTGGCCGGCGGCGAGCTGGCGGCGGTAAAGGTCGGCGAAGTCGATGGGGTTGATCATCAGCGGCGGGTAGCCGCCGTCGCGGGTCGCCTCGGCGACGATGGCGCGGGCGAAGGGGAACAGCAGGCGCGGCCCCTCGATCATCAGCACCGGGCGGTGATGCTCCTGCGCCAGGCCGGGAAGCTGGAACAGGCCGCCGTAGGCCAGCTCCACCAGGAAGGCGGTGTTCTCGTTCTGCTTGGCCTCGCAGCGCAGGTGCAGGACCACCTCGTACACGTCCTCGGCCGCGGCGCGGGCCTGGACGTCGACGCCGATGTTCACCTGCGGCTGCGGCTGTCCCGGCAGCAGGCTCTGCGGCGCGTTCGGGTTCTCGAACGAGAAATCCTTCACGTACTGGGCGAGGATGTGCACGGGAAGGGCGGCGGGACCGCTCTGCTGCGGGGCGGCCTGGCCGTTGCCACCGGCGGTCGTCGGCTGATCGGACATGCTGGAAACTCCCGGCCGGCAACCGGCCGTCTTTGGGGGTGAAGCCTTCGGGCTGGCTAGCACGGATCCCCGTCACGGACAACCTGAACGAAGGCCGTTACGGGCGCCCGCCGGGTTCCCGCCCCTCGGGGCGCCAGCGGGACTCCTCGAGGCGCGGAGCGTCTCCGTCATCCCGGCGCGGTGCGCCGTCGGTGGTGCGGGGCTGCACTTCCTCGTAATCCACGTCGATGACGCGGCCGCCCGGCGGCGGTGCGCCCGCATCCCCCGGTCGGGCGGAGCCCGCATCCCCCGGTCGGCCGGACGTCCACACCCGGGTGCGTGCGCCCATGCGCTCCAGCAGCCAGCGTCCCATGCCCGCGCGCACCGGGGCGATGAACAGCAGCAGCCCCACCGCGTCGCTGAGGAAGCCGGGGATGATCAGCAGGATGGCGGCCACCACCATGCAGAAGCCGTGGAGCACCGCCCCCACCGGCAGTTCGCCGCGGTCGGCGCTGGCCTGCGCCCGGCGCAGCACCGACAGCCCCTGCAGGCGCAGCAGGACCGTCCCGGCCACGGCGGACAGGGCGATCAGCCCGATGGTCGCCAGCACGCCGATCCACGAGCCGACCTGGATGAACAGGGCGATCTCCACCAGCGGGAGTAGCAGCAGCAGCAGAAGCGGATTCATGCCCAACCTTGCTCTTTGAGGCTTTAGCCCCTATGTAGTCCGGAGGTAACACCGCCCGTATCGCAACCGGGCACCTCGACTGGTGGGCACCCTCTTGGGTACACTTAATCACAGCCTGCCGGGGGGTCCAGGGCAAACCCACAAGGACCGCGCCGATGGGTGATGGATTCGTGTTCATCGAGATTGTCATCTTCGCGATGATCGCGGCGTTCCTGGTATACAGGCTGCGCAGCGTGCTCGGCCGCCGCAACGGCGAGGAGCGCCAGCGGCCGAACCCCTATGCGTCGCGTCCGGACCAGGCGCGCCCCGACAACGTGGTGACCATGCCGGGCCGCGTTCGCCCGCAGCCGGCGGAGAGCGCCGCCCCGGACGAACCCCTGTCGCTGGCCGCCGCCATCGCCCGGATCGGCGCCGCCGATCCCACGTTCGAGGAAAAGCACTTCCTCCAGGGTGCGCGCGCCGCCTTCGAGATGATCGTCGATGCCTTCGCCCGCGGCGACACCGCCGCCCTGCGGCCCCTGCTGTCGGACGAGGTCTACGAGAACTTCGCCCGCGCCATCCGGGAGCGCGAGGCCGCCGGCGAGACGCTGGAAACCCGCATCGAGACGATCCAGGACGCCGACCTGGCCGAGGCGCGCATGGATGGCCGCACCGCCCTGGTGACCATCAAGTTCGTTTCCCATCAGGTGAATGTCACCCGCAACGCCGCCGGTGCCGTGGTCGACGGGGACCCGAACGAGGCGATCGAGGTGGTGGACATCTGGACCTTCGCCCGCGACACGCGTTCGCGGGATCCGAACTGGCTGCTGGTCGAGACCCGTACCCCGTCGTGATCGCCCGCGTTGCGTCCCGCGCATGGCGCGGGCGCCCCGGCCGCCGGCCCTTCCGGCTGGCCGGGGCGGTGTCCGTCCTGGCCCTTCTGGCGCTTGGCGCGTGCGAGCGCGACGGCGATCAGGCGACGACGGAGCCTCCGGCCGGGGAACGGCTGACCCTCACCGCCGTATCCTACGACGCTTTGCCCGGCTGGTCCGCCGACCGGGTGGCGGAGGCCGTGCCGGCGCTCATCCGCTCGTGCGCGACGCTGGGGGGCCGGGCCGCCGACCGCCCGGTCGGCCCCGACGGGATCGCCGGCACCGTGGCGGACTGGCAGGCCCCGTGCAGCCGTCTCGCCGCCCTGCCGCCCGACGACCATGCCACCGCCCGCGCCTTCTTCGAGGAGTGGTTCACCCCCTACGCCGCCGCCAACGGCACCGACCGCGACGGCCTGTTCACCGGCTATTACGAGGCCGAGCTGCGGGGATCCCGCACGCCCCATCCGGACTTCCCCGTTCCCCTCTACCGCCGCCCGGCCGATCTGGTCAGCGTCGAGCTGGCCGATTTCGGCGACAGGTGGAAGGGCGACCGCATCGCCGGGCGCGTGGTGGACGGGCGCCTGCGCCCCTACGAGGACCGCGCCGCCATCGAATCGGGCGCCCTGAAGGACCGCGGGCTGGAACTCCTGTGGGTGGACGACCCCATCGGCGCCTTCTTCCTGCACATCCAGGGGTCCGGACGGATCACCCTGGCCGATGGCGGGGAGGTCCGCGTCGGCTACGCCGGCCAGAACGGGCACCGCTACTTCGCGATCGGCAAGGCCCTCATCGACCGCGGCGAATTGACGCGGGAGGAGGTGTCGCTCCAGACCATCCGCGACTGGCTGCTTGCCCGCCCCTCCGAGGCGGGGGCGGTGATGAACCTCAACCCCTCCTACGTCTTCTTCCGGGAGCTGGAGGAGGAGGGACCGGTGGGCGCCCAGGGTGTGGTGCTCACGCCCGGCCGCAGCCTGGCGGTGGACCGCCGCTATCTGCCCTACGGGGCGCCGGTGTGGCTGGACGCGGAGGATCCCGTGGATGGCACGCTCCGGGTGCAACGCCTGATGGTGGCCCAGGACACCGGCGGTGCCATCCGCGGCCCGGTCCGCGGCGACGTGTTCTGGGGCCACGGCGCCGACGCCGAGCTGCGGGCCGGCCGGATGAAAAGCCGCGGATCCTATTACCTGCTGCTGCCGCGGGGCGTCATACCGGCGGCATCGGACTGATCCCGTCGGTATCACACCGCCGTCGTCGCGTCCCGGTCCGCACACCATTCCCGCCACATCATGCGCAACGCCGCTTCCAGGTTGCGGGTGAAGCGCACGCCGTCGCAAACAGGCGAGGCGGCGAGGCGCGGCCGCAGGTTCGCGCGCAGGACGGCCAGCCCCTCGGGGTCGGCGGCCAGGCCGGCGGCGATCGCCAGATAGGCCTCGGCGTCGCGGGCCACCAGCTCCGGCAATCCGGCGGCGTGCAGGTGGCCGGCCGAATGGCGGGAGCAGAAGCGCTCACCCCCGCCCGCGGTCACTACGGGAACACCCATCCACAGCGCTTCCAGCGTGGTCAGGCCGCCGGAATAGGGAAAGGGGTCCAGCGCCACGTCCACACGATTGTACCAGCCGGGCATCGCCGCGTGGGGGGCGCTGCCCGACAGATCCAGCCGCCCGGCGTCGCCGCCGTGGCGGGCGAAGATGGCGCGCAGGGCATCGCCCACGGCGGGATCGTCGAACTGGTGCGTCTTCAGCAGCAGCCGTGCGCCGGGCACCCGCTCCAGCAGCCGCGCCCACAGGGCGAGGGTGGGCTCCGACAGCTTGGCCCGGTTGTTGAAGCAGCCGAAGGTGACGAACCCGTTGGCCCGCAGGGGCAGCGGCCCCACCGGCGGGGCATCGGGGCGCGGCAGGACGCAGACATAGCCGTCGGGCAGGCGGGCCACCCGCTCCACCACCTCCGCCTCGCGCCCCGGCGGAAGGTGGCGGGCGTCGGCGATCAGCCAGTCCATGGCGGCCAGGCCGGTGGTGCCGACATAGCCGGCCCAGGTCGCCTGCACCGGCGCCGGCCGGCGCGCGAACAGGGGCAGCCGGTTGCCTGCGGTGTGCCCGGCCAAGTCCACCAGAATGTCGATGCCGTCGCTGCGGATCAGGGCCTCGGCCTCGCCGTCGTCCATCCCGGCGATCGGGCGCCAGAGATCGGCGGCGGCGCGCAGCCGGGCGGTCATGGCGTCTTCGCGCACGCGGGCGCTGTAGCACACCACCTCCACCGCCGCGCGGTCGTGGGCGGGCAGGACCGGGGCCAGGAAATAACCCACGGGGTGGAAGCCGAAATCGGCGGAGACGTAGCCGATGCGCAGCCGCCGGTCCGCATCCGGGGGGTTGGGGTGGGGGGCCGGCGGCGGGATCCGCCGGCCATGGCGGGCGTCCCAGGCGCGGTGCTCCGCCACCAGCGCCGCCCCGTCGGTCGCCGGGTCGTACTGCAGGGCCAGCAGCAGGTTGGAATGGATGTCGGCCCGGCCCGGCGCCAGCGCCAGGGCGTGCCGGTAGTCGGCGACCGCCGCGGCGATGCGCCCGGCGTCCTGCAACGCCACGGCCCGGTTCAGCAGAGCGTCCGCGGTGCCGGGTGCGATGGCCAGGGCCCGGTCGGCGGCGGTGACGGCGGCGGCGATCCGCCCGCGCCGGCGCAGCACCGGGGCGTGGTTGGTCCAGGCGTCGGGGGCTGCCGGCTCCAGCGCCAGCGCCCGCCGGCCGGCCGCATCGGCGGCGTCCATCCGGTCCAGCGCTTCCAGCGCCAGCGCCAGGTTGACCCAGCCGGCGCTCTCCGCCGGGGCGAGGCGGACCGCGCGCCGCGCGGCGTCCGCGGCGTCCGTCGGGCGGCCCAGCGCCTTCAGGGCGCCGGAGAGGTTGACGTACAGGGCGGGGCCGGCATCGGGGACGAGGGCGGCGGCGGCGTGCCCCCGGGCGACCGCGGTGCGCAGGCGTCCCGCCTGCCGGTGTGCCACGCCGCCGTTGATGCGGGCGGCCGCATCGTCCGGCCGCACGGCAACGGCGCGGTCCAGCCAGACCGCCGCGGCCGCGGCGTCGCCCCGCCGCATGGCGGCCAGTCCGCGTTCCGTCAGCGCCGTGCCATGGGCCGGATCCGCCAACAGCACGCCGGCCATGGCGGCCTCGGCCTCGGCCGGCCGGCCGGCGGCGGTGAGGGCGCCGGCGAGGTTGATGCGGAAGTCGGCCACCCCGGGCCGGGCGGCCACCGCCCGGGCGATCAGCCCGACGGCGTCGGCCGGCCGGCCGGTCTGGGCGGTGAGGACGCCCAGCAGATGCAGGGCGTCCGGGTTCTGCGGATCGGCGTCGAGGATGCGCCCGTAGAGGATACCCGCCTCGCCGTGGCGGCCGGCGAGGTGATGGTCGAGGGCTACGGCCAGGGCCTCGGCTACGGTCGCCATGGCCGCCGCTCCGTCAGTATTCCCTTATCGACCGATGCCACGGCATCGATCAGCCGGGTTTGGCGGCCGGGTTTGGCGGCCGGACCCTGATGGACGTGATCATTGTCCGGCCGTATCACTCCGGCGCTTTGGCGAGCATGCGACCGAGGTCGCGGCCGGCGAAGATGTGGACGTGCAGGTGCGGCACCTCCTGGTGGGCGTCGCGGCCGATGTTGGCGAGGATGCGATAGCCCGGCTCCACCACGCCGGCCTGGCGGGCGACCTCGCCGACGGCGCGAAAGAACCCCGCGATCTCCGCCTCCGACGCCGTGGCGGTGAAATCGTCCAGGCTGACGTACGCCCCCTTGGGGATCACCAGGATGTGGGTCGGCGCCTGCGGGTTGATGTCGTGGAAGGCCAGCGCGGTGTCGCTCTCATAGACCTTCTTGCACGGGATCTCGCCGCGCAGGATGCGGGCGAACACGTTGTTGGGATCGTACATCGTCGTCTGTTCCTCACCCGGTCTTCGGTCTGGCGTTCTTCTCGTCGATGCCGCCGATGCCCTCGCGGGCCGCGAGCTGCGCCCACACCGTGGCGGGCTCCAGCCCGGCGTCGGCCCACAGCACCAGCAGGTGGTAGAGCAGGTCGGCGGACTCCGCCGCGATCTTGGCGGGGTCACCGCGCATGGCCTCGATCACCGTCTCCACCGCCTCCTCACCCACTTTCTGGGCGATCTTGGCGGTGCCGCGGGAATAAAGCTTCGCGGTGTAGGACGTGGCCGGATCCGCCCCCTTGCGCGCCGCCACGGTGCGGTAGAGCCGGTCCAGGATCTCGGCCGTCGCGGGGGTCTCAGCCATGGGGGCGCACCGGGATGCCGGCGGCGGCCAGCGCCGCCTTGGCCTGGCCCACCGTGTAGGTGCCGAAATGGAAGATGGAGGCGGCCAGCACCGCGGTGGCGTGGCCGTCGCGGATGCCTTCCACCAGATGGTCCAGGGTGCCGACCCCGCCCGAGGCGATGACCGGGACGCGCACCGCGTCGGCTACCGCCCGGGTGAGGGCCAGGTCGAAGCCGCTCTTGGTGCCGTCGCGGTCCATGGAGGTCAGCAGGATCTCGCCCGCCCCGTACTCCGCCATGCGCCGGGCCCAGTCGACGGCGTCCAGGCCGGTTTCCTTGCGCCCGCCGTGGGTGAAGACCTGCCAGGTGTTCTCGCCCGTGCGCTTGGCGTCGATGGCGACGACGATGCACTGGCTGCCGAATTTCTCCGCCCCCTCGCGCACGAACTCCGGCCGGTGGACGGCGGCGGTGTTGATCGACACCTTGTCCGCCCCGGCCAGCAGCAGCTTGCGGATGTCGTCCACCGTGCGCACGCCGCCGCCGACGGTCAGGGGCATGAACACCTGCTCGGCCGTGCGGCGCACCACGTCGAAAATGGTGTCGCGGTTCTCGTGGCTGGCGGTGATGTCCAGGAAGGTCAGCTCGTCCGCCCCTTCGCGGTCGTAGACGCGCGCCTGCTCCACGGGATCGCCGGCGTCGATCAGGTCGACGAAGTTCACCCCCTTGACCACCCGCCCGTCCTTGACGTCCAGACAGGGGATGACGCGCATCTTCATCATCGCGTCAGGTCCTCGCCGGCGTCCTCGCGGACGGGGGCCGCCAGCAGCGCCAGCGCCGCCTGCGGGTCGATGCGGCCGTCGTACAGGGCGCGGCCGCAGATGACGCCCTCGATTCCCGCCTGCTCCTCGCGCTTCAGGGCGGCCAGGTCCTCGATGGACGACACGCCGCCCGAGGCGATGACCGGGGTGGTCAGGTGGAACGCCAGGTCGGCGGTGGCCTCTACGTTGACGCCGGCCATGGCGCCGTCGCGGTTGATGTCGGTGTAGATGATGGCGCAGACGCCGGAGTCCTCGAACTTCAGCGCCAGGTCCAGCGCCTTGATCTCCGACGTCTCGGCCCAGCCGGCGACCGCCACATAGCCCTCGCGCGCGTCGATGCCGACGGCGACGCGGCCGGGGAAGTGGCGGCACGCCTCCTTCACCAGGTCCGGGTTGCGCAGGGCGACGGTGCCCAGGATGACGCGGCTCACCCCCTTGGTCAGCCAGGCCTCGATGGTGTTCAGGTCGCGGATGCCGCCGCCGAGCTGGACCGGCATGCCGCCCACGGCGGCGAGGATGCGCTCCACCGCCTCGGCGTTGACCGGCCGGCCGGCGAAGGCGCCGTTCAGGTCGACCAGGTGCAGCCACTCGAACCCCTGCGCCTTGAAGGTGCCGGCCTGTTCGGCCGGGTCCGTGTTGAAGACGGTCGCGTGGTTCATCTCGCCGCGCACCAGACGCACGCAGGCGCCGTCCTTCAGATCGATGGCGGGGTAGAGGATCATGGCGGCGTGTCGTCCGGTTGGGGGTTGGAGGTCAGGTCTTTGAAGTAGAAATGGCCGGCCACCGGCTTGCCATCCACCTGCGCATAATAGGGGTGGGTGCCCCAGCGGGTGAAGCCCAGGTGCTCGTACAGGACGATGGCGGCTTCCTGAGTCTCGCGCACGTCCAGGTTCAGGATGCGCAAGCCCGCCTCGCGGGCCGCCCGCTCCACCGCCAGGGTCAGCCGGCGGGCCAGCCCGTGGCCGCGCGCCCACGGGGCGACGAAGGACGTGGTCAGCGTCCCCGCGTGGGCCTGCGCCTCGTTGTTGCGCGGCGGCCGCTGGAGCTGCGCGGATCCGGCAATCACCCCGTCCAGGCGGCCGACGAACAGCATGCGCTCCGGCACCACCAGAACGCCCTTCCAATAGCGCTCCATGACGTCGCGCGGCGGCGGTTCGACCCAGCCGAAGCCGCCGCCGGCGCGGATCGCCTCGTCAGCGGCGTCGCACAGATCGTGGAGGTCGGCGGCCCTCAGGCGGTCGCGGACCGGTTCGACGGTGACGGTCGGCGTCAGGCCCGGCATCGCTCAGGGCGTCCAGGTCAGGAAGTCGGCGATCAGGCGCAGGCCGGCGGCCTGGCTCTTTTCCGGGTGGAACTGGGTGCCCACCAGGTTGTCGCGGCCGATGACCGCGGTCACCGGCCCGCCGTAGTCGACCCGCGCCAGCTCGTGCGCCGGGTCGGCGCAGCGGAAATGGTAGGAATGGACGAAATAGCCGTGGGCGTCGGCCGGCAGGTGGTGCAGCACCGGATGCTCCGGGCGCAGCAGCACCAGGTCGTTCCACCCCATGTGGGGGATCTTCAGGGCGGCATCGGCGGGCTCCAGC
This sequence comes from Azospirillum halopraeferens DSM 3675, assembly GCF_000429625.1. Classification (GTDB taxonomy): domain Bacteria; phylum Pseudomonadota; class Alphaproteobacteria; order Azospirillales; family Azospirillaceae; genus Azospirillum; species Azospirillum halopraeferens. The sequence continues at coordinate 493,128 of NZ_KE386927.1, forward strand.
GGCACCACATCGCCGCCGATCCAGCCCAGCCCGTCGTGCACGCCGTGCTCCAGCCCGCGCGTCGCCATGAGCTGCATGCCCACGCAGATGCCCAGGAAGGGGCGGCCGCCGCGGATCACCGTCTCCTCCAGCGCGTCGCGCATGCCGGGGACGGCGTCCAGGCCCCGCTTGCAGTCGGCGAAGGCGCCCACGCCGGGCAGCACGACGCGGTCGGCGCGGCGCACCGCGTCGGCGTCGGCGGTGACGAGGACCTCGCAGGCGAGGCCGGCCTCGGCCGCCGCACGCTCCACCGCCTTGGCGGCGGAGCGCAGATTGCCGGAGCCGTAGTCGATGAGGGCAACCGTGGCCATGGATGCAGGAACCCGATCGGTTTACAGGGAGCCGCCCAGCGTGCCCTTGGTGGACGGCACGGCGTCGGCCTTGCGGCGGTCGATCTCCACCGCGCTGCGCAGGGCGCGCGCCAGCGCCTTGTAACAGCTCTCGACGATGTGGTGGTTGTTCTCGCCGTACAGGGTTTCCACGTGCAGCGTCAGCCCGGCGGCGCCGGCGAACGCCTGGAACCATTCGCGGAACAGCTCGGTGTCCATGTCGCCGATCTTGTCGCGGCTGAAGGCCACCTTCCACACGAGGTAGGGACGGTTGGAGAAGTCCAGGGCGACGCGGGTCAGCGTCTCGTCCATCGGCACATAGGCGTGGCCGTAGCGGGCGATGCCCTTGCGCTCGCCCAGCGCGCGGGTCACCGCCTGGCCGATGGCGATGCCGGTGTCCTCGGTGGTGTGGTGGAAATCGATGTGCAGGTCGCCCTCGGCCACCACCGTCAGGTCCATCAGGCTGTGGCGCGAGAGCTGCTCCAGCATATGGTCGAGGAAGCCGATGCCGGTGCGCACGTCGTAGACGCCGGTGCCGTCCAGGTTCACCGCCACGCGGATGCGCGTCTCGGTGGTGTTGCGTTCGATGGTGGCGCGCCGGGCGCCGCTGGTCTGGGGCGTGTCCATGGCCGATGGTTTAGCATCAACGCACCGCATATGCCATAGCCGGAGGCGCTCGATGATCCATAGCCGGAGGCGCTCGATATGCGTAAGCCGGAGGCGCTCGATATGCGTAGCCGGCGGAGGTCCCGCCTCTCCCCGCGGGGAGCGGATCTTCGATCCTCACGCCGGCGGCATCGGCGATGTGGGAAGGGTTTGCACACCTGCGTGTGCCGCGCTATGGTCCATGCACACCCACCGCGTGCATATCTCCATATGCGTACACCGGCGCTCGCCCTCGTCCTGCTGCTGCCCGCCTGCGCGCTGTCCACGTGGGATCCGCCGCCGCGCACGGCGATGGCGCCGGCGGTGGCGGCGGGATCGACGGAACCGCTGCGCTTCGGCGGGCTCGGCCTCGCCTCCATGCGGCGGGGGACGGAGATCGGACGCTATCTCTGGGGCCTCGACTGCGCCGGGCCGGTGGGGCGGGAGTTCTGGACCAGCGGCCGCCGCCTGCGCGAGGGCGCCACCTGGGAGGACCGCTTCTACACGGTGATGGCCGACGCCGGCTTCGCCGTGACCGGCGGGGCCGGCCGGTTCTACGAGGCCAAGGCGCAGGGCCGGCGTGCCCGCTACACCGTCTCGGCCGAACTGAAGGCGATCCGGCTGGAGCTGTGCCGGCGCGAGGACTGGATCACCGGCGCCGACCGGGGGATCAGCGGCTACGGCACCGTCACGGTGGACTGGGCGCTCTACGATCCCGAGGCGCAGCGCCTGCTCCACCGCGTCACCACCACCGGCAGCGCCACCACCGACACCGGCCTGCCCGAGGGCGACATCTTCCTGATCGAGGAGGCGTTCTCCACCGCCGCCGAGGGGCTGGCGGCCGACGACGGATTCCGCGCCGCGGTGGCGAAGGGCTTCGTGCCGCCGCTGCCCGACGCGCCGCCCATCGACGTTCCGGCCGTCGCCGGTCCGATGGATCCCCCGATGGACGGCTTGCCGGCGCCTCCGGTCGCCCTGATTCCGGCCGGCTTGGCGCCGCTGGAGGTGGATGGCCCGCCGCTTTTCGACGGCTTCGTCGAGGATGCGGCCGGCCGGCTGGCCGCGGCCCTGGTGCCGGTGGGCAGCGGACACGGCATCGTGGTCGGCGCCCACCGCCATGACGGCGGCGGCTCCGTCCTGCTGGTGCCGGACGCGGCGCTGGACGGGCGCAGCGCCGTCACGGTCCGTCCCGCCGCGGGCGTCGCCCTGGACGGCACGGTGGAGCGGCGGGACGCCCGCCTCGGCCTGGCGCTGGTGCGGGTGCCGGCCCGCCTCACGGCGCTGCCGGTGCGCCGTGCCCCGCCGGCGGTCAGCGAGGCGGTGCACCTCGCCACCGGCGGCCGGCGCCGGACGGCGCCGGGGATCGTCGGCGGCCTGCGTCCGGATCCGGAGCGCGGCTGCGACGTGCTGCTGGCCGACCTGGACGGGCCGCCGCCGCGGGCCGGGGACGCGCTGCTCGACGACGCCGGCAATCTGGCCGGGCTGGCCCTGCCGGGCGGGCCGGCGCTGCCGGGCGCCGACCCGCTGGCCGCCTTCGTTCCCGCCGGCGAGGTGCTGCGCCTCCTGGGGGTAAGCCCGATGCGCGCGGACTAGACGGGGTTGACCGGCCCGGGTTACTCCCCCACATGCAGCCCCGACCTTCCGCCGCGCCGCGACGGTGTGCGGAGGACCGTTCCCTCTCTCCGGCGCCCGGATTCCATGACGACCCACGATCCCATCCAGTGGCACGGCACCACCATCCTGTCGGTCCGCAAGGGCGGCCGGGTGGTGGTGGCCGGCGACGGCCAGGTCTCGCTCGGCCAGACGGTCATCAAGCACAACGCCCGCAAGGTGCGCCGGCTGGCCGGCGGCGCGGTGATGGCCGGCTTCGCCGGGGCCACCGCCGACGCCTTCACCCTGTTCGAGCGCCTGGAAGCCAAGTTGGAGCAGCACCCCGGCCAGCTCACCCGCGCCTGTGTGGAGATGGCCAAGGACTGGCGCACCGACCGCTACCTGCGCCGGCTGGAGGCGATGATGGCGGTGGCCGACCGCGACGTCAGCCTGGTGCTGACCGGCAACGGCGACGTGCTGGAGCCCGAGGACGGGCTGATCGGCATCGGCTCGGGCGGCGCCTTCGCCCTGTCGGCGGCCCGCGCCCTGATCGACGTGGACGGGCTGGACGCCGAGGCGATCGCCCGCAAGGCCATGCGCATCGCCGCCGGCATTTGCGTCTACACCAACGAAAACGTCGTCGTGGAATCCCTGTGATGAGCGCCTTCAGCCCCCGCGAGATCGTCTCCGAACTCGACCGCTTCATCGTCGGCCAGCACGACGCCAAGCGGGCCGTCGCCATCGCTCTGCGCAACCGCTGGCGCCGCCAGCAGCTTCCCGAAGGGCTGCGCGAGGAGGTTCTGCCCAAGAACATCCTGATGATCGGTCCGACCGGCGTCGGCAAGACGGAGATCGCCCGCCGCCTGGCCAAGCTGGCCCAGGCGCCCTTCCTGAAGATCGAGGCGACCAAGTTCACCGAGGTCGGCTACGTCGGCCGCGACGTGGAGCAGATCGTGCGCGACCTGGTGGAGATCGCCATCTCCATGACCAGGGAGCGGCTGCGCAAAGCGGTCACCGCCAAGGCCGAGGTGCGCGCCGAGGAGCGGGTCATCGACGCGCTGTGCGGCGAGCAGGCCAGCCCCGAGACGCGGCAGAAGTTCCGCAAGATGCTGCGCGAGGGCTCCCTCAACGACCGCGAGATCGAGATCCAGGTGGCCGACGCCACCATGGGCGGCATGCTCCCCACCTTCGACGTGCCGGGCATGCCCGGCGCCCAGATGGGCATGCTCAACCTCAACGACATCTTCGGCAAGGCGTTCGGCGGCCGCACCAAGGCACGGCGCATGTCGGTGTCCGAAAGCTACGACGTGCTGGTCGCCGAGGAGGCGGACAAGCTGCTGGACCAGGAGACGGTGGTGCGCGAGGCCATCGACTCCGTGCAGCAGAACGGCATCGTCTTCCTGGACGAGATCGACAAGATCTCCGCCCGCTCCGACCACAAGGGCGGCGCCGACGTCAGCCGTGAGGGCGTGCAGCGCGACCTGCTGCCCCTCATCGAGGGCACCACGGTCAACACCAAGCACGGGCCGGTGAAGACCGACCACATCCTGTTCATCGCGTCCGGCGCCTTCCACATCGCCAAACCGTCGGACCTGCTGCCGGAGCTGCAGGGGCGCCTGCCCATCCGGGTGGAGCTGAAGCCGCTGACCCGCGACGACTTCAAGCGCATCCTGACCGAGCCGGAAGCCAGCCTGATCAAGCAGTACAAGGCCCTGATGGCGACCGAGGGGCTGACCCTGGACTTCACCGACGACGCCATCGACGAGCTGGCCCGCCTGGCCGCGGAGATCAACACCAGCGTCGAGAACATCGGCGCCCGGCGCCTGCACACGGTGATGGAGCGCCTGCTGGAGGAGATCAGCTTCACCGCCAGCGACCGTTCCGGCCAGACCGTCACCATCGACGCCGCCAGCGTGACCGAGCGGGTCGGCAGCCTGGCGAAGAACGCCGACCTGTCGAAGTTCATCCTGTAAGCCCGGGATGAACGATCCGGGACCGCAATGATTATGGTGCGGTGAAGCGGGGCGGCGTCCCGGCCGAGGCGCAGGGACGCAGCCCGACCGGATCCGCTGTGTCGATGAACGCCACGACCGTATCGAGCGCGCAACGATCCACCGCGGTGACCACGTGGCCGGCGCTGCGGAACAGCAGGTGGCGGCTGCGGGGCAGGGTGGCGGCGGCCCGCTCGCCCCAGGACGGCGGGGTGAACGGGTCGTAGGCACCTGACAGCAGCAGCACCGGCACCGTCCCGGCGACGGGCAGGCGCTCCCCCGGCTCCTGCGTTCCGGCCGGCCAGCGGGCGCAGACCCGCATCGGCGTCGCCGTATCCGCCGCTGCGCCGAAGGGCAGGGCGCGCCGGCGGGCCGCCTCGACCCGCGCGGGGTCGGCGGGATTGACGGTTTCCCGGCATTCGATGGCGAAGGCCATGCCGTCGGCGGTTTCCACATCGCCCAGCCAGGGGGCCGGGGCGTAATAGGCCAGCTCCTCCGGCCGGCCGCGCGCGGCGCGATCCAGCAAGGCGGGCAGGCGCGCCAGCGCCTCGGTCCCCGCCATGGCCTCCAGCGCCGCTGCCAGCAGGGTGGCGCCGTCCAGCCGCACCGGCGGCATCCCCTCCTCCGGCCGCACCGTCACCGGCGCCCCGTCCAGACGGGCGACGAGGGCGGCGACGCGCCGCTCCAGGTCGGGGAAGGCGGCGCGGCAGCGCCGGCTGGCGGTGCAGTCGTCGAACAGGCGGCGGAAGGCCGCGGCGGCGGCGGCCGGCTGTTCCTCCGGCACCGTCACGTCCGGCGGATAGACCCCGTCCAGCACCACCGCGCGGAAGCGGCCGCCGTGGCGCCGCAACGCCTCCAGCGCCACCCGGGTGCCGTAGGACACGGCCAGCAGGTTGACCGGCTCGCCCCCCAGGGCGGCGGCGAGATCGGCGAGGTCGTCGGCCAGGGCGGCGGTGGAGAAGGCGGTGAGGTCGACCCCGGCGTCGCGCAGCCGGGCGGCGCAGCGGTCGAGCGCATCGGCCTCCATGGCCACCCGCCGCTCGGCGGTCGGCGGCGACTCGGATCCGGCGGCGGCGGCCAGCCCGTCCAGCTCCGGGCAGTCGGTGTCGGGCTCGGCCAGGCCGCTGCCGCGCGCGTCGAACAGCACCACGTCGCGGCGGCGGCGGAAGGGAAGGGTGGTGTCCCACCAGCCTTCCATCCGCTCCTCCATGCCGGCCCCGGTGCCGAACACGGCGGCACCGGGGCCGCCTTCCACGAACACCACGGGATCGCGGGCGGGGCGGGCGGCGCGGCTGCGCAGCACGGCGACGGGCAGCGCCAGGGTGCGGCCGCCGGGCCGGGCCCGGTGCTCCGGCACCTCCAGGACGGCGCAGTCCGCCCGCTCGCCGTCCGGCACGGTGAAGCGGCAGGGCGCCGGCGTCAGCCGCGGCGCCGCCGGGGCGTCGCCCGCCGCGCCGAGGGCGAGCAGGGCGAACAGAGCCGCGCCGGGCAGGGTGCCGGCAGGACGGGGCGGGGCGGGCCGGGATGGAGTGGAAGGGGCGGAGCGCTGCACGGGCGGGTCGCGGGCCGGGGAATGTGGATCCTGTGTCGCGCGAGTCGGGGGCGGAGTCCAGGGGCCCCGCCCCGACTCCCGGCAGCAGTTGCCGCGTTGCAACACAGATCCGGCGCCGGCGCCGCGGCCGGTTGACACAAATCATCCGATCACGGATGCTTCCCGCATACGCATCCATGGAGAGCATCATGCAAAGCCTCTGGCGCAGCGCGCTGCACCGCTGGCTCGGCGACCGCGGCCGGCCCGGCGTCGATGATCTGTGCGACCACCTGCGGCGCGATATCGGCCTGGACCACGTCGATCCCGCGGACCCGGCCGCGGGTGTGCGACGCCCCGCGGAACCCATCCGTCCGCGCATCCTTTCGGGTGACAGGATGCTTCTCCTCTTGCACGAATCCCGCTGAGCGGCGATACCTGAAACCCTCGATCTCACCGCACAGGACCAAGGAGACCGTCATGAAACTCGTCGTCCCCGCCAACCGGATTCCGACCGGCCGACGCGGCCGAGCTTCGGCCGTCCGCATGAACGATCGCCATTGGCGCTGTTTCGGCCCGTCCTGCGACTTCCGGATATCGAGGGGATCCTATGAGTGTCTTTCTGGGTTTGTGCGGTCACCGGGTCTTCGTTGAACATGCCCGTTGGGCAACACCGGGCGGTCGCTTCGACCTCCGGCGGGAAAACGGGGAAATCGTCGTATGGCTCGGACGCCTGAACATCATCTACACGCCCGCCCGCTGGGCGCCGCCGGCCCCGTCGCCGGGGTGCGGCCGCCGCGCCGGAGGGCTGCCTGATGCCGGCCCGCACCCGCCCTGACGAGGTGGCGACCGTCGTCCGCGTGCTCGAGGCGTTCCGCACGCTCGACCCCGACCTGCCGATCCAGTACGCGCTGTCCTTCCTCACCATCGCGCAGAACGAGGGCATTTCCATCGGGGAGCTTGCGGAACGCCTGGGCATCGCCCAGTCCTCCGCCTCGCGCAACGTCGCCGCGCTCAGCCGCTGGCATTCCTTCGGCAAGGCCGGCCTTGACCTGGTGCAGGCGCAGGAGGATCCGCGCGAACGCCGCCGCAAGATCGTCACCCTGACCGACCGCGGGCAGGCCTTCGTGGCCGATCTGCGCGGCATCGTCAGCACACCGGCGCCGGAAAAGAAGGCCGAGATCCGCCGCGCCCGCAGCGCCTGACGCTTCGCCGGCCGGGTGGCTGCCGGGTGGCGGCCGTTACGCCCCGGCGATCTCCTCCCCCAGCGCCCGGCGCAGCGCGCCCAGCAGGGCCCGCACCCCCTCTTCCAGCCGATGGGGCGCCAGCCCGCTGCGGCCCGCCTGCCCGGCCACCTGATCCGGCAGGGGCGGCACGTGCAGGAACGCCATGGGCACGTCGGGACCCACCGTCGCGATGCGGTGGCGGGCGCGGTAATAGAGTTGGTTGCACACGAAGCCGCCGGCGTGGTCGCTGATCGCCACCGGCAGTCCGGCCCGGGCCAGCGTGCGCACCAGCAGCGGCACGGGAATGCCGCAGCCATAGGCGGTGGGGCCGCCGGGCACGATCTCCGCATCCTCGCGCACCACGCCGGCGTTGTCGGCCTTGGGGCTCTCGTCGCGGTTCCAGGCCAGCCGCTCCACCAGCACCGACTCGGTGCGGAAGGACAGGCCGAAGGACAGGGCGGCGATGGGGTCGTGCTGCTCCAGCAGCGCGTCGAAGGCGGCGGCGCAGGTGTCGTATTCCACCGGCAGGACGGCGGTCACCACCCCCTCGGCCCCGGCCAGCCGCTCCATCAGCAGCGCCGTCGGGTTGGCCTCGTGCCCGTCGAAGGGCTGGAAGCCGGTGAGGAGGATGGGCCCGCCCACGGCCGGGTCAGGACCCGGCGCCCGGCCGCAGCAGGCCGATGACGTCCTTGACCTCGGCCAGGTGCGTCTCCGCCATGGCGGCGGCGCGCTCGCCGCCGGCGCGCAGCAGCCGGTCGATCTCGCCCTTGTCGGCCATCAGGGCGTTCATGCGGGCGGTGATGGGGGCCAGCGTCTCCACCGCCACGTCCACCAGGGAGGACTTGAAGTCGGAGAACCGGGCGCCGGCGAACCGCTCCACCGTGGCGGCGCGGCTCTCGCCCGACAGGGCGGCGTAGATGGTGACGAGGTTGTCGGCCTCGGGCCGCTTCTCCAGGTCCTCGACCGTGCCGGGCAGCGGCTCGGGGTCGGTCTTCGCCTTGCGGATCTTCTGGGCGATGGTGTCGGCGTCGTCGGTCATGTTGATGCGCGAGTACTCGGACTCGTCCGACTTGCTCATCTTCTTCGTGCCGTCGCGCAGCGACATGACGCGGGTGGCCTCGCCCAGGATCTGCGGCTCGGGCAGGGGGAAGAGGTCGACGCCGTAATGGCGGTTGAAGGCACCGGCGATGTCGCGGGCCAGCTCCAGGTGCTGCTTCTGGTCCTCGCCCACCGGCACGTGGGTGGCCTTGTACAGCAGGATATCGGCGGCCATCAGCACCGGGTAGGCGTAGAGGCCGAGGTTGGCCATCTCGCGCTGCTTGCCCGCCTTCTCCTTGAACTGGGTCATCCGGTTCAGCCAGCCGATGGGCGTGTGGCAGGACAGGATCCACGACAGTTCGGAGTGCTGCGGCACGTAGGACTGGTTGAAGAGGATGTTGCGCTCCGGGTCGATGCCGGCGGCCATGTAGGCGGCGGCGACCTCGCGGATGTTGTTGCGCAGGACCTCCGGCTCCTGGTTCTGGGTCAGGGCGTGCAGGTCGACGACGCAGAAGATGCACTCGTACCGGTCCTGCAGGGCCACCCAGTTGCGCAGCGCGCCGAGGTAGTTGCCGAGGTGAAGCTGGCGGGTCGGCTGCATGCCGGAGAAAATGCGGTTCAAGGCACGGTCCTCGCGCGTCTGTCGCGACCAACGGGAAAGGCCGGTGTTATCGCGCCGGACGCCGGACGGGTCAAGCCGCGTCGGGGCGCGGCGCGGAGATCCCTTGTCATCCCTGCCCCCGTCGGCGGCGCAGCAGGTCCCTGACCTCGCCGAGGCGGGCGGCGCCCAGGGCGTGGGCGAGGCCGGCGTACAGCGCCCCGCCGCCCGCCACCAGCACCGCCAGAGCGGCGAGCCGCACGGCGCCGGGGGCGGCAAACAGCCAGGGGTCGAGCAGGGCGGCGGCGCCCGCCAGGCCGAACGCCATGCCGGCGGACGCCAGCACGATGCGCGGGGCGCGCCGGCGGGCGCGCTCGTCCACCTCCAATAGGCCGCGCCGGCGCAGGGCCGCTACCAGCAGCGCCACGTTCAGCCAGGCGGTCAGCCCGGTGGCCAGGGCGATGCCGACGTGGGCGATGACGTGCAGCAGGGCAAAAGCGAGCAGGCCGTTGGCAACGGTGACCGCGATGGCGATGCGCACCGGCGTTGCCGTGTCCTGGCGGGCGAAGAAGGCGGCGCTCAGCACCTTGGTGACCACGTAGGCCGGGATGCCCACGGCGTAGGCGGCCAGGGTGTGTGCGGTCGCCGCGGTCTCGGCCGGGCCGAAGGCGCCGCGCTCGAACAGCACGGCGACGATGGGGTGGCCGACGGCGACCAGGGCCACCGCCGCCGGCAGGCCCAGCAGCAGGCTGAACTCCAGCGCCCGGCTGAGATCATGGCGCACCGCCGCGTGGTCGCCCGCCGCGACGTGGCGCGACAGCAGGGGCAGCAGCGCCGTACCGATGGCGATGCCGATGATGCCCAGGGGCAACTGGTTCAGCCGGTCGGCGTAATAGAGGAACGACACCGCACCCGACGGCAGCAGCGAGGCCAGGATGACGTCGACGAACAGGTTGATCTGCATGACCCCGGCGCCGATCGCCGCCGGCCCCGCCAGACGGAACAGCCGGCGCACGCCGGGCGTCAGGCGCGGGCGCGGCAGGGCGACCGTGGCACCGGCGGCGCGGCACGCCCACGCCATCCACACCAGTTGCACGATCCCCGACAGGCTGACCGCCGCCGCCATCGCTGCACCCCGGTCGAGGCCGATGCGGGGGGCGAGCAGCAGGGCGGCGATCAGCGTCAGGTTGAAGGCGACGGGGGCAGCGGCGAAGGGGCCGAAGCGGTCCAGGGCGTTCAGCACGCCGCCCAGCAGGGCCACCAGCGACACCAGCATCAGATAGGGGAAGGTCAGGCGGGCGTAGTCCACCGCCAGGTCGAAGCGGCCGGCATCGCCGGTGAAGCCCGGCGCCAGCACCGTCATCAGGTGCGGCATGGCCGCCACCGCCAGCACCGTGAAGGGCACCAGCACGCACAGCAGCACCGCCAGCGCCTCGCCCGCGAAGGCCAGCGCGGCGGCGCGGCCGTCCCGTTGCAGGCGTTCGGAGAACAGCGGCACGAAGGCGACCGAGAAGGCGCCCTCGGCGAACAGGCGGCGGAAGAAGTTGGGCAGCTTCAGCGCGACGAAGAAGGCATCGGCCACCGGCCCGGCGCCGAGCACCGACGCGGTCAGCACGTCGCGGGCGAAACCGGCCACCCGGCTCAGCATGGTGAGGCCGCCGACGGTGGCGACGGAACGCGCGAAGCTCATGGGGCCGGGGGTATAGCCCGGCCGGCTGCTGTTGGGAAGCGCCCCGGCGGGCGGGGTGGCCGGTGGGGCGGCCGGCTCCGCCCGGGGGGTGTGGGCGGGGCCGGCTGCCGGGGGGCGTTACTGCGCGGTGCCGCCCGGCCGCGCGTCGTCGGTCGCAGTGCCTCCGGCACCGGCCGCCGGCGGCTCGGTGATGGTCACGTCGGGGTCCGACTGCGGCGGGACGACCGTCACGTTGCCGTCCGTGCCGGTGCCGGTGCCGCCCGTGGTGCCCGTTCCGGTGCCGCCCGTGGTGCCCGTTCCGATCCCGGTGTCGGCGTCCATGCCGGTCCCGGTACCGGTGCCGGTGGCGGTATCGTCGGCGCCGATGCCGGACCCGCCCGCGGTGCCCGTCCCGATCCCGGTGTCGGTGCCCATGCCGGTTCCCGTTCCGGCGCCCGGAGCGGTGTCGTAGGTGCCGCCGGGGGCGGTCGCGGTGTCTTCCTCGATGGCGGTCGGGCTCTGCGTGACCTCGGTGTCGTCACCGCACGCGGCGAGCAGCCCCAGGGCGACCGTGCCCATGAAGGCGGCGCGCAGCAGCGGAGCGGAGCGTCGTTGGTCGATGGCGTTCATCGCAATCCTCGCGGAAGTCGTGGCGTTGTTTCGGGTCCGGCGCATGCGCGCCGACCACCGCCCCAACCGCCGGACACCGCCGGGGTTCCCTCGACCGATGCGATTGACCGGTGCGATCGGCCTTCAGTCCTCCGCCTTGGCCGCCTTGCGGCTGGCTGACACCTTGGCCCGCACCGCGCCGCCGGCCGCGCCGGCCGCACGGGATCCGGCGACCGTCGGCGGTTCGCCCGACGGGTCGGCCAGCGCGTGCAGCAGCCGCTCGCGGATCTGCGCCAGCTTGGCCTCGTGACCGACCTTCAGCCCGAACACGTCCTTGACGTAGAAGACGTCGATCGCCTTCTCGCCGTAGGTGGCGATCTTGGCCGAGGAGATCTGCAGCGACAGGTTCGACAAGGCGCGCGTCAGGTCGTACAGCAGCCCCGGCCGGTCGCGCCCGTTCACCTCGATCACCGTGTGGGTGGTGGAGGCGTTGTTGTCGATCAGCACGCGCGGCGGCACGTGGAAGACGCGGGTGCGGCTGGGCTGGGAGGTGCGGCGGGCGCTCAGCTCCTGCAACGGGCGGAGCTGGCCGCCCAGCACCTTCTCGATGACGACGGCCAGCCGGGCCAGCTTGTCGCCGCCCTCGAAGGCGCCGCCGGCCACCGCGTCCTGCACCGAGAAGACGTCCAGCGCCATGCCGTTGGTCATGGTGAAGATCTTGGCGTCCACGATGTCGGCGCCGCAGGCGGCGAACGCCCCGGCCAGGCGGGAGAACAGGCCGTGATGGTCGGTGGTGTAGATCGTCACCTCGCTCACCGCGCGGCCGCGGTCGACCCGCGTCTCCACCGACAGGGCGCGCTTCTCCCGCTCGGCCGTGCGCAGCAGGCGGGCGTGGTAGGCCAGTGTCTCGCGGTCGAAGGCCAGCCAGTAGGCGGGGTAGCCGAGGCCGAGATGCTGTTCGAACTCGTCGGCCGTGAAGTCGCTCAGCTCCTCGCGCAGGGCGGCCTGGGCCGCGGCGATGCGCCGCCCGCGCCCCTCGGCGGTCAGCCCGCCGGACATCAGCTCTTCGGACCGGTTGTACAGCTCACGCAGCAGCGTGGCCTTCCAATTGTTCCAGCGCCCGGGGCCGACGGCGCGCACGTCGCACACCGTCAGCACCAGCAGAAGGCGCAGCCGCTCGGGCGACTGGACCAGCGCCACGAAGTCGCGCACGGTCTTGTCGTCCTCCAGGTCGCGCTTGAAGGCGGTGTAGGACATGGCGAGGTGCCAGCGCACCAGCCAGGCCACCGTCTCCGTCTCCTCCGCCGACAGGCCCAGGCGCGGGCACAGCTTCTCCGCCACCCGCGCGCCCAGCACCGAATGGTCGCCGCCGCGCCCCTTGGCGATGTCGTGCAGCAGCAGCGCCACATAGAGCGCCCGGCGCGACACCACCTTGTGGATCGCCTCCGAACTCAGGGGCAGCTCGTCGGTCAGCTTCCCCGCCTCGATGCGGTGCAGGATGCCGATGGCGAACAGCGTGTGCTCGTCGACGGTGTAGACGTGGTACATGTCGTACTGCATCTGCGCCACGACGCGCCCGAAGTCGGGGATGAAGCGGCCCAGCACGCCGGCCTCGTTCATCCGCCGCAGGGCCAGCTCCGGATCCTTGCGCCCCGTCAGCATCTCCAGGAACAGGCGGTTGGCCTCGGGGTCGTTGCGCACCTTCGGCCCGATGGCCGACAGGGAACGGGTGATCGCCCGCAGCGCGCTGGGGTGGATGTCGATGTCGTGACGCTGGGCCACGTGGAACAGGCGGATCATGTCGACCGGCTGTTCTTTGAACTGCTTCTCGTGGCGCACGTTGAGGCGTTCGCCGTCGACGACGAAGCCCTCCACGTCGCGCCGGCGCGCCACCGCGGCCAGACGCAGCAGGTTGAACCGGGGAGGGCGCCGGGATTCCGCCTCCAGCGCGGCGCAGAAGATGCGGGTCAGGTCGCCCACGTCCTTGGCCACCAGGAAGTAGTGCTTCATGAAGCGCTCCACCCCCTTGGTGCCGGCGTGCTCGGTGTAGCCCATGCGCAGGCCGATCTGCGCCTGGACGTCGAAGGTCAGGCGGTCCTCCATGCGGCCGGTCAGGTAGTGCAGGTGGCAGCGCGCCGTCCACAGGAAGTTCTGCGCCTTGGCGAAGCGCTGCGCCTCCTCGCGCATCAGCACGCCCTTCTCGACCAGCTCCTCGACGCCGTCGACGCGGTAGAGGTACTTGGCGATCCAGAACAGGGTCTGCAGGTCGCGCAGGCCCCCCTTGCCGTCCTTCAGGTTGGGCTCCAGCACGTAGCGGCTGTCGCCCAGCTTCTGGTGGCGGGAATCGCGCTCGGCCAGCTTGGCCTCCAGGAACTGCGGGCCGGTGCCGGCCACCACCTCCTTGTCGAAGCGCTTCTTCAGTTCGTGGAACAGGGTGTGTCGGCCCCACAGGAAGCGGGCTTCCAGGACCGCGGTGCGGATGGTGACGTCGGCCTTGGACTGGCGGATGCACTCGTCCACGCTGCGCACCGCGTGGCCCACCTTGATGCCCAGGTCCCACAGGATGTAGAGCATGTATTCGACCACCTGCTCCACCCGGGCCGTGCGCTTGTAGGGCAGCAGGAACAGCAGGTCGATGTCGGAAAAGGGGGCCAGCTCGCCGCGGCCGTAGCCGCCGGTGGCGGCGATGTCGAACTGCTCGCCCGTGGTGGGGTTGGCGCTGGGGAACATGTGGGTGACGGCGAAATCGGCCAGCGTGCGCACCAGCCGGTCGGCCAGGTAGCAGTTCTGGCGCACGCAGTCCTCTCCCGTCCCGCCCGCCTCGAAGCGGGCGCGCACCTCGGCGCGGCCGGCGTTCAGCGCCTCGCGCAGGCAGGCGATGACGTGGGGGCGCAGCTTCTCCCCGGCGCCGTGCCGTTCCACCAGCTCGTCGAGCTGGCCGATCAGCTTGCGCCGCGAGATGATGGCGCGGCGGTTCGGAATCTCCGGCGCCGGGGCATCGCCGGGGGCGGGAACGCGGGGGGAGAGCATCGCCGGGACCTTCTCGCTGCGATACGGGCGGATCGGGAAGGGTCCCGAGTATAGTGCGCGGAACCGTCCCGACTATAGACGGTAATGCCCGGTGGCGCACGGCCGACGCGCGGCCGGGACCGGCGGCCGCTGCATATCTCCCTTTTACGGCATAGGGAAATGCATTAGGGTGAGCCACAGCCGTTCCGTGTCGGTTCTGCGCCGGTTAATTCAATTGAAACGCTCTGCGACATCACCGCTGCGCAGCCTGAAGGGTGTACTCGCCGCCAGCGTCTTGCTGCCTTTCTTGATATTCATAGGCCTGTCGGCCTATGAGCGGGAGCGAGTGCTTGCACAGGCGGAGGATTCGATCCGCCGGACCACCGATATTCTGCACGAACATGCCCTGAGGCTGCTGGAGATCCAGGATCTCGTCCTGCACGAGGTGGATCGTCGGATCGCCGGTCTGCCGTGGGAGGAGATCGCCCGCTCCCCCGAGGTTCACGCGGAGCTGCGCGGGTTCCGCGTGAACCTGGACAGCGTGGACCAGATCTGGCTGACCACGCCCGACGGGTGGACCGTCGCCAGCTCCCAGTCCTTTCCCCTGGAACCGCTGGATGTGTCCGACCGGGAGCATGTGGCGGCCCTGCGCGAGGAATCGGCGGAGATCGCCCTGTCCCGCGCCTTCAGCACCAAACGCGCCGGGGATCTGGTGTTCGTCGTCGCCCGGCGGCGCAGCAGCCCGGATGGCACCCACAACGGGCTGATCGCCGTGTCGATCCGCGCCGAACGACTGCTGGAGCTGTATCGCCGCGCCGTGCCGCACCTCAACCATTCCGTCGGGCTGCTGCGCACCGACGGGGTGTTCCTGATCCGGGACGCCGCGGTGCCACCGCCGCACGGGGCGCCGCAGCTCGCCAGCCCCAGCTTCCACAGGGCCGTCGCGACGGCTCCCCGGGGAGGGATCTTCACCGGCGTCTCCGCCATCGACGGCGTGCAGCGCCTGGTCGCCTACCGCAAGGTGGAGGGGTATCCGGTCTATGTGCTGCTGGCGTTGGGTGTCGACGCCGTGCTGGCCCCCTGGCGCCAGCACGTCCTGACCTACGGGCTGCTGTGCGGGACCGCGGCGGCGGCCCTGTTCGTGATGACCCTGGTGGCCCTGCGCCGCGCCGGGCGCGAGCGCGCCGCGCTGCTCCGGTTGGAGGAGGAGGCGGTGCGGCGCGAACAGGCGGAGGCGGCGCTGCTGGAAAGCAGGAAGCTCGAAGCGATCGGCAAGCTGACCGGCGGCATCGCCCACGACTTCAACAACATGCTGACCGCCATCGTCGGCAGCCTGGACACGATCCGGCGGCGCAGCGAAGGCCGCCTTCCGGAGCTGGAGAAGCCCATCGCGGTGGCGCTCCAGGGGGCCGACCGGGCGGCGTCGCTGACCGGGCGCCTGCTGGCCTTCGCCCGCCGGCAGCCGCTCAACCCCCGGCCGCAGGACCCCGGCGCGCTGGTGCGCGGCATGGAAGGGCTGATGCGGCGCTCCGCCGGTGAACGGGTGCGGCTGACCATCGCCTGTCCCGAAGACCTGTGGCCGGCCCTGTGCGACCCGCTGGCGACGGAATCGGCGCTGCTCAACCTGGTCATCAACGCGCGCGACGCCATGCCCGACGGCGGCACGCTGACGGTGCGCCTCGCCAACGTCAGCCTCGACGGCGCCGATGCCGACGCCGGGGACCTGACGCCGGGCGACTACGTGATGCTCGCCGTTGCCGACACCGGCACCGGCATGCCGGCGGAAGTGCGGGCGCGCGCCTTTGACCCGTTCTTCACGACCAAGCCCGTGGGCATCGGCACCGGGCTGGGCCTCAGCCAGGTCTACGGCATCGTCCGCCAGAGCGGCGGCGGCGCCCGCATCCGCTCGGCACCGGGGGAGGGGACGACGGTGGAACTCTATCTGCCGCGCCATCACGGCCCCGTTCCGATCTCCGAACCCGACCCCGCGCCGGCCCGTCCCGTCCCTGCGGCCATCCCCCTCGCCCGGCCGCCCGGCGGTTCCCCGGCGCGCATCCTGCTGGTGGAGGATGAGGCCATCGTCCGTGACGTCTCGGCCGAGGCGTTGCGCGGCGCCGGGTTCGAGGTGGTGGAGGCGGCGGACGCGGCCGCCGCGCTGGCGGTGGTGGAGGCGGACGGCGCCATCGACCTTCTGGTCAGCGACATCGGCCTTCCCGACGGCAGCGGCCGCCATCTGGCCGAACGGGCGCGGCGGCGCCGGCCGGGGCTGCCGGTCGTCTACGTCACCGGCTACGCCGGCATCGTGCCGGGGGGCGAAACCGTGACGGGCGAGCATGTGCTGCCCAAGCCCTTCACCCCCGACGCCCTGGTGCGGCGGGTCAATGACGTTCTCGCGACAGGTGTCGCCTGACGCTGGCATCGGCCGGAAGGCCGCTGTAGGATGCGCCGCCGCAACGCCGGGCCGAACAGGCGACGGGCCGAACAAGCGACGGAAGGCGTGGCATGCGCATTCTCGTGGTCGACGATTCCCGGATCAGCCGCCGGGTCCTGTGCGACCAGTTGGCCAAGCTGGGGCATGAGGTCGTCGGCATCGCCGAAGGCAGCGAAGCCCTCGCCCGCTGCCGGGAGGAGCGGTTCGACGTCGTCCTCGTGGATTTCAAGGCCGGCGCCATGGAAGGGCAGGAGGTGTGCTGGCACCTGCGCTGCGGCCAGGCGGGCACCCACCACGTTTATCTGATGCTGATGGTGCCGGGCAGCATCACCGGCCAGTTCGCCGAGATCATCGAGAACGGCGCCGACGAGCTGCTGCGCAAGCCGCTGGACGAGTCCTGGCTGCAGGCGCGCCTGCTGGCGGCGTCGCGCGTGGTGCGCATGCAGCGCGAGCTGGAGCGGCTGGCCACCACCGACGGCCTGACCGGCGCCCTGAACCGCCGCCATTTCCTGGAACGCGGGACGGAGGAGTTGCAGCGGGCGCGCCGCCACGGCCGCGACCTGTCGCTGATCATGCTGGACATCGACCACTTCAAGGCGATCAACGACACCCACGGCCACGCCGTGGGGGACGAGGCGATCCGCACCTGCGTCAGGACCTGCCGGGCGATGGTCCGCCAGAGCGACCTGCTGGGCCGCCTGGGCGGCGAGGAATTCGCCGCCCTGCTTCCCGAAACCAACCGGGCCGGGGCGGTGCTGGTGGCCAATCGCGTGCGCGGCGCCATGGCGATCACCGGCGTGGTGCTGCCCGCCGGCGGGCCGCTGCACTTCACGGTCAGCATCGGCGTCGGCGTCCTGCACCCGGACGACCGCAGCGTCGAAACCCTGCTGGCCCGCGCCGACGCGGCGCTCTACCGCGCCAAGCGCGGCGGCCGCAACCGCGTGGAGGTGGAGGAGCCGACGGCCACCACCACCGGCCCCGGCTGAGAGGGAGCCGTCAGGTCAGGCCGGGCAGGGTGCCCCACAGGCGATGCTGGCGCCGCTCCAGGCGGCGGGCGTTGGCGCTGGCCTTGCGGTGCAGCGGGCCGAGGGCGGCACCGCCCAGTGCGGCCGCCGATTCCGCAAAGCGCATGCCCGCCGCCATGCCCGCGGTGACGCTGTCCTGAACGCAGCGGCGCTGGATATCGATCAGGTCCATCGGCGTGCGGCAGGTGCCGATCCCGCCGAAGGCCAGGGCGGCCGCCTGCACCGGGCCGGTCAGCAGCGACATCCAGGCTTCCTGCATGTCGGCGAAGCCGGCCACCAGGGCGGTGGCGGATTCCGCCGCCGCCTCGACCTTCTCCGCGCCCATGCGCACGAACTCCGGATCTGTCAGCGCCCGCGGGTCCTGGAAGGCGCCGGCCATCATGGCGGTGCGATAGCCGATGGTCCGCGCCGCGGCCACCCCCAGCTCGCCCTGGATCGTCGCCGTGCGCATCAGCCCGTCCATCATCGCCGCCACCGGGAATGATCCGAACCCGATACCCGAACCCGCCATGCCTGTTCTCCTGCTGCACCATGCCCGACGCCAACGCCGCGCGGCACCCCGGCGTTCCGGCGCACGAGCCATGCACGCCGTCCGGAAGGCGGCGGCATAGACCAAAAGGGCAGGGGATGCAACAGCAACTCCGACCCCGTTACATCCCCGGGGAACTGGATGCAGGGGATCGGAGGGCGTTGAGATCGTCTATGGAAGCATCCTTCCCTGCGACCACCTTTTGATCATACCGACGGCACCGGACGTGCGGTCCACGGGAACAAGATCTCCACGGATGGCGCAGATTTGAAGGGATTGCGCGGATGCCATGCCCGGTTTCCCCCTGACGTGTCCGTTTGCCGGGCGGGGGATCAATCCGTGTCATCCGTGTCCAAATCCGCGCAATCCGTGTTCAACTTGCCGGCCGTTCACCCCGTTGGCCTGCATCACATCCCCTTCAGCGCCCGGTCCAGGTCGTCGATGATGTCCAGGGGATCCTCCAGCCCCACCGACAGGCGGATCAGGCCGGGGCGGATGCCCGCCCGGACCTTGTCCTCGTCGGTCAGACGGGCGTGGGTGCTGGTGGCGGGGTGGGTGATCAGCGACTTGGCGTCGCCCAGGTTGTTGGAGATCAGCACCATCCGCAATGCGTTCATCAACCGGAACGCCTCGGCCTTGCCGCCCGCGACCTCGAAGCTGACCATGGTGCCGCCGCCGGCCATCTGGCGCTCCGCCAGGGCGCGCTGGGGGTGGCTGTCCAGCATCGGGTAGACGGTCCGGGCGATCCCGGGGTGGCCATCCAGGAAGCGGGCGACGGCGGTCGCCGCCTCGGTCTGGGCGCGCACCCGCAGCTCCAGCGTCTCCAGCCCCTTCAGCAGCACCCAGGCGTTGAACGGGCTGATCGTGGGGCCGGTGTTGCGCACGAAGGGGTGGATCACCTCCGCCCCGTAGCGGGCGTCGGCGGCGAGGATCATGCCGCCCAGACAGCGGCCCTGGCCGTCGATGTGCTTGGTGGCGGAATAGACCACCACGTCGGCGCCGGACTCGAAGGGGCGTTGCAGCACCGGCGTGGCGAAGGCGTTGTCCACCACCACCAGGGCGCCGGCGGCGTGGGCCAGATCGCACACCGCCTTCAGGTCCACCAGCTCCAGCGTCGGGTTGGACGGCGTCTCCAGGAACACCATGGCCGTCGGTTCGGCCAGGGCGGCGCGCCATTGTTCGAGGTCCGGCCCGTCCACCAGCACGGGCGTGACGCCGTAGCGCGGGGCGATGGTCTTGATGATGTGCAGGCAGGACCCGAACATTCCCCACGGTGCCACGATGCGGTCGCCGGCCTTGAGGTGGCACATCAGCGCCGCGAACACCGCCGCCATGCCGGTGGTGGTGGCGTAGGCCCAGGCCGCCCCTTCGTAGGAGGCCAGCCGGTCCTCGAACATGGCCGCGGTGGGGTTGCGGAAGCGCGAATAGACATGGCGCAGCCCGTCCGTCCGGAACGCCTCCTCCGCCTCCTCCGCCGCCCCGTAGACGAAGCCGGAGGTGAGGTACAGCGCCTCCGCCGTCTCGTCGAAGGAGGAGCGGCGGATGCCGCCGTGCACGAGCTGCGAGCGCGGCCGCAGGTCGGAAACGTCGGGGATGCGGTGGGCGGGGGTGTCGGACGTGCTCATGGCCGCGGAATCTCCTGGCGCCGAAAGACCGGGGGTCGAGGCGCGGGACGGCCAGGACCTCTTTAGCGGTTTCTTTAGCGTGGTCCGCAAGCCGGTCGGTCAAATCACCACGTGGCGCGTGTTTTACGGCCCCGCCGCGGGGTTCGTCAAGGGGGCGCCCCTTCCCCGCGCGAGGGGAAGGGGAAGCCGGCCCGTCACCCCGTGGCGGCCAGCAGCCTGGCCTCCACCGGCACGTTGCGCACGCGCAGGCGCTTGATGCGGCGGGGGTCGGCGTCGACGATCTCGAACTCCAGGCCGGAGGGGTGCTTCAGCAGCTCGCCCCGCGCCGGCACCCGGCCGGCCAGCGACACCACCAGGCCGCCCAGCGTGTCGATGTCCTCGCGCTCCTCCTCCGTCAGCACGGGGCCCACCCGTTCCTCGAAATCCTCGATGGAAAGGCGGGCGTCGGCCATCAGCGAACCGTCGGGGCGCTCCACCAGGCGCGGCTGCGTCGCCTCGTCGTGCTCGTCCTCGATTTCGCCGACGATCTCCTCCACCAGGTCCTCGATGGTGACCAGCCCGTCGATGCCGCCGAACTCGTCCACCACCAGCGCCATGTGCTGGCGCGCCTGGCGCATCTGCACCAGCAGGTCGACCACGGGCATGGAGGGGGCGACGATCAGCACGTCGCGCACCAGGTCGCGCAGCGCGCAGCCGCGGTCGCCGGCGATGCAGGTGACCACATCCTTGATGTGGATCATGCCCACCACCTCGTCCAGCGTCTCGCGGTAGACGGGCATGCGGGAATGCTGTTCCTCCGACATGCGCCGGATCAGGGTGGGGATGTCGGTGTCGACGTCGACGGCGATGATGTCGGCCCGGGGAACCATGACGTCGACCACCGTGCGGTCGCGCAGTTTCAGGATGTTGGCCAGCAGAGCGCGCTCGCTCGCGGCCATGGACCCTTCGGTCTCATCCTCCTCCTCGATCAGCTCCTCGATGGTGTCGCGGAGCGTCGTATCGCCACGGCCCCGGATCACGGAGCGCAGCCATCCCCGGAAAAGATGGCCCAGCGTGCTTTGGTCTTCCGCCCCGTCGTCACGGGGCATTCGACTGTCGGAGGTCTCGCTCATCGTCCTGGTGTGTGCGGTTGCGGGGAATTCGGCGGATCGGTCGAACCGTCCGGGGAATCGCTTGCGTAGGGGTCGGCGATGCCGAGGCCGGCCAGCACCGTCACCTCCAGGCGTTCCATCGCCTCGGCCTGCGCGTCCTCCTCGTGGTCGTAGCCCAGCAGGTGCAGCGTGCCGTGCACCACGAGGTGGACCAGGTGATCGGCGGCGGACTTGCCCTGCGCGGCGGCCTCGCGCTCGACCGTCTCGCGGGCCAGCACCACGTCCCCCAGCAGCGTCGGCGCCGCCGGATCGGGGTCGGGCCCTTCGGCCTCGGTCAGGGCGAAGGACAGCACGTTGGTCGGCTTGTCCTTGCCCCGGTACTCCCGGTTCAGGCGGTGGACCAGCGCGTCGTCGGCCAGCACCACCGACAGCTCGGCCGGGCCGTCGTCGTATTGCGCCCCGGCCAGTGCGGCCAGTGCGGCCCGCTCGGCCAGCCATTCGGCGTCCCCGGCCCAGCCCTCGGCCTCGCGGGTGACGATCACCTCCACGGCGAGCGGTGCGGGCACGGTCACGGCGTGCCCCCGCGGTCGGCGGGCTTCGCACCGCCGCGTCCCGTCTCATGGGCGTCGTAGGCCCGGATGATGCGGCTGACCAGCGGATGGCGCACCACATCGGCGTCGGTGAAGCGCACGAAGCGCACCCCCTCCACCGGCTGCATGCCGGGGTTGCCGCCCAGGATGTCGATGGCGTCCTTCAGGCCGGAGCGCACGCCCGACGGCAGGTCGATCTGCGTCACGTCGCCGGTCACCGCCATGCGGCCGCCCTCGCCCAGGCGGGTGAGGAACATCTTCATCTGCATGGGCGTGGTGTTCTGCGCCTCGTCCAGGATGACGAAGGCGTCGGCCAGGGTGCGGCCGCGCATGAAGGCCAGCGGCGCCACCTCGATCTCGCCCGACGCCAGGCGCTTCTGCACCTGTTCGGCCGGCAGCATGTCGTGCAGCGCGTCGTAGAGCGGGCGCAGGTAAGGATCCACCTTGTCGCGCAGGTCGCCGGGCAGGAAGCCCAGCCGCTCCCCCGCCTCGACCGCCGGGCGCGACAGCACGATGCGGTCGACCTGCCCGGTGGTCAGCATGGCCACCGCCTGCGCCACCGCCAGATAGGTCTTGCCGGTACCCGCCGGCCCCAGGCCGAACACCAGCTCGCTCTCCGCCAGCGCCTGAAGATAGGTGGCCTGGACCGGCGAGCGCGGGGTGATCGCCCCCTTGCGCCGGGTGCGCACGGTGAAGTCGGGGCGGCTGATGGACGCCAGGCCCTGGTCGCGGGCCAGCGGGTCCGGGGCGGCGGTGGCCATGCGGATGGCCGCATCCACCTCGCCGGCGCCGACCGGCAGGTTGCCTTGCAGGCGGGCGTAGAGCGCCTCCAGCGCGCAACGGGCGGCATCCGCCGCCCCGGCCGGACCGGCGACGGTCAGGGCGTTGCCGCGCGAGATCAGCGACACGCCGAGCTGCGTCTCGATGCGCGCCAGATTCCGGTCGTGCTCGCCATAGAGCAACGGGACGAGCCGGTTGTCGTCGAAGCGGAGGTCGATGCGCTGGTCCGGCAGATCGGTCAAGCCGGCATCTCCATGGTCACTGCGGCGCTGCCGCCGGTGCCGGAGGCGTAGACCCCCGTGGCGACCCGTCCGGCCAGGCTGTTGGGATGGGCGGCGTCCACCGCCACGTCGACGATGGCGCCGAGCAGCCGGTCCCCGGCGTCGGCATGGACCGCCTGCATGTAGGGGCTGCGCCCCAGGAGCTGGCCCGGCCGCTTGCCCGGCCGGTCGAACAGCACCGGCACCGTGCGGCCGACGAAGCCCCGGTTGAACGCCTGCTGCTGGGCGTCGAGAAGCTGCTGGAGGGCGGCCAGCCGCTCCCCCTTCACCCCTTCGGGGACCTGCACCGCGTCGGTGGCGGCCGGGGTGCCGGGGCGCGGGCTGTACTTGAACGAATAGGCCTGGGCGTAGCCGACCTCGTGCACGAGGCGCAGCGTCGCGGCGAAGTCGGCGTCGGTCTCGCCGGGGAAGCCGACGATGAAGTCGCCGGACAGGGCGAGGTCGGGGCGCGCCGCGCGCAGCCGGTCGACCAGCCGGCGGTAGTCGTCGCCGGTGTGCTTGCGGTTCATCGCCGCCAGCACCCGGTCGGAGCCCGCCTGCACCGGCAGGTGCAGATAGGGCATGAGCTGCGGCACCTCCCCGTGGGCGCGGATCAGGTCGTCGTCCATGTCGCGGGGGTGCGAGGTGGTGTAGCGGATGCGCTCCAGCCCCTCGATCTCCGCCAGGGCGCGGATCAGCCGGCCCAGCGTCCAGGCCCCGCCGTCCGGCCCGGCGCCGTGCCAGGCGTTGACGTTCTGGCCCAGCAGGTTGATCTCCCGCGTGCCGGCGGCCACCAGCCGGCGCGCCTCCGCCAGCACCTGCGCGGCCGGGCGCGAGAACTCCGCCCCGCGGGTGTAGGGGACGACGCAGAAGGTGCAGAACTTGTCGCAGCCCTCCTGCACCGCCAGGAAGGCGGTGACCCCCGGGGCCGCCGCCTCGTCGGGCAGGAAGTCGAACTTGGATTCCGCCGGGAAATCGGTGTTCAGCACCGCGCCGGCGGCGCGGTGGGCGCGCGCCACCATCTCCGGCAGGGTGTGGTAGGTCTGCGGGCCGAAGACGATGTCCACATAGGGGGCGCGGGCGACGATCTCCTCGCCCTCCGCCTGGGCGACGCAGCCGGCGACGGCCAGGATCATGCGCCCGCCCTCCACCGTCTCCTTGCGGTCCTTCAGGGCGCGCAGCCGGCCCAGTTCCGAGAACACCTTCTCGGACGCCTTCTCGCGGATGTGGCAGGTGTTGAGGATCACCATATCGGCGCCGTCCGGTTCGCCGACCGGACGGAAACCCAGGGGAGCCAGGACATCCGCCATCCGGGCGGAGTCGTAGACGTTCATCTGGCAGCCCCAGGTCTTGATGAAGAGCTTTTTACTCAACCCCTTTACCTTCCGCGCCAATAGAAGCGGGCACGCCGGCCCCTTCCCGGGGCCCGGCGCGCCCTGCCGGTGAACCGGCCGATGACTGTGCCGGGGGATATGGTATCGCAAGGCCCCGGTGAACAGTCAATCGCATCGCACGCCTCATCGCCTTTCGCGCAGGATGCGGGCGGGGCGTTGAGCCCTGCTCCCTTTCGTCAGGTCGCCGTCGCCTCGACCGCGTCGGCGGCGTGCGGTTCGGCGGCGCGCGTCGGCGCCGGGTGGCGGCCGGAGACGGCGCGGGCGACGCCGGCGGCCACCGCCCGCTCGCAATGCTCGGCCAGTGCCTTGCGTCCGGGAAAGGCATCCACGGTGACGGGCGGATGGAACTCCACCTCCACGGTGATGCGGCCCAGCATGAACGCCTGCCAGAGATGGGGGGCCAGGTCCATGTCGCCGTACCAGGCGTAGACGGGGCGGAAAGCCAGCCCCATAGGGATGCCGTCCAGGCGGGTGGCGGTCACGCTGACCGGCTGGATCGTCAGCGGGCGGCCGTCGATGCGGGTCGACGCCACGGCGAACAGGGCGGTCTTGAACGGCAGGGTGCGGTTGCCATCCGACGAGGTGCCCTCGGGGAACAGGATCAGGTTGTCGCCCGCCTCCAGGCGCGAGCGCATGTCGTCGCGCTGGCGTCCGGCGGTGGCGCGGTTGCGGCGTTCCACGAACACCGTCCGCTGCAGCTTGGCAAGCAGGCCGAAGAAGGGCCAGCCCGCCACCTCCGTCTTGGCGACGAAGGAGCCGGGGATCAGGCCGCCCAGGATGGTGATGTCCAGGTACGAGGAGTGGTTGGAGACGAACAGCACCGGCCGGTCCGTCGCCCGCGTGCCGCGCACCACCACGTCGAAGCCGATGATGCGCCAGCAGGACGCGTGGTAGAACACCGGCAGACTGTGGCGCAGCGGCAGGCGCAACGCCACCGCCACCGCCTGCACGGGGATCAGCAGCAGCGTCCAGGCCACGTACACGGCCAGCCGCACGAAGCCGACGATCGGCGAACCCATGCTGCGCATTCCTTCGCCGCCCGTATCAGGCACCGCTGCCGTCGCGGCTGCGCCGTTCGTAGTGCTTGAAATACTTGTCCGTCACCTGGTCGGTCTTCACCACGACGCAGACGTCGGTGGTGTTGAACTGCGGGTCGATGACGGCGCCGTCGCCGACGAAGCCGCCCAGGCGCAGATAGCCCTTGATCAGCGGCGGCAGGTCGTTGAGCGCCCGCTTGGCGTCGATGGCGTCGGGCTCCATCAGGCGCATGTCGACGCGCAGCCCGGGAAGGGCGACGGGGCGCAGAGCCGGCGGGGCCAGATGGTGGTGGTAGAGATAGGACAGCGGCTGCGCCAGCGCCTGCACGTCGTTGCCGGGCAGGCTGGCGCAGCCGAACATCAGTTCGATCCGGTGGTGGAAGACATAGGCGGCGATGCCCCGCCACAGCAACTGCATGGAGCCGCGCGTGCGGTAGGCGGCGTCGACGCAGGACCGTCCCAGTTCCAGCACCTCGCCCGGCAGCGACACCAGGGGGGTGATGTCGTACTCGCTGCTGGAGTAGAAACGCCCCGCCCGCTCGGCCATCGGCCGGCGGATCAGCCGGTAGGTGCCGACCACCGCCTCCGGCCCGGAGCCGCGGGCGTGATCGATCACCAGCAGGTGGTCGCAGTGCGCGTCGAACGCATCGAAATCGCGCCGCTGCGCCGCCATCTCCGGCGACGGGTTGGCGGTCATCTCCTCGTAGAACACGCGGTAACGCAGGGCCTGGGCGCTGTCCACCTCGGCCGACGACTGCGCCAGGCGCACCTCCAGGGTGCCCATGCGAACATCGCCCGCGCTGTCCTGGTCCATGATGGTGTCCGACATGCTCCGGATCATTCTGGTCGCGACTGGGGCGGACCGACCCGCCCGCGACAGGGCCGGGGGATCCAGGACGACAGGGATACCACGAAGCGCCGGATGCCCGTCAACCGCCGGTTCGCGGTTCATCGGAACGTCACAATCCGGCCGGACGTTTGGCACGGGCCGCGTCCCCGCGGGTGCGTCATCGGCACGCCCCGGGGGACGGTGGGACCCGCGGCCGCGATGTCAGGCCGCGCCGCGGCGCGCCCGTGTGCCCAGCCCGATCTGCTTGGCCAGCGAGCTGCGCTGGCGCGCGTAGTTGGGCGCCACCATCGGGTAGTCGGCCGGCAGGCTCCAGCGCTCCCGGTACTCTTCGGGCGTCATGTTGTACGCCGTCTTGAGGTGGCGCTTCAGCATCTTCAGCTTTTTGCCGTCCTCCAGGCAGACGATGTAATCGGGCGTCACCGACTTCTTGATCGGCACCGCCGGCTGGGGCCGTTCCTCAGCCGGAGCGGGCTCGGCACCGACGCTGGCGAGCGACCTGTACACCTGTTCGATCAGGGTCGGAAGATCGCCCGGAGCCACTGTATTGTTGGAGACGTGCGCCGCAACGATCTCCGTCGTCAGAGACAACAGCTCGGTGGAAGGGGACCCACTGCTCATGTATGATTGCTCCACGGCTTGGCGTTCGAACACCATATAAAGTGCTTCGCGGCCGGTTGCAATATCCAATCTTTTCGCCGAAGAGGACCTTGTGTACGAAGAAAGGACCGCGGACTTTTTTCTGGACATCACCGGGCAGGTGTGCCCGTTGACCTTCGTCAAAACGAAGTTGATGGTCGAGCGCATGGCGGCCGGCCAGATCCTGGAAGTGCGCCTGCGGGCGGGCGAGCCCTTGGAGAACGTGCCCCGCTCCTTGGCCGAACTCGGCCATGCTGTGCTGGCGGTGGAGGCGGAGGACGCCGGCGACCCCGGCGGCATCCACCGCCTGTGGGTGCGCAAGGCTTAAGGGACGGGCGGAGGCGGGTGGCGCAGCACCAGCGCGGTGACCCGGCCGTTCGGGCGCTTGTAGTATCCGGGCCGGCGCCCGACCGCGACGAAGCCCGCGGCCTTGTAAAGCGCGCGCGCCGGCATGTTGTCTTCCGCCACTTCCAGGAAAACCGCGGTCGCGCCGAGCCGTTGCATTTCGAGCAATGCTTCGCCGATCAGCCGGCGTCCGACCCCGGCGCGCCGGGTGCCGGGGGGAACCCCGATGGCCAGGATCTCGCCATCCTCTCCGGCAACGCGGGCCAGCACGAAGCCGGCCGGCCGCGGATCGCCACCGGTGTCCGCCACGGCCAGCCGGCCGAAGGTGCCGGGCTGGCCCAGCAGGGTGGCGATGAACCCCGCCGACCAGGGTTCCTCGGGAAAACAGACGTGCTGGAGCGCCGCGACGACCGCGGCGTCGAACGGTCCGGCCGGACGCAGGGCGACGGGATCGCTCATGATCCCGCCGCGGACCGTGCCTTGGGCAGGGTAACGTCGGGTGCCCGCAGGTAGAGCGGCCGCGGCGGCAGACCCTCCGCACCCTCCGCCACCAGTTCCGCCGCCCGCATGGCGACAAAGGTCGCGTCGGGGAGGCCCGGTCCGGTGGCGAAACGGGTGTCGGGGCGGTCGGCCGGGAGCCCTGCCAGGGCCGGCGCGCCATCGCCGGCCACCGTCAGCGGCTGCCCGGAGGCCGGCCCGGCGGCCAGCCAGGCGGGCACCGCCGCCGGGTCGGGTGCCACCGGCTCCCCCACCGGACACAGGTCGGCGTCGAACAGTTGAAGAAACGGCTCGGTGCGGCGGGAGTCGACGGCCACCAGCAGGAAGCGGCCGGCACGCTCGGCCGCGGGGACGCCGCGGGCCACCGCCTCGAAGGTGGTGATGCCGACGACGGGCACGCCGGCGGCCAGCGCGAAGCCACGCGCCGCGGCCAGCGCGATGCGCAGCCCGGTGAAGGCGCCGGGCCCGACGGTCACGGCGATGCGGTCCAGCCCGTCGAAGCCGGCGCCGGCGTCGTCCAGCACGGCCTGCACCATGGGCACCAGGGCCTCGGCCTGGCCGCGCGCCTTCGGGTCGGCGCGCCGCGCCGTGACGCGGCCGTCATCCCACAGGGCCGCCGAGCAGCCGGACGTCGCCGTGTCGAGACCCAGTATCCTCATCGTCCCCGCCTTCCGTTCGCACCGCCCCCATGGTAGGGACGGTCCGTCTGTCCATCACGCCGCCGCATCCCGGACCATGCTGACCGAAATCGCACCTCCGGCCTTCGACGTGGACATCGACCTTGTCTACGCCGGCACCGCCAACCTGACCGGGCGGCCGGTCTACCGCCGCCCCGTCTGCCTGCTGCACCCCGATGCCGCCGCCTGCCTGGCCCGCGCCGCCGCTCTGGCGCGCGGGCTGGGCCTGCGGCTGCGGGTGTACGATGCCTTCCGCCCGGTCGAGGCGCAATGGACGCTGTGGCATGCCTTCCCCGACCCGATGTACGTCGCGGATCCCCGCGTCGGCTCGGTCCACACCCGCGCCGTCGCCGTCGACCTGACGCTGGCCGACGCCGCCGGCCGGCCGCTGGACATGGGCACCGCCTTCGACGCGATGACCGAGCGGTCCCACCACGGCCGCACCGACCTGGACCCCGCGGCCCGGCGCAACCGGGCCCTGCTGCTGGGCGTCATGACCGCCGCGGGCTGGCAGCACTATCCTTACGAGTGGTGGCACTATCAGCTTCCCGACGCCGGGCGCTACCCGCTGTTGACCGACGGGGCGGCCGGGTCGCGGATGATGGGCCCCGGATGAGGGGGTGACGGCAAGCGTCACCTCCGGGACACACCTGACTGTTGCCGATTCGCACCGGAGCGGAACGGAAGCGTCGGCGTTACGGTTCGTCGCTTGTTCGCCACCCGCGGGTCGTGCGACATCCGGGCGAGAAGGCCGGTGCTGCGCGCCGGCCACCGGAGTCGTCTGTCCAGATGCCGTTCCGTAGCACCGCTCTCCTGCTGCTCGCATCCGCCTGGGCCGTGCTCGCCGCGCCCGTTGCGCCGCGCGCGGCGGATCCGGACGCTGCGGTCGTGTTCGCCTACAACCGCTTCGGCGAGGACCCGACGCCGGCCAGCAGCATCCGCCTCGACCAGTTCGAGGCGCACCTGGACGAGTTGACCTCGGACGACTATACGGTGCTGCCGCTGCCGGCCATCGTCGAGGCGCTGCGCGCCGGCCGGCCGCTGCCGGACCGTGCCGTGGCCATCACCATCGACGACGCCAGCCGCTCGTTCCTGACCGAGGCATGGCCGCGGCTGCGCCAGGCCGGCCTGCCCTTCACCCTGTTCGTCGCCACCGACCCCGTCGACCGCCGCGCCGCCACCCACATGACCTGGGATGAGCTGCGCCGGCTGGCCGGGCAGCCGGGCGTCACCATCGGCGCCCTGGGGGCCACGGCGATGCCGCTGGTCGACCGCCCCGCCGACCAGGTGCGCGCCGAGTTGCGCCGCATGGCCGGGCGCCTGCGCGCCGAACTGGGCGTGCGGCCGACCCTGTTCGCCTATCCGCAGGGGGAATATTCCACGGCGGTCCGGGCGCTGGTGGCGGAGGAGCTGGAGGTGGCCGCCGCCTTCGGCCTGCAATCCGGCGTGGTGTACGGCGGTGCCGACCGGCAGGCCCTTCCCCGCTTCGTGATGACCGAGGCGTTCGGCAGCGTCGAGCGGTTCCGCCTGGCTGCCAACGCCCTGCCCCTGCCGGTGATGGACATGACGCCGGAGGATCCGGTGCTGACCGTCAACCCGCCGCTGCCGGGGTTCACCGTGGCCGCCGACGTGGGCGACCTGTCGCAACTCGCCTGCTTCGCGTCGGGCCAGGGGCGGGCGACGCTGGAGCGCGTCGCCGACGACCGCATCGAGGTGCGTGTGGCCGAACCGTTCGCACCCGGCCGTGCCCGCCTGAACTGCACTCTGCCCACCGCCGACGGACGCTGGCGCTGGTTCGGCATGCAGTTCGTGGTGCCCGAGCCGCCGGACCCCGATCCGGAGGCCGATCCGGAGACCGGGCAGCCGGCCAACCCCTGACCGTCGCGGCCGTCAGCGGACGGCCGGTCCTTGCATTCCGCGCCGTCAGCGGACGGCGCGGACCTCCTGCACTTCGGGGATGTAGTGGCGCAGCATGTTCTCGATCCCGACCTTCAGCGTCGCGGTCGAGCTGGGGCAGCCGGCGCAGCTTCCCTTCATGTTCAGGTAGACGATGCCGCGCTCGAAGCCGTGGAAGGTGATGTCGCCGCCGTCCTGGGCCACCGCCGGGCGCACCCGGGTGTCCAGCAGCTCCTTGATCTGGGCGACGATCTCGTCATCCTCCTCGTCGGCGCCGGCGTCATCCGCCTCGCCCGTCAGGACGGGACGGCCGGCGGTGAAGTGCTCCATGATGACGCCGAGGATCGACGGCTTCAGCAGGTACCAGTCGCGCCCCTCGCCCTTGGTGATGGTGATGAAGTCGGCGCCCAGGAAGACGCCCTCCACCCCCTCGATCCCGAACAGCCGTTCGGCCAGAGGCGAGCGGCCCGTTGCGGCCGCGGCCGCGGGGAAATCGGCGGTGCCGTGTCCGAGCACCTCACGCCCCGGCAGGAACTTGAGGGTGGCCGGATTGGGGGTCTGCTCGGTCTGAATGAACATGGCCTTGGGTCCTTATCGCAAGGCGCCGAAGATCACTGGCGGCGCTCCGGAAACTTGGGCAGAATCGAGGGGAAGATCAAGCGTGGGATCCATGGGGGCAGTGTCGTCACATATGGGGCCGGTGGATCCGGACGCCTTCGGGGCGGGCACCACGGCGGCGGCGTGCGACGGCAAGGGCCCGGCGATCGTCCACTGGTTGCTGACCGAAGGGCGCGGGCACGCGGACATTCCGGCGTTCCTCGACGCGCTCTGCCGGCGGCTCAACGATGCCGGCGTGCCGCTGGGGCGCTGTTCTCTGTCGCTGAACCTGTTGCACCCGCAGATCCGCGCCATGAGCTATTACTGGCGCGGCACCGGCGCGGTGGAGGCGATCGAGCGGGCACACGGCGTGGAAACCTCCGCCGACTACCTCGCCAGCCCCGTCGCCGCCATCATGGACCAGGGCGCCGAGGCGATGCGCTTCCGGCTGGAACGGCTGACCCCGCCCTGGCCCTATCCGGTGCTGGGGGAACTCAGGGATCAGGGCCTGACCGATTACGCGGCGATGGCCATGCGCTTCTCCGACGGGCGGCTCAACGTCGCGACCTTCGCCACCGGCCGGCCGGGCGGTTTCTCCACCGCCGACCTGGAGTTGATCGACGGCATGCTGCCGGCCTTCGCGGCGGTGCTGGAACTGAAGGCGCTGCACCGCCTGTCCACCACCGTGCTCGACACCTACGTCGGGCGGCGCACCGGGGCGCGCATCCTGTCGGGGGACATCCGCCGCGGCACCGGGGCGGCCCTGCGCGCCGTGCTGTGGCAGTGCGATCTGCGCGGGTTCACGGCGCTGGCCGACCGGCTGCCGCGCGAGGAGCTGATCGCCCTGCTGAACGGCTATTTCGAGGTGATGGGCGGGGCGGTGGAGGACAGCGACGGCGAGATCCTGAAGTTCATCGGCGACGCGCTGCTGGCGGTCTTCCCGCTGCCCGACGGCGCAGCCGGGGCGGACGCCGACCGGCTGGCGTGCGGGCGGGCGCTGGACGCCGCCGAGGCGGCGCTGGAGGGCATGCGGCGTCTCAACGCCGAGCGCGCCGCCTGGGGCCAGCCGACGCTGCGCTGCGGCATTGCCCTGCACCTGGGAGACGTGATGTACGGCAACATCGGGTCGCCGAACCGGCTGGACTTCACCGTCATCGGCCCGGCGGTCAACCTGGTCAGCCGGATCGAAAGCCTGTGCAAGCGCCTGGACCGGCCGCTGCTCGCGTCCGCCGCCGTCGCCGCCGGCTGCGACGACCGTCTGCGGTCGCTGGGCTGGCACCCCGTGCGCGGCCTGGCCGAACCGGTGGAGGTCTACGGCCTCGCCGCGGAGCCGGTGCCGTGAGCGCACGCACCCGCTTCGGCCTTCCCCTGGCGGCCTTCTGCGCCGGCTGGGGGCTGATGATGCTGGAGATCCTGGGCGGCCGGCTGATGGCGCCCCTCTACGGCTACTCGGTCTACCAATGGGGCGCGATCATCGGGGTGGTGCTCGCCTTCATGGCCGCCGGCTACTGGAAGGGCGGGGCGGTGGGCGACACCGCGGCGGCGGTGCCCTTCCTGCGCGCCGCTCTGGCGGCCAGCGCCGTCTGGGCCGCCGCCACGCCCCGGGTCGGCCCGGCGCTGCTGACGGGAACGTCGGCCGGCATGGGGCCGGAGGCGGGGTCGGTGGTCGGTGCGGTCCTGCTGCTGGGACTCCCCTCCTTCGCGCTGGCCACCGTGTCGCCCATCGGCGCCGGCCTGTCGGGAACCGGCGGTGTCGCGGCGCGGGCCGGCCGGATCTACGCCGTCAGCACGCTGGGCAGCATCGGCGGCACCTTCTTCGCCGCGTTCTACGCCATCCCCGCCATCGGCGTGTCGGCCGGCTATGCGGTCGCCGCCGCGGTGCTGGCGCTGGGCTGCGCCGCCGTGCCCGGCGGCCTGCGGGCGGGAGCGGCGGTGGCGGTCGTGGCCGCCGCGGCGTGGATCGCCGAGCCCGCCCGGGGCCGTGACGTCGCCGTCTACCGGGAAACCCCCCACAACACGATCTATGTGCGCGAGGACGCCGACGAGGTGCGCCTGCACCTCAACGTGCTGTGGGCCGTGCAGTCGCGCCTGCGCCGCGACGGCGGCCCCACCGGCAGCTATTACGACCTGTTCACCGCCGGTCCGGCGCTGGCCGACGGGCGCCGTGTCCTGGTGCTCGGCCTGGCCGGCGGGGTGGCCGCCACGCAGATCGCCGCCGCCTGGCCGGACGCCGCGGTGGTGGGGGTGGAACTGGACCCCGCGGTGGTCGAGGTGGCGCGCGACCATTTCGCCCTGGACGGGGTGGAGGTGGTGGTGGGCGATGCCCGGCGTTACGTGGACCGCTCGTCCGCCCTGTACGACGTGATCATCGTCGACCTGTACGCCACCGCCATCATCCCCTTCTTCACGGCGACGCGGGAGTTCTTCGCGGCGGTGGAGCGGCGGCTCGCCCCCGGCGGGGTGGTGATGATGAACGTGGCCGCGCCGGCCGACCGCGACGCGCTGGTGGGGCCGCTGGCCGCCACCATGGCGGCGGTGTTTCCCGCCGTCTTCACCGCCGATGCGGGGCGCGGCAACCATCTGGTGATCGCGACCAAGGACGACCGTACGCCGGCCGCCGTACGTGTACGCCTGGAGGCCGCGCCGCCGGCGGCCCTGTACGCCGCGCGCCGCCTCGCCGACACCCTCGACGCCGCCGACCCGGCCGGCCACCCGGTCCTCACCGACGACCGCAGCGACATCGACCTGCGCAGCCTGCGGGCCCTGTACGGCAGCCGCTGACGGCTGTTCCGGGGTCCGGTCAGGTGATGGCGTCGAGCTGGGCGTCCGACAGGCCACCGGGGACGACGGTCAGGGGGATGCCCAGCCGGGCGATGCCGCGGCTGGTGAAGTAGGAGATCAGCGGACCCGGCCCTTCCGGACCGACACCGGCGCCCAGCACCAGGATGGAGATGCCCGGCTCCTCCTGCATCAGGGCCAGCAGCTCGTCGCGGCGGTCGCCCTCGCGGATGTAGAGAACGGGCAGCGTGCCGGTGATGGCGACGACGTCGCGCGCCAGCTTCTGGAGCTTCTGTTCCGCTTCGGTGCGCTGCTCCTCGCGCATCAGGTTCTCCACCGCCAGCCAGTGCTGCATCTCCCCCGGCTCGATGACGTACAGCAGGGCGACGCGGCCGGCGGACTTCTTCGCGCGCAGGCAGGCGTAGCGCAACGCCACCTTCAGTTCCGGGCTTTCGTCCACCACGACCAGGAAGATGCGCTGCGCAGCCGGCTGCCCGGCGTCGGGGCCGGGACCAGGTGCGTCGGGGGCGGTCGGTTCGCTCATCATCACACCTTTCGGAAGAAGGCGCCGGCAAGCCAGCCGGCGGCAACCGCGCCGATCACCGCAACGACCCCGTACAGCACGGGCTGGCCGCGGGCGAAGTCGTAGACCTCGGCGCTGAAACCCACCTTGGACACCACCAGCGGGGTGGTCTGGGCGTTGACCACCTCGCCGTCGCGGATCAGGAACACCTCTACATTGTAGAGACCCGTGGGGACATTGGCCGGGAAGTAGATGTTGGTGCGGAACAGCCGCTCGCCAAGGAAGTTCACCTGGCCCATGGCGACGCCGTACAGCCCCTCGCGCTGCTTGTTGCGGATCAGAGCGGCGCGGAAGGCGACGAGATCGGCCGGCGCCAGGGGCGTCGCCGGCGTCAGGTCCAGGTTGGCGGCACCGATCTGATGGCGTTCCAGCACGGGGTCGCCGGCGAAATCCTCCAGCGGCCGGCTGGTCGCCACGGTGTAGAAGCTCGGCACCTGATCGAACACGGCGCTGTCGCGGTTGACCCAGATGCCGGCGATGCGGCCCTTGCGGCGCACCGTGGCGCTGAGGCGCGGCCCGGTGACCACCACGGCCACGTCCCCCTCGCCGCCGGTGGTGCCGAACAGCACCACCTCGGTGCCGGTGAAGCCGGTGGTGATGGCGATCAGGTGGCTGGACAGGTCGGCGACGAGCTGCTGCGCCCGTGCCGTCACCGCGACCGCGACGGCGACCGCCAGCACCGCCCCCATCACGGCGATGCCGGCCACCGCACCGCGCCGCGCCGGCCGTCCGGCGGCAGCGCTCACCGCGGCACCCCCGTGGCCACGGTGAAGAGATCGGCCGGTGGCACGACCAGGTCCCAGGCCAGCCGCGCGGCCACCGCCACCACCAGGAATCCGAGCAGCGCGCGCGCCTGCTCGCCGCGCAGGTAGCCGCCCGCCTTTGTGCCGACCTGCGCCCCGATCACGCCGCCGATCAGCAGCAGCAGGGCCAGCATGACGTCCACCGTGTTGTTGGTGGCGGCGTGCAGCAGAGTGGCGATGGCGGTGGTGAAGATGATCTGGTACAGCGACGTGCCCGCCACCAGGGCCGTGGGCATGTTCAGCAGATAGATCATGGCCGGCACCAGCAGGAAACCGCCGCCGATCCCCATGATGGCCACCAGCATGCCGCCGACGGCGCCGATGGCGGCGGGCAGCAGGGCCGAGATGTAGAGCTTGGAGCGGTGGAAGCGCATCTTCAGCGGCAGGCCGTGCAGCCATATGTGGTGGTGCAGCTTGCCGCGCCCCGCTGCGGGGGCGCGCCGGCGCAGCATGGCGCGCACGCTCTCGACCAGCATCAGCGAGCCGATGATGCCGAGGAAGAACACGTAGCTGAGCCCGATGGCCACGTCGATCTGGCCCAGGCGCTGCAGCACGCCGAAGATCCACACCCCGATCGAGGTGCCGACCAGGCCGCCGACCAGCATGACGGTGCCCAGCTTCACGTCGACGTTGCCGCGCCGCCAGTGGGCCAGCACCCCCGACACGCTGGCGGCCACGAGCTGGTTGGACTGGGTCCCCACCGCCACCGCCGGCGGCACGCCGATGAAGATCAGCAGCGGCGTCATCAGGAATCCGCCGCCCACCCCGAACATGCCGGACAGGAATCCGACCAGCCAGCCCATGATCAGCACGCCCAGGCTGTTGACCGACATTTCGGCGATCGGCAGGTAGACTTGCATCGGGCGGGGTCCGGCGGGGGAGGGGGCGGCCGCAGCTTACCCCGGGGCACCCCGCCGGCCCAAGGGGCTACAGCACGCCGCGGGCGCGCACCAGCTCGGCCAGAGACACGTCGGGGCGGGCGCCCACATGGGCGATGATCTCCGCCGCGGCCACCGCACCCAGGCGTCCGCACACCGCCGGCGCCAGGCCGCGGGTGTAGCCGTAGAGGAATCCTGCGGCGTAGAGGTCGCCGGCCCCGGTGGTGTCGACGACCCGCTCCACCGGCTCCGCCGCCACCTCGACCACCGTGCCGCCGGCGACGACGACCGCCCCTTTCTCGCTGCGCGTCAGCGCCGCCACCTTGCCCAGACGCCGCACCGCCTCCAGCGAGTCCTCGAAGCGGTCGGTGCCGT
This sequence comes from Azospirillum halopraeferens DSM 3675, assembly GCF_000429625.1. GTDB lineage: Bacteria > Pseudomonadota > Alphaproteobacteria > Azospirillales > Azospirillaceae > Azospirillum > Azospirillum halopraeferens. The sequence goes on from NZ_KE386927.1 coordinate 529,077, forward strand.
AGAGCGCGCCGATCTCGTGCTCGTTGGCGAACAGCACGTCCACATGGTTCTCCACCAGGTCGCGGAACTCCGCGTGGTGGCGATGGACGCAGAAGGAGTCCGACAGGGACAGGGACACCGCGCGGCCGGCCCCGTGGGCGATGGCGGCGGCCTTGCGGAAGGCTTCCTTGGCGCGGGGAGGATCCCACAGATAGCCTTCCATGTAGGTCACCCGCGAGGCGGCGATGAGGTCCTCGTCGATGTCCTCCGGCCCCAGCTCCACGCAGGCGCCGAGATAGGTGTTCATGGAGCGCTGGGCGTCCGGGGTGACCAGGATCAGGCAGCGCGCGGTGGGGGCGCCGCCGTGCAGCGGGTCGGTGGCGAAATGGACGCCGGCGGCGCGGATGTCGTGCCGGAAGACGGCGCCGAGCTGGTCGTTGCACACCTTGCCGATGTAGGCGCCGGCGCCGCCGAGCGACGCGAAGCCCGCCATGGTGTTGCCGGCCGAGCCGCCCGACACCTCGATGCCCGGCCCCATGCGGCCGTACAGCTCCTCCGCGCGCGCCGCGTCGATCAGGGTCATCGCACCCTTCTCGATGCCGTTGGCGGCGAGGAACGCGTCGTCGGCGTGGGCGATGACGTCGACGATGGCGTTGCCGATGCCGGTGACGTCGTAGGATGCGGCGGCCATGAACACTCCTGACTGTTGGGAAGACCGAGGGGGCGGGCGGGGGCGAGTATAGCGGCGGCGCTTCCGGCCACAAGCGCGGCGGGGCGGCCGCCGGCCGCCGTTCTTGCCGCGGCACGGTGTCGCGGATAGAACCGGGCGGGTCCATCCGGTCCGAAGGGGAGCCGTCCGCATGATCCGCGCGCTGGTGCTTGGGTTCGCGCAACTGTCCGATCCCGCGTCGCGGCGGGTCGTCCTGTTCGGCGTCGTCGGGGCAGCGGCGGCCTTCATCGGCCTGTTCGTGCTGGTGCAGTGGCTGCTGCTGGGCACGCCGCTGGTCGGCCTGGCGTGGGTCGACACCGCGATCGACGTGCTGGGCGGCCTGCTGGTGCTGGTCGCCGCCTGGATCCTGTTTCCCGGCGTGGTGGCGGCGGTGTCCAGCCTGGTGCTGGACCGGGTGCTGGACGACGTGGAGCGGCGGCACTACCCGCACCTGCCGCCGCCGCGCCCGCCCGGCCTGCTGGCCGAGGTGGCGACGGCGCTGCGCTTCCTGGCCGTGGTGGTGGCGGTCAACGTGGTGGCGCTGCCGCTCTACCTCACCCTGCCGGGGCTGAACCTGGCGGTCTACTACACCGTCAACGGCTATCTGCTGGGGCGGGAGTATTTCGAGCTGGTGGCGATCCGCCGGCTGGGGCGGCGCGGTGCCGCGGACGCCCGCCGGGCGGCCGGACTGAGACCTTTTGCGGCCGGCGCCATTATCGCCTTCCTTTCCACCGTCCCGCTGCTGAATCTGTTCGTCCCGGTCGTCGCGACCGCCTTCATGGCCCACGTCTACCACACCATGAATGGGCGCTTGCGGCCGGCCGGACGACCGTGATAACCCGCAAGGGATGGATCTTCGCGAAGGACCGCGGCGCGGCATCCGGTGAGGCCGTCCATCCCGCCTGACCTGAACCAGGGGACTTCCTGCATGCTGTTCGGACGAAAGAACCCGCCGGCCGGTGCGCCCAAGCCCGCGGGCGCCGACACGGCCGCAGCCGCCGCGCCGGACGCGGCCGCCGTCGCGCCGGCTTCGCCGCCGCTTACCGGGGCCTTCCCCGGCGAGGCCCCCGCGGACCAGGGTGCCGTGCCGGCGGCGCCGTCACACGCCCCCGGCCCCGCGCTTTCGCCGGTGCCGCCGCAGCCCGCCCCGGGGCCGACGCTCCGCTCGCCCTATTCCGACAAGGGACCCGAGATGAACACCACCCCGCCCAAGCCGCCGACTCCGCCCTCCGCGGCCGCCGCCTTCAAGACCGACATCCCGCGCCGCATGGTGGACATGCCCGGCGCCGTGCCGCGCCGTCCCGACGCCGCTCCCGCCGCGGCCCCCACCGCCGCTCCCGCCGCTCCGGCGGCGGTCGAGCAGCGCCGGCTGATCGTCGGGCGCGACATCTCGCTGTCGGGCGAGATCGCGTCGTGCGACGTGCTGGTGGTCGAAGGCACGGTGGAGGCCAAGCTGCGCGACGGCCGCAACATCGAGATCGCCGAATCCGGCCTGTTCAAGGGCTCGGTGGAGATCGACGAGGCCGACATCGGCGGCCGCTTCGAGGGCGACATCCAGGTGCGCGGCCGCCTGCGGGTGCGCTCCACCGGCAAGATCAACGGCTCCATCCGCTACGGCGAACTGGAGGTCGAGGCGGGTGGCCAGCTCATCGGCGACATCCAGGTCTATTCCGCGGCGTCCAAACCCGCCGCCGCTCCCGCTCCCGCGGCGGTCGCACCGGCTCCGGCTCCGGAAGCGATCCCGGCGGAGTGATCCGTCCGGCGTGATCCGTCCGGCGTGACGCAAGGGCTTCAGCCCGGCTCGGCCAGCGCCGTGCCGGGCTGTGTCTTGTCCGGATAGGCGCAGAGATCGCGGATCGGGCACACGGGGCAGTCCGGCAGCCGCGCCTTGCAGACATAGCGGCCGTGCAGGATCAGCCAGTGGTGGGCGTGACGGCGATAGGGGCCGGGCACCACCTCCAGCAGGCGTTTCTCCACCGCATCCGGCGTCTTGCCTGGCGCCAGGCCGGTGCGGTTGGCGACCCGGAAGATGTGGGTGTCCACCGCCATCGTCTCGTCGCCCCAGGCGACGTTGAGGACGACGTTGGCCGTCTTGCGCCCGACGCCGGGCAGCGCCTGCAGGGCCTCGCGGTCGCGCGGCACCTCCCCGCCGTGGTCCCGCTCCAGGATTTCCGACAGCTTGATGACGTTGCGGGCCTTGGTGTTGAACAGGCCGATCGTCCGGATGTGTTGCCGCAGCCCCTCCTCCCCCAGCTCCAGCATCGCGCGCGGCGTGCGCACCCGTTCAAACAGGGCGCGGGTGGCCCGGTTGACGCCGGCGTCGGTGGCCTGCGCCGACAGCACCACCGCCACCAGCAGCGTGAAGGGGTTGACGTACTCCAGCTCGCTTTTCGGTTCGGGGTTGGCGGCGGCGAGGCGGCGGAACAGTTCTTCTGTGTCGCGGGTTTTCATGAGGCCGACTGTAGCCGGCTTTACGGGAAACGCAATCCGGGCCAGGATCGACGACCATGCAGCCGAACGAGCAACCGCCGCAGCCCACCCCCGTGCGGGTCTTCTTCGACGCGATCCTCCACCCCCACCGCAGCCTGGGGCGCACCGGGTTCCTGGTGCTGATGGCGGCGGTGGTGTTGGTCAGCGCCGTGGTCGGAACGGCCTTCCTGGTGCAGGGGGCGTGGCCGGTGACCGGCTTCTTCGGGCTGGACGTGCTGCTCCTGTGGTGGGCGTTCCGCGCCAATTACCGCTCGGCCCGCCGCTATGAACGGGTGCGCCTGACCGACCGGGAGCTGACGGTGCAGCGGGTCGCCTGGAAGCAGCCGGACCGCACCTGGCGCTTCCAGCCGCACTGGCTGCGCGTCTCCATGGACGATCCGCCCCGCCACGAAAGCCAGGTGACCCTGTCGTCCCACGGCCGGTCGGTGGTGGTCGGCTCTTTCCTCAGCCCGGACGAGCGGGCCGACTTCGCCCGTGCCCTGCGCCGGGCACTGGATGCCTGGCGCCGGCCGCCCTGCCGCCCCAACCCCGTGTAGAGCGGGGTCGGGGGCGCAAGATTCGGGTTGGTGGCCGGGCCGGGACGCGCCAGACTCGCCGGTGTCCACCAACCGGGAGACCGCCCGTGACCGGCCTCGACTCCGTTTCCGACGCCATCGGCGACCCCGTCGATGCGCGCCACCACCGCGCCATGGCCGCCGCCATCCGCCACGTGGCGGAACGCTGGACCGAACAGCCGACCCTGGAGGACCTGGCCGGGCTGGCCGGGATGAGTCCGTTCCACTTCCAGCGCCTGTTCACCCGCTGGGTGGGGATCAGCCCCAAGCGGTTCGTGCAATACCTGACGCTGGATGGCGCCCGGCGCCTGCTGGACGACAACCGCAGCCTCCTCGACACTGCCCTCGACGTCGGCCTGTCGGGGCCGTCCCGGCTGCACGACCTGTTCGTCGCCTGCGAGGGGATGACGCCCGGGGAGTACAAGGCGCTGGGCGACGGCCTGACCATCCGGTGGGGCCTGCACGACTGTCCCTTCGGCCGGGCGCTGGTGGGGCTGACCGCGCGCGGCGTCTGCTGGCTCAGCTTCTCCGACCGGGACGACGCCGGCGACGCGCTGGCCGAGTTCACCGCGGCGTGGCCGGCCGCCCGGCTGGTGGAGGACGCCGCCGCCACGGCACCGGTGGCGGCGCGGGTGTTCGGCCCCGCCGCGCCGGCCGGGGCGGGCGAGCCGCTGCGCCTGCTGCTGCGCGGCACCAACTTCCAGATCAAGGTGTGGGAGGCGCTGCTGCGCATCCCCGAGGGCGCCGTCGCCAGCTACGAGGACGTTGCCCGCGCCATCGGCCAACCCACCGCATCGCGCGCCGTCGGCGCCGCCGTCGGCCGCAACCCCGTGTGCGTGCTGATCCCCTGCCACCGGGTGATCCAGAAATCGGGGATCATCCACAACTACCGCTACGGTGTGCCGCGCAAGCGCGCCCTGCTGGCCTGGGAACAGGCCCGCCGGTCCCCGGCCGCGGACGGCGCCGGAGTCACATCCCCAGCACGTCGCGCATGGTGAACAGCCCCGACGGCTTGTCGTTGGCCCACATGGCGGCGCGCACGGCGCCGCGGGCGAAGACCTGGCGGCTGGACGCCTTGTGGGTCAGCTCGATCCGCTCCCCTTCGGCGGCGAAGACGACGGTGTGGTCGCCCACCACGTCGCCGCCGCGCAGGGTGGCGAAGCCGATGGAGCCGGGGGTGCGCGGGCCGGTGTGGCCATCGCGGACCTTCTGCCAGACCCGGTCCAGGTCAACCCCGCGGCCCTGCGCGGCGGCGTGCCCCAGCCCCAGCGCCGTGCCCGAGGGGGCGTCCACCTTGTGGCGGTGGTGCATCTCGACGATCTCGATGTCGTAGTCCTCGGCCAGCACCCCGGCGACCCGTTCCACCAGCGCGAACAGCAGGTTCACGCCCACCGACATGTTCGGTGCGTGGACGATGGGGGTGTGGGTGGCCGCCCGCGCCAGGGATTCGCGCTGCGCCGGGTTCAGCCCGGTGGTGCCGACCACCAGCACCGTCTCGCTCTGCGCCGCCAGGGCGGCGTGGCGTTCGGCGGCGTCGGGGGTGGTGAAGTCGATGATCGCGTCGGCCTCGGCGAACAGCGGCACGGGGTCGTCGATGGCCAGCACCCCCGACGGCTCCAGCCCGGCGATGACGGCGACGTCCTGGCCCACCAGCGGACCGCCGACCCGCTCGGTGCCGCCGGCCAGGGTGCAGCCCGGCGTGGCGACGATCTCCTGCACCAGCATCCGGCCCATCCGTCCGCCGCATCCGACGACGCCGATCTTCATCTCCGCCTCCCGCCTCGACCCGTTGCCTGCCGGAACCGGCTGTAGCACACCCGGCGGCGGCCGACTACCCGGTCGGCGGCCCCTCAGCGCCGCCCGTTGCGGCGCGGCCGGCCGCCGCCGGGCGGCGGCGTCTCGTCCAGGATGCCCAGCAGGGCGTCCAGCGTCCGCTCGTCCAGGCTGCGGATGCGTTCGGCCAGACGGTTGGCCAGTTCGGTCGCCCTGGGCGTCAGGCCGGCGGTGTCCACGGTGACCCGGGGGTGCGACAGGGCGGCCAGGCGCTCCAGCTCCTCCGCCTCGTCCCAGATGATGCCGAAATAGCCGCACACCTGCCGCACCAACTGGGGCGAGGGCTGGCCGCGCTTGCCGTGCTCCAGCGCCGACAGATAGGCCGAGGAGATGTGCAGGTCAGCCGCCATCTGCTTCAGCGTCACCCCCCTGGCGGCGCGCAGGGCGCGGACCCGCTCGCCGAACGGCGTCACGGCCCGGCGTCCCGGCGGCGGCGGATCAGGACGTAGAGGGCGCCGTCGCCGCCGTGCCGGGGCTGCGCCGCCTGCACCGCCAGGATCAGCGGGCGCAGGGCCGGCTCGGCCAGCCAGCGCGGCACCACCCGGCGCAGGATGCCACCGTCGGGGCTGAAGTTGCCCTTGCCGGTGATCACCAGAACGCAGCGCCGCCCCTCGTGCCGGCAGCGGTGGATGAAGGCGGCCAATGCCCCGTGCGCCTGGTCCTGCGTCATGCCGTGCAGGTCGATGCGCCCGTCGATCTCCATGCGGCCCTTGCGCAGCCGGTCGGCGGAGCGGCGATCCATGTCGGCCAGCTCCCCCGCCCGCAGGGGCCGCAGGGCCGGCGCGGCGCGCCGCGCCGGGGCCGGCACGGCGGGGGCCGGGACGGGGACGGGCGCCGCCGGCTCCGGCTGCGGCTGCGGCGGGGCGGAGGTCATCTCCTCCGCCAGGGTGCGGCCGGGCAGGGGGGCGGCGTCGCGCATGGCGATGCGCCACAGCCGGCGCTCCTCCTCGCTCAGCGTCCGCTTGCGGGTCATCGTCGCCCCCCGGTCAGCCGGCTGCGGACGCGGTGTCGGCGTCCTCGACCAGCAGGATGTGGAGGCTGCGCGGCCCGTGGGCGCCGAGCTGGATGGTCTGTTCGATGTCGCCCGTGCGGGAGGGGCCGGTGACCAGGTTCACCGTGCGCGGAATCCAAGATCCGCCGGCATCGGACCGGCGTCGCAACAGATCCCACGCGTCCTCGTAGGTGGCGACGATGCGGCGGCGCGGCAGCACGACGATGTGGGTGTCGGGCAGGAAGTTCAGGGTGGTAGGATGTTCCGGACCCGAAACAAGCATCAGCGTGCCGGTTTCGGCGATGCCGGCGAAGGCCCCGGTCACCGACACGGGGTCGTCGTCTCCGGCGGGTCCACGGCTCACCGTCAGGGCCGGGCGGGTGTGCCAGGGCACGGCGGCGAGCAGCGGGTCGGGGGCCGTCCGCACCGCCGCCGGCAGGTTGCGGGACGCCAGCAGGTCGGCCACCGCGTCGGCCACGGCTGCCGTGTCGGGCAGCCGCTCCACCGTGGCCGCCGCCTCGGTGGCCATCGCCACGAACAGGGCCACCCGCTCCGGCTCGGGCACCAGGGCGCGGGCGGGCACCGGGTTGCGGGGGTGGTCGGCGAGGCGGCGCTCCACCGCGTCGCGCCGGGCGTCGTCGCCGCCGGGTTGGCCGAGCCGCCGGCGCAAGCCGCCGAGGATGCGCTCCCGCGACCCGCTCATGGGCCGTCCCCCGTCCGCCGTTCCGCCCACAGCTCCCGGAAGGTCCGGCCCTCGGGGGCGGGCAGGTCGCGGTGGCGGGTCCAGCCGCCGGCCCCCGGCAGCATGGCGAGCGTCCCGCTGCGGCGGGCCAGCCGGCGCAGCAGGCGCGCCGCCAGCCGGGCAGCGGCGTGGTAGAGGGCGGGGCGCCGGGCGAACCACGCCCATAGGGCGAGTCCGCGGCGCGTGACCGCGGGTTGCAGGCCCTGCTCCGCCTCCCGCCGGCGCCAGTGGCGCATCATCGCCGGCAGCGGGATGCGCATGGGGCACACCTCCTCGCACCGGCCGCAGAAGGTGGAGGCGTTGGGCAGGTGCTTCGCCTCCGCCAGCCCGATCAGCGCGGGGTCGAGCACGGCGCCCAGCGGCCCCGGATAGACCCAGCCGTAGGCGTGGCCGCCCACCGCGCCATAGACCGGGCAGTGGTTCATGCAGGCGCCGCAGCGGATGCAGCGCAGCACCTCCCGGAACTCGGTGTCCATCAGGGCGGAGCGGCCATTGTCCAGCAGCACCACATGGAAGGCGCGCGGCCCGTCCGGATCGGCGGCGCGCCGCGGCCCGGCGGAGAAGGTGGTGTAGGCGGAGAACTCCTGCCCCGTGGCGGAGCGCGCCAGCAGGCGCAGCACCGTGGCGGCGTCCTCCGGGGTGGGGACCACCTTCTCGATGGAGGCCAGGACGATGTGGACCGGGGGCAGGGTCTGCGTCAGATCGCCGTTGCCCTCATTGGTGACGATGACGGTCTGGCCGGTCTCGGCGATCAGCAGGTTGGCCCCGGTGATGCCGACGTCGGCCTCGTGGAAGCGGCGGCGCAGCATGGCCCGCGCCTCGGCCAGCAGGGCGCTCGGCTCGTCCAGGGGGCGGGCGGGATCCAGCGCGGTGTGGGCGGCGCGGAAGGACTCCGCCACCTGCTCCTTCGACACGTGGAAGGCGGGGGCGATGATATGGCTGGGCGGCTCCTTGCGGAGCTGCACGATGTACTCCCCCAGGTCGGTCTCCACCGGCACCAGCCCGTGGGCCTCAAGGTGGTCGTTGATCGCGATCTCCTCGGCGATCATCGACTTGCCCTTGGTCACGGTCTTCGCGCCGGCGGCGCGGCAGATGGCCAGGATGGCGTCGCGCGCCCCGGCCGCGTCGGCGCACCAGTGGACGGTGCCGCCGGCGGCGCGCACCTGCGCCTCGAACCGCTCCAGGTAGAGGTCCAGGTGGGCCAGGGTATGGTCCTTGATGTCCCGGCCGCGGTCGCGCAGGGCCTCGAACTCCGGCAGCCGGTCGGCCGCCATGCGGCGGCGCAGCCGGAAGCCCGAAGCCGACTTGTCCAGCATGGCGCGCAGGCGGTCATCCGCCAGGGCGCGGCGGGCGTTCTCGGGGAAGTGGCGGGAGGACGGCTGCATGGTCGCGCTCCCGTCAGGTCCGGGCGCCGATGGGTGGCGTGCCCCCGGCCAGGCCCGACAGCACCTCCGCCACGTGGCGCACCGCGATGGGGGAGCCGTCGCGCGACAGCTTCCCCGCGATGTTCAGCAGGCAGCCGAGATCGCCGGCCAGCACGGTGTCCGCACCGGTCGCCGCGATGGCGGCGGCCTTGTCCGCCACCATGCGGTCGGAGATGTCGGGGTACTTGACGCAGAAGGTGCCGCCGAAGCCGCAGCACGCCCCGGTGTCCGCCATCTCCCGCAGCTCCAGCCCGGCGACGGAGGCCAGCAGGCGGCGCGGCTGCTCCCGGATGCCCAGTTCGCGCAGGCCGGAGCAGGAGTCATGATAGGTCACCGCGCCGTCGTGGCGGGCCGTGACCGCCGCCACCCCCAGCACGTCGGTGAGGTACGACACCAGCTCGTGCGTGCGGGCCGCCAGCCGCCTCGCCCGCGGCGCCCACTCCGGATCGTCGGCCAGCAGCTCCGGGTAATGGACGCGGATCATGCCGGCGCAGGACCCCGACGGTACGACCACCGCGTCGAAGCCCTCGAACAGGGCGATGGTGCGCCGCGCCAGGTCGCGCGCCGTGCCGCGCTCGCCGGCGTTGTGGGCGGGCTGGCCGCAGCAGGTCTGGCCGTCCGGCACCGCGACCGTGCAGCCGGCGTCTTCCAGCAGCCTCACCGCGGCGAAGCCGACGGTCGGCCGGAACAGGTCGACGAGGCAGGTGACGAACAGACCGACGGCGGGCATGGGGCAGGGGGTATCCCGAATGGTGGGGTGCGACGGTCGGACAATACGTGGTGCCCCGGGAATCGGCAAGAAAGGTGCCGCGGACGGGGCGGAGGCATTATACGCGTCCCGTCGGCACGGCTCGGGGAGATGGTCCGCAAGAGAATGCCGCCGCGGCGGGAGTGGATACGCGCACAGGGCCGGGATCCCCGCGACCCCGACGCCCTCGTGGCGTACGTGCTCGCCAAATCCGATACGAAGGAGGAAAAGCGCGCCGTCGCGATCGAGGCGCGCATCGTGGCCGCCCTGCCGGGAGCCGAGCCAAGGCCCGAGTGAAGGTGCTTCCGGCCGCCCGGCGGCATCCCGATCCGTCGATCATCGACATCCCGTCGGAGGTCGACGGTGTGGAAACGTCCCGGCTGCCCGGTTTGGACCCCGGCATCCGATAGGCCGTAAATGGATCACGACCGATGACGGCCGGCCGCCTCACCCGGCCCGCGCCGGCACCAGCGTGCAGACCAGGAACAGGCCGGCGGCGGCGACCACCACGCCGGGGCCGCCGGGCAGGTCCCAGTGCAGGGAGGCGTACATGCCCGCCAGCACCGCAACGATGCCGAAGAGGGAGGCGAGAGCCGCCATCTGCTCCGGCGTGCGGGCGAAGCGGCGGGCGGCGGCGGCGGGGATGATCAGCAGCGAGGTGATCAGCAGGATGCCGACGATTTTCATGGCCACCGCGATCACCAGCGCGATCAGCAGCATGAAGGCCAGGCGCAGGGCCACCACGGGCATGCCCTCCACCCGCGCCAGGTCCTCATCCACCGTGACGGCCAGCAGCCGGTTCCACAGCAGCGCCAGCCCGGCCAGCGCCACCCCGCCGCCCAGATAGATGCGCACGATGTCCCCCGGCGTCACCGCCAGCAGGTCGCCGAACAGATAGGCGATCAGGTCGATGCGCAGCGTTTCCAGGAAGGCCACCGCCACCAGCCCCAGGGACAGGGACGAATGGGACAGGATGCCCAGCAGGGTGTCGGACGCCAGCGCCCGGCGCTGTTGCAGGGCCACCAGCAGCAGGGCCAGCACCACGCACACCGCCACCACCCCGATCATCGGGTCGACGCCCAGCAGGAAGCCCAGCGCCACCCCCAGCAGCGCCGAATGGGCGAGCGTGTCGCCGAAATAGGCCATCCGCCGCCACACCACGAAGGAGCCGAGCGGCCCGGCCAGCGCCGCGACGCCGCACCCGGCCACCAGGGCGCGGATCATGAAATCGTCCATAGAGACCCTTACCCCGTCAGTGGTCGCAGCAGCCCCGGCCGTCGGCCGGTCCCGGCACCACGCTGCCGTCTTCGGCGTGGGCGTGGTCGTGCCGGTGGACGTAGACCGCGAGCGCGTCGGCGTGGCGGCCGAACAGGGCATGATACTCGGGATGGCGCCGGACGTCTTCGGGCGAGCCGGAGCAGCAGACGTGCCGGTTCAGGCACAGCACGCGGTCGGTGCGCGCCATCACCGTGTGCAGATCGTGGCTGACCAGCAGCACGCCGCAGCCGCGCGCCTTGCGCACCGCGTCGATGCGGGCGAACAGGTCCGCCTGGCCGTGCACGTCCACACCCTGGTCCGGCTCGTCCAGAACCAGCAGGTCGGGGTCGGCCAGCAGGGCGCGGGCCAGCAGCACCCGCTGCATCTCGCCCCCCGACACCGCCTGCACCGGCGATGCGGCCAGATGAGTCACCCCGGCCTCCTCCAGCGCCGCGACGATCCGCGCCGCCGGCACCGGCCGCCACAGGCCGAGGAAGCGGCGCACCGTCAGCGGCAGGGTGGGGTCGACGGCGATGCGCTGGGGCATGTAGCCGACGCGCAGCCCCGGCCGCCGCCGCACCGCGCCCGCCTGCACCGGCACCAGCCCCAGCACGGCGCGCACCAGGGTGGTCTTGCCGGCGCCGTTGGGGCCGATCAGGGTGACGATTTCGCCCGGCGTCACGGTCAGGTCGACGGCGTCGAGCACCGTCCGGCCGCCGAGCATCACCGAAAGGCCACGGACGTCCAGAAGGGGAACGGCGGAGGAGTCGTAAGGGCTTGACATGTTACGATATAACGTCACACTCATGCGTGTGCCTCTGCTATGCGCTGAAAAGCCGCGGCTGTCCAGCCCGCGCCGTCTGTTCCGACCCGAAAAGGACCTGCCATGCGCCCGTTGCTCGTCTCTTCCCTGGCCGCCCTGCTGCTGACGACGGCCCCCGTCCTGGCCGACGCGCCGCGGGTGGTGGCGTCGGTGAAGCCGCTGCACTCCCTGGTGTCGTCGGTGATGCAGGGGGTGGGGGAGCCGGGGCTGGTGGTGCGCGGCGGCGCGTCTCCCCACACCTACAACCTGCGTCCCTCCGACGCCCGCGCGCTGGAGCAGGCGCAGGTGGTCTTCTGGTTCGGCGAGGGGCTGGAGGGATTCCTGGAAAAGCCGCTGTCCGGGCTGGCCGGCAAGGCCCGGGTGGTGGAGCTGATGGACGCCCCCGGCGTGACGCTGCTGGAGGCCCGCGAGGGCGGCGCCTGGGAGTCGCATGACCACGGGCACGGCCACAGCCACGGCCATAGCCACAAGGGGCACAGCCACGCCCGCGACCACAAGGCGGGCGACCACGACCATGACGCGATGAACGCCCACCTCTGGCTCGACCCGGCGAACGCCAGGGCCATGGTGGCGGTGATCGCCGGGACGCTGGCCGAGGCCGACCCCGCCAACGCCGCCGCCTACCGGGCCAACGCGGAGGCCACCACCGCCCGCCTCGACGCCCTGGACGCCGAACTGGCCGCCCTGCTGGCGCCGGTGAAGGACAAGCCCTTCGTGGTGTTCCACGATGCCTATCCCTATCTGGAGGCCCGCTACGGCCTGTCCGCGGTCGGCGCCATCACCGTCAACCCGGAGCAGCGCCCCTCGGCCAAGCGCCTGAAGGAGATCCGCACCCGCATCAGCGGCCTCGGCCCGGTCTGCGTCTTCTCCGAACCCCAGTTCGAGCCCAAGCTGGTCGCCACCATCGTCGAGGGCACCGGGGCGCGCACCGGCGTGCTCGACCCCCTGGGCGCCGACATCGCCGCCGGCCCCGACCTCTACCCGACGCTGCTGCGCAACCTCGCCGCGTCGCTGGCGGGCTGTCTGAAGGGGTGAGGGACGGGGTGCGGCGACGGCGCTCACCCGCGCACGAACCACCACAGGACGCGCAGCCCGAGCACCAGGGCACCGCACGCGACGATCCCCATGACCGCGTCTCCTCCGTCCATGGGGGTTCCGGTGCCGGCCAGGTAGCCGACCATGACCAGCCCGATCAGCAGTCCGATGAAGAACCACCGCAGCAGGCTGTTCTGAATCACCATGGTCCACAGCGCTTCGATCAGGTCGGTCATCGTCGCGTCCGTCCGTGTCACCCGGGGGCGCCGTCCGCCATGAGGCGGCCGGCCGCAACGATCTTCGCACGATCCCCGGCGCGGCGACAGCGCGGCCGCGGGGGGTGACCGACCGATCCTACCGCCCCGGCGCTACCCTGCGGTAGCTCAGCGCTTCCGCCACGTGGATGCGGCGCACGCCGCCGCCGCCGTCCAGGTCGGCGAGCGTGCGGGCGACGCGCATGACGCGGTGGTAGCCGCGCGCCGACAGCTTCAGCCGCTCCGCCGCCTCGGTCAGCAGGGCGCGGCCCGGGGCGTCGGGGGCGGCCACCCGTTCCAGCACCTCGCCGTCGGCGTCGGCGTTGGTGCGCAGGGGGCGCCCGCCGGGCTGCGGCCCCAGTGCGGCGAAGCGGGCGGCCTGGATGGCGCGGGCGGCGGCGACGCGGGCGGCGATGTCGGCGCTGCCCTCGGCCGGGGGCGGCAGGCTGAGGTCGGCGGCGGCGACGGCGGGCACGTCGATGTGCAGGTCGATGCGGTCGAACAGCGGGCCGCTGATCTTCGATTGGTAGTCCACGGCGCACTTCGGGGCGCGGGCGCAGGCCAGGGCCGGGTCGTCCAGATGGCCGCAGCGGCAGGGGTTCATGGCCGCGACGAGCTGGACACGCGCCGGATAGGTGACATGGGCGTTGGCCCGGCTGACGGTGGACCGGCCGGTCTCCAGCGGCTGGCGCAGCGCCTCCAGGGTGGGGCGGGGGAACTCCGGCAGCTCGTCCAGGAACAGCACGCCGGTGTGGGCCAGCGAGATCTCCCCCGGCTTGGCCCGCGGCCCGCCGCCGACCAGGGCGGGCAGCGACGCGCTGTGGTGCGGGTCGCGGTAGGGCCGGCGGGTCAGCAGCTTGCCGTCGGCCAGGTGGCCGGCGACGGAGTGGATCATCGACACCTCCAGCGCCTCGGCCGGGTCCAGCGGCGGCAGCAGGCCCGGCAGGCGGGAGGCCAGCATCGACTTGCCCGATCCCGGCGGTCCGACCATCAGCAGGTTGTGGGCGCCGGCCGCCGCCACCTCCAGCGCCCGCTTGGCGGTCTCCTGCCCCTTGATGTCGCGCAGGTCGGGGACGGCGTGCGGGTCGTCCTCCTGCAGGCGCGGGCGCGGCGGGGTCAGCACCTGGGTGCCCTTGAAGTGGTTGACCAGCGCCAGCAGGGTGGGCGGGGCCAGCACCTCCAGCTCCTCGCCGGCCCACGCCGCCTCGCCGCCGCACGCCTCCGGGCAGATCAGCCCGCGCCCGCCGGCGTGGGCGTTGATGGCCGCCGGCAGCACCCCGGCCACCGCCGTCACCGCGCCGTCCAGCGCCAGTTCCCCCAGCGCCGAATAGCGCGCCATCTCCTCGTCCGGCAGCACCCCCATGACGGTCAGCAGGCCCAGCGCGATGGGCAGGTCGAAGTGGCTGCCCTCCTTCAGCACGTCGGCGGGGGCGAGGTTGACGGTGATGCGCTTGGCCGGCAGCGACAGCCCCAGCGCGTGCAGCGCGGCGCGCACCCGCTCCCGGCTCTCGCCCACCGCCTTGTCCGGCAGCCCCACCACCGTGAAGGCGACGATCCCGCCGGACATCTGCACCTGGACGTCGATGTCCATGACCTCGATGCCCTGGAACGTCACCGTGTTGACCCGCGCAACCACGCCGCATTACCCCGTCTTGCAATGCACGCCAGTGTATGCCGCGGCGCGGATGTTTGCCAGCGGGACGGATGCGGGCCATCCGGGCAAACGGCCGGGACGTTCGTTCTCGCCGGTTTGTGCCGGGGCCGGTCCGCCCTATTCTCTTCCCTCACACAAGCATGAACGAGGGAAGAGACCCGTGCTCCTGTCGCAGTGCACCTGGCCCGAGGTGGAGGCCTATCTGAAGACGTCGAAGGGCATCGTCATGCCCATCGGCTCCATCGAGCAGCATGGCCCCAACGGCCTGATGGGCACCGATGCCATCTGCGCCGAGGCGATCGCGCGCGGCGTCGGGGAGGCGGCCTCGGCGCTGGTGGGGCCGACCATCGCGGTGGGCATGGCGGTCCACCACATGGCCTTCCCCGGCTCCATGACGCTGAAGCCCTCCACCCTGATCGCGGTGATCAGGGATTACGTCACCGCCCTGGCGGCGCACGGGTTCGAGCGGTTCCTCTTCGTCAACGGCCACGGCGGCAACGTCGCCACCCTGCGCGCCGCCTTCTACGAGATCTACGCCGAGCGGCGCGAACGCCACGGCGACGCGGCGCCGGACCTGCGCTGCCACTTCGTCAACTGGTGGGAGAACGCCGCCGTGGCCGCCCTGTCCCGGGACCTGTTCGGCAGCGCCGAAGGCTCCCACGCCACGCCGTCGGAGGTCTCGGTCACCCAACACCTGCACCCCGAGGCGATCAAGGAAGCGGCCATGGAGCCGCACGTCGCCCCGTCCGGCACCTTCTTCGACGCCCGCGACTTCCGCCGCCGCTACCCCGACGGCCGAATCGGCTCCGCCCCGTCCCTGGCCCGGCCCGAACACGGCGCCCGCCTGATGGAGGCGGCGGTGCAGGCCATTTCCGTGCAGTATCGGACGTTCGTGACGGCGGAGTAAGGACCCGCTCCGAATGGCGCGTTGGACGGCGCGAATCTGTCGCACGAAAGCACTTTTTTGCACGAATCGTACTTGGAAGCAGCAACGCGCGCTGGCGGTTGCGGTGCAACAGGGCTAACATCGCCCGCTCCCATCAAGGCCGGCGCCCCGACAGAACCGGCCGAACGCGTCTGACTTCCGAGGACACCCATGGCCGAGACCGACACCAAGCGCGTCACCGAAGAAGAAGCCCTGCTGCTGCACGCCTCCGGGCGGCCGGGCAAGCTGGAGATCACCGCCACCAAGCCGCTGACCACCCAGCGCGACCTGTCGCTGGCCTATTCGCCGGGCGTCGCGGTGCCCTGCCTGCGCATTCACGAGGACCCCTCGGCCGCCTACGACTACACGGCCAAGGGCAATCTGGTGGCCGTCATCTCCAACGGCACCGCGGTGCTGGGGCTGGGCGACCTGGGCGCGCTGGCGTCGAAGCCGGTGATGGAGGGCAAGGCGGTCCTCTTCAAGCGCTTCGCAGACGTGGACGGCATCGACCTGGAGGTGTCCACGTCGGACGTGGACGAGTTCGTCAACTGCGTGCGCTTCCTCGGCGCTTCCTTCGGCGGCATCAACCTGGAAGACATCAGGGCGCCCGACTGCTTCGTCATCGAGCAGCGCCTGCGCGAGCTTCTCGACATCCCGGTCTTCCACGACGACCAGCACGGCACCGCCATCATCGCCGCCGCCGGCCTGATCAACGCCTGCGAGCTGACCGGGCGCCGGCTGGGCGACGTGCGCATGGTGGTCAACGGCGCCGGCGCCGCCGGCATCGCCTGCGCCGAGCTGTTCACCGCCCTGGGCCTGCCGCGCGAGAACATCATCCTGTGCGACACCAAGGGGGTGGTGTTCCGCGGCCGCACCAACGGCATGAACCAGTGGAAGTCCGCCTTCGCCGTCGACACCGACGCCCGTACGCTGGCCGACGCCCTGAAGGGCGCCGACGTCTTCGTCGGCCTGTCGGCCAAGGGGGCGGTGACGCCGGAGATGGTGAAGACCATGGCCGACAAGCCGATCATCTTCGCCCTGGCCAACCCCGATCCGGAGATCACTCCGGAGGAGGTGCGCGCCGTGCGCGCCGACGCCATCATCGCCACCGGGCGGTCGGACTATCCCAACCAGATCAACAACGTCCTGGGCTTTCCCTACATCTTCCGCGGGGCGCTGGACGTGCGCGCCTCCACCATCAACGAGGCCATGAAGGTGGCCGCCGCCAACGCCCTGGCCAGACTGGCGCGCGAGGACGTGCCCGACGAGGTGGACGCCGCCTATTCCGGGCGCCGCCTGCGCTACGGGCCAGACTACATCATCCCCGTGCCCTTCGACCCGCGCCTGATCGTCACGGTGCCGCCGGCGGTGGCGCAGGCGGCCATGGAATCGGGGGTGGCGCGCAAGCCCATCGTCGACATGACCGGCTACCGCAACGGGCTGCGCACCCGCCTCGACCCCACCGCCGATTCGCTGGAGCTGATCCTCGACAAGGTGCGCGCCAACCCCCGCCGCGTCGTCTTCGCCGAGGGCGAGGAGGACCGCACCATCCGCGCCGCCCTGGCGTTCCGCGCCGCCGGCTACGGCACGCCGGTCCTGGTCGGCCGCGAGGAGGTGATCCGCGAGCGCCTGGCCGCCATCGGCCAGCACGCGGTCACCGACCTGGAAATCCACAACGCCCGTCTGTCGGACGCCAACCGGCGTTACAGCGACTTCCTGTACCGCCGACTCCAGCGCACCGGCGCCCTCTACCGCGATTGCCAGCGCATGGTGAACCAGGAGCGCAACGTCTTCGCCGCCTGCATGGTCGCCCAGGGCGACGCCCACGCCATGGTGACGGGTCTGACCCGCTCCTTCTCCGCCAGCTTCGACGAGGTCCGTCGGGTGTTCGATCCGCGGGCGGGGGAGCGGGTGTTCGGCCTGACCGCCATGGTCAGCCGCCTGCGCACCGTGTTCATCGCCGACACCACCGTGCACGAGGTGCCGGATAGCGAGACTCTGGCCGACATCGCCATCCAGGCCGCCGCCAAGGCCCGCCAGATGGGGCACGAGCCGCGGGTGGCGCTGCTGTCCTACTCCAACTTCGGCCAGCAGGCGCACCACGAGAACGTGTCGCGCGTGCGCGACGCCGTCACCGTGCTCGATTCCCGCCGCGTCGATTTCGAGTACGACGGCGAGATGTCGGCCGACGTGGCGCTGGACTTCGACCTGATGAAGCGCGTCTACCCCTTCTGCCGCCTGTCCGGCCCGGCCAACGTGCTGGTCATGCCCGGCCTGCACGCCGCCAACATCTCGGCCAAGCTGCTGCAGAAGACGACGCGCGGGCATGTGGTCGGGCCGCTGCTGATCGGCCTGGACCGGCCGGTGCAGATCGTCCAGATGGGCGCCACCGTCAGCGATCTCGTCACCATGGCGGCTCTGGCCGCCCATGATTCGCTGCCCTGGTGAACGGACGCCGGGTGCCGGGGGAGGCGGGGCGGGGTACCCCCGCTCCCTTCCGCGCCGCGGCCATGAATCTTTTGTGAAATACCGGCACGGCGCGCCGTGTTGGTGTAAGAGTAGCTTCCCCGTTCGTCAGCCCGGCTTTCCGCCCATGGGACCGTTGGTCTCGCCGACCCCCCGTCTGGTTCTTGCCGTCCTGCTGCTGCTCTTCCTGGCCGCAGCGGGGGCTCTGGCGCTGTTCGGGCGCACCCTGGCGCTGCCCGTCCTCATGCTGGCGGTCGGCGGCGGTGCGCTCGCCGTCGCCGTGGTCCTGCTGCGGCGCGCGGCGCGCGACGCCGACGCCGTCGCCGCCTGGATCGACGGGCTGGCCGATGGTGCCGAGGGGGAGGCACCCGTGGACGGGACCGGCGTGGTGCGCTCCATCGCCGCCCCGGTGGCGCGCCTGCACCGGACGCTGGCGGAGCGCTGTGCGCAGGCGCAGCTTCAACTGGACGCCAACGTGGCGATCCTCGACGCGCTGCACGACCCGCTGATCCTGGTCGGCGCCGGGCGCCGGGTGGAACGGGCCAACGCCGCGGCCCGCGGCCTGTTCGGCGAGCGCATGGTCGACCGCGACCTGGCCACCGCCCTGCGCGCGCCGGCGGTGCTGGAAGCGGTGGACGCGGTGCTGGCCGGGGCGGCGTCGCGCACGGTGGAGTTCAGCCTGCCGGTGCCGGTCGAGCGCCAGTTCGAGCTGCGGGTGAAACCCTTCCAGCGGCAGGCGCACCCCTCGCCCGGCGGCCGCATCGCCATCCTCACCCTGCACGACATCACGGCGCTGCGCCGGTCCGAGCAGATGCGCGCCGACTTCGTGGCCAACGCCAGCCACGAGCTGCGCACGCCCCTGTCCAGTCTGATCGGCTTCATCGAGACGCTGCGCGGCCCGGCCCGCGACGACACCGAGGCCCGCGACCGCTTCCTGGGCATCATGCACGACCAGGCCAGCCGCATGTCCCGCCTGGTCCAGGACCTGCTGTCCCTGTCGCGCATCGAACTGGACGAGCACATGCCGCCGTCCGACCGGGTGGACGTGGTGGAGCGCGTGCAAAGCGTGCTCGACGCCTTCGAACTGAAGGCGCAGGCCCGCGCCATCCACCTGCGGCTGGTGGCGCCGGACCGCGTGCCCGAGGTGGTGGGCGATGCCGACCAGCTCACCCAGGTGTTCCAGAACCTGGTCGGCAACGCCATCAAGTACGCCCGTTCCGACAGCGAGGTGACGGTCACCGTCGCGGTGACCGACGGCGCGGCCGTGGGCGGCGGGGCGGCGCTTGCGTCGGTGGCCGGCCGCCGGCCGGCGCGCCCGTCGTCGCGCCTGGTGTCGGTGGCGGTCACCGACCACGGGGAGGGCATCGCGCGCACCCACCTGCCGCGCCTGACCGAGCGGTTCTACCGCGTCGACGCCGCCCGGTCGCGCGCCATGGGCGGCACCGGTCTGGGACTCGCCATCGTCAAGCACATCCTGAACCGCCACCGGGCCCGCCTGACCATCGAGAGCGAGGTCGGCGTGGGCAGCACCTTCACCGCCTATCTGCCCGCGGCGGCCGACGAGGCGGCGGCCGGCGGCGACGGCACGGCCAGCCGTCCGGCCGCCGCACCGGTTGCCACGATGCGGCGGGCCGGCGGCGCCGGCTGATCCTGCCATCCGCATAGGGCATGACAAAAGGCGGGCATCGTCATAAAACCGTCATCAAACTGCAATATGGTGGTCGCCAACCGCGGCTAACGTCCGGCGCAAGCGTCGGCGGGGTTACCCCGTTGCGGCGCACGCGGGCTCCAGGCACCCGCTCCAGGCAAACCGGTTCTCAGGAGGGATCATCGTGATCACCAAGAAGCTCGCCCTCACGGCCGCCGCGGCCGTGGCCGTTTCCGTCGCCTTCGCCGGCGCCGCCAACGCCCAGTCGCGCGACCAGATCCGCGCCGTCGGTTCGTCCACGGTGTTCCCGTTCACCACGGCGGTCGCCGAGGCGTTCGGCAAGTCCGGGTCGTTCAAGACCCCGGTCGTGGAGTCCACCGGCACGGGCGGCGGCTTCCGCCTGTTCTGCGCCGGCGTCGGCCCGGCCCACCCCGACGTCTCCAACGCCTCGCGCCGCATCAAGAAGTCCGAGGTCGAGCAGTGCGCCGCCAACGGCGTCGCCGAGATCACCGAGCTGAAGATCGGCTTCGACGGCATCGTGCTCGCCTCCTCCAAGGCCGGCCAGCACATGGACCTGACCCGCGCCCAGCTCTGGAAGGCGCTGGCCAAGGACGTGCCGGTCGACGGCAAGATGGTCGCCAACCCCTACAAGCGCTGGTCCGACGTCGACCCGAGCCTGCCGAACGTGGAGATCGAGGTTCTCGGCCCGCCGCCGACCTCCGGCACCCGCGACGCCTTCAACGAGCTGGCCATGGAAGCCGGCTGCCACGAAGTGAAGGAAGTCGCCGCCATCGTGACCGACGCCAAAGCCCTTGCACAGGCCTGCATGGCCATCCGCGAGGACGGCGCCTACGTCGAGGCCGGCGAGAACGACAACCTGATCGTTCAGAAGCTGGTCGCCAACCCCAGCGCCTTCGGCGTCTTCGGCTACAGCTTCCTCGACCAGAACAAGGACAAGCTGCAGGCGGCCGAGATCAACGACGTGCCGCCGACCTACGAGAACATCTCGTCGGGCAAGTACCCGGTGTCGCGTTCGATGTTCGTCTACATCAAGAACGCCCACGTCGGCGTCATCCCCGGCATCCGTGAGTTCGTGGCCGAGTACACCTCGGAGCGCGCCATGGGCGAGGAAGGCTACCTGGCCGACAAGGGCCTGATCGCCCTGCCCAAGGCGGAGCGCGACGGGGTCCGCTCCTCGGCGGTCAACATGACCCCGATGAAGCTCTGATCACCGGGTTGCGGACCGGCGGCCCCCGAAACGGGGCCGCCGGTTCTTTTCGGGATTGCGTTTAAGACCTTTCTTTCACCCGATCGTATGGCGGGTTTCGCATGCAGATCACGGTACTCCTCCTGGTGCTGGTCGGCCTGACCGCCGCCGGCTACTACATGGGGCGCGCCTCGGCGGTGCGGGCGGTGGGGGGGCGCATTGCAGCCCTCCACTCGGTTCCCGCCTATTACGGTGTCTACGTCGCCCTGTGGGCCGGGCTGCCCGCCTTCCTGCTGTTCCTCGTGTGGGGGGCATCGGAGAACTGGATCGTCATGCAGATGGTCCTGGGCGCCCTGCCGCAGAACATGACCGACGGCAGCGAGCAGTCGCTGAGCCTGCTGAAGGCCGACATCCTCAACATCGCGGCGGGCATTTCCACCGGACGCGAGCCCGACCCCGTCGTCCTCGCCGCGGCGGAGCGCTACAACATGCTGCGCGCGCTCGGCGACTGGATGCTGCTGGCGATCGGCAGCGCCCTTGCGGTGGCCGGCCTCTCCTACGCCCGCGGCCGCATCGCCCCCGATCTGCGCGCCCGCAACCTGGTGGAGCGCGTGATCAACGTGTTCCTGGTGGGCTGCTCGCTGGTCGCCATCCTGACCACCGCCGGCATCGTCCTCTCGCTGGTCTTCGAGGCGATGCGCTTCTTCACCGTCTACCCCATCTTCGACTTCCTGTTCGGCCTGCAATGGAGCCCGCAGACGGCGATCCGCGCCGACCAGGTGGGCTCCTCGGGATCGTTCGGCGCGGTGCCGCTGTTCGCCGGCACGCTGCTGATCACCCTGATCGCCATGCTGGTGGCGGTGCCGGTCGGCCTGATGTCGGCGATCTACATGTCGGAGTACGCCCCGCCGCGGGTGCGCGCGACGATGAAGCCGGTCCTGGAGATCCTGGCCGGTATCCCCACGGTGGTCTACGGTTTCTTCGCCGCGCTCACCATGGCGCCCTTCGTGCGGCGCCTGGGTGAATCCATGGGCATGAGCGTCTCGTCGGAATCGGCGCTGGCCGCCGGTTTCGTCATGGGCATCATGATCATCCCGTTCGTCAGCTCCCTGTCCGACGACGTGATCAACTCGGTGCCGCAGTCGCTGCGCGACGGGTCCTACGGGCTGGGCGCCACCCGGTCGGAGACGATCCGCCAGGTGGTGCTGCCGGCCGCCCTGCCGGGCATCGTCGCCGCCGTGATGCTGGCCATCAGCCGCGCCATCGGCGAGACGATGATCGTCACCATGGCCGCCGGACTGGCCGCCAACCTCACCGCCAACCCGTTGCAGGCGGTGACCACGGTGACCACCCAGATCGCCACGCTGCTGGTCGGCGACCAGGAGTTCGACAGTCCCAAGACGCTGTCCGCCTTCGGGTTGGGCCTCGTCCTGTTCGTCGTCACCCTGTCGCTCAACATGATCGCCCTGCGGGTGGTCCAGAAATACCGGGAAAAGTATGACTGACATGGTCGAACAAGGGACCCGGAACATGGCCATCGCCCGGCCCGGGTCGTACTACCTGAGCGAAGGCTATGCCGCTCGGTTGCGCGCCCGCTACGCCGCAGAGCAACGGTTCAAGGCCTACGGCATCGCCGCGGTCGCGGCGGCGGCGGTGATGCTGGTGGTGCTGCTCGGCACCATCGTGGGGCAGGGCTACACCGCCTTCTGGCAGACGCAGATCCGGCTGGAGATCCATTTCGACCCGGCCGAGATCGACCCGCAGGGCACGCGGGACCGCTCGGTCCTGGCCACCGCCAACACGATGAAGCTGGTCCGCGACTCCCTCGCGGCGCAGTTCCCGGACATCACCGAACGGGCGGAGCGCCGCGCGCTGTACGACATCATGTCGTCGGGGGCGCCGTTCCAGCTCACCCGGATGCTGCTGGACGACCCGAGCCTCATCGGAACCACCCGGTCGGTGTGGCTCACCGCGTCCGACGACGTCGACCAGTTCATCAAGGGGTACATCTCCCGCGACGTTCCGGAGAGTGCACGCCGCGTCAGTGACCTGCAGATCCGTGCGGTGGACGCGCTGGCGTCGCGCAACGCGGTGGAGAAGCAGTTCAACACGGTTCTGTTCACCGGCGGCGACTCGCGCGAACCCGAACTGGCCGGCATCGGCGGCGCCATCGTCGGCTCCTTCCTGACGCTGCTGGTCACGCTCGCCCTGTCGGTACCCATCGGCGTGGCCGCCGCCATCTACCTGGAGGAGTTCGCGCCGAAGAACCGCTGGACCGACCTGATCGAGGTGAACATCAACAACCTCGCGGCGGTGCCGTCCATCGTCTTCGGTCTGCTGGGCCTCGCCGTCTTCCTCAGCGTCTTCGGCATGCCGCGCTCGGCCCCGGTGGTCGGCGGCCTGGTGCTGGCGCTGATGACGCTGCCCACCATCATCATCGCCAGCCGCGCCGCGCTGAAGGCGGTGCCGCCCTCGATCCGCGAGGCGGCTCTGGGCGTCGGGGCGTCGCGGCTGCAGGCGGTGCTGCACCACGTGCTGCCGCTGGCCATGCCGGGCATCCTCACCGGCACCATCATCGGCATGGCCCAGGCGCTGGGCGAGACGGCGCCCCTGCTGATGATCGGCATGGTCGCCTTCATCGTCGACATCCCCGGCGGCTTCACCGACAGCGCCACGGTGCTCCCCGTGCAGATCTTCATGTGGGCCGACAGCCCGGAGCGCGCCTTCCTGGAGCGCACGTCGGCGGCGATCATGATCCTGCTGGGCTTCCTCATCGCGATGAACGCGGTGGCGGTTCTCCTGCGCAAGAAATTCGAGAGGCGGTGGTAAGAGCCATGAGCATCCAGACCCGGACCCACGTCAAGGCGGCCGAAGCCACGAATCCGCAAGCCGCCGCCGCCCCGGCCGCCAAGATGGTGGCGCGCGACGTCAAGGTCTTCTACGGCGCCAAGCAGGCGCTCAAGGGGATCAACATCGACATCCTGGAAAACAAGGTCCTGGCCCTGATCGGCCCGTCCGGCTGCGGCAAGTCGACGTTCCTGCGCTGCCTCAACCGGATGAACGACACCATCGACAACTGCCGGGTCGAGGGCCTGATCTCCCTGGACGGCGAGGACGTCTACGGCCGCCGGATCGACGCCGTGCAGCTCCGCGCCCGCGTCGGCATGGTGTTCCAGAAGCCCAACCCGTTCCCGAAGTCGATCTACGACAACATCGTCTACGGCCCGCGCATCCACGGCCTGGCGTCCCACCGCGACGAGATGGACGAGATCGTGGAGACCTCGCTCAAGCGCGCCGGTCTGTGGAACGAGGTGAAGGACCGCCTGCGCGAGCCGGGCACCGGCCTGTCCGGCGGCCAGCAGCAGCGCCTGTGCATCGCCCGCGCCATCGCCGTCAGCCCGGAGGTGATCCTGATGGACGAGCCCTGCTCGGCCCTCGATCCCATCGCCACCGCCCACATCGAAGAGCTGATCGACGAGCTGCGCGAGAACTACACCATCGTCATCGTCACCCACAACATGCAGCAGGCGGCCCGCGTCTCGCAGAAGACGGCGTTCTTCCACCTGGGCGACATGGTGGAGTGCGACGACACCGAGGAGATCTTCACCAACCCGCGCGACGAACGCACGCAGGGGTACATCACCGGCCGCTACGGCTGATCGGGGGCAGCGCCGATCGTCGCAACGGCCGGGCCGGGAGGTCGTCATGAGCAACGAGCACATCGTCCGTTCCTTTGCGCAGGAACTGCAGCGCCTCTCCAACCTGGTGACCCAGATGGGCGGCGTGGCGGAGGCGCAGGTCGCCTCCGCCGTCAAGGCCGTCGCCCGCCGCGACGTCGGCCTGGCCGCCCGGGTGATGCAGACCGACCAGCGCCTGGACGAGTACGAGCGGGAGATCGACGCCGAGGCGATCCGGCTGCTCGCCCTGCGCCAGCCCATGGCGCGGGACCTGCGGGAGATCGTGTCGGCGCTGAAGGTCGCCGCCGATCTGGAGCGCATCGGCGACTACGCCGCCAACATCGCCAAGCGGTCCCTGGCGCTGGCCCAGGTGCCGCTGGTCCGCCCGGCGGTGGCCATCCCGCGCATGGGACGGCTGGTCGAGGAGATCATGAAGGACGTGCTCGACGCCTACATCGAGCGCGACGTGGACAAGGCCGTCGGCGCCTGGCAGCGCGATGAGGAACTGGACGACCTTTACACCAGCCTGTTCCGCGAGGTCCTCACCTATATGATGGAAGACCCGCGCAACATCACGCCGTGCACGCACCTGCTGTTCATGGCGAAGAACCTGGAGCGGATCGGCGACCATGCCACCAACGTGGCGGAGACGATCCATTTTCTCGTCGTCGGGGAGCCCCTGATGATGGATCGACCCAAGAGCGACGCCAGCAGTTTTGCGGTGGTGACGCCGGAGGCAACAGACGGTGCTTGAGCAGACGCGGGCGCAGGATGAGCGCCGACAGGGCGGGGGAGTCATGAATTCGGCGTTGAAGCCGCTGGTCCTCATCGTCGAGGACGAGGCGGACATCGTCACCTTGCTGAAGTACAACCTGGAAAAGGAAGGCTTCCGGGTGGCGGCGGCCGGCGACGGGGAGGAGGCGCTGCTGCTGGCCAACGAGCAGGCGCCCCACATCGTGCTGCTGGACTGGATGCTGCCGCTGATGTCGGGGCTGGAGGTGTGCCGGCAGATGCGCCGGAACCCCAAAACCCGCGACGTCCCCATCATCATGCTCACCGCCCGCGGTGAGGAGGCGGACCGCGTGCGCGGTCTAAACTCCGGTGCCGACGACTACATCGCCAAGCCGTTCTCGCCCACCGAGCTGGTCGCCCGCATGCGCGCCGTGCTGCGCCGCGCCTCGCCCGGCCTGGCGGAGGAGACGCTGCGCTTCGGCGATGTGGTGATGGATCTGGCGGCCCACCGGGTGCGCCGCAACAACCGCGACATCCATCTGGGCCCGACGGAATTCCGCCTGCTGCGCCACTTCATGCAGCATCCCGGCCGCGTCTTCTCGCGCGAGCAGCTTCTGGACGTGGTGTGGGGTCACGACGTGTACGTCGAGCCGCGCACCGTCGACGTCCACATCCGCCGCCTGCGCAAGGCGCTGAACGAAGAGACGGACGCCGACCTGATCCGCACCGTCCGCTCCGCCGGCTACGCCCTGGACATGAAGACGGTCTGAGGGGGATCTACCCGAGAAGCGCCGCGAGGACGGCGTTGAGGCGCTGGCGCCCGGCGTCGGTGGCGCGCACGGTGCGGTCGTCCACCTCCAGGAAGCCGGCCCCGGCCAGGCGGTCCAGCGCCGCGCCGTCCACCAGGTCGGGCAGGTCGCGGCCGCTTTCCGCCACCAGGCGCGCCCGCTCCACCCCCTCGGCCAGGCGCAGGCCCATCATCAGCAGCTCGGTGCCGCGCTCGGCCGGCGGAACCGGCTCGGGGGCGTGGGCACCATGCCCGTGACCGGCCCCCCGCTCCAGCCACACCTCGGGCGCGCGGTGGGCGCGGGTGGCGAACTTGCCGCCGTCGAGGGTGAGGCGGCCGTGGGCGCCGGGGCCGACGCCGACGTAATCGCCGTAACGCCAATAGGTCAGGTTGTGCCGGCACGCCTCGCCCGGGCGGGCATGGTTGGAGATCTCGTAGGCCGGCAGGCCGGCGGCGGCCAGGCGGGCCTGCGTCGCCTCGTAGAGGTCGCCGGCCAGATCCTCGTCGGGCAGCACCAGCGCGCCGCGGGCGTGCAGCGGGAAGAAGGCGGTGCCGTTCTCGATGGTGAGCTGGTAGACCGACAGGTGCCCCACCGCGAAGTCCAGCGCCCGGGACAGCTCCGCCTCCCACGCCGCCACGCTTTGCCCCGGCCGCGCGTAGATCAGATCGAAGGAGAACCGCTCGAAGGTGCGTGCCGCCAGCTCGATGGCGCCCAGCGCCTCGGCGGCGCTGTGCTGCCGGCCGAGGAAGCGCAGCGCCCCGTCGTCCAGCGCCTGGATGCCCAGCGACACCCGGTTGACGCCGGCGTCGCGGAAGGCGCGGAAGCGGTCGGCCTCCACCGAGGTGGGGTTGGCCTCCAGCGTCACCTCCAGCGCCTCGGCCACCGGCCAGCGGGTGGCGATCCGGGTGATCAGCGCCTCGACGGTCGCCGGCTCCATCAGCGACGGCGTGCCGCCCCCGAAGAAGACGGAGGTGACCCGGCGGCCGGGCGTGGCGTTGGCGTAATGATCCAGTTCGCGCAACAGGGCGTCGCGCCAGCGGGCCTGATCGATCCGCTCGCGCACATGGCTGTTGAAATCGCAGTATGGACACTTGGCCTTGCAGAAGGGCCAATGGATGTAGATCCCGAAGCCGGGATCGCGGGTCATCGGAAGCATCGCTCCACAAG
Organism: Azospirillum halopraeferens DSM 3675; assembly: GCF_000429625.1. GTDB lineage: Bacteria > Pseudomonadota > Alphaproteobacteria > Azospirillales > Azospirillaceae > Azospirillum > Azospirillum halopraeferens. The sequence continues at coordinate 556,180 of NZ_KE386927.1, forward strand.
CTGGCGGAAGGCGTCGGCCCGGTGGCTGATGCGGTGCTTCGCCTCCGGGTCCATCTCCCCGAAGGTGATGTCGAACCCGTCCGGTTTGAAGACCGGATCGTATCCGAAACCACGCTGGCCGCGGGGCGGCCACACCAGGGTGCCGTCGACCCGGCCTTCCACCGTCTCCACATGCCCGTCCGGCCAGGCCAGGGACAGGGCGCAAACGAAGCGGGCGGAGCGGTCGGCGACGCCCGCCAGCCCCCGCTCGACCCGCTCCATGGCGGCGCGGAAGTCCCTGGCCGGCCCGGCCCAGCGGGCGGAGTAGATACCGGGGTCGCCGCCCAGCGCCGGCACCACCAGCCCGCTGTCGTCGGCCAGGGCGATGTGCCCGCCCGCCGCCGCGGCGCGTGCCTTGAGCTCGGCGTTGGCGATGAAGCTGTCCCCGGTCTCCTCCGGCTCGGGCAGGCCGATCTCGATGCAGGACGGGAAGTGCTTCACGTACGGGCCCAGCAGGTCGGCGATCTCGCGCACCTTGCCGGGGTTGTGGCTGGCGATGACCAGCGTGTCGCCGGTGAAGCGGCGGGGGGTGGCGTCGGTCATGGTCCCGGTACTCCCTTCCTGCGGGCGTGCGCGCGGCGGCGGGCGTCGCTCAGGCGCCCAGCGCCGCCTTCTGAAGCGCCGTCAGCTCGGCCACGCCCTTGCGGGCCAGCGCCATCAGCGCGTTGAACTCGTCCTCGGAGAACGGCTTCTCCTCGGCGGTGCCCTGCACCTCGACGATGCCGCCGCGGCCGGTCAGCACGAAGTTGGCGTCGGCCTGGGCGCTGGAATCCTCGGCGTAGTCGAGATCGAGCACCGGCGTCCCCTTGTACAGGCCGCAGGACACGGCGGCGACGTTGTCGGTCAGCGGCATCCGCTTGACCGCCCCGATCTCCATCAGGTGCTGAAACGCCAGGTGCAGCGCCACATAGCTGCCGGTGATGGCGGCGGTGCGGGTGCCGCCGTCGGCCTGGAGCACGTCGCAGTCCACCTTGATCTGCACCTCGCCCATGGCGGCCCGGTCGGTGACGGCGCGCAGGGCGCGGCCGATCAGGCGCTGGATCTCCTGGGTGCGACCGGTCTGCTTGCCGCGCGCCGCCTCGCGGTCGGTGCGCGAATGGGTGGAGCGGGGCAGCATGCCGTACTCCGCCGTCACCCAGCCCAGCCCGGTGTTCTTGAGGAACCGCGGCACCCCGTCGTCCACCGACGCGGTGCACAGCACATGGGTGTCGCCGAAGCGCACGAGGCAGGAGCCTTCGGCGTACTTGCTGAAGCCGGGCTCCAGGGAAACGGTGCGGAGCTGGTCGGTGGCTCGGCCGGACGGGCGCATCGGGATCGGTTCCTGTTCCTGGGATCGAAGGGTACAACGCGGTGCGGGGCGCCGCCGGCCATGCTTAGCGGCTCGCGCCCGTGGCGTCCAGTGGGCGGACGGCGACCCCCGGTGGCGCCGGGGTTCCCGCCTCATTGATTCATCAACGGCTTCTGCCTAAATTCCAACGCGCGTCCGGGCCGCGGCGAACCGCCGGGCCGCGGCGCGCAGAGGACTGCGGCAAGCGGGCATGATCAGCGAGTTGAACCAGCGATCGCGTGAGATTTTCCGGCTCATCGTCGACGCCTACGTGGAGTCGGGCGAACCCGTGGGCTCGCGCACCATTTCGCGCCGTCCGGGCATCAGCCTGTCGCCCGCCACCATCCGCAACGTCATGGCGGACCTGGAGGACCAGGGGCTGCTCTACGCCCCCCACGCCTCGGCCGGGCGCATCCCCACCGAGGCCGGCCTGCGCCTGTTCGTCAACGGGCTGCTGGAGATCGGCTCGCTGCCCGAGGAGGAGCGCGAGGCCATCGAGGCCAAGTGCAACGCCGCCGGCCGCTCCCTGCCCGAGGCCCTGTCGGAGGCGTCGGCCATGCTGTCCGGCCTGTCGCACTGCGCCGGGCTGGTGCTGGCGCCCAAGACCGACCGGCCGCTCAAGCACATCGAGTTCGTCTCGCTGGGTCCCGGCCGGGCGCTGGTGGTGCTGGTGAACGAGGACGGGCTGGTGGAGAACCGGGTGGTCGAGGTTCCCGTCGGCCTGCCGGCCTCGACCCTGCGCATGGCGTCGAACTACCTCACCGCCCGGCTGGTCGGCCGCACGCTGGAGGAGGCGCGCCAGGTCGTCCACAACGAGATCGAGGACCAGCGCACCGAACTGGACGAGCTGTCGCGCCGCGTCGTCGAGGCGGGGCTGGCCACCTGGGCCGGGCCGCGCACCGACGGGCAGCTCATCGTGCGCGGCCAGGCCAAGCTGCTGGAGGACGTCACCGCCCTGTCCGACCTGGAGCGCGTGCGCGCCCTGTTCGAGGCGCTGGAGACCAAGGAAGCGATGCTCCGCCTGCTCGACGCCACCGGGCGCGGCGACGGGGTGCAGATCTTCATCGGGGCGGAGAACGTGCTGTTCAGCCATTCCGGCTGCACGCTGATCATCTCCCCCTTCCAGAACAGCCGGGAGCAGGTCATCGGCGCCATCGGCGTCATCGGCCCGACCCGGATCAATTACGCCCGCATCATTCCGCTGGTGGATTACACGGCCAAGGTGATCAGCCGCCTGGTCGGCTGACCGCCCCACACCGCCGGCATCGCCGACCGCATAGAGAAAACCCATACCGAGAGACACCATGAGCGAGTCCGACAAGAAGCCCACCGACGCCGGGACCGGCACCGACGGCCAGCCCGCTGCCGACCGGCCCGCCGCCGGCCCCGAAACCGCCGCCGCTGCGACCGAAGGCACCGCATCCGCAGCGCCGGACGACCGCACCGCCCGGCTGGAGGCGGAGGTCGCCGGCCTGAAGGACCAGCTTCTGCGCGCCATGGCCGAGACGGAGAACACCCGCCGCCGCGCCCAGCGCGAGCGCGAGGACGCCTCCAAGTTCGCCGTGGCGAGCTTCGCCAAGGACCTGGTGGCGGTCGCCGACAACCTGCGCCGGGCGCTGGAGTCCGTCCCGGCGGAGGGGCAGGGCGACGACATGCTCAAGAGCCTTGCCGTCGGCGTCGAGGCTACGGAACGCCAGCTCCTGGGCGCCTTCGAGCGCGCCGGCATCCGCAAGATGGAGCCGCTGGGAGAGGTCTTCGATCCCAACTTCCACCAGGTGATGTTCGAGATCGAGAACACCGGCAAGCCCGCCGGCACCATCGTCCAGGTGCTCCAGGCCGGCTACACCATCCACGGCCGTCTGCTGCGCGAAGCCATGGTCGGCGTCGCCAAGGCGGGCGCCGAGGAGGCCGGCGGCGGGCGCGTCGACACCAAAGCCTGACCGCCGCGGCGCGGGGCCGTCCCCCGCGCCGCATTTCCGGTCCCACCTTTCCGGCCTGTTGCGGGAGCCCCATCACCGTGGCCAAGAGCATCCTGACCGTCGACGATTCCAAGACCATCCGCGACATGGTCTCCTTCACCCTGAAGGGGGCCGGCTACGCCGTGCACGAGGCGCCGGACGGCGCCGCCGGGCTGGCGGCGGCGGGGCGGCAGAAGTTCGACTGCATCATCACCGACCTCAACATGCCGGGCATGGACGGTCTGGCCCTGACCCGCGCCATCCGCTCCGGCACCGCCAACCGCGCCACACCGGTGCTGCTGCTGACCACCGAGGCCGATCCCGCCAAGAAGGCGGCGGGCCGCGAGGCCGGCGCCACCGGCTGGCTGGTCAAGCCGTTCAACCCCGACAAGCTGATCGAGACGGTGCGCAAGGTCTGTCCCTGACGGGGGAGATCAGCGCACCAGGACCTCGGCGGCGGAGCGGGTGCGGTTCACCGCACCGGCGGCCTCGTCCACCGCATCGGTGATCGCCGCGACGCTGGACGCGATGGTGCCCACGGCGACCGACGCCGCCTGCATGCCCTCGGACATGCCACGGGTGACCGCGCTCTGCTCCTCGATGGCCGAGGCGGTGGCGGCCACATGCTCGCGCACCGTGATCACCGCGTCGCGGATGGCGGTCAGCGCCCCCGCCACCTCGGCCGAGGTGCCCTGGATGCCGTCGATCTCCTGCGAGATGCGCTCCGTCGCCTGCGCCGCCTGATTGGCGAGGTTCTTGACCTCCGTGGCGACGACCGCGAAGCCCCGCCCGGCGTCGCCGGCGCGCGCCGCCTCGATCGTGGCGTTCAGCGCCAGCAGGTTGATTTGCCCGGCGATGGACTGGATCAGCGCGACGATCCCGTTCATCGCCCGGGCGGCGTTGGCCAGGCGCTCGGTGCTCTCCCCGACCCGTGCCGCCCGGGCTGCACTTTCCTCGGTGGCGGCGCGGGCGTCCGCCATGGCGCGGGTGATCTCGGCGATGGACGCGGCCAGTTCCTCGGCGCTGGCGGCCACGGTCTGGACGTTGACCGACGTCTCGTGCGCCGCCCCGGCGGCGGCGCGGGCCTCGTCCCGGCTGCGGTCGATGCCCCGGTCCATCTCGCCGAAGTTCCTGTCGATCAACGTCTTGAGATCAGCCAGGAGTTCGGCCTGCCGCGTCACGTCGGTGGCGAACTTGACGACGCGGGTCACCGTGCCGTCGGCGCCGAAGATCGGGTTGTACGACCCCTCGATCCACACCGTCCGGCCGCCCTTGCCGATGCGGCGGTACTGCCCCGCCTTGTACTCGCCGCGCCGCAACGCCTCCCAGAACTGTTCGTAGTCGCGGCCGGCGCGGTGGGCGGGATCGACGAACAGGCCATGATGCTGGCCCTTCACCTCGGCCAGCGTGTAGCCCATCACCTTGAGGAAGTTCTCGTTGGCCTCGAGAACCAGCCCGTCCGTCGAGAACTCGATCACCGCGCCGGACCGGCGGATGGCGTCCATCTGCGCCTTGTAGTCCGCGTTGAGGATGCGAAGCCGGGCGTCGGACCATTCGACCATGAAGCCGTCCGTCCGTCCGCCGCGCCGCAGCGGCACGACGCGCAAGTCGAAGGGGCGTCCGCCGACGCGGATCGTCGCGGTCAGCGGCTTGTCGAGGTTCGCGAGAGCCCCGCGCTGGTGCGCCGGGCGGGCGTGGAACTCGTCGATGCTGTGGCCCACCAGGTTGTCCGCGCTGAACCGCGGAAGATCCTTGCGGATCTCGGCCTCGGCCTCCTTCAGCAGCGCCCGGGCGGCGGGGTTGACGTACCGGATGGTGAGATCCCGGTCGGCAACCATGACGCTGCCCGACAGACCGTCCACCACCGCCATCATATCGGCAAGGGTCCGGTCCTTGCGCGAAAACAGAAATCCCATGACGTGCCGCCTCACAGACAACCGGGGCGACATACGAGCATATGAAACGCTGAGGGGTCAATAAGTAAACATGCGTACAGTGACGGATTCAAGGCGATTGTTCATAGTATGGACTGGACAAAAACTGATAATTACTCGCAATACAAGGAAATATACGCACGTAGGGTAATCTTCCTCAACGTATTCTGTACGAAACGTGCTAGCCGAGCGTCGCCCCGGCGCCCGGGCTGAACAGGAACGCGCCGTCCGGGTCGTGAGCGCGGTGGCGGGCGGCGGCGCGATCGCGGTCGGCGACGGCGTAGCAGTAGGCGCAGCCGTGCGGGCAGCTATCGTAGGCTCCGATGTCACGGCTCTCGGCGCACAGGCAGCCGGGGCGGTTCCCGCGGGTTCGGGCCTCCAGCGGCCGGCCGGCGACGTCGGCCAGGCGGCGCGCGTCGACGCAGCGCGCCGGGGCGGTGCCCGGCACCCCGGTCAGGTCCGGCTGGGTGCACAGGGTCAGGACCATGCCATGCTCCGCCGCCGTTGCCGCCAGATCGGCCAGCAGCGCCCGCTTCTCGTCCGCCTCCGGGTCGCGCCAGGCGAAGCCGCGGGCGCGCGCCGCGGCGTCCAGGTTGCGCATGGTCTTCCGGTACGGTTGCAGGAAGGACACCACCACCTCGTCCGTGATCCCCTTCAGCGCCGCCGCCAGGCGGGCGAAGGTGGCGCGGTGCCAGTCCGGCGGTGTCAGGGTCGTGATGACGATGGGGTCGTACCGCCACACCACCGCCCGCACCCCCCGGTGCCGGCGCACCGCACCCATGGCGGCAATCGCCGCGTCGGGCGCCGTGACCGAGCGTTCCAGCGCGCGCGGCAGGCCGGTCAGGCTATACTGGACCACGAACGGCAGGCCCAGCCGGTCGACCGCGTCGAGGGACTCGCCGAAGGGCGCCAGGTTGCGCGTCCAGAACACGAAGCCGTCGACCGCGGCCGGCGTCAGGTCCACCCGCGCCGGCCGCCCGCCGTAGGGGTTGGCGACGCAGGCGTATCCCGCGGCCAGCCGGTTGAGGAACCAGCGGCCGTAGAAGGCGGGGATGTCGGTGCGGTAGCTGGCGGAGACGATCATGGGCCGGGCGGCGGGCCTGGTGCGGGGATGGGCAGGGAACGAAGGACCAAGGATATGGCGATGACGGACGGATGGCGCAGCGTGGAATGGGAGAACCGGGTGCGCCTGCGCATTCCGCCGGACTGGATCGTGCTGGCCGAACGGGCGGAGGGCCACGACGTGGCGGTGTTCCGCCCGGCGGCGGACGGGGCCGGCGTGCTGCGGCTGCTGGCCGACGAGCGCACGCCCCGCTCCGGCGACAGCGCGGCGGCGGTGCTGCATGAGATGACGATGCGGTTCGTCCGGCCCGACGATGTCCGGGTCAGCGACCGGGCGGTGGAGCCGCGCGGCGACGGGGCGACCCTGGCGCGGGCCGTCCTGGTGGGGCGGAGCGAGGAGAGCGGCGAGGCCGAAAGTCACTATCTGTGGCTGGTCGGGGCGGAGCGCGCCGGGCGCGTCCGCGTGGCGATGTTCAGCTTCGCGCTGCCCGCGTCCTGCGACGGGCGGGAACCCTACGTGACCACGCTGGCCGCGCTGGACGAGGCGATCCGCACCGCGGACCTCCTGTAGGCGCGGCCGCGGCCGGACGGACTCAGCAGTGGCCGGCGCCGCCGGCGTAGTAACCGGAGAAGCCCATGGTGGCGGGATCATGCGCGAGGGCCGCTTCCTCCGCCGCCAGGGCGGCCAGGCTGAGAAAGCGTGCCAGATCGTCCAGCTCACACTTGGAGGCGTCGTCCTTCAGGCTGTCGAGGCAGGACTTGATGGCAAGCGCCACGCCGCGCCGATCTTCCTTCATCGTGGTCACCTTAAATGAATCGGTTGCTCGCCGCACGGTGGCGCGCGATTCCGGAGGCAGGGCCCGGACTCCGGCTCTGCCGGAAATCGGTCATCACCGGAAACCCGACGGGAAGGGCCGGGCGCGGCACCAAACGTGTCATGGCTATACCATATTGCGCAGACGCTTTCATCACTTGATTCCTGTTGGCGGCAGTAAAAGTCATCCACCGGAAGTTGTTCAGACAGTGAAGTCACGCCACGACCTGTTAACAGAATATTAAGTTCTTTGCTGCTTTGACAAATCCTGACATGGGTACTGTGGTGAATCACCCCTCTATCATACGCGTGCGTGAATACCCGGTTATATACGCGGCATATCTTCGTGTGTTCCGGGTTCTCTCCTGCCGCGAACCGGTTCCTTTGTTGCGCCCTGCGGCGTGACCTGCCGCCGCCCCGCGTGTCCGGACGGCTGCGGCGAACCGCCACGGGGAACCGCCGCGCGACCGATGCGGGGCGTTGCATGGCTTGACCGACCTGCCTATATCTCCGGCGAACCGACGCAATTCTCCGACCCCTTCCTTCGAATCCCATGGGGACCCGGGCGGTGCCGGTTCGAGAGGGCCGCCCCGGATCTGCCGGACAACAGAGGTTACACATGAGCAAAGTCATTGGCATCGACCTCGGCACCACCAACTCCTGCGTCGCCGTGATGGAGGGTTCCTCCGCCAAGGTGATCGAGAATGCCGAGGGTGCGCGGACCACGCCGTCGATGGTCGCTTTCGCCCAGAACGGTGAGCGGCTGGTCGGCCAGCCGGCCAAGCGTCAGGCGGTCACCAACCCCGAGAACACCTTCTTCGCGATCAAGCGCCTGATCGGCCGCCGCTACAACGATCCGCTGACCGAGAAGGACAAGGGTCTCGTCCCCTACAAGATCATCTCCGGCGACAACGGCGACGCCTGGGTGGAGTCGTTCGACAAGCGGTACAGCCCGAGCCAGATCAGCGCCTTCATCCTCGGCAAGATGAAGGAGACGGCGGAGAACTATCTCGGCGAGAAGGTGACCCAGGCGGTCATCACGGTGCCGGCCTACTTCAACGACGCCCAGCGCCAGGCCACCAAGGACGCCGGCCGCATCGCCGGCCTTGAGGTGCTGCGCATCATCAACGAGCCGACGGCCGCCGCGCTGGCCTACGGCCTGGAGAAGAAGGGCAGCGGCACCATCGCCGTGTACGACCTGGGCGGCGGCACCTTCGACGTCTCCATCCTGGAGATCGGCGACGGCGTGTTCGAGGTGAAGTCCACCAACGGCGACACGTTCCTGGGCGGTGAGGACTTCGACGCCCGCATCATCGAGTATCTGGCCGACGAGTTCCGAAAGGAGCAGGGCATCGACCTGCGCAAGGACCGCCTCGCCCTCCAGCGCCTGAAGGAGGCCGCGGAGAAGGCGAAGATCGAGCTGTCCTCGACCGCGCAGACCGAGGTGAACCTGCCCTTCATCACCGCCGACCAGTCCGGCCCCAAGCACCTCAACATCAAGCTGACCCGCGCCAAGCTGGAAGCCCTGGTCGACGACCTGATCCAGCGCACCATGGGCCCCTGCCAGGCGGCCCTGAAGGACGCCGGGCTCAAGGCGTCGCAGATCGACGAGGTGATCCTGGTCGGCGGCATGACCCGCATGCCCAAGGTCTTCGACGCGGTGAAGCAGTTCTTCGGCCGCGAGCCGCACCGCGGCGTCAACCCGGACGAGGTGGTCGCCATCGGCGCCGCCATCCAGGGCGGCGTGCTGAAGGGTGAGGTGAAGGACGTCCTGCTGCTCGACGTGACCCCGCTGTCGCTGGGCATCGAGACGCTGGGTGGCGTGTTCACCCGCCTGATCGACCGCAACACCACGATCCCCACCAAGAAGAGCCAGGTCTTCTCGACCGCCGAGGACAGCCAGACCGCGGTGACCATCCGCGTCTTCCAGGGCGAGCGCGAGATGGCCGCCGACAACAAGCTGCTGGGCCAGTTCGACCTGGTGGGCATCCCGTCCGCCCCGCGCGGCGTGCCGCAGATCGAGGTGACCTTCGACATCGACGCCAACGGCATCGTCAACGTCGGCGCCAAGGACAAGGCCACGGGCAAGGAGCAGCAGATCCGCATCCAGGCATCGGGCGGCCTGTCGGACGCCGACATCCAGAAGATGGTCAAGGACGCCGAGGCCCACGCCGAGGAGGATCGCAAGCGGCGCGAAATGGTGGACGCCCGCAACCACGCCGACGCCCTGATCCACACCACCGAGCGGACCATCAAGGACGGCGGCGACAAGATCCCGGCCGCCGACAAGGAGGCCGCGGAGAAGGCGATCGCCGAACTGAAGACCGCCATGGAGGGTGAGGACGCCGCCGCCGTGAAGGCGAAGACCGACGCGCTGGCGCAGGTGTCCATGCGCCTGGGCGAGGCCATGTACAAGGCCGGCCAGGGCGACGGCGCGGCGGCCGGCGGTGCGGCGGGTGCGGCCGCCGGCGAGGCCCGGCAGGGCGAGCCGGGCGTGGTCGACGCCGACTTCGAAGAAGTGGACGACGACAAGAAGAAGTCGGCGTAACGTCACGCCGGCCCGTCCGGGCCCGTGCTATACCCCCCGGCCCGTCCGCGCATCCCGCGGGCGGGCCGGGGCGGCCGGGGCGGCCCGCCTCCGGCCGTTTGACAGAGGCGAGGCGTTCGAAGCCCCATGGCGAAACAGGAATATTACGAACTGCTCGGCGTGGCCAGGACCGCCAGCCCGGACGAGATCAAGAAGGCGTACCGCAAGCTGGCGATGCAGTACCACCCCGACCGCAACCCGGGGGACGCGGAGGCCGAGCACAAATTCAAGGAAATCAACGAAGCCTATGACGTCCTGAAGGACGAGCAGAAGCGCGCGGCCTACGACCGCTTCGGCCACGCCGCCTTCGAAGGCGGGCGCGGCGGCCCCGGCGCGGGGCAGGGGGCCGGCTTCGGCGGCTTCGACTTCGGCGGCGGTTTCGCCGACATCTTCGACGAGATGTTCGGGGAGTTCATGGGGGGACGGCGCGGCGGCGCCGGTGCGGCATCGGGCCGCGGCCAGGACCTGCGCTTCAACCTGGAAATCTCCCTGGAGGACGCCTTCAAGGGCTCCCAGAGCACGGTGCGCGTCCCCACCACGGTGGTGTGCGAGTCGTGCAACGGCTCCGGCGCCGCGGCGGGCACCCAGCCCGTCACCTGCCCCACCTGCGCCGGCCACGGCAAGGTGCGCGCGCAGCAGGGCTTCTTCACCATCGAGCGCACCTGTCCGGCCTGCCATGGCCAGGGCCGCATCATCAAGGACGCCTGCAAGGCCTGCGGCGGCGCCGGGCGCCAGCGGCGGGAGAAGACCCTGCAGGTCAACATCCCCGCCGGCGTCGAGGACGGCACCCGCATCCGCCTGGCCGGCGAGGGCGAGGCGGGCCTGCGCGGCGCGCCGCCGGGCGACCTCTACATCTTCCTGGCGGTGGCGCCGCACCCGCTGTTTCAGCGCGACGGTGCCAACATCCACTGCCGCGTGCCCATCCCCATGGTGACGGCGACGCTGGGCGGCACGGTGGAGGTGCCGACCATCGACGGCACCCGGGCCAAGATCTCGGTGCCGGCGGGCACCCAGACCGGCCACCAGTTCCGCCTGAAGGGCAAGGGCATGTCGGTGCTGCGCAGCCCGCACCGCGGCGACATGTACATCCAGGCGGTGGTGGAGACCCCGGTCAACCTGACCAAGCGCCAGACCGAACTGCTGCGCGAGTTCGAGAAGGCCGGCAAGGAAGGCAGCCATCCCCAGTCCGAAGGCTTCTTCGCCAAGGTGAAGGAGCTGTGGGCGGACCTGAAGGAATAGGGCGATCAGGCCCGGTCGGCGTCCGCCCGGGCCTGCACCCGCTCCGCCGGGAAGACCAGCGTCATCACGGTGCCCCGTCCGGGCTCGCTGTCCGTTTCCAGCGCGCCGCCGTGCAGTTCCACCAGGCGGCGGGTCAGCGGCAGACCGAGGCCGGTGCCGACGTGGCGGCGGTTGAGCGCGCTGTGCACCTGCCCCCAGGGCTCCATGGCCTGCGCCAGTTCGGCCGGCGTCATGCCGACGCCGGTGTCGGCGACGGCCACGCGCAGGGCGCCGTCGGCGGCAAGCCCGCCGGTCAGCGTCACCGTGCCCCCGACGGGCGTGAACTTCACCGCGTTGGACAGCAGGTTCAGGACCATCTGGCGCAGCTTGCGCTCGTCGGCCCACAGCGGCGGCAGGTCGCGCGGTATGTCGAGGGCCAGATGGACGCGGGCGCGGGCGGCGCGCTCGCTCAGCAGCCGGATGCAGCCGTGGGCGATACGGCCGGCGTCCACCGGCGCCTCGTGCAGGTCCAGCTTGTCGGCCTCCGCCTTCGACAGGTCGAGCAGGTCGTCGATGAGCTGCATGAGGTGGCGCCCGCTCTCGACGATGTCGCCGGCGTACTCGCGGTAGATGTCGCTGCCCAGGGGCCCCACCATCTCCTGCTGCAGGATCTCCGCGAAGCCCATGATGGCGTTGAGCGGCGTGCGGATCTCGTGGCTCATGTTGGCGAGGAAGGCGGTCTTGGCGCGGTTGGCCGCTTCCGCCGCCGCGCGGGCCTCCTCCACCTGGCGGGCGCGAACGTCGGCCTGCTCCACCGACGAGGCCATCAGGTCCATGGCCGACGCCACGCCGCGGTACCGCCCGCCTTCGGTGATGACGAAGCCGCAGGCCAGCGCCTCCGGCTTTTCGCCGGCGATGCGCTGGCCGACCTCGCCCAGCGTCAGCGCCGCATCGACCACCAGGGGCTCCGCGTCCATCAGCAGGCGGATCGGCCGGCGGCCGTAGAGATCGCTCATCAGGGGCCGGGCGAAGGTGGTCAGCAGGCCGGCGCGATCGACCAGGCCGACCACCCGTCCGTGATCGACCACGGCGACGGCGTGCAGGCCGGGGTCGGCGACGAACCGTTCGACCACCTCCTGCCCCGGCGTGTCCGGCGATGCCGGGGCCACCGCCCGCACCAGGCGTGCGGCGGTGAACGCGGCATCCTCGTCGAAGGGCGCCGCCGCAGCCGTTCGCATCTCGTCGATGATGGGTGCCGGGTTGATCATGGCGCCACAGTACCATTCGAATGTGACGGAATCGCTGCCGTCTAATCTTCGGATGTCACCTGCACGTCAACCGTCATCCCGAGATAGCTCCCCGGCGTTCCGATCCAGCTCCCCGACAGGGGCACCGCCTGCGCCGGGTCGCGGGTGACCGCCACGCGGATCAGGTTGCGGCCGCCGACGATGCCGTTGGTGGGATCGAACTCCACCCAGCCGGCGCCGGGAAGGTAGGTCTGCATCCACGCGTGGGTGGCGCCGCCGCCGACCAGGCCGGGCGCACCGTCGCGGGCGGGATCGTAGAGATAGCCGGTGACGAATCGGGCGGCGAAGCCCAGGCTGCGCACCGCCTCCATCATCAGCAGCGCGAAGTCGCGGCAGCTTCCGCTGCGGCCGGTCAGCGTGTCCACCGGGCTCTGCGTGCCCTCCTCCTCGCGGGCGGCGTAGGTGAAGGTCTCCTTGATGGTGCGGGTCATGCGCACCAGCAGGTCCAGGGTGTCGGGCACCCCGTCGTCGCCCCGGACGAACTCCTTGGCCCAGGCGTCCACCAGGTGCTCGGGATCGGGATAGTGGCGCTCCATGGTGCGGCCCAGGTCCGGCACCTCTTCGGCGGAATAGCTGAAGGGGTAGGTGCGGGCGTACTCCTCCACCGGGAAATCCGGGGTCTCGGCCGTGAAGGGTTCCAGACGGATGCGGCTCTCGATTCGCAGCTCCGGCGCGTCTTCAGAGAAGCGGGCGATGGCGATGGAGTTGCCGAACACGTCGTGCAGCCAGCGCACCTCCGCGGGCGGGCTGGTGACCAGCAGCGTGTCGATCAGCCGCAGGTCGTGGCTGTCGCGCGGCCGGAACATCAGCCGGTGCTCACCGAATCGCACCGGTTCGGTGTAGCGGTAGGTGGTGGTGTGACAGACGGACAGGATGGTCATGATTGCCTGGCTTTCGGCGGCGTGGGCGGACGGTTCCGGGCCTGCGGCGCGGCCGTCGCGCAACGCAAGTGTTTGAGAATGGTTCCGTGCGGTCTATCTTTACCAGGGGACTCGGCCTTGCCCCGAAGCGCCTTCGGGCGGCATAAGAAATAGGGCCAGGAAGGGTTGGGAAAAGAGAACCATGTCCTCGCGCATCGAAGAGATCTGCGCCCAGAAGGGATTGAAGATGACCGACCAGCGCCGCGTGATCTCGCGCGTGCTGTCGGAATCGACCGATCACCCCGACGTGGAGGAGGTGCACCGCCGCGCGGCCGCCCTCGATCCGCGCATCTCCATCGCCACCGTGTACCGGACGATGCGGCTGTTCGAGGACGCCCAGGTCATCGACCGCCTCGATTTCGGCGACGGGCGGGCCCGCTATGAGGAGAAGCGGGAGGAGCATCACGATCACCTCATCAACCTCGAATCGGGCGAGGTGGTCGAGTTCACCAACGACGAACTCGAACGGCTGAAGGAGGCCATCGCCCGCGAACTGGGCTACCGCCTGGTCGGCCACCGGCTGGAACTGTACGCCGTTCCGCTCGGCCGCAGCGGCACGGAGGGCGGGGTGAACTGACCGGCGGCCGGCCGGTCGCGGGGGCAGCCGTCGGGGATCATCCGGACGGGCGGCTCCGCGGGCGGCCGGACGGGGCGGGGCGCTTGCGGGGTGCGCCGCCTGCGGGGGTGGGCAGGGGGCGCGGCCGGGGCCAGCATCAGGGTGATGGCTTTGACGGCGACGCGGGGACCCCGACCCATGGACGATGCACGCTACGACACCCTCGTCCGCCGGCTCGACGGCTTGCAGGAACGGGCGAACGACCGCCTCGACCGGCTGGAAGAGCGGCTGCGGCTTCTCGAACGCCACACCGCCGCCGTGCTGGAGCAGATCTCGGCCCTGCGCCGGGGCCTCGACGAAGCGCTGGAGGATTTCGCTGACGACGCCGTCGGCATGGACGAGGATCCCGGTGACGATCCCGACGACAGTCCGATCGATGCCGACGACGGGCCGGCCGAAGAGGAGGGCGATTCGCCGGCGCCGGTCCATCTCCTGCACTGACGCGCGGTGCGCTTTCTGATACACCCGACCCATGGCGACCCTGACCCACTCCGAGCGGCCGGCCGGGCCGGCGGCGCAGCCGCACCACGGCGCCGCGTTCTTCGACTTCGACGGCACGCTGATCCACGGCGACAGCCTGCTGATGTTCGTGGCCGAGGTGATCGGTCGCCGGCGCGCCCATCTGGCGCTGGCCGATGCGCTGCGGTCCGCCTGCCACCGCCATCTGCGCGGGCGCGGGCCGGGCTGCGACTTCCGCGGGTCGGTGAAGGCCGTGCTGCTGAAGCGCACCCTGCGCGGGCTGCCGCTGGCCGACGCCCATGCCGCGGCGGAACGGCTGGCCGGCCGCCTGCGCTGGTACGGCCCGTCGCTGGAGGCCCTGCACCAGCACCGCCGCGCCGGCCGCCGGGTGGTGGTGGCGACCGGCGCGCTGGACGTCTACATGCCCGTCCTGCTGCGCGGGCTGGAGGTGGACGATCTGCTGGCCACCGGCATGGAGGTGGCGGACGGCCGCCTGACCGGCGCCCTGTGCACCGGCAACTGTGTGCGCGCCGACAAGGCGACGCGCGTGCGCGCCTGGATCGCCGCCCATGGCCCCTTCGCCGAGACCTGGGGCTATGGCAACCACCCCAGTGACCGCCCCATGCTGGCCCTGCTCGACCGCAAGGTGGTTGTGAAGATCCGCTGAGCCGCCGGTCCATTCGCCGCACCCTGCCGCTCGGCCGGACGATTTACGCCCAAGGTCAGAGTGTGCTACCGCATCGCCGTGCAGCAACCAGCGGGGGGCGAGGGGTGTTCAGCATCGACCTGCCGTCCGGCGTGTCCATGGCGGGCCGCCCGCTGGCCGTGGTGGCCGACGACGACCCGGACCAGCGATCCGCCCTGGCCCGCCATCTCACCGGCTGCGGCTACGCCGTCCACGAAGCGTCCGACGGCCCCGCCGCTCTGGCCCTCATCGGCGAACTGCTTCCCGAACTGGCGCTGCTGCGCCGCACCCTGGACGGCTGCGACGGCGAGCGCATCGCCGCCCTGGTGCCCATCGTGGCACCCCACACCCGCGTGATCCTCACCTCCAGCCGGCCGGACCTGGTGACCGGCGACGCCTTTCCCGTCCTGCGTCGCCCGGTCGACCCGGGCCAGCTCGACCGCTGCCTGGCCGCCGCGGCCTGACGCATCCTGGCCGGAGCCTGCGTGACGGCGGAACACCGCGGTCCGGTCGTCCTGAGCGCGCGTCACCCGGGGCCGAAGAGCAGCGCCGCGTTCGTTCCGCCGAATCCGAACGAGTTCGACAGGGCGTAGCGGATGCGCCGGGTCCCGGCCCGCAGGGGCACCAGGTCCATGTCCGCGCACTCCGGCGACGGCTCCTCCAGGTTCAGCGTGGGCGGAGCGATCCGGTCGCGCAGGCTGAGGATGGTGAAGATCGCCTCGACGCTGCCGGCGGCGCCGAGCAGATGGCCGGTGGAGGATTTGGTCGACGACAGCGCCAGCCCGTTCGTCGCGTGATCGCCGAACAGGCGGCGGACCGCGGCGATCTCGACGGGATCGCCGGCCGGGGTCGACGTGGCGTGGGCGTTGATGTAGTCGACGGCGTCCGCCGGCAGCCCGGCCATCGCCAGGGCGGCCGCCATGGCCCGCACCGCACCGTCACCGTCCTCGGCCGGGGCGGTGATGTGGTGGGCGTCGCCCGAGGCGCCGTAGCCCAGCAGTTCGGCATGGACCGTGGCGCCGCGCCGCAGAGCGTGGCCGCGCTCCTCCAGCACCAGGATGCCGGCGCCTTCGCCCATGACGAACCCGTCGCGTTGCCGGTCCCACGGCCGCGACGCCTGCGAAGGGGCGTCGTTCCGGGCGGTGGACAGCGCCCGGCTCGCCGCGAAGCCGGCCAGGCTGAGCCGGCAGACCGCGGCCTCGGTGCCCCCGGCCACCATCACGTCGGCGGTCCCCAGCGCGATGCTGCGCGCCGCCTCGCCGATGGCGTGGGCGCCGGTGGAACAGGCGGTGACGATCCCGTGGTTCGGACCTTTGAGACCGTGGCGGATCGACACGTGTCCCGACGCCAGGTTGATCAGGTTGGCCGGAATGAAGAAGGGAGAGATGCGGCGCGGCCCCCGCTCGTGCAGGTCCACGGCGCCTTCGGCGATCTCCGCCAGGCCGCCGATGCCGGAGCCGATCATCACCCCGGTGCGCACCTGATCCCGCTCCGTCTGCGGATGCCAGCCGGCGTCGTCCAGCGCCTCGGCCGCGGCGGCCAGGGCCAGGACGATGAACCGGCCCATCTTCTTGCGCTCCCTGGCGGGAACCCATTCCTCGGCCGTGAAGCCGCCCTCCGCCGCCGGTCCCGGGGGGACCTGCCCGGCAATCCGGCAGGGCAGATCGTCGGCATCGACTCCGGCGATGGCGCGGATGCCGGATTCACCGGCGAGCAGCCGGCTCCAGGTCCGCTCGACGCCGAGGCCGAGGGGGCCGACCATCCCCATGCCGGTGACCACGACCCGGCGCAATCCGGAAACGCTGCTGCTTGGGTCACTCACGTCGTTTGCTCCTTGCCGGGGACAGCCGGGACGTCATCGTTCGGGGTGTCATCGTTCGGGATGGGGGCGGACGCTGCGGCGAGACGGACGGTGCCGGCGGCGATCGGGGTGTGGGTGTGGCGGTCGACGACCAGGGGGTCGACGGGAGCGCCCGTCACCGCATCGACCAGCAGGAAGGTCGGCCCCTCCGGCGCGCAGTGCCGGTTGCCCCAGGCGAACAGGGCGGCGATCACCGGCAGGAAATCACGCCCGGCCGCCGTCGGCACATAGGCGTAGCGCGGCGGCCGCACGCTGTAGCGGCGGCGTTCGAGCAGCCCGTTCTCCACCAGCGACGCGAGGCGCCGGCTCAGCATGTTCGGTGCGATGCCCAGGCTCTCGCGAAACTCGTCGAAGCGGCTGAGCCCGCGCAGGGCATCGCGCAGGATGAGGATGCTCCACCACTCGCCGACCCGCTCCAGGCTGCGGGCGACGGGGCATCCCATGTCGTCAAAGCTCTTGCGGTGCATGGGGCGGGTTTGCGGCGTTGCGGGGACGGGCCGGCATGCCGGCGGGGTCGGTCACTTGCATGATGAAAGCCGGTATAGCAGGTTTGGTTTCATCATGCAAGTGACCGACGGCGGCGTGCCGCGGCCGGGATGGCCCTGTGCCCCTGTTCAGGGGGCGATGCCGATTCCGTCACCCACCGCCAGGCCCAGCGCCCGGTCGGCGCGGCCGCGATTGACCGCGATTTCGGCCAGGCCGCTGGAGTTCTCGTACCAAAGAGCTTCGCCCGGCGGCACGTCGGCGAAGGTGCGGCCGCGCAGCACCCTCCGGCCACCGGCCAGCAGTGCCGCGTCCGCCGGCAACGTGCCGGCGCGCACACCGGTGACGGCGTTGCCGTAGACGTCCACATAGGCGACGCGCGGCGGATCGTCGGGCCAGTCCGGGCGGTCGACCGCCGCCGGATCGAGCGGCGTGGCGGCGACGGCAACGCCGGGTTCGCCGCCGGTGGCCAGCCGCGCCGCCACGGGGGCGAACAGGTCGCGGCCGTGGAAACTGGCGGACAGGCGCCGGGGCCGCCAATCGATCCGCCAGGCACGCACCGCCGCGGCGCGGCGCACGATCAGGGCGAACAGGCCGTTGTCCGGCCCGACGAAGCGGCGGCCGTCCACCTCCGCGACCAGCGCCGGGCGGTCGGTGCCGACGCCGGGATCCACGACGCACAGGAAGACGGCGCCGGCCGGGAACTCCGGCGCGTAGGCGGCCAGCAGGCAGCCAGAGAGCTGCGGATCGAAGGCCGGCGCGTCGGCCAGCAGGTCGATGACCGGCACGCCGGGCGCGCCCTGCGCCAGCACGGCCTTCATCTGCCCGACGTAGGGGCCGGCGGGGCCGAAATCGGTGAACAGTACGATCATGAGGGTCATTCCGGAGATCATGCGTATACCGGGAAACGCATGATGATCTAGAATCCCCCGGTCCTCGGCAACCGATCGCCCCAGCCATGCCCCTTCCGCCCGGCCGACTGCGTCAGCGCCTGCTGCTTCCGGCCGCTCTCGTGCTGGCCGCTGCCGCCTTCGGTCATGCCCTGCACGACGCCGTCAACGCCCCGCTCCGGGACGCGCTGTGGGCGATGGCCGGGGCGGTGGCGGCCGGGGGTCTGCTGGTGATGATGATGGTGCGCCGCCGCTCGGCCGCGGAAGCCGCCGCTGCCCGGGCCAGCGCCGCCGAGCACCGCCTGGCCGAGGCGATCGGAACCATCGAGGAGGGCTTCGCCCTGTTCGACGCCGACGACCGGCTGGTCGTCTGCAACGAGCCGTTCCGGCGCTTCTACGCCATGAGCGGGCCGATTCCGCCGGGCATCGCCTTCCGCGACCTGCTGCTGGCCGGCGCCGAGCGCGGCCAGTACGCCGACTGCAACGCCGCCGATCCGCAGACGTGGATCGCCGAACGGCTGCGTCATCACCGCATTCCTCTGCGGCCGCTGGAGCAGCGCCTGGGAAACGGGCGCTGGCTGAAGGTGAACGAGCGGCGGACGGCCGACGGCGGCTTCGTCGCCATCCACACCGACATCACCGAACTGAAGCGGCGCGAGGAGGAACTGCGCGAGAGCGAGGAGCGGTTCCGCAAGCTGTCGGACGCCGCGACGGACGCCATCGTGGTGCACGAGAACGGCATCGTGGTGGACGCCAACCGGGCCGCCGCCGCCCTGGTCGCCCGCCCGACGGAGGAGCTGGTGGGCATGCCGCTGCTGGCGCTGGTGGCGGCGGAGGACCATGACCGGGCGCGCGAGCGCCTGGCCAACCGGCGCGAGGGACGCTTCGAGATCACCTGCCGCCGCCCCGACGGCACCCGTCGCATCGTCGAGGGCGAGACCCGCCACACCACCCACCACGGACGGCCGGTCACCATCGTCTCGGCCCACGACATCACCGCCCACCGGCAGGCCGAAGCGCAGCTCCGCCTCGCCAAGGAACAGGCGGAGCAGGCCAGCCAGGCGAAGTCGGACTTCCTGCGCATGATCAGCCACGAGCTGCGCACCCCGCTCAACGGCGTGCTCGGCACCATCGGGCTGCTGCTGGACGGGCCGCTGGGCGAGGATCAGCGCCTCTACGCCCAGACCGCACGCGAATCGGGCGAGGTGCTGCTGACCATCCTCAACGACATCCTCGATCTGTCGAAGATGGAGGCGGGCAAGCTGACGATGGAGTCCAACCGCTTCTCCCCGGTCGCCGTGGTGGAGAGCGTGGTGAGCCTGCTGGCCGCCCGCGCCACCGCCAAGGGGATCGCGCTGGCCGCCTGCGTTCCCGGCGACCTGCCGCCGGCGGTGCGCGGCGACGCCGGGCGGCTGCGCCAGGTGCTGCTCAACCTCGCGGGCAACGCCGTGAAGTTCACCGAGGCCGGCGGTGTGGGCGTGCGCGTGGCCATCGATGCGGACACCGCCGATCCGCAGGCTGCCGATCCGGAGCCCGGTGCCGGCACCGTGCGGCTGCGGTTCGAGGTGCACGACACCGGAATCGGCATCCCGCCGGAGGCACAGCCCTCCCTGTTCACCGAGTTCACGCAGGTCGCCCCCACGCTGTCGCGCCGCTACGGCGGCACCGGGCTGGGGCTGGCCATCTCCAAGCGGCTGGTCGAGGCAATGGGCGGGACCATCGGCTTCGACAGCGCCCCCGGCCGGGGCAGCCGCTTCTGGTTCGTCCTGCCGTTCGACGCCGTGCCGGGGGCGGTGGCGCCGCCGCCGCCGCTGGCCGGGCGGAGCGTGCTGCTGGTCGATGCCGAGCCGGTCAGCCGCCGGACGATGGCCGACCAGCTCCGCTCCTGGGGTGCTGCGGTCACCGAGGCAGGCGATGCCGCCGCCGCCCGGGCCGCGGTCGGGACCGCGCCGTCCGGCCCGGACACGGCGCTGATCGACACCAATGCGGTACCGGCCGCCGTGCCGGGCGCGGTGCCCGACGGCAACGATGGTCTCGCGGAGCTGCTGCCCGCCCTGCGGCGGGGCGGCGTGCGCTGTTGCGTCCTGATGGCGCTGGTCGGCCATGCGCCGGACGCCCGCAACCTCGGCCTGGCGGCGGTTCTGGTCAAGCCGGTGCTGCAGGCGCGCCTGCTGACGGCGTTGGGTGCCGACGGCGCATCCGGCCCGCCGGCCCGGGCACCCGCGGTCCCCGCCGGTCCCGCCTCGGGCGGCGGGGCCGTACGCCGCATCCTGCTGGCCGAGGACAGCCCGACCAACCAACTGGTCGCCGTGGCTTTCCTGCGAGCCGCCGGCTACCAGGTCGACGTCGCCGCCAACGGCCTGGAAGCGGTGGAAGCGGCGCGGACGCTGCCCTACGACCTCATCCTGATGGACATCGCCATGCCGGAGATGGATGGGCTGGCGGCGACGCGCGCCCTGCGCGCCATGCCGCCGCCGGCCGGCACGCTGCCCATCGTCGCCATGACCGCCGACGCCATGGAAGGCGACCGCGAACGCTGCCTGGCCGCCGGCATGAACGACCACATCGCCAAGCCCGTCGACCGCGCCCACCTGCTGGACACGGTCGCGCGCTGGCTTGCCGCCGCACCGGGCGGGGCGCCGGAGCCGGCGGCGGATGGCGCCCCGGGCGGGGCATCCGGCGGTCCCCGCGCCGACACCCTCGACGAGGGGGTGCTCGACCAGCTTGCCGCCGACATCGATCCGGATCTGCTGGGGGAACTGGTGCGCCAGTTCGTCGGGGAAACCCGTGCCGCCGCCGCCCGGATCGCCGATGACCAGACCGACCGGCGCACCCTGCTGGCGCAGGCCCACACCCTGAAGAGCACCGCCGCCACCTTCGGGGCGACGCGGCTGTCGGCGCGCGCGCGCGCCCTCGAACTGGCCTGCCGGGCCGACGACGCCCCGGCCATCGCCGCGGCGCGGCGCGACGTGACCGTGCTGGCGGTCGAGGCGGAGGCCGCCTACCGGGCCCGCGGCCTGCTGGACGGCGAGCCGGCGGCCGATTCCCTCATTCCATGACCAGGATGTTCACGGCGGCGTCCTTGCCGTTGTTGCCGCGCGCCACCTCGTAATGGACGCGCTGGCCCTGCAGCAGGCCGCGCAGTCCCGACCGCTGCACCGCGGTGATGTGCACGAACACGTCCTTGACGCCGCCTTCCGGCTCGATGAAGCCGTAGCCCTTCGTGGTGTTGAACCATTTGACGGTGCCGGTGGCCATTGAGCGTTCTCCTGGCTCCGTGGTCGGTGGGAGCGGGCCGGGCGTGTGACCGGCCGGCCCGCGCCGCCGCCGCCGGTTCGCCGACGGAGACGGCATGACCCGAGGCTAAACGCCCCCGTCCCCGCCGGGCAAGAGGTCGTGCCGGTCTATGCCAAATGACCGGTGTGTGGCCGCAAGGAAATAGGCGCCACCGGAACAGTCCCGCACCGACTTGGCCATGAAACGGATACGCTTTCGAAACGATCTGTGCTGTGCATGGCGGAGTCTCGTGCGTATTCGTGACGGCGCCGGAGGTCCTAGAGCTTGCCTTCCGCCTGCCAGGCCAGGCGCTTGCGGTAGATGGTCGAGGCGCTGATCTCCAGCAGGGCGGCGGCGCGGGGTATGTTGCCGTCGCAGGCGGCGATGGCCTCCTCGATGACGTCCTTCTCCACCTCCCAGAGCGGCCGGATGCGGTGCCGCGACGAGGTGGCCGGCGGGGCCGCCGGGGTTGCGCCGCCGGCAACCGGGGGCGCCGCGGTCGCCGCCGCGGGCGGGGCGCCGGCGGGGACGGCCAGGGGCGGCGGCAGCATGGCCGGCGTCACCGTGTCGCCGTCGTGCAGCACGACGATGTTGCGCACCACGTTCTGGAGCTGGCGGACGTTGCCGGGCCAGTGATAGGCCCGCAGCACCGCCTCCGCCCGGGGGTCGAAGCGGACGAAGCCCTTTCCTTCCTCGCGGCCGTACTCCAGCAGGAAATTGCGGGCGATGTCGCTCACATCGTCCTCCCGCTCGCGCAGCGGCGGCAGGTGGATGGGGATGACGTGCAGGCGATAATAGAGGTCTTCGCGGAAGCGGCCTTCCTCCACCTCGCGCAGCGGATCGCGGTTGGTGGCGCAGATGATGCGCAGGTCGACCTTCTCCAGCCTGGTCCCGCCCACCGGCATGAAGGTGCCGGTCTGGATGAAGCGCAGCAGCTTGGTCTGGAGGTTGGCTTCCAGCTCGCAGATCTCGTCCAGGAACAGGGTGCCGCCGTCGGCGCGCCCGGCCGCGCCCTCGCGGTCGGCCACCGCACCGGTGAAGGAGCCCTTGGTGTGGCCGAAGATCTCGCTCTCCATCAGGTCCTTGGGGATGGCCCCGCAGTTGATGGCGACGAAGGGCCGGTCGCGGCGCGGGCTCTGGCGGTGGATGGCCTCGGCGCAGACCTCCTTGCCCGTGCCGGATTCACCGGTGATGAACACCGTGGCGCGGGACGAGGCGGCGCTGTCGATGATCCGGTAGACCGCCTGCATGGCAAGCGACGAGCCGATGAAGCCATGGAAGCGCGCCCGCGCCAGGTCGCCCTGCCAGGTGTCGACGATCTGCGACAGGCGCAGGCGTTCCAACGCGTTGCGCACGGTGATGGCCAGACGGTCGGCCGAAAAGGGCTTGACCAGGAAGTCGTAGGCGCCGTGGCGCATCGCCTCGACCGCCACGTTGACGGACCCATGGGCCGTGATGATCACCACCGCGCAGGGAAGCCCCTGCGTCTCCACATGCTTCAGCACGTCCATGCCGTGCATGTCCGGAAGCTGAAGGTCGAGCAGCACGATGCGCGGCGCCCCGTCGGCCAGCGCCGCCAGGGCGGCGGCCCCGGTGTCGACGCTGACGACGCGATGGCCGTCCTTGCGCAGATACTCGGCATAGACCCGCGCCAGGGACGGCGTGTCCTCGACCAGAAGAACGGTATCGGTGTGTGCGTCCATGATCCCGGGTGGTGGTCGATGGCAAGGCGACGCCGGCGTGGTGGCCACGGCCGGCACGGATTCATCCTGTGAATCCGGTTCAGAACGAATTGGGCACAGGAAGAGTGAAAGAATCGCTAACCTTCGCTATCGAATGATTGCTCATCCCCGGCGTGATGCGCACGTTTCACAAACGCGACCCTGCACTGCGGAATGTTCACCCGGGAAGCGGCGGGCCTGCGATCGGCGCTTGTCCAAATCGCCGTGATGGAATATCTGAATTCCACAAACCGATCCGTAGAACCGGCACGAGGTCCGTCGTGAGCGATCCCCTGGTTCCCGCGGCCCCGTCGCCGCTGGACGGCCGGCGCATCCTCCTGGTGATCGCAGGCGGCATCGCGGCCTACAAATGCCTGGACCTGATCCGCCGCCTGCGCGAACGCGGTGCTGCGGTGCGCGCCGTGCTCACCGAAGGCGGGGCGCAGTTCGTCACGCCCCTGTCCGTGCAGGCCCTGACCGAGGACCGGGTCTATCAGGACCTGTGGTCGCTGACCGACGAATCGGAGATGGGGCACATCCGCCTGTCGCGCGAGGCCGACCTGGTAGTGGTCGCCCCCGCCACCGCCGACCTGCTGGCGCGCATGGCGGCCGGGCTGGCCAACGACCTGGCCACGACGCTGCTGCTGGCCACCGACAAGCCGGTGCTGGTGGCCCCGGCGATGAACGTGCGCATGTGGCAGCACCCGGCAACGCAGGCCAACGTGGCGCTGCTGTGCCAGCGCGGCGTGCGCACCGTCGGCCCCAACGACGGGCCCATGGCCTGCCACGAGCACGGGCCCGGCCGCATGGCCGAACCCATGGAGATCCTCGACGCCATCGTCGGGCATTTCAGTGGCGCTGCCGGCGGGCGGCCGCTGGCCGGCCGGCACGCGCTGGTCACCTCCGGACCGACCCACGAACCCATCGACCCCGTGCGCTATATCGCCAACCGGTCGTCGGGCAAGCAGGGGCACGCCATCGCCGCGGCCCTGGCCCGGCTGGGCGCCCGGGTGACGCTGGTCGCCGGGCCGACCCGCGAGCCGGACCCGCCGGGCTGCACCGTGATGCGGATCGAAACGGCGCGCCAGATGCTGGACGCCTGCCTGGCCGCCCTGCCGGCCGACGTGGCGGTGTGCGCCGCCGCGGTGGCGGACTGGCGCGTCAAGGGCACCGCCGGCCAGAAGCTGAAGAAGGACGCCGGCGGCCCGCCGGTGCTGGAGCTGACGGAGAACCCCGACATCCTCGCCACCCTGGCGGCGGCCGAGGCCGGCCGCCGGCCGCGCCTGGTCGTCGGCTTCGCGGCGGAGACGCAGAACATCGTGGAGTACGCCGTGGCCAAGCGGGTGCGCAAGGGCTGCGACTGGATCGTCGCCAACGACGTGTCGCCCGCCGCCGGCACCTTCGGCGGACGCGACAACACCGTGCACCTCATCCGCGGCGGCACGGTGGAACACTGGCCCACCATGGGCAAGGAGGCGGTGGCGGCCCGCCTGGCCGACGCCATCGCCGTTCATCTGGAGAGAGCGGGCCCGTGACCACCCACACCGTTACCGTTCCCGTCCGGCGCCTGCCGCACGGGGAGGGGCTGGCTCTGCCCGCCCATGCCACCCCGCACGCCGCCGGCCTCGATCTGCTGGCGGCCGTCGAGGCTCCGCTGGAACTGCCGCCGGGCGGCCGGGCGCTGGTGCCGACGGGCATCGCTCTGGCCCTGCCCGAGGGCTGGGAGGCGCAGGTGCGCCCGCGCTCCGGCCTGGCGCTGAAGCACGGCGTCACCGTGCTGAACAGCCCCGGCACCATCGACGCCGACTACCGCGGCGAGGTGGGGGTCATCCTGATCAACCACGGCGACCGGCCCTTCGCGGTGGAGCGCGGCCAGCGCATCGCCCAGCTCGTGGTCGCTCCCGCGTTCCGGGTCGTCTGGAGCGAGACGGCCGTCCTGCCCGACAGCGCGCGGGGCGCCGGCGGTTTCGGCTCCACCGGACATTTCAGCCAGAAGGCCGATTGATGCTGCGAATCTCCAAGAAGCTGATGTTCGCCATCGAGGCGGTGCTCGACATCGCCTACAACGCCGGCACCGAGCCGGTGCAGTCGGGCGAGATCACCCGCCGCCAGGGCATCCCCAAACGCTATCTGGAGCAGGTGCTTCAGCAGCTCGTGCGCGAAGGCGTCCTGGCCGGGGTGCGCGGGCCCCGCGGCGGCTACCGGCTGGCGCGCGAACGCCGGCGCATCACCGTGGGCGAGATCGTGCGCGTCGTCCGCGCCATGGAGACGGCAACAGACCCCATCGAGGAACCCGCCGGCTCCATCCTCGGTCATAAGGTGGTGCGGCCCCTGTGGGCGGAGCTGTACGACGACTGCATGCAGCGGCTCGACTCCGTGACCATCGAGGACCTGTGCATGCGCGCCCGCACCGCCGGTGTGGAGAGCGAAACCGAGGACCGCATCGATTTCAGCATTTGAAATCGGGCGCCGGGGGAGTATCTTCACTACCGGTTTGTGAAATGCAGAATTTGCACTGATTGGGAGGGTGAAATCATGGCCGGTCCCGAGTTCCGCGGCAAGATCTACGACAGCATCCTCGACACCATCGGCGCCACGCCGCTGGTGCGCGTCCGCCGCCTGGCCGAGGATGCCGGCGTCACGGCCGAGGTCGTCGGCAAGCTGGAGTTCTTCAACCCGCTGGCCAGCGTCAAGGACCGCATCGGTGCCGCCATGATCGAGGCGGCCGAACGCGAGGGGCGCATCACGCCGGGCAAGACCACGCTGGTGGAGCCGACCTCGGGCAACACCGGCATCGCGCTGGCCTTCGCCGCCGCCGCCAGGGGCTACCGCCTGATCCTGACCATGCCGGAGAGCATGTCGATCGAGCGGCGCAAGATGCTGAAGCTGCTGGGGGCGGAGCTGGAGCTGACGCCGGCGGCCGAGGGCATGAAGGGCGCCATCCGCAAGGCGGAGGAGCTGCTGGCCAGCCTGCCCGACGCGTTCATGCCGCAGCAGTTCAAGAACGCCGCCAACCCCGAGGTCCACCGCCGCACCACCGCCGAGGAGATCTGGCGCGACACCGACGGCAAGGTCGACATCCTGATCTCCGGCGTCGGCACCGGCGGCACCCTGACCGGCGTCGCCGGCGTGCTGAAGGCGCGCAAGCCCGGCTTCCGGGCCATCGCGGTGGAGCCGGAGGACAGCCCCGTCCTGTCGGGCGGCATGCCCGGCCCCCACAAAATCCAGGGCATCGGCGCCGGGTTCGTCCCCGACATCCTGGAAACCGGCCTGATCGACGAAGTGGTGCGCATCTCCAACCAGCGGGCCTTCGAGACCGCCCGCAAGGTGGCCCGGCTGGAGGGTCTGCCGGTCGGCATCTCCTCCGGGGCCGCCCTGGCCGCCGCGCTGGAGGTGGGCGGGCGGCCGGAGAACGCCGGCAAGCTGATCGTGGCGATCATCCCGTCCTTCGCCGAGCGCTACCTGTCCACCGCCCTGTTCGAGGGGCTGGAGTAAACCGGCCGTCTCCCCCGGCCGGTCCCGGCCGGGGGAGACCGTTACGCAATCAGGTCCTCCACCGCCGCCTTCAGGGCGTTGGGCAGCACCGGCTTGTGCAGCAGCCGGCAGCCGGCGGCGTCGGCCTCGGCCCGGCGCTCCGGGGTGGTGTCGCCGGTCAGCACGATGGCCGGCACCGTGGCGTTGCAGTGCCGGCGGACCATGGCCACCACATCGGCGCCGGTGTGGCCGCCGGGCAGGAAATGGTCGGCCAGCACCAGGGCCGGAGGCTCCGTCAGGGTGCCGAGGCTCCCCGACAGTTCTTCCGCCGACTGGGCGGTGAGCACGTCGTAGCCCCAGGTTTCCAGGATCATTCCCAGGCCCTCGACAATGGACGGATCATCATCGACGACGACGATGAGACGCCCGGCCGCCGCGTTGCCCATTGAGGTCTCCCATATCCGCACGGATCAGGTGCTGCCCGATTCGCTTTAGCCGATGGGCTGCGGCGGGCTCAACCCGTCCAAAGATCATATGATAGGAAACGCATTTTTGGGTTGTGGTACCCGAAGGGGGATGCCCTCCGGGCATCCCCGCCGGGGTCAGGCGCGCAACGTTCCGCCGGTGGCCTTGGTGACCGCGGCGACGATCCGGCGCCCGATCTCCTCGATGTCCTTGTCGGTCAAGGTGCGATCGACCGGCTGAAGGGTGACGGAGATGGCCACCGACTTGCGGCCCTCCTCGACGCCCGGCCCCTGGTAGACGTCGAAGACGCCGACGTCGCGGATCAGCGCCTTGTCGGCACCCCGGGCGGCCCGGGCGATGCGGTCGGCATCGACCCCGGCGTCGACCAGGAAGGCGAAATCGCGCTCCACCGGCTGGAAGGCGGAGAGCTGCAGCAGCGGCTTGGCGGTGCCGCCCTTCTTCCTGGCCGACGGCACGGCGTCGAGGAACACCTCGAAGCCGGCCACCGGCCCGCGCACGCCCAGAGCCTCCAACACGCCGGGGTGCAGTTCGCCGAAGCGGGCCAGCACCGCCGGGCCGAGGCGCAGCGTGCCGGAGCGGCCGGGGTGGTACCAGGCGGGCGCGTCGGCGCCGATCACCAGATTGGCGGTCGGCGCGCCGGCCGCCTCCAGCACCGCCAGGGCGTCGGCCTTGGCGTCGTAGACGTCGACCGGGCGGGCGGTCTCCGACCAGTGGCGCGGCACGGCGTTGCCGCAACGCACGCCGGCGGCCACCAGGTCCTGCCCCTGCGGCGTCGGGTCGCGGTAGGCCGGCCCCACCTCGAACAGGGCGGCGTCGGCGATGCCGCGGTCGGCGTTGCGCCCGGCTGCCTGCACCAGATTGGGCAGGATGGAGGGCCGCATGACGTCCAGGTCGGCGCTGATCGGGTTGAGCAGGCGCAGCCCCGGATCGACGCCGCCGAAGCGTTCGGCCACGGCGGAGGACAGGAACGACCAGGTCACCGCCTCGTGCAGGCCGCGGGCCGCCAGGGTGCGCCGGGCCATGACGACGCGGCGCTGCGCCGGCGTCAGGGCCGGCTTCGCCACCACGCCTTCCCGCTCCAGCGGCGTGGCGGGGATGGCGTCGAAGCCGTGGACGCGCAGCACCTCCTCCACCAGGTCCGCCTCGCCGTGGATGTCCTGCCGCCACGAGGGGATGGACACCGACAGCGTCCCGTCCTCCGCCTCGCGCAGGCCGCAGCCCAGCGCCGCCAGGATGTGGGTCTGGGCGTCCAGGGGCAGGTCGACGCCGCCCAGGTGCTTCACCCGCGACGGACGGAAGCGGACGGCGCGACGCCAGTCCGGTTCCGCCCCCGCGATGACCGGTTCCGACGGCTCGCCGCCGCACAGGGCCAGGATCAGGCGGGTGGCGCGCTCCATGCCCTGCATGACGGCCGCGGGGTCGACGCCGCGCTCGAAGCGGTAGCGGGCGTCGGAGTCGATGCCCAGGCGGCGGCCGGTGGCGGCGATGCGCACGGGGTCGAACAGCGCCGCTTCCACGAAGACGTCCGTGGTGGCCTCGGTGCAGCCGGTGGACTCGCCGCCGATGATGCCGCCCAGGCCCAGCGGGCCCTCGTGGTCGGCGATGACGATCATCGCGGGGTCGACGGCGTAATCCTTGTCGTTGAGCGCCCGGAACGTTTCGCCGTCGCGGCCTGCCCGCACGATGATGCCGCCGCGCACCCTGGCGGCGTCGAAGACGTGCAGCGGCCGCGCCGCGTCGAAGGTCATGTAGTTGGTGATGTCCACCAGCGCCGAGATGGGCCGCAGGCCGATGGCCGCCAGCTTGTCCTGCAGCCACTTGGGCGAGGGGCCGTTGCGCACGCCACGGATCAGGCGGCCGACGAACAGCGGGCAGCCGTCCGGCTCCTCGATGGTGACGGAGAGCGGGCAGGGGAAGGTGCCGGCGACGGGCGTGGCGTCGAGCAGCCCGTCCTCCAGCGGCTTCAGCCGGCCGAGCCCGGCGGCGGCCAGGTCGCGGGCGATGCCGCGCACGCCGGCGCAGTCGGCGCGGTCGGGGGTGAGCGCCACGTCGATGACGGGATCGCCCAATCCGGCGTAGGCGGCGAAGGGCGTGCCGACGGGGGCGTCGTCCGGCAGCTCGATGATGCCGTTGTGCTCCTCCGACAGCTTCAGCTCGCGTTCCGAGCACATCATGCCGTTGGATTCGACACCGCGGATCACGCCCTTCTTCAGCGTGATGTCGGAACCGGGAATGTGGGTGCCGATGGGGGCGAACACGCCCTTCATGCCGGCGCGCGCGTTGGGGGCGCCGCACACGACCTGCAACCGTTCGCTGCCGGTGTCGACGGTCAGCACCCGCAGCTTGTCGGCGTCGGGGTGCTTGTCGGCGGTGACCACGTGGCCGACCACGAAGGCGGCCAGTTCCTTCGCCCGGTCCTCCACCCCCTCGACCTCCAGGCCGAGCATGGTCAGGCGCTGCGTGATCTCGTCCAGCGAGGCGTCGGTTTCCAGATGGTCCTTCAGCCAGGACAGCGTGAACTTCATGGGGCCGGGTCCTTCAGCGGGTCGGGCGTCAGCGGGTCAGGCCGTGGGCGGGCGAGGGGATGTCGAGAGGCACGAAGCCGTAGTGCTTCAGCCAGCGCAGGTCCGCCTCGAAGAAGGTGCGCAGGTCCGGGATGCCGTACTTCAGCATGGCGATGCGCTCGATCCCCATGCCGAAGGCGAAACCCTGGTAGCGGGTGCTGTCGATGCCGCAGGCCTCCAGCACGTTGGGATGGACCATGCCGCAGCCCAGGATCTCCAGCCAGTCGCCGTAGTTGCCGAGCTTCAGCTCGCCCCCCTTGCGCGAACAGCCGATGTCCACCTCCGCCGACGGCTCGGTGAAGGGGAAGAAGCTGGGGCGGAAGCGCAGCGGCAGGTCGTCCACGTCGAAGAAGGCGCGGCAGAAATCGATCAGGCAGCCCTTCAGGTGGCCCATGTGCGTGGCTTCGTCGATGACCAGCCCTTCCACCTGGTGGAACATGGGCGTGTGGGTCATGTCGTAGTCGGAGCGGTAGGTGCGCCCCGGCGCGATGATGCGGATGGGCGGCTTGACGCTCATCATGGTGCGGACCTGCACCGGGCTGGTGTGGGTGCGCAGCAGCATGCGCCGCCCGTCGGCGGTGTCGGGCAGATAGAAGGTGTCGTGCATGTCCCGCGCGGGATGGCCGGGCGGGAAGTTGAGGGCGGTGAAGTTGTGGAAGTCGTCTTCCACGTCCGGCCCCTCGGCCACCGCGAACCCCATCTCGGCGAAGATGGCGACCAGCTCGTCCACGGTCTGGCTGATGGGGTGGATGCGGCCCCGCGGCTCGGGGCGGACGGGCAGGGTGACGTCGACGCGCTCCGCCTCCAGCCGGGCGGCGAGGTGGGCGGCGTGCAGTTCGGTCTTGCGGGCGTCGATGGCCGCCGCGATCTCGTCCTTCAGCGCGTTCAGCGCGGCCCCGCGCTCGCGCCGCTCCTCGGGGGAGAGGCCGCCCAGCTCCTTCATAAGGCCGGTGATGCGGCCCTTCTTGCCCAGGGCGGCGACGCGGACCTCCTCGAGTGCGGCCAGGTCGGGCGCCTCGCTCACCAGGGTCAGCAGTTCGGTCTTCAGTGCATCCGGCATGGTACTTGACTCCAGCGACGCAATCGTAGTCGGCCCGACGCGAAAAAAAGGGAGCCGATCCCCGCGGACCGGCTCCCTTCGGATGTCAGGCGTTCGGACCCGCGCACGAGGTGCGGATCAGGCGGCCTTCGCGCTGAGAGCGTCCCGGGCGCGGTCGACCAGCGCCTTGAAGGAGTCCGGCTCCCGCGCGGCCAGGTCGGCCAGCACCTTGCGGTCCATCTCGATGCCGGCCAGCTTGATGCCGTTGATGAAGCGCGAGTAGGTCAGGCCGTGCTGGCGCACGCCGGCGTTGATGCGCTGGATCCACAGGCCGCGGAAATCGCGCTTCTTGTTGCGGCGGTCGCGGTAGGCGTAGCGAAGCGCCTTCTCGACCTTCTCGATGGCGATGCGGAAGCAGGTCGAGTTGCGGCCGCGGTAGCCCTTGGCCAGCTTCAGGATCTTGCGGTGACGGGCGTGCGTGGTGACGCCGCGCTTGACACGAGCCATGGTTCAGTCCTCCCCGGGATCAGGCGTTGCGCAGCCAGTTCTTCAGCACGATGCGGGCATCCGGCTCCGCCAGCGTCATCATGCCGCGCGCATTGCGCTTCATCTTGGAGGTCTTGTGCTGCAGGCAGTGACGCTTGAAGGCGGCCTGGGCGCGCACCTTGCCGGTTCCGGTCACCTTGAAGCGCTTCTTGGCGCCGCTCTTGGTCTTAAGCTTGGGCATTTTCATCCTCTGCTCAGGGGTCGTAACGGGGCGGTTGGGCATGCCCCGGGCGCTCCGGCCCGGCCTCGCCGCCCGTCGAAGCGTGGGTTTATACGCGCGCCCCCCGGCCAAGGCAAGCGGCCCGTTGGCCCGTCCGCCATGCGTCGTGCCGCGGTGCGGCGCGTTTCGCGCTACGCCCCCTGCCGCAGATCCCGGAAGCGCTCCGTCGCCTGGATCAGGGCGGCGCGGATGCCGGGCTCCATGGCGGAGTGGCCGGCGTCGGGAATGATGCGGTAGTCGGCCTCCGGCCAGACGCGGCGCAGCTCGTCGGCCGACACGATGGGGCACACCACGTCGTAGCGGCCCTGCACGATCACCGCCGGCAGATGGCGGATGCGGTGCACGTTCCGCAGCAGCCGGTCCTCCGGCGTGAAGCGGTTGGCGCGGAAATAGTGCGCCTCGATGCGCGCCAGGCCCAGGGCGTGGTTGTCCTCCCCCGACGCGGCGATCAGGTCGGGCGACGGCAGCAGGGACGAGCAGGCGCCCTCGTACATGCTCCACGCCCGCGCCGCGGCCAGGCGCACGGTGCGGTCGGGGGAATCCAGCCGGCGCCAGTAGGCTTCCAGCAGGTCGCCCCGCTCGGCCTCCGGAATATGGCCGGCGAAGGACGACCAGGCTTCCGGGAAGATCATGCGCATGTGGTAGAGGAACCAGTCGATCTCGGCGCGGCGCATCAGGAAGATGCCGCGCAGGATCAGGCCGCGGCAGCGCTCGGGATGGGTCTGGGCGTAGGCCAGCGCCAGGGTAGAGCCCCAGGAGCCGCCGAACAGGTGCCAGCGGTCGATGCGCAGGTGGCGGCGCAGGGTCTCGATGTCCTCCACCAGCAGCTCGGTGGTGTTGCGCCGCACCTCGCCCGGCGGCGTGGAGCGCCCGGCGCCGCGCTGGTCGAACACCACGATGCGGTAGTAGCGCGGGTCGAAGAAGCGGCGGTGCGTCGGCGAGGCGCCGGCGCCGGGGCCGCCGTGCAGGAACACCACCGGCACGCCGTTCGGGTTGCCGCACTGCTCCCAGTAAAGGGTGTGGAGGTCGTCGACCGCGAGGCGGCCGGTCTCGAACGGTTCGATGGGCGGGAAAAGCTCGGTGCGCGGCATGCGGCGGGTCCTGTGGTGGGCGGCCAGTGTACGGGGCTCCGGCCGTCCCCGCCAAGCCTCGCCGGTGGCGGGGCGTCATACGGCCGGAAAATGATCACTTCCATCATTTTCCGGCCGTGAAACCCGGCAGATCAATGCCTTGGCATTGGTCGAGAGGGTGATACCGGCGGCACCCTTCAGGTGCCGCCGGTATCAGAGCGCCGCCAGTTCGTCCGCTACGGCCAGGAAGGCGTCGACCACCCGCGGATCGTAGCGCACGCCCGACAGGCGCCGGATCTCCGCCACCGCCGCGGCGTGGCCGAGGGCGGGCCGGTGGGGGCGCGGGGAGGTCATGGCGTCGTAGCCGTCGGCCACCGCGGCGATCCGGGCGGCCAGCGGGATGGCGGTGCCCTTCAGCCCGTCGGGGTAGCCGCTGCCGTCCCACGCCTCGTGATGGTGGCGGGCGACGTCGACGGCCAGATGCAGGTGGGTGCGCCCCTCACCGCGCCGTGCCGCATGCTCCAGCAGGGCGGCACCGGCGGCGGCGTGGGCCTGCATGGCCGCGCGCTCTGCCGCGTCCAGCGGGCCGTCCTTGCCGCGAAGGGCCGGGTCGAGGGAGGCGTTGCCCACGTCGTGGAGGATGCAGGCCAGCCCGATGCCTTCCAGGAACGGCTCGTCCACCGGCCCCGCCGCGGTTCCGGCGTCGGCCAGGCGGTGGGCGATGCGCTCGGCCACCGCGGCGATGCGCAGCGTCGCTTCCGGCCGGCCCGCGTCGGCCGGGGCCGGCACGGCGGTCCGCCCCTCCGCCAGGTCGGCCAGCAGCACCAGCGTTCCCTCCTGGGCGCGGCGGAGCTGGTCGTGCAGGTACAGATTGTCGAACCCCACCGAGATCTTGGCGCAGAACAGCTCGATCAGGCTGCGGTCCAGCTCCGACAGCGGGCGGTCGGAGCGCAGGTAGACCACGTTCTCCCGGTCGTTGGGGGAGCGGATGTAGAGGGTGCAGTGGTCCGGTTCGTAGAAGTGCCGGCGGGCCTCCAGGCAGCGCAGGATGGCGGCCAGCACGTCCGGGTCGATGTGCTCCCCCGCCGGCTCGTTGATCAGGGATTCGAAACGGCCCGACCCGGCCAGCACGTACAGCCCGTCCCGCGTGCCGCCCAGCACCGGGCCGCGCTGCACGCACAGGATGGCGTCGGGGCCGACGCCCAGGATGGCGGAGAGCTGGGTCAGCACGCCCGCCGCGAACAGCTTCATCGAGCGCGCCTTGAACAGGGACGACGACGCCTCGATGATCTTCTCCAGACCGCGCCGGTTCGTCTCGATGGCCATGATGTCCTCATAGCTGCGCAGCGCCGCCACCGTGGTGGTGAAGAGCTGCTGTGCCGTGAGCTGCGTCTTGGCCTTGTAATCGTTGATGTCGTAATCGAGGATCACCGCCCGCTCCGGCGCCTGACCGGGCTGGCCGGTGCGCAGGATGATGCGCACGTGGCGGTTCTTCAGCACCTCGCGGATGTGGTGCACCAACTTCAGCCCGGCGTCGTCGGTCTCCATCACCACGTCCAGCAGGATGATGGCGATGTCGCTTTCCCGCGCCAGCACGTCGCGCGCCTCGGCGGCCGAATAGGCGGACAGGAACTGCGCCGGCCGTCCCTTGTAGGAGAAGTCGGCGAGCACGAGCTTGGTGATCGAGTGCACCTCCGGCTCGTCGTCGACGATCAGCATCTTCCAGCGCGGCGACACCGCCGACGGCGGCCGCTCACCGTGCCCGTCGTGCTCGTCGAGGAACAGAAGGTCGTCGTCCGCGTCGCTCATGGGAATGGACTCTCAAATCCGGATGCCGCGATCGCCGCCGACCTTATCACGCGATCCGGCGGAAGTCGGCGGGAAAGCTCGTCTACGTCCGAACACCGGCGTCAGAACACCGCCAGCTCGGCGATCACGCAATCGCGGCCGCGCCGCGCCAGCGACCCGCAGGCGCCGTCGATCTGGGCGGCGGAGAAGGGGCCGATCCCCATCTCGTAGACCGCGCCGCCGCCGCGGAACACCGGCCACACCATGGGCGGCACGCTGCGCCATTCCATGCCCGGACCGTCGATGAACTCCTGCCAGGCGCGCAGGCCCTCGCCGTAGCTGACGAACTCCCCCAGCTTGGCGACGTAGTGCGGGCCGGTGCCCAGCGGCGGCACGCCCGGCATGGGGTAGGCGCCGGCGACGCCGGTGAAGCCGGCCATCCCCGCCACCACCTTGCCGCGCCCCGGCATCGACAGGGTCAGTCGGCCGTTGGTCACGTCCAGCAGCCCGACGACCTCGCCCTTGCGCAGGGTGAAGGACTGGCGCTTGCGGTTCTCCAGCAGTTCGGTGACGCCGATGGCGCGGGTGGCGACGACGTAGCCCTGAAGCCCGCTGACCCCGTATCCGGCCCAGTCGGCCCCGCGCGGCACCGCGTTGTCCCACGCGTTGCGCGGCACCAGCGCCGCGGCGGGGCCGCCGCCGGCGGTGTCCGCCGTCCCCGCCGCCGCGCCGCTGCCGCCGCCGGCCGGTGCGGGACCGGTGTAGGGACGCGGGACGTGGACGGGGTCCAGGGAGTCCATGGGCACATAGCCGATGGGGCTGCCGCCGATGGCCACCTGCGTCCAGGTGGTGCCGCGCGGCGTGCCCAGGGCGTTCAGCGCCCGGCCGCGCTTGAGCGTCTGCACGATGCGGGCGTTCTGGTCGGGGGCGATGCGCACCTCGACGTCGCGGTTCAGCACCACCTCGCCCAGCAGCGGGGCGCCGACGGCGACCGGGCTCTGCGCCCGTGCCGGCGCGGGACCGGCCACGGCGAGGGTGGCGGCCAGGAGAATCAGCGCGGCAATGATGGGATGGCGTGCCATGGGGTGCGGGGAAGGTCGTGCCGGGGGCGCCATTGTGCCGCGCCGGTGCCGGCCGGGGCAACCGGAGTCCGGGAGACCGCGTCAGGAGGCAGCGCTTTGCGGCGCCGGCCGGCCCAGCGCGGCGATGATGGCGTCCTCCAGGCAGCGCACCGGCGGGGCGGGGCGGGCGGAGCCGTGCAGCAGGGCGATCTCCACCTCCGGCAGGGCCGGCAGACCCTCGGCGGGGCCGACCACACGCAGGTCCGGCGGCACGGTGCAGGCTTCCAGCGCCGTGACCGCCAGACCGCCCGTCACGGCGCCGTGGATGGCCAGGATGCTGCCGCTGGCGAAGGCGACGCGCCAGCGCCGGCCGGCGCGGTCCAGCGCGTCCGTCGACAGGGCGCGGCAGACGCAGCCGGGAGGGAACACCGCCAGCGGCAGCGGATCGTCCCGTTCGGCCGCGGCGGCGGGCGGGGCGGCCCACACCAGCGGCTCGCGCCGCAGCGCCGTTCCCCCGGCGGTCCCCGGCATCCGGGTGACCAGGGCCAGATCCACCGCGCCGCGCTCCACCGCCGGGGTCAGGTCGGCGCTGTCGTCGCACACCACCTCCACCGGCACCTCGGGATGGGCGGCGACCAGGCGGGCCAGCAGCGGCGGCAACAGCAGGGTGGCGTAGTCGTCGGGCGCGCCGATGCGCACCGGGCGGCTCCCCGCCCGCCGGCCGACGGCGGCCAGCGCCTCGTCGTTCAGGGTCAGCAGGCGGCGCGCGTAGGCCAGCAGCCGTTCGCCGTCCGGCGTCAGGTGCACGCCGCGGGGGTCGCGCTCGAACACGCGGGCCCCCACCGCGTCCTCCAGCCGCTTCACCTGCTGGCTGACGGCGGCCTGGGTGCGCAGCAGCGTCTGCGCCGCGCGGGTGAAGCTGCGCGCGTCGGCGACCGCCACGAAGGCGCGCAGCAGGTCGGTGTCGAGGTTGGCGGCCATGGGGCCATTGAAGCAGAGCGGCACCCCGGCCGGCAAGGGCGGCCCGCCCATCACGCCCGGTTATGGTGCCATAAGGCCAATTCGTTTTCGTTCCCCGGCCATTTGGCCCGGAATCTTCGCAGCGGTCCCTCTCGGGGGCCCGGGAGCGGAGGCGGGGCGATGGTGTTCGCGGCGATGGCGCGGGTGGTGGTGACGGCGGCGCGGCAGGCGGAGGATCCCGAGGCGCTCATACAATCGTGGAGCCGGCGCCCGCGAGCGGTTAGACTCACACCGTCACCGCCACCGACCGCAGGAGGCCGCGCCATGACCCGCGACGATCCCGACGCTACCCTGACCGCGCCGAACGCCGCGCTGCGCACCGCCGCGGCCGCCGCCGCAGGCGGCCTGTTCGACGGCCGGCCGTTCCTGAAGGTGGTCGGCGGGCCGTTGCTGGGCCGCCGCATCTTCCTCGAATTCGGCGAAACCACGCTCGGCCGCGGCGAAGCGGCCGGTATCGGCTTGCCGGACCCCAACGTGTCGCGCGAACACGCCGCGGTCGTCTTCGATGGCCGCGCCTTCCGTCTGGTCGACCGGGAGAGCCGCAACGGCACCCTGCTGAACGGACGCCCGGTGGCGGAAGGGGAACTGGCCTTCGGCGACCGCATCCGCATCGGCACCAGCGAGATGGAGTTCACCTGCGAAGGCTTCGAACTGGTGGCCAGCAGCCCCGACCAGGCGGAGCAGGCCTACCGCCGCACGCTGGAGCGGCGGGACACCTTCGTCGCCGCGCTGGCCGGCCTGCGCACCGCACTGGCGATCCGCTCCGGCCGCGGCGAGGAGGTGGCGGCGCTGGACGGCCAACTGGCCCGGTTGCGCGGCTGAGCCGGTGTGCCCGGATCGGGCCGTATCCGGCCCGGGCACACCGGCGAACTCTATGGATCTTTTCGGGGCTCTTCCTCAGGCCGCCCGCACGCGGGCGATGAAGCCGTCCACCTCGGTGCGCAACGTGCCGGCCTCCTGAGACAGGCGGTTGGCGGCGGACAGCACCTCGGCGGCGGCGGTGCCGGCCTCGCGGGCGGCGGTGCTGACACCGGTGATGTTGTCCGACACCTCCTGCGTGCCGCAGGCCGCCTGCTGGACGTTGCGACCGATCTCCTGCGTCGCCGCCGCCTGCT
Organism: Azospirillum halopraeferens DSM 3675; assembly: GCF_000429625.1. Taxonomy (GTDB): domain Bacteria; phylum Pseudomonadota; class Alphaproteobacteria; order Azospirillales; family Azospirillaceae; genus Azospirillum; species Azospirillum halopraeferens. The sequence continues at coordinate 593,720 of NZ_KE386927.1, forward strand.
CCTCCACCGCTGCCGCGATCGTGCCGGCGATCTCGTTGACGTCGCTGATGGTCTTGCCGATGTCGCGGATCGCCGTCACCGCACCGCCGGTCTGCGCCTGGATCTCGGCGATCTGGGCGGCGATGTCCTCGGTGGCCCTGGCGGTCTGGTTGGCCAGCGCCTTGACCTCGCTGGCCACCACGGCGAAGCCCTTGCCCGCTTCGCCGGCCCGCGCCGCCTCGATGGTGGCGTTCAGCGCCAGCAGGTTGGTCTGGCCGGCGATGTTCTGGATCAGGCTGACCACGTCGCCGATGCGCTGGGCCGCGGTGGCCAGCCCCTCGACGGTGGTGTTGGTGCGCTCCGCGGCACCCTGCGCGTCCCTGGAGATGCGGGCGGACTCGCTGACCCGGCGGCTGATCTCGGTGATGGAGCTGCCCAGCTCCTCCGACGCGGCGGCGACGGTCTGGACGTTGG
>NZ_AUCF01000004.1 GCF_000429625.1 Azospirillum halopraeferens DSM 3675
ACCTCCAGCGCCGGGTCGATCCAGCCGGGGGCGTGGGCGGTGATGGAGGAGATGGTCTCCGTGTCGGCGTCCAGCACGCCGCCGGTGGCCGCGCGTTCCCGCTTCAGCAGCTCCGCCACCGTGGCCCACAGGGCGCCGGTGCGCTCGGTCGGGCCGGACAGGAAGGTCTGGTCGCCCTCGTAGGGCGTGACGTTGCGGGTGATGAAGTCGCGCACGTCCACGGTGCGCTGCCACGCTCCCCCGGCAAAGCCCCGCCAGGGCTGGAGTGACCGGGCCGTTTCCGGCGCAGCGTCGAGCGGTTCCGTCAACAGGGTGTCCATGATCGTGACTTTCCGATTCGTTGTCCCGGGTCCGGGGCGGGCGGTCGCCGGATGCGCCCCCCCGCCCCGCTCGTGTCGTCCCGTGGGCGCGTCCTCATTCCGCGGCGGTCGCGGCCATGGGGACCACGGCGGGCTTGGGTATCGCCCGCAGCAGGTCCCGCCACTTCCGCAACGCCGCGAACAGTATGACGAAACCCAGCGTCAGCATGATGATCGAGATCAAGGCATTGAACAGACTGTACCCGCGGGCCGCCGGATTCAGGTACACGTTGGTGATCATCCAGTAGCCGGCGTAGTTCACGGTTGCAAAAAGGTACGCCAGCGGCACCAGGCAGGTGAGCATGTAGACCCGTTTTTCGGCCAGGCGCAGGATGATGGTGGCGCCGATGATGAGGCCGACCGAGGCCATGAGCTGATTTGACACACCGAACAGAGCCCAGACCGAGTTGATGTCGCCCGACGTCAGCAGGTACCCCCAGGCCACGCAGGCCAGCACGCTGGCGGCGATGGAGCCGGGCATCCAGTCCAGCCGCTTCAGCGGCGCGTAGAGGTCGCCGCCCAGGTCCTGGATCAGGTAGCGGGCCACCCGGGTGCCGCTGTCCACGGCGGTCAGGATGAACACCGCCTCGAACATGATGACGAACTGGAAGAAGTAGGAGGCCATGGTGGTGAACCACGGCACGCGGGTGAAGATCTCCGTCATGCCGACCGCCAGGGTCACGGCGCCGCCGGTGCGGCCATAGAGATCCAGGCCGATCGCTTCCGACAGGCGCGGCAGGTCGACCACCTCCATGCCCAGCTTGGCGAAGGCCGCGGGGGCGGAGTTGATGGCGAAATAGTCGGCCGGGTGCAGGGCGGTGGCGGCGATCAGCGCCATGACGCCGACCATGCATTCCGCCAGCATGCCGCCGAAGGCCACGGGGCGGATGTCGCTCCACTTGTCGATCAGCTTGGGCGTGGTGCCCGACCCGATGAAGGCGTGGAACCCCGAGATGGCGCCGCAGGCGATGGTGATGGAGATGAAGGGCCACACCGGACCGCTCAGCACCGGGCCGCCGCCGTGGATGAAGTCGGTCAGGGCGGGGAAGCGGATTTCCGGGTTGATGAAGACCACACCGACGACCAGCGCGCCGAACACGCCGATCTTCATGAAGCTGGACAGGTAGCCGCGCGGCGTCAGCAGCAGCCACACCGGCAGGGCCGTGGCGAAGAAGGCGTAGACGGGCAGGATGACGGCGACCGTATCGGCGTGCAGGGTCAGCCAGGCGCCCAGCACGGTGCCCTGGATGTAGGGGCCGGCCAGCACGGAGGCGGCGATGGCGCCCACGCCCACATAGGTGGCGCCCTTGGAATGGCCCGAGAAGCGCTCGTAGAGGCCCAGCCCGATGGCGATCGGGATGGTCATGAACACCGCGAAGGCGCCCCACGCGTTGCGTTCCAGCGCGTGCACCACGACCATGGACAGGCCGGCCATGGTGATGGTGATGATGAACAGCATTGCCAGCCCGGTGCACCAGCCGGCGACCGGCCCCAGCTCCGCCTTGGCGACCTCGGACAGGGACTGGCCCTTGTGCTTCATCGAGGCGAACAGCACCACCGTGTCGTGGACGGCACCGCCGACGACGACGCCGACCAGCAGCCACAGGAAGCCCGGCAGATAGCCGAACTGGGCGGCGAGAACCGGGCCGACCAGCGGGCCGGCGGCGGCGATCGCCGCGAAATGCTGCCCGGCAGTCACCCACTTCTTGGTGGGAACGTAGTTGCGCCCGTCCTCAAGGGCGTGGGACGGCGTGATCTCCGAATCGTCGGCACGGAGCACCTTGCGCACGAAAAAGATACCGTAGAAGCGGTAGCAGATGGCGAGGATGCAGAGTGTCGCGATCACAAACGTAATGGCGTGATCCATGACGGCTCTCCTGGAAGGGTTCCGCCGTCACTGTAGGAGTGCCCCCACCCGCCGTGGGGTCGGATCGGGCGAGCGGTCGGATGGGGGCCCGAGCGGTCGCCGGCGGGAGGTGAGCGGCGCCACCCCGCGCCGGTGAGCGCGCTGACCATTGATTGTGCACTGCGGCGGAGTCTGCACAATTAAACCGCGCAGCATCGCCCGCCCGGCGGCCGAACACCCGTGTATGCCGACTCCCGGCGTTTGGCATGCCACATGCAGCACCGCTCCCATCAACGCCAGTCAGGAAGACGGGAGCAGGGACAGCATGGATCGACGTTCGTTCGTCACGGCCGCGGTCGCGGGCACGGCCGCCGCCGCCACTCTTGCGGCACCCCATGTCGCGCGGGCGCAGAAGACGTTCCAATGGAAGATGACCAACGCCTACGGGCCGGGATCGCCCTTCTACGTGACCGGCCCCGGCAGCCCCACCGATTTCATCGCGATGGTCGACGCCATGTCCGGCGGCCGCCTGAAGATCCAGCACTTCGCGGCGGGCGAGCTGATTCCGGCGCTGGAGGGCTTCGACGCCGTGTCCGCCGGCACCATCGAGATGAACGCCGCCAACGCCTATTTCTGGGCCGGCAAGACCTTCGCCGCGCAGTACTTCACCGCCGTGCCCTTCGGGTTGAACTTCCAGGGCATGACCGCCTGGCTTCTTCACGGCGGTGGCCAGCAATTGTGGGAGGAGGTCTACGCCCCCTTCAACCTGGTGCCCCTGGCCATGGGCAACACGGGCGTGCAGATGACCGGCTGGTTCCGCAATCCCATCGATTCCATCGAGGGGCTGAAGGGCCTGAAGATGCGCATCCCCGGCCTGGCCGGGAAGGTCTATGCCCAGTTCGGCGTCGACGTGAAGCTGCTGCCCGGCGGGGAGATCTTCCCGGCGCTGGAGCGCGGCGTGATCGACGCGGCCGAGTTCGTCGGGCCCTACCAGGACCGCCGCCTGGGCCTGCACAAGGCGGCCAAGCACTATTACACGACGGGATGGCACGAGACGTCGAACGTCACCGAGCTGATCATCAACAAGGCCGCCTGGGAGTCGCTGCCCGACGACCTCAAGGCCATCGTGCGCGCCGCCGCCGCCGCCTGCAACACCATCAGCCACACCTGGTGCGAGGCGACCAACGCCGAGGCGCTGGCGGACCTGGTGACCAACCACGGGGTGCAGGCGCAGCCGCTGCCCGAATCGATGGTGCCGAAGCTGCGCGAGGCGACGCTCCAGGTGCTGTCCGATGCCGCGGCGAAGGACCCGCTGGTGAAGAAGGTCCACGACTCCTTCACGGCCTTCAAGACCACCCACGACAGTTGGGCCGGCATCTCGGAGGCGGTGTACCAGAGCCAGATCCGCGGTGGCCGGGGAGCCTGACCGGTGCACCGATCCCGGTTCGCGACGAAGGCCGCCGATCTGGCGGCCCTCGGGCGCTGCGCCGACGCGCTGGACCGCGTCGTCGACGTGTGCGGGCGGCTGGCGGCGTGGAGCGCCCTGGCCCTCGTCCTGGTGATGGCCGGCAACGTGCTGCTGCGCTACGGCCTGCGCACCGGCTCGGTGGCCATGCAGGAGCTGGAGTGGCACCTGATGTCGCCGCTGGCGCTGCTGTGCATCGCCTACGCGGTGAAGCACGACGGGCACGTCCGCGTCGACGTGCTCTACAACCGCTTCGGCCTGCGCACCCGCCAGGTCATCGAACTCGTCTCCTGCCTGCTGGCGCTGGCGCTGTGCGTGATCGTGGTCAAGCTGTCCATCCCCTACGCCCTGCAAAGCTATGCCATCGGCGAACGGTCGTCGGACCCCGGCGGGCTGACCCACCGCTACATCCTGAAGGCGATGATCCCGGCCGGCTTCGCGCTGCTCGGTCTGCACAGCCTGGCGTCGGTCCTGCGGGCGGCGATCCCCCTGGCGCAGCCGCGGCCGGAGGCGGATCTCGTGCGCGTCGACCGCGGGGAGGGCCACCGCCATGCCGCTGAATGAGATCCTCGCCATCGGCTGCATCCTGTCGTTCTTCGCCATGCTGGCGATCGGCATTCCCGTGGCGCTGACTCTGGCGGTCAGCGGCTTCGTCTTCGGCTGGCTGGGGTTCGGGCCGCTCCTGTTCAACCTGCTGCCGGCGCGCATCTTCGGCGTTACGACGAACTACACGCTGATCGCCATTCCCCTGTTCGTCTTCATGGGGGTGATGCTGGAGAAGTCGCGCATCGCCGACGACCTGATGGAGGTGATCGGCCACCTCGCCGGCGGCTTGCGCGGCGGCATGGGGATCGGCATCGTGCTGGTGGGCGTGCTGATGGGGGCGACCACCGGCATCGTCGGCGCCACCATCGTGACGCTGGGGCTGCTGACCCTGCCGGCGCTGCTGCGCCGCGGCTACGACAAGGGATTGGCCTGCGGCACCATCTGCGCGTCGGGCACGCTGGGCCAGCTCATCCCGCCCAGCCTCATCCTGATCCTGCTGGCCGACATCCTGGGCCAGTCCGTGGGCACCCTGTTCGCCGCCGCCGTCGGCCCCGGCATCCTGCTGGCCGGCGTGTTCTGCCTGTCCATGCTGGTGCTGGGCGTGCTGCGCCCGGACATGGTGCCGCCGGTGCCCCTGGAGGAGCGCCGGGCCCTGCCGCGGCGGGTGCTGGTGCGCAAGGTGCTGACCGTCGGCCTGCCGCCGGTGGCCCTGGTGCTGCTGGTGCTGGGCTCCATCATCGGCGGCGTGGCCGCCCCGACGGAAGCCGCGTCCATGGGCGCCATCGGCAGCGTCCTGGTCGTGGCGCTGGCCGGCCGCCTGTCGCGCGCGACGCTGGTGGACACGGTGCACACCACGGCGCGCATCACCGCCATCATGATGTTCGTCCTGGTCTGTTCCCAGGTGTTCGCCCTGGCCTTCCGCGGCCTTCAGGGGGAGAAGCTGGTCCACGACGCCTTCGCCCTGGTGCCCGGCGGCGCCGAGGGGGTGGTGCTGTTCATGATCGCCCTGATCTTCGTGCTGGGTTTCTTCATCGAATGGATCGAGATCAGCTACATCGTCGTGCCGCTGTTCCTGCCGGTGCTCCACAACGCCGGCGTCGACCCGGTGTGGACCGCGACCCTGATCGCCGCCATCCTGCAGACCAGCTTCCTCACGCCGCCTTTCGGCTGGGCGCTGTTCTACCTGCGCGGCGTTGCCCCGCCGGAGGTGGCGACGCTGGACATCTACCGCGGCGTCCTGCCCTTCATCGCCATGCAGCTCCTCACCGTCGCCATCATCTTTCTGTGGCCGCCGGTGGCCACCTGGCTGCCCCGCGCCATCGGGTGGTGAGGAGCGGAACGCCGGAAACCCGGGCGTTGCGACGCCCGGGTTGCAACTGCAATCGCGAAGAGTATCTTCATTTCTGAAAATAACAATATTACATTAGTGCTTATCACGTCCGCTTTGCCCTATTCTATGGACCTGAAGCCCCGTCGTCATCCAGGGCGGGGGTATCCATGTTCCGCACGTCAGTTTCCAGACTATTGATCGTCATTCAGGTCCTGATGCTGTGCGGGTTGCTCGCGGCGACGCTCAGCTTGGATTTATAACGCCTACTCGAACTTTGTGGTGGCCGAAGCCACGGAACGGAGTACGATCAGCAACCGCGGCCTGTTCGCTGCAATGTTGCAGACGCGCGGCCAGATCTCGGCGATTCAGACGGGGCTGACGACCGAGGAGGCACCGCAGGAGCGTCTGGCGGGCGTGCGCCGGGCCGCCGACGAGGCAATCGGGCAGGCGCTCGCGGAACTGGAGCGGACCGACCCGGTGAACCGGCAGGACCTTGCCGCGCAGTTGCAGGACGCCTGGCGCCGTCAGTCGGACTCCTGGTCCCTGGTGGAGGCCCACCTCAGGCTTCCCATGGCGGACCGCCGGCTGCCGGACATCGAACCGTGGCGGCAGGCCGTGCAGCGGACCACCGGCCAGTTGGACGAGGTGGCCATCGCCGTGGCCAACGGCGTGCGCAGCCGCGACGCCGTGGTGGCGGCGATGCTGACGACGCGGGAATCCGCGTGGCGGTTGCGGGACCGGTACGGGCTGCAGTGCTCGCTGCTGAGGCCGTTCGTCGCGCAGGACACCCCTCCCGACGCCGAAACCCTGCGGCGCTGGTATGACCACAAGACGGCGGATGGCGTCGAACTGCGCCAGATCCAGGACTTCGCCGCCCGTCCCGACACTCCGGCAGCGCTCCGCAGCCTGATCGGCAAGGCGGCGACGGAGATCGGGGCGGTGCAAAAGCAGATGGACGACCTCATCAGCGGGCTGAGCGGCTCCGGCCGGCCGGCGATGGAGGGGCGCGCCTACACCGGGATGTGCAACGGCCCGTTCGACGGCATCGTCGCCATCGCCTTCGGGGCGCTGGACGAGGCCGTGTCCCACGCCGACGAGCGCCGGACCGAGGCGTTGCTGGTCCTCGTCCCCTCGGGAATCGGGCCGGGGCTGGCCATCCTGCTGTCGGTTGCCGGCGTGGCGGCCATCCGCGCCCGGGTGATGCGTCCGATCAGCGACCTGACCGAGGCGATCGGCCACCTGTCGCGGCGCGACTTCGCCCGGCCGGTGCCGCCCAAGCGCTATCGCGACGAACTGGGAAGCATGGCCGATGCCCTGGAAACCCTGCGCCTGGGCGCGCTGGAAGCGGAGCGCCTGGAGCGGGAAGCCGCGGCCCGCAGGGAGGCGGAACTGGCGCGTGCGGCCAGCATCCGCACCCTGTGCGATGCGTTCCATCGGGCGGCCCACAGCGCTTTGACCACCATCGGCGACGCCTCGCGGGCCCTGGAGCACACGTCGGGCACCATGCGCTCGGTGGCGACCGACACCAGCCATCAGGCGGCCAGAGTGTCCGGTGCCGCCGAACAAACATCCCACAGCGTGCAAACCGTGGCGGCGGCGACGGAGGAACTGTCGGCGTCCATCGCCGAGATCTCCAAGCAGGTGACCGCCAGCGCCGACATGGCCCGGTCGGCGGCCGAACAGGCGGCCGAGACCAACGTCACGGTGGAGGCGCTGGCCGACGCGGCGCAGCGCATCGGCGACGTCATCGGCCTGATCAGCACGATCGCGGCACAGACCAACCTGCTGGCGCTGAACGCGACCATCGAGGCGGCCCGCGCCGGTGACGCCGGCAAGGGCTTCGCCGTCGTGGCCAACGAGGTGAAGAGCCTGGCCACCCAAACCGCCCGCGCCACCGGGGACATCTCCGAACAGGTCGAGCGCATCCAGCGCACCACGGCGGCGGCGGTGGCGGTCATCCGCGTCGTCACCGACACCATCCGCCGGATCAGCGAGGGTGCGGCGGCCATCATCGCCGCCGTGGAGGAGCAAGGTGCGGCGACCCGCGAGATCTCCGGCAGCGTGCAGCAGGTGGCACAGGGAACGGCGGTGCCGCCGCTCACCCCCGCCGGCCGGCCGCTCGGCCCGCTCCCGGCGCCGCTCGGCCGGTTCGCCGGCTGCGGCGCCGGCGGGCGGGGTAGGGTGGGGCGTCGAACGCTTCCTCCGGAGCCCCGCCGATGCCCCGCCCCGACCTGCGCGCCGCCTGGACCGGCCTGTGCCGGTTCCTGAAGGACGATTCCTACGAACGCTATCTGGCCGAGCACGCCCGTCTCGGGCGGCGGGATCCGCCCATGGATCTGCCCGCCTTCCGCCGCGCCGAGGCGATGGCGCACGCCGCGCGCATGTGCTGCGACGATTGACGCCGGCCGCCGGACGGTCTTTACTGGCGGACGGGCCGGGTTGGGTCCTCCACGTCCGCGGAAAGGGCTGCGCCCGCAACCACTGAGCACGGGACGCCTGCCATCTCCCTTTTCAGTCTGTCGGCGGACACGGACGTGGATGAAAAGGGATCGCCATGACCGAAAGGCCCATCCGGCCCGCGGTGCCGTTCCGTCTCAACCTCGACCAGCAGAAGACCCGCGCCAGGGACCTGTTGCGCGCCGTGCGCGCGGGGGATGCCGCGGCCCTGGCCCGCTGGCGCACGCACCGGCCCGCCGCCGCTCCGGAAGCGGCCCGCCTGGCCGACGCCCAGTTCGTCATCGCCCGCGAACTCGGCAGCCCGAGCTGGCCGCGCCTGAAGGCGCACATCCTGGCCATGGGCCGCGCCCGCGCCGCCATCACCGGCGGTGACCCGCCCCCCGACGGCGACCGGCGCACGCTGCACGTCCGCTGCGGCTCCGACATCCGGACGGCGCTGGGCGACGCGGGGTTCGCCGGTGATTTCCTGGAGCACTCCGACCCCTGCTGCCAGGGTCCCGTTCCCGAGGGGCCGGACCTGCACGCCGTCCGCGTCCGCTTCCTCACCGGCGCCTTCGGCGGCCTCATGGACCTCTCCGCGGACGCCATCGCCGACAAGCTGCGGCGCGAGGAGGAGGGGCTGGCTGCCGCCGCGGGGTACGAGCGGGTCGTGCTGTGGTGCGAGCACGACAGCTACGACCAGCTCTGCCTGGCCCGCTGGCTGGCCCGCTTCGCCGAATCCGGGGCGCCGCCGGTGACGGAGCTGGTGTCCATCAGCCATTTCCCCGGTGCCGCGCGCTTCATCGGCCTGGGCCAGTTGCCGCCGGAAGGGCTCCGGCTGCTGTGGCCGACGCGCCATCGGCTGGCACCCGCCGATCTGACGGCCGGGCGGCGGGCGTGGGACGCCCTGCGCAGCCCCGACCCGCGCGCGCTGGCGGCGCTGGCCCGCTCCGCCATGCCCGGACTGCCGGACCTGCCGGGGGCGCTGCACCGCCACCTGCGGGAGCTGCCGTGGACCGGCGACGGCCTGTCGCTGACCGAACGCTTCATCCTGGAGCTGGTCGGGAGCGGGGATTTCACCGTCGGCCGGATCTACGCCGAGGTGATGAACCGGCGCGAACCCCGGCCGTGGCTGAGCGACCTGATGTTCCTGGTCATCGTGCAGGCCATGCTGCGCGCCGCCGAACCGCCGTTCGCCATCGACGGGGACGGCGCCGGCCGGCCGTGGCCGCAGTGGCCGCTGCGCATCACCGACGCCGGTGCCGCGGTGCTGCGCGGCGCCCGGGACTGGCTGTCCCTCGGGCCGCCGGAGCGCTGGGTCGGCGGCGTGCGCATCGTTCCCGGCGCCGGGCCCTGGCGCTGGGACGACGCGGCCGGGGAGCCGGTGCGGGCGTAGCCGGTTTCATACGATCCCCAGCCGCTCCTTCAGCGGTGCCAGGAAGCGGCGGCTGACCGGTACGGTGTGGCCGCCGCGGGTGAGGATCTCCGCCAGGCCGTTGTCGACGAAGCGGATCTCGCGGATGCGCTCGGGGTTGACCAGGTGCTGGCGGTGACAGCGCAGGAGCGGGGTGCGATCGTGCAGCGTGTGCAGGGTCAGCTCGGTGAAACGCTCCTGCCCGTCCTCCCCCACCACGTACACGCCGGCCGGACGGGACACCACGTACTCCACCTCGGCCACGGTCATCAGGACGATCCGGTTGACGCCGGTGCAGGGGATGCGCGTCAGCTCGTCGGTTCCCTTCAGCGCGCGCAGGTCCTGCGGCGCGCGCTCGCGGCGCAGGCGGTGCAGAGTCTTTTCCAGCCGGCCGGGCTCCACGGGTTTCAGCAGGTAGTCGAAGGCATGCTCCTCGAACGCCTGCACCGCGTACTCGTCGTGGGCGGTGAGGAAGACGATGCGCGGCATCCGCTCGGGATCGAGCATGGACAGCAGCTCCAGTCCGCTCACCCGCGGCATCTGGATGTCGAGGAACACCACGTCCGGCGCCTGCCGGTTGATGGCGCCGATGGCTTCGATGGCGTTGGCGCATTCGCCGATGATCCGCAGGTCCGGCGCCTCCTCCAGCAGGCGGCGCAGCTCCTCGCGGGCCGGCGGTTCGTCGTCGACGATCAGGACCGACATCATGGGGCGGCGGCCTCGGTGGTTGCGGGCAGGTCCGTTTCGGGCAGATCGAGGGGCAGGCGCAGGGTGACGCGGGTGTGCGCGTCCCGCTCGCAGGCGACGGTGAGGCCGTAGGGGGCACCGCAGCGGTTGCGCACCCGGCCGTCGACGATCGCCATGCCCAGCCCGTCGCCGCCGGTGCGGGCCGGGTCGTAGAGGCCGGCGTTGTCCTCCACCGACAGCAGCAGGTCGTCCCCCTCGCGCCGTGCGGCGATGCGCACGCGCCCGGCGTCCAGAAGCTGGGAGGTGCCGTGCTTGATGGCGTTCTCCACCAGCGGCTGGAGCGAGAAGGCGGGCAGGCGGGCGGCGCGCAGCTCCTCCGGCACGTCGATGGCCACGCTCAGGCGGTCGGCGAAACGCGCCTGTTCGATCTGCAGATAGGCGTTGACGTGCTCCACCTCGTCGGCCAGCGACGCGGTCTCGCTGGGCCGCTTCAGGTTCTTGCGGAAGAAGGTGGAGAGGTTGCGCAGCAGCCGGCGCGCCCGCTCCGGATCGCGCCGGATGACGGCGGAGATGGTGTTCAGGGCGTTGAACAGGAAGTGCGGGTTGACCTGGGCGTGCAGCAGCTTGATCTCCGAGCGGGCGAGCAGCGCCTTCTGCCGCTCGTAGCGGCCGGCGAGGATCTGGCCCGACAGCAGCCGGGCGATGCCTTCGCCCAGCGCCCGGTTGATGGTGGAGAAGATCTTGGTCTTGGGCTCGTACAGCTTGATGGTGCCGATCACCCGATCGTCCTCCCCCACCAGCGGGATCACCAGCACCGCCCCCAGCCGGCAGCTCGGACTGATGGAGCAGCGGTACGACACCTCGTTGCCGTCGGCGTAGATCACCCGGTTGGCGGCGATGGCCTCCAGCGTCTGGGCGGAGCTGATGGGGGTGCCGGGTGTGTGGTGGTCGTCGCCGATGCCGATGAAGGCCAGCAGCTTTTCCCGGTCGGTGATGGCGACGGCGCCGACGCCGGTCTCCTCATAGAGGATGCGGGCAACGCGCATGGAGCTGTCCCGGTCGAAGCCGCCGCGCAGCAATCCGTCGGCCCGCGCCGCGATCTTAAGCGCCTTGGTGGAGAAGGCGCCGGCCTGCTGTTCGATGAGCGCCCGGCGGTCCAGCAGGATGCGCATGAACAGCGCGGCACCCAGGGCGTTGGCGACGATCATCGGCACCGCAACCACCTCCACCAGGTGCACCGCCGCCGGGAACGGCCGTGCCACCGCCAGGATGATCGCCATCTGCACGACCTCGGCCACCAGCGTCACCACGCCGACGCGCACGGGGTTGAACAGGGCCTCGATGCGGCCGCGGCGCACCATGTGGCGGTGCACCAGCCCGCCGATCAGCCCTTCCGCCACGGTGGAGATGGCGCAGGCCAGCGCCGACATGCCGCCCAGGGAATAGCGGTGCGCCCCGCCCGTCAGCCCCACCGCCACCCCCACCGACGGCCCGCCGAACAGGCCGCCCAGCACCGCCCCGATGGCGCGTGTGTTGGCGATGGAGTCGTCGATCTGGAGCCCGAAATACGTCCCCATGACGCAGAAGGCGGAGAAGATGGCGTAGCACGCCAGCTTGTGCGGCCAGCGCACCGTCACGTGCATCACCGGCAGGACCAGCGGCGTGCGGCTGAGCAGCCAGGCGACGACCAGATAGACGCAGGTCTGCTGCAGCAGCGACAGGACGAGCGCGAAGGGTTCGAGGGACATGGGCGGGGCCCCGGAGGACCGCGGCGGCCGTGCCGGCGCCCGCGGGGCTCGGCGGGCGAGCCGTCCGTCATATAACGCCAGGTGGGGTGGGCAACAAGCTGCCGCTCGTCCAGGCTGCAATGCGCCGGCAACGGGCATGAGGCCCGCCGGACCACCGGGGAGAGGTTCATCATGTCCGACGATCCGACCAAGGGGCGCGCCGTGCGCTATGCCGTGGTGGGGGCCGGCTGGATCGCACAGCAGGTGTTCATGCCCGGCGTCGCCCACACCGGCAACTCCGTGCTGGCCGGTCTGGTGACCGGCGATCCGGAGAAGGGGCGGGCCCTGGCGGCCAAGTACGGCATTCCCCGGGTCTGCGGCTACGACGGGTACGAGGCCCTGCTGCGCTCCGGCGCCATCGACGCGGTGTACGTGGCCACCCCCAACACCCTGCACCGGGAGCACGCCGTCGCCGCCCTGGAGGCGGGGGTGCACGTGCTGTGCGAGAAGCCGCTGGCCGATTCCGAAGAGAACGCGCAGGCCATGATCGACGCGGCGCGCACCGGCGGGGCTAAGCTGATGGTGGCCTACCGCCTGCATTTCGAGCCGGCGACGGTGGAGGCGCTGGAGCTGGTCCATGCCGGCCGCATCGGCGAGGTGCGCCTGTTCAACTCCACCTTCACCCAGCAGGTGGCGGGGGCCAACCACCGCGCCAGGGACGGCTATGGGGCCGACCCGGTGGCGGACATGGGCCCCTATCCCATCAACATGGCCCGCCACGTCTTCCAGGCCGACCCGGTGGAGGTGATGGCGCTGAGCACCCGCGGCGACGAACGGCGGTTCGGCGACGTGCCGGAATCGGTGGCGGTGCTGATGCGCTTCCCCGGCGACCGCCTGGCCCAGTTCGTGGTGAGCTTCGGCGCCGAGGCGCTGGACGCCTACCGGATCGTCGGCACCGAGGGGAACCTGCACGCACAGCCCGGCTTCGACTTCATGGCGCCGCTCGAATTCCGCCTGACCACCCCCGCCGGCACCGAGGAACGGCGCTTCCCCCACACCGATCAGTTCGGCGGCGAGCTGCGCTATTTCTCCGACTGCATCCTGGAGGACCGCGAACCGCAGCCGGACGGGGAGGAGGGGCTGGCCGACGTGCGCGTCGTGCTGGCGATACAGGAATCCCTGCGCACCGGCCGCCCCGTCGCCGTGGAGCCGGTGCGCCGCCCCCGCACCCCCCGCGCCGACCAGGTGGCAACGCTGCCCTTCGTGATGGAGCCGGACCTGGTCAACGCCTCCCCGCCGTCGGACGGGTGATCCGCGGCGGCGGCGGCCGCGTAACAGCACCGGAAGGAGGGCCCCATGCCGATCCGCACGCCGATCAAAGCCACCGCCGCCCTTGCCGCCGCCGCCATGGTCCTGATGACGGCGCCGCCCGCCGCGGCCGGTCCGCCGTCCCTGGACTGGGGGGCGCTGCCGCTGCCGGCGCTGAACGGCGGCAGCCACCCGGCCGACCTGTTTCGCGGCAAGGTGGTCCTGGTCGTCAACACCGCTTCGCACTGCGGGTTCACGCCGCAGTACGACGCGTTGCAGGCCCTGTGGACCCGCTACCGCGACCGCGGTTTCGTGGTGCTGGGCGTGCCGTCCAACGATTTCGGCGGGCAGGAGCCGGGGACGGCCAGCGAGATCGCTGACTTCTGCCGCATCAACTACGGCGTCGACTTCCCGCTGCTGGAGAAGCAGCGGGTCACCGGCACCGACGCCCACCCGCTGTACCGCTGGGCGGCCGACGCCACCGGCTTCATCGGGCAGCCCCGCTGGAACTTCCACAAGCTGCTGGTGGGGCGCGACGGCCGGCTGGTCGACTGGTTCTCCAGCATCACCGCCCCCGACTCCGGCAAGGTCACGGCCGCCATCGAGGCGGCCCTGGCGCAGCCGGACGGCGGAACGTAACACACGCCGTTGACTTGGCCGGCGGGGCGCCTAAAATCTGCGGTGCCCTCGCCGTTCGCGGGGGTGCCGGCCGCCCATGCCCGGGGGCCGGCATGATCGTCATATCGCTTGGATGAGGATGTGACATGAGCACTGCCCTGGCGCTGCCGGTACCGTCGTCCGGCGAATCCCTGTCCCGTTACATCGACCAGGTCCACCGCTTCCCGGTGCTCGGCGCCGAGGAGGAATACGTGCTGGCCAACGCGTTCCGCGAGCACGGCGACGTCGAGGCGGCCCGCAGGCTGGTGACCAGCCACCTGCGCCTGGTGGTGAAGATCGCATCGGGCTACCGCGGCTACGGCCTGCCGCTGTCGGACCTGATCAGCGAGGGCAACCTCGGCCTGATGACCGCCGTGCGCAAGTTCGAGCCGGACCGCGGCTTCCGCCTGTCCACCTACGCCATGTGGTGGATCAAGGCGGCCATCCAGGAATACATCCTGCGCTCGTGGAGCCTGGTGAAGCTCGGCACCTCCGCCGCCCAGAAGAAGCTGTTCTTCGGCCTGGCGCGGCTGAAGCGAAAGCTGGGCGAGATCGGCGGCGGCGACCTGCGGCCGGAGAACGTCACCGCGATCGCCCGCACCCTCGACGTGCCGGAAAGCGACGTGGTGGAGGTGAACCGCCGCCTGGCCCAGCCGGTGGCCTCGCTGAACGCCCCGGTGTCCCTGGAGGGCACCGCCGAGGCGCAGGACTTCCTGGCCGACGACCGCCCCAGCGTCGAGGACGTGCTGGTCGAGCGCGGCGAGGCGGCGCGGCGCAGCGCGCTGCTGCGTCAGGCCATGGACATCCTGAACGAGCGCGAGCGCGCCATCCTCGCCGCCCGCCGCCTCAGCGCCACGCCCAGGCTGCTGGAGGATCTGGCCGGCGAGTACGGCGTCAGCCGCGAGCGCATCCGCCAGATCGAGGAGCGCGCCTTCCAGAAGGTGGCGCGGCGCGTGCTGGAACTGGCCGCGGCGGCGTAACCCTTCAGCCCGCCACGCCGCGCAGCAGCGTGGCCAGCCGCGGCGCCAGCACCGCCACGGCGTAGTGCGCCTCGACCGCCGCGCGCGCGGCCGCCCCCATGGCGCGCGCCGCCGGCGGGTCGGCGATCAGGCCGCTCAGGGCCGCGGCCCACTCCTCCGTCGCCGCGGCGCCCAGCGCCACCGGGCCGTACGCCGGCACGGCGTCGTTGCCGTGCGCCGGCACGTCGTGGTTGCCATGCGCCAGCACGTCGCGGTTCATGCCCACCGGCGACACCACCGAGGGCCGGCCGGCCGCCATGTACTGCAGCATCTTGAAGCTGCACTTGCCGCGTTCCCAGTCGCCGTCCGCCAGGGGCATCAGCCCGACCGTCAGGCGGGCGAAGAAGCCGGGTTCCGCCGCTTCCGACCAGGGTGTGAAGTCGATGCGCTCCGCCGGCAGGCCGGGCAGGGCGGCCGGGGCGGGGGGCGCGTCGCAGCACAGTTCCAGCCGGGCGCGCGGGAAGCGCGCCAGCACCGCGGCCAGGGCCGGCGCTACGGCGTCGAGGTAGCGGAGGTTTCCCGACGTGCCGATCCAGCCGATCACCACGCCGTAACCGGTGTCCGGATCGGCATCGGGCCACGGGGCGGGCGTCAGGGCGTCGGTGTCGATGGCCGTGGGCAGCACCGCCACGTTCGGCATCCGGTCGCGGTAGACGTCGGCCAGCCAGCCGTTGCCGCAGATCACCAGATCGCACAGCCCGGCCAGCCGCCGCGCCGTGCGGCCGCCGCGGAACAGGTGGATGGCGTCGTCCACGTCGAGCACCCGCGGCCGTCCCGTCAGCCCTTCCAGGGTCACCAGGGTGGACAGCATCTCGCGCTGCAACAGCACCACGTCGGCCCCGTGGCTGGCCAGCACCCCCGGCAGCCGCTGCGCCAGCGTCCCCGCCGCCCAGGCCGGCCGCAACAGCCGCGCCGCCGGCGGATAGGCCCCCAGCGCCGGAAAGCGCTCCGTCACGGCGACGCCCAGCCGCGCCAGCGGCGCCACGTACTGGCGCACGCGGAAGCGCGCGGCGGGCACGGCGGCCCCGCCGGTGAAGGCGTGCACGCGCAAGAGGTGGTCGGGGGTGGTCAACGACGCGGGCATGCTTGCAGCATCAGCCCTCGCGCCGGGGGCAAGCCCGGGACGCCGTCTCGTGAATGGCGTCCAGCACCGAACTCACTTCCGACGCCGATGTCCCAGAGGGCGAGGGCCTGAAGCGCGGTCGTCTTTCCCGAATTGTTCGGGCCAATGAGGATGACCCGGTCTCCAAGCTCGATGGTGACGTCTTCCAGGGTCTTGAAGTTCCTGATGGTCAATTCGGTGAGCATGGAGGGGTGCTCCGGGACGGCAGGGGCGTGCGGTTAATCCCGGCCGCAAACTAGATCATGCGGTCGCGCCACGCTACGGATACGGCCGTACCCCCGCCCGTTCCCGCGCGATCAGGTCGGCGTACCAGCGGAACGAAGCCTTGGGCGTGCGCTTTTGCGTGGCGAAGTCCACGTGGACGAGGCCGAAGCGGTTGCCGTAGCCGCTGCCCCATTCGAAGTTGTCGAGCAGCGACCACAGGAAGAAGCCGCGCACGTCGGCGCCCCGCGCCACCGCCTCGCGCAGGGCCTTCTGGTAGACGGTCAGATAGGCGATGCGGTGGGGGTCGTTCACCGCGCCGGTGGCGTCCGGCGCATCGTTGCCGCCGCAGCCGTTCTCGGTCACCACGATGGGGATGCGGTAGCGGCGTTGGATCTCCAGCAGCTCGTCCCGGAAGGCGTCGGGGAAGATGGCCCAGCCGACCCCGTGGTCGTCCCCGCCGGGCGGCGCCTCGCCCCAGCCGTAGCCCCAGGTGGCGGCGGGGTCGGCCTTCGCGAAGATCGGGCCGTAGTGGTTGAGGCCGAACCAGTCGACCGGGCGGGCGATGCGCGCCATGTCGCCCCCCTGCACGTACGGCTCCAGCGCCGCGGCAAGCTGCGGCGGGTAATGGCCCAGCAGTTGCGGGTCGGGGAAGGCGCGGTTCCAGTGCTCGTCCAGCAGGGCGGCGGCGGCGCGGTTCTCCGGGGTGTCGCTCTCCGGGATCACCACCTGCCGGTTGTGGATGGCGCCGATGGAGGCGCCGGGGACCAGGGCGCGCAGCGCATCCACGCCGGCCCCGTGGGCCAGGTTGACGTGGTGGACGGCGCGCAGGTGCTGCGCCCGGTCGGTGATGCGTGGCGCCGCCCACGGAATGGCGTAGCCGAACAGGGTGAAGACCGAGAACTCGTTGAAGGTGATCCAGCGCGTCACCCGGTCGCCGTAGCGCCGGGCGCACAGGGCGGCGTAGTCGGCGTAGCGGCCGGCGCAGTCGCGGGACGACCAGCCGCCCAGCTCGTGCAGGGCCAGCGGCAGGTCCCAGTGGTAGAGGCAGACCCACGGCTCGATCCCCGCGGCCAGCAGCCGGTCGATCAGCCGGTCGTAGAAGTCCAGCCCCGCCTCGTTCACGGCGCCGCGCCCGGTCGGCAGGACGCGCGGCCAGGCGATGGAGAAGCGGTAGGCATTCACGCCCAGCCCCTTCATCAGCGCCACGTCCTCCGGCCAGCGGTGGTAATGGTCGCAGGCGACGTCGCCGGAGTCGCCGTTGTAGACCGCGTCGCGGATGCGGCAGTGGCGGTCCCAGATGGACGGGCCGCGGCCATCCGCCTCCGCCGCCCCCTCGATCTGGTAGGCGGAGGTGGAGACACCCCACACGAAATCGGGCCGCAGCGGCGGCGGGGCGGGGGCGGCGGAGGGCATGGCCGGGGACTCCGGAGCAGGGCGGGGGTGGTGCGATCCTAGCTTTGGCGCGTCCGCCGCGGAACGGGCATAATGGCGCTCCCCCTCACCGACGGACCTTCCCCGCCATGGCCACCCCCGACGAACCCGGCCGCACCGCGGCCGACCTGGGCATTCCCGACGGCTTCCTGTGGGGGGCGTCGACCTCCGCCTACCAGGTGGAGGGGGCGGCGAACGAGGACGGGCGGCGGCCCGGTGTGTGGGACACCTTCTGCCGCATGAAGGACCGGATCGACCGCGGCGACACCGGCGACGTCGCCTGCGACCACTACCACCGCTACGCCGGGGACGTCGCCCTGATGAAGGGGCTGGGGTTCGGCGCCTACCGCTTCTCCATCGCCTGGCCGCGCGTCCTGCCCAACGGGCGCGGCGCCGTGAACGAGGCCGGGCTGGACTTCTACGACCGGCTGATCGACCGGCTGCTGGAGGCGGGGATCGAGCCGTGGGCCTGCCTGTTCCACTGGGACTTCCCGCAGGCGCTGCACGACCTGGGCGGCTGGTCGCGGCGCGACAGCGCCGGCTGGTTCGCCGACTACGCCGCCCTGTGCGCCCGGCGCTACGGAGACCGGGTGAAGCGCTGGGCCACCATGAACGAGTTCTCGGTCTTCACCCTGTTCGGCTATTGCTGGGGCTGGGGGGCGCCCGGCATCTCCGACCCCGCCCACCACCTGCGGGTCATCCACCACGTCAACCTGGCCCATGGGGCCGGCGTGGATGCGCTGCGCGCCCTGGTCCCCGGCGCCTCCATCGGCGCCATCCACAGCGTGCAGCCCCTGCGGCCGGAGAGCGAACGGCCGGAGGACGTGGAGGCGACGGCCCTGTTCGACGAGTTCTGGAACGGCTGCTTCCCCGAGTCGCAACTGCGCGCCCACTACCCGCCGCGGCTGGCGGCGCTGATCGAGCCGTACGTCGAGGCCGGCGACATGGTGCGCATCGCCCGGCCGCTGGACTGGTTCGGCCTGAACCACTACGCCCCCATGTACGGCAAGGCCGACCCGGCGGAGCCCCGGGGCTTCACCTTCGGTTCCCCGCCCGACGGCATGGCACGCACCGACATCGGCTGGCCGGTCGATCCCGGCGCCTTCCGCGACACGCTGCTGCACCTGACCCGCCGCTACCGGCTGCCGGTCTACGTCACCGAGAACGGCTTCGGCACCAAGGAGGCGGAGACCCCCGACGCCGAAGGACGGGTGCACGACCCGCGCCGCGTCGCCTATTTCCGCGCCTGCGTCGCCGCCATGGGCGAGGCGCTGCGCGCCGGGGCGGACGTGCGCGGCTATTTCGCCTGGTCGCTGCTGGACAATTTCGAATGGGGCGGCGGCTACGGCACCCGCTTCGGCATCGTGCACGTGGACTACGCCACGCAGGAACGGCGGCCCAAGGACTCGGCCCGCTGGTTCGCCGCCCTCATGGCGGGGGAGGCGGTGGGGTAAGGACCGGCCGCGTCACGCCACCCGATCTTCCAGCGGGACGAGGCGCTCGTCGCGCACCCGCACCGCGTCGCCGGTGCGCTCCAGGGTGACCTTGCGGCGGTGGTGCGCCTCCAGGCCGGGGTGGCTGCCGATGGTCAGCAGGGTGGCCGCGGGGAACTCCGCATCGAGAAGGCGCAGCATGTCCTCCTCCCCGTCGGGGTCGAGGGCATCGGTGGCGTGTTCCACGAAGATCCAGTCGGGGCGGCGGATCAGCAGGCGGGCGAAGCCCAGCCGCTGCTGCTCCGGCAGGGCCATGATCTCGTCCCAATGGTCGCTGTCGTCCAGGCGGGGCAGCAGGTGGGTCAGGCCGACCCGCGCCAGCGCGTCGCGGGCCTGCCCGTCGTCCACCTTCTCCGGCCCGCCGGGATAGCTCAGCGCCGCGCGCAGCGAGCCGTGGGGCAGGTAGGGGCGTTGCGGCATGAAGAACACGCGGGTGTGGGCGGGCAGCGAGATGCGGCCGCTGCCCCAGGTCCACACCCGGGCGACGGCGCGGAACAGGCGGATGGCGGCGCCGGCGTCGCCGGCGATCAGCACCCGCTCGCCGGGCCGGATCTCCAGGTCGAAGGGCTCCACCAGCGGCCGGCCGTCGGTTTCCGCGATGGCGACGTTGCGGAAGCTAAGGTTGTGCTCCGTATCCAGGCGTTCCACCAGGATGCGGGCGCCGCCGTTGCCGGCCACCTCGGCGTCCAGACGCTTGAGCGCGTCGTGCAGGCCCAGCACGCGCTCCACCGACGCCTTCCATTCCGCCACGCGCGGCAGGTTGTCGATGGGCCACGACAGGGCCGCCACCGTCTGCTGGAACGCCTGCGCCGTCTGCATCAGCACCCCCAGCGAGATGGCGCCCGAGATGTAGCGCGGGGCGGCCACCAGGATCGGGAAGGCGGTGGACAGCACCGAATAGGCGGAGGTGAAGGTCATCATGTTGGACAGCGCGCGCGTCTGGCGGTGCCAGCCCTGGCGCACGCCCTGGAACAGGCCGAACAGGCGCCGCCGCTCGTCCCCTTCGCCGTGCAGCAGGGCGACCGCCTGGGCGTGCTCGCGCACGCGGGCCAGCCCGAAGCGGAAATCCGCCTCGTAGCCCTGGCGCCGGTTGGCGGCGTGCACCAGCGGCTGGCCCATCAGCATGGCGATGGTGGTGCCGGCCCCGGCGTACAGCAGGGCGACGTACAGCAGATAGCCGGGCACCGTGACCGTGTACCCGAACACCGTCACCTCCGGCGCCCCCGACAGCTCCCACAGGATGCTGGTGAAGCTGGCCAGCAGCAGCACGCAATAGATCAGCGACAGGCCCAGATCGATGGCGTACTCGGTGGAGATGCGGATGTCCTCGGCGATGCGGCCGTCGGGGTTGTCGTGGTCGCCGGGCAGGTAGGTCACCTGGTGCTGCCGGCCCTTGGACACCCAGTCGTCCAGCAGCTTTTCCGTCAGCCACGCCCGCCAGCCGAGCTGCAGGCGCCGCTTGACCCGCAGATGCAGCACCGTGTTCAGGATGTTGAGCGCGATGATGCCGATGATGGCGACGATCATCGTCATAAACCGGTCCATGGAGCGCTGCTCCAGCGCGTCGAAGAAGCGCTGGCTCCACAGGTTGATCAACACCGGCACGACAACGCCCACGACGGTCAGCGCCAGCAGGGCGACCGACAGCAGGCGCACCTTCCACCGGTCGGGGCCCGACCAGTACCCTCCGGTCAGATCCAGGAACCGGCGGGCGAATCCGGCCACCTCCTTCGATGACTCCATGCTGGGCATTTCCCGCGCGACCCCGGTTCGGAAGGACGAGGACCCTATCGTAACGCGCAGGCGTTACCAAACGTTTTAACCAAAATGGCGTAAGGGGGCTCCTACCCCTCCACCCGCCCGGTGCGGATCACCTCGGCAAGGAAGCGGTAGCTGTCCTTGGGGATGCGTTCCAGCGTGTCGTAGTCGACGCGCACGATGCCGAAGCGTTTGGACAGGCCGAACGCCCACTCGAAGTTGTCGAGCAGGCTCCAGCACAGGTATCCGCGGACGTTGCAGCCCTCCGCCGCGGCGCGGGCCACGGCGATCAGGTGGTCGCGCAGGAAGGCGACCCGTTCGGGGTCGTGGACGCGGCCGTCGGATGTCACGGCATCGTCATAGGCCGCGCCGTTCTCGGCGATGAAGACCGCGGGGTTGCCGTAGTCGCGCCGGAACTCGCACAGCAGGTCGTAGAGCCCGTCGGGCTGGACCGGCCAGGCCATGGCGGTCCAGCGGTCGCAGTGGGCGTCCCCCCACCACACGTCGAAGGGGTGCCCCTCCTCGTGCTTCATGGTCATGCGGGAATAGTAGTTGATGCCCAGCAGGTCGATGGGAAAGCGGATCGCCTCCTCGTCGCCGGGCTGCACGATGGCGGCCATGCGTTCGGCCAGCAGCGGCGGGATGCGGCCGCGCAGCACACCGTCCAGGGCCACGCGGTTCCACACCGCGTCCCAGCGCGCGGCGGCGGCCACGTTTTCCGGCCGGTCGTCCTCGGCGCGGCAGGGCTGCAGGTTGATGACGGTCCCCAGCGTCAGCCCGGCGTGCTCCGCCCGCAGCGCGCGCAGGGCCGCACCCTGGGCCAGGTTCTGGTGGTGCAGGGCGCGCAGCATGCCCTCCTCCCCCAGCCGGTGGCCGGGAGCGTGCTCGCCGGTGCCGTAGCCGTGGGTGGCCACCACGTTGGGCTCGTTCAGCATCATCCAGTCTTTCACCCGGTCGGCCAGGCGCGCGGCGACGATGCGGGCGTACTCGGCGAAGGAGCCGGCGATGGCGCGGCTCTGCCAGCCGCCGGCGTCCTCCAGCGGCTGCGGCAGGTCCCAGTGGTAGAGGCAGGCCATGGGTCGGATGCCCGCCGCCAGCAGCCCGTCCACCAGCCGGTCGTAGAAATCCAGCCCCGCCCCGTTCACCGCCCCGCTGCCGGCGGGCAGGATGCGCGGCCAGGCGATGGAGAAGCGGTAGGCGTTGAAGCCCGCCCGCTGCATCAGCGCGATGTCCTCCGGCCAGCGGTGGTAATGGTCGCAGGCGACGGCGGCGCTGCTGCCGTCCTGGATGCGGCCGGCGGCGGTGAAGGTGTCCCACACGCACGGGCCGCGCCCGTCGGCGTCGACGGCGCCCTCGATCTGGTAGGCGGCGGTGGAGGCGCCCCACAGGAAGTCCGGGGGAAAGGTGTGGCTGGCCATGGTCGGGGTCCGTAGCAGGCGGGACGTGAGAGGGAATCATGCTCCAAGTCGCGCCCGCGCGCCATGGGGGAACGACGGCCTCAGGCCCGTTCCGCCCCGCTACCAGTAGGCGCCGTTCTCGACCAGGCCGTTGGCGGAGGGGGTCTCCTCGGGCAGGGGGCGGCACCAGTGTTCGTTCATCCGGCGCACGATCTCCGGGTTGTCTTCGAACCGGCGGCCCTGAATGCCGAACAGCACCTGCGTGCCGCCGCCCATGTGGATGCCGATCCGGCCAAGCCGCCGGGCCAGCGCGCACAGCGGGATGGACAGCCCGCCGGCCCCCACCAGCGCCACGTCGAAGGGCTTGGATTCGAGCCGTTCGGCCACCGCGTCGTAGCGCTCGAACCAGGTCGCGTGGCGGGGCGGCTCCAGCGCCGGGCTGAAGGGGACGGGCACGACGCGCAGGTCGAAATCCGGCAGGGGGGTCGGCTGTGCCGTCCAGATCGCCCGGCGCCGTTCGTACTGCGCGGCGACGGTCCGCGCGAAGGGAGTCACCACCGCGACGCGGCGTCCCAGGAGCGCGTGGCTCCAGGGCTCCTCGCATAGGTAGGGCTCCAGCGCCTCCAACTCCATGAAACGGGCCCGGGAGGCGGCGGCGGCCACCACGCGGGCCTCGCCGTGATTGTACCAGACGCCGAGCAGATCGACGCTGCCCAGGCTCTCCAGGTAGACGTCCGAGAAGCGATCGAGCGTGCGGTCGTCCGTCGGAAAGATGCCGGGGCCGACCAGCGCCTCTTCCCGCAGCCAGTCGGGATACGGCGCAGCGCGGCCTGCCAGCCGGCGCAGCACGATGCGCAGCTCCGAATTGCCGATCTTGCCGATGGCGGCGGGCCGGCCGTCGCGAATCGCCTGCGCGATTGCCCGGTTGCCTGCCGGGGGGGTCGCCACCTCGTGGGTGAGCGCGAACAGGGCACCGCGCAGTTGCCGCGGCACGCGGCGCAGCCGGTAGTCGGGGTCGACGGCCCGGGCCAGCCGGCGCAAACGGTTGCGCGACGCCACGCCGAACACGGGTCAGCGCTCCTGCGCAACGGTCGGCAGCGGCTGCGGGCGGCGGTCGATCAGGCGGCGCAACCGCCAGGCCGTCGCCACCGGGTCGCGCGCCCATTTCAGCAACCGCGCCGCAGCACGGCGCAGCCCGTCGCCCGGCGCCGGTCCCCGTCCCATCAGCCGGGCGAAGATCCGGTCGGCGTCCTTGCGGTATTGGTCCTCAAGCCGGCCGGAACCGGAGATCGACCGTTCGTGCAGCGTGAAGACCGACAGCAAGGCGTCGATGCGGTGGAACTGCGCCCCGGCGAGCACCAGTTCCGCCAGCAGCTCGCCGTCCCAGCATGTGCGGTTGGCCGGGTTGAAGCCGCCGACTGCACGCACCGCGCCGGTGCGGAAGAACATGCTCTGTTGCAGAATCCCGATGCCGCCGAAAGCCAGCAACCAGGGCTTCAGCGGCGGACGGCTCGCGTGCACGCGGTAATGCAGGCCCAGGCGGTGATCCTCGATGATGCCGTGCCCATAGACCGCATCGGCCCGGGGATGGCGCGCGAATCCCCGGACGATGCGCGACACGGCGCCCGGCAGCAATCGGTCGTCGGCGTTGAGATAGCCGAAGATCCCGCCGGTCGCCGCCGCCAGCCCCCTGGCCAGCCCGTCGGCCGGACCGTCGTCCGGGTCGAGGATCACCCGGGCGATCCGGTCGCGGTGGCGTTCGATGATCGCGCGGCTGCCGTCGGTCGAGCCGGGATCGACGACGATGTATTCGATGTCCGGATGGTCCTGGCCGAGCACCGAGAGGATGGTGTGCTCCAGGAATTCCGCCTGGTTGAAGGAAATGGTGACGATGGACACCTTCATCGGCCGATGCCCCCTCCGGCATCGCGGCCGGTGTCGAGGCGGAGCACGGTCGCGGCGATGACGATGGCGAAGCAGCTCAGCACCCGGTTGGTGAGTCCATAGGGAGAGAACAGGATCGCCCAGGCGAGATTCAACAAGGAGAAGATGATGACCGGATCGGCCAGGCGAATGTTGTGCACCGTGGAGAAGATCGCCCGCACCAGGATCGCCACCACATAGAACCAGAACAGGGCTGCGAGAATGCCCCCTTCCACCCAGGCGCCCATCAGGTGGGAATGGGTGGGGATCAGGTCCGGCACATCGACCGGAATGTTGTCCAGGCTTACTCCGGAGAGTTCCAGGAGCAGAATGGCATAGTGCTCGTTGGCCGCCCAGGACCCGTGGCCGAGCAGTGGCTTCTCCCGTACAGCTTCGAAGGCGACCGGGAATTCCGCGCGGCCGGACAGCAGCACGCCGCGCTCGTCGACCTGCGCCAGGAATTTTTCCCGCTCCCACTCGCCGAGCAACCCGGTCTGCGCGGCGTGGGAGTAGACCTCGATCACACCGAGGCTCCCGATCATCAGCACCAGCAGCGTCGCACCCATCTGAATCGGCGAGAAGGCGCGCCCGCGCCGTCCGAAGACCATCGACAGGAGCAGGATCAACGCGGTCATGATGGCGATGCCCGCCAGGCTGCGAAAACCCAGCAACAGGTTCAACCCGCCGGCACCGAGGCAAAGCAGGATGGCGGCGGAACGTTGCTCCATCACCCACAAAATACCGGCGGCGCTGATCACCAGCATGGTCACGCCGCCGCCGTAGCCGAACTTCCAGGGATCGCCTTCGAAATAGTCAGAGGGGTTGAGCAACGGAGAGACCAGGAGGCCCAGGGCCAGGGCCAGGAAGACCGTCCGGATGCTGCGCAACCGGTCGCCGATCAGCGTGAAGAATCCGAGGACGAGAAGGACCGTGGCCCCCGCGCGGGCGGCACCCCGGGCCATGTTGTCAATCTCGCTGTCGTTGACCAGATCGCTGATGAACTGGACGGCGAGCCAGACCAGCGCCAGAAGGACCAGCGTTCGGATCGGCGATGTCACCGGCGGCAGTCGGCCGGTCACAACGGCGGCGGGCAGCAGAAGCAGGAGCGCCAGCTCGCTTCCGGTGATCCGGCCGACCAGTTCGACGTCGATGCCGACGACCAGGCCGACCACGAGACCCGGCACCAGGCCCCAACCGTAGTGTTGCGTCCGACGGTGCGCGCCGTTCATGCTGCCGCCTTTTCGCCGCCGGTGCGCAGCGGCAGGCCGAGCGCGGTGCGCAGTCCCCGGACGTCGGCGTCGAAGTCCCAGCCACTGATGATGTCCCGGCTCAGTTGGCCCATGCGCCGGGCGCGCTCGGGATCGGCAAGGATGTCGGACAGGGCCGCCGCAAGCGCCGGTGCGTCCCCGGTGGGGAATCTGTAGCCGTTCTCGCCCTGCCGGATCAGGTCATGGCCGCTGCCGACCTGATCGCTCACCACCACCGGCTTGCCCAGGTTCATGGCTTCGTTCACCACCAGCCCCCATGTCTCGTACATGGACGGCAGCACGAAGACGTCGCAGAGATCATAGAAACCGCGCAACTCCCGCTGTCCTCGGAAGCCGGCGAAGTGGACCCGGTCGAGGCCGCGTGCGGCCTCCTTCAGGTGGGGCAGCATCTCGCCCGTCCCGACGAAGATCAGGTGAGGACTGCGCGACGCCGCACCCGGTGCGAGGTGTTGAAACGCCTCCAGCACAAGGTCGGGCAGTTTGAGGCGTTGCAGCCGCGCGACGAAGAGGATCACCGGCGCATCGGCGGGGATGCCGAATTCGCGGCGCAGCGCCTCCCGGCGGGTGCCGTCCCCCACCCGGAAGAAGGCGTTGTCCACGGCCCACGGGGTCAGGACGATCTTCTCGTCGGGTATGCCCAGGGCGCGGAAATAGGCGGCGTTGAGCGAGCCGACGGCGAGGAACCGCTCCGCCACCCGGTTGAGCGCGGCGAAATAGAGCGGCTTGACCAGACGCTTCAGCCGTCCGCGCGGACGGCTGATCCCGGTGGCGTCGTCGCGGATCATCACGCGGATTCCCAGGCTGCGGGCCGCGGCCATGGCAAGCCAGTGGGACGGCCGGTTGTAGCCGTGGACCCACAGCCAGTCGAACTGTCCCTCCTTAAGCCGACGGCGCAGGCCATAGGCGAAAGGCCACCAGAAGGACGGGCCGCGGCCCGCTCCGAGGGCGGGCAGCACCGTATGCTCGAAGCCTCCCACCAGGGGGACGTCCCATTCGACATCAGCCGAGAATCCCGGATCGGCATGCCGGCGCAGCGAGATGTCTGATTCGAAAAAGACGGTCAACGCGATGTCGGGTTCCTCCGCCACCCGGCGGAAGAGGGCGCTGGAATAATGGACCGGGTGGGTGATGAGCACGGCCACGCGGGTCGGAGAGCCTGCGGGAGGCTGCCGATCCTGATCGCCTGACGGGGGTATGGCTGACATGGAGGGGCCGGAATGACCGAGACCGCCCTTCAGTAGCGCCCGGGTGTCCCGATTGCAAGATTCCCCGCGGCTGCCGTCCTTCGCTGCCGACCTTGCCGCGCGCGGTCCGGTGCAGCCCCTTCGGCGACCGTTTGCGGCGGCATCAGCCGATAATCCGGTCCAGCAGCGGGCGGCGGACGAAGATGACGTCCCGCTCGATGGCGTAGGCCATGGCGTGGCGCCCGTGTTCCTGGAAGATCGCCGGATAGAGTCCGGCTTCGGCCAGCAGGCGGGAGCAGGGGGCAAAGGACGGTTCCATCTCCTCATACTCCTCAGCGAAGCACAACTCGACGATGGCGATGTCGGTCTGCGCCAGCAGGCCGGGGCCGCCGGCCAGCACGGCGGCCTCATGGCCCTGCACGTCGATCTTCAGCACGCGCCGGCGGCCTTCTGCGCCGTCGGTCGGCACATCGTCGAGCCGCAGCGCCTCCACCGTCACGGCCTCACGGTCGTCGGTCTGCCCGCGTGCCGCCGCGAAGGGCGCGGCGTAGTCGTACAGGCTTGCCAGGGTGTCGTCGGTGCCGATCCGCAGGGTTACCGACCCCGGCCGGTCCGACACGGCGGCATTGATCGGGCGGACGCGGGGATCCCCCTCGAAGCGCCGGCGCAGCCGATGGAAGGTGGCCGGGACCGGCTCGACCGCCACCACCGCCGTGTCGGGGAAAAGCGCCAGGAAGTCGGCCGCCCACTCGCCCCGGTTGGCGCCGATGTCCATCAGGAAGACCGGTTCATCGGGCCGGAGGAAGCGCAGGAAATTGACCAGATCCTCCGCGGCGGACGGGCTGCGCAGCACCCGCCGCGCCAGCCAGTCGGGAACGTCCACGCCGAGGCGTCGGCAGCGGGTGAGTTCGCGTCGCAACTGGGCGCGCCGGCAGATCGCATCACCGAGTTTGACCAGAGCGTTCCACATGCATCGCGTCCGAGAGAGGGAAGAGAAGTGGGAGGGGGCGGGCCGCGCCGATCGGCGGGCAGGGTCCGATCATGGCGGGTGAGCATCGGTGCCGACGCTCGGGGCGGCATCAATCCTTGTGGCAGACAGCGATCATGGACTTGGCCAGAGGCGGTATGCGACCAACCCGCTCGAACATGATCCGGGAGAACCCGGCCTCGGTCAACAAGGTGCCCAGCGTGTCGATGGACCAGAATTTGATATGCCCGTGATCCCAGAGTGCCGTGAAGTGCCTGTCCATTTTGCCGCTCAGCGCCAACGCCAGGTTTTTCCAGTAGCCGTGGTAGGGCGTGCTGACGATCGCGAGGCCGCCGGGGGCGACCAATGCGAACAGGGTTTTTGCGTAGAGGCGCGGACTGTACACGTGCTCGACCACTTCCAGGCTGATGACCGCCGGAAACTGCCCGTATGTTGCCGCCAGATCGTCGTACGCCGACCCCCGGGCGAGCCTGAGCCCCGGATAAGCCGATGTCGCCGTCGCAAGGCCGTGTTCGGACGGATCAACACCGGTGACATCGTATCCCCGGTCGGCAAGGAGATTGGCAAAGGAGCCGTTGCCGCAGCCGAGGTCGAAGACCCGACGGGCCGTGCTGCGCTCCAGGGTTCGCAGGACGGGTTCGACCAGGCAGCGATGGGCGTCGGTGTGGCCGGCGTCGCTCCACATGAATCCGGTGCTGTCAGCGGCGGGCATGTCGACCTCCCGGTAGAATCGCCCGGCCGGGCCATCGGACCCGGCAAAGCATGCGTTCCAGCCGTTCCCGAACCCATACCCGGTGCCCGATGAACAATGCCCCTATCAGGGCGGGGATCGCAACGGCGGTCCATGCCGCCATGAAGAGGGCAAGGCCGAAGATGCCGTCCGGCGGAGCGACCCGGCTGGATGCGATGAAGGCCAGCATGGCAAGGACGAGGGCCAGTGCCGCTACCGCGTAGCTGCGAAGTGCCAGCCGCAGCGTCGATTGCCCCAGCAGCCGGCCGGCGGCCCTGAGGTGCAGCGGCATCGAGGCGACCGCCTCGGCCAGGGTGACCGCCAGCGCCGCCCCCGCCGCTCCGCCGCGCGGTATCAGCAAAAGTCCCAAAAGGATGATGGCCGCGGTTTCGGCCGCCTGCGCGGTGGCGACGCTTTCCGGCCGGTCCACCAGGCGCAACAGGCCCGCCGCGCCATAGGCCGGCACCTGAATCAGCGCCCCTGCCAGGAAGGCGGCCCCCGTCACCGGGTCGAAGGGCATGGCTCCGTGCGTCCACAGCCTGAAGACCGCCGGCCCCGCGCCCCAGGCAGCCGCGGCGAGCAAAGCGACGGCGCAGCCCACCACCGGCCCGCCGGCGGCGTAGAGGCGGCCGGCGCCCGCGCGGTCGCCGCAGGCGTGCATGCGCGCCATCTCCAGTCCCAGCGCTGTTGCCGCTTGCCGCGCCGTCTGCCGCACGAGGCCGGTGAAGGTCCGCACGGTGGTGAAGGTCACGACCGCCGCCGCCGGCGCCAGCCACCCCAGAAGAATGACCGGCGCGTTGACGACGATGACGACGCTGCCCTGATCCACGGCGTAAAGCGGCGCCTTCCTCGCCAGCAGCCGCAGCTCGGCGCGGGTCGGCGGCAGCGGACGCAACGACACGTGGCCATAGTCGCAGCGCAGTTCCCGCAGTAGTACGCCCCAGCCCACCACCACAGCCGCCGCGAGTTGGGCGGCCGCCGCGTGCAGCGGTGATCCGCCGGCAAGCGCTGTCAGAATGCCGGCACCGATCTGGGCGCCGTAGGTCAGCGTGATCCCCATCACCTCGCGGTGGAACCGGCCCCGTGCGGAATGGACGGTTGCCACCAGACCGCGCGGCAGCAGCACGACGACCGCCAGGGCCAGCAACAGAAGCGTGGCACCGGCGTTCTCCGGCGTCGACAGACGGAGAAGGGCGGGGGCGTCCAGCGCCACGGCGGCCACCACGGCGGCGGCTAGGCATCCGGTCAGCACCGCATAGGCGCCGAGACCCGATTGCAGGATCCGGCGCCCCGCCGCCTCGTCGCCGCGCGCCCAGGCTGCGCGCAACGCGTTGCTCAGGAAACCATGCAGGCCGCAGTCGCCCAGCGCCAGCAGCCCGGCCACCGACGCCAGCACCAGCCAATCCGCGTAGAGCCCGGGCCCCCAGGCGGTCAGGAACACCGGGACGGAGGCGAGCTGTCCGACGATCACGACGATGTTGGATAGCCCCTGTGCACCGATCCCCGCCGCAAGGCGGCGGCCGATGCCGGGTGGCGGCGAACCCGCCGGCGCGGTGGACTCGGTCATGGCGGTCGCCGCACGGAAAACCCTCGCCAACACATCCTCGGGCGCGACATTCGTCGCCCCCTTTTGAACCACGAGCGGCCCCGCCCGTGCCAGTGCAATTCACCCGATGATCGAGACCGTTCCATACGGAACGGAGGTTGCCCGGCCGGCGCGGCCACCATGAACGGGGTGGCGGCGTCGATGCTATGGCGCACCCGATACGGCCGGAAAAAGTTCCGTTCCATTGATCTCCGGCCGTCAAACCCGACAGATCAATGCTTTGCATTGATCTGTCGGGGCGGACCGACGGCATCATTCTGTTGCCGTCGGTATGAAAGTAGCGGTGGGAACCTCGGCCGAACGGGTCTAGACTTTCGGCATAAGCGTCCACGGAGGCGTGTCATGAGCGGGCAAGTCCGGAACACCACGAAGATCGTCTTCATCGGCGCCGGCAGCGCCGCCTTCGGCGTCAGCTTCTTCCAGGACCTGTTCGCGACGGACGAACTGGCGGGCAGCACGCTGACGCTGGTCGACACCGACCCCGCGGCGCTCGACCGCATGGCCGGACTGGCCCGCGTGCTGAACGCGGCGACGGACCGCAACCTGGTGATCGAACACACCACCGACCGGCGTGCCGCCCTCGACGGCGCCGGCTTCGTCATCAACTCCGTGGCCATCGACCGCAACCGGCTGTGGCAGCTCGATTTCGAGATCCCGAAGAAGCACGGGGTGCGCCACACGCTGGGCGAGAACGGCGGTCCCGGCGGACTGTTCTTCACCCTGCGCACCCTGCCGCTGATCTTCGACTTCGCCCGCGACGTCGCGGAGCTGTGCCCGGACGCCCTGTTCATCAACTTCTCCAACCCGGAGAGCCGGATCGTCCTGGCGCTGGCGAAGCACACGGACGTGAAGGTGCTGGGTCTGTGCCACGGCATCTTCCTGGCGCGATGGTTCGTCTGCCAGATACTTGGCCGTGCGGAAGCGGAGGTGGAGGTGGCGGGCGCCGGCCTGAACCATTTCCAGTGGCTGACCCATGTGCGCGAGGCGGCGACCGGCCGTGACCTCTACCCCGAACTGCGGACCCGCGAGAAGGCGCACGACCCCGCCTTCACGCCGCTGACCCGGCGCCTGTTCCACAGCTTCGGCCTGTGGCCCACCTGCTCCGACGACCATATGGGCGAGTACCTGCCCTACGGCTGGGAAGGCGGCGAGCACGGCTTCGACTTCGCCGGCGACGACAAGAACCGGGAATACCTGAAAACCCTGATCGACGACGTGGCGTCCGGGGCCAAGCCGGTGCCCGACGACTGGCTGAAGCCGTCGTGGGGGGAGCGCGCCGTGGCGGTGATCGGCGGCGTGCTGCACAACCGGCACCGCTACATCGAGTCGGGCATCGTCTGCAACCGCGGCGCCATCCCCAACCTGCCCCCCGACCTGGCGGTGGAGGTGCCTCTGCTGGTGGACGCCGGCGGTGTCCACCCCGTGTCCCTCGGCCCGCTGCCCGACGCCATCGCCAAGCTGCTGCACGTCCAGGCCAGCGTCCAGCAACTGGCCGTCGAGGCGGCGGTGCACGCCTCGAAGGAGATCGCGCTGCAGGCCCTGCTGATCGATCCGGTCATCACCTCCACCGACGCGGCCGTGGCGCTGCTGGACGAGCTGTGGGAGATCAACCGCCCGTTCATCCGCCCGTGCGTGTGATAAGGCTTCCGGCAGATCCGTAGGATCTGTTGGAAGCCGTCGAACCCGACAGATGAAGGCCGCCGGCCTTCAATGAAAGGGGCATACGGTTGAAGCCTTCAGGCGGAAACCGTATGAACCTCACTGCTGGAAATCGTAGACCGGCCCCAGGCGCAGGATGCCGGTCAGTTCGTCCAGCGCCCGGCGGCCCTCGTCCGCCAGGCCGGGGTCACGCAGGTCGTCGATGGTGAGGCGGTCGCGGTAGTGGCGGTCCACCCACGCCTCCAGCCGGGCGGCCAGGGCGTCGTCCAGGAAGACGGCGGGGTTGGCGGCGGCGCGGTCGGCGTCGGTCAGCACGACGCGCAGGCGCAGGCAGGCGGGGCCGCCGCCATTGCGCATGCTCTGGCGCAGATCGACGTGCAGCGCCTCGCGGATCGGGCCGCCGGAGGACAGCAGGTCCTCCACGTACGCGCGCACCGCCGGGTCCTCGCGGGCCTCCGCCGGCAGGACCAGCAGCAGTCCGCCGTCCGGCCGCAGCAGGAGCTGGGAGTTGAAGAGGTAGCTGCGGATCGCCGAGTTCACGCTCACCCGGGCGGCGGGCACTGCGATGGCCGTCAGCTCCGCCTCCACGGCGGCCAGCGCCCGGCGCAGGGCGTCCAGCACGCCCGGGGTGTCGGCGAAGGCGTCTTCGTAGAAGAACAAGGTGCCGGCGCTGCCGACGCAGACCACGTCGTTGTGGAAGGCGCCGGCGTCGATCAGCGCCGGGTTTTGCCGGGCGAACACGGTGCGGGCGGGAATGAGGCCGTGCCGCCGCGCCACCGCCGCCGAGGCCTCGAAGGTCTGGCGGGCGGGGAAACGGGTTGGGGCCGGGGCGCCGGAGTCGAAGGCGGTGCGGCCGTAGACGAAGAATTCCACCCCCGGCGCGCCGTGGGCGGCGGCGAGGCGGGTGTGGTTGGCGGCGCCCTCATCGCCGAAGGCGGCGTGGGCGGGCAGGGGCGGGTGGTGGGCGAAACGGTTGCCCTCCGGGAACACGGCGCGCAGCACCCGCGCGGTCACCGCCGCCTCGATGGCGCGGTGGGGCATCGCCACCAGGTTGGCGGGGGTGAGGTGCAGGCGCCCGTCCGCCGTGTCAGGGGCCGGCGACACGGTGGCGGCGTTGGCCGTCCACATGGCGGAGGCGGAGGCACAGGCCGCCAGCAGCCCGGGGTGGGCCCGCCACGCCGCCTCCAGCACCGCGGCGTCGCTGCCGGTGAAGCCCAGCGCGCGCAGGGTGGGCAGGTGGGGGCGTTCGTGGGGCGGCAGCACGCCCTGGACGAAGCCGCGCCCGGCCAGCAGGCGCATCTTCGCCAGCCCCTGGCGCGCCGCGGCGCGCGGGTCGGCTGGGGTGCGGGCGTTGGCGGCGGAGGCGACGTTGCCGTAGGACAGGCCGGCGTAGGTGTGCGTCGGCCCCGGCAGCCCGTCGAAGTTCGCCTCGACCGCGGTTGTATGATTTCCGCTCATGGGTCCAGCCCGGTGATGGCGGGTGTCGGGTCGGTGATCCGCTCCGCCTCCAGCGACGCCACGGGATAGGCGCAATAATCGGCGGCGTAGCGGGCGGAGGGCCGGTGGTTGCCGCTGTCGCCCACCCCGCCGAAGGGCAGGGCGCCGGAGGCGCCGGTCAGCGGCCGGTTGCGGTTGACCACCCCGGCCCGCACGCCCGTGCGGAAGCGGCGCCACAGGTCCGGATCGTCGCTCACCAGCCCGGCGGCCAGGCCGAAGCGGGTGGCATTGGCCTCGGCCAGGGCGGCGTCGAAGCTGCCGACCCGGATCACCTGCAACAGCGGCCCGAACAGCTCCTCGTCCGGGCGATCGGCGATGGCGGTGACGTCGATCAGGCCGGGCGTCAGGAAGGGGCGGCCCGGCACCGTCCGCGCCATGGCGCGCAGCGGCACGCCGCCGGCGGCGACCAGCGCGGCCTGCGCCCCCAGCAGGGCGTCGGCGGCGGCGTTGTCGATGACCGGGCCCATGAAAGGCGGCGGGTCCGCGTCGGGCGGGCCGACGCGGATGCGATCGATCAGCCCGGCCAGGGCATCCGGTACCCGGTCGCCGGCGTCGCCCTGCGGCACGATCAGCCGGCGGGCACAGGTGCAGCGCTGCCCGGCGGTGGCGTAGGCGGACTGCACGACGATCCCGGCCGCGGCGGCCGCGTCGGCGGCGTCCCACACCACCAGCGGGTTGTTGCCACCCATCTCCAGCGCCAGGATCACCCCCGGCCGGCCGGCGAACCGACGGTGCAGGGCCATGCCCGTGGCGGAACTGCCGGTGAAGAACAGCCCGTCGATGCCGGGGTGGGCGGCCAGCGCCTCGCCCGTCGCGCGGCCGCCTTGCACCGGCGTCAGCACGTCCGGCGGCAGGCCGGCGGTGATCCACAGGTCCACCATGCGCTCCGCCACCAGGGGCGTGCGCTCGCTGGGCTTGAAGACCACGGTGTTGCCGGCGATCAGGGCCGGGATGATGTGGCCGTTGGGCAGGTGGCCGGGAAAGTTGTAGGGACCGAACACCGCTACCACGCCGTGGGGGCGGTGGCGCAGCACCGCCGTGGCCCCGGCGGCCGCGGCGGTGTGCTCCCCCGTGCGCTCGCGCCAGGCGGCGATGGAGAGGGCGACCTTGCCGACCATGCTCGCCACCTCGGTGGCTGCTTCCCACCGGGGTTTGCCGGTCTCCGCGGCGATGGCCGCGGCAACGGAGTCGCGCTCGCTCTCCAGCGCGCGGCCGAACCGCTCGACGATGGCCAGCCGCTCGTCCGGCGGGGCGTCGGCCCACGCGGGGAAGGCGGCGCGGGCGGCGCACACCGCCTCGTCCACGTCGGCGGCGTCGGCGGTGGCGCCCTCCCACAGGATGGCGCCGGTGGCCGGGTCTTCCGAGCGCAGCCGGGGGCCGCGCCGCTGCCGCCGGGCATCGTTCATGGCGGACCTCCGTCCAGGGGGGCGAGGCGGAGCCGGTCGCCGGGGACCGCACCCAGCCGCCGGGCGGCGGCCGCGTCGATGATGACGCCGCCGCCGTCGCGGCGGGCTCGCACGCGGGCGACGCGCAGGTCGCCGAGGCGCGTGGTGCAGGCGATGTGGGTGGGCGGGCCGTCGGCGGCCGGCGCGATGCGGTCCACGGTCACCGCGGCGCTGTCGCGCACGGTGCGGATGTCGTCGCGCCGCGCCTCCACCACCGGGCCGCCGTCGAAGATGTCGATGGTCTGGTTGAAGCGGAACCCCTCGCGCAGCAGCAGGGCCAGGGCGGGTTGCGCCCGGTCGTGCGGCTTGCCGATCACCGCCTGCGCCTCGGGCGGCAGCAGGTCGATGTAGATGGGGTACCTGGGCATGAGATCGGCGATGAAGCGGGCATGGCCGAGACCGCTCAGCAGGTCCGCCTCGGGGAAGGGCATGCGGAAGAAGTGGCGGCCGATGGCATCCCAGAAGGGGGAGGCGTGGTCGTCGCGCAGCCAGCCGCGGATCTCCGCCAGCACCGTCGCGGCGAAGCGGTCGGGGAACTCGGCCAGCATCAGGTAGCGGCTGCGCGCCAGGAGCTGCCCGTTGCCGCCCCGCCGGTGGCCGGGGGCGAGGAACAGGGTGCCGACCTCGGTGGCCCCGGTGAAGTCGTTGACCAGCGTCAGCAGCCGGGTGTCCAGGCGCACCCCCAGCTCGCGCGAGGTCTTGGTCAACCGGACGATGCGGTAGTTGAAGAAGCCGTTCTCCAGCCCCACCGCGGCGAACAGGCCGGTGGTGCCGACCACCGCGCCGTCGGCGGTGTCCTCCGCCACCAGGAGGTAGGATTCCGGGCCGGGCTCGGCGATGTCCGCGGCGGCGAAGGCGGCGGCGGAGCGGTCGATGCGGGCGGCCAGCGCCTCGCGGCTGGCGGGCAGGGTGGTCAGGCCGGTGCCCGCCGACTCCGCCAGGCGCACCAGGGCCCCCAGGTCCGCCGGGCGCGCCGGGCGCAGCACCAGGGTGTCGCTGCCGGCGCTCATGGCCGGTCTCCCGCCGCGCCGGGCGGGACGAAGGCGCCGGCCCCCGCCGCCATCAGCAGGGCGGCGGACAGGGTGGCGCGCTCCTCCAGGCTGTCCAGCCGGACGAACTCCCCGTCGCTGTGGATGCGGCCGCCGCGCACGCCCAGCGTGTCGATGTTGGGAATGCCGGCCGCCGCCAGGTTGTTGCCGTCGCAGCACCCGCCGGTGTCGCGCCAGCGCACGGGGATGCCCAGCGCGTCGCCCAGCCCGCCGACCCACGCCTGCAGGTGCTGCTGGCGCGCATCCGCCACCTTGGGCGGGCGGCCGAAGCCGCCGTGCAACTCGGCCCGGATGCCGTCGCGGGCGTTCAGGCCGGCGGTGATGCGGGCGAGCGCGGCGGTCACCCGGGCGGCGTCGCCGGGGGTCGGCACGCGGACGTTGAAGCGCGCCAGGGCCAGGTCGGGCACCACGTTGACCGGGCCGCCGCCCTCCACCCCGGCGACGTTGACGGTCACCCCGTCGTCCCGGCCGTTGAGGGCGTCCAGCTCCAGGATGGCGCCGGCCAGCGCGGTCAGGGCGTTGCGCCCGGCCGCGAAGTCGCGGCCCGCGTGGGCGGCGCGGCCGCGGGCCACCAGGGCGAAGGTGCCGCTGCCCTTGCGCGCGCCGGCCATGGTGCCGTCCTCCAGCGCCGGCTCGTACAGCATCGCGAAATCGGCCCCGGCGGCGGCCTCGACCATGGCGGCGGCCGAGGCGCGGGAACCCGTCTCCTCGTCCGGGTTCAGCAGCACGCGCCAGCCGATCCCGGCGGCGAAGGGGCTGTCCTCCAGCGCCAGCAGGGCGTGCAGCAGCACGGCGATGCCGCCCTTGGCGTCGGCCACGCCGGGCCCGACGAGGGTGTCGGCGCCGGCCTCACGCACCGTCCGGAACGGATGGTCGGGGCCATAGACCGTGTCGTAGTGGATGGCCAGCGTCACCCGGCGGGGCGCCTCCGGCCGGCGGGTCAGCACCAGCAGGTCGCCGGTGGCCTCCTCCCGCACGGTGCCGTCGGCCGCCACCGCCGCGACGGCGGGCAGCGGCCGGCGTTCCGGGGTGCCCAGCGGTGCGAACGCTTCGGCCAGGGCATCCGCCATGGCCGCCAGCCCGGCCCGGTTGCCGCTGCCGGAGTTGATGGCCGCCCAGCGGCGGATCAGCGCCTCCATGGCGGCGCGCCGGCCCCGGATCCGGGCCAGATGGGGCCGCAGGGCGGCGACGTCGAATCCCGTGTCCATGGAATGCAGATGGCGACGGCGCGGCCGGCGCCGACGCTTCCTTTGGGCGTACGCCGTTCGGTATGGCGCGCCGCACCGGCCCTCCCGACTGTTTTTCGGAGTCGTTACCCCGTACCGGGAGCATCCCCATGCCGTCCAGCCCGGCACCGCTCGACCCGTTCGACGAGCGCAATCAGCTTCGCGGCCTGTGGCCCGCCCGCATCCGCACCCGGCTGGACGCCTGCGGCCCGGTGTCGTTCGAGAGCCGCTGCGACCGGCTGGCGCGGGCCCTGGGCGCTGCCGACCCGGTCGCCATCTGGGCGCTGCTGATGTGGAACGCCGCCGCGTCGCCGGACCTGGCGCTGCGTCTGCGCGCCTGGGTCCGGCGTGGCATGCCGCTGCCGGAGGATGAGCCGCTGCCGGCGCTCCCACGGTCTGCCCGAGCCGGCGATGGTCAGCCCAACCCGGAGCGGAGGACCTGAAGCACCACGCCGGCTGCGGCGCAGGCGGCCAGAAGCGGAATCATGCCGACGCGCAGCCACAGGACCGCCGGGACGGCCCCGGCGGACAGGGCGAGCGCAGCGGGATCGACGCTGGACCACACCGGCACGTCGACGGAGAGCGGTCCATAGCCGATCCGGTCGACGGCGCCGAAGACCGTGTGCAGAGCGAACCAGATGGCGAGGTTGAGGATGACGCCGACAACGGCGGCGGTAACCATCGCCAGCGCCCCGCTGACGGCACGGTGACCGCGCAGCGCCTCGGCCCAGGGGGCTCCCGCGAGGACCCAGAGGAAACAGGGAACGAAGGTCACCCAGGTCGTCAGGACCGCGGCCAGCGTGCCGGCGACCAGCGGGTGGAGCGCGCCGGGGTCGCGCAGCGCCCCCATGAATCCGACGAACTGCACCACCTGGATCAGCGGACCCGGCGTCGTCTCCGCCATGGCGAGCCCGTCCAGCATCTCGCCGGGCATCAGCCATCCATGGGCCTGCACGGCCTCCTGTGCGACATAGCCCAGCACCGCATAGGCGCCGCCGAAGGTGACCACGGCCGCCTGGCTGAAGAACACGGCGATCCGCGTGAAGACGTCATCCGGTCCCAACGTCGCCAGGAGCATGAGGACCGGGGTCAGCCACAGCACCAGGAAGATGCCGGCGATCCGCAGCGACCAGGCCCGGGAGGGGCGGGCATGGGCGGGAATATCGGTGCCGAGCGCCGCCGGCCGTTCGCCGGCGGCACGGCCATGGTTGCTGCCCCGGCCGCCGCCGTGGCCGCCCGCGACGGTACCGCTGACCCAGCCCTGACGGCCGGCGACGAACCCGGCAAGGGCCGCGGCGGCGACGATGGCGGGGAACGGCACGTCGAAGAGGTGGATCGCGGCGAACGCCGCACCGGCCACGGCCAGCATGGCCGGCGTGCGCAATGCCCGCCGGCCGACGCGGATGGTGGCCTGGAGGACGATCGCCAGCACCGCCGCTTTCAGCCCGAAGAACAGGCCGGCGACCCAGCCGCCGGAGCCCCAGAGCGCATAGATGAAACTGAGCACGAGGATGCTGAGGAAGCCCGGCAGCACGAAGAGCGTGCCCGCCATCAGCCCGCCGGCCGTGCGGTTGAGCAGCCAGCCGATATAGACGGCGAGCTGCTGCGCCTCCGGCCCGGGCAGCAGCATGCAATAGTTGAGCGCATGGAGGAAACGCCGCTCGTCGATCCAGCGCTTCTCCTCCACGAGGATGCGATGCATCACCGCGATCTGCCCGGCCGGCCCGCCGAAGCTGAGCAGGGCGATCCACCCCCAGGTCCGCAGGGACTCGCGCATGTCAGGCAGCGGCGTGGCGTCCGCCGGGGGGCTGTGGGTTGCCAGGGTGTGATCCGTCACGATCAGGCCCTCGCACCGGGCGATGGCCAGTCGTGGGTTTCATCCGCCGCGTCACGGCTCCAGCGGTAGAGCGCGTCATACAACGGCATGCACGCGTCGAGCTGCGCCAGGTCGTCACGGAACATGCGTGAGAAGCCGAGCGCCGCCGCGAGGAATCCGGCCGCCTGCGGGGCAAGGTCGAGCCTGGCGGTGTCGGCGCCCCGGATGATGGTCGCCAGCCGCTCCATCGCCGGCGACGACAAACCGAACGCCTCCACCATGGCGTCGAAGGTGCAGCGTTCGCCGCGGTGACTCCAATGGCATCCTTCGATATCGAAGGGCGTGGCGCCGAACCGTTCGGCCACCGCCCCGACCTCCGCGGCCGCGACGAACAGGAAGACGGCGCGGGGATCGACGAAGCGGCGGATCAGCCAGGGGCAGGCCGTGCGATCCACCTTCGGACGGGCGCGCGTAACCCACACGGTGCGGCCCTGCGCGTCCCCCGGTGGGATGGCGGCTGCCGGAATCAGCGGTCCGCCGGCGGCGCACCACGCCTCGAAACCGCCGTCCAGGGTCTCCGCGCGTGCACCGGCGTGCCGCAGCCAGGCGGCGGCACCCTGACTGATCTTGCGGCCGTGCCGACAGACGACGACCACATGCTGTCCGCGCCATTCCGCGGCACGCGCCGGAAGGGTGGTGGCGTCGTGCCGCGTTGCCGCAGGCAGCAGGCGCGGGTCGCCGGCGAAATCCTCTGCCGTGCGGACATCCAGGATGGAAGGCGCATCCGGAAGACCGGTGAGGCGCAACAACTGTGAAACCGTGATCTCCGTGTTCGACGGCATGGCGCCAACTCCTGACGAGAGGGTCTGGCGCGATCTTCGGCTGCCGCCTCACGGGGCGATCGCGAGCGCCCCCTGGCCCCAGGAGACCACCGCCGGGACCGCCTGTCAACGCCCGCTTCCGCGTCGGAGGCCGCCCGTCAGGGGAGGTCGGCGAGGGCTTCGCGCGGGGTGAGGACGCGCACGCCGATGGCGTCGCGGCACGACAGCAGGTCGGCGTCGTTGGTG
This sequence comes from Azospirillum halopraeferens DSM 3675, assembly GCF_000429625.1. Lineage (GTDB taxonomy): Bacteria > Pseudomonadota > Alphaproteobacteria > Azospirillales > Azospirillaceae > Azospirillum > Azospirillum halopraeferens. The sequence goes on from NZ_AUCF01000004.1 coordinate 39,659, forward strand.
ACCAGCACCGCGCCGGCGGCGGCGGCCAGGGCCGCGAACTTGCGGTCGCCGGGGTCCTCCACGACGGTGAAGGAGGCGGGGTCGGTGGGGTCCGGGAACGCGTCCTCCGGCCGGAACAGGGGACGGACGGCGTCCCAGTCCAGGCGGGGAATGCGGGTCAGCACCGCCCGGGTCTCCGCCTGCGTCGGGGCGTCCCACACCAGCCGGGCGCGGCCATCGCGCACCGCCGCCAGCACCGCGGCGGCGGCGCTGTGCGGTTTGAAGCCGGCGGCTACGAAGACGTTGGTGTCGACCACCAGACGGCAGGCGTCCATGGGCAGGTCCCGCACGCCCCGCGGGATTACGCCGCCAGGGCCAGGTGCCGCTCGTCCTCCGGGACCACCGAACCGCGCCACTGCAGCAGCGCACGGCCATCGTCGGCGAGGCGCCGCGGCTCGACGTGGCCGACCACCGCGGTGCCCTCGGCGGCGAGGCGGACGAGGTCGCCGTCCTCCAGAACCAGCGCGCGCTCGACGCCGCAGGTGCGGGCAAGACGGGCGTGCGCCTCCAGATGCTCCATCGTCCCGTGCACCGGCACGGCGAAGCGCGGGCGCACCAGCTCGTACATCAGGCGCAGATCGTCCCGCTTGGGATGGCCGGAGACATGGACCGGCGCGTCGGCCGGCGTCAGCACCTCGACGCCGCGGGCGCGCAGGTGGTTCTGGACGGCCCCGATCGACTCCTCGTTGCCGGGGATGGCGCGGGCGGAGAAGATGGCGGTGTCACCGCGCTCCAGCCACAGCTCGCGGTGGCCGTCGCGGGCGATGCGGCTCAGCGCCGCCCGCTCCTCGCCCTGGCTGCCGGTGCACAGCATGACCAGGCTGCGGCGGTCGGCCCACGACGCCTCGTCCATGCCGATGAAGCCGGGCAGGCCGTCGAGATAGCCGCAGGACCGCGCCGCCTTCTCCATGCGCAGCAGCGAACGGCCGGCCAGCACGACCTTGCGGCCGTTGGCCGCCGCCGCTTCGGCGACCGCGCGCATGCGCGCCACGTTCGACGCGAAGCCGGTGACGGCGATGGCGCCCTTGCGGCCCGCGAACGCCTCCATCAGGCCGGCGCGGGCCGACGCCTCGGACCCGGTGGTGCCGTCCACGTCGGCGTTGGTGCTGTCGCACAGCATGGCCAGCACGCCTTCGTCGCCCAGGCGCCGGAAGGCCGCGAGGTCGGCGGTCTGCCCGACCAGCGGGTCGGGATCGAACTTCCAGTCGCCGGTGTGCAGCACCGTGCCGGCCGCGGTGCGGATGGCCAGGGATACCGGTTCGGGGATGGAGTGGGTGACGGCGATGCTCTCGACCCGGAAGGGGCCGAGGTCGAAGGTTGCTCCCACCTCGAAGGTGCGCAGGCGCACGTCGCGCATCACGCCCTTTTCCTTCAGCCGCTCGCGGATGACGTGGCTGGCGAAGGGGGTGGCGTAGATCGGGCAGGTCAGGCGCGGCCACAGATGGTGGATGGCGCCGATGTGGTCCTCGTGGGCGTGGGTAACCACCAGGCCGACCACGTCGGCCATGCGCTCCTCGATGAAGCGGGGATCGGCCATCAGGGCGTTGATGCCCGGCGCCTCGTCGCCCATGAAGGCGACGCCGGCGTCGACGATCAGCCATTTTCCGGCGTGGCCGTAGAGTGCCATGTTCATGCCGATGCGCGAACAGCCGCCCAGCGGCAGGAACAGAACCTCGTCGGCACCCGGCACCGGGCCGGTCTTCGCGGATGCGGCCTTTACCGGGCCGGTTTTCAACGTCGCGGCCGGCGACGGGCCGCGGTGAAGCGATGCACGGGTGTGGTCGTGCAAGGCGGCGCCGCGGGACGCGGCCGCCCGTCCGTGGGACGCGCCGCGCCCACGGTTTCTGGAAACGGTCATGAACTCTCTTTTCGCAATCGTACGAACAGTCATCGAATGCCGGCATTCGACGCTGCCGGACGGGCGTGCACCGATCGGCGGTGCGCAAGGCGGGTGCATCCCGTCCCGGGCGACGGCGCCAGGCCCGTCCGAAGAGGGGCGAGGCGGCCGGGACGCCGCGGTCGCGACGGGAAACAGCAAATACGCTGCTGTATGTTGTGCGCTGCGACAGGAAGTCAAGCCCTATCGCACCGCCGCCTCAGCATCCGTTCAGCGGGCGGATGCGCTCGATCAGCAACCGGCCTTCGCGCACGGCCAGCAGGACGTCGGCGGACCCGTCGCACCGCCGGCCGCTGCGGTGGGTGTAGGCGTAGCGCACGCGCACCACCCGCTCGTCCGGCCGACCGGTGGCGAGCAGGCGCAGCGGCTCGCTCATCGCACCGTAGAAGGCGGCGATCCCCTGCGGATCGTAGGCTCCCTGCCCGCGCTTCTCCGGCACCACGTAGGCGTTGGCGGCCACGCCGTCGGCGCGGCTCAACGCCTCGTAGAAGGCGTGCACGACGGCCACCGCGTCGTCCATGCCGGCGGTCGGTGCAGGAGCGGGGACGGGGGCCGGCGGGGGTGGTGCGGAGGGCGGGACGGCGGAGGGGGCGGGGCGGGGCGGCGGGGCGGCCGCGGGGGGCGCCATCATGGGTGCGGGGGACGGTGCGGGGGCCGGCGCCTCGGGCAGCGGGGTGACGATGATGCCCGCCGGCGGGGTGGAGGAATCCTGCCGGCCGGCGGCCGGCGCCGGTGGCGGTTCACCGTGCAGTTGCAGGGGCGGACGCGTGGCCGGAACAGCGGGAGGCTCCGGCATCTGCGCTGACAGGGTGCCCGGAAGGGCGATGGCCAGCGGCAGGACAAAGCGCGCGAGGCGGGAGGGCATGGGCGTTCCCCGGATAGTCCCCGGGCCGCGGCCGTTTCGGGGCCGGGCCGGCCCGGCGTGACCGTGGCCGCGGGAACGATGCCGGATGGCGGCGCCCCGGTCAATGGGTCGGGCGCTGTTGCCGACGGCCCGGCACACCGATACCGGCGCAGCCGCTCTTATGATAAATACCATTCCGCGAGGTTCCGGCGTTGCAGTCGGCTGAGGATCTTGTTTATCTCAGGCGCCGTCCGACCATGGTCCGTTCGCGCGGACGGCGCGGTGGTCCGCCGGTACGGCCGGCCGAAATCGAGCAAGCAAGAGGAGTGCTTCCCCACATGGTATTCGGACGCATCTGGCGCGCCTTTCGGGTTGTGACGGTGGCCATCGCGATCGCGGCGGGGTTTGCGGCCGGCTGCGCGCCGGTGGCCGTGTTCCCCGGTGAGGAAGCGCCCAGGACCGCGGGGAACCCGGCGGAAAGCTACCTGCTCGAACCCGGCAACCGGGTGCGGGTGATCGTGTTCAATGAACAGAGCCTGTCGGGCGATTTCACCGTCGACCCGCTGGGCAACATCGCGATGCCCCTGGTCGGCAACATCCCGGCCAGCGGCGTCACCGCCAAGGCGCTGTCCAAGCGCATCGAGGACACGCTGAAGCGGGACGCCTACCTGAACGATCCCAGCGTCGCCGTGGAGATCCAGACCTTCCGGCCCTTCTATGTTCTGGGCGAGGTCCGCCAGCCCGGCGAGTTCCCCTACATGACCGGCATGACGGTGCTGAGCGCCATCGCCAAGGCCGGCGGTTACGACTACCGCGCCCGTCAGGGGGAGGTCGTGCTGGTGCGCACCATCGACGGCGACCAGATCGAGTACCGGGCCGTCGAGCGCACGCCGATCCTGCCCGGCGACATCGTGAAGGTGCTGGAACGCCGCTTCTGAACGCAGCGGCGGCCGGTCCGCTTCCGGCCGTATCAATCGGCGGGAAGCGGACCGGCTGCCGCCTCGACCTCGGCCCGGGTGCCGGCGGCGACCAGGCGGCCGGCATCAAGCACCAGCAGATGGTCCGCCATGCGGGCCATGGCCGGCCGGTGGGCGACGACGACGATGGTCACCCGCCCCCTCAGCCCTTCGACCGTGTCGACGAGCCGGCGTTCCGACTCCGCGTCCAGCGCGCTGGTCGCTTCGTCCAGGACCAGCACGTCCGGATTCCGCAGCAGGGCGCGGGCCACCGCCAGGCGCTGGCGTTCACCGCCCGACAGACGGTCGCCGCGCTCCCCCACCACCGTGTCGAGCCCGCGCGGCAGCCGCCGCACCACGTCGGCCACGGCCGCCCGCTTCAGGGCGTCCCACAGCGCCGCCTCGTCCGCGTCCGGGCGGGCGAGCAGCAGGTTGGCGCGCACGCTGTCGTGGAAGAGGAAGGAGTCCTGCGGCACATAACCGACCCGCGTCCGCCAGCCGCGGCGGCCCGCCGCTTCCAGAGGCACGCCGTCGACCAGCATCCGTCCCGCGGCGGGAACCGGCAGGCCGAGGATCAGGTCGCTCAGCGTCGACTTGCCGGCCCCGGAGCGGCCCACGACGGCGGTGATCCGGCCGGCGGGGATGGTGGCCGACACACCGACCAGCGCCGCCCGCGCGCTGTCGGGATGGCGGACGGTGACGCCGTCGAGGCGGATGTCCGGCGGCTGCCCGCCCCCGGCGGCGGGGGCCCCCGCCGCCGACGGTTCGGCGGCGGCGCGGGCGTTTGCGGTCAGCGCGGTCACCGATTCGTAGGCCGGCAGGGCGTGCATGAGCTGCGCCCACGATTCGCGCGTGTTCAGCAGGGTCTGGCCCAGGCGGGCGAAGGTCAGGGCAAGGACCAGGGCATCCGCCAGCGCCAGGCCGAAGCCGCGCACCGCCACCGTGACGCCCAGCGCGGCCCCGACGGCGGCACCCACCTGGACCGCTGCCCGGGCGTTCGCCACGACCCGCTGGTGCGCGGTCTGGCGGTCGCGCAGGTCGCTCATCCGGGCCGCCAGCCGAGCGTGCCGCTGTTCCTCCAGTCCAAGCGTCTTGACGAGACGGAATCCGGCGAGATCGTCGGCGAGATCGGCCTGGAAGGCGAGGTTCGCCTGGCCCAGGGCGCGGCCGAGCGCCACCGTGCCGCGGTCGAGCAGGCTCGCGGCGACGACGGCCAGCAGGGCCAGCACCACCACGATCAGCGTCAGGGTCGGCGACAGGGACGCCGCGACGGCCAGCAGGATCGGCACCTCCGCCGCCCGTGCCGCCAGTCCCAGCAGGAAATCGACAGCGAAGCCGACGCGGCCGACCTCCATGGACAGGGTCTGCGTGACGTCCGAGGTGCGCAGCCGCGCGAAGGCGAACCATTCCATTCCGAGCAGCGCGCCGTGCAGGTCACGGCGCAGACCGTCCACCACCGCCAGCCGCAGCCGTTGCGCCACCAGCACCCGCGCCCGCACCGCCACCGCCGCTGCCGCAACGATGGCGACGTACAGCAGCAGTGCCGGTTCCAGGCCGAGGCCGGCACCGGACGGGTCGCCCTCGATGCCCAAATGATCGAGCAGGGGAACCAGGATCAGCAGGCCGGCGCCCTGCGCCGCCGCCGCCGCCACGGCCAGGACCAGCACACCCGCAACGCGGCGCCGGCCGACGGCCGCAACGGTCGCGAGAATGCCGCGGACTCCGTCCAGGCGCTCCCTCGCCGTTCCGGCGCAAGCGCCTTTGGCGGGGGTCATGCCGGACCGTCCAGCGGACCCTCCGATCCGGAGGGGCCGTCGTCCCCGGGGTTCACCCCGCGGGAGCGGTCGCTGCGGTCGGCTGCCCCGGAAGCGGCGGTGTCAGCCATGGCGTGCCTTGCGTTCGTGTTTTCGCTGATCCGGCGGTCGCCGCTCCCGCTCCCGGCGGAGCGACCCCATAAGCATCAGCGCCCTGCTCCACCACCGAAGGCGGAGCAGGGCGCGAATGCCAATGCCTCCCGGACCGGTGCCTTACCGTCAGCTCGGGCTGGAGGTGAAGACGACGGTGGGCACCTCGATCGGCGTGGTCGTGGTGTTCTGGTTGGTGGTGGCCGTTTGGGTGGTGGTCTGGTTGGTCTGGGTGTTGGTTTGGGTCGTCTGGGTGGTGCCGGTCGTCTGCTGGCCCTGTCCCTGGGCGGTGACCTGCGGGTTGGCCGGAACCTGCCCGGCGGTGATGGCGTTCACCTGGGCCGCGTTGGTCTGGTTCGACTGGGCCAGGGTCTGCGACGTGCTTGCCTGGTTGAGAACCTGGGTGACGACCTGCACCGTCTGCGGGGCCGCGGTGACCACGGCCTGGCTGGTCGCCGCAGCGAACGCGTTGGCCATCACCTGGATGGCCGTCTGCGGCGACACCTGATACACCGCCGGGTTCGTCACCGTCTGAGCAACGGACGTGGCGATCGTTGCCACCGCCTGGGGGGCGACACGCTGCGCGTCAGGGTTGACGATGATGCGGGCGGCGGTGGTCGCAACGGTCAGCGCCTGGGTGGGAGACGATTGCAGAACCTGGGTGGCCTGGACCGCCTGGGTTGCGGCGCTGGCGATCTGGACGGCGGCGGCCGGGTTGGTCGCCACGATCCGCTCCGCGGTGGCGACGGCCTGCGCCGCGACGTTGGCCACGATGGCGGGCGATCCGGTGGTGGAGGCGACCTGCATGGCCGCCGACGCAACCGCCGCGGCCTCTTCCGGGGCCACCCGTTGCACGGGCGGTGACACGAAGATGCGGGCGGCAGTGGTCAGCACCGTCTCGGTCGCCTGCGGCGCGGTGGACTGAACCGTCGTGCTGCGCACGGTTTCGACCGCGGCGGCCGCGGATTTGATCGCCGCCTGCGGGTTGACGTTCACCAACTGCTCGGCCGCGGTCACCACCGCGCCGGCGAGTTCCGCGGCGCGCTGCGGGTTGCCGCCGGCCAGGGTGTTGATCGCCTGGGTCACCTGCTGCGGGTTTCCGCTCAGCATGGCGGCGCGCAGGGCCGGCGGCAGGCTGGTGACCGCCGCCGAATCCCCCTGGCCCCGGTTCTGGGTGGGGCCCTGGCCTTGCCCTTGCCCCTGACCTTGCCCCTGGGCCGCGGCAGGGGTGGCGGTGACCAGAAGGGCCAGTGCGGCCATCGCCGTCGACAGCACCAGACTCCGGGAAGCAACCATGCTGACAGCCCTCACATGAATCCAACGCGCAAAACCAGAACAAACCTATCAGAACTCGCCCGACCGCTGCAAGTTCGGGAAGGAGGCGGGGTGCGCGGTGCCGGGAGCGCCGCCGCCGGCGGCGGCGGCGCGCAAATTGCGACAATTTGATGGGCAATGTGTCGCCTTCAGGCTGGAACAAAGCACGTGATGGTGGTATGGACACGAGCGCAATCCCAGCAAGCGGCGGCGATCCGGCATGCAGATCACAAATTTTCACGTGCTTGGAAACATTAAAATCAACCGTTATTGGCTGTGCACCACCGCGCTTGCACTCGGTATGACGATCGCGCCGTGGTCGGCGGCGGACGCCCAGGATACGCGTCGCGGCGCCGCCGGTGCGGCGAACGTGACGGGGGAGGCCAATCCGCAGAACGATGTGGAAGGCAAGCAGGATCCTGACCGGGTCGACGAATCGTACCAGCCCAAGGGGGTTGAGCTGGGAAGCTTCCTGCTGTTGCCGCAGGTCGAGTTCGAGCAGCGCTACAACTCCAACCTCTACGCACGCCCCACCGACGAGAAATCGGATTTCCAGACGCGGATCGCTCCGGAGTTCCAGCTTCGCTCCCGCTTCTCGCGCCACGCCCTCAACCTGACGGCCCGCGCCGAGCAGAACTATTTCCGCCGCTTCACCAATGACAATCACCTGAACGGTCAGATCGTCGGCCAGGGCCGCTACGATTTTGACCGGAGCTGGGAAGGCACGGGGCTGCTGGAGTATGCCCGTCAGCACGAGGACCGCGGCAGCCCGGACGAGGCGGGCGGCGAGAAGCCGACTCCGACCAACAGCTTCACCGGCCAGGTCGGCACCAAGGTGGTGACCGGGCGCTACACCTTCTCCGGTGATCTGCAGGCCGTGCGCCGCCATTTCGAGGACGTGGGCACCGGCGGCGGCGCGACGATCAACAACTCCGACCGTGACCGCATGGAATACCGTGCCCTGGTGCGCGGCGCGTACGAGATGTTCCCCGGCTATTCGGCCGTTGCCGAACTGCAGGCCAACCGGCGCAAGTATGACGACGAGTTCGATGACCTCGGGTACAACCGGTCGAGCCACGGCTGGCGGGCGGAGGCCGGTATCGGTGTCGACGTCACCCAGCTCATCCGCGGCGACTTCCTGGTCGGCTACCTGCAGCAGGACTACGAGGACTCGCGACTCCGTGACCCCGGGGGCCTGGCGTTCCGGGCGGTGTTCAACTGGACGCCCAGCCGCCTGACCGTCATCATCCCGTCGCTGGAGCGCCGGGTGCAGGAGACGACGACGCGCGGCGCCTCGTCGATCGTCAGCAGCACCGCGTCTCTGCTCATCCGCCACGAATACAGCCGCAACATCGTCCTCACGGCCGCCGCCAGCGTGACCATGGATGACTTCAAGGGCGTCGATCAGACCAACTGGACCTACGACGGCCGCGGTCGCGTCATCTGGGCTCTGGCTCCGGAATACTATGTCGGGAGTGAACTTGCCTACCGCAAGCGTACCTCCAACGTGGCCTCCTCCGAATACGACCAGTACATCATCTCTGTGCGACTCGGCCTGAGACTCTGATACGGCCGGAACATGATCCCTTCCATTCTTTTCCGGCCGCCAAACCCGGCAGATCAATGCCGTGGCATTGATCGAGAGGGGCTTACCGTCGGCATCAGTCCGATGCCGACGGTATGAGGCCGATGACGGCGAGTTCGCTTCTCTTCCGATTGCTCCTCGGCCTGGTGGTGCTGGCCCCGATCCCGCTCGGGGCCAACCGTCCATGGGCGTGGAGCCTGATGGCTGTCGCCGTCGGCGGGCTGCTGGTGGCCTGGGCGGTTCTGGTCGCGCTGGGGCGCGCGCGCGCGCCGGTCGGGCTCGGCCGCCTGTGGCCGGTTGCCGTTCCCTTCGGCCTGGTGTTGGCGTGGGCCTTCGTCCAGACATCGCCGCTGATGCCGGTCGACCTCCACCATCCCTTGTGGGCGGAAGCGTCGGCGGCGTTGGGCGGAACGGCCGTGGCGGGGGCGATCACCGTCGATGCGGCGATGACCTATACGGCGATCCTGCGCCTGGCGTGCTATGGCGGGATCTTCTGGCTGGCCGTTCAGCTCGGACGGGAGCGGGCGCGGGCCCACGAGGCGTCCGTTGCCTTTTGCCTTGCCGGAGGTCTGTACGCGGCCTATGGGCTTGCGGTCCATTTCGCCGGATTGAACGTGATCCTCTGGCTGCCGAAATGGGCCTACCACAGCGACCTGACGTCGACCTTCGTCAATCGCAATTCCTATGGTGCCTATGCGGGGCTGGCCATGGTGTACTGCGCCGGCGTGTTCGTCTATGTGCTGCGGCCGTCCCATGGCGGCCGGGGCCGGCGCATGACGGATCTGGCGGAAGCGGTGATCGTCCGTGCGCTTCCCTATCTGCTGGGCGCGCTGGTCACGGGTTCGGCACTGTTGCTGACCCATTCCCGCGGCGCCCTGCTGGCAACCGCGGCGGCCCTGGTCATCCTGCTGGTGCTGCTGATGGTGGCAGGGGTGCTGCGTACCCGAATGGCCCTGGTCATCGTCGGTGCGATCCTTGCGGTCGGCCTCGTCGCGCTGGCGGTCAGCGGCGACCGGACCCTGGAGCGGCTCACGGAGCAGACGGGGCCGGAGCATGATGCGGCCCGCGCCCATGTGTACGGTCTCACCGCCGATGCCATCGCCGATGCCCCGCTCACCGGCTCCGGTCTCGGTGCCTTTCTGCCGGCGTTCCGCATCTACCGGGATTCCCTCCTGTCCTATCCGGTGAGCTGGGACTATGCCCACAACGTCCATCTGGAACTGGCGATGGACCTCGGCATCCCCGCGGCGGCGATGCTGTACGTGTGTTTGGCGGTGATCGTCGCGGTCTGCGTGCGCGGGCTGATGCGGCGGCGGAGGGACCAGATACACCCGGCGATGGCGATCGCCGCTGCGGCTCTGCTGGGGTTGCACGGGCTGATCGACTTCAGCGTGCAGATGCCGGCGATTGCGGCGACGTTGGCCCTGCTGTTGGGAATCGGCTATGCCCAATCCTGGAGCACGGCGGAGAACGCCGACCGGCCGGCGAATGGTGCGCCCTGACGGCGCCTCGTTGTCCCTTCTCGTCGGCGTGCCGCGCTTATGATGCGCCCGGGGGCCGGCCCGTTGCGGGGACGGTGCGGTCAAATCGGAAATCGGCCTGAAGGCAGCGGCCGTCCGGGCCGAACCAGGGGCGGTTGACGCCGGCCAGGCGGAAGCCGGCGTCGCGCAGCCGGGCGAGCACCTCGTCGGCCAGGGCCTGTCCGTCGTACAGGGGCGTGAACGACGCCTCCACGATCAGATGGTCGATCCGCCCGAGGAGGCCGGCGGCACCGCTCAGCACGTCGAGTTCGGCCCCCTGGACATCGACCTTCATCAGGATCGGGCGCGGCAGATCCGCCAGATCCGGCAGCGAATCGAGTGGGCGCACCACCACCGGAATGCGGGCGACGGCGGCGCTGCCCGGTGCGGCGCGCTGCTGCTCCGCTCCGATGGGCAGCAGGGACGAACAATCGGGACGCCCGGATACGTGCAGAACCGTCTCCCCCGGAACGGCGCCGGCGGCGATCTTGTGCAGGTGGACCCAGGGGTCCGCGCCGAACAGCCGCTCGAACACCGCGGCCGCGCCGTCCAGGGGCTCGAAGGCATGGATGATGGCATCGGGGAACCGCGTCCGGGCCAGCAAGGTAAACTGCCCGACGTTGGCGCCCACGTCGATCACCGCAGCCGGCCGGAGCCCGTTCAGCAGCGGGTCCATCTCGACCACCGCGGCAACCCCCCGTCGCAGCCCCTGCCGGAACGTCCGCTCCGGCATCAGGCGGAAGAGCTTGCGGGCCTTGCGCATCACCTCGCCGACGTCCATGCCCTCTCCCCCTTCCGCCCGCCGGTCCCGGTGCCTCTTGTGGCACGCACCACGGCGGCGTGTCCACGCGAACGCCGCTGCCGCCGGCCGGTGGCGGAGGATGGAGGGATGGTGCCGTTCACGCCTCGCCCGGTCCGGCAACCACACGCCACATCCGGTCCGCAACCGCGGCCAGCGCGTACCGTTCCTCGACGATGCGGCGACCGGCCGCCCCCATCGCCGCCAGCGCATCGGGTGAGAGGACTTGCACGCGCTCCAGCGCCGCACGTGCACCGGCATCGTCGGCCGCAAACACGATTCCGGCACCCAGGTCTTCCAGATCGTCCCAGACCATGCCGCGGGTCACCATGACCGGCCGGCCGGCGGCCATGGCCTCGATGACCGCGATTCCGAAGTTCTCGCGCAGGCCTCCCTCGCCAAGTCCGGAAGGCAGCACGACCAGGTCGCTGCCGGCCATCAGAGCCCGGACGCCATCCGCGGGCAGGTAGCCATGCAGGTCGATCGCATTGCGCGCCGAAGCAGCAAGCGCCGCGATGTCCTCCATATACGTTCCGGTGCCGCTCCCGGCGATCACGAAGCGATCATTCGGGCGACGGACGGCAAGCCATGCTCTGAGGAACGGCAGGATGCCCTTTTCCGGCGACAGACGGCCGACATAGGCGATGGTCAGACCGCCGTCCGGGCGGCGGGGTGGCAGCACGGGCCACTCCACGAGGTCGATGGCGTTTGGAACGACGGCGACGGGAACCGAGGGCACAAGGGCCCGCACGCCGTCCGCTTCCGGGATTCCCGTGGCGTGGGCGGCGCGCGCGCGCGCCAGGGTTGGCAGGGTCAGGAGGCGGTAGTACAGCCACTTCACCGGCTTGCGCCGGCGGATGTGGTCGACGTGACCGGGCATCAGTGCGCCATGGACCGAGATGACGAACGGCCGCCGAAGCAGCAGGCATATCACGCCCGCGAGCGTGGTGGGCCACGTCGCGGTCCCGCTGATGTACACCGCGTCGGCATCGCGGCACAGCCGGAGGATGGCGGGAATGGCTCCGGCCCCCAGCCCCCAGCGCGGCCAGAGCCGGGCGGGGTAGAGGTGGACCGGCACGTCGGCGGGCATCCCCACGTCGCCGGCCTGCAGCGGCGCCCCCTCGGATGCATCGCTGGCGCACAGGGAAAACGCGTGTCCGGCCGCCGCCCAGCCTTTGGCAATCCGGGCGGTTGACTCGGCGATGCCGCCGTACCCGCGGGCCGGCGCGATGTGGGTGGTGACGATACCGATACGGACACGAGTGCCGTGGTCTTCCGCCGTGATGTGAGGTCGCTTCATTGGGCAGAGGGTTCCTGACAACACCGACACCGCTCCATCAATGCCCGGTGCCGGCAGGTTCCGCGGGGTTGCACATTGCCCGCCACAGCCATTCTCATCGCCGGCAGCCCGGCTGCGGGCGCCGCAATATGCCGGAGATGGCATGGAGACGGGGGCATGGACGGTTCGGGAGGGAAGACGCCGGGACGGTAGCAGAGCCGGCCACCTCGTGACAGCCATAAGTGCATCGGACGATCCGTGGCGCATCCCCCACTGCCCCGGTGGCGGCGGGCTCCGGACGGGTGTTGCACCGTCGCGGATCAGCACCCGCATGCCGTTGCTCCGTGCGCTCGGAGCCGCGAGCCGACGGGCGGAGCGCTGTCGCTGTCGCCATTGCAATCGGTAGGATATCACTTTACGGTTTCCCGCAAATGCGTCGGATTTCGGGGCTGCGGGGATGCTATACGAGAGGCGGAGCGGTAGAAGGTCTCGTACGGCGATATCGTCATGGTCATGACCCATCCTCCCGTCGCCGGACCGCAGGGCTATCGGCACCGCCTGTTCCGGTTGGGCACCGTTCGCGGTGTCGTTCTGGTGCTGGCCGATGTGCTTGCGCTGGCATCGGCCCTGTTGGCCGCCGTTCTCCCGGTGCTTCTCTTCGGTGGTCACGGCGATACCCTGACGCCGGTGGAACTCCTCGGCATCAACGGGCCCCTCCGGGTGCCGCAGATGCTGGTCCTCTCGGCCGTTCTGTTGATCTGGTTCTATCACAAGGGGCGATACGGCCTGCGGCTGCCGCTGTGGACCGAAATGCGCTATGTGGTGATGGGGTGTATCGGGGCGATGCTGGCCGACGGCTTTGCGCAGTATGCGACCAAGGGCGAATTTTCCCGTCTTTGGCTGGTCCACACCTGGCTGCTGTCCGTGCCGCTCCTGCTGCTGTACCGGTACATGGTTCGCCGGCTGCTGTCGGCCCTGGGGCTGTGGGAGATTCCGGTGCTCGTCGTCGGATCGGGTGTGCGCCTGGACGAGACGGCGGCATTGCTGCGGGCCGATGGCAACCTCGGCTATTCCGTTGTCGGAATGGAATCGCTGGAGCGCATCCGGGCGGACTGGCGGGGCTCCTGGATCGACGTGCTGCACCGGTACGGGGCGGACATGCTGGTGATCGCCGGCGAGGGAGCGGAGCCCGACGGGAACCGGTACCTGGTATCGCGCCTGCCCCTGGAGCGGGTGCCGTTTGTCAGCGTGCGCTCCCCCGGCGGTCTCCCGGTCATCGCCGTCGATGTCCATTATCTGGTCGGCCACGACGTGCTGCTGCTGACCGGACAGCACCCGTTGTCCCGGCCGCTCGGCCATGCCACAAAGCTTCTGTTCGATTATGCCGCCGCCCTCGCACTTCTGGTTCTGCTGATGCCGGTCTTCGCGGTGCTGTCGGTGCTGATCGCGCGGGACGGCGGGCCGGTGCTGTACGGACACACCCGGATCGGTTCCAACGGCCGGCCGTTCCGATGCCTGAAGTTCCGTACGATGGTCCCCGATGCCGAGGCGGTGCTCGCCCGCGTCCTGGACGCCGATCCCGAACGGCGTCGCGAGTGGGAAGCCGATCACAAGCTCCGGGGCGACCCGCGGGTGACGCGGATCGGCCGGTTCCTGCGCGCCTACAGCCTGGATGAGTTGCCACAGCTCATCAACGTCGTGCGCGGTGAAATGAGCCTGGTCGGACCCCGGCCGGTCACCCGTGATGAGTTGGAACGGTTCGGGGAGGAGGTCGCCTTCTATCTGCAGGCGAAGCCCGGCATCACCGGCCTGTGGCAGGTCAGCGGCCGCAACGACCTGGATTACGCGCGGCGAACGCAGCTCAACACCTGGTACGTGACCAACTGGTCCCTGTGGATCGATATCGTCATCCTGGCGCGGACGGTTCGTACCGTCCTCAGCCGCCACGGTGCGTATTGACGGGGGCTTGCGCCGGTGCTCGGGACCCCTGCCTTGCCAGGTTCCGATGTTCCGTCTAATATCTAAAATGCGGAATATCCGGGACGGGAGCGGCATCGGGACCCGGATCACAGCCGGCACGTGGTGAACGTGATCACGTTGCGGCCGTATCAGTCATCCCATGATGTGTAGCGTCGGGAGTGCCATGCTGAAGGCTGACAGCCGCACACTGCTCAAACTGAACAGGCTGGTGCGGAGCAATCGCCTCAAGTTCGCAGCCGCCCTGGCGGCCGACGTCCTGGGATTGCGCTACACCATCGTGCGCATGGATCCGGTCGCCGCGTGCAACCTGCGTTGCGCCATGTGCTACTACAGCGACGGGGACTGGTACGCGGCCAACGCCGGACCACGCCTCACCGCGGCCCGGGTCGAACGGCTGGCCGGCGCCTTCTTTCCGGAAGCAGTCCAGGTGTTCATCGGCTGCGGCTCGGAGCCCACGATGTGGAAGGGGTATCCGGACATCGTCGGCCTCGCCAAACGGTACGGTGTCCCGTTCGTTTCGCTCGTCACCAACGCCCAGTTGCTGACGCAGCGGACGATTGAAGACCTGGTCACCCGGGGCCTGGACGAGATCATCGTCTCCGTTCACGGCACCGACGCCGCCACCTATGAACGGTTGATGAAGGGCGCGCGGTGGACGCGGCTGCACGACAACCTGAAGGCTCTGACCGCGGTTCGGGACTCTCTCGGCAGCAAGACGCCGGCCCTTCGCATCAATTTCACGGTGAACAACGACAATGTGGGGCAGATAGCCGAACTTCCGGCCGTCTTCGGACCCTATTCGCCCGCGACGATCCAGATCCGGCCGATCATCGATCTGGGCAACACGGCCTATGCGGATAAGGATCTCAGCCGGTCGCTGGAAGCGTACGACGCGGGGATCGAACAGCTCCGCCGGGACTGCGCCGCAGCCGGGATCGCGCTTCTCGCCAACGCCCATGATCCGCTCTACGGCAGCGGGCAATCCGGCGCCAAGGTCTATGAGAACGCGGTCCTGCGCTACATCGGGCCGACGCGGGCCTGGAAAACCGATTTCGACGTGGAGAGGGAAACCTATGCCGGCTTCAAAGCCCGTATCGGATTCCGCCGGTCCCTGCTGCGCTGGGCGGTTCTCGGATCACGGGACCTGGAGCACCACACCGTCCTGGCCTCCTCCGACGTGCTGTAGCGTGCGGCGGTCCGGCACGCCCTCTTCGACGTCCCGTGCCGGGATGGGTCAGCGGCGGCCGTGGCGGCGCAGGTAATCGGCGATCTCCTCCTCGCTGAGGTCGTCGAGGGCGCGGCGGATCAGGGTGCCGGCAACCCCCTCGGCCGGCAGCGCCGCGACGCGGTCGGGTGACAGCACCCAGGTGAGCCGCACCTGACGCCGCAGCAGGGCCACCGTGTCATCGTCCATGTAGGGCAGCAGACGCAGCCCGGTGTTCAGCCGCCACAGCATGATGGCCGGCTCGATCGCGCCCGACAGCATGGACACGCGCAGCGCGTCCGCCGCCCCGGCGGGGTTGCCCGCGCGTTCGCGCAGCACCGCCAGCATGGCCCAGCCGTGCGGCTGCACCGGACCGATGGCCACAGCCGCCTCGGTGGTCGCGGCGGCTCGCACGTACAGGGCTTCGCGTTCCGGGCCGGGTTCCGTCGCCTCTGCCAGGCGGGTCAACAGGAACGCCGTCGCGACCCGCCGTTCCGCCGCCGGCTCCAGCCGATCGGCCGCCTCCAGCGCCTCGATCGCCGCCGCCAGGGAGTCGGCGTCCACGGGCGTGCCCGATTCCACGGCCCACAGGACATCGCCGGCTTGCGCCGCATGCAGGCCGGCGATGAGCCGCGGAACACCCATGGCCAGCACCATCGCACCCAGCCCGGCCCCGACCACGGCGGCACCGAAGGCGACGGTGCGCCGAACCGGCTTTCCTTCACTCGGCGTAATAGTCACGATAACGCCCGTAGTAGTGGCCATAGTCGCGGTACCCGTAACGGGCGTGCTTGCGCTGGTTCACCTGCGACAGCACGATGCCGAAGACGTTGACGCCGGAGCCGCGCAGGATCTTCAGCCCGTTGCGCGTGGCATCGCGCGGCGTCGCGTTCCAGCGGACCAGATAGACGACGCGGTCGACCAGCCGGCCGATCACGCGGGTATCGGACACCGCCAGGACCGGGGCGGTGTCGATGACGATCCGGTCGTACTGCTCCAGCAGGTCCTTGATGAGGCGATCGAGCACCGGGGCCCGGACCAGTTCGGCGACGTTGGCGGCGCGGCCGGCCGGCAGGAAGTCGAGGGTGCCGACGGCTCCGCGCTGAACCAGGTCCTCGAAGGCGCCGTCGCCGCCCAGGATCTGGGCCAGACCGCGGTCGCCTTCGGCTCCGATCTCGGAATGCAGGCGCGGACGGTGTATGTCGGCATCGATCAGCAGCACCCGTCCGCCGGATTGGGCGTACATCAGCGCCAGGCTGAGCGAGACGAAGGTCTTCCCCTCTTTGGGAACCGATGACGTGACCATGACCACGCGGGCCGGGCCGGATGAGCCGAGATCGATTGAGGTGCGCAGGCTGCGCACCGCATCCGCCAGTGCGGAGCGGGGCTTGCTCAGGATTTCCTCGAAGCCGCGGACGCGGCGGTTGCGCCGCAGCGGGATGACGCCCAGCACCGGCAGGCCCGACAGTTCCTCCGCCTCGTCGCTGGAGCGAATGACGTTGTCGAGATGGTCGAGCAGGAAGACCAGCGCGACGCCGGCGGCCAGGGCGATCAGGGCGGCCATGATGATGACCGGCGGCTTGCGCGGATAGGACGGTGCCATGGGCACCTCGGCCGGAGACACGATCCGGGCGTTGGCGCGCTGCATGCGCTCCTGCTCCGCCTCGCGCTTGAAGCGGTTGAGGAAGGCTTCGTAGAGGGTGCGGGTCGCCTCGGCCTGGCGTTCCAGTTCGCGCAGCCGGATCTCGGCCTCGCCGGCAACGTTGGCCTGCTGGCGCACCGCCTCCAGCTCGCGCTCGAGCGTGCGCACGCCGGCCATCGCCACCTCCACCTCGTTGGCGTAGGACGCGGCGATCTTCTCGATCTCGCCGGCGATCTTGCCGCGGATCTCGCCCAGTTCGGCGCGCAGGCCGACCAGGCGGGGGTGACGCTCGCCGTAGGTCTTCTGCGCATCCGACATCTCGCGCTGCAGCCCGGCCTCCTGCTCGCGCAGGCGCTGGATCAGCTGCGACTGGAGCACGTCGGAGGTCGAGTCCATGCTGCCGCGCGAGCGCAGAAGATTGCGCACCTGATCGAGGCGAGCCTGCTTCTGCCCCAGGTCGGCGCGCGCCATCACCAGGCGCGAGTTCAGTTCCGACATCTGCTGGTCGGTCACGGTGGTCTGCTGCCCGCCCTTGCGGCGCAGCCCGTGTTGCGCACGGTAGTCCTCGACGGCGCCTTCCGCCGCGACGACGTCGTTGCGCAGGGTGTCCAGCCGCTCGCCCAGCCAGGAGGACACCTGGCGTGCCTCCTCGAACCCGGCTTCGAGGCGGTCGAGCACATAGGTTTCGGCAACCGTGTTGGCGATCAGCCGTGCCTTTTCGCGGTCATGGGTGGTGTAGCGGACGCTGATGACATAAGAACGCCGCTGCGGCTCGACCTGCAGTCCACCCAGCAGGCGCCGCACCAGGGCGGCCCGCTCCATGTCGGATTTTGCCGCCGGGTCAAGCCCGGCGCCGGTCGTGTCGTCATCGCCGCGGGGAATCCACGTCAACGGGTTGAGGTAGCGCAGGTACGTGGCGAGCGTTGCCGGCTGGCGCGCCGTGCCGTTGAACTCCGGATCCTCGGCGAGGCGGAGCTTGTCGGCCACCCGGTGCGCCACCACGGTTGATGAGATCAGGTTGGCCTCGGTCTGGATGACCTGTTCCGAAAGCCACGGGCGGAAGGCGCGTTCCGACAGGGCGTCCCGCACGTCCGGCGATTCCACCACCAGGCGCACCTCGGCCGTGTACAGCGGGCGCGTCTGTTCCAGCACGAGGATGGTCGGCGTCAGCGCCAGGATCAGGCAGGCGATGACCAGATGCTTGCCGCGCCACAGAACCCTCCACGCCCAGCGGAACTGCTGGCGCAGACCGTCCTGCAGCAGCCCGTCGGACAGCGGCGGACGGTCTGCGGGCCCGTCGAAGCCAACGCGCGCCGGCTGCGGCGATCCGCCGCCGGTGGCGGGGGTCAGGCCCGGGCCTGAATCAGGCATTGCTGGTCCTCCTGTAGGACAAGCGTGGTGAGCACGCCTGTGACGTAGGCACCGGTGTCGATGCCGATGCGGTTGTCGCGCAGGTCCGGCTGGTCGACCATGGTGTGGCCGTGGACGACGACCTTGTCGTGCGGCCGCGGGTCGGAAAGAAAGGGCTCGCGGATCCACAGCAGGTCGTCGAGGCGCTGGCGCTCCAGGCTGCGGCCCGGCCGGATGCCGGCGTGCAC
Organism: Azospirillum halopraeferens DSM 3675; assembly: GCF_000429625.1. Classification (GTDB taxonomy): domain Bacteria; phylum Pseudomonadota; class Alphaproteobacteria; order Azospirillales; family Azospirillaceae; genus Azospirillum; species Azospirillum halopraeferens. The sequence goes on from NZ_AUCF01000004.1 coordinate 58,220, forward strand.
GAAGGCGTAGTCGCCCAGCACGACCATGGGTTCAAGGCTTTTCAGGAAGGCGAGGTGCGCGTCGGGCAGGCTCCCGGCGAAGCGATCGCGCAACGCTTCGCAGCGCGCCCGCTCGCGGATGCCGACCGAGGCCCGCACGCCGTAGCTGCCCAGCGTTTCGACGCCGCCGTAGTCCAGCCACTCCGCCCCGGCGGCCGGCGCCTCCAGGAACTCCAGCAGGGCGGCCTCATGGTTGCCGAGAAGGAACCGGCACGCGACCCCCTCGATGACGGGGCGGCACAGCCGGTCCAGCACGCCGTAGCTGTCGGCGCCGCGATCGACATAGTCGCCGAGGAAGACCATCACCGGCGTCAGCCCCCGCTCGGCCGCGTCCGCCGCGTCCTCCGCGACCAGCGCGATCAGGCGGTCCAGCGCGTCGCGGCGGCCATGGATGTCGGCGACGGCATAGACCCGCAGGCCGTCCGGAACCCGTGGCGCGGCAGTCCGCCGCGGCCGGGCGCGGCGGAACCCGAACAGCCCGTCGGGGAAGAAGCGCCCCATCATCGCGGCACCCTTGCGGTGCACACGCGATCGAGGATGTCGGCGAAGCGCGGGCCGATGCGGTCCATGGCGAAGGCGGTGGCGGCGTACGCAGCCTGCCGGCGGGCGCATGCGGCGCGCAGGTCCGGATCATCGCGCAGGCGGCGGGCGGCGGCGATGAAGCCGTCCCTGTCGCCGGGGTCGACGCACAGCCCCGCACCCTCCCGCTCGATCAGCCGGCGCGCGAGATTGGCCGCGGGGACCGCCCCGAGGATCGCCCTCTCGGCGCAGAAATAGCTGTAGACCTTCGACGGCACCGACAGACCGCCCGCGAACGGCTCCAGCAACACCACCGCCACGTCCGCCGCGGCGAGCGTGTCGGGAAACTCTTCCCGGGACTGGAAATCGAGGAGGATCAGCCCGTCCAGCCCCTCGCGCGCCTTGACCTCCTCCAGGTGCCGCCGCCCGAGACCCTGGCTGACCACCACGACCCGCACGCCGTCGTCGTCCCGGAACGCGCGGGCGAGATCGGCGAGGAATTCCGGATCGTGCTTCATCCCGAGCGTGCCGGAGAACTGGAACACGAAGCGGTTCGCCAGCCCGTGGCGTCGCGCCCAGGGGTTGTCCTTGGGACGGGCGGTGAGTTCACCGAGCGGAGCCCAGTTCTCGATCACCGAGCAGTCGGGATGGTCGAGACCATGGGCGCGCAGCACGGGCACGAAGTCGGGGGAGATGACCACCAGGGCCGCCGCGCGGCGCAGCGCTCCGAACTCCACCGCCTGAACGGTCCGGCGCGCGAGATGGCGCAGGGGAGCCGGCCAGCGCGCGGCGGCGACGGCGACGCCCGGCGTGAACAGATCCTGCACCCAGGCGACCAGCGGTACGCCCGGCCGGTTCAGGCGACCGGCGAGGTGGGCCAGCACCGCGGGCGGGGCCTGGGCGGACAGCACGACGTCGGGGGCGAAGGCCGCGATGCGGTCCGCCAGCCGGCGGCCGTAGGCGCGCTCCTGCATCCAGCGCCGTGTCAGGGCGTATTTGGCCATGGGCCGGGCAATGGACACCGCTTCGCCGTGGAAGCCGTCGGGATCACCCGGTGCCCGCTCCAGCCGGCCGCGCGGGGTTTCCAGGTCGGGACAATGGAGATGAAGGACGTGGTTGCCACGGGCGGCCAGCCAGCGGCTGAGCTGCGCCGGGAAGAAATGCCCGGCATAGTCGTGGATGACGATCCGCCGGCCGGCCGATGGCGGAGCAGGCGGAGTCTCCGTCCGGGAGGCTTGCCGCTCGAGGATCAGCGTCGTCATCGCCGTTCCACCCGGCCGGTCGTGTCGCAGCGGCGCGGCGCACCGGCGCACGGGCGGCGGCGTCGCCCGTTGCGGCATCGGCGCTTCTGCACAACCGCGTCCTGCATGTCTCCCGCCTCGTCCATCGTACGGCCGGACCGATCGGTCTTCCGGATCAACCCGTCTCGCGCATTTTAATCAATCATTGCGCGGTAACTCAACCGTGCACCGCAGCACGAGACATGTTCGCGTTCGAACCGCCCATTGCCTCGCCCGCTGTTAGCAGAACGCACGGTGTTATGTCGATAGGGGGGTGCCCCTATGCCGATAGGACGGGCGCGGTTGTCACACTGTTGCGCGACTCCACCGCCCGCTCCGGGCACAAGCGGGGGCCCCGGAGCGTTTTCCCTGTATGAACCGTCGAGAAAAGGAATCCCGAGCCATGATGCGGCCGACCCTGTTCGCCTTCGCCCTGCTGCTCGCCACGCCGGCGGCAGGCTTTGCCCGGACCTGCGGCGATGCGGTGGAGCGGCTTGCCGCCGACGCCGGCATCGATCTGACGGCTCCGGAGTCCGGTGCCGCCACCAGCCCCAGCCCGCCGGCCACCAGCGAGTCCATGGGCGTGGCGGTGATGGATCATCTGGAGCAACCCGACGCCGTCGTGCGGCCGGACACGGCGGGTGACGATGCCGCGCCGGACGAGCCGGCCCGCAGCGAAGCCGAGACGGAGGCCCGCCGCATCCAGGCGGAAGCCCTGCTGTGGGAGGCGCGCGCCGCCGCGGCGGACGGACGCGACGCCGAGTGCCGGGACAAGCTTGCCGCCGCCGAGCCCCTGCTTGCCGACACGCAGGCGACCGGGGAGGGCGACGGGCCGCCGCCGGCGCGGTGAAGCCCGTGCGCCGGGGGTGACAGGGGCCGCGGGCACGCCCAGATATCAGGGCATGTACGACATGCGCTCCCGGGCCGTGCCCTTCCGACCGGAGGAGGTGCATGCCCGGCACAAGGTGATGAATCTGCTGCATTCCGCCCTGCTGCTCGGCGGCATGGTGCTGCTGCTGGCCGTCTGCGGCTGGGTGGTCGCGGGGTGGGAGGGTGTGGTGTGGGCGTTCGTGGCCGGCGCGGTCGGTCTCGTGATCAGCCCGCGCGTGTCACCGCATCTGGTGCTGAGCCTGTTCGGCGCACGGCGCCTCGGTTACCGCGAGGCACCCCGCCTGTTCGACGTGGTGGCCGCCGTGGCCGGGCGCGCCGGGCTGCCGCGGCCGCCGGATCTGTATTATGTGCCGAGTGCCGCCCTCAACGCCTTCGCGGTCGGCCGCCGCGACACGGCCGCCATCGCCGTCACCGACGGGCTGCTGCGCGCCCTGTCGCTGCGGGAACTGGCGGGGGTGCTGGCCCACGAGATCAGCCACATCCGCAACAATGACATTCTGGTCATGGGCCTGGCCGACACGGTGGCCAGCCTGACCCGCTTCATGTCCCTGTTCGGCATGATGCTGCTGATCCTGAACCTGCCCCTGACCATGTTGGAACAGGAGCCGGTGCCCTGGGGGCTGGCGCTGCTGCTGACGGCGGCGCCGCTGGCGGGGGCGCTGCTGCAACTGGCGCTGTCGCGCACGCGGGAATTCGATGCCGACCTCGACGCGGCCCGTCTGACCGGCGATCCCGTCGGACTCGCTGCGGCGCTGGAGCGCATCGAGCGGGTGCAGGGAGGCTTTTCCGAGGGACTGTTCCTGCCGGGCCGGCGGCGCAGCGCCGACCCCTCGCTGCTGCGCACCCATCCCGACACGCGGGAGCGTATCCGCCGTCTTCTGGAGATGCACCCACCGGATCCCGTACCGGGAGAATGGGAGCCGATGCCGGTCATGCTGCCGTTCCCCGTGGTGGTCCGGCGCCCCCGCTTCCGCCCGCACGGGTTCTGGTATTGAGTCGACCCGATGCACGTGCCATGATCGCGGCATCATGGCCGATGCCTCCGCACCCGAACGCCTGCCGGCCCGTCTGAAGCGCCGGGCGTGCGCGGTGAAGCGCGACGTGGTCGCCCTGTGGCTGGCCGCCCGCGACCCCCGGGTGCCGTGGTTCGCCAAGGCCGTCGCCGCGGCGGTCGCCGCTTATGCGCTGAGCCCCATCGACCTGATCCCCGATGTGGTGCCGGTGCTCGGCTACCTCGACGACGTCATCCTGGTGCCGCTGGGCATTCTGCTGGCCGTGCGGTTGATCCCGCCCGATCTGATGGCGGCGTTCCGGGCGGACGCGGAGCGTCGCGCCGGCCGGCCGGTGAGCCGTGCCGGTGCCGCGGCCATCATCGCGCTCTGGCTGCTGGCCGCGGGCGCGGCGGCATGGTGGATGGCGTCGTTCGCGTGGTGAGGGTGCTCACCCCCGGGTGAGCCGGTCCGACAGGGCCGTCATCAGGCCGACGACCTCGGCCAGCCGCCGCTGCGCCTCCAGCAGTGCCGCCTCGTCGGTGGCCCGTTCGGCCTCCGCCTCCAGGGATTCGGCGACGGCTTCGCAGCGGGCGAGGGCGGCGCGCAGGGCGTCGGGCCCCTCGGCGGCGGCGCAGAGGGCGGTGAGATCCGCCGGCGGCAGCGGCGGTAAGGGGCGGGGCGCCGTGCGGCAACGGTGGAAGGCGCGCCGGCGCTCCCGGCGCAGGCGTTCGGCGTGGCCCAACTCCTCCGCCGCCAGTTCCCCGGCCCGGGCGCGCACGTCGGGCCGGGCGGCGCGGGCCGCGATGTAGCCGTAGCAGGCGAACGCCCGCATTTCGTTGAGCACGGCCAGGGCCAGCGCCCGGTAGGGCGTCACCGTGACGGAGCCGGTCAGCTCCTCCCACGACGCGGCGATTTCCGGCGGCAAGCGCCACACGAAGGCGCCGCCGGCGGGACGCGGCCGGTTCAGCCGGTGCGCCCACGCGGCGACGCCGGCGACGTGGTCGCGCTCCTCCTCGCACATGGCGCGGAACACGGCCGCGGTGCGGCCATCGCCGCGTCGCTCCATCAATTCCGCCAACTGGGTGTAGCGGCGCACCGCCTCCTCCTCCATGGCCATGGCGAAGGCCAGCAACTCGTCCACCGTTTCCAGCGCCGTGTCCGGTTCGTGGTCCAGCAATCGTCTCACGGTGACGGTCCCTTGCCGATGAAGCCCGGAGCGGATCGTGCGCCGGCGGCGCCGGCGGCGGCTTGACCGCCGTCAAGAGACCGCGCGCGCTTCTGTGTCTTCATCCCTTCGTTCGCGACACGGCAACGGACGGACGCAGGGATGAACGAGGCACGCTCACACGGAACAGGGACGACGGGCAGCGCCCCGGTGTGCGCGCTGGTCGCGCTGCTGGTGCTGCTGTCGGCGTGGCTGTCCGCCGCCGTCCCCGCCGCGGCGCGGGAGCCGGAGCTGGCGCGCTACCTGGACCGGGTGACGCCGGACGCACTGTTCGCCGGTGCCGACCGGTTCGGCCCCATGGACGGCCGCGCACCGGTGATGCCGGTGTACCGGGGCGACACGCTGCTGGGCTATGCCTTCCTGAACTCCGACCTCGTCAACACCACCGGCTATTCCGGCCGTCCCATCCATATCATCGTCGGCCTGACCCCGGACGGGGTGGTGTCGGGCGCCCGGATGGTGGACCACCACGAGCCGATCGTGCTGATCGGTATTCCGACCGAGCGGATCACCGCCTTCATCGACGGCTATATCGGCCGCAACGTGCTGGAGCTGGCGGCACAGGGCACCGCGGCCCCGCCCGTGGACATCGTGTCCGGCGCCACCGTGACGGTGATGGTGATCGGTGATTCCATCGTGCGCTCCGGCCGCAGGGTGCTGCAGGCGCTGGGAACCGGCGGTGCCGCCGCCGCGGCGCCGCCGCAGCGGCGTAGCCTGAACCCGCAGGCCGACGACGCGGCCGCCGACTGGGAGACGCTGGTGGGCGACGGGTCGGTGCGGCGGCTGGTGCTGAGCGTCGGCGAGGTGGACGCCGCCTTCGCCCGCGCCGGCAAGCCCGATGCGGCGGCCCGCCCCGAAGGCGCTCCCGACGACGTGTTCATCGACCTCTACGCCGGTTTGGCCACCATCCCGCGCATCGGCCGCAGCCTGCTGGGGGATGCCGAGTATCAGACGCTGGTCCGCCGCCTGAAGCCCGGCCAGCACGCCATCGTTGTGGCGGCGCGCGGCCACTACTCCTTCAAAGGGTCGGGTTACGTGCGCGGCGGCATCTTCGACCGGTTCGAGCTGATCCAGGAGGAGGCCGGCATCCGCTTCCGCGACCGCGGCCACAAGCGCCTGGGCGCCATCGCCGCGGCCGGCGCGCCGGACCTGCCGGAGATCGGTGTCTTCGCCCTGCCCGAGGGAACGGAGTTCAACCCGGCCGAGCCGTGGCACCTCCAGCTCCTGGTGCAGCGCGCCGTCGGCGCCATGGACAAGGCATTCCTCACGGTCGACCTCGGCTATCAGCTTCCCGACCGTTACGTGACGGTGGAAACCGTGGCGCCTCCCGCGCCGCCCCCTGCGGCCGACCCGGCCGTCGCCGCCGCGGCCGCCGCGGAGGAGGCGGAGGAGATCCCCCTGTGGCAGCGCATCTGGCAGAACCGGGTGGTCGACATCGCCGTCGTCACCGCCGCCATCGCCCTGCTGACCGGCATCTTCTTCTTCCAGGACCAGCTTGTCAGGCGTCCCCGGCTCTATGACCGGGTGCGTCTGGGCTTCCTCGTCTTCACCCTGGTCTGGCTCGGCTGGTACGCCTCGGCCCAGCTCTCGGTGGTCAACGTGCTGACCTTTGCCGGGGCGTTGCGCGCCGACTTCCAGTGGAGCTACTTCCTGATGGACCCGCTGGTGTTCATCCTGTGGTTCTCGGTGGCGGCGTCGCTGCTGTTCTGGGGCCGCGGCGCCTTCTGCGGCTGGCTGTGCCCCTTCGGCGCGCTCCAGGAACTGGCCAACCGCGGCGCCAGGGCGCTCAAGGTCCGCCAATTCAACGTTCCCTTCGGCCTGCACGAGCGGCTGTGGCCGATCAAGTACATCCTGTTCCTGGTCCTGTTCGGGCTGTCGCTCTATTCGCTGGCCGATGCCGAGCGGGCGGCCGAGGTGGAGCCCTTCAAGACCGCCATCATCCTGCATTTCATTCGCGAATGGTGGTTCGTCGCCTTCGCCCTGGCGTTGATCGCCGCCGGTCTGTTCATCGAGCGCTTCTTCTGCCGCTACCTGTGCCCGCTGGGCGCGGCGCTGGCCATCCCCGGACGGCTGCGCATGTTCGACTGGCTGAAGCGCTACCGGGAGTGCGGCAACCCCTGCCGGCGCTGCGCCAACGAATGCCCGGTCCAGGCCATCCACCCCGACGGCCGGATCAACCCCAACGAATGCATCCAATGCCTGCACTGCCAGGTGCTCTACCACCACGACGCCAAGTGCCCCGTGCTGGTCCAGAAGTCCCTGAAGCGCAAGCGGCGCGACGCCGGCCATGCGGCCGACGGCGCCCTCTCCCCGGCTGCGGCGCCGCCGCGCGCCGCCGTCCTCACCACCGACCCCGCCTCGGGTGTGCTGACCGCCCGCCCGGGCGCCTGATGACGTCCTGTCCCAAGGAGCATTCCATGTCCAACGAGAACGAACCGCAAAAAGGCATGAACCGCCGTGATCTGCTGGGCGGGACCGCCAAAGCGGCGGCGCTGGCCGGCCTGACCGGCGCTGTCGGCGGCGGGGCCGCCGGGGCGCTGGCCGGCGGGTCGCTTCTGGGCGCCGGCACCGCCCATGCGGCGACGGCCGGCAAGCAGAGCTACGAGGTGAAGCCGGGCGATCTGGACGAATACTACGTCTTCCATTCCGGCGGGCAGAGCGGCGAGATCCGCATCATGGGCGTGCCCTCCATGCGCGAGCTGATGCGTATTCCCGTGTTCAACCGGTGCAGCGCCACCGGCTGGGGCCAGACCAACGAGAGCCGCAAGATCCTCACGCAGGACCTGCTGCCCGAGACGCGGGCCTTCCTGGAAAAGCAGGGCGGCGTCTGGCTGAACGGCGACCTGCACCACCCGCACATGTCGTTCACCGACGGCACCTACGACGGCCGCTACGTGTTCTGCAACGACAAGGCCAACACCCGCGTCGCGCGCATCCGCTGCGACATCATGAAGCCGGACCGGATCATCGAGATCCCCAACGCCTCGGCGATCCACGGCCTGCGCCTGCAGAAGTATCCGCGCACCGGCTATGTCTTCGCCAACGGCGAACAGCGCGTGCCGACCCCCAACGACGGTCGCGACCTGACCAAGCCGGAGAACTACCGGGCGCACTTCACCGCCATCGACGGCGACACCATGAAGATCGCCTGGCAGGTGTGGGTCAGCGGCAACCTGGACAACACCGAGGCCGACTACCAGGGCAAATACGCCTTCTCCACCTGCTACAACTCCGAGGAAGGCGTTACCGCCGCCGAGATGACCTCGGCCGAACAGGACTGGGTGGTCGTCTTCAACATCAAGCGCATCGAGGAGGCGGTGAAGGCCGGCAAGGTCGAGGTCGTCAACGGCGTCCCCGTGGTGGACGGCCGCAAGGGCTCCGCCTACACCCGCTACATCCCGATCCCGTCGAACCCGCACGGCTGCAACATGGCCCCCGACGGCATCCACCTGACGCTGGCCGGCAAGCTGTCGCCGACCGTGACGGTGCTGGACGTCCGCCTGCTGGACGACCTGTTCGACGACAAGATCAAGCCGCGCGACGTCGTCGTGGCCGAGCCGCACCTGGGCCTCGGGCCACTCCACACCGCCTACGACGGCCGCGGCAACGCCTACACCACCCTGTTCCTCGACAGCCAGGTGGTGAAATGGAACATCGACAAGGCGCGGCGCGCCTACAAGGGTGAGAAGGTCGAGCCGATCCTGCAGAAGCACGACGTGCACTACCAGCCGGGACACCTTCACTCCTCCATGGGCCAGACCAAGGAGGCCGACGGCAAGTGGCTGATGGTGCTGAACAAGTTCTCCAAGGACCGCTTCCTCAACGTGGGTCCGCTGAAGCCGGAGAACGACCAGCTCTTCGACATCTCCGGCGAGGAGATGAAGCTGGTGCACGACGGCCCCACCTTCGCCGAGCCGCACGACACGCTGATCGTCCACCGCTCCAAGGTGAACCCGCACGACGCCTACGACCGTGCCGACCCCATGTGGGACGACGCGCGCCGGCAGGCGGCGGCGGACGGCGTGTCGCTGGACGATGACGCCACGGTCATCCGCGACGGCAACAAGGTCCGCGTCTACATGTGGAGCCGCGCCCCGGCCTTCGGCCTGGAGGAGTTCACGGTGAAGCAGGGCGACGAGGTCACGGTGTACGTCTCCAACATGGACGACATCGACGACCTGACGCACGGCTTCACCCTGACCAACCACGGCATCGCCATGGAGATCGGACCGCAGCAGACCTCGTCCGTCACCTTCGTCGCCGAGCGGCCGGGCGTGCACTGGTACTACTGCCAGTGGTTCTGCCACGCCCTGCACATGGAAATGGGCGGCCGCATGATTGTCGAGCCGCGCTCGGCCTAATCCCACCCAACCCTCCCCCGGCTCTGCCGGGGGAGGGCCGGAAGGGCAGTCACCATGATCCGCCACCTCGTCGCGCTCACCGTCTTCGCCGCCGCCCTGCCGGCCGCCGCCACCGCGGCCACGGTCGCGGTCCCGCCCGGCGGGCTGGAGGCGGCACTGGATGCCGCAGAACCCGGCGACACGCTGGTGCTGGAGCCCGGCGTCCATCCCGGCCCCGTCGTCGTGCGCACACCGGTCACCCTGACCGGCCGGCCCGGCGCGGTGCTGGACGGGCAGGGGATCGCCAGCACCCTTACCATCGCCGACACCGCCGACGGCACGGTGGTCACCGGGCTGGAGATCCGCAACTCCGGCCTCAGCCTGGCCGACCAGCACTCCGGCATCTTCGTCGACAAGCACGCCGACGGCGTGCGGATCGAGAACAACCGGCTGGTGGACAACCTGATCGGCATCTACGTCTGGGGCGGGCGGGATGCGCTGGTGCGCGGCAATTCCGTCAGCGGCCGGCGCGACCTGCGGGTCAGCGAGCGCGGCAACGGCATCCAGGTGTGGAACGCGCCGGGCACCGAGGTGATCGACAACGACGTCCGCCACGGCCGCGACGGCCTGTTCGTCACCACGTCGAAGAACAACGTCTTCCGCGGCAACCGGTTCGAACAGGTGCGCATTGCCGTACACTACATGTACACCGACCGGGGCGAGCTGTCGGACAACGTCTCCATCGGCAACGACGTCGGCTTCGCCGTCATGTTCTCCCACAACCTGAAGGTGACGGGGAACCTGTCGCGCGGCGACCGTGACCACGGGCTGCTGCTGAACTACGCCAACAACTCGGTGATCGAGGGCAACACCGTCCAGGGGCAGTACGCCACCCTCTACCGCGGCGCCGACACCGCGGATGACGCCGACAAGGACATCCCCCGCGACGCCGACGCCCCCGCCGGGCCGCAGGCCGGCACCTGGAAGTGTGTCTTCATCTACAACGCCAACAAGAACGCCCTGCGCGGCAATCGCTTCGAGGGCTGCGAGATCGGCGTCCACTTCACCGCGGGGTCGGAGCGCAACGCCATCTCCGGCAATGCCTTCCTGGGCAACCGCACGCAGGTGAAGTACGTCGGCACCCGCCACCTGGACTGGTCGGCGGAGGGCCGGGGCAACCACTGGTCCGACAACGCCGCCTTCGACCTGAACGGTGACGGCATCGCCGACGAACCCTACCGGCCCAACGACGTGGTCGACCGCGTCATGTGGGCCTACCCCATGGCCAAGCTGCTGATGAACAGCCCCGGCGTGCAGGTGATCCGCTGGGCGCAGAAGCGCTTTCCCGCCCTGCACCCCGGCGGGGTGGTGGACGCCGCCCCCCTGATGGCGCCGCCGCCGGTGACCCTGCCCGCGGCGCTGGCGCGCCCCGCCGATCCTTCCACCACCGATCCGGCCGATGCCGGCCACCGGAGGACCGCATCATGACCGCCACCACCCCGACGGTGGACGCCGCCGGCGTCAGCAAGCGCTATGGCGACCGGTACGCCGTGCGCGGCGTCGACCTGACGCTGGGCGCCGGCGAATGCGTCGCCCTGGTGGGCCACAACGGCGCCGGCAAAAGCTCGCTCATAAAGCTGATGCTGGGCCTGACGACGCTGACCGAAGGCACGCTGCGCGTGCTGGGCCACGACCCGTCGGGCCGCGCCGGCACCGCCATGCGCCGGCGCATCGGCTTCCTGCCGGAGACCATCGCCTTCAACCCCTCGATGACCGGGCGCGAGTGCCTGGACTTCTACGCCCGCCTCAAGGGTGCTCCGCCGGCCGGCAACCCGGCGCTGCTGGAGCGCGTCGGCCTGGAGCCGGAGGCGGTGCGCCGGCGCATCGGCACCTATTCCAAGGGCATGCGCCAGCGCCTCGGTCTGGCGCAGGCGCTGCTGGGCGAGCCGCGTCTCCTCTTTCTGGACGAGCCGACCACCGGCCTCGACCCGGCGCTGCGCCAGAGCTTCTACGACATCGTGCGCGGCCTGCGCGACGCCGGCACCACTGTGCTGCTGTGCAGCCACGCCCTGACCGAGCTGGAGGGGCAGGCCGACCGCGTCATCGTCATGAACCGCGGCCGCAAGGTGGCGGAGGGCTCGCTGGCGACCCTGCGCACGCTGGCGCAGCTTCCCGTGCGCATCCGCCTGACGCTGCCCGACGGCTCCACCGACGCGGTGGAGGCGCTGGCCGGCCTCGGCGGCTCGCTCACCCGGCTCGCCGGCGGCGTGGTGGAGTTGGCCTGCGCCAACGACGACAAGGTCGGCATGGTCCGCCGGCTGGCCTGCCGCGACCTGCCGGTGCAGGACATCGAGATCGTGCAGCCCAGCCTGGACGAGATGTACGCCCACTTCCTGCGCCGGGAGGCCGCGGAATGAACACCCTGCTCATCATCGCCGCCAAGGAGCTGCGCGACGGCCTGCGCAACCGCTGGGTCGTGGCGACCACGCTGCTCATGGCCTCGCTGGCGCTGACGCTGACCTTCCTCGGCAGTGCCCCCACCGGCACGGTGGGCGTCGGCCCGCTGGAGGTGACGGTGGTCAGCCTGTCCAGCCTGACCATCTTTCTGCTGCCGCTGATCGCTCTGCTGTTGTCCTTCGACGCGGTGGTGGGGGAGATCGACCGCGGCACCATGACGCTGCTGCTGTCCTACCCGCTGGCGCGCTGGCAGGTGCTGCTGGGCAAGTTCCTGGGGCACACCGCCATCGTCGCCATCGCCACGGTGCTGGGCTACGGCGCCGCCGGGGCCGCCCTGGCGCTGGGGGAGGTGGAGATCGCCGCCGAGAGCTGGCAGGCGTTCGCCGCCATGATCGGCTCCAGCGTGCTGCTGGGGGCGGCCTTCACGGCGCTGGGCTATCTGGCCAGCACGCTGGTGCGCGACCGCGGCACGGCGGCGGGGATCGCGGTGGCGATCTGGCTGGGCTTCGTCCTGCTCTACGACATGGGGCTGCTGGGGCTGGTGGTCGCCGACGAGGGCCGCACCCTGACCGCCGAGGTGGTCAACTGGCTGCTCCTGGCCAACCCGGCGGACGCCTACCGTCTGTTCAACCTCACCGGCTTCGACGGGGTCGGCCGCGTCGCCGGCACCGGCGGGCTGGCGGCGACCGCGGGCTTCACCGCCGGCACCCTGCTGGCGGCGCTCGCCGCCTGGGTGGCGGCGCCGCTCGCCCTGGCCGCCGTCCTGTTCTCCCGGAGGCAGATCTGATGCGCATGTCCTTTGCCGCGGCCCTGCTGGTCGCGCCCCTGCTGCTGTCCCTGACCGCCTGCAAGGAGGAGGTGGCGGCCACCCTGCCGCCGCCGCTGCCCATCGCCGCCGATGCCGTCGGCCATTATTGCGGCATGGAGCTGTCGGAACACCCCGGCCCCAAGGGTCAGGCCATCCTGAAGTCCGGGCGGGTGGTGTGGATGTCGTCGGTGCGCGACGCCTTCGCCTTCTCCATGCTGCCGGAGGAGCCCCGGGACTACCGCGCCCTGTACGTCACCGACGTCAGCGGCGCGGCCGACCCGGCGCACCCGGACCTCACCCGCTGGATCGAGGCGCGGCAGGCCTGGTATGTGCTGGGGAGCCGCCTGACGGGCGGCATGGGCCTGGCCGAGCCTTATCCCTTCGCCGGGGAAGCGGAGGCCCGCGCCTTCGCCGCCGCGAACGGCGGCGTGGTGCGCCGCTTCGCCGAGGTGCACGAGGACGAGATCCTCACCCCGCTGCTGCCGGGCGAGGACCCGTTCGCCGGCGGCGGCCACGACCTGCACACCGCCGACCGGAGCCCGCGATGACCGTCGGTCTGACCCGCCGGCGCTTCCTGACCATCACGGCGGCGGCCGGTGTCGCCGCCGTGATGACGCCGTCCGCGGAGGCGGCCGCGGGGCCGCGGGTCTGGCGGGGCACGGTGCTGGGCGCCGACGCCGCCATCGCGCTGCACCACCCCGACACCGCCGAGGCCGATCGGCTGATCCGCTTGTGCCTGGCCGAGGTGGAGCGGCTGGAGCGGGTGTTCAGCCTCTACCGCCCGGACTCCGCGCTGGTCCGCCTCAACCGCGACGGGGAGCTGCGCGACCCGCCGACCGATCTGGTGCGGCTGTTGGACGACGCGGCGCGCATGGCGCAGCGCACCGGCGGCGCCTTCGACGTGACCGTGCAGCCCCTGTGGCAGCTCTACGCCGGCCACTTCGGGCGCCCCGGCGCCGATCCGGCCGGACCGCCGCCGGCTGCCGTGGCGGCGGTGCGGCGGCTGGTCGATCACCGGGCGCTGCGGGTGGAGCCCGGCCGCATCGCTTTCGCCCGGCCGGGCATGGCCGCCACCCTCAACGGCATCGCCCAGGGATACGTCACCGACCGGGTGGCCGAGCGGCTGGAGGCGGCGGGCATGACCCGTGTCCTGGTCGACCTCGGCGAGGTGCGGGCGCTGGACCCCCATCCCGATGGGCGTCCGTGGTCGGTGGGGCTGGCCGACCCCCGCGATCCCGCCCGCATCGCGGCGACGCTGCCGGTGGTGCGCCGTGCCGTCGCCACGTCGGGCGGCTACGGCACGCGCCTCGACCCGGCCGGCCGCTTCGTCCACCTGTTCGACCCGCGCAGCGGCCGGGCGGAGCCGCGTTGGGCATCCGTGACGGTGTTGGCCGCTGACGCCACCACCGCCGACGCCCTGTCCACCGCCCTGTCGGTCCTGCCGGAGGACGAGGCGCTCGCCGCCCTCGCCACCGTGCCGGGCGCCGCCGCTCGCCTGACGCGGGCGGACGGAACCGTGGTCACCGCGGGGGTGTAGAGGCGGCCGGGAATGAAACGCTGCGGGACGGGATCACGCCAGGCCCATCCAGGCGGTGAGCGGCGGCAGCATCAGGGTGCTGTCATCCTCACCGTGCCTGGACTGCATTCCGTCGGGTCACTCTGTTGGCGGCCCGCCAGCACCCGCAGCCGATCCTGGCGCGCGCGCGGATCGATAATTGTCTGGATCTCGCTGACAAACTCCCGTCTTGCCCCGATCAACGCATTGGCGACGTCGGATCCGGGGTAAGCGGCTGGCTCCGCCGTCAGGTGGTCGAGCAACTTGCAGGCGTCGACAACGTGATCCAGCGCCTTTTGGCGAAAGCCGCGAAAGGCGGCCTGCTTCCGGAGCCCCCTTTCCTGGGTGTGGGTGTTGGGCAAAAACAGGCGGCCGCGGTCAGCCAGGGCTGACAGGCGCCACCTGAGTTCAACCCGCTTGTGGAACAATGCACCCTCCGGCATCCCCCGGGGATCAAGACCACATAGGGCGTGAGCTTCGGACATGCGGTCTATGACCTCGTCCGCCCATGCCTGCAGTGCGTGACTCTGCTCGGTCAGTAAGGCTTCCAATGCAATCACCGCCTGCTTCTTCGTCTCTTCGTGCTGACGAGCGGTTTCCCGGCCCTGTTCGACGGCGGAGCGGCGGGCGTCCCTGGCGGCGACAATGGCGACTACGGCGGCGACCACCGCAGCAGCAGAACTGACGATTTCCGCGATACCGTCCACCTGCCGCCCCCATCTTAATGTTCACTCCCAGGAAGACTTTTATACGGAAAGGCGAGTGGTGGAGGAAGGGAAGACGCGCCCCGCTCGGAACGGAGATGACTGGCGGCGTGCGCGATCTCGGCGAGTATGGCGGACCGGTAGACCTCCGATTGGATGCCGGGCCGGATGCCCTGTTCCGCCGCTGCCCGGCCCCTGATCACGCCAGGCCCAGCCAGGCGGTGAGCGGCGGCAGCACCAGGGTTCGGCCGTCGGCGGTGACCTCGGCCGGGGGGGCGCCGGCGGGGCGGGGCAGGTCCAGGGGGGTGGCGCGCGGGCGGTGCTTCAGCGACAGTTCGGCCGGCGCATCGGCGGTGTTGATCACGGCCAGCACCCGTTCGCCCTCCGCCACCCGCTCGAAGGCGAGGACGGCGCCCTCCGCCTCCACCGCGGCGACGGCGCCGTGGCGGAGTGCCGGGTGGGCACGGCGCAGCGCCAGAGTGGTGCGCCACACGGCCAGGGGGCCGTCGGGGCGGGCGTCCAGGCGGTCGATGGCGTGGGCGCGGTGGGCGGCGGGCACCGGCAGCCAGGGTGCGGAGGCGGCGGTGAAGCCGCAATGGTCGGCGTCGGCCCGCCAGGGCAGGGGGGTGCGGCTGCCGTCGCGGCCCTGGAACTCCGGCCAGTAGGTCTTGCCGAAGGGATCGCGCAGCTCCGCCTGCGCCAGCGTCGCCCGGGGCAGCGCCAGCTCCTCCCCCTGGTAGAGGCAGACGGTGCCGGGCAGGGCGCAGAACAGGGCGGCCAGCAGGGCGTTGAAGCGCTCGGGGTCGGCACCGTCGGGCAGCCAGCGGCTGATCGCGCGCTCCACATCGTGGTTGGACAGGCTCCAGCAGATGGCACCGGGGTCGTCCACGCCGGTCAGCGCCTCGGCGAAGGGGCGGGCGCCGAAGGGCTGCTTGGCCACCCCCAGCGTGTAGGCGGCGTGCAGGCCGCCGGGGGCGGTGTAGCGGGCGATGCGTTGCGATCCGCCGGGCTGGCTCGACAGTTCGCCCAGCAGCACCCGGCCCTCGTAGCGGTCGGCGACGGCGCGCAATCGCTCCAGCACCGTGCGGATGGTCGGGTGCATCATGTCGTGGACGTGCCGCTGAAGGCCGAACAGCTTCACCGGCGGCTCCCCCTGCCAACCCAGCGCCGGGTTCGGGCGCAGCTCCGGGTCATGGGCGAAGAAGTCGACGGCGTCGATGCGGAAGCCGTCGACGCCGCGCTCCAGCCAGAAGGCCGCGGTGTCCAGCATCTCCTGCAAACAGGCCGCGTCGTGCAGATTCAGCGACGGCTGGCTCGACAGGAAATGGTGCAGGTAGTACTGGCGCCGCCGCGGCTCCCACGTCCAGGCGCTGCCGCCGAACACCGACAGCCAATTGTTGGGCGGCATCCCGTCGGGGGCGGGGTCGGCCCAGACGTACCGGTCGGCCAGCGGCCCGCTGCGGGAGCGGCGCGACGCCCGGAACCACGGGTGCTCGTCCGAGGTGTGGCCCAGCACCAGATCGATGATCACCTTCAGCCCGCGGGCATGAGCCGCCTCCAGCACCCGGTCGAAGGTGGCGAGGTTGCCCATGCGCCGGTCGACGTCGCGGTGGTCGGCCACGTCGTAGCCGAAGTCGGCCAGCGGCGAGGGGTAGAAGGGGCAGATCCACACCCCGTCCACCCCCAGCGACGCGATGTGGTCGAGCCCGGACAGCACCCCCTCCAGGTCGCCCCAGCCGTCGCCATCGGCGTCCAGGAAACTCAGGGGGTAGATCTGGTACAGGGCCGCTCCGCGCAGCCAGGACGCCGTGTTGGCCATCGATCACTCCGCGCCTCGCGCCGGATGGGGTCCGGCGGAACGGCGCGACGGTGACGGCCGCGGGCTAACGAATCCTTACCGGCCCTTATTTTTCACCGGGGCGTTGCGGCGGTGCCATCAGGGCCAGCCAGGGCGTCCAGGCCCGCTGCATCATCCCGGCCCACGCCAGCATGGGGGCCGCCCACGGTCCGGCCGGATGGGCGGCGGCCATAAGCATGGGCGCCGCCAGCATGGGGGCGAGGGCCGTGAAGGCCGCGTCGAAGGACGGGGTCGCCCTGAGGGTGATGGAGATCGCCTCGGCGCCCTCCTCCGGCAGGGCGCGGTGCACGATGGCGACGTCCAGGTGGGGCAGGGCGGCGGTGGCGCGCGTTTCGTCCATGGTCCCGGTGCTCCCGTCGGTGGTCCGGCGCCGACGATACGGCAACCGAACACGCCTCGCCACGGTTGATGAGAACACCTCTCCTTTCGGATCCCCGCCCATGGACGCCCGCACCCCGCCCGAACAGCTCCCTCCGCCGTCGTCGGACCCGCGCGAGGCGGCCGCCTGCGCCGGCCTCGCCTATGTCAGCGACGAGGAACCGGGCATCCGCCGCCGCCGCGCCGGCAAGGGCTTCTGCTACCGCTGGCCCGACGGCCGCACCGTGACCGAGGAGGAGACGCTGGCCCGCGTCCGCAAGCTGGCGATCCCGCCGGCCTACACGTCGGTGTGGATCTGCCCCGATCCCGACGGGCACCTGCAGGCGACCGGCCGGGATTCCCGCGGGCGCAAGCAGTACCGCTACCATCCCCGCTGGATCGAAGTGCGCGAGGGCACCAAGTACGGCCACATGCTGGAGTTCTGCCGCGCCCTGCCGGCCATCCGCGCGCGCGTCGACGCCGACCTGTCGCGGCGCGGCCTGCCGCGCGAGAAGGTGCTGGCCACCGTGGTGCGCCTGCTGGAGACGACGCTGATCCGGGTGGGCAACGAGACGTACGCGCGCGAGAACCGCAGCTACGGCCTGACCACCCTGCGCGACGACCACGTGCGCATCGACGGGTCGGAGATCCGCTTCACCTTCAAGGGCAAGTCGGGCAAGGAATGGAACGTGCGGCTGCGCGACCGCCGCCTGGCCCGCGTCGTGCGCGCCAGCCGTGACGTGCCCGGCGAGGAACTGTTCCAATACCTGGACGACGACGGGCAGCGGCGGGTCGTGACCTCGGGCGACGTCAACGACTACCTGCGGGAGATCACCGGCCGGGACTTCACCGCCAAGGACTTCCGCACCTGGGCCGGCACCGTGCTGGCGGCCATGGCCCTGACCGAATTCGAGGCGTTCGACAGCAAAACCAAGGCCAAACGAAACGTCACCCGCGCCATCGAATCCGTGGCGGCCCGGCTGGGCAACACCGCCTCGGTCTGCCGCAAGAGCTATGTCCACCCCGAGGTGGTCGACGCCTACCTGGAGGGTGAACTCCTGGACGCCCTGAAGCGGGAGGTGGAGCGTGACCTGCGCGAGGAGTTGTCCGGGCTGGAGGCGGAGGAGGCGGCGGTGCTCGCCTTCCTGCGCGACCGCCTGCAACGCGAAAGCGATGCCCGCGCCCGCGAATCCGGTCGCCGCAACAGCCGCGGGGCGCCGTCTGTTTGAGGGGGGCACAGCGCACGCCGTCCGGGAGACGAACCATGGCGAAAGCGACGACCGACCATCAGCAGATCCGCCGCTGGGCGGAGGGCCATGGCGGCAAGCCCGCGGTGGTGAAAGGCACCGGGGACGACGGACCCGGCCTCGGCATCCTGCGCATCACCTTTCCCGACGCGCCGAACAGCGACACCGGGGCGATGGACTCCATCTCGTGGGATGACTTCTTCGAACAGTTCGAGGCGTCGAAGCTGGCCCTGCTCTATGACGACGACAGCCGCTTCAACAAGATCGTCGGACGGGACACCGTGGACCGCCGCGAGCACGGCGACCACGACGCCAGCCGTCACGACCGACGGTGAGGGGGCCGCCGATGGTCGGGCGGGCCGGGTGTCAGTGCGGCGTAGCCGCCGGCGCCGGGATGGGTGCCGTCCCCGGCGGCGGCCTCGTCCCTCCACGCGGCGCAGGCGGCCACACCGGCGCGCGCTGCCGCGCACAGCCGTCCGGCCCGGCCCGGCATCGCATCGTCACCGGTTCCGTTGACCACACTGTCACCCAATGCGCACAGTCGCACGATCGCGCCCCCTTCGGTCATGCGGTTCCCCGAAAGAACCCTTGCACCTCTTCCGGCGGGCCGGCAACCCGGACCCGTCGGCGAGTGTTTATCAGGGCAGGATGACCAATCGCGAGGTGCGCCATGCTGAGCCTGATCGCCGCCGCGTCCCTGTTCGTGGCGCAGGGAACCACGACTTGCCCGCTCTACGACGACATCGCCACCCTGATCGTCGACAATTTCGGTGAACTGCCCGCGACGGCGCCGGTGAGCGACGACGACGGACTGACGCTGCAACTGTTCGGCGCGCCGGACGGCTCCACCTGGACGGCCGTGCAGATCGACGGCGAGCACGCCTGCATCGTCGCCACCGAGAAGGACTTCTTCGGCCTGCGCCAGCCGGGCATGCCGACCTGACCGGCGGTCATGGCCGCACCGGTCAGGAGGGCGGCACTGCCGCGGGGTCCGGCGTCGCGAGCCGGCGGAGCACCAGGCAGGTCAGGTCGTCGAACGGCTCCCCGCCGGCCGTGAAGGCACTCACCGTCTCGATCACGTTCGCCGCGTGGGCGCTGGCCGAGCGGCTGCCCTCGGGCACCGCCAGGCAGGCGACCAGACGCTCCTCGCCGAACGCTACACCGTCGGGTGCCAGCGCGTCGGTGACCCCGTCGGTGTAGAGGAACAGCGTGCCGCCGGGTTCCAGCCGGACCCGGTCCTCACGGTAGAGCAGGCCGGGCATCACCCCCAGCGCCGTCCCGCCGGTGGGACGCAGCCGATCCATGGTGCCGTCGGGCCCCAGGTGCAGGGGTGGGCAATGCCCGCCGTTGGCATAGCGCACCTCGCCGGTCACCCGGTCGTAGGTGGCGTAGAACACGGTGACGAACAGGTCGATGGGGTTCTGGCCGCACAGCCGCTCGTTGGCGGCGGCGAGCAGCCGTCCGGGCGGCAGCCCCTCGCGCGCCAGGTCCTGGATGGCGGTGCGCGCCATCAGCATGAAGAAGGCCGCCGGGACCCCCTTGCCCGACACGTCGCCGATGACGATGGCGACGGTGCGGTCGTCCAGGTCGAAGACGTCGTAGAAATCACCGGACACCTCGCGCGCCGGCGTCATGGTGCCGAACACCTGGTGGTCGGGACGCACCGGGAAGCGGGTGGGCAGGATGGCGAGCTGCATCTCCCGCGCGATGTCCAACTCCGCCTCGATGCGGTCGTAGGCGGATTGCAGCTTGGCGGTGCTCTCCTCCAGGGCGGCGGTGCGGATGCGCACCAGCGTGTCCAGATGCTCCTCCCGGGCTTCCACCTCGCGTGCCATGGCGCGGAAGACGCGGGCGAGGCGGCCCAGTTCGTCGTCGCGCTCGATCACGGGATTGAGGGAGAAGGGGTTGAAGCGGCCGGTCTCCACCGCCGCCGCGGCCTCGGTGATGCGGTCGATGGGGTCGGCCTGCCGGCGTGCCAGGGCGACCGATGCGCCCACGCCGCCACCCAGTACCAGCAGGGCCACGCCGCCGGCCAGCCAGAGCTGGGTGCGCAGGGTCGCCAGAAGCTGGTCTGCCGGCAAACGCACCAGGGCAGCGCCCAACACCGCACCGTCCTCCGCCGGGATCGGCGCCATGACTGTCAGCGTGGCGCCCGTGAGAATCGCCCGGGTTTCCCGTTCCCCGATGGCGGTGCGCAATTCCGCCAGTTCACGCTCCGAAGGCTCCGGGTTGCGGTCGGTCCCCAGCACGGTGCCGTGGGCCAGGGTGGCGAGGTCGCCCCCCAGCACCCAGATCGCGTCGATGCCGCCGCCTGCCAGCAGGGCATCGACCATGCGCTCCAGCCCGACGCGGCGGCCGATCTCGACCAGGCGCTCGGCGGGGATGCCGACCTGGACGATGCGCGCCTTGTCGACGCCGGCCACGCCCACATACTTCATCACCTTGCCGTCGATCTCGCGCTTGCGCGTCTCCTGGACCACCGGAGGCGCCCCTTGCAGCAGCTTGTGGAACACGTGCGCCTGTGGCTGGGCCTTGGCGTCGGGGCTGAAGGTGAAATCGACTCCGGGTACGCTGTGCAGGTAGGCGCGGCCGCGCGGGTCGGTGATCCAGAACTCGGCGATGCCGGTGGCCGCGGCGATCGTCTTCAGGCGGTCGTTGATCGCCCGGGCCGGCTGCTTCGCCGCCTCCGCCACGGCCACCAGATGGGCGGCCAGCGTGGCCTGGGCGACCATCTGGTCGCCCACCACCGCCTCCACCTCCCGCGGGATGTCCCGCGCCAGGCTGGCCGAACGGGCCAGCAGGGTGGCCACCAGCCGGCCGTCGGCGCGCGCCTTGTCCAGCAGCGCCGCATGGGTGTTCCACGCGAGCACCGCGGTGGTCGCCAGGACGGCCACCGACAGCAGGGCGGTAACCAGCAGGATGAGGCGCCGTCGGAAGCTCATGCTCGACCGTCCGGGAAGGATGCCGCGAAGACCCCACCTCTAGTCGGACTTCACGGCCCTTGTCCAGGAGTGCCGGCACCCATCATCCCGCGTCGGGGCGCGGCATCAGGTCGTACTGGCGCCGGCAGCCCGGCTGCTCCAGCATGCGGGCGTGCCAGGCCCGGACGTTGGGGAAATCGGCGACGTCGATGCCCGATTCTTCCAGCAGGTCGATCCACGGGAAGGCGAAGATGTCGGCGATGGTGACCCGGCCGCCCTCGACGAAGCCGGTTCCGGCGGCGAGGTGGGCGTCGAACTGCCGCAGCCCGCCGGCCGCCGCGGCGTCCATGAAGGGCAGGGCGGCGGGGTCCAGGTTGAAGCGGCGGATGGCGCGGGCGCGCTGGATCGGCAGCAGGGCGTCGGCCATCCACGACAGCCACTCGGCGATGCGCAGATCCTCCCGCGGGTCCGATCCGCCGAACCGCCCGGTTGTGCGGGCGAGATAGCCGAGGATCACGCCGGATTCGCTGAGCCGGACATCGCCGTGCTCTAGCGCCGGGACGCGGCCGAAGCGGGTCACCGCCAGGTGTTCCGGTGTCTTCTGCTGCCCGCCGGCAAGATCCACATGGCGGTAGACGAAGGGCTGGTCGGCCATGGAGAGGAACAGGACGACGCGCGTCGCCGGCTGCGACGCAAAATGGCCATGGACGGTGTAGGCGGCGGTCACGATGCAAACCTCCCCGGATGATGGTGTCCCGTGACGATGCCAAGCTGCGCACCGCCGCGCCAGAGGAATGTCCACGAACGAACGAGGCATGCACTCCTTAAGGGGCGCCGCCCCTCCGAAAGGTGCTGCGTGGAACAGGACCGCCGTCCCGGGGTTGTTCATGCACACACCCCATCCTGCGCAACCGGAGCACGGCCCGATGCCGTCGTCGTCCACTGGCACGCTCGCGTCCCGTCGATCACACCCCTTGCACGCGGTTGCCGGCCTGCTGCGGCCGGTCGCCGTGGCGGGTGCGCTGGCGGCGACGCTGGCCGGACACGCCGCGGGCGTGGCGGTCTCCGGCGACGTCCCGGTCTGGCTGCCGGGCCTTGCCGCCGCGGCGCTGGCGCTGGCCGGTGCGCTGCTGTCCGGGGCGCTGGCCGAGGGCGAGGCGCCGGTCGTGCGGGCGGTGGCCGCGGTGGCGGCGGGCGTCCTGGTCTCGGCCGCGGTGCCGGCGGCGGCCCATGTGTCGGCGGGGACCGGCTGGATGGCGGTGGCCACGGCGGCGGCGCTGGCCGTGCATGCGGTGTCCGGCGGCCGTCCGTGGCTGGCCTCCCCGGCCGCGGGGACGGCGCTGGCGGGCTTTTTCCTGCTGGGCACCGGGGGCGTCGCGGCGGAGCCGGCGGTGGTCCGGGTGGCCGCACTGGTCCTCTTCAGCTACGGCGCGGGGATCGCCATGCTGGCCTGCGGACCGTCCTGGCGGGGCGACCGGCGGGCCGCCTACGGGGCGCTCGGGCTGGTGGCGTCGGCGGTCCTGCTGCCGCTGATGCTGGGGTGGGGAGGCTCCGGCTACGCAGGGCTGGCGGCGCTGCCCTTCGTGCTGATCCTGGCGTGGCGCATCCTGCCCGACGCCCTGTGGGCGGCCTCCGACCCGCGGCCGGTGCCGGCGCGCACGGCCGCCGTGTCGGGCGACGCCGCCGTCCCCGCCCTCGCCGCGGCGCTGGCCGCCGGCTTCGCCGGGTTGCCGGGGGGGCTGCTCCTGCTCGCCCTCATGCCGGTGGCCGGCGTGCTGGAGCGGCTGCGCAGCGACCGGGGGGAGCGGGCCTGAAGTCACTTTCGACCTTCAGCAACGCTCGCACAGCCAACGGTCCCAACTCCGGACCGAGCTGATTTCCGATCACATCCCCCCGATGTTGGAAGTCTACGAAATCCAGTCCCGCGTCAGCCGCCCCGTGCGGTTGGAGAACCGGCAGCCGAACGCTTCGCCACGCGTCTGCGTCGGTGGACGCGTGGACGGCACACCAGCGGCGTGCATTGGCAGGACCCCTTGACCGCGAGTGTTCAGACCTTCATACTGGGGTCAGCGATTTTTTATGACGTGGCGCATGACCAACGTTCTGAAGCCTCAACACGTCCGTGCCGCGCGCGCGCTGCTCGCCTGGTCCCAACAGGATTTGGCCTCGGCAGCGGGTGTGGGCGTCTCCACCGTGGCGGATTTTGAACGCGGGCAACGGACGCCGATGCCCAACAACGCCCAGGCGATTCGCGAGGCGTTGGAAGCCAAGGGGCTCAGCTTCGTGGACGGAGGGGTGACCACGGCCGCCAAGCCGGCGGCACCGCTTGCGGAGCCGGGTCCCGGCATGCCCGTGCGGTGGATCAACGCGACCGACCTGACCCAATGGGGGGAGCGCCGGGATGCGCAGAACGACCTTCCCGAACTGATCAGCCGTCTGATCTATGCGTCCTGCGGGTTCGCGGCCAGGCTGCGCTTTCCCGTTGGCGACAGCATCCATCTTCCCGGTTGGGACGGGCTGTGTGAAACCGATCACGCGGTGCCGTTCGTGCCGGCCGGGTGCTCGGCTTGGGAACTCGGCGTGCAGCGGACCAGGATCAGCGACAAGGCCGAAGCGGATTACGCAAAGCGGTCCGGCGCACCGAAAAATGTGAATCCGGCAGAGACGGCTTTCATCTTCGTCACGCCGCATCGCTGGCCGGGCAAGACCGATTGGGCCAAGGCAAAGGCAGCGGACGGAGTCTGGCGTGAGGTCCGTGTGATCGATGCCGACGATCTGATCCAATGGCTCGACGCTTGCCCTGCGGTCGCGCAATGGTTGGCGATTCGGATCGGACGGCGACCGGCGGAACTGAGCAACCTCGATGAAGTGTGGGACACGTGGTCACTGGCGACCGAGCCCCGCCTCAGCCCGGACCTGATCCTCACCGGCCGCGACGCGCAGGCGACAGCCGTTCTGAAATGGCTGGGCGGCGCCCCGGCCCTGCTGTCCGTCCAGGCCGAAGCCGCCGACGAGGCGATGGCGTTCCTGCACGCCGCCATTGGCCAACTGCCAGCACCCTACTCCGCCGCCCTTCACAGCCGTTGCCTCGTTGCCGGCACCGACGATGTCGCGCGCGACCTCATGGGGATCGGTCCGAAGCTCATCGTCGTGCTGAACGGCGGCGACCCCGGCCTGGCCGCCGGGCTGGTCAAGGACGGACACCACGTGTACGCCGCGTACGGTTCGGAGGCGGGGCTTCCCGACGGGGTGGTCCGCCTGGCGCGGCCATGGCGGCATGACATCGAGACAGCGCTCGTGGATCTCGGCGTGGCACGGGAAAGGGCGCAGCCGCTGGCCGCCGACGCCGGACGCAGTCTGTCGATCCTGCGCCGCATCATGCCCGCCGCTCCCGGCCGCCGGCCGGCGTGGGCCATGACACCTTCCCCCATCCTGCTGGCTGCGATGCTGGCCGGGGCGTGGAACGGCGATTCGGAGGCTGATCGCCGCATCATAGAACGACTGGCCGGTAAACCGTATCCGGAGGTGGAAGCGACCCTGGCGCCGCTGGCAGCCTCGCTTGACGGTCCTCTGCGTCGCTCGGGATCGATGTGGACGCTTGCCTCGTTGCGTGATGCGTGGTTTCTGCTGGCGCCCGGCCTGACCGACTCCCAAGTGGAGCGGCACGCCGCGGCGTTCCGGGAGGTCCTGGGCGTCCCCGACCCCGCCTTCGACATCAGCGCCGACCAGCGCTGGCGGATGGACTCCGAAACAGGCCGTGCTTCCGCTGCTCTGCGCCGCGGCCTTGCCGAAGCGATGATCGCGCTCGGGGTATTCCATGACCGGGCGGTCAATGTCAGCAACGCCGCGCGGCGGGCGGAAGATGCCGTGCGCGCCCTCCTGCGCGGAGCGGACGAGCGACTATGGTGGTCGTTGTCCGACGATTTCAGCCGCTTGGCCGAGGCGGCGCCGAGCGCCTTTCTGAAGGCCCTGGATGAGGCGCAGGACGCACCCGAACAGCCGCTTCGCGCGCTGTTCCGCAGCGAAGAGGGGCGGCTCGGACCCTCGGAATATCTGGCCGACCTCCTCTGGGCCCTGGAGATGCTCGCCTGGAGTCCGGACTGCCTTGCCCGCGTGGTGCAAATCCTGGCCCTGCTGGCCGAACGCGATCCCGGCGGCCGGATGGCCAACCGCCCGTCTGCCTCGTTGCGCCGCATCTTCCTGGTATGGAACCCGCAGACCCACGCAAGCGAGGCAGATCGCTTGCGGGTGCTGGATGGCTTGTTGCGCCGCCATCCCGAGGTGGGCTGGGAGACCCTGCTGGCCCTGGCTCCCACGCCCAACGATATGTTGATGCCCTCCCATCTGCCGCAGTGGCGTGACTTTGCCGGGGGACGGCAGGAATCCGTGACGCGTGCCGGCATCATCAGAGGGTACCGGGAGATCGGGACAAGGCTGCTGGACGGCGCCGGCGTGAACGCAGGCCGCTGGAAGGCATTGTTGGAGGTGTGGGAGAACTTCGACGCGGAATGGCAGGCTGATGCCGCCAAGCGACTTGCCGAAGCGGTTCCCATTTTCCGTGATCCGGCAACCCGGGAAGACCTGCGCGGGGCGTTGCGTGAGCTGCTCGACCGGCACCGGGGATTTGCCGACGCCGAATGGGCCATGAGGGAAGAGGACCTCAAGCCACTCGATCCCATTTACGAAGCGCTTGAGCCGGAAGCGGCAACGGCACGCCACGCGTGGCTTTTCCAGACGGCGGGGGCGCCTCATCAGCACAACGTTTCATGGAAAGTCAGAGAGCGGGTCCGGGCGGCTCAGCAGGAGGCAGCAGCCGGCGAGATCGTTGCGGAAAACGATGCCGAAGGCGTTTTGCGGTTTGCGCAGTCGCTTCAGTATCCCGGTGCGCTCGGCCGGGCCATCGTGGCCTGCGACGCTGGCGAGACCGTGAAAACCGCCATCCTCATGGCCGCTCTGGACGCGGAGGACGCCAACGCCGAGATGCTGGCACAGGGCATGCTCCGTCGCTATGGGCAGGACCACGGAAGCGACTGGGTGGAACGCCTCTTTGACCGGGCTCTGGCCGAGGGGTGGAGCGCGCGCATGCGGCTCCGGATCGCGCTCATTCTGCCGATGTCCGCGGCAACCTGGATGCGCCTTGCCGAGGTCGATGCCGATCTCGAACGGGAGTACTGGAAGCGGATCTGGGCCTGGACGCTCGACAAGGACGCAGATCCGGACGTCGTCTGTGGCAAGCTCATGGCCGTCGGGCGGAGCCGCAGCGCGATCGAATGGCTGGCCAGCCACATCGAGACCGTGGCGGTATCCGGCGACCTTCTCATCCGCGTGCTCGACGCCGCGGTGCAGGAGCCGTCGACCGATGACCGCCCGGCGTCGCATGACGCCACGATGTTCAGCTACCATATCGGGCTGCTCTTCAAGCGCCTGGATGAGGACGGCAGCATCGGCGAAGCGGAGCTTGTCCGCCTTGAATGGGCCTATTTTCGGGTTCTGCGACGTTCGGAGCGTCCCCCGAGAACCCTGGGGAAGGCCATGGCCTCCGATCCGGAACTCTTTGTACAGATCCTCTGCACCATATTCCGACCGGCAGAGGAAAGCGGCGTGGCTGATCCCGAACCGGCCGACCGGGAAGCGGCTGCATGCATCGCCAAGCAGGCCTATTTCGTGCTGCACCATTGGTCACGGATCCCCGGCAGCGACGACGCCGGGGAGATCGATGGTGCCGCCCTGGAGGCCTGGGTGAAGGAGGCCCGCCGGCTCTGCGCCCGGGCTGGCCGGGGTGCGATCGGCGACCAGAAGATCGGCGAGATCCTGGCGGCCGCCCGGCGCCGGGAGGGCGAGTCCTGGCCGCCGGAGCCGGTGCGGGAGATCATCGAGATCTGCCGCAGCCGGGACGTCGAACTGGGATTTCAGATCGGTGTGTACAACCGCCGCGGCGTCACTTCCCGTTCCCTGCGGGATGGTGGAGTTCAGGAACGGGTGCTGGCGCGGACCTATCGTGCGGACGCCCGCGCGCTCGCGCTGGATTGGCCCAGGACCGCCGCGACGCTGGAGCGCATCGCCGAAAGCTACGAACACGACGCCGTGCGCGAGGACCAACGGGCTGAACAGGGCGATTGGTGAGGCGACGATGGCCACCCTGCTTCAGGTCTATGCTTCGCTGTTTCCCCATGAGCCGCAACGGCACGCTCCGTTCGGTCGGGCGCCGCTGCTGCCTGCCGACCTGTTCGCCTTCACCGGCCATCTCCTCGAACGGTCCGGTGCCTATCATCACGTGTCCCCCGCCGTGCCGGACCTGCCCGACTCCGGATACCGGAGGATACTGGTGGACGACACCCTCCGCGACCGTGCCACTGCAATCGGCAAGGCATGGCGGACGGGAACGGTGACACCACCCCGGCGTCTTCCCGCCCCTCCGGGTGAGGTTGAGGAGTTGTGGCGCGAACTCGGATGCCACGGGAACGAAGACGTCTACACCGTGCTCGACGACAGGGCCGCGGTGCCGGTGTGGTGGCCGATGTGTCTTGAGCTGATGATGATCGCCGACGAAGCGTCGCTCGGCATCGGCTTCTCCGGCAGCAATCCGTTCTACGCCTTGATGGCGGGCGCGTACATCCGTGAGGACGTGCCCACCGGTGGCGTGTTCCGGCGGGTCCAGCACGCTCCGTTCTCGCTGTCGGCGGCGGCCGAAGACGTGCTGTGCGTCCAGCCGAAGTCGCGCACCCCTTCCACCGGCTGTACGCTGCGATCCCTGACCCACCATCTCGCTCTTCTGCCGCCGCGCGGATTGGTGCGAGCCCGGTGGGTGGTGTCGCCGTTCGATACCGAACCGGGGGCAAACACGAACGGACTTGGCCTTCTGCTGATTCCATTCCCCTACAGAGTTGGCCACGGCGCCTTTCGCCCGGCCGGCAGTGTCGCTGATGCGCATTGGGGCTGGTTCGACACCGATCAGATCTGGCTGCCCGAGAAGGACGACCGGCGCAAGCGCCGCGGCTTCGTTACGTTCGTCCTGGCCCTGATCGAGGAGGCGCGCGCCCGCGGCGAGCGCGTGGATGGCGTTGTGCTGCCGGAACTTGCGTTGGACTACGACCAGTTCCTGCGTCTGGGCCGGGCACTGGCGCGCGACGGCGGCATCGATTTCCTGATCGCCGGCATGTCATGCGACCGCACCGGCCGGTCAGGAAATTTCGTTGCCATCGCTCCATTCTTCCTGCTGGGCGACGAGCGCAAAGGTGCCATCACCGGATGGGAGCCGCTGGTGCTGATCCGTGAGAAACATCATCGCTGGAAGCTCGACCGCGGACAGATCAAGGATTATGGGCTCGATACCCTTGATGGGGGCAAGAATTGGTGGGAAAACATCACCATCCTGAGTCGCAGCCTCGATGTGCTGGTCTATCGCGGCAACACCACATTGACGACTTTGATCTGCGAGGACCTCGCCCGCGTTGATCCGTGCCAGGCAGTGGTCCGCGCCATCGGGCCCAATCTGCTGATCGCCCTGTTGATGGATGGCCCGCAATTTGGCGCCCGCTGGCCGGGGCGCTACGCCACCGTGTTGGCGGACGACCCCGGGACATCGGTCCTCAGCTTTACGTCGTTGGGCCTGATGGCGCGCCAAAACGACATCGGCACATTCGAGCAGGCGAGCAGCATTGCGCTGTGGAAAGACGAGGTGCAGGGGGTCAAGAAACTCGAACTGCCGCGGGAAGCGGATGCGCTGGTCCTGCACCTGAAATCGGTCGGCAAGACCGAACATACGCTGGATGGCCGTTCCGACGGCGGCTCTTCGCACCGGTGGGAGTACGACCATCATGTCGGCGTGACGGCTACGTCCTGCCCGGCGTGGATTCACAGCGGGACCGGCCGCTCAGGCTCCCGACGATGAGGAGGCCGGACGCAGTGTCTTGAAATCTTCACGAGCACGCTTGCGGAAGCGTGCAATCAGCCTCTCCTCCTCCTCGTAGCCGGCGGATGGCTTGGCATTGCCGGCAGCCTCGGTAAGATGCTTCTTCGCCGCACGCGTTTGTGCTGCATAGAGATCTTTGACGTTGGTCATGTTCATCAGACCGATCGGTCCCTCCGTATGCGCACAGACTACCGGCAAAGAAATCTGGGGAGGCAATGCCTCCCTTCAACCCGCTATCGGAGCACGCTTCAGCATAGCATGAGCGCGTGGCGTTTCGAGAGACATAACACGTCCGGCCTTTCGCCGGCGCGGTTTGGCGGACCTTGGGATGCGCCTGCCGGGTGGCGACGCCGGCCGGTTTGCCGGTGCGACAGACCACCTCAACAATGGTCAACGTGCCGGTGGTGAAGAAGGTGGGGGGTGCCTCTCGGTGCCTTTTACGCTTCACCCGCTCGCCCCGTGCCTGAACCGGCCGGACTTCGCCGCACCGACCGGACGTGGTAGACTGCCCGTTCGGCTCCGCAGGAGCGGTGCCGGAAGGAGGGCGCGTCATGGTGCGGTTGCTCACGGTGGCCCTGGCCGGCCTGCTGGCGGTCAGCGCACCCGCTGCGGCGGTGGAGGCGATGAAGCCCGACCGGCCGGAGCGCGACCACATGGGCGGGCTGCTGCGCCCGCCGCCCGACCGGCCGGAACGGCCGCCGCTGCGTCCCCGCTTTGCGCGCGCACAGGTCGTCTACCGCCTGCCCATGGCGATTCCCGAGGTGGCCACGGCCGACCCGACGCTGTCCCGCCTGTGCCGGCTGGGCGCCTTCATCCAGGAGGTCAACGGCTTCTATTGGGCGCGCACGCCGGGGCGCAGCTACGGCGTCGCCTTCTCCGGCGGTGCGAACCTGGTGGATCCGCAGAACCGCCGGCTGCCGGGCAAGGTCTATTTCTTTCAGGACCCCGATGTCCGCTGCACCGTGTGGGTGGCGGACCAGGCGGCGGTCATGGACCATTATGTCGGGCCGTGATGGCGGCCGGCGGCCGGGGACGGGGCGGGCGGTCCTGATCCTCGCGGCGCTGCTGGCGTCCCTCCCCGCCGCGGCGTCCGGACCGGGGAGCGGGGCGCAGCCCGAGCGGCCCGCGGCGGTACGCGTGCAGGGGCCGCCGGTGCTCCAGCTCTGCCGCGACTGGCTGATGTGGGAAAGCTGCCGGCACTACGGCCGCGGGATCGCCATCCCCGACGTGATCCGGGTCGGCGACACGTTCATCGTGGCCTTCGCCTCCAACGTCAAGCGCATCCGCTTCACCGTGGCGGACATCCTGTACACCGGGGGCGAGTGCCATCTCATCCGCGGCTCCGCCCCCCGCGTGACTCCGCCCGACCGCGCCATGGACATGCTGATCGTCCGGGACTGTGTGCCGGTGGAATGAAGGGAACACGTGCCCCATGACCCCCCGCTTCGAAGGCGCCGTGCCGATCCTGCGGATCTTCTCCGTGGAGAAGGCGAAGGAGTTCTACGTCGGCTTCCTCGGCTTCACCGTCGATTGGGAGCACCGTTTCGACGCGACCGCGCCGGTCTACCTCCGGGTGTCGCGCGGCACGCTGGTGCTGCACCTCAGCGAACACCACGGGGATGCCTGCCCCGGCTCCACCGTCTTCGTTCCCATGACCGGCCTGGCGGACTTCCACCGGGAGATCGCGGCGACCGGTTACCCCTACATGCGCCCGGGCATCGAACGCGCCCCCTGGAACGCCGACGTCATGGAGGTGACCGATCCCTTCGGCAACCGCCTGCGGTTCAGCGAGGACCGCGGCGGCGCGGCGTAGCTGCCGCCTAGAAGGTGGGCGGCGAGTTCAGCCAGAGCACCGCGGCCGGGACGTCCCCGGGGTTGGCGTAGCCGTGCGGGATCACCGAGGCGAAGAAGGCGGAATCCCCGGCTTCCATGCGCGTGGTCTCCTCGCCCAGGATCAGATCGATCGTTCCCGACAGCACGTAGATGAACTCCTCGCCGGGATGGGTGATGCAGCCGTCGGAGCGGCCGCCCACCGCGACATGGTGGATGTTCACCTGGAAGGAGCTGCCCGGGGCGAAGATGGACAGCGCTTCCAGTTGCACGCCGTCGCGGCCGCGCAGCAGGTTGTCGGAGAGGATCGGGCGGTCCCCCTTGCGCACGACGGTGGCCGGCTGCGCGCGCGCGGTGGGCAGCAGGTTGCCGATGTTGGTGTCGAGGGCCGTGGCGATCCGGTGCAGGGTGTTGAGCGACGGCCGCGCCTTACCCTTTTCGATCTTGGACAGCAGGGCGATCGAACAGTCGCAGCTCTTCGCCAGGCTCGACAGGGTCAGGTGCCGCGACACGCGCAGCTCATGCAGCCGCTTGCCGAGATTCTCCGACAGCAACTCGTCCTGCGTCATCCCCGCCACCATGACTCCCTTCGATGTTCCGGGGGATCGCCGGCGCCGGCCGGCCCCCCACGCCTCATCCTACTCTGCCGGACCACCCTCCGCCACCGCCGCGCGTGGCGGCGCCGGGCCGTATCACAGGGTGTCGGCGCAGGCGAAGACGGCGTGCGCCAGCACCCGTGCCCCCAGCACGATGTCCTCGGGCCGGGTGTCTTCCACCGGAGTGTGGCTGCGGCCGCCGACGCTCGGCACGAACAGCATGGCCGAGGGCACGCGGCGGGCGAGCACCATGGCGTCGTGGATCGCCCCGCTCGGCAGCGGCATGGCCGGGGCGCCGAGTGCCGCGGCACCGGCGGCCACGAGCGCCTGCAATCCGGGGTCGAGCGACACCGGCGGCAGCCGCCCCATCTCCTCCAGCGTGACGCGCACGCCCAGCTCCCCGTCGGTTTCGGCGACCAGTGCCGCCAGGGCGTCGCTCAGGGCGTCCAGAGCGGCGGGGTCGAGGTCGCGGATCTCCAGCAGAAGCTCGGCCCGTTCGGTGACCACGTTCACCGCGCCGGGCTCCAGCGCCACCTTGCCCAGGTTCCACACGCTGTCCGCCGAGCCGGCCCGGCGGAAACGCGCGTCGCAGGCGTCGGCAAAGCGGTAGAGCAGGCGGGCGGCGTCCCGGCGCAGCGCGATCGGCGTCGTGCCCGCGTGGTCGGCCCGGCCGGCGAAACGCACGGCGTAGCGGCGCATGCCGAAGATGCCGGTGACCAGCCCGATCGACCGGCCGGCCGCCTCCAGCCGCGGCCCCTGCTCGATGTGCGCCTCGAAGAAGGCGCGGTGCCGCGCCGGGTCGAGCCGCGCCGGCCCGACCTCCGGCAGGCCGGCCGCGGCGGCGGCCGCCGCGAATCCGGCGGGCAGCGCCGTCAGTTCACCGCAGAAGGAGCGGCTGCCCAGACAGCTCAGGAAACGCCCCTCCTCGTCGGAGAAGTCGACGAGGTCGATGCCCACCGGCGCGCCGGGGTGGGCCGCCGCCCGGGCGCGGGCGATCTCCAGCCCGTAGGCGAGGCCGAGCGTGCCGTCCAGCCAGCCGCCGGTGGGCACGCTGTCGGAATGGGACCCGATGAGCACCGTCCGTTCGACCCCGCGGGCGGCGCCGTAGAGGTTGCCCACCGCGTCGAGGGTCACCGCGAGGCCGATCGCCTCCATCTCGCCGGCCAGCCAGCGTCGGGCGGCCAGATCCGCCGCCGAGAGCGCGGGGCGGCACACGCCGGTCCCCGACGCACCGAACCCCGCCAGGGTCCGCAGGGTCGCCAGCACGGCGTCGCCGTTGACGTCAATCATCGCTCGGTCATCCCCGGCCCGATCCGCCGCCGGCAGCGGCGGCGGATCGGGCCGCAAAAGTCAGGGGTACGGGGAAGGGGGGCGCGGCGGGCGGTGGCCACCCGCCGGGCGGTCACGCACCGGTGCGGCCGGCCTTGCGCATGGCGAGCCCCGCGAGGAAGTAGGTCACGGCATAGACGATGACCCGGTACATGATCGCCGATCCGGGCGGGATGCACAGGAACGACAACCCGTCGCAACCGCGCTTGCCCACCTCGTGGGCGATGCGGATCGCCTCGTAGTCGGTCATGCCGATGGGCTCGGCCAGTTCCCCCAGCACGTCGCCCTCGGTCGGGCCGGCGCCGCCCAGCACGTCCATGTCGAAATGGGCGTAGACGCCGGCGGTGCCGTCGTAGGCGTGGCGCAGGTTGTCGATCACGCCCTGGATGCCGAGTTCGGTGCGGATCTTCCACATCGGCATGAAGCAGGCGCCGTTGCGCAGATAGTGGCGGACGATCTCCGGGTTCTCCAGCATGCCCCGTTCGCCGATCTCCACCAGGTTGCGGATGGCGTAGCCGGGGCAGTCGCGGAACAGCTTGTCCTTCCAGTTGGTCGAGCCGGCGATGTGCTCGTTCATGGTGGCCCAGTCGTAGGGCCAGCAGTCCCAGTGGGTGTCGAGGCTGATCATGCCGACCGGCCCCTTCACGTGCTCGGCCACCGGCCGGCCGATGGCGTAGGAGGCGCAGGGCGAGTTCTGGCCGATGACGATGGGGACGGCCCCGGCGGCCAGGGCCGCCCTGACCTTGCGCTCCACCCCCTCCTGGGCCTCCAGGATGCGCTCGACCGTGCCCTCGTAGCTCGCCTCGACGGGGATGTCCACGTCACCGTAGTCGACCACCTTCAGATGCTCGAAGATGTCGAGGTCGAAGTCCTGGACATAGCCGCCGCGGTAGCGGATCGACTGCTGGCGGACGCGCACCGTGGCGGCCAGCCATTCCGCCTTGTCGACGCCGCTGTACTTGGTGCCCCAGCCGGCGGCGAAGGGCGCGCCGATGATCACGGCGTCGGCCCCGGCGAGATCCTCGTCCCGGATGGCGTAGGGAACACCGAGGAAGGTGGGCATGTCCGCCTTGATGCGCGGAAAATGGGTCGTGCGCCAGGTTTTGCCGGCGAGGGTTTCCTGCCAGCTCGGGTAGTGCGGCATGGACTGCGGTGTCCTTCAGGGGGAATGGGGAAGGGTGGCGGAGAGGGCGGCGGCCCGGGGTAACGGGCGGGCCGGCGGCCCTCCCGGCCCGATCAGGGGGCCTGCTTGGGGAATTCCCGCAGGTTGGGCTCGTTCACGTAGCGGCCGCCCGTGATGTACTTCGCGGCGATCATGTCCCACTGGCCGGACGTCAGCAGATTGTCGAGCGCGACGTTGAGGACCGATTGCAGTTCGCTGTTGCCCTTGCGCACGGTCCAGGCGATCGGCAGGAAGTTCACCGGACGGTCGGTGAACAGCATCTTCACGCCCGGCTGCTGCTCGGTGAAGCGGGTGGCGGTGAAGAGGTCTTCAAAGCTGGCATCGGCGCGGCCGGCCGCCACCTCCATGAAGCCCGCGGTCAGGTTGCCGCCGGCCAGCGAGGTCATCCGGGCGTTGGGAATGGTGCGGCGCACGAAGTCTTCGGCGGCGGTGCCCTGGACCACGGCGATGCGGACGTCCGGCTTGTTCATGTCGGCCAGCGAGGCGAAGCGCTCCTCGTCACTCTTCACCACGGCGACGCTGCCGAGATAGAAGATCGGCCGGGTGAAGTCGACGACGGTGGCGCGCTTGACGGTGGCGAAGGTCGCGCCGATGGACATGTCGAACTGGCCGGCCTGGAGTCCGGCGACGAAGTTCGCCCAGGTCGTCTCCACGAAGACCGGGCGAACCCCCATCTGCTCGGCGATGCTCCGCGCCGCATCCACGTAGAACCCGGTCAGCTCGCCGGTCTTGGGGTCCTTGGCGGTGCCGGGCGGCGACGGGATGTAGCCGATCTTCAGCTCGCCCTGGCGGAGAATCGCCTCCACCTCGCCGGCGGCCCGGGCCAATCCCGTAAACGCCACCAGGGTACCAACCAGCAACGTGAAGAGAAGCGTGCGCATAACGGACATGGTCAGCCTCATCAATGCAGGACACGGGCGAGGAACTCTCGGGTCCTCGCGTTGTCCGGGTTGGTGAAAATCTTGCCGGGTGGCCCCTCTTCGACAATCCGGCCGCCTTCCATGAAGACGACCCGGCTCGCGACGTCGCGCGCGAAGCTCATTTCGTGGGTGACGATCACCATGGTCATGCCCTCGGCCGCCAGCTCGCGCATGGTGGTGAGCACTTCGCCGACCAGCTCCGGGTCGAGCGCCGAGGTGGGTTCGTCGAACAGCATCAGCCGGGGCCGCATGGCCAGCGCGCGGGCGATGGCGGCGCGCTGCTGCTGGCCGCCCGACAGCTTGGTCGGCCGGACGTCGCGCTTGTCGGCGAGCCCGACCTTGGCGAGAAGGCGTTCGGCGTCGCGCACGGCCTCGTCGCGGGCGACGCCCCGGACCCGGATCGGCCCCTCGATGACGTTCTGCAACGTCGTCATGTGGGGAAACAGGTTGAAGTTCTGGAACACCATGCCGATCTCGGCGCGGATGCGGTTGGTCTCCCGCTCGGTGGCCGGCCGCCGCCGGCCGCCGGCCTCGACATAGCCGACGAGTTGCCCGCCGAAGCGGACCTCGCCCTCGTCGTACCGTTCCAGGAAGTTGATGCATTTGAGGAGCGTGCTCTTGCCCGAGCCGCTCGGCCCGATGATGGCCAGGACGTCGTGCGGCTGCACGTCGAGGTCGATGCCGCTCAGGACACGGGCGCTGCCGTAGCTCTTCCCGAGGTTGGTGATGCGCAGCATGAATGGAACTCCGGCGGTGGAGGGCGCGGGATCGGTCAGGCGCGCATCTTCAGGCGCCGTTCCAGGCGCTGCGACAACCAGATCCAGGGGTAGGTGATGATGAAGAAGAAGATCGCGAGGAACGTGTAGATTTCCAAAGGTCTGTACGTTGTCGCGATCAGATTGTTCGATTCCTGCAGAAGCTCGTAGACGGCAATCGTCGATCCGAGCGTCGTCAGCTTCATCAAGTTGGCGAATTCGTTGATCAGGGGCGGGATCATCTTCTGGCCGGCCTGGGGCAGGATGATCCGGCGAAGCGCCGTAAAGTGGTTCATGCCGATGGACTTGGCGGCAAGGAACTGGCCCGTGTCCACGGCGTTGATGCCCGCCCGGACGATCTCCGAGATGTAGGCCCCGGAATGGATGCCCAGCGCGACGATGATGGAGGTCATGGCGCTGAGTTGGACCCCGAAGATGATCGGAAAACAGTAGTAGAGCCAGACGATCTGGACCAGCGCCGGCGTTGCCCGGATCAGTTCCACATATATAGATGTTACGACGCGGACGGCAGTACCGGCGGATTCACGGCTGACGCCGACCAACAAACCAATGAATAAACCAATTATAGACGACAATAACGTAATCTGAAGCGTGGTCACAGCCCCGCGCGCAAAGATCGGCCAATACTCTAGTACTATGGCAAATTGCCATTGGTATTGCATCGAGTGCAGTCCCTGTTCATGGCCTGGATTTGCCATCCGGCCTCATTTTGAATGGCTTTCAAAATGCGGGATCAGCAGGGGTCTGTCAATGGGGTTTCTCCGCGGGCGCAGCCGTCGCCGGCGGTCGCGTGCGGTGGGCGTCGGCTGCGGTTGCGCGATCCTGCAACCGGGGGCCGTTCAGCAAGGAGTGTGGCGGTGAAACGCTGCGTCAAACCGACGGCATCAGAATGATGCCGTCGGTCTGCCCCTATCAATCAATGCAGAGCATTGATCTGTCGGGTTTCACGGCCGGAAACCAATGGAACGGATCCTTTTTCCGGCCGTATCAGAACAGGCCGATCGCATCGAACACCGGCACGTCGAGGGACGGGGACTGCACCCCCGGCTGATAGGGGGCGGCGTCCGGTCGCGTGGCGGTGTGGTTGGCGGCACAGGCGGACAGGAGAAACAGTGCCAGCGCGGCGACGTGGATGCGGATCGACATGGCCTGTGCCCTTTCATGAGCGGCTGCGGGGTGCTACCGCCACTCAACAGGGGCGCGGCCGTTTCAGCGCGGCACGGCCCGGCGCAGCGCCGCCCGCGCCAGCAGGCGGGTGGAATCGAGCGTCGGCAGGGGGGAGTTGGAGTCGTCGATGATCAGCGGGATCTCGGTGCAGCCCAGCACGACGGCGTCGCAGCCCGCCTCCTTCATCCGGCCGATGATCTCCCGGAAGCGGGCGACGGCTGCGGGCATGAACACGCCATAGACCAGTTCGTCCATGATGATGCGGTTGATGGCGTCGCGTTCGTGTTCGGCCGGACGCACGCACTCCAGCCCGCACGCCGCCAGCGCGTCGGGGTAGACGGGGCCGTCGACCAGCCAGCGCGTCCCGGTGATGCCGAGCCGGCGGAACCCGCGCGCCGCCGCCTCGGCCGCGACGACCTCCGCGATGTGGAGCCAGGGCAGGGGGGAGCGGTGCAGGACGAGCGGCAGGGCCCGGTGGATGGTGTTGTCCGGGCAGATCAGGAAGTCCGCCCCGGCACCGGCCAGCTTGTCCGCCGAGACCAGCATCAGGTCGGCCACCCCCTGCCAGTCGCCGCGGTCCAGGCACGCCACGTACGCCGACAGGGGCAGGGAGTGCAGCGATACCTCGGGATGCGCGTGGGGGCCCAGCAGCGCCGCGCCTTCCGCACACACCGTGCGATAGCACAACGCCGCCCCTTCGGCGGAACAGGCGACGATGCCGACGTGTCCTGCGGTGTCCCCGGTCATGGGCGCATTCCTGTTGGGTGTACGAACGATATCCGTTGTGCCACTCCCGCCGCGAGGCGGCAACCCCGCTTGGTCGCCCCCGGATCCACAGGGTTCCGGAATGGAAAACGGCCACCCCGGCGCAGGTCCGGGGTGGCCATCAAGGTGTATTCGCTGCATGCGAATCATTTATCGTCGGCAACGGGAGGTATAAGGATTCGGAAGGCGATCCGCAACCATTAATCGTTTTATCGGGTGCGGTCCGGGGCCCCGCCGGTTCATCGGACTCCCGGCGCGGCATTTGCGACACACACCGGCACCAGATGGCGCATGGTCACGACAAAGAAACGCCCGAAGTGGTCCCGGCGATGACGCTTGCGTGAATGATGGATCAGGGGAAGGTGCCGGAAGAAGATCCGGCGAAGCCCGCGAGGAAGGATGGTGTTGCCGGAGAGGATTGAACTCTCGATCTCTCCCTTACCAGGGGGCGATGGTCCGGGTGGTGGTGGGCGTAGAGTTCGGTTATCCGCGACTCCGGATGCCCGAGGATGCCGCTGATCCGGCACAGCGGGACCCCTTTGCCGGCCATCCGCATCGCAGCCGTATGCCGCAGCGCATGAGGGGTGCAATCCGGGATGCCGGTACGGCCAGCGGCGGAGTTGAGCCCCGTCTCTATGGTTCCGATCGGCTCGCCGTGGCAGGCAACAGCATGCGCGCAGATGGCCCGGCGGTGGGTGCGCTGTATCTTCCCGCCGTCGGCGACATCGACCTCGTGTGAGGGAGGGGATCGGACAACCCGCAGGATACCGTACGGCCCGGCCAAGATCGAACAGTGGCACCCGAAGGTGCCGGACGATCTTCAGGGGCCGCTGAGCCGGATGAGCGTTGCTCTGCGCTCGGGCAACCGAACCAAGCTGGGACAGGACACGCACCACGCCGTGGTGCGGCACGCGCATCACAAGTCGGCGGCCGCTTCCCTGGCGGCAAAAAGGCGCCGTAGTTCGTCGCTCATCCGGGACCGGCCCCGCTCCCTCAGGGTGCCGTCAGCGAGAACGGTATAGAACACCTCGTCCGCCCCATCCCGAAGAAGCAGGAACCGAGACGCCTCCTGTCATGACCTTCCTGAATCAGGTCGGCGTCGCGGACGTCGGACAGATGCATGGTTTCCTCCGATGTATGCTTGCCATTATAGCATGGCGGAGGCCGGGTCGCGTCGACTATACTTTTCGAATCGGTTTTTTGCGATACACTTATTGTCTCGGAAACCAGGGGGCCACACTCCGCTCAGCAGGATCGTGCCAACCGCGCCAACGATCGGCGCCACGACCCGGTCGACAAGCCCGCCCCCTCCGCGAACGCCGCCGCGATGTAGAGACCCTACCCCTTCGGGGTGTGCACGAACACATGTACCAGGCCGAGCTGCATGCCGCGGGCGGCGCCGATCGGCGCCAACGTGCGCAGCATGGCCGGACCGCCGACGATGCGCACCGGCGCCCGTGGCCGCGGGGGATCGGGCCGCACGAACGGTTCGCGGTAAAATGTCAGATCTGAGGCAGGCAACACCGTCGCCCACCGCGGCGACGACGTTGAGATGATCGACGCGCAACGTGCGGCCGACGCCGAGCGCGAGCGCGCTCTGAAGATTGGGCCTGCCAAGCAGGACCATGTCGGTCAGGAGTTGCCGCTGCAGGTGGAGGCTGCCTCCGACCCTTTTGACCGGTGGATGGCCTACGATCCCGCGCAGCGGCGTGGGCCCGATGGGCGCTGGATCACCGGCGGTTTCAAGGTGGGCCCGCTGAACGTCGGGGTGCTCGCCGATCTGCTCGGGATCAAGCTCCGGGCGGGCAACGCGGTCGTGCCCAAGCCCGACCATGATAAATTGGCGACTAAGCACCGGAAGGAATACGTCCTGCTCAAGGGTAACCTGAAGAAGTGCCACAGCCGGCCCCACTACGTCGGGCACCACCCGCGCCACCCCGACAAGGTGGATTTCGTCCTGAGGGTCAAGGGCCTGCCTGGGAACGACGTCGCCATCCAGGTGCCTGTTGCCGTCACGCCCGATCGGAAGGGCAATTACCTCGTGGTGTCCGGGTTCGCCATCAACCAGTCCCGCCTCGATACCCTGCTCGCGGGCGGTCATCTGAAGAAGGTGTGACAGCAAAAAGGCCCGCCGAAGCGAGCCTTTTTGCGCCTGAGCCGTGCCCCATTACGGATCCCTTGGGGAACCGAAGCTCCTTAATCGTACCTCCCGAAGGAGGCGTGACGGGCGGGCCTTCCGTCCTCAACAGGCCCACTTAGGATAGGCCCTTGCCTCTCCAATTTCAAGGAAACGACACATGGCTGTGATCGTCAACGGCACCGAAATCCTGCTGACCGGGACGGTCGGGGGCGACCCCTGGTGGGACGGCGAGGTGTTCTCGCAGTCCGACTTGATCAACGCGCTGGCGCAGGTCGGGCGCAACACCGACGTGACCGTGCGCGTGAACAGCGGCGGGGGCATTGCGACCGAAGGGGCGGCGCTTCATTCCGCCTTCGTGGCGCACAAGGGTAAGGTGCACATGGTGGTCGAGGGATGGGCCGCCAGTGCCGCCAGCCTCTTCATCATGGCCGGGGACACCATCACCATGCGCCCCGGCGCCCTGCTGATGATCCACGATCCGTCTGCCCGGGCCTGGGGAACGTCCGAGGAACACCGCCGGGTCGCCGGCGCCCTCGACGTCATGGGCAACGTCTACGCCCAGGTCTACTCCGACCGCTGCGGCAAGAGCCCCGAGGAGGTGCGCGAAATGATGCGCACCGAGACGTGGCTCGGTCCGGCCGAAGCCGTCGCCCAGGGGGTTGCGGACGATGCCGAGCCCGACGGTGCCGATGCCGCTGAGCCGCTCGCCTTTTCCCGGTTCCGGGCCTACGCCCAAGCGCCCGAGCGGATCGTGGCGCTTGCGAAATCGCGCGTGTGGGGAGCCCGCGCTTAGCCGGCGCCCGCCCCCGAGGCGGACACTCCGGCCGACGCCGTTGCGGTGGTCGAGGCCTGCGCCAATGCCGGCTTCGCCATGCTGACCGCCGGCCTGCGATACCCTGCGCGCTCCGAACATGAAGAGCAGCCTCGTGCAGTTCGTGGCTGCCAGGGCGACATGCAGGTCGCCCGCAACATGGCCACTGGCGCCGCCGCGGCTCGGGACGAGGCCATCGTCACAGACACCACCCGCCAGCCGACGGTGCCCGTCGCCCCTGGGTGGAGCGCGGCCGTCGCCAAGCTCAAGAAGTAATCCTCGCTACAGGAGAGCCAGACAATGGCAACGCTTACCGAAATCCTGCCCCATGCCGGTGCAGGCTGATGCGCGCGTCGTCGCCGCGCTGAAGCCGCGGGCCAAGCTCGACTTGCAATCCGTCGAGGAGCTGAACCGATGGTACGCGCGCTGATCCTGTGCGCCCTGCTGGCCGGCTGCGCCGGTGCCGGGCCCGTCGAAGTCAAGGTGCCGGTCCCGGTGCGCGTTCAACCGCCGGCGGAGCTGTTGGTGCCGATTGCTGACCCGGATGCCGTCTTCGTGCCGCCCAACACCGAGGGCGTCGTCGCGTGCGTCGCACCGGCCGGACGCGATGCGCTGGTCGGCTACGTCGATCTGCTCCGGCAGCGCGTCCAGGCATGGGAGGCGTGGGCGGCGTGACAGCTTCCGCCCTGAGCAACCCAACTCACTGCCCGGCCCGCCGCCAGCCCGCCGCTTCGGGACGGGGAGGGAAGGGCGCGTCAAGTCGGGGCCGCTCCTGGATAGCGCCAACGGACGTTGAAGCACGCACATGCGAAAACGGCCGGAAATCCCGTGGATAACCGGCGTATCGGTCGGATAACGGTCGAAACTCGGGAAGTCGCGTTGCCGGCCTCAGCCGCAAACCCACTGTTTTTGATGGTGCTGCCGGAGAGGATTGAACTCTCGACCTCTCCCTTACCAAGGGAGTGCTCTACCACTGAGCTACGGCAGCCCCGTCGTGGGGTGGGCGGGTATATGCCACAGGGTTCCGGCCGGTGCAAGCCCCATGGACGGAAAAAATGCAGGCGTGCGTCATGCCTGGGCATCGGCCCGCGCATTGCCCGCTTCGGCCCCGTAATCGGGCACGATGTTCGCCAGGATGGTCAGGACACGCCGGGTGTCGCCGGCGCGGGCGGCGGATTCCAGCTCGCCCAGCGCGCGGTTGACCAGGGCGTAGTCGATGACCCGCGGCGACGCCAGGAACACGCCGTCCGCCTCGGTGCGGGTCGGTGCCTCGGCGGCGGACAGGATCTCCTCGAACAGCTTTTCGCCGGGGCGCAGGCCGGTGAACGCAATGGCGATGTCCTGGTCGGGGCGCAGGCCGGCCAGGCGGATCATCTGGCGCGCCAGATCGACGATCTTCACCGGTTCGCCCATGTCCAGCACCAGCACCTTGCCACGCCCGTCGGGGTGGGTGACGCCGTGGGCGGATGCCTGGAGCACCAGTTCCACCGCCTCGCGCACGGTCATGAAATAACGCCGCATCTCCGGGTGCGTCACGGTCAGCGGCCCGCCACGGGCGAGCTGACGCCGGAACAGCGGCACCACCGAACCGGATGAGCCCAGCACGTTGCCGAAGCGCACGGTCATGAAGCGGGTCGGCGTCTGCGACGGGTCGGGCGGCGGCAGCACGTCCAGCGCCTGGCAATAGCTCTCGGCAAAGCGCTTGGTGGCGCCCATGGCGGAGGTGGGGCGGATCGCCTTGTCGGTGGACACGAAGACCATGGCCAGGCAACCGGCGGCGCGCGCCGCGTCGGCGACGTTGCGGGTGCCCACCACGTTGGTCAGCGCCCCTTCCGCCGGGTTCGCCTCGACCAGCGGCACATGCTTCAGCGCGGCGGCGTGGAAGGCCAGCGCGGGCCGGTGCTCCTGGAACAGGCGGGCGATGCGCTCGCGGTCGCGCACGTCGGCCAGCACCGTGTGCAGGGCCAGTCCGGGGTGCTGCTCGCGGATCTCCTGGTCGATGGTGTAGAGGTTGAACTCCCCGCAATCGACCAGAACCAGAGTGTCCGGTTCCAGGGCGGCGATCTGGCGCACCAGCTCGCTGCCGATGGTGCCGCCGGCACCGGTGACGATGACCCGCCGGCCGGCGATCAGCCCGGCGATGGCGCCGCGGTCCAGCACCGCCTGCGGACGCCCCAGCAGGTCCTCCAGGGCGATCGGGCGCACCTCCACCTTGCCCTCGTCCAGGGCCGACTTGAACTCGGTCAGGCTGGGCAGGCGCGACAGGGTGAGGCCCAGGGAACCGGCGCGGTCCAGCAGGTCGCGCACCGGCGCCCCGCGGATCTCCCCCTGTTCCTTGGTCAGGATCAGGCGCTGCGGCCGGCAGCCGCGGCGGTCGAGGGCGGCCACGATGTCCGCCAGGTCGTCGGAGCCGCCTAGCACCGGCACGCCGCGCACGGACTGGCCGACGCGCCGGTTCTTGTCGTCGATCAGGCCGACCACCCGGTAGGGGGCGTGCCCGCCGCCGCCCTGGGAGCGGATGAACAGCTCCGCCGCGTCGCCCACCCCCAGCAGCAGAACCGGGATCTGCGGCACGCCGCCGATCTCGTCGCTCAGCCCCAGGCGGCGGTCCTTCAGCAGACGATAGGCGAAGCGCGGGCCCCCCAGCAGGACGAGCTGGACGAACCACAGGATCAGCGGCACCGAGCGCGGCAGGTCCTGCAGGCGCGTCAGCAGGAACATGGCCAGCACGAAGATCAGCACCGCCGCCGACACCGCGCGCAGCAACTGCACCAGATCGGGCATGGAGGCGTAGCGCCAGATGCCGCGGTACAGGCCGAACAGGCGGAACACCACCGCCGACACCACCATCATCAGCGGTGCCCCCAGGGCCAGCGCCTCGGCATAGTCGGTGAAGGCGAGGCCGCCGACCCGCAAATACAGCGCGACGACGAAGGCCACGCCCGTCATCAGCAGATCGTGGGCGTAGACGACGAACGCCCGCGGGGACGGGATGCGCATCATGGGACAACCTGGCAAAAGCGGTACCGGCCGGGGCTCAGCCGCGGCAAGATTTGAACCATTCGGCGGTGGCGCGCAAGCCGTAGGCGGTGTTGCGCGGCGGTCGCCACAGCAGGGTGCGGTGGATCAGGTGGTCCTCGACCACCAGCGAGCCGGCCACCCGGTCATAGGCGGCGCGCTTGCCGGCCAGGCGGGCGCCCAGCCGCAGCAGGTCGGGCGACACCGCGATCAGGCGCGGCTTCACCCCCATCTCCCGCGCCAGCCCGCGCACCAGGTCGGGCGTCGACATGGGGAAGCTGTCGTGCAGCAGGAAGGCGTGGCCGGCGGCGTCCGGGTGCACCAGCGCCAGGGCGATCGCGTCGGCCAGGTTCTCCACGAACAGCAGGCTGCGGCGGTTCTCCACCTTGCCCACCGGCAGCGGCACGCGGCGGCGGATCAACTCCATCAGGGTGCGGAAGTTGCCGCCGACCCCCGGCCCGTAGACCAGGGGCGGGCGCAGCACCACCGTCTCCATCCCCGTGCGCGAGCCCACGGCGGCCAGCGCCTGCTCCGCCTCCAGCTTGGAGATGCCGTAGGGCGAACCGGGGCGCGGCGTGTCCCGCTCGGCCACCGGGGCCGGGCGGCTCTCGTCGGTCACCGCC
Source organism: Azospirillum halopraeferens DSM 3675 (assembly GCF_000429625.1). GTDB lineage: Bacteria > Pseudomonadota > Alphaproteobacteria > Azospirillales > Azospirillaceae > Azospirillum > Azospirillum halopraeferens. The sequence continues at coordinate 102,483 of NZ_AUCF01000004.1, forward strand.
TTGATCGAGCTGACCAGCACGAACCGCCGCACCCCCGCGGCCGCGGCCGCCTCGGCCAGGCGGCGGGTGCCCTCGGTGTTGACCTGCCGGAACGCCGCTAGCGGGTCCTTCGCCCGGTCGCGCATCACGTGCACCCGTGCCGCCAGGTGGACGACCGCCTCGGCGCCGCGCAGGGCCGCCGCCCAATCGGTGTCCGGCCCGATCTCCCCCACCGCCGCCGTGGCGGCGCCGGGGACGGTGGCGTCGGGCCGCCGCACGGCGGCGCGCACCTCGTGCCCGCGCTCCGCCAGCAGCGGCACCAGGGTGCGGCCGACGAAGCCGGTGGCGCCGGTGACGAGGATCTTCATCGCGCCGTTCCCCCCATGCTCAGGCCGCCGCCGGGCGTGCCAGGTGCGCCAGCAGGCCGGCGACCACCAGCAGGCCGGCGGGCACGGCGGGCCAGCCGGCGCTCAGCGACGCCACGGCCAGGGCGATCAGCGCCGCGTTGGCGGCCAGCACCGCCAGCACCACCCGGTCGTGGCTGCGCCCGCGCTGCGTGGCCTTCTGGTAGAAATGCTCCCGGTGAGCCTGCCACACCTTCTTGCCGGCGGCGGCGCGGCGCAGCAGTGTGATCGTGGCGTCGGCCAGGAAGTAGAGCGGCAGCAGCAGCGCCGCCTCCCACGCCCCCGCCGCCGCCGCGGCCAGCAGCAGCCAGCCCAGCAGGTACCCCAGGGGCACGCTGCCGACGTCGCCCATGAAGACGCGCGCGGGATGCCAGTTCCAGGCAAGGAATCCCAGCGCCGCCCCGGCCACGGCAAGGCCGTGGAGCGTCAGGTCGGGGGCCGCCCCGGCGAGGGTGGCGACCAGCGCCAGGCCGATGCCGACGGTGGCCGCTTCCGTCCCCGCCAGCCCGTCGATGCCGTCCATGAAGTTGAAGAGGTTGACGAACCACAGCCAGGCGAAGCCGGCCAGCACGCGGTCCAGCCACCACGGCACGAGCCCCTGCAGCACGAGGCCGTCGGGCGGCAGGACCGCCAGGCCGGCCGCCACCGCCGCCATCTGCACCAGGAACCGCGGCGCCGGCCCCAGGCCGCGGCGGTCGTCGGCCCACGACACGGCGACCAGCGCCGCCGCCGCGCCGAGCAGCGGCAGCACCGTCGCCGCCGTCCCGTGGGCGAGCGCGATCGCCGCCCACACCGGCAGCACCGTCAGCACCACGCCCCAGCCGCCGCCCCGTGGCGTCGGCACGGAATGGCTGGAGCGGTCGTTGGGGTGGTCGAGGATGGCGCGCCGGCGCAGCCACACCAGCACCCGGCCGACCAGCAGCCACGACAGGGCCAGCGACCCGGCCAGGGTGACGAAGGGCAGCAGGATCTGCGCGGTCATGGCGCCGTCGGCTCCGGCGCGCCGGCCGGGGCGCCGCGGGCGGCGGCCAGCAGGCTGCGGTAGAGGTCGAGCGTCCGCGCCCCCACCCGCTCCGCCGCCATGTCGGATTCCACCAGGCGCCGCCCGGCCGCGGCGAAGCGCCGGCGCAGGTCGGGATCGCGGGCCAGGGTGGCGATGGCGCCGGCCAGGGCCGCGGCGTCGTCGGGCGGGACGAGCAGCGCGTTCTCCCCCGCGTGCGCCACCTCGCGGCAGCCGGGCACGTCGGTGGCGACGATGGCGCGGCCGCAGGCGGCGGCCTCCAGCAGGCTCTTGGGCAGGCCCTCGCGGCGGGACGGCAGGGCGGCGATGTGGCTGCGCGCCCAGACGGTGCGCACGTCCTCCACGTGGCCGGCCAGCTCGACGCCGGGCAGGGCGCGCCAGCGCTCCACCTCGTCGGGGCGGATCGCGGTGGGGTTCTCGGGGTCGGGCGTGCCGGCCAGGATCAGCGCCACGTCCAGCCCCTCGGCGCGCAGGTGTTGCTGCGCCTCCACCAGCGGGCGCACGCCCTTGTCGGCCAGCAGCCGCCCGACGAAGCCGACGGTCACCGGCGGCTCCGGCGGTTCGGGCAGCACCGCGTAGCGGACGGTGTCGATGCCGGAGCCGCGAATCACCCGGCACCGCTCCGCCACGGCCAGCCCGGTGGCCACGAGATGGTCGCGGTCGTCGCCGTTCTGGAGGACGGTGACGCTGTTGCGCCGCCGCAGCACGGCGCCCAGCAGCGGCCGCGCCGCAGCACCGGCCAGGCGCGCCTTCACGCTGCCCCGCCCGAAGGCGGAGCCGAGGCCGGTCAGGGCGTTGACCACGGCGGGCACGCCGGCGGCGGCGGCGGCCAGGCCGCCCAGAACGACGGGCTTCAGCGACACGTGGTGGACGATGTCGGGCCGTTCGCGCCGGTAGAGGCGCGCGATGGCCGCCACGTCGGCCAGCGCCCCCGCGGGGTTCACGGAGCGCCGGCGCCAGGGGAGCGGCAGCAGGCGGAATCCCTCGCCCTCGATCCGGGGGCCGTGGGCGTCGACGCGGGTCGCCACCGCCACGTCGAAACCGGCGTCGCGGGCCGCCCGCGCCATGGGCAGGCGGTGCGACCAGAAATACCAGTCCTCGGTGACGAGGTAGAGCAGCTTGGGCCGGGCGCGCTCGGTCACGGGCGGAAACTCATCGGCGGGAACGGCGCCGGCGGCGGGGCGTCGGCGCCGGCGTGCGGATGGGCGTCTTATGCCCCGGGCGGTCCGCCAACGCCAGCCCGCAGTGGCCGGCGGCGGCGGGACCGCATGCGCCGCGGCTTGACTTGCGCGGCGGGCTGTCGATCTACTGGCTTCCCGAAACGACCGATCGAAGCGACGTCATGGCACCGAAGAAGAACCCGCTCGGCCTCAACGCCCTTCAGCTCAAGACGCTGACGCTGCTGCAAGAGGTGGCGCGGCTGGAGAACCGTCCGGCCGAGGGGGAGGAGGGGGCGTTCCTGGTCACCCGCCTGCCGCATGCCCATGGCAACCATTTCCACCTCGGCGACGCGGTGGTGTCGTCGGCCGACGCCACCGGCCTGTCCAACCCCGCGGTGTGGAAGGCGCTGGAGCGCAAGGGCGTCATCGCCGGATCGCCGCAGTCCGGCGGGGTGCGGCTGACGGCGGCCGGCATGGGGTACGACACCGGCCTGCGCGACAGCATCCTGCACCGCTCCGACCACTGATCTTCCCCTCCGGCTCAATCCACGACGGCGGACAGGCCCGGCCATGTGCGGTTTCTGCGGCTTCCTGACGAGCGACGGCGACCGTGACCCCGCGGCCATGCAGGACGCGCTGGGGCGGATGAACGACACCATCCGCCACCGCGGCCCCGACGGAGACGGGGAATGGGTCGATGCCGCCGCCGGTGTGGCTCTGGGCCACCGGCGGCTGGCCATCGTCGACCTGTCGCCGCTGGGCCGCCAGCCCATGGCGTCGGCCGACGGGCGCTGGGTCATCGCCTACAACGGCGAGATCTACAATTACCGCGACCTGCGGGCGGAGCTGGAGGCGGCCGGCCACGTCTTCCGCGGCCAGTCCGACACCGAGGTGCTGGTGGAGATGGTGGCCGCCCGCGGCGTCGCCGCGACGGCGCGCCGGCTGGTCGGCATCTTCGCGCTGGCCCTGTGGGATCGCGCGGCACAGACCCTCTATCTGGTGCGCGACCAGATCGGGGTGAAGCCGCTCTACTGGGGGCGCTTCGGCGGGACGCTGCTGTTCGGCTCCCAGTCCAAGGCCCTGCGCGCCCACCCCGCCTTCCGCGCCGCCGTCGACCGCGACGCGCTGGCCGCGTACATGCGCCACAACTACGTGCCCGCACCCCACAGCATCTACCGGGGTGTGCGCAAGCTGGAGCCCGGCACGATCCTCACCGTGCGCCCCGGCGCCGAGCCGGAGAGCGAGACCTACTGGGACCTGTCGGCCGCGGTGCGCGACGGCATCGCCGGGCGCCTCGACCTGTCCGACGCGGAGGCGGCGGAGCGTCTGGAAGCCCTGCTGATGGACGCCGTGGGGCGGCAGATGGTGGCCGACGTGCCGCTGGGCGCCTTCCTGTCCGGCGGCATCGATTCCTCCACCGTGGTGGCGCTGATGCAGGCGCAGTCCGACCGGCCGGTGCGCACCTTCACCATCGGTTTCGCCGAAGCCGGCTTCGACGAGGCCGCCGCCGCCCGCGCCGTCGCCGACCATCTCGGCACCGACCACACCGAATTGCGCGTCGAGCCGCGCCACGCCCTGGACGTCATTCCCCGGCTGGCCGACTGGTACGACGAGCCGTTCGCCGACAGCTCGCAGATCCCCACGCTGCTGGTGTCGGAGCTGACGCGGCGCTCGGTCACCGTCGCCCTGTCCGGCGACGGCGGCGACGAGCTGTTCGCCGGCTACAACCGCTATTTCTGGGGCGCCGGCCTGTGGCGGCGCCTGGGGCCGCTGCCGGCCGGCCTGCGGGCGGCGGGGGCGGCGGCGATCCGCGCGCTGCCGCCGGCGGGATGGGACGCCCTGTTCGCCCCGGTGCCCGCCCGGCTGCGGCCGCGCCTGCCCGGCGACAAGCTGCACAAGCTGGCCGGCGTGCTGGCGGCCGGCGGGCCGGACGCCCTCTACCGCGGGCTGATCACCCATTGGGAGGCGCCGGACGCCCTGGTCATCGGCGCGCGCGAGCCGCGCGGCCTGCTGTGGGACGACGGCGTGGCCGCCCGCGTCCCCGACTTCGTCGAGCGCATGCAGTATCTGGACACCGCCACCTATCTGCCCGACGACATCCTGGCCAAGGTGGACCGCGCCAGCATGGCGGTGGCGCTGGAGGCGCGCGTGCCCCTGCTCGACCACCGGGTGGTGGAGTTCGCCTGGCGCCTGCCGATGCACCAGAAGATCCGCGATGGCCGGGGCAAGTGGCTGCTGCGCCGCGTGCTCGACCGGCACGTGCCGCGCGACCTGGTGGAGCGCCCCAAGATGGGCTTCGGCGTGCCCATCGATTCATGGCTGCGCGGCCCCTTGCGCGACTGGGCCGAAGCCCTGCTGGACGAGCGCCGCCTGCGCGACGACGGCCTGTTCGACCCGGCCCCCATCCGCGCCCGCTGGGCCGAGCATCTGTCGGGCCGGCGCAACTGGCAGTACCTGCTGTGGAGCGTCCTGATGGTCCAGGCATGGCAGGACCGCTGGGACACCGCCCCCGCCGCCCCCTCCCTGACCGCGAGCGCCGCATGAGCAGCGAGACCACCCCGCGCCCCGGACCCAAGCCCGCCGACAAGCAGGACCGTCTGGCCGCGCGCCTGCGCGAGAACCTGAAGAAGCGCAAGGAGCAGGCGCGGGCGCGCGAGAAGGGGGAGGATGAGGGGGACGGTGAGGGTGGTCCTCAGCCCTAGACGTCAGGTGGAGCCGCAGTCGTCGAGCAATGAGGCAATGCACGCGACGAACTGCTCCGCCCTTGTGATCGCTTCGCTGGCGCGTTGCGGTGGAACGTCGGAGTCCGGCCCGGTTTCGTAGTCAGCCAGCGCTTTCAAATCGTAGGCTTGTGCAAGGAACTTACGGATCTCCGGCCCGACAGCCGGTTCGCTTCCGGTCAGCCGCGCGAATTCCGAGTGAACGCCGCTGTGGGTCTTTGCCACTTTCCCGGTGCGTTCCACGATAATGGCCTGAGCAGCGTGGAACGCTGCGAGATAGGCGTTGCGCCCGGCGTCGTTCGTCAGCCCGACGTTAAGGTTTCGGCGGGCGAAGCCGAGGCAGCGCGGAGCCTTGCCGAGAAACGCGGCAGCTTCCTCCTTCACAGATCGCGCCCCTCCCGTCGCACTTCGTGCATCAGCGGCGTGCGGTCCCGTTGGGCGCCGGCGCGGAAGGGCATGGCGTGTATGAATGCCCCGGTGTCATAGAGGATCTCGGTCGTGATGTCGCTCAGTCGATCGACCTCCGCCCAGCGGTCCGCCATTCCCCGCACGAACACCGCGACGTCGTAGTCGGAGTCCGGCCGCGCGTCACCGCGGGCGCGTGAACCGAACAGGACGACTCGCTCCAGCCGCTCGCCGTACAACGCGTCGAGCGCCGTGCGCAGGCGGACGAGAACGGGATCCGTTGTGGTCATGCCGCCGCCCTCCATGTCGCGCGCCAGGACGTCATCCCCGCAAGATGAGCCTGTCCCGCATCCGCGTCAATTCGCGGGCGCGGAGTCGCCGTGCTTGAGCCACCCGTTGCGCTCGGCTACAAACCCGGTTCGGACCTGTTCTTTCGATCTGGGGAGTTGGTGGCGATGGGCATCATGCCGGACGCGTGGATCCGCGAAATGGCCGAGACCAGGGGCATGATCGAGCCCTTCGTCGACCGCCAGGAGCGCGAGGGCGTGATCTCCTACGGGCTGTCCTCCTACGGGTACGACGCGCGGGTCGCCGACGAGTTCAAGATCTTCACCAATGTCGACAACGCCATCGTCGATCCCAAGAACTTCTCCGGCAACAGCTTCGTCGATCGCAAGACCGACGTCTGCATCATCCCCCCCAACAGCTTCGCGCTGGCCCGCACGGTGGAGTATTTCCGGGTGCCCCGCGACGTGCTGGTGATCTGCCTGGGCAAGTCGACCTACGCCCGCTGCGGCCTGATCGTCAACGTGACGCCGCTGGAGCCGGAGTGGGAAGGCCACGTCACGCTGGAAATCTCCAACACCACGCCGCTGCCCGCCAGGGTCTACGCCAACGAGGGGCTGTGCCAGTTCCTCTTCCTCAAGGGCGACAGCCCCTGTGAGGTCTCCTACGCCGACAAGGCCGGCAAGTACATGCGCCAGCAGGGCGTGACGCTGCCGCGCCTCTGACGCCGCTTCCCTTCACCGACGTTTTCCGCACGACACCGGGTTTCCCATGGACAAGATCCGCATCCGCGGCGGCCGACCCCTGAGCGGGTCCATCGCCGTCGGCGGCGCCAAGAATGCCGCCCTGCCGCTGATGACCGCCTGCCTGCTCACCGACGAGACGCTGGTCCTGAGGAACCTGCCGATCCTTGCGGACATCAACACCCTGTGCAACCTGCTGCTGCAGCACGGGGTGGCGATCCACCTGGACGGGGCCGGCGGCGCGTGCGCCGGGCGCACGGTGGAGCTGACGGCGCGCGGCGTGACCAACACCACCGCGCCCTACGACCTGGTGCGCAAGATGCGCGCCTCGGTGCTGGTGCTGGGGCCGCTGGTGGCGCGCTTCGGCGAGGCGAAGGTGTCGCTGCCCGGTGGCTGCGCCATCGGCGCGCGCCCGGTCGACCTGCACATCAAGGGTCTGCAGGCCATGGGTGCGGCAATCGAGCTGGAGGGCGGCTACATGATCGCCCGCGCCCCCGGCGGTCTGCGCGGGGCGGAGATCGTGTTCCCCAAGGTGTCCGTCGGCGCCACCGAGAACCTGTTGATGGCCGCCACCCTGGCCCGCGGCGAGACGGTGCTGGTCAACGCCGCGCGCGAGCCGGAGGTGAGCGACCTCGCCCACTGCCTGGTGGCCATGGGCGCCGACATCACCGGCATCGGCAGCGACACGCTGCGCATCCGCGGCGTGGAGCGGCTGCACGGCGCCACCCACTCCATCGTGCCCGACCGCATCGAGACGGGCACCTACGCCATGGCCGCGGCCATCACCGGCGGCGAGCTGGACATCCTCAACACCCGCCTGGACCTCATCGCGTCGGCCGCCACCGTGCTGGCCCAGGCCGGCGTCGCCTTCACCGAGATCGAGGGCGGCATCCGCGTCTCGCGCGCCAACGGCACGCTGGCGGGCGTCGACGTGATGACGGAGCCGTACCCCGGCTTCCCCACCGACCTCCAGGCGCAGATGATGGCGCTGCTGTGCACCGCGCAGGGTGCCGGCATGATCACCGAGACCATCTTCGAGAACCGTTTCATGCACGCGCCGGAACTGATGCGCATGGGCGCGCGTATCACCGTGCACGGCGCCTCGGCGCTGGTGCGGGGGGTGGATCGGCTGACCGGCGCGCCGGTCATGGCCACCGACCTGCGCGCTTCGGTGTCGCTGGTGCTGGCCGGGCTGGCAGCCAGGGGGGAGACGACGGTCAACCGCGTCTACCATCTGGACCGCGGCTACGAGCGCCTGGAGGAGAAGCTGGCCGCCTGCGGCGCCGACATCGAGCGGATCGGCGGCGAGGGCGGCGACGACTAGGAAGGGAGGGGCCATGAGCAAGCCGATCCGCCTGCGCGCCGAGGACGAGGACGACCTGCGGGTGGTCTCCGCCTGCCTGCAGGACGCCATCGTGCCGATCGGCGAGATGGGCTACGTCCCCGGCGACAAGCGCTTCGTGCTCGTGGTCAACCGCTTCCGATGGGAAACGGCCGACGCGCCGCGCGCCGACGACGGCCCCACGGCCGAGGACGACGACCTGTTCCCCTACGAGCGCGTCCATTGCGGCGTGCGCTTCGACGGGGTGGAGCGGGTGCGCACCCGCGGCATCGACCTGCGCGACCGCCGGCAGATCCTCGAACTGCTCAGCCTCGGCACGGAGGACGGCGACGTGCTGCTGCACTTCGCCGGCGGCGGCTGCATCCGCCTGTGCGGCCCGTCCTGGACCTGCCTGGTCGAGGACCTGGGGGAGCCCTGGCCCACCGCCAGCCGTCCCTGCCACCCGGTGGAGGAATAGGGCGGAGGGCCCGCGGCCATGGACGGGTTCCCCGGCGACCATCCCGACGATGACGACGGCACCGCGGCGGGCTGGCCGACCACGGAGGCCGAGGCGCGGGCCGTGCAGGAGCGCCTGCGCACCCGGGTCGTCGCCCGCGACGATGTCGGACCGCTGCGCCGCCTGGCGGCGGTGGACGCCCACTACAGCGAGGCCGACCGGCTGACCTGGGCGGCGGTGGCGGAGGTCGATCCGGCAACGCTGGAGCTGACCCGCTCGGTTCTGCTGGCGCGGCCCACCAGCTTCCCCTACGTCACCGGCCTGCTGTCCTTCCGCGAGGTGCCGGCCATGGCGGCCGCGCTCGCCATGCTGCCGGAGCCGCCCGACCTGGTCCTGGTCGACGGGCAGGGGATGGCGCACCCGCGCCGTTTCGGGCTGGCCTGCCATCTCGGCGTCGTCACCGGGCTGCCGACGGTGGGGGTCGCCAAGTCGCGCCTGGTGGGGCGCTTCGACCCGCCGGGGCTCGCGCGCGGCTCCTCCTCGCCCATGTACCACCGCAAGGAGATGGTGGGGGTGGCCTTGCGCACCCGCGACGGCACCAACCCGCTGTTCGTGTCGGTCGGCCACCGCGTGGGGTTGCAGACCGCCGTGGAGCTGGTGCTGCGGGTCACCCCCAAATGGCGGCTGCCGGAGCCGATCCGGCTGGCCGACCGGCTGTCGCGCATGCACCGGCCCTGAGGCCCGCCGCGGAACCGCCCCGGCGGCTCCGGTGTTCCACCGGGACGGTGTCAGCAAGGGCGGAGGGGGCGATGCGGGTGACCTACACCTACCGGGGCAGCAGCGACGCGGCGTTCGAGGATGCCATGCTCGGCGTCGTGCGGTCGGTCGCTCCGGCGCGGGCCGCCGGCCGGCGCGAGGACCCGCAGGGCTTCACCGCGGTGACCCTCGACGTCGACCTCAACGGCCCCAGCGACACCATCCTCGGCAGCCTGCGCACCCACGAGCGGATCATCGACGTGGCGCAGGACGGCGGCCCGCCGGAGGCCGCCTTCGACGAGCTGAACGACCCCGTGCGGTCGTGAGATCAGGCGCTCATCAGAGGGGACAGGCCGTTCTGGATGGCCCATACCGCCGCCTGGGTGCGGTTCTGGGCGTTGATCTTCCGCATCACGTTCTTGAAGTGCATCTTCACCGTTGATTCGGTGATGTGCAGATGGCGGGCGATGGCTTTGTTGGACTGTCCGGCCAGCAGGCAGCGCAGGATCTGCACCTCGCGCCGGGACAGCTCGTTGCCGGACAGGGCGGGAAGCACGGGCGCGACCGGACGCTCGTTGGTGGTGGCCATCAGCAGGCTGGCCACGTGCGTCGGGTACACCACCTCGCCCAGCATGACGAGCTGCAACGCCCGCAACAGGGATTCGCTGGACATCGCCTTGTCCAGATAGGCGTCCGCGCCGGCCTCGAGCGCGCGGCTCAGCGGGCGGTCGGACAGGGTGTCGGCCAGCACGGCGATGCGCGCGTCGCAGGCCGCGCGCAGGCGTCGCAGCCCCGCCGGCTCGTCGCCCGCGGCCGCCGGTGCTGCCAGCACGATCAGGTCCGGCGCGGCGCCGGCCGCGATGGCGGCCAGCGCCTCGTCGGCCGTCGCGGCGTAATGGCCGATGCTGAAGGGGCCGTTGGCGATCAGCGCGCCGAGCGCCGCCGAGAACAGACGGTCGTGATCCACCAGCATCGTATCCCAGGGGGTGGGCATCGTTGCTCCTCCGGTTCGTTGTCGATTGTCGCTTGGAGCGATGGTACCGAGTGAAAGGCGCGCCCAACACGATACTTAAAAAGTTATTAAAAGCAAGTGGACGTTCAGAGGAAAGCGTGCTTTACCTTCATGAGGATGGTGATTTATACGAGAGCGCGCACACGCTCTGCAAGGAACTTCGCCGTTCGATCTTGGCGGATACCTCAAACGATAGTGTAGGCGATCGTCGATGGATGTGAATGTCGACAGTGAACGACGCAACGACGGTTCGGCGCCGGACGGCGACGGAACCGGGGCGGCGGTCTGCACGCGGCCGCTGCGGGTGCGGCACAAGGAAGGCGACGACACGATGGAAATACGGGTTCGTCCGGCGGAACGCGACCGGGTCCACGGCGGGCAGGGGCAGACGTTCCTGGTGGTGGACGGTCATCCGCTGGTCCGCCACGGTTTTGCGCTTTCGGTCCGTGAGATCCGGCCCGGGGCTTCGGTGATCGAGGCCGGCACCCTGGCCGAGGCGCTGGCCGTCGTCACCGGGACGCCCGGCCTGACGCTGGTGCTGTTCGACTTCAACCTGGCGGACCGCAGCGGCCGGGAAGGGGTGCGGCGCATGGTGGAGGCGCTGGGGGACACCCCGCTGCTGGTGATCTCCGCCTCCGACGAGGTGGGCGACATCGTGGAAAGCGTGCGCCTTGGCGCGCGCGGCTACATCCTGAAGACCAGTTCGACGCAGGTGCTGGAGCACGCGATCTCGCTGGCCCTGACGGGCGAGACGTTCCTGCCGCTGCCGCGCGCCGTGCTCGGCGGCACGGTGGCGCCGGGCGCGGCCCGCGGCGGCGGCGGACCGGCGGAACGGCTGACCGACCGCCAGCGCGACGTCTTCCAGCTTCTGCTGGCCGGCCACTCCAACAAGGAGATCGCCCGCGAACTGGGCGTTCTGGAGGGCACCGTGAAGGTGCATGTGCGGGCCATCATGCAGAAGCTGGGGGTGCGCAACCGCACCCAGGTGGCGGTGGTGGCGGCCCGCAGCGGCTGGTTCCCCGACCACGGGTGATGCGGGACGGCCCCCCGCGCGGCGGGGTAGGATAAGGGGAGGACGCGGAACGGGAGGATCTGATGGCGGACGGGCATACGGAACAGGGCGCGGCGGCGGCGGTCGACGAGGGGCGCCTGTGGGGGCGGCTGATGGCGCTGGCCGCCGTCGGCGCCCGCCCCGACGGCGGGGTGGACCGGCCGGCCCTGTCGATGCAGGACGCGCAGGCCCGCTCCCTGGTCGCGGGGTGGGCGCGGGACCTCGGCTTCGCGGTCGCCACCGATCCCATCGGCAACCTGTTCGTCCGCCGCGCCGGGCGCGATCCGGACGCTGCCCCGGTGCTCACCGGGTCCCACCTCGACACCCAGCCCATGGGCGGGCGCTTCGATGGCGCCTACGGCGTGATCGCCGGGCTGGAGGCGCTGCACGCCATGAACGACGCGGGGATATCGACGCGCCGCCCCGTGGAACTGGTCGCCTGGACCAACGAGGAGGGCGCGCGTTTCCAGCCCGGCTGCATGGGTTCCGCCGTGTTCACCGGTGCATTGGCGCTGGAAACCGCGCTGGCCGCCGTCGATCGTGACGGCATGACGGCGCGCGAGGCGCTGGCCGCCGTCCTCGCCGGGGAGCCGGAGATGGCGATCCGCCCCGCCGATGCGGCGGTGCACGCCTATGTGGAAGCCCACATCGAACAGGGGCCGGTGCTGGAGGAGGAGGGGCTGCCGCTGGGCATCGTCACCGGCATCCAGGGCTGCCGCTGGTTCGCGGTCGAGGTGACGGGGGAGGCGGCGCACGCGGGAACCACGCCGCGGGCCCGCCGCCGCGACGCCTTCATGGCGGCCCACGCCATCGTCGCCGAATTGCGCCGGGCGCTGGAGGACGAGGCGGACGTCACCCGTTTCACCATCGGCCGGTTCGAGGTGGAGCCGGGCTCGCCCAACACGGTGCCGGCGCGGGTGTTCTTCACCATCGACCTGCGCCACCCCGACGCGGCCCGGCTGACCGACCTGGGCGACCGGGTGGCCCCGCTCGCCGGCAGTGCCGCCGGGGGCTGCGCGGTGACGGTGACGCAAACCTCCGCGTCCGCTCCCGTGGTCTTCGCCGATCCGGTGCTGCGGGTGCTGCGCGATGCCGCCGTCCGCTGCGGCGTGCCCTTCCGCGACCTGCCCTCGGGTGCCGGGCACGACGCCGGTTACCTCGCGGCCATGGCGCCCACGGGCATGCTGTTCGTGCCCTGCGCCGGCGGCGTCAGCCACCATCCCGCCGAATCCGCCGCCCCCGCCGACCTCGCCACCGGCGCGCGCGTGCTGGCCGAGGGGCTGGTGCGGCTGGCGGAGTGATGTGGCTTCCGGCAGATCCGTAGGATCGGTTGGAAGCCGTCGAACCCGACAGATGAAGGCCGCAGGCCTTCATTGAAAGGGGCATACGGTTAAAGCCTTCAGGCGGAAACCGTATGATGTGCCGGCGGGCCGGTGCTCAGCCCGCGCGCGGGTGGACGCCCCCGGGGTGTGACGCCGGGGTGCGGGCCAGGCGCAGCCACAGCCGGGCCAGGAGGATGGAGAGGAAGAAACCGGCCCCGGCGGTGGACCAGATCATGGCGCCGGTGGCGAACAGCACGACCATGGGCAGGCTGAACAGGGCCACCATCACCGTCTCCGCCATCCCGCTGGTCTGCGCGAAATAGGGGCCGGCGTTCTGCACCACGGTGACGGCGGTGAACAGCAGGTAGAACAGGCCGGCGGCGCGGCTGCCGATCTCCAGGGCCGCGCGTGGCCGGGCCTGGACGCGCTCCAGCGGGCCGCGCGGCCAGGCGACCGCCGCGGCGACGGCGGCGCACAGCGCCGCCAGGGTGCCGGCCTCCGCCTCGGCCCGCAGGTCGAGAAGGGTGGTGAACCCCGCGTGGCCGGCCGCGGCCGCCAGCGCCAGGGTGGTTGCGTAGCCCACCGCGATGGCGATCTCCCGCATGCCCGCACTCCGTTCGTGTTCGTATGGGAATGGTGGACCAACGAACGGTACGTGTCATCAACGAAATCGCGGAAACGAATCAGCTTCCGCGGTAGGTGGAGAAGCCGTAGGGGCTGACCAGCAGGGGCACGTGGTAATGGGCGGTTCGGTCGGCGATCCCGAAGCGCACGGGCACATGGTCCAGGAAGGGCGGATCGGGCAGGTCGACGCCGATGCGGCGGAAGTAGTCGCCGGCCATGAAGACGAGCTGGTAGGTGCCCGCCAGCAGCGCGTCGCCGTCCAGCAGCGGTTCGCCGGTGCGGCCGTCGGCGTTGGTTTCCACCTGCTTCAGCAGGCGGAACGCGCCGTCCTCGGCCAGGGTCTGCAACGCGATGATCATCCCCGCGGCGGGGCGGCCGTGCGCGGTGTCGAGCACGTGGGTGGTCAGGCGGCCCATGTATGGTCTCCTCTTCGGCTTCTGCGGGGTCCGCGGGCTGTGGGCACAGTATGGGGGCCGTCGGCGGGCGGGCAAGGGCGGTGCTTGCCGGCCCGCACCCCGATCCCCCATGATGACCGGGTGGAAACCGGCGGGAGGGACCATGTCGGGATCGGTGCGCTTCGTCATGGGCGGGCGCGTGGTCGAGGTCAGAGGGGTCAGCCCCACCACGACCGTGCTGGACTGGCTGCGCGCGAACGGCCGGTGCGGCAGCAAGGAGGGGTGTGCGGAAGGGGATTGCGGTGCCTGCACCGTCGTCCTGGGCGAACGCACGCCCGACGGCGAGGCGGGACCGCCCGTGCGCTACCGCGCCGTCAACGCCTGCATCCTGTTCCTGCCGATGATCGACGGCAAGCTGCTGCTGACCGTCGAGGACCTGGCCGACGAGGACGGGGACCTGCACCCGGTCCAGCAGGCTCTGCTGGAGGCCAACGCCTCCCAGTGCGGGTTCTGCACGCCGGGCTTCGCCATGGCCCTGTTCGCCCTGTACCACGCCGGCGCCGCGCCGGACGATCCGGCCATCCACGACGCCCTGGCCGGCAACCTGTGCCGGTGCACCGGCTACCGCCCGATCCTGGAGGCGGCGCGGCGCATGCGGCCGCATATCGACGTGACCGACCGGTTCCAGCGCTCCGAGGCGGGAATCCTTGCGCTCCTGCGCTCGGTGGAGCGGGAGGGGACGCTGGAGGTGTCGGGCCAGGGCGGGACGTTCCTGGCGCCGCGCACGGTCGCCGACCTGGCGGCCCTGTACGCCCGCCACCCCGACGCCACCCTGGTGGCCGGCGCCACCGACGTCGGGCTGTGGGTCACCAAGGGGCACCGCAGCCTGCCCGTGCTCATCCACCTGGAGCCGGTGGCCGAGCTGCACCGCGTGACGGAGGCCGCCGACCATCTGGACATCGGCGCCGCGGCGACCTACGCCGCGTTGCTGCCGTCCCTGGACCGGCATCTTCCCGCGTTCGCCGCGCTGGTGCGGCGCATCGGCGCCGCGCAGGTGCGCAACTCCGGCACGCTGGGCGGCAACGTCGCCAACGGCTCCCCCATCGGCGACAGCATGCCGGCCCTGCTGGCCCTGGACGCGGAGCTGGTGCTGAACCGGGACGGAGTGCGCCGGGTGGTGCCGCTCGACGGCTTCTACACCGGCTACCGCACGTCCGTGCTGCAGGCGGGGGAGTTCGTGGAGCGCATCCGCATCCCCTTCCCGGACCCCGGCGAGCGGTTCGCGGTGTGGAAGGTGTCGAAGCGGCGCGACCAGGACATCTCCGCCGTGTGCGCCGCCTTCCGGTTGAGTCTGGACGATGCCGGGGGGGTGACCGGGTTCCGCGCCGGCTACGGCGGCATGGCCGCGATCCCCGCCCGCGCCCGCGCCGCCGAGGCGGCGGTGATCGGACGGCCCTGGACCGCGCAGACCGCGGCGGCGGCGGCCGAGGCCCTGTCCCTGGACTTCTCTCCCATCACCGATGCGCGGGCCTCGTCGGACTTCCGCGCGGCCGTCGCCCGAAACCTGCTGTTGCGGTTCCACCGCTACACCACCGGCGAGGAGGCGTACGCCCTGGAGGACGTCCATGGCTGACGGCCGCGCCGACCCCGTGCGCACCATCCGCGGCGACGTGCATACGGCGCTTGCCCACGACAGCGCGCGCAAGCACGTCACCGGAACCGCCCCGTACGTGGACGATCTGCCGGAACTTCCGGGAACGCTCCACGCGGCGCTGCACCTGTCCGACCGGGCGCACGCCCGCATCCTCGGCATGGATCTGGCGGCGGCGCGGCATGCGCCCGGCGTCCACGCCGTGCTGGTGCACGACGACGTCCCCGGCGACCCCGACGTGGGTGCGGTGGAACCCGGCGACCCCATCCTGGCCCCTGATCTGGTGAGCTACGCCGGCCAGGCGGTGGTCGCCGTGGCCGCCGACACGCCGGCGCGGGCGCGCGAGGCCGCGCAGCTCGTCAAAGTGTTCTACGAGGATCTGCCGCCGGTCCTGGAGATCGGGGAGGCGCTGGAGAAGGGGCTGTTCGTCTCCCCCTCCCTGACCATGCGGCGCGGCGACTCCGTCGCCGCTCTCGCCGCCGCGCCGCAGCGCCTGGCGGGCGAACTGCGCATCGGCGGGCAGGACCATTTCTATCTGGAAACCCACATCGCCTACGCCATCCCCGGCGAGGAGGGGGAGCTGCGCATCCACGCCTCCACCCAGTATCCGTCGGAGGTGCAGCACATCGTCGCCCGCACCCTGGGCCGGCCGATGAACGCGGTGACCGTGGAATGCCGGCGCATGGGCGGCGCCTTCGGCGGCAAGGAGTCCCAGGCTGCCCACGTGGCGGCGCTGGCGGCCGTGCTGGCGGTGCGCACGGGACGGCCGGTGAAGCTGCGCCTGGACCGCGACACCGACATGGTGATGACGGGCAAGCGCCACGACTTCCTGGCCCGCTACGAGGTCGGCTTCGACGACGACGGGCGCATTCGCGCCCTGCACCTGGAGCTGGCGGCGCGCTGCGGCATCTCGCTGGACCTGTCCAACGGCGTGGTCGACCGGGCCATGTTCCACGCGGACAACGCCTACTTCATCCCCGACGCCACCGTGATCGGCCACCGCTGCCGCACCAACACGGTGTCCAACACCGCCTTCCGCGGCTTCGGCGGTCCCCAGGGCATGGCGGCGATCGAGCATGTGGTGGACGAGATCGCGCGGGCGCTGGGGCGCGACCCGCTGGACGTACGGCGCGCCAACCTCTACGGCGGTCCGGGGCGGGACACCACCCATTACGGCATGCGGGTGGAGGATGCCGACATCCTGCCGGAGCTGCTGGACGAGCTGGAACGTACGGCCGAGTACCGCGCCCGCCGGGCCGCCATCGACGCGTACAACGCCGGCAGCCCGGTGCTGAAAAAGGGGCTGGCCCTCACCCCGGTGAAGTTCGGCATCTCCTTCACCGCCCACCATCTGAACCAGGCGTCGGCGCTGGTGCACGTGTACGCCGACGGATCGGTGGAGGTGAACCACGGCGGCACGGAGATGGGGCAGGGCATCCACACCAAGATCGCCCAGATCGTCGCCCACGAGTTCCAGGTGGACGCGGACCGGCTGCGCGTCACCGCCAGCGTCACCGACAAGGTGCCCAACGCCCCGCCGTCCGCCGCGTCCACCGGCACCGACCTGAACGGCCAGGCCGCGCGCATCGCCGCGCTGACGGTGAAGAACCGGCTGGTGGCGTTCCTCGCCGACCATTGCAAGGTGCCGCCCGACGCCGTGGTGTTCCGCGACAACCGGGTGGTCGCCGGCAACCACGCCTTCACCTTCGCCGAGCTGGCGAAGCTGGCGTTCCTCAACCGGGTCCATCTGTCGGCAACGGGGCATTACAAGACGCCGAAGATCTGGTGGGACCGCGCGTCCGGCCGCGGCACGCCCTTCTTCTATTTCGCCTATGGCGCTGCGGTCAGCGAGGCGCTGGTCGACACGTACACCGGGGAGTACCGCTTCACCCGCACCGACCTGCTGCACGACTGCTCCGGCTCCATCAACCCGGCCATCGACCGCGGGCAGGTGGAGGGGGCCTTCGTCCAGGGGCTGGGCTGGCTGACCTGCGAGGAGCTGTGGTGGGACGCCAAGGGGCGTCTGAAGACGCACGCCCCCTCGACCTACAAGATCCCCACCGGACGCGACCTGCCGGCGGATTTCCGGGTCCGCCTGTTCGACGCGCGGCCCAACCGCGCCGACACCATCCACCGTTCCAAGGCGGTGGGTGAGCCGCCGCTGATGCTGGCGTTGTCCGGCTGGCTGGCGCTGAAGGACGCCATCGCCGCCGTCGGCGGCCACAGGCACCCCGTACGCCTCGACGCTCCGGCGACGCCGGAGCGGGTGCTGATGGCCTGCGAGGCGTTGCGGGGCCGGGGATAGCGGACCGGGGGAGACGCCGGGCGCCTCCCCCGCTGCCGTTCACGCTGCGCGCACGGTGGCGATGAAGCGGGTGACCTCGGTGCGCAGGGTCTCGGCCTGGCGGGTCAGCCCCTCGGCGGCGCCCAGCACCTGCGACGCCGCACTGCCGGTCTCCGACGCCGCCTGATTGACACCGACGATGTTGGCCGACACCTCTCCGGTGCCGCGCGCCGCCTGCGCTACGTTCTCGGCGATGTCGCGGGTGGCCGCACCCTGCTCTTCGATGGCCGAGGCGATGGCGGTGGCGATCTCGTTCATGCGCGTGATCGTCTGCCCGATCCCGTCGATGGCGCCGCGCGCGCCCTCCGTCGCCCCCTGGATCTCGCGCACCTTGGCCTGGATCTCGTCCGTCGCCCGCGCGGTCTGGGTGGCCAGCGCCTTGACCTCCGACGCCACCACGGCGAAGCCCTTGCCGGCCTCGCCCGCCCGCGCCGCCTCGATGGTGGCGTTGAGCGCCAGCAGGTTGGTCTGGCCGGCGATGCCGGTGATCAGCGACACCACCTCGCCGATGCGCTGGGCGGCGTCGACCAGCTCGCGCATGGTGGTGTTGGTGCGCTCCGCCTCGCTCACCGCCTCGCCGGCGATGCGGGCGGAGGTGGTGACCTGCTGGCCGATCTCGCTGATGGAGGCCGACAGCTCCTCGGTGGCGCTGGCGACGGTCTGGACGTTGGCCGACGCCTGCTCGGCCGCGGCGGCGACCGTGGCCGCCTGCTGGCTGGTCCGGGTGGCGGTGGAGGACAGGGCGGTGGCAGCCCCCTGCATGTCGCCGGCTGCCGCCGCGACGGAGTCGACGACGCCGCGCACGGATGCCTCGAAGCCGTCGGCCAGGCGGATCATGGCGGTGCGGCGCTCCTCGGCGGCACGTTCCTCGGCGGCCTTGGCCTCCTCCTCCATCTGCCGGGTGCGAACCATGGAGTCGCGGAAGACCTGCACGGCCCCGGCCATGGCGCCGATCTCGTCCCTGCGGCCGATGGCCGGGATCGCGACGGTGGTGTCGCCGCCGGCCAGGCGGCGCATGGCATCGGTCATGGAGGTCACCGGACCGGCGATGCCGCGGCCGATCAGCCACGCCAGAAGCAGTCCGAACGCGATGGCCATGGCCGAGACAACGATGACCGTGGTTTCGGCCTCGGCGCTGTTGCGGGCGGCGGCTGTGGCGACCGTCTCCTGGTATTCGGTGGCACGGCCGCGAATGGACCCGGAGAGTTGGGTCAACTCATTGCCGATGGTGCCGAGCGGGTTGACCACCAGGGCGTCGATGTCCATCAGGGAATTGGCGAGATCCTCGAAGCCGGCGGCATAGACCGGCAGCAGGGGCTCCACCTTGGCGATGCGCTCGGCCTGGCCATCGGCGAGCGGCAGGCCGCGCAGGCTCTGCAGTAGCTCGCCGGTCGTCTTCAGGATGGCGGCGACCCTGGTGCGGTCCTCCGGATTGCGGCTCACCGCATAACGGGCGGCGATGGTGCGGGCGAGCAGGAACTGGCTGTCCATGGCAGCGGCCACGACAAGGGTATCGACGTTGCGCGCCGTCGCCTCCGCCTCGCGGATGGCAGTAAGGGTGGAACGGATGGTGGCACCCGTCTGGTCGATGATCGACGTGGTCAGCGACTCCTGCCGGCGCCGCAGGTCGACGAGACGGGCGAAGGCATCCGCGTACTGCTTCTCCAGTTCCAGGAAGCGGTCGGCATCCCGGCGGTTTTCCTGTGACCGCACCTTTGCCTTGGTTTCGGCGATCAGGCGCTCCATGTCGCCATGGGCAGCCTGGAAGGCGTTGACGTCATCCTGCGCCCCCAACGCGTAGAACCGCGTCACCGCCAGACGCGCCTGCAACAGCGCCGTATCGGATCGGGCGGAGAGCAAAGCAATCTCTGCCTGGCGACGGTACTCGGCCAAATGCTCGTCGCTCTCCCTGGTTTCCCACCATGACAGGGTGCCCAGGCCGATCAGCAGGCCGAGGACCATGCCAAAGCCGATGAAAACCTTGGTGCGGACCCTGAGGTCGGCGAGGACCGACCGGAAGGAACGGGGGGTGTCTGAGCCGGTCATGACCCGGGGCCTCCTGAAGCTGCGCCGGCGCGATCGGAAGGCAAACACCCTCCTCCGCCGTCGGAAAAGTCGAACGTGCTGTAAGCAAAGAGAGTAACATCGTATGTGTTCTGCTTACAAGTCGAATCCGCAGTACATACCGGGATTAGTTGCGATGGGTTCAGATGTGTTCTAATAATCAATAAGATCGGCCGAAAGAAAACGCTTGGCAATGACAAGAAAAAATCAATCAGGTGGAAACTTTATGACGTTTGCGAGTGATTGGCGATTGCGCGAACTTTCGGGACCGGTTCGTCGCGGCCGTCCCGTCTGCGCCGCCGCCGGGCAGACCCCGGCCCGTCGGACCGGCAAGCACCGTTCTGAAGCCGAGCCGCGCCGTCACGCGCAGATCGGCCAATGGATCGGGCGCCCCGGAGCGCGGAACGGTGGTGTTCATCGCTGACCTCGGTCGATGGACGAAGGCGTTGCCACGATGGTACGCGCGGCGGGGCGCACCATCGGCGAACATATGTAAATCAATGATTACCGTCGTCTTTAATGCATTGTGACATTCAACGGTTGCGGTGGGGTCTGTCCGAAGACGTCATCTTCGATCCGAACGAAATGAACTGCGGTCCGGGTTAATTATTTCGACGTTTGAAATGAAAATGTCGCTTCGCCCGCCGGGGGGATCACCCTGCGCTCCGTTCTCAGGGCGACCCCATCTCATCGGCGGTTGCTTCCATGGCCAGGGACGGCTCCGTCCCGTCGGTGCCGGCAGGGCGGAGCAGCAGGGCAAAGCGGCGGATCAGCCAGACGATGCGTTCGAACAGGGCGGTCTGGGCGAACAGCGCCTGGCGGGCGGCGGCGGACGACGGGGCGTCCGTGCGCAGCAGCGTGGCGCGGGTGCGTTCCATCAGCTCCGACCGGTCGGACGCCAGGGCGATCAGCAGATCGACGTCGGCCGGGTCGGGCGCGTCCACCGTGTCGGCGAGGGTGTCGAGCAGGGCGTGCAGGCTCTCCACCAGGGCGCGGGTCAGGCGGTGGTCGGCCCCGGCGCCGTCGGGGGCGCCGTCGATCAGGGTCGCCAGTTCGTGCACGCTGTCGGCAAGGGAGACGAAGACGTCCTGGCGCGATTGCAGGCGCATGCCGCGCTCCAGCCCCGGCCGGGCCATCGCGCCGTCCAGCAGTTCGGTCTGGAAGGCGTCGATGGCGCGCGCCACCGCACGGGTCGCGGCGTGCAGCTCGGCGCAGGGAACCGACGCGCCGCCGACCCGGTCGTCCCGCACGCCGTCCAGATAGTCGGGCAGGTGGCGGACCAGCCGCGCCTGTTCCTTCTCGACCAGTTCCAGGGCCGATTCGGCGTCCATCAGCGCCTGGTCGTAGAGGAAGCGCGGCCGTGCCAGCACCTCGCCCCGCGACGGCGGCGACAGCCGGTCCAGCAGGCGCGCCACCGGGCCGTAGAAGGGCAGCAGCAGGATCGCCGGAACGATCTGGCAGGCCAGGAACACCCAGGCGACCCGCAGGGTCAGGCCGCTGACGGAATCGTCGATGACGTGGCGCAGCAGCGGCAGGGCGTACAACTCCTCCACCAGGAACACCGGCAGCAGCAGGGCCACCGCCAGGGCCTTGAACAGAGCCTGGAAGATGCCGAGCTGGCGCGGCGTGCCCGCCAGGTTTCCGGCCATCAGGAAGGTGGTGAGCCCGGATCCGAGGTTGGCGCCCAGCACCACCATGATGGTTTCCGCCTCACCGATCAGGCCGGCGCCGGCCATGGTCACTGCCAGCATGGAGACGGTGGCCGACGACTGGGCGACCATGGTCACCGCCGCCCCCACCAGCAGCAACAGGGCCTCCGACGACGCGGCGAAGCGCACGGCCGCCTGCACCCATTCCACGTCGCGCAAGGGGGCGGCGCCGCTCTTGAGCAGTGACAGGCCGAGGAACAGGGTGCCCAGTCCCAGGAGGGCCCCCAGTGCGTGCCGATAGCGCGCCGATTTGTCCAGGTCCAGGTAATAGCCGATGCCGGTGACGCCCAGCAGGTAGAGGACCGCCAGACGCAGATCCAGCACGGCCAGCAGCACCAGCACCGAGGTGCCCAGGTTCGACCAGGCCACCAGCGGCAGCGCCCTGCGCACGCCGATCGCCCCGGCGGTGATCAGGTTGATGACGATGAAGGTCGCGGCGTTGGTGCTCTGGGTCAGCGTTCCCAGCAGCGTGCCGGCAACCGCCGCCAGCACCGGGTTGCCGGTTGCCCGACCCAGGACCGCCCGGAACCGCCGTCCGGCCATGTGCTGCAGGTTGCGGCCGATCAGCTTGACCCCGGTGAAGAATAGCCCGAGACCGCCGAACAGCGTGGCGAACAGATCCACCCGCCGTCTCCCCGTCAGTCCCGGCGCCAGGTGGCGCGGACGAGGATGATGCCGACCAGCGCCACCCCCACCAGCATGCTGGCGACCGCCACCGTGCGCAGCGTGTCGTAGCGCTCCATCCGGGCGGACTCGGTGGTGGCGCGCACCGCGTCGGCGCGCGCCCGCGCCGCCTCGGCCAGGGCATCGATCGTCCGGTCGAACGGACGGTCGATCCCGCGCACCGCCCGGTCCACCGCCGCGACGGCGGCGGGATCGCTGCGGTCGCTGCCCTCCAGCGCCGCCCGGTAGCGCCGGCCCAGCGCTTCGTGTTCGGCCGCCGCTGCCCGCACCTCCGCGGCATCGAGCCCGAGGTCGGCGGCCACGGCGGCCAGTTGGCCGAGCTGTTCGGCCACGCGTCGCTCCTGCGCCTCGAATCCGGCGAGATGGTGCGCGGCGTCACCGGGATCGCTGCCGCGCAGCAGCATGTTCTTCCATTCCTGGACCTGGATCTTGAAGGCGACCTGCGCTTCGCGGGCGGTGTCGGCGGCATGGGCGAGACGCGCCAGCACCTCCCGGTCGCGGCCCTCCGCGTCGCCGGCGTAGCGGATGGCGAACAGGCCGATCAGGCTGTTCACCACGAAGACCGCGATCAACGTTCCCGCCAGGGCGATGATCGACCGCCGCCTGTCACCCGCACCTCCGTAGGTCGGTGTCCGCACCGCTTCGCGCATCGGTCCCTCCATCCCGCCGCCGATCATCGGCGCCCGCATGGCTTGGGTGTACAGCGGGAAATCTTACGTTGTCCACCGCACCCCGACCGCCGGGCGCGCCACGTTCACCCTTGATGCGGCGGTGGGAATCGTGCTTCCCGTGGACGGTCCGCGCGCCAGGGGGCGGCGGCAGGGCGGGGAGACGGATGTCTTGGCGGCGATCGGTGTCTTCGATTCCGGACACGGCGGGTTGACGGTGCTGCGGGCCCTGACCGAGGCCGCGCCGGAGCGGCCCTTCGTCTTTCTGGGCGACCATGCCGCCGCACCCTACGGCGCGCGCACGGACGAGGAGATCTATGCCCTGACGTTGCGCGGGGTGGAGCGGCTGTTCGACCAGGGGTGCCGGCTGGTCGTGCTGGCCTGCAACACCGCGGCGGCGGTGGCGCTGCGCCGTTTGCAGCGGACCTGGCTGCCCGGCCGCCATCCCGGCTGCAACGTGCTGGGCGTGCTGGTGCCGATGGTGGAGGCGATCACCCGCGTGCCGTGGATGGTCGAGGAGCCACCGCCCGAGCGCCCGCACGAGCCGCGCACCGTCGGCATCTTCGCCACGGTGCCGACGGTGGCCAGCGGATCCTACCCCCGCGAGATCGGCAAACGGGCGCCCGACGTGCGCGTCGTGCAGCAGGCCTGCCCCGAGCTGGTGGCGCTGATCGAGAAGGGAGCGCCCGATGCGGTGCTCGAGCCCCACGTCGCCCGCTACGCCGCCGGCCTGATGGAAACACTGGGCGGCGTGCCGCCGGACACGGTGGTGCTGGGGTGCACCCATTACCCGCTGGTGGCCGACCTGTTCGCCCGGGCCCTGCCGCCGGGCGTCGAGGTGCTGTGCCAGCCCACCCTGGTTGCCCGGTCCCTTGAGAACTATCTGGAACGGCATCCCCGCTTCCTGCCCGCACCGATGCCGCCGGGCGAGACGCTGCGTTTTCTCACCACCGGCGACGCCGTTCGGGTGGGGGAACTGGCCGGCCGTTTCTTCGGCCGGCGGACGCCCTTCGAGGGCGTCGGCCCCTGATCCGCCGATGACATCCGGCGCCGCCGGGAACCTCCGGCTTGGCCGTCGTGTTCATGGGGCAGGATTCACGCGAGGCGGAGACCCCGATGCGATCGATGCTGCTCGTCGCCGTCCTGACGGCGGGCGTGCTCGCCGCCGTGCAACCGGCGCGCGCGCAACAGCCGTCGTGCGACGAGCCACTGTCCCGGCTGGATCAGGAGGTCGATGCGCTGGAAGGCGGTGCGGTGCCGCTGCCTGCCCTGACGCGCGACGAATTGGCCGAGCTGGACAGCCTGCGCCAGGCCGCACGGACCCTGGCGCAGGCGGGCAACGCCGATGCCTGCGCGCGCGTGGTGCGCCATGCCCTGGGGGTGGCGGAGACCATTCGAACGCCGCGCCTGCTCTCCGCCGACGGGCTACGGTCTTTGCAGCTTCGCGGGGCCGACGGCGAGGAAGTGGGGGCGATCCAGGAGGTGGTGGTCGACCCGCGCAACGGCCGCATCGCCTACGCGGTGGTCGAACTGGGCGGTTTCCTCGGCATCGGGGAGCGCTATTTCCCGGTTCCCTGGGCGGTCTTCGAGACGGGGGTGCGCGGCGAGGGGCTGGTGCTGAAGGTGCCCCGTGAACGGTTGGTGACCGCTCCGCAGTACACCCGCGACCACCGCCCCGACATGTCCGACCGGCAGTGGGCGCTGGCGCTGCACACCTATTACGGGGTGGAGCCCTATTGGCTCCAGGGCGGCGCCATCCTCGCCGGCCAGGTCGAGCAGGCCGGGCGGAACGCCGAGGCGGTGTCCCGCCTGGAACAGGAGGTCATGCGCCTGTCGCAAAGCGTCGAGCGGCTGACCCACCGGTTGGAAGAGCCTGAACAGCCCGTTCAGACCGCGCCGGACACGCCCGAGCCGGACACGCCCGCAGCGGAGTCCGAGGGGCCGCCGGCCCCGGCGCAGTGACGGCCATCCGAGCGGCCGCGGACCACGAGGACTTCACGAGGAGGCAGCGATGGCGAACCGATCCGACGATTACGAACAGGATCACGATCTCGATCGCATCATAAACGTCGGCCATACCGAACGGCTGGTGTCGCTGGTCAGCGGCGGTGTCCTGGCCGCCCTGGGCATGCGGCGGCCGAACCTGGCCGGCGCGGCCCTGGCCCTGGCCGGCGGTGCCCTGGTGGCGCGCGGCCTGACCGGCTACTGCCCGCTCTACGGACTGGCGGGGACGCGGCGCGGCGCCGGCATTCCCAACGCGGACGTGGAGGAGGGCCGTCACCCCTACGCCCGCCACCCCGGCGACATCTACCGCGAGCCCGGTGAAGGGGACAAGGTCGACGAGGCGTCCGAGGAGTCGTTCCCCGCCAGCGATCCGCCCTCCTACACGCCCGGAACCGCCTGAACCATCCCCGCCGAACATCATGCACATCCATACCGTGTGCTGCGGTGCGGTCGTTGCCCGCAGCCACGGTAGCATGAAGATTTCATTTCACTTGTCGCAAGTTGCGCCGCGGTTGCGAGTGGTTTATGGTGCGCCGCACAAACCCGGTGCGCGCCCGGCCGGCCCGACCACCACGCGAACCACCCGAACGGAACTCACCCGAGCGACAAGGGAATCTGCGGACATGTCGATGACGTCGTTGAAGGGAAAGCGCGGCCTGATCGTTGGCATCGCGAACAAGAGCAGCATCGCCTATGGCTGCGCCAAGGCGTGCAAGGATCTGGGTGCCGAAGACCTGGCAATCACCTATCTCAACGCCAAGGCCGAGGCGCACGTCCGCCCGGTCGCGGAGGAACTGGGTGCGGGCATCTTCATGCCCTGCGACGTCCGCGTCGGCGGCGAGCTGGAAGCGGTGTTCGCGGAAATCTCCCGCACCTGGGGCCGCCTGGACTTCGTCCTGCATTCGATCGCCTTCGCGCCGCGCGACGATCTGCACGCGCGCGTGACCGATTGCTCGCGTGACGGCTTCATGATGGCCATGGACGTCTCCTGCCACTCCTTTATCCGCATGGCCCGCCTGGCCGAGCCGCTGATGCCCGAGGGCGGCTGCCTGCAGACCGTCAGCTTCTATGGCGCCGAGAAGGTCGTCGAGAACTACAACCTGATGGGCCCGGTGAAGGCGGCGCTGGAGAGCGTCACCCGGTATCTGGCGTACGAGCTGGGACCCAAGGGCATCCGCGTGCACACCCTGTCGCCCGGCCCGCTGGCCACCCGCGCCGCGTCGGGCATCGACCATTTCGACGAACTGATGGCCAAGGCCGCCGACCGGGCGCCGCAGCAGCGTCTGGTGACCATCGAGGATGTGGGCGCCTACTCCGCCTTCCTGGCCAGCGATGCGGCGAAGGCGGTCACCGGCTCGCTGATCTATGTGGATGCCGGCTACAACATCATGGGGTGACGGCCGGCGGCGGGGGGCGGTGCGGATTGCCGGACCGCTCCCCGCCGTGGGTGCGTCAAATTGACGTCAGACGAGCGGATGGTTTTTTCCACCGGCTTCTCCGTCGCATAGTGGGCACAGAGTTACCCGAGCAATAATCGGGACCGTCGGACCATCCGCCGGCCGCCGCACCGTGGTCAACATCGTTGCCGTTTCATCGCAGGAATGCACCCCCGGATCGGATCATCCGCAGGGCAGATCAAACGACAACGAAGCGACATTTCGGTTTCATCGCGCGCGCCGGACGATCATCCGCGGCAGCGACGAGCCGGAGGAGCCATGGGTGCCATCATGTGGCGGCGGCAGCTCAGCGTTGGGCAGCCGTCCATCGACGAGGATCACAAGCACCTGATCGAGTACCTGAACCAGCTCGATACGGCGTTGAACGCGCGCGTCTTCCAGCCGCAGCGGGTCGCCGTCATCCTGGTGAAGCTGCTGGAGTACACGCGTGAGCATTTCGCGCGCGAAGAAAAGATCATGGAAGCGGTGAAGTACCCCGGGCTGGCCGAACACCGCCAGCAGCATGCCGAAGGTGTACGCGCCATCAGCGATCTTTCCAATGCCTTTGCCAGGACGCCCAACCACGAGCATGCCGAGCGGATCTACACCTTCACCGCGGAATGGCTGGTGCGGCACATCATCATGCAGGACACCCAGATCACACCCTACGTGCGCGGGGTCTGGCTGTAGCGAAGCGGTGCCCAACGGGCCCCCGGATGCACTATGCTCCGCTCCGTTGCTTGGCTGGACGCGGGGGTGCGCTGTGGTGGAACGGACACGATACGCCGGGTGGGCGCGCTCGCTGCTCGGGGCGGCCTGCCTGATGGGACTGGCCGTCCTGCCGGCCGGCGCCGACGCCGGAAACGGCACCGCCGCGGAGGCGGGCGCCTACGGCCTGTGTGATCCGGCCGCGGCCGCCCGGCTGGCCGGGCGGGGCGGCGCGCTGGGGGTGACGCTGCGGCCGGCCGGAGCCTATCGTCTGCCGGACGGCACCCGGTTCGCCGGAGCGCGGGTCATGGTGGTGGAGCCCGGCGGGGCGGCGGCGGCGGCCGGTATCCGCAGCGGCGACATCCTGTATGCGGTGGACGGCACCGTCTTCGCCACCGCAGACGACCTCCGGCGCTTTCTGGGCGCCCACGCCCCGGGGCAGACCGTGCGCGTCGAACTGCTGCGGCGCGGCACCCGGGCGCGGCTGTTCGCCGATGTGCCGCTGGCCGGCACGGCGACCGACGCCGCTCCCGGCGTCCTGCCGTGGCTGGGCGAGTCCCTGTTCGGCAGCGGCGCGCGGCCGTCCTGCCGCTGACCCGTACGGCGGCCGGGAACGGGTCAGGCCGAATGGGCCTCGCGCCAGCGGCCGCCGTCCAGGAAGCGGGTCTCCAGTTCCTCCGCCGGCAGCGGTCGGGCGATGTGATAGCCCTGCGCCTCATCACAGGCGTGGCGGCGCAGGAAGGCAAGCTGCTCGGCGGTTTCAATGCCCTCGGCCACGACCTTCAGGCCGAGCTGGCGGCCCATGGCGATGATGGTCGCGGCAATGGCGGCGTCGTCGGGGTTGGCGATGACGTCGTCGATGAAGGAGCGGTCCACCTTCAGGGCGGTGATCGGCAGGCGGCGCAGGTAGGCCAGGGACGAATGGCCGGTGCCGAAATCATCCACCGCCACGCCCACCCCCAGGTCGCGCAGGGCGTGCAGCGTTTCCGCGATGGAATCGATGTTGTCCATCATCGTCGTCTCGGTGACCTCCAGCTCCAGCAGGCCGGGATCGATGCCGGTTTCGG
This sequence comes from Azospirillum halopraeferens DSM 3675, assembly GCF_000429625.1. Lineage (GTDB taxonomy): Bacteria > Pseudomonadota > Alphaproteobacteria > Azospirillales > Azospirillaceae > Azospirillum > Azospirillum halopraeferens. The sequence continues at coordinate 130,473 of NZ_AUCF01000004.1, forward strand.
ACAGTAGGCTGCGCACCGTGCGCAGAGCCGACTCGTCGGTGAGCTGGCGGACGGAGATGTTGACCGCGACGGGCAAGGGGGCGATCTGCCGGGCACGCCAGCGGGCGATCTGGTCCAGCGCCGTGCGCAGCACCCAGTCGCCGATGGCGCCGATCAGACCCGTCTCCTCGGCCACGGGGATGAAGATCGTGGGGGGGATGTATCCCTTCTCGGGGTGTTTCCAGCGGATCAGAGCCTCCAGCCCCAGGAGACGCAGGGTCGCCACGTCCACCTTGGGCTGATAGACCAGTTCGAACTGGTTGCGCTCGATGGCGTCGCGCAGGCTGCGTTCCAGGGCCAGGCGGGCCGCCACCTCCTCGTTCATCTCGGGACGGTAGTAGCGCAGGGTGTTGCCGCCGCCCGATTTGGCCGAGTGCATGGCGGTGTCGGCGTGGCGCAACAGCGCCGCCACGTCGGTGGCGTCGTCCTCGTCGCGGCCGTCGAAGGTGGAGATGCCCACCGACGCGGTGGCGAACAGCGAGTGGCCGCCCACCTCCAGCGGTTTGGCCAGGGCTTCCAGGACGCTCATGCCGATGCGGCCGGCGTCCTTGGGTTCCGCCAGGTCCTCGGCGATCACCAGGAACTCGTCGACGCCCAGGCGGCCGACGGTGTCGGTGGAGCGCACGGCCCCGGCGATCGCCTGCGCCACCGCCTTCAGCAGCCGGTCGCCCACCTCGTGGCCCAGGCTGTCGTTCACCAGCTTGAAACGGTCCAGATCGATGGACAGGGCGGCCAGGCCGGTGCCCTTGCGGCGGGACAGGCCCATGGCGTGGGTCAGCCGGTCCTGCAGAAGCGTCCGATTCGGCAGCCCGGTCAACGGATCGTGCGTCGCCATGTACATGAGCTGCTCTTCGAAGCGCTTGCGCTCCGTCACGTCGGTCATGGTGCCGGTGAAGCGATGGGCGACGCCGTCGCCGTCGCGCAGGCACTGCCCGCGCGCCTCGATCCACACCCAGCTCCCGTCCTTGCGGCGCATGCGGTAGACCGGTGCGTATTCGGTGATCTCGCCGCTCAGATACCGCTCGGCCAGCGCCGCCGTCCATGAGCGGTCGTCGGGGTGGATCAGCACCTCCCAGGTTTCCCCCCGGTCCATCGGAAGCTCGTCGGGGGCGTAGCCCAGCATGGCCACGAACTCCGGCGACCACCACACCCGCCCGGTGCGCAGGTCGGCGTCCCACACACCCGACCGGGTGGCGGTGACGGCCAGCTTCAGGCGCTGCTCGCTCTCCATCAGCGCCCGCTCCGCATCCCGGCGCTCGGTGATGTCGCGCACGACGCAGATGAAGCTGACCCGGTCGCCGAGGCGCATCTGGCTGACGGAGAAGGAGATGGGCACGGTTTCGCCGGACTTGCGCCGGGCGGTCAGCTCCTGGCGGACCACGTCGCTGCGCTCGTCCGGGGCGTGCAGGGAGCGGGCCAGCGCGCGCAGCACATGCGGCAGGTCTCCGTCGGCGAGGCAGCGGTCGAAGGGCAGGCCGGCCGCCTCGTCCGCCCGGTAGCCGAACAGCTCCAGGGCCGCCCGGTTCATCGTCTCCACGCGGTGGCAGGTGTCGATGGTCACGATGCCGTCGGCGACGTTCTCCATGATCCCGCGCAGGCGCAGCTCCCGCTCGCGCACCCGGTCCTCGGCGCGACGGTGGCGTTCCAGCGACTGGCCGAGTCGCAGCAGAAGCCCGTTGATGCTGCGGCCGAGGATGCCCAGTTCATCGTCGTCATGACGGGGCGGGATGGTCACCAGCGTCTCCGACGGCCGGGCCGGGTCGATGCGGGCCAGTTGCTGCGACACCCGCAGGAAAGGTTTGGTCACGGCGACGTGCAGACTGACCACCAGGATGGTGGCGAGGCCGACGGTCCACAGCAGGCCGGCCCACAGGGTGACCGAGGCGCGTTCGAAGAATTCGGCGGCGATCAGCGTCCGGTCCAGCCGCACCCGCAGCACCCCGACGTCCAGGGCGTTGCGCACGACGGTGAGCGGCAGCGCGTACTCCAGCTCCCGCGGCAGCAGGTGTTCGGCCAGCCACGCGCGGGTGCCGCTCTCCGCCGGCCGCTCCCGCAGGGCCAGCACGCTGCCGAAATCGTTGCGCAGCTCGGCCAGCACGATCGGTTCATAGGCGAACAGCCCGTCGAGGACGCGGCCCGCCATGTCCCGGTCGAAGCCGTAAGCCGCCTCGGCGGCCGGCTCGTGCACCGTGCGCATCACCTGGTTGACCAGGACGTCGGTCCGCCGCTCCAGGTGCATCAGGTCGACGATGATCTGTCCCGTCGCCACCAGCAGGCCCAGCACCAGGGTCAGCAGGACGGTGTTGCGGGCCTGCTTGTAGGACAGGCGCCGGCGCATGGGCAGCCGTTCCGGGCCGGGCGACCCGTCACCGCCGCGGCCTCCGGCGCTGCGGGATGCGACGTCGCGGACGTCGTCTCCGGCACCGATCGGGTCCGCCCGCCCGCCGGACCGACGGGTGCGCTGCTGAGGCGGTTCGATCAGCGGCAACGTTGCCATGGGGCGGGGTTGTCCATACGAAGAGGCGCCGGTTCCCGATGGACCGGTCCCGGCGGTTGTGGGTCCGAAGGTATCATATTTGGTTTGGGCGTTTGTTTCACTGCCGATTGATGACGATTGCCGGGGTGCCCGTGCGAATGCCGTCCGGGTTGCGTCATCCCGGGGTTCGCCTATAAGGAATGCGTCGCCCCCCGCCACACGACGGAGCGTGCCGAACCGTGCGAATCCAAGACCTGACCGACCTCACCGGCGCCGGCACCCGCCTGTTCGACCAGCTCGGCGACGCCGCCGGCCGCATGCTGGAAGGGGAAATCCGCCTGGGCGTCACCGGCCTGCGGCGTGCCGGCAAGACGGTGTTCGTCACCGCGCTGGTGGACAACCTGCTGAAGGCCGGCCGGCTGCCGTTCCTCGATGTCATGGCGTCGGGGCGCTTCCGGGCGGCGCGGCTGAAGCCCCAGCCCGACGCGGATGTGCCCCGCTTCGAGTACGAGCGGCACCTGGAGGCCCTCACCGGTCCGGCTCCCGACTGGCCGCAGCCGACCCGGGGGATCAGCCAGCTTCGCCTTGCCATCCGCTACCGGCCGGGCTCGGCCCTGCGCCGGGCGGTGCAGACGGCGTCGACACTGAACCTGGTGGTGGTGGACTACCCCGGCGAATGGCTGCTCGACCTGCCGTTGCTGCGCCTGAGCTTCGCGCAGTGGAGCACCATGACCCTGGATATGGCCCGCCATCCGCCCCGGGCACCGCTGTCGGCGGACTGGCTGGCCTGGGCCGATTCCATCGACCCGGCCGCTCCGGCGGAGGAGGAGGACGCCCGCCGCGGTGCCGCGCTCTACACCGCCTATCTCCACGCCTGCCGCCGCATCGAGCCGGGGCTGAGCCTGATCCAGCCCGGCCGCTTCGTCGAGCCGGGCGACATGAAGAACGCGCCGCTGCTGACCTTCTGCCCGCTGCCCGGCGATCGGCGCGGCCGCCACTCCCTGTGGGCGCTGATGGAGGAACGCTACGACGCCTACAAGACCTCCGTCGTCCGCCGGTTCTTCACCGAGCATTTCGCCCGCCTGGACCGGCAGGTGGTGCTGATCGACGTGCTGGGCGCCCTGAACGCCGGGCCGATCGGCCTGGCGGACATGAAACGGGCGCTGCAACTGAGCCTGGAGCCGTTCCGCCACGGCAGTTCCGGTTGGCTCGACTGGCTGCTGGGCACCCGCATCGACCGCGTGCTGTTCGCCGCCACCAAGGCCGACCACATCGCCGCCAGCCAGCACGGCAACCTGAAGACGCTGCTGGACGGTTTCGTCGCCGAGGCGCGCTCCCACATCCGGTTCGAGGGGGCGGCGGTGGAGACCATGGCCCTGGCGTCGCTGAAATGCACGGACACCGTCATCACCGAACACGAGGGCCGGCAGCTCCGCTGCGTGCGCGGCATTCCCGTCGGGCGCGACCGGCCGACGGTGCTGTTCCCCGGCGACATCCCGCCGGGGCACGAGGTGTTCCCGCCGGGCCGCGAGCGTCCTTACAGCTTCCTGAGCTTCAAGCCGCCGGCCGGGGCGGGGGCGGACGGCCGCGGCCTGCCGCACGTCCGCCTGGACCAGGCGCTGCAGTTCCTGCTGGGGGATTACCTGGAATGACCGAATCCACCCGCGACCGCGACTGGATCGCCCCCATGGAGTTGGACCCTGACGGGTCCGCGCCGCTGCCGGTGGAGGAGGAGGCGCCCGAACCGGTTCCCGGCGTCGAGCCGGAGGTGGAGCGCCTGCCTGCGGTGCGCGCCATGCGCGGTGCCGGCGGCAGCCGGGTCGGGCGCTGGCTGGCCGGGGCGCTGGCGGCCATCGTCGCGGTGGCGCTGGGGTTCGACACCGCCGACCTGCTGGCCCGGTCCTTTGCCACCAGCCTGGCGCTGGGAGTCCTGGTCGCTGCGGCGGTATCGGTCGCGGTGGTGTCCGCCGGCGCCATGCTGCTGCGGGAACTGCGCAGCCTGCGGCGGCTGCGCCGCATCGAGGAGCTGCGCGGCACCGCCGACCGGCTGGAGGGCGAGGCCGGCCATGGCGAGGGCGACCGCTTCGCCGGGGCGCTCGCCCGCCTCTACGACGGCCGCCCCGATCTGGAACCGGTGCTGGTCCGCCTGAAGGACGCCATCACCGACGCTCACGACGACGCCGAGGTGGTGCGCCTGATCGACCGCGAGGTGCTGGCCGGCCTGGACCGGGCCGCCTACCAGCTCACCCTGCGCGCATCGCGGGACACCGCCATTGCCACCGCCCTGTCGCCCGCCGCGGTGATCGACCTGGCGGTGGTGCTGTGGCGCAATCTGAAGCTGGTGCGGGAGATCGCCACCCTCTACGGCGTGCGGCCCGGCTATTTCGGGTCGCTGCGCCTGCTGCGCCGCATGCTCGCCAACCTCGCCGTGGCGGGCGTGGCGGAAAGCGCCCACCACGTGGCGGTGGACGCGCTGGGCGGGTCGCTGGCGGCGGCCATCTCCACGCGCGTCGGGCAGGGGGTCATCAACGGCCTGCTGACGGCCCGCGTCGGCATCACCGCCATGCACACCTGCCGCCCCGTCGCCTTCGGCCCGCACAACCGCCCAAGCCTGGGCCGCATCCGGACGGAGCTGCTGACGCTGCCCAAACAGGTGCTGTGACCGCGGCAGGGTGCCGCACCCCTGTCGCGCCGCATCCCCGCGTGCACCGGTGGTGCTATAGTACGGGGCGAAGGGGTTCGCCCCTTCCGACGCTTCCGGCGCCGTTCCTCATGGATGGAGGGATGCCATGGCCGAGAAGATCGAAACCGCGATGCCGGTGGAGTCCGGCACCACGCGCAGCGTTCCTGCGCCGCGCCGCACCTTCGATCCGTTCGTCGAGATGCGGGAGCGCATGGACCGTATGTTCGACAGCATGTTCGGGACTCTGACACCCTTCGGGCAGCCGTTCGGCCGGTTGCGCGGTGCCGCGCCGCCGGTGGTGATGCCTCACGTCGACATCACTGAAACCGCGGAAGCCCTGACCATCACGGCCGAATTGCCCGGCCTGGATGACAAGGACGTGTCGCTGACGCTGCTGGACGGCGTGCTGACCGTGAAGGGCGAGAAGAGGGCCGAAAAGGAGGAGAAGGACGAAGCGAAGAGCTATCACCTGGTCGAGCGCAGCTACGGCTCCTTCACCCGGTCGTTCCGTCTGCCCGAGACGGTCGACCCCGAGAAGGTCTCCGCCACGTTCGACAAGGGCGTGCTGACCATCACCCTGCCCAGGACTGCCGAGGTCAGGGCGCGGGTCCGCCAGATCCCGATCGGCGGTGCCGGTGAGACCGGCCCCGCGACGACGCACTGACGGGACCGATGGTCAGGACGGCAGAGGGTCGTCCGGTTCGTGTTCGCTGGCGCCCCTCCCCCGGCCCGTCACCGGGGGAGGGGCGCGTCATGTCCGGGTCACCCGAAGGCGCCGGCCTGGACCAGTTCGTCGCGCTCCGCCCGATGGCTGCCGATCTGGTTCAACCGGCTTTGCAGCCCCAGACGGTCGAGCGCGGTGACGCGCAGGCTGCTGAAGATCTTGATGCGGCTCTCCAACTCCACATAGGCACGGCGGTAGGCCTTGAGGATGCGCTCCTCGCCGCCGTCGGTGGCCGACGGATCCTCGATGCCCCAGTGCGCCGTCATCGGCCGGCCCGGCCATTCCGGGCAGGAGGCCGCGGCGATGGTGTCGCACAGCGTGAACACGAAGTCGAAGGCCGGGGCGTCCGGGCCGGTGTAGACATCCCAGCTCTTGGAGTGCAGCCCGTCGGTCTTGTGGTTGAAGGACTGCAGGATGCGCAGGGTGTACGGGCTCACCGCGCCGCTCGGTCGGCTTCCGGCGGAATGGGCGGCGAACCGCCCGTTCGACCAGCGGCGCAGCAGGCATTCCGCCATGATGCTGCGTCCCGAGTTGTGTTCGCACAGGAACAGGACGGTGTAGGTTTTGTCCGGCGTCGCGCTCATGTCCGGGGGCCCCCACGGTTGCGGTGCCGCACCTTGGCGCGGCGGCCGCCCGAGGCCAAGTAAAGGTTTTGTTGCAGATCGGCGAGTGCAACCGCGGGGGCGGTGACGCTTACTCCTCCTGCCGCATCAGGATCTTGTCGAGGGTGATCGGCAGGTCGCGCACGCGCACGCCGGTGGCGTGGAAGATGGCGTTGGCGATGGCGGCGGGAACGCCGACGATGCCGATCTCGCCCACGCCCTTGGCCCCCAGGGGGTTCACCACGGTGTCGCGCTCGTCCACGAAGATCACGTCGATCTCCGGCACGTCGGCGTTCACCGGCACATGGTATTCCGCGAGGTCGTGGTTCATGCAGCGGCCCAGCGTGTGATCGAAGATCGTCTCCTCTTCCAGCGCCATGCCGATGCCCCAGACGACGGCGCCGCTGATCTGGCTGGCGGCGGTGCGCGGATTGATGATGCGCCCGGCGGCGATGGCGCTGACGACGCGGGTCACCCGGACGGTGCCGAGGTCCTCGTCCACGCGCACTTCGGCGAACACCGCGCTGTGGGTGCCCAGCGTGTGACGCGAGCGCGCGACCATGTAGGGCAGGGACATCGCCTCCTCCTCGATGGCCGGCAGGCCGCCGGACCGCATCACGTCGGTGAGGGAGACGCGCCGCACCGGATCAGCGGTGACCACGATGTGGCCGCCGGCGAAGGTGACGTCCCGGGCGCCGGCCCCGCCCAGGGGTGCGCCGTCCATGGCCGACGCCAGGTCGAACAGGCGGGCGCGCACCCGGTCGCACACCGCCTTGACCGCCGATCCCACGGTGGACACCGTCCACGAGCCGCCCTCGATGGGGGCGGTGGGCAGGTCCGAGTCGCCGAGACGGAAGGTCACCGCCTCCACCGGCAGGCCCAGCACCTCGGCGGCGATCTGGCTCATCACCGTATAGGTGCCGGTGCCGATGTCGGCGGTGGCGCTGGACACCGTCAGCCGCCCGTCGAGGCCGAGCACGGCGCGCGCCGTCGCCCGACCCTGCATGGCGTCCCACACCCCGGCCGCCACGCCCCAGCCGATCAGCTCCCGGCCGTCGCGCATGGAGCGCGGCCGGGGCCGGCGGCGGGCCCACCCGAACCGCTCCGCCCCTTGTGCGAAGCAGGCGCGCAATTCCTTGCTGGAAAAGGGCTTGCCGGTGTTGGGGTCGGTGTCCGTGTAGTTCCGCAGCCGCAGGTCGACGGGGTCCACGTCCAGCGCGAAGGCCAGCTCGTCCATGGCCATCTCGATGGCGGGCACGCCGGTGGCGGCGCCGGGCGCACGCTGGTCCAGCGGGGTGGCGCGGTCCAGGCGGACGAGCCGGTAATCCAGCCGGACGTTGTCGCAGCGGTATTGCTGGCCCGACCAGTTCACCACGATCTCCACATAGGTCTCATGGCGGGAGGATTCCTGCACCGCCTCGTGGATCAGGGCGGTCAGGCGGCCGTCGCGCCGGGCCCCCAGCGCCACCCGCTGGATGGTCTCGGGCCGATGCCCGAAGCTGAACATCTGCGGCCGTGACAGCTCCACCCGCACCGGGCGCCGGAGCTGCGTGGCCGCCATTACCGCCAGGAAAAGCTGGTGCTGCGGCCGCAGCCCCGACCCGAAGGCGCCGCCGACGAACGGGTTGAGGACGCGAACCGCCGACGCGGGCAGGCCGAAGACCTTGCAGATGTAGGAGCGGGTGTTCTGCGCCCCTTGCGTCTTGTCGTAGACGGTCAGCGTCCCGTCATCGTGATAGACCGCGGTGGTGGCGTGCATCTCCATGGGGTTGTGGTGCTCGGTCGCCTGGGTGTAGCGGGCGTCGATGCGCACATCCGCCAGCGCCAGCGCCCGGTCGGGGTCGCCGCGCGGCGGCGGCGGCGGCTCGAACCCACCCTTTGCCTTGCCCGGGGTGAAGCTGTCGTGCCGGTGGGCGTGCAGGTCGGTGCGGTGCTCCCGCGCCTCGTAGGTCACCTCCACCAGCCGGGCGGCGTAGCGCGCGGTCTCGGGGCTGTCGGCCACCACCAGGGCAACGGGCTGGAGCGAGAACTGCACCTCGTCGTCACAGAGGGGGCGGAAGGGGGAGCCGCGGGGGGCGTCCCCGTCCTGCCATGTGCGGTCGAACCGGGCGAGATCGGGCCGGTTGCGGTGGGTGAAGACCTCGATGACGCCGGGCACCGCCAGGGCGGCGGCGGTGTCGATGCCGGTGATCCGCCCGCGTGCGATGGCGGCGGAGACCACATAGCCGTGCAGCAGACCGGGAACCGGGTGTTCCGCTGCGTAACGGGCGGCCCCGGTGACCTTGAGCCGGCCGTCGACGCGCGGCACCGGCCGGCCGACGGGACCGCCGGGTTCGGGCAGGAGGTCGGGAATGCGCGGCTTGGCGATCATGGATGCTTCCCTCCGGCGGCCTCGGTCAGCGCACGCACGATGGCGCGACGAGCCAGCCCGATCTTGAAGGCGTTGTGGTCGTGGGCGCGGGCATCGCGCAGCACGATCCCGGCGGCTTCGGCGAAGGTGGCCGGGGTTGCCGGCTTGCCGGCCAGCGCTGCCTCGGCCCCGCTATCCCGCCACGGCTTGTGGGCGACGCCGCCCAGGGCGAGGCGGGCCTCGCGGATGGTGCCGCCGTCGATATCCAGCGCCGCCGCCACGGAGACCAGCGCGAAGGCGTAGGAGGCGCGGTCACGCACCTTCAGATACGTGGAGTGTGCGGCGAACCCCTGCGGTGGCAGGTCGATGGCGGTGATCAGTTCCCCCGGCTCCAGGGTCGTGTCCCGTTCGGGCGTGTCGCCGGGCAGGCGGTGGAACGCGGCGAAGGGAACGGTGCGCTCCCCGTCCGGACCGGTGACCCGTACGGTCGCGGCCAGCGCCGCCAGGGCGACGCAAAGGTCCGAGGGGTGGACGGCGATGCACGAGGGGCTCGCCCCCAGGATGGCGTGGATGCGGTTGACGCCGCCGATGGCGCCGCATCCGCTGCCGGGGGCGCGTTTGTTGCAGGGTGTCGCGGTGTCGTAGAAGTAATAACAGCGGGTGCGCTGCATCAGGTTGCCGCCGTTGGTCGCCATGTTGCGCAGTTGCGGCGAGGCACCCGCCAGTATGGCCCGGGCCAGCATGGGATAGCGGCTCTGCACCCGCGGATCGTAGGCGGTGTCGGCGTTGCGGGCGAGTGCACCCAGGCGCAGGCCACCGTCGGGCGTGTCGTCGATGGTGTCCAGCGGCAGGCGCGAGACGTCGACCAGGGTGTCGGGCCGCAGGACGTCCGCCTTCATGAGGTCGAACAGGTTGGTGCCGCCGGCGACGAAGGCGGTCCCGGACTCACTTCCGGCGGCGATGGCGTCGTCCAGATGGGCGGCCCGGGCGTAGCGGAACGGCCTCATGGTGCGTCTCCGTCCGTGGCGCGGCGGTTCATCACCGATCGGATGGCGGCGACGATGCCGGGATAGGCGCCGCAGCGGCAGATGTTGCCGCTCATCAGCTCACGGATGTCGTCATCGCTGCGCGCCTTGCCCTCGGCCAGCAGGCCGGCGGCCGAGCAGAGCTGGCCCGGCGTGCAATAGCCGCACTGCAGGGCATCGCAGGCGATGAACGCCTCCTGGAGCGGGTGCAGAGCATCGCCCCGCGCCAGCCCCTCCACGGTGGTGACGCTGCGGCCTTCCTGCATCACCGCCAGCGTCAGGCAGGCGTTGATCCGCCGGCCGTCCACCAGCACCGTGCAGGCGCCGCACTGGCCGTGGTCGCAGCCCTTCTTGGTGCCGGTGAGATCGAGGTGCAGGCGCAGAGCGTCGAGCAGACTGGTCCACGGTGCGATCTTCAGGGTGCGCTCTGCCCCGTTGACCGTCAGGGTGACGGCCACCGGCTCCGGCGGCGGGGCCGGGCGGGTGGACCGGGGTGAATCGGGCATGGCGGCTCCGGGGGTTGATGGGCGCGTGATCCCATCAACAACGGCCGGTGCGCTCCGACGTCGCGGTTGCGCCTGCGCCCCGCCCCGGGGCGGTCCGCTCACATCGATCTCTGCCTTGGATTGATCGGTCGGGTTTCACGGCCGGAAAACGACGGACGTGATCATTCTCCGGCCGTATCAATCCAGCATGGGCTGGCCGGTCTCGATGCGCACCAGGGCCGCCAGCAAGGGCGCGCCGACGTCGCGGCGCACGAAGTTGCTGGCCCGCTCCGCAGCGTTGAGCGCCTGCTGGAAGCTGTTGCGCCAGCGTCCGTCGGCGTACAGCACCCGTTCCGCCTTGGCCCGCTGGGCCAGCAGACCGGGGCGGCGGCTGGCGTGCTCCTCCGCCAGGGCGTTCAGGCGTTTCATGACCTCCTGTGCGCCGGCCTTGTCGTCCCGCCGCACGGCGGCTTCCACCAGTTCGGCCAGCGCCTCGCCCTGCACGTCGGTATCCTGGATCTGCTCGGCATAGGCCAGCGCCACGGCGCTTTCCCCGCGCAGGGACAGGCGGCCCAGCACCACCGGGACGGTCCAGGGGTTCTCATCCTGGACGGTACGCAGCAGGCCGAGCGCCAGGTTGGCGTCGCCCAGCTCGGACGCGGCGACCGCCAGTTCGGGCGGGCAGCACTCGCCCCGCGTCTCGCGGAACTTGGAGAACTGCGTCTCCACGGTGTTGAGGAACAGGGTGCGCGCCGGCCCTTCCTTGCCGGCGCGCAGCAGGGCCTGGGCGACCAGCCCCAGCTCCCACGCGCAGCCGCGGGCGTTCGCGAACTGCTTGGCCTCTTCGGCCAGGGTTCCGGCCAGCCCGCCGCTGTCGCCGCGCCAGATGGACGCCTTGGCGATGTCGACGAGGTTGTAGATGCGGGTCGAGCAGTCGTCGATCCGGCGGGTGATGTCGAGGGCCAGCTGTGTCTGCCCCATCAGAGCCAGGGCGCGCGCCACGAACAGGTCCTGGCCCGACGAGGCGGCGGTGTTGCCGCGGCGCACGGCGCTGACGAAGGGGGCCACGATCTCGCGGGCGCGTCCGCCGTCTCCCAGCAGGTCGTAGGCGACGGCCAGCGACAGCCAGTCCCAGCGCGCGGCGGTGATCGGCGTCTCCACCGGCGGCAGCATGTCGCCGATGCGGTGCAGGAAGCACAGCGACGACAGCGGCTCATTGCACACCAGGGCGTTGATGCGCGTGCGGAACTCGTAGAAATCGAAATCGCCGACGAACTGGTTGGTGACGAGCTGCACCGCCAGGTCGCTTTCCGGGTACTTGGTGACGATCTCGCTCAGCAGCTTGTCCGCGTCCTTCAGCAGCCGGCTTTCCTCGGCCATGTCGAGGGTGTTGTCCGCCTGCCGGATGATCTGCATGGCCTGCACGAACAGGCGGTTGGCCGCACCGGGGTCGGCGGCGACCGCCGCGCCGCCGGGCAGCGCCGCGACCAGCACCGCCACCGCCAGGGCGGCGATCCAGCGGCGGGCCGAGCGGAACAGGGCGGTGCGCAGTGGGGCCATTGCGGGTCTTCCGGCCTTCGGGGCGAAGGATGGTCTGGAGCGCTCAGAGACTGACGTGGCTGACGACTCGCTGAACGTAGGGCAGGCGGCGGGCATGGTCGACGACCCGGTCCAGTTCCTCCTGGTTGCGGGCGACGCCCATCAGGTAGACCACGCCGTTCACGGTATCGATGGAGTAGTTCTGCGACCGGATGGCGCCGTCGAAGGTCAGCTTGCCGCGCAGTTGCGTGGAGATCCAGGTGTCGCGGGCGCTGTCGAGCATGCCCGACGCGGTGTCGATCTGGATCTCGTTGATGACCTCCCGGACGCCGCGGACCTGCCAGGCGAGGCGGACCGCGTCCAGGCGCATCTGCGCATCGCTGGCGCGCCCGAGCAGCAGGACCCGGCCGTTGTCCACGGTCATGTCGAGGCGGCGGTGCAGGTCCATCGAATGCTGGAACCACAGGTGATTGATCTGCGCCTGGATCTCCGCGTCGGAGATGAAGCCGCCCAGACCGCGGTCCTGGGACGCGGCCACCCCGGCCCCCACCGCGGCCCCGCCGATGGCGATCGGCGCACAGCCGGCCCCCGCCACGGCCATCACGGCCACTGCGACCACCGCCCACTGACGCCACCACCCCGACACATCAACCCCCTGTCCCGCATCCCGCTGCGACAGCGGGCGGCGCGAAAAAGTCACGCCTGTGTCCGGAATGCAATGGGTTTCTCGTCGTCTCATCACTTTATCCAAGGGTGATGCACGCAGGTTCCACCCGCCACCGGAGCAGGTCCGCACCGTCCCGACGCCACCATCGCATCTGCGAACGGATGGGGTAACCAATGGGAGTGCCCGGCGACATTTTCAAGCGTACCGCCCCTATGACTTGTGGTTAAAATTTGGAAACGCTGTTCTCAGGGACAGAGTCGGAAGAGGAATGGACTCTGCGGAGCGCTTCCTTGAATAATCGCTCGACTCGTAGTAAAATTGATGCAACCAGCTCGGGAGGTTGCGATGTTGAAGAACGTGTTGTTCAACATCATCCGGCAGGAGCAGCGTGAGGTGGAAGAGCGGCTGGAGGAGGAAGGGCGCCGTCCGGCTCCCGATCTCGGCAAATTGACCGCGCTCCGCCAGAAGGCCATGACGCTGCGCCGCGAACTCGAACACTTCCCACCCGAGGCCTGATTCCGCTTTTCTGCGGCGTCCGGCCGTCGTGAGGCCGCCCCCGCGACCGGAATCGGTCGGGGGGCGCTTTCTTTGGGATTCAGCCTCGGGGGCTCAGCGGAAGACCACCGTCTTGTTGCCGTTCAGCAGCACCCGGTGCTCCACGTGGTACTTGACCGCGCGGGCCAGCACGACGTTCTCAATGTCGCGGCCGATGGCGACGAAATCCTCGCCGGTCATGGAATGGTCCACCCGCTCCACCTCCTGCTCGATGATCGGTCCTTCGTCCAGCCCGGCGGTGACGTAGTGGGCGGTGGCGCCGATCAGCTTGACGCCGCGGTCGTGGGCCTGCTGGTAGGGCTTGGCGCCGCGGAAGCTGGGCAGGAAGGAATGGTGGATGTTGATCGCCCGACCCGCCAGCTTGTCGCACAGGCCGGGTGACAGAACCTGCATGTAGCGGGCCAGCACCACCAGGTCGATCTTCTCCTGCTCCACGATCTCCCACAGCCGCTCTTCCTGCTGCGCCTTGGTGTCGGGGGTCACCGGCAGATAGTGGAAGGGCACGTTGTGCCAGGCGGCGAGTTGGTAGAAGTCCCGGTGGTTGGACACGATGGCCGGGATTTCGATGGGCAGGTAGCCGATACGGTAGCGATACAGCAGGTCGTTCAGGCAGTGGCCGAACTTCGACACCATGATCAGCACCCGCTGGCGCCGGGTGGCGTCGTGCAGTTTCCAGGTCATGCGGAACGGCCTGCCCACGGTCTCGGCGAAGGCCGCTTCCAGCGCCACCTGGTCCGGGGCTCCTTCGCCGCGGGCGAAATGCACGCGCAGGAAGAACAGGCCGCTGCTCCGGTCGCCGAACTGCGCGCTGTCGAAGATATTGCAGTTCCGCTCGGCCAGAAAGCCCGACACGGCGAAGACGATGCCGACGGTATCGGGGCACGAGATGGTGAGGATGAATTCGGAGCCGGATTCGGACATGCGCGTGATCTGCGATGCGGTCGTGGTGAGGGACACCCCAACTACCACGGTTGGCCGGCGGATGCATCATTGCTGACGCAGACCGGCCATGCGGCAGGTCATAACGTTGCCCGTCACGCGCAAGGATAATCTTAAGCATTGAAGGCGAATCATCGGTCCCGTGGCGAACCGTCAGGGGAGAACCGGATGTTCGGACGTCTCAGCATCAAGGCCAGGATCGGGCTGATCCTCGGTGTCAGCCTGATCGGCCTGTCGGTGATCGTGGCCATGGCCCTTGCCACCCTGCACGGCCAGATGATGGCCGATCGCGAGGCCAAGGTGCGCAACCTGGTGGAGGTGGGCTCCACCCTCATCAGCCATTACGAGGCGGAAGCCCGCGGCGGCCGCATGCCCGAGGCGGAGGCCAGGGCGGCGGCTCTGGCGGCGCTGGGCGCGCTGCGCTACAGCGGTCAGGAATACTTCTTCGTCCTGGACCGGGCCGGCATCGTGCTGGGGCACGGGGCCGATGCGAAGCTGGTGGGGCGCGACCTGACCGGGGTCACCGATCCCAACGGCGTCCACTTCATCCGCGCCATGCTGGACGCCGCCCGGGCAAACCCGCAGGGCGGCTTCGCCGCCTACGCCTGGCCCAAGCCCGGCGATCCCGACAAGACGCCGATGCCCAAACTCAGTTACGTGCGCACGTTCGCGCCGTGGGGCTGGGTGGTGGCGACGGGGATCTACATCGACGACGTGGATGCCGCTTTCGCCGAAGTGGCGCGGGAACTGATCGGCGCATCGCTGGCCGTGATGATCGCCGGCGTCATCGCCACGCTGTTGATCGGGCGGGCGATCGTCCGGCCGATTCCCCGTATGCAGGCGGTGATCGCCGCGGCCGGCACCGGTGATCTCACCGGCGAGGCGCGTGTCGACGGCCGTGACGAACTGGCCACCATGGCGCGCGACTTCAACGGGCTGATCGGCACCTTGCGCGCCAGCATCGCCCGCGTCGGCGAGGCCAGCGCCTCCGTCGCCTCGGCGTCGGTGGAGCTGAACGCCTCGGCCGGTGACATGAGCCGCAACGCCGAGCGCATGAACGAACGGGCCGAGAGCATCACCCGGGCGGTCAACAGCGTAGCCGGCGCCGTCGACGACCTGTCCTCCATCGCCGAGGAACTGGCGGCCAACGCCGAAGCGGTCGCCGCGGCGGCGGAGGAGATGGGGGCGTCCATCTCAGAGGTGGCGCGCCACGCCACCGACAGCGCCAGGGTGTCCCACAGCGCGGCGGCGGCGGCCGAGCAGGCGCGGTCCGTTCTCGACGGAGCGGACGGAGCCATCCGCCAGGCGGTGGACAACATCCGCGAGATGGCCCGGGCGTCGGGCGAGATCGGCGCGGTCATCAAGGTGATTTCCGACATCGCCGCGCAAACCAACCTGCTGGCGCTCAACGCCACCATCGAGGCGGCGCGCGCCGGCGAGGCCGGCAAGGGCTTCGCGGTGGTGGCGGGCGAAGTCAAGAGCCTCGCCACCCAGTCCGCAAAGGCCACGGAGGAGATCGAGCGCAAGATCACCACGACCCGGGAGCAGACGGATCGCAGCGTCGCCTCCATCGACGAGGTCGCGCGCATGATGGAGCGGGTGGCCGGGGCCCTCACATCGATCAACGAGGTGATCGGGCAGATCGACGCCATCGCCGCCTCGATCGCCCACGAAGTCGACCAGCAGAGCGCTGCCACGTCGGAAATCGGCCGCAACGTCGCCCGCGTCGCCGGTGCCGCCAGGGAGGTGGCCAAGGACACCGCCCAGACCTCGGCTCAGGCGCGGATCGTCAAGGAGTCAGTGGATTTCCTGGCCGGCGTCGCGCGGGACACCGCCGGCGGTGCCACCGAAACGGCGGCGGCGGCCGGCGAACTCGGCCGCCTGGCCACCGACCTGGACCGGCTGGTGGGCCGTTTCAAGCTGCGGGCGTGAGACTCCCGCCGCCCGCGATTTCCGCCTTACTCCCGCCGTCCGGTGCCGATGCGCACATGGGCCGGCAGCGGCACCGTGTCCCCTTCGGCGCGGGCGGTGAAGCGGTCGGCCAGGGCGGCGTCCAGGGCGGCGCGCTCCACTTCGGTCAGCGGGGCGATGCGGGGGCCGAAGGTCATGGCCAGCGTCGCCTGCCACACCGGCTGGCCGCGCGGCGCCCGGCGCACCGGCGTCAGCGCCGTTTCCCCCGCGTCGGCGAAGCCGGCCCGTTCCAGCGCGGCGGTGAGGCTGCCCGGTGCGGCGAAGCGGAAGAGGGCGTCGAGCCGGTGCACCGGATCGGGGCCCAGCCGCTCCTCCACCACCGTGCCGACCAGATCGAACAGGGCGTTGTCGGCCCGTGGCCCCCACACCATCATCGCCAGCCGCCCGCCGGGCTTCAGCACGCGGCGCGCCTCGGCCAGGGCGCCGACGGCGTCGGGAACGAACATCAGGCCGAAGCGGCAGGTGACCGCGTCGAACAGGCCGTCCGGAAAGGGCAGGTGCAGCATGTCCGCCGCCAGGAAGGCCGGTGCGGGGGTGGCGTCGGCGGCACGGCGCACCGCCCCGGCCAGCATGGCGGGGACCAGGTCGGTGCCGACGACCAGCCCGTCCGGACCGGCGCGCCGCGCCGCCGACAGGGCGGGCTCCCCGGCGCCCGACGCCAGGTCGAGGATGCGGTGGCCGGGAGCGGCCCCGGCGGCGTCGAGCAGCGGCCGGTTCAGCTTATCCGCCAGTTCGGCCATGGGATCGGCCCAGCGGTCCCAGTGACCGGCGGCCGCCGACCAGCGTGTGCGTTCGGCCGAACCGTCGACCGGCGGGGGCAGGGTCATGGGCGGGAAACCGTCGAAGGGGTGGGGATCAATGGAGCAGGCGCTGGATGCCGGCGGCGGTCCGGTCGGCGTCACGCTCGGCCACGCGCTCGCCCAGGGCGGCGAGATCGTCGGAGAGACGGCGGTTGGCCTCGGTCAGCGCCTGGATGCGGGTCTGGGCAACCTGGTTCTGATGGTTCAGGGCGGCGACGGCTTCGCTCAGGCGCCGGATCTGCTGCGACTGGCGCAGCGTTCCCTCGTTCAGGGTGCGCCGGATCGACCCGACGGCCACCAGCACCACCGTGCTGATGGTCACGCCGGCCATGAGCGCCACGACGGAGAATGCCGTAAGCCAGTCCATGCCCGCTGCCGATCATCCGATGAAACGGACTTCGCCATCAGCATCGGCCCAATCCGCCCCCCGGTCAAGCGCCGCCCGACCGGCGCTATGACCCGGACGCGGTGCCGCTGCCGCGCCCTATCCGGTGGCCGGCATGACACCCTGGATTTTGCTCGGAATGCGTAACGAAACCGGCGCGGAGACCTTCGGGGCCGCGAGCAGACTGACTGTTGGGGTGTCCCTGGCGAAAGCTGGCCTTGAAACACCCGGCAATGTGGTCCCGGTTTCGTGAACCGGTTTTTTCTCGGGAACGTCAACGGATGCCGATCCCATTCATAAACACGCTCACCAAATGGGCGATGCGAACTTTCGAGTTGTCCTGCTCGGTCGCGAGCGAGATCGCGGTCGCTATGCATACAATATCGTTGAAATCGATATCAAATCGAATCACGCCCGCCTTTTGCGCTCGGCGCAGGAGGCGGACACCCTCTTCGCCGGTAGCGACACATCCGGGCGTCCCGACCTGTAGGACCGTTCCGAGCGATGCGGCAAGGCCGCGATAGACATTGGTGTGTTGCACCAGCTCTTCCAGATAGACGCGCATGGCGCTCAGGGGATCGAGCTCGGCATCCCGAGATCGGCTGGTCTCCGCGAATGTCAGGAACCGGGCGCTGTAAGTCGCCGCGAGAAGATCCTCGCGGGTCGGGAATCGCCGATAGAGCGTCCCGATGCCAACGCCGGCACGTTTTGCCACCTCCTCCAGAGCGGCGTTGGCTCCTCGCTCCAGAAACACGTCCTCAGCCGCCGCGAGAATGCGTTCCCGGTTCCGCCGGGCATCGGCCCGCAATGGGGCGTCATCGTTCAAAACAATCCCCTCGTTACCGGCTTGCCAAGCGGAGGATACCTCCGTATATAAAGTGGAGCAATCCTCCGGTTAATGGAAACGGGAAAAGCATGGCAGAGCGATTCAACGACAAGGTCGTGGTGATCACGGGCGGGACGGATGGCATTGGTCTGGCCACCGCCAAGGCCTTCGCGGCCGAAGGTGCCCACGTCTACATCACCGGCCGCAATGAAGCGCGCCTCAAGGACGCACTCGTCGACATCGGCAATGGTGTTGTTGGTGTTCGGGGGGATGTGAGCGCTCCTTCCGACCTCGACCGCTTGTATGCGCAGATCAGGGGCGATCACGGTCGCGTCGACGTGGTCTTCGCCAATGCCGGCGTATCCGAGTCGGCGCCCGTCGGCGGCATTGAGGACGACCATTTCGACCGCGTGTTCGATATCAACGTCAGGGGAACCGTCTATACCGTGCAGAAGGCCCTGCCGCTGATGTCCGCTGGCGGCTCCATCGTGCTGGCGGGGTCTGGCGCGGGAAGCAAAGGCTTCCCCAATCTGTCCGTCTACAGCGCCACGAAGGCCGCTATCCGATCCTTTGCGCGCACCTGGACCACCGACCTGAAAAGCAGAGGCATTCGGGTGAATGTGGTTTCGCCGGGCATGGTTCTGACCCCGGCACTGAAGACCTATCTGCAGAGCAATGATGGCGCTGAGGAGTGGATGAAGGGCGCCATCCCGTTCGGCAGGCTGGCGGAGACCCATGAAGTCGCGAAGGCGGTGATGTTTCTGGCATCGGACGAAAGCAGCTTCGTCGGTGGAGCGGAGCTGATGGTCGATGGAGGTTTTGTAGCCGTGTGATACGGCCGGAAAAAGATCCGTTCCATTGGTTTCCGGCCGTGAAACCCGACAGATCAATGCCTTGCATTGATCGATAGGGGCATACCGACGGCATCATTCTGATGCCGTCGGTATGAGACCCTGATGATGTCACAAAGGTCTCATGAAATGGGTCAGAGCTATGCGGGAAACCGGGTGATGACGGTCTGAGGAGGGCGGCGTATCGAGGCGGGTGACGAAGCCTGCCGGAACCTCCGCGAGGGAGCGATACGCCATGAGCGAGGATAGCAAGGTTGTCCGGCTGCGTCAGCCGGAGGAGATCGACGACCCGCTGACCGGCATCCCGCGCAACCGGCGCCCGTCGGCTGCTGGAGCAGGCGATCGAGGCGGAGGTGAGACCGCCAAGCTGATGGTGTTCAAGCTGATCACCGCCGCGGCGAAGACCCGGCGCCGCCTGCGGGGCGAAAACCTGTTGCCCAAGGTGATCCGCGGCGTCACCTTCCGCGACGGCATCGAGGTCACCGACACCGCATCACAGAACGCCGCCTGATCGACCCGTCACCCATTTTCCCGCATAGCTCGGTGCCTGCCGGATGGACTCCTCTGCGCCGCTTGCGCACTGTGGGCGCCGGGGTCAGCGGACGACGATGCCGCTGCGGGGGTCGACGCTGACCTCCACGCGACGGCCGACGGTGTCGACGGCGCGCACGTGGTAGGTGCTGCCGTCCGCCTCGATCTTGTAGATGCGCGCCAGCCCCTGGTGCTCCAGCTTGCGCGCCACCTCCGAGACGGGAAGGGCGTCCGGGGGCAGGGAGCGGAAGCCGGTGCCCCAGGACCCGTCGTTCGCCGAAACGGCGGCGATCAGCACCAGGGCCGTCAGGTTCGCGGTTCCGAGCCCGATGGCCATGCGTCGTGCGGTCGTCATGTCGGTGTCCCTTCTCGTCCGGTGTCGATCGCCTCCCCCTGATCATGTCGGATACGGGACCTTTATTCCCCTGTACCGATGGGAGAGGCGGGAACCGACGGAACGGCCCCGTCGACGCCGCCGCTCAGAGCAGCTCGCCGTCCACCGGACGCTGCGCCACCGCCGGCATCTCCTTCAGATGATCGCCGAAGGCGCGCAGGATGGGCAGGATGCGATGGATCTGTTCGGCGGTGACGTGGGCATCGGTCTTCAGAACGATGGTCGGCGCCTCGGTCATCAGCCGCTTGGCCCGCATCGGCCCGACCTTCTCGTCCAGGAACATCGCCAGCCCCATGAGAACGCCCAGCGTCACGTCGTCGGGGGCCTTGGGCTTGGCCAACACCTCGTGCAGTTCCTTAAGGAGGGTGTACGCGACGATGGAGGTGCGTTCGATGGTATCGACGTCGGCGGACATGGGCATCGGGCGGTCCTTCGTAAAGGAAGGGAATGATGAACCGCCCGCAGCTTACGGATCTTTCCGTAACCAAAGTATTAACCATGGGCTTGGCCGTACGTCCCGCCTATGCCGTCCGCCGGGGGCGGGACGCACCGCCGTACCGGTCGCTCAGCGCCCGTACTCCTGCTCGTGCACCGCGTCGATGCCGGCGGCGCGGACGATCCGTTCGATGGCGGCGATCACCGCATCGGGGCGCACGTGATGCAGCATGTGCCCGGTGCTGGACAGGAGATGCAGGGTAGAGCCGGGAATGTCGTGGTGCAGGCGCACCGCATGGTCGGCGGGATCGACGATCCGATCCTCCTCGCCCGCCAGGATCGCCACCGGGCAGCGGATGCCGCCGTAGCGGGGCGCCATCTCAGTCGTGGCGGGGATGAGCGCCGCGAGGTCGGCGGCGGAGGATTCGATCTGCACGGGACGCAGCATCAGCTCGGTCGGCATCAGCCGGTAATAGTCGGGAACCGGATTGGGCGCGAATATCCGCTCGATCAGGCCCGGCAGCATCAGCCGGTCGACGGGCTGCAGCACGGTCCGGCTCAGCACCTGGCCCACGCCCGGCACGGCGGGGGCGGCGAACAGGGCGAAGTCGGGCCGCGGGGTCGGGTAGGCATAGCCGCCCAGGAACACCAGTCCGCCGGTCTCGTAGGGGAATTCCAGCGCATAGGCCAGCGCCACGGCGCCGCCCAGGGAATGGCCGACGATGACCGGCTTGCGCACGTTCATGGCGACCAGGGCGTCATGCAGGAGGCGCGCCTGCGCCCGCGGCGACGCGGCACCCCGGGGGCGGTCGCTGTAGCCGTGGCCGGGGCGGTCGACAGCGATGGTGTGCCAGGCCGCGCCGGCCCGGTCGAGCAGGGCGAGCGCCATGTCGTCCGACAGCAGCCCGGCACCGTGCACCAGCACCACCGGGGTGCCCCGGCCGCGCTCCAGAACGTGCAGGCAGACGCCGCCGGCGTCCACGAAAGAACCCAGCGGCGGGTGGGCGCTTTCGGCGTTGGCCGTTCGCCGCATGGTGTCCATCCACAGACCGGCCAGCATGCCGGCCGCCAGGGTCAGTCCGCTGCGCATCGTCGGGGAACTCCTTCGGCGGTTGGGAACGGTCCGTGCCGTCCGGGTTTGCAACGCCCCCGCCCGCCCAAGAGTTCCCGTTCACCACCCCAGCGCCATGCCGTCCTTGCGCGGGTCGGAGGCGCCGATCAGGATGCCGCGGTCATGGTCGACGCGGATGGCCTGGGCGCCGCCGATGGGACCCGCGGCCCGCTCGACGCGGTGGCCGCGCGCGCGCAGTGCCGGCAGCAGCGACGGGTCGTGCCCGGTCTCCAGCCGCAGCACCCCGTCTTCCACGAAGCTGCGCGGCCGGTCCACCGCCTCTTGCAGGTCGAGGCCGCGGCCCAGCGTGTCCATCAGGAATTGGGCGTGGCCGACCGCCTGGTACTGCCCGCCCATGACCCCGAAGGGCATGATCGTGCGCCCGTTGTGGGTGACCATGCCGGGGATGATGGTGTGCAGCGGCCGCTTGCCCGGCGCGATGCTGTTGGGGTGTCCCGGCTCGGTCCGGAAGGCGCGGCCGCGGCAATGGAAGAGAACGCCGCTCTGCGGCGCCGCGATGGCCGACCCGAAGGCGTCGAACAGGGAGTTGATAAAGGACACCGCGTTGCGGTCGCGGTCGACGACGCAGAGATAGATGGTGTCGCGATGCGGCTCGCACAGCGGCGCCGGGTCCGGCAGGGAGCGGTCGCCGGCGATGCGGGCGCGCAGCCGCGCCGCGGTGGCGCTGCCCAGCAGCGCGTCCACCGGCACCAGGGTGAACCGCGGGTCGCCCAGCAGCGCGTCGCGCTCGCCGTAGACCAGCTTGGTCGCCTCGGCCAGCCAGTGCACCCGGTCCGCCTCCGACGCCTCCGGCGCGTCGGCCGGCGTGCCCGCCAGGGTGTTCAGCAGCATCAGCGCTGCCAGCCCCTGGCCGTTGGGCGGGCACTCGTGCACCGTGAAGCCGTTGTAGGTGGTGGCGATGGGGGTGACGTACTCGCACCGCTGCGCCGCGAAATCGTCGGTGGTGTGAAGGCCGCCCGAGGCGCGCAGCGTGGTCAGCAGATCGTCCAGCACCGGCCCGTCGTAGAAGCCGGCGCGGCCGTGCCGGGCGATGCGGCGGAGCGTCGCCGCCAGGGCGGGGTTGCGGAAGCGGTCGCCCTCTGCCGGCGGGCGGCCGCCCGGCAGCAGCAGGGCGCGGGTGGCCGGCAGGCGGGACAGCCGCGCGGCTCCGGCCGCCCAGTCGCGGGCGACGCGGGGCTGCACCAGGCAGCCGTCCTCGGCCAGGGCCGCCGCCGGCTCCAGCAGCAGGTCCAGCGGCAGGGTGGCGTGATCGCCGTGCAGCCGGCACCACGCGTCCACCGCCCCCGGCACCGTCACCGCGTGCACGCTGTCCGGCCCGATCGAGCCGACGCCGAGGGCGGCCATGCGCTCCGGGGTTGCCGCCTGCGGGGCGCGGCCGGACCCGTTGAGCGCCAGCACGCCGCCGGCGGCGGGGGCGTACAGGGCGAAGACGTCGCCGCCGATGCCGGTCATGTGCGGTTCGGCCACGCACAGCACCGCCGCCGCGGCGATGGCCGCGTCCATGGCGTTGCCGCCGGCCCGGAGGACGTCAAGCCCGGTGAGTGTCGCCAGCGGGTGGGAGCTTGCCACCATGCCGCGCTCGGCGTAGGCCGTCGAACGGCCGGGTCGCTGGAAATCGCGCATCACCCCTGTCTCCCGTCGCCGCGGCGACGGTCGCGGCGGCGTTGTTGTATTAGGGACCAATTCGCGGAAAAATGCCACGGGTCCGCGGGGGCGCGTTCGTTGCGCGCCGCCGTGGCGGGATGCGGCGGCGCAAAGCGGTGGCGGGGCGAGGGCGCAATGGGAAACGGGGTGACGTTGCCGGACGAGGAGTACCGCCGGCTCGAGGCGTTCGTGGCCCGCACGCCCAGCGGGCGCGCTTTCCTGGCGGAGCACGCGCGCCGGGCTCGCATCATGGGCATCGACGAGGTGCGCGATCTTGTCGGATCGCTGCACGAGGCCTGGCGGCGCCACGACGAGGCGGCGGCGGCCGTGCGTCACGTCTCCGTGCTGCGGCACGAGTTGCTGGACATGAGCGAGTCCATCGTCCGGGCCCGCCGGGAAATCGCCGCGATCCGCCCCGAGGGCGACGGCGCCGACCGCATCGCCACCGCCGCCAACGAACTGGACGCCATCGTGCTGTCGACCGAACGGGCCTCCATCGAGATCCTGGGCGCGGCCGAGCGCATCCTGGAAGCGTCGGCGGCGCTGCGCCGCGAGGGCGGGCCGGCGTCCCTGTGCGACACCCTGGACGCCGAAGTGACGACGATCTTCACCGCCTGTTCCTTCCAGGACCTGACCGGACAGCGCACCACCAAGGTGGTCAACGCCCTGCGCTACATCGAACAGCGGATCATGGCGATCATGGGGATCTGGGGCGTCGACGGCGTGGCGCCGGCACCGGCGCCGGTGCAGGACGCCCGCCCGGACGCCCACCTGCTGAACGGCCCCACCGACAGCGGCGTCGACCAGGACGAGGTCGACCGCCTGCTGAACGGTGCGGCACCGGCGCCCCCCGCACCCTCGGCGCCGCCGGTATCGCCGGCTCCG
This sequence comes from Azospirillum halopraeferens DSM 3675, assembly GCF_000429625.1. Lineage (GTDB taxonomy): Bacteria > Pseudomonadota > Alphaproteobacteria > Azospirillales > Azospirillaceae > Azospirillum > Azospirillum halopraeferens. Next base: position 154,411 of record NZ_AUCF01000004.1, read on the forward strand.
GCCCCGGTCCCGGCCGTGACGGCGGCCAAAGGGACGGACGATGACGTCCCGGTGCCGCTCGATCAGTCGTCCATCGACGCGCTCTTCACCTGAAAGGCCCGGCCGCCGACCGCGGCCCGCGACAGTTCCGGCACCTCCTCGCGGCCGCCGCGGGGGGTGCGGGTGCTGACCAGGGCGGCGGCGGCCACGACGGTGGCATCGTAGGGGTGCCGGGTGCCGGCGTAGAGGCGGGCGACCTTGACCACATAGTCCTGCGTCTCCCGGTACGGCGGCACGCCGCCGTGGCGCAGCACGGCGTTCTCACCGGCGTTGTAACCGGCCAGCGCCAGTGTGACGTCGCCTTTGAAGTAGGCGAGCAGCCAGCGCAGGTACTTCATGCCGCCGCGGATGTTCTCCTCCGGATTGAACGGGTCCTTGACGCCGAAGCGGGCCGCCGTCGCCGGGATGAGCTGCATGAGCCCCATGGCGTTCTTGGACGAAACCGCCCCCGGCCGGTAGCCCGATTCCACGGCGATCACCGCCAGCACCAGATCGGGGTCGAGGCGGTAGGTGGGAGCGAGGCGGTGAACGATGGCCTTCACCTCCGCGGGCGGCATGCGGATGCCGCCGGCGGACCCGGTGTAGGGCGCACATTGCGTCGGGCGGGGTGCCGACGCCACCTTTCCCACCACCCCGGCCGCCGCCGTGGAGCCCAGCGCCGCCGCGCGGCGCAGCCAGGCACGGCCCAGTTCCTCATTCTTCGTGGCGCCGCTGCCGTTCAGCAGCATGCGGCCGGCGTGGTAGGCCGCGGTCACGTGGTCCTGCCGGGCTGCCTTGCAGTAGTACCGGAGCGCGCGCCGGGCGCTGCGCGCCGGGCCGCGGGTGTTTTCGTAGATCGCGGCCAGCTCGAACTGGGCACGCGCGCTGCCCTTGGCGGCGATGGATTCCAGGGCACGGACCGTACGGTCGGCGGGACCGGCAGCGGCGGTGTGCGGGACGAGCGCCACCGCTCCGGCGAGAAGAAGCCCCAGGGCATTGAGTATCATCGTCTGGACGCGCTCCTGTGGTTTCCGGGTGGGGGCACCGCGGGAATGGCCGCGTTCCGGGCGGAACCGCTCCCGGCCACACCCGTAAGGCGTAGGCCGGAAGCGCCCGGAGCTATTTCCAAGGTCGGGATGTTCGCCGCCCGGAGAGTTCGGTAAGGTGACGGCTAAGCGGGATTGCCGAGGTGACCGGCCGAACGAGAAACGAAAGACCCCGGCGAAAAGGGCAAGCCATCGCCGCCCAAGCGGACGCAACGAGCCGCCGGCGTTGGAAACAGGGAGGGTTGCGCACCGCGCATCGACAATGGGCCGGCACCGCGCTGTCTCGCAGATCCTGGACAAAACCGGATGGCCGATGGCCTCCGGTTTTTTCTTTGTGGGCACTCCCATCATCCCCTCTATCGCCCTCGTCGTTCTGACGAACGGCAGGTAAAACCATTACCAATGGCATCCCGGTGTGGTATCGGATGCAGAACTTTTCGCAGGTTTGAATCTCGACCTAGCCTTTTTCCCAACTGGCGCCGTCGTTCGACACTCATTACGTACTGACTGGCTCGCGATTGTCTTTGGGAAATCCGGCGATACCACATGCGAACCGAGCCGTCAGCCGGACCGGGGGCTTTTTCCGTGGCAGCGGAAGCCTCTTTCTTCGTCCTTTGGTCGCAGTTCTGGGAGGCACCGTTATCCATGGCGAACCACGTCGCGCGATCCTTGCAAGCGTCGTCCGCCGAACCGGTCCTGGCGGTGGAGGTTGATCCGCCCCGCGGCGCGGCGCAGCACGCGGTACCGGACGATGGTCCCCCGGATGGCGGCCTTCCGGATGGCGGAGCCCTGCCGGACCCCGGCGCGCCGCCCGATCCCGAGGTGATTGCCCGCATCGAGCAGGAGATCCCGCGCCTGCGCCGCTTTGCCCGCGCCATGGTGCGCGACGCCACGCTGGCCGACGATCTGGTTCAGGAGTGCCTGGAACGGGCGTTGAGCCGTCTGCACCTCTGGCGGCCGGGCAGCAACCTGCGGGCCTGGCTGTTCACCATCCTGCGCAATCTGCATATCAACGGCATCCGCCGCCGCCAGACCGTGGTCGATATCGACGGCGAGGGGCAGGCGGCGGTCGGCTCGGCCCACGGCTCCCAGTTCGTGCGGCTGGAATTGCGCGACCTGCGCCGGGCGCTGGCCCTGCTGCCCAACGAGCAGCGCGAGGTGGTGCTGCTGATCGGCCTGGAGGGCATCAGCTACGGCGAAGCCGCCGACATCCTGGGCATCTCCATCGGCACCGTGAAGTCCCGCCTGTCGCGCGGGCGGCGCGCGCTGCGCCTGCTGATGGAAGGCAAGTCTCCCGGCGACGACGACGCGGGCGAAGCCTGACCCTCAGGTGCAAAAAAGAAACGGCAACGCCCGAAGGCGTTGCCGTGCAGTCTGAGGCTAACATCGAGAGGCTTGGGGTACTCGCGCATCCGATGACCCACCGGATGCGGGCGCCGACGGACACGGTCGCAGCAATGGCCGCGACCGACCGGGTCTAGCGGCGCCGGACCAGACCCAGGATCAGGCTGGCGGCGAACAGCACCAGGAACAGGAAGAACAGGATCTGCGCGATGCCGGAGGAGGCCGCCGCAATGCCGCCGAACCCGAAGGCCCCGGCCACCAGCGCGATGACGAAGAACACCAGAGCCCAATACAGCATCCGACCCTCCCTGACGCGCAGACCGCGCCGTCCGCGGCCCTTGTGAGCGATGAACACAATTCCCCCGTCGCAGGTTCCCGGCTTGGGTGAAGCCGCCGGCTTCTTCCGGTTTACCGACACGGAGGATGCAACCGGTGCCGCCCGATCCTGTTGAGGGGGCGGGACCGCGCCAGGGGGCGCGGCCCGTCCCTTGTTGACCGAGGGGAGGAGAGGATCATGAACCGTACACTTACGATCGCCGCCGTCGCGGCGACCCTCGCCGCCGCCCCGGTGGCCCTCGCCCAGACCGGCGGCATGCCCCATGACGGGATGGGTGCCGGCTCGATGCATCAGACGGCGCCGATGGGCAGCCCCGGTGCGTCTACGATGCCGCACGGCCATTCCACCATGCCGGGCGCGGCCGCCGGGACGACGGCTCCCGGCTATGGCGGTGCGTACCAGGGCGCACCCGGTGCGGGTGCTGCGGACTATGGCGCCACCGGACCGGCCGGCCAGCCCGGGATGACCGGCGCAACCGGCACCACGGGCGCAACCGGCACCACGGGCGGCACCGGCACCATGGGCGGCGCCGGCACCATGGGCGGCGCCATGGGTGGCGACCGCGTGCTGGCGCGCATCGACGACGTGTCGGGCATCGAACAGCGCAACGCCCCCGACCAGAACCGTCTGGAACTGATGCAGACCACTCTGCTGAACAACTTCGCCGCCTTCGGGTTCGAGGGTGTGCGCGACTTCCGCAAGGTGGGCGAGCGTTACGTGGCCGACGTCTCGCGCGGCGGCGAGTGGATGACCGTCGAACTCGACCCCAACGCCGGCACCATCAGCTCCCTGCGCTGACGGCGCACGTTTCCGGCGCCCGGCCGGGGGAATGTCCCCGGCACCGGGCGCCGGATGCCGGCGTCGGGTGCGGGCGTCAGCGGGTGATGTCCCGCCAGCTTCCGGCGAGGGCGCCGTACCCGGCCGGCTCCAGCACCTCGGCCAGCGGCAGGGGCGGGCGCAGGCGCTGGCCGGCGTCGCGGCCGAGGGTGCGGGCGGTGACCCGCACCGCGCTGTCGGGCGGCAGCCAGCCGGACGCCTGCAGCGGCAGGGTCAGGACGATGCCGTGGTCGAGACGGCCGCCGATGACGCTCTGCCCCTCCCGCGGACCGTCCGTCCAGGTGGCATGCGCCGACAGGCGCGCTCCGCCGGCGAAGCGATGGATCAGTTCCAGCGTGCCGCCCGCATCACCGCCGAGGTAGCGGCCCAGCCGAAGCGTGACGCCGGTGCGGGCATCGGCCGAATCCAGGTGGAACGCGGCGTGGCCGGTGGTGATGCCGATGTCGGTCCAAACCCGCAACGGGTCCCCCGGCGGGCGTTTCCACACCCTGGCCAGTTCCAGACCCAGCCCCCAGCGGGCGCGGGCCGGTTTGTGCAGCACCTCGGCGGACAGACCGCCGAACATCTCCTCCAGATAGCCCGCCGACAAGCGGGCATGCCAGTCCGGGCGGGGCGTGCCCAGCCAGGTGACGTGAGCGTGCTCCAGAACCGCCGGGGGGCGGGCGTACAGGGCCGCGTCGCTGCGCACGGGGTAGGGAGCCGGCAGCACCTCGGCGTTCAGCAGGTCGAGGGTGTTGGCCAGATTGATCCGCAGACCGCCGCCCAGCACGACGCCGCGCAGCGGCTCCACCGCCAGCGACACGTCCTGGTAGGCGCGCCAGGCCAGCGGGGTGACGTGCTCCGACAGGCTCTGCTCCATCGTCGGGCGCAGGGCGACGTCCCACCGCACCGGCCAGTGCGGCGGCGGACCGGCCGCACCGGCCGGGTCGACCCGCGCGTCCCGCCAGATCTCTTCGGCGCTGCCGCGTCGGCGCGCTGCGGCCTCGATGGCACGCCGGCGCAGCGTCAGGGCCACCCCGTCCAGGCCGCGGGCGGCGGTGACCACGGTGACCGCCTCCACGTCGGGTGGCGCCCCGTCGGCCAGCACGCGGGCGGCCCGCCCGACCTCCGGCGCCGCCGGCCGGCCGGGGTCCGGCTCCAGCCACAGGGTCGGCGTGCCGGCGAACCGGACCGCGCGCACCGGCAGGCCGGCCGTGCGCGCCTCGGCGTAGGCGTCCCGCGACCCCGCCGCGCCGGCCGACGGCCGCCCCTCCATCCGCGGTGGCGGCGGCAGCGGCGGCGCGACCGACAGGGCGGCCGGGTCCAGGGTCAGGGAGGCGCGCAGCATCACCCGGTGCCCCTGCTCGAACGCCGCCCCGACGTCGAGCCAGTGCCACGGCCGGTAGGCCAGCCCGACGTTCACCGGCAACCCCGGCACGAAGGCCGGATCGTCCTGCTGTTCGGAGCGGAAGCTGTCGCCGCTGTACTCCAGCTTCAGCGACAGGCCGTCCACCGGCGTGTGCCACTCCACCCCGCCGAACAGGGCCACCCGGTCGCCGGTGAACCAGGCGGCGGGACCGCGGCTGCGCGGATCGAAGGGGTCACGGTCGCGGGCGTAGCGGCCGCCCAGGACGGCCAGCGGGTTGCGCAGGTGGCCGTAGCCGCCCTGCCGCCCCCAGCCCATGCCGACGCTGAGGTCGACGGCGTGGATGCGTCGGGACGCGACCAGGTACTCCCCGGCGAAGCGGCCGGCCCCCGGCACCTCGGGGCCGGACCCCGTGACGTCCCGCCCGCCGATGGCCAGGGCGGGCCACCAGGGTCCTTCGCGCAGCAGGCGGATGCGGGCGTCGACTCCCGGCTCGGCGATTCCGAACCAACTCGGATACAGCGTGCTGCGCAGGCCCACTTCCAGCCATGGCATCAGGGCCACGTCCAGGGCCAGATGGCGGTGCACCGAGCCGAGCGCGGTGTAGCCGGTGGTGAGCCGGCCGGGGGTGTCGAAGCGGGCGGTCGGGGTTTGCAGCAGACCGATGCCGCCCCAGTCCGACCGCGACGGATGCAGCTCCTGCGCCGCGGCGGATGCGGCGCACAGGGCGGCGAGCGGGAGTGCGAGGAGTCGTGCGGTCAGGCTCACGCCATGGTCGCTGCGCAGGTCGGTATCGCGTCCGATCCTTCATGGATTCGGCATACGAATGCAACCTATTAAATGCGCCACCCGTTTGCCCGTCACGGATCGGGCGTCAGTCCGACGTCCTTGAACACGTGCAGGCCGAAGGGATTCATGACGTACCCCTCGACCTCCCGGCGCAGCGCGGTGAAGACCACGGAATGGGCGATGGGCATCCACGGCAACTCGTCCCGGAACAGGCGCTGCGCGTCGCGGTACAAGCGGGTGCGCTCGGCCGGGTCGGCGGTGCGCCTGGCCCGCTCGATCAGGTCGTTGAAGCCGGTGTGGCACCAGCGCGCCATGTTGCCGCCGCCGGGCCGGGCGGCGGCGCAGCTCAGCAGCGCGTGGAGGAAATTGTCGGGATCGCCGTTGTCGCCGCTCCAGCCGAGGATTCCCGCCTGGTGCTCGCCCATGGACAGGGCGTGGCGGTAGGCGTTCCATTCCGCCGTCTTCAGGTCGGCGGTGACGCCCACCGTCTCCAGGTCGGCCCGGATCATCTCGGCCACCCGTTTGGCGTTGGGCATGTAGGGGCGGGTGACCGGCATGTACCAGAGTTCGATGGCGAGCCCGTCGGCGTGTCCCGCTTCGGCCAGCAGCCGCCGGGCCGCAGCGGGATCGTAGGGCAGGTCCTGTGCCTCGTCGTCGTAAGCCCACAGCGTCGGCGGGATCGGGTTCCTTGCCGGCTGTCCGGCCCCCCGGTACACGGCGTCGACCAGGGTGCGCCGGTCCACCGCCATGGCCAGCGCCCGGCGCACCCGCCGGTCGTCGAAAGGCGCGCGCGCGGTGTTGAAGGCGAGATAGCTGACGTTCATCCCTTCCTGCCGCAGCAGGCGCAGGTCCGGGTCGGTGCGGATGCGGTCGAGGTCCGACGGACCCGGTGCGGCCATGACGTGGCATTCGCCGGCCCGCAGCTTGTTGTACCGGACCGCCGCGTTCGGGGTGATGGCGAAGGCCAGGCTGTCGAGCCGCGGCCGCCCCTGCCAGTGCTTTTCGAAGGCGCGGTAGCGCACCGCGGCATCGGGCTGGAAGGCGACGAACCGGAACGGGCCGGTGCCGACCGGCGCCAGGTCGATCCGTTCCGGCGTGCCGCGGGCGGCGAGGGCGGCGGCGTACTCGGCCGACAGCACCGCCATGAAGGGCATCGCCAGGTTGGCGAGGAAGGGGGCTTCCGGTTCCTTCAGGGTGAAGCGCACGGTGTGGTCGTCGGGCGCCTCCACCCGCTCCAGCAGGGTGGGCAGCCCCATGTCGGTGAAAAAGGGATAGTCGGTTCCCGACACCCGGTGGAACGGATGGTCGGGCTTCCACTGCCGCTCGACCGAGAACACCACGTCGGCGGCGGTGAGCGGGCGGGTCGGGGTGAACCCCTCCATGTCATGGAACGGCACGCCGCGGCGCAGGGCGAAGGTGTAGACCCGCCCGTCGGGCGACACCGTCCAGGATTCCGCCAGCGCCGGCACGATCTCGGTGGTGCCCGGCCGGAACGCCACCAGCGTGTCGTACAGCGGGATCACCGCGTCCATGCCGGTGGAGGTGGTGACCGCCTGCGGGTTCAGGCTTTCCGGGTTGCCCTCGGAACAATAGACCAGGGTGCCGGCTCCGCTCCCCGGGGCGGCGCCCGCCGCTCCCGGGGCGAGGGTCGCGGCCAGGGCCATGACGAGGGCCGGGAGGAGGACCGGGGCGGCGGCGCGGCGGTATTGCCTCATGACGTGACTCCTTCGGTGACGGGCTCGGCCGGGGCGGCGGGGGACGGTGTGGCGGGCGGCAGGCGGACGACGAAGCGGGCACCGGTCCCGGCCCCATCCGCAAGCTCGATGCTGCCGCCGGCCAGGGTCACGGTGTTGTGCACCGCGTGCAGGCCCAGGCCGAGAAAGCCCCGGTCGCGGCGGGTGGTGAAGAAGGGGTCGAAGACGCGGTCCCGGTCCGCCTCGGGGATTCCCCTGCCGTCGTCGGCGAAGACCAGCTCCACCCCGCCGTCCCCGGTGCCGCGGGCGGTGATGGCGACGGTGCCGGGGCTGCCGGGGGCGAAGGCATGGGTCACGGCGTTTTCCAGCAGGTGGGTGGTGATCAGGGTCAGCGCGTCGGGATGGCCGTCGATGGTCATCCCCTCCGGACAGTCCAGGCGGACGGTCACACCGGCCGCCGCCCGCACCGGCTCCAGCCCGGCCAGCACACCTTCCAGGTGCTGCCTCAGGTCGAAGCGGACGGGCGCGGCCTGCGTCGGCACGATGCCCGTCTGCTTGAAGCGCTGCACCATCTCCGCCGTGCGGACGGTGCTGGAGGTCAGCAGGTCGGCCGCATCCGACAGGTCGTCGAGGAACGTGGCCAGCTCGCTGCGCCGCAGCTCGCCGGCCTCCAGCGCGGCGACGATGCGGGGCAGCCGGTCCTGGATCAGGGTGGATGCGCTGAGGGTGACGCCGAGCGGCGTGTTGATCTCGTGCGCCACCCCGGCCACCATCCGCCCCAAAGCCGCCAGCTTCTCCGCCTGCACCAGATGGGCCTGGGTGCGGCGCAGTTCGGCCAGCGTGGCGTCGGCACGGTCCCTGGCGCGGCGCAGTTCGTCCTCGCGCCGGGCGATCTCGTCGGCGAAGCGGGCCATCGCCCGGGCCATGTCGCCCAGTTCGTCGCGGCGCTCCACGCCGTCGGTGACCGGCCCGTCGTGCGGGTCGCGGGCCAGCCTCAGGGTGGTCCGCTGCAACCGTTGCAGGGGCCGCGTGATGCCACGCGCCACCAGCAGCGCGGCGGCGGCGGCCAGCAGCAGGCCGCCGGTGGCGCCGGCCGCCAGTACGGGGCGCAGCAGTCCGGCGCTGCGGACCGCCCGCTCCTGGAACAGGTCGTTGAGGCGGCGGGCCGCATCGGTGACGGCACCGGCGTCGGCGTCCATGACGGCGATGGCCTCGTTCCGATGGGAAAGCCCCAGGGTGGTGCGCTTCAGTCCGGCCCGCCAGGCGCCGATCGCCGTCAGCATCTCGTCCTGGATCAGCGGCGAGATCGGCAGCTCCGCCACGTTGCGGTGCAGCGTGGCGCTGTCGGCCTGAACGGCCAGCAGCGCCCCGGTGTCGCGCCGGGCCAGCGCCCGGCCGGTGCGGGCGCTGAAGTCCAGGGTGCGCACCGCCACGTTCTGGGTTTCCCGCTCCACCGCGTTGGCGGTGACGGAGTAGGCCAGCAGTCCGGCCACCTCATCCTGCACCGCGGTGTAGCCGGTGTCGGCCACCTTGAGCATGCGCGCGACCACCGCGTCGAAGCGCGCCATCAGCGGTTCCGGCCGGCCGTCGCGTTCCAGTACCGCCTGCAACTCCGCCAACTCGCCGCGGGCCTCGGCGTACAGGGTGTGCCCGCCATCGGCACCGGCGTCGTCGTCTGTTTCCCCGCCCTGCGCCAGCGCCGGACGCAGCGCCTCCAGCGTGCGGATGACCCGGCCGACCGCCACCTCGGCGTCCCGGCGGGCGAAGCGCCGCTGTTCGTCGGAGGCATCCGCGGCCGGGGGCACCAGGGCGAACCGGGCCCGCAGCAGCGCCTCGCGCAAGTCGTGCAGGCGGTCGACGATGGCACGGCTGGCCCGCAGCCGGCTGTCCGCCGCGGCCAGGCTGTCCAGCAGGGCGGCGCCGGAGGCGTGCTGGCGCCGACGTGCCTGGTCGGTCAGGGTCAGCAGGACGGCTTCCTGTGCGGCCATGTCGGTGATCAGGGCGTCGCTTTCGGCGACGATGCGCACCAGTTCGTTCATGCGGTCGGTGTGGCGGTCCAGCGCGCGCCGCGCCGCGGCGATGGCCTCCGCCTCCTGGTGCTCGCCGGCCAGCGGGGCGAGGCGATCCAGCGAGTCGCCGACGCGCTGCGACGCCACCCGGAACCCGTCCAGCGGCGCACCGCGGTCCCCCGGCGGGGCGTGGATGTAGTCGTTGCGCGCGGCGTTGGCGACGATCATGTCACGGTAGGCGGTCGCGGCAAGTGCCGCGGCTTCGCGCGATTGCTCCGCCCGGTGCAGGAGCCAGCCGGCGAAGACGGCGATGAACGCCGCGGTGGCCACCGGGATGCCGCCGACGGTCGCTATCCGGTAGGTGATTCTCATTGCGCTGGGTTGAACGCCTCGGCTGCGGAACGCACAAACCCTACCTTACGCCGCCGAGGGTTTCCGACACCTTTACCGGGAGCGGCATCCGGCGGCTGCGGGGCCGTCGCGGGCGACCCGAAAATATCCCTTGAATCCCGCGTCGAATCGCGTATGTAGACGGAACGACGCACTTCGCACGTGCCTATGGCCCTCTGTGGTTATGCAACGACGTACCGCGTCCTTTTTGGCAGAGCCGGTCTTCGTGGGCCGGTCCCGAGAGGGAGGTCAGTATGTTGTCCCGTCGCCACGGCAGGGTCAGTAGACGGTAAGCCCCAGCCGGATATCGACGCTTTGAACGACCGGAGTTCTCGGAACCCGGCGTGCGTTCGATCCGGCTGATTTCCGTCCCTTTTCCACAAATCCCGACGTTCCCGCCTGCGGCCCATCGTGTGCCGCAACGGGCCGTTCTTTGTGTTCACGGGCTGCGCCGCCGCGCCGCGCCCGGTGAAGGAGTGCGCCATGGGCTTCATCCGTTCCCGTTCCGCCGTCACGCCGCTGCGCCGCGGCGTCACCGCCGGAACCACCCCCGCCACCGGCTCCGCTGCGACCGGCCGCCGCCCCACCGTGGCGCAGGCCGTCGCCCTGCACCGCCCGGAGGAGCCGATGCACTGCATCCGCCCTGCGGTGGTGAGCGACACCGCGCGCGTCTTCGTCGACGCCTTCGGCGGGGCGGTGGGCGGCGACGTGCTGTACGCCGTGAAGTGCAACCCGGAGCCGGCGGTGCTGCGCGCCCTGTGGGACGGCGGCGTGCGCCACTTCGACGTCGCGTCGCCGGGCGAGGTGCGGCTGGTGCGCCAGATGTTCCCGCAGGCGGTGCTGCACTACATGCACCCGGTGAAGGGCCGGCAGGCCATCCGCGCCGCCTATCACCAGTACGGCGTGCGCGACTTCGTGCTCGATTCCGCCGAGGAGCTGGCCAAGATCCTGGAGGAGACCGACCACGCCGCCGATCTGGGCCTGATCGTCCGGCTGGCGCTGCCCAGGGGCAACGCCGTCTACGACCTGTCCGGCAAGTTCGGCGCCGCGGCGGCCGACGCGGTGGCCCTGCTGCGCGCCGTGCGGACGGTGGCGCCGAAGATCGGCGTGTCGTTCCACGTGGGCTCGCAGATGCTCGACCCCGCCGCCTACGAGCGGGCGCTGGAACTGGCCGGGCGCGTCATCGCCGAGGCCGGCGTCAGCATCGACGTGGTGGACGTGGGCGGCGGCTTCCCGGTGTCGTATCCCGACGTGACGCCGCCGCCGCTGGACGACTTCATGGCCGCCATCGCCCGCGGCGTGGCGAAGCTGGACCTGCCCGCCCACGCCCGCGTGTGGTGCGAGCCGGGGCGTGCCCTGGTGGCCGCCGGCGTCTCGCTGGTGGTGCAGGTGATGAAGCGCGCCGGTGACGTGCTCTACATCAACGATGGCGTGTACGGCAGCCTGTCGGACGCCGGCGTTCCCGGCTTCCGCTTCCCGGCCCGCCTGATTCGCCCGTTCGAGGCGATGACCGACGCGCCGGCCGCCGGCTTCTCGTTCTACGGGCCGACCTGCGACAGCGCCGACCGGATGAACGGGCCGTTCCTCCTGCCGGCCGACATCAAGGTCGGCGATTGGATCGAGCTGGGCCAGCTCGGTGCGTACGGCGGCTGCCTGCGCACCGCCTTCAACGGCTTCGACCAGGCCCGCCTGATCGAAGTGGCGGACCGGCCGCTGCTGGAAACGCCGGGCCACGAGGTCAGCGTGCGCGCGGCGTGACGAGCCGCGTCGCACTTCGAAGAGGTCTCTGCTAGAAAGGTCACCATCATCCTTCCCGGTCCGTCCCCGCTCCTCGCTTCAGAGGACAGCGGGGCGGGCTGGTATTGGCTGCGACAGCGTGCTGCGCCCGGCTTCAGGGCGCAGGACATCGGGCCGGGAAGGGCACCCGCAACGAAAGAGAGCATTCGCCAGCCCCCGGGAGTACAGGTTCATGTCCCTTACCACCAAGCATTGCGCGTTCACCGGCCGTATGGTCATCGTCGGATTCGGTTCGATCGGACAGGGGGTCCTGCCCCTTCTGTTCCGTCACATCGACCTGAAGCCGGAGCAGGTCACCATCATCACCGCCGAGGAGCGCGGCCATGCCGAGGCCGACGAGTACGACGTCCGCTTCGTGAACCTGCCGCTGACGCGCGAGAACTACGCGCAGGTTCTCGAGCCGATGCTGGGCAAGGGGGACTTCCTGGTCAACCTGTCGGTCGACGTGTCGTCGGTGGCGCTGATGGAGTTCTGCCACCGTGTGGGCGCGCTCTACCTCGACACCTGCATCGAGCCGTGGGCCGGCGGCTACACCGATCCGTCGCTGACGCCCAGCCTGCGTTCCAACTACGCGCTGCGCGAATCGGCGCTGACCCACAAGGCGGGCTTCGCCGGCGGCGCCACCGCGGTGCTCACCCACGGCGCCAACCCCGGGCTGGTGTCGCACTTCGTGAAGCAGGCGCTGGTCAACATCGCCCGCGACACCGGTGTCGACGCCACGGTTCCGACCGACCGGGCGGGCTGGGTCGCGCTGGCCGAGCGTCTGGGCGTCAAGGTCATCCACGTCGCTGAGCGTGACACCCAGGTGTCCGATGTGCCGAAGAAGGTGGGCGAGTTCGTCAACACCTGGTCCATCGACGGCTTCGTCGGCGAAGGCTGCCAGCCCGCCGAGCTGGGCTGGGGCAGCCACGAGAAGGAGCTGCCGCCCGACGGCCGCCGCCACGAGTTCGGCTGCGATTCCGCCATCTACCTGATGCGCCCCGGCGCCTCGACCCGCGTGCGCACCTGGACGCCGCTGGAGGGGCCGTTCCACGGCTTCCTCATCACCCACAGCGAGGCGATCTCCATCGCCGACTACTTCACGGCTCGCGAGGGCGGCCACGTCCGCTACCGCCCGACCGTCCACTACGCCTATCACCCCTGCGATGACGCGGTCCTGTCGGTGCATGAGCTGGCCGGCAAGAACTGGTTCATGCAGCCGGAGAAGCGGCTGATGATCGACGAGATCGTGCGCGGCGTCGACGAGCTGGGCGTGCTGCTGATGGGTCACGCCAAGGGCGCCTACTGGTACGGCTCGCGCCTGTCGATCAAGCGGGCGCGCCAGCTCTGCCCCTACAACAACGCCACCTCGCTGCAGGTGACGGTGGCGGTGCTGGCCGGCGTGATCTGGGCCATCGAGAACCCCGACCGCGGCATCGTCGAGCCGGACGAGATCGACTTCCGCCGCATCCTGGAGATCGCCAACCCCTATCTCGGCGACGTCGTCGGCGTGTACGGCGACTGGACCCCGCTGCAGGACCGCGGCCGCCTGTTCCCGGAGGACGTGGACACCGACGACCCCTGGCAGTTCAAGAACTTCCGCGTGGTCTGACACGGCCGGAAAAGTATCGGAACCTCTTCCCCGTCCGGCCGTTGATCCCGGCCGGACGGGGGAGGGTATTTCATGCGTATGCGTTGTATTTTTGTTGTGCTCACCCTGGCGGCCGTGCCGGCCGCGGCGCTGGAAGTGGAGCGCGGTCCCGGCGGTGAACCGGTGATCGTCCAGGAGGGCGAGGCGTCCTTCTACGGCGACCGCTTCCACGGCCGCACGACCGCCAGCGGCGAGACCTTCGACAAGACCCAGCCCACGGCCGCCTCGCCCCGGCTGCCGTTCGGCACCCGCGCCACCGTCACCCACCAGGAGACGGGGGAGAGCGTCGACGTCATCGTCAACGACCGCGGTCCCTTCGCCCGGAACCGCGTCATCGACCTGTCCGAGCACGCGGCCGAACAGCTCGACATGATCGACGACGGCACGGCCCCGGTGCGCATCGAAGTCCGCCCCTCCGACCAGCCCACCGACCGCGCCCGCACCCGCGTCGAGGAAACCATCGAGACGCTGTCAGCGGAGTAGGAACGGACGTTCCGGCCGAATCAGGACGATTGCCATAAATTCGAAAAATGCGATATTCATCCACTTGATGCGGGTTGCCTCCGCCCTAAGTGTGCATTTATCGGGATGATTCGGTACCCTTCCGTTGCAAAGGCGGTGCTTCTTTCTTATCACTCGTCGTAAAGTTGCGGAGACGGTGCTTTATCATAGACCTCCGCCGCATCTGGAGGTATCCTTTCCCGGCGCTGATGTCAGCGCCGTCGATGGGTGCACCATGAATGCGGTGCGCCCCTCGTTGTCTTTGCAACGGAGAGGATCGGGGCTCCAGATATGTCCGAGAATGAAACCGCGTTAGTGCCATCACCGACGGTTCGCCCTACGGCGGAAAAGACCGATGCCGATGGCATTCTGCGCAACGCCGGTTTCCATGCTTGCGTCGCTGAGAGTCGGCCGAACGGCTTTGAACGGCACAATGCGGAAGAGGCGAACAAGCGCGCAAAAGCACGCGTCCTGGCGTCTGCGCGACACCTCGTCGAGTCGTAACTCCCCCTCGAATTCCGAATAACAGGCAGATTGGCTTGGTCCGACCAAAGCCAATCTGCCTTTTGATGCGAGAAAAATGCCCGCCATGGTTGAAGATTCCGGCGCGCAGCAGCCAAAGAATTTGGTTTGCGATATAGACGATCGCGGTGAATGCGATACCGATGACGACGCTACATGTCGTGCCATGCCCATGGAATGGGGCTCGTACTGCGCGTACGAGAAACAGTTTATCCAGGATCGCTACAATGATCTTGTTTTTGTATTCGATACTATTAAGGAAGCCTACCGGGAGAATTACGGCGTCGATGGATTCTATTTGAATCATACGACGCTGTGGAAGGTCTGCTACATTTATGCCAATGACCTCAAGCAGATACGTCAGTTTCACAACAAGGATGGCGGTTGTGACAGGAGCCGTCGGGCATCCCTTCTGGCGCGGCTGATCGCCAAACACAGGCCCGTGTTCATCGCCGAACTGGCGATTCCGGAGTCCGGGCGCGATCAGGACAAGATCATTCTCCAGATGAACGAGCATTACGCGTATCACGCTCTGACTCACTTCCTGGATCTTCCGGCCAGCGTGTTCGAGATCAGCGGCATCGGGGCGGTGGTGAGCGACCTGCGTTTTATGTTCGCTCATCGCGACCCGCAGATCGAGGCGCTGGTCTGCATCGCGCGGCTGTTCCAGCGTCTCGCCGATGAGGTCGAACGCAGAATCAGCGCCGAGGCTCGGGTCGCTGCACCCCCGGAGGCCGGTCCGGCAACATGAACCCCAGTTCATGATCCCGCCATCGCCGCGACAGCCGGGGATGGCTACAGTCCATGGCACGGGCAACGGCCGCGAGCCCTCACGCGGCGCCGGTGACCCGGGCGTCCGCTGCCACGGACGCGATCTCCTCCGCGGCGCCCTTCCTCCCTCGGCCGCGGATACCGCCGGACGAGTCCCCGCCGTCCGTGCACAGGGTGGCGGGGCGTTGCCGGGGCCCTTGATGGCCTTCCCCCGAGGCCGGCTCCGAGCACGCCCCGTCCCACCCTCCTCCTTCCCCCTCTCCCGACCCGCATACGACCGCCGGCTGCGGCTTGACAGGGATGCGCGGCCTCTGCGTATCGTGGACGATACCCTCACGTCCGCATGGTTCCGGCCGATGCCGCCACGCGTCCTGATCGGGCTCTTTACCGCCGCCCGGCCTCCACTGGAGGCCGTTGAGCCGGTGAGGTTGCGCGCGCTGGCGGCGGAGGCGCTGGTGCAGGGGATGGACTTCGTGGCCTTCGGCACCGGCGGGGTCGACCTCCGGCACGCCGGCGTGTGCGGGCTCTCCCTCGGACCCGAGGGGTGGCGGGACGCAATCTGGCCGTTGCCGCACGTGGTGATGAACCCGGTGCATCCGTCCCCCGGCGCCGACCTGGCCGCGGCGGCGGCGTTGCGCCGGGTCGCCCCCTTCACCACCAGCCGCATCGCCGACAAGGTGGCGGTGGCCGGGCTGCTTGCCGCCTCGCCGGTCGCCGGGCACGTCATCCCCTACGCCGGCCTCGACCGCGCCATGGCGGCGGTTGAAGGGGTCGAGGGACTCGCCCGCCGCGTCGGCGGCTTCCTGGCCGAGCATGGCAGCGCCGTCGCCAAGCCGGCCCGCGGGCGGCGCGGCCGCGACATCCATTTCCTGATCCCGGAACGGTCCGGCGGCCTGCGCGTGCGGTGCCGCAGCGGCGAGCGGCCGGCGACGGTGGACACGGTGGCCGCCGGGCTGATGGCGCGGCTGTCCGCCGGCCCGTGGATACTCCAGCGTTTCGTGTCGTCCCGGACGCGGGACAACCGGTCTTTCGACGTGCGCGTGCACGTCCACAAGGACGGGGAGGGGGAGTGGACGGTGGTGCGCGCCTACATCCGCCTGTCGGAAGCGGGCGGGCTGGTCGCCAACACCTGTTGCGGCGGCTATCAGGGGGACCCGGAGCGCTTCTTCGCCGCCCTGAAGGCGGAGGCGCCGGCCCGCGTGGAGGCGCTGCGCGCGCTGGGGCTGGCCACCGCCCGGGCGGTGGACGCCCGCTACGGCGGCGCGCTGGACGAACTGGGCGTTGACCTGGTCGTCGACGGCGGCGGCCGGCCCTGGATCGTCGAAGTGAACACCCACCCCCAGAGCCGCCACCACGAGTTCGAGCGGGCGCGCCTCGCCGTCGCCTACGCCGGCCACCTCGCCCGCCGTCCGGTGGCGGCGGGCGAGGTGGCGCTGCTTACGGGATGAGCGTTTGCGGCAGCAGGGAGGTGATGGAGAAGGGCTCCTCCTCCTCCAGCGTCAGGTAGTTCCACACCGTTTCGTTGGCGGCGTAGGTCAGGGTGTCGCTGATGGCGCCCAGCGCCACATAACCGGCGGCCAGCGCCGGATTGTTCATCACCAGCATGCCTGCCACGAACACCCGCCCCATGTTGGCCGTGGCATAGGTGGCCGATTTGTAGGGCAGCAGTTCGGCGTTGGACTGCCCGGTCTCCTGCGCGATGCCCGCCCACACCGATTCATGGGCATAGTAGAGCACCGGCTCCGTCAGTGCGGTGGTCGCCGCCAGCACGCCGCCGGCGGCCATGCTGCCGCTGAGTGCCGCGACGATGGCGAGGTCGTTCAGCACCGACAGGGTCTGGTAGCTGGCAGTCTTGTAGAGAATCCGTTCCCACTCCTCCAGGCCGGAGAGGGAAAAGGCAGCTTTCGGTTCCGCGACGGCCGCCGGCGGCGGTTCGGGATTGGGCTCGGCCCGCGCGGGGGCTGCGGCCAGCAGGGCGGCCGCGGTGCAGGCGGCCAGCAGGTGGGCGGCGGTCGGGCGGGGCATCACCACTCCTCGATCGATCGTCAACGGAGCGCAACCTGTCACGAACAATTGCGCTGCCGCAACCCGATTCGGCCGACCGTTGCACGGACCGGCACACTTGACGCAGGACGCCCGGCACGGGATTGAATGGGCCGGCCCTCCGGGCCGACGATGTTCCCCAGCATGGTGCGCCGGTGCGTCCCGCCATTCTCTTCCCGCTCTTTCGTCCGCTCGCCGGCCTTCCCGGCCTGGGAGCCAAGCTGGCGCGGCTGGCCGAGCGGCTGGCCGGACCGCACGCCGTCGATCTGCTGTGGCACCTGCCATCGGGGCTCATTGACCGCCGGTTCGCGCCGAAGATCGCCGAGGCGCCGGGCGGCCGCATCGCCACCCTGACCGTGCGGGTCGACGGCCACGCCCCGCCGGCCGCCCCCCGCCACCCCTACAAGGTGCGCTGCACCGACGAGACGGGGGTGCTGGAGCTGGTCTATTTCCACGCCCGCGGCGAGTGGATCCAGCGCCAGCTTCCGCAGGGCCGCACGGTGGTGGTGAGCGGCCGGGTGGAGTGGTTCCACGACACCCTTCAGATGACGCACCCCGACGCCGTGGTGCCGGTGGAGGAGCGTGCCGGGATCGAGACGGTGGAACCCGTCTATCCCATGACCGCCGGCCTGCCCGCGAAGACCCTGCGCAAGGCGATCCGCACCGTCCTCGACGACCTGCCCGACCTGGCGGAGTGGCAGGACGCGGCGTGGCTGGCGCGCCAGCGCTGGCCGGCGTGGCGCGACGCCGTCCGCAGCGCCCACACCCCGACCGAAGAGGCCGACCTGACGCCGTCCGCACCGGCGCGCCGCCGCCTCGCCTATGACGAGTTGCTGGCCAACCAGCTTGCCCTGGCCCTGGTCCGCCTTCAGCAGCGCCGCCTGTCCGGCCGCGCCGTGGCCGGCGACGGGCGCCTGCGCGCCCGGGTCGCCGCGGCGCTGCCCTTCGCCCTGACCGGCGCCCAGCAGCGCGCCCTGGCCGAGATCGACGCGGACATGGCGGCGGACCGGCGGATGCTGCGCCTTCTCCAGGGCGACGTGGGCAGCGGCAAGACGGTGGTGGCCCTGATGGCCATGCTGAACGCGGTGGAGGCCGGACACCAGGCGGCCCTGATGGCGCCCACCGAGATCCTCGCCCGCCAGCACGCGGAGACGCTGGCGCCCCTGTGTTGGGCCGCGGGGGTGGAGATCGCCGTGCTGACCGGACGGGAGAAGGGCCGCGCCCGCTCCCGCGTGCTGGAGCGGGCGGCGTCGGGGGAGTTGCCGCTGGTCGTTGGCACCCACGCCCTGTTTCAGGAGGAGGTGGCCTTCCGCGACCTGGCCCTGGCCGTGATCGACGAGCAGCACCGCTTCGGCGTCCACCAGCGCCTGCAACTGTCGGGCAAGGGGCGGGCGGTGGACGTGCTGGTGATGACCGCGACGCCGATCCCGCGCACCCTGACCCTCACCGCCTATGGCGACATGGAGGTGTCGCGCCTGACCGAGAAGCCGCCGGGCCGGCAGCCGGTGCAGACGGTGACGGTGGCCCTGGACCGCCTGGAGGAGGTGGCGGCCGGCATCCGCCGCAAGGTGGGGGAGGGGGCGCGCGTTTATTGGGTGTGCCCGCTGGTGGACGAGTCCGAGCAACTCGACCTGGCCGCGGCGACGGAGCGGCACGCCTATCTGCGCGCCCTGTTCGGCGATCGGGTGGGGCTGGTGCACGGCAAGATGAAGGGGACGGACAAGGACGCGGTGATGGCCGCCTTCGCCGAGGGGCGGCTGGACGTGCTGGTGGCCACCACGGTGATCGAGGTGGGCGTCAACGTGCCCGAGGCGACCGTCATGGTGGTGGAGCACGCCGAACGCTTCGGCCTTGCCCAGCTCCACCAGCTCCGCGGCCGGGTGGGGCGCGGCGACAAGCCCTCCACCTGCCTGCTGCTGTTCGACCCGCACCTGACGGAGACCGCCCGCCGGCGCCTGAAGACCCTGCGCGAGACGGAGGACGGCTTCGTCATCGCCGAGGAGGACCTGCGCCTGCGCGGTGCCGGCGAACTGCTGGGCACCCGCCAGTCCGGCCTGCCGGAGTTCCGCCTGGCCGACCTGGCGGAGCATGACGACCTGCTGGCCGCCGCCCGCGACGATGCCCGCCTGATCGTGGAGCGCGACGCCGATCTGCAAAGCCCGCGCGGTCAGGCCCTGCGCACGCTGCTGTACCTGTTCGAACGGGACGCCGCCGCCCGGACCCTGCGGTCGGGGTGAGCCATCGGCTCACGCCCCCTGTCACGCCCGCCGGCGTTCCGGCGGCGGGACGTCCTTGAGCGCGCGGGGGTGGCGGTCGGGCGGGCTGACGATGCCGCCGGAGACCACCAGCTTCAGCCCGTCCTCCACCGGCATATCCAGCACCACCACCTCGCTGCGCGCCATGATCACCAGATAGCCGGCGGTGGGGGGGGCGCAGGGGATGAAGACGTTCACCATCTCCTCGCTCGACACCCGCTGCACCTCGGGGTGGGCGGGGCCGGTGATGAAGCCCAGCGACCACATGCCGTGGCGCGGGAATTCCACCATCACCACCTCGCGGAAGGCGGTGGATTTGTTGGCCAGGATCGTTTCGACGATCTGCTTGGTGGCGCCGTAGACGCTGCGCACCACCGGCATGCGGCCGACCACGCCTTCGCCCAGGCGCAGCAGCAGCCGGCCGACGTAGCCGGCGGCGAAGGCGCCGATCAGCGTCAGCACGACGATCAGCACCGCGACGCCGATGCCGGGCAGCGAGAAGGGCAGGTAGGCTTCCGGGTTGTAGCGGGCCGGGATCAGCGGCCGCACCGTGCCGTCGATGAACGAGATGAACCACCAGCCGAGATAGACGGTGATGGCGATCGGGGCGGTGACCAGAACGCCGGCCAGGAAATAGGCGCGCAGGCGTCCCATCAGTGACATTCCCTCCCGTCGTGGCGGCCGTGGTGGCGGTGACGGCGGCGGGGCCGCCTCCTCTGCGCTCTCGTCACTGGTGTTCACGCCCGTCCTCACATCAAAAACGCGCCATAGTGATACAGGAACCCGTTCCCGCTCAACGGTCTTTGCGCCGGGTGGCATGGTTAGTCCGCTTGGCCGATCCGCCGTGCGGGTTATGGCGGCGGAGGGCCGGAGTCGCGACATACCGGGGCGATGACCGATGATCCCCGCCTGCTGGCGCTCGCCACCGCCCTGCCGCCCCACCGCATCTCCCAGGAGGAGGCGCTGGAGGCCGCGCGTGTCATGTACGGGCCGCGCCTGCGCGATTTCGAGCGGCTGGCCTCCGTCTTCCCCAACGCGGGCATCGCCGCCCGCTACGCCGTCCGCCCGCTGGCGTGGTACCTGGAGCCGCGCGGCTGGCCCGAACGCACCGCCGCCTTCGAGGAGGGGGCGCTCGACCTGCTGGAGCGGGCGGCGCAGGACGCCCTGGACACCGCCGGTCTGCGGCCCGACGCGGTGGACGCCATCGTCTGCGTCACCACCACCGGCATCGCCACCCCCACCCTGGACGCCCTGCTGCTGGACCGCATGGGTTTCCGCCCCGACACGCTGCGCCTGCCCATCTTCGGGCTGGGCTGCGCCGGAGGGGTGCTGGGCCTCGGCCGGGCGGCGCAGATGGCCCGCGCCATGCCGGGGGCGACGGTGCTGTTCCTGGTGGTGGAACTGTGCACCCTGGCCTGCCGCGCCGCCGAGGCGACGCCGACCAACGTGGTGGCCACGGCCCTGTTCGCCGACGGCGCCGCCGCCGCGCTGGTGCGCAGCGCCCCGGCCGGGACAGCGGCGGGGGAGGGGCCGGCGCTGGTGGCCCAGGGGGAACACACCTGGCCCGGCACCCGCCGCATCATGGGCTGGCGGGTGGAGGACGACGGGCTGGGTGTCATCTTCGCGCAGGACATCCCGGCCCTGGTGCGCACCCGCTTCCGCCCCGTGGCCGACGCGTTCCTGGCGCGCCGCGGCCTGGCGGTTGGCGACCTGGCGGGGCTGGTCTGCCACCCCGGCGGCGCCAAGGTGCTGAACGCCCTGCGCGACGCCTTCGACCCCGTGACCGACGGCCTGGACGACGCGTGGGCGGTGCTGCGCGCCTGCGGCAACATGTCGGCGGTCAGCGTGCTGTTCGTGCTGGAGCGGCGTCTGGCCGCCGGAGCGCAGGGGCGTCAGTTGATGACCGCGCTGGGTCCCGGCTTCACCGCCGGCCTGCTGCTGCTGGAGGCGTGAGCCATGGAGTTCGGCTTGCCTCAGCTCATCGTGCTGCTGGTCGCCGCCCAGCGCCTGATCGAACTGGTCCTCGCCCGGCGCAACACCGCCCGCCTGCTGGCCGCGGGCGCGCGGGAAGAGGGGGCGGCCCATTACCCCCTGTTCGTGGCGCTGCACGCCGCCTGGCTGGTGGCCCTGTTCGCGGCCGTGCCGGCGGATGCGCCGGTGAACGGCGTCCTGCTCGCCCTGTTCGTGCTGTTGCAGGCGGGGCGGGTGTGGGTGATCGCGTCGCTGGGGCGGTTCTGGACCACCCGGGTGGTGACGCTGCCGGGGGCGCCGCTGGTGCGGCGCGGGCCGTACCGCCTGGTGCGCCACCCCAATTACCTGATCGTCGCGGCCGAGCTGGCGGTGCTGCCGCTGGCCATGGGGCAGGTGGCCATCGCGGTGCTGTTCAGCCTGCTGAACGTGCCGCTGACGTGGCACCGCATCCGGGTGGAGGAGCGGGCGCTGGCGCCGCGCGCCGCGCCCGCCGGCCCGGTCAGCTCAGCGCAAAGCAGATCGTGGTGACGGCCAGGGCGATGGCGGCGCCGTCCACGTGGTTGGGGAAGGCGTACCAGAACGGGTCGGCGCCCGGCGGCGGGGCCGGGGAGCGGGTGCCGCCGCCGGCCTCGTCCAGCCACAGGCCGGCGGGCAGGCCGCCGTTGGTGCGCTCGGCGACCGCGCCCGACAGATGGGCCATGCCCACCGCCAGGTAGCAGAACTTCACGAAGCCCAACACGAAGGCGAAGGCCCCGCCGGCCTCGGCGATGGGGTCGGAGGCGCCGGTGGCGGCAACCGCCGTCGCCATGGCGACGGCCGCCGCCAGGGGGATGGCGACCACCGACAGCAGGCGCTGCCCGTCGACGCGATCGGCGCGGGGAATGGAGAGATTCATGCTGTCGGCTCCTGACCACGATGCCCGCCCCTTGTCCGGTGCTCGGGGTTAACGGAGAGTTATCGACCGCTTTTGGTCACAGCACCGGCGGCAACGGGCAACGGCGGGCTGGACGGCGGCACCGGCTCGGGTATGCTCCGCCCCGTGTGGGGTCTGGAGCGCACGGACGATGATCGAGGGGGCGGCCGCGGGATCGCTGGAGGGCATCGCGCTTCTGGCGCCGCTGGACACGGCGGAGCGCGCCGCCCTGGCCCGCCGCTGCCGCTGGCTGCGCTACGGCGCCGGCGACCCGGTGCTCGACCAGGAATCCGAGGGGCGCGACGTCTGTTTCGTGGTGGAGGGGCGGGTGCGGGTGGTCAGCCACGCCGCCAACGGCCGCGAGATCAGCTTCGACGACATCGCCGCCGGCGGGCTGGTGGGGGAGATGGCGGCGGTGGACGGCCAGCCCCGCTCCGCCTCGGTGGTGGCGCTGGACGAGGGCACCCTGATCGCCCATCTCGCGGCTGCCCCCTTCCGCACCCTGGTGACCGGCCGGCCCGACCTGGCCCTGGCGGTGATGCGGCGCCTGGCCGGCATCGGCCGCCGCACCACCGAACGGGTGATGGAGCTGAGCACGCTGGCCGCCAACAACCGCGTCCACGCCGAACTGCTGCGCCTGGCCCGCCGCGCCGCAGCGGCGGACGGCCGCACCGCCGTCATCGACCCCGCCCCGGTGCACGCGGACATCGCCGCCCGCGTCAGCACCACCCGCGAAACGGTGGCCCGCGTGCTGAACGACCTGGCCCGCGACGGCCTCGTCGAACGCCGTGGCCACGCCCTGATCCTTCACGACCTGCCCGAACTGGAAGCCATGGTCGAACACGTCCGCGGCCGGGGCTGACCGCAGCGGCGGCGCTGCCTCCCGGCCATTGGGCGCTGAACGGTGGCCATACCCTGCGACATCTTGCCCGGTGCCCGGCGGCGCGCTATGGGCTTTGCTGGGATCCGGAGCGTGGAGAAGGACGCCATGGCCGAGCTGCTGCCCCCCTGTTCGCCCCGTCTGGTGCACAACCCCCGCGTCGATCGGGAGGGGGCATACGGATCGGCGGACCGCGCTATCCTCAGCCGCGCCGCCTTCGAGGAGATGCGGGCGGAGATCGCCGCCTGGCCGGGATACGCGCCGACCCCGCTGCGCTCGCTCAAGGGCATGGCCCGCGCCGCCGGCATCGACCGGCTGTGGTACAAGGATGAAAGCGCGCGCTTCGACATCGGTAGCGTCAAGGCGCTGGGCGGCGCCTACGCCGTGCTGCGCCTGCTGATGCGCGAGGTGTCGGCGCGGGCGCCGGGGGTGCCGGTCACCGCGCTCGACCTGGTGGTCGGGCGCTACGGCCGTCTCACCCGCGCCATCACCGCGGTCGCCGCCGGCGACGGCGGCCACGCCCTGTCGGTCGCCTGGGGAGCGCGGGCGTTCGGCTGCGGCTGCGTCGTCTACGCGCCGGCCGCCGCGACCGAGGGACGACGGCGCGCCATCGAGGCGCACGGCGCGCGCCTTGTGTCCGTGGACGGCACCTACGACGACGCGGTCCGCCGGGCCGCCGCGGACGCGGAGGCGCAGGGGTGGATGGTCGTTTCCGACACGTCCTACGCCGGCAACATGGACATTCCCCGCGATGTCATGCAGGGCTACACCCTGATGGTGGAGGAGGCGATGTCCCAGCTTCCCGCCAGCGAACGTCCGACCCACGTGTTCATCCAGGGCGGCATGGGGGCGCTGCCCGCCGCCGTCGCCGGCCATCTGTGGGAAAGCTGGGGGCGCGGCCGGCCGCGGCTGGTGGTGGTGGAGCCCGACGGCGCCGACTGCCTGCTGCGCAGCGCCGAGGCGGGGCGGCCGGTGCCGGCGCCGGGCGCTCCCGCCACCGTCATGACGGAACTGGCCTGCGGCGCCGTCTCGCCGCTGGCCTGGGCGATCCTGGAGCGGGCGGCCGACGATTTCCTGGCCATCCCCGACGGGGCGGCCATCACCACCATGCGCCGCCTGGCCGACGGGACGGACGGCGACCGGCCGGTGGTGGCGGGCGAGTCCGGGGCGGCCGGGCTGGCCGGCCTGCTCTGCGCCCTGTGTGACGCCGACACGCGGGCGGCTCTGGGGCTGTGGCCGGACGCCCGCGTCCTGGTCTTTGGCACCGAGGGGGCGAGCGACCCCGCCGTCTACGAACGGCTGGTGGGCCGCCCTCCCGCCGCCGTAGCGGCGGGATGAGAAGCACACATGGGCCGTCGGTGTGACAATCGGCCGGCGAAGCAATAAATTCGCCGCATCCGTGTTGGTTCCATGAAGGGGCGGCTTCGGACCGGCCCCCATGAGACACGCCCGAAGGGGGAACCGACGAGGATGCGGATCGCCATCGCCCCGGCGGCGGGAACGCCGGACGGCGCCGCCAACAACCTGGCTCTGCTCGACCGCTGCGCCGCCGCCGCCGCCGCCGCGCAGGTTGATCTGCTGGTGCTGGGGGAACTGTTCCTGTGCGGCGCCGACGGGGGCCACGGCCGCTGCGAGCCGTTCGACGGGCCGTCGCTGGCCGCCGCCTGCACCGCCGCGCGCAACGCCGGCGTGGCCCTGCTGTTCGGCTTCGCCGAGCGGGCGGGGAACGCCGTCTACAACGCCGCCGCCGTCATCGGCCCCGACGGGGTGCCGCTCGGCACCTACCGCAAGGCCCATCCGGGTCCCCACGAGAAGGGGCGCTTCGCGGCCGGACAGGGCATGCCGGGGGTGGCGCGCATCGGCGGCATGACCGTGGGCGTGCTGATCGGCTGCGACGCCGATTTCCCCGAACCGGCCCGCGACCTGGCCCTGCGCGGCTGCGATGTGATCGCCCTGCCGGCGCTGCCCGTATCGGCGGCCGGCGCGCCCTCCCGCCTGCTGGTGGCGGCGCGCGCCTGCGAGAACCGGGTGTTCGTCGCCTGTGCGGCCGGCGCCGACAGCCGCGTCCTCGGCCCCGACGGGCGGCCGCTGGTCAACACCGGTGCGGCCGCATGCGGGCTGGTGGTGGCCGACCTTGACCCGGCGGGGCGGCGCCCCGGCCCCGGTGCCATGGACTATCTGGCCGAGCGCCGCCCCGCGCTCTACGCCCGCCTGGCCGAACGCCACCTGGAACGGGCGCCCGAGCCGGGCGCCGCCCTGCGGGAGCGGACCTGATCAAAGCTGCTTCAGGATCTTCGCCTCCACCACGATCTGCTCCACCCCGTGGGCGGTCTGGTGGGAGGTGGTGCGCAGGTGCACCGCCAGGCTCTGGCGGGCGGCCAGGGCGAGCGTCCCATTGAGGTTGGCGACGGCCTCGCGCACCGCGCGGGCCAGTTCTTCATCGGTCATAGTCATTTCCCTGTCGCAATGGCCGCGATGGATGGCCGGTGCGTGAACACCGGGTAACCCTCTCTTAATCAGTGTTTGACACGCTCCGCCAGTGCTGGAAGGGTCGGATCAACGGCCGTCCGACGCCGTCCGCCACCGGCTTGCCGCGGCCGGGCGGAGCGTAAACCATAAGGCCCGGGGAATTGCATCATGGATGATCTGCTCAGTGAATTCCTGACGGAAACGAACGAAAACCTCTCGGTGCTCGACGTCGAGCTGGTGCGGCTGGAGCAGAATCCCAACAATCCCGAGTTGCTGTCGAACATCTTCCGTCTGGTCCACACGATCAAGGGCACCTGCGGCTTTCTCGGCCTGCCGCGGCTGGAGAAGGTGGCGCACGCGTCGGAAAACGTGCTGGGCAAGTTCCGCGACGGCGAACTGACCATCAACCCCGAGGCGGTGTCGCTGATTCTCCAGGCCCTGGACGCCATCAAGGGGCTGCTGGCGGTGCTGGAGGCGACGGAGGCCGAACCGCCCGGTGACGACCTGCCGCTGATCGAGCGCCTGAACGCCTGCGCCGAGGGCAAGCTGGCCGCCGCCTCGGCTGCCCCGCCGCCGCCCCCGCCGCCGCCGGAACCCGTCGCCCCCGCGGTCGCCGCCGCCGACGCCGACCGGGTGTCGCTGGAGGAGCTGGAGGCCGCCTGGAACGCCGCCCCCGGGCCGTCGGGCACGGCGCTGACCCCCGTCGCCGCGGAGTCCGCCCCCGCCGACGATCCCGCCCAGGACCTGGTGGTGCCGGAGCCGGAGACGGCGCCCGCCGCCGCCCCGTCGCGGATGCCCGTCCCCGCGGCCGCCCAGGCCAACGGCGGCGGCGACGACGTGCGCGACCAGCCCAAGGAATCGGCGGTCGCGGCGCAGACCATCCGCGTCAACGTCGACCTGCTCGAAAACCTCATGACGATGGTCTCGGAGCTGGTGCTGACCCGCAACCAGCTTCTGCAGATCCTGCGCTCCCAGAAGGAGAGCGAGTTCGCCGCCCCCCTGCAGCGCCTGAACCACGTGACGTCGGAGCTGCAGGAAGGCGTCATGAAGACGCGCATGCAGCCCATCGGCAACGCCTGGGCCAAGCTGCCGCGCCTGGTCCGCGACCTCGCCCATGAACTGGGCAAGAAGATCGACCTCCAGATGCTCGGTGCCGACACCGAGCTGGACCGCCAGGTGCTGGAGCTGATCAAGGACCCGCTGACCCACATGGTCCGCAACTCCGCCGACCATGGGCTGGAGACCCCGGCGGAACGCCTGAAGGCGGGCAAGAGCGAGACCGGCCGCGTCACGCTGAACGCCTATCACGAGGGCGGCCACATCATCATCGAGATCCAGGACGACGGCAAAGGCCTGGCCATCGACAAGATCAAGGCCAAGGCCCTGCAGAACGGCATCACCACCGAGGCCGAACTGGCCGCGATGTCGGATCAGCAGATCATCCAGTTCATCATGAAGCCGGGCTTCTCGACCGCCACCAAGGTGACGAGCGTGTCGGGGCGCGGCGTCGGCATGGACGTCGTCAAGACCAACATCGAGAAGATCGGCGGCACCGTCGAGATCAAGTCGCAGCAGGGCCGCGGCTCGACCTTCGTCATCAAGATCCCGCTGACGCTGGCCATCGTCTCCGCCCTGATCGTGGAGTGCGCGGGTGAGCGCTTCGCCATCCCGCAGATCAGCGTGGTGGAGCTGGTGCGGGCCGCCGCCGACAGCGAACACACGATCGAGCGGCTGAAGGGCACGCCGGTGCTGCGCCTGCGCAACCGCCTGCTGCCGCTGGTCAGCCTGCAGGAGCTGCTGCGGCTGGAGGATGAGGAAGGCAAGACCAAGACCGACGACGAGACGTTCATCGTCGTCACCCAGGTCGGCACCTACACCTTCGGCATCATGGTCGACCGGGTGTTCGACACCGAGGAAATCGTGGTGAAGCCGGTGGCGCCCATCCTGCGCCACATCGAGATGTTCTCGGGCAACACGATCCTGGGCGACGGGTCGGTCATCATGATCCTCGACCCCAACGGCATCGCGTCCGCCACCGGCGAGATGGCCATGGGCAGCGAGGCGGTGACCAAGGAGGCCATGGCCGTCCAGGCGTCCCGCAACGAGGACAAGATGGCGCTGCTGCTGTTCCGTGCCGGTGCCGGGGCGCCCAAGGCGGTGCCGCTGTCGCTGGTCGCCCGCCTGGAGGACGTGGACCTCACGGCGGTGGAGATGTCCAACGGCCTGCCGGTGGTCCAGTACCGCGGCAAGCTGATGCCGCTGGTTCCCATCGATCCCGCCTTCATTCTCGGCAACGAAGGGCGCCAGCCGGTGCTGGTGTTCGCCGATGGCGACCGGTCCATGGGCCTGATCGTCGACGAGATCGTCGACATCGTGGAGGAGAAGCTGGTCGTCCAGCTCACCGCCGAGCGTCCGGGCCTGATGGGGTCCGCCATCATCGCGGGCAAGGCGACGGAGGTGATCGACGCCGGCTTCTTCCTGACCCAGGCGTACAAGGACTGGTTCGGCTCCTCCAGCGACGCGTTCGAGGAGGAGAAGACCCAGCGGGTGCTGCTGGTGGACGACAGCCCGTTCTTCCGCAACCTGCTGACGCCGCTGCTGTCGGTCGCCGGCTACGACGTGACGGCGGTGGAGAACGCCACGGACGCACTGGCGCTGTGCGAGGCGGGCGAGACCTTTGACGTCATCGTCTCCGACATCGAGATGCCGGGCATGAGCGGCTTCGACTTCGCCCAGGCGATCCGCCGCGGCAGCCGCTGGCAGGACGTTCCGCTGGTGGCCCTGTCCAGCCATGCCACGCCGCGCGACCTCGACCGCGGGCGCCAGGCCGGCTTCACCGATTACGTCGCCAAGTTCGACCGCGACGCCCTGCTGTACACCCTCCAGCAGACCCTCTCTGAACAGAAAGGTGCCGCATGAGCCCGAACGCCAAGGTCCCCGCCAAGAAGACCCGGGGCGAGGAGGTGGTCTCCGGGGGCAACCAGGACTACGTCACCATGACGATCGCCGATCAGTTGTTCGGCATCCCGGTGTTGCAGGTCCAGGACGTCCTCGGCCACCAGAAGATCACCCGCATCCCACTGGCCCCGCCGGAGGTGGCGGGGTCGCTGAACCTGCGCGGGCGCATCGTCACCGCGATCGACGTGCGGCTGCGCCTCAACCTGCCGGGCCGTCTCAGGAACAAGCCCGGGATGAGCATCGTCGTCGACCTGCGGGGCGAGTTGTACAGCCTGATGGTCGATTCGGTGGGCGAGGTGCTCAGCCTCTCCAACGACGATTTCGAGCGCAACCCGGCGACCCTTGATCCGCGCTGGCGCGAGGTGTCGACAGGCATCTACCGTCTGAACGGGCAATTGATGGTCGTGCTCGACGTTCCGCGGCTGCTGAACTTCACCACCATGGAAGCGGCCTGACGGCGCAGCGGCCGCCGCAATGCCAACGATAGCCGGGGCGCAAGTGATGAAATCCTGTCTGGTGGTCGACGACAGCCGCGTGGTCCGCAAGGTCGCCCGCAAGATCCTGGAGGAGCTGCAGTTCGTCTGCACCGAGGCGGAGGACGGGAAGCAGGCCATGGAGGCCTGCGCCCGCCAGATGCCGGACGCCATCCTGCTGGACTGGAACATGCCGGTCATGACCGGGATCGAGTTCCTGCGCCGACTGCGCAAGATGGCGGGGGGGGATCAACCCAAGGTCGTCTTCTGCACGACGGAGAACGATCTCGCCCACATCCAGGAGGCGTTGTCGGCCGGGGCGAACGAGTACATCATGAAGCCCTTCGACAGCGACATCATCCAGACGAAGTTCGAACAGGTCGGCCTGCTGTAGGCCGCATCCGGCTTCGCCGCCCGCCTGCGGTCCGACGGCGTGCGGGCGGGCCGTCACGGCAACCCGGCGTTCGCACGCCGCACCATCGCAAAAGGTCCGAACAAGGGATGTCCGACAGCTTCAAAAGCGCCGCCGCCGGCACCGCCCGACCCGCCAGCCCCGATCCGTTCCGGGTGATGGTGGTCGACGATTCCGCGGTGATTCGCGGGTTGCTGACCCGGGCGCTGGAAGGTGATCCCGACATCCGCGTGGTCGCGTCGGTCGGCGACGGGCAGATGGCGATCAGCTCGCTTCAGCGAAACACCATCGACGTGGTCGTGCTCGACATCGAAATGCCGGTCATGGACGGGCTGACGGCCATCCCGAAGCTGCTGGCGGTGGCGCCGCAGGTGAAGATCATCATGGCCTCGACGCTGACCCTGCGCGGGGCCGACATCTCCATGAAGTGCCTGCAGGCGGGGGCGGCGGACTACATCCCCAAGCCGACCTCGACCCGCGAGGTCGGCAACGCCGACGACTTCAAGCGCGAACTCGTGTCCAAGGTGAAGGCGCTGGGCGGTGCCGCGCGCCGCGCCGGGTCGCGCACCCGTGGCGACAACCGCCCGCTGACGCCGCTGCGCGCCCCGGGCGCCCCCGGTACCCTGACCGGGGCCCTGCGGCCGCGCGAGCCGGCGACGGTCACCGTCCGCCCCGCGGTCGCGGCGCCGGCCCGACCGGACATCATCGCCATCGGCAGTTCGACCGGCGGCCCGCAGGCCCTGTTCGAGGTGCTGTCGCACCTGAAGGGCGGGGTGACCCAGCCCATCCTGATCACCCAGCACATGCCCGCCACCTTCACCACCATCCTGGCCGAACACATCTCGCGCCAGTGCGGCCTGGACGCCGCCGAGGCGAAGGACGGCGAGGCAATCGTTGCCAACCGCTGCTACATCGCGCCCGGCGACTTCCACATGCTGGTCGCCAACCGCGGCGGCAGCAACGTCCTGCAACTCAGCAAGGACCCGCCGGAGAACTTCTGCCGGCCGGCCGTCGATCCGATGATGCGCTCCATCGTGCGCGCCTACGGTGCGCGCAAGGTGTTGGCCTGCATCCTCACCGGCATGGGGCAGGATGGGCTGAAGGGCTGCACCGAGGTGGTCAATCAGGGCGGCACTCTGATCGCCCAGGACGAGGCGTCCAGCGTCGTCTGGGGAATGCCGGGAGCCGTGGCGCAGGCCGGCCTGTGCACCGCGGTTCTGCCTCTGAAGGAAATCGGGCCTTACATCCGCAAGTTTGCGTTGAGGACGGCAGCATGAGAGTCGAAGACTTCGACATGTTCGCCACCTTGCTGAAGCAGCGCTCCGGCCTGGTGCTGACCAAGGATAAGGCGTACCTGCTCGAGTCGCGGCTGATGCCGGTCGCGCGCAAGTGGAACATGAAGGGCCTGGACGAGTTGGCCACGACCGTGCGCACGCGCAAGGACGAGGCCCTGCTGCGCGACATCACGGAGGCGATGACGACGAACGAGTCGTCGTTCTTCCGCGACACCAAGCCCTTCGACCAGTTCCGTCAGGTCGTCCTGCCGGCGTTCCTGTCGGCGCGCGCCGCCAAGCGGCAGATCCGCATCTGGTCGGCCGCCTGTTCCAGCGGGCAGGAGGCGTATTCGCTGGCCATGCTGCTGCAGGACGAGGCGACCCGCACCGCGGGCTGGCGCATCGACATCGTCGGCACCGACATATCCGCCGAAATGGTGGAGCGCGCCAAGTCCGGCATCTACACCCAGTTCGAGGTGCAGCGCGGCCTGCCCATCCAGATGCTGGTCAAGCATTTCAAACAGATGGGCGACAAGTGGCAGATCAACCCGAACCTGCGCCAGATGGTCAGTTTCCGGGAATGGAACCTGCTGCAGGACCTGGGCGGACTGGGGCAGTTCGACATCGTGTTTTGCCGCAACGTGCTGATCTACTTCGACCAGCCGACCAAGGGTCGGGTGCTGGAGGCGATCGCCCGCATCATGGCGCCCGACGGCGTGCTGTACCTGGGCGGTGCGGAAACGGTGCTGGGCATCACCGACCGCTTCAAGCCGGTGGACGGCCAGCGCGGGCTTTACACCCTGTCCAGCGGTCCCGGCTTCAACGCCGGCAGCCTGAAGGCGGCGGGATAAGCGAACCCCCCTCCCCCGGCGGTCACCGGGAGAGGGGCGGCCGTCACAGGAGGAACAGTGCCATCAGGAGCAGAAGCACCACGACGGCGACGACGCCGTAGGTGGTGAAGCGCGTGAAGGCGGTCCACTCCGCCGCCCGCTCGCGCACGAACTCGTCGCTGACGCGCGGGTCGCTCGGGAAATGGTTGCCCGTTCCGTGATCGTTCATGACCGACATCTCACCCCTCCTCTTTCGGTACGCGATTTTTGCGGAGGATAGTGGAGATCGCGGACGGCTTCGGCAAGCCTTATCAACGCGCTGGGCCTTTATCAGCGCGCCGGGTTGACCAGTGCGGAACCGGCATCGGCGGCGGCGCCGTCGATGACCACGCGTTCGCCCTCCACGCGGGCGCGGCCGTCGGCGAACAGGCGCACGGCCAGCGGATAGATCCGGTGTTCGGCCGCCAGCACCCGCTCGGCCAGGGTGTGCTCGTCGTCACCGGGCAGCACCGGCACGGCGGCCTGCACGACGATCGGCCCCTCATCCATGGCGGGGCGGACGACGTGGACCGTGCAGCCGTGCAGCCGCACGCCGGCCGCCAGGGCGCGGGCGTGGGTATCCAGACCCTTGAAGGAGGGCAGCAGCGACGGGTGGATGTTGATCAGCCGGTCGCGCCAGCGCTCCACGAACCAGTCCGACAGCAGGCGCATGAAGCCGGCCAGGCACACCAGCTCCACGCCGGCCCGCCGCAGCTCGGCGTCCATCGCCTCCTCGAAGGCGCGCTTGTCGCCGGGGTGGGCGCGGTGGTCGACGACCGCGGTGGGGATGCCGGCCGACGCCGCCCGCTGAAGCCCGGCGGCGTCGGCCTTGTTGGACAGCACCAGGGCGATCGTGGCGGGGTAGGCGGGGTCGGCCGCGGCGTCGATCAGGGCCTGAAGGTTGCTGCCACGGCCGGAGATCAGGACGCCCAGCTTCAGGCGGGCCATGTGGCTCCGGTCCCCGTCACCGTCACGCGCGGCCCCCCGGCGGGCACCGTCACCACCCGGCCGATCTCGAACACCGTCTCGCCGTGCCCGCGCAGGATGGCCGCCGCCTCCGCCGCCCGGTCGGCCGGGCAGACGGCGACCATGCCGATGCCGCAGTTGAAGGTGCGCGCCATCTCCGCCGCCGACAGCCCGCCGGTGGAGGCCAGCCAGCCGAACACCGGCGGCACTGTCCAGGTCGCGGCGTCCAGGGTGACGCCCAGCCCGTCGGGCAGCACGCGCGGGATGTTCTCGGTCAGGCCGCCGCCGGTGATGTGGGCCAGCGCGCGCACCGTGCCGGCGCGCACCGCCGCCAGGGCGCTCTTCACATAGATGCGCGTCGGCGTCAGCAGCGCCTCGCCCACGCTCTGCCCCGGCGCCCAGGGGGCGGGGGCGGCGTAGGACAGGCCGGCGGTGTCCACCAGCCGGCGGACCAGGGAATAGCCGTTGGAATGCACGCCCGACGAGGCCAGGCCCAGCACCGTGTCGCCCTCGGCCACGCCGGCGCCGGTCAGCGCCTGGGCGCGCTCCACGGCGCCCACCGAGAACCCGGCGAGGTCGTAATCGCCGCCGGCGTACATGCCCGGCATCTCCGCCGTCTCGCCGCCGACCAGGGCGCAGCCCGCCTGCCGGCAGCCCTCGGCGATGCCGGAGACGATGGCGCGCCCGGCCTCCACCTCCAGCTTGCCGGTGGCGAAATAGTCGAGGAACAGCAGCGGCTCGGCGCCCTGGACCACCAGGTCGTTGACGCACATGGCCACCAGGTCGATGCCGACCGTGTCGTGCTTGCCCGCGGCGATGGCCACCTTCAGCTTGGTGCCGACGCCGTCGGTGGTGGCGACCAGCAGCGGGTCGGTGTAGCCGGCCGCCTTCAGGTCGAACAGCGCGCCGAATCCGCCGAGTCCCGCATCGGATCCCGGACGCGCGGTGGATCGGGCGAGCGGCTTGATCGCGTCGACGAGCGCGTTGCCCGCGTCGATGTCCACGCCTGCCTCTTTGTAGGCGTCGGACGTGTTATTGGGCTGGGTGCTGATGGTATCCTCGCTTGGGCTGGGCTATATACCGGGCCAACGGAACGGGCCGAACATACTCGAATCGGAAGGCATTGCAATGCTCCACCGCCGCCGCCGGTCCCTTTGGCCGGGCCTCGCCGCCGTCATCCTGATCCTCGCCGGGCTGCTGGGCCCGGTCGCCGCCCGGGCGCAGACCGGTGCGGCGGCGGGGGATGCGGCCTTCACGGTCTCGGGCATCGCCGTCGACGTGTCCGCCGCCAACGCCAACGCCGCCCGCGACCGCGCTATCCTGGAGGCGCAGCGCAAGGGCTGGGACGAGCTGTACCGCCGCCTCGTCCCCGGCGCCGGGAGCGCGCCGTCGGTGTCGGACACCGACCTCTTCCGTCTGGTCCAGGGCTTCGAGATCGCCGACGAGAGGGTGTCGGCCACCCGCTACGTCGGCACCTACACCGTGCGCTTCCGGCCGCAGCCGGTGCGCGACCTGCTGGCCGGCAGCACGGCCAGCTACGTCGAGCCGCCGACCCGCCCGCTGGTGGTGCTGCCGGTGACCATCGTGGACGGGCGCCCCGTGCTGTGGGAGGACCGGACCGCCTGGCGCGAGGCATGGGAGGCGCGCGAGCCCGGCGCGTCGCTGGTGCCGCTGCTGGTGCCCGACGGCGAGCTGGACGACATCGCCGCCATCGGCGTCGGCGACGCGCTGGAGGGCAACGCCGACGCTCTGTCGCGGATCGTCCAGCGTTACAACGCTTCGGGCGCCGTGGTCGCGCGCACCGAACTGCCGGCCGGCGGCCCCGACGTGGCCCGCGGCATGACCGTGGAGGTCACCCGCTACGGCGCCGACGGGGACCGGGTGCAGCAGAGCGTCCCGGTGCGGCCCGACGCGTCGGACCGGCCGGAGGATCTGCTGAACCGCGCCGTCGTCTTCACCGCCGCCGCCCTCGACGAAGCCTGGCGGCGCGAGAACACGGTGGCCGCGGGGCCGGAGCAGAGCCTGTACGCCGCCGTGCCCGTCGCCTCCCTCGCGGACTGGCTGGAGACGCGGCGCCGGCTGGACGGCATCAACGCCGTCACCCGCCTGGACATCCTGTCGCTCAGCCGGGGCGAGGCGGTGGTCATGCTGCACTACCGCGGCGACGTGGGGCGCCTGCGCGAGGCGCTGTCCCGCCGCAACCTGACCCTGTCGGAGGCGCCGGGTACGGCCGTGCCGCCCGCACCCGCGGTGCCGGGACAGCTCGGCACCCTGCCGGCGCGCCCGCTGTCGGCCGGCCCGTCGTGGGTCATCCGCCAGGGCGGGTCCGGCGCGTCCGCGGCGGCGGGGGCTTTCGGTCCCGCCGGTGCCGGCCCCGCCGGGTCCGGCTTCGTCGGCACGCCGCTGCCGGCTCCCGGCGCGCCGGCCGTGCGCTGACGCGCCCCGGTCGACCGCAGGGAGGGAGCGGGATCCGGTGAGCATTCCCAACATCATCACCTTCGGGCGGCTGCTCGCCGTTCCGCTGGCCGTCTACTTCATCCTGTCCGGCGAACTGGGCTGGGCGTTCTGGGTGTTCGTGGTCGCCGGCATCTCCGACGCCGTGGACGGCGCCATCGCCCGGATGTTCAGGGCCCGCACCATGCTGGGCGCCTATCTCGACCCGCTGGCCGACAAGGTGCTGCTGGTCAGCGTCTACGTGGCGCTGAGCCATGTGGGCGAGCTGCCGCTGTGGCTGGTCATCATGGTGGTGTTCCGCGACGCCATGATCGTGGGCGGCGTGCTTCTTCTCTACACGCTGAAGGAGTCGCTGGCGATGCAGCCGCTGGGCATCAGCAAGATCAACACGGCGGTGCAGATCGCGCTGGCCGCGGCGGTGCTGGCGCCCCCGGGGCTGGGCCTTCCGGACCCGGTCTTCTGGGGCGTCGACGCCGTCCGGGTGCTGGTCTGGGTGTGCGCCGGCACCACCGTGCTGTCCGGGCTGGCGTACGTCCTGCGCGGCCGCTTCCTGTTCGACCGGCTGGGGGGGCTTCCGTGAGCCCGGCGAAGCAGGTCCGCTTCTGGCTGATCGGCTTCGCCCTGTTCGCGGTGGCGCTGTGGGTGCTGTCGGGCATGCTGCTGCCCTTCGTCACCGGGCTGGCCATCGCCTATTTCCTCGACCCCCTGGTCGACCGGCTGGAGGCGGTACGGCTGCCCCGCTGGCTGGGCACCACGCTGGTGCTGCTGTTCTTCGTGCTGGTGCTGGCGGCGGTGGTGGTGCTGCTGCTGCCCCTGGTGCAGGCGCAGGTGCTGCTGCTGATCGAGACGCTGCCCCACTACGCCGCCATCGTGCGCGAGCGGGTGGAGCCTCTGGTCGCGCGGGCCCTGGAGGAGATGTCGCCGGAGGACGTGGAACGCCTGCGCACCGCCGCCGGCCAGCACGCCGGCGAGGCGGTGGTGTGGATCGGCCGGGTCCTGCGCACCATCCTGACCGGCGGCATGGCCCTGTTCGACGTGCTGTCGGTGCTGTTCATCACACCGATCGTCGCCTTCTACCTGCTGCGCGACTGGGACCGGCTGGTGGGGTCGGTGGACGCCTGGCTGCCGCGCATGCACGCCCCGACGATCCGCGAGCAGGCGCGGGAGGTGGACGCCACCCTGGCCGGGTTCCTGCGGGGGCAGGCGACGGTGTGCCTGGCGCTGGGCGTGTTCTACGCCGTGGCCCTGTCCATGGCCGGGCTGAACTTCGGGCTGGTGATCGGCCTGCTGTCCGGCCTTTTGTCCTTCATTCCCTACGTCGGCACGCTGTTCGGTTTCGCCGCCTCCACCGGGCTGGCGCTGATCCAGTTCGACGAATGGTGGCGGGTCGGGCTGGTGGTGGGGATCTTCCTGTTCGGCCAGGCGGTGGAGGGCAACGTCCTGACGCCCAAGCTGGTGGGCGACCGGGTGGGGCTGCACCCCGTCTGGGTGATGTTCGCCCTGCTGGCCGGCGCCAGCCTGTTCGGCTTCCTGGGCGTGCTGATTGCCGTGCCGGTGGCGGCGGTCATCGGTGTGCTGACGCGCTTTGCGTTGCGCCAGTACCTGTCCAGCCCCTATTACCGGGGATCGGGCGGGCCGGGCGGGCCCGGCGGGCCGGCGGTGGAGGGGCGGTGATCGACGTGGCGCAACTGCCCCTCGACCTGGGGTTCCGGCCGGCCATGGGCGGCGAGGATTTCCTGGTCGCGCCCGGCAACGCCGACGCCGTGGCGTGGCTCGACCGCTGGCCGTTCTGGCCGGCCCCGGCGCTCACCGTCTGGGGGCCGGCGGGGTGCGGCAAGACCCATCTGGCGCAGGTCTGGCGGGCGCGCACCGGCGCCCCCCTGGTGCGCGCGGTCGACCTGCCCGGCGCCGACTTGCCGGCGCTGATCGACGCCGCCCGCGCCGTGGCCGTCGACGACGCCGAGCAGGTGGCCGGCCGCAAGGCGCGCGAGGAGGCGCTGTTCCATCTCTACAACATGGCCCGCGACGCCGGCGGGCACCTGCTGCTGCTGGCGCGCAAGCCGCCGGCGCGCTGGCGGGTGCGCCTGCCCGACCTGCGCTCGCGCGTCAAGGGAGCGCCGGCGGTGGCGGTGGCGCCGCCCGACGACGCCCTGCTGGCGGCGGTGCTGGTCAAGCTGTTCGCCGACCGGCAGCTCATGCCGGGGCTCGACGTGGTGTCCTATCTGCTGGCGCGCATGGAACGCTCGCTGGACGCCGCGCGCCGGGTGGTGGCGGCGGTGGACCGGGCGTCGCTGGCGGCGCACCGGCGAATCACCGTGCCGCTGGTGCGGGCGGTGCTGCACGACCTGGACAAGGACACGACCGAGGGAGGGTGAAATGGACCTGGGGATCGCCGGGCGGCGCGCCATCGTCTGCGCCGCCAGCAAGGGGCTGGGCAAGGCCTGCGCCATGGCCCTGGCGCGCGAGGGGGTGGAGCTGACCATCACCGCCCGCGGCCGCGAGGCGCTGGAAGCCGCTGCCGACGAAATCCGCGCCGTCACCGGCGCTACGGTCACCACCGCCGTGGGCGACATCGCGACCGAGGAGGGCCGCGCCGCCGCCCTGGCCGCCTGCCCGGAGCCGGACATCCTGGTCAACAACGCCGGCGGCCCGCCGCCGGGCGATTTCCGTGACTGGGACCGCGACGCCTGGATCCGCGCCGTCGACGCCAACATGCTGGCACCCATCTTCCTGATCAAGGCGACGGTGGACGGCATGATCGCGCGGAGCTGGGGGCGGATCGTCAACATCACGTCAGCCGCGGTGAAGGCGCCGATCCCCAATCTGGGCCTGTCCAACGGTGCGCGCGCCGGCCTGACCGGCTTCGTCGCCGGCCTGTCGCGCCAGACCGTGCGCCACAACGTCACCATCAACAACCTGCTGCCCGGCCCGTTCGAAACCGACCGGCTGCGCGTCACCATGGAAGGCATGGCGGTGGCGCAGGGCATTGGCGTGGAGGCGTTGTTGGACGAGCGTCGCGCCGCCAACCCGGCCCACCGCTTCGGCGACCCCGCAGAGTTCGGCAGCGTCTGCGCCTTCCTGTGCTCGGCCCACACCGGCTTCATGACCGGACAGAACATCGTCCTCGACGGCGGCGGCTATTCCGGCACCCTGTAGGACCGCTGCCGAACCCGCCGATTGGTTGGCTGAGCTGAACAGGCTGTTCACGAATTGCCGGATTGTGCCGCCGCCGCCGGCCGTGCAGCATCGGCGTGGCGAAGGGGGACCGGGCTCGGCCGATCCCCCGCTCGACGCCCGGCGGGTGCTCCACAAGAAAAACACCATCCCGATACCCTGAGGATGCGGCCCGCCCCGAGCCTGCGCTGACCGGCGCCCATTGGGGAGAGAGCACATGAGACTGACCGTAAACGGTCGCGACCACGAGGTCGATGCGGATCCGGACACCCCTCTGCTGTGGGTGTTGCGCGACCGGCTCGGCCTGACCGGAACCAAGTTCGGCTGCGGCATGGCGCAGTGCGGTGCCTGCACCGTGCACATGGACGGCACCCCCGTCCGCGCCTGCAGCACCCCGCTCGCCGCCGCCGAGGGCGTGCGCATCACCACCATCGAGGGAATCGAGGGCAAGGTGGCCGACGCCGTCGTGCAGGCCTGGGTCGCGCTGGACGTGCCGCAATGCGGCTACTGCCAGTCCGGACAGGTGATGGCCGCCGCCGCCCTGCTGGCGGAGAATCCGCGGCCCTCCGATACGGACATCGACGCGGCGATGAGCGGCAACATCTGTCGCTGCGCCACCTACCAACGCATCCGCGCCGGCATTCACGAAGCCGCCCGCCTGTTGGAGGCCTGAGCCATGCTGCCGTTCCGCAGAGCCGCCGCGCAGCCCCTGTCGCGGCGCCGCTTCCTCGTGGTGTCCGGCGCCGCCGGCGCCGGCCTGACGCTGGCCTTCCACATCCCCGGCGCCGCGGCGGCCGGACCCGCCGCATCCGCGGCGCCGGCGGCCGTGTCGCCCTTCAACGCCTATCTCACCGTCGCCCCCGACGGGACCGTCACCGTCCTGTCCGCCCATCTCGACATGGGACAGGGCATCTATTCCGGCATCGCCACCCTGGTGGCGGAGGAGCTGGACGCCGATCCCGTCGCCGTGCGGGTGGAAGGGGCGGCCGGCAACCCCGCGCTCTACGGAAACGTGGCGTGGGGCGGGGCCGCCCAGGGCACCGGCGGGTCCACCGCCATGACCTCGTCGTTCGAGCGCTACCGCCGTGCCGGCGCCACCGCGCGGGCCATGCTGGTCGCCGCGGCGGCGGCGGAGTGGAAGGTGCCGGCGGCCGAGGTGACGGTGGCGAGCGGGGCGGTGACGCACCCGAGCGGCCGCCGCGCCGGTTTCGGCGATCTGGCCGCGGCGGCGGCCGCCCTTCCCGTGCCGGAGGACGTGCCGCTCAAGCCCCCCGGCGCCTGGACGCTGATCGGCACCGAGGCGTTCCGCCGCGTCGACAGCCGCGCCAAGGCGACGGGGCGGCAGATCTTCACCATCGACCTGTCCCTGCCGGGCATGCTGACCGCGGTGATCGCCCGTCCGCCGCTGTTCGGGGCGACGGTCGCCTCCGTCGACGACGCGGCGGCCCGGGCGGTCAAGGGCGTGGTGGCGGTCGTGCCGATCTCCCGCGGCGTCGCGGTGATCGCCCGCGATACCGCCGCCGCGCTCAAGGGGCGTGAGGCCCTCACGGTGGAGTGGGACCGCTCCGCGGCGGAGACCCGCGGCAGCGACGCCCTGATGGCCGAATACCGGCGCCTCGCGGCACAGCCCCCGACCGCGGTCGCGGAACGGCGCGGCGACCCCGACAGCGCCTTTGCCGGTGCGGCACGGACCATCGAGGCGTCCTACGAGTTCCCCTTCCTGGCCCACGCCGCCCTGGAGCCGCTGGACGCCGTGGCGCGCCGGGACGGTGACGTGGTGGAGGTGTGGGGCGGTCACCAGATCCCCGACCTCTACCAGGCGCTGGCGGCGCGGGCGGCGGGCGTGACCCCCGACAAGGTGCGCCTGCACGTGATGATGACCGGTGGCGGTTTCGGCCGGCGCGCCGTCGCCGACGGCGACGTGGTGGTCGAAGCGGTGGAGTGCGCCCGGGCCATCGACTGGCAGGCGCCGGTCAAGGTGCTGTGGACCCGCGAGGACGACATGACCGGCGGCCGCTACCGCCCCATGTACCTGCACACGGTCAGGGCGGCGCTGGACGCGGCGGGCAACCCGGTGGCCTGGAAGCACCGCATCGTCGGGCAGTCGATCCTGGCCGGCACGCCCTTCGAGGGCATGGTGCGGGACGGGGTGGACGTCACCTCGGTGGAAGGGGTCTCGAACACGCCCTACACCCTGCCCAACCTGCTGGTGGAACTGACCACGACGAAGACCGGCGTGCCGGTGTTGTGGTGGCGCTCGGTCGGCCACACCCACACCGCCTACGTCATGGAGACCATGATCGACGAGCTGGCGGCGGCGGCGGGCCGTGATCCGGTCGAGTACCGCCGTGCCCTGCTGCGCGACCATCCCCGCCACCGCGCGGTGCTGGACCTGGCGGCGGAGAAGGCGGGCTGGGGCGATCCGCTGCCGGCCGGCCGCTTCCGCGGCGTGGCGGTGCACGAGTCGTTCCACACCTACGTGGCCCAGGTGGCGGAGATCGCCATGGACGAGCGCGGCGGCTTCCGGGTGGAGCGGGTGGTCTGTGCGGTGGATTGCGGCATCGCCGTCAATCCGGACCAGATCCGCGCCCAGGTGGAAGGCGGTGTCGGGTTCGGGTTGGGGGCGG
This sequence comes from Azospirillum halopraeferens DSM 3675, assembly GCF_000429625.1. Classification (GTDB taxonomy): domain Bacteria; phylum Pseudomonadota; class Alphaproteobacteria; order Azospirillales; family Azospirillaceae; genus Azospirillum; species Azospirillum halopraeferens. The sequence goes on from NZ_AUCF01000004.1 coordinate 195,179, forward strand.
TGCTGCACTCGCAGATCACCCTGACCGACGGAGTGGTGGACCAGGGGAACTTCGACACCTACCGGGTGCTGCGCATGGACGAGATGCCGGCGGTGGAGGTGCACATCGTTCCCTCGGCCGAGCCGCCCACCGGCATCGGCGAGCCGGGCGTGCCGCCCATCGGCCCGGCGGTCGCCAACGCCCTGGCTGCCGCCACCGGCCGGCGGGTGCGCGTCCTGCCCTTCGACCGTGCGGAGTCGGCCTGACGCCGCACGGCTCCGGCCCGGCGGCGGTCACGCCGCCGAGGCCAGGACCTCGCGCAGGCGGGCGGGGGTGACGGGCTTGTGCAGGAGGCGGAAGCCGCTGCGCTCCACCTCCGCGATGCGTTCGGGTGCGGTGTCGCCGGTGATGACCACCGCCGGCACCCGCACGCCGCACACGCCGAAGACGTCGCGGATCGCCTCCACGCCGGTGCGGCCCTCGCGCAGGCGGTAGTCGGCGAGAATCGCCCGCGGCGCGCGGCCGAGCCCGAGCAGCAGCTCGATCGCCTCGTCGGCGGAAACCGCCGCCGCCACCTCGTAGCCCCACTGTTCAAGCATGGCGCGCATGCTGACCAGGATGACCGTGTCGTCGTCGATCACCAGGATCAGCCCCTTGCCGTCCGGCTGCGGAGGCAGGGCGTTGACGGCGCGGGGCAGGGCGCGGGCCGCTGCCGCCGGCACCTCCAGCGCGAAGGTGCTGCCGCGGCCGGGCTGCGAGCGCACCGTCACCTCATGCCCCAGCAGGCTGGCGAGGCGGCGCACGATGGCCAGGCCGAGGCCGAGCCCCTTGCGCCGGTCGCGCTCGGGGTTGCCGAGCTGGGTGAACTCCTCGAAGATCTCCGGCAGCTTGCCGGCGGGGATGCCGATGCCGCTGTCGGCCACCACGATGCGCAGCGTCCCGTCGCGGCGGCGGCAGCCCAGGACGATGCCGCCCGTGACGGTGTAGCGCAGGGCGTTCTCCAGCAGATTGCGCAGGGCGCGCTCCAGCAGCACGGGATCGCTGCGGGTCCACGCCCGCGTCGGCACATGGCGCAGGCGCAGGCCGGCCTCCGCGGCGCGCGGCGCGTATTCCGCGGCGATGCGGGCCAGCAGCGGCCCCAGGGCGAACTCCGTCACGTTGGGCTGCACCACCCCGGCGTCCAGGCGTGACACGTCGAGGATGCTGTCCAGCAGGCCCTTCAGGGCGTCCAGCGACCCGCTCATGCTGGCCAGCATGTCGGCGGCGGGGTGGCCGTCCAGCCGGTCCGACAGGGCGTGGGCGAAGAAGAACAGGGACTGCACCGGCTGGCGCAGATCGTGGCTGGCGGCGGCCAGGAACTTCGACTTGGCGACGTCGGCGCGCTCCGCCGCGTCGCGGGCCTTCACGGCCTCCTCCCGCGCCCGCTCGGCCTCGGCGGTGGCGGCGCGCAGGGCCGTCTCGGCCGCCTTGCGTTCGGAGATGTCGCGCATGATGCCGGTGTAGTAGACGGTGCCGCCGGCCCGCCATTCCGCCACCGACAGCTCCAGCGGGAAGGTGGAGCCATCCCGGCGCCGCCCGGTCACCTCGCGGCCGATACCGATGATCCGCCGCTCGCCGGTGGCGCGGTAGCGGGCGATGTACCCGTCGTGGGCGCTCCGGTCGGGCTCCGGCATCAGGACGCAGACGTTGCTGCCCATCACCTCCGCCCCGGCGTAGCCGAAGGTGCGCTCCGCCGCGGGGTTGAACGACAGGATGGTGCCGGCGCCGTCGATCAGCACGATGGGGTCGACGGCGCTGTCGACGACGGCGCGGTAGCGCGCCTCATGCTCGGCCGTGCGGTCCGCCGCCCGCTGGCGGTCGACCACCGAGGAGGCCAGCGCCATGCCCAGAAGCGCCACGGTGGCCAGGGAGACGCCGACCGCCAGCAGCGGCGGCCCGACCGCCGCATCGACGCGCACCGGGACCGGCGGCGTTTCCATGGCGTGGAAGGTGGCGGCACTCATGCCGACGTAGTGCATCGCCACCACCGCCAGGCCCAGGACCAGCGCCCCCAGCAGCCTTTGCCGCGCGTGCGCCGTGCGGAAGGCGAGCCACATGGCGGCGGTGGACGCCGCGATGGCAACCGCGACCGACAGGCCGACCAGCCCGCTGTCATAGGTCAGGCGGGCCGGCACCTGCATCCCCGCCATGCCCACATAGTGCATGGTGACGATGCCCAGCCCGGTCAGCGTGCCGGCCACCGGAATGGTGAACCGCCGCGGCACGTTGCGGGCGACCGCGAACAGCCCGGCGCCCGATACGGCGACCGCCAGCAGCAGCGACAGGGTGGTCAGGCCGACGTCGTAGTGGACCGCCATCGGCATGCGGAAGGCCAGCATGCCGATGAAATGCATGGACCAGATGCCGGCGCCGAGCGTGCAGGCGGCGGCGGCCAGCCAGCCGCTGAACCGGCGCCCGGCACCCTGGTCGCGCGCCGCGCGGGCGTGTTGGGCGAGATCGAGGGCCGTGTAGGCCCCGAACACCGCCACCGCCACGGACAGCGCGACGAGCAGCGGATCGAAATGGCCGGTGGAAGGAAGGGTGGACACGTCGGGTGAACCGGGCGGCGGAGGGAAACGATAGCAGCATATGGTAACCGGCACCGGCAGGGCACGCCGGTCAAAGGGCAAGGGTGCCCTCGCCGATGGTCGGCCTCCCCTGTCCGAAAGGTCAGGCCAGAACGTGCAGGAACGAGCCGGACACGGTGCCGCGGCGCCCGCCGCAGCGGACCGGGACGGCGCCGTCCGCCTCCGCCGCGGCGAACAGCGGATCGTCGAGACCGGCATCGGTGACGGTGACGTGCGCCCCTTCGCAGGCCGCCACCACGGTCCCGGCGGCGCCCAGCGGATGGTCGGCCAGCAGCCGCGCCCGGCGGTATCCGCCGTCGTCGCGGCGGGTGCCGCGGGCGGAGGTGCGCAGGCCGAGCAGGCCGGCCATGGGGAAGGTCCCGTTATCGGTGTCCAGCGCCTCGCCCAGGATGGCGTATCCGCCGCCCTCGCCATAGACCGGGCCGCGGGCCGCCACGGACCGCAGGCCGTCGCGGAAGCGGCGGGCGGCGGCGAGGGCGCCGGCGTGGCGCTCCGGCGCGCCGCCCGGCAGATAGACCGCGTCGGCGTAGCGCGGCGGCGCCTCGTCGGCGAGCGGCGAGAACACCATCAACTCCGCCCCGGCGGCGCGCCAGCCCTCCAGGACATGGGGGTAGAGCAGGCCGAAGGCGTCGTCATGGGCCACCGCGATGCGCTGGGCCAGGGGCGGCAGGGCGGGACCCGGACCGCCGGCACGGCACACAGCCGGGGTGGCCAGCGCGCACAGCCGGTCCAGGTCGAGGTTGGCGGCGATCAGCCGGCCCAGGGTGTCGAGGCGCCGGGCCACGGCCGGGGCCGTCGGATCGGGGGGTGCCACCCCCGACGGATCGCCGGCCCCCGGCGCCGGCAGGGCGATGTCGGGGTCGTCCGGCAGGGCGCCCAGCACGGGGATGCCGAGGGCGGCCACCGCGTCGGCGGCCAGCCGCCGGTCCCGCGCCACGGACGCCGTGTTGAGGACCACGCCGGCGATGCGCACGTCCGGCCGGTGGGCGGCGAAGCCCCGCACCAGCGCCGCCGCGGACTGGGCGAGGCCGCGGCCGTTCAGCACCAGCAGCACCGGCCAGCCGGTGTGGGCGGCGATGTCGGCGGTGGCGCCGGTGCCGGCGGCGCCGCGCTCCGCGGCCCCGTCGAACAGCCCCATCCGGCCCTCGCACAGCACCAGCTCCGCCCCCTCGCCGGCGCGCCGGATGATGCGGTCCAGCAGGTCCGGCCCCATGGCCCAACTGTCGAGGTGGAAGGACGGGCGCCCGGTCACCGCGGCGTGCCAGGCCGGGGCCACGGGGTCGAGACCGGCCTTGACGGCGGCCACGGCGACGCCGCGGGCGCGCAGGGCCGCCAGCAGGCCGAGCGTCACCGTGGAGGTTCCGCTGCCGCCGGCCGGGGCCGCGACCACCAGACCGGGGGCGCTGCGGGCTGCCGGCGGCGACACCTCAGCCATGGCCGGCCTCATCCGGGGCGAACCAGGCCAGCGACGCCCGCAGCGGCACCACGTCGCCCACGACGACGATGGTGGGGGGCTCCAGGCCGCTGGCCGCCAGATCGTCGGCGGCGGTGGCCAGGGTCGTCTCCAGCACCCGCTGGCGCGGGGTCGTGGCGTCGGCGACGATGGCGACGGGGGTGGAGGGGGCCCGGCCGCCGGCGATCAGCTCCGCCGCAATGTCCGGCAGGGTGCGCCAGGCCATGTAGAGGACCAGCGGCGCGCCGGTGGCGGCGATGGCCCGCCAGTCCGTGGCCTTGTCCCGCGAATAGCCGGTGGCGAGGATCACCGCCTGGTTGGCGCAGCGGTGGGTCGCCGGGATGCCGGCGTAGGCCAGGCCGCCGATGCCGGCGGTGATGCCGGGGACGATGCGGAACGGAATGCCGGCGGCGGCCAGCGCCTCCGCCTCCTCACCGCCGCGGCCGAAGACGCAGGGATCGCCCCCCTTCAGGCGCAGCACCCGCACGCCTTCGCGCGCCAGCTCGACGAGGCGGCGGCTGATGTCCTCCTGGGCCGCCGAGGGGCGGCCGCCGCGCTTGCCCGCGTGCTCCAGCCGCGCATCCGGCCGGGCGATGGCGAGGATGCGGTCGTCGACCAGGGCGTCGTGGACGATCACGTCGGCCTCGCGCAGGCCGTGCAGGGCGTTCAGCGTCAACAGTCCGGGATCACCGGGGCCGGCGCCCACCAGCCAAACGCTGCCGGGGTCGAAGGGGACGAGGTAGGAGGCGGGGATCGGAACGTCGACGGTCATGCTCGGGCGCTCGGGGAGGGCGGGGCGGCGGCGAGCGTAGCACGAAACCGCCGTCCGCCACCTCCCTTCGCACCCCGCGGGACCTGTGATACGCGGTCAGGAAAATCCTGACCGCTGCGTTCAGACGCCACGCAGGCTTCGGCCCAATCGGGCCGCGGCCGCCGTCGCGGCCGATACCGGGTTCGGACGTCAAGACGTACCGAACCCGGTATGATCTCCGCCGGGCCGGGTCACCCGTCCTCGGCCAGGCGGATGCCCGTGACGGCGGTGCGGGCGGCCGGGCGGAGGAAGTGGCGGGTGAAGGCGGTGGCGTAGTCGAACGGGGTGACGCAGCTTCCCCCGCGCACCACCATGCGGTTGGCCATGAAGCGGCCGGCGGTTGCCTCGCCGACGGGCTCGGACTCCGGTGCGCGGTAGCCGGGATAGGGCAGGAAGGGGCTGCGCGTCCACTCCCAGACGTCGCCGAAGAGCTGCCACGGCGGCTCGCCCTGGCAGCCGCCGGCCTGCGGGTGGCGGTTGCCGTTGCCCAGCAGATTGCCGAAGGCGTCCCGGTCGGCGGCGACCGCCTCCCACTCGGATTCCGCCGGTACCCGCTTGCCGGCCCAGCGGGCGAAGGCGTCGGCCTCGTACCAGCTCACATGGCACACCGGTTCCGCCGGATCGAGGGGGCGCATGCCGTAGAGCGTGAAGACCTGCCAGCCGCCGTCGCGCCATTCCCAGTAGAGCGGCGCCTGCCAGCCTTCGGCGCGCGCCACCTCCCAGCCGTCGCCCAGCCACAGGGAGGGGGTGGTGTAGCCGCGGTCCTCGATGAAGGCCAGATACTCGCCGCAGTTCACCGGCCGGTTGGCGAGCCGGAAGGGTGGCAGCATCACCCGGTGGCGGGGCCCTTCGTGGTCGGCACCGGGGACCGGCTCGGCGCGGCCGATCTCCACCACGCCGCCGGGGTGGGCGGTCCAGCTCTGCGGCGACGGGGTGCCGGGGCCGGGGCGCGGGTCGGGTTCGTAGGCCGGCCGCAGCGGGTTGCTCCAGAACGCGTGCTTGACGTCGGTGATCAGGCGTTCCTGGTGCCGGCGCTCGTGCACCAGCCCCAACTCGATGCGCGTCGCCGCATCCTCCAGCCGCCCCTCGTCGATGCGGTCGAGGAGATGGAGCACCGCGCCGTTCACATGGTCGCGGTAGCGCATCACCTCGGCGGCGGTCGGGCGCGACAGCAGGTGCTGCGTCGGTGCCGGCATGTGATGCCCGAACCGGTCGTCGACGGCAGCGAACAGATCGAGGAACGCCGGATCGAAGGGTCGGTAGGTGGGATCGCAGGGGATCAGGACGCGGCTCTCGAAGAACCAGGTGCTGTGCGCCAGGTGCCATTTCGCGGGGGCACCCTCGGGCAGGGATCGGACCATCAGGTCCTCGGCACCCAGCGGCGCCACCAGTTCGGCGGTGCGTCCGCGGGCCTTGCGGAACCGGGTAGCGAGGGATTGGCGCAACGCTTCGGGCGGCGTTCCCACCGGGGCGATGGCGGAGTCGGGCATGGTGACCTCCCGTCAACGGGCGAGCGGCGACCGCGCGGCCTCCGCCCCGCCACTATAGCCCGGCTGCGGGCGGTGGCGTCGGACGCTTCCGGGGGAGGTATAACCACATGTCGGGTGCGGCCATCGGCCTACACGTCGACCACGAACCGCGGCCGCGCGGTGTGATGCAGTGCCAGCAGCAGGTGCAGGTAGACGGCGATCTTGCGGGCGCGCTCGGTGTGGAGAGCGAGGCAGTCGCGGAGCTGGCGGGCAAGGCGGGCGTTCTCCGCCGCCTCGTCGGGCGGCAGATGCGGGTGGACCGGGGCGGCGACCCGGACGAACGGCTCATGGTCGGCGGCGACCGGCGTGTCGGCATCCGCCGGCGGACCGCCGGCGGGGTGTTCGGGCTCCGCCGCCGTACCGGCGTCTCCGGCCGGTTCCCCGGACGGCGGCGGCTGGCCATAATTGACCGGGGTGGCCGGCTGGGCGCCGGCGAAATGGGTGCGGATGTTGCGCTTGATCCGCTCGCGCTGGCCCGGTTCCAGCGCGTCGATCTGGTCGATCTCCTCGAACAGCAGGTCGTGGATGCGCCGGCGCCGGGGCGCGTCCTTCTCCTTGCTGCGCCGCTCCTGCTGCTCGCGGCGTTGCGGATGCCGATCGGTGGCTGTCCCCGCGCGCTCGACAGCGACGGCGGAGCGGATCAACGGCTCGGATCGGCCGATGCTGGAGTCTGCCATGGCGGGCGGCTCCGGCGCGCGCAGCCCCGGCGGGGCGCATCGAACGTAAGCGTAGCAAACGCCCGGTCCCTGTCAAGGAATCCGGGCGTTCGATTCGGGACCTTCGGACGCCGGCCGTCACCGGCCCACGGGCAGTCGCTCGTCCAGCGCCAGATTCAGGAGAAGCACGTTGATCCGTGGCTCGCCCAACAGGCCGAGTGTGCGGCCCTCGGTGTGCTCCTCGACCAGGGTGCGCACCTGCGCCGCCGGGACATGGCGTGCGTCGGCGACGCGTTCGATCTGGAAGGCCGCGGCGGCCGGCGAGATGTGGGGGTCGAGGCCGCTCCCCGATGCGGTGGCAAGATCCGCAGGGACCGGGCCGGCCCCGCGGGGATTGTCGGCGCGCAGGCGCGCGATCCGGTCGGTGACAGCGCCGATCAGGGCCGCGCTGGTCGGTCCCCGGTTGTCGGCGCCGCTGTTGGCGGCGTCGTATCCCGTACCGGCCGCCGAGGGACGGGGGTGGAAGTAGGCTTCACCGGCAAAGGACTGGCCGATCAGGGCGGACCCGACGATCCGGCCGTCCTTTTCGATCAGGCTGCCTGCGGCCTGCCGGGGAAAGACGGCTTGCGCGATGCCGGTGACGGCCAGGGGGTAGACCAGACCGGTCAGCACGGTCATCACGAGCACCAGGACGAAGGCGGGGCGGAGTTCGTTCAGCACGGCGGTACACTCCTCAGGCGAGGCCGAGCATGGTCACGGCGAGGTCGATGGCCTTGATCCCGAAGAAGGGGACCACGAGGCCGCCGAGGCCATAGACCAGCAGATTGCGGCGCAGCAGGCCGGCGGCATCGGCGGGCCGATAGACGACCCCCTTCAGGGCCAGCGGGATCAGCGCGACGATCACCAGGGCGTTGAAGATGATGGCGGAGAGGATGGCGCTTTGCGGGCTTGCCAGCCCCATGACGTTCAGCGCCTGGAGTTGCGGATAGGCCGAAATGAACAGCGCCGGGATGATGGCGAAGTACTTCGCCACGTCGTTGGCGATTGAGAATGTGGTCAGCGCGCCGCGACTCATCAGGATCTGCTTGCCGATCATGACGATCTCGATCAGTTTTGTGGGATCGCTTTCCAGATCGACCATGTTGCCGGCTTCGCGCGCCGCCTGGGTGCCGGTGTTCATCGCCACACCGACATCGGCCTGTGCCAGCGCCGGCGCGTCGTTCGATCCATCGCCGCACATGGCGACCAGGTGGCCCTCGCCCTGGTATTGGCGGATCAGCTCCAGCTTGCGCTCCGGCGTCGCTTCGGCGAGGAAGTCGTCCACGCCGGCCTCGGCGGCGATGGCGGCCGCGGTCAACGGGTTGTCGCCGGTGATCATCACCGTCCGGATGCCCATGGCGCGCAGCGTTCGGAAACGGTCGCGGATGCCCGGCTTGACGATGTCCTTGAGATGGACGACGCCCAGCGTGCGGTCATCCTGCACCACCACCAGCGGCGTGCCGCCGGCTTTGGCCACCCGTTCCACGGCCCGGGTCAGGTCGCGGCCGACGGCGCGCTGCCCGACCAGCGCCATGATCGTATCGGATGCGCCCTTGCGGATCTGCACCTGCCTCCCGGCGGCATCCGCGATGTCGACACCGCTCATGCGCGCCCGGGCGGAGAAGGGAACGAAGGTCAGGCCCGAGCGGTCGAGGGCCGCGGGATCGAAGCCGAAGCGTTCTCCGGCCAGCGTGACGATCGACTTGCCCTCCGGTGTGTCGTCGGCCAGCGACGACAGGAAGGCCGCCTCGGCGAGATCGCGCTCGGCGATGCCGGCAACCGGGATGAACTCCGCCGCCTGCCGGTTGCCCAGGGTGATGGTCCCGGTCTTGTCGAGCAGCAGGACATCGACGTCACCCGCCGCCTCCACGGCGCGGCCGGACTTGGCGATTACGTTGAATCGGACCAGGCGGTCCATGCCGGCGATGCCGATGGCAGACAGCAGGCCACCGATGGTGGTCGGGATCAGCGTCACGTACAGGGCGACAAGGAACACCACCGGGACCGCAGCACCGGAATAGTCGGCGAAGGCCGGCAAGGTCGTCACCACCAGCAGGAAGATGATGGACAAGCCGGCCAGCAGGATGTTCAGCGCGATCTCGTTGGGGGTCTTCTGGCGTTTGGCGCCTTCGACCAGCAATATCATGCGGTCGAGGAAGCTCTCTCCGGGATTGGTGGTGATGCGGATGACGATGCGATCCGACACCACGCGTGTGCCGCCCGTGACGGCCGAGCGGTCGCCGCCCGATTCACGAATCACAGGGGCGGATTCGCCGGTGATGGCGCTCTCGTCCACGGTGGCGATGCCGGCGATCACGTCGCCGTCGCCGGGGATGATGTCCCCCGCCTCGGCGACCACCAGATCGCCGGCGCGCAGGGTGGCGGCGGGCACCATGCGGACCGCCGTGTCGGTTTCGCCGGTGATCCTCCTGGCCATGGTCTCGGTCCTGGTCCTGCGCAGACCGGCTGCCTGCGCCTTGCCGCGCCCTTCGGCCACCGCCTCGGCGAAATTGGCAAACAGGACGGTGAACCATAGCCAGGCGGCGATCTGGCCGGCGACGGCGGTGTTCTCGCCGCCGCCGAGTTCGCGCAAAAACAGCATGGTGGACAGGACCGCCGCGACGGCGGTGACGAAGATGACCGGCGTTCGCACCAGATCGCGGGGATCGAGCTTGCGCAGGGCGACGACCGCCGCCCGGCCGGTGATCGCGGCATCGAACAGGGAAATCGCGGATGAACGGTGAATCATGATTCGAAGTCCTCGCAGCCGGGGTCGTTCAGAACGCGATTCCGGTGCCGAGCATCAGGTGCTCGACCACGGGACCCAGCGCCAGCACCGGGAAGAAGGTCAGGCCGCCGACGATCAGCACGACGCCGACCAGAAGACCCACGAACAGGCCGCCGTGGGTCGGGAAGGTGCCGGGTGAGGCGGGAACCGCCTTCCTGGCGGCCAGGGTGCCGGCAATGGCCAGCACCGGCAGGATCACCAGGAAGCGGCCGACCAGCATGGCCAGCGCGATCGTCGTGTTGTGGTAAAGGCTGTCCGCCGCGAAGCCCGCGAAGGCCGAGCCGTTGTTCCCGGTGCCCGAACTGTAGGCGTAGAGCACTTCGGTCAGGCCGTGCGGGCCGCCGTCCCGGATGCCGGCGAGCCCCGCGGGCAGAACCACGGTCAGGGCCGACAGGCCGAGAATGCCCACCGGCATGGTCAATATGGCGATCATCGCCAGTTTGATCTCCCGGGCCTCGATCTTCTTGCCCAGGTACTCCGGCGTGCGGCCGACCATCAGGCCGGCGATGAAGACGGCAAGCAGGACGAAGATCAGCATGCCGTAGAGACCGGCACCGACGCCGCCGTAGATCACCTCGCCCAGCATCATGTTGACCAGCGGCACCATGCCGCCGAGCGGCGTGTAGCTGTCGTGCATGGAATTGACCGAGCCGTTCGAGGCGGCCGTCGTCGCCACCGCCCACAGCACCGAATTGACGATGCCGAAGCGGACCTCCTTGCCTTCCATGTTGCCGCCGGCGGGATCGGTCCCGGCCGCGATCAGCGCCGGGTTGCCCTGCAGTTCCGCCCAACAGGCAACGCCGACGCCGGCGACAAACATCAGACCCATGGCGATGAACAGGGCCCGGCCCTGGCGCCGGTCGCCGACCATGCGACCGAAGGTGGAGGTCAGGCCCGCGGCCAGGAGCAGCAGGAAGACCATTTCCACCAGGTTGGTCAGCGGCGTCGGATTCTCGTAGGGGTGGGCCGAGTTGACCGAGAAATAGCCGCCGCCGTTGGAGCCGATCTGCTTGATGGCGACCTGCGAGGCGACGGGCCCCTGCGCGATCACCTGCTGCGCGCCTTCGACCGTCGCGGCGACGGTGTAGGCGTCAAGGTTCTGCGGCATGCCCTGGCTGACCAGGAACAGGGCCGTGACGATGCTGATCGGCAGCAGCACGTAGAGGATGGCGCGCGTCAGGTCGACGTAGACGTTGCCCACCGTGCGCGCCGACCGGCGCGCAAAGCCACGGATCAGCGCGATCAGCACGGCGATGCCGCTGGCCGCGGAGAGGAAGTTCTGCACCGTCAGCCCGGCCATCTGGCTGAGGTAGCTCAGCGTGCTCTCACCGCCGTAGGCTTGCCAGTTTGTGTTGGTCGTGAAGCTGACCGCCGTGTTGAAGGCGAGGTCCGGAGCCACCGGACCCTGCCCGGCCGGGTTGAGGGGCAGCCACGCCTGAAGCCGCAGCAGCGCATAGAGCGCCAGCATGCCCGCCAGGTTGACGGCCAGCAGCGCCAGGGCGTAGGCCGTCCAGTGCTGTTCCCGGTCGGCACGGATGCCGCAGATACGGTAGATGGCGCGCTCCACCGGGCCGAGAATGCGGTCGAGGGGCACCCTCTCACCCGAGAAGACACGCGCCATATAGCCCCCGACGACCGGGGTCAGGGCGGCCACCAGGCCGCAGAAGATGATGATCTGGAGTATGTCCGCAGCGTTCATGGAAGCCCCCCGTCAGAACCGCTCGGGACGGAACAGGGCGTAGCCGAGGTAGCCGAGCAGGGCCACGGCCACCAGCCCACCGGGGATGAGGTCGACGATCATGGAACGACCCCTTCGTCACAGACGGTCGAGGGCGCGCACCAGAAGTGCGCACAGCCCGAAAAAGGCGAGGATGATCGCAGGGAAGAGAATGTCGAGCATACCCAACTCCGTGTTGCCGGATGGCGCGGGGCGGGGCGGACGGTGTCTCTCCGCAGCCTGTTCCCGGTCATGCCCCATGCGCAGGATGGCATCCTTTCACGGATCTGCGTGAATGTTCGAGACGGAAGTCCGTAAATCGACCATATGGCGGTATAAAGATTTCATAAAAATCCGATGCCGGACGATTGCCCAAAGAGAATGACGCCGGGTATTCCTTACGGATATTGCAATGCGAGACGGATGGGGGAAAGATGGCGGCCCGCGGTACAGGAGGGAGGCGTCCGTCTCGGGGCGACGTTCTCCCGACTGCCGCCGGTGTCAGGGAGCCGGACTCCCACTTTCCGCGGTGATCCGATCCATGCCCGACGACAAGGACCTTCGCCCCTCCGCCGACGCCCTGCTGGAGGAGGCCACCCGCGAACACCGGGGCAAGCTGAAGATTTTTCTGGGCGCCGCACCGGGGGTGGGCAAGACCTACGCCATGCTGGAGGAGGCGCACCGCCGGCTGGGCGAGGGGGTGGACCTGGTCGTCGGCATCGCCGAGACCCATGGACGGCAGGAGACCGAGGCGCTGCTGGGCGGGCTGGAGGTGCTGCCCCGGCGCACCATCGAGTACCGCGGGCGGCCGTTCGGCGAGATGGACCTGGACGCCATCCTGGAGCGCCGGCCCCGGCTCGTGCTGGTGGACGAACTGGCCCACACCAACATCCCCGGCAGCCGTCACGTCAAGCGCTGGCAGGACGTGGATGAGATCCTCGACGCCGGCATCGACGTCTATACCACGCTGAACGTGCAGCACCTGGAGAGTCTCAACGACGTCGTCGAACGCATCGCCGGCATCAAGGTGCGCGAGACCCTGCCCGACGGTGTGCTGCAAAGGGCCGACGAGATCGAACTGATCGACCTGCCGCCGCAGGAACTGCTCAAGCGACTGGCCGAGGGGAAGGTCTATGTGCCCGAACAGGCGCGCCGCGCCGCCGGCCACTTCTTCACCCCCGGTACCCTGACCGCCCTGCGCGAGATGGCGCTGCGCCAGGCGGCCGAGCGTGTCGACGCCCAGATGCTGCGGTTCCGGAGCGTTCACGCGGTGGAACGCCCCTGGCCGACGCGTGAGCGCATCCTCGTCTGCCTGGCGGATGGTCCTTCGGCGCCGCGTCTGGTGCGGGTGGCCAAGCGGGCGGCGGAGCGCCGCGGCGCCCCCTGGGTGGCGCTGTACGTGGAGACGCACCGGCACGCGGCCCTGGCGGAGGCCGACAAGGATGCGATCGCACTGGCGCTTCGGCTGGCCGAGCAGCTCGGTGGCGAAGGCGCGGTGGTGCAGGGGGAGGACGTGGCCCGGGAGGTGATGGCCTTCGCCAGGGCGCGCAACGTCAGCCAGATCATCGTCGGCCGGCCGCATCCCCGCCGCCGGTTCGGCGTCCTGCGTCCATCGGTGACCCGGCAGGTGCTGGCCAACAGCGCCGACTTCGACATCCTGGTGGTGTCCGGCGGGGAGGAGCCCGCCGCCCGCTCCGCGCCCGAGCGCGAGCCGCCGGCACCCGTCCACTGGCCGGGCTATCTCGCGGCGACCGGAATGGTCGCCGCGGCAACGGCCGCGGCGTATCCGATCTATTGGTACCTGCCGTTGCCCAACGTCTCCCTGGCCTATCTTCTGGCGGTCCTGCTGGTGGCGGTGCGGTTCGGGCTGGGACCGTCGCTCTACGCTTCGCTGGCCAGTTTCGTGCCGTACAATTTCCTGTTTACGGATCCCCGATTCACCTTCTCGGTGTCGGATACGCAGAACGCCCTGACCATGTTGTTCTTCGTGGTCGTCGCGGTGATTGCCAGCAATCTGGCGGCGCGGGTGCGCGCGCAGGTCGAGGCGACTCGCACCAACGCACGGCGCACCGCCAACCTCTACGACTTCAACCGCCGCGTCGCCGCCGCCGTGGGGCTGGACGACGTGCTGTGGGCGGTCGTGCACCACGTCGCGGCCACGGTGGGCGGGGCTTCGCTGGTGCTCATGCCGACCGACGGGCTGCTGGAGGTGCGCGCCGGCTATCCGCCGGAGGATCGCCTGGACGACAAGTCCATGGCCGCGGCGCAGTGGGCCTGGGAGCATGGCAAGCGGGCCGGGCGGGGATCGGCCACGCTGCCGGCCACCGACTGGCTGTTCCTTCCGCTGGGCACGGCCCGCGGGGCGGTGGGGGTGTTGGGTGTGCAGATCGGCGACGACGGACAGTTGCTGTCGCCCGAGCAGGGGCGTCTCGTCGACACGCTCGCCGACCAGGCCGCGCTCGCCATCGAGCGCACGACGCTGGTGTCGGACATCGAGGCGGCCCGCGTCGCCAGCGAAACCGAGCGGCTGCGCACCGCCTTGCTCTCGTCGCTGTCCCATGACCTGCGCACGCCGCTGGTCTCCATTCTCGGCGCCGCGTCGAGCCTGTACAACTACGACCGCTCGCTCAAGCCCGCCGAGCGCCTGGAACTGGTGCAGACGATCCAGGAGGAGGCGGAACGCCTCAACCGCTTCGTCCAGAACCTGCTGGACATGACGCGGATCGGGTCGGGGGCGCTGAAGCCGCGCACCGACTGGATCGATCTGCAGGACGTGGTCGGGGCGGCGCTGGAGCGTGCGCGGTCGATGCTGCGCCGCCGCCGGGTGCGGATCGACCTGGAGGAGGGGCTGCCGATTCTCTGCCTCGACCCGGTGCTGATGGAACAGGTGTTCTTCAACCTGATCGACAACGCCTGCAAATATTCCCCCGCCGGCACGCCCGTCACCGTGTGGGCCCGGCGACGCGGTGCGGCGGTGGTGGTGGAGGTCTGCGACCTCGGACCCGGCATTCCGGAAAAGGATCGTGAGAGGGTTTTCGACATGTTCTACCGTGTCGAGGCCGGTGACCGGCAGACGGCGGGCACCGGCCTGGGGCTGGCCATCTGCCGGGGAATCGTCGAGGCGCACGGCGGGCGCATCCGGGCCGAACGCGGCATCAACGAGGCCGGCACCTGCATCATCCTGACGCTGCCGCTGACGACGCCGCCGGCGCTTCCGACGGCGGGCGACGAATGATCGGGGACACCGGCATGGCGAACGGCGATAGCCGCACCGCCGCGAAGATCCTGGTCGTCGACGATGAACCGCAGATCCGCCGGTTCCTGCGCATCAGCCTGTCCGCCAACGGCTACCGGGTGGCCGAGGCGGACGGCGGCAGGGCCGGAATCGAGGCGTGCGCCCGCGAGCGGCCCGACCTGGTGATCCTCGACCTGGGCCTTCCCGACCTGGACGGGCAGGAGGTGATCAGCGCGGTGCGGGCGACCGGGACCGTTCCCATCATCGTCCTCTCCGTGCGCGCGCAGGAGTACGACAAGGTGGAGGCGCTGGATCGCGGCGCCGACGACTATGTGGTGAAACCCTTCGGCATCGCCGAACTGATGGCCCGCGTCCGCGCCGCGCTGCGCCAGCGCGTTCCCGACGGTGGCCCGGTCCGGCCGGTGACGGCCTTCGGCGTCACCATCGATTTCGAGCGCCGGGTGGTCGAACGTGACGGCCGCGGCGTCCACCTGTCGCGCAAGGAACTGGAGCTGCTGTTCATCCTGGCCCGCCACGCGGACCATGTGTTGACCCACGCCGAACTGCTGCGCGCCGTATGGGGTGAGGCGCACGTCGCCGACACCGCCTATCTGCGGGTTTACGTCAAGCAGCTCCGCCAGAAGCTGGAGGCCGAGCCGGACCGGCCGAGGCTGATCGTGACCGAGGCGGGCGTGGGATACCGCCTGCGCACCGGTGCACCGTAAAAGCAAAGGGCCCGGGTCCATCACGGGACCCGGGCCCTTGCCGGCCGGGAAGTCCGATCAACCCGCGATCAGTCCGCGGCCCCCGGCATGGCGGCGACCGGCTGGGGCCGGCGGCGGCCGATGCGGAAGTCGGGGAAGGCGTTGATCAGCGACGTGATCAGCGCCGCCAGATAGGGCAGGGACTGCACCACCAGCAGACCGGCCCACATGAAGGCGTCGCGGTTCTCGTGGCCGAACACCAGCACGATGGCCAGCGCGGCGGCCCACAGGGACACCAGCAGCGCGATCTCCTCCCGCGCCATCAGGATGGCCTGCATGAACGCGGGCTGGTTCTCGCACTTGGGCGTGCGCACGAAAGGCCGGCCGGAGGTGAACATGCCCTGCCACATGGCGCGGCCCACCGTGTGCGTCAGCGCCATGCCGGCCACCGCCGCCCCGACCTTGTCCCAGAAGCCGCACTTCACCCGCGCCTCGTAGAGCCAGAGGGACGCCGCCACCTTGAAGGCGAAGACGCTGAGGGTCGGGATCATGAAGGCGTTGGGCGGGAACTCGAAGTACTTGGGGAACAGCAGCAGCCCCAGCGACCAGATCACGCCGGCCACACCGAAGACCATGTGCGCCGCGTCGGCGAACCAGGGCAGCCAGCCGGTGATGAAGTGGTACTTCTGGCCGCTGGTCAGCTTGCGGGCACCGGGCAGCAGCTCGCGCCAGTGGCGCTTGAGGATCTGCACGGCGCCGTAGGCCCAGCGGAAACGCTGCGTCTTGTAGGCCGAGAAGCTGTCGGGGACGAGGCCCTTGCCGTAGCTCTCGGGCATGTAGACGGACTCGTATCCGGCCTCGAACAGGCGCAGGCCCAATTCGGCGTCCTCGGTGATGCACCACTCGCCCCAGCGCCCCACGTCCACCAGCGCCTGCTTGCGGATGATGGTCATGGTGCCGTGCTGGATGATGGCGTTGCGCTCGTTGCGCTGGACCATGCCGATGTGGAAGAAGCCGGCATACTCCCAGTTGATCATCCGCTGGAACAGGTCATGGCTCCAGTCGCGGTAATCCTGCGGCGACTGCACGAAGCCGACCTCCGGACGGGCGAAGTGCGGGATGGTCGCCTTCAGCCAGTCGGGATGGACCTGGTAGTCGCTGTCGATGACCGCCACGAACTCGGCGTCCGGCGCCGTCACGTCGAGACCGAAGTTCAGCGCGCCGGCCTTGAAGCCCGGCCAGTTGTCCAGGTGGAAGAAGCGGAACTTCTCGCCGAGCTGCTTGCAGTAGGCCTCGACCGGCTTCCACACCTCGGGGTCCTTGGTGTTGTTGTCGATCAGCAGCACCTCGAAGTTCGGGTAGTCGAGGCGGGCCAGGGCGTCCAGGGTCTGAATGACCATGTGCGGCGGCTCGTTGTAGCACGGCACGTGGATCGAGACCTTGGGCGCGTCGGGGGCGGGGGCGGCCTGGCAGGGCTGGAAGCGGCGCCGGAAGCGCTCCTGCCACACCACTTCGGTCAGCTCCAGCCCGTCGATCAGCATCACCGCCAGCAGCACGAACTGGCAGAAGATCAGCACGCCCCAGGCGATCTCGGTGGTCGTCGCCAGGCCGGCGGCGGAAGCGGCGGAGAAGGTGAACACCAGCACCGAGCCGACCGCCTGGATCAGCGCGCCATAGAACAACTTACCGGCGAACTTCAGGTCGTTGCGGCGGGTCAGGAAGAACACCAGCGGCAGGAACGCCAGCCCGACCGAGGCGGCGCACAGCACCGGCCAGTTCTTCATCTCGTGGACGTCGCCGATCATCGGGAACTTGGGATTGCGCCAGGCGTCCCACATGCCCCACGAGGTGCCGGCGGTGCCTTCGATCTCCCGCTTCCACGGCTGGTCGAAGGCTTCCATGATGAAGTAGTCGAGCCGGTTCTGCGCCGCCACGTTCAGGAAGGTGCGGACGAACTTGGCCTGGTTGACCTGGCTGGCCTCGGCGCCGCGCCGCCACGGGCCGTCGGCCGGCCAGCCGATTTCCGAGATCAGGATGTGCTTGTTGGGAAAGCGCGTCTTCAGCTCGTTGTAGCGGAGCATGGCGTAATCGACGGCATCGTCCACCGGCACGCCTTCCCAGTAGGGCAGCAGGTGCACGGCCAGGAAGTCGACGGCGTCCGCCAGTTCCGGATGCTCCAGCCAGACGTGCCACGGCTCCGCGGTGGAGACCGGGACGTTGACCTTCTTCTTCACCCGCCGGATGTAGTCGATCATCTGCGGCACGGTGACGTCGGCGCGCAACAGCGCCTCGTTGCCCACCAGCACGCGGCGTACGTTGGGGTAGGTGCGGGCCAGCTTGATCAGGCCGGCGATCTCCGGCTCGTCGATCTCGGTCTGGCCCTGGATCCAGGCGCCCGCCGTGACGGGAATCCCGTGCTTGCGCGCGATGGCGGGCACCATTTCCGATCCGTCGGTGGTCGAATAGGTGCGCACGCCCTTGACCGAGCCTTCGAGGGCCTTAAGGTCCTTTTCGATGTCGTCGGACGTCGGCCGGTCGCGCTTGGTCGGACTCTTGTCGGGGTGAAATGGGGTATAGCTGACGCCGTTGATGACGCCGGCCCACGGCCGCTCTGCAACGGGGCGGTTCCACAGTGCCCAGGCCCCGACATTGCCGAGGATGACCAGGAAGAGAACCGCAATCGCTGACTTGCGCATAGGTGTGTGCAATCCCCGCACATGTTCCATCCGGGGCAGGCGCGGTTGCCCCGGTCGATCCAGTGCCATCCGGGCGGGCGTACGGGCGGCGTCTCCGCCCCGACCAACCTCGGACCGAACCCCGGCACTTGCTGTGGTTGCTGGATGAAGCCCCCGACGCGAAACCCGCCCGCCCCCACTCATCCCGTTTGTGGGGCGGAACGACCTTCACGGTGCGTTCGGCGATGCTGCGCGCCGACCGATCCATTCGAGATCGTCCGTCGCATTCTATACATTTCCCCTTGCATCGCAACCATCGCCCCATGAACAACGGGCGGTCCCGGATTATTCCGCGGCTGCCGAACGCGAGGATCCAGCCATGTTCCGCCTGAACGAACGCCTGGCCGGGGACACGGTTCCCCTGGGGGTGTCGCCGCTGTGCCGTGTGCTGCTCATGGACAACCGGCACTGGCCCTGGCTGATCCTGGTGCCGGAGCGGCCGGACGTGCGCGAGCTGCACCATCTGGACGCCCCCGACCGGGTCCGGCTGATCGAGGAAATATCGTTTGTTTCCAAGGTGTTGGAGGATGTCTCCCGGCCCGACAAGCTGAACGTGGGGGCGCTCGGCAACGTCGTCCCGCAGTTGCATGTGCACGTGATCGCGCGCCGCCGCGACGATCCCGCCTGGCCCGGCCCGGTGTGGGGGTCCGGTCACGCCGACCGCTATCCGGCCGGGGAGCGCGACGCATGGACGCAGCGACTCCGGGAAGCGTTGCGTCCCCTGTGGCGGGAATGACGGCGCGACTCGGCGCGGCCCCGCCTGTTGTATGGGGCGGAGCAACCGATGGAGTCGACCATGAACAGTGACCGCATGAAGGGTTCCGCCAAGGAGGTCGCCGGTGAGGCCGAGAAGCAGACCGGCCAGGTGACCGGCAACCGCGACCTGGAGAGCAAAGGCCGCGAGCACAAGACCGAAGGAAAGATCGACAAGGCTGCGGGCAAGGTGAAGGACGTCATTCGCGGCAAGGATTGATCGTTCCGGCACCTTCGCCGGCCCGGAACGGGGTGGCCGGGACGTCCTTCGAGCTACCCCGTTTCCCTTGTGCCTGCGCGAATCTGTCCGATGGCCGCCCGGCCGAGCGGCGCGTACGCTTTCACGCGGGCCCCATTCGGCCCGGAAGGAGGCGTCCCGTGACACAAGAAGCGGTGACCGGCGCCTACCGGCGCCAACACGCCGAGATCGACCGGCTCGTTGCATCCCTGCTGGACCTGCTGAACAGCCCCGACGCGCCGCAACGTCTGTTCGACGCGCGGGCGCTGCTGACGGCCCTGGACAGCGCCGTCGACACCCACCTGACCCTGGAGGCGCAGGGGCTGTACCCGCGGCTGCTCGCCCACGCCGACCCCGACCTGCGCGCCGCCGCGGCGCGGTGCCGGGAGGAGACGAGCGGGCTGCGCCCGGTGTTTCGCAGCTATGTGGACGAATGGACCGACATCAGCGCCATCGGCAACCGTTTCGGAACTTTCCGGGCGGAGACGCGCGCCGTGCTCGCCCGCCTGGACAGCCGCATGCGGCGTGAGCGCGAGGAACTGTTCCCCGAACTCGATCGGCTGGGGTGGTGACACCGGGGTGGTGACGACGAAACGCCCCTCTTCCGCCGGGAAGAGGGGCGTTTTGCCGACTCTGCTATCCTTGCGCGATCAGCCGGCGTCGGCCATGGCGCGCTGGTGCTTCTTGCGCTCGTTCGGGTCGAGGTAGCGCTTGCGCAGGCGGATCGACTTGGGCGTCACCTCCACCAGCTCGTCGTCGGCGATGTAGGACAGGGCCTTCTCCAGGGTCATCTGGATGGGCGGGGTGAGGCGCACGGCCTCGTCCTTGCTGGTGGTGCGGATGTTGGTGAGCTGCTTGCCCTTGATGACGTTGACGTCCAGGTCGTTGCCGCGGGTGTGCTCGCCGATGATCATGCCCTGATAGACGGGCACGCCGGGGTCGATCAGCATCGGCCCGCGGTCTTCCAGGTTCCACAGCGCGTAGGCCACGGCGGTGCCGTCGCTGTTGGAGATGAGCACGCCGGTGCGCCGCGCCGCGATCGGCCCCTTGTAGGGGGCGTAGCCATGGAACAGGCGGTTCATGATGCCGGTGCCACGGGTGTCGGTCAGGAACTCGCTCTGGTAGCCGATCAGGCCGCGCGACGGGGCGTGGAAGACCACGCGGGTCTTGCCGCCGCCACCCGGCTTCATCTCCACCAGGTCGCCCTTGCGTTCGGCCATCTTCTGCACGACGGTGCCCGAGAACTCCTCGTCCACATCGATGACGACCTCCTCGATCGGCTCCAGGCGCTGGCCGTTCAGGGGATCGGTCTTGAACAGCACGCGCGGCCGGCTGATGGACAGCTCATAGCCCTCGCGCCGCATGGTCTCGATGAGGATGCCGAGCTGCAGCTCGCCGCGCCCCGCCACCTCGAAGGCGTCGCCGCCCTCGGTGTCGGAGATCCGCAGGGCCACATTGCCCTCCGTCTCGCGGTAGAGACGGTCCCGGATCATGCGGCTGGTGACCTTGTCGCCCTCGCGCCCGGCCAGCGGGCTGTCGTTGACCGAGAAGGTCATGGCCAGGGTCGGCGGGTCGATGGGCTGGGCGGGCAGGGCGTCGGTGACGGCGGTGTCGCAGATGGTGTCGGCCACCGTGGTCTGGGACAGGCCGGCCACCGCGACGATGTCGCCGGCCACCGCCTCGTCCACCGGCACGCGCTCCAGGCCGCGGAAGGCCAGCACCTTGGTGGCGCGTCCCTGCTCGATCAGCTTGCCGTCGCGGGTCAGCGACTTGATTGCCTGGTTGGGCTTCAGGCGCCCGGACTCGATACGGCCGGTCAGCAGGCGGCCCAGGTAGGGGTTGGCCTCCAGCGTGGTGGCCAGCATGCGGAACGGCTCGTCCTCGCTGCCGACGCGGGGGGCCGGCACATGGTCGCGGATCAGGGCGAACAGCGGCTCCAGGCTGTCGCGCGCGCCGTTCTCAAGGTCCGGCGTCGCCCAGCCGTTGCGGCCCGAGGCGAACAGGGTGGGGAAGTCGAGCTGCTCGTCCGAGGCGTCGAGCGAGGCGAAGAGGTCGAACACCTCGTCATGCACCTCGTGGGCGCGGGCGTCGGGACGGTCCACCTTGTTGACCACCACGATAGGGCGCAGGCCCAGCTTCAGCGCCTTGCCCAGCACGAACTTGGTCTGCGGCAGCGGCCCTTCGGCCGCGTCGCACAGCAGCACCACGCCGTCGACCATGGAGAGGATGCGCTCCACCTCGCCGCCGAAATCGGCGTGGCCGGGGGTGTCGACGATGTTGATGCGCAGGTCCTTCCACAGGACCGAGGTGCACTTGGCCAGGATGGTGATGCCGCGCTCGCGCTCCAGGTCGTTGGAGTCCATGGCGCGCTCGGCCACCTGCTGGTTCTCGCGGAAAGAACCCGATTGCTTGAGAAGCTGATCGACCAGCGTGGTCTTGCCATGGTCGACGTGGGCGATGATCGCGACGTTTCGGAGGTTCATGCTGTCCCGTGTCTTTAGGTCGGTCGGCCTGTGCGGCTACGGGCCCCACCGACATGGGCCCCAGCAAGAGCGGATGCGAACCCATGACAAAACGGCCCGCCAGGATGTGTGGAGGGCCGCGGTGGGTTCGGGTTTGCGACGCAATATAATGATTTGCGCGGCCGGAGCAAGCCGCCTGCGCCGACGGTCATATGGCGATTTTCCGCGGCGACGCCAGGGGGGTTCCGTTACAGTTTCCATCATGGACCCCGTCCCGGGGGTTCCCGCCCGCTGACGCCTCCCACGATCCGGACCCCGACGGACGATGACCGCCACCGCCCGCTCCGCCCTCCTTCTGGCCGGCGCCTTCTCCGCAGCCCTGCTGACGCACCCGGCCGCGGCCCGGGAGGCGGACCCCCACGCCCCAGCCGAGCCGGCGCCCGCAGCACTCCCGCCGGGACCGGAGGGCGCGGAGGCGGCGCCGTCGCTGCCCTACGCGGTGCGGATCACCGGCGTGGACGAGGACCTGCTCACGCTGCTGGAGTCGGCCTCCACCCTGGTCGACCTGCAGGAAGACCCGCCGCCCACGCTCCTCGGGCTGGAGCGCCGGGCCGACGCCGATCGCGACCGGTTGCAGACCGCGCTGCGCTCGGCCGGCTACTACGACGCCCGGCTGGACATCCGCATCGGTGCCGCGGCCGCCCCGCCGGTCCCGGTGACCATCGCGGTGGAGACCGGGCCGGCCTACACCTTCGACGCCGTGGCGGTCCGCACGCCGGACGGCCGGCCGCTGCCGGGGCCGGCCATCGCCCCGGCCGACCTGGGGCTGGTGCGGGGCGAGCGGGCGCGCGCGCCCCTGGTGGTCGCCGCCGAGGAGCGCCTGCTCAGCCGCCTGGGCGAGCAGGGCTTCGCCTTCGCCGCCGCCGCCGACCGCCGGGTGGTGGTCGACCACGACCGCCGCACCATGGACATCACCTACACCGTCGACGCCGGCCCGCTGGTGCGATTCGGCGCGGCGCGGGTGGAGGGGCTGGAGGAGGTGGACGAGGACCTGGTGCGCGGCCGTCTGCCCTGGCAGCCGGGGGAGGAGTACCGGCCGGAGCTGGTGGACCGGGCGCGCCAGTCGATCGCCCAGCTCGAGGTGTTCGACACTGTGCGCGTCTCCCTGGCCGATGCGCCGGGACCGGACGGGGTGACGCCGGTGACGGTCAGCGTGGTCGAGCGCAAGCGTCGCTTCATCGGCGCCGGCGTGTTCTTCTCCACCGCGGAGGGGCTGGGCACCCAGGCCTACTGGGGCCACCGCAACCTGTTCGGCGGGGCCGAGTACCTGCGCATCGGGGCGCAGGTGGGGCGGCTGGGGGCGCGCACCACCGACCTGGAGTTGCCGGACCTGCAATTCAACGTCCGCTTCCGCAAGCCCGATTTCCTGGCGGTGCGCCAGACGCTGGCCGCCAGCTTCTCGGTGGTGGCCGAACGGCCGCCGGCCTACGAACGCGTCGCCACCATCCTCGCCGCCTCGCTGGAGCGCGAGATCACCGACAATCTGCGGGTGGGCTACGGTCTGGCCACGGAGTGGTCCCGCACGCGCACCGACGAGCGCACCTATCAGAGCGTCCTGGTGGGGGCGCCGCTGTCGCTCAACTACGACGCCTCGGACAACCTGCTGAACCCGACCCGCGGCTACCGCGTGGCGCTGGTGGCCACCCCCTGGTACCCGGTGGGCGGCGACACCCGGTCCTTCTTCGCCGCGACGGGGATCATCGGCACCGCCTATCACGACATCGCCGGCAACGGCGACTATGTGGCAGCGGGACGGATCAACGTGAGCAGCATCCTCGGCGCCGGGCTGGACGAGATCCCGCCGGACAAGCGCTATTACGCCGGCGGCGGCGGCTCGGTGCGCGGCTACGGGTTCCAGAAGGTGGGGCCGCGCAACGCCAACGGCGATCCCTCGGGCGGCCGGTCGCTGGTGGAACTGGGGCTGGAGATGCGGGTAAAGGTCACCGACACCATCGGCATCGTCCCCTTCGTCGACGCCGGCATGGTCTACGACAGCACCTTCCCCACCTTCGCCGACCTCAAGGTGGGCGCTGGTCTGGGTCTGCGCTATTACACCGATTTCGGGCCGCTGCGGGTGGATGTCGGCTTCCCGCTCAACCCGGACTCCAACGACGCCCGCTGGCAGCTCTATCTGAGCCTGGGGCAGGCGTTCTAGGGTCGATCACGCCCTGGCCCCGTCGTCGATGAGGAGCTGGACGCCCTCGCGGCCGTTCCAGCGGTCGGCGCGCAGCACGCCGGCCAGGTGCAGCGGCGCCCCGCCCGAGGTCAGCAGCGCCTTGCCCAGGTCGCTCTCCAGGGCGCGGAAGGCGATGGCCTTCAGGCGGCCGCCGCCGGCGCCGGAGAGGATGCAGCGCACATGGTTGGCGCCGACCACGTCGGCGCGCACCACCCGGGCATCGGCGACGGCGAAGCGCGGCTCGGCGTTGCCGGTGCCGAAAGGGCCGAGGCGGGCCAGCGTGTCCACCAGCGCGGCGTCGACGGCGCCGACCGACAGGGCGCCGTCCAGTTCCAGCGTCGGCACCAGCGGGGCGGCCGACACCTGCTCGGCGATGCGGCCGGTGAGGAAGGTGCGCAGGTCGGCCATGCGGTCGGCGGCGACGGTGAAGCCGGCGGCCATGCGGTGGCCGCCGCCGGCCAGCAGCAATCCCTCCTGCCGGGCCGCGATGACCGCCGCCCCCAGATCGACGCCGCGCACCGACCGGCCGGACGCCTTGCCGACGATCGTGCCGTCGGCCCCCTCGACCAGGGCGACGACGCAGGCGGGACGGCTGTAGCGCTCCTTCAGCCGGCTGGCGACGATGCCGATGACGCCGGGGTGCCACCCCTCGCCGGCGACGAACACCAGTTCACTGTCGAGCCCGGCCAGCCCCTCCACCCGGGCGATCGCGTCCTCCAGCACCGCCGCCTCGACGGCGCGGCGCTCGCCGTTGTGCTCGTCCAGGCGGCGGGCGAGGTCCAGCGCCTCCAGCGGGTCGTCGGTGGACAGCAGGCGGGCGCCCAGGTCGGCGGCGCCGATGCGCCCGCCGGCATTGACCCGCGGCCCCAGGACGAAGCCGGCGTGGTAGGCGTCGGGCTTCTCCTTCACCCCCGCGACGTCGGCCAGGGCCGCCAGGCCGGGGTTGCGGCGCTGCGCCATCACTTTCAGGCCCTGCGCCACCAGGGCGCGGTTGAGGCCGGTCAGCGGTACCACGTCGCACACGGTGCCGAGCGCCACCAGGTCCAGCCAGTCCATCAGGTTCGGCTCGGCGCGGCCCCCGGCGTACCAGCCCGCGGCGCGCAGGACCCGGTTGACGGCGACCACGGTCAGGAAGGTGACGCCGGCGGCGCAGAGCGTGCGATAGCCGCCGTCCTCGTCCAAACGGTTGGGGTTGACGATGGCCAGCGCCGGCGGCAGCCGCGGCTCCGCCGCGTGGTGGTCGAGCACGACCACGTCCAGCCCCGCCGCGGCGGCCGCTTCCAGCGGCGCGAAGGCGGCGACGCCGCAGTCGACGGTGACCACCAGCCCGATCCCCTCCGCCTTCAGGCGCAGCAGGGCCGGGGCGTTGGGGCCGTAGCCCTCGGCGATGCGGTCGGGGACGTAGACGCGCAGCTCCCGCCCCGCGGCGCGGAAGAAGCGCCGCAGCAGGGCCGCCGAGGTGGCGCCGTCCACGTCGTAGTCGCCGAACACGGCGACCGCCTCGCCCGCCATGATCGCCCGGGCGATGCGGTCGGCCGCGGCGTCCATGTCGCGAAAGCGCGACGGGTCGGGCAGCAGGGAGCGCAGGGTGGGGGCGAGGAAATCGTCGCACGCCTCCTCTGTCACGCCGCGCGCCGCCAGCACCCGCCCGACGATCTCCGGCAGCCCGCGCCCCTGCGCCAGCGCCCACGCCCGCCGCTCGTCACAGGCGCGCGCCTGCCAGCGCTTGCCGGTGAAGGAACGGGTGACGTTGAGGAAGCTCGGGCTGTCGGTCATGGCGCCGGGACGCTGCGGGGCTGGGGAGCGATCCCATAGCAGATATGGTGCGGGGCGGCCAACCGGGGCGACGCCGGGCCGTCATACCGTCGGAAACGAATGGACGGGACCATGGTCCGGGCGTATCAGCCGTCGCCGGCAAGTGCGGCGCGCAGCAGCGGGTGGACGTCGTCGCGGAACGGGTTGACGACGGTGACGCCCCTCCGGGCGAAGCCGTGATGCATGTCTTCGGACAAGCAGGAGCCGGCAGCCGGCTTCGGCAGCGACCGCCAGGATGACGGCGTCCCAAACCTGGAGGCCGTGGTCCGCCACGAGGTCCGCCGCGGCAAGCATCGCCGACGGCGATGTCTCGTGAACGCCGAACAGGGCGTCCCATCGTGCAACCACGTCGCGGACCCTGGAGCGTTCCCGGCCGACCTTGCGGCTGATGAGCACGTTCATCGTTTCGCCGAGCACCTGCACCGGCAGCACCACGGTTTCTCTCGGCAGCCTTTCGATGAGATCGACGGCGCGGGCGTGACGCGCCGCATCGTTGATGCCCATGGCGTGAAGGATGACGTTGCTGTCCAGGGCGACACCGAAGGTCAAGGAGATGCCTTGTACTTGTCGTCGCGCGTCCAGGAAATGCCCGGCGGGGTCTGCGCTTTCAGCCACGCCACGAAGGAGTCTTTCATGGCGTCGCCCCCCTGTCCCGGGTCCCGGGTCACGCGCGCTCCGGCCGCGACGACGCGCTCACGCAGGTCCGCGGGCAAATCGTCCGTCACAAGGGAATGCGTCTCGGGAAAGTCACCCAGCAAACGCACATTGGCCGCTTGCGTGAAAGCCTTGACGCTGCGGTACCGGCCATCGTCGGAGGTTTCGATCCGGTAGCGCGCCATGCGTTGCGAGCCTGTTCGTGGTTCCGGTCCGGACAGGATACCAGCACGGCCGGCTGGCGCCATACGCTTTCCGCCGTCCCGCGCCGCGCCCCTTCTGCCGCGGGCGCCGCCTTGCCGAAGCGGTGCCGGCGTCCCAGATGGTGCGGCGGAGCGACCAAGTGGTGAGGCCGGGCGATGGACGAGGGTGACGATCTTTCCGGGCGCATCATCGACCGGGCGATGGCCCTGGCGGCGGAGCGCGGCTGGCGGCGGACGGGTATGCTGGAGGTGGCGCGGGCGGCCGGGGTGCCCGCGGGGGAACTGTACCGGCGGTTTCCCGACCGGCCGGCCCTGCTGGCCGGCGTGTCGCGCCGCGCCGACGCTGCGGTGCTGGCCGGGGGCGAGCCGCCGCCGGTCGGCTCCGGGGGCGGGGGCGCCGAGGAGGAGAGCCCGCGCGACCGGCTGTTCGACGTGATGATGCGCCGCTTCGACGCGCTGCAACCCTACCGGCCCGGCCTCGCGGCGGTGCTGCGCGACCTGCCGCGCGAGCCGCTGACGGCCCTTGCCTTCGCGCGGCAGTACGCCCGCTCCATGGCGTGGATGCTGCGCGCCGCCGGCATCGATCCGGACCGGCCGGGCGGGGCGGTGCTGGTGGCCGGGCTCTGTTCGGTCCAGGCGCGGGTGATGCGGGTGTTCGTCGGTGACGACAGCGAGGACCTGTCGCGCACCATGGCGGCCCTGGACGCCGAGCTGCGCCGGGCGGAATCCCTGGCCGGCACCCTGTGCCGCGGGCGCCGCCGGGCATCGCCCGCCGCGCCGACGCCCGAGCCTGCGGCCGGCTGACGCACGCCGGGGCGCTGCGCCTTCTTTGTTGCAATGCACAAAGACGGTGGCTATATTTCGGGCACTGCAACCGCCGCTCCCTGGTTGTCAGGGTGACGGCCGCGACAACGGTACTTTCCTTCGGGGGACCAAGACGATGGCGAAAACGACCGGCAATCCTTTCCTCGAGTTCGACCTCGCGAAGGTCATGAGCGACTTCAAGGCGCCCGGCGTCGACGTCGAAGCCATCCTGGCCGCCCAGCGCAAGAACATCGAGGCGGTGCAGGCTGCCAACCAGATGGCGGTCGAGGGCATCCAGGCCGTGCTGCGCCGCCAGGCCGAGATCCTGCGCCAGTCGGTGGAGGAGGCCAACGCCATGGTCTCCCAGATGATTGCCGCCGACACTCCGGAGGAGAAGGCCGCCAAGCAGACCGAGCTGGTCAAGACCGCCTTCGAGAAGGCGCTGGCCAACATGAAGGAGCTGTCGGAGATGGTGGCCAAGTCCAACACGGAGGCCGCCGAGATCCTCTCCAAGCGCGTGTCGGAGAGCCTGGACGAGCTGAAGGACCTGGTGGCCAAGCCCGCCGCCAAGAAGTAAGCCGCACCGTCTCCGGTGTCCGCGATCGGGCCGCCCCGCGAGGGGCGGCCCGTTGCGTTTGGCGGGCATGGCCTTTGGCAGGCGTTGCGTTCGGTGGTTGCGGTGCTACCCTCCTTCCGCAGGACCGATAACGGAGGGAGAGGCATCCCGTGAGCGAGACGATCCGGTTCGACGACTTCCTGAAGGTGGACATCCGCGTCGGCACGGTGACCGCCGCCGAGCCCTATCCGGAGGCGCGCAAGCCCGCCTACAAGCTGACCGTCGATTTCGGCCCGGAGATCGGCGTGCGCCGCAGCTCCGCCCAGCTCACCGTCCATTACACGCCCGAAAGCCTGGTCGGCCGCCAGGTTCTGGGCGTCGTCAACTTCCCGCCCAAGCAGATCGGCAAGTTTCGCTCCGAATGCCTGGTGCTGGGCGTCCCCGACGCCGACGGCGCGGTGGTGCTGATCCAGCCCGGCCACGGGGTGCCCGACGGCGGGCGGCTGTTCTAGCCCCCCGCCCCCGGACGCCGGCGGGTCAGTTCCCCGCCGTACCTCCGCCCGTTGCGATGGCCAGTTCCAGCGGCGGCGGGTTGGCCAGGGTGCGGTAGACGACGCAATAGCGCTCGGTCAGCTTGGTCAGGGTGTCGATGCGCTCCTGCGGTTCGTCGGTGTCCAGGTCGAAGCGCAGGCGGATGGCGCGGAAGCCCACGGGGGCGTCCCTGGCCACGCCGAGCGTGCCGCGGAAGTCCAGGTCGCCCTCGGCCGACACGGTGCCGCCGCGCAGGTCGAAGGCCAGCGCCGTGGCCACCGCCTTCAGGGTGACGCCGGCGCAGGCGACCAGCGCCTCCAGCAGCATGTCGCCGGAGCACGCCTGGGTGCCCGGCCCGCCCGTGGCGGGGTGCAGGCCGGCCTCCACCAGGGCGCGGCCGGTGTCCACCTTGCAGACGATGGCGGCGCCGTCCAGCTCCCCGCTGGCCTTCAGCGTCACCACCGCGGCGTCGGGGTTCTCCTTGTACTTGTCCTTCAGCGGCGCTTGCAGCGCGCGCAGGGCTTCGGCGTCCATTCCTCTCCTCACCTTTCTTTCTATATGGCGGCGGCCGGGAAAGCCTCGTCGCCGCTGTGGCGCTCCCGGAAGGACCGGCTCAGTTCGCCCAGCAGGCGGTGCTTCCAGTCCTCGAAGAGCGGGTCGGCGCGGTCGCGCGGGCGGGAGAGGGGCGGCGTGGCGATGGTCTGCACCCGCCCCGGCCCCGGCTGCATGACGACGATCCGGTCGCAGAGCACCAGCGCCTCCTCGATGTCGTGGGTGACGAGGATCATCGTCGGCCGCTCGAACGACCACAGGTGCAGAAGGTGGTCCTGAAGGTCGTAGCGTGTCAACGCATCCAGCGCGCTGAACGGCTCGTCCAGCAGCATGACCGACGGGCGGCCGACCAGCGCGCGGGCCAGCGCGGCCCGCTGGGCCATGCCGCCGGACAACTGGCGCGGCCAGGCGCCGGCGAAGTCGATCAGGCCGACCCGGCGCAGCGCCTCCTCCGTGCGCGCCGCCTGCTCCGCCCGGGGCAGGTGGCGGATGCCGAAGGCGACGTTGTCGCGCACGCTCAGCCACGGCATCAGCCGCGGCTCCTGGAACACGAAGCCGATCTCCTCCCGCGGCGCGGTGACGGCCGTGCCGTTGAGGGTCACACGGCCCGTCGTGGCCGCCTCCAGCCCGGAAACGATGCGCAGCAGCGTGCTCTTGCCGCAGCCGGAGCCGCCGACGACGCCCAGGATCTCGCCGGGGCGCACCGTCAGGTCGATGCCGGTCAGGGCGAGGTGGCCGTTGGGGTAGCGCTTGGACAGGGACTCGATGGTCAGCATGGCCTCATCCCTCCGGCCTGAAACCGTCCTGCCAGCGCAGGAGCGGGCGCGACGCGGCGGCGAGCAGCCCGTCGGTCAGCTTGCCCAGCACGGCGAAGGCGACGATGGCCGCCAGGATGATCTGCGGCTGGCCGGTCATCTGCCCGTCCACCAGCAGGAATCCCAGCCCCTCGCTGGCCCCCATGAACTCCGCCGCCACCACGAACATCCAGCCCAGCCCCAGGCCCGTGCGCAGGGCGATCAGATAGGCGGGCAGGGTGGCCGGCAGCAGCACCCGCCACACCAGTTGCGGCCCGGACAGGCGGAAGATGCGCCCGACCTCCACCAGCTTGCGGTCGACGCCCATGATGGCGCCGGACGTGGCGAGATAGACGGGGAAGAAGACGCCGACCGCGATCAGGATCACCTTCGACGTCTCGAAGATGCCGAACCACAGGATGAACAGCGGCACCCAGGCGATGGACGGGATGCTGCGCAGGGCCTGGAACGTGGGGTCGAGCAGGCGGCGCGCCGCGGTGAGATAGCCGGTCAGCGCCCCCAGCGCCGTGCCGGCCAGCACGCCGAACAGGAAGCCCGCCCCAACCCGCCACAGGGTGGCCAGGACGTGCACCAACAGGTCGCCCGATTGCGCCAGGTCCCACAGGGTGGCGAGGATGCGGCTCGGCGGCGGCATCAGCCGGCCCTGCGACCAGCCCAGGGCGACCGCCGCCTCCCAGCCCAGCGCCAGGACGGCGGGGACGATCAGCCCGACGAAGGCCGTCGGCACGGCGCCGGTCAGCCGGCCGCGCCGAACGGGCCGCTCCGCGATGTCCTGCGCGCCGCCGCCGGCGCTGATGATCGTCACCGCCCGTCCCCCCCTTAACGCGCCGGGGCGCGGCTGAAGGACGGGTCGATCAGCGCCGCCGCGGCCCCCTTGACGTCGGCGTCGGCGGGCAGAACGCCGGCCTGCTGCAGGGCCAGACCGGCCTCGACGATGGTGCGCTCCTGCTCCGCGCCGATGGCGGCGTGGGTCAGATCGGTGCGCTCCAACTGGCGGGCGATCACCGGCTCCGGCTGGCGGGCGGCGGCGGCCAGGATGGCCTTCAGCTCGCCCGGGTTGGCCAGCGCGTGGGCGCGGGCGCGCTCGTACGCCGCCAGCACGCGGCCGACCAGCTCCGGATGCTCCGCCGCGAACGCCTCGCGCACGTTCAGGATGCCCCAGGTGTTGGCGCCGGCGTTGCGGTGGAACAGGGTGGCGCCCAGGTCCAGCTCCGCCTGCGCCATCATCGGGTCCAGCCCGGCCCAGGCGTCGACGTTGCCGTTCTCCAGGGCCAGCCGGCCGTCCTGGTGCTGGAGCAGCACCAGCTTGACGTCGCGGTCGCTCAGGCCCGCCTCGGCCAGGGCGCGGACCAGGAAGATGTGGGGATCGGTGCCGCGGGTGACCGCGATGCGCTTGCCCCGGAGGTCGGCCACCGAGGCGATGCCCGTGCCGGGGCGGGTGACCAGCGCCGTCCATTCCGGCTTGGAATAGACATAGACCGACTTGATCGGGTTGCCGTTGATGCGGGCGATCAGCGCCGCCGCACCGGCGGTGGAGCCGAAGTCGATGCCCCCGGCGTTGAGGAACTCCAGCGCCTTGTTCGACCCGAGGCTGAGCACCCATCGCACGGCGATGCCGTCCTTCTTCAGCTCCTCCTCCAGCCAGCCCTTCTCCTTCAGGACCAGCGAGACCGGGTTGTAATAGGCGTAGTCGAGGCGCACCTCGGACGGCGTGCCGGCGGCCAGGGCCGCACCCGGCAGCACGCCGGCGGCGGCGGCGATCCCGGAGGCGAGGGCGGCCGCAAGCAGGGCGCGGCGGGACAGGAGCAGGGGCATGATGACAAACCTCCGGCGGGGCCGGCCGCAACATCGGCGGCCGGTCGTATGTGGCGGGAGGCGGGGAAGGACTTCGCCCGCCGCAGCCCGGCGGCTGGGCGGACGCCCATCGCTTTAGCTGCATTTGTAGCGCGCCCGCAAGCTGTTTGCTCAAATCGGCGCGTGAAACCTCTTCTAATCACATTGTAGAATTCCGTCAACGCGAAAATGTATAACTGAAACAATCTGTAAATTCTTGGCCGGTGCGGGGCGCGGGCAGGGCAGGGCTGGGAGGGGTCCGGGGCGCCGTCAGTCGAACAGACCGCGCTCCGCCGCCGGCTTCAGGTTCGGCGGCGGGCTGGCGAGCGCGGTCTGGCCGTTGCGGAAGGGGTCGGGGATGTGGTGGCAGTCCACATCCGCCAGCGTGCGGTAGCAATAGACCTGCGAGCGGTCGACCACCATCGGCCGGTGGCAGTACCGCCCGTGCTCCTGCAAGCCGATGAAGGAACAGTCCATGCCGGTCAGGGTGGACGCGGCGTGGTCGACCAGCGTCTTCTTGGTGGAGGTCAGCGACACGGCGCTGGCCGCGGCCGTTCCCGCCACCACCACCGGCGGCACGGATTCGCACGCCGCCAGCAGCGGCAGCAACAGGCCGATCCGGGCGAAACGGCGAAGCGGTGCCATGGGGCCTCCATCACGGGCGGGACGGTCGCCCCTCATTGCAGGCGGGGCCGGTTAACATCGGATGAATGTGGTCAGCGCAGCAGCGTGCAGGTGCGCGAGCGGCACTGCACGAGGACGAACGCCTCCTTGTCTTCCGAGCAGTTCACCTTGAACACGGTTTCCGACTGGCGGCCGACGGCGTAGCGCAGCACCTCCACCTTGGTGGGCGTGCAGTTGCCGCCGCGGGCGGCCTCCTTGGCCTCCGCCTGGGCGGCGGAGACGCTGGCCGCAACCGCCGGCAGGGCGGCGGCGAGGGCGAGCGGCGGGAGCAGGAGGAGCAGCGACAGGACACGGGGCATGACGGCCATCGGCGGCGGGGTGCGGGAAGACACCAAGGGGGACCGGCCGCAGTATGGCACGGCGGGCGTGGCCGGTCACCGCCGCGGGCGCGCGAGGGGTGGGACAAACGGCGAAACGGCCCGGGCCGGAACGGGTCACCGCAGGGTGTAGAGGTAGGCGGCGATGTGCTCCGCCTCCTGCATGGAGATCCCCATGGCGGGCATGCCCGTCTGCGGGGCGAAGGACGGCGGGTCCATGATCCAGCGCACCAGCGTGTCCGGCTGGTTGGCGACGATCCCGGCGATCAGGGAGCGGTGGGCGAACCGGTCCAGCGGCGGGCCGACGACGCCGCGCGGACCGGGCACCCCCGGCACGGTGTGGCAGGTCAGACAGCCGTAGGAGCGGATCAGCGCCGCCCCCCGGTCCGGGTCGGCGCCGGCGATGCGCTGCTGCACCGGCGTCTCCCGGTCGCAGGCGGCCAGCGCCAGCACGAGCAGGGCGGATAGGACGCGGAGCACGGGTGGCGCCTCCATCGGGCGTGGGACCATGCCCCGGCAACGCTCCCGCACCCGCCCTGTTCCCGGACCCTCAGACGAACCGAACCGGCCGCTCCCAGACGATCAGCACCAGGCAGCCTTCGGGGCTGGACACCGTGTGGCCGGTGCCCGGCGGGTTGACCACGAAGCTGCCGGCGGGGTAGCGGCCGCGGGCGTCCTCCTGGCTGCCTTCCAGCACCAGGATGTGCTCGTACCCGTCGTGGACGTGGTGGGGTGCGGCGGCGCCGGGATCGTAGCGCAGGAAGGCGGCGGCCGGGCCGCCGGCGCCGGTGCGGTAGATCCAGCTCACCGCGATGCCCTCGCGGAACGGCTCCCACACCAGGGGCGGCAGGTCGCCGGGCAGCAGGGACAGGACGGGAAGCGCGGCGTCGGGCATCAGGCGGACTCCAGGGCGGCGAGAACGGCGGCGGACGGCGCCGTCCAGCCGACGATGGCGCCCTGGGCGCGGATCATCGCCAGGGTGGCGGCCTTGAACGCGGGGACGTAGCTCTCGGTCGCGTCCTCGGCCAGCAGGCAGTCGAAGCCGCGGTCGTTGGCCTCGCGCATGGTCGTCTGGACGCAGACCTCGGTGGTGACGCCGGCGAACACCAGGTGGGTGACGCCCAGCCGGGCCAGGATGTCCGACAGGCCGGTGGCGTGGAAGGCGCCCTTGCCGGGCTTGTCGATGACCGTCTCGCCGGGCAGCGGCGCCAGTTCGGGGATGATGGCGCTGCCGGGCTCGCCGGCCACCAGGATGCGGCCCATCGGTCCGGGGTCGCCGATGCGCAGGGCGGGCGTCCCGCGCCGGCGCTTGGCCGGCGGGCAGTCGGACAGGTCGGGGCGGTGGGCCTCGCGGGTGTGGATGATCGGCAGGCCGCGGGCGCGGAAGCCGTCCAGCAGGGCGCGCGCCGGCGCCACCGCCGGGGCGAGGAGCGCCACGTCGTTGCCCAGCGCCGCGCCGAAGCCGCCGGGCTCCAGGAAGTCGCGCTGCATGTCGATGACCACCAGCGCCACCCCGGCCATGGGGAAGGCGTAGTCGAAGGGAAGGGCGGCGACGGTGGGCAAGGGCGGGTCTCCTCAGTGGCCGGCCATGCAGCGGCCGATGGTGGTGAGGTCGGCGGCGGCCGTGGCGGTTTCGTGGACGATGGCGCCGCGGAACATCACCACCAGGCGGTCCGACAGCTCCAGCAGTTCGTCCAGGTCCTCGCTGACCAGCAGCACCGCGGTGCCGCGGTTGCGCGCGTCCACGATCTGCGCGTGGATGTCCGCCACCGCCGCGAAGTCCAGGCCGAACACCGGGTTGGCGGCGACCAGCACGTCCACCTCGCCCGACAGCTCCCGCGCCAGCACGGCGCGCTGCACGTTGCCGCCGGACAGGGTGGCTATGGGCGCGTCGGGCGACGTCGTCTTAACGCGGTAGCGGGCGATCAGCGCCTCCGCCGCCCGGCGCATGGCGCCGCGCTTCAGCCACCAGCCGCCGGCGGCGAAGGGCGGCCGGTCGAACACCCGGAACGCCATGTTCTCGGCCACGCTCATGCCGGGCACGCAGGCGGAGCGCAACGGCTCCTCCGGCAGGCAGAACACGCGGTGGCGGCGCGCCTCGGCGCGGGTGGCGCCGTAGGGCTGGCCGTTCACCCGCACGGTGCCGGCCACGGCCGGGCGCTGGCCGGCCAGCACCTGCACCAGCTCCACCTGGCCGTTGCCGGACACGCCGGCCACCCCGACGATCTCGCCGGCGCGCACCTGAAGGTCGAGGCCGCGCACCGCGGGCATGCCGGTGTCGTCGTCCGCCCGCAGCCCCTCCACCGCCAGGCGCACCGCACCGGCCGGTGCCGCGGCGCGAGGCGCCGGGGCGGCCACCGCGGCCTCCCCCACCATCAGGCGGGCGAGGCTGTCGGGGGTGTGGCCGCTGACCGGGCCGGACCCCACGGCCCGGCCGCGGCGCAGCACCGTCACCTCGTCGGCGAAGGCCATGACCTCGCGGAACTTGTGGGTGATGATCAGCACCGTCAGCCGGCCGTCCAGCGCCATGGCGCGGATCAGCCCGAGGATCTCGTCGGCCTCGGCCGGGGTGAGGACGGAGGTCGGCTCGTCCAGGATCAGGAAGCGTGCCTTCAGGTAGAGCTGCTTGACGATCTCCGCCTTCTGCCGGTCGCCCGCCGCCAGCGCCGCCACGGGCGAATCCACGGGGATGCGGAAGGGCATGGTGTCCAGGAAGGCCGCCAGGTCCCGCCGCTCCTTCGCCCAGTCGATGACCGCCGGCACGTCGGCCCGCGCCATCACCAGGTTCTCCAGCACCGTCATGCGCGGCACCAGGGTGAAGTGCTGGTAGACCATCCCCAGCCCGTGGCGCTGGGCGGTGCGGGGGTTGTCGATCTCCACCTCGCGGTCGCCGATGACGATGCTGCCCTCGTCCGGCCGGTGGAATCCCATGATGCACTTGACCAGCGTGCTCTTGCCGGCGCCGTTCTCGCCCAGCAGGGCGTGCACGGTGGCCGGCCGGATGCGCACGCTGACGCCGTCCAGGGCGGTGAAGCCGCCGAAGCGCTTCGTCATGGCGATCGCCTCGACGCCGGGAGCCGTCACCTCGGGCGGCACCACGCGGGTCAGCACGTTCATGGCAGGTGCCCGGTGAAGGCGGCGGAATCGCTGACCGACCCGAACACCCCGCCCTGCATCTTCACCATCGCCACCGCGGCGGCGTGGTTGCCGGGGTCGGTGGCGCCGCAGCAATCCTCCAGCAGCAGGCATTCGAAGCCGCGGTCGTTGGCTTCTCGCATGGTGGTGTGGACGCAGACGTCGGTGGTGATGCCGGTCAGCACGATGTTGCGGATGCCGCGGGTGTTGAGGATCAGCTCCAGGTCGGTGGCGCAGAAGCTGCCCTTGCCGGGCTTGTCGATGACGGGCTCGCCGGGCAGGGGGGCCAGTTCGGGGATGATCTCCCACCCCGGCTCGCCGCGCACCAGGATGCGCCCGCACGGGCCGGGGTCGCCGATGCCGGCGCCGATGCGGCGGGAGCGCCAGCGCTTGTTGGCCGGCAGGTCCGACAGGTCGGGCCGGTGCCCTTCGCGGGTGTGCAGCACGTGATAGCCCTTGGCCCGCATGGCCGCCAGCACCCGCCGGATCGGCTCGATGGGGGCGCGGGTCAGCTCCAGGTCGTAGCCCATGCAGTCCACGTAACCGCCCTTGCCGCAGAAGTCGGTCTGCATGTCGATGACGATCAGCGCCGTGTTGTCCGGCCGCAGGTCGCCGTTGTAGGGCCAGGGGTAGGGGTCGGCGGGGATGAAGCGCTCGGTCATGCCGGAAACTCCCTTCCGTTGCGTCGTCGGTGGCGGTCAGCGGGTGACGCTCAGCTCCGCCGGCGCGCCGGCCAGGCGGTGGCGCGAGGAGGAGGTCGCGATCATGATGGCGAGCGTCAGGATGTACGGGGCGGCGTTCAGCAGGTAATAGCCCTGGGTCACGCCCACCGATTGCAGCGCCGGCCCCAGCGCCCCGGCGCCGCCGAACAGCAGGGCGGCGTAGAAGCACAGCATCGGATCCCAGCGGGCGAAGATGACCAGGGCCACGGCGGTGATGCCCTGGCCGCTGGACAGCCCTTCGTTCCAGCTTCCGGGATAGTAGAGCGACAGGAACGAGCCGCCGACCCCCGCCAGGAAGCCGCCGGTCGCCGTCGCCGCCATGCGCACGGCGTTGACCGGGTAGCCCATGGCGCGGGCCGCCTCGGCGCTTTCGCCGACGATGCGCACCACCATGCCCCAGCGGGTGCAGCGCAACGCCCACACCAGCAGCGGCGCCAGCAGCAGCCCCGCCAGGAACAGGGCGTTGATGCGCAGGGCCGACTGCACCTGCGGCACGTCGCTCCACCAGCCCAGCGCCAGCGAGGGCAACTGCGGCGCCTGCGGCTGGATGAAGGGTTTGCCCAGGAAGAAGGCAAGGCCGGTGCCCAGCAGCATCAGCGCGATGCCCACGGCGATGTCGTTCACCCGCTCCAGCGAGCAGATGGCGGCGTGCAGCACCCCGAAGACGGTGCCCGCGAGACCGGCGACCAGCACGCCGGCCCACGGGTTGCCGGTGCCGTAGGCGACGGCGTAGCCGCTCATGGCGCCCATCACCAGCGTGCCTTCCAGGCCCAGATTGATGCGCCCGCTCTTTTCCGTCAGGCATTCGCCCAGGCTGACGAACAGGAAGGGCGTCGACACCCGGATGGCCCCGGCGAGCACCGCCAGCGGCACCCCCCACCAGCCCAGACCTCCATCATCCATGACTCAAGCCTCCTGCGGGCGGGCGGCCGGCGGCGCGCGGCGGAGCGACGGGAGGCGCCCCTGCAACCCCTCGCCGGCCAGCAAGGTGACGAAGATGATCCCCTGGAGCACCAGCACCGCCGCGTCCGGCAGGTCCAGCCGGCGTTGCAGCAGGCCGCCGCTGGCGCCGATTCCGCCGAACAGGATGGCCACGGGGATGACCGCCAGCGGGTTCTGGCGGGCCAGGAAGGCCACGAGGATGCCGGTGAAGCCGTAGCCGGCCACCATCGACGCGTTGGCCCGCCCGTGCACCGCCGCCACCTCCATCACCCCCGCCAGGCCGGCGGCGGCACCGCCCAGCGCGCAGGTGACGACCAGCAGGGTGCCCACCGGCAACCCGGCCATCCGCGCCGCGCGGGGGTTGCCGCCGACCATGCGGGCGGCGAAGCCGAAGGTGGTGCGGGTCATCAGCACCCAGGCGGCCAGCGCGAACAGCACGCCCAGCGCCAACCCCCAGTGGACGTCCATGCCCGGCAGGGTGCCCACCAGATAGGCGTCGGGAACGGGGGCGGTGGACGGCTTGTTCAGGCTGGCCGGGTCCTTCATGGGCCCTTCCACCAACTGCTTCATCACCGCGATGGCGATGTAGGTGAGCAGCAGCGAGGCGATGGTCTCATTGACGCCGCGGCCGTGGCGCAGCGCCCCGGCGAATCCGATCAGCGCCCCGCCCGCCGCCATGCCCGCCAGCCCCATGGCGCCATAGACCACCGGCGGCGGCAGCCCGTCCAGCGCCAGGGCGGTCGCCACCGCCGCCAGCCCGCCCAGCACCAGCGCCCCCTCGCCGCCGATCACCACCAGGCCGAGGCGGGCCGGCAGGGCGGTGCACAGGGCCGTCAGGATCAGCGGGGCGGCCCGCGTCAGCGTGTTCTGCCACGAGAACCAGGAGCCGAAGGCGCCCGTGTACATCAGCGCATAGGTTTCCAGCGGGTCGACGCCGACCGCCAGGACGAACAGGCCGAACAGCACCATCGAGACGGCCAGCGCCGCCAGGGTGGGAAGGACGCGGTCGAGGGGCATGGCGGTGTCCTCGTCGGGGGAGCGGTGGTGCCTTACCCGATGCTGCCGGTCACGCCCTCGACCAGGTAGTTCATGGATTCCAGCGCGATGTCCGTCTGGCCCTGCGCCTCCCCGGCGGCGATGACGGTGTTGCCCTTGTTGTCCTTCAGCGGGCCCTTGTAGATGACGAAGGAGCCGTCCATGAACTGCGCCTTCACCGCGTCGGCGTTGGCGCGGGCGGCGTCGGAGACGGCCGGACCGTAGGCGGAGGTCTTGACCACCCCTTCCTTCAGGCCGCCGCGCACCAGGTTGGGAACGGTCTTGCCGGCCAGCACCAGGGTGACGTAGTCGGTGTAGACCTTGGCCCAGTTCCACTCCGCCCCGGTCAGGTAGCCCTTGGGCGCCAGCGCCGCCTGGCTGGCGTGGTAGCCGGTGCAGAAGATGCCGCGGCGCTCGGCGGTCTCCACCACCACCTTGGGGCTGTCGACGTGGCAGGTGACCACGTCGACGCCCTGGTCGATCAGGCTGTTGGCGGCCTCCGCCTCCTTCACCGGCATGGACCAGTCGCCGGTGAAGATCACCGCCGTGGTCACCGCCGGGTCGACCGAACGCGCACCAAGTGTGAAGGAGTTGATGTTGCGCAGCACCTGCGGGATCGGCTTGGCCGCGACGAAGCCCAGCTTCTTCGTCTTGCTGGTGTGGGCGGCGACGATGCCCGAGAGGTACTGCGCCTCGTCGATGTAGCCGAAGTAGGAGCCGACGTTGGCCGGGTGCTTGCCCTCCGTCCACAGGCCGCCGCAGTGCAGGAAGGTCAGGCTGCTGTGCTTCTTCGCCACCTTCAGCACATGCGGGTCGAAATAGCCGAAGGAGGTCGGGAACAGCAGTCTGGCGCCGTCGAGCGCGATCATGCTTTCCATGCTCTTCTCGACGTCGACGGTTTCCGGAACCTTCTCCTCTTCCAGAACCTTGACGCCGGGCAGTGCACGGACGGCCGCGGCGCCTTCGGCGTGGGCCTGGTTGTAGCCGAAATCGTCGCGCGGTCCGACGTAGACGAAGCCGACCACCAGGTCCTTCGCCAGCGCCGGCCGCCACGGCAGCGCGGAGCCCAGGACGCCCAAAGCGCCGGCGGCGGACACGGTGTGCAGCAGGGTGCGTCGGGAAAGGCGGTGCGGAGCGGCCATGGTGTTCAATTCCCCCTTCGTGTCGCGCCGTCGGCGGCGCCGGTTCGGTCGTGCACACAATCAGCAAGCCGCATGCCATGCCGGCGGCGAACGCATAAGCATTTGATTTGAAATCATCATAGGCCGAGCGGCGGTCCATCGACGGAGAACAGCGACGCCTGAGCTGCTTAATATGTCGGCATCTTCGTGCACGATGATTAAGAATTACGCACAACCAGACGGGGTGTAGCTCCGGCATCTCTGTGATGTGAACTCAAATGCTTGATATATAATGATATTAAACGGCGTTCGGGCAACTGGAACGGTGTATGCATTGTGATCGCCCGACCTGCGGCAACCACGGGGACGGGGCATCGGGATGGATGGCGCGATGACGAAGGGAGAGGGACGGCCGGCGGCACGGGCACCCCGTGCCTCTGGCACGCCGGTTGACGGGCGTGCCCGGGGCACGCTGGTCGACGACCTCGTCCAGCGGCTGGCCGATGACATCGTCGACGGCCGCCTGCCGCCCGGCACGCGGCTGGAGGAGCAGGAACTGGCCCGGCGCTTCCGGGTATCGCGCACGCCGGTGCGCGAGGCCCTGCGCCTGCTGGCCGCCACCGGCCTGGTCGAACACCAGCCCAACCGCGGCGCCGCCGTTGCCGCCATCGGCGAGGACCGCCTGCACCAGATGTTCGAGGTCATGGCCGAACTGGAGGCGGTGTGCGCCCGCCTCGCGGCCGAGCGCATGACCGCCCGCGAACGGCTGGCTCTGGAGACGCTGCACCGGGACTCCGCCGCCCTGGTGCGCTCCGGCGACCGCGAAGGGTACGAAGGGGTCAACCGTCACTTCCACACCGCCCTTTACCGCGGCGCCCACAACGGTGAACTGGAGGAGACGGTGCTGGCAGCCCGCCGCCGCGTCGCCGCGTTCCGCCGCGTCTCCTTCCACGCGCTCGGCCGGCTGGCCAACTCCTGGGCCGAGCACGACCAGGTGGTCCGCGCCATCCTGTGCGGCGACGGCGACGGCGCGGCGCGCGCCATGCGCGCCCATGTGCGCATCGTCAGCGTCGCCTCGGCCGAGGTGGTGGCGACGCGCACCGCCGCCGCGACCATCGACCGCCCGTTCCCCGACACCGCCGATAAACCGAACCGCACCGCCGACGAGGAGGACCCCCATGGGCTTTTCGCACCGCGACAGCCTTGATATCGCCAGCCTGCGCGCCCGCTATCTGAGCGGTGCCGTGACGCCGCGGGCGGTCGCGGAATCGGTGCTGAACCGCATCGCCGCCTATGGCGACGACGCGGTGTGGATCGCGCGTGAGAGCGAGGTGGCCGTGCTGACCGCCGCCGAGGCGCTGGCCGCCCGTTCCCCGGCGGAATTGCCCCTGTACGGCATTCCCTTCGCCGTCAAGGACAACATCGACGTGGCCGGGCTGCGCACCACCGCCGCCTGCCCGGAGTTCGCCTACGAACCGCGGGAGTCCGCGGCGGTGGTGCAGCGCCTGACCGCGGCCGGCGCCCTGTTCGTGGGCAAGACCAACCTGGACCAGTTCGCCACCGGGCTGGTGGGTGTGCGCTCGCCCTTCGGGGCGGTGCGCAACAGCTTCGATCCCGCGTACGTGTCCGGCGGCTCCTCGTCGGGGTCGGCGGTGGCGGTGGCGGCGGGGCTGGTCAGCTTCGCCCTGGGCACCGACACCGCCGGGTCCGGCCGGGTGCCGGCGGCCTTCAACAACATCGTCGGCCTGAAGCCCACCTGCGGTCTGCTGAGCACCCGCGGCGTGGTCCCGGCCTGCCGATCCCTGGATTGCGTCAGCGTCTTCGCCCTGACCGTGGCCGACGCCGCCGCGGTGGGGGCGGTGGCCGCCGGCTACGACGCCCACGACGCCTTCTCCCGCCCCGAGGCCGACCGGGTGGACCTGTCCCCGGTGCGCCCGGCCCCCTTCCGCTTCGCGGTGCCACTGCCCGACCAGCTCCAGTTCTTCGGCAACCAGCACACGCCGCGCCTGTTCGTCGACGCCATCGCCCGCCTGAAGGCGCTGGGCGGGACCGCCGTGGCGGTGGACTTCGCCCCCTTCCTGGAGGCGGCGCGCCTGCTCTACGAAGGCCCCCGGGTGGCCGAGCGGACGGCGGCGGTGGGCGACTTCCTGGCGGCCCATCCCGGTGTCGGCCACCCCGTGGTCCGCGCCATCATCGAGGCGGGCGGCGCACGCTCCGCCGTCGAGGCGTTCCGCGCCGACTACCGCCTGCGCGAGCTGGCGCGCGCCGTCGCCCCGGTGTGGCGGCGGGCCGACGTGCTGCTGACCCCGACCGCCGGCACCATCTACACCATCGCCGAGGTGGAGGCGGAGCCGGTGCGTCTCAACAGCAACCTCGGCACTTACACCAATTTCATGAACCTGCTGGATCTGTGCGGCGTGGCGGTGCCCTCGGGCTTCCAGCCCGACGGGCTGCCCTTCGGCATCACCCTGGCCGCCCCCGCCTTCGCCGAGCCGCAGGTGCTGGGCATCGCCGCCGCCTTTCACGAGGCGACCGGCCTGCCGCTGGGCGCCACGGGCGTGCCGCAGGCTCCGCCGGAGCCGGCACCCGAGCCGGGGCCGCGGCGCGGGCGGGTGCGCGTGGCCGTGGTGGGCGCCCACATGACCGGCCTGCCCCTGAACCACGAGCTGACGGCGCGCGGCGGGCGGCTGGTGCGCAGCACCCGTACGTCGTCGGCCTACCGCCTGTACGCCCTGCCGGGCACCCGTCCGGCGCGTCCGGGGCTGGTGCGTACGGGCGAGGGTGGCGCCATCGAGGTGGAGGTGTGGGAAATGCCCGCCGCCGGCTTCGGCGAGCTGGTGGCGGGCATCCCCGCACCGCTGGGCATAGGCACCCTGGAGCTGGAGGATGGCGGCACCGTCCAGGGCTTCCTGTGCGAAGCCTGCGCCGCCGCCGGGGCGGAGGACATCACCGCCTACGGCGGCTGGCGGGCGTGGCTTGCACGGTGAGCGCCGCGCCTCCCGGGCAATGGCTTCTATGCCGGCAATTTGGACGCGGATTGCACGGATTTCGGATCGGATGACACGGATCGATCGTGCCGATCGGTGATCGAACGCACGCGGAGCCGAAGCACGACTGTCAATCCGTGCAATCCGGTCAAGTCCGTGCAACCCGGGGCGC
Source organism: Azospirillum halopraeferens DSM 3675 (assembly GCF_000429625.1). GTDB lineage: Bacteria > Pseudomonadota > Alphaproteobacteria > Azospirillales > Azospirillaceae > Azospirillum > Azospirillum halopraeferens. The sequence goes on from NZ_AUCF01000004.1 coordinate 238,019, forward strand.
GCTTGCTCCCCGGGCAACACGCCCGGTACAAGCGACGATCCTTTCGGGGGTGCCTCTCCGTGCGCCCGGCGTACGGCCGCAGCATGGAGTGACCACATCTTCAAAAGCCTCGCCGCCACCTCGCCGTGTCATCCGAATCCCCGTCCGCCTCCCCGTTTTCGTTGACAAACCGGGGGGTGGGCGGTGCAATAACGCCCGCGGCGGGTAAGCCGTGCGGAAGGGCGCGGGCGCCCCTGGCGATCGACCATTGGGTGGGGATCTCATGACGAAGCGAATCGCACTCGGCGTTCTCGGCGCCGCCGTCGCCGCCGCGCTGGCCGGCGGGGCCGTTGCGCAGACCAAGCGGCCGGTCAACATTTACATCTGGAACGATTACCTGGGCGAGACGACGCTCGCCGACTTCACCGCGGCGAGCGGCTACCCGACCAACGTCGACCTCTACGACAGCCTGGAACTGCTGGAGCAGAAGGTGCTGGTCGGCCGCTCCGGCTACGACGTGATCGTGCCGACGGTGCAGCCGACCGGTGCGCGCATGATCCAGGCCAACATCCTGGCGCCGCTGGACAAGGACAAGCTGCCCAACCTGAAGAACGTCGATCCCAAGGTCCTGAAGCAGCTTGAAAGCGCCGACCCCGGCAACCGCTTCCTGGTGCCGTACCTGGGCGGCACCGTCGGCATCGGCATCCTGCCGGACAAGATCAAGGCGCTGATGCCCGACGCGCCGCTCGACAGCTGGGACCTCATCTTCAAACCGGAGGTGGCGCAGAAGCTGGCGCCCTGCGGCATCACCCTGATGGACTCGGCCATCGACGTCATTCCCACGGCGCTCCACTACCTCGGCCTCGATCCCAACTCCGAGAAGAAGGAGGATCACGACAAGGCCGAGGCGCTGCTGACCTCCATCCGCCCCTACGTGAAGCAGTTCGTGACCGGGCAGAACATCAACCTGCTGGCCGGCGGCGACGCCTGCGTGGTGATGGCCTATTCGGGCGACGTGCTGCAGGCGGAATCCCGCGCCGAGGAGGCCAAAAGCGGCGTGACGGTGGAGTACGTGATCCCGAAGGAAGGCGCCCAGGTGTGGTGGGACGTGCTGGCGATCCCGGCCGATGCCCCCAACAAGGACGGCGCCCACGCCCTGATCGACTTCGTCCTCCAGCCGGAGGCGATGGTGGGCATCACCAACTTCGTCATGTACGGCAACGCCGTGCCGGCGACGCTGGCCTCCCTGGAGGACGCGGTGAAGAACAACCCCGCCATCTTCCCGCGCGAAGACCAGAAGGAGCGGCTGTTCTCCCTGGTTGCCGTCAAGCCGCCGGTGGAGCGCATGCGCACCCGCCTGTGGACCAAGGTGAAGACCGGGCAGTAACCCGGTCCGAACCGGCCTGAACCGGCGCCCCGGTCCCCCGCGCGACTGCCCGGGCGGCCGGGGCGCTTCGCTGTGTACCCCCCGCTTCAGCAGTGAGGAACGCCGGGCATGGCCCAGCCGATCCGCAAGCCGACCCGCCTTGAGCCGTGGCAGGATCCCGATGCCGTCCCCTATGTGCGCATCGACAAGGTGACCAAGCGATTCGGTGATTTCGTCGCCGTCGACGACGTGTCGCTGAACATCTACCGGGGAGAGTTCTTCGCCCTGCTCGGCGGGTCGGGCTCCGGCAAGACGACGCTGCTGCGCATGCTCGCCGGTTTCGAGACGCCGAGCGAGGGCAGGATCTTCATCGACGGTGTCGACATGTCGGGCATTCCGCCCTACGAGCGTCCCGTCAACATGATGTTCCAGTCCTACGCCCTGTTCCCGCACATGAGCGTGGAGCAGAACGTGGCGTTCGGCCTGAAGCAGGACGGCGTGCCGCGCGCCGAGATCCGCGAGCGGGTGGCCGAGATGCTGGACATGGTGCAGCTCGGCCGCTTCGCCAAGCGGCGGCCGCACCAGTTGTCCGGCGGCCAGCGCCAGCGCGTGGCGCTCGCCCGCTCGCTGGTCAAGCGGCCCAAGCTGCTGTTGCTGGACGAGCCGCTGGGCGCGCTGGACCGCCGCCTGCGCGAGCGCACCCAGTTCGAGCTGGTCAACATCCAGGAGAAGCTGGGCGTCACCTTCGTCGTGGTCACCCACGACCAGGAGGAGGCGATGACCATGTCCACCCGCATCGCCGTGATGAACCAGGGCTACATCCAGCAGGTCGGCACGCCTTCGGAGATCTATGAATACCCGAACTCCAAGTTCGTGGCGGAGTTCATCGGGTCGGTGAACATGTTCGAGGGCCGTGTGGTGGAGGACGAGCCGGACCATGTGCTGGTCCGCTCCGAAGAGGCGGGCTGCGACCTCTACATCAACCATGGTGTGCCGGCGCCGCTGGGAACGCAGGTGTGGGTGGCCGTGCGGCCCGAGAAGATCGCCCTGTCCAAGGAGCCGCCGCCCGCCGCCGCCGACGGGCGCAACGTCACCCGCGGCGTGGTGCGGGAGATCGCCTACCTCGGCGACATGTCGATCTATCTGGTGGAACTGGCGGGCGGCAAGACCGTGCGCGTCACCATGCCCAACGTCACCCGCCGTACCGAGCTGCCGGTGACCTGGGAGGACGAGGTGTACCTGAGCTGGCGGCCCTTCGCCGGCGTCGTGCTGAACCAGTGAGCGGAGGACGCCCATGAGCCGGGAGGGTTTCGCCGCCGGTGACGACCGCACGAGCGCCGGCCCGCCCGCGGCGCCGGCCGACGCGCCGACGGGCCGGGGGAGCGCGGTGGCGGCGGTGCTGCGCCGGGTCGGTCTGTCGGGCCGCAGGGTGGTGGTGGCGGTGCCGTACCTGTGGCTGCTGCTGTTCTTCCTGATCCCCTTCCTGATCGTCTTCCGCATCAGCTTCTCCGAGGCGCTGATCGCCCAGCCGCCCTATTCGGCGCTGCTGGAATGGCTGGAGGATCCGGATTTCGGGGAGCTGAAGCTGCAGATCACCCTGACGCTGACCAGCTACCTCCGCCTGTTCGACGACAGCCTGTACATCGTCGCCTATCTGTCGTCGGTGAAGATGGCCTTCATCTCCACCGTGCTGTGCCTGCTGATCGGCTACCCCATGGCCTACGCCATCGCGCAGGCGCGGCCGTCCCTGCGCGGCCCGCTGATGATGCTGGTGGTGCTGCCGTTCTGGACCTCCTTCCTGATCAGGGTGTACGCCTGGATCGGCATCCTGAAGGCCAACGGCATCGTCTCCAACGCCCTGGCGGCCCTGGGCCTGGTGGACGAGCATTTCGAGATCCTGTACAGCGACATCGCCGTCTACATCGGCATCACCTACACCTATCTCCCCTTCATGATCCTGCCGCTGTACGCGACGCTGGAGCGGATGGACCGCTCGCTGCTGGAAGCCGCGGCGGACCTGGGCTGCCGGCCGTGGAAGGCGTTCCTCACCGTCACGCTGCCCCTGTCGGTGCCGGGGATCATCGCCGGCTCGCTGCTGGTGTTCATCCCGGCGGTGGGCGAGTTCGTTATCCCCGAATTGCTGGGCGGCCCGGACACGCTGATGATCGGGCGCGTCCTGTGGAATGAATTCTTCGCCAACCGCGACTGGCCGGTGGCGTCCGCGGTGGCCATCGCGCTGCTGATGTTCCTGGTGGTGCCGATCATGGTCTTCCAGTACGTCCAGGGACGCCAGCAGGATGCGGAGGCGCGGCGATGAAACGGTTCGGCTTCCTGGCCTGGGCGCTGTGGTTCGGCTACGCCTTCCTGTACGTGCCGATCGGGCTGCTCATCCTCTATTCGTTCAACGACAGCCGGCTGGTCACGGTGTGGGGCGGCTTCTCCACCCGCTGGTACGGCGAGCTGATGCGCAACGACCAGCTCATCGATGCGGCCCTGCTGTCGCTGCGCATCGCCGCCAGTTCGGCCACCTTCGCGGTCGTCCTGGGCACCATGGCGGGGCTGGCGATGGTGCGCTTCGGGCGGTTCCGCGGCCGCACCCTGTTCGGCGGCATGATCACCGCGCCGCTGGTGATGCCGGAGGTGATCACCGGCCTGTCGCTGCTGCTGTTGTTCGTGGCCATGGAACAGCTCGTCGGCTGGCCGGCGGGGCGGGGCGTGACCACGATCACCATCGCCCACACCACCTTCTCCATGGCCTATGTGGCGGTGATCGTGCAGTCGCGCCTGGTCAGTCTGGACGAAAGCCTGGAAGAGGCGGCCATGGACCTGGGCGCCCGCCCGGCCAAGGTCTTCTTCGTGATCACCCTGCCGATCATCGCGCCGGCCATCGTCTCGGGCTGGCTGCTGGCCTTCACCCTGTCGCTGGACGACCTGGTGATCGCCAGCTTCGTGTCCGGGCCGGGCTCCACGACGCTGCCCATGGTGATCTTCTCGTCGGTGAAATTCGGCGTCAGTCCGCAGATCAACGCGCTGGCGACCATCATCGTGCTGGTGGTCGCCACCGGAATCTTCATCGCCAGCCTGTTGATGGCCCGGCAGGAAAAGCAAAGGCAGAGGGACGAGCAAATGGCGTTGCAGGGGGGGTAATCCGCTGCCGATTCCGGGTGGTCATGCGTGCCCGGCATGGCCGCCCGGCGACGCCTGGAACCGTGAACGGATCTTTGCTATTCTTCACGCATCGTCAACAGCGCACGAGGCGTGACATGCTTACCGTCCTTTGGTTTCCGATGATCCGTCTGGGTTTTGCGAACCCCTTCGCCACTCTTTTCGCGCCGCGCCGCCGGCATCCGGCCGACCGCCGCTAGCGCGCCGCCCGACCCCTCACCGGACGCCCAGGGCGTCCAGCCGATCCAGCAGATCCGCCACCGGCACCGCATAATCGCAATGGTGTGCGGCCGTGTGGCTGCCGGGGACGTCGGCGCCGGGAACCTCCGCGTAGCGCATCCCCCGACCGGCGGCGAGACGGCCGAAGAACGGCTGGCGCACGCTGCCGCGCAGTTCCACCACCGTGGCGTCCGCCGGCGCGAACAGCAGGTTCGTGAACGCCGCGCCATGGCCGCCGACGATGACGTCGGCACCGGCGAACAGCGCCACCTGCTCCACGAAGCTCATGGCCCCCGGATCGACGCTGCGGAAGCCGCGCGGCTCCAGGGCATTGGCCACCTCGTCCTCGTTCACCGGCGTGCGCCGTCCCGTGGTACCGCGGCGCACGAACAGGCGACGGGCTACTTCCACCGGCGGCAGCAGGGCGCGGGTGCGGCCCAGCACGACGCCCCACAGGGCCGCCGCCCGGTCGCGGGCGGGCAGGGGCACCACCAGGTCGGGGTAGTCGGTCCATTCGTCGCCGGCGACGAACAGGTCGAACCCGTCGAGCCCGAGCCCCAGCACCATCACCTGGAGCGCCTCCAGCGCCCGTCCCGAGGGCGGGCGGTCCAGCACGACGCGCCGCTCGCCACCGTCGGGCACCAGCGCGCGCACCGCCAGCCGCGGCAGGAAGTCCACCAGCCAGTGGAAGTAGTTGTCGGAGCAGCCCATGGCGAAATAGCGCCCCGGCGGTGCCGGCCGGTCGAGCGCCTGCACGAAGCCGGGGGGCGGCGGGGCGCCGACCATGGCGTATTTGGCGGGTGCGAAGATGCCGAAGGCCGGGAAGCAGTGCAGGTCCCGCGTCACCGGAAAGGTCAGCGGGTTGTGCAGGACGCAGCCCTGCGCAAAGTGCACCGCCGCCGTGGCGCCGTCGTCCGTGCGCAGGCCGCGGGCGCCGCCGACGCCGGAATCCAGATAGTGTTCCAGATCGACGCCGGTGATGATCGTGGCCACGGGTATCCATGCCTCCGCCGGTGTGGGTAGCCCTCCGGTTCTACCCTGCGCCCGGCGCGCCGTCACCGGTTGTGCTCTCCCTGCCGGCTGCCCCCATCCCCGCCATTGCCAAATCCGCACCCGGATGTTTAGGGTTCGCACGAGCGGACCGGACGCGAACCGGGACGCCGAACGGGAAGGGGGGCAGAGCATGACGGCACCGGCAACGACACCGGCCGCGGACGGTTTCTACATGCCCGGCGAATGGGAACCCCACGCCCGCTGCTGGATGGCGTGGCCCTGCCGGCCGGAGACCTGGCCCGACGACGGCATCGAGGCGGCGCGCGCCGCCTACGCCGAGGTGGCGCGGGCGATCGCCCGGTTCGAGCCGGTGACCATGGTCTGCGATCCCGACGACGTGCCGGAGGCATCGCTGGCCTGCGGCGGCGGCGGCGTGCAGATCCTGCCCATGCCCATCTCCGATTCGTGGATCCGCGACACCGGTCCGTCCTTCCTGATCGACGGCAAGGGGCGGGCGGCGGGGGTCCACTGGCGCTTCAACGCCTGGGGCGGCAATTACCCCGAGTGCGACCGCGACCGCGAGATCGGCCGCCTGATCCTGGAACACCAGAAGCTGCCCCGCTACGCCGCACCGCTGATCATGGAGGGCGGCGCCTTCCATGTGGACGGCGAGGGCACGCTGCTGACGACCGAGCAGTGCCTGCTCAACCCCAACCGCAACCCCGGCCTGTCGCGCGACGCGATCGAGACGCTGCTGATGGACCATCTCAGCGTCTCCCGGGTGATCTGGCTGGGCGAGGGCTACCAGGACGACGAGACGGACGGCCACATCGACGAGATCGCGCTGTTCGTGAAGCCCGGCGTGGTCATGGCCATCGTCACCGACGACCCCGCCGACCCCAATTTCCGCATCTTCCAGGACAACCTGGACCGCCTGAAGAAGGCCCGCGACGCGCAGGGGCGGGAGCTGGAGATCATCCCCGTCCGTCAGCCCGGACGGCGCGACCGCGACGGGGTGCGCCTGACGCTGTCCTACACGAACCTGTACATCGCCAACGGCGGCATCGTCATGCCCGCCTTCGAAGACGCCGCCGACGACGATGCCTACCGCACGGTGCGCAGGGCCTTCCCCGACCGCGAGGTGATCCAGATCCCCGCCCTCGACATCGTCCGCGGCGGTGGCGGCATCCACTGCATCACCCAGCAGCAGCCGGCGGCGTGACCGCACCCGGAAGGATACCGATGCCTCTCCGCCTCCGTCCCCTTTGCTCCCCGGCCGGATGAGCGACGATCCGCTGACCCGGCTGCGCGCGGCGGTCGCCCACCACCAGGCCGGGCGGCTGACCGAGGCGGAGCCCCTGTATGCCGATCTGGTGGCGGACATCCCCGGCTTCGCGGACGCGCTTCACCTGTACGGCGTTCTGTGCGCGCAGACCGGCCGCAACGCCCGCGCCCTGGAGCTGATCGGCAACGCCATCGCCCGCAACGGCAACGCCGCGGCCTATCACGCCAATTTCGCCCGGGCCCTGCGCGCCGAGGGGCGGCTGCCGGAGGCGGCCGACAGTCTGCGCCGTGCCATTGCCCTTCAGCCCGCGGCGGACGCCTTCTTCAGCCTGGGCAACGTGCTGAAGCAGGCCGGACAGACCGCCGAGGCCACGGAGCGCTACCGGGACGCGCTGGCCCTGAAGCCCGACTTCGTGGACGCCCGCATCAACGCGGCCGCAGCGCTCGACGCGCTGGACCGCCGGAACGAGGCGCTGGCGCACCTGCGCCTTGCGTTGGCCACCGCACCGGCCAACCCCACGGTGCTGTACAACCTCGCCCGCACGGAACAGGCGTTCGGCGCCCCGGACCGGGCCGTCGCGGGGTATCGCCGCGCCCTGCGCGCGGACCCCGGATTCGAGGGGGCGGCGGCCAATCTCGGCGCGGCCCTGCTCGACGCCCATCGCCCCGCCGCCGCGCTGACGGTGCTGCGCCGTCTTGTGGCGGCGGCACCGGATCGGCCGGACCGGCTGCTGCCTCTCGCCACCGCGCTGGCCGATGCCGGCGCCACCGATGCGGCGCTGGCCGCCTTCCGCCGCCTGATGGCGCTGACCCCGCAAGACCCCACCCCGTGGCAGCGCTCGGCCGAAGCGCTGGAGGCCGCCGGCCGGCCGGGCGAGGCGGCGGCAATCCTGGTGGAGGTGGGGCGCCTGGGCCGGTGCGGCCGGTTCCATTGGAAGACCGCGTACTATCATCTGGTCCGCCTGTGCAACACGCGGCTGGCCGAGGGCCGCCCGGACCGTGTGGCGGCGCTGCTGTCGGCGGTGATCGCGGCGTGGCGCGGCGTGGATGGCGAACTGCAGGCGTGGGCGCTGTTCCTGCAGGGGTCGCTGGCCGTGCTGCGGGACGACGGCGACCGGGCGCGCGACGCCTTCGCGGCGGCGCGCCCGTACCTGCCGTTCCTGGTCCATGTGCCGGTGGGTGACGCCTTCGCCCGTCGCGTCGAGGCTCTGCCGGCCGCGGCGGTGGCGGAGTCGGAGGCGGCCTTCGTCGCGGAATCCATCGTCCAACCCGGCAGCGGACCGGTGGTGATCGCGGCCTGCGATGCCGGCTACCTCCGCCGCTTCGCCCCGCTGTACCTGTCCGCGCTGGAGCGGTTCGCCGCGGCGGGCCAGGTCGTCCATCTGCACGTCGTCGATCCGGCGCCCGACACCCCGGCCGTCATGGCCGCGCTGGCCGCCGGCCGGCACCGCTGCCGCCCGGGCTGGAGCCACGAGGCGGCGCCGGCCGGGCTGAGCGCCGAGGCGCGGACCACCTACTACACCTTCGCCCGCTTCCTGCGGCTGGGGGAGCTGGCCGCCCGCTATCGCACGCCGCTGCTGGTCACGGACATCGACGCCTGCATCCTGTCCGATCCCGCGGCCTTCACGGCGCCGCTCACCGAAGACCGCCCCCTGGCCCTGCAGCATTTCCCCGGCAATCTGGCGCGGCTGTACGACGGCATCGGCGGCGGCCTGGTGGCGCTGCGGCCGGAGCCGCCGGTGCTGGCCCTGTTCGACCGCATCCGGCGCTTTCTTCTGTCGTGGACGGCGGAGCGGACGCTGTCCTACTTCCTCGACCAGGTTGCCCTGGTGGCCGGGCTCGACGACGCGACCCGCCGCGGCGTGGCGCCGGGCATCCTGCCGGTCCGTGCGGAGGGCCGTCTGTTCCTCTGCGGAGAGGGCCGGTTCGTGCAGATTCTCGACGAAAAGAACCGGCCGGGCTTCGATGGAACCGTGCGGCGGCTCGTCGACGACCTCGTGACCGCGGGGCCGCCCGTCGAACCGCACGCCGAGCGGGAGCGCATTCTCCGCGCCCTGGGGACCGCCGGCTGAACCTCCGGCCGTCCCCGTTCAGGCCTCAGTACCGGGCGTACACCGTGGTGCCCGCGGAACCGCCGAAGGTCAGCACCTCGTAGGGTTCGCCGGGGATGTCCATGCCCGGCGCGCTCTGCGGCATGCCCGGCACGGCCAGCCCCTTGATGGCCGGCTTCTCGCTCAGCATCCGGCGCACGTCGGCGGCCGGCACATGGCCTTCGAGCAGATAGCCGCCGACCTCTGCGGTGTGGCACGACCCCATGGTCTCCGGCACGCCCCTGGCCATCTTCAGCGGCCAGACGTCGTCCATGTCGTGGACGCGCAGGGTGAAGCCGGCCTCCTTCATGTGGTCGATCCAGGCGCCGCAGCAGCCGCAGCTCGGCGACTTCCACACCTCCACCACCGTGCCGGCGGCGGCCGGGGCGGTGGTCAGCACCGGCGTGCCGATGACGACCGCGCCGACCGCAACGGCGGCGGCGGCGAGGGAGAGCAGGTATTTGCGAGGCATCATGGCAGGGGAACTCCTGTTCGCTCGGCCGGCGCCGATGGGGAAAGGGGTGAGCGGACGGCGGCCGGACCGGTGAGGAGCCTGCAACCGGACACCCCGGCGGCGCCTTGATCAGGATCATGACCGCCGTCTGCGGTTGACGACGCAGATGGGGTGCGGGGCTGCGTCACGAAACCCCTTGACCTTCCCGTTGCAGGAAGGTCCATCCATAAGGGCAGCGTGAAAAACGACGGGAGCCCATGATGGCGGACGTGGCTGCACGGGACGGGATGACGGGCGCCGGGGCCGGCGTCCGCCCGAACGCCGAGATCGACCTCGGCATCGGCGGAATGACCTGCGCGTCGTGCGTCGGGCGGGTGGAGAAGGCGATCCGCCGGGTGCCCGGGGTTGCTTACGTGGCGGTCAACCTGGCGACCGAGCGGGCCCGCGTCACCTTCTCCGGCGCGCCCGATCCCGCGGCTGTGGCGGAGGCGGTGGAGGCCGCCGGCTTCACCGCGGCGGCGGGCGAGGTCGATCTGCGCATCGACGGGATGACGTGCGCGTCCTGCGTCGGCCGGGTCGAGAAGGCGCTGAAGCGGGTGCCGGGTGTCACCGCCGCCGCCGTTAACCTGGCGACGGAGCGCGCCCGCGTCACCGGCCACGGCCTGGATGCCGCCCGGCTTGTGGAGGCGGTGGAGTCCGCCGGCTTCGGCGCCGCGGTGCCGGACGAGGAGGACGTGGCCGTCGCCGCGCCCGACGAGGCCGCGGAGCGCAGCCGCCGCGACCTGCTGCACGTCGCCGCCGCCGGCCTGCTGTCGCTGCCGCTGGTGGCCGGCATGGCCGGGGAGATGCTGGGCTTCGCCGTCATGCCGCCGGGCTGGCTGCAATTCCTGCTGGCGACGCCGGTGCAGTTCTGGCTGGGCCGGCGGTTCTACGTCGCGGGCTGGAAGGCGGTGCGCGCCGGCACCGGCAACATGGACCTGCTGGTGGCGCTGGGCACCTCGGCCGCCTGGGGCCTCAGCACCTGGATGCTGCTGACCGCCGGCCACGGCGGGCACCCGCCGCTCTATTTCGAAACATCGGCCGTCCTCATCACCTTCGTGCTGCTGGGCAAGTGGCTGGAGGCGCGGGCCAAGGGGCAGACCGCCGCCGCCATCCGGGCGCTGATGGACCTGCGCCCCGACACCGCCCGGCTGCGCCGCAACGGCACCGACGTGGAGGTGCCGGTGGGCCGGGTGCGGGTCGGCGACCTGGTGGTGGTGCGGCCGGGCGAGCGGGTGCCGGTGGACGGCACGGTGGTCGAGGGCAGCGGCAGCATCGACGAGAGCATGCTGACCGGCGAACCCCTGCCGGTGGAGAAGGGCGAAGGGGCGGCGGTCACCGGCGGCTCCATCGACGTGGACGGGCTGTTCGTGGTGCGCACGACGGCGGTCGGGGCCGAGACCATGCTGGCGAAGATCGTCCGGCTGGTGGAAGGGGCGCAGGCGTCCAAGGCGCCCATCCAGCGCACCGTCGACCGGGTGTCCGCCGTCTTCGTGCCGGTGGTGCTGGTGATCGCCGCCGCGACCCTGGCCGGCTGGTGGCTGACCACCGGCCACGCGGAGACGGCCATCATCACGGCGGTGTCGGTGCTGGTCATCGCCTGCCCCTGCGCGCTGGGCCTTGCCACGCCCACCGCCATCATGGTGGGCACGGGGGCGGCGGCCCGCCACGGCATCCTGATCAAGGACGCCGAGGCGCTGGAGCGCGCCCACGCGGTGACCGCCGTCGCCTTCGACAAGACCGGTACCCTGACCGAGGGCAAGCCGCGGGTCACCGACCTGGTGCCGGCCGCGGGGGAGACCCCCGACGGCCTGCTGCACCGGGCCGCCGCGCTCCAGCAGGGCAGCGAGCACCCGCTGGCCCGCGCCGTGCTTGCCCGCGCCGAGGCGAGCGGGACGGGGGCGGCGGGCGCGCTGACGGACTTCCGGGCGCTGGCCGGGCGCGGCGTCAGCGGCACGGTCGACGGGATCCCCCTGCTGTTCGGCGCCCGCCGCCTGATGGCCGACCACGGCCTTGCCGACCCGGCGCTGGAGGCACGGGCGGCGACCCTGGAGGCGGCCGGGCGCACCGTATCGTGGCTGGCCGCGACGGGGCCGCAGGCGCGCGTGCTCGGCCTCGTCGCCTTCGGCGATACGGTGAAGGGGGCGGCCCGCGAGGCGGTGCGGGCGCTGCACGCCCGGGGCATCGCCGCGGTGATGGTCACCGGCGACAGCCGCGGCGCCGCCGAGGCGGTGGCGAAGGACCTGGGCATCGACCGCGTCGTCGCCGAGGTGCTGCCCGGCGACAAGGCCGACGTGGTCGCCGCGCTGAAGCGGGAAGGCCGGGTGGTCGCCATGGTCGGCGACGGCATCAACGACGCCCCGGCGCTCGCCGCCGCCGACGTGGGCATCGCCATGGCCACCGGGACGGACGTGGCCATGCACACCGCGGGCGTCACCCTGATGCGCGGCGACCCGGTGCTGGTGTCCGGCGCGCTCGACGTGTCGCGCCGGACCTATGCGAAGATCCGGCAGGGGCTGTTCTGGGCCTTCATCTACAACGTCATCGGCCTGCCCCTGGCGGCGTTCGGCTACCTCAGCCCGGTGCTGGCCGGCGCTGCCATGGCCCTGAGTTCGGTCAGCGTCGTCCTCAACGCCCTCTCCCTGCGGGGCTGGAAGCCGAACTGACGGCAACGCGGCCATTGCGTCGCCGGCCGATGCGACATATGGTCGCGGGACGTTCCGATGGTCCCCCATCGCAACGTGGATGGTGTTTCGATCGATCAGCCCTTGCGGCCCGCCCTTCGGGGCGGGCCGATTTTTGTCGGGGCAGGGGATCAAATGGCCGCTTGCGCCTGCACGATGGTGCGCAGCCAGGCGCGGAAGCCGGCGAAGCCGGGGGACTCGCGGCGGGACGGCCGGTACACCAGGTACCAGGAACGGCCCATGGGCACCGCCTGCGGGACGGGGATGACCAGACGGCCGGCCGCCAGGTCGTCGGCGATGTAGGGCTCCGCCCCCGGGGCCACGCCCACCCCGTCGATGGCGGCCTGCAGCGCCATGGCGTAGCTGCCGAAGGACAGGCCCTTGGCGGTCGGCGGCGGCAGGCCGGCGGCGGCGAACCAGCGGGGCCAGTCGTCGGCCCAGTGGGACACCGACAGCAGCGTTGCTTCCCGCAGGTCCTCCGGCCGGCGCAGGGTGCGGGCCAGGGCCGGGGCGCAGACCGGCACCATGGTGGCGGTGAACAGCCGTTCCACCTCGTACCCCGGCCAATGGCCGTCGCCCAGCAGCACCGCGCAGGTCCAGTCGTCGCGGATGGGCTGGCCGGCCCCGCCGGTGGCGATGCGCACCTCCACCTCCGGATGCTCCGCGTGGAACACCGCCAGGCGGGGGATCAGCCAGCGCACCGCGAAGGTGGCGCCCACGCCGATGGTCAGCACCGGCCCGCCGCGCATGGCCATGACAGCCTCCACGCTGCGCGCCAGGGTGTCGAAGGCGTCGCTCAGCCCCGGCTGCAACGCCCGCCCCCGGTCCGTCAGCGCCAGGGCGTTGGCCCGGCGCTCGAACAGAGGCGCGCCCAGCCACTCCTCCAGCAGGCGCACCATGCGGCTGACGGCCGCCTGGGTGACGTTCAGTTCCGCCGCCGCCCCCGTGAAGCTGCCGTGGCGGGCCGCCGCCTCGAAGGCGCGCAGGGCGTTCAGCGAGGGCAGGCGCCGCATTCCCGAACCTCCGCTCAGGCCAACATTTCCTTGGGGTCAGCATCAGGGAATGCCGTTTGCGGCGCAAGCGCCGCGGTGCCACCCTTCGTGTACCGCTTCAAGAAAAACTTCGGTGACCCGCGATGCTGACGCTTCCCCTGGCGATGGGGCTCGGCCTGGCCGTCGTCGCGACCTCGTTCCTCTCCGGCCTGTTCGGCATGGCCGGCGGCATGGTGCTGATGGGCGTGCTGCTGATGATGCTGCCGGTCGGCGCGGCGATGCTGCTGCACGGCATCACCCAGATGACGGCCAACGGCTGGCGCGCCTGGCTGTGGCGCCGGCACATCCGCTGGGGGATCGTCGGGCGCTTCCTGGCGGGCGGCAGCGTGGCGGTCGCCGTCTTCGCGCTGCTCGCCTACGTCCCCGGCCGGGCGGTGTCGCTGATCGTGCTGGGCCTGTCGCCGTTCCTGGCGCTGGCGATCCCCGGGCGGTGGTCGCCCGACGTCACGCGGCGCGGCCATGCGGAGACGGCCGGCGTGCTGTGCATGGGCATCCAGCTCGTCGCCGGCATCTCCGGCCCGCTGCTGGACGCCTTCTTCGTGCGCACCGGCCTGACGCGCCAGAGCATCGTCGCCACCAAGGCGGCCGTGCAGGTGGCCGGGCACCTGGTCAAGGTGGTCTATTTCGGCGCGCTCGCCTCCGGTGCGGCGGCGGAGGCGGTGACCCTGCCGGCCGTCGCGCTGTGCGTCGCCATGGCGGTCCTCGGCACCACGCTGGCGCGCGGCGTCCTGGAGGCCATGAGCGACGCCCGGTTCCGCACCTGGAGCCAGCGCCTGATCACGCTGGCCGGGGCGGTCTACCTGGGCCAGGGCGTGTTCCTGCTGGTGGCTCCGCTGGTGGCACCGTGATCACGCGCCGCCGCCGGCCCACGCGGCGTCCAGCAGCTCGTACGAGCGCACGCGGGCGGCGTGGTCGTGGACCGCGGTGGCGACCATCAGCTCATCGGCGCCCACCCGGCGGGCGAACGCCTCCAGGTCGCGGCGCACCGCGTCGGGCGTGCCGACGAAGGAGCAGGCGAGCATGCCCGAGGCGTGCGCCTTCTCCATGGGCGTCCAATAGCCCTCGATGTCGTCGATGGGGGGCGGCAGTTCCCGCCGGGTGCCGCGGACCATGTTGGTGAACGCCTGCTGGAGCGAGGTGAACAGCCGCCGCGCCTCGGCCGCGGTGTCGGCGCACACCACGTTGACGCCGACCATGGCGCGGGGCGTGCGCTGCTGCGCCGACGGGCGGAAGGTGTCGCGGTAGAGCGCCAGCGCCGGTTCCAGCGCGTCGGGCGCGAAGTGGGACGCGAAGGCGTAGGGCAGGCCGAGCATGGCCGCGAGCTGCGCCCCGAACAGGCTGGAGCCGAGGATCCACAGCGGCACCTCCGTGCCGGTCCCCGGCACCGCCTGCACCCGCTGCCCCGGCTGCAACGGTCCCAGCAGGGCCTGCAGCTCCAGCACGTCGTCGGGGAAGCGCTCGGCCGTCGCGGGGTCGCGGCGCAGGGCGCGCAGCGTCATCTGGTCGGTGCCCGGTGCCCGCCCCAGGCCCAGGTCGATGCGGCCGGGGTGGAGCGAGGCGAGGGTCCCGAACTGCTCGGCGATCACCAGGGGGGAGTGGTTGGGCAGCATGATGCCGCCGGCGCCGACCCGGATGCGCCGGGTGCCGGCCGCGACGTGGGCGATCACCACCGACGTGGCGGCGCTGGCGATGCCGACCATGTTGTGGTGCTCGGCCAGCCAATAGCGGACATAGCCCAGGCGGTCGGCGTGCTGCGCCAGGTCCAGCGTGTTGCGCAGGGCGTCGGCCGGGGTGAACCCCAGCGGCACCGGGGCCAGGTCGAGGATGGAGAGCGGGGGCGGGGGACTCATGCCTCGGGCAGTCCTTCGGGCAGCGGCTCGCCGTCGGGGACGAAGGCGAGCGAGACGGAGTTGATGCAGAAGCGCAGGCCGGTGGGCGGCGGCCCGTCGGGGAAGACGTGGCCCTGGTGGCTGCCGCAGCGGGCGCACAGCGTCTCCACCCGCACCATGCCGTAGCTGTTGTCCTGCTTCAGCGCCACATGCGCCTTGTCGAACGGGGAATGGAAGCTGGGCCAGCCGGTGCCGGAGTCGAACTTCGTCCCCGCACGGAACAGCGGCAGGCCGCAGAGCTTGCAGCAGTAGGTGCCCGGCTGCTTGTTGCCCAGCAGGCCGCCGCAGAACGGCGCCTCCGTGCCGTGGCGCAGCAGGACCTCGCGCTCCTCCTCCGTCAGCCGCGCTTCCAGCCTCCGCCGCAGCTCCGGCGAGGGCGGCGTCAGGTCGAAGCCGGAGGGGGAGAGGGCGGGTGTCCCCGCGGGTGTCGTCGTCATCGCTGGTGTCCTTCTCGTCCGTCGCCCGGCGCGGACGGCACCGGCCGGGACCCCATACCAGATAGGGCGGCCGGCCGGGGAGGGAACGGCGGCCCTTGACACCGCGGTGCACTCCCGCTACAGAGCGCATCTCTTCCGACATCGGATGCAATTCATGGTCGGGTTCACTCTCCTCTGCGGTGCCGCGCGCGGGCGAAAGCGCGGCTGAACGGGACGCCCTCACCCTCCGGCGGTGAGGGCCGTTCCGTTCGGACGCCCGGTTCCGCCGTCCGGGCGGGACCAATCCCCGCCCCCGTTCCGCACCATCGAGACGAGAGTGACCGTGACCAATCCCTGCGATGTCTTCGCGGCGCGCCGTGCGCGCCTGCATGCCCTGGAAGCCGCGGGCGTGTGCGCCTATCCCGCCGGCGCCGCCCCCGCCCGTGTCCACGCCGCCCGGCTGCACGCCGCCCACGCCGCCCTGGCGGCCGGACAGGAGCACCCCGAAGCCGTGGTGACCGTGGCCGGGCGCATCCGCGCCGTCCGCAACTCCGGCCTGTTCATGGACCTGAGCGACGAGTCCGGCACCATCCAACTGTTCGCGGATCGCGACCGCCCCGTTGCCCCCGGCGCCCTGCCGCCGGGGGACGTTCAGCTCGGCGACGTGGTGGAGGCGCACGGGCACGTGCGCCGGACGGCGCGCGGCGAACTGTCGGTGGCGGTTCACTCCCTGCGCCTGCTGGCCGCCAACCTGCACCCGCTGCCCGACCGCCGGGCCGGCCTCAGGGACACCGAGATCCGCTACCGCCGCCGCTATCTGGACATGCTGGCGACCCCGGAGACGGTGCGGACGCTGCGCACCCGTTCCGCCGTCGTGTCCGCCCTGCGCCGCGCCCTGGAGACCGGCGATTACCTGGAGGTGGAGACGCCGATGCTGCACGGCGTCCCCGGCGGCGCCACGGCGCGCCCCTTCCGCACCCGGCACAACGCCCTGGGGCGGGAAATGCACCTGCGCATCGCGCCCGAGCTGCACCTGAAGAGGCTGCTGGTGGGCGGGCTGGAACGGGTGTTCGAGATGAACCGCTGCTTCCGCAATGAAGGATTGAGTGTCCGCCACGATCCCGAGTTCACGACCCTGGAGGTCTACCGCGCCTATGCCGACGGCGCGGCCATGATGGACCTGGCCGGGGCGTTGCTGCGCACGGCGGCCGCGGCGGCGGGCTTTCCCGACGGGCGCGTGCCGTTCGGCGGGCGCACGCTGGACTTCGGCGGCCCCATCCCGGCCGCGGCGATGCACGATCTCGTGCGCGGGGCGACCGGCATCGACTTCCCGGCGCTCGACCCCGCCCGGGCGATGGCGGAGGCGGTTCGCCTGGGTGCGCCGCCGGCGGAGGCCGGCGGGCCGCGGACGTGGGGCCACGCGCTGGAGTGGGTGTTCGGTGCCGTCGTCGAACCGACGCTGGTCCGGCCCACCTTCGTGACGGCGCTGCCGCTGGACGTGTCGCCGCTGGCCCGCGCCTCGGACGACGATCCGCGGCTGGCCGACCGGTTCGAGCTGTACGCCAACGGCTGGGAGCTGGCCAACGGGTTCACCGAACTGGCCGACCCGCGCGAGCAGCGCCGCCGCTTCGAGGCGCAGGCGGCCGCGGCCCGGGCCGGCGACGAGGAGGCCATGGGGCTGGACGAAGACTACCTGACCGCGCTGGAGGTCGGGCTGCCGCCCGCCGGCGGCCTGGGCATCGGCATCGATCGCCTGGTCATGCTGCTGACCGGCAGCCCCGCCATCCGCGACGTCATCGCCTTTCCGACGCTCCGGGACTGACGGGCGCACCCGGCGTTGGCGCGTTGCCAGGGGGCCGCCGTTCTGCCAGAACGGCCCCTTCCTTCCGGAGACGCGCCCATGCCGCTGCCCGACGCCGACCCGCATTTGGTCTTCGACCTCGCCCGCGCCCATCCCGAGGTGGTGCCGCTGGCCGACACCGGCTGTGCGCGGGTGGAGCACGCGGCGGCCCGCGGCCTGGTGCCGCTGGGCCTGCCGCTGCCCAAGGGGAAGCGTGACCTGCTGGTGACGGCCGAACGGCGCGACGCGGTGGTGCGGGAGATCGAAGGCGCGCTGGACCGGGCAACCCGGCGCGACGCCCTGCTGGCGCAGGGGCGGCGGGCGCTGGCCGGATCCCCGGTGGCGCTGACCGCCGCACCGGACCGCACCCGGGTGCGCGCCGTCCTGGCCGACGCCCTGCCGTGGCCGGGCCTGCCCGCACCGGTGCGCCTGGAGGTGGCGCGCCTCCTCGACCCGCTGGAGCTGGCCGGCGCCGACGACGCCGATCTGGCGGTGCGGCTGGAGAACGATCCGCCCCTTCGCGCGGCCATGGAGGCGGCCCTGTCGCGGGTCGCGGCGCGCCTGCGCGCCTTCGCCGACGATGCCGGCCCCGCCGTGGACGCCTGGACCTTCGAGGCGCTGGCCGACCGGCTGCACCGGGCGGCGCGCAACCGCCCCGACCCGGACGAGCTGCTGGAGCGCTGGGAGCGGGAATACGACACCTGGCGGCGGGAACGGGCGGAGGCGCGCGGCCGGGCCTATGTGGACCGCCATTTCGATTTCGCCCGGTTCGAACGGCTGTTCCCCGTGGCCCGCGGCATGGGGCGGCGGCTGGTGCTGGTGATCGGCCCCACCAACTCCGGCAAGACGCACCGCGCCATCGCCGCGCTGAAGGCGGCGCGCGACGGCGTCTACCTCGCCCCTCTGCGCCTGCTGGCGCTGGAGGTGATGGAGCGTCTCAACGCCGAGGGCACCCCCACCACCCTGCTGACCGGGGAGGAGGAGCTGCGCACCCCCGGCGCCCGCCACACCGCGTCCACCATCGAGATGCTGGACCCCGACCGGCCGGTCGCCGTGGCGGTGATCGACGAGGTGCAGATGCTGGCCGACCCCGACCGCGGCTGGGCCTGGACCGCCGCCCTGATCGGTGCGCCCGCCGACACCGTCTACGCGCTGGGCGCGCCGGAGGTGCGGCCGCTGGTGGAGCGCATCGCCGCCCATCTCGGCGAGCCGCTGGAGGTGGTGGAGCTGGAGCGCAAGACCCCGCTGACCCTGCTGGAACGGCGGCTGGAGTGGGACGAGGTGGCGGCCGGCGACGCCCTGATCGCCTTTTCGCGGCGCGAGGTGCACGCCGTGCGCGACACGCTGCTGGCCCGCGGCCTGTCGGTGGCGGCGGTCTACGGCGCGCTGGCCCCGGCGGTGCGGCGGCGGGAGGCGGCGCGCTTCACGGCGGGCGAGGCGGACGTGGTGGTCGCCACCGACGCCATCGGCATGGGCCTGAACCTGCCGTGCCGGCGCGTCCTGTTCACCGCCCTGGAGAAGTACGACGGCAGCGCCGTGCGCCCCCTGACCGCCACCGAGGTGCGCCAGATCGCCGGCCGCGCCGGCCGCTTCGGCAAGCACGAGGCCGGGGAGTTCGGCGTGGTCGCCCGCGGCACGCCGCAGGCGTTGCGCCGGCTGCTCGACCAGGCCGACCCGCGCCTGCGCCCCGACGCGCCGCTGACGGTGCGCCCGTCGCGGGCCATGCTGGCGCGGCTGGCGGAGCATCTGGGCAGCGACGCGGTGACGCTGCTGGTCGACAGCTTCGCCGTCGCCCGCACCGCCGGTTCGCCCTACCGGGTCGGCGACCTGTCGGGCCTGCGGCGGCTGGCGGCGATGCTGGACGCCCGGCGTCTGGCGCTGGCCGTGAAGCTCGACCTGCTGCTCGCCCCCGCCGACCTCGACGAGGAGGCGGAGGTGCGCGTGCTCGGCGCCATCCTCGACGCGGTGGAGCAGGGGGTGCCGCTGCCGCTCGGCCGAGTCGTGCCGGCCGACCCGGCCGGGCTGGACGCCGCGGCGCTGGAGGGTCTGTCGCGGGCCTGCGACCTCTATTTCTGGGCGGCGCGCAAGGTGCCGGACGCGCTGCCCGACCGCGATCTGGTGCGCGCCCGGCGCGACGCCATCGGCCGGCGCCTGTCGGAGCTGCTGGCCTCGCGCGCCCGCCGGCGCGAGCCGCCGCCGGCCGCGGGATTCCGCGGCGCACCGCGCAAGCGCTACGGCCCGCGGCGGCGCTAGCGCGAAGAGGCTTGCCGGCCGGCTGTTGCTGCGGCACCGTCCGGCCGCCGTTCATGCCAAGGGGGAATCGGACATCAGATGAGCGACGGAGCGTTTTTCGCCCGCTGGGGGACCTGGATCGAAAGCCCGCCCATTCAGCGCATCATCACAGTCCTGATCGTGATCAACGCCATTATTCTGGGCCTGGACACCTCGCCCACGGCGGTGGCCGCCGCCGGCGGCCTGCTGCGGGTGGTCGACGTGGCCATCCTGGCCGTCTTCGTGGTGGAACTGACCATCCGCATCGGGTACCGCCGCGCCTCGTTCTTCCGCGACGGCTGGAACGTCTTCGACTTTCTCGTCGTGGCCATCGCCCTGCTGCCGGTGGTGCCCGGCCTTTCGGTGCTGCGCGCCCTGCGCGTGCTGCGCGTGCTGCGCCTGATCACCGCCTCGCCGCGGCTGAAGCTGGTGGTGCGGGCGCTGCTGGCCTCCCTGCCGGGGCTGGGGGCCATCGCCATGCTGCTGTCCCTGCTGTTCTACGTGGCGGCGGTGATCGCCACCAACCTCTTCGGGGCGCAGTTCGACGAATGGTTCGGCACGCTCGGCCGCTCCATCTACACGCTGTTCCAGGTGATGACCCTGGAAAGCTGGTCCATGGGCATCGTCCGGCCGGTCATGGAGCAGATGCCGTGGGCGTGGCTGTTCTTCGTGCCCTTCATCATGGTGGCGACCTTCACCATGCTGAACCTGTTCATCGCCATCATCGTCGGCGCCATGCAGAACGCCACGGAGATGGAGCGGCAGGAGACGGAAGAGGCGATCAAGGCCGCCGCCCACGCCGAGGGCGAGGCGGTTGTGGAGGCCGTGCACGACGACACCGCGGCGGTGAAGGCCGCCTCCCACGCGGACAGCGAGGCGCTGATGGCGGAGATCCGCGCCCTGCGGGCCGACGTCGCGGCCCTGCGCGGGGCGCTGGCGGAACACCGCCCGATGTCGGCGGAATGACCGGAACCGGGGGCGCCGGACGGCCGGTCCGGCGCCCTTGATAACCGAGTTCCGTCCTCCCACATAGGTCTCACTCCCGACCACTCCCCGCACCAACCGGCCGGCCCAAGGGGCCATCGGCCGACGCAATTCCTGCGGACCGCCGCCGATTCCGGCGGCCGGGAGCCTGAACCCGCCCGACGCCGGCACGATGGATGCCGCGGCGGACATGCGAACGCGGGCCGCGCCGGGCGCGGACCGCACGGGAGAGCACGAGACTTGGCACATCGCATCGACGCACACCCGGCGCCCGCCCCGCGGGGCCGCGCCATCGTTCTTCACCCCGTCCTGCCGTCCGCGGCGCAGTCCGCGCGCGCGCCGGACGCCCGCCTCCGCGAGGCGTGCGGCCTGGCGGCGGCCATCGACCTGGACATCGCGCACGCCGCCGTGGTGCGCGTCGACCGGCCGCGCCCGGCCACCCTTCTGGGAACCGGTGCCGTGGAGCGCTTTGCCGCCGTGGTGGCCGACGCGCGCGCGGCCGGCGCGGCCATCGACCTGGTGGTCGTCGACCACGCGCTCTCGCCGGTGCAGCAGCGCAACCTGGAAAAGGCGTTCGACGCCAAGGTGATCGACCGCACCGGCCTGATCCTGGAGATCTTCGGCGCGCGGGCACGCACCCACGAGGGCAAGCTCCAGGTGGAGCTGGCGGCGCTCAGCTACCAGAAGTCCCGCCTGGTGCGGTCGTGGACCCACCTGGAGCGCCAGCGCGGCGGCTTCGGCTTTCTGGGCGGTCCGGGCGAAAGCCAGCTTGAGGTGGACCGCCGCCTGATCGGCGACCGCATCGTGAAGATCCGCAAGGAGCTGGAGGAGGTGCGGCGCACCCGCGGCCTGCACCGCACGGCGCGCGCCCGGGTGCCTTACCCGGTGGTCGTCCTGGTCGGCTACACCAACGCCGGCAAATCGACCCTGTTCAACCGGCTGGCCGGGGCCGACGTGGTGGCGCGCGACCAGCTTTTCGCCACGCTCGACCCGACCATGCGCGCGGTGGCGTTGCCGACCGGGCGCACGGTGATCCTGTCGGACACGGTGGGGTTCATCTCCGACCTGCCCACCCACCTGGTGGCCGCGTTCCGCGCCACGCTGGAGGAGGTGCAGTCGGCCGACGTGATCCTGCACGTGCACGACGCGGCCCATCCCGACGCCGACGCCCAGCGGGCCGACGTGGAGGGGGTGCTGCGCGACCTTGGCATCGACCCGCAGCGCGACCCGCGGGTGGTCGAGGTTGCCAACAAGATCGACCTGCTGGACGGCGACGCCGGCCGGGCCGCGGCCGACCGGGCCGCGCGCGCCGGCGGGTGCGCCCTGTCGGCGGCGACCGGCGAGGGGCTCGACGCCCTGGTGCGGCTGCTGGACGGCCGCATGACGGCGGACCGCCGGGTGGTGGCGATCGACGTGGACCTGACGGACGGCGCCACGCTCGCCCGGGTCTACGCCAGCGGCGAGGTGCTGGAGCGGCACGACGACGACCGTCTCGCCCATTTGCAGGTGGCGATCGGGCCGGCCGGCCTGGCCCGGCTGTCCCGCCGCGGTGCGGTGGCGGCATGAGAGGAGGAGAGGAGGGAGAGATGGCCGACTATGGCAACGACGATCGCCTGAGCTTTCCGGGCATGCTCGACCCCGTGCTGGCGGCGGCGGGCGAGGACGACGCGACGCTGGACGATGCCGTCAACGCCGTGGCCGAGGCGATGGCGGACAGCGGCACCCTCGTCCTCGACGCCACCGGCGCCCCGGCCCGCGGCGCCAGCGACGAGGACGCGGTGCTGAACCTGCTCGACACCTACGTGCGCGTCCTGCTGCACCTGGGCGAGCTGGAGGAGGCGGCGGAGATCGGCGAGCTGATGGAGCGGGTGCGCGCCCTCAGCCTGCGCCGCAAGCGGCGCGGTTTCCGGGCGGCCTGAGGAAACCCCGGGCCGCCGGCGGTGTTTCATCGGCGGGAGGTGCGCACCATGAAAGCCTTTTCGTCCGCCCTGGCCTTCTATCTCGTCGCCGCGGTCCTGACGGGCCTGGCGTTCGAGTACCTGTTCTCCGTCTCGGCGATCGACGCCTTCTCGCTCAACAGCGTGCGCGTCGAAGACCACCCGCCCTCCCTACCGCACGCCGGCGGGGGCGGCCGGTCCGATTGAGGCGCCGCCCGCGGGCGGGGGTGAGCGACCGGGCGCCCGGTCCAAGGGGATGGCGCGCGCGGCGGCGATGCGCCCCGGATGGCGGGCATATTCGATCTGCGGCGGGCGGGATGGAGCGACGCCGGCCGACTCGGCCGGACCGCGGGCCGTGACGGCGCGATGCTCGCGGAAGAGGGGGACCGGGAACGCTTCCGTCTCGCCGCTCGCCGGACGCGCCTTCACGGCCTCGGCGTCGGCCATGTCCCAGGCGTCGGCCGCCGACTCGGCCGGTGCTTCAACCGCCGCCGTCATGCGGTGGTCATCCCCCGATGGCGGCTACCTGCCCGGATGTTGCGCCCCGGTTTCATGGTCCGTATGGAAAAACAGTGGCTTGGGCGAGGGGCTGTAACACGCTGATATGATCGTCTTTGCCTTTCCGGACTGCGTCCGGTGACTCAGGCTGGGGTTTCTCCATTGGGGTGGGCGTTCGGACATCCGTCCGCCAATCGGTCTGTCCGGAAAGCCGTCGTCGGCGCGGGATTGCGGACAGGATGGGGTTCGGCCGTCGAATGGCCGATTCGCAGACTTGGGGAGTATCCGGATGTCGGCTTTGCGCCAGAAGCGGACGCTCATCTGGAGTGAGGAAGCATGACGTTCGCTGGAGGGATGGCCTCTCTGCCGTGCTCCAGCCTCGCCCCATGTCATTTCGTGGCGTGCTGATCGCAGACACGATTCAAGAGAAACAAGGCATTGTCAAAAGCGGATATTAGCCCAAGGGAGTGCGGGGTGGGGCGTGGGCGAGCACCGATGGAGCATTCCATTATCGGCACGCCAGATGGGTTGTGGCACTTGATCGGCTCGTTAATTTAGGCGAGCATTTTGTTTGCGACGAGCCCGTGCTTATTGCATATTTTGGTGGACGCATAAGGGGGGAGGATAATGGAAGTCGAAGGGCGTGAGGCATCGCTTATCCGAGCTGGTGCCGAAGCGATTGGGCAATGGCGCCGAGAAAATCCAGGCGGGATTATCGCCGCCGAACGCGTTATGGTGGCCGACCTTGACCTGTCCGGCGCGGACCTTTCCGCAGCCAACCTCGCCGGTGGACGCTTCGCGCGCTGTGATCTTCGCCATGTGAGCTTTGCGGACGCGAATCTGCACGCGGTCGAATTTAATAATTGCGTGCTAGATGACGCTGAGTTCCGCGGTGCCAACCTGAGAGCGGCAAGGATCACGGCAAAGAGCCTGGACGGAGCCCGGTTTGGCGGCAGCCGGAGCCTAGGTCGTCTTGCCGAGTTCCATATTATCGATCGTGTACTACGGCCCATCCCTGTCGATCCCAGCGCGCTGCCCTGGTACGACCGCTGGATTGGCTGGGACCGGCTGCGTTTCCTTGCGACCATCCGGATCTTTGTCCCAGCCTATACGTCGCTCACGCTGACCGTCCTCTATCTGAATGGCGTCGCCTGGTACAATTCCGCGTTCGCCTTCCTCAATGCGGAGATCGGCGGGCAGCCCGGTATCCCGCTGCTCCCGATCGCCACGCCGACTTGGACGCACGCGCTGGTCCTCGCCAACTTCGCGAGTCTGGCGATGGCCGCAACCTGCTTCTTGGGCTGTCCGGCCCGAGTAGCCGAGTTCAGCCGTGAGCGGTGGCTGAACGAGTTCCAGCAACCTGAGATCCTCTATGACTTCGCAACGTGGCAGAGGCCGCTGATACGCACGTTGTGCGCTAGCGCGTTGCTGGTCGGCGGACTATTGAGCACCTTCCTGCTTGGCCAGGGAGTCCTCCAACAAGTGGCCTTCATTATTCGCCATATTGGCTAAGCGGGATTTGCCATGCCGTTCAGGTTCAATCCACAGACTATTATCGGGGTCGTTGACGAGAAGCTCACCAACAAGCCCGAGCTCCGCGCGGATGTGCGGACACTCGCAGTGGTGATGCAGACCGTTTCCCATATCCAGCCTGCCGACTGCGACTCCGCAAGCTTCAAGCGTAAGTTGCAGGAAGCTGTCGTAGCAGCAATATCTGCGGCTGGTCGCTTGCTCGACAATGCGTCCGTCTCCGCCCTGCAGGCGTCGAGCATCACCCCGCTTGACCGGTTCGCGATTCTCCACTTCGCGTCGGTGCAACGTGCACTACTCCGGGGCTTGGATAGCGTCGCAGGCAAGACCGATTATGAAGCCGACAAGACCGGTACGGAGGGCAGCATACGGTCGCATGGCTCGCGGTCACTCCGTGAGGATATCCAGCGGACGATGGAACTCGTCATGGGGCTGGACGTTCCCTACACGCTTGCGGTCAACCCAGCATCGCAGCTCGGCAGCTATTACGAGGAGCAGGTCCGCGCCTTCTCGACCCTAATCGGGCTTCTGCGCGGCGGCTGGAGAGGCGCCAGCGAGTTCAGCAAGTCCATCGAGGTCGCAATGCGCGACTATAACGCCTGGGCATCAAGCCGCACAGATGCCGCAGAGGCAGTCCGGTCTTATCTGAATTATGAGCAGCAGCAGGCCCAACGCAACATTGTCGCGGACGATGTGCGCGGGCTTTCCCTTGCCCTCCAGAACTGGCTGCGCGCAAACGACACGCTGAGCGAACGTCGCAAGGAGAATTGGCGGGCATACCGCGAGACGTTGTCCAAGCTCCCAGACGACAAGATCACCATGTTCGACGAGAGCTTTGGGGTTCGCAAGGTCTTCGTGCAGCCCGTCGCAACTTACAAAGTGGCCGGCGTAAAGCGCGTATCAGACGCAGCGGTCGCTGATGTGGCGGGCTTGATTGGGACGCTGATCAGTGATCGCGTCGGGGGCGACGATCTCATACTGCTAGCAGGCGGGCCGGGCTCAGGAAAGTCCACTCTGTGCCGCATCCTTGCCGCCGAGCTCGCGGCCAATGAGGAGGTGCATCCCGTCTTTTTGCGTCTTCGCCGGTTGCAGGACAGCCACGACGTTCGCGGCTTCATCGAAACCCATCTTCAGAGCCTAGGGCTGATCGACAGGGTGGCCGATCTTGCGTCGGTGCCCAATCTCGTCCTTATTCTCGACGGCTTTGACGAGTTGGTAATGGCCAGTCGGACAAAGTTGCGGGAATTTTTCAATGCGCTGAAGGAAGACCTGTCGACCGGACCACTACGGCACGCCAAGGCAATCGTGTCGGGACGCGACACTCTGTTTCCTAATGGGCTAGGGCTGCCGACGGGCGCGCATGTGATCTCGCTCCAGCCGTTCGACCGGAGTCGAATCGCGGCGTGGGGCGCCAAATGGCGCGAGCAGCATTCGCGCGACACCGCCAAGAGCTTCTATCCGGAGAACCTTGTCAGCGAGGATAAGGGCCGCGGTAAGAAGACTTCGCCACTTGAGCATCTCGTCTCCTGGCCTTTGACGCTGCATCTCGTGGCGCGCGCCCATACCTCTGGTTCGATCGACCTTAAAACGAACAATGTGGATGAGGTGGAGAAAGCAGTTCTCTATCGTTCGATCGTGGCCGACACGGCGCTCCGGCAGGACGAGCAGGCCGGCGGGCGCGGTCGCCTCAATCCGCAGCAGATGCGCAAGTTCGTCCAGGCTATTGCCTGGGAGATGTACAGCACCGGACGCGAGGCGCTCGATGTCACCGAAGGGTTGCCCATCCTGCGCTCGATCCTGCCAGAGGCGATGGAGTCAGATCTCACCGAGCTCGCCGACGTCACGATCGTCAACCAGCCGGAACTGACCAAGGGCGAGGAGACTGGGTTCGAGTTCGTCCACAAGAGCTTTTCCGAATATTTCGCCGCAGAAACGATCGCCACGAAGATCGAGGAAGTGTGCTTCCGGGTCGCACAATGGGGCGGCGAGGAGGAGACGTGGCGCATGAGCGCGAAGGAGGCTACCACCGCGCTCGCCGGCCTGTTCGCTGTCCGCCTGCTGACGGCCGAGGTCCAGGAAATGCTCGAGCCGATGCTTGACGACTTCCTGACCTTTTTGCGCGGGCCGTCCGCGTATCCGCGTCCGACGCCTGAGTTGCTCGCGTCAAACCTCGAAAGGAAGCTTCTCCGGTTTGAGGCGCTTCTCCAAGAGTTTGCGGGCGGCGGACTGCTAAAAGACGTGACGGTGGCCACGCGCTCGAACAGGCTCGTCATCAGCGAGCTCGAGAGTTTCGGCAATTATGCTTCGGCGCTGCTCTTTATCGCGGTGGCGCTCACACACAGGCAGAATGCCTATGGCGGCAAGTCGGAACGCCGCGTACGGATCCCGCCCGCCACGCTGGTCCGGCTGCTGCATATCGTTTTGGCCGGCGAGATCCAGATAGATCGGCCCTATGCAGAGCGTGGCCTGCGGCTCATCGACGCGCGGCGGCCGGGCGGCGAGAGTACCGAGGTCCATTTCCCGCCCGTGGCACCCAGTCTGCTGGAGGATGTGCGCGGGCTGGAATCGCATCTTGAGGAGGCGATCACCGCGCTCAACAGCCAGAAGGTCGTACTGGAACTAGAGAATATTCTGCTTACCTTCGCGACGACGTTACTCGGCTCCCATGGAGATTCTATCGCCAGTTTTAGACATGCGCGCTACAATTATCGGTACCACCATGACGCTGGCTATAACGACTATTTGCAGCGGATCATCTCAGTACGTAGTCGGATGCGGTACGAGGACGTGCGCTATTTCGAAGAGCGCGCGGTCGACATCCTAGAGCGCCTGCGTGCGAGCCACCCCGACGCGCTGCGTCTGCGGCCTGTCGAGGAGATGATTATGCGGATACGGGAGTTCGCCTATGAAGGCCGCCATCGCGGGATGGGCAACTTCGAACTCTATGAACGAGCCGAGGCGATGCTGCGGCATATGATCGATATGGATACACGCCCGGTTAGAAGGCCCAAGATCCAGACCCGCCCAAAAGAGAGCTAGAGCAACATGCGTTTTATGTGAAACGCATGTTGCTCCGGCATTTTGGTAGTAGATCGGATTCACGCGTCAAATCGGTTCCGATTTAACGCGATCCGATCTAGCCCGAGCCGCGCAGCGGGTCCTGGCGCCGCTCAGCCGGTAACTGCTCGGTGTCATGGCGAACGTCCCGTGTAGGTAGGATGCAAGCCGCTGTTCAGGGTAGCTTGAGCAGACGACGACTCTTTGTGCTTGACGCCGGAAAGCGGTTGGTTTTCAGAAACCCCACTTTGGTTATTCCAGCTCAATAGCGAAATGGCCGCTCCTGGCGCAAAGCCGACATCCGGCCGCAAGTCCCCGAATCGGCCGTTTGACGGCCGAACCCGATCCTGTCCGTAATCCCGCGCTGACGACGGCTTTCCGGACAGACCGATTGGCGGGCGGATGTCCGAACGCCACTCCGATGGAGAAACCCGAGCCTGAGCCACCGGTCGCAGTCCGGAAAGGCAAAGGGTTCTGCGCCGGGAACGATCATGTCAGAGTGATTTCAGTCCTCGTCCAAACCACTGCTTTCCCAAGCAGACCATGAAACCGGGCTGAATCAGCACGACCATGCGTCGCTCTCGGCGGACCATGGGGGCAGGCACTCCCGGCCTCAATCATCCCCCGCCTGCGGCATCCGGTCTCCCGGGATGATCCGGCCGGCGCGGCACTGTTCGTCGTACCAGCCCTTGTGGTGCTCGATGGCCCAGTTCTCGTCGACCACGCCGCGGCCCATGGCGTCGAAGGCGCCTTCCATGCCCACCGTGCCGATGTAGATGTGGCCGAAGATCACCGCGGTCAGCACCATCGCCAGCAGGGCGTGGATGATGTGGATGATCTGCATGCCGGCGATGCCGGTGTAATAGAACGGCGTCATCAGCAGATAGCCGGTCAGGGCCATCGCCAGGCCGCCCAGGACCACCAGCCAGAACAGCCCCTTCTGCCCGGCGTTGAAGCGACCGGACTCGGGGTGGACGGAATGACGGCTGAACAGGCCGCCGGCTTGGCGCAGCCAGATCAGGTCGGCGCGGGTGGGGATGTTGTCGCGGATCCACAGCCCCAGCATCAGCAGCAGGCCGAGCACGAAGGGCACGCTGGAGGCCATGTGCAGATACTTCGACCAGTCCGCCAGCGGCGCGAAGCTGCCGTGGCCCATGATGGGGATCAGCACGAACCGGCCGAACGTCAGCACCAACCCCGACAGCATCAGCGCGATGAACCCCAGCGCCGTCGTCCAATGGGCGAAGCGGTCGATGCTGTTGAATCGCGGCACCCAGCGGCGGGCCCGGCCGCGCTCGATCGTGATGGGGCCGCGCCAGAAATAGAACACCGCCAGTGCCGCCAGCGCGCCGAGGATGACGACGCCGCCGATCCATTGCAGCCAGTCCATGCGGAAGCCGCGCCAGTCGCGGCCCCCGGGCTGGATCAGGGTGGCGAGCGCCGGGTCGGGGATGGAAATCCGCCCCTGCACCCGCCCGTCGTGGGGGATGTAGAGCGGCACATCCGCCGGCGAGCGCACGTCCGGCGACGGCGTCTGCCCCTCCAGGCCGGGCTGTGCCGGCGCCCCTCCGCCGCCGCCGGGGGCAACGGCACCGGGGCCGCTCTGCGCGGCGGCGGGCAGGGCGAACAGCAGGGCCGTCAGCAGCAGCACCAACGGCAGCAGGCGGGCGGGGGCGAAGGGGGTCATGACGTCCTCTCCGGCTCTTCAAGGGCGCGACCACCGGGGGCATAGGCGCCGCCCCGGTCGGCGGTGTAGGCCACGGACCAGCCCCACGCGCCGGAGCCGTAGCCCCGCCGCGCCGAGCGCTCCCGGTAGATGTCGGCCACCTCGTCGCGGTCGCCGGCCAGCAGGGCGCGGGTGGAGCACATCTCGGCACACAGGGGCAGCTTGCCCTCGGCCAGACGGTTGGTGCCGTACGCCGCGTACTCCTCCGGCGAGTTGTCCGCGTGCGGCCCGCCGGCGCAGAAGGTGCACTTGTCCATCTTGCCGCGGCTGCCGAACAGGGTGGCGCGCGGGTACTGCGGCGCCCCGAACGGGCAGGCGTAGAAGCAGTAGCCGCAGCCGATGCACAGATCCTTGGAGTGCAGCACCACCCCCTCGTCGGTCCGGTAGAAGCAGTCCACCGGGCACACCGCGGCGCACGGCGCATCGGTGCAGTGCATGCAGGCCATGGAGATGGACCGCTCGCCCGGCCGGCCGTCGTTCAGTGTGACGACGCGGCGCCGGTTGATGCCCCAGGGCACCTCGTGCTCGTTCTTGCAGGCGGTGACGCAGGCGTTGCATTCGATGCAGCGCTCGCCGTCGCACAGAAACACCATTCGAGCCATGACGCTCGTCTCCTTCTACGCCTTCTCGATGCGGCAGAGCGTGACCTTGGTTTCCTGCATGCAGGTGACGGGGTCGTAGCCGTAGGTCGTCACACCGTTGGCCGGTTCGCCCAGCACGAAGGGATCGGTGCCCGGCGGGTACTGACCGCGCAGATCCTCGCCCTGCCAGAAGCCGCTGAAATGGAACGGCAGGAACACGACGCCGGGGCCGACGCGGTCGGTCACCAGGGCCTTGATCTTCGCGCGCCCGTCCTCGGGGCTGACCACCCAGACGTACTCGCCCTCGCGCACGCCCAGCCGCTCCGCGTCGCCGGTGTTGATCTCCACGAACATCGACTGCTGCAACTCGGCCAGCCAGCGGTTGGAGCGGGTCTCCTCGCCGCCGCCCTCGTATTCCACGAGGCGGCCGGAGGTGTAGATGAACGGGAACTTCGACGGCACGTCCGCCTCCAGCGCCGCCTTCTGGACCGCGTGGTTGAGCAGCGGCAGCCGGAAGTCCCGCCGGTCGTCGTAGGAGGGGAAGTCGCCGACCAGCCCGGGCCGGGCGCTGTAGATCGGCTCCCGGTGCACGGGCACGGGGTCCGGCAGGTTCCAGGCGACGGCCCGCGCCTTTGCGTTGCCGTAGGGCAGGCAGCCGTGTTTGATGGCGATGCGGATGATGCCCATGGACAGGTCGGTCGCCCACGACACGTCGTCGATGTTGTCGCCGCCGATCAATTCGATCACCCGGCGCTCCTCGGCCGTCAGCTCGGCATCCCAGCCCAGCTTGCGCAGCACTGCCATGGTGAACTCGGGATAGCCGTCCTCGATCTCCGACCCCTTGGAGAAGCTGCCCTCGGCCAGCAGGGTCTCGCCCTCCCGTTCGATGCCGAAACGGGCGCGGAAGGTGCCGCCCCCCTCCATCACGTGCTTGGACGTGTCGTAGAGCACCGGGCTGCCGGGATGGCGCCACTCCGGATGGCCCCAGCAGGGCCAGGGCAGGCCGTAATACTCGCCCTTCAGCGGGCCTTCGGTCGCCTGCATGGTGATGCGGTCGAAGGTGTGCTGGTAGATCATGTGGAGCTTCAGGCGCTCCGGCGACTGGCCGGTGTAGCCGGTGGACAGGCAGCCGCGGTTGATCTCGCGCAGGATGTCCTCGGGCACCGGGTTGGTGCCGTTCACCTTGATGTGCTTGAACAGCTCGTCGGCGAAGCCCAGCCGGCGGGCCAGCAGGTACATGATCTCGTAGTCGTCCTTCGACTCGAAGATCGGATCCACCACCCTCTGGCCCCACTGGACCGAGCGGTTGGAGGCGACCCGGCTGCCGTCCGTCTCGAACTGGGTGCAGGCCGGCAGGATGTAGGAGCCGTCGCGGCGCTGGCGCACCGCGGCGAAGCTGGTGGGGTGGGGGTCGACGACCACCAGCAGGTCCAGCTTCTCCATGCCCTTCAGCATGTCGGGCATGCGGGTGACCGTGTTGCCGCCATGACCCATCACCACCAGGCCGCGGATCGGGTTGGGCTGGTCCAGCTCGCCGGCCTCCGCCAGGGCGGCGTCGAACCAGCGGGTGGTGGGGATGCCCTTGGCCTCCATCAGCTCCTTGGAGCCGAAGCGGGACAGCATGTACTCGTACGGCACGTCCCACACCCGCGCCCAGTGGCGCCACGCCCCCTCGGCCAGGCCGTAGTAGGAGGGCAGGGTGGACACGTCGAGCCCCATGTCGGTGGCGCCCTGCACGTTGGTGTGGCCGCGGTAGATGTTGGCCCCGCCGCCCGGCACGCCGATGTTCCCCAGCGCCAGTTGCAGGATCGAGAAGGCGCGGACGTTGGCGGTGCCCACCGTCTTCTGGGTGGCGCCCATGCACCAGATCAGGGTCGCCGGCTTGTTCTCCGCCATCGCCCGGGCGACGCGGAGAAGCTGCTCGGCCGGCACGCCGGAGACCTGCTCCACCACGTCGGGCGTCCATTTCGCCACCTCCGCGCGGATGGCGTCCATGCCGTAGACGCGCCGCGCGATGTAGTCCTTGTCCTCCCAGCCGTTCTGGAAGATGTGCCAGAGCAGGCCCCAGACCACCGGGATGTCGGTGCCGGGACGGATGCGGACGTACTCGGTGGCGTGGGCGGCGGTGCGGGTGAAGCGCGGGTCGATGACGATCCACGGCGCGCGGTTGCGCTCCTTGGCGCGCAGCATGTGCTGCATGGCCACGGGGTGCGCCTCCGCCGGGTTGCCGCCGATGATGACCAGGCACCGGGAGTGCTGGATGTCGTTGTAGCTGTTGGTCATCGCGCCGTAGCCCCAGGTGTTGGCCACGCCCGCGACGGTGGTCGAGTGGCAGATGCGCGCCTGGTGGTCGACGTTGTTGGTGCCCCAGAAGGCGGCGAACTTGCGCAGCAGGTAGGCGCCTTCGTTGGAGAACTTGGCCGAGCCCAGCCAGAACACGCTGTCGGGGCCGTAGGTGTCGCGGATGGCCAGCAGCCGGGCGCCGATCTCGTCGATCGCCTGCTCCCACGACACCCGCGTCCACTCGCCGTCCACCAGCTTCAGCGGGTATTTCACCCGCCGCTCGCCCTTCACCAGCTCGCGCACCGAAGCGCCCTTGGCGCAGTGGGTGCCCTGGCTGATGGGGCTGTCCCATCCCGGCTCCTGCTGCACCCAGACGCCGTTCTGCACCTCGGCCACCACGGTGCAGCCGACCGAGCAATGGGTGCAGACGTTCTTGCGCAGCACCCGTTCGACGCCGGGCATCATGGAGTCGGCCCCGGCCTTGCGCATCATGCCGCCGCCCAGCGCGCCGAGCCCCGCCAGGCCGCCGGCGGTGACGCCCGCCGCCTTGAGGAAGGCGCGGCGGCCGGGGCCGCCGGCGTCCACGGAACGCAGCGCGTCGGACAGGGGCGTGCCCGGCGTCTTCGGCCGTCGTTTCGTCAGCATCGGCGGTCGGTCCTCTACAGGCGGTTCAGGAAATAGAAGCGCTTGACGTGCTCGCTCTTGCGGTAGCGGGTGGCCACCTGGTCGGCGGGCGGCTGGTAGGCGTCGGCCTCGCCGGGCAGGGCGGCGAGCGTCGCCGCCCCGATCCCGGCCAGCCCGGCACCCTTCAGGAGGTCCCGCCGTGCCGGTCCGCCGGCCTTTGCGCGGTCCGGCGTGCTGTCGTCGTTGCGGTTCATGGCCCGGTCTCCCTCTCTCACGCGGCGCCGGGGGCGAAGGCGCCGGCCTCGATCTCCAGGAACAGGCGGCCCAGCGTGCCCACCGGCCGGTAGAAGACGGCCGACGGCGCCCGCTCCAGGTCCGCGAAGAAGCGCGCGCCCCACGGGGCGATGTGGTCGTCGAAGAAGCGGAATTGCCGGTCGAGCGGGGCCGGCGCGCCGAAGCCGCCGTCGATCAGGCCGGCCATGGTCTCCGCCAGGGCGGCCACGTGGTCCTCCGGTTCCGGCACCCCGGCGGCGCGTGCGATGCCCAGGCGGTCCAGGTCGGCGCGCAGGCGGATCAGCGGCCGGTCCTGAAGGAATCCGGTGCGGTAATAGGAGGCGTAGGGCACCAGTTCGCCCCGGTCGACGCCGATGAACAGCCGGTTGAACTCCCGCTCCGCCGCCGCCGGGGCCGTCGCGGCGGCAGCGCCCCCCAGGGCGCCCAGGGCCGTGCCGAAGGGGCTGCCGTCGCCGTGCAGCGTGGCCAGCCGGTCCAGCAGGCCGCCATCGGGCGGCCGCGCCAGCAGCGCCGCCAGCAGCCGGTACGCCTGCGCCCGTTCCCGCTCGACGTGGTCCGCCGCCTCCGCGGCCGTCTCGTCCGGTGCCACGGCCATGGCGCCGTCTCCTCCCGTTGCCGGGGCGCCGTTTCCGCGTCGCGGCGGCGGCCCTTCTGCCGGGAACAACAAGCGTGGCCGTGGAACGTTGCAGGCTTCGGGGTGGGGGTGCCTTTTTGCAGGGCATGCCGGGAAACGAACCGCCGTCGCCGGTGTTGAAGCCGGTGTCCGTACCCCCGTTTCCGGAGGCCGTCCGTGCGCCGTTTCCTGCCGTATGCCCTGGCCGTCGCCCTGGTTGCGCTTCCCCTGGCCCCCGCCGCCCTGGCGCAGGACGCCGCACCGCGCGACACCGGACCGGACTGGCCGGCGGGTGTGGAGAGCTGGCATTCCGGCGAGGACGCCCCGCGCAACGGCAACCCGCAGGAGGCGGAGCAGCGCGGCCTGACCTCGCCCGAGGTCGAGGACAGCCAGATGCCCGAGCCGACGCGCCAGGGCACCCGCTCGCCCGAGCCGACGGGGAGCGCGCAGGCGGACCTCGCCCTCTACGAGGCGCTGAGCCTGGTGCGCCGGGCGCCGCCGGGGCTGGATGGCCGGCCCACCCCGCGCCCCAACGCCTACGCCAGCGAGCCGGAGACCGAGATGGAGCCGTCGCCGACCGGCAACCCCGAACACCTGTTCCCGGAGAACTACATCGAATAGGCCGCCGTCATGACCGCGCACCCGCGTCTTGCCGAAGCGCCGCTGCTGCCGCCCGTCTTCGACGCGGCGATTTGCGCCGCCGGCCGCGCCTTCGATCACGCCCTGGCCGACGCCGCGGCGGGGGCCGGGGCCGGCCGCCTGCGCTGGCGCGGGACGCCCGACGCGCTGGAGATCGCCGTGGTGCTGGAGCCCGACATGGCGCTGCGGCGGGCCATCCGCGCGAGGGTGGCGGTGCGGCTCGCCATGGCCGACGCGCTGGCAGCGGTGGCCCCGCCGCACAAGCCGGTGACGCTGCACGGATCGGCCGGGCTGGCGGTGGACGGCGCCGCCATCGGCGGCGTGTCCCTGGCCTGGCCGCCGGGCGCGCGGGGAGACGCGGTTCCCGACTGGCTGGTGGCCGGCGTGCGCGTGCGGCGGACCATGGACGGCGAGGCGGGGGAGCCGGGCGAGGCTCCCGACCGCACCGCTCTGATGGAAGAGGGCTTCGACGCGGTGAGCGACGCCGATCTGGTGGAACGCTTCGCCCGCCACCTGCTGCACTGGATGAGCCGGTGGGAGGAGGAGGGGTTTGCGCCTCTTGCCCGCCACCGTGCCGCCCGGCGCACCACCCGGTTGCCCGCCGGCGCGGAGGCGGCGTGATGGCGGAGCGTCTGCCCGTCGGCGTGGTGGTGGAACGGCGGCCGGCCCGCAACCGCTGGCAGGACCACCTGTGGCGCACCGCGGCGGTGCTGCCCGGCCGCCGGCCGACGGAACCGTGGAGCGTCCTGTTCCACGACGAGGGCGTGACCCGCTTCTTCGCCGGGACGGTCGAGCTGGTCGCGTACGCCGGCGACACCGCGCTGTACAAGCACAATCTGGAAGGGCCGAACCCCGCCGTCTACGTGGTGCTGCGGCCGCGCGGCGGGCCGTACGGCCCGCGTCTGCTGCTGGCCACCGTCGATCCGGCGGAGGCGCACGCCCACGCCGACGCCGGCGACGACCTGCTGGACGCCGTTCCCATGCCCGAGGCGGTGCGCGTCTGGCTGGCCGGGTTCGTCGCCCGGCACCATGTGGAGCGGACGCCGTGGCGGCGCACCCGCGACGCCGCCGATCCCGAGATCCTGGCCCCCCGCCGGCCGGCCGGCCGGCTCCACACGCGCGAGGACGGACCATGACCGACGACGACGGCTTCCTCGCCCGCTGGTCGCGGCGCAAGCAGGCCGCCCGCACCGCACCGCCGCCCGACGCCGATGCGATGGCGACGGACGGCGACGGTAACGGCGACGGAGAGGGCGAAGCGGAGGAGGCGGTCGATCCCGCCACCCTGCCGTCCCCGGACACGCTGGGTGCTGACAGCGACTACACCGTGTTCCTGAAGAAGGGCGTGCCCAAGGCCCTGCGCCTGGCCGCCCTGCGCCGGGCCTGGGCGAGCGACCCCGCCATCACCGGCCACAAGCCCCTGGTCGATTACGACTGGGACTGCAACGCCCCCGGCTATGGCGCGCTCCGCCCGACCGACGACGCGAAGAAGGTGGTGGAGGCCCTGTTCCGCCACCTGCGGGAGGAGGAGCCGGAGACCGACACGGCGGTCGCCGCCGCCGATGCCCCGCCGGAGGAGGAAACCGGGGCGGACGACCCGCCGCGGCCGGCCTGACGGCGCGGCCCGGACACCGTATCCCGGCCGATCACATTCCCGTTGGCCGGGGCGTTCATGGTTGCACGAACGGTCGCCCGTGGTCATGCTGACGCCGGTGAACCGGACGGTGCAGTCCGGCAGCCGACGGGACACGGGGAACACGGCGGGACCATGAGACGAGGACGCATGCTGCCCATGGCCGTCGCGGCGCTGGTCGCGGCGGGCGCGGTGGGCTATTGGCAGTTCGCCGGCGTGCACGCCGAGCCGCAGCCGAAGACGGCCGCGACGGCGGCCAAGGCGCCGCCGCGGGTGGCGGTGGAGATCGCGACGGTGCGGTCGGGCACGGTCACGGTCGACATCGACGCCATCGGCACCCTGGAATCCCCCGATTCCGTCGTGCTCGCCCCCGAGGTCGACGGCATCATCGCCGAGATCCTGTTCGATGAGGGGCAGCCGGTCGCGCAGGGGCAAACGCTGG
Organism: Azospirillum halopraeferens DSM 3675; assembly: GCF_000429625.1. Classification (GTDB taxonomy): domain Bacteria; phylum Pseudomonadota; class Alphaproteobacteria; order Azospirillales; family Azospirillaceae; genus Azospirillum; species Azospirillum halopraeferens. The sequence continues at coordinate 274,601 of NZ_AUCF01000004.1, forward strand.
TCCGCCTGGACGACGTGATCCTGCGCGCCGAACTGGCCCAGGCCAGGGCCCAGCTCACCCTCGCCGAAGCGAACTTCGAGCGCGCCGACACCCTGCTGCGCCAGCGCACCGGCACCCAGCGGACGCGCGACGAGGCGTGGGCGGCGTTGCAGTCGGCGCGGGCGTCGGTGGCGCTGGCCGATGCGCGCTTGCAGAAGACGGTCATCCGGGCGCCCTTCGACGGCATCCTCGGTCTGCGGTCGGTCAGCGTCGGCGGCTTCGTCAGCCGCGGCCAGGCGCTGGTGTCGGTCCAGACCATGAACCCGCTGAAGGCTGATTTCCGGGTGCCCGAGACGTTCCTGACGGCTCTGCGCGTCGGCCAGTCGGTGGAGGTGGCCGCCGACGCCCTGGCCGGTCGGCGGTTCCCCGGCACCGTTTCCGCCATATCGCCGCAGCTCGACGTCAACGGGCGGGCGCTGCGCGTGCGCGCGCTGATCCCCAATCCGGAGCTGGTGCTGCGGCCGGGTCTGTTCGTGCGCGTCTCCATCGCCGCGGCGCAGCGCAGCGACGCCGTGCTGGTGCCCGAGGCGGCCGTGGTGCCGGAAGGCAACCGGCGCGTGGTGTTCCGCGTCGCCGACGGGCGGGCGACCCGCGTGCCCGTGGTGCTGGGCCAGCGCCAGGGCGGCGAGGTGGAGGTGGTCGAGGGCCTTGCCGCCGGCGAGGTGGTGGTCACCGCCGGCCACCAGCGCCTGCGCGAGGGCAGCGCCGTGGACCCCGTGACGCCGCCCCCGGAAGGCTGACCCCATGAAGATCGCCGAAACCTGCGTGCGCCGTCCGGTCTTCGCGACGGTGATCAGCCTCGTCATGGTGCTGGTCGGGGTGGTCAGCTTCCAGCGCCTGTCGGTGCGCGAGTATCCCAGCATCGACGACCCCGTGGTGTCGGTCACCACCACCTATCCCGGCGCCAGCGCCGAGATCATCGAGAGCCAGGTCACCCAGGTGCTGGAGGGCTCCATCGCCGGCATCGAGGGTATCGACACGCTGACCTCGACCAGCCGGCCGGAGTCGAGCCGCATCACCATCACCTTCCGGCGCACCGTCGATCCCGACGTGGCGGCCAGCGATGTGCGCGACCGCGTCAGCCGCGTGCGCCGCCGCCTGCCGGCGGAGATCGAGGAGCCGACCGTCGCCAAGGTGGAGGCCGACGCCCAGCCCATCCTGTTCATGCCCTTCACCAGCGACCGCATGTCGCCGCTGGAGATCACCGACTATCTCGACCGCTTCGTCGTCGATCGCTTCAAGAACCTGCCGGGGGTGGCCGACGTCACCATCTTCGGCGAGCGGCGCTACGCCATGCGCGTGTGGGTGGACCGCGCCCGGCTGGCCGCTTACGGCCTGACCATTCAGGAGGTGGAGAACGCCCTGCGTGGGCAGAACGTGGAGATCCCGTCCGGCCGCATCGAGAGCATCGACCGCGAGTTCACCGTGCTGTCCCGCACCGGCCTGACCACGCCCGGGCAGTTCGAGGGCATCGTCGTCAAGCAGGGCGACGGCGTGATGGTGCGCCTGCGCGAGGTGGCGTCGGTGGAGCTGGGGGCGGCGGACGAGCGCCGCATCAGCCGGTCCAACGGGCGCAACGCCATATCCATCGGGATCGTCAAGCAGGCCACCGCCAACCCGCTGGACGTCTCCACCGCCGTGCGCGGCGAACTGCCCATCCTGCTGGACGACCTTCCGGAGGGGATGAGCGCCGAGATCTCCTACGACTCCTCCGTCTTCATCGACCGCTCCATCAAGGCGGTGTTCCACACCATCGGCGAGGCGGTGGTGCTGGTGGTTCTGGTGGTGCTGTTCTTCTTGCGCACGGTGCGCGCGTCGATCATCCCCGTGGTGACCATCCCGGTGTCGCTGATCACCGCGTTCGCGCTGATGTACGCGCTGGGATTCTCCATCAACACGCTGACCCTGCTGGCCATGGTGCTGGCCATCGGGCTGGTGGTGGATGACGCCATCGTCGTGCTGGAGAACGTCCACCGCCACGTCGAGAGGGGCAAGAGCCCCTTCACCGCCGCCATCGACGGCACGCGCGAGATCGGCTTCGCCGTGGTGGCCATGACGCTGACGCTGGTGGCGGTGTACGCCCCGGTCGCCTTCGCCTCCGGCCGCGTCGGGCGCCTGTTCCTGGAGTTCGCGCTGACCCTCGCCGGCGCGGTGCTGGTGTCGGGCATCGTGGCGCTGACGCTGACGCCGATGATGTGCTCCAAGCTGCTGAAGCCGCACGAGCGCCACGGGCGCGTCTACAACGCGCTGGAGCGGATGTTCGACGGGATGGCCGGCGGCTACCGCGCGGCGCTGCGCGCGAGCCTGCGGGTGCGGCCGCTGATCGTGCTGGTGGCGCTGGGTGTGGCCGGCGGCGGCGGCCTGCTGCTGACCATGCTGAAGTCGGAGCTGTCGCCGGTGGAGGACCGCGGCGTCGTGCGCGCCTTCGGCACCGGGCCGGAGGGCGCCACCATCGACTACACCTTCCGCTATTCCCGCCAGTTGGAGGAGGTGCTGCGGGGGGTGCCGGAGATCGAAAGCCACATCGTGGTCGGCGGCTGGCCGGAGGTGACGCGCAACATCGCCTTCGCCCGCCTGAAGGACTGGGACGAGCGCGAGCGCAGCCAGCAGGAGATCGTGGCCGCCCTGCAACCGCAGCTCGCCCGCATCGCGGGGATGACCATCTTCCCCGTCAACCCGCCCTCCTTCGGTCAGCGGGCGTCCTCGCGCCCCATCGAGTACGTCATCCAGACCTCCGGCACCTACGCCGACCTGGAGGAGTACGTGGAGCGCATGCTGGAGCGCATCCGCGACTTCCCCGGCCTGGTCAACGTGGACAGCGACCTGAAGCTGAACAAGCCGCAGATCGAGGTGTCCATGAACCGCGACAAGGTGGCGGACGCCGGCATCCAGGTGGCGGCGGTGGGGCGTACGCTGGAAACCCTGCTGGGCGGCCGGCAGGTCACCCGCTTCGAGCGGGACGGCGAGCAGTACGACGTCATCGTCCGCCTGACCGAGAGCGACCGCTCCACCCCGCGCGACCTCAGCCGCATCTACGTGCGCGGGGCGGGCGGGGAGATGATCCAGCTTTCCAACCTCGCCACGGTGGAGGAGACGGTGGCACCCAAGGAGCTGATGCGCTTCAACCAGCTTCGCTCCGCCACCCTCACCGCCAATCTCGCGCCCGGCGTGTCCCAGGGCGAGGCACTGGCCTTCCTGGACCGCGCCGCGGAAGAGGTTCTGCCCGCCTCGGTGCGCACCGACTACGCCGGGCAGAGCCGGGAGTTCCGCGAGGCGGGCTCCAGCCTCGTCTTCATCTTCGTGCTGGCCCTCCTGTTCATCTACCTGGTGCTGGCGGCCCAGTTCGAGAGCTTCGTCGACCCTTTGATCATCATGTTCACGGTGCCGCTGTCCATGGCCGGTGCGCTGCTGGCCCTGTGGCTGACCGGCGGCACGCTGAACGTCTACAGCCAGATCGGTCTGGTGACTCTGGTCGGCCTGATCACCAAGCACGGCATCCTGATCGTGGAGTTCGCCAACCAGCTCCGCGAACGCGGGCTCGCCCTGCGCGAGGCGGTGGTGGAATCGGCGGTGCTGCGCCTGCGCCCGATCCTGATGACCACCGGCGCCATGGTGCTGGGCGCCGTGCCGCTGGCGCTGGCCACCGGCGCCGGGGCGGAAAGCCGGCAGCAGATCGGCTGGGTGATCGTCGGCGGCATGACGCTGGGCACCCTGCTCACCCTGTTCGTGGTGCCCGCCGTCTACACCCTGCTGAGCCGCGAGCGCCGCGCCGCGCCCGACGCGGGGACGGTCCCGGCGGCGGCGGAATAGCCGGCGGGGTTCACCCCCACCAGCTCACGCCGAAGGCCAGCGCCCCGCCGGTCAGCAGCAGGGCCAGGACGACCAGCAGCCCGTCGCGGGCCACCAGGGCGAGGGCCAGCAGGGTGACCGCCGCCCCGATGACCGAGGCGAGGAAGGGCAGCACCTCCAGGAACGGCACCGTCAGGGCCAGCAGGACGCACAGCGCCGGCACGATCAGCGCCGTGCGGCCCTGCACCAGGGCGGTCAGCCGCGGCCGGAAGAGCCGGTCGGCGACGCGGGCCGCCGGCAGCAGGAACCCCATGGCCCGTTTCAGCCTGTCCCGGTCGACCGAGCGCGCCGCCACCAGCCGCGGCAGCCACAGGCGCTGCCGCCCCAGCAGCATCTGGCCCGCCACCAGCAGCACCAGCGTCGCGCACAGGGTGGGAAAGGTGGGAATGCCGCTCAGCGGCGACAGCATGATCACGCCGGGGACCAGCAGCAGGGGCCCGAAGGAGCGGCGGCCGATGGAATCGGCGATGTCAGCCACGCTCACGGGGTCACCGGCCTCGGTGTCGCGCACGCGGATCAGAACGTCTTCCAGGGATCGTGGCTCGTCCTGCGGTTCGCCGTCAGCCATGGCCGGTGACTCCCTTCCATCCTCGATCAGTCCGCCGATCCCGTCGCCGGAGCGTCCGCCTCCGCCAGGAAGTCGCGGATGTGGTCGGTAAGCTGTGCGTACTCCGGCAGGTCGGCGTTGGACTGGCAGCAGGCCATGTGGCCGCGGTCGGACTCGATGTACACGACCCGGCTGTCGGGAATGGCCTCGTCCATGGTGCGGGCGTGATGCTCCGGGAACAGGCGGTCGCTGGTGACGTGGACGATCAGCGTGCGGGCGCGGATGCGGCCCAGCGCCTCCTCGACGGTGCCGCTTCCGGCCGAGACGTCGTGGCTCTGCGCCGCGCGGTAGCGGTACATCCAGTCGGTGGCGTCCCAGCTCTCGGCCCAGCCGCGCCCCATGGAGCGCAGCAGCCACGCGAAGGAGTCGTCGTCCGTCACGCCGTTCAGGTGGGCGTCGCTGTAGAGCCAGGGCTGGAACACCATTCCCGCCACCTGCAAACCGTCGGTGGGGTTCGTCTCGTAATCCCCGCCGTTCCAGGCGGGGTCGAGCTGCATGGCCTCCACCATGGTGTCGACGATGCCGCCGTAGAGCCGGTCGGACAGCGGCGCGCCGGCGATCACCAGCAGGGAATCGACGAAGTCCGGGTATTGCAGCCCCCATTCCAGGGCCTGGAAGGCTCCCATGGACGCCCCGCCGACCGAGACCAGGCGGTTGACCCCCAGGCCGGTCAGCAGCGCATGCTGGGCGTGGACCAGATCGCGCTGGGTGTAGCGGGGGAAGCCGGTGCCCCGGTCGTCCGACGGCTTAGACGAGTCGCCGCCGCCGATGGCGTCCACTGCCACCACGTAATAGCGGTCGGTGTCGAAGGCGCGGCCGGGGCCGATGTACGCGGCGTAGCTGTCGCGGCCGCCGCTGGTGCCATGGGTGACGAGGATGGCGTTGTCGCCCGCCTCGTTCAGGGTGCCGTAAGCGTCGTAGCCCACGGCCATGGACTCGATGGACTCGCCGTTCTCGAAGGTGAAGGCGCCGATGTCGTGCACGTCCGCGGCGGCGGGCAGGGTCCAGGCGGTCAGGAGGAGGGCGGCGGCGAGGTGCGGTCGGATCGGCGCGGTCATGGCAGGACTCCATTGTTGGCGGCCGCCGCGGTATCGGCGGTCAGGACGGCGCGGCATTGCGGGTGGCGCGGTGCCGCCGGCCGGGTCGCCACGGCGGGCGGCGCCGGGCCGAACCACGGGTCGAGAGCGGCGCCGCAGCCGTCGCCGGGCGGCGGCGGCGGTTGCGAGACGCAGGCGGCCTCGCCGGCGGGGCAGGCCAGGCGCACATGCATGTGATCGTCGTGCCCCGGCCACGGCCGCACCCGGCGCAGCCAGGACCGGTCGGCCCACGGCCGCTCGCACAGGTCGCGCTTCAGCGCGGGACCGACGAAGACCCGCGCCACCCGCGGGTCGGACGCGGTCCACCGCACCATCTCCGCATGGCCGAGGGTCCACAGGGCGGGATCGGGGCGCCCGGTCGCGGGATCGACGACCGGCGGCTGCTCCAGCCCTTCGCGGGCGGGCAGGGGCAGCCGCTCCGCCTCCACGCGGAACCAGATGTCCACGTCCAGGCCGGTCTGGTGGCTGACGTGGCCGCTCGCCATGGGACCGCCGCGGGGCTGCGCCATGTCACCGACCAGCAGGGTTCCCATGCCCATGGCCGCGGCGGCGCGGCCCAGGTCGCGCACGAAGGTGACCAGCTCGGGGTGGCCGTAGTAACGCCGCCGGTCCAGGTCCACGGCCTGATAGCCCTCGCCGTCGGGGGGCAGCGGCTCCGCCCCGGCGATGCAGCCCGCGGAATGGGCGCCGAACACCCGCGCCGGCCCCGGCGCCGGGCCGGGCACGGACGACCATTCATTGGCCGGCCCTTCAGTGGCCAACCGCTCAGTGGCCGCTGCCGTTCCGGCCGCCATCATCACCGCGCATCCCAGCGCGGCCAGAGCCTTCCCCGCCGTCGTCCGGTCCCTGCGATCCGCCATGCCCCGTGCTCCGTTGCCGTTTGTCCTCTCTGCCTCCGCAACAGCCGTCGGCGTCCGGTGCTCCGCCCGGTGCGGTTACGGCGCGGTCGAGGCCTGCGGCGCGTCCTCTCCCTCGGTTTCGTCCGGACGGGTCAGCGACAGCAGGTAGGCGATCAGGGCGTCCTGTTGGGCCAGGGAAAAGCCGGCCTCCTCGTCCACCCAGTGGCCATGGCCGGCGCCCTGCGTGCTGACCGCCGCCAGGCTCGGCTCGGCCCGGTTGGCGGCGACGACGCGGGCGCGCAGCGACCGGTCGACCAGGGCGCGCAGGCTGTTGCCGGGGTGGACCGGCACGCCGGCCAGCAGCGTGCCGGGCAGGCCGAGGTGCCGCTCCGGGTCCGGGCCCACGGCGACGCCGCCCTCGTGCAGGTAGGGGGCGGACCAGGCGAGGCCGACCAGCCCCTTGACCTTGTAGCCACCCTCGGTGTCGCCATGGGCCCAGCCGAGGCGGAGCTGCTCCAGCGCGTCCCCCTCCGGTTCGATGGGGATGGTGTGCGGCTGCGGCGGCAGCGGCACGGGCGTGTCGGTGGCGTAAAGGCGCGGCGGCGCCAGCGCTTTTTCGGTGTCGGACAGGGCGGCGGCGCGGGACGGGTCGGCGCCCACCTCGGCGGCCGGCAGCACCCGGTGGTTGGTGTAGCCGGGGCCGTCGTGGCAGGACGCGCAGCCCGCCGCCTCGAACACCTGCCGCCCCTCGGCGACCGTTGCGGCGGAGGCGGCGACCTGCTGCGGCGGCAGCAGCGAGTCCTGGAAGGCGGAGATGGCGCTGATGTGGTGCCAGGCCGGGTATCCGGGGACGCTGACGATCAGCCCGTCGCTGGTCAGGTAGTCGGCGGCGGGGTAGCCGGGCATGGGCACCATCCGGATGATGCCGGGCGTCCCGGGGTTCGGGTCGGCGGCCGCCAGCACCTCCGACGGCAGGCGCCCGTCGGCGGGGTCGTAGCGGAAATCGGCACCCGGCGCGTTGCGCAGAATCGTGGCGATGTACCGTTCACGGTCCATGCCGAACAGGATGGGGGCGTGGTCGGCCTGGGCGGTGGAATCGGTGTTCAGGGCGTGGACGTTGTTGTTCAGCACGTTCAGTCCGCGGAACGGGCCGATGGCGGCGAAGCCGGTCCAGCCGAAGGGATGATCGTAGGCGGTGAAGCTGTCGGGGATGTTGGTCGGGTTGGCCACCAGATCGACGGTGGGATCGAAGTTGCCCGGCGGCCAGGCCGCGAACACGGCGTTCACCGCCGCCTCGAACTCCTCCGGATCGGGCACCCGGTCGGGGTGCACGTCGGTGTGGGTGAAGTAGCTGGCCGAGTTGGAGGCCATGGCCAGCATCAGGCCGATGCGGATGTCGGCGTTGGGCGCACCCTCGATGACCCGCCCGCTGTCGGGGTCCACCGTGGAATGGCAGGCGGCGCACGTGATGCCGACGCGGAGCGCGCCGCGGTCGTAGATCACCTTGATGCCCAGCGGGAACAGGCCGCCGCGGGGAATGTCGAGTCCGGTGGACACCTCCGTGCCCGCCTCCAGCACCCGGTCGCCCAGCCGCAGCGGCTTGGCCAGGCGGATCTTCAGGTCGCTCGTGCCGGCGCCGCCGGTGGCCAGCACCCCGCGGACCACCGACAGCGGCGTCATGGCACCGTCGATGATGCCCAGAACGTCGGTGGCCCACACCTCGTTGCCGAAGGTTTCGCGGTAGAACGCCTCCCGCCCCAGGGCCAGGAAGTCCTCGTCCACGCGGATGGCGCCGTTGGCCGGCGACAGGAAGGCGCGGCCCTCCCCGGTCGCCATCAGGCGCTCGGCCTCGGCGTGGCCGACCGAGCGGCCCAGCACGTCGTAGGCGACGGTGTCCGGGCGGCGCTCCGGATTCACCAGGGCCGATTGGACCGGCATCGGGGCGTACTCGAAGCGCCCGAACGCCGCGACCGCCGCCACGCCCGCCACGACGACCACCGCCGTGATGCCCAGCCCCCTTTTCCAGCCCATGCCAACCCCCTTCTTACATTCCATGTGCCCTGCGGTGCCGGTTCTCACCGCAGAAAGTCGATCAGCAGGCGGTTGACCCGCTCCGCTTCCTCGTGCTGCAGCCAGTGGCCGGCGTCGGGAAAGCGCTCCACCCGGATGTCGTCGCACAGGGCGGCGGCGGCCCGCGCCAGCCCCGGTTGCAGGAACGGATCCCGCTCCCCCCACAGCAGGAGGACCGGCACGCGCACCCGCCGCCCCGGAGCGCGCCGGCCGAAGCGCAGGGCGCGGTACCAGGCGAGCATCCCCGTCATGGCGCCGGGCCGATCCCACGCCGCGCGGTACCGCTCCAGGTCGGCGGCGGAGAAGGTTCCGCGGCGGCTGGTGGCGGTCATCATCGGCCCGCCGAGGCGACGGACCAGGCGTTCGGGGATGACGGGAAGCTGGAAGGCCGCGACATAGGCGCTGCGCAGCATCTGGCCGGGATGACGCAGCGCGTACCGCGCCGCCGTCGCCGGGTGGGGGGCGTTGAGGATGGCGCAGCGCTCCACCCGGTCCGGATCGCGCAGGGCAAGCCACCACGCCACCACCCCGCCCCAGTCGTGTCCGACCACCCGCAGCCGCCGGCGGCCCGCCGCATCGGCCAGCGCCAGCACGTCGTCGGCCAGCCGGTCCACCGTGTAGGCGCGCAGGTTCCCCGGCTTGCCGCTCTGCCCGTAGCCCCGCTGGTCCGGCGCCAGCACGCGCAATCCCGCCGCGGCCAGCGGGCCGATCTGGCGGTGCCAGCCATACCGGGATTCCGGAAAGCCGTGCAGGAGGACGGTGAGCGGGCCGTCCGCGGGCCCGGAGGTGTCGACGTGAAGGCGCAGTCCCCCCGCAAGGCGGACCGTCTTCTCGTGAAGGTCGCCGTCGGCGCTGCTCATGGGAGTCCCGCTGGGTTGCGTGTCGGCGATCGCGTTCCCCTGTTGCAACGGTGCCTTCCGCCGACCGGTTCCCGGCCGGTGCGCCCGCGGGGCGGATGGTGCGGCTGCGGTGCAACGGGATGTGAATGGCTGGCCGTGATGCAACCGGCGGCGTTTGCGGGCGACCGGCGCAACCTTTTCCGGGCGAGCCGGTTGGGGAAAGAGCCCTCGGGCCGAACCGGCATGCGGGCCACGCCGCCGCCGGCAGCGCTTCGGCGGCCGGTCCGGACGCGGCGGTGGCCCGAACCATCGTCAGGAGGGACCTATGCTGTATTGGGCTTTTGCGTTTTTCGTCATTGCGCTGATCGCGGCTCTGTTCGGCTTCGGCGGCATTGCTTCGGCCGCAGCCGGCATCGCCCAGGTGATTTTCTGGATCTTCCTGGTCGTCTTCGTGGTCAGCCTGATCGTCGCGTTCACGCAGCGCCGCCGTCTGTAGCGGCGGCCGGCATCGATGCGCGGCGCAACCCGACGCCACCGGACAGAAAAGGGAGATGTCCCATGCGAACGATCACCATGACGGCCCTCGCCTCGGGCCTCATCCTGTCGCTCGCCGCTTGCGGCCAGACCATGGAACGGCGCGCCGCCACCGGCGGTATCGGCGGTGCGACCGCCGGCGCCGTCGTCGGCGGCCCGGTCGGTGCCGTGGTCGGCGGGGCCGGAGGGGCGGCTGCCGGCTCGATGATGGACCGTCCGGTCGACGAAGCCGTCGGCGACTGGACGGGCGGCACCGACGGCGGTGCCACGGCGGGCGCCACCGGCGTGTCCGGCACGGAACTGAGCCGTGCCGACGTGCGCAGCCTTCAGCAGGCACTCAACGCGGAAGGCCATTCCCTCGCCGTCGATGGCATCTGGGGCCCGAACACCCGCGACGCCCTGATCGGCTTCCAGCGGGACCGCGGCATCGACGCCACCGGCCGCCTGGACCGGCAGACCGTGGCGGCCCTGCAAACGGCCGGCCGCTGATACCCCGCCCTTTTATGAACGACGAGGAGACCTTCCGATGACGCGTTTCACGCTCCTGAGTTGCGCCGCCGCCCTGGCGCTGATGGTGCCGGCGGCGGCCGTCGCGCAGCAGACGGCTCCCGGGGCCGCCCAGACCGGGCAGGCCCAGACCGGGCAGGCCCAGACCGGGCAGACCCAGACCGGGCAGACCCAGACCGGACAGGCGCAACCCGATCAGCAGTGCCTTCAGCAGCTCCGCGAGCTTGACCAGCAGCTCGCCACCACGGGCTACGGCATGGCCGGACCCGGCGGCTACTGGACCCGCGGCACCGGCTACGGGGTGACCGGCGCGCCGGGTACCACGGCGCCCGGGGCCGCGGCGCCGGGCGGTACTGCGCCGGAGACCGCCGCAATGGCTTCGCCGCGCGGCGAGATGCGCACCCTGATGAGTGCCGGCTACATCCTGGCCATGGAGGGCTACAGCGACGGGTGCCGCTCCATCGTGTCGGCCGTCAGCGACACCCACGAGCGCTTCCGCGCGGCGCTCGAGTCCGGCGAGATGGATCAGGCTGCCATGCGCACCTGGCGTGAACGGCACCTGGCGGCGGCCATTCCGGTGGACCAACTGGAAAGCCCGATGAACATCGACGCCCTCATCGGCTCCGACGTGCGCAACATGCGCGACGAGGACCTCGGCGATGTGGCCGACGTGGTGCTGGGTCCGCAGGGGAACATCGAGTACGTGCTGATCGGCCGCGGCGGCTTCCTCGGCTTCGGCCAGGATCTGGTGCCCGTGCGCTGGAGCGACCTGCGCATGACGCCGACGCCCTACAGCGACACGCTGATCCTCGACGTGGCGGAGACGGCGTTCGAGAACGCCCCGGCCATTGACAGCGCAGACGTGCGGCAATTGACGCAGGGCGACCTCGGCCAGCGGATCGACCAGCATTGGGACCGCCAGCTGGCCGAAGCGCCGGCCGGCCGGCCGGCCGCGGGCGGCACCGGCTCCGGCACCGGGACGGGCACCGCACAGTAAGGCGCCCCGAACCATTGCCCTCCCTCCGGGGGTGTGTGATGCGCACACCCCCGGAGGAGCAACCGGCGCACCCGGCGTCGGCGGGGTGCCGGAACCGAGGCGCTCGCCGGGGAAAGCTCAGGCAATGCGGCAATAGAGGTCCCGCACGTTTCGCCAGTAATCGGGCTCCCGATACCGCCTGCCGACCAGCGCGGCGTTGTCCGCCCCGATGGTTGCCACGGCGTCGCGGTCGTCCGCCGCCTTGCGGATGGCGGCGGCCAGCGCCTCCGGATCGCCCGGTGGTACGACGATGCCGTGAATCCCGTCCTCGACGATCGACCCGCTGTTCGGGGTGGTGATGACGAAGCACCCCGCCGCAAGCGCTTCGAAGATCACGCGGGCCGAGCCCTCGCACAGGGATGGAAAGGCGAACACCTCCACCTCGGTGAGGAGCGCCGCCAGACGATCGCGCGGCAGAATGCCGTGGCAGGTCACGCGCGGGTCGCGCAGGAACGTGGCGTAACGGCCGGCAATCTCCGCGGGGATCGGCCCCACCAGGTCCAGTCTCCAGGCGACATCGCCGAGCGACTCCAGCGCGGCGAAGAGGACGTCCACCCCCTTCCGGCGCTCCACAAGACCGGCGAAGGCGATCCGCAGGTCTGGGCCGCGTGCCGGGCTGCGGGCCGGCAGCGTCGTAAAGTACTGATCCTCGACGCTGAGATACACCGTGTGGACGCGGTCTTCCGCCCAGCCCTGCGACAGCATGGTGTTGCGGACGAAGGCGGAGTTCACGACGACATGGTCCGCCTGCCCGATGTCGCGGGCGATGCAGGTCCAGAATCGCGACATCCGCGGAACCTCGCCCTTAGGCGGGAAACGCCCCTCGTTCCGTACGAGATACTCCACCAGCGCCGGATGCGCGATGGAATGGTCGCATAACGCCACCATGCCCATCCGCTTGGCGACGGGGACGGAACTTTGCCCGAATCCGGCCCGGTAATGATAGATCCGCGCCTGTCCGCCCGTTTCCAGCACAGCCTTCGCCGCGGCGCGGCCGTAGGCTTCGAAGGACGCGACGTTGACCCTGTCGGCGAAGGCGACACCCGAACGTTCCATCCACCAGGCAAGGATGCTGATGGCCTCGCTGACGGGGAAGGCGCGGATGCGCTCCGCCGGAATCCGGGGATCGCCGCGCCGGAGCAACCGCCCGCATTTGGGGTGATCGGCAGTCCCCGTCCAATCGACCGCCCGACGCACCGGGGCCGTGGGGTAGGCTCCGGTCAGGAACGAGGCCAACATTCCATCCGCTGCCGCATGCGCGGCCGCAACCGAGAGAAAGAACTTGTTGAACCCGTTTGAAACGATCACGCGGGGCCAACGGGAGTCGCGCAGGGCTGCGGTCATGGGCGGCGACCGGCGACCGGGACATGGCCTGTGGGGACATGGCCGGTGCGGCCCGGATTCATCGGGTCAATCTCCGTGAAGCGTCTTTCACCTGGTTGGCGAAGAGATACCCGTCCGACCGACCCACATCAATGGCAATGTTGCAGGCCAATGCCCGCGCCGCGGGAGATTCCGTGCGGACGGCGGGCAATCCCCTCTGACGGCAGGCGCCTCCGGCGGGAGCCGGGCTTCTACGCCACGTCGTCGCGGATGCAGGCGACGACGTGCCCCGGCGCCACCTCGCGCGGGGTGCGGGCGGCGGGTTCGGCGCAGGCGGGCAGGGCGTGCCGGCAGCGGGTGCGGAAGACGCAGCCCGAAGGCGGGTCCATGGGGCTGGGCACGTCGCCCTCCAGCAGGATGCGCTCGCGCCGGGCATCCGGGTCGGGCTCGGGTGCCGCGGAGAGCAGGGCATGGGTGTAGGGATGGCGCGGGTCGGCGTAGAGCCGGTCGGCGGGCGCCAGCTCCATGATCCGGCCCAGGTACATGACGGCGACGCGGTCGCTGACGTAGCGCACCACCGCCAGGTCGTGGGCGATGAACAGCACCGCCAGGCCCAGTTCCTGTTGCAGGTCGCGCATCAGGTTGACCACCTGCGCCTGGACGGAGACGTCCAGGGCCGACACCGGCTCGTCGGCGACGATGAAGTCCGGTTCCACGGCCAGGGCGCGGGCGATGCCGATGCGCTGGCGTTGGCCGCCGGAGAACTCGTGCGGGAAACGGTCCAGCGCGTCGGCTCCCAGCCCGACCTTCTCCAGCAGCGCCGCCACCCGGTCGCGCCGGTCGGCGCGGGTGCCGATGCCGTGGATGACCAGCGCCTCGCCGACGATGGCGCCGACCCGCTGGCGCGGGTCCAGGCTGGCGTACGGGTCCTGGAAGACGATCTGCATGCGCCGGCGCCAGGCGCGCAGGGCGGACTTGGACAGGCCCGTCACCTCCACCCCGTCGAAGCGGATGGAGCCGCCGGTCGGCTCGATCAGGCGCAGGATCGTGCGCCCCACCGTCGTCTTGCCCGACCCGGACTCGCCCACCAGCCCCAGCACCTCGCCGCGGCCGACGTCGAACGACACGTCGTCGATGGCCTTCACCTGTCCGACCGTTCGTTGCAGCAGCCCGCCCTTGACGGGGAAGTGCTTGACCAGGTTGCGGACCTCCAGCAGCGGCCGGTTCGCGTCACTCATGGCAGGTCCCTCCAGCGGCGGCAGCGCACGGCGTGGGTGGCTGTGACCGTCTCCAGCACCGGCTCGCCGGCGGTGCAGGCGGGTTCGGCGTAGGCGCAGCGCGGGGCAAAGGTGCAGCCCGCCGGCCGGCCGAAGGGGCCGGGCACGTTGCCGGGGATCGCCTCCAGCCGCGCCCCGCCGTGCGCCTGCCCCAGGCGCGGCATCGAGGCCAGCAGGCCGCGCGTATAGGGGTGGCGCGGCGCCTTGAAGAGGGTGCGCACGTCCCCCTCCTCGACGATGCGGCCCGCGTACATGACGGCGACCCGGTGGGCGATCTCCGCCACCACGCCGAGGTTGTGGGTGATGAACAGGATGGACGTGCCGGTGCCGGCCTGGAGCTGGCGCATCAGGTCGAGGATCTGCGCCTGGATGGTCACGTCCAGGGCGGTGGTCGGCTCGTCGGCGATCAGCAGGGTGGGGCGGCAGGCCAGGGCGATGGCGATCATCACCCGCTGGCGCATGCCGCCGGACATCTGGTGCGGGTACTCGTCCAGCCGGCGCGCCGCGGCGGGAATGCCGACCATCTCCAGCATCTCCAGCGCCCCGGCCCGCGCCGCATGGCGGTCCAGCCCGCGGTGCAGGCGCAGCACCTCGGCGATCTGCTCCCCCACGGGGTAGACAGGGTTGAGCGACGTCATCGGCTCCTGGAAGATCATGCCGATCTCGTTGCCGCGGATGCCGCGCATCAGCCGCTCCCCGGCGGCGGCCAGATCATGCACCGCGCCGTCGCGGCCGCGGAACAGGATGGTGCCGGCGGCGATGCGGCCGGCCGGGGCGGCGATCAGGCGCATGACCGACAGGCTGGTGACCGACTTGCCGCTGCCGGACTCGCCGACCACCGCCAGCGTCTCGCCGCGCCCGACGCGGAAGGACACGCCCTCCACCGCCCGCGCCACGCCGTCGTCGGTGGCGAAGCGGGTGTGCAGATCGCGCACGTCCAGGGTAAGGCCGGGGGGCATCGCCTCCGCTCCTGCCGCCCGGTCAGGGATTGCGTTCATGGCATCCTCCGCCGGTGTCAGCGGGTGCAGCCGCGGGCCGCCACCGGCCAGGTGTCCACCACCGTGCCGTTGCGGCCGACCACCACCGCGTCGTGCAGGTTGCTGACGACGCAGACGTGGTTGGGCAGGATGCGGATGCGCTCCCCGATCGCGGGGCGGGTGTCGCAGTCGGACAGGTCGACGACGCCGTGTTCTTCGTTCAGGCGGGTGATGACGGCGTCGGGGTATTCGAGGATGTGGCCGTACCCCTCGCCGACCGCCGCGGCGACCCTATCGGACGACAGCGTCTTGGACCCCGCGTCGATCACCGCGCGGGTGGCGGTCGGGCGGCTGACCACCGTGGCGTGGACGTGCAGGGCGCAGTCCTCCGGCGCCGCCACGCCGGCGCCGACGGTGGCGCGGTCATGATAGATGTAGGTGCCGACGCGCAGCTCGGTCGCCCCCTCCACCAGGTGGGCGTCCCAACAACCCGGCGTGCCGCCGATCGACACCGTCTCCACCGGAATGCCGGCCGCCTCGAACAGCGGGCGGGCGGCGGCCAGGAACGGCGCCGTCCGCGGACCGTGGGGATAGGTCATGAAGCCGCGGAAGGCCAGCGGGCCGTTGCCGTGGGCGCGCCGGGCCAGTTCCAGCGCCTCGTCCGCCGACTGCACGCCGCAGCGGCCGTCACCGGAATCGAACTCCACCAGCACGCCGATCTCCGTGCCGGCCAGGTGCGCCGCCCGGGCCACCGTCTCCAGGGCCACGGCGTTGTCCAGCGCCACCGTCAGCCGCGTCCGGGCGGCGACCTCCGCCAGCGGCGCCACCTTGGTGGCTCCGACGACGGGGTAGGTCAACAGGATGTCGGCGCAGCCGGCCTCGGCCATCACCCGCGCCTCGCCGATCTTCTGGCAGGTGATGCCGACCGCCCCCAGCTCAAGCTGGCGCCGCGCGAACGCCGGCAGCTTGTGGGTCTTGATGTGCGGCCGCAGCTTCAGCCCGTGCAGGTCGCAATAGGCCTGCATCTTCGCCAGGTTGTGCTCGACCCGGTCCAGGTCGATGACGGGAACCGGTGTGTCCAGCTCGTCGACGCGCATGGTGATGGCCTCCCTCGTCTCGGGTTACGCCGCGCCGGGAAGAACGGCGATGCAGTCGATCTCCACCTGGATGTCGTTCAGCAGGCAGCCGACGGTGGTGCGCGCCGGCGGCTGGTCGGGGAAGAACTCGCTGTAGATCGCATTGTACTCGCGGAAGCGGGCGAGGTCGGTGAGATAGGCGTTGACCTTCACGACGCGGGACAGGTCGGTGCCGGCCGCCTGCAGGATGATCTCCAGGTTGCGCAGCGTCTGGCGGACCTCGCCGGCGAAGTCGGCCGGCTTCTCGCCGGTCTCCGGGTGGTGCGGCCCCTGGCCGGACACGAAGACGAAGCCATTGGCGACGATGGCGTGGCTGTACTGGCCGGCCGGCTTCGCACCCTTGTCGGCGAAGATCGCCGTGCGATTGGACATGGTGTCTCTCACTGTTGCGTTCTTCCGTTGCGGGTCAGCACGCGCCCGGGGCGCGCGCCGGTCGGGGTCCCGGCGCGCAGCACGAAGGCGCCGGAGACCAGGACGTCGGTGATGCCGCGGGGCGGCAGCGTGGGGTTCTCGAAGGTGGCGCCGTCGGCGACGTCGTCGCCGAACAGCACGAGATCGGCGACCATGCCCGGACGCACCAGGCCGCGGTCGGCCAGACCGAAGCGCTGGGCCGGCACGGCGGTCATGTGGCGCACCGCCTCCTCCGGGCCGGGGCCGCCGCACTCGCGCCGCATGGACGCGAGATAGCGCGGGAAGCTGCCGAAGGCGCGCGGGTGCGGCCGCCCGCCCTCGCGCGGCAGCCCGTCGGAGCCCAGCATGTGCAGGGGGTGCGTCAGCACCGCCCGCAGGTCCCCTTCGTCGAGCTGGAACATCACGATGTTGGTGCGGCCGCGGTCGGCGATGACCAGCCCGGCCAGCGTCTCGAACGGCGCCTCGTCGCGCGCCGCGGCGATCTCGGCCAGGGACAGCCCCTCCATGGCCCGCAGGGCCGGCTCCGACACGCCGCCGATGCGCACGTTCTCCCAACCGATCAGCCGCACCTTGGATTCCCAGCCGGGATCGTTCGGGGCGTCGCCGTCCTCGACGGCGCGGCGCAGGGCGGTGCGCTCCCCGGCGTCGGCGAGGCGGGCGAGCAGGGCGTCGGTGCCGCCGGCCTGGGCCGAGGGCGGCAGGAGCTGCAGGATGGTCGAGGAGCCGGCGGGGTACGGGTACATGTCGGTGCTGACGTCGATGCCGTCGCGCCGCGCCGTCTCCAGCCGTTCCAGCGTGCGCGGCAGGCTGCCCCAATAGGGGCGCCCGGCGGCCTGGAGATGGGACAGCAGTCCCGCCGCCCCGCCCGCCTTCAGCAGGTCCAGGAACTCCTCCACCGAGGCGGTCAGCCCGCCTTCGTAGGAACGGATGTGGGCGGCCAGGAGGGCGCCGTGCTCCGCCACCACCTCGGCCAGCCGCACCAGCTCCGCCCGGTCGGCCCAGGCGCTGGGCGGGTAGACGAGGCCGAGGGACAGGCCGTGTGCGCCCTGGCGCAACTGCTCCGCCAGCAGGGCGGCCATGGCGTCGCGCTCCGCCGCGGTGGCGGCACGCCGCTCCCAGCCCATGACGGCCAGGCGCAGGGCGGCGTGGCCGACCAGGGACACCATGTTGATGGCGCCACCGTCGACGGCCGCCTTGTAGGCGCGGAAGTCGGTGAACACCTCGTCGTCGGCCACGGTGCCCAGCAGGCCGGCGAAATGGTCGCGCAGGTGCGGCGGTGCGGCGGGGTCGCGGGGGTACAGCCCGAAGGAGCAGTTGCCGACCACCACGGTGGTGACGCCCTGCGCCACCTTCTCCGCCCGGTCGGGCCGGCGCAGGAAGACCAGATCGTCGTGGGCGTGGGCGTCGATGAAGCCGGGGGCGAGGTAGCACCCGGCGGCGTCCGCCACCGTGGCGCCGTCGGGTGCGTCCAGGCGCGGACCCACGGCGGCGATGCGATCACCGGCGGTCAGCACGTCGGCGCGGAACCACGGCGCGCCGGTGCCGTCGACGACCCGCGCCCCGCGGATCAGGACGGGGGGATGGCTCATCACGTCACCTTCTGCAGGCGGGGGTCCAGGGCGTCGCGCAGGCCGTCGCCGACCACCTGGAGCGACAGAACCGTCAGCACGATGGCGATGCCGGGGAACAGCATCAGCCAGTCCGCCTGGCGGACGTACTGCTGGGCGCCGGCGATCATGTTGCCCCAGGTCGGCGTGGTCGGCGGCACGCCGACGCCGAGGAAGGACAGCGCCGCCTCGGTCAGGATCGCGTAGGCGAAGATGAATGTGGCCTGGACGATGATCGGCGACAGCAGGTTGGGCAGCACGTGCACCAGCACGATGCGCGGGGTCGAGGCGCCGAGCGCCGTGGCCGCTTCCACGAAGGGCAATTCGCGCAGCACCAGCACGGCGGCGCGCACCACCCGGGCGACGCGGGGCGTGTAGACGATGCCCAGGGCCAGCACCACGTTGAACAGCGACGGTCCCAGCGCGGCCATGAAGGCGATGGCCAGCAGGATGTCGGGGAACGCCATCAACGCGTCGGTGAAGCGCATGAACAGCCCGTCCAGCCGGCGGACGTAGCCGCCCAGCAGGCCGATCGCGGTGCCCAGAACGGTGGCCACCACCACCACCAGCGCCCCCACCAGCAGCGAAAGCTGCGCCCCCAGCAGGACGCGCGCCAGCACGTCGCGCCCGAACTCGTCCGTGCCGAACCAGTGGGCCGCCCCCGGCGCCTGCAACCGGTTGAGGATGGCCATCTTCATGGGGTCGTAGGGGGTGATCCACGGGGCCGCCACGGCGCAGGCGACGATCGCCGCCAGCAGGACCGCCGCCACCAGCACCATGCGGCGGCGGAACAGGCGGCGCAGCAGCAGCGCCAGCGGCGACCGGCCGCGGGGGGCCGCCGGTCGGGGGGCCGGACCGGGCGCCGAACCGGTGGCGGCGGGCGGGGCGCCGGCGGCGGGCAGGCTTGCCATGACGGCCTCCCTCAATAGCGGATGCGCGGGTCGACGGCGGCGTAGAGCAGGTCGACGGCGAGGTTGATCAGGACGTAGAGGCCGGACACCACCAGAAGCGCCCCCTGGATCACCGGGTAGTCGCGGCGCAGCACGGCGGAGACCACCAGGTTGCCCACGCCGGGCAGGCTGAACACCGTCTCGGTGACGATGGCGCCGGCGATCATCACCGCGGTGGTCAGGCCGATGACGGTGAGGATCGGAATCATGGCGTTGCGCAGGGCGTGCTTCAGAACCACGACCCGCTGCGGCAGCCCCTTGGCGCGGGCGGTGCGGACGTAATCGTCGCCCAGCACCTCCAGCATGCTGGTGCGGGTGAAGCGCAGGATCAGGGCCGAGTTGGGAATGCCCAGGGCCACCGCCGGCAGCACCAGGTGGTGCAGCCGCTCCCCCAGCGTGGCGTCGGGCGGCCCGTAGCCGGACACCGGGAACCAGGGCAGGTCGACCGCCAGGTACTTCATCAGCGTCAGGCCGATCCAGAAGCTGGGGATGCTGGCGGCCAGCATGGCCAGCCCGACCGCCACCTGATCGACGGCGCGCCCGCGCGCCACGGCGGAGACGATGCCCACGGGCACCCCGATCAGCACGGCAATGCCCACCGCCATCAGGGTGAGGAAGGTGGTCAGCTCCGCCCGTTCCCACAGGGCCTGCGCCACGGGACGGTCGAGGAAGATGGAATGGCCGAGGTCCAGCGTGACGATCTGCTTCAGGTACAGCACGAACTGCACGGCCAGCGGCTCATCCAGGCCGAGGCGGGCGCGCAGGGCCGCGATGTCCTCCGGCGTGGCGGCGGCGCCGAGCATGACGGCGGCCGGGTCACCCGGCACGACGCGGGCGATCACGAAGACCACGGCCGCGACGATCAGCATCACGGCCAGCATCCCGCCCATGCGGCGGACGACGTAGACGAGCATCGCGAACGGTTCCCGATGGATGGGCACGGTGTGCCGGGCGGGGGCGCCGGGTTCCCGGCCCGGCGCCCCCGCGGGCGGACGTCACTTCGCCAGTTCGGCGTTCCAGAAGAACGGCCAGGGCATGGGGGTGTATCCCTTCAGCGCGGTGCCGGCGGCGGCGAGGTTGTAGAACTCACCGACCTTGATGGTGGGAACCTGCGTGTAGAACAGGGTTTGCAGGTCGGCCCAGCGGGCCCGGCGGGCACTCGGATCCATCTCCGTGTTGAAGGCGGCCAGCGCGGCGCGCTTCTCCGGCGTGTCCCACCAGCCCGGATAGGCGGGGTTGACGAAGGTGATCAGCGACGGTTCGGGCACGAAGGTGTGATAGGTGAAGAAGGCGTCCCACGCCTTCTCGTCGCCGCGGCGCTGCACCAGCGTCGCCCAGTCCAGCACCTGCAGGTCGACGTTGAAGCCGGCCTGCTGCAGATGGGCCTGCGCCACCAGGCTCATCTTGTAGAGGAAGTCATACTGGGTGGAGGTGAGGATGCGGATCGGCTCGCCCTTGTAACCGGCCTGCTTCAGCAGATCGCCGGCCTTCTTCGGGTCGTGCTGATTGTAGCCCGCCGCGCTGGCGGCGTCGTGGAACGCCGTGCCGGGGGCGTAGATCGAGCCTTCCAGGGCGAAGAACGCGGGGTCGCCGAAGGCGGCCAGCATCATCTCGTTCGGCGACAGGGCGGCCAGCACCGCCTGGCGCACGGTCTGGTTGGCCGTGACCGGGGTGCGGGAGTTCATGATCATCAGCGGGAAGCCGAAGGGCTTCACCATGATCGGCTCGACGTTGGCGCCCTGCTTCAGGCGGCCCAGCATCTCGGTGGGCAGGCTGTCGGCGAATTGGTACTGGCCGGCCAGCATGCCTTCCACGCGGGTGGTGGCGTTGGGCACGGGCACGAAGCGCACCTCGCCGATCTTCGCCTCACGCCGGCCGCCGTAGCCGTTGGGCTCCCCCTCGGGCGAGGCGTAGGCGTCGAAGCGGACCAGGCGGATGTACTGGTCGGGGCGGTGCTCCAGCAGCCGGTAGGGGCCGCTGCCGACCAGCGCCTTCAGCGGGTTGGCGCCGTCGACCACCTCTGACGGGACGATGGCGGCGGCGCCGTTGTTCATGGCCAGCAGCGCGGTCAGCGGCGCGAACGGCTCCTTCAGGGTGATGACGACGGTGGCGTCGTCGGCCGCCGTGATGGAGTCCACGATGGGCGCGGTGGTCTTGCCGCGCGGCGATACCTTGGTCCAGCGCTCCAGGGACGCCACCACGTCGGCCGCGGTCATGGCGCTGCCATCGTGGAAGGTGACGCCGGTGCGCAGCGGGATCGTGTAGGTCCGCCCGTCGTCCGACACCGTCGGCGCCGCCGCGGCCAGCAGCGGCGTCAGCTTCCACTCCCCGTCGAAGGTGTAGAGCGTCTCGAACATGTGCTGGGTGATGATGCTGACCAGATCGGAGGTCACGCCGACCGGGTCGAGGGTCGGCGGCTCGCCGATGGTCGCCACCGTGACGACGGAGCCGGAGGGCGCAGCCTGCGCCCGGGCCGGCTGCCCGGTGACGGGCGCCGCGCCGATGGTCAGCGCCGCCCCGACGGCGGCGATGGAGAACGCGCGTCTGCTGATCAGGTTCATGATCTCCCCCTGTTTGTTGGGTCCGTCCGTCTCGGCCACAGTGCCGGGCCTATCGGAATGTCCGATATTTCGGACTGTGTTCTTGTATCTCGGACAAGAGAACGGTATACTGGACAAAGGATGGCGGCAAGTCCAAAACGATGCCGGCAGCGGACAGGGGGAATCGTTGACCATCGAACAGGCCACCGGACGGGCGCGCGGCATCGACCGCGTCATCGCCATTCTCGATTATCTGCACCAGCGGCGCGGGCCGGTGCGCATCGCCGACATCGCCCGCGACACGGGCACGCCGCGTTCCACCATCTACGAGATCGTCAACCGGCTGGTGGACGCCCATTGGCTGGAACCGCGCGACGGCGACGGGACGGTGTTCTTCGGGCCGGCCATGCATTTCTACGGCAGCGCCTACCTGGAGGGCGGCGACCGTATCCGTGCCGCGCGGGGCGAGGTGAAGCGGCTGGTGGAGCAGACCGGCGAGACGGCGCAGTACTGCACGCTGGAGGGTGACAAATACACCGTGGTGCTGAACGAGCCGGGCAGCCGCACCTTCCGCATCAGCTCCGACGTGGGCGTCAAGGTACCCATCCCGTGGACGGCCTCGGGCCGCCTGCTGGTCGACCATCTGGCGCTGGAGGAGGTGAAGGCGTTCATCCCGCCCGACGACTTCGTCCTGCCCGACGGCCGCGTCACGGCGCCGGAGGACTTCGTGGCCGAGGTGGCGCGGGCCAAATCCGCCGGCTATGCCCGCACCACCGGGCTGGTCGACCGCTTCACCACCTGCCTGGCGGCGCCGGTGCGCGACGTCGGCGGACGCTGCGTGGCGACCATCTGCCTGGTCGTCCCCGCCGACACCGGAGAGGACGACCTGGCCGCCATGATCGAGGCGTTGCGCGCCAGCGGCCGCCGGCTGTCGCTGGCGTGACGGAGCATCAGGCGAGGTCGAAGATCAGCACTTCGCCGCCGTCGCCGGTGCCGGTCAGGTCCAGGCGGGCGGTGCCGGTCACCGCGGCGCCGTCTCCCGGACCAAGGTCCACGCCGTTCAGCGTCACCGTACCGCGGGCCACCTGGACCCAGGCGCGCCGGCCCGGCCGCAGGTCGAGCGCGACGGTGTCGCCGGGCGCCAGCAGGGAGGCGTAGAGGTCGGCGTCCGCGTGCACGGTCAGGCTGCCGTCGCGGCCGTCGCGCGACGCGACGAGGCGGGCGGTGCCGCGCCGTTCGGCGGCGGGGAAGGTCTTCTGCTCGTAGCCGGGTTCCAGCCCGCGCCGCTCCGGGATGATCCAGATCTGCAGGAAGTGCACGGGCGCGTCGGGCGCGTGGTTGAACTCGCTGTGGGCGATGCCGGTGCCGGCGCTCATGCGCTGGACGTCGCCGGGGCGGATGACCGAGCCGGTGCCCAGGTTGTCCCGGTGTTCCAGCGCCCCGTCCAGCACGTAGGAGATGATCTCCATATCCCGGTGCGAATGGGTGTCGAAACCGGCACCGGGGGCCACGCGGTCCTCGTTGATCACCCGCAGCGCCCCGAAGCCCATGTGCCGCGAATCATGATAGTGGCCGAACGAGAAGGAATGCCGGCTGTCCAGCCAGCCGAAATCGGCGAGTCCGCGGTCCGCGGCGCGGCGGACGACGATCGGGCCGGAAGCGGTGGTGTGCATGATGCTCTCCCCGGTGCGGGTTGGTCTGACCGGAAGATAGTCGTTGCCGCAGCGCGATTTAATATTGCGATTCCGGATCATATTGTCCCTGATCTTGCAATAATGCCGGAAGCCCTTTCGGGCACAGGCGCGCTGCCCTAGCATCCGATCCATTCCTGCGCACAAGCGAAGACCACCGCAATGCCACGCTCCGTTCCCCTCATCGAGATTGCCCGGCAGGTTGCCCGAGAGCTGAAGCGGGGGCGTCCCGGATCGTCGGTGGCGATGGCCGTGACGGTGGCCCAGTCCCGGCCGGAGCTGGCCGATGCGCTGGTCGAGCTGTTCGCGACGGAATCCCGGCGGGAGCCGCCGGACGGCCCGGTGCTGGATGCCATCCTGCTGATGGTGAACGCGGCGCTGGAGGCGATCGGGATCGATGCCGAGAACGGGGACCCCGATGCGATTGCCCGTGTCGCGACCCTGCGCGCCGGCGTGCTGGATCTTGCGCAGGAAGAAGCGTTCGACACCCGGGCGCTGGTCAGCCTGGCGGGTGCGTTCTCCGCCGCCCGGCTGGATCTCGGCGACGCGCTGCACCACCACCTCGCCGCACGGCTCGACGCGGCGGGTCCGGAAGCGTCGGTTCCGGGGGGGCCGGAAGCCCTGATCGGGCACCTGACCGAACTGGCCGCGGAGGCCGGCGACGTGTTCATCTATGCCGCCCAGCTCCGGGATCTTATTGCCGCCGTGCCGTCGGCGCAGCGCGGTCCGTTCGCCGTGGCCACCTTCGCACCGGATGTGGAGATTCTGCGCGAAGCCGTCCTGGCCTGGCTGTTCGAGTCCGCCGCGGACACCCGTGCCGCCGTGGTCGCCTTGCTGGGCGATGCCGTGCGCAGCGGCCAGGTGTCCGGCACCATGCTGCGGCGTCTGATCATGGCCCGGACCTGGCTGCCCGAGGGGGAACGCCCGGCGGTCGATGCGGTGATCGCCGCGGCCCGCTCCCGCGGAGTCTCGGTGGAACCCCTGGCGCCGGCCAAGGTGCAGACCGTATATGCCACGGGCGTCGACGGGGCCGGCGCCCAGTCGCTGTTCATCCTCGTGCGCGAGGGGCGGCGGTACGCCGTCGCCGCGATTCTGGTGAAGGCGGAGCACGGGATCCGGGACGCCTGGGTGCAGCACGGCGGCACCAGGCGCGACGCCGAATCCCTGCTGGCGCAGGTGGCCGAGCAGGTCGGCCTGCTGCCCTCCGGCATCGGCTATGCGGAGACCGTGATGGCCCACGCGCTGGCCGTCAACGCCGCCAGCGGCGAACTGCCGCCGTTCGGGCTGCTGGATGTGGTGGAGAGCGCGGGCATCGCGACGCTCCGGCCGCAGGACGCGGACATCCCCGCGCTGGTGGACTCGCTGTGCGCGGCGCTGCCGACCCGCTGGCTGGGGCCGGAGGGGGACGCACCGCTTCTGGCGAGCAGCGGCTCCTGGCCGAACATCTATCCTTTCGTGTCCTCGTGGTTCGAGGACGACCCGGCTGTCGCCGCGGCGCTCACCGGCCGCACGCGGATCACCGCGAAGGCGGTGTCCGACGTTCTCGACCGGGTGTTCGAGGTGCGCCGCGCCAGGTGGGCGGAGCGGATGGCGTGGATCGCCCTGGCCATGAAGGAGGCGCCGGGCGGCGTCGACTGGGCGGCTTTTGCCGTGACCGCCCGCGCGCTGTTGGCGGGGCGGCCGCTGCGCGACATACCCATCATGACCGCGATCGCCCGCCTGTCGGCGGAGGTCGCCATCCGGCGGGGGCGCGAACGGGCGCGTCCGTAGACCGATCCGCTCGTCCCCCGCCTGCGGCGGGGGAGGGCCGGCGGGCGGTCAGCCCTTGACCGCTTCCACCTCGATCAGCAGTTGGATCTCGTCGCCGATGTTGGGGGCGCCGTAGGACATGCCGAACTCGCCCCGGCGGATCGTGCCGCGGGCGGAGAAACCGACCGTCTCCTTGCGGCTGGCCGCGCTGACCCCGTCCTTGTTGAAGGTGACGTCCAGCACCACCGGCCGGGTCACCCCCAGCAGCGTGAGGTCGCCGTGCAGCCGGCCGGCGCCGTCGCCTGTCTTCTCCACCCGCGTGCTGGTGAAGGTCATTCGCGGAAACTCCTTCACATTGAAGAAGTCCGGCGACTTCAGGTGCTCGTCCCGCTTGGCGTGGTTGGTGTCGATGCTGGCGGTGTCGATGGTGACCGTGACGCGGTTGTTCTCCATCGCCTCCTTGTCGAAGGCGATCTCGCCCGACACGGTGTTGAACCGGCCGATCGCGCTGGCGAAGCCCAGGTGGTCGACGAGGAACACTACCGCCGTGTGCGCCGGGTCCACCGTGTAGGCGACGGGGGCCGCGGCGGCGGGCACCGCACCGGACAGCGCGACGGTGCCCAGCAGGGCGGCGGCGAACAGGGTCTGCATCTTCATGAGGTCGACGTCCTTGCGTGATGGGAACGAGGGGGTCAGTAGGGCGACGATCCGCCGCCCAGCGCGTAGGCGGCGGCGACCGCGGCCAGCGCCGGCAGCACGGCGGCGACCGTCAGGACGGCCCCGGCGGCGGCGCGGCCGGCCGCGGTGCGGTCGAACGGCAAGTGGCGGTGCAGGCGCCCGGCCAGCAGGGCGGGCAGAGCCAGCAGGAGGACGGCGGCGTCCGCTCCGGTGAAGAAGGTGAGCATGCCCGCCAGCAGCACCGCGATGCCCGCGGCGATGCGCAGCGACGCCCCGGCGCCATGGCGCCCCACCGGCCAGTTCCACAGGAGGAAGCCGCCGGCCGCCGCCGCCAGGGCCAGGCCCGTCTGGGCGATGGAGGCGGAGGAGCCGAACAGCGCCGTTCCGCCCACCGCCAACCCGAGGGCCAGGGGGACCGCCGCCGACGCGACGGGGCTGTCCGCCGGGGCGCCGCCGGTGCCGAACACCACGCCCATCCCCGCAGCCAGCAGCACCGCCAGGCCCACCGCCGCCGCGGCGGAGTCGAGGACCGGCCAGGCGATCCACACCAGCGATGCGGCCAGCCAGGTCGCCACCGCTGCGCCGCCGGCGCGGCCCCGCCATCCCGCGGCGTCGATGAGCGCGCCGAGGGCGACGCCGGCGACGGCAGCCCAGAACAGCTTTCCCATACCGGACGGCGGGGGCAGGGCGGGGACGCCGACCACCAGGGCGTGAACGGCGAGATAGGTGGCGCCGATGCCGGCCGCCGGCAGCGCGCCGCCCGGCCGGACCGTGTGGATCAGGCCAACGGCCAGCAGGCTCAACAGCAGCGGCAAGGCGCTGGACTGGATGAACGGATCATGGATCAGGTCGGTCATCGGCGGGGCGGGATCGTGGTGGCGGGTGCGGTGCGGAAACCCTATGCTGTGCGCAGATGAGCGGGAACTGACATTATTTGCAGAAGGATTCTGCATGAACGAGCGGGATGACTGGGGTGACCTGCGCTACCTGCTGGCGGTGGCGCGGCACGGCTCCCTGTCCGCGGCGGCGCGGACGCTGGGGGTGAACCACAGCACGGTGTTGCGCCGGATCGCCGCCCTGGAGTCGGCCATGGAGGTGCAACTCTTCGACAAGCGGCCGGGCGGCTACGTCCTGACCGCGGCGGGCGAGGAGATGCACCGGGTGGCGCTGAAGGTGGAGGAGGATCTGGCGACGGCCCACCGCCGCCTGTCGGGCCGGGATTCGCGCATCGGCGGCACCCTGCGGGTCACCACCGTGGACTCTCTCGCCCTGTACGTGCTGCCGCCGCATCTGGCGGCGTTCCGGCGGCGCTACCCGGATCTGCGCGTCGATCTGGTGGTGGCCGAGGCATCGCTCAGCCTGACGCGCCGCGAGGCGGACGTGGCCATCCGGACCACCAACCGCCCGCCGGAGACCCTGGTCGGCCGTGCCGTGTCGGGCCTTGCCTTCGCCGTCTACGGTGCCCCCGCCTATCTCGACGGGGCGGACCGCGGCGACGATCCGGCCCGCCACGTCTGGGTGGGGTTGGACGAGTCCTTCGACCACACCGCGCTCGCCCGCTGGTACAAGCAGACGGTCCCGCCGGAGTGCATCGGCCACCGTGTCAACTCCGTCGCCGTGGCGATCGAGGCGGTGCGCGCCGGCCTCGGACTCGGTCTGCTGCCCTGCGGCATGGCGGACGGGACACCGGCGTTCCGCCGCCGCGGGCCGGTGATCGACGCGGTGACGGGGGCCATCTGGCTGCTCACCCACGAGGACCTGCGCCACATGGGCCGGGTGCGCGCCTTCCTTGATGTCATGGCCGACGCGTTCGCCGGCGAACGGGACCGTCTGGAGGGGCGGCTGGGTAATTGATGCGCGCCATGCGTGTGTCGCCCTACGACAGAAGGTAGCCGGAACCGTTCATGATGACGAAAAGGAAGACGCTGAGCACGAAGAGCAGCAGGGCAACGCCGCGGAACCGGATCTGCATGTCCCCGGACCTTTGGTTTGTGAACGATCTATCGCGGTCCCATTCATCGCCTTCTGCTGCGCCCGTGCAAGCGACGATCTGTGTCCATTTTCGCCATTCTATGACACGCCGTCCCGCCGGCTCCGCCGGGCGGGCGTCGGCAAAGATCGGTTGACGGGTCCGCCGCTTCCCCCTAGGGTCCGCGGCGACGGTTGCCCGCAAGGGCTGAAAAGGGAACACGGTGCGGTTTGTCCGCGGCGCACGGCGCTACCGGAAGAAGCCTATGCCGCGGCTGCCCCCGCAACTGTAAGCGGCGAGCCGTTCGTCGATTGGCCACTGGGGTCTCGGGTCCCGGGAAGGCGACGAACCGGCACTGACCCGCGAGCCAGGAGACCTGCCGTCGCTCGTGGTCACACGCGAACGCGTCGGACGGGGTGTGCCGATGGACGGGAATTCGGCTGCCGTCGCTCAGACGGCGTCCGGGAACCTTGTTTCGCGGTGACGTGCCACCGGCATTGCGCCCGAGGTTTCCCGATGACAGTCCCCGTTCGCTTCCCGCGTCCCGTTGCCCGCGCTCGCCTGACCATCGCCGCGCTGCTGGCGGGCACCGCCTTCGGTGCGCTGACCGCCCCCGCCCGCGCCGACGAAGCGCTGCTGCTGCCGCCCGTGTCGGTCACCGCCAACCGCACCGCCACCCCCGCCGCCGAGGTGGGCAGCGCGCTGACCATCATCACCGGCGACGCGCTGGAGCGGCGCCAGACCCGGGTCGTGTCCGACATCCTGCGCGAGGTGCCCGGCCTCGCCGTCAACCGCACCGGCCCGATGGGCGGAACCACCCAGGTCCGCATCCGCGGGGCGGAGGGCAACCAGACCCTGGTGATCGTCGACGGGATCGAGATGAACGACCCCTCCGCCGGGTCCGAGTATGATTTCGCCAACCTGCTGGCCGGCGACATCGAGCGGATCGAGGTGCTGCGCGGCCCGCAGAGCGCCCTCTACGGCTCCGACGCCCTGGGCGGCGTGATCGCCGTCACCACCCGGCGCGGCGACGGCGCCCCCGGCCTGAGCGCCGCGGTCGAGGGTGGCTCCTTCGGCACCCGCGCCGGCCACGCCGCCGCCGGCATGGGCACCGAACGCTTCGACGCCCGCGTCAGCGTGCAGGGGGTGACCACCCGCGGCACCTCGGTCGCCGACCGGCGGCTCGGCAACACCGAGGCGGACGGCCACCGCAACGGCACCGTGTCGGCCCGCTTCGGTGTCCGGCCGACCGACACGACGGAGATCACCGCGACCGGCCGCTTCACCCGCTTCCGCACCGACACCGACGGCTTCATCGGTGGCGCCGGTGCCGTCGACGCCGATCAGGACACGGTGGGCCGGCAAGCCTTCGGCCGCATCCAGGGGCGCGCGCTGTTCCTGGACGGCCGGTGGGAGCATGTGGCCGGCGTGTCCGTCAGCGACCACGACCGCGATTACCGCGAGGCGGGACGGGTCACCGGTCATTACGAGGGGCGCAAGACCCGCCTCGACTACCAGACCAGCCTGACGGTGACCACCGAGCCGGCGGAGCACGTGTTCACCGCCGGCATCGAGCGCGAGGCCGACAAGGCCGTCAGCACCAGCGTCTGGTCCTTCTTCGACCGGTCCATCGCGTCCACGGGGCTGGTCGGTCAGTACCGGCTCGGCCTGTTCGAGCGGCTGTACCTGTCGGGCAGTGTGCGGCACGACCGCAACGACCTGTTCGATGACGCCACCACCTGGCGCGCCACCGCCGCATACACGGTGGAGGGGCCGGAGACGAAGCTGCGCGCCTCCTATGGCACCGGCGTCAAGAACCCCACCCTGTTCGAGCTGTACGGCTACACCGCGACCTACCGCGGCAACCCCGACCTGCGGCCCGAGAAGGGCACGGGCTGGGACGTCGGCATCGACCAGCCCCTGTGGGGCGGGCGGGCGGTGGTGGACGCCACCTACTTCCGCCAGCGCATCACCGACCTGATCACCGGCACCGGCGCGAGTTCCGCCAACATGCCGGGGGATTCGCGCATCGACGGCGTGGAGCTGGGGGTGAGCGTGCGGCCGCTGGACGGCGTGACCCTGCGCGCCGCCTACACCTTCACCGACGGCGAGGACGCGACGGGCGCCCGGCTGTTGCGCCGGCCGCGCCACCTCGCCAGCCTGAACGTCGGCTACCGCTTCGCCGGGGACCGGGCGGATGTCAATCTGGGCGTCGTCTACAACGGCCCGCAGACGGATTGGGCCTTCGATGCGGCCTACAACCGCACCGTGGTCGACCTGTCGGCCTACACGCTGGTCAATCTGGCCGCCTCCTACCGGCTGACCGACACGGTGACGGTGTTCGGCCGGGTCGAGAACCTGCTGGACCGGGAGTATCAGGAGGTGTGGACCTACGGCACGCCGGGGCGCGCCGGTTACGTCGGCCTGCGGTTCTCGCTGTGAGGCGGGCCGCCATCGCCGCGGCACGCGCGGCGGTGCCGTCGGCCGGCGCGGCGGCGGCGCCGCAGCGCATCGTCTCGCTCAACCTGTGCGCCGACGAGCCGGTCCTGCGGCTGGTCGATCCCGACCGGATCGCCTCCGTCACCCGGCTGGCGCGGGAGCCCACCGCATCGACCGTCACGGCGCCGGCCGCGGCGGTGCCGGTGAACCGGGGCGCGGCGGAGGAGTTCGTGCCCCTGCGCCCGGACCCGGTGCGGCCACCGGTGTGCGCGCACCCCGGCCGGCTTGCTGCTCGTGGCCGGTCCGGCGGGGGCAGCCCTGACGCTGGCTGCCGACATTGCCGCCCGCCTGCCGCCGTCCCGGCCGGAGCTGAAGCCGGGCGTGGTCACCGCGCCGGTCGGGGTACCGTTCCTCATCCGGCCGGTGTGGTCCCTGCGGCGGGGGGATGGCTGATGCGCATCACCGCCACCGACCTGACCGTTCCGGCGGACGGGCGTACCATCGTCGACCGGGTGTCACTGACGGTGCGGCCGGGATGGATGCCGGGCCTGATCGGCCCCGACGGTGTCGGCAAGACGACGCTGCTGCCGGAGCCGTCCGGCGGCACCCCCACCTTCGACGGACGCCCGCGCGCCGCCCGCTTCTGCCATCGCCTTACCGGCCAAAGAACCGCCGGACCGGGTGCTGACCGACCGGCTGATCGCCGACGCCTACGGCGTCGCCGTCCACCGCTCTTCCTCTCATCCGGAGGCCTGATGACCACCGCTCCCGATCTGCCGGCGCTGCTGGGCGACGCCATCGCCGACCCCGCCACCCACTGGAGCCTCGGCACCTTCGGCGCCGTCGCGGAGTTCCTGCGCGACCCGGACGAGGCGGCCGCCCTCGACCGGCGGGCGGACGGGACGGCGAGCGTGTCCACGGCGCGCGGCGCCCTGCGGGTCACCCCGGCCGCCGACGTTCGCCCCGTTCCCTACGAGACGGCGTTCACCGCGGGGTGGAATCACGCCGTGGCCCTGTGCCTGCCGGCGGCGGCCTGCGCCGCGTCCGGCCGCACGGTGGTGCGCGAGCTGGGCCCCGACGCCGACGCCGTCGACCCCGCCGACCGCGACGCGGTGCTGTTCGACCTGGGGCTGGGCGTGGCGCAGGCGGACGTCTGCGTGCGCACGCGCGATCCCGCCACCCTGGCCGCCCTGCGGGCCGCCGCCGGCCGCCCGTTGCTCGACCCCGGCAACCCCCTGTGGCCGGCCCTGCCGGACCTCGGCCCGGAGCGGGTCTTCCTCTGCCGGTTCGGGCGGATCGAGGTGAAGCAGCCCATTCCGCCGCCCGGCGGGCGCAGTCCCGAGGGTCCGCACACCCATGTCCTGCCGAAGCTGCTGAAATCCGGCCGCACCCACGCCGCCACCGCCACCATCCCCGAGGGCTGGGTGCCCTGCATGCACCTGTTCCCGCCGCACCCGCTGAAGGACGCCCTCGGCCGGCCGACCCCCTTCGACGCCGCCCGCCACGCCGCCTTCCGGGCCCTGTGGGAGCGCTATGCCGATCCCGGCCTGGTCGCGACGAAGCGCCGGGTGCGGGCGGCCCTGGCCGCCGGCCGGCCGGCGGAGAGTGTCGGGCCGCTGGACCGCGCCGGCCGCATGGTGGCCCGGGTGGCCGCACTCCAGGCTGCCGCCGAGGCCGGCGAACCCCTTCCCACCGACGCCGAAGGACCCTGCGCATGACCGAGGTCATCGTCTGTGAAACCTGCCGCCACCCCGACGTCCCGCCGACCGAGGACGGCCCGACGGCCGGCGCCGTGCTGGCCGGGGCGCTGCGCACGGCGCTGGCCGGCCGTGCCGGCACGGCGGACGTCCGGCTGTCCACCATGCGCTGCCTGATGAGCTGCAAGCGCTCCTGCGCCGTGCATGTCCGGGCGCCGGGCAAGATGGCGTACGTGTTGGGCGACCTGGCCCCGACGGCCGACACGGCGCATACGCTGGCCGCGTATGTGGAGGCGTACGCCGCCGCCGACGACGGAGTCGTCCCCTTCCGCCAGTGGCCGGAGGGCGTGAAGGGCCGCTTCGTCGCCCGAGTGCCCCCGCTCCCCGCCCCGGCCGGTCCGGCGGGGACGGAGGGGGAGGGCGGCTGAACCCGCGTCATCCCGCCGCGCGGCGCAGCGCCTCGGCCGTTGTGGCGTCGGCGGGGTAGAAGGCTTCCACCGCCAGTTCCGACAGCGTGATGTCGACCGCCGTCCCGAAGACGGTCGTCGTGCTGATGAAGCTGAGCACGCCGTCGCCGGTGAGCAGGCGAAACGGCACCGCCACGTCGGACAGGGCTTCGCCGTCTGGGGCGGCGGTGTCGGGGCAGGGCAGGGCGGCCAGTTCGGCCCGCAGGTCCGCCAGCACGGGGTCGCCGGACACGTCGACCTGGCGTTGCAGCCGGACGAGAAGGTGGTCGCGCCACTGCCGCAGGTTTTCGATCCGCGGCGCCAGCCCGTCCGGGTGCAGGCTGAGGCGCAGCACGTTCACCGGCGGGCGCAGCAATGCGGCCGATGCCCCGGCAAGGAGGGGTGGCACGGCCCGGTTGGCCGTCACCAGCGTCCAATGCCGGTCCACGGCCAGCGCCGGATAGGGCTCGTGCCCGGACAGCACCAGTTCCACCGCCCGGCGCGCGGCTGCCAGCGCCGGGTCGTCCAGGGGGCGTTCGGCGTAGACGGGAGCGTAGCCGGCGGCGAGCAGCAAGGCGTTGCGCTCGCGCAGCGGGACCTCCAGCCGCTCGGCGAGATGGAGCAGCATCGGCCGGCTCGGCTGCGCGCGTCCGGTTTCCACATAGCTGAGGTGGCGGGTGGAGATGTCGGCCTCGCAGGCGAGGTCGAGCTGGCTCAGCCCCCGGCGCCGGCGCCAGGTGCGCAGCAGATCCCCGACGGGAACAGCGGTTCGGTTCATGGGGGGATGGTAGCTCCGGCTCCGCCGCCCGCCAATGACCTCCGGGGTTATCGACGCCGCGCCGGCCCCGGCCCGATCATGCGCCCATCCCGGCCGCCGACCCGGCGCCGCCGGTCCGACCTTCGGAGGAGAGCGTCATGAGAACCGCCGTCGTCGTGCAGCCCTTCCTGCGCCGCGTGCTCCTGGCCGACGCCGCCGCGTGCGGCGTCATGGGCCCGGTCCTGCTGCTCACGGCCCAGCCGCAGGCCGCCATCCTCGGTCTGCCGCCGGCGCTGGTCGGCACCGCGGGAGCGATCCTCCTGCTCCTTGCGGCGCTGCTCGCCTACCTCGGTACGCGCTCCGCCGTATCGCGCCGCGTGGTCGTGGCCCTGATCGTCGGCGACCTGCTGTGGGTCGTCGACAGCATCGCCCTGCTGCTGACGGGCTGGATCGCGCCGACCGACGCGGGGATCGCCTTCATGATCGGGCAGGCCGCGGCCGTGGCGTGCTTCGCCGAACTGAAGATCATCGGCCTGCGCCGCGCCACGATCCGTCCCGACCCGGTGCCGGCGGAGTGACGGGACGTCCGGACCGCACGGAGCGGTGGACCCGCGTGATGTCCGGCACGTCGGACGGGTGATTCTTGATCATTCGTCGCCTGAACCGTCGAGGGTGTTCCTGCCCGGCGCACGCCGGGGAGATCCCTTTCGTCGGGACGCCGCCCTTATAAAGGGAGTTGCATTTGTGTTGCACGCATTTTAAATCTTTTTTCTCCGGGAAATTCCCTCATGAGGCGCTATCGACATGCCATTGGTAAAGAAAAGAAACATCCTCTGCCTGATTGCCCTGCTCGCGTCCTCTGCGTGCGCATCCATTACAGCCGGAAATACGCAGGCGGTCGCCGTCGATACGGCGCCGAAGGGCGGAGCGGAATGCAAGCTGGCCAATGAAAAAGGAGCGTGGACCGTTCCGAAGACGCCGGGGTCGACAACGATCACCAAGGCGTATGGCGATCTCACCGTCACGTGTGAGCACCCGGACGGTGACAAGGGCAGTGCCGTTCTGCAATCCTCCACGGCCGGCGCCACGTTCGGGAACATCGTGGCCGGCGGCATCATCGGTGCGGCTGTCGATATGGGAAGTGGCGCAGCCTACGTTTACCCCGGCTCCGTCTCGGTCGCGATGATCCCGCCCGAGCGCCCGAACCCTCTGGCATCCGGGGCGCCGCCATCGGCGCTTCCCCAGCGCCTCACGCGGGAGGAGGCTGAGGCCAAGCTGCGCGATCTTGCCGCCCTCCGGGACAAAAGGTTGATTCGGGAGCCCGAATACCAGGAGCGGGTGAAGGGTATTCTTGCCCTCATGTGACTCGGCGGGTTCCGGCACCGGAGGAGGTGGCGGAGCCGACGGCGACGTCCATGGCCCCACCAGCCGGCCGGATCGGGATCAAGTTCGCGACGGAGCGCTTGCGCATCACCGGGCCGGTCGATCCGGCCCCGGTCGGCACGGTGATCGCCGCACTGTCGGGACGGCCGGCATGATCCCGGTCCCCTCGGGCGTGCGGATCCGGCTGGCTCCTCGACGGCGCGGCGTGCGCCGGGGCCGGCCCCGTGATGCGAATTGCCGGCCCGGTGCCCCTGGCCGCATGATATGGAGGGGGACCGCGCCGCGGCGGGTCCACACCTCCCGTCTCGCCCGGCCAGGAGGAATACGGCGTGTTCAAGCAGTCTCTGGCCCGGCTTGTCCTTGTCCTGCACTGGATGTCGATCCTGGCGCTGGGGCTGATCACCGTTCTGCTGGCCGGGCGGGAATGGCTGGCCTATCGCGACGCGGAACGGATCGTCGCCCTGACGCACGCGGATCGCATCATCTTTCAATCGATGGTCGGCATCCGCTTCGAGGTCGGGGTGACCGGCGTGGCCGTCCTGTCGCACGACGAGGCGCGCCGGTACGTTGACGACTCCCACCGGAAGGTCGACGCCTTCTACGCCTCCGCACTGGCCTCGATCGTCGGAACCGACATCGGCGACCGGGACGCCATGCTTGCGGCGGCGCACGAGTCCCACGCGAACCTCGGGCGCTTGCGGATTCTGGTGGATGAGCAAATCCGGCTTCCCCTGGAAGACCGTGACATGGCCCCGGCGGAACCCTGGCGCCAGGCGATGTTCGACGTTGTCGGACGGCTCGGCGATGTGTCCATTGCCGTGGGCAACACCGTGCGGATGCTCGATCCGACCATTGCCGAGTTGGTGCAGGTGCGGCAGTCGTCCTACCTGATCCGTGAACGCTACGGACGCCCCTGTTCCACATTCCGCCCGAACATTCAGCGCAACGCACCGCTGGATCGCGAGCAGATGGCGGCCTGGCGCGAGGACGTCGGCGCCTACACATCCCTCTGGCGCGACCTTGAGACCCTTCTGCGCCGCCCCGGCGCCCCCGCTCAACTTGTGGAGGATGTCCGGAACGGCCGCCTGGTGACCGAAGCCGTCCAGCGGCGCATGGACGAGGTGGTCTATGGCCTGGACGGGTCCGGCACGCCGGCCATGCCGGCCGCCCAGTGGTCCGGGCTCTGTGTCTCCGCCTACGACGCCATCCTGGCGCTGGGCGAGCATGCGCTCGACCTGGCCATCGACCACGCGGAGGAGCGCAAGGCGAGGGCCTTCCTGATGCTCGCGGGCATGGCCGGTCTGGCCGGCATCAGCCTCCTGCTGGGCGGGTTCTCGATCGTCGCGGTCCGGCGCCGGCTGTCGCACCCCATGGCCACGCTGGTCGCCACCATCGGCCGGCTATCGCGGCAGGACTTCGACACGCCCGTTCCCGCCACCGGTTACCCCGATGAGACGGGGGCCATGGCCGGTGCGCTGGAGGATCTGCGCGTCCGTGCGCTGCGCGCGCAGCATCTGCATCGCCTGCTCGACGAGGTGCGGGACGGCGAGATCCGGCGCGCCAACGAACTCAACCGGGCCAAGACCGCCTTCCTCGCCACCATGAGCCACGAGGTCCGCACACCCCTGAACGGCATCCTCGGCATGGCCCAGTTGCTGGGCACCACGTCCCTGTCGGAGCAGCAGAGACGCTGGCTCGACGCGATCTCCACATCCGGCACCCTGCTGCTGGCCGTCCTGAACGACATCCTCGACTATTCCAAGATCGAGGCCGGGCGGATGGAGCTGGAAACCATCGCCTTCAGCCCCCGGGAGCTTCTGCAGACCGTCGCCGGGACGATGGCCCCCCAGGCCAATGGCAAGGGCCTGACGTTCCGCTGCGCCCATTCGGGCCTGCCCGCCTGGCTGATGGGCGATCCGGCCAAGCTCGGTCAGGTCCTTCTCAACCTCGTCGGCAACGCCGTGAAGTTCACCCCGGCCGGCAGCGTCGTGCTGAGCGCCCGCTGCCCGGACCGATCCTCCGACCCGGATCGGGTGTGGCTGGAGTTCACCGTCGCCGACACCGGCATCGGCATGACGCCGGAGGCGGTGGAACACGTGTTCGACCCGTTCTCCCAGAGCGATTCGTCGATCACCCGGCGGTTCGGTGGAACGGGGCTGGGCCTGGCCATCTGCAAGCGCATCGTCGGCATGATGGGCGGCGAGATCACGGTCGCCAGCACGCCGGACCGGGGCAGCACGTTCACGGTGGTGATCGGCTTCCGCAGGGCCGCTTCGGCGCCGCGCTCCGCGGCGCGGTCCGTCGTCGCCGAGCCGCTCCCGGAACTGTCGGTCCTGCTGGTCGAGGACAATGCGGTGAACGCCGAGGTCGCCATCACGATGCTGGAGCGCATGGGACACAGGGTCACCCACGCCGGGGATGGTCTCACCGCTGCGGCACTGGCCGCGGAACACGACTACGACGTGGTTCTGAGCGACCTTGCCATGCCCGGCCTGGACGGCATCGGCCTGGCCCGCGCCATCCGCGCCCTGGGGCACGCGACCCGCCGCGAGGTGCCGATCGTGGCGCTGACCGCCGACGTCGCCAACGAGCGCAGGCAGCAGTGCCTTGCCGCGGGGATGACCGGCTTCCTCGAAAAGCCGTTCCGCCGGCACGACCTGGAGCGGGTGCTCGCGAACGCCATCGGCGCCCCGGACGTGGCGGAACACCCGACCGCCGCCGACACCCGATCACTGCTGGAGGAGCGTGCCGAGGACCTGGGCATCGGCCCGGCCGGCCGCATCGTCGATCTGTTCGTTGCCACCGCTCCCGAACTGGTGGCCGAAGCGGCGCGGGCGGCGGCCGGCAGCGATGGCCCGGCGTTCGGTGATGCCGCCCATCGGCTGAAAAGCGCGGCCGGAAATGTGGGTCTGCACGATCTGGCACAGGTGGCGCGCCTGGCCGAGCAAGCCGCGACGGGCAGCCCCGGCGACCTTCAGAGCCACGCGGATGCGATTGCGGCCGCTGTCCCGGCCGCCATCGCGGCGCTTCGGCACGCCTGGGCCGGCGTGGTCACGTCACGGGAGCGGCAAACCGATAGCCCACCCCGTGCTCCGTGACGATCAGGCGCGGATCGGCCGGGTTTTCTTCGATCTTGCGGCGCAGACGGGCGATCAGGGCATCCACCGTCCGCTCGTTCGGCGCCCCGTCGCGGTGGCTGATGTCGTCCAGCAAGGCGTCGCGCGACAGCACATGGCCGGAATGGCGCACGAGGGTGTCGAGCAGCTCGAACTCGCCGCGGGTGAGGCGCACCTCCTGCCCCTCGGATGAGGTGAGGCGGCGCTGCGACACATCGAAGGTCCATCCGGCAAAGCGCCGTACGACCGTCCTTCGCATGGAATGCGCAACGTCCGACGTGCGGCGCAGCACGGTGCGCACCCGGGCCAGCAGTTCGCGCGGCGAGAAGGGCTTGGTGACGTAATCGTCGGCCCCCAGTTCCAGCCCCAGCACGCGATCGATCTCGTCCGTCTTGCCGGTGACGAAGATGACCGGCACGTCGGATCGGGCGCGCAGCCCCCGTATGACGCTCAGCCCGTCCTCATCGGGAAGCCCGATGTCCAGCAGAACCAGTTCGACCGTCTCCCGGTCGAGAATCCTTCGCAACTCTTGCGCGTCCTTGACGGTGCTGACCCGGAATCCTTCGCGGTTGAGATAAGCGGCAAGTGACTCGCGCGCGACCGGTTCGTCATCGACAACAACGAGGTGAGACGCGGTTGCCATTCGAACCCTCCAACACGAAACCTGCGGCATAACGTCCTGATCATATCCTGTTCATATCAGGCCGAAACGGCATTCACAAGTGTCTGATATCTCAATCCTCCTATACCCCACAAGCGACTGATGAGCAGGAGACCGGGAATGTTGGGGAAGGTCAACAAACTACGGCAATGGCTTAAAAAGCCTGTAGGTATCGGCACGATGGTGTCTGTTGCCGTGCTGTCTGCCGGTGGGGCTCTGGCGGCCTGGGGGGCGTTCTCAGTCGCCATCGATAAGACAAATTCGCTGGAATTCTGCATCTCTTGCCATTCGATGCAGGCGACCGTCTATCAGGAATACCGGAACTCCCCGCACTTCAGCAACGCGTCGGGCGTGCGTGCCACCTGCGCCGACTGCCACGTGCCGAAGCCCTTCATCGACAAGATGATCGCCAAGGTCACCGCGGCGAAGGACGTCTATCACACGGTCCTCGGCACCATCGACACGCCCGAGAAGTTCGAGAAGAACCGGCTGCACATGGCCAAGGCCGTGTGGGCCAGGATGGAGGCGACGGACTCGCGCGAGTGCCGCTCCTGCCATTCCCGGGACGCCATGGACATCCACAAGCAGCGTCCCAAGGCGCAGAGCCTCATGACCAAGGGCATGGATCAGGGGCAGACCTGCATCTCCTGCCACAAGGGGATCGCGCACAAACTGCCGGACATGTCGAGCGGCTACCGCGCGCTGCTGACGGAACTGAAGGAGGCCGCTCCGGCCCGGAGCGCCCGCGCCGACGTGCTGTATTCCTTCGAGAGCACGGAGATCCATGCCGAGCGTCCGCAGGGCACACCCGGCAAGGGTGACGGCACCGTCTTCCCGCTCACCCGGGTCAAGGTGCTGGAGCGCAGCGGCGACTTCGCCAGGGTGGAAATCCGGGGGTGGATTCAGGACGGTGCCGGGCGCCTCCTCGTCGCCGCCCGGGCCCGGCGCATCTTCCAGGTCAGCATGTCCGCGAAATTCGCCGACGGGGTCGTCCTCCGGGGCGAGGCGGAAACCGATCCGGACACCGGCTTGTCCTGGCAGCAGGGCAGCGTGACCGGCTGGGTCAGGACGGCGGCGTTCACGGCCGACGACAAGGCTCTCAACGCCTACGGCGCGGAGATGGCCAACGCGGCCTGCGGATCCTGCCACAGCGAGCCGCACGGCGACCATTTCCTGGCCAACCAGTGGATCGGCGTCATCAAGGACATGAAGGACAGCACCGCGCTCAGCGCCGAAGACGTGCGGTTCCTTCAAACCTACTTCCAATTCCGGGCGAAGGACATGGTGAAGCACGGCTCGTGAGCCGCGCCACGCTCCCCTCTGCCCACAACACGGAAACCCTGACCATGTCTTACCGGTCCTTCCCGGCCCCCGTGCTTGCCGACGTCTACGGCGAACTGGCCGGCTACTTCGGGGCGGCGCTCGATTACGACGATGTTCACACCCTGCGCCTGAACGGTGCGTTCGGTCCGCTGCAGGCCCTTGCGGCCGACCCGCGCTACGCTCCCGACCTGCGCTGCGCCCTGGACGCGGTGCTGGCGCCGGTGTCGGATGACGAGGCGACGGTCCTGCTCAACCGCGGCTATTGCCAACTGTTCCTCGGGATCGGCGGTGCGGCCGGCGCCCCGCCGTTCGAGTCCGCCTACCGCGGCGCCGGGCGCCTGTTCCAGGAACCGGTGGGCGCCATGGCGGCGCTGCTCGCCGCCTGCGGGCTGCAAACGGCGGACGGTTTCGTCGAACCACCGGACCACATCGCCGTCGAGCTGTCACTGCTGGCCCGTCTCACGCGCGATGGCGCCGCGGGGGCCGATGCTCCCGACGCGGCGGCCCTGCGCGAACGGATGGCCGAATGGGTGCCGGCGTTCGCGCGCGGCTGCGCCCGGTATGACCGGTCGCTCTTCTACGCGCCGCTCGCCGCCGTGCTCGCCACTCTGCTCGATGATGGCGCCCGGGCGCTCGCCGCCTGAACACACCGCTTCCTGACGATGGTCTTCAAAACAAGGATGGGTCCCATGATGGAACTGGAAAAGATGCGCGTATCCCGCCGCCGCTTCCTGCAAACGGCATCGGCGGCGGCGGCGCTCGGCGCCATGTCCGGGCTGCCATTCGGGTGGTCCGCGGCACGCGCGGCAACCGGCGCGCTGCCGGACGGCGAGTATCTGCAAGCCTCGCACTGGGGTGCCTTCTGGGCGAAGATCGAGAACGGCCGCTTCGTGTCGCTGCGCCCGTGGGAGAAGGACCCCCACCCCAGCCCGCAGCTCCTCGGCGCCTGGGACCAGGTCTATTCGCCGACCCGCATCCGCTATCCGATGGTGCGCCGCGCCTGGCTGGAAAAGGGGCCGGGGGCGTCGCCGGAAACCCGCGGCGCCGGCGATTTCGTCCGGGTGACCTGGGAGCAGGCGCTTGATCTGGTGGCCGGCGAGATCAAGCGGGTGCAGACGGACTTCGGCCCATGGTCGATCTACACCGGGACCTACGGCTGGGGGCCGATCGGTCGTGTCGGCAATCCCCAGACGATGCTGAAGCGCCTGATGAACCTGACCGGTGGCAGCGTGGTGTCGTCGAGCAACTACTCGAAGGCGGGCATCGAGGCGATCATGCCCTACGTGGTCGGATCGTTCGATGCCGAAGGGCCGCAGACCAGCCACCAGACCATTCTCGACAACACCGACCTGATCGTCTTCTGGGCCTGCGATCCGCTGAAGAACAACCAGATATCCGCCGCGATCCCCGATCATGGCGAGTACGGCTGGTTCGAGGCCATGAAGAAGGCGGGGAAGGCCGCCGTCTTCATCGATCCCGTGCGCACCGAAGGGTGCAAGATCCTCGATGCGGAGTGGCTGCCGGTGCGGCCCCATTCCGACGTGGCACTGGCGCTGGGGATGGCCCACACGCTGCTGGTGGAGAACCTGCACGACGAGGAGTTCCTGGCGAACTACACCACGGGCTTCGAGATCTTCGCGCAGTACCTGCTGGGCGAGAAGGACGGCACGCCGAAAACCGCGGAGTGGGCGTCCGCGCTCTGCGAACTGCCGGCCGAGACGATCCGCGACCTGGCGCGCCGCCTGACCAAGGGCCGGTCCATGCTGGTCAGCGGCTGGACGCCGCAACGCCAGCAGTACGGCGAACAGTTCCCGTGGGCCTTCGTCACCCTGGCCGCCATGGTCGGTCAGGTGGGGCTTCCGGGCGGCGGCTTCTGCCAGCGTTATCACCTGGACAACGCCGGCACGCCGACGGCCAACGCACCGGGACTCGCCGGCTCGCTGCAGATCGGCAAGCGCAAGGAGATCAAGGAGTGGCCGAAGGAGAAGGGAACCACCACCATTCCCTGCGCCCGCGTCGTCGACATGCTGCTGCATCCCGGCACGACGTATGAGCACAACGGCAGCACGCACGTCTACCCGGACATCAAGCTCTGCTACTGGGCCGGCGGCAACCCGTTCCACCATCACCAGGATCGCAACCGCATGGTTGAAGCCTGGGCGAAGATCGAGACCTTCGTCGTTCAGGACCTTCAGTGGACGGCCACCGCCCGGCACGCGGACATCGTGCTGCCGGCGACCAGCAGCGTCGAGCGCAACGACATCGAGCGCGTGGGGGTGGTGTCCCGCAAGGCCATCGTGGCGATGAAGCAGCTCATCGATCCGGTGTTCGAGGCGCGCAACGACTACGACATCTTCGTCGAGCTTGCCAGGCGGCTGGGTGTGGAGCCCGAGTTCTCGGAAGGCAAGTCGGAGCTGGACCGCGTTCGCGAGGTCTATGAGGACGCGCTGCGACAAGCCACCGCCAAGAAGATCCCGATGCCGGATTTCGACACGTTCTGGAACAAGACCGGCGTCGTCGAGTTCGAGATTCCCGAATCGGCGGTGCGGCGCACCAAGTATGCCGACTTCCGGGAGGATCCCGTCGTCGATGCGCTGCCCACCGCGTCCGGGCGCATCGAGATCTATTGCAAGGCCATCGAGAAGATGGGCTACGACGACTGCCCGCCGCACCCTACCTGGCTCGAACCCGTGGAATGGCTGGGCCAGCGGGACCGGACGTTCCCGCTGCACGTCAACTCCAGCCACCCGCAGTACCGCCTGCATTCGCAGTTGAACGGCACGAAGGTGAGGGAACTCTACGCCGTCAACGACCGCGAGCCCTGCCGCATCAACACCGCGGACGCCGCCGCCCGCGGCATCACGACCGGCGACATCGTGCGGGTCTTCAACGGGCGCGGCCAGTGCCTGGCCGGTGCGGTGGTCACCGACGACATCCGCCCGGGCGTCATCGAGTTGCAGGAGGGCGCCTGGTACGACCCGGCCGAGGGCGGCAAGCCCGGCACCCTGTGCAAGTACGGTGATCCCAACGTGCTGACGCCGGACATCCCCACGTCGAAGCTGGGACAGGCGACATCGGCGCACACCTGCATGGCCGAGGTCGAGCTGTACAAGGGTACGGCCCCGGCAGTCACCGTGTTCGACACGCCCGCCCGGGCGTGAGCCGATGCCCGCGCCCCGGCGGCCGGAAGCACACGCTCCCGGCCGCCGGAGCGGATCGTTGCGACAACCACCCCGGTGCACCATGGCCGGTGCGGCCGAGACGCAGGTGGCGCCTGCCGAGCCGCTGATCGATCCGTTCGGTCGGACCGTGTCGTATCCGCGGGTGTCCCTGACCGGCCGCTGCCGCTTCCGCTGCTATTACTGCATGGCGGAGGACATGAAGGCGCCTCCGGCGCAATGTCACCATCCGAGCATCGGAGGGTGTTTCGATCTTTCTCATGTTGCCGCTTCTCAACGGGCCCGAATACGGCCCGCTCGGCGGCGCGGCGTCTGGGCGTCTGCGGGAGGGCAGAACGCCCGAACCCGCCGGTGTCGTCCGCCAGCACGGCATCGATCGCGTCGAAAAGGCACGGCAGCGCATTGCGCTGCCCTCAGCTTGCCCGCCCTGGCGACCTGACCCTGCTCAACCCGCCGGAGAGCGAGGACCAATCCCGCTCGCTCATTCTCCACGTGCCGGGGCACGATCGAGCAAGGAATAGGGGTGAGATGCGAACGTCGCCGCGGCCATGTCGTTCCGGCGTCATCGTTCATTGGCCGATGCGATCATCTTCAACGTGCGTTGAAGCGAAAACCCCCATTCTGAACGTGGGTTGAACGCGCCGCCTCGCCCATTGTGTTAGCCCTGCCGGCACCGCACCACCTCCGGTTCGCCCACCGGAGTCCCGGCGGGCGCCCCTTCCTCCGGAACGCCTGCCGCGCCCAGCAGGAGTTCCCCATGGCCGAATACACGCTGACCAGCGATCCCGAAACCCTGACCGGCGGTTCCGGTGACACGTTCGTGACCACCGCGGACAATCTCGTCGGCGACGTGATCGACGCCGGACGCGGCATGGTGCGACTTGTCGGGCCCGGGACGTTCGACCTGACGAACGTATCCAACCTCTCCCAGATCTGGCTGACGGACAGCGGCAACGACCGCATCGGGATCATCCTCGGCCCCGACTCATCGCAGGACGGGCGCCTGACCGGCCGGTTTCTCTTCATGAACGCCGTTGCGGTGACGATCGACGGGTCGGCCATGCAGAGGGGCTCGCTCCTCCTGCAATGCAACGTGTTGGACGATTACGTCATCGGTGGCGCCGGTGACGACCAGATCAGCACCACCGGAGGGAACGACACGGTGCGCGGCGGCGGCGGGAACGACCGCATCGACGGCGGTCCGGGCGCCGACGTCATCGCGTACGCCGCCTCCGGCAACGGCGTGGACATCGTGACGTTCGGCATGGACGACCGCATCGTCGTCGACGGCATCGCCGCGTTCACGGTCCTGGAGGCCACCGGGACCGGCGGATCCCTGCTGGCCGGGCAGGTGCAGGTCGGCTGGTACGACGGGTACGCGACGGCGCTGTACATCGGCACCGACACGGTGCCCGGAGCCGACATCGAGATCGCCATCGAGGGCAATCTGCCGGCCGCCATGCTGGTGGCGGTCGGTGGTGCCCTGATGCTGAGGAGCGTCCCGATCACCGTCACCGGGCCGGGCGAGACCGTCGTCACCGGACCGGGCGATGACACCATCACGGGCGACGCCAGCGTCCTCGACAGCGCCACCATCGACGCCGGCGAAGGTTACGACGAGCTGGTGGTGACCGGCACGGGCATCGCCGATCTGACCGGCAACCTCACCGGCGTCGATCTGATCCGGCTGGAAGACGACGCGGGCATCGTGCTGGCCAGCGGCACGGAACTGATGAGCGTCCGGGGCA
Organism: Azospirillum halopraeferens DSM 3675; assembly: GCF_000429625.1. Taxonomy (GTDB): domain Bacteria; phylum Pseudomonadota; class Alphaproteobacteria; order Azospirillales; family Azospirillaceae; genus Azospirillum; species Azospirillum halopraeferens. Next base: position 319,075 of record NZ_AUCF01000004.1, read on the forward strand.
GCAGCGGAAACAACGATGTGGCGCTCGCCATCGTCGGCACGCTCGACGCGGGCGACGGCGACGACACCATCCGCGCCATCCGCCACACCTCGGCCGGTGCCGGCGACAAGTGGGTGGTCGACGGCACCTTCAAGGGCGGCGCCGGCACCGACACGCTGATCGTCGAGACCGACCGGTTCGCGGGAACGCTGCAGGACGTCGAGGCGATCGTTCTCGCCGACGGCGGCGACCGCCGGGTGGACATCGACATCGGCTTTCTCGACGGCATCCGGACGATCTCCGGCGGCAACGGCAACGACACGGTCGTGTTCGAAAACGGCGGCACCGTCCACCTCGTCGGGATGACCGGGGTGGAGACGGTCGTGGGCCGGGGGGGAACCTATGTCGTCGGGGCCGGCGGCGTGAACGGAGCCGGCCCCGTCACCTACGACCTCGAGTCCATCAATCCCGGGAACGAGGCCGTCGTCCTGGACGGATCCGCCAGCCCCGAAGCGATGACGGTGCTGACCGACGACGGCGCGGACCGCCTGATCGGCGGCGCCGGGGATGACACCTTCAACAGCGGCGGCGGTTCGGACACCCTGACGGGCGGTGGCGGCAACGACACCTTCGTGATCGCCCCGCCGGACCCCTTTGCCAATTCCGTGTACCGGATCACCGATCTCGCGAACGGTGACCGGTTGCAGTTCGGTGCCGTGACCCTCCGCGACGGTGACGGCCTCGATGTCGAGGCCGGCGCTGTCGAGGTCCGCAGCGAGGGCGGCATCACCCGCCTGTCCGTCGGCATCGATACCGTTCCCGGCGGCGACGCCACCGTCGAGATCACCGGCGTCGTCCGCGCCGAGAACCTCGTGTGGGATGGCAGCGCCTTCGTCGTGACCGGTCTTGCACCCAGCGTCTCGGTCGCGGTGGCGCCGTCCCGGGCCACGGAAGGGCAGACCGGCGGCGACCGCTTCACCGTGACGGTGACGCGGGCCATGAACCTCTCCGGTGCCGTCAGCGTCGCCTACCGTGTCGTCCCCACCGGCGCCAACGCCGCGGGCAGCGATGATTTCGCCGCCGATGCGCCGCTCACGGGAACGATCACCTTCGCCGATGGCGAGACGACGAAGACCGTGACCCTGGTGGTGGCCGACGACACCCGCTACGAGGGTGACGAGACCTTCGCGGTCGAGCTGCTGTCCCCGACGGGCGCCGTCATCGCCGTCGGGCGGGCCACCGCGACCATCGCCGACGACGACCCGGCGGGAACGACGCGCATCCTGACCGACGCGGCCGAAACACTGAGCGGCGGCGCCGCGGACGTCTTTGTCGCCACGGCGGCGGCGCTCGCCGGCGATACCATCGACGCCGGGGGCGGGGCCTTCTCGCTGCGGGGCGGCGGCACCTTCGACTTCGCCGGCGTGACCAACGTCGGCTCCATCGGTGGTGACGGTGCGGCCCGCACCATCGTTCTGGGCGCCGGCACCGCGGCGGACGGGGCGGAGCTGGAGGTGGTGGACGTCGTCGGGCCGCTGCTGCTCGACGGCACGGCCGCCGTCGGCGCCCTGGTCGTGACGGCCGGGCCCGGGGCCGACTCCCTGGCGGGCGGAGCCGGTGCGGACGCCCTGTCCGGCGGCGGGGGCGAAGACACCCTGCGCGGCGGGGCCGGCAACGACACGCTGGACGGTGGCGGCGGGCGGGACGTCTACCGCTACGCGGCGTCGGGCAACGGGGTCGACCTGCTGGTCTTCGGCGGCGACCGGCTGGAGGTCGACGGGCTGAGCGAGCTCACCCTCAGGTCCGGCACCGGGACCGGCGGAACGCTCGCTCGCGGCGAGGTGGAGCTGGGCGTGAGCGACGGCGCGCGCACGCGGCTCTTCATCGGCACCGACGATTCCCCCGGTGCCGACATCGTGATCGATCTGGTCGGCACCATCACGCCGGACCTTCTCGCCGTCGAGGACGGCGGCCTGGTGGCGAGGGGGGCCGCCATCACCGTAACCGGGCCGGGTGCCGTGGTGTCGCCCACCGAGCGGACGGCCGCCACCGGCACGACGACCGCCGCGGACGACACGATCACCGGCAGCGCCGACGATCTGGCCGATGCCGTTATCGACGCCTCGACCGGCGAGGACCGGCTGGTGGTGACCGGCGGCGGCACCCTGACCCTCGGCGCCGGGATCGTCGGCGTCGAGGCGCTGGCGCTGGCGGCGGCAACGACCGTGACGGTGACCGGGATGGCCGGCCTGAAGACGGTCACCGGAAGCGACGGCGACGACGACCTGACGGTGGGACCGCTGGTGGCGCTGCATGCCGGTGCGGGGGCGGACACCGTGCGCGTGGTGGGCGGCACCGTCACCGGCACGTTCGACGGCGGCGAAGGGACGGACCGGCTGGTGGTGGCGGCGTCCGTGCTGTCGGCGGTACCGGTCGGTTTCGAGGTGATCACGCTGGAGGACGGCAGCGATCATGCGCTCACCCTGACGGCGGAACAGACGGCGACGCTCACCGCCCTCTCCGGCGGTGACGGGTTCGACTCCCTGACCCTGACGGGCGGCGGCACCTTCGACCTCAGCCACGCCACCGGGATCGAGCGGATGCAGGTCACCGGCGCCGCCGCTACCGTCACGCTGGGGTCCGACGACGACCCGGCGGCGGCGCCGCTGTCGGTGGTCGTCGCCACGGACAGGGGGAGCACGGTCGACGGCTCCCGGTCGCGGCGGGCCCTGGTGATGGACTCCGATGGCGCGGGGTCCCTCCTGGTGGGCGGCAGCGGCGATGACACGCTGACCGGCGACGCCGGCGACACGCTGCGGGGCGGCGCCGGGGCCGACCGGTTCGTCATCGGCCCGTCGGGCACGACGCGCATCGCCGATTTCTCCGTCGGCGATCAGATCCTTGCGACGGGCCTGACGTGGGTCGGCAACGGCGACGGTTCCGCGGTCCGGGCGGGGGAGGTTGCGGTCCGGGCGGACGGCGGCACGACGACGCTGACCTTCGGGGCCACCGACGGCGGGCCCAACCGCACCGTCCTGCTGGACGGGACGTATGACGCCTCCTTCTTCGATACGACGGCCACCGGCCTGGCGATGGCCCGGACGCACTCCCTCTTTTCGGTGTCGGTCGCGCCGGGCCGGCGGATCGAGGGGGACCCCACCAACACCGTCTCCCTGATCTTTTCGCGCGACGGTGACATCTCGCAACCCGGCAGCGTGACGTTCACCGTTTCCGGAATGGGAAACTTCTCCGGCGTGTACATTCCCGGCCTGGGCTACTTCGACGGGGGCGGCTCGGCGCTGGTGAACATGGTGGGGTTCCGCGCGGGTCAAAGCGAGGAGATCATCACCCTGTTCGTCGCCGACAACGCGGACAATGACGGCGACCGGTCCTTTACGGTCACACTCATCGATCCGTACGGCGGCGTTTTCGTCCGATCGCAGGCATCCGGGACGATCGTCGAGGACGACCTTCCCCCGGTCATGGTGACGCTGACGGAGGGCGAGGACCGGCTGACCGGCAGTGTCGCCCACGTCTTCGTCGCGACGGCCGAGACCCTGAACGGCGACGTGATCGACGCGGACCACGGGCGGCTCCGGCTCCGGGGCGGGGGCACCTTCGATCTCGGCGGCGTCAGCAACGCCCACACCATCAGCAGCGACGGCGCCCCGGCGACGATCCGCCTCGGCGCCACCACGCTCATCGACGGCGCGACCCTGGACTTCAGCGGTCTGGACGGCGCCATGACCGTCGACGCGTCGGCGTCGTTGCGCAACCTGATCGTCTCCGGCGGGACCGGGGACGACACCCTGGTCGGCGGCCACGGCAACGACGTCCTGGACGGCGGCGGCGGCAACGACGTCTACCGCTATGCGGCGTCCGGCAACGGGATCGACCTGGTCCACCTCCATCGCGGGGACCGGTTGGAGGTGGACGGCCTGGTCGATTTCACGGTGCTGGAGCAGCGGGGGGACGGGACTTCGCTCGGCCGCGGCGAGGTCCGGGTCGCCACTCCGGGTGCGGACCGGACGCGCGTCTTCATCGGCATCGACGATGTCGCCGGCGCCGACCTCGTGCTGGACCTGGCCGGCGGAATCATGCCGCAGGGACTGGGGGTCCGCGACGGCGGGCTGGTGGCGCAGGGCGTGGCGATCACCGTGGCCGGGCCCAACGCCGTGATCACGCCGGACCGGCTGTCCGCCGCCTTCACGACCCCGTTCGACGACACCATCACCGGCAGCGCCGCCGACCTGGGCAGCGCCACCATCGACGGCGGCGACGGCGACGACATCCTGGTGGTCAGCGGCGGCGGGGCGTTCGATCCGGGAACCCGTGTCACCAACGTCGAGGCGCTCGTCCTGACGCAGGCGGCAACGGTGTCGGCCGCCGGCATGGCCGGCCTGACCTCCGTCACCGGCAGCGCCGGCGACGATTTCCTGACCGTCGGAGCACCGGCGGTCCTGAACGCCGGCGCGGGCGCGGACACGGTGCGCGCCGAGGGGGACGGCACCGGGGCGGTCTTCGACGGCGGCGACGGCAGCGACACGCTGGTGGTGGCCGGAACGGTCGCGCCGTTCGCGACCGGGTTCGAGACGATCATCCTCACCGACGGCAGCGACCACGTGCTCACCCTGGACGCGGCGCAGGCGGCGACGGTGACGGCGCTGTCCGGCGGTGACGGCGTCGATGCCCTGGTGCTCGACGGCGACGGGATCTTCGACCTCGGCCACGCCACCGGTCTCGACGGCATCCTGACCACCGGGCAGGACGTCACGCTCACCCTGGGCGCCGACGCCGCTTTCGCGGCCCTCCCGCTCACCGTCACCTTCGGCGGCGGGGGCCGGGGCGTCCTCGACGGGTCGGCGGCGGTGCGGCCGCTGGACGTCGCCTCGGCCGGCGCCGCCGTCCGGGTGACGGGCGGCCGCGGCGCCGACACCATCGACGCCGACGACGGGGATACCGTCGCCGGCGGTGCCGGCAACGACGAGATCCACTTCCTCGGCGGCAGCGTCGTCGCGACGGGCGGCGCAGGCGCCGATTTGTTCCTCCTTGCCGGGAACGGCACCCTGCGCATCGGCGACATCAACAACGGCGACCGCATCCTCGGCGGGACGGTCGCCACCGTGCGCACCGACGACGGCAGCCCCGTGGGCGCCGACGAGCTGGTGGTGGGCACCTCCGGCCGGGACACGACGCTGCGCTTCGGGGCCAATCCGGACGCCCTGGTCGTGCTGCCCGGCACCTACACCGCCTCCCACTTCCTGCCCGGAACGGAAGGGGTGACGGTCACCGGCCTGGATATCCGCTTCTCCATCGCCATCGATCCGGCGACCCCGATCGAAGGCGTGGCCGGCTCCGACCACTTCACCGTCACGGTGACGCGCAGCGGTGATCTCACCGGCTCCGCCTCCGTGTACTACAGCTTCATCCCCGGCGCTGCGACGTGGCAGGACTTCACGGCCGGCACCCCATTGGGGGGCTACGTCTATTTCGGAGACGGGGAGACGACGAAGACCTTCACGTTCGGGCTGGTCGACGATCTTTGGCACGAGGAGCCCAAGCTCTTCGAGTTCATGCTCTCGCTGCCGATGGGCGGGACGATCGTCGTCGAGAAGGCATCCGCCACCATCCTCGACAACGATCCGGGGCCGGTCACCTACACCCTGACCGACGCTCCGGAGACGATCACGGCCCTGGCACAGGACCGCTTCGTCACCACGGCGACGGCGCTGGCCGGCGACGTCATCGACGCCGGCGGCGCCAGCTTCTCGATCCGGGGCGGCGGCAACTTCGACTTTTCCGACGTGACCAACGTCCGCGGCATCAACGGCGATTCGGGCGACCGCACCATCGTCCTCGGCGCCGGCACGGCGGGCGCGAATTTCTATGTCGAAGTCGAGGGTGGGCGCCTCGTGTTCGACGGCTCGGCCGCGGCCGGCAATGTCTGGGTCTCGGCGGCCGACGCCGCGGACTCCCTGATGGGCGGCGCCGGCGACGACCGGTTGCAGGCCGGCGGCGGGGACGACACCCTGCGCGGCGGCGCCGGCAACGACACCCTGGAGGGCGGCGCCGGGCGCGACGTCTACCGCTTCGCCGCCAGCGGCAACGGCCTGGACACCGTCCGGCTTGCCGACGACCGGATCGAGGTCGACGGCCTGTCCGACTTCGAGATCCTGGCAGAGACCGGAACGGGAGACACGCTGACCCGCGGTCAGGTGCAGCTCGGCACCTACGACGGCGCCAACACGCGGCTGTACATCGGCACCGACGGCACCGCCGGAGCCGACGTCACCATCGACCTCATGGGCCGGTTCCATCCGGCGATGCTCGCCGTGGACGACGGCGCCCTGGTGGCGCACGGCTCGGCGGTCACGGTGACCGGGCCGAACGCGGTCGTCTCACCCGACACGCACACCGCCGCCACCGGCCCGACCACCGGGCTCGACGACACCATCACCGGCAGCGCCGCCGACCTGGGGAGTGCCATCATCAACGGTGGGCTCGGTGGCGACGTGCTGGTCATCACCGGCGGCGGCACCGTCAACCTCGAAGGCCGGCTCACCGGCGTGGAGGCGGTGCACCTTACCGAAGCCACGGATGTGACCGCCGCGGCCAACGTCTGGCCCATGGTGTTCGTGGGCAGTGACGGGGCCGACCGGTTCACCGTGTCGTACACGCCGTATCTGGCCGCCGGTGCCGGGGACGACACGGTGCGCATCGTCCCCGATCTCTACAACGGGTCTTACGGCGCCGGGACGATCGATGGCGGCGAAGGAACCGACACCCTGATCCTGAACGCCGCGCCCTTCGCCGCAGAGGTGATCGGGTTCGAGGCCATCGTCCTGGCCGAAGGCGGTGACACCGCCTTCCACCTCCCGGCGGGGATCGACCTGGCGACGGTGTCGCTCACCGGCAGCAGCGGCGATGACACGCTGTACCTGGACCCCGGTACGCACGATCTCGGCAGGGTCGTCGGCTTCGAGACGATCACCGGCGCCAGCGGCGGCGACTACCGGATCGCCGGGTCCGCCGATGTCGTGGAGTACGCGTTCGCCGACGCCGCCTCCCTGGCGCTGGACGCTTCGTCGGCCAGCGGCGCCATCCGGGTCATCGCCACCGCCGGGGCGGACGCCATCATCGGCGGGGCGGGCAACGACATCCTCGACCTGTACGACGGCGACGACACGGCGGACGGCGGTGCCGGGGACGACGTGTTCATGATCAGGCGGGGAGACATGTTGCTGTCCGGCGGCAGCGGGAACGACCATTTCGTCTTCACGTACTACGGACCGCCCCGCGGTACGTCGCGAATCACCGACCTCAACAACGGTGACGTGCTGTATCTGGGCGTCGACCGCATCACCGAAGGGGACGGCGCCACGGTCGGTGCCTCGGAGGCCGAGGTCAGCCACGCCGGCGGGGTGACGACGCTGCACATCGGCTTCGACTCCACGCCCGGCAGCGACTTCACCCTGGTCCTGGACGGCATCTTCACGCCCGACACCTTCACCGTGGCCAACGGTGGGCTGACGGTGACCGGTCTGATGCCGCACTTCGCCGTCGCCATCGATCCCGCCAGCCGCGTCGAGGGTGAGGACGGCGGTGCCACCTACACCGTCACGGTGACGCGGACCCGCGACCATGCGGGCACGGTGTCGGTCGACTACGCCATCACCGGTTCGGGCGCGCACCCGGCCGACGGCGGCGACTTCGCCGCGGGCACGGCGCTGAGCGGCACCGTCGTCTTCGCCGACGGCGAGACCGCGAAGACGTTCACCCTCGCCGTCGCCGACGACCGGAACCCGGAAGCGGACGAGGCGTTCACCATCACCCTGTCCAACCCGTCCGCCGGTGTCATCGACACCGCGACGGCAACCGGGGTCATCGTCAACGACGACACCGCGCCGGCGCCCGGCACCGGTGGCGGCGGGGACACGGGCGGCGGCGGCGGGACCGGGACCGGAGGCGGGACCGGAACCGGAACCGAAGGCGGGCAGACGGTGCCGCTGGAGGGCGGCATGTCCGCGACGGTGCCGGCCGGCGTGACGCTGGGCACCGGCGGGCCGCGGGATCCCCAATCGCCGGACGCGGCGGGAGCCGCGCTCTCGGAAGCGGTCTCCACCATCGTGCCCGAGGGAACGGAGCGCGACTCCTTCGTCGCCGCCATCGCCGCCTACACGGCGACCCGGAGCGGCGGGGCCGGGGTGACCGTGCGCACCATTACGCCCACGGTGACGGGTGGAGCGCCGAACGCGCCCATCGTCATCGCCGGTCCGGCAAGCGGCGACGATTCGGTCGCCCTCGTCATCGACGCGCGCAACCTGCCCCCCGGCACCGTCCTGCAACTGGATCGGGTCGGCTTCGCGGTGGTGGCGGGCGCGGTGCGGGTGGTCGGCGGCGAGGGCTCGCAGATGGTCACGGGCGACGCCGCCGGGCAGCACATGGTGCTGGGAGCCGACGACGACACCTTGGATGGCGGTGCCGGCGACGATCTCGTCGGTTCTGAAGGCGGTGACGACGTGCTGTACGGCGGTACCGGCTTCGACACCGTCTTCGGCGGCGTCGGGGCCGACGTTCTGTACGGCAACCAGCAGGACGACGTGCTGTACGGCAACCAGGGGGCGGACACCCTGTTCGGCGGCCAGGACCGGGACACCGTTTTCGGCGGCCAGGACGGCGACCTCGTCTACGGCAACCGTGGCGACGACGTGCTCTACGGCCAGCTCGGTGGCGACACCCTGTACGGCGGGCAGGGGGACGATGTCCTGTACGGCGGCCAGGGCAACGACGTCCTGGCCGGCAATCTCGGGACGGACACCCTGTACGGCGGGCTGGGCGCGGACCTGTTCGTCATCGGCGCGCCGGGCGTCGGGGCGGATGTGATCGCGGACTTCACCGCGGGCGAGGATCGCATCGCCATCGTCGGCCCGAATTTCGGCGCCCTTCCGGCCGGTGCCCTGGCGGCGGCCAATTTCGCGCTGGACCGGCCGGGCGACGCCGACGACTGGCTGGTGTTCGACACCGCGACCGGAGTCCTGTCGTTCGACGCGGACGGCAGCGGCGCCGGAGCGGCGGTGGCCATCGCCACCCTCAACGTGCGTACGCTGAGCGCCGCCGACATCCTCGTCCTCGGGACCGGGGGGTGATCCGCCGGCCGTCAGCCGGCGTCCTCCCGTCCGGCGACGGCGGCGAGTTCCCGCCGCACCGCGGCGGCGGCCTCGGCCAGGGCCGCCGGGTCCGCCGCCGCGGCGGCGTCCTCCAGCGTCGCCGCCGCCGCCGCCAGCGCGTCATGCCCGTAGGTGGCGGCGGACCCCCGCAGGCGGTGGGCGATGGCGGCCATCCGCCCGCGGTCGCCGTCGCCGAGGCCGGCCAGTTCCCGCGCCAGGGTGGCTGCCACCCCGGCGAACAGCGCGCTCATCGCCGGGGTCGGCGCGGACCGGGCGACGCCGACACCGTTCGACGGGGCGTGGCGGGCGATGACCGCCTGGAGCGCCAGCGGATCGACGGGCTTGGTCAGCACCTCGTCCATGCCGGCGGCGGCGTAGACGTCGCGGTCGCCGGGATTGGCGTTGGCCGTCAGGGCGACGACGGGGGTGTGCGCGGCGTCGGCATCGGCCATGGCGCGGATGCGGCGGGTCACCTCGACCCCGTCCATGCCGCCCAGGCGGATGTCCATCAGCACCAGGTCGAAGCGGCGCCGGGCCATGAGCTGCAAGGCGTCCTCGCCGTTCGAGGCGTGGACGATGCGGTGCCCGCCCGGCGTGAGGTAGCCGTCCACGACCATCCGGTTCTCCACGGCATCGTCGACGACCAGGATGTCGAGCGCCGGCGCCGGCGGCGGGGCGGCGGGGCCGCCGGCCGACGCGGGGGCCAGGGGCGTCCGCTCCGCCGGGAACTCCGCCCGGAACAGGGCGCCGCCCGGCGTCCCCGCGGTGACGGCGATCCGTCCACCCATCCCCTCGACGATCTGCCGGACGATCGCCAGGCCGAGGCCGGCACCGGAGGCGCCGCTGCGGCCGGCCCGGGCATAGGGCTGGAAGATCGCCTCACGCTGGGCCAGCGGCACACCGGGGCCGGTGTCCTCGACCTCCAGCACCACGAGGTCGGCTCCGCCGCTCCGGGGCTCGGTGCGCAGACGCACGCAGACCTGTCCGGCCGGGGTGAACTTGACGGCGTTGCCGACCAGATTGAACAGGATCTGGCGGACCCGCAGGGGATCGACCCGGTGCCCGGCGTCCGCTCCGTCCCCGAGGACCAGCGACAGGCGCAGTCCCCTCGCTCCGGCTTCGGGCTGGAGAAGCGCCACGACGTCGCCGGCGAGCCCGGCGAGGTCCGCCGGCTCCGGCCGCAGGTCCGCCGGGTCCGCCTCCAGGCGCGACAGCTCCAGCACGTTGTCGAGCACCTGGACGAGGTGGCGCCCGGCGTTCTCGGCGATTCCCAGCCGCTGGTCCCAGTCCCCGGCCGGCCCGTCACGGCGCAGCAGGCGGATCATGCCGAGGACGGCGTTCATCGGCGTGCGCGCCTCGTGGCTGAGCCAGGCGAGGAACACGGCCTTGCGGTCGGCCGCTGCCGCCAGTTCCGCCGACTTGACCTCGAGCGCCCGGGTGCGCGTGGCGACCAGCCGTTCCAGCATCGTGCGCTGGTGGGCCAGTTCGTCCATCGCTCCGCCGACGACGTGGAACGCGACGCCGAGCACGACGGTCACCAGCGCGAATCCGAACACCGCCAGGTCCGGGCGGTCGACGGGGAAGGGACCCTGGCGCGCCATCATCGTGCCGACCGCGGCGAGCGTCAGCACCAGCATCGCCAGCACCGAGCCGGGAAGGCCGTGCCGCAGCGCCGCCAGCAGGGCCACGGCCATGGCCAGCACGGCGACGTGGGGGATGGTGACCGTCGAGGCGAGGATGGGCAGAGGCACGAGCGCCAGCAGGACGGCAAGCTCCCGCCACCGCCCGGCCAGCGTACGGCGGCGGCGCCAGACCACGGTGAGCGGTGCCAGCAGGAACAGGCCGATGGCGTTGCCGGTGACGACGACGAAGAGCGTGGTCAGGATGCCCGTTGCGGTGCCGTCGGCGCTGGGGCGGCCGATGCCCAGCAGCGGGTCCTTGAAGACGAGCAGGGTGCAGGTCACCAGCGGCGGCAGGACGCACACGTTCGTCAGATACGCGATGAGCCCGCCGTAGGGAACGCCGGCGCCCGGCTCGGGGAGGTCCCGGCGCCGGACGGCGCGGTTGGCCAGCCACACCTGCATCACGTCGAGGAGCGCCGTGGTCGCCGACGCGGCCAGGGCCAGCGGCAGGGGGTGGCCGGTGCGGACACCGTAATAGATCATCGACGTCATCAGCGATGCCGACACCACGGACACCAGTCCCGCCGTCCCGAACGCGCGGACGCACAGCAGGCCAACGCCCGAGCTGAACCAGATCGCCGTCCAGTTGGATCCCGGCACCCGCGCCAAGTCGGCGCTCAGTCGAGCCGCGCCGTAGTACATCACGACGCAGAAGAGGCAAAGAACGATGGTTCGTGGGGCGAATTTTCTTCCGGCCATGGCCAATCGCTGCTTCCAACCGATCCGCTCTCTTGTCGCCCATTTCCGGCGGTTTGTTCAGGGAAAATCGCACGCTGGCGGGAGCGACGAGGCTCGTGTATGGTCGGCCGCTCTTGAGGACGACAGGGAAGCGGTCCGGGACGCGATGGCGGCGACGGTTCTCGTGGTGGAAGACGCGGTGGAACTGCGGCTGCTGTACGCCCACAGCCTGGAGGAGGCCGGACTGCGCGTGATCCAGGCGGCCGATGGTGCGGCGATGCAGGACCTGCTCGCCCGCGAACGGCCGGATGTCATCCTTCTGGACATCAACCTGCCCGATGCCAACGGGGTCGAGCTGGCCCGCCGCCTGGGGCTGCGCGACCGCGCCGGCCTGATCTTCGTGACGATGCGCAACGAACCCGCCGACCGGGTCGAGGCGCTGGAGAGCGTGGGCGACGATTACGTGACCAAGCCCGTCGACCTGCGGGAGCTCGTGGCGCGGGTGCGCAACCTCCTGCGCCGCGCCGGACCGGGCGATGCACCATTGCGTTTCGACGGCTGGACGCTCGATCTCGTACGGCGCGAGTTGTTCGGTCCCGACGGCGCCTTCCTGCCGCTGACGACGGGGGAATTCAACATCCTCGCCGCCCTGGCCGCCTTCCGGCCGCGGCCGGTGTCGCGCGAATACCTGCTGGACGTCATCAGCAACCGCGCGTCGGACGCGGTGAGCGAGCACACGGTGGACACGCTGATGACCCGTCTGCGCCGCAAGATGCGCCAGGCCAGCGGGCGCGAGGCGCCGATCGTCACCGTCCGCGGCGTCGGCTACGCACTGGCGGGCAATGGCTGAACCGTGCCGGGTTTGTCGGCAACTGTATTCGGACGGTACCGTCAGGTTCGGGCTGGTCGGGCCTCTGCGGTGAGGTCGGGCACCGCGAGTGTTGATCACGGATACGCTGAAGTCCTGCGCCGTGGCCAAGAGGGACCTGACGCTGCGCTGCGAGCACCGCCGGCACAAGGGGCTTAACAACCGTGCCGAGAACTCGCATCAGCCGACCCGACAACGCGAGCGGCAGATGAAGCGCTTCAAGTCGGCCCGTCACGCGCAGCGTTTCCGATCGATCCAAGAGAGTAGGGTGCATTGAAACGACGCGCGCTGCGTAGCCAGCATTGTGGCCACGTCCTCACCGGCGACGGCGTACCGTCATGGTTGCCCCTTGCGAGCGGGCGCGCGGTGAGGGTGAGTTCAAGTCACGCCCCCGGCGGCCGATATGCAGACCGAATGCAGGCTCACCCCGGATTGGACCGGACGAATCGCGCCATGACCAGGGGCGAACGTGGCGCAGCGTCCGTGTTGCATCCGTGCTGCACGGAATGTTTGTGACTCGGTGGTAGCGCCTTGATTCAGAACGAACTGTGTTGCAAGGCGTTGCAACACGTTCCACCGCCTCCGAACCCCTCGGAACTGTTTGTTTTTTTTAAGGGGTTGGTTGGCTGGGGCGCCAGGATTCCCTGGCTTGCCTCCCAGCCCTCCGGCTGCTACGCGGAAATCATAGCGTTCGGGCGGTTCGTTGCGAGTATGTGGGTCACAGCGTGCCACGGTCAAGGAGACGGTGTGTGCTACAGTTTCACGTATTGGGTAATATGACTCCGCCGGGCCCCCTAAGCCTCATGGACTTGGTCGCAGCGACAGTCGCGAGCAACTGGTGGCCGCCAACGAGCATCGATGGTGGAACTCGGAGAGGCAATCGGAAGGGATGCGCAGGTTCATCGATCCGTGGAAGCTACGATGCCCAGGCTGGCCGCCGACCAAGGGCGGGTTGCTCGCTTGGAGATGGGAAAGGCTTGCGGGTAGGACCTGGAAGCGGCGTGCCAGCGTCGGCGCTCCCGTTCTTCCCATTCTGTCCGCCTAACGGCGCAAGCTCGACGGTGCTCAGTGATTGGCGGCTGGGGGACCAGGACGTTCAGCCTAGCCCCTAAGTCTATGAGAATCCGGCTCCCAGCGAGGACGCGTCCGCGCCGGCTCGCCGTGCGTGGAGCAGTAGGATGGCACTGATCGTTGGCCCGTGGAAGTAGGAACATGAGTCTATGGCCAACGTCGGATGGCTGACCACCACGCGGAAACTGGGCCATTGTGCAGAGTTCCACCCTCATTTGTTGCTTGAGGGCTGCGGCATAGATGTATCAGCGAAGTGAACAAGGCAAGAACTCGTCCCAGCGCCACCGCTGATCAGGCGACGCGGACGGATTTCGGGCGTCCCAGATCCAGGATGCGCTTATGACGAGGGTCAGCGTGATGGGATGGACGCCATCATCGGTGGCGGGCTCTTCAAAGCGACCATCACCGCCCTGATGGGGCCGACGGGGGATCGGCAAGACAACATTCGGCCTGCACTTCGTCCGGCACGCCAGCGCCGCGGAGCCCGGCTTGCTGTTCGGCTTCTATGAGAGGCCGGAGCGGCTGAGGCAGAAGGCGGCACAACTCGGCATCGACTTGTGGCAGACTTGGAAGCCGCGGGCGCCGTGGAAATCATCTGGTAGCCCCAGGAGGAGAGCCAACTAGACGAACTCGGACACCGTCCGCTGGACGCGGGGCGGCGACGTGGCGTGAGGCGGGTACTCGTGCACACCTGCTTTCGGAAGGGTGTTCCCCTATGGGGCGGGAACACCGCCGTATGTTCCATCATGTTCGCGGAACACCCTTGGGAAATCCTGCGTGTTTCGTCTAGAAGCCAGCATCCATGCGGGGTTCGGGGCCGCAGGAACACCGGAACACGGTGAACACCGTATCAAGCGGGAGGCGGGTGTGCATCGGCTTGCACACTGGGCTCTTGAAAGTTTCGTGTGATCGATTGGCGGTTGAAACCGGCATGAGGAGGCATCCGAAATGGGTGGCGACCTGCGCCGGGCTGCGAGATGGCCATATAGAAGGAAGGCTTCTCCGACACGGTCGTATTCTTGAACATCTCTGTGCACTCTCTCGGCTTTCTCTCCTCTCTTCAGGTTCTCGACCAGATCGACCCCGACCTTCCTCGGATCACACTGCGCACGCAGATGACCGCCCCCTCGGCGTCCTGTACCGGCTGTGGCACCTCGTCCCGGCGGGTTCACGGCTCGTATTGGCGCAGCCTTGGCGACATGGCGAGCTTCGGCCATCCGACCCTCCTGCTTGTCCGGGTCCGCCGCTTCCGTTGCTCGGCACCCGCATGCCCTCGCCGCACTTTCGCCGAAGCGCTGCCCGACGTTGCCTGTCCGCGGGCGCGCCAGACTGACCGGTTGCGCGCGGTGCACCGGGCCATCGGCCCGGCGCTTGGTGGCAATCCCGGAGCCCGTCATGCCGCAACCATGGGCGTGCCGATCAGCCGCACGACACTGCTGCGGCGCGTGCGGTCCAGCGACCTCCCATCGGCTCCTCCGGTAACGGTGCTCGGGGTGGACGACTGGGCTTGGCGCAAGGGTCATCGCTACGGCACCATCCTGTGCGATCTGGAGCGCCGGCGGGTCATCGACCTGCTGCCAGATCGTAGCGCCGACACGCTTGCGGCGTGGCTGACAGCGCATCCCAGCGTGTCGGTCGTCGTGCGCGATCGTGCCGGGGCCTACGCCGACGGCGCGGCCCGTGGAGCCCCCGACGCCCTCCAGATCGCCGACCGGTGGCATCTCCTGCGCAACAGCAGCGACGCCCTGCAACGGATCCTGGAGCGTCATCATCGCGATCTGCGGGAGGCGGCACGTTCCGCGAGGCCCCCGTCCGGGCCGGCGCCCTCGGAAGAGCCCACAGCGCCGGCGGCGCCCGCACCGGAGCGGCGCCTGAGCACGTCGGAACGGCGCTCGCTTGCTGCGCAGGAGCATCGCGACGCGCGCTTTGCCGAAGCGGCTCGCCTGCGCGAGCAAGGGATGTCCATCCGCGCGGTCGCCCGCAGCCTCGGCGTCGAGCGCAAGACCATGGGCCGCTGGCTGCGCGCGGGGCGTGCGCCGACGTGGCGGCATTACGACCGCGGCACCAGCATCCTCGACCCGCATCGCGCTTACCTGGAGGAGCGCTGGCAGGCCGGCTGCCATAACGCCGCCGCGCTGTGGCGGGAGCTCAAGGACCGTGGCTTCGCCGGGCAGTACACCGTCGTGCGGAACTGGGGAACCCAGCGGCGGCGGCAAGACCCGCCTGCCAAGGCAAAGCGTTCCCCCCGAAAGCCGCTGCCGGACAAGGCGCCTGAGCCGCCGACGCCACGCAAAGCGGTGCGCCTGCTGACCGGTGAGGTCTCCAGGCTCGATGATGATCAGCGCCGTTTCGTGACCGCCCGTAAGCATCCGGCGAGCGCCGCGGGAGTGGTGCTATAGAGGATGCAGGACCTGGTCGGTTTCCAGGATCTCCAAGGCTTCGGTCAGCGACACGTCGTGGTAGAGGCGGTGCCACGTTCCGGTGTGGCGGAACCATTGGATGTCGAAGCGGTCGCGGCCGATCCAGTCGAGGCGGGCGAACGGACTTTCGAACTCCTCGCCGAGATTTTCCGGGAAGCCGGATCGGTACCGTTGGAGGAACCGGTAACGGTTTCCATGCCATTTGCCGAGGATGTCTATGGGGTAGTTGAACTCGGTCGGACGGATGCTCGGCAGGAAGCGGGGTTTCAGCACCTCACCGATGAAGCTCTGGCATGCGGCCGTGATAGCGGCCTTTTCGGATGCCGCCAATCCCGCGGATCGGCTTCGAGGGGTCATGCGGCGATCTCCCCGGATTCCACCGGCCGCCGCCAATTCCAGGGCAGGAGCTCGTGGAGGCGGTTCTGGGGCAGGTCGTTGATGCGGGCCAGTACGTCGGCGAGCCACGCCTGGGGATCGACATCGTTCATCTTCGCGGTCACGATCAGCCCGTATAGGACGGCGGCGCGCTGGCCGCCGCGGTCAGAGCCGCAGAACAGCCACGATTTTCTTCCAAGCGCGATGGTGCGTTCATTGTACCCCTCTTCTTCAAGTATCTGGAAACATTGAGAGTTGATCCTTGGAAGCGAGGCGGCATGGCTCTCCTTTGCGTCCGATAGCGGCAAGGACCCGTTGGTCCTGAAGGTCGGAAGCGCGGATCTGGTAGGGAGCGCCGGGCACCACCTGCTCGGCGACGATCAGGCCGGCATTGATGAGCCGGACAAGGCGGTGGCGCGAAATGCCGAGCGCCGCCGCAGCCTCGTACTGGGTCAGCCATTCGCCATCCTTCTCCGCGGACCGGTAGGCATGAATGCCACGGACCCGGCGCAGCGAGCCGACACGGTGTCCGGTCCAGGATTTCCCCTGTCCGGTGCGCATGCCCATCCGGTTCAGCTGCGCGGCGATCTCCGCATCGGACCAGCGCGCCGCCATGCTGCGGATCACCGCCATCGCCTCCTCGGGCGTTCGGCAACCGTGCTCGCCGGATTTCGGTTTGGTGAGACGCAGCTGCGAGTGCTGGCCGCCCTGCCAGTGAATGGTGAGGATGACTTCGCGCGCCGCCTCATCGACATCGGCGATGATGTTGACGATGAGGGTTCGGAGCAACCGCTGGCGCGCCCTCGTGGTCACCGTCGGTGCGTTCCAGGCGGCCTGCAGATCGTCCGCCAGTCCGGCGAAATCCGGAACGTCGGCCACCGAAACGGGAGCCGACACGGACGCGACCCGCGCCTCGCAGGCCTCGACACGCCGAAGCGCCGCTTCCCAGTTCTTTTCCAGTTGCGCGGCGATCAGCCGGTTGTCGGGATCGCAGGCGGCGTAGCGTCGTTCCGCCAGCGACGCCTCGTAGCGCGCCTTCTGCAGGTCCAGCTCCGCTATCCGCCGTCGTTCGGTCTGGTGCTCCATATGCCTTCGCTCAGCTTCCAGCGCGGCCTCGATCGCCATCGGCTCGACGGCTCGCAGAAGTTCACCGGCAACCGCCTCGTCCACCCGGGAACTCCCGAACCCGAGGCATCGTGGCAGCCCCAGCATCTGGTGGGGACGTTCGCAACGGTATATGGCCTGGCTGGGCTGGCGGCCGCGATACGACACGGTCAGGCGCCGTCCGCACCGGGCACAGCTCAGGACTCCGATCAGCAGGGCGCGGCCCCCACGCCCTGATTTCGCGCCGCCGGCCCGGCCATAGGCGTTGGCGGCGAGCAGGGCCTGGTTGCGTTCGAACTCCTCCCAGTCCACGTAGGCCTCGTGGTGATCCTTCAGCAGAACCTCCCACTCTTCAAGCGGCTTGCCGTGGCCATAGCTCTTCCGCGCCCGCCCTTCGACGATTTCGGTGCGCTGCTGGCTTTTTCCATAGACGTAGGCGCCGGCGTAGAAGGGGTTCTTGAGCACGCTGATGACGTTGCGATAGCGGATCGGCGTCCAGTCGAAGCTGACCAGCCTCTTGCCATCGGACGGCCGCGGGAAGCAGACCCCCTCCGCCGCCAGCGACAGCAGGACCTGGCGAGCGCTGCCCAGCTCCCGGAAGCGGGCGAAGACGAGGCGGATCGCCTCCTGAACCCGCAGATCGGGATCGAAGCCCAGACCGATCTCGCGGTGCCAGACATAGCCGATCGGCACGCTGATGCGCAGCTCGCCCCGCCGCGCCTTGCTGCGGGCGGCATCGAGCATCCGGGAGCGCAGCACTCCCAGCTCGAACTCGCTCATGCTGCCCTTCATGCCCAGCAGCAGCCGGTCGTTCGGCCGCCCCGGATCGTAGACGCCGTCCAGGTCGATGACCCTGGCCTCGACGAGCCCGCAGAGTTCGAGCAGGTGGTGCCAGTCCCGTCCGTTGCGGGCGAGCCGGGAGGCGTCGAGGCACAGCACGGCGCCGATCTCGCCGGCACAGAGCGACGCCACCAGCCGCTCGAACCCGGGCCGCGCCGTGGTGCCGCTGGCGGAGCGCCCGAGATCGTCGTCGATCACCTCGACCCGACGGAACCCCCGGCGCTTGGCCGCATCGACGAGTTCGTACTGCCGGCGCTTGCTCTCCAGGTTGGTCTGGACCTGCGCCTGGGTGGACTGGCGGACGTAGACCACGGCCTTGCGCTTGAGCACCGACGGCGGGAGGAGTTCAGCGTTCATCATCGTCACGCTCCCCGGTTCCGGCGCCTGCGGCTTCCATCAGGAGAAGGGCCAGTTGGACCACCGCTGCGGCGCGGTCGGCAGGGGTGATCGCTCGCAGCCGTGCCGTGTCGAAGACCATGCTGAGCTGGCGCCGCGCTGTGGCCCGCCGCATTGATGCTGACGGCGTCTTCATGTCGCTTCTCCCGGACGATGTTCGAATCGTCCGAGGAGCTTCGCCTGAATCCACCGTCGGTCAGCTGACGCTGAAGGCTGATGAGCGCTTCCACCGCGACCCGCGGTGCGCCGGATTCCATCGCGGCGCAGGCTACCGGGTCCAGCATCCATTCCGGCAACACGGTGATGATGCCGGGCGCCGCCTCAACGAAAGCGAGACGGCCGGTGGCGCGCGCCTCGCTCCACTTCACCCGGACACGGCGACCATGCAGCGGGTGCCAGCGGTAATGGACATCAACATCCTGCCCGGCATGGGCAGAATGGACGGGCGATGGCGATCCCGCGCAGGGCCCGTTCCGCCGCGTTGTTCGTCAGGCAGATGCGGCCGTCCTTCAGGAACCGCGCGAAGCCGTCCCAGCGCTTGAGCATGTAGTCCATCGCTTTGGCCACCGGCGCATGCCGGGACAGGCGGGCGCGCTCCCCCCGCATCCAGGTTTCCAGCTCGGCCAGCAACGGCGCGCTGTGCTCCTGGCGGGCGGCCAGACGCTGGGCGGGCCCCAGCCCGGCAATGGCGCGCTCGATGTCGAACAGCCGGTCGATGCGCCGCACCGCCTCCAGCGCCAAAGGCGAGATCGACGCGTCCTTGCGCCGCTTCAGGGCCGTGGCGATGTCGGCCAGCACGAAGAATTTCCGGCGTGCGTGCGCCCAGCAGGGTGCGTCCGTGATCGCCCCCGGCTGCCGGTCGGCGTCGTACAGGCGGTTGTAGCCGGCGAATGCATCGGCTTGGAGCACTCCGGTGAAGCCCGCCAAGTGCGCCTCGGGATGGGCGCCGCCGCGGTCGCGCGAGTAATGGAACAGCGCCGCAGGGGGTGCTTGGCCGCCGAAGGGCCGGTCGTCGCGGACGTACACCCAGATGCGGCCGGTATCCGTCTTGCCCTTGGCCAGCACCGGCACCGGAGTGTCGTCGCCGTGCAGCCGTTCGGCCGCCAGCACATGGGCGGCGATGAGGTCGTGCAGCGGCGTCAGCACGGCCGCCGCGGCGCCGACCTGGTCGGCCAAGGTCGACAGGCTGAGCTCCACACCCTCGCGGGCGAAGCGCTCAGCCTGGCGGTTCAGCGGCTGGTGCTGGCCGAACTTCTCGAAGAGAATCATCGCCAGCAGGCTTGGGCCGGCCCAGCCCCGCGGTGTGGCATGGAACGGCGCCGGCGGCTGGGTGATGGTCTCGCAGGCCCGGCAGCTGAACTTCTCGCGCACCGTCTGGATCACTTTCCACTGCCGCGGAATGCTCTCCAGCGTCTCGGTCACCGTCTCGCCCAGCTTGCACAGCTTGTCCGACCCGCAGCACGGGCACTCGGTCGGGGCCGGCACCACGACGCGCTCGCGCGGCAAGTGCCCGGGGAACGGCTTGCGGGCCGGCCGGCTGCGGGTGAAGGAGCGGACGGTCGTGGCCTTGGCGGCGCCACGTTCGGCCGCCAGTTCGTCCTCGCTGGCGGTTGCCTCCAACTCCTCCAACTGGAGTTCGAGTTGGTCGAGCAGGCGGGCCTTGCGTTCGGAGCGCGCGCCGTAGAGCTCGCGGCGCAGCTGGGCGATCTCCAGCTTCAAGCGGGCGATCATGGCCGCGGCGTTGGAGGTTTCCGCCTTGACCCGGGCCGCCTCGGCCTCGGCAGCGTCCGCCCGCGCCTCGGCGGCCGCCAAGGCAGCGCGCAGGGCGGCGTTCTCGTCGGCAAGCGATGCGGGCGGCGGGGCGGCAGGCATGGCGCCAGTTTACCGCGAAACGCCCTCAAACCGTTGGATTTCCTGGGCCTGAGCCGCGGCCTGATTCAGAATGCCGCACTCATCCGGCAGCCGTCGGACGCCAGGTTTTCTGCGGGTTGCGCCAATCGATCCCTTCGAGCAGGTAGCCCATCTGCCCGACCGAGATGGCGACCGCGCCGTCCGCCGGGGTGGGCCAGACGAAGCGGCCTCGCTCAAGCCTCTTCACGAACAGGCAGCTTCCCTGGCCGTCATGCCAGATCACCTTCACCAGGTCGCCACGACGCCCCCGAAAGATGAAGAGATGGCCGCTGTGGGGGTCCTGGCGGAACCGCTCCTGGACCAGCAGGGCCAACGACGCCCAGCCCTTGCGCATATCGGTGTGCCCCGTGGCGAGCCACACCCGCACGCCGCTCGGAACCGGGATCATGGCGCCCGCCGCGACGGTGCCAGTGCGGCCAGCACCGCCATCGCCAGGGCCGGATCGACCGCCCCGTCCAGCCGCACCCGCGCCCCGCCGGGCAGGGCGATCTCCATCGCCGGGCGTTGCCCGGCCGCCGTCATCGCAGGCGTCATCGGAAGCGGTGATGGCGGGGAGACCGGCGCCGGGAGCGGCATCGCGGCGGTCGCCATCTCCGGCTCGGAAGAATGGGGTGCCTCGGCCCCCTCCGCCGGCTCCGGCGTGATGGTCACCGGAACGAACTCCGCCGCCCCGGCCGCCGCCGTCATCAGCCGCCGCCAGCGGTACAGCAGACTCTCGTGAACCCCGAACCGCCGCGCCGCTTCGATCACCACCACGCCCGGCCGGAACGCCTCCTCCACCATCCGTGCCTTCTCCGCCGGCGTGTAGCGCCGCCGCCGCTCGTTCCCCGTCAAAACCTCGATCCGCTGGTAAGCCATGACGTTTGCCACTCGTTTGCGTCCGCGCGATGACGCGCCACGCAAACCTCCGCCTTCAACATCCGACCCGCAAGGCGGCGCTCACCGGAGGGATACGACCGCCCTGCTGGAGCGCTCCCCCAGCCTCGCCACCGCCGTTGACCTCATCCGCCGCTTCGCGGCGATGGTGAAGGACAAGGCGCCCGACGCCTTTGAGGACTGGTTGCGTGAGGCGGAAGCCTCGGCGCTGCTGGCGTCGTTCGCCGCCGGGATCCGCCGCGACGAGGACGCGGTGCGGGCCGCCTTGAGCGAGCCCTGGAGCAGCGGGCAAGTCGAAGGTCAGGTCAACCGGCTGAAGGTCATCAAGCGCGACATACGGCCGCGCCGGCTTCGATCTGCTCCGCGGCCGGGTCCTGGGTCAAGCCTGAGGCGAATGCTCGAAGGCTATGGATGCCTCGGCTGATCACACGAAACTTGGAAGAACCCAATATTTCTAGCTGGATAACAGGCGTGTGGCTTTAGTTGTTAGAAAGGCCAAATGAGTTCCCCACTGTGCGATGCGATAATGAGGCGTCTTCTGTCGGTGGCGGTCATATATCTCGCCAATCTGCCTCGCTGATATCTTCAGAGCCATTAAGCATGTCACGTGCTAGTTCTCGTTTGGCTTCGAGAAGGAGGTCCAGCTTCGCTTCAAAAGACACAAATTCGTTGGATACGACAGTCGGGCAATAGACGGTCACTGGTTTTGTCTGGCCTATGCGGTACGCGCGGTCGGTGGCCTGATCCTCCTTTGCCGGATTCCATGGTCGGGTAAAGTGAATGACGTGGTTGGCCGCCTGGACGTTGACGCCGAAACCAACGGCTGTCGTCGACAGGATGATCACGTTGAATCCGGGGCTTGCCTGGAATGCATCGATGCGGGCCTGCCGGCTTTGGCCGGATGCGGATTGGGCGGTCGTATCGCCGTTGATCACCGTTACCGAAAGGTCGAACGCCTCTCCGATATAGCGCTGTAGGGCGCGCTGGATCTCACGGAACTCCGTGAAGATAATAGCCTTTTCGCCGGACGCGCGGATTCGTTCGAGCTGGGCCATCAGCCAGCGCATCTTCGGGCTGTGCCGGCGGAACTCGTCGAGGGGGGGCGGGGCGGCAAGCTCCTCAGCGGACACCGGGTGCGCACAAATGCTGCGCAGCGTGTGCAGCATTCCGAGCACCACCATCGTCGCGTTACCATCCGCCTCGGTGACCTTGGCACGGTAGGCCTGCAGAGCTTGGGTGTACAGGGCCGTCTGACGCGGCGACAGCGGCAGAGCCCGGCAGCCATCGTCGGAAATCTTGGGGGGCAGCTCCGCAACGTCCTCTTTCATGCGACGCATGACTTGCGGCTCAATGAGGCGGCGGAGACGATCGAGGGCGGCCAGCTGCTCATCCGTCCGCGCCTCGATCGGCCGCGAATAGGTCCGGCAGAAATTGGCCAGGGGACCGAGCAGGCCCGGCTGCACGAAGTCGAACAGGCACCACAGGTCCGCCAGCCGATTCTCCACCGGGGTTCCGGTGCATGCGATGCGGAACAGGGCGTTCTGCTTCTTGGCGGCGCGCGTCACCAGCGACGTCGGCGTCTTGATTTTCTGCGCTTCGTCGCAGACCATAATGCCCCAGCGTTGTGCGGACAGAGAGAACTCCTGGTCGCGCAAGGTCTCGTATGTGGTCAGAACGACCTGCGCGTCGCCTAGCCAGTCGGACCGGAGGAACTTGCACAGTCCGCGCGCAATGAGCTGCTCGTCGACTGCGTCGCGGGTAAGTCGAACCTCCTTCAGCGCCGAACCATAGAGCGTGAGGACACGCAGCCCTGGCTTGAAAAACTTCCGGATCTCATTGCCCCAGTTCTCGAGGAGCGACACCGGGGCGACCACCAGCACCGGTGCCGGCTCCGGCGTCGTTTCCAGGTACCAAGCGATGAAGGTGAGCATCTGCAGGGTCTTACCTAGCCCCATATCGTCGGCGAAGATGCAGCCGCGCACCCGAGGCATGTTCCGCCAGAGATGCTGTAGCCAAGCAACGCCGGCCAACTGGTGGGGTTTCAGCGCGATATCCGGACGAAGCAACTGTGGCAGGACGGGCTGCTCGTGGGGTTCCCAACGCAGGTTCTCGGCCCGCCGCTCGACATACTCCTCCTGCTCCAGGTTGCTCTTCAGGAGCAAGGTTTCCTTACCCGCCCTGCGGGACGCATGGTCCGAAGCCGGAGGCCTTGCCTGCACCTCAGGTACCGGGCGCGCGGGTGACGGTGGCGCGGAGAAGGCTGGTGCGATGGCGCGCACCAGTTCCTGTGCGTTCTCGACGCTGAGAGGCGCCGGCCACTCGGGCATGCCGACGGTCGCCTCTCCCGCCGCTTCGGCGGACTGTGTGCGTTCGGCGAGCCGGTGGAAGTCGTTCTCTGTGAGGGCAATGCGAACCGGCTCTGCCGCCCCAGGAGGCTGCCACGTGACGACGCAGGCCAGCGCGTCCGGCATCCAACCGGCGTCGCCCGCAGCCGCCGCCAGATAGGGCGCGTGCACCGGCTTCTCGATGCCGATGCCCGCGATCCGCTCGCCGTACCGGCCAAGGTCGTACACCTCGTCGTAGCTGAGCGACGGCTGAGCGACCGCCCAGTTCTCCCCGAGCCACAGCGTCAAGGTTGCAAGCTGCTCGCGCGCGTCGCCGCGCAGGTCGAGATCGCGTCCACGCCATGTCACGCATGGCTCGTCCGCTTTCAGGGCTTTGGCGAGTTGATCCCTGAACTGCTTTACGGCTTGCTTGTCGGCCAGATCTTGGGGAGGGGGAGGGGACTCTTGTTCGTTGTCGGGCAGGATGTGCAGGCGCACCATCTCGATCCGGCCCATCGCATCACGCACGGCCTCGCTGGAGAAGGCATAGAACGACAGGCCTGCCTGTCGGCGCACCACCTCGAAGACCTCCGGCGGCAACGCTTCGGCTATGTCCTCGCCGAGGGTGGCGTACGGGTTCCGGAGAAAGGCCTTGGCACGTTGGCCGGCGACGCGCCGCCCGGGCATGCGCTTGATCTCGGCGAGGAGGCGCAGGACCGCCGGCGAGGGGATCACGCGCACCAGACCGCCGTCGTCCGTGGTGAGAACGTAATGATCCTGGACCCGGCTATGGGCATCGTAGGCGGCCAGCCATTTGTCCGATGGCACGTCCGTCAGGCCGGGCACGAGTTCCACCACCTGGGTGTCGCCTTGCCACGTCGGCCGGAGCGAAAGGTTCAGCCGCTCCGGCGTAAGCACGATCGTTCGGGACAGGAATCCGTCGAACCGGGCACCGGCCTCTCGCGCCAAGAGCCTGATACGGCCCCAGGCACGTTCCTGCTCCGTGCGGGTGCGGGCGCTGTCGTCGCGCTGTGAAAAGGCCGTCACCGCCTCCGCGAGGCGCCAAGCCGGTCCGGGCAAAAGCGACGGCGCCCCGCGTTCCACGATCGCGCCGCCCTTACGCTCAACCTGCACCGGTCTCCCGCTGCCATCGAGCCACGCCAGGGCGATCACGAAGGTCGGATCGGACAGAGCACCGGTGGAGGTCAGCTCCGGGGTCAAGGTGCAGGTGGGCGGAAGATCGAGCAGGGCCAGTCCGTCGGCATGGTCCGGGTGATTCTTCAGGTCGTGAAACTCACGCCAGCCCAGGATGCACTCGTCGCCCAGCGTAGGGACGATGCCGTCCTGCTCCAATTGGGCGAGATAAAGGACCGCGTCTCCATGGCGTCCCCGGACTTCATGCCCACGCGCCAGCCATTCGGATGCCGGGAGTTCCGCGAAACGTCCGATACCACGGAAGACGATGCCGCCGCGGTCGTACGAGATGCTCAGGCAGGTCTCCCCCCTGCGGGTCCGTTTCGTTCTGCCCCAAAAGAGCCCGAGCATAGTCGATCCTCGTCCTATTTCTTGCGCCAGAAGC
The DNA here is from genome assembly GCF_000429625.1 of Azospirillum halopraeferens DSM 3675. GTDB lineage: Bacteria > Pseudomonadota > Alphaproteobacteria > Azospirillales > Azospirillaceae > Azospirillum > Azospirillum halopraeferens. Next base: position 344,345 of record NZ_AUCF01000004.1, read on the forward strand.
CGCGCCCCTCAGTGAAGCGGAAACCGAGCCTCTCCAGGTCCCCGCGCGCGGGGTGGGCGGCGTTGTCGGTCAGCAGCCACAGGCAGCCGGACTTCGGTCGCTGGTCGAGCACTTTAAGGTCGTGCTTCTGGGCGAGAGTGAGCGTGGGAAGCAGCCAAAGCGGATCGTCGTCGGTGGTCTGCACTTGCGATGCATTCGAACCCTGGGGCTCGGTGTACCGGTGCGCCGGTGGAACGGGAGCTGGGCGTCGTATCGGCGGCGAATACGACTGGGGCGGACGTGGGGGAGTGCTTGGCTTCTGTGCCGCTATCAATGCGCCGGGCGTCCGTCCGCAGCGGCGGTCGTCGTCTGGATGAATACCTAACGCCTCCAGTGCCACCAGGAACTTATACTCCCAGTCGCTGTGGTGCGATTGGCGGAAGATGCAGCGGCGCCTGTTCTTCGCTTGGTGGAGGTCGACCTCGGCGGCCGGCAGGCAGAACGGCAAGTCGTCCGCGCGGTAGCCGTATGCGGCATTGCCGGTCTGGCCGAACTCAACGAAGAAGTAAGCGCCGAGCTTCAGGATGAATGCATTGTTATCCGGGTTGCCTGGATTGACCAGCCGGCTTATGCGCTGCCGGCGACGCTTGCGCATATCTACGTAGTCGGGCCGCGGACTGTCGAACACGGCTGGCCCCAGTGCAAAATGCGCGAAGTCGATCTGCTTGGCGAAGCGCAGCCAGAAGTCGAGACGCCGCTGGTCGGCGGCACCGTCGGCGCTGAGCAGGTCGAAGAAGAGTTTCAGGTCTTCCCGAACGATCCATTCGCGGACCATCTGCTTGACCGGGGGGGCGACCAGCGACCATTTTGCCTGCGCGTGAATGTGAGGACTGCCCCAATGTTCCGTTGCGAAGTCCTGAAGGGTGAGGTGCGGAACGTTTGTCAGCGAGCGATGGTGCCGGTTCAGCACCAGGATGAGAGCATCGTCGGCCAGCAGCGGGTGACGGCGAAGCACCGCCAGGAAACGGTCCAGAGCGCCCAGATACTCGCCATCCGCCAGTCCACACAGGTGGCGGACTTGGGAGAGGATCAACTCTTCCCAGAACCAGCTTGTCTGGGCGACACCGATCTGGTCGCGTAACGGTGCGAGTGCATCTTCTTGACCGGCGAACACCGCGGCGGCGTAGCGGTCGCAGGGGCGCTCCGTCAGAACGTTGTCGTGCTCGACAAGGGTTCGCAGCCAGTCCGGCTTGTAGCGCGACTGCTCCTCTATGACGGGGAGGCTGCGCGCGAGAAAGCCACGTAGGGCCTGCCAGTTGGCGGCTTCGGCCTCACGGGTTGGGCGCTGCTCCGGGCCGAAATAGGCGGCGAGCAGGCCTCGCCACGCCGACAGCGGGAGCGTCCGTTCCGACAGAGCACCATCGACTGCGCTCAAGAGGCCGGCGACAACACCGTCGGTGCGTTGCAGCAGCGCCGGGGTGTCCTTGTGCGGCTCCCCCAAGGCCCAGCACAGAAAACGCAGATGCGTGGCGCAGGCCACCCGCAACCCCCTGGTCGAGAGCAGGTCGAGAGCCTCCTGGATGCGGTTGCGTTGCACCAGCGTGCCGGAAGCCCCGTTCACCCTCCGGCGAATCTCGACGACCGCGCGGACCATGGCCTCGGGTCGACCGAACGGCGCTCCGTCCGTCGTCGTGACATCCCGGACGTGCACCATGTGATGTTGAAGGCTGTCGAGTGTGGACACGACCGCGGCCTCACCTGAGCTGGCACCGGCCGACCTCGATGGTGGCGAGATCGCGCCCCATCGTCGGCCCGGCGCCGGGCTGATTGGATTCGTGCAACGCGCGGAAGTCCAGGCGCAGCTCAATGCGCCGGCTTTCCTCCTTGGACTCCTTGGACGAGTTGAACGAGAAACCGCCGACCGAGAACAGGCGCCGGACATGAGCCATTTCGTCGTCGGTTAGGCTTGCTCGTCCCTCGGCGCCGGGCGTCAGCAGCGTGCAGACCACGCGCTGGGCCCTGCGGAGGCTGAGATCAAGGTTGAAGAGATAACTGCCGTCTGTGTCGGTGAAACCCTCGACGATCACGCGCTTGAACCACTTCTGGCCGAGCGCGCTGCGCGCTTCGGCCAGCACACGGGGGATGAAGCCGCGCAGGAGGTCGAGAGCCTCCGGAGTCAGGGCGTCGCTGCCGCTGGCAAAGCGGCCGACCTCGCCGAAGTCGATGGTCATGCGCTCGGTGCTGATATGGACCTGGGGAAAGTCGCGAGCGCTGTCCTTCAGCCGTTCGAGGATTTCGTTGATCTCCTGCTGACGTTGTCCGGCCGCTTTCTGGACGTCCCGAAGGTGCTGCGTCACCGTCAACAGGGCCACGGTCATCACCACAAGGAACAGCACCATGAGGGCCGACATGAGGTCGGAGAAGGAGATCCAGAAAGGCTTCTCAGCCTCGTCCGCCTTGCGCTTGCCGATGACGATGGGGCTGCCGATCATGGTTTATGCGAGCGCCTTCATGCGGGTGGTGAAGCCTGTCAGGACCGATTCCAGCTCCTGGATCTGACCGGAGATCATCTGAACCGCGTCGGCCAGGGAGGCATGGAACTCCCCGTGTGACCGGCGCATGTTGGTTGAGACGGCGTCGGCGAAGGAATCGAAGCCCTTTCGCAAGACCTCGTTGACGTTCTCCAGATACTCGCCAGTCTCCTGCTGCACCTGCTCGAAGTCGGTGACGATCCGCTGCATCGTCGCGACGAGCTCTCGGCTAACGCCGGCACGTTGGTCGGCATCCTGCACCAGCCCCTGAAGGGTCGCGGCCAGTCCCTGCAGAGCATCGCGGGTACCGTTGTAGGACGCGACGACGCTTTCCACTGCGCGGACGGATGCATCGAGGCTGCTCGATGCATCGACGATCCGGTTGAGTAGGTCGCCGGAGCGGTCGACGGTCGCCTCCATCCGCTCGCCCGCGCGGGTGAAACCATCGGCGGCCGAGCGCATCGTCTCCGCGCCTCGGTTCATGCCGTCGATAGCGCGTCCGGTGGCACCGTTCAGGGACTCGATGGCGTTTTGCATCGCCTGCACGGCGCGGCTGGAACCGGCCGCCAGTTCAGACAGGCGACGGTCCAGCGCCTCCAGAACCTCGGCCGTGCGCCGGGAGAGGGCGGCCTGCTGCTCGTCCATCGCTTGGGCTTGGCGTTTCTCCCGCTCCTCCGAGGCACGGAGGAACTCGCCCAGACGCTGGCTCATGGTGTCGAGGGTGGTCTTAAGCTGCGTTCCAACGGCCTCGGCTTGCTGCTTTTCGCGCTCCTGTGTTCCGTTAAGGAATTCGCCGAACCGTTCGGACATGAGGGCGAGAGTCGTCCGCAACTCCTCGTCGGCACGTTTCTGCGCAGCTCGGGCCTTTTCGTCGCTCGCCTGCTGCCATTGTTCGGCATGAGTGAACAGCTCGCGGACACGGCTTGCGTTCTCCTCATTCGCCACGCGGGCATTGGCGTTGACGTCGGCGGCCAGTTGGCCGAGCGTCTCGGCCAGCGCGGCCTGCCGCTTTTCGGCGTCCTCGAGCAGCCTGATGGCCTGGTCGGACGCCGACTGACCAATCTCTTCGGAGGCCTTGCGCATCGCGTCGGCGGCGGCCGCAAGGTTCTCGCGCAGGGCGGCCATGTCGTCCTGCGTGGCCTTGGTGGTTTCCTCGCGCTGGCGACGGATTTCGTCGAGCATCGCGCCCATGGCGGTCTGGATCGCCGAAAGGGCGCCGGTCGTCTGTTCCTGCACGGCTCCGTTGCTGTCGCTCACGCGCCGGCCCATCTCGTCTAGCGCCCGTGTCAGCGTTTCGGACAGGCTTGCCTGCCGCGCCTCCGCCTCCTGAAGAAGCCTGATCACCTGGTCGGAGGCCGACTGGCCGATCTCGCGGGTGGCTTCGCGCATGGCCTCGGCGGCGGCGGTCAGGCTCTCGCGGACGGTGGCGAGGTCGCGCTCCGTCGCCTGCGACGCCTCCTCGCGCTGTCGGCGGATCTCAACGAGCATTTCCTGCAGGGTCTGCCGCAGAGTGTCGAGCGTCGTCGCCATCTGCGCATGAAGGTCCTGTTGTCCCCCGGTCACCTGCTGGCGCATGTCGCGCACCGCGCTGATCAGCGCCTCGTTCATCTGGCGTTGGCGCTGTTCCGCCTCCGCCATCATGCGGGCCATCTGCTCGGTCATCTTCTCGCCGGCGTCACCGCTCGTCTTCTCCATACGCGCCAGCAGGTCGGCGAAGTTCCGCTGCATGCCATCGATCGCGCCGGTGGTGCCGGCCATCAGCCGCTGCAGCTCCATCATCTGGCCGCCGACCGTGCCGTCCAGCTTCTCCATGAAGGCGGCCATCAGATCACCGAGGATCTTGTGACTCGCCTCGCCGGCCTCGGTTTGCGCCTTGCCGACGGCGGCGGTGAGGGCTTGAATGGGTTCGTGCAAGCTTTCGCGGATGGCACCGCCGACGCTTCCGGCCACGCTCTCCCCATGCTGCCGGCCGGCTTCGATCTGACGATCGGTCAGTTCGGTGAGGAGTTGCCGGAGGTCGTCGACCAGACTGTCCTTGAGGTGACGCGTCTGCACCGCGCTTTCTTCCGCCGATTGCACCAAGCGGGCCAGGTACTCCTCTCCGGCGCCGGCGGCGTACAGGGCATCGATCGACTGCGCGATGTGCTCCACCACGCGGTAGCAGCCGGCCAGCAGGAGCTTCTCGATGCCGGTGATGAGCATGGCGACGAGAATGGCGGCGCCGGACGCGACGAAGGCTTCCTTCACCGCGTCCATGAGGTGGCTGATGCTGTCCTGCAGCCTTTCCGGCTCGAGCTGGACGTTGAACTGCGCAAGCCCGGTGACCAGCCCGTAGAAGGTGCCGATGATCCCGATTCCTGTCAGAATCCCGGGAAGGTGCTTGAAGAATTCGGTCCGCAGCGGTGTATCAACGAGCACCTGGGTGTTGAAGTACGCCTCGGCGGGGACCGTTGCTCGCACCGCGATGCGCCGCCGTTCTCCATCAATGACCTGGTACTGCTCGTGGAGGGTGTCCGCGTATTCGGACCATAGATGTATGAGCGTGCGCGACTGGCGCATGAGTGCGGCGACGTCTTCCGGCGCGACGTTGTTCCCCTGCTGCCGCTTCAGACGCTCGATGCGGCCCGGAAGCCGCCCCATCACAAATCGGAACCAGAGGCCCGGGAGCAGGTACCGGAACATGAACCACAGTGCCAGAACGGCAATCGTCGCAAGGATGATCCGGGGCGGAATGCCAATCTGGATGCCAAAGAGCGCCCACGGCGTATGCAGGAAGTGGTTCAGATACTCGCTCAACGCCTGCATCGATAATCCGTCCGCTCGGAGATGGCCGCTTCGGCCGATGTGGAGGCTGAAACTCTACCTAAAATTCCAGGAGTGCGCAGCGACAAACTAAAAGTGGCCTGTACAGATAACAATCGCCGCCGCAGGCCTTCCGCCCCGCAGCGTGCAACGTCCGAGTTGCAAGCGATCGGCCAGCTTTCCAGATGCCTGACGAATAGGGCCAACAGCATTGACGCGGCGCCCCTGTGGCATATACCGCTCGGTGCGCGAGGCCTGAATGATTCTGGGTCGGGACGCTGGCAGAGAGCGCCTGCAGGCACCAAATGGTTGCATTTCGATGGTTGTCGTGCGCAGACTCGTGGCGCCTCGTGCTCACCTTCTCCAGGGCCGCCTTGGATGCACGAAGCAGGGGGCAGACGGGATCGGAGGGTAGTGGTGTCGGATCGAGTCGGAAGTCCTGCCGCAGAGCGCCGGCGCACGGAGGACCGGTACACGCATCCGCGAGCCTCTGACATTCGAGAGGGGGGCGGATTGGGCTCGGCGTGTGCGGGAGCCACACCGGCCGTATCGGGCCAGAAGCGCGAAGGCTTCCTCGGCGGTCAAGAACGTGTCGGGCAGCTCTCGCACCAACTGAAGCGCGCAGCCACAGCGGCATCGCGGGCAATCGCCGCTGTAAATGGGGATTGCGCGGCCATGCTGGAGGTGATCAGCCGATTCGAGGCGGCGGTCGCGCTGGCCAGGATCGAATCCGAACCGGTGGAGGCAGACGCCGTACGTGCCGCATTGCACAGCTTTGCCGGGGACTACGAAGATCTCCGCGCCAAGCTCGATGGACTCGCTGAGCGGACGGCGGACGCACTCAAGGAGGCCTATGCCGATCTGGCACGCGACACCCGTTTTGTGACGGTTATGCTTTTCGGTCGGACACGCGCGGGCAAGAGCACGACGATGGAGGCGCTGACCGGTGGGGACGGTGCATCGATCGGTGTGGGGCGGCAGCATACGACCAAGGACATCCGGGCCTACTATTTCCCTCCGTCTGCCGATGGCGGCGTTCCGGACCGTCCCAGCCTGCGTATCGTCGACACGCCGGGGATCGAAGGATTCGACGGCGATGAGTTGGCCCGCGTAGCCGACACGTTCGTTGAACGCGCCGATCATATCCTCTTTCTATTGACGGACGACAAGGCAACGGCCAACGAACTGAAGCGTTTCGGAGAAATAAGAACCCAAGGGAAGGGGGTTACGGTCCTTCTGAACGTCAAAGCAAACGATCTTGAATTGTTGCTTGATTATCCTCAGTACGTCTTCAAAGCCGATGAGCTGGATGGGCACATTCGGCGGATCAGCGGCTATCTGCAGGCAAACCACCAGATTGCCGCGCCCGAGGTGATTCCGTTCCATGCTGATGCGGCCTGGAAGAGCCGGTCGGGCAAAGATCTTCCCGCGGGCCTATCGGATCGGGAAGGTCTGGCCCGCGCCAGCCGGATCGCCGACGTCGAGGCGCGCATTCTCCGTTTCATCACGCAGGAGGCAATCCCGGCTCGCATGCGCCAGCCCCGAGATCTGGTCCTAAGCCATTTGGGAGCGCTGAGAGAAGAGCTCCTTCCATACGCCCAAGGGTTCCGGGATCGTATGCGGTCCTTTGAAGAACTCGGCCGCCGGTTGGAGCGTGGGACAGAGAAGGCGCGGCGCCGAATCGCAAAGCGCTTTCCACTTTTGCGAGCCCGGTTCCAGAAGGCCAGCGATGCCGTTCCCGGCATGGTTGACGAACTCGTCGCCGCACGTGGCGACGGACGGCAACTCGATCAACGCTGGGCGGCGCTGCTCTCCGACCATGGCGTGTCGACCTGCGTGGAATGGTTCGTTGAGGCGGGACAGAAGGATTTCATCGCTGAAGTCGGCGAAGAGATGCGCGTGGCGGCCACGGATTTCCAGGTGTCGCGCGCCGACGGGCTCGATGACTTGTTGTCCGGTTATCATCAGAAGGACGAAGACGAGAGGCGTAATAAGTACGCCCGTGCAGCCGTCCGGACGGGGGCGGGGGTTGGCGGGGCGGCGTTGGCCACATGGGGCGTGGCGAACTTGTGGAATCCGACGGGCTGGGTTGCATTAATCGGCGCTGCCGTTGTGGTGGGCGCCGGGCTGGTAGCCGAGTCAGTCGCCCGGACGGCTACCGACGCTTGGGAACGGTCTTCCAAAAAGGATCTGTACACGCATCGAAGCGAGATCACGCGGAAACTGCAGGACCGACTCTGGGCGGACTACCGCTCCGCTCGTCAACGCTGCGATACGTGGTTGGACGAGACAAAGGAGCACTGGCTGAATACCGCGCAACTGACCGTACGGCCGGCCCGGCGGTCTGCGGAGATGCTCCACCGCGCCAGTGTGGAGGTGATCCGAGGCCTTGATGCCGTCGCCGAAAAGGTCGAGTCCGGACTGGTCGCGGAGATCCTTCACGACGTCGTCCCGGCTGTTGCGGACGGTCGGGTCGTCGTGAAGCGGGTGGTGCGTGAGGCCGGCGCCGCCACCAAGGTGCTGGTCGTGTCGGAGGACGGCACTACCGATCCCGTGGCCGTTTGCATCGGCGCGGGCGGCAGCCGGATACGGCAGGTGAGCGCATTCCTGGACACCGACGGCCAGGAGCGCCTTACCTTCGTCGATGCCGCAGCGCCGCTTGCCCAGCAGGTGGTGCAGGCTCTTGGTCTTCACCGCGTCCCTTCGGACGCAGTCGAGATAGCTGATGGGATGGCACGGGTTCACCTGCCTTCCACTGTGATTGGTCAGGCCATCGGCCACCACGGCGTCAACGTGCGGCTCGCCTCCCAACTGCTCGATTTGGACATCCGTATTGGAGATCGCCGATGAGTCTCGCCTACGCCCGGTATCACGATGCGTTGCGCCACCTTCTGGGGGACGCCGATGTCATGATCAGTCGGTCGGCCGCAGCGGATGCCGTCGACCTGCGGCAGCGCCTGGCGGAACAGCGTGCCCGTCTCGACACGCATGCGCCGCTGCGCATCGTCCTGATCGGTGAGTTCAGCGCCGGAAAGTCGTCCATCATTGCGGCCCTGACCGGCGCACATCTGAAGATCGATGCCGACGTTGCCACCGACAGCATCGCCGAGTATCCGTGGCGCGGCCTCGTCCTGGTGGACACGCCGGGCGTCCAGGCCCAGGTGTCCGACACCGACCACGACGCCATCGCCCGAGAGGCGACGGTGGGAGCCGACCTCGTCCTCTTCGTGATCACCAACGAACTGTTCAATCCCCGTCTCGCCGACCACCTCAGCTACATCCTGGCGGGTCAAGGGCTGGGACTGGCGGGGAAAACCTGCATTGTGGTGAACAAGATGGACCGCGAGTCCAATCCGGACGAGGTGATCCTGAGCGAGGTCGGCAAGGTGCTTGGACCTTATCCGGACGTTCCCGTGCATCTCTGCGCTGCATCGAAGTACCTGCAGGCGGCAGACGCCCCAGATGCCTTGCGGGGGCGGTTCCTCAGGCAGAGTCGGATGGACGAGATGATCGCCGCCCTGGACCGCTTCATTGCCGATTCCGGCACCGTCGGGCGCCTGTCCACACCTCTTTCCGTCGCGTCCGACATTTTGGACAGGCTGCAATCGGATCTCGGCATATCGGAGGACGATCAGAAACGGCTGGAACTGATCCGCCGCCGCCGGCGCGTGCTCGACACGCTGCAAGGACAACTGGCCAACATCCGCAAGACCTGGAAACAGGAGGCATATTCGGCGGTCATGTCCGCCGGCGACCGTGCGGTCAAGCAGTTGTCGGACATCTCCAATGCGGAGGATCTCGAGGCACTGTTCGAACTGGGCATGAAAGAGGCCGCGGGCCAGGTCGACACCCTGTACGACGGGGTTGAACGCGAAATGAGGGACGCGCTGCGCGAGGCCAGCGATGACCTTGCGGAGATCGGTGAAAGCCCGCTGGCGCAGGATGTGGCCCGTCTCGACGCGCGCGGCCAAGCGCGGGCCGGCGTCAGCTTTGATGGCACCCTGCCGTCGCAAAAGGACTATGTTCTGCGATTCGCCAAGAACGTGGGAAAGCCGCTGGAGCAGGGGCTGAACGCTATGGCCAAGAACGCTTCCGGGCTTCGGGACATCGTCTATCAGGTCGGCAAGACGCTGGGCGTGAGATTCCGCCCCTATGGGGCGGTGAATGCCGGCAAGACCCTGGCGAAGGTTGCCGGCGCAGCGGGCAAAGCGGTGCCTTTCCTGATGGTGGCGCTCGACTTCTATCTCCAGTACTCCGAGGAAAAGGCCAAGGAGGAGCGGGCACGCTACGCCGCCAGCCTGCGGGTCACCCTGAGGAACGCCTTTGCCGATCAGGCGAAGGTCGAGGCCGAAGCGTTGGAGGCGGTGGTCCTCACAGTGTCCCAAGGGCCGGTGCGGGCCGGGATCGAGGAACTGGACGCGGAGGCGGAGCGGATCGCCTGCCAGCGCAGCGAGCGGAAGGAACTGCAGCAGGAGATCGCTGCCCTGAGGCGCCGCTGCACGGCGTTGCGCGATGAACTCCTCGGTGGACCGGGTCTCGCGCAAGAGGCGGCCGCGACTCCGGCAGCACTGCCCGCCGGGGCCTGAGCCCGGCAAGGGAAGCCGGCGATGCAATCACTGTCGGTTGCATTGCCGGCTTGAGTTTGGCACGCTTGCGGCCCCGCCCTGCAGCGTTCCCGCCACCTCAGGACTCCCATGGCCGCTGGACTCGCCCCCCTGTTGACGCCCGGAATGCGGGTGCTGTGCCGTGATGCCGAGTGGCTGGTCACCAAGGCGGAGAGCCTGGATGCCGCGACGGGGTCGCAGATCGCCTACTGCCTGGGCGCGGACGAGATGGTGCGCGGGCACGAGGCGGCGTTCGTCACCGATCTCGACGACATCGTCCCCATCGACCCGCGGGACACCCGCCTGACCCGCGACACCAGCCATGGCTTCCAGAAGGCCAAGCTGTTCCTGGAGGCGCAGTTGCGCCAGATGCCGCTGACGGCCGCCCATCCCGACGTGGACGGCATCGGCGCCTTCCGACCGATGCCGTTCCAGGTCAAGGCGGTGGAGAAGGCGCTGCGGCAGATGCGGCCGCGGCTGCTGCTGGCCGACGCGGTGGGCCTGGGCAAGACGATCCAGGTCGGCATGATCCTGGCGGAGCTGATCCGCCGCGGCCGCGCCGCGCGCATCCTGGTGCTGGCCAAGAAGTCGATGCTGACCCAGTTCCAGGCGGAGCTGTGGAACCGCTTCGCCATCCCGCTGGTTCGCCTGGATTCCACCGGCCTGGCCCGGCTGCGGCTGCGCATCCCCGCCTCGAAGAACCCGTTCGAGGTCTACCACCGCGTCATCATCTCCATGGACACGCTGAAGGACGTGGGGCGCTACCGCCACTTCCTGGAGAACACCCGCTGGGACGTGGTGGTGATCGACGAGGCGCACAACGTCGCCGGCGCCACCAACCCGGACCGCAACTACAGCTACCGGCTGGCCCGCCTGCTGTCGCGCCGCGCCGACAGCATGATCCTGACCACCGCCACGCCCCACAACGGCCGCAAGGAGACGTTCGGCCGGCTGATCGCGCTGCTCGACCCCTCGGCCATTCCGGACCCGAAGTACCGGCAATACACGGCCGAGGACATCAAGCCCTTCTTCCTGATGCGCTTCAAGGAGGACATCCGGCACGAGGCCGGGGACAATTTCGCCGCCCGCCACGTCGTTCCGCTGGCCGAGACCACCGCCGATGCCGACGGGCGGGAGGAAGCGGTGTACACCCGCCTCGCCGGCCTGCGGCGCGAAGCGGCGGAAGGCGACCGCAACGCCATCGTCCGCTGGGGGCTGTACAAGAGCTTCCTGTCGAGCCCCGAGGCCTGCCGCTCGATGGTCGAGACCAGCCTGCGCACGCTCCAGCGCAAGCGGGGTGAGGAGGCGGACATCGCGGCGCTGGACGGGCTGCGGGGGGCACTGGAGACACTGTCCATCACGGACTCCACCCGCTTCCGCCTGCTGCTCGACCAGCTCCGCCGCGTCGGCTGGGACGGCGGTCCGGCCAGCCCCCGCGTCCTTCTGTTCACAGAAAGCCGGGTGACGCAGGAGGCGCTGACCCGCGCGCTCGCCGCCGCGTTCGGCCTGTCCTGGTCCGACCGGCAGGAGGAGCAGCCCGGCCAAGTGATGGCCGCCATCCACGGCGGCATGTCCGACGTGTGGCTGGGCCGGACGGTGGAGGCCTTCGGCACGGGCAACGCCGCGATGCGCCTCCTCGTCGCCACCAACGTCGCGTCGGAAGGCGTCAACCTGCACCACCACTGCTGGCACATCATCCACTACGACCTGCCGTGGTCGATCATCACGCTGATCCAGCGCAACGGCCGTATCGACCGCTTCGGCCAGACGCACAGGCCGGAAATCCGCTACCTCATGGTCCGCACGCAGGCCGGCGAGTTGCAGGGCGACGGCGCCATCTTCCAGCGCCTGATCGAGAAAGTGGAGGAGATCAACCGCACGGCGCGCAGCGGCGAGAGCGTGCTGAAGCTCTACGACGCCGACCAGGAAGAGACCTTCGTGGCCGAACGCGGCCTGCTGGCCGGCGACGCCGGCGTCTTCGACCGGGAGCCGCCGGCTGGCGCCAACACCGAGGCGGCCGAGGCCCAGTCCATGGAGGCGCTGCTGCGAAAGGCCTCCCTCGACGCCATGGACGAGCTGGCGGACCTGTTCGGCGATGACGACGGCGATGGCGAGCCCGCACCGACCGCGGTGCCGGAACCGGTTCCGGCGTCGGCCAGCCCCGGTGATGCCTCGCGCATCCGCCTCTATGACGAGGCCGCGTTCCTGGAGGAAGGCTACGCCTTCCTGGACCAGCAGAGCGACGACCGCACCTACCACCCCATCGAAAAGACGGGCAAGCAGATCGTCCTGATCCCGCCGGCCGACCTGCGTCGCCGCCTGGGAGACCCGGAGGCGGATCGCGCCGTGATCTTCGGCGCGACCGCCATCCCCGAGGAGGCGTGGACCGACGACCGCCGCTTCCGCCTGACCGTCGATCCCGACCGCGTCGATCTCGCCATCCGCGCCGCCCGCAACCTGCGCGGCCAGTGGAGCGAGGAGCTGCTGCTGACCGAACTGCACCCGGTCTCCCGCTGGCTGGCCGAGCGGCTGATGATGTTGATGCCCCGCGGCGAGGCGCCGATGATCGCCTCCCCCTACCTGCCGCAGGGGGACATGTGCTTCTGCTTCATCGGCCAGGTCAGCTCTCGCGCCGGAACGCCCTTGATCGTCGACGCCCACGCCGTGTCCATGTCCAAAGGTGGCGGTATGACCGTTCGCCCCCTGCGCGCCGCCCTTGATGCCGCCGGTTTCCACGACTTGGCCGATACCGGCAAGCGCGGGTCCATGCCCGAGCCACTGCTGCGCGGGTTCGTCAAAGGCGCGGTCGAGCGAAGCCTGGAGTACCTGTCCGACCGCCGGCGGGAGCGTCAGGCCGAGGTGAAGCCCCTGCTGGAGCGGGAGGAGCAGCGCCTGAACCGCTGGCTGACGCTGCGGCGCGATCGGATCGAGGAGGAGCTGGCGGAGCTGAGCCCCACCAGCGCGACCGCCATCAAGAAGCGCCAGGACCTGGAAGAGAGCGAGAAGTACGTGAAGGACCGGGCCCGGAACTGGAGGCAGGCCCATTTCGAGGCCGCCGACCACCCCACCACCCGCCTGATCCTCGCCATCGAGGGGGTCCGCTGATGCCGCTCGACACTGCCGTCAACAATGTGGGCGAGTACTACGCCGCCCATTACCTGGAGCACCAGTTCGTCAAGGACATCGCCGGTCCGGTCAAGGCGTGGCGGGAACTGGGCAGCCGCGGTGTGCCGAAGCGGCTCCAGGCGTTGGGTGACACCTATTTCAAGGCCAAGGCGCAGGCTCTCGACTACGATCAAACCGAACACCGCGCCGCCGCGGCGGAGCCGGAACTGGCCGGGTGGCACGACGCCCTGCTGCGCGCGCTGGGCTATGCCCCGGCACCGGAGTCCCTCGTCCTGGTGGCGGAACGGGCGGCGCTGCCCGTGCTGTGCCGGCTGACCCGCTATGGCAAGCCGTGGCTGGTGGCGGCCGAGACGCCCTTCTGCCTGCCCGACGCCGCCCTGCCGGCGGACTGGGGCAGCGAGGACCCGCTGGAGGAAGCGGTGCCCGCGGGCGCCGCCCCGGACGGCACGCGCCACCTGGAGGCCGCCTGGGGCGAGGCGGTCGGCCGCCTGCTGCGGGAGGAGGACAGCCCCCGCTGGGTGCTGCTTCTGTCGGGGTCGCTGATCCACCTGTTCGACCGCTCCACCTTCGCCCAGGGGCGCTGGCTGCGCGTCGACCTGGACGATGCCTTCGGCCGCAAGGAGGCCGCTTCGTTCGAGGCCATCGCCGCACTGCTGTCGGCCGAGACCCTGTGCCCGAACTCCGAATCCGCCACTGTCCTGCACGACACGCTGGAGGGGCAGAGCCACAAGTTCACCCACGGCGTCTCTGCCAAGCTGCAGGGTGCCGTGCGCCGCGCCATCGAGGAGGTGTGCAACGGCTGGGTCGACCACCGCCGGGCGCGCAAGCTGTCCTACAAGACCCTGGCACAGGGCGAGCCGGACCTGCCCGGCGGCGTGCGCGAGGTGACGGCCGACCAGCTCCGCGACGAGGCGCTGGTCTTCGTCTACCGCATCCTGTTCTGCCTCTACGCCGAGGCGCGCGGCGGCGAACTGGGCATCCTGCCCATCAACGACGACGTCTACCGTCTGGGCTACAGCCTGGAGGCGCTGCGCGATCTTGCCGACGCCGGCGAGATGCCGATGCAGGCTGAGAACGGCACCTATTACCACACGCACCTGAAGACGCTGTTCCGCCTGATCCACCAGGGCTTCCAGCCGAACCGCGCACCGGCGGCGGTCGACGCGGCCCAGCCGTGGGCGCCGGTGAAACCGGAACAGCTCCAGATGTTCACCAACGGTCCGGCGGCTCCCCGCCAGCTCCGCCTCGATCAGGCCGGGCGCAAGGTGATGGAGAGCGACGAGGGGCTGGCCGGCGCCTTCGTCGTCCGGCCCCTGACCGCCACCCTGTTCGACCCCGGCGCCACGCCGCTGCTGGACCGCGCCGAACTGCCGAACATCCGCCTGCAGCGGGTGATCCGTGAACTCAGCCTCGGCGCCGACGAGAAGGGCAAGTCCATCGGCCGCATCAACTACGCGGAGCTGGGCATCGTCCAGCTCGGCGCCGTCTATGAAGGGCTGCTGTCCTACAGCGGCTTCTTCGCGACCGAACGATTGATCCAGGTGCACCGCGCGCTGGACAAGAAGCGCGCCGCCGGACCCGCCGACGATGAGGGGGGCGATGCGGAGGAGACGGAGGACGCCGAGGCCCTCGACGACACCAGCGAGGACTGGGCCGAGGAGGAGACCGGGGATGATGCGGCGGACGCCGCCGCCGGAGAGGCCGCCGGCACCCTGGCCCGCGCCGCGGACGGCGGCACCAAGGTCGTCTACGACGACGACATCCCCGCCGACGTCCAGACCTGGTTCGTCCCGGAATCGCGCGCCGGCGAGTTCCGCGAGGGCGAGATCGTGGTGGAGCGGCGCAGCCGCCGCCCGCGCGTCTATCTGCCCGGCGAGTTCATCCTGCGCCTGACGGGCGTGGACCGCGCCAACTCCGCCTCCTACTACACGCCGGAGGTGCTGACCCGCTGCCTTGTGCGCGAGGTGCTGAACGAGCGGCTGAAGGGCTTCGGCCCGGCCGACGCCGACCGCATCCTGGAGCTGACGGTGTGCGAGCCCGCCATGGGCTCCGCCGCCTTCATCAACGAGATGTGCGACCAGCTCGCCCACGCCTACCTGCGCCTGAAGCAGGAGCAGACCGGCCGCACCATCGAGCCTGGCCGCTACGACGACGAACTGCGGCGGGTGAAGCACTACATCGCCACCCGCAACGTCTACGGCGTCGACCTGAACCCCACGGCGGTGGAACTGGGCGGCCTGTCCCTGTGGCTGGGCAGCATGCACCGCCTGCTGGTCCGCAAGGGGGAGGGCGCCCAACCCGACGTCTACCGCGTCGGCGCCGTTCCCTGGTTCGGCCTGCGCCTGCGCACCGGCAACAGCCTGATCGGCGCCCGGCGCGCTGTGTGGACCAGCGATCAGCTCCGCGACGGCGACCACTACGGCAAGGACGCCGCGGCCCCGCGCACGCTCAAGCCCGGCGAGGCCCGCGCGGCCAACGAGATCTACCACTTCCTGGTCTGGGACGAGGACATGGTTCCGGCCTGCCGGGACAAGCTGATGAAGTCCTTCTGGCCGGCCGAGTGCAAGCTGGGCACCGACTGGACGAAGAAACAGGTCAAGAAGACGTGGAACGAGGTGGACATCGCCGCCGCCAAGGCGATCAGCGCCGCCATCGACGATCTGTGGGCGCAGTACGCGCGCGACCGCGCCGCCGCGCTGAAGGCCACCGCCTGCACCGCCAGCGTCTGGCCCACCCCGTCCGACAGCGACGAGGCCCTGCGCCCCGGACCGACCCTGGACCGGCAGGAGGAGATCCGCCGCACCCTGGAGAAAACCTCCGGCGCGTTCCAGCGCCTGCGGCTGATCATGGACACGTGGTGCGCCTTCTATTTCTGGCCCATCGCGCAGACCGACGAGCTGCCGACGCGCGAGGCCTGGCTGGCTGGCCTGAAGATCCTCTGCGGCGTCGATGTGGGCAACGCGCACGCCCGCGGTCTGCTGGCGATCCAGTTGGGCTTCCAGATAGCGCCGGAGGCGCTGTTCGAGGCGGCCCAGGGCGAATTGCCCGACGTGGCGCAGCTTTGTCAGGCCATGCCCTGCCTTCTGGTGGGCCATGACCTATCGGAGCGCCAGCACTTCCACCACTGGGAACTGATCTTCACCGAACTGCTGGGCCCGGCCGTGGAGGGCCTGCCCGTCCCGCGCGGCATCGACCTGATGGCCGGCAACCCGCCCTGGATCAAGGTGGGGTGGAACGACGCGCCGCTGCTCCAGGAATTCGACCCGGCGCTGGGCGTGAGCGGCGCCAAGAGCGCTGCGCTGAAGCGCGCCCGGCCGGAGTTGCTGAAGAGCGAGGAGCGGAAGGTCGATTACCGTGCCGTGTTTGAGGCGGGCGAAGGCGTGTCGGCCTTCCTGAACGACCGCACGCTCTACCCGTATTTGGCCGGGGTGCAGACGAACCTGTACAAGAACTTCATCGAGAAGAGCTGGGACCTGCTGGGCGACGAGGGCGTGGCCGGACTTATCCATCAGGAAGGTGTTTTTGATGATCCCGACGGCGGAAAATTTCGAGAAGCCTACTATAGGCGGTTAAGGGGGCATTATCAGTTTGAGAACCAAATGAATCTGTTTGAAGGGACGAACGACCACGGAAGAATGAAGTTTAGCCTAAACGTGTTCTCTGGAGCTTCTGGTGAAATTGAGTTTAGTTGCATATTCAATCTCTTTCATCCCCATACGCTGGAAAAATGTCGGGCACCTTCACAGGTGGGCACGCTTCTTCCGGGCATAAAAGATGACCTGAATAGGTGGAATACAGAAGGCCATCCGGCTCGGGTCATAACTATCACAGAGGCTGCTCTTAAGAAAATTGCCCCCCTGTTCGAGGAGTTTGGGAGTCCGGTGACTCATGCCCGACTTCCGCAGGTGCATGGGAAGCCACTGCTATCCGTATTGGAGAAAGTGGGGAAATGCGAAAGGAGGCTTGGCTCTATTTTCGGGGGCTATCATCCCACTGTAATGTTTGAGGAAGGTAAGGCCCAAAATCTTGGAATTCTTCATGCGTGCAGGAACGGCACGAAGGCGCCAGCGACTTTGGATCAGCTTGTTGTTGCGGGTCCACACTTCCATATTGGGCGGCCTTGGAACAAATCGCCGCGGCTGATCTGCAACCAGCCGAGTCACTATGACGACGTGGATTTAATAGAATTGGAAGAAGATTATATTCCGCGAACGATATATAGGCCAGGCGATGAGGATGGAGATTGTTCCGTCTTCAACCAAAGCATTGGATTCTGGCCTGAGCAAACTCTTCCAGGGTTTTGGCCAATTGAAGAGGGTGAGGCTCCCTACTGGGAGGACCTCTGCGGAGAGGAAATTGTCCTGCATTCGATGGATCGAAATCAACCTGGCACCGCGTCAGCGCGCAAATACGCCTTTTTCTCTGTCGCAAAAGGGGATGTGCTGGGGGCTATAAATTGGCTTTTGCACTCCAGTCAAAAAACTACTTCCATCGAGTTCAGCAACAGGTTCGGTGACGTTTGCCTGAAGCAGGGCCGCCCTACGTCCGAAGATTTTGCGCTCATGCCAAAACCTAAAACCACCTATTTTCGACACGTAAACCGTCGCAAGGCTAAGCCATCCGATTCTCGAACATTCATTTCGACAATTATACCTCCTGGGCCGACACATGTTGATTCGGTTTACTCCATCGCGTTTTCCGATGAGAGAAACCTCCTAATTTTCAATGGTGGATGCACCTCCATAATTTACGACGCGATATGCCGCCAAACTGGCAAGGAGGACTTTCGGCACGACGTGGTTTCGATCCTGCCGCTACTTTCAGGTTCCGCGGCTGAAGCAATTCTTGCTCGTTCTCTTCGCCTTGCTGCGGTAACCGTCCACTATGCGCCGCTCTGGGAGCGCAACTTCAGCGAGCGAATGCGTGAGGATGGCTGGGCCTATGGTGAACCGCGCCTTGTGCATGAGCATGAGCTTCGCTGGGCCGACCTTCCGACACAATGGGAGCGTGGCTGCGCATTGCGAAGTGACTATGCACGGCGGCAGGCTCTGCTTGAGATCGACGCGCTGGTGGCGCAGGCGCTGGATCTAACCGTAGACGATCTTTTGACTATCTACCGTGTTCAGTTTCCAAAAATTCGCCAGTACGAGAACGCCGACGAGTACGACGCGCGCGGGCGCCGCCTGCCCAACACCGTGCGCAAGGACGCCGGCGCCAAGGAACTGCGCGCTGCCCGCCAGGGGCACGACGGGGTGAGCCCGATCACCGTCTCCTGGCCCGTGGACAACGGCAACGCCACGGTGACCAAGACCTTCCACCCGCCCTTCACCAAGGTGGACCGGGAGGACGATTACCGCCGCGCCTGGGCCGCCTTCGAGGCCCGGTTCGGCGTCGCCACGTCCGAAGCACCCTTAACCGCCGCCGATGCGGAGGACTGACGCCATGCTGCCGGCCACCCTCGCCCAGAACGTCCGGCGGCAGATCCGCCACTATCTGGAAGCCACCTTCAACTTCCGCCGGCCGGAGGAGGAGGAGGCCTTCGCCGCCTTCGTCAACGACCCCGCGGGCGGGCTGTTCAAGGGGCCATGGGTGCGGCTCAGCCGGCCATTCCGTCCGGCGCCGGACACCTACGATCCAGCGGCCCTGTTCGACCTGACGCCGCCCTTCCACCCCTTCCGCCACCAGTGGCAGGCGTGGCAGCGGCTCTCGTCCAAGGGGCGGGCGCCGGAGAGCACCATCGTTACCACCGGCACCGGCTCGGGCAAGACGGAGTGCTTCATGTACCCCGTGCTCGACCACGCTCTGCGCGCGGTGCAGCGGGGCGAGGCGGGAATCAAGGCGATCATCCTCTACCCCATGAACGCGCTGGCCTCCGACCAGGCCGGCCGCTTCGCCGAGGAGATCTTCAACCGTCCCGAACTGCACGAGGGGGCGGGGCCGGACCGCCGGGCGCGGGTCCGCGTCGGCCTGTTCACCGGCCGCGACGACGACGCGGAGGACGAAGGCGGCGGCGGGGAACGGCCGCGGGACGGCGCCGTTTCCCGCATGACCGTGGTCGTGGAGAACGGGCGGGAGCAGTGCCGGCACATCACCGACCGTGCCGCCATGCTGGACGACCCGCCGGACATCCTGCTGACCAACTACAAGATGCTCGACTACCTGCTGATGAAGCCGAAGTACCGGCCCGTCTGGCGCCACAACGCGCCCGGCCGGCTCGGCTATCTGGTGCTGGACGAGCTGCACACCTACGACGGTGCCCAGGGCGCCGACGTCGGTTGCCTGATCCGCCGCCTGAAGGACCGGCTGGACATCGCCAAGGGGGATCTCTGCTGCGTCGGCACCAGCGCCACCATCGCCGGCGGCCGCACCGAGGAGGAGATGGACCCGCTGCAGCGGCTGGCCGAGTTCGCCGGGACGCTGTTCGAGGAAGACTTCACGCCGGCGATGATCGTCAGCGAGGAAGGCAACCGGCTCGACATCTGGGAGATGGTGGACCTGAACTGCCGCATCACCCCCGACCGGCTGCCGTCGGCCGCCGACTGCACGCCGGCCGACGACGAGACCGCCGCCGCCTTCGCCCGGCGCGTCGCACCGCTGTTCGGCGCCCCGGCCTACCCGCTGTCCCCGGCGGAGAACCGCTGGGCCGACCGGGTGACGCACAAGCCCGATGACGAGAAATATTGGGGCTTGGAGCTGGGGCAATGGCTGCGCGGGCAGGAGCTGTTCAAGGCGCTGCTCGACCTGACGGCGAGCCCGGTGCTGACCTGGGACGCGCTGGTGGACGGGCTGTCCGACCGCTTCTTCGCGCTGCGCGCCGTCGGCGACCGCGCTGCCCGCGACATGGTCGTCGCGGCCTTCTTCGCGCTAGTCGCCCAGGCCCGCCAGCTCCGCAGCGGGCGCGCCCTGCCGCTGGTGCCCACGCAGGTGCAGGTGTGGGTGCGCGAACTGCGCCGGCTCGGCCGCTTCGTGATGCCGGAGCCGAAGTTCGGCTGGCTGGACGAGCGCCGCGCCGACACCCCCATCCTGCCCGTCGCCCATTGCAGCGAGTGCGGGGAGTCCGCCTGGATGGCGCTGATCGACCCCGACAGCCGCTCGGCGCTTGGTGCGCAGGGGGTGACCGGGTTCCGGCTGATCGACGAGCCCACCTTGATCTACCAGGGCTCCGGCATCGACAGCGCTCCCTCGCCCGAGCTGGTGGTGATGAGTCCCTGGCACCCCGACGACGAGGGGGAGCGCGACCCGGACGCACCGGCCCTGCCGATGATGAACTGGTATCTAGCCCCGGAGAGCCTGATCGCCCGCCAGGGCGAGGGATCGTGCCCGCTGACGGGGGCCCGCAGCTTCCGCGTCAAGCTCCTCAACGAGCGCAAGCGCAAGGACGACGGCAGGGTGACCGGGCGCAAGGTCTGCCCGCACTGCGGCGCCGTCGACAGCCTGATGTTCATCGGCAGCCGCGCCGCCACCGTGTCCAGTGTCGCCATCGACGAGATGTTCGGCTCGGTCCTCAACAGCGATCCCAAGCTGCTGGCCTTCACCGACAGCGTCCAGGACGCCAGCCACCGCGCCGGCTTCTTCTCCGCCCGCACCTACCATTTCACCTTCCGCACGGCGCTCCAGCGCATCGTCGGGGAGGCCGGGCGCGACGGTGTGCCTCTGGTGGAGGCCGGGGAACGGCTGCTGGAGTACTGGGCACAAGCCGTTCCTGGCCGGCCCGGCAGCCCGGTCGAGGCCATGGGCACTCTGCTGCCGCCGGACCTGCGCGAGTACGGCCCCTATGTCGCCTACCGCGACGGCGCCGGCGTGCCGCCGCCCGCCGGGCTGGTGGCCGAGGTGACGCGCCGGCTGACCTGGGAGGCGGTCAGCGAGTTCGGGCTGATGCTGACCCACGGGCGCACTCTGGAACAGAACGCCAGCGCCTGCCTGGGCTGGGACCCGGCCGTGATCGCGGCCGTGGTGGCTGCCGTGCACGCACGGCTGGCGGCCGTCGATCCGGCGCTGGCCGGCGTGACGCCGGAGGCCCTGCGCCTGTGGATCTACGGCATCCTGCAGCGCCAGCGCGAGCAGGGGGGGCTTTCGCACCAGTTCGTTGCCGCCTTCGCCCGCGGCGGGCTGTGGGGAAAGAAGAAATACGGGCGGATCGTTCCGGGGCGGGAGACCTATCCGCTGCACGGGAAGTACGTTCCGCGCCTGTTGGCCGACAAGCCCGACCAGAAGCACACCTTTCTTCTCGCCACCATGAAGAAGGGCGCCCGGGCGCCCTGGCCGACCCTGTGGGCTAGGCGTGCCCTCGGTGGGATGACGCGCCTGGCGGGCGTGAGCGAGACCGCCATCGCCGACCTGCACCGTGTCCTGCTGGACGAGGGGGTGACGGCCGGGCTGTTCGCCCGCCTGGACCGCGCGGACGGCAAGGGGCCGCTATACGCCATCGCCGCGTCGGCCGCCCGCCTGTTCGAGGACGGCTATCTCTTGCGCTGCGACGGCAGTGGCCACGCCCTGTTCCGGCCGGCCGGCGAGGCCGCGGTGTGGGAGGGGGCGCCCAGTCTGGTCCGCAGCACGCCGCACGGCCGCTACCGCCTCGCCCCACTGTCGGAACGGCAGAACTACTACCGCGCCCGCTACCGCAAGGGGGCGCTGCGCCGCGTCTTCGCGCAGGAGCACACCGGCCTGCTGACCACCAGCGAGCGGGAGGACCTGGAGCGGCGCTTCAACGCTGCCGCCCACGCCGACGATCCCAACGTCATCACCGCCACCTCGACGCTGGAAATGGGCATCGACATCGGCGACCTCTCCACCACCATGCTGTGCTCGGTGCCACCGACCACGGCCAGCTACCTCCAGCGCATCGGCCGCGCCGGGCGGACCACCGGCACGGCGCTGGTGGTGTCGGTGGTGAACCAGCGTCCCCACGACCTGTTCTTCTTCGCCCGGCCGGAGGAGATGCTCGCCGGCACCGTCCAGCCGCCGGGCTGCTGGCTGGACGCCAGCGCCATGCTGGCGCGCCAGTATCTCGCCTTCTGCATCGACCGCGCGGTCAAGGAGGGAGTGGTCGACCAACTGCCGGCCAGCGGCAAGCGGCTGGTGGAGGAAATGGACAGCGGGCAGGGGCCGATCATCGAGCTGCTCGGCTGGATCGCCGCGCACGAGGCGGTCTTGCAGCAGGCGTTCCTGTCCCGCTTCGGGACCGAGATAGGCGATGACACGCGCGACCGCTTCCGCCAGGAGGCGACGATGGAGCGGCTCTACCAGCGCATCCGCGACGCGGCCGCCGAGTTCGGGGTGCAGGTCCGCACCATCGAGGCGGCGCGGCGCCGGCTCAACGACGAGAAGCGGGAGCTGGCCGACGGCAGCGACGAGGCCGGCCTGCGCGATGTCGAGCGCGAGCTGCGCATTCTCAAGGCGCGCCTGGCGACGCTGAACCGTACGGCGGCGCTCGAGGTGTTGACCGAGCACGGACTTCTGCCCAACTACGCCTTCCCCGAGCGGGGCGTGCGGTTGGCCGGGACGGTCTACCGGGACCGCGAGGGGCCGGCAGCGGAGGAGAGCACCGCGCTCACCATCGACGTCACCCGCGCCGCCGCGGTGGCGATCCGGGAACTGGCGCCGGGCAACACCTTCTACACCCACGGCCACCAGTTCGCCATCCAGCAGCTTTCCATTGGCACCCAGACGCAGCCGCTGGTGCAGACCTGGGCGGTGTGCGGCAAGTGCGGCCACATGCGGCCGGCGGAGGAGGTGGAGCGCCCCGGCGCCAAGCCGGCCTGCCCCCAATGTGGCTACGACCGGCAGCAGCAGTCGCAGATGGACAAGGCGCAGCACAAACCGTTCCTGCACTTCGCCCAATCCGGCGCCATTTCGTACATGGAGTATTACGACAGCTTGTCGGGTGACCGCGCCGAGGAGCGCGACAGGAAATTCTATCGCCTAGTCACCAGCTTCGACCAGACCGCCGGAGGCGTGAACGGCGCGGTCGGCACCGAGGGGGAAGCCTTCGGCCTGGAGTACCGCAGCGCGCTGGTGCTGCGCCAAGTGAACGGCGGCCCCGGCGATGCCCCCGCCAGCTTCGACTTCGGGCCCGACCAGAAGATTCCGGAGCTTGGCTTTCCCGTCTGCCAGGACTGCGGCGTGGTCGCCTACGGCGACGGCAACCTCGACCACGTGTCCCATCGCAAGAGTTGCCAGGGGCGCAAGCGCACCGAGAAGCTGCAGCGCGAGGGGCGCTCGGCGTCGGGCTACAAATGGCAGCGCGTCTATCTTTATCGCGAGCTGAAGTCGGAGGCGATCCGCATCCTGTTGCCGCCGGACCTGGAGGCGGCCGACGTGTCGACGCTGCGGGCCTGCCTTTTCCTCGGCCTGCGGCTGCACTTCCGCGGCTTCCCCGGCCACCTGCTGATCGAACCGCAGGTGCTGCCCGACCACCGGCAGGACGTGCGCCGCCAGTACCTCGTGCTGATGGACGCGGTGCCGGGCGGCACCGGCTTCCTGAAGTCCCTGTTCGTGCCCAAGCAGGAGGGGGAGCGCTCCGGCGAAGGCATCATGACGGTGCTGCGCCTTGCCCTGAACGCGCTCGAATCCTGCGACTGCCGCGTGCTGGGGCCGGCGCTGGGGCAGGACGACACCGACGGCTGCTACCGCTGCATCCGTGCCTATCACCTGCAATACAAGGCGGAGGAGATCAGCCGCGAGCGTGGCATCGTCCTGTTGCGCGCCATGATCGAGGCCGGCGAGCGACGGACGGAGATCGCGGCACTCGACGACATCACCGTGTCCTCCCAGTATGGCAGTGTGCTGGAGAAGAAGTTCATCGACCGTCTCCAGGCCATCGTGCTGGCGGGCGGCGGATCATGGGACAAGGCCCTGGTCAAGGGAACGGCGGGCTTCCGCTTCCGGCTGGGCGCGGACACCCGCGTCTGGGACGTCCAGCTTCAACCCAAGCTTGGGCCGACCCAAGGGGTAGCCATCCCCTGCCAGCCCGACTTCCTGCTGTCCTGCGATGATGCCGCCATCCGGCCGATTGCCGTCTTTACCGATGGGTTCGAGTACCACGCCGAACCGGACAAGCCGACCAGCCGCTTGCCCGACGACGCCGCCAAGCGCCGCGCCATCCTGGCCAGCGGCCGCTGCTGGGTGTGGAGCATCACCTGGCACGACCTGCTGGACGGGCCCGAGGCGGAGCTGGCGTTGGTGCCGGCCAAGATCCGCGACGTGCTGCACGGGCAGCTTGCCATCCTGAAGTCCGGCGGCGTCGTGTGCCCACCGGCCTCCGACGCGTTGGGCAACGGGTTGACCCAGCTTTGCGCCTTCCTCGCCCGGCCCGATACGGACGGCTGGATGAACCTGGCCGGGCAGATGGCGCTGATTCCCCTGACCATCCTCGCCAGCAAGCACGCCGGGGGCGCTTTGGCCTCGGAGATGCTGGACCTGCACGATGCCTGGCGGGCCGGACTGCCGGTCGCCGACATGACCGCGGCCGGGGGCAGCGGTCCCTGGTTCCATGCGACGCGGCTGGCACCGGGTGGCGACCTGCTGGTGATGGGGCGCCAGGAGGATGTTGCCGCCGGCGCGCGGCAGCGGGTGCTGGCGCGCCTGCGCCTGGGCGACAGCGCCGAGGAGCGCGCCGGGGCGACGTACCTGGAGCGCTGGCGCCGCTGGCTGGGACTGGCGAACCTGTTCCAGTTCGCCGCCGGCTTCCACTGGTGCTGCGTGTCGGAGGTGGCGGCGGGCACGGCGCCGGATCTGGAGCTGGCCGGTGACGCGGCGGACCCCGCCGACTGGTCCGCGGTGCTGGACAACATCCTTCCCTCGCTGCGGCCGCTGGCCGAGCGGATGGCCGCGGCCGGCATCCTCATGCCGGAGATCGAGGTCTATCTCGATGGCGCCCCGGACGACTGCTTCGCCGAAATGGCGTGGCCGGGCGCCGGCCCACCGGTGTGTCTGCTGGTCGGCGATCAGTCGACGTTCGCCGCCGCCTGGGAGGGGGCCGGCTGGACCGTCGTCACGCCGGATGCGATCCAGGCCAACGGGATCGGGTGGATGGCGTCGATTCTGGCCGCCAGCAAGGAGACTGTCTGATGGCAACGTTGATGCTGCACCGGGACGTGCTGAAGGACTTCGGGCGCCTTCCCGCCAAGGTCCAGAAGAAGGTGTCGGAACTGATCCGCAAGTTCCAGGAGGACAGCACCCAGGCCAGCATCCACCTGGAGACGGTGGAGCAGACCGTCGACGACAAGGTCCGCAGTGCCCGCGTCGGCGACGACTGGCGCGCCATCGTCATCGCGCCGCAGCGGGGCGACACGTTCCTCCTGATGCACGTGGACCACCACGACGAGGCCTACCGCTGGTGCCGCAACAAGCGGTT
Source organism: Azospirillum halopraeferens DSM 3675 (assembly GCF_000429625.1). GTDB lineage: Bacteria > Pseudomonadota > Alphaproteobacteria > Azospirillales > Azospirillaceae > Azospirillum > Azospirillum halopraeferens. Next base: position 369,742 of record NZ_AUCF01000004.1, read on the forward strand.
CGAGGCGCATGGCACGTTGGGCGTTTTGCAGGTCTTCGATATCGAGATGGCCGAGGAGGCGGCGGAGCGCAGCCGCTCGGCCGAGCCGCCGTCTGACGAATCACCGGAGGAATACCCGCTGGACCGGCTGTCCGACGACGAGCTGTTCCAGGCCGGCGTGCCCCGCGCCTTGATCCCGGCGGTGCGCGCCATCCGCAACGATGCCGCCTTTGAGGAGGTGGTCGGATACCTGCCGCCCGAGGCGGGACAGGTGCTGTTCTGGGTGGCAGCTGGCCGTTCCCTGGAGGAGGCGCTGGAGGAAACGCTGGGGGCGGTCGATGCCGGTGCGGCGCGACCGGAAGGTCCCGGCGACTTCTCCAAGCTGGCCCAGGTCGCGAGCGCCGACCTGGTGCTGGTGGAAGGGGAGGAGGAGCTTCGCCGCATCCTCGCCGAGGACATCGAGGCGTGGCGCGTCTTCCTGCACCCCTACCAGCGCAAGCTCAAGGAATGGGACGTCAAGGGCCCCGTCAAGATCAGTGGGGCGGCCGGTACGGGCAAGACGGTGGTGCTGATGCACCGGGCCGTGCACTTGGCCGAACGGCTGCCGGACGGCAAGGACAAGGTGCTGGTCACCACCTTCTCGGCCAACCTGTCGGTGACCATCGAGGATCTGATCCGCAAGCTCAACCCGACCGCGGCAAAGCGGATCGAGGTGACGAATCTGCACCAACTGGCCCGCACGATCTGCCTGCGCGCCGGATGGCAGGGTCGCGTCGCCGACGAGCAGGACCTGAGTGCCCTGTGGTCGGCGGTGTTCGCCGAGCGCGACCCGGCGTCCGAGGGAGATGGTGCGTTCGATCGCGACTTCATCCGGCAGGAATACGACGAGGTCGTCGATGCCATGGGCATCGACAGCGAGGAGGAGTATCTCACCGCCGCCCGCACCGGCCGCTCACGGCTGTCGCGCCAGCAGCGCCGCCGGCTGTGGACTTGGTTCCAGGCCTTCAACCGGCTTCTGCAAAAGCGCGGTCTGTTGACCTTCGAGGGGACGGTCCATCAGGCACGCCTGATCGTCGAGCGAGGCGGGTTCCCCCGCTACCGGCATGTGCTTGTGGACGAACTCCAGGACTTCGGACTGGAAGGGCTGCGGCTGATCGCGGCGCTCAGCCGGACTGAGGAGGACGCGAGCAATCCCCTGTGCGTCTTCGGCGATGGCCACCAGCGCATCAACCGGCAGGCCAAGATCCCGCTGTCGCGCGCCGGCATCAACGTCGTCGGGCGCTCCCGTCGGCTCAAGATCAACTACCGCACCAGCGAGCAGATCCGCCGCTGGGCCCATTCGTTGCTCAGCGGCATGGACATCAACGACCTGGACGGTGGCCACGCCGACACCACCGGCGACCGTTCGGTCTTCCGGGCGTCGGAGCCGGTCGCGGTCAAGGTCACCACCTGGGAAGAGGCGGGGACTGCGATTGCTGAATGGGTCAAGGGCCTGTGCGGCACGCATCAGGTCGGCACGCATGAGATCTGCGTCGCCCCGGTGTTCGGCGAGGTGCGCTCGGCCCTGAACGCATTGAACATTCCCAGCCTGGAGCTGCAGGCCAACAAGGCCGACCCCGGACCGGTCGAGCCCGGCGTGCGCCTGGGCGCCATGCGGCGCATCAAAGGCCTGGAGTTCAAAGCCGTCGCCATGGTCGTCGACGGCCAGTTCGACGACCGCCGCCGCCTGGAACGCTATGTCGCCGCGACGCGGGCGCGCCAGTGGCTGCTGGTGGTGGAGTGCGGGTGACCGCCTCTTTCGCCGATGTGATTCACGTCATCGATTGCTCAGGTTGCCATGTCCTACGCATCCACGACCATTGCCGACGTTCTCGACCAGATCAACCGGTCCTACTTCCTGCCGGCCATCCAGCGCCCCTATGTGTGGGAAGCCTCGCAGGTTGTGGCGCTGTTCGACAGTTTGCTGAAGGGCTACCCGATCAGCTCTTTCCTGTTCTGGGAGCTGCAGCCGGAGAACCGCGGCAATTGGGACATCTATCAGTTCGTCGAGAACTTCCGATACGGCCAGGTGCACAACGAACCGGCCGAGACCGACGGCCGTGACGTCGTTCTCGTGCTCGACGGGCAGCAGCGCCTGACCTCCCTGCTGATCGGGCTGCGCGGCAGCTACACGGTCAAGCTGAAGCACAAGCGCTGGGACAATCCGTTGGCCTGGTCGAAGCAGCGCCTCTACCTGAACCTTCTGAAGGACCCGGGAAAAGATGACGCGGGGGAAGAGGACGAGGTCGGCATCACCTACGGCCTGCGGTTCTTCGAAGAGCCGCCCGCCGATGATGGCGAGCACCTGTGGTTCAAGGTCGGGCGCATTCTGGACTGCCGCGACGACGACCGGTTCGACGCGCTGAAGGAGGCCGTCGTCGACGGCCTCCCCGACACGGTGACCCGTGGTGAGATCCGGATCGTCGAACGGAACCTGGACCGCCTCTACCGCACGATCTGGAAGGACGATGTGATTGCCTACTACACGGAGAAGAGCCAGAGCTACGATCGTGTGCTCGACATCTTCATCCGCGCCAACGATGGCGGTACGAAGCTCAGCAAGTCCGACCTTCTGCTGTCGATGATCACCTCCAAGTGGGATGGGGTGAATGCCCGTGAGGAGATCTTCAACTTCGTCGACCGCCTGAACGACGAACTCGACCGCAAGAACGACCTCAACAAGGACTTCGTGATGCGGGCATGTCTCGTGCTGTCCGATCTGGATCATGTCTACAAGGTCAACAATTTCACCACGGCGAACCTGACCGTCATCCAGCGAAACTGGCCGGAGATCAAGCGGGCGCTGGAGGCGACGCTGCGGCTCGTCAACCGCTTCGGCATCGACCGCGACACCCTGACCAGCGCCAACGCCTTGCTGCCGATCGCCTACTACCTGTTCAAGCTTGGCAATGGCGTGATGCTCGACGGGACGACGCCCTTCGAGGTCCAGAACCGGCTGCGGATCCGGCGATGGCTCCTCGGCGCGCTGTTGAACAGCGTGTTCGGCGGGACGTCGGACCAGACCATCGGCACCTCTCGCACCCTGCTCCGCGAGGCGATGGAAACGGAGCGCGACTTCCCGTTTCATGCCCTGACCGATGGGCTGCGTAAGCGCCGCGGACGGGTCGTTGCCTTCGACGAGGAGGCGAACGTGGCGGCCCTGCTGGAGACAACCTACGGACAGCGCACGAGTTTCCTTGCCCTGTCCACTCTCTACGACGAGCAGAACTGGTCGTCGTCGATCTACCACATCGACCACATCATCCCGCGCACACTCTGCACCCGCCGCAGCCTTCAGGGGCGCGGCGTTCCGGAAAGCCGCATCGTCGAGATCCTGGACTGCGTCGACCGGATCGGCAACCTGCAGCTTTTGCTGGGCCGGGAGAACTCCGAAAAGGCCGGCATGCCGTTCGGGGACTGGATACGCACGCGCGACGGCGGTTTCTTGGATGCGCACCTGATCCCACCTGAACCCCACCTGTGGGTACCGGAGGCCCTGCCGGAGTTCGTCGCGGCGCGCGAGGACCTGATCCGCAAACGCCTGCGGCTTTACAGCATCTTCGGCGATGCGGCGCCTGCTCCCGCCCCCGCCGGGGACAGCGCGGTCCCTTTGCAGCCGGCTGTGGAATAGGGCCGACCACAGCCGGCACGATGCCGCCTGCGGGGCTGGCGCCGGCCAGCGCCGGCACGCCGACCCTGGCGGTGCCCGTGGCGCGCGACGGCACTGCCTTCGTGCCGGAGCTCGGCAACGGCAGCGGCTACACCATCGGCCCCAAGGGAGCGGAGCGGAAGGTTGGTGACTATTACCAAGCCTTGCGGGAGCTGCGCGCCATGCCCAAGGCGTGCTGGCGGCGTCCCAATGCGGTCGGCAACTGGGGGATTGTGACGGCCGTCCGTTGGGAGGAGCGCCCCATCACGGCACCTCGTGTCAACGGAAACGAACACTGTTTGCCAGCTGGATAACACCACGCGCGCAACGCGCCGCGCGCCCGCGAGGAACCGGCCGCGGGACGGGGGCGTGCGGGGGACGGGACGGGGGAGACGGCGGCGGGCCGCGCGGGCGGCGTCAGTCGGCGAATGTGGTGACGGTGAGCGTCAGCAGCCGGTAGCTGGCCTTCGGGTCGGGCTCATCGAGCAGCGCCGGCAGCACCTCCTCGCGCGGCACGCCGATGCTCCACGTCAGCTTCAGCCGGCCGTGCATAATGATGCCGCCGATGTTGGCGGTGGGAAAGCCGGGGAGGCAGTCGTCGGCGTGGTCGGCGAGCTTGTGCAGCGCCGCCGGCAGGTCGCGGTCGGTGACGGCGAGCAGGCCGCTCACCAGCCAGACCACGCGGGAGGCGGGAGGTGGCGCGAGCGACGGGCGCGCGCCGTGGCGGCCATGAACCCGGTCGTCGGTCATGGGAAGTCCTCGGGCTATGATGATGGGAGGGCGCTGCCGCGCCGCGGCCGCACGCCGGCGCGCGGCGGCATCGACAGCCGCTCGGCCACCCGCGGGCGGCGTCTGCGGGAGGGGAAGCCGAGCCGGCACCGCGGCGTCTTGGTAGCGCGCGGCACGCTATATACTTCCTATGGTAGCAAATAGGCGGTGCGGGATCCAGCACTTTTTCATACGGCGCGTCGTGCGGTGGCGGCTTGCGCGCGGGGGCACGGCGCGCGCAGCGATGCGCGGCCGGCGGCCCTCTCCTGCATGCTGGGTCGCCGGACCTGATGGCGTGGCACCTGCTGTGCGCCGTGTATATGGATGGACTTGGAACGCCGGGCAGTTACCGGCGCGCATGCCACTTGATGGAAGCGCGCCGGCACCACCACGCATCAGCCTTTCAGCTCAAGGCCCTGCGTCGCCGGCATCACACGTCCGGGGGCCACCAGTACGTGACGTCACGAACCGGCTCAATGGGGGCTGCCGACAGGCTCCGGAGGTCGAGCGTCCACCGCCCGGTGCTCCCCATCCAGGCGGCCCAGGCGGAGATGAGGGCATCCCACTCGTGGTCGTTGGCGCAGCCGGTTCCCGCGGGACGCCCGAGATGCGTGCCGAGCCACGCGTCCATCGCAGCTCCCCAGGCGTACCGCCGCCCCGAGAGCGCGCGATAGAGCACCTTGGGGTGCGCTTCGCTGAGCGCGATCCCCGGCCATCGTTCCCGCAGCCGCATGGCCAACGCCATGCCCTGCACCGCCATGCAGCCGAGCGCGGAGTTGGCCGAGAAGACGCTGCCCCGCACGTCGGGATAGCGCTGCTTCAGCCAGCGGTCGGCTTGGCGCCAGCCGCACCGCCCGGTTTCCCAGTACAGCAGCGTGTCGATGCCGGCCGCGTCGGGGGCTCGGCCGTCGACTTTCCCCTCGAACCACGCCACCGCCTCGTCCACGCTGCACACGGACTGCGTGGCGTGCGTAACGCGCTCACCGGTCGCGTCGAGGAGCGCAACGCCGTTAGCGCTGTCGGCTCCGCCGGGATCGTATCCGAGCACGATCATGACTGCCTCCCTAATGCGGTGTTCACGGCGAGCTCGGCCAGACGGGCGAGAAAGCGCCCCTGCGCCGCCGCGGGCGCCAGCCCGAGGATGCCGCTTCGAACGGCGTCCCTGTCTGCCGCCGGTCGCATGAGCGTTTGCTGCTCCGCCACGAGCATGCGGCGGTCGGCCTCCCACACGGCGTCGGGAACGGGCAGGGGCAGCCCGGCACGTTCGGCGATCACCGCCAGAACCGCGCTCTCGGCCTCGGCGAAGGCCGGCAGCCGGCGCTTCACTGGCGACGGGAGGTCCGAGAGGTAGGCTTCCGCCGCGTCGTGCAGCAGGCCCCACAGCGCATGCTCGTGCGGGCACGCCATCGACACGAGCACGCTGTGCTCGGCGACCGAGTAGAAGGCGCTGGTGTGCCCGGCAAAGCGGCACTGCAGCGACAGCGCGTGCGCGATATCCCGCAGATCGACGTCCTCAGGGCGCAGCGCGAAGGGATCGACCTGCCGGCCAGTCCACGTGGTCATCAGCATGGTTCCGGCCTCCTCACGCCGTCTTCATGCGGCCAAGGCGGTACGCCACCGTCTTGATCGAGCCGTCGTCCAGGTAAACGACGTAGGACCGGAGCTTCCGCTCAATGTCCTTGTACGCCGCACCGCCGATGTGCCGCCGCAATCGCGCGCGGCTCTTTCGGTCCAGGAAGACCACGTCCACCTGGCCGCGCCGTCTCCACTTGCCGAAGTCGGAGACCAGTTCGATGGCCGTCTCCGGGATTGCCCGCCCCTTCGCGCGTTTCTGCGCATGCTTGGTGTATGTCAGCATTGCACTCACCGTTCATTCGAGGTTGGCGGCCGCGGCGCCTGGTGAGACAATGGCATGGACACGTCGGACCAGCATCAGTAACTGTTGCAGGGCAGTAGGCCCCCTCAATTCTGAGGGTTGCGCCTCACGGTCAATGGGGAGTCGGGAGCATGAAGGTAAAGGACGCCAAGAACCTGCCCGCCAAGTACACCTCGCAGAACCGGGAACGACGCGAACGCCTGCAATACATTGAGTTCATGCTGTTCTGGGAGGAGGTTATCAACAAGTCCAAGATGGCAGATTTCTTCGATGTTTCAGAAAACACCGTGGCTCATGATTTCAAGGTGTATATAGAAGACATCGGGGGAGGAATGCGGTTCGAAAAGGCTGTCAACCGCTACGTCGCCGAGGACGAGTTCCGCACGAAGATCATTGAGCCCGATGCGGAGGACTACCTTCGCTTCTGCATCAGCGGCGAAGCAACCCCCGCCATGTTCACGGCCGCCGAGCGCGCCAACGCCAGCGGCATCGAGATCAAGCTTGTGGAAACCCTCGAACGGAAGCGGATCGACCCGATATGCCTGCGGGCGATCATGCAGGCCATCCGGGCGGGAAAGGAAATCGACATCCTCTACAAGTCCCCGCACCGGGACGACGCTGACGCCGTCCGGATCTTCCCGCACGCCCTGTGCCACGACGGCTTCCGGTGGGCGTGCCGCTGCTACCGCCGCGACCATGAACGGTTCGGCGACTTGGTCCTCGACCGCGTCGTTGACGTGATGGCGGGGATGCACGACACCACGCTGAAGGCCAGGGACGACGCCGAGTGGCACGAAGAGTTCGTCGTCGAACTGGAGCCCAACCCCGACCTCGACGATGAGCAGCGGCGGCACATCGCCGAGCAGTACGGGATGAGGGACGGCATGCTTTGCGTGCCGATGCGGCGCTCGATGATCGTCTACTTCCTCAAGCGCTACCAGATCGAGGAGAAGAGCACGCGCAAGGCGCCACACCAGGAGCCGCTGGTCGTCCGCAACAGGGAGGAGGTGACCGGGGCGTTGCCGCCCCGCATGCGCGTGCCGCCGGAAACCGCGTGGGAGGGGGCGGCTGCCGAAGGCATGGTGACGACCACCGCGTGATCGCTGGTGCGCATCCCGTTTCCGCTTGGGACTGCCGCGCCGGCAAATCGCCGATGACCGCGCCCAGGGCCGCATGCCGGCGCTTCGGCGCGCCGTCCCGTCCTTCCCGCATGGCAAACGCCCGCACGATGGAGCGGGACCCGGGAAGCGCGCCTATCCCTGTTGTCGCGGCACCATTACAGCAGTCCGCCTGCCGCCAGCATCTCCCTCAGGAGTGCCTCGGCGCGGCCGCGCTTGGATGGCTCGGCCGAACGCCGCCAGTCGTTCCAGTGCAGTTGCACCCCTGAATCACCGGCCCCGATCTCTCGGATCTGAGCGGCCCCGATGATCCAGGGTCCGTCGCCCGCAACCTGACCCTCGACGACGTGCATGGGGTGGTAGGATGGCCCGTTGCTCCAACCGTCGTCGGCGAACGCAATGCCCTTCCGGCCGATCACCAGGGCTGCGACGATACGGCGCCCGCCGCGCGGGACCTCGATGGTCAGCGGCGCCATGGCGGCGTATCGTTCCGAAAGGCTGACCGCGCCGTCGCCCTTTCACGGGTCAGCCGGGCCGGCGTCCGCGCGCGCGTCCTCGGGCGTTGCCATCGCCTCGGATAGCCAGCGTGAATATTCCAGGAACGCGGTTCTCACCGCCGGGTCGGTCAAGCGGTCGAGGCGGAAGGCGGGAAAGCCGCTGGTGTTCTGTGTGGACAACGGTTCGCCGAGCAGCCCCTCCAGCGTGTCCATGGCTTGGCGCCGCGCGGCTTCCGAGGTGAAGCCGGGCGTGTAGCTGAGCCATCGTGTCGCGAGGCTGATGCGTCCCGCGCGCTCGAGGAACAGGGCATAGCGCAGCTTGTTGCCGATGCGCTTGGCCGCGAAGTACGAGTCCTGCGCGCTGGTGATCGCGACGGTGTCGTACAGCTCCGCCCACGACTGCACGACGGCTTGGCCAAGCTGTCGCATCGCCGCGCCGTGCTGCGCCTCGAACGCGGCCCACCACTGCTCGTCGGTGATCGGCTCGCGCGCCGGCCTTTCGGACTTCGCCGCTTCCGACGCCGCGGTCTGCCCGACCACGCGCGGCACCAGGGACCGCAGGCCGGTGTCGGAGACATACTGCTTGATCTCGATGCCGATGACGACGGCCGGGCGCATCTGCTCGTTGAGGAACTCGATGATGCGCCGCAGCTCGGGCGGGATGCGGTCGGCCACGAAGACCAGCCGGACCCGGCCGGAGCGCAGGTTGGCTTCGGTGCGCCGCCAGAACTCGTCCTGGTCTGCCTCGGGGCCGATGAGCTCGGCCAGCACGTCGCCGGGCGCGCGCGCCTGCTGCTCGCACGTCCGTTCCCAGGCGGAGCGCAGCTCGGCCATCGGCCAGTAGACGACGCCGTTCGCCGCATAGTCCAGCATCTGGGCCACCACCTCGCGGCGGGCGCGGGGATCGGACCCCCGCTTGGCTTCCACGAGCACCGGCACGGCATCCTGGTCGAGGAACAGGTGATCGAGTGACCAGCGCGCGTCGCCGCCGTCCGTATCCGGCACGCCCTGCTCGCGGGCGATCAGCATGAGCCGCCGCTCGGTGCCGGAGTCGCCGAATCCAAGGACCTCGGGGTGCGAGGCGAGAAGCCGCTGCAGGAGATCCTCGTTCTCGTAGGGGCGCGGCGACAGTCGCACCAGCGTTCCCCCCTCCGCGATGAGGTAGATGTCTTCGCTCATGCCGGCCCCGACGTTTCGTTGTGTGGCGTGGCTGTACGCCAGCCCCCATCCTCCATATTCCGTCGGATGTGACAACCCCTGCGTTTGCTCATATTGACGCTGCGCTGCCGTACCGCTGCGGAACGCCCGGTTGCTGTCAGGGACTTTTTAACACTTCACAGGCATACAGAATCAATTGCATGCACGCTGGCGGTTGGGGCGACGGGGCAAGGTACGGAGGCGCGCAATGAAGATCGAAAGCATCACGCTCCACAATTTCCGCTGCTTCGGGCCTAAGCCGCTGACCGTTCGCTTAGCGCACGGCATGACCGCGCTGGTTGGTGCCAACGGTGCCGGGAAGACTGCCCTCATGCACGCCCTCAGGCGCATGTTCGGCGTCACCGAGGAGCAGCGGCGTCTGGTCCGCGGTGACTTTCACGTGCCCGCAGGGGAAGCCACGCCGCCCACCCGGCGCTCCCTTGCCATCGAGGTGATCCTGGCATTTCCGGAGTTGGAGGATGCCGCCAGCAGCACAGCCGCCGTTCCGCAATTCTTCCATCACATGGCTGCCGACGAAGGTGGCGTGCTGAAATGCCGCCTGCGTCTCGAAGCGGCCTGGGAGGAGGACGGTACGGCGGAGGGAGCCATCGAAGCCAAGCTGTTGGCCATCGGCACACTGGCACCGGAGTACTCGGCCGATGACTGCCGGGACGTCTCACCCAGGGATCGTGGACGCATCCAGGTCGTCTATGTCCCGGCGACGCGTGACGCCGCCTCGCAGGTGAACGCACTGGTCCGGGGACGGCTGTGGCGTGCGGTTGAGTGGTCGCGGAACACGCGTGACGCCCTCGCCGAAGCCGGCCGGGTTTTGGAGGCGGCCTTCACCGGTGAGCCCGCGGTGGCCGCCATCACCGAGGCGGTCACCAAGCGGTGGCACGAGGTCCACGGCGGTGGCACCTTCGCCACTCCGGCCTTCCGTCCCATCGACCAGCGGTTCGAAGAATTCGTCAGAAAGGTCGAGGTGCTGTTCCGGCCCGACGGTGCCGGGCTGGAACGCGGCCTCGACAGCCTCAGCGACGGCCAGCGCTCGCTGTTCCACATTGCGGTAACCGCGGCAACGCTCGATGTGGAAGCCGGGCTTCGCCGGGCGGGCAGCGGCTTTCGCGCCGACGACATCGCTCTTCCCGTTCTCACCATCCTCCTGCTGGAAGAGCCGGAGAACTGCCTCTCCCCGTTCTACCTCTCGCGGATTGTTGGGCAACTGCAGGAGCTCGCGGGAACGCAGGCCGCACAGGCAGTCGTGTCCAGCCATTCGGCCGGCATTCTGGGACGGGTCCGGCCGGAGGACGTGCGCCATTTTCGACTGGACACGGCGACCCGCTGCGCCGCGGTCAACGAGATCCGGCTGCCGCCCGATGCCGACGAGGCCGGGAAGTTCGTGCGCGAGGCGGTGCATGCCTATCCCGAACTCTACTTCGCGCGCTTCGTCATCTTGGGGGAGGGAAGCTCCGAGCAGATCGTGCTGCCGCGCATCGCCGATGCGATGGGACTCCACATCGACCGCTCGTTCGTCGCCGTGGTACCGCTCGGCGGACGGCACGTGAACCACCTCTGGCGCCTGCTGAACGATCTCGAAATTCCGCACGCGACGCTGCTTGACCTCGATTTCGGACGCGACGGGGGCGGGTGGGGCCGTATCCACACCGCGTGCGCGCAGCTCATCAAATACGGCCACGCACCCGAGCAGGTCCTCGGCGTGGCGGCCAAGGAGGCCGAGGCAAAGCTTGCCGAAATTGCTGCTGGCCCGCCGGATCTCGCCAGCTTACGCGGCTGGATCGACCATCTTCGCGCGCTTGGCGTCTTCTTTTCGGAGCCGCTGGACATCGACCTGTCCATGCTGCGTGCCTTTCCCCCACAGTACCGCCGCCCGGCCGAAGGTGGGCGGGGACCGCAGGGTGATGCCGCAAAAGCCAAGGAAACCACGCTGGGTCAGGATGGCCGCGCCGACCTGTACGACCCCTCCTACGACGACGACTTCCGCTGGTACCGGTACCTGTTCCTCGGCCGCGGCAAGCCGACCACTCACCTGCGGGCCCTGGGTGACATCGACGCCCGGAGCCTCGCCAACACGGCTCCGGTGGAGATCAAGGCGCTGCTGGAGCACGTGGCGCGCAGCATAGCGCCGATACCGCCGCAAGACGGGGAGAGGTGACGGTGCGATGCCGGCAATAGCAGAAGACGCATGGCATCCCAGGGGCGTGGAGCAACTTGAGGATGCCGCTTGGCGGGCGCTCAAGGCGGAACGGAACACGGCTGTCGTCGCCGGACCTGGGGCCGGCAAGACCGAGTTCCTCGCCCAGCGGGCCGTCTTCCTCCTGGAAACGGCGCGTTGTCCCGACCCCGCACGCATCCTCGCCATCAGCTTTAAGAAGGATGCGGCGGCCACCCTGGCCGCCCGTGTCGCCCTCCGCTGTCCGTCCGAGCCCACCCGCCGGTTCGTCTCCATGACGTTCGACGCGTTTGCCAAGGGGATGGTTGACCGCTTCGGTTCCGCAATTCCGGAGAGCTGGCGGCCGACGCGGCCCTACCATGTCGTTATTGCGACACACGCCGATGTAAACGGCTTCATTCGGGAGGCGGCGGAGCAGGCCCCGCGGCGTGAATGGCGCGATGAGATCGCCGGAATTGGCGCAGACCAGTTCGAGGCGCGCTGCCTTGGCTGTTCGAGCTTGCCGCTCGGAGAAGCCGAACCGTCCAACGGGATTGAATGGGCGGTCGAGCGCTGGTGGAGGGCAAGTCTTGACGCGCCCGGAGGCAGCCGGCTGACGTTCGTCATGATCAACCGCCTCGCAGACCTGCTGCTGCGGGCCAACCCCCAAATCCGCAAAGCGCTGCGCCTCACCTACCGGTTCGTGTTCCTGGATGAGTTCCAGGACGTCACGTACGCCCAGTATGGGCTGCTGAGCACAGCGTTCGGGGGAAGTGAGGCGGTGCTGACGGCCGTCGGTGATGACAAGCAGCGCATCATGCTGTGGGCGGGAGCGCGTCCGGACGCGTTCAAGCGCTTCCAAGAGGATTTTCGGGCGGATGGCATCCCGCTGCTGTGCAACTACCGCTCCTCTCCAGACCTCGTGCGCATCCAGCACGTAGTGGCACTTGCGCTCGAACCGGACGCCGCCGAGGTGGTGGCCAGGGCGGAGCGCAGGATTGACGGGGATCTTGCCCAAATCTGGCAGTTCAGCAACGAGGTCAGGGAGGCCAATGCGATTGCGGCCTGGATCGCGCAGGATCAGGCGTGCAACGGACTGTCGCCCCGCGACTACGGCCTCCTGGTGCGCCAGCGCGCCGATAAGATGGAGCCGGCGCTGCAGCACGCGTTCGCCGCAAACGGACTGCAACTGCGCAACGAGAGCAGGGCGGTTGGCCGCACCTCGCTGCAGGATCTTCTCGCGGAGGATCTGACCCGGATGGCGGTGGCCGTGCTCCGCCTGGCGGCCGAGAGGCAGGCCCCGGGCGCATGGGAAACCGCCAGCGAGGCGGCCATGCTCCTGCGCGCCGCCGCTCCCGACGACGAGGCGTCCTGCCGCAGGGCGGAACGGGGACTGGACGAGTTCGTGTCGGCGCTGCGCCGGCGCTTGGCGAGCGTGCCGCCCTCGCCTGACGCCGCCGGCGGCATCATGGATGCCGTCGTTCAGTTTCTCGATCCGGCGGCCCTGGCGCGGGCCATCCCACAGTACGGCCAGGGGGAGGCGCTCGCGATTGCCATTGAGGCGCTGAGAGTGCATTTCTCGGAGTCGGCTGACGGGGCCGCCGACTGGGTTTCGGTGTTGAACCGGTGCGAAGGGCTCAATCAGGTCCCGCTCCTGACCATTCACAAGAGCAAGGGGCTCGAGTACCACACGGTCCTTTTCCTCGGCCTGGACGATGACCAGTGGTGGAGCTACAGCCCCACCAACCCTGAGGGCTTGGCGACGTTCTTCGTCGCGCTGTCCCGGGCGAAGCAGCGCGTCTTCTTCACGTACTGCGCCGGGCGTGGGGCGCGCCGGAAGGTGGATGCCCTGTACGAGCTGCTGCGCCAAGCCGGCGTCCCTGAAGTTGCCGGTTGAGGGGGCCAGAGCCCTCCGATCCACGGATGCTCGAGCGCCCACCGACACACCCGTGCGGTTGCTTTGCGAATCAGCATCGATTCGGACCCCCTATCGGCGTCCGTTTGACCCCTCCTCGATTAGCGATTCCCTTTGGAATGCAGTAGCTTGGGGCGGAGGCCCCCTGCTGCTGGAGGGTCATTGAGTCGCGCAGCTTCACACTGTAAACTCCAAGAGTTCTATCCAAAGTAGTTTTCTCGGGCTCTGGATCTAGACCCCTGTTGTCCACCGGTACACCGGTCTGGGGGCGGTCTAGGAAAACCTAGGCGGCGCCCGGCTATCCGCGAAACAATGTGAACCACTCCGAGCGTCGACTGCTGACAATCTCGCTCATGCCGCGGACGGGGCCTGATCGGCAAGGGAAATTACCTCGGATAATTCCGCTTATCCGAGGTAATCGGCAGCGACATCCGCCACGGATCACATTGGAATGCGGATAGCCGGGCGTAACCTAGAAGCGCATAGACCCCGTGATGCCAGGTAGCATTGGCGGTCCGGGTCTAGGACGCGCAGCTTCGAGGCAGAGTTCCCTTGCTCGGAACGTTGATTTGCTTCGGTCCATTTCGGGAGATAATCTGGGCCGTTCGCGCTTGTGAGCGCTGCTCTCGTGTCCACTTTCGGCCCGAACCAGCAAGTGGGCTCCGACATGGCACGACAGACCAGCAGAAAAAAATATGAGCAATGCAACCTCTGGATACCGCCGGAGCACAAGGCGGCGTTCAGGCAGGCGGCCGAAAGGGTGCGCCGGGGCGAACCTGCCTGGCTGCCATCCCCAACGGACGCCGAGGGCGGAGTTTCCGCGGAGGTGTTTTCCGAGCTGCGGCGAATCAGCGACACGCTGGAGCAACTCCGCACCGAGTTCGACACCCTGTCCGGGGTGAGAAGCAGGTCATCGGGTCGGCGGTCGCCGCCCCGACCACCGTTGGCGCAGCCGACGCTGTTCGATCTGTAGAGGGGCCCCACATGCGGCGGACCTCGGAAGAGCGTTCCTGCGCCGTGTCCGGGTGGGCGCCGCTGCCCGGCACCATCTGCACGGCGATTCACGAGATCACCCGTCCGGGCGGCTGGCGGCGACCGCACGACCGGGGGAGCGACGGTGAGGTGGCGATCGAGCCGGGCGATCTCGACGTGAATGAGGTGGATGGCTTCGACTACGGCCAGTTCGATGACGTCTTGGGAGCCGGTCAGCGCTGGACGGTGGTTCACGCGGAGGAAGCGGTGCCGGCGGGGCGTTCACCGGTGCGGTTCTACGACGTCCGCCTGCTGGACGTTCCGAACGCCAGAGGGCCCGTGGAGTTGGTCCTGACCCGGGCGACGTACCGTGTCGCGCCGGAGGCGCCATCCGACCCATCGGTGTCGGTTGGGGAACCGGGAAAGCGGGACGGCGGCCGGCGCAAGAACGGTACGAGGACCGAAACCCTTCGCAATCGCGCGATCGATCCACACCGCCGCATGACGCGCCGGCTCGTCCGCTGGATCGAGCGTCAGAGCCATCGGCGTTCGTTTGCGGAGATTGCCCGGGAGACGGGAGCGAGCGAACGCACGGTTGCCGCGATGTTCTGCAACTACGCACAGCGTGTCGATGCGGCTCTCCCCCGGGTCCTGCCCGAGCGTCTGGGACTGGATGACGTGAAGGTGGGCGGGCGCCACTTCACGCAGCTGACCGATCTCGATCGAGGGGCGGTGGTCGAAATCTTTCCGGGCCTTACGGCCGAAGCCGTCGTCGAATGCCTGATGGGATTCCGCGGACGAGAGCGCGTGCGCGTCGTCTCTCTCGACTACGCCAACGCCTATGCGAGCGCCGTGCGGCGCTGTCTGCCCCAGGCAAGGATCGTGGTGGACAAACGCCACGTCCTGGAACCCTTTCGCCAGCGCATGCTGGCCTACATGAACACGGTCAAGCGCGAGCGCCGACGCGACGGTGGCGATCCGCTTGCCAACGCCTTCCACTTGATGAACCAGCGCGAGGGGCAGCTTTCCGAAGAGGAGCGCGTGCGGCTTGAACAGATCCTCGACCACGGCGGGCTGCGCAGCGTCTATTGGGCGAAGGAGGCTTGGTACGGCCTGTTCCAGACCTGCAGCGATCCCGAGGAGGCAGCCGAGGCGATCAAAAGCTGGATCCACACCTGGGTGTCCAGCCCCGGGGCGCCGG
Source organism: Azospirillum halopraeferens DSM 3675 (assembly GCF_000429625.1). Lineage (GTDB taxonomy): Bacteria > Pseudomonadota > Alphaproteobacteria > Azospirillales > Azospirillaceae > Azospirillum > Azospirillum halopraeferens. The sequence goes on from NZ_AUCF01000004.1 coordinate 385,123, forward strand.
CGGTGACCCGGGAGGTGTACGGCCCGAGTGCCAGGCATGTGGAGAGCCGCCTGCCGGACGTGGTCGCCTATTTCCACGCGGACGTCCGGAAGGACGGCGGACGGCGGCCCACCAACGCCGCCACGGAGGCCTTGAACCGGGAGATCAACGCGATCTACGCGGAGGCGCGCGGTTTCGGTGAACGCAGCGGCATGTTCGAACAGTTTCGGTTGCGGGTTCTTCACCGGGTGGGCATCCGCACCCACAACGAGTGCTGTGCCGCGCTGGCGGGCCATGCGTTGGCCAACCGGCCCACGGTAGCCGGCCCGCCGCCATCCCGCGGATCGGACCCGCTGGTGTCGGTGCTGCGTTCCCTGCGGGTCGGCGACACCCTGAGCGAGGCCCTCATGGCGGAGTTGGCCGCGCGGTTCGAGCGCTCGGGGGCTGCTGGCGGTGGTAGCGGGCCACCGCCCCCCGTCCCGCGGTGACCCGTTCGATGTAGCGGGCGGGCATGTCCGGGCTGCGCCAACGGCCCGCCTGCATCAAAGCCGGCAACTCGACGCCGGCGGCGGCGAGGTCGTGCGCCATGCCGACGCGACAGCTATGGCCTGAGAAGCCGCCGGGATCGAGGCCAGCCGCCCGAGCCCGTCGCTTGCAGATCGCGGCGACGGCGTCGCCCGACAGCCGGTTGCCCACGGACCGGCCGCCTTTGTGCACCCGGCGGAAGAGGGCGCCGGAGGTGATGCCGGCGGCTTCCAACCAGGTGAACAGAGCCTCCACGGTGGGCGGCGACAGCCAGAGCAGGACGCCCTGGCCCTCCTGGTCGGTCTTCGAGCGGGCGATGAGCACCAGCGCGCTGCCGTCGTCCTGCGGCTGCACGTTCTCGACGTCGAGGGACACCAGTTCGGAGCGGCGGGCCAGGAGATCGCGGCCTGCCAGCAGCAGGGCGCGGTCGCGCAGGTCCGCCAGGGTTGCCATGGGAATGGCCTCGAACAGCCTGTCCAGAACCCGTTCGGTGATCGCGGCCGCCTGTCGTGGTCGGGTCCGCTTGGCGCGGGCGGCTCGTCGTAGGGCCAGCCGGACGGCTTCCGCCTTGGTCGGATCGTCGAGCCCGCCGGCCCGGTGCAACCGGGCGACGCTGGACAGGTGTCGCCGCAGCGTCGCGACGGCGTACCGGGGGGCCGTGGCGTCCACGTAGGCCGCGACGGTGGCCGGGGCCGCCGGGAAGAACGCGGCGCCCATGCCGACGCACCAGCGTCGGAAGGCGCTGATGTCGCTGCGGACGGCGCGCTCCGTGGCTGGGGCGAAGGCGCCGCGGGCGGCGGCGGCGTGTTCCTGCAGACGCCGGAGCGGCTCGGACAGGGGGGCTTCAGATGCGCCGGAGTCCAGGGCTTCGGTCGGCAGCGCCCCCAAGCCGGCGGCCTTCCGCATGCAGACGGGAATGCTCATGATGGACCGGTCCTATGGGAGATGGCAGATGAGGGGGCGCGAGGCCCCCCTCGGCGGGTCTGCTCAGACGATCCGCTGATGCGGGCCGGCGATCGTGACTCGCGCGACGTTGGCTCCTGTGGACCGGTTCGTCGCGACCCGGACGTGCAGGGTCACACCGCACGCCTCCACAGCGTCGATTATGGGCGCGAGCGACGCGGCTGCGTCGAGCTCGAAGTCCTGCTGCTCCTCGGCAACCCGGACCGGATCGTTGGGATGCGTTCGGGGGGAGGCGACGCATTTTCCGGCCTCGCGCAGGCCGAAATAGCTTTCCTGCATCTTGCGGAGGAAACAGAACGACACCTTCGGAAAACCGAAGCCACCGCGCTCAACGGTGAGATCCAGTCCGACGCGGGCGCATTGCGCCAGAAGTAGGGCCTTGCTGTTGGTATCGGGCATCGTGGCCTCCATACAACCGAGGTTCGTCTTGCCCATGCCGAGGCATGGTGAGGGATAGGACCAAAGTCATGCTGCGGACAGCGGATTGGTCTCAGTCCTTCAAGCGGGCGTTTCGCCCGGACAAGCGAACGTCTCCCGGATGTGGAGGCGTGGCGCGACACATTGAGAATAGGCGATCCCGAGCCTGGACGCAACAGGGTAATGTGACTTCAGTCACATTCATGATCGTGGCGGCCATCCCGGACGCGCAGATAAAAGGTTGTATCCGTCATCGGTGCCCTGGTCGTTTCATGCGCACGGCGGCGCATTACGACACCTCGATCACAAGATCCGGTCTGAAATTCGGGTTCAAATGGCGCGGGTAATAGCCCCGTGGGTTTGACACCATAACGGTTTTTCCCAACTGGAAGGCCGGTACGTTTTCGTGGATGTGCCCGTAACACCATGCCGCGGGCTGGTGCTTGTCGATGAGCCAGCCGAGATCGGAGGCGTAGGCCGCCGTGCGGCAATCATCCAGCCACGCCTCCGGCACGCACTTGAGCGATGGCGCGTGGTGGGTGACCACCACCGTGGGGCCGTCGAACGGCTCGGCCAAGCGGGCGTCCAGCCACGCCACCGAAGCCGCGTGCAACGTCGCGGCGTCCAGGGGGCGGAAGCGCCGGTAGCCGTCCTTGGCGACGCGGATGCAACGGAAGTCATTTAGCCCGCCACTGTACCGGTCGCCGACGCACAGGCTGGCGTCGGCCTTCACACGCGTCAGGTCGTCGGCGGCGAAAAGTCGAAAGTCGCTCCACAAGGTGCAGCCCAGGAACCGCGTGCCGGCGAGGACCAGTTCCTCGCGCTCGAGGAGCGTGATGCCTTTGGCGGCGGCCGCCGCTTTGGTCTTGGCAAGCGCCGTGTCGATGTGCCCTGAGTAAAACTCATGGTTGCCGGCCACGGCGACGACCGGGCAGCCAAAGAAGGCCTCGGCGCTGTCCCCCTTCCAGGCGCGATTCTTGGTGTAGACATCGCCTGCCAAAACGACGACGTCGGCAGTCACGTTCGGGTTGGGGAGATCTCCGAACTCCAGATGCAAGTCCGAAAACACGGCAATACGGGGCATGGCGCAGTTTGACTCCTGGGTTCGCATGACCTGCGGTTCAGGCAAGGGAGTTCCGCTGGGCTGTCGGTGCGGGAGAGCGGTGCCGCGCCGCGTGCCTCCCGAAGGGGAGGACACCAGCGCCACGGCCACGGCGACCGGACCTGCGGGCGTTGCGGGGGCGCATCCGCGTGGCATCGACATCGGCCGCTCCGGCGTGCCGAGCGCGTGAGCACGGCTGAACCGAGCGTCAACAACGGTTGGGGGGCAACCGGCCCCGCCCCTCTCGCGCACGGTCTGCAGGAGCAGGCGGCGGCCGACCGAACCGCGGTGATGGCGGCGCGGCGCCCGCCGTGCCGCGTCGGCAGCGCCCGCGGGAGCGGACAATGCCTTCACGGCTTCGCGCTTCTGTCGGCCTCGTCCTCCCTCAGGGCGTGTCCAACGGCCTCCAACACGACGTTGTACAAGGGGCTGCCGGCCGGCCCGGCCTGCAGAATAGCCGTCCGGTAATCACCGAAGCGGACATCGTCCGGTGCGGAGGCCAGGCGCGCCCGCAGGCGGTCGACCTCGTCCTGGTACTGCTGAAATCTGGAGTACGCGTAGGGCCCAAGGCCATCGGCTTCCACCAGATCGCGCAGCAATTGCTCCACCTCAGTCACTGTATTCTCCTGTTTTCCAATGGGTGTCGACAGCAGGGCACTTGTGAACGTGGTTTGCCCGGGCTGGCCCATGCCGCCACGAGGCGAATGTGATGACCGCTTCGGAGGCGGCCTTTCCGCGTCATAGGGGTGGTGCAGCGGACCAAGATCCTAGGACCTGCCGGCCGGATGCCTGCGGCCCCCCGGGACGACGACCACGCACAACAACCGAGGGCAGTGCTCTTGAGCTCCTGCCCCCATCGCGCAGTCTGGAGCGGAGGGCTTCGGCCCGACGCGATGACGCCCCGAGCTCATGCGGGCACCGCTGGCGAAGGCCAGGATACAAAGCAAAAACAGTCAGCATCACCGCATCCGTGGTAACAACGCTCGTCTTGATCATAAACGGGGCGATGAAATTCAGTATCTGAATTCACACTGCGGGCGGCCGTGTTGGCGCAGATCTCCACGAGAGTTCATTTGCCTCTGCACGCGAGCGTCGCGTAGAGCGTCAGGTGGTTGCTCGACGCATTTACTTTATGTGATCAGAAGCCAGAGCGCAACACCGAAATGTGACTAAAGTCACAGCATGGATCGTGTGTCCATTTCGGAAACGCAGACGGCCGGTGTGGATCCCCGCTCGGATCGGACGATCGGAGGCGACGCCTTTGGGGCAGGGCGGCCTGAGGCCACCAACGCGGCGGTGTCGGCACCCCGTCGGTCGTTTCGACGGGGCGCCCCCGCGGTCTTAGGCCCTGACCTTGATGGCGAAGGTCTCGACGCCGGTTTGGGCTTGGGCGACGGGACTGCTCGCGCCGGCGTCCAGCAGGAGCTCGCGGTTGGGCCCGACGCGGATACCGTGGTCGATCCTGTCGACATACTCGCGAAGCGTGATCATCGACTCGCCCAAGGGGTCGTACGTGCCATCGGTCATGTCCTTGATGACATGGCCGATCAGGCGTTTGCGGGCGCCCACCGGCACTTTTCCCTCGCGCAGCCGGACGTTGAAGTCCTTGCGCAGCGAATGGAAGTCATGTTCGGGCGCCCACAGCCCGTGTTCACGCGTGTAGCGCCCGAAGCGCTTGGAGAAAAGCTCGGTGAAGGTCTCGGTCACCGCCCCCCGTTCCAGGTCGGCGAACAGGCGCTTGCAACCCTCCCGGCGCCGTATTGCGACCAAATCCAGTATCCCCAGCGCGATCAGCGTGGCGTGGAGCGGCACCTCCCGGACGGAAGCCTTGTTCTTGACGGTCCGGCCCGGGCCGTCCCAAATCCGCAGGCACCAGACTCCGTCGCGTTGACGGATGTCCTCCAACTGAAGTTGCAGCACTTCCTCCGACCGGAGGCCGGCATGGGCGGCGATCAGAGGAGCCCAGAACAGAGCGTCCGTGCGCAGGCCCTCGCCACGGAAGGCCGGCGAGGTGAACAGCGCCCGCAAGCCTTCCCGCCCCCACGCCATGCGCTCGGTGCGGGGCACCTCGCGGTCGCGCGCGTCGCATTCCCCGGCGTCGAGGCGCTTGCCGCTGCAGGGATTGCGGCCGAAGAACAGGTCGTTGTCGATCGCCCATTGGAAGACGCTCGACAGACGGTCCATGTGCAGGTTGATCGTTGTCGATGTCAGGCGTCGGACGCCCGTACGCTCGCGGAGATCGACGAAATCGGTGCGGCTCAACAGACCGAGATCCACCCGCTCCCGCAGTTCGTCGAGGCGGTCCTGTTCCTCGGCATTGATGTCGTCCACAAGCTCTCGGATTGTGCGGGTGTCGCGGGGGCGCTTGCCGTGATCGGCGGGGAGCTGTGCCACCAGCGTCCGGAACTCCTCGACTTGGTCCTTGCTCACCGCGGAGAGCGGGATGTCCCCCATCGTCTCCAGCACCAGGCGGCAGGAGGCCTCGACCTTGCGGCGCATGTTCTTCACCCAGGAAGAGCTGGATGACTTCTCAGCGATCAGCCGCTCGAAGGCCTGCTTCACCGTGATACCCCCGCCCTGCGGAGCCGGTCCCACGGTCGTCCGCGCTCCGCCCGATGTGCCGATCGCGCCCGCCGACGGGGCGGGGCTGTCACCGGACGGCGGCGTGGGCACGGTGGCGGGCGGCGGCGCGGCCACTCCTGCCATCCCGCCCATCGGCGGATCGATCCGGGACGGACCACCCCCGTTCGGCGGCATGGTGAAGAAAGCGTCCTCCTCATAGAGGCCCTTCTCGCGCTGCTCGTTGACCGTGGCCACCCGAGTCAGGCCCCAGGCCGCCTGCCGCAGGAGCACGCGATAGTCCGGGGTCTCCGGCGGCAGCGTCAGCTGGAATCGGCCCAGGGCGGCATCGAGGGGACCGCGCACGCCCTCGAGTTGGTTGAGGCGCAGGGCGGTCTGCAGTTCGGCGCGCATGGCGCGGGCGCGGGCCGCCGCGGCATCGGCCTCCTCGGGGGTGCGGGCCTGGGACAGGGCACGGGCGTACTCGGCCGCGTCGATCTCATGGCGGATGAGATCGACGATGACCGCGTCCATTTGCTCCCTGGTCAGCGCCAGTCCGAGTGCCATCGCCTGCCAAACCCCGTCGAACAGCGCATCGGTGGCCGCCCGCAGTCGGGCGGCGCGGCTCCGCGCCTCGCAGGGGATGTGGGTTCGTAGCGAAAAAGCAAAAACACGGCGGCTGAAGGCCGCCTGGACGCGTTTGGGAACGCGCCGGCGCCACCAGTAGGCGGTGCCGCGGCGGTAGAGATGCGGGCTCGCGGACATCTTCCCTCGCTTGGCCGGGCGACGGGGGCGGCGCCCCGGTCGACGCGCTCCGGTGCACAGTCTGTGCGACAGCGGGGCGACACGCCGGATGACAGCGCCCGTCGCCGACCGGCCGGTCGGTGGACGGGGGCCCGAAAAGCCAAGGATTTCCGCGGGGATGCAGCTGGGAATGGCTGGGGCGCCAGGATTCGAACCTGGGAATGGCGGTACCAAAAACCGCTGCCTTACCGCTTGGCGACGCCCCAACGCGTCGGGAAGGGCCGGCACCATAACGGCAATCCGGCCCCGGTGCAACAGGGTGTTTCGCGTCCGAACCCGTCCTCAGCGGCCCTCGCGGCGCCAGGCCAGCAGCAGGGTGGCGAGCGCCAGGGCCAGCACCGCGGCGACGGGCAGCAGGGGCACGTCGGTGACGCCGGTCACCACGTGGTCGCCGTTGGCGCGCAGGCCGATCCAGTCGTCGCCGGACTGGTCGCGGTCGGGGCGGGTGCGGCGCACGGGGATGCCGCCCTGGCCCTGATCGGCGATCCAGTGGATGCCGCCCCCCGTCGCTTCGGCCACCGGAGCCAGCCGCTCGCCGGTGGAGCGCAGGTCGGCCAGTTCCGGCGGGTTGACGGTGCCCACCACCGCCAGGGCCGTGCGCTCGCCGTCGGTGACGCGGTAGATGCCGGGCGCGTCCGCCACCACCGTCGCCACCGTGCGCCCGCCGGGGGCGGCCTGCATGTCCAGGGTGCGCGTCTCGTCCGAGGGCGCCGTCAGCGTCACCGAGCGCGGGTCGGGCTCCAGGGAGCGGCGCTCCACCGTGATGCGGTTGCCGTCGACGATGGTGCGCAGGTCGTTCTCCTCCAGCTCCGGCTCCTTCATCAGCCAGTGGGCGAGCCGGCGCAGCAGCTCCGCCTGCGGGCCGCCGCCCTCGAAGCCGCGGCTCCACAACCAGATCTGGTCGGACGCGAGCTGCGCCACCCGGCCTTCGCCGACGCGGTCCAGGATCAGCAGCGGACGGTCCTCGGCGCCGGTCATCACCACCGATCCGCCGGCCGGCTGCACCTCCACCTGGTGGAACCAGCGACCCCACTCCGGCTCGCCGTCGGCGCGGTCACCGGGCAGCCCCGCGGTCACCGGGTGGCGGCGGCCCAACTCGGTCACCACCGGGCGGAAGGGCTGGCCGATGGTGCGGCCGGTCGGCTCCGCCGGCAGCACCTCGCCCAGCGGCGTGCGGAACAGCGACAGGGGCGTGGCATAGCCCTGTCCGCTGGTTTCCAGCAGCGCGCCGCCCTCCTGCACGTAGCGGGCGATGTTCTCCAGGTACATCTGCGGCAGCACGCCGCGCCGCCGGTAGCGGTCGAAGATGATCAGGTCGAACTCGTCCAGCTTGATCTCGAACAGCTCGCGGATGGGGAAGGCGATCAGCGACAGCTCGCGGATCGGCGTGCCGTCCTGCTTCTCCGGCGGGCGCAGGATGGTGAAGTGCACCAGGTCCACCGAGGGGTCGGCCTTCAGCAGGTTGCGCCACGTCCGCTCGCCCGCGTGGGGCTCGCCCGACACCAGCAGCACCCGCAGCCGGTCGCGCACGCCGTTCACCACCACCGCGGCCCGGTTGTTGGCCAGCGTCAGCTCCTCGCGTGCCGCCGCCACCTCCAGCTCCAGCACGTTCTGGCCGCCGTGGTCGACCGGCATCTCCAGCACGTGGTCGCGGCCCACCGGCACCTGCACCACCCGCGGCGGCCCGCCGTCGCGGCGCAGCGTCACCGCCGCGGTGGCGGACTGGCGCTGCGGCAGGTCGTCCACCCGGATCGTCACCTCCACCGGCCGGCCGACGATGCCGTAGCCCGGCGCCTGAACGATCGTGAGGCGGCGGTCGCGCTCGTCCCGGTCGCCGGTCAGCAGGGTGTGGATCGGGCCGCCTTCGGCCAGCCGGCCCGGGGAGTCGGGAATGTCGTGCACCTGCCCGTCGGTGATCAGCACCGCCCCCGCCAGGCGGCGGCGCGGCACGTCGGCGACGGCGCCGTTCAGCGCCTCGAACAGGCGCGTCTCGTTGATCGCCCCCTCGCCGCCGGCACCGTGGCCGGCCCGCACCACGCGCACCTCCAGGTCGTCGAAGCGCTCCAGCCGCTCCGTCAGGTCGCTCAGTGCCCGCTCCGCCCGCGCCCGCCGGTCGCCGACCGCCTGGCTGGGGGAATCGTCGACGACGATGACGGCGACGTCCCGGATGGGCTCGCGCTCCTCGTGCACCAGTGACGGGTTGAGCAGCGCCGCGGCCAGCACGGCAAAGGCCAGCAGCCGCCAGGCGATGCCGCGGGCGCGCCGGACCAGGCCCAGCAGCAGCACCAGGGCCGCCGCACCGAACAGGACGGCCAGAGCCTCCCACGGCAGCAGCGGATCGAAGGCGATGGAGGTGGCGTCGACGAAACCGCCGGTCGTCATTGACCGAGCCTTTCCAGAATGGCGGGCACATGGACCTGATCGGCCTTGTAGTTGCCGGTCAGGGCGTACATCACGACGTTGACCCCGAAGCGGTAGGCCATCTCCCGCTGGCGCTCGCCGCCGGGCACCGCGGGGTAGAGGGGCTGGCCGGTGTTGGGCTCCACCGCCCAGGCCGACGCCCAGTCATTGGCGCCGATGACGACCGAGGAGACGCCGTCGTTCAGGCGGCCCTCGCGCGCCTCCACCCAAACCTCGCCGCCGGTGTAGCGGCCGGGGAAGTCCTGGAGCAGGTAGAACGCCTTGGTCAGCACATGGTCGGGCGGCACGGGGGCCAGCGCCGGGATGTCCAGCCCGTCGGTCAGCCGCCGCAGCGCCTGCGCCCCCGGACCGGCCCCGGGCATCAGCGAGCGCGCCTGGTCGCGGGTGTCGAACAGGATGACGCCGCCGTTGCGCAGGTAATCGTTCACCCGCGCCCGCGCCGTGTCCGACAGGGCCGGCTGGGTCGGCGTGACCGGCCAGTACAGCAGCGGGAAGAAGGCCAGCTCGTCCGTCTCCACATCGACGGCCATGGCGCCCGCCGCCTCCGCGGCGGTGCGGCGGCCCAGCACCTCCACCAGCCCCTCCAGCCCGGCGCGCGCCGTCGCGTCGACACCGCCGTCGCCGGTGCGCACATGGGCGAGGAAGGTCTCCTCCGTCGCCCGCACGGCGCGTTCCACGTCCAGCGCCGCCGCCGGCCGGGGCGTCCCGGCGACCGGCACACCCGCCGCCAGCAGCGCCGCCAGCGCCGCCGTCGCCGCGGCCCGGCGCGGTCGGATGCGGCGGCCCAGCAGCCCGCGCAGGGCCAGCGCCACCAGCAGGTCGAGGATGCCCAGCGCCAGCGCCGCCGCCAGCAGATAGGGCTTCAGCGCCACCTCGCCACCGTCGCCGAAGCCGCCGCGGCCGACGCCGGGCGGCAGCGCCCCCGGCGGCGCCAGGGCGGTGACCGCGGTGGTCAGGTTCAGGGCGACGCGCGCGTCCTCCCGGCCGTACAGGCCCGGCGGGTGGCGCGGGCCGATGGCGGCGGCGCCGAACGCTTCCGCCTCCACGGGAAAGACCGTGGCGCCCGGCGCCAGCAGCCGGCCGTAGCCGTCCAGCACCTCCTGCGGCTCCAGCGTGCCGCCGGGCCCGGTGCCGGCGACGCCCTCGCTCAGCGCCACGATGCGCCGGAGCATGTCGACGAACAGGCCGGACAGGGACAGGTTGGACCAGTCGGGGCTGGCCGTGGTGTGCACCAGCACCACCCAGCCGTCGCCGCGCTTCTCGGCGGTGACCAGGGGGGTGCCGTCGGCCAGGCGCGCCCAGGTCCGGTCGGCCAGGTCGACCGATGGCTCCGCCAGCACCTGCCGGTTGACCACCACGTCGCGCGGGATGGCCAGGCCGTGGAACGGTCCTGTGGCGGCGAAGGGCTGAAGGGTCGCCGGCTCCGACCAGGACAGCGCGCCGCCCAGCGCCCGATCGCCCAGGCGCAGGCGCACCGGCACCAGGCGGTCGGCGTTCTGCGCCAGCCGCGGCCCGGCGAAGCGCACCAGCACCCCGCCGTCGCCCACCCACCGCTCCAGGGATTCCGCTTCCGACCCGGTGAGCGCGCCGACGTCGGACAGGATCAGCACCGCCAGGTCGCGCCGCATCAGCTCCGCCGTGTCGCCGCGGCGCACCTCGTTGTAGGGCTCCAGCGCCCGGCTGAGATAGTGCAGGTCGGACAGCAGCGGCTGGTTCTCGCCCTCCGGCCGGCCGGACACCAGGCCGACCGGGCGGCGGCGCCAGCGCTCGTCCAGCAGAACGGTGGCGGCGGCGGTGGTCTGGTTCTCGATGCGCAGGGCCGCGGCCTCGTTGCGCAGCTCGCCCGGCACGTCGAACCGCACGGACCGGCGCGCCTGCCCCGCCTCGAAGGCGACGGTTTCCCGGTGCAGCAGGCGGCCGTCGGCGGCGGTCATGCGCACGGTCACCACGTCCGGCCGGTCGGCGGCGCCGCGCACCACCTCGGCCACCAGGGCCGCCCCGTCGGATGTCGGTGGCATCAGCAGGTAGGGTGGCCGGGCCGCGCCGTCGTCGCGCACCTCCAGGGAGCCCAGGCGCTGGAGCGCCGAGGCCAGCGCCCGGTCGACGCCCTCGGCGGCGGCCACGCCGTCGCTCAGCCAGACGCTGTGGGCGGAGCCGGCGAAGGACAGGCGACGCACCGCCTCCAGCGCCGCGGCGCGATCCGCCGGCCAGGGGCGCGGCTCCAGCGCCTGCACGGCGCGCCGCGCCTCCACCGGCGGCAGGGGGGCGGTGGCGGCCGGCGCCTCGCCGCCGGGGCCGGGGGCGGTGGCCAGCACCACCACCGGGCGGTCCTGGCGCTCGGCCTGCGTGACCAGCCCGTCCAGCGCCGCGCGCCGGGCCGGCCAGTCGCGGCCGGCGGCCCAGCCGTTGTCGACCAGCAGCACCAGGGGGCCGCCGCCGGGCAGGGCCGCGCGCGGGTTCAGCAGCGGCCCGGCCAGCGCCAGGATGATCAGGGCGGCGACCAGCAGGCGCAGCAGCAGAAGCCACCAGGGCGTGCGCGCCGGCGTCTCCTCCCGCGCGGCCAGGTCGCGCAGCAGGCGGATGGCCGGAAAGCGCACCACCCGCGGCGCCGGCGGCGTGACCCGCAGGAGCCACCACAGGACGGGCAGCGTCACCAGGGCGGCGAGCGCCCAGGGGGCGGCGAAGGCGAGGGACCCGAAACCCAGCATGCTCTGCGTTCTCTCACTCCCGCGGGGATGGCCGCGGCCTCAGACAGGCTCCTGCGCCAGGGCGCCCCACAGCGACAGGAGGGCGGCCGTCGGCGGATGGTCGGTGCGGTGGACGGCGAAGGTCCATCCGGCGGTGCGGGCGAGCGCCGCCAGCCCTTCCCGGTGGGCCTTCAGGCGCGCCAGATAGGCGTCGCGCACCCCCTCCACCCGCGGCACCAGCAGCTCCTCCTCGCCCTCCAGCCCCTCGAACTCGACGCGGCCGGCGAAGGGCAGCGTCTCCTCCGCGGGGTCCAGCACCTGCATGAGGTGGCCGCGCACCCCCCGTCCGGTCAGCCCGGCGACGGTGGCGTGGATTTCGTCCAGCGGTGACAGCAGATCGCCGAACAGGACGACGCGGGCGTGCCGGGGCAGGGGTTCGATGCGGGGCAGGCCGGCCGGCGCGTCGCTCCACGCCCGGGGATCGGCCAGGCGCGACGCCATGCGGTTCAGGGCGCCGCGCCCGTGGTCGGGGCGCTGGCCGGTGTTGAGCAGCGCCACCCGCTCGCCGCCGCGGATCAGCAGGACGGTCAGCGCCAGCAGCAGCAGCTCCGCCCGCTCGCGCTTGAGCGGCAGGGCGGGGGCGGAGCGGTAGCCCATGCTGGGCGTGCGGTCGTGCCACAGCCAGACGGTCTGCGCCGCCTCCCACTCGTTCTCGCGCACGTAGACGGGCTGTGTGCGCGCCGACTGGCGCCAGTCGATCATCTGCGGGGAATCGCCGGGCATGTAGCGGCGGAACTGCCAGAAGGTTTCGCCCGGACCGACGCGGCGGCGGCCGTGGACGCCCTGGGCGACGGTGGCGGCGACCCGCTCCGCCTCCACCAGCAGGGGCGGCAGGCGGGCGGCCAGCGTCTCCGCCCGCTGCTGGGCGCGCAGGGCGTCGGCGCCGAGGGTGGGGGGCGCGGCGGCCACGGCGGCGGCCCTAGAGCAGCGGTTCGCAGAGACGGTCGATGACCGCATCCAGGGTGACGCCGTCGGCGCGCGCCGCGAAGCTCAGCGCCATGCGGTGGCGCAGCACCGGCTTGGCCAGCGCCACCACGTCGTCCAGGGACGGCGCCAGGCGGCCGTCCAGGACGGCCCGCGCGCGCGCCGCCAGCATCAGCGCCTGCGAGGCGCGGGGGCCGGGGCCCCAGGCGACGTGGCGCGTCACCTCGGCCACGTCGGAGGTCTCCGGACGGCCGGCGCGCACCAGGTCCAGGATGCCCTCCACCACGCTTTCGCCCACGGGGATGCGACGGACCAGCCGCTGGGCGGCCTGCAGCTCGGTCGGGGTGATGACGGTGACGGCACTCTCCTGCTCCACGCCGGTGGTGGCGACGACCATGCGCCGCTCCGCCTCCCGATCGGGATAGGTGACGTCGACCTGCATCAGGAAGCGGTCGAGCTGCGCCTCGGGCAGCGGATAGGTGCCCTCCTGCTCCAGCGGGTTCTGGGTGGCCAGGACGTGGAAGGGGGCGGGCAGGGGGTGATAGTGGCCGGCCACCGACACCCGGCGCTCCTGCATGGCCTGCAACAGGGCCGACTGGGTGCGCGGGCTGGCGCGGTTGATCTCGTCGGCCATCAGCAACTGGCTGAACACCGGGCCGGGGACGAAGCGGAAGGAGCGGCGCCCGTCCTCGGACTCCTCCAGCACCTCGGAGCCCAGAATGTCCGCCGGCATCAGGTCCGGCGTGCACTGGATGCGCTTCTCCTCCAGGCCCAGAACGGTGCCCAGGGTTTCCACCAGGCGCGTCTTGGCCAGGCCGGGCACGCCGATCAGCAGCACGTGGCCGCCGGCCAGCAGGGTGATCAGGGTCAGGTCCACCACCTCCCGCTGGCCGAAGATGACGCGGCCGATGCGGTCGCGTACCATGGCCAGCCGGACGCCCAGCGTCTCAACCTCGGCCAGCAGCTGATGGGGGTTTTCGGGACCGGCGGAGGCTGGCAGGGCGTTCGGGGCGCTCAAATCGTGTCTCCCTGTTCACATTCCCGGTCGGCAGACCTATGTGACGAGTGTGGCGAAAATAGGTTGCGCAGGACGCGATGAACAAAGTCGGCTCCGCGGCCGCCGAAAACAAGCGGGGGAATGCGATGACCGCGCATGCCCCCGACGGCGGAGCACCTCTCCAAAAGGAAGAGGAGTTCGGCATACGCATTGCCAGGGACGGCACCTGGTACCACAATGACGGTCCCATCCGGCGCATGGAGCTGGTGAAGCTGTTTGCCAGCGTGTTGCGGCGGGATGACGCGGGTGATTATTGGCTGATCACCCCCGTCGAGAGAGGGCGCATAGTTGTCGAGGATGCTCCGTTCGTCGCGGTGGAGATGTCGGTAAGCGGAAGCGGCACCGATCAGGTGCTGTCGTTCCGCACCAACCTGGACGAATGGGTGGAGGCCGGACCCGAACACCCGATCCGGGTGGAGCAGAGCCGGGAAACGGACGAGTCCGTGCCTTACGTTGTCATAAGAAACCGGCTGGAGGCGCGCATAGCCCGGTCCGTGTATTACGAACTGGTGGAACGGTGCGTGTCGATCGGCCAGGCCAGGGAGGGCGAGGTCGGCCTATGGAGCAAAGGAGTCTTCTTCGTGCTGGGCAGGTGGCCTGGCGAGTGACGCTGGATGACGTCCGCCGGCGCTTTCCGGGCAGCGCGGCGGCCTCGCTGCGGCCCCTGAAGGTGCGCGGCGACCATGACCTGAATCCCGGATTCGGGCCGCCGTCCGCCCTGCGCGAGGCGGCGGTGCTGATTCCCCTGGTCGACCGGCCGGGCGGCGCCACGGTGATCTTCACCCAGCGCACCGCCCACCTGTCGGCCCATGCGGGACAGATCAGCTTCCCCGGCGGCCGGCGGGAGCCGGAGGACCGCTCGCCCGAGGACACCGCCCTGCGCGAGACGCAGGAGGAGATCGGCCTGGACCGTGACCTGGTGGAGATCGTCGGCCGGCTGGACACCTACGTCACCCGCACCGGTTTCCGCGTCACGCCGATCGTCGGGTGCGTGCGCCCTCCCTTCGCCATCGTACCCGACCCGACTGAGGTGGCGGAGGTGTTCGAGGTGCCGCTGACCGTGATCCTCGACCCCACCAACCCGCAGCGCCACAGCCGCATGTTCATGGGTGCCCAGCGCTTCTTCTACGCCTTCCCCTACGGGGAGCGTTACATCTGGGGCGCCACCGCGGGCATGCTGGTCAACCTCCGCGACGTGCTGGGCGAGTCGCCGTGAGGGCCTTCCTGACGTTCGTCCTGCCGCTGCTGCTGCCCACCGTCCTGTTCGTCGCCTGGCTGGCCTGGCGGGCGCGCAACGGCGGTCCGCCGCTCGATCTGTCCCGGCTTCCCTGGCCGTGGCTCGCGGGCAGCGGCGTGGCCCTGCTGGTGCTCGTGCTGGGGGCCTGGGCCCTGTCCGGCGGTGCGCCGCCCGGCACCGCCTACGTCCCGGCCCGCATGGAGGGCGGACGCGTCATCGGCGGGGAGGCGGTGGACCCGCGCTGAGCGGGGATGGACGCCGCGCCGGCAAGCCGTATGATGCGGGCAGCCGCCGCCCTGCGTCGTTCCCGTGCCGGGCGGCAAGACGGAGTTCTCCATCCCATGCAATCCCCCGCCGCCCGGCTGGCGCCGCAGCCCTGGATGACCGCGCCGGAAACGCGGGCGGTGCTCGACGCGCTGGCGGCGGGCGGCGTCGACGCGCGGTTCGTCGGTGGCTGCGTGCGGGACGCCTGGCTGGGGCGGCCGGTCAAGGACATCGACATCGCCACCCATGCCCCGCCGGAGCGGGTGATGGAGGTGCTGCGGGCGGCCGGCCTCACCGCGGTGCCCACGGGCATCGCCCACGGCACCGTGACGGCGGTGGTGAACCGGCAGCATTACGAGATCACGACGCTGCGGCGCGACGTGGAGACGTTCGGCCGCCACGCCCGGGTGGAGTTCACCGACGACTGGAAGGAGGACGCGGCGCGCCGCGACCTGACCATGAACGCGCTGTCCTGCACCCCGGACGGCGCGGTCTATGATCCCTTCGGCGGGCTGGCGGACATGGCGGCGGGGCGGGTGCGCTTCGTTGGAGCGGCCCGCCTGCGCATCCGCGAGGACGTGCTGCGGCTGCTGCGCTTCTTCCGCTTCTACGCCCACTACGGCCGCGGCGCCCCCGACGCCGAGGCGCTGGAGGCCGCCGCCGAACTGGCGCCGCTGCTGCCCGCCCTGTCCGGCGAGCGGGTGCAGGGGGAGCTGTTCCGGCTGCTGTCGGCCCCCGATCCGGCGGCGGTGTGGCGGCTGATGGAGACGCACGGCGTGCTCGCACCCCTGCTGCCGTCACCCACCGACGGGGACCGGCTGGATCGCATGGTCCGGTTGCAGCACGCCCTGGGAGAGGCGCCGGACTCCCTGCTGCGGCTGGGGGCGGTGCTCAACGGCGGGCCGGAGGGGACCCGGGCGGTGGCGGATCGGCTGCGCCTGTCCAACGCCGACCGCGACCGTCTGGCCGCCATGGCCGAACCGCCGGTGGCGATGCCGCCCGGCGACGATCCGGCGGCGTGGCGGCGGGCCCTCTACCGCCTGGGGGATGCCGGGCGCTGGTGCGACCTGGTGCGCCTGGTGGCGGTGCAGGCGCCGGGCCCGCTGCCGCTGGCCACCGTCCGCAGGGCGCTGGCCAGCGCCGGCGACCTGGAGGATCTGCGCTTTCCGCTGGCCGGCCGCGATGCGCTGGCGCTGGGCGTGCCGCACGGGCCGCGTGTCGGCGCCCTGCTCCGGCAGGTCGAGGCGTGGTGGATCGCCGCGGACTTCCGGCCGGGCCGCGCGGAGTGCCTGGAGGAACTGCGGCGGCGGGTCTGACGGCGCGGCGCCGGCCGCGTCCTCAGGGCCATTTCACCTCGGGCGGCAGGCTCATCAGGATGGCCTCGGTGTTGCCGCCGGTCTTCAGCCCGAAAGTGGTGCCGCGGTCGTAGAGCAGGTTGAACTCCACGTAGCGGCCGCGCTTGACCAGCAGGGCCTCGCGCTGTTCGGCGGTCCAGGGCGTGTGCATGTGGCGGCGGACCAGCGCGGGATAGACCTCCAGAAAGGCCAGGCCGACGTCGCGGGTGAAGGCGAAGTCGGCCTCCCAGTCGCCGCTGTCCAGGCCGTCGTAGAAGATGCCGCCGACACCGCGCGTCTCGTTGCGGTGGGGCAGGAAGAAGTAGCGGTCGCACCACTCCTTGTACTTCGGATAGTAGGCCGGGTCGTGGCGATCGCAGGCGGCCTTCAGGGCCCCGTGGAAGGCGGCGGTGTCCGCGTCGTCGGGGACGGTGGGGGTGAGGTCGGCGCCGCCGCCGAACCAGCCGAAGCGGGTGGCGATGTGGCGGGTGTTCATGTGCGTCGCCGGCACCAGCGGCGAGCGCATGTGCGCCACCAGGCTGATCCCCGCTGCCCAGAACCGGCCGTCGCCGGCCGCACCGGGAATGTTGTCGCGGAACTCCGGGCTGAAGGTGCCGTGCACGGTGGAAATGTTGACCCCCACCTTTTCGAACACGCGCCCGCGCATGATCGCCATGGTGCCGCCGCCACCCTCGTCACCGCCGTGGTCGGGGCGCTGCCAGTTCCGCCGCTCGAATCGCCCGGGCGGCAGTGCGGCGTGCGGGCCGCCCTCCAGTTCGTCCTCCAGCGCCTCGAAGGCGGCGCAGATGCGGTCGCGCAACGTGGCGAACCAGGCGGCGGCACGGGCCTTCTGATCCTCGGTCGGCACGGTCGGGGTCGGCGGGGGTGTCGGCGTCATCGGGGGGCTCCGGAAGGTGCGGCGGTCTGTCGCATGGCCTCACCCAACACCATCGCCGCCGCCAGGGCAACGTTGAGGGAGCGCGCGGGAGGCTTCAGGGGGATCAGCAGGCGCGCGTCGGCCGCGTCGTGCACCGCGTCGGGCACGCCCTCGCTCTCGCGACCGACCATGATCCGGTCGTCCGGGCGGAAGGCGAAGGCGGTGTAGGGCAGGGCGGCGCGGGTCGTCAACAGCACGAGTCGCCCCGCCGCGGGCGTTGCGCGGTACGCGTTCCACGAGATGTGGCGGGTCAGATCCAGGTGGGTCAGGTAATCCATGCCGGCGCGCCGCAGCTTGCGGTCGTCGAACAGGAAGCCGCAGGGCTCGATCACGTCCAGCGGGACGCCCAACGCGGCGCACAGCCGCATCAGGGTTCCCGCGTTCTGGGGGATGTCGGGTTCGAAAAGGACCAGCCGCATGCCCTCAATCCGTTCGTGGCTTCTAATGTTCGTTATATGCGCGCGACATAATGTCCGGAGGATAGGACTTTTCAACGGCGCGACGCGACGCTATACCGCACCCCAATGGCTGCTTACCCCCCTTCCGGTCGAAGCCGCATGACCGGGTCTTACCCGACCGGCGGAGAAGGACAGCCGAGTCATGCTAAGAACGTCCGACGCTTCCCCCAGCGGCCCTCGCGCGCTGTGCAGTTCTGAGGAGAATGACGCTTATGGCTGAGACCACGCATCCGTCCGGCACGGGTGCCCACGCGGCCCCCGGCGGCGAGGGGACTTCCCGCCGTGATTTCCTCTATCTCGCCACCGGTGCCGTGGGTGCCGTCGGTGTCGCGGCGGCTGCCTGGCCGTTCATCGACAGCATGAATCCGGCGGCCGACACCCTGGCGCTCGCCTCGATCGAGGTGGATCTCTCCCCCATCCAGGAAGGCCAGGCGATCACCGTCACCTGGCGCGGCAAGCCGGTGTTCATCCGCTACCGCACCGAACGGGAGATCGCCGAGGCGACCCAGGTCAACATCCGCGAGCTTCCGGATCCGCAGGCCGACGACGCCCGCGTGCAGCGGGCCCAGTGGCTGGTGGTGATCGGCGTCTGCACGCACCTGGGCTGCGTGCCGCTGGGGCAGAAGCCGACCGACCCGCGCGGCGACTTCGACGGCTGGTTCTGCCCGTGCCACGGGTCGCACTACGACACCTCGGGCCGCATCCGCAGGGGCCCGGCGCCGGCCAACCTGGTCGTGCCGGAATACGCCTTCATCAGTGACACCGCGGTCAAGCTCGGCTAAGCGGCCCTCGGTATCGGGAGACCAGACGATATGGCTCAGGGACACGCCTCTACATTCAAGAATCCCGTCGTGAAGTGGGTCGACAGCCGTCTACCGATCTTCACGATGATGCATCACGAGTACAACGAATACCCGATGCCCCGGAACGTCAACTATCTGTGGGCGTTCGGTGCCATCGCGGGTGTCATGCTCGTGATCATGATCGCGACCGGCCTGGTGCTGGCCATGCAGTACGCCGCGCACACCTCGATCGCCTTCGAATCGGTCGAGCGCATCATGCGTGACGTGAACTACGGCTGGCTGCTGCGCTACATGCACGCCAACGGCGCGTCGATGTTCTTCATCGCCGTCTACATCCACATGTTCCGCGGCCTTTACTACGGCTCGTACAAGGCCCCGCGCGAGATCCTGTGGATGCTGGGGGTGGTGATCCTGCTTCTGATGATGGCCACCGCCTTCATGGGCTACGTGCTGCCGTGGGGCCAGATGAGCTTCTGGGGTGCCACCGTCATCACCAACCTGTTCTCGGCCTTCCCGATCGTCGGCGACCCGATCGTGACCTGGCTGTGGGGCGGCTTCTCGGTCGACAACCCGACGCTGAACCGCTTCTTTGCTCTGCACTTCCTGCTGCCGTTCGTGATCTTCGCGGTGGTCATCCTCCACACCGCCGCCCTGCACGTCTCCGGCTCCAACAACCCGCTGGGCATCGACGCCAAGGGTCCGCAGGACACCGTTCCGTTCAACCCCTACGTCACGGTGAAGGACCTGTTCGCGGTGGTGGTCTTCCTGATCTTCTACTGCGCGTTCGTCTTCTTCATGCCGAACTACCTGGGCCACCCGGACAACTACATCCCGGCCAACCCGCTGGTGACGCCGGCGCACATCGTGCCGGAGTGGTACTTCCTGCCGTTCTACGCCATCCTGCGCGCCATTCCGGACAAGCTGGGCGGCGTCATCGCGATGTTCGGCGCCATCGCCGTGCTGTTCGTCCTGCCCTGGCTCGACACCTCGAAGGTGCGGAGCTGCAAGTTCCGTCCGATCTACCGCCAGTTCTTCTGGGTCCTGGTGCTCTGCTGCCTGGTGCTGGGCTACGCCGGCGCCATGCCGGCCGAAGGCATCTGGCTGACCATCGGCCGCATCGCCACTGCCTACTACTTCTTCCACTTCCTGATCCTGCTGCCGGTCCTGGGCAAGCTGGAGCGTCCGCTTCCGCTGCCGGCCAGCATCAGCGAACCGGTTCTCAAGGGCGGTGGCCGCGTCGCTGCCGGCGCCCACGCCAGCCCGATGGAGAAGGCCTAATGCGCGCGCTGAAGACTGCTTTCCTCTCCGCGGCCCTGGCGCTGGGGCTGGCCGGCACGGCCGTGGCGGCCGAGGGCGTGGCTATCCCGGCGCAGAGCTGGCCCCATTCGGGCGTCTTTGGGACGATCGACCGGGCGGCCGCCCAGCGCGGCTTCCAGGTCTACCGTGACGTCTGCGCGAGCTGCCACTCGCTGGAGCTGGTGCCGATCCGCACGCTGGTCGGCATCGGTTACAACGAGGACCAGATCCGGGCGATCGCTGCCGATTATACCATCGAGGACGGGCCGAACGACGCGGGCGACATGTTCGACCGCCCGGGCATCCCGGCCGACCGCTTCCCCAGCCCGTTCCCCAACGACCAGGCGGCCCGCGCGTCCAACAACGGCGCCCTGCCGCCGGACCTGTCGCTGATGGCCAAGGCCCGGGTCGGCGGCGAAGACTACCTCTACGCCTTCCTCACCGGCTTCAAGGAGCCGCCCGAGGGCGTCACCCTGATGGACGGCATGTACTACAACGAGTACTTCCCCGGCCATCAGGTCGGCATGCCCAACATCCTGATGCCGGATGGCGTCACCTACGCCGACGGCACGGAGGCGACGGTGGAGCAGCAGGCGCGCGACGTGTCCACGTTCCTGACCTTCGTGGCGGAACCCCACATGGACACCCGCAAGCAGACGGGCGTTAAGGTGATCCTGTTCCTGATCGTCTTCGCCGGCATGATGTACGCGGTGAAGCGCCAGCTCTGGAGCAACGTCCACCATTGATCCGGTGGCGGCCTGACGTTTTCGCTGGACAGGGCGCCTCCGGGCGCCCTGTTCTGTTTTCGGGCCCGGTGAACCGAAGGCCCGGAACGAATGGCAGGGGGGACCGATGGCCGACACGCTGATCGACGAGATCGTGGACTTCTGGTTCGACGACGCGGTGAAGTCCTATTGGTTCCGCCGCTCCGACAGCTTCGACCGGGCGGTCCGCGACACGCTGCTGGAGCACCACGAGGCCGCCGCCGCCGGGCGCCTTGATCATTGGAAGGAGGACGTGGACGGCTGTCTGGCCCTGTGCATCCTGCTGGACCAGGTGCCGCGCAACGTGTTCCGCGGCAGCCCGCGGTCCTTCGCCACCGACGCCGCGGCGCGCGCCGTCACCCGCCATGCGCTGGCCGAAGGCTTCGACCTGGAGTGCACCGCCGACGAGCGCATGTTCCTCTACCTGCCGCTGGAGCACAGCGAGGACATGGAGGACCAGCGTCTGGCGGTGGCCCTGTTCCGCGAACGGGTCGGCCTGGCGGAGGCGGTGGACTATGCCGAACGCCACCTGGCGATCATCGAGCGCTTCGGCCGCTTCCCTCACCGCAACGCCGTCCTCGGCCGGCCGAGCACACCGGAGGAGGAGGCGTTCCTTAAGGAGCCGGGGTCGTCATTCTGATCCGGGCGTCCGGGCCGGCAGCGTTGAGTCCGACCCCGCGGGTGCGGTATGCACGGCGGGTCCCGACGCCAATCCAATCGGAGCCCCGATGACCTCCGCCGCTCTTCCCGGCCGCCCCGGCCACGACGTCCGCCGTGCCACCGCGATCGGCGGCACGGCCATCGTGATGTGGGCGACGCTGGCGCCGCTGACGACGCTGTCGGGGGTGATTCCGCCGTTCCAGCTCGTCGCCATGGCCTTCCTCATCGCCTTTCTCGTGGGCACGGGCGGCGCCCTGGCGCTCGGCCGCGACGCGGTGGGGGTGCTGCGCCAGCCATGGCCGGTGTGGGCGCTCGGCGTCGGCGGGCTGTTCGGCTATCACTTCTTCTACTTCCTCGCCTTCCGCCTGGCGCCCGATGCGGCGGTCGAGGTGAACCTGCTGAACTATCTGTGGCCGCTGCTGATCGTCCTGTTCTCGGCCCTGCTTCCGGGGGAGAGCCTGCGCCGCACCCATGTGCTGGGCGCTTTGGCCGGGCTGGCCGGCACGGCGATCCTGGTCACCGGGCGCGGATCGGCGGGCGGGGTGACGCTGGAGGCGGCCAATCTGCCGGGCTATCTCGCGGCGATCGCCGCGGCGTTGACATGGGGCGGTTATTCCGTGGCGTCGCGCCGCTTCGGCCATGTCCCGACCGAGGCGGTGGGCTGGTTCTGCCTGGCCACGTCCCTCCTGGCGGCGGTGTGTCACCTGCTCTTCGAGGAGACCGTGGTGCCCGCGGGGGGCGAGTGGCTGGCGGTGCTGCTGATGGGCCTGGCCCCGGTGGGCCTATCCTTCTTCACCTGGGACCACGGGGTGAAGCACGGCGACATCCGGGCGCTGGGGGCGATGAGCTACGCCGCGCCGCTGATGTCGACGTTGCTGCTGATCCTGATCGGCCATGCCATCGGCGGCTGGACCGTCTGGGCCGCCTGTGCCCTGATCGTGGGCGGTGCCGTGCTCGCCAGCGGGGACGTGCTGCGGCGCCGCCGTTAGATCGGTTGCCGGTTCAGCCCGTCACTTCACCGTCGGCAGCCGTTCGAACTGGTGGTAGGGCGGCGGCGAGCTGAGGGTCCATTCCAGGGTCGTGGCGCCGGGCCCCCAGTAGTTGGCCCCCACCCGGGCGCCGCGGAACACCGTGTAGATGGCCAGCGCGATGAACACGAGGTGGCCGCTGAACGCCAGGTACGAGCCGAACGAGGACACCATGTTCCACCCCGCGTACATGTCCGGGTAATCGGGGATCCGGCGCGGCATCCCGGCGGTGCCCAGGAAGTGTTGCGGGAAGAAGGTGAGGTTGGCGCCGACGAAGGTCATCCAGAAGTGCACCTTGCCCCAGAACTCCGGGTACTGGCGCCCCGACATCTTGCCGATCCAGTAGTACCAGCCGGCGAAGATCGAAAACACCGCGCCCAGCGACAGCACGTAGTGGAAGTGGGCGACGACATAGTAGGTGTCGTGCAGCGTCTGGTCGAGGCCGCCGTTGGCGAGCACCACGCCGCTGACACCGCCGACGGTGAACAGGAAGATGAAGCCGATGGCGAACAGCATCGGCGTCTTGAACTCGATGGAGCCGCCCCACATGGTGGCGATCCACGAGAAGATCTTGATGCCCGTGGGCACCGCGATGATCATGGTGGCGGCGGTGAAATAGGCGCGGGTGTCGACGTCCAGGCCCACCGTGTACATGTGGTGCGCCCACACCACGAAGCCGACCACGCCGATGGCCACCATGGCGTAGGCCATGCCGAGATAGCCGAACACCGGCTTGCGCGAGAAGGTGGACACCACCTGCGAGATGATGCCGAACCCCGGCAGGATCATGATGTAGACTTCGGGGTGGCCGAAGAACCAGAACAGGTGCTGGAACAGCACCGGGTCGCCGCCGCCCTCCGGGTCGAAGAAGGAGGTGCCGAAGTTGCGGTCGGTCAGCAGCATGGTGATGGCGCCGCCCAGCACCGGCACGGCCAGCAGCAGCAGGAATGCGGTCACCAGCATGCCCCACACGAACAGCGGCATCTTGTGCAGCGTCATGCCCGGCGCGCGCATGTTGAAGATGGTGGTGATGAAGTTCGCGGCACCCAGGATCGACGAGGCGCCTGCCAGGTGCAGGGAGAAGATCGCCAGGTCCACCGCCGGCCCCGGATGGGATTGGTTGGACAGCGGCGGGTAGATGGTCCAGCCCGTTCCCGCCCCTTGCCCGACGAAGGGTGAGGCCAGCAGCAGCAGGAAGGCCGGCACCAGCAGCCAGAAGCTGATGTTGTTGAGCCGCGGGAAGGCCATGTCGGGGGCGCCGATCATGATCGGCACGAACCAGTTGCCGAAGCCGCCGATCAGTGCGGGCATGACGACGAAGAACACCATGATCAGGCCATGGGCCGTGATGATGACGTTCCAGAACTGGCCGTCCTCGACGACCTGGAGACCGGGGCTGTGCAACTCCGCCCGCATGATGGCGGAGAAGCCGATGCCGATCAACGCCGCGACCACGGCGAAGATCATGTACAGCGTCCCGATGTCCTTGTGGTTGGTGGAAAAGAACCAGCGCTGGACGAAGCCCGGCGTGTGGTCGTGATGGTCCGCCCCGTCGTGGGCGGGCGTGCTCTGTTCGGCCATCGGATGGAACCTCACTCGAACGGGCTGATCAGCGGGCGGCGACGCGGGTGGCCCCGGCCTCCGGCGCGGGAGCGGAGGCGGCGAACTCCTGCCGGGCCTGCTCGACCCAGGCTTCGAAGCGTTCGGGGGAGACGACCTCCACGGCGATGGGCATGTAGGCATGGCCGGTGCCGCAGATTTCCGAGCACTGGCCGTAGTAGACCCCTTCGACCTCGGCCCGGAACCAGGTCTCGTTGATGCGGCCGGGAATGGAGTCCTTCTTGATGCCGAAGGCCGGGATCGTCCAGGAATGGATGACGTCGCCGCCGGTGGTGAGCAGGCGCACGGTGCTGTTCACCGGCACGACCACCCGGTTGTCGACCTCCAGCAGCCGCTTCTGGCCCGGCTGGATCTCATCCTCCGGGATCATGATGGAGCTGAAGGTGAAGTCGCCGTGGTCGGGATAGGTGTAATCCCAGTACCACTGCCGCCCCGTCGCCTTGATGGTCATGTCCGCTTCCACCGCCCGGTCGGCGAAGTAGAGGACACGGAACGACGGCACCGCGATGATGACCAGGATGATCACCGGGACGGTGGTCCAGATCACCTCGATCAGCGTGTTGTGCGAGGTGCGCGACGGCGTCGGGTTGGCGCTCGCGCGGAAGCGGATCGTGACATAGGCGAGCAGCGCCACCACCAGCAGACAGACCGCAACCATGATCCACAGAAGAAGCTGGTGGAAGGCGTCCATCTGCTCCATCACCGGCGTGACGGCCGGCGGATGCCACAATTGCCACGCCGGTTCGTCGACGATCGGTCCGTCTCCCGTCTGGGCCAGAGCGGTGAATGGCGAACAAAGCGCCGCGAGACAGGCGAGCGCGGTCGCCTTCGCGTGTTTCATGGATTCCCCCTTATGCCTCCGGCGGCCGGGTTCCGGTCGGGACGGAACCCTTGCCTTTGCCGGGTGCAACACGCGACGTGCAGGAAAGTTCAACGGCTGCGGCAAAGTTTCCGTCTCGTCGCCGTTCCGGTCCGTCGGTCAGGTCTGGAACCAGCCGTCGGCCACGTCGCGGGCGGCGATTCCGGCCAGCGTCACCGTATCGCCGGAGGTGAAGGTGACCACCGCCCCGGCACCGCCGTCGGCCACCGTCCAGGTCAGGCCGCCCGCCACCTGCATGCGGTCGCCCGCGGCCGCATTGAAGTCACCGATCACGTCGTGCCCGCCGCCGGCCCCGAAGACGAAGGTGTCGGCGCCCTCACCGCCGAACAGCGTGTCGTTGCCCAGGTTGCCGGCCAACACGTCATCGCCGCGGTTGCCGTACAGCACGTCGTCGCCCTGCCCGCCGAACAGGGTGTCCGCCCCCTGACCGCCGAACAGGCTGTCGGCGCCCATCTGGCCGTACAGCACGTCGGCCGCGATCTGGCCGTAGAGCTGGTCGTCGCCCTGCCCGCCGAACAGGCTGTCCTCGTCCTGGCCGCCGAACAGGCTGTCGTCGCCGACGTTGCCATAGAGGACGTCCGCCCCGCGGTTGCCGTACAGCGCGTCGGCACCGGCGTCGCCCCACAGCGTGTCGTTGCCGTCGCCCCCGCTCAGGACGTCGTCCCCGTCGGTCCCGCGCAGGTCATCGTCACCCGGCGTCGCCGAGACGGCCGGCGGGGGCGTATCGCGGTCCGAGCCACCATCCGAGCCACCATCCGAGCCACCGTTCGACCCGCCGTCCGATCCGCCACCCGTGTCGTCGACGGTGCCGGTACCGGTGCCGGTGGCAGGGGGAGGCGTGCCGGGGTCGGCGCCGGTGTCGGGGGCAAGGCGGATCTCCATCCCCTCCACCACAAAGCGGGAGGCGGGCAGGGAGCCGGTCAGGGCGACGGTGTAGTCGGCGCCGGGCACCGTGTCGGTGCCGATGTGCAGCAGCGTGGTGCCGCCCGGACCGGCCTGCGCGGCGATGCTGCCGTAGCCGAGGCCGCTTCCGTCTCCCGCCGTCACCGGACCGCTCAGCGGGACCCAGCCGATGACGATCCGGTCATCCCCGTCGCCGAAGTCGGCGATCAGCGGCGTGCCCGTCTGCCCGCCGGAGACGAGCAGGCGGAACACGTCGGCCCCGGAGCCGCCGATCATCGTGTCGGCGCCGTCGCCACCGTTCAGCGTGTCGTTACCGGCACCGCCGATCAGCAGGTCCCGACCGGTGTCTCCCGGGCGGTGACCGTCCAGTTCGTCGTCACCGTCGCCGCCGTAGAGGGTGTCGCTGCCGAGGTCGCCGACCAGGAAGTCATCGCCGCCGCCGCCGCTCACCAGGTCGTCGCCTTCGTCGGCCAGGAAGATGTTGGCGCCGTCGTCACCGATCAGCCGGTCGGCGTGGCGCGAGCCGCTGACCACCTCGATCGACACCAGGGTGTCGCCCGCGGCGTCGCCGGTGTTGTTCGCCGGCGTGGCCAGGTCGACCACTACCCCCGCCGCGGCACCGCTGTAGGACACCTCGTCGAAGCCGTCGCCGCCGTCCAGACGGTCGGCGCCGGGTCCGCCTTCCAGGGTGTCGTCGTCGTCGCCGCCGGAGAGGGTGTCATTGCCGGGACCACCGTACAGGACGTCGGGGCCGTTGGTGCCGATGATCAGGTCGTCGCCGTCGGTGCCGCGGTACTCCATATGGGTGCCGTGGTTGATGACGATGACGGTCGGCGCGGCCGGGTTGGTGGTGTCGCCATCGGCGGGATGGGCGTCGCGCATTCGGTCCTCCCTCGGACGCTGCTTGAAAAGCGAGCGGATCGACAACGAAAGGTCGTCGAAGCTCCGGGATGGACTCTTGCTAAGGTCGCAGTTCTGGGCAAGGATGCAAGGGGAATACGCCGGGCGGGCTCATTCCGCAGGGCGAGCCCCGCCCTCCGGTTGCGCCGTGTAGAGTTGCCCGTCTGCCACCAGCAGGCGGCGGTGGATGGCGGTCGCCGCCCGGGCGGCGTCACCCATGGCGACGGCGATCTGGTTCAGCCCGTCCGCCACGTCGCCCGCGGCGTACAGCCCGTCGACGCTGGTGGCCTGGCGTTCACCGATGCGCAGCCGGCCGTCGGCGGCGCGGTCCGGGTGCAGCGGCTTGGCGGCATCGGCGCGCGGCACCGCCCCCAGGGCGGAGTAGAGGGTGTCGAAGGTCAACCGTTCCCCCGACGCCGTGGTGAGCGCGGCGATGCGGTCGTTCTCGGTGTGGACCTCCACCACGGGCTCCTCCACCGAACGGATGCCGGCGGCGGCCAGGCGATGCCGGTCGGCGTCGCGCAGCCCCATGGTCTCGCCCAGCGTCAGCAGGGTGATGCGGTCGCTCCAGGTGCGCAGGAACAGCGCCTCGCCCAGCCCGGCGGCGCCGTGGCCGATGACGCCGATGCTCTGCCCGATGACCTCGTAGCCGTCGCAGATCGGGCAATGCCGGACGAGGCCGCGCTGCACCGCGCGGTGGACGTCCGGCAGCACCGGCTCCACGTCGATGACGCCGGTGGCCATCAACACGGTGCGGGCGGACAGGGCGCCGGCGCCCTCGCGGTGCACCGTGAAGGTGCCGTCGTCGTTGCGGTGCAGGGATTCCACCCGGCCGCGCTCGATGCGGGCGCCGTAGCGGCGGGCCTGGTCGCGCATGCGGGCCAGCAGGTCGGTGCCGGCGATGCCCTCGGGAAAGCCCGCGTGGTTGTGGGACACGGGAATCCAGGCGGCCCGACTCTCGCCGGCATCGACGACCAGGAAACGGCGGCGGTAGCGTGCCAGGTAGATGGCCGCGGTCAGGCCGGCCGGGCCGCCGCCGACCACCACGCAGTCCAGGGGAGGAGGGATCATTCGGGTTCCGTGGGTTGGTCGAGCCGCCGGCGAATGGGGCCGGGCAGGCGGAGGGTGGCGGCGAACCCCATCATCAGGAAACCGGCGTAGATGCCGGCGAACACCGCCGCCACCGCCGCGATCACCGCCCACGGGCCATCGAACGGCGCCTCCACCAGCAGGAGCACCGCGCCCAACCCGCCGCCGGCCGCAGCCAGCATGCCGACGGCATCCAGGATCTTCGGCACCGGACCCGCCGCCGTGTCGGACGTCCGGGAAGGGAGCGGTTTGTCCATGGGGCACCCACCAGCGGTTTGCGATGCGGCAACACGGGTTGCCGCGGCAGAGTTCCGCGCGGATGCACGGATGGGCGATGCGGAGGTTTCAAACGTCTGCGAATTATCCTTTTGGCAACGTTTCGGGCGTAGCACCGGGATAGAGCGGCAGGAGGTGTGCCATGGCTCTCAGCGTTCTCGAGGTTGCCGTCTACGCGATGGTCCTGACCGCGGCCCAGCCCCGGGCGTTCGAGTGCGTCGCGGTGCAGCCGGAAGGCGTGAACTGCACCAGCGGAATGGCCGCCGTCCCGACGAAGGGCGGCGGCATGGCCTTCAACAACGGGGTCACCGTCACCGTCACGCCATCGCGCGACGTGGTGTTCTCCAACGGTATTCGCATTCACCTGGATTCGTCAGCCTGGGCCCATTTCAAGCAGGGGGATACGGTGTTGGTGTCGGTCCGCCGGATGGACAGCCGGGGCACCCGATTCAACTTCAACAACGGCTACACCTGCCAGTACATCGACAAGGACCGCACCATGGCCCGCTGCTTCCGGCCATGAGCGCCACCGGTCGCAGGGAGGACACCATGGATCCGGATCGCATCATCGCCCTGCTGGGCATGCAGCCGCACCCCGAGGGCGGCCATTTCGTCGAGACCTACCGGCACGCCGGCACCGTCGCGGACGGCGGGCGGGGCGTCATGACCGGTATCTATTTCCTGCTGCGGGCAGGCGAGCGGTCCCACTGGCACACGGTCGACGCGGTGGAGATGTGGCACTGGTACGGCGGCGGCCCGCTGGAACTGGCCATCGCCGATCACGACGGCGCGACGGTGCGCACGCTGCGCCTGGGCATGGACCTGGCGGCGGGCGAGCGCCCGCAGGCCGTGGTGCCCGAGGGCGCCTGGCAGGCGGCCCGGCCGCTCGGCGCCTGGACGCTGGTGGGCTGCACCGTCGCCCCGGCCTTCCGGTTCGAGGGCTTCCGCCTGGCCCCGGAGGGCTGGGAGCCCGGCCGGCCGCTTTAGGCCATCAGTGTTTGCGGTCGGGACGGTCGGCGTGATCGCCCAGGTTCATCACGCCCACCGCCATGGCGACCCCGCCGAAGGTGCCGCAGACCGACCCGAAGAACAGGTAGAGGCCGACGGCCATGTGCTCCGACTCCAGCAGCAGGGTGCCCAGGCCGGCGACGTCGAACCACAGCATGCCCGTGCAGAAGCTCAGGCCCGCCAGCAGGCCGGCGGCGAGATGGCGGGCGAGGAAGAGCAGGGCAGGGCGGGCGTAGGGCTGCATCGGTTGTCGCTCGGTCGGCCGTCGCACAGTGTCGCGGACCGCAGCAGTGTGCCCCGTTCCGCCGCCTGCGCCATTGATCGATCGCAGTGGCGGCGGTGCAGCGGCGCGGCGGATCGCGGTCGTATCAGTTCACCGCGGTGCGGCGACGGTAGACCCACACGGAGGCCGGCGGCAGGTTGCGGGCGATCCAGCGGAACCGTCGCCCGACGAGGCCGAGGCGACGCACCAGCGCCGGGTTCAGCGGCGAGAACGGGCCGTAGGTGAGCTGGACGAACACGCCCCCCGGCCCCATCGCCTCGAACGCGCCGCCGGCGATGCGCACCTGCGCCGATAGGGGCATGGCGATCAGCGGCAGGCCCGATACAACGGCGTCGCACCCGGTCCAGCCGTGTGCGGCCGCGGCGCGGCCGATTCGGCGGGCGTCGCCCTCCACCACCGTGACGCCGGGATGACGGGTGCGCAGGTGGTGGGCGAAGACGTCGTCCAGTTCCAGCAGCAGCAGGTCGGAGGGCGCTACGCCGGCGTGGAGGAGGGCGGCGGTGATCGGACCGGTGCCCGGACCCAGTTCGATCACGCGGCGGCCGGCCGCGGCGCCGGCACCCTCGGCCATGGCGCGGCAGAGATCGGCGCCGCTCGGCGTTACCGATGCCACCTTCAGCGGTGACTTGACCCACCGTTCGACGAACAGCTTGCGTTCGGCGAATGCCATCTCCGATTTCGTCATGCGATCCGGTCCCCCGCTGCGTTCCCAGCCCCAACCGGGCTCTCGCCCGTTGCGCGGGATGATGATCCTCCGTACGCCTCACGTCCAGTGTCGAGATCGACCATCCCGCGAAACGAAACGGTCGGATTGCCCCCGATCCCGCAACGGAGCGTCATAGAACCAAAAATCGGGTGAACGATCCGTTGGACGGCTCACCGGAAGCTTCAGGGGTATACCCCCTATTCCGGGTTTTGCGCCGCGCCCCGGCCCGCCACACTCCTGTCTGTCCCGGTCATGGCCGTCGTTCGAGGAGGGTCCGCCTGTCGGCGTGCGGGTCCGCCCGGCGCGGTGACGGAGTTGACGGCCGGGAAGCGGCAACATGAAAGGCAGGGGGCAAGCGGTGCGAGAGATTTTGATTGCGGACGCCGCACTCGAGGATCTGGCCTATCTTCTCGAACGGCAAAGGGACGGCATCCGGACGGTCCTGGTGCCGCGGGACGGGGATGCGTTCGCCGCACTGTCCGGTGCGCTGGCCGCCCGCCCGGGCGCCATCCACCTGCTGGGCCATGGCGCCCCGGGCGCTGTGCGCATCGGCGCGGCCGCCATCGACTCCGCCTCCATCCTGGACCGTCACTGGCCGTTGGCGCCGGGGACCGAACTTCTGATCCACGCCTGCCGCACCGGCGATGGCGCGGCCGGCCGGCTGTTCCTCGATCGGCTGGCGGCGGCGACCGGGGCGACCGTCGCCGCGTCGTCGGGGCCGGTGGGTGATGCGGCGCAGGGCGGGTCCTGGACGCTCGACCGCGCCACCGGGCCGGTCGCGACCGCCGCGCCGTTCACAGGGCATGAGGGCTGGCCCCACCTGCTGGCGATCAGCGGCACGCCGTCCAACGGCGACGACACGCTGATCGGCGACGACGGCGACAACGTTCTCTATGGCCTGCTGGGGGCGGACTATCTGTACGGCGGTGCGGGCAACGACACGCTCTATGGTGGCGAAGGGTCCGACACCCTGGACGGCGGTCCGGGCGCCGACTACATGGACGGCGGCTTCGACAACGCCTTCGACCGGGTGACCTACGCCTCGGCGGGGCTGGAAGGGATCGTGCTCGATCTGGAGAACCCGGCCAACAGCCGGGGGCATGCCGCCGGCGACGTGATCGTCCGCGTCGACCTGATCGAGGGCAGCGAGGGCAACGACCTCTTCATCGGCAAGACGACCCTGGCCGAAGGGGAAACCGGCAACGACTTCTTCTGGGGCCACGGCGGCGACGACACGCTGTACGGCGGGCCCGGCGCAGACACCCTGGAAGGGGGCGAGGGCGCCGACTGGATCGACGGCGGCAGCGAGGACGACCACCTCTACGGCCACTGGGGCAACGACACCCTGCTGGGCAACCACGGTGACGACAAGCTCTTCGGCGGTTCCGGCGACGACCTGCTGATCGGGCACCAGGGTAACGACACCATCGTCGGCGGGCTGGGCAACGACACGGTCTATGCCGGGTCCGAGCATGATCAGGTGTTCGGCAACCGCGGTGCCGACCTGCTGTACGGCAACCAGGGCAACGACACGCTGTTCGGCGGGCAGGACGACGACACCCTGTTCGGCGGGCAGGACCGCGATCTGCTGTACGGCCAGATCGGCAACGACCTGGTCTACGGCCAGTTGGGCGACGACACGCTGTTCGGCGGACAGGGCGACGACACCATGTTCGGCGGCCAGGGCGATGACGTCCTGTACGGCAACATCGGCAACGACGTGCTGGCGGGCAACCGCGGCAACGACACCCTCTTCGGCGGCGAGGGCGCCGACACCTTCGTGTTCGGCATCGGCGGCGGGCATGACGTCATCGGCGATTTCAGCGCGGCCGAGGGCGACCGCATGCGGGTGGTGGACGGCCTCACCTGGACAGTGGCCGACGGCGGTGCCGGGGCGGTGGTCACCTTCAGCTCCGGTGACACGGTGACGCTCACCGGCATCGCCGCCCGCGACGTCGCCGACACCTGGTTCCTCACGGGCTGACGCGTTCGCCGGGATCACCCACGGTCGTTATGTGTACTTGCGCATAACGATGGTTCGGGTAGAATGGCGTTGACTTCATTCGGTCAGCCCGGACAGCCGACGCTATCGGGTCTCCGATGTGAGTTCGGAAACGAACTGTGCCCCCCGGCGCCCGCCGGGGGGCTTTTTCGTAGGCGCGGCGGGCATGCAGGTCTACGGCTGCGGCGAAACGCATGCAGATGCATGCGTTATACGAACTATTCAGAAAAGATTTGCTCTTATCGGTTGCTTTTCCTCCAATGATCAGGCCTGTGAGGGACAGGTCACCGGGGGAATGCAATGAATGCGAGGCGATGGGCCGCCGGGGCGGCCCTGGGGATGAGCCTGGTCGTGGCGGGGTGCGCTACCGACCGGCCGGTGGCGGAGGTGAGGATGTTCGCGCAGGCGGTGGAGGCGCTGGAGACCGCCAGCGAGCCGCTGCTGGACGACCTGTCGGCCGCTGACAAGGTGCAGGGGCAGCGGGCCTACCGGGCCGACGCGAAGGCGCGCAACCTGCTGCTGACCGGCTACGGGGCCAGCCGGGTGGAGGGGTTTGACGCGAATTCCGCCTATTACTTCTCCACCCTCAGCGACACGCAGGCGGTGCTGGCCCTGCGCGGCGGCCTCTCGGCGGTGCGTTCCTACGCCGGGGTGCTCAGGCTGCTGGCCGAGGACGGCAACGTCGACGAGGCGCGGGGGGAACTGGCGACGATCGGCACCGGCCTGCTCGGTCTGGCCGGGGTCGGCACCCCCGCGCTGACCGGCGTGAGCGCCGCCTTCGCCGAACTGAAGGGGGTCATCGACGCGGCGCTGGGCGCGGCCAACGCCGAGGAGTTGCAGCGGCTGGTGCTGGACGGCGCCCCGCAGGTCAAGGCGGTGATCGCCGCCCTGCGCGACGGCTCCGCCGCCATGTTCCGCACCCTGTCCTACGATGCGTCGAACGCCTTCGACATCGCCACCGACCGCGCCGCGGCCGCCACCGCCGCGGCGCGCATCGACGGCCTGCGCGTGGCGCTGTCCGATTATGTCGTGCTGCTCGACCGGGTGTCGGAGGCCCTGGACGCGCTGGTGGCCGGCTACCGCACGCCGGCCGCCCCCGCCACCCTGTCCAACCTGGCGCAGCGATCGGCAACCCTGGGCGCCGATGCCCGCGCCTGGCGGCGCGCCTACGCCGCCCTGCGCCGCGACGGCCGCTGACACCATTGCCGGAGACCAAGGACATGAGCAACGACACGCCCGCCGCCAACCCGGCATCGACGCCGGCCGTCCCGGCGCTGACCGGCCCGGACGTCAACGCCGCCGCCGCCGCCGTCAGCCGGGCCATGCAGGGGCTGGCGCAGACGATCGCCGCCACCACGGACCCCGACCGCCGGGCGTCGCTGGAGCAGGCCCTGTCCGATCTGCAGGACAGCAAGGCGCAGATCAACACCGCCGATCTCGCCCGGGCGACGGCGGCCGTCGCCGCCGCCTCCGTCGGGCTTCAGGCGGTGGTCGACGGCGCACGCACCGATCCCGGTGCCATCCTCATCAGCAAGGCGCTGGACGAACTGAAGCGGCTGACGGGCCGGACGGCCTGACCGTCCGCGTCAGGCCCGCCCCGCGTCCACCCCCGGCCGGGCGGCGGGACGCCGGGGCCGGGCCAGTTCGCGGGCCAGCAGCCCGGCGTACAGGCAGTTGGTGATGAGATAGCGCTTCCACATCCGCCGCGGCTCCTGAAGCACGCGGTAGAGCCATTCCAGCCCGGCCCGCTGCATCCAGTCCGGGGCGCGGCGGGTGATGCCGGCCATCACGTCGACCGACCCGCCGACCCCCATCAGGAACTTCACCCCCAGCCGATCGCGGTACTGCTGGGTGAAGCGCTCCTTGGTGGGGCTGGAGATGGCAACGAACAGGCAATCGGCTCCCGACGCCCGGATCTCCTCGACGATCGCCGGCTCGTCCTCGCGCTTGAAGTAGCCGTTGCGGAAGCCGGCGAACGTGAGGTCCGGGTAGCGCGCCCGGATGTTGGCAACGGCGCGCTCCAGCACCTCCTGCTTCGCCCCCAGGATGTAGGGGCGGTAGCCGCGCTTCGCACACAGCGCCAGCACCCGGTCCATCAGGTCGATGCCGGCGACGCGGGCGGGGACGGTGCGGCCGGCCAGCCGCGCCCCCCACACCACGCCCATGCCGTCGATGTTGATGAGGTCGCTGTCGACGACGTCGGCGTGCAGCCCCGCGTCGGAGCGCATCTGCACCAGCTTGGAGACGTTGACGACGACGTGCTTCAGGCAGACGCCCTCGGCGATCGCCGCGTCGATGATGCGCACCGTCTCGTCCATGTCGAGGGGGTCCATGGGCACGCCGAGGAACTCGACGCGCCGGTCATACACCCCGTGGCGCTCCAGGAGCGTCCGGCACCCGCTGTCGTTCGCCATGCTCAACCTCGCTTCCTTCGTGCGTCCGTCACCACACGCCGACCGTGTCGATGACGAACTTGTCCTTCAGCAGGTCGCGGTCGACGTAGGTGAAGCTCATGTGGTCGACCAGCAGCACCACCAGGTTGGCCTGCTCCAGCGCCGCATCGAAGTCGGTCAGCTCCAGCCCCAGCTCGGCCAGGTGCGGGGGCAGTTTGGAGATGTGCGGCTCCACCACCAGCAGCTTGCCGACCTTCTCCCTGGCCAGGCATTCGACGATGTGCACCGCCGGGCTTTCGCGCAGGTCGTCCACGTCCTTCTTGTAGGACAGGCCGAGGCAGGCGATGACCGGCTCCTTCAGCAGGCGGGCGCGCTCGGCCACCTTGGCGCAGACGAAGTCGGGCTTGCCGTCGTTGACCTTGCGGGCGGCCTGGATCAGCGGCGTGCGATCGGGGGCGCTGTCGACGATGAACCAGGGATCGACGGCGATGCAGTGGCCGCCGACGCCGGGGCCGGGGCGCAGGATGTCGACGCGCGGGTGCAGGTTGGCCAGCTTGATCAGCTCCCACACGTTGATCTTCAGGCTGTCGCAGATGATCGACAGCTCGTTGGCGAAGGCGATGTTGACGTCGCGGTAGGCGTTCTCGGTCAGCTTCGCCAGCTCGGCCGTGCGGGCGTTGGTCGGCCGGCACTCGCCCTCGCAGATGATCTTGTAGAGCTGGAGCGCCTGCTGGGCGCACTTGCGGGTGATGCCGCCGATGACGCGGGCGTTGTTCACCACCTCGTCCAGGATCTTGCCGGGCAGCACGCGCTCCGGGCAGTGGGCGACGCGGATGTCCGACATCTCCCCCTTCTGGGTCGGGAAGGAGAGGTCGGGGCGCTCCTCCGACATCCACGTGCACATGCGCTCGGTGGTGCCGACGGGGGAGGTGGATTCCAGGATCACCAGGTCGCCGGCCTTCAGCACCCGGGCGACCGCGCGCGCCGCCTGCTCCACGTAGGTCAGGTCGGGCCAGTGCTTGCCCTCCACCTCCTGGAACGGGGTGGGGACGGCGATGATGAAGGCATCGGCCGCCTCCACCGCGGTGGACGCCTTCAGCTTGCCGGCCTCGACGACGCGGCGCAGCAGGGCGCCCAGGTTCGGCTCGACGATGTGGGGCTCGCCGGCGTTGATGCTGTCCACCACGGACGGGTTGACGTCGGTGCCGGTGACCTCGACACCGCGGTCGGCGAACACCGCAGCCGTGGGCAGGCCGATGTAGCCGAGACCGATGACGGAGACCTTATTGACGGACTTCATGGAGCAACCTCGCAACGATGCGGTCGCAGGCGCGACCATCGCCATAGGGATTGTGGGCGCGGCTCATGCGGCGGTACGCCTCGGCATCGTCGAGCAGGCGCGTGGCGCGGGACACCACGGCCTCGGCGTCGGGGCCGACCAGCTCGACCGTGCCGGCGGTCACCGCCTCCGGCCGCTCGGTGGTGTCGCGGGTGACCAGCACCGGCTTGCCCAGCGACGGGGCCTCCTCCTGCACGCCGCCGCTGTCGGTGACGATCAGGTGGGAGCGCATCATCAGGTAGACGAAGGGCAGGTATTCCTGCGGCGGGATCAGGTGCACGTTGTCGCGGCCCTTCAGAACGGCCTGCGCCGCCTTCTGGACGTTGGGGTTCAGGTGCACCGGGAAGACGACCGAGACGTCCGGCCGCTCCGCCAGCCAGGACAGGGCGGTGAACACCTGCTCCAGCCCGCCGTCGAAGTTCTCGCGGCGGTGGCCGGTGGTCAGCACGATGCGCCGCCCCTGCGCCTCCGCCTCGTTGAGGAAGGGGAAGCGGGCGTCCAGGTCGGCGCGCAGGGCCGCGTCGCCCTTGATCAGGTCGACGGCGTAGAGCAGGGCGTCGATCACCGTGTTGCCCGTGACTTCCACCCGCCCGGGGTCGATGCCCTCGCGCAGCAGGTTGTCGCGCGACACGGTGGTGGGGGCGAAATGAAGATCGGCGATGTTGCTGGCCAGCTTGCGGTTCAGCTCCTCCGGCCAGGGCGACATCAGGTTGCCGGTGCGCAGCCCCGCCTCCACGTGCCCCACGGGCACGCGGGCATAGAAGGCGCCCAGTGCCGCGGCCATGGTCGTGGTGGTGTCGCCCTGGACCAGCACCCGGTCGGGCGCGCAGTCCCGGATCACATCGCCGATGCCGTTCAGGACCGCGGAAGTGATGTAGCCGAGCCCCTGGCCGTCGCGCATGACGTCCAGGTCGTAGTGCGGCTTGATGTCGAACAGGGCCAGCACCTGATCGAGCATCTGGCGGTGCTGTGCCGTCACGCAGACCAGCGGTTCGACCCCCGGTTCGCGTTCGATCCGCTTCAGAAGGGGGGCCATCTTGATGGCCTCCGGCCGGGTGCCGAAGACGATCAACACTTTCATCCAAGCTCTCCACCGGTTGTGGCGACCGTTGCCGCGGTTGAGTCCGTCGCCGGTTCGATCGCAGGCGCCGTCGGCGTCACCGTACTTGGGAGGTGCCAATGACACTGCAATGCATCTTCGGAGATGTCGAAGGTGACGTCCGCTATCGAAAGAAAAACGATGAACTTAAAAGTACTGCTGCGGTGGTTTGAGCGGGGTAATGCTTGCGGAGATCGGCCGGAAGCGGGCACAACCGGCCCCCTCCCGGCCGTCCGCCGACGACCGGGAGCGGAACCGGGCAGGACCGGGCCGCCTTACTCCGCCGCCACAGCCACCGACGGGCGGCGGCGTTCCACCGCCGCGCACACCCGCGCCACCGCCTGCTCCAGCGCCTCGGGCCAGTGCGGCTTGCGCGCCGCAAGCGTGCGGCGGATCTCGCCCTCCTCGTCCACCAGGCGGGCGAACGCCGCGTGCAGGCTGGTGCGGCCGAGGTCGGCGCCGTCGAGCACGTAGCGCTCGTCGCCGAACAGGTCGCGGTTGATGCCCTTGGCCTTCACCGAATAGGCGATGGAGATGGTGGGCACGCCCGTGGACAGGGCGCCGATGGTGGCGTGGGTCCGCCCGCCCATCATGAAGCGGCAGCGCGACA
Organism: Azospirillum halopraeferens DSM 3675; assembly: GCF_000429625.1. Lineage (GTDB taxonomy): Bacteria > Pseudomonadota > Alphaproteobacteria > Azospirillales > Azospirillaceae > Azospirillum > Azospirillum halopraeferens. The sequence goes on from NZ_AUCF01000004.1 coordinate 422,510, forward strand.
GTACGTGCTTGAGCTGCGGCGCGTTCAGGGTGCGCGGCGCCAGCGCGATGCGCCCGCCCCGGGTCCCGGTGTGCTCCAGCAGCTTGGCCAGGAAGGCATGGTCGCACTTGGCGGGGTTGCTGCCGTCGGGGCTGACCACATGGGGCAGCAGCAGCACCCCGTAGCCCCTGGCCACCAGGTCGTGGACGAAGGCGCCGACGTCCTCCTCCATGGAGACGCCGGGGTTGCGCTCTGCATGGTAGCGCCGGATGATCGGGCTGAGGTTCAGCGCCACGGTGCCGCTCTCGCCTTCCTTGGGCCAGAAGTCGGTTACCGCCACCGGTTCGGGCGTCATCAGGAAGGCGGGGTCGACGCTGAGCGACAGCCGCTCCTGCACACCCAGCCGGTGCAGGTAGTCGCGGGTGACCGTCTCGCGCACCACCACCGCGTCGAAGCGGTTGAGGTGGCGCCGCATGGCCTCGGCGGCGCCGGGATAGCCGTCGAACGGCCCGACGGAGGCGCCCCACAGCACGGCGGGAATACCGCGGTCCATGGCGGCACCGTCCAGTCCCGACTGGGCGTAGAGCGACACCGGCCCGTAGTCGAGGGTGTAGTTGTCGCCGCCGGTGGAGATCACCAGGTCCGCCGCGGCCAGCGCGTCGCGGCCGGCCGGCGGGATCGGCATCGCCGGCCAGGGCAGCCGGTTCCATCCCGGCGCCACGCGGGCGGCGCGGTGCCACCAGCGGAACAGCGACGGCGGGTCGACCACCGGCACGAAGCGCACGCCCGACGCCGCGGCGTCGGGCCAGAAGCGGGCGTCCTGCGCCGGATCGACCGACGGGACAAGGAATTCGACCGGGCCGAGGGCCGTCCGGAACAGCGCCACGGCGGAGCGCACCAGCGCCTCGCACCCGTGGTTGGCGAAGGAGCGGTGGCCGGTCAGATAGATGCGGAACGGCGTGGGAGCAGTCACCCGTCTTCCTCTTCGCTGGTGGTGGGTCGCCGGTGAACGTGGCGGGCAGCGTAGCCAACGGGAACCCCTCTACGAAGCGCCCGGAAGAAGCATCACCCCATGGGTCGCTCCACCGCCGGAACGGCGAACCTCCCGCCCATTGGTGGGGGGATACCGACCGATCGTTCGTGGCGATGCGGCCGAGGGGCAGCCGAACGGGGCGCCCCGCTACCGCCCATGATCGCCCGCGCTACCACCGAAGCCGTCCGCCGCCGGCGGGCCGCAATCCCTATCCTCTTCCACGAGCCGGGACCGGCGGACGCGGGCGGAGGCGCCGCGGGGCCGCGGGCCCGCCGCCGCTTTGCGCATCCCGGTCCGGCTGCCGTTTTCCGTCCCGTTCGAGGAGCCCATGTCGCAGAACGTCGTCACCGTGACCGCGCTGTCGCCGCCGATGTCCCGGAAGCGGGCGGCGCTCTCCCGCGTGCTGCCCGCCGGGGTGCTGCGGCGCCTGATCGAGACCCACCGCCGCACCCGCACCATCCTGGCGCTGGCCGGCAACGGCCTGTACGACCTGCGCCGCTACCTGCGCTGGTCCTCGGCCGGGCGGGAGGAGCTGTCGCAGGCCCAGCTTGCGGCGCTGGTCACCCTCAATTACCACCGGCTGGAGAAGGGCCTGGCGCTGAAGACGCCGCGGCCCGGCTTCGGGCAGGACGCGGTGCGGCTGCTGATGTCGCTGCTCGACCGCTACGTCGCGCGCTACGGCGTCGACGACACCGCGCGGGCGGGCATCGACACGCTGGACGCCTACCGCGCCTTCGGCCGGACCCACGGCCTGAACCATCCCGAGGTGGACGCCGCCATCGCCCGGCTGGGCGGCAGCCGGGCGGACGGGGTACCGCCGTGCGGCGGCACCATTCCGGTCGACCGGGCGACGGTGGCCGCCGCGGCCCCCGCCGATCCCGAGGCCTTCTTCGCGACCCGCCACAGCGTGCGCCAGTTCGCCGACGCGGAGGTGGACATGGACACCATCGCCCGCGCGGTCCGCATGGCGCAGCGCACGCCGTCCGTGTGCAACCGCCAGTCCTGGAAGGTGCACGTCTTCTCGGACGCCGAGCAGAAGCGCCGGGTGCTGTCCTTCCAGAACGGCAACCGCGGCTTCGGCGACCAGGCGTCGAAGGTTCTGGTGGTGACCTCCGACCTGCAGCACTTCACCAGCGTCGGCGAGCGGTTCCAGTGCTGGATCGACGGCGGGCTGTTCGCCATGTCGCTGGTCTATGCGCTGCACGCCCTGGGACTCGGCACCTGCATGCTGAACTGGAGCGTTGTGAAGGAGACCGACCGCGCCATGCGCGCGACCGCCGGCATCCCTGACAACGAGGTGGTGATCATGATGATCGCCGTCGGCCACCTGCCCGAAACCCTGTCGGTCGCGCATTCCCTGCGCAAGCCGCTGGAGGAGGTTCTGATCGCCCACTGAACCGGGGGGCGGGGGCGGTTTTCGGATCCACGGCAAGACGAGGCAACGGTGCGCGCTGAGTTCTATTCGCTGAAGGCGGTGCGCCGGGGATTCGTATCCCTGGTGTGCGGGCGGTTCGTGTCCGCCGGATTGACCATGGCGGCGATGATCCTGATCGCCCGCGGTCTGGGGGTGGCGGAGTTCGGCGTGTACGCCCTGCTGCTGTCGGCCCTCAGCCTGGCCATCACCTACACCAGCCTGGGGCTCGACTGGGTGAGCGCCAAGTACCTGCCGGAGTTCCGCATCCACGCCGGGGCCCGCGACCTCGGCCGGCTGATCCTGGCGCTGCTGGGCGGGCGGGCGCTGTCGTTCGCCGTCCTGGTGCTGGCGGGCTATGCGCTGCTGGGGCTGGAAGCCGACCTGCTGGGCATCCCCGAATGGATCGACATCCTGGAGCTGTACCTGCTGGTCCTCTTCATGGAGGGGCTGGTGCGCTCCCTGCGCGGCGAGATCTTCGAGCCGCTGCTGCTCCAGGGCCATTCGCAGGTCAACGCCGCGGTGCGCGGCGCCCTGTTCTGCGGGCTGGTCCTCTACACCATGCAGGACGGCCTCACCCTGCACGAGGTGGTGATGGTCGAGATCGTCGCCTCGGCGGTGGCGCTGGGGCTGGCGCTGGTCCAGCTCGCCGCCTACGCGGTGCGCCATCTCGGCACCCATGCCGCGGCCGAGGGGTGGACGCCGCCGCCCCTGCGCGAGGTGTTCGCCATCGCCGGCCACAACTACGCCGCCCAGCTCGTCTCCAGCCTGGCCAGCGCCAACACGCTGATGCTGATCGGCACCTCGATGCTGAACCCGGCGGCGGTGGCGGGCTTCGGCTTCTGCCGCACCTTCGCCGAGCAGATCCGCCGTTACCTGCCGATCGCCCTGCTGTTCACCGTGGCGCGGCCGTCGATCGTGGCGGCCTACAGCATGGACAACCGGTTCGACCGCCTGCTGGAGCGGGTGCAGTTCCTCTACAAGGCCAACCTCATCGTGCTGCTGCCGGTGGTGATCCTCACCATCGCCTACGGCGACGCCATCCTGGAGCTGATCTCCGGCGGCAAGTACGGCGACTCCTGGGGCGTGGCCGTGGGCTTCGCCCTGTTCCTGGTGGCCCAGAGCCACCGGGTGGTGCTGTCGCTGGTCACCAACATCCTCGGCTGCCCGGAACTGACCACCGTCGGCTCCGTCGCCAGCACGGTGGCGCTGCCGCTGGCCTTCATTCTGCTGGCCTTCGGCTTCGGTGCCAACGGGCTGGTGGTGGCACTGCTGGTGGGCGAAGTGCTCTCCCACGCGGTCATCATCGCCGCCCTCTACCGCCGCGGTTACCCGTACCGGTTCGACGTCGGCGGCTTCGCCCGCCTGTTCGCGGCGGCCGGGCTGACGCTGGTGGCGACGCTGGTGATTCTCCCCGGCTTCGGCGAGACGACGCTGGAGGAGATCGCCGCCGCGGCGGTGCCGGTGCTGCTGTTCGGGGTGCTGGCCCTGCTCCTGTGGCCGTTCAGCGTGGTCGAGCGCGAGGCGATCGTCCGCATGATCGGCCGCCGGCCGCGCGCGTCGGGAGGGGTGTGACCATGGCGCCGCCGGCCGCCGGCGCACCCGGAGGGGGTGTCCGCTGCGCTGCGGGATACCCCCTCCGGAGTGCGCCCACCCCGGGAGAGCGGGTAGCCGTCAGCGCACTCGGCACCGACCCGCCGCGTCCCCATTGTGCCGCTACGGGCACGCTACCGCATTGCCGCGGCGCCGAGCTTCATTCGACCCATCGGATGGGAATCTGAATATGAACCACGTGACACGTCGCACCGCGACCTACACCGACAGCCAGGAGCCCTGGCTGTGGAGCGGGTCCCGCACCATCACGTTCCGCGAACTGCTGCTGATCCTGCGCCGCCGGCTGTGGCTGGCGATCATTCCCGTCCTGTTCGTCCTGGTGCCGGCCATCCTGATGATCGCCGGCATGAAGCCCCACTACACCGCCCAGGGCACGATCGTCGTCAAGCCCGTCGAGACGGCGATGAACGTGATGACGGACGTCCAGACGCTGCAGACGGAGATGCAGATCCTGACGTCCGACCGTCTGGCCCGCCGGGCGATCGGCAATCTGGGCCTGGCCGAGCTGCCGGAGTTCAACCCGGCCATGGCGACCGAGACCTCCGGCATCCTTCCTTTCGATCTGCCGAGCCTGCCGGACTGGCGCGCGCTCGCCTCGCCCGTGGCGGAGATGCTGGGCTTCGCCCCGCTCACCGCGGCGGAGGCGCCGGCGGCGGGGGCCGCCGACGTCATGGAGGCGGAGGTGCTGCCCAACTTCCAGCAGCGCCTGATGGTGGCGCCGTTGCGGGAGTCGCGGGTGCTGACGGTGCAGTTCCGCTCCGAAAGCCCGACGGTGGCGGCCAACGTGGTCAACGAGCTGTCGGCGCTCTACCTGACCCAGCAGCTTGAATCGAAGATGGAGGCGAAGGACCTCGCCACCGCCTGGCTGCGCGACCGGGTGACCGAACTGCGCGACCGCGTCGCCGGCCTGGAGCACCAGATCGAGGAGTACCGCGCCGGTTCCGGCATCATTGAGGCCCGCACCGCGTCCCTGGTGGCCGAACAGATTTCCACCGTCAGCACCGAGCTGATCTCCGCCCGCGCCGAGGCCGAGACCGCGGCTGCGCGCCTGCGCGAGTTCGAGCGGGCCATGAACGAGCGCGGCCCCCGCGCCGTGCTGGAGATGTTGGGCGGTGCCAGCGCCGGCCTGCTGGAGCGGGATAACGGCGCCCGCCAGCGTCTGGCCGAGGCGCGCGGCAACTACGGCGACCAGCACCCGACGGTGGTCAACCGCCGCGCCGAGGTGAACGAACTGGCCGGCCGCATCCGCAGCGACGCCGCCAATGCGGTGTCGGCGGCGCGCAGCGAGGCCGAGGTGGCGGCCCGCCGGGCGGCGACGCTGGCCGGCTCCCTGAACGAGTTGCAGGGTGAGCTGGCGCGCATGAAGAACGCCGAGGTGGAGATGCGCGGCATGCAGCGCCAGGCGGAAGCCGACACCGCGCTGCTGGCCCAGTACCTGGAGCAGCTCAACGCCCAGGAGCGCATGGCGGTCGAGCAGCCGGACGCCTGGGTGCTGTCGAAGGCGGCGGTGCCGTCCATGCCGTCGGGCCCCAACCGCAAGCTGCTGGGTGTCGGCACCCTGGTTCTGGTCGGCGCCCTGTGGCTGGTCATGGTGGTGATCGCCGAACTGCTGGAAAACGGCGTCATGAGCACCGACGAGGTGAAGTCCTCGCTCAACGCCGTGCCGCTGGGGCTGGTGCCGCGCGTGCCGGGCAAGCTGGCGGGGCCGGCGGCCCGTGCCCGCTACGTGGTGGACAAACCGGTATCGGCCTTTGCCGAGTCCCTGCGCAGCATCTACACCGCCCTGCAGATCGAACAGCAGCGCACCGGCGACGGCAAGTCGGTCATGATCACGTCCTCGGTGCCCAAGGAAGGCAAGTCGACCCTGGTCGTCTCGCTGGCCCGCCAGGTGGCCGCCCAGGGGCAGCGGGTGCTGGTGATCGACGCGGACCTGCGGCGGCCGAACGTGGAGACGCTGGTCGGCCACCGCTATCTGATCGATCCGAAGAGCCATCCGCTGCCCGAGGACAACCCGCTGGCGCCGGTGGTGCAGGAGGACAGCGCGTCGGGCGCCCACATCGTGTCCGCCTCCCGCCTGTCGGCCATGCTGAAGGAGATGAACCAGGCGCCGTACATCCTGCGGCCGAACGTCCTCACCTCCATGCTGGCGACGGTGCAGCAGCACTACGACCTGATCCTCATCGACACGCCGCCGGTCGTTCCCGTGGCCGACGCGCGGGCGCTGGCGATGGTGGTCGACCATTGCGTGTTCGTCGTGCGCTGGCGCAAGACGGCGCCGCGGATCGTGCGCTTCGCTCTGGACCAGCTCCACGACGCGGGCGCCCGGGTCACCGGCGTCGTCCTGTCGCAGGTCGAGGCGAAGCGGCACGCCCTGTACGGCTACGGCGACTCCGCCGTCTCGCACCGCACGTCCTACCGCTACTACACGAGCTGACGGCCCGACCAGGGACAATCCGACAGGGAAGACCATGAACGCAGTGAAAGACCGCGTGAACGGCATCCGCGAGGTCGCCCCCGGGGCCACCCCCGGGGCCGCCGCAGCCGCCTCCGCAACCGGCGGCAGCGGAGATTGGGATGCGGGCCGCTGGACCGCCGGACCGGAGGTCGAATGGGCGGCGGTGTCGGCCAGCGTTCCCGCCGGGGCGCGCCTGACCATCGGCGTGATCGCCCGCAATGGCCTGCCGTTCCTGCGGGCCTGCCTCGCCTCCCTGCCGCCGGAGGGGACGTTCGCCGGGGAACTGGCGATCGTGCTGGTCGACAGCGACTCCAGCGACGGCACCACCGAGACCATGACCGCCTTCGCCGCGGCGCGGCGCGACGCCCGCGTCTACCGCATCGAGGGATCGGTCAACGCCGCCGCCGCGCGCAACGTCGTGCTGGAGCACGCCCCCGCCGGCTTTCTGATGCTGCTGGACGGCGACATGGTGCTCAACCCGGCCTTCGTCGCCGCCGCCGTCGGCCGCATCCGCAACGGCGAGGCCGATGCGGTGGTGGGTGCCCTGCGCGAGCAGCATTTCGACGCCGACAACCGGCCGGACGGCGAGGAGGTGTGGCGCCATCCGCCCGGCGGGCCGGCATTGGTGCGCCTGGCCGGCGGCGCCATCCTGCTGGGGCCGCCGGCCCGCGAGATGGCGCTGCGCTATGACGAGGGGCAGCGGATCTGCGAGGACTGGGACTTCGCCCTGCGCCTCAGCCGCCGCCGCCGCCTGCTGCGGGTGCCCGACTGCATGGCGCTGCACCTGACCCATCACTACTTCTCGCCGCAGCGCCGACTTGACTTCTACCGGGACATGCGGCCGCGCGCCCTGGGGCGCATGGTGCGCAAGCACCTGGGCAGCCCGGCGGGCCTGCTGGCCGTGGTGAACCGGGAGCGCGGGGTGTTCATGGGCGGCGCCCTGCAATGGCTGGCCCTGCTGGCGCTGGCGGCCGGGCAGCCGCTGCTGGCCGTCGGCGCACTCGCCCTGTTCGGCGCCGACGCCGCACGCAACCTGCTGCGCGGCAAGGGCCAGCAATGGGCCGGCACCCGGCTGTTCGCGCCCTGGCTGGTGCTGGCCGGCCTGCTGGTGCCGCCGCGTCCGTCCGTCCGCTACGACATCCGCCAGATCGGCGGCCGGCCCGCTCCGGCGCCGGTCTGACGGGGAGGGCATCCGATGCCGCTGCCGCCGCTGCCTCCTGCCGACGGGACTCCCGCCGTGCCTCTGGCCACCGCCGTCGGCGGGCCGGCCGCCGCCGGGCCGCCGCGCCGCTTCGACCGGGAGCGGGTGACCCTCTGGCGGGTTGCCTTGGTCGCCGGCATGGCCTTCCTCTACGCCGAGCTGATCGCGGTGATCATCGGGATGGACGACATCCTGTTCCGCCAGCTCGTGGCGCTGTCGGTGGGCGGGGCGGGCTTTGCCAGCATCGGCTGGCTGGCCTGGCGGGGGGAGCTGTTCCGCCATCCCTTCGCTCTGTGGCCGCTGGTGCTGGTTGCGGTGATGCTGATGGTGTCGCTGTTCTCCAACACCATCTTCTTTCCCAAGCCGCTCAAGGACTGGCTGCCGGCTCACTATGTGTATCTGCCGGTGATGCAGCTCTACATCCTGATGGCGCTGCGCTTCACCGACCGGGAGGTCATCTGGGGATTGGCGTTCGCCGGGCTGGTGGCCGCGGTGCTCATGGTCGTCTACCGCTTCGGTCTGTGGGATGTCCTGTCCCACTACGCCCGGCGGTCGATCTTCGGCCTGGACGTGTCGCGCATCGTCATCATGAAGCACGAGTTCTTCTTCGCGTCGCTGGCGATGTTCGCGGTCCTGCTGGCGCCGTCGGTGCCCTTCGCGGGCAAGGTGGCCGCCGCCGTCGCCCTGGCCGTCTGCATGGCCCTGCAGATCGAGGTGGTGCAGAGCCGCCAGGGCATGCTGGCGACCGGCGTGGGGATGCTGGTGATGCTGGCTGTGGACCGCCGCAGCTTCCACACCAAACCCTTCCTGGTGCGCGCCACCATGCTGGTCATCGGCGCCATGGTCGTGCCGCTGCTGATGTGGGATTACGTGGAGATGCTGTTCCGCGACGACCTGCTCGATTCCCGCGAGCTGAACGTCGCCGTGCGCTTCCACACCTTCGACCACTATTCCCACTACTTCCACGTCACGCACGGGCTGGGCTTCGGGATGATGTCGGCGACGGGGACGCGCAACAACGTGCTGGCGGAAAGCCTGTCCATGCACGTCAACATCACCGACCTCGGCCTCTACGGCTCGTTCATGCAGTTCGGCATCGTCGGCGGCTCGCTGGCGGTGCTGCTGACCGGCTTCGTGATCTACTACAGCCTGCGCACCGCACGCCGGCTGCCACAGGACGAGGCGTGGATGCCGGCGCTGCTGGGCGCCTATTTCCTGGGATGGATGTGCGTGCCGGTGCAGCTCAACGCCTTCACCATGAGCACGTCGATCCATTTCGGCGCCTTCGTCTTCTACCTCGCCTGGTACTACCGCTGCCGCGGCCGCTACGAGGCCATGGCCGGCGCCTCCCGGCCCGGCGCCCCGGGGGCGGCCGGCGCGCTGCCGGCCGCCGCCTGACCGTTCGGCCGGCCGGGTCGCGCCCGGCCGGCGTACCCCGGCCGCACCGGCGGGGCACCCTCTCCGCTTCGTTGATGCCCGGCCCGCGGGTTCCCAGAACCTGACGGTGCGGGGAAACCCATGCCGACACGAAGGACCGACCGACCATGCCGAACACCTCATCCGCGCGGCGCCGCACCGGTCCCCTGCGCCGGGCGGTGCTGCTGGGCGCGCTGCTGCTGGGCGCCGCCGCCTGCTCCCGCGAGCCGGAGGTGGCGCTCGACCCGGCAAAGATCGAAAGGGGACGCAACCTCTTCCATTCCTGCGCGGCGTGCCACGACATCCGCAAGCGCACCAACGGCGTCGGGCCGCACCTGGTGCGCATCGTCGGGCGCGAGGCCGGGCGCGCCCGTGGCTATCCCTACTCCGAGGCCCTGGCCGAGGCCGATCTGCGGTGGGATGCCGAGGCCCTGCGCCGTTTCCTGCACGACCCGGAGGCGTTCCTGCCGGGCACCAACATGGCCATCGAAGGTTACCGGCCCGAAGATGCCGAAGCCCTCGTCCAGTATCTCATCAGCCGGGAGTGAGGCGCATGACCGATGACCCGACCCTGTCGCGCCGGCGCCTGCTGACGTCCCTGGTGGGCGCGGCGGCCGGTGTCGTGCTGTGCGGCGTGCGGCCGCGGGTGGCCTTCGCCGTGGGCGCGCGGCTACCCTCCACCGCCGCCGCCCTGGGCGGTGGGCGTGCCTTCGCCTCGTTCGGGGCGTGGCTGCGCACCCGCATGGGTGCCGCCGCCGCCGACGCGCTGATGGACGCCCAGGAAGGCCGTCTGGCGCGGCTGACGGCGCAGCGCCTCGGCAACCCGGCGGAGGCGGTGCGCCTTCTCATCGCCGAGGACTTCTTCGCCGCCCGCACCGTCAACGTGGACGGGCTGCGCCTGTCGGAGCTGGAGAGCGCCCTGTGCCTGGCCGCCGCCCTGCGCTGGCCCGACGCCGTCCACCGCCCCGACTCCCGGACCGTGACCGAGGTGCCCATCGCATGAGCCCGTTCCGCGACGCCCTGACCGACGGCCTGCCCGAGACCCTGGACGCCGACGTCTGCATCGTCGGCGCCGGTGCCTCCGGAATGACGCTGGCCATGCAGCTCGCCGATGCCGACGTGCGGGTCCTTCTGCTGGAAAGCGGCGGCATGGATATCGACGGCCAGACCCAGGGTCTGTACCGCGGCTCCAACCTGGGGCTGCCGTACTTCGACCTGACGTCCTGCCGGCTGCGCTACTTCGGCGGCACCACCAACCATTGGGGCGGGTACTGCCGGGCCAACGACCCCATCGACCACGAGGGGCGGCCCGACCTGGGTGTTCCCGCCTGGCCGGTCAGCCTCGACGCGCTGGGTCCCCACATCGCGCGCGCCGCCGCCATGCTGGGCCTGAAGCCGGAGGGCTGGGACCCCGCCCACCAGCTCCGCGCCCGCGGCCTGCCCGATGACGCGCTGATCGAGCGCCATTCCCGCCGCCTGGAAACCAAGGTGTTCCAGATCAGCCAGCAGGTGCGCTTCCGCTCGCTGTTCCGCGACGCCCTGGCCGGCCAGGCCAATCTGGAGGTGGTGCTCAACGCCAACGTCACCAACGTCGGCCTCGGCCCCGACGGGCGCCGGGTAGAGCGCCTGACCGTGAAGACCCTGGGCGGGGCGACCGCCGAGGTGCGGGCCCGCGTCATCGTGCTGGCCTGCCACGCCATCGAGAACGCGCGCCTGCTGCTCGATTCCGACGACGTCATGCCGCAGGGCGTGGGCAACGCCCACGGGCACGTGGGCCGCTACTTCATGGAGCACGCCCACGTCATCTCCGGCGTCTTCATCCCGGCGAAGGGGCGGTTCCCGGCGATCTACGACGCCGGCTACATGGGCTCCATCAATGTCAACGCCAACATCAGCCTGACCGCCGAGGCGATGCGCGAGCGCGGCATCCTGCAATACTACTGCCGATTCCGCACGCCGGAGGACAACGAGGCGGTGCGCGCCGCCATGGGCCGCATCAAGGACGCCTTCTGGGAGCCGTTCGATCCCGACTTCCTGGAGGATCTGGCCGAGGTCATGGCCAACCTGCCGAGCGCGGTCGACGCCGTGGTCGGCAAGCTGCGGCCGCCGCGGGGCGACGCCCCCTATTACGTGCTGGACCACCGCATCGAGCAGGCCCCGAACCCGGACTCCCGCATCGTGCTGTCGGAGCGCCGCGATGCCCTGGGCAACCGGCCGGCCCACCTGGACTGGCGCCTCAACGACCTGGACTACCGCACCTTCCGCGAGGGGGCGGAGGTGGTCGCGGCGGAGATGAGCGCCCTGGGGCTCGGCCGCTTCCAGTTGGAGCCCTTCACGCCCGAGATCGTCGAGCGCGGGGTGCGCGGCCACTTCCACCACATCGGCACGACGCGCATGAGCGAACGGCCCGAAGACGGCGTGGTGGACGCGGATCTCAGGGTGCACGGGATCGACAACCTGTACGTGACGGGAAGCTCCGTCTTTCCGACCGCCGGCTATTCCGGGCCGACGATGATGCTGATCGCCCTGACCATGCGTCTGGCCGACCACCTGAAGGGCCCGGCCGGGCTGGCGAAGACCTGAAGCGGCCGTTGAGCGAGGAGAGAGGACATGCAACGTGCGCTGATCGCGGCCGCGAGCCTGATGGTGCCGCCGGTGGGGGCGCTGGCCGTCCGCTCGCTGCCGCTGCGGGTGCTGCTGCTGGCGGCGTCGCTGGCCGCCGCGGCGGTCTTCTTCGGCCTGTGGGTGGGGCCGGGTGCCCTGCTGTGGGCGGCGACGGGGGTGCTGTCGGCCCTGGCGGTGCTGTTGGGGCGCCGGTGACGGCGTTCACCCCGGCGTTGCGCCGCACCGCCCGCCGCCTGCTGGTGCCGCTGCTGGTGGTCGTGGTGGCCGGTGCCATCGTGCCCCAGCTCGCACCGCCGGGCACGCGGGGCATCGACAAGCTGTTCCACGCCGGCGCCTTCGCCGCCCTGGCGTTCGGGGTGGCGCTTGCCGCCGGCAGCCGCCGCCAGCTTTTCGCGGGGTGGCTGCTGCTGGCCCTGATGTCCTTCGGGATCGAGGGGGCGCAGGCCCTGGTGCCGGGACGGTCGCCGTCGCTCACCGACGGCCTGGCCAGTCTGCTGGGCGTGGCCGCCGGGGCCGGTGCCGCGGCGGTGGCCGCCCTCCACCAACGGCGTATCCTCCGGCTGCTGCGCGGGGTCGCCCGTCGGGTGCCGGGACGGGCCAATCGGGGTCGCCGGCTTGCCCCTGTCTCGCGCGGCGGCGGTAGCGGTTAGCATCACCGCATCCGCCGCCGTCCTTAGGGGGAGACCGCGCCCATGAGCAACCGCCGCACATCCATGCGAAAGGCCATGCTGGCCACCCTGCCGGTGCTGGCGATCCTGGTGGAGTGCAGTGTGGCCGCCGCCGGCGACCGACGGGGCCTTCTGTTCGAAGCCGACTTCGAGCGCGGCTCCGACCTCGCCGCCCTGGGGTTCCGCCATTCCGGCAACCCTTCCGCCATCGCCCGCGTGGCGGGCGAGCGGGCGGTGCGCGTCCACCTCGACCGGCTGGCGGCGGGCGGCAACGGCTACCGCAGCGAGATCCAGCCGGTGGCGCTGCCGGCGCCGGCGTTCGACCAGGGCATGTTCGCCCGGATCGGCAAGGAATACTGGTACGGCATGCGTCTCTACATGCCGGAGGACTGGCGGGTGCGCGACCGCAGCACCACCATCCTGGTGCAGTTCCACTCCGCGCCCGACCCGGGGGAGGCGTGGCGCAACCCGCCCGTCTCCCTGCGCACCGCGCTCAGGGACGGGCGCACCCACTTCATGCTGCACGTCCGCTCCGATTCCAGCCGCTATACCACGGGCTCCGGCGAGGCGCGCTACGACCGCTCCGACTCCATCGACCTCGGCCCCATCGACTCCGCCGTCGGGACCTGGACCGACTGGGTGTGGAACATCCGCTGGAACCACGACGGCAACGGCTTCCTGCGCCTCTACCGCAACGGCCGGCTGGTCGCCGACGTGGCCGGCGGCAACAGCTTCAACGACCGCACCGGACCCTATCTGAAGCTGGGCCTCTACAAGTTCGACTGGAAGGATCGCCGCGACACCGGCCCCTCCAGCCGGACCCTCTACATCGACGACCTGCGGGTGGGCGATGCCGCCGCCGGTTACGACGGCGTCGCACCGCGCCCTGCGGCGGCCGGACGGTCCTGACCGGGCTGCGGGGCTTCCGTTCGCGCCGCGGGACCGTTAGGCTGGCCGACGATACGCCACCGTATGAAGGCCCGCCGCCATGCCCGCCGACCCGTCGCCCGCCGCCGCCCGTGTCGCGCTGCCGCCCGAAGGCGGCGCCGTCGCGGTGGCGCCGGGGGTGCATTGGGTGCGGATGCCGCTGCCGTTCGCGCTCGACCACATCAATCTGTGGTTGCTGGAGGACGGGGACGGCTGGACGATCGCCGACACCGGCTACAACAGCGAGGCGACGCGCGCCCTCTGGCTGCGGCTGTTCGACGGCGTCCTGGCCGGCCGGCCGGTGCATCGGGTGCTGTGCACCCATTTCCATCCCGACCACATGGGGCTGGCCGGCTGGCTGGTGGGGCGCACCGGCGCCACCTTTGCCACGAGCCTGACCGAATGGCTCTATGGCCGGGCGCTGAGCCTGGACACGTCGGAGCTGGCGGTGCCGCCGACCCTGTCCTTCTACCGCCGCGCCGGCGCGCCGGAGGCGGTGATGGAGCGGCTGGCGGTGTGGGCCACCGCCTATCGGGCCAGCGTCTCGCCGATCCCGGCCGTGCTGCACCGTCTGCGGGACGGCGACCGCCCGATGATCGGCGGGGTGCCCTGGCGCGTCGTGGTGGGGCGCGGCCATGCGCCGGAGCAAGTCTGCCTGCACGCTGCCGACCGCCGCGTGTTGATCGCCGGCGACCAGGTGCTGGAACGCATCAGCCCCAATGTCAGCGTCTGGCCGAACGAGCCGGACGCCGACCCGCTGGGCGACTTTCTCGACAGCATCGCCGCGCTGACGGCGACGATCCCCGACGACGTGCTGATCCTGCCCTCCCACGGTGTGCCGTTCACCGGCCTGCACGCCCGCCTGGCGGCGCTGGCCGCCCACCACGCCGAACGCCTGAACACCTGCCGCGCCGCGTGCGACCGGCCGCACACCGCCTGGGAGGTGACACGGGCCCTGTTCACCCGCGATCTCGACCCCCACCAGATGCGCTTCGCGGTGGGCGAGACGCTGGCCCACCTGAACCACCTGGTCCACCGCGGCGCGTTGCACCGGCACCGCCCGGACGACGGCGGAGCGGATCGTTACGTCGCCCGGTGACGCGGTCCGTTCAGGGCAGCCAGCGGGCCAGGGCGGCCAGCAGGTCGGGCTTGCGCACCGGTTTGGGCACATGGTCGTTCATGCCGGCGGCGAGACAGCGGCTGCGGTCTTCCGGATAGGCGTGGGCGGTCAGGGCGACAACCGGCAGGCCGCCGCGACCGTCGGGCAGCGCGCGGATGGCGGCGGTGGCGGCAAACCCGTCCATGTCCGGCATGGACAGGTCCATCAGCACCAGCTCCGGCGGTTCCGTGGCGCGGGCGATGAGCTGCACCGCCTCGATCCCGTCACCGGCGAGGAAGACGGTGAACCCCGCTTTGCGCAGGACCGCGGCCAGGACGAGCCGGTTGGTCGCGCTGTCATCAACCACCAGGATGCGCCCGCCGCGGCGCCGGGCCCAAGCCTGAAGCCGCGCGTCGCGCAGCGGCCCCGCCTCGGCCCCGTCACCGGGGACGGCGGCGGGCGCGGGAGCGGGCGGGGCGACCGCCGGCACCGTGACATCGACGGCGAACCACAGTCGCCCGGCCGGTGGCGGATCGTCGCCGATCCGGCCGCCGACGGCGGCGGCCAGGTGACGGGCGAGCGCCAGACGCAGGCCGTCCTCCGTTGCCGCGAAGGCGGCGGCACCGGTGCTGCGCACCGCGAAGGTCAGCGTCGTGCGCCCGGGATCCGCGGCGCTCCCCTCCACCGACAGGGCGAGAGGGCCGCCGTCGGTCCGCAACAGGGCGTGGACCGCCAGGGCGTTGAGGATGCGCGCGATCCGGCGCTCGTCGCCGTGCACCAGCGGCGGGACCTCCGGCCCGGTGGCGCAGTGGAGCCGCACCCCCTTCTCGGCGGCCCGTTCGGCCAGATCCGTGGCGATCCGCCGCGTCAGCCCGGCGGGATCGAAGGACTCCGCCGCCGGTCCGGCTGGCGGTGCGTCGAGGGCGGCCAGGTCCAGGATGCCGTCGATCAGTTCCGCCAGGGACTCGGCGGACCGGCGGACGGCGGTGACGACGCCGGCCTGTTCGTCCCCCGTGACCCATTCGCGCAACAGGTCGAGACCGCTGAGGATGCCGTGCAGGGGGGTGCGCAGCTCGTGACTCGCCGTCGCCAGGAACTCCGACTTCGCCCGGGTCGCCGCTCCGGCCGCCTCCCTGGCGGCGTGAAGGTCACCTTCCATGCGGTGCCGTTCGGTCACGTCGACCTCCTGCACCAGGGCGACGGTGTGGCCGCTGGCCGGATCGGGGAAGGGCTGCAGGTGGATGTCGTGCCAGCGGCGGCCATGGCTGGTGACCACACGGGCCGTCAGCGACAGCGCCTTGCCGTCGGCCAGGGCTGCCCGCGCCCGCGCGGCTTCCCCGGCATCCTCCATATGGCCGAGCAGGGCGGGGTCCGGGCCGCGGTCCCGCCGCGACGCGGGATTCTGCAGCATGCACCCGCCGTCCATGGCATAGACGCCGACCGGGAAGGGAGAATGGTGGAATGCGCCCGCCCAGCGCAGGCACTCCGGTCCGGGGCCGGCCTCCGGATCCGTTTTGGCCGCCGCGGCTGCCATGGCAGTCCGCTGCGGTGCACCGTGCGAAAGGACAATCATGGCTCGAGTCGCTGTGGTTGGCGATGCAGAATGCAAAGCAACTTGCATATCGTCCGGTGGCCGGGACCGGTCGGACGCCGCAGATGTCCTGCCGTTTGCTGTCCAGCAATTCACGGGCCAGTGTCCGATGTTGCGCCTGCGAAGCATCACCTCTCAACAAGCCGGGGCGGAGCGTCTAGAATGTCCCGATCATCTCAAGGGTGACAGGAACGATCGGGTGGAATGATGGGGAACGTCGGACGGATCTGGCTGGTGCTGGCCGGGCTCAACGGTGCGGTGGCGGTGGCGGCGGGCGCCTACGCCAGCCACGGCATGGCCGCGCCGGAACTGGCGCGGGCGCAGCAATGGGTGGAGTTGGCCGGTCAGTACCAGCTCTGGCACGCCCTGGCGCTGGTCGGCGCGGCGGTGCTGGAGGCGCGCGGCAGCGGACCGGCGGGGCTGGCGGTGCGCACCTTCGGCTGGCTGGTGGTGGCCGGGACGCTGCTGTTCTGCGGGACGCTCTATCTACAGGCGTTCGTCGGTCCGCTGCCGGTGCCGATGACGGCGCCGCTGGGCGGCAGCGCCCTCATTCTCGGCTGGCTGGCGGCGGCGCTGGCCGCGGTGCTGCCGGGCTGGCACCGGCCGGAAGAACCGTCCGGCGCCGGCGTCCGCTGACGCCGGGGCGGGAGGCGGAGGGTGGCGGGGTCAGGCGGCCGACGGCGGGGCGGCGTGCCCGTCGCTGTCGGCGCCGTTGGCGTGGGCACCGGCATGGGTGTTGGCGGAGGCCGGCACCGCGCAGTAGAGGCTGTGCAGCGTGCCCATGATCGCCTTGGCCTCGCCGCCGCTCAGCGAATAGTAGATGTTCTGGGCGCTGCGCCGGGTCCGCACGAGCTTGTCCCGGCGCAGCCGCGCCAGGTGCTGGGACAGGGCCGACTGGCTCAATCCCACCAGATCCTCGAGTTCACCGACCGACTTCTCGCCCATCGACAGATGGCACAGGATGAGAAGGCGGCGCTCGTTGCTCATGGCCTTCAGCAAGGTACTCGCCTTGCGGGCATTCGCCTGGAGGTCCGCGATTTCCATGGGGTTCGTCTTCACCGTCTCTACCGCCCCTGTCGGGGGCCCGGATGCGCTGGAAGGGCCGGCCTTCTCGTGGGGATGCGGGCCGTCGCAATGATTATGGGGAAATTTGCCGGTTTGTCCACTGTGGAAGCTCACCCATTGTACATAGAACCGGCGACTTCTACCATGGTGGATATCCCGGTGCCGCTGATCAACGGTGCTGTGAATTGTCAGGAGCGACTTGGAGGTATTGCCATGGCCCGACATCGGCTCGACGCACGCGGGCTCGTCTGCCCGCTGCCCGTATTGCGTGCACGCAAGGCGCTCAGGGCGCTGGCTCCAGGCGACGTGCTGGAGGTGGAGGCGACGGATCCCGCCGCTCCGAAGGACTTCGCCGCGTTCTGCGAAACCACCGGCAACCGACTGCTGGCGAGCGGTGAAGAGGGCGGCGTCTTCCGTCTGGAGATCGAGCGGACGGCCTGAACCGGCCCCGCCCGGGTGTGACCATTCGGCCTGCAATCGGCCTGTACTTTGCGGGTCGATCCGGGAACAATGGCAGGCGGAAACGACCCGATTCCAACGATAACGATACAAAACAATGCACACCTCCCTGTTCACGCACCCCGCCTGCCTGGAGCACGACACCGGGCTCGGCCACCCCGAATGTTCCGACCGCCTGAAGGCGGTTCTTGCGGCCATGGAGTCGGAGGATTTCTTTCTGCTGGACCGGCAGGAGGCGCCGCGCGCCGAAATCGCCCAGATCGCGCGCGTCCACCCGCTGTCCCATATCGAAAACGTGCTGGCCATGGTGCCGCAGAGTGGCCACGCCGGGGTGGACGCCGACACCGTGCTGTCCCCCGGTTCGGGCGATGCGGCGCTGTACGCGGCCGGTGCCGTGGTGGCCGCGGTGGACGCCGTCGCCCGCGGGGAGTCGCGCAACGCCTTCTGTGCCGTGCGGCCGCCGGGGCACCACGCCGAACGGGCGCGTGCCATGGGCTTCTGTCTGTTCAACAACGTGGCGGTGGGTGCCTATCACGCCCGCGCGGTGCACGGGCTGCAACGGGTGGCGGTGATGGACTTCGACGTCCACCACGGCAACGGTACCCAGGACATCTTCCAGTCCGACCCGGACATGCTCTATTGCTCGACCCACCAGTCGCCGCTCTATCCCGGCACGGGTGATCCGGCGGAGAAGGGGGAATACGGCAACTGCGTGAACGCCACGCTGCCCGCCATGGCCGGCAGCCCGGAGTTCCGCCACGCCATGACCCACACCATCCTGCCGGCGATCGACCATTTCAAGCCCGACCTGATCATGATCTCCGCCGGCTTCGACGCCCATTCGCGCGATCCGCTGGCCGGCCTGCACCTGACCGACGACGATTTCGTCTGGGCCACCCGCAAGCTGGGGGATCTGGCGCGCACCCACTGCGGCGCGCGCATCGTGTCGGTGCTGGAGGGAGGGTACAACCTGCGCGCTCTGGCCTCGGCCTGTGCCGCCCATGTGCGCGAACTGATGGCAGCCTGAGTTGGTACCCCCAACGTCCCGGGATGGCGGCATGCCGACATAGGCATGCCGTCGGCGCTTGCACCCGACCCCGGGACGGCCCTACTTTCGGGGACGGGTCACGCCGGCGGCATCACCCCGATGGCGCCGGCGTGACCCTCTCGATCAATGCTGCGGCATTGATCTGTCGGGTTTCACGGCCGGAAGGAGATGGAAATGATCGTTTTCCGGCCGTATCACACCACGGATTCATAATGTCCGATTCACCGAATACCCCTGCCTCGCCCCTGCCGCCCGACATCGCCGCCATGAGCTTCGAGGATGCGCTGGCGGAGCTGGAGCGCATCGTTCGCCAACTGGAGGAGGGGCGCGGCAAGCTGGACGACGCCATCGCCTCGTACGAGCGCGGCACGGCCCTCAAGTGCCACTGCGAGGCCAAGCTGCGGGAGGCCCGGGCCAAGGTCGACCGCATCACCATCACCGCCGATGGCGGCATCACCACCGAACCGGCCCGGATCGACTGACGTGAACGACGCGCTGAAGTCCGCCATGGCGGAGTCCGCCGAGATGGTCGAGCAGGCCATCAACGCCCTCATCCCCTCCACCGACCTTGCCGAGGCCCGGCTGTTCGAGGCGATGCGCTACGGCTGCCTGGGCGGCGGCAAGCGGCTGCGCCCCTTCCTGGTGCTGTCGGCCGCCCGCCTGTTCGGCGTCAACCTGGAGTGCGCGCTGCGCACCGCCGTGGCGGTGGAGTTCGTCCACTGCTACTCGCTGATCCACGACGACCTGCCGGCCATGGACGACGGCGCGCTGCGCCGCGGCCGACCGACGGTGCACCGGCAGTTCGACGAGGCGACCGCCATCCTGGCCGGCGACGCCCTGCTGACCCTGGCCTTCGAGGTGCTGGCCGACCCGGCCACCCACGAGGACCCCAAGGTGCGCTGCCAGCTCGTGGCGGCGCTGGCGAAGGCAGCGGGCGGGCACGGCATGGTCGGCGGCCAGATGCTGGACCTCATCGCCGAGCACGAAACCTTCGACATCGGCACGATCACCCGTTTGCAGCGCATGAAGACGGGTGACATGATCGCGTTTGCATGCGAGGCCGGTGCCATTCTCGGCAAGGCCGGGGCGCCGCAGCATCAGGCGCTGCGTGCCTACGCCCACGACCTGGGGCTGGCGTTCCAGATCGTCGACGACCTTCTGGACGTCGAGGGGTCGGAGGCCGAGACGGGCAAGACCGTCGGGCGGGACGCCGCCGCGGGCAAGGCCACCTTCGTCTCTATCCTCGGCCGCCAGCGCGCCCGCGCCCAGGCCGAGATGCTGGCCCGCCAGTGCGTGGCGCATCTGGACATCTTCGACGGTCGCGCCGACATGCTTGCGGCCGTGGCGGCGTTCGTGGTTGAGCGGCGCGTGTGAAGGAAGGACGCTGAGACGTGACATCCACCAGCAAGACTCCGCTTCTCGACCGGGTGCGCGTGCCGGCCGACCTCCGCGGCCTGCGGCCCGACCAGCTCCGCCAGGTGGCCGACGAGCTGCGGACCGAGACCATCGACGCCGTATCCGTCACCGGCGGCCATCTCGGCGCCGGGCTCGGCGTGGTGGAGCTGACGGTGGCGTTGCACTATGTCTTCGAAACGCCCGCCGACCGGCTGATCTGGGACGTCGGGCACCAGTGCTACCCGCACAAGATCCTCACCGGGCGGCGCGACCGCATCCGCACCCTGCGCCAGGGCGGCGGGCTGTCCGGCTTCACCAAGCGGACGGAGAGTGTCTA
Source organism: Azospirillum halopraeferens DSM 3675 (assembly GCF_000429625.1). Lineage (GTDB taxonomy): Bacteria > Pseudomonadota > Alphaproteobacteria > Azospirillales > Azospirillaceae > Azospirillum > Azospirillum halopraeferens. Next base: position 442,833 of record NZ_AUCF01000004.1, read on the forward strand.
CGACCCCTTCGGCGCCGGCCACAGCTCCACCTCCATCTCGGCCGGGCTGGGCATGGCGGTGGCCCGCGACCTGAAGGGCGGCTCCAACCACGTGGTCTGCGTCATCGGCGACGGCGCCATGAGCGCCGGCATGGCCTATGAGGCCATGAACAACGCAGGGTCCACCGACAGCAAGCTGATCGTCGTCCTCAACGACAACGACATGTCCATCGCCCCGCCGGTGGGGGCCATGAGCGCCTACCTGTCGCGGCTGATCTCGTCCAAGCCCTACCTGTCGCTGCGTCACCTCGCCAAGGACATCGCCGAACAGTTGCCGCGCCCCCTGCGCGACGCCGCCCGCAAGGCGGAGGAGTACGCCCGCGGCCTGGTCACCGGCGGCACCCTGTTCGAGGAGCTGGGGTTCTACTACGTCGGTCCCATCGACGGGCACAATCTGGACCACCTGCTGCCGGTGCTCCAGAACGTGCGCGACGCCGAAGACGCGAAGCCCGTGCTGGTGCACGTGGTCACCCGCAAGGGCCACGGTTACCCGCCGGCGGAGGCGTCGGCCGACAAGCTGCACGCCGTGGCCCGCTTCGACGTCATCACCGGGACCCAGACCAAGGCCAAGTCCAACGCCCCCACCTACACCCGCGTCTTCGCCGACGCCCTGATCCGCGAGGCGGAGGCCGACGAGCGGGTGGTGGCGATCAACGCGGCCATGCCGTCGGGGACCGGTCTGGACCTGTTCGCCCGGCGGTTCCCCGACCGCTGCTTCGATGTGGGCATTGCCGAGCAGCACGCCGTGACATTCGCCGCCGGCCTGGCGACCGAGGGGTTCAAGCCCTTCTGTGCCATCTATTCCACCTTCCTCCAGCGGGCCTACGATCAGGTGGTGCACGACGTGGTGCTCCAGCACCTGCCGGTGCGCTTCGCGCTGGACCGCGCGGGCCTGGTGGGCGCCGACGGAGCGACCCACGCCGGGTCCTTCGACGTCGCCTATCTGGGCTGCCTGCCCGACATCGTGCTGATGGCCGCCGCCGACGAAGAGGACCTGATGCACATGGTCGCCACCCAGGCGGCCATCGACGACCGCGCGTCGGCCCTGCGCTACCCCCGCGGCGAAGGCGTCGGCATGTCCCTGCCGGAGCGCGGCACCGTGCTGCCGCTGGGCAAGGGCCGCATCGTGCAGGAGGGCACCAAGGTCGCCATCCTCAGCTACGGCGCCCGCCTGGAGGAGGCCCGTCGCGCGGCCCAGGACCTGGCGGCGCGCGGCCTGTCCACCACCGTGGCCGACGCCCGCTTCGCCAAACCGCTGGACGAGGATCTGGTGCGCCGCCTGGCCCTGAACCACGAGGTGCTGATCACCATCGAGGAGGGCTCGGTCGGCGGGTTCGGCAGCTTCGTGTTGCACCATCTGGCCACCGCCGGCCTGCTCGACCACGGGCTGAAGGTGCGGCCGATGGTGCTGCCCGATCGCTTTCTGGATCATGACTCCCCGGCCCGCCAGTACGAGACGGCCGGCCTGTCCGCCCGCCACATCGTGGCCACCGCCCTGACCGCGCTGGGTATGGAGACCGCCGCCGCCCGCGCCTGAGGAAAACGGCTTACGCCGAACGCTGCCATGGGGCCGCCTTCCGAAGGGGGAGGCGGCTCTTTTTTTTATCTGTAATCCCAACAAGTATCCAAGAGCATAGACCGAATTGGTGGCCGGTCGAAAGGCCGGTTTCGGTGGATGGACGGGGACGAGTCGATTACTTTGTTCAAGCAAGCTTCTTCCCGGTTGGAAAGTACAGGATCGGGCCATCATGTCGGCGATACGGGTGGAATGTGAAAAGGTCGATGAGGAGTGCATCAATCATCGCCGACCGGCGGCGGACGCTCTGGTGGATGCCATGCCCGCCATCCTGTGGTCGGTGGACTGTGACCTGCGGATCACCGCGGTGCGGGGTGGAGGGCTGGGGATGCTCGACCTCGATCCTGCGGCCCTGATCGGCCGAACCCTGTTCGAGCGGTTCGAGACCACCGACGATTCCTTCCCGCCGATCGCGGCGGTCCGCCGGGCTCTGGGCGGTGAAAGCGTCCGCTTCGAGATCGATCGGCACGGATGCGTGTTCGAGACCCGCGTGGAACCGATGCGCCGGGACGACGGCACGGTGATCGGCGCCGTCGGGCTGGCCGTCGACATCACGCGGCGCCGGCAGTCGGAGTCGGCCCTGGCGGAGGCGTTGCAGGAGAAGGACAGCCTGCTGAAGGAGGTCAACCACCGGGTCAAGAACAGCTTGCAGTTGGTGTCCAGCCTGCTGACGCTGCAGGGCCTGACCAACAAGGACCCCGGTGTGCGGGCGCAGTTCCAGGACGCCTGCGGGCGCGTCGGCGCGGTGGCGCAGGTCCACCATCGGCTGCACGCCGGCAGCCGGTTCCGCGTGCTATCGATCGCCGGCTATCTGCGCGACCTGTGCACCGAACTGGCAGCCGGCCCGGTGGGGGGCGGGCAGGGCCGCACCGTTCTGGTCGACGCCGAAGACGCCGAACTGCCGGCGGACTGCGTCGTCCCCCTGGCCCTCATCGTCAACGAACTGGTGACCAACGCCCTGAAGTACGCCTACGGGCCGGGGGAACCCGGCGATGTCGTGGTCACCTTCCGGGCGCTGCCGGAAGGCGGCTATCGTCTCACCGTCACCGACCGCGGCCGCGGGCTTCCCGCCGGCTTCGACGTGGCGCGGGCCGATGGACTCGGCATGAAGGTGGTGCGGGCCTTTTCCGGCCAGCTCCGAGGCAAGCTGCACACCGAGCCGACCGGCTCCGGCGCGCGCTTCGTCCTCGATCTGCCGACCCTCTGACCGCTTCCGCTTGCCCCGTGCCCCCGATCCGGGGCACTCCTGGGGGCGGGACGGAGCAGGGCGAGGGTGCGGGGATGGCACGGGTACGGGTCGATGTGGCGCTGGTGGAACGGGGCCTCGCGGAAAGCCGGGCCAGGGCGCAGGCGTTGATCCTTGCGGGGCTGGTCTATTCCGACACGCGGCGCATCGACAAGGCGGGCGATCAGATCGCCGAAGAGGCGCCCCTGTCGGTCAAGGGACAGGATCATCCCTGGGTGTCGCGCGGCGGGCTGAAGCTGGTCAAGGGGCTGGACAGCTTCGCCATCGACCCTGCCGGCCTGACGGCGGTGGACGTGGGCGCATCGACCGGTGGTTTCACCGACGTGCTGCTGAGCCGCGGCGCGGCGCGTGTCTACGCCGTCGACGTGGGGCACGGGCAACTCGCCTGGAAGCTGCGCGGGGACCCGCGGGTGGTGGTGCTGGAAAAGACCAACGCCCGCCGCCTGACCCGCGCCGAGATCCCCGATCCCGTCGACCTGGTGGTGTGCGACGCCAGCTTCATCGGGTTGGAGGTGGTGCTGCCGGCCGCTCTCGCCCTCACCGTGCCGGGGGCACGCCTGGTCGCCCTGATCAAGCCGCAGTTCGAGGTGGGCAAGGGCCGCGTCGGCAAGGGGGGTGTCGTCCGCGACCCCGCCCTGCACGCCGAGGTGTGCGAGCGCATCCGCGCCTGGCTGGCCGGCTTGCCGGGCTGGCGCGTGCTGGGCGTCGAGGAGAGCCCCATCAAGGGGCCGGAGGGGAACACGGAATTCCTGATCGGCGCGGTGCGGGAAGGATAGACGCGCACAGGGAGATGGAGATGATCGTTGCACGCTGGGGTCCATGGTCGGGCGAAGGGCTGGAACACCTGGAGCTGAACGTCACCGCCGACGCGGTCACGGCCGACGGGGTGGTCGTCGGCGCCACCGACGACGGTCTGCCCTTCGCCGCCCGGTACCGGCTGACCTGCGACGGTGGTTGGCGGGTGCGGTCCCTGTCGGTGGACGTCGTCGGTGCGGGGTGCGGTCTGGTGCTGGTCGCCGACGGTGCCGGATCCTGGGCCACCGCCGCGGGTGAGCCCCTGCCGGGACTGGCCGGCGCGATCGACGTCGATCTGTCGGTGAGCCCCTTCACCAACACGTTGCCCATCCGCCGTCTCGACCTGGCCGCCGGGGCGGGCACCGAGATCGCCGTGGCCTACGTTCACGTCCCCGACCTGAGTGTGGAGTGCGCGCGGCAGCGCTACACCCGCCCTGACACCGACGCCCGCTACCGCTTCGAGTCCCTCGGAAGCGATTTCGCCGCCGACATCGACGTGGACGGACAGGGCCTCGTCGTCACCTATCCCGGCCTGTTCCGGCGGACACTCTGAATCACGCAATCCGGTTGATCATCATTAACGAAAGACACTCTATGGTTTAATTCGGACGTACGGATACGATCCTGTAGACGCCCGCATGTTGTCTGTTATAGGCCCGAAGCGTCCGGTATGGCGTGGTGCAGCCGGAAATGGAGCGGGGGCCAGACATGACGTCGAATTGCAGGGTTTCGGTTTCCATTCGGATCGGGCGCTACCGCGGTCCCGGTTCGGAGGAGGATTACCGGCGTGCCAAGCTGGCGCGCATCGTGGGGGACGGTGCGCCGCAAGAGGAGTGGCACGATCGCTTCATCGCCGACGGCGGGGACACGCTGCCCCTCGCCGATCCGGCTCTGGAGGACAGCTACACCGCCGCGGCGCGCACCGTGCTGGGCATCCGCAAGGGGTGCGCCCTCGGCACGCTGTCGGGTTACAACCTGCTGACGGACGGCGAGACCCTGGAAAGCGCCCACTTCAGCCTCCTGACCGCCGACGTCGGTGACCATCCCGCGGGAACGGCGGTGTACGTCCAGCGCACCGGTCTTGCCGACACGTACTTTCTCCTTCCGGGGGTGCGGGTCACCGCCGGTGGCCGGGTGGTCACCACGCCGGTCTTCGCCGCGGTGCCGGCGCAGCCGCCGCTGCTGCGCGCCGACAGCGAATGGGTCAGCGTCGCCACCGACGCGGCCTCCTCCATGGTGGAGGAACTGGTCAAGCAGCAGCTTGAGGCGAAGCTGGCGGGGTATCTGGTGTCTGGGCTGTCGACCCTGGCGGGCGGCATCGCCGGCGGCATCCTCGGCGCAATTCTCGGCGGGGTCGTCGACCTGATCTTCTCGTCCGATGATGAGGATTACCTCAAAGATCTGGAGGAGATGTTCCAGAAGATCGTCGAGCAGACGGTCCGCCAGAATACGGTCGATCAGATATCCAGCGCCATCAGCCAGGTGAACACCAACATCGCGGTCGAGTATATCGCGAAGAGAAAGGAATTCATGGGGCTGACCGGGGCGGCGGACACCGACCCGCAGGTGCAGAAACTCGACAATCGCAAGCTCCTGTTCGACCTCCTGAAGGGGTATGAGGACATCCAGTCGCAGAACGGCGGCATCGAATACCTCATGCGTGAGGACGTTGCCAAGGCAGCCCTGCCGGTGTTCATGCTGGGCGTGACCCAGAAGCTGGCGCTGTACCAGGAAATGGCGATGGTCGATCCCACCGGCCCGCGCGACCCGGTGTCGGGCCTGTTCGACCCGACCAAATCGGGCTACGTCACGGACAGCATTCCCGCCGCCGTGCGGAAATATGCAGCCCACATCGAGAAAACCTGGCCGCTCATCAAGACCGATCGGGAGAACAAGGTCGAGTTTCCGACCGTCGTCCGCTCTTACAACCGTTACGTTTCCGGTGACGTCCAGGTCATCACCATCTGCGGCCTGGAAGACAAGTACGACGGAACCAAGATCGAGATGGGCGACGTCAGTTACAGTGAAAAAGACGGCTATCAGTACTCCGACGCGGCGAAGACCAGGGCGGCGGAGTACAAGGCAAAGAAGGTTGCCGAACTGGCTACGTCGCTGTCCGATCCGGATGCCTTCATCCTGCGCCTGAAGGAACTGGAAAAGAGCCCGATGGGCAGGGTGGTCATCACCGAGTGATCCGCGTCCCGGGAGCCACAGGCGTCGTTAGATCGGATCGGGTTAAATCGGAACCGATTTGACGCGTGAGTCCGATCGCTTCCCAAAATGCCAGAGCAACATGCATTTCACATAAAATGCATGTTGCTCTGGCGAACGCCTGTGGCTCCATGGCTTTGTTCTTGCCATCTAGCGCGGCGGCAGCAGGCCGGTGGGGGGCATCACGGCCAGGACGCCGGGGCGGGACGCTTCCACCAGCGGGCGCAGGTGGGTTGCCAGGGGCAGGGCGTCGCGCAGAGCGGCCAGGGCGGCACCGCTCTCCACGATCTCGCCGCGGCCGGAGACGAAGTCCATGGCCCGTTCCAGAGGAGACTTGGGACGGGGGAAGACGGCCACGGTGATCGCCGCGTCGGCGGCCAGCCCGGCCGCCTCGCGGGCGCGGATCAGCGCCTGCTCCAGCCCGCCCAACTCGTCGACCAGACCCAGGGCGGCGGCCTCCGCGCCGGTCCACACCCGCCCCTGCGCCGCGGCCCGCACCGCCTCCGGCGTCATGCGGCGTGCCGCGGCCACCCGCTCGAGGAACGTGGTGTAGGAGCGGTCGACCAGCGCGTTCAGCCGTTCCAGCCCGCTGTCGTCGAACGGGCGCACGGGCGACCACATGCCGGCGTTGCGGCCGGATTGCACCACCCCCCAGGACACGCCGATGCGGCGCGACAGTTCCTCCGCCACCGGCTTGCCCGCGACGACGCCGATGGAGCCGGTGAGCGTCGCCGGGCCGGTGACGATGCGGTCGGCGTCCATGGCGACCCAATAGCCGCCGGACGCGGCGGCGTCGCCCATGGACACGATCACCGGGCGCCCGCCCGTGGTGCGGGCGTTGACCACGGCGCGCCGGATCGCCTCCGACGCGGTGACCGAGCCGCCACCGCTGTCGACGCGCAGCACGATGGCCACCACGTCCGGGTCTTCCAGCGCATCCTCGAACGCCTTCACCACGGTTTCCGATCCGGCGGTCAGGCTGCCCATCAGCGGGTCGACCTCGCTGCGGCCGTCGACGATGGTGCCCTGCACATGGATCAGCGCCACCGTCGGCCCCTGTTCGTGGGCGTCGCCGGCGGAGTCGCGGTAATCGGGCACCTCCACCGGGTGCGCACCCGGTCCGGCCTGAGCCAGCGCCGCCGCCATCGCCTCGTCCCGGTAGCCCAGCCGGTCGACCAGGCCGTTGTCCAGCGCCTCCGCGTCCAGCAGGGGCGCGCGGTCGATCAGCGCCCGCACCATGTCCGGTGCCAGACCGCGGCCCTCAGCGACGCCGGACACGAGCTGCCCCGACAGGTCGGCGACCAAGCTTTCCATCATCTCCCGGTGGGCGGGGGAGAAGTCGGTGCGGGTGAAGCTCTCGGCCAGGGTCTTGTACGCCTCGCGCTGCACCACCTGGGGCCGGATGCCCAGATCCTCCAGCGCCTTGCCGGCGAAGGGCACCTCGGCCGACAGGCCGGTCAGCCCGACGACGCCGAGCGGTTGCAGCCACACCTCGTCGAAAGCGGTCGCCAGCAGATAGGCGCGGTTGCCCGGCCCGCCGCCGCCGAAGCTGGTGGCGAAGGCGTACGCGAAGCGCCCGCTCTCCCGGAAGCGCTGCACGGCGGTGCGCAGTTCCTGCACCTGCGCAAAGCCGAGGTCGTCGCTGCCCATGCGGGCGACCAGGCCCTTCACGCGGGGATCCGTGCGCGCCCGCTCCAGCGTCGCCAGCACGTCGCGCAGGGTCGTGCTCTCCTCCAGGAAGGCCAGCGATCCCGTCGGCGGCGCGTCGGCCAGCGGCCGGTCGAGGTTCAACTCCAGCACCACGGTGTCGGGCAGGGCGGGCGCGCCGCGGTTCAGCAGCACGTACACCAGTACCGCGATCCCGGCGATCACCAGGAAACCGACCAGGGCGAACAGACGCACGATGAAGGTGATCATCCCGGCGGGTCTCCGGCGGTTGCGGGGCAGGGCGGGCGGTCAGCGGTCCAGAGCGTGGTACTCGCGGTTGGGGATCATGTCCACCGCGGAGGCGACGCGGTTCGACATGTTGTAGAAGCCGGCGACATCGGCGATGTCGAAGATCTCCTCCGCCGTGAAGCCGGCGTCGCGCAGGGCCCGGCGGTCCGCCTCGCCGATGGCCATGGGCTGCGTCGTCAGCTTCCAGGCGAAGTCGAGCATGGCGCGGTGGCGCGGCTCCAGCGGCGCCACCCGGTAATTGGCGGCCAGCATCTCGCCCAGTTCGGGATCGCCCGACAGCTTGCGCACAGCCTGCCCGTGGGCCACCAGGCAGTAATAGCAATGGTTGGCCGAGGAGACGACGACCGCGATCATCTCCCGCTCCAGCTTGCTCAGGCCGCTCTCGCCCAGCATCAGTTCGTTGTAGAAGGCGGCGAAGGTGCGCAGCTTCTTCGGGCGGGCGGCGTAGGCGCGCAGGACATTGGGGACGAACCCCAGCTTCTCCGTGCATTTGGCGAAATAGGCCTGCAGGTCCTCGTCCAGCGTTTCCGGATCGGGAACGGGCAGGGCCATGATGTGATCGGGTTGCGGCATGGTGGGTGTCCTCCGGGATCGGGCGCCCAGGGTAGCGGCACCGGCGGCCGGCGCAAGCCCCACCATCGGGCGGGCGCCGCTACATCCAGGCGTCGACGCCGGCCTGCCGGCGCAGTTCCTCCATGCGCTCCAGAGCGGCCCGGAAACCTTTGAGATAGAAGAAGATTTCTACCTTCTCACCGGCCGGCGACAGGCCCACCGCCGAGACCTTGTCGGCGCTGCGCATGCGCTCCACCAGACGGTCGTTGACCGCCCGGTCGCTGACGGCGCAGGTGCCGGGTTCGTAGGGAAAGCGGGTGCAGGGGAATTCGGGGCGGAACAGCGATTGGTCGACCCACAGGCGTACGCCCTTGTCGATGTCGATCGACTGGTCCTCCAGGCGGAATCGCAGCCCTTCCATCCAGCGTTCGCTGGAGCGCAGCCACACCAGGCGCGACGCCTTGCGCGGACCGGAGGCGCGGCGTGTGCCCAGTTCGCACTCCACCCGGCGCGGCTCGCTCCACACCTGGCAGTAGAGTTTCCAGTTCTGATGGGTTTCCGCGTATTCCCGGAACGCCGGCGCCGCGGCCATCCTGGACAGGAGGGTGGCGCTGCTCGCCGCGGGGTCACCGGCGGACACGGTGCCGGCGAAGCCGGCCGCGGCCAGCGCCGTCAACAGGCCGCCGGCAAGGGCTCCCGAGCGTCGGCGTCGCGTCATGTCCGTCCGTCCCGCTGTCCTCGTACGCGACCGGACGATACCCCAATGCGGGTGCCGGGAGCAACGAATCGGCCGGCCGCCGCCGGCCGGTCGTTCAACGTACGGTGTAGGCGCGCTGCCGCAGCAGGTGATCGGCCAGCACGCAGGCCATCATCGCCTCGCCGACCGGCACGGCGCGGATGCCGACGCAGGGGTCGTGGCGGCCCCTGGTGACGATCTCCGTGTCGTTGCCGTCCCGGTCGATGGTGCGGCGCGGCACCAGGATGGAGCTGGTGGGCTTCACGGCGAAACGCACCACCACGTCCTGCCCGGTGGAGATGCCGCCGAGGATGCCGCCGGCGTGATTGGCCAGGAACAGCGGCCGGCCGTCGGGCCCCCGGCGCATCTCGTCGGCATTCTCCTCGCCGGTCAGGGCGGCGGCGGCGAATCCGTCGCCGATCTCCACGCCCTTGACGGCGTTGATGGTCATCATCGCCCGTGCGAGGTCGCCGTCCAGCTTGTCGTACAGCGGTTCGCCCAGGCCGGCCGGCACCCCGGACGCCACCACCTCCACCACCGCACCCACCGACGATCCGGCCTTGCGGATGCCGTCGAGGTAGTCGGCCCACCGCGCGGCCGCTTCCGGGTCGGGGCAGAAGAAGGGGTTGGCGTGCACCGCGTCCCAGTCCCAGCGGGAGCGGTCCACCGCGTGGGGGCCGATCTGCACCAGCGCGCCGCGGACCGTGATGGTGTCGCCCAGCACCTTGCGCGCAACGGCGCCGGCGGCGACCCGGCATGCGGTCTCGCGCGCCGAGGAGCGGCCGCCGCCGCGGTGATCGCGGATGCCGTACTTGCGCTCGTACGCGTAGTCCGCGTGGCCCGGCCGGAACTTGCCGACGATGTCGCCGTAGTCCTTGGAGCGCTGGTCGGTGTTCTCGATCATCAGCGACAGCGGCGTGCCCGTCGTTTTGCCCTCGAACACGCCCGACAGGATGCGGACCCGGTCGGGCTCCTGACGCTGGGTGGTGTAGCGCGACTGGCCGGGCCGCCGCTTGTCCAGCCAGGGCTGGATGTCCTCCTCGCTCAGGTCCAGCAGCGACGGGCAGCCGTCCACCACGACGCCGATGGCCGGCCCGTGGCTCTCGCCCCAGGTGGTGAAACGGAAGGCGGTGCCGAAGCTGTTGCCGGCCATGATGGATTCCCTTCGAACGTCGCCGGGTCCCGCACCCTCCCCCGCTGCCGGCGGGGGAGGGGCGGAACGATCAATCCGCCTTGGCGCCGCCGCTCAGGCCGTTGAGGAGCTGGGCCACCTGCGGGGCGGCGTCCACCGCCACCATGCCGACGGTGTGATAGCCGCTGTCCACGTGCATCACCTCGCCGGTGACGCCGGTGCCGAGATCGCTCAGCAGGAACAGGCCGGCGTTGCCGACTTCGCCGATGGTGACGTTGCGCTTCAGCGGGGCGTTCAGCTCATTCCACTTCAGAATGTAGCGGAAATCGCCGATGCCGCTGGCCGCCAGGGTCTTGATGGGGCCGGCGGAGATGGCGTTGACGCGGATGTTGTCGCCGCCCAGGTCGACGGCCAGGTAGCGCACGCTGGCCTCCAGCGCCGCCTTGGCCACGCCCATCACATTGTAGTGGGGCATGACGCGCTCCGCGCCATAATAGGATAGGGTCAGCAGGCTGCCGCCCTCCCGCATCAGCGGCACGGCGCGCCGGGCCACCGCGGTGAACGAGTAGCAGGAGATGTCCATCGTGCGGAGGAAATTGTCGCGCGATGTGTTGAGGTACTTGCCGTCCAGCTCGTTCTTGTCGGAAAAGGCAATGGCATGGACCACGAAGTCGATCTTGCCCCATTCCGCCTCGATCGCCGCGAACGCAGCGTCGATGCTCGCCTCGTCGCTGACGTCGCAGGGCACCACGAGGCGCGCGCCGACCGAATCCGCCAGCGGCCGCACGCGCTTGGCGAGCGCGTCGCCCTGGTAGGTGAAGGCAAGCTCGGCACCGTGCTGCGCCAGCGCGGTGGCGATGCCCCAGGCGATCGACCGATCGTTGGCCACGCCCATGATCAGGCCGCGCTTGCCTTCCATCAGCGGCTTCGGGTTGGACATCCGGACCTCGTTATCCATAGTGTTCTTCGGGACATGAAAAAAGTGGGGCGCATCCTACACCAAAGACGTGCCCGGTCAAACCGGAGCGGGAGGTCCCCATGCCGGCCCTGAAGGGCGTTGTCGGAGCCTGGCGGCGGGCGCGGTCCGCGGTGAGCGAGGTGAGTGCCTTCACCGCCCACTCCGCCATGCGCTTCTACAACGACAACTGTTTCCAGACCGCGGCGTCGCTGACCTACACGACGCTGCTGGCCATCGTGCCGCTGATGACCATCGGGTTCGCCATCTTCACGGCGTTCCCCGCCTTCGGGGCGCTGCAAACGCGCGTGCAGGAGGTGATCTTCCGCAACATGGTGCCGGAGATCGGCGACGCCATCCTGGAGTACCTCGGCCATTTCATGGCCAATGCCGGGCAGATGACGGTGTTCGGCGTGATCGGCCTGGCGTTCTCGGCGATCTTGCTGATGTGGACCATCGAGGGGTCGTTCGCCGCGATCTGGCGCATCTATGAACCGCGCTCGATGGTCACCCGCATCCTGTCCTTCTGGGCCATCCTGACGCTGGCGCCGCTGTTCTTCGGGGCCAGCCTGTCCCTGTCCAGCACCCTTTGGACGACGCTCCAGGTCGCGCATCTGGAGGACTTCGCCTATCCCCTGGTCGGCTTCGGGGCGATCCTGCCTTACGTGCTCCAGATGGCGGGCTGCACCTTCCTCTATCTGGCCATTCCCAACCGGCCGGTGAGCTGGCTGGACGCCGCCTGTGGCGGGGCCGTGGGGTCGCTGCTGCTGGAACTGTCCAAGGCCGGATTCGGCTGGTACCTGCGGACCTACCCGGCGTACCAGACGATCTACGGCGCCATGTCGACCATCCCCATCTTCCTGTTCTGGCTGTACATCGCCTGGTCGACGGTGCTGTTCGGCGCGGTGGTCACCGCCGCCCTGCCGGAATGGCGGGCCGGCCGGATCACCCGCCACGGGCCGGAGGGGCTGCTGCCGGCCCAGCGCCTGGCGCTGGCGCTGGCGGTGCTGCACGAACTGATGGACGCCAGCCGCCTGGGTGTGGGCCTGCGCCGGCGCACGCTGGTGCAGCGGGTACCGGTGGGCGCGGTGCTGATCGACGGCATCCTGGAGCAGCTTCGCGACGCCCACTGGGCCGCCCACACCACGCGCGAGTCGTGGGTGGTGACCCGCGATCTCGGCGAGTCGACGCTGTACGACCTGATGAAGGCGCTGGGGATCGGCCTGCGCGGTTCGGTCCGCGGGCTCGGCGGCCTGGAACTGCCCTGGCAGGAACGCACCGCCCAGCTTCTGGAGGCGGCCGAGGCCAACCAGCAGGAGATCCTCGGCGTGCCGCTGAAGGTGCTGCTGGCCGACACCACCCGCGGCGGCGAGGGCACCGGCCCGGTGCCCCTGCGCCCGCACCGGCGCTCCTCGCCCTGACGGCGGCTTGCCGAAGGTCCGGCTTGATCGGGGGGCGCCTCCCGGGCCACCTATAGGGCTCCCGCCGCCGAACGCAGACATCATGCCCCACGCCGATTTCATCCACCTGCGCGTGCACTCCGCCTATTCCCTGTCGGAGGGCGCCATCAAGGTCAAGGAACTGGTGAAGCTCTGCCAGAAGCAGGGGATGCCGGCGGTGGCCGTCACCGACACCGGCAACCTGTTCGGCGCGCTGGAGTTCGCCCTGGCCGCGTCGGACGCCGGCGTGCAGCCGATCATCGGCACCGTGCTGGGCATCACCCGGGTGGCGCCGGCGGCGGTCCGGCCCGGCCTGCCGGGCAAGGCGGCGACACAGCCCGACCAGCTCGTCCTGCTCTGCCAGACCGCGGAAGGCTACCGCAACCTGATGAAGCTGGTGTCCAGGGCCTTCCTGGAATCCGACCCCATGGCCGGGCCGCAGGTGCCCCTGGACGCGCTGGAGGGGCACACCGCCGGCCTGATCGCGCTGACCGGCGGGCCGCAGGGGACGGTGGGCCGGCTGCTGGGCGAAGGGCAGGGAGCCCATGCCCTGGAGGTGCTGGAGCGGCTGAAAGCCCTGTTCCCCGGCCGCCTCTATGTGGAACTCCAGCGCCACGGCGGCCGCTTCACCGCCATCGAGGACGCCATCGAACCGGCGCTGGTCGATCTGGCCTATGCCCACGACCTGCCGCTGGTCGCCACCAACGACTGCTATTTCGCCACCGCCGACATGTACGAGGCGCACGACGCCCTGCTGTGCATCGCCGAGGGCGCCTACATCAGCCAGGAGGAGCGGCGCCGCCTCACGCCCGACCACCGCTTCAAGTCGGCGGCGGAGATGCGCGAGCTGTTCGCCGACCTGCCGGAGGCGGTGGACAACACGCTGGTCATCGCCCGGCGCTGCTCCTTCCTGCTGAAGCCCATCAAGCCGATCCTGCCGGCCTTCCCCACCGAGGCGGGCCGCAGCGAGGACGACGAACTGCGCGCCCAGTCCCGCGCCGGGCTGGAGATGCGCCTGGAGACCGTCGTCTTCACCCCCGACATGGACGAGGCGCGCCGCGCCGAGGTGCGCAAGGAGTACGGCGACCGGCTGGAGTTCGAGCTGGACGTCATCGTCTCCATGAAGTTCCCCGGCTACTTCCTGATCGTGTCGGACTTCATCAAGTGGGCCAAGGCGCAGGGCATCCCCGTGGGGCCGGGGCGCGGGTCGGGGGCCGGCTCGGTCGTCGCCTGGGCGCTGACCATCACCGACCTGGACCCGCTGCGCTTCGGTCTGCTGTTCGAGCGGTTCCTGAACCCCGAGCGCGTGTCGATGCCCGACTTCGACATCGACTTCTGCCAGGACCGCCGCGAAGAGGTGATCCGCTACGTCCAGGACAAGTACGGCTACGACCGCGTCGCCCAGATCATCACCTTCGGTAAGCTGCAGGCGCGCGCCGTGCTGCGCGACGTCGGGCGCGTGCTGCAAATGCCCTACGGGCAGGTCGACAAGATCTGCAAGATGGTGCCCAACAACCCGGCCAACCCGGTCACCCTGCAGCAGGCGCTGGACAGCGAGGAGCCGCTGCGCCAGGCCCGCGACGGCGACGAGACGGTGGCCCGCCTGGTGGACATCGCGCTGAAGCTGGAAGGCCTCTACCGCCATGCCTCGACCCACGCCGCCGGCGTGGTGATCGGCGACCGGCGCCTGGACGAGCTGGTGCCGCTCTACCGCGACCCGCGCTCCGACATGCCGGTCACCCAGTTCAACATGAAGTTCGTGGAGCAGGCCGGGCTGGTGAAGTTCGACTTCCTCGGCCTGAAGACGCTGACGGTTCTGCAGACCGCGGTCAACCTGATCCCGGAGAAGCCCGACCTGTCGCGGGTATCCCTGGACGACGAGAAGAGCTACCAGATGCTGGGCCGGGCGGAATCGACCGGCGTGTTCCAGCTCGAAAGTTCGGGCATGCGTGACGTCCTGCGCCGCCTCAAGCCCAACCGGCTGGAGGACATCATCGCCCTGGTGTCGCTCTACCGTCCCGGCCCGATGGACAACATCCCCAAGTACATCCGGGTCAAGAACGGTGACGAGCCCCCCGACTACATGCACCCGTCCCTGGAGGGAATCCTTAAGGAAACCTTCGGGATCATGATCTACCAGGAACAGGTGATGCAGATCGCGCAGGTGCTGTCCGGCTACACGCTGGGCGGCGCCGATCTGCTGCGCCGCGCCATGGGCAAGAAGATCAAGGAGGAGATGGACGCCCAGCGCGCCATTTTCTGCAAGGGGGCCGAAGGGCGCGGCGTCGACGCCGGCCAGGCCAGCCTGATCTTCGACCAGGTCATGAAGTTCGCGGGCTACGGCTTCAACAAGAGCCACGCTGCCGCCTACGCCCTGGTCGCCTATCACACCGCCTATCTCAAGGCCAACTACCCCGTGGAGTTCATGGCCGCGTCGATGACGCTGGACCTGGGCAACACGGACAAGCTGAACGTCTTCCGGCAGGAGTTGAGCCGGCTGGGCATCCGTCTGCTGACGCCGGACATCAACCGGTCCGATTCCATCTTCGGGGTGGAGGTGCTGCCCGACGGCACCAAGGCCATCCGCTACGCCCTGGCCGCGGTCAAGGGCGTGGGCCTTCAGGCCATGAAGGCAGTGGTGGATGAGCGCCGGAAGAACGGCCCGTTCCGCAGCCTGTTCGACTTCGCCCGCCGCCTGGACCTGGAGACCATCAACAAGCGCCAGTTGGAGAACCTGACCTGCGCCGGCGCCTTCGACGGCATCGACGCCAACCGCGCCCGCGTTCACGGCGCGCTGGAGACGCTGATCCGCTACGCCAGGGCCGAGGCGGCGGAGCGCCAGAGCGGCATCGGCAACCTGTTCGGCGGCGGCGGCGGCGGGCTCAGCGAGCCCAACCTGCCCAAGGTGGCGGACTGGGAGCCGCTGGAGAAGCTGAAGCACGAGTTCCAGGCCATCGGCTTCTACCTCTCCGCCCACCCGCTGGACGCCTTCGCCCGCGCCCTGGGGCGCATGAAGGTGCTGCGCTCGGCCGAGATTGCCGGGGCCGTCGCCAGGGGCGGCTCGACCCGCTACAAGATGGCCGGCATCGTCGTGTCGAAGAAGGAGAAGACGGCCAAGTCCGGCAGCCGCTTTGCCTTCGTCGAACTGTCCGATGCCGGCGGCGGCTACGAGGTGACCTGCTTCTCCGAAGTGCTGTCGTCGTCGCGGGACCTGCTGGAGCCGGGCACGCCGGTGCTGCTGACCGTCGACGCCCAGATGAACGGCGAAGAGGTGCGCCTGACCTGCCAGGAGGTGAAACCCCTGGAGGAGGCGGTGGCTTCCGTCTCCGACGGGCTGCGGGTGGTGCTGCGC
Organism: Azospirillum halopraeferens DSM 3675; assembly: GCF_000429625.1. Classification (GTDB taxonomy): domain Bacteria; phylum Pseudomonadota; class Alphaproteobacteria; order Azospirillales; family Azospirillaceae; genus Azospirillum; species Azospirillum halopraeferens. Next base: position 458,822 of record NZ_AUCF01000004.1, read on the forward strand.
GACGACCGCCCGCTGCCCGGCCTCAAGGGCACGCTGGAGCGCTTCTCCAAGGGCCGCGGCCGCGTCCATGTGCTGGTGGAGGTGGAGCCGCTGAAGGAGATCGAGATCCAGCTCCCCGGTTCCTACTTCATCAACGCACAGAGCCGCGCGGCGCTGAAGGCGGTGCCGGGGGTGGTGGAGGTGGCGGACCTGTGAGGGCCGGCCGGTGCGTCGCCCTCCGTCACCGCCGGCGGTGGCGAGGAGGGCGGCGACGGAGGGCGTCCGGTCAGGCGTCCATTCCCGGATGCCGGTACTGCATGGGCTGGTCGACGGGGGCGCCGCCCTTGTCCGGCATCTTCGGCTGGGGCAGCGGGTAGAAGCGCGGGCCGTCGGTGTCCAGGGAGTCCTCGAAGGGCAGCTTCATGGCCAGGCCGGACTTGTTTTTCTCCGCATCCTGCATGGCTTTTTGCAATTCCTTGGCCAGCTCCTCGTCCCAGGGAAGCTTGTAGTAGCGCGGCTCCGGCGAACCTTCGAGCTGAAGCCAGAGGTAGACCCCTTCCTTCTCGCGCAGTTGGGCGGCCAGCACCAGCGCCTCTTCGGCGTTGGCGTTGTACCATTCCAGCCGGATCGGTTTGGGCTTGCTCAGCAGGTCGGCCATGCCGGCGTAGGCGACGGGCATGAAGCCGATGGAGACGACCACCGCCGCGGTCTTGATCAGGGCCCGGCGCGGCGACCAGATGGCGATGGTGGCGAGCGCGCCGGCCAGAACCACGGCGACCGCCTGGAGTTCGAGAAGCTGGGACATCACTTTTTCCTCCAACTGCGCAGGGCCGCCGGCAGGCTGTGCACGCTGCCTTCCTCCAGCGCGCCGGCTTCGGACAGCTTGAAGCGGTAGACGGTCGTCTCCTGCCCCTCGCGCGACAGGTCGACGGTGGTGGACAGAATCTGGCGCGTCACGTCGCCGGTCGGTGACTTGACCGAGGTGACGACGGTCACGGGCACCGGCGTGACCAGCGACTTGTTGCGGTACAGGTGAAGGTTCACCACGTACTCGCCGGGCGGGATGCCGCGCGAGTAGGTGACCTCGTAGTTCAGCTTCGTCGGGTCGGCGTTGCGGCCGAGGTCGTCGCGCAGCAGGTTGAAGATCACCCCCGCCTTGTTGGAGTAACCGACCGGCACGTCGCCGGGCGCGCGCACCCACAGGTCGACGTCGGCGTCCAGCTCGTCGGGCCAGCGCGCCTCAACCATGACGTTGCCGGGGGCGACCGTCTCGGACTCGGCGGTCTGCCGGGCCTCCGGCCGCACGTGGGGAAGGATCAGGATCACCACCGCCACGAAGCCGCACAGGGCCAGCGTGATGACGTCGCGGAAGACGGTGCCGGCGTCGTCCTCGTCGAAATGGTCAAGCGACTGCATGGCGCTCTCCCAGGGCGACGATCTCGGTGATCAGGTTCACGGTGGCGCCGGCCAGCATAGCGGCATTGATGTTCAGCCAGATGTTCAGGACCCCGCCGACCAGCGTGGTGTAGAGGGCGACGGCCATACCCTCGATCAGCTTCGACACCATCGGCGTGATGGCGGCGACGTCGCCGGCGTTCTCGGGATCGACGCCCGACAGGGCCATGATGAAGCCGATCACCGTGCCGATCAGCCCCAGCACCACCAGGGCGGAGGAGATGTGGCGGACCGTGCCCACCCGCGCCGACAGCTTGAACTTCAGCGCCGAGGCGGCGATGGCGCGGGCACCGGAGTCGCGCCCCTGAACCTCCGCCAGATACCGGGCGGCGCGCGAGGGCAGGGCGGGATCATACTCCTTGGCCAGGTTCATCTCGCGGCTGATGCGCCGGATGCGGTCCGCCGACAGCCCGAGCCCGGCCAGGAACACCAGGAAGATCAGCAGGCACAGGCGTGTCGTGTCGGCCGCGATGATCGGATCGATCAACCCCTCCGCCCACGCCGCGGCCAGCAGCGCGAAGCCGGCCCCGTTGACCACCGAGAAACGCAGCAGCAGCAGATAGCGCTGGGAGGCGAGCGACAGCCGCCCGGCGGCATCGCGGGGGTGGCTGCGCAGGACGGTGGGAATGGTACCACGGTGGGCGGCGAAGGCGTCGGCGGCAACGTCGGTCATGGACGACACTCCACGGGTGGAAGGGGGGAGGCGGTACGCAGCCGACTCGACGCAAAGGCCGTGCCAGCGCTCCGCCGATTCGTCCCGTTCCCTTCCCGTGGCGTGCCCGCCGCCGCTCCGTTCGGTGCGTTGTCGGCGGATTCCGCGATGCGCTGGCATGCGGCGTGCCGTCGGCATCATGGCCACGCTCACGCCGGTGGCCATTGCCTTAAATCAAACAAAACGCAGATTCGCGGACGTCATTGCCTAAAAAATAGGCTGCCACCGGCGCCGTTCCGGGGGCAGCCTATCTCATAGGCGATTGCTGCAACGCACAATTCACGGATTTGCCCACTGAGCGGGCGATCTGCCGAGAGCGCAGGCGGTGCCCCGATCAGGCGACCGGGGGCACCATGGCGCGTCCCTCTTCCGGGGCCGGCGTAAACACGGCGCGGGTGATCGCCTGTTCGATCTGTTCGCGGGTGAAGGGTTTCGGGATCACCGGACCCAGATACTCCACCCCCCGCCGGACCACGTCTTCTGGAAAGGCCGTCACGAAGATGACCGGCAGGAAGCGCTGGCGGCGCAACTCGCGCGCCACTTCGATGCCGTTGTCGCCTTCGGCCAGCCGGATGTCCATCAGGGCCAGGGTCGGCGTGTGTTCCGCCGCCAGGCCCAGCGCCTCGTCCATGGTGGCGGCGGTGCCGCAGACGATGTGTCCCATGGAACGCACGGTCTCGGCCAGGTCGAAGGCGATGATGGCGTCATCCTCGACGATCAGGATGGTCGCGGCCAGGCGCGCCCGCACCGCTTCACGCGCCCGCGCCAGCCGTTCCACCCCCTCGCCGGCCGGCAGGTCCAGGACGGCGGCGGCGTCGGCGGCGGCGAGATCCTCGAGGTTGACGAGCAGGTACAGCCTGCGGTCGGTCTCCCCCAGGGCACCGAGCGCCGCCTCCACCGGGTGGGCGGAGGTCGCAGCGGGCGCGTCGCGGTCATCCTGCAGGGTGTTGAGGTGACGGTACAGCGTCATGCGCAACGGCACCGTTCCGCCGTGCTCCCCGGCGTCCTCTCCCTCCCGGTCGAGGTACCACTCCAGGGCACGCGTCACCAGGGCGTCGCCGTCGGCCGGAGAGCCCGCCAGCGCCCGGGCGTATCGGCGCAGGTAGGGCAGCTGGGCCATCAGGTGCCGGGTGCGTTCCTCCATGTTCTTCCCCGTTCTCCTCAGGGGCGGGGCAACGGCCCCGCCTCAGCCATGTCTGCGGACGAATGTCGGCTTTCCCCGTGCACAATGGAACCGGGGATAAGGCATTATCTGGGGAGTTTCGTGGGGAGTTCGACCGGTTTACTGGAGATAGGCTCGCCGTGTTACCCCTAAGGGGCGCGGTCTCCCGTGGCCGCCGGCGGGACCCGCGTCGCGCCGCTGCGCAACAACGGGGATGCCGGCGCGGAACAATCGGGCATTGGGCGTGTTGTGACGGGCAATGGTGTGATTCCTCCCTGAACCGCCAGTCACTCGGGCGCCGTCGGCTTTGCCGACGGCCCTTTTTTTGGTCTCCGGTTTTGCTCCGGGATCCCTGGTGACACGCGTCGGCTTCCCCGCGTAGAGTGGCCGCCATCCGCCGCCAGATCGCGGCGCCCCGGGAGGAGTGCCGGCTCGGCAATGGACGAGAACGATCAGGAACAGGTGCTCACCGACGGCGTCCCGCCGCGGGAGCTGGACGATTTCCGGGAATGGCGGCAGCGGGTACGGGGAACGAACATCTCGGACAAGACCCTGCTGGCGACCGATTATCTCAATCACTTCAACGAAATCGTCATGTTGATCGAGATGATCCCGGACATGCCGGACATGCTGGAGGACTGCCGGGCCTGGCAACCCAAGTCGTATCAGGAGCATTTCCGCAACAGCGGCTTTTCCGACCGCGACCTCGCCATCGAGGCGTACGAGCATGTGCCGTCGAAATTCCGCCGGCCGTTCGAGGACACCATCCAGCAGATGAACCAGGTGGTCCACCACACGCTGGACCGCATCGCCGCCAACATGGACGGTGGCGATCCCGAGCGGCTGCGTCTGGATTGTCAGCAGTCCGTACAGATGATCCATCGGATCATTCAGGTGGCAAACGGAATCATCCATGGCACGGCGCATGTCATGGAGCAGGACGAGATCGACCTGTACCTTGGCAGCGCGTAAAGGGCTTGTTCTACCACTTTTGCACCGAGCCCCTCCGGAAACGTCGATTGATGGCCATCCCACCATTCGCTGGGCGCATGGGCCGGTCCTTCCCCGCCACCCTGCCCAACCTGTAGGCTGTCTTCAGGGTTGGACGCCCGATTTCGGGCGAAATGGAGACAATCGGTGAAAGCAGCCGTCAGTGCTGTGACCGACGAAATGGCCGCCGCGCCCGACGGCGTTCCGGTCGATGTCGAGGCTGCGGCCGATCTGGCGGCCCCGGCGGAAGTCAGGCTGTGGTTGCGCTTGCAGGCGACCACGGGGATCGTCAATGCACGATTGCGCAGTCGCCTCAACGCGGCGCATGGCGTCACGCCGGCCCGCTTCGATGTGATGGCGATTTTGGACAAGGCTCCCGAAGGGGGGCTGACGATGGGTGAGTTGTCGAAACGTCTGATGGTCACCAACGGAAACGTGACGGGAATCGTCGAGCGTCTGGTGCGCGACGGGCTGGCGGTGCGCCGCACCGCCCCCAACGATCGCCGCACCGGGTACGTCCGTCTCACGCCCGAAGGGGCAGACGCTTACCGCGCCATGGCGCAGTCGCATGAACGCTGGCTTACAGACCTCTTCAAGGGGCTGGGGCGGGAGGAGATGGCGGCGCTGCTGGCGCTGCTGGATCGCCTCAAGCGCTCCGCTCGGGCCGGCGTCGGGGAGGAGTGACAGGATGGTCGGGACCGCACATATCGACACCTTCGCCCGCGACCGGCTGCCGCCGTCGGGGCTGTGGCCGGAGTTTCTCCTGAACCGGCCGGAGATCAGCTACCCCGCCCGTCTCAATGCGGCGGCCGAGTTGGTGGACACCTGGATTGCCGCGGGACGCGGCGAGCGTCCCTGCCTGCTGCACCGGGACGGGGACTGGAGCTACGCCCGCCTGGCCGACACGGTGGACCGCATCGCCCGGCTGCTCACCGAGGATCACGGGCTGGTTCCCGGCAACCGGGTGCTGCTGCGCGGCCCCAACACGCCGATGCTGGCGGCGTGCTGGCTGGCCGTAATCAAGGCCGGCGGCATCGCGGTGGCGACCATGCCGCTGCTGCGCTCGGCCGAGCTGGCGTTCATCGTCGACCGCGTCAGGATCCGCATCGCCCTGTGTGACGGCGCCTATCTGGAGGACATGGAGCGGGCGGCGGAGGACGTGAACGGGCCGCTGACCGTGGTGCCGTTCAACCGCGCCGACGACCCGCAGGGGCTGGAGGCGCGCATCGCCGCCAAGGAGCCGGGCTTCACCGCGGTGGACACCGCGGCCGACGACGTGGCGGTGATCGCCTTCACGTCCGGCACCACCGGGCACCCCAAAGCCACCGCCCATTTCCACCGCGACCTTCTGGCCGTGGCCGACCTGTCGCCGCGGTCGCAACTGTCCACCACCGGCGACGACGTGTTCTGCGGCACGCCCTCCATCGCCTTCGCCTACGGGCTGGGCGGGCTGCTGCTGTTCCCGCTGCGGGTGGGGGCGGCGACGGTGCTGCTGGACCGTCCGACGCCGGAGCGGCTGGCCACCGCCATCGTCCGCCACCGGGCCACCCTGTGTTTCACCGTTCCCACCGTCTACCGCGCCATGCTGGCGCGCCTGGACGAGGGAACGCTGGAAGCCGCCAGCTTCGCGTCGCTGCGCGCCTGCATCTCCGCCGGCGAGCCGCTGCCGGTGACCGCCTTCGACGCCTGGTACCGGTTCACCGGCCTGACCATCCTGGACACGCTGGGCACCACGGAGATGCTCAACTGCGTCCTCGCCACGCCGCCGGACGCCGTCCGCCCCGGCGCCACCGGCAAGCCGGTCGCCGGCTATGAATGCCGGGTGGTCGACGAGGACGGACACCCCGTGCCGGCCGGCCAGATCGGACGCCTGGCGGTGCGCGGCCCCACCGGCTGCCGCTACCTCGACGACCCGCGCCAGCGCGCCTACGTCCAGGACGGCTGGAATCTCACCGGCGACGCCTTCCACATGGATGAGGACGGGTATTTCTGGTACCACGGCCGCACCGACGACCTGATCGTGTCGGGCGGCTACAAGATCTCCGGCCTGGAGATCGAGGACGTGCTGCTCCACCACGACGCGGTGGAGGAATGCGCCGTCGTCGCCGCACCGGACCCCATGCGCGGCACCATCCCGAAGGCGTTCGTGGTCATCCGCCACGGCGTGCATCCGGGCCCCGGCCTGACCGAGGACCTGCAGGAGTTCGTCAAGCGCCGCATCGCCCCCTACAAGTACCCCCGCGCGGTGGAGTTCCTGGAGGCGTTGCCGCGCACCGAGACGGGCAAGATCCAGCGCTACAAGCTGCGCGACCGGGAATGCCGCCGCATCCAGGAGGACGCCCGCCTGGAGGAGGCATCGCGCGTGGGATGATACCGGCGGCATCTGAAGGATGCCGCCGGTATCATCCTCTCGATCAATGCCAAGGCATTGATCTGCCGGGTTTTATGGTCGGCAATTGATGGAAGTGATCAATTGCCGACCGTACGAGGGGCCGGGGGACCGGCTGTCAGGCGAACCGTGCCGGCCGGATGCCCGCCCCGTCCAGCAGCGCACCGAACGCGGAACCGCCGAGATAGTCGTACTCCGCGGCCCGCGGCTCGACCAGGGTGTCGGCGGCGCGCAGGGCGTCGTCGGGGATGCCGGGATGCACCATGACCAGGGTGCGGCCCTGCGGACGATCCAGGAACCGCGGCATCAGCTCCGCCAGGCCGGCGCGCCCGCCGAAATCGTAGACGCCGCGGAAACCATCGTTGGCGGGAATGCCCGCGGCGCGCGCCAGGGCCGCCAGACCGCCGCCCAGTTCCGAGATCAGCAGCGTCTTCGCCACCGCCACGCCGCGGCGTACCACCGCCGTGCGGGGCTCCCGGCACAGGCGCACATAGGCGCCGGGCAGGCGGGCCAGGGCCGCCACCACCGCCTCCCGCACCACGGGAAGCTGGTGGACGTGCTGGTGCCCGTCGATGTAGGCGGGTGGGGCGCCGAAGGCGGCGGTGAAGGCGGCGACCTGGCGGTCGACCTCGGCCGCGATCTCCGCCGCGTCGAGCCGGCCGGCGAACGCCCGGCGCATCAGCACCGCCAGCGGCGGCAGTCGGCCCCGCGGCGCCAGCACCGGCATCGGGCCCAGCGGCGCCTGGTCGGTCAGCGTCAGGTGCAGCCCGACGTCGGCCAGCCCGGCCAGCGGCTTCAGCCGCTCCGCCTCCTCCGGCCAGAAGGGGCAGACGGTCATGCAGGACGTTGCCGTCAGCCGGCCCCGCCCGATCAGGTCGCGGATGGCGACGCCGACGCCGGGGGCCAGCCCGTAATCGTCGGCGCACAGGATGACGGAGGCGGTTGGGCGGCGGTGGGGCATGGCGCGACTTAAGCCCAACCCGCCGGCGGGCGCAACGGTGCTCAGCGCGCCGGGCGCGTCGCCATCAGCACACCGGGCAGGATCAGGGCGGCCCCGGCGAGGTGGAAGCTCTGCAACGTCTCGCCCAGCGTCGCCCAGGCCAGCAGCGCCGCCCACAGGGGCATCACGTACAGCGTGGTTCCCGCCCGCGCCGGACCGATGCGGGCGATGGTCATCTGGTAGGTTAGGAAGGCCAGGACCGACGCGATCACCGCCACGCCGAGCACGCTGAGGGCGGCCTCCGCCGTCGGCACCACGGGGCGGCCGGACAGGGTTTCCCAGGCGTAGAACGGGGCCAGGATCAGCACGCCGGACAGGGCGTTGGCGGCGAACAGGGTGACCACCGGAAAGGGCGTGCGCGAACGCCGCAGCAGGATGGTGTAAACCGCCCAGGCCGTGGCGGCGGCCAGGATCCACACGTCGCCGGTGTTGAACGACAGGCCCAGCAGCACGCCGGGATCGCCCCGTGCCAGGATCGTCAGCACACCCGCCATGGCCAGCGCGATGCCCGCGACCTGCACGGGCCGCACCCGTTCGCCCGTCGTCACCGCCGCGATCAGCAGGATCAGCACCGGGCTGGACGCGTAGATCAGGCCGGCGTTGGTCGCCGTCGTCCGCTCCAGCCCGACATAGACGAAGGCGCCGCACACGCCCATGCCCAGCGCCCCCAGCACCAGCAGCCGGCGCCAGTCCGCCAGCAGGTTCCGACGGTGTTCGCGCAGGCCGGGCAGGGCGAAGGGCAGAATCAGCGCGAACGCCACCAGCCAGCGCCAGAAGGCCAGCCCCACCGGCGGAACCGTATCGGCCGCGGCACGGCCGAGCACCACGTTGGAGGCCATGAAGGCGGAAGCGAGGAAGAACAGCGCATAGCCGGCATAGGGGCCCCGGTGCGGGGCTGCGGTCATGGTCATCCGGGACAAGGGGAAAAAACGGAAGGACGCGTGACCTTATCACGTCCGGGCGCGGGCACGGCAGGCTGCCGGAACAGACGGGCCCCGCGCCGGACGCAGGGCTCGCCTTCGGTGAGGTGCCCTGCGGCAGGGGCAGGGGCGTGCGAACCGGATTGACTCGCATGGGTGGCGCGCGCCTAATGGGATCAGAGTCTTAGCTGCGGCGCGATGGTGCGTGCGGCGATTCAAGCAACCGGATTGCGGGAGGCTTTTGGGAATGAAGCGCATCCTTCTGGGTGCCGGGCTGGGGTTGGTTGCGGCCATGGTGATGGCCGCCCCGGCGAACGCGGCCAAGACGCTGGTCTACTGCTCGGAGGGCAGCCCGGAGAATTTCAATCCGCAGATGAACACGACGGGCACCAGCTTCGACGTGGCTCTGCCGGTCTACAACAACCTGGTGCAGTTCGAGCGCGGCGGCACCAAGGTGATTCCCGCCCTGGCGGAATCCTGGACGGTGTCCGACGACGGCCTTGTCTATACTTTCAAGCTGCGGTCCGGTGTCAAGTTCCACGCCGGGAGGGATTTCAGCCCGAGCCGTGACTTCAACGCCGACGACGTGCTCTTTTCCTTCAACCGCATGTGGCTGAAGGACCACCCGTACCACGCCGTCTCCGGCGGCGAGTACGATTATTTCAACGACATGGCCATGCCGGAGCTGCTGAAGTCGATCGAAAAGGTCGATGACCTGACGATCCGCATCACGCTGAACACGGTCGAGGCGCCCTTCATCGCCAACCTGGCCATGCCGTTCGCGGCGATCTTCTCGGCCGAGTACGCTGACGCCCTGCTGAAGAAGGGCACGCCGGAGCGTCTGGATCACGCCCCGATCGGCACCGGCCCGTTCCAGTTCGTCGCCTACCAGAAGGATGCGGTGATCCGCTACAAGGCGTTCGAGCAGTATTGGGACGGCAAGCAGCCCATCGACAACCTGGTGTTCGCCATCACCCCCGATGCCGCCGTCCGCTACGCCAAGCTGAAGGCGGGCGAGTGCCATGTGGTGCCTTATCCGAACCCCGCCGACATCGCGGCCATGCAGCAGGATCCCGCCATCACGGTGATGGAGCAGGAGGGGCTGAACGTCGGCTACTTCGCCTTCAACACCACGAAGGCGCCCTACGACGACGTCCGCGTGCGCCGTGCCCTGAACATGGCGGTGGACAAGAAGGCGATCATCGAGGCGGTGTTCCAGGGGGCGGGCAAGCCGGCCAAGAACCCGATCCCGCCGACCATGTGGTCCTACAACGACACCATCCAGGACTATCCCTACGATCCCGAGAAGGCGAAGCGTCTGCTGGCCGAGGCCGGATTCCCCAACGGCTTCGAGACCGACCTGTGGGCGATGCCGGTGCAGCGGCCCTACAACCCCAACGCCAAGCGCATGGCGGAGATGATCCAGGCCGACCTGGCCAAGGTCGGCGTGCGGGCGAAGATCGTCACCATGGAGTGGGGTGAGTACCGCAAGCGCCTGCAGCAGGGCGACCACCAGACCGCCCTGTTCGGCTGGACCGGCGACAACGGCGATCCCGACAACTTCCTGCACGTCCTGCTGGGCTGCGAGGCGGCGCGGGCCGGCGGCTCCAACGTCGCGAAATGGTGCAACGAGGAATTCAACAACCTCGTCCTGCAGGCCAAGCGGACCACCGACATCGCCGCGCGCACCAAGCTGTACCAGCAGGCTCAGGTGATCTTCAAGGAGGAGGCGCCCTGGCTGCCGGTCGCCCATTCCCTGGTCCACATGGCGCTGAGCCCGAAGGTCGTCGGCTACAAGATGGACCCGTTCGGCATCCACCGCTTCCACGGCGTGGACATGAAGGAGTAAGGTGCCGCCGCCGCCCCGCTGCGGGGCGGCGGCGATCCGCCTTCCGTTTCCGATACCGTATCCCCCGATGCTGCGATTTCTGCTGACCCGGGCGGGTCTGGTGGTGCCGACGTTCCTCGGCATCACCGTGCTTGCCTTCTTTCTGATCCGGCTGGTGCCCGGCGACCCCATCGAGGTGCGCGTGGGCGAGCGCGGCATCGCCCCCGAACGGCTGGCCGAACTGCGCCACGCCATGGGGCTGGACCAGCCCCTGTGGAAGCAGTACGCCGATTACCTCGGCAACGTGCTGACCGGCGACTTCGGCGTGTCCCTGGTCACCCGCAACGCCGTCATCGACGAGTTCCTGTCGCTCTTCCCCGCCACCATCGAACTGGCGGCCGCCGCCATCCTGTTCGCCGTCGTTGTCGGGCTGCCGGCCGGCGTGCTGGCGGCGGTGCGGCGGGGCAGCGTGGTCGACCACACCGTGATGGGGCTGAGCCTGACCGGCTATTCCATGCCAATCTTCTGGTGGGGCCTGCTGCTGATCCTGCTGTTCTCGGTCAACCTCGGCTGGACGCCGGTATCGGGGCGCCTCGACCTGCTGTATTACGTGGAGCCGGAGACCGGCTTCATGCTGATCGACACGCTGCTGGCCGGCGATACCGACGCCTTCCGCTCCGCCCTGCGCCATCTGGTGCTGCCGGCGGTGGTGCTGGGCACGATTCCGCTGGCGGTGATCGCGCGCATGACGCGCTCCGCCATGCTGGAGGTGCTGGGCGAGGACTACATCCGCACCGCCCGCGCCAAGGGCCTGCGCGAGAAGCGGGTGATCGGCCTGCACGCCCTGCGCAACGCCCTGATCCCCGTGGTCACGGTCATCGGCTTGCAGGCGGGCACGCTGCTGGGTGGCGCCATTCTGACCGAGACGATCTTCTCCTGGCCCGGCATCGGCAAATGGCTGGTGGAATCCATCAACCGGCGCGACTACCCGGCGCTCCAGGGCGGCATCCTGCTGATCGCCACCACGGTGATCGCGGTGAACCTGCTGGTCGACCTGCTGTACGGGGTGCTGAACCCCCGCATCCGGCACGCGCGATAGGTGTGACATGAGCATGGACGTGCGCGCCATTCCCGGCGGGCCGGCGGACGCCTCCCGGCCGCCCCGGCCGCTGGTGGAATTCTGGTATCATTTCCGGCGCAACAAGGGCGCCGTCGCCGGCCTTGCCGTCATCCTGATCATCGCCACGGTGGCGGTGCTGGCGCCGTGGATCGCCCCCCACGATCCCCTCGTCCAGAACCGCGCCGCCATCCTTCAGCCGCCCGTCTGGCACGACGGCGGGAGCTGGAGCTACGTCCTGGGCACCGACGACATCGGCCGCGACATCCTGTCCCGCGTCATCCACGGGGCGCGCCTGTCGATGCTGGTCGGCCTGATCGTGGTGACGCTGTCGCTGGCGGTGGGGCTGACGCTGGGCATGGTGTCCGGCTTCTTCGGCGGTGTCGTCGACGTCGCCATCATGCGCCTGATCGACATCATGCTGGCCATGCCCAGCCTGCTGCTGGCGGTGGTGGTCGCGGCCATCCTGGGGCCGGGCCTGTTCAACGCCATGCTGTCGGTGGCCATCGTGGTGGTGCCGCACTACGCCCGCCTGATCCGCGCCGCCGTGCTGGCCGAGGTGTCGAAGGACTATGTGATCGCCTCGCGCGTGGCCGGCGCCGGACCGCTGCGGCTGATGCTGGTCACCATCCTGCCCAACTGCATGGCGCCGCTGATCGTGCAGGCGACGCTGGGTTTCTCCACCGCCATCCTCGACGCCGCCGCCCTGGGCTTCCTGGGCCTGGGGGCGCAGCCGCCGACGCCGGAATGGGGAACCATGCTCGCCTCGTCGCTGCAATTCCTGCAGCGCGCCCCTTGGGTGGTCACCTGGCCGGGCGTGGCGATCCTGGTCACCGTGCTTGCCTTCAACCTGTTGGGCGACGGGCTGCGCGACGCGCTGGACCCGAAGCTGAAGCGGTAGCCGCCATGGCCCTTCTCGACATCCGCAACCTGTCGGTCGAGTTCACGACCCGCGCCGGCACCTTCCGCGCCGTGGACGGCATCGACCTCACCGTGGACGAGGGCGAGGTCGTCGGCATCGTCGGCGAGTCCGGGTCGGGCAAGTCGGTGACGTCGCTGGCCGTCATGGGGCTGATCCCCGAGCCCGGCCGCGTCGTCGCCGACCGCCTGAGCTTCGCCGGCCGCGACCTGCGGTCGATCAGCGGCAGCGAGCGCCGCCGCATCGTCGGCAAGGACATCGCCATGGTGTTCCAGGAGCCGATGACCTCCCTCAACCCGTGCTTCACCGTGGGCTTCCAGATCATGGAGGCGCTGAAGGTGCACGAGGGGCTGACGGGACGGGCGCTGCGCGACCGCACGGTGGAGCTGCTGGACCAGGTCGGCATCCCCGCGCCGGAAAGCCGGCTGCGCGCCTTCCCGCACCAGCTTTCGGGCGGCATGAACCAGCGGGTGATGATCGCCATGGCCATCGCCTGCAACCCGCGCCTGCTGATCGCCGACGAGCCGACGACCGCGCTGGACGTCACCATCCAGAAGCAGATCCTGGACCTTCTGGCCCGTCTCCAGCGCGAGCGCGGCATGGCCCTGATCCTCATCACCCACGACATGGGGGTGGTGGCGGAAACCGCCCGGCGCGTCGCCGTCATGTACGCCGGCCAGGTGGTGGAGACGCGGCCCGCCGCCGACCTGTTCGAGCGGCCCCGCCACCCTTATACCGCCGCCCTGCTGGACGCCCTGCCGGAGCGGGCCGTCGGGCGGCGGCGCCTGCCGACCATCCCCGGCGTGGTTCCCGGCATCGCCGACCGGCCGGGGGGCTGCCTGTTCAACCCGCGCTGCCGCTTCACCGCGACGCGCTGCTGCGGCCTGCGCCCGGAGCTGGAGCCGGACGACACCGGCGCCACCCGCTGTTTCTTCCCGCTGCCCGCCCACCGGGAGGTGACGCCGTGACCGACGAAGCCATCGTTCTGGAAGCCCGCGGGCTTGAGAAGCGCTATTCCGTCAGCCGCGGCTTCCTGCGGGGGGCGGCGACGGTGCGGGCGCTGGACGGCGTCTCGTTCCAACTGCCGGCCGGGCGCACCCTGGCGGTGGTCGGCGAGTCCGGCTGCGGCAAGTCGACGCTGGCCCGCGCGGTCACATTGATCGAGCCGCCCAGCGCCGGGCACCTGTTCTACGACGGCCGCGACGTTGCCGGGCACAGCCGGGCCGAGCTGAAGGAACTGCGGCGCACCGTCCAGATGGTGTTCCAGAATCCCTACGGCTCCCTCAACCCGCGCAAGACCGTGAACGCCATCCTCGGCGAACCGCTGGTCATCAACACCAAGGCGAGTCGTGCCGAGCGGCGGGAGCGGGCGCTGGCCATGATGGCGAAGGTGGGGCTGCGGTCCGACCAGATCGACCGCTACCCGCACATGTTCTCCGGCGGCCAGCGCCAGCGCATCGCCATCGCCCGCGCCCTGATGCTGAACCCCCGCGTGGTGGTGGCGGACGAGCCGGTGTCGGCCCTGGACATCTCGATCCAGGCGCAGGTGCTCAACCTGATGATGGACCTTCAGGAGGAGCTGAACCTCGCCTACCTCTTCATCTCCCACGACCTCAGCGTGGTGCGCCACATCGCCGACGCGGTGATGGTCATGTATCTGGGGCGTCCGGTGGAGCACGGGCCCAAGGACGTGGTCTTCGCCCGCCCGCGCCACCCCTACACCCGCATTCTGCTGGCCGCGACTCCGCGCGTCAGGGCGGCGGAGCGGGCCGAGCGCATCGTGCCCAAAGGAGAGCTGCCGTCGCCCCTGAACCCGCCGCCGGGCTGCCCGTTCCACAAGCGCTGCCCCGCTGCACGCGAGAACTGCGCGGTCGACGTTCCGGCGCTGCGGCCGGTCGACGAGCGCCTCGTCGCCTGCCACTACGCCGAGGAGATGGCGTGACGGAGCCCCGGATCGCCGGCCGCGTTCAGGCGATGGCCGGCCGGACGCGGCGGGCGGCCAGATCCAGAACGGCCTTGAGTCGGGCGGTCGAGAACGGTTTGTGGATGATGCCCAGCGGATAGGTTTCGGTGATCCGCCGCATGGTGGCGTGATCGGCGGAGCCGGACAGGAAGATGGAGCGCACCCCGAAACCGGCGGACAGATGCCGCGCCGTGGCGATCCCGTCGCCGTCGCCGCCCAGCCGAACGTCCATCAGGGCCACGTCGGGGCGCTCCCGACCGGCGAGGGCAAAGGCTTCCGCCTCCGTGCCGGCGACCCCGCAGACCGTATGGCCGAGATCCTCGACCGTGTCGCGGATCGCCAGGGCCATGCGGGCGTCGTCCTCGACGACGATCACCCGCAGGACCCGCGGCCCCCGGCGCCCGTGCTCCGCGCGGTCGCCGTTCCGGTCATGTTGAACGCTCCGCACCACCATCGGGCACCTCGGGATGTGGCGTGGTTAACGATTGGTTACCTATCGATAGAGGTAGCGGGCGCTCCTGTGGAAATCAAGTGACAATTTAGCCGAAAGACAACGCAGGCATGCCGATGGCCGCCTCCGTTGCGGGGGAGGGGAGCAGGCTGCCCCGGCACCGGGGTCAGCGGCGTGCCGGCTTCAGCCAGTCGATGGAGCCGGGGGTGTTGGCGGCGGGCCGGGCCGTCAGGGCCGGACGGGGTGGCCGGGTTTCCCCGGGCGGCAGCAGCCAGGACGGGGCCGGCACGACCGGTGCCGCCGGTGCCGCCGTGAGAGGGGGAACGGGGGGCGGGGCCATGGCGGGCGGGGGCGGCGGCGGCGGTGCGAACGGATCGGCGGCGGGGGACGGGGGGGCGGCAGGGTCCCCGGTGATCGGCGCCGCGCCGGCGGCCGGAACCGATTCCGGCCGCCGGGCGGCGTCGCGGATGCCGATGAGCTGGGATACCGCGTACTGGAGCAGCGGTGCCATGGTGGCGGCGTCCGCGAGATCCGCTGTGGTGAGGGACGCGACACGGGCCCGCACCTGCTCCACCGTGGCGTCGATGTGGCCGCGCAGCGCGTCGGCCTGCCGCTGCGCCCGCTCCAGGTCCTGGCGCAGGGTGGAGATCTCGCAAGCCTGGCGCAACTCATGGAAGCCGATGGTCTGCGCCGCATCGCGCAGCGACCGGAAGTCCTGGGGCATCGTCGCCAACCTTCGAATACGTGAGGCGCCCGGTCACACCTTTCGCACGTTAGGCGTCGTTGTGTGCCGTTGGAAACCGTTTGCGCCCTGATATGGCTTGTACTATTTTTTGCCCGCCGGTGAAATGGATTCCTTCGGCTGTGCACGGGCACCTCAGCCGGTTTCGCAACGCTTTCCTTCCGAGTTGTCACGGTGACGATTGATCGCACGGAACTCGAACGGCTCCTTGCCGATCGTCCGACCGGCAACCGCAGCGCGATGCAGGCGGTCAGGGACAGTTATGACGACATCAGCCTCATGCGGGAACGCGGCCTGTCCTGGGCCGACATTTCCGATGTGCTGGCGAAGCTCGGCATCACCGCCCGCGACTCCCAGCCCATCGCGCCGGTGACGCTGCGGTCGGCGTTCTTCCTGGTCGGCGCGGAAATGCGCCAGGGGGGCGGGGAGCCTGACGATGCCACCGCGGACGGCACGGCCGACGCGGCGACGCTGGCGGCCGTCCACCGCGCCGCCCTGGCCGCCGGCCAGCCTGCCGCCCCGTCACCGCCCGCCGGCGGCGACAGGGCCGCAGCGGTGGCCGCCCCGGTCGCCGAAGCGCCCGCCGCCCCCGTATCCCTGCTCGCCCCGGCGCCGCCTCCCGAACCGGTGCAACCCGAACCTCCCGCTCCGGAGCCGGAGCCTGCCGGGCCGGCACCAGGCGAGTCGCTGCCGCCCGCGGACCCGCCGGCGCCCGTCCCGGCCGCTGCCCCACCAACACCTGCCGCACCGCAACCGACCCCACCCGTTACGACGAACGAGCTTTGGAAAGGCGATTTCATGCTGGGTACGATCTTCGTCCTCAATGACCGCGGCGGCGTCGGCAAGACGCTGCTGTCGCACCACCTGATGGCGACCGCCATGCTTGAGGGCCTCCAACTCCGGGTCGTCGAGTATGAAGTCAACGAGCGCTTGGCCCGCCTGTTCGGCCCGGAGATCGTCGAGCACCGCCGCATCTCGCAGGACTTCATGAACCTGATGGGGTCGGGCGACGGCTTCTACGAGTTCTGGGACCAGATCGGTCCGGAGCTGCAGCGGGGCGGCCGCCTCTTCGACTTCGGCGGCAACATCAGCCAGTGGTTCTTCAACTGGGCCGAGGTGTCGGGCTTCGACTATTACGTCGGCGACGGCGAGCGGCTGACCTTCATGGTGCCGGTGACCGTCGATCTGGCGTCCCTGTCCACCGGCATGGCCACGCTGGACCGCATCGCCGCCATCGCCCCCCGCGCCAAGCGCGTGCTGGTGGAGAACGGCGTGTCCGGCCCCTTCAGCCAGCTCGAGGATTCCCAGTACGGCCGCCGCAAGGCCGAACTGGTGGAGCGCGAGGGGGTTCAGGTGCTCTCCATGCCGCCCTGCACGGCGCCGGCCTGGGCCCGCCTGACGGGTCACCGTCTGGACCAGGTGGCCACCATGACGCGCGAGGACCTGGCCAAGCTCGGCATGACGCCGCCGGTGGCGTCGCGCTCGCTGATCGTGATCCACGAATGGCTGCGCACCATGCGTCAGGCGCTGGCGCCCTATCTGGTCGACGCCTTCCGCCAGACCGCACCCGCCGGCGGCAAGACCGCCGCGCCGGTGCGCTGATCACAGATCGTCCTTGCCAACTCACCTCTTCTCTCGGGGAGAGGGCGGTGCGCAGCACCGGGTGAGGGGGTGTCGCGACGCCCGTAAGCAGCAAGAACCGTTACCCTCTCCCCATCGGGGAGAGGGGGCCGGTGCCTGCCGAACTCTCCCCTCTCCCCGGGGGGAGGGCAAACACGATGATCTCCGCATAATCCCAACGCCGTCCGGGGCTCCCCGTCGGCACCATCATGCGCGATGCCGCCGGTCCGGCCGACCGGCAACGCGCGATCAGAGGAAGCCTTCCAGGAGCGTCACGAACGCCTCCGGCCGTTCGGCGTGAACCCAGTGGCCGGCGTCGGCGACCATCTCGGTGCGCGCAGACGGGAAGTGGCGGGCGATGGCCGGCGCGTGGTCCGGGGTGATGTAGTCGGACCGCCCGCCGCCGATGAACAGGGTGGGGCCGTCGTAGCGCGCGGTGCCGACGTCCGGGAACCCGATCAACGCGTCCATGCCGGCGGCCAGGGCGTCCAGGTTGATGCGCCAGTGGAAGCGGCCGTTCTCCTGCACCAGGTTCTGCATCAGGAAGGCGCGCAGCGACGGGTCGGGGACGCCGGCGGCGAGCTGGGCGTCCACCTCCGACCGGCGGCTGCACCCCTCCAGCCGCGCCGCCTTCATGGCCGCCACATAGGGGGCGTGGGAGTGGGTGTAGGCGACGGGGGCGATGTCGGCGACCACCAGCCGCTCCACCCGCCCCGGGTGGGCCAGGGCCAGCATCATCGCCGCCTTGCCGCCCATGCTGTGGCCGACCACCGCGGCCCGCGCGAAGCCGCGGTCGTCGAGAAAGCGCAGCAGGTCGGCCGCCATCTCCGGATAGCTCATGGTCGGCGCCCAGGGCGAGCCGCCATGGTTGCGCAGGTCGAGCGCGTAGACGTGGTGGCGCTCGCCCAGCCGGCGCGCGATGGTCTGCCAGTTGCGCGCCGAGCCGAACAGCCCGTGCAGCACGAGAAGCGGCGTGCCGCCGACCTGCTCGCCGGCTTCGAGATAGGTGAGGGGAAGTCCCCGGGGCTCCGCGTCGGAGGGCATGGTCCTGGTCCGCCTGTTCGTTTCGTCGCAGCCGCAAGGGCACGGCGCATCTAACGCAACGCCGCCGCGGGGTGCAAGGTGCCGCGGCGGTGCCCCGACGCCGCCCGACGGCGGCGGCGTCGCCGAACTGGCGCCCGCCGGTGCTTGTCCGTAGGATGCGCGCCGCTCGTTGTCCCGGGGATCCTCCACCGTGCTTCGCAACATCCTGTCCGTCGGCGGGCTGACGCTGGTCAGCCGTGCGCTCGGCTTCGTGCGCGACATCCTCACCGCGGCGATCCTCGGCGCGGGGCCGGTGGCCGATGCCTTCTTCGTCGCCCTGCGCCTGCCCAACCACTTCCGCGCCCTGTTCGCCGAAGGCGCCTTCGCCTCGGCGTTCGTGCCGCTGTTCTCGGAGCGGCTGGTGCGCGACGGGCAGGAGTCGGCGCGGCGCTTCGCCGAAGAGGTCATGGCCCTGCTGCTGGCGGTGCAGGCGGTGATGCTCGTGGCGTTCCTGGCGGTGATGCCGTGGTTCATGCTGGTCTTCGCCCCCGGCTTCGCCGACGATCCCGAACGCTTCGACCTGGCGGTGCTGTTCACCCGCATCACCTTCCCCTACCTGCTGTTCATGGCGCTGGAATCGCTGCTGGCGGGCGTGCTCAACAGCGTGGGGCGGTTCGGCGCGGCGGCGGCGGCGCCGATCCTGCTGAACCTCTGCCTGATCACCGCGCTGCTGGCCGCCGCCCCCTTCCTGCCGACCGCAGGCCACGCACTGGCCTGGGGCGTGTTCGCCGCGGGCGTCCTCCAGTTCCTCTACCTCGCCCGCGAGGCGGAGCGCGCCGGCATGGGGCTGCGCCTGGTGGCGCCCCGCTGGACGGCGGGCGTGAAGCGCTTCCTCACCGTGCTGGGGCCGGCGGCGCTGGGGGCCGGGTTGGTGCAGATCAACCTGTTCGTCGACACCCTCATCGCCTCGCTGCTGCCCACGGGGTCGGTGTCGTACCTTTACTACGCCGACCGGCTGAACCAGTTGCCGCTGGGGGTCATCGGCATTGCGGTCGGCACCGTGCTGCTGCCCGAGATGGCGCGGCGCATCAAAGGCGGTGACGAGCCCGGCGCGGTGGAAAGCCAGAACCGGGCGATCGAGCTGGCGCTGGTGCTGACCCTGCCGGCCGCCGCGGCCTTTCTCATCGCCGGCCTGCCGCTGATCTCCGTGCTGTTCCAGCACGGCCGCTTCGGGCCGGAGGACGCGGCGGCGGCGGCGGCCGTGCTGCAAGCCTACGCCGTGGGGCTGCCGGCCTTCGTGGTGATCCGCAGCCTGGTGGCCGGCTTCCACGCCCGCCAGGACACGGCGACGCCGGTGCGCCTCGCCGTGGCGGCCATGCTGGTCAACGTCGGGCTGAAGGTGGCGCTGATGGCGCCGCTGGGCGTGGTCGGGCTGGCGCTCGCCACCTCCGCCTCCGCCTGGGTCAACGCCGGGCTGCTGGCGTGGATGCTGCACCGGCGCGCCCTGTTCGCCGCCGACGCGCGGCTGCGCCGCAACCTGCCGCGCATGGCCGCGGCCGCGGTGCTCCTGGGGGCCGGGCTCCGGGGCTTGCAGGAGGTGCTGGCGCCCTGGCTGTTCGCCGGCGACCTGGTGTCGCGCGTCGGCGGGCTGGCGTTGCTGGTCCTGGCGGGGGCGGCGGGCTACGGCGGGCTGGCGGTCCTGCTGGGCCTGCTGCGGCGCAGCGACCTGACGCGGCTGCGGCGGCGGGGCGGGGGTGCCGGGCCGACCTGACCACCCGTTGTCCCGGGCCGCGGCGGCCGTTGGCGTTGCCGAACCGTTCCCGGTCGGGGTACACCTATTGCAGAAGCGACGAGGGCGAACGACACGCCATGGCCAACATCGACGATCTGCTGGGTTCCTCCGGCTCCGACGGGGACGATCCCGACCAGTTCGCCATCGGCGACGCGCCGGTGGAGATCAAGGTGGTGATCGGCACCGCCATGCTGCGCGTGCGTGACCTGCTGAAGCTGGGCCGCGGCGCCGTGGTGGAGCTGGACCGCCATCTCAAGGACCCGACCGACGTGTACGTCGAAGGGGTGCTGGTCGCCCGCGGCGAGGTGGTGATCGTCGACGACAAGATCGGCGTCACCCTGACCGACTTCATCAAGTCGAGCCGGGAATGGAAGCGCTGAGCGCGCCGCAGCCGCATTTTCTCTGGACAGCCGTGGAGGGCTTCGGTTTCCTCTGCGGCGGCCGCGGTGCCGTTGTGCACCGCCCACCACCCGGCCCGAACCGATGGACGGACCCCTCGTGACCCTTTCGGCGCTGAACCGTCTCGCCCGTTCCCGCGCGCTCGCCTACGGCGCGTCGGCCGCCCTCCTGGTCGCTTTCGGCGCCGCCGGGGCTTCCGTGTTTCCCTTCGCCACGGGCATGCCGGAGAACACCGGCGTCTATCGTCCGCCGCAGCCGGTCACCGGCCTGCTGCCCGACAAGGGAATCCCCGTCTACGATCTGCTGGGCGAGGTGCGCACGCGGCGCAGCGGCATCGCCAGCATGGATGAGGGCGGATACATCCGCGTCGCCCGCTACGACCGCACCGAAACGCCGGCCGACCGGCCGGAACCGGTGCTGCTGGCCGCCAACGTGCGCACCCTGTGGGTGCTGGCCACCGACGCCGACCGGGCGGAACTGCGGGAAACCGCGGCCGAGTTCGTCGCGGCGGCCCGCGTGGCGATCGAGGGAGCCCTGGCGTCCCCGGTCTTCGCGCGGGAGTACAAGCCGGTGCTGGAGGATTCCGTCGCCCGCGCCTTCAGCGAGGCGTGGAACGCCCCGGCGACCCGCGACGCGGCGGCGGCGGTGCTGCGCATCGGCCAGCCGATGTTCCGCGGCGTGGTCGCGGATGATTTGCGTCCGGCGCTGCTGGAACGCCTGACCCCGGCGATCTGGGAGGCGGCGCGGGGTAGCGCCGCCAACCTGCTGGAGGTCTTCTCACGCGGCTTCACCCTGGACCTCGTTCCGCTGGAGGAGGCGGTGGCCGGCGCGCTGGCGGACGAGCGGGTGCGCAAGGGCGCGACCGATGCGGTGGCCGCCCTCGCCGCCACACCCCAGGCCCGGCACCTGGCCGAGGTGATGGCGACCGAATTGGTGCACCGCCTGCGCACCGACGACCTGTTCACCACCACGCTGGGCAACCTGTTCGGCGACAGCCGGTTCTCCGCCTATCTGGCGCCGGTCGGTCCGCCGGCCCTGCAGCTTGCGCGGGCCGCCCCCCGCACGCTGGCCCGGCTGGAGGAGAAGGCCGATCTCAACTCTCTCGCCGCCGACATCTTCAAGTCCCAGGCGCGCGGCCTCAGCGGATACGTGATCATCTACATGACCCCCGAGCAGCGCGACCGCATCGCCGCCATCGACCCGCTGGCGCCCGTCACCCTGGGCACCGTCACCCCCGCCGCCGCGGGAGGTGCGTCGTGAGCGCCGTTGCCGCCGTCGACGCCCCGTCGGCCCCGCCCGTCGAGCCGACGCTGTCGATCCGCAACCTCACCATCACCGCGCCGGGCGGTGCGGTGCTGGTCGAGGATGCCAGCTTCGACATCGGTCCGGGGGAGATTGTGCTGCTGGTCGGCCCGTCGGGGTCGGGCAAGACCACCATCATCAACCTGTTGAGCGGGCTGCCCGACGCCCTGTCGGGTGGTTGGAAGGTCACCGGCACCATGCGGTGCGAGGGGCGCGACTTCGACCTGGCGTCCGACCGCAGCGAGATCGGCGGTCTGGTGTTCCAGCAGAACGCCCTGTTCGACGACCTGTCCACCGGTGAGAACCTGCGCATCGCCGCCGACCACGCGCCGCCGCAGGACACGGAGATGCGCGACTGCGCCGTCTCCCTGCTGCCCGACGTGGGGCCGGACAAGCTGGTGAGTTCGTGCAGCGGCGGCCAGCGCCAGCGCGTTGCCATCGCGCGCACGCTGCTGGCCAACCGGCCGGTGCTGTTCCTGGACGAGCCCAACTCCGGCCTGGACATCCGGTCGTCCCGCGCCCTGGCCAGCATGGTGCGCGACATCTGCCGGCGCATGGGCAAGCCGGCGGTGATCGTCGCCCACCATGTGGAAGACCTGCTTCCCATGGCCGACCGTGTGCTGCTGCTGGACACCCGCACGCGGGAGCTGCGCGCCGTGGCGCCCGATGCGGACGTGATCCAGCGCGAGATGATGGGGCTGGCGCCCGGTGCCGCGCGCTCCGTTGCCGAGGGGGACGAGGAACCCGATGGCGCGTGGGCCGGCCGGCTGCCGCGCGCCGGCCGGCTGCACTGGTTCGCCCGGTACTTCGGCGAGTATTTCTGGGTGCTGTGCGCCTCGCCGCTGATGCTGATGTACGTGGCGCTCGGCGGCGCCATCGTCGGCTTCGTGGAGATCTGGTTCGGCTTCAACTACCACTCGTTCGGCGGCTATCTGAAGTCGCTGCTGCACGACGAGACGCTGGTGGGGCTGGGCTTCATCCAGGTGACGGTGGCGGTGCCGCTCATCACCTCGATCCTGGTGGTGGCGCGCAACAACGCCATCATCGCCGCCGACCTGGGCAACCGCGTGCTGTCCAGCCAGTTCCGGGCGATGCACAACCTGCGCGTCCCGTCCAACGTCTATCTCATCGGCTCGGTGCTGCTGAACATGGTGCTGGGCTCGGTGGTGCTGATGGCGGTGGCCATGGCCACGGCGGGCTGGGCGTCGCTGCAGACCTGGCACCTGCTGTTCCCCGGACAGGCATCGGAGCTGTGGCGGGAGAACTTCTTCCGCACCTTCCTGTCGGGCGAGGCGCAGGTCTACCGCGACCTGATGTACGTGCTGATCAAGACGGTGCTCAGCGCCGGGTTCGCCGGGCTGGCCGGCGTGCTGATCGGCCTGCGCAAGAAGACCTCGGTCGTGGCCATCAACTATGCCGTCGCCGAATCCATCGTCGCCGGCGTGTCGATCACCCTGTTCATCCACGCCGCGGTGGGCATCGCCCAGTTCTGACGCCCACCCCGGCATGGGATCACGGTGTCACGGCAGCACCGTCGTCTCCGCCTCGGCCATGTCCTCGTCCCCCGCATCGTCGGCCGGCGTTTCGGCGACCAGCAGGACGTCCGTCACCGGCAGAGGCGCCGGCTCCGGGTCGGCGCCCACGGGGGCGGGCAGGGCGTCGTTGTCGGCGATGAGCAGGGGCGGGTCGCCCACCACGAAGACGCGGACGGGGACGATCCCCTCCTCCTTCATGCCCAGCCGTTCGGCGGCGCGGCGCGACAGGTCGATGACGCGGCCGTCGATGAAGGGACCGCGGTCGTTGATGTCCACCTCGACCGAGCGGCCGTCCTCGATGCGCACGACGCGCACGCGGGTGCCCAGGGGCAGTGTCTTGTGGGCCGCGGTCATGGCGTTCTGGTCGAACACCTCGCCGCTGGCGGTCTTGCGTCCGTGGAAGCCGGGGCCGTACCACGAGGCGATGCCCGTGTCGATGAAGGGCCGGGCGTCGGCGGAGCAGTCCTGCGCCGTGTCGGGGCAGTCGCCGGGGTCGATGGGGGTAGCGCCGGATGGGGCGGCATTCGCAATGATCAACACTCCGGCGAGCCCCGCCACGACCGACAGCCGATACCCCGGCATATGTCCCTCCTCCGCTTTGGTTGAACGATGTCCGGGCGGACCAACATGGAGGCATGCCGTTCGGTTCCCCCGCCTGTCCGTCGGGGCGGGGCCTGTGGGACGCGGCGCAGGGACAGGGTCCTTGCCGCGGCGGCGGGGTTGCGCTAGGTCTCGCCCATCGGGAATGTGCGGGCAGGGAGCCAGGGTCTTGACCACCTCAACCGAAACCATCGAGGTCCGGCGCCGGCGGCTGCGCTTCCGCGCCTGGCACCGCGGCACGCGCGAGATGGATCTGCTGATGGGTAGCTTCGCCGATGCCCACGTGCCGGAGTTCGACACGCCGCAGCTCGACCGCTTCGAGGCGCTCCTGGAACTCAGCGACCCGGATCTCTATAACTGGATGAACGGCCGCGAGCCGGTGCCGGCGGAGCACGAGTCCGATGTGATGCGCCTGCTCACCCGGTTCCGTTTCACGCCCCGCCAGGGCTCCTGAGTTTCCGTACCGCCTTGATCAAGTTCGACCTTCAGCCCGGCCGGGCGGCGCGCCTGCTGGTCGGCGGCGCTCCCGAGGGGCACGACGCCCGCATCCTCGCAGACCTCGCCCGCCGCGCCGGTGCCGCCGGCGTGCTGCACGTGGCCCTGGACGACACGCGCACGGCGCGCCTGGCCGAGGCGCTGGCCTTCTTCGCGCCGGGGCTGGAGGTGCTGACCTTCCCCGCCTGGGACTGCCTGCCCTACGACCGCGTGTCGCCCAACGGCGAGATCGTGGCGCGACGCATCGACACCCTGACGCGGCTGCTGGACCGGCGGGACGGTGCGGCACCCCTGGTGGTCATCACCACGGTCAACGCCCTGCTTCAGAAGGTGCCGGCGCGCGGCGCCTTCCGCCACGCCACCTTCACCGCCCGCATCGGCGACCGCATCGACCTGGAGAGGCTGCAGCGCTATCTGGCGCAGAACGGCTACACCCGCGCCCAGACCGTGCGCGAGCCCGGCGAGTTCGCGGTGCGCGGCGGCATCGTCGACCTGTTCCCGCCGGGCACCGAGGAGCCGCTGCGCCTGGACCTGTTCGGCGACGAGCTGGACGGCGTGCGCGCCTTCGATCCGATGACCCAGCGCACCACCGAGAAGCGCGACGGCGTGGTGCTGAAGCCGGTGTCCGAGGTCTTCCTGGACGAGCCGGCCATCGCCCGCTTCCGCTCCGGCTACCGGGAGCTGTTCGGGGCCGTCACCGACGACGATCCGCTGTACGAGGCGATCAGTGCCGGGCGCAAGTACGGCGGCATGGAACATTGGCTGCCCCTGTTCCATGAGGGCATGGACAGCGTGCTGTCCTACATGCCCCGGGCAATCGTGTCGCTGGACCACCAGGCGGAGGAGTCGCGCGACGGCCGCCTGGCGCAGATCGACGACTTCCACACCGCCCGCGCCACCATGGCGTCGGTGGAGAAGAAGGCGGGCCAGCCCGTCTACAAGCCGATCCCGCCGGGGCTGCTGTTCCTGGACAAGTCCCAATGGGGCGCGCTGCTGGGGGTGCACGCGGTGGTGCAGCTCCAGCCCTTTGCCACGCCGCCCGGCATCATGGGCACCCTGGACGCCGGCGGGCGGCGCGGTCACGATTTCGCCGAGGAGCGGGCGCGGCCCGACGTCAATGTCTTCGACGCCGTGCGCGACCTCATCGGGCGCCTGCGCGGCGACGGGCGGCGGGTGCTGGTGGCCGGCTACTCCGCGGGCTCCCGCGACCGGTTGATGAGCGTGCTGGCCGACCACGGCATCCAGGGGCTGGAGCCGGTGGACACGATCGAGGACACGCGCCGCTTCGACCGCAACGTCACCGGCATGATGGTGCTGGGGATAGAGCACGGCTTCACCGCCCCCGACCTGGCCGTCATCACCGAGCAGGACATCCTGGGCGACCGGCTGGTCCGCCCCGGCGCCAAACGCAAGCGCAAGGCCGCCAACTTCATCGCCGAGTACACGGCGCTGAACGAGGGTGACCTGGTCGTCCATATGGACCATGGCATCGGCCGCTACGACGGGCTGGAGACGCTGACCGTTTCCGGCGCACCGCACGACTGCCTGCGCCTGGTGTACGAGGGCGGCGACAAGCTGTACGTGCCGGTCGAGAACATCGAGGTGCTGTCCCGCTACGGCAGCGAAGAGGCGGGCGCCCAGCTCGACAAGCTGGGCGGGGCGGGATGGCAGGGCCGCAAGGCGCGCGTCAAGAAGCGCCTGAAGGACATGGCGGAGGCGCTGCTGAGGATCGCCGCCGAGCGCGAGCTGAAACGCGCCGAGGCGGTGACGGCGCCGGAAGGGCTGTATCAGGAGTTCGCCGCCCGCTTCCCCTTCCCGGAGACCGACGACCAGCTCAAGGCGATCGAGGAGGTGTTCACCGACCTCGGCTCCGGCCGGCCCATGGACCGGCTGGTGTGCGGCGACGTCGGTTTCGGCAAGACCGAGGTGGCGCTGCGCGCCGCCTTCGCCGTGGCGATGACCGGCAAGCAGGTGGCCGTGGTGGTGCCCACCACGCTGCTGGCCCGCCAGCACTTCAGGACCTTCTCCGCCCGCTTCGCCGGCCTGCCGCTGCGCATCGTCCAGTTGTCCCGCCTGGTGACGGCGAAGGAGGCGACGAAGGTCAAGCGGGAGGTGTCGGAGGGCACCGCCGACATCATCATCGGCACCCACGCGCTGCTGGGCAAGGGCATCGACTTCCGGCGCCTGGGCATGGTCATCGTCGACGAGGAGCAGCACTTCGGCGTCAAGCAGAAGGAGCGGCTGAAGGAACTGCGCGCCGACGTGCATGTGCTGACCCTGACCGCCACGCCGATCCCGCGCACGCTCCAGATGGCCCTGTCGGGCGTGCGGGAGCTGTCGCTGATCGCCACCCCGCCGGTCGACCGGCTGGCGGTGCGGACCTTCGTCCTGCCCTACGACCCCGTGGTGATCCGCGAGGCGATCCTGCGCGAGCATTACCGCGGCGGCCAGACCTTCTACGTCTGCCCGCGCCTGGAGGACCTGCCCAGGGTGGCCGAGCGCCTGCGTGAGCTGGTGCCGGAGGTCAAGGTGATCACGGCGCACGGCCAGATGGCGGCGTCGGAGCTGGAGGACGTCATGACCGCCTTCGACGAAGGCCGGTACGAGGTGCTTCTGGCCACCAACATCATCGAGAGCGGCCTCGACATCCCCACGGCCAACACGATGATCGTCCACCGCGCCGACCTGTTCGGCCTGGCCCAGCTCTACCAGATCCGCGGCCGCGTCGGCCGGTCCAAGGTGCGCGGCTACGCCTACCTGACCTACACGCCGAACAAGACACTGACCGCCACGGCGCAGCAGCGCCTGCACGTGATCGAGACGCTGGACAGCCTGGGCGCCGGCTTCCAGCTCGCCAGCCACGACATGGACATCCGCGGCGCCGGCAACCTGCTGGGCGAGGAGCAGTCGGGCCACGTCCGCGAAGTCGGCGTCGAGCTGTACCAGCACATGCTGGAGGAGGCGGTGGCCAACGCCCGCGCCGGTCTCGGCCGGGACGATGGCGGCGGGGCGGACGCGGCGGAGTGGACGCCGCAGATCAACCTGGGCACCCCCGTGCTGATCCCGGAAAGCTACGTGGCCGACCTCACCGTCCGCCTGACGCTCTACCGCCGCATCGCCGAACTGGTCGACCGGCCGGAGGTGGAGGGCTTCGCGGCCGAGCTGATCGACCGCTTCGGCAAGCTGCCGGCCGAGGTGGAAAACCTGTTGGATGTGGTCACCATCAAGCAGATGTGCCGCCAGGCGGGGGTGGAGCGGGTGGACGCCGGGCCGAAGGGCGCCGTTCTCACCTTCCGCGGCAACGTCTTCGCCCGGCCCGACAAGCTGATCGCTTACATCGCCGGGCAGGGCGGGCTGATGAAGCTGCGCCCCGACCATAAGCTGGTCCACACCCGGATGTGGGACGACGAGAGCCTGCGCGTCACCGGCGTGAAACGCCTGATGAAGGACCTGGCCGACATGGCCGCGGGCGCCGACGTGAAGGGGGAGGCACCACCGCCCCCGCCGCCACCGCCGCCGCCGCGGCCCTCCGCGCTCAAGGCCGGCTCGAAGTTCGGGCGGCACATTCCCGGCCGCCCGGGCCGGCGGTGAGCGATCTCGCGGCGCGGCTGCTGCGCGGCGACCGCCGCACCGTCGGCGATTCGCCCACGGTGGCCGACGACGTCGCCGCCGAGCCCGCCCTGTTGCCGGAACTGGTGGAGTGCCTCGTCCATCCCGACGCGGGTGTGCGCATGCGGGCCGCCGACGCGCTGGAGCGGGTGACGCGCACCGATCCCCGCGCCGTCGACCCCTTCGTCGACCGCCTGCTGGACGAGGCGGCGGTGGCGGAGCAGGCGGAGGTGCGCTGGCATCTGGCGCAGATCCTGCCGCGCCTGACCCTGGACGAGGCGCGGCGCTGGCGCGCCGCCGGCCTGATGACGCAATGGTTCGAGCGGGCGGAGAGCCGGATCGTGCGGACCTCGGCTCTGCAGGCCATGGTGGACCTGGCGGACGGCTACGGCCCCTTGCGCGACGTGGCGGCGGAGATGATGCGCCGGGCGCTCGATTCGGGGGTGCCGTCCCTGGCGGCGCGGGCGCGGCGCATCCTCAAGCCGCTGCGGGTGGACCGGCAGATGCTCGACGCCGTGCTGAAGCCGGCGGAGCCGCCGATGCCGCTGACCCTGACGCTGCTGCCCGGCACGCTGGCCGTCTGCCGGCTGCCGCCCGGCGGCGGCGTGCCCGCCTGGGTGAACTGGGGCGACCCGCTGGTGGCGGTAATCCGGACGGCGGACGAAGTGTCGGTGGTCTGCGCCGACGCCCGCGTGCCCGACGGGGTGCAGGCCGAGCGCGGCTGGCGCGCCTTCAAGGTGGAAGGGCCGCTGGACTTCGCCCTGACCGGCATCCTCGCCCGCCTGACCGCACCGCTGGCCGAGGCGGCGATACCCGTCTTTGCCCTGTCCACCTACGACACCGACTACCTGCTGGTCCGCGCCGACAAGGCCGACCACGCCGCGGTGGCGCTGGAAGCGGTGGGGCGGATCAACCGTCAGCCAACCTGAACCCTCCCCCGTCGACGCCAGGGGAGGGTCGGGTGGGAGCCGTTGCCGACGCCTTACTGCGCGTCCGCCGCCACCTGCATCTTCACGATGCGGTCGGGATCGTTGACCTGGCCGTTGCGGGCGGAGCTGCCCTTCTTGATGGCGTCCACGTGCTCCATGCCTTCCACCACCTTGCCCCAGACGGTGTACTGGCGGTTCAGGTGCGGGGCTTCCTGGAAGACGATGAAGAACTGGCTGTCGGCGCTGTTGGGATCAGCGGCGCGGGCCATGGACAGAGTGCCGCGCACGTGCGGCTCGGCCGAAAACTCGGCCTTCAGCTTCTGCCCGGAGCCGCCGGCGCCGGTACCGGTGGGGTCGCCGGTCTGGGCCATGAAGCCGTCGATCACCCGGTGGAAGACGATGCCGTCGTAGAAGCCCTGGCGGGTCAGTTCCTTGATTCGCGCCACGTGGTTGGGGGCGAGGTCGGGGCGCAGCTCGATGACGACGCGGCCGTCCTTGAGGTCGAGATAGAGGGTGTTTTCCGGATCCAAGGCCATTGCCTCCCCAATGAAAAAGAGGGCGCCCAGCAGCGCCGTTGCCAGCATGCGCGTAAACCGCAACATTCGAAGTGCTCCGATGTGTCGAGTCCGCAGGGCCCGACCTTAGGGGAAACGCGCGCCGAAGCAAACCGCGCGGATGAAGGAGGAGGGCGGGGTGCGGCGGCTGGTTGCGTGGCTGGTGATCCTGGCGGCGGGGGCGGGGCTGGTGGCCGCCACGTGGTCGGACCTGCTGGAGGGCGGGGCGACGCTGGCGCTGCGCCGTGCCGGCTATCCCGACGCGCGGGTGACCGTGGTGCGCGCCGGCGTCGACTGGACGCGCGCCGCGGTGCGCCTGGACGAGGCGCTGGACCTGGGCATCGTCACCGTGCTGCACCCCTGGCGAAGTCTGCTGGACGGCCACATCGAACGGGTGGTGGTGAGCGGCGCCGCCCTGACCCTGGACCTGACGCCCGGCCCGGACGGCGACGGTGGCGGTGCTGCGGAATGGGGGGAGATTCCGGTGCCGCCGGTTGGGGCGCTGGCGGTCACCGGGTCGCGGCTGACCCTGATCGGGGCCGGCGGGGTGCAGACGCTCTCCGTCGCCATGACCTACACCGGCGGCCCGGAGCCGGAGCTGCGGGCCGACCTGCGGGGAGAGGAGGCGGGGGCCGACTTCGGCGCCGTGGTCCGGCCGCTGGGGGACGGCCGGTTCACCGCCACCGTCGCCGGCGGGATCGACGACGTGGGGCGACTCGCGCCGGCCGTGGCCGGGCGGCTGCGGATCGACGGGCCGGTGTCGGGGCGGCTGGCCGAGGGGGTGTTGCGCCTCTCGCCCGACGGGTGCCTGGCCGTCACCGCGCAGGGGTTGGCGCCGGCGGGCGAGCGCACCGATCTGCCCGAAGGTCTCTGCCTCGGTGCCCCGGCGCAAGGGGATGCGCTGGTCCTGCCGCTGGCCGGCGGTCCCCCGGCCGTCCGGCTGGCGGCGGAGGCGCCGCGCCTGACCGTGCCGGGGCAGGAGCTGGCGCTGGACGGGGTGCGCGTCGACGCCACGTTGGAGGGCGGGCGGCTGGTCGCCGCGCTGACGGCCGGGCGGCTGCGCAGCACCGCCGCACCGGCCCTGTTCGCACCGGCGGCGCTGACGGCGCGGGCCGAGGGGCCGGCGGGCGGCGCGTTGGCCCTGTCGGCCACGGTGCAGGGCGGGCAGGGGCTGCGCATCGACGCCACCGGACGCCACGATGTGGCCAGCGGCGAGGGCCGGGCGGAGCTGCGCCTGCGCCCGGTGACGTTCAGTCCCGCCGGGGCGCAGCCGGGCGCCCTGTCGCCGCGCCTGTCCGGCCTGGTCGGTGCGGTGGCCGGCACGGTGGCGGTGCGCGGTGACCTCGCGTGGGGAGCAAAGGGGCTGACCACCGGCGGGCGGTTGCTGCTGACCGACCTGGCGGCCACGGCGGGGCCGGTGGCGGTGGCCGGGGTGAACGGGGTGCTGCGGCTGGCGAGCCTGCTGCCGCCGGCGGTGGCGCCGGGGCAGGAGGTGGCGGTCAAGCTGCTGGACGTCGGGCTGCCGCTGACCGACGGGGTGCTGCGCTTCGGCCTCGATTCGGCCGGCGTCATCGGGGTCGAGCGGGCGGAGTGGCGCTGGGCCGGCGGGCGCGTGAGCGCCAGGCCCTTCCGCCTGTCCCTGGCCGATCCCCACGGCGTGCTGGAGCTGGAGGCGGCGGGGCTGGACCTCGGCGCCGTGCTCGACCTCGTGGAACTGGAAGGGCTGGCGGCCACCGGCCGCCTGTCGGGGACCATCCCCGTGTGGCTGGCGGGAACGGCGGTGCGAATCGCGGGGGCGGAACTGGCGGCGGAGGGGGGCGGCACCCTGCGCTACGACCCGGCGACTCCGCCGGATTTCCTGCGCGACGGCGACGCCGGCAGCCCGACGGCGCTGCTGATGGGGGCGCTGACCGACTTCCGCTACGACAGCCTGACCATGACCATCAACGGCCTGGCCGGCGGCGAGCTGACGGTCGGGCTGGCGATCCGCGGCTCCAACCCCGGATTCTACGATGGATATCCGGTGGCGCTTAATCTTAAGGTGAGCGGTGCGCTGGACCGCATCCTGCGCCAGAGTCTCGACGCCTACCGCATCCCCGATGCGGTGCGCGACCGCATGTTGCAGTTCGACCAGTAGGAGCACCATGGCATCGGTGAGATGGCGGCCGGCGGTGGTTGTCCTGGCCCTCGTGGTTGCGGCCTGCGCCCCGACCGTGAAGATCGAGGCGCCCGACCGGCCGATCGAGATCAACCTGAACATCCGTATCGAACAGGAGGTGAGGGTGAGGGTCGAACGCGACCTGGAGCGGGCGATCCTGGAGGATCCGTCCCTGTTCGGTCTGCCGCCGGCATCCCTGCCGCCGGCGAAGGGAGGTGCGTCATGACGCGTCGGCTCACGATTCTCATGCTGGCCCTGGCGCTGGCCCTGCCGGCGGCCATGCCCTTCACCGCCCTGGCGCAGGACCCCCTGGCCGCGGCCAAGGCGGCGGGGCAGGCGGGGGAGCGGCCGGACGGGCTGGTCGGCGCGCTGCCCGGTGCCCCCGGCGATGTCCAGGCGCTGGTGCAGCAAGTGAACGCCCAGCGCATGGACCGCTACAACCAGATCGCCCGGGCCAACGGCACCTCGGTCGACAAGGTGCAGGCCATCGCGGGGCAGGAACTGATCGGCCGCACCCCGCCCGGCCAGTTCATCATGACGCCCGGCGGCGCCTGGGCGCGCAAGTAGGGCCCTGCCCATGACCGCCCTCGCCGACCTGCTGGCGGCGGCCGAATCCGACCGCCGCGCCGGCCGGAACGAGGCGGCGGTGGCGGGCTTCCGCCGTGCGCTGGCGCTCGCCCCCGGCCATGGCGGGGCGCTGGACGGGCTGTTCGCGGCACTCGACGCGCTGGGCCGGCCGGGCACGCCGGAGGAGGCGGTGGCCCGCTCGAACCTTGGCGAGGCGCTGCGCCGCCGTGGCCATCCGGAGGCGGCGGAGGCCGCTCACCGCGCCGCCCTGGCGTGGCTGCCCGGGTTCGGCGGCGTGTGGTTCAACTGGGGTGTCTTCCTTCAGGCGCACGGACGTACGGCCGAGGCGGCGGACGCGTACGCCGAGGCCGCCCGGCTGATGCCCGCCTTCGCCCCGGCCCACAGCAACCTCGGCGCCCTGCGCCGCGCCCTGGGTCGGCTGGCGGAAGCCGAGGCGGCCCTGCGCACAGCCGTACGCCTCGCCCCCGACCTGGCCGCCGCCCGCCTCAACCTGGGCGCCGTGCTGAAGGAGCGCGGGGGGGCGGAGGCGGCCCTGCGCTGCTTCCGCACCGCGGTGGCGCTCGGCCCCGACCTGGCGGAGGCGTACGCCAACCTCTCCCTGACGCTGAAGGAGGTGGGGGAGGACCCGGCGGCCCTGCCCGGCCTCGTCCGCGCCCTGCGCCTCGGCCTGCCGGATGCCGGCGGCGTGCTGTCGCAGTTGGTCCAGGAGCACCGCCACCTGTGCCGGTGGGAGGGGCTGGCCCCCCTGTCCGAACGCCTCACCGCCCTTGTGCGCGACGGTGCCACCCGCCAGGCCAACCCCTGGATCTTCCTGGGCGAGGACGCCGGGCCTGAACTGGAGGGGCGTTGCGCCGCCGCCTACACCGCGTGGCGCACGCAAGGGCTGCACCCGCTGCCGCCGGCGGCCCCGCGCGCGGCCGGCGACCCCGTGCGCATCGGCTATCTCTCCGCCGACTTCCACGAGCACGCCACCGCCGTGCTGATCGCCGAACTGATCGAGCGCCATGACCGTACCGCGGTGCATGTGACCGGCTATTCCTACGGCCCCGACGACGGAGGACCGCTGCGCGCCCGGCTGACGCGGGGGTTCGACCGCTTCGTCGATCTGGCCGCCCTGGACCACGCGGCGGCGGCGGACCGCATCCGCGCCGACGGCGTCGACATCCTGGTGGACCTCAAGGGCCACACCCGCGGGGCGCGGCCGGAGATCGCGGCCCGCCGGCCGGCCCCGGTGCAGGCGCAATGGCTGGGCTATCCCGGCACCATGGGCGCCGGCTTCATCGACTACATCCTCGCCGACGCGGTGGTCGCGCCCGCCGGCCACCAGCCATGGTACGCCGAACGCATCGTCCACCTGCCCGGCTGCTACCAACCCAACGACCGGATGCGCCCCATCGCCCCGGACACCCCGTCCCGTGCCGGGTGCGGCCTGCCGGAGGCCGGGTTCGTGTTCTGCTGCTTCAACGCCGCCTACAAGATCACGCCGGCCCTGTTCGCCGTGTGGATGCGCCTGCTGGCCGCCCGCCCGGCCAGCGTGCTGTGGCTGCTGGAGGGCCGGCCGGAGGCCGCGAGCAACCTGCGCCGCGCCGCGGCAGGGTCCGGGGTCGATCCTGCCCGCCTGGTCTTCGCACCCCGTGCCCCGTTGCCGCAGCACCTGGCGCGCCACCGCCTGGCCGATCTGTTCCTGGACACCGCACCGGTGGGCGCCCACACCACGGCCAGCGACGCCCTGTGGGCGGGCCTGCCGGTGCTGACGCTGACCGGCCGCTCCTTCGCCGGGCGGGTCGGGGCCAGCCTGCTGCACGCCGTGGGCCTGCCCGAACTGGTGACCGGGAGCCCGGCCGCCTACGAGGCGGCGGCGCTGCACCTTTCCGCCGACCCCGCCGCCACGGCCGCCCTGCGCGCCCGCCTGGCGACCGCGCGCACCTCCGCGCCCCTGTTCGACACCGACCGCTTCGCCCGCGGCCTGGAACGCGCCTACGCCACCATGTGGACCCGTCATACCGCCGGCGAACCGCCGCGGGGATTTGCGGTGGGATGACGGAGGCACTCCCCTCCGTCCCGGCCCCCGCCCGATGCATCGTTTTCCGTTCCCGCCGGCGCGTGTTCCCGGGTAAGGTTGCCCCGCTTGCGCCGATCACCACCGGACCGAATCCTGCCGTGACCGAACCGTTCACCCCCGCCGTGCTGCCGGCCGAGGTCCGCTTCCTGCTCGGCGTCGTCGCGGCCGGATTCGGCGGGCAGCCGCCGCGGCCGGAGCCGGGGATGAACCGGGCCGACGTGGTGGCAGCGGTGCGGCACCACCGGCTGGAGCCGTGGCTGGGACCCGCCCTTGCGCCCGATCTGCCCGTTCCCGGGGACGCGCGGCGGCACCTGTCCGACCTGCGGCGGCAGGCCGCGATGCGCGCCCTGCGGCTGACGGCGGAGGTGGCGCGCATCGTGCCGGCGCTGGAAGCGGCGGGCGTGGAGGTGCTGGTGCTCAAAGGGCCGGCGCTGGCGGTGCAGCTCCACGGTGACCCGACGCGCCGGTCGTGCCGCGACATCGACCTGCTGGTGCGGCCGGAGGCGGCCGCCGCGGCGCGCGCGGCGCTGGCAGCGCTCGGCTATGGCGTCGCGCCGGACATGGTGGCGGCCGGCCCCAACGCCCTGACCTTGCATCACGCCGCCGCCGCCGCCGCTCCGGTGGAATTGCACGACCGGTTGGCCGACGACGACCGCCTGCTGCCGATGGCGGCGGTCGACCCCTTCGGGACGGCCGTCACCGTCACCGTCGGCGGGATGCCCGTGCGCACCCTGTCGCCCGCCGCGGCCCTGGTCTATGGCGCGTGGCACGGGGCTAAGCACCACTGGTCGCGCCTCTACTGGCTGGCCGACGTGGCGGCGGCGGCGGACCACCCCGCCGTCGACTGGCGGGAGGCCGCGGACCTGGCGCGGCGCACCGGCACCGAACGGCACCTGGCCCTGGCGGCGCGCCTGTCGACGGTGCTGCTGGGCCGCGCGCCGGCCGCCGCCCCGCCGCCGGACGCGCCCACCGCCGCCGCACTCCGCCGGGCGGAGGCCATCCTGCCGGCGATCCTGGCCCTGCCGCCCGTCGATGACCGGGAGGGAGTCCGCCGCGCCGGCAGCGTGCGCGTGCTGCGCGCCGAGCTCGCGCTGTGCCGGCGCTGGTCCGCGCGGCGCGGGCTGCTGGTGGAGCGGCTGCGGCCGACCGATACCGACCGGGCCCTGCTGGCTCTGCCGGCCGGGCTGGGCGGGCTCTACTACGGCGTCCGGCTGACCCGCGTGCTGGGGACTGCGCTGCGCCACCGGCTTCAGGCCATGCTGCGGTGAAACGCCTCGACCGCCGCCGCGTCGCGGCGGGGCAGGTCCACCGCAACGTCGCGGATGATGCCCGCCGGGCTTCCCCCCAGGAAGACGAGCCGGTCGGCCAGCGCAATCGCCTCCCGCAGATCATGGGTGACCAGCAGCACGGTGGCCGGCCGGCGGGCCAGCAGGTCGCGCAGCAGGTCGCGCAGCCGTTCCGCCGTCGCGGCGTCCAGGGACACGAAGGGTTCGTCCAGCAGCAGCAGCGCCGGTTCCACCAGAAAGGCGCGGGCCACCGCCACGCGGCGCTGCATGCCCACCGACAGGTGGTTGGGGAAGACGTCGCGCTGGCCGGCCAGCCCCACCGCCTCCAGCATGGCGTCGATGCGGCCGTCGAGGTCCGGGGTGTCGGGCGGCAGGGCCAGGGCCAGATTCTGCGCCACCGTGCGCCAGGGCAGCAGGCGCGGGTTCTGGAACACCACGGCCAGGCGCCCCGGCGGGCGGTGGATGGTGCCGGTGAACCGGTCGTCCAGGCCCGCGACCAGGTTCAGCAGCGTCGTCTTGCCGCATCCGGACGGCCCGACCAGGGCGACCACCTGGTGGCGCGGCACCTCCAGCCGGATGGCGCGGAGCACCGCCTTCGGCGGCCGGCCGGGATAGTCCTTGGCGTCCACCGCGATGCGCAGGCTATCGCCGCCAGCGGGCAAGGCGCCGTTCGGCGGGCTGGAGGATGCCCCACTCGATCGCCTGGACCACCAGGATGAAGGCCATCGCATAGGCCAGGATCGCAGTGACGTCGAATAGCTGGAAATAGACATGGAGCTGGAACCCAACGCCGTTGCTGCGGCCGAGCAACTCGACCACCAGGACGATTTTCCAGATCAGCGACAGGCCGGACCGGGCGGCCGCCAGCAGGAAGGGGGCGAGCTGCGGCATCACGACGTGGCGGAACAGGCGCCACGGCCCGAAGCGGAACACCCGGGCCATGTCGCGCAGATCCTCGTCGAGGGTGCGCGCTCCTTCGCGCATCACCACCGCCACGTTGGGGATCTTGCTGGCGGCCACCGCGGTCAGCGCCGCCGTCTCCCCCAGCCCGAACCACACGTAGCACAGGATGATCACCACCAGCGCCGGCAGGTTCAGGAAGAACAGCAGCCAGCCGCCGAACAGCCGGTCGAGCAGGGCGGAGCGGCCGAGCGCCAGCCCGACCGCGGTGCCGACGACCATGGCCAGGGCGAAGCTGGCGGCGACCCTTGCCAGCGTCACGGCCACGTGGTGCAGCATCTCCCCGGCGGCGAGCCCGTCGACCATGGCACGGGCGACCGACAGCGGCGGCGGCAGTTCGCGCAGATCCGCGAAGCTCGCCGCGAGCTGCCACACGGCGATCAGCAGGGCCAGCGACACCCCGTGCTGCCACAGCCGCACGATCATCGCCGCCGCCTACCGGCTGCCGGGCGGAACGGTGGGCCCCGGCCAGAAGGTACCGTCCGGCAGATCGACGGCCGGACCCACGAGGTCCTTGCCGCCGAGATCGGCCATCAGCGCGAACACCTTTGCCGCCGCCGCCTTTTCCGCCGCGCCCCAGCGCTGCGGGATGCCGGCCCGGTAGCCGGCGCGCAGCGCCTCGAAGGTCGCCTCGTCCTCGGCCCGCATCAGCGGCCGCACCGCGTCCCACGCGGTGTCGGAGGTTTGCAGCAGGGCCTTCGCCTCCAGGCTCGCAGCGAAAAAGGCGTCGACCAGCGCCGGGTTGCGCTGCGCCCACGCTTCGCGAAAGACGAAGCCGATGGACGGCACCGCCACGGCCCCGTCGGTCAGGGCGGTGGCCGCCTGCTCCACCCCGGCGATGGAGCGGAAACCGCGCGCCTCCAGCCGGGCGGCGAAGTGCCAGTAGGTGAGCACGGCGTCCAGCCCGCCCGTCAGGGCCTGCTGGTTCAGCAGCGGCGGGGCGGCGAACACCGGTGTGGCGGCGGACGGCAGGTCGATGCCGTGGTCGCGCAGGGCCAGGGCGCGGATCAGCAGCCAGCCCTTGTCCAACGGCCCGCCGGCAACCCCCAGTTTGCGGCCCTTCAGGTCGGCCAGCGTGCGCACGGGCGAGTCCGCCGGCACCATCACCGAGCCGACGGCGGAGGAATAGGGCAGGAAGGCCAGCGCCTCGCCGTCGGCGCGCTGGCGCGCGGTCCACAGCCAATCGCTGACGATCACGTCGACGCTGTTGCCGAGGAGGCCGATCTTGCCCGCCTCCGGGTTGGCGAGGTCGACGACCTCCAGCGTGAAGCCGCGGGCACGATCCATGCCGTGCGCCCGCAGGGTCTCGATCTCCCACGATACGGTGCCGAACTTCAGAAGACCGATGCGCACCGTGGACGGATCGGCCGCCGCCGGCAGCGCGGCGATCAGCGTGCCGGCCAGCAGGGCCGCGCACGCCGCGAGGGCGCCGAGAAGGCGGCGAACCAACGCTCGCTCCCGCATGGTGTCCTCCCCCGGACGGTTGTTGTTCGTTGATTCATTCAGGGGAAGTGTGGCGGAGCCGAAGGCATGGCGATATTGGACTTTCGCATGGCTTTGTCGGGAATGCCGACGCTACGGGCTACCGGCGCGGCCGCACCTGCCAGGCCAGGGCAGCGAGCTGGAGCGCCAGCACCCCCGCCAGGGCCATGCGGTGCCCCTGCGGTGCGAAGCCGTCACCGACCGGCGGGAACCAGGCGATGACGGCGCCGATGCCGGCCTGCAGGGTGAAGGCGGCGGCGAACACCAGCAGGTTGACGGCGGTGTTGACGCGCCCGGCCATGTCCGGCGCGAAGGACCGGGCGAGGACGGCGTAGACGATCATCGACCCGGCGGTCGAGAACGCATACAGCGTCCAGGCCACCGCCGGCGGCACCGGAAGGCCGCTCACCAGCACCGCCTGCATGGCCATGGCCACGGTCATGCCGGTGGTGGCCACGACGATGGGCGGCACGCCGCGCCGGGCCAGGGTGTCGGCGATCACGCCGATGCCGGCGAATCCGGCGGCCATGGCCATCGCCGCGTATTGCAGATGCGTGGCTACGGCGGCACGGTCCAGCCCCTCGACGTCGCGCAGCCACGGGCCGGCCCACAGACTGATGTAGGACATGAATCCCGCCTGCACGGCGACCGTCAGCGGCGCGTAGCGCCGGAAGGCGGGGCTGGCGAACACCGCCGCGGTGCCCCGCAGCAGCGCCCCCCATGATGCCGCCGGACCGGGGGCGCCGGGACGGGGACGGTCGGGAACCACCAGCAGGATCACCGCCGCCACCGCCACCGTCGCCACCGCCAGGCCGAGGAAGACGCCCCGCCAGTCGGTCAGCGTCAGCAGGGCCTGGACCGGCGTCGTGGCGAACACCGCCCCCAGGCCGCCGCAGGCCATGAACAGGCCGTTGACCAGCGGCAGCCGGTCGGCCGGCCACCACGCCACGTTCGCCGTCAGGGCGGCCATCAGGCAGGCGGACACGCCGAGCCCGATCAGCGTGCGCCCGACCGCCAGAACCGCGATGCTCTCGCCCGCCGCGAAAATCGCCGCACCGGCCGCGGCGACCAGCAGCAGGGCCGCCTCCACCCGCCGCGGGCCGTAGCGGTCGAGCAGAATGCCCAGGGGCGCCTGGAACAGACCGAAGGCGATGAAATAGGCGCTGGTCAGCAGCCCGAGGCCGGCGGCCGTCAGGCCGAGGGTGGCCGTCAGCTCGTCCGCGATGACGGCGTTCACCGTCCGGTAGAGATAGGACAGGAAGTACCCCAGCGCGAACGGCAGGAAAACCGTCAGGATGCGTTGGGGCACACCGACGTCCCGTATGGCGACGTCCCGTGCGGTCACAGGGCTGGTCAAGATCGTCCTCGGGCGTTCATTTTGTTGTTGTCGGGCTGCCGGCGGGCGCTGCGCTCCGATGGGGTGGACATACGCCCGTCCGGAGTGCTCCGGCAAGCGTCACCTGCCGTTTTTTGCGCCATTACCGTCTTGACGAGGGGGCGCGGCGGGCGCATGATTTTGCGTGTGAAGACGGTGCACAGACAGCATCGGACACACCACGCCGACCGGCCGTAGGGCCGGCCGGATGACCGGTCGGATTGCTCGCGGCAACCGCCCGGCCGTTACAGGCACGGGGACCCGCCCCTGGCGGTACACCCTTCGCCGACGGCCACCATAGACGTTGCCCATCCGACTGCGCGGCGGCGGAACCATACCCGGGTGGTTCCGCCGCCGAATGCTTTTTCCCCCTAAGACGATGGTCGGATCGGTCGTGATCGTCCGTGCCCGCGCGGTCTTCACCCCCTTGTGCAGGGCGTGCGCAGATGGTCGCAGGGGTTCGCCGGACGCGGGATATAAGACAAAACTCACATAAATTCGGTTGTCTTCGAAGGCAAAAAGCCAATCTAAATTACGCAATGTCTCTTCTATGTCCGCTCGTGGTCCGGCTTCTGACAGA
The DNA here is from genome assembly GCF_000429625.1 of Azospirillum halopraeferens DSM 3675. Classification (GTDB taxonomy): domain Bacteria; phylum Pseudomonadota; class Alphaproteobacteria; order Azospirillales; family Azospirillaceae; genus Azospirillum; species Azospirillum halopraeferens. Next base: position 498,798 of record NZ_AUCF01000004.1, read on the forward strand.
AAAATGTCCCCAAACGCCCGCAAAAAGGTGGTAAGGCCACGGCATTTAACCCGACATTAACCAGGAAAGACTGACTTTTGGCCGACCGGTCGCGGGGGTGGCGAACAGCGCTTCGCAGGCTCCCGCGACCGGGGCGGAAGAAATTCTTTGAAGGGCCCTGGGCCATGTCCGTTTCCATGACCATGACGGGTTGCACCCGCACCGCGAATGGACTGTGGCCGCGCGTCGGGGGACGCGGGTTGGGGCTCGTTCTCGGCATGCTTCTGCTGACCGGATGCCCCGGAACGGTGACCGGCCCCGACGGCCGGACCCTGCAGGCGGCCAGTCCGCCGCCGCCGGCCCGCACCGCGACGCGGGAAGCGCCCAAGCCATCCGTCAAGCCGGCGGCCAAGGCGGCGGAAGCCCCTGTCCGTCCGGTCCCCGCTGTCGCCATGGCGGCCGCGGGGGCCGTCGCACCCGACGCCATCGTCGGCCTGGACCAGGGCCAGACCCGGCGTCTTCTGGGAGCCCCCTCATCGACCGAGGAGGAAACACCCGCCCGCGTCTGGCGGTATGCCGACGCAAGCTGCACGCTGCGGGTGTTCTTCTACATGGATGTCAATTCCCAGGACTTCCGTGCCCTCTCCTACGACATGAAGAGCAGCGACAATGTCCGTGATGCTGATGACCGATGCTTCGCCCGCATCCTCGCCCAGGCCTGGGGCGATTCCCGCTGACGACACCGCCCTCGGCACGCCGGCCGTGCGCGTGGCTCTCGTCGATGACGACGACCTGTTCCGGGAGTCGCTCGGCCTCAACCTGACGGACGAGGGATTCGACGTCGTCTCCTTTGACCGCGGCGAACCGGCGCTCGACTTCTTCGCCCGCGGCGGCAGCGTCGACATCGTCCTGCTGGACTGGCGCATGCCCAAGATGGACGGCATCGAGGTGCTGCGCCAGATGCGGGCCCGCGGCATCGACCTGCCGGTGATCTTCCTCACCGTCCTGTCCGACCAGATCTATGAGGAGGCGGCCCTGGCCGGCGGCGCCCTGGACTTCGTGGAGAAGTCGCGCAGCCTGCCCATCCTGCTGCGCCGCATGAGCCTGATCCTGGACGGCGCCAAGGGCGCCAACGAGGAGACGGCGGAGGCCGCCGCCGACACGGCCGCCGCGGCCACGGTCTACCGCCTGGGCAAGCTGGAGCTGCGCCTGGAGAACAGCCGTGCCCTGTGGGACGGTGTCCGGGTCGACCTGACGCTCACCGAGTTCAACATCGTCCGCCTGATGGCGACCCGCCCCGACGAGGACGTGTCCTACCGCGACATCTACGACCTGGTGCACGGCAAGGGCTTCATGGCCGGCTACGGTCCGTCGGGCTATCGCGCCAACGTCCGCGCCTTCATCAAGCGCATCCGGCAGAAGTTCCGCGCCATCGACGAAGCGTTCGATTGCATCGAGAACTATCCGGGCTTCGGCTACCGCTGGGGCAACGGGGCAAATCCGGCGGGCCGGACGGAGGATGATGGCGTTGGCCCGGACGATGGCGCTGCCGCTGCGGCGCAGTGAGGGCCGCGGGCGATGGCTGTGGCGTTCGCTGGCCGGCCGGCTGGTGCTGCTGACCCTCGTCTTCCTCGCGGTGCCGGTGCTGATCTACGACCAGCTTCAGCGGGCGGACGAGGCGAACCGGGCCCTGCTGCTGCAAAGCGCGCAGCAGCGAGGGTCCCTGATCGCCCGCGCCCTGGAACCGGACCTGGCGGAGGCCGGCCGCGGTGACCTGCCGCAGGTCGGCGGGCTTCTCGATCGCTTCGCCGGCGACGGGGTGCGGCTGCGCCTGCTGGTCCGTCCCAGCGCCATGGGTGGTGAGGACGGGTTCTTCTATGTGGGCGCCGCCCCGGCGGTGTCCACCGCCTATCTCGACAACGAGCGGCGCCAGCTCCTGGAGCAGGGGGTGCTCGACCAACTCGGGCGGAGCTGCGCCGGTGGCCTGCCGCTGGCGACGCGCGTGCCGCGCTCGTCGGGCGGGGAGGAGGTGGTGACCTCCGTCACCCCCGTCCACACCCGCTTCGGCTGCTGGGCGCTGGTGACCAGCCACAACACCGACGCCTACGTCGGCAGCTCCCTGGGACAGCCCTACTGGCGCACCGCCTCGGTGCAGGCCGCCGCGGCCATCTATGTGGTGATGGCCCTGCTGGTGCTGGCGGTGTTCGTCGAGCTGTGGCGCAACCTGCACCGCTTCCGGGCCCTGGCCCGCGACATCGTCGGCGGCGAAGCCCCGGCGGAGTCCTTCGCCGAGCGCAACGCGGTGCCGGAACTGGCCGGTGTGGCCGAGGATTTCGACCGCCTCGTCGACACCCTGCGCCGATCGTCGGCGGTGCTGCGCCGGGCGGCGGAGGACAACGCCCACGCCTTCAAGACGCCCATTGCCGTCATCCGCCAGTCGGTGGAGCCGCTGCGCCGCTCCCTGCCGGCGGAGGACGCGCGCTGCCGGCGCGCCCTGACCATGATCGAGGCGTCGCTGGACAAGCTGGACGGGCTGGTGTCCTTTGCCCGGCGCATGGACGAGGCGACGGCCGACCTGCTGGCCCCGCCGCGCCGCCGCGTCGACCTGTCGGCGCTGGTGGACCGCATGGCCGGCGGCTACACCGGCCTGCTGACCGAACGGCGGCTGCACGTGCGCTCCTCCATCGATCCCGGCGTGGTGGTGCGGGCCAGCGACGACATCCTGGAGACGGTGGTCGAGAACCTGGTGGAGAACGCCGTCAGCTTCTCCCCGGCCGGTGGCACCGTGCACGTCCGCCTGGCGCGGCACGATGGCCGCGCGGTATTGACGATCGAGGACGAGGGGCCGGGGGTGGACCCCGCCAACCTGCCGCGCATTTTCGAGCGCTATTTCTCCCAGCGCCAGCCCGGCCACGGCATGCCGGACACCGACCCTGACGGGCGGACGGCGGAGGGCACCCATTTCGGCATCGGCCTGTGGATCGTGCGCCGCAACGTCGAGGCGCTGGGCGGCTCCATCCATGCCGAGAACCGGGAAGGCCGGGGCTTCCGCGTCCGGGTGATCCTGCCACCGGCGACCTGAGCGGCGCGGTCATCGGGCATTGTGTCCCCGCGCCGCACTGGTTGGTGGCGCCCTGTCGTCCTATCTCCACAAGACCGGGACGATGGACAGGGAGACTTGCGATGGCGGACGACGATCACCTGCCGGTGCAGCGGTCGTCGCAGGCGGATGTGGACGCCTTCCTGCGGCAGGTGGCCGTAGTGCCGCCGCCGCGCCGGGAAGCGGGTCGGCGGGGGCGGCTGGTCTTCGCCATGGACGCCACGGCCAGCCGCGAGCCCACCTGGGACCGCGCCTGCCAGCTTCAGGGCGAGATGTTCGAGACGGCGGCGGCGTTGGGCGGCATCGACGTCCAGCTCGTGTTCTACCGCGGCTTCCGGGAGTGCAAGGCGAGCCCCTGGGTGGGCAGCGCCCGCGACCTGCTGGCGCGGATGACGGCGGTGCGCTGCCTGGCCGGGCAAACGCAGATCGGCCGCGTGCTGAAGCACTGCCTGAAGGAGGCGACGGCCAATCGGGTCAACGCCCTGGTCTTCGTCGGCGACTCCATGGAAGAGGACATCGACCACCTGGCGAACCTGGCCGGGGAGCTGGGGCTGCTGGGCGTTCCCGCCTTCATCTTCCACGAGGGCGGCGATCCCGCGGCGCGGCGGGCTTTCCAGACGATCGCACGCCTGACCGGCGGCGCCTACTGTTCCTTCGACCGGTCGTCGGCCGGCCAGCTTCGCGACCTGCTGAACGCGGTCGCCGTGTTCGCGGCGGGCGGGCGGGCGGCGCTGGAGGACTACAGCCGCACCGGCAGCGAGTCGGTCCGCCTGCTGACCTCGCAGGTCGGCCGGGCGCGCTCCGGCGCCTGAGGGAGGGATCGGGATGGTGCCTCTCGTTCTGCTGGGGATCGCGCTGGCGGTCGGGCTGTTCCTCGCCGTGCGCGGCTTCGTCGCGGCCGACCCGCGCACCCTGGCGCAGACCGTGCGCTACGGCGGCGTGGCCCTGGCCGGGGTCGTGCTGGTGATCCTCACGCTGCTCGGCCGGCTCGGCATCGCCATGGCCATCGCCGGATTCCTCTTTCCCATCATCCACTACTGGCGCACGGCCCGGCGCCAGGCGAAGGCGGCACAGGGGCCGACGGCAGGCCGCACGTCGACCGTGGAAACGCTCTTCGTGCGCATGACGCTGGACCACGACAGCGGCGCCATGACCGGCACGGTGCTGCACGGCACCCTGCGCGGCCGGGAGTTGGAGACGCTGACCCGCGACGAGGCGCTGGACCTGCTGGACGAATGCCGGCGCGACGATCCGAAATCGGCGGCCGTGCTGGAAGCCTGGCTCGACCGCACCCATGCGGACTGGCGCGAGGCGGAGCCGGAGGCGCGGGCCGGAGCCGGGGCGGAAAACCGCACCGACGACCGCCGGCGTCGTCCGCCGCCCGGATCCGGCATGTCCGTCGAGGAGGCTTATGAGATTCTGGGGGTATCTCCCGGCGCCACGGCCGAGCAGATCAAGGAAGCCCACCGACGGCTGATGATGAAGGTCCATCCCGACCATGGCGGTTCGACCTATCTGGCCGCGAAGATCAATCAAGCGAAAGACTTGTTATTACACGCATGACCTTTCGCAGCGCACCGTAAGGGCGAGTTGCTTACCGAAGATGCCTGTGGCAGAAACGCCGCTCAGGGGCCGACCGATCCGCGGCCGGCCCGGAACGTCCGATCCGAACGAAGAAAAGAGAGCCCAATGCGGAAACCCGTGCGCAAGGTGGTGTTCCCCGTCGCTGGTCTGGGTACGCGCTTCCTGCCGGCCACCAAAGCCATTCCCAAGGAAATGCTGCCGCTGGTCGACCGCCCCCTGCTCCAGCACGCGGTCGAGGAGGCGCGCGCCGCGGGGATCGAGGATTTCGTTTTCGTTACGGGCCGCAGCAAGCGCGCCATCGAGGATCATTTCGACGCCGATACGGAGCTGAACCGGACGCTGGAAGAGCGCGGCAACGCCGCCGCCCTGGAAGAGGTACGGCACAGCGAATTGGCGCCCGGGCGCTGCTTCTACACCCGCCAGCAGCAGCCGCTGGGCCTTGGCCACGCGGTGTGGTGCGCCCGCGCGGTGATCGGCAACGACCCCTTCGCCATCATCCTGCCCGATGATTTCGTGCTGGCCGACAAGCCCTGCCTGAAGCAGATGGTGGAGGCGTACGACGAGGTGGGCGGCAATGTCGTCGCCGTCGTCGACGTCCCGCGCGAGCACACACGCCGTTACGGCATCCTGGACGTGGAGAAGGACGACGGCCGTCTGGCCACCGTCCGCGGCCTGGTGGAGAAGCCGAAGCCCGAGGATGCGCCGTCCACCCTGTCCATCATCGGCCGCTATATCCTGCAGCCCGAGGTGTTCGACCACCTGGAGCGCGGCGTGCGCGGGGCCGGCAACGAGATCCAGCTCACCGACGCCATGGCGACCCTGATCGGTCGGCAGCCGTTCCACGGCCTGCGATTCGAGGGGCGGCGGTTCGACTGCGGCGACAAGGTCGGCTTCATCGAGGCGACGGTGGCCCACGCGCTGACGCGGCCGGACATGGCCGACACGGTCAGGGACGCCCTGAAGAAGCTCCTCTGATCCGATTTGACCGCACGGGCCGGGCCGCCTCGGGGCGGTCCGGCCCGTGCGCGTCCCGCCCCGCACCACCAACCCAAGGCCGGAGCGCCCCATGTCCCGGGCCCATCGTTTCCATTCCACCGTCCTGCGCGAGTACGACATCCGCGGCATCGTCGGGCGGACCCTGTCCGAGGACGATGCCCGCGCCGTCGGCCGCGCCTTCGGCACCATGGTGGTGCGGTCCGGCGGCACCAGCGCCTGCGTCGGCTATGATGGCCGCCACAGCTCGCCCGCCCTGGAGGCGGCGATGGTCGAGGGACTGGCCGCCACCGGCCTGCACGTGCTGCGCGTCGGGCTGGGGCCGACGCCCATGCTGTACTTCGCGGCGCGCCACCTGAACGCCGACGCCGGCGTGATGATCACCGGCTCCCACAACCCGCCGGAGTACAACGGGATCAAGATGGTGCTGGGCAAAGGCCCGGTGTACGGCGACGCCATTCAGGAGATCGGCCGCATCGCCGCCGCCGGGGCGTACGCCGACGGGACCGGCGGGCACGAGGGCGTGGACGTGCGTGACGCGTACGTGGACCGCCTGTTCCGGGACTATGACGGCGCCCGGGACCTGACGGTGGCCTGGGACGCCGGCAACGGCGCCACCGGCGAGATCCTGCGCCGCCTTACCGCCCGCCTGCCGGGCACGCACCATCGGCTGTTCGACACCATCGACGGCGATTTCCCCAACCACCACCCCGATCCGACCGTCGAGGCCAACCTGATCGACCTGAAGCGGACGGTCGCGGAGAAGGGCTGCGACCTGGGGATCGGCTTCGACGGCGACGGCGACCGCATCGGCGCCATCGACCACAAGGGCCGGGTGGTGTGGGGCGACCAGCTCGTCGCCATCTACGCCGCCGATGTGCTGCCCGCCCATCCCGGCGCCACCATCATCGCCGACGTCAAGGCCAGCCAGGCCCTGTTCGACGAGATCGCCCGCCACGGCGGCACGCCCCTGATGTGGAAGACCGGCCATTCGCTGCTGAAGGCCAAGATGGCGGAGGTCGGCTCCCCCCTGGCCGGCGAGATGTCGGGCCACATCTTCTTCGCCGACCGCTGGTACGGCTTCGACGACGCGCTCTATTGCGCGATCCGGCTGCTGGGGCTGGTGTCGCGCTCCGGCGTCACGCTGGCCGATCTGCGCGACCGGCTGCCGCAGTTCGTCAACACCCCGGAGACGCGATTCCAGGTGGACGAGGAGCGTAAGTTCGCCGTGATCACCGAAGTGCGGGAGCGTCTTGCCGCCGCCGGAGCGGACGTCAACGCCATCGACGGCGTGCGGGTCTCGACGCCGGACGGCTGGTGGCTGCTGCGCGCCTCAAACACCCAGGACGTCCTGGTGGCCCGCTGCGAGGCGCGCGACGAGGAGGGGCTGGAGCGCCTGAAGGGCATGGTCGTCGAACAGCTCGAACGATCCGGCCTCAAGGCCCCCTCGTTCGAAGGCGGGCACTGAGTCATACGGTTTCCGCCTGACGGCTTCAACCGCATGCCCCTTTCAATGAAGGCCTGCGGCCTTCATCTGTCCGGTTCGACGGCTTCCAACAGATCCTACGGATCTGCCGGAAGCCGGATCAGACCGCCGCTCCCCTTCCATTGCCGGCCAGCCAGCGCTCGGCGAATTGGGCCGGGGGCAGGGCGCGGTCGAACAGGTAGCCCTGGCCGAAGTCGCAGCCGAAGGACCGGAGGTCGTCGCGCTGCTGCGGCGTTTCGATGCCTTCGGCGACCACCGTCTTGCCCAGTTCGTGGGCGAGGTTGATGACGGCCCGCACGATCCGGCGATGGGTCTCGCTGGTGGTGATGAGGGTGACGAAGGACCGGTCGATCTTGATCTCGTCGATCGGGAACTGGTGGAGATGGCTGAGCGACGAGAAGCCGGTGCCGAAATCGTCCAGCGAGAAGCTGAGCCCGTGGCGGCGCAGCCGTTCCATCAGGGTCCGGGTGTGATCGGTGCTGTCGAGCAGCGCCGTTTCGGTCAGCTCCAGCTTGAGCCAGGCGGGGTCGAGCGCGTGTTCGGCCAGCAGCCGGGTCAGCAGGGTCTCGACGTCGAAGCCGGCCATCTGGACCGCCGACAGGTTGACCGCCAGCGGCACCGGCTGGCCGTCGCACATCTGCCAATGGGCGGCCGTTTCCACCACGGCCCGCAGCACCTGTTCGCCGAGAACGCCGATCAGTCCGGACTCCTCGGCCAGCGGCACGAAGCGGTCGGGGGGCACCGGCCCGTCATCGGGGTCGGTCCAGCGCACCAGCGCCTCTGCCCCGCACAGGCGGCCGGACTCCAGGCAGACCTGGGGTTGCAGGTGAATGACCAGGTCGCGCCGCTCCAGAGCGTCGCGCAGCCGGCCTTCCAGCAACAGCCGTTCGCGCGCGCCGTCGCGCCCGCTGTAGGGCTGGCGGTCGATCCTGCGAAGATGGCGGGCCTTCACGCGGGCCAGCACGGAGCCGGCATGCTCCAGCAGATCCTCCGCCGTGTCTCCGGCGTCGGGAAAGCTGGCGGTGCCCGCGCTGGCGGACAGGCTGATGCGCACGTCGCCGCCATCGAACGGGCGATCCACGGCGCGCAGCAGACGGTCTACATGGACGGGGTGCTCGCCGTTGACCCCCGGCAGGATCACCGCGAACTCGTCGCTGGCCACCCGCGCCAGGGAATCCTGCGGACGCAGACACTCCGACAGCCGTCGCGCCACCTCGCGCAGCACATCGTCGCCGAACGGCTGCCCGAAGGCCTCGTTGATCATGCGGAACCGGTCGATGTCCAGCGCAACGACGGTCAGCGGCGCCCCCTCGGAATGGCAGCGGCGGACCGCTTCCGTCAGGATACCGGCCAGAAGCTGGCGGTTGTACAGCCCTGTTACCGGGTCGAAATAGGACATGCGGATCAGCCGCTGGTCGGCGTCCGACGTCGGGATGGCGGCACCGATCCCCTCGGACCCCTGGCCCGTTGTTGCCGGAGCCGCAGCGGTATCCGGCTTCTCCGCTGGGTTGCTCATCCCCGCACCACCGATGGAAATGTCATATGGACCGAAGTCCAATCCGCTGCATTATTGGCGAATGCCGGTTAAGAGAGTCTTTGCAAGGCCGGAGAATATTTCGGCTTGCTTCCCCACGCCCCCGGGGAAATTACGGAGACGAAAGCAATGATCGCGGATTGTTCAGAAAATTTCTGCTTGCCGGAGAGGCGGTATCAGCTCGGGGGCGGATGATTACCGTTTCTTAACGTGAAGGTGCGATTCAATTTCCCGGAAGGATTGGCCCCGGGTGGAATGGCAAGAGCCGAAGCATGGGATCGAACGACACGAACGGTGTCCGTACACCACTGCCCCGCGGGGCTCGTCTGGCGCCGCGGGCGGCTGCACCGGGACCGGCGGCTGCACCCCCGGCCGCACCGGCCTCCCCGGCTCCCGTCGCGTCGCCGGGCGTGCCGGTGCGATTTCCCTGGAAGCCCGAGTATGGATTGGGGGACGAGCGCATCGACGGGCAGCACCGCATGCTGCTCGACCTCGCCAATCTCCTGTGCGACGCGATCCGCCGGGGGAAGGGCCGGGCGGTGGTGATGAACGCCTTCAACGCCCTGCGTCTCTACACCAACACTCATTTCCGCGACGAGGAAGCCCACTTCGCGCAGATCGGTAGCCCGCTTCTCGATGCGCACCGGCGCGAGCACGGCACTCTTCTGCGGGAGCTGAACGCCCTGGCGGCCGACGACGTCGCGGACCGGCCGGCGCAAGCGGCCGATGCCCTGGAACGCTGGGTGGAGACGCGCCTGGTCGCGCACATGAAGATCGAGGACCAGGAAGCCCAGCGGTCGGGGACCGCTCGCGGTTAGGACGGGCGCCGGTCGTCAGGACGGGCGCTTGCGCCGCGCCGCCGGGCGCGCCTTGCCCGGCGGCGGCTTGCGCGCCGCGGTGAGGAACGCAGCCTGCTGCTGGCGGGCGACCGCCATGGCGGTCTGCATCCAGATGGCTGCGGCGCGGTTGGCCCAGGACAGCCACAGGCCGGCGGGGGTCGGTTTCATGGGGGAGCCCCTGCGATGGTTCTCCCCCGTCAACATGCTGCACCTGCGAAGAGTTCCCCGGGGTCAGGCGGCCACGAGTCCCCGCTGCTCCAGGAGCGCATCGGTGGTCGGCTCGCGGCCCCGGAAAGCGACGTACAGCTCCATGGGATCGCGGGTGTCCCCGGCGGAATAGATCGCCTTCAGGCCGGCGGCCAGCGTCGGCTCGAACACGTCGCCGGCCTGCGTGAACGCCGCGAACCCGTCGGCGTCCAGCACCTCCGCCCATAGATAGGCGTAATAGCCCGCGGCGTAGCCGCTGCCGGCGAACAGGTGCTGGAAATGGGCGGGGCGGTGGCGCACCACGATCTCGGGCGGCATGCCGATGCGCTCCAGGACGTCGCGCTCGAACGCCGCCACGTCCGGGACCTGACCGTCGGGCACCGTGTGGAACTCCAGGTCCAGCAGGGCGGCGGCGGTGTATTCCACCGTGGCGAAGCCCTGGTTGAAGGTGCGGGCCGCCAGCAGCCGCTCCAGCAGGGCGTCCGGGATCGGCTCGCCGGTCGCGTGATGGCGGGCGTAGGTGCGCAGGGTCTCCGGCGCCGCCAGCCAGTGCTCGAACACCTGCGACGGGAACTCCACGAAGTCGCGGCGCACCGCCGTGCCGGACTGGGACGGATAGCGCGCCCGGCTCAGCAGACCGTGCAGGCCGTGGCCGAACTCGTGGAACAGTGTCTCGGCGTCGTCGAAAGACAGCAGGGTCGGTTCGCCGCGCGCGAAGTTGTTGTTGTTGACGACGATGGGGGTGACCTCGCCGTCGAAGGATTCCTGGTCGCGGTAGCTGCTCATCCAGGCGCCGGAGCGCTTGGCGGGCCGGGCGAAATTGTCGTGCAGGAACAGCCCCACCAGGCGCCCGCCGTCGGTCTCGCGCACCTCGTAGGCGCGCACGTCCGGGTGGTAGAGCGGCAGGTCGGTGCGTTCGGTGAAGGTGATGCCGAACAGCCGGCCGGCGCAGTCGAAGGCGGCCTGCACCATGTTCTCCAGCACGAAGTACGGCTTCACCTCCGCTTCGTCCAGGTCGTAGCGGGCCTTGCGGACCTTTTCCGCATAATAGCGCCAGTCCCAGGGGGCGATGGCCTCGTTCATCCCCTCGGCGCGGGCGGCCTCCTGAAGCTCCGCCCGTTCCGCCGCGGCCTTGCGCGTGGCCGGCTCCCACACCCGGTGCAGCAGGCCGGCGACCGCCTCGGTGGTCTTCGCCATGGTGTCGTCCAGGCGGTAGTCGGCGTAGGTGGCGTAGCCCAGCAGCCGCGCCTGCTCGGCGCGCAGGGCGACGATCTCGCGGATCAGGGGGGTGTTGTCGTGCTCGCCCGGATTGCCGCCGCGCTCGGTCCACGCCTCGAAGGCGGCGCGGCGGAGATCGCGGCGGGCGGAGAAGGTCAGGAACGGCTCGACCGAGGAGCGGGCGAGGGTGATGACATAGCGTCCCTCCAGCCCGCGCTCGCGCGCCGCCTGTGCTGCCGCCGCACGGGCGAAGTCGGGCAGACCGTCCAGGTCGCCCTCGTCCAGCACGAGCTGCCACTCCTTCTCGTCGTGCAGGACGTTCTGCCCGAACAGCGTGTGCAGCGTGGCCAGCCGTTCCGAGATGGCGGACATGCGGGCCTTGGCATCGGAGGACAGGCGCGCGCCGCTGCGCACGAAGCCCAGGTGCTCGCGCTCCAGCAGGCGCATCCGGTCGGGATCGAGTCCCAGCGCGGCGCGGCGTTCGTAGAGGGCGTCGATGCGGGCGAACAGGTCGGCGTCCAGGGCGATGCGCATGTAATGCTGCGCCAGCCGCGGCGCCATGTCCCGCGCCACCGCCTCCAGCGCGTCGTTGGTGTGGCTGGAATTCAGGTTGTAGAAGACCCGTGAGACCCGGTTCAGCAGCCGCCCGCTGCGCTCCATCGCCTCCACCGTGTTGGCGAAGGTCGGCACCTCGGCGCTGCGCGCGATCGCCTCGACCTCGGCGGTGTGTTCGGCCATGCCGCGCTCGAAGGCGGGCGGGAAATGCTCGGGACGGATGCGGTCGAAGGGGGGCAGGCCGTGGGGGGTGGTCCAGGTCTCGAAGAACGGGTTCTCGGTCATGCGATCCTCTGGGGTGGGGTGTCCCGGAATATGGCCGACGCAACCGCAACAAAAAAGCCCCTCCTCCCGCGGGCGGGGAGGAGGGGCCGATGCGACGGCGGGACGGACGGTCATACCGACAGCATCAGAATGATGCTGTCGGTATGACCCTATCGATCAATGCAAAGCATTGATCTGTCGGGTTTTACGGCCGGAAACCAATGGAATGGATTTTTTCCGGCCGCATCAGTAGATGGCCGACCAGTCCTCGGTGATGTGGGTGACGATGCCGTACTCACGCGCGGCCTCGGCCTGCATCCAGAAGTTCCGGTCGGTGTCCTTGGCCACCCGCTCGTAGGGCTGGCCGGTCTCGCGGGCGATGATGCGGTTCAGGCGCTCCCGCATCTGGATGATCTCCTTCGCCTCGATGGCGATGTCGGTGGCGCGGCCGCCGGCGCCGCCCAGCGGCTGGTGGATCAGGAAGCGGGTGTTGGGCAGGCAGTAGCGGTTCTCCCGCTTGGCGGCCAGGAAGATGTGGCAGCCGGCCGACGCAACCCAGCCCGTCCCCAGCATCTTCACCGGGGCCTTCACGAAGCGGATCATGTCGTGGATGGTGTCGCCCGCCTCGACGTGGCCGCCCGGCGAGTTGACGACCACCCGGATGGGATCGTCGCTCTCATGGGCCAGCGCCAGGAGCTGCGCGGTGATGCCCTGCGCCAGCTTCATGTCGATCTGGCCGAAGATCAGCACGGTGCGCGACTTGAACAGGCTCTGCTGGATCGCGGCGAAGGGGGGCGGGGCGCTTTCCTTCTTTTCCTCGGTGCCCGGTTCGTTCGGGTCCTCGTCGTCGAACCGGTAGTGTCCGGCGTGCGCCATCGTTGTCGAACTCCCTGGTATCAGTCTCGTGCGGCGAACGCACGTCGCTTCTCCACATAGCCCGTATTGCCCCCGTGTTCAACGGCTGCCGGATCATTCGGCGGGGCGGAAGCGTTGACAAGCCATCCTCCGCTGCCGCCTGATGCCGGCCGGCGAAACGGCAGGGACGGTTTTTCATGGATACGGTTTCGGTGATCGTGCCGGCCTTCCGGGCGGAGGCGACGATCGGTCGCGCCGTGCGCAGCCTGCTGGACCAGACCCTGGCCGGCTGGGAGGCGGTGGTCGTGTCCGACGACGGCACCGATTACGCCGCCGTGCTGCGCGCCGGGGGACTCGCCGACCCGCGCCTGCGCTTCACCGCCACCGGGCGCGTCGGCTCGGGTGCACCGGCGGCGCGCAACGCCGGACTCCGGGCGGCCACCGGCACCCTCATCGCGCCCCTGGACGCCGACGACCGCTACGAACCGGAGCGGCTGGCCGTCCTGGCCCCCCTCGCCGCGGCGCGGGGGGCCGCGGTGGACAACGTGGCCGTCGTCCGTGACGCCGACGGCGCGCCGCTGTCGACCCTGTTTCCCCGGTGCGACGGGGTGGGGGCGCTGGACGCCGACGCATTCCTGGCCACGTCGGTTCCCATGTTTCCCGTGGTCCGCCGCGCTCTTTGTCCCGGCTGGGCGGAGGACGTCACCTTCTGCGACGACGTGGTGTTCAACGTGCAGGTCCTCGACCGCGCCGGGCCGATGGCGCTGGTGCGTCGACCCCTCTACGAGTACCGCCAGCGCGAGGGCTCCATCACCTTTGCCGCCGACGCCGGAGAGCGGGCGGAGCGCTGCTACCGCCACGTCCTGGCGCGACTGGCCGGCGACGGGCTGGGGATCGCGGATGCCGGCCTGCGCCAACGGTTCGCCGCCGCCATCGACCGCAAGCGGGCGCTCAACGCCGCCTACGACGACGCCTTCCGCGCCGGCCTCTGCGCCAACTTTCAGGAGTTCCTGGCGCAGCGCTCCGGCGGCGGGCCAGGGTGAGGGACGGCGAAGCCGCCCGGCGTCATGCCCGCGGCAGCAGTTCGAGGGCCCGGCACAGCACGCGCCCGTCCTCGCCCAGCAGGCTGCCGTAGCGGCCCCACAGCACGGCCCCCGCCGCCACCCCCGCCACACCGGCCAGCGCGGCATCGGCGTCGGCGCGCAGGAAGGCCAGGGGCTCCGCCCGGTGACGCACACCGGCCTCGTCGAGCAGACGGCCGAAGGGTGCCGTGGAGCCGACCATGCCCGCGTGGACGCTGGCGGGCAGGGCGTCCAGCTCGACGCGGATCGCCGCGATGGCGGCGGTCACCGCTCCGCTTTCCAGTGCCACCAGCCGGGCGAGGCGCCGGTCCTCCTCCCACTGGGCCAGGCGCCGCACCCGCAAGGGGACGCCCCAATGGTCCGCCAGAGTGCCGGTCATGCCGGCGGTGTGGTCGAGCAGGGCACGGAAGCCGGCCGGCAAGTCCGCGGCGGCCACCGTATCCACCACCGGTGCCGCGTCGAGCCTCCGCCAGAAGGGAGCCAGGAAATCGGCCGGGCGTTCCGTCATCCACCGTCCTCTGCAATCGGTCTGGCGCGGCACGCCGATCCATGGTCTCATCCGCTGTCGGATGAATCACCGGAGCGACCGCGATGCTGCGTCTCTACGACAACCTGTCTTCGGGAAACGGTTATAAGTGCCGCCTGCTGCTTCACAAGCTGGATATTCCCTACGAGCGGATCGAACTGGACATCGACCGCGGGGAGACGCGCACTCCGGCCTTCCTGGCCCGCAATCCCAACGGCCGCATCCCGGCGCTGGAACTGGAGGACGGCACGGTGCTGCCCGAATCCAACGCCATCCTGTGGTACCTGGCGGAAGGGACGCCGTTTCTGCCCGATGACCGGCTGGGCCGGGCGCAAGTCCTGCAATGGATGTTCTTCGAGCAGTACAGCCACGAGCCCAACATCGCCACCGTGCGCTTCTGGATCACCCATCACGTGCCGATGACGGAGGAGCGCACGCTGGCCCTTCCCACCAAGCGCAAGCAGGGCTACGACGCCCTGGGTGTCATGGAGGGGCACCTGGAAGGGCGGGATTACTTCGTGGGCGGCGGGATGACGATCGCCGACGTGGCGCTCTACGCCTACACCCATGTGGCCCATGAAGGGGGGTTCGACCTGGGCGGCTATCCGCGGGTGCGTGCCTGGATCGACCGCATCACCGACCTGGATCGCCATATTCCCATCACCCGCGGGTGAGGCCGGAGCGATCAGCCGAAGAACCAGAGCCCGGCGGCGCCGAAGGCGGCCAGCAGGGCGGTCGTCATTGCCGCGCGAATCAACCGGTGCCGCAGCGGCGCCCGGTTGTCGTTGACGGCGGGGGGGAGGCGCAGCCGGCGGGCCGGCTGTATGGATGCAGACGGAGGGCGGGTGGCTCCCCCGGAGCCACCCGTTCCGACTTGTGGTGTCGTTCCGTTAGCCACGCTCGGCCAGCGGGATGAAGGCCCGCTTCGTCTCGCCGGTGTAGAGCTGGCGCGGCCGGCCGATCTTCTGGACGGGATCCTCGATCATCTCCTTCCACTGGGAGATCCAGCCGACGGTGCGCGCCACGGCGAACAGCACGGTGAACATGCTGGTCGGGAAGCCCATCGCCTTCAGGATGATGCCCGAGTAGAAGTCGACGTTCGGGTACAGCTTCTTCTCGATGAAGTACTCATCCTCAAGGGCGATCTTCTCCAGCTCCATGGCGATGTCGAGAAGCGGCTCGTCCTTGATGCCCAGTTCGGCGAGAACCTCGTGGCAGGTCTGGCGCATGACCTGGGCGCGCGGGTCGTAGTTCTTGTAGACCCGGTGGCCGAAGCCCATCAGGCGGAAGTTGTCGTTCTTGTCCTTGGCGCGGCGGACGATCTCCGGGATGCGATCGACCGAGCCGATCTCCTGGAGCATCTTCAGCACCGCCTCGTTGGCGCCGCCGTGGGCCGGACCCCACAGGGACGCGATGCCGGCGGCGATGCAGGCGAACGGGTTGGCGCCCGAGGAGCCGGCCAGGCGGACCGTCGAGGTCGAGGCGTTCTGCTCGTGGTCGGCGTGCAGGATGAAGATCTTGTCCATGGCCTTGGACAGGACCGGGTTGACCTTGAACGGCTCGCACGGCGTACCGAAGGTCATGTACAGGAAGTTCTCCGCGTACGACAGGTCGTTGCGCGGATACATGAAGGGCTGGCCCACCGAATACTTGTACGCCATGGCGGCGATGGTCGGCATCTTGGCGACCAGACGGTGCGCGGCGATCTTGCGCTGCACCGGATCGTCGATGTCGGTGGAGTCGTGATAGAAGGCCGAGAGGGCGCCGGTGACGCCGCACAGCACCGCCATGGGGTGCGCATCGCGCCGGAAGCCGCTGTAGAAGCGGGTCAGCTGCTCATGCACCATGGTGTGACGGCGGATGATGCTCTCGAATTCCTGCTTCTCGGCCGCGTTGGGCAGGTGGTTGTTGAGCAGCAGGAAGCACACCTCGGGGAAGTCGCAATTTTCCGCGAGGTCGTCGATGGCGTAGCCGCGATGCAGGAGAACGCCCTGGTCGCCGTCGATGTAGGTGATCTTGGACTCGCAGCTCCCCGTCGAGGTGAAGCCCGGATCGTACGTGAAATAATCGGTTTCCGCGTAGAGCTTGCGGATGTCGATCACGCTCGGGCCCGTCGAGCCATGCATCACGGGCAGGGTGATCTGCTTGCCCGTCCGATTGTCGATCAGGGTGACGGTGTCGCTGGCGGACGACGCAGTCTGGGTCATCTCGGCACGTCCTTTTTATGGGTTGGGGGCCTTCGCGCCCTTCAAGAATCGGCGCAGCATAGTTCCACGGGAGACGGAGTGCAACGCACTGAAGTTATCCGGGTGAACCGTTTGCTGCATCCGCGATGCGGGCCAGCGCCTCCTCCCGGCCCAGAAGTTCGGCCACTTCGAAGATGGGGGGCGACACGGTCGACCCGCTGAGCGCCGCGCGCAGCGGCTGTGCCACCTTTCCCAGCTTCTCGCCGCGCGATTCCGCAAAGCCCCTCACCCGATCTTCCAGCGCCGCCGCGGTCCACTCCGGTTCCGCGGCGAACACGGCGGCCAGATCCTTCAGCATGGCGCGCGCCCCGGCATCCAGCAAGCCTCCTGCCTTTGCGTCATACACCATAGGGCGAGTCGCCACGTAGAATCGCGCGCTGTCGGCCAGGTCGACCAGCGTGCGCGCCCGCGCCTTCAGACCGGGCATGGCACGCACCAGCAGGTCGCGCTCCGCCGCGGCGAGGGGGCGGCCGACGGCTTCCGCCAGCCGGGGGACGACCAGGTCGGCCAGGCGGGCGTCGTCGGCCTGGCGCAGATAGTGGGCGTTCAGGCTCTCCAGCTTGGCGAAGTCGAAGCGGGACGGGGAGCGGCCGATGCCCTCCAGGCCGAACCACGCGATGGCCTGCTCGGTGGAGATGATCTCGTCGTCGCCGTGGGCCCAGCCCAGCCGCAGCAGATAGTTGCGCACCGCTTCGGGCAGGTAGCCCATGTCGCGGTAGGCGTCGACGCCCAGCGCCCCGTGACGCTTCGACAGCTTGGCGCCGTCGGGGCCGTGGATCAGGGGGATGTGCGCGAACTCCGGCAGGTCCCAGCCCATGGCGTTGTAGATCTGGATCTGGCGGAAGGTGTTGGTCAGATGGTCGTCGCCGCGCACCACGTGGGTCACGCCCATGTCGTGATCGTCCACCACGACCGCCAGCAGATAGGTGGGGGTGCCGTCGGCGCGCAGCAGGATCAGGTCGTCGAGCTGGGCGTTCTGCACCCGCACTTCGCCCTGGACGCGGTCCTTCAGCAGGGTCTCGCCCTCCTGCGGGGCCTTCAGGCGGATCACCGGCGGCACACCGGCCGGTGCGTCCGACGGGTCGCGGTCGCGCCAGCGGCCGTCATAGCGCACGGGCTGCCCGGCCGCCTTCTGGGCGGCCCGCATCTCCTCCAGCTCCGCCGGGCTGGCGTAGCAGTAATAGGCCTTGCCGGCCTCCAGCATCCGCTGCGCCACCTCGGCATGGCGCTCCTTGCGCCCGAACTGGGACACGGCGTCGCCGTCCCAGGTCAGCCCCAGCCACGATAGGCCGTCCAGGATGGCGTCGACCGCCGCCTGCGTGGACCGCGCGCGGTCGGTGTCCTCGATGCGCAACAGGAATTGGCCGCCGTGGTGGCGGGCGAACAGCCAGTTGAACAGGGCCGTGCGGGCACCGCCGATATGGAGAAAGCCGGTGGGGGAGGGGGCGAACCGGGTGACGACGCTCATCGCTGATTCAATTCCGCTCAGTGGCCCTGCTAAGGTAATCCGGGTTCTGTATCACATTCGGTGGTCGGAGGGAGCCTTTCCATGCGGGGCGGCGGGGCGGCGGTGGCGGAGCGGCTGCGCGATGCGGCGGCGGCGGATCGCGAACGCTGGCCGCTGTGGACACCGGTGGGCATCGGGTGCGGCATCGCCGCCTATTTCGCCCTGCCGGCGGAGCCGCCGGGCTGGGCCGGTGCGGTGGCGGCGATCCTGTGCGCGGTGCTCGCCGCGGCGGTCCGCCGCCGGCCGGCGGTCCTGCTCGCCGTGCTGGCGCTGCTGGCGCCGGCGGTGGGTTTCGCCGCCGGGCAGGCGCGCACCGCCCTCGTCGCGGCACCGGCGCTGGAGCGTCCGACCGGCATGGTCACGGTGACCGGCCGCGTGGTCGGGCTGGAGCGGCAGGACCGCGGCGGCGGCCGGGTGGTGCTGGCCGATCCGGTGATCGAGCGGCTGGCCCCCGCGGCGACGCCGCGGCGCGTGCGGGTGCGCATCGCCGCCCGCACCCCCCTGCCGCTGCCGGGAGCGGTGGTGCGTCTGCGTGCCTCCCTCAGCCCGACACCGGCCCCCGCCGAACCGGGAGCCTTCGATTTCCGCCGCCATGCCTTCTTCGACGGGATCGGCGGCGTCGGCTTCGCCGTGGGGGCGACGGCCATCGTCGAGGCCCCGCCGCCCGGCGGGCTCCGGGCGGTGGAGGTGGCCCTGGAGGCGGCGCGGGACGCCATCGCCGCCCGCGTCGCGGTGGTGGTGGGTGGCGGGGCGGAGGGCGGCATCACCGCCGCCCTGCTGAACGGAGAGCGCAGCGGCACGCCCGAGGCGGCCCTGCAGGCCATGCGCGACAGCGGTCTGGCCCACCTGCTGTCGATCTCCGGCCTGCACATCGGGCTGGTGGCGGGGCTGGTCTTCTTCGCCGTGCGCGCCCTTCTGGCCCTGGCGGAGCCGGTGGCCCTGCGCCTGCCCATCAAGAAGATGGCGGCCCTGTGCGGCCTTCTGGCGGCGGTCGCCTACACCCTGATGGTCGGGGCGCCGGTGCCGACGCTGCGCGCCCTGCTGATGACCGGCGTGGTGATGGTGGCCATCATGCTCGACCGGGATCCGCTCAGCATGCGGCTGGTTGCCTTTGCGGCGGTGGCGGTGCTGCTGGCGCTGCCGGACGGCATGCTGGGCCCCAGCTTTCAGATGTCCTTCGCCGCCGTGGTGGCGCTGATCGCCGTCTACGAGGTGGCCGCGCCGGTGATCGCCCGCTGGCGCAGCGGCCAGGGGTGGGCGGGTCGGGTGGCGCTCTACGCGGGCGGTGTCGCACTGACCAGCGTCGTGGCGTCCGCCGCGACGACTCCCTACGCGCTGTTCCATTTCCAGACCGTCGCCTTCTACGGCGTGCTGGCCAACATGCTGGCGGTGCCGGTGACCGCCTTCTGGGTCATGCCGGCGGGGCTGGTCGCCTATGCCCTGATGCCGGTCGGGCTGGACGGTCCGGCGCTGACGGTCATGGGGTGGGGCGTTTCGGTCATCCTGTGGACGGCGCAGGCGGTCAGCGCGCTGCCCGGCGCCACCGCGCCGGTGCCGGCCATGCCCGTGTGGGGGCTGGCGGCGGTGACTTTGGGCGGGCTGTGGCTGTCCCTGTGGCGCCGGCCGTGGCGCTTCGCCGGCGTCGTCGCCGTCGCCGCCGGCCTCGCCTCGCCGGCGCTGGAGCGGCGGCCGGACGTGCTCGTTTCGGGAGAGGGTGAGTTGATGGCGGTGCGCACGGCCGACGGCGGCCTGCTGCTGTCGTCGGCGCGCAGCCAGCGCTTCACGGCCGGGGTCTGGATGCGGCGCGACGGCCGGCCGGAGCGCGACGGCGTCTGGCCCGCCGCCGGGCGCAGCGCCGACGGCCGCCTGGCCTGCGACGCCCTGGGCTGCGTCTACCGCACCGCGGAACGGACGGTCGCCCTGGTGCGGGCGCCCGAGGCGCTGGCGGAGGATTGCGCGCGCGCCGACGCGGTGGTGAGCGTGGAGCCGGCCGGGCGGTGTGCGGCGCCGGTGGTCGTCGACCGATGGGACCGGTGGCGAAACGGTGCACACGCTCTCTACCTCACGCCCGACGGGGTGCGGGTCGACTCGGTGCGGGCCCGTCGGGGCGAACGGCCGTGGACCGGCCGGTAGGAAGGACGGCCGTGGACCGGCCGGCAGAAGGGCCGGCGGGACGGTTCAGACCGCGCGCCGGCGGGACATGGACAGGGCCACGGCCTGGGCGCGGTTGCCGACGCCCAGCTTGTCGTAGAGGTTCTTCAGGTGGAACTTCACGGTGTGGACGGAGATTCCCAGCTCGCGGGCAAGCTGGGCGTTGGTGCGCCCGGTGGTGAGGGATTCCAGCAGCGTGCGCTCGCGCGCGGTCAGGCGGCCCAAGGGGTCGTCGGACAGGCTGGAGACGTCCACGAAGGGAAAGGCCATGCGGCCGGCGGCGACGGCGGCGCAGATGTCCAGCAGGCGTTCCGGCGGTTCCGACTTGTTGCAGAAGCCGGCGGCCCCCAGCATCATCGCGGAGCGCGACGCCGTGGGATCGCTGGACCCGGTGTAGACCACGATGCGCGGCGCGCCGGGGCGCCCCTTCAGCCGCTCCAGCGCGCCGCGGCCGCTCAGGAACGGCATCTCCCAGCCGATCACGCCGACGTCGAAGGGGAAACGGCGCACAGCCTCCAGGAACCGCTCCCCGTCGCTCGCCGTGGCGAGCAGGTTGAAGCGTTCGTCGTCCTCGAACAGCTTGACCATCGCCCGCAGCACCAGCGGACTCTTGTCGGCAACAACGATGTCGATCGTCTTCATAGGTGGGGTGGCATCCTCCTCCGGGACGGCGCGCCGGGGGTGTGTCCGGCCGAACGGCAGCCCCATCGTACCGCACCCGGACCATAGCGGAACACTGGACCTTCGTCCGTCTTTCATTAGGAAATGCTTATATCACAGCGGCGTCCACGTTGAAACGCTGCCATCACCGATGATCAGCCCCCTCGACCATTCGATCGAGCCGGATGAGCTGGCCCGGGAGGGCCAGGGACAGGCGGGGATGGCGTGCGGCAAGGGCGGCGACAGCGTCGTGCCGGTCGCAATGGACGCGGACGAGCCGGACCGCGGCAATTTGCCGCTCCACCGCAAAGGCGGACAGCGCCTCCAGTTCGTCCGCCGCATCCCGGCCGCCATTGCAGGCGTGGAACAGCAGATCGCAGCCGGCCGCGAGGGTCGTCATCGCCGGACCCGGGGTGCCGGACGTGCCATAAACGCAGCGACGGCCGCCCCACTCCAGTCCGACCGCCCCGCCGGGGGTGGCGGCCAACGCGAAGGGGCCGAGGCGGGGGAGGGCGGCAAGGTCATGCAGGCGCAGCGGGAAGGGCAGGCCGCGCCCCTCCGGCACCCCGCCGGCCGCCAGCATCCCCGCCGGCACGTCCGCCGCGGCTGCGGGGACCGCCAGGTCCACGGGTTTGCGGCGTCCGTCCTCGGCCCAGCGCAGAAGGATCGGTACGAGGCCGAAACAACGGTCCGGCTGCGGAGCGGTGAGAATGATGGCATCGACCGCGTCGGGCGCCGGCATCTTGCGCCACAGCACCGGCGGCACCGAATGACCGCAGTCGACCAGCACCCGGTAACCCGCGGCGGCAGCGGCGATGGCGGTGTTGGAATGGTCCGGATCGGCGGCGTCGCCGACCCCCATGACATGGATGTCCATGGCGGAGTCACGTCGGATTTCGGACCGCTTGCGCAATGAACAGCCAGCGGAATGCTTCGTTACGATGTCCGCCACCGCCATACCAGCAAACCGGCCGACCACGCCAGCATAACCGCCAGCGCCGCGATCAGCGCCAGCCCCCGCCCGGCCGGTTCCGCCAGCGCGTGCACGGTCAGCACGCCCAGGAGGAAGCCGGGGTTGGCAGCCAGGGCTCCCTTCATGGCCGCTGCCGCCGTGGCGCCGCCCTGGCGGCGGTGGACGATGACGCCGACGCTGCACAACACGACGGGAAACACCGCGGCGATGCCCGTGGCCGCCGGCCCGATCAGGCCGCTGAGCGTGGCGACCACCGCCACCAGCCCCGCCACCAGCGCGGCGCGCACCGGCGTGTCGTACCAGCGCGACCGGGCCGGCGGCACCCGCTCCGGTGGCCGCACCCGCCACACCGCCAGGCCGGCCGCGGCGAACACGGCGGCGTTCAGGGCCAGGGCCTGCGGCGCGGTCCAGGCGACCCCCGACAGTCCCACCGACGTGCCCAGCCACACTGCCAGCGCCGTGCCGAAGGCGACTGTCAGGCGGACGCGCGGAGCCAGCAGCACCAGCAGGGCCAGGAAGGCGATGGTGGCGGCGTTGGTAACGATGCTGGACAGGGCGCTGGCCGCGACGAAGCGGTCGTCGTTGGCCAGGGCCACGAACAGGTAGGCCGGTCCGGCCGACAGGGGCAGGCTGGCAATCAGACCGCCGAAGAACGGGCCGACCCGTTCCGCGGCGCGCGCCGCGATCACGACGATCAGGGCGGTCGCCGTCGCCTTGGTCAGCAGCGGCAGCCAGACGGGCAGTGCGGACATGGGGGTGGGCAGTCCGGGATCAGCGGCGCGCCGATTCGCGCACCGCTTCCTCGGCGGCGCGGATCAGCGCCTGCGCCTTGTTGACCGTCTCCTGGTACTCCGCCTCCGGGTCGCTGTCGGCGACGACGCCGCCACCGGCCTGCACATAGACGGTACCATCCTTGACCACCGCCGTGCGCAGGGCGATGCAGGTGTCCATGGCGCCGGACGCGCCGAAATAGCCGACGCACCCGGCGTAGACGCCGCGCCGGGCCTTCTCCAGCTCGTCGATGATCTCCATGGCGCGCACTTTGGGGGCGCCGGAAACGGTGCCGGCGGGGAAGCCGGCGATCAGCGAGTCCAGCGCGTCGCAGCCGGGGTCCAGCTCACCCTCCACGTTGGAGACGATGTGCATGACGTGGCTGTACAGTTCGACGATCATCTTCTGGGTGACGCGCACGGTGCCGGTGCGGGCGACCCGGCCCACGTCGTTGCGGCCGAGATCCAGCAGCATCAGGTGCTCGGCCAGCTCCTTGGGGTCCGACAGAAGGTCCTCGGCCAGGGCCGCGTCCTCCGCCGCCGTGGCGCCGCGCTTGCGGGTGCCGGCGATGGGCCGGATGGTGATCTTGCCGTCGCGCACCCGCACCAGCACCTCCGGGCTTGACCCGACGATGGCCAGTTCGCCGAAATCCAGGTGGAACAGGAAGGGCGACGGGTTGAGACGGCGCAATGCCCGGTAGAGGGCCAGCGGTGACAGGCGGAACGGGATGCGGATGCGCTGGGACGGCACGACCTGGAAGATGTCGCCGGCGCGGATGTATTCCTTCGCCCGCTCGACGATGGCGTGATACTCCGCGCGCGTGGTGTTGCTGGTCCACTCCAGCGGCAGCCCGGCTTCGGCCCGCGGCTCGCGGCGGTAGGGCAGGGGCCGCTCCAGATCGGCCACCGCGTCGGCCAGACGCTCGCACGCACGGTCATAGGCCGCGGTGGCGCTGACGCCGGCCGCCGGCCACACCGGGGTCACCAGCGTCACCGAGTCGGTCACGCTGTCGAAGATGGCGACGATGGACGGGCGGGTCAGGATGGCGTCGGGGATGCCCAGCTCGTCCGGGTTGGCGTCGGGCAGCCGCTCCATCAGCCGCACCATGTCGTAGGTGAGGTAGCCGAACAGGCCGGCCGCCATGGGCGGCAGCTCCGCCGGCAGATCGATGCGGCTTTCGGCCAGCAGCGCCTTCAGGGAGGCCAGCGGCGTGCCGTCGCACGGCTCGTACGCGCCGGCGTCGGAGAGGGCGCGGCGGTTCACCTCCGCCCGGTCGCGCCGGCAGCGCCACACCAGGTCGGGCTTGAAGCCGATGATGGAATACCGGTCGCGGCGGGACCCGGCCCCACGCTCCGCCGACTCCAGCAGGAAGCCGAAGGGCCGCCCCTCCGCCAGCTTCAGGTAGGCCGAGACGGGTGTCTCCAGGTCGCTCACCAGGGTGGTCCAGACCACCCGCGGACGGCCTTCCTCGTAAGCGGCGGCGAAGGCGGCGGCGTCGGGCAGAACCTTCACGGGGTCAACTCCGGCTCTCGGTCGTGGCGGGCGGGGCAAGGGGCAGGGGTGTGGGGCGGGATCAGTCCGCGGGGTACATCTGACGGATGCGGTCGGGGAACATCGAGACGGGGTAATCGACGCGCAGAGCCTCGGCGAACTGGACCATCAGGTCGCCTTCGATGGCGCGGGCCACGTCGTCCTCCACCGGGGCCAGCGCGGTGCCCGCAGCGGCCGGATCCGCCGGCGTCACCCCGGTGAGGCGGGCCACGACCCGGGCGTCGTCCGCCGTGCCCACCACCACCGCGCCGGGATCGACGGTGAAGAGCTGGGCGATCAGGTTGGGGGTCAACCCTTCCACTGACTGCGCCTGGCGGGTAAAGGGCGCGGTCACGGCGACGCTGCCACCGGCCTCTTCGGCCAGTTGGCGGACGTCCGCGCCGGTTCCGGCCCGCAGTTGCTCCGCGATGCCGTCGGCGATGGCGGCGGCGCGGCGGGCCTGCTCCTCGGCCTGCCAGCCGGCCACCACCTCGTCGCGCACGGCGTCCAGGGGCCGCAGGGCCGGCGGGGTCACGCTGTCGGTCCGCACCGCGAAGAAGTTGCGGCTGCGCGTCTCGGTCAGGCCGGAGGTCTGGCCGGCCGGCTGGCGGAAGGCGACCTGCAGGATGTCCTGCAACTCGTCGATCCCGCCGACCGGCTCCCCGGCCGGGGACCGGCCGGTGGCGTCCACCGCCTCAACGCGCGTCAGCGTCAGCCCTTCGGCGCGGGCCGTCTCCTCCAGCGGGCGGCCGCCGGCGAGCGCGTCCTCAAGCCGGTTGGACACCTCGAACATCAGGTCGGCCGCGCGCTCGCGCCGGATGCGGGTGAGAAGCTCCTCGCGCACCTCCTCGAAGGAGCGGGTGCTGCCTTCGCGCACACCGGTGACCCGGATGAGGTGCCAGCCCAGACCGCTGCGCACCGGGGCGCTCACCGCGCCTTCGGCCAGGGCGAACGCGGCGTCACCGATCTCCGGCAGCTCGTCCCGCGTCACGCCGTCAAGCGGCAGCGGCTCCGTACCGGCGGCGCGGGCCGCTTCGTCGAACGGGGTGCCGGCGGCCACGGCTTCCGCCATGGCGGTGGCGGCCGCCTCGTCCTCCAGCAGGACGATCTCCAGCGACCGGCGTTCGGGCGTCCGGAACTCGTGGGCCTGGTCTTCGTACTCGGCGCGCAGGTCGTTGTCGGAGACGGTGATCTCGCGCGCCAGGTCGTCCAGCTCCAGGCGGGCGATGGTGATGGCCCGGTACTCCGGCGCGGTGAAGCGGACGGGATGGGCCTCGTAATAAGCCTGCACCGCCGCCTCGTCGGGCTGGCCGACGTCACCGGCCACGGCGTTGGGCAGGGTGATCACCTCGGCCACCCGCCGCTCCTCGCGGTGGCGGTACAGGTCGGCGACCAGAGGCTGCGGGGCGACGGCGCCGCCGGCCACCGCGCCGGCCACCAGCCCGCGGGCGATCTCCTGGCGCAGGATGGCGATGTACTCGTCCTCGCCCAGATTGTTCTGGCGCAGCACGGCACGGAAGACGTTGGGGTCGAACTGGCCGAATTCGTTGCGGAAGGCCGGTTCCTCGGCGATTCGCCGGCGCACCACGTCGGTTCCCACGTGGATGCCGGCGTCGCGCGCCGCCAGATCGTAGAGGGTGCGCTGGACCAGTCCGGACACCGCCTGGTCGACCAGGCCGAACTGCTGTGCCTGCCCCAGCGTCAGGGAGCCGCCGAACAGCGGGCGCAGCCGTTCCATCTGGCGGCGCACCTCGCGGTCCAGCTCGCCCCGGCCGATGTCGACCGGTCCGATGGAGACGACGGTTTCGGACGGCCCGGCCCCCCGGAACACGTCGCCGATGCCCCACACGGCGAAGCTGGCGATCAGGAGCGCGAACAGGATCTTGATGACCCACGAACCGGCGAAGCTGCGGATGGACTGGAGCATGGGACCCGAGGTTCGGAAAATGCGATACACCCGCCGCCGTGCACCGGCGCCGGGCGGCGCATCATAGAAGGGGTGGCAGACACCGGCAACCGTCGAGTGCCGGTCTCCCCATACGCGGCTGCACCGTTTCGTCCGCCGTCGCGCCGTTCGGAGCGCCACCGGAGGATCGCCATTCTTCAAAATGTTTATTTAAAAAATCTTCCAAATGCCGAAATAATGACGAAACGCCCCGGCGCAAGACATACCTCTTTCGATTGGCGAACTTCTGGTACTACTCCGAAGTCGATGCTATTTCGTCAGCACTATTAACTGCGAATTAACCATGCGTACGTGAGCATGCGGGCGTTAGCGAGGATTTCGCCGTTCTTACCGCGACAGGTCGCACCCGCACATGACCCTGCTGACGCGCCTTTTCCTTCTGATCCTGCTGGCCGTGCTGCCGGCGCTGGCGATCCAGGCCTACGGCGTCGCCGAACTGCGCGAGCAGCGTGAGTCGGTGGTCGCCGACCAGGCGGAACGGCTTCTGCGCCTGGTGGAGGGTGAGCAGGCGCGCCTGATCGAAGGGGCGCGGCAGGCGGCGACGGTGGTTGCCGAGTCCTCCTTCCTGCGGGCGGCGGAGCTGGATCGCTGCCAGGTCTACCTGGAGCGGCTGGCCGCGCTGACTCCGGGACACCAGACGGTGTACGTGTCCGACGCCCACGGCCGCATCCTGTGCAGCGGTGCGCCGGACGCGGTGGGAAGCCCGGTCGACGGCGCGCTGTTCGCGCGCGCCATGGAGACCGGTGCCTTCACCATCGGCGCCTTCACCCGCTGGCCGCCCGACGGGCGGCCCGTGCTGCCGTTCGCCGTTCCCTATGCCGGGCCGGACGGCAAGCGGGCCGGCGTCGTGGCGGTGACGCTCGACCTTCCGTGGTTGGCCGACATCCTGTCGGACCGCACGCTGCCCGAAGGGGCCAGCCTGACCGTGGCCGACCGCAACGGGATCATCCTGGTGCGTCTGCCGGACAACGCCGGCGGTGTGGGGACGCGCCTCCCCGAGAGTCATCTGCGCCTCGATCTCGATCTCGACACGGCCTTGCGGCAGGGCGACAAGCGCTAT
The DNA here is from genome assembly GCF_000429625.1 of Azospirillum halopraeferens DSM 3675. GTDB lineage: Bacteria > Pseudomonadota > Alphaproteobacteria > Azospirillales > Azospirillaceae > Azospirillum > Azospirillum halopraeferens. Next base: position 525,884 of record NZ_AUCF01000004.1, read on the forward strand.
CCGCGCACCGGGGTAACCGTTGCCCCCGGCCTCGACGGGACCATGCGCGTTCTGGCCTTCACGCCGGCGGCCGACAACGACCACCAACTGTTCATCAGCGTCGGGCTCGACCATGCGCGGGCCATGGCCGAGGTGGAGGAGACCACCCTGCGCGGCCTGGCGATGACGCTGCTGGGTCTGGTGGTGGCGGCACTGGCGGCGTGGATCGGCGGCACCCTGTTCATCCGCCGGCCGGTGCAGGCGCTGGTGGACGCCGCGCGCGACTGGCGCGACGGCCGTTGGTCGGCCCGCGCCGGACTGGGCGACCGCCGGTCGGAGATCACCCTGCTGGGCCAGGCCTTCGACAGCATGGCCGAGGCGCTGGAGGCGCGCGAGCGGGAGCTGCGGGCCAAGGAGCGCCACCTCGCCGACGTGCTCGACTCCCTGCCGGCCTTCACCGTCGTGCTGAACCCCGAGGGCGTCGTGCTCCAGTCCAACCGCGCGGCCCTGGACATGTCCGGGCTGGCCATCGCCGACGCTCTCGGGCAGCGTTTCGACGCCATCGCCTGGTGGTGCGGCGACGCCGACCGCGCCCGCCTGCGCAACGCCGTGGAATCGGCGGCGCGCGGCCGGCCTTCGCGCTTCGACACCGCCCTGTGCGGCGCCGCCGGTGGCCTGCGGATCATCGACTTCACCCTGGCACCGATGACCGACGGCGCCGGCCGGATCACCCACCTCATCGCATCGGGCATCGACATCACCGAGCGGACGCGCACCGAAGAGGCCCTGCGCGTCGCCGAAGCGCGCTTCCGCACGGCCCTCAAGAACTCCGGTGTCATCGTCTCCAACCAGGACCGCGACCTGCGTTACACCTGGATCCACAACGGCCCGGCCGACGCCGCGGCGGTGATCGGACGGACCGACCGTGAGGTCCTGGGCGGCAGCCCGCCCGAGGACGTGAAGCGCATCATCGCCATGAAGCGGCGTGTCCTGGCCACCGGCGAGGGCGAGAGCGGCGAGGTGTGCGCTCGGGTGGGGGGTGAACACCGCTACTATGACCTGACGGTGGAGCCGCTGCGCGACCCCGCGGGTGCGGTGGTCGGCATCACCTGCGCCGCCGTCGACGTCACCGACCGCCGCCGCGACGCGGACGCCGTGCGCGCCGCCCGCGAGGAGGCGGACGCCGCCAACATCGCCAAGTCCAAGTTCCTGGCCGCCGCCAGCCATGACCTGCGCCAGCCGGTCCAGTCGCTGCTGCTGTTCGCGGCGGCGCTGGGCGATCGGCTGCGCGACCATCCGTCGATGCCGCTGCTGGAGAACCTGCGCGAGGCGCTGGGCACGTTGAAGACGCTGCTCGACAGCCTGCTGGACATGTCGCGCCTGGAATCCGGCAAGATTGTCGCGACGCCGGCGGCGGTGCGGCTGGATGACGTGCTGGGCCGGCTGGCGGCGGAGTACGCGCCGCGGGCCCGGGAGAAGGGTCTGGAGCTGCGCGCCGTGCGCACCGGCGCCTGGGTCCGCAGCGACCCGGCCCTGCTGGAGCGCATCCTGCGCAACCTCATCGAGAATGCCCTGCGCTACACCCCCGCGGGCCGCGTCCTGGTGGGGGCGCGCCGCGGCAAGGGCACGGTGCGGCTGGAGGTGTGGGACACCGGCGTGGGCATTCCCGCCCACCAGATCGACCGCATCTTCGAGGAGTTCACCCAGCTCGACGAATCGCGCAACGAGCGCGGTCTCGGCCTGGGGCTGGCCATCGTCAAGCGGCTGGCCCGCCTGCTGGGCCATCCGGTGACCGTGCGCTCCGTTCCCGGCCGCGGCTCCACCTTCGCGGTGACGCTGCCAAGCCTGGCGGCCCCGGCCAACCCGCGCGAGGTTCGCGCGGTCGCCGCCGACGATCCCGCCAAGGGCATGGTGCTGGTCATCGACGACGAGGCGATCGTGCTGCTCGGCCTCAAGGCCATGCTGGAGGGCTGGGGCTACGATGTGATCGCCGCGTGCTCCGGCGATCAGGCCATGGCCATGCTGCGCAAGGACGGGCGGCGGCCCCGGTTGCTGCTCGCCGACTACCAGCTCCAGCACGGCCGGACGGGACCCCAGGCATTGGTCGCCATCCAGGGCGTGGTCGGCCGCGAGGTGCCCGGCATCATCCTCACCGGCGACACCACGCCCGAGCGTCTCGCCGAAGCGGAGCGCAACGGCTTCCGCGTCCTGCACAAGCCGGTGTTCCCCAATGATCTGAAAAAGGTGATGACGGCCGCCGCCGCGTAATCGGGCGCTGTTCCCCTCACGAAGCCCGGCGCGATACCCGGTGTTTTCTGCAAATCCCTGCAACAGCGGTCCGCCGTTGCTTATGGCTACGTCCAAGGTTCTCTTTTTGTTCTTGAATTGTGCAGGTTCGCACCCATATGTTAGGGCCGTCGCGGTGTTGCGGCGGTCAATGGTGCGAAACCGCATCAGGACTGTGGGCGGATGGCGATCACGCGGGAACAGAGGGACTTTCGGGCGGGGCGGCTGGGCTCTTCGGATGCCGGGCGGGTGATGGCCGGCGACTGGACGGCGCTGTGGCGGGAGAAGACCGGCCGGGCGGCGCCGGCGGATCTGGACCATATCGCGGCGGTGCAGATCGGCATTGCCACGGAGCCGCTGCACCCCCGCTTCGTCACGCGTGCCACCGGTATTGCCTGCGTGGCCGCCGGGGACACCCGGGTGCACCCCCGCCACCCCTGGCTGATCGCCCACCCCGACTTCCTGACGTGGAGCGACGCGTCGGCGGTCGGGGACCCGGACACCCTGGTGGAGGCGAAGTTTTCCGGCGGCTTCGCATCGGATGCGGAGCTGGCGGAGCGCTACCACTGGCAGCTCCAGCACCAGTTCCTGGTCACCGGCCTGCACCGTGGCGTGTTGTCGATCCTGCGGCCGGGCGGTCATTCCCTGCTGCGGGTCGAAGCCCGTCCGGCCGACGCGGCGCGGCTGCTGGCGACGCTGGAGGCGTTCCAGTGGCATGTCGCCAACGATGTGGAGCCGGGCGACGGCATACCGGTGCCGGCGCCACGCCTTGAATCCCGCCGGGTCGTCGATATGGCGCGCCACAATCGGTTCGCCGCGCTGGCGGCGGAGCTGGCGGAGCGGCGGCCGGCGGCCCTGGCGGTGCGCGAGGCCGAGGCGGCGCTGAAGGCCCTGATGCCCGCCGATGCGCGCGTCGCTTTCGTAGCCGGCGCCGGTCAGGGGGTTTATGTGGCCCGCAGCCGCGACGGACGCCTCAGCCTCAACTATGGCCCGCCGCCGCGCCGGGCGCTGGAGTGCGCGGAACCCTGGGAGCCCGCTCCCCCTCCTGACCCCGGTCCGGAGCCCGATCTGCACGCCGTGCTGGCAGCAGGCTGGGGAGCGGGGAGAAACGAAACGCTGGTGTAAAGGACCCGACTATGGGACGCATGAGCAAGACCGACACCGTCGCCGAGACCGCCGCGCCGGAAACCAGGGCCGCCGAGACCAAGCCCGCGGCGGCGGCGATGGACCATCTGCACCTGTGGAACCGGCTGAAGCGGACGGATCCCGGAGCGACCAAGCCCTTCACCCGCGGCGGCGGCTTCCGCGGCACCCAGATCGACCCGACCTGGCGCTTCCAGATGATGACCGAGGTCTTCGGTCCCATCGGCAAGGGTTGGGGGTACGAGCAGATGGACTGGACCATCGCCGAGCGCATGATTTTCATCTGCGCCCGCGTCTGGTACCTGGACCCGGAAACGGGCGAACGGTGTTGGACCGGCCCGCAGTGGGGAGGCACCGAGATGGTGCGCCGGCGCAACGGCATCGAGGCGCCGGATGACGAGTGCTTCAAGATGTCGATGACCGACGCCGTGGGCAAATGCCTGCTCCAGCTCGGCCTGGCCGCCGACGTCTATATGGGGAAGTTCGACGACAGCAAGTACCGGGAGGAATCGGAGGCGTTCTTCGCCGCGAAGGCCAACCCGGACCTGCAGCCGGCCGCCATCGAGGCGTTCGAGGCGGAGGTGACGACCCGGCTCGCCGGCTGCCTCGACCTGGACGATCTGGAGGAGGTGTGGCGGGCCGGAGTGGGCGTCCGGCTGCGCGAGATCGGCACCGTGGACCCCGCGGCCCGCAACCGGATCACCGGCCTGTTCGCCCGCAAGAAGGCGGAAATCCTGCGGCGGGAGGACACGGACGGGCGGGAGGCCGCCTGAGCGCCATGGCCGCGGAACGCTCGCCCAGCGGCCTGTTCCGTATGAGCGTCTGGGAAGGCGACATGGAGCGCAGCCACGCGCACCTGCCGCGCTGGTACCGGAACGATGCGGAACGGGCCCGCCGCTTCGCCCTGTGGGTCGAGGCGGAAGCCGAGGGGCTGGCCATGCAGTTGGGCCGGCATCTGCGCGGTGACACCGCCGCCGAGGTGGCCGGGCCGGCCCGCACCCTGATCGGGGTGCTGGCCCGCGACGTCGCCTGGGCCCGGCGCATCGCCGACCGGCCGCCGCCCGGTACCGCCATGGATGCGGCTGCCTGATTGAAGCAATTCACCCGTGAAGGAACACAGCATCATGACCATCGAGGAGGTCCAGGCCCGGCTGCGGGCGGCGCACGCCCGCATCGGGCACGAGGGCCGCTTCGCCCTCACCCTCACGCTCGACGGGCGCGAGGACTGCTACATCACCCATTGGTTCCGCCCGGAGCCGCTGGCGTTCGAGGACTGCCGGGCCGTCGGCTCCGGCGACCTGGCCGGCTGCCTCGCGGCGCTGGACCGCTACGCCGCCTCCTACCGCCGCCACCCGACGATCGAGGAGGTCGGGCGCACGCTCGGCGTCGGCGCCGGCACCGGGGAGCCGGACCGCAGCGCCACGCGGTACTATCTCGCCGCCGCGGAATGATCGGCGGCCGGCCGGGCTCCGCTGCCGAAGCGGTGCCCGGCGAAGGCCGAAACCTGGCCAAAAAATGGAAAATTCAGAGGAAGTCAGATAAAAACAATGTGTGCGGTGCGGTCTGATTTTTATCACAGACACGATAACAACGTTGGTTGTCTAGCCCGTTCGGTGCTCTCCGGCTGCGCTGCACGCCCTCGGAACTAGAACCAATTTTTGATTGACTGATTAGGCGTGCCTTATGAAATCTTACCCTATGTGGGGTAAGGAGGACGATCTCATGATGGCGGCGGTGTTCTCTCGCAGCCTGGTCGTGTTTGTTTGCGACGAAAACGGACGAGAGCCCCGCAATGTGGAGGAAGGCTTGACGTCCATGGGCTTCTCCGTCATCCGCTACTCTGACTGCGATCAGGCGCTTCAATATCCGCCATCAAAGGTTGGCGATGTGCATCTGGTGATCGCAAGCTGCAGCTTTTCCCGCGGCCCGACCGGAACCGAGGCCGTGGAGACCCTCTACCGTCACTTTCTCGGCGTGCCCATGGCCCTGCTGGGGGACGCCGCCGACGATGCCGCGGACCGGCTGGGCAGCGCCTACAGCTTTTTCGTCCTGCGGCGCCCGGTGGACCTGGAGCAGCTCGCCCGTGCCGCGGTCATGGCCCATTTCAACCGGGCGCCCTGAGCTGCCACCCCGATCTTCTCAGGTTTCCGGCCGTCGGTCGACGCCGACGGGCCCCGGGCGCTGCAGGACGGTGAAAGTCCCGTCGGTTTCCAGGACCACCGCGCCGACCCCGTCGAGGTCGGTGTAGCCGCCGGACCGGACGGCCGCTTCCAGTTCCTCGCGGGTAACCCGCGCCGCCTTCAGGGCGCCGTCCAGGGGACGGCCGTCGTGCAGGAGCAGGCTCGGCTCCGCCTTGACGATTCGCCGTACCCGGTCGGAGCGAACCGACAGCCAGGTGATGGCGTATTGCAGGCCGATCAGCACCGCGAACGCCGCGACCCCCTCGACCAGCGCCACGTCCCGGGACAGCAGCACCGTCGCCAGGGTGGATCCCAGCGCCACCGTGACGATGAAGTCGAACGCGTTCATCTTGGACAGCGTCCGCTTTCCCGATGCGCGCAGCAGCAGCACCAGTGCCGCATAGGCCGGTACGCCGACGAGGACCACCCGCAGCAGTCCGGTCCATGTGTCGAAGATCATGCTCCGTCTCCGTTGTTTGTATTCTTCGTCGATCACGATGCTCGGCGGCGGAGTTGCCACCGCCGGCAAAGGGAGGGCCGCGCGGTACCGTGAATGCATGCCCGGCATGACGCCGATGCTCCATCCCCTGTCTTGAACGGCGCTGCGGCGCGGGTGTACATAAGCAAGCTCTAAAATGAGACGGGAGTGACGGCATGGCTGTGAACCTTCCTGTGGGCACCCCGGCCGCGGCGGGACCCGATGCGGCGAAAGCAGCCGAACCCGGAACGTGGCTGATGCATGTGCCGGTCCCGCTGTTCGCCACGGTCATGGGCATCGGCGGCCTGGGGCTGGCGTGGCGGCGGGCCCATGAGGTGCTGGGCCTGCCGGCGGCGGCGGGCGAGGCGATCCTGGCGCTGGCGGCCCTGGCCTTCGTCGCCGTCGCCGCCCTGTACCTGACGAAGGCGGTGAAGCATCCCGCTGCCGTGCGGCACGAGTTCGACCATCCCGTCCGCACCAACTTCTTCCCGGCCATGTCGATCGGCCTGATGATCCTGGCCGGCGGCGCGCTGCCCCACGCACCGGCTGCGGCGGAGGTGCTGTGGGTGGCGGCGGTGGCCCTGCACCTGGGGTTCGCGCTGGCCATCATGGGGCGCTGGATCAGCCGGAACCTGGAACTGCACGCCTTCAACCCCGCCTGGTTCATCCCCGTGGTGGGGAACGTGCTGGCGCCGCTGGTCGGGGTGAAGCTCGGCCACGTCGAGGTGTCCTGGTTCTTCTTCTCCGTCGGCCTGGTGTTCTGGCTGGCGCTGTTTCCCATACTTCTCTACCGCGTCATCTTCCATGACATGATGCCGGCCCGGCTGGTTCCGACGCTGGTGATCTTCCTGGCTCCGCCCGCCGTCGGGTTCCTGTCGTGGATGCAGCTCAACGGCGGGGTTCTGGATGCGGGGGCGCGGCTCCTGTTCTTCACGGCCCTGTTCACGGCGCTGCTGCTGGTGCGCCTGTCCGGACTGTTCCTCAAGGTGCCGTTCGCTGTGTCGTGGTGGGCCTTCACCTTCCCCTCGGCGGCCATGGCGATCGCCGCCATCGGCTACCACCAGGCGGTGGGCGGGACGGTGAGCGCGGTCATGGCCGGCCTGTTCCTGGCCGCCGCCACGGTGATCGTCGCGGTGGTCAGTGGCCGCACGGTGAAGGCGCTGATCGACGACCACCTGTTCGTTCCGGAATGACCCCCAACGGAGCCACGCCCATGCACGTCGTCTGCCCCCGTTGCGACACCGTCAACCGCCTGCCGCCGGACAAGCCGGCACTGGCGGGCAAGTGCGGCCACTGTCACGCCGCCCTGTTCGAGGGCCATCCCGTGGCGCTGACCGCCGAGCGCTTCGCCCATCATGCGGAGAAGGGCGACCTGCCGCTGCTGATCGACTTCTGGGCGGAATGGTGCGGCCCCTGTCGCATGATGGCGCCGGCCTTCGAGCAGGCGGCGCGGGCGCTGGAGCCGCACGTCCGTCTCGTCAAGGTGAACACCGACGAGGAACAGCGCCTCGCCGGCCGCTTCCGCATCCAGGGGATCCCGACGCTGGTCCTGCTGCACCGCGGACAGGAGGTGGCGCGCACCAGCGGCGCCATGCCCGCCAACGCGCTGGTGTCCTGGACGCGGGGAAAGCTCGGCCTCTGACGACGGGGTGCGTCCGGGGGTTGCCAAGCGGCGGTCCGATCCGGGATAACGGGCCGCTCCGGCACCACGCCCATGGGGTCCCCGAGCATGAGCAAGGCATTCGTCAGGGAAAGCGACGGCGACGACGAGGACGACGCGCCGGAAGGCGCACGCCTGCCGCGCGGCACCAAGAATTACATGACACCGGCCGGGTTCGAGCGCATGCGCGAGGAGCTGCGCCACCTGCTGCGGGTGGAACGGCCGAAGGTGGTGGAGGTCGTCGCCTGGGCCGCCGGCAACGGCGACCGCTCGGAAAACGGGGACTACCTGTACGGCAAGAAGCGGCTGCGCGAGATCGATCGGCGCATCCGGTTCCTGAACAAGCGCCTGGAAAGCGCCGAGGTGGTGGACCCCGCGCAGCAGAAGACCCGCGACCGCGTCTTCTTCGGAGCCACCGTCACCTACGCCCGTGCCGGCGGCGAGGAGAACACCGTCACCATCGTCGGCGTCGACGAGGTGGATACCGACTGCGGCCGGGTGAGCTGGATCTCCCCCATCGCCCGCGCCCTGCTCAAGGCGCAGGAGGGCGACGAGGTGATCCTGCGCACCCCCGCCGGACCCGAAACCATCGAGGTGGTGGAGATCCGCTACCCGGATGCCGGCTGAGGCCAAGTCCTTCCGGACGGCATCAACCGGGATCGGAAATGGCCCGGCGGATCGTGTCGGCAGCAATCCTCACGGATACTCGCCCTTCTCAACGACATCCTGCATCTCTTGCAAGGACACCGCCTTTCGGCCGGGACGGTACAGAATGCCACGCACATTCATGGTTGACCTCATGCAAGGCGACCCCGGCTCCGCGGCCGCGGACTACAGCCGCAGCGCGTCCTCGGCCGGCTGGTAGTCCAGGCTCTGCGCCTCCGCCACCGCCTTGAAGGTGACGCGGCCGTGATGGACGTTCAGGCCGGCGCGCAGGTGCGGGTCCTCGGCCAGGGCCGCGCGGTAGCCCCGGTCGGCCAGCGCCAGCACGAAGGGCAGGGTGGCGTTGTTCAGCGCGAAGGTGGAGGTGCGTGCGACGCCGCCGGGCATGTTGGCGACGCAGTAATGCACCACGTCGTCGACCACATAGGTGGGATCGGCGTGGGTGGTGGGGCGGGACGTCTCGAAGCAGCCGCCCTGGTCGATGGCCACGTCGACGACCACGGCGCCGCGCTGCATGCGGGCGACCATGTCGCGGGTCACCAGCTTGGGAGCGGCGGCACCCGGCAGCAGCACCGCGCCGATCACCAGGTCGGCTTCCAGCACATGCTCCTCGATGGCGTCGACGGTGGAGTAGATGGTCTGCAGCTTGGCGCCGAACTGAAGGTCGAGTTCCTTCAGGCGCGGCAGCGAGCGGTCGAGGACGATCACCTTCGCTTCCAGACCCATGGCCATGCGGGCGGCGTTGGTGCCGACGACGCCGCCGCCCAGCACCACCACCTTGGCGGCCACCACTCCCGGCACGCCGCCCAGCAGCACGCCGCGCCCGCCCTGCGCCTTTTCCAGGCAGTGGGCGCCCGCCTGCACGGCCATGCGGCCGGCCACCTCGCTCATGGGGGCGAGGAGAGGCAGGCCGCCGAACCGGTCGGTCACCGTCTCGTAGGCGATGGCCACCGCGCCGGAGTCCACGAGCAGCGCCGTCTGCTGCGGATCGGGGGCGAGGTGGAGATAGGTGAACAGCACCTGCCCCTCGCGCAGCATGCGGCATTCCGCCGGCTGCGGCTCCTTGACCTTGACGATCATCTCCGCCTGCGCGAACACGGACGGGGCGTCGGGCAGGATCTCCGCCCCGGCGGCGGCGTAGCGGTCGTCGTCGAGACCGATGGCGGCGCCGGCCCCGGCTTCCACGACGACGCGGTGGCCGTGATGGACCAGTTCGCGGACCGAGGCCGGTGTCAGCCCCACCCGGTACTCGTGATTCTTGATTTCCCGTGGCACGCCGATGAGCATCGAAACACCTCCGCTGCGATGGGGCCCGAGCACCCGCTGCAATAATGTAGGGGGTGCGGCGGGCGCCGTCACTCGGGCACGAGCCAGCTCACGCCCGCACCGCCGCCGGTGGCGGGCAGGGCGGCGTGCAGCGCCGGCAGCGCCTCGCCGAGCGCGGTGTCGAGTGTCCAGGGCGGATTGACGATCGCCATCCCGCAGCCGTTGAGCCGCAGGTGCGTGTCCTCGGGGTGGATGGTCAGTTCGGCCAGCAGGATGCGGCGGATGCCGGTGGCCTCCAGCGCCTCGTGGAAGCGCCAGACCGCCGGGCGCTCCTTGATCGGGTACCACAGGGCGTAGATGCCGGTCGGCCAGCGCCGGTGGGCGCGGGCCAGGCCGTCGGCGAGGCGGGTGAACTCGTCCGGCTCCTCGAACGGCGGGTCCATGAGGACGAGACCGCGGCGCTCGCGCGGCGGCAGATGGGCTTTCAGCGCGGCGTAGGCGTCGCCGCGGTGCACCGCCACCGCGGGGTCGCCGGCGAACTCCCGCTTCAGGGTCCCGGCGTCCTCCGGGTGCAGTTCCACCGCCACCAGCCGGTCCTGTGGCCGCATCAGGGCGCGCGCCAGCAGTGGTGAGCCGGGATACCAGCGCAAGGAGCCGTCGGGGTTGAGGTCCTGCACCGCGTCCAGATAGGGGGCGAGGGCCGGGTGCGGCGGCGGCCGGCCGAACAGCGCGGCGATGCCGCCGACATACTCCCCGGTGCGCTGCGCCGGGTCCGAGGCCAGGTCATAGCGGCCGATGCCGGCGTGCGTGTCCAGCACGCAGAAGGGCGCCGGCTTGGCCCGCAGCCGGTCGAGGATCGCCGCGACCACGGCGTGCTTCAGGACGTCGGCGAAGTTGCCGGCGTGAAAGGCGTGACGGTAATTCATGACCCGCGGTGTAGCGCACCCGTGGGGCCGCCGTCATCCCGTCCGGTGCGGCCCCGGCCCGATCAGTTGATTGCGGCGACCTGGCTGTTGTGGAAGGTGCGGCGGGTGCGCGGCGCGATGGCCGGTGTGCGCTCGTCGTCGCAGGCGGAGGACTCCAGCAGCTTCGCGCTGTCGGTGTCGAGGGCGGCCAGGTGCTGCCACACCTTGCAGACGTACCCCTCCGCCCGGCGCAGGGAGCCGCCGTTGTAGCGGGCGACGGCGGAGCGCCAGCTTCCGAACTCACCGTGCAGGCGGACCAGCAGGCGGCCGGCGAACCAGACGTTGTCCCGCGGGTCGACGATGCGTTCCAGCGGCTGGAACTTGCCGCGGTGGACGCTCAGCGACACCTGCATGCAGCCGACGTAGACGTTGTCGCGCAGGCGGCCCTTGGCATCGCGCAGATGCCGGGCGGCGTCCTCGGTGCCCTTGGCGAAAACCGCCCGGCCGTTGACGCTCATGGCATAGGGATGGGGGGTGCCGCCGACGCCGCTTTCCACCAGGGCGATCGAGACCAGAAGACCGGCGGGGATGTTCAGCGCCCGCTCCGCCTCCACGGCGTGGGATACGCAGGCGTCCTGGCCTGCGGCTGCGGGCTTTGCGTCGAGGGGTGCCAGGGCCATGCCGATGGCGAGGGCCGCAAGCCCTCCGAGCGTTCTGCGCATGCGTCGAACCCGACCACGCATCTCTCCGTCCCCCTTTTGCTGTCCCGCCTGCCCGCGGGGACCGTGCCGTGGCACGGATTTGACTCCCGGCCGCCGAGTCTCTGTACGGCGACCGCCTCCTACAAGAATGACCGCGTCTCCCAATCGGACGCGGGCCGATCATTTTCCGAAATTTGTACCAGCGTCAACCCAATTGATTCCCGGTAATACCACAATCGCCGATTCCGGCCGGTTCGGCGCCCACTCATCTCCTTCGCACTAAAACTTTCGACCGGGTGCGGCAGCGCCTTGATTCACCGGGATTCCCTTGTCGCGGGCCGGCTGTGTTGCAGTTTTGTGCAGGTGCGGCGGTGCGTGGCGAAAAATCCACAATAGACACCTGTTTTCAAAGGGATCTTGATTTTTGCGGCGCGGCAGTGCAGAGCATTGCTCTTTCTCCGGATCCGGACGTGCGACACGGTGTCCATCGCTCCCTCACTCTATGGCTTTGGTGATAGCCCGCCGGCCGGCGGCGACGCCGGGGCGACCACCCTGGAGGCCTGTTTCGAGACCGGATTCCAGCGGCTCTACGCCGGCGATTCCGCGGCGGCCGAGGCGGCGTTCCGTACCGCCGTGGCGCTTGCCCCCGACAGCGCCGAGGCCCGCGCCGCCCTGGCGGAGGCGCTGAGCGCGGCCGGCCGCCCCGGCGAGGCGGCGCAAGCCTTCGCCGAGGCTCTGGCCCGCGATTCGTCCCCCTGGCCCTGGCGATTCGGCCGTGCCGAGGCGCTGGCCGAAGCCGGCGCGCCCGATGCGGCGGTGGCGGCGTTCCGAGACCTTGCGGCCGAGCGGCCCGACGCCGCGGCGGTGCGCCGCGGACTGGCCCGCGCGCTGGTCCGCGCCGGCCGTCCGGCGGAGGCGGTGGGGGAGTACCGGGAGGCTGTGTTCCTGCGCCCCGACGACGTGGCGACGGCCATTGAGCTGGGCGCCCTGCTGACTGCCGCCGGCGAGGCGCCGGCCGCCCTGGAGCTGCTGCAACCGCTGGTCCGCCGCTGTCCGGATGAGGCCCGCCTGCACCTGGAGGTGGGGCGTGCCTGGATCGAACTGCGGGAGGCCGGCAAGGCGTTGGCCGCCCTGCGCCGGGCCCGCGCGCTGGACGAGGCGGACGTCTGCGGTGCCGCGGAGCTGATCGCGGCGCTGGAGGGCGGGGCGCTGGCGGACCTGACGCCGGCCTACGTGCGCGCCCTGTTCGACCGTTACGCCGACCGGTTCGATGCCGATCTCGTGGGGAAGCTGGACTACCGGGGTCCGGCGCTGGTGCGCGAGGCGCTGGAGCGCGTCGGGGGCACCCCGTCGGGGCTGCGCATCCTCGACCTCGGCTGCGGCACCGGCCTGGCAGGGGTGGAACTGCGGCCGTGGGCGGACTGGCTGGCCGGCGTCGACCTGGCGCCGCGCATGGTGGAGAAGGCCGCCGCGCGGGGCCTCTACGACGAGGTGCGGGTCTGCGACATCGGCGCCGCGCTGTGGGCGACGCCCGGCTCCTGGGACGTGCTGGCCGCGGCCGACGTGCTGGTCTATGTGGGCGACCTGACGCCGCTGTTCGCCGCCGCCGCCGCCGCGCTGCGCCCGGGCGGCCGGTTCGCCGCCACGGCGGAACGGCTGGACGGGGCGGAGGGTTTCGCGCTGGGACCGGCGCGTCGCTACGCCCACACCCGCGGCCACATCGAGCAGGCGGCCGCGGCGGCCGGCCTCACGGTGCGTCTCCTGGAGCCCTGCTCACCGCGCCGCGAAAAGCAGGTTCCCGTCGCCGGCTGGGTGTTCGTGCTGGAGACACCCGCCGGTTAGGCACCGGTTTTCCCCCGCGCGGCGGGGGATCACCCCTTGGGTCGCCGCTTGCGCAGCACCTCCAGCATCCGTTCGGGCACCGGCTCTTCCAGCACGGGATCATAGAGCCGGTGCAGTTCCTGCACGTGCTGGCGGTGCAGGGCCAGCAGCGCCTTGGCGTCCGCGTCGGATTCGACGCGGTCTTCGAAGTCGCGGCGTTCCTGCTCGCTGAGGGCGCCGTCCAGGTAAGCGTTGATGTGGCTCATGGTCACGCGCTTCATGTCCATACGATCCCGGAGCGTCTCCAAGCCCTTGCCAAGACCGGCTTTAGCGGTCGGCGACCCGTCCGGCACTATAATCCATCCCGTAAGGGGGCGGGAGTGCCCGTACCCCTTATTATGAGGTGCATTCGAACAACGGTTGGGTACGGTCCCGGTTCCACCCGCCGACGTGCCTGCCGTCGATTTTCCCGCCCCGCCGCCGTGCTTTCGTGTCGCCCGATGTAACAGCGGCTCGGATCGCTTGTTCCAGAGGATGGCGCGTGGCGCGGCACCGTGCCGCGCCGGCCACACCCGTTGGAATCACAAGGAGATCTCCATGGCGCAGCAGGAGGGCGGGCAGCCGGCCCAGCATCAGGACGTGCAGCCCGGCCGCGAAGGCCCGATGAGGCCTCACCCGTCGGAAACCCGACCCGGCTATCGCGGCAGCGGCAAGCTGGAGGGCAAGGTGGCGCTGATCACCGGCGGCGACAGCGGTATCGGCCGTGCGGTGGCGGTGCTGTTCGCCCGCGAAGGAGCGCGGGTGGGCATCGTCTACCTGGAGGAGGACGAGGACGCCCGGGACACGGCGGAGCTGGTCCGGGCAGAGGGGCAAACCTGCACCCTGATCCGCGGCGACGTCGGAAACGAGGACATCTGCCGCCGGGCCGTGGCGCAGATGATCGAAGAGCACGGCCGCCTCGACATCCTGGTGAACAACGCCGCCGAGCAGCACCCGCAGGAGCGGTTCGAGGACATCACCGCCGAACAGCTCGAACGCACCTTCCGCACCAACATCTTCGCCTATTTCTACCTGACCCGGGCGGCACTGCCGCACATGAAGGAAGGCGCAACGATCGTCAACACCACGTCGGTGACGGCGTACAAGGGAAACCCGACGCTGGTCGACTATTCCTCGACCAAGGGCGCCATCGTGGCCTTCACCCGGTCGCTGGCGCTCCAGCTTGCCGAACGGGGCATCCGCGTCAACGCCGTGGCGCCGGGGCCGATCTGGACGCCGCTGATCCCCTCCACCTTTCCTCCGGAGAAGGTGGAGAGCTTCGGGACCGACGTGCCGCTGGGGCGTCCCGGTCAGCCCGACGAGGTGGCGCCCGCCTACGTCTTCCTGGCCGGGAACGATTCCAGCTACATGAGCGGCCAGGTCCTGCATCCCAACGGCGGCAGCGTCATCAACGGGTGACCCGAACAACGCAAAGGCCGGGGCAGTGATGCCCCGGCCTTTGCGCCGCAATCGGAATGCGGAGGATCGGTCAGGCGGCCATCAGGTTGTTGAGGCGTTCACGGGCGCGGCACAGGCGGGACCGGATGGTGCCGATGGACACGTTCAGCTTCTCCGCGGCTTCCTGATAGGGGCGGCCCTCGATGGCGACCAGCTTCACGACCTTGCGCTGGCTGGGGGTGAGGGCGCCGAAGGCGCGGTCGACGTCGCGGAAGACCAGGCGGGAGAGCTGGGACGCCTCGACCGACATGGCCCCGTCCCACAGTTCCACCTTGGTGACGTGCTTGTCGCGCTGCAAATTGTTGAAATGAAGGTTCTTGAGCATGGTGGTGAGCCACGCCTGCATGTTGGTGCCCGGCTCGAAGCGGTGGGAGCGCGAGAGGGCGCGGGCGAGGCAGTCCTGGGTGAGGTCTTCGGCGGCGGACGCGTCGCGCGTCAGCTTGCACGCATAGCGCTGAAGGTTCGGCATGCAGCGGACAAGCTCGGCCTCGAACGAATACGCCATGGTCTCTTTTCCTCCGCGGTTCCATTCGGCGGCGGCTGCCCGGATGTGGCGCCGACCGCCCGGTCTGAAGACGACGAATTCCTTCCGGCGCGCCGAACGGCGCGGCTCCGGCAAGAACTTGATCGTCGGAATGTCGGTTTTGGTCGTGTCGCTGCTATTCGGCCGGTCCGGCCCTGTCGGCTTCGGGCGGGTGTACGGTTCTCGTCATCGCTCGTCTCCCCGTTTCCTCAAAGAGGCAAGCATTCCGGGACGGGTTATCTTCCGGAGTGCTCCCGTTCGAAGTGACGTCGTGGGTCATAACGCGAGGCACGGGGGGTTGTTCCGCCGCGGCCGATGCGAAGATCGGCCATCGGGCAGAGAGACGCCTATTACGGCCTAGGTCAGGCCGCCGCCGGCATAGGCTTGGCCGTAACGGGAAAAACGGCGCTCAACGGCCCTCCAGCCGGCGCAGGAACTCGCGCATGACGGTGAGGTACAGCTCGTCCTTCAGCCGCGCGTCCTCGACGCCCTGGTCGAGGGAGGGGTTGTCGTTGATTTCGATGACGTGGATGCCGCGGTCGTTCTGCTTGAGGTCGACGCCGTAGAGGCCGTCGCCGATCAGCGCCGCCGCCTTCACCGCCGTCTCCACCACCTCCGGCGGGGCCTCCTCGACCAGCAGGGTGCGCGAGGCACCCTGCTCGGCCCGGCCGTTCTGGCCGTGCTTGACGATCTGCCAGTGCTTGCGCGCCATCAGGTACTGGCAGACGTAGATCGGCTTGCGGTTCAGCACGCCCACCCGCCAGTCGAACTCGGTGTACATGAACTCCTGGGCCAGGATCAGGTCCGATTCCTCGAACAGACCCTCGGCGGTGGCTTCCAGTTCGGCGCGCGTCCCCACCTTGAAGATGCCGCGGGAGAACGAGCCGTCGGGGATCTTCAGCACGATGGGGAAGGGGATCTCGCGCTCCAGCCCGGCCAGGCCGCGCTTGTCCAGGATCACCGTGCGGGGGGCGGGAATCCGGTTGGCCTTCAGCAGTTCCGCCAGATAGACCTTGTTGGTGCACTTCAGGATCGAGTTGGGATCGTCGATCACCGGCATGCCCTCCGCCTCCGCCTTGGTGGCGAAACGGTAGGTGTGGTTGTCCAGCGCCGTGCCCTCGCGGATGAACAGGGCGTCGTATTCCGCCAGCCGCAGGAAGTCCCGCTTCTCGATCAGATCCACCTCGACGCCCAGGCTCTCGCCGGCCCGGATGAACTTCTGCAAAGCCCGCGGACCGGACGGAGGCAGCGCCTCCTTCGGGTCGTGCAGGATCGCCAGCGACCAGCGCATGCCCGGCCGTGCCGTCGGCTCGCGCCAGGTGGTGCGGGTGTAGGCGTCGAGCGCCGCCTCGAACTGCGGCTTCTGGTCCTCCTTCAGGTCCTCCAGCGCCAGGGGCTCCACCGCGTGGACGACCCAGGTCTCCTTCAGGCGGACCTGCACCTTCAGGATGGGGCAGCGGAACAGGTCGAAGATCTGCCGGGCGATGTCCTGGAACCGGCGGTCGTCAGCTCGCCCGAAGAAGACGGTGAGGTTGAAGGACGTCTCCGGCGGGTCGGCGAGGCGTTTGATCTTGCGGCGCAGGGCCTCCTCCACTTCCGGCAGGGCGGCGCGGTAGAGGGTGCGGCGGCTGAGGTCGAGGATCGTCTTGACGGTGGGGATCACCCGGTCGCCCCGCGCCTCGGCCAGCAGCGAGCAGTAATAGCCGGTGCCGAGGTATTCGTGGCTGCGGCTGAGATTGATGATCCGCGGGTCGCGCAGCTTGGCGGGTATGGCGTTGGTGACAAAGTCCCGCGCCGTCACCACGTGCAGGTTCGGCTTCGTCCAGGGAAAGGCGGAGCGGCGGTCGACGACGACGAGATACGCGGGCATCAGGCCCCCGGCCGGGTTGGGGTGTGGGCGGGACGGGCGCGCAGCAGCACCGTCGCCTTGAGCTGGGCCTTGCCGTAGCGGGCCATGCGCTCGAAGTCGTGTTTGGGGATGGGCATGGCGGTGCGGTCCAGCTCGGCGTGGTGACGGTCGTAGACCAGAGGATCGTGGACGTAGAGGAAGCGGTCGTCGGCGCCCGACACCACCACCCAGTGGGGAAACTTCTCCCGATAGATGCGATAGCTGCTGATCAGCACGATGGGGATCGCCCCGTCGTGCACCGCCTGCGCCATGTCCGCCGCCGACAGGGTGCGCTGGTGCAGGGCGATGTCGGTGTGCGCCAGCTCGTCCAGGAAGTCCTCATGGACGACGCGCATCACCTCCTTCTTGTCGGCGTCGCGCACGCTGTCCACGAACGGCACGCCCTCGTCCTTGACGAAGATCTCCACCGCGAAGCCGCGCCGCCATGCCGACAGGGCCAGGCCGTAAGGGCCGCAGCCGCCATGGCCGGAGGTCATGAACACCGTGGTCGCCTCGCGCCAGATCCGCACCTCCAGCCGCCGTGTCAGCTCCACCGCCGGGTCCAGCGCCTTCATCGCCATCATCAGCGAGGCGGCACCGCAGGTGAAATCGGTGGTCTGCTGGTAGTAGGGAACCGGGTGAGGCACCGGCGGGACCACCGTGCCGCCGGTGCCCAGGCGCTTTTCCAGCCGCAGCGCCTCCATGTGGTCTTCGTAGTAGTCGTCGTAGACGCCGAACTCACGGTAGCCTGCACTTTTGTACAGGGCGATGGCGGCGGCGTTGTCGCGACGCACCTCAAGGCGTACATAAAGGCAGTCGTGGGCGCGCGCTTCCCGTTCCGCGGCGGCCAGCAGCCGCCGGCCGACCCCCCGGCCGCGGAAGGCCGGGTCCACGGCAAAGGAATAGAGCCGGGCAAGCGAGGTGCCGGCATGGAACAGGACGAGCGCATAGCCGGCGACGGTACCCGTTTGCACCTCCACCAGGGCGGCGGCGTTGGCGCGGGTCAGCAGGTAGTTGAAGCTGCGCCGCGTCAGCCGGTCGGTGGTGAAGCAGCGCTGCTCGATGGCCAGCAGCGCCGGTATGTCCGCGGGGTCGGCCCGGCGCTGCTCCACGCTACCGGCGGCGGTCAGAATGTCGGCGTCATTCGGCATGGAGCGGATCCGGGCGGAAGCGGCGGCGCCATCATACGCGCTTCGCCGCGGTGGGAAAGAGGTGGCAGCCACCGTCGCCCGTCGGTCACAGCGGCAATATACTTGACTGCAATTAAGGGGCAGCCGCATCGTTGATCGGCAAGCCTTAAATCATGCTTAACCAACAGCGATCGAAACTGGCCCGGTTCGGGAAACCTTCGGTTCCCACTCCCCCATCTGCCGGCCGGCCTGAGCAAGGAAGTCAAGACGCATGGACGCTCGTTTCAAGACCCGCGAAATCGAACGGCGCAGCCTCGACGTCGACGGGTTGCAGCGGTCCTTTCTGGAGTGGCTCACCTATTCCGTCGGCAAGGACCCGCGCTCGGCGACCCGGCGCGACTGGTTTCACACCGTGGCTCTGGCCGTGCGCGACCGCCTGGTCGACCGGTGGATGGACACCACGCGCACCTATTACGACGAGGATGCCAAGCGCGTCTACTACATGTCGCTGGAGTTCCTGATCGGCCGGCTGCTGACGAACAGCCTGGCGAATCTCGGCATCATGGACAGTTGCCGGGAGGCGCTGGACCGCATCGGCCTGACCCTGGAGGACGTGGTCGACGCCGAGCCGGACGCCGCGCTGGGCAACGGCGGCCTGGGGCGGCTGGCCGCCTGCTTCCTCGACAGCATGGCGTCGCAGGGCTATCCGGGCTACGGCTACGGCATCCGGTACGAGTTCGGCCTGTTCGAGCAGCGCTTCGAAAACGGCTGGCAGGTCGAGTATCCCGAGCAATGGCTCCAGTTCGGCAACCCCTGGGAATTCCCGCGGCCGGAAGTCCTGTACCCCGTGCAGTTCTACGGCCGGGTCGAGGAGTTCCGCGACTCGGTGGGTGAACGGGCCTACCGCTGGGTGGACGCCGACCGCGTGCTGGCCATGGCCTACGACACGCCGGTGGTCGGCTACGGCGGCCGGACCATCAACACGCTGCGCCTGTGGTCGGCGCGCGCCACCCGCGACTTCAACTTCGGCCACTTCAACGACGGCGCCTACATGAAGGCGGTCGAGCAGAAGGTGATGTCGGAGAACCTCAGCCGCGTCCTCTACCCCAACGACGCGACCGAGACCGGGCGCGAGCTGCGCCTGAAGCAGGAGTATTTCTTCACGTCCGCCTCGTTGCAGGACATTCTGCGCCGGTACCTGCAGCACCATTCCGACTTCGACAGCCTGCCGGACAAGGCGGCGATCCAGCTCAACGATACCCACCCGTCCATCGGCATTGCCGAAATGATGCGCCTGCTGGTGGATCAGCACGCGGTCCAGTGGGAAAAGGCCTGGGAGCTGACGCGGGGCTGCTTCTCCTACACCAACCACACCCTGCTGCCCGAGGCGCTGGAAGCCTGGCCGGTGCGCATGGTGGAGCGTGTGCTGCCCCGCCACATGCAGATCATCTACGAGATCAACGCCCGCTTCCTGAACCGCTCGCGCGCCCGCTCCTCCGGCGACAACGCCCGCCTGTCGCGCCTGTCGCTGATCGACGAGCGGGGCGAGCGCCGCGTGCGCATGGGCAATCTCGCCTTCGTCGGCTCGCACAAGGTGAACGGCGTGTCCGCCCTCCACACCGATCTGATGAAGCAGACGGTGTTCGCCGACATGCACGCCGAGTTCCCGGACCGCATCAACAACAAGACCAACGGCATCACGCCGCGGCGCTGGCTGCACCAGGCGAACCGCCCCCTGGCCGAACTGATCACCAGCCGGATCGGCAAGGGCTGGGTGTCCGACCTCAGCCTGATCGAAGCCATCGCGCCGAAGGCGGACGACCCGGTCTTCCGCGAGGAGTTCCGCCGCGCCAAGCGCGCCAACAAGAAGCGCCTGGCCGCCTACATCGCGCGCCAGACCGGTGTCGAGGTGCCGGTGGACAGCCTGTTCGACGTGCAGGTCAAGCGCATGCACGAGTACAAGCGCCAACTCCTCAACATCCTCCAGACGGTGGCGCTCTACAACGAGATGCGCGACAACCCCACCGTCACCTGGGTGCCGGTGACCAAGATCTTCGCCGGCAAGGCCGCTCCGGCCTACCAGATGGCGAAGCTGATCATCAAGTTGATCAACGACGTCGGCAAGGTGGTGAACCACGACCCGGCGCTGCACGACCTGCTGAAGGTGGTCTACCTGCCCAACTACAACGTCACCGCCGCCGAGATCATCATGCCCGCGGCCGACCTGTCGGAGCAGATCTCCACCGCCGGCATGGAGGCGTCGGGCACCGGCAACATGAAGCTGTCGCTGAACGGGGCGCTGACCATCGGCACGCTCGACGGCGCCAACGTGGAGATCAAGGACGCGGTCGGCGACGAGAACATCTTCATCTTCGGCCTGACGGTGGACGAGGCGAACGCCCTGCGCCAGGGCGGTGCCTACAATCCCCGCCAGGTGATTGCCGCCAACCCCAGCCTGAAGCGGGCGCTGGACATGATCTCCACCGGCGTCTTCTCACCCGACGATCCCCACCGCTACCACCCGATCATCCAGGCGCTGAC
The DNA here is from genome assembly GCF_000429625.1 of Azospirillum halopraeferens DSM 3675. Classification (GTDB taxonomy): domain Bacteria; phylum Pseudomonadota; class Alphaproteobacteria; order Azospirillales; family Azospirillaceae; genus Azospirillum; species Azospirillum halopraeferens. The sequence goes on from NZ_AUCF01000004.1 coordinate 546,545, forward strand.
CGACGGCGGCGACCATTTCCTGGTGACCGCCGATTTCGCCGACTACTGCCGGGCCCACGAGGCGGCCACCGCCCTCTACCGCGATCAGGAGGAATGGGCGCGCAAGGCCGTGCTCAACACCGCCGGGATGGGCTGGTTCTCGTCCGACCGCACGATCCGCGAGTACGCCGAGGAGATCTGGGGCGCCAAGCCGGTGATCCCCGGCGGCGAATAGGCACCGCCGCCCGCCCCGTCCGGGGCGGGCGCATGGTGCCGGTGGCGGCCGGCTCAGGCCGCCGCCGTGTCCGGCTTGCGGGCGAGATCGGCCACCAGGGCGGCGATCCGATCCACGGTCCGGAGCTGGTCCAGCTCCATCTCGTCCAGCGGGACGGTGACCTGGAATCGCTCTTCCAGGATCATCACCAGTTCCACGAAGGTGACGGAGTTGATCAGCCCGGTTTCGATCAGGTCGGTCTCCGGATCCGGAACCGCGACGTTCAGATCCGTCGCGAAGATGTTCATCAGCGTGGTTTCGAAGGAGTTCGGCGAGGTCATCGTCGACACCTATGCAGCCTGGGAAGGAAGGGTGAGGTCGGCGGGCTTGCCCGACAGAAGATCGCCCGGTGCCAGACGGTCGGCGGCGGCCATGCGGCGGCCATCGACGGACAGCTTCTCGATCAACAGCTCCTCGTCGCCGCAGGCGACGCGGGCACCGCTGCCGTCCACCCACACGACGCTGCCGGGCGGCGCCCCGGCCGGCCGGCCGGTCGTGCGCACCCGGATCAGCGCCAGGACGCGGCTGGCCAGCGACGCCCGGGCCGTCCCCCACGGGCTGGGGAAGGGGCCGAAGTCGCAGGCGCGCACCAGTGCGGCGATGCGGGCCGCCGGACCGCTCCAATCGACCCAGCCGTCGTCGGGCGGCCGGCGGCCGTAGACCCGCCGGCCCGCGTCGCCCGGCGGCACGGCCGGCAGCGAGGCGGGGTCGGTGGCCAGTGTCTCGGCCACCCGCAGCATCAGCGGCACGCCGTAGCGGGTGCATTTCACGTACAGGTTCAGCGCGCTGTCGCCGGGGGCGATCGGGAAACGGTGGGTGTAGGCGACCGGGCCGGCGTCGACGCGCGGGACCATGCGATGGACCGTCACCGCGTGTTCGGTTTCGCCGTTGACGATGGCCCAACTCGGCGCGTTCAGCCCGGCGTAGCGGGGCAGCGGGCCGGGATGCAGGTTGAAGGCGCCCAGCCGCGGCGCGTCCAGCACCTCGGGACAGATGATGTGCAGGGAATGGGCGTTCAGCAGCAGGTCCACCCCGGCCGCCCGGATCGCCTCGGCGAACTCCGGCCGTCGCACGAAATCGGCCGGCCAGGTGGCCAGGCCGAGGCGCTGCGCCGCCTGCCACACGCCGGGACCGCCCGACGGGGTGCCGTCGGGCGAGGCCAGCACGCCGACGATGCGGTGGCCGGTTTTCGCCAGCGCCTGGAGAAGCTGGAGCCCGGCCGCCTCCTCGCCGGCCAGCAGGATCGACAGCGGTTTGGCGGGCGCCGTCATGCGGCACCCCGCCCGGCCGCCGGGGTGGCGAACGTCTCGTCCTGAAGACGGCGCCGGTCGATCTTGCCGTTGGCGTTCTTCGGCAGCGGGTCCATCACCGCCCAGCGGGTCGGCAGCATGTAGCCGGGCAGGCGGGCCGCCAGCAGGGTGCGCAGCTCGGCCGGCGGCAGCTCCGTGCCCTCGTTCGGGGCGTAGGCGCAGCAGATGGTGGCACCTTCGAAGGCGTCGCGATCCACGGCGACCACGGCGTATTCCTTCAGCCGCTCGACGGCGCCCAGGGCGGCTTCGATCTCGCCCAGCTCGATGCGGTAGCCGCGGCTCTTGATCTGGGTGTCGGCGCGGCCGACGAAGTGGATCAGCCCATCCTCCCCTCGCTTGGCCAGGTCGCCGGTGCGGTACATCAGCCCGTCCCCGTCCGCCGCCGGCACGAAGGCGGCGGCGGTCTTCTCCGGGTCTTCCCAGTAACCGTCGGCGAGGCCGGCCCCGGCGATGAACAGGTGCCCGATCTCGCCGGCCGGTGCCGGCCGGCCGGCGTCGTCCAGGACGAACATCCGCTCCCCCGCGCAGGGCGTGCCGATGGGGATGGGCAGCGCCGGGTCGGCGGGAACCGACGGCACGGTGTAGAAGCTGGAGGCGATGGTCGCCTCGGTGGGACCATAAAGGTTGGTGAAGCGCACGTGGGGCAGCCGTTCCATCCAGTGGATCAGCGCCGGCGTCGGCAGCACCTCGCCGCACCACAGGACGCGGGTCAGGGACGGGAAGTCGTTCGGCTTTACCGCGTCCATGCGCGCCATGAAGTTCATCACCGACGGCACGGAGAACCACTGGGTCAGCTCGTGCTCGCGGATGAAGGCGGCCAGCTTGGCCGGGAGCAGGTTCAGCTCCGGCGGCACCAGGTGCAGCTCCGCGCCGGTGCTGAGCGCGCCGTAGATGTCGAAGGTGGAGAGGTCGAAATGGAAGGGGGCGTGCCCCGACACCCGGTCGCCCGGCTGGTAGCCGAAGTAGTCGGTCGCCCACTCCACGAAGGTGACGGCGGCGGCGTGGGGGATCACCACGCCCTTGGGCAGCCCGGTGGAGCCCGAGGTGAACAGGATGTGGGCGTTGGCCTGCGGCGCGCCGGGGAGGTCGAGCGGCGTCGCCGGCCGGGCGTCCACGTCGTCCCGGCCGAACGCCGGGGCGATCTCCGCCGGCGCGTCGCCCTCCAGCCAGCCCACGGCCGCCGCCCGGGCGGCCTCGCTGACGGCGCGGACGTTCTCCAGCAGCGTGCCGGCCGGCTTGGCGGCCAGCAGCACGCGGGGACGGCAGGCGTCGACGATGCGCGCGGCGCGCGGCGCCGGGTTCTGCACGTCGATGGGGACGTACAGGCAGCGGGCCTTGAGCACGCCCAGCATGGCGACCACCGCGTCGGGTGACTTGGGCAGCATCAGGCCGACCCGGTCGCCGTCGCGGCAGCCGGCGTCGCGCAGGCAGTGCGCCAGCCGCGTCGCGGCGTCGTCGAGCTGGCGGTAGGTCAGCCGCCGGTCGCGCATGACGACGGCGGTGGCCGTCGGGTGGCGGTCGGCGCTGGCGCTGACCAGGTCATGCAGCAGCTTGGGCATGGCTCACCTTGTTGAGTGCGAGATCGAAGGCGGTGTTGATGTGTTCGAACTCCGCCGCGGAGGGCGAGATGTCGAGGATGACGGTGCGGTGCCCCTTGGCGATGTAGCGCGCCAGTTCAGTGGCCACATCCTCGTAGGTACCGACCAGATAGGGGCAGAAGGTCTTGTAGTTGCGGAACGGACCCAGCCAGTAGGGGCTGTCGGGGCCGGCCGGCCGCTCCTCCAGGTCGGAGAGCTGGCGGTGCCACACGCTGTCGGACACGGCGGTGGCCAGCCGGTGCAGGACCGCCCCCTGGCGGGTGGCGGGAAAGCGCTCCGCCGCGACGCGCCAGGCGCGGTCGGCGGTGTCGCGGGCGATGATGCCCACCCGTACCCCACAGGCCACTCCGGCCAGATCGGCCTCGCCGACCTCCTGCTCCGCCGGCTTGGGATAGCGGATGGCGGTGGCGCCGATGGTGCGGGCCGCCTCCAGCCCGGCGTCGGAGGAGCCGGAGATCAGGATGTCCGGGAACAGCGACTCCGGCAGAGCCGGCGCCAGCGTCAGGTTGGTGACGCGGTAGTAGCGACCGTCCAGCGTCACCGGCGCGCGCCCTTCCAGCAGGCCGGTGATGATGCGGGTGTATTCGGCGGTGCGGACGTAGCGGTCGTCGTGGGGCGTGTCGTCGCCCAGGGCCAGCAGGTCGTTGCGGAAGCCGCCGGCCAGCATGTTCAGCGCGACCTTGCGGCCGTGCAGGAAGGCCAGCGAGGCGATCTGCTTGGCCACCCAGTAGGGGTGCATGTAGATCGGCTGCACCGCCACCAGCGGCGCCAGCCGGTCGGTGTGTGCCATCACCGCATGGGCCAGGTGCCAGGGATCGACCAGACCGTTGTCGGTGTAGAGCAGCATGCCGGCACAGCCCGCCTCCTCGCTCCACTGCGCGTGCCGGACGGCCGTGCGCAGGTACTCGGCCTGCGGCACGTCCTTCGACTGCGGGCATGTCGAATAGATGGTGAGAGAGTCGGGCGCACGTGTCGTCATCGGATTCACCGCCATGTTGCAATGTCCAGGCCCCGCGCCGGGCGCAATGGTTCGCTCCGCGGGCTCGTCGCGTCTCGGGCGAACCCTCGACCAATCTAAAAAGCGCAAGCGGAGCCGGCCACGGCGCGGGAGTATGCTTTCGCGGAAGAGACGTATTCTTTCTGAAGGTTGAGGTTCTGCCGCATTCGGCGCCGCCGTCCGGACAGGCGGCGCAACGGGGGTGCCCCTCCCGCCGTTGCGGCGCAAGGGGCCCTCCGTTCTATCCGTCAGCCAGTTCGCGGAAGCCGATGTCGCTGTCGGCCGTGGTGAGGAACCAGTTCCGCGGATCGGCCAGGAGGGGCTTCAGCTCCTCGTAGCCGGGGCCGGGACGGGCGACCACGCGGGTCGCCTTGTTCAGCCCGTTCTTCAGGCACAGGAAGCCCAGCGGGGTCAGCGCCCCGGCGGCGTCCCGGTTCATGGTGCGGCAGAGCAGGGCCGCCGCCCCGTCGTGGCGCGCCTGGTCGACCAGCAGCGCGAAGGTCGGCCGCAGCCAGCCGGGACGGGCCAGATAATCCACCACGACCGCCACCGTGGCGCCCTTCCAGCGGTCCAGGCGTACCACCGCGTAGGCCATCGGCTCGCCCCGGCGCATTACGTAGAAGCGCCGGAAGCGGGCGGCGGCCGGGCAGCGGTCGAAGCGCCAGTTCAGGAACGCCCGGTCACGCCGCGCAAGCACCGGGTATTGGGGCGCCGCCGCCTCCCACAAGGCGTCGGACCGGCCGTCGAAGCCGTCCACCTCCACCGGGCGGGCGCCGCGCAGGCTGGCCGCCGCCGCCATGGCCATGGCGGCGGCGGTCAGCACCGGGCGGGCAGCACCGGCGGCCAGCCGCACCGCCGTACCGCCCCGGCCGGCCGCCCGCAGGCTGGCGGCCGGGTCGATCACCCGCACGAAGGTCGGCATGGAGCCTAGGTCGCACCAGCCCGAGCGGATGTAGGACTTGTACGCCGGATCCGTCATGCCCAGCGACACCGTCACCGCGCCGGTGTTGGCGTGCGTCTCGGTCAGCGCCGGGCCGACTCCGCGCAGGCGCCATTCCGGAGCCACCATCAGGTCGATCCCCCACGAGGCGGCGACCGTCCGGTCTCCCGTCTTCAGGCGGAACGGGATGCCCGACTGCTGGCCGACGATGGCGCCGTTGCGCTTGCACAGCCAGAGCTGGAGCCCCTCCGGATCGGGGTGGGGCACCTCCCGGTAGATCCAGCGGAAGTACGCCGGATCCGCCTGGATGGAGTCCGCGCCGAAGAACTCCCGGTGGAACGCCGCGAGCGCCGGGCCGTCGTCCGGTTCGAACCGCCCGATGCCCCTCTGGGCCCAGGCGACCACACTCATGCCGTGGCCCCTTCCATGTCGACCTTCTGCACCAGGATGGCGTCGCGCAGGATGCGGGCGGAGGTGCGGCGCTTGCGCACAATGTCCTGGTAGACGCGGCGCACCTGCGCCGGCTCGATCCCCAGGCCGCGCGCGGCCGCCTCGTCCGAGACGCCGTTGCCGAAGGCGAACAGGGCAAGGTCCAGCTTGTCGTAGGGCAGGGCGTAGTAGAACTCCTCCTGCGTCTGCGGCAGCGTGTAGGTGTCGGTGCTGGGGGTCTGGTTCCGGATTTCGTCCGGCAGGCCCAGCCAGGCGGCCATCCGGTAGACCTGCGTCTTGTAGAGGTGGGCGATCGGCTTGAGGTCGGCCAGGCCGTCACCGCCGCGCACGAAGAAGCCCAGTTCGTACTCCAGCCGGTTGGGCGTTCCCAGCACGGCGTAGTTCAGCGCATCGGCGTGGGTGTATTCCATGGTCTTGCGAACGCGCTGCTTCAGGTTGGTGGCGGCGACCACCTCCAGATAGACGTCGACCGGCATGCGCACCGTTTTCATGTCGCCGTCCGGCGACTGCACGGTGATCGTGAAGTAGTTGACCCGGTCATGGTCGAGCAGGCCGCCGGCCAGGCCGATCTTCTGCTTCCAGCCCGGCCCGAAGCCGGGGATCAGACGGCGGATCGCCGCGTCGCGGCGCTCGTAGCAGCCCAGCGCGGTGAGCGGGGCGGTGATGTTCTCCATAACCGGCTCGACGCCGAGCTGGTGGCACAGCAGGCGGCCGCGCTGCGTGCTGCTGTCGGAGGACTCCTTTTCCGGCATCAGCAGCAGGCGCACCCGATCCGGCCCCAGCGCGCGGACCGCCAGTGCGGCGCAGACCGAGGAGTCGATGCCGCCGGACACGCCCAGCACGATGCCCTGGCGGCGCAGGTCGACCGCAACGGTGTCGCGGATGGATTGCTCGATCTCGCGGGCCGCGGCGGCGCAGTCGAGGTCGAGCACGCGGCTATCGAACGGATGCAGGTCGTTCAGCATGTGGTGTGGTTCCCCGGTTCGCGTGTGCGGTGGTGTGTGTGGTGTCGTCAGTGCGGATCAGCCGGCGCGTACGGCGTGCCGAACGGCGGGCCGGGCACCGGCGTGGTCTTCCAGAACGTGCAGGGTGGCGGCTTCCAGCCGACCCCGCGCGCGCGTGGCGCGGTCGCGGAAATCCTCCCGGTAGGCGTGGGCGAGCATCTGCAGGGTCAGCACGCCGACCAGCGCCATCTCCTCGCGCTCGCCGGCCATGCGGCCTTCCTGCCGGTGGGCGCGGGCCGCCAGTTGGGCGACCCCGGCGGCGTCCACCAGGCCGAACCCGTCGAGCGCCCGTTCGCTGAGAAGCTCGTGGACATAGTCCGGCGCCTGCGGCCCGAACAGGGAGGTGGTCATGGGCGCCCGGTATGGGCGCTTGGGACGATGACCGACCTCCCGCGGCAGGAGTCGGCCGGCCAGCCGGCGCAGGGCCAGCTTGTCGCGCAGCCCCAGCATCTTCACCCGGTCCGGCAGGGCATTGCACAGCTCCACCACGTCGGGATCGAGGAAGGGGTAGCGGACCTCGATGCTGTTGGCCATGGCGACGCGGTCGCCCTGGCTGGCCAGCAGATAGGGGGTGAGGAAGGTGTCCATCTCCACCGCCTGCGCCCGGGCCAGCGGCGACCAGCCGGCGTAGCCCTCGGGCAGGCGGTCGAGGATGGCCCGCTCGGCCGCCGGCCCGTCGAAGGCGGCGCGCACGTCGGGCGACAGCAGGCGCTGCGTCCATGCCGTGTTGGTCCAGCGGATGCGGTGGCCGTAGAAGGGGTCATCCGTGTCCTGAAGGCCACGGCGGAAGAAGCTCTGCCACAGCGGGCTCGCCTTGTTGCCGCCCATGGCGGTGAAGGCGTGGACGCGGCTCATCAGCCGGGCACGCGCCGCCGAGTCCGGTCGGCGCGCCCAGAAGCGGCGCACCCGGTCCTCCTTGAAGACGTCGTAGCCCGACAGCAGCTCGTCCGCTCCCTCGCCGGACAGGACGACGCGGATGCCGTTGTCCTGCACCAGGCGGGACAGCATGAACATGGGGGCCGGGGCCGTGCGCAGCAGCGGCGTCTCGGCGTGCCACACCACGTCGGGCAGGGCCTCCTGGATCTCGCGGGGGCCGACGAGGATCTCGTGGTGCTCGGTCCCGACGAAGCCGGCGACCCTGCGCTGCTGTTCGGTCTCGTCGAAGGCGGGGTCGGCGAAGCGGACGCCGAAGCTGTGCACGCCGCCGTCTTTGCCCCGGCGCACCAGCCCGGCGATGACCGAGCTGTCCAGGCCGCCGGAGATGTAGACGCCGACCGGCACGTCGGCGCGCAGGCGCAGGCGGACCGCCTCGCCGAGCCGTTCGCCCAGCGCGTCCGCCGCCTCGTCCACCGACAGCCCGGCCAGGGCGGGATCGCATTCCACCCGGGGCGTCCAGTAGCGCTCGGCCCGGATGGCGAGCGTCTCGTCGATGCACAGGGCGGTCGCCGCCGGCACCGCCTCGACCCCGGCGAAGACGCTGCCGTGGGGGGCCACCGACCAGTGGGCGAAGACCCGCGCCAGGCGCGACCCGTCGAACCGCGGCGCCACCCGGCCGCCGGCCACCAGCGCCTTGACCTCCGAGCCGAAGACGATGTGGTCGCCGACGCGGGCGTAATGCATGGGCAGGATGCCCATGCGGTCGCGCACCAGCCACAGGCGGCGCTCCGCCGCCTCCCACAGGGCGAAGGCGTACTGGCCGTTCAGGCGGGCCCAGGCGGCGGGTCCCCACTCCTCGAAGGCGTGGACGATCACCTCGGTGTCGGTGCGGGTGTAGAACCGGTGGCCGCGCGCCTCAAGTTCCCGCCGCAGTTCGACGTGGTTGAAGATCTCGCCGTTGAACGAGATCCAGACGCTGCCGTCCTCGTTGCGGATGGGCTGGAAGCCGCCGGCCAGGCCGACGATGCTGAGACGGGCGTGGGCCAGCCCGACGCGGTCGTCGCGGTAGAGGCCATACCCGTCGGGCCCGCGGTGCCCCAGCATGGCGATCATCCGCCGCAGCTCTTCCAGGTCGGGGGGCTCGGCGCGCGGGCCGGCGAGAATACCAGCGACACCACACATGGGGTGCACTCCTCGTTGGGTGACGGTGCCGGAACGGATCAGGCGGTGCCCGCCAGCACCGCCCGCTTGAGCTTGCCGGACTCCGTCTTCGGCAGTTCGGCGTGCAGTTCGATGAACCGGGGGACCATGTGGCTCTCCAGCCGGGCACGGCAGTGCTGGCGCACCTCCGCCTCGTTGACCGTCGCACCCTCGCGCGGGACCAGGAACGCCTTGACCGCCATGCCGTCGACCGGGTCGGGGACGCCGGCCACGCCCGCCTCGGCGATGCAGTCCAGCTCGCACAGGACCGCCTCCACCTCCTTGGGACTGACCTTCTCGCCGCGGCACTTGAACACGTCGTCCTTGCGGGCGACGAAGTGCAGGAATCCCTCGGCATCGGCGTAGAACAGGTCGCCGGTGTGGTAGCGCTTGCCGCCGCGCGGGTCGTCGCGCAGCTTGTCCGCCGTCGCCTCCGGCCGGTTCCAGTAGCCGCGCATGACGTTGGCGCCGCGCACCACCAGTTCGCCCACCACGCCGGGGGCGGCGGGGTTGCCGTCCTCGTCCAGCACCATCGCCTCGCAGTTGGGGATGGCGCGGCCGACCGAGGCGATCTTGTCGTCCAGCCGCTCCGGCTCCAGATAGGCGACCCGGGTCGAGCATTCCGTGCAGCCGTACATGGAGAAGAAGGCAGCGTGCGGGAACAGTTCGCGCACCCGCCGGATGTGGGCCACCGGCATGGGGGCCGCGGCGTTGGTCAGGTAGCGCAGGGAGGAGAGGTCGGCGGTGCGCGCCGTCTCCATCTGCAACAGGGTGGCAAACAGCGTCGGCACCCCGGCCAGGCCGGTGATCCGATGCTCCACCATGCGCGCCAGCGTGTCGGCCGGGAAGGCGAAGGAGCGTTCCAGCACCAGTGTGAAGCCGACCAGCGCCGAGGTCACCACCTGGGAAAGGCCATAGCCGAAGGTGACGGGCAGAACGCACATCACCACATCGTCGGCGGTGTTGGCGAGATACTCGGCGATCGACCGGTTGACGGCGCAGAGGTTGGCGTGGGTGAGCATCACCCCCTTGGGCTTGCCCGTGGTGCCGGAGGTGTAGAGGATGGCGGCCAGGTCATGATCGATCAGGCCGGCGTCACCGGGGGTGGCCGCTCCGGCCAGGGCCTCGGCGAAGGAGGCGGCCCCGGCGCAGTCCGGCACCACCGGGCCGACCCACAGGGTGGAGGTGACCGAAGGAGCCTCCGCCAGCGCCGGCAGGACGGTGCGGGCCAGCGCCGTCGGTGCGACCAGCGCCGTCACCGTGCAGTCGTTCAGGATGTAGGCGAGCTTGTCGGCCTTGGTGGAGGGGTTGACGGGGACATAGACCGCGCCGGCCTTGCTGGCGCCGAAGAAGGCGGTGACGTACTCGGCGGAGTTTTCCAGCATGATCGCCACGCGGTCGCCGCGCCGCACCCCGCGTTCGCGCAGCGCGACGGCGATGGCGTCGCTGTCGCGGTCCAGGTCGGCGAAGCTGCGCCGGACCTTGCCGGCGATCAGCGCGGTCTTGTCCGGCAGGCGCCGGGCGGTGTCGCGCAGGAAATGGTGAACCAGATAGGCCATGGGCATGTCCCGTCGGTGGAGCAGGGGCGCCGGTCCGGGCGTGGGCGGCCCGGACCGGGTTGGCGTATCCCCCGGTCAGGCGGCGTCCTTGAGCGCCTGCTTGCTGCGCACGAAGGCGGCGATGCGCGCGACGGAGTCGAGGTTGTCGGCCACGAGGTCGTCGTCGTCGATGGCGATGCCGAAGTTCTCCTCAAGAAACGCGACCACGTGCATGATCCCGGTGGAGTCGATGATTCCCGTCTCCAGCAGGGAATCGCCGTTGTCGAAGCCGGAGTCCTTCCCCAGCAGGAAGTTCTCGACGATGAAGGAGCGGATCTGCTGAGTGATCATGGTGTCGACCTTCGGCTCGGTGTTGGTGGCGGTCAGCATTGCGAAGACACCTCCGTTCGGGGACTGGGTGGCGCGGACGTCTGGGCGGACAGCCGCAAATTGGTGAACGTGGTCTGTGGTTATATTGCACGTCCCGGTGAAGCGTTGAAACGGCGTAAGGACGGTAATCCCTCGAAATTCGTGGATATTGAAATCCTCTAGGAAGGGGTAGGCATCCTTGTTTGGGTAATACTTGCGAGTTGCTTCGGCCGTACCGGTTCATGCGCTGGCCGGTCCGCCGGCGGTGCGGGTCGGCGGCGGCGTGCCGGCCGTTGCCGCCGCCCGGGCGCCGCGCAACGCCCGGCGCAGGACACGCAGCAGGCGGGGTATCCCCGTCAGTTGCACCTCCAGCCACGGGACGGTCGCATCGTCGGAGACGATGAAGCCCTTCAGGCGCATGGGATCGGTGTCGGGGCCGTTCCAGCCCGGTTCGATGGTGCGGGCGGTGCGGTAGCCGGCGTGGCGCAGGATCGCCAGGTCGCGCTCCCCGTAGTCACCGTTGGGGAAGGCGAAGTGGCGGCACGGCGTGCCCCCCATCCCTTCCTCAAGCTCCTGCCGGCACAGCGCGATCTCCTCTTCGGCCTGCTGGTCGTTGCAGCGGGGCAGGATCGGGTGCGTGCGGGTGTGGGCGCCGAAGTCGGCGCAATCCGCCAGGCGGCGCACGTCGTCCCAGCCCATGGCCTGCGGGGCGGTCGCGTCGGCGTCGGGGTCGTCGCCGGCTTCGGCCAGGCGCCGGCGGCGCTCCGCATCGGGAACCAGCTTCAACGCCTCGGCGCCCAGGCGCGCCGCCGCCCCGGTCTTCCACCAGTAGGGCCGGTGGGTTCCGACGATGCGGCTGCACAGGAAGATGGTGGGCCGCACCCCATAGGTGCGGAACAGGTCGGCCAGGGCGGCGTTGCCCCGGTGGCCGTCATCGAAGGTCAGCACCAGTGGATAGGCGGGCAGGGCGTCCCAGTCACCGTTCTCCAGGGCATCCGCCACGGCGTCCATGGTGGTGAAGGTGTAATGGCGGGCGTAGAAGGCGAGATGCTCTTCCAGCACCGACGGATCGGGATCGTGGTAGACCACGATGGTGACCCGCCGCCGGGCGAACAGGGCGCGCAATCCCCAGCCGAGTCCCGACCAGCGAACCAACCCGCCCAGAGCATCCTTCCGCATTCCCGTCCTCCCTCCGGTCGGCTGGTGAAGCCGGATTAAATAGTGTACTAATAGTTCCGTTCTGCTCGCCGTAAGACTTGGAACCGAGATAAGAACGGTGCGTCAGGACGGCAACGGAGCGAGGGGGTTACACACTGAAGCTTATGTATGACTTGCGAATTATGTTTCCTTCCAGGGGAGTGCCACACCCGACACGGAGCCGGCTCCGGCCGGATGCACAGAGTGCCAAGGCACACACAGGCGATGTAAGCCGCGCGGACGGTGTACGGCCAACGGCCGCGCCGCCGCTCCGTCCGGGAGGCCGGATGCGGACCTCCGATCACTCCGGCCGGTTGCGCGCCTCGGCCAGCAACCAATCGCGAAAGGCAGCGATGGCCGGGCGGTCCGCCGTGCCTTCGGGGCAGACGAACCAGTAACTGCCCGAGGTCGCCTCGATCCCGGGAAACGGCAGGGCGAGCCGGCCCGCCGCCACGTCCGCCGCCGCCAGCACACGGTCGGCGACCGTCGCTCCGAGACCGGAGGCGGCGGCCTGCAACGCCGGGTCCATGGCGTCAAACACCGCGCCCCGGCGCAGGGCGTCGGGGGTCGGCAGGCCGGCCGCGGCAAGCCAGAGGTCCCAATCCCGCCCTTCCGAACAGCCGTGCAGCAGGGGGATCCCGGCAAGATCGGCGGGCGTACGCAGGCCGGCCGCCAGGGCGGGGGCGCAGATCACCGTGAGGCGCTCCGGCAGCACCTCCACCGCGGCCGCCCCGGGCTGCGCGGGGCTGAAGGTGATGGCCGCATCGAACTCCTGCGGGTCGACGTCGGTGTGGTTGGTCCAGCCCACCGTGACACGCACCTGCACATCGGGGTGGCGGGCCTGAAAATGGCCCAGGCGCGGCATCAGCCAGCGGATACCGAAGGAGAACGCCACCCGGATGCGCAGGTCCCGCCCCCGCGCGGTCAGGCGCGCCATCGTCTCGGCCATGTGGTCGAAGGAGCGGGACAGCACCGGCAGCAGCAACCGGCCCTCCTCGGTCAGTTCGACGCGCCGGGTCAGCCGCCGGAACAGGGGCGCGCCCAACCATTCCTCCAGGCTTTGCACCTGACGGCTGATCGCACCCTGGGTCACGCACAACTCGTCCGCGGCCCGGGAGAAGCTGAGGTGGCGCGCCGCCGCCTCGAAGGCGCGCAGGGCGTGGAGCGGCGGAAGGTGGCGGCGCATGGGGTGGTCATGAATGAGCGTCGATCATCCATGCTATGAGAAAGCATGGTTTGTCGACAAGGCGCCGTGCGGTTGATTCTGGCCCCCGACCGGCGATGGTGGCGAGGGGGGAGTGTCATGGCCTGCATGAGCACAGCGCACGCACGGGAGCGTCCGGCCGGGCCCCCGCAGCGGTCCCGGCACTGGCTGGCGCGCTGGCTGGACCGGCCCCGGATGTGGCGGGAGCGCAGCGCCTATCGGCGTGCACTGGCGCGCATGGACGCCCATCTGCTGGCCGACATCGGCCTGGACGAAACGACCGCCCGGGCGGAGGCGGCGAAGCCCTTCTGGAAAGCATGAGGCGGGCCGCAGCGCCGGCCCGCCTCCGGTATTCCGCCCGCCGATGGCGGACCGCTCAGCTTCCTTCGCCGCGCAGCACCACGAACACGGTCTTCACCAGGATGTAGAAGTCGAACAGCAGGCCGCAGTTGCGGACGTAGAAGACGTCCATGCGCACACGTTCCTGGAAGCTGGTGCGATGGCGCCCCGACACCTGCCAGTACCCGGTGACGCCGGGGGTGACGGTGCCGATGATGGCGGCGGACTCACCCACCTCCGGCAGTTCGCGGGGCATGTAGGCGCGCGGTCCGATAAGGCTCATTTCACCGGTCAGCACGTTCCAGAGCTGCGGCAGCTCGTCCAGCGACGTTTTGCGCAGGAAGCGGCCGAAGGGGGTGATGCGCGGGTCGAAGGTCAGCTTGTGGAAGATCTCGTACTCCCGCCGGGCCTCGGGATCGGATTCCAGCAGGCGTTGAAGCTGCTCCTCGGCGTCCACGTGCATGGTGCGGAACTTCAGCAGCTTGAAGGTCCGGTTGCCGCCGGCCCAGCGCTCCTGCCGGAACAGCACCGGCCCGCGGCTGTCCAGCTTGATCAGGATGCCGATCGCCAGCATCAGCGGGGCGAAGACCAGCAGCGCCAGCCCGGCCAGCACGATGTCCATGGTGCGGCGGATGCGCAGGTACGTGGTGCGCGGCCGCAGGCTGACGCGCAGGGACAGGGAGCCGTGCAGGTTGTGGAAGCTGGCGTCCAGGCTGCTGACGTTGCCTTCACCCAGCACGCAATAGACCTGACGGAAGGGCAGGGAGCGCATCAGCGCCGTAAGGTCGGAGCCGTGCCGGCCGATGTCGGCGACGATGGCGGCCCGGGCCTGCGCGGCGTAGGCCGGGAACGTGCGCAGGGTGGACGGCGGGCCGATCACCGGCAGGTCGGCGACCCGGCGGTGCCACAGGGCCTCGTCCTCGTCGACGAAGCACACCGGCCGCATACCCAGCCACGGCAGCCGCTGCAGCTTCTCGGCCAGTGCCGCCCCCTGGGGGCCGGCGCCGACGATCACCACCGGTACCCGCCACTGGTGGGCGAAGGCGAGCACGCCGTGGACCAGCAGCATGTCGACCGCGAAGGTCAGCGCGAAACCGCCCAGCGCCACCGCCAGCGACAGGCCGAAGAAGGACCGGAAGCCCTCCATCACGATGAAGGGAACGATCAGCACCGCCGTGCACAGGACGGCGGCCTGGAAGGTGCGCCGGGCCCGCTCCGCATAGTCGAAGCGCCCCAGAGCGTAGATGCCGAACACCGACTTGATGAGCGGCACCAGCATCAGCCCCGTCAGCAGGGCCCGTTGCGCCAGGTCATGGTCCGCAGACAGGGCGGTGGTGGCGCCGGTGTACAGCACCAGCCAGCCCATCACCGCCAGGGCCGTGCCGTCGGCCAGGGCGAGGAGCAGCCCGAGCCCCACCGACGGCAGCGCCGACCTCCGGTCGGCTGCCAGATCGTAGACCACTTCCGGATCCGATTTGCTCATCGCTTAGCCCCGCATGGTTCCGTCGCAGCCGCCGCGTCCGCTTTCGGGCGGGCTGCATCCGTTTGCCGACTTGTCGTGCCGGAACATCTCTCTCGTGCCATCTTCCATAATCATGGCCGCATAAATCCGGCCGATGCTGTGGGAGCGTGGCAGTCCCGGTGCAGGCAGCGACTTAGGAGGCGGGCGGAAAACCATCAAGAAATCTTTGGTGGACGGAAATCCGTTGGCGATACTCCTTCGAATAAAAAGACCGATGGAAGAAAATCCGGGTGGGCAGGGCGTTGGGAGGGGTGACCCGAAGGGAGTGCGGCGACCGGGCCGGGAACCGACGCGAAGTGCCGCGAAACACCACCCGTTGTCACGGGAACTCTGCGTCCAGCCCCCGGTTGCGGCCGTCCCGGAGGCCTCGCCACCCGGCCGGGGCGCACCCGATGGGCCGCGCAACGGGGTATGCTTCCATCCGGAAGCGGCAGGCGGTGCGCTTGCGTGGCGGTCGGCCCGTCTCCAACGCGCCGTTGCGGCCATGACGGGGGAGCGGCAGTGTGGCGGGGTGGTGGTGGACGGTCCCGCCGGTGTGCGGCATGCACGGGCGGGACAGGAACGGCACCGCGCCGGAGATGTGTGGGACGACTCCGGCGCGGTGCCGTCTTCCGCCCCTCCTCACCCGCGGGCGATGCCGTACTTGCGCAGCTTGTTGGCAATCATCGTGTGGGAGGTCTTCAGCCGGGCGGCCAGCTTCCGGCTGGACGGATAGGCGGGGAACAGCCGGTTCAGCAGCGCCTTTTCGAACTCGGCCACCGCGTCCTCCCACCGGTCGGCCAGGGCGCCGGGCTCGCCGGCGGCCATGCGGGAGGTGGCGATCTCCAGATCCGCGACGTCCAGATCCGGACCGTCACTCATGGTGACGGCGCGGAAGATCATGTTCTCGAGTTGGCGCACGTTGCCCGACCAGGCGTTGGCCAGCAGCGCGGCACTGGCCCCCGCGGTGAGCCGGCGGGTCGGCCCGCGGGTCTGGGCGCAGGCCCGGTCGATGAAATGGCGGGCCAGCAGCAGGATGTCGTCGCCGCGCGCCCGCAAGGGGGGCACGCGCAGGGTCAGCACGTTGAGGCGGTAGAACAGGTCCTCGCGGAAGGCGCGCTCGGCCACCATCTGGTCCAGGTTGCGGTGGGTGGCGCTGATGATGCGTACGTCGACACGCTGCTCCGCCTCGGCGCCGACCCGGCGAAAGCTGCCGTCGTTCAGGAAGCGCAGCAGCTTCGCCTGGAGATAGGGGGACATCTCGCCGATCTCGTCGAGGAACACCGAGCCCCGGTCGGCCAGTTCCAGCAGGCCGGGCTTGCCGCCGCGCCGGGCGCCGGTGAAGGCACCGGGGGCGTAGCCGAACAGTTCGCTTTCCGCCAGGTTCTCCGGCAGGGCGGCGCAGTTGAGCGCCAGGAAGGGCCGCTCCGCCCGCGCGCTGGCGCGGTGGCAGGCATGGGCGATCAGTTCCTTGCCCGTCCCCGTTTCGCCCAGGATCAGCAGCGGCGCGTCGACCGCCGCAACCCGCGCCGCCCGCGCCTTCAACTCGCGGATGGGCGGCGAGTCGCCGAGGATGCGCTCGAACCCGCCCTCGTCGAAGTTGCGCAGCGCGTGCAGCCGTTCACCCAGCCGGCTGGGGGCGTTCAGGATCACCACCCCACCCGCCGCCCGGGCCGGCCCGCCGGCGGCGGATTCGGCGATCGGCCGGACGTCGAGAAGATAGGGCCGACCCCCCAGCACCACCTCGCGCGCCGGCGCCCGGAAGCCGGTGGCGATCAGCTCCGCCCGCAGCGCGGCGTCGCCGAACAGGGTGCCGACGCACGTCCCCCGCAGATCCGCCGGGTCGGCACCGCCACCACCACTGCCGACCGCGGCGGCGGCAGCGGCGGGGTTGGCCAGCACGATGGCGCCTTGCGCATCGACGGCCAGCACCGGGTCGGCCAGGGCGGCCAGAACGGCGTCGAGGTGGAGCCGCCGCCGCGCCCCCGGAAGCAGGTCGATGGCCACCGCGTCCCGCACGCCGGGCACCCCGGTGAGATCCGCGCGCAAGGGCGCGAGCGACGCCGGGTCCAGCTCCGGCGCGTCGACGTACATGTGCGGCGGCTCCACCTCCACCGCCACCACGTTCAGCCGCCGGCGGGCCAGGACGGCCAATACCTCGTGGGCGATGCCGACCCGGTCGGCGAAGACGATGGCGATGCGCATGGGGACGGGATCTCCCGACGGGGCTGTACGTTATCCGTTACAGCGTACACGATCGTGTACACATCGGCCAACGACTTGTCGGAACGGGGTTTTATCCGCTTCCGGAGGCGTCCCGCCGGGTGGCCGTACACAATCGTTTACAGTGGCAGACGCGCGGGAACGTGGATTCGCGCCCTTTCCGGAGGCTGGCACGGGCCTTGCGATCAGGGGAACGGGCGTGGACCGAATGGCGGGAGATCCCTTGTGAAAGTCATCGTTCTGGGCAGTGGCGTGATCGGCGTGTCGTCGGCCTATTACCTGGCGCGGGCGGGGCACGAGGTTACCGTCATCGACCGCCAGCCGGGTCCGGCGCTGGAAACCAGTTACGCCAACGCCGGCGAGGTGTCGCCCGGATACTCCGCGCCGTGGGCGGCGCCCGGCCTGCTGCTGAAGGCCGTGAAGTGGCTGGCCATGACCCATCGGCCGCTGGTGATCCGTCCGCGGCTCGACCCCGCCATGTGGGCGTGGGCTCTGCGCCTTCTCGCCAACGCCACCGCCGAACGCTATGAGATCAACAAGGGCCGCATGGTCCGGCTGGCCGAGTACAGCCGCGACTGCCTGCGCGACCTGCGCGCGGCCACCGGCATCGCCTATGACGAGCGGGCCCGCGGCACCTTGCAGCTCTTCCGCAAGCAGGCGCAACTGGACGCGGTGGGCAGCGACACGGCGGTGCTCGACCGCTTCGGCGTGGTGTACGAACTCCTCGATCGCGACGGCTGCATCGGCGCCGAACCCGGCCTGGCGGCGGTGCGCGACAAGATCGCCGGCGGCCTGCGGCTGCCCGGCGACGAGACCGGCGACTGCTTCCTGTTCACCGGGGCGCTGGCAAAGCTGGCCGCCGAAGCCGGCGTCGAGTTCCGCTACGGTACGGGCATCCGGCACCTTGCCCACGACGGGCGGCGCATCACCGCCGTGGTGACCGACGCCGGAGAGATGACCGCGGACGCCTACGTGGTGGCGCTGGGGAGCTATTCGCCCCATCTGCTGAAGCCGCTGGGACTCGGCCTGCCGATCTACCCGGTCAAGGGCTATTCGATCACCGTGCCCATCACCGACGCCACGGGTGCACCGGAATCCACTGTGATGGACGAGACCCACAAGGTGGCGATCACGCGCCTGGGCGACCGCATCCGCGTCGGCGGCACCGCCGAGCTGGCCGGCTACGACCTGACCCTGCGGCCGGCCCGGCGGCGCACGCTGGAGCATGTGGTCACCGACCTGTTCCCGCACGGCGGCGACGTGGCGCGGGCCGAGTTCTGGACCGGGCTGCGGCCGATGACTCCCGACGGCCCGCCGGTGGTCGGCGGGACGCCCATCGCCAACCTGTTCCTGAACACCGGTCACGGCACGCTGGGCTGGACCATGGCGGTCGGATCGGGCCGGGTGCTGGCCGACCTCGTCTGCGGCCGCACCGCGGACATCGACACCGAAGGGTTGGGGCTGGAGCGCTATGCGTCTCAGGCCGCCCGGCCCTTCGCCATCGGCGGGCGAATCCCCGCCTGACCCCAGGGCGGCGCGCGGGGTGCTTACGCCACCCCGCGCAGCTCCTCCACCCCGCGCAGGTCGACGCTGACCAGCCGGGACACGCCGCGCTCGGCCATGGTGACGCCGAACAGGCGGTCGACGCGGGCCATGGTCAGGCGGTGGTGGGTGACGATCAGGAAGCGCGTGCCGCCGTCGCGCGCCATATCCTCCACCAGATCGCAGAAGCGGCCGACGTTGGCCTCGTCCAGCGGCGCGTCCACCTCGTCCAGCACGCAAACCGGCGCGGGGTTGGACCGGAAGACGGCGAACAGCAGGGCCAGGGCGGTCAGCGCCTGCTCCCCGCCCGACAGCAGCGACAGGTTCTGCAGCTTCTTGCCCGGCGGGCTGGCGTAGATCTCCAGGCCGGCGTTCAGCGGGTCCTCGGCGTTCACCAGCTCCAGATGGGCCTTGCCGCCGCCGAACAGGCGCTGGAACAGCTCCTGGAAGTTGCGGTTCACCGTTTCGAAGGACGCCACCAGCCGCTCCCGCGCCTCCCGGTTCAGGGAGGCGATGCCCTGGCGCAGGCGGGCGATGGCGGCGATCAGGTCCTCGCGCTCGCCCTGCAACGACGTGATCTGCTGCTCCAGCTCAGCCACCTCGATCTCGGCACGCAGGTTGACCGGGCCCATGGCCTCGCGCTCCCGCGTCAGCTTGTCCAGGCGCGATTCCACCGCGGCGGCGTCGGGTAGTTCCTCGTCGGCGGCGATGCCGGCCGCCTCCAGGCATTGGTCGGGGCGGCAGGACAGACGTTCGCCGATGCGTTCGGCCAGCGTGCGCTCCTGCTGCACCGCGGCGCCCACCGCCGCCTCGGCGCGGGCGCGGGCCTCGCGCGCGTCGGCCAGGCCGGCTTCGGCGTCGCGAAGCTGCGCCTCCGCCTCCGCCACCGTCGCCTCGCCGGCGGCCAGCGCCGCGGCGGCGCGCGTGCGCTCCCGCTCCGCCCCGGCGATGCGATCCAGCAGGTCGCGGCGGTCTTCGGCGATGGCGGCGGGGCGCGACGCCAGCCGCTCCAGTTCGGCCTCCGCCTCGGCGGCGCGCGCCTGCAGCTCCTCGACCCGTCCGCCGGCGCCTTGCTGGCGGGTGGACCAGGACGCCTCCTCCCGGTCGATGGCGGCGATGCGCTGGCGGCGGCTCTGCGCTTCGCGCAGCAGCCGATCGACGGCGTTCTGCTTCTCCGCCAGCACGCTGCGCCGCTCGGCCACCGCCGCCCGCAGCTCGTTGCGGCGGTCATGGCCGTCGCGCGGGTCGGGCAGGGCGTCCAGCGCCTCGCGGACCGCGCCGAGACCGGCTTCGGTCTCGCGGCGGTCGGCCTCCAGCCGCTCCACCCCTTCCAGCAGGGCGGCGAGGCGGGAGCGGGCGGCGTCGGCTTCGCGGGCGAGCCGGGCGTGGCGGTCGCGGGCGGCGTTGGTGGCGGCGAACGCCTCCCGCACCGCGTCGCGGGCCCGACGGTCGCGGGCGGACGCCTCCTCGGCGGCGCGGCGCGCCTCGTCCAGCGCGGCCCGCGCCAGCTCCACCCGGTCCTCCGCCTCCTCCAGTTCGGCCTGCACCTCGCGCAGCCGGTTGCGCTGCTTCAGGCGGACGGCCGCCGCGGTGGGGGCGCCGGCCCGGACGGTCAGCCCGTCCCAGCGCCACGCCCCTCCGTCGAGGCTCACCAGGATCTGCCCGGGGCCCAGCGCCGGCGCCAGGGCGGCGCCGGTGTCGGCGTCCCCGACCACGGCGATGTGGGCCAGTGCCCGGTCCAGCGCCTGCGGCCCGCGGACCGCGGCGGCCAGCGGCTCCGCACCGTCGGGCGGCCGGGTGGCGCCGTCCAGGGCGGGCAGGGTGCGCCAGTGCACGGGGGCCGCCTCGTCCAGCGGGGCGGTGAGGTGGTCGCCCAGCGCCGCCGCCAGCGCCCCTTCATAGCCGGGGGTCACGGTGACGGCGTCGATCAGCGGCGGGAACAGGTCGCCGGAGCCGGCGGCCAGCAGTTCCGCCAGCGCCTTCTCCTCCGCCTTCAGGCGGGTGCGCGCCGCCTCCGCCCCGTGCAGGGCGTCGCGGGCGCGGGCCTGGGCGGGCTCGGCGTCGGCCCTGGCGCGTTCCGCCTCCTCCGCTGCCTCGCGGGCGTCGTCCAGGCGCTGTTCGGCCATGGCCACGGCCAGTTCGGCGTCGGCCACGTCGCCGCAGGCGGCGATCTCCTGCTCCAGCCGGGCGCGCTGCGCCTGCTGTTCGGCGATGCGCCGGGTCAGGCCGGCGGCCCGCCCCTCGATCTCCTGCACCTGGCGTTGCAGGGCGGTGCGGCGGGCGTCGTCGGCGGCCACCTGTTCGGTGAGGCGGGTGAGGGCGCGGTCCAGCTCGTCGACGGCGTCGCGCGCCTCCACCAGCGCCTCGCGGGCCGCCTCCTCCAGGATCTCCTCGTCATCCTGTTCGGCCCGCAGGCGGTCGCGCTCGGCCCGCAGGCGGTCCAGGGCGGCGTCGGCGTCGGCGGCCAGCGCCTGTTCACGGCCGAGGTCGCCGGCCACCTGCTGAAGCCGGGCGGCGAGGGCGCGCTGCTGCTCGGCGACGCGCCGCTCCTCGGCGTCGAGCTGCTCGCGCGCCAGGACGAGCCGTTGCAGGGCCGCCGCGGCCGCGGCCTCCGCCTGGCGCAGGGCGGGCAGGCCGGCGGCATCGGCGGTGCGCTTGCGCTCGAACCCCTGCACCGCGAGCATCAGGGAGCGCACCGTTTCCTCCGCGGCGGCGTGGGCGGCGCGGGCGCGAGCGACGTCGCGCTCCGCGGCGATCCAGCGCAGGTGCCACAGGATGGCCTCGGCGCGGCGGATGTGTTCCGACAGGGACCGGTAGCGCGCCGCCTGGCGCGCCTGCTTCTTCAGGCTCTGGAGCTGGGTGTCCATCGCCCCGATGACGTCCTCCAGCCGCGTCAGGTTGCCTTCCGCGGCCTTCAGGCGCAGCTCCGCCTCGTGGCGGCGGGAGTGCAGGCCGGTGATCCCCGCCGCCTCCTCCAGCAGGACGCGGCGGTCCTGCGGCTTGGCGGCGATGATCTGCCCCACCTTGCCCTGGCTGACCAGGGCCGGGGAGTTGGCGCCCGACGCGTTGTCGGCGAACAGGAGCTGGACGTCGCGGGCCCGCACCGGCTTGCCGTTGATGCGGTAGTCGGAGCCGGAGCCCCGTTCGATCCGCCGGACGATCTCCAGCTCGTCCGCCTCGTTGAAGCCGGCCGGGGCTGTGCGGGCGCGGTTGTCCACCACCATGGCCACCTCGGCCAGGTTGCGCGCCGGCCGGCTGGACGTGCCGCCGAAGATGACGTCGTCCATGTCGCCGCCGCGCAGCTTGCGGGCGGACGTCTCGCCCATCACCCAGCGCAGCGCCTCCACCAGGTTCGACTTGCCGCAGCCGTTGGGGCCGACGATGCCGGTGACACCGGGCTCGATCACCAGGTCGGTCGGATCGACGAACGACTTGAAGCCGGACAGGCGGAGGCGCGTGAAGTGCAACGGACGACTCCCGGTCGTGGCGGCGCCGGCGTTACCGGGCCAGCTTCTCGATGGCCTCGGCGAAGCGCTCGAACGGCTGGGCGCCCTCGATGCGGGCGGCGCCGTCGTTGAGGACGAAGGTCGGCGTGGACTGGATGTTGTCCTCGTTCTGGCCCTTCAGGCGCATGGACAGGATGGCGTCGGCAAGCTGCTGGTCGTTCCAGCAGGCGGTGATGGTCTCATCGCTCAGGCCGGCCAGCTTGCCGATCTGGGTCAGGGCCTTGGCCGGGTCGGCGGCGCGCGACCACTGGGCCTGCGTCTTGAACAGCACGTCGAGCACGGCGAAGTAGCGCTCCGCCGGGGCGCAGCGGGCCAGCATGGAGGCGCGCAGGGCCCACTGGTCGAAGGGGAAGTCGCGGAACACCAGCTTGGCCTTGCCGGTGTCGATGTACTGCTCCTTGATCCGCGGCAGCGTTTCCACGTGGAAGGTGGCGCAGTGCGGGCAGGTGAGGGACGAGTAGTCGACGATGGTCACCGGCGCGTCGGCCCGGCCGAGCACCCGCTCGGCGGCGCGGTCCGCGGTCGACTCGGCCGCCTGCGCGGTGGAGATCCACACCACGGCTGCCAACGCCGCGACCGCGACGACGATGATTCCCAAAAGATTGCGGTTCACGAACCCCTCCTACCTAGATGTTGTTACTATAGCGGTGCCGCTGCGGTGCGGGCAAGGGCCCGGAATCGGCCCTCCCGGCCCGGTTCCTCAGCCCGGACGTCGCCGGGTCGACGGTGCCGGACGGGCCAGCAGCGAACGGCCGAAGCGCTCCAGCACGGCGCGCAGGTCGGCGTCTTCGACGGCGGCGGTGGCGTTGATGACGGCGATCTCCTCGTCCATCGACAAGGGGCGCGGCGGCGGCGGCCGGCGCGGCGGCGGGACCGCCGGGGCCGCGTGCACCAGCTTGATGCGGGCCACCGCGCGGTAGCCGAAGAAGCCGTTGATCTTCTCGATGATCAGCGGTTCCAGATGCTGCAGTTCCAGGGCGATGGCGCCCATGGCGCGGATGTGCAGGGTGGCGTCCTCGCGCTTGCCGCGGGGGAAGCTCAGCCGGTCGGGCTGGGTGCGCTGAGCGAGCTGGTGGCCGACGACGCTCGGCCACTCGGTGATGAGCGCGCCGAAGGCCAGCCCCTTCTTGCCCAGTGCCTTGCCGGCAACCTCCGGCACGGTGCGGCCGATGAGTCGCGGTCCTGCCATGGCGTACACTCTCCCCGGCAAATGTGGCGGGACGTTAGCGCAGTCGGCGCGCCGCCCGCCAGGGGGGTGCGCATCACACTTCCGTCAACGGCCGAGGCGCCCTATGTCAATGCGGCCATGACCAAAGACAGCCCCGTCGCCGACCGCCTGCTTGCCTGGTACGACCGCCATCGCCGCGACCTGCCCTGGCGCAGCCCGCCGGGAGAGCGCGCCGACCCCTACCGCGTCTGGCTGTCGGAGATCATGCTCCAGCAGACGACAGTGCCCGCCGCCGCCCCCTACTTCCGCGCCTTCGTGGAGCGCTGGCCGCGGGTGGAGGACCTGGCCGCCGCCGATACCGACGCGGTGATGGCGGCATGGGCCGGGCTCGGCTACTACGCCCGCGCCCGCAACCTGCTGAAATGCGCCCGTGCGGTGGCGGCGGAACACGGCGGGCGGTTTCCCGACACCGAGTCGGCCCTCCTCGACCTGCCGGGAGTCGGCGCCTACACCGCGGCGGCCATCGCCGCCATCGCCTTCGGCCGCCCCGCCACGGTGGTGGATGGCAACGTGGAACGGGTCGTCGCCCGCCTCTTCGCGGTGGAGGAGCCGCTGCCCGGCGCCAAGGCGACGCTGCGCCGGCTGGCCGCCACGCTAACGCCGCCGCAGCGGCCCGGCGACTATGCCCAGGCGATGATGGACCTCGGCTCCGGCGTCTGCACGCCGCGCAAGCCGCGGTGCATGCTCTGCCCCCTGGCCGCGGGCTGCGCCGCCCGGGCGGCCGGTATCGCCGAGGGACTGCCGCGCAAAGCCCCCAAGGCCGACAAGCCGACGCGGCGCGGCACCGCCTACTGGCTGCTCAATCCGGAGGGGGCGGTGCTGCTGCGCCGCCGTGCCGAGTCGGGGCTGCTGGGCGGCATGGCCGAGATCCCGTCCACCGGCTGGGACGGCGGCACGGCGCCGCAGGCCACCGGCTGGCGCTGCCTTCCGGGTGCGGTTCGCCACACTTTCAGCCATTTTCACCTGGAACTTGAGGTGATGGCGGCGCGCACCGGAGCGGACTGGCGGGCAGCCGATGGATTCTGGGTGCCGCTCGACCGGCTGGGCGAGCAGGCGCTGCCGTCGGTCATGCGCAAGGTCGTCCGGCACGCGCTGGCCCACGCCTGACCCAACCTTCCGGTGCCTGCCATGCTCCTGCGTTCCGCCGTCCTCGCCCTCGTGTTCCTTTTCCTTCCGGCTTGGACGGCGGTGGCCGATACGCCTCGCAGGGCCGCGCCCGCCCCGACGGTGGCGCTGGAGCTGGTGATGCTGGTCGACGGCTCGGCCAGCATCTCCACGGGCGCGCTGGAATTCCAGTTGCGCGGGCACGCCGCGGCGTTCCGCGACCCCGACGTGGTGGCCGCCATCACCGCCGGGGGCGGCGTCGCGGTGACCCTGGCCGCCTTCGCCGGCCCGAACTCCCTGAAGGTGCTGGTGCCCTGGCGGGTGGCGGCCGATGCCGCCGGGGCGGAGGCGTTCGCCGCCGCGATCATGACGGCGCCGCGCACCTTCAAGGGCGGCTCCACCGCCATCGGCAGCGCCATCGACGCCGCGGTGGTGCTGTTCGACCGCAGCACCGCGCGCGCGGCTCGCAAAGCCATCGACATCGTCTCCAACGGCTTCTCCAACGCCGGTATTGATCCGGCGGAGGCCCGCGACCGGGCGGTGGAGCGTGACATCACCATCAACGCCCTGGCCATCCTGGACGAGTACGCCTGGCTGGAGGAGTATTACCGGGAGTCGGTGATCGGCGGCTTCAACGCGTTCGTCCTGACCGCCATGGACCGCGAGTCCTTCGTCGATGCTCTGCGCCGAAAGCTGATCCTTGAGATCGCCGGGCGGGAACCGGACACGCGGGTAGCGGATCTGGTGGATTATTCGCAGCGAGCGACCGGGAATTAAGAAACGATAAACCGTGCCACGCGCACGATTATTGCGGAACAACCTCCGACGTGTGGTGACGCGATGCAAAGCAGCGATGTGACGGCGCAGAAGGCGCCCCTCAGCACCCTGGTCATTTCCCCGGCCTCCGCCCCCGCGACGGAGAAGAAGAAGGCCGACACGACCGAGTCGTCCGGCGGCAAGGGCGAAAAGTCCGAAAAATCCGGAAATCCCGCCTTCACCATCTCGCAGTCCATGGAGAAGCTGCTGGACGGGTTGAGCGGCAAGTCCGGCAGCGCCCCTGAGAACCCCGAGGTCCTGCGCGCCCGCCAGGCGGAACGGATGATGCGTGGCATCCAGGCCATGAGCAAGGCGGTGACCGAAGCCACCAGCAAGATGCTGGACCTGCTGAAAGGCGACCTGGGCAAGACCCTGGGCGGCTTCGGCATGCCCCGTGATCGCATCAACGACGTGCTCGGCGGCTTCGGCAAGCATCTTCAGGAGAAGATGAAGACGCTCGACTTCAAGGGCGTGTCGCTGGACATCATGCAGTCGAACACGCAGATGACGCTGGAGTCGCGCGGCATCGACCTGACCATCAAGGACGGCGACCGCGAGATCAGCATCTCCTTCGCCAAATCGACGCTGGAATTCGCGCGCGACGACCAGCGCCTGCAGGCGGAGATGGACGCGGCCGGCGGGTTCAAGTTCGCCTTCGGGCAGAGCAGCACCACCGCCAGCGCCAAGGCCACGGGCATGATCGTCAAGGCCGACGGCTTCTCGGCGGAAGAGATCGAGGGGGTGCTGGAAAAGCTGAACGGCATGCTGAACGAGGGCGCCCTCGGCGGAATGAACGGTCTGGCCGTCGTCCGGCCGGAGAAGAGTGCCGACGGCATTCTTAAGATGAAGCTGGATCTGTCGGTGATGCTCGGCACCGGCACCGGCACCGGCACCGGCACCGGCACCGGCACCGGCGCATCCGAGCCGTCGAAGTCGGCCCTCGACGTCAAGGCCTGACGCGGCGCACCCGGTTGCGGGGATGCGGTTACCCGCGTCCCCGCACGATCTCCACCCCGACCGAGGCGGCGTCGGGGAAGACGTCCAGCTTTTCCACGCGGGCGCGGACGCCGCGGACGCGCGCATCCGCCAGGCAGCGTTCGGCCAGCCGCTCGGCCAGGGTTTCCACCAGCATGACGTGGCCGCGCCCCACCTCCGCGCGCACCAGCGCCGCCGCGTCCTCGCCGGAAGGGGCGGGGACAGCCGGGTCGATCTCGGGTTCCAGGTCCAGGTCGAGGTTCACGCGGATGCGCTGCGCCGCGTCACGCTCATGGGCGTAGACGCCGATCATCGCCTCCATCACCAGGTCGCGCACGAAGACGCGGGTAGGGCCGGGCGAGGGGGCCGGCATGGGGGCGGAGACGGCGACGGACGCGAAGAGCTTGCTCATGGGGGCGACAGGTAGCACTTCGCCCCCACCCCCACAAGTCCGGCCCGGTATCGGCCGCGACGGCGGCCGCGGCCCGATAGGGCCGAAGCCTGCGTGGCGTTTGAACGCAGCGGTCAGGATTTTCCTGACCGCGTAATCAGTGCATCTCCGCGCGGATTTGGCTGCGCAGCACGTCGATGGGCAGCAGTTCGCCCTTCTGTTCGAAGTGCCAGAAGGTCCAGCCGTTGCAGGCGGGCAGGCCGGCCATGGCCGCCCCCACCTGATGGATCGAGCCGAGATGGCGGCCCAGCGAATTCTCGCCGGTCAGAGTGCCGTCGGCGCGCACGCGGGCGACCAGCCGGCGGCGCTGGTCGAACAGCGATGTCCCGGGGCTCAGCAGCCCGCGTTCGACCACCCAGCCGAAGGGAATGCGCGGCTGCTGGCGCTTGGGCGGGGTGTCGAGCAGGGCATGGTCCGGCGCCTCCTCCACCGCGTCGATGCGCGCCTGCGCCGCGGCCACATAGGTCTCGTCCCGCTCCAGCCCGATCCAGCGCCGGCCCAGGCGCTTGGCGACGGCGCCGGTGGTGCCGCTGCCGAAGAACGGGTCCACCACCAGGTCGCCCGGCCGGGACGACGCCATCAGCACGCGGTAGAGCAGCGCCTCCGGCTTCTGCGTGGGGTGGGCCTTGCGCCCCTGCGTGTCGCGCAGCCGCTCGGGACCGGAGCAGATGGGCAGCAGCCAGTCGCTGCGCATCTGGAGATCCTCGTTCAGGTTCTTCATGGCTTCGTAATTGAAGCGGTACCGGGCGTCCTTGTCCCGCGACGCCCAGATCAGCGTCTCATGGGCGTTGGCGAAGCGGGTGCCGCGGAAGTTCGGCATCGGGTTGGTCTTGCGCCAGACGATGTCGTTGAGGATCCAGAATCCCAGGTCCTGGAGCGTGGCGCCGACGCGGAAGATGTTGTGGTAGCTGCCGATCACCCACAGGGAGCCGTCGGGCTTCAGGATGCGCCGCGCCGCTGCCAGCCAGTCGCGGGTGAACCGGTCGTAAGTGGCGAAATCGTCGAACTTGTCCCACGCCTCCTCGACCCCGTCGACGCGGGTGTGGTTGGGCCGCAGGAGTTCACCGCCGAGCTGGAGGTTGTAGGGCGGATCCGCGAACACCACGTCCACCGACTCGGCCGGCATGGCGTTCATCAGCGCCACGCAGTCCCCGACCAGGATCCGATTCGGCTCCAGCATTTCCTCGTCCTCCCCGCGAATCACCGGCGGGACAATGAGTCAGGTGCGAGTCGGCGTCAACGGATTTTTGCCAAAAGAGTCTTGCGAGTCAGTCCCTTATCGGGACTCCTTCAGAGCTGAATCCAAGATGTTGGGCAAAGCGCAGGCTTGGGCGCCAGGGATTGTGTCAGGCGGACTCCGATACGGCGGCGCTGTCAACTGCGCCGTCGAGGCATGCCCTGACGGGGCCGAAGCTGCGGCGGTGGTGGGGCGTGGGACCGAGCCGCGTCAGGGCGGCGCGGTGGGCCGCGGTGGGATAGCCGGCGTTGCGGTCCCAGCCGTATCCGGGGAAGGCCGCATGCAGGTCCCGCATCACCCGGTCGCGCTCCACCTTGGCGACGATGGAGGCGGCGGCGATGGACAGGCAGGTGGCGTCACCCTTGACCACCGTGCGCACCGCGCAGGGCAGGGCCGGTGCCCGGTTGCCGTCGACCAGCGCCAGCGTCGCCGCGACGTCCAGCCCCTCGTACGCCCGGCGCATGGCCAGCAGCGAGGCGTGCAGGATGTTGAGGTCGTCGATCTCCGCCACCGAGGCCCAGGCCACCGACACCGCCAACGCGTGGGCGCGGATGGCCGGGGCCAGCTCCTCGCGCATTTGCGCGGTCACCTGCTTGCTGTCGTGGATGAGGGCCGCCACCGCTTCGGGCAGGCCGTCGGGCGGCAACACCACCGCGGCCGCGGTCACCGGCCCGGCCAGCGGCCCGCGGCCCACCTCGTCGATGCCGCAGACGACGGCACCGGGGCCGGCGGCGCGTTCCAGGGTGAGGTCGGGGCGGGGGCGGGAGGCGCGGAGCGTGGGCATGGCCCATTGATAGCGGTCCCGGCCTTGCCCCCGCCAGCGAATCCGGCCTTCACCGTCACGCCGCGGGGAATACCCGCAGGCGGGCAAA
Source organism: Azospirillum halopraeferens DSM 3675 (assembly GCF_000429625.1). Lineage (GTDB taxonomy): Bacteria > Pseudomonadota > Alphaproteobacteria > Azospirillales > Azospirillaceae > Azospirillum > Azospirillum halopraeferens. The sequence goes on from NZ_AUCF01000004.1 coordinate 575,275, forward strand.
GCGGATGGCGCAGCGATCCCCCGCCACCGGCGGTGCGGCGGACAGCCGGGCGCGGTCCAGTTCCGCCTCCAGGAATTGGCCGGCCAGTTCCAGGTCGACGCGGATGGCGGCCCCGATCACCCGGACCCCCAGCACCCGCACCGGACCGTCGGCGTCTGCCAGGATCTCCACGTCGCGCGGCCGGACGAAGGCCAGCACCGGACCGCGGGCGGCGCCGGTGTCTCCGGCAAAGGGAATGGCCGGGAGGCCGCCCCCGGGGTGCAGGGCACCGTCGGCCGCTACCCCCTCCAACCGGTTCATCGGCCCCAGGAACGCGCACACGAAAGCGGTGGCCGGGCGGTCGTAGACCTCGGCGGGCGTGCCGATCTGGACGATCCGGCCGCGGTCCATGATGGCGACGCGGTCGGCCACCTCCAGCGCCTCCTCCTGGTCGTGGGTGACGAACAGGCCGGTGAAGCGCATCGCGTCGTGCAGGGTGCGCAGCCAGCGCCGCAACTCCTTGCGCACCTCGGCGTCGAGGGCGCCGAAGGGCTCGTCCAGCAGCAGGATGCGCGGCCGCACCGCCAGTGCCCGGGCCAGCGCCACGCGCTGGCGCTGACCGCCGGACAACTGGGCGGGGTAGCGCCCGGCCAGGGGGGCGAGCCGGACCAGTTCGAGAAATTCCGCAACGCGCCGGCGGATCTCGGTCCGCGGCGGTCGTTCGCCGGCCGGCAGAGCCTCCAGGCCGAAGGCGACGTTGTCCGCCACGGTCTTGTGGCGGAACAGCGCATAGTGCTGGAAGACGAAGCCGACCCGGCGGTCGCGGGGCGGGAGGGGCAGGGCGTCCGCACCGTCGATGGTCAGGGCACCGGAATCCGGCCGCTCCAGACCGGCGACCATGCGCAGCAAGGTGGTCTTGCCGGAGCCGGACGGGCCGAGCACGGCCACGAGTTCGCCCGAATCAACGTCCAGGTCGACGCGGTCGATGGCGGCGACGTCGCCGAAGCACTTGGTGATGCACGTCAGTCGTATGGCCATGCCGGCAGTCTAGAGGATCGCCGCCGGCCGCGGTACGCCGCCGACGGGGCGCGAAGGGTCAACTCTGTCCCGCGACGTCGCCCGTCCGGCCGGTGTTCAGCAGAGGACTGTGCCGCGCCACCGGCAACTCGTCGTAGAGCGCGGTCAGGCGCGCCTGGACGCTGGCCATGGCGTAGTTCTCCACCACCACGCGCCGCGCCGCCTCGCCCATGGCCGCCGCTTCCGCGGGCCGGCGCAGCAGGGACAGGATCGCCCCCTGGAGCGCCGGGACGTCGCCCGGCCGGATCAGCAGGCCGGTGCGGCCGTTCTCCACCGCCCGGGGGATGCCGCCCACCGGCGTCGTCACCACCGGCAAGCCATGGGCCATCGCCTCCAGGAGCGCCATGGGCAGCCCCTCGGCGTAGGAGGGGAGCAGGAACACGTCGGCGGCGCGCATGGCCGCGTCCTTCTCGGCCCCGGACACCCAGCCCAGCAGCCGCACCCGCGACGCCCAGGGCTTGCCCTGAAGGCGGCGGCGCACCTCGTCCAGTTCGCCGTCGCCACCGAACCAGAACTGGGCGCGCGGGAAATGCCGCAGCACGCCCGGCACCACCTGGAGGATGTCGTAGGTGCCCTTGCCGGGGCCGAGGCGGCCCAGGGACAGCAGGACCGGGCCGGACCTGGCCGGGCGCGGCGTCGCCGGAGCCGGCAGCACGGCCGGGTTGGGGACCACCACCGGCGCACTGCGGGTGTAGAGGCCGCGGTAATAGTCGGCCCATTCCTCGGACAGCACCACCAGCCGGTCCAGGCGGTTCAGGACGAAGCGCACGTAGGCACGCCGCAAGCGGCTGCCGCCCTCGTAGAAGCCGGGGAAGAGACCCGAATGGGCGTGCCCGACCACCGGTACTCCCAGAGCCCGGGCCATGAGGATGAACGCGGACTTCCGGTAGAAGCTGCCGCGGGCCGCGAAATGGACGTGCACCGCGCAGGCGCGGCGCGTCAGGATGGCGCTCAGCATCTCCCGCGCGCCGCGGACGGCAGCCGCCAGCTTCGCCCGGCGGCTGCCGTCCACATGGGTGACGATGTGGCGCATGCGGTAGCGATCGGGCGACCAGTTCTCGGTCAGCACCTTGAGAACCGCAGCCATGCCGCCGTACGCCTCGGTGGCGGGACCCAGCACCAGCACGGTGCGAGGGGCGGCGGGCTGCGACCGGTCGGTCCAGCGCGCGGCGCGCGGCGCAAAGAGCGCGGGGAAATCGAGAAAGGTGCGCAGCGTGCTCCACAAGCCCGTCGTCATGCCCGGTCAGCTCCCTTGCCACGGTGCTCGGCCCCATGCGGCACCGGACGTGGCTACGGAAACGGCACTCGGCAACCGGCGTTGCAGAAGGCAATCGGCGTACCCCCGGCCTGCTAGTACGGACCGGCAGGACCGTTCGTGCAGGATTCCGGACGCAAGGAAGGGCGGCCCGCCGGAATCGGACCGCCCTCCCGCTGGCTGCCGGGCCGGGTCCCGTCGGGACCCGGCCCGGCATGACGCCGATCAGACCACCGGCGCGTCGGTGTGGACGAAATCGTCCACGTAGACGTTGTAACCAACGGACAGGCCGCTGGCCTGGACGTTCTCCAGGACCAGGATCGTCTCGGCCGCCAGGGCGCCGGCCGCGCCGTCCAGATCGATGCGCACCTCGGTCGCCGTACCCACCTGGACGAAGGCCAGATAGTCGGGCGGAAGATGATCGCCGACGCTGGCCTTCAGGCCGGCGGTCAGGGCGCGCAGGTCGATCTTGTCCTCATGGATGGCGAAGTCCGTGACACGGTCCGCCCCGTTGCCCAGCCGTTCCACCAGGAACGTGTCGGACCCGGCGCCGCCGGTCATGGTGTCCACGGCACCGCCGGGCACCAGGTCGTTGCCACCGGTGAGGGTGTCGTCGCCCGCACCGCCGAACAGCAGGTCGGCACCCGCACCGCCGTCGAGGTAGTCGTTGCCTTCGTCGCCGTAGAGGGTGTCGTTGCCGAGTCCGCCGTACAGCTTGTCGTTGTCGAGCCCGCCATACAGCAGGTCGTTGCCGGCCCCGCCGTAGAGCGTGTCGGCACCGGCCCCGCCGGCCAGGACGTCGTCGCCGCCGCGCCCGTAGATCAGGTCGTCGCCCTGGAGGCCGCGCAGCCTGTTGGGCCCGTCGTCGCCCATCAGCACGTCGGCGAAGTTGGAGCCGATGACGTTCTCGATGCTGATCAGCGTATCGACGTTGTCACCGCCGCCGTCCGCCACACCGGCCGCCAGATCGACCTTCCAGCCCGACTTTTCGTTCGTCAGGTCGAGGAAGTCGTTGCCCTTGCCGCCGTCCAGGATGTCCGGACCCGGCGTGCCGACCATCTTGTCGTCGCCGTCGGTCCCCACGATCGGCCGCGGGCCCGGAGGCGGCGGTGCCACCACGTTCTGGCCGACGACGAGGGAGGCGGGGGCGACGTTGTCGAGCACCAGCACGGTCTCAGACACGCCGTTCACGGTCACCACCACATGGGTGGAGGTCCCGGCCGCCACGAAGCGCACCCAGTCGGCGGTGAATTTGGCACCCGATGCCACCAGGCCGGCGTGCAGGATGGTGAGGTCGATGACGTCCTCGCCGGGCGCGAAGTCGAGCACCCGGTCGGTGCCCATGCCCAGCCCTTCCAC
>NZ_AUCF01000005.1 GCF_000429625.1 Azospirillum halopraeferens DSM 3675
ATCGCGGCCGTCAGCGACGTCTTGCCGTGGTCGACGTGCCCGATCGTGCCGATGTTGCAGTGCGGCTTGGTCCGCTCGAATTTCGCCTTCGCCATGGCGCTGTGTCTCCGTGTGCTGGATAGTTCTGGCGTTGCTGAGGGGGCCGGCGTGGCGCGGAGGTCGTCCGCGTCAGGCCATTCTGGCGCGGATCTCGTCCGCGACCGCCTGGGGCACCGGTTCGTAGTGATCGAAGTGCATCGTATACTGGGCGCGGCCCTGGCTCATGGAGCGCAGGGTGTTCACGTACCCGAACATGTTGGCCAGCGGCACCATCGCGGCGAGGACCCGGGCATTGCCGCGCTGGTCCATGCCGGTGATCTGCCCGCGCCGGCTGTTGATGTCACCGATGACGTCACCCATGTAGTCGTCGGGCGTCACCACCTCGACGCGCATGATCGGCTCCAGCAGCGCCGGGCCGGCCTTGGCGACGCCCTCGCGGAAGGCCGCACGGGAGGCGATCTCGAAGGCCAGCACGGACGAGTCGACGTCGTGATAGGCGCCGTCCACCAGTTCGACCCTGACATCGATGACCGGGAAGCCGGCGATGACGCCGGTGTTCCGGGCGCCGTCCAGGCCCTTCTGGACCCCGGGCACGTACTCCCTGGGCACCGCGCCGCCAACGACCTTGCTCTCGAACCGGAACCCGGAGCCGGCCGGCAGCGGCTCGAACACCAGCTTCACCCGCGCGAACTGCCCGGTGCCGCCGGTCTGCTTCTTGTGGGTGTAGTCGACCTCGGCCCTGCGGGTGATGGTCTCGCGGTAGGCGACCTGTGGCGCGCCGACATTGGCGTCGACCTTGAACTCCCGCTTCATGCGGTCGACCAGGATCTCCAGGTGCAGCTCGCCCATGCCGCGGATGACCGTCTGGCCGCTCTCCGGGTTGACCGCCACGCGGAACGACGGATCCTCCTGGGCCAGGCGCTGCAGCGCCACACCCATCTTCTCCTGATCCGCCTTCGACTTGGGTTCGACCGCAACCTCGATGACGGGTTCGGGGAACTCCATACGCTCCAGGATCACGGGATGCCGGGGGTCGCACAGGGTGTCGCCGGTGGTGGTCGCCTTCAGCGACGCAAAGGCGACGATGTCGCCCGCCCCGGCTTCCTTGATCTCTTCGCGGCTGTTGGCGTGCATCAGCAGCATGCGGCCGACGCGCTCGCGCTCGCCCTTCGCGGCGTTCAGCAGATGACTGCCGACCTCCACGGTGCCGGAATAGATGCGCACGAAGGTCAGCGACCCGACGAACGGATCGTTCATGATCTTGAACGCCAGCGCCGCGAAGGGAGCGTCGTCGTCGGCGGGCCGTTCATCCGGGGCGCCCTCGGGGGTCACTCCGCGCACGCCGGCGATGTCGCCCGGCGACGGCAGGTAGTCGACCACGGCGTCCAGCATCGGCTGGACGCCCTTGTTCTTGAACGCCGATCCGCAAAGGACCGGGACGAACCGGAAATCCAGCGTGCCCCGGCGGATGAGGCGGCGCAGCGTGTCCGGATCGGGCGGCGTGCCCGTCTCCAGATAGGCTTCGGTAGCCTGCTCGTCCAGTTCCACGGCAGCCTCGACGAGGCGCTCGCGGTAGGACGCCGCGCGCTCCTTCAGCGCGTCGGGAATATCGGTGTGATAGAACTCCGCACCGAGCGTCTCATCCTTCCAGATGATCGCCCGGTTCTCCACCAGGTCGACCAGCCCGACAAAGTCCGACTCGGACCCGATCGGCAGTTGCAGGACGAGCGGCACGGCCCCCAGCCGGTCGTGGATCATCTCCACGCAGCGGTAGAAGTCGGCGCCGATGCGGTCCATCTTGTTGACGAAACACATGCGCGGCACGCGGTACTTGTCCGCCTGCCGCCACACGGTTTCCGATTGCGGTTCGACGCCGGCCACGGAATCGAAGACCGCCACCGCACCGTCGAGCACGCGCAGGGAGCGTTCGACTTCGATGGTGAAGTCGACGTGCCCGGGCGTGTCGATGATGTTGATGCGATGGTCCCGCCAGAAGCAGGTGGTGGCCGCCGAGGTGATGGTGATGCCCCGCTCCTGCTCCTGTTCCATCCAGTCCATGACGGCGGTGCCCTCATGGACTTCGCCGATCTTGTAGGATCGGCCGGTGTAGAACAGGATCCGCTCGGTCGTCGTCGTCTTCCCGGCATCGATGTGGGCCATGATGCCGATGTTGCGATAGCGGTCGAGGGAGTGCGAGCGGGGCATGACACGCGTCTTCCGGGCTGCGGTCGCTTACCAGCGGTAGTGCGAGAACGCCTTGTTGGCCTCGGCCATGCGGTGCGTGTCCTCGCGCTTCTTCACCGCGGTGCCGCGCTGGTTGGCGGCATCGAGGAGTTCGCCCGACAGACGCTCCGTCATGGTGTTCTCGGACCGGGCGCGCGCGGCGCCGATCAGCCAGCGGATGGCCAGGGCCTGGGCGCGGTCCGAGCGGACCTCGACCGGAACCTGGTAGGTGGCGCCGCCGACGCGACGGGAGCGCACTTCCAGGTGCGGCTTCACGTTCGACAGGGCGTCGTGGAAGACCTGGACCGGATCGGCCTTGGCCTTGCCCTCGATGCGCTCGAGCGCACCGTAGACGATGCGTTCGGCGGCAGATTTCTTGCCGTCCAGCATCAGGCAGTTCATGAACTTGGTCAGAACGCGGTCGCCATACTTGGCGTCCGGCAGGACCTCACGCTTCTCGGCGCGACGACGACGGGACATCGCCTGATACTCCTTACTTCGGGCGCTTCGCGCCGTACTTCGACCGACGCTGCTTACGGTCCTTCACACCCTGGGTATCCAGAGTGCCGCGAATGATGTGGTAGCGGACACCCGGAAGGTCCTTCACACGGCCGCCGCGGATCATCACGACGGAGTGTTCCTGAAGATTGTGCCCTTCACCCGGGATGTAGCTGGTGACCTCGAAGCCGTTGGTCAGACGCACGCGGGCGACCTTACGAAGGGCCGAGTTCGGCTTCTTCGGCGTCGTGGTGTAGACGCGGGTGCAGACGCCGCGCTTCTGCGGGCAGGCCTCCAGCGCCGGAACCTTGTTGCGCGCGGCCTCGGGCTCACGCGGCTTACGGATCAACTGGTTGATCGTCGGCATTACAGCCCTTCATTCCTTCCGTTGGGTCGCCCGGTCAGCATTGACCGGACGATGCAAAAGCCCGCCATCGAAGCGCAATCGCCTCGTTGCGGGCTCAATCGTCGAGCGCCGACCGGTGTGATGCGGGTACGGCTATGTCGCAATTCGAGCAGGACAGCGTCTAGGCGTACCCCCGCCTACCACCAGCCCTTCTGAAGTTCACGGACTATATGGATGGTGCGAAGGCGCGTCAAGCGCGATCGCCGCGCAACCGTCACTCGGCCGCCGGCTTCACCAGGGCGTCGAACCGCTTGCCCAGCATGTCCAGTCCACCGCGAAGCTGTTCGATGTCGCGGCGGTCCTGCTGGATCAGGCCGGCGGTGCGCTGTCCCACCTGTTCGATCATCGCTTCCAGGCGGGCGTGCCCCTCCCGTGTCTCCTGACGATGGTCGGCAAGTTCGGCCTTGGTCGCCATTTCGGCACGGACGGCGGCGATGTCGGCCTTGGTCGCCATCTCCGCACGGATCGCCGCGATGTCGTCCCTGGTCGCCATGGTGGACGCGATGACGTCGATGCGGTCCACCAGAACACCAAGGAGGCGCTTCAACTCTTCATCGGCCATCCGCTTCCTCCGCCCGGATCCGGCTGAGCATACCATCGTGAGTGTCGCAGGGCCAGAGGCACCACCGGCCCGCGCAATCGTGCGGCGCGACCACGCCCATAAAAAAAAGGCGCGCCCCGCGGGGCGCGCCTCCCTTTGCCATGATACCGAACGTCAGGCGGCCGAGCTTTCGCCATGGTGCGGCGGCAGAGCCGCCGGCTCCTCCTCCGCGGCAACCGCCGCCAGCCGGTCGCGCTCGGCAGCGATCTGCTTCAGGCGGTTGACCACGGAACCGGTGCCGGCCGGGATGAGGCGGCCGACGATGACGTTCTCCTTCAGGCCTTCCAGGTTGTCGGTCTTGCCCGACACCGCGGCCTCGGTGAGGACGCGGGTGGTTTCCTGGAACGACGCGGCCGAGATGAAGGAACGGGTCTGCAGCGACGCCTTGGTGATGCCCTGCAGGACCGGCTTGCCTTCGGCCGGCTTCAGCCCTTCGCCGACGGTCTTGGCGTTCTCCTCCTCGAACTCCTGGCGGTCGACCTGCTCGCCCACCAGGAAGGTGGTCTCGCCGGCGTCCATGATCTCGACCTTCTGCAGCATCTGGCGGACGATCACCTCGATGTGCTTGTCGTTGATCTTCACGCCCTGCAGTCGATAGACCTCCTGGATCTCATTGATGAGATAGTTGGCCAGGGCCTCCACACCCATCACCGACAGGATGTCGTGCGGAACGGGGTTGCCGTCCATCAGCAGATCACCGCGCTGCACATAGTCGCCCTCCTGGACGGAGATGTGCTTGCCCTTGGGGATCAGGTACTCCCGCTCGTCCGCCGTCTCCTCGTTGCGCACGACGATGCGACGCTTGGTCTTGTAGTCCTTGCCGAACTCCACGCGGCCGTCGATCTCCGAGATGATCGCGAAGTCCTTGGGACGGCGCGCCTCGAACAACTCGGCCACGCGCGGCAGACCGCCGGTGATGTCGCGGGTCTTCGACGACTCGCGCGGGATGCGGGCCAGCACGTCGCCGGCCTTGACCGGAGCGCCGTTCTCCACCGACAGGATGGCGTCCACCGACATGAAGTAGCGGGCCTCCATGCCGTTGGGCAGGGTCACCACATTGCCCGAGGCATCCCGCAGGGTGATGCGCGGCTTCAGGTCGGCACCGCGCGGCTGCTGGCGCCAGTCAACGACGACCTTGGACGAGATGCCGGTGGCTTCGTCCATCACCTCGCGCATGGACACGCCCTCGACCAGGTCGACGTAATGGGCGGTGCCTTCGCGCTCCGTGATGATGGGCAGGGTGTACGGGTCCCACTCCGCCAGCTTCTGGCCGCGTTCCACCCGCGTGCCCTCGTCCGCCAGCAGCTTGGTACCGTAGGGGACGCGGTGACGCGCCCGCTCGCGGCCCTGCTCGTCCAGCAGCACGACCTCGCAGTTGCGGCCCATCACGACCGGGACGTTGGCCGAGTTCAGCACCACGTTGCGGTTGTTGATCCGCACCGTGGCGTCGAAGGCCGCCTCCACGAAGCTCTGCTCCGCGCCGCGCTGGGCGGCGCCGCCGATGTGGAAGGTGCGCATGGTGAGCTGCGTGCCCGGCTCGCCGATCGACTGGGCGGCGATGACGCCGACCGCCTCGCCGGTGTTGACCAGCGTGCCGCGGGCCAGGTCGCGCCCGTAGCACTTGGCGCACACGCCGTCACGCGTCTCGCAGGTCAGCACCGACCGGATGCGCACGGAGTCGATGCCCGACCGCTCGATGCGGTCGACCAGCGGCTCGTCGATCAGGTCGCCGCGCTTGCAGATCATTTCGCCGTTCAGCGGGTCGACCACGTCGTCCACCGCGGTGCGTCCGAGGATGCGATCGGACAGCGGGGAGATGACCTCGCCGCCGTCGATCACCGCCTTGACGGTGATGCCCTTCTCGGTGCCGCAATCGTGCTCGACGATGATGGCGTCCTGGGCCACGTCCACCAGGCGGCGGGTGAGGTAACCGGAGTTCGCCGTCTTCAGGGCGGTGTCGGCCAGACCCTTGCGGGCGCCGTGCGTGGAGTTGAAGTACTCCAGCACCGTCAGGCCTTCCTTGAAGTTCGAGATGATCGGCGTCTCGATGATCTCACCCGACGGCTTGGCCATCAGGCCGCGCATGCCGGCAAGCTGACGGATCTGCGCCGCCGAACCGCGGGCCCCGGAGTGGGCCATCATGTAGACCGAGTTCACCGGCTTGCCCGGTGCCGTGTCGGAGATGACCTTCATCATCTCCGATGCCACCTTCTCGGTGCACTCCGACCAGACGTCGACGACCTTGTTGTACTTCTCGCCCTGGGTGATCAGGCCGTCGAGGTACTGCTGCTCGTACTCCTTCACCCGCTCCTTGGCGTCGTTGACCAGCTTCTCCTTGGCGGCGGGGATGACCATGTCGTCCTTGCCGAACGAGATGCCGGCGCGGCAGGCATGGCCGAAGCCCAGCTTCATCAGCCGGTCGGCGAAGATCACCGTCTCCTTCTGGCCGCAATGGCGGTAGACGGCGTCGATGACGTTGCCGACGTCCTTCTTGGTCAACAAGCGGTTGATCAGGGAGAACGGCACCTGCGGGTGGCGCGGCAGGATCTCCGACAGCAGCATGCGACCCGGCGTCGTCTCGACGATGGTGACGATCCGGTTGCCCTCGGAATCAACGCCCTTGTAGCGCGCCTTGACCTTGGCGTGCAGGGTGATCGCCTTGGCGTCCAGCGCCTGTTCGATCTCGCCCACGCTGCCGAACACCATGCCCTCGCCCGGCTCGCCCGGACGGTCCATGGTGATGTAGTAGAGGCCGAGCACGATGTCCTGCGACGGCACGATGATCGGCTTGCCGTTGGCGGGCGACAGGATGTTGTTGGTGGACATCATCAGGACGCGCGCCTCGAGCTGGGCTTCCAGGCTCAGGGGGACGTGCACGGCCATCTGGTCGCCGTCGAAGTCGGCGTTGAAGGCGGTGCAGACCAGCGGGTGAAGCTGGATCGCCTTGCCCTCGATCAGCACCGGCTCGAACGCCTGGATGCCCAGGCGGTGCAGCGTCGGCGCCCGGTTCAGCATGACCGGGTGCTCGCGGATCACCTCTTCCAGGATGTCCCAGACCTCGGGCCGCTCCTTCTCCACCATGCGCTTGGCCGCCTTGATGGTGGAGGCCAGGCCGTACAGCTCCAGCTTGGCATAGATGAAGGGCTTGAACAGCTCCAGGGCCATCTTCTTGGGCAGGCCGCACTGGTGCAGCTTCAGCTCCGGGCCGACCACGATGACCGAACGGCCGGAGTAGTCGACGCGCTTGCCCAGAAGGTTCTGGCGGAAGCGGCCCTGCTTGCCCTTCAGCATGTCGGACAGCGACTTCAGCGGACGCTTGTTGGCGCCGGTGATGACGCGGCCGCGGCGGCCGTTGTCGAACAGGGCGTCGACGGCCTCCTGCAGCATGCGCTTCTCGTTGCGCACGATGATGTCCGGCGCCTTCAGCTCGATCAGGCGCTTCAGGCGGTTGTTGCGGTTGATGACGCGCCGGTACAGGTCGTTCAGGTCGGACGTGGCGAAGCGGCCGCCGTCCAGCGGGACGAGCGGGCGCAGCTCCGGCGGGATCACGGGAATGACCTCGAGGATCATCCACTCCGGCCGCGACTGGCTTTCCATGAACGCGTCGATGAGCTTCAGGCGCTTGACCAGCTTCTTGCGCTTGGCTTCCGACGCGGTGTCGCGCAGCTCTTCACGGCAGCGCTTCTTCTCATCCTCCAGGTCGAGGGCGGAGAGCATGATGCGCAGCGCCTCGGCGCCGATGGACGCGGTGAAGGCGTCCTCGCCGTACTCGTCCTGGGCGGTGATGAACTCCTCTTCCGAGAGGAGCTGGTGCAGCTTCAGCGGGGTCAGGCCGGGCTCGATGACGACGTAATTCTCGAAATAGAGGATGCGCTCCAGGTCCTTCAGCGTCATGTCGAGCAGCAGGCCGATGCGGCTCGGCAGGGACTTCAGGAACCAGATGTGCGCCACCGGCGAGGCCAGCTCGATGTGGCCCATGCGCTCGCGCCGGACCTTGGAGAGGGTCACCTCGACGCCGCACTTCTCGCAGATGATGCCGCGATACTTCATGCGCTTGTACTTGCCGCACAAGCACTCGTAATCCTTGATCGGTCCGAAGATGCGCGCGCAGAACAGGCCGTCGCGCTCCGGCTTGAAAGTGCGGTAGTTGATGGTCTCCGGCTTCTTGATCTCGCCGTACGACCAGGACCGGATGCGCTCGGGGCTCGCGATCTGGATGCGGATCTGATCGAAGCTCTGAGGGCCCTGGACCTGGCCGAAAATGTTCATCAACTCGTTCATGACCGTCTCCCGCTGGCTTCAGCCGCGTTGTCACATGGGGACGCGCCGCCGGGATGCGCGCCGCTCGCGTTTCCCGGCGGTGGTCGTCGTCTCGCTCAGTAGGACCGCTGGTTCAATTCGACGTTCAGGCCCAGGGAGCGCAGCTCCTTGACCAGAACGTTGAACGATTCCGGAATGCCGGCCTCGAAGTTGTCGTCGCCGCGGACGATGGCCTCGTAGACCTTGGTGCGGCCGGACACGTCGTCCGACTTGACCGTGAGCATTTCCTGGAGCGTGTAGGCGGCGCCGTAGGCTTCGAGCGCCCACACCTCCATCTCACCGAACCGCTGTCCGCCGAACTGCGCCTTGCCGCCCAGCGGCTGCTGGGTCACCAGCGAGTAGGGGCCGATCGAGCGGGCGTGGATCTTGTCGTCCACCAGGTGGTGCAGCTTCAGCATGTAGATGTAGCCGACCGTGACCTTGCGGTCGAACGACTCGCCGGTGCGGCCGTCCACCAGAGTCACCTGGCCCGACCGGTCCAGCCCGGCCAGCTCCAGCATCCGGCAGATGTCGTCCTCGCGCGCACCGTCGAACACCGGGGTGGCGAACGGGATGCCCTTGCGCAGGTTGCCCGCCAGCTCCATCAGCTCCGGTTCGGTCATGTCCGCGACGTCTTCGGCGTAGACCTTGTCGCCGTAGGCGGCGAGGAGCTTCTCGCGCAGGGCCTCCACCGCCGGCTCGCCCGAGCCGCGGGTGCGGTTCAGGTGGCGGTAGCGGTCGATGCACGCGCCGATCTGCCGCCCCAGGCCGGCGGCGGCCCAGCCCAGGTGCGTCTCCAGGATCTGCCCGACGTTCATGCGCGAGGGCACGCCCAGCGGGTTGAGCACCAGATCGACCGGGGTGCCGTCCTCGAGGTAGGGCATGTCCTCCTGCGGGATGATGCGCGACACCACGCCCTTGTTGCCGTGACGGCCGGCCATCTTGTCGCCCGGCTGCAGCTTGCGCTTCACCGCAACGAAGACCTTGACCATCTTCATGACGCCGGGCGGCAGCTCATCGCCGCGCTGCAGCTTCTCGACCTTGTTCTCGAAGCGGTTCTGCAGCGCCTGGATGCTCTCATCGAACACCCGGGCGATGTTCTCGACGTTCTCCATCACCTTCTCGTCGGCGACGGAGATCTGGCGCCACTGGCCGCGGGTGATGGCGGCCAGCCCCTCCTCGGTGATCGGCAGCCCGACCTGGAAGCCGCGCGGGCCGGTCTGGGCCACCTGGCCCACCAGCAGCTCCTTCAGGCGGGTGTAGAAGCTGCGCTCCAGAATCGCCTTCTCGTCGTCGCGGTCCTTGGCCAGCTTCTCGATCTCGGCCCGCTCGATGGCCAGCGCGCGCTCGTCCTTGTCGACGCCTCGCCGCGAGAAGACGCGCACCTCGACGATGGTGCCGGTGACACCCGGCGGCAGGCGCAGGGACGTGTCGCGGACGTCCGACGCCTTTTCGCCGAAAATGGCGCGCAGCAGCTTCTCTTCCGGCGTCATCGGGCTTTCGCCCTTGGGCGTCACCTTGCCCACGAGGATGTCGCCCGGCTTCACCTCGGCACCGATGTAGACGATGCCCGCCTCGTCGAGGTTCTTCAGCGCCTCTTCGCCGACGTTCGGGATGTCGCGGGTGATTTCCTCCTGGCCCAGCTTGGTGTCGCGGGCCATCACCTCGAACTCCTCGATGTGGATCGAGGTGAAGACGTCGTCCTTCACGATCCGCTCGGAGATGAGGATGGAGTCCTCGAAGTTGTAGCCGTTCCAGGGCATGAACGCGACGAGCACGTTGCGCCCCAGCGCCAGTTCGCCGAGCTCCGTCGAGGGGCCGTCGGCGATGATGTCGCCGGCCGCCACGCGGTCGCCCACCTTCACCAGCGGCCGCTGGGTGATGCAGGTGTTCTGGTTGGAGCGCTGGAACTTCAGCAGGTTGTAGATGTCGACGCCGGGAGCGGTGGAGTCGGCGTTGTCGGTGGCGCGAATCACCACGCGGGTGGCGTCCACCTGGTCGACGATGCCGGAGCGCTTGGCGACGATGGTCACGCCGCTGTCACGGGCAACCGTGGCTTCCATACCCGTACCGACCAGGGGCGCGTCCGCCTTCACCAGCGGCACCGCCTGGCGCTGCATGTTGGAACCCATCAGCGCGCGGTTGGCGTCGTCGTTCTCCAGGAACGGGATGAGCGCCGCAGCGACGGAGACGAGCTGCTTGGGCGACACGTCGATCAGGTCGATCGCCTCGGGCCGGAACATCAGGTACTCGCCGCCCTGACGGCACGACACCAGGTCGGCGATGAAGCGGCCTTCCTCGTCCAGTTCGGCGTTCGCCTGGGCGACGACGTAGCGGCCCTCCTCCATGGCCGAAAGGTACACCACCTCGTCGGTCACCCGGCCGTCCGCCACCTTGCGGTACGGGCTCTCGATGAAGCCGTACTGGTTGACGCGGGCGTAGGTGGCCAGCGAGTTGATCAGGCCGATGTTGGGGCCTTCCGGCGTTTCGATGGGGCAGATGCGGCCGTAGTGCGTCGGGTGCACGTCGCGCACCTCGAAGCCGGCGCGCTCGCGCGTCAGACCGCCCGGGCCGAGCGCCGACAGGCGGCGCTTGTGGGTGATCTCCGACAGCGGGTTGGTCTGGTCCATGAACTGGGAGAGCTGCGAGGAGCCGAAGAACTCCCGCACCGCCGCCGCCGCCGGCTTGGCGTTGATCAGGTCGTGCGGCATGACCGTGTCGATCTCGACCGAGGACATGCGCTCGCGAATCGCCCGCTCCATGCGCAGCAGGCCGACGCGGTACTGGTTCTCCATCAGCTCGCCCACCGACCGGACGCGGCGGTTGCCGAGGTGGTCGATGTCGTCGATCTCGCCGCGGCCGTCCTTCAGGTTGACCAGCACCTTGAGGATCTCGAGGATGTCCTCCTTGCGCAGGACGCGCACGGTGTCGTCGGTCTTGAAGTTCAGGCGGGCGTTCATCTTGACGCGGCCCACCGCCGACAGGTCGTAGCGCTCGCTGTCGAAGAACAGGCCGTTGAACAGGGCCTCGGCGGACTCCAGCGTCGGCGGCTCGCCGGGGCGCATGACGCGGTAGATGTCGATCAGCGCGTCCTCGCGCGACGCGTTGCGGTCCGCCGCCATGGTGTTGCGGATGTAGGCGCCGACGTTGATGTGGTCGATCGCCAGCACCGGGATCTCGGCGATGCCGGACTTCTCCAGCTTCTCCAGATCGCCGGCGGACAGCTCGTCACCGGCTTCGTGCAGGACCTCGCCGGTCTGCTCGTTGATGATGTCGACGGCGAGATAGCGGCCGGTCAGTTCCTCGGTGGAGACGAGCTGCTCAGCCAGGCCACCGTCCTGGAGCTTGCGGATCAGGCGCGGGGTCATCTTGGAGCCGGCCTCGGCGACGACCTGGCCGGTCGCGGCGTCGACCAGGTCGGAGACCAGCTTGACGCCCTTCATGCGCTCGGCCGAGAACGGAGTCTTCCAGCCGCCGGACGCCCGGCTGTAGGTGATGACATCGTAGAAGTAGGAGAGGATCTCCTCCTTCGACATGCCCTGCGCCTCGTAGGGCAGCAGGTCCTTGCCGGTCTCCTTGCGGCGGGCGCGCAACGACGCGCTGTCGGCACCGTCGAGCGCGAACAGCAGCGTGGTGGCCGGCAGCTTGCGGCGGCGGTCGATGCGGACGTACACGAGGTCCTTGGCGTCGAACTCGAAGTCGAGCCAGGAGCCGCGGTAGGGGATCACCCGGGCAGCGAACAGGTACTTGCCCGACGAGTGGGTCTTGCCCTTGTCGTGGTCGAAGAACACGCCCGGCGAGCGGTGCATCTGGGAGACGATGACACGCTCGGTGCCATTGATGATGAAGGTGCCGTTGGCCGTCATCAGGGGCATATCGCCCATGTAGACGTCCTGCTCCTTGATGTCGCGGATCGAGCGCAACCCGGTGTCTTCCTCGACGTCGAACACCGACAGACGCAGGGTGACCTTGAGGGGTGCCGCGAAGGTCATGCCGCGCTGCTGGCACTCCTCCACGTCGTACTTGGGCTGCTCCAGCTCGTACTTGACGAAGTCGAGTACGGCCCGGTCGGAGAAGTCCTTGATCGGGAACACCGACCGGAACACCTCCTGCAGCCCGAGGTTCGCCCGCTTTTCGGGCGGGACGTCCATCTGCAGGAAGTGGTCGTACGAGCTTCTCTGAACCTCGATGAGGTTGGGCATCTGGGTGACTTCCGGGATGCGCCCAAAGCTCTTGCGTATACGCTTACGACCGGTAAAGGATTTGGCCATGGATGTCCCCAAACGTCTGTCCGTGTGTGCGCTCATCCGATCGCGCGACGCGTCCCGGCAGCCGGCTGGGCCTTCGGGACGGCAAATGCCGGGCAGCGGGCACCCTCGCGGGAGCCCTCCGACCGGTGGAAGGACGAAAACGCCGTGCGGCGGCGGGCCCCGCGTGGGGGCCAGCCGCCGTTCGGCGTGGATATATGCGTTCCGCTTCGCAGCAAGACGATCTTACTTAATATCCACCTTGGCGCCAGCTTCTTCAAGCTGCTTCTTGATCTTGGCGGCCTCGTCCTTCGAGACGCCTTCCTTGACGGCCTTCGGAGCGCCCTCGACCAGGTCCTTGGCCTCCTTCAGGCCGAGACCGGTGATGGCGCGGACTTCCTTGATCACGTTGATCTTCTTGTCGCCGGCGTCGGCGAGGATCACGTTGAACTCGGTCTGCTCCTCGACCGGCGCAGCGGCGGCGGCGGCACCCGGGGCGGCGGCGACGGCCACCGGAGCGGCGGCGGACACGCCCCACTTCTCCTCGAGCAGCTTCGACAGCTCGGCGGCCTCGATGACGGTCAGGGCCGACAGTTCGTCGACCAGCTTCTGCAGATCAGCCATTTCTCTCTTCCTAAGACTTGGGTTCCGGGTCGGTATACGCGTTTACAGCGAGGCTCAGGCCGCCTCGCCCTGCTCGTCCTTCTTGGCATAAGCCGCCAGAACGCGGGCAACCTGGCCGCCCGGCGCCTGGAGAACGCCGGCGATACGGGTCGCCGGGGTCTGGATCATGCCAACGAGCTTGGCGCGCAGTTCGTCCAGCGACGGGAGTTCGGCGAGCGCCTTCACCCCGTCGGCGTTGAGCATCTGGGTGCCGAGACCGGCACCGACGATGGCCAGCTTGTCGTTGGACTTGGCGTAGGCGGCCACAACCTTGGCCGCCGCCACCGGGTCCTTCGAGTAGGCAATCGCCGTCGGGCCCTTGAACAGGCCGTCCAGACCCTCGAACTGCGTGCCCTTCAGGGCACGGCGGGCGAGCCGGTTCTTCGTCACCTTGAAGCTGGCCCCCGCGGCCCGCATCTTCGCACGCAGGTCGGTCACTTCCGCGACCGTCAGGCCCAGGTGGTGGGTGACCACCACCAGGCCGGTGTCCTGCAGCTTCGAATGCAGGTCCGCGATCGTCGCTTCTTTTTGTGTACGATCCACGGATCGCCTCCAATGCACTAGAGTGCACCATGGGACCGCGTTCTCCCCCGCGAGGGATCGGCGGCCCCGGGTTAACCTGTCCCAGAAGCCCCAAGCCGAAATGACCGCGGGTCCGCCGCGGCCGGTGTCCGGTTGCAACTCCCGTCTGCGCAGGGCGTATTAAGCCGTTGCCGGCGCCTGCGGTCTCGGACAGGGGCGGATGCGGCCGCTCGCGCGCCCGCACCCAGTACGCCGCCCACCCCTACAGGGGAAAGACGGCGAAACGGTGGCCGTCAGGCCTGGCTGCTCAGGCTCGGAATGTCGAGCTTGAGGCCGGGGCCCATGGTCGAGCTGAGCGACACCTTCTCGATGTAGGTGCCCTTGGCCCCCGACGGCTTGGCCTTCGTGATGGCGTCCACGAAGGCGTGGATGTTCTGCGCCAGCGCCTCTTCGGAGAAGCTGGCCTTGCCGACGCCGGCGTGCACGATGCCCGTCTTCTCGGCCCGGAACTCCACCGCACCGGCCTTGGCCGCCTTCACGGCGTCGGCGACGTTGGGGGTCACGGTGCCCAGCTTCGGGTTCGGCATCAGGCCGCGCGGGCCCAGGATCTTGCCGAGCTTGCCGACCACGCCCATCATGTCGGGCGAGGCGATGCAGCGGTCGAAGTTCATCTCGCCGGCCTGGATCTTCTCCGCCAGGTCCTCGGCGCCGACGATGTCGGCACCGGCGGCGAGCGCCTCGTCGGCCTTGCCGCCCTTGGCGAAGACGGCGACGCGGACGGTCTTGCCGGTACCGTTGGGCAGGTTGACGACGCCGCGGACCATCTGGTCGGCGTGGCGCGGGTCGATGCCCAGGTTCATCGCGATCTCGACGGTCTCGTCAAACTTCGCGGTGGCGTTGGTCTTCACCATCTTGATGGCGTCGTTGAGGGTGTAGAAGGCGTCACGGTCGATGTCGCCGTAGGCCTTCTTCAGACGCTTGCCGAGCTTCGCCATGGATCAGCCCTCCACCACTTCGAGGCCCATCGAACGGGCGGAGCCGGCGATCATGCGGGCCGCCGCCTCGACGTCGTGGGCGTTCAGGTCCTGCATCTTCTTCTGGGCGATCTCACGGACCTGGGTCGTGGTGACCTTGCCGATGAAGCCCTTGCCCGGCGTCTGCGTGCCCTTGTCGACGCCGGCCGCCTTCTTCAGGAAGTAGGTGACAGGCGGGGTCTTGGTCACGAAGGTGAAGGTGCGGTCGCCGTAGGCGGTGATCACCACGGGGATCGGCATGCCGACCTCCAGGTCCTGCGTCTTGGCGTTGAACGCCTTGCAGAACTCCATGATGTTCAGGCCGCGCTGGCCGAGCGCCGGACCGATGGGGGGCGACGGGTTGGCCTTGCCGGCCGGCACCTGAAGCTTGATGTAACCGACGATCTTCTTTGCCATGTCTGAACCTCCGATAGCGGCCCCCGCGCGTCACGGCGGGGCCGCTGGGTTTCCGTGGTGCGGCTATGGCGGGCCTTCCACGGTCCGAATAGCCGGCGGCGGGGCATCCCGCCGCGGGCGATCAAACCTTTTCGACCTGGGTGTACTCCAGTTCCACCGGCGTCGAGCGGCCGAAAATGGACACCGCCACCTTGAGGCGGGCCTTCTCCTCGTCGACCTCCTCGACGGTGCCGTTGAACGAGGTGAAGGGGCCATCGCTGACGCGCACCTGCTCGCCCACCTCGAAGGTGATGGAGGGCTTGGGACGCTCCACGCCCTCCTGCACCTGGCGCACGATCCGCTCGGCTTCCTTCTGGCTGATCGGCTGCGGCTTGCCGCCGCCGCCGAGGAACCCGGTGACCTTGGGCGTGTTCTTGACCAGGTGCCAGCTGTCGTCCGTCAGGTCCATGCGGATGAGGACGTAACCGGGAAAGAACTTGCGCTCGGAGCTGACCTTGGAGCCGCGGCGCACCTCGACGACCTCTTCGGTCGGAACCAGGATCTCGCCGAACAGGTCCTCAAGCCCTTTCTGGGCGGCCTTTTCGCGGATCGACTGGGAGACCTTCTTTTCGAAGCCGGAGTAGACGTGGACCACGTACCAGCGCATCGCCATGTCCGTCAGCCTCCGAGACCGAGCACGAGGCGCACGGCGAACGACAGGACCTGGTCGACCAACAGGAAGAACAGCGCGGCAAGGACGACCATCACGAACACCATGGCGGTGGTGACGGCGGTTTCCTTGCGGGTCGGCCAGGTCACCTTCGCGATCTCGCGGCGGACCTCGCTGGCGAATTCTGCGGGATTGACTTTAGCCATGGTGCGATGCGTACCAGCTCCGGGAGCGACGAAGCGCCGCGAGGGCACTCCAGCGAAAAAGCGCCGGCAACGGGCCGGCGCGACGTTCATCGGCGGACGGGAATGGCAGGAGTGGAGGGGCTCGAACCCCCAGCCCCCGGTTTTGGAGACCGGTGCTCTACCAATTGAGCTACACTCCTATCGCCGTTCCGACGCGCCGTCCCGGAGGGCGACGCGCGGTATAGCGTAACTTCCGCTCGAACTCCACCAAAAACTCCGCCGCCGGCTCTGGTCCGGCGGCGGAGCGAGCCTTATACCATCACTCGATGATCTTGGCAACCACGCCGGCGCCGACGGTGCGGCCGCCCTCGCGGATGGCGAAGCGCAGACCCTCGTCCATGGCGATGGGGGCGATCAGCTCCACGCGCACCGACACGTTGTCGCCGGGCATCACCATCTCCGTGCCTTCCGGCAGGACCACCTGGCCGGTCACGTCGGTGGTGCGGAAGTAGAACTGCGGACGGTAGTTGGTGAAGAACGGCGTGTGGCGGCCGCCCTCCTCCTTCGTCAGGATGTACGCCTCGGCCGTGAACTTGGTGTGCGGCGTGATGGTGCCCGGCTTCGCCAGAACCTGGCCGCGCTCCACGTCCTCGCGCTTGGTGCCGCGCAGCAGCGCCCCGATGTTGTCGCCCGCCTCGCCCTGGTCGAGCAGCTTGCGGAACATCTCAACGCCCGTCACCGTCGTCTTCGTCGTCGCCTTCAGACCGACGATCTCGACTTCCTCACCCACCTTCACGATGCCGCGCTCGACGCGACCCGTCACCACCGTGCCGCGGCCCGAAATCGAGAACACGTCCTCGATCGGCATCAGGAACGGACGGTCCTTCGGACGCTCCGGCTGCGGGATGTACTCGTCAACCTTCGCCATCAGCTCCAGGATCGCGTTCTTCCCGATCTCCGGGTTGCGGTCCTCCAGCGCGCACAGCGCCGAGCCCTTCACGATCGGAATGTCGTCCCCGGGGAACTGGTACGACGACAGAAGCTCACGAACCTCAAGCTCCACAAGCTCCAGCAGCTCGGGATCGTCGACCATGTCGACCTTGTTCATGAACACGCAGATCGCCGGAACGCCAACCTGGCGCGCCAGCAGGATGTGCTCGCGCGTCTGCGGCATCGGGCCGTCCGCCGCCGAAACCACCAGGATCGCGCCGTCCATCTGCGCCGCGCCCGTGATCATGTTCTTCACGTAGTCGGCGTGGCCGGGGCAGTCGACGTGCGCGTAGTGGCGATTCGTCGTCTCGTACTCGACGTGCGCCGTCGAGATCGTGATGCCGCGCGCCTTCTCCTCGGGGGCCTTGTCGATCTGGTCGTACGCGGTGAACGTCGCACCGCCGCTCTCCGCCAGAACCTTCGTGATCGCGGCCGTCAGCGACGTCTTGCCGTGGTCGACGTGCCCGATCGTGCCGATGTTGCAGTGCGGCTTGGTCCGCTCGAATTTCGCCTTCGCCATCGCTGTTTTCTTTCGTTCCCGACGTTCCGACGCCCCGACGAATCCGAGGCACGCTAAAGGCCGGACGGCACGGCACATCCGGTGTTCGCGCGGGCTGGAGCGGGTGAGGGGAATCGAACCCCCGTCGTAAGCTTGGAAGGCTTCTGCTCTACCATTGAGCTACACCCGCCTCGCCTGACCAGCCGGCGCGGCCACCCGGGGAGCGCGTTCCCGGCCCAGCCGACAAGAAGAATGGTGGAAGGGGTAGGATTCGAACCTACGTACTCCGAAGAGGGCAGATTTACAGTCTGCTGCCATTAACCACTCGGCCACCCTTCCATGGGGCCGTTCCGGTGTGCCCCGGAACGGAGTTCGGCAATATGAGAATTTTTCGGGGCTTGTCAACGACGATGAAAGCGGGTCCCGTAAAAAAGCGCAGCGGCGGCTTTCGCCCGCCGGCGGCGCCCACTTCCGACGCCCCTGCCGAGCGAGCACAGCCATGAGCCGATCCAAGCCACGCCCCTCAACCGGCCCTACCGGCCAGCCTTCCGGCGGCCCGCGCCCCGGCGGACGGCCGGGTGGCCGACCCGGCGGCCGGCCCGGCGGCGGCGGTGCGCCCCATGGCGGTCCCGGTCTGCTGTACGGCGTGCATCCCGTGGCCGCGGCCTGGGTGAATCCGCAGCGGCGGTGCCGTCGGCTGCTGGTTACCGAATCGGGACTCGAGTCCCTGGGTGAGGCCCTGGCACGCGCAGCGGCGCTCGGTCTGGAGCGCCCCTCCTCCACCCGTGTCGAACGCGCCGATCTCGACCGCATGCTGCCGCCGGGGGCGGTCCACCAGGGTGTCGCGCTGGATGCGGCGCCGCTGCCGGAGATGGGGATCGAGGATGTCTGCGCGGCCGCCGACACCGATTCGGGCGCGCTGGTGGTGGTGCTGGACCAGGTCACCGATCCCCACAATGTGGGCGCCATCCTGCGCTCCGCCGCGGCGTTCGGCGCTCGCGCGGTCCTGGTGACGGAACGGCACGCGCCGGAAGTGACGGGCGTGCTGGCCAAGAGTGCCTCGGGCGCGCTGGAGGCGGTGCCGCTGGTGCGGGTGACCAATCTGGCCCGCGCCCTGGGTGACCTGCAGAAGGCCGGCTTCTGGTGCGTCGGCCTCGACGAATCGGGGGAGCGGACGCTGGCCCGCCTCGATCTCGCGGGGCGCACGGCGGTGGTGCTGGGTGCCGAAGGGGCCGGTCTGCGCCGCCTGACGCGGGAGCGCTGCGACGAGATCGCCCGCCTTCCCACCGGCGGTCCCATCGGCAGCCTGAACGTCTCCAACGCCGCCGCCGTGGCCCTGTACGAGGTGGCGCGCCGGCGGGACTGACGGGACGCCGGCCTTGTCTGCGGCGCAGCGGGACGTTAGTGTGCGGCTGCGCCGAGTCGCCACGGGCATGCCGGATTAGCTCAGCTGGTAGAGCAGCTGATTTGTAATCAGAAGGTCACGGGTTCGAATCCTGTATCCGGCACCAGCCCGCCCGATCCCGCCGGACCATCCTTCCGCCCCGGTTCCACCGCCACGACACGGGTCGCCCGCGGGCTGCCGAGTCGCTGCGCACCATCCTTGAAAAAAAAGCCGGCCCGGCCGGAAAAAAGCCGGCCCGCCGCCCGGTCGTGCGGCGGGCCGGAGTGCCCTTTGGTCTGAAGTGCCAAGCACGCCCCTGCAATCGTCGCGGACGTGCGGTGCGACCCTATGTCGCAGACGCCGTCCGGTCAATGTCCGGGGGCTGCGTGCCAGGCATGCACCCCCCCGGCCCGGCCGGCACGGAACCGCCGGACGCGCAAGCGGTTGGGGCACGGGCAGGACACGGCCACGGAACACGCGAGCGAGGCATGCGAATGACGGATGAAGCGCACAGAGGCGGCAGCGGCAGCGGCGCCACGGAGCGGCCGCCCACCATGGCGGCGCAGCGTCTGCGGGCGGCGATCGACCGCGGCGAGACGGGCGACAAGGTGCCCAACGAAGATCCGGCGGCGGCACCGCTGGGCACCGACGACGAGGCGGCGGGCACGCGCCCGCCCGAGTCGGTGGCCTCCACTCCCGCACCGGGGGGACCGCGGACGCCGCCGGGCCAGAAGAAGGGCCATGAGATCGGCACCGGCTCCGATGCC
Organism: Azospirillum halopraeferens DSM 3675; assembly: GCF_000429625.1. GTDB lineage: Bacteria > Pseudomonadota > Alphaproteobacteria > Azospirillales > Azospirillaceae > Azospirillum > Azospirillum halopraeferens. The sequence goes on from NZ_AUCF01000005.1 coordinate 19,403, forward strand.
CACGGCACCGCCGGCATGAACCGCGACCGGCGCTAGCGGGCCGGACGCAGACGGAACGGGCGCGGCGGCGGTGGGCCGCCACGCCGCTCCGGAGAAGCGCCGGCGCGGCGCCGGTCAGAAGAAGCGCTCGGGCACGCGCACCACGTCGTCGGGCATCACCGGGGTGTTGATGGGCGCCCGGTACAGCCGCTTGTCCGGATCGCTGCCGCGGGTGACGAAGATGAACCCGTCGTCGGCGCGGTAGGTGTAGCCGCCGGCGATGGCGACCGCGGTCAGCGCCGTCATGCCGTCGGTGTAGCTGTACTGGCCGGGGTTGCGCACCTCGCCCAGGATGTAGAACGGGCGGTGTGTCAGCACCTCGACGCTGACCCGGGCGTCGCGCACATAGCCGCGCTCCAGGCGTTGGGCGATCTCCCGCTCCACTTCGCGGGTCGTGCGGTTGCGGGCCGCAATCTCGCCGATCAGGGGCATGGCCAGGGTGCCGCTGCCGTCCACGCGAAACTCGCCGGAAAGCTGGTCCTCGCCGAAGACGATGACGCGCAGGGAATCGCCGGCCCCCAGCCGGTAATCGCCGGACTGGACCATGCCGTCCGGCTCGGGCGGGGCGTCGATGGTGGAGCAGCCGGTCACGCCGAAACCGGCCGCGCCGACGGCGGAAAGCCCGATCAGTCGGAACACGTTACGTCGATTCATCCCTTGCCCTTCCCTTGAACGTGGCTGCGTACGGGCCGGCGCCACGGGGGCGGCGGCCCACGAAATCGTTCGGGTAAGATCCTAGCAACTCGCCGCGTCTCGGGAATAAGTGGAGTCGAATTAATACGCGCGGGCATGGCCGATCCGGCGAACGGACGACGCCCGGTTCACAGCATATCCGGGCCGGCCGAAAGGCCGATGTCCGTAAAGGAAAGGGCGCCCGGCCGAAACGACGGGCGCCCTTTGTTTTTCCACCATTTGACCGGCGACCGCCGGGGTCTTGCGCCGGCGGTGCGCAACCCGCCGCGGGTCAGAGCTGGGCGCCGAGGCGCAGGAAGAACAGATTGTCGTCGTAACCGGCCGCGGTATCGGACTCCCGGGTTTCGAAGGTGTAGCCGCCGGTCACGTAGAGATAGCGGTTCACCTGGTAGGTGGCGCCCACCCCCGCGGTGTAGACCTCGTCGAAGCGATCAATGCCGTTGAAGTCGTCGGTGCGGTACTGCAATCGGCCGTTCAGCATCACCGTCCGCAGCAGTTCATGGTCGACGCCCAGAGCATAGACCGTGCGAGTGTAGCTGGAGGCGGACCGCGCACCCTGCGCCGCCCGCGTCTCGCGCACGTGGCGGCTGACCGTGCCGGTGACGGCGGTCAGCTCGGTGACCGCCCAGTTCAGGCGGCCGCCGAAGGCAAGGCCGTCGACGTCGCCCAGCGCGGCGGAGTCGAACTCCCGGCGGAGGTAGCCGACGAACGCCTCGCCGGTGATCAGGCCGGTGAGGTCGGCCGCCACGCCGGCGCCGATGTCGTAGCCCTTGGAGTCGCGGTCGATTCCGCCGTACTTGGTGCTGTCGTCATAGCGCGTCCACGTGTAGGCGCCCTGGACGAACCCCTCGTAGCCCTCGCTGAAGGAATAACCGACTCGCAGCGCGGTGCCATAGGACCAGCGGTTGCGGTCGTCCTCCGGCGAGGTGCGGCCGCCGGCCAGCTTGGCGTCGTCATAGTCGTAATAGGAGGCCAAGCCCGACAAACGGGCGCGCACGCGGTTGAAATGCTGGGTGTAGGCCAGTTCGCCGCCGCTCACCCGGTAGACCACCGGCTCCACCACGCCGACGGTCAGGGTGGGGTCCAATTGGGTGTCGACGTCCCCGGCGCCCTCGTGGCTGCGGCGGTGGAAGAGGCGGCCTTCCAGCGTGTTTTCCCGCCAGACGTCGGCGCGGCCGTCCAGAACCAGACGGTAATCGTCGTAATTCAACCTCGAATGGTCACGGTAACGACCCAGTTCTCCATAGGCCGACAGGTTCAGCGCGTGGCGGTTCCAATTCGACCGCACGTCCAGTTCCGGCCGGATCACTGCGATGATGTCGTCACGGGTGTTCCGCTCGGTGGCGAACACGTTGCTGTCATACGTGGCGCCGGCCTCCAGGCGCGGCATGACGAGGAAGGACCCGGCACGCATGCCGAGCTGCTCGACCTCGGGTCGCGGCCGCTCCAGCACGGTCTCGCCGCGCAGCAGGTCCTGGGCGGCGACCGGTGCCGCGACGAGGCCCGCGGCCAGCGCGCCGGCCACACCGGTGGTCGCGGCGGCAAGAGCACGGATCGACAGGGGGGCAGTCTTTTTCATTGAAATCACCGCGATAGGCATGAAACCGGTCCGGTCCGCCGCGTCCGGCAGCCTCGACCCGGCGGTGTCGCAAGTCAACCCACACCGTGACACCAACGCAACAGTGAAGCCGCGGTGGCGATGCATTTGCCCGCACCTGTGCCCGGCCGGCAACATGACTTCCACCTCCGGTACGCCGGGCGTCCTTCGCGCGGGTTCCTATCGATCATCATAGTCCTTTCGTTGAGAGCGTCGCCCGGTCCGGGCACCGATGCCCCTGTCGGCCGTTGTACCGCACAGGGTCCCTGATTTCTCCACTCCACGGGACTCCGCGCAACTTCCGGGAGGTCCGACGCTCATGACCCCATCCGCCACCGGGCCGGCGCCACAGCCGCCCAAATCCCCCAAACGGCCCAACGACGACGCGATGCCCCCGTACACGCCGGGCGGCGTTCCGCCGCCCGAAGGCCCGCTGCCGGGCTCGGACACGGAACGCAAGCCGCCGCCACCCACCTACCCGCCCAAACAAACACCCTGATCCACCGCGACGAATTGACGCAAACAGCAACCATGCATCGCCGGGGCTGTCGCGCCCCGGTGTTTTCCTGTCGGTCCCAGAGTTATTTTAGAACTTCATCGCGGCATTGTCTTTCAAATATGCGTATTCGCCCCCAAGGCGTGACATTTCGTCGAATTTTCCTTTGTTCGCACATCGGAATCCGGGTACCTCTATCGTCATAGATCGAAAGACGACGCCGGCCGCTCACACAAGGCGGCGCGGCCGTGTCCCGAAGTGGCATCGGCCAGAGGAGCACCCGGACGATGGATATGCAGACAATCGCCTACCGGATCGAGCCGGACGCCGAGTCGCCGGCGGAGGTCGCCAACGACTATGTTCTGGCCAACCAGATCAATCACCGGCTCCGCCGTGCCCATCAGCGCGCCAGCGGGATCTTTCTGGAAACCATCGGGGACGCCCAGCTCACCCCCACCCAGTGGGCCGCCCTGGTGACCCTCCATCGCGAGGGTCCGCTGTCGCAGAACCAGTTGGGCCGGCTGACCTTCATGGACCCGGCGACCACCCAGGGCGTCATCCTGCGCCTGGTGGAACGGGCGCTGGTGGAGCGCCGTCCCGACCCGCAGGATCGCCGGCGCACCAGCGTCCGCCTGACGCGCGCCGGCCAGACCCTGGTCAACCGGTTGCAGGGCAACGCGACGCGCGCCCACGCCCGCACACTGGAGCCGCTGAGCGCCGATGAGCAGCGCCAGTTCCTGGCCCTGCTCGAACGGCTGATGTGATGCGGCTTCCGGCAGATGAAGGCCGCAGGCCTTCATTGAAAGGGGCATACGGTTGAAGCCTTCAGGCGGAAACCGTATGGAACCTCGCGAGGGTGGGGGCACGCGAAGCGGTGACTTTTCGCACGGGTTTGGTATGAACGCGGGGGCCGTCGGCCTTTTCGTTCCTTCAACGCGATGCGAGAGCCATGAATCGCCGCCACACCCTCCGCTTCCTCGGCATGGCCGCCGCCGCGTGGCTGGCCGGCGCGCCGGTCCCGGCGCTTGTCGCCGCCCCGGCCCTGGCCGCGGACGGCGGACCGGTCCGGGTCGGTGAGATCAACAGCTACACCGGCCTGCCCGCCTTCACCCTGCCCTACCGCCAGGGCTGGCAACTCGCGGTGGAAGAGATCAACGCAGCCGGCGGGCTGCCGGGTGGCCGCGCGCTGGAGGTCATCTCCCGCGATGACGCCGGCAAGCCCGACGACGCGGTGCGCGCCGCCGGCGAGTTGCTGGCGAACGAGCGGGTGGACCTGCTGGCCGGCACCTACTTCTCCCATGTCGGCCTGGCCGTCGCCGACTTCGCCGCACGCAACCGCATCCCCTTCGTCGCGGCCGAGCCGCTGACAGACGCCATCACCTGGCAGAAGGGCAATCCCTACACCTTCCGCCTGCGCCCCAGCACCTACATGCAGGCGGCCATGCTGGCGGAGGAGGCGGCGAAGCTGCCCGCCACCCGCTGGGCCACCGTGGCGCCCAACTACGAGTACGGCCAGTCCGCGGTGAAGTGGTTCCGCGCGCTGCTGAAGGAGCGCCGGCCCGACGTGGAGTTCGTGGCCGAACAGTGGCCCGCCCAGGGCAAGCTGGAGGCCGGCCCCACCGTGCAGGCCCTGGCCGCCGCCTCGCCCGAGGCGATCTTCAACGTCACCTTCGGCGCCGACCTCGCCAAGTTCGTGCGCGAAGGCGAGCAGCGCGGCCTGTTCCGCAACCGCGCCGTGGTCAGCCTGCTGACCGGCGAGCCGGAGTATCTGGAGCCGCTGCGCGACGAGGCGCCGGAGGGCTGGATCGTCACCGGCTACCCGGCCGAGCAGATCGACACGCCCGAGCACCGGGCCTTCGCCGACGCCTACCGCAAGCGCTTCGGCGAGTGGCCCAAGCAGGGCTCGGTGGTCGGCTACACCACCTTCAAGGCGATCGCCGCCGCCATCACCAAGGCCGGCGGCACCGATCCCGAGGCGGTCACCGCCGCCCTGAAGGGGCTGGAACTGCCCAGCCCCTTCGGCCCCATCGTCTTCCGCGCCCTCGACCACCAGGCGACCATGGGCGCCTATGTGGGCCGGACCGCGGTCCGCGGCGGCAAGCCGATGATGGTGGACTGGCGCTACGCCCCCGGCGAAGCCTACCTGCCCCCCGACGACGCCGTCCGCGCCATGCGGCCGGTGGAGTAGGGCATTCCTCCCTTTCCCCTCCGGAGAGGGTGCAGGCGATCATGGACTTCTACTTCGTCCAGTTTCTCAGCGGGCTTGCCACGGCGGCCACGCTGTTCCTGGTGTCGTCGGGGCTGACGGTCATCTTCGGGGTGACGCGCATCGTCAACTTCGCCCACGGCTCCTTCTACATGCTGGGGGCCTACGTCGCCTGGTCGCTGGTGGAGCGCTGGGGCGACACACCCCCGGGCTTCTGGGGCGGGGTGCTGCTGGCGGCCGTCACCGTGGGGGTGCTTGGGGCGGTGATGGAGGTGGTGCTGCTGCGCCGGCTCTACCGCTCGCCGGAGCTGTTCCAGCTCCTCGCCACCTTCGGCGTGGTGCTGATCGTGCAGGACGCGGCGTCCTGGCTGTGGGGGCCGGAGGATCTGCTGGGGCGCCGCGCACCGCTGCTGCGCGGCTCCGTGGAGGTGCTGGGGCAGCCCTTCCCCCTCTACGACCTGATGCTGATCGTGCTGGGGCCGCTGGTGCTGGTCGCTCTGCTGCTGCTGTTCCACCGCACCCGCTGGGGCACGCTGGTGCGCGCCGCCACGCGGGACCGCGAGATGACGGCGGCCCTCGGCGTCGACCAGGCGAAGCTGTTCACCTCGGTGCTGTTCCTGGGCTCGGCCCTGGCCGGGCTCGGCGGCGCGCTTCAGGTCCCGCGTGAGGCGGTGAATCTGCACATGGACATGGCGATGGTGGTGGAAGCCTTCGTCGTGGTGGTGGTGGGCGGCATGGGCAGCCTGCCCGGCGCCTTCGTGGCGTCGCTGCTGATCGGGCAGCTCCAGGCGTTCGGCATCCTGGTGTTTCCGCAGATCACGCTGGTGCTGGTGTTCCTGTTCATGGCCGTGGTGCTGGTGCTGCGCCCCTACGGCCTGTTCGGCCGGCCCGAGGAGGGGCCGCCCGCCGGCGAGGCGCCGGGACCGCCGCTGCGCCCCGACGGTCCGCGGGCGGCCACGGTATCCCTCGTCCTTCTGGCCGCCCTGGCGGCGGTGCCGCTCGTGGCCGGCGACTACGCGCTGATCGTGCTGACCGAGGTGGTGATCCTGGCTCTGCTGGCGTCCAGCCTGCATCTCCTGACCGGCCTCGGCGGGCTGGTCTCCTTCGGGCACGCGGCGTGGTTCGGGCTGGGCGCCTACGGCGCCGCCCTGCTGGTGCGGGACGCCGGCGCGCCGATGCTGCCGGCCCTGGCCGCGGCGCCGCTGGTGGCGGGGCTGGGGGCGCTGGTGGCGGGGTGGTTCTGCGTGCGCCGCTCCGGCCTCTATTTCGCCATGCTGACCCTGGCGTTCGCCCAGATCGTCTGGTCCGTGACCTTCCAGTGGTACGCGGTGACGGGCGGCGACAACGGCATCCTCGGGGTGTGGCCGGCCGACTGGGCCTCGTCGAAGGCCGTGTACTACGAACTGACGCTGCTGCTGGCCGGCGGCACCCTGTGGCTGCTGCGCCGCGCCGCCTTCGCCCCCTTCGGGTACGCCTTGCGGGCCGGCCGCGACTCGGCCCTGCGGGCGGAGGCGGTGGGGATCGACGTGCGCCACCGGCAATGGATGGCTTTCACGCTGGCCGGCGCCTGCGCCGGGCTGGCCGGCGGCCTCTACGCCTTCGCCCACGGCAGCGTCTTCCCCACCCTGATGGCGGTGCCGGTGTCGGTGGACGCGCTGGTGATGGTGCTGCTGGGCGGCCTGCGCACCCTGGCCGGGCCGGCGGCGGGCGCCGCCCTGTTCCACGGGCTGGAGACGGAGGCGATGCGGCTGACCGATTATTGGCGGCTGGTGCTGGGGCTGGTCATCGTGGTGCTGGTGCTGGCGTTTCCGCAGGGCGTGGTCGGCTTCGCCCGCAGCCTGTGGGACCGCCGGCGCGGCGGCAACGGCAGCGCTGCGGAGCCGGTGGCGTGAGCCGGCTGGTGGTGCGCGACCTGGCCCGCGCCTTCGGCGGCGTCCAGGCGGTGGACGGCGTCTCCTTCGCGCTGGGCGCGGGGGAGCTGCTGGCCCTCATCGGCCCCAACGGGGCCGGCAAGAGCACCTGCTTCAACCTCCTGAACGGCCAGCTCCGCCCCGACCGCGGGTCGATCCGGCTGGACGGGCGGGAGCTGGCGGGTCTGCCGCCGCGGCGCATCTGGCGGCTGGGTGTGGGCCGCACCTTCCAGATCACCGCGACCTTCGCCTCCATGACCGTGCGCGAGAACGTGCAGACGGTGCTGCTGTCGCGCCACCGCTGCCTGTCCGGCCTGTGGCGGCCGGCGGCGTCGCGGTTCCGCGACGAGGCGCAGGCGCTGCTCGACCGGGTCGGCATGGGGACCCAGGCGGAGCGGCCGTGCGGCGTGCTCGCCTACGGCGACCTGAAGCGGGTGGAGCTGGCCATGGCCCTGGCCGGCGACCCCGGCCTGCTGCTGATGGACGAGCCGACCGCCGGCATGGCGCCGGGCGAGCGGCAGGAGCTGATGGCCCTGACCGCCGCCCTGGCCCACGACCGGCGCATGGCCGTGCTGTTCACGGAGCACGACATGGACGTGGTGTTCGGCTACGCCGACCGCATCCTGGTGCTCGACCGCGGCCGCCCCATTGCCGAGGGGGCGCCGGCGGCCGTGCGCGCCGACCCGCGGGTGCGCGCCGTCTATCTGGGAGACGAGGCGTGACCGGCGAATCGCTGCTCAGCGTGCGCGGCCTGGAGGCGTGGTACGGCCGCGCCCACATCCTGGCCGGCGTCGACCTGGAGGTGCGGCCCGGCGAGGTGCTGGCCCTGATGGGCCGCAACGGTGCGGGCAAGTCCACCACCCTGAAGGCGATCATGGGGCTGGTGGCGCAACGGCGCGGGACCATCCGCTTCGCCGGCCACGACCTGACCGGCCTGCCGACCCACCGCATCGCCCGCCTCGGCGTCGGCTATGTGCCCGAGGACCGGCGGGTCTTCACCGACCTGACGGTGCGCGAGAACCTGGAGGTGGGCCGCCAGCCGCCGCGGCCCGGCGTGCCGGCCTGGACGCCGGAGCGGCTCTGCGACCTGTTCCCCAATCTGGCCGAGTTGCGCGGGCGCCGCGGCGGCCACATGAGCGGCGGCGAGCAGCAGATGCTGACCCTGGCGCGCACGCTGATGGGCAACCCCGCCCTGCTCCTGCTGGATGAGCCGTCGGAGGGGCTGGCCCCGCGCATCGTGCAGCAGATGGCCGCCGCCGTGCGCACCCTGAAGGCGCAGGGGCTGTCGGTCCTGCTGTCCGAACAGAACCTGGCGTTCGCCGGTGCCGTCGCCGACCGCGCGGTGGTGATCGAGAAGGGATGCAGCCGCTGGACGGGGTCCATGGCGGCGCTGGCGGAGGACGAGGCGGCGCGGCGCGCCTGGCTGGCGCTGTAGCTTCAGACCAGCATGTCGAGCAGCCGCTTGCTCATGTCGGTTCCGGCCTGCAGGACCCTGACATTGGCGGCGAAGGCGGTTTCGGCGTTGGCGATGTCGACGATGACGGCAGGGTCCAACCGGTCGGCCGCCACCTGCTCGCTCGCCGCCGCCACCGTGGCCTGCGCCTGCTGCATCCCCGCCAGGGCGGGGGCGGAAGGGCCGAGGGGACCGGCGGAACCCGGGGGACCGACGGACATGGGGCGGACTCCGAATCGTTCACTCCCGCCAGTCTACGCCCCCGCGCCGGTGCCGTCCAGGTGCGCGGCCAGCCGTTCCAGAAACAGGCGGACCTCCGCCGGGTCGTGCAGGCGCCAGGCGGCGGCGGTGGGAGCGGGCGTCTCCATCACGCGCACCCCCGCCCCGCGCCCGGGGCCGCGGTCGGCCAGCGCCCGGAAGGCATCCTCGTCGGTCTCGTCGTCGCCCAGGTAGAGCGGCAGCACGCCGTCACCGCTCAACTCCAGTGCGTCGAGCAGGGCGAGCACGGCTCGACCCTTGTCCCACGGCAGATTGGGGCGCAGCTCGTGGATCTCCTTGCCGCCGGTCACCCGCAGGTCGGGGTGCTCGCCCGCCACCGCGCGCACCGCCTCGGCCACCCGCGGCTTCGCGTCGGCGGCGACCCGGCGGGTGTGGATGGCGATCGCGAAACGCTTGCGCTCCACCAGCGCGCCGTCCACGTCTCCCAGCCGGCGGTTCAACGCGGCGTGCGCGCTGTCGAGGGCCGGCACGTACTCCAGCCCGATCCGGGTGCGCAGCGACGGGCCGCGGATGTCGAAGCCGTGGCTGCCGGCGTACACCAGCCCGTCCAGGTCCATCAATCGGCGCACGTCGTCCAGGTCGCGGCCGCTGACCACCGCCACCGGGCAGAGTTCGGCCAACCGGGCCACAGCCGCCCGCGTCGCCGGATCGAGGATCGCCAGGTCGGGCCGGTCGACGATGGGGGTCAGGGTGCCGTCGTAGTCGAGAAACACGGCCGGCCGGCGCCCGCCCAGGGCGGCCGTGAAGTCGGCGAAACGGTCAAGAGCGGAGGGACGGTCCGCCGGAGGAGCGGAGGGGATCGGGTCGGCCACGGGCATTGCCTTCCGTTCGGGCATTCGTCGCCGATCAACAGGAGGGTCCCATGGCAGGTTGCGTCGTTTGCCATGTTCGGTTGCGAAATCGTGTCATTATCGCAACACCGACCCCTGAAAAAGCGACGGCCCCACTCGGGGGCCGCGCTCCGCTGTTGCAGCGTCGACTGGATCTGTTAAATTTTGCAGTGCAGCAAGCGATTGCTGCTTCGCCCTTCTTGGGCGTTTCCTCCCTAAACTCAGGCCGCTGTCCTCAGCGGCCTTTTTTCTGCCAGAAACGAACGGAACGGACAATCCCTTACGAATGTAATAATTCGTATGGTGCAATGCTTGACCGGATGCCCTTCCGCTGCCGCCGATCCCCCTTGCCCCCGACCGCGGCCGCGCGGTAGCGACGGGGGTATCGTGACCGCGGCCCGGGAGCCAGCCCTTGGAAGCCCTTCTGAACGCCACCGTCCACACCGGCGACTCGGTGCTGGACGGCGTCGCCGTCCTGGTGGAGCACGGGCGGATCGCCGCCGTCGTGCCGGTGGCCGAGGTGCCGGCGCACGCCGCGCGGCGCGACCTGGGGAATGAGGCGGAGGGGGCCATTCTGGCGCCGGGCTTCATCGACCTGCAGGTCAACGGCGGCGGCGGCATCCTCTTCAACGACCGCCCCGACGTGGCGGCCATCGCCGCCATCGCAGCGGCCCACCGCCGATTCGGCACCACCGGCCTGCTGCCCACCTTCATCACCGACGCGCGCGACAAGCGGCGGGCCGCCGTGGCGGCGGTGCGCGCGGCCATGGACGCCGGGGTGCCGGGCGTGCTCGGCATCCATCTGGAAGGGCCGCACATCGCGGTGCCGCGGCGCGGCGTGCATGACGCCCGCCACATCGTCCCGCCCGACACCGAAGACCTGGCCCTGATGACCGGACTGCCCGGCCGGTCGCTGGTGACGCTGGCGCCGGAAACGGTGCCGGATGACATCATCCGGGCGCTCGCCGCCGCCGGCGTCCGCGTCGCCGCCGGCCATACCGATGCCACGGCGGAGCGGATGCGCTCCGCTGTCGCCGCCGGCGTGACCCTGGTCACCCACCTCTTCAACGCCATGAGCCCTCTCCAGGGGCGCGAGCCCGGCGCCGTCGGGGCGGCGCTGACGGAGGACGCGGTGCGCTGCGGCATCATCGTCGACGGCCATCACGTCCACGACGCCTGCATCCGCCTGGCGCACCGGGCCAAGCCGCCGGGCGGGCTGTTCCTGGTCACCGACGCCATGCCGCCGGCGGGTGCGCCGCCGGACAGCGGCTTCACCCTCTACGGCGACTCGGTGACGGTGCGCGACGGGCGCTGCGTGTCGGCCGACGGCCGCCTCGCCGGATCGGCGCTGGACATGGCGAGCGCGGTGCGCAACGCCGTGCGGCGCGTCGGCATCCCGGCGGACGAAGCGTTGCGCATGGCCTCCACCTATCCCGCCGCCGCCCTGGGGCTGGCGGCGCCGGGCACCCCCGGGGGGCGCGGGCGCATCGCACCGGGTTTCGCGGCCGATCTCGTCCTGCTGGACGCCGACTTCCGGGCGCGCGCCACCTGGATCGCGGGAAACTGCGCCGCGTGCTGAAACGCGCGATTCCACCATCCGCCGTTCTGTCGTATAGAGGCCGCTCCACACCACCGGGAGAGCTTCCATGGACATCGCGCTGATGGTTCTGTTCGTCCTGTTCTTCTTCTGGCAGACGATCACCGACTGATATCGGCCGCGACCGCGGCCGCGGCCCGGCCTCCCTCGTGATCGGGCGGTCCGGGCCGGGTGAACCGTTCCGGCCGTTTCAGGATTCCTGCGGCCACAGGCGGGCCGCCCCGCGCATGCCGCTTTCCCCGCCGAAGCGGGCCGTCACGATTCGCGTGCGCGGAGCCGGTGCCAGGGCGTAGCGACCCAGCCGGGCCGACACCGCCGCGCACAGCCCCGGCAGAGCCGACAGGCCGCCGCCCACCACCACCGCGTCGGGATCCAACAGGTTGACCACGCCGGCGAGCGCGCGGGCCAAGGCGTCCGCGTGCCGGTCCAGGGTGACCCGCGCCGCCGTATCGCCGGCGACAGCCCGCGCCGCGATGTCCGGCGCCGTCAGCCGCTGGCCGCTGAGATGGGCATGCAGCCGGGCCAGCCCGGCCCCCGACAGCACGGTTTCCACGCAGCCGATCCGGCCGCAGGCGCACACCTGCGGCGGCCCGTCGGCCGGCGTGCGCCAGGGCAGCGGCACGTGCCCCCACTCCCCGGCCAGGGCGTTGGCGCCCGGCAGGATAAGGCCGCGGACCACGATGCCACCGCCGACCCCGGTCCCCAGCACCGCGCCGAACACCACCGCCGCCCCGGCGGCGGCGCCGTCCACCGCCTCGGACAGGGCGAAGCAGTTGGCATCGTTGGCGATGCGCACCGGCCGGCCGAGCGTCGCCGCGAGATCATCGGCCAGCGGCCGGTGATCGAGCCAGGGGAGGTTCACGGCGCGCACCGTGCCCTCCGCCGGATCGACGATGCCGGGCAGACTGACCCCGACGGGCGCGCCGGTGGCGCCGGTGGCGTGCTCCAGCTCCGCCACCGCGCCGGCCAGGGCGGCCAGGGTGGATTCATAGTCGCGCGGCGTGGTGGTCCGCGTGCGTGCGCATTCGCCGCCGCCGGGGTCGAGGGCGACGGCTGCGATCTTGGTGCCGCCGAGGTCGATGCCGATCCGCATGGGCCGATGGGAGGGTCCGGGTCGGGAGGGAGCGCAACCCTATACCGCCCGGATGGGACGGGGCCAGCCTCCCGTGGGGGGAGGTGTCCCCTTAAGAGCGCGCACGCCGTCCCTTTGCACCGTCGCACCCGGCGGCGGCGGGACTAGAGTCAAGGGCTTAGGTACCGGTCCACTGCCACGGTTCGCCCATGACCCGCCCCGCGCCGCAACCCGTCCCGCCCCCCGCCGCGCCCGAAGCCGCCCGGACGGCCCCGAACGCCGGGAGCCCGGCGCAACGGGAGGCGCTGGAGGGGCTGAAGCTCGCCCTGCTCGCCCGCAAACGCCTGCTGGTCCTCACCGATGCCGAACATACGGACTCCGAACGGCCGTGCGCGGAGCCGCGCCGGGCGGTGTTCGAACGGCTGACCGCCGAAGTCGCCGCGGACGGCGCCCTGGTGCTGGCCGTTGCCGCCGGCACCGGCATGGATGTGGAGACGCTGGTGGCAACCGCGGGCGCCGCCGCCCTGGCCGACCGCCCCGTCCCGGCCGACTTCGACACCCTGGTGGACGAACTGGAGCGCCGCCTGGACCTGGCCGGCAGCGGCCTGCTGGCGGTGGACGACGCCCACCGCCTGGGCCCCGCCACTCTGGCCGACCTGGCCGAGCTGAGCCGCAGCGCCACCGCGCAGGGCCGCTTCCTCCAGATCCTGCTGAGCGGTCCGGCCGAGCTGGAGCGGGCACTCACCCACCCGTCCCTCGCCGCGGCCCTGCGCGACCACGGCGTGATCTACCGCCTGGCCGGGTCCGTGGCGGCGGCTGCTCCGGCGGGAACGGTGGCGGGAACGGCGGCGGGGCTCGTGGCCCCGGCACGCGCCGAGCCGCGGACCGCCCGCCCGGCCCGCACGCGAACCCCGGTCCGGCGGGCGGTGTGGCCGTGGGCAGCGGGCGTCGCCCTGGTGGCCGGCATCGGCACGGCAGCCGCGACCCTGGGTCCGGCGGCCGACCCGGCGCGCCTGGCGACGGAGGTGGGCGACGCCGCCGAACGCGCCCGCACCGCCGCCGCCGAGGCCTGGAGCGACGCGCGCGCCTTCGTCCTGAACCAGCGCGGCCGGGCGGCCGCGCCGGATCATGCGGACCCGGTGCCTGCCGAACCGATGCACGCCGAATCCGTGCACACCCAACCGGCGCCCGCCGATTCCGCACCCGTCCTCGCCGCGGCCGCACCGGCCGAGGCGGCCCCCGCCGCACCCGCGGTGGAGGCCCCGTCGGTGGAGGCCCCGTCAGTGAAGGAACCGGAGCCGCCCGCCGCGATCCAAACGGCGCAGGCACCGCTGCCGGAGCCGGCCACGGAACCGGTCGCGGAGCCGGAACCCGCTCCGCCGCCTGCCGCCCGTACCACGCCCCCGGCCCGGCCTGATCCGCTGGCCTCCCTGCTCAATCGGCTGCCGGACGTGATCGCCTCCGTCCCGCCCGACAGCGCCGCCGATTCCCCTCCCGACACCGGATCCGATGTGGCCGGGGCACCGGTGCCGGCCGATGACCCCTTCGCGGACGGCATCGCCGCCCTCGACGGACCGGGCATGCCCATTCCCCTGATCGACCCGCCGGTCGCGGTGGCGGCCCTGCCGGCCGTCCCCGCCCCGCCCGAGGCGCCCGCTCCCGATCCGGCCGTGGCGGCGGAGGTGGCGGCCCTGCTGGACCGGGCCCGCGCCCAGATCGACGCCAAGAAGCTGACGACGCCGGAGGGCGACAACGCCTTCGAGACGGTGCTGGCGATCCGCACGTTGTCCCCCCGGGCTCCCGAGGCGGACGCCCTGACGGCAGAGATGGTGGACATCTACCGGCGCTGGGCGGCCATGGCCCGCGATCGCGGTGACTGGCGCAACGCCCGCCTGTTCTACGAGCGCGCGCTGGTCATCGCTCCCGACGACGGCGAACTGACGGTCCTCCTGGACGAGGCGCTGTCGCGCACCGGCGGCGCCGGGATCGCCGCCGGTCGCCCGGACGCCATGCCGGCGGTGCTGCGGGACGTGCTGTCCCGCGGGATGCCCGCCGATACCCGGCTGGCCGACGGCAAGACGCCACTGATGCTGGCCGCGGAGCACGGTCTGCTGGATGCGGCGCGCCACCTGCTGCAAAGGGGCGCCAACCCCGGCGCGCGCACCGGCAGCGGTGCCACGCCCCTGATGTACGCCGCCTATGCCGGCCACGCGGAGCTGGTGGGCCTGCTGGCGGCGTCCGGGGCCGACGTCAACGCCGCCAACGTCGACGGCAAGACCGCGCTGATGGCGGCGGCGGCGCGCGGCCACACCGGGGTGGTGCGCACCCTGCTGGCCCGCGGGGCCAGCGTCGACCGGCCGACCCGGCACGGCTGGACGGCGCTGATGTACGCGGCCAACGCCGGGCATGGCGAAGTCGCCCGCGTGCTGGTCGCCGGCGGTGCCGATCCCCGCCACACCGATGGCCTCGGCAATTCAGCGGTCACGCTGGGCCGCGACCACGGGCACTACCGCGTTGTCGAGGCGATGGGCATCCGCTGAAAGCGGGGCGACCGGAGACCGGCGGCGCCGTCATCCCCCCGCGGGATGGAAGCGCCCGCCGGTCAGCGGCGTCGGCACGCCGGTGGTCGACGGCAGGCTGAGCGGCAGGCCGAGGCGGCTGCGCACGGCCAGATAGCCGAACGCCTGCGCTTCCAGCGCGTCGCCGTCCCAGCCCGCATCCTCCACGGGCACCACGGGCGCGCCCAGGCGATCGCCCAGCATGCCCATCAGCGTGCCGTTGTGGCGGCCACCGCCGGTCACCAGCCAGCGCCGCGGGGCTTCGGGCAGCAGCGCCACGGCGCGCGCCACCGCCGCGGCGGTGAAGGCGGTCAGCGTCGCCGCCCCGTCGGCCGGCGACAGCCCCTGCACGGGCGCGGTGTCGAAGGCGTCCCGGTCCAGCGACTTGGGCGCCGGGCGGTCGAAGTAGGGGTTGTCGAGCAGGGCATCCAGCGCCGCCCCGTCGACCCGGCCGGTCGCAGCCAGAGCCCCGCCTGCGTCGAAGCGCGCGCCGCCGTGGGCCAGCATCCAGTCGTCCACCAGGGCGTTGCCCGGTCCGGTGTCGCAGGCGATGACGCTGCCGTCGCCGCCGATCCAGGTGAGGTTGCCGACACCGCCCAGGTTGAGCACGGCCAGCGGCGTTTCCAGCCCGGCGGCCAGGGCCCGATGGTAGAGCGGGGCCAGCGGCGCCCCCTCGCCGCCCGAGGAGACGTCGGCGGTGCGGAAGTCATCCACCACGGCGATGCCGGTCAGCCGGGCGAGAAGCGCGCCGTTGCCGATCTGCCAGGTCCGCCGCTCGGCCGGGGCGTGCAGGATGGTGTGGCCGTGGAAGCCGACGAGGTCGATGGCATCCGCCGTGAGCCCCGCGGCTTCCAGCAGCCGGGCCACCGCGTCGGCATGCTTCTCCGTCAGTTCCCGTTCCACCTCGACGACCGGGCCCTGCCCGCCGAGGCACGAGCGCAGGCGGCTCCGGAAGCCGTCGCCGTAGGGGATGGTGAGGAAGGTCAGGGGCTCCACCCGCTCCTCCCCGTCGGTGCGCAGGAGCGCCGCGTCGATGCCGTCCATCGACGTGCCGCTCATCAATCCGATGACGGTCAGCATCAATGACGCGTCTGGTAGGTGTCCCGATCGTCGTCGGCACCGTCGCCGTCGCCGGACAGATCGCCATAGCGGATGGCGTCGATGTGCGCCTCCAGCTCGGCCAGGCGGAGTTCGTGCTCGGCCAGCCGCCGTTCATGGACGGAGATGCGCCGTTCGATCTCCTCCTGACGCGCGGCCAGAGCCCGGACACGGGCGTCGTAGCGCGCCTCGATCTCGTCCACCCGGTCGCGCAACCAGGCAATCTGCTCCTCGGGCGGCCGGTCCGCCGGAAACCCCTCCCGCACGTTGCCCATGGTTGCTCCTCCGTCTAATCCCGGCCGGCAGCATACCCGCACCGAACCGTGACGTCGACCCGCAACACTCGCCGTGGCTGCGGCCCGCGGAATTGGCGCGACGGGGCGAACCGTGCTAACAGACGCGGCCAATCCATCCCACCAGTCACGACGTTCGGGCCATGACCACCTTGCAATCGGACTTCCTGCGCACGCTGGAAGCGCGCGGCTTCATCCACCAGTGCACCGACATGGCCGGGCTCGACGCCCGCATGGCCGCCGGCCCGGTGACCGCGTACATCGGCTTCGACTGCACCGCGGACAGCCTGCATGTGGGCAGCCTGCTGCCGATCATGATGCTGCGCTGGTTGCAGAAGACCGGGCACAAGCCGGTCGTGCTGATGGGCGGCGGCACCACGAAGATCGGCGACCCCTCGGGCAAGGACGAGAGCCGGCAGCTCCTCACCGACGAGCGCATCGCTGCCAACATGGCGGGCATCAAGCGCATCTTCGGGCAGTACCTGACCTTCGGCGACGGCCCGACCGATGCGATCATGGTCAACAACGCCGACTGGCTGGATGCCCTGCACTACATCCCGCTGCTGCGCGACGTCGGCCGCCACTTCACCATCAACCGCATGCTGACCTTCGAGTCCGTGCGCCTGCGCCTGGAGCGCGAGCAGCCGCTGACCTTCCTGGAGTTCAATTACATGATCCTCCAGGCCTACGACTTCATGGAGCTGTCGCGGCGCCTGAACTGCCGGCTGCAGATGGGCGGTTCCGACCAGTGGGGCAACATCGTCAACGGCGTCGAACTGGGCCGCCGCGTCGACCAGAGCGAGCTGTACGGCCTGACCACGCCGCTGCTGACCACCGCGTCCGGCGCCAAGATGGGCAAGACCGCCTCGGGCGCAGTGTGGCTGACCGCCGACAAGCTCTCCCCCTATGATTTCTGGCAGTACTGGCGCAACACCGAGGACGCCGACGTCGGCCGTTTCCTGCGCCTGTTCACCGAACTGCCCCTCGACGAGGTCCGCCGTCTGGAATCCCTGTCGGGGGCGGAGATCAACGACGCCAAGAAGATCCTGGCCAACGAGGTGACCCGCCTGGCCCACGGCGACGCGGCCGCCACCGAAGCGGCCGAGACGGCGCGGCGCACTTTCGAGCAGGGCGCCGCCGCCGAGGGCCTGCCCACGGTGGAGGTGCCGCGCGACCAGCTCGCCGCGGGACTGGCGGTGGTCGACCTGTTGGTCAGCACCGGTCTCGCCCCGTCCAAGAGCGAGGCGCGCCGCCTGATCAAGGGCGGCGGGGCGAAGCTCAACGACGCTGCCCTCGCCGACGAGGCGGCCCGGGCGACGCTGGCCGACCTGGACGGCGACGGCGTCATCAAGCTGTCCGCCGGCCGCAAACGTCACGCACTCGTAAAAGCCGTATGATTCCCGACTCGCACACGCAGGTTGGACTGTAGCGACTCACGTCCAACCTGCGGTGATTGTGCCCCTTGACAGATCCTGCCCGATGGGGTGATTGTGCCTCTGCCCTAGGGGCTAGCCCGAAAGGCCAGGAGGCCGAACGGCCCGAGTGAGTGGGGGAACGCCCGGAACGCGCACCGAGGACCGATGAACGGGCGCCGGACAACGCGACGCCGCCGCATCGGCCGAAACCTCCCGGAGCGCCCGCAGCCGCGGGGGCTCCGGTTTTCGTTTCGGCTTCCGGTCCGAAACCGCCTTCCCCGTCAGTTGCGGTTGCTCTCGCTGTGCGGACGGCGCGGCCCCGCCGGTTCCGGGTCTCCGCCCTGCCCCAGGAAGAACAGGTTGCGCAGGAACCCGGGCGCCAGCACGGCCAGCGGGTTGACCGACACCTTGGGGTCGGCGAACGGCCCCTGGACGTGCCAGGTCGCCGCGAAGATGCCCTGGCCGGCGCCGCCGCTGAGCACGTCGCCGAGGATGGGGATCTGGCCGACGATGCGGTTCAGCCCGTAGACCGGCACGATGGTGCCGCGCAGGTTGGCCACGTCGGCCACGGTGTCCACCTCGCCCTCCAGCGTCAGGCCCAGCGCGCTGCCGGACGTGCGCACGCCGCTCAGGGTCAGCAGCCGGCCCTGCTTGCGGAACTCCCCTTCCAGCCGGCCGAAGGTGATGCCGCGACCCTGCATCAGTTCGGCGAAGCCGGTGGGTGAGACGGCGTTGAGGATGCGCGCCAGCGTCGGCGCCTCCACCACCGTGTAGTCGGTCATCTCGATCCGCCCCTCGATGGGCGCATCGGCCCGCGGCCCGCGGGTGGTGCCGGTGATCCGCAGGGTGCCCCCCTCCACCCGGTCGTTGAGGTCGAGCATGCGCAGCGCCCGTCCCGCGTCATTGGACAGGACCAGCACGCGGAAGCGGTCGCCGTCCGGCTCGAACCGGATAGACAGGGTGGATGACGGGCCGCTGCTGCCGGTGGCGTCGATCAGCGTCCAGTCCAGCCCGTCGTTGCGCGCCTTGGCGACCACGTCGGTGAGCTGCCGGCCCTCGCCGAACACCACGCGGCCGACGCGCACCGACAGGTCGAGCGACCGACGGCGGCGCGGCGGCGCGGCGGCTCCTCCGGCGGCGGCGCCCGGTGCGGCAGCGGGTTCGTCCTCCAGGAAGCGGCGGGCGTCGAGGCTGCGCCCGGTCACGGTGGCGACGTAGCCGCCGTCGCGCACCAGCACGTCGGCCCGCACCGCCGTCTCGTCCAGCCGCACCTCCTCCAGCAGCACATGGGTCAGCGCCGCGGTGTCGGGGTCCAGGGTGACGGTTCCCGTCGCCGACAGCCCGCCGCCCTCATAGGCGATGCCGGTGACGCGGGCCACCTTGTCCTTGCGGAACTCCAGCGCGAAGCGGGCCGAGGCCGGCACCCCCGGCGCCTTGGACCAGCCGAAATCCTCCAGCACCAGCACGGCCGGGGTGAGGTCGAGGGTGCCGGTCAGGCTGAACCGTTTGTTGCGATCGATGGTAAAGACCACGTCGGTGCCGACGGGGCCGGCGGCGTACTCCGCCGCCTCGACGCCGAACTTCGCGAAGTCGGTGGCGTCGGCGGTGCCGCGGACATGGACGCGGGTGCGCGGCCCCTTGGCTGTGTCCTCGAACTGCTCCTTCCAGTCCAGCACCACCGGCACCCCGTCCAGGCGGGCCTTGCCCTTGACGCTCATGGAGCGGGTGTCGAGCACCAGGTCCAGCGTGCCGTCGCTGGCGTCCAACCCGGCCGCCACCTTGCGCACCGCGGTGCCCGTCAGCTTGGCGTCGACACCCACCTCCACGTCGTCGAAGGTCAGGTCCTGCAGCAGGGGGAAGCGGAAGGTAAGGTCGGCGCGGGCGTGGCCGGCGGTCCCCGCGGGATCGATATCCAGGCGCGACGGGTAGCCCAGCGGCGGGCCGTCCAGCACCGTCAGGATGGTGCGCACCGGCCCCGACACGGGCACCCGGATGTCAATGTCCTCGCGCCCGCCCAGGTTGTTGATGACGATGGTGCCCTCGCCGACCTCCACGTCCTCCAGCCGCCCGCCCCGGGTGTGGACCGTGAAGGTCCGGCCATCGGATTCGGCCCGCACCTCGGCGACCCCCACCACCGGCGGCATCGGTCGGAAATAGGCGATGTCCACGTCCGACGCGGTGAGCCCCGCGTTCAGGGAGTCGAGAACGAAGCCGGCGGGATCGTCGGCGGGAAGCGTGCCGGCGATGACCGCCTGCGCCTCGTGCACCGTCCCCCGCGACAGGTTCTCCGTGATCCATTCCCGCGCCGCGGCGCCGACGCCGGCCGGCCACAGGCGCCCGAGATCGTCCAGCGGCACCGCCTGCGCCGTCACGGTGCCCTGCACCGCCAGGGCGGCACCGCCGGGGGCGGCCGGCACGGCGCGTCCGTGCGCCGTCACGCTCGGCCCGCCCAGGTCGAGCGTCGCCTCCTCCAGGTCCAGCGTCCGGGCGGCGGCGTCGAACGCCAGGCGCAGGACGCCGGAGCGCAGCTCCGGCGGCTCGGCGAAGTGGTCGGGCAGCACCAGCCGCCCGGCCCCCAGCGTCAGATCGACGCGGCCGTCGCGCGGCCGCAACCCGCCGTCCAGGCGCAGCGCCGCGGTGCCCGACACGGGTGGCATCCCCGCGGCCGCCAGGGGCTCCAGCTCCGGTACCAGGCCCGCCAGCAGGGCGGGCTTCAGCCCCTCCAGCCGGATCGCCAGATCGACCCCGTCGGCCGCGCCGCGCACCGCGTCCATGACCAGCGCGGCACTCCCCGGGCCGCTCCCCAGCCCCAGCCGCAGCGAACCGGTCGGCACCGCCCCCTCGGCCACCCCGTCCAGCGCCACGCCGCCGGTCAGCGTCAGCCGCGTCCCCGCCCCGTCGCCCGGCCGGTCCAGGTGCAGCGCCGCGGTTTCGATCTCCAGCCGACGGGCCGCCACGTCGAGGCTGCCCCGCGCGCCGGAGGAGCGCACGACCAGCGTCTCGCCGCCCGCCGCCGGGGGCAGGGTCACTTGGCCCGCCCCACCGGTCAATTCGAAGTGCACCCGCTGCGGCGTCAGCGTGGCGTCGAGGTCGAGGTCCACGGTACCGTCCACGGCGAAGGCGGCGCCGGCCAGGGGCGCCAGCTCCGGGGCGATGCGGGCGAGGCGCGCCGGCTCCAGATCCTCCACCCGCACGGTCGCCGCGGTGCGGCCGGTGGCGCGGTCGAAGGCGGCGGTCGCTGCCAGCGCCGCTGGCTCGCCGCCGGTGTCCAGGGCCAGGCGCAGGGCGGCGTCGACGCCGCGGCCGCTGCGCCGCAGGTCGATGTCGGCGCGCGTCGCGTGCCAGGAGAAGCCGGTCACCTGGTTGATCACCCGCAGGTCGGCCCCGGTGACCGACAGTTGCCGCAGCAGGCCCAGCGGGCGTCCCGCGTCGGGCGGGTCCAGCAGGGTGGCCAGCACCTCCTCGGCAAAGGCGGAGGTGCCCTCGGGCGTCGCCTCGGAGGCTGCGGCATCGGAGCGCACCCCCAGGTCGAACCCGCCGTCGGCGCGCCGCACCACGCCGATGCGGGGGCGCACCAGCTCCAGCCGCGTCGGCTCCAGCCGGGCGCGCAGCAGGGCCCGCACGGAGACGCCGACCCCCAGTTCCGGAACGGCCGCCAGTTCCGCGCCGCGCTCGTCCACCGCGCGCACACTGCGGGCCCGGACGTCCAGCCGGCCGATGCCGTTGTCGTCGTCGTCGACCCAGTCCAGCCCCAGGGAGCCGATCTCCACCCGCGCGCCCGGCACCACGCCGGCCAGCGCGTCCTCCACATAAGGCGTCAGCCCGTCGAGGGACAGCGGTCCCTGCGACAGCCGCCACGCCACGCCGCCGCCCGCCACCGCCACGACGACGACCGCGACGCCCGCCACCCGGCCGAGAAGCCCAACGGTCCTGCGAATCACCCGCCCGTCCTCCGGCTGCGCCCGCCCAAGCCGTCAGGGTGCGCATCACCGTTGACCCGTACCCGTCCGGGGGGCAGGGTGACGGCCACCTCCGGTGCCACCAGGAATGCCGCCATGTCCGTTTCCCTGCCCGCCACGCTGCCCCGCCCCTTCGACCCCGCCCGGGCGGAGCATGGCCAGGAGCGCTGGCGCCAGGAGGCGGCCGGCAAGGACCCGGCCCTGCGCGACTGGGCGCTGGCCTTCGCCGACGATCCCGCCGGCCGGGCGCTGATCGACGCGGTGTGCGGCAACAGCCCGCACCTGGCGCTGAGCCTCACCCGCGAGCACGCCTTCATGCGCCGCCTGATGGCGGAGGGTTTCGACGCCACCTTCGCCGCCCTGCTGGCGGAGCTTGAGGCCGATCTGGCCGGCGAGCGCAACGTGGACCGCCTGATGGCGGAACTGCGCATCGCCAAGCGGCGGGCGGCCCTGCTGATCGCCGTGGCCGACATCACGCGCACCTGGAGCGAGCACCGGGTGACCCGGGCGCTGAGCGACACGGCGGAAACGGCGCTGCGGTTGGCGTCGGCCCACCTGCTGCGCAAGGCGGCGGAGGCGGGCACGCTGACGCTGCCCGATCTGCAGCGCCCGTGGGTGGGGTCAGGGCTCATCGTTCTCGGCATGGGCAAGCTGGGGGCGCGCGAACTCAATTATTCCAGCGACATCGATGTGATCGTGCTCTATGACGACGCCGTCGTGCGGACGCCCCAGCCGGACACCCTCGCCCGGACCTTCATCCGTATCGCGCGCGATCTTGTCCGCATTATGGAGGAACGCACCCGGGACGGCTACGTCTTCCGCACCGACCTGCGCCTGCGCCCCGACCCCGGGGCCACGCCACTGGCCGTTTCCGTCACGGCGGCCGAAATATATTACGGCAGCGTCGGCCAGAACTGGGAACGCGCGGCCATGATCAAGGCCCGCCCCGTGGCCGGCGATCCGGAGGCCGGCACGAACTTCGTCCGCTTCCTGGAACCGTTCGTGTGGCGCCGCCACCTGGATTTCGCGGCGATCCAGGATATCCATTCCATCAAGCGCCAGATCAACGCCCACAAGGGCCACCGCACGGTCACCGTGAACGGCCACGACGTGAAGGTGGGCCGTGGCGGCATCCGCGAGATCGAGTTCTTCGCCCAGACCCAGCAGCTCATCTTCGGCGGCCGCGACACCCGCGTGCGCCCCGCCCCGACGCTGGAGGCGATCGCCGCCCTGGCGGCGGTGGGCCGCGTGCCCGAAGCGGCGGTGGAGGAGCTGGGCGCCGCCTAT
Organism: Azospirillum halopraeferens DSM 3675; assembly: GCF_000429625.1. Taxonomy (GTDB): domain Bacteria; phylum Pseudomonadota; class Alphaproteobacteria; order Azospirillales; family Azospirillaceae; genus Azospirillum; species Azospirillum halopraeferens. Next base: position 42,185 of record NZ_AUCF01000005.1, read on the forward strand.
TGGTTCCTGCGCCGGGTCGAGCATCACATCCAGATGATCGACGACCGCCAGACCCATCAGATCCCCGCCGACGACGCCGGCGTGGCCCATCTGGCGACCTTCCTCGGCTATGACGACCCGGCCGCCTTCCGCGCCGACCTGCTGGGCCACCTGGGCCGGGTCGAGGACCGCTACGCCGAACTGTTCGAGGAGGCGCCGTCCCTGTCGGGACCCGGCAACCTGGTGTTCACCGGCACCGACGACGATCCCGGCACCGTGCGCACGCTGCGGGACATGGGGTTCCGCGACCCCGGGCGGGTGATCGCCGTGGTCTCCGCCTGGCACCGCGGCCGGTACAAGGCCACCCGGTCCGGCCGGGCGCGGGAGCTGCTGACGGAGCTGGTGCCCACGCTGCTCAGCGAACTGGCGAAGACGCCGGACCCCGACGCGGCGCTGATGAACTTCGACGGCTTCCTCGGCAAGCTGCCGGCAGGCGTCGGGCTGTTCTCGCTGTTCTACGCCAACCCCTGGCTGCTCAACCTGGTGGCGGAGATCATGGGCACGGCGCCGCGCCTGGCGGAGGCCCTGTCGCGCAACCCCTCGCTGCTGGAAGCGGTGCTGTCGCAGGACTTCTTCGACCCCCTGCCCGACCGCGCAGCGCTCGCCGCGGATTACGGCCGCGTCATGGCGGCGGCCCGCGACTTCGAGGATTCCCTGGCGCTGGCACGGCGCTGGACCAACGACCATCGCTTCCGCGCCGGCGTGCACATGCTGCGCAACATCACCGACGGCGACGGCTGCGGCCCCTTCCTGGCCGCCCTGGCCGACGTGGCCGTCTGCGACATCGCCGCGCGGGTGGAGGAGGATTTCACCCGCCGCCACGGCCACCTGCCGGGTGCCGCCTGGGTCATCGTCGCCATGGGCAAGCTGGGCAGCCGCCAGCTCACCCTCACCTCCGACATCGACCTGATCGTCGTCTATGAAGCGCCGCCGGAGACGAAGGCATCCGACGGCGCCAAGCCGCTGAGCCCGGCGGAATACTACATCAAGCTGACGCAGCGGCTGACCAACGCCATCACCGCGCCCATGGCCGACGGCCGCCTGTACGAGGTGGACATGCGCCTGCGCCCGTCGGGCAACGCCGGACCGCTGGCCACCTCCCTCGCCTCCTTCGTGAAGTACCAGGCGGAGGGGGCGTGGACGTGGGAGCACATGGCGCTGACCCGCGCCCGCGTCATCGGCGGGGACGACGCCCTGGCGGAGCGGGTGCGCGCGGCGATCTGCGACGCCCTGGTGCGCCCGCGCGACCCCGACCGGCTGCTGTGGGACGTGGCCGACATGCGCCGGCGCATCGACCGGGAGTTCGGCACCGCCAATCCGTGGGACGTCAAGTACGCCCGCGGCGGCCTGATCGACATCGAGTTCATCGCCCAGTACCTGCAGCTCCGCCACGCCGCGGCCGACCGCGGCGTGCTCTCCGCCGACACCGCCGGTGCCATCCGCAACGCCGCCGACGCCGGCCACCTGGCCCCCGCCGTGGCGGAGGAGCTGCTGTCGGCGCTGCGGCTGTGGCGACGGGTGCAGGGGTTCCTGCGGTTGACCACCACGGGCGTGCTCGACCCCGGTCAGGTGTCGCAGAGCCTGTTCGAGGGTCTGGCGCGAACCGCCTTCCCCGATGAGGACGCCCCGGTTGACTTCGCCGCCCTCGACACCAGACTCCGGGACGTCGCCGCGCGGGCCTACGCCCATTTCGGTACCCTGATCGAGCAGCCCGCGGCCCGGCTGACCCCGCCCGCCAACCAGGAAGAGCCCAAACTGCCATGACCGTCGACGCCGGAACCCCCGCCCCCGACTTCACCCTGCCCACCGACGGCGGCGGCAGCGTCACCCTGTCCGCCCTGAAGGGCCGTCCGGTGGTGCTGTACTTCTATCCCAAGGACGACACCTCCGGCTGCACCAAGGAAGCCTGCGGCTTCCGCGACAGCTTCCCCGACTTCTCCGGTCTCGACGCCGTGGTGATCGGCGTGTCCAAGGACGGCGTCGCCAGCCACGACAAGTTCAAGGCCAAGTACGACCTGCCCTTCATCCTGGCCAGCGACACGGAGACCACGGTCGCCGGGGCGTACGGGGTGTGGGTGGAAAAGAGCATGTACGGCCGCACGTACATGGGCATGGACCGCGCCACCTTCCTGATCGACCGGGACGGCGTGGTGCGCGCCGCCTGGCGCAAGGTCAAGGTTCCCGGCCATGTGGACGCCGTGCTGAAGGCCCTGAAGGCGCTGTAGGCACACGGCCCCTCACCCGCCCCCGGTCCGAGCCGGGGGCCGGGTCGGGAGCGGCGCCGGGTTACGGTGCGAAGCGGTAGCTCAGCCCCACCATCAGGGCGTGGTTGGCCACATGGAAGGACACGTCGCGGCCACCCGGCCCGTCGAAGGAGCCCTGCGCCGTACGCATGTAGCGGTAATCGACGTTCAGGCGCACGTCCGGGCTGAAGACATAGCTGACGCCGACGATCGCCTGGCCGCCGAACAGCGTCGCGGTGTCGGACACGGCGGTGAGGCCGCGCGCCGGGTCCTGCACGCCCCAGCCATCGGCGCGCACCCGCACGACGCCCACGCCCAGACCGACGTACGGGACGACCGGCCCGCCGGTGGGCACGTCATAATAGCCGTTGACCATCAGCGCGGTCTGATTCAGGTCGCCGCGCCCGCCGGTTTCCCGGCCGCCCACGGTGACGGTGTCCAGGCCGTTGCGGCGGAACGACAGCTCCACCTCGGCGCGCCACGGCCGCAGAGCGTAGCCGACCGCACCCGAGACGGCCCATCCGGTGTCGCTTTCGGCCTCGCCGTAGGCGGTGCCGCCGCCAACGTCGTAGGCGGGCTGCTGGTTGACGCCGGCGGCACCGGTGACATACCAGCCCGGCGCCATGGACTGCGCCGCGGCCCCCGCCGGCACCAGAAGCAGCGCGCCGGCCAGGAGCAGGGAGAACGGTGTGATCCGCATGGTCCCCTCCTCTTCACGGAAGGACGGAGGCTATGGATCCATGCTACGCCCACGGCCGGCGCAAACAACCGCCGCCGCCACGCGGCCGTGCCATTGCTGGCCCGTGAAAAGCGCAGGCGTCATACGGCCGGAAAATGACCACTTCCATTATTTTCCGGCCGTCAAACCCGGCAGATCAATGCCCTGGCACTGATCGCGAGGGTGACACCAACGGCACCCTTCAGGTGCCGTTGGTGTCAGTCGCGGGCGCGGTACCAGTCCAGGGTGCGCCGGATGCCCTCCGACAAGGGCGTCACGCGCCCGCCGAAGGTCCGTTCGAACTTGGCGGAGTCCATCACGAAGGGGGCTTCGAACTGGTAGAGCAGTTCGCGCATCTCCCGCGCCATCGGGTTGACCAGCCCGGCCAGCGCCAGCATCCAGCCGCGCAGGACGCTCACCCGCACACTGGTGGCGGCTTCCGCGCACACCGCCCGGATGAACTCCCGCCCCGTCACCGGCGGCCCCGAGGGAAGGTGCCAGATCGCGCCGTACGCCATGTCCTGGATGCCCAGTTGCGCCAGGCCGCGGGCGGCGTCCTCCACGAAGGTCAGGGTGTGCGGCGCGTCCAGCGACCCCGGCCAGCGCGCCGTCCGCCCCTCGACCACCGGTTCGAACACCAGGGGGCCGGTGACCGAATTGGCGGCAGGGCCGTAGAGGTCGCCGGCGCGGCCGATGGCGACCGGCACCCGGCCGCGGGCGTGCGCGTCGAGCAGCACCTCCTCCAGCCGGGCCCGCAGGTGACCCTTGGGGCCCTGGGGACGGCGCGGCGTCTCCTCGGTCATCGGGCCGGCGGGCGGGCCGTACATGTAGAGGTTGTCGAAAAAGACCAGCCGCGCCCTCGCCGCCGCGGCCCCCGCCAGGGCGCCCTCGACGAGGCGTGGCAGCATCTCCTCCCACTGCGGGTAGGGGACGCCGGCGCAGGCGTACACCACGGCGGCACCGGCGCAGGCGCGGCGCGCCGCCTCCGGGTCGGCGACGTCGGCCGCCACCCGCTCCACCGCCGCCTCCCCCGCCACCCCCGGCAGGGCGCGGCCGTCGCGGGTGACGGCGCGGACGGGCAGCCCGCGCCCGGCCAGTTCGGCCACCAGGGCCAGGCCGGCGCTGCGGCCGGCGCCGAGGACGACGTGCCGGTCCGCCATGGCTCAGCCCGCCCGGTCGAGGATCTCTTGCGCCAGCGCCTGCATCTCCGCCGCCGCCTGGGTGCGGCGGGCGGCCTCGGTCACCGACAGGCCGGTCATCAGCGTGCCGGCGTAGGCGGTGCGGTTGCCCACCTGCGCCTCGGCCAGTTCCACGTCGGGCGGAGCGACCAGGGCGCGAACCTGCGCCACCAGCTCGTCAGCGATGCGGGCGCGCGGCGGCACGCGGTTGAGCACCAGCAGCAGCCGGCGCTTCTCCTGGCGCGCCAGGTCCAGGGTGGGGTGGACCGCCCACAGGTCCATGGGGCTGGGCTGCACCGGCGCGATCACCAGGGTGCCGGCGCGCACGGCGATGCGCGCCTCGGTCTGGGCGTGGGGCGGGCTGTCGATGACGACCACGTCGTGGTCGCGGGCCAGCCGCTCCACCTCCCCCTGTGTGCGCCAGCCGGCGAGCTGGACGTGGTGGAAGCCCGGCTCGCCGCCGGTGGCGTCCCGGCGCACCTGGAACCAGCGGGTCAGGCTGCCCTGGGGGTCGATGTCCACGGTGGCGACGCTGTGGCCGAGCTGTGTCCAGGCGATGGCCAGGTGGGCCGCCAGCGTCGTCTTGCCGGCACCGCCCTTCTGCTGCGCCACGGTGAAGACCTTGCCCGCCATCCCGCCACCCATCAATTTGTTGCAGCACCCGCCCCGCCGTCTTAAGCCTTGGGGCGGGACGGCGCAACCGCGCCCTTCACCCGTTCGTTTTTTCCGTTTCCTGCTGCCGGATCGCCCGCACCGTGACCGAACACCGCCCGGACGTCGCCCCGCCCACGCCCGACACCCTGGCCCGCGCCGGCGCCCTGCTGCGCGACGGCGCGCTGGTGGCCTTTCCCACCGAAACCGTGTACGGCCTGGGCGCCGACGCCACCGACGACCGCGCCGTCGCCGCCATCTTCGCCGCCAAGGGCCGGCCGCACTTCAACCCGCTGATCGTGCACGTCTCCGATCTGGCCGCGGCGGAGCGGCTGGCGGTGTTCGACGAGCGCGCCCGCACCCTGGGCGAGCACGCCTGGCCCGGCCCGCTGACGCTGGTGCTGCCGCGCCGGCCCGACAGCGGCCTGTCGCTGCTGGTGTCGGCCGGGCTGGACACGGTGGCGGTGCGGGTGCCCGGCCACCCCGTGGCGCAGGCCCTGCTGCGCGCCGCCGGCCGCCCGGTCGCCGCCCCCAGCGCCAACCGCTCCGGCTCGGTCAGCCCGACCACGCCGATGCACGTGGTGGACAGCCTGGGCGACCGGGTGCGCCTGGTGCTGGCCGGCGGGCGCTGCCCGGTGGGGGTGGAATCCACCGTGCTCGACCTGTCCGGACCGGCGGCGGTGTTGCTGCGCCCCGGCGCCGTGCTGCGCGAGGACGTCGAGCGGCTGATCGGCCCCGTCAGCGTCGGCGCCGGCAACGCCGAAGCCCCGACCGCCCCCGGGCAGCTCGCCAGCCACTACGCCCCGCGCGCCGCGGTGCGGCTGGAGGCCACGGGGGCCGACCCGGACGAGGCGCTGCTGACCTTCGGCCCCGACGGGTTCGTGCGGGGCGGCGCGGTGCGCCTCAACCTGTCGCCCGACGGCAGCCTGGACGAGGCGGCGGCCAACCTGTTCGCCCATCTGCGCGCCCTGGACCGTCCGGGCATCCGCGCCATCGCCGTCGTCCCCATCCCCGACACCGGCCTCGGCCTGGCCATCAACGACCGCCTGCGGCGGGCAGCGGCGCCGCGGCCCTGAGGTCGGCCTCCGCAAGCGCCGCCTCGGGATGAGACCGTGGCGCCGACGGATTTGAGCGGGTGCCGTTCGCATCGACCCGACGACTTTCCCCCTCCCCCCGGCCCGCGTTTGCGGGTAAACCGGGCATCCGTACACAGGACAGCCCCACCGGACCCCGCGCCATGACCTCTGCCACCGACGCCCTCCTCGACCGCATCCGCTCCATCGTCGGCCCCGGCGGCATCCTGACTGCCGCGGACGACAAGGCGCCCTATCTGGCGGAGTGGCGCGGGCGGTTCCGCGGCAACAGCCCGGCGGTGGTGCGCCCCGCCACCACCGCGGAGGTGGCGGCGGTGGTGGCCGCCTGCGCCGGGGCCGGCGTCCCCGTCGTGCCCCAGGGCGGCAACACGAGCCTGGTCGGCGGCTCCATCCCCTACGAAGAGGGGCGCGAGATCGTCCTCAGCCTGTCGCGCATGAACCGCATCCGCGACCTCGACCCGCTGAACTACACCATGACGGTGGACGCCGGGGTGGTGCTGACCGCGGTGCAGGAGGCGGCGGCCGGGGCGGACCGCCTGTTCCCGCTCAGCCTCGGGGCGGAAGGCACGGCGCAGATCGGCGGGCTGCTCTCCACCAACGCCGGCGGCACCATGACGCTGCGCTACGGCAACACCCGCGACCTGGTGCTGGGGCTGGAGGTGGTGCTGCCCGACGGGCGGGTGTGGGACGGCCTGCGCCGCCTGCGCAAGGACAACACCGGCTATGACCTGAAGGACCTGTTCATCGGCGCCGAGGGCACGCTGGGCATCGTCACCGGCGCGGTGCTGAAGCTGTTCCCGCGGCCGCGCCAGACCGAGACCGCCTTCGTCGCCGTGCCCGACCCGGCGGCGGCCATCGCCCTGCTCGCCCGGCTGCGCGAGGCGACCGGCGATTCCGTCACCGCGTTCGAGCTGATGTCGCGCCGCTGCCTGGAGTTCGCGCTGCGCCACGTGGCGGGCACCATCGACCCGCTGGCCGAGCCGTCGCCCTGGTACGTGCTGACCGAGCTGACCGCCGGCCGGCAGAGCGACGCCTTCCGCGAAGGGCTGGAGGAGGCGCTGGGCGCCGCCTTCGAGGAGGGGCTGGCCACCGACGCCACCCTGGCCGCGTCGCAGTCCCAGGCCAAGCAGCTCTGGTTCATCCGCGAGGCGATCGTCGAGGCGCAGAAGCACGAGGGCGGCTCCATCAAGAACGACGTGTCGATCCCCGTGTCGCGCGTCGCCGAGTTCATCGAGCGGGCGGAGGCCGCGGTGGCCGCCGCCTGCCCCGGCATCCGCCCCACCCCGTTCGGCCACGTGGGCGACGGCAACATCCACTTCAACCTCAGCCAGCCGGAGGGTGCCGACACCGCCGCCTATCTCGCCCGCTGGGACGACATCTGCCACGTGGTCAACGCCATCGTGCTCGACCTCAACGGCTCCATCTCGGCCGAACACGGGGTGGGCCGCTTCAAGAAGGACGAGATGCCCGCCATCAAGTCCGCGGTGGAGCTGGACCTGATGCGCGCCGTCAAGGCCGCGCTCGACCCCAAGGGCCTGATGAACCCCGGCAAGGTCCTGCCCTGACCCATGGGGGATGCGCGCATGCGCCTGGCGTTCCTGGACTTCGCGGGGTGGACCTACACCCCCGACACGCCCTATGAGCGGCCGCTGGGCGGCATGCAGTCGGCGGCCTGCTACCTGGCGGAGGCGCTGGCCCGCCGCGGCCACGGGGTGTCGCTGCTGACCGGCGACGCCCCGCCCGTCACGGTGCGCGGTGTCGCCGTGCAGCCGGCCACGGGGGAAGCATGCCGCGCCGCCCTGACCGGGACCGACGCCGCCATTGTCGTGGGGGGCTGCACCGCCACCGTCGCCGCCTTCCTGCGCGAGGCGGCACCGCCGCCGGCGCGGCTGGTGCTGTGGACCGGCCACGCCCACGACCAGCCGGCGGTGGCGCCCCTGGCCGACCCCGCCGTGCGCGGCCTGTTCGATTCCGTGGCCCTGGTCAGCGACTGGCAGCGGGGCAGGTTCCACGCCGCCTTCGGCCTCGACGCCGGGCGCACGGCGGTGCTGCGCAACGCCATCGCCCCCGCCTTCGAGGCCCTGATCCCCGAGGACGAACCGGTGCTGGCCGGCCGGCCCCGGCCGCCGGTGCTGGCCTACACCAGCACCCCCTACCGCGGGCTGAACCTGCTGCTGGCCGGGTTCCCCCACCTGCGCCCGCTGGTGCCGGGCGTGCGCCTCCGGGTCTTCTCGTCCATGGCGGTCTACGACGGCACGGCCCCGGAAGCCGATCCCTTCACCTCCCTCTACGACCGGGCGCGGTCGCTGGAGGGGGTGGAGTATGTCGGGGCGGTGCCGCAGCCGGAGTTGGCGCGGGCCCTGCGCTCCGTCTCCTGCCTCGCCTACCCCAACAGCTTCGAGGAGACGTCCTGCATCGCGGTGATGGAGGCGATGGCGGCGGGCTGCCTGATCGCCACCTGCGCCCGCGCCGCCCTGCCGGAGACCCTGGCCGGATTCGGCGTCACCATCCCGCCCGACGACGACCCCGGCACCTTCGCCGGCGACTTCGTGCAGATGCTCGCCTGGCTGCTGCCCCGCTTGCAGGCGGAGGCGCCCGCCTTCGAGGACCGGCTGCGCCGCCAGGTCCGCCACGTCAACGCCACCGGCACCTGGAGCGTGCGCGCCGGCGAATGGGAACGGCACCTGGCGCGGTGAGCGGCCCCGGCTCGCTCATCCTCCTTGCGGCGCGGCCTTGCGCCCGTGCTATATAGGGCCACCGTCCCCGAGCCTCATGAGACCGATGCGCCTTCCCTCCTTCCGCACGCCGATCGCGGCGATCCTGGTCGCGCTGTCCCTGGGCGCGTGCTCCAGCACTCCGGACGAGCCGGAGTATGTCGAGCGCCCGGCCGAAACGATCTTCGAGGAGGCGGAGGCGGCCATGCAGGCCGGCCGTTACAACAACGCCGCCAAGCTGTTCGACGAGGTGGAGCGCCAGCACCCCTATTCGACCTGGGCCACCCGCGCCCAGCTTCGCGCGGCCTATGCCCATTACGAGGACCTGAAGTACGACGACGCCATCCTGGCGGCGGACCGCTTCATCCAGCTCCACCCCGGCAACCCCGACGTGGCCTACGCCTATTATCTGCGGGCGATCAGCTATTATGAGCAGATCACCGACGTGCGCCGCGACCAGCGCATGACCCAGGCGGCCCTGAACGCCCTGGCGGAGGTGGTGCGCCGCTTCCCCAACACCGATTACGCCCGCGACGCCCGCCTGAAGATCGATCTGACCAACGACCACCTCGCCGGCAAGGAGATGGAGGTCGGGCGCTTCTACCTGCGCCAGGGTCAGTACACCGCCGCCATCGGCCGGTTCCGCGTGGTGGTGGAGCAGTTCCAGACCACCTCCCACGTGCCCGAGGCGCTGCACCGCCTCGTCGAGTGCTACCTGACGCTCGGCGTGGTGGACGAGGCGAAGACCGCCGCCGCCGTGCTGGGCCACAACTTCCCCGGCAGCGAATGGTACATCGACAGCTACGCGCTTCTGGTCGACGCGAACATCCGCCCCGAGAGGAACGAACGCTCGTGGATCAGCAGAGCCTGGAACTCCCTGTTCTAGGGCGCTCGACCCTCGCCGCCCTGTCGATCCGCGACGTCGTCCTGATCGAGCGGCTGGCCCTCAACCTGCGGCCGGGCCTGGGCGTGCTGACCGGCGAGACCGGTGCCGGCAAGTCGATCCTGCTCGACGCGCTGGGTCTGGCCCTGGGCGCGCGCGCCGACTCCGGCCTGGTCCGCCGCGGCGCCGACCAGGCCACCGTCACCGCCGAGTTCGACCTGTCCGGCGACCACCCCGCCCTGGACATCCTGCGCGAGCAGGGGCTGGAGGCGGAGGAGCGCCTGGTGGTGCGCCGCACCGTCAGCGCCGACGGCCGCAGCCGCGCCTGGGTCAACGACCAGGCGGTGGGCGTCGCCCTGCTGAAGCGGCTGGGCGAGGAGCTGGTGGAGGTGCACGGCCAGTTCGACACCCACGGCCTGCTCAACCCGCAGACCCACCGCGGCGTCCTCGACGCCTACGCCGGCCTGGACAGCCGGGCCGCCCGGGTCGCCGCCGCCCACCGGGCGTGGCGCCAGGTGGAGGACGCCCGCGCCAACGCCGCCGCCGAGATCGCCCGCGCCCGCGCCGAAGAGGAATACCTGCGCCACGCCGTGGCCGAGCTGGACGCCCTCGCCCCCAAGCCCGGCGAGGAGGAGGACCTGGCCGAGACCCGCGCCGTGCTGATGCACCGCGAGAAGGTGGTCGAGGCGATGAACCAGGCCTTCGCCGAGCTGGCCGGGGAGCGCGGGGCGGAACGCCTGCTGGCCGCCGCTACCCGCACCCTGTCGCGCATCGCCGACAAGGCCGCCGGCCGTCTCGACCCGGTGATCGCCGCGCTGGACCGCGCCGCCGCCGAAGCCGCCGAGGCGTCGAGCGCGCTGCAGGCCGCCTCCGCCGACGTGGACATGGACCCCGGCGCCCTGGAGAAGCTGGAGGAGCGGCTGTTCGCCCTGCGCGCCGCCGCCCGCAAGCACGCGGTCGAGGTGGACGCGCTGGCCGCCCTGCGCGACGACTTCGCGCGGCGCCTGCTGCTGATCGAGGACCAGGGGGACCTGCTGACCCGACTGGCCCGCGAGGCGGAGACGGCGCGCGCCGACTACGTGAAGGCGGCCGAGTCCCTGAGCGCCGAGCGGCGCAAGGCGGCGGGACGGCTGGACAAGGCGGTGGCGGCGGAACTGCCGCCCCTCAAGCTGGACAAGGCCCGCTTCCGCACCCTGGTGGAGGCGCTGGACGAGGCCGACTGGGGCCCCGGCGGCATCGACCGGGTCGCCTTCCAGGTTGCCACCAATCCCGGCGCCCCGCCCGGCCCCATCAACAAGATCGCGTCCGGCGGTGAGCTGGCGCGCTTCATGCTGGCGCTGAAGGTGGTGCTGGCCCAGACGGGCACCGTGGGGACGCTGGTGTTCGACGAGGTGGACACCGGCATCGGCGGCGCCGTCGCCGCCGCGGTGGGCGAGCGCCTGGCCAAGCTGGGCCAGACGCTGCAAGTGCTGGTGGTCACCCACAGCCCGCAGGTGGCGGCCCGCGGCGCCACGCACCTGAAGGTGCAGAAGGCGGTGAAGGGCGAGCATGTGACCACCGGCGTCGCCGTGCTGGACGGCGACGAACGCCGCGAGGAGATCGCCCGCATGCTGTCGGGCGCCACCGTCACCGCCGAGGCCCGCGCCGCCGCCGAGAGCCTGATCGCCGGGCGGGGGTGAGCGGCGCCTACGACGCCGTCAGCGCCCCGGCGGACACCAGGGCGGTGCCGCCCACCCGGTTGACGGTGCGGCGCACCGTCGGCCGCCTCAGCGCCCCCCGCACCCTGGACGCCAGCAGGCCGTACAACGCGGCGTTGGCCGCCGCCATGGCCACGAACGTCGCCCCCATGACCAGGATCTGGTCGCGGAACGGCCGTCCGGGATCGACGAACTGCGGCAGGAAGGCCACGAAGAACACCAGACTCTTGGGGTTCAGCGTCGTCACCATCCACATGTGGACCAGCATGCGCCAGGGCCGCATCGACGGCGCCTCTGCGACGGCGTCCGCGTCCGGCACCGGCGCCCGCCACAGCATGATGCCGAGATAGACGAGGTACGCGGCCCCCGCCCATTTCACCGCGGTGAACAGCGTCGCCGACGCCGCCAGCAGGGCGCCCAGCCCCAGCATGGACAGGGTCATGGCGGTGAAGTCGCCCAGCGCCACCCCGGCCACCGTCGCCAGCATGGCGCGGCGGCCGTGGCTCAGCGAGTAGGACACGACCAGCAGGACGGTCGGGCCGGGAAGGGCCAGGAGGACCGCCGAGGCGGCGGCGAAGGCAAGCCAGATCTCAAATGACATCGGTGGACTCCGGAACGGTTCACCCGCCGAGCCATCCACAGCCATCGTTCGAACGCAATCATCTTTTCAGCCGCCCCACCGGCGGGGCAGCCGGCCCCGCCGGTGGTCACGCCCCGTCGGCCGCACCCCGTCCCTCGGCGCACAGCCACTGCGCAAAGACCGCGGCGTGTTCCGCGGCGCCGCCGGCGGGGTCGTAGAGCGCGACCACGGTCGGTCCCGGCACCCGGATGTGGGGGAAGGGAACGGCCAGACGCCCGGCCGCGATCTCGCCGGCCACCACGGGGACCGGGGCGGCGATCAGCCCCATGCCGTTCAGCGCCGCCTCCAGGGCGACGTAGAAGTGGTTCGACACCATGCGCCGCGGCACCGGCCGGCGGCCCAGTCCGGCCGCCTCCAGCCAGCGTTCCAGCTCCATGGGGCGCGAGGCGCTGCTCAACAGGACGCTGTCCGGCACCGCCTCGGGATCGCCGGCCAGGTGCCGCACCGGCTCCGGCGCGCCCACCAGGGTGATGCTCTCGTCCAGGAACGGCACGGCCGTCCAGCCGGGGACCGCCTCCATGCCGCGGCGGATCACCAGGTCGGCGGGGAAGGCCCGCCAGTCGTCGGTGGTGTGGGTGGTCTGCACGCAGACCTCCACGTCCGGGTGGAGCGTGCGGAAGCGCGACAGGCGGGGCACCAGCCAGCGCAGGGCGACGGTGGCGGGCGCCAGCACCAGAAGCCGCGCCGGCCCGTCGGCGGACAGCCGGCGCGCGCCGCGGGCGATCTCGTCGAAACAGGCGCCGAGCGTGCGGGCGAACTCCGCAGCGTCGGCGACCGGCACCGGCCGGGCACCGCCACGGTCGAGCAGCGGCCGCCCGAACCATTCCTCCAGCCCGGCGATCTGCTTGCTGACGGCACCGTGGGTCACCCCCAGGTCCTCCGCCGCGGCGGAGACGCCGCCGCAGCGGATCACGGCCTCGAAGGCCAGCAGGGATCGGAGCGAGGGAAGACGTCGGCGCATGCCGTGAGGTTACCTCACATCGCCCGTCAATTAAAGTGATTTGCCCGCAGCAAACTCATGCTGTTAACGTCTGCCTCAATAAACGACAGCAATACAGTGTTTCATCTGAATGAAACTTGTGTGACGGTTTTGTTTTGTCGTGGTCAACGGTTCTGTTTTTTGCGCGATATTCTCCTGACCTTCGGCAATTTCGAGAGGGTTTACAGGGGAAGAACCGGCGTTTGCACAACCATTAAGGACTCTTTGTATGCCCAGTGCGATCGAAGTCGAGCTTCACGGACGGACCTACCGCGCCCCGCGCCGACCGACGGTGGTGATCTGCGCGGACGGCTGCGACCCGGACTACATCCGGCACGCCATCGCGAACGGGGTGACGCCGACGCTGGCCCGGTTCATGGACGACGGCTTCGCCGCCGTGGCGGACGCCGCCATGCCCACCTTCACGAACCCCAACAACATGTCGATCGTGACCGGCGCGCCGCCGGCGGTGCACGGCATTTCCGGCAACTACTACCTCGACCGCGACACGGGACGGGAGGTGATGGTCACCGACGCCTCCCTGCTGCGCTCCCCCACCATCCCCGGCCTGCTCTCCCGCGCCGGCGTCGCCACCGCGGTGGTCACCGCCAAGGACAAGCTGCGCCGCGCCCTCGGCCATGGGCTGGAGGGGATCTGCTTCTCCTCCGAACGGGCGGACGACGCCACCGTCGCGGAGAACGGCATCGCCGATCTCGCCGGGCTGGTCGGCCGCCCCGCCCCCGATCCCTACTCGGCCGACCTGTCGCTCTACGTGATGGACGCCGGCATCCGCCTGCTGGAAACCGGCCGCGCCCGACTGCTCTACCTGTCCCTGTCCGACTACGTGCAGCACAAGCACGCGCCGGGCGAACCGGAGGCCGACCGTTTCTACGCCGCCCTCGACGCCCGGCTGGCCCGGCTGGCGGCGCTCGGCGCGGTGGTGGCGCTGACCGCCGATCACGGCATGTCGGACAAGGCCGCACCGGACGGCACGCCCAACGTCCTCTATCTGGAGGACGCTGTGAACGAGCGGTTCGGGGCCGATGCGGTCCGCGTCATCTGCCCGATCACCGATCCCTTCGTGCGCCACCACGGGGCGCTGGGCGCGTTCGTGCGCGCCTATCTGCGCCGGCCCGACACGCTCGGCGCGGTGCTGCGCTTCGTGGCCGGCCTGCCGGGCGTGGAGGCGGTCATGGACCGGGCCGAGGCGTGCGCCCGCTTCGAGCTGCCCGCGGATCGCGAAGGGGATTTCGTCGCCGTCGCCGGCAAGGACTGGGTGATCGGCGCGCGCCGGGCGGAGCACGACCTCTCCGCCCTGGCGGGGAAGCGGCTGCGCTCCCACGGCGGGCTCGGCGAGCAGCCGGTGCCCTTCATCCTCTCGCACCCCCTCTCCCCCGCCCACCGGGAGCGGGCGGCGGAGCGGCTGCGCAACCGCGACATCTTCGACTTCGCGCTCAACGGGGTGGTGTGACATGGCCCGCCGCGCCGTCATCGTCATGCTCGACGGCCTGCGCCGCGACTTCGTCCGGCCGGACCTGACGCCGGAGCTGCACGCCCTGGCCGCCGACGCCTGCGTCTTCCCCGACAGCGCCACCGTCTTCCCGTCCTGCACGCGGGTCGCCTCGGCCAGCATCGCCACCGGCTGCCGGCCCGGCCGCCACGGCATCGAGGGCAACACCCTGGCGCTGATGGAAGACGGCCGCCCCGTCCTGCGCGACGTCGGTCCGCCGGGCTTCTTCGCCCACCGCCGCGCCGTCACCGGGCGCGCCATGGACGTCCCGACGCTGGCCGAACGGGTGGCAGGGCACGGCGGCTCGATCGTCTTCTCCAACGTCTCGCCGGGGGCGGCCTTCGCCCTGGACCCGGACGGCCACGGCTTCGTCTACCACCGCGCCCTGTCGGCCGGCCCCGGCGGCATCCCCGTTCCGGCCGGCGACGCCCTGGCGGTCGGCCCCGGCATCGAAGGGGACCGGGCGATGACGGAACGGTTCTGCGACGAGGTGCTGCTGCACCGCCGGCCGGCCCTCGCCGTGCTGTGGTGCGGCAGCCCCGACACCGGCCTGCACGCCAACCCGCCGGGCTCCCCTGCGGCGGTCGAGGCCGTCGCGGCGGCGGACCTCTGTGCCCGCCGGGTGGCCGCGACCTGCCGGCGGCTGGAGGAGAACGGCGACGAGGTGCTGCTGATCGTCGCGTCCGACCACGGCCACCAGACGGTGGAGGCGGTGGTGGACGTGGCCGGCGCACTGGTCGACGCCGGCCTCAAGGACGCTCCGGAGTCCGACGACGTGGTGGTGGCGCCCAACGGCACGGCGGCGCTGATCTATCTGCATCCCGCCGCCGCCGCCCGCGCGCCGGCGATCGCCGGCTTCCTGCGCGACCGGCCGTGGGCCGGCCGCGTGGCGGAGGGCGAGGAGCTGCGGTCGCTGGGCCTCTCGCCCGGCGGTCCCCTCGCCGTCGCCCTGTCCTTGCGCGACGACGACGCGCCCAACGCCCACGGTGTTCCCGGCCGGTCCTTCGCGGCGGCGGCGGGACCGGGCAAGGCCGTCGCCATCGGCTGCGGCCAGCACGGCGGCCTCGGCCGGTACGAGCGGATGCCCTTCCTGATGATCCGCGGGCCGGGCTTCCCGGCCGGCACGCGCAGCCCCGGCCCCGCCTCCCTCATCGATTTCGCGCCGACGGTGCTGCGGCACCTCGGCCTCGCCGCCGACGGCATGGACGGCGGCCCTCTCCAGCTCGCCCGCGATCCCTGACCGGAGCCCCCCTGACCAGAGGAGTGTCCCCCTTGTCCCGACTGCCCTTCCTTCCCGCCCTGCCCCGCCGCGCCGCGCTGGCCGGCGGCGTCGCGCTTGCCCTGCTGGCCACCCTGCCCGCCGCCGCCGTGCGGGCTGACGATACCCCGGTGCGCGGCGGCGTGCTGAAATACGCCACCCTCGGCCTCGACACCGCCGATCCCCACCGCCACACCGGCAGCATCGCCGTGCAGCAGGCTTATGTAGAGGCGCTGACCGGCATCGGCCTGGACGGCGGCGTCGAACCCTTCCTGGCCGAATCGTTCGAAGTGTCGCCCGACGGCCGGACCTACCGCTTCCGCATCCGCGAGGGCGTGCGCTTCCACAACGGCCGCATCCTGACCGCGGCGGACGTGCTGGCCAACTTCGAGCGCGTGCGCCGGACCGTCAAGGGCGGCTGGCTGGCCAGCGCCATGAAGCTGGTCGACTCCATGGAGGCGCCCGACGACCGCACCTTCGTGGTGCGCATGAGCGAACCCTACGCCCCCTTCCTGAGCCTGATCTCGGAGCTGTGGATCCTCTCCCCGGCCTCGCCCGGCTGGGACGAGACCATCACCCGGCCGATCGGCACCGGGCCCTTCACCTTCGGGACCTGGGTGCCCAACGTGAAGCTGACCGCCCCGGCCTTCCGCGATTACTGGAAGACCGGCCGCCCCTACCTGGACGCGGTCGAGTTCGACCTGCGCGATTCCGACGACCGCAGCCTGGCGCTGCGCTCGGGCGACCTGCACATCGCGTCGGTGGGCCGCGACACCCTGCCGGAGCTGCGCGCCGACAAGGCCATCACGGTGAAGTCGCTGAAGGACAGCACCTGGTACTTCGTGTCCTTCAACAACCGTGCCCCGCGGCCGCCCCTGGACAATGTCCGCGTGCGCGAGGCGATCGCCCACGCCCTGGACAAGCGGGCGTTCATGGGCTTCATCGCCGGTGAGGACGGGGTCGTCACCAACCAGATGGTGGCCCCCGGCAACGTCTATTTCGACGCGGCGCAGCACGCCGCCGACCGCCACGCCGCCCCCGACCCGGACAAGGCGCGCGCCATCCTGGCCGCCGAGGGCGTCGACCCGGCGAAGCACACGCTGGAGGTCGTGTCCTGGCAGGACGCCTACTCCCAGGTTGCCGTCCAGATGGTCAAGCAACTGGGCTTCAAGGTGAACCATGTGGCGCTGGACGACGTCGGTGCCCAGAAGCGGCTCGGCCAATACGACTGGGACCTGGCGCCCATGGCCAGCGGGCCGCGCGCCGACGTGTTCCTGCGCTACGTCCGCCTGATGAGCGACGGCCCCAACCCGGTGCTGTGGGGCGGCGTGCAGGACCCGGCGTTCGACGCCGCCGTCCGGGCCGCCGTCGCCGAGCCCGACCAGGCCAGGCGCAAGGCGCACTATTCCGAGGCGTGGCAGCGGGTGATCGACGGCTACTACACCGTGGTCCTCGGCCACGCCACCAACACCATCGCCAACCGCGCCGAGGTCCGCGGCTGGGAGCCCGGCTTCACCTGGGCCTCCCACTGGGCGACCGGCGGCGTGGGCGAGGTCTGGCTCGCCCCGGCCCGATGACCGCCATCACACCCGAAACCCCGGTGTCCGGCCCGCGCATCCGCCGCGGGCCGGTCGCCGGGGGACCGGCGGCGGCGGCGGTCGCCGTCGTCGCCCTGGTGCTGGTGCTGGCCGTCGTCGGCCCGGCGGTGATCGGCCAGGACCCGCTGGCCCAGAACCTGCTGCACCTCAACCGCGCGCCGGACGCGCAGCACTGGCTGGGCACCGACAATCTGGGCCGCGACGTGGCCGCCCGCCTGGCCGAGGGGGCCCGGCTGACCCTGGCGGTGGGGGCCGGCGGCCTGCTGCTGGCCCTGGCGCTGGGGGCCGGCGCCTCCCTGCTGGCGCTGGCGGCGGGCGGGCCGTTGCCGCTGCTGGTGTTCGGGGCGGTGGACCTGGTGCGCACCATGCCGGGCATCCTGCTGGCGCTGCTGCTGATCGTGGCGCTGGGACCGTCGGCGGGCTCGGTGACGGTGGCGCTGGGCATCGCCTTCGCACCCGTCTTCGCCTACGTCGCCCGCGCCGTCTGGCACCGCGAGATGGCGGCCGATTACGTGGCCGCCGCCACCGTCTTCGGCGCGTCGCGCCTGCGCATCCTGTGGCGGCACGTGCTGCCCAACATCGCCGGCGCCCTGGTCACCCAGGCGGCCATCGTGCTGCCCCGCTGCATCGTCACCGAATCGGTGCTGAGCTTCCTCGGCCTCGGCGTGTCGCCGGAGGCGGCGACATGGGGCCGCATGATCTCCGATGCCAGCCGCTTCGTGGAGCGCGCCCCCCACGCCGTGCTGGCGCCGGTGATCCTGCTGGCCCTGCTGACGCTGGCCCTGTCGGTGCTGGGCGACCGGCTGCGCCGCCACCTGGACCCGCTGCGCCGCGGCGCGCCGGGAGGCGGGTCATGAGCCGGCTGCTCTCCCTCCTGGCACCGGTCCTGCGGGCAGCGTTGCTGGTGGCCGGCATCACGGTGCTGGTGTTCGTGCTGGTCCGGGTCGTTCCGGGCGACGTGGTGGACGTGCTGGCGGTGCAGGGGGACCTGACCGACGCCCAGCAGGCCGATCTGCGCCGTCACCACGGGCTGGACGCCGCACCGGCCGAGCAGTTCGCCGCGTGGATCGCGCGGGCGCTGGACGGCGACCTCGGCCTGTCGCTGCGCTTCCGCACGCCGGTGATCGACCTGATCCTGCACGCCCTGCCGACCACGCTGCTGCTGACGGCGCTCAGCTTCGCCGTCGGCCTCACCCTGGCCCTGGCGGTGGCCGTCGGCGCGGCGCTGTGGCCGCAGTCGCGGCTGGCCGCTCTGGTCAACGCCATCAACGTATGGTCCATCGCCGTGCCGACCTTCTGCGTCGGGGTGCTGGGCATCCTGGTGTTCTGCATCTGGCTGCGCTGGATGCCGGTGCTGGGCAACCTGGTGATCCCCGTCGCGGTGGTCGGGCTGGACATCGCCGGCCAGCTCGTCAAGCCCCTGCACGAGGAGCTGCGCGAGGCGGCCACCGCCGCCCACGTGCGCACCGCCCGCGCCAAGGGGCTGCACCCCCTGCGCGTCGTCCTGTTCCACGTGCTGCCGGCGGCCCTGCCGGTGGTGCTGGCCCTGTCCGGCCTGATCCTGGCCGGGCTGATCGGCGGCACCCTGACCATGGAGGTGCTGTTCGGCCTGCCCGGCATCGGCAGCCTGGCGCTGACCGCCATCCACGGCCGCGACTACCCGCTGATCCAGGCGACCATCCTGTTCCTGGCGGTGGCGGTGGTGCTGATCAACCTGGCGACCGACCTCCTGCAACGCGTCCTTGATCCGAGGCTCCAGCGATGACCCGGGCTCCCCATCCGCCGCTGCTGCGCGTGGACGATCTGACCGTCACCTTTCCCGGAGCCGGCGAGCCGGCGGTGAACGGGATCTCCTTCACCCTGGAGCGCGGCTGCGCGCTGGGGGTGGTGGGCGAATCGGGCAGCGGCAAGTCGCTGACCGCGCTGGCCGTCATGGGGCTTCTGCCGCCCGCCGCCCGGGTCGCCCCGGGGGCGGCCGTCCGGCTCGACGGCAGCGACCTGCTGGCCGGCGGCGAGCGCGCCCTGCGCGCCGTGCGCGGCCGCCGCATGGCCATCGTGTTCCAGGACCCCATGGCCTGCCTCAACCCCTACATGACGGTCGGCCGGCAGATCGCCGAGACGCTGCGCCGCCACCGTCCGGCGTCGGACCGGCCGATGGCGGAGCGGGTGGCGGCGCTGCTCGACGAGGTGGGCATCGCCGACGCCCGCCGGCGCCTGTCCAGCCATCCCCATGAGCTGTCGGGCGGCCAGCAGCAGCGCGCGATGATCGCCATGGCGCTGGCCGGCGACCCGGACCTGCTGATCGCCGACGAGCCGACGACCGCCCTGGACGCCACGGTGCAGCGCCAGATCCTCGACCTGCTGGGCGCCATCCGCGAGCGGCGGCGCATGGCCATGCTGTTCATCTCCCACGACCTCGGGGTGGTGTCGGCGGTGGCCGACACGGTGGCGGTGATGCGCCGCGGCCGGATCGTCGAACAGGGTCCGGCCGGCGCGCTGCTGCGCCGTCCCCGCCACCCCTACACGGCGGAGCTGGTGGGGGCGCGCCGCGGCCTCACCGCCCGCCCGGCGTCCCCGTCACCGCGGCACGGCGCCGCGCCGGTGCTGGAGGCGGTCGGCCTCGCCGTCGACCACCGCGGCCGCGGCCTGTTCGGGCGGCCGTTCCGCGCGGCCGAGGGCATCGACATCACCCTGCACGCCGGCCGCACCCTGGGGCTGGTGGGCGAGTCCGGCAGCGGCAAGAGCAGCGTCGCCCGGGCCCTGGCCGGGTTGCACCGGCCGAGCGGCGGGGAGATCCGCCTGCTGGGCACCGCCCTGTCGGCGCACCGCTGGCGCATCCCGCCGGCCCTGCGGCCGCGCTGCCAGATGGTGTTCCAGAACCCCTACGGCGCCCTCAACCCGCGCCTGACGGTGGCCCGCCTGCTGGCCGAGCCGCTCGAGGCGGTGGGACGCCGCGCCGAGGCCCGCGACCGCGGCCGGCTCGCCGCGGCGCTGGAGTCGGTGGGGCTGCCGGCGGCGCTGCTCGACCGCTACCCGCACGAACTGAGCGGCGGCCAGCGGCAGCGGGTCTGCATCACCCGCAGCCTGCTGACCGAGCCCCGGGTGCTGCTGTGCGACGAGGTGGTGTCGGCCCTGGACCTGACCACGCAGGTGCGGGTGCTCGACCTGCTGAAGGGTCTGCAGGCGGCCCACGGCTTCGCCATGCTGTTCATCGGCCACGACCTGGAGGTGGTGCGCCGCATGTCCGACGAGGTGGCCGTGATGCAGGCCGGGCGCATCGTCGAGCGGGGGGAGACGGAGCGCCTGTTCACCGCGCCGCGCCACCCCTACACCGCCCGCCTGCTCGCCGCCGCCCTGCCCCTGCCGCAGGCCGCGGAGGAGCCGCACCGGGGGGTGGCCAACGCGGTCTGATGCGGCCGGCCGGCGGCGGTCCCGGGCACCCGGCAGGGCAGCCGATGCCCTTCATCCTTCCCGTCGCGCCGCCGCCGCCCTATGCTCCGGCGACCCGACGAACCGCCCGAGCAACACCATGTCCGACGTCGCCGCGTCCCCCAGCGATCTGCGCGCCATCCCCGTGGACGACCTGACCATCGAGCAGGCGCAGGCCGAACTGGCGGTCCTGGCGGCGGAGATCGCCCGCCACGACGCGCTCTACCACCAGCAGGACCGGCCGGAGATCACCGACGCGGACTACGACCGGCTGGTGCGGCGCAACGGGGCCATCGAGGCGCGCTTCCCCGAACTGCAGCGCAGCGACTCCCCCTCCCTGCGGGTCGGCGCGGCACCGGCGGCGGGGTTCGGCAAGGTGCGCCATGCCATGCCCATGCTGTCGCTGGGCAACGCCTTCGCGCCGGAGGAGGTGGCGGAGTTCGTGGCCCGCGTGCGCCGCTTCCTCTCCCTGCCCGACAACGCCCCCCTCGCCTTCGAGGCGGAGCCCAAGGTGGACGGGCTGTCGTGCTCGCTGCGCTACGAGGACGGTCGGCTGGTGTTGGCGGCGACCCGCGGCGACGGGGCGGAGGGCGAGGACGTCACCGCCAACGTGCGCACCATCCGCGATGTCCCCGCCGAGTTGCCGCCCCCCTTCCCGGCGGTCCTGGAGGTGCGCGGCGAGGTCTACATGACCCGCGACGACTTTCTGGCCATGAACCGGGCGCGCGCCGAGCGGGACGAGCCGCCTTTCGCCAACCCGCGCAACGCCGCCGCCGGCAGCCTGCGCCAGCTCGACCCCTCGATCACCGCGCAACGTCCCCTGTGCTTCTTCGGCTACGCGCTGGGCGAGACGTCGGAACGGGTGGCCGATACCCAGTCCGGCATCCGCCGCCGCCTGAAGGGCTGGGGCTTCCGCCTCAACCGGCCGGCGGCGCGGCTGGGCGGGGTGGAGGCGCTGCTGCGCTATTACGCCGGCATCGGCCGGCGCCGGGCCGCCCTGCCCTTCGACATCGACGGCGTGGTCTACAAGGTCGACGCCATCGACCTGCAGGAGCGCCTGGGCTTCGTCAGCCGCGCCCCGCGCTGGGCCATCGCCCATAAGTTCCCGGCCGAGCAGGCCCAGACCCGCCTGAAAGCCATCGCCATCCAGGTGGGCCGCACCGGCGCGCTGACCCCGGTGGCGGAACTGGAGCCGGTCACCGTCGGCGGCGTCGTGGTCAGCCGCGCCACCCTGCACAACGAGGACGAGATCGCCCGCAAGGACATCCGCGTCGGCGACCTCGTCACCGTGCAGCGGGCCGGCGACGTCATCCCGCAGGTGGTGGGTGTCATCCTTTCCCAGCGCCCCCACGAGTCCGAGTCCTTCGTCTTCCCCGACCATTGCCCCGAGTGCGGCAGCCTGGCCGTGCGCGAGCCGGACGAGGCGGTGCGGCGCTGCACCGGCGGCCTGATCTGCCCGGCCCAGGCCAAGGAACGGCTGCGCCATTTCGTGTCCCGCAACGCCTTCGACATCGAGGGGCTGGGCGAGAAGATCATCGAGGAGTTCCGGAACGACGGGCTGGTCCGCTCCCCGGCCGACATCTTCACCCTGAAGGACCGGGTGAAGCGCGGCGAGATCACCCTGGTCGGCCGGCCGGGCTGGAAGGAGAAGTCCGTCGCCAACCTGCTGGACGCCATCGAGGAGCGGCGCAACGCCATCGCGCTCCACCGCTTCATCTTCGCGCTGGGCATCCGCCACGTCGGCGAAGTCACGGCCAAGACCCTGGCCCGGCACTACGGCAGCCTCGATGCCTGGCTGGAAGGGATGAAGGCCGCCGCCCGCGAGATGCCGAAGCCGGAATGGGCCGAGCTGCGCACCCTCAAGGGTCTGGGGCCGGCCAGCGTCGATGCGCTGCGCGCCTGGTTCGCCGCGCCGGAGAACCTGGAGACGGTGCGCTTCCACGCGAACGCGCCGGATCTGCGTCCGGAAACCGCGCTCAGGAATCTCGGCATCAAGGAGCTGAAGCAGCCCGCCATCACCGCGCTGGTGGAGCGCTACGGCACCTTCGCCGCCTGCCTGGACGGCCTGCGCACCGCCTTCGCCGGCGCCCCCGGCGACGCCTGGACCGAGCTGGTGAACGTCCGGGACGTCGGCGCCATCGTCGCCGAGGAGATCGCGTCCTTCTTCCTGGAGGACCGCAACCTGGAGGTGATCGAAGGGCTGCGGGCCGCCGGCGTGCGGGTCGAGGACGCGGAGGTGCGGCAGGCCGCCGACTCCCCCGTGGCCGGCAAGACGGTCGTCTTCACCGGCACGCTGACCACCATGGGCCGCAACGAGGCCAAGGCACGGGCGGAGGCGCTGGGCGCCAAGGTGGCGGGGTCCGTGTCGAAGAAGACCGACTACGTCGTCGCCGGGGCCGACGCCGGCAGCAAGGCGGCCAAGGCCCGCGAGCTGGGCGTCACCGTGCTGAGCGAGGAGGAGTGGCTGGCGCTGGCCGGCGGGTGACCGGCCATCCGCCCGCCCGCGGCGCGGAAAGGGTCACCACCAGCCGGGGAACAGCCCCATCAGGGCGGCGGTGAACGACTCGGTGCAGGAGGTCATGGCGGTGCCGAACATCTGGCCGGCGGTGCCGAAATTGCCCTGCATCAACGCGCTCCAGCCGGCACCGAAGGAGTCGCCGCAGCCGCGGGCCACCGTATTGACGGCGATGTCCGCGTTGCGGGCGGCTTCCGCGGCGGCGTCCCGGGCGGCGTCGATGGCGGGGCCGACCTTCTCCGTGGCACGGCCGGCGGCATCCCGGGCCGCGTCGCCGAGCGCCGCGGCGGCGTCCTTGGCGGCGTCGCCCAGCTTCTCGATGCTCTGCTCCAGATTGCTGCGGGCGTCGAGGGGAGACGTCGTTTCCTGCATGGGTCCACTCCGCTCGTAAGAGGTCAGCCGAACAGGGCGTCGATGTCGGCCTGGCTGATGTTGCCGTCCACCTGCTCCTCCGCCGGGCCGTGCAGCTCCAGCTCGCCGTCCATCTTGGTGACGGTGGGCGGCAGGGGCATGGCTTCGAACTCACGCTTGTTCCACACGCCCATCATGGCGTCGACACGCTCCTCGATGAAGGACAGGGCGCGGACGACCTTGGTGATGCGCTGGCCGGTCAGATCCTGGAAGTTGCACGCCTCGTAGATGCGCACGATCACTTCCTGCATGTCGTTGACCCGGTCGGACTGGTAGCCCTCGGGCATGGAGGCGCGCAGCTCGTGCACGATCTCCTCCATCTCTTCGGCGCAGGCCATGATGGTGTTGGTCGCCGCCTCGGTGGCCGAGACCACGGCGCTCAACTCCTGCGATGCCTGCTGGAAGCGGTCCTCGCCGGCCAGCGGGTGGCGCAGCGCCGCCATCTCCACCTTGGTCGCCTTGATGCGGCCGGAGATGTCGGCGATCTCCGTCTGGATGTGGTCGATCTGCGCGGCGTCCATCGCCAGGAAGCGGTCGAGCTTGGCGCCCAGGGCGCCGATCGCCGTCAGCACCTCCTGATTGTCGACGCTGAGCGGCCCGGCAGCCGCCAGAGCCGCCATCACCGGCACCGCACCGCCGGTGTCCGCCGGAGCCGGGCCGGGCAAAGCGTTGCCGTTGCGCTTGGCCTTCTGCAACTCGGCCATGAAAGGCTTCTGCACCTGCTTCATCTGTCGTCCGCCCCTCGCAACCGTGGGTTACAGTTTTGTGTCAGAAGCCCCATGCGAGCTGCATGGAACCGGTGCGCGCAACCTGTGTCCGTGCCGGGGAACCTTCTAACAAACTCTGCGGGCTCGCGCGCCTGTTCTTTGCGCCTCCCGGCACGAGAGGCGATCGGCGCATCGGCTCACCCGAACAGGGCGTCGATGGCGGCCTGGTCGAGCGGCGGCGGGGCCGCGGCCTCTTCCGCCGGTTTGGCGGCGGGCTTGGCCGCCGGCTTCGGGGCGGGAGCGGGGGCCGGGGCCGGCTTCGCCGCCGCCTTGGGCGGGGCCGGCTTCGCCGTCGGCTTCAGCGGCGCCTTCGCGGCGGGCGGCGGCGTCGGTGCCGCGGCCGCGGGGGCCGGCGAATCGAACAGGCTGTCGATGTCCGCCTGACTGGCCTTCGCCGCCGGGGCGGCGGGGGGCGGGGCGTCGAACAGGCTGTCGATGTCCGCCTGACTGGCCTTGGCTGCCGGGGCCGCCGCCGGTTCGGGCGGGGGCGGGGGCGGCACGGCCATCGGCGCGGCCGGCGGGGCGGCGGTCACCGGCCCGTCGAACATGCTGTCCACGTCGGCCTGGGACACGCCGTGCCCGTCGAGCTGCGGTCCGTTCAGGAGATGGGCGTCGGGCCGCTTGTCGTGAAGCTCGTGCCGGATCGCCACATCCTTCAGCCCCTCCTCGCCCCAGATGCCGATCATGGCGTTGACGCGCTGCTCGATGTAGCGCAGGGCGTTCACGACCTTGCTGGTGCGCTGTCCGGTCAGATCCTGGAACGAGCAGGCGGTGAAAATGTTGTTCACCTCCTCCTCGATCTCCCGGCAGATGCCGGGATCGGCCCCGTCGGCGCGGAGCCGGCCGCCCAACTCCATCAGCTTCTCGGCGGAGTTCAGGATCTCGATGGAGGCGCGCTCGGTGGACAGGACGATGGCGTCCAGTTCGTTGGTCGCGGAAAGGATCTTGTTGGAGGAGGTGTCAGGAGGGCGCAGGGCGGCGACCTCGCGGCGCGCCTGCTCGATCGAGGCGGCCATCTCCATCAGCTCGCGGCGCAGCACGTCGACGTGCTTGGCGGTTTCCGCCACCTCGGTCTGGTGCTGCCAGGAGGCGCGGAACTCCTGGAGCATCCCCCGGATCTCCTCGGCCGCCGCTCCCGACGCCCGCCGGTGAAAGCGCCGCAGAAAGGCACGACCTTTGGCGCTTCGCGCGATCGCTTCTTCGATCTGCTCGAACTCGTCGTCGGTCAACTGCTGCAGCGTGTCCACCCCCTTGCTCCCCCTTGGATCAGGAGCCGAGAACCGACTGAATCTTCTGCTTCAGCGTGTCGGCGTTGAAGGGCTTGACGATGTAGTTGTTCACGCCCGCCTGCTTGGCGGCGATGACGTTCTCGGTCTTGCTTTCGGCGGTGACCATGATGAACGGCGTGCCGGCGAGCTTGGCGTCGGCCCGGATCTCCTTGAGAAGCTGGAGGCCGGTCATCGGTTCCATGTTCCAGTCGGAAATGATCAGGCCGAACTTGCTCTCCCGCAGCTTCGCCAGCGCGCTGACGCCGTCGGCCGCCTCGTCGATGTCCGTGTAGCCGATCTGGGTCAAGAGGTTGCGCACGATGCGACGCATGGTGGCGTAATCATCGACGACGAGGATCTTCATCTAGGCGTCTCCGCATTCATCCGTTGGCACGGCCCGGCGCCGCGTTCACCATGGTCGCGCGCTGCTGGCCGGACTGTGATGCCTCAACTCGGAAAAAAAGTCATCCCTTAGTGACCACCCTGCCCCGGGGACGTAAAGAAGGTGTTAGTAAGGAAGAGAATTCCGCCGCGGTCCCGCAACGGTCACGGGACCCGGCGCGACGGTTGGTCGCGCCGATGATCGGACCGGCGAACACCGCGGACGCCGCGGGTTCTCACACCATCAGCGGCCCGGTGGCCGCGGCCAGCCACGCCGCCGTGTCCGCGTCCAGCAGCGGCGTCAGCTCATGCCGCACCCGCAGGTGATAGGCGTTCAGCCATGCGACTTCCGCATTGCTGAGCAGCGACGGCTCGATCAGCGCCAGGTCGATGGGGGCCAGCGTCAGCACCTCGAACCCGAGCATCGGGCGTTCCGCCGCCACCGCATCGTCCATCGCCTGCACGACGATCAGGTTTTCGATGCGGATGCCGTAAGCGCCGGCCTTGTAGTAGCCCGGTTCGTTGGACAGGATCATGCCCGGCAGCAGCGCCACCGTGTTGGGCACCTTGGAGATCCGCTGGGGACCTTCGTGCACCGACAGGTAGCTGCCCACACCGTGGCCGGTGCCGTGGTCGTAGTCCAGACCGGCCTGCCACAGAGGGTGGCGGGCCAGGGTGTCGAGCTGCGACCCCGAGGTGCCGCGCGGGAAGCGGGCGGTGGACACGGCGATGTGCCCCTTCAGCACCAGGGTGAACCGCTCGCGCATCTCCACCGTGGGCTCGCCGATGGCGACGGTGCGCGTCACGTCGGTGGTGCCGTCCAGGTACTGGGCACCGCTGTCGATCAGGTAGAGGCTGCCGGGCTCCAGCCGGCGGTTCGTCTCCGGCGACACCCGGTAATGGACGATCGCGCCGTTGGGCCCGGCGCCCGAGATGGTCTCGAAGCTGAGCCCCCGGAACAGCGCGCCCTCGGCGCGCAGGCTCTCCAGCATGGCGGCGGCGTCCATCTCCGTCACCGCGCCGGCGGCGGCCTCGCGCGACAGCCACCGCAGGAAGCGCACCATGGCCACCCCGTCGCGGCGGTGGGCGGCCCGCGTCCCCTCCAGTTCCACGGCGTTCTTGCACGCCTTGGGCAGGGCGCAGGGGTCGGCCCCCCGCTCCACCCGGGCACCGGCCCCGTCCAGCCGATCGAAGATCCACGCGGCCCCCGTGGCCGGGTCCGCCAGCACCTTGCGCCCCGACCGCCCCAGGTCGTCCAGGGCCGCCCCCAGCGCGTCGGGCGGGCGGACCGTCACCGCGCCGCCGAGATGGTCGTCGACCCCCGGCACCAGCTTGCGGCGGTCGATGAACAGCTCCACGCCGCCATCGTCGGCGATGATGGCGAAGGACAGCGGCAGCGGCGTGCAGGGCACGTCGCCGCCGCGCAGGTTCAGCAGCCAGGCGATGGAGTCGGGTTGGGTGAGCACCGCCGCCGCCACGCCGTCGCGGCGCAGGCGGGCCGCCACGTCCGCCCGCTTGTCGGCGGAGGTGGTGCCGGCGAAGGCGGTGTCATGGGCCACCACGGGGGTCAGCGGCGCCGGCGGCCGCCCCGGCCACACCGCGTCCACCGGGTTGTCGGCAACGGCCATCAGCGCGATGCCCGCCCGGTCCAGGTCGCGCCGCGTCTTCTCCACCCAGCCCACCGTGTGCAGCCACGGATCGTAGCCGAGCCGGCCACCGGCCGGCAGCGCCGCCGCCACCCATTCGGCCAGGGGGTCGTCGGTGAGGTGACGGTGCTCGTACAGGGTCTCCGGCACCTCGGCCCTGGCCTGCAGGGTGTAGCGGCCATCGACGAACAGGGCCGCGCGCTCCGGGGCCACCACCGCCATCCCGGCCGACCCGGTGAAGCCGGTCAGCCACGCCAGGCGCCGGGCGCCGGCCGGCACGTATTCACCCTGGTGCTCATCGCTCCGGGGCACCACGAACCCGTCGACACCGCGATCCCGCAGAGCGTCCCGCAGGGCGCGGAGGCGGCCGGCGGCGTCGGGGGACGCCGGCGCCGCCTGCGCTTCCAGCGCCGCCTTCAGCGCCCGCAGCGCGTCCGCGGTTTCGCCCGGCAGGGCGGGTCCGAACAGGTCCAGCCAGGAATCGCCGTCGTGGGTGGGCGGTGCCGCCAGGACGCCGGCCAGCAGCGCCTTCGCCTCGTCCACCGTCAGGGAAAGCCCCGCCTGCCGCAGCCGGTCCGCCAGGTCCCCGTCACCGCGATAGCCGTACGCGTCGTTGCTCACGCCCCGCCCCTCGAAATCCGTTGCATCGAGTGGAAAAGGCTAGAGCCGCGGCGGTGGCGAAACAACCCTTTCCCGGCCCCCCGTCCGAACGGGCGGATCAGCGGCGGCGCAGGATCAGGGTCGTCCAGTCGCCCATGCGGATGCGGCCCGCCAGGCGCAACCCCTGGGCGCGGTGCGCCTGCAGCACGTGGTTCTCCTGCCGCGCCAGCAGGCCGGCGAGAACCGCGTGACCGCCGGGCGCCAGGTGCCGGGCCAGTTGCGGCGCCATGCGGGCCAGCGGGCGGGCCAGAATGTTGGCGGTGATCAGCCGGTAGGGGGCGAAGCGCCGGACCACGGGCGTGCGGTAGCCGTCGCCACCCTGTGCCCGCACCAGATGGGCGACGCGGTTGAGACGGGCGTTCTCCGCCGTCACGCGCACCGCCTCGGGGTCGATGTCCACGGCCACGACGGGCACGCGCCAGGTCTTGGCGGCGGCCAGCGCCAGGATGCCGGAGCCACAGCCCATGTCGAGCACCCCCTGCCCCGCCCCGCGACCGGGCCGCACCCGGCGGGCCAGGCGGTCGAGCGCCAGCAGGCAGCCGTTGGTGGAGCCGTGCTCGCCCGTGCCGAAGGCGGTGGCCGCGTCGACCAGCAGCCCGATGCTGCCGGCCGGCACCGGCCCGCCGTGGTGGGACCCGTGCACGAAGTAGCGCCCGGCGCGGATCGGCGGGAACCCACGGTAGGAATGGGTGACCCAGTCGATGGGCGGGATCGATTCGACGGCCAGCCCCGGCTCCTCGATCCCCAGCGCCTCGGCCAGGACGGCGACGCGCGCCTCCAGCCGGGCGCGGTCGGGCTGCCGGTGGGTCGTCGCCTCCACCAGCCAGACCACATCCTCTTCGATCTCGAAGGTGGACACCGCGTCGGCGTGGTCTCCCACGGCGTCGGCGAAGGCGGCGGCGTGGGCTTCGGGAACGGCAAGCGCGATGCGCCAGAGCTGGGTGGACATGGGAGGCGGGATTCCCGAACTGGGGGCGGCGGATGGGCGTCCACCATACGGCGGTTGCCGCTCCGGATAAACCGGAACGTGCTTCCCGGTCAGGGGAACGGAAGACGGTGATCCGGGTCCTATCCCGGCAGGCCGGTCACTTGAATCGGACGTGCGGCCGGCCGCAACACGATCGCCACGGATGGCGCGGATTTGAACGGATTGCACGGACGCTATGTCCAGCTTCGTATCCGAGGAGCACCCGGTTGACGCGCGGGATGATCAATCCGTGTCATCCGTGCTGAAATCCGCGCAATCCGTGTCCAAACTTGCCGGCGGTGAAGAGCTGGTCGGGAATGCCGGGCGCACCGAGGCCCACGAACCATTCACCTGATTCCCCTGGTGCCCCCCTTTGTCGCGCCGTCGGCGTCAGGCGATGCGAGCGGCCACGTCCCCGATCCGGTCGAACAGCAGCGTCGGCTTGCGGGCGGCCAGGGCGTCGGCGGTGGCGTAACCCCAGGTGACCCCGCCGAAATCGATGCCGGCGGCGCGCGCCGCCTCCAGATCGCGGATCTCGTCGCCGATGCAGATGGCCTCGGCCGGCCCCACGCCGCAGCGCCGCAGCACCTTGGCGAACTTGGACCGCTTCCCGAAGATGGCGGCCCCGCACTCGTAGCAGCCGATCAG
Organism: Azospirillum halopraeferens DSM 3675; assembly: GCF_000429625.1. Lineage (GTDB taxonomy): Bacteria > Pseudomonadota > Alphaproteobacteria > Azospirillales > Azospirillaceae > Azospirillum > Azospirillum halopraeferens. The sequence continues at coordinate 72,079 of NZ_AUCF01000005.1, forward strand.
CGCCGCGTTCTCCGGCCCCAGCACGCGGCGCACGTTGGCCTCCGCGTTGGAACTGACGACCGCCAGCGTCACGCCGCGCTCCGCCAGGTCCCGCAGCATGGCGTCGACGCCGGCAAACAGGGTGATGCGGCCGATGTCCCTGGCCATCATCGCCTTCATGTGGCGGCCGATCATCGGCAGCTTCCACATGGGGACCTCCAGGCGCCGCATGATCTCCCGCGCGTCGCAGCGCCGCAGCGCCTCGATCTCCGACTCCTCCACCGTCCGGAAGCCGTAGCGGACCGCGACCCCGTTGATGACCTCCTGAAACCACGGCAGCGAATCGGCCAGGGTGCCGTCGAAATCGAAGATGGCAAGCTTGTACGGCAAGGACGGCACCCGATCCCACAGGCAGAGGTTGGCACCACAGTGACGGCACAACCGGTCCGGCGCAAGCGTCCGCAGCAATGCCGCCAATTGGTCCCGGGCCCGGACCGTCCGGGACCGGTCCTGTCACGGCAGGGAGCGCACCGCGGCGACCAGCCGGTCCAGTTCCTCTTCGGTGTTGTAGTAATGGGGCGAGGCTCGGACCACCTCGGAAAGGCCGCGCGCGTCCATGTCGAAGCGGGTCGACGACGCCACGGAGACCGACACGTTGATCCCCTGCGCACGCAGGGCCGCCTTGACCGACGCCGCCGCCCGGCCTTCCACCGTGAAGGTGACGATGGCGCACCGCTCCCGCCCGCGGTCGCGGACGGTCACGCCGGGAAGGGTCGCCAGACGGTCGCGCAGAAGGCCGGCCAGCCCGCGCACCCGGTCGCGGATCGCGTCGAGCCCCACGGACAGGGCATAGTCCACCGCCACGCCCAGGCCGATGCGGGCGGCGACGTTACACTCCCACAGCTCGAACCGGCGGGCATCGGGGCGCAGGGCGTAGCGGTCGGGGGCCACCAGCTCGGCCCCGTGCAGGTCGAGGAAAGGCGGTTCCAGCCGCTCCAGCCAGGGCTTGCGCACATAAAGGAAGCCGGTGCCGCGGGGGGCGCGCAGGAACTTGCGCCCGGTCGCCGACAGGAAGTCGCAGCCCAGCTCCTCCACGTCCAGGGGCATCTGTCCGGCGGCCTGGCAGGCGTCCAGCAGGTAGGGCACGCCGGCCGCCCGTGCGATGCGCCCGATGGCCGCCGCAGGGTTGACCAGCCCGCCGTTGGTGGGGACGTGGGTGACGGCGATCAGCCGGACCCGGTCGTCCAGCATGCGCTCCAGCGCCGCCACGTCCAACTGCCCGTCCTCGTCGTCGGGGATCACCTCGACCACGGCTCCGGTGCGCCGGGCGACCTGCAGGAACGGGATGACGTTGCTTGCGTACTCCGCCATGCTCGTCAGGATGCGGTCGCCGGGGCCGAAGCGCAGAGCGTAGAACGCCATGTCCCAGCCCATGGTGGCGCTCTCCACCAGCGCCACCTCCTCGCGCGCGCAGTTCAGCAGGCGGGCCACGGCGTCATAGGCATGGTCCAGCGTCGCGGCGTTGCGCTCCGCCGCCTCGTAGCCACCGATGGCGGCTTCCAGCGTCAGGTGCTCGATCACGGCGTCCAGCACCGGCTGCGGCGGCAGGGCCGAGCCGGCGTTGTTCAGGTGAACGACAGCGCGCGTGCCCGGCGTCTCGGCGCGGTAACGGTCGATGTCCATGGTGCTCCCTTTCACCGCCCGTCGGGCGGAAAATGCACGGCCAGCCAGACGGTGGGGGGATCGGTCTGCGTCCATTCCACCCGGTGACGGGCACCGGCGGGGATCATCACCCAGTCGCCGGGGCCGAGCGTGCGGACGTCCGCGTCCGCCTCGATCCGCAACCCGGCGCTGCCCTGCACCACCAGCACCAGCTCGGCCCACCCCTGGTCGTACCAGAACCCGTCGGGTGACGCCTGGCCGGTGGAGACGATGCGCTCCACCCGCGCGCCGCCGCCTTCGGCCAGGGTGGTGAACAGCTCGTCCGGCACACCGGCGGGCCGGGCGGCGGGCAGGTCGCGCAGCAGGTTGTCGGCGCGGATGGTCATGGCGCTCCCGGTCATCCCCACAGTGCCGGCTCGGGCGGGTGGACAATGGCGCCGTCGTAGCGCAGGCCGGGGCTGCGATCCTGCGCCAGCAGCAGCGGCCCGTCCAGGTCGACGTAGCGGGCACCCTGCGCCAGCAGGACGGCCGGCGCCATGGCCAGGGAGGTGGCAACCATGCAGCCGACCATGACGTCGAAGCCCGCCGCCTCGGCCGCCCGCTTCATGGCCAGCGCCTCGGTCAGGCCACCGGTCTTGTCCAGCTTGATGTTGACCACCCGGTAGAGGCCGCGCAGGCGGTCCAGCCCCTCCGTCCCGTGGCACGATTCGTCCGCCCCCAGCGGCACCGGGCTGTCGTAGCCGCGCAGCGCCTCGTCGGCGTCGGCCGGCAGGGGCTGCTCGATCATCTCCACGCCGAGGTCCGCGAAGGCCGGGGCGAAGGTGCGGAGCTGGTCGAGCGTCCACCCCTCATTTGCGTCGACCAGCAGCCGGGCGGCCGGGGCGGCGGCGCGCACCGCGGCCACGCGGTCCAGGTCGCCCGCCCCCGTCAGCTTCATCTTGAGCAGCGGGTGCCGCGGCGCGGCGGCGCGGGCCGCCGCGGCCATCGCCCCGGGCGTGTCGACGCTGAGGGTGAAGCAGGTGACCAGCGGCTGCGGCGACCCGGCCAGCCCGGCGGCCCGCCAGGCCGGCACCCCCGTGCGCCCGGCCTCCAGGTCCCACAACGCCGCGTCCAGCGCGTTGCGGGCGGCGCCCGGGGGCATGGCCGTGCGCAGGGAGTCGCGGTCGAGTCCGGCGGCGACGGCGCCCGCCATCGCCTCCAGCGCCGCCGCCGTACCCTCCACGCTCTCGCCATAGCGGGCGTAGGGCACGCACTCGCCGCGGCCGGTGACGGAGCCGTCGGCGACTTCGGCGACAATCACCTCGGCCGCCGTCCTGGCGCCGCGGGAGATGCGGAAGGTGCCGCGGATGGGAAAGCGCTCGCGACGAACGGTGAGACCGGGCATTCAGAGATCCTGCAATGCGTCGACCAGGGGACCGGCGCCGGTGCGCAGCGGGTCGACGGTGGGAAGGCCGAAGGCGTCCGCGGTGTCGCGCAGGACGCAGTCCGCTTCGGCTGCCGTGAGGCCGGCGGTGTTGATGGACAGGCCGATGACCCGCGCGTCGGGGTTGGTGACACGGGCCGCCGCCACGTGGGCGGCGATGGTCTCCTCGATCCCCGGCACCGGACGGTGCGGCAGGCCGCGCATGTGGCGGCGCGTCGGCTCGTGGCACAGCACCATGGCGTCGGGCTGGCTGCCGTGCACCAGCCCCAGGGTGACACCGGCGTAGCTGGGGTGGAGCACGCTCGCCTGCCCCTCCACCACGTCCCAGTGATCGGGGTCGTTCTCCGGCGTCAGCCACTCCACCGCGCCGGCCACGAAGTCGGAGACCACGGCGTCCACCGACACGCCGTCGCCGGCGATGAGGATGCCGGTCTGCCCGGTGGCGCGGAAGTCCGCGTTCAGGCCGCGCGCCCGCATCTCCCGCTCCAGCGCCAGGGCCGTGTACATCTTGCCGACCGAACAGTCGGTGCCGACGGTCAGCAGCCGCTTGCCGGTGCGGCGCGCGCCGGTGCCGATGTCGAAGCCGCGGGAGGGATGGCGCACGTCGTGGATGGCGCGGCCCCGTTCGTCGGCGCGCGCCTTCACCGCCGGCAGGTCAGCCAGCCGCTGGTGCAGGCCGGCGGCGAGATCGAACCCCAGGTCGAGGGCGCGCAGCATGGTGTCCTGCCACGCCGCGGCGATGCGGCCGCCGCGGTTGGCGACGCCGATCAGCAGGGTCCGCGCGCCCAGCGCCGCCGCCTCCTCCAGCGTGCGGTCGGGCAGGCCCAGGTCGGCGTTGCAGTCGGGCAGGCGGAGCTGGCCGACGCACCATTCCGGCCGCCAGCGGGCGACGCCATCGGCGGTCTTGGCGGACAGGGCGTCGGGCGCATCGCCCAGGAACAGCAGGTAGGGGTGCGCAATGGCGGTCATGGACGGCCCTCCGGCGGCACTCGGGTTCGGTCTGTCCGAAGATAGAGCGTTCCCGCGTCGCCGCCCAGGGCCGTCCGAGCCGCCGGGGATCAGCGTTTCTGGACGATCACCCCGTACCAGCCCAGCCCTTCGTAGGTCTCGTAGCCCGGTGTCAGCGAGAAACCGACGAACCGGCCATCCTCGTCAGTGTAGTGGCCGCGGGTGCGGCCGGCGGTGCGCAGCGGAAAGGTCTCGGTGAGGATGCCGCGGCCGTCGGAGGAGGCGATCACCCGGTGCCGGGCGTCGATCAGCAGGCAGCGGCTGTGCTCGCGCTCCTCGTCCTCCAGGCGCACGCCCTGGACCACGGCGGATGCCTGCGGCTCCCAGTCGAAGAAGATGCCGAGCACGCCCAGCGGCTCCCCGTCGGCGCGGCCGTCGCGGCGGATCGCCGTGGCGTAGGTGGCGACGGTGCGGTTGTCGAGAACGCGGTTGTGCGCCACGTCGCCCACCGTGAACTCGCCGCCGCTGCGCGTCGCCAGGGCCTGGCGGAACCACGCCTCGTCGATGACGCGGGTGCCGACGGCCGAGGGGTAACGGTCGGGCCGGCCGTTGGCCACCACCTCGCCCTTCAGGTCCACCACCCACAGGTCGAGATAGACGGTGTAGGATTCCAGGATCACGCCCAGCCGGTAGGAGGCATGGCGGCGGCGGTCGTCGTCGGGGGAGGCCAGGCAGTCGACGACGGCGCTGTCGGTCGCCCACCAGCGCACGTCGCAGGAGCGTTCGTAGAGGTTGCGGTCGATGATCTCGATCATGTTGAGAGCCAGGTCGGCCAGGCGCTTGCCGCGCATGTCCTGCACCATCTGGCTGCCGGCCGTCGTCAGGTGATCGACCCGCGACACGATCTCCGCCTTCAACTCCCGCGTAACGGTGTTGACCTGCTTGGAAATCTCCGAAACCTCGTTGGCCACCACCGCGAAGCCGCGGCCCGCCTCACCGGCCCGCGCCGCTTCGATCAGCGCGTTCATGGCCAGCATCTTGGTGCGGCGGGTGATGTCTTCGATCAGGGAGACCTTCTTCGACGCCACGTCCAGAACCTCGCGGGACAGGTCGAAGAGCTGATTGCCGGCGACACTCATGTACCCACCCTCGCAATCCATTGGAGCATTTGATTTCCATCCATAACAATAACCATGCCAACGTTACATTTCAGACACGCGAGCGAAACTGCGTGCTCCTTCAAGCACTTGGTTGCGCCGCAGCATTTAACCATAAATATTTTCCAGTTTCTTGCCTGTCCCGTCTGCATCAGCAACGGGCAATGCGGCGCCCCCGCGATCACACGCCGCGCGCACAGGCCCTCCGGACCTGCCGAAGGACGCCCGGGACGCAACGATGTGATCCGTTGCGCGCAAACAAAGATACAATTCGTCGTTCATGGACACTGCGGCCGGAGGAGTGCGCAACTTTGGGGCAGCCGCCGCGCCGCGGGCGCGGTGCAAACGGGCCGGACGGCGGGCGTCAGGCCACTTTGCGCATCTCGTCGAGGAAGGTCTGGACCTCGCGGGTGAGGCGGTCCGCCTGCGCGGCCATCAGTTCGGACGCGGCGAACACCTCGTGGGCGGTGCCGCTGGTCCGCTCGGCCGCGGTGGTGACCTCGCGGATGTCGTCGGACACGGCGCGGGTGCCGGCGGCCGCCTGCTCCATGTTGTGCACGATCTCGCCGATGGCCACGCCCTGGCGGTCGATCGCACCGGCGATGCCGCCGGCGATGCCGTTGATGTCGTGGATGGTGCGGCCGATGCCGACGATGGCGTTGACCGCCCCGCCGGTCGCCTGCTGCATGGCGGAGATCTGTTGGGCGATCTCCTCGGTGGCGCGCGCGGTCTGGCTGGCCAGGTTCTTGACCTCCTGGGCGACCACGGCGAAGCCCTTGCCGGCCTCGCCGGCGCGCGCCGCCTCAATGGTGGCGTTCAGCGCCAGAAGGTTGGTCTGCGACGCGATGTCGTTGATCAGGCCGATGACCTCGCCGACGGTGCGGGCGGTCTCCGACAGTTCGCCCACCATGGCGTTGGTGCGCTCCGCCTCGCCCGCGGCGTCGCTGGCGACGCTGGCCACCCGGTCGACCTGTCCGGCGATCTCGTGGATCGAGGCCGAGAGGCGTTCCATGGCCTGCGCCACGCTGCCGACGCTGGACCCCGTCTGCGCCGCCGCCGCGGCGACCGAGGACGCCTTGCCGGTGGCGGTGCGGGCGTCGCCTTCCATGGTGCGGGCGCTCGTCTCGAGTTGGTGGGCGGCCCCGGCCACCTCCGAACACACCTGGCGGATCTGCCCCTCGAACCGCTCGGCGATGCCGGCGAAGCCCTTGACCTTCTCCGCCATGGCCCCGGTGGCGGCGTTGATGGTGCGGCTGGCGTGCAGGAAGTTTCCCGCCATGCCCTTGGACACGATGCGCCGGAAATACTTGTTGCTGGACACGTAATGCATGGACGCCGCCGCCTCGCGCACGAACGCGTCGGTGCGGTCGATCATGTCGTTGAGACCGTGCAGCAACTCGCCCAGCGTACCGCCCTCGCGGATGTGCAGGACGCGGGCCTCGAAATCGCCGTGCGCCACGGCCCGGCAGACCTCGGCCGCCCGGCTGACCGTGCGCATGGTGCGGTTCAGGCACACTGCGACCCACGCCAGGGCGGCCAGCGCCAGCCCGCCCAGCGCGGCGCGCGCGGGAAGGCCGCCGATGCCGGTCAGGTCGAGGATCACCACCGCCACCGTCAGCGCGGCGGCCGCGATCGCAAGCGCGAAGGCCTTAGAGAGAGAAGACGAATTCGTCATACCCGATCCCCTTGTCCTTCAGCAGTCCGACGACGGTGGCGAAAGCGTCTTCCATGCCCTGCCGGCGGTCGGCGTTGCGGTCCTCGATCTCCAGGAGCGTGCGGTACAGCGGCACCACCTTGTCCACGGCGGAACGATCCGGCACCCGGCGGCTGGAATGATAGCCGATGATCCGGCCCGACGCGTCGTAACTGGGTGTGACATGGGCGAACACCCAATAATGGTCACCGTTGCGCGCCCGGTTGAGCACGTAGGCGAAGATCTCCTGCCCCGCCCCCAGCGTGTCCCACAGAAGTTTGAACACGCACCGCGGCATGTCCGGATGGCGCACGATGGAATGGGGCGCGCCCATCAGCTCGTCCTCCGAATAACCGGCGACTCGCTGAAACACGCGGTTGGCGTAGGTGATGCGGCCCTTCAGGTCGGTCTTGCTGACAATGACTTCGTCAACGTCAAAAAACCGCTCCACCCCGGTCAGGGGAACGTCGCGTCGTGCCATGTTTCCTCAACCGGCCCCGACGTTCGTGCGCCCGGGCTCAGAAATTTTTCTGGCGGCTCGTCATTCACCGCGGCATCTGCCACGATGCAACGGTCCATAGAAACTGTATTACCTATGAAACGTTCGGAAAAGTTTAATTTTTTACGAAGATGACATATCCGGCTTGCAGCCGTTCATTCCGGTGGGTGCTGCACGGTCAGGACGCGGCCCACCGGCGGCTGGTCGATGGTGACGACCACGCCGTCGGGCCAGCGCACCTCGACCTGGTCGACGGCGTGCACCGTGCCCAGCCCGAAATGGGCCACCGGCTCCATCTGGCACAGATACCCCGACCCGCCGCACACCACCCGGCGCTGGCGCCGTCCGCCGGCGGTGCAGGTGACCAGCGCGCCGCGGGCCGGCGCCCCGTAGGGGGTGAGCGGCTGCACCCGCAACCATGCGTTCTTGTTGGGCATCGGGCGGAACAGCGCCGGCGGCTGGGCCGCCGTCTCACCGTGGACCACGATCAGCTCCAGCCGGCCGTCGCCGTCGATGTCGGCCACCGCCGCGCCGGTGCCGAAGCCGCGCGGCAGGGTGGCGTCGCCGCACTCCACCTCGGTCCACTGGTCGTCGCGCCAGGCGAACAGCCGGTTGCGCTCACCGAAGGCGTTGAAGAACAGCTCCACATGGCCGTCGTTGTCGAAGTCGGCGGCGATCACCGTGCGCGCCCGTGCGGGCATGGACAGGTCGGCGTTGGCGATGTCGACGAAGCCGCCGCCGGAGCGCTGCTGATACAGGCGCTGCGGCCCCTCCCAACTGGCGATCAGCACCTGCAGCGCTTCGCCGTCGGCGTCCACCGGCACGGCGCCGCGCCCGGCGATGCGGCTGTCGGCCAGCCCGCGCTCCCCCGCCAGTTCCTCGAAGGTGCCGTCGCCCAGGTTGTGGAACAGGAAGTTGGGGCCGGCTTCGTTGACGGCGACGATGTCCGTCGCGTCCCCCAGCAGGGGTGCGCACAGCAGACCCCGGCCGTGGGCGATGAGGTCGATTCCCGCTTCCTCCGCCACGTCGACGAGCCGGCCGCGGCGGTGCAGCTCGAACAGGCGCAGGGGCGACCCGTCGCCGGCCACCAGGAAGCCGTAGCGGCCGCGCCCTTCGCGGTCGATGGCGGCGACGGAGCGGGCGGGCAGCCGGTTGGCGGCCCCGGCGTTCTCCGCCTGGCTGAACAGGTCGAGCCAGCGCTCCCCGAAATTGGCGAACAGGCGATCGCAGGTCTCCTCGCCGTCGGGCACGGCGGCGGCGTTGACGACGTAGATCTCCTCGCGCCCGTCGCCGTCCACGTCGGCGGCGGCGATGGACAGGGCGCGGCGCCCGGCGTCGGCCAGCACCGGATCGGCAATGTCGACGAGCCGGTCGCCGTCCCATTTCAGCACCAGGTTGGCGGTGGCGTCGCCGGCCACCAGCACCTCGCACCGGCCGTCGCCGTCGGCATCGGCCACCGACACGCCGTTGTACAACCCCGGACGGTTTCCGGCGATGAGCTGCGAGCAGTCGACGAACATGCCATCCCCCCTGGTTCGCCCCGTCGGTCCGCGGGCGCGCGCGCCATCCAGATAAGCACCGGCGCGGCCGGGCGTAAACCCGGACGGACGGCCATCACCCGCCACCGCCCCGCGAAACCGGCGGATGGAACCGGCGGACACCGGGGCTGTTGGCCCGGACGCACGCTCCGCAACCGCAGCGAGGACACTTCCGATGACCGAACGGCGCAGCGACCGACCCGACGCCCCCGGAACCGGCGACGGCATCGCCAAGCCGCCGCTGTGCGACGAACTGAGCGGCGGCGGCGGTTCGGCCACCGACACCCGCACCCGCGGGCAGCCCGGCGGCTCCCCCGGCGGTGCGGAGAAGGACTGCGACCCCATCGCCGCCGGCCGGCCGCAACCCCGCGAGTCGTGACCGTTACCCCGTACGGGACCCCGGTGGCCCACAAATTGGTCGTAGCGGCGGCCGCGGCCACGGGCTACATACCCCGCAGCCGCACCATTCCCCGGGGACCCGACGGGCATGCTCAAGCGCCTCTACGACTGGACGATGGCCAAGGCCGCGTCGAAGAACAGCGAATCCTGGCTGGCCGCCATCTCCTTCGCCGAAAGCTCGTTCTTCCCCATTCCGCCGGACCTGCTGATGGTGCCGATGGTGCTGGCCAACCGGGCCAACGCCTGGCGCATCGCCACGATCTGCACCCTGGCCTCGGTGGTGGGCGGCATCGCCGGCTACATGATCGGCTTCTTCCTCTACGAAACGATCGGGCAGTGGGTGATCGAGGTCTATCACCTGGAAGCCCGCTTCGACGAGCTGCGCCACACCTTCGTGGAGTACGGCGCGGAAATCCTGATCATCAAGGGCATGACGCCCATCCCCTACAAGCTGCTGACCATCACCGCGGGGGTGGCGCACCTCAGCCTGTGGGTGTTCATCGGCGCGTCGATCCTGTCGCGGGCCATGCGCTTCTATCTGGTCGCCGCCCTGCTCTACTGGTTCGGCGCCCCCATCCGCGAGTTCATCGAGAAGCGCCTGACCCTGGTCACCAGCGCCTTCGCCGTCGCCCTGATCGGCGGGTTCCTGGCGGTCAAGCTGCTGTAGAGGCAGGCGCGACGCCCGGCCCTGCCGCCTGTTGCCCGTGAAGCAACGGAACCGGAGGGCTGCGGGCCATGGATCGTCTTGAAGGTGCGGGAGTCGTCCTGGTGGGGGCGTCGAGCGGGATCGGCCGGGCGGCGGCCCGGTCGTTCGCGCGCCACGGGGCGCGGCTGGTGCTGGCGGCGCGGCGCGTCGGCCTGCTGGAGGAGGTGGCGCAGGAATGCCGCGACCTCGGCGCCGAGGCGCATGCAGTGCCGACCGACGTCACCGACGCCGACGCGGTGCGCCGCCTGGCGGAGCGGGCGGAGACGGCGCTGGGCCGCATCGACGTCTGGGTGAACAACGCCGGGGTCGGCGCCGTCGGGCGGTTCGAGGACACGCCGCTGGCCGCCCACCGCCGCGTCATCGAAACGAACCTGCTGGGTCCCCTGCACGGCGCCCACGCCGTGCTGCCGCTGTTCCGCCGGCAAGGGCACGGCATCCTGATCACCACCGTGTCGGTGGGCGCCTACACCCCCGCCCCCTACGCCGCCGCCTACGCCGCCGGCAAGTTCGGGCTGGAGGGGCTGCTGGAAAGCCTGCGGGCGGAGCTGGTGGACGCGCCGGGCATCCACGTCTGCGGCGTCTATCCCTCCTTCACCGACACGCCGGGCATGAAGCACGCCGCCAACTACACCGGCCACGCCCTGGAGCCGCAGAGCCCCTTCTACGACGACCCGGAGGACGTGGCGGAGACCATCGTCGCGCTCGCCCTGCGGCCCCGGCCGCGGGTGACGGTGGGGGTGCTGGCCAAGCTCGCCCTGCTGGGCCACGCGGTGGCACCGCGGCTGGTGGAGTGGATCGGCGGCACGGGGGCGCATCGCCACTTCGCCCGCACCCCGCCCGAGGCGCCCACCGACGGCAACCTCTTCCGGCCCGTGGAGCGCGGCCGCGGCGTGCGCGGCGGCTTCCGCACGCCGCTGCCGGCCTGGACCGGCCCGGTTGCCATGGCCGGCCTGACCGTCGCAGCGGCCGCCGCCTATTCGGCGCTGACCCGGCGGTCGTGAGCGTGTTTTCCGGATGCGGTCCGGCGCGCCGTGGTCTATAGCCCGCCGAACCGCATCCGAGACGCGCCATGCCCCGCCCCCGAGACATCAAGCGGCCCCGCCGCAAGCCGCCCGACCGCACAGCACCGTCCACCGGACCGGCCGCCGGCCCGCCCGCCGCGCCGCGCCTGTTCCGCGTCGCCGGTTTCGGCGCCGTGTCCGCCCTGTTCGAGAACGAGCCGCAACGCGTCGAGCGGCTGTTCTTCGACGAGCGCCTGAAGCCGCGCGTCGGCCCCCTGTGCGAATGGCTGGCCCGTGCCCGCCGGCCCTACCGGCTGGTGGACGGGGAGGAGCTGGCGCGCATCGCCGGAACCGCCATGCACGGCGGCGTGGTGGCGCTGATGGCGCCGCGGCCGGTGCCGCTCTTCGATCCGGCACAGGCGGCCGCAGCGGCGCGCGACGGCCGGCCGCTGCTGCTGCTGGACGGCGTCGGCAACCCGCACAACCTCGGCGCCATCGTGCGCACGGCCGCGTTCTTCGGCCTGCCCCGCCTGGTGCTGTCCGATCATCCGGCCCGGGCCCTGCCGTCGGAAGCCGGCTACCGCGTCGCCGAGGGCGGGTTCGAGTGGGTGGAGGTGCTGCGCGCCGAGGGCTTCGCCGCGGTGCTCCGCCGCCTGTCCGCGGCCTACCGGGTGGTCGGCACGGCGCTGGACCCGCGGGCCCGCCCCCTGGCCGACCTGCCGCCCCCGGACGCCCGCGATCCCCGCCCCCTGGCCGTTGTGCTGGGCAACGAGGAGGAGGGGCTGCCCCGCGCCACGCTGGCCGCCTGCGAGGCGGTCGTCACCCTGCCGGGCAGCGGCCGGGTCCAGTCCCTCAATGTCGCCGCCACCGCGGCGATCGTCATCCACCACCTGATGGGCGGGCGCGCCGGGTGAGGCGCCGGGCGCGCTCAGGCCAGCGCCACGATGAGCAGCAGCGCCACCGCACCGATGGAGACGATGGGGATGAGGTCGACGCCCTCGTAGTTCCAGGTGGGGGCTCGGCGCGTGCCGTGGCCGTGCGTGGAGCCCATGGACGCCGCGTCGTGGCTCGTCGACGGGCGCACCCCCGGCGCGGACACGGCGGGAGCGGCGGGGCGGGCGATGCTCACCACCCCGGCGTCGCCGGCCGCGGCGCCGCCGTCGGACCGGCCGTGCAGCAAGGCGGGGTCGACGTCGACGTCGATCCCGGCGCTCTCCAGCCGTTCCACGACGCGGGCGATGTCGCCGGGCGACATGCGGTCGACCGGCAGGATGCGCCCCAGGTCCTCGGCGCTGATGCGTCCCTGGCGGCGGCCGACGTCCTCAAGGCGGGTCAGGGCGGTCTCGTCGATGGCCATGGCGGGTGTCCCTTGCGGTGATCGGGTTGGTCTGTCCGAGGGTAACACCGGGGACGGGGACAAGGCTCCGCCCGGGCCGGCGCCGCCCCCGGGCTTGCCCGGCCCGTCCGGCGCACCACCTCAGGGGCACCGTTTCCGAGAAGGAGGTCCGCCATGCCGGGATTCTTCAGCCGCAAGCCCCTGTCCGTTCCCGGGCCGGACGAGGCACTGCCCGGCCGCGACACGCCGGTCACCGTTCCCGAACGCCATTTCGTGAACGGCCGGCCGCTGAAGCCGCCCTATCCGGCGGGAATGGAGGTCGTCGACCTCGGGCTCGGCTGTTTCTGGGGGGCGGAGCGCAAGTTCTGGCAGAGTCCCGGCGTGTGGGTCACCGCCGTGGGGTACCAGGGCGGCCACACCCCGAACCCCACCTACGAGGAGGTGTGCAGCGGCCGTACCGGCCACACCGAGGTGGTGCGCGTCGTCTACGATCCGGCGCAGGCCGGTTTCCGGCAGATCCTGGCGACCTTCTGGGAAGCCCACGACCCCACCCAGGGCATGCGCCAGGGCAACGACGTGGGCACCCAGTACCGCTCGGCCATCTATGTCCATGACGCGGCCCGGCTGGCGGAGGCCGAGGCGTCGCGCGACGCCTATGGCGAGGCGCTGGGGCGCGCCGGCTACGGCCCGGTGACCACCGAGATCCGCGAGGCGCCGCCCTTCTACTTCGCCGAGGACTATCACCAGCAGTACCTGGCGAAGAATCCCGGCGGCTACTGCGGCATCGGCGGCACCGGGGTGCGCTGCGCGCCGTGATGCCGGTCGCTCGCCCCCCGTAGCCGCATCGTCGCGGGGGCGGGCGACCGGTTGCGCGGGGCACGGCGTTGCGGGTATGGTTCCGCGCGTCCATCGACGCCACGCCCATGGCCCCCAGTCGCGAAGCCGCCCCCTGATGACGATGCAAAGAACAGAGCTGGCCACGCCGGCACTCAACGGTCTTCTGGACTTCTGGCTGGGCAAGTGCTCCGCCGGCAATCCGCCGGTCTCCAGCTCCATTTCGCCGGTCGAGCTGCGGCCGTGGAAGGACAACATCGTCATCTTCGAGGTGATCGGGGAGGATGATTTCGTCTACTCCTACTACGGCCGGGCCCTGGCACAGGCCTGGGGGCATTCCCGCCTCGGCCACACCCTGGAATCCCTGCCGGAGCCGCAGCGCGCCGTGCTGACCGCCGAGTACGAGGCGGTGATGCGCGAGCGCCTGCCCATGGCCCGCCATTACACCGGCATCTTCGATGGCCGCCGGCGCACCTTCGAACGCCTCGTCCTGCCGCTGAGCAGCGACGGCGTCACCGTCGACAAGCTGCTGGTGGCCGCCTACGAGCTGCCGGTGGGCCGCACCGCCCCGTACCGCCCCTTCGCCACCCCCTCGACGTCGAGAACACCGGCATGAAGCCGCGCACGCCCCACCTGACCGCGCCCGCTACCCAGACCGGCGTCGTCACCGCCGACGAATTCAATCTTTGGTGCGCGCTGAACGGCCGCCCGTTCAACCTCGTCCCCAACGCCCGCTCCGACGGGCGGCCGCAGTGGGACGTGGAGGTGCTGCCGGGAACGCCGCGCGCCGGCACCGTCTATTCCACGGGGTTGAGCGAGGAAGGCCCGGCGGTGATCGCCGGCTTCGCCTTCCTGGCCGGCGTGGAGTGGGCGGTCGAGGCGACCCCGGCCGACTCGGCGCCCGCCGCCGCCGCCGCGCCGATCCCGCCGTCGGCCACGGCACCGGGGCCGGAGTCGATGCCGCAGGCCGCACCGGCTCCGGCGACGCCGGTCGAGCCGGCCGTGGTCCCCGCCACCGCTGTGCCCGCCGGTGCCGCACCCGCCGCCGCCCCCGTTTCCGCGGCCGTCCACGCCGGCACGCCGCCGACGTCGGCGCGCGAAGCCCTGGCGGGGGTGCCGGCCGACGCCGGCTACCGGCTGCCGCCCATCGACCTGTTGCAGACGCCGCCGCCGCGCCCGCCGCAGCAGCACGACGAGGGCGTGCTGGCGCGCAACGCCCGCCAGCTCGAGACGGTGCTGAAGAACTTCCGGGTGCGCGGCGAGATCATGGAGGTGCGCCCCGGCCCCGTGGTCACCCTGTACGAGCTGGAGCCGGCGCCCGGCACCAAGTCGGCGACCGTCATCAATCTGACCGACGACATCGCGCGCTCCATGAGCGCGGTGACCGCCCGCATCGCCATCGTTCCCGGCCGCAGCGTCATCGGGGTGGAATTGCCCAACCCGGTGCGCGAGATGGTCTACCTGCGCGAGATGCTGGACGCGCCCAACTTCCGCGACGCCACCGCCAACCTGGCCATCGCGCTGGGCAAGGACATCGGCGGCGACCCGGTGGTGGCCGATCTGGCGCGCATGCCGCACCTGCTGGTGGCGGGTACCACCGGGTCGGGCAAGTCGGTTGCGATCAACACCATGATCCTATCGCTGCTCTACCGCCTGCCGCCCGACCGCTGCCGCTTCATCATGGTCGATCCCAAGATGCTGGAGCTGTCGGTCTACGACGGCATCCCGCACCTGCTGACGCCCGTCGTCACCGACCCGAAGAAGGCGGTGATCGCCCTGCGCTGGGCGGTGCGGGAGATGGAGAACCGCTACGAGGCCATGTCGCGCCTGGGCGTGCGCAACATCGAGGGCTACAACGCCCGCGTGGCCGAACTGGCGTCGCGCGGCGAGAAGCTGCCGCCGCGCCATGGCGAGGGCGACACCGCCCTGCTCGACCTCACCAGCCAGGAGCCGGTGCCGCTTCCCTTCATCGTCGTCATCGTCGACGAGATGGCCGACCTGATGCTGGTGGCCGGCAAGGAGATCGAGGCGGCGATCCAGCGCCTGGCCCAGATGGCGCGTGCCGCCGGCATCCACCTGATCATGGCCACCCAGCGCCCGTCGGTGGACGTCATCACCGGCACCATCAAGGCCAACTTCCCCACCCGCATCTCCTTCCAGGTGACGTCGAAGATCGACAGCCGCACCATCCTGGGCGAGGCCGGAGCGGAGCAGCTCCTGGGCCAGGGCGACATGCTCTACATGCACGGCGGCGGCCGCATCACCCGCGTCCACGGCCCCTTCGTCTCCGATTCGGAGGTCGAGGAGATCGTGCAGTTCGTCAAGGCGCAGGGTGCCCCCAACTACGTCACCGCCATCACCGAAGAGGATGAGGAGATCATCGCCGAGGAGGAGGAGGATACCGGCGCCACCGGCGGCGTGTCCGCCGACGATCTCTACCTCCAGGCCGTCAATCTGGTGGTGCGGGAGCAGAAGGTGTCCGTCTCCTTCATCCAGCGCCAGCTCCAGATCGGCTACAACCGTGCCGCCCGGCTGGTGGAGCGCATGGAGCAGGAACGGGTGGTCTCCGCCGCCAACCACCAGGGCAAGCGCGACGTGCTGATGTCGATCGCCGGGCTGTCGGCCAAGCGGGCGGGCGTGTAGGGTGCCCGCCGCCCCGGTGACCGACACGGCGGCCCTGGAGTCGCTCTACGGCCGGCCCGCCGGGGCGTCCCTGCGCAAGGAAACCGACCACCTCACCCCCGGTTACCGCGCCTTCGTGGAGGCGGCGCCCTTCTGCGTCGTGGCGACGTGCGGGCCGGAAGGGCCGGATGCCTCGCCGCGCGGCGACGGCCCCGGCTTCGTGCGGGTGCGCGACGCGCGCACCCTGCTGATCCCCGACCGCCGCGGCAACAACCGCCTCGACAGCCTGCGCAACCTGGTCCACGACCCGCGCCTGGCGTTGCTGTTCCTTATCCCCGGCGTCGACGAGACGCTGCGGGTGGTCGGGCGGGCGGTCATCGACGCCGACCCCGACCTGTGCGCCGCCTTCGCGGTCGACAGCCGGGCGCCGAAGACGGTGCTGGTGGTGAGCATCGAATCGGTCTTCTTCCAGTGCGCCCGCGCCCTGATCCGCTCCCGCCTGTGGGACCCGCAGGCGCGGGTGGACCGCACCGCCCTGCCCTCCACCGGCACGCTGCTGGCAGAGGCCAGCGGCGGCGCCGAGGGCGGCGAGAACTACGACCGGTCGCTGGCGGAGCGGCTTCCCGGGTCCCTGTACTGACGAGGATCGGAATGAAGGACCACTTCCGGCTTTTCGCCCGCTACAACCGCTGGGCCAACGATCGCCTCTTCGACGCCGTCGCCGCCCTGCCGGAGGAGCGGTTCCGCGAAGACCGCGGCGCCTTCTTCGGGTCCCTGTGCGGCACGCTGAACCACATCCTGGTGGGCGACCAGCTTTGGATGCGCCGGTTCGAGGGCGCCGGGCCGCAGCCGCCGTCGCTGGACACCATCCTCCACCCGGATCTTCCCGGCCTGCGCGCCGCCCGCGAGGCGGAGGACGCCCGCATCCTCGCCTTCGTGGAGGCGCAGGACGAGGCGCGCTTCGCCGGCACGCTGGCCTACACCAACGTCCGGGGCGAACGGTGGGAACAGCCCTTCTCCGCGGTCCTCGGCCACCTCTTCAACCACCAGACCCATCACCGCGGCCAGGCCCACACCCTGCTCTCCCAGTTCGGCCACACGCCGCCGGAACTGGACCTGATCTACTTCATGCGGGAGTGACGGGGGCGAACAGTATCGTCCCGAGGCCGCCTCACCCCGCTCCCGGCCCCGCCTGCATCATCACCAGCGCGCCGCGGGCCAGCGACAGGATCAGCACCGCCTCGACCAGGCGCAGCATGGCGCGGATCACCGCGCCGACGAATCCGGCAATCGTCCCGCCGCCGGGGAAGACCTCGGTCAGCATGGCCGCCACGGTGCGGTGGAAACGGTGGACGGCCGTGCCGGCCAGCAGCAGCAGGGGCGGCGTGCCCAGCACAAAGAAGGCGATGCCCTTCCAGGTCGCGTAGGCCCAGGGGGCGGCGGTGAAGCCCAGCACGCCCGCGACGATCCACACCGCGGCCGGCCAGGCATCCATGGCAAGGCCGTCCTGCGCTTCGCCGGTCAAGGCTCAGCCGCCCGGCAGGTGGCGGTAGGCCATCACCAGGCCGGGGCGCCCGTGGCGGTCGGTCAGGGGCAGCAGCAGTTCGACGTAGCGCCCCTCCGGCAGGAGCGGATCGTTGCGCACGAGGACGCAGCGCGGCTCGGCGCCGGCCAGGCAGGCGCGCAGGTCCACCAGCCAGCGGTCGGCCGCCTCGGGCGCGTGGCAGGCGGTGACGGGACGGCCGACCGGGCGGAAGCCCATGCGGCGCAGCAGGCCGCGGCCGCACGCCCGATAGACGAAGTCGCCGCCGTCCGCGGTGGCCTCCAGCAGCGCCAGACGCGACACACAGTCGCGGATGTGGCCGGTGTCGATGTCGACGGCGGCGGGCATGCGCCGCTGCTGCCGCAGCCGGCGCCAGTAGGTATAGAGGATGCGCGCCTGGGGCGGCGCCTTGTCCACGTCGAGCGGCACCGAGGAGCAGACCGGCGCCTCCGCATCCGCCGCCGCTTCGGAGCGCGGCGGCACCGGCACGCCGATCGCGGCGGCTACCGCGGCGGCAGGGGCGGCCGCGGGCACCCGCTCCGGCCGGCCGCCGTGGGACTTCAGCATGGGCAGCGGCGCCCAGGCCGGGCAGGTGTGATAGGACCTGGTGATCTTGCGGTAGTCCTGGCTGACCGCGGTCCGGCACTCCCCTTCCACGCTGTAGCGGTTGACGTGGACCAGCGTGTTGTCCGCGGCGAGCGTGCGCGAACCGCCCCACGAGACGCAGGCGGCGCAGGCGCGGCTGTCTTTGGCGAAGGCGTGGGACATGCGGGGAAGGGCCGGGGGCATGTGGGGGAGCGGACCGCCGATTGATGACGCCGTTCGCGCACGCGCGCAAGGGCCGTTTCGCCGACCGGCCGCATTGTTTCAGGCACATGACCGGCGCGGCGACACGGCCCTTCCCACCCGAAGCCTTAGTGCCTATAAAGTGCCCTCGCACGACATACGCCCCCTCTCCCCGCACCGGCGGGAGGGGGCTTTTGCTGACTGAACGTCGAGAAGCGGACCGCCATGCCCAAGCGCACTGATATCAAGTCCATCTGCATCATCGGCGCGGGTCCGATCGTCATCGGCCAGGCCTGCGAGTTCGACTACTCCGGCGTCCAGGCGTGCAAGGCGCTGCGCGAGGAGGGGTACCGGGTCATCCTGGTGAACTCCAACCCCGCCACCATTATGACCGACCCCGGTCTGGCCGATGCCACCTACATCGAGCCGATCACCCCCGCGGTCGTCGCCCGCATCCTGGAGAAGGAGCGGCCGGACGCGCTGCTGCCCACCATGGGCGGCCAGACCGCGCTGAACACCGCCATGGCCCTGTCCGACGACGGCACGCTGGAGCGTCTGGGCGTGGAGATGATCGGCGCCAAGCGCGACGTCATCGCCAAGGCCGAGGACCGCATCCTGTTCCGCGACGCCATGGACAAGATCGGGCTGGAAAGCCCGCGCTCGCGCCTGGTGCGGTCCTATCGCGAGGCGCAGGACGCGCTGGAGTTCGTGGGGCTGCCGGCGATCATCCGCCCGTCCTTCACCCTGGCCGGCACCGGCGGCGGCATCGCCTACAACCGGGAGGAGTTCGAGGACATCGTGCGCGGCGGCCTGCGCGCCAGCCCGGTCGGCGAGGTGCTGATCGAGGAATCGGTGCTGGGCTGGAAGGAGTACGAGATGGAGGTCGTGCGCGACGGCGCCGACAACTGCATCATCGTCTGCTCCATCGAGAACATCGACCCGATGGGCGTGCACACCGGCGACAGCATCACCGTCGCCCCGGCCCTGACGCTGACGGACAAGGAATACCAGATCATGCGCAACGCCTCGATCGCGGTGCTGCGCGAGATCGGGGTGGACACCGGCGGCTCCAACGTGCAGTTCGCGGTGAACCCGGCCAACGGCCGCCTGATCGTGATCGAGATGAACCCGCGCGTCAGCCGCTCCTCGGCGCTGGCGTCGAAGGCGACCGGCTTCCCCATCGCCAAGATCGCCGCCAAGCTGGCGGTGGGCTACACCCTGGACGAACTGGACAACGACATCACCGGCGAGACGCCGGCCAGCTTCGAGCCGACGATCGACTACGTCGTCACCAAGATGCCGCGCTTCACCTTCGAGAAGTTCGCCGGCACCGAGCCGCTGCTGACCACCTCCATGAAGTCGGTCGGCGAGGCCATGTCGATCGGCCGCACCTTCCAGGAATCGGTGCAGAAGGCCCTGCGCTCCATGGAGACGGGGTTGACCGGCTTCAACGAGGTGACGATCGGCAGCGGCACCGACGCCCCCGACCCCACCGCCATCCGCGGCGCCCTGGCCCGGCCGACGCCGGACCGGCTGCTGGTGATCGCCCAGGCGTTCCGCCACGGCTTCTCGGTGGCCGAGGTGCAGCAGGCGTCCAAGTACGACCCCTGGTTCCTGGAGCAGATCCAGGCCATCGTCGATGCCGAGGCCGAGGTGCGCGCCGGCGGCCTGCCCGCCGATGCCGCCGGCTGGCTGCGGCTGAAGCAGATGGGCTTCTCCGACGCGCGCCTGGCCGAGCTGGCAGGGATCGACGAGGATACGGCCGCGGCGGCGCGGCGGTCGGCCGGGGTGACGCCGGTCTACAAGCGAATCGACACTTGCGCGGCCGAGTTCCCGTCGCGCACGCCCTACATGTACTCCACCTACGAGACCGACGGCAGCGGTGCCGCCGAGTGCGAGGCGGAGCCGACCGACCGGCGCAAGGTGGTCATCCTGGGCGGCGGCCCCAACCGCATCGGCCAGGGCATCGAGTTCGACTATTGCTGCGTCCATGCGGTCTACGCCCTGCGCGAGGCCGGCATTGAGACCATCATGGTCAACTGCAACCCCGAGACGGTGTCCACCGACTACGACACCGCCGACCGGCTCTATTTCGAGCCGCTGACCGCCGAGGACGTGGTGGAGCTGGTGCGGGTCGAACAGCGCGCCGGCACCGTGCTCGGCTGCATCGTGCAGTTCGGCGGCCAGACGCCGCTGAAGCTGGCGGCGGCGCTGGAGAAGGCGGGCATCCCCATCCTCGGCACCTCGCCCGACGCCATCGACCTGGCCGAGGACCGCGAGCGCTTCCAGCAGCTCCTGCACCGGCTGGGCCTGCTGCAGCCGGCCAACGGGCTCGCCCGCTCGCTGGAGGAGGCGCAGGCCGTGGCGACCCGGATCGGCTTCCCCGTGGTCATCCGCCCGTCCTACGTGCTGGGCGGCCGGGCCATGGAGATCGTGCACGACATGGCCGGCCTGCAGCGCTACATCGCCACCGCCGTGAAGGTGTCGGGCAAGAACCCGGTGCTGATCGACAGCTATCTTCAGGACGCCATCGAGGTGGACGTCGACGTGGTCGCGGACGCCGGCGGTGCGGTCTACGTCGCCGGCGTGATGGAGCACATCGAGGAGGCCGGCATCCATTCCGGCGACTCCGCCTGCGCCCTGCCGCCCTATTCGCTGCCGCAGGAGGTGATCGCCGAAATCGGTCGTCAGTCCGAAGCGCTGGCCCGGGCGCTCAACGTGGTCGGCCTGATGAACGTGCAGTTCGCGGTCAAGGACGCCACCGTCTACATCCTGGAGGTCAACCCGCGCGCCAGCCGCACGGTACCCTTCGTGGCCAAGGCGACCGGCACCGCCATAGCCAAGATCGCCGCGCGCGTGATGGCCGGCGAATCGCTGGCTGACTTCACGCTGAACGGCCCCACCCCGCCGCACACCGCGGTGAAGGAGGCGGTGTTCCCCTTCGCCCGCTTCCCCGGTGTCGACATCGTGCTGGGCCCGGAGATGAAGTCGACCGGCGAGGTCATGGGGCTGGATCACAACTTCGCCCTGGCGTTCGCCAAGTCCCAGCTCGGCGCCGGGGTGAACCTGCCGGTGACGGGCACCTGCTTCATCTCGGTCAAGGACCGCGACAAGCCGGCGCTGGCGGCCATCGCCCGCAAGCTGCACGAGATGGGCTTCCGCCTGATCGCCACGACGGGCACCTGCGCCTTCCTGAAGGACGCCGGCCTGCCCGCGGAACCGATCAACAAGGTGGTGGAGGGCCAGCCCCACATCGTCGACGCCATGATCAACGGCCAGGTCCAGCTCGTCCTCAACACCACGGAGGGCGCCCAGGCGCTGTCCGACAGCTTCAGTCTGCGGCGCACGGCGCTGACGTACAATGTGCCGTATTACACCACTGTTGCCGGTGCTCGCGCAGCAGTGGAAGCGATTGCCGCACTCCGTAACGGCAGTCTTGAAGTCGCGCCGCTCCAGTCGTACCTTAGCGGATCGTATTAAGGACGGATTACGGCGCGGAGGCCCGTCCCCCGCGCCGAAATCTTTCTGACATCGACGCGCTGGCATGGTGATGGACTGAAGACATGGAAAAAGTGCCGATGACCGCTGCAGGTTTCGAACGCCTGCAGGAAGAGTTGAAGCATCTGAAGGCCGTCGAGCGTCCGGCCGTCATCAAGGCTATTGCTGAGGCTCGCGAGCACGGCGACCTGTCGGAGAATGCCGAATATCACGCTGCGAGGGAGCGTCAGAGCTTCATCGAAGGCCGCGTGGGCGAACTGGAAGACAAGATCAGCCGCGCGGAGGTCATCGACCCCTCCAAGCTGTCCGGTGACATGGTGAAGTTCGGCGCCACCGTGACGCTGGCCGACGAAGACACCGACGAGGAAACCACCTATCAGATCGTCGGCCAGGACGAGAGCGACATCAAGAACGGATTCCTGTCCATCCAGTCGCCTCTGGCCCGTGCCCTGATCGGCAAGCATGTGGGCGACAGCGTCGAGGTGTCGACCCCCGGCGGCTCGAAGCTGTACGAGATCGTCACCGTCACCTTCCGCTGACGGCGTTCCGGCCCGCGCTCCCGCCGCGGGCCGGCCCATTCCGGGCAGACCGATTCCGGGTTGAAAACAGGATCATTGTAGGTCATCCTCAACGGCGTTGCGGCCCATGAGGGGGTCGTGGCCTGTCACATTGCACGAGACCGTTGATGTACGACCGCCCGCAGCGCGGGGCGTTCCGCGCTCCCGAGATCACCCACCGCGATATCCGCGCCACCGTCAAGTGGTTCAACCCGACCAAGGGCTTCGGCTTCGTGACGCCCGATGACGGTTCGCCGGACGCGTTCCTCCACTCCACCGTCCTGCAGTTTTCCGGCCACGATTCCCTGCCGGACGGCGCGACCATCGTGTGCGATCTGTCCCGCGGCCCCAAGGGACCGCAGGTGGCGAACGTCCACTCGGTCGACACCTCGACGGCCACGGCCGGCTCGTCGCGTCCCGCTCGCGGCGGCTACGACGCCGGCGGCGGTTATGGCGGCGGCGGCGGGTATGGTGCCGGCGGTGGCGGCGGCTGGGACCGCGGCGCGTCCGGCCCAACCGAAACGGTCGACGGAACCGTCAAGTGGTTCAACGCGACCAAGGGCTTCGGCTTCATCGCTCCGGTGTCCGGCGGCAAGGAT
Source organism: Azospirillum halopraeferens DSM 3675 (assembly GCF_000429625.1). Lineage (GTDB taxonomy): Bacteria > Pseudomonadota > Alphaproteobacteria > Azospirillales > Azospirillaceae > Azospirillum > Azospirillum halopraeferens. Next base: position 94,859 of record NZ_AUCF01000005.1, read on the forward strand.
ATCTTCGTCCACATCCGCGCGCTGGAGCGCAGCGGGATCGGCGGCCTGAGCGACGGCGAGCAGGTGCGTGTCACCGTCCGCCAGGGTGCCAAGGGCCCCGAGGCCGAACGGATCGAGTTGGCCTGATCCCGGCATCGGCACCACGGACCGAATCGCAACGGGCCGCCTCACTCGGGGCGGCCCGTTTCGTATTCGGCAATGGCATGCTTTTGACGCCTATGCTCGGCAGTGGCAAGCGCGCTGGCGGCTGCGGCGAGACGGGCCAGCACGGCGTCGTCATGGGTGATGGCTCCAGCCGCGCGCTGAATTTCGGCGGCCCGGGCGCGAGCCTTGGCAAGAAGTTCTACTCCTCATGCACGCAATGCATCATTGTCTTTGTCACCATCCGCCATACAACACCCTATTACTCCACCTCATCATAACAGATTTTTAGACATATTTCATCTCTTATTTTTGACGTATAAGAATACGGCTCGCGGAATACAGGGATTTATTAATGCCATCCGCTTATTTTTACATGCCACTTGAACACCAGCATCTTGTATGCCATTGTCATACAGAACCTCGGAGGACGCTAAGATGCCTACCCCCAACCAAACCCCGGTGCTGAGCGTGCGCGTCAGCCGAAGCGAGCGCGACCTCCTGGAACAGGCCGCCGAACAGGCGCACACGAACCTGAGCGACTTCGTACGCCGCAAAGCCCTGGAAGCGGCGGAGCTTGAAGTGCTGGAACATCGTGTGGTGACCATCCCGGCGGCGAACTGGAGCACGTTCGAGGCGTGGGTGAGTGCTCCGCCGAAGGCCGTTCCGGCGCTGCGTGACCTCGCTGCGACGCGGCCCGCATGGCAGGACTGACGCCGCCCCGACCGCTCGCCGCAGAGGACGACCGAAGCGCCTTCGACTGTGGCCGCGAATCGCTGAACCTGTGGTTCCGGCGGCGCGCCGGGGACAATCAGCTTTCGGGAGTGTCGCGCACCAGCGTCGTGTGCGATCCCGTCACGGGAGCAATCATCGGCTATGTGTCGTTGAGCGCCGCACAGATCGAGCGGGCGTTCCTGCCGAAAGCCGCCCAACGCAACCGGCCTGATCCTATTCCCGCGCTCCTGCTCGGCCAGCTCGCCGTGGATCGGCGGTATCATGGGAACGGCTACGCCCGCTCCCTGCTGTTCTTCGCCTTGAAAACCGCCGTGCGCCTGTCGGACGATATGGGATGCTTCGGCGTGATCACGCATCCGCTGGACGACGACGTGCGCGCCTTCTACAGCCGTTTCGGGTTCGAGACGTTGCCGTTCGACCCGAAGCGGAGCATGATCGTTCGCATCACCGATTTGAAGCATAACGGGTTCTGATTGCGGCAAGGATGGTGGCCTCTGTGCGAACGCCGGTCGATGCCGGAGATCCGTCGTGATGCCGACCGCCAACGAAGCCCATCGGCGCAGAACGCAACCGTGATGCCAAACCGGGGACAAGCACCCACTCTGCCGGTGGTGCGGGCGGGGGGACTCGAACCCCCACGCCTGACGGCTTCAGATTTTAAGTCTGATGCGTCTACCGGTTCCGCCACGCCCGCGTCCGCGGCGCGCCATCTCTCCCACCGGTTGTTGGCCGGGGGAGGAAGAACACGCGCGTCCGGGAGTTGCATAGCCCGTCGCCGCCCGCCGGTCAAGACCGCCGGGCGGGGGCATGGACAAGCCGCCGGACGTCCCCATCTAGTCAGGCGATGACGGAAAGGAACCTGCGGCGTGGACAACATCAACTGGCTGGGCCTCGTGGCCATCCTGATGGTCATGGCCATCGTCTTTCCCGGCGCCATGCCCCACCTGCGGCGCAGTCCGTGGCTGCGCAACGCGGCGATCTGGCTGGCGGCGCTGACCGGGCTGATCTTCCTCTACCAGACCTTCGGGCCGTTCTGAGCGGCGCTCACTCCTCGGCCAGCATCATCACGCCGATTCCCATCGCGACGCTGCCGAACGTGATGCTGAGGCCGAAGTACAGCAGGAACGTGGCGACGAACCAGTGCTCGCTGGTGGTCACCAACGTCCCCAGCCCGGCGATGTCCAGCAGCAGAATCCCGCTGGCCAGAACGATGGCGCCCGCAACCCCCGACGCCAGGTGCTGCAGAAGATAGTAGACAAGCGGCTTCTCAAATGGTTGCATGACCGTTTCCCTCGCAGGTCCTCCGCCCCTCGGGAATCAACGTGGTACGGACGGTCACGCGGGCAAGGAGCCCTAGCCGAAGGGTGGGGTTCCTTACCCTTTCGTGCCGCGCGTCAGCGTCGGAGTGCCGCCCAGCCGGCGCACCATGGCCGCCAGTTCCTCCGCCGCCCGGTCCAGCATCCCCTCGTCGGTGCCGCGCAGCACCAGGCTGACGCCGAAGAACCCGTTGCGGAAATAGGGATAGCTGCCGATCTCGACGGACGGATAGCGGTCCTGCAGGGTGGCGAGGTCGGCGGCGATGCGGCCCTCCGCCAGTTCACAGCTCACGGTCAGGGCGTGGATCGGCGGGCCGCCCGCCAGCCGGGGGAGGATGCCGTCCACCATCGCCTGCATGATGTTGGGCACACCCGCCAGCACGAAGACGTTGCCCAGACGGAAGCCCGGCGCCTGGCTGATGGGGTTGTCCACCAGGGTGGCGCCGGCGGGGATGTCGGCCATGCGCAGGCGCGCGGCGTTCAGCGCCCCCGGCGCGTAGTGGCGCTCCAGCCGCGCCACCGCCTCGGCGTTGCGTTCCAGCGGCACGCCGAACGCCCGGGCCACCGAGGCGGACGTGATGTCGTCATGGGTCGGGCCGATGCCGCCGGTGGTGAACACATAGGTGTAGCGGGCCCGGCAGGCGTTGACGGCGGCGATGATCTCCGCCTCCACGTCGGGCACCACCCGCGCCTCGCGCACGCGGATGCCGATGGCCCCCAGCTTTTCGGCCAGGAACGGCAGGTTGGCATCCTTGGTGCGGCCGGACAGGATCTCGTTGCCGATGATCAGGACGGCCGCGGTCGGGTTCAGGGTGTCGGCAAGGCTCATGGTGCGGAGGCTTCTCGCTGATGGTCGGCGCACGGGCGCGGCGCAAGGATCATAGCGCAGGCGGCGCCACCTTCCAGCCGACGCTTGCGACCGCGCGCCTGCGGGATTAGCGTGCCGACCATGCGCTTCCCCTCCCCCCTCCTGGAAGGCCGTCTGCTGCGCCGCTACAAGCGCTTCCTGGCCGACATCGATCTCGACGGCGCGGTGGTGACCGCGCATGTCCCCAACTCCGGCGCCATGATCGGGCTGGACGCGCCGGGCAGCCGGACGTTCCTGTCGCGCTCCGACAACCCCCGGCGCAAGCTGGCCCACACGCTGGAACTGGTGGAGGCGGACGGCGGGCTGGTCGGGGTCAACACCGGCCATCCCAACGCCCTGGCGGCGGAGGCCATCGCCGCCGGCGTCGTGCCGGAACTGCGCGGCTACGCCCGCCTGCGGCGGGAGGTGCGTTATGGCCGCAACTCGCGCATCGACCTGCTGCTGGAGGACGAGGCGCGCCCGCCCGCCTATGTGGAGGTGAAGAACGTGCACCTGCGCCGTCCCCACCGGGGCGACGGGCTGGCGGCGGAGTTCCCCGACTGCGTCACCGCCCGCGGCGCCAAGCACCTGGAGGAATTGGCGGATATGGTGCGGGCCGGCAATCGGGCGGTGATGCTGTACCTTGTGCAGCGGACCGACTGCACCCACTTCCGGGTGGCCGCGGACCTGGACCCCGCCTACGATGCGGGGCTGCGCCGCGCCATGGCGGCCGGCGTGGAAGCGCTGTGTTGGTCTTGCGCGATCACGCGCGAATCGATTGAATTGGAGCGGCCGCTGCCCATCCGGCTGGACGGATAGGCCTGCTGCGCGGCCGTAAACGGAAAAAGGCTGAACCGGTGGAACACGACAACCTCGACTCCCATCGCATCCGTTTGCATGGGCCGGAGGATTTTGCAGGCATGCGGCAGGCCGGGCGTCTGGCCGCCGCCACGCTCGACCACATCACCCCCTACGTGCGCCCCGGCGTCAGCACCGGCGAACTGGACCGCCTGTGCGAGCAGTACATCCGCGACCACGGGGCGATCCCGGCCCCGCTCGGCTACCGCGGCTTTCCCAAGGCGACCTGCATCTCCGTCAACCATGTGGTCTGCCACGGCATCCCCGGTGACAAGCGGCTGCGCGACGGCGACGTGCTGAACATCGACGTCACCGTCATCCTGGACGGCTGGCACGGCGACACCAGCCGCATGTACCTGTGCGGCGACGGCGTCAGCCTGCGCGCGCAAAAGCTGGTGGACGTCACCTACGACGCCCTCATGCTGGGTCTGTCCAAGGTGAAGCCCGGCGCCACCCTGGGCGACATCGGCCACGCCATCCAGACCTTCGCGGAATCGCACCGCTTCTCGGTGGTGCGCGATTTCTGCGGTCACGGGCTGGGGCGCGTCTTCCACGAGCCGCCGTCGGTCCTGCACTTCGGCCGCCCCGGCACCGGCGCGGTGCTGAAGGAGGGCATGTTCTTCACCGTGGAACCGATGATCAATGCCGGCCGCCACGATGTGAAGATCCTGGGCGACGGCTGGACCGCCGTGACCAAGGACAAGTCCCTGTCCGCCCAGTTCGAGCATTCCATCGGCGTCACCGCCGACGGGTGCGAGATTTTCACCCTCTCCCCCGCCGGCTACGACAAACCGCCTTATCCCGACACGACCGTCTAAGTTCAGACCGCCGCCACCCAGCCGCCGGCGGCCAGGGAATCGGGCGCCACGCCCAGCACGGTGACGGAACCGCCACCGGCCAGCAGCAGCACGGCGTTGCCGGACGCATCGCCCGACAGGCTCCAGGCCGTGCCGGCGGCGATGGCGATGCGGTCGCCCTCACCGCCGCTGAAGCCGGCGATGGTGTCCACCCCGTCACCGGCCGCAAAGACGTAGAGGTCCGCGCCGGCGTTGCCTTCCAGCCAGTCGTTGCCGGCACCGCCCGACAGGGTGTCGTCGCCCAGATTGCCGAACAGCCGGTCGGCGCCGGGACCGCCGAGGACCAGGTCGTTCCCCTGCCCGCCGAACAGGGTGTCGGCCCCCTCGCCGCCCCACACCGTGTCGTCGCCGCGCCCGCCGTACACCTGGTCGGCGCCGGCCTCGCCATCGACGCGGTCGCTGCCCTGCCCGCCGTGCAGCCAATCGTCATCCGCACCGCCCAGCAGCAGGTCATCGCCGAGGTTGCCGTAGAGGAAATCCATCCCCGCCCCGCCGACCAGCGTGTCGTTTCCGCCCAGGCCGAAGAACTCGTCCATGCCACTGCCGCCGGTCCACGCCTCGCCGGCATCGCTGCCGAAGGTGCGCACGGGCATGAAACTGCGGTAGGTCTCGATGGCGTGGGCGGTGGGATCGAAGCGGGAAAGCTGGTCGATGCCGGTGAACCCGCTGGGCAGGGGCACGTCGCCCTCCCGCGCCAGGCGGATGACCGGCCCGTCGACGGTGTAGCCGGTGGTCATGTAGGGCAGCGTCGCCAGGATGTCGCTGGCCGTCAGGGGCGGATCCACGTGGATCAGGTCGGCGATGGAGCGCGCGACCAGTGCTTGCTGCAAGGGCGGCATCGCCGACACCGCGGCGGCGATGTCCGCCCGGTTCTCCGCCAGATAGGGGATGGGGTCATCGACGGTGCGGAAGTTGATCAGCCGCGGGTCGGCGTCGGCCGTGCCGTTGGTCCCCGGCGAGCCGAAGGTGACGCCCACCCACGGGCCGGTGCCGGGCGGGTGCCGCTCCATGAAATGCTGGGTCATGGCGCCGCCCAGGCTGTGGCCGGCCACCAGCACCTGGTCGAAGGGGTGGCTCGCCGCCAGCCGTTCGACCGCGGCGACGAGTCCGGCGAGGTGGGCGGCGTGCTCGTCGATGTTGCGGAAGTTCTCGATCCAGTCCTGGCGGTCGTCGCTGCCGCGGAACACCACGGCCAGGGTGTCCTTGCCGTCCAGCCGGGCCACCGCCACCAGGGCCCTGGCGTTGGCGTTGGTGTAGAGCCCGCGGTCGAGCGTTCCCGTCGCCACCGCCAGGTCGTTGCCGCCGACCGCCGTCCACCCCGGTGCCAGCGCCCACAGGCGCGCCGGGTCGTTCTCATAGAGGGCGCGGGCGAGCGTCGCCGCCTCGGCATACAGGTTGTTGTCGATGGCGTTCAGCGCAGTCGTGATCGTCATGGGGCCCCGGCACGGTCGGACGCTCGTCACCACCATTTGTGGACGTAGCAATCGGCATTGTCCAGCCTCGGGTCAGCGGTCGGATGCCCGTTGAGCCGGCGATCCCTCCACCCGCCGGTCTCGCCATACACGCGACGGGTCGATCCTCCTGACAACCGCGATGCGAGCGGCTATAGTTCCTGCACACGATTGCAGGACCGACACCGCCCATGGACGAGGCCGACACCCGCGGCGACGCCGGCCAGGAGACGCCCCATTACCACGGCCACCGTGACCGGCTGCGCAGCCGTTTCCTGGAGCGCGGGCCGGAGGCATTGGAGGACTACGAGCTGATGGAGCTGGTGCTGTTCGCCGTCGACCCGCGCCGCGACGTCAAGCCGCTGGCCAAGAAGCTGATCGACACCTTCGGTGGCCTGTGGGAGACGGTGAACGCCCCGCCGGAGAAGCTGCGCGGCATGAAGGCCGGCCGTGTCGCCCTGAAGACCGACGCCGCCGTCGCCATGGTGCGGGCGGTGGGGGCCTGCGCCCTGCGCGCCACGCGGGAGCGGGTGATGAAGCGGCCGGTGCTGGGCTCGTGGAAGACACTGATGGAGTATTGCGCCGCCGCCATGGCGCACGAGACCACGGAGCAGTTCCGCCTGCTGTTTCTGGATCGCAAGAACGCGCTGATCGCCGACGAGGTGCAGCAGCGCGGCACCGTCGACCATACGCCGGTGTACCCGCGCGAGGTGGTGCGGCGGGCGCTGGAGCTGGGGGCAACCGCGGTGATCCTGGTGCACAACCACCCCTCCGGCGACCCGACCCCCAGCCGCGCCGACGTGGACATGACGCGCGAGGTGATGCGCGCCGCCGACGCCGTGGGCATCGTGGTGCACGACCACGTCATCGTCGGCAAGGGGCGCCACACCAGCCTGAAGGCGCAGGGGTTGATGTGATGCCGGGTTCGGTACGTCTTGACGTCCGAGCCCGGCATCGGCCGCGACGGCGGCCGCGGCCCGATAGGGCCGAAGCCTGCGTGGCGTATGAACGCAGCGGTCAGGATGCTCCTGACCGCGTATGAGCAGCCGGCCCTACGCGGCCTGCCGGCCGACACCGGGGCCGTCGGGGACGATGCGGCCGGCGGGCAGGCTGGCGGTCATGGTGGTGCCCACCCCCACCTCGCTGCGGCAGCGCAGGGTGCCGCCGTGCAGTTCCATGAAGTTCTTGGAGATCGACAGACCCAGCCCGGTGCCCTCGTAGCGACGGTTGGCCGAGGTCTCCGCCTGGCGGAACGGTTCGAACAGGTGCTCCATGAACTCCCGCGGGATGCCGATGCCGGTGTCGCAGACCGACACGGCAAGGCTGCCGTCCTCTTCGATGCCCGCCCGCAGGGTGACCGATCCGCCGGCCGGCGTGAATTTCACCGCGTTGGACAGCAGGTTCAGCAGCACCTGCTTGAAGGCGCGCCGGTCGGCCCAGACATAGGGCAGCGGGCCGGAGATGGCGTTGTGCAGGTCCACGCCGGCGTCGGCGGCCCGGTCGCGCACCATCATCAGGCACTGGGCCACCGCCTCGCCGGGGTCGATGACCTCCTCGCTCAGCTCATAGCGGCCGGCTTCGATCTTCGACATGTCGAGCACGGCGTTGACGATGTCCAGCAGATGCTTGCCGCTGTCGTGGATGTCCTTGGCGCAGGACTTCTGCCGCTCGTTCAGCTTACCGAAGAACTCGCTGTCCAGGATCTCCGAAAAGCCGATGATGGCGTTGAGCGGCGTGCGCAGCTCGTGGCTCATGTTCGCGAGGAACTCGCTCTTGGCCCGGTTGGCCAGTTCCGCCTGGCTCTTGGCGGCGAGCAGTTCAGCCTCCTTCTGCTTGCGCAGGGTGATGTCGCGCACGACGCCGACGAAGACGCGGTGGTCCGGCCGTTGACCGGACCCGCGGTCGGGGACCAGTTCGCTGACCGCCAGGGTCATGGGAAAGGCCGAGCCGTCGCGCCGCAGCGCCTGCACCTCGCGGTCGGACCCGATGATGCGCGACCCCGCGCCGGGGCGGTAGTTGCGCAGCCAGCGATCGTGGTCGGCCCGGAACGGCTCGGGCACCAGGATGCCGATGCTGCGCCCCACCACCTCGTCCTCGCGGTAGCCGAACAGCCGCTCGGCGGCGGGATTGAAGGTTTCGATGCGGCCGCGGGAATCGATGGTGACGACCGCGTCGACCATGGAATCGAGAATGCCGCGGATGCGCCGGGAGGCTTGCGCCAGCTTTGCCTGATCCTGCTCGCGCCGGCGGTGCTGGCCGACGACGAACAGGGTCAGCAGGGCGATGGCCAGGGTCATGGACAGGCCGATGAAGCCCCAGGCCGCGCTGTCGCGGCGCCAGTCGGCCAGGGCCGCGCGCAGGTCGGTGGAGGCGACCACCAGGAGCGGGTACGGCGACACCCGGCGGAAGCTGACCAGTTGCTCCCCTCCGTCCGGACCGGGAAGGCGCTGCGTGCGCTCCGGTCCGCCGGTCATGGCGACGGCCAGGGCGGCTGCCGGCATCGGGGCGGCGTCCCGGCCGACCGCGGCGGCACCGGCGGCACCGGCGGCCTGCCGGTGCACCAGCACGCTGCCGTCGGCCAGGGCCAGCGTCATGGAGGCCGTCTGCCCCGCGCGCACCGCCTCGAACCCGTGGTCGAGGTGGTCGGGGCTGACCATCATGACCAGCACGCCGTTGAAGCCGCCGTCGGGTGCGGTGAGGCGCCGGCTGAGCGGGATCACCGTCTTGCCCGGCACCACCCGGCTGGGCACGGGCGCGCCGAGGAACAGGCCGCCGTCGGGCGGGTCGCGGTGGGCGCGGAAATAGGTGCGGTCGCTCAGGTCGACCGCGGGCGGATCGGTGTCGCCGGTGTGGTGGCGGATGTGGCCGTCCGGCCCGACGACGACGATGGCGGTGACCTGTGCAAAGGCGTCGGCACGGTCGCGCAGATAGGCGTGGATGGCCGGAGCGCCGCGCACCCCGGCGTCGGGGTGGATGCGCAGGACGTGGGCGACGTCGGCGAACAGCCGGTCGACTCCGGACACCGTGTGGGACACCTGTTCGTCCAGCATGCGCACCAGGTTCTCGGTTCCGGTGCGCACCCCCTCGACCGCCCGCTGGTGCTGCTGCCAGATGCCGTAGCCGATCAGCGCGTTGACCACGGCGATGAAGGCCGCGCCGGACGCGACCATGAGAAAGCGCACCGACCCCAGCGCACCGTCCAGCCGGGCCGCGAGCCGGCCCGCCGGGCCACCGGTGGGGACCGCCTTATCGCCGCCGGCGGGAACCGCCGTAACGCCATCGTCGCTTGCCTGCCGCTCACCCATCGCTCCGCCGCGTCTCCTCCGGGAAGCCGCCGAAAGGGGCCGTCACCGCCCGCCCCGGCGGCAGCCCTTCGAGGAATAGGGGGGGCAGCATCAAAAATCTGTTAACGCCGGACGGCAGCGGGGCGGTAGAACGAAGCGCCGGGGACCGCGCCCGCCGTGCCCGCCGGAATCGGGGAGAGCGCCAGCGATGGATAGCCAGAAGGACCGCAAGGCCGCCATCCTTGCCGACTCGCTCACCTCCCTGTGGGCGGAAACCGACCCCGAGATCCTGGCGGTGATCACCGCCGCGGCGCGCGACGATGCGGACGCCATCGCCGACACCTTCTACCGCACGCTGGAGGGCGACGGCGAGGCTGCGCCCTTCCTCGACCATGCCGTGGTGCAGCAGCGGCTGCGGCCGTCCCTGGCGGGATGGATCCGCGGCATCTTCTGCGCATCCACGCGCGAGTCGGTGGAGGAGTCGATCGCCCGGAACTACGACGTCGGCCTGGTGCACGCGCGCATCAACATCCCGCTGACGCTGGTGAACGCCGGCATGCGCATCATCAAGAAGGAGCTGTCGGCGCGCGTGGTGCGCTCCAACCTCAGCCGGTCGCAGACGGCGCACGCCGTGCTGTTCGTCGGTGAGGTGCTGGACACCGTGCTGGACAACATGCACGAGGCGTATCTGGGCGACCTGCTGGGCAATGTGCGCCACCAGCAATCCCTGAAGATGTTCATGACCGGCCAGAACCTGGCGCTGGAGGGGGAGCGGCTGAAGTCGTCCCTGTTCGACTGGCTGCGCAACGCGGTTGTGGCTTTCTACGCGCACAACGGTCCGGCGTCGGTGATGCCCGCGGTGCCACCCATCGAGACCAGCGACTTCGGCCTGTGGCTGACCCACAAGGCGGAGCTGATCTTCGGCAAGGTGGCGGAGCTGGACGCCATCCGTGCCCGTACCGACGCGGTGGCCGACGCGGTGCGCCGGGCCGCCGCCGGGACGGTGGACGCCGCCTTCGTGCGTGATCTCAACGACGCGGTCACGGAGATCGCCTTCCTTCTGGGCGCCATGATCGAGAAGGCGCTGGAGATCGAGGGCGGCCGCGATCCCCTGACGCGGCTGCTGACGCGCCGCTTCATGCCCGCGATCTTCCAGCGCGAGGTGACCATTGCGCTGCGCCACGGCAAGCCCTTTGCCGTGCTGCTGATGGACGCCGACCATTTCAAGCAGATCAACGACACGCTCGGCCACCAGGCCGGCGACACCGTGCTGACCGAGATCGCCGAACTGGTGCACGCCAACGTGCGCGCCGGCGATTTCGTGTTCCGCTACGGCGGGGAGGAGTTCCTGGTCCTGCTGACCGAGATGGACATGGCGACCCTTCAGGTGAAGGCGGAGCGCCTGCGCATCCTGGTGGCGGAGCACCGCTTCACCGTCGCCGGCCGGCCGTTCACCGTCACCGCCTCAATCGGCGCGGCGCTGCACGACGGCCACCCCGACTATGAGCACACCGTGCGCAAGGCCGACGCCGCCCTGTACGAGGCCAAGCGCCTGGGCCGCAACCGCGTGGTCATCGCCGGAACGGACGGGGCGGGGCCGGCGGCGGAGGCAGCGGCGTTGCACCGCGGCGGGGCATCAGCTAGGTAAGGGTTCTCGCCCCGCCCGACCCCGCAGACTCCGGCAGGCCATGCCCGAAGGACCGCTTTCGCTCTATCGCGCCCGCCGCGGCACCGGCACCCTGCGCCCCGACCCCGACCAGGAGCTGGCGGCGGAGAAGCTGCAAAGCCTCTACCAGGCTCTGCGCCACTACCGCCCGCAGAGCGGCAAGGTGGGCTGGCGGGAGCGTTTCGGCCTCGCCCGACGGACGGAGCCGGCGGAGCCGCCCCAGGGGTTGTATCTCTACGGCGGCGTGGGGCGCGGCAAGTCCATGCTGATGGACCTGTTCTTCGAGACCGCGCCGGTGGAGCGCAAGCGGCGGGTGCATTTCCACGCGTTCATGCTGGAGACGCACCGGCGCATCCACGAACACCGGTCCGCCCGCGGGCGCGCCACGACCGGCCCCGACGACGCCATCCCCGACCTGGCGCGGCGGATGGCGGAGGAGGCGTGGTTGCTGTGCTTTGACGAGTTCCACGTGACCGACATCGCCGATGCGATGATCCTGGGCCGGCTGTTCACTCACCTGTTCGACAACGGCGTGGTGGTGGTGGCGACCTCGAACTGGCCGCCCGACCTGCTGTACAAGGACGGCTTGCAGCGCGAGCTGTTCCTGCCCTTCATCGCGCTGTTGAAGGAGAAGTTGGACGTCCTGGCGCTGGAGGGTGCCACCGACTACCGCCTGAACCGGCTGTCGGGCATGCCGGTGTATCATTGGCCGCTGGGTGCGGCGTCGGACGCGGCGCTGAAGGACGCCTTCGCCGCTCTGACCGACGGCGCCCCGACCAGCCCCACCCACCTGCTGGTGCAGGGCCGCCGTGTGGAGATCGAGTGCGCCGCCGCCGGCGTGGCGCGGGTGGATTTCTGGGATCTCTGCGGCAAGCCCTTCGGAGCGGCCGACTATCTGGCCATCGCGACCCATTTCCACACGGTGCTGATCGACGACGTCCCCGCCATGCGCGACGAGCGGCGCAATGAGGCCAAGCGCTTCATGACGCTGATCGATGCCCTGTACGAGCATAAGGTGAAGGTCATCATCGCCGCCGACGCCCCGCCCGAGCGCCTATACCCCGAGGGCACCCACGCCTTCGAATTCGAGCGCACCGTCAGCCGGCTGATGGAGATGCAGAGCGAGGAGTATCTGGGGAAGCGGCATTTGCCGTGAGCGCACCGTTGCCGGCGTGAAGACGCCGCCGTGGCGATAGCGGGCGTCCCTGCCATCGGTATGAGCGCTCCCGGGATCATCAACAGTCCGCCGGGCGTCCGTTGCCCGACGCTCACCGGCTTGCCGTTGCGCGCATCACCATGCTGATCGGGCGCCCATGGAACGCCGGCGCCTTCACCCTCCGCCGTCCGTTACCGGCGCCGCCGATCCGCCGCCAGGCGCGGGACGACTCGTCGGGGGAAAAGCTGTGCCGGAGCGGACTTCGCTTTGAAATCAACGCTCTGGCAAAAGAATCTGGCGGATGGGGGGAGATTCGAACTCCCGGTACCCTTGCGGGTACGCCGCATTTCGAGTGCGGTGCATTCAACCACTCTGCCACCCATCCGTGGCCCCCGCGGTGCGGAGCGGCGCGGAACCTAGCCGAAACGGGGAAGGGCTGCAAGCCCTGTTTCGCGCTTTTTTCCGCGCCGCCGGGCGGGCCCGGATGCATCCGATGTGGGGAAGCCTGTTGACTCCGGCGCAAAGCGGCGTATAAATCCGCCCTCTCACAAGCGGGCGTGCACCTCAGACGGTGGGCGACGGCCCGCCGTTTGTTATGGAATGGGCAGTGACGATGTTTGCAGTGATCCGCACCGGCGGCAAGCAGTACAAGGTCGCCAACGGCGACGTGATCAAGGTCGAGAAGCTCGAGGGCGACGCTGGCGCGACCATCACGCTCGACGACGTTCTGATGGTCAGCGACGGCGGCACCACGACGATCGGGACGCCGACCGTGGCCGGCGCCACGGTGGCGGCCGAGGTGGTCGCGCAGGACCGCGGCCCGAAGATCATCGTCTTCAAGAAGAAGCGGCGCCAGAACTACCGCCGCAAGAACGGCCACCGTCAGGACCTGACGGTGCTCCGCATCACCGGGATCAACGGCGCCGCCTGAGCCGGCGCCGTTCTGAAGGAGTAGGACTATGGCTCACAAAAAGGCAGGCGGCTCCTCGCGCAACGGTCGCGACAGCGCCGGCCGCCGTCTCGGCGTGAAGAAGTTCGGCGGCGAGGCCGTCCTCGCCGGCAACATCCTCGTGCGCCAGCGCGGCACGAAGTTCCATCCGGGCGTCAACGTCGGCATCGGCAAGGACCACACCCTGTTCGCTCTGACGGACGGCACGGTCGCGTTCAAGCGCTCCACCGGCGGCCGCACCTACATCGCGGTCAACGCCAACGTCGAAGAGGCACCGTCCGTCGCCGCCGAGTGAGCGCGACCGGACCGGCCTGACGGCGGAGTTCTGATCGGGGGACCGGGCGACCGGACCCCCGATTTTCTTTTGCAGTACAGATCCATGAAGTTCCTCGATCAGGCCAAGGTGTTTCTGAAGAGCGGCGACGGCGGCCCCGGCGCCGTCAGCTTCCGCCGCGAGAAGTTCATCGAGTTCGGCGGACCCGACGGCGGCAACGGCGGCAAGGGCGGCGACGTGGTGGTGGAGGCGGTGCAGGGGCTCAACACCCTCATCGACTACCGCTACCAGCAGCACTTCAAGGCCAAGCGCGGCAACCACGGCATGGGCCGCGACCGCAACGGGGCGCGCGGCGACGACATCGTCCTGCGCGTGCCGGTCGGCACCCAGGTCCTCGACGAGGACCAGGAAACGGTGCTGGCGGACCTGACCGAGGTCGGCCAGCGCATCGTGCTGCTGAAGGGCGGCGACGGCGGATTCGGCAACGCCAGTTACAAGACCTCCACCAACCGCGCGCCGCGCAAGTTCCACCCCGGCTGGCCGGGCGAGGAGTGCTGGGTGTGGCTGCGCCTGAAGCTGATCGCCGACGCCGGCCTTGTCGGCCTGCCCAACGCCGGCAAATCCACCTTCCTGGCCGCCACCACCGCGGCCAAGCCGAAGATCGCCGACTATCCCTTCACCACGCTGACCCCGAATCTGGGCGTCGTGCGCGCCGGCGACGACGAGTTCGTCATTGCCGACGTCCCCGGCCTGATCGAGGGCGCGCACGAAGGGCACGGTCTGGGCGACCGCTTCCTCGGCCACCTGGAGCGCACGCGCATCCTGCTGCACCTGATCGACGGCACGGCCGACGACGTGGCGCACGCCTACGGCATCATCCGCACCGAGCTTCAGGCCTACGGCGGCGGCATCCTGGCCGACAAGCCGGAGATCGTCGGCCTGAACAAGTGCGACGCCATCCCGGAAGACGAGCTGGCGGAGAAAAAGGCGGCCCTGGAGGACGCCTCGGGCGCCGAGGTCATGGTGCTCTCGGGCGCCACCGGCCAGGGTGTCCAGGCCGTGCTCTACCGCCTGCTGCTGGCCATCAAGGAGGCCAAGGCGGAGGAGCCGGACGTCCTGCACCCGCCGCCCACGCCGGTCCAGCCGCGCAACTGGCACCTGCGCGACCCGCGCTCGTCCGGGGATGACGACGAGTGGGACAATTACGACGACCTCGACGACGATGACGACGACCGCGAAGACTGAGTCCGACACCGCCGCCCCCACCCTGATCGGGGCGCGGCGCCTCGTCGTCAAGATCGGCTCCGCCCTGCTGGTGGACGAGCGGACGGGGCACATCCGGCGCGCCTGGCTGGATGCGCTGGCCGACGACATCGCCGCCTGCCGCGCCCGCGGGCAGGAGGTGGTGGTGGTCACCTCCGGCGCCGTCGCGGTGGGGCGCGAGCACCTGGGCCTGCGCGGCCGCCCGCTGCGGCTGGAGGAGAAGCAGGCCGCCGCCGCCACCGGGCAGATCCGCCTGGCCCACGCCTACCAGGAAACGCTGGCCCGCCACGACGTCACCGTGGCGCAGGTGCTGCTGACCCTGGAGGACACCGAGGAGCGGCGCCGTCACCTCAACGGCCGCGCCACCATCGACACGCTGCTGCGCCTGGGCGCCGTTCCCGTCATCAACGAGAACGACACCGTCGCCACGGCCGAGATCCGATTCGGCGACAACGACCGGCTGGCGGCCCGGGTGGCCCAGATGATCTCGGCCGACACGCTGGTGCTGCTGTCGGACATCGACGGCCTCTACACCGCCGACCCGCGCAAGGAGCCCGACGCCGCCCACATCCCCGTGGTGCGCGAACTGACGGCCGAGATCGAGGGCATGGCGGGAGAGCCGCCGCCCGGCTACAGCTCCGGCGGCATGGTCACCAAGATCGCCGCGGCGCGCATCGCCATGTCCGGCGGCTGCCGCATGGTGATCGCCAAGGGCAAGCGGATGAACCCGCTGGCCGCCCTGGAGCGCGCCCCGGCCGACGGCGGCGCCCTGTGCACCTGGTTCCTGCCGGCGGCGGAGCCCCGCACCGCCCGCAAGGCGTGGATCGCCGGCCATCTCGCCCCGCACGGGGTGCTGATCGTCGACGCCGGCGCGGTGCAGGCCCTTCAGCAGGGCAAGAGCCTGCTGCCCGCGGGTGTCACCGAGGCGCAGGGCGATTTCGAACGCGGCGACCTGGTCGTCGTGCAGGACGCCGCCGGGCGGGAGATCGCGCGGGGCCTGTGCGCCTACGCCGCCGAGGACGCCCGGCGCATCCTCGGCCGCCGCAGCGCCGAGATCGAAGCGGTCCTCGGCTTCCGCGGCCGCGACGTGATGATCCACCGCGACGATCTGGTGATGCGATGAGGGCACAGCAATGAGCCGTCCACCCCTGCAAGCCATCCTCTGGGACATCGACGGCACGCTGCTCGACAGCGAGCCGTGGCACCAGAGGGCGACCATCGCGGTGTGCCGGGCGCACGGCTACGATCTGAGCGATGCGGACTACGCCGCCACGCTGGGCATCGCCTTTCCCGAGTTCTACGACCGCCTGCACGCCCGCCGGCCGATGCCGGTGAGCTTCGCCGCCTGGGTGGAGGCGATCACCGACCGGTACATCGCGCATCTCGCCCACGTCACCCCGCGCGACGGGGCGCTGGCCCTGGTTGCAGCGTTCGCCGCCAGGGGCGTGCGGCAGGTGTGCGTGTCCAACAGCGGGCGCCGCGTGGTCGACGCCAACCTCGCGGCCATCGCCACGGCCCTCGGCTCCTCACCGTTCGAGTTCGCCGTCAGCCGCGACGATGTGGCCCGCGGCAAGCCGCACCCGGAACCCTACCTGACGGCCGCCGCCCGCCTGGGGGTGCCGCCGCGGGCCTGCGCCGTGATCGAGGACAGCCCCACCGGCGCCACGGCCGGCAAGGCCGCGGGCATGCTGACCATCGCCTGGCCGCAGCATGCCCATCTCGTGTTCGAGGCGGCCGATCATGTGGTCACCCATCCCGGCGATCTCGACTGGGACGCCCTGTGCGGCGCGTGCGGCGACGAGGAGCGGCTGGCGGCGGAATAGCCCTCCCCGCGGTTCAGCGCCCGGCGGCGGCGGCGCGCGCCGGCTGGCGGACGTCACGAACCATGCCCCACCGGGCGGTGGCAGGGTCGACATCGGCCCATGCGCGGCGGCGCACGTCCATCTGGCGGCGGCAATCGCGCGAACAGTACAGGGGTGCGGGGCCGCGGTGCGAGGCGCGCGTGAAGGGCCGGCCGCAGCAGGCGCAGTACAGCGATTCCATGGATCCCCCCAAAGTCCTTGTTGACTGCTCTGTCTTTATTCGTTCCATGCCCCCATCATCCGCTGGTTATCGGGTTCTGGCCAGCGCGGAGAAGGATATAAAACGGTGGATGAGCCCTCGACGATCGGCGTAGATCGGGGGATTTTTGTTTGTGAGTTGAACAGCTTGGTGGGCGTTATCCGGCATGGCGCGGCGTTTCGCCGCGCCGGGTCGGATCGTTTGTCATGAGTCAGACATACGGCTGTATTGGTATGACCGGTCTGACCAATTTGCGGGCATGATTCGCCGCGCAGCCGTGTTGAATGGTCAGCGTGCGGGGCGTCGCCGGGGTGACCCGGCCACACCTGCCCGGCCACGAGGACTCCGAGACGCATGAAGCTCCCCGCAATCCGTGAATTCCTGAACAACGAGGCGACGGCCGGGGTCATCCTGATGATCGCCGCGGCGGTGGCGCTGGTGTGGGCCAACTCTCCCGCGGCCTGGCTGTACGAGAGCCTGCTGGCCATGCCGACCGGCATCCACGTCGGCGCCGCCGGCATCGAGAAGCCGCTGCTGCTGTGGATCAACGACGGGCTGATGGCGATCTTCTTCCTGCTGGTCGGGCTGGAGATCAAGCGCGAGGTGCTGGAAGGCGAACTGTCCAGCCGCGCCAAAGCCATGCTGCCGGGCATCGCCGCCCTGGGCGGCATGGCCGTGCCGGCGCTGATCTATGCCCTGTTCAATGCGGGATCGCCGGAGACGCTGCGCGGCTGGGCGATTCCCGCCGCGACGGACATCGCCTTCGCGGTGGGTGTGCTGGCGCTGCTGGGGCCGCGGGTGCCCACGTCGCTGCGCATCTTCCTGCTGGCGCTGGCGATCATGGACGACCTGGGCGCGATCATCATCATCGCCGCCTTCTACACCCACCACCTGGCGCCGGCGGCGCTGGGCTTCGCCGCGCTGGCCGGGCTGGGACTCGCCTGGCTGAACCTGACCGGGGTGGCCCGCAAGGGGCCATACATGGTGTTGGGCGTCATCCTCTGGGTCTGCGTGCTGAAATCGGGGGTGCACGCCACGCTGGCCGGCGTGGTGCTCGCCTTTGCCATCCCCCTGCGGGTGCGCAAGGGCGAGGCGGAGCCGGTCCATCCCCTGCACGATGTGGAGCACGCGCTGCACCCCTGGGTGGCCTACCTGATCCTGCCCCTGTTCGCGCTGGCCAACGCCGGGGTGCCTCTGGCCGGGCTGACGCCGGCCAGCCTGGCCGAGCCGGTGCCGCTGGGCATCGCGCTGGGCCTGTTCCTGGGCAAGCAGGCGGGCGTCTTCACCGCCACCTGGCTGGCCGTCCGGTCCGGGGTGGCACCGCTGCCGGCGGGGGCCACCGTGGGCCAGCTTTACGGCGTGGCGGTGCTGACCGGCATCGGCTTCACCATGAGCCTGTTCATCGGCAACCTCGCCTTCGTCGATCCCGAACACGCGGTGGCGGTGCGGCTGGGCGTTCTCTGCGGGTCGATCCTGTCGGCGGTGGTCGGTTACGCCCTGCTGCACCATTTCGGTGCACAGCGGGCGGCAGCCCTGGCCGGGGCCACCCGGTAACCCGCCGGGGGAACCGCGAGCGGCGCCGGGCGTTCATCACGGGCGACCGCCGCCGCGCCACCGGAGACGAAGACCCCCATGGACATCATCCGCATCCTTCTGGCCATCCTGCTGCCGCCGCTGGGCGTCTTCCTGCAGGTGGGATTCGGCCTGCACTTCTGGATCAACGTGCTGCTGACCATCCTGGGTTACATCCCGGGGATCATCCATGCCATCTACGTCATCATCAAGTTCAAGTGACAGCGACCGGGAGCGGCTGGAGCGGCTGCGCCGTCTGGCGTGGTGGCTCGATTCGCGCTGGCGCATCCCCGGCATCCCCATTCCCATCGGGCTGGACGGCATCGCGTCGATCGTGCCGGTGGTGGGCGACACGGCCACCGCGATCGTCTCCGCCTACATCGTCCGCGAAGCGATGCGGTTCGGCCTGCCCCGCTCCCTGGTGATCCGGATGATGGCCAACGTGGGCATCGACTGGGCCGTCGGCTCGATCCCCGTGCTGGGCACCCTCTTCGACGTCGCCTTCAAGGCCAACCGGCGCAACGTCGACCTGCTGCACCGCCACCTGGAGGAGCGGATGGCCCGCGCCGCCGCATCCCCGGCCGACCGGCGGATGGGTTGACGCAAATCAAAGCCCCGGCGGCGATCCCGCCGCACTGTGCGGGGCATGACGACGCTCCGCACCACCGACATCCTGAACCCCGCGCTCCTCGCCAAGTACGACGGGCTGCGGATCCCGCGCTACACCAGCTATCCCACGGCGCCGCACTTCTCACCCAACGTCGGGCATGAGACGTACCGGCGCTGGCTGGGCGAGCTGACGCCGGACCATGCCGGGTCGCTGTACGTGCATGTGCCGTTCTGCCAGCAGATGTGCTGGTACTGCGGCTGCCACACCAAGATCGTCGCCCGCTACGAACCCATCGCCGAGTATCTCGCCCACATCCGCTGCGAGATCGACCGGGTGGCCGATGCCATTCCCGGCCGCCTCGCCGTGCGCCACATCCATTTCGGCGGCGGCACCCCCACCATGCAGGCGCCGGAGGATTTCGAGGCGCTGATCGCCCACCTGCGCCGCCGCTTCGACGTGGTCGAGGGGGCGGAGGTGGCGGTGGAGATCGACCCGCGCACCCTGACCGAGGAAATGGCCGCGGCGCTGGGCCGGGCCGGGGTCAACCGCGCCTCTCTGGGCGTGCAGGACTTCGATCCCGCGGTGCAGGCCGCCGTCAACCGCATCCAGCCGCGGGAGATGACCGAGCGGTCGCTGGCCTGGCTGCGCGCCAACGGCATCCGCCACATCAACCTGGACCTGATGTACGGCCTGCCGCACCAGTCGGTGGAGAGCGTCACCCGTTCCGCCGAAATCGCGCTGGAGATGGACGCCGACCGCTTCGCGGTCTTCGGCTACGCCCATGTGCCGTGGATGAAGACGCACCAGAAGAAGATCGACGAGTCGGCCCTGGCCGGCACGCTCGGCCGCTGGGAGCAGTTCGCCGCCATCGCCGGGGTTCTCACCGGTGCCGGCTATGCCGCCATCGGGCTGGACCATTTCGCCAGGCCCACCGACGAACTGGCGGTGCAGCAGGCGGCGGGCACGCTGAACCGCAATTTCCAGGGCTACACCACCGACGACGCCGACGTGCTGCTGGGCTTCGGCGCCTCGGCCATCGGCGCGCTGCCGCAGGGCTACATTCAGAATGCCGTCCCCTTCGGCGATTATGCCGAGGCGGTGGACGCCGGCCGCCTCGCCACCGTCAAGGGGCTGGCCCTGGACGACGAGGACCGCCTGCGCCGCGCCGTGATCGAGCGGATGATGTGCGACCTCGCGGTGGACGCCGGTGCCCTGGCCGAACGGTTCGGACGCGACCCCGGCCATTTCGACGAGGAACTGGCCGGCCTGACGGACCTGGTGACCGACGGCGTCGCCGTGGTGGAGGGACGCACCATCCGCGTGCCCGAGGCGGCCCGCCCGCTGATGCGCATCGTCGCCGCCCGCTTCGACACCTATCTGGCGACGGGCGCGGGGCGGCACAGCCGGGCGGTATGACGCGCGGGTCGGGACGTCCCGACCCGCGCACCATCACCACCGCCCGACGCGATCCGATCTATCCCGCCCGCACCGAGCGCAGGAAGCCGTCCACTTCGCCGGTGAGCGTGTCGGCCTGATGCGCCAGGCGGCGGGCGCGGTCCAGTAGCTCCCGGGCCGCCTGGCCGCCCACGTCGGCCGCCTTGCTGACGCCCTGAATGCTGGACGACACCAGGCGGGTGCTCGACGCCGCCTGCTGGACGCTGCGGGCGATCTCCTGCGTCGCAGCACCCTGCTCCTCCACCGCCGAGGCGATGGCGGTGGCGATCTGGTTCATCCGCTCGATCACCCGCCCCACGTCCCGGATCTCCTGCACCGCCTCTCCCGTCGCCGCCTGGATGGAGGCGACCTGGCCGCTGATCTCGTCGGTGGCCCTGGCCGTCTGGTTGGCGAGTTGCTTGACCTCGCTGGCCACCACGGCGAAGCCCTTGCCGGCATCGCCGGCCCGCGCCGCTTCGATCGTGGCGTTGAGCGCCAGCAGGTTGGTCTGACCGGCAATGGAGTTGATGAGGTCGACCACGGAACCGATGCGCTGAATGGCGGCCGCCAGCCCTTCCACCTTGTCGTTGGCCTGGCGGGCCAGCATCACCGCGTCGGCGGTCACCCGGCTGGAGTCGCTGACCTGGCGGCCGATCTCGGTGATGGAGTTGGACAGCTCCTCCGACGCCGCGGCCACGGTCTGGACGTGGGAGGACGCCTCCTCGGTCGCCGTGGCGACGGACGCGGCGAGACGGTCGGTGTCCCCGGCGGCGTCGGCCATGACCCGCGACTGCTGCTCCAGGAGTGCCGTTTCGCCGGACACGTCGGCGATCACGCCGCCGACCGTCGTCTGGAACCCGTCGGCCAGGCTCAGCATCTGCCGCCGCCGCTCCTCCTCGGCCCGGGCCTTCTGCGCCGCCTGCTCGGCCTGCAGACGGTCGACCTCCACGGCGTTGCGGCGGAACACCTCCACCGCCGTGGCCATGGCGCCCATCTCGTCGCGCCGGCCGGTGCCGGGAATGGTCACGTCCTTCTCGCCGCCGGCCAGACGTCCCATGGCCGCCGTCAGGGCGACGACGGGGCCGATGACGATGCGGCGCAGAGCGAACGCCAGGCTGCCGAGCAGCAGCCCGACGATCACCGCGGCCAGCCCGAGCTGCATCCGCGTCGCCTCGACCGCTCCGGCCAGGGCCCGGCTGCGATCCCAGGCCACCACGAGCACGCCGGTCATGGCGTCCTGCGCCCCCTGCACCACCGGCACGGCAACCACCGTGTGCTCGGGGTGGGCTTCCACGACGGCGGCGCGGGAGCCCTGAACGGCGCTCCGCAGCCCGCCGACGGCCGCATCGAAGGCAAAGGCGGGGCGGTCGGGATCGACGAAGCGGTGCAGTTCCTTGCCGTCGGCGTCGAGGACGACCAGCCCGCCGAGGTCCCCGTTCGGACCCCGGAGGTTGGCATAGGCACCGATCATCGCCTGGGTGCGGTTGAAGCGCACCGCCGCCGCCATGTTGTCGGCCAGCAGGTGCGAGACCGCCATCCGCCCGTCGTCGAAGACCGCCAGCATCCGCCCCCGCTCCCCGGTGATCTGCAAGGCCGCGGACACGCCGAAGCCGATGACGAGGCCGACCGCCACCGTCAGCAGGATCTTGCGCCCGATCGTCAGTGTCATGGTGCCCTCCATCCGCGGTCCCGCTCCGGTCGTCACTTCAGGCCGTAGGAGTGATAGATCCGGTCGAAGGTGCCGTCCTGCTGAAGCACCTGCACGGCGTCCTGCCAGGCGGCGATGTCGATGGCCGGAGACTTGGGCGACGCGCCGAGCCACAGCGCACCGGTGAAGGCCCGGTACCCCTTGACCAGGTCGGCGGTGTTGCCCGCGGCGCGCCACACGGCGACGGCCTCGGTGGCGTCGGCGAACCAGATGTCGATCTCACCCGCCTTCAGCTTGGCCGCCGATTCGGCCGAGGTCGCGAAATCGATGACGCCCGTGAAGCCCTTGTCGGCGAGGAAGGCGGCGAAGGCCGACCCCTTCAGAACACCGATGCGCCGCGCCCTGGCGTCGTCGAGACCGGCCACCGCCGGCGTGCCCGGAGCCGAAAGGAAGCTGGCTTCTATGTCGAACATCTTGACGACCCAGGTGTACTTCTCCTCCCGCGCCGGCGTGCGCGCCAGGGGGAAGACCAGCGTGTTCTCGCCTTCCTGCGCCAGGGCGTGCGCCTGGCCCATGGGATGGAAGCTGGTCTCGATCGACACGCCGAGCACATTGGCCATTTCGGCCAGAAGCTCGCGGATGAATCCCGGCCGGTCGCCCGACTGGATCGAATAGGGGGGAATGTCGGCCGTCATCAGCCGCAGCGTTTCCGCACGCGCGGACTGCCCGGCGGCCGATGCCAACAGGACGACAACAAGAAGTCTCAGGATCGCAGGCATCGGCGTTTTCCTTATTCTGGAACAATGAAGAAAAATGATGAGACCGCTAGAGATCGAACGATCAGTGTATTGTAACCGATCGCAAGCCCGGATTATCTTCGATATCGACAACAGGGACATTAGCTCTTATATCATTATTTCTTTAATGAAGGGGCGATGCATAAGGATGTATGTTGTTTCGTCGCACCTTCGCTTGGACGATCCGAAAGACGGACCGCCTCCAACCTTGGAATGACGGGGGTGGAACCGCGGCTCGCGGGGCTCTGGCGTTGCCGGTGCAAATCGGCAAGAGTGGGACGTGACGGAGACAATCCGCAAAGAGGCCTGACGCCGATGATCACGCTCTACACGTTTCCCACGCCCAACGGCCACAAGGCCTCGATCCTGCTGGAGGAGCTGGGGCTGAAGTACCGGGTGCATCGGCTCGACCTCATGGCCGGCGAGAACCGGTCGGCGGCGTATCTGGCCATCAGCCCGGCGGGCAAGCTGCCGGCGGTGGCGGAGGAGATGCCGGGTGGCGTGACCCGGCGCCTGTTCGGGTCGGGCGCCATCCTGCTGCATTATGCCGAGTGCGCCGGGCGCCTGCTGCCGACGGGCGCCGCGCGGGACGAGACGCTGTGCTGGTTCCAGTTCGGCATCAGCGATCTGGGCCCCATCGCCGTCGACCTGTTCCGCTTCGCCGTACGCGCGCCGGAGAAGATCCCCTACGCCATCGACCTCTACCGCACGGAATTGCAACGCTACTATGATGCGCTGGACCGCCGGCTGGGCGAGGCTACCTATCTCGGCGGCGACGAGTATTCGATCGCCGACATCGCCTGCTATCCCTTCGTCGCCGTCGCGGCCGAGGGCGGCCGGCTGAACGATCAGGCCAACCTGCAGCGCTGGCGCGCGCTGATCGCCGAACGTCCGGCGGTGCAGCGCGGCATGGCGGTGCCGACTTGATCATCGAAGGAACACGGGAACACCGACGGACATGCCGATCATCAACCGCATCGCCGCCTTCCGGGACGACATGACCGCCTGGCGCCGCGACATCCACGCCCACCCGGAGCTGGCCTACGAGGAGCGGCGCACCGCCGACCTGGTCGCCGCCCGCCTGGAGTCGTTCGGGATCGAGGTGCACCGTGGCCTGGCGGAAACGGGCGTTGTGGGCACCCTGCGCGGCCGCGGCGCGGGCACCGGCGCCATCGGCCTGCGCGCGGACATGGACGCCCTGCCCATGGCCGAGGCCAACAGCTTCGACCACGCCTCGCGCCATCCCGGCAAGATGCACGCCTGCGGCCACGACGGCCACACCGCCATGCTGCTGGGGGCGGCGCGCTACCTGGCGGAAACGCGCGCCTTCGACGGCACGGTGCACTTCATCTTCCAGCCCGCCGAGGAGGGATCGGCCGGCGCCCTGCGCATGATCGAGGAGGGGCTGTTCGAACGCTTTCCCTGCGACCGGGTCTATGGCCTGCACAACTGGCCGGAGCTGCCGGCCGGGGTGATCGCGGTGCATCCGGGGCCGGTGATGGCCGCAGCCGACAAGTTCACCATCACGGTGGAGGGGCACGGGGCCCACGCCGCCATGCCCCACCGCGGCGTCGACCCGGTGCTGGTGGGCGCCCACATCATCACCGCGGTGCAGAGCCTGGTCAGCCGCGGCACCGACCCGATGGACCGCGCCGTCGTCTCGGTCACCTGGGTGGAGGCCGGCACCACCTTCAACGTGATCCCCGCCGAGGCCCGGCTGAACGGCACCATCCGCACCCTGCGCCCGGAGACGCGCGCGCGCATCCATGAACAGCTCACCCGCCTGGCCGTCGCCGTCGCCGACGGGTTCGGCGCGGTGGCGACGGTGGACATCCAGCCCGGCTATCCGCCCACCGTCAACAGCCGGACCGAGGCGGAGGAAGCCGCCGCCATCGCCGCCCGGGTGGTGGGCGACGCCAACGTGATCTGGAACCCCGACCCCACCATGGGCGCGGAGGATTTCGGCTACATGCTCCGCGAACGGCCCGGCTGCTACATCTGGCTCGGCCACGGCGGCGACGGTCCGGGCTGCCGGCTGCACAACCCCCGCTACGACTTCAACGACGAGATCCTGAGCATCGGCGCCTCCTATTGGGCGACGCTGGTGGAAACCGTCCTGCCGCGCCGGGACTGACGCCGGGCCCCGCCGCCGCGGTTCAGCCGTCGGCGGGCCGCGGGTTGGCCAGGAAGAAGCGCAGGATGGCGCGGGACGCGTCGGGGCCGGCCGGGTCGGTGAAGCTCCCCTCCGGGCTGCCGCCGGCCCAGGCATGGCCGGCGCCGTGCACGGTCCAGTGTTCGCACAGCAGCCGTCCGGCGCCGTCGCGGTGGAGGGTGCGGCTGTACGCCCGCCCGCCCGGCACCTGCCCCGGCTCCACCGTCGCCGTCACCCCGTCGGCCCCGGCCAGGGTGGCGGCGACCACGGCCTCACCGTTGCGCGGGTGGACCACCTTGTCCGCGTCGCCGTGGAAGACGATCGCCGGGACGCGCCGCCCGGTCTCCGGCGCGGCGGCCGCGGTGGAGCCCTGGCGCATGGCGAAGAGCGCCGCCGGCACCCCGCGCGCCGCACCGAAGGGAAGCCCGGAGTGGATGGCCACGGCGGCCAGCAGATCGGGATAGAGGGCGGCCAGGTTCGCCGCCGCCGCCCCGCCCGCCGACAAGCCGGCGGCGTAGACCCGCCGGGGGTCCACGGGATGGTCCGCCATGACCCGGCGGATGATGCCGGCCAGCAGCTCCGTCTCACCGCCATCGCGCCGGTGCCCCTCCGGGTCGAACCAGTTCCAGCACAGGCGGTCGTTGGCGGGCTTGGCCTGGGCCGGATAGGCCAGGATCACCCCGAACTCGTCGGCCAGCGCGTTCATGCGGGTGCCCGTGGCGAAGTCGTCGGGCGACTGGGTGCAGCCGTGCAGCATCAGCACCAGGGGCAGCGGCCCGCCGCCCGGCGGGCGGGCGGGCCGGTGCAGGGTGTAGGTCCGCGTACCCGCCGCCCCGGTGTAGGACAGCGGCGCGGCATCCGGCGGGCGGGCGGGCGTTTCGGCCGGCACG
Organism: Azospirillum halopraeferens DSM 3675; assembly: GCF_000429625.1. Lineage (GTDB taxonomy): Bacteria > Pseudomonadota > Alphaproteobacteria > Azospirillales > Azospirillaceae > Azospirillum > Azospirillum halopraeferens. The sequence goes on from NZ_AUCF01000005.1 coordinate 120,820, forward strand.
GGCGCCGCCGGGGGCGGTGACCGGCGCAGCAGGCGGCCGAGCGCGGCGATCGCCCCGGCAAACCGGCCGGCGCGGACGAGGCGGGCCGCTTCGGCCAGGGCGGGGGGCAGGCGCAGGGGCATGGGGCGGGTCCGTGGTGGCGGGGCACCCCCGGTTGGTGCGGTGCAGCGGCGGCGGAGTCAAGCGCCCGCTTGGAACACCACTGCCGCGACACCATGGTCTGTCGGTGTCCGGGACACCATGGTCTGTCGGTGTCCGCAACGATCGACGGGAGAGGAACCATGCGGCTCGACGGGTCCTGCCATTGCGGTGCGGTGCGATTCTCGGTGGATGCCTACGCACCCGTTCCCTATCTGCGCTGCCATTGCTCGATCTGCCGCAAGACGGCGGGGTCCGGCGGCTATGCCATCAATCTCGGTGCCCGGGCGGACACGCTGGCGGTGGAGGGGGGCGAGCACATCACCGTCTTCCACGCCACCGTCGACGGCGGCGTCAGCCCGGCCGAACGCCGTTTTTGCAGCCGCTGCGGCACCGCACTGTGGGTGTCGGACCCCCGCTGGCCCGACCTGGTCCACCCCTTTGCCGGCGCCATCGACACGCCGCTGCCCGAACCGCCGGAGCAGGTGCACATGATGCTGGGCTCCCGGGCGAACTGGGTGCGCGACGACGCCCGGCCGGGCGAGCCGCGCCACGACGAGTACCCCGACGAATCCCTGGAAGACTGGCACCGGGCGCACGGGCTGCTGAGCGGGGATTGAGCGCCGCCCGCCCCTGTCGCAATCCTTCAAGACGGTCCCCGGCGGCGGGCCTATCCTCCACGGGTACACACCGCAAGGAGGAATGGATGATCTTCCGCTACACGATCCTCTACGTCGAGGATGTCGCCGGGACGCTCGACTTCTACCAACGGGCGTTCGGGCTCGCGGTCGGGTTCCGGCACGACGGCGGCGACTACGGCGAGCTGGTGACCGGGGGCACGAAGCTGGCCTTCTCCTCCCGGCGGCTGATGCGCTCCCTGGGCAAGGCGCCGGCGGCGGCCGATCCCAAGGCGCCGGTGTTCGAGATCGCGTTCGAGACCGGCGACGTCGCGGCCGCGGTTGCACGGGCCTGCGCGGCCGGTGCGGTGCTGCTGCAGGACGCGAAGGTGGAGGCGTGGGGCCAGACCACCGCCTATGTGAGCGATCCCAACGGTTACCTGGTGGAGATCTGCTCCCCCGTCCCCGCGGTGCCGAGCCCGGACTGACGCAGCAGTTCCAGCAGCGCCGGGGCGCGGCGCAGGGCGGCCGGCGGCAGGCCGAACCAGCGGCGGAAGTCGCGGGTCATGTGCGCCTGGTCGGCGTAGCCGGCGGCAGCCGCGACGTCGGCCAGCGACGCCTCCGGCAGGATCCGGGCAGCCGCCCGGCGGGCGCGGGCCAGAAGCAGCCAGAACTCCGGCGCCGGCAATCCGTGGGTGCGGAACAGCCGTTGCAGGCTGCGCGGGCTGACGCCGAGGCTGCGGGCGGCGCCCGCGACCGTCGCCCCCTCGTCTGCCAGGGCCGGCACGGCCTCGCCGACCGCGGCGGGAACGTGGCAGTGCTCACCCACCAGATCGTCAATCCCCGCGGGGTCGCCGTCGCAGGCCGGGACACGGGCGATCAGCGTGCCCGTGTCGATGCACGCGCCGGGCATCAGGCGACGGCCGGTCAGGACGTCACCCGGCCGAATGGCGACGCTGCGCGGCCCCGTCTGCAGGTCGGACACGAAGCCGGTCACACGCCCGTCGGGGTGGCGCACGACGATCAGGTCGCGGCACCCGTCCGGGAAGACGACGGCGTGCCCGGCGACGGTGGCGGTGTGGGTCCAGCGGTCCAGGATGCAGATCATGGGGGCAGTCTGGCCCGGTGCGGCCGCCCGCGCAATCCGCGCACGCCCGTCACGCGCTTTGCCGCCGCCCGATCTCCTTCACCGAATCGTGCACCACGCGGATCAGGGCGGCCCGCAGCTCGTCGACGCTGCGGCTGACGGTGCCCGCGGCGGCCCGCAGGTCGGTGGCGCGGCTGCCGGTGGCGGTGGCCTCGCCGGACACCGCGGCGATGCGCGACGACACCTCCCGCGCGGCGGTGGCGGTCTCGCCGACGTTGCGGCTGATCTCCTGCGTGGCGGCAGACTGTTCCTCCATGGCCGCGGCGATGGCCCCGGCGATGTGGTCCATCTCGGTGATGGAGCGGCCGATCTCCGCCACCGTCTCCACGGTGCGCGCGGTCACCGATTCGATCTCGGCGATCTGGGCGGCGATCTCCTCGGTGGCTCTGGCGGTCTGGGTGGCCAGGCTCTTGACCTCGTTCGCCACCACGGCGAAGCCCTTTCCGGCCTCGCCGGCACGCGCCGCCTCGATGGTGGCGTTCAGGGCCAGCAGGTTGGTCTGGCTGGCGATGCTCTGGATCAGCTTGGTGACGTCGCCGATGCGGATCACCGTGTCGGACAGCGAGCGGATGGTGTCCTGCGCCCGTTCGCCCCCGGCCACGGCCCCCCTTGTGACGGCTCCGGCGTGCGCCACCTGCGCGCTGATCTCGTGGATTGAGGCCGCCAGTTCCTCGGTCGCCGCGGCGACGGTCTGGGCGTTGTTCAGGGCCTGGGCGGCGGCGGCGGCCACGGACTGGGAATTGGCCCCCACCGTGTCGGCCGACCGGGCCATGGCGTCGGCGCTGTCGTCCATGCGGCGGGTGTGGGTGGTGACGTGGCCGACCGCTTCGGTGGCGGCCCGCTCCACCGCCCGGGCCAGTTCGTCCAGGGCGGCGCCCATGGCGCGGGCCGCTTCGGCGCGGTCGCGCTCCTGCTCCGCGTGCAGGCGCCGGTTCTCCAGCCCGTTGTCCTTGAACACCTCCACGGCTCGGGCCATGGCACCGATCTCGTCCCGCGCCGCCGTTCCGGGCACGGTCACGGCGTAATCGCCGCCGGCCATGCGCTGCATCACCCCGGTCAGGCGGTTGACCGGCCGCACCACCCGGCCGAGGACCGCCAGCGTGCCGCCGACGATGGTCACCGCCGCCAGGGCCAGCAGGAACCAGGATATCCGTTCCGCCCTCATGGACTGCTCCTGTGCGTCGGCGTAGCTCTGCCCGGCAACGCGGACCTGAAGGTCGATCAGAGCACCGATCTGCTCGGTCAGCGGGTCCATGGTCTGGTACAGGGTATCGCGCACGAAGCGGTCCAGGCCGTCGGTGTCCTTTGCGGCGAGGATCGCCTGCAACCGGTCCACGGCGTTGTCGACCGTGGCCATCAGGGATTTGGCCCGGTTCACCAGCGCCTCCTCCTCCGGCACCAGGTGCGTACCGAGATAGGTGTTCCAGCGCTGCCGGATCTCCGCCATGGCGGTGGACACGGAACGCTGCCCTTCCTCCCACGAGACGTTGGCGTTGCGCACCTTGTGGGAGGCATCGACGATGAACACGGCGTAGGCGTCGGAGATGATCTTGAGATCGCGCAGCGGCACCACCCGGTCGTCATGGACGGTGGCAAGGTTTCGGTTGGCCACCTGCAGGGCCCGCATGCCGACGATGTCGCTCACCACCAGCAGTCCACCCAGCGTGGCGAGTACGGCCAGAAGAATGAACTGCACGGTCAGACGCATGTGGGCCTCTCCTCCGATCGGTTGCGGCACTTTGACGTTTGGACGGTCGGGCATAGCCGACGATACGTCATACCGATGAAGGTATCAATGATACTGAAACGCAAACGTCACAGATGCGACATGACCGGAACGAGGCGGATTGCCGCATCTCCGGGATTATTTCTTGTTCATTACTGGATTGAAATAAATCTGCATCGGACCAAATCTTGCGCAACTGGCTAAGATTCGGGCATGCGTGTCGCACGAAAAAACCCCTATCCCGATTGGGAAAGGGGTTTTTTGCTGAGGTCCGGGAGAGTCAACCGATGACGGAACGGTCAGCCGAACTTGTAGCTGATGCCGTAGCCGCCGCGCGGGTAGTCCCAGAGGATGTTGCCCTTGTCCTGGCAGACCACCCGGCAGGTGCCGCACTCCAGGCAACCGTCGGTGGCAAGGCTGACGCCACCGGCCTCGTCCCTGGTGTAGCAGGCGGCCGGGCAGCACCAGGTGCAGGGCTGCGTGGCACAGCTCCGGCACGCCGCCTCTTCCTTGATGCGGATGTGCGGACGGCTTTCGTCGACGATGTAGCGGTTCTGGTAGAGCTTGTCTTCGACCTTGATCGTCATGATGTGGCTCATCGGAAGGCCCTCGCCAGCTTGATCGCGTCGCCCATCAGACCGAAGAAGGAGCGCTTCTTGACGAAGGAGCGCATGATTTCCTTCTCCTTGGTCAGCTTGTCGACGCTGTCCACGGTGAACAGGTTGTGCGCGGCGCCGTTCAGCAGGTCGGGGTAGGCCCCGAAGAACTGCTTGTTGGCGTGCATGATGTCGGGCAGGTCCCGGTACTTCTTCAGGTCCTTCATGACGAAGGAGTCGTCCAGCTTGCGCCGGTAGGCGGCCAGGTTGGCCGCGGTCATCGGCCGGCCGGCGCGCTTCAGCTCGATGATGGTCTCGGCCGCCATGCGGCCCGACGCCATGGCGAGGTTGGAGCCCTCGCGGTGGGCGGCGTTGTTGAAGTGGGCGGCGTCGCCCACCGCCAGCCACCCGTCGCCGGTGAGCTGCGGCACCGCGTTGTAGCCGCCCTCGGGGATCATGTGGGCGGCGTATTCCTTCATCTCCGCCCCTTCGATCAGGGGCTTGATCACCGGGTGGTTCTTCAGGTCCTCCAGCAGCTTGTAGGGGGCCACCCCGGCCTGCTTGAAGTCCGAGACCAGGCAGCCGATGCCGATGGTGAGCGACTCCTTGTTGGTGTAGAGGAAGGCGGTGCCGACCATCCCCTTGGTCACCTTGCCCATGATCTCGATGACGACACCTTCCTCGTCCTTCAGGCCGAAGCGCTGCTGGATCAGGTCGGGGTCGATGAACAGGATCTCCTTGACCGCCAGGGCCACGTTCTGCGGCGCCAGCTCCTGATGCAGGCCGGCGCGCTTGGCGAGCAGGGCGTTGACGCCGTCGGCCATCACCACCACGTCCGCGTGGATCTCGCCGCCCACCCGGTCGGTCTTCACGCCGTAGACCTTGCCCGAGGCGTCGCGCAGCAGCTCGGTCACCGTGGTTTCGCAGATCTGCAAGGCACCGGCCTTGCGGATGCGCTCGGAGAACCACTTGTCGATGTTGGCGCGGATGATGGTGTAGCGGTTGGGGGCGTCGGTGTTGAAGGCGTCGGAGCGGTAGTTGGTGCCGATGTAGCTGTCGTCGCCCAGCAGCCAGATCCGCTGTTCGATGATGTGCCGCTCGGTGGGGCAGTCATCGCGGAAATCCGGAATGATCTTCTCCAGCTCCGCGGCGTACATGATGCCGCCCTGGACGTTCTTGGCGCCGGGGTATTCCCCGCGCTCAAGCTGCAACACGTTCATCCCGGCCTTGGCCAGCGTGTAGGTGGCGGCGTTGCCGGACGGGCCGGCGCCGACGACGATGGCATCGAACTTCTCGACCATGTCCCTGGTCCTCCTCGTCTCAGCTCGCCAGCCGGTTGACGGACAGCTTCCGGGAGAAAGCGTCGGTCAGGGCGGGCAGGATCTTCAGCGCGTCCCCGACGATGCCGTGGTGGGCGAAGTCGAAGATCGGCGCGTTGGGGTCGGTGTTGATGGCCAGGATCAGGTCGGACTTCTCCATGCCGACCCGGTGCTGGATGGCGCCGGAGATGCCGGCGGCGATGTAGAGGGTGGGCCGCACCGTCTTGCCGGTCTGCCCGACCTGCCGGTCGTTGCCGACCCAGCCCGCCTGCACCAGCGGCCGCGACACGCCGACCTCGGCGCCCAGCACCCGCGCCAGGTCCCACACCAGGGACATGTTCTCAGCCTTCTGCAGGCCCTTGCCGGCGGCGACGATGATGTCGGCGAAGGCCAGTTGGGCCTCGTTGCGCTCGCTGTCGGGGATGAAGCTCAGCACCTTGGTGACGAAATCCTCCTCCGCCAGGTCCGGTGTCACCTCGATGACCTGCCCCGTCCGCGTCTCGTCGCGGTCGGGCATGGCCATGACGCGCGGGCGCACCGTGGCCATCTGCGGCCGGTAGGCCAGCGTCTGGATGGTGCACAGCAGCGTGCCGCCGAAGGTCGGGCGGGTGGCCGCCAGGCTGCGGTTCTCGGCGTAGATGTCCAATTCGGTGCAGTCGGCGGTCAGACCGGTGGCCAGCGTGGTGGCGATGGCGCCCGCCAGGTCGCGGCCCAGCGTGGTGGCGCCCAGCAGCACGATCTCCGGCTTGAAGGTGTTGACCACGTCGGTCATCACCCGGGCGTAGGGGTCGGTGCGGTAATCGGCCAGCACCGGGTGCGTGACCTTGTAGACCACGTCCGCGCCGTAGCCGAAGGACTCGCCGCAGATGCGCTCCAGATCGGGGCCGGCGGCGCCCAGCACGACGGCGCCCACCTCGACGCCCAGCTTGTCGGCCAGCTTGCGGGCCTCGCCCACCAGCTCCCACGACACGGAATGGGCGGCGCCCCGCTCCTGCTCCACGATCACCCACACGCCCTTGTAGGCCTTCAGATGCTCGGGCAACTGGAAGCGGCGGCCCTGCGGCTTGCTCGGTGCGGCTTCGCTCATGGCGTCTCTCTCGAATGGGGGGTGACGGGGGCGGGCGTTCAGGCGCCGGCGGCGGCGCGGGCCAGCAGGCCGGCGGCCAGCTTGGGCTGGGCGGCGAAGATGGTCTCCACCGCGGCGGCGGCGACGCCGGCGGGCTCACCGCCCTCGGCCTCGATGAACTTGGCCTTCTCGGCGCGGGGCTTGGGCACGAAGACCTTGGACACCACGGTGGGGGAGCCCTTGAGGCCGACCTTGGTCTCGTCCTCCACGCAGTCGTCCTTGCTCCACACCCTGATCTCGGTGCGGGCGGCGCGGAACAGGTCGTCCATGGTGCCGAAGCGGATGGTGTTGGTTCCCTCCAGCATGGTGATCATCACCGGCAGGGCCGTCTTCAGCACCTGCACCCCGCCTTCGGACCGGCGCTGCACGGTGATCTCCCGCTTCGCAAGGTCCAGGTCCACGACGGACGAGATGTAGGTGAGCTGCCGGAGCCCCAGGCGCGTGGCGATGCCGGGGCCGACCTGGGCGGTGTCGCCGTCGACGGTCTGCTTGCCGCAGAACACCATGTCGACCGGCTCCTCCTCGCCCAGCTTGCGGATCGCCGCGGACAGCGCGTAGGAGGTGGCCAGGGTGTCGGAGCCCGCGAACTTGCGGTCGGTCAACAGCACCGCCTGGTCCGCCCCGAACGACAGCGCCTTGCGCAGCGCCGCCTCGGCCATCGGCGGTCCCATGGTCAGCATGGTGACGCGCGCGCCGGTCTTGTCCTTGATGCGCAGCGCTTCTTCCAGCGAGAAGAGGTCGTAGGGATTGATGATCGCCGGCACGCCCTGGCGCATGATGGTGTTGGTCACCGGGTGGATTCTTATCTGGGTGCTGTCGGGCACCTGCTTGATACAGACGACGATGTGCATCCCGGTCTCCTGAATGGGCTTGCGTCCTAGCGCGCGGCACTGTGCTGACAGCAAGCCGCGTGCCAGCCGGAGACGTCACTCTATCCCTCTGATTTCACGGGGATACTGCCCGACCGGAGAGGTTTCGGGCAGGTGCGCGGGCATGTCGCAATTCCGACACGCGGGGTGTTTTGTCGGGTTCGGGACAGGGAAAGTGCGGTTACTTTCCCTATGACGGTGTCGTCGGGCGGCCGGCGGCAACGGCGGCCGGCGCCGATCGATTCCGTCACCACCTTCCGGTCCGCCGTCCCGGTCGACGACGCCCGCCGGGTTCTCGGGAGCGGGTAAGGGGCGAATTCAAAAAGAGAGGGGCTCCGCAGCGGAGCCCCTTTTCCATCGTCCCATCCCTCAGCCTTCGGATCGCCCTCCGGCCTTCCCCCTCAACCGCACCACCCCGCGTACTGGTCCGGCCGGCGGTGGAGGGCGAAGTTGAAGACGTTCCGCTTGATCTCGTCGCAGCGCGCGAGGTCGACGTCATGGACGATCACCTCGTCGCCCACCGTGGCGCATTGAGCGACGATTTCGCCGGTGGGGGCGATGATGCAGCTCTGGCCCAGGAGGTCGCAGCCCTCCTCGCGGCCGGCCTTGGCGACGCCGACCACCCAGGTACCGTTCTGGTAGGCGCCGGCCTGCATGACCAGATGGTTGTGGAATCCCTGAAGGTGGTCGTGCTGCGGCACCGGCGGGTAGTGCAGCGGCGTGTTGTAGCCCAGCAGCACCAGCTCCGCCCCCTGAAGGGCCATGGTGCGGTAGGTCTCCGGCCAGCGGCGGTCGTTGCACAGGCACATCCCGACCCGGCCGCCGAAGGCGTCCCACACCGGAAAGCCCTGCTCGCCCGGCTCGAAATAGCGCTTCTCCAGGTGCTGGAAGGCGCGCCACGGCTCGTGCTCGCGGTGGCCCGGCAGGTGGACCTTGCGGTAGCGGCCAACCACCCCGCCCTGCCCGTCCACCAGGATCGCGCTGTTGAACCGCCGGGTGCGCCCGCCCTCGCGGGTCAGCTCGGCGAAGCCGAGATAGAAGCCGACGCCCAGCCGCGCCGCCTCGCGGAACAGGGGCCGCGTGTCGGGACCGGGCATCTCCGTCTCGAAGAAGCCGTCGATCTCCGCCTGGTCCGCCATGAACCAGCGGGGAAAGAAGGTGGTCAGCGCCAGCTCGGGATAGACCACCAGGGTGGCGCCGCGGGCGTGCGCCCGGTGCAGCAGGGCGATCAGGCGGGCCACCACGGCGGCGCGGCTCTCACCGCGGGCGATGGGGCCGAGCTGGGCGGCGGCGACGGTGACGATGCGGGGGGAAGGGGTGCTCATGGGCATCCTGCGGTCAGGCGGCGAGGTCCAGCAGGACCCGCAGCAGCACGTTGGCCCCGGCCTCCAGTTGGGCGGGGTCGGTGTGTTCGGCGACGTTGTGGCTGATCCCGTCCCGCGAGGGCACGAAGATCATCCCGGTCGGCGCGTTGGGGGCGAACATCTGGGCATCGTGGCCGGCGCCGCTGGGCAGCCGGCGCACGGTGAGGCCGAGGCCCCGCGCCGTGCGCTCCACCAGCTCCACGACCGCGGGGTCGAAGGGCACGGGGGCGAAGCGGGCGAGGCGGCGGGTGGTAATGCCCACCCCCTCCGCCGCGGCCAGGCGGTCGATGGCGTCGGCCAGCAGCGCTTCGGCCCGTTGCAGCACGGCGTCGTCGGTGTTGCGCAGATCGACGGTGAGCGTGGCGCGGCGCGCAACCACGTTGATCAGGTTGGGCTCCGGCACGATCACGCCGACGGTGCCCACCTGCGGCGGGCCGAGGCGCGTGGCGATGGCGCGCACCTCCACCGCCAGCGCCGCCGCCGCATAGGCGGCGTCGCGGCGCAGGTCCATGGGCGTGGTGCCCGCGTGGTTGGACACGCCCTCCACCACCACCTCGGTCCAGGAAATGCCCTGCACCCCGGTCACGGCGCCGATGGCGATGCCCTCGCGGTCCAGCACCGGCCCCTGCTCGATGTGCAGCTCCACGAAGGCGGCGGCGCGCTGCGCACCCACCGGCTCCGGCCCGGCGTAGCCGATGCGCGCCAGCGCGTCGCCGACGCGCACGCCGTCGCGGTCGCGGGCGTCCAGGGCTTCGTCCAGGGCCAGGCTGCCCTGGTGGACGGCGCTGCCCATCATATCCGGGGCGAAGCGCGCCCCCTCCTCGTTGGTGAAGACGCCGACGGCCAGGGGCTTGCGGGTGGTGATGCCGGCCTCGTTCAGGGTCTGCACCACCTCCAGCCCGGCGAGAACGCCGAGGCAGCCGTCGTAGCGCCCGCCGGTCGCCACCGTGTCGATGTGCGACCCCGTCATCACCGGCGGCCCGTCCTCAAGCCCGGGGCGCACCCCCACCACGTTGCCGATGGCGTCCACGGTGACGGCAAGGCCGAGGTCGCGCATCCAGCCCGTCACCAGGTCGCGCCCGGCGCGATCCTCGTCGGTGAGCGCCAGGCGGCGGCAGCCGCCGCCGTCGATGGCGCCGACCCGGGCCAGCCGCTCCAGCCGGTCCAGCAGTCGGGTGCCGGACACCGCGGGCAGGTTGGAGGCGGCGCCGGTCATGCGGCCCCCGCGACCGACGCGGCGGGGCGGCCGACCAGCTCCTCGTACAGGTCGGGATCGGTGGCGCCCTCGGTGCCGAAGACCAGCACCCGTGCGTCCGGGCCCAGGCCCAGCTTGGCCCGGGCCGGCGGGTCCTGCGCCGCGGCCAGGGCCACCGCCAGGCCGGCGACGGCGGACTCGCCGGCGACCAGCGGCGGGTCACCGTCCACCCCGTCGGCCAGCAGGCGCATCACCGCCACCGCGGCGTCGTCGGGGATGGCGGTGAAGAAGGGAGCGGCCGGCTCCAGGATCTCCCAGGCCAGTTCCGACACCTCGCCGCAGGCCAGCCCGGCCATCAGCGTGTTCAGGTCGCCGGGCACCGCGACGCGGCGGCCGGCGGCGGCGCTGCGGAACAGGCAGTCGGCGCGGTCGGGCTCGGCCACCACGAAGACCGGCCGGCGGGCGCCGTAGCGCTGCCAGAGCTGGGCGCACACGGCGGCGGCCAGGCCGCCGACACCGCCCTGCACGAAGACGTGGGTCGGCGGGGCGGGGATCTGCTCCAGCGCCTCCTCCGCCATCACCGTGTAGCCCTGCATGACGTCGCGGGGAATGTCGCGGTAGCCGTCGTAGGAGGTGTCGGAGACCACGTGCCAGCCGTTGCGGGCGGCGGCCTCCGCCGCGGCGCGCACGCTGTCGTCATAGGTGCCGGCGGTGCGGATCACCTCGGCGCCGTAGGCGGCGATGGCGGCGCGGCGCCCCTCGCTGACGGTGGCGTGGATGAAAATGACGCAGCGGCAGCCGAACTGCCGCGCCCCCCACGCGACGGAGCGGCCGTGGTTGCCGTCGGTGGCGCAGCACACGGTGATCTCCGCCGGGTGCCGGTCGGGCCGGCTGCGCAGCAGGCGCAGCACCGCGTAGGCGCCGCCCAGCGCCTTGAAGCTGCCCAGGCCGAACCGCCCGGATTCGTCCTTGTAGCGGATGTCGGCGACGCCGGCGGCGGCGGCCAGGCCGGGCAGCGCCACCAGCGGCGTCGGCGCGTAGCCCGGCCACGACGCGATCTCGCGCCGCGCCGCCGCCAGCCCCGCCGGCGACAGGATGGCGCACTGGCGCGGCCCGTAGAGGGCGTCCGGAGAGGCGGCGGGATTGGCGATCAGCCGCAGGCCGTGGAGCGTGGGGAGGGTCATGGGGTCTTCGGTCGTTGTCTTGTGCGTGCGGTGGGGATGGGGGTGGTCGCCCCGGCGCCCCGGCGCGACCACGCGCCTCGCTACTTCGACGCCGTCTCGATCTCGGTCATCAGGGCGTTCAGCATGGCTTCGCCCTCGGCGCCGAACTTGTCGACGATCAGCTTGCGCACCGCCGGCTGGGTCGCCTCGGCGAAGGCGGCGCGCTCCGAGGCCGACAGGGCGTTCACCTCCATCTTCTTCGCCAGCTTGGGCAGGCCGCGCTCGGACGCCTCGATGATGCGGGAGATGCCGCGCCCGGCGTCCACCGCGGCGGCGGCGGCGTAGTCGACCACCGCCCGCTGCTCGGCCGTCAGGCCGTCGTAGAAGCCCTTGTTCATCACCCAGACATAGGGGGTGATGATGTGGTTGGTGATGGTCAGGTACTTCTGCACCTCGTCGAACTTGGCGAAGGCGATGATCGGGATGGGGTTCATCTGCCCGTCCGCGACGCCGGTCTGCAGGGCGGTGTAGACCTCCGCCCAGGGCAGCGGCGTCGGGCGGCCGCCCAGCGACGACACGATGGTCTCATGGGTCGGCAGCGTCATGGTGCGGATGCGCAGGTCCTTCATGTCGGCGACCGAGGTGATCGGCCGCCGGGAGTTGGAGATGGCGAAGAACCCGCCGCTGTCCAGCAGCCCCACCACCTTCAGCCCCGTCCGGGCCTCGACGTCCGCGGCGAAGGTCCGGCCGAAGGCGCTGTCCAGGTTCATCACCTTGTGCGCCACGGCGATGTTGGGGAAGGCGAAGGGCACGTCGAAGACGCCGACCAGCGGGTAATGGGCGGCGATGCCGCCGGCCGAGGAGATGCTGGCCTGAATGACCCCGTCGCGCACCTGCTGGATCACCTCGTCGTCCTTGCCGAGCTGGCCGTCGGAGAACAGGTCGACGGTGATCTCCCCGTTGGTGCCCGATTCCACCAGCGCCTTGAACACCGCCGCCATGGCGCCGGAATGGCTCTGCATCGGGTCGGCCGGGTTGAGGTGGCCGAGCTTCAGCGTCGTCCCGGCCAGCGCCGGCGACAGGCCGAGGCCGGCGGCGACGGCGAGCGCCGCGGCGGCGGTGGAGAGGCGGCGGATCAGCGACATCTCGAACACTCCGTTGTTGGGGGGCGTCAGCCGGCCAGCAGGCGCGGCAGGAACAGGGTCAGGTCGCTCCAGAAGGCGATCAGGACGAGGACCGCCATTTCGGCGACGATGAAGGGGGCGAGCGCGCGGGAGATGGCCTCCACCCGCTCCCCCGTGACGGAGGCCAGCACGAACAGGCAGGCCCCCACCGGCGGCGTCATCAGCGAGATGTTCAGCGCCAGCACGATCATGATGCCGGCGTGCACCGGGTCCATGCCGATGGTGGCGGTCAGCGGCGCCAGCACCGGCGCCAGGATGATCAGCGCCGCGTTGACGTCCATGAACAGGCCGATCACCAGCAGCAGCGCCAGGATCATGGCGATGATGGCGGCGGGATCGTCGGAGATTTGCAGGAAGGTGACGGCGATGAGCTGCGGGATCTTCTCGAACGTCATCCACCAGCCGAGGATCGAGGCGGAGGCGATGATCAGGAAGATCACCCCGGTGACGCGCGCCGTGCGGATGCACATCTCCACCAGGTCGGCCACGGAGATGGTGCGGTAGACCAGCCCGCCGATCACCAGCGCGTAGGCCACGGCGATGGAGGCGGCCTCGGTCGGCGTGACGATCCCGCCGAGGATGCCGCCCAGGATGATCAGCGGCATGACCATCGCCACCAGGCTGCTGCGGAAGGCGACGAGGATGGAGCGCAGGCTCGGCCGCTCCGTCCCCTTGGGCAGGTTCAGCCGCCGCCCCAGCGCCGCGATCACCGCCATGCAGATCAGGCAGATCAGCAGGCCCGGCAGGATGCCCGCGGCGAACAGGCCGGCGATCGACACCCCCATCAGCGAGCCGTAGATCACCATCAGGTTCGACGGCGGGATGGTCGGCCCGATGATCGAGCCGGCGGCCGTCACCGCGCAGGCGAAGGGCCGGCTGTAGCCCTTCTTCACCATGGCCGGCACCATGGTGTTGCCGAAGGCCGCGGCGTCGGCGGTGGCGGCCCCGGTGATGCCGGCGAACAGCACGGACGCCACCATGTTGGAATGAGCCATGCCGCCGCGCAGGAAACCGACCAGCGCGTCGGCGAACTCCACCAGGCGCCGGGTGATGCCCGACCGGTTCATGATCTCGCCGGCCAGGATGAAGAAGGGCATGGCCAGGAAGGGGAACAGGTCCAGTCCGGCGAAGAAGCGCCGCGGCGCCATGCTGACGAACTGCTCGCCGCCGATCTGCAGCATGCCGACCACGCCGGCGATGCCGAGCACGTAGCCGATGGGCATGCCGAGCAGCAGCAGGCCGAAGAAGGTGACGGCAACCAGCGTCATGGAATCCGCTCCGTCCCGAAGTCGTCGAGGCGCCCCTGGTCGCGCACCGCCGCCAGCACCACCTGGATGCCGGCCAGGGCCGCGGTCACCGGCACGGCGGCGAAGGGCAGCGCCTTGCTCATGCCGAAGATCATGGAGAACTGTTTGGCCCCGGCGGCGGTGAAGCCGATGCCGTACCAGGCCAGCAGCGCGAAGAAGGCGAACGCCGCACCGTCCAGCCCCAGCAGCACCGCACGCCGCGCGCGGCCCGGCAGGCGTTCGAACAGGAACAGCATGCCGATGTGCTCGCGCCGGTAGACGCCGCAGGACACCGCCAGCAGAGCCACCCAGATCATCAGGTAGCGTGCCAGCTCCTCGGTGAAGGTGAGGTGGATCGGCAGCACGTAGCGCGCCAGCACGCCCAGCCACACGTCGAGCACCAGCACGACGACCAGAAGTGCACAGAGCCGCTCCACCCACCGGTTCAGCGCACCGCCCCAGCGGTCGGCGCGGGCGGCCCATGACACGGTCGGTGGATGCATGTTACCGGCTCCCGGAGCAGGTTGGCCCGATGGCGCCGATGATCGGGCCGGCCGCCGCCGTCTGTCAACGAAAATTAAAACTGGTGTTTCATACTCGGTGATATGATGAAACTGATGTACCGGAACGCGAGGGAATTGCCGTGAGCGACGAGGCATCCGCCGGCCTGGTGGCCCGCATCCGCGACCATTACGGGCGCCTCCCCCCCAACGAGCGCAAGCTGGCCGACCTGCTGCTGGACCTGCACGACCGGGTGTCCAGCTATTCGGCCACCGAACTGGCGCAACAGGCCGGGGTGTCCAAGGCGGCGGCGACACGGCTGTTCCAGCGCCTGGGGTATGAGGATTTCGCCGCCCTGCGGCGGGAGGTGCGCGGCGGCAGCGGCGCCGCCCCTCTGGACCAGGCCGGTGCCGGGACCATCGACACCCAGCTCTCACGCCTGCTGGAGCGCGAGACGGTCAACCTGACCCGCACGGTGGAAGCCCTGCGCCCGGACGAGGTGCAGGCGATCGTCCGCGCCCTGGCCGGAGCCGGTCAGGTCTATGTGGCGGGGTTCCGCAACAGCTACTACCTCGCCGCCTATTTCCGCCAGTTGCTGGTGCAGCTCCGCCCCGGCGCCCTGCTGCTGCCGGCGGCGGGCCAGACGCTGGGGGAAACCCTGTCGGGGGTGCAGGCCGGCGACGCGCTGGTGGTGATCGGGTTGCGCCGCCGCATCCCGCGGGTGCGCCGCCTGCTGGAACTGGGGCGGCGGCTGGAGCTGCGCACGCTGCTGATCTGCGACCGCCCGGCAGTGGACCTGCGCAAGCTGGCGACCTGGACGATCCCGGTGGAGGTCCACTCCACCGGCATATTCGACAGCCTGGGTCCGGCGATCACCGTACTCGGCCACCTTGCCACCCTGGTCGCCCGCGAGATCGGCGCCCCCGCCCGCCAGCGCCTGACCCGCATGGAGGAGATCCTGGCCGACCTGCACGAGTTGGACGGGGAGCGGGAGGGTTGAGCGGCCCGACCGCCCGTCAGCGCCGCCGCCGCCGCAACGCCAGCCCCACGGCCACGCCGGCCGCCAGGCCGGCGACCAGGGGATAGTAGCGGGTCACCGTCTTCTTCATCGCGTGGACCAGGCGGCGTTCGCGGTGGGTCCGGCTTTCCGGATTGAAGAGTTGCAGGTCGACCAGGCTCGCCTCGGTCTCGCCCAGGTCACGCACCTCCAGTGGGCGCAGGCTGCGGCCCTCGTCCCGGCGCAGGGCGTCGATGGCGGCGACCAGCGAGCCGCGGGCGTCGATCGCCGCCGCCAGGTCCTCCGGCGGGACGCCGAGATGCTCGGCCAGCAGCCGGTTGCGGAAGGCGATGATGGCGCGACGCACCGCCGGCTCGTCCGGCTGGCCGGCCGCATCGACCGCCACGTCGCACTCCGTGTCGAAGCCCATGGACCGGTTGTTGAGGTTGGAGGAGCCCAGACGCAACAACCGGTCGTCGATCACCATAACCTTGGCGTGGACGTAGATGGGGGTGCCGGCGGCGTTGACCGGGTAGAACAGGCGCAGGCGGTCGTGCCGGTCGGCGCGGCGCAGGCGGCCGACCACCTGACTGCGCGCGGCGTCCATGCTCCAGCGCTCCAGCCATCCCTCCGCGTGCTGCGGGTTGACCACAACCACCTCCGGCCCGCCGGGCTCCTCCAGGCGACGGACCAGCACCTCGCGGATGGCGCGCGACGATAGATACTGGCTTTCCAGATAGATGGTCCGGCGCGCCGCCGACAGGGCGGCCACGTACAGCTCCTTGATCTCGTCGATCAGGGGATGGCCGTCGTAGTCTGGCTCGGTGCGGGCGATGGCGACGTCGACGTTGCGCATTGCCACGGCCACGCCGTCGGGCCAGGGAAATGGGCCGGACGGCGGCGGCACCGGGGGAAGCCGCCGGCCGCCGGCGCGGCGCCAGCGCCGCCGCGCCAGGTCGCCCATGGCGACAGCCGCGTCGCCGTCGAACAGGGCGGCGACGTCGTGAAACGGCTCATACGGCGTGCCGTCGGGTTCGACCCGGCAGGGGTCGTTCTCGCGATGCTCCGGCGTGTCCCAGCGGTCGCGGGTCATGTCGATGCCGCCGCAGAACGCCAGCGCGTCATCGATCACCATCAGCTTCTGATGGTGGCAGGCGTCCAGCGGGTGCTCGCTGTCCAGGCGGAAGTGGATGCGCCGCATGGTCAGCCATTGCATGACCAGCAGCGGCACGATCTCGCGTGCGATGGTCTTCACCATCGCCATGTCCCACTTCAGGATGAAGGCTTGCAGACCCGGCCGGCTCTGCACCAGATGCTGGACGAAGCGGCCGAGCATATCCGGCTGGCGGGCATCCTCCCGGTCGGGTTCGAGACGGATGCGCAGGTCGAAATCCCAGCCGACCATCATCAGGCGGTGGCGGGCCAGCCCCATGGCCGCCTTGGCGGCGGCGAAGTAGGCGGCGGCATCGACGATCAGGGCCAGCCGGTCGGCTCGCGCGATGCGCCAGCAGGTCTTGCCGGGCACCAGGATGGGCGTCTCCGGCGGGATCGGCGCCTCCGGCGTGCGGAGGCCGGCTCCGGCCGGTGGGGCGGTGTGATGGACGGCCATGCCGCAGGTTCCCTTGCCGACACATCCCTCGCGAGGGGACGGCATGGAAACCCCCCAACCGCCCGCCCTGTTCCGGGCCGGGACCGGTTCACTTGATGCCGGCGCGCATGAAGCTCTGCACGAACTGGCGCTGGAACAGCAGGAAAGCCAGCAGCAGGGGCGCCGCGGTCATCAGGGTGGCGGCGGTGATGACCGACCAGTCGATCCCCTGGTCGGTGGAGGCGAAGACCGACAGCCCCACCGTCAGCGGCCGCGTGTGGACGGAGTTGGTGACGATCAGCGGCCACAGGAAATTGTTCCAGTGGTGGCTGACGGACACCAGCCCATACGCCACGTACACCGGCTTGGCGAGAGGGACATACACCCGCCACAGCACGGTCAGGGGGCCCGCCCCTTCGACGCGCGCGGCCTCGTCCAGTTCCCGCGGGACGGTCTTGAAGGTTTGGCGCAGCAGAAAGATGCCGAAGGCGGAGGCGACGTAGGGCAGCCCCACGGCGGTGATGGTGTCCACCAGCCCCAGGGCGTGCATGGTGCGGTAGTTCTCCACGATCAGCACGTCGGGCATGATCATGAGCTGCACCAGCACCAGCAGGAACATGACGTCGCGCCCGACGAAGTCGAAGCGGGCGAAGGCATAGGCGGCCAGCGTGCACAGCACGAGCTGGCCGGCGAGAATGCCCGTCACCAGCAGGAAGGTGTTGAGCAGGTAGCGGGGAAACGGCGCCGCTTCCCAGGCGCGGGCGAAGTTCTCCAGCGTCAGCGGCGCCAGCAGGTCGAAGCGCACGGCGTAGGCACCGGGGTGGAAGGCCGTCCACACGGCGTACAGCAGCGGCAGCACCCACAGCAGGGCGAGCAGCCACGCCGCCGCCGTCTCCACCGCGACGTACAGGCGGGCGGTCATCGGTAATGCACCTTGCGGTCGAGGTATAGGAACTGGCCGATGGCGAGCACCACCAGGATGGCCAGCAGCACCGCCGTCAGCGCCGCGGCGTAGCCGGTGTCCCAATAGCGGAACCCCACCTCGTAGATGTAGAACAGCAGCAGTGCCGTGGCGTTGTCGGGGCCGCCGCGGGTCATCACGATGACGTGGTCGACCAGCCGGAAGGCGTTGATGATGGCGTTGACCAGCACGAACAGGGTGGTCGGCATCAGCAGCGGAAAGGTCACCCGGCGGAAGAAGGTCCAGCGCCCCGCCCCTTCCAGGTCCGCCGCCTCGCGCAGGGTCGGCGGGATGGATTGCAGCGCGGCGAGGTAGAAGATCATGAAGAACCCCGCCTCCTTCCACACGGTCACCGCCATCAGCGCCGGCAGGGCGGTCGACCGATCGCCCAGCCAGTTGTGGGCGGGCAGCCCGAACAGGCCGGTGATCTGGTCCAGCAGGCCGTAGCCGGGGGTGTAGAAGAACAGCCAGATGTTCGCCACCGCGATCATCGGCAGCACCGTGGGGGTGAAGTACGCCACCCGCAGGGCCGTACGCCCGCGCAGCCGGCCGTTGACCCACAGGGCCATGGCCAGCGCCAGCGCGATGGACAGCGGCACCGTGCCCAACACGAACAGGGCGTTGTTCATCAGGCTCTGCAGGAAGATCGGGTCCTGCGCCATGGCGGCGTACTGGTCCAGCCCGACGAAACGGGCCGGCCGGCTGCCCCGCGGCGTGCTGTGCAGCGAGTTCCACAGGGCCGCCATCGCGGGATAGTGGGTGAACGCGACCAGCAGCACCGCCGCCGGAAGCAGCAGCAGCCAGCCGTGGACCTGCGTGGCGATGCGAAGCGGCATGGTGGGGGGCACTCGCGACAGGGGGTTCCCTCCCCCGCGGCCGGGGGAGGGATGCGGGTTACCGGTAGGCCTTCAGGATGCGGTCCGCCTCCTTCTGGGCGTCCTCCATGGCCTGCGCGGGGGTCTTGGCGCCGGTCAGCGCGGCCTGCAGGCCGTCGTTGAGGGCCTTGGTCACGCGCTGGTTCTCATGGGTGGACAGCTCCGCCCAGGCGTGGGGAAGCTGGTCGCGGGCCACGGCGGCGGGCGGGAAGTCGGCGACGTACGCCTTCATGGCCGGCGTCTCCCAGGCGTCCGGGCGCACGGCGACATAGCCGGTGTCGATGCCCCACCGGGCGGCACGTTCCGGCGTGGTCATCCACTGCACCAGCTTGAAGGCGGCGTCGCGCTGCTCCGGCGTGGCCGACTTGAAGATGTAGAAGTTGCCGCCGCCGGTCGGGCTGCCGCGCCGCTTTTTCTCCGGCAGCATGGCGACGCCGAAGGGGAACGGGGCGTTCTTGCGCACGTTGGTCAGGTTGCCGGTGGTGGTCCACACCATGGCCGCCTTGCCCTCGAAGAAGTCCTTGGGCGTGGTGCCCCACTCCACGATGCCCGGCGGATGCACCTTGTGGGTGTTGGCCAGGTCGACCCAGTATTGCAGCGCCTCGACCACCGCCGGGTCGTTGTAATAGGTCTCGGTGCCCGCCTCGTTCATCAGGCGCACGTCGTTCTGGGTGGTCAGCGCCTGGAACAGCCAGTAAGGGAAGCCGGACGAGGGGATCTGCACGCCCCACTGCGTTACGTTGCCGTTGCCGTCACGCCTGGTGAGCCTGGTGGCCATCGCCAGCAGCTCGTCCCAGGTCTGCGGCGCCGCCTCGGGATCCAGGCCGGCCTCGCGGAACGCGTCCTTGTTCCAGTAGGCGACGATGGTGGAGCGCTGGAAGGGAATGCCCCAGGTCTTGCCACCGGTGCGGCTGTTCTCCATGAACGCGGGATAGAAGGCGTCCAGGAACGCCTTGTCGGCGTCGGTCTTCACCAGATCGTCGAAGGGAACGACCGCGTCCTCGTCGATCAGCGTGTACATGTCGGTGGACAGGATCACCGCCACCTGCGGCGCATCTCCGCCCTTGAGGGCCGTCAGCACCTTGGTGATGGTGTCCTGGTAGCTGCCGGAGTACACCGGCTCGACGTCGATGCCGGGGTTTTCCTTCTCGAACTCGGCGACGTAGCCGTCGATGATCTTGGTGATCGGGCCGCCCACCGCGACCGGATAGTAGAAGCTGATCTTCGTCGCGGCGTCGGCCGCGCCGGCCGACAGCGCCAGCGCGGCGGTCAGCGCCGCCGTCATCCAACCCTTGCGCACGGTCATTCTTTGCTCCTCTCGGTTCTTATGCGCTACTGCGCCGCGGCGCGGCGCAGGTCATCCTCGTCCGGACGCCGCAGGCCGGTGGCGGCGTCGAAGGCGTGCACGGCGTCGGGGGCCCAGGACAGGCGCACCGATGCCCCCGGGGCCAACGGGGCGTGGCCCGGCGTGCGCACGGCCAGCGTCTGCGCCTCCGCCCCCTCGCCGACGCGGCACAGCACCACCGTGTCGGCACCGTGGTAGTCGGTGTCGGCCACCGTCGCCGCCAGGCCGGGGCCGGACGGGGCGAGGGTCATCGCCTCCGGCCGCACACCCAGGCGCACGCCGGGGAACTGCGGCAGATCGAACACGTTCATGGGCGGCGTGCCGATGAAGCGCGCCGCGAAGACCGAGGCCGGGCGGGCGTACAGCGCGTCCGGCGTGCCGGCCTGTTCCACGCGGCCGCCGTTCATCAGCACGACTTGGTCGGCCATGCTCATGGCCTCGGTCTGGTCATGGGTGACGTACACCATGGTGATGCCGAGGCGGAGCTGGAGCGCCCGGATCTCCCGCCTCATCTCGTGGCGGAGCTGCGCGTCCAGGTTGGACAGCGGCTCGTCCATCAGGCACACCGGCGCGTCGGCGACGATGGCGCGGCCCAGCGCCACCCGCTGCTGCTGCCCGCCCGAAAGCTGCGCCGGCCGCCGCTCCAGCAGCGCGCCCAGCCCCAGCAGGTCGGCCGCCCGGGCCAGCCGCTTGCGCTGCTCGACCACGGGAACCCGGCGCACCTGAAGGCCGAACAGGATGTTGTCGGCGACGCTGAGGTGGGGGAACAGGGCGTAGGACTGGAACACCATGGCGATGCGCCGGCGTGCCGGCGGCAGCGCCGACACGTCCGCACCGCCGATCAGCACCCGCCCGGAGGTGAGGGAGTCGAGCCCCGCGACCAGGCGCAGCGTCGTCGACTTGCCGCAGCCCGACGGTCCCAGCAGCACCAGCATCTGCCCGGCCTGCGCCGTCAGGCTGACCCCGTCGACGGCGGTCGCGGTTCCCCAGCGCTTGGTGACCCGGTCAAGCTCGACGGAACAGGGAACGGACATGGCGGTGCGGAACCCGGAAACGGTGGCGGCGGTGCGGGCACGCACAATGCTGTATGCGAATGACGTTCGAATGGCGGTTCCGTTGCGGTTCGATGTCAATCGCCGGAACCGGCGGCGGCGGCGCCTTGACAGCCTGCCGCCGTGCTCCTTCTTCAAGGGGGGCCGGCGGGCGCGCGCCGGAATGTGCCGGGGAGAGGGATCAGCGATGGAGTTCGGACCGGTTCCGGTCGCCGCGGCGCAGGGTGCCATCCTCGCCCATTCCGTGCGCAAGGGCTGCCTGATCTTCAGGAAAGGGCGCCGCCTGAGCGCGGCCGACACGGCCGCCCTGGAGGCCGCCGGCTTCGCCGAGGTGGTCGTCGCCCGCCCCGGCCCCGACGACGTGGAGGAGGAGGATGCCGCCGCCCGCGTCGCCGCCGCGCTGGCCGGACCCCACCTGTCCGTGGCCGCGCCCTTCACCGGCCGCGTCAACCTGTTCGCCGCCGCCGCCGGGCTGGCGGTGGTGGGGGCCGAGCCCATCCACCGCCTGAACCGCACCCACGAGGCGGTGACCGTCGCCACCCTGGCCCCCTTCACCCCGGTGGAACCCGGCCGGATGGTCGCCACGGTCAAGATCATCCCCTTCGCCGCACCGCGCGACGCGGTGGAGCGGGTGCTGGCCGGGCTGACGGAGGTGGCGGGCGGCCCGCCGCTGCGCGTGGCGCCCTACCGCCCGCTGCGCGCCGGGCTCCTTCAGACCCGCTTCTGGGGCGTCAAGGACGCGATGCTCGACAAGACCGTGGCCGTCACCCGCGACCGGCTGGCTGCGCTGGGTGGGACGCTGGCGGCGGAGACGCGGTGCGAGCACGCCGTGGCGGCGGTGGCCGACGCCCTGGTCGGGCTGGCGGCGGACGCGCCCGACCTGCTGCTGATCGCCGGGGCCTCGGCCATCACCGACCGGCGCGACGTGCTGCCGGCAGCGGTGGAGGCGGCGGGCGGCCAAGTGGAGCATTTCGGTATGCCCGTCGACCCCGGCAACCTGCTGCTGCTGGCGCGCCTGGGCGGCGTGCCCGTTCTGGGGCTGCCGGGCTGCGCCCGCTCGCCCCGGCTCAACGGCTTCGACTGGGTGCTCCGGCGCCTGGCCGCGGGCATCCCCGTGGGGCGCGAGGACGTCATGGACATGGGCGTCGGCGGCCTGCTGGCGGAGATCCCGACCCGTCCCCTGCCCCGCGCCGGCCATCCCCCGGCGGACGCGGCGGACGGCGGCGACGCGCAGGCACCCCGGGCGTCCCGCATCGCCGCCCTGGTGCTGGCGGCCGGCCGGTCCACCCGCATGGGCGGCCCCAACAAGCTGCTGGCGGAGTTGGACGGCAAACCCCTGGTCGCCCACACCGTGGACGCCGCCCTGGCGTCGCGCGCCCATCCCGTGGTGGTGGTCACCGGCCACGACCGCGCGGCGGTGGACGCGGCGCTGACCGGCCGGCCGGTCACCACCGTGCACAACCCCGACCACGCCGCCGGGCTCAGCACGTCCCTGCGCGCCGGGCTGGCGGCCCTGCCGGACGATGCGGACGGAGTGCTGGTGTGCCTGGGCGACATGCCCGTGGTGACGCCGGCGATCCTCGACCGGCTGATCGCCGCCTTCGCCCCGGTGGAGGGCCGCGGGATCTGTGTGCCCACGGTGGCCGGCAAGCGCGGCAACCCGGTGCTGTGGAGCCGCGATCACTTCGCCGACATGGCCGCCATCACCGGCGACACCGGGGCGCGCCACCTGATCGGCGCCAACGCCGATCAGCTCTGCGAGGTGGAGGTGGGCGACGACGCCGTGCTGCGCGACGTGGACACGCCCGACGCCCTGGCGGCGCTGCGGGGAGACGCCCCGGCGCCGCCTACCGCTCCGGTTCGGGGGTGATGCCGGCGTCCTTCATGGCGTGGACGAGGTCGAGCATGACCGTGCTGATGGTCGGGAAGTCAAGGGCGAGCGCCGTGCGGTCCGCGTCGTAGCGGATCACCGTCGCCGCCTGCCGCCCGGGTTCCCGCCCCGGCAGCTCGTCACAGCGGATGTCGAGGCGGACGCGGTCGCCGGCGGACAGCTCCAGCTCGCCGCGGTAGCCTTCGATCAGCAGGCCGCGGGTCGACCAGTTGACGGTCGCATAGCGCCGCCCGCCCATCTCAACCGTCACCACCGGATCGGCGTAGCGGATGGCGCGGCGGCGCTCGGGAACACCGTCGGGCGGCTTGGCGCCGACGTCGTGCTGCGCCAGCTTGCGGGCGTTCGCGGCCTTGGTGCGGGCGTCGACGCCGTCGGCGGTGGTCATCAGGGCGGCCTGGACGCGCCGCTCGACACCATGGCGGAACTCCTCGGTGGCACCGAAGCGGACGGCCTTGGCGAAATGCTGCTTGGCCCTGGCCAGGATCTCGTTGCGGCCCTTCTCGTCGCCGGCATGGCCGCGGCGCTCGGCCATAGTCACCAGGGCATCGACGCTGCGGGCAAAGGCGTCGCGCTGGATTCCCTTCAGGATCTCGCGGAATTCCGCCGCACGCTGGGAGGGAAACTCCCGCGCCTTCAGCAGTTCGCCCGCCGACAGGGCCCCCTGCTCCACCACCTCGGGATCGCCGGACTCGGCCATCCGCCGGAGCCGGGACACCTCCTGCTCCGCCTTGCGCAGCATGGCATCCTCAAGCTTCCGGCGCGTCTCCGCATCCATCACTGCAGGCATGGCGGCCTCCGCACGCTGCCCCACCGAATCATCGTATCAAGGCACAATTAACGAATCTTGAACCTTGTACTAAAGAACCATGCCGCCACCGCACATTGCTCACAGGGAGGTGCGGACGTCCCACAGCTCCGGGAACAGGCGGACGTCCAGCATGCGGCGCAGGTAGGCCACCCCCGGCGTGCCGCCGGTGCCGCGCTTGAAGCCGATGACCCGCTCCACCGTGGTGACGTGGCGGAACCGCCACTGGCGCACGGCGTCCTCCAGATCCACCAGCTTCTCCGCCAGCTCGTAGAGGCTCCAGTGCCGCTCCGGGTCGCGGTAGACGGCCAGCCAGGCGTCGCGCACCCCGTCGGCCGCGACGTAGGGCTGCGACCAGTCGCGCTCCAGCCGGTCGGCCGGCACGGGCAGGCCGCGGCGGGCCAGGGCGCGCACCGCCTCGTCGTACAGGCTGGGGCTGCGCAGGGCCGCCTCCAGCGCCGTCGTCAGGTCGCGGCGGTGGCGGTGGGGGGCGATCATGGCCTCCTGCTTGTTGCCCAGCAGGAACTCGATGGTGCGGTACTGGTAGGACTGGAACCCCGACGACCGCCCGAGGTGGTCGCGGAACGCCGTGTACTCGCTGGGCGTCAGGGTGGACAGCACGTCCCACGCCTGGATCAGTTGCGCCATCACCCGCGCCACCCGGGCCAGCATCTTGAAGGCCGGCCCCGGATCGTCGGCGGCGATGTGGGCGCGCGCCGCCATCAGTTCATGGATGACCAGCTTCATCCACAGCTCGGTCGTCTGATGCTGGACGATAAACAGCAGCTCGTCGTGGCAGGGCGAGCGCGGGTGCTGCGCCGCCAGCAGCGTGTCCAGGCCGAGATAGTCGCCATAACTCATGGCGTCGGAGAAGTCGGTGTGCGCCCCGTGTTCGGCGCCGCCGCGGTCCCCGGTCGTCGGACCTCCGCTCATGGCATGCTCCCTCCCCTCCCGTCAGGTCACCGCCGCGCGCCGGCGGAACTCCGGCCGGTCCCAGGCGCCGGTGGCCAGCACGTCGCGCAGGGCTTCCACCGCGTCCCACACGTCGACATGGCGCACGTACAGGGGGGCGAAGCCGAAGCGCAGGATGTCCGGGGCGCGGACGTCGCCGACGACGCCGCGGGCGATCAGCGCCTGCATCACCGCATACGCCTCGGGGTGGCGCAACGATACCTGGCTGCCGCATGCCTCGGGATCCGACGGCCCGTACGTCAGCAGGCCGAGGCCGGCGCAGCGCTCCGCCACCAGGCGGCGGAACAGCCCGGTCAGCGACAGGCTCTTGCGGCGCAGCCGGGTCATGTCCACAGCCAGCAGTTCCTCCACCCCGGCCTCCAGGGCCGCCATGGACAGCACCGGCGGCGTGCCGCACAGGACGCGGCGGATGTCCGGGGCCGGCCGGTATGCCTGTTCGAAGGCGAAGGGCGCCGCGTGCCCCAGCCACCCCGTCAGCGGCTGGCGAAAGGCGCCGATCAGCCGTTCGGCCACGTACAGGAAGGACGGCGCGCCGGGACCGCCGTTCAGGTACTTGTAGCCGCACCCGACCGCCAGGTCGGCGCCGGCGCCGTCCAGGTCGACGGGCACCGCCCCGGCGCTGTGCGCCAGGTCCCACAGCATCAGCGCCCCGGCGTCGTGCGCCGCCCGGGTCACCGCCGCCAGGTCCAGCATGTGGCCGCTGCGGTAGTCCACATGGGTCAGCAACACCACCGCTACAGCGCCGTCCACGGCCGCGGCCGCCTCCTCCCGCTCCACCAGACGCAGGGTGACACCGCCGCCCAGCAGCGCCTCCAGCCCCTGCGCCACGTAGAGGTCGGTGGGAAAGCCCGTGCGCTCCGACAGGATCACCCGCCGGTCCGGCCGCAGGGCCAGCGCCGCCGCCAGCGCCTTGAAGGTGTTGATCGAGGTGGAATCCGCCACCGCGACCTGGCCGGGGGCGGCGCCGATCAGCCGGCCGATGGCGTCGCCGACCCGTGTCGGCAGGTCGATCCAGCCGGCATCGTTCCAGCTCCGGATCAGGCCGTTCCCCCACTCCTCGCGCAGGCAGCGCTCCACCCGCGCCGCGGCGGCGCGGGGCAGCGGCCCCAGCGAGTTGCCGTCCAGATAGATCAGCCCCTCGGGCAGCAGGAACCGCTCGCGCGCCGGCGCCAGCGGGTCGGTCGTGTCGAGGATGGCGCAGGCGACGCGGCTCATCTGGCCCCTCACGACGCCAGCTCCCGCAGGACGGCGCGCACCGGGGCGGCGTCCAGGCCGGCGAGGTTCAGCGGCAGGGCGATCAGTTCGTAATCGCCGGGCTCCACACCGTCCAGCACCAGCCCCTCCAGGATCGCCATGCCATGGGCCCGCACCCGGCGGTGCGCGTCGAGCGTCTTGGACTCCTGCGGATCGAGCGACGGGGTGTCGACACCCACCAGCCGCACGCCGTGCGCCGCCAGCCGGTCCACCGTGGCGGGATGAAGGGCGGCGAAGCCGGGGTCCCAGACGTCGCGCGGGGCGGCGGCGTAGGTGCGCAGCAGCACCCGCGGCGGCACGCCGTCGAGCCGCCCGTCCAGGACCTCGGGCGGCACCAGGGGGCCGCGGCCCACCGCGTCCACCACCCGGCAGGGGCCGAGATAGCGGTCCAGGTCGAGGCCGCCGACGGGCACGCCGTCGGCGTCGTAATGCAGGGGCGCGTCGGCGTGGGCGCCGCTGTGGGTGGACAGCGTCACCCGTGCCACGTTGACCGGGCAGCCCGGTCCCATGACCATGGTCCGCTCCTCTTCAAAGGGCGTATCCCCCGGCCACACCGGCAGGCCCGGCCGCAGCGGCGGCCCGATGTCCCAGAGGCGTCGCTGCGCCATTCCTTCTCCCCGTGCGGTTCTTTCGGCTCCGTCGCCCTGCCCCTAACCCTGCTACGTCCGCGCCGTCCGGGAAAGACGCTCCTTCGGGGGAGGCGGGCGCCGCCGGCCATCTGCGCCTAAAGTAGTGATCGACAGGGCCCTGCCAGCCCTTGCCGCCCGCCCCGTGGCGCGTATAGGCTTTCCGCATAATGAAAAAGGGCACTCGCCCGCCGCCGTGCCGTGCGCACGCCCCGGCGGGAAGGGTCGGCCCGCAAGGTTCCGGATTCCACACCGTCGGAGGAGTGCCCAGAATGCAGCGCTCGCTCAACATCGACCCCGGCAAGTGCACCGGGTGTCGTCAGTGCGAAATGGCCTGCTCGTACGAAAACGAAAAGGTTTTCAACCCGTCGAAGTCGCGCATCCGCGTGTTCACCTTCGACGCGGAGGCCCGGTTCGTCCCCTACACCTGCACCCAGTGCGCCGAAGCCTGGTGCATGCGCGCCTGCCCGGTCGATGCCATCCGGATCAACCTCGGCACCGGCGCCAAGGAGATCCACAACGACGTCTGCGTCGGCTGCAAGGTCTGTACGATCGCCTGTCCGTTCGGCACGGTGAACTACAACGCCGACACCGGCAAGGTCATGAAGTGCGACCTCTGCGAGGGTGATCCCGCCTGTGCCAAGGCATGCCCCACCGCCGCCATCACCTATGTCGACGCCAACTGGACCGGCCTCGACAAGATGCGGATGTGGGCGGCGAAGACCGATTCGGCGATGACCGCGAACTGAGGAGGGTTGCACGATGGGATGGGCCGGTAAGATCCTGCGCGTCAACCTGACCGCGGGCACCGTCAAGTCCGAGCCGCTGAACATGGAGTGGGCCCAGAGGTACCTGGGTTCGCGCGGCCTCGGCACCAAGTATCTGATGGAAGAGATCGACCCCCGCGTCGATCCGCTGTCGCCCGACAACAAGCTGCTGTTCGCCACCGGGCCGCTGACCGGCACCATGGCGTCCACGGGCGGGCGCTACACGGTCATCACCAAGGGCGCGCTGACCGGCGCCATCGCCTGCTCCAACTCCGGCGGCTTCTTCGGCAACGAGCTGAAGAACGCGGGCTGGGACATGATCATCGTCGAAGGCCGGGCCGCCTCCCCCGTCTATCTCCACGTGGAAAACCAGACGGCGCGGCTGCTGCCGGCCGACGACCTCTGGGGCACCTCGGTGTGGCACACCGAAGAGGCGATCAAGGCCAAGCATCACGATCCGCAGATCCGCATCGCGTCCATCGGCGTGGCCGGCGAGAAGGGCGTGAAGTACGCCTGCGTCGTCAACGACCTGCACCGCGCTGCCGGGCGTTCGGGCGTGGGCACCGTGATGGGGTCGAAGAACCTGAAGGCCATCGCGGTGCGCGGTACGCTGGGCGTGCGGATCAAGGACTTCGACGCGTTCTTCCGGGCGACCGAGGCGGCCAAGGCGGTGCTGGCCGGCAACGCCGTGACCGGCCAGGGCCTGCCGGCCTACGGCACCCAGGTGCTGATGAACGTCATCAACGAGTCCGGTGCGATGCCCACGCGCAACCACCGCGACATCCAGTTCGAAGGCGCCCACAAGATCTCGGCCGAGGCGATGGCCGAGAAGCGGCCGACCGACGGCAAGGCGAACCTGGCGCGCAACGGCGCCTGCTTCGGCTGCACCATCGCCTGCGGCCGCATCTCGCAGATCGACCGCACCCACTTCTCGGTCAAGGACAAGCCGCAGTACTGGGGCGCCTCGGGCGGCCTGGAGTACGAGGCGGCGTGGGCGCTGGGCTCCAACACCGGGGTCGACGATCTGGAGGCGCTGACCTACGCCAACTTCATCTGCAACGAACAGGGCATGGACCCCATCTCCTTCGGCGCCACCGTGTCGGCGGCCATGGAGCTGTTCGAGATCGGGGCGATCACCACCCGTGAAACCGGCGGCATCGAACTGCGGTTCGGCAGCGCCGAGGCGCTGGTGAAACTGGCGGAGCTGACCGGCAAGGGCGAGGGCTTCGGGGCCGAGATCGGCCTGGGCTCCCGGCTGCTGACGGCGAAGTACGGCCACCCCGACCTGCACATGGGCGTCAAGGGGCAGGAGTTCCCGGCCTACGACTCCCGCGGCATCCAGGGCATGGGTCTGACCTACGCCACCTCCAACCGCGGCGCCTGCCATCTGCGCAGCTACACCGTGGCGTCGGAGATCCTGGGCATCCCCGAGAAGACCGACCCCCTGGCCACCGACGGCAAGGCCGGGCTCGTCAAGGCGTTCCAGGACGCCACGGCGGCCTTCGACAGCGCGGGCATCTGCATCTTCACCTCCTTCGCCTGGACGCTGCAGGACGTGGCGCCGCAGGTGGACGCCGCCTGCGAGGGCGACTGGACGGTGGAGAAGATGCTGGAGGTGGGCGAGCGCATCTGGAACCTGGAGCGGCAGTTCAACCTCGCCGCCGGCCTGACGGCGAAGGACGACACGCTGCCCAAGCGCCTGCTGAAGGAGGCGGCGAAGACCGGTCCGGCGACGGGCCGCGTCAACGACCTGGGCAAGATGCTGCCGGAGTACTACGCCCTGCGCGGCTGGTCGCCGGACGGCGTCCCGTCCAACGAGACGCTGGCCCGCCTGGCGCTCTGAGGCGGCACACGGAGGCGGCGTCGCGGCGGGCCCCCACCCAACCCTCCCCCATCGCCGATGGGGGGGCCGGAAGGGGGCCCGGCGCGACACCCCCGCCTCCGCCGCCGCTCACCCTCCGCACGGAACCCACGGGGGCACCCCATGCATTACGTCGTTCTCGGAGCGGGGCCGGCCGGCGTCGTCGCCGCCGAAACCCTGCGCACGGCCGATCGGGCCGGAACCATCACCCTCGTCGGCGGCGAGCCGGAGCCACCTTATTCCCGCATGGCGATCCCCTATTTCCTGACCGGCAAGATCCCGGCCGAGGGCACGCACCTGCGCAAGGCGCCGGGATATTACGACACGCTGGGCATCGGCTTCCGCCAGGGCACGGCCGAAGGGCTGGACACCGACGCCAAGCGCATCGCTTTCGCCGACGGGTCGCATCTCCATTACGACCGCCTGCTGATCGCCACCGGCGCCCGCCCCGTGCGCCCGCCCATCGCCGGGCTGGAGCGCAAAGCCGTGCA
Source organism: Azospirillum halopraeferens DSM 3675 (assembly GCF_000429625.1). Taxonomy (GTDB): domain Bacteria; phylum Pseudomonadota; class Alphaproteobacteria; order Azospirillales; family Azospirillaceae; genus Azospirillum; species Azospirillum halopraeferens. Next base: position 150,536 of record NZ_AUCF01000005.1, read on the forward strand.
CCATTGCTGGACGCTGGAGGACGCCCGCAACATCGTGACCCTGGCCGAGCCGGGCAGCCACGTGGTGCTGATGGGCGCCGGCTTCATCGGCTGCATCGTCCTGGAGGCGCTGGCCATGCGCGGCGTCAACCTGACGGTGGTCGAGATGGGCGACCGCATGGTGCCGCGCATGATGAACCCCACCGCCGGCACCATGATCCGAAAGTGGTGCGAGACCAAGGGGGTGCGCGTGCTCACCTCCACCCGGATCAAGAGCCTGCAATCGGTGGCCGCCGAGAAGAGCCGCGGCATCTTCGGCTTCCTGCGCCGCAAGGAGGCGCCCCGCGACAGCGACACCATCGACGTGGAACTGGACACCGGCGAGATGCTGGCCGCCCATCTGGTGGTGGTGTGCGCCGGCGTGAAGCCCAACACCGATTTCCTGGAGGGCAGCGGCATCCGGACCGACGGCGGCATCCTGGTGGATCGCTACATGCGCACCAGCGCCAACGACGTCTACGCCGCCGGCGACGTGGCGCGCGGCTACGACTTCTCCACCAAGGGCCACGACGTGCACGCCATCCAGCCGACCGCGTCGGAGCACGGCCGCATCGCCGCGCTCAACATGGCCGGCCACAACGTGCAGTACAATGGCAGCTTGCAGATGAACGTCCTCGACACGCTCGGCCTCATCTCCAGCTCCTTCGGCCTGTGGGACGGGGTGGAGGGGGGCGAGGCGGTCGAAGTGGTGGACCACGATGCCTATCGCTATCTCTGCCTGCAATTCAAAGACGACGTCCTGGTCGGCGGCACCGCCATCGGCATGACCCAGCACATCGGTTGCCTGCGCGGCCTGATCCAGGCGGGCACCCGTCTCGGCCCCTGGAAGGAGCGCCTGCGCCGGGACCCCATGCGCATCATGGATGCCTACGTCGCCCATTCGCAGATGGCGTGACGGCCGTGCAGATCACCGTGAAGCTCTACGCCACACTGGCCGGCCACCTGCCGGCCGGGGCGAAGCACAACCAGGCGCCGCTGGAGGTGCCCGACGACGCCACGCCCGCGTCGGTCATCGCGCGGCTCAACCTGCCGCTCGCCAAGTGCCACCTGGTGCTGGTCAACGGCGTCTACGTGCAGCCCAGCCGATTCGACAGCCACCCGCTGAAGCCCGGCGATGCCATCGCCATGTGGCCGCCCGTCGCCGGGGGATGATGGCGCCCGCCACCGTGGTGAAGGAGATGTGCCTGACGCGGGCCGACTTCCTGCGCCTGCTGCCGGGCGCCGCCGGCGCCCTGCCGGTGAGCGTCGACGGCGACCGCGAGCGCCCGGCCGCCGGTCTGGAGATCACGCTGACTCCCCTGCCCGACCGCCGCATCGCCCTGCTCCGCCTGCCGGTGCTGCGCGTCGCCATCACCGTCCACGGCCTGGACGAGCCGGCGCGCCGCGCCGCGCTGGAGCGCTTCGACACCGCGTTCCGGCGGGGCGGCGGGTAGAAACCGCCCCCGCCGGCCGGCCGTCACCCCCGCGCCACCTGGACCTGCCCTTCCTTCATCACCAGGCGGATGGTTTCCTCCGGGCGCGACCACGGCTCGACGGAATGGAGCACGTCGCCATCGACGATCAGCAGGTCGGCCAGCATGCCCTCCTTCACCCGGCCGATGCGGTCGCTCATGCGGAACAGGGCGGCGGCTTCGACGGTGGCGGCGCGCAGGATGTCGATGGGCTCCTGCACGGCGCCGCGGATGGCGAACTCGCTCAACTGGTGGCGCTGCATGGTGCCCAGCAGATCGGAGCCGTAGACCAGCTTGACCCCCGACCGGGCGGCCAGGCGCAACGCTTCGGTGCCGGCGTCCAGCACGTCGTAGACCTTCTTGTGCAGGTCGGCGGGCATGCCCGCCTCCAGCCCTTCCGCCGCCAGCGCGTGATAGGTGGCCAGCGTCGGGACGAGCCAGCGGTCAAGGCGCAGCAGGGTGGCCACCGCCGCCTCGTCCAGCAGGTTGCCATGCTCGATCGACGACACGCCGGCCTCCAGCGCCCGCACGATGGCGCGCCCGGTGTAGGCGTGGGCCATGACCGGGATGTTGGCGGCGTCCGCCTCCTCGCAGGCGGCGATCAGCTCCTCCATGGCGAACTGGGTGGAGTCGATGCGGTCGGTGGGCGAGGCCACGCCGCCCGACACCATCAGCTTCAGGTGGGTGGCGCCCTTGCGGATCTCGTCGCGGCAGGCGCGGCGCATCTCCGGCACGCCGTCGCAGACCCGGCCCAGGCCCGAGCAGCACAGGCACCGGTCCAGGTTGTTCTCCCCCGGACCGCGCATGTCGCCGTGCCCGCCGGTCTGCGACAGGGCATGGCCGCAGAACAGCAGGCGCGGCCCCGTCAGCGCCCCCTCGGCGATGGCGCGCGCCAGGCCCCAGTCGGCGCCGCCGGCGTCGCGCACGGTGGTGAAGCCGCGCCGCGTCATGCCCGCCAGGATCTCGGCCGAGCGCACGGTGACGTAGGCCGGCGACAGGCGGCCCAGCAGGCCGAAGTCGGGGACGATGGCGGTGACGTGGACATGCCCGTCGCACAGGCCGGGCATCAGCACGCGGCCGGCCACGTCGATGGTCTCGGCGCCGCTGCCGGCCTGCCGGTGGGCGTCGGCCGCCACGGCGGCGATGCGCCCGTCGCGGACCAGGACGGACTGCCCGTCCACGTAGCGGCCGGCCTCGACGTCCAGGACGCGGGCGTTGCGGAAGATCGTTTCGGTCATGGATGGTGTTTCCGGTCGGTCTGAACGGGGCGGCGGCGTCAATGCTCGCCGAGATAGAGGTCGGCCATGCGTTCATCGGCCAGCAGGCGGTCGGCCCGATCCTCGATGACGACGCGGCCGCTGTCGAGGATGTAGCCGCGGTCGCTGATCGCCAGGGCCTGGCGGGCGCGCTGCTCGACCAGCAGCACCGCCACGCCCATGCCGCGCAAGGCGGTGATCAGCCGCAGCACCTCGTGCACCAGCGCCGGCGACAGCGCCGCGGTCGGTTCGTCCAGGATCATCAGGCGCGGCGACGCCATCAGCGCCCTGGCGAAGGCGAGCTGCTGGCGCTCACCCCCCGACAGGGCCCCGGCCTTCGTCGACCGGCGTTCCTGCAGGGCGGGAAAGCGGTCCAGCATCTCCGCCATGCGGCGGCGGCGGTCGCTCACCCCCTCGACCACCTGGAGGTTCTCCAGGACGGTCAGGGAGGCGAAGACGTTGTTGACCTGCGGCACATAGGCGATGCCCATGTGGATGCGCCGCTCGCCGGGCACGCCCAGCAGCGACGTCCCCTCGAAATCGACGCGGCCGCGGATGCGCTTGAGCAGCCCCATCAACCCCTTCACCAGGGTGGACTTCCCCGACCCGTTGGTGCCGGCGATGGTGACGATCTCCAGCGGCTCCACCCGCAGCGACAGGTCGGTGACGATGTCCACGTCGCCATAGCCGGCGTAAAGGTTGGCAACGGTGAGCGTGCTCATGCCGCCCCTCCCATATAGGCTTCGCGCACCGCCGGATCGGCCAGCACGGCGGCCGGGGCTCCCTCGGCCAGCAGCCGGCCGCGGTCGATGACGAACATGTGGTTCACGAGTGCCGCGAGGGCCGCCAGGTTGTGCTCGACGATGAGAAAGCCGATGCCCCTGGCCGACAGCTCGCGGATGCGCCCGGCGATCTCGCCGATCAGCACCGGGTTGACGCCCGCGAAGGGCTCGTCCAGCAGGATCATCTTCGGTTCGAGCATCAGCACCCGGCCAAGCTCCAGCAGCTTGCGCTGCCCGCCGGACAGCCGGCCGGCCGGCGTGTCGGCGACCTGCGCCAGGTTCAGGAAGGCGAGCCAGGCGTCGGCGCGCTCCCGGATGGCGGCCTCCTCGGCGCGCACCCGGCCGGGGTGCAGGAAGGCGGCCAGCAGGTTCTCGCCGCTCTGGCCCGGTGCCGCCGCCATGAGGTTCTCACGCACGCTCAGCGAGCCGAACTCCCGGGGGACCTGGAAGGTGCGCCCCAGGCCGAGATGGACCCGCTCCACCGCCGACAGACCGGTGACGTCCCGCCCGGCGAAACGAATGCGACCCTCGTCCCCGGCCTGGAAGCCGGTGATGATGGCGAACAGCGTGCTCTTGCCCGCCCCGTTGGGGCCGATCATCCCGGACAGCCCGTCGGCCGGGCATGAAAACTCCACCCCGTCCAGGACGGTTACGCCACCGAAACGCTTTTGGACGCCGGTGACGGCCAGTTCCGCGGTGCTCATGGGTTCCCCTTCGTGCCCAGGATGCCCTGCGGGCGGAAGCGCATCAGCAGCATCAGCGCCAGCCCGATCACGCCGAGACGGATGGACGACATCTCCACCTCCGCGACCCCCGGCATCACGTCGCGCACGAAGCGCGACCCCTCGACGAAGACCATCAGCACCACCGTGCCGACGACGGCACCGCCGATCCGGCCGGCCCCGCCCATGATCATTGCCACCCAGATGTAGAAGGTCAGCAGCGACACGAACTGGTCGGGCGAGATGTAGGTGATGTAATGGGCGTAGAGGGCGCCGGCCAAACCGGCCACGGCGTTGCCCAGGACGAACACGGTCACCTTGAAGCGGCCGGGGTGCTTACCCAGGGCCCGCACCGCATCCTCGTCGTCGCGGATGGCCCGGATCACCCGGCCGAAGGGGCTCGCGATCAGGTGCCGGGTCACCAGGATCACCGCGACGACGGCGGCCAGCGTGATGGCGAAGGTCACCAGGGTGGGGTCGGCCTGAAGCCCCAGCGCCGCGGAGGTGGAGGGAATGCCGGCGATGCCGCGCACGCCGCCGGTCAGCCAACTCTCGCTGGTGACCACCAGGCGAATCGTTTCGGCATAGCCAAGCATCACGATGGCGAAATACTCGATACGCAGTCGCAACGACAACAGGCCGACCGGCCAGCTCGCCAGCGCCGCCGCCAGGGCGGCGAGCAGCAGGCCGACCGGCAGGGGCCAGCCGGCCAGAACGGTCAGGCCGCTGGTGTAGGCGCCGATGGCGAAGAAGCCGACGACGCCGAAGTTGATGAGACCCGTGAACCCGTATTGCAGGTTCAGGCCGAGGGTCAGCAGCGTGTAGATCAGCGCGATGACCGCTACGGCGAGCAGATAGGCTTCCATGGTCGGTTCCCTTCCCGGCGGTCAGCGCACGAGGGCGTTCCCGGCGAACAGGCCCTGCGGCCGCACCAGGAGCATCAGGAGAAGGACGAGGAACCCGACACCGATCTTGTAGGTGAACCCGACGATGGGGGTCGACAGCTCCTGGGCCAGCCCGATGAGAAGGCCACCCAGCACCGCGCCCACGGGGTTGCCGATGGTGCCGAGGATGGTGGCGGCGAAGGCGGGCATCAGCAGATCCCATCCCATTTCCGGCGACACCACCGTCTTGATGCCGAGCAGCGTGCCCGACACGCCGGCCAGCGCCCCGGCGCACAGCCACATCACCACCAGCACCCGGGTTGCGGCGATGCCGCTGGCCCGCGCCAGATCGGGGTTGTCGGCGACCGCGCGCATGCGCCGGCCGATCGCCGTGAGGTGCAGCAGCGCAAAGACGGCGGCGAGCGCCAGCACGGCGACGGCGATGACCTGGAGGTCGGTCGGCTGCACCCGCAGGGGCCCGAAGGGAACCGCGCGGACGATGGGCAGCGGGTAGACCTGCTGGTTGTGCCCGACGAAGAAGGTCAGCACGGCCCGCACGAAGAACGCCAGGCCGATGGAGGCGATCAGCGACGCCACCGGCGGCTTGTCCGCCAGCCCCCGGAACAGGATCAGATAGAACAGCAGCGACAGCCCCGCGGCGGTCAGCACGCCGAAGCCGAGGATGGCCGCGGTGCCGCCGCCGGTCGCGGTGACCGCCAGCCCGGCAAAGGCGCCGACCGTCGCCACGTCGCCGGTCGCCGCGTTGGGAAAGCGGGCGATGCCGAACACCAGCGTGATCGACAGGGCGGCCAGGGCGACGATCAGCCCGAGGATGACGCCGTTGAAGGCGAGATTGATGAGATAGGCGCTGCCCACCGCTAGGCGCTCCGGAGATGGCGAAGGGATACGGGGCGAAGGGATGGAATGCGCGGGGGGCGGCACGCGCCGCCGCCCCTGCCGTTTGCGATCCGCCTCACTTGACGCCCAGCGACACGACGCGTTCGCGGACGATCTTGCCGTCGGTGATGACCGACAGGCTGAAGTCGGGGGTGACGTCGCCGTACTCGTCCAGGGCCAACTGGCTGGAAGCCCCCTCGTAGTTGATGGTCTTGCCCGCTTCGAGGGCCGCCTTGCCCTCGGCGAAGCCATAGACCGCCTCGCCGGTGGGGTCGTCAACGGCCCGCAGCCGGGCGTTGATGGCCCGGGGCGCCAGATCCGGACACGAGGCCTGCATGGCCAGGCCCCACAGGATCATCATGTCGTAGGTCATGGCCGCGTACACGTTGGCCCCGGCCGGCTCGCCCGTCGCCCGCGCGTAGGCTTCGCCGAAGCGGGCGTAGGAGGGGGCGTTCTCGTTGCTGATGCTGTCGACGGCGATGATGCCGGCGGTCACCTCCGGCCCCAGTGCCTCGACCAGCTTCTCGTTGGCGGCCCAGCCGGGGATGATCCACTTCAGGTCGGGGTTCTCGCCGCTCTGGAACCATTCGCGCAGGATGATGGTGGTGTCCGGCAGGTAGGAGCCCATGACCACCACGTCGGGGTTGGCAGCAAGGATCTGCTGCAATTCCGACCGGTAGCTCGCCTGCTTGGGCTCGTAGACCACCTTGGAGACCAGCCGGCCGCCCCTGGCCGTCCACGCCTGTTCGAAGCCCTCGGTGTTGCCGAGGCCGGAGGCGTTGTTGTAGGCCATGGTTGCCGGGCGCTGGAAGCCGCGCAGCGCGGCGATCTCCGAGAACGCCTGTCCGAAGCGGCCGTTGGTGGCCTGGAAGCGCCAGACCAGATCCTCCTTGTCCTCGGTCGAGATCGCCGGGGCGCCGGAGGTGTTCATCAGCGGCACGCCCGCCGCGGTGGTGATCGGCATCACCGCCAGCGTGACGCCCGACGACCAGGTCCCCATCACCACCTGGACCTTGTTGACCTCCACCAGCTTCTTGGCGGCCAGCACGGCCGCCTCGGGCGAGGTCTGGGTGTCTTCCGCCACCACGGCGATGCGCGTCCCGCACGCGCCACCCGCCGCGTTGATCTCCTCCGCCGCCAGGATGATGGCCTTCTGCATGCCGGTGCCGTAGGTGCCGCCGGCACCCGACACGGGGTTGAGCGCGCCGACGGAGAAGGTCTTGTCCGCCGCCGCCGCCGGGACGGTCACGGCGACCGCGGCAACGGAGGTCAGAAGGGAGGCAAGCGCGGCAGTGCGGATGGCGCGATACATGAAGCTCTCCTGTTCGTTGGACATCGTTCAGCGTTCTTATCGGTCGCCCGGTTCCGGCACCGTCTCGGGGGCGGGGGGGATGCCGGCCAGGGCGGCGGCGTCGAGGGGCCTGTCTTCCACCAGTGCGGCCAGCATCCCCTTCCAGGCCGCCAGAAGGCTGCCGTAGTACGCCTCGTCGCCGGGGCGCAGCACGGTCTGCACGCCCATGCCGCGCAGCAGGCACAGGGTGAGGTTGAGGATGACGGCGACCGTCGCATCGGGCAGCGACGCGGTGTGGAAGAACTCCTGCCACGTCTCGTCGAGCGCCTGGTGGAAGCGCCGGACGACCGGCATCAGCTCCTCGCGCACGTCGTTGTCGGTGCGCGCGAGCGTCACGTGCTCCAGCGTGATGTAGAACAGCCGGTTCGAGAACTGCTCGGCCCAGAGATAGTCGATGAAGGCGCTGACCGTGATCTCGCCGCTGCGCACCTGGCCGGCGCGACGGCGGATGTCTTCGGTGGCACCGGTCAGCAGATGCTCGATGGCGCTGGCCAGCAGGCGCGCCCGGTCGGGGAAATGGTGCAGCATGGCACCCCGTGACACGCCGGCCCGGTCGCACACCCGCTGGGTGGTGAAGTTCTGATAACCCTCCGCCATCAGCACGTCGAGCGTGGCGTCGATCAGCTTCGCCCGGGTTTCCGCCGAGCGCATCTCCTGGGTCCGGCGGGCGCCTTGCGAACGGTCTGTGCGGGCCACGATCCTTCCTCCACCCCGGCGGTGATGGGTCAAAGCGTCGCACGCATGTTACATACCGTCAAGACTGTTTGTTTTATGCCCGGTCCGTTGGTCGTAGTCCCTCCCCGATCGATCGGGTGCGGCGGGGGCGCGCTGTGACAGCTTGCCGCGCGGTGGTCATACCGGAACCTGTGGCAGGCTTGCGTCAGCGTTCGCGCATACAATGCTAATCAAACCACGAACTCAGGGATTCGGGGACGATCATGTCGGCACGCACCATCGTCCTGCTGGGGGTATGGATCCTGGTCATGGTGCTGATCGGCACCCTGACGGTCGGGATGACGCCCGGCTTCTATCTCGGAACCACGGCGTTCTTCGCCGTGGTCGTGGCCGTGCTGATGGTGGTCAGCCGCGGTCGCTCCAATCATCACAGGCATTACTGATTCGCTGACGATCAATCCTCGGACCGCGCCGCCACGAACACGGTGGCCGTCGACACATTGCCGTCGGCGTCCAGCACCTTCACGTCCACGAACCCGGCCCCGTCCGGCCGCCAGGAGGCGCCGCGGCGCCAGTCACCGCCGCCCAGCGGCCGATCGTTGATGAGCCAGCGCAGGGGGCGCCGGCCGCCTTCCGCCCGCAGGGGCAGTGCCGCGAGTCGCCCCGCCTCCCCGCGGTCCCGGCCCAGGGACACCACCGACCCGTCCACCGGAAAGGCGATCCGCAGGCGCCCCGCCGCCTCCGCCGCCCCGTGGCGGGCGACGGCCGGCGCGTCGGCGAAGCGGCGCAGGACCGGCGGCAGGTCGGCCGTGGTGCCGGTGATCACCCCCGGCGGCGGCCGGGCCGCCACCGCGGCGGGTCCCGCCCCGTCGGGCAGCAGGTCGAACAGGCGGAACAGCACCGGCGCCGCCGTCTCCAGCCCGACGCAGCGCAGGCACGGCGTGCCATCGGGCCGGCCCACCCAGACCCCCGCGGTGTGGCTGTCGGTGAAGCCGATGGCCCAGGCGTCGCGGTACCCGTAGGAGGTGCCGGTCTTGAAGGCGATGCGGCGGGCGTCGCCCGCCCCTTCCGGGTCGGCGTAGCCCGGCGGGCGCGGCGCCCCGCGCAGCACGCGGGCGACGTACCAGGCCGCCGACTCGCCCATCAGCGGTCCGCCATCCGCCGTCCCGGCAGAAGATCCGGCGCCCGCCGGCAGGGTGCGCAGGGGAGCCACGCCGCCGCCGTGGCTGAAGGCGCCGTAGAGGGTCACCAGCTCCTCCAGCGTCAGCCCGACGCCACCCAGCGCGATCGGCAGGGTCGGCCGCCCGACCCGGCGGTCGAAGCGCAGCGTCACGCCCACCGCGCGCAGCGCCGCGTCGAAGCCCAGCGGCCCGACACGGTCGAGCAGCGCCACCGCCGGCACGTTCAGGGAGCGTTGCAGCGCCTCCCCCACCGTCACCTCGCCGGCGAAGCCGCCGCCGAAGTTCTCCGGGGCATAGCCGCCGAAGCGGCGGGGCACGTCGGCGATCACCGTCATGGGGTGGACGATCAGCCGGTCGAAGGCCATGGCGTAGATGAACGGCTTCAGGGTGGAGCCGGGGGAGCGCACCGCCTGCACCATGTCGACCATGCCGTTGCGCCGCTCGTCGAAATAGCCGCCCGACCCGACATAGGCGCGCACCTCCCGGGTGGCGTTGTCCACCACCAGCGCCGCCACCCCCGCCCGCGGGTCCAGCCCCTCCGCCAGCCGGTGCAGCAGCCCTTCCGCCGTTTCCTGCAAGCCGGCGTCGAGGGTGGTGACGATGCGCTCCTCGCCCGGCCGGGTGGCCCGCAGCCGCTCCGCCAGGTGCGGCGCCAGGAAGGGGAAGGGCCGGCGCGCCGACGGCACGGGCGCCGCCGCGGCGGCTTCGGCTGCGGCGGCGGTGAGCAGCCCGGCCCCGACGGCACGGTCCAGCACCTTGTCGCGCGCCCTGCGCACCCCGTCGCCGCCGCGGTCGGGGCGCAGCCGGGTCGGTGACTGGGGCAGCGCCACCAGCAGCGCCGCCTCGGCCGGGGTGAGATGGCGCGGCTCCTTGCCGAAATAGGCCAGCGACGCGGCCCTCACCCCCTCCAGATTGCCGCCGAAGGGCGCCAGCGTCAGATAGATGGCGAGGATCTCGTCCTTGGTGAACCGCCACTCCAGTTGCAGGGCGCGCGCCATCTCGATCAGCTTGGCGGCGACGGTGCGCGGCCGCGGCTCCAGCAGGCGGGCGGCCTGCATGGTCAGGGTCGAAGCGCCGGACACCACCTTGCCGTGCCACAGCGCCTGCCCTGCCGCGCGCACCACCGCCAGCGGGTCGACGCCGGGGTGCACCGCGAAGCGCTTGTCCTCATAGGCCACGAGCATGGCGCGGTAGAGCGGCGCCACCGCGTCGGGCGTCACGGCGAAGCGCCAGGCGTCGTCGCCGGCGGTGAAGGCGCGCAGCACCACCCCGTTGCGGTCCGCCACCTCCGCCGACCGGTCGTGGTAGCGCGTCAGGTCCGGCGGGAAGGCGCGGTCGAGACCGGCGGCGACGGCCAGCAGGACGAGACCCGCCGCAAGGGCGACGGCCCCCGCCCGCCCCATGGCCCGCATGGGGAGGCGCGCGCGCCCTCCCCCGCGCCGCGGAGGAGGGTCAGGGTGGGGGCTGTCCTCCGCCACTCCGGAACCCCGCTGTCCCGATGGTTGCCGACCGTTACGGCGCCCGCACCGACACCCGTCCGGCCGGCCCGCGGGCGGCGAGATAGGGGCGGTACATGTCTTCCACATAGGCACCGGGACGGGCGAAATCACCGGCGGTCACGGCGCGGACGAGGTAGACCAGACGGAAGGACGGGCTGTCGGCCGTCAGGTCCACCGCCGCCACGAACCGGTCGTCGCGGTAGTCCACATGGCGCACCGCGCTCAGCTCCCCCAGCCAGGAGAGGTCGCCGAGCTGGGCGCTGTCGGCCAGCCGCACGTTCTCGATCTCGAAGCCGGCGGGCAGCAGGTCGACCACCAGCGCCTGATGGTCCAGACGCTCGGTCGAGCGGCCCTCCAGGATCACCACCAGCATCTCGTTCTGCGCCACCACCGGGCCGTCCGGCGACGGCTTGCCGCCGGCGCCGGCGTCCAGCGGCGTGCCGTCCATGGCGAAGACACGGCGGTGGATGGTCATGCCCGCCTCCTCCGGCGGCTGCGGGTCGGCCGGCACGCCGGCGACGGTGACCACCTGGTGCAGCGGCTCCGTCCCGGCGTTGGTCACGCTGAACGGGGCGGCCGGGTCGATGCGGCGGTAGAAGGGCTTGCTGCCCTCCATCGTGGCGCCGTCCAGGGTCAGGCGCATGGGACCGGCGCGGTCGATCAGGGCGCGCGCCGCCAGCAGCAGCCACGCCTGCTCCTGGGTGCTGGTGCGGTGCTGCGCGGCATAGGCCTTGTGCAGGCGCGTTGCGGCGGCCAGCAGGCGGTCGCGGTCGACGGCGCCGCTTTCCGCCATCAGCGCCACCACCCCGGCCTCGTCGCGCACCGCCGACCCGTAGTCGCGCAGGCTGGCCTGGACGACGCGGGCGTGGTTGAGGCCGGCGAAGGCGTCGGCGGCGCGCGCCCCGTCGCCCAGCGCCGCCAGGGCCGCCGCCACCTGGGCGCGCGCCAGATCGGTCTGCAGGCGCGTCCAGTAGGTCTCCTGGAAATAGCGGACCGCGGCGATGTCGGTGGCGCCGGCGCGCGCCAGCACCAGCAGCGCGTAGGCGCGGGCCGGCAGTTCCTCCTCCTCGTACCACGAGTTGTCGACGAGCTGCTTCAGCCACTCCAGCCCCTTGCGATAGCCGAAGTCGGGCACGGAATACCCGGCGCCGCGGGCGCGGCCGAGGAAGTCCATCACGTAGGGCGTCAGCCACAGATCGCCGTCGCCGCGCGGCGACCACATGGCGAAGGAACCGTCCGGCCGCTGCATGGTCATCACCCGCTCCACCGCCCGGCGGACGCGGCCCTTCAGCGCCTCATCCCCGGCCAGCCCCAGGGCCTGCGCCACGTCGTTGACGTACAGCAGCGGCAGCGCCCGGCTGGTCACCTGCTCGGCGCAGCCGTAGGGGTAGCGGTCGAGCGCCAGCAGCAGCCCCGGCACGTCCAGTTCCGGCAGCGGGCTGATCGACAGGGCCACCGTCGCGGTGCCGGGCACCATGCCGGCGGTGATGTCGGGGGTGGCGGTGAAGCTCTTCTCCGGTGCCAGCCGGGCGACCAGGCGGCGGGTCGCCACCGGGTTGGCCGGGCGCACCGTGATGTCCCACTGCCGCTCCAGCCGCAGGCCGTCCGGCCCCTCCACCGTCATGGTCAGGCTGCCGGTGCCGACGCCGGTGGCGGTCAGCACCCGCGGCGCCGTCGCCCGCCGGCCGGGGGCCAGGCCGGGCACGGAAAAGGCGCCGTCCTCCAGCGCCACAGCCCCGGCGGCGGTCACGGTGACGGCGTAGTCGCCGGCCGCCCCGTGCAGGTTGTCGAGCGTCGCCAGCACCTGCGCCCGGTCGCCGGGGGCGAGGAAGCGGGGCAGCGACAGGTCGGCCACCACGGGGTCGCGCACCTGCATGCGCGCCTCGGCACGGCCCACCTTGCCGTCGCTCCACGCCACCGCCATCAGCCGCAGCCGACCCTGGAAATCCGGCAGGTCGAGCGGGATGCTGACCGTTCCGCCCTCCCCCACCGGCCGGATGCCGGAGAACAGCGACACCACCCGCGTCGTCTTCTGGGGCAGGGTGCCCACCTGGCGCACCCGCTGAGCATCACCGCCGCTGCGGATGCGGCCGCGCTGGGCGCCGGAGGGGTCGATCAGCTTGCCGTAGACGTCGCGCAGATCGACGGCGAGCTGGCGCTTGCCGAGATAGTAGTCGTTGGGATCGGGCGACGCGTAATCGGTCAGTTGCAGCACCGCCTCGTCCACCGCCGCCAGGGTCACGAAGGCCGGCGTCCCCGGCTCCGCCCCCGCAACGGTGACCTCGACATCGACGGTGCGCCGCGGCTCGCTGTTCTCCGGCGCCGCCAGCGCCACGTCGAGTGACCGGGGCTCCGGGTCCATGGCCAGCCACGACAGGCCCAGGGCGCGCCGCGGCGGGCCCTTGTGCCCCGGCTCCGGCACCGCGAAGGCCGTGGCGGTCACATAGACGCCGGCGGTCCAGGAGGGATCAACGGGGATTTCCAGAAAGGCGCCCTCCGGCCCGATGGGGCGGGTGATCGCCCGGTGCACCCGGCGGTCGGCGACGGCCACCAGCACCTGGCTGCGGTAGGGCGGCTTGACGTAGACCCAGGCGGATTCGCCGCCCCGGTAGGCGGGCAGCATGACCGTCACGTCCACCTTGTCCGGCCGGTCGCCGGCGCTGGGGCTGACCCACCAGCCGGCGGCGAAGCGCAGGCTGGTGGCCACGCCGGTGGCGCGGTCGAACACCTCCAGCCGGTAGCGCCCGGCGGCGACCGGTTCTTCCAGCGTCGCCGGCGCCTCGGCGCCGACCCGCAGCGAACCGCCGGTCAGGCGGCGGTCGCGCACCGCCATCTCGTAATCCCAGCGGCCGTTGGCCTGGAACCAGACGTAGTCGTACTCCTCCTCGAACAGCTCGTAGGAGAGGTCGCCGGCCGCCACGGTCGTGCCGTCCGGCGCCACGGCGATGATGTCGAAGGCGACGGTCGCCCCCTCGGGCACGGCGTCACCTTCGAAATGCGGCCGCACCCCGATGGCGAAGGGCTGATGATGCACGGGCAGCACCAGTTCCCGGTTTACCGGGCGGCCGCCGATGTCGAACAGGGTGGCGCGCACCACCGCCTCCAGCGGGCGGGTGCTGTCGGGATGGTCGTCCAGCGCCGCGTCCACCACGGCGGTTCCGGCGTCGTCGGTGGTGAAGCCGGGCAGTTCGCTGCGCACGGGCAGGAACTCCTCCTGCGCCAGCCCGAATCGGAAGCCGGGATGCTGCGGGTAGGGCGCCGCGGCGGCCCGCAGGGTCAGGGTCAGTTCACCCGGCAGGCCGGCCGCGGCGGCGCCGTAGAAGAACCGGGCGTCGATGTCCAGCGGCACCGGGGTGCCGGTCTCCAGCGCCTCGGCGTCGCTGCGCAGCGTGAACTCCAGGCGCGGCGGCACGAAGTCCTCGACCAGGAAGTCGGCGCGGCCCACGGCGGCGCCGTCCGGGTCGGTGTGGGCGGTGACGCTCCACTGGCCGGTGTAGGCGCTGACGGGAATGGCGATGCGGGTGGCGTAGGCGCCCGACCCCGCATCAGTGACGCTGCGCCGCTCCACCTCGAAGCCGTCGGGGCGCAGCACCTTCAGGGTGAGCGGCAGACCGGTCACCGCGCGGGCGTCGGCGTCGCGCAGCAGCAGCGCCAGGTTCACCGTCTCACCCGGCCGGTAGATGCCGCGCTCGGGGTAGAGGAAGGCGTCCAGCGGACCCGGCGCCTCGCGCCCGCCGACGCCGCGGTCGGACAGGTCGAAGGCAGGGGCCGACAGGTCCAGGAAGCTGAAGTCGCCCGAGCCATGGTAGGCGAACAGGGCCTGCGCCGACCCGCCGCCGCTGCCGCGCAGCAGGCCGGCGTCGAAGCGGGCCATGCCGTCGGGCCCGGTCTGCGCCGTGCCCAGCTCGGCGTTGTTGCGCGCCAGCAGGCGCAGCTCGACCCCGGCGACCGGATCGGCGGTGGCCAGGGAGCGGGCGAAGACCAGCAGCCCGTCCTCCCCCTGGATGGTGCTGAGCCCCAGGTCGGACACGACGAACCACTGGGTCGCCTTGCTCTCCCACTCCGGCTTGCGCACCGCGTCGGCGGTGGCGACGGCGATGTAGACGCCGGGCTTCAGGGTGCCCAGCACGGCGTCGATGGGAAAGGCGGTGACCACCGGGGCGTTGCGCACCGCGTCCACCGCCATCTCGCCGCGCCACACCTCCTCGCCGGCGCGCCCGACGATCTCGCCCACGTCGTAATCGGAGAGCTGCTGGGTGATGCGGCCGTAGTAGATCTGCTCCACCAGGTTACGGTCGTTGATGCGCAGCACCTGCAACCGGGCGCGGTCAACGTTGACGGTGCGCAGCGGCAGCCCCTCCGACCCGACGCGCGGCAGGATGTAGCCGGCGCCGCGGAAGGCCAGAGCCGGCGCGCGGTCGGGAACCTCCACCGCGTGGCTCTCGGCGGTGGCCAGGCGCAGGCCGGAGGCCCCGGGCAGCCCCTCGCGCAGCAGCAGACGGTAGCGCTTGCCGTGCTCCGGCCCCTCGATGCACAGGGTGCGGTCGCGCGGCACCGCCGCGGTCTCCACCGCGTCGCCGCCGGCGGCCGGCCGCACCTCCACATAGGCGCGGTAGTCGACGGCGCGGGACTTCTCCAGCCGGTCGGAGAAGGTCACGCAGACCTGCGGCAGATCCCGCTCCGCCACCACCTCCACCCCGGCGACGGCCAGGCCGGAAGGCACCGGGGGCGGCGGATCGGCGGCCAGCGCCGGACCGGACAGGGCAACGACAACCGCGAAGACCCGCGCCAACAGACGCCGCATGACCGCAAGGGCTCCCGAACCCGAAAGTTGAGTGGCGGGAGTATGCCGAAAAGCCGGGATGTCCGCCATGGGCAACACCCCGGCCGCCGCAGGTCGCACGACCCGGCAATCCGGACCCGGCAATTCCTGCCCCGTGGCCGCCGCACCCCGGCGTTTTCAACGGCTTGGCCATGGCCCGCAGCGTGCATGGAACCGCGCGGTACGGCACGACGTCACCGAAGGTGGAGCACATGGACGGAATCGGCAGCGTCAGCGGGATGGTCGCCGGCCTCCAACAGTCGATCGACAGCGCCCTGAAGAAGATCCAGTCGGAGGCCGCCCTCAACGACCCCGCTCCGGAGAACGTCGAGCGGTTCGAACAGAACGTCCGCAAGTCGTCGATCAACGCCACCCCGTTCGCCACGAACATGGGGACGCTGGTTCAGGACAAGAGCCGGCTGAACGCCTTCAGCATTCTGGGCAAGAACGATCCCGTGGACTTCTACAAGTTCACGGTGAGCAGCGCCGGGGAGGTGGCGCTGGGCCGCGTCGGCGACGCCGGCGTGCGGGTCCAGTTGATGGACAAGGGCGGCAAGGTGCTGGCCGACAGCAACGAGAAGGCGGGCGACGCCTTCGAAGCCTACAAGAAGCTGGCCGGCGGCAACATGGTGCTGGACCGCGGCGACTACACCATCCGCGTCACCCGCGAACCCGGCGTGCCGGCCGGGCAGGAGAAACAATACGCCCTGCAGCTCCGCCAGGGCACCTTCACGCAGGATTACGACACCTTCGCCAAGCAGCCGGACCCCAAGGGCGACGTCCCGTCCTACGTCCGCGCCCTGAAGCAGTTGCTGACCGGCGGCACCAACCCGACCACGTCGCGCATCGGCCTGCTGCTGGGCGGCCCGGCCGCCGCGGGACGCACGCGCGGCGGCATGTTCGACGGGCTGTTCTGAAGGGGGCTGTTCTGAGGGGGCCGGCGGGTCAGGCGGCCGACGCCAGAGTGCGGGTGTCGGTCAGGCGGGTGTAGCCGTCGCGCTCGTCGCGCAGGCTGGACAGCAGATCGGCGAGGCTGTCGCGCACGAAGATGTCCTCGTGGCCGTCCAGCTTCTCCTTGGTAACCCGAATGAACTCATCCAAAAGAGCGACGTGAACCTGCGAAGCGGTCTTGATCTGCTGCGAAACATGAGCGTCGAACATCGCTACCTCCTTCGATGGGCCAGTGAATACCGGGCCGCGTCTTGATGTCTTCACTTTGATCGACAGCGGTTAACGAGTTACTAACGAGCCGTGCCGGCGGATATGCTCTTGGGTATTACCACCGCCCGGAGACATAGTCCGCTCTGTTCTTTCGTTGGATTACCCCATTCGTTCGGGCGGTGGGATCAGGCTGCGGCGCCGAACACGGGGCTGCCGCCGGCGCGGGCCAGGGCACGGGTGCGGGCACGGCTGAGCAGGGGGCGGGCGAACGCCGCCAGGAGTGACGGGGCCGGCGTCGGCTCCAGGTCCGGGTCGGGGCCTTCCATCAGCAGCATCCCCTCCCCCGCCGGCCCCAGGATGGTCCAGCCGCGGGCCAGCAGATCGGCCGCGCGCGGCTTGGCGATGCGGGCGCGGACGCGGTCCGTCACGAGCGTATCCATGCGACACCTCCGTGTGAATCAGCGATCGTTTCGAGCTCTGGTACCGGCAGTGTGTCGGCCAATCATGAACAAATCAAGAACATATTCGGCGAACCGCACCCCGGCCGGGCACCGGCCCTTGCCGGCGCGGCACCGGCGGCAAAGATTGGCGGGAACGGACACGACAACGACAGGATGCAGGCGATGAACGGCAAGCCGGCGGTGCGCACCGAGACGGATTCCTTCGGACCCATCGAGGTTCCGGCCGACCGCTGGTGGGGGGCGCAGACCCAGCGCTCCCTGCAGAACTTCCGCATCGGCGACGAGCGCATGCCCGCCCCGCTGATCCGGGCCCTGGGCATCCAGAAGAAGGCGGCGGCCCTGGCCAACATGGCGCTGGGCGCCCTGGACGCCCGCCTCGGTGCGGCCATCGTCGACGCGGCGGAGGAGGTGATCGACGGAACCCTGGCCGACCACTTCCCGCTGGTGGTGTGGCAGACCGGCTCCGGCACCCAGACCAACATGAACGCCAACGAGGTGATCGCCAACCGGGCCATCGCGCTGCTGGGCGGCACCGTCGGTTCCAAGGCGCCGGTGCATCCCAACGACCACGTCAACCTGGGCCAGTCGTCCAACGACAGCTTCCCCACCGCCATGCACATCGCGGCGGTCGAACAGATCCATCATCACCTGCTGCCGGCGCTGGAGCACCTGCACGCCGCCCTGGCAGCCAAGGCCGACGCCTTTGCGGACATCGTCAAGATCGGCCGCACCCATCTTCAGGATGCCACCCCGCTGACCCTGGGGCAGGAGTTCTCCGGCTACGCAACGCAGGCGCGCTACGCGGCGGAGCGGGCCCGGGCGGTGCTGCCGCGCCTCTATGCCCTGGCTCAGGGCGGCACGGCGGTGGGCACCGGCCTGAACGCCCGGCCCGGCTTCGCCGAGGCGTTCGCCCACCACGTCGCCGCCGTCACCGGCCTGCCCTTCGTGACGGCGGAGAACAAGTTCGAGGCGCTCGCCGCCCACGACGCGCTGGTCGAGGCCCACGGCGCGCTGAACACCATCGCCGTGTCGCTGATGAAGATCGCCAACGACATCCGCCTGCTCGGCTCCGGTCCGCGCTGCGGCATCGGCGAGCTGGCCCTGCCGGAGAACGAGCCGGGGTCCTCGATCATGCCCGGCAAGGTCAATCCGACCCAGTCGGAGGCCCTGACCATGGTGTGCGCCCGGGTCATGGGCAATCACACCACCGTCACCGTTGCCGGCGCTACCGGCCATTTCGAGCTGAACGTCTTCAAGCCGGTGATCGCCCACGCCGTGCTCCAGTCCATCCGGCTGCTGGCCGATGCGGCGGTGAGCTTCACCGACAACTGCGTCGTCGGGATCGAAGCCAACCGCGACCGCATCGCCCGCCTGCTGAACGAGAGCCTGATGCTGGTCACGGCGCTGAACCCGCACATCGGCTACGACAACGCGGCGAAGATCGCCAAGAAGGCGCACGCCGAGGGCACGACCCTGAAGGAGGCCGGGGTGGCGCTGGGCCTGCTGACGGCGGACCGGTTCGATGCCCTGGTGCGGCCGGAGGCCATGACCGGGCCGGGCTGAACCGCCGTCACCGGCGGATCGTCAACGGGCCGGCCGTCACCGGCGATGGTCGGCCGGCCGGCCGTGCGTCTGAACCCGGCTTTTCCGGCCGGCGAACCCGCCGCCGCCGTCGGGGGTGCCGCTGCGGGGCGCCGGGATCACCTTAGCCACCGCCTTGCCACGGCGGGTGATGGTCAGCGTTTCACCCGTCCCGGCAATCCGGGCCATCACGTCCAGGCACTTCGCCTTGAATTCCGGGGCCGTCATCGTGCGCATCATCGCCCGTCTCCCTGGTTTGCGGATGGGTGTTCAGGGACCATGGGGCGGCGGGCGGGCCGGGCAAGGGCTAATCGCGGCGATTCCCTCCGCGGGAGAATCATTCCGACCCATCGGTCATCCGCAGGGAGGTGCGTCCGCCGCGCCGGGACTCTCCTGCGCAGCGGTCTCCCGGGTGATGACCAGTTTCCGCAGGATCGACTCCAGGATGGCGATCTCCCCGGGGTCGAGGGCTTCGAGAACGGCGTTCTCCAGAGCCATGTCCTCCCGGAAGGCCAGTTCGACGACGGCCTTGCCGGAGAGGGTCAGTTCAACCAGCGTGCTGCGCGCGTCGTCCGGATCGGGAAGACGGCGAATGAAGCCGGACCGCTCCAGCCGGCCGAGGCGGGCGGTGAGTCCGCCGGAGGAAATCATCAGCCAGCGGTACAATTCGGTCGGGCGGAGGCGGTACGGCGGCCCGCTTCGCCGCAACGTCGCCAGCACGTCGAACTCACCGCTGTCCAGTCCGTGCTTGCGGAAGATGGCTTCGATCGGCGGGCGCAGGTTCACGGTGATCCAGCGCATGCGGCCGATGATCGCCATGGCGCGGGTGTCCAGGTCCGGAAGCTCCGCCGCCCATTGCGCACGGCGCCGATCGATGCCGTCCCGGGGTGCGGCATTTTGTCTTGACATCAAGACGTCTCCATTTATCTTTACGTCAAGATAATGCCGCCCGTCGAACGGGGCAAGGTGGCCGGACACCGGCGGCACCGGGTCGGGGAACCGATCAACGCATCCACAGGGAGAGGTCTCATGAACATCAGCGTCGAGACGACCGTCGCCGCGCCCCTCGAGACGGTCTGGCAGGCCTACACGACACCCGACGACATCATGCGGTGGAACGCCGCATCCGCCGACTGGCACACCACCGCCGCATCGGTCGACCTGCGCGAGGGCGGCGCCTTCTCGTCGCGGATGGAGGCGAAGGACGGCAGCATGGGCTTCGACTTCGCGGGCACCTACACGAAGATCGTGCCCCTGTCGCTCATCGAGTACGAGTTCGGCGGCCGCACCGCGCAGGTCGCGTTCCTCCCGGTGCCGCAGGGCGTCACCGTCCGCGTGACCTTCGACGCCGAGACGACGCATTCCGAAGAGCAGCAGCGCGGCGGCTGGCAGGCGATCCTGGACAATTTCGCCCGCCACGTCGAAAGCCGTCAGCCCGCCGGCTGACGGACGAACCGCCGCCGGCGTCGGCTTCCGGCCACGTCACCCGTCCGCGGCGACCACGGGAAGGCGCTGTTCGCCCAGACCGTCGATCCCCTGGCGCATGACCTGGCCGGGCCGGAGCCACGGGTGCGGATCACGCCCCAGGGCGACGCCGGCCGGCGTGCCGGTGGCCACCACGTCGCCGGGGCACAGCGTCATGAAGCGGCTGATGTAGGCGATCACCGCGGCCACCCCGGTGATCATGCGGGCGGTCGTGCTGTCCTGCCGGCGCACGCCGTCCACCTCCAGCCACAGGCGCAGGTTCTGCGGGTCGGGCACCTCGTCGCGGGTGACCAGCCAGGGGCCCAGGGGGCAGAAGCTGTCCGCGCTCTTGCCTTTCACCCACTGCCCGGTTCCTTCGAGCTGGAAGGCGCGCTCCGACACGTCGTTGACCACGCAATAGCCGGCGACGTGGTCGAGCGCCGAATCGGCGCTGACGCGCCGCGCCGTGGTGCCGATCACCACCCCCAGTTCCACCTCCCAGTCCACCTTGGCGGCGCCGGGGGGCAGCACGACCGGATCGGTCGGCCCGCTGATGGCGCTGGTGGCCTTCATGAACACCACCGGCTCCGCCGGCACGCCCAGGCCGGTCTCCTCGGCGTGGCAATGATAGTTCAGGCCGACGCAGACCACCTTGGAAACCCCCGTCACCGGCGGCCCCAGCCGGACGTCCCCGGGAACCGCGGGCAGACGCCCCGCGTCCAGTCCGCGCAACCGGTCGAGCGCGGCGTCCGACAGTTCGCCCGGCCCGATGTCATGGATCACCCCCGACAGGTCGCGGAGGGTGCCGGTGGCGTCGAGCAGGCCCGGGCGTTCCAGGCCCGGCGGGCCATACCTTAGTAGCTTCATAGGGTATCTTCCTTCGGCGTGGCGCGATGCGGTAACATGACGGTGAAGTCCGGCGGAGGTCCGGGTTGGCCCCGTTCCCCCCTGCCGTGGATTGATGTACGCTCTTCCCCGTCGGGGAAAACCAGACCGGAGGCGGTCATGCCCGTTATGCGCCGTTATCTCGTCCGGGAGGAATCGGGCCGGCTCGTCGATCTGCCGAGCCGGGCCTTCGACCATGCCGACGACGGCGTGGCCCCCATCCCCGCGTTCGCCGGACGTTGCGTGGACCTGGTGTCGGCCATCGTCGTCGCCGAACAGGGGGCGCAGCCCCATGTGGCCGAGGTGGCCTTCACCAAGCTCTATTTCGACGACTCGGGCTTCATCGACGCGCGCAAGCGCGAGCGCATGATCCGTCTGATGCTGGAGAGCTGCGCGGACCGCCGCTGCCGTTCGCCGGAGACGCCCGGCTGCGGCGACCTCAACCGCCGCGCCTTCGCCGCCCGCTCCGAGCTGGCGCGGGAGTTCGGCTGGCAACCCGGCCCGGCCGAGGTGAATGAGGTGCTGCACCGCCTGGACCTGCGCGGCGCCGGCGCCACGGCCGCCACCGTCCACTGACGGCACGTCCACCGGCGGTGCTTGCGACCTTTCGGTGACGGTTGCCGAATCCCGTTCCACCTCGGGCGGAAATCCCCTATGCCGTCGGCTGCCCCGTTCCCGCACCCGCCGGTTCTTCCATGCCCCGTTCCGCCGCCGCTCCGCGCCTGACCTTCGCCCGCGCGCGCACGCGGCTGCTGGTCGGGTTGGGATGGGTCATCATCGCCATCGGCGTGATCATCACCCCGATCCCGGGGCCCGGCGGCGTGCCGGTCGCCTTCGTCGGCGGCCTGCTGGTGCTGCGCCACTCCCCCGACTCCCGCCGCCTGTTCGTGCGCATGAAGAAGCGTCATCCCCGGTTCCTGGCACCCTTCGAGCGCATCCGCACCTTCTTCCGCCGCCGCCGCCAGCGGATCGCCGCGACCGGACGGGCCCGGGGGTTTCCGGCCGTCGTGGGCCAACGCTGACCGGAGCGGGGGAGGACGGGCGGTGAATTTATGCGCTTCCTGGACGTACGCGTGACGCGTACCATATCGGCATGTGGACCGTCGACGATGTCACCGTGGACCTTGATGAGGCGGAGTGGCCGGTGGTCATCATCACCGTCACGACCCCGGCCGGAACGCTGCGGATCGCCGGCAACGTGACGGTGGAGAAGGATGTGCTGGTCATCGACCAGGCCCACGTTGAAGGATTATCGCCGGGTGCTTTGGGGCGGTCGGGACTAAACGTCGTTGGCCGCAAGGTGATGGAGATTGCCAATGTCCGGGAAGTTGTCATTCAGGGAGCAACTCGAACGACGGGAAAACACAGGGGCCGAGTGCCGAGCTGCATCCGATTCCCCCGTTAGTGTGGTTCTGCGGCTCTGCGGGGAGGTTCAGCATCCCGTCACGTTGATCCAAACTCTGGCGTCCTGGGGACCGGGGCTCCGCAAGTCCCATGAGATCGTCACCCGGCTGGTTGCCGGGGAAAGGGTGCCGGTGCTGTTGGCGAACGCTCCGGAGCCGGTCGAAGTCATCTCCACCCTGGCCCGGCTGGGTGTCGCGGTGAACGTCCCGCACCCACCGGCGGCCGTCGACGTGAAAGCGATCCGGGCCAAGCTCGGACTGTCCCAGAAGGAGTTCGCGGCCCGGTTCTGCTTTGACGTCGGTTCCGTACAGAACTGGGAACAGGGGCGGTATATCCCCGATCCCCCGACCCGCATCCTCCTCAAGGTCATCGAACAGCACCCCGAGGCCGTCGAGGACGTGCTGGGGTAGAGGGACAGCGGGGAATCCCGAACAGGCCGACCCCGGGCCGGCAAGGCCCGGCGGACGAGTGTCGTTCATCTTGACGCCCCGCGTCGGCGGGCGTTCTATCCTCGCTCGAAGTCGGGTGGGGGCTGCATCGGTCCGGCCGGTCGCCGATCCGTCGCCACGGACCCCACCTCGCCCAACCACACCGGCGGTGTTCGATGCAGACGTCCGATAAGCCGACGGGGACCTACCCGGGTCGGCGGGAGCTTGACCTCCCGGTAACCATCTTCGAGGTGATGTCGCGCCTGTCGGAGGAGCACGGCGCCATCAACCTGGGCCAGGGCTTTCCCGATGACCGCGGTCCGGCCGACGTGCTGGAGGCGGCGGCGGCGGCGCTGCTGGAGGGCTGGAACCAATACCCGTCGATGATGGGCACGCCGGAGCTGCGCCGGGCGGTGGCCGAGCACGGGCGGCGCTTCTACGGCCTGGACCTGGACTGGAAGACCGAGACGATGGTCACCTCCGGCGCCACCGAGGCGCTGACCGCCTGCCTGCTCGGCCTGATCGAGCCGGGCGACGAGGTGGTCCTGTTCCAGCCCATGTACGACAGCTACCTGCCCATCGTCCGGCTGGCCGGCGGCGTTCCCCGTTTCGTCACCCTGACGGGCCCGGACTGGAGCTTCAGCCGCGCCGACCTGGAGGCGGCCTTCTCGGCGAAGACCAAGCTGGTGGTGATCAACGACCCGCTGAACCCCGCCGCCAAGGTCTACACCCGCGCCGAGCTGGAACTGCTGGCGGAGTTCGTGCTGCGGTTCGACGCCTACGCCGTCTGCGACGAGGTGTACGAGCACATCGTCTTCGACGGACGTGCCCACATCCCGCTGATGACCCTGCCGGGCATGCGCGAGCGCTGCCTGAAGATCGGCTCGGCCGGCAAGACCTTCTCGCTGACGGGCTGGAAGGTCGGCTACGTCAGCGCCGCTCCCCACCTGCTGCAACCGGTGGCGAAGGCGCACCAGTTCCTCACCTTCACCACGCCGCCCAACCTGCAGACCGCCGTCGCCTACGGGCTGGGCAAGGACGACGCCTATTTCGCCGGGCTGGCGGCGACGCTCGGGGCCAAGCGCGACCGGCTGTCCGCCGGCCTCGCCGCCGCCGGGCTGGAGGTGCTGCCCTCGGCCGGCACCTACTTCGTCACCGCCGACATCCGCGCCACCGGCTTCGACGGCGACGACCGGGCGTTCTGCCGCTGGCTGACGGCCGAAGCCGGGGTGGCCGCCATACCGGTCAGCGCCTTCTATGTGGAGAACGCCCCCGCCACGGTCATCCGCTTCTGCTTCAGCAAGTCCGACGCGGTGCTGGACGAGGCGGTCGCCCGCCTCGCCCGCCGCTTCCGGCGGTAGGTGGGCGCCGGCCGCCCTACTCCGCCGCGCGCCGCGTCGCGTCGGCGGCGCCCTGCCCCGCCGTCGCGCGGATGTCGTCGAGGGCGCGGCTGACCACCGAACGCAGCGAATCCGCCTGCTGCGACAGGGTGCGGCCGGCGTCGAGCACATCGCCCGACGCGCTGCCGGTCTGCTGCACGGCGGCGGTGACGGTGGCGATGTTGGTGGACACCTGGCGCGTGCCCTCGGCCGCCTGCTCCACGTTGCGGGCGATCTCGGCGGTGGCGGCGCCCTGCTCCTCGATGGCGGAGGCGATGGCGGTGGTCACCTCGCTCATGTGGCTGATGGTGCGGCCCACCTCGGCGATCGCCGTCACCGCCTCGTCGGTGCTGCCCTGGACGGCGGCGATCTGCGCCGCGATGTCGTCGGTCGCTTTGGCCGCCTGGTTGGCCAGGTTCTTCACCTCCCCGGCGACCACAGCGAAGCCCTTGCCGGCTTCGCCGGCGCGCGCCGCCTCGATGGTGGCGTTCAGCGCCAGCAGGTTGGTCTGGGCGGCAATCTCGGTGATGAACCGCACCACCTCGCCGATCTTCTCCACAGACCGCACCAGGGCGGCGATGCGTTCATTGGCACGGTCGGCGTCCTGAACCGCCGAGGCGGCGATGGTCGACGACCGGGTCACTTGCCGGCCGATCTCGGCAATGGAGGAGGACAGCTCGGTCGTCGCCGCGGAGACGGTCTGCACGTTGACTGACGCCTCGCGCGCCGCGGAGGCAACGGCGGTGGCGCCGCCGGCCGCCTGATCCACGGTGCGGGCCATGGTTTCCGCCGTGTCCAGCATGCCGCGCGAGGCCGTGGCGATGCCCTCGGCCACCTGGCCGAGGTTGCTCTCCAGCCCGTCGGCGATGCGCCGCACCACCGCGCACCGCTCCGCCTCCGAGCGCAGGCGCATGGCCTCCTGCGCGGCGTGCAGTTCCCGGTTTTCCTCGGCGTTGCGCTTGAACACGGCGACCGCCCGCGCCATCGCGCCGATCTCGTCGCCGCGCTCCGTCGCCGGAACCGCCAGCGTCAGGTCACCGGCGGCCAGCCCGTTCATGACCTTCGCCATACCGTGCAGCGGCCGGCTGATGGAGCGCGCCATCAGCCACGCCAGCCCCAACCCGACCACCAGCACGGCGCCGCCGATCGCCAGGGCGGTGTTGCGGGCCGCCGCGAACTGGGCCGCGAACTCGCTGGTGTCCATCAGGATCTCGACCACTGCGGCCGGCTTGCCGGAGTAGTCGGGCATGGCCGCGATCAGGGCGGCGTAGGGAACGCCGCCCACCACCGCACGGCGGACCGGCGCCTCACCGGCCAGAGCCGCGCGGCGGTCGGCGTCGTTGGCCAGCGACATCTCGGTGGTGGCGGCCAGCCGCTTGAAGGCGCCGTCCGGCTGCTCGATGGCGACGACGGCGTCGACGCCGAAGCGGGTCTTGAGTTCGTCGACGAAGCTGCGGCCGAAGTCCATCCCGAACTCGACCGTGCCGGCATGGCGCCCGTCCGGAGCCGTCACCGGCACCACCGAGCGCACGCCCAGACCCGCCACGCCCTTCTCCAGCCCGAGCGCCGGCGCTCGGGCCGCGTTGGCGGCCACCACGGTGGAGCGGAAGGAGGACAGGTCATCGCCGAACTTCTGCGGCATGTGGAGACGCAGCCATGAGGTCGCCGGCGGCGTGTGGAACTGGAACTGCTCGACCCCGTAGCCGCTCTTCAGGCGCGTGAAGGGCTCCAGGAACATCGCGGCGACACGGTCGCGGTCGCCGTCGGCGAAGGCCGACCGCGCCTCGGGCATGGCGGCGACGAAGGTCGCGAGCGCCGCGCCGGTGGTGGTGCGCATGGCCGTCACGGCGTTGAGCGCGTGCAGATAGCCGTTCAGCTCGCGCTCCTCAGCCCGCTGCGTCGCCCGCGACAGGTTGTCGAGCATGACCGGAACCAGGACCGCGACGGTGAGGCACAGCAGGGTGGCGAACGCCAGTGCGACACGGATCTTGATGGATAGTTTGGCGAACATGACACACCTCCTGTGCGCCGTCACCCGACCGGCGGCCATGGCCGCCGGGACCTCACATGTGCTTCAATCTCGAAGTGTGGGCGTCGGACGGGTACAACGGCGATGCAAATTCGACATGGCGGGACAGCGTTCCAATCATACTCTTCTAATGCACGTCATTGTTCCATGTCATTGTTCATCCCTTCGACGGAGGAGGACGGGGTTGAGGCGGAGGGATCCCCGTACCCCATGGCCCGCATCTTCCGCGCAACCCTGGCGATCTCATCGGGCGGCAGGATCGTCGGGCTGCCCAGGCTGAGGGCGTAGACGTACTGGCGCGCCAGGGCTTCGACCTCCACGGCGAGCGCCAGCGCCGCCTTCAGGGAGCGGCCCAGCACAACCATGCCGTGATTGCCCAGCAGGCAGGCCAACCGTCCCTCCAGCGCTTCAAGCGCGTGATCCGACAGTTCCTGCGTCCCGAAGGTGGCGTACGGCGCACATCGAATCGAATCACCGCCGGCCAGGGCCACCATGTAATGGAAGGCGGGGATGCCGCGCCCGTGCACCGCGAGCGCCGTGGCGAAGGTGGGATGGGCGTGCAGCACCACATCCACGTCCGGCCGCGCCGCCAGGACGTCGCGGTGGATGCGCCACTCCGACGACGGTCGCCGCAGGCTCTCGTACCGGCCGTCGAAACCCATGGCGACGATGTCGCGCGGGCGCATCTCGTCGTAGGGCAGGCCCGACGGCGTGACCAGGAAGCCGTCTCCGGCGCGCGCCGACAGGTTTCCCGATGCCCCCTGGTTGATGCCGCTCCGGTTCATGGCCAGGCAGGTGTCCACCATGGCGCGGCGCAGGGAACGGTGGGTCACGGTCATGGGCGGGGTCCGCAGCGTGTCGGGGCTCGCACCGGAGGAAGCCATGCCGGCCCGCACCGGTCAAGGCCGGCCCGTCAGCGCGCCGGCAGATGGGCCGACAGGTCCCAGACCTTCACCACGGCATCGTAACCGGCCGACAGGGCCGTCCGCCCGTCGGGCGTGTACGCCACCGCCCACACCGGCTTCGCATGCCCCTCGAACGCCGCCAGCGGCTTGCCGGCGGCGGCGTCCCACAGGCGCACGACCCGGTCCCCGCCCCCGGCCGTCAGCAGAGTCCGCCCGTCGGGGGCGAAGGCGACGGCGGTCACGAACCCCTCGTGGCCGTGCCGGGTGTCCGTCAATTGATAGTCGTCCAGGTCCCACAGCCGCAGCGTCTCGTCGGTGGACACGGTGGCGAGCCACCGCCCGTCGGGCGAGACGGCGGCGCCGTTGACGCTGCCCTCGTGCCCTTCCAGGACCGCCAGTTCCTGCCAGCCTTCGGCATCCCACACCCGCACCCGGAAATCGTAGCCCGCCGAGATCAGGCGGCGGCCATCGGGGGTGAAGGCGACGGCGTTGACGTTGGCGTCGTGCCCGGTGAGCGTCGCCAGCAGCGCCCCCGTCCGGGTGTCCCATACATTGACCGAGCGGTCCCAGCTCGCCGAAGCCAGGCGCCGGCCGTCGGGTGCCAGCGCCAGGGCGACGACGCTGTCGGCGTGCCCCTCGAAGCGGTGCAGCAGCGCCCCCGTCTCCAGGTCCCACAGCCGCACCAGCCCGTCGCGGCAGCCGGTGAGGCCGCGCCGCCCGTCGGGCAGGAACGCCACCGCGTTGACCCCGCCGCCGTGGTCGGCGAAGGCGTGCAGTTCCCGGCCGCTCGCCAGGTCCCAGAGCATGGCGGAATAGTCCCAGCTTCCGGTCAGCGCCCGGGTGCCGTCCGGCGAGACCGCCACGGCGTTGACCATGGCGCCGTGCCCCACCAGTTCGTCGCCGGCCGCGGCCGGGCCGGCGAGGGCCGCGGCCAGGGCGAACGCCAGGGGTGCCAGCGTCCGCCTCACCCGCGCCGCCGCGGACATCACTCCGCCGGCGCCGGCCCGGGGCGGCCGTGCCCGTGCCCGTGGCCATGCCCGTCGGTGGGCGGGGGCTCGCCCTTCACCTCGGCAACCCACAGGGAATGGTGCTCGCGCGCCCACTGCTCCTCGACCTGGCCGTTGCCCATGGCGTCGAAGGCGCCCTCCATGCCGATGGAGCCGATGTAGATGTGGCCGATGATGATGGCCGACAGCAGCAGCGCCGTGCCCGCGTGGATGAGCTGGTAGAGCTGCATGTCCGCCAGCGACCCGAAGTACAGCGGGAACAGAAGCTGCAGACCGGTGAAGCCGAGGACGCCGCCGCCCACCACCGTGGACCAGAAGATCAACTTCTGCCCGGCGTTGAACTTCTTCGCCGGGGGGTGGACGCCGCGGCTGAACAGACCACCGGCGCGCAGCGCCCAGCCGATGTCGGTGCGGTCGGGCAGGTTGTGGCGCACCCACAGCAGGAAGGTCAGCAGCACGCCGAGCATGAAGGCGAAGCCGAGATAATTGTGCGCCAGCTTGCCCAGCATGGTGATTTGCGCGAACGCCTCGGGCCCGATCAGCGGCAGCAGGGTGTGGCGGCCATAGAGGATGTTGAGGCCGGTCAGCGCCAGCACCACGAAGCTGCCGGCGGTCAGCCAGTGGGACGCCCGCTCCAGGGTGTTGAAACGCTCGATGGTGCGGCCGGTCTTCGCGCCGTCGATGCGGATGCGCCCGCGCAGCAGGAAGAACAGCACCAGCACGCCGAGCACACCGGCCAGCGCCAGGGCACCGTAGTCGGCCACGGGGCCGTTGCGCAGGCTGCGCCACAGTTCGCCATCCGACTGGATCAGCACGCCCGCAACGGGTCCCCCGGCGCTGACATTGCCGGTCTCACCCATGCGGATCGCCCGCCACATCTCGGCCTGGTCGCGATCGAGGGACTGGGTGGGCGGTGGCGGCGGTGCGCCGCCGCTGTCGAGCCGAATGGAGGAGGACTGCGCCAGGGCCGGCGGCGCCGGCACGCCGGCAACCGCGACGGACAGCAGCAGCGCCGCCAGGATCGTCTTGAACCAGGTGGTCATTGTTCCCGAGCCTCCCTCACTGCCCGACCGTCAATAGCGCTGCGCCGCGGCGCGGTCGCGCAGGGCGGCCCGCGCGTCGTCCGACAGCGGCGTGTCGGCGGCACCTTTGTACGTGCCCTTCTCGAAGTGAAGGACGCGGTCGCGTTCGTTCTCGTTGCAGCCGGCCAGGGCCCCCGCGGCGGCGAACGCCAGGGCGGCCAGGGCGAGGCGGCGCAAACCGGTGATGGTCATTCCCGATCCAACTCGCTGCGAAAAGACACCCCCTCCCCGGCGGACCGGGGAGGGGGAACGCGGACGAACGCCGCGGGGCTTACGAACCCGCCTTCATCTGGTAGGCGGTGCCCCAGCCCCAGGCGCCGGCACCGAAGCCGCGGGCGACCACCCGCTCGCGGTAGATGTCGGACACCTTGTCGCCGTCGCCGGCCAGCAACGCCTTGGTCGCGCACATCTCCGCGCACAGGGGCAGCTTGCCCTCGGCGAGGCGGTTGCGGCCGTACTTCTTGTACTCGGCGTCGGAGTTGTTGGCCTCCGGGCCGCCGCTGCAGAAGGTGCACTTGTCCATCTTGCCGCGGCTGCCGAAGTTGCCGGCCTGCGGGTACTGCGGCGCCCCGAAGGGGCAGGCGTAGAAGCAGTAGCCGCAGCCGATGCACAGGTCCTTGTTGTGCAGGACCACGCCTTCGGCGCTCTGGTAGAAGCAGTCCACCGGGCAGACGGCCATGCACGGCGCGTCGGAGCAGTGCATGCAGGCGACGGAGATGGAGCGTTCGCCGGGCTTGCCGTCGTTCAGCGTGACGACGCGGCGCCGGTTGATGCCCCAGGGCACCTCGTGCTCGTTCTTGCAGGCGGTGACGCAGGCGTTGCACTCGATGCAACGGTCGGCGTCGCACAGGAACTTCATGCGGGCCATGGTTCAGTCGCTCCTAAGGTCAGGCCGCCGAGACTCGGCAGAGGGTGGCCTTGGTCTCCTGCATCTGGGTGACCGAGTCGTAGCCGTAGGTCTGGGCCGTGTTCGTCGCTTCGCCCAGCACGATGGGATCGGCGCCCGACGGATACTTGCCCCGACGGTCCTCGCCCTGGAACCAGCCGCCGAAGTGGAAGGGCATGAAGGTCACGCCCTTGCCGACGCGCTCGGTCAGCATGGCCTTCACCTTGACCTTCGCCCCCTCGGGGCCGTGCACCCACACCATCTGGCCGTCCTTGATGCCCAGGCCGTTGGCGTCGAAGGGGTTGATCTCGACGAACATGTCCTGCTGCAGCTCGGCCAGCCAGGGGTTGGACCGCGTCTCGTCGCCGCCGCCCTCGTACTCCACCAGACGGCCGGAGGTGAGGATCAGCGGGAACTCCTTCGACACGTCCTTGTCCTGGATCGACTTGTACAGCGTCGGCACGCGCCAGAACTTCTGGCGGTCGGTGTAGGTCGGATAGGCCGCCACCAGGTCGCGCCGCGAGGTGTACAGCGGCTCGCGGTGCAGGGGCACCGGATCCGGGAAGGTCCAGACGATGGTGCGCGCCTTGGCATTGCCGTGCGGGCACAGGCCGTGCTTGATCGCCACGCGCTGGATGCCGCCGGACAGGTCGGTCTTCCAGTTCACCGCCTCGATCTTGGCGCCGCCGATCTCCTTGATCACCGCCATCTCGGCTTCGGTCAGATCGCCGTCCCAGCCCAGCTTCTGCAGCATGGCCATGGTGACTTCGGGGTAGCCGTCCCTGATCTCCGAGCCCACGGGGAAGGAGTTCTCGGCCAGCAGGTTCACGCCGTTGCGCTCCAGACCGAAGCGGGCGCGGAAGCCCATGCCGCCCTCGGCCACCGGCAGCGAGGTGTCGTAGAGGTTGGCGGAGCCGGGGTGCTTCAGCTCCGGCGTGCCCCAGCACGGCCACGGCAGACCGTAAAAGTCGCCGTCGCACGGGCCGCCGTTGGCGCGCAGCGTCGTACGGTCGAAGGTGTGCTGGTTCTCCATGTGGGCGCGCAGGCGCTCCGGCGACTGCCCGGACATGCCGATGGCCCACATGCCGCGGTTCCACTCGCGCACGAGGTCCTCGATGGACGGCTCGTTGCCCTGCACCGCGACGTTCTTCAGCATCGCCTCGGCGAAGCCGAACTTCTTCGCGAACAGGTACATGATCTCGTGGTCGGTCTTCGATTCGAAGAGCGGCTCGAAGATCTTCTCACGCCACTGGATCGACCGGTTGGACGCGGTGACCGACCCGTACGTCTCGTACTGGGTGGCTGCCGGCAGCAGGTACATGCCGTCCCGGCGGTCCTGCATCACCGCGGTCATCGTCGGATACGGATCGATGACGACCAGCAGTTCCAGCTTCTCCATCGCCTTCTTCATGTCGGGAAGGCGGGTCTGGCTGTTGGGGGCGTGACCCCAGAAGACCATGCCCTTGATGCTCTCGGGCTGGTCCAGGTTGTCCTTGGGCTCCAGCACGCCGTCGAACCAGCGCGACACCGGAATGCCCACCTTCTCCATCATCTCCTTGGACGCGAAGCGGGCCAGCAGGTCGTCGTAGGAGACGCCCCACACGCGCGCCCAGTGCCGCCAGGCCCCCTCGTCCAGGCCGTAGTATCCGGGCAGCGTGTCGGACAGCACGCCCAGGTCGGTGGCGCCCTGCACGTTGTCGTGGCCGCGGAAGATGTTGGTGCCGCCGCCGGCCATGCCGACGTTGCCCAGGGCGAGCTGGAGCACGCAGTACGCGCGGGTGTTGTTGTTGCCGTTGTGGTGCTGCGTGCCGCCCATGCACCACACCAGCGTGCCCGGCCGGTTGGAGGCGAGCGTGCGGGCGACGCGCTTGAGCTGGCTGCCGGGAACGCCGGTGACGCGCTCCACCTCCTCGGGCGTCCACTTGGCGACTTCGGCGCGGATCTCGTCCATGCCGTAGACGCGCTGGGCGATGTAGTCCTTGTCCTCCCAGCCGTTCTCGAAGACGTGCCAGAGGATGCCCCAGATCAGCCCCACGTCGGTGCCGGGCCGGAAGCGGATGAACTCGTCGGCCTTGGCGGCGGTGCGCGAGAAGCGCGGATCGGCGACGATCAGCGGCGCGTTGTTCTGCTCCTTCGCCTTCAGGATGTGCAGCATCGACACCGGGTGCGCCTCGGCGGCGTTGGAGCCGATGAAGAACATGCTGCGCGACTTGTGGATGTCGTTGTAGCTGTTCGTCATGGCGCCATAGCCCCACGTGTTCGCCACGCCGGCGACCGTGGTGGAATGACAGATGCGCGCCTGATGGTCGATGTTGTTGGTGCCCCAGAACGCCGCGAACTTGCGGATCAGGTAGGCCTGCTCGTTGCTGTGCTTGGCCGAGCCGAGCCAGTAGACCGAATCCGGGCCGGACTTCTCGCGGATCTCGAGCAGCTTGCTGCCGATCTCCTCGATCGCCTGGTCCCAGCTCATCCGCTGCCACTTGCCGTCCACCAGCTTGACCGGGTAGCGCAGGCGGCGGTCGCCGTGAGCGTGCTCACGCACCGACGCCCCCTTGGCGCAATGGGCGCCCAGGTTGAAGGGGCTGTCGAAGCCCGGCTCCTGGCCGATCCACACGCCGTTCTGCACCTCGGCCACCACCGTGCAGCCGACCGAGCAGTGGGTGCACACGCTTTTGACGTGCTTGATGGTGCCGGTCCCGGCGGCGGGGGTGGCGGCCTCGGCCTTCTTCACCATGCCCGGCGGCAGGGCGGCGGCGAGCGCGGCGCCGCCGGCCGCGATGCCCGACGTGCGAAGGAACGTACGCCGGTCCACGGTGTTACCGGTTATGCCGGAAACCACCTTGGCGAGCCGTGGCCCGGCGGCGGTCGCGGCCTTCTTCTTGGTCAACATGGGCGCTGTCCTCCTTAGAACCGGCTGGTCTCGTAAACCTTGCGCACGTGCTCGGTCTCGCGGTAGCCGGCGCCGTCCGGCGCGCCGGCGGCTTGCGCTTCGGGGGCGGTGGCGGAGAGTCCGACCGCGGCGGCGCCCAGCGCACCGGCGCCGAGCCCGGCGGCGCGGAACAGGTCGCGCCGCCCGAGTGTGTTTTTGTCCTTGGTGTCCGTCATCGTCCTCA
Source organism: Azospirillum halopraeferens DSM 3675 (assembly GCF_000429625.1). Lineage (GTDB taxonomy): Bacteria > Pseudomonadota > Alphaproteobacteria > Azospirillales > Azospirillaceae > Azospirillum > Azospirillum halopraeferens. The sequence continues at coordinate 183,880 of NZ_AUCF01000005.1, forward strand.
CCCTTTCCACCGAGACAGTAAATTCCGGGCCCGCGCGGTCCCGGGGGCGGTCACGCGGCCATCGCGAACGCCTGCCCCTCCACCTCCAGGAAGCGGCGCCCCAGCGTGCCGACCGCCCGGTAGAAGGCGGCCGAAGGGGACGTTTCCAGGTCGGCGAAAAAGCGCGACGCCCAGGGGGCGATGTGCCGGTCGTAGAAGGCGCGCTGCCCGTCCAGAGTGGCGGGAGCGTCGAATGCGCCGAAGATCAGGCCGGACATCATCTCGCACAGGGCGGCGATGTGGTCCTCCGGGTCGCGCACGTCGTCGGCCCGGGCGATGCCCAGGCGCGCCATGTCGCCGCGCAGGTCGGCCAGCGGCTTCTCATTGAGAAAGCCCGTCAGGTAGTACGAGGCATACGGGGTGAGTTCGCTGCCGCCGACGCCGATGAACAGCACCATGTGCTCTTCGACGACCGCCTCGGGACTGGCGGAGCGGGCGGCGTCGGCCAGGCCGCGGAACGCTTCGCCCAGCGGCGACCCGTCGCCGTCCATGGCGGCCAGCGCGGACAGCAGATCGTGACCCGGCGGCTGCGCCAGCAGGCGCGCCAGCAAGGCGTAGGTCCGCGCACGCAACAGATCCTCATCCGGCAAAGCCGGCGTCCCATGCTCACCGTTCGGCGACATGGCTGTCCTCCCTATGGAACGGCCGCTCCGTCTCCAACCCAAGACACGGAGCCGTCGTCCGGCGGCTCTGGCGGCCACCTTGCACGTCAGCCGCGGTTCCCGCCGGTTCACCCGGCTTGGTCCGCGTTGGTCAACTCCATGCTGCAACCGCGAATATTCCCAACGCAATCACTGGGTTACTCGCGCGTTACGGCCATTAAAGGGACATTTCGCCGCAATGTCAACAACGGGTGGTGTGACCAGCCCGGACACCAAACTCTTGCGAACAATTCGCGTTATGCTCACACACGCATATCGACTTTGGTATGGTATGAATTCCTGTCGCGGCGCCTACGCAACATGACCGGACTTCACGGCATCTTCCGGATTCTTTCCGTCGTCGCCGTCTATTAGTATTTCCTCATGAGTTGGCAGGGCGACGGTGCCGCCGGCATTCGCCGCGGTGAGCCGGTCCTCCGCCTCACGCGCCTCGGCTTCGGCTTTCGCCTCGGCTTCGGCTTCGGCTTCGGCTTCGGCTTCGGCAGCGTTCAGCATGCCTTTCCCGACACGGAACAGCGTCGACACCGTCTCGGTCCGGGAGAACAGGGCGTTGTAGTCCTCGGCGTAATCCACCAGCCCGTCGAGGTTGGCGAAGACCGGATCCGAGGCCCACAGCTTGCGCAGAGCCTGACGCTGCAACGCCTCCGGCACGCCGTCCTTCAGGAAACCGGTGAAATCGGACTCGGCGGTCAGGCTTTCCACCGGCGGCAGGTCGCGGACCGCATCCGCCTCGCGCTGTTCGGGCGTGCGCGGATCGCCCGTCGGCGGGTCGGCCGGGGGCGAAGCCGGACCTACAGCCGGCACCGGGGCCCCGCCCGGCACGGGAGGAACCGCGGCCGGGCCGCCATCCGCTGCGGCCACCGGGGCCGCGGAGCCGCGGCGGGGACGGTCGCCGGTGCGCTTCAGGCGCGACCAGCGGGACAGGAAGGCTTCGTCGCTCATCGTCCGGACTCTCCACGGGGTCCCGGCGGCGTACGGCGGCCGGGTTCTTCGGGGCGGTGGCGCTTGCGTTCGCGCTTCTCGAAGGGGACGTCGACGTGGTGCAGGGCGACGAAGTCCATGACCAGCGCCATCACCTCCGGCGGCATCGGCACGGTGTCGACCAGTTCGCCGCCGCTGACCTGGTAGGCTTCCGCCTCGTGGGCCGAGGCGGTGACGACGAACGGCACGACGCCGGCCGGGGTGCCGTCGTCGGGGCGCAGCACCACCCACAGCCGCGGCGGTTCCTGGGACAGGTTGACCTTGTACCCCTCGGTGTCCGTGCGGAACAGCTCCAGGGTCAGGGTGGCGGCGTGGAAGCGCGCCCGGTCCTCCTCCTCGCGCAGCAGGCGCCAGCCGCCGTCGACCGGCGGCGCGCCGGGGATGACCGCGACCGGGCTCCACACCGCATCCTGCCACGGCGTCACGCCGCGGCGGCGCTCCAGCACGATGCCCAGGTCCATCGTCTCGACACGGTCGAGGGCGGGGCGGTCGAGAGGGGGTGTATCCATGTCCGTACGCTCCGGCGATGCCATGCTCCGTCCTTCCGCCCTACCCCGCCACGCCGTCCCGCAGCAGCCGTTCCGCCTCCTCCAGGTCCTCGGGCCGGTTGGTGTTGAAGAAGGGGTCCACGGGGTCGGTGTCGAAGGCGGCCACCGCCAGCCGGTAGCGGCCGGTCCACACGTCCACCTTGCGCACCTCCTCCTCCACCATGGCGCGGCGCAGATCGTCGGCCAGGCGCACCGGCCACAGCCCGAACACCGGGTGGTCACGCCCGCCGGAGCGGGCGCAGGCGAGGTCGGCCCCCTCCGCCTCCACCGCCCGCACCAGCCGCGCCACCAGGTCGCGCGGCAGGAACGGCGCATCGGTGGCGAAGCTGGCCACCCAGCGGGCCTCCGGCGCCCGGGCGCGCGCCCACTCCATCCCCGTCAGCACGCCGGCCAGCGGCCCGGCGTAGCCCTCCACCACATCCGGCACCACCGGCAGGTCGAAGGCGGCGAAGCGCTGCGGGTCGCCGTTGGCGTTCAGCACCAGCGCCCCCACCTGCGGGCGCACGGCGTCGATCACCCGTTCCAGCACGCTCCGCCCGCCCAGCCGGCGCAGGGTCTTGTCGCCGCCGCCCATGCGCCGCGACAGGCCGCCGGCCAGCAGCACCCCGGCGATCGCCCCGGCTTCAGTCGTCATCGCGGCTCCCCTTGCGTTGGTGGCGGTCCGGCTCCTCGCCGGCAACCGCGGGATCGGCGTCGAAGTCCAGCCGGTCGAGGCCGGCCAGGGCGATGAAGCGCTTCCCCTTGGCCCGCCCGACCAGCGTCAGGTTGGCCTGGCGCGCCAGTTCCACCCCCCAGGCGGTGAAGCCGGAGCGGGAGACCAGGATGGGGATGCGCATCTGCACCGTCTTGATGACCATCTCACTGGTGAGCCGGCCGGTGGTGTAGAAAATCTTGTCCTCGGGGTCCACCCCGTGCAGGTGCATGTACCCGCGCACCTTGTCCACCGCGTTGTGGCGGCCGACGTCCTCCATGTAGATCAGCGGCCGGTCCTCGCGGCACAGCACGCAGCCGTGGATCGCCCCGGCCTCCAGGTACAGGCTGGGGGTGAGGTTGATCGCCTTCGACAGCGCGTAGATCCACGAGGTGCGCAGCCGCGCCTGCGGGTTCAGGCGCACCGTCTCGAACACCTCCATGACGTCGCCGAAGGCGGTGCCCTGGGCGCAGCCCGAGGTCAGCGTCTTCTTCTTCAGCTTCTGCTGATAGTCGGTGGTGCGCCCGGTGCGCACGACGACGGTGTCCGTCTCCTCGTCCACATCGACACCGGTGATGCGGTCGTCGGGGCGCAGCATGTTCTGGTTGAGCAGATAGCCGACCGCCAGATACTCCGGATAGTCGCCGATCGTCATCATGGTGACGATCTCCTGCCCGTTGAGGAACAGGGTCAGCGGCCGTTCCACCGTCACCGACGTCTCGATGGGCCGGTTCTCCTGGTCCACGCCGCCGACCCGGCGGGTCAGGCGGGGATCGGCCGGGTCCGGCCGGATGGTGAAGTCCTGCATGTCCATTCTTCGGATGGTCCTCCCCCGGCAGAGGATGGTGGCATTACCAACGTACGGCAAGCGTCCCGACACCCTTGTAAGCCATGCAGGAAAACGGCATAAGAATGCAGGTCACCGGATGGTCACCATGCACGAGTTCGCCGGCGCCTTCGCCACCGCCTTCCACCTCATCGGCACGCTCGACCCCGATCTCGTGGGCATCGTCGGGCTGTCGCTGCGCGTCAGCCTGTCCGCCGTCGCCCTGGCGGCGCTGATCGGCCTGCCCCTGGGGGCGGCGGTGGCGGCGTTCGACTTCCCCGGCCGGCGCGCCGTGGCCGTCCTGCTCAACGCCATGATGGGATTGCCGCCGGTGGTCGTCGGGCTGATCGTCTACCTCCTGCTGTCGCGCTCCGGCCCGCTGGGCGTGCTGGGGCTGCTGTTCACACCGGAGGCAATGATCATCGCCCAGGCCGTCCTGATCACCCCCATCGTCGCCGCGCTCGCCCGTCAGACGGTGGAAGACCTGCTGCTGGAGTACGGGGAGTTGCTGCGCGTGGTCGGCGCCGGCCCGGTGCGCACCATCGTCACCCTGCTGTCGGAGGGACGGGCCAGCCTGGTCACCACGGTGCTGGCCGGCTTCGGCCGCGCCTCGGCGGAGGTCGGAGCGGTGATGATCGTCGGCGGCAACATCGACCAGGTCACCCGCGTGATGACCACCGCCATCGCCCTGGAAACCAGCCGGGGCGACCTGCCGCTGGCGCTGGGCCTGGGCATGATCCTCATCGCCCTGTCCCTGGCGGTGAACGCCGCCGTCGCCGTGGTGCGCGACCGCGACCGCGCCCGCGTTCTCTGAACCCCGCTCCGCAGGCTCCGAACGACAAGACCAACGAGGGATACCATCATGCTGCGCCGCACCTTCGTCGCCGCCCTGGCGGCCGCCGCGGTCCTTGCCGGGACCATTCCCGCCGCCGCGCAGGAGCGCTTCATCACCGTCGCCTCCACCACCTCGACGGCGGACTCCGGCCTGTTCGGCGCGATCCTGCCGCATTTCACCCGCAAGACCGGCATTGCCGTGCGCGTGGTCGCCAGGGGCACGGGCCAGGCCATCGACATGGCCCGGCGCGGCGACGCCGACGTGCTGTTCGTCCATCACAAACCGTCGGAAGAGGCGTTCGTCGCCGAGGGCTTCGGTGTCGAGCGCAGGCCGGTCATGTACAACGACTTCGTCATCGTCGGCCCGGCCGCCGATCCGGCCGGCGCCGGCGGTCAACCGGACGTCGCCCGGGCGCTGGCCCGCATCGCCGCCGCCAAGGCGGATTTCATCTCGCGCGGCGACGACAGCGGCACCAACAAGGCCGAACTCGCCCTGTGGAAGACCGCGGGCATCGACCCGAAGACCGCCCCCGGCGGCTGGTACAAGGCGATCGGTCAGGGCATGGGCGCCGCCCTCAACACCGCCGCGGCGACCGGCGGCTACACCCTCAGCGACCGCGGCACCTGGATCAGCTTCAGGAACCGCCGCGATCTCCGCATCCTGGTCGAAGGCGACCAGCGCCTGTTCAACCAGTACGGCGTCATCCCGGTCAACCCGGCGAAGTTCCCGCACGTGAAGGCGCAGGACAGCCGGGCCTTCGTGGACTGGCTGGTGTCGGCCGAAGGCCAGCAGGCCATCGCCGACTACAGGATCGAGGGCGAGGCCCTGTTCTTCCCCAACGCCAACGAGCCGGGGGCCTAACCCCTTTACGGACCGTTGAACCGCACCGCACCCGTCGCCGCCACGTCGTAGCCTCCCAGCTCGGCGGCGCGGACGCGGAAGGCGTCGCCGCGGGCGAAGGCCAGCAGGGCCTGCACCGGCGGCTCGAAGTAGTCGCGCCGGCGCATCACCAGATCGAACCGCTCTTCGGCCAGCGGGATCGCCTCCAGCCGGAGCAGCCGACCGACCGCCAGCGCGCCCAACCCGGCATCGGCCCGGCCCTCCAGAACCGCCAGCCCCAGATCCATTTCGGTGCGCGCCGGAACGGGCAGCGTCTCCAGGTCGGACAGCCGCAGGCCCGCGGCGGCCAGCAGATGCTCCAGCAGCACCTGCGCGCCGGCATCGGCCTGGCGCCTCACCACCCGCGCCCGTTTTGCCGCCAGGTCCGCCGGACCGGCAATGCCCAGCGGGTTGCCGGGGGCCAGCAGCAGCGCCTGGGTGCGTCGCGCCCACTCCACCGCGACCACGTCCAGGCCGGGCAGCCCCCGCTCGATCATCGGCACGTTGTAGGCGCCGGTGTCCGGGTCGATGACGTGCAGGCCGCACACCGCCGCCTCCCCCGCGGCCAGCCGGCGCAGCCCGTCCAGGCTGCCGTCGGCGTGCACCGCGAGACCGCTGCCCGATTCCCGCACCGCCCATTCCAGCAGCGGGTCGGCGGAACCGGCGACGACCGGCGGCGGGTCGCCGCGGTCGACGCGCACGCCGGCCGGCGCGTTCTCCGCCCCCGCCGCCACCCAGCGGTCGATCAGCGCCTTGGGGAACAGCCACTTTCCGGTGACGCGCGAACACGGGATGCGCCGCGCCGCGACCAGGTCGTAAACCTTGCGTTCCTTGATGCGCAGGTAGTCGGCCACCTCGCGCGTGTTCATCATGTCGGGCATGGCCGCCGATGTCCTCGAAAAGATTCCGGTCGCCAAGTGCGGCGCACCCCAGATATAGCGGAAGACGGACAGGAGCGGGACGCCCCATCGCGCCCGCGCGAAGAAGCCCCCGGGGGGAAGAAAGTGGAAGCCATGAAGATCGCCGGCCGCACGGTTCTCGTGTGCGATTGCGGCCGCTCCATGCCGCTCGACGGGAAGGAGCTGGCCACCGCCTGCGGCGCCGACGGTGCCGCCACCGTCCACAGCCAGCTCTGCCGCGGCGAACTGGACCGCTTCGAACGCCACGCCGCGGCCGGCGGCGCGCCGCTGCTGGTCGCCTGCACCCAGGAAGCCCCGCTGTTCACCGAGATCGCCGGCCAGGCCAACCCCGACGCGGCGCTGAGCTTCGTCAACATCCGCGAAACCGCCGGCTGGTCGCAGGACGCCGGCGCCGCCCTGCCCAAGATGGCTGCCCTGATCGCCGAGGCGGCGCCGGAGGTGCCGCCCACCGGCACGGTGACGCTGAAATCCGAAGGCGTATGCCTGGTGTACGGCACCGACGAGCGCGCCATCGAGGCGGCCCGCCGTCTGGCCGGCCGTCTCGACGTGACGGTGCTGCTGAGCCGCCCGCGCGACGTGCCGCCGCCCCGCGTCATGGACGTTCCGGTGTTCAAAGGCACGGTGCGCGCTGCGCGCGGCCGGCTGGGGCAGTTCGAGATCGTGGTGGACGACTACGCCCCGGCGGTGCCCTCCTCCCGCGACGCCCTGCGCTTCGAGGCGGCGCGCCAGGGGGCGGCGTCGCGCTGCGACGTCATCCTCGACCTCACCGGCGGCCCGCCGCTGTTCCCGGCCCACGGCCGGCGCGACGGCTATCTGCGCCCCGATCCCGACGACCCCGCGGCGGTGGCGCGGGCGCTGTTCGACGCGGCCGATCTGGTGGGCGAGTTCGAGAAGCCGCGCTACGTCGCCTTCAAGGCGGACCTGTGCGCCCATTCCCGCAGCCGGCAGACGGGCTGCACCCGCTGCCTGGACGTCTGCCCCACCGGCGCCATCGCGCCGGCCGGCGATCACGTGGCCATCGACCCGTACGTGTGCGCCGGCTGCGGCTCCTGCGCCGCGGTGTGCCCGACCGGTGCGGCCACCTATGCCCTGCCGCCGCTGCAGTCGCTGTTCGACCGGCTGCGCACGCTGCTCGGCACATACCACCGCGCCGGCGGGCGCGACGCCGTGCTGCTGGTGCACGACCCGCGCCATGGCGCCGATGTCATCTCCCTGATGGCCCGCCACGGCCGCGGCCTGCCGGCCGCCGTGCTGCCGTTCGCGGTGCACGAGGTGACGCAGCTCGGCCTCGACTTCTTCGCCGTGGCCCACGCGTACGGCGCGGCGCAGATCCGCGTGCTGACCGGCCCGGCCAATACGGGGGAGACGGCGGGGCTCGCCAGCCAGATCGGCCTGATCGAGACGGCGATGAGCGGGCTCGGCTACGGCTCCGGCCGGGTCGGCGTCATCGACGATGCCGATCCCGACGCGGTGGAGGCGGCGTTGTGGAGCCTGCCCGCCATCGCGGCGCCCGCCCCCGGCAGCTTCCTGCCCATGGGCGGCAAGCGTACGCTGGTGATGCTGGCCCTGCGCCACCTGCACGCGGCGGCGCCGCAGCCGGTGGAGGTGCTGCCCCTTCCCGCCGGCGCCCCCTTCGGCGGGGTGGCGGTGAACACCGACGGCTGTACGCTCTGCCTGTCCTGCGTCGGCGCCTGCCCCACCGGGGCGCTGCTCGACAATCCGGACAAGCCGATGCTGAGCTTCACCCGGGACGCCTGCGTGCAGTGCGGCCTGTGCCGCAGCACCTGCCCGGAGAAGGTGGTGTCGCTGGTGCCGGAGATCGACTTCCGCGACTCCGCCCGCCGCCCCGTGGTGATCAAGGAGGAGGAGCCGTTCTGCTGCGTGCGCTGCGGCAAGCCCTTCGCCACCAAATCGGCGATCGACAAGATCGTCACCGCCCTGGCGGGCCGGCACTGGATGTTCGCCACGCCGGAAGCGGCCAACCGCATCCGCATGTGCGAGGACTGCCGCGTGGTCGACCAGTTCGAGCGCGACGACCCCTTCAAGCTGGGCGGCCCGCGCGTGCCGCGCACCACCGAGGACTATCTGCGGGAACGGGACGAGCGCAAGGTCACCGCGGCCGGCGCGCAGAACGAGGGGACCGACGACGGCGCCTGACGGCGGTCCGCCACCCGTGAGATTCGGTGCATCCCCGGCTCCGCCGCGGCACGGCAGGGAATCCTTAACTTTTATAAGGGTTTCATGATCTTGCTGCCGTGATCGCGGCCGAACCGGGAGTACGACGCCATGCTCAGCGCCCTCACCTTGCGCGTGCGCCTGCTGCTGTTGGCCGTGCTGGCCGCCGGCGGGCTCCTCGTCCTCGGCGCGATCGACCTGACACACCTGCGCACGGCGCAGATGGAAGGCAACCGCGTCATGCTGCGCAACGTGGTGGACACCGTGCGCGGTGTCGTCGCCCACTTCCACGCGGAGGCGCAGGCCGGCCGCATGACCGAGGCCGAGGCGCAGACCCGGGCGCGCGACGTGGTGCGCGGCCTGCGCTATGCCGGCGGCGAGTACCTGTTCATCTACGCCTACGACGGCACCACGCTGGTGCTGGCCCCCCGCGCCGCGGAGGAGAACTCCAGGGGCATGATCGACCTGAAGGACTCCGACGGCGTCACCTTCGTGAGGGCGCTGATCGACGCGGCCCGGCAGGGCGGCGGTTTCGTGGAATACCGGTTTCCCAAGGCGGGCGGCGTCGAGCCTCTGCCCAAACTGAGCTACGCCGCCGGATTCCAACCCTGGCAATGGATGATCGGCACCGGCGTCTACATCGACGACGTGGACGCCGCCTATTGGCGCAACGCCGCGACCCTGCTCAGCGTGGTCGCGGTCCTGGTGGCGCTGGTCGCCGGCGGCGCCCTGCTGATCGGCCGCCGGGTGACGGCGACGGTGGACGGCTTCGCCGCGGCCATGCGCCGGCTGGCCGCCGGCGAGACGGACGTGGCGATTCCCGGCGAGGGGCGCCGCGACGAGTTCGGCACCATGGCGGCGGCGCTGCGCGTCTTCCGGGATGAGACGGCGGAGAACCGCCGCCTGCTGGCCGAACAGGAGCGCCTGAAGCACGAGGCGCGCGACACCGAGCGCCGCGCCCTGCTGCGCATGGCCAACGACGTGCAGTCCCGCGTGCAGTCCGCCGTCGGGCGCGTCGCCGAGGAAACGCAGGGTCTGGTCGCCGCCTCGCGCACCTTGTCGGCCAGCGCCGAGGAGACCCGCCGGCGCAGCGCCGCCGTCTCGGAAGCCTCGGAGCACACCGGCACGAACGTGGAAACGGTCGCCGCCGCCACCGAGGAGCTGTCCTCCTCCAGCCGCGAGATCGGCCGCCAGGTGGAACAGTCGGCGGTGGTGGCGCGCCGCGCCATGGACGAGGCCACCCACACCGGCACCACCGTGCGCGAGCTGGCCGAGGCCACCCAGCGAATCGGCCAGGTGGTGGAACTGATCCACTCCATCGCCAGCCGGACCAACCTGCTGGCGCTGAACGCGACCATCGAGGCCGCCCGCGCCGGCGAGGCCGGCAAGGGCTTCGCCGTCGTCGCGAGCGAGGTGAAGAACCTCGCCAACCAGACCGCCACCGCCACCGAGGAGATCACCCGGATCATCCAATCGGTGGAGAACGGCACCCGCGCCACCGTCACCGCGATCGAACGGATCGAAGAGACCATCCGCGGCGTCAACGACACCGCCTCGGCCATCGCCGCGGCGGTGGAGGAGCAGAACGCGGCCATGGCCGACATCGCCCGCAGCGTGCAGGAAGCGGCCAACGGCACCCGCCGCATCACCGCCGAGATCGCCGGTGTCTCCGCCAGCGCCGGCGGCACGCTGACCACCGCCGGGGACGTGGCGGAGGCCAGCCGGACGCTGGAAAGCGAAGCCGGTGCCCTGAAGGAGCGCATCGACGGGTTCCTGCGCGACCTGCGCGCCTCCGCCGGGCGGGAGGCGTGAGCGCCCGCGGGGCAAAGGGACGCAGGACTTGACTCTGGTCAATGGGGCGGCGGCCATGACATGCTTGCATGACCCGATGGTTCCAAGGGGCGAAATACCCGTCCCAAAGTCCTATATTCCGGGATCGCGGTGTGGCGGCATCATCGTGCGCCGGGGAACGGCCGCACGCCGAACGCAGGGCCCGCCACCCGCACACCGGCCGATGACCAGGGAGGACGTCGCCCCATGACCGCCAGCACGCCGCCGCTTCCGGACGCCGCACCGGCGCCGCTCGTCGATCCGTTCGGCCGCACGGTCAGCTATCTGCGCGTGTCGGTGACCGACCGCTGCGACTTCCGCTGTGTCTATTGCATGGCCGAGGACATGAGCTTCCTGCCCAAGGCGGAGGTTCTGACCCTGGAGGAGCTGGACCGCCTGGCCACGGCCTTCGTGCGCCTGGGCACCCGCAAGATCCGCCTGACCGGCGGCGAGCCGCTGGTGCGCCGCAACATCATGGACCTGATCCGGGCGCTGGGCCGCCACGTGCGCTCCGGCGCGCTGGAGGAGCTGACGCTGACCACCAACGGCTCCATGCTGTTCAAGTACGCCGGCCCGCTGGTGGAGGCGGGCGTGCGGCGCATCAACGTCTCGCTGGACACCCTTGACCCCCACAAGTTCCAGGCCATCACCCGCTGGGGCCGGTTCGACAAGGTGATGGGCGGTCTGGAGGCGGCGGCCGGGGCGGGCCTGGAGATCAAGGTCAACTGCGTGGCGCTGAAGGGCGTCAACGACGACGAGCACAGCCGCATGGTCGCCTGGTGCGGCGAGCGCGGCTTCGACCTGACCTTCATCGAGGTGATGCCCATGGGCGACCTGGGCGAGGACGTGTCGCGCCTCGACCAGTACCTGCCCCTGTCCGCGGTGCGCGCCGACCTGGCGAAGCAGTGGACGCTGGAAGAGAGCGATTACCGCACCGGCGGCCCCGCCCGCTATGTGACGGTGCGGGAGACGGGCCGCCGCGTCGGCTTCATCACGCCGCTGACCCACAATTTCTGCGAAAGCTGCAACCGCGTCCGCCTGACCTGCACCGGCACGCTGTTCATGTGCCTGGGCCAGGAGGATGCCGCCGACCTCCGCACGGTGCTGCGCACCAGCGACGACGACGCGGTGCTGGAGCGGGCGGTGCGCGACGCCATCGCCCGCAAGCCCAAGGGCCACGACTTCATCATCGACCGCCGCCGGGCCACCGCATCGCCGCGGCACATGAGCGTGACGGGGGGGTGAGACCGACAGGTCGGACGTCTCCGATCCCCGATCCGTACCCACCAGGCGATGGCACGACGCCTTCCGGGACGGATATCCCCGGTGACGAGTGACGGAACCGGGGAGCCGCGCGACCGACAGACCGGCGCTTTGGACGCCATGCTGTCGTCGCCTCACCGGCCGATGTTCCTCGCGGCCGGGGTTTGGGCGGTGGCGGCGGTGGTCCCGGCCGGCTGGGATACAGGCTTCGATGCGGCGCGCACGCCGCTGCAAAGCACGGCGCTCTGGCATGCCCATGAAATGCTGTTCGGCTTCGCCGCCGCCGGGTTCGCGGGCTATGCGCTCACCGCTATGGGAAGCTGGTCCGGGCCACGTCGCCTGTCCTCCCGCGGGGTGCCGGCCCTGTTGGCACTGTGGATCCTCGCTCGTCTGAGCGCGTTTGGCGCATTGGGGGATGATCCGGGATTGATTGTGCCCGCGGGAGTGGCGTTTCTGGCTTGTGTGACGTGGGTCCTTTCGTTCGCCGCGCTGCGCTCGGGCAGCACGCGCGGTGCCGTGCAGGCGCTGTTCGCCCTGTTCCTGACCGGGTCACAGGGAGCCATCCTGAGCGGCGCCTACGTCCCGACGATCCCGGTTTTCGGCCTGGGCCTGCTTCTGTCGGTGGTGGGCGGACGCATGGTGGCGGCCTTCACCTGGAACCGGATCGAACGCAATCCTTCACAGGTTCTGCGCTTCAGGATCGCCCGGCTTGCCGGCGTCCCCGCTGCCGTCGCGCTTGCACTGACGCTGGCGCTGGAAGCGGTCGAGCCGGGTTGGGTACGGGCCTCCGCTTCCATGCTTCTGCTTGCGGCGATCGCCGAGACGGTGCGCCTGTCGCTCTGGCTGTCACGCCGGACCGTGCAGGACAAATTGCTCGGGATGTTGCAACTCGGCTATTTCTGGTTGCCGGTCGGATTGGCGCTGGTCGCCCTGGCCAGAGTGTCCGAGCCGGGCCTGTCCGAGAGCGATACCGTCCATGCTCTCGCAGCCGGCGCGGTGGCGTGCTCGATTTACGCTGTGGCTGCGCGCGCCGTGGCGCGGCGGGCGGATCGTCTGCGCCCGACGGTCGTCGATGTCACGGGGTTCGTCCTGCTGTGGGCCGCTGCCGCCTTGCGGGTGTTCGGGCCGCCGGACCGGCTTTGGGATGCGGCCTTGCTCATCCTATGGTGCGCAGCATGGACCCTGTTCGTGATTCGGCACGGCGCAGCGTTACTCCATCCGACGCCCCGCCCCGTGTTCAGCGGCCCGAAAAGCTGACGCGCTCCTGTATGGATGGTCAATCGGGAAGGCCGATGGCTGTCGCCCTGTCGCTTCTGCCCCCGCGCGTTCCCGCCGAGGGGTGTTTGCTCTTCGTCGGATCCAGCGATCGGTACGGTACAGTCACATCAGACCGCCGGGCACCGCAGCGCCTTCGTACCGGCGGGCAGGAGCCGAGCATGGCCGGCGCATCACACCCTTGACGCGTCGGCACTGTCGCACCGGCCGGCCCTGCGCTATGGTTCGCGCGCCATGACCGATTTCGCCGCCCGCATCCGGCTGCCCCACGAGCCGCCCCGCCTGTCCTTCGTGTGCGCCAACACCGACGAAGCGCGCGGTGCGCGCACGCGGCTGGTGCACCGCTACGGCAACGTCCCGCCGGAAGAGGCGGACATCGTCGTGGCGCTGGGCGGCGACGGGTTCCTGCTGGAAACCCTGCACGCCGGCCTGCGGCGCAATCCGACGGCGCCGACACCGGTCTACGGCATGAACCGCGGCTCCGTCGGGTTCCTGCTCAACGCCTACCGGGAGGAGGATCTGCCGGACCGGGTGGAGCGGGCGCAGCGGGTCACCCTGCACCCGCTGCGCATGCGCGCCCGGCGGGTGAACGGCGACGTGGTCGACGCCATCGGCATCAACGAGGTGTCGCTGCTGCGCGAGACGCGCCAGGCCGCCAAGCTGCGCATCATGGTCGACGGCAGGGAGCGGTTGCCCCAGCTCATCTGCGACGGCGCGCTGGTGGCGACGCCGGCGGGCAGCACCGCCTACAACTTCTCGGCCCACGGGCCGATCATCCCGCTGGGGGCGGGCGTTCTGGCGCTGACCCCGATCTCCGCCTTCCGGCCGCGGCGCTGGCGCGGGGCGCTGCTGCCCCACACCGCCCGCATCTGCTTCGAGGTGCTGGAGGCGCCCAAGCGTCCGGTCAGCGCCGTCGCCGACTCCACCGAGGTGCGCGAGGTGGAGAGCGTCACCGTCGGCGAGGCGCGCGACATCACCCTGACGATGCTGTTCGACCCCGAATTCAACTTCGAGGAACGGATACTCAAGGAACAGTTCGAGCCCTGAGCGGCGGGCGCTACTCCGCCGCCCGCTGCGCCACCCGGCCGGCGGCGTGCTCGCAGATCCCGGCGATCAGCGCCGACAGGGTGCGCTGGAGCGGCGCGAAGCCGGCGGACTTCTCCAGCGTCTCCTCATCCATGTAGAGGCGGCGGTTGATCTCGATCTGCAGGGCATGGCGGCCCTGCGCCGGGGCGGCGGTGCGCCGCACCAGCTCCACACCCTTGTAGGGATCGTTCACCGTCACGGTGTATCCCATGCGGCGCAGCATCCCCGCGACGAAGGCCGTGAATCCCGGCTCGCAGGTGGTGCCGTCGCGGTCACCCAGGACGAAATCCGGCATCACCCGCCCGCCGGGGCCGTACGACGGCATGGAGTGGCAGTCCACGTGCCACGCCGCGCCAAAGCGCGCCACCAACCGGTCGAGCACCTCGGACACCTGGAAATGATAGGGCCGGTAATAGCGGTCGATGCGTTCCGCCACCTCCGCCACCGTCAGCATCCCGTCGTACAGCGCCATGCCCGGCCGCACCAGGGTGCGGATCAGCCCCATTCCCGCGGCGCTCTTGTCGGTGGGGTTCAGCGGCTCCGGCCAGGGACCGTCCAGCACGTCCGGCGCGATGTCGTCGACGGCCCGGTTGGGGTCGATGTAGGTGCGCGGGAACAGCGCCAGCAACAGCGTGCCGCCATGCTCCGGCACCGCGGCGAACAGCTCGTCGACATAGGAGTCCTCGGCCTGGCGCAGGGCCGCCAGAGGACAGGCGAAATGGAAATCCGCGGGATAGGCCGACCCGCTGTGGGGCGAGTCGAACAGCACCGGCACCCGCCGACCGACCGGGTCGTGGCGGACGAGGACGTCCTCGATCACGAAGCTCATGGTCCCGTCCGGTATCCGGTGATCCATCGCAGCGCGGCGGCGCACGCCGCACAAAAGCGTATGTTGCAGCGCATAGGTGTGCGTATAGACGAGTTGCCGACGGGCGTCGACCAAAAACCGTCACATTGGCGTGACGGTGCGGGCGGGGCTGGCGCGCGGCGGCGGCGTTCCCCATACTTGATCCGACCGGCGGACGGGGGCGTACGACCCGCGACCGCCCCCTCCGCCGCCCCCTTGCCCGCCGGACCCGATTTGATCGACCAACCACAGATCGAACTGACGCCGCCGGACATTTCCGCCTACCGGCACGGCAACACCGGGATCGACTACGTCACCACCCTCGACAGCGGGCAGCCGGGTCCGCACGCGGTGATCAACGCGCTGGTTCATGGCAACGAACTGTGCGGGGCGATCGCCATCGACGCCCTGTTCCACATGGGCGTCCGGCCACGGCGCGGACGCCTGACCCTGTGCCTGGCCAACGTCGCCGCCTATCAGGCGTTCGACCCGAAGGCCCCCTACGCCTCGCGCTTCATGGAGGAAGACTTCAACCGGCTGTGGACGGCCGAGGTGCTGGACTCCCGGCGCGACACCATCGACCTGCAGCGGGCCCGGCAGCTCCGTCCCCTGTACGACGGCGCCGACGTCCTCCTCGACCTGCACTCCATGACCAACGACGGTGAGCCCCTGATCCTCAGCGGCCGCACCGAACGGGCGCGGACCCTGGCGCGGGCGCTGGGCCATCCCGCCTGGATCGTCGCCGATTCCGGCCATGCGGCCGGCCGCCGCCTCATCGATTACGACCGCTTCGCCGGGGAACCCGGCAGCCCCACCGCGATCCTGGTGGAATGCGGCCAGCACTGGCGGGCGGAGACCGCCGTGGTGGCGGTGGAAGCCAGCCTGCGCTTCCTGCTGGCGCTGGGCATGGTGGACCCCGACCTGGCGGCCCCGCACCTGCGCCCCCGCCACGGGGTGCCGCGCGTCGTGGTGGTGAGCGACGCCGTGACCGCCGAGACCGACACCTTCACCTTCGCCGCCCCCTTCCACGGCCTGGAAAGCCTCGCCGCCGGCACCCTGATCGCCACCGACGGCGACCGCAGGGTGGTGGCGCCCTACGACGGCTGCATCCTGATCATGCCCGCGCGCCGCGTGCGCCAGGGCCAGACGGCGGTGCGGCTGGGCCGCGTGGAGGATTGAAGCGGTTCACCGCCCCTCGGGCTTGCCCCTGGTCCATTCCACCTCGGTTCCCCACAGGGGCACGGTGGAGATCGCCATCTTGGCCGAGGCGTCGGTGACCTGGCGGCTGTACACCACATAGACGAGGGTGTCGTTGGTGCGGTCGTAGATGCGCCGCACCGCGATCGACTTGAAGACCAGGCTCTTGCGGGCGGAGAAGACGTCCTCGCCGCCGCGCCCCAGGTTGATGTTGCCGATGACGATGGGGCCGGTCTGGCGGCAGGCGATCGAGGCGTTGGAGGGGTCCTCGAACCAGTTCCCCTTGGACAGCCGGTCGATGAGGCTGCGGTCGAAATCGACGACGTGGCAGGTCACACCCTTCACTTCCGGGTCGGCGACGGCCTGCACCTCCAGGCCGTTGCCGGTCCAGTCGTTGGAGAAGCGGCCGACCTGCTCGGCTGCCGCCGCTGCGGGCGCCAGCAGGGCGGCGAGAACCAACAGGCCGGCTGCTGCGTTTAGCGATCGGCTGGGGCCGCGGAACATGAACCGACTCCGGTCTGATGAACGGTCCCGCACCTTCCGCCCGGCCGGCGTCCGCCGTCAAGCATCCGGGCTCTATTCAGGAGACGACGTCCTCCATGACCGATCGCCGCGACGAGGGGACCGATGCGCAGCCGGCCGATTCGAACCCGGCCGATCCGCCCGCACCGCCGGCCGGGCCCCCCGGCAACGCCATGCGGGTGGCCGTGATCGGGCTGTTCGGGCTGGCCGTCCTCTACACGGTCTATTTCGGCCGCGACGTGCTGCTGCCCATCGCCCTGGCCCTGCTGCTCAGCTTCCTCCTGCGCCCGGTGGTGCGGGCGCTCTACCGGCTGGGCATTCCGGAATGGCTGGGAGCGGCGGTCGTGGTGATCGCCCTGTCCGCTCTCGGCCTGCTGGCGGTGTACACGCTGACCTCGCCGGCGGCACAGTGGATCGACCGCATGCCGGTCGTCCTGCGCCAGATCGAGTTCAAGCTGGGCGACCTGCGCGACAGCCTGGACCGCGCCCGCGAGGCGACGCGCGAACTGGAACAGATCGCCTCCGCCGCCTCCGACACGCGGGAGGTGGTGGTGCGCGGCCCCACCCTGGCGGAACAGTTCCTGGACCGCACCCGGGCGTTCCTGGCCAACGTGGTGATCATGCAGGTGCTGCTGTACTTCTTCCTGGCCCGCGGCCGCGCCACCATGGAGGCGCTGATCGGCACCATGCGCAGCATCGACGACCGCGTCCACTACGCCATGGTTGCCGGCACGGTGCAGCAGAACATCGCCGCCTATCTCGCCACCGTTACCCTCATCAACATCGGCCTCGGCGCGGTGACGGCGCTGGCCATGTGGCTGCTCGGCATGCCCAACGCCGGGCTGTGGGGCACCCTGGCCGGGGTCGCCAACTTCATCCCCTTCATCGGGGCGGCGGTGATGGCCGCCGTCCTGGCCCTGGTGTCGCTGCTGACCTTCGATTCGCCGGGGGCCATCCTGCTGCCCCCCCTGGTGTTCATCGCGTTCACGGCGCTGGAGGGCAATTTCATCACCCCCACCATCGTCGGCCGCCGCCTGTCGCTGAATCCCATCGCCGTGTTCATCTCCATCCTGTTCTGGGGCTGGATGTGGGGCATCCCCGGCGCCCTGCTGGCGGTGCCGATCCTGGCGGTGATCAAGATCCTGTGCGACGCCCATGAACCGATGCGGCCGGCCGGGGCGGTGCTGGGCCAGTAGCGGCGCGGCACTTCAATTCCCCGGCGCGCCGTGGCATCGTCCCCCCGGTTTTCCGGACGGAGGGCATGGAATGGAAGCGGTCTTCGGTGGCTTTTCGCTGTTCGTGATCGCGCTGGTCGTGTTCGCGCTGGTGATGGTGATTCTCGGCGTGAAGACGGTGCCCCAGGGCGAGGAGTGGACGGTGGAGCGGTTCGGCCGCTACACCCGCACGCTGGGCCCCGGCCTGCACATGCTGACGCCGGTCATCGACCGCGTCGGCAAGAAGCAAAGCATGATGGAAACGGTCCTCGACGTTCCCTCCCAGGAGGTCATCACCAAGGACAACGCCATGGTCACCGCCGACGGCGTCGTCTTCTACCAGGTCATCGACGCCGCCAAGGCGTCGTACGAGGTGAACGACCTGGAGCGCGCCATCGTCAACCTGACCATGACCAACACCCGCACGGTGCTGGGCTCCATGGACCTGGACGAGTTGCTGTCGCAGCGCGACAAGATCAACGCCCAGCTCCTGACCGTGGTCGACGAGGCGACGACCCCCTGGGGCGTCAAGGTGACGCGCATCGAGATCCGCGACATCCAGCCGCCGCGCGATCTGGTGGATTCCATGGCCCGCCAAATGAAGGCCGAACGCGAGCGCCGCGCCGCCATCCTGGAGGCGGAGGGCCAGCGCCAGGCCGCCATCCTGCGCGCCGAAGGCGAAAAGCAGGCGGCGATCCTGCAGGCCGAGGGCCGGCGCGAAGCCGCCTACCGCGACGCCGAGGCGCGCGAGCGCGAGGCGGAAGCGGAGGCGCGGGCCACCCGGTCCGTGTCGGAGGCGGTGGCCGCCGGCGGGTCGCAGGCCATCAACTACTTCATCGCCCAGCGCTACGTGGAGGCGCTGAACACCCTGGCCGCGGCGCCCAACCAGAAGGTGCTGATGATGCCGCTGGAAACCAGCAGCGTCATCGGCTCCATCGCCGGCGTGGCGGAGATCGCCCGCGACGCCTTCGCCAACCGCAACCCGGCACCGCAGGCCGGGATGGCGGCAGCGGACACTCCGCCGTCACCGCCCGCACCGCGCGGCCCTTGGAGCCCGGCGTGATCCGGGTTAAACACATCCCGCAAAGGGATTAGGCGGAACGGCCGAAATCGGTCGGCGCGCGGCGAGGAGGCGGTTCGCAATGATCGAGTTCTGGCACTGGTGGGTGCTCGCCGTGGTGCTCGGCGCGGTGGAAACCGTGGCGCCGGGCGCCGCCTTCCTGTGGCTGGGGGCCGCCGCCGCTCTCGTGGGACTTGCCCTTCTGGCCTGGCCGGAAATGGTGTGGCAGATCCAGTTCATGATCTTCGGGGTGCTGGCGATCGGCGCCGTGGTGGGCGCGCGGCTGATCTACCGGCGCAGCCCCGCACCGGATCCGGCGCTGCACCTCAACCGCCGGGCGGAACAGTACCTCGGGACGCTCCACACCCTGGAAACGCCCATCGTCAACGGCCGCGGCCGGGCCATCGTCGGCGATTCCCATTGGACCGTGGAGGGTCCCGACCTGCCGGCCGGCACGACGGTGCGCGTCATTGGCATCGACGGCATCGCCCTGCGGGTCGAGAAAGCCGAGCCTCCAGTCGCCGCGCCGTAGGGCACGGCCCGCCAGTTCGCTCTCGATGGCGTCGGCGCGGGCGCACACCCGCTCGGCGACTCCGGCCAGCGTGCCATTGCCCTGCCGCCGTGCCCGCTCGGCCGCCTCCCGCCCCAGGCGGGCGAGCTGGCGTGCCATCGCATGATAATCGGGTCGGGGCCGGCGGGCCGGAGACTCGTCCATCATCGATCCGAAGTTGAAGAACCGAAGCCCCCGCATCCTGTCAGATGTTGCGGTGCCACTGAATGATGCTTACGGCCGAAACGGCCTTTTCTTTCGGCAAAGCATTCCTCCGCGCGGCATAGGCCGCGCCGATGCGCGCCTGCCCTGCGGTAAAACGCGGTGCACGGAGACGGCCGGCACCGTTACCCTCGCCGTTCCTTCCGCCACACCGCCGGACCGATGCCCGACACCACCGCCGCCTCCCTTCCGCCGTCCGATGCCGCGCCGCGACCGCTGGAAGGCCCGCTGCTGCTGGCCAGCCTGGCGCTGTTCTGGGGCACCAACTGGCCGGCCATGAAGCTGGCGCTGACCGGCATGGACCCGTGGACGTTCCGCGCCCTGTGCCTGGCCGCCGGGGGCGGCGGTCTCCTGCTGGCGGTGCGGATGACCGGACGCAGCCTGCGCATTCCCGAAGGCGACCGGTGGCCGCTGCTGGTGGTGTCGCTGTTCAATGTGACGGGGTGGCAGATCTGCTCCGCCGTCGGGCTGACCTTCATGGAGGCCGGACGGGCGTCCATCATCGCCTTCACCATGCCGGTGTGGGCGTCCCTGCTCGGCGTGCTGCTGCTGAAGGAGCGGCTGACGGCGGCCCGGCTGGCCGGACTCGGGCTGGGGCTGGCGGCGCTGGCCCTGCTGGTGGCGCCGGCCCTGGACAAGCTGGGGGCCGCCCCGTGGGGGGTCGTCTTCATGCTGGGCGCGGCGGTGAGCTGGGCTGCCGGCACGGTCGGCCTGAAGCTGCACCGCTGGAGCCTGGACACGGTGCAGCTCTCGGGCTGGCAGCTCACGCTGGGCGGATTGCCGGTGGTCGCCGGGATGCTGGCGTTCGGGGAGCCGGCACGCCTGGCCGACGCGCCGTGGGACAGCCTGGCGGCGGCCCTCTACGCCATGTTGATCCCGATGATCTACTGCCACTGGGCGTGGTTCCGGGTGGTCGCCCTGTTCCCGGCCAACGTCGCGGCGCTGGGAACCCTGGCCATCCCCGTGGTCGGCGTTTTCTCCAGCGGGCTCCTGCTCGGCGAGCGGCTGGGGATCGCCGAACTGGCGGCCCTGGGGCTGGTGGTGGCCGCTCTCGGGCTGGTGCTGCTCGCCCCCGGCCGGCGGCGGGCCGCGCGATAGCGGGGACCGGCGGGGGACCGCCGGCACACCATCAATCGTCGATCAGCTCGTCCAGCGTGCTGCGCACCACCTGCACGATCTCGGCCCCGTGATGGCCGACGTCGATGTCGCGGGTGCCCACGATCACCGACAGTTCCCGCTCGGTGGTCGGAGCGAATCGGGCGATCTCGGGCAGCAGGTCGTCCGGCAGGAACGAGTCGCGCGACGCGCCGGTGCGCATGGCCATGCGCTCGCGCCAGGTGTTGAGCGCGCCCACGATGGCGCTTTCGATCTGTCGCGATTCCTCCTTGCGCCGCAGGTCCTGGTACAGCACCAGGATGCGCCAGGCGCCATCGGCGTAGGCGGTGTCGATCCGCTGCACCTCTACCGTGCGCAGGAACGCGGCCAACTGGGCCTGCGCCTCTTCGCGGTCCCCGTCGGGGATCTGGAACGTACGGATTTCCGTCGTCATCGCCGCCTCGTCACTGCCGCTTCCCTGCCCGCCCCGTCGGTCGGGCAGCAACCGTCAGTCTACACCAAGTGTCCGGTCGGCGGCAGCGAAAGCGCCGCATCCCCCGCCGACGGGATAGCCCGCAAGGGCCGGGCACCAAGGCCGCGCCGGCGCGTTGGAGTCGGGCAGCCCCACCGCGCCGAGCCCGTTCCGCCATGGCCGAATCCTCCCCCGCCTCCCGTCGCCTTCCCCCCTGGCTGCTCCGCCTGACGGTGGCCGTCGCCCTGATCATGGCGGCGGGCACGGCGGTGGTCGCCGCCTTGGAGGCCACGGGCATCTCCCCCTATCCCGAGCCCTTCGTCTTCCACAACGCCAACCGCATCGAGGCCGCCGCCGACCGGGCCTACCGCATGCCGGACTCCCTGCTGGTGGTGGCGCTGGGGACGGAGCGGCTGCGCATGGCCACGCTGGACGAGGCGCCCCTGGCCCGGCTGGGGCGGGGCGAGGGGCTGGAGTCGCTGCACCTCCTGCGCGTCACCAACGACGGAGCCGTGTTCGCCGACTTCGAGCCGCTGCTCGACCGCATCCTGGCGGTGCGACCCGACCTGGTGCTGATCGACCTGGACCTGCCGTTCCGCGAGCGGCGGCTCCTGGCGGCGATGGCGGAACACGCCCGCCGCCTGGCCGACCGGGTGGAAGCGGAACACCCCTTGCCGGCCCGCAACCAGGTGGCCCTGCAATATGCCAGGACCTGCGCCCCGCCCCCCGATGGCGGTCCCGCCGCCACCGCGGCGGAGCAGGAGAGCCGCTACACCCTGGCCGCCGACGCCACCGCATACGAGCGCGTGCGCGCCTTTGCCGAGCGCGCCGCCGTCGCGGGAACCCGCGTCGTCCTGCTGGAACTGCGCGATGCGCCGGCGCTGGAGGCGCTGCGCTTCGGAGACTCGTCCCACCCGCCGGAGGCGCTGGCGCGCGTGGCGGCCGACCCGGCCTTCGACCTGTGGCGTTTCCCCCGCGACCTGCACCGGGCGGATCTCTACTGCAACCACCGCCACCCGGGGGAGGAGGCGCGGCGGGCCTATTCCGCCTGGCTGGTCGCCACCATCGCCGCAACGGTCGGCCGTCCGGCAGCCGAGGCGGTGTCCATGCGCTGAACGGAGGGCGCGGCTGTCACCCGCGGTGCGCCTCTGGTAGACTGGCGGCGCCATGGACGTCACCATCCGCAGCGCCCCCGGCGCGACCGAGATCCGCCTGCACGGTCGCCTGACCTATGGCGCGACCGAGGCGTTCCGCGCCGCCCTGGACGGTATGGCCGGCCCCGCCGGGCACGGCGTCGTCGTCGACCTCGGCGCCCTGGAGTTCCTGGATTCCTCCGGCATAGGCATGCTGATCGTCGCGCGCGACCTCGCGCGCAAGCGCGGCCTTGCCTTCACGCTGCGCGCCGGTGCCGGCGACCTGGAGCGCTTGCCGGCGCTGGCGCGCTGGCGCGACCTGTTCGCCCTGTCGGAGTGAGGGGCTGACGGCCATCCGATGCGACAAACCGCCGCACCCCGCCGCCGGCCGGTTTGCGGCTATACCCATAATACGTGTAAGGACTTGGACGGGCGGCCAACGCCCGCCGCCGGGAATCGCCATCGGAGCAACCACCCCAGGGGCAGCAAGCAAGGATAACTCCCATGGCTTCGATCATGATCAAGGTGGCCCGCGAAGGCCTGATCTCCAAGGCGCTGAAGACGGCCGACATCGGTCCGACCAGCGGCGACTCCATCATCTACGAGATCCGGGACGTGCCGGAGGGCAAGACCGTCGACGACGTCATCGCCGCCTTCCGGACCTACAAGCCGGGCGACAAGGAATACGAGATCGACTGGGCCGCCCTGGCGTCGTGATGCAGGGTCCGGATCCGGGTCCGGAACCGGAACGGGGCCGCGTCCGCGGCCCCGCCCCCGCCCCGACACGGGATGCCGCGGTTTATCCCTTGCGCGGGTGGCGCGCCACCCAAGCCTCCAGTTCCCGCACGTGCTCCTCCTCTTCGGCGGCGAACTCCTCGGCCATCATGCGCACCTCGGGGTCCTCGGTGGCGGCGGCCACGCCGGCGTAGAAGGCATGGCCGCGCCGTTCGCTGTCGAGCGCCAGCTCCAGCGCATACTCCACCGTCATCAGGTAATGCGACCCCTCCATGGACGCCGCCTCGGGGCTCTCCTCGTCGGGCCATTGGTAATCGCCCGGCTGCAGGTCGGGGATGGGGCGGAAGGCGGACCGCTTGCGCGCATCGGCCAGGTGCAGACGGGAAAACTCCGCCATCTTGCCGAAGAAGGTGGCCACCTCCTGATTGCCGTAGGTCTTCATGGCCTCCGACAGATCGGCGAAGCGGCGGGCGGCATCCTCCTCCAGCTTCACGGCGTGGGCGAGGAACAGGGCAACGTCGTTCATGGGAACTCTTACCGGATAGGGGTGGGTCCGGGCAAAGACCATAAACCGATCACGGTCTTTCGCCAACCCGTTGCTGCGCCGCGGCAGAAACGCCATGTCCCGTCGCCCGGTCCAGGAAGACGGCGATGTCCCGGCCCAGCGTGTCGACGCACGGCGCCCGGTCATGCCCGGTGTCGGGCAGGATCGCCAGTTCGACGCTTCCGGCGGCTCCGGCGGCGTGTATGGCGCGGGCGGCGTCGGGCGCCACCGTATCGTCCAGCGCACCGTGGACGACCAGGACCGGGCACCGCACGGCGCGCACCGTCGCCACCGGGGCGATGGCGTCGAAGCGGTGGCCGATCACCCGCTCCACATAGCGGCAGACCAGCCAGCCCAGCGGCCGGTACGGCACCCGCATGCGGGTCAGCCACAGGCGCATGACCCGTTCGGGGTGGTCGAAGGCGGCGATGCTGACCACCGCCGCCGGCTCCGTCCGGCGCGACGCCACCAGCAGCGCCGCCGCAGCCCCGACGGAATGGCCCAGCAGCGCGATGCGCGCGGGATCGACGTCATGCCGCGCCAGCAGCCGGTCCAGCCCCGCCTCCAGGTCCTCGGCGAAGCGCGGCATGGACGAGAAGCTGTCGGGGTCGGAGCGGCCGTGGTTGCGGGCGTCCAGCAGCAGCACGCCATAGCCCGCGCGGTGCAGCGGCACCGCCAGCGGCAGCAGCAGTTCGGCGTTGGCGCCCCAGCCGTGCATCATCGCCACCGCCGGGTGCGGGCCGGGTCCCGCCGCGGGGATGAACCAGCCGAACAGCCGCTTGCCGCCCGCGGTGGCCACGGCCACCTCCTCCCCCGCCAGCCCGACGTCGGCCGGTCCGCCCGCCCCGGTCACCCGGGGCGCCCGGAAGCCGCGGTGCAGGGCCCAGCGCCCGCCGCCCAGAAGGGCGGCCAGCACGGCCAGGGTCCACAGGGCCGTCGTCATGGCGGGTCAAAACGCCTTGGGCGCTTCGCGCTTGCGATTGAGCACCACGTCGATGCGCTTGAACATGTCCTGCTCCTCGTCGAAGGACAGGCGGTGCTCACGCTCGGCCCGAACGTCGTTGAACAGGATGTTCAGGGCGCTTTGCAGGGCGGAGATGCAGCTTGCCAGGATCCAGTAGGTCCGCCGGGAGTCCTTGAGGAAGGCGACCAGCTTGCGCGGCCGGCCGGCCAGGAAGTCCTGGTGGCACGCCTCGTACTCGCGCAGGATGGCGCGCGCCTCCTCGCCGGTGGCGATCAGCTTCCTGGCGATCTGCCCCTTGAACATCCGGAGCTGCTCGCGGTACTCGCGGCTGACCGCCGCCGAATCGAAGGGGACCGAGGCCGGCGAGCCGAACCAGCGCAGCGCCTCGCCCATGCGCGGCGCCAGGTCGCGAAGCTGGACCTGATAGAAGGTGATGCCTTTCCACGCGCTGAACACCAGCGGCGCCTCGGCCTCCGCGATGCCGAAGGCGGCGATGAAGTCCCTGGCTTCCGGCAGGGCGGGATCCCACAGGGCCTCGATCACCTTGTCCTTGTCGGCGACGGTGCGGCGGTCGGCGGAAAAGGCTTTTTCGACGATCTCGGTGATCTTGACCGCGATGACCTGGCGTATCCGCGCGACCTCGACCGGGTCGAGCCGCAAATACTGTTCGCGAAAAGGGATGCGGTGGGCATCCAGGCAGTCCTTCACCAGGAACGGGTCGAGCGACGGGATCGTGTCGAGAAGGTTGAGGATCACCGTGTCGCGCTGCAGATCCTGCTGTTCCGCCTCGCCCCGCAGGCCGAGATACTCCTGCATCAGCGCGCCGTAGTTCTTCTGGCGCAGGTAGAAGGCGGAGCCGCCGTCACGCGGATGTTCGGAATCGTAGGGCAGGTAGATGCCGGTCTCGATGGGCCGGAAGTCCTCCGGTTCCTGCGGGCGGCCGCTCCATCCCGACAGGTCGCGCGGCGGCGGCAGGCGTTCGGGAAAGTTCGGATACTTGAAGATCACCCCGTGGTTGAGCGCGCCGGACGAGAACAGCCAGGTTTCCTTGGGCGCGCTGCGCGACAATTCGATAAGGTTCATCGCCACGCTCGACCCGCCATAGAGAATAGCATCCAGGACGGGGGAGTACTTCTTGACGTTGACGATGCGCATTCCCAACGGTCCACTGGGGCCGGTGACGGAACCGGCGGGGTGTGTTAGCTAAGCATGTAGCGCATTTTCTACAAAAACAAAGGCTCCTTGCGTTGTCGCCGCTGCCGATCGACACCGTTCTCCCCGACGTCCTCGCCGCGTTGGACCGTTCGGGCATCGCCGTTCTCCGGGCGCCGCCGGGCGCCGGCAAGACCACGCGGGTGCCGCTGGCCCTGCTGGACGCCCCCTGGCTGGCCGGGCGCAAGGTCGTGGTGCTGGAGCCCCGCCGGCTGGCCGCCCGTGCCGCGGCGCGGCGCATGGCGGCAATGCGGGGCGAAACGGTTGGGGAGACGGTGGGCTACCGCGTCCGCCTGGACACCCGCGTCGGCCCGAAGACCCGGATCGAGGTGGTGACCGACGGGCTGTTCCTGCGCCAGCTCCAGGACGACCCGGAACTGTCCGGCGTCGGCGCCGTCCTGTTCGACGAGTTCCACGAGCGCGGCATCGACAGCGACCTGGCGCTGGCCCTGTGCCTGGAGGCGCGCGGCGCCCTGCGCGACGACCTGCGGCTGGTGGCCATGTCGGCCACCCTGGACGGGGCGCCGGTGGCGGCGCTGATGGGCGGGGCACCGGTGGTGACCAGCGAGGGGCGCGCCTTCCCGGTGGAGACGCGCCACGTCGACGCCCCCGCCCCCGGCGCCCGCATCGAGGACGCGGTCGCCGCCACGGTGCGCCGGGCGCTGGCGGAGGAGTCCGGCAACCTGCTGGTGTTCCTGCCGGGAACCGGCGAGATCCGGCGCGTGCAGGCCCTGCTGGAGGACGGCGGGAGCGGCCCCGCCTCCGGCGTCATCATCGCCCCCCTCTACGGCGACCTGCCGGCCGAGGCGCAGGACCGCGCCATCGCCCCGGCCCCGCCCGGCACCCGCAAGGTGGTGCTGGCCACCGCCATCGCCGAAACCAGCCTGACCATCGAGGGCATCCGCGTGGTCATCGACAGCGGCCTGATGCGCGTGCCCCGCTTCGACCCGCGCAGCGGCATGACGCGGCTGGTCACCGTCAAGGTCTCCCGGGCATCGGCCGAGCAGAGGCGGGGCCGCGCCGGCCGGCTGGAGCCCGGCGTCTGCTACCGCCTGTGGCCGGAAGCGGCGCAGCGCGCGCTCGCCCCCTTCACCGCGCCGGAGATCCTCGACGCCGACCTGGCGCCGCTGGCGCTGGAACTGGCCATGTGGGGCGTGGCCGACGCGGCGACGCTGGCCTGGCTGGACCCGCCGCCGGCCGCCGCACTGGCGCAGGCGCGGGCGCTGCTGCGCGAACTGGGGGCGCTGGACGACTCCGGCGCCGTCACCGCGCACGGCCGCCGCATGGCCGGCTTCGGCGTCCACCCGCGGCTCGCCCACATGATGCTGGCGGGGCGGGACATGGGGCTGGGCGGGCTGGCCTGCGAGGTGGCGGCCCTGCTGGGGGAGCGGGACATCGTGCGCGCCCGGCCCGGCGCGCGCGACGCCGACCTGCGCCTGCGGGTGGAACTGCTGCGCGGGGCGGACGGGGACGGGCGCGGCAGCGGCCACCCGGGCCGCGGCCCCGGCGTGGACGTCGGCGCCGTCCGGCAGGTGCAGCGCCAGGCCCGGCAGTGGCAGCGCCAGCTTCGGGCCACCCCCGGGCAGGGCCATCCGGGGGCCACCGGCCTGCTGGTGGCGCTGGCCTATCCCGACCGCATCGCCCGGCGCCGCGCCGGCGGCAGCGGTGCCGGCGGGCAGGCGGCGCAATACCGCCTGTCCAACGGCCGCGGCGCCTTCTTCGCCGATCCGGAGCCGCTGGCGGCGGAGGATTGGCTGGCGGTGGCCGACCTGGACGGCGCCGCGCGGGAGGCGCGCATCTTCCTGGCGGCCCCGGTGACGCGCGCGGAACTGGAGGACACCTTCGCCGCCCACATCCGGGAGGAGGAGGCGGTCACCTGGGACGACCGGGAGCAGGCGGTGCTGGCGCGCCGGCGCCGCATGCTGTTCGCCCTGGTGCTCCAGGACGAGCGGCTGGCCGATCCGCCCGCCGACGCGGTGGTCGCGGCCATGCTGGCGGGCATCCGCGCCATGGGCGCCGCCTGCCTGCCGTGGACCGACGAGTTGCGGCGCTGGCAGGCCCGCGTCGCCTTCCTGCGCCGCATCGAGGGGGAGGAGTGGCCCGACGTCGCCGACACCGCCCTGATGGAGAGCCCGGAGGACTGGCTGGCCCCCTACCTGACCGGCATCACCCGGCGCGCCCATCTGGAGCGGCTCGACCTCGGCGGCGCCCTGCGCGCCCTCTTGCCATGGTCCCTGCGCACCCGGCTGGAGGAGGAGGCGCCAACCCACGTCACGGTGCCCAGCGGCTCACGCGTGCCCATCGACTATTCCGGCGAGGAGCCGGTGCTGGCGGTGCGCCTGCAGGAGATGTTCGGCCTGGCCGAGACGCCGCGGATCGCCGGCGGCCGGGTGCCGCTGCTGCTGCACCTGCTGTCGCCGGCCCGCCGTCCGGTGCAGGTGACCCGCGACCTCGCCAGCTTCTGGGCCAACGCCTACCGGGCGGTGAAGGCCGACCTCAGGGGTCAGTACCCCAAGCACTACTGGCCCGACGATCCCATGCAGGCGGAACCCACGGCGCGGGCAAAGCCGAGGGGGCGATGACCGCCGCCCCCCCGCTCCTCACGCCGCCGCGTGGTCCGCGAGCCGCACCGGGCGGCGGCGCGCGCCCCAGTGGCCGGGCTGCGGCTCGAACACGCCCGGCAGCGGGGTGCCGCAGGTGCGGCAGGCGCCGGCCTCGTCCAGGTGCCAGGCGGTGACGGTGTAGCCGCGCCGGCCGATCACCACCGTGCCGCAGCCGGCGCAGCGGGTTGCCGCCCGTTCGGAGTCGTCGACGTTGCCGACGTAGACGTGGTGCAGGCCGTTGCGTCGGGCGATGGCGTGGGCGCGGATCAGCGTGGCGTGGGATGTGCGTTCCTTATCGCGCATGCGGTGGTCGGGGTGGAAGGCCGAGAAATGCAGGGGCACGTCGGGGCCCAGTTCATCGCGGATCCACGCGGTCATGGCGTCCAGTTCGCCGTCGCCGTCGTTCTCGCCGGGGATCAGCAGGGTGGTGATCTCCAGCCAGACATCCGTCTCGTGGCGAATGTACTTCAGGGTGTCGAGCACGGGCGCCAGATGGGCGCCGGTCAGCGTGTGATAGAAGCCGTCGGTGAAGGCCTTCAGGTCGACGTTGGCGGCGTCCATGGCGCGGAAGAACTCGACCCGCGGCTCCGGGCAGATGTAGCCGGCGGTGACCGCCACGGTGCGGACGCCCGCGTCGCGGCAGGCGGCGGCCACGTCCACCGCGTACTCCAGAAAGATGACGGGGTCGTTGTAGGTGAAGGCGACGGAACGGCAGCCGGTCTCCGTCGCCGCCCGGACGATGGTGCGCGGATCGGCGGCGTCGGCCAGCGTGTCCATCTCCCGGCTGCGGGAGATGTCCCAGTTCTGGCAGAACTTGCAGGTGAGATTGCAGCCCGCCGTCCCGAAGGACAGCACCGGCGTGCCCGGCAGGAAGTGGTTCAGCGGCTTCTTCTCGATGGGATCGATGCAGTAGCCGGACGAACGGCCGTAGGTGGTGAGCACCAGCCGGTCGCCGCGGCGCTCGCGCACGAAGCACAGCGCCCGCTGCCCGTCGGACAGGCGGCAGTGGCGCGGGCACAGGTCGCATTGCAGGCGCCCGTCGTCCAGGCGGTGCCAATGGCGGGCGGGAAACGGCTCGGTCATTTCGTCGCAATCCTGCCGGTGACCGGTCGGGACACTGGAAATCTCCGGACGGGCTACCGAACTGTCGGTCATCACACCCCGGATAGATGGGAACTCCGCTGCCCGTGTCCACCGTCCGTTCCCCGGCCGTTGCCGGAACCTTCTACCCCGCCGACCCCGCGGCGCTTGAGCGCGCGGTGGACGACTGCCTGGACCGGGCGCGCGTGGAGCCGCTGCCGGCCAAGGCGATCGTCGCGCCCCACGCCGGCTACGTCTATTCCGGCCCGATCGCCGGCACCGCCTACGCCGCGGTGCTCCACCGGGCCGACCGGGTGCGCCGGGTCGTGCTGGCCGGGCCGGCCCACCGGTACCCCTTGCGCGGGATCGCCGTTCCCGGTGCGGACGGCCTGGCGACGCCGCTCGGTGTCGTGCCGGTCGACCGCGCCGCGCTCGACGCCATCGCCGATCTGCCGGGCGTGCAGACCCTGGACCGCGCCTTCGACGGGGAGCATTCCCTGGAGGTGCACCTGCCCTTCCTGCAGCGGGTCTTCCCCGACGCCGCGGTGGTTCCGCTGCTGGTGGGCGAGACGCCGGCGGACATGACGGAGCGGGTGCTGGAGCGGCTGTGGGGCGGGCCGGAGACGCTGGTGGTCGTCAGCTCCGACCTCAGCCATTTCCACGACTCCGACACCGCCCGCACGCTGGACCGCGCCACCTCCGACGCCATCGAGGCGGCAGCGCCGGAACGGCTGAGCGGCGACCGCGCCTGCGGGGTGATGCCGCTGGCCGGGCTGCTGCGCCGCGCCCGCGCGCTCGACCTGCGGGTGACCACGCGGGACCTGCGCAACTCCGGCGACACGGCGGGGGGCCGCGACCGGGTGGTCGGCTATGGCGCCTACAGTCTGGAACCGGCCGAGGAGGCGCGGCTGACCGACGACCAGCGCCGGCTGCTGCTCGACGCGGCCATGGCCGCGCTGCGCCACCGGGTGGAGCGGGGAGTGACTGTGGAGCCGGAGGCGGACGCCTTCCCCCTGCCCCTGCGGGCGGCGCGGCGGACCTTCGTGACGCTGGACCTGGACGGCAGCCTGCGCGGCTGCATCGGCACGCTGGAGCCGGTGGACCCGCTGGTTCGCGACGTCGCCGCCAACGCCGTCAAGGCGGCGATGCAGGACCCGCGCTTCGCGCCGCTGAGCGCGGCGGAACTGGCGCGCGTGTCGCTGACCGTATCCATTCTCAGCCACGACCGGCCCATCGCCTTCACCGGCGAGGCGGACCTGCTGGCGCAGCTCCGCCCCGGACGCGACGGGCTGATCATCGCCGACGGCACGCGGCGCGCGCTGTTCCTGCCCAAGGTGTGGGATGTCCTGCCGGACCCGCGCGACTTCCTGCACCACCTCAAGGCCAAGGCCGGGCTGGCGCCCGACCGGGAGACGGGCACCCTGCGCGCCCTGCGCTTCACCGCGGAAACCTTCGGCACGGCGTAAGACGCGCCGTCACGCCGCCCGGCGCTTCTCCAGCAGGCCGTCCAGCACCCGCCCGAGAAGGCCGGCCAGAGCCGTACGGTCATCGGGCGGCAGGTCGTCGATGATGCCGGCGAACGCCGCCAGCGGATCGTCCCGCAGCAGGTCCAGCGCCGGGTCGGTGGGGTGGAGCCGGATCACGCGCCGGTCCTCCGGCACGGGGACGCGCGTCAGCAGCCCCTTGCCCACCAGCACCTCCACGGTCTGGGACGCGGCGCCGCGGGTGGTGGCGTGAAAGTCGGCGAAGGCGGACACCGTGCGCCGGGCCGGACTCGCCGATGCGAAATAACGCAGCGCCGCCCATTGCGACGGCTTCAGCCCCTGCGCGTAGCCCAGGCTGTCCGCGACGTGGCCGATGTGCATCATCACCTCGGCGATGGCCCGGGCCGAAGCCGCGGCGGGCGGGTGGTTGGACATGGCGCCGGCCCTTTTTGCCCCTTCGCGCCCGCTTCCGGTCGGCAGGCGAAAATGTTAGCACACTAATATAAATAGTATGTTAACAGCGGCATCCCGACCTGTCCAGCACGGCGCCGGGCGCCGCGCGGGGCACGTCCGCAGACTTTCGGCTGGCGCCGCGGACCCGGTCACCTATATATGCGCGCCATGACCACGCCCGATCCCCGCACCGTCACCCGCGCCGCCCCCAGGGTCGGCATCGTCAGCCTCGGCTGCCCCAAGGCCCTCGTCGATTCGGAGCGCATCCTGACGCGCCTGCGCGCAGAGGGATACGAGATCTCCCCCTCCTACGACGGTGCCGACGCGGTCATCGTCAACACCTGCGGCTTCCTCGACAGCGCCAAGCGCGAGTCCCTGGACGCCATCGGCGAGGCGCTGAAGGAGAACGGCCGGGTCATCGTCACCGGCTGCATGGGCGGCGACGCGGGCGCCATACGGGCGGAGCATCCGGGCGTGCTGGCGGTCACCGGCCCGCACCAGTACGAGGCGGTGGTGGCCGCCGTGCACGAGGCGGTGCCGCCGGCCCACGATCCCTACGTCGATCTGGTGCCGCCCCAGGGCATCCGCCTGACACCGCGCCACTACGCCTATCTGAAGATTTCGGAGGGCTGCAACAACCGCTGCTCCTTCTGCATCATCCCCGACCTGCGCGGCGACCTGGTCAGCCGCCCCGTCGACAAGGTGCTGCGCGAGGCGGAAAAGCTGGCGGTCGGCGGCGTGAAGGAGCTGCTGGTGATCTCCCAGGACACCAGCGCCTACGGACTCGACCTGAAGTACGCGGAGCGGCCGTGGTACGACCGCACGGTGCGCAGCCGCTTCATCGACCTGTGCCGGGAGCTGGCCAACTTCGATCTGTGGGTGCGGCTCCACTACGTCTATCCGTACCCGCATGTGGACGAAGTCATCGGCCTGATGGCGGAGGGCCGCATCCTGCCCTACCTGGACATTCCCTTCCAGCACGCCTCGCCCACCGTCCTGAAGGCCATGCGCCGGCCGGCGGCCCAGGAAAAGACGCTGGACCGCATCCGCGCCTGGCGCCGCGACTGCGAGCATCTCGCCCTGCGCTCCACCTTCATCGTCGGCTTCCCCGGCGAGACGGAGGAGGACTTCGCGTTCCTTCTGGAATGGCTGAAGGAGGCGCAGCTCGACCGCGTCGGCTGCTTCCCCTACGAGCCGGTGGCCGGGGCCCGGGCCAACGAGCTGCCGGGCGCGGTGCCCGAGGAGGTCAAGCGGGAACGCCATCAGCGCCTGATGGAAACCCAGACCGCCATCAGCGCCGAGCGGCTGAAGCGCAAGGTCGGCTGGACGCTGGGCGTGCTCATCGACGAGGTGGACGGGGACGGCGCCATCGGCCGTTCCTACGCCGACGCGCCCGAGGTGGACGGCTGCGTCTTCCTGAACGGCGAGACCGGGGTTAAGCCGGGCGACATCGTGGACGTCACCATCGAGCACGCCGACGAGCACGACCTCTGGGGCTCCGTCGAACGGGCGGAGTGAGCGCGCCATGGCCGTCAGCCGCGACGACGCGCTGCTGATGGACGTGGCGCAGGGCGGCCGCTGCTTCTATTGCGGCGAGTCCGTGGGCGCAAAGGCCACCTTCGACCATCTCATTCCCCGCGCCTACGGCGGCGCCGACGAGCCGGCCAACGTCGTGCTGGCCCACGGCCGCTGCAACCGGCGCAAGGGCGACCGGCTGCCGACCCCCGACGAGGTAGACCGTCTGATCCGCCAGCGCCGCGGCAGCCGGCTGGGCGTCTGGCCGCCGCTGGTCGCCCTGCGCGACGCCGAACCCGGCGAGGAATGGATCGCGGTGGCCCGCGCCATCGCCAACCTGCTGCCGCGCTGACCTCTCCCCATTGCATAGATCCTCTGGCGTATCGGTGGTTATCCGATGCACCATGGGCCGCCCGGTACCGGGGGGCGGCCGCCCTCCGTCCGGCGATGCAACCACCCGAACGGAGTTCCTCTCTATGAAAATGCTGACGTCCCTGGCAGCGGCCACCCTGATGTCGCTGACGCTCGCCGCCCCCGTCGGTGCGCTGGCCCAGGGCAAGCAGGATTTCTCCCTGGTCAACCGTACCGGCTACACCATCAGTGAGGTTTACGTCAGCCCCAGCGCCTCCAACGACTGGGAAGAGGACGTCCTCGGCCGTGACGTGCTGTCCAACGGTGAGACGGTCCACATCACCTTCTCCCGCGGCACGAAGTCGTGCCATTGGGACCTCAAGGTCGTGTTCGACGACAGCGAGGAAGCGGAGTGGGAAAAGTTCGACCTCTGCACGGTCAGCAAGATTTCGTTGTCGTACGATCGGAACAAGGGCACGACCTGGGCCGACTACGAGTAATATTGCTGCGGGCCGGTGACCGATTCAATCACGGTCACCGGCATCCGACCCTGCGGCAAATGGACGCGACAAGGCATCCGCCGAGTATTCGGCAGCCCGGCGGCGCGCGGAAAAATCACCGACAACCATTGATATTTAAAGCGATCCATCGTGAGCACGATACGGATTCCGGGGGCAATGCGCCTCATCCCATAGGATGGTATGGGCTTTCCACAGTGCCGCAACGCGCTATCGACGCTGCCTGCATATCCCGTTATTCTAGCGATCAACATACATCCATATTCAACGGCCGGCACCCGCCGGCCGGGACGGCCACGGCGAACGCCACATGCGGGAATCAGCGACCACGACAGGGTATCGTCCGGAGCGCGCCGCGGGGGTGATCCTCGTCGTCGCGTGCCTGGTTCTCGCCGGCGGGTGGGCGGTGTTGAGCGCG
This sequence comes from Azospirillum halopraeferens DSM 3675, assembly GCF_000429625.1. Taxonomy (GTDB): domain Bacteria; phylum Pseudomonadota; class Alphaproteobacteria; order Azospirillales; family Azospirillaceae; genus Azospirillum; species Azospirillum halopraeferens. Next base: position 218,079 of record NZ_AUCF01000005.1, read on the forward strand.
GTGACGGAGCGTCCCGCGGGCACGCCGGTCATCCCGCCATGGCCGGCGATGCCCGGCGGCGTCCCGGCCCTTCTCGCCGTCGCGGCCATCGTCGGCCTGTGCATCCTGGCGCGGCAGGCGGTGGAGCGTGAACGCCGGATCGCCGCCGCCCTGCGCCGGGCGAACGCGGAGCTGGAAGCCGTGGCGCGCGAACACCGGCAGGCACGCTGCCGGGCGGAAGCGGCAAGCGCCGCCAAATCCCGCCTGCTGGCCTCCGTCACCCACGATCTGTCCCAGCCCGTGCGGGCCCTGCTGTTCCGGGTCGAAGCGGGTGTGCGCGAGTCCGTCGATCCGGCGATGCGCGCCCGCTTCGCGTGCATGCAGGAGATCGCCCGGCTGCAGCAGGACATGCTGGACCAGCTCGTCCACGCATCGGTGCTGGAATCCGGCCGGCTCACGCCGGTGCCGCAGTGCGTGCCCCTGGCGCCGATCCTGGAGCGGGTGTGCGCCCTGTACGCCGGCGAGGTCGCTGACAAAGGCATCGGACTGCGCCTGGTCCGAACATCCCTGTGGGTGCACAACGACCCGGTCCTGCTGTCGCGCATCATCCTCAACCTGATCACCAACGCCGTCCGCCACACGCGGTCGGGACGGGTGCTGGTCGGCTGCCGCCACGGTGAGGACGCGCTGCGGATCGAGGTGTGGGACACCGGCCCCGGTATCCCCGCCGATGAGATCGAGGCGATCTTCGACGAGTTCCGCCGCGGGTCCGGTGCGGCGGCCGGCGACGGGCGGCTGGGGCTCGGCCTGTGCATCGTCCGGCGGACGGCCGACCTCCTGGGCTTCGGCATTCGCGTGCGCTCGCAGGTCGGCAGGGGGAGTTGCTTCGCCGTCACGCTGCCCTGGTCCTGCGTAAGCGATGGATCAACGGAAACGTCACCACAGGCCATCCGTTCCAAAGTTGCGCAAAAGATATAATGATAAAATTGTTGACGTCCAACCGGACAGGTGTGAGTATTCCAGTACTCACAAAGAATGACATGCGCCGGACGGAGAAGACTATGCGTCTGTTGATTGCCGACGACCATGTGATGGTTCGCGACGGGCTCCGACCTTTCCTGCTTGAGCTGGGAAAGAATGTTGACGTGTATGAAGCAGGAACGTTCGGCGAGGTGCTCGAAGTGTTGTCGAGCGTGTCCGACATCCGCCTCCTGCTGCTCGACATGCGGATGCCGGGTATGGACGGACCCGCCGGCATCCGGATGATCCGGGAACGGTTCCCGACCCTCCCGATCGCCGTCCTGTCCTCGGTCACCGACCGCCGGACCATCCTCACCACCCTGGCCCAGGGCGTGTCGGGCTTCATCCCCAAACGCCTCAGCGCGCAGGCCATGGTATCGGCCCTGCGCCTGATCATCGCCGGCGAGCGCTACGTGCCCGCCGCGCTGATCGAGGAGGATCGCGCGTCCATGGCCGAGAACGACGGTCCGGAACGGAACCTGACGACCCGCGAGCGCGAGATCCTCGACCTGCTGCGGGAGGGGCTATCGAACAAGCTGATCGCCCGCCGGCTGAACGTCAGCGAGGTGACGATCAAGTCGCACCTCTGCCACGTCTTCCGCAAGTTGGGGGTGCAGAACCGGGTGCAGGCCGCACGCTTCGCCGCGGGGATGTGATACGGCGGCCGGCGGGCCGCGGGAGCAAGGGGCGGGCTGCGCTGTTGTCGGGGGCACCGGACGGATGGCCGTCCCCTGTCGAGGTGCCCTTGCGTGACCAGTCCCGGCGAAGAGTCCGCCGCCCTTCGTGCCGCCGGCATCGAGGAGCATCCGCAGGCCGGCGCGGTGACACGCCTCTATCCCGTGGGCGCCGAAGCCCTGCCGGGTGACCGTCTGAGCGTGCGCGTATGGGCCCCCGCGGCGCAGCGAGTCGCCGTCGTCGCAGAGCCGGAAGGCCGCGCCCTGCCCCTGGACGCCGAAACGGACGGTTATTTCACCGGGCTGCTCGACGGGTTTCCCGTCGGCAGCCTGTACCGATTCCGTCTGGACGGCGGCGACACCCTGCTGCCCGATCCCGCATCCCGCTTCCAGCCGGAAGGGCCGCACGGCCCGTCGCAGGTCGTCGATCCCCGCCGATTCGCCTGGACCGACGACACCTGGCTCGGCCGTTCCATCGACGAGGCGGTGATCTACGAACTGCACGTCGGCACCTTCACCCCCGAGGGCACCTGGGAAGCGGCGGAGCGCGAATTGCCGCACCTGGCCGAACTGGGCATCACCGTGGTGGAACTGATGCCGGTCGCCGATTTTCCCGGACGCTTCGGCTGGGGCTATGACGGCGTCAATCTGTTCGCACCGACGCGGCTGTATGGCCCGCCCGACGCCATGCGCCGCTTCGTCGACCGTGCCCACGCGCTGGGCATCGCCGTGATCCTGGACGTGGTCTACAACCACTTCGGGCCGGACGGGAATTATCTCGGCCAGTTCTCGGACACCTACACCACCGACCGCTACGACAACGAATGGGGCGACGCCATCAACCTCGACGGCCCCGGCAGCGGTCCGGTGCGCGCCTTCTTCCTGGCCAACGCCGCCTATTGGATCGACGAGTTCCACCTGGACGGGCTGCGGCTGGACGCCACGCAGCAGATGTTCGACGCCTCGACGCCGCACATCCTGGCGGAGCTGCGCCGCGCCGTGGCACGCGCGGCGCGGGGCCGGGTCACCATCGTGATCGGCGAGAACGAACCGCAGGACACGGGCCTCGTCCGGCCGCTCGACGCCGGCGGCTGCGGGCTGGATGCGCTGTGGAACGACGACTTCCACCACTCCGCCATGGTGGCCCTGACGGGGCGGAACGAGGCCTACTACTGTGATCACCGCGGCACCCCGCAGGAATTCGTGTCGGCCATGAAGCACGGGTTCCTCTACCAGGGCCAATGGTACCAATGGCAGAAGCAGCCACGGGGCACCCCGGCCTTCGGCGTGCCGCCGTCGGCGTTCGTCACCTTCCTGCAGAACCATGACCAAGTCGCCAATTCCGGCAACGGGCGGCGCGGCCACACCCTGGCGGCGCCCGGCTGCTGGCGGGCGATGACGGCGGTGCTGCTGCTGGGCCCCGGCACGCCCATGCTGTTCCAGGGGCAGGAGTTCGCGGCGTCCGCCCCCTTCCTGTACGTCGCCGACCACACGCCGGAGCTGGCGGCCCGGGTGGCCGAGGGGCGCGCCGCGTTCCTGCGGCAGTTTCCCAGCCTGAACACCCCGGCCATGCAGCGGCACCTGGCGCCGCCCCACGAGGAGGAGACCTTCACCCGTTGCAAGCTCGACCACGGGGAGCGGGAGCGCAACCGGCCGGTGTGGGAGATGCACCGGGAGCTGTTGCGCCTGCGCCGCGAGGACCCGGTGCTGCGCAACCCCCGCGCCGGCGGGCTGGACGGGGCGGTGCTGGGCGACGAGGCGTTCGTCCTGCGCTGGTTCGGCGGGGACGGAGACGACCGGCTGCTGTTGGTCAACATGGGCCACGACCTGCCGCTGGTGCCCATGCCCGAACCCCTGCTCGCACCCCCGGCGGGGCATCGCTGGGCGGACCTGTGGACCAGCGAGGACGTGGCCTACGGCGGCGACGGCATCCCGCCGGTGGCCGAAGGCGCCGGAAGCTGGACGCTGCCCGGGCACGCCGCGGTGCTGCTGGCCGCCCGCCCCTTTGACGACCAAGCGCCGGAAGGAGAGCATGGCTGAAATCGTCCGCACCCTGAACCGCGACGACCGGGACCTGACATCGGACGCCGCGGTGACGCGCGAGTGGCTGGTGACCAACGGGCTGGGCGGCTTCGCATCGGGCACGGTGAGCGGTGCGGTGACGCGGCGCTACCACGGCCTGCTGGCGGCGGCGTTGCCGGCCCCGTTCGGCCGCGTGGTGATGCTGAGCCAGCTCGGCGACCGCCTGATCCTGCCGGACGGCACCGTGCACCCGCTGGGCTGTGACGAGCCGGCGCCCTTCGGCGGCGAGCGCGGCGGCATCGGCAACCTCGTGCAGTTCCGCCTGGAGGCCGGGCTGCCGGTGTGGCGCTACGAGACGGATGGGGTGGTGGTGGAAAAGCAGATCGTCCTGCCCCACCGCCAGAACATCGTCCACGTCACCTACCGCGTGCTGCGCGCGCCGGCGCCGGTGACGTTGCAGCTCCGCCCCTTCCTGGCCTTCCGCCAGATCGAGGCGGCGGTGGACCGGCCGCTGTCGCGCACCTACCGGCTGGGCGCCGAGGGGTGCCGCTACGAGGTGTCGGCCGGCCCCGACCTGCCGGTGCTGCGCCTGTCCATCCGGGGGGCCGACCTGCCGCTGACCCTCGACGGCGGCGACCGCCGCGACGCGGTCTATCCCGTGGAGGCGGAACGCGGCTACGACTCCCGCGGGGCCCTGTGGACGCCGGGCTTCTTCAGCGGCCAGGTCCACCAGGGGCAGGTGCTGACCTTCATCGCCTCGGCCGAGGAATGGCGCCGGGTGGACGCGTTGCCGCCCGCCGACGTCCTGCGCTTCGAGGTGGAGCGCCGCCGCCGCCTCGTCCGCCAGGCCCACCCCGCCCTGCGCAACGGTGCCATGGCGGAACTGGTGCTGGCGGCCGACAGCTTCGTGTTCGTGCCGACGGGACGGGTCGCCGACATGATGCGGGCGCGGGCCGAGGGGGACGAGGTGCGCACCGTGATCGCCGGCTACCATTGGTTCACCGACTGGGGCCGCGACACCATGATCAGCCTGGAGGGGCTGACGCTGGCCACCGGGCGGCCGGTGGAAGCGGGGTGGATTCTGCGCACCTTCGCCCATTACATCCGCGACGGACTGATTCCCAACATGTTCCCCGACGGCCGGGACGACGGGCTGTACCACACCGCCGACGCTACCCTTTGGTTCTTCCACGCGCTGCACCGCTACGTCCGCGCCACCGGTGACCGCGCCACCTTGCAGATCATCCTGCCCAAGCTGGTGGAGGTGATCGAGGCGCACCGCCGCGGCACCCGCTTCGGTATCGGGGTGGATCCCGGCGACGGGCTGCTGCGCCAGGGCGAGGCCGGCTACCAGCTCACCTGGATGGATGCGAAGGTCGACGACTGGGTGGTCACGCCGCGGCGGGGCAAGGCGGTGGAGATCAACGCCCTTTGGTACAACGCCCTGCGCCTCACCGCCGACTGGCTGGAGGAGGAGGAGGGGCCGGGCGCCGCCGCTCCCTACCGCGAGCTGGCGGAGCGGGCCCGCAGCGCCTTCAACCGCCGCTTCTGGAACGAGGAGGCCGGCCACCTCTACGACGTGGTGGACGGCGAGGACGGCGACGACCCCGCCTGCCGCCCCAACCAGATCTTCGCCGTGTCCCTCGACCACCCCGTGCTCGACCGCCACCGCTGGGAGCCGGTGGTGGATACGGTGCGGGAGCGGCTGCTGACCCCGGTCGGCCTGCGCTCGCTCGCGGCGGGGCACCCCGACTACAAGCCGCGCTATTACGGCGACCTGCGCGCCCGCGACGCCGCCTATCACCAGGGCACCGTGTGGGGCTGGCTGATCGGCCCCTTCGTCGATGCCTGGCTGAAGCTGCACCCCGACGACACGGCCGGCGCCCGCCGGTTTCTGGAAGGCTTCCTGCCCCATCTGGACGAGGCCGGCGTCGGCACCATCAGCGAGGTCTTCGATGCAGACCCCCCATTCACCCCGCGCGGCTGCATCGCCCAGGCCTGGAGCGTGGCGGAGGTGCTGCGCTGCTGGGCGAAAACGCAGGACGGCGGTGAAGGGAAGCAAGCAGGCATCCGGTTATGACAGCCATGCTGCCCCACCTTCATGGCAGCCATGCTGCCCTATCGCGGCCCCGCCGCTTGCCCCTGCGCCGCCCCCGGCCTAGGATTGCTGCAACGCAATAAGAAAGACCCCCGGGAGGGGCGCCTTCTCGAACCCAAGAGGAGGTCCATGTGATCACGCATCCCGAATTCGGCGTCTACCCGTCCCCCGAAGAACTCCGCGCCATCATGCACGAGGCCAACCGGGAACGCGCCCGCTACATCCGCGCGACTGTCGGCCGCCTGTTCGGCGCCCTGGCGGCGGCGGTGACGCCGCGCCGCCGCGAGGCGGTGCTGACCGTTCCGGCCATGTCCTTCGGCACCCGGCGCTGACGCCCTCCGGATCGCATCAAACCGGTATCGGTTTGGTGCGATCCGATTTAGGGTGTCACCGTCATGATCCGCATCACGCACCGCATATCCGTTGACGAGAGCGAGCTTCAGGAGGAGTTCGTGCGCGCCTCCGGTCCCGGCGGCCAGCACGTCAACAAGACATCCTCGGCGGTTCAGCTCCGCTTCGACGTGGCGGCGTCCCCCAACATTCCCCCGGACGTGAAGGCCAGACTCGTCCGTCTGGCCGGCTCCCGCATGACCTCGGAGGGAGTCCTGATCCTCGTCGGCGACACCTACCGGTCGCAGATGCGAAACCGCGAGGACGTTCGGGAACGGCTGATCGACCTGATCCGCGACGCCACCGTCGTCCCGAAAACCCGCCGCCCGACCAAGCCGACGTTCGGTTCCAAGCAGCGGCGCCTGGAGGGCAAAGCCAAACGGGCCGAGGTCAAGCAAGGCCGCCGGGGGCCGACGCCGCAGGATTGAGGGGAGCCTGCAACGCCGGCAATGGGGCCTGATCCGATGGCCTCCCCTCCCGACGCCCCGCCGCCCTCACGCCGCCGCCCCCTCCCGAACCGCCGCCAGGATCTCGCGCAGTTCCGGCACGCACGAGCCGCAGTTCGTGCCGGCGTTGAGCGCCCGCCCGATTGCCTCCACGCTGGTCAGGCCGCCGTCGCGCACCGCCGCGGTCAGGCGGTCGAGCCCGACACGGAAGCAGGAGCAGACGATGCGGCCCTCCGCCGCCGCCGGCTCGGACGAGCGGCCGGAGAGCACCGCCAGGCGGGCGGCGGCGTCCAGCGGCTCCCCGGCCAGCAGGCGCAGCAGCCGGTCGCGCGACGGCAGGGCGCCGTCAGCCGCCAGGAACAGGCAGGCGGCCAGGCGGTCATCGGCGATCCAGGCGCGGCGCAGCACGCCGCGGCGGCGATCCTCGTAATCCACCGTGTCGGCACCGGCCGGGGACAAGCCGGGAAACAGGTCGGCCAGCGCGCCGGCGTCGGGCGGGGCGTCCTCCCCGGCCAGCGCCAGGACGTGGCCGCCGGGCACGGCGTGGCGGGCCCAGTAGCCGGCGTGCCGCGGCTCCACCGGTTCGCGCGACAGCAGGCAGCCGGCCCAGCGCAGCGTCACCGGCTCCACCCGCGCCGGCATCGCCTTCAGCTCCGGCTGGCCGGAGACGGGGTCGGCGACGGCGTCGATGAGCGTGCCCGCCACGCACGCGCCGGTGAAGCGGTCCGTCCAGTGCATGGGCAGGAAGGCTTCGCCCGGCCGCTGCCCGTCCTTCAGCGCGGCGCGGGCCAGGGCGGTCCCGGTGGCGGTGACGATGCGCACCACGGCGCCGTCCGTGACGCCGGCCCGCGCGGCGTCCGCGGGGTGCAGGTCGACGCAGGGCTCCGGCGTGTGGGCCGACAGGCGCGGCGACCGGCCGGTGCGGGTCATGGTGTGCCAGTGGTCGCGGGTGCGGCCGCTGTTGAGCCACAGCGGGAAGTCGGCGCTGCGGGCGCGGGCCGGCGGCCGGCCGGTCACCGGCAGCAGCCGCGCCCGGCGGTCGGGCGTGAAGAATCCGCCGTCGGCGAACAGGCGGCGGGTCGGCGCCTCCCCCGCGCGCATCGGCCAGGGGGCGGAGGTGAGAGCGTCGTAGGCCGCGTCGTCCAGCCCGGCCAGGGCCCCGATGTCGAAGTCGCGGCTGCCGCCGTTCTCGAAGGCGGAGAGGGCCGCGTGTTCCCGGAAGATGGTGGCCGGGCGGTCGTAGGCGAAGGCGTCCGCCCACCCCAGCGCGCGCCCCAGGGCCGAGACGATCCACCAGTCCGGCCGCGCCGCGCCGGGCAGCGGCAGGAACGGGCGCTGGCGCGCGATGGTGCGGTCGGAGTTGGTGACGGTCCCGTCCTTCTCCCCCCACAGGGCGGCGGGCAGCGTCAGATGGGCCAGCCGGGCCGTGTCGGTGTCGGCGAAACCGTCGGAGACGGCGACGAAGTCGCAGCGCGACAGGGCGGCGCGCAGCCGGCCGGCGTCGGGGACGCTGACCGCGGGGTTGGTCGCCATGATCCACAGGGCCCGGATGCGCCCGTCCTCCACCGCGCGGAACAGGTCGACGGCCTTCAGCCCCTCCCGCACCGCCATGCGCGGGGCGTTCCAGAAGCGGCGCACCCGGTCCACCTCGGTCGCCGAGAACCCCATGTGGGCGGCAAGCTGGTTGGCCAGCCCGCCGACCTCCCGCCCGCCCATGGCGTTGGGCTGGCCGGTCACCGAGAACGGCCCCATGCCCGGCCGGCCGATCCGCCCGGTGTAGAGATGGGCGTTGAGGATGGCGTTGACCTTGTCGGTGCCGCGCGCCGACTGGTTGACGCCCTGGGAGAACACGGTGACCACCCGCTCCGTCGCCGCGAACAGGTCGTAGAAGCGGCGCACGGCGGCGGGGTCCAGGCCGCACAGGGCGGCGGCGCGCTCCGGCGTCGGCGCCTCGGCCAGCGCGGCGGCCACGGCCCCCGCCGCCCCGTCGGTGTGCCGCTCGACGAAGGCGGCGTCGCCGTGGCCGCCGGCGTGCAGGTGGGCGAGCAGGCCGTTGAACAGGGCCACGTCGGCGCCGGGGGCAAGCGCCAGGTGCAGGTCGGCCTCGTCGCAGGCGGCGGTGCGGCGGGGATCGACCACGACGATGCGCGTCCCCCGCTCCCGTCGCGCCGCCAGCAGGCGCTGATGCAGCACCGGGTGGCACCACGCGAGGTTGGAGCCGACCAGCACCACCAGGTCCGCCTGCTCCAGATCGCCGTAGGTGCCGGGCACCGTGTCGCTGCCGAAGGCGCGCTTGTGGCCGGCCACCGTGGAGGCCATGCACAGGCGCGAGTTGGTGTCGATGTTGGCCGTGCCGATGAAGCCCTTCATCAGCTTGTTGGCGACGTAATAATCCTCGGTCAGCAACTGGCCGGAGACGTAGAGCGCCACCGAATCCGGGCCGTGGTGGTCGATGGCGTGACGGAAGGCGGCGGCCAGCGTGCCGATGGCGCGGTCCCACGACACCGGCCGCCCGTCCAGATGCGGGTGCAGCAGACGGCCCTGCGTCCCCACCGTCTCCGCCAGGGCGGCACCCTTGGAGCACAGCCGGCCGCGGTTGGCGGGATGATCGGGGTCGCCGCGCACCGTCACCGCACCGTCCGGCCCGGTCTCGGCGAGCACGCCGCAGCCCACGCCGCAATAGGGGCAGGTGGTGCGGACGGTGCGACCCGCACCACCGTCCCGCGGGATGCCGGACCCGTCAGGCACCGGCCGCCTCCGCGAAGGCGGGGTTGGCGATCTGGATGACGCCGTCGACCACCCGCACGGGCACGCTGGTGGCGGTGCAGGCGTCCGGCCCCGCGGTGCGGCCGCTTTCCAGGTCGAAGACCATGCCGTGCAGCGGGCAGGTGACGCTGCGGCCGTGGACGATGCCGTTGGACAGCGGTCCCGCCCCGTGGGGACAGCGGTCGCGCAGGGCGAAGACCTCGTCGGTGCCGGTGCGGAACACCGCGATGTCGCCGCCGGGCGCCCGGACGACGCGGGCACCGCGGGCGGGGATGTCGGCGACACGGCCGACGGCGATCCAGGAGGGGGCGTTGATGGCGTTCATGGCGGTCACTCCGCGGCGGCGGCGTATCGGGTGAGGTTGGCGAGGGGCCGGAACTCGTGCGCGTCCACGGCCGCGGCCGCACGCTCCGCCCACGGGTCGTCCTGCATGAAGACCTGCGAGTGCAGGAAGCGGGCGTGCAGGGACTTGCGGCTCGCGGCGTCGAACAGGCGGTCGCGCACATGGTCGATGCCCACGCGTTCGATCCACGGCGCGGTGCGCTCCAGATAGCGCGCCTCCTCGCGGTAGAGCTGGAGGAAAGCGCCGGTGTATTCCAGCAGTTCCTCCTCCGTCTCCACCTTGCACAGCAGGTCGGTGACGCGGACCTTGATGCCGCCGTTGCCGCCCACGTGGATCTCCCAGCCGCTGTCGACGGCGATGACGCCCAGATCCTTGATGGTCGCCTCCGCGCAATTGCGCGGGCAGCCGGACACCGCCATCTTGAACTTGTGCGGTGTCCAGGTGCCCCAGGTCATCTGCTCCAGCTTGACGCCCATGGCCATGGACGCCTGCGTGCCGAAGCGGCACCATTCGGACCCGACGCAGGTCTTCACGGTGCGCAGCGCCTTGCCGTAGGCGTGGCCCGACACCATGCCGGCGGCGTTCAGGTCGGCCCAGATGGCCGGCAGGTCCTCCTTCTTCGCACCCAGAAGGTCGATGCGCTGGCCGCCGGTCACCTTGATGGTGGGGATGGCGAACTTGTCCGCCACGTCGGCGATGGCCCGCAGCTCCCGCGGGTTGGTCAGGCCGCCCCACATGCGCGGCACCACCGAGAAGGTGCCGTCCTTCTGGATGTTGGCGTGCACCCGCTCGTTCACGAAGCGGGACTGGCCGTCGTCCGCATATTCCCCCGGCCAGGCGCACAGCAGGTAGTAGTTGAGCGCCGGGCGGCACGAGGCGCATCCCTCCGGCGTCGTCCATTCCAGCGTCTGCATGACCTCGGGGATCGACTTCAGCCCCCGGGCCACGATCAGGCGGCGCACGTCGTCGTGGGTGTGGTGGGTGCACTTGCACATGGGCTTGGCGCCGGTCTCGGCCACGTAGCCGTCGCCCAGCGTCAGGGCCAGCAGCGATTCCACCAGCCCCGTGCAGGTGCCGCACGACGCCGACGCCTTGGTGTGGGTGCGGACGTCGTCCACCGAGGCGCAGCCCTTTTCGCGGATGGCGGTGACGATGGTGCCCTTGCACACCCCGTTGCAGCCGCAGATCTCCGCCGTGTCAGGCAGCGCGGCGACCGCCGCGAAAGGGTCCCGGGCACCGGCCCCGGCCCCCTGCCCGAAAATGAGGCTGTCGCGGACGGCCGCCACGTCCTCCCCGTCCTTCATGAGCTGGAAGAACCGGGAGCCGTCGGCCGTGTCGCCGTAGAGGACGGCGCCCACCACCCGGTCGTCCTTCAGCACCACGCGCTTGTAGACGCCGCGGGCGGCGTCGCGCAGCACGATGTCCTCCGTCCCTTCGGCGGAGAAGGTACCGGCGGAGAACACCTCCACCCCCGTCACCTTCAGCCGCGTGGCGGTGACGGTGCCGGTGTAGGCGCTGCCCGCCACCCCGGCCAGCCGGTCGGCGCACACCCTGGCCATGTCCCACAGGGGCGCCACCAGCCCGTAGGTCTGGCCGCGGTGCTCCACGCATTCCCCCACCGCGAACACGGCGGGGTCTGAGGTGACCATGCCGTCGTCGACGACGATGCCGCGGTTGACCGTCAGCCCCGCCGCCCGGCCAAGCGCCGTGTTGGGGCGGATGCCCACGGCCATCACCACCAGGTCGGCCGGCAACTCCCGCCCGTCGGCCAGCTTCACCGCGCGCACGCCGTCACTGCCCAGGATCGCCTCGGTCGTGGCACCGGTGAGGACGCGGATGCCGCGTCCCTCCAGTTCCCGCTGCAGCAGCCAGCCGGCGGCCTCGTCGAGCTGGCGCTCCATCAGCGTCGCCATGAGGTGGACGACGGTGACCTCCATGCCGTGCACGCGCAGGCCGTTGGCCGCTTCCAGGCCGAGCAGGCCGCCGCCGATCACCACGGCGTGCGCCCCCGGCTTCGCCGTCGCCAGCATGGCCTCCACGTCCGCCAGGTCGCGGAAGCCGACGACGCCCGGCAGGTCGCGCCCCGGCACCGGCAGGATGAAGGGATCGGAACCCGTGGCGATCAGCAGCGTGTCGTAGGCCACCGAGCGCCCGGACACGGCGGTGACGGTGCGGGCGGCGCGGTCCACCGTCTCCACCCGCTCGCCCGTGTGCAGCGTGATGCCGTGATCCTCGTACCAGGCGCGGTCGTTGAGCACGATCTGGTCGAAGGTCTTCTCCCCGGCCAGCACCGGCGAGAGCATGATGCGGTTGTAGTTGGGGTGCGGCTCCGCCCCGAAGACGGTGATGGCGTAGCGGTCGGGCGCGCGGGCCAGCAGCTCCTCCACCGTGCGGATGCCGGCCATGCCGTTGCCGATGACGACGAGACGTTCCTTGGTCATGCTTCGGGTCCCTCGTGAGAGGCGGGTCCAGTCGGGCCGGAACCTCCGGGGCGGCGCGGCCAACAAAAAAGGCGTCCGCGGCGGGCCGGGAAAACCCCGGCTGCCGTGGACGCCTTTGTCCGGTCGGGCCCGTCGTCGGACCCTGCGACGGCACGGCACCCCGGTGCCGCCCGTCGAATTCGTCGTCAGCGACGCCATTGCCGCTGCACTGCCGCAATTATTCTAGCAAGAGGCGGGCCAGCGCCGGGACCACGCCCCGCCACGGCCGGGAAACGGCGGATTCCCTGCCCCGGGCAGCGCCGCGGCCCGGCCGCCGGCCGGCGGCGGCCCGCGCCCGGACCACCGCTCCCTGCCTATCCCGAAGGCATCTGCGCCGCTTCGCACCATTTGTGTGCAGGATGGCGCCTCAACCGCCCGCACCACACAAAAAGACCCCTCCGCAAAGGGGGCGGAGGGGTCAGTTTCCTGCCGGAGACACGACATCATGCCCCGGTTGCCGCCTGGCAACCTTCGGGCGATCTCAGCTTACGCAAGAACGGGGCCAGAACCGCGGGGGCGCCGCGCCGGGGATCCGGGCGCGCAACGCTGCCGTCGGGAAGGGCAAACGGGCGGGGGAACGGGCAATTGCCCCAAACAGCACCACCGGATGGCGGTGCGCTCCCCCGCCGTGGGGCGGGGGAGCAACCGGTGCGCCTATTCCGCCGCCATCATCGGCGCGGCGGGCACGGAAGTTTCGCGGCGCCGGCGCGCCCAATCGTCGAGGCGGCGGCGGGCGGCGTCGAAGGCGTTGCGCACCGCCACATGCACGTTCTCGCTCGCGTTGCACTGGTCACCGCGGACCACCAGCTCGCCGCCGGGCACCGTCATGTCGATGCGCACATGGTAGAGACGGCCCTTGCGGCGGTCGTGGTGCGGAGCCTCCACCACCACGTCGCAGCGGGTGAGGCGGCCGCACAGGCGATCCAGTTTCGCGGCCTTCTGGCGGATCTTGTACGCCAGGGCATCGGAAGCGTGCATGTTGCGGAACGAAATCTGGAGAGGAAGCTGCATGATGCGCTCTCCCTTGGGGTGAAAAGGGCAGTCGTCAGATGCGGACGAACGCGTTGTCGGCCGTGGACAGGCCGATCTGGTCCAACCCCTCCTCCAGGCAATCGCCCAGGTTCGGGATGCCGATCAGGTAATCGGCCGAACGGTCGTTGTGCCGTTCGCGGGCCAGTTCCACCGCCTCGGCCCATTCGTCGCGCGCGAAGTCGCCGCGGCCGAGCCAGGCCAGCGCAATGACGTCGACGATCTCATCGTCGTCGAGCGTCGCCAGCACGCCGGTCAGTTCCGCCAGCGTCGGGTCTTCGGGTCCCGGCTCCGGCCGGTCGAGATCCTCCTCCTCCGCGAGGTCCTCGTCTTCGGCGTCGACCGGCGCCATGCCGGCGTCGTACGCCCTGGCCTTGGAGATGATGTAGCACAACCGCTTGAGCCCGATGTTCAGTTCGGGCGGTTCAAGGGTCCTGTCCTCCAGGACCGCGGAGTCGCTCATGGCGAATCTCCCTCGTCGGAGCCGGTAGCGGGGCCGGTGTCGATGGCCGACGTCCGTGCCTCAGGCGTCGCAACGCCAGTGGACACGCACGAAATATTGGCCCTCCACGTAACGGATGTCCAGATCCCCGTGGTGGGACCGTTCCAGTGCCTTGCCGAGGCGGGCGGGCGTGTGGATGTCGGTGGTGGTGACGACCAGACCGCCGTCGCGCTCCTCGATGTCCAGGATGCGGTGCATCGGGTGTTCCTGCCGCTCGACCCCTTCGTGGTGGTGCAGCAGGAACAGGACCTCGTCCCTGTGGCGGGCGATGAAGCGGCCGGTGAGGATCAGCACCCCGGCCGGGGCGTGGTCGGCCGCCCGGCGGCAGGCCGGGCAGACGCCCTGGGCGGCGTCGATGTACAGCAGGCCCCAGCGCCAGCGTCCTTCCAGGAACAGGGCGCCGCATTCGGAGCAGCGCGTCGGCTCGGTCGGTTTGCGGTGCCACGCGTAGGGGTCGTGTACGCGCTCATGAATCAGGCGGTCGCGCCGTGGCTCGTGGCGTACGCCCTCCGGGACTGTGGCCGGCATCGTCACCTCCTGTGGGATGCGATCGGCGATCTGTAAAATCCATGCTACGCCCGCGGTGCCCGGAAGGGCATGCGGCAAAACGGCCCTATGGCAGCTCCACCCGGCCGACGAAGGGCAGGTGGCGGTAGTCCTCCGCCCAGTCGATGCCGTAGCCGACGACGAAGACGTCGTCCACGGTGAAGCCGATGAAGTCCACCGGCACCGGCACGACGCGGCGGGAGGGCTTGTCGAGCAGGGCGCAGATGCGCACCTCGGCGGCGCCGGCGTCCAGCAGCAGGCGGCGCACCGCGTCCAGGGTGCGGCCGCTGTCGGCAATGTCGTCCACCAGCAGCACCGGCCGCCCCGCCACCCCGTCGGGCAGCGGCCCCAGCACCCGCACGGTGCCGGAGCTTTCGGTGCCGCTGCCGTAGCTGGAGATGCGCAGGAAATCGACCCGCGGGTGCAGCCCCGCCCGCCCCAGCGCCCGCACCAGATCGGCGGCAAAGACGAAGCTGCCCTTGAGCAGGGCCACCACCGTGACGTCCGACGCCACCGTCCCGGCGATCTGTGCCGCCAGCTCCTCCAGCCGGCGGGTGATCGCCGCCTCGTCGATCAGCGGCAGGACGGTTCCCCGCCTCGGGGTCGGCTCGGTGGTGGCGGCGGTCATGGGCGGCGTCTCCCGCGGGATGGAAAGCGGTGTCTTGCCCGCGGGCGGCCGGCGGAGTCAAGGAGGTACCCACCCCGTCCCGTGGCCGCCCCGCCGCCCCGCCGCCATACTGCGGCCCATGTCCCTCGCCCCGCCCCCCGCCCGCCCCCCCGCCCGGCTCCCCGATGCGCGGCGCCGGCTGCCGCCGGTGCACAAGCTGCTGGAATCGCCGGACGCGCAGGCCCTGGCGGCCGAGCACGGCCGCACCGCCCTCACCGCCGCCCTGCGCGCCGCGCTGGATACCGCCCGCGCCGCCGCCGCCCGGGGGGACGGGGTGCCCGGCGTCCCCGCCCTGCTGGCCGACGCGCGCGAACGGCTGGCGGCGGCGCGGCGGCCGGTGCTGCGGCCGGCGATCAACGCCACCGGCGTGGTGCTGCACACCAACCTGGGCCGCGCGCCCCTGGCCGACGCCGCGGTGGACGCCGTCGCAGCGGTGGCCGGCGGCTACGCCACCCTGGAGCTGGACACGGCGACCGGCCGGCGCGGCGGCCGGGGCGACGCGGTGGCGGCGCTGCTGTGCGACCTCACGGGGGCGGAAGCGGCGCTGGCCGTCAACAACAACGCCGCCGCGGTGTTGCTGGCGGTGTCGGCGCTGGCCGCGGGCGGCGAGGCGGTGGTGTCGCGCGGCGAGCTGGTGGAGATCGGCGGCAGCTTCCGCATCCCCGACGTGGTGCGCCAGGGCGGCGCCCGGCTGGTGGAGGTGGGGGCGACCAACAAGACGCGCCTCGGCGATTACGAGGCGGCCATCGGCCCGGACACCCGCGTGCTGCTGAAGGTGCACCGCAGCAACTTCCGCATGGTCGGCTTCACCGCCGCCCCCGCCACCGCCGACCTGGCGGCGCTGGCCCGGCGCCGCGGCCTGGCGCTGGTGGAGGACCTGGGCAGCGGCACGCTGGTGGACCTGACCGCCTACGGCCTGCCCCATGAGCCCACGGTGGGCGACGCGGTGGCGGCCGGGGTGGACCTGGTCACCTTCAGCGGCGACAAGCTGCTGGGCGGGCCGCAGGCCGGTCTGGTGGCGGGGCGGCGCGACGCGGTGGCGCGGCTGAAGGCCCACCCGCTGATGCGCGCCCTGCGCCCGGACAAGATGGCGCTGGCCGCCCTGGAGGCCACCCTGCGCCTGTACCGGGAGCCGGACCGGCTGGCCGAGCGGCTGCCGGTGCTGGCCATGCTGGCGGCCACGCCGGCGATGCTGGAGGCGCGGGCGGCGCGGCTGGCCGGCCTGCTGGCCGGCATCGGCGGATTGACGGTGGAGCCGGGGCAGGACGAGGCGTACGCCGGCGGCGGCTCCCTGCCCGGCGTCACGATCCCCACGCGCACGCTGGCGCTGCGCGCCGCGTCCATGGGCGCCGCGGCGCTGGCGGCGCGGCTGCGCACCGGGCGGCCGGCGGTGGTGGGACGGCTGTCCGGCGACCGCCTGCTGCTGGACCTGCGCACGGTGGCGGAGGCGGAGCTGCCGGCCCTGGCCGCCGCCGTGCGGGAGGCGGTGGCGTGAGGACCGCCATGGTGGGGGTGATGGGCCACATCGACCACGGCAAGACCGCCCTGGTCCGCGCCCTGACCGGCACCGACACCGACCGCCTGCCGGAGGAGAAGGCGCGCGGCATCTCCATCGCGCTGGGCTTCGCCCGGCTGGCGGTGCCCGGCGGTGCCATCGACCTGGTGGACATGCCCGGCCACGAGCGTTTCGTGCGCACCATGGTGTCGGGCGCCACCGGCCTGGAGGCGGCCCTGCTGGTGGTGGACGCGGGCGAAGGGGTGCGGCCCCAGACGGTGGAGCATCTGGCCATCGCCGCGCTGATCGGGGTGCGCCGCGCCGTGGTCGCGGTCGCCCGCTGCGACCTCGTCCCGGCGGAGCGGGCGGCGCAGACCGCGGCAGAGGCGCAGGACCTGTGCGCCCGCCTGGGCTGCGCCGCCGCCCCGGCGGTGGCGGTGTCCGCGCGCACCGGTCAGGGGCTGGCGGCGCTGACGGCGCACCTCGCCGCCCTGGCGCGCGACCCGGCGGAGCGGCCGGACCATGGCTTCGCCTGGCTGCCGGTGGACCGGGTGTTCGCGGTGGCCGGGTTCGGCACGGTGGTGACGGGCACGCTGCGCCGCGGCCGGCTTGCCGTGGGCGACCCGGTGGAGCTGCTGCCGGGCGGCCGGCCGGCACGGGTGCGCAGCCTGCAGATCCACGGCGCCGCGGTCGACGCCGCCACCCCCGGCCGGCGCACCGCCGTCGCCCTGCGCGGAGTGGAGCGGGCGCACGCCGCGCCCGGCATGGCGCTCGCCACCCCCGGCCTGCTGCACCCGGCGCACTGGCTGGACGTGGTGCTGAGCGTGCCGCCCGTCGCCGCCGCGCCGCTGGACACGGGCCGCCCCGTGCGGCTGCTGTTCGGCACGACGGAGGCGGAGGCGCGCGTGCGCCTGCTCGACGGCGACCGGCTGGAGCCCGGGGCCGAGGGGGTGGCGCAGCTCCGCTGTCCGGACGGCGTGACGGTGCCGGCGGGGGAGCCGTTCATCCTGCGCGCCGGCTCGCCCCCGGCGACCCTGGCCGGCGGCCGCATCCTCGCCCCCGCCCCGGCGCGCCGGCGCCGCGGCGACCCGGCGACGCTCGGCCTGCTGGGCGCCCTGGCGGCGACCGCCGATCCGGCCGACGCCGCCGCGCTGCACCTGCGGGCGGCCGGCACCGCGGGGCTGGACCTGCCCGCCCTGGCCCGCGCCGTGGGCCGCGCCCCCGCCGCCGTGGCGCCGCCCGCCGGCGCGGTGACGCTGCCCGGCGCCCTCCTGCTGGACGCCGCCGCGGCGCGGCAGGCGGAGGAGCGGGTGCTGGCCCTGGTGACCGACCACCAGCGCCGCACCCCCACCGCGCCCGGCCTGCCGCGGGAGCATCTGCGTTCCCTGCCCGGCCTACCGGCCGCGGTGGCCGAGGCGGTGGCCGAGCGCCTGACCGCCGCCGGCCGGCTGCTGCGCGACGGCGCCGCGCTGCGCCTGCCCGGCGCGGACGCCGACCGGCTGCTGTCCGACACCGACCGCGCCCTGCTGGCGGCGCTGGAGGAGGCGTTCCGCCGCGCCGGCCTGACCCCGCCCGACGCCGCGGCGGTGGCCGCCGGCAGCCGGCGCCGCGTGCAGGCCCTGGGCTATCTGCTGCGCCGCGGCACGCTGGTGCGCACGGTGGACCGGGTGCACAGGCGCGAGATCCTGTTCCACCGCGACGCCCTGGCCCGCGCCCGGCGCATCCTGTCCCGGCACCTGGCGGACCGCCGCACCGGCTTTCCCGTGGGCGAGGCCGGCCGGCTGCTGGGCATCTCCCGCAAGTTCTGCGTGCCCCTTCTGGAACACCTGGACGCCACCGGCTTCACCCGCCGCGACGGCGACCACCGCGTGCTGGCCGAACCGGGCACCCCGAACGAGCCGGCGCGCGGCGACGGGAGGGTGTGGTAGGGACGTGGGTCACCCACCCGCCGCGGGCGGGAGGGAACGCGGGAGGCGACAAGGGTCTGGTGGCCCTCCTGGTCTTCAAAACCAGCGGATCGCCCAAAGCGATCGGTGGGTTCGATTCCCATCCGCCTCCGCCAGCCGGCGTGCGCCGGCGATGAAGCCTGCTTCAGCAGCGCGGCCTTTTCCGAATCCGGCATGGTATGATCTCATTCCGGTGCACCTGGCGTCCGCGGAGCCGATCGCGACGATCGGCCGCTTCGTGGAAGCGGCTCAGGACGCAGGGGGCGCCCTGCTGCGCTTCACGCACCCGGAAACCGACGGCGAACCCGACGCCTGCCCCGGATGCGTCTACGTCGTGCACGACGGTACCATCTATGAGGGCAGGTCAAGCGATGGCGGAACAACGTTCCACGGCTATCCGTACCGGGGTAAACCGGTCTCCCGTACGGTTCGGGAACTGCGGGCGATGGCTCGGCGGGACGGGTGCCCGGATGCGTTCGAGCACCGGGTGACGGAGCACATCGTGCTCCATGGCTCCGGCAGGCACGGGTGAGACGATCATGAAGGCAGCCCATAGCTTCGAGGTGCGGCTCGAGTGGCGGGATACGGCTGACGGCCAGCCGGTGCGGACCTTTGCCGCCATCGACGTGCGGATCGACGACGCGCCCGGCTGGCCGTCATCCGACGATGGCGCCCCCCCTGGAGTGGTTTGCCGGCGATCTGCTGGCCCATCTCGCCGAACGGTGGGATCAACTTCTGATCCGCCAGCACTACCCGGCCAACCTCAGCGTCAGCCGGCCCGACGAGGTGTGGAGCGCCTTCGAACGGCGCCCGATTCGGTCACCCGCGGCCGCCGAGGATGATGAACGGGCGTGCCTCGCCTTCGAAAGGACGCACAATCTGGCGTCGGCGTCCTCAGGCGTTTCGGGTCTGCCGCCCCTGTGGCTCCTGCGGCAGGGACATCGCTTCGTCGTCGACACCGGCACCACCCTCTGGACGGTTCCGGTCGATGCCGTCGTGGAGGCTCTGACCACGGTGGGCGACGCGATCGCACGGCGCCTCGACGAGAACGATCCGCAAAAATGGAGCCACATCATCGAACGATGGCGGGGGCGTTCGGCTTCGAGCGGATTCGGGACGTCGTCAAGCTCGTGAGAACCTGCGCCAGACGATGCACCGGACCTCGACAGCCTGGGTGCGCGGGTGTGCGGCACGCTCGATCACGGCGCACCGCCCTACCGGCAGGGGATTGACGCCGCCCGCGAGCTGCGGGATCCCGCCGGCGGACCGGGCCGACCCGTTCGACGTACTCGAACACGTGCTCGAAAACGCAGGAGCGGAGGTGCGCTGCATCCACATTCCGTCCCCGCCGCGCGATGCCATCGCGGTGTGGGGGACTGCCCAGCCGGCTAACCTCCCTCCATCAGTGCCTCCAGGCAGTCGCGCGCCGTCTTCAGCCGCTCGTGCCGCATCCCCACCATGGGGAAGGCGCCGGAGTGGAGCACGCTCAGCACGGCGTTCACCTGATGCAGGTTCTGCTCCAGCCGGGGCGCGGTGTCGCCGGCACGGCGGCGGGCGATCAGGTGGTTGCGCATGTTGACCAGGCAGCGCATGCCCTCCAGCAGCTCGTCGTGGTGGCGTTCGGGCTTCTCGGTCAGGATGCGGTCGAGGTGGCGGAGCGCGCTGCGGCAGTGGCCGTGTTCGGGGGTGTCCTCGGGCAGCATAGCGGTCATCTCCGCGGGGGCAGGCGGGCGGGTTCGGGCGGGCGGGTCAGGCGGAAGGTGTCGCGCGGGCGCTCGGTGGAGCGGTTGCCGGCCTGGATGACCGCGTGGCGCAGCAGCGCGCCGCCGGCCAGGGCGGCCAGCGCGCCGATCACCGACAGGGTGCGCGAGGGGCGGCGGGACAGACGGTTGGCGGCGTGGCAGGCCAGCGGCACCGCCACGCCCAGCGCCAGGGCGCCGGCGACGGCGGGCTCCTTATGGTCGTGGCCCGAGGCGATCGAGGCCGCGAGTTCGCCGGCCGCCGCCGCCGCGGTGATGGCGTCCAGCGTCGCCGCGGTGCCGGGCCGGCCGGCCGCCTGCTCCGCCAGGGACAGGGCGGCCGCCGCGCCGGCCACGGAGGAGCAGGCGAACTGCACCGCCAGCGACCGCGGCGCCTCGGCCCAGAAGGGCGAGCTGGTGGCGGACAGCAGGCTGGCGGTGTAGGTGGCCATGCCCGCCCCCAGAAGTGCCGCCGGCACCTGCGCCGCGTCCGACAAACGGCCGGCCGGCAGGGCCGCCAGGGCGCTGAAGGCGCCGAACCCGGTGAGGATGTAGGAGCCGACCGACATGGGCGAGGTCGGCCGGGCGATGCGCAGCATGTTGTACCAGCGCGTCGGCGTCTTCAGGTCGGCGATCAGGAAGGGCGGCCCCAGCACGGCGCCGGCCAGCGCCATCCACCGGCCATGCCGCACCACCCCGCGCGCGCGCCGCCCGCCCGCCGCCGCCGCGACGGCCGACAGCACCTGCGCCGCGCCGGCGACGCCGCCGATCTGCACATAGGCCGCGATCTTCCAGTCGAAGGGGCTGGCCTTGACCGGCGGCACGCCGTAATAGCCGATGGCGGCGTCGTCCGTCACGGTCGGCCCTCTCATGGCCGGCCCCCTCATGGCCGCCCCCCGTCCCCGCCGCCGTTCCGCCCGAACAGCAGGGCGGCGGCCAGCGTCAGCCCGGCCACGGCCGCCAGGCCGGCGGCCATGCCCGGCGCGAAGCGCTCCGCCGGGCGGGTGGGGTGTTCGGGCAGGTTGTAGACCTCCGGCCGGTCGGTCAGCAGGAAGAAGGCGTTCAGCCGCTCGATTCCGCCGGTGGCGCCGGGGGTTCCCGGCGCGCCGTAGAGATAGGCGTCGTCGCGGCCCAGCCCGCGCAGCTCCTCCACCCGCCCCCGGGCGCGTTCGGTCAGGTCGTCGATCTCGCCGAACTGAATGCTGTCGGTGGGGCAGGACTTGGCGCACGCCGGCTCCAGCCCGCCCTTCAGGCGGTCATAGCACAGGGTGCACTTGTGCGCCTTGCCGTCGCTGAGGTTGAGATCCACCACCCCGAACGGACAGGCCGGCACGCAATAGCCGCAGCCGTTGCAGATGTCCTGCTGCACCACGACGGTGTCGAACTCGGTGCGGAACAGCGAACCGGTCGGGCACGCCTCCAGGCAGGGGGCGGGGCTGCAATGCTTGCAGACGTCGCTCATCATCAGCCAGTTGGACTGGAACGGCGGCATGGTGGTGACCCGCTCCCCGCCGGCCTGCGGGGCGATCTTCTCGACGAACAGCACATGGCGCCAGGTGTCGGCGGACAGATCCACGGTGTTGTCGTAGCTCATCCCCGTCAGGCCGGGAATGTCGGCCGGCAGCGCGTTCCATTCCTTGCACGCGACCTCGCATGCCTTGCAGCCGATGCACAGGGTGGTGTCGGTGAAGAAGCCGTAGCGACGGCCGGGGCGGACGGTGGTGCCGGCGGTGAGGGCGGATTCATCGGGGATCAGCGCGGTCATGCCGGGGCCATTTCGGTCAGCGGGGACGTGGTCGGTTGGGGGCTCATCGCGCCAGCCTCCCCTTCCTCAACGCGCAGGTCAGGGCCTTGTTCTCGTGCATGCTGGTGTTGGGGTCGCCGACGCAGGCGGTGAGGACGTTGGCGATGTCGCCGGTGGCGTAGCCATGCCAGCCATAGTGCCAGGGCATGCCGATCTGGTGGACGCGGCGGCCGTCGATGACGAAGGGACGCAGGCGCTCGGTTACCAGGGCGCGCGTCTCGATGGCGCCGCGGGCGGTTTCCAGCACCACCCAATCCAGGGTGGTGATGCCCAGCTCGGCCGCCAGCTCCGGCGGGATCTCGGCGAAGCCTTCCGGCTGCAGCTCCGCCGTGGTGGGGACGGAGCGGGTGGGCGCGCCGCCCGAATGGTGCTCCGTCAGGCGGTAGGTGGTCAGGACGTACGGGTGCGCCGGGTCGCCGATGGGGTGCAGCTCATTGTCGTCGTGCTCCCACCGCTTGGCGGTGGGGTTGCCCTGCTGCTTGTACAGGGGGTTCGGGACCGGGGATTCCAGCGGTTCGTAATGGGTGGGCAGCGGCCCGTCCTTCAGGCCCGACGGCACGAACAGCGACGCCTTGCCGTCGGCGATCATGATAAAGGGGTCGTTGCCGGTGATCGCGTCCATGCCCGTGGGCTTGCTGTCCCAGTCCGGCTCGAAGTGGGGCGGTTTCTCCTCGGGGAAATCGGGCTCGTCGTGGCCGGTCCAGCGCTCCTGCTCCGCGTCCCACCACAGCAGGCGCTTGCGCTCCGACCACGGCTTGCCGTCGGGGTCGGCGGAGGCGCGGTTGTTCAGGGTGCGGCGGTTCGACGGCCAGGCGAAGGCCCAGTTCAGGTGGGTGCCGGGGCCGTCCGGCCCGTCGGGCGTGCGGTCGCGCGTCTTGTTGTGGTCGTCGGCGGGGAAGGCGCCGCAGTAGATCCAGCAGCCGCAGGCGGTGGAGCCGTCGTCCTTCAGATCCTTGAAGTCGGCGATCTGCCGGCGCTCCGCCGGGTCCGACGCCCATGTGTAGCCGTTGATCTCCTTCAGCACCGCCTCGGCGTCCGGCTCCTGCTTCGGCCCGCGCACGGGATAGTCCCAGGTCAGGTGGCGGACGGGCGCATCCTTCGGGTCGGTGCTGCCGGCGTAGAGCGCCTTCACCCGCAGCGCCAGATGGTGCATGAACCACAGCTCCGACCGGCTGTCGCCGGGCCCCTCGACCACCGCGTCGTGCCACTGCACCAGCCGGTGGGTGTTGGTGAAGGACCCGGCCTTCTCCCCGGCGAAGGTGCAGGGCATCAGGAAGACTTCGGTGGCGATGTCCTGCGGCCGCGCGTCGCCGTGGTGCCAGAAGGCGGCGGTTTCCGTCTCGGTGAAGTCGCGCACCACCATCCATTCCAGGTTGGCCAGCCCCCGGCGCACCATGCCGGCGTTGGAGGAGCCGACCACCGGGTTCTGCCCCATGACGAACAGCCCCTTGATGATGCCGTCGCGCACCGCCAGGGTCAGCGGAAGCTGGGAATGGTCGCCGACGATCCTGGGCAGCCAGTCGTAGCCCCAATCGTTGCCGGGCGTCGCCGCGTCGCCGTACCAGGCGCGGAACAGGCTGACGGCGTATTTGGGGAAGTTGCTCCACCAGCCGGTCGGCGTCTCCTCGATCTCCAGATAGTCCTTCAGCGTGTCGTGCGGCTTGTAGGCGTGCGGCATCGGCAGGTAGCCGGGCAGCATGTTGTAGAGGGTGGGGATGTCGGTGGAGCCCTGGATGCTGGTGTGGCCGCGCAGGGCCAGGATGCCGCCGCCGGGCCGTCCGACGTTGCCCAGCAGCGCCTGGATGATCGCTGCGGCGCGGATGATCTGGACTCCCGTGGAATGGTGAGTCCAGCCCACCGCGTAGCAGATGGTCGCCGTGCGCTCCCGGCCGGAGTTGCGGGTCAGCGCCTCGCACACCTTCAGGAACACGTCGGCGGGGCAGCCGGTCACCCGTTCCACCATCTCCGGCGTGTAGCGGGCGTAATGGCGGCGCATGATGCGGTAGACGCAGTTCGGGTGCTCCAGCGTCAGGTCCTGCGGCACCGGCGCGTGGGACAGGCGCTTGGTCTCGTCGTTGAAGGACTCCGTGGTGTTCACGTGGTGCTCGGCCAGGGAGGACGGCACCGTCATCCCCTCGTACTGCCAGCTATCGTAGACGTAGCGCCGGCCCTCCTCGTCCCAGCCGGAGAAGACGCCGTCCAGCTCGTCGGCGCCGCGGAAGCGCTCGTCGATGATGGTGGCGAGGTTGGTGTAGTGGAGCGCGTACTCCCGGAACCAGAGGTCGTTTTCCAGGATGTGGCGGATGATGCCGCCGAGGAACGCGATGTCGGACCCGGCGCGCACCGGCGCGTACAGGTCGGCCATGGCCGAGGTGCGCGTGAAGCGCGGGTCGGCGTGCATCACCGTCGCCCCCTTCTGCTTCGCCTGAAGCACGAAGCGGTAGGCGATGGGATGGCTCTCCGCCATGTTCGATCCCATGATGAGGATCGCGTCGGCGTTCGCCACGTCCCATTGGGGCAGCGTCGCCGCCCCCCGGCCGTAGGTGGCACCCAAACTGGGCACCGAACTGGAATGTCAGACTCTGGCCTGGTTTTCGATCCACACCATGCCCAGGCCGCCGGAGAAGAACTTCTTGATCAGGTAGTTCTCCTCGTTGTCCAGCGTCGCCCCGCCGAGCGACGCCAGCCCCAGCGTGTGGTTGACCCGGGTGCCGTCGGGCAGCTCGCGCACGAACGTCTCGTCGCGGGTGCGCTTCACCAGGGCGGCGATGCGGTCCATCGCCCAGTCCAGCGGCTTCACCTCCCACCGGTCGGCGTGCGGCGCGCGGTACAGCACGTGCTGCAGGCGCTGCGGGCTGGTCAGCAGGCCGAAGGTCGCGGCACCCTTGGGGCACAGGGTGCCCTGATTGATCGGGCTGCGGGGGTCGCCCTCCACATGGATCAGGCGCCCGTCGCGCGCGTAGAGGCGCTGGGCGCAGCCGACCGCGCAATAGGGGCAGATGCCGGTGCCCACCGTGTCCGCCTCTTCCAGCCGCGGCCGCAGGTCGCGCGACAGGCTGCTGCGCGCCGCCTCGTCCCGGTGGGATTGGCCGGCGATTTGGCGGGGGATCGACCATTCCCGCAGGAAGCCGCGGGCGCGGTCGGCGATGGTGCGGCGCGTCATCGGCGGCTCTCCATCGGGGCGAGGTGGTGGACGATGCCGGCGATCACCGTCCCGGCATCCTCGTAGCGGACGGTGACGCGGGCCTGCGCCCGCTGGAGGGCCGGCAGATCCTGCGGTTCCGCGTCGGCGCTCTTGGACAGCACCAGCAGCAGCGGCGGCCCGTCGTCCGTCGCCAGCCGGAACCTCCCCTCCTGCACGAGCGTGATGATGCCGGTCGCCGTCTTCATGGCACGATCAACGGCGGGCGGGCGGGGAGGTTCCGGCGCGCCGGCGTCAGCGCGCGTCGCGGCGGGCCTGTCCGTCCTTGACGAACTGCGACACCCGCCCGACCTCGCGCGGGTCGGCGGTGACGGTGGGGGCGTCGCTGGTGTTGGGGGACATGCCGCGGCCGGCGGTGCGGCCGGCGCTGGGGTGATGGCGCACCCGGTTGGCGCGCTTCAGTTCCAGGGCGCGGCGGGCCAGGTCGCTCTGGGTCGCGGCGGCCCTGGCGGACGCCTCGTCGGCGCGGCGGATCTCGCTGTTCAGGCGCTTCAGGGCGCTGGCGAAGATCTGCTTCTTCATGGAGGTGCCGGTGTTGTCGGCGGCCGGCCGGGCGCCGCGCGGATCGGCCTTGCCGCGCATCTCCCGGCGCTGCCGGCGGGAGACGTCGCGCGCCTTGTTGCGGTACTCGCGCAGCAGCTTGGCCGTCTCCACCAGGTCATCCCGCCCCATGGCGCAGATGTCCGGGTAGTGGGTCTTCCGGACGGCCTCGAACTCGTTGGCCGTGAGCATCCGCTTCTCGGTCGCCATCGGCACGCTCATCGTCGGACTCCTCCGTCGTCGGTCTTCAGGGTTCCGACCACATGGGGGGCTGGCCGTCCGTTGCCAACCCGGCCGGCCGGACTACGACCCGCCGCGACCCCGGCACCGCCCCGGTCACCGCGCCGATCACCGCCGCGTCGGCGCAGCCCAGCGCGCGCAGAGCGGTCACGCAGGCGGCGGCGCGGCCGGCGGGGATGCCGGCCAGCAGCCCGCCGGCGGTCTGCGGGTCGAACAGCAGGGCCACCCGCGGCCCGCCGCGCAGGTGCGGTGCGGCGGCGGCGTTGGCGGGGTGCAGCGTGCTGACCACCCCCGACGCCAGGGTGCCCAACGCGCCGGGCAGCGCCGGGATGGCGTCGGCGTCCAGCACCGCGTCGGCGTCCGACGCCTCCAGCATCTCCATCAGGTGGCCGTAAAGACCGAAGCCGGTCACGTCGGTGGCGGCGGTGGCGCCGTGGGCCATCAGGCACGCCGCCGCCGGGCCGGCCGGGCGCTGCATGGCCTCCAGCGCCGCGGCAACGTGGCGGGCGGGCACGCGCCCGCGCATGGCCGCCGCCAGCAGGGTGCCGGTGCCCAGCGCCTTGGTCAGCACCAGCCGGTCGCCGGCCCGCAGCCCGCCCTTGCGCAGGATGCGGTCGGGGTGGACGGCGCCGGTCACCGCGAAGCCCAGCGCCGGCTCCGCGGCCTCGCCGCTGTGGCCGCCCACCAGGCGGGCGCCGGCGGCCTCCAGCACCGCGCGCGCCCCGGCCAGCATGCGGAACAGGTCCTCCTCCACCAGGGCCGGGGCGTGCGGCGGCACGGCGGCGATGGCCAGGGCCGCCAGCGGCTGCGCCCCCATGGCGTGGATGTCGCCCAGGGCGTGGTTGGCGGCGATGCGCCCGAAGACGTAGGGATCGTCGACGAAGGCGCGGAAATGGTCGACGGTCTGCACCAGCAGCCGCCCGTCGCCCGGCGCGTCGAGCACCGCCGCGTCGTCGCGCGGCCCGACGCCGCCCAGCCGGTCCAGGGCGCGCGCCAGCGCCGCTGCCGGCACCTTGGCGCCGCAGCCGCCGCAGCGCATCTCCTGTACCATGGCGGGGGACGCGGGCGGCATCTCCGGCAGGTCGCGGAAGGCGCGCATGAAGCGGCGGTCGATCCAATCCTTCCACCGCCACACCCAGCGCCCCCGCGCCACGAAGGGACCGCGGGACGCCACCGCGGCGCGGTCGCCGGTGGCGATCAGGGAGAGGAAGCGGGTCTGCGGCACGAAGGGGCGCAGGGGCTCCCCGCGCAGGGACCGGCGCAGGTTGGCGGCCAGCGGCGGGCCGTGGCGCACCGCGAAGACGCCGGCCTTGGGGCGCGGGTGCCCGTCCATGGACGCCACGTCGCCGGCGGCGAAGACACGCGGGTCGGTGACGGAGCGCAGCGTCGGCGCCACCCGCACGAAGCCGCCGGCGTCGAGCGCCAGGCCGGTGTCGGCCAGCCAGGGGGCGGCGCCGGCCTGCGTCGTCCACAGCACCCGGTCGGCCGGCAGGCGGCGCCCGTCGGCCAGCACCAGCCCGTCCGGCTCCACCCGCGCCACCGGGGCGTGCTCGTGCAGGGTCACCCCGCGCTCCGCCAGCACCCGGCGGAGCGCGGCGGCGACGCGGGGGTCGTGGTGGGCCAGCAGGGCGCCGCGGGTGACCAGCGCCGGGCGCACCCGCGCCCCCAGCCGATGGTGCATGGCCAATACGAGTTCGGTGCCGGCCGGCCCGCCGCCCACCACGGTGACGGCGAGCGGCCGCTCCGCCCCCTCGGCCTCGGCCATCAGGGTTCGCCAGCGCGCCGCCAGCCGGTCCACCGGCTTGACCGGCACCGCGTGCTCCGCCGCCCCCGGCACCGCGTCGGCGCGGGGCGCAGAGCCGATGTCCAGCGATACCACGTCGTAGCGCAGGGGCGGCTGGCGGCGGCACAGCACGCGGCCGGCGGCGCGGTCCAGCCCCGTCGCCTCGTCGTGGATCACCCGGGCCCCGGCGAAGCGGGCGAGGTGCATCAGGTCGATGTGGATGTCGTCGTGCCCGTAATGGCCGGCGACGAAGCCCGGCAGCATGCCGGAATAGGGGGTCTCCACGTCGCGGGCGACCAGCGTCAGGCGCACCCCCGGCTCCGGCCGCATGCCGAAGCGCCGGAGCACCTGAACGTGCGCGTGCCCGCCGCCGATGAGGACGAGGTCTTTGTCGGCCATGGCTCCGCTTCGACCGGCGGGGCCCGGTGCGCCCGCGCCCCGCCGGTTCCCTACCCCGCCGCCGGCGCCGCGAACCGCGCCAGCATGGCGGCGTGGGCGCGGATGCCGTTGTGCAGGCATTTCAGTTCGAACTTCTCGTTGGGGGAGTGGATGCGGTCGTCGTCCAGCCCGAAGCCCACGAGGATGGTGTCATAGCCCAGCTCGTCGCGCACGTACCCCGCCACGGGGATGGAACCGCCGCTGCCCAGCAGCACCGCCGGCTTGGCGAAGACGTCGCCCAGCCCGGCCAGGGCGGCCCGCAGATGGGGGGAATCGGGCGGCACCCGGAAGGCCGGCGACTTGCCGAAGGTGCGGATCTCCCAGCGGCCGTCGGGGGGCGTGTGCTCCTCCAGGAAGGTGCGGATGCCCGCCAGGACGCGGTCGGGGTCCTGGCCGGGAACCAGGCGGCAGGAGAACTTGGCGGTGGCCTGCGCGGCGATCACCGTCTTGGCACCCTCCCCCGTGTAGCCGCCGATGATGCCGTTGATGTCGCAGGTGGGGCGCGACCACAGGCGCTCCGGCAGCGACCGCCCGGCCTCGCCGGCCGGCGCGGTCAGGCCGACGCCGGCAAGGAACGCCGCCTCGTCGAACCCGAGGTCGCGCCACATGGCCAGCTCTTCGGCCGCGGGCTCCTCCACCCCGTCGTAGAAGCCGGGGAAGCGCACCCGCCCCGCGTCGTCGTGGATGCGGCCGAGGATGCGGGTCAGGGCGTTGATGGGATTCAGCACCGCCCCGCCGAACAGGCCGGAATGCAGGTCGTGGGAGGGGCCGTGCAGCGTCACCTCGACGTACAGCAGGCCGCGCAGGCGGGTGGTGATCGCCGGCGTCTCGATGTCCCACGAATTGGTGTCGGTGATGATGCAGACGTCGGCCTTCAGCTCCGCGGCGTTCGCCTTCAGGAAGGGCACCAGGCTGGGGCTGCCCGTCTCCTCCTCCCCTTCCAGCAGCACGCTGACGCGCACGGGCAGCGTGCCGTGCACCGCGTGCCAGGCGCGGAACGCCTCCAGGAAGGTCATCACCTGCCCCTTGTCGTCCACCGCGCCGCGGGCGACGACGCGGGGGCCGTGCCGGGCGTCGACGATGGTCGGCTCGAAGGGCGGGCTGTCCCACAGCTCCAGCGGCTCCGGCGGCTGCACGTCGTAGTGGCCGTAATAGAGCAGGTGCGGCACCTCCGCCCCGGCGCCGGGGCCGGGATGATGGGCGACCACCATGGGATGCCCCTCGGTGTCGCGCACGGTGGCCTCGAAGCCGAGACCGGCCAGCTCGCCGCGCAGCCACTCGGCGGCGCGCCGGACCTCGGGCGCGTGGTCGGGCTTGGTGGAGACGCTGGGGATGCGCAGCAGGTCGCACAGCCGGGCGACCGAATCCGGGAACGAGCGGTCGACCTCCGCCAGCACGGCGTCGACGGGAAGGGAGGCGGTCATGGGGCGGGCCTTTCAGTGCGGCGCGAAGACGGTGCCGTTCTTGTAGACGGCGATATGGTTGGACGGATCCGCGGCGGCCGCAACCTCCTCCATGGGGTTGCCGCGCACCAGCAGCAGATCGGCGGCCATGCCGTCGGCGATGACGCCGCGGTCGTCCAGCCCCATCAGTTCCGCCCCGCGGGACGTCGCGGCGGTCAGCGCCTCGGGCGGCGTCATGCCCCAGTCGACCATGAAGGCCAGTTCCTGCGCGTTCTCGCCGTGGCGGTTGAAGGGGGTGCCGGCGTCGGTCCCCATGGCGATGCGCCCGCCGGCGCGGTGGAACATGCGGAAGGACTCGCGGTGCCGCTCGGCCACGGCGCGCGACTTCTCCACCGCGTAGGGCGGAATGGCGCCGCTGTCGGCGTTGCGCAGGATGTTCTGCACGGCGGCGATGGTGGGGACCAGGAAGGTGCCGGCCTCCAGCATCTCCTCCAGGCACTGCTCGTCCATGAAGATGCCGTGCTCGATGGAATCGATGCCGGCACGCACCGCGTTGAGGATGCCCTGCGTGCCCTGGGCGTGGCTGGCGGTCTTGCGGCGGAAACGCTTGGCCTCGTGAACGCCGGCGGTGATCTCGGCGGCGCTGTAGTGGGCGTCGCGGGGGTCGACGCCGGGCGTCATGACGCCGCCGGTCGCCATGATCTTGACCAGGTCGCAGCCGGCGTGCACCTGCTCGCGCACCGCCTTCACCACCTCGTCGCAGCCGTCGGCGACGCGGGCGAGCGTGTTGCCGTGACCGCCGGTCATGCAGATCATGCGCCCCGCCGCACGGATGGTGGGGCCGCGGAACGCGCCCTGTGCGATGGCGTCGCGCACGGCGAACTCCAGATGGTCCTTGCCGCCGCAGTCGCGCACCGCGGTGACGCCGCCGGCCAGCGTCTTCTGGGCGTTGGCCAGCATGGTCAGGACGATCTGGCCGGTGCCCATCTTCTGCATGGTGCCGCGCGGGTCGGCGCTGCCGGTGTAGCAGAGGTGCACATGGCAATCGACCAGGCCCGGCAGCAGGGTGCAGCCGGCGGTGTCCGTCACCGGCCCGGCATAGCCGGCGAACGCCGCCTCCGGCGCCACGCGGACGATGCGGGCACCCTCCACCAGCACGGCGAAGCCCTCGGCCAGGGACTCGCGGCCGTCGAAGATCCTTCCTCCCCGGAAGAGCATGGGTTTTGTCTCCGATTGTCTTGGTCGGTGGGGGCCCGACGCGGCCCCGTCGCTAACCGGCGCCGCCGACCGCCTCCACGTCGAGGTTGTCGTGCGACAGCCCCTCGAAGTGCGGCATCAGGCGCAGCAGTTCCTGCGTGTAGGGGTGCTGCGGGCGCTCGAACAGGTCCTCGGTGGCGGCCACCTCCAGCAGCCGGCCGTGGCGCATCACGCCGACGCGGTCGCACATCTGGCGGATCACCGGCAGGTCGTGGCTGATGAACAGCATGGTCAGCCGCAGCTCCTCCTGCAGGTCCTTCAGCAGGTTCAGGATCTGCGCCTGGATCGAGACGTCCAGCGCCGAGGTCGGCTCGTCGCACACCAGGAAGCGGGGCCGGGTGGCGAGGGCGCGGGCGATGCAGATGCGCTGGCGCTGGCCGCCGGAGAACTCGTGCGGGAACTTCTCCGCCGCCTTCGCCCCCAGCCCGACGTGGTCCAGCAGGTCGCGCACGATCCGCTCCACCTCGTCGCGGCCGGACGCCAGCCTGTGGAAGCGGATGGGCTCCGCCACGATGTCCAGCACGCGCATGCGCGGGTTCAGCGACGAGAACGGGTCCTGGAAGATCATCTGAATCTGCCGGCGGAACGGGTTCAGGTCGCGGTCGCGGGTGATGGCCGTGAGGTCGGTGCCGTTGAACGAAACCCGGCCGGCGGTCGGCCGGTAGAGGCCGGTGATCAGCCGGGCCACCGTGGACTTGCCGCTGCCGCTCTCCCCCACCAGGCCGAAGGTCTCGCCCTCGGCGATGGCGAAGGACACGTCCTTCACCGCGTCCAGATAGCGGCGGTTGCGCTCCAGCCAGGCGTTGTTCATGGGGAAGCGGATGCCCAGCCCCTCCACCGCCAGCAGCGGCCCGTCGGTCTTCGCGCCGAAGTCGCGGGCCTTGCCCAGCCAGTGGCCGCGCAGATCAATGGCCGGCGGCTTGGTGGCGATCCCCTCGATGTAGTCCACGTACGGGAAGCGGTGCAGGCGTACGTCCGGGCGCGGCACGGCGCCGATCAGCGCACGGGTGTACGCGTGGTCGGGGTCGCCCAGGATCTTGGCGGTCGGCCCCTCCTCCACCACGCGGCCGCGGTACATCACGGCGACGCGGTCGGTGATCTCGGCGATCACCCCCATGTCGTGGGTGATGACGATCATGCCGACCTTGCGGTCCCGGCACAGCGCCTTCAGCAGGTCGAGGATCTGCGCCTGGATCGAGACGTCCAGCGCCGTGGTCGGCTCGTCCGCCACCACCACCTCCGGCTCGGCGCACAGCGCCAGGGCGATGACCACGCGCTGGCGCATGCCGCCGGAGAACTGGTGGGGGTACTGCTTGACCCGCAGTTCCGGATCGGGAATGCCGACCTGGCGCAGCAGGTCCACCGCCCGCGCCCGCGCCGCCGCCCCGTCGAGGCCGAGGTGCAGGCGGATCGTCTCCACCAACTGGCTCTCGATGGTCTGGAGCGGGTCCAGCGAGGTCAGCGGGTCCTGGAAGATCATGCCGATGCGCCGGCCGCGGATGCGCCGCTTCGCCGCCTCGTCCAGGTCGTCGATCCGCCGGCCCTCCAGGCGGATCTCGCCGGCGCCGATGCGGCCGGGCGGCTCCAGCAGGCCGATCACGGCGTTGCCGATGGTGGACTTGCCGGCCCCGGACTCGCCGACCACCCCCAGGATCTCGCCGGGGCGCACGGTCAGGGTGACGCCGTCCACGGCGACGAACAGGCCGCGGCGGGCGGGGAACTCGACCCGCAGGTCCTTGACGTCGAGCAGCGACATGGGGCGCACCTCAGCGGAGCTTCGGGTTGAGGGCGTCGCGCAGCCAGTCGCCCAGCAGGTTCACGGACAGGACCAGCAGGACCAGCACGATGCCGGGGAAGATGGTGATCCACCACTCGCCGGAGAACAGATAGTCGTTGCCGATGCGGATCAGCGTGCCCAGGGACGGCGTGGTCGGCGGCACGCCGACGCCGAGGAACGACAGGGTCGCCTCGGTGATGATGGCGATGGCGAGATGGATGGTGGCGATCACCAGCACCGGCCCCATGACGTTGGGCAGGATGTGGCGCCACAGGATGGTCATGGGTCCGATGCCGATGATGCGGGCGGCCTGCACGTACTCCTTGCGGCTCTCCACCATGGCGGCGCCGCGCACGGTGCGGGCGTACTGCACCCAGCCGGAAATGCCGATGGCGAACACCAGCACGTACAGGGCGACCTCGCCGTGCATGTCGTGGGGCAGCAGGCCGCGGGCCACGCCGTCGATCAGCAGGGCGATGAGGATCGCCGGGAACGAGAGCTGGACGTCGGCGATGCGCATGATCACCGCGTCGACCCGGCCGCCCACATAGCCGCTGACCAGCCCCAGCCCGACCCCCAGCACGACCGAGAAGACCACCGAGGCGAAGCCCACCAGCAGCGAGATGCGGGCGCCGTAGAGGATGGCGGAGAGGACGTCGCGCCCCTGGTCGTCGGTGCCCAGCGGGAAGGCGGCCTCGCCGCCCGCGTCCCACACCGGCGGCAGCCCGGCGTTCATGATGTTCAGCGAGGCGAGGTCGAAGGGATTGTGCGGCGCGATCACCGGGGCCGCCAGGGCCGCCGCCACCAGCACCAGCGTGGTCAGCGCCGAGACGATGGTCACCGGCGAGGTGCGGAAGCTGTACCACAGGTCGCTGTCGGCGGCGGCGCGCAGCCGGGCGGAAAGGCGAAGGTCTGGCATGGATCGTTCCTCCCGCCCGTCAGCCCAGCGCCCGGCCGACGCGCAGGCGCGGGTCGACCGCGAAGTACAGCAGGTCGACCACCAGATTGATGATCACGAAGAAGAAGGCGATCAGGCACAGGTACGCCGCCATCACCGGGATGTCGACGGTGCTGATGGCCTGGATGAACAGCAGCCCCATGCCCGGCCATTGGAACACGCTTTCGGTGATGATGGCGAAGGCGATGATCGAGCCGAGCTGCAGGCCGGTGATGGTGATGACCGGCACCAGCGTGTTCTTCAGCGCGTGGCGGAAGTTGACGAGACGGTCGGGCAGGCCGCGGGCGCGCGCGAACTTGATGAAGTCGGTGCGCAGCACCTCCAGCATCTCCGAGCGCACGAGGCGCATGATCAGCGTCATCTGGAACAGCGCCAGCGTGATGGCCGGCAGGATCAGCGCCTGCAACCCGGATTTGGTCAGCAGCCCCGTGGTCCACCAGCCGAGATCGACCACCGCCCCGCGCCCGAAGGTGGGCAGCCAGCGCAGCCACACCCCGAACACCAGGATCAGCAGGATGCCGATCAGGAAGGTGGGCAGCGACACGCCGACCAGCGAGACGGTCATGAAGGTCTTGGCCAGCACGCCGTTACGTTTGAGCGCCGTGTACACTCCCATGGGCACCCCCAGCGCCAGCGCCAGGACCATGGAGACGATGGACAGCTCCAGCGTCGCCGGCAGCCGCTCCGCCAGCAACTCGCTGACCGGCCGGCGGTGGCGGTAGGACATGCCGAACTCACCCTGCGCGGCGTTCACCACGAAGCGCGCGTACTGCACGATGAACGGGTCGTTGAGGCCGAGCCGCTCCTTCAGCTCCTCGCGCTGCGCCAGCGTGGTGTCCTGGCCGACCATGGCGTTGATCGGGTCGCCGACGTAGCGGAACAGCGAGAAGGCGATCAGCGCCACCGTGAGGATCACCAGCACGGATTGCAGCAGGCGCTTGAGGATGAATGTGGGCATGGGGGGTTCCCGCGTTGGGCCCCCCTCCCGGCCTCCCCCCAATCGCCGACCGGGGGAGGAGAGGAACCCTCCCCCGTCGACGATGGGGGAGGGTCGGACGGGGGCGCGATGGCCGGACTTACTTCACCACCGCCGAGCGCAGGTCGAGCACGTCGTCGGCGCGCTGGACCACCTCGACGCCCTCGCGCACACCCCACGACAGGGGCTGGGCGTGCAGCGGCAGATAGCCGTAGTCGTCGCGCACGATCTCGAACGCTTCCTTGATCATGGCGTTGCGCTTGGCCTGGTCGGTCTCGGAGCCGACCTTGTGCGTCAGCTCATCGACCTTCGGGTTGCAGTAGCCGCCCAGATTGAACAGGCCGGCCTGGGTGTCCTTGTTGCGGCAGGCGGCGAGGTTGAGCAGCGAGTTGTGGGCGTCGATGGACGACGGCGTCCAGCCCAGCAGGTACATGGAGGTGTCATAGCCCGCCTGGGCCAGCACCTTACCGAAGTACTTGCCCTTGGTCTGGGCCAGCAGGTCCACCTTGATGCCGACCCTGGCGAGCATGCCGGCGACGGCCTGGCAGACCTTCTCGTCGTTGACGTAGCGGTCGTTCGGGCAGTCCAGCGTCACCGTGAAGCCGTTGGGATAGCCGGCCTCGGCCAGCAGCTTCTTGGACTTCTCGGGGTCGGGCTCGTACGGAGTGCCGAAGCTGGCGTCGAAGCCGTTGATCGGACCGGCGAGCAGCGAGCCCAGCGGCTCGGCCGCGCCGCGCATGATCTTCTCGTCGATCGCCTTCACGTCGACGGCGCGCACCACCGCCTCACGCACCCGCGCGTCCTTGAAGGGGTTCTTGCCCTTGACGCTGGAGTACTTCAGCTCGTCCCGGTCCTGGTCCATGCCGATGAAGATCGAGCGCGCCTCGGCGCCGGTCAGCGGCTTCACGCCCGGCGCCTTCTCCAGCCGGTCCCAGTCCTGCACGGGCACGGGCTGGATCACGTCCATCTCGCCCGACAGCAGGGCCGCGACGCGGGTCGCCGGCTGCGTCACGGGCGTGAACACCACGTCGGTCACGTTGGTGGCGATGCCCTTGTCCCAGTAGTCGGCGAAGCGCTTCAGCGTCGTCTTCACGTCGGGCTGCCGCTCGGCCAGCATGAACGGGCCGGTGCCGTTGGCGTGCAGGTTGGCGTGGTTGCCCTGGTTCGAGCCCTTGACGTTGGTGGCCTCGGTGGTGTTGTTGGCCTCCGACCACTCCTTGTCCATCATGTAGAGGAACACCCATTCCCGGGGCAGGATGGGGTTCGGCGACTTGGTGACGACCTCGACCGTGTGGTCGTCGATCTTGTTCACCGCCTCGGCCTTGGCGCCGTAGCCCTTCATGTCCGACCCCTCGGTCAGCGAGCGCTGCCACGAGAAGATCACGTCGTCGGCGGTGAAGGGGTTGCCGTTGTGGAACGTCACGTCCTTGCGCAGGTGGAACACCCACTTGTTGGGTTCGGGGTTCTCCCAGCGCTCCGCCAGCATGGGCGTCAGCTTCAGGTCCTTGTCGTAGCCGACCAGCGGCTCGTAGATGTTGCCCTGGAAGCCCAGCGTGAAGGTCTCGTTCAGCCCGTGCGGGTCCATGGTGGTGGCGTCGCCCTGATAGGACCAGCGCAGGGTCGCGGCCTCGGCGGCGACGGCGCCGGCACCCACGGCGGCGGCGAGCGCCACGGCGGCGGCGGAGCGGAGCAGCTTCGACGTAAGCGTCATGACGTGTAATCCCCCTGTTCGTTCGTTGTCGGCGTCGTTGGACCGTCCGGTCCCCCGCTGATCAGGCCGCGAGGCGCCGGACGAGGCTGCGCAGGAACCGTTCGCACGCGGCGACCTGCGTCGTCTCGATGAACTCGTTGGGCTGGTGGGCCTGGTCGATGGAGCCGGGACCGCACATGACGGTGGAGAAGCCGGCCTCCTGGAACTGCCCGGCCTCGGCGCCATAGGGCACCACGGCCGTGTCGTTGCGCCCGGTCAGCGAGCGGACCAGGCAGGCCGCCTCGCCGTCGGGATCGGGGTTCAGTCCGGGGGCGCCGGCCAGCACCTCGGTGCGGATGGTGCAGTCCGGCGCGATCCGGTGCATCTCCGGCAGCACCACGTCGCGGCAATATGCCTCGAAGCGGGCGAGATAGCGGCTCCAGTCGTCGCCGGTGACGGGACGGATGTCCCACAGGAACTCCGCATGGCGCGCCATGATGTTGAGCGCCGTGCCGCCGGCGAAGGTGCCGACGTGCAGCGTCGTGTAGGGCGGCTCGAACGGGCTGGCGGGGTCGGCGGCGGCGGCGTTCTGCGCCGTCATGTCGGCGATGAAGCCGACCAGGCGGGCCGCCGTCATGACCGCGCTGACGCCGCGGTGGAGCTGGCTGGAATGAGCCTCGTGCCCGGTGACGGTGGTGCGCAGGGCGTAGGTGCCCTTGTGGGCGACCACCGTGCGCATGGACGTGGGCTCGCCGACGATGACGGCGGAGGGACGCGGCAGCTCGGCCGCCATGCGGCGGATCATGTCGGGGGCGCCGAAGCAGCCCACCTCCTCGTCATAGGACAGCGCCAGGTGGACGGGGCGCTTCAGCCCCGCTTCCAGCATTTCCGGCAGCAGCGCCAGGGCGACCGCCGGAAAGCTCTTCATGTCGGCGGTGCCGCGGCCGTACAGGCGCCCGTCGCGCTCCACCACCGTGAAGGGATCGCTGTCCCAGGGCTGCCCGTCCACGGGCACCACGTCGGTGTGGGCCGACAGCACCACACCGCCTTCCGCCGCCGGCCCGATGGAGGCGAAGAGGTTGGCCTTCGTCCCCTCGGCGTTGGGCACCAGCCGGCTTTCGATGCCGTACCCGTCCAGATAGTCCCGCACCCAGTCAATGAGCGCGAGGTTCGACCGCGACGACACCGTGTCGAACGACACCAGGCGCGCGATCATCTCCTTCGATCGAGGCTCCACGTTCGTCTCTTACCCTGTTCTTCCCCGCCCGTTTCCGGTTGGCCGCATTTTTTCGGCTCTTCTCGGGGCTTGTTCGGTTTCGAAACGATGACAAGGGGAGCGTCAGAGTGTCAAATAGGATTTTCCGGCCGGGGTATACGCAAATGCTATGGCCGGCGGGCGACGGGGAGGCAATGCATGCGGTTCCGGCAGGTCGAGGCGTTCCGCGCCGCCATGCTCACGGGGTCGGTGACCGGTGCGGCGGGGATGCTGTGCATCGCCCAGCCCTCGGCCAGCCGGCTGATCGCCGACCTGGAGGAGGCGGTGGGCTTCCGCCTGTTCAGCCGGTCCGGCGGCCGGCTGACCCCGACCACCGAGGGGCTGCGCTTCTACACGGCGGTGGAGCGTTCCTTCGTCGGCATGGAAAAGCTGGAACGGGTGGCCGAGCAGATCCGCGGCGCCCGCACCGGGCATCTGACGGTGTGCGCCCTGCCCGCCTTGTCGTCCTCCGTGATGCCGGGAACCATCCGCCGTTTTCTCGACCGCCACCCTGAGGTGACGGTGAACCTGGAAATCCTGCACCCCACGGAGATCCTGGAGAGCCTGCAGGCCGGCCAGGCGGACGTCGCCATGTCCGCCAGCTTTCCCGCGGTGCCCGGTGTCATCCAGGAGCCGCTGCTGGAGGCGCGCTTCATCTGCGCCCTGCCCCGGGGGCACCCGCTGTGCGCCAGGGAGGTCGTCGCCCTCACCGACTTCGAGGGGCAGGACGTGGTCGGCGTCCTGCCGTCCACCCCCATCGACTGGAGCCGCATCGACCGCCTGTTCGAGGATGCCGGCGTGCGGTTGCGCCGCCGCGTCGCCACACCCCATTCCCACACTGCCTACGGACTGGTGGCCGCCGGTCTCGGCATCGGCCTGTTCGAGCCGTTCGCCGCCCGGCTGTGGATGGCCAACGGCGTCGAGGTGCGCCCCTGCAGCGCCGATCTGCGCTACACCTACTCCCTGTGCCTGCCGGCGGCGCGCGCCGACTCACCGCTGGTGCAGGAGTTCGTGGCGTGCCTGCGCGCCTGCCTGCGGGAGGAGCCGCCGGCGCTCAACGGACCCGTTCCGCCGGCATGACGTCCGGCAGGCAGCGGCGCAGCATGGCCGCGGCATCGGCGAAGCGCAGCCCGTCCACGGCAGCGGTGACGGCGGCGGCCTGCTCGCGCCCGGCCGTGTGGACGATGGCAGCGCGCAGGCGATGGAAGCCGTCGACCGCGTTCATGTTGCGGCTGTCCAGATCGGCGAGCAGCGCCGCCAGGGACTCCGGATCGAGCCGCACCTCCCCCGCCTCCGCCGCGGCCGGCGGAACGGCGATGGTGGCGACGGCCCGGAAGAGGGACGTCAGATCGCCCCGCAGCACCGGCAGGATCGCCGCCGCCGCGGCTCCGTCGCCGCTGCGCAGCGCCATCTCCATGCGCCCCGCCAGCGCGGCGATGGCGGTGGCGCCGACATTGCCGGCGGCACCCCGCAACGCGTGCAGGCGGGCGGCTGCGTCATTGTGGCGGCCCGCGTCAAGGGCAGTGCCGATCCCCTCCGCCACGCCCTCGAACTGATCGCGCAGGGCCCGCAGCAGCATGACGAACAAGGTGGCGTCGCCGTCCACCAGCGCCGATGCGGTGACGGTGTCGATGCCGGGCACCTCCGGCAGCGGTGCTCCGGCGGCGCAGGGGGGCGCCACCGCGGCGCCGCCGGTGACCGCCACGTGCAGGCGGACGACCCGCACGACGTCATCGACCCTGAAGGGCTTGGTGATGAAATCGTCCATGCCGGCGTCGAGCGCCCGCCGACGCTCCGCCGCCAGCGCCCCGGCCGTGAGGGCGATGACGGGAAGCCGTGCAAGGCCAAGATCCCGGCGCAGGATGCCCGTCGCCTCGTACCCGTCCATCACCGGCATCTGGATGTCCATGAGGACCACATCGAAGGCGGCCGGCGCTTCCGCGAGGATCGCCACCGCCTCCGCTCCGTCGTTGGCCACCGTCACCATCGCTCCTTCGCGTTCGAGCAGACGGCGCGCCACGTCCCGGTTGATGGCGTTGTCCTCGACCACCAGCAGGCGGATGCCGCCCAGGCCGGGCCGTTGTTCGGCGGGTGCGGGCGCGGCGGGCGGCGGGACGGTGCCGGGCGCCGGCACCGGCCGGCAGCGCCCCCGCGCCACGGCCACCGCGTTGCGCAGCGCCGACGGCGTCACGGGCTTGGCCAGCACGGCGTCGGCGGAACCGGCCGCCGCGGAGCGGCCGGGGCGGGTCATCATCACGAGGACGGCTTCGGCACCGACACCGCCGAGCGCACGGACCCACGCCGCAAAGCCCGGTCCCTCCATCCCGGCCAGCCCCTGATCGACCACCAGGACGTCGAAGGGATCATCGTCGCCCCGGCCGCGCAGCAGGGCCACCGCCTCGTCCCGCGACGCCGCGCCGACCGACCTCCAGCCCTGTGCGGTCGCGGCGTCGATGATGGCCTGCCGGGTGGCCGGGTGGTCATCCACCACGAGCACGGTGCGGGGGGCGGCCGGCTCCGGCGGCTCGTCGGCCCCGGCCGCCGGCACGAAGGGCAGCAGGACGCGGAAGGTGCTGCCCTGCCCGACCGTGCTGTCGACCTCGATGGAGCCTCCCATCAGCCCGATCAGGCTGCGGCTGATCGCCAGACCCAGGCCGGACCCGCCGAAGCGGCGGGTGGTGGAGCTGTCGGCCTGGGAGAAGGCGTCGAACAGGCGCTCCCGGTCGGCCTCGGCGATGCCGATCCCGGTGTCGGCCACCTCGAACCGGAGGAGCAACGCCCCGTCCCCGTCATCCACCCGGTCGACGCGCACCGTCACGCAACCGGCGGGGGTGAACTTGATGGCGTTGCCGGCCAGATTGATCAGGATCTGCCTCAGGCGCAACGGGTCGCCCACCAGCCGGTCCGGGACGTCGGGCGCCACGCCGATCACCGGTTCCAGGTCTTTGCCCGCCGCGTTGACGGACATCACCGTGGCAAGCCCGTCCATCACCTCCGACAGGCGGAACTCCGACCGCTCCAGCTCCAGCCGGCCGGCCTCCACCCTGGAGAAATCCAGGATGTCGTCGATGATGCCCAGCAACGACCGGGCGGCGGTTTCCACCTTGGTGAGGTAATCGCGCTGGGTGGCGTCCAGGGGGGTGCCGTCCAGCAGGTGGCACAGGCCCATGATGGCGTTCATGGGGGTGCGGATCTCGTGACTCATGTTGGCGAGGAACTCGCTTTTCGCCCGGTTCGCCAGTTCCGCCCGGGCCTTGGCCAGCGACAGGATGCGTTCCCCTTCGCGCAGCGGGGTGATGTCGTAGTTGATGCCCACCATGCGCACCGCGGCGCCGTCGGGGCTGCGTTCCAGCAGCGCCGCCGCCTTGATGTGCCGCAGGGTGCCGTCGGGGGTGAGGATGCGGAACTCCGAATCGAAACTGCGCTCACCCTCGCGCGCGGCCTGCAGCTCCCCTTCGACCCGCTCCAGATCGTCGGGGTGGCAGCGGGTGCGCCACAGATCGTAGGTTTCCGCGCCGACGCGGCACTCGATGCCGTAGAGCGCGTACATCCGCTCGTCCCAGATCAGCCGGTTGGCGACCAGATCGTACTCCCAGACGCCGATGCCGCCGGCGCGCGTGGCCAGGGCGAGGCGCCCCGTCATGGTGCGCAGCCCGACCTCGGCCGTCTTCAGCGCCGTCACGTCGGTGACCAGGACGAAGAAGCCGACGACGGCGCCGGTGTCGCGGTCGACATCGGGAATGTAATGGGCCCAGGTGTAACCGGTATCCCCGTTGGCCTTGGTGAGTGTGCGTTCGAAATGCTGGGGCACGCCGTTCAGCGCCGCCAGGATGTGGGGCTCGTTGAGACGGTAGAGCGACTCGCCCATCAACTCCCGGATCGACCGTCCGACGATCTCCCGGGCATCCTTGCCGAACCAGTCGCGATAGGCGCGGTTGGCGAAGCGGCAGCGCAGGTCCGCATCCCAGTAGCCGACCATGCCCGGCATGTTGTCGGTGATCGCCTTGATGAAGCGCTGGCGTTCCCGCAGCTCCCGTTCAATGGCCCGGCGCTCGGTCACGTCCATGCCGAACGACACGGAGGTCAGGCCGGCGGCGGGCCCCGGGGAGTGCCGCCAGGCAACGATGCGCTCCCGCCCGTCCCTGGTCGATACCGGCCCTTCGGCCGGGTCGGACGGGCCGTTGCCATCCGGCGGCATCAGCACCTCGCTCCAGGGGCGTCCCAGCGCCTCGCTCTTGTGCAGTCCGGTCACCGCCTCGGCCGCCGTGTTGAAGATGGCGATGCGCCCGGCGTGGTCGCGCCCGACCACCATGACGTTGGCCGATTCGATCAGGCTGGTGGCGAAGTTGCGCTGGTCGCGCAACTCCCTCTCGCGCACCGCGAAGGCACGCAGCAGCGCACCGATGAAGGCGATAAGGGCGACCAGGACGGCGGCCTTGATACCCGCGCTGCGCCGCCAGGGAGCCAGGACCTCGTCCTCGCTCCAGCCGACCGCGACCATCAGTTCGGGAAACTCGGTGGTGCGGGTGACCACCAGGCGCTGCTTGTGGTCGGTCACCTCCATCAGGGCCCGCGCGCGCGACTGGCGCGCCCCGGCGGCGAGGTGACCGGCATGGGCCGGACCGGCCGCGACATTCACTCCTATGAACCGGTCCTGCTCGGGGGAGCGGGCGATGATCGTGCCGTCGGCGCCCAGCAGCGTGGCAAACCCGTCGCCCTGCGGTCGCATGGTCGACAGGATCGACGCGAAATAGGCCGGCGGCAGCGTTGCCACCGTCACCCCGTCCCATGTGCCGTCCGGCGATTCCCCGGGCCGTGCGGCGAAGATGATGGTGGAGCCGGTGACCGTCGTGAACGGGCCGTAGATG
Organism: Azospirillum halopraeferens DSM 3675; assembly: GCF_000429625.1. Taxonomy (GTDB): domain Bacteria; phylum Pseudomonadota; class Alphaproteobacteria; order Azospirillales; family Azospirillaceae; genus Azospirillum; species Azospirillum halopraeferens. The sequence goes on from NZ_AUCF01000005.1 coordinate 260,412, forward strand.
AACAGCCGATCGCGGTTCGCCGCCGCCAGCGGGCCGGCGAAATAGGGTCGCTCCCGACCATCGAATCCCTTCACCTCCGGCAGGGTGGTGTGGATGACGGTTCCCTCGCGGTCGGTGACGGACAGGGACCGCACCTCGTCGAACGAGCCGGCGCGGGCGATCATGTAGGAGACCAGCGCCTCTTCCTGTTCGGGGGTCGCCACCAGGCGGGACTCGCGGCCGACGTCCCGCAACATCAGGTCCACCGTGCGCAGCCGCCCGGAGATCCCCTCGTCGGCGATGCGCGCCAGATTCTCCAAACGGACGAAGGCGGTTTCAAGGGTTCGCTGGTAATCCAGATAGATGTCGACGGCGCCCGCGCCGGCAACGAGAAGGACCAGGGCGATGCCGCCGGTGACGACGGCGTGGCGGGCATCCCGCAGCATTGCGAACACCGGTCCCCTCCCCGCCCCGTTACACGCCCCAGCGCATCAATCCGACCTTATCCCATTCAGCCAAGCTTCGCCATACCAACAGGGGATTGTATCATCCGAAAGTCGTAATGCAATTCAATGAGGGCAGCCCGACCGCCCCCGGAACGGGAAAGGGCGCCACGAAGGCGCCCTTTCCTTTCCGATATGACGCGCTGTCCTTACACGTCGAGCAGGAGGCGGCGCGGGTCCTCGATGCACTCCTTGATGCGGACCAGGAAGGTGACCGCTTCCTTGCCGTCGATGATGCGGTGGTCGTAGGACAGGGCCAGGTACATCATCGGCCGCACCTCGACCTTGCCGTTGACCACGACCGCGCGGTCCATGGTCTTGTGCATGCCCAGGATGGCGGACTGGGGCGGGTTGATGATCGGGGTCGACATCAGCGAGCCGTAGACGCCGCCGTTGGAGATGGTGAAGGTGCCCCCGGTCAGCTCGTCCATGGACAGCTTGCCGTCGCGGCCCTTCCTGCCGAGTTCGCCGATCTTCGCCTCGATCTGCGCGAAGCCCATGGTGTCGGCGTCGCGCACGATGGGAACCACCAGACCCTGCGGCGTGCCGACGGCGACGCCGATGTCATAATAGTTCTTGTAGACGATGTCGGTGCCGTCGATCTCGGCGTTCACCGCCGGGATCTCCTTCAGCGCCTGGATCGCCGCCTTGACGAAGAAGGACATGAAGCCGAGCCGCACCTTGTGGCGCTTCTCGAAATAGTCCTTGTACTCGTTGCGCAGCGCCATGACGTTGGTCATGTCCACCTCATTGAAGGTGGTCAGCATGGCGGCGCTGTTCTGCGCCTCCTTCAGGCGCTCGGCGATGCGCTGGCGCAGGCGCGTCATGCGCACCCGCTCCTCGCGGGCGGCGCGGGGGCGGTCACCCTGGGTGCCGGCGGCCCACTGGTACTTCTGCGGCGCAGCGGCCGGAGCGGCGGCCGGGGCCGCCTTCGGCGCGGCGGGCTTCTCCAGGTGCTCGATCACGTCGCCCTTGGTGACGCGCCCGCCCTTGCCCGTGCCGGCGATGTCGGCGGCGTTCAGCCCCTGCTCCACGATCATCTTCTGGGCCGAGGGCATGACGCCGGCGCCCGTCGCGGCGGCCGGGGCGGCGGCCACGGCGGGGGCCGGAGCCGCGGCGGCCGGCTGCGGCTTGGCCTGGACCGGCTTGGTCACTTCCGAGGCGTTGGCGGCGCCGTCGGCGATGACGCCCAGCACCGCGTCCACCGTCACGTTGGCGCCTTCGGCGGCGATGATCTCGGCCAGCGTGCCGGCGGCGGGGGCCGGGACCTCCAGCGTGACCTTGTCCGTCTCCAGCTCGACCAGCGGCTCGTCGGCGTTGACGGCGTCGCCGGCCTTCTTCAGCCAGCGGGCGACGGTCGCCTCGGAGACCGACTCACCCAGGGTGGGAACCTTGATTTCCGTAGCCATTGCTTCCTCTCGCGTCCTTCTTGTTCGTTCCCGGGGTTCGGCTCAGCGCACGGTCAGCGCGTCGTCGATGAGCTTCGCCTGCTCCTGATTGTGCCGCTTCAGCAGACCGGTGGCCGGGGCGGCGCTGGCCGGACGGCCGGCGTAGACCGGCCGCCGGGCCTTGTGATCGATGGCGGTCAGGCAGCCCTCGATGCGGCGGTCGACGAAGAACCAGGCACCCTGGTTCTCCGGCTCCTCCTGGCACCACACCACGTCGGCGTTCGGGTACTTGGCGAACTCGTTGGACAGGGCGGTGCGCGGGAACGGATACATCTGCTCCAGGCGGACGAGGGCGACGTCCCGGATGTTGCGGTTCATGCGCTCCTGCAGCAGGTCGTAGTAGACCTTGCCGGTGCACACCACCACGCGGCGGACCTTGTCGGCCGGCACCATGTCGGTCGCGGTCTCGCCCAGCACCCGGTGGAAGGAGGAGCCCTCCGCCATCTCGGCCAGGGTCGAGACGCACAGCTTGTGGCGCAGCAGCGACTTCGGCGTCAGGAGCACCAGCGGCTTGCGGACCTGGCGGCGGACCTGGCGGCGGAACACGTGGAACAGGTTGGCCGGAGTGGTGACGTTGCAGATCTGCCAGTTGTCCTCGGCGCACATCTGGAGGAAGCGCTCGGGGCGCGCCGACGAGTGCTCCGGCCCCTGCCCCTCGTAGCCGTGGGGCAGCAGCATGACCAGGCCGCACATGCGCAGCCACTTGGACTCGCCGGAGCTGATGAACTGGTCGATGATGGTCTGGGCGGTGTTGGCGAAGTCGCCGAACTGCGCCTCCCACAGCACCAGCGCGTGCGGCTCGGCCAGGGCGTAGCCGTATTCGAAGCCCAGCACGGCGGCTTCCGACAGCGGGCTGTCGTGCACTTCGAACGGCGCCTGGCCGGGGCGCAGGTGGTTCAACGCGACGTACTTGTCCTCGTTCACCTGGTCATAGACCACGGCGTGGCGGTGCGAGAAGGTGCCGCGGCCCGAGTCCTGGCCGGACAGGCGGACAGGCGTCCCCTCGACCAGCAGCGTGCCGTAGGCCAGCGCCTCGGCGGTCGCCCAGTCGATGGGCTCGCCGGCCTCGATGGCCTTGCGCTTGGCATCGAGCTGGCGGGCGATCTTGGAATTGATGTTGAAGCCGTCGGGCACGTCGCACAGCTTGCGCCCGACCTCCTTCAGCAGCTCCATCGGCACGTCGGTCTTGCCGCGGAAGTCCTCGTCGGACTTGGACCCTTCCAGGCCCACCCACTTGCCTTCCAGCCAGTCGGCCTTGTTGGGCTTGAAGGAGTTGGACGCCTCGAACTCCTCCTCCAGCTTCTTCATGAAGTCCTGGACGATCTGATCGCCCTCGGCCTCTGTGATGACGTTCTCCGCCACGAGCTGGCGGGCGTACAGCTCCCGCGTCGTCGGGTGGGAACGGATCACCTTGTACATGATCGGCTGGGTGAAGCCGGGCTCGTCACCCTCGTTGTGGCCGTGGCGGCGGTAGCACACCATGTCGACCACCACGTCCTTCTTGAAGCGCTGGCGGAACTCGATGGCGATGCGGCTGACGTGGACCACCGCCTCGGGGTCATCGCCGTTCACGTGGAAGATCGGCGCCTGCACGATCTTCGCCATGTCGGAGCAGTAGATGCCCGAGCGCGAGAAGTGCGGGTTGGTGGTGAAGCCGATCTGGTTGTTGATGATGAAGTGGATGGTGCCGCCGGTGCGGTAGCCGCGCAGCTCCGACAGGCCCAGCGTCTCGGCCACGATGCCCTGGCCGGCGAAGGCGGCGTCGCCGTGCAGCAGCAGGCCGCAGACCTGCTCGCGGTCGTCGTCACGGCGCTGCATCTGCTTGGCGCGCACCTTGCCCAGCACGACGGGGTTGACCCATTCCAGGTGCGAGGGGTTGGCGGTCAGCGACAGGTGGACGACGTTGCCGTTGAAGTCACGGTCCGACGAAGTGCCCAGGTGGTACTTCACGTCCCCCGAGCCCTGCACGTTCTCCGGCGCCGAGGGGTTCCCCTGGAACTCCGAGAAGATGGCGGCGAAGCGCTTGCCCATGAAGTTGCCGAGCACGTTGAGCCGGCCGCGGTGCGCCATGCCCAGCGCCACTTCCTTCAGGCCGAGCTGGCCGCCGCGCTTGAGGATCTGCTCCAGTGCCGGGACCAGCGACTCGCCGCCTTCCAGGCCGAAGCGCTTGGTGCCGGTGTACTTCATCTGCAGGAACTTCTCGAAGCACTCGGCGGCCGTGAGACGTTCCAGGATGGCGCGCTTGCCGTTGACGGTGAAGTCGGTGTGGTTGCGGCCCCCTTCGATGCGCTCCTGGATCCACGCCTTCTGGTCGGGATCCTGGATGTGCATGAATTCCACGCCGATGGTGCCGCAGTAGGTCTTCTGCAGCAGATCCATGATCTGGCGCAGCGTGGCACTCTCCAGACCCAGCGAGTAGTTCAGGAAGATCGGGCGGTCGTAATCGTTGGGGCCGAAGCCGTAGGTCGCCGGGTCCAGTTCGGGGTGCGGCTGGCGCTTCTCCAGGCCCAGCGGGTCGAAGCGGGCGTTCATGTGGCCGCGCACGCGGTAGACGCGGATCAGCATCAGGGCGCGGATGCTGTCCAGCAGGGCCTGGCGGAGCTGGTCGTGGCTGATGCCGCCGAACACCTCGCGGGTGTGGGCCACGATGGGGGCCGCCGACGGACCGGCCAGGGATGCGGCCACCTCGTCGGTGGCGCCGTTGCCACCCGCACCGTCACGCAGCGTCCAGGAGGCGCCGCGCAACTCGTCGAGCACCGCACGGGTGTCGTCGTCCAGTTCCTTGAAGAAGCCGCTCCAGCTCGGGTCCACCGAGTTGGGCTCCTGCAGGAAGCGGGCATACAGCTCGGCGACGTAGTTGGCGTTCGAGCCGAACAGGAACGAGGACTTCTCCAGATTCACCGACATGGTCTTCGCCGCGGGCGTGTGCCGCCCGTTCCCTAGTGTCCGTGGTTGTTCTCACGGGGGCCTTCGGGGGTCCCCTTGCTCATGCAAAGACCCCGGTCTCCGCGAAGGGAAGCCGGGGGTCCCGAGGCTGACGGGAATGCGGGGGGAGCGCGCTCCCCCCGGCACACCGGATCAGCCCTGCATCGCCTTGACCATGGTCGAGCCGAGGCTCGCCGGGCTGTCGGCGACGTGGATGCCAACCGACTTCATGAAGTCGATCTTGAAGTCGGCGGTGTCGTTGCCGCCCGAGATCACCGCGCCGGCATGGCCCATGCGGCGGCCCGGAGGGGCGGTGCGGCCGGCGATGAAGCCGACGACCGGCTTGGTGGTCCCGGAGTCGCGCAGGAACTCCGCGCCCTTGACCTCGGCGTCGCCGCCGATCTCGCCGATCATGATGATGCCCTCGGTCTCCGGGTCCTTCAGGAACAGCTCCAGGCTGTCCACGAAGTTGGTGCCGTTGACCGGGTCGCCGCCGATGCCGATGCAGGTGGTCTGGCCGAGGCCGGCCGCCGTGGTCTGGGCCACCGCCTCGTAGGTCAGCGTGCCGGAGCGCGAGACGATGCCGATCTTGCCGCGGCGGTGGATGTGGCCGGGCATGATGCCGATCTTGCACTCGTCCGGCGTGATGATGCCGGGGCAGTTCGGGCCGATCAGGCGGGTCGAGGAGTTGGCCAGCGCGCGCTTCACGCGCACCATGTCGAGCACGGGAATGCCCTCGGTGATGCAGACCACCAGGGGAATTTCGGCGTCGATCGCCTCCAGGATGGCGTCGGCGGCGAACGGCGGCGGCACGTAGATCACCGACGCATTGGCGCCGGTCTTCTCCACCGCGTCGGCCACGGTGTCGAACACCGGCAGGTCGAGGTGGGTGGTGCCGCCCTTACCGGGGGTCACGCCGCCGACCATCTTGGTGCCGTAGGCGATCGCCTGCTCGGAATGGAAGGTGCCCTGGGCGCCGGTGAAGCCCTGGCAGATGACCTTCGTGTTGGAATCGACGAGAACAGCCATCTTACTTGGCCTCCTTCACGGCCTTGACGACCTTTTCCGCGGCGTCGGCCAGGTTGTCGGCCGACAGGATGGGCAGGCCGGACTCGGACAGGATCTTCTTGCCCAGATCCACGTTCGTGCCTTCCAGGCGGACGACCAGCGGAACGTGCAGGTGCACCTCGCGGGCCGCCGCCACCACGCCCTCGGCGATGACGTCGCAGCGCATGATGCCGCCGAAGATGTTGACGAGGATGCCCTCGACGTTGGCGTCGGACAGGATCAGCTTGAAGGCCGCGGTGACGCGCTCCTTGGTGGCGCCGCCGCCGACGTCCAGGAAGTTCGCCGGCTCGCCGCCATAGAGCTTGATGATGTCCATGGTCGCCATCGCCAGGCCGGCGCCGTTGACCATGCAGCCGATGTTGCCGTCCAGCTTGACGTAGTTGAGGCTGTGCTTCGCGGCCTCGATCTCCGCCGGATCCTCCTCGGCCTCGTCGCGCAGCTCCTCTACGTCCTTGTGGCGGAAGAGCGCGTTGTCGTCGAAGTTCATCTTGGCGTCGAGCGCCAGAACCTCACCCGAGCCGGTGACGATCAGCGGGTTGATCTCGACGATGGAGCAGTCCAGCTCGACGAAGGCCTGGTACATGGCCATCAGGAACTTGGTGGCGGCGCCGACCTGCTTGCCTTCCAGGCCGAGCCCGAAGGCGACCTTGCGGCAGTGGTACCCCTGGATGCCGGTGACGGGGTCGATGGCGACCTTCAGGATCTTCTCGGGGTGCGTTGCCGCGACCTCCTCGATCTCCATGCCGCCCTCGGTGGAGGCGATGATGGTGACGCGGCCCGACGCGCGATCGACCAGCATGCCGAGGTACAGCTCACGGCGGATGTCGGCGCCTTCCTCGACGTAGATGCGCTTGACTTCCTTGCCCTCGGGGCCGGTCTGCTTGGTGACCAGCACGTGGCCCAGCATCTCGCCGGCGTTGGTGCCGACCTCCTCGACCGACTTGACGACGCGGACGCCGCCCTTGCCCTGGGGGTTGTCGGTGAAGCGGCCGGCGCCGCGGCCACCGGCGTGGATCTGCGACTTGACGACCCACACCGGCCCGCCCAGATCGCGGGCGACGGCCTCGGCTTCCTGGGGGGTGTAGGCGACGCCGCCGCGGGGCACCGCGACGCCGTACTTCTTCAGCAGGCCTTTGGCCTGGTACTCATGGATGTTCATCGGGCGTCCATCTGTTTTTTTGGTCGGCTGACGATGGGCGGACGTAAGGCAAGCGCGTCGGACGGCTCGGAGCCTCGACCGGAGGGCTTACGCCCTCCGGCAGGAGGCCCGCGGTACTTTACCACCTGGGGCGGAGCGTTCAACCGTCCGTCCCCTGCGGCGCCCGGCGGGCCCCGTTCGGCAAAAAGGCCGCCTTAAGAGGCGGCCTTCTCGGCTTGCTGCTTCTTCACCACGGCGACGAGCTGCTTCACCGCGTCGACCGAGTGGTCGAACATCGCCTTTTCCTCGGCGTTCATCTCGATCTCGACGATCTTCTCGACGCCGTTCTCGCCGATGATGACGGGGACGCCCACGTAGAGGTCGTTCACGCCGTACTGGCCGGTCAGGTAGGCGGCGCAGGGCAGCAGGCGGCGCTGGTCCTTCAGGTAGCTCTCGGCCATCTGGATCGCCGAGGCGGCCGGGGCGTAGAAGGCCGAGCCGGTCTTCAGCAGCTTCACGATCTCCGCACCGCCGTCACGGGTGCGCTGCACGATGGCGTCCAGCTTCTCCTGGGTGGTCCAGCCCATCTTCACCAGGTCGGGCAGCGGGATGCCGGCGACGGTGGAGTAGCGGACCAGCGGGACCATGGTGTCGCCGTGGCCGCCCAGCACGAAGGCGGTGACGTCCTCCACCGACACGTTGAACTCGTCGGCCAGGAAGTAGCGGAAGCGGGCCGAGTCCAGCACGCCGGCCATGCCGACCACCTTCTCCGGCGGCAGGCCGGACGCCTGCTGGAGCACCCACACCATGACGTCGAGCGGGTTGGTGATGACGATGACGAAGGCGTTGGGGCAGTGCTTCTTGATCGCTTCGCCGACGGTCTGGCAGACGCCGGTGTTGATGCCGATCAGGTCGTCGCGGCTCATGCCGGGCTTGCGCGGCACGCCGGCGGTCACGATCACGACGTCGGCGCCCTCGATGATCGAGTAGTCGCTGCCGCCGCTGAGCGTGGCGTTGAAGCCCTCGACCGGTGCGGTCTCGGCGAGGTCGAGCGCCTTGCCGTCCGGCATGCCTTCGGCGATGTCGAACAGGACGACGTCGCCCAGTTCCTTGAGGCCGGCCAGCAGAGCCAGCGTGCCGCCGATCTGGCCGGCGCCGACGAGAGCGATCTTGTTGCGTGCCATGGAGCGTTCCCTGAGATTGAGCACCCCCCATTCCGCGGGGGACGAACCGGGTGGATTTTCTTTTCTTAGGGGTCCAGCGCCCTTAGAATTCGTGGCGGGTTCGTAGCGCGAATCCAAACGGAGGGCAAGCGCAACGGGGCGCACGAAACCGGAACCGCGACCGATTCCGGTAAACCGGCGAACCCCGCGCAAGCCTTTGTTCGCACAACAAACAGAGACGATTGCGGGAGAGTGGACAATGCGGCGTTTCGCCCTGGCAACCTTGACGATCACCGCCGCCCTGGCCCTCGGCACGGCGGCGTCCGCCGGCGCGCGGGCCCAGACGGTGCAGGACTATCTGACGGCCCTGCGCGAGGCTCCCGTCACCGACGCGGCCGCGCCGCTGGCGGATGACCACTGCCGGCCGCTGATGAATTTCGTCTATGTGGAGATTCCGGAATCCCGGCGCTCCACCGGCTGGATCGCCGACCTGTTCGGCCACAGCGCGACGGACGACGCGACCCTCACCGCCAAGCGCGACGCCTGCCTGGCGGTGCGCCGGACGCCGGTGATCAGCTTCACCAACACCAACAACGAACCCATCGTCACCCCGCCGGAACTGCGCGACATGTCCCGCGAACGGGTCTGGTAAGCGCCCGCATTCTCTTCCCCCGCCTCCGGCGGGGGAGGAAGGGGCCCGACGAAGGTTGGGACGGTGGGGGCAAGGTGCCACGGGTGGAGCCGCGCCTCCCTACCCCACGCCGTAGCGGGCCAGCAGGCGTTCCATTTCCGTGGGCATCAGGGGAAAGTCGGTGCCGCGGCGGGCGTTCAGCATGGCCGGCGGCGGCAGGCCGGCGGCGCGGGACTGGACCTGCATGGCGCAACGCATGCCGAAACCGGCCCGCCACACCAGGGCGGTTACCGCCCTCCCGTCACCCGAGCCCAGGATCGCGTCCACCGCCGCCGGCGGGGCGGCGGCGGCCAGCGCCAGGGCGGCGCGCACGAAATCCCGCTCGTTCCACGACAGGGCATCGCCCAGCGCCGCCTCGTCCAGCCGGCCGGTGCGGTGCAGGCGCAGCGCCCGGCGCTCCCCGCCCTCCTCCGGGTCGCGGCCGGCCACCCAGTCGACGCGCCGGCGCACGGTGGCGGCGATCTCCGCCACGGTCGTGTCATCGAAGTCGCGGCGCGTCCGCAGCAGGTCCACCACCAAACGGTCGACGAAGCCGGCCAGCCGCACCGCCAGGCGTGCCGGCAAAGCGGCCCGGCGGGCCAGGCCGGCTTGCCAGGCGCGCTGCCGCGCCGCGTCGGCCACCAGACGCTCCAGCGTCGGTTCGGGGATCTCGGCACCGTCGTTGTCCAGCAGCACGCCGGTCGCCGCCGTGTCGCCCGTCGCCACGATGGCGTCGGCAACCGGGGCGCCGACCCGGTCGCGGCGCGCGATGGCGGCCAGCCGCCACGTCTCCGGCCGGGTGGCGATGACGGCCAGCAGGTCGTCGTCGGTAAGGGTGGCGCAGCCGTGCAGGATCGGTTCGGCAACGCAACGCTCCACGTCCGCCGCCAGGCGCCGCACCACGGCGGGCGGGGCGCAGGCAACGTCGGTGATGGCGGAGGCCAGCGCCGCGCGGACCTGCGTGGCGTGGTCGCGGGCCAACTGCTCCAGCGCCCGGCAGGCGACGTCGGTCACCGTCTCGCGCCGGTCCGGCGGCAGGCCGGGCAGCAGCCGGCACAGCTTGCGGGCCAGCATCGCGCGCACACCGTCGCGGCCCCAGCCGTCCAGCCGGCTCTGCGCCAGGGCGTCGCCCACCGCGTGCGCAGCCAGCGGAACGGCGGCGGGAACGGCCGGCGGGGAGGCCGTGCCGTCGGCGAACAGGTAGCCCATCTCCTCGGCGGCCACACCTCCGGCATCGGCGGCCGTGCCGCGCGTGATGGCGAGCGTGGCCGGAGGCCGCGGTCGCGCCGGTGTCGCCTTGCCGTTCAACGTCGGTCCCGTGCGCTGGAGTGTCCGTGACTCCCATCACAGCGCCGGCGGGTTAAGGACCGCCTAATCAGGCACCTCCCATCACACCACGGACGTGAAACCATTGGTGATGGGGTAGCGGCGGTCGCGGTTGAAGATGCGGCGGGTGATCTTGACGCCGGGGGCGGCCTGGCGGCGCTTGTATTCCGACAGGTGCAGCATGCGCCACACCTTGTTCACCGTCTCCGGCGCGTGGCCGCGGGCGACGATGTCGGGGATGCCCAGGTCCAGCTCCACCAGGCAGTGGAGGATGTCGTCCAGCTCCTCGTAGGGCGGCAGGGTGTCCTGGTCCTTCTGGCCGGGCTTCAGCTCGGCCGTGGGGGCCTTGGTCAGCACGCGCTCGGGCACGACGCGGCCGGCGGGGCCGCGGACGTCGTCGGGCAGGTGGTCGTTGCGCCAGCGTGACAGGGCGTAGACGGTGGTCTTGTAGACGTCCTTCAGGGCGTTGAAGCCGCCGCACATGTCGCCGTAGAGGGTGGCGTAGCCGACCGACACCTCCGACTTGTTGCCGGTCGACAGGACCATGGCGCCGAACTTGTTGGACAGGGCCATCAGCGTCAGCCCGCGGGAGCGGGACTGGATGTTCTCTTCCGTGATGTCGGGGTCGCGGCCGGCGAAGGCGGGGGTGAGCATGCGCTCGAACGCCGTCATGGCCGGCTCGATGGACACGGTGTCGAGGCGGCAGCCCAGCAGTTCCGCACACTCCGCCGCGTCGTCCAGGCTCTCCCGCGAGGTGTAGGGCGAGGGCATCATCACGCAGTGCACCCGCTCCGCCCCCAGCGCATCCACCGCAATGGCGGCCGACAGGGCCGAATCGACGCCGCCCGACAGGCCCAGCAGCACGCCGGGGAAGCGGTTCTTGTTGACGTAGTCGCGCAGCCCCAGCACCAGGGCGCGGTAGACCGCCTCCTCGCCCTCCACCGGCGCCTCGATTTCGCCCTCGGCGCAGTGCCAGACGTCGTCGTCGCCGCGCTCCCAGCGGGTGAGCAGCAGGTGTTCCACGAAGCCCGGCGCCTGCGCCCGCAGCGCCCGGTCGGCCCCCAGCGCGAAGGAGGTGCCGTCGAACACCAGCTCGTCCTGGCCGCCCACCTGGTTGACGTACAGGAGCGGCAGCCCGGTCTCGGTGACGCGGGCGACGGCCAGCGACAGGCGGCGGTCGTGCTTGTCCGTCTCGAAGGGACTGCCGTTGGGCACCACCAGGATCTCCGCCCCGGTCTCCGCCAGCGTCTCGGCGGCATCGGGGGTCCACATGTCCTCGCAGACCATGACGCCCAGGCGCACGCCGCGCACGTTCATCGGCCCCGGCAGCGGCCCGGCGGCGAACACGCGCTTCTCGTCGAAGACGCCGTAGTTGGGCAAGTCGTGCTTGAAGCGCACGGCCGCCACGGCGCCGCCGTCCAGCAGCAGGGCGGCGTTGTAGACGCGCCCGTCCTGGCGCCACGGCGCCCCCGCCAGCACGGCCGGACCGCCGTCGGCGGTTTCGGCGGCAAGGCCGTTCACCGCCGCCTCGACCGCGTCGAGGAAGAAAGGCTTCAGCACCAGGTCTTCGGGCGGGTAACCGCACACCACCAGCTCCGGAAAAACCACGAGGTCGGCGCCGCGCGCGGCGGCCTCCGCCCGCGCGGTACGGATGCGGTCGATGTTGGCGGGGATGTTGCCGACGGTCGGGTTGACCTGGGCAAGGGCGATGGACAGGCGGTCGGTCATGGCGCGGGCCGTGGTGTGATCGGGACAGGCAGGTGGAAAGACGATCTTACGCCGTTACGCGTCCTTCTCCAGCGCCGCGATCGCCGCGGCCAGGGCGACCAGGCGGCGGGCGTTCTCCACATGCAGGTTTTCCACCAGCCGGCCGTCCACCACGACCACCCCCTTGCCCTCGGCCACCGCGGCGGCGTGGGCGTCGATGATGCGCCGGCACGACTCGATCTCGTCGGCGGCGGGCGCGAAGGCGGCGTTGCAGGCGGCGATCGTCTTCGGGTGGATCAGCGTCTTGCCGTCGAAGCCCAGCTCCCGGCCCTGCCGGCACGCCGCAGCGAATCCCGCGTCGTCGGCCAGGTCCAGATGCACCCCGTCGAGGATGGCGTGCCCGTACGCCCGCGCCGCCAGCAGGCAGAGCCCCAGCGCCGTGATCATCGGCAGCCGGTCGGGGGTGTGGGCGGCGTGCAGGTCCTTGGCCAGGTCCGACGTCCCCATCACCAGCGCCCCCGGGCGCGGCAGGGCGCCGGCGATGGCTGCGGCGTTCAGCATGCCCAGCGGCGTTTCCATCATGCACCAGACGGCCAGCGTCTGCGGCGCCCCGGCGGCGCGCAGCACCGCATCCGCCTGGCGCACGGCGTCGGCGCTCTCCACCTTGGGCAGCAGCACGGCGTCGGCGCCGCTGGTGGCGGCCATCACCAGGTCGTCGTAGCCCCAGGGGGAGGCCAGCCCGTTGACCCGCACCACCAGCTCCCGCCCGCCGTAGCCGCCGGCGGCCAGGGCGGCGCGGATGGTGTCGCGGGCGGCCGCCTTGGCGTCGGGGGCGACCGCGTCCTCCAGGTCGAGGATCAGCCCGTCGGCGGGCAGCGTCCGCCCCTTTTCCAGCGCCCGGGCGTTCGACCCCGGCATGTACAGCACGCTGCGGCGCGGGCGGACGGTGGCGGGCATGGCGGAACTCCCCGGTCCTGGTCGAATGCGGTGACGTCCTGCTTACCCGCGGCGCGGGGCGGCTGTCATCAGCGTTCTGTGCAGCCCCGGACGACGTGTCCGCAGCGCGCCGGCATCTGGACGGGCGCCGGGGGATCGCCTAGCATTCGCGGCTATGAAAAGCGTCCTCTCCATCCAGTCGCACGTGGCCTACGGCTACGTCGGCAACCGCGCCGCGGTGTTCCCGCTCCAGCGTCTGGGCTTCGACGTCACGGCGGTCAACACGGTGCAGTTCTCCAACCACACCGGCTACGGGCAGTGGACCGGCCAGGTGTTCAGCGCCGAGCACATCGCCGACGTGGTCGACGGCGTGGCCGCCCGCGGCGGGCTGGAGGGCTGCGACGCCGTCCTGTCCGGCTACATGGGCGAGGCCGGCCTCGGCCAGGTGATCGTGGAGACCGCGGCGCGCGTCAAGGCGGCCAACCCGCGGGCGCTCTACTGCTGCGACCCGGTGATGGGCGACGTCGGCCGCGGCTTCTTCGTGCGGCCGGGCCTGCCGGAGTTCATCAGGGCGCACGCCGTGCCGGCCGCCGACGTCATCACCCCCAACCAGTTCGAGCTGGAATACCTGGCCGACCGGCCCATCGTCACGCTGGAGGACGCACTGGCCGCCACCGCCGCGGTGCGGGCGCGCGGCCCGCGCCTGGTGCTGGTCACCAGCCTGACCCACGCGGCCGTCCCCGCCGACCGGATCGAGATGCTGGTGGACGGCCCCGACGGCGCCCGGGTGGTGGAAACGCCGCGCCTGCCCCTCGACCCGCCGCCCAGCGGTGCAGGCGACGCCACCGCCGCCCTGTTCCTCGCCCACCTGCTGACCACCGGCGACCCCGCGCAGGCCCTGGAGGCGGCGGCCGCCGCCATCTTCGCGGTGTTCGAGACGACGCGGGACCGCGGATCGCGGGAGCTGCAGCTCATCGCCGCCCAGGACCGGCTGGTCGCGCCGCCCCGTCGCTTCGCGTCCCGCCCGGTCCGCTGACCCGGCCCCACGACCGCGTCAGCCCGGCCGCCTCGGCGCAGCCGTAGTGCCAGGCATGGCCCTCGGGATCACCGGCCCAATGGGCTTCGCCGCGACGCACCGGCCGGCCGCAGTGCCGGCATTCGGGAAGAGCGGCCGCACTTCGGGCCCGCATTCCAACGGGGAGCATGGATGGCGTCCCTCCTGGCTGTTCGGTTATCGAAACCGATCATTATGCTGCATCGCAGCGTCCGCCAAGCGGGAAACAGCCATGTCATAGGCTTCCCGTACGTCAGATAGACCCCGTGGACCGCCCCGCCTCGGGCAGCGGCCGGGTGGCGACGTACAGGGCGACGGCGAGCATCACCGCGCCCGCCACCAACGGTACGGCGGTGCCGTCGGCGGAGCGGTAGATCAGCGTCCAGCTCACCGCCAGCCCGATCAGGGCCGCCGCCTTGCCGCGCAGGGGAATGGCGCGGCGGTCGCGCCATTCGCACAGGAAGGGGCCGAAGCGGGGGTGCCGGTACAGCCAGCGTTCCATCGCCGGGCTGCCCTTGGCGAAGGCCCAGGCGGCCACCAGCAGGAACGGGGTCGTCGGCAGCAGCGGCAGCACCACGCCGACGGCGCCCAGCCCCACCGCGGCATAGCCGATGCCCAGGTACAGCCAGCGCCGGGTCCGGCCCGGTTGTTCCGATGGCCGGGCGTCGTCCGGTTGTGCCGATCCGCTCACGCGCGTCCTCCGTCGTCACGCCGATGCCGTCGGGCGCCCCCCTATGAGACATTGGTCCCGCCCCGGCGGTTTGGAAGGGCGGCCTCCCCCGAAGAGGCTCATACGCATGGCCAGATTGCACGGCCGCCGCCGCGCCACACCTGTTCTCGTGCGTTCGGTTTCCCCACCGGTTGCGGCGAAGGCAGGCAAAGCATGTTGTTCGAATTCGAGCCGTCGGGCATCAACGATACCTATCTGCGCCTCACGCGCAACGCAATCTCCTGTATCCTGGTGCCGGCCGGCACCTGGAACGGCCTGTTGCGGATGAACTATCTGGTCAGCGGCCCGACCGGCGGGTCGGAGCCCCACTTCGTGTTCCGCGCCGCCGACGTCGGCTGGGACGACGGCCGCTTCTTCTGGCGCGGCAAGGCGGCCCCGGTGGTGACCTCCACCGCCATGGTCAATGTGCTGCTGGAGCGCGGCATGGCCGTCGATTCGGAGGTGGAGATGCTGGTCTTCGCCACCGCCGGCGACGGCGGCGCCGCGCGCTCCGACGAACGGCTGATGCTGCGCGCCCTGCTGGGGGGCTGCACCTTCACCCCCATCTACGAGGACCGTCCCGACCCGTTCGGCACCGGCGCGCCGCCGGCGGTGACGGGCTTCGCGGTGCGCACGCTCGCCGATCCCGGCGCCTTCGTGGTGGAGGCGCGCGACGGCCTTCCCGTGCTCGACCCGGACACCCGCCGGGCCTTGCAGCGGCAGGTGGGATAAGGCGGCCGCCCGACCTTCGCCGTTTTCCCCGCCCGCCGGCCGGTCTAGGATCGGCCCGGCAACAGGGCAGAGGAGGAAACGGTCGCCATGAAGCTCCACGGGTATTTCCGGTCGTCGGCCGCCTATCGGGTGCGCATCGCCCTCAACCTCAAGGGGCTGACGGCGGAACCGGCGTATCTCCACCTGCGCAAGGGTGAACAGGCGGCCCCCGCCTACACCGCGCTCAACCCGCAGAAGCTCGTCCCCACCCTGGAGGACGAGGGCGCCGTGCTCACCCAATCCCTGGCCATCATCGAGTACCTGGAGGAGCGCCATCCCCACCCGGCGCTGCTGCCCGCCGACCCCGCCGACCGGGCGCGGGTGCGGGCGATCGCCCTGGCCATCGCCTGCGAGATCCACCCGCTGAACAACCTGCGGGTGCTCAACCACCTGCGCGACCGCCTGGGCCTCGACGAGGCCGCGCGCAACGACTGGTACCGGCACTGGGTGTCCGAAGGCTTCGCGGCGGTGGAGGCGATGCTGGCCGGCGACCCGCGCACCGGCCGGCTGTGCCACGGCGACACCCCGACGCTGGCCGACGTGGTGCTGGTGCCGCAGGTCTACAACGCCGAACGATTCGCGGTCGACCTCGCCCCCTACCCGGCCATCCGCCGCATCGCGCAGACGGCGCGCGCCCTCGACGCCTTTGCCGCCGCCGATCCCGACCGCCAGCCCGACGCGGAATAACCGCCACGTCCTATCCGGTGGCGGGCGGACCCGTCTATCCGGTGGCGGGCGGACCCGCCAGGGCGCGGACACGCTCCTCCACCATGATGTCCATACGCTCGGCCGTCAGCTTCAGGGTGCGGGCCAGCAGCAGCACGCCGCGGGCCAGCCGGCCGAACTCGTCGCGCCGGTGGGCCAGCGGCGACAGGGCATCGATGTCCGCCTGGCCGTCGCGCAGGGATTCCGACACCCGCACCAGCGTGTCGATCGGCCGGCTGATGCGCCGCGCCAGCGCCGCCGCCGGGATCATCCCCATGGCCAGCACGCCCACCGCCATGGCGGCGGCGAAGCCCAGCCGTTCGCCGGGGGCCAGCGTGTGCAGCTCGTTGGGCACGGCGATGGCCAGGACGCCTTCCAGGTCGCCCTGGGAATCGATCACGGGGGTGGCGACGTAGAGCGCCTCGCCCACGCGCACCGCCTCGCCGATGCCCTCCTCCAGGGTCCGCGTCAGCAGGGCACGGTCCATGCGCCGCTCCGGCTCATGGTCGGCCAGCCCCGGCACGCGGGCGGCGCGCACCACGTTCAGATCGCGGTCGAACAGGGTGACGGCGATCAGCGGCCCCGATGCCAGCAGCCGCTCCACCGCCTCGGGCGTGGGGTCGTCGACCGCTCCGAACGCGTGGGCGACCAGCCGGGCGTACATCAGCATGTCCGCCCGCCCGTGCTCGGCCACCGCCCGGTTGATGATCACCTCGTAGGCGGCGACGGAGGTCAGCACCGTCAGCGCGATGGCGGCGGACGTCATGATCCAGATGCGGGCGAACAGGTTCATCGGCACTTCCCGGCGCGGGTTCCCGTGAGCGTCCGTCCCGTGGACGAACGAGCGGCCGTCATGTATAGCCTAAGTTCCCGCCGCCTCACAGGGCGGGTCCACGGCACGGCACCGACGCGGAGCCCATGGCGGCACAGCCCCAGACCCTGATCTACGGCGTCGACGACACCCCGCCGCCGCTGGTGACGCTGGCCATGGCGGTCCAGCACCTGGCCCTGGTGTCGATCTTCCTGATCGTCGCGGTGACCCTGGCACGCGCCGCCAATCTGCCGCCCGACATCGCCGACGGCTTCGTCGCCCTGACGATGGTCGCCGGCGGCGTCGGCTCGATCCTGCAATCGCTGCGGCGCGGCGGCATCGGATCGGGTTTCCTGATCCCGACCACCACCACCACCATCCTGCTGCCGCCGGCCATGGCGGCGCTGCCCCACGGCGGGCTGCCGCTGGCGCTGGGCATGACGGCGGTGGCCGGGCTGCTGGTCATGGGGCTGTCGCGCATCGTCCACCGCATCCGGCCGCTGCTGCCGCCGGAGATCGCCGGCTTCGTGGTGCTGATGGTCGGGCTGTCGGTGATGATCCTGGCCACCCGCAACGTGCTGGGGGTCGACCTGCCGGCGGAAGACCGGGGGCCGGGGCTGGTGGTCGCCGCCATCGCCCTGGCCGCCATGGTGTCGCTGAGCGTGTGGGGCGCCACCCCGCTGCGCCTCTATTGCTCGCTGATCGGCGTGGTGGTGGGCTATGCCGCCGCCTCCCTGGCGGGGATGGTGTCCCACGACGACGTCGCCCGCATCGTCGACGCGCCGTCCTTCCGCCTGCCGCCGGTCGGCAGCATGGGGCTGGCCTTCGACGCGGCCCTGCTGGTGCCGTTCGTGATCGCGGCGCTGGCGATGACGCTCAACACCGTGGGCGCCGTCACCGCCGCGCAGAAGGTCAACGATCCGGATTGGAAACGGCCGGACTTCACCTCCATCGGCCGCGGCGTGCTGGCGGAGGGGATCACCAACGCCCTGTCCGCCCTGATCGGCGGCATGGGCCAGTCCTCGACGTCCAGCGCCGTCGGCCTGTCGGCCGCCACCGGTGCGGCCAGCCGGGTGATCGGCTTCGCCATCGGCGGACTGCTGATCGCGCTGGCCTTCCTGCCCAAGGTCACGGCCGTGCTGCTGGTGATGCCGGTGCCGGTGGTGGGGGCCGCCCTGCTGTTCAGCGGCTGCCTGCTGGTGGTGAACGGCATCCAGATGATCGCCTCGCGCCTGATCGATTCGCGCAAGGCGTTCGTGCTGGGCATCGGGCTGGCCTTCGGGCTGGCGCGCAACGTCTTCCCCGATGCCTTCGCCGACGTGCCCGACTGGCTGGCCCCCTGGGTCAGCTCGCCCATGGCGCTGGCGGTCAGCCTGGCGGTGCTGCTCAACCTGATCTTCCGCATCGGCATCTGGCGCAAGAACCGCCTGCTGGTCGAGACGGCCCACGCGGACATGACCGAGGTCGGCGATTTCATGGCCCGCCAGGGTGCCGCCTGGGGGGCCCGGCCGGAAGTGGTGGCCCGCGCCACCATCGCCACCTGCGAGGTGGTGGAAACGCTGATCGCCAACGATCTGGTCTACGACACGGTCCGCCTCGGCCGGCACTTCCCGGACGTGAAGGTGCCCGACGGCCTGATCTCCATCGCCACCCGCTTCGACGAGTTCCGGTTCATCGTGTCGATCCGCTACGCCGGCTCCCTGCTGGAACCGCGCAACGACCGCCCGTCGCAGGATGAGATCCTGGAGCATCCCGCCGGCGCGCTGGAACTGGCCCGCTACCTGCTGCGCCGCGCCGCCGACGATGTCCGCACCCACAAGGAGGGCGACCTGTGCACGGTAAGCCTCGTCATGAAGGATTGAGCCGCCGCGCCGTCCTGGCGGCCGCCGTCCTGGTGCCGGGCGCCTGCGTGGCGGAGCGCCGCGGCGGCTTCCTGCCGATCGCCACGGCGGAGGTGGACGGGGTCTACTTCCGCATCGGCAACGCCATCGCCGAACGGATCAACCTCGGCTACAAGGGCCACGGCCTGCGCGCCGCGGCGCAGAGCTCGCCGGGCTCCTTCGCCAACGTCGCGGCGCTGCTGCGGCGGCGCACCGCTCTCGGCCTCATCCAGAGCAACGATGCCTGGTCCCTCGACGCCGCACACCGGGGGGAGCTGCGGCTGCTGGCCGCCCTGCACGCGGAGAGTTTCGTGCTGCTCGCCCGCCCGGAGATCGGTTCGCCGGACGCGCTTCCCGGCCACCCCGTGGCGCTGGGGCCGCCCGGCTCCGGCCATCGCACGGCCATGACGGCGCTGATGGCCGGCCGCGGCTGGACGCCCGGCGACTTCACCCAGACGCGGGAACACACCACGCGGTCGTCGCTGGCCGCCCTGTGCGCCGGGGTGGTCGACGCGGTTCCCCTGATGATCGGCCATCCCGCACCGGCGGTGGGCCGGGTCGTCGACCGCTGCGGCGCCCGCCCGCTGGCGCTGTCCGATGCCGACCGTGCCGCCTTCGGCAACCACGCGCCCGGCTTCGAGCCCGCGGTGATCCCGGCGGGCATGTACGGCACCGGCACCCCGGCGGTCCCCACCGTCGGCACGCGGGTGCTGCTGGCCTGCCATGCCGGCCTGTCCGGTGCCGCGGCGGCGGCGGCGGTGGCGTCCCTGTTGAATGGAATCGAGGCGCTGCGCGCCGCCCACCCGGTCCTGCGGGCCGTCACCGCCCGGTCGCTGCGCCCGCCGGTCGACGGACCCGTGGCGCTCCACGACGGTGCGCGGCGCGCCTACGCCGAGGCCGGCGTGGCGTAACCGCGCCGGGTGTCACCCGCGGCATCCTCGCCGATGCCACCGAGGTCAGTCCGGTGTCAGGCCGGCCGTGACCACAAGCAGGTCGTCGTTGACCAGCCGGCCGAATTCCGCAAGGAACCGTTCGGCCAGCCAGGGGGCCAGGTGCGGACCCGGCGGCGCCACCGGCAGCAGGGGCGTCAGCCAGGCGATCAGGTCCTCCTCGCTCTGCGGTTCGCGGCCGTCGCCCGGTTCGCACTCCACCAGGGCGTCACTGTAGAACAGCAGCGTATCGCCGGGAGCCAGATCCACCGCGCCGACCGACCGGTCGTCGTCCGGGAGCACGCCGAACGGAAGGCCCGACAGGCAGAGACGGTCGAGTCCGCCCCCGCGATGCAGGATGAGGCCGTCGCGCATACCCGCGGGAACGAACCGGAAGCGACGGCGGCGCACGTCGATGATCCCGCAGAATCCGGCCACGTACAGGCCCCGGCTGCCGCCGTGCCCGTACAGGCGCCGGTCGAGGTGGGCGGCGAACGCCGCGGGATCGCCGGCGAACGGCGGCGGCGGCATGATGAGGGCGTGAAGCGCGAACATCCGAAGCGCCGCCGACACGCCGTGGCCGGACACGTCGGCCACCATCAGCGCCACCAGTCCGTCCCCGGCCGACCAGGCGTGCCAATAGTCCCCACCGATGGCGGAACAGGAGCGGTGATGGTGGCCGAACGCCACCCCGCACGCGGCCAGCGCGGCCAAAGCGCCGGGCTGCGGCAGCACCGCCTCGGTCAGGCCGCGCGCCTCGGCCAGTTCGCCCTCCAGGCGGGCGCGATAGTCCAGCAATTCCTCCGACAGCAGGGCCCGTGTCAGGTGCACCCGCACCCGCGCCTCCAGCTCCATCGGATCGTAGGGCTTGGCCACCACGTCGGACGCCCCGGCGTTGAACGCCCGCCGGCGGTCCTCCCGCCCGGCCATGGCGGTCTGGACGATGACGGGCACGCGCGCAAAGCGGGGGTCGGCGCGCAGGCGGCGGCACACCTCGATCCCGTCCAGCCCCGGCATCATGACGTCCAGCAGCACGCAGGCCGGCGGCCGCTCCTCGATGAAGGCCAGCGCCACCCGGCCGTCGCCGACCGCCGCGACGTTGGTGAAGCCGCTGCGGCGCAGCAGCGCTTCGATGATGGTGCGGTTCAGAGGCTCGTCGTCGACGACCAGGATGAGGGCGTCCGCCATCGCCGCGGACAGGTCGGTGGTGACCGCGCCCTGCATCCCGGACCCGGGTGCATGGGGCATGCGGGCTGCACCCGCGTCGTTGATCGTGCGGGCAACGCCCGCCTCGTTGATCGTGCGGGCAGCGCCCGCTTCGTCGAACACCGGGGTCATGTGGACCACTCCCGCAGTGCCGCCAGCGTGGCCTCCAGATGCCGCTCCACCGCGTCCGCCATGTCGGGCACGGCTGCGGCCGGTGCCCGTTCCATCACGCAGGCGGCGTCGCCCATACGCCCGGCTCCCATGTTCCGGCACACCCCCTTGAGGGTGTGGGCGGCGGCGGCATGCCCGCCGCCGCCGGCAGCGCCGGCGCGGATCAGACCGAGCTGCTCACGCGCCGCGCGTCCGAACGCGTCGACGGTGGCCGGCCAGTCCGGCCCGAACACCTCCGCCACCGCCGCGACCTGGTCGGCATCCAGCAGATCCCCCTCTGCCGGAGCAGGACCGCAAACGGGGGCCGGGGTCGGCGGTGGCGGATCGCCGCACGGGGCAAGCACCCGCGCCATCTCGGCCAGCAGCACGCCATGCCGCACCGGTTTGGTCACGAACCCGTCCAGCCCGGCCGCCCGGCAGTCGGGCCGGGCGTTGGGCGAGGCGTGGGCGGTCAGCGCGATCACCGGCACGCGACCCCGTCCGCCCGGCAGGGCGCGGATCAGCCGCGTGGCGGTCAGACCGTCCATTTCCGGCATCTGGAGGTCCATCAGCACCAGATCCACGTCCACCGCGCCGGCCATCCGGACCGCCTCGTCGCCGTCCGCCGCGGTGAGGACGGTGTGGCCGTCGCGCTCCAGCAGGCGGCGAATGATGTCGCGGTTGATCGCGTTGTCGTCGACCGCCAGAACGCACAGCGGCGGCAAATGCGGCGAGGCGCCGTCGGTGATGCCGTCCGCGGCGTCGGCGGCCGCCGCATCGGCCGGGGTGCAGACGATGTGAAAGCGGAACCGGCTGCCGCGGCCGGGCGTGCTGTCGACCGTTATGGCACCCCCCAGCATCTCGCAGAGCTGCTTGCAGATGGCCAACCCCAGGCCGGTCCCGCCGTAGCGGCGGGTGATGGACCCGTCCGCCTGGGTGAAGCGCTCGAACAGGGTGGGGAGCGCCGCGGCGGGAATGCCGATGCCGGTGTCCTCCACCTCGAACTCCAGCCGCATCCGGCCGTCCGGCAGCGGCGGACCGGAGCGTGCCCGCACCGTCACACCGCCGGCGGCGGTGAACTTGACGGCGTTCCCCACCAGGTTGAACAGGATCTGACGCAGCCGGGACGGGTCGGTGACGACCGCCCGCGGCACCGTCGGGTCGGTGTCGAGCGTGAGGGCCAGCCCCTTGTCGCCGGCGTGCGGGGCCAGCGCCCGGACCACCGAAGCGGCAATCGCGCAGGGGTCGCAGACGATCGCCTCCACGCTCAGCTTGCCCGCCTCCATGCGCGAGAAGTCCAGGATGTCGTCGAGCAGCCGCAGCAGCCCTTCCGCCGACTGACGGGCGATCCCGGCAAGCTCGCGCTGGCCGGGATCGAGCAGGCCGTCCGAAAGCAGTTCCAGCGTGCCCAGCACGCCATTCATGGGGGTGCGGATCTCGTGGCTGATGGTCGCCAGGAAGTCCGACTTGGCGCGGCTGGCCGCCTCGGCGGTGCTCTTGGCCGCGCGCAGGTCGTCCTCCAGCCGCTGGCGGGATATGGCGTAACGGATCGCCCGCTGCATCAGCGGGCCGTCCGCCTGGCCCTTGACCAGGAAATCCTGTGCCCCCGCCTCCACGGCGGCGACGGCGACATCGGTGTCGTCCAGCCCGGTCAGCACGATGACGGGCAGCGACGGGAAAGCCGCCTTCATCCGCTTGACGGTGGCCACGCCGTGGCTGTCGGGCAGCGACAGGTCCAGCAGCACCACGTCGGCACGCTCCATGGACAGGTGCGCGATCGCGGCGCCGAGGTGGTCGGTGTGCTCCACCAAGAAGGCGCCCGAACGCGCCTGGCGCAGCACGTACTCCACGAGCCGGGCGTCACCCGGTTCGTCCTCCACCAGCATCACCCGGATGGCGGCGGCACCCTCGCGCGCGGGCACGGTGCCCTTCCCTTCGTCCGCCATGGGCCATCTCCCCCGCACCGCTCACCCGGGCAGCCGGACGGTGCCGAACCAGTAGCGTTCGAGCGTGTGAAGCAGCGCCGCGTACGCCTCCGGGTCCGCCGGCTTGGTGACGAAGCTGTTGGCACCCTGCCGGTAGCAGCCCTCCACGTCCCGCGCCGCATCCGGGACGGTGAGGACGACCACCGGGATGCTCCGCAGGTCCGGATCCTCCTTCAGCGCGCCCAGCAGGGCGCTGCCGTCCATCCCCGGCGCGTCGAGGTCGAGCAGCACCAGGTCGGGCCGGGTGCCGTCGCCCACCCTCCGGCGCGTCGGCGCGTCCGGGCCGCGCAGGACGTCCAGCGCCGCGGCACCGTCGCGCACCGTGCGCACATCGCAGGGGACGGGTCCCCGCGCCAGCGCGCGCTCCGCCAGGACGGCGTCGGCCGGATCATCCTCCACCAGGAGGACGGAGAACCGCCGTTCGGTTCCGAATGACGTCATGCCCCGTTCGCTCCCGGCAGCCCGGCCCCCGGGCGATTGCACACTCAGCAAAAGGTATGGTGCGCAGGACGGTTCGTCTTCATCCCAAAATGTCGCATCATCGCGCCGGGCCGGCGCCGCCACCCTTCATGAACTCGACCCCCATCAGCAGGCTGCGGGCGATGGTGCGGGCCCGATCGTTGAAGAACGCGGCGGCGGCCGGGGGGCAGACCTCCGCCGTGGTCGCGGCGAACAGGGCCAGCCAGCGCTCGAAATGCTCCGGCCCGATGGGCAGGCGCACATGCGCGGGCATGGGACGGCCGTCGTAACGCTCGGTGTACAGGGCGACCGACGACCAGAAATCCATCATCTTGCGCAGATGCGGCTCCCAATCGGCGATGGCCGCGCCGAACACCGGCCCCAGGAGGGAATCGTCGCGGATGCGGCCATAGAAGGTGCGCACCAGCCGCTCGATCATCGCTTCGTCGATGCCGGTGGCGGCGACCCGTTCGGCGGCGGCGATGTCGCGCGGGGACAGGGGTGGCCGGGTGTCCATGGGGCGGGTCTCCGGTTGGTCGGGTACGGATGGGACCGGTAAACATGTATTCTTTATACCGGTTTTTGAATGGGCAAGATGCCGCACCTTGTCCGGTCGTGCAACCCAGGGCATCCCCCGGCCCCGGTTGAACGACCACCGGTCACGCAAGACCCGCCCCGGATGGCGTCTGCACCGCTTGTCCGTTGCCCGGCCGCATCACCGGGTGACGCTACCGGGACGGCTGCTTGAGGGTCAGCAGATAGGCGACGAGATCGTCGGTCTGTTCCCGGCTCAGGCGGATGTTGGGCATGACGGGATGGGAGGTCTGCAGATAGGTGCGCAGCGCCAGTTCCGTCATCGCCGGATCGCGCATGCGTTCCACCAGGTCGGGAGCCGGCCATTCCGCTTCCGGAAGGATATCCCGGGCCACGTTGTGGCATTCGCCGCACAGATCGATCGCAAGGCCGCGCCCGTACGCGGCGTCGCCCGGTCCGTCGGCCGCCCCCTGCGCCGCCCCCGCCGCCAGCAGCACCGCCAGTCCGACCCATACCGGAAGCCGTGTCCACACCGGAAGCCGTGCCATCGCCGCCTCCCTTCGCCGTGCCCGCTCCGGCCAGTCTACGCCGACCCGCGGGATGCACCTTGATCCGGATCAACGGCCGTTCAGGGCGCCAGGCGGCTGTTGCGCTGGCGCGCGCTTTCGCCCTCCTGCATCAGCAGCGCCAGGAACGCGTCGGCGGTCGGCCCCAGCCGCTTGCCACGGTGGTGCACGGCGAACCAGGTGCGCCGCAGCGGGAAGCCGGCGACGCGCAGCAGGGTCAGGCGCCCGGCCTCCAGGTCCGGTTCCAGGCTGGACAGCGACAGCACCGACACGCCCAGCCCGGCCATGACGGCGCGTTTGATCGCCTCGGTGGAGCCCAGTTCCATGGTCGTGCGCACGGACAGCCCCTGCTCGGCCATCAGGCGTTCCACCGCGTCGCGGGTGCCGGAGCCGGGCTCGCGCATCAGGAACCGCTCGCCGGCCAGGGTCTCCAGCGGCAGCGCCCGATGGGCGGCGAGCGGGTGGTCGGGGCCCGCCACCGGCACCAGCAGATTGTCCATAAAGGGGTGGGCCGCCAGGTCCATGCCCTCGGGCGTGCGGCCCATGACGACGAAATCGTCGCGCCGCTCCGCCAGCCGCTCGACGATGCGGGCGCGGTTGGTGACGATGAGCTGGGGCTGCACCTCCGGGTGACGGCGCAGGAACTCCCCCAGCACGGCGGGCAGGAAATACTCCCCGGAGTTGACCACCGCGACCCGGAGCGGTCCGCCGACCCGGCCCTTCAGATCGGCGATGGTGCCGCCCAGCGCCTTGAGGCGCCCCAGCACCTCCGCCGCCGCCTCCAGCGTCGCCTCGCCGGCGCGGGTCGGCACGATGCGCCGGCCCACCGTCTCGAACAGCGGCAGGCCCACCGTCTCCTCCAGCCGGCGAACCTGGATGTGCACCGCCGGCTGGGTGAGGTGCAGTTCCTCCGCCGCGCGCGTGTAGCTGCGGTGGCGGGCCACCGCCTCGAAGATGCGGAATTGTTGCAGGGTCCAGCGTTCCATAAACAGGAGTATATCAACGCCTTAAATACAATCAAGTTCTGTTTATTGATCGCCCCCCGTAAGGTTCCCGGAGAAACCCGTTGCGCGCCAACCGCACCGTCGAACCACCGGAGGAAACCACATGGGCAAGACCTACCAAGCGGGTGTGAAGGAATACCGGGAAACCTACTGGGAACCGGCCTATACGCCGAAGGAGTCGGATGTTCTGGCCGTGTTCAAGATCGTGCCCCAGCCCGGCGTCCCTCGCGAGGAGGCAGCGGCGGCGGTGGCGGCGGAATCCTCCACCGGCACCTGGACGACCGTGTGGACCGATCTGCTGACGGACCTCCACTACTACAAGGGCCGCGCCTACGCCATCGAGGACGTGCCCGGCGACGACGAGGCGTTCTACGCCTTCGTGGCCTACCCCATGGGCCTGTTCGAGGAAGGCTCGGTCGTCAACATGTTCACCTCGCTGGTCGGCAACGTGTTCGGCTTCAAGGCGGTGCGCTCGCTGCGCCTGGAGGACGTGCGCATGCCCCTGTGGTTCGTCACCACCTGCGACGGCCCGCCCCACGGCATCCAGGTGGAGCGCGATCTGCTGGACAAGTACGGGCGACCGCTGCTGGGCTGCACCATCAAGCCGAAGCTGGGCCTGTCGGCCAAGAATTACGGGCGCGCGGTCTACGAGTGCCTGCGCGGCGGCCTGGACTTCACCAAGGACGACGAGAACGTCAATTCCCAGCCCTTCATGCGCTGGCGCGACCGCTTCCTGTTCTGCCAGGAGGCCATCAAGAAGGCCGAGGCCGAGACCGGTGAGCGCAAGGGTCACTACCTGAACGTCACCGCACCGAACATCGAGGAGATGTACCGACGCGCCGAGTTCGCCAAGGAGATCGGCTCCCCCATCATCATGAGCGACTACCTGACGATGGGCTGGGCGGCGCAGGCGTCGCTGTCGCGCTGGTGCCGCAACAACGGCCTGCTGCTGCACGTCCACCGCGCCATGCACGCCGTCATCGACCGCAGCCCGCGGCACGGCATCAACTTCCGCGTGCTGGCCAAGATCCTGCGCCTGCTGGGCGGTGACCACCTGCACTCCGGCACCGTGGTCGGCAAGCTGGAGGGCGACCGCGCCGCCACGCTCGGCTGGATCGACCAGATGCGCGACCGCTACGTCAGGGCCGACCGCGACCGCGGCATCTTCTTCGACCAGGACTGGGGCCACATGCCGGGCGTCATGCCCGTGGCGTCGGGCGGCATCCACGTCTGGCACATGCCGGCCCTGGTGGCGATCTTCGGCGACGACGCGGTCCTGCAGTTCGGCGGCGGCACGTTGGGCCACCCCTGGGGCAACGCCGCCGGCGCCGCCGCCAACCGCGTGGCACTGGAAGCTTGTGTCCAGGCGCGCAACGAGGGCCGGCACCTGGAGCGCGAGGGCAAGGACATCCTGACCCGCGCCGCCGCGTCGAGCCCGGAACTGAAGATCGCCATGGAGACCTGGAAGGAGATCAAGTTCGAGTTCGAGACGGTCGACAAGCTCGACACCGTGCACCGCTGATCCGACTCCCCTCCATCGAACGCCCGATCACGAGGACGAAGCCATGAGCGAGATCCAGGACTATCCGTCGCGCCTGTCCGACCCGGCGAGCCGCAAGTTCGGCACCTTCTCCTACCTGCCGCCGATGACGCCGGAGGAGATCCGCGCCCAGGTCGCGTACATCGTCGCCAGGGGCTGGAACCCGGCCATCGAACACTCCGAGCCGGAGCATGCCACCGGGCATTACTGGTACATGTGGAAGCTGCCCATGTTCGGCGAAACCGACGTCGACGCCATTCTGGCGGAATGCGACACCTGCCGCCGCGCCAACCCCGGCCACCACGTGCGCCTGGTGGGCTACGACAACGTCAAGCAGTCCAAGGGAGCGGAGATGGTGGTCTTCCGCGCCGGCACCGAATAGAGGCGGCGCCGCGGACCGCCGGCTTCCCCTCCCGCCCGCGGAGGGGAAGTCCCGGCCGGGCGCCCCCGATGGAGGAAACGATGCTCGACACGACGATCGCCGGCGCCGCCGAACAGTATCGCATCAAGGCCGCGCCCTATTACCGCCCCACCGGCCGCGAGGTGGAGCAGTACCAGGCCGCCTACGACGCCCGCCTGCCCATGATGCTGAAGGGCCCCACCGGCTGCGGCAAGTCCCGCTTCGTCGAATACATGGCGTGGACCCTGGGCCGACCGCTGATCACCGTGGCCTGCAACGAGGACATGACGGCCGCCGATCTGGTCGGCCGCTTCCTGCTGGACAAGGACGGCACCCGCTGGCAGGACGGGCCGCTGACCCGGGCCGCCCGCATCGGCGCCATCTGCTACCTGGACGAGGTGGTGGAGGCGCGCCAGGACACCACCGTGGTCATCCACCCGCTGACCGACCACCGCCGCGTCCTGCCCCTGGACAAGACGGGGGAGCTGGTGGAGGCCCACCCGGACTTCCAGCTCGTCATCTCCTACAACCCCGGCTACCAGTCGCTGATGAAGGACCTGAAGCAGTCCACCAAGCAGCGCTTCGCCGCCATGGACTTCACCTACCCGGCACCGGAGGTGGAAGCCGAGATCGTCGCCCACGAGGCCGGCGTCGACCGCGGCCTGGCCGACAAGCTGACGCAGATCGCCGCGCGCTCGCGCAATCTCAAGGGCCACGGGCTGGACGAGGGTATCTCCACCCGCCTGCTGGTCTACGCCGGCACGCTGATCGCCCGCGGCATCCCGGCGCCCGACGCCTGCCGCCTGGCGCTGGTCCGCCCGCTGACCGACGATCCCGACATGCGCGACGCGCTGGACGCCGCCGTGTCCACCTTCTTCGCCTGACCGCCGCACCGTCCGGAGGGCCGTCATGAGCATCAGCCTGGACTCCTACCGCGAGCACCTCGGGCGGATCGCGCCGGAGGTCCACCCCGTCCTGGAAGCGGCCTTCCACGAGGCGGCCCGCACCATGACGCCCGCCGGGGTGCGGACGTGGCTGGAGGGGGCCCGCGCGCTGGGCGACCTCGGCCGCGGCCACGGCGTGGTCGCCTGCTACCTGGAGGCGATGCCGCCGGTGGCGCGCGAGGTGGGCGAGGAGGCGATCGGCGAATGCGTCGGCGCCGCCCTGAAGCTGGCGTCCATGACCTCGGGCGAGGTGATCGGCCTGTTCTTCGCCACGTTGCCGGCGGCGGCCCGGCGGCTGGGCGACATCGAACTGCTGCGGGGATACATCGCGTTCCTGCACCAGATGGCGGCACGGGCACCGCGCGGGCTGCGGCCGATGTTCGGACGACTGGACGAGCTGCTGTCCAAGCTGACGCTCGGCGGGCTGCGGCGCTGGGCCTTCTTCGGGGCCGACGCGCACCGCACCGACGTGAAGACGCAGCTCGCTTATTTCGCGCTGGAAACGCCCGACAGCCGCGCCGTGCTGCGCAAGGAGCGGCGGGGCATCCTGTTCATCGACCACCAGCGGCGGCTGTCGGCGACCCTGCGCGCCCTGTGGGGGCGCGACTTCCGGCTGCGCCCGGCGGCGGCCGACCGCAGCGAGTTCCGGCCCTATCTGGATGGCATCGTGCTGCACCTGCCCGACGCGGTGGACGACCGCGACGGCGTGCCGGGCTCTGACCTGTTCCGCGCCATCGCCGCCCACATGGCCGCCCACCTCGTCTACACGCCCGGCCCCCTCACGGCGCGCGACCTGAATCCGGCACAACGGACCCTGGTCGGCTTCATGGAGGATGCCCGCGTCGAACACTGCGCGGCGGGCGACCTGCCGGGGCTGCGCACGCTGTGGCGCCGGCTGATGACGCAGCCCGCCGACGGCGCGCCCGAGCACGAGGCGGTGGCGTGGCTGGAGGGGCTGGCGCTGCACCTGCTGGACGCTGACCGCCCCACCGGCGACGCCGACCTCGACGCCCTGGCCGCCCGCTTCCACGCCGGCGTCGGGGAGCGGCGGCTGGACACCGGGCTGTCCCTGGAGCTGGGGCTCGACCTCTACCGCTGCCTGTCGCGCCGCCGCGCGGTGCCGTCTCTGCGCGTGCTGGACTCCCTGCGCCTGCCCTACCGCGATGACAACCGCTTCGTCTGGAACGCCGAGGCATTCGCCTGGCGGCCGGGGATGGACCCGCTTCCAGAACAGCGCCAGGTCCGCAGGCGGGTGTCCCTGATGGAGATGATCAACGAGGTGGAGGTGGAAACCGCCGGCGACGACGCGCAGGAGATCTGGGTGCTGGACGGCGAGCTGTACGACGACGACGGTACCACGTTCAACGAGCGCGAAGGCAAGCCGCCGGTGTCCGATCCCTTCCCCTACCACGAGTGGGATTACCGGGTTCAGCTCTTCCGCCCCGACTGGGCCACGGTCTACGAACACCGGCCGGCCATCGGCGATCCCGCCGCCATCGACGCCATCCTCGCCGCCCACCGGCCGGTGACGCAGCGCCTGCGCCACATCGTCGACCGCCTGCGCCCGCAGGGTGTCCAGCGCCAGCGCAAGCTGGAGGACGGCGACGAGATCGACCTGAACGCCGCGGTCGACGCCCTGGTGAGCCTGCGCGCCGGCCTGGATCACGACCCGCGCATCACCATGCGCAACGTGCTGCGCCAGCGCGACCTGAGCGTGCTGGTGCTGCTCGACCTGTCGGAATCGACCAAGGACCCGGTGCGCGGGACGGACAGGACGATCATCGACCTGACGCGCGAGGCGGCGGCGCTGGTCGGTTCGGCGGTGGACACCATCGGCGACCCGTTCGCCATCCACGGCTTCCGCTCCCGCGGGCGGCATGACGTGGAATACCTGCGATTCAAGGACTTCGACGGCCGGCTCGACCGCCACGCCAAGGCGCGGCTGGCCGGCATGGGCGGCGGCTTCTCCACCCGCATGGGCACGGCCCTGCGCCACGCCGCCACCCACCTGCTGCGCCGGCCGCAGCGCCGGAAGCTGGTTCTGCTGGTCACCGACGGCGAGCCCGCCGACATCGACGAGCGCGATCCGCAGTACCTGCGGCTCGACGCCAAGAGGGCGGTGGAGGAGCTGCGCAGCCGCGGCGTCCACGCCTTCTGCCTGACGCTGGACCCCTATGCCGACCGCTATGTGGAGCGCATCTTCGGCCCGGCCGGCTACACCATCGTCGACCGGGTGGAGCGGCTGCCCGAGCGGCTGCCGACCCTGTTCGCCGAACTGACGGGATAACCGGCGGTGCCGGGCCTAGCGGCGCCGGCCGGGCCCGCCGCCCGGCCCCCGACCCGGTCCCCGCCCGTCCTCGTCGAACAGCTCCGCCAGCTTGTTCATCATGGTCCCGCCGAGCTGCTCGGCGTCGACGATGGTGACGGCGCGCCGATAATAGCGCGTCACGTCGTGGCCGATGCCGATGGCCACCAGTTCCACCGGGGAACGGGTCTCGATGTATTCGATGGCGTGGCGCAGGTGGCGTTCCAGGTAGTTGCCGGAATTGACCGACAGGGTGGAGTCGTCCACCGGCGCGCCGTCGGAGATGACCATCAGGATGCGCCGCTGCTCCGGCCGGGCGATCAGGCGGTCGTGCGCCCACAGGAGCGCCTCGCCGTCGATGTTCTCCTTCAGGATGCCCTCGCGCAGCATCAGGCCCAGGTTCTTGCGGGCCCGCCGCCAGGGCTGGTCGGCCGACTTGTAGATGATGTGGCGCAGGTCGTTGAGGCGGCCGGGGTTGACCGGCTTGCCCTGCTGCAGCCACAGCTCGCGCGCCTGCCCGCCCTTCCAGGCGCGGGTGGTGAAGCCCAGGATCTCCACCTTCACCGCGCAGCGCTCCAGGGTGCGGGCCAGGATGTCGGCGCTCATGGCGGCGATGGAGATGGGGCGGCCGCGCATGGAGCCGGAGTTGTCGATCAGCAGCGACACCACCGTGTCGCGGAAGTCCATCTCCTTCTCGCGCTTGTACGACAGGGGCAGGACCGGGTTGATGACGATGCGCGACAGACGGGCGGCGTCCAGCAGCCCCTCCTCCAGGTCGAACTCCCAGGCGCGCTGCTGCTTGGCCAGCAGGCGCCGCTGCAACCGGTTGGCCAGCTTTGAGATCACCCCCTGGAGGTGCTGGAGCTGCTGGTCGAGCATCAGGCGCAGGCGCGCCATCTCGTCGGGGTCGCACAGGTCGGCGGCGTCGACGGTTTCGTCGAACTGGGTGGTGAACGCCTTGTAGGCGTTGGGGTCGACATCGTTGCGCCGGGTGTGGTCGGGGCGCCAGGGGACGCCGGGGCCGGCGGGCTCCTCCGCCCCCTCGCCCTCGCCGAGTTCACCCTCGCCGTCCTCGCCGCCCTCCTCGGCCCCTTCGCCGCCGCCGCTGTCCTGCATCTCCGACGAGGACATCGATTCGCTCGGGTTCGACACCTCCTCCTCGCCACGGGTCTGGCCCTCGTTGGCGGGCTGCTCGTTGTCGTCCGACTCCCGGTCGTCCCGTTCCTCCGGCTCCTCCTCGGTTTCCGGTTCCTGGCCGACCTCCATGTCCAGTTCGGACAGCAGAGAGCGGACGGCGCGGGCGTAGGAGTCCTGGTCGGCCATGGTCTCGGCCAGCGCACTCAGGTCGTGCCCCAGCTTGCTGCGCAGCCACGGACGCCACAGGTCGACGGCCTGGCGGGCGGTGGGCGGCGGCTCGGCCCCGGTCATCGCCTCGCGGGCGACCAGGCGCAGCACCTCGGCCAGGGGCACCTGGTCGCGCTGGGTCATCCGATCGAAGCCCTGCTTGCGATAGCGCTCGTCCAGCGCCGCGGCCAGGTTGCCGGCCACCCCGGACATGGCGCGCGCGCCCAGCGCCTCGCAGCGCGCCTGCTCCATGGCGTCGAAGGCGGCGCGCGCGGTGTCGCTCAACGGCATCCGCCGCGCGTGCACCGTCGCGTCGTGCAGGCGCAGGCGCAATGCGACCGCGTCCGCCGCCCCGCGCACCGCCGCGACGTCGTGCGGGTTGAGATCGCGCGCCGGCACCGGCACGCGCACCCGCGCCCCGATCACCCCCGGCGGCTCGGCCGAAAAGGCCACCTGCACGTCATCCCGCCCGGCCAGCGCCCGGACGGTCGCGATGGTGGAGCGCTTGAACACTTCGGTCGGGGATTCGCGGTCGGACATCGGTATGGACTCAGGTCAGATGCTGGAAATCAGCCAGCCGGGCGGCTTGCCGGTCGAAGGTTACGGTCGTCGCGCAGCCATGACGGCGGTTGATGCAGCCGATCAGCGCATCGGCGAAGCCCGCTCCGCCGGACCGCCAGAGCGCCAGCGCTTCACCGACGGCGGCGTGATCCTCCACATCGAACCCTTCCGCGCTCAAAAGGGCTTCGATCATGCCGGCTACCAGGGTCCGGTCATAGCGGTAGGCCCGCAGAAGCACCCAGACGGCTTCGCACAGGACGACGCGGCCGATAAAGATCTCGTCGCCGGTGTCCGCGCACCGGTCGACGAAGGACTTCGCCGCCGCCGACTGGACCGGATCGTCGTTGACCAGAAAGCGCAGCAGCACGTTGGTGTCGATGCCGATCATGCACGCTTCGCCCGCTCGACCGCCGCCCCGGCGATGGCCTCGTCCATCTCCTGCACCGACAGGGGCCGGTCGGGCCGGGGAAGGCAGCCGAACAGGTCGGCAGCCCGCCGCCGCCGCGGCGCGACGATGGCGGTGCCGTCATCGGCCACGTCGATCCGGACCCGGTCGCCGGGCTTCAGGCCGAGCCTGTCGCGGACCTCCTTCGGCAACGCGATCTCGCCGTTCGGTCCCACCTCGATATAGCCCATGACGACCTCCCGCGGACCCGCCCTACACCAGGTTGACCGCCACCCCCGTCTCCGGCAGTTCGGTACCGAAGCAGCGCTGGTAGTACTCGGCAACCGTCGGGCGCTCCACCTCGTCGCACTTGTTCAGGAACGTGATGCGGAAGGCGAAGGCGACGTCACCGAAGATGGTGGCGTTCTCCGCCCAGGTGATGACCGTGCGCGGGCTCATCACGGTGGAGATGTCGCCGTTGACGAAGCCCTGGCGGGTCATGTCGGCCAGCCGCACCATGGCGCTGACCGTCTGGCGCTTGTCCGGCGTGTCGTAGGACGCCACCTTGGCGCGGATGATCTCCACCTCGGCGTCGTGCGGCAGGTAGTTCAGGGTCGCAACGATGTTCCAGCGGTCCATCTGGCCCTGGTTGATCTGCTGCGTGCCGTGGTAGAGGCCGGTGGTGTCGCCCAGGCCGACCGTGTTCGCCGTGGCGAACAGGCGGAAGGCCGGGTGCGGCCGGATGACCCGGTTCTGGTCGAGGAGGGTGAGCTTGCCCTCCACCTCCAGCACGCGCTGGATGACGAACATGACGTCGGGGCGGCCGGCGTCGTATTCGTCGAAGACCAGGGCACAGGCGTGCTGGAGCGCCCAGGGCAGGATACCCTCGCGGTACTCCGTCACCTGCAGGCCGTCGCGCAGCACGATGGCGTCCTTGCCCATCAGGTCGATGCGGCTGATGTGGCTGTCCAGGTTGACGCGGATGCACGGCCAGTTGAGGCGGGCGGCGACCTGCTCGATGTGCGTCGACTTGCCGGTGCCGTGATAGCCCTGGACCATGACGCGCCGGTTGAAGGCGAAGCCGGCCAGGATGGCCAGCGTGGTGTCGCGGTCGAACCGGTAGGCGTCGTCGACGTCGGGGACGTGGTCGGTGCGCTGGCTGAACGCCGGCACCTCCATGTCGGAATCGATGCCGAAGGTCTGGCGAACGGAAACCTTGATGTCCGGCACGTGGTCGAACAGGGCCGACGTGGCCTGGGAAGCTCCTTGAGATGGCATGAGGCGATCTTGTCGTTGCAGCGAGTGGTCCGATCCCGGCCGGCGGCGGCGCCGCGGCCCGCGTTCGTCAGGGTCTACACACCATAACAGGCTTTCAGCGTGTTGTAGGCCTGATTGATCTGTTTCAGCCGTTCTTCCGCATCGCGGTCGCCGCCGTTGGCGTCGGGGTGATGGATCTTCACCAGTTCGCGGTAACGCGCCTTGATCTGCGGGAAGTCGATGGGCGGCGCCAGGTCCAGCAGGGCCAGCGCTTCCTCCTCCGGCGTGCGGACCGCCCGGTGACGGTGGCCGTTCTCCTGCGACCCGGTGTTCCCGGCGTTCTGCGCGAACTCGAATCCGAACCCGTGGACCGCCCGATCGCGCAGGAACTTCTCCTGGGTCTGCCAGTAGCCGAGCGGCCAGCTCGGTCTCTGCCAGGTGGTGTCGCGCCGCAGCTCCGCCTCGATCTGGTCGGCGGTCATGCCGGCGTAATAGTCCCACGCCGCGTTGTAGGCGCGCACATGCTCCAGACAGAACCAATAGTATTCGTTGAGACGGTCGCGCCCCTTGGGTGCGCGGTGCTCGCCCGCGTGCGCGCAGCCGGGATGCTCGCACATCCGCAGGGCCGGACGGCGCGGTTCCTCATAGAGACGGCTGGTCGAACGGGCGCGGTTTCGTTGCATCGGCAAAGTATGGTGAGACGCGCTGCCGCTGGCAAGCACGGCCGACCGGCGATGCGCGGGCACAACGGTCTTGACAGGGGCCGGCCGGCGGGCCGACCACACCCCGTATCATCGCGGGCGGTCGCCGCCCGTAGCCACCGCACCGGAAACCAGCCATGACCTACGCCCAGCGCATGCACCGCAAGCTCACCGAAGGGCTCGCGCCGACCCGCCTGGAGATCATCGACGAGTCCGGCCGCCACGCCGGCCATGCCGGCGCCCGGCCGGAGGGTGAGACCCATTTCAATGTCACCGTCGTGTCCGCCGCCTTCGAGGGCAAGCCGCGGGTGGAACGGCAGCGGATGGTCTACGCCCTGCTGAACGAAGAACTGGCGGAGCGGGTGCACGCCCTGGCCCTGACCACCCGCACGCCGGGTGAGGACGCCTGAGGACGAGCCCGGACGACCGGCGGCAGCGGCTCAACTGTCCGTCGACATACAAATGCATGCAACTAGCGCGCGTTCATCGCGCAAACTTCAGCGCGTCTTTATGCAGCATGGGTTGCATTTCCCGGACTATTGGGTACATTGCGGATTATTCATCCAATGTCGTGCTCGGCGTGACGACCGTCGCCGGCCGGTCTGTGCGGAGAAGGGGCCGCCCATGGCGAAGCGAGGACCAAAACGGAAAACTCCGTTGCCGCTGGGGGTCGAACCCCTGCGCAGTCAGAACGTCATGATCCGCGGCCACCGCACCAGCATGCGGCTGGAGCCGTCCATGTGGGACGCGCTGGAGGAGATCGCCCAACGGGAAGCCATCCCCATCAACGAGCTGTGCACCCGCATCAAGGATCGGATCGACGAGCAGGCCCGCCAGCGCGGGCTGGCCCCTGACGAGAACGACGTGACGCTCACCTCGGCGGTGCGGGTCTTCATCGCCGCCTATTTCCGCCGGGCCTCGACCGAGGACGGCCATGTCAGCGCGCGCCACGGCGAGGGCGACCCCTTCACCGGCACGCCGTTCGACCTGAAGAAGCCCGACGACGACGACGCGCCGCCGTCCGCCGACAGCGGCCAGCAGTCGCGGGGCGGCGGTGGCCTGCATCCGCCCCGCAAGGGCGGTCCCGGCAGCTCCGCGCGCGAGTCGGCAGCGGACATCTGAACGGGGCCGCGCGCTCACGGCGTCGGTGGTGAGGGGCGGCAAGCCGGCGAGGCCGGCAAAACGTGGCGGATGTCCGGTTCGCTCAGCGGCAGGAGGTCGGCCTTCAGGTCGGGCTTGCCCCATGATGGCCTTTGCGGCCGATGGTGAGAAAAGCCCGGCCAGCATTGTGGCAGCGCCATGCCACCCGCACCAAGGTCGGCTGCGGCGCGTCTTCCGGGGCGACGGTCAATTGACAGGACAATTCAGGCTGCCGTTGCGCAATTGAACGAGTTTGGTTCTTTCTCACCGCCAAGCGGGGAACGCACAATTCCTCGCCTTT
Source organism: Azospirillum halopraeferens DSM 3675 (assembly GCF_000429625.1). Lineage (GTDB taxonomy): Bacteria > Pseudomonadota > Alphaproteobacteria > Azospirillales > Azospirillaceae > Azospirillum > Azospirillum halopraeferens. The sequence goes on from NZ_AUCF01000005.1 coordinate 296,916, forward strand.
GGTTCAATCATGCAGGCGAAGCGAGCGCCACGGCGTCTGCGCCGGCTGCAAGGCGCATCGGACAGGATGGATCGTTTGCCGCGCGCCACACCGCCTCCGCGACGTCGAGTGCCCGAGTGACCGTGGTGGACTGTTGCCATGCCGCGAAGACGCTCTGCGCCAAAGGCGCATACGGCTCGGGGATGTGGATGCGGGAACGGGCGCTTTCGCCGAACGACGTCTCCGGCGCCCGCCCCGGAAGCACCAGGTGCGCACGCACGCCGAAAGGCTCCAACTCCAGCGTCAGGGATTCGGTGAAAGCGTTCACCGCCGCCTTGCTGGCCGTGTAGACCGACAGCAGGTGCAGTGGCTTGAGGGTGACGCTGGACGTGACGTTGATGATCACGCCGGACCTCCGCTCGCGGAACCGCGGCAGCACCGCCTGCGTCATCGCCATCGTGCCGAAGGTGTTCGTCTCGAAGACCTTGCGTGCCGCCTCCATCGGGACGCCCTCCAGGGCGCCCAGCAGGCCAATCCCCGCATTGTTGACCAGGACGTCGATCGGCCCGGCCTCGTCCACGGCCCGGCGGATGCTGCCGGGATCCGCGACATCCAGGGAGACGATGCGCAGGCGCCCGGAGCGGGGCAGAAGGTCCTCGCGCGGTGTGCGCATGGTGGCGATGACCGTCCAGTCGCGATCAAGGAAGTAACGTGCCGTTTCCAGGCCGAACCCGGACGAGCATCCGGTGATGAGAATGGTCTTCATGAGCATGTTCCGGTCGATGAACTGATCAACGAACCATAGACGGTCACGCCCGGACCCCCTACCATCGTAGGTCCATGATTCGTTTTCAGGAGTCCGGAATTGAGCGATCCCCTGGCACAGGTGGTCGGCCTGCTGCAGCCACGGGCCTCCTTCTCGAAGATCGTTCAGGCGGCGGGTCCGTGGCGGGTCAGCCGCTCGGAAGCCGGGCGTCCCTTCTATTGCGTGGTCCTGGACGGCTCATGCCGCCTGACGGTCCGCGGAAGCGACCCCATCACCCTGGAGAAGGATGACTTCGTCCTGATCCCCGCTGCGTACGAGTTCTCTATGTCGAGCCTGGAGCCGATGGCCCCGGACGCCGACGACACCGTGCCGGTCGAATTGGCCCCGGGCGCGTTCCTGCTCGGTCATGGAGACCGCCGGCCGGAGGTCCGCAACCTCGTCGGATACTGCGCATTCGGTTCGACCGACGCCGCCCTTCTGGTCTCGCTTCTTCCGCAACTCATCCACATCCGCGGGGAAAGAAGGCTGACCACCCTGGTGCAACTGGTGAATGAGGAATCGCGGACGCACCGGCCCGCTCGGGACGTCGTTCTGGCCCGGCTGCTCGAGGTTTTGCTCATCGAGGCACTCCGCTCCACGACGGGGACGGGAGGGTCGCCGGGCCTGCTGCGAGGACTTGGCGACGAACGTGTCGCCGTTGCCCTGAGGCGGATCCACGAGCGTCCCACCTGGCCCTGGACGGTCGCGCAACTGGCGAAGGAAGCGGCGCTCTCCCGGTCGGCATTCTTCGACAGGTTCAAACGGACCGTGGGCACGACGCCGATGGACTATGTGCTCGACTGGCGCATGGCCCTGGCAAAGGACCTGCTGCGGCGACGGGAAGGGGGCATCGTGGACATCGCCGAGCGCGTGGGGTATGGCTCGGCGAGCGCCTTCAGCGTGGCCTTCGCCCGCCATGTCGGCGTGACGCCCACGGCGTATGCGCGCAGAGTGAGCTCAGCATGAAAACCCGGTCGCCGCGCGATGACGCCGTGATGACCCGTTCCTTCGGCGCCTCCGTCATGCAGGCCGCGCGCCGACGCGGGTGACGCCCGGCGCCATCCGCACGGACCTCGGCGGCGGCATCGGGCCGGAGTTCGAGGCGCTGCTGGCCGAAACACAGACCCCTACCGGGAACCGGCGTTCGTCTTCAGTCCGCCGCCCCGGCTTCGGCATCGACGGTGCGGTCGCCCGTGTAGTGGTCGGGCCAATGGCGGCGCACCACGTCGCCGTCGCTGGCGAAGATGTGGCAGGTGTTGAGCAGCACCGGACGCTGCCGCGCCGTGTCCTGACCTCCCTGCCCCTCCCGCGCCTTGCGCGCCCGCTCGCGCGCCAGGATCGGATAGATGGTCTGGAAGGCGGTGGTGCCGATCGGCCCGAGCAGTTCGACCAGGTGCGTGCAGCCATGGACGCCACCCAGCCGTTCCCGCACCGCGCGCGTCCAGCCCTTGGCGACGCTGAGCCCGACCAGGCACTGAAAGGCGTCGGTGATGGCTCCGCACGCACCGTAGGGACTCTTGTCGGTGACCGCCTCGATGGCCTGCACCGTCAGATTGTCGTCGACCGTCAGGCGCAGCCACATGTCGTGCACGGGATCGCCCGGTTCCAGTTGTCCCCGCTCCTCCGTGCGGAACGTGTAGGCCTTCACGTCGGTCAGGTGGCCCTCGATGTCCCACAGCCCGTCGGCCCGCCGGAAGCCGTTCAGCACGATGGTGCGGGTGTGGATGGGCTCACGCGGGGACGATTCGGTCAACGGCATGTCGGTGCTTTCGTTTGCTGCGGCGCACAGCGAATATCGGTTCAGCCCTCCCACCGGTCAACCCGACGGCGGCGCAATCCACCCCACTAAGTGACGCAAACGTCAATTAATGGGGTGGATGATAATGGTCAATGACTATGATGCCGAAGACGGAGCGGCCGGCGGCACCGGCGCGGGCGGTGCGGCGCCGGGCGGCTGCGGGGCCGGGGGCTTGGGGAACGGCCGCCGCAGCTCCGGCGGCGGCGTCACCCGCAGAACGGTGATCTGGTTGCGCTGGCGGCGCAGGATCTCGAACCGGAAGCCGTAGAAGGTGAAGACCTGCCCGACCTGCGGGATGCGCCGGGCTTCGTAGAGCACCAGCCCGGCGATGGTGGACGCCTTGTCGTCGGGCAGGCGCCATTCGAACTGGCGGTTGAGGTCGCGCAGAGTGACCCAACCGTCGATAATGTAGGCGCCGTTGGGCTGCGGCCGCACGCCCGCGACCCGGGCGTCCAGTTCGTCGGAGATGTCGCCGACGATCTCCTCCAGGATGTCTTCCAGCGTCACCACGCCCATCAGGCTGCCGTACTCGTCGACCACCAGGGCGAAGTGCTCGCGCCGCTGGCGGAACGCCTGGAGCTGATCGAACAGCGTGGTGGTGTCGGGGATGAACCAGGGCCGGGCGGCGATCTGGGTGACGTCCAGTTCGTCCAGGTTGCCGCCGCGCGCCCGCACCTCGCGCAGCAGCGCCTTGGCGTGCAGGACGCCGATGACGTTGTCGGTCTCGTCCTTCCACAGGGGCAGGCGGGTGAACGGACTGGCCAGCACCTCGTCGGCGATGCGCGCCGGCGGCAGCGTGGCGTCGATCATCACCACGTTGCGCCGGTGGGTCATGATCTCGCTCACCTCCACCTCGGCCAGGTCGAGGATCGAGCGGAGCATGGCCCGCTCGTGGCGGACCTCCTCGTCCTCCTGCTCGGCCGAATCCTCGCCGCGGTGCAGTTCGATGGCACCGCGCAGCTCCTCGGCTGAGCTGCCCACCGCGACCTGGCGGATGTCGGCTCCGAACAGGCGGAACATGGCGGCGACGATCCAGCCCACCGCGGCGGTCACCGGGCCGAACAGCCAGACCAGCGCCGCGATCGGCCGTGCCACCGCCAGCGCCGACCGGTCGGCGTGGTTGAGCGTGTAGGTCTTGGGCATCACCTCGGAGAACACGACCACCAGCACCGTCATGCCCAGCGTGGCGTAGGCCACCCCGCTGTCGCCGAACAGGTTGATCAGCACGCTGGTGGCCAGCGCCGAGGCGAGGATGTTGACCAGGTTGTTGCCCAGCAGGATGGCACCGATCACCCGCTCCTTGCGCTCGCGCAGGCGGTTGACCAGGCCGGCGCGGGCGTTGCCCTCCTGTTCGAGCTGGTGCATGCGCGGCCGCGACGCGGCGGTCAGCGCCGTCTCGGAACCGGAGAAGAAGCCCGACAGGGCCAGCAGCACGACGATGGCGCCGACCGACAGCCACAAGGTTGGATCCATGGTGGGTCCGGTCCCCGCTCAGCGGCGGACCGCCTCCTCCAGCAACGCCCGCACCGCATCGGCGGGCACGTCGCGCCGGGTGAACGCCTGACCGATGCCGCGGGCGAGGATGAAGGTGATCCGGCCGTCCTTCACCTTCTTGTCCTTGGCCATGTGGCCGATCAGTTCGTCCACGTCCCAGTCCACGCCGGGGACCTGCGCCGGGGTGACCGGCAGGCCGACCGACGCGAGATGGCGCCGCGCCCGCGCCGCGTCCTCCGGCGGGCACAGGCCCAGGCGCACCGACAGGTCGAAGGCCAGCACCATGCCGATGGCCACCCCCTCGCCGTGCAGCAGGCGGGCACCGAAGCCGGTGGCCGCCTCCAGCGCGTGACCGAAGGTGTGGCCGAGGTTGAGCAGCGCGCGCTCGCCGCTTTCCCGCTCGTCCGCGCCGACGATGTCGGCCTTGGCGCGGCAGCTCACGGTGACGGCGTGACGGCGCGCCGCGGAGTCGCCGGCCACCACCCGGTCGCCGTTCTCCTCCAGCCACGCGAAGAACTCGGGCAGGCGGATCAGCCCGTACTTCACCACCTCGGCGTAGCCGGCCAGCACCTCGCGCCGCGGCAGCGTGTCGAGGGTGGCGGTATCGGCGATGACCAGGCGCGGCTGGTGGAAGGCGCCCACCAGGTTCTTGCCGTGGCCGGTGTTGATGCCGGTCTTGCCTCCCACCGAACTGTCGACCTGCGACAGCAGGGTGGTCGGCACCTGGATGAAGTCGATGCCGCGCAGGGCGATGGCGGCGGCAAAGCCGGTGATGTCGCCGATCACCCCGCCGCCCAGCGCCACCAGCACGGCCGACCGCTCGATCCGGCGGGCGAGGATGGCGTCCATCAGGCGTTCCAGGTGGGCGAAGTCCTTGGTCTTCTCGCCGGCCGGCAGGATGATGGGCTCCCCGGCATCCGAACCGGCCCCGGCCAGCGCCTGCCGCAGCGTCTCCAGGTGCAGGCCGGCCACCGTATCGTCGGTGACGATGACGGGGGCACGGTCACCGGTGATGGCGGCGATGCGCGGGCCGCACGCGCCGAGAATACCGTCACCCACCAGAATGTCGTAACTGCGGGCGCCGAGCGCGACCCGCACGGTGTCGATCATGGATTCTTCTCCTCCGGGAGGGGGCCGGTTGCGCGCAGCGGGTGGCCGAAATGCCCTTCCAGCGCCTCCAGGACCCGCTCGACCGTGTATTCGGGTGGATTCTCGTCACTCTGCACCGTCAGATCCGCCTCGGCATAGACGGGATAGCGCAGGGTCATCAGCCGTTCCAGGATCTCGCGCGGGTTGCCCTGCTTGAGCAGCGGCCGGTTGCCGCGGCGCCCCGTGCGGGCCAGCAGCACCTCCAGCTCGGCCCGCAGCCACACGGAGACGCCGCGCTCGCGCACCAGTGCCCGCGTCCCCGGGTCCATGAAGGCGCCGCCGCCGGTGGCCAGCACGTGCACCGGCGTCTCGGTCAGCAGGCGGGCGATGACCTTGCGCTCCCCGGCCCGGAAGGCCGCCTCGCCGTCGCGGGCGAAGATCTCCTCGATGGTGCAGCCCGCGGCCTTCTCGATCTCGGTGTCGGCGTCGCGGAACGGCAGGCCCAGCCGGGCCGCCAGACGCCGGCCGATGGCGCTTTTGCCGGCCCCCATCAGTCCCACCAGAACCACGGTCTTCGGCAGAAGGATCGGCGGCACCCGGGGTGCCCGGGCGGTGAGGGTTGCGGAACGGTCGGACTTGGGCACACAATTCTCCTGTACACGAACGACCTTCCCGCGACCGCTGTTGCGTTGCGGGAACCGCTCGGGCTAAAGTGGTAGCCCCATACGGGCGTCGGCTGGCGGCCGAAGTCGCGGTCGTGAGTGCGTCTTAGCACGAAGCGCGTCCTTGTCCCAACCCGTACGGATACACGCCGTGGCACGTTCCCGATACCGTTCCCCATCCTCCAACTCACCGGGTTTCATGAGCCGGATCGTCTCGGTCTTCTTCATCCTGCTGCTCCTCGTCGTCGGCGGGGGCATGGCGGCGCTCGCCACCTGGGACATGCCGGCCCCCTCGCGGACGGTCGAAAAGGTCATACCGGATGACCGCTTCCCGCGCTGACGCCGGGCTGACCCCGCCGGCGCGCTGAGCCCCGGGGAGCCGCGCCATGGCCCGTCGGGGCAGACCCCGCAAACCCAGCCCGCTGCCCCTGTCACCGCACGTCGACGCCTTCCTCGACATGCTGATGGCCGAGCGGGGGGCCGCGGCGAACACGCGCGAGGCCTACGGGCGCGACCTGGCCGACGTCTCCCTGTGGCTGGCCCGGCGCGGCGCCGCGCTGGAGGCGGCGGGAACGGAGGATCTGCGCGCCTATCTCGACCATCTCGTGCGCTCGGGGACGGCGCCGGCGCCGCGCACCGTGGCCCGCCGGCTGTCGGCGCTGCGCCAGTTCTTCCGGTTCCTGGTGTCGGAGGGGCGGCGGGGCGACGATCCCTCCTCCGCCCTCGACAGCCCGCGCCAGGGCCGGCCGCTGCCCCGCATCCTCAGCGAGGCGGAGGTGGAGGCGTTGATCGACACGGCCCACCGCCGCGGCGGGCCGGAGGGGATGCGGCTGGTCGCCCTGCTGGAGATCCTCTACGCCACCGGCCTGCGCGTGTCGGAGCTGGTGGGGCTGCCCCTGACGGCCATCCTGCGCGACGGCCGCGGCCTGATCGTGCGCGGCAAGGGCGGCCGGGAGCGGCTGGTGCCCCTGTCGGAACCGGCGCAGCGCGCCATCGCCGCCTATCTGCCCCTGCGCGCCGCCTTCCTGGTCCCGGGGCGGGAGGGCAAGCAGGCCGGTTTCCTCTTCCCGTCGCGCAGTTCCGCCGGCGGCCACCTGACGCGCCAGCGCTTCGCCCAGATCCTCAAGGACCTGACGGTGGAGGCCGGCATCGACCCCGACCGGGTCAGCCCCCACGTCCTGCGCCACGCCTTCGCCACCCACCTGCTGGACCACGGCGCCGACCTGCGCTCGGTGCAGAAGATGCTGGGCCACGCGGACATCGCCACCACGCAGATCTACACCCACGTGGTGTCCGACCGCCTGCGCCGCGTGGTGGTGGAGAACCACCCCCTCGCCCGCCCGCCCGCCGCGCGGCGCAAGGTCCGGGCGGAGTAGCGCCACCCCTGCGACCCTCCCAGCGTCAAGGCGCGCCTTTGGCCGGTGCGGGCTGTCGTGCTATACGCGGCCCAAAGGGGACGCGCGGTTTGCGACGTTCCGGCAAGAATGGGGGACACGGAATGGCGACCATCATCTCCGGGCTTGAGGTCCAGGGACCCGTGGAGCCGGGCTGGGAGCAGATCCTGACGCCGGAGGCCATGGCTTTCCTGGCGGAACTGGAGGGGCGCTTCGGACCCGAGCGGCTGCGCCTGCTGGATGTGCGGCACAAGCGCCGGGCGCTGATCGAGGCGGGCGAGCGGCCGGACGTCCTGCCCGAGACGCGCGCGGTGCGCGAGGCGGACTGGACCGTGACGCCGCCGCCCCATGGGCTGCCGGGCCGCCGGGTGGAGGTCACCGGCCCCACCGACCGCGCCGCGGTGATCGGCGCGCTGAACTCCGACGCCGCCGTCTTCGTCGCCGATTTCGACGACGCCACCGTGCCGGTGTGGGCCAACCTGCTGAACGGCCAGATCAATCTGCGCGACGCGGTGCGCCGCACCATCGGCCGCACCGATCCGGCGACCGGCACGGTGCATGCCCTCGACGCGACGACGGCGGTGCTTGCGGTGCAGCCGCGCGGCTGGCACCGGGACGAACGGCACGTGCGCATGGAGGGCGAGCCCGTGTCGGGCGCGCTGTTCGACGCCGGACTGTTCCTGTTCCACAACGCGCGGGAGCTGGTGGCCCACGGCAATGTCCCCTATCTCCGCCTGCCCGGGCTGGAAGGCCATTTCGAGGCCCGGCTGTGGAACGAGGTGCTCACCGTCGCCGAGGAGTATCTCCACCTGCCCCACGGCGTCATCCGCGCCACCGTGGTGATCGAGACGCTGCCGGCCGCCCTGGAGATGGACGAGATCCTCTACGAGCTGCGCGAACGCGCCGCCGGTCTGGCCTGCGAGCCGCGCAACCACCTCTTCAGCCTGATCAGGATGTTCCGCAACGATCCGGCGTTCGTCCTGCCCGACGGCGACGCCGGCACCGCGGCCACGCCGGTCGCGGCCGCCGGCTGCCGGCTGGCGGCGCGCACCGCCCGCCGCCGCAACATCCCCGTCATCGGAACCCCGGGCGGCGATACGACCCCCGCCGCGCCGGTCACCGCCGCCGACCTGCTGGCGGTCCCCGCCGGCCCGAAGACCGAGGCCGGCCTGCGCCGGGACGTCGCCCTGGCCATCGGCAGCATCGAGGCGTGGCTGCGCGGCACCGCCCGCGTGTCCCTGTTCGGCCGGATCGAAGACACGACCGCCGCCGAGATCAGCCGCACCCGGGTCTGGCAGTGGCTGCGCCACGGCGCGGTCCTGGACGACGGCCGTCCGGTGACCATGGATCTGGTCGACGGCATCATCGCCGACGCGCTGGCAGCCGGGAAAGCCGGCGCCGGCGACGCCGGCCGCTGGGACGCGGCGGCGTCCCTGTTCCGCACCGTGGCCACCGGCGACACGCTGGCGGAGTTCCTCACGTTGCCGGCCTACGACCGGCTGGTCGACGAGGGGCAGTGAGGATTCCCGTCCGGTCCTCTCCCCGTCGGTCGCGGGGGGAGGCGGGGAGGGAAGGCCGTATCATACGCGGTCAGGACAATCCTGACCGCTGCGTTCAGACGCCACGCAGGCTTCGGCCCTACCGGGCTGCGGCCGCCGTCGCGGCCGTTACCGGGTTCGGACGTCAGGACGTTCCGAACCCGGCATCACACGTTCTCGTCGATGTAGGTCAGCAGGGCGTCCCAGTCGCCGCGGTGCTCGGCGGCGCGCTTGCCGGTCAGGTCGAAGAGGCTGAGGCCGGCGGCGGCCGTGTCGGCGTAGATCTGGCTGTCGCGCAGGCGCGCCACCACCGCATGGCCCAGCCCGCCGAGGAAGGCGTCCAGGCGTTCCGACGCTTTGGTGCGCGCCTTCATGCGGTTGCCGACCACCGCCACCGCCTTCTTGTTGCGGGCGATGGGCTTCAGTTCCTCCAGCTTCTTCAGGAAGCGCTGGGTCGCCTGCTCGTCGAAGGCGCCGGGCAGCACGGGCAGGACGACGATGTCGGCCATGCGCACCAGCTCCTCGATCTGCTTGGCCTTGAGCGCCGCCGGGGCGTCGATGACCAGGCGGCGGGTGCCGCGCGGGGGTTCGTCGAATTCCCGTGACCAGTCGATGCCGGCCAGCGGCGCCGCCGAGGCCGGCCGGCGTTCCAGCCAGCCGAGCGACGAGCGCTGACGGTCGACGTCGGCGAGCACGGTGGGGTGACCCGACCGCGCGTAGGCAGCGGCCAGGTGCGTGGCGATGGTGGTCTTGCCACACCCGCCCTTGATGTTGGCGACGAGGACTGCGCGCATGATGCCGTTCAGGCTACTCCGCCGGGGTGGGTCTTGACCAGAAGGGTTTGGCCGCGGCGAAACCGTCCCACGCCTCCAGAAGGTGCGGCTCCAGTTCGGCGATGCCGCGGGCGTGCCAGCCGATGACGATGCCGGCGGCGCGCGCCTCCTCCGGCGGCGTCGGGCTGCCGTCCTCGTGCAGGCCGTGCATCAGCCGGGTGGCCGTCGCCACGTCGTTCAGGTGGCCGAGCTGGTCCTGGAACGCCGCGAGCTGCTGGGTGTAGCGCCGCGCCGCCTTGTCGTCGTAAAGGGTGCGGAAGAACTCCGCCGCGTAGCGCAGCTTCTTCAGCGCGATGCGGAGCTGATGGCGGTCGTCCACCGACAGGTGGGCGAAGCCCCGGCCGGCCTTGCGGGCCTTGCGGTGCCGGCGGTCCAGCAGTTCGTCCGCCAGTTCGGTGACCGGGCGGAACAGGCGTGCCGAGCGTTCGCTGACCGGCTGGGCCCGCCAGCCCCGCCCCTCCAGCCAGCCGCCGAGGCGGAGCTGGAAGGCGGAGTAGCGGGGCGACAGGATGGCCTCGCGCACCGCCGTGTACGCCTGCTCCCGCCGGGCGTTCACCATGCTCTCCAGCCCGTCCAGGTCGCGCACCAGCGGCCGGCCGTGGCCATTGGAATCGGCGATGCCGGCCCGCACCGGCGCCAGCAGTTCGGTCAGGAAGACGTCCCAGTCCCGCGCCTCCCCCAGCACGCCACCGATCCACTTCACCTCCCCCACCGTCCAGGCGAGGTCTTCGGCCGGCAGGAACGGGCGGAACAGGGCCAGTGCCGAGCGCAGGCGGCGGAGCGCGACGCGCATCTGGTGCACGCCCTCGGGATCGCGGCCGATCAGCGTGCACGCCTCGTTGGCGGCGGCGTGGAACAGGCAGGACCGCAGGATGCGGCCCAGCGCCACCTCCACCGTGGCGTCCGCCTCCAGCTCCACCTTGTCGGCCTTCACCGGGCCGTCGGCGGTGCCTTCGGCCAGCGCGAACCCCCGCGCCGCCTTGGTGCGCGTCTCCAGGCGCAGCGGCGCCGCCCTGGCCAGTTCGCCGGCCAGGCGGAACAGGGCGGCGCCGTCGCCCTCCTTCAGCTCCAGCTCCACCTCCGCGACCGCCAGCGTCGTGCCGTCGGGAAGCCGGATCTCGCCCTCATCGAAAGCCACTTCGACCGTCGACGCCGTCGCGCCGTCGCCCCCCCGGACGGTGCGGGTGGTGCGGTGGATGGTGGCGTGGAAGACCGGCCGCAGGTCCGCGTCGCCGACCATGCCGAGCTGAGCCAGCGCCTCGGGATCGGTCAGGGCCGACAGGTCGGGAACGCCGCCGGCCACCGGCACCTCCCATTCCCCGCGCGTCAGCCCCGAATCGGGCGAGGGCGCGGACTTCACCGTCTGCACGTAACGGTCGTCCTGCTTGCGCACGCGCAGGGTCACCCGGCGCTTCGACAGCCGGCGGTCCGCCGTATCGAAATAGACGCTCTCCAGGGTGCGCGTCACCGCCCGCCCGCGCCCGCCGGGCACCGGGGCGGCGCGCAACACCGCCAGGTCCTCGGGCCGGACGCTCAGCTTCAGCTCGGTTTCGCGGTTGGAGTCGGTATCGGTGTCAGCGGTCATCAAAGATCCCGGTCGAAGCCCAGACGTCGTGTGTCGCACACAGGCAATGCGCTTTCCGGTCCTGCGGTTCCGCCGGCCAACGGCGGAAACCGCCGTGAACGGGCCGCGGCGCGCAAGGATTGTTTCAGTATTATGACAGTCACGTGACAGCCCATGCCGCAGCGAGCATTTCGCCTGCGCAAAATTCCATCACGGCAGGCGATTTTTGGCAAGGACCATCACTTTCGACAGGAACGCCAGCTCGGTACCGCACACGCGAAGGCCGGCGCCGGCGAACAGGGCGGGCAGGTCCGCCGTGGTGTATTCGGCGTAGTAGGGCTCGTGGAAGGCAACCGGAAACAGCCGCAGCAGGCCGTCCATGGCCGGGTCGTCGCCGTGTTGCAGGCTGTCGACGAAGACCGCGATGCCGTCGGGCTTGAGCACGCGGGCGATTTCAGCAGCCACCAGGGGGCGCACGCGGCGGGGCAGTTCGTGGAACAGGTAGATGCAGGTCACCACGTCCTGGCTGACGTCGGGCAGAGGCATCGCCTCGGCGGCGGCCACGACCGTGCGGCTGCTGCGCGCCCAGGGGGCAAGCCGGCGCCGCGCCTCCGCCAGATAGGCGTGGGACAGGTCGAGCGCGGTGGTCTCCAGCCGCGGGTGGTTGTCCTTGACGAAGGTGAGGAACCGTCCCGTTCCCGCCGCCACGTCGAGCAGCCGGCACGCCGCCCGGTGCCGCCCGGCGAGGTGGCGATGGATGGGCACCAGCGCCTGCCGGCGCATGGCGTCGGCGCCGCCGCCGAACAGCACCTCCACCTGGTGGTCGTAGAGGCGGGCACTGCGGGTCGAGAGATAGCCGTCGGTCTGGAAATGAAAGTTGCGGCGGTAGTAGGCGGGCAGCCGCTCCGACCCCGGCGGCGGTGCCCGGCGCACCTCCGTCCCCGACCGCTCGCGCCGGCGCCGCGCCACCGCCGGCAGATCGGCGAAGAATGCGGCGGCGTCGGCCAGCACCCGGCCGGGGGCCGGCACCAGGTCGTGCGGCATGCGGTAATACCCCGCCTCGATGTTGGCGAGGTCGCGCTCCATCAGCGCCCGCAGCGCCGCCAGGACGGCGCGCGTGTCGGGCGTCGCGGCCCCCGCCGGCCGCCGTTGCGCCGGCACCGCCGGCCCGCTCAGCCGCGCCGCCAGCGCGTACTGTCCGAAGTACCACGCCACCCGCGCCGCCTGCCCGGCGGCGTACGCCACGCGCCCGGCGGGTCCCAGCCGATTCGTCTGTGTCATGGCAAGAAAGATGGTCGCGCGGAGGCCACGGGCAACGGCGCGGGGCCGGGGCGGTCCTTCCCCTCCGGCCGTCCTACCCCATGGGGTGAGCGCCGCCCCACCCCGAAGACCTGCGACCCCGGCCGCCGTTGCAAAGGGGCGGCGGCTGTGCTTCGTTTGCCCGAAATCCGGAATACAGGGGAACACGCGGCCATGCCCGATTTCAACACCATCGACGACCTCGACGTGAACGGCAAGACGGTGCTGGTGCGCGCCGATCTCAACGTTCCGGTGAAGGATGGCCAGGTCACCGACACCACCCGCATCGACCGCCTGGCGCCGACGCTGACCGAACTGGCGTCGAAGGGCGCCAGGGTCGCGATCCTCTCCCACTTCGGCCGGCCCAAGGGCGGACCGGACACCAAGAACTCGCTGCGCCAGGTCCTGCCCGCGCTCTCGAAGGCGGTCGGCATGGAGGTCGCCTTCGCCGAGGACTGCGTCGGCCCGGCGGCGAAGGCCGCCGTCGACGCGCTGGCGCCGGGCGGCATGGTGCTGCTGGAGAACACCCGCTTCCACGCGGAGGAGGAGAAGAACGATCCCGCCTTCGCCCGGGCCATGGCGGAGCTGGGGGATCTTTACGTCAACGACGCCTTTTCCGCCGCCCACCGGGCCCACGCCTCAACCGAGGGCGTCGCCCACCACCTGCCCGCCGCCGCCGGCCGCCTGATGCAGGCGGAGCTGGAGGCGCTGGGCAAGGCGCTGGAGAAGCCGGAGCGGCCGGTGTGCGCCGTGGTCGGCGGCGCCAAGATCTCCACCAAGCTCGATCTGCTGGGCAACCTGGTGAAGAAGGTGGACATGCTGGTGCTGGGCGGCGGCATGGCCAACACCTTCCTCTACGCGAAGGGCACCGACGTCGGCGCCTCCCTGTGCGAGAAGGACATGGCCGACCAGGCCCGCGCCATCATGGAGACCGCCGCGGCCGCCAACTGCGAGGTGCTGCTGCCCCTCGACTTCATGGTCGCCAGGGAGTTCAAGGCGGGCGCCGCCTGCCGTGACGTCGCCGCCGACGCCATCGGCGCCGACGAGATGGCCCTGGACGTCGGGCCGAAGACGGTGGAGTTCCTGACCCTGAAGATCCAGGGCGCAAAGACGGTGGTGTGGAACGGCCCCCTCGGCGCCTTCGAGATCGCGCCCTTCGACGCCGGCACCAACGCGGTGGCGGGCGTGGTGGCCAGGCGCACGAAGGACGGCGGGCTGCTGTCGGTGGCCGGCGGCGGCGACACGGTGGCGGCCCTGGGCCAGGCCGGGGTGGAGGACGCCTTCACCTACGTCTCGGCCGCCGGCGGCGCCTTCCTGGAGTGGCTGGAAGGCAAGACCCTGCCGGGCGTCGCCGCGCTCGCAAAGAAGTAGTCCGGCGCAAGACCGCTGACGGGGCGGCGTACCCCGTCCGCGGTTCGGCCTCCCCCACCCGGCGGGGCGGCGTACCGCCATTGCCTGCGCGCCATCCCTTCGATCGGGACGTAGAGTGGTGATCGCCCCCACCGAAGGCGCAGCCCCATGCCCCAGCTCGCCCCGACCGCGTTAGCCCCCCTGCCCGCCCCGCCCGGACGGCGCGACGCCGCCCGCAGGACACCCCCCGCCGGCCGGAGCGCCCCGCCCGCCGCGGTCGAGCCCCATGTGGACCGCCTGCGCGGCCCCTGCCTGGTGCTGCTGTGGCTGGGCATGCTGGCCGCCTCGTGGCTGGCTGCGACCGCGCTCGGCTACGGACTCTACGCCCTGCTGCGCACGCTGATCGCCTGACCGCCGCCCCTGGAGACGGAGGCGGAATGCTGTTAGGGTCCGCCTGATTTCGCGACTCCGTCGCGCCTTCAGGGGAACGAGCATGACCGCAGCGGCCTCCCGCATCTTCTGCGCCGTCGACACCACCGATCTTGCCGCCGCCCGCGGCCTCGCCGGCCGGCTGGCCGGGCTGGTCGGCGGGCTGAAGCTGGGGCTGGAGTTCTTCGTGGCGCACGGCCCCGACGGCGTGCGCGCGGTCATGGGCAGCGACGGGCCGCCCCTGTTCCTCGACCTGAAGCTGCACGACATCCCCAATACCGTGGCCGGCGCGGTGCGCGCGGTGCTGCCGCTGGCACCGGCCTTCCTGACCATCCACGCCTCGGGCGGGCCGGCGATGATGCGGGCCGCCGTCGAGGCCGCCGCGGCGGCCGGGCCGGGCCGTCCGCGCATCCTCGGCGTGACGGTGCTGACCAGTCTGGACGACGGCGACCTCGAAGCGGTGGGCCAGGCGGCGCCCGCGGCGGCGCAGGTGGAGCGGCTGGCCCGGCTGGCACGGGAATGCGGCCTGGACGGCGTCATCTGCTCTCCCAACGAGGTGGCGGCGCTGCGCCGGGCCTGCGGGCCGGATTTCGTGCTGATGGTTCCCGGCATCCGGCCGGCCGGGGCGGCGGCGGGCGACCAGAAGCGGGTGATGACCCCGGCCGAGGCGCTGGCCGCCGGCGCCGACCACCTGGTGATCGGCCGCCCCATCACCGGCGACCCCGACCCCGCCGCGGCGGCCCGGCGCATCGCCGCCGAGATCGCGGGAGACGCGCCGTGACGGTGCAGGCCAAGATCTGCGGCATCACCGGGCCCGACGCCCTGCGTGCCGCCGTCGAGGGCGGGGCGCGCTGGATCGGCTTCGTCTTCTACGCCCCGTCGCCGCGCTCCCTCGCACCGGCCATGGCGGCAGAGCTGGCGCGGCTGGTGCCGACCGGCGTGCGCACCGTCGGCCTGTTCGTCGACCCCGACGACGCCTTCCTGGAGCATGTGGCGGGACAGGTGCCTTTCGACCTGCTGCAGCTCCACGGCAGCGAATCGCCGCAGCGGGTGGCGGCGGTGCGGGCCGCCTACGGCATCCCGGTGATGAAGGCGATCAAGGTCGGCGCGCCGGAGGATCTGGAGCGCGCCGCCGCCTACGCCGGCGCCGCCGACCGGCTGCTGTTCGACTCCCGGCCGCCCGCCGGGGTGGCGACGCTGCCGGGCGGCACCGGCATCGCCTTCGACTGGACGCTGCTGGCCGGTCGGTCGTGGCCACTGCCGTGGATGCTGTCGGGCGGGCTGGACGCCGACAACGTGGCGGAGGCGGTGCGGGTCACCGGCGCCGACGCCGTCGACGTCTCCTCCGGCGTCGAGGACCGCCCCGGCCACAAGAACCCGGCGCTGGTGCGCGCCTTCCTGGACGCGGTGAGGGCGCTGTGAGCGCCCGGCTGTCGCGCATCGCCGTGCTGGCGGGCGTGGCGCTGTTCTTCACCCTGGTGGCGCTGGGCAACATCACCGATTACGGCAGCAACTTCGCCTTCGTGCAGCACGTGCTGACCATGGACACCACGTTCCGCAGCCCCGCCCTGATGTGGCGGGCCATCGGGTCGCCGGCCCTGCACCACGCCGCCTACCTCGCGATCATCGCCTGGCAGGTGCTGACGGCGGTCCTGTGCTGGTGGGGTGCTCTGCGGCTGTGGCGGGTGCGCCGGCTGGAGGCGTCGATCGTGGAGCACGCCAAGCGCACCGGCATCGCCGGCCTGACCGCCGGCTTCCTGCTGTACGCCGTCGGCTTCATCGCCATCGGCGGCGAGTGGTTCGCCATGTGGCAGTCGGACACCTGGAACGGCCAGGACACGGCGGCGATCTTCCTGACCATGGTGGGGATCGCCCTGCTCCACCTCTGCGGGGCGGAGCGGGACGATCCCTGACGGTCCGTGCGGCGGCACCTCTCTTGGCCGCATGGCGGTGACGGGCGCGCCGGTATAGGATGGTGTCCCCGTGTGCCGTGCGCCTGAAGGACGCCCATGACCGATCCGGACATCCCGCTGTCGCCCGCCGAGGGTCTCGGCGTCGTCCTGGACGAGCATCTGCGCTGGGTCGGGCAATGGCACCGCGCCGCCTTCTACCGCCACGGCCGCGGCGGCGAGAGCGGGTCGGCGCCGGTCGCCTTCGCGCGCTGGTGCGCCGCCGCCCACAAGGAGGACCTGACCCACCAGCCCGCCATCGCGAAGCTGGTCACCACCCACGAACAGATGCACCGCCAGGCCCGGCTGGTGCTGCTGAAGGCCGCCGCCGGCGATCAGCCCAGCGAGGCGGAATATGAATCGGTGATCGGCCGCTTCGAGGAGTTCGTGACCCTGCTGCGCCGCATGGAGCGCGCCTTCGGCGCCGCCGCCTCGGGGCTGGACCCGCTGACCGGCCTGCGCTCGCGCCGCGGCATGCTGGAGGCGCTGGAGCGCGAGATGAACCGGTACCGCCGCGCCGGCCAGCCCTTCTGCCTGGCCCTGTGCGACATCGACCGCTTCAAGTCCATCAACGACACCTATGGCCACGACATCGGCGACCGCGTGCTGGCCGCCATGGCGGCCGTCGTCAGCCGCGGCATCCGCAGCTTCGACGAGGCGTTCCGCATGGGCGGGGAGGAATTCCTGGTCTGCCTGAAGGAAACCGAGCTGGCGGACGGCTACCAGGTGATCGAGCGGCTGCGCGCCGACCTGATGGACACCCCCATCGTCCTGCCCGACGGCCGCACCATCCGCATCACCGCCTCCTTCGGCCTGGTGGAGGCCAGCGCCGACGCCGGCGTGGACGAGCTGGTGGTGCGCGCCGACCGCGCCCTCTACCATGCCAAGAACGCCGGGCGGAACCGGGTGGTGCGCTACGGCCTGGATATGGCGGCCTGAAGGGACGGGCCGGGGACTACCGCCGGCCCGCCCGCCGCGTTAGGATCACGGAGTACCGGACGCACCAGGGGACCCGATGCGCACCCATCCCGAATTTCCCAACCTCTTCATCCTCGATCACCCGCTGATCCAGCACAAGCTGACGCTGATGCGGGACAAGCAGCGGTCCACCAGCGGTTTCCGCAACCTGCTGCGGGAGATCTCGCTGCTGATGGGGTATGAGATCACCCGCGACCTGCCCCTGACGACCGAGCGCATCGAGACCCCGCTGGAGCCCATGGACGCGCCCATGCTGATGGGCAAGAAGCTGGCCATCGTGCCGGTGCTGCGCGCCGGCCTGGGCATGGCGCAGGGCCTGCACGAACTGGTGCCCTCGGCGCGCGAGGGGCACATCGGCCTCTACCGCGATCCCGAGACGCACAGGCCGGTGGAGTACCTGGTCAAGCTGCCGGAGCCGGAGGGGCGTCTGTTCATTGTGGTCGATCCCATGCTGGCCACCGGCAACTCGGCGGTGCACGCCTGCGACGTGCTGAACCGGCACGGCGTCGACGATGACAACATCCGCTTCCTGGCCCTCGTCGCGGTGCCCGAGGGGATGCGCGTCTTCACCGCCGCCCACCCCCGCATCAAGGTGTTCACCGCGTCGCTGGACAGCCACCTCGACGACCACGACTACATCGTCCCCGGCCTGGGCGACGCCGGCGACCGCATGTTCGGCACGAAGTGATACGGCTTCCGGCAGATCCGTAGGAACTGCCGGAAGCCGTCGAACCCGACAGTTGAAGGCCGCAGGCCTTCATTGAAAGGGGCATACGGTTGAAGCCTCAGGCGGAAACCGTATGACACCCCGACATTGCCTTCCCCCGCCTCCGGCGGGGGAAGAAGACCGTCGATAGAGCCCTCCCCCTCCTCCTTAACCCCGCTGCCCCGTTGCCGCGGTCGTCTCCCACACCATTGTTATGGAAAAGGAGGAGACGACCATGGTTGCCGAGGCACCGCCGGGAACCCGTCCCGACTACACCATCGACCAGAACTGGGATGCCTACACGGCGGCGGACCACGCAACCTGGCACACCCTGTTCCGCCGCCAGGAGGAGATCCTCAAGGGGCGCGCCGCGCCGGAGTTCCTGGAGGCGCTGGCCGACCTGCCCATGGCGGCCGACCGCATCCCCGACTTCCGCCGCCTCACCGACATGCTGCATCCGGCGACCGGCTGGTCGATCGTCGCGGTGCCGGGCCTGGTGCCGGGCGACATCTTCTTCGAGCACCTGGCCAACCGCCGCTTCCCCGTCACCGTGTGGATCCGCACGCCGGAGCAGATGGATTACCTGGAGGAGCCGGACCTCTTCCACGACACCTTCGGGCACGTGCCGCTGCTGATGAACCCGGTGTTCGCGGACTTCATCCAGGCGTACGGCCGCGCCGGGCAGGAGGCGACGCGGCTGGGCTGCCTGGACTATCTCGGCCGTCTCTACTGGTACACGGTCGAGTTCGGCCTGATCCGCCGGCCCGAGGGGATGCGCATCTACGGCGCCGGCATCGTCTCGTCCAGGGGCGAGTCCGTCTGGTGCCTGGAGGACCCCTCGCCCAACCACATCGGCTTCGACCTGCGCCGGGTGATGCGCACCCACTACCGCATCGACGACTATCAGGAGACCTATTTCGTCATCGACGAATACGACCAGCTCTTCGCCGCGCTGGAGCGGGACCTGCAACCGGTCTACGAAGAGCTGAAGCGCACGACGGTGCTGGAACCCGGCGGTGTGCAGCCCGGCGACACCGTGTACCGGCGCGGCACCGGGGTCTACCACCGGGCCCGGCGCCGGGCCGCCGAATGATGCGGCTTCCGGCAGATCCGCAGGATCTGTTGGAAGCCGTCAAACCCGAAAGGCCTTCATTGAAAGGGGCATACGGTTGAAGCCTTCAGGCGGAAACCGTATGACGCCCGCCGCCGCCTGATGGTTTCGGCTCGGGACCTTCTGCCCGCCGTGTCCGTTCCGACACATCATGGCGGAAGGAGACGCGCATGCCCGAACCGAAACCGATGGACCGCATCCTCACCGGCATCCCCGAATTCGACCTCGTGCTGCGGGGCGGATTGCCGAAGGAGCGGCTCCATCTGCTGGAAGGGGCGCCGGGAACCGGCAAGACGACGATCGCCCTGCAGTTCCTGCTGCAGGGGCAGCGTGACGGCCGCCGCTGTCTCTACGTTACCCTCTCGGAATCGCGGGCCGAGCTGTGCGCCTCCGCCGCCAGCCACGGCTGGTCGCTCGACGGGATCGGCATCTTCGACCTGATCCCCCTGGAAGCCCAGCTCGAGCGCCAGCAGAGCGTCCTCTACCCCGCCGAGGTGGACCTCGGCGAGACCATGCGCCTGATCACCGACCGCATCGAACAGGACGCGCCGGATCTGGTGGTGATCGACTCCCTGTCCGAGCTGCGCCTGCTCGCCCGCGACCATCTCCGGTACCGGCGCCAGATCCTGGCGTTGAAGCAGTTTCTGCAGGGCCGCCGCTGCACGACGCTGGTCCTCGACGATCTGACCGGCCCGCAGGGTGGCGGGGAACTGCACAGCCTGATGCACTCCGTGATGTCGCTGGAGCAGATCGAGCGCACCTACGGCGCGGCGCGGCGGCGCCTGCGGATCGCCAAGATGCGGGGAGCCGAATACCAGAGCGGCTGGCACGACTTCGCGATCACGCCGGGCAATGTGCTGGTCTTCCCCGGCCTGATCGCCGACGAGCACCGTGCAGCGTTCGCACCCGAGCCGGTGTCGAGCGGCCTCGACGCGATCGACGAATTGATGGGCGGCGGCATCACCCGCGGGACCACCACCATGCTGGTCGGCCCCTCGGGTGCCGGGAAATCGTCCATCGCCCTGCAATACGTGATGGCGGCGGTGCAGCGGGGCGAACACTCCGCCTATTTTTCCTTCGATGAGACCTTCGCCACCCTGTCCATGCGCAGCATCGCGCTGGGCCTGGACGTTGCGGAATCGGTTCGCCGGGGGGACCTGAGCTGGACCCGCGCCAACCCGTCCCGCCTTTCGCCCGGCGAATTCGTCTGGCAGGTCCGGCGGCAGGTGGAGGACCACGGCGCCCGCCTGGTGGTCATCGACAGCCTCAATTCCTATCTCGCCACCATGCCGGAAGAGACGGCGTTGACGCTTCAGATGCACGAGTTGCTGACCTACCTGAACAACCAGGGTGTGGTGACCATCCTCGTCCTCGCCCAGCAGGGCGTCATCGGCGATGTGGAGAACCCGGTCGACCTGTCGTTCATGAGCGACACCGTTGTGCTGCTGCGCTTCTTCGAGGTCGGTGGCGAGGTCCGCAAGGCGATCTCGGTCGTCAAGAAGCGTGCCGGCGTCCATGAGCTGTCGATCCGGGAATTCAGGCTGTTCCCCGACGGCATGCAGGTGGGTCCGCGCCTGATGGACTTCCACGGCATCCTCACGGGCGTTCCTGCTTACGACGGATCGCGGGACCCGTTGCTGACCCCCCGGCCCCAATCCGGCTGATCAGACCCGCCATGACCGGATACCCTGCACCGGCGCCCTTTCTCCTGCTCGCTCCCGAAGGACGGGATGCCGAGGTCATCGGGTTCGTGCTGGGCGAGATCGGCATCGTCACGCGCGTCTGCGCCGACCTGCCCGCCGTCTGTGACGCGCTGGATGCCGACGCCAGCGGGCTCATCGTATCCGAGATCGCCCTGTCGGCCGATGTGGCGCCCCTCCTCGCCTGCCTCGACGCGCAGCCGCCGTGGTCGGACCTGCCGGTCCTGGTGCTGACCTCGCGGGGCGATCAGCCGGGAGGCCGCGACCGCCGCGCCCTGTTCGGACGGCTGGGAAACGTCACGCTGCTGGAGCGGCCGATGCACGCGGAAGCCCTGCAGAGCGCCGCCCGGGCGGCATTGCGGGCGCGGGAACGGCAGTACCGCACGCGCTCCCACCTGCGGGAGATCGAGTTGTCGGCGGAGCGTCTGGAACGCCGGGTGGAGGAGCGGACGCGGGAACTGAGCGCCGAGATCGCCGAGCGGCGCCGCGCCGAGGAGGCGCTGCTGCACGCCCGCAAGCTGGAGATCATGGGCCGGCTCACCGGCGGCGTCGCCCATGATGTCAACAACGTGCTCCAGGCCATCGGCAGCGGCCTGTTCATGCTGGACCGCCATGTCCCCGACGGCCGGGCGCGCACCCTGTTCGACGCCGCCCGCCAGTCCGTCGATCGCGGCGCCGCCCTGACCCAGTCCCTGCTGGCCTTCGCACGGCGCCAGGCGCTCATGCCCCGTCCGACCGGTCTGCGTGAGCTTCTGAAAGGCATGGAGCCGCTGCTGGAACGCTCGCTCGGCGGCATGATCCGCATCACGGTGGAGGTGGCGCCGGACACCGCCGACGCCATGGTCGACCGGGGCCAGCTCGAATCGGCGATCCTCAACCTGGCGATCAACGCCCGCGACGCCATGCCGTCGGGCGGCCACCTGCGGCTCTGCGCCGGCAACACCGTCGTCGACCATCGCGGCGAGCCCGGACGGCCGCCGGACATCGCCCCCGGCCACTATGTGGTCCTGAGCGTCGCCGATGACGGCGCGGGCATGGACGGGGCCACGCTGGAGCGCGCCTTCGAACCGTTCTTCACGACCAAGGCGATCGGCAAGGGATCGGGCCTGGGGCTGTCGATGGTGCACGGCATGGCGGCCCAGTCCGGCGGTGGCGTGTGGATCGCCAGCACCCCCGGCCGCGGCACCACCGTCACCCTCTACCTGCCGGGGGTGCCGCGGGAAGAGCGGGACGCCGGGGAGGAGGAAAACCCCGCACCGCCGGAGCCGGCACGGCGCGCCGGCGGTGAGACGATCCTGCTGGTCGATGACGACGCGGTGGTGCGCATGGGAACGGCGGCCCTGCTGGAAAGCCTCGGCTATCGGGTGGTGGAGGCGGACGGCGGCGACACCGCTTTGGCCATTCTGCGCGACGGCACCGCCGTCGACGCCCTGGTGACCGACTTCGCCATGCCCGGCATGAACGGCGCCACGCTGGTCCGCGAAGCCCGCCGCGTCGCGCCGCACGTTCCCGTGCTGCTGGTCACCGGCTACGCCGACGCGCCGGACTTCGACGCCCCGGTGACGATCCTGCACAAGCCGTTCTCCGCCGGGGCGCTGGAGCGCAGCATGGCGACCATCCTGGACCCCGGGCGCTGATCACAGACCCGTCATCCCGGGTCAGGCATTTGAACCGCTCCGGCGCGCCCATGCGCCCGAGGTGTAGGCGGTGCGGACATGGCGGATGAGCAGGTTGCGCGCCTCGATGAGCTGGACCATGCGGTCGCGGCAGCCGACGACGCCGGTGTCGGGGTGATAGACCGGCGCCAGTTCGCGGAAGCGGCGGACCACCCGATCCTCGTCGAAGCACCATTCGTTGACGAAGCCGAACAGCCGGGCCGCGTCGCGCACCTGCGTGAGGCCGCCGTCGAGGGGCTGAAAGGAGACCCGCTCCAGGGCGTTGACCAGGGCCTTGTTGCGGTAGTCCAGCACCTGCACCTGCGCTTCCAGCCGGGACAGGTCGGCGCCGCGGACCAGACGCCACGCCTGCGGGTCGGCCAGCGCCAGCGCCGCCGCCAGCGCCCGGCGGATCACCGCCGGCTCGGCCGGGTGCTCCGCCAGCACCGCCAGCACCGCCGTCGCCTCGCCGTCGGCCGGCGCGCCGGGGTCGTCGATCCCGGCGATGTCGGGGGTGACCAGCAGCGCCGCCGCCGCCAGCGCCCCGGCGTCGCAGCCGCGCCGCGCCGCCAGGCGCAGCACCGCGTCATGGAAATCGGGGAAGCAGGGAACCGCGCAGGACGGTGCCGCCGCGCCGCCGGCCCGCGCCGACAGACCTCCCGGTCCGAACGGGCCGTCCGGCGGATCAAAGGGGAAACCATCGGGAGCGACCATCGGCGGCACCAAAATTTAGTGCGTGCGCGCCGCATGCTACGCAAAACCTTGGGGATACGCAACCGACCGCAAGGGACGCACCGCGGTCGCAGGGGGCTTACCCCGGGGAGCCGCGGTGTGCCGCGCCGATCAGCGCAGGGCCGCCGGCGTCCGCCGCGCCGCCAGTTGGTCCAGCAGGTCGGCGATGAACGCCTCCTCCGACTTCCCGGCCATGGCCGCCATGCCCTGGAGCATGGCGCCGCCGAACTTCAGCACGCCGGTGACGTCGATCCGCCACGCCCCGTTCTCCCGCACGAAGTCGGCGGGCACGGGCGACGGCTTGTTGCGGACCAGCAGCAGGGCGGAGGCACGGTCGCCGGCCACCCGCACGGGGCCGAGCGCGCTGTCGGCAATGGCGTCGGGGCCGAGCCAGCGCTTGGCCAGCGCGTGGTCGGCGATGTCCGCGACCTTCATGCGCCGCAATTCCGCAGCGCTGAGGTGGCGGCGCAGACCCAGCGCGGCGAACTTCTCCGCCGGACCCAGCGCCACCAGGCTGGCGCGGTCGCCGGCGCGGGCGGCGGTGCGCACACGCTCCAGCGCGTCCTGCGAGGCCCGCGACAGCAGCGGCACCACCGCCGCCCCGCGTCCGGCCGCCAGCGCCGCGCGCGCCTCGTCGAACACCGCGGCGACCGCCCGCTCCTCCCCGGTGCGGGGTGCGGGAGCCGCGACCGCGGCAGGCGGTGCCGCGACGGCCACGGGAACGGCCAGGGCAAGGGACAGGGCGAGAATCAGCCTGCGCATGGGTTGGGCTCCGCCGGACGGCTCAGGAGGTCGTGGTATCGACGCCGAAGAACTCGAGCTGCCAGCGCATCTCGTCGTCCGGCATCGGGTAGTGAACGCCGTCACGCGCATTAAGGGCCGATTTCGGCGGAATCTGGGCAAGGCGCAACTGCACCTGGCGGGCGAAGCGCATGGACAGGCCGGCCCGCCACACCAGCGCGGTGACCGCCCGCGGCGCGTGGGTGGCGATGATGCGGTCGACGGTGGCCAGCGGGATGCCCGACAGCTCCGCCAGGCCGGCCATCACCAGGCCCCGGTCGCCGTCCGCGAGCGCCCCATCCAGCAGGGATTCCGTCAGCTTGCCCTCCTTGAACAGCCGGGCGGCGCGGTCGGCCGGCCGCTCCTCCGGGGTCTCCGCACGGGCCTCGCCGTCGGCCCACAGATCCACCGGGCCACCCGCCCGGCCGTTGCCGACGCCCCCCCGGCCGACCCGCTCGCGCACCACCTCCGCCAGGTGGCGGGCCGCCGCGGGATCCAGGTCGGAGCGCTCCTGGAGCACCTTCAGCAGGTTGTCGGCGACGAAGCTGGCCAGCCGGGCCACCGCGCCGGCCGGCAGCCGGGGCCGCCGGACCAGCGGGCTGTGCCAGGGCTCGTGGCGCGGCGCATCGTCGATGATGCGGTCCAGGGTCTCCTCGCGGATCTGCGCCGAGGGGTTGGCCAGCAGTTCCGCCACCGCCGCCTCGTCGTCGGAGCGCGCGATGGCGTCGGCCACCGACGCCGACACGTCGCGGCGGTTGGCGATGGCCGACAGCGCGCCCGCCACCGGCCCGGTGAGGATGATGTCGAGCAGATCCTCTTCGGTCAGGATGGGCGAGTGCCGCAGAACGGGACCGCACACCTGCAACTCGACGTCGCGGGCCAGGGCGTTGATCACCGCGTGAGGTGCGTTGGGCAGGTCCTTCAGCGCCTCGGCCAGGATGCAGCGGACCTCGCCGGCCTGGTCGCGGGCCAGCGTCTCCAGGCATTCCACCGTCATCCGCTCGATCTGCGAAAGCTGGTCGGCCGGCAGGTCCGGCGCCAGGCGGGTGATCTTGCGGGCGAGCGCGCCGCGCACCGCCTCCTCGGCGTCCCTGGCCAGGATCAGGTCGGCCTGGCGCGGGGTGCGGTCGTTGGTGGCCAGCGCCCGGCGCACCTCGGCGGCCGCGTCGGCGGCCAGGAAGTACAGCAGCTCCGGCCGGACTTCGGGATGCTCGGCGACGCGGCGGCGCACCTCCGGGTCGGTGCTGCGCACCATCGCCTTGGCGGCTTCGTAGTCGCCGGGGTCGAGGGACGTCGGCGAGCGGACGGTCACGGGGCGGTCTCCGGCGCGGGGACGGGGTCGGGGGCGATGGTGTAGCTGCCCTTGCCGCGGGCCTTGGCCGCGTACATGGCGGCATCGGCACGGTCGGTCAGTTCCTGCACCGATTCGCCGGCGCCGGGCCGGTGCACGGCGATGCCGATCGACAGCCCCAGCGGCTTGTCCGGCGCCGCCGACAGGTGGACCAGGCCGGCGAAACCGGCCAGCAGGCGATCGGCCACGACGCGGGCGCGCTCGGCGTCGGTGCGGCCCAGCCACAGCACGAATTCGTCGCCGCCCAGGCGCCCCGGCAGATCGCCGGGGCGCACCCCGTTGGACAGCAGGGCGCCGACGGCCTTCAGCACCGCGTCTCCGTGCTGGTGCCCGCGCAGGTCGTTGACGGCCTTGAAATTGTCCAGGTCGACGTAGAGCAGGGCCGAGGGCCCCGTCTCGGTCCGGTTGAGCTGCTCCGCCAGCCGTTCGAAGAAGGTGCGGCGGTTGAACAGACCGGTCAGCCCGTCCCGCTCCGACAGGCGGCGCAGCCGCTCCTGGTAGGCGAAATGGGCGTGCACGATGCCGATGTGGTCCGCCACCCCGGCGATGAGCTGCCGGTCCTCCTCGTCCCAGGGATCGCCGTCATCGCCGCGCCACACCGCCACCGCCCCGTTGACGGAGCGCTGGTGCTCGGTCCGGCAGACCATCAGGCGCTCGTTCTCCACCGCGCCCGGCACCGGCGCCTCCGACGCGGCGGCCCGCGTCAGAAACGGCCGCAGGACCTCGGGCTCCGGCGCCGGGCCGCCGCCGAAATCGGCGACGGGCACCAATTCGCCGCCCTCGCCGGCGCGGTAGATCCGGCAACCGTCGGCGCCCAGCGCCCGCACCGTTTCCGCCGCCGCCAGGTCCAGCGCCTCGCCGGCGTCGAGCCGGTTGCGCAGGGTGTGGACGATGTGGGCCAGCAGCTTTTCCCGGTTGCGCACCCGCGCCAGCTCCGCCGACCGGATCACCGACTCGGTGATGTCGCGGCACACGCCCCGGGCACCGACCCAGCGGCCGCCCGCCGCGAACAGCGGCAGGGCCGAAGCGACCACGCAGGCCGGCGAGCCGTCGGCGCATTTCAGCCACAACTCGGTCTGGTCGACCGGCCGCCGGCTGTCGAAGGGAAGCGGCAGGTCGCCCCACTCCTCCACCACCAGGTCGCGGGGATCGCGACCGATCAGCGATTCCGCCCCGTAGCCCAGCGCGCCCTTCGGGGTGACGAAGACGAAACGGCCGTCCGGTCCGGTTTCCCAGGCGAAGTCGCTGGAGATCTCCACCAGGTCCTTGTAGCGCCGCCGCGACTCGGTCAGCGTCTGGCGAAGCTGGCGTTCCAGGGTGGCGTCCCGGCCGAACAGCAGAATGGAGCCGTCGGATTGAGGCGTCGCCGCCCATTCCACGATGAGCGTGCCGCGCGCCGCGTTCACGGGGAAAGAGCGCAGGCCGGGGGCCACGCTCGCCCCCTCCAGCCACAGGCGGACCTCGCCGATCCACGACGGGTCCTGTTCCAGCAGCAGGGCCGCCGCGGCGTTGGCGGCGGTCACCGTGCCCTCGCCGGCCATCCGCATCGCCGGACCGGGGAAGCCGGCCAGCACCATGGACACCGCCGCGTCGGTCGCCGACGCGGCGGTGGAACCGGATGCGGAATCGCTTGCGGGGAGCGGTACGGTATCCACGAACAGGTCCGGCGGTTGCATAATGCGGCGGCTCACCCGTGCAGGCTAACGATGTCCATGCTGCTGCGCAACCGACCCCGGCCTGCGGCGAAACAGCCTTGCCCGAACGGACCGGCGGCCCCATTGTCGCGGCATGAGCACCGCCCTGACCGACATCGAGGTCTGGATCTTCGACCTCGACAATACCCTCTACCCGGCGTCCTGTAACCTGTTCGCTCAGGTCGACCGCCGCATAGGGGAGTTCATCGCCATGCATTTCGGCATACCCCGCGATGAGGCGCGGGCCCTGCAGAAACGGTATTTCCGCGACCACGGCACGACGTTGCGCGGGCTGATGGTCGAACACGACATCGACCCCGTGCCGTTCCTCGACCACGTGCACGCCATCGACGTGACCCCGGTGCCGCCCAGCCCCCGGCTGGACCGCGCGCTGGACCGTCTGCCGGGGCGCAAGGTCATCTACACCAACGGCTCCACCCGCCACGCCGCCAACATCACGGACCGGCTGGGGATCAGCCGCCACTTCGACACCGTCTACGACATCGTCGAGGCCGGCTATGTGCCCAAGCCCGACCCGCGGCCGTACCGCACCCTGGTGGAGCGTCACGGCATCGCCCCCACCCGCGCCTGCATGGTGGAGGACATCGCCCGCAACCTGGTGCCGGCCCACGCCATGGGGATGACCACCGTGTGGGTGCGCACCGACGCCGACTGGGCCCGGCCCGACCGGGGCGGGGTGGGCAGCGGCAGCCACATCGACCACGCGGTCGATGATCTGGTGGCCTGGCTGGAAGGCATCGGGACCGCCCCCGAACCGTCATAAGAATGCGATGCCGACGTGAAAATGGCGAGGAAGCGCCGGCTTCCCCGCCATCTTTCGCGGGCGTTACCGGGGGAAGACCCACACCGATCGCCCTATGTCGGCGCCTTTGAAGGCGCTCGGTTTGGTGACGTTCCTCCCCAACTCGGGCCTCGACGGCGCAAGCGGCACTGTCGGCGACTATAGTCCAGTATCATGGCCTGTTTGGCAAGGGCAAAGACGCCGGTTCCATCCGATTTTCAGAAGAATCGGGCGAAGCGCGTGAGGAATTACGCCGGACGGACCCGCCAAGCTCTTGGGTGGGGCATCCCCGAAAGAATTTGTGCACCGCAATATAAGGTTTTTGGTCGCTTTCACTGTGGCTGCTCCGTTCGACAGCGTGCGTCTCGTATGGTAGTCCGCGCCGGGCTGCGCGGTTGACAAGCCGCCGGTCGCCGGCCCATGTTTCGCCGCTTTTCCGCCTTCGGACGCCAGGGGATCCCCATGACCGACGCCACGCTCCAATCCGCCATCGACGCCGCGTGGGAGACGCGCGACACGCTCAACCCGTCGACCACCGGCGCCGTGCGCGAGGCGGTGGACGAGGCGCTGGCCGGCCTGGACGCCGGCACCCTGCGGGTGGCGCACAAGACGGACGAGGGCTGGCAGGTCAACCAGTGGCTGAAGAAGGCGGTGCTGCTGTCCTTCCGCCTCAACGACATGGGGATCATCGAAGGCGGCCCCGGCGGTGCGGTGTGGTTCGACAAGGTGCCGTCGAAGTTCGCCGGCTGGGACGACGCCCGCTTCCGGGCCGCGGGCTTCCGCGCCGTTCCCGGCTGCGTGGTGCGGCGCTCCGCCTACATCGCCCCCGGCGTCGTGCTGATGCCGAGCTTCGTGAACCTCGGCGCGCGCGTTGATTCCGGCACCATGGTGGACACCTGGGCGACGGTGGGAAGCTGCGCCCAGATCGGCCGCAACGTCCACCTGTCGGGCGGCGTCGGCATCGGCGGCGTGCTGGAGCCTCTGCAGGCCAACCCTGTGATCATCGAGGACGACTGCTTCATCGGTGCCCGGTCCGAGGTGGTGGAGGGCGTGATCGTCGAGCAGGGCTCGGTCCTCTCCATGGGCGTCTTCATCAGCGCCACCACCCGGATCATCGACCGCGCCACCGGCGAGGTGTTCGTGGGCCGGGTGCCGGCCTATTCGGTGGTGGTCCCCGGCACCATGCCCGGCAAGCCGTTGCCCGACGGGTCGCCCGGTCCCAACCTGGCCTGCGGCGTCATCGTCAAGCGGGTGGATGCGCAGACGCGCGCCAAGACCTCCATCAACGAACTGCTGCGCGACTGATGATCGCCCTTGCGTCCCCCGACGATCCCGTCGCGCTGGCCCGCGCCCTCATCCGCTGCCCCAGCGTGACGCCGGCCGACGCCGGCGCGCTGGACGTGCTGGGGACGGCGCTGGAGCGGCTGGGCTTCGCCTGCCACCGCCTGCGCTTCGAGGAGCCGGGGACGGAGCCGGTGGACAACCTCTACGCCCGGCTGGGGACGCAGGGCCCCAACCTCTGCTTCGCCGGGCACACCGACGTGGTGCCGCCCGGCGATCCCGCGGGCTGGTCGGTGGACCCGTTCGCCGCGGAGATCCATGCCGGCAACCTCTACGGCCGCGGCGCCGTCGACATGAAAAGCGCCATCGCCGCCTTCGTCGCGGCGGTGGCGCGGGCGCTGACGGCCGGCGGCCCGCCCGCCGGCTCCATCAGCCTGCTGATCACCGGCGACGAGGAGGGCATGGCCATCAACGGCACCCGCAAGGTGCTGTCCTGGCTGCGCGAACGGGGCGAGCGCATCGACGCCTGCCTGGTGGGGGAGCCCACCAACCCCCGCCGCCTCGGTGACATGATGAAGATCGGCCGGCGCGGCAGCTTCACCGGACGGTTGAGCGTGCAGGGCATCCAGGGCCACGTCGCCTACCCGCACCTGGCGGACAATCCGCTGCCGCGGCTGGTGCGCATGCTCGACGCCATCACCCGCGACCCGCTGGACGCGGGCAATGCCCATTTCCAGCCCTCGACCCTGGCGCTCACCACCATCGACGTGGGCAACCCGTCCAACAACGTGATCCCCGCCCTGGGCAAGGCCACCTTCAACATCCGCTTCAACGACCTGCACACCCCCGCGGCGCTGGAGGCGTGGCTGCGCCGCACGTTCGACGCCGTGGGCGGGGCGTACGATCTGGACTGCTATTGCAGCGGCGAGTCCTTCCTGACGCCGCCGGGCCCCCTGACCGAACTGGTGGCCGATGCGGTGGCGGAGGTGACCGGCCACCGCCCGGAGTATTCGACCACCGGCGGCACCTCGGACGCGCGTTTCATCAAGGATCATTGCCCGGTGGTGGAGTTCGGCCTGGTCGGGCAGACCATGCACAAGGTGGACGAACACGTCGCCCTGGACGACCTGGCGGCGCTGACCGACATCTATGGCGCCATCATCCGCGACGCCTTCGTCCGGCTGGCACCGACGCAACCGTCCGCGTGACACCCCCGACATGATCACCCTGACCGCCCGGGACTTCGCCTATTCGGTGTTCGGCGCCTTCCGACTGGCGCGGTTCGACGCGGCCGGGCTCGACTACTTCGACCGCACGCCGGAAGGGGCGGCGAAGTCCTTCTACGCCGCCCTGGTGGTGCTGCCGGCCTACGCCGTGCTGCTGAGCCTGCGCCTGTGGGAAGAGATGCAGACCGTGCCGGTCATGCATTTCCTGGTGGTGGAGTCCATCGCCTACGTGGTGAGCTGGACCGCCTTTCCGGTGGCGATGATCACCATCGCCGCCATGCTCGACCGCGCCGACCGCTACACCGGCTTCCTGTGCGCCTACAATTGGTCGTCGGTCGTGCAGATGAGCGTCTATCTCCCGGCCGTCCTGCTGGCCGAAAGCGCCCTGCTGCCCTCCGGCATCGCCGAAGGGGTGGTGTTCGGCGCGATGATGGCGATGCTGACCTACCAGTGGTTCGTGATGCGCACGTCCCTGGACATCGCCGGCCCGACCGCGGCGGCGCTGCTGCTGCTGGACCTCTTCCTCTCGGCCCTCATCACCGACTATGCCGACGGGTTGCTCTGAACCTTGCGGGGCTGCCCGTCCGACTCCCTTGCACGGTGCGTGACAACACCGTTACGCTTCGGTGACGGATTCGTTGCCGAGGGGGACCCGGAGCATGTTCCAGTTGTTCGTGGTGGCCTGCGTCGCCCTGCGGGCGTGCGAGTACATGACGGTGCCCCTCCCCTACCCCACGGAAGCGCGCTGCGCCCAGCAAGCCGCCATCCTGGCGGGCATGGTCCGCGCCCGGCACCAATACCGCGAGCTGTCCTACGAGTACCGGTGCACCGCCACCGATCGCCGGCAGGTCGCCGGCACCGCCCCGCCATCCCCCGGCCCCCGGGAGTGAGGCGGCCGGCTCTCACGGGAGGGGAAGCGGTTCAGCCGGCCGCCGCCTTGCGGCCGAGCGGGACGTCCAGAGCAAGCTGATCGCTCCGGCCGTCAAGGCGGGCGATCTCCGATATCCACGCGACGCCGGTCATCTCCTCAATCGGCTGCTGCTCGGCCTCGATCCGCTTCAGCGTGCCGTGTTCAGGGCCGTTGATGCGCCCTTCGAGACGGGCGATGTCCTCCTTGGTCGCAAAGCGCTCCAGGTCCTTTTTCGTGGCAAGCGTCGGCAACACCTCGTCGAAGCGTTGGATCAGCCCGCCGAGCAGGCGCTTGAGGTCCTCGTCGGCCAAGAGCCCCCCGCGAATACAAACGCGTGCAAAATAGCACGGTCACTCGCGCCGATGGAAGGGCCGGCCTAGCCGCCGACGCGCCCGCTCACGCCGGCGTCGGCGAAGGTCGCCATGCCCGCGTGGCAGGCCGCCGCCGCCCGCAGGACGGGGATGGCGAGCGCCGCCCCCGACCCCTCGCCCAGGCGCATGCCGAGGTCAAGCAGCGGCTGCTTGCCGATGGCCTCCAACAAGCGGGCGTGGCCGGGCTCGACCGAGCGGTGGGCGACGACGCAATGGTCCAGGGCCCGGCGGTCGGCCTTGTGCAGGACCGCCGCCGCCGCGGTGCAGGCATAGCCGTCCAGCACCACCGGCACACGCGCCATGCGCGCCGCCAGGATCGCCCCGGCGATGGCCGCCAGCTCATAGCCGCCCAGGCGCCGCAGCGCCTCGAACGGATCGTCCCGGGCCTCGGGGTTGGCCGCGAGGCCCGCCTCCACCGCGGCCACCTTGCGCTCCAGCCCGGCGTCGTCGACACCGGTGCCGCGGCCCACCCAGTCGCGCGCGGCCCCGCCGAACAGGGCGTGCGACAGGGCGGCGGCCGACGTGGAGTTGCCGATGCCCATCTCGCCCAGCGCCAGCAGGTGGATGCCCATCTCCGCCGCCATCATGCCGTAGGCCATGGCGCGGCAGCATTCCTCCTCGTCCATGGCGGGGGCGGTGGTGAAGTCGCGGGTCGGGTGCTCCAGGTCCAGCTCGTAGACGCGCAGGTCGGCATCCGCCACCTCGCACAGCCGATTCACCGCAGCCCCGCCGTTCTGGAAATTGGCGACCATCTGCGCCGTCACATCCGCCGGGAAGGCGGAAACGCCGCGGGCCGCCACACCGTGATTGCCGGCGAACACCGCGACGCGCGGGCGCTGGATGACGGGCGGGTGCTGGCCCTGCCAGGTCGCCAGCCACTCCGCCAGGCCCTCCAGGCGGCCGAGCGCGCCGGCCGGCTTGGTGAGCTGGCGCTCGCGCTGCACGGCGGCGGTACCCGCATCCAGGTCGGGGCCCGGCAGGTTGCGGACGAGCGCGCGGATCTCCTCGAACGACAGGGCGGGCTGCGGTTGGCTCATGGCGGTGCACCGGACGGAGGACGGGAGGAAAGGCCGGGACATTGGCAGGAAACCGCCGGCCCGTCAAAGGCTGCGGGGCACGCCATCTCCTGGCGCATCGCGCCCGCCGTGCCCACAATAGCTGCCGGTGCGAAGCGAGGAACGAACGGCATGGAACAGGACGAACCCCGGGCGGTGCGGGTCCGTATCCACGGGCGGGTGCAGGGGGTGTGGTACCGCGGCTGGACGGTGGAGCGGGCGACCGGGCTGGGCCTGCGCGGCTGGGTGCGCAACCGCGCCGACGGAACGGTGGAGGCGGTGTTCGCCGGCTCCGGCGACGCGGTGGAACGGATGCTCGTGGACTGCCGCGCCGGCCCGCCGGCCGCCCGTGTCGTCCACATCGCGGTGGAACCGGCCGAGGACCCCGGCCCCGGCGGCTTCGCGCAACGGCCCACCGCATGAGGAGCGATTAGGGATTCGTTAGCCACGATTCCCTACCCTGCCGGAACAGGGCCGGCGGAAGGATGAGCATGGGCACGATGAACGCGGCACGGGCGGCGCTGGCCGGGCTGCTTCTCCTGGCCGCACCCGCGGCGCGCTCCGGCCCGCTGGAGCGCACCGATCCCGGACACATGGCGCCGCTGCCGCCGGGCGGATACGACCTGCCGCTCAGCCCGCCGGTCATGCGCTTCCCGCTGCCGCCGCAGTGGGTGACCATCCGGGTGAACCAGGACTGGCGCACCGCCGGGCGCATCGACAAGGAGCTGTCCAAGGCCTGCGCCGAACGCCGCTTCCGCGAGCTGCTGCCGATGCGCTTCCGCGCCATCTTCAAGCGCGACGTGCTGGGGGTGGCGTTCGGCCACGGCCTGAACCTGCGCGACGAGGGGAAGCTGGCCGATCCGCGGATGATCTACCTGTTCCGCAACGGCGACAGCACCGGCTGCATCGTCGTCGCCATGACCAACGAGGACGCCCGGCTGCTCCAGCGCATCGCCGACGAGGAGCAAAGGGTCGGCGCGCCGGGGCGATAGGGCCGGCGGCACCTCACCCTTCCGGCAACACCGCCCCCGGCGGCAGGTTGACACCGGACACGCGCCAGGCCGGGGGATGGCCGTCCACCGCGATGTGGTCGATCCGGGTCAGCGACAGGGTGTCGATGCGCAGGCGCAGCGCCGCCTCGGGGTCCAGGGACAGGGCGTGGGCCAGGGCGGCGCGGATCGACCCGCCATGGGCCACCGCCACCACGTCGTCCCCGGCGTGGGCGGCGGTCCGGCGCTCCAGCGCAGCACCGACGCGGGCGACCACGTCGGCGAAGCTCTCGCCCCCCGGCGGCCGCTCGCTGGCCGGGGCGATCCAGAAGCGGTGGACGGTGGCGTCGCCGCGGGCGTGCAACTCGTCATGGGTCAGGCCGGTCCAGGCGCCGAAATGCTGCTCGGCCAGGTCGGGCTCCACCGCCGGCTCGGACAGCGGGTCCGGGAGTCCGGCGGCGCGGATGGCGGCGGCCCGGATGGCCGCGGCGGTCAGCCCGGTGCGCAGCAGTTGGGTCACCAGCCACACCGCGCCGCGCGGCAGCCCGCCGGCCAGGGCCGCGAAGGCGTCGGCGTTGCCGGTGTCGCAGTCGATGTCCGACTGCCCGTAGATCAGCCGGCGGGGGTTCACCACCGGAGCGTGGCGGATCAGCCACCAGCGCGTCGTCACCACCGTCATCGGGTCCTCGTCATCCTCACCGCAGCGCCACCAGCACCAGCAGCACGGCGATCTCCGCCGCCTGCTGCACCGCCCCCAGCACATCCCCGGTGTAGCCGCCGATCTGGCGCAGCGCCAGCCCGGCAACCGCGGCGGCGGCCAGCGCCGCCCCCGCCCAGGCCGCCGGGGCCGCCGCTCCCGCCGTCGCCAGCGTCACTCCGGCCGCCAGAGCGAGGGCCAGCACCACCCGGCCGGCCGTCGGGTTGGCCTGCGTGGCCGCCAGCCCGTCGCGCCGGGCCGGAGCCAGGGTGCGGGCCACCACGGGGACCGCGGCGCGCGAGCACGCCCCCGCCGCCGCCAGGGCCGCCGTCACCGCCCCCGGTCCGGCGAGGGCCGCCAGTGCCGCCACCCGCAGACCCAGCGTCAGCACCAGCGCCGCGGCGCCGTAGGTGCCGACGCGGCTGTCGCGCATGATCTCCAGCTTGCGCTCCCGGTCGCGGCCGCCGCCGAATCCGTCGGCCACGTCGGCCAGCCCGTCCTCATGCAGCGCCCCCGTCAGCCACACCATGGCCGCCACCGCCAGCAGGGCGGCGACCGGCGGCGGCAGGTTGGCAAGGGCTGCGAGCGCGTAGACGCCGCCCCCGGCGGCCCCCGCCGCGGCCCCCACCAGCGGGAACCAGCCCATGGCGCGGGCCAGCCCGTCCGGCGCCGGCGGGTGGCGCAGGCGCAGGGGCACGCGCGTCAGGAAGATGACGGCGAGGGTCAGGTCGTCGAGCCAGGCGAGCGGGCGGGCGGGTTCGGCAGGCGGGGCGGCGGGCATGCCCTCTTCCTAGCCCAAAGCGCCGGCGGCGGCGAGCGCCGTCAGCCGGAGCGTCGTCTGAGCAGCCCCATGGCGTAGGCGGCGTGGATCGCCAGCGGCGCCCCCCAGCCGACCAGCAGGAAGAGGAACCACGGCGTTTGCGGCGTGGTGGCGGCGTTGATCGGCACCACCACCACCATCACCGCGAAATAGGCGATGAGGTGGTTGAGGAACCCGCGCAGGCGCTGCCGTGCCGCCGGATCGCGGGCGGGGGGCGGGCCGTCAGCCACCGGCGGTGCCACGGCGGGCCTCCTCTTCCTCCAGCAGGGCCTTGCGCGACAGCTTGCCGATCATGGTCTTGGGCAGCGATTCGCGGAATTCGACGAACTTGGGCATCTCGATGGGCGACAGCTTGTCCTTCAGGAAGGCGGTCAGCTCCCCCTGCGTCAGCGACGCCCCGTCGGCGACGCGGATGTAGGCTTTGACCGTCTGGCCACGGTACGCGTCCGGCAGGCCGGCGACAACGCATTCGGCGACCGCGGGGTGCAGGTAGATCGCCTCCTCCACGTTGCGGGGATAGACGTTGAAGCCGCTGCACAGGATCATGTCCTTGATGCGGTCGACGATGAAGACGTAGCCGTCCTCGTCCATGATCCCGACGTCGCCCGTGTGCAGCCGCCCGTCGACCAGCGTCATCTCGGTTTCCGACGGCTTGTTCCAATAGCCTTTCATGACCTGGGGGCCGCGGATGCACACCTCCCCCCGCTCGCCCGCCGGCAGCACCCGGCGCGGCTCGTCCAGGCTGACGATCTCGATGGTGGTTCCCGGCAGGGGCAGACCGATGGAGCCCGCCTTGTTCACCCCGTTCATGGGGTTGCATGTGGCGACGGGGGACGATTCCGTCAGGCCGTAGCCCTCCACCAGGGTGCAGCCGGTGTTGCGCTCGAACGCCTCCTTGACCTCCATGGGCAGCGGCGCGCCACCCGACAGGCACAGGCGGATCGACGACAGGTCGAAATCCTTCAGGCGCTTGTGGTGGTTGATGGCGGTGTAGATGGTGGGCACCGCCGGGAACAGGGTCGGCTTGCGCCTGTGGATCGTCTCCATCACCTGGTCCAGGTCGAAGCGCGGCAGCAGCACGATCTCCGCACCCAGGCGGATCGACAGGTTCATCGCCACGGTCATGGCGAAGACGTGGAAGAAGGGCAGGACGCCCAGCATGCGCTCCTCGCCCGGCCGGGCGGTGGAGAACCACAGGGTGCTCTGCACCGCGTTGGCGTAGAGGTTGGCGTGGGTCAGCATCGCCCCCTTGGGGATGCCGGTGGTGCCTCCGGTGTACTGGAGCACCGCCACGTCGGCCGCCGGGTCGATGGCCGGCCGCTCGTACCGGCCGTCGTTGGCGACCAGGCGGCGGAAGGAGACGTGCCGGTCGTCGGCCGGGACGCGCGCCCGCTCCTTGCGCCGGACGATGGGAAACAGCCAGTTCTTCGGCCAGGGCAGGACGTCGGCCATGGGGCAGACGATGACCCGTTTCAGCCCCGTCCCCTCCATCACCCGCGCCAGCTTGTCGTAGAGCACGGCGAGATCGAGGGTCACCATGGCGTCGACGCCGGCGTCGGTGATCTGCTGGGCGATCTCCCGCTCGGCGTAGAGGGGATTGAAATTCACCACCGTGCCGCCGGCCTTCAGCACGGCGTAGAAGCAGACAACGTAATAGGGCGTGTTGGGCAGGAACAGCCCGACGCGGCTGCCGCGCCCGATCCCCATCGCCTGCAGCCCGGCGGCAGCCCGGTCGACCAGCGCCCCGACCGCGGCGTAGGTGGAACGGCGGCCGAGAAAATCCAGGAAGGGGCGGTCGCCGTACCGCTCCACCGCCTCGTCCAGCAGCCGGTCGAGGGGAGCCACGGGAATCGCCGCGTTCCAGTCCACGTCCGGCGGATAGCGCCGCTCCCACGGAAGGGACGGCACGGTCGCTGCGGCCTCGGCCATGATTCGATCCCCCACCTGTTGGCTTTTCCCCGCAAATGGGCAGCGATCCCCGATCCGGCAAGCTCTGCGGCCGGACGTCGCGGCCCCCCGCACCCGCGCGAACCGCGGCATCGGCAGGGAAGAATGGGCTGGAGACTCCCCTTGCCGTGTGGCTAATATTCCCGCCGGGGCGGCGCCGGGCGCGCCCGGTGCCGCGTCCGCGGTGCAATCGCGCCCGCGCGGTCCGAT
This sequence comes from Azospirillum halopraeferens DSM 3675, assembly GCF_000429625.1. Classification (GTDB taxonomy): domain Bacteria; phylum Pseudomonadota; class Alphaproteobacteria; order Azospirillales; family Azospirillaceae; genus Azospirillum; species Azospirillum halopraeferens. Next base: position 334,114 of record NZ_AUCF01000005.1, read on the forward strand.
CCGGTCCTGCGGCCCGGTCGCGCGGCGCGCCGGGTCGGGGGTAGGGCACGTGTCTCGCGTCGATCAGACCAACGCCGAACCGGATGCGGTGGACGGCGAAGCCCGGGTTCGGGCTCTGGTGAAATGGTTCAACGTGTCGAAAGGTTTCGGTTTCGTGGCGCCGGCTGACGGATCGCCGGACGCCTTCCTGCACATCTCCGTGCTCAACCGCGCCGGCCTGCACGACCTGAACGAGGGTGCGGAAGTGGTGTGCACCGTGGGCCCCGGCGTCAAGGGGCCGCAGGTGTTGCGCATCGTCGACGTGCGGCCGTCCGAAGCCCCGCCCCGTCCCGCTCGGCATCGGCCCGCCGCACCGGCCGGCCCGCAGGAGGAGGTGTCGGGGACGGTGAAATGGTTCAAGCCGGACAAGGGGTTCGGCTTCGTCACCGCCGACGACGGCGCCAAGGACGTGTTCGTGCACAAGAGCGTGCTGCGCCGCTGCCACCTGAACGATCTGGCGGCGGGCCAGCGGGTCCTTATGCAGGTGCAGGAAGCGGCGAAGGGGCGTGAAGCCACCCGGGTCACGCTGCTTTAGGACCGGTCGGCGACGGACCCATGCGCAAAGGTGGCATAGGTTTGCCTCGACTTCCGCTCACTTGAGCGATTAGAACCGACTCCACCATAGTTGGCCCGCCCTGCCTTTCCCGCGGCGTCGCCCGGAGAGGCTGCGGGAACCGACCCGGGACAGGCGAGCGAGCGACAGAAGCGAACAAAGGAATCCACGATGGCGAGCCAGGGCGACAACAAGTGGGTCTACAGCTTCGGCGGCGGAAAGACCGAAGGCCGCGCCGACATGAAGAACCTTCTGGGCGGCAAGGGCGCCAACCTGGCCGAGATGGCCAATCTGGGGCTGCCCGTGCCGCCGGGGTTCACCATCACCACCGGCGTCTGCACCTATTTCTATGCCAACGGCCGGAAGTATCCGGACGACCTGCGCGGCCAGATCGACCAGGCCCTGGCCGGCCTGGAGCAGGCGATGGGCGCCAAGTTCGGCGACCCGGTGAACCCGCTGCTGGTGTCCGTGCGTTCCGGCGCCCGGGCGTCCATGCCGGGCATGATGGACACGGTGCTGAACCTCGGCCTCAACGACACCACGGTGCAGGGGCTGGTGACGCGCTCCGGCGACCCGCGCTTCGCCTATGACAGCTATCGCCGTTTCATCCAGATGTACGGCAACGTCGTGCTGGACGTCGACCATCACCACTTCGAGGAGATTCTCGAGTCGCACAAGCGCGACAAGAACAAGCACTTCGACACCGACCTGACCGCCGAGGACTGGCAGGCCGTCGTCGCCGACTACAAGGCGATGGTGGAGCGCGAGCTGGGGCATCCCTTCCCGCAGGACGTCCAGGAACAGCTCTGGGGCGCCATCGGCGCCGTCTTCGGGTCGTGGATGAACGCCCGCGCCATCACCTACCGCAAGCTGCACGACATCCCGGCCGACTGGGGCACGGCGGTCAACGTGCAGTGCATGGTGTTCGGCAACATGGGCAACGACTGCGCCACCGGCGTGGCCTTCACCCGCAACCCGTCCACCGGCGAGAACCTGTTCTACGGCGAGTACCTGGTGAACGCCCAGGGCGAGGACGTGGTGGCCGGCATCCGCACGCCGCAGCACCTCACCATCGCCGGCAAGGAGTCCAACAAGTCCGACCTGCCGGCCATGGAAGAGGTCATGCCGGAGGTGTTCAGGCAGCTCGACGGCGTCCGGCTGACGCTGGAGAAGCACTACCGCGACATGCAGGACATCGAGTTCACGGTCCAGCAGGGCACGCTGTACATGCTGCAGACGCGCACCGGCAAGCGCACCGCGGCGGCCGCCCTGAAGATCGCCGTGGACCTGTGCACCGAGGGTGTCATCGACAAGGCCGAGGCGGTGAAGCGCATCGACCCCGCCTCCCTCGACCAGCTCCTCCACCCCACGCTGGACCCGAAAGCCGATCGCACGGTCATCGCCAAGGGCCTGCCGGCGTCGCCGGGGGCCGCGTCGGGCAAGGTGGTCTTCACCGCCGACGAGGCGGAAAGCCAGGCGGCGCTGGGTGACGCGGTCATCCTCTGCCGCGTCGAGACCAGCCCCGAGGACATCCACGGCATGCACGCCGCCCGCGGCATCCTGACCACCCGCGGCGGCATGACCAGCCACGCCGCCGTGGTCGCCCGCGGCATGGGCCGGGCCTGCGTCGCCGGGGCCGGCGAACTGCGCGTCGACTACAAGAACAAGATCATGTCGGTGCGCGACATCACGGTGCGCGAGGGCGACACCATCACCATCGACGGCTCCACCGGCGAGGTGATGCTGGGCTCCGTCCCGACCATCCAGCCGGAGCTGTCGGGCGATTTCGCCACCCTGATGGGCTGGGCCGACGAGATCCGCCGCATGGGCGTGCGCGCCAACGCCGAGACGCCGCTGGACGCCCGCACCGCCCGCAAGTTCGGCGCCGAAGGCATCGGCCTGTCGCGCACCGAGCACATGTTCTTCGATCCCAACCGCATCCTGGCGGTGCGCGAGATGATCCTCGCGGAGACCGAAGAGGGCCGCCGCAAGGCGCTGGACAAGCTGGAGCCCTTCCAGAAGCAGGACTTCGTCGAGCTGTTCGAGATCATGGCCGGCCTGCCGGTGACCATCCGCCTGCTCGACCCGCCGCTGCACGAGTTCCTGCCCAACACCGAGGCGGAGATGGAGGAGGTGGCCAGGGCCGCCGGCACCGACCCGCTGCGCGTCCATCACCGGGCCGTCCAGCTCCACGAGGCGAACCCGATGCTGGGCCATCGCGGCTGCCGTCTCGGCATCACCTTCCCGGAGATCTACGAGATGCAGGCCCGCGCCATCTTCACCGCCGCGGCGGAGGTGGCGCAGAAGACCGGCCAGACGGTGACGCCGGAAATCATGATCCCGCTGATCGGTACCAAGAAGGAGCTGGACATCCTGAAGGCCGTGGTCGACAAGGCGGCGGAACAGGTGAAGGCGGCGACGGGTCAGGACCTGACCTATCACGTCGGCACCATGATCGAACTGCCGCGCGCGGCGCTGCGGGCCGACGAGATCGCGGAATCGGCCGAATTCTTCAGCTTCGGCACCAACGACCTGACGCAGACCACGTTCGGCATCAGCCGCGACGATGCCGGCAGCTTCCTGCCCGACTACGAGCGCGCCGGCATCCTGGAGCATGACCCCTTCGCCACCCTGGACCAGGACGGCGTGGGCGAGCTGGTGCGCATCGGTGTCGAGCGCGGCCGCAAGGTCCGCCCCGACCTGAAGCTGGGCATCTGCGGCGAGCACGGCGGCGACCCCGCCTCCATCTCCTTCTGCGAACAGGTCGGGCTCGACTACGTCTCCTGTTCGCCGTACCGCGTGCCGATCGCCCGGCTGGCGGCGGCCCAGGCGGCGCTGAACGCCGACACCGTCAAGCGCGACTGATCACCCGCGGCGATATCCCCCTCCGGAGCGATCCTCCGGAGGGGGACATTCGTATGTGTTGCGACGACTCGCCATGCCGCCGAGCGCAGGGCCGTGCTACACTGGTCATGGACATCTGGGCATAAGGGGGCCCGGCCATGAACACTCCCAGCCTTGCCTGGTCCGATGACCTGGTCATCGGCGTCCCCGTCCTCGACCGCGAGCACGCCGCCCTGTTGGCCATGTTCCAGCGCCTTGCCGATCCCGACTGCGCCGGCGACCGCGCCGCGGTGCGGGCGTTGCTCGACACGCTGGTCGGCGAAGTCTGCCGCCACTTCGACGACGAAGAGGGATTGATGCATGAGAGCCGCTATCCCGACACCGCCGCGCACGTCGAATCCCATCACCTGCTGCTGAAGCAGGTGAACAGCTTCATCACCCTGCTCGACGGCCAGCCCGATGGCTGGGCCGCGGCCAACATCAGCGATTTCGTAGGCCGCTGGCTGCTCGACCACATCCGCGAGGACGACCGGCGGTTCGCGGCCTACCTGATCGCAAAGCGATAGGCGCCGTCACGGCGCCCGGCCGGGATTGGCGCCCAGCGTGCGCAGGGCGTCCAGTTCGCGGGCAATCGCCTCCCGCTCCGCATCGGGCCGCAGGAAGCGGCGCAGGACCTTGCCGCTGGCGGGAAAGAACAGGACGCGGCGGCCGGCGGTGCCGCCGAGATCCCGGCCGGTGAGGCGGATTCCCCGCTGCGCCACCCAATCCAGCGCGAAGGTGGCGTTGGTCAGGCCGACGTCGAAACTGCTGTCGATAACGCGGGCACCCCCGAACAGCTTCGCTTCCAGCCGGTCGGGCCGGGCGCCTCGGGCCAGCAGGTCTTCCAGCAGCCGTTCCATGGCGCACTCGCCGTACCGGGTCGGCGCCCCCTGCCCCTCCCGCTCCGGCCGGCCCGGCAGCAGGAAGTGATTCATGCCGCCCACCCGGACCCCGGCGTCGTGCAGGCAAACCGCGACGCAGGACCCCAGCGTCGTCGCCAGCATGTCGTCGGCGCGGCTGGAGATCCGGTGATGGCCCAGCACCACCGGCACCACATAGGAGTGGAATTCCGCGTCGAAATAGCTGCCATCGGGCCGCAAACCACCGACCGCACCGGCCCGCCGATCGGTACCGGGGACCGGCCGAGGGACCGGAACGCCGTCCACAGGGGCCATCGTCACTCTCCGCAACGGATCACCCGCACGTGATAGCCGGCAAAGCCTGAGCAAACCCCTAACACGGACCATCGCATCGCTCCTCCCCCGCCGGGGGCGGGGGAGGAGCGATGGCGGCGGCTTATCCCTCGATGCGGGAGACGTCGGCCACGGCATTCAGGGTGGTGCGGATCTGGCTGAGCAGCCGCAGGCGGTTGACGCGCAGCGTCGGATCCTCGGCGTTCACCGTGACCGTATCGAAAAAGGCGTCCACCGGGCCGCGCAGGCGGGCCAGCGCCGCCATGGCGCCGGCGAAGTCCTCCGCCGCCAGCAGGGGGGCGGCCTGCTCCGCCGCACCGGTGAGGGCGGCGTACAGCTCCTTCTCCTCGGGCTGCTGCAACAGGGCGGCGTCGACCGGCCGGTCGTGGGCGGTGCCGTCCTTCTTCTCCTCGATGCGCACGATGTTGGAGGCACGCTTGCAGGCGGTCAGCAGGTTGGCGCCGTCTTCCGAGCCGACGAACGCCTGCAACGCCTGCACCCGTGCGAGCAGACGCACCAGATCATCCTCGCCGCCCAGCGCGAACACCGCGTCGATCAGGTCGTGACGGACACCCCGGTCGCGCAGCACCACCTTCAGCCGATCGGCGAAGAAAGCCAGCAGGTCGCCCGCCACCCCGTCGGCCGGGGCCAGCCCGTCGGCGCCGTGCAGCCGGTGGGCCGCCCGGAACACCTCCAGCAGGTTCAGCCGCAGCCCGTTCTCCAGCACCAGCCGGATGATGCCCAGTGCGGCGCGGCGCAGCGCGTAGGGGTCCTTGGACCCCGTGGGCTTCTCGTCGATGGCGAAGAAGCCGACCAGCGTGTCGATCTTGTCGGCCAGCGCCACCGCCACGGACACCGGCGCCGTCGGGCAGGTGTCGTTGGGGCCCACGGGCCTGTAGTGGTCGGCGACCGCCTCCGCCACCTCCGGCCGCTCTCCCTCGCCCAGCGCGTAGTAGCGGCCCATGATGCCCTGGACCTCGGGGAACTCGCCCACCACGCCGGTGACCAGGTCGGCCTTGGCCAGCAGCGCCGCCCGGGTCGCCGCGTCAACGTCGGCGCCGATGGCGCGGGCCAGCTCCCCGGCCAGCGTCTGCATGCGCGTGACCTTCTGCGCCACCGTGCCCAGGCGCGCGTGGAAGGTGATGTCGGCCAGGGCCGGCACCCGCTCCTCCAGCTTCACCTTGCGGTCCTGGTCCCAGAAGAACTTGGCGTCCGACAGGCGGGCGCGCAGCACGCGCTCGTTGCCGGCCACCACCGCCTTGCCGCCGTCGCCGGTGGTGGTGTTGGCGACCACCACGAAGCGCGGCGCCATGCGGCCGTTGCCGTCCACCAGGGCGAAGTATTTCTGATGCGTGCGCATGGAGGTGATCAGCACCTCCTGCGGCACGTCCATGAAGGAGTCGTCGATGCGGCCCATCAGGACCACCGGCCATTCGACCAGGCCGGCCACCTCCTCCAGCAGCCCCTCGTCGGGCTTCAGCACCAGCCCTTCGGCGGCGGCGAGAGCCTCGGCGTCGGCCTTGATCTTCGCCTTGCGCTCGTCGCGGTCCAGCACCACGTGGGCGGCGCGCAGCTTGGCGGCGTAATCGGCGAAGCCGGTCACCGCGAAGGGCTCGGGCGACAGGAAACGGTGGCCGCGGGTGGTGTCGGTGAAGGACAGCGCGCCCTGGCGCGGCCCCAGCGGCACGGAGCCGTCCAGCGTCCGGCCGCCGAAGAGCGCAAGCACCGCGTGCAGCGGCCGCACCCAGCGCACGTCCGTCTGCGACCAGCGCATGGACTTGGGCCAGGGGAATTCGGCCATCACGGCGGGGATCGTCTCGGCCAGCACGGCGGCGGTGTCGCGGCCCGGCTTTTCGGTCACGGCGAAGTAGAAGACGCCCTTGCCGGTGTCGCGCTGCTCGCACTGCTCCGCCGACTCCAGGCCGGCGGACTTCAGGAAGCCCTGCAACGCCTGCTCCGGCGCGCCGACGCGCGGCCCCTTCTTCTCCTCCCGCACGTCGGCGGTGCGCTCCGGCAGGTCCTCGACGACCAGCGCCAGACGGCGCGGGGTGGAGTGGGCCTGCACCGCCCCGAAGGTGAGGCCGGCGGCGGCGAGGCGGTCGGTGACAAGGCGCCGGAGGTCGTCGGCCGCGCGCGCCTGCATGCGGGCCGGGATCTCTTCGGAGAAGAATTCGATCAGAAATTCGGGCATGTCAGCGGGCCCCTCCGGCGATCCACGCCTCGCAGCACGCCTTGGCCAGCGTGCGCACACGGCCGATGTAGGACGCGCGCTCGACCACGCTGATGACGCCGCGCGCGTCGAGCAGATTGAACAGGTGCGACGCCTTGATGCACTGATCGTAGGCGGGCAGCGCCACGCCGCGCTCCACCAGCGCCCGGCACTCCGCCTCGGCGTCGCGGAAGTGCTGAAGCAGCGCGTCGGTGTTGGCGTGCTCGAAGTTGTAGGCGGAGTATTCCACCTCGGCGCGCTTGAAGACGTCGCCGTACGTCACACCCTGTCCGTTGAAGTCCAGGTCGTAGACGTTCTCCACGCCCTGCACGTACATGGCCAGGCGCTCCAGCCCGTAGGTCAGCTCGACCGCCACGGGGTCGCACTCGATGCCGCCGACCTGCTGGAAATAGGTGTACTGCGTCACCTCCATGCCGTCGCACCACACCTCCCACCCCAGGCCCCAGGCGCCCAGGGTCGGGCTCTCCCAGTCGTCCTCGACGAAGCGGATGTCGTGCAGGCGCGGGTCGATGCCCAGCACCTCCAGGCTCTTCAGGTACAGCTCCTGCGCGTTGGCCGGCGAGGGCTTCAGGATCACCTGGTACTGATAATAGTGCTGCAGCCGGTTCGGGTTCTCGCCGTAGCGGCCGTCCTTGGGCCGGCGCGACGGCTGCACGTAGGCGGCCTTCCACGGGTCGGGGCCCAGCGCGCGCAGCGTCGTCGCGGGGTGAAAGGTTCCGGCCCCCACTTCCATGTCGTAGGGCTGGAGGATCACGCAGCCCTGTTCGGACCAGAACCGGTGGAGCTTCAGGATCAGGGCCTGGAAGGACAGGCCGGAGGAGTTCGCGCTGTTCGGCGCCATGGGCGGCCACGTGCATTCTTGTTGAGGCGCGCCGCACCTTACGCGGCGCTCCCCGACGAATCAAGCGCCCCCGGGGAGCGTAGCGGGAGAGCGGCGACGGGCCGAGCCCTCGCCGCCGCCGGGCATGCCGATCCGCTACCGAAACGTGTAAGGCACACGGTGATCGGGTGGACGGACGGGCATGGCGTCCCCGTCGGCGAAGCATACCGGGCTACACAAATGTATGTTGCGCCGCCCCGGGCCAGCCACTTATAATGCAAATCATTTGCATTCGCGACCCCGTTTTCCGGCCTCGCCAAGGGCCCCCGGGTTTACGGGCCGTCGCATAGCGAAACCGCCGCTTGGTAGAGGAACCGGCCACTATGAATCGAGTTCGCGGCAAGGCCGCCGTGCGCCACACCGCCCGCCGTCAGGGCGGCACCTCCGCTGCCCCCGATCCCCGTGCCGCCGGTGCGCGCCCGATCGGGGTGACCGCCCATCTGGCCGGCGCCGTGCTGGCGGGCGGCCTGACCCTGGCGCCGGCGGCCCATGCTCAGCAGCCGTCCGCCGCACCGGCCGACGCGATGACCCTGCCGGCGCTGGAGGTTACGGCCACCCGCGAATCGGCTCCCGGCGCGCTGCCGGCACCCTATGCCGGCGGCCAGGTGGCACGGGGCGGGTCGCTGGGCCTGCTCGGCACAAGGGACACCCTGGACACGCCGTTCAGCACGACCAACTTCACGTCCACGCTGATCGAGAACCAGCAGGCCCGCACCGCCGCCGACACGCTGATCAACGACGCGTCGGTGCGCACCACCACCGGCAGCAACGGGTTCGACGACACGTTCCAGATCCGCGGCTTCGCCGTCGGGGCGGGTGACGTCGGCTTCAACGGCATGTACGGCCTGGTGTCGTCCAACCGCGTGCCGGCCCAGATCATCGAGCGCATCGAGCTGCTCAAGGGTCCCGGCGCGTTGATGAACGGCATCGCACCCGGCGGCAGCATCGGCGGCGGCATCAACATCGTCAGCAAGAAGGCCGGCGACGAGCCCCTGACGCGCCTGACGACCACCTACATGAGCCGGTCGAACGTCGGCGCCCATGTGGACACCGCGCGCCGGTTCGGCGAGAACAACGCCTGGGGCGTGCGCTTCAACGGCCTGCTGCGCGACGGCGAAGCCTCGATCGACGACGGCAACGTGCAGTCCGCCCTCGGTTCGCTGGCCGTCGACTACCGCGGGGAGCGTCTGCGCTGGACGCTCGACGCCATCGCCCAGCGTGACGACACGGACAATTTCCGCCCGCAGATCAACATTCTGTCCACCGCCACGGCGATCCCCGCCCCGCCCGACGCGCGCAGCAACTGGTACCCCGACACCACGCTGGTCCAGAAGGATACCACCATCGCCTCCACGGTCGAGGTGGACGTGACGGAGACGCTGACCGCCTATGCCGGCGTCGGCTACCGCAAGGGCGAGAACGACCAGATCTTCCCCGTCTCCGGCCCGGCGGTGAACGCGGCAGGCACCTTCGGCGTCCGCAACTCCTATTATGATTCCTACAGCCACACCTACAGCGGCAACGCCGGGGCGCGCTGGCGCTTTGAGACGGCCGGTGTGCGCCACACCCTGAACGTCGGCTTCACCGGCTTCCAGCAGGAGGCCGGCAACGCCTACATCCAGTCCGCCGGCACGGCGACGTCGAACATCTACAACCCCTCGCCGCTGCCGGTCATCACGGCCCCGCGCACGTCGCCGCAGCGGGCATCCCGGACGACGCTGACCAGCATCGCCGTGGCCGACACCCTGTCGTTCGCCGACGACCGCCTGCTGCTGACCCTGGGCGTCCGCGACCAGACGGTGGAGGTCAAGAGCTACAGCACCGCCACCGGCGCGCTGACGAGCACGTACAAGGCCAGCGCGACGACGCCCCTTGCCGGCGTGGTGGTCAAGCCCCTGGAGACCGTCGCGGTGTACGCCAACTACGCCGAGGGGCTGACGCGCGGCACCATCGTCGGCGCCGGCTACGCCAACACCGGCACGGTGCTGGCTCCCTACAAGTCGAAGCAGTACGAGGCCGGGGTCAAGGTCGACTGGGGGACGGTCACCACCACCGCGGCGGTCTTCCAGTTGTCCCGCCCCAACTCGATCCGCACGGCGTCCAACGAGCTCGCCTATGACGGCGAACAGCGCAACCGGGGCGTGGAGCTGACGGCCTACGGCGAAATCCTGCCCGGCCTGCGCGGCATGGCCAGCGCATCCTTCATCGAGCCGAAGCTGACCCGCACGGCCATCGCGACGGAAGAGGGCAACCTGGCCGCCGGCGTGCCGGAGCGGACCTTCTCCGCCGGTCTCGACTGGGACCTCCCGTGGGTTCAGGGCCTTTCCGTCAACGGACGGGTGATCCACACCTCCGGGCCTTTCCTGAACACCGCCAACACCCTGCGCTTCGACGGCTGGACGCGCTTCGACATCGGTGCGCGCTACGACACCATGGTGGCCGGCACCCCCGTGGCCCTGCGCGCCAACGTCGAGAACCTTTTCGACAAGGACTACTGGCTGACGACGGGGACGTACGCGACCGTCGGCGCACCGCGGACGGTGCTGCTGTCCGTCTCCGCCGATTTCTGATCGCCCGCCCGACCCTTCACACCCAATCCGGATCGGTCATGAAAACGCTTTCCATCGCCATCGTCGCCCTGCTGGCCGGCACCCTGTCGGCGCAGGCGCACCACATCTGGATCGAACAGGCCGACGGCCGGGACGCGGTGATCCGCTTCGGCGAGTTCGGCGAGAACCTGCGCGAGGAGTCGCCGGGTCTGCTCGACACGTTCGTCAAGCCGGCCGGTACCCTCGTCTCCGCCACGGGGGAGCGGACCGCCGACGCCGGCAAGGCCGCCGACGGCTTCACGCTGCCCTTCAGGGCCGCCAACGGCGACAGCATCGTGGCCGAGGATGCGCTCTACCCGCTCTACGCCGGCAAGGACGGCGAGCGGACCACCGCCAACCGGTACCTCCCGGCCGCCCGGCTGATCACCGGATTCGCCGAGCTTCCGCCCAGGCTGGTGCTGGACCTGGTGCCGGCCGGCCAGCCGGGACAGTTCAAGCTGTTCTTCAACGGCCAGCCCCGGGCGAAGACCAAGGTGACCCTGGTCACTCAGTCCGGCTGGTCGAAGGAGGATTACACCGACGAGGCGGGCCTGGTGTCCTTCGACATGCCGTGGAAAGGCACCTACGTAGCGGAGGTCAGCATCACCGACGGCAGCCCCGGCGAGCGTACGGGGGCCAACGGTCCCGAGGCGTACGATGGCGTGAGCTACGTCACGACCGCGACCTACGTCCACGCCGAGGGTCTGGAGCCGATCCCCGCCGGGCCGGCGGCCGCTGCCCACAAATGATCCGGGTGGTGGCTCCGGTGGTGACGCGCATCCGCGCCTTCGGTCCGGTGGCCGCGCGCATCGTGGCAGCGCTGTTCGGCGGTTACGCGCTGGCGGCGCTCTCCGGCGTGGCCGTGCTGGCCCTGCCCGTGAGCAAGCTGCAAGCGGTCATCGCCGGCATGCTCGCCAGCTTCCTGATCTGGGCCGGGGCGGTGGTCTGGGTCTTCGCGGCGCGCAGCGCCGCGCGGGCCTGGGCCGGCCTGCTCATCGCGGCCGCACCGCTGCTGGCGGCGGCATGGTCGGTCTGGTGACGGGGCCTGGCCGATGAACGAGGAGACCCGCGTGAAGACGGATCAAACCCCGCGTCCCGCCGGACGCGGCTTCCGCCCGAGCATGTCCGAACTGCACACCTGGGTCGGCCTGCTGCTGGGATGGGTTCTGTACGCCATGTTCCTGACCGGGACGGTGTCGTACTTCAAGGACGAGCTGTCGCAGTGGATGCGTCCGGAGATGCCCCATCGGGCGGCGGTTCCGGACCGGGCTGAGGCGGCGCAGCGCATCGCCGACGAGCTGGCGGCCATCGCCCCCGGCACGGCGCAATGGAGCCTGCGCCTGCCCGACGCGCGGACCAACAGCGTCTATGCGTTCTGGCGCGTGCCCTCCGCCGGGCCCGGCCAGCGTGCCTTCGATGAAGCCAACTTCGATCCCGCCACGGGCGGCAAGGTCACGGCGCGCGACACGCAGGGCGGCGACTTCTTCTATCGTTTCCATTTCCAGTTCCATTACATGCCCGTGGTGTGGGGGCGCTGGCTGGCCGGTGCTGCGGCCATGTTCATGCTGATGGCCATCATCAGCGGCGTCATCACCCACAAGAAGATCTTCGTCGACTTCTTCACGTTCCGCTGGGGCAAGGGGCAGCGCTCATGGCTGGACGCGCACAACGCGCTGTCGGTGTTCGGGCTGCCTTTCCACGCGATGATCACCTACACCGGCCTGGTCACGCTGATGGCCATGTACATGCCGTGGGGGGAGCAGGCGGCGTTCAGGGAACCGGCGGAGCGCCGGGCGTACACGGCCGAACTCAGCGTCTTCATCCAGCCGGGCAAGCCCGACGGGGTACCGGCGCCTTTGGCGTCGGTGGCGGAGATGGTGCGTCAGGCCGGGGAGCGCTGGGGCCACGACAACGTCGGCCGGGTCACGGCGACCCATCCCGGCGACACCGCGGCCCGGGTGGCCGTGGCGCGCGGGGAGGCCGGGCGCGTCTCCATGAGCCCGCAGTACATGGAGTTCGACGGCGCCACCGGCAGGCTGTTGCAGATCCGCGAGGGGGTGGGCGCCGCGGCCGAGACGCGCGGCGTGCTGTACGCGCTGCACCTCGGGCGCTTCAGCGATACGGTGACGCGCTGGCTGTATTTTCTCGTCAGCGCCATGGGCACGGCGATGGTCGGTACCGGCCTGGTGATGTGGACCGTCAAGCGCCGGCAGAAGCTGCCCGACCCCGAGCGGCCCCATATGGGGTTCCGCGCGGTGGAGCGGTTGAACATCGCGAGCATCGCCGGCCTGTCGGTGGCCATGACCGCCTTCCTGTGGTCCAACCGCCTGCTGCCGGAGACGCTGGCGGCGCGCGCCGACTGGGAGATCCACACGTTCTTCATCGTCTGGGCACTGACGCTGGTGCACGCGGTGCTGCGCCCGGCCGGGAGAGCCTGGGTCGAGCAGTTGTGGGCCGCCGCCGCTCTGCTGGCGCTGCTGCCCGTGCTCAACGCCGTCATGACGCCGCGGCCGCTCTGGCACAGCCTGGCCGCGGGGGACGCGGTGTTCGTCGGCATGGATCTGATGTGCTGGGCGCTGGCGGCCCTTCACGGGGTGTTGGCGATGCGCACCGCCCGCCACCGGGCCACGCTCCGCCCCGCCGCCCGGCCGGCACGCCCTGCCGTGGCCGGCGGTGTCCTGCGCGAGGGATGAGGGGACATGAACCATCTGCTGCCGTTCGTGCTGTGCCTGGCGGGCTTCGCGGCCCTGGCCCTGGCGATGGACCGCCAACAGCACGACCTCTTCGGACGTCGCCTGCCGACGCGGTCCTCCGCCGGCCTGCGCCTCGTCGGCACCGCCGCCCTGCTGGCCGCGCTGGCAGCGTTGGTGGGATGGCAGGGCTGGGGCCTCGGGCTGGTGATGGTCAGCGGCCACACCAGCCTCGCGGCCGGGATCGTCCACGCCGCGCTGATCGCGTACGTGCGATGGAGCGCGCACGCCGGCGGCGGCGTACGGGCGATGAAGCGGTGACCATTGCTCTTGTGGGACGTGCGGCTGGCATCATCCGCAAGGGAAGAGCCTGTGACCGCGGAACACGACGCTATCACGCCAGAGTCGGTGGCGAAGGCACTGCACAAGCGGCATGACCGCTAAGGGTAACCGGCACGGACGCGAAAAAGCCCCCGACGCCGTGTAGCGTCGGGGGCTTTTGATTTGGTTGCGGGGGCAGGATTTGAACCTGCGACCTTCAGGTTATGAGCCTGACGAGCTACCGGGCTGCTCCACCCCGCGTCAGAGGTGCGGGACAGGCGAAGAGGGATGATCGTTTCGGTGTGGGCGCCGTGGTGACCCGGCGGCGACCTACTCTCCCACGTCTTAAGACGCAGTACCATTGGCGCTGAGGGATTTCACGGCCGAGTTCGGGATGGGATCGGGTGCAGGAGCCCTCGCCATGACCACCGGGTCACCGGGGCGCCCACGCCGCAACGATCTGAACGGGTGAAAGTGACGTTTGGACGGTGTTTGCTGTCTTGCGGCGTGTCTTGTAGCGGATCGGGCTTGCTGCTGCGCGCGGTGCAGCGCAGAGGATCAAGCCGATCGAGCGATTAGTAAGGCTCAGCTT
>NZ_AUCF01000006.1 GCF_000429625.1 Azospirillum halopraeferens DSM 3675
GTGCAGGATGGTGAGGTCGATGACGTCCTCGCCGGGCGCGAAGTCGAGCACCCGGTCGGTGCCCATGCCCAGCCCTTCCACCATGATGCGGTCGGCGCCGCTGCCGGTGACGATGACGTCCTCACCGAGGCCGGCGAAGATGGTGTCGTTGCCCTCGTCACCGTAGAGCGTGTCGTTGCCGGCCCCGCCGTAGAGCACGTCGTTGTCGAGGCCGCCGTAGATCAGGTCGTGGCCCTGGCCGCCGTAGATGGTGTCGGACCCGGCACCGCCGGCCAGCGTGTCGTCTCCGGCCCGGCCGTCGATGACGTCGTCGCCCTGGAGGCCGCGCAGCTTGTTGCCCCCGGCGTCACCCATCAGTACGTCGGCGAAGTTGGAGCCGATGACGTTCTCGATGCTGATCAGGCGATCGACGTTGGTGCCGCCGCCGTCCGCCCGGCCGGTGGCCAGGTCGATGTTCCAGCCGGATTTCTCGTTGGTCAGGTCGAGAAAGTCGTCGCCCGCACCGCCGTCGATGGTGTCCGGACCCGCGGTGCCGCTCAGCTTGTCATCACCGGCGGTGCCGGTGATGAAACCGGGAACCTGCGGGGCCTGCGGTGCCGAAGCGGCGTTGGGGGAGACCACCGTGGCGTAGCTGCCCGTGGAATCGGCGACGCGGACGTCGTCCACATAGATGGTGCGGCTGTCGGCACCGGTGTCCGTGCTGCTGCTCCACGAAAACTTGTACAGGCCGACCTTCAGGTACGGGCCGGCAGTGTCGACGTAGCAGGTGCCGCCCTTGAAGTCGACGACCAGCTTGCCGTCCTTGTACAGCTGCAGGAAGCCGTCGCCGTTCGGCGACCACTTGATGCGCCAGACCCAATCGGTCCATTTGCCGATGTCGTTGTAGATGGGCCCGAGATCGAACTGGTCGATGTTCTTGAAGCCTTTGGTGCCGTCGCTGGTGGGGTCCGAACGGATGATGAGGTTGAAATGCTCCTTGCCGTTCACCAGCCGGGTCTGCAGCGCCACCGGCGGGTTGCCGGCATCCGGGCGCGCGTGCCACTGCGTGATGATGGAGACGGAGCGATCCAGTTCGTTCCAGCTCTCGGGCATGTAGGTGCGCACGCCGTACCAGAACTCTCCGCCCATCTTGGCGAACATGCCGCTGCTGAAGTCGGGCGAGGGCAGCTTGTTGGGCTGGATCTCGGTCCGGTGCTTGTGAGTGTTCGAGCCGTAGTGGTCGAGCTTCAGCTCCACGGCGCGCTGGCCGGCGATATTGACGATGGACGAGGGGTTGCCGGAGTACTTGAACCCCATCGACGTGATGTCGGAGCCGGAGTTGAAGTTGGCGTTGAACAGAAGACCGGTGTTGGACATTACGGGCATCTCCAGTGTTTCCGGGCATGGAGAGAGCCTTGGGGTCGAGACCACCGGCCTCCGCGCCTGATCGGCGTCGGAGGGATTCAGGGGCGCATCGCTGCGTTCCCTGACCAACGGACGGCGCCGGGCTTCCCCTCCACTTGGGACTACGCCCGATGCCGGCCTCGACCAGCTCCGTTTGCGAGAGGAACCATACGACACCCACTTGTGGCGAATGTTGGACATATTTGCGTAAAACTTTACGCATATGCCGGCGGTCGGTCCTGCGGGGAAGGGCTATACCCTGATGGCGCCCGCGCCGGACACGGCAAGGGGGGCGGCGCCGCATCCCTGCAGCGCCGCCCCCCTGTCCCTGCGCGCGAATGCCGAACCCGGCTGCGCGGTTACCCGATGTGATCGAACGTCGCCTGGGGTTCCAGGAATACCGTTTCGCCGAACTGAAGGCTGCTTGCCATCACATTGTCCAGGATCGCGACGGTCTGCGCCGCCAGGGGACCCGCCCCGTCCAGGTCGAGCCGGATCTCCGTCGCGGCACCGGCCTGCACGAACGCCAGATACTCCGCCGTCAATTCCTGGCCGGTCGCCGCCCGGAAGGATGCGCCCAGCGGCGCCAGATCCAGCCGGTCCTCCCCGGGATTGAAGTCGGTCACCCGGACCATGCTGTCGGTGAAGGACTCGATGACGAACGTATCGCGCCCGCCGCCGCCGGTCATGGTGTCGAAGCCGAGGCCGCCCACCAGAACGTCGTCCCCCTCGCCGCCGTACAGGGCGTCGTTGCCCTGGCCGCCGAAGAGGACGTCGTCGCCCTGGCCGCCGAACAGCACATCGTCACCCTGGTTGCCGAAGAGGACGTCGTTGCCGAGGTTGCCGTACAGGACGTCGTTGCCCTGGTTGCCGTGCAGTTGATCGTGATCCTGACCGCCGTAGACGGTGTCGTCGCCCTGGCCGCCGTACAGGATGTCGTTGCCCTTGTTGCCGTACAGGACGTCGTTGCCTTCGTTCCCGTACAGGATGTCGGCACCGCCGCCACCGCTGAGCACGTCGTCGCCCGCGCCACCGCTGACGACGTCGGCACCCGCCGTCCCGTTCAGGCGATCGGCGCCGTCGGTTCCGTGGATGACGTTGGCGTCGGCACCCTTGGCGCCGTCGCTGCTTCCGCCACCGCCACCGCCACCGCCGCCGGCCGTGCCGTCGGTGTCACCGCCGACGACCGGAGCGGTCGGGGAGGAGGGCGCCTTGGTGTCCGTCCCGGCGGACGGCGGCGCCTTCTGTCCGGCCGTGCTCGACGGCGACGCAACGGTGGCATAGCCGCCGGTGGCGTCCGCGATGCGGACGTCGTCCACATAGATGGTGCGGCTGTCGGCACCGGTGTCTTTGGCGTTGTTCCACTCGAACTTGTACAGGCCGACCTTCAGGTACGGGCCGGCGGAGTCGACGTAGCAGGTGCCGCCCTTGAAGTCGACGACCAGCTTGCCGTCCTTGTACAGTTGCAGGAAGCCCTTGCCGTCCGGCGCCCACTTGATGCGCCACACCCAGTCCGTCCACTTGTTGATGTCGCCGCTGATGGGGCCCAGATCGAACTGGTCGATGTTCTTGAAGCCCTTGGTGCCGTTGCTGGTGGGATCGGAGCGGATGATGAGGTTGTAATGCTCCTTGCCGTTCACCATCCGGGTCTGCAGCGCCACCGGCGGGTTGCCGGCATCCGGGCGCGCGTGCCACTGGGTGATGATGGAGACGGAGCGGTCCGGTTCGTTCCAGCTGTCGGGCATGTAGGTGCGCACGCCGTACCAGAACTCGCCGCCCATCTTGGCGAACATGCCGCTGCTGAAATCCCCGCCGGGGAGCTTGTTCGGCTGGATCTCGGTCCGGTGCTTGTGAGTGTTCGAGCCATAGTGGTCGAGCGTCAGCTTCACCGCGCGCTCACCGCCGATGTTGACGATGGACGAGGGGTTGCCGGAGTACTTGAACCCCATCGAGGTGATGTCGGAGCCACTGTTGAAGTTGGCGTTGAACAGAAGACCGGTGTTGGACATTACGGGCATCTCCAGTGTTTCCGGGCACGGAGTTGAGCCTTCGGGTCGGGACCTCCTCCGGCCGCGCCGATCGGCACGGGCGGAGGGGCGCGGGCGGCGCCGATGCGCACCCCTTCTCATGCGGGTGGCGCACCGTCACCGTCTCCGGCCAACGGACGGCACCGAACCTTCCCTCCTTAAGGGGTTGCTCGTTCGATGCCGGTCCCGACCAGCTCCGTTTGGTGGAGGGACCTTACGCCAGGCAGTTGTGGCGAAGGTCGGACATAGTTGCGGAAAAAACTATGAGTTCCGGCCGGGGCCGGAGGTCCTTCCCCGCCGAACGGGCGGGGAAGGAACGGCGGGATCCCCGGCCGGCGGGGCGCCGGGGCTTGCGAAAGCCCCCTCGCGCAGATGTTGCGCCGAGCCGGTACCTCCAGTCCGTCCGTCCCCCGGGCCGCCAACCCGTCCCGCCCGCTTTCCCGCGTTGGCGGACCATGCGCTTGGTGGTAACGTCCACGGGCTTCGCCGGCCGTGCCGGGGGGCTTGGGCCAAGGCACACCCGGATGCGGGACCATGAAAGTCATCGTTTGCGGGGCCGGCCAGGTCGGCTCCAACATCGCGCGTTACCTGGCGTCGGAAGGCAACCACGTCACGGTCATCGACCAGTCGGCGGAACTGATCCAACGGATCGGCGACACGCTCGACGTGCAGGCGATGGTCGGCTATGCCTCCCACCCAGATGTTCTGGAATCCGCGGGGGCGACGGACTCCGACATGATCATCGCGGTCACCCAGGCCGACGAGGTCAACATGGTCGCCTGCCAGGTGGCGCATTCCCTGTTCAACGTGCCCACCAAGATCGCGCGCGTGCGCAACCAATCCTATCTCCAGCCGATCTGGGCCGACCTGTTCTCGCGCGACCACCTGCCCATCGACGTCATCATCTCCCCCGAGATCGAGGTGGCGCGGGCCATCGCCCGGCGCCTGCACGTGCCCGGCGCCTTCGACATGATCCCCCTGGCCGACGGCAAGGTGCGGGTGATCGGGGTGCTGTGCACCGACAATTGCCCGATCCTGAACACCCCGTTGCGCCAGCTCACCGGCCTGTTCCCCGACCTCAACATTGAGGTGGTGGCGATCGTGCGCAACGACCGGCCGATCATCCCCGGCGGCGACGACCAGATGCTGCCCGGCGACGAGGTCTATTTCGTCTGCGACACCCGCCATCTCGGCCGCGCCATGGCCGCCTTCGGCCACGAGGAGGGCGAAGCGCGGCGCATCATCATCCTGGGCGGCGGCAACATCGGCCTGTGTCTGGCAGAGGAGATCGAGGACAAGCATCCCCAGGTGTCCGCCCGCATCATCGAGGTGAACCGGGTGCGCGCCCAGTACGTGGCGCAGCGCCTGACCCGCACCATGGTGCTGCACGGCGACGCCCTCGACCCGGAGATCCTGGAGGAGGCCAACGTCCGCGCCACCGAAACGGTGGTCGCCGTCACCAACGACGACGAAGGCAACATCCTGGCGTCCCTGCTGGCCAAGCGCTACGGCTGCCAGCGAGCCATCACGCTGATCAACAAGACCACCTATTCGGCCCTGGTGACGCCGCTGGGCATCGACGCCATCGTCAGCCCGCGCGCCATCACCGTGTCGACCATCCTCCAGCACGTGCGGCGCGGCCGCATCCGCTCGGTCCATTCCCTGCGCGAGGGCTTTGCCGAGATCATCGAGGCCGAGGCGCTGGAAACCTCGGCCGTCATCAACACGCCGCTCAAGGACGTCAAGCTGCCGTCCGGCGTCATCGTCGGGGCCATCGTGCGCGGCGACGATGTGATCATTCCCCGTCCGTCCACCGTCATCAAGGCCAAGGACCGGGTGATCATCCTGGCGGCCGTCGGACAGGTGAAGAAGGTCGAGAAGATGTTCGCCGTACGGCTTGAATTCTTTTGATTTCCCTTCTATTCGTTGGCGCCGCAAATCAATGAGATGACATGGCTCGATGGGCTTACGTCAACGGCCGCTACGTGCCCCATGCGCTGGCGGCGGTCCATGTGGAGGACCGCGGGTTCCAGTTCGCCGACGGGGTGTACGAGGTGGTCACCGTGCTGGACGGCCGATTCGCCGACCTGGAAGGGCATCTCGCCCGGCTGCACCGCAGCCTGGCGGAGCTGCGCCTGCCGGCTCCGGCATCGAACCGCGTCCTGGTGTTCGTGATGGGCGAACTGGTGCGCCGCAACGGGCTGCGCAACGGATCGGTCTATATGCAGGTGACCCGCGGCGTCGCGCCGCGCGACTTCCGCTTTCCCCCCGCCGGCACGCCGCCGACGCTGGTGATGACCACCCGGTCGGTGCAGCGTTTTGCCACGCCGGAGCAGGTGGAGCAGGGGGTGAGCGTCATCACCATCCCCGATATCCGCTGGGGGCGGCGCGACATCAAGTCGGTGGCGCTGTTGCCCCAGGTGCTGGGCAAGCAGCGCGCGGCCGACGCCGGCGCCTTCGAGGCGTGGATGATCGACCCGGACTGGACGGTGACGGAGGGATGCTCCTCCAACGCCTGGATCGTGACGGGGCAGGGGGTGCTGGTGACCCGCGAGCCGGGCATGCGCATCCTCAACGGCGTGACCCGGCTCTCCCTCCTGCGGCTGGCGCGCGAGGGCGGCATCCCCGTGGAGGAACGGCCCTTCACGGTGGAGGAGGCCTACGGCGCGCGGGAGGCATTCCTGTCCTCGGCCGGCACCTTCGCGCTGCCGGTGACCCGCATCGACGGCCGGACGGTGGGCGACGGACGGCCCGGCCCGGTCGCCACCACCCTGCGGGCCGCCTATCTGGCCGACGCGGCGCGGAGGTCGGCATGACCGCCGGCCTGCCGGAGCGCCTGCCGCGCGCCGTCCTCTACGATTGGGACAACACGCTGGTCGACAACTGGGGGACGGTGCGCGCCGCGCTCAACCACACCCTGGTCACCTTCGGGCAGGAGCCGTGGAGCGAGGCCGAGGCGCGGGTGCGGATCAAGCAATCCCTGCGCGACAGCTTCCCGCGCCTGTTCGGCGACCGCTGGACCGACGCGCGGGACGTCTTCTACGCCCATTTCGCCGCCCATCATCTGGACCACCTGGAGCCCCTGCCGGGAGCTGAGGCGCTGTTGCGCCTGCTCGCCGGTCTCGGGATCTACCAGGCGGTGGTGTCCAACAAGAACGGGCGGTTCCTGCGCGCCGAGGCGGAGGCGCTGGGCTGGACGCCCTATTTCGGCCGCCTGGTCGGGGCCCAGGACGCTGTGCAGGACAAGCCACACTGCGCGCCGGTTCACATGGCGCTGGAACCGGCGGGTATTGCGCCGGGCGCGGAAGTGTGGTTCGTCGGCGACGCGGACATCGACATGGAGTGCGCGCACGCGGCCGGCCTGGTGCCGGTGCTGGTCGGCACGGCGGAGGGTGAGGGCTTCACCCGTTTTCCCCCGGCGCACCGGCACGCGACGTGCGATGCACTGTGTGGCTTGGTCCGAAGGATTGGTGATACCATATCACCCGAGCATCCGGCGAAACGCTTGAACGCTGGGGAATAGTGCGGCGCAGGGAGCGGGCTCTGAGAAGGAGCCCCAAGAACATCGAAGAAGGGGGCCTAATAATATGTCAGAGAAAAGCCAGAACGTCCAGGACGTGTTTCTTAATCATGTCCGCAAAAACAAGACTCCCGTAACCGTCTTCTTGGTGAACGGCGTCAAGCTGCAGGGCATTATCACCTGGTTCGACAACTTTTCCGTCCTGCTGCGGCGCGATGCGCATTCCCAACTGGTCTATAAGCACGCGATTTCGACCGTGATGCCGGCCCATCCCATCCAACTCTTCGAGCCGCCCAAGGAAGGTGAGAGCGACTGATTCTCCCGCCAACGGCGATGACCGGACGCCGCACGGCTCCGGTCGCGCCATCGTGGTGCACCCCGTTCTGCGCGACACCGGCGACGGTATCCGGCGCGAACCGGGGGCGTGCCTGGAAGAGGCCATCGGTCTCGCTCTCGCCATCGACCTGGAGGTGGTGCACGCCGAATGCGTGCGCCTGAACCGTCCCCATCCCTCGACTCTGCTGGGCTCGGGCACCGTCGAGCATCTGGCCAAGGTGGCGGAGGAATCCGGGGCCACCCTGCTGATTCTCGACCACGGCCTGTCGCCGGTGCAGCAGCGCAATCTGGAAAAAGGGGTCAAGGTCAAGGTCATCGACCGCACCGGCCTGATCCTGGAGATCTTCGGGGCGCGGGCGCGCACCCGCGAGGGTCAGCTTCAGGTCGAACTGGCGGCACTGACCTACCAGCGCTCCCGCCTCGTGCGGTCGTGGACCCACCTGGAGCGTCAGCGCGGCGGCTTCGGCTTCCTGGGCGGCCCCGGCGAATCGCAGCTCGAGATCGACCGGCGCCTGATCGGCGACCGCATCGTGAAGATCCGCAAGGAGCTGGAGGAGGTGCGGCGCACCCGCGGCCTGCACCGCAAGGCGCGCGCCAAGGTGCCCTATCCGGTGGTGGCGCTGGTGGGCTACACCAACGCCGGCAAGTCGACCCTGTTCAACCGCTTGGCCAACGCCTCGGTGTTCGCGAAGGATCTGCTGTTCGCCACGCTGGATCCCACCATGCGGCAGGTGACGCTGCCCTCCGGGCGCAAGGTGATCCTGTCCGACACGGTGGGGTTCATCTCGGACCTGCCGCACGGGCTGGTGGCGGCGTTCCACGCCACACTGGAAGAGGTGGACGCGGCGGACGTCATCCTGCACGTCCGCGACGTCTCCCACCCCGACAGCGAAGCCCAGCGCCGCGACGTGGAGACGGTCCTGCAGGAGATCGGCATCGACGCCGCCGGGGACGACCGGGTGGTCGAGGTGCTGAACAAGATCGACCGCCTGGACCCGGAGGACCGCGCCGCGGTGATCGCCCAGACCCGGCGCGACGATGGCCGCGTCGCCATCTCCGCGATCACCGGGGAGGGCATCGACGCCCTCGACTCTCTTCTCGACCGGCGCATGAACGTCGGACGGCAAGTGGTTGAGTTGTCTGTCGATATCCGCGACGGCGCGGCGCTCGCCTGGCTCTATGAGCGGGGCGAGGTGCTGGAGCGTCACGACGACGACGATCTGGCCCGCCTGCGGGTCGCGCTGGATCCTGCGGACCTCGCCCGCTTCGAGAAGCGCTTTCTCGGCTGATGACGGCAGGAGCGCGGCGGAATGCCGCGCTCCGCGTCCTACGCTTCTGCCGTTGGATGGCTTACGATGCTTCCATCGGGTGTTGGCAGATGCAGGAGGACGTCGTGGGCATGCGATTGCAGACCGATCCGACGCATTTTTCCATCACCGCGTTCCTTGCCGATCAGGTCACCCTGGTCGCCCGGCACGAGCGGCTGTCGCCGGGGGCGGCACTGCTGCGCCTTCGTGAGCTGTCGAAGGATCGTCGCGGTCGCGCCAGCCTGCTGGCCATGGTGTCGGCGGCGGAGCGGCAGGAGAACGATCCCGTCGAGGTCGGCAAGATCGTGGCCATCCGCCGTGAGATGAGCGCCTGGCTCGAACAGCCGGCGGAATAATCTCGGGCCGTCCGTCCGGGAATTGTCTGCTGCAACGTCCGGGATTTGTCAGTGGCGACCGGCGGGGGGGACGGCCATAATGCCGCCCGTCCGCCGCCGTTGTCCCGCCGAAGCCAGGCTTGTCCGTCCGTGCGCTCCCTCCGCGTCGTCTTCCCCGTCCTTCTGGTGTCCGGCACCCTTCTGACGGGCGCCATGGCGGCGTTCGGCCAGGTGCCGGGCGGATTCGCGGGCGATCCCGACGCGGACCTGCCGCCGCCCGAGGCTCCCCTGCCACCGCCGCCGCCGCGTTTGCCGGTCGCCCCGCCCACGCCGGTGGTGCTGGCCCCCGATGCGCGCGACCTGCTGGGGGCGTGCCGGGAGCCGACCTTCACCGATTGCTTCCGCCTCTGGGAGCCGCCGCCACCTCCGCCGCCACCCCCGCCACCGGCGGCTGCGGCACCACCCGCACCCGGCACGCCGCGCCAGCCCGCGGAACCGGGCGGCCTGACCGGCGGCACGCCGCCGGCACCGGATCCCGCCGCCGATCGGGCCACCTACGACGCCCTGGTGCGGGCGATCCGGGATGCCGGGCTGGACGGCAAGATCCTGTTGCCCGAACCGCCGGCCGACGGCAATGCGCTGATGAAGCTGAATCCGTCCGCCTCTCCGAACGCGAACAAGGCAGTCCCCCGACCGTGACCACGCCCGCACTTCCCGAACCCGACCGCGTCGACGCCATCCTGCGCGAAGTCGCCGAAGCCGACATCCTGCCCTATTTCCGCCAGCTCACCGCCGATCAGGTGCGGCAGAAGTCCCGGCAGGACGATCTGGTCACCGTTGCCGACGAAGCCGCCGAACGGTCGCTGACCCGCCGTCTGTCGGCCCTGGTGCCCGGCAGCGTGGTGGTCGGGGAGGAGGCCGTGGCGGCTGACCGCGGCGTGCTCGACCGGCTGTTCGGCGACGATCCCGTGTGGGTGATCGATCCGGTGGACGGAACCCTGAACTTCGCCTCCGGCCGCCCGGCCTTTGCGGTGATCGTCGCCTACGTGCAGGGCGGCGAGACGCTGGCCGGCTGGATCCACGATCCGCTGGGCCGGCGCACCGCCATGGGCGTGCGCGGGCAGGGCGCCTGGATGGAAGGGCGCCGGCTGAGCGTGGCGCCGCCGGCGGACGTCGGCTCCATGATCGGCGCGATCTCCACCCGGTTCTGCGACGACTCGCTCAGCCGGCGTCTGAAGGACAGGGTGCAAGCCATTGGCCGGACGTCGTGTCTGGCCAGCGCAGCCCACGAGTATCTGCGCCTGCTGGACGGCTCCTACCACTGCACCGCCTACCATCGGCTGATGCCGTGGGACCACGCCGCGGGCGTGCTGCTGCACGCCGAGGCCGGCGGGTACGCGGCGCTGGCCGACGGCACGCCCTATGCGCCCACCCGGTTCGGCGGCAGCCTGCTCATGGCCCCCGACGCGCAGAGCTGGACGCGCCTGCGGGACCACCTGTTCGGGTGAGCCCGGTCAGGTGCGGCCCGGCTCCTCGCTCTTGGCCCGGCGCCACTTCTCCTCCATCTCGTCGAGCGTCGCGTCCTCGGGCGTGCGACCGTCTTCGGCCAGCAGCGCCTCGATGCGGCGGAACCGCCGGTCGAACTTGGCGTTGGTGCCGCGCAGCGCCCCTTCGGGATCCACGTCCAGGCGGCGGGCCAGATTGACCAGGGCGAACAGCAGGTCGCCCAATTCATCGGCGATGCGCTCCCGGGCGGCTCCGCCGTCCATCTCGGCGCGCAATTCGCGCACCTCCTCCTCGATCTTGTCGAGGATGTCGCGCGGCTCGGTCCAGTCGAAACCGACGCGGGCGGCGCGCCGTTGCAGCTTCAGCGCGCGGGTGAGGGCGGGGAGGCCGGCGATGACTCCGTCGAGCGCCGACGGGGCACGGCCTTCGTCGGCGGCCTTGGCCGCGCGTTCCGCCGCCTTGTGATCCTCCCAGCGCGACGTCTGGTGCTCGGCGGTGCGGACCTCGTCGGCACCGAACACGTGGGGATGGCGCCGGATCATCTTGTCGGCGATGGCGCCCGCCACGTCGTCGAAATCGAACAGCCCCTCTTCACGGGAGAACTGGGTGTAGTAGACGACCTGGAACAGCAGGTCGCCCAGCTCCTCCTTCAGGGCCGCCTTGTCGTCCTGCTCGATCGCGTCGGCGACCTCGTAGGCTTCCTCAATGGTGTGCGGGGCGATGGTGCGGTAGGTCTGCTCCAGGTCCCACGGGCACCCGCGCTCCGGATCGCGCAGGCGGGCCATGATGGCAATCAGACGCTCGATGTTGCTGGCCATGTCACTCGCGGCGTTGCGGCGGCCGTAGGGCCGGCGGTCTGCCCCGACCTTAAACGAGGGTGGCCACCCCGGGAAGGGCCGGGGCTGACCGGCATGCCGCGGTGCGGTGGTGCGGTATTGCCATGGCCGCGCTATACCCCACATAGACAGGCGCCGAAGCGACGCTCCGCCCCGGACGGGGCAACGCGGGCGGGGCCGGCGATGACCCGAACGGGATGACGATGAGCGACGGACGAGTGTTCCTCCCCGCCGGTGCGGGGGCGGCCGATGGCCGCGACCTGCGCCTCGATTTCTTCCGCGGCCTGGCGCTGTGGTTCATCTTCGTCAACCACATCCCGGCCAATCAGCTCGCCTGGCTGACGCCACGCAACTTCGGGCTGAGCGACGCCACGGAGATCTTCGTCTTCATCTCCGGCTACACCGCCGCCCTGGTGTACGGGCGGGTTCACGAACGGGCGGGATTCCGGGTGGCGGCGGCGCAGGTGCTGCGCCGCTGCTGGACGCTGTACGTCACCTACATCCTGCTGTTCTTCGCCTTCACCGCCCAGATCGCCTACACCGCGCGGGTGTTCGACAACCCGCTGTTCAGTGAGGAGATGGGCATCGCCGCCTACTTCGCGGATCCGGTGCAGGCGCTGACGCAGGCGCTGGTGCTGAAGTTCCGCCCGGCGAACCTGGACGTGCTGCCGCTCTACATCGTGCTGTTGCTGGCGTTCCCGCTGATCCTGCCGGCGTTGCGGCGGCGGCCGCTGGCGGTGCTCGCCGCCTCCGCCGCGCTCTATCTGGCGGCTCCGCGCTTGGGCTGGAACCTCGCGACCTATCCCGAAGGCGGCGTATGGTTCTTCAACCCCTTCGCGTGGCAGTTCCTGTTTATTCTGGGCGCCGTGCTGCACCGTCTGCCGGATCTGCGCGCCTTCGTCACCCGGCAGAACGGCGCGGTGATGACGGCCGCGGTGGCCTGGCTGGCCATCGGTTTGTTCCTCACCCTGTCGTGGCGCATCGCCTATCTGGATTCGCTGGTGCCACAGTGGCTGGCGGAACTCCTGTACCCGATCAGCAAGACCGACCTGGATCCGCTGCGCCTGCTGCATTTCCTGGCCCTGGCGTACGTCACGGTGCGGCTGGTACCGGCCGGGAGTCCGTGGCTGGCGGGGCCGCTGGCCGCCCCCGTTCTGGCCTGCGGGCGCCAGGCCCTGCATGTCTTCTGCGTGGGGGTGCTCTTGTCCTTTGCGGCGCAGACGGTGCTGCTCCACATCGATGGTTCGCTATCCGCACAGTTTATAGTGACAACAGTTGGGATTGGCGCGATGGTGGTGCTGGCCCGCGTGATGACGTGGTACCAGTCTGCCGAGCGCGCGCACCGGGCGCTGCCGGTCGCCGCCAGGAAGTCGGAGGTATGAGGAGAGGAGCCGTCCCGACGCCACGCACCACCGTCGCATCCGCCGCCATCGCCGGCATCGTCGCCGCGGCGGCGTTCGGCGGGGCAGGGCAGGTGCGGGGGGCGGAACCCCCCGATGACGCCTGCGCTGTCCCGGAGCGGGTGCTGGCCGCCGACGGGGACCTGGTGCACGCCCGCGAGCGGATCGCGTCCGGGCAGCCGCTGGGGCTGCTGGTGGTCACCACCTCCAGGCAGCCTCCCCAACGGACGGAGGCGCTTTATCCCGCCCGCCTGCGGGATGAACTGGTCCGCCGGTTGCCGGGCGTGAGCGTCGAAGGGGAGGTGCTGAACCTGCCGGGCCACACCGCGTCCGGCATGGTGGCGCCGATGCTGACGCTGGTGAGCGCGCGCCGGCCGGCCCTGGTCGTCTGGCAGACGGGCACGGTCGAGGCCGTGCGCAATCTCGACCCCCTGGCCTTCGGCACCGCCCTGGCCGAGGGCGTCGGGGCCATCCACCGCATGGGGGCGGACGTCATCCTCGTGGATATGCAGTACAGCATGCAGACGGCGCAGCTCATCGATTTCACGCCCTACGTCGCCCATGTGCGCTGGGCATCGCAGAACTCCGCGGCGGTCCACTTTCCGCGCCACGACATCATGCGGTACTGGGTGGAGGCCGGGCGTGTCGATTTCGGCGCCGACTCCGAATCGGAGAAGCGCAAGTCCTTCGAGTTCGTGCACGGCTGCATCGGCCGGCTTCTCGCCGGGACCATCGCAACCCTGGTCACCGCGGACGCCACCGTGGCGCCCTGATCCCCGCTCGTCGGCCTGGATAAAAATCAGATAAGCATGATTATGGAAAATAAGCGCGTGCCCGGAGCAGGGCGGGCCGTCACATCACCGCTCCGTCGAACCAGTGGCGGCCCCGGCGGTCCTCGACCTCGACGATCCAGAGGTCGGGGTCGTATTTGACCTGTTTGGCGATGTAGGCATCGGCGGTGGCCTCGTCGACCCAGTCGGGGCCGGTGGCGCGGGACCACACCAGGCGGTCGTCGCTGCGCACCTGGACGAGAACGGCGAAGGTGCCGTCCAGGCGGTTCAGCTTCAGGATCAGGGTACCCCGCGTCGGGTCGCCCTTGCGCAGCACCATCATGGTGACGCCCTGCGCGTCGGCGGCGCGGATGTGGCCCATCACCCAGAGGTTGGTGGGCAGACGGTCGTCCAAGGGAGTCCTCCGGCGGGTTCCTCTCGCCACGGCGGGCGGCCGCGTGTATGGAAGGCGGATGCCGTCACTCCTGGACGTTCTCGACACCGCCGTCAACCATCATATGGCCGGCCGCCTCGACGCGGCGGAGCGGCTGTACCGGACGGTCCTGGCGCTGGAGCCGGCCATGGCGCAGGCGCTCGATCTGCTGGGAGTGGCCGAGGCGCAGCGGGGCCGGGCGGCGGAGGCGGCGGTGCGGCTGGGCAGGGCGCTGCGCCTGCTGCCGGATTCGGCGGCGGTGCGCGGCCACCTCGGCGGCGCCCTGAGGGCCGCGAACCGGCCGGAGCAGGCGGTGGCGGTGCTGCGCCCTGCCCTGCCCCTCGACCCCGCCCACGCGGAGGTGGCGGCCCACTATGGAGCGGCGCTGCACACCCTTGACCGGGCCGAAGACGCCTTCCGCTGGCTGTGGCGGGCCCATCGGCTGCACCCCGGCGATCCCGACACCCTGGTCAATCTGGGAACCGTCCTGCGCGATCTGCGCGCCTTCCGTGACGCCGAAGTCTGCCTGGCGGCAGCGCTGGCGCGCCGGCCGGACGATGCCGCCGCCCACCTGGCGCTGGCGGTGACCCGGTTGGTACAGGGGGATTTCACAGGGGGCTGGCCGGAGTTCGAGTGGCGGTGGCGTCGCCTGCCCTCCCCGCCCTGGTCGGGCGACGCGCTGCCCCCCGACACCACCCTGCTGCTGCACGGCGAGCAGGGGTTCGGCGACGCCATCCAGTTCGCCCGCTACGCCCCGCTGGCCGCGGCGCGCGGCGGCCGCGTCGTGCTGGAGGTTCAGCCGTTGCTGGTGCGCCTGATGCGCAGCCTCGGCCCGGAGATCCGGGTGGTCCCCCGTGCCGACGACGGCGCGCCGCCGCCCCACGACCGGCACTGCCCGCTGATGAGCCTGCCGCTCGCCTTCGGCACCACGCCGGAGACCATTCCCGTCACCGTCCCCTACCTGCGGGCCGACGCCGCCGATGTGGCGCGCTGGCGGGCCTGGCTGGACGAGCGGTGCGGCAACGGGCGCGATCTGCGGGTCGGTCTGGTGTGGGCCGGAAACCCGTGCCACCGCAACGACCGCAACCGGTCCCTGCCCGCCACGGCTCTGGCACCGCTGCTGGCGGTGCCGGGCGTGCGCTTCGTCAGCCTGCAGACCGGCGCGGCGCGGGCGGATCTCCCCGCCCTGCCCCGCCCGCCGGGCGGGCCGATCCTCGACCCGATCGACGGGGTGCGGGACTTCGCCGACACGGCGGCCATCCTGGAGACCCTCGACCTGCTGATCACGGTCGACACCGCCGTCGTCCATCTGGCCGGCGCGCTGGGCCGGCCGGCCTGGCTGCTGCTCCCCCGGGTGCCGGACTGGCGCTGGCTGCTCGACCGCTCCGACAGCCCCTGGTACCCCACCCTGCGCCTGTTCCGCCAGGCGCGCGCCGGCGATCGGGCGGGTGTGACGGCCACCGTCGCAGCGGTGCTGCGGGCGCTGGCCGCCCGGCAGGAAAGGGCGCCCTCCCCCGCCCGGCCGAACGACGGCCACTAGGCCAAAACTTCCCGGTGACCGGCAAGTTCGTATCGCGCTGCCCCGGCCGCCGATCGAAGATCCCGAAAAAACAATAACTTGCAGAAGATCGACCGCTTGGCATCCGGCTTGCTTGATAGCGGGCAGATGGATTTTGCCCTTTTGCCTGGAGATCCGCGGCCATGAGCATCTTCGGTTCGATGACAACCGCCGTCCTCGGCCTGAACGCGCAGTCGCGTGCGCTCGGCCACATCTCGGACAACATCGCGAACGCGTCCACGACCGGGTACAAGCGGGTCAACACGGCGTTCGAGACGCTGGTCCTGCAATCCAGCCAGCGCCTTCACTCCCCCGGCGGCGTGACCGCCAAGCCCGTGTTCATGAACAACATCCAGGGCAACCTGACGCAGGTGCAGAGCCCGACCAACATCGCTATCCAGGGCCAGGGCTTCTTCAGCGTCACCAAGCTGTCGACCGCAGCCAGCGGCGGCAACGCGGTGCAGACACAGACGGGTACGGTCAGCGCCGGGGCCACGTACTACACGCGCATGGGCGACTTCGAACTGGACAAGAGCCGGTACCTGGTGAACAGCGCCGGCTTCGCGCTCAACGGCTGGATGGTCGACGAGCTGAGCGGCGAGCTGCGCAAGGACCAGATCCGGCCGATCCAGGTCAACACCCTGACCGACCGCCCGACGCCGACGGCCGAGATCGACCTGTCCGCCAACCTGCCGGCCACGCCCGCTCCCGGCATGCCCATCCCGACGTCATCGATCCAGATCTACGACACCCAGGGCAACCCGCGGACCATCAACCTGAACTGGCGCCAACAGGGAGCCAACGACTGGCGTCTGGCCGTCGATGCGCCGGGCTCCAGCGCCAAGCCCGTGGATGGCACCTTCGCCGGCTATCCCGCCACCGTCACCTTCGGCCAGAACATCGCCGGCGTGACACCGGTGTCGCAGGTCAACACGGTGACCGTGTTCGGCCAGACCTCCAACGGTCAGGCCAACATCCGCGTCGGCGAGACCTACAGCGTGGCGGTGGACGGAACCACCTACAGCGTCCGTGTGACGGCGGACAACGTCGCCCAGCTCGGCACCTACACCGGTGTGGCCGGTGCGCTGGCCAACCAGATCAACTCCGCCTCGCCCGCCGCACCGGTGATGGCGACGCTGGTGGACGGCAACGTCATCCGCCTGGTGGCGCGCAACGCCGGCACCCCCTTCAAGGTCAGTCAGGAGATCACCAGCGTATCGCCGACCAACAACACGGTGACCGGCCCGACGACCACCGCCGCGACCACGACGGCCGGCGAAATCCAGAAGTACAGCTTCCCGCAGTCGCAGATCGACATCGGCGACGTGTTCCGCATCCGGGTGCGCAACAACGGTCAGGACACCACGGTGGCGGTCACCGTGACGGCGCAGACCTACTCAACCTATGCCAACATCACAGGCGTGGTGCAGGAACTGGCGAACCGCATCAACGCGGCCACGGGCCTGAACGTCACCGCCAGTTCCGCCGGTGGCGTGCTGACGATCCAGGACAACGTCGCGGGCGGTTCGTTCGACGCCACCTCGTCGGCCGGCGTATCCAATTCCTCCTCGGCGGCGAACACGCTGACCGGCGCCTTCTCGATCGCCAACGTGGCCGGGGTGCGCCAGCAGCGCACGGTCACCCTGACCGGCACGCCGGGCGACATCGGCACACTGTACTCCCTCTCCATCAACGGCACGCCGGTGACCTACTCGACCACCGGCAAGGAAATGACGATGGAGGACATCACGGCGGCGCTGGCCAACAAGATCAACTCCAACACATCGCTGCCGGTGACCGCGACGGCTCAGGGCGGCGTCATCACCATCATCTCCAAGACGCCGGACGGCGACGCCGCCGACCAGTTCTCGTTGCAGCAGACCGCGGTCACCGGCCAGACACCGGCGCACATCGGCCTGACCTTCGGCACCACACCGGAAACGGTGGGCACGCTGACCGGGTTGAGCACCGCGCTGGTCGGCACCGGCACCGCGGTCAGCGCCGCCACCCAGTCGGCCGGGACCGATGCCATGGTGACCTTCGTGGTCAACTACGGCTTCGGACCGCAGACGATCAAGCTCAACATGGGTCAGTTCCAGAGACCGGGCGGCCTCACCCAGTACGCCGGTGAGGAGATCAACGTCACCCAGTTCGTCCAGGACGGTGCCCCGCGCGGGCAGTTCAAGGACGTGGTGTTCGGCGACAACGGCAACGTGGTCGTGAACTACGACAACGGACGCAGCAAGGTGATCGGGAGGGTGCCCATCGTCACCTTCAACAACCCCAACGCCCTGCAGCGCGACGCGGGCGGCGTGTTCATCGAGACGCAGGACGCCGGCAAGCCGAACTTCAATGATCCGCAGACCAACGGCGCCGGAGCGGTGATCGCCAACTCCATCGAGGGGTCGAACGTCGACATCGCCGACGAGTTCACCAAGCTGATCGTGACGCAGCGGACCTACTCCGCCAACACCAAGATCGTCACGACCTCGGACGAGATGCTCCAGGAAGTGCTCAGCCTCAAGCGCTGATCCGCCTGACGGCTCCGGCGGCGCTTCGACGCCGCCGGGCGGCCAACCGACCCCTCCCGACGAAAGGTCCCTGACCCATGTCCCTCTTCTCTGCCCTGAACAGCGCGACCGCCGGTCTGCGCACGGTCCAGGCCAGTGTGAAGCTGGTCTCGGACAACGTCGCCCGCGCCGACGACCCCAACCGCACGCGGCATACGCTGCAGCAGATGGTCGACAAGAGCGGGTTCGTGGTCACGGCCGAGTACCGTCGCGAGATGGACAACGGCATGAAGGCGCAGTTGGAGACGCTGATCGCCCGCGAGGGCAGTTCGGCGGCCCGCAACACCTACATGACCAAACTCGGCGATCTCATGCGCACGACCGGCGGCGAGCCGCTGCTGAACAAGTACGCCAGCGAGTTCTCGGCGGCCTGGCGCACCCTGGAAACCACGCCCGAGAACGAGGTCGCCTCCTACCAGCTCGTCCAGTCCGCCAACACCTTCGCCACCGAGATCCGGCGCGTGGCGGAGGGGGTGGAAGCGCTGGACCGCGAGTTGCGCAACGACCTTTCCACCTCGATGAAGGAGCTGAACCGGCTGCTGTCGGAGGTGGACAAGGTCAACAAGGAGATCGTGTCGCTGCGCAGCTACGGCAACGCCGCCAACGAAGTTGCCGACAAGCGCGATGGCCTGATCCGCCAGATCAGCGAACTGGTGGGCGTGCGCACGGTAGACCGTCCCGACGGGCGCGTCGCCCTGTTCACGCCGTCCGGTCTGGCCCTGGTCGACGCCGCCCCGGCAAATATTGCCTTTGACGGCGGCAGGATCGTCCTACAGATCGGCAACAGCGTCCAGGACGTTTCCGAGCAGATGAAGGAGGGCAAGATCGGCGCCCTCTACAACATGGTGCGCGACGGCTCCCAGAGCGATCCGCCGCAGCCCGTGAGCGCCGATCCGTCGTCCGAGATCATCCGCAAGCTGCGCTCCCAGCTCGATACCTACGCCCGGGCGTTCGTGGCCCCGACCAAGCCAGGTGAGCCCACCAGCTTCGCCGACGCCTATGACAAAGCCCGTCCGTTGGTCGAAGGCGAACAGGACATCAAGTTCTTCGTCGGCAACGATCGCTTTACGCTGCGGGTCAACGACAAGATTCTCAACAACGAAGCCAAGATCAAGAACTCCGCCATTCGCGATGTCGTCACCGCCATCAACGCGTCCGGCCGCAGCCTGACTGCCGACGGACTGAGGGTTGAGGACGCCACCTATGCCGGTATGGCCAGCAACATTACCGGCATGTTGATGTCGACGGCGAAGTCGGTGAACGACACCTTCAACTTCGACAAGGGGGCGAAGGAGTTGATCCAGGAGCGCTATCACAGCCTGACCGGCGTGAACATCGACGAGGAGATCGCGATGCTCCAGCAGCTTCAGACCAGCTACGCCGCTTCGGCACGCGTCATGCAAGTGACGAACAGCATGTTTGACGCGTTGGAGCGCATCGTCGGATGAGCACGATCACGCAGGTTGGCAATTATGCCAAGTATCTGGGCCTGGTTCGCACGCTGAGCACGGCCCAGACCAACGTCGACGATCTGTCGCGGCAGTTGACCACGGGCAAGAAGTCCGTCGATCTGAAGCCGTACGGGGCGGAGACGCAGAAGCTGCTCGACCTGCGCGCCGAGCTGGTGAAGCGCGAAAACTACGTCCAGAACATCGACACCGCGCTGCCGCGCCTGAAGGCGACGGACCTGGTGCTGACGCAGCTCGGCAAGATGGCGTCGGACTGGCAGAGCAGCAACCTGATGCCGTTCAACCCCGGCCCGGTCAGCCTCACCTCCCCCTACAACGACAATCCCTCGGGGATGCAGACGCGGGTCAACGTGGACCGGTCGACCTTCACCCAGAACGCCCGCTACACGGTGACGGCGGCCCCCTCGGCGACGGGCGGCAACGGCAGCTTCGACGTGACCGTCACCGACGGTCTGGGCGGTCGCTCGGTCCGCACCATCAACCTGAACCGCGTTCCCCCCACCGACGGCGACGGCTACAACTTCACCATCGCCGGCGGGCCGGGCGAGGGTGCGGTTCTGAACCTGACGTTCGATCAGCTCACCGCCGCCGGCTCCAGCAGCTTCACCGTGTCCTGGCCCCAGGCGAATCAGACGCTGGAACGGGTCGAGGGCGCCATGCGCGACCTTCAGCAGTTGATGAACGAGCGTTTCGGCGACCGCTTCCTGTTCTCAGGCTCGCGCTTCGCCACAGAGCCGGTGACCGACCTGATGGCCGGCAAGCAGCACAGCAAGATCACCTTCAACGGCGCGTCGGTGCAGGAGGAGGACTACTTCGAGATCACGCTGAACGGCAAGATCTACAGCCACCAGGTGCAGGCGGGCGATCCCAAGTCGATCAGCTTCATCGCCGGCACGCTGGCCAACCAGATGCTGGCCGAGGATCCGCCCCTGCCGGTGCTGGTGTCGATGCACAACGGCATCATCACTTTCATCGCCAAGGACCAGGGCAAGCCGTTCAACCTCGACGCACGCGTCGTCAACTCCCAGACAGTGGAGAACGCGGCGTCGGAGCCGACCACCATCCAGCTTCCGTCCACCACTCTGCCGCAGGTGGACCGCTTCACCCTGACCGGGGCCGGCGTCGACATCGGCGACACCTTCGAGTTCACGGTGACGGTCGGCGACAAGGACGACCCCTACAATCAGAAATACTACAACATGAACCCGGACGTGCCGCGCAATCTGCCGGCCTACCAGGAGTACACGGTCCGCTACACGGTGAGTCAGCAGGACTACGAAGCCGGCATTACCAACGTGACCGCGGTGGCCGGCCAGCTTGCCGCCCGCTTTGCCACGACGACGCCGGTGCCGCCCGTCAGCATGAGCCAGGCGAACGGCATCATCACGCTGACCAGCAACGACAACCTGTCGCCCGACCATCCCAACCGCACGCTGCTGTTCTCGTCCTCCGCCAGGGTGGTGAACGGGTCGCTGCAGAACACGGTGTCGGTCGCCAAACTGCCGGTCGAGGCCGACCCCATCACCGACGTGCCCTATGTCGGCAATCCCCGACTGCCGTTCTACGACGCGGAATACTTCAACAGCGGCACCAACTCCAAAGCCTGGGACAAATCACGGGTGTCGGTCGATGATGGCTACGGCATCGAGTACGGCGTGGTCAGCACCGACCCGGCGTTCCAGACCCTGATCCAGGCGTTCCGCATGGCGCGCGTGGCGGCATCGAACCCCGGCCAGTACGAAACCTACATCAACAAGTCCCGCGAACTGATGGGCCAGGCCATGGATTCGGTCCGCTCCGTTCACGCCAAGGTGGCGTCGGATCTGGCGACCCTCGATCAGAAGAAGGACATGCACAAGGGTCAGATGAACGGCGTCGTCGACCAGATCGCCGCCATTGAAGGCATCGATCCGACGCAGGTGGCGGCACGCCTCAGTTCCAAGATGAACTCACTGGAAGCGGCCTACACAGTCGCCGCTAAGACCCAGCAACTGTCGCTGCTGAACTACATCGCATAGGAGGGGGGCGGAGGGTTCCCCCAACACAGCATCCCGGGACGAAGGAAGGCGCGCCGACGTCCACGACGGCATCCATTCCCGACGATGGCCGTGCCGGAGAAGACGGTCGTATTGCTCACCGACCGGAACGGCTACGGCGTCGGCGTCCCGGCCCGTCGGGCCCATCTGTTCACCATCGACCGCTTCTTCATGCCGGTCCGGGGCCGTCCGCGGCTCCCGGAGCGCCCGTCTCGCCAACGCGCCGGGCGCGCGACGCGTTTGGCACGGCGACGCGCCCTACGACCCGACGATGTCTATCATGCTCGCTCCCGCAGAGTTCGTGGAGTGGCATGTCACGACCATGGAAAGCTGCGCGGGAACAAAAATGATGGGGCTTTTGTTCCCCGTCATTGGGCGGATTGGGTTAGAGGAAGCCACCATGTCACACGAGCGAGATCACCATGGAAACATGATGACAATGGGATGGGGTCGGTTTGCGGCAATGATCGCAACCTCAACGTTCATCATGTTCTTTTTGATGTATCAGCTTGTTTATTCATTCGATCACGCTCTGTTCAGCGTAAACCGGCTGGTCTCCTCGCTCGTTATGGGGTGTGTCATGACGATCGTGATGCTCGGATTCATGTGGTCAATGTACAGAGGTATAGCCATTAAAATCGTCGTATTGGCCGGAGCCGTGCTGGTCGGAGTTTCACTCCTCTACGTGAACCGCAGTCAGAGCCTGATCGACGATGTCAACTTCATGAAGTCGATGATCCCGCACCACTCCATCGCCATCAATAACGCAAGCAACGCCGGCATCAGCGACCCGCGCGTGCGCCAGCTTGCGGACCAAATCATCGAATCACAGGTCAGGGAGATCGCTGAGATGAAGCTGCTCATTGACGACATCGGTAACAATGGCAAGCGCGGGAATCAGCCCCTGCCCGCCCGACCGGCACAGGTCACACCCGATATGGAGCAGCGGATACGAGAAGCGGTTCAATAGAACCATGGAACCGAGCGGACCGTGTCGGCTTCCGATGGGCAAGCCGATCTCGCCCGGATTCCAAGGAGAAGGGACGACACCTTGAGCAGCGTTGCAGGCCATGGGGCCTGCAACGCCTTTGTGCGGGGGCCGGCCGACCGGCGCGCCCTTCTTCTTCGCGGGTTCGGAGCCGACCGTCAGATCGAGATGCGCAGAGGTTGCGGCTGGGCACCCTCCTGGGCCGCGTGATGCTGCTGCGGCACCGGCCGCGGCGCAACGGGGGCCGGTTGCGGTGCGGCAGCGGCCGGAGCGGCCTGGGTCGTCGTGGCCGCCCGGGGTGCCGTCCCTTCGACTTTCTGCGACAAACCGCTGGAAACCGACCGGTTGATCTCGATGAGGCGGTCGAGCTTCGTGGCGTCCAGGTCGGCAAGGCGCGCCATGGTCTCGCGATCCACCATCAGCGACAGGGCCGCGATGTTGGTGCGCAGATCCTGCGGC
This sequence comes from Azospirillum halopraeferens DSM 3675, assembly GCF_000429625.1. GTDB lineage: Bacteria > Pseudomonadota > Alphaproteobacteria > Azospirillales > Azospirillaceae > Azospirillum > Azospirillum halopraeferens. Next base: position 22,934 of record NZ_AUCF01000006.1, read on the forward strand.
AGCGGGCAGTCGTCCTCGCTGATCGAAGCCTGGAAAATGGTCCACAGGCGCTGGTTCAACTGAAGCGCGGCCTGAAGGGCTTCACCGTTGCTGGGGGCCCGGCCGGCGTCGATCAGGCGCCGCGCAGCCTCGGCGAGCGCCCACGCCTCGACGTCGCGGGGATCGTCCGATGTCGGGCGGCTGGTGTACTTCGGAGTCGGCTTCATTCCTTACCCTCAAGCCGGTTCGGGCGATCACGGCTGATCCTGGCACGTGTCACGGCAACGGACTCTCGTCCCCGGACCCATGTCCTGCCGTTCGCCGACCGTAGCGCCCCGGATTTTCAGGGATCCGTACCCGGATGTCAACGCAAGGGCACGTTTTCGATTGATTGCAGGATATTTGATCCGTTTTCGTCACAAGGGTTCGAACGATCGTCCATCGCCTGCCACAGGGCGGCGGCAGCGCTTTCCACCGCGTCGACGGAGATGCCGTCCATCAGACCCGCCGCCCCGCCGTCGGCGGCCCGGCGCAACAGCTCGTCGCGCGGAACCGTCCCGGTGACGGCGCGCGCGCTGCGGCCGCGGGGACCGTACACCTCGGGAAAGCCGGGGCCGAACAGCCCCAGCGTCGGTGTGCCGGCGGCGGCGGCGATGTGCATCAGTCCGGAGTCGTTGCCCACGTACAGCGACGCCCGGGCGATGCAGGCGGCGGCTGTCAGCGGGTCGGTGCGCCCGGTCAGGTCGACGGCCGCCGGTCCCAGCGCCGCGATCACGGGGCGGGCGCGCTCCACCTCCGACCCCGCGGCGAAGACGGCGACGCGCGCACCGGGCAGCAGCCCCGACGGCGCGATCAGCCGGCGGGCCAGTTCGGCGAACCGCTCGGCGGGCCATTCCTTGCCGGTCCAGTTGGCGGTCGGGCCGATGGCCAGCAGCGGCCCGGCGGGCGGCAGCAGCCGGTCGGCGGCGGCCAGCGCCGGCGCATCGAACCACAGGCGCGGGGCGGGTGGCGGATCCAGGCCGAGCACCGCGCCGATCTCCGCGACCTTGTGGAGCGTGCCGCGGCTGCGCGCATGGGTGAGGGTGCGCCGGCTCCACAGCAGGCGGGACACCGCCGAGTTGCGCAGATCGACCACCAGGTCCCAATGAACCCCGACGCAGCGTCTCCACAGGGACAGCCAATGGGCGGCGTACCGCCGCTTGGCCAGCGGAATCAGGCGGTCGAGCCGCGGCACCGCGCGGAACAGCGGTGCGGCGAGGGGACCGCAGGCGATGGTGAAACGGGCATCGGGATGGGCTTCCACCAGATGGCCGAGCACGCCGGTGGACAGGACGGCGTCGCCGATGCGGTTCGACGTGATGAACAGGATGCGCATGGCCGGCCGTCCTAGCGGGCGGGGCCGGGGGCGGGGAGAAGCCGCCGCGCGATCCCGCGGCGCCCCCGCGCCAGCACCCACAGGGCCGGCAGCATCGCCATCAGCGGCACCAGGTACATGGCGGGGACGAACGCCGGCATGCGGGCGGCAAGGCTGTTGAGCGCCAGAGCCGCCGATTGCAGCAGCACCACCATCAGGACGGCCAGAGCCACCCGCCCGGACTGGCCGCGCCGGTTGAATTCTCCCGACAGCAGGCAGGCCATGGCCATCATGGTGAAGGCCATCGCCAGGAACGGGCTGACCACGCGGTGATGCAGTTCGGCGCGTATCTGGCCCAGCGCCCGCTCGTTGCGCAGCGCATCCGGCGGAGGATCGAGCAGTTCCGCCGTCGTCCGCTCCCGCACGTCGGGGAAACGCTCGTGCGCGTCGTCGGTCAGCACCTTCAGGTCGACGGCGTAGCGGTCGAAGAAGAGTTGCGACAGCTTCCCGGTCGCCCGCTCCATCTCCTGGCGGTTGCCTTCGTAGACGACGATGCGCGCACCGGCCTCCGCCTGCACCATCACGGCGCGGGTTCCGATGACGGTGATCGGGCGTTCGGGGTCGCGGGAATCATGGATCAGCACGCCGTGCAGGTTTCCCTCGCCGTCGCGCTCGCGCATGTAGACGCTGAGCCGGTCGCCCACCTCGTTGAACACGCCCTCGCGCAGCAAAAGCTGCGAATAGTCGGTGCGCACCGTGTATTCCATGCGCACCAGTTCCCGATGAGCGGCGGGCGTGATCCACAGGTTGAGCGCGTAGACCAGTGCCATCACGCCGCCGGCCAGCATCAGGGCCGGCTTGGCCAGCCCGATCGGGCCGACGCCGGCGGCGCGCATCACCACCAGCTCGCTGTCCTGGGTCATGCGGTTGTAGGTGAACAGGATGGCCCCGACCAGCGCGATCGGCAGGACGATGCCGAGGAAGGTCGGCACCGTCAGCAGCAGCAGCCACAGGAACAGGCGCAACGGCGCGCCGGCCTCGACAACGATCTCGATCAGGCGCAGCGACTGGCTGAGCCAGATGGTGATGGTCAGACCGGCCGTCGAGTAGAGGGTCGCCACCAGAAGGTTGCGAAAGAGGTACCGTTCGAGACGCTTCATCGCCCTGGCCGCTGCGCGGATGTCCGGGCGTGAAGCTGATGACCCGCGCCCCGCCGGTCAAGGGGAATACGCCGGGCGGGAGTGCCGGTCAATCGGGAAAGGCCTCCAGCACGCTCTTCACCTGGCGCTGGTAGTCGGGGTCGGAGCGGTAGCGCTGCAACACCGTCTTGTCCCGCTGAAGGTAGAACATCAGCTCATCCCGCTTCGGCAGCAGCCGCGGCACCGGCTTGTCCTGGAGCTGACCGCTCCAGTCGATGCGGGCCATGAAATAACAGGCGCGCGCATACAGCATGAACAGTTTGTTGTCCGGATTCAGCTTCTCGCGCCGCAGCAGCGCAAAACAATAGTAATTGCGTCCGTGGAAATAGGCGTTGTAGATATTCTGTGTGGCGCTGAAATGTTCATCGGGCGACGATATGTTCTTCATATGGCGTTCGAGGCGGAAGCCGGCATAGAAGTATTCTTTGGATTCGTGCTCGAACGAGAACGGACTGCCTTTGACGAGACTCATGTGCTCGCCATACTTGCGGAGAATGCGGCTGGCCAGCAACTCCAGAAAGCGCCGCTCGGGCGCGAGGGCATCGGGGATCTGCGGCAGCAGGTCGAAGATGTGGCGCAGGTGATAGGGATGGCGGACGATGACCACGGGAACGGACGATCGCCCGCCCGCGCCGCGGGCCGTTCCCATGGCCGCCGACGCGGACACCGAGGCCACGGCGGATGCGATGGCGTCCTGCAGCTTCCAGCGCTGGCGCATGACCGCCGACTGGCTGCCGAGATGGAGGCGCGAGAGAACACGCCCCAGGCGGCTGCGCCAGTTTTCGCGGGGCAGCTTGCGGGTCGGCAGATCGGGCACGACCAGGGGGTTGCCCAGCACGTCCGGAGGCGGCGGCAGCGGCGTGAGATTGAAGTACTTGCCTTGCACCACGCCGCGCATGCGGTCGCCTCCGGCGGATGCCTTGGGCGTCGCGGTTGAGGACACCACCATCGGACGAGCGCGCCTCCCGGGCTTCGCGTGTAGTTCCGGATATGGGGAGCATACCGCCGGAGAGCGGACGGGATGCACAGGAATCGTTAACCCTGATAACCATCGCCCGCCACCCCGCTTGTGCCGCGCGACGACGCCGGGCCGGCGGGCGTTGCCGGACGGCCACGCTTTTGCGCACCGCAGCATCAGCCCCCTGCCCCACCCTCCGTGAAAGTGTTACCGTCAACGGCGGAAGCCTCCCGGCCGGCGGGGGACTGGCACGCGAGGGACGGGCAAGCATGGCGATCCACGTCGCACTCAATCACAAGACCACCTACCGCTACGACCGCCTGATCTCTCTGGGACCGCAGGTCGTCCGCTTGCGCCCTGCACCTCATTGCCGGACGCCGATCCTCTCCTATTCCCTGCGCGTCACACCGCGCGACCATTTCCTCAACTGGCAGCAGGACCCGCAGTCGAACTACCAGGCACGCTTCGTCTTTCCGGAGAAGACGCGGGAGCTGACCATCGAGGTCGATCTGGTCGCAGAGATCGCCTCCATCAACCCGTTCGACTTCTTTCTCGAGGAAAAGGCGACCACCTGGCCTTTCACATACGAGGATTGGCTGAGCCGGGAACTGCGGCCCTACCTGGAGACCGAGGACGCGGGCCCGCTGCTGGCCTCCTATCTCGCCGCCGTCCCCCGCACACCGGTGCATACCATCGATTTCCTGGTGGAGATCAACCGGCTGCTGCAACAGCACATCGGCTACGTCATCCGCCTGGAGCCGGGCATCCAGACCTGCGAGGACACGCTGGACAAGCGCACCGGCTCCTGCCGCGATTCGGCGTGGCTGCTGGTGCAGATCCTGCGTCACCTGGGGTTGGCGGCCCGTTTCGTGTCGGGTTACCTGATCCAGTTGACCGCCGACCAGAAGGCGCTGGACGGCCCCTCCGGGCCGGAGGCCGACTTCACCGACCTGCACGCCTGGACCGAGGTGTTCCTGCCGGGCGCCGGCTGGGTCGGGCTCGATCCCACGTCGGGCCTGCTGGCCGGCGAGGGCCACATCCCTCTGGCCTGCACCCCCGACGCCACCTCCGCCGCCCCCATCAGCGGCCTGGTGGACGAGTGCGAGGTGGAGTTCGGTCATTCCATGTCGGTGACCCGCATCCGCGAGGCACCGCGCGTCACCAAACCCTATACCGAGCGCCAGTGGTCGACCATCGAGGCGCTGGGCCACGCCATCGATGCGGAGCTGCAGGCGGGCGACGTTCGCCTGACCATGGGGGGCGAGCCCACCTTCGTCTCCATCGACGATATGGACGGGGCGGAATGGAACACCACCGCGGTCGGCCCGAACAAGCGGCGGCTGGCCGGTGATCTGGTGCACCGGCTGATGCGCCGCTTCGCACCGGGCGGGCTGCTGCACTTTGGTCAGGGGAAGTGGTATCCGGGCGAATCCCTGCCGCGCTGGGCGCTGGCGGTCCACTGGCGGCGCGACGGCGAGGCCCTGTGGGCCAACGCCGACCTGCTGGCGCGGGAGGACAAGGACTACGGTTTCGGCACGGCGGAGGCCGGGACCTTCCTGGTCACCCTGGCCCGCCGGCTGGGCATCGACCCGTCCCTGGTGCTGGCCGCTTACGAGGACCCCTGGCACTTCCTGCGCCGCGAGGCGCTGCTGCCGGTCAACGTCGACCCGCTGGACAGCAAGCTGGAGGACAAGGAGGAACGGGCGCGGCTGGCCAAGGTCTTTACCCGCGGCCTGAACGAACCGGTGGGCTTCGCGCTGCCGATCAACCGGCGCGTGACGCAGCAGGGGCCGGTGTGGCTGTCCAGCGTCTGGCCGCTGCGCCAGGAGCGCCTGCTTCTGATGCCCGGCGACAGCCCCGTCGGGTTCCGCCTGCCGCTCGGCTCCCTGCCGTGGACGGCGCCGGAGGACTATCCCTACAGTTGGGACCCCGACCCCTTCGACCAGTGCCCGCCCCTGCCGCCCAACCCGGTGCCCCTGCGCCAGCGCCCCGCCGCCGAGCCCGGAACGGGCCCGCGGGAGCATTACGTGCGCCGGGCCATGGCCGAGGTGCGCACCGAGATGCCGGAGCACGGCAAGTCCGCCTGGTGGGTGGTGCGCACCGCGCTGACCGTCGAGGCGCGCAACGGCCGGCTCTACGTCTTCCTGCCGCCCATGAACATGCTGGAGGACTTCGTCGCCATGATCGCGGAGATCGAAGCGACGGCCCTGGAACTGGACATGCCCGTGGTCATCGAGGGCTATCCGCCGCCGAAGGACCCGCGCCTCAATTCGCTGGCGGTCACCCCCGACCCCGGCGTGATCGAGGTGAACATCCACCCCTCCCACTCCTGGGACGAGCTGGTGCGCAACACCGAAGCCCTGTACGAGGAGGCGCGCCAGGCGCGGCTGGGCACCGAGAAGTTCATGCTGGACGGCCGCCACACCGGCACCGGCGGCGGCAACCATGTGGTGATGGGCGGGGCCAGCGCGGCCGACAGCCCCTTCCTGCGCCGCCCCGATCTGCTGCGCAGCCTGATCACCTACTGGCAGAACCACCCGTCCCTGTCCTACGTCTTCTCCGGCCTGTTCATCGGCCCGACCAGCCAGGCACCGCGGGTCGACGAGGCGCGCGACGATTCGCTGTACGAGCTGGAGATCGCCTTCCGCCAGATCGACGAGGCGGCGGCACGGGGTGACTGCCCGCCCTGGCTGGTCGACCGGGTGCTGCGCCATCTGCTGGTGGACATCACCGGCAACACCCACCGGGCGGAGTTCTGCATCGACAAGATGTACTCCCCGGACAGCTCCGCCGGGCGCCTGGGTCTGCTGGAGTTCCGCGCCTTCGAGATGCCGCCGCACGCGCAGATGAGTCTGACCCAGCAGCTTCTCATGCGCGCCCTGGTGGCCCGGTGCTGGAAGGACCCCTACCGCGGTCGCCTGGTGCGCTGGGGAACGGAGCTGCACGACCGCTGGATGCTGCCCCACTTCCTGGCCGCCGACCTGTCCGACGTGCTGGACGACCTGCGGGCCCACGGCTTCGCCTTCGAGGATTCGTGGTTCGCCCCGCACCTGGCCTTCCGCTTCCCCGTCTACGGCCACGTCATCCAGCGCGGCATCGAGCTGGAGTTGCGCATGGCGCTGGAGCCCTGGCACGTGCTGGGCGAGGAGCCGGGCGGCGGCGGCACCGTGCGCTACGTCGACAGCTCGGTGGAGCGGGTGCAGGTCAAGGTGCAGGGACTGGTGGACCAGCGCTACGCCATCGCCTGCAAGGGCCGCAAGGTGCCCCTGGTGCCGACCGGCGTGGAGGGGGAATTCGTGGCGGGCGTGCGGTACCGTGCCTGGCAGCCGCCGTCGTGCCTGCACCCCACCATCCCGGTGCACACGCCGCTGGTCTTCGACATCGTCGACACCTGGACGGGCCGGTCGCTGGGCGGCTGCACCTACCACGTGATGCACCCCGGCGGGCGCAACTACGAGACCTTCCCGGTCAACGCCAACGAGGCGGAGGGCCGGCGGCTGGCCCGCTTCTTCCCCTTCGGCCACACCCCCGGCCCCATGGAGGCGCCCGCCGACGAGCGCAACCCGCAGTTCCCCATGACGCTGGACCTGCGGCGGTAATCGTCCCGTCCCCGCCGCCGCCCTTGCGTCGGCGGGGAACGGCGGTCACACTCGGTCGGCCGAACCAACGACCGGATCGCTTTTTACGTGCGCCCCTTTTCCGACGTCCTGTCCACATCACACGATCCCGCGGCGGCGCTGCCGGCGCAGGGCTCCCTCTTCGGCGAAGGCGACGCTTTCGGCTACGGCACCGGTCCGGTCTACGACGAGATGGTCACCGGCGCCGGCCGCCTGCGCCCGCACTGGCAGGCGTTCATGAGCACGCTGGGCCCCCTCGACCCCGCCACCATGGCGGAGCGGTGGGAGGAAGCCCGGCGGCTGCTGCACCAGAACGGTGTCACCTACAACATCTACGGCGATCCCCAGGGCATGGAGCGGCCGTGGCCGCTCGACATGATGCCGTTGCTGATCGCGCCGGAGGAGTGGCAGGTCATCGAGGCCGGACTGGTCCAGCGCGCCCGCGTGCTGAACGCGGCGCTGGCCGACCTGTACGGGCCGCAGCGGCTGCTGCGCGAGGGCGTCGTGCCGCCGGCGGCCATCTATGCCGACCCGGGGTTCCGGCGCGCCGTGCACGGCATCGTTCCGCCCCGCGGCATCCATCTGCATTTCTACGCCGCCGACCTGGCCCGTGCCCCCGACGGGACGTGGTGGGTGCTGTCGGACCGCACCCAGGCGCCCAGCGGCAGCGGCTATGCGCTGGAGAACCGCACGGTGCTGGCGCGCGTCCTGCCGGACAGCCTGCGCTATTGCCGGGTGGAGCGCCTCACCCCCTTCTTCGGCGCCTTCAAGGAGATGCTGCTGGGGCTGGCGCCCTGGTCCGACCAGCCGCGGCTGGTCCTGCTCACCCCCGGCCCCTACAACGAGACCTATTTCGAACACGTGTACCTCGCCCGCCAGCTCGGGATCACCCTGGTGGAAGGGGCGGACCTGACGGTGCGCGATCGCCAGGTGTACCTGAAGACCCTGTCGGGGCTGGAGCCGGTGGACGTGATCCTGCGTCGCCTCGACGGGGAATACGCCGACCCGCTGGAACTGCGGGCCGACAGTTCGCTGGGCGTCGCCGGGCTGGTGGAGGCGGCGCGCGCCGGCCGGGTGGCCATCGCCAACGCCCTGGGCAGCGGCGTCCTGGAATCCCTGTCCTTCCGCGCCTGCCTGCCGGCCATCGCCGGCGCCCTGCTCGGCGAGACGCTGGCGATGCCGCAGCTTCCCACCTGGTGGGCGGCAACGCCGGACGGACGCGGCCGCATCCTGGCCAACCTCGGTCGGCTGATGGTGGTGCCCGCCTCGCCGTCCCTGCCCTTTGCGCCCATGGAAGGCGCCGGCCTGTCCGAGGCTGCCCGGGCCGACCTGGCCGGGCGGGTCGCCGCGACGCCCTGGGCCTACGCGGCCCATGAGCGGCCGAGCCTGTCCACCGTGCCCGTATGGCAGGGCGACCGCCTGCAGCCGCGGCCGCTGGTGCTGCGCGTCTTCCTGTGCGCCGACGCCGACGGCGGCTACCGCGCCATGCCCGGCGGCCTGACCCGGGTGTCGGACGCGCCGGGGCGCCTGATCGTCTCCATGCAACAGGGCAGCGGCAGCAAGGACACCTGGGTGCTGGCTCCCCGTCCCGTCGGCGGTGGCAGCGCGCTGGCCCGCGCCGCGGTGGCGGAGGTGCGGGCGCAGGAGGGGCGCGCCTTCACCGGCGACCTGCCCAGCCGCGTCGCCGACAGCCTGTTCTGGCTGGGCCGCTACGCCGAACGGTCGGAGGGCGCGCTGCGCCTGCTGCGCGGCGTCTACACCCGCATCACCGACGGCGGCCAGCCCGGCGCGACGGAGGAGCTGCGGGTGCTGCTGAAGCTCATGGCCTGGCTGGGCAAGATTCCGTGGGAACTGACGGTGGTGGGCGACGGCGGCGGCGGCCCCGCGTTGCGGGCGGCCCTGCAGGCGGCGGTGTTCGACGGCAATCATCCCAACAGCCTGCGCGCCGACATCCAGCGCCTGCACCGCTCCGCCTATTCGGTGCGCGACCGGCTGTCCATCGACATGTGGCGGGTCATCACCCAGATCGACCGGCAGAGCCCGGGGCCGCGGGGGCGGATCGACGCGGCGGCCCTGCTGCTGCGCCTGGACGATCTGGTAACCAGCCTGGCCGCCCTGTCCGGGCTGGAGCAGGAGAGCATGACCCGCGGGCCGGGCTGGCGGTTCCTCGACATCGGCCGCCGCGTGGAGCGGGCCCTGCACGGGGTGGCGCTGGTGCGCGGCGTCCACGTCGCCGACAGCGGCCGCATGGACCGGGCGGACCTCGCGGCCGCCCTCGACGTGCTGCTGGAGCTGGCGGAGAGCTTCATGTCCTATCGGGAGCGGCATTTCGCGGCCATGCGGCCGGGCCCCGTGCTCGCCCTGCTGCTGGCCGACGAAACGAACCCGCGCGGCCTGGCCTTCCAGCTCGCTGTCCTGGAACGCCACCTGGCGCGCCTTCCCCGCATGCCCGAAGGACAGACCGAAAATCCCATGGCGGTTGCCGCGCGCATCGTCGGCGACGCCCGCGCCATGGTGGCGGAGCCGGGCGCGCTGGAGCCGCCGTCCCTGCACAACACGCTGGATTGGCTGTCGCTCAATCTGCCCGAACTCTCCAACCTCCTGGCGCACGCCTATTTCAGCCATGCCTTCGCCCGACCCGCCTGAAGCCGCCGCGCCGCAGACCGCCGCACCGGCCGTCTACCGCGTCCGCCACGTCACCGCCTACGACTACGGCGAGGCGGTGCCGCTGTCCCATCACCTGATCCACCTGGCGCCGCGGCCGCACCCCCGCCAGCGGTGCCGCAGCGGCGGTCTGACCATCGACCCCCCGGCGTCGGTGCGCACCGACCGCATCGATTATTTCGGCAACCCGGTGACCTACGTCGCGATTCAGGAACCGCACCGGCGCTTCGCCATCTGCGCCGAACATGTGGTCGAGGTGGCGGACGCCCCGCTGCCCGACACCGAGGCCACGCCGCCTTGGGACACGCTGCGCCAATCCCTGTCCCGCCTGCCCGGCCCCGACGACGCCGCGGCGATCGCACAGTACGCCTTCGACAGCGCGCTGGTGCGCGCTTCGCCCGAACTGGCGGCCTTTGCCGCCCCCTCGTTCACGCCGGGCCGGCCGGTGGCGTCCGCCGCGTGCGATCTGATGCGGCGCGTCCACACCGACTTCACCTTCGACCCCACGGCGACCACCGTCGCCACCCCGCTGGCGGAGGTGATGGCGACGCGCCGCGGCGTCTGTCAGGACTTCGCCCATGTGATGATCGGCTGCCTTCGTTCGCAGGGCCTGCCCGCGCGCTACGTCAGCGGCTACCTGCGCACCGTCCCGCCGCCCGGCCAGCCGCGGCTGATCGGCGCCGACGCCAGCCACGCCTGGGTTTCCGTGTGGTGCGGCGGCGGGGACTGGCTCGACCTCTGCCCGACCAACGACCGGATCGTCGACCGCGACTTCATCACCATCGCCCGCGGTCGCGATTACGACGACGTCAGCCCGATGCGCGGCGTGCTGGTCGGCGGCGCCGGCCACGGATTGACGGTGCAAGTGGATGTGGAGCCGCTGGACGGCTGACCGGCGGCGTCCTCGTGCCCGGACCCGGGGGGCGCCAGCGCCTCGCGGAGCACCGTCGTCAGGTCGTCGATCCGATAGGGCTTGCCCAGCACGCGCACGCCGGGCGCTTCGGCCACGCCCTCGCTGTAGCCGGTCGTCAGAACCACGGGGAGGCCGGGGCGCAGCGCGCGCGCCTCGCGGGCAAGATCGATCCCGCTGAGCCGGCCGGGCATCACGACGTCGGAGAACAGCAGGTCGATCGGCTCGTCACCGGACAGCAGCGGCAGGGCGTCGTCGGCTGTCGTCACCCGGACGACGGTCCAGCCCGCGTCCTCCAGGGCCGCCGCCACGGTGGACGCCACCACGGGATCGTCCTCCACCAGCAGCATCCGTCCCGCCGTCCGCTCCACGGCCGCGGCGGGTGGACTGTTCGGACCGGCGGCCGGCCGGTCGGCGGAGCGGCGCAGCAGCAGGACCACCGTGGTGCCCCGGCCGGGAGCGCTCTCGATCCAGGCGGTGCCGCCGGCCTGGCGGGCCATTCCGTACACCTGGGCGAGGCCGAGACCCGATCCCTTGCCAACCTCCTTGGTGGTGAAGAAGGGATCGAAGGCCTTGGTGCGCACGTTCTCCGGCATTCCCGTTCCCGTGTCGGTCACCGAGAAGCGGACGAACTCCCCTTCCATCCCGGTGGGGTCTCCGGGGCCCAGTGTGAGGTTGCGTGCCTCGACGGTCAGGTGACCGCCGCCGGGCATGGCGTCGCGAGCGTTGACCGCCAGGTTGATGAGCGCCAGCTCGAACTGGGTCGGGTCAACCAGGATCGGCCACAGGCCGGGGCTGAAGCGGGTCTCCAGTCCGATGTCGGCGCGCAGGGCGCGCTCAAGCAGCGCCGACAGGGCGAGCACGCGGTCGCGCAGGTCGATCGGCTCGGGCCGCAGGCTCTCGCGCCGGGCGAAGGCCATCAACTGCTGCACCAGCTTCGCGCCGCGGTCCACCGCCTGCTGCCCCGCCTCCAGGAGCGGGCGCACGCCGGCTTCCTGCGAGCGGCGGCCGATCATGGTCAGGCAACCGCTCAGCGCCTGGAGGAGGTTGTTGAAGTCGTGGGCGACGCCGCCGGTGAGCTGCCCGACCGCTTCCAGCTTCTGAGCCTGGCGCAGGTGGTCTTCCGCCTGCCGGCGCACCGCGATCTCCGCGGTGACGCGTTCCTCGAGCTGCTCGTTGAGCTGCCGCAACTGCTCCTCCGCCGTCCGGCGCTGGAGGATCTCGGATTGGGCGGCGCGGAACAGGCGCACGTTGTCCATGGCGACCGCCGCCTGGGCCGCCAGGCCGGCGAGGCTCTCTTCGGAGCGATCGGTGAACACGCCGGGCTGCGAATGGCCGAAGAACAGGCCGCCCAGCACTTCACCCGACCGCGATGTCACCGGTACGGCGAGGTAGCTGCGCACCGGCAGGTGCCCGGCGGGCATGCCGTGGTGCGGCGCGTCGAGCCCGTAGCGCGGGTCGCGGGTGATGTCGTCGGATCGCACGATACCGTCGCCGGCGAAGGTCGGGGTGAATACGGCGGTGTTGCGCGGCATGGGGAAGCCGATGAACGCCTCCTGCGGTGCCCCCGACAGGGCGTACAGCATGTAACGTTCCCCGTCGTCGCCGACCACGTTGTAAAAGAAGGCACCGAACTCGGCTCCGGTCACCGCCACGCCGCCGTCGGTTACGAGTTGCACCAGGCGTTCCATGTCCAGTTCGGCGGCCACGGCGATACCCGTGCGGTTGATCACCTCCAGGTCGTGGGAGCGGCGGCGCAGTTCCTCTTCCACCCGCTTGCGGTCGGTGATGTCGTAGCAGGCGCCCACCACGCGCACCGGCCGCCCCTCGCCGGGCGGCATGGTCTCACCGCGCCGCGCCATCCAGCGCACCTCGCCGGTGTCGGGACGGATAATGCGGTACTCGGCATAGCCCGGCCCTTCGGCCGGCGGAGCGCCGGGCTGCAGGGTGTTCAGCCGCGGCCGATCCTCGGGATGAATGTGGGCGGCCAGTTCGTCCAGGGGGACCAGTGGCCGCGGCGCCACCCCCCAGAGCCGGCAAAATTCCTCCGAGACCGCGAGCGTTCCGTCCGCCCGCAGCTCGAAGGTGCCGATCCCCGCAGCGTTCTGGGCGACACGCAGGCGCTCCTCGCTGGTGCGCAGCGCGTCTTCGGCGAGTCGCGCTTCGGTGACGTCGCTGCCTTCGCAAAAGATGCCGGTGACGCGGCCGGCCCCGTCGAAGATCGGCTGGTAGACGAAGGTCACGAACCGCTCCTGCGGCGGCCCCCCCGTGCGGCGGTCGATGCGGACCGGCACGGCATGGCCGACGAAGGGCTCGCCGGATTGATAGACGCGGTCGAGGAGTTCGAAGAAGCCCTGCCCGGCCACCTCCGGCAGCGCCCGGCGGACCGGCTTGCCCACGATGTCGCGCCGGCCGACCAGGCGGAAATAGGCGGCGTTGGCCAGTTCGAAGACGTGGTCGGGTCCGCGCAGCACGCACATGAATCCCGGCGCCTGCCGGAACAGGTCCCGCAGCCGGTCGCCTTCTGCGGCAAGGCGGGCGTTGGCGGCTTCCACGGCGCGGCGCTCCGCCTCCAGCGCCTCATAGGCGCGGCGCAGGGAGGATTGGGCGTCGGCGCGCTCCACGGCCGACCAGGTGCGCTCGGCCACCTCCTCCACCAGGGCAACCTCGTCGGCGGTCCAGCGCCGCGGCCGGCGGTCGTGAACGTAGAGGGCGGCCACCATCCGCCCGCCCTTGACCAGGCTGGCGGTGATCAGCGATGCCGTTTCCAGCGCGGCGAAGGCGGCCCGAGGCTCCGGTCCATCGGTGCGCGGGTCGGTGGCGGCATCGTGGATGACCAGGGTGTCACCGCGCCGCAGGGTCGCCACCACCGCGGTGCCGAACGCTTCCAGGTCGTGGGTCCCCACCTGCGGTCGCACCGTCCCGTCGGTCCAGTTGCGCGTGGTGGTGAAATGGCGCGCCCGCCCGTCGACCACGCCGTAGCCGACCCGGCTCGCTCCCAGGTGCCGGCCCAGCGCCTCCTCGGCAGCGGCGATGACATCGCGTGGATCCGAGAGGTGGCGCAGTCGCGCTTCGAAATCGAGATGGAAGGCGGTGCGGCGCCGGCTCTGCACGGTGCGCGTGGTTTCGAAAGCGGCGCAGAAGATGCCGGCGATTCGACCGTCGTCACCGGTGATCGGCGTGTAGGAGAAGGTGAACCAGGCGTCTTCCCGATAGCCCTGCCGTTCCATGGGGATCAGCAGGTCTTCGTGCCAGGAGGCCTCGCCGGCGAGGGTGCGCTCCACCAGCGGCCGAATGTGATCCCAGATGTCGCTCCACACCACGCGGAACGGCTGCCCCGGCTCCGGACGCCGGGCGCCGAAGATCGGCTCGTAGGCGTCGTTGTAGAGGAACGACAGTTCCGGACCCCATGCCACGAACATGGCCTGGCGTGAGGCGAGCATCAGGCTGACGACCGTTTGCAGGCTGCGCGGCCAGGTCGCGGGCCGGCCGAGCGGTGTCGCGGACCAATCATGGGCGCGCATGCGCGCGCCCATGGCGCCGCCGCCGGCCAGAACGTCGATGCCGGACCGCGGGATGGACTCAATGGTCATGGGCCGCCGCCCCGTCCCTTCTCGTTCGCCTGCCGGCGGGATCGCGGTGCCGCCGCCCTCTGCATCGTCGGCACTGCTTAAGGCGGCGATCATACGGAGCGTCCGGGCACCGGTACAACCCGGACGCCCGCGCTCTTTGGGCGTAAGACCTTGGTTGGGCGGCGGTGCGGGCTACCGGGGCCGGCCGGCGAACAGCGCGTCGGTCTCGTGGGCGAGAACGCCGCCCAGCAGCAGGTCGACCCGGTGGAACGGGGCCCGGGCGGCGAGTTCGGCGGCGCCGAGGGTGATCTGGTCGATGCCGCTGTCGCGGATGGCGGCGATCGAGGTGCCCCACACCACCCGCCGCACGCCGGCCCACACCAGGGCGCCCATGCACATGGGGCAGGGCTCCCCGGTGGTGTAGAGCGTCACCGCCTCCCAGCCCCGGTTGCCGTGGCGGGCGACGTAGTCGTTCATGGCCACCACCTCGCCATGCCACAGGGGATGCTGTGCCCCTGTGTTGACGCCCCTGGCGAGCACGGCCCCGTCCGCCGTCCGGACGATCACGGCGCCGAAGGGAAAGGCGGGGTTCCGCACCGCCTCGCCGATCGCCAGGCGCATGCATGCCTCGTGCATCGCCCGCTCGTGCGCCGGGCATTCGCCGGACGTCCGGACCGTCGGCGCGCTGCTCACAGCGCGTGCCGGGCCAGCAGGCGTTCCAGCGTATCGAGGATCATCTGCGGGCTCACCGGCTTGCGCAGCACTTCCAGCGGCTTCCAGGCGTCGCCCGTGATATCGTCGGCGTTCCCGTCCAGGGACAGGAAGCCGGTCATGACCACCAGCGGCAGGCCGGGGTCCCGGCGCCGCAGCTCGCGGATCAGGGCGTGCCCGTCCATGCGCGGCATCCGCAGATCGGTGATCACCAGGTCGGCCGGGTCGGCCTGCAGGCGTTCCATGGCGTCGAGCCCGTCGACGGCCAGTGTCACCCGGTATCCCTTGCGCGACAGAAAGTCCTCGATCGCCATGGCGGCGAGCGGTTCGTCCTCGGCGACCAGGACATGGACGGTTTCAGCCATGGGCAACCTCCGCCTTGCTTCCGGCCGGCCGCACGACCGGCAGGGTGATGGTGAAGCGCACGCCGCGCTGCCCGTCCCCATGTTCGAGGTTCTGCGCCTCGATCCGGCCGCCCATGGCGTCGACGATCCCAAAGCCGATGGACAGGCCGAGGCCGGTTCCCTTCCCGACCTCCTTGGTGGTGAAGAAGGGGTCGAAAATCCGCGGCAAATTTGACTCCGGTATGCCACCCCCGGTGTCGCTGACTGTAATCCTGACATGGTCCGCCGCAGCGTCGGCGTCCACCTCCACAGCGATGCGCCCGCCGCGGCCCTGTTCCCGAATGGCGTCGTAGGCGTTGGACAACAGGTTCAGCACGACCTGTTCGAGTTGGAGCGGCCGTCCGAGCACGAGGACCGGTCCCCCGGGCTCCCCGCCGTCCGGCCCGGTGGAGACGGCGATGCCCTCCAGGGCGTATTGGTTGCGCACCAGGTCCACGGCCGAGCGGACGCACGGCGCGGGATCGAACGGCTCGGCCCCGCCGCGATCCCGGCGGGCGAAGGTGCGCATGTGGTCGATGATGCGGCCCATGCGCTCGGTCTGTTCGGCCGCCAGCGTCAGCACCTTTTCGGTGCGCGCGGCGTCCAGCGTCCCTTCCCGCAGACGGGAGAGTGCGTTCTCGGCCCAGATACGGATGATGTTGAGGGGCTGGCTCATCTCGTGCGCCATGCCGGCGGCGAGCGTCCCCAGCGTCGCCAGCTTCGAAGCCTGCTCGAGCTCCTCTTGCAGGCGCTTGCGCTCGGTGATGTCACGGGCGCTGCCGAGAAGCTGCACGACACGCCCAGAGACGTCCCGGACGGGAACCAGCACGGTGTGCCACACCCGGCGGCCGACCGGCAGATCCAGCACCTCCTCGTAGTCGATCGGCCCGCCGGCGGCGACGCAGGCGGTGTAGCGCTCCACGACAGCCGTGGCCGTGGCGGGCGGCAGCACATCCTCCACCAGGCGGCCACAGATGCGGGCCGGATCGAGGCCGGTGGCGCGGGCATGGACGGGGTTCAGCGTGTCCAGGGCGAACCGGCCGTCCGGCCGGACGGTCACCACGAACAGTCCCTCGGCCAGGTTGTTGAAGAAGCCGGTGTAGCGCTCCTCCGCCGCACGCCGCTCGGCAATCTCCCGCTGAAGCGCGGCGTTGGTGATGGCGAGCTGGCGCGGGCTGGGGAGGGCGAGGGCGCGGGGCATCAGCAGCCACAGGGCGGCGGCGGTCAGCACGGACACCGCCGCCGTCACGGCCTTGACCACCCCCTCCAGGGCGTAATCGGGGTTCCACAGCGTCCAGATGCCGAAGAAATGGGTGGTCCCGCAAGCCAGGATGAAGGCAGCGAACAGCCAGAACACCCAACTGAACGCAACGTCGCGGCGGCGCCACACGAAATAGACCAGGGCAACGGGGATCGAATAGTAGGCAAGCCCCGTCAGCGCATCGGCGCCGACGTGCAGCGCCAGGAGATCGGGGCGCCAGAGCAGGCACACGCCATGCGGCATATAGGCGCTGCTGTCGAACCAAGACGCGACCCCCGCCAGCATTCGCCCTCTCCCACCGTCCCGTTCCGCTATACGTGTCACGCTCTTCCACGGACGGTGGGTTGTCAATCGGCCATTCGCCAACGGGGCGGAGGCCGGGCGGGAAAGCCGCCAACAGATTGAAAACATCACACTCTGAGCAATGAACGGGCCTTTTTCAGCGCAACCTCGAAGGGCAGCGATTCCACCATGGCCACGCCGTCCAGACGGGCGCACGCCGCGCTCACCGCCGCGTGCTCCGCCGTCACCTTGCGGGTCAGGGCCGGCAGGCTGCCACGCCCGGCGCGCCGGCGGGTGGCCAGGGCCCGGGCGCTGCGCTCGATCGAAACATCCAGGCGGAAGACGTGAAGGGGATGGTGGCGGGCGAAGTCTGCCGACAGCTCGTACTCCGCGCTCAGCAGCAGCCCCTCCAGCAGGACGTCGTGGCCGCCGGCGGTGAGGTCTGCCGACAGGCGAAAGGCTTCCGCCAGGCCGCCGTCGCGCTGGCCGATGGTGTCGCAACCGCCGCGCACGCCCCGGTATTCCCCCAGCACCACGAGGGGCCGGCCGCCGCGGGGGTGGGGCAGCCGATAGGCGATCGGGCGCTCCCGCCCCCGGAGGTAGAGCGTCTCGACCCCCGTCCCCTCCGGCCAGCCGTAGGCCGCGAGAATGCGCCGCGCGAACGTAGTCTTGCCGGAGCCCGCGGTGCCGCGCGGATTGATGACGATGGCCATGGCTGTCTTCCCCCTTCACCGGATGCGCCGCCGGCACCGTTCCATGCCGGCGGCATGGGGAATCCAACCATTCCATCTGTTCACGATAAAGCGAGATCGGGGCGGTGCTCCGGAAATCGCAAGTGGCGCCTCAAGCCGCGGTCTGCACCTTCCGGTTCTGCTCCCGCGTCTTCAGGAAGCGCAGGGCCGGATAATCCTCCTGTGCCCGGTTGAGGTGCCAGGCGTTGCGGGCCAGGAAGACCAGGGCCCCGTCGTGGTCCTCGGCCATGGCCGAGCGGTTGAGGTCCATGAACTTCTCGAGCTGGGCGCGGTCGTCCGTCTCGATCCAGCGCGCGGCGTCGACGCCGGCCCCCTCGAAACGGGCGGAGAGGCCGTACTCCGCCTCGATGCGGGCGGCCAGCACCTCGAACTGGAGCTGGCCGACCACGCCGACCACCCAGTCGGCGCCGCTCAACGGCTTGAACACCTGGCTGGCACCCTCTTCGGCGAAGTGCTCCAGCGCCTTGCGCAGGTGCTTGACCCGCATGGGGTCGTCCAGGCGCACGCGCTGCAGCAGTTCCGGCGCGAAGCTGGGTACGCCGGTGAAGCGCAGGTCCTCCCCCTCGGTCAGCGTGTCGCCGATGCGCAGACTGCCGTGGTTGGGAATGCCGATGATGTCGCCGGGCCAGGCCTCCTCCGCCAGTTCGCGGTCGCGGGCCAGGAAGAGGACGGCGTTGTTGACCGCCAGCGTCTTGCCCGAACGCATGTGCTTCAGCTTGGCACCCCGGCGGAACTTGCCGGAGCACAGGCGCACGAAGGCGATGCGGTCGCGGTGGTTGGGGTCCATGTTGGCCTGGACCTTGAACACGAAGCCGGTAACCTTCTCCTCGTCCGGCTGCACCGTGCGCGGCTCGGCCGGCTGCGGGCGCGGCGGCGGCGCCTTCTCGGCCAGGCCGCGCAGCAGCTCACGCACGCCGAAGTTGTTAATGGCGGAGCCGAAGTAGATCGGCGTCATGTGGCCGGCACGGTAGGAGTCCAGGTCGAACTCCGGCATCAGGCCGCGGGCCATCTCCACCTCCTCGCGCAGCCGGGCGACGGCGTGGGCGGGCAGCAGTTCGTCCAGCTTGGGATCGTCCAGGCCGTGGCATTCGATGCCTTCGGACAGGACGTCGCCCTGCGTGCGGTCCATCAGGATGAGCTGGTCGCGGATCAGGTCGTAGCAGCCCAGGAAGTCGCGGCCCATGCCGATGGGCCAGCTCGCCGGTGTAACGTCGAGCTGCAGGTCCTGCTCGATCTCCGAGATCAGCTCGAAGGGATCGCGAGCCTCGCGGTCCATCTTGTTGACGAAGGTCACGATGGGCACGTCGCGCAGGCGGCACACCTCGAACAGCTTTCGGGTCTGGCTCTCGATGCCCTTGGCGCCGTCGATCACCATGACCGCGCTGTCTACGGCGGTGAGCGTGCGGTAGGTGTCCTCCGAGAAATCCTCGTGGCCCGGCGTGTCCAGCAGGTTGAAGGTGCGGCCGTCGTAGTCGAACGTCATCACCGACGCGGTCACGGAGATGCCGCGTTCACGCTCCACCTTCATCCAGTCCGAGCGCGCGCGGCGCTGTTCGCCCCGCGCCTTGACGGCGCCGGCCAACTGGATGGCACCGCCGAACAGCAGCAGCTTCTCGGTCAGTGTGGTCTTTCCGGCGTCCGGGTGCGCGATGATGGCAAAGGTCCGGCGCCGGGAAACGGCATCCTGAAGTCCGGACATGCCTGATCCCTCGATGTGCGTGATGATCTCAACAGAACACGCGCGGCGACCGTCCGGCCACCGCGCGCGCCATGCCGCCCCCTACATAGCAATGCGGCGGCCGCGATTCCAGCACAACGCGACGGCCGGACGGCCCCCGTTCAGCGGACCGCTTCCGGTCGCAACCGTTCGACCGCCTCGGCGACGGGCATCACCATGGCGCCGTCCGAGGGCAACCGCCGCAGGGCCACGGTCCCGGCCGCCGCCTCCCGCGCTCCGACCGCCAGCAGGACGGGGATGCCGGCCTCGCGGGCCTCGGCTGCCTTGCGCGACAGCCGTTCCGGCCGGTCGTCGAGGACAGCCCGGAGCCCTGCATCGTCGAGCGCCGCGACGACGGTGCGGGCGTAGTCCGCCTGAGCCTCGCCGACCGACGCGACGACGACCTGGTCGGGCGCCAGCCACAGCGGCAGGCGACCGTTGTGATGCTCCAGCAGCATGCCGATGAAGCGTTCCAGACTGCCGAGCACGGCGTGGTGGATCATCACCGGCCGCACCCGCCGGTTGGCCGCATCGGTGTAGGCGACATCCAGCCGCTCCGGCAGGACCATGTCGAGCTGGATGGTGCCGCACTGCCAGTCGCGGCCCTGGCGGTCGCGCAGCACGAACTCCAGCTTCGGCCCGTAGAACGCCCCCTCCCCCGGCTGCACGCGCACGTCCAGCCCGGCAGCCTGCGCAGCCGCCGCGAGCATCGCCTCGGCCCGGTCCCACAGCGCGTCGGAACCGGCGCGCACCGCGGGCCGGGTGGAGAAGCCGACGCGCACGTCGTCGAAGCCGTAGTCGGCATAGGTGGCGTTCAGCAGCCGGCAGAACCGCGCGACCTCCTCCTCGACCTGCTCCTCGGCGCAGAAGATGTGGGCGTCGTCCTGGGTGAAGGCGCGGGTGCGCATCAGGCCCTGGAGCGCGCCCGACGGTTCGTAGCGGTGACAAACGCCGAACTCGCAATAGCGCACCGGCAGGTCGCGGAAGGACCGCACCCGCTTGTTGAAGATCTGGATGTGGCCGGGGCAGCTCATCGGCTTCAGCGCCAGGCTCCGCTCCCCGTCGGTGAAGGCGAACATCGCATCGCCGAACTTGTCCCAGTGCCCGCTGCGTTCCCACAGGGAGCGGGAGAGGAGCTGGGGGGTGATCACCTCGGCAAAGCCGGCGCGGCGCATGCGCCGGCGGATGTCCGCTTCGATCAGGCGGTAGAGGATGGCGCCGCGCGGGTGCCAGAAGACGACGCCCGGTCCTTCCTCCTGCTGGTGGAAGAGGTCGAGGCGGTTGGCGATGGCGCGGTGGTCGTTGTGGTCCATTTCGGGTCTCCGTGGATGGGGTGGCGCGGCATGACCGGCGGACGGAGGCCCTGGAATGGCAAAGGCCCCGTCCGGTGGGTCCGGCGGGGCCTTTGGATCGATGGGACGCGCTTACCGCATGCGCGCACCGTCGCCCGGCGGCCCGCCGGAGCGGGTCGTCGTGGCCGTCGTCGGGACGGCGGCGGGGGCGAAGGCGGCGATGCGGTTCACGGGCGGCCTCAGAGCGACAGTTCGGCGATTTGCACGGCGTTGAGGGCGGCGCCCTTGAGGAGCTGGTCGCCGCAGACGAACAGGTCAAGGCCATGGTCGCCGAACACCAGGTTGGTGCGGATGCGGCCGACCTCCACGTCGAACTGGCCGGTGGCGGTCAGCGGCATGGGGTACACGCCGTCCGCCGGCACGTCGGCAACCTTGACGCCGGGCGCATCGGCCAGCACGCGCCGCGCCGCATCGGGGGTCACCGGCTCGATCGTCTCGACGGTGATGGCCTCGGAATGGGCGCGGTAGGTGGGGATGCGCACGGCGGTGCAGCTCACCGGCAGGTCCGGCAGGCCGAGGATCTTCCGGGTCTCCCAGGTAACCTTCATCTCTTCCTTGGTGTAGCCGTTCTCCTGGAAGGCGTCGATCTGGGGGATCAGGTTGAAGGGGATGGGGTGGCGGAAGACGGCGTTGGTGACCGGCTTGCCGTCGAGCTGGTTGCGGGTCTGCTCCTCCAGCTCGGCCATGCCCTCGGCACCGGCGCCGCTGGTGGCCTGGTAGGTGGAGACGATGACACGCTTCAGGCCGAACGCCTTGTGCAGCGGCCCCAGGGCGACCACGGCGATGGCGGTGGTGCAGTTGGGGTTGGCGATCAGGCGGCCGCCGCCGGCAAAGGCGTGGGCGTTGATCTCCGGCACGATCAGCGGGATCTCCGGGTCGTAGCGGAAGGCGGAGGAGTTGTCGATCACCAGCGGCCCGGCGGCGGCGATAGCCGGGGCGTGTTCCTTGGCGAAATCGCCGGACACGGCGAGCAGCACGACGTCGCAGTCCGCCACCTTGTCGACCGAGAACTCCTGCAGGGTGATCGCCCCGTAGGGGGTGTCGAACACCTTGCCGGCGCTGCGGCCGGACGCCAGCAGGCGCAGCTCGCCCACCGGGAAGTTGCGCTTGTGCAGGACGTCGATCATCTCGCGCCCGACGGCGCCGGTGGCACCGACGATGGCGACCTTGCGGGGGGCGGGGGAACTGGCGGCAGACATGCTGGAACTACTCCGTCCTTGGTGGCGTGCCCGGACCGGGCGGCGGACCGGAGCCCCGATACGACAAGGGCCCCGTCCGAAACCGGCGGGGCCCTCGTGGTGGGTGAAGCGTGCCTTCGATCAGCGCACGACACCAGCCGACGGCCCGCCGCAGCGAGTCGTTTTGGTGGTGGTGGTCGTGGTGGCGAACATCGACTTCATGGTGCGTTCTCTTATCCCATCGCGACGGGTCCGTCAATCGAACTCCTGCAGCACCTTCGGGCTGTGTTCCAGCAGGGTTTCCACCATGCCCAGAATCTCCTCGATCTTGGTGCGGGTGGCGTCCAGCTCGTCGGCGGTCTTGTCGTCGATGCCCGCTTCCATGAGCATCTGGTCGAAATAGCCGAGCACCTCGGTGAAGGCCTGGCGTTCCGATTGCAGCACGTCGAAGGCACCGAGCGACTGGGTGAGCGCCAGCGGCGGATCGCTGATGAAGCCGTGGCTGACGTCGGTGAACAGGGCCAGCTCGTTCAGCTTCTGGCGCACCAGCCATTGCGCGAAGTTCGCGGGGACGAGGTCGCCGGCCAGGGGCAGGCGGTCGGCGATCGACACGATCAGTCCCTGGATCTCGTGATGCTTGTTGCGGATTTCCCGGAAGCGCGGAAAGGTTGCCGGCGGCCCGGCGTCGCGCAGGCGCCGCAACTCGACGATGTCACCCACCAGCTTGCGCGCCATCTGCTTGACGATGTCCGCTTCCCGCGGATCCGGCGGTTTCGCTGTCGCCATCGGGTGTCCCCTGCCCTTTCCCGCGCACTCCCGGCACGCCGCCGTGCGGAGGCGCAGTTATCCTGCGCGCCAACAAATCTTACACATATCTCAGCCGGCAGTGCCACCCGGCCGTGACATGGCGTCGCGCACCTGCGCCAACAGGCGCGTCCGCGCCGCGTCGTCGGGTGCGGACCGCAGCGCCTCGCCCAGCGCCAGCAGGGTTTCGGCGTAGGTGTTGTGCCAGTCCGCGGCCACCGCCGCGGGGGCGACGCGGGGTGCGGCCGGCCGCACCGCCGGCACAGTGCGTGCCCGCGCCCCGGACAGGTCCACCGTCTCGTCCAGGTCCGGGGTATGGATCAGCGCCCCGTCCCGGCCGCCGGCCAGCAGGGCCTGGCGGATGGCCTCACGCGCCCCGGGCTCGCCGTGCACCAGGAACACGCCGCGCGCCGCGCCGTGGCGGGCCTCCACCCATTCCAGAAGGCCGTCGCGGTCGGCGTGGCCGGAGTAGACGTCCAGGGTGCGCACGGCGGCGCGCACCTCGATTTCTTCGCCGTGGATGCGCACCCGCGGCACGCCCTGCCGGAGCATGCGCCCCAGCGTGCCCGGCGCCTGGTAGCCGACCAGGAGGACCGTGGCCTCCGGCCGCCACAGGTTGGCCTTCAGATGGTGGCGGATGCGCCCGGCGTCGCACATGCCGCTGGCCGCCATGATGATGGCGCCGCCGGCCAGGGCGTTCAGCTTCTGGCTCTCCGCCGCGGAGCGGACGCGGTGCAGGTTGGGGCGGCGGAACGGATCGCCCTCCAGCCCCGCCAGGTGCCGCTCGAAGACGTCGGTGACCGCATCGGCGAGGGGCGAGTCCAGGAAGATGTCCACCGGCGGCAGGGCACCGGTGTCGAACAGCAGGCCGAAATCGTAGAGCAGCTCCTGCGTGCGCTCCACGGCGAAGGAGGGGATCAGCAGGTTGCCGCCGCGCTTCAGGGCGGCCTTCACCTCGCCCGCCAGCAGGGCGCGGCGCGCCTCGGGCTCGACCTCGGTGCGGGCGCGGTCGCCGTAGGTGGTCTCCAGGACCAGCCAGTCCGGCCGTTCCGGCCCCGCCGCGTCCGCGTGGAAGTCCTTGCCGCCGGGGCCGATGTCGCCGGAGAACAGCACCCGCACCGGCGCATCGCCGTCCGCCGCCTCGACCTCCACCTCCACGGAGGCGGAGCCCAGGATGTGGCCGGCCTGCCAGAAGCGGGCGCGCACGCCGGGCAGCACCCGGATCCAGCGGTCGTACGGGGCCTGCTCCAGGCGCTTGAGCGAGCGTTCGGCATCGTCGCGGGTGTAGATGGGCTGCACCGCCGGGCGGCCGCGCTGGCGGTTGCGGCGATTCAGCCGGTCGACCTCGGTCTCCTGGATGTAGCCGCTGTCGGGCAGCATGTACGTCAGCAGGTCGGCCGTGCCGGGGGTGGCGTACACCCGCCCGCGGAAGCCCTGGCGCGCCAGCTTGGGCACCAGCCCGGAATGGTCGATGTGGGCGTGCGTCAGCAGCACCGCCCGGATGTCCGCCGGATCGAAGGGAAAGGCGCGGTAGTTCAGCTCCCGCACGGACTTGGTGCCCTGGAACAGGCCGCAGTCCACCAGCAGCGCCCCGGCCGGCGTGTCGAGACGGAAGCAGGAGCCGGTCACCGTGCCGGCGGCGCCGTGGAAGGTCAGGGACAGGGTCATCGCCGCAGGATCTCCGCAAGCAGCGGGGCAAGGCCCAGCGCGTTGGTGGGATGGGGGACGCCGTCGCAGGACAGCACGGGAATGCCCGCCGCGGCGAAGCGCTCCGCCGCTTCGGGCCCGAACAGGGCGTGCACGCCGACCGCGCGCACCGCCGCGGCTCCGGCGCCGCGCGCCGCGGCGGCGCAGGACAGGATCGTTTCGCCGGAACTGATGACGTCGTCGACGATCACCACCGGCCGGCCGGCGAGCGCCGGGGCATCGGCGGGCAGGGCCACCGTGACGTCGCGGTCGCCGCGGCGCTCCTTGCGCCCCACCGCCCGGGCAAGGCCCAGCGCCCCGGCCACCCCGGCGATCAGCGGAGCCGACTCCTCATCGGGGCCGAGGATCACCGTATCGGCGGGCAGGCCGGCCGCCCGCAGGCCGGCGGCCACCACCGGGGCGGCCGACAGGGCATCGGCGGTGCGGCCGGGGAACACTTCGGCAAGCTGGCCGGTGCGGTGCAGATGCGGCTCCACGCAGACGACGCGGTCGAACTGCTGCGCCAGCCATGCCCCCACCACCGCCTGGCTGACCGGCTCGCCGGGGCGGAACACCGCGTCCTGGCGCATGTAGGCCATGTAGGGGGCGACCAGGCACAGCTCCGCCGCCCCTTGCCGGCGCAGCACCGAGGCGGCCAGCATCAGCTCCACCAGCTTGTCGTTGGGCCGGTCGAGGGAGCGGTAGAGGACGGCCCGCTCCACCGGCTCGGGCAGGCGTACGAGGCTCTCGCCGTCGGGGAAGCGGTGCAACTCCGCCATGTGGCAGGGCAGGCCCAGCGCCGCCGCCAGGCGGCGGGCGGCGGCCCCGGTTTCCGGGAATGCGTAGACGCCGGTGTAGCGGGTCATGCCACGGCCTCCTTTCCGTTGACGCGCACGCCGCCGTCCTCCTCGGCATAGGCGCGGGCGAAGGCGAAATCGGCGCCCGTGTTGGCGTGGATGCGGTACACGGGCTCTCCCTTGCGCACGGGCTCCCCGACCTTGCGCAGCAGGTCGATGCCGGCGCCCTTGTCCAGCGGCGCGCCCGCCAGCCGCGCCACCCGGGCGATGCGGTAGCAGTCGATGGCGCTGACCACCCCGTCCCCGGGCGCCGTCACCTCGTGCACCAGGGTGCCGAGGACCGGCCGCCCCGGCGGCGGCCCCTGCCCCTCGATGATCCGCTCCATGGTGGCCAGCGCGGCACCGCTCGCCAGCAGCTCCGCCGCGCGCTCGCGGCCGGCGCCGCCGCGCACCGCCGGGTCGAACTCGAGGATGCGGCCGGCCAGGAGCAGCGCCCGTTCCCGCAGGTCTGCCGGCGCACCCGCCGCGCCGCGCAGCACCGCCATCACATCGCGCGCCTCCAGCACCGGGCCGATGCCGTGCCCGACGGGCTGAGAGCCGTCGGTGATCGCCACGTCCAGCGCCAGGCCGAGCTGGTCGCCCACATACTCGAACAGCTTGCGCAGCCGCACCGCCTCGTTGACCGACCGCACCTTGGCGGTCGGCCCCACGGGGATGTCGACCACCAGATGGGTGGAACCCGCTGCCAGCTTCTTCGACAGGATGGACGCGACGAGCTGTTCGCGGGTGTCCACCGACAGGGGCCGCTCCACCGAGATCAGGACGTCGTCGGCCGGCGACAGGTTGACGTGGCCGCCCCACACCAGGCAGCCCTTGACCTCGCGCACCAGGGACTGCATGCGCTCGACGGACACGTCGACGTTGGCCAGCACCTCCATGGTGTCGGCGGTGCCGGCCGGCGAGGTGATGGCGCGCGACGAGGTCTTGGGGATGGGCAGCCCGTGGGCGGCGACGATGGGCACCACGATCATCGAGGTGCGGTTGCCGGGAATGCCGCCGATGCAGTGCTTGTCGACGATGGGGGCGCGGTCCCAGGTGAGGCGGCTGCCGACGTCGACCATGGCCCGGGTCAGGCCCAGCACCTCCTCCGTGGTCATGAAGGCGGCGCAGGCGATGAGGAAGGCGGCGATCTCGATCTTGGAATAGCGCTGCCCGGCGACGTCGCGGATGACCGCCGCCAGTTCTTCCGGCGTCAGGGTCGCCCCGGCGGCCTTGGCCCGCACCAGGTCGAAGCTGGCCGGCGGAGTCGGATGCTCCACCTCCACCGCCGCACCGTCGGGCAGGCCGAGATGGCGCGACGCCGCCATGGACAGCCCCACCTCGTCCGGTCCCAGGATGGCGGGGTCCTCCACCAGGTTCAGCACCGCCAGGACCGACCGCCCCTGCCCGCGCACCTCCACCCGGCCGAGGCCGAGGAAGTCCTCCACCCGGTATAGGGTGCAGCGCCGGCTGAGGTAGGCGACGTTCTCGCGCAACGTGTCGATGGCGAGATGGCGGAGGGTCAGCATGATGCGGGCTCGGGCGCCGGAAGGGGTACCAAGCTTGGCCCAGCCGACGCGCGGGGGTCAAGCAAGGGTGGTGGGACAAATGGGCAGGGCCGCCTTGACACCGCCGGCCGCAGGCGGGATGGTTGGGCCTTCCGCAAACCGCCGGCAGGACCCTCCCCCCTTTGCAACACCCCCCGATCCCACCAGCCGGTTCGCTGATGCGACGGTTCGGCGTCCTGTTGTGGGTCGTCGCATCGCTTATGGTGCTGCACGGGGGACCGGCGGGCCATGGCGGTCCGCACGCCGGCGACGGGCGGGATCTCGGGTCCGAACGGACCCGGACGGCCGGCCAGGCATGGATCGCCGCCGGTGACGCGCTCCGCCCGGTCTGGGCGGGCGAGCGGGATACCGGTCCCCGTCGCGACAGCGATGCCGGGGCGGATACGCCGGTGGCGCACGCCGCGGTCGTTCCCGCCCTGCCGGGCGGCCTCCGCCGCGCCGCCGCGCCGCCGGCGGACCCGGGGAGCCGCGCCGCCGCGCTGCGCAGAGGCTTCGACGCGCGGGCACCCCCGGCGGCGTGATCAGCGCCCGCGGGCATCCCCGCGGGCCGGCCGACACGGCGCCGATCCGGCGCCTCCCCTGATGCGCGCTCCGTCCCGCCGGATCCGCCGCAACGCGGCCGGGCCGGCGGACGGGCGCCCGCGCGGAGCATCCCATGCGCACGCCACGCTGGCGGCTTGTGACCTATGCCGTCATCCTCCTGGTCGGCATTCTCGCCGCCCTGCCCAACCTGCTGTCTCCCCGGCAGCTTGCCGCCCTGCCCTCCTGGCTGCCGGCCCATCCCGTCACCCTCGGCCTCGACCTGAAGGGTGGCTCCCACCTCGTGCTGGAGGTGGACGCCGCCGCCCTGGTGGCCGAACGGGTCGGGACGCTGGCCACCGACGCCCGCGCCGCCCTGCGGGAGGCCGGCATCGCCGTCCGCTCGGCCGGGACCGAGGGCAACACCGTCGTCATCGACCTCGGCCCCGGCGCCGACGGGGCGGCCGCCCTGTCCGCCATCCGTCCGCTGCTGCCGCCGCGGGAGATCGAAGCGGCGCGTCCCGCACCCGGACGCCTCGTCCTCACCCTGACCGAGGCGGGGGTGCGCGAGCGTGTCGACGCCGCGGTCGCGCAAAGCCTGGAGATCGTCCGCCGGCGCATCGACCAGGTCGGCGTCGCCGAGCCCACCATCCAGCGCGTCGGATCCGACCGCATCCTGGTGCAGTTGCCGGGCGTGCAGGATCCCTCGCACCTGCGCGAACTGCTGGGCAGCACGGCGAAGATGGGCTTCCACCTCCTCGCCCGCTCGCCCTCCGGTCCAGGGGTCGTCGTGCTGCCCGACCGCGACGGCCGCGCCACCTACCCGGTGGAGCGGCGGGTGGCGCTGGACGGCGACCATCTGGTGGACGCGCGCGCCGCGTTCGACCCGCAGACCCACGAGCCCATCGTCACCTTCCGCTTCGACGGACCCGGCAGCCGGCGCTTCGCCGATATCACCCGGGAAAATGTCGGCCGACCCTTCGCCATCGTGCTGGACGGCAAGGTGCTGAGCGCCCCGGTGATCCGCGAGCCGATCACCGGCGGCTCCGGCCGCATCAGCGGCGCCTTCACGGTCGCCGACACGGCGGTGCTGTCGGCGCTGCTGCGCGCCGGCGCCCTGCCGGCCCCGCTGACCGTGATCGAGGAACGCACGGTCGGCCCCGACCTGGGCGGCGACGCCATCGCCATGGGCGTCACCACCGGCCTCGTCGGCTTCGCCCTGGTCTTCGGCTTCATGGTGCTGCTGTACGGCTGGTGGGGGATGGTCGCCAATCTGGCGCTCGGGCTCAACGTGGCCCTCACCTTCGGGGCGCTGGGGCTGCTGGGGGCCACGCTCACCTTGCCGGGCATCGCCGGCATCATCCTGGGCATCGGCCTGGCGGTCGACGCCAACGTGCTGATCAACGAGCGCATCCGCGAGGAGACGCGCAAGGGCCGCGGCGCGCTGTCGGCGCTGGGCGCCGGGTTCGACCGGGCTTACGCGACCATCGTCGATTCCAACCTTACGGCGCTGATCGCCACCGCCCTGCTGTTCCAGTTCGGCACCGGGCCGGTGCGCGGCTTCGCGGTCACCATGGCGTTGGGAATCGCCATTTCCATGTTCACCGCCGTGTCGGTGGTGCGCATCATTATGACGGAGATCGTCCGCCGCCGGCGCCTGAAGACCCTGCGCATCGAGCCGCTGGTCCGCCTGTTCCCCGACGGCACGGCCATCCGGTTCATGCGCGCGCGGTTCCTCGGGATCGGCCTGTCGCTGCTGCTGTCGGCGGCGTCGGTGGCGCTGTTCCTCCACCCCGGTCCGAACTACGGCGTCGACTTCAGGGGTGGCATCCAGATGGAGGTCGCGACCCCCGGCCATGCGGACATCGGCGCCCTGCGCGAGCGGCTGGGCGCGCTCGGCCTCGGCGAGGCGGCTCTCCAGGCGGTCGACGGTGGCCGCGGCGTGCTGGTGCGCATGGAACGCCAGCCCGGCGGCGAGGCGGCACAGACCCGCGCCGTGGAGCGCATGCGCGACGCCATCGCCGAGGCGAACCCCGCCGCCTCCGTCGTGCGGACCGAGGTGGTCGGACCCAAGGTCAGCGCGGAGCTGGCAGAGTCCGGCGTGCTGGCGGTGGTGCTGGCCAGCCTGGCCATGCTCGCCTACATCTGGTGGCGCTTCGAATGGCCCTTCGCCGTCGGGGCCATCGCCACCCTGGTGCTGGACGTGACGAAGACCGTCGGCTTCTTCGCCCTGACCGGCATCGATTTCAACCTGACGGCCATCGCCGCGCTGCTGACGCTGATCGGCTACAGCGTCAACGACAAGGTGGTGGTCTATGATCGCATGCGGGAGAACATGCGGCTCTACAAGGCCATGCCGTTCCGGGAGCTGATCGACCTCAGCATCAACCAGACGCTGGGGCGCAGCCTCTACACCTCGGTCACCGCGTTCCTCGCCATGCTGCCCATGGCGGTGTGGGGCGGCGGGGCGGTGGAGAGCTTTGCCGTTCCCATGGTCTTCGGTATCCTGGTGGCGGCAAGCTCGTCGGTGTTCATCGCGGCACCGATCCTGCTGTTCCTGGGCGACTGGCGCAACCGGCGCGCCGCCGGCCGGCCCGCCGGCTTCCCGATTCCCGCAACCCTTCCGGCAGGACGGCACCCCTCGGAATGATCCCCGCGATGACGCTTCCCGCCATCCTCCTGGCCATCGCCGCCCTGCTGACCGTGGTCGGGCTGGTACAGCCCGTGGCCGTCCGCGCCAAGCTGCCGCACAACGTCGTGCTGGCGATGGTGGGGGTGGCGATCGGGGCGCTGTCGACGTTCCTGCTCTACACCTCGCTCACCGACGCCTTCAACTACGCGGCGGAGATGATCCTGCACCTGCCGCTGAGTTCGGCGGTGTTCATCTACATCTTCCTGCCGGTGCTGCTGTTCCAGGCCGCGTTCACCCTCGACGTGAACCGCATGATCGAGGACACGGCACCGATCCTGCTGATGGCGGTGGTCGCCGTGGTGGTGGCGACCGTCGTGGTGGGGGCGGCGCTGGCGCCGGTGTCGGGCATGCCGGTGGTGGTCTGCCTGATGCTGGGGGCCATCGTCGCCACCACCGATCCCAGCGCCGTGGTCGCCATCTTCCGCGACCTCGGCGCACCCGGCCGCCTGTCGCGGCTGGTGGAGGGGGAAAGCCTGCTCAACGACGCCGCGGCCATCGCCATCTTCGGCATCCTGCTGAACCTGCTGGTGTCCGGGGCCGAGCCGGACATCGGGGCCGCCGTCTGGTTCTTCCTCTACGCCTTCGCGGGAGGGGCGGCGGTGGGCGTCGCGGCGGCCCGCCTGGTCCTGGCGGCGATGCCCCTGATGCGCGACCTGCGCACCGCTCAGGTGACGCTGACGGTGGCCCTGCCCTACGTCGCCTACATCCTCAGCGACCAGTACCTGGGCGTCTCCGGCGTGGTGGCGGCAGTGACCGCCGGGCTGGTGATGAGCGCCCTGGGACGGCGGCGCATCGCCCCGGACACCTGGAACTTCCTTCAGGAGATGTGGGAGCAGATCGCCTTCTGGGCGGGATCGCTGGTGTTCGTCCTGGCGGCGATCCTGGTGCCCCGGCTGATGGTGGACATCACCCTGTTCGACCTGGGCCTGCTGCTGGTGCTGGTGGCGGCGACGCTGGCGGCGCGGGCGGCGGTGCTGTTCGGCCTGCTGCCTTTGCTCACCACGGTCGGCCTGTCGCAGGCGGTCAGCACGCCTTACAAGGTGGTCATCCTGTGGGGCGGCCTGCGCGGCGCCGTCACCCTGGCGCTCGCCCTGTCGGTCACCGAGAACGTCGTCCTGCCCGAGGACATCAAGGCGTTCGTGGCGGTGCTCGCCACCGGCTACGTGCTGTTCACCCTGTTCGTCAAAGGCCTGACCCTGCGGCCTCTGATCCGGCTGCTGGGCCTCGACCGGCTGTCGGCCGTCGATCTGGCCCTGCGCCGGCAGGTGCTGGCCCTGTCGCTGGGCAACGTGATGGACGCGGTGAAGGACACGGCGCGGGAGCACGAGATCGCGCCCACCGTGCAGCGGGCCGCCACCCGCACCTACGAGGCCCGCATCGCCGAGGTGATGGCCCGCTCCGAGGAGGAGCCGGCCATCGCCGACCGCGACCGGGTGAACATCGGGCTGGTGGCGCTGGCCACCCGCGAGGCCGAGCTGGTGCTGGACCACCAGCGCCAGCGCACGGTGTCGCCCCGCATCGCGGAACTGCTGCTGGTGCGCATCGGCCGCCTGGCCGAAGGGGCGCGGCAGGGTGGCCGGCTGGAGTACCAGCGTGCCGCCCGCGCCCTGATCGACTTCCGCCCCACCTTCCGCTTCGCCCACCAGTTGCACCGCCGCCTGCGCTGGGACCGGCCCCTGATGGGGCAACTGGCGGACCGGTTCGAGATGCTGCTGGTGTCGGCGCTGGTGTTGCGCCAGCTCGAAACCTTCGCCGAACGCAAGCTGGTGCCCCTTCTCGGCCGCCGCATCGCCGATCTGCTGAAAGACATCGTCGGCAGCCGCATCGACGCCACCAACAAGGCGCTGGACGCCCTGCGCCTCCAGTACCCGGACTACGCCGAGGCCCTGGAGCGGCGGTTCCTCCAGCAGACGGCGCTGCGGCGGGAGCGGATGGAGTATCGCGCCCTGTTCGACGAGCGGCTGATCGGCCAGGAGCTGTACAGCAGCTTGCTGCACGACGTGGACGCGGTGCAGGAGGCGCTGAAGGAGCGGCCGCAGCTCGACCTCGGCCTGGACACCCGCGACCTGATGCGGCGGTTCGAGATGTTCCGCGAGTTGGACGAGGAGAGCCTGACGCTGATCGGTCGGCTGTTCGCCGGCCGCTTCGCCGTGCCCGGCGAGCGGATCATCCGCCGCGGGGATCCCGGCGACAGCGTGTACTTCATCTCCTCCGGGGCGGTGGAAGTCGTTTTGCCGGATCGCAAGGTCCGCCTCGGCAGCGGCGACTTCTTCGGCGAGATGGCGCTGCTCAGTGGACGCCGGCGCAACGCCGACGTCACCGCGCTCAGCTATTGCCGGCTGCTGATCCTGCGCGCCGCCGACTTCCGCCGCTTCCTGCGCATCCACCCGACCCTGCGCGCCCGTTTCGAATCGGTGGTGCGCGCCCGCCATCAAATGAACGAAGATGACCCGGCTCCGGTGCCGCCGGACATCCCGGACATGATGAAGGGGAGTTCGAAGGGATGAAGCACATCGTCGCCGCCACCGACCTGTCCCGCCGCAGCGAAACGGCCGTCGCCAGGGCCATGCTGCTCGCCCGGCGCTTCGGCGCGTCGCTGACCGTGCTGCACGTGGTGGACGACGAGCTTCCCGCCCGGCTGTTCGAAGCGGAACGCGCCCGGGCGCAGGAGTTCCTCGACGGATTCGTCGCCGGCCTTCCGGGGGCCGACGGGGTGGCGGTGGCGGTGCGGGCGGTCGGCGGCCTGGATTTCCGGGCCATCGTCGACACCGCCGATGCCGAGGATGCGTCGCTGATCGTGCTGGGCGCGCACCGCCGCAACCTGATCAAGGACGTGTTCACCGGCACCACGGTGGAGCGGGTGGTGCGCAGCACCGCGCGGCCCGTCCTGGTGGCGAAGAGCGCCGATCCCGCCGACTACGTCTGCACGCTGACCGCCGTCGACCTGACGGCGGAGGCGGCCGAAGCGGTGCGCCTGGCCCACCGCATGGCGCGGGGGCAGACCCTGTACCTGCTGCACGTCATCGACGATACGGTCACGCTCCAGCTTAAGCTGGCCGAGGTGGGCAGCGCCGAGGTGGAGCGACACCGCCACGCGGTGGAGGAACGCTGCCGCCAACTCATCGACGCCATCGCCGGCGAAGCCGGTTTGCGGGCGGGCGAATATCTGCCGGTCGTGGAATGGAGCGCGCCGGTGCCGCGGCTGCTCGATACGGCCGCCACCTTCGGCGCCGACCTGGCGGTGGTCGGCACGCGCACCCACGCCAAGGGCGCGGTGGAGCGTCTGCTGCTGGGCAGCTTTGCCGAGCAGGCCCTGCGCGACCTGCCCTGCGACGTCCTGGCCGTGCCGCTGGACGGCTCCACCGCCTTGCCCGGCGGCGACGCGGTCAGCGGCATGCCCTGACCACGCGCTTCGCATATGCGAGCACCCCCGTTGCAAATCCATGGGCATACCCTAATTTAGACACCATTGATAAATCGCAATGGCGATGGATGCTTATGGAAAGCTTCACCCCCTGGTCCGCGCTGGCGGGCGGGTTGCTGATCGGTCTGTCCGCGGCGCTGCTGCTGCTGGTCAACGGGCGCGTCGCCGGCATCAGCGGCATCCTCGGCAGCACCTTCACCGCCGGGCGCGGCGACACGGCGTGGCGGATCGCCTTCCTCGCCGGGCTGGTCGCCGCGCCGCTGGCCTATGCCGCGGCCGGTGGCACGCTGCCCGCGGTGGCGGTGGAGGCATCACCGGTTCTGCTGGTGGCGGGCGGGCTGCTGGTGGGCTTCGGATCCCGCCTGGGGTCCGGTTGCACCAGCGGTCACGGGGTGTGCGGGTTGGCGCGGCTGTCGCGCCGCTCGCTGGTCGCCACGGTCACCTTCATGGCCACCGCCGCCGCCACTGTCTTCGTCGTCCGCCACCTGTTGGGAGCGTGAGTCCATGCCCGCCGTCCTCACCGCCTTCGTGTCCGGCCTGGTCTTCGGCGTCGGCCTGATCGTGGCGCGCATGGTCGACCCGGCCAAGGTTCTGGGTTTCCTCGACGTCTTCGGCGCGTGGGACCCCAGCCTCGCCTTCGTCATGGGCGGTGCTCTGGCGGTGACGGCCGTTGCCGTGCGGGTGGCGCGCCGGCGCACCGCGGCCGGCCGGGGAACCCTGCTCGACGGCGACCCCATCCGGGAGCCGGCGGCCGGTGGCATCGACGCGCCGCTGGTCGGGGGTGCCGTCCTGTTCGGCCTGGGCTGGGGACTGGTCGGCCTGTGCCCCGGCCCGGCGCTGGTCAACGCGGGGGTCGTCCCGGCGGTGGCGGCGGTCTTCCTTCCCGCCATGGTCGCGGGCATGCTGCTGCACAGCTTCACCGTCGGCCGCCGGCCGCGCACCCGGACCGGGCCAAACGCCGGCACCGTCGCGCACGCCGGCGCCGGCGATTGAACCTTCCGCCCCTGTCCCCGTTATCGGGGCCGGAGGTGACCCATGACCCGCATGAGCATCGAGGAGGCGCAACGGCGCATCAGCGCCTTCCTCACCGAGGAGATGGTGGCGGCCCTGCGCGCCGTCGACATCGACTCACCGCCCCTGGCCGACGCCCCGGCCGCGGCCGGCATCGCCGACCTGTGCCGGGCCGACGTCACCTTCAGCCACGTCCCCGGCACGTCGGACTGCATCTACCGGGTGCGCGCCTTCGACGAGGCGCTGGTCATGAGCCTGCAGCTCAACGTCCGCCGCTTCGTCGCCCTGTACCAGGTGCCCGCCGCCGGGCCGGTCGACGGGCAGACCCTGGCCTCCCATTTCGAACGCTGGGCCATCGGGGCCGGTCACGCGGGCTGGATGATCGGCTGGCGCGACGGTCTGGACCCCTGGCGGCGCGACCGCCGGGTGGTGGAGACCTACTGCTACGCCTCCCTTCCCCCGGACTTCCTGGACGACCCCCTGGAACAGCTCTACTGGCGCACCGACATCGTCCAGATGACCCGCGCCTTCATGCTGGAGGCGCGGCGCCTCGGCGTCGCCCTGGGCGGCGGCGCTACAGCCCCAGATACGCCTGCTTGACGGCCGGGTCGTCCAGCAGGGCGGCGCCGGTGCCCGACAGCACGATGCGGCCGTTCTCCAGCACATAGGCACGGCCGGCCAGCTTCAGCGAGGCGGCGACGTTCTGCTCCACCAGGATGATGGTCATCCCCTCCGCGGCGAGCGTCCGGATGGTCCGGAACAGCTCCTGCACCAGCGCCGGGGCGAGGCCCAGCGACGGTTCGTCGAACATGATCAGCTCGGGCCGGCCCATCAGGCAGCGGCCGATGGCCAGCATCTGCTGCTCGCCTCCCGACAGGGTGCCGGCGGCCTGGCCCAGCCGCTCCTCCAGGCGCGGGAACAGGGACAGCACGCGCGCCAGGCTGCGCCCGGCGTCGGCCCGGGCGCGGGGGATGACCGCCCCCATCTCCAGATTCTCGCGCACGCTCAGCGACGGGAAGATCTGCCGTCCCTCGGCCACCTGCCCGATGCCGAGATCGCACACCACATGGCTGGGCAGGCCGGCAATCTCGCGCCCCCGGAAGCGGATGGAGCCGGCGGCGGGCCGGAGGATGCCGGCGATGGCACGGATCAGCGAGGTCTTGCCCGCACCGTTGGCGCCGACGATGGCGGTGGTGGAGCCCTCCTCCACGGCGAGCGACACCCCGTCGAGCGCCCGGGCGTCGCCGTAGAACAGGTCGAGGTCGGTCACGGAGAGCATCGTCGGGCGCGCCGGGGTCGGTGGACGGGGCGCCACTGTAGAGCGGTCCGCCGTCGTTGTTAACCCCTTCGAGGCGGCGGCGCACAGGGCGAACGAATGCAAATCCGGGCGTGCAGGCGTGCGAAATTTGCCTCGCTTCTTCCGGGAGGGGGCGGTAAGTAAAGGGTCCCGGTTCGCTGGCCTTTGCACACCTCGTCGCGGCCGGTCAGGCTTCGGAGCGTTCATGAGCGATCAGTCCGAGTTCCACCGCATCAAGCGTCTGCCGCCCTACGTCTTCGCCGAAGTGAACGCCATGAAGGCGCGAGCCCGCGCGGCTGGCGAGGACATCATCGACCTCGGCATGGGCAATCCGGACCAGCCGACCCCCCAGCACATCGTCGACAAGCTGGTGGAGACGGTCCGCAACCCGAAGACGCACCGTTATTCCAATTCCCGCGGCATTCCCGGACTGCGGCGGGCCCACGCCGCCTATTACAAGCGGCGCTTCAACGTCGACATCGACCCGGAGACCGAGTGCATCGTCACCATCGGCTCCAAGGAAGGGCTCGCCAACCTCGCCAACGCGATCACCAGCCCCGGCGACACCATCCTGGTGCCGAACCCCAGCTATCCGATCCATCCCTTCGGCTTTATCCTGGCCGGTGCGTCCATCCGCCATCTGGCGGTCGGGGCCGACGGCGGGACGCCGGACGTCGGCCAGTTCATGGACGGGCTGGAGCGCGCGGTGCGCCATTCCGTGCCCAAGCCGCTGGCGCTGGTGCTGAACTACCCGTCCAACCCGACGGCGCAGGTGGTCGGTCTCGACTTCTACCGCCCGATCGTCGAGTTCTGCCTGCGCCACGGCGTCTACATCCTGTCCGACCTCGCCTACGCGGAGATCTATTTCGACGGCCCGCCGCCGCCGTCGATCCTGGAGATCCCCGAGGCGAAGGAGATCGCCGTCGAGTTCACCTCGATGTCGAAGACCTATTCCATGGCCGGCTGGCGCATCGGCTTCGCCACCGGCAACCGGCGGCTGATCCACTCGCTGGCGCGCATCAAGTCGTACCTGGACTACGGGGCGTTCACGCCCATCCAGGTGGCGGCCGCGGCCGCGCTGAACGGCCCGCAGGACTGCGTCGACCAGATCCGTCAGGTCTACAAGCAGCGCCGCGACGTGCTGATCGAGGGGCTGGCCGCCGCCGGCTGGAAGGTGCCGAGCCCGCCGGCCTCCATGTTCGCCTGGGCGCCCATCCCGCCGGAGTTCGCGCACATGGGCTCCCTGGAATTCTCCAAGCTGCTGTTGCAGGAGGCCAACGTGGCCTGCGCCCCCGGCATCGGCTTCGGCGAGTACGGTGACGGGCACGTGCGTCTCGGACTGGTGGAGAACGTCCACCGCATCCGCCAGGCCTGCCGCAACATCAAGGATTTCTTCCGCTCCAACGCGGCCGGCGCCGCGGCGAGCCGGGATCCGGAGGCGCGGGCCGCCCTGTTGGAACCGATGAAGGCGAAAGCGTCGTGAAGGAGCCTCTGAAGATCGCCGTTGCCGGCCTCGGCACGGTCGGAGCCGGCACCCTGGCCCTGCTGTCCCGGCAGGCCGACCTGATCGAGCAGCGTTGCGGGCGCCGCATCACCGTGACCGCGGTCAGCGCCCGCGACCGCTCCCGGGATCGCGGTGTCGACCTGTCGGCCGTGCAGTGGTTCGGCGATCCCGTCGCGATGGCCGCCGAGGCCGACGCCGACGTGGTGGTCGAACTGATCGGCGGTTCTGACGGTCCGGCCAGGGCCGCGGTGGAGACCGCCATCGCTCGCGGCCGCCACGTGGTCACCGCCAACAAAGCGCTGATCGCCCACCACGGCACCGCCCTGGCGCTGGCCGCCGAAGAGCGTGGCCTCACGCTCGCCTTCGAGGCGGCGGTGGCCGGCGGCATTCCCATCATCAAGGGCCTGCGCGACGGGCTGGCGGCCAACCGCGCCAGCGAGGTGCACGGCATCCTCAACGGCACCTGCAACTACATCCTGACGGAGATGCGCACCACCGGCCGCGAGTTCGCGGACGTGCTGGCGGAGGCGCAGCAGCTCGGCTACGCCGAGGCGGACCCGAGCTTCGACATCGACGGCATCGACGCCGCCCACAAGCTGGCCATCCTCACCTCCGTCGCCTTTGGCTGCGCCGTCGATTTCCGCAGCGTGCATGTGGAGGGCATCCGCCACATCGCCGCCACCGACCTGGCGTTCGCCGAGGAACTGGGCTACCGCATCAAGCTGCTGGGCATCGCCCGCCTGACCGAGCGCGGCGTGGAGCAGCGCGTGCACCCCTGCATGGTGCCGCGCGAGGCGCCCATCGCGGCGGTGGACGGGGTGTTCAACGCCGTTGTGGCGCAGACCGACTTTGCCGACCGCGTGTGGCTGGTGGGCCGCGGCGCCGGTGCCGGTCCGACGGCGTCGGCAGTGGTCGCCGATCTCATCGACATCGCCCGCGGCTGCAGTGCTCCCACCTTCGGCACCCCGGCGGCGCACCTGGCGCGGCCGGAGCCGTCGCCCATGGAGGCGCGGCGCGGTGCCTATTACGTCCGCCTGTCCGTGGCCGACCGGCCCGGCGTGATCGCCGACATCGCCGCGGCGATGCGCGACCACGAGGTGTCGATGGAAAGCTTCCTGCAGCGCGGCCGGGCCACCACGCCCGGCGAGGCGGTGCCGGTGGTGCTGACCACGCACGAGACGGTGGAAGCCGCCATGCAGCGCGCGCTGGCCGCCATCGCCGCCCAGCCGGCGGTGCTGGAGCCGCCGCGCATGATCCGCATCGAGCCGTTCTGAGCGTCCGACGACGTCCTGGAATTCCGGCAACACGAACACCGAGTGCATCGGGGGGAAGATCAAGATGGAAGTGCATGTCGATCTGTCCGGTATGGATCGCAACCTGGCGCTCGAGGCGGTGCGCGTCACCGAGGCGGCGGCCCTGTCCGCCTCCCTGCTGATGGGGCGCGGCGATGAGAAGCTGGCCGACCAGGCCGCCGTCGACGCCATGCGCCAGGCGCTCAACACGCTGACCATCGACGGCACCGTCGTGATCGGCGAGGGCGAGCGCGACGAGGCGCCGATGCTGTACATCGGCGAGAAGGTCGGCGCCGGCTCCGGCCCGAAGGTGGACATCGCCCTCGACCCGCTGGAGGGCACCACCATCACCGCCAAGGGCGGCCCCAACGCCCTGGCCGTGGTGGCCATGGCCGAGGAAGGCGGCTTCCTCAATGCCCCCGACGTCTACATGGACAAGATCGCCGTCGGCGGCGGTCTGCCGGAAGGCGTGGTCGACCTGGATGCCACGCCGGCCGAGAACCTGAAGAACCTGGCCCTGGCGAAGGGCACCGAGGTGGAGGAGCTGCTGGTCTGCATCCTCGACCGACCGCGCCACGCCGAGCTGATCGCCCGCGTGCGCGAGGCCGGCGCGCGCATCATGCTGATCTCCGACGGTGACGTCTCCGGCGTCATCGCCACCAGTCAGATCGGTGCCGCGGTGGACATGTACGTGGGATCCGGCGGCGCACCGGAAGGCGTGCTGGCGGCGGCGGCGCTGCGCTGCATCGGCGGCCAGTTCCAGGGCCGCCTGCTGTTCCGCAACGACGAGGAAAAGGCCCGCGCCGCCCGCTGGGGCATCAAGGACCTGAACAAGAAGTACTCGCTGCACGAACTGGCCAGGGGCAACGTCATGTTCGCGGCAACGGGCGTCACCGACGGCGCCATGCTGCGCGGCGTCCGCCGCTTCCCCGGCGGTGCCATCACCCATTCGGTGATCATGCGCTCCAAGTCGGGCACCGTGCGCTATGTCGAGGCGCATCACAACCTGAAGCGCAAGACGCTGCCGGGCAACGGGCAGTAACCCTCCCGCACGGGAGCGGATCGCCGACGGGGCGCGCGGGGATCATTCGCGCGCCCCGTTGCATTGCGGGGTCTTCAGTTCTTCGGGGTGACGTGCTGCCACAGCAGGCTGCAGTTGGACAGCGTGTCCAGGCTGTGGACCGGAACCGGGCCGGTGCCGAGCGTGGGGGTCGGCGGCGTGGTGGTCCACTGGTGGAGGGTGGCACCGGCTGCCGACCAGTCCGCCGTGTAGGGGCTCCAGCCTGCGGCCGGGGCGGTTGCGGGGTTGGTCGCGAAGGCGGCCCAGGCGATCCCCATGGCGTCGGCCAGCGCCGCATCCGCCGCCGACGGCGATGTCACGCCGACCTTCGTCAAGGTGTTAAAGACGTACGGCAACTCATTGCCGTGACAGACATTCGGGATGTCGCCGGTAGCCGTCTGCGCGGCCGGGGCGCAGGTCGGCAGCGGGTCGCCGCCGGCCAGTCGGTAGAGATCCACGATCGGCGTGGGTGTGAAGAGATAGCCGAAGATCGGGGTGTCGGCCGATTGTCCCTGGCGGCCGTAGGCCGTGTTGGCGGTGAACAGGTTGGCGCACCGGAAGGCCATGTCGTTGATCAGGCTGCCCAGCGCCACGGCGGCGCCGTTGCCGTTGTAATAGGACGGGATCGCCTTCGTGTTGTGGTCGGCCTGCCATGAGGCGCTGTAGGGCTCGTCGGTGGCGATGGGCGGCGTGAAGCCGGTGATGGTCGATGCGGTCGACGTGCCGAACATGCTGTCGAGGAGCAGGCCGTAGGTGGTGGACGTCAGATCCTTGGCGGCGCTGAAGTAGGCGAGGCCGGCGAAGGTCTGCCCCTCGTTCAGGTTCACGCCGAACATGAACGGCTTCGGCGTCATGGCGCCGGCATAGCCGGCCGACGGCTGCCCCCGGACGACGGCGTTGTCGATGACCGGCGTCCACGGCAGCGCCTCGACGAAGCCACCGGAGATGATGCGTTTCAGGGCGTTGCCGCCGCCGTCGAAGCTGTCCTGGGCGGCCATGATCTGGGCCGTGGTCAGGTTCTTCTTCTGCAGCCAGTCCTTCGCCCCCTTTGGATCGGCCAGCCAGCACCGTGGAATCTTGGCGTCGCAGAAGCGGTCGAAGAAGTTGGCCCCGTCCGTCCGGGCGCGCGCGGTGTCGCGGTACACCACGCCCATCGGGTTGCTCTCCATGATGGCCGCACGGAACAGGCCGTCGCTGGACGGCATGGAGAAGAGATGGAAGCCCACGGACATGGCACCGGCGCTCTCGCCGAACACCGTCACCCGGCCGGGATCGCCGCCGAAGGCGGCGATGTTGGCCTGCACCCATTGCAGGGCCGCCTGCTGGTCGAGCAGGCCGAAGTTGCCGGTGACGCCGAAGGCGTCCTCGTACAGGAAGCCGAACGCGCCGAGCCGGTAGTTCAGCGTGACGACGACCACGTCCCTGGCGGCCAGAGCCGCCCCGTCGTAAACGGGGAGCGAGCCGCCCCCCAGGATGAAGGCGCCGCCATGGATGAACACCATCACCGGCAGGGCCCCGGACCTGTTGATGGTGGCGGCCGGCGCGGAAATGTTCAGGTAGAGGCAGTTTTCACTCTGGTAGGAGGTCGGCGTGTTGGGGGAGTCGGCCTACGGGCACAGCCACATGGGCTGGGTCGCCCTGTAATTGGCCGGCACCGCCGCCACCGTCGGCGCCTGCCAGCGGCCGGCGGTCGCGTAGGGAATACCCTGATAACTGTTGATGACGGTGGTGCCGACC
Source organism: Azospirillum halopraeferens DSM 3675 (assembly GCF_000429625.1). GTDB lineage: Bacteria > Pseudomonadota > Alphaproteobacteria > Azospirillales > Azospirillaceae > Azospirillum > Azospirillum halopraeferens. The sequence goes on from NZ_AUCF01000006.1 coordinate 64,253, forward strand.
GTCGTGCTGAGGCCACACACCGTCGTGCCGCCGACGTTGACCGTGGTGTCGGTCGCCGTCGCGCAGGCCGGCGGCGGGTTCACGGGAGCGGGGCCGGTGGCAGCCGACGCGGGGAATGCCCCGCCGGTCAATACGAACGCCGCAACCAATCCGGCGGCGGCGGTGAGAGTCGGGGTCCGGAACTGCATGGTGCGTCCCTCATCGGCGGGGGTGGTGCCCCCATGGCGTGCAGAATGCCCATCCCGGACGGAACACGGCGCCACCCGTGCGGCGATGCCGTCACGTGCGGTTGTCCACTTGGGCGATTCCATGAAAGGGACGCACACAAACCTTGTCTAACGTCGATTTGTTTCGAATTGCGACAATGCGCGCAACGGACCGGAGCGCCCGGACCGGCACCCTCCTCACAAGGGCTGCGCCATCATGCCTTCTTCACCGCGGCCGGCCGGCCGCCGGTCATGCTGACGAGCTGATCCGGGGTCAGGCGGAACACCGCGTTGGGCGTGCCGGCGGCGGCCCAGATGGTGTCGAGCGCCAGCAGATCCTCGTCGATCAGGACCAGTGGCGGTTCGGTATGGCCGAGCGGTGGCACGCCGCCGATGGCGAAGCCGGTCCTGGTGCGCACGAACTCCGGATCGGCCCGTTCAATCGTCTCGCCGATCAGGGCGGCCACCGCCTTCTCGTCCACCCGATTGGCGCCGCTGGCGATGACGAGAACGGGCGCACCGGAGGTCCGGGCGCGGAAGATCAGGGACTTGGCGATCTGGCCCACCGTGCAGCCCACCGCGTCCGCCGCCTCCTGCGAGGTGCGGGTGCTCCGGGCGTGCTCAATCACCGTGTGGCCGAGCCCGACACCATCAAGGATGTCCTGAACGCGGCGGGCGGAAGGACTGAGGTCGGCCACCACGGGGTCTCCGGAGAGGTTATTGCGCCAGTTCCCTGGAACGCCGGGCGGCAGCGGCCACGGCGCGGGTGAGGAGCATGCCCAGGCCGTCGTCGGCCATCAGAACGTCAAGGGCGGCCCTGGTGGTGCCGCCGGGGCTGGTCACCGCCTCGCGGAGCTGGGACGCCGGGGCGGTGGACTGGCGCAGCAGTTCCCCGGACCCGGACACGGTGGCGCGCGCCAGGCGTTGCGCCAGATCGGCCGGCAGCCCGGCATCCTCGCCCGCGCGGGCCAGGGCCTCCACCAGCAGGAACACATAGGCCGGGCCGCTGCCCGAAACGGCGGTGACGGCGTCCATCAGCGCCTCGTCGTCGATCCAGGCGACGTCGCCCACCGCGCGCAGCAGGCGTTCGCACAGGTCCGCCCGGGCGGGGGTGACACGGGCGTTGGCGCAGGCGACCGTGATGCCGCGGCCGATGGCGGCGGGAGTGTTGGGCATCGAGCGCACCACCGCCGCACCGGCGCCCAGGTGCGTTTCGAAGTACGCGATGGGACGGCCGGCGGCGATGGACAGGAAGACGGTGTCCGGCCGCACCAGCCCGGCGTAGGACGGCACCACCGCATCCATCACCTGCGGCTTGACCGCGAAGATGACGACATCGGGCGCCAGGTCCGCCGGGACGGATGTGGCGTCGGCAACGGCCCTGACGGCCGGGTCGGCGATGCCGGGGGGCAGGCCGCCCGGTTCCACCACCACGATCCGGCCGGCGATCCCGGCGCGCAGCCAGCCGTCCAGCATGGCGCCGCCCATCTTGCCGCAGCCGACCAGCAGCAGGGAGGAGGCCGCCATGCCGCTCACGCCTCACCCTGGGTATCGAGGATGGCGGCGGTCACCGCGTCAGCCGCCGATTTGCCGCCCCAGATCACGAACTGGAAGGCAGGGTAGAACCGCTCGCACTCCGACAAAGCGATCTCCACGAGGTCTTCAAGCTGCTCCACCGTCGCCCCGCGCGACCCGCGCAGCAGGGTGGTCTGGCGGAACATCGGCGTGTGTTCCTCGGTGCAGACGTCGAAATGGCCGAGCCACAGGCGCGCGTTTACCTCCGCCAGCAGGTCGTGCACCGCCTGGCGCCGCGCCGACTGCACCTTCATGTCGAACTGGCAGGAGAACTGCATGGCGCTGACGTCGGGCTGCCAGACGAAATAGAGCCGGTAATCGCACCACCGCCCGCCGATCTCCACGATCATCTCATCGTCATTGGTACGGTCGAACGGCCATTCGTTGGCCGTCACGATCTCTTCAACGACGTCGAGCGGGTTGTGGATGGCGGCGGGGGTTTCGACGGCTAGTGCCGACATGGTCAGCGTCCTCCTTTGAAGGCGCGGCGCGCGGCTCCGTCCCCCGGAATCCCTGGAACACGCCGCCCGACGGGCCTTTGCCCCGAGATGTCGTGTCCTGCCACCCGAGAGCTACTACCAAAAGCAACCTGCCAAAGGACAGGTGCGGGCGCAACAGCTTTCCGCCGCACCGTCATGAATGATCCGTGATGATGTTCGGACAGGCGCAAGCCCTCCGGCGACCGCGCGCCGTCAGGGCGCGGTGCCGCCCTCGGGCGCCTTCGGGGCGCCGGTGTGGGCCCGCCGGCGCGGCGCCGTGTCCTCATGGGCGAGCTGGTGTTCGGCCAGCAGCGTGGCGACCGTCGCCTCCAGCGCGGTCACCCGGTCGGCCAGCGCCTCCTGCTCCTCCCGGGCCCTGGCGGCCACGGCCCGGACGGCGTCGAACTCCTCGCGCGAGACGACGTCCATGCGCGACAGGATGCGTTCGAACTGCTGGCGCATCTGCGCCTCGGCCTCCTCGCGCAACCCGGAAAGCGCGCCCAGCGCACCGCCGGCCACCCGGGCCAGGTCGTCGAGAAGCTTGTTGTCAACCTGCATGGATTGGATTCCGCTGTGTGAAGAGCGCCATTATGGGCGCCCGAAGTGGCGTTATCAACGGCCCTGCACGAAGAACAGGTGATCCGGCCCGGTCGCTCCCGATGGAACGCCCGCCGACGAACCGGAAATGCCCGCGAAGCGTTGCGGTGCCTCCGGCCACGGCCTATAAGGGCCGCGGACCCTCGGCGGGCGGGAGACGCAGCGCATCATGATCGTGGTCACCGGCGGCGCCGGCTTCATCGGCTCGAACCTGGTCGCCGGACTGGCGGACCGCGGCATCGTCGACGTGGCGGTCGCCGACCGGTTCCGCGACGGTGACAAGTGGCGCAACCTCGCCAAGCGGGAGGTGAAGGCGCTGGTCCGCCCGGAAGACCTGCTGGCCTTCCTCGACCAGCACGCGGCCGAGATCGACCTGATCTTCCACCTGGGTGCCATCTCCGCCACCACCGAGCGCGACGTGGACAAGATCGTCGCCAACAACGTGGCCCTGTCCATGGAACTGTGGCGCTGGTGCGCCTGGCGCGGGGCGCGTCTGATCTACGCCTCGTCGGCCGCCACCTACGGCGACGGCTCGGCCGGATTCGACGATGACGGGTCGGTGGAGGCGCTGGCCCGCCTGCGTCCGCTCAACGCCTATGGCTGGTCAAAGCACCTGTTCGACCGCCGCGTCGCCCGCGCCGTGCTGGACGGCGAGCCGGCGCCGCCCCAGTGGGCCGGCCTGAAGTTCTTCAACGTCTACGGCCCCAACGAGGGGCACAAGGGCGACATGATGAGCGTGGTGGCCAAGCTCCACCCGCAACTGGCATCCGGCCGGCCGGCCCGGCTGTTCCGGTCGCACCGGCCCGGCGTGGAGGACGGCGGCCAGCTCCGCGACTTCGTGCACGTCGACGACTGCGTCGCCGCCATGCTGTGGCTGATGGACAATCCCGGCGTCTGCGGCCTGTTCAACCTGGGCACCGGCCGGGCGCGCAGCTTCCGCGACCTGGCCCTGGCCACCTTCGCCGCCATGGATCTGGAACCGCGGATCGACTACATCGACATGCCCGCGGAGTTGCAGGCGAAGTACCAGTACTATACCCAAGCCGAGATGGGCCGCCTGCGCGCCGCCGGCTTCACCGCCCCCTTCACCGGGCTGGAGGAGGGGGTGCGGCGCTACGTCCGCGACTTCCTCGCCCGGCCCGACCCGTACCGCTGACGGGAGCCCCATGCTCACCCTCGCCTTCCCCGCCATCGATCCCGTCGCCGTCGAGATCGGCCCGATCGCCATCCGCTGGTACGCGCTGGCCTATCTGGCCGGCTTCGTGCTCGGCTGGCGCTACTGCCTGTACCTGGCCCGCAGCGCCCCCGGCCCCGGCCGTCCGACTCCGGAGGACGTGGACGACTTCCTGACCTGGGCGGTGATCGGCGTCATTCTCGGCGGCCGGCTGGGATACGTGCTGTTCTACAACCTGCCCTATTACGTCGAAAACCCGCTGGAAGCGCTGATGGTATGGCACGGCGGCATGTCGTTCCACGGCGGCTTGCTGGGCGTGGTGGCGGCGATCCTGCTGTTCGCGCTCCGCCGCGGCCTGTCGCCGTTCGCCATGGGCGACCTTATCGCCACGGCCGCTCCCATCGGCCTGTTCTTCGGGCGCGTCGCCAACTTCATCAACGGCGAACTGTACGGCCGCGCCGCGCCGGACCTGGCGTGGGCGTTCGTGTTCCCCCGCGATCCCCTGCAGGTCCCCCGCCATCCCAGCCAGCTCTACGAGGCCGTGCTGGAAGGGCTGGTGCTGTTCGTGGTGCTGGCGCTGCTGGCCCGCCGGCCGGACGTGCGGGCCCGGCCGGGTCTGCTGGCCGGCGTGTTCTTCATCGGCTACGGCCTGTCCCGCATCATAGCGGAGTTCTTCCGGGAGCCCGACGCCCAGCTCGGATTTCTATGGGGCGGGGCAACCATGGGGCAGCTTCTCTCCATCCCCATGGTGCTGTTCGGACTGTGGCTGGCAGTGCGGGCGCGCCGGGCGGTGGACGCGTGACCGCCCCCGCCGCCGACACCTTGACGGCCGCGCTGGCCCGCCGCATCGCCGTGGAAGGGCCGATCACGGTGGCCGCCTACATGGCGGAGGCGCTGGGGCACCCGCGCCTGGGCTATTACATGAAGCAGGATCCCCTGGGGGCGGGGGGCGACTTCACCACCGCGCCGGAAATCAGCCAGGCGTTCGGGGAGCTGATCGGCCTGTGGTGTGCCGACACCTGGCAGCGCCTGGGCGCCCCGCCCCTGGTCCGGCTGGTCGAGCTGGGGCCGGGCCGCGGCACCCTGATGGCCGACGCGGTGCGCGCCGCGTCGGTGCTGCCGGTCTTCCGGCAGGCGATCCGCATCCACCTGGTGGAGACCAGCCCGGCCCTGCGCGCCCGCCAGCGCGCCACCCTGGCCGACCTCGACGTCACCTGGCACGACAGCCTCGACGAGGTTCCCGACGGGCCGGCCCTGATGGTGGCCAACGAGTTCTTCGACGCCCTGCCCGTCCGCCAGATCCAGAGAACGCCCCACGGCTGGTTCGAGCGGCTGGTCGACCGGGAGGAGACGCCGGACGGGGCCGAGCCGCGCCTGCGATTCGTGCTGGAGGCATTCGGCAGCGCCGGCGCGTCCCTGGTGCCGCCGGCCCTGCGGGATGCCCCGCCGGGCAGTGTGGTTGAGGTGTCGCCGGCCTCCCTGGCCATCGCCCGCACCCTCGGTGCCCGGCTGGCGGCGCAGGGCGGCGCGGCGCTGGTGATCGACTACGGGTACGCCGGTCCGGCGGTGGGCGACACGCTCCAGGCGGTGCGCCGCCACGCCTACGCGCCGGTGCTGGAGTCGCCCGGCGACGCCGACCTCACCGCCCACGTGGACTTCACCGCCCTGGCGGCGGCGGCCCGCGAGGGCGGCGCTGACGTCTTCGGGCCGGTGCCCCAGGGCATCCTGCTGACCCGCCTCGGTATCGTCCAGCGGACCGACGTGCTGCGCCGGGGCGCCACGCGCACGCAGGCGACGGCGCTCGACACGGCCCTTGAGCGCTTGATCGGGGCCAATCAAATGGGCACCTTGTTCAAGGCCCTGTGCCTTGCCGCCCCCGGTCTCGGGGCGCCGGCGGGGTTCGAGGGTTGAGACCTACCGGGACCGCTCATCCGTGATCACGCTCGGCGCGCTCAACGACGTCAACGGCATCCGCCACGCCTTCTTCACGCGTTCCGGCGGGGTGTCGACGGGGATCTACGCCTCCCTCAACTGCGGCCTCGGCTCCGGCGACGCGCCGGCCGCGGTGGCGGAGAACCGGGCGCGCGCCGCCGCGCGGCTGGACCGTCCGGCGGACAGCCTGGTCACCTGCTATCAGGTGCACAGCCCCGACTGCATCGTGGTCGATGCCCCATGGGCGCCCGGCGCGGGGCCGCGGGCCGACGCCATGGTCACGCGCACGCCGGGGATCGTGCTGGGTGTCCTCTCCGCCGATTGCGCCCCCGTGCTGCTGGCGGACGAGAAGGCCGGCGTGGTCGGCGCCGCCCACGCGGGCTGGAAAGGGGCCATCGGCGGCGTTCTGGAGGCGACGGTGGAGCGCATGGTGGAGCTGGGCGCGCGCCGCACCGCCATTGTTGCCGCCATCGGCCCCTGCATTGCCCAGCGATCGTACGAGGTCGGACCGGAGTTCCCGGCGCCCTTCCTGGAGATCGCCGCGCGCAACCGCGACTTCTTCGCCCCGGCGCGCCGGCCCGGCCATTTCCTGTTCGACCTCGGCGGCTATGCGGCGCAGCGGCTCGCCGACGCCGGGGTGGAGCTGGTGCAACGCTGCCCCAACGATACGGTGGCCGAGGAAGACCGCTTCTTCAGTTACCGCCGCGCCTGCCTGCGTGGCGAGACCGACTACGGTCGCGGCCTGTCGGCCATCCTGATTCAGGAGTGAACGGTGGAAACGACCTCCCTGCCCGGCCCCCTGGTCCTGCCGCGAACGGTGCGGTGGGGCGATTGCGACCCGGCGGGCATCCTGTATACCCCGCGCGTGTTCGACTACATGGCGGAGGCGGTGGAGGTCTGGTTCCGCGACGTCGCCGGAATCGCCTGGATGGCGCTGATCCGCGACGGCCGGCACGGCGCGCCGACGGTGCACACCTCCTGCGACTACCGGCGCCCCATGGGCCCCGACCTGCGCATCGGCGTGACCGTGGAGCTGGAACGCATCGGCCGCTCCAGCCTCACCTTCCGCATCGTCGGCGACGACGACGGCGGCCGGCGCTATTTCGAAGGGCGTCTGGTGTCCTGCCTGACCGACCTGAAGGCCGGCCGCGCCGTCCCGATCCCCGACACGATCCGCACCCGCGCCGAAGCCTACCGCGCCGCGTCCGCCTGAGCCGAGCCGGGCACGTTTGTTTCGTTCGTGTAAGCAAATATCCGTTGCCGGCTCCCCGCACGATTCGGTTACAATACGTCGCAAATGGCGGCGAATGGTGCCGGCGGGGAGGACGTCGCGATGATCGGATGGCATGAGAAGATGTGCATCGACCACGGCGGGCTCGATGCCGACCACCGGGAACAGCATGAACTGATTCGCCGCTTCGTCGCCGCGCCGCCGCTGGACGAGGAGCGCGATCCGGCGCTGTCCTATCTTTATGCCCTGCGCATCGCCTCGAAGCGTCATTTCGCGCGGGAGGAAGCGGTCCACCGTGCCGTCCGCTATCCCGAAGCGCGGGAGCATGCGGACCAGCACCGGCGCCTGCTGGCCATGCTCGACGACATCATCCAACAGATCGAGCAGCGGGATTCTCCTTTTCAATACGGCTACCTCAAGGGCAAGGCCGACGAAGTTCTGCAATTTTGGTTCCTCGACCACCTGGCCAGAGACGATCTCAAATTGAAGAAATACGTCCTACGTCCGGTGCGCGCCTGAGGAACGCGGCGGTAGCCGCGTTCGCGCCCTCCGGCGGCAAGCGCCCCGATCAACGGGGCGTCATAGAACGTTTACAGGACCGGAGGCCTTTGTTATCGTCCGCCGCGATTTCAGGGGGCGTCGGCGGCACCATCCGCCGGGCCCGATACCCGTTTCCCTATCCAAAGAGAGCCGACCGCGATGAAGGTGCTTGCCGGCAACAGCAACCGTCCGCTGGCCGAGGCCATCTCCACCTGTCTCGGCGTGCCGCTGACCAAGGCCAGCATCCGCCGCTTCTCGGACATGGAGGTGTTCGTCGAAATCCTGGAGAACGTCCGCGGCGAGGACGTGTTCGTGATCCAGTCGACGTCGTTTCCGGCAAACGACAACCTGATGGAACTGCTGGTCACCATTGATGCGCTCAAGCGCGGTTCGGCCCGGCGCATCACGGCGGTCATCCCCTACTACGGCTACGCCCGGCAGGACCGCAAGACCGGCCCGCGCACGCCGATCTCGGCCAAGCTGGTGGCCAACCTGATCACCATGGCCGGCGCCAACCGCGTGCTGACCATGGATCTGCACGCCGGCCAGATCCAGGGCTTCTTCGACATCCCCCTGGACAACCTGATGGCCGCCCCGGTGTTCGAGAAGGACATCAAGGAGACGCTGGGCAAGGGTGACGAGATCACCATCGTGTCGCCCGACGTGGGCGGCGTGGTGCGCGCCCGGTCGCTGGCCAAGCGCCTGGACGCCGACCTCGCCATCATCGATAAGCGGCGCGAGCGCGCCGGCGTGTCGGAGGTGATGAACATCATTGGCGACGTGGTCGGCACCCGCTGCATCCTGGTGGATGATATCGTGGATTCCGGCGGCACCCTGTGCAACGCTGCGGTCGCCCTGATGGACGCGGGGGCCAAGTCGGTCAGCGCCTACGTCACCCACGGCGTGCTGTCCGGCGGCGCCGTCGCCCGCATCGCGGTGGCGCCCATCGAGACGCTGGTCAGCACCGACAGCATCCAGGCGACCGAGGCGGTGCGCGTGTCGCGCAACATCCGCCAGTTGACCATCGCTCCCCTCATCGCCGAGGCGATCATGCGTATCAGCGAGGAGCGGTCGGTCTCCAGCCTGTTCTCGTGACGTCCGGGGCCGTTCCGGCCCCTTGACGCGCGGCACGCGCGGGCGTACACACGCCCACCTCACGAGCGCCAGCACCCCTGGAGGCTGGCGCCTTTCGATTCAGGAGTTGACCATGACCCAAGTGATCGCGCTCTCCGCCGAGTCGCGTGCCCGGGCCGGCAAGGGGACCGCCCGTCAGGCCCGCCGCGACGGACGCGTTCCCGCCGTGATCTACGGCGGCAAGCAGGCCCCGGTGATGATCTCGCTGGAAGCCCTCGCCTTCAACAAGATCCTGCACCAGCCGGGCTTCTTCACGCACCTGTTCGACGTCACCGTCGACGGTGCGACCGAGCGCGTCCTGCCGCGCGACGTGCAGTTCCACCCGGTCACCGACGTGCCCCTGCACGTGGATTTCCTGCGCGTCTCCAAGGACACCACGATCTCCGTCATGGTGCCGTGCGAGTTCGTCGATCAGGACCAGTCGCCGGGCCTGAAGCGCGGCGGCGTGCTGAACATCGTGCGCCACGAGGTCGAGGTGACCTGTGCCGCCGACAACATCCCGGAGCACATCACCATCTCCTGCGCCGGCTTCGACGTGAACGACTCCATCCACATCTCCTCCGTGACCCTGCCCGAGGGCGTGCGCCCGGCCATCACGGACCGCGACTTCACGGTGGCGACCATCGCCGCCCCGTCGGGCCTGAAGTCCGAAGCGGCGGAGGCGGCCGAGGGCTGATCCGCGGCGTCCGAAGGACGCCGGTCTCTTCGCCCGCAACCGCGGACGATCCGGCGGCACCGGCCTCTCCCCGAGGCCGGTGCCGTTTCGATTCCGGAGGGCCGCAGCCAAGGCGGTTGCCCCGGCATCGGAGCGGACGGTATCTGTCCCGTGCACGCAAGGAGGAATGGATGCTGCTGCTCGTCGGACTGGGGAACCCCGGCGCGGATTACGCCCGCCACCGCCACAACATCGGCTTCATGGCGGTGGAGGAGATCGCCCGGCGCCACGGCTTCGGCCCGTGGAAGCGCCGCTTCCAGGGGCAGACCGCCGAGGGCACGGTGGCCGGCGACAAGATCCTGGCGCTGGAACCGTTGACCTACATGAACCTGTCCGGCCAGTCGGTCGGTGCCGCCCTGCAATTCTTCAAGCTGAAGCCCGAACAGGTGATCGTCTTCCATGACGAGCTGGACCTGCCCCCCGGCAAGATGCGGATGAAGAAGGGCGGCGGCCACGGCGGCCACAACGGGCTGCGCTCCATCGACGGCCACATCGGCAAGGACTATCACCGGGTGCGACTCGGCATCGGCCATCCCGGCGACAAGAACCTGGTGTCCGGCTACGTGCTGCACGACTTCGCCAAGGCGGACAAGGTCTGGCTCGACCCGCTGCTGGACGCCTGTGCCGACGCGTTCCCGCTGCTGGTGCAGGGTCAACCGGAAAACTTCATGAACAAGGTGGCGCTGGCCACCGGACCGGCCAGGTAATCCTGCCGGGACGGGCTGCCGAAAAGCCTGATTGCGCCGTTCAGTTACCGGGCTACCATACTGCCTTTCCCACATGGGGACAGCACCGACCGGACCGCCCGCCGGCAGCCGGTTCGTCATCGGGGACCGCCACCGTTGAAGCGCCTCAACGAGGTCGAACGCAGATTGGCCGAACGGGTGCACCGCCGGGTAACGGCGTGGACCGATTCCGCCGGGGACCGCGGCCGCTACCGCTCCGGAAACCCGGTGCTGCGCCGGCGCTACGCGCTGGCCGAGGCCATCCTCGTCGGCGGTATCCTCATCAACGCCGCGTTCGTTCCCTTCGACCTGTTCATCACCGGCTATCTGGTGCACGCGGTGTGCGAGGCCGCGGCGGCAGCCGGGCTGCTGGGCGCGCTGGCAGCGATGCGCCGGACCGGGCGCATCGACCGCCCGATGCTGGCCGCGTCGCTGATCGTCGCCATCACCATGCTCGTGATCGTGTTCACCGGCAGGGCCATCGACTCGGTGCTGGTGTGGGTGCCCCTGTTCCCGGCCATTCCCGGATTCCTGCTGGGCGTGCGGCGCGGGCTGTACGTCACCGGGGCCTTCTACACCGTGCTGTTCGCCGGGCTGATCCATTCCGTGATGATGGGCGGGCCGCAGGGGTTCAACTGGGTTTCCGTGACCAGCGCGGCCGGTGCGTCGCTGGTGACCACGGTGCTGGTCTTCTATTACGAGCTGAGCCGCTCCGACGTCTTCCGCCACCTGGAACAGGCGGCCAACACCGACCCGCTGACCGGCGCCCTGAACCGCCGCGGTTTCCAGGACCGGTTCGACGCCGAACTGGCGCGGGCCCAGCGCACCCGCACTCCCATCAGCCTGCTGATCCTGGACGTCGACCATTTCAAGCGCATCAACGACGAATACGGCCATGACACGGGTGACGCGGCGATCCGCCATCTCGCCAACCTGCTGAAGGCCCACACCCGGCGCAACGACGTGGTCGGCCGCCTGGGGGGTGAGGAGTTCGCGCTGGCCCTGTCCGACGCGGCCCTGCCGCAGGCCCGGCTGGTGGCGGAAAAGCTGCGCCGGCTGGTGGAGGCGACGCCGCTGGTGCTGCCGGGCGGCACGCCCCTCGTGCTGACCGTCAGCATCGGCGCGGCGGAGGTGACGGACGAGGCCAGCCAGTTCCGCACCCTGTTCTCGATCGCCGACCGCCGGCTCTACGCCGCCAAGAAGGCCGGACGGAACCGCGTGTGCATCGGCGACGCGGCGGTGGAAACGGCAGGATGACGGCCGGGGATGCGGCGCGCCGGGCACTTCCCATTTGCGCTTTGGCGGCGCACATAGGATAACACGCCCCGTCCGGACCTAGACGAATCGAAGATCTTTCCCATGGGTTTCAATTGCGGCATCGTCGGCCTGCCCAACGTCGGCAAATCGACCCTGTTCAACGCCCTGACCGCCACCCAGGCGGCGGAGGCGGCGAACTTCCCCTTCTGCACCAAGGAGCCGAACGTCGGCCGGGTCGGCGTGCCCGACCCGCGGCTGGAGCGGTTGGCGGCCATCGCCAAAAGCCAGAAGATCATCCCGACGCAGTTGGAGTTCGTCGACATCGCCGGGCTGATCCGCGGCGCCTCGAAGGGTGAAGGGCTGGGCAACCAGTTCCTCGGCAACATCCGCGAGGTGGACGCCATCATCCATGTGCTGCGCTGCTTCGTGGACGATGACGTCACCCACGTGGAGGGCGGCGTCGACCCCCTGCGCGACGCCGAGGTGGTCGAGACCGAGTTGATGCTGGCGGACATGGAGAGCCTGGAACGCCAGCTCACCAACCTGCAGAAGAAGGCCAAGGGCGGCGACAAGGACGCCAAGGTGCGTGCGGAGCTGATGGAGCGCGCCCTCAAGGTGCTGCAGGACGGCAAGCCGGCTCGCGTCGTTCCCGTATCGGCCGAGGAGGAGCCGCTGTTCCGGCAGTTCATGCTGCTGACGGCCAAGCCCGTCCTCTATGTCTGCAACGTGGAGGAGGCGTCGGCCGCCACCGGCAACCGCTTCTCCGAACTGGTGGCCGCCAAGGCGGCGGCGGAAGGTGCTGCGTGCGTTGTGATCTCCGCCGCCATCGAGGCGGAGGTCGCCCAGCTCACCGATCCGGCGGAGAAGACGGAGTTCCTGGAGTCCATGGGGCTTGAGGAAACCGGTCTGAACAAGCTGATCCGCGCCGGTTACGGCCTGCTCGGCCTCATCACCTTCTTCACCGTGGGGCCCAAGGAGGCGCGCGCCTGGACGCTGACCAAGGGGTCCACGGCGCCGCAGGCGGCGGGCGTCATCCACACCGACTTCGAGCGCGGCTTCATCCGCGCCGAGACGATCGACTATGACAGCTACGTCACGCTCGGTGGCGAGCAGGGGGCAAAGGACGCCGGCAAGATGCGCCAGGAAGGCAAGGAGTACGTCGTCCACGACGGCGACATCTTCCACTTCCGCTTCAACGTCTGATCGCATCCCGCACGGCGCGCACGCGGATCACCAGGGTGCCCGCCTCGGCTTTCAGGCCGAGGCGGTCGAAGGCGGCGCACAGGTCTCCCGCCTGGGACAGCAGCAGGTCGCGCTCGGGCTCCGTCGGCGCGTTCAGACGGTCCGCCAGGTCGACCGACAGCCGGGTCATCCGCGTGCGCAGCGTCCGTTCCACATCGTCGAGCAACTGCGGCCTTGCCCCGTGGTCCAGGTGGGCGGCGATTCGGCAGACGCATTCGAGCTGCCGGACCAGACTGGGAAAGAAGCGCTCACGGCCCGGCCGGCCGGCGGCGGCGCCCAGCATCTGGATCAACGCCTCCCCCAGCCCGCCCAGCGTGCGCAGGAACTCGTCCAGGGCCTTTTCGTCGGCAGTCATGACGAAGGCGGTCGGCTCCTCCTCTCCCGCCACCAGAGAGTCCAGCACCCGCAGCGTCACGACGATCAGGTTGTCCACCTGCGACACCACGCCGGCGTTGTCGAACAGGGACATCAGGTCGCGCTGTCGGAGGAACACCTGCATGGTGGCGGTGGCGCGGGTCAGCGTCACGCGGGCGAGCCGCCGCGACAACTGCCGGATGGCGTCCTGCGCCGGCCGGTCGCCCAGAACCTCCGCCATCCAGCGCAGCCCCTCCAGCCGCAGCAGATCGGCCGACAGGGTGGCCAGGTCGGGATAGTCGCCCTGTTCCAGCAGCACGGTGACATCGGCCGTGCAGGTCCGTGCCTGCGCCAGGATCGCCCTGGCGACGGCGAACCGCTCCGCCCGCACCGCGTGGTTGATGCCGGGCGTGCACAGCAGATCGTCGAGCGCCCGGAACGCTTCGGCGCAGGCGAGCGCGCTCGGGGCTCCCGGCTCCGCCTCCCGCCGCTCCACCCCGGCGACGATGCGTTCGCGCAGCGCCGGCAGGAAGACGGTCCGCACGGCCGGCTCCAGCACGCGGGCCAGGCGCTCGCGCGCCGTCAGCGGCGGCTGGCCGGCAAGGACGGTGACGCTGTAAGGGCCGGTTTCCGGCAGCGGCTGCGGCAGATGCGGGCCGGCCAACCGCAGGATATGGCGGATCCCCGCCTGGTCGAGGTCGCCCAACCGATCGGCGATCGCGATCGCGTGGCGCTCGACACCGATTCGTCCCATCGCCGCTCTCCGCTGGCTGCACACCCCGCCGGTCTGCACCGTTCACCGGCCAGCCCGTAGTCCTGCCGTCACACCGTGAGGTTGATCGACGGCAGGACTACGGGCGCCGCAACGGAAGCGTTTCCGCCCGCCGCCGGCAGGGCGGCGATGAGATCACCGGCCGTCAGCCCGCCCTCCAGGGCGGCGCCGCGCAGGACGTTGACCTCCTCCTGCGCGTCGGCGACGACTTTGTCGTAGTCGTCGAGCTGCTTGCGCCGCTGCCGGCGCCGGCTTTCGTCGAGATCCGACTCGTTGGCGGCTTTGGCGTCGGTCAGCGCGTTGCGGACATGGCCCAGCACCGCCTCGACGCGGCGGCCGAAGGCGTCGGCCTCCTTGTAACGGGCCAGCTTCAGGTCGTTGTCGCCGATCATCCGTCCCATCAGGTCCCCGGCGGAGGACCCGGCGGGTGGCGGCGGCAGGCCCGGCATCACGCCGGCAAGCGCCTGCGCCATCGCCGCGGTCTCGCCGTGGGGCGGTTCCTCGGGGACGGGGGCGGCGGAAGCGGCCGGAGCCGCCGCGGCGCCGGAGCCGATGCGCACCTCCACCGACGTTTCCACCGACGCGATGGTGAGGGTCGTGACCGACGTCTCCCGCACCGTCTCGACGACGCTGATCCCGTGGACGCCGCTCCCGGTGGCGCCCTTCCCCATGGACGCGGCGGCCGACACGCCGCTGGCATACGCCTTGGCGGCACGCCCGGCCTCGCGGGCGAGCTGGGCGGCCTCGCGGGCCAGATCCATGACCTTTTCCCGGTCGCCACGGGCGGCGGCCAGACGCATTTCCGCCCGCAACTCCTCCAGCCGTCGCTCCACCTCGGCGAGGCGCTGTTCGGCATGCGCCTTGGGATTGGCGATCCGCTTGGCCTCTTCCATGGCGCCCATGGCGGCGTTGGCGTTGCGCACGTCCTTCGGCGCCATGCGGAACGGCAGGGCGGCGTTCCACTGCTTGTCGGCAAGCTGCTGCTGCACGGTCTTAGGTCCGTTCAACCCGTCGTCGTACTTCGACGCCAGCCGGAGGCGATAGACGCTCGCCTGCATTTCGCCCGGCAAAGAGAAGATTCCGCTCATGCCGCCCTCCGCCCACCCGGACAGGTTTTATCATGCTCTCCGGATTCGCTGAAGATTTCGTTTAGGCCACCGCACTACGGAACGGAGCGGCCACCCCGTATGCCCTTGCCTTTCGGACAGGCATGCTCCGGAACCCCCTCCCCGGCTCCGTGTTAACGCAACGAGTTTTCGCGTGGAGGCGCGGAGCGGCGTGTCCTCGCCCCACCGCTACGAAAAGTCCGTGAGGAGGAGCAGCATGGCTAGGCGCGACACGTCCGACACCGGCGGGGCCGAACGGAAGGCCCGAGAGACGATGGACCGGGTGGAGCATGAAGCGGATCGGGTGCGCCGCCGGGCGATGGAGCAGGGCCAGCACATGGCCGGCACCGCCCGCGAGCGCATCCGCAGCCTGTTCGAGCAGCAGTCCCACCGCGCCGCCGACCAGCTCGGCGGCGTGGCGCACGCGCTGCACCAGGCCGCGAACCAGCTCAACGACGAGAACCAGGGTGCGGCGGCCCGCTACGTCGACCACGCCGCCGAGCGGGTCGAGCGGGTGGCCGACACCCTGCGCGAGTCGAGCGTCGACGACCTGGTCGGCATGGTGGAGGGCTATGCCCGCCGTCAGCCCGAGGTCTTCATCGGCGCCGCCTTCGCGGTGGGCTTCCTGTTCGCCCGCTTCGTCAAGAGTTCCGGCGACCGCCGCGGTTACGAGGGCGGGTCGATGCGCCGGAGCGCGTCCGGCGCGGGCGCCTACGGCACCTATGCCCCGGCCGGGGCGGGGGCCGGTTCCGGTTCGGGCTACCGCGGCGACACCTCGCGCGGCTCCGGTGCCGCACCGGACGTGGGTTCCCGCGCCTACGCCGGGACCACTCCCGGAACGGCGGCCGCCGGGCCGGCGCCCAAGGCGGGCGTTCCCGACGAAACCCTCGGCGCCACGCCGGCGGCGGGTGCCAAGCCCCAGGGGACGATGCCATGAGCTACGCCGAGGATCGCAACTACGACCGGAACCCGCGCGCCGATCGTTCGGTGGCCGGGCTCTTCACCGACCTGGCGCGCGAGACGTCCAACCTCGTTCGCGCCGAGGTGGCGCTCGCCAAGACCGAGGTGTCGCAGAAGGTGGGAGCCGCGGCCGGCGGCGTGGTGCTCCTGGCGGCCGGCGGGATGATCGCCTTTGCCGGGTTCCTGTACCTGCTGGCCTCGGCGACCATTGCCCTGTCGGCCGTGGTGGCGCCCTGGCTGGCCGCGCTGATCGTCGGCGGCGTCGTGGTGCTGGTCGGTGTGATCTTCATGCTGTCCGGGCGCAAGCGCCTGAAGCCGGAGAATCTCCAGCCCGAACGGACGATCCGCACGCTGCAGGACGACAAGCGCTGGGCCCAATCGCAGCTCAGCCGGTAACGCCCGGCCTCCCGCCGGCCGCAACGGACCCGCGCACATCAGTACGGAGACCATCATCATGCGTTCGACCAAGACCACCTATTATCCCGGCTCCTACGACGTGGACGATCACCGCGGCGGGTGGGCCGACACCATGCGCTCCAACCCGATCCCCCTGGCGATGATCGGCCTCGGCATCGGCTGGCTGGCCCTCACGGGGTCCGGCTATGACCGCCGCATCGCCCACAGCGACATGGTGCGTCGTGCCGGCTCCACCGTCCGCCATGCCCGCGACAGCGTCTACGGTGCCGCCGAGCATGCCTACGAACGGGCCGGGGACACCCTGCGTCAGGCCGGGGACCGCGCCGGCGACACCATGAACCGGGCGCGCGGCATGGCCGGCGGCACCGGCGGCGCCGATGCCGCCCACGGCATGGGTGACCGCATGGGCGAATACGGCCACGAGGCGGCGGGCCGCGCCCGCTCCATGGCCGGCGGCTTCTGGGACATGGTCGACGACCACCCGCTGGTCGCCGGCGTGATGGGTGTGGCGCTGGGTGCGGCGCTGGGAGCCAGCATCCCGTCCACCCGTTACGAGAACCGCTGGGTCGGCGATTACGCCGACGAGGTCTATGACCAGGCCCGCCACTTCGCGCAGGACGCCATCGACCGCGGCACCCGCGCCGCCAAGGCGGCGGTGGAGACCGCGCGCGACGACGTCAAGGAAGCCGTGGCGGACGTCCGGGAAGCCGCCCGCGATGCCGTGGCCGACACCAAGAACGCGGCCAGGGAAGAGGCGAAGAAGCCGTCCTGACGCGCCGCGCCCGTTCCGGACCAACGGCCCCGCGCGCGCGCGGGGCCGTTTCCGTTGGGGACGGCGCGACATATCGCCGCTACCCAATCCGTACTGTTCCGGTCTAGAATGCCGGCGGCCCAATACCCGATGCTTTCGCTTGACTTTCCGCCGGGCTTGACCACCTAATCCGTACCGGATTGGTCCGGATTGAACCCCGGTTTGGAAAGCGGCGATGATCCGTCTGAGCAAGCTGACCGACTACGCCATCGTGGTGATGAGCGAGATGGCGCGCACCAGGGGCGCGGTCCACACCGTGCCGCACCTGGCCGACCGCACCGGCGTGCCGGCGCCCACCGTCGCCAAGCTGATGAAGACGCTGGCTCCGGCCGGGCTGATGACATCCCACCGCGGGGCGTCGGGCGGCTATGCGCTGGCGCGTCCGGCGGGGGAGATCACCATCGCCGACATCGTCACGGCGCTGGACGGCCCCATCGCGCTGACCGCCTGCGTCGAGGGCGCCGACGACCAGTGCGGCGTCGAGAGCCTGTGCCCCATGCGCGGCAACTGGGAAAAGATCAACGGCGCCATCCGCACCGCGCTGGAACAGGTGACGCTCGCCGACATGATGACGCCGGCCTGGTCGCCGCCGCCCGGCGAACCGCCGCCGCCCCGTCGCACGGCCGCCGCCGCGGCCCGCCCGGGGTGACCGGCCCGCACGCACCGGGCACCCCTCCGCCGAGCTGACACGTTTAGGAGCACGACAGACCATGGCCGCCACGCACGAGACCGTCGAGCAGGTCCGCGCCCTTGCCGAGCAGAAGTACAAGTACGGCTTCACCACCGACATCGACGCGGAAACGGCGCCCAAGGGCCTGAACGAAGACATCATCCGCTTCATCTCCGCCAAGAAGGAGGAGCCGGAGTGGCTGCTGCAATGGCGCCTGCGCGCCTTCGAGGCGTGGAAGACCATGCAGGAGCCGCATTGGCCGAAGCTGGACTATGGTCCCATCGACTATCAGGACGCCTATTACTACGCGGCGCCCAAGCTGAAGAACAAGCCGAAGTCCCTGGACGAGGTGGATCCCGAGCTGCTGCGGACCTATGAGAAGCTGGGCATTCCGCTGAAGGAGCAGGCGATCCTGGCCGGTGTCGAGGGTACCGAGGGCCAGGCCCCGGCCATCGCGGTGGACGCGGTGTTCGACAGCGTGTCGGTGGCGACCACCTACAAGGCCAAGCTGGAGGAGATGGGCATCATCTTCTGCGCCATCTCCGAGGCCGTCCACAAGTGTCCGGAGCTGGTGCAGAAGTACCTTGGCTCGGTCGTTCCCTACACGGACAACTTCTTCGCGACGCTGAACTCGGCGGCCTTTACCGACGGCTCGTTCGTCTACATCCCCAAGGGCGTCCGCTGCCCGATGGAGCTGTCGACCTACTTCCGCATCAACCAGGCCAACACCGGCCAGTTCGAGCGCACGCTGATCATCGCCGACGAGGGCAGCTACGTCTCGTACCTGGAGGGCTGCACCGCGCCCCAGCGCGACGAGAACCAGCTTCACGCCGCGGTGGTCGAGCTGGTGGCGCTGGACAACGCCACCATCAAGTACTCCACCGTGCAGAACTGGTATCCCGGCGATGCCAACGGTGTCGGCGGCATCTACAACTTCGTGACCAAGCGCGGCGCCTGCCGCGGTGTCAACTCCAAGATCTCGTGGACGCAGGTGGAGACCGGCTCGGCCATCACCTGGAAGTACCCGAGCTGCATCCTGCAGGGCGACAACTCGGTGGGCGAGTTCTATTCGGTCGCCATCACCAACAACCGCCAGCAGGCGGACACCGGCACCAAGATGATCCACATCGGGAAGAATACCCGATCGACCATCGTGTCCAAGGGCATCTCGGCCGGCCGGGCGCAGCAGACCTACCGCGGACTGGTGAAGATCCTGCCCCGCGCCGAGGGCGCGCGCAACCACACCCAGTGCGACAGCCTGCTGATCGGCGACCAGTGCGGCGCCCACACCGTGCCCTACATCGAGAGCCGCAACCGCAGCGCCCGCGTCGAACACGAGGCGACCACGGCCAAGATCAGCGAGGACCAGCTTTTCTACTGCCGCCAGCGCGGCCTGTCGGAAGAGGACGCGGTATCACTGATCGTCAACGGCTTCTGCAAGGAAGTGCTGAAGGAGCTGCCCATGGAATTCGCCGTGGAGGCCCAGAAGCTCGTCGGCATCAGCCTGGAAGGCAGCGTCGGCTGACCTCCGTCTCACAAATCGCTGGCAGGCACAAGTCCAAGGAACAATGAGAATGATTGAGATCAGGAACCTGCACGCCACCGTGGACGGCAAGGAGATCCTCAAGGGCATCGACCTCACCATCGGTCCCGGCGAGGTGCACGCCATCATGGGGCCCAACGGGTCGGGCAAGAGCACCCTGTCCTACGTGCTCGCCGGACGCGACGGCTATGAGGTGACCAAGGGATCGGTCAGCTTCTACGGCGAGGACCTGCTGGCCATGGAGCCGGAGGAGCGCGCCGCCGCCGGTCTGTTCCTGGCCTTCCAGTACCCGGTGGAGATCCCCGGCGTCGCCAACATGACGTTCCTCAAGTCGGCGCTGAACGCCATGCGCAAGCACCGCGGCGAGGGCGACCTGGACGCCATGCAGTTCCTGAAGCTGGTGCGCGAGAAGACCCGGTCGCTGAACATGACCGACGAGATGCTGAAGCGCGCGGTCAACGTCGGCTTCTCGGGCGGTGAGAAGAAGCGCAACGAAACCCTTCAGATGGCGGTGCTGGAGCCGAAGTTCGCCATCCTGGACGAGACCGACAGCGGCCTCGACATCGACGCCCTGAAGATCGTCGCGGACGGCGTCAACGCCCTGCGCTCGCCGGAGCGGTCGATGCTGGTGATCACCCATTACCAGCGCCTGCTGAACTACATCGTGCCCGACCATGTGCACGTGCTGGCGCACGGCCGCATCCAGCGCTCCGGCGGCAAGGAGCTGGCGCTGGAACTGGAGCAGAAGGGGTATAAGGACTTCGGCGTGGAGGAGGCGGCCTGAGCCATGGCGACGACCCATTCCACCCCCACCGGCGACACCGCCGCCGCACGCCCCTATCTGGACCAGATCGACCGCCTGAAGGGCGAGCTGCCGGGGGCGGCGCTTTCCCGGGTGCGCGAACTGCGCCGGGATGGGCGGGAGCGCTTCGCCGCCCTGGGCGTCCCCACCGTGCGCCAGGAAGCCTGGAAGTACACCAGCCTGCGCCCGCTGGAGAAGGTCGCCTTCGAACCGGCGACCGCCGCGGCCGCGGCCGGCACCCACATCGACGTGCTGCCGACCGTGCGCCCGGCCGGGCAGACGGGACCGCGGCTGGTCTTCGTCAACGGCCGGCTGCGCGCCGACCTGTCCTCCACCGACGGGCTGCCGGACGGTGTCGTGCTGACCGGTCTGGCCGACGCGCTGTCGTCACACGCCGACTTCGTGGGCGAGCGGCTGGGCCGGCTGGCCAACGCCGACGAACACCCCCTGGTGGCCCTCAACACCGCCGTCCTGGCCGACGGGCCGGTGCTGCACATTCCGCGCGGCGTCGTGCTGGATGACCCGATCGAGCTGGTGTTCGTGTCGGCCGCCGCCGACGGCCGCGCCACCGTGTTCCACCCGCGCACCCTGATCGTCGCCGATCCGCTGAGCAAGGCGGTGGTGATCGAACACCATGTCGGACCGGGCGGCGCCCCGACCTTCGCCAACCATACGGCGGAGGTGTTCGTCGGCGAGGGGGCGACCCTGCGCCACTACAAGGTTCAGCGGGAGCAGACGGACGCCTTCCACGTCTCCCACGCCGCGGCGACGGTCTGCCGGGACGCCTGCTACGACAACTTCATCCTGACGTCGGGCGCCCGGCTGTCGCGCAACGAGGTGCACGCCGTGCTGGACGGCACCGGCGCGTCCTGCCACGTCAGCGGCGCCTATCTGGTGACCGGCGAACAGCACTGCGATACCACCACGCTGATCGACCACGCCCGGCCCTACGGCACCAGCCGCGAGGTCTACAAGGGCGCCATCGACGAGCGGGCGCGGGCCGTGTTCCAGGGCAAGATCATTGTCCGCCCCGGCGCTCAGAAGACGGACGGGCACCAGCTCAACCGCGCCCTGCTGCTGTCCGACACGGCGGAGATCGACTCCAAGCCGGAGCTGGAGATCTACGCCGACGACGTGAAGTGCAGCCACGGCGCCACCGCCGGCGAGCTGGACGACGAGGCGCTGTTCTACCTGCGCTCCCGCGGGATTCCGAAGGAGGAGGCGCGCGGCCTGCTGATCGCCTCCTTCCTGGCCGAGGCCATCGACGAGATCCCGGAGGAACCGGTGCGCGACGCCTTCGCCGCCATCGCGACCGGCTGGCTCGCCGCCCGCCGGGGAGGTGCGCGATGAACCGCCTCTCCCCGGCCATCGCCGCCGAGGCACCGCCCTATGACGTGGAGCGGGTGCGCGCCGACTTTCCGGTGCTCTCCCGCGTCGTGCACGAGCGCAAGGGCAAGCCGGGCCGGCCGCTGGTCTATCTCGACAGCGGGGCCAGCGCCCAGAAGCCGCGCCAGGTGATCGACGCCATGGTGCGCTTCATGGAGGAGGATTACGCCAACATCCACCGTGGCGTGCATGTGCTGTCCCAGCGCGCCACCGACGCCTTCGAAGGCGTGCGCGACAAGGTTGCGGCCTTCCTGAACGCACCGTCGCGCGACACCATCGTGTTCACCGGCAACGCCACCGACGCCATCAACCTGGTCGCCGCCACCTACGGCCGCGCCTTCCTGGAGGCGGGCGATGAGGTGGTGCTGTCGATCATGGAGCACCACGCCAACATAGTCCCCTGGCAGCTTCTGCAGGCCGAGAAGGGCATCGTCCTCAAGGTGGTGCCGGTGGACGACGACGGCGTGCTCGACATGGACGCCTACGCCGCCCTGCTGGGTCCGCGCACGAAGCTGGTGGCGATGACCCATTGCTCCAACGTGCTGGGCACCGTCACGCCGGCCCGGCAGATCGTGCGCCTGGCCCGCGAGCGCGGCATCCCCGTGCTGCTGGACGGCAGTCAGGCGGTGGTGCACGGCCGGGTCGACGTGCAGGACCTGGACGTGGACTTCTACGTCTTCACCGCCCACAAGCTTTACGGTCCGACGGGACTCGGCGTGCTCTACGCCAAGTACGAGCACCTGAAGAGGATGCCGCCCTACCGCGGCGGCGGCGACATGATCCAGTCCGTCAGCTTCAGCGGCACCACCTTCAAGGAGCCGCCCATGCGCTTCGAGGCGGGCACCCCGCCCATCGTCGAGGGCATCGGGCTGGGGGCTGCCATCGACTATGTGGAGGCGCTGGGGCGCGACGCCATCGCGCTGCACGAGCACGACCTGCTGAACTACGCCACGCAGCAGCTTTCGCAGATCGACGGGCTGCGCATCATCGGCACCGCGCCGGGCAAGGCCGCCATCATCTCCTTCACGGTGGAGGGCGTGCATCCCCACGACCTCGGCACCGTGGTCGACCAGTACGGCGTCGCCGTGCGCGTCGGTCAGCATTGCGCGGAGCCGCTGATGGACCGGTTCGGGATCGGGTCCACCGCGCGGGCCTCCTTCGCCCTCTACAACACCCGCGCCGAGGTCGACGCCCTTGTCGATTCCGTCCGGGCGGTCAAGGAGTTCTTCGGGGCATGATGGACGAGCTGCGTGAACTCTACCAGGAAGTGATCCTGGACCACGGCAAGAACCCGCGCAACCTGCGCCACCCGGCGGATGCCAACCGCGAGGCGCGGGGCGAGAACCCCATGTGCGGCGACAAGTTCACCGTCTATCTGACGGTGAACGACGCCGGTCTCGTGGAGGACTGCGCCTTCGAGGGGCGCGGCTGCGCCATCTCCACCGCCAGCGCCTCGATGATGACCGAGCTGGTGCGCGGGAAGACGCAGGACGAGGCCCGCACCCTCTTCCACACCTTCCACGACCTGTGCACCAAGGACGAGGAGCATCACCACGACCATGGCCCCGTCGACGAGGACACCATGGAGAAGCTGATGGTGCTGTCGGGCGTGCGCCAGTTCCCGGTGCGGGTCAAATGCGCCACCCTGGCGTGGCATGCGATGAACGCCGCCATCGCCGGCGAGGCGAAGGCGTCCAGCGAATGAGCGAGACCATGGAGACCGCGATGCCCCACGACGCGATCGCGAACAGCCGGCCCGAAGACGCGGCGGTCGATCCCAAGCAGCAGCTTATGGACGACATCGTCGCCGCGGTGAAGACCTGCTACGACCCCGAGATCCCCGTGGACATCTGGGAGCTCGGCCTCATCTACCGCATCGACGTGAACGACGGCGGCGCGGTGGCGGTGGACATGACGCTGACCAGCCCCATGTGCCCGGTGGCCGGGGAGTTGCCCGAGCAGGTCCAGCGCGCCATTTCCTGTGTCGAGGGCGTGGAGGAGTGCAAGGTCGAGCTGGTGTGGGAACCGCCCTGGCGGCCCGACATGATGTCCGACGTCGCCAAGATCCAACTCGATATGTTCTGACCGTTCGGAGCGAGGACACCCATGGCTGCAACGAAGGCCCTGCCGAAGGCGATCACCCTGACCGACGCGGCGGTGACGCGCGTGAAGGCGTTGATGGCGAAGGCGCCGGACGACATGATCGGCCTGCGCATCGGCGTCAAGGCCCGCGGCTGCTCCGGCCTCAGCTACGACATCCAGTACGCCAAGGAGAAGCTGCCATTCGACGAGGTGGTGGAGGACAAGGGCGTCACCGTCATGATCGCCCCCGACGCCGTCATGTTCCTGATCGGCAGCGAGATGGACTACGTGGACGACAAGTTCGAAACCGGCTTCAAGTTCCGCAACCCCAACGAAAAGGGCCGCTGCGGCTGCGGTGAGAGCTTCCACGTGTGATGCGGCCGGCGGACCTAGGCGACGCTCAGGTCCGCACTCGACGCCGCCGTCTCCGCCGTCGCGACCCGGTCCCGGCCGGCGGCTTTTGCCGCGTAGAGGGCGGCGTCGGCACGGCTGAGGACGGAATCGAACCCCTCCTGCGCTACCCGTTCGGCCACACCGATGCTGGCGGTCAGGCGCAGCGGGGGTTGCGCAGCCACGGCGAGCGTGTCGACCGCGGCGCGCAGGCGTTCGGCGACCGCGCGTCCCGCCGCCGCGGTGGTTTGCGGCAGCAGGATGACGAACTCCTCGCCGCCCAGGCGCGCGACCGTGTCGACGTCCCGCACGCCATCGCGACAGCAGGCAGCCACCGCCTCCAGCGCCCGGTCGCCGATGCCGTGGCCCCAGCCGTCGTTGATGCGCTTGAAGTGGTCGATGTCGAGGACCAGCACCGTCAGGGCATGGCCGAAGCGGTCGGCGCGGCGCACCTCCTCGTCGGCACGCTCGAACAGGGAGCGGCGGTTGGCGACGCCGGTCAACGGGTCGACCCGGGCCAGCCGGCGCAGTTCCTCGTTGAAGGCGTCGTTGTACATCAGGATGAAGTTCAGGCTCGCCACGGTGATGGCGAGATACGCGCCCAGCAGAAACACCTTTTCCGCTGCGCCGGACGACAGGACAATGGCCGGCGAGGTGTCCGTGATCAGCGCGTCGCCGAACCGCAGCACGAGGATCGAGCCCATCAGCAGGACGATGGCGCCGGCCAGCCGGTGCGCCCGCCCGGGCCCGCGGTATCGCACCAGCAGTTCGTAGCCCAGCACGGCGCAGACGATCAAACTGACGGCACTGGTGGCCAGCCGCAACCCTTGCAGACTCGGTGCCGCCATCGTGAAGAAGGCCGAGGATGCGGCCATGATTCCCGTCATCGCGGCGGCGAAACCATAGGCCGCCGAGCGCCCCTGGAGGATGCGCACCGCCGTCAGGTTCAGGCAGAACGCGGCCATGGCCAACCCGTTGCCGAGGACCACCGAGAGGGCCGGATGGGCATAGCCGCGCAGGGTGATCAGCGTGAACCCGGCCGCCCCCAGCAGCTTGCCGATGCCGAACGCCATCATGGAACGGGAGGTCGGCGGCCGATAAGTGCGCGCCGAGAACAGGACGGCCATCGCAATGCTCAGCGAACTGACGGCGATCACGAGGGCGATGGTGCGCGGGTCGAGGGGCAGAGAAAAAAGAGACGCCGGATCATCCATCATCGGCCGATCATTCCCCTCGCCGGTCCGCATAAGATCGTATGTTTCTGCGGGACGTTAGCCGAGCAATGGGCGTTTGGAAAGCGCCGTGCCCTCCCCTTCCTCACCCCGGCGGATAGATCGCGGTGATGCCGGACATCACCGTCTGCGTCGCCAGAGCCGCCAGGACGATTCCCAGGATGCGGCTGACCGTGTGGATCACCGTGCGGCCGAGCAGCCGGCCCACCGCGTCGGCGCCGGCGAGAACGGCGGCGGTGGCGGCGATCACCAGTGCCGCCGCCCCCAGCACGATCGCCTGCCCGCCGGCCTCCCCGCCGTAACGGTCCATCAGCAGCATGACCGAAGTTATAGCGCCCGGACCGGCGATCAGCGGGATGGCCAGCGGGAAGACGGCCAGATCGTGCGCCTCCTCGTCGGTGCGGGCGTCGTCGGCCGTCCGCTCCTTGCGGTCGTTGCGCCGCTCGAACAGCATTTCGAAGGCGATCCAGAACAGCAGGGCACCGCCGGCGATGCGGAACGCCGCCATGTCGATCCCCAGCGCATCGAGGACGGTGCGGCCGAGATAGGCAAAGAAGACGATGATCGCCAGGCTGATGACGGTTCCCCGCAAGGCGATCATCCGCTTGCGCCGGGCGTCGAACCCCTGCGTCAGGCCTAAGAATATCGGCACCAGACCCACCGGATCGATCACCACGAAGAACACCACCAACGCACTGACGAGCGAATCCACGGAACGCCCTCCGCCCTTTGCCGTTCTTGTCCATCAAGGGAGCGCCGATGCCCGTCCCCGTCAACCGGAAAGCGGAAGCGTCGCCGCAGCGCCGCCATCCGCCAGCCGGATCTTGGCCGGAACGGGACGGCACCCCACCTATGAGGCAGGGTCCGGGCCCCTTCCGGCAGCCCGGGGGCTGCCTCGTCGGACTCTCGCGTTTGCGCCCCGGTCCGGGCGCCGGCGTTGCCCTGCACCGGCATCGCCGGAATCCGGCCCTGCAACGGAGGACCCAGTATGAGCATGGACATCGATCGCAGCCCACCCGGTGGATTTGAGACGCTGGTTGCCCGCGAGCACTGGGAGCCCATTGCGCGCAGCGCCATGGCCCAGGGCGGTGTGCTGGCGCTGATCGCCCTGATCCTCGGCATGCCGCTCTACGGTGCGCTGTCGCTGGTCCACATCATGACGCTGTTCGGCGCCATCTTCTCCAACATCATGGCCCTGCGCCTGGATGAACAGGGTAACACGGAGGCGGCGGTGCGCGTCGGCCGGCGCTCGCTCGGCGCGCTCGCGGTGTCCTCGATCAGCCTGCTGGTGCTGACCCTGGCGGGCTGATGCCGGCGGTGGTGGCCGGTCGGGCGAAGGTCCGGGTTGAACGGTGGCGGGCGGGACACACCTTACCGGGACACGCCCGCGTTCCCCCGTCCGGGGGAAGCCTTCCGACCGACGACCAGAGACGCCAGCCATGGACAAAGGCACCCCCGGAGCCATCCTGCTCAAGGATTACCGCCCGCCCGCCCACCTGATCGAAACGGTCGATCTGCGCTTCGATCTGCGCGACGATGTCACCACGGTGCGGGCCACCCTGACGGTGCGGCGTAATCCCGCCTGTGCAGAGGCACAGGACGCGGCGGACACGGTGGAGCATCCGCCCCTGGTGCTTGACGGCCAGCGGCTGGAACTGGTGTCGGTGGCGCTCGACGGCCGGGCGCTGACGCCCGACTGCTACACCGTCGACGCCGACCGGCTGACCATTCCCCATGTGCCGGACGCCTTCACCCTGGAGACGGTGGTCCGCATCAAGCCGCAGGAGAACACGGCGCTGGAGGGGCTCTACACCTCGTCGGGCAATTACTGCACCCAGTGCGAGGCGGAAGGGTTCCGAAAGATCACCTACTTCCCGGACCGGCCCGACGTGATGGCCCGCTACTCCACGCGGATCGAAGCGGACAAGGCGCGGTATCCCGTGCTGCTGTCCAACGGCAACCCCGTGGACAGCGGCGATTGCCCCGACGGGCGGCACTGGGCCCGCTGGGAGGATCCGTTTCCCAAACCCTGCTATCTGTTCGCCCTGGTGGCCGGCAACCTGCGCTGTGTCGAGGATCGGTTCCGCACCCGCTCCGGCCGCGACGTCGCCCTGCGCATCTATGTCGAGCCCGGCAACGAGGACAAGGTCGACCATGCCATGGCCTCGCTGAAGAGGTCCATGGCGTGGGACGAGGAGGTGTTCGGTCTGGAGTACGATCTGGACATCTTCAACATCGTCGCCGTGAGCGACTTCAACATGGGGGCAATGGAAAACAAGTCGCTGAACGTCTTCAACACAAAGTATGTCCTTGCCAAGCCGGAAACCGCCACCGATCAGGATTTCCTCAATATCGAAGCCGTGGTGGCGCACGAGTATTTCCACAACTGGACCGGAAACCGGGTCACCTGCCGCGATTGGTTCCAGCTCTCTCTGAAGGAAGGGCTGACGGTGTTCCGCGACCAGGAGTTCAGCGCGGATATGCACTCTCGCCCGGTCAAGCGCATCGCCGAGGTGCAGCGCCTGCGCACCGTCCAGTTCCCCGAGGACGCCAGCGCCATGGCGCACCCCGTCCGCCCGGATTCCTATGTGGAAATCAACAACTTCTACACACCCACCGTGTACGACAAGGGGGCCGAGGTCATCCGCATGATCCACACCCTGCTGGGCCGGGAGCGGTTCCGCAAGGGGATGGATCTCTACTTCGCCCGGCACGACGGCCAGGCCGTGACCTGCGACGACTTCGTCGCCGCCATGGCCGATGCCAGCGGTGTCGACCTCGCGCAGTTCTCCCTGTGGTACCGTCAGGCGGGGACGCCGGTGCTGGACGTGGCCGGCGCCTATGACGCCGCGGCGCGGACCTACCGGTTGACCGTGCGCCAGTCGGTGCCGCCGACGCCCGGCCAGCCGGCCAAGCAGCCCATGCACATCCCGCTGGCCATGGGCCTGACCGGCCCCGACGGGCGGGACCTGCCGCTGCGCCTGGCGGGCGAGGACGCGGCAGCCGGCACCGGCCGGGTGCTGGAGATCCGCCGCGCCGAAGAGGTGTTCGAGTTCGTGGACGTGCCGGCCCGGCCGGTGCCGTCGCTGCTGCGGGGATTCTCCGCTCCGGTGCGGCTGAAGACCGACCTGTCGGACGCCGACCTCGCCTTCCTGATGGCCCATGACAGCGACGCCTTCAACCGGTGGGAGGCCGGCCAGACGCTGGGCACGCGCATCCTGCTGGGGATGATCGCCGGGGGCGGCAATGGCACGCTGCCGGACGCCTATGTCCGGGCCATGGAGGCGCTGCTGGAAGATGCCGCCGCCGATCCGGCCTTCGCCGCACAGGCATTGGTGCTGCCCGGCGAGGCGTATCTGGCCACCCAGATGGAGGTGGTCGACCCCGTGGCCATCCACGAGGCACGCGAGGCGGCGCGGCGGGCCCTTGCGACGGCGCTGCGCCCGCGCTGGCTGGCCACCTACCGCGCCAACGCCGGCAATGAACCCTTCGCGGTGGACGCCGCCGCCATCGGCCGGCGGGCGCTGAAGAATCTCAGCCTCGCCTACCTCATGGCCCTCGGGGACGACGAGGCGCTGGGGTTGTGCGTTGGCCAGTTCCACGGCGCCCACGCCATGACCGACGCGATCGCCGCCCTGCAGTTCCTGGCCGACACCGACACGCCGGAGCGCGAGGCGGCGCTTGGCGCGTTCCATGACCGCTGGAAGGACGAGCCGCTGGTGATGGACAAGTGGTTCATGGTCCGGGCCACGTCCAAACGCGCCGACGCCCTGGCTGACGTGACCCGCCTGCTGGCCCATCCCGCCTTCGAGATCCGCAATCCCAACAAGGTCTATGCGCTGATCGGCGCCTTCGCCGGCGGCAACCCCGTGCGTTTCCACGCTGCCGACGGTGCCGGCTACGCCTTCCTGGCCGACCAGGTTCTGCGCATCGACCCGATCAACCCGCAGGTCGCAGCGCGGCTGATGGGTCCGTTTTCGCGCCTGCGGCGGTTCGACACCGGCCGGCAGGACCTCATGCGGGCGCAGTTGCGGCGCATCGTCGCGCAGTCCGGCCTGTCGCCGGACGTCTATGAGGTGGCAAGCAAGAGCCTCGGGTAGCCGCTCAAGCAAAACGGGCCGGAGGAATGATCCTCCGGCCCGCATTCCGTCGCAGTGACGGGCGCAGACGTTACTTGCTCTGCTCTTCCATGTAGGCGATCAGGTTGGCGGCCGCCTCTTCGGGCGCGCTCTTCCACTTCGGCGACTTGGACAGGCCGGCATAGGCCATGGTGCCGCCGGGGACGACCTCCTTCGGGGCCAGCAGATAGGCGGTCAGGTTCTCCGGCGTCCAGGTGAAGCCGCCGGACGCCTTCTCCTGCATCGGCTTGGAGTAGCGGAACCCGTCGACGGCGCCGGCCTTACGGCCGACGACGCCGTGCAGCGTCGGGCCCACCTTGTTCTTGCCCGCTTCAACGGTGTGGCAGGCCAGGCACTCCTTGAAGACCTCCTTGCCGGTGGCGGCATCACCCGCCATGGCGCCGGTCGAAGCGAGGCCGAGGCCAAGAGCGAGCGTGGTGCCGATCAACAGCGTCTTGTTCATTGATGGTGTTTCCCTTTGCTTATGCACCGGCCGCAGGCCGGCATTTGGATGTCGGGTTTGTCCTGGTGTTCGACCGGTGCCGGGATACCGGCACTTGGCCGGCAGCATACACGGATTCGACAAAAGGCCAACCCCTGTGAACATGGGGACAAACACCCGCCGAAGGCGAAATCATCCGGGGGTCCGCTACGCGGCAAGCCACAGCAGGAACAGCAGCAGCACCCCGATCCCGGCCACGCCCCAGGGCAGGTAGGTGGCGATCGCCCCGCTCGCGGCCGGTACGGGCACCGGAAGCTCCGGCGGCGGCTCCGCACGACCGGCAACCACCTCCGAACCGGCCGGATCCGCCGCCGGAGCCCCGTCCCCGACCACCTCGGCGAAGCGGGCGAAGAAGTCGTCGGCCATCTTGCGCGACGCCGATTGGATGAGGCGGGACCCCACCTGCGCCAATTTGCCGCCCACCTTGGCGTCGGCCGTGTAGGACAGGACCGTCGCGTCGCCCTCTTCGGCCAGCCGCACCCGGGCGCTGCCCCTGGCGAAGCCGGCAGCGCCGCCGGTGCCCTCCCCGGTCATGGTGCAGCCGTTCGGCGGGTCGAGGTCGGACAGGGTGACCTTACCGGAAAAGCGGGCGCTCACCGGGCCCACCTTCGCCTGGACGCGGGCCGTGTACTCCGTGTCCGACCGCTTATCGATCTCCTCGCATCCGGGGATGCAGCGACGCAGCACCTCGGGATCGTTCAGCGCCTCCCAGACGCGCTCGCGCGGCGCGGCGATGCGGTACTGCCCGGTCATTTCCATGTCGTGCTCTCCCCTTCCGGTCTCTTTTTGCTGCGCAACCGTAGCGTCGCGGGTCCGGTCCGAAAATAGGCCGAAGGTCGGCGCCGGCCAACCCATCGGCCGGTGGCCTGCCGGAATCGGACCCGCGACGCGGGTCGCCCTGTCCCGTTCAAGCTGGCATACTGCACCACAGGGGGACGAGCACCTAAAGGGGACTGCCGCATGATCCGGGGACTGCCGACCATTGTGTCCACCATGATGATGGCCGCGGCGTTGACCGCCGCCGCCGGAGCCGCGGAAGCGCCGCCCACCGACCGCGACCGGCTGGCCCGCGAGGCGCTCGGCCTCATGGTGGAGAACGCCGGTCCCGGCCAGGCCGAAGCCCTGCTGGGCGTGCTGTACCTGCGCGGCGGCCGTATCGAGGTGGATCCCGTCGCCGCCGCCGCCTGGCTGGAACGGGCCGCCGACAGCGGCCATCCCGCCGGCATCTACGCCGCCGCGCGCATCCACGCCGAGGGCATCGGCGTTCGCGCCGACCCCGAGCGCGCCCGCGCCCTGTTGGCTCGGGCCGATCCCGCCGCGTTCGGGCCGCTGGAGGAGGCGGTGCGCCAGCTCCGCCTGGCTCTGGACATGCCGCCGGCCCCCGCCGAAGCCGCCGGGGAGCCCGAACCGCAGCCGGAAGCGGTGACCGTGGCTCCGCCGCCCCCTGTTCCGGAACCGGCAGCCCCGCCGGAGGAGACCCCGGTTGCTCCCGTGACTCCACCGGCTCCGGGGCCGGAGCCGGAATCACCCGCGGCGCCGGCCCCGACCGATCTTCCGTCGCCGGCTTATGCCCAGCTCGCCACGCTGTTCAGCGAGGAGGCGGCGCAGTCCGAGGTGAGACGCCTGCGCGGCCTGATTCCGCCACCGCTGATGGAGGGCCGGACTCTGACCGTCCGCCAGGCGCAGTTGAGCGACGGACGCACCGCCTGGCGGGTGATCGTCAGCGGTTTCGCCGGCCGCGACGACGCCCGCACCTTCTGCGGCCACGTCACAGCCGGCGGCACCGGCTGCATCGCCCGCGGCTCCGACACCGATCGTCGATAGGAAAGAACGATCGCTACAATACGTACAATCGATTTTATCGAACATCGTTTATGGTCTAGCTTTCCCTTCAGACGATCCCAAACCATCGCAGAAGAGGAGAAACGCCGTGACCCACCGCATGACCACCACCGGCGGCGCCCCCGTCGCCGACAACCAGAACTCCCTCACCGCGGGCCCGCGGGGTCCGGTGCTGTTGCAGGACTGGCAGCTCATCGAAAAGCTTGCTCACCAGAACCGGGAGCGCATTCCGGAGCGGGTGGTCCATGCCAAGGGCTGGGGGGCATTCGGCACCCTGACGGTCACCAATGACGTCACCCCCTACACCCGCGCCCGGCTGTTCGACGGCATCGGCAAGAAGACCGACCTGCTCATCCGCTTCTCCACCGTCGCCGGGGAGATGGGTGCCGCCGATGCCGAACGCGACGTGCGCGGCTTCGCGGTGAAGTTCTACACCGAGGAGGGCAACTGGGACCTGGTCGGCAACAACACACCGGTGTTCTTCATCCGCGACCCGCTGAAGTTCCCGGACTTCATCCACACCCAGAAGCGGCACCCGCGCACCAACCTGCGCTCGCCGACCGCCATGTGGGATTTCTGGAGCCTGTCGCCGGAAAGCCTGCACCAGATCACCACGCTGTTCAGCGACCGTGGCATCCCCGTCAGCCCGCGCTTCATGAACGGCTACGGCAGCCATACCTACAGCTTCTGGAACGCTGACGGCGAACGGTTCTGGGTCAAGTTCCACTTCAAGACCCGCCAGGGCCACCGGACCATGACCAACGCCGAATCCGCGGTGGTCATCGGCAACAGCCGCGAAAGCTACCAGGAGGACCTGTTCGGCGCCATCGAGCGCGGCGATTATCCGCAGTGGACCCTCTTCGTCCAGGTCATGCCCGAACTGGACGCCGAGAAGACCCCCTACAACCCCTTCGACCTGACCAAGGTGTGGCCGCACGGCGACTACCCCCTCATCGAGGTCGGCGTGGTGGAACTGAATCGCAATCCGGACAATTATTTCGCTGAGATCGAGCAGGCGGCCTTCAGTCCGTCCAACACCGTGCCCGGCATCGGCTTCAGCCCGGACAAGATGCTCCAGGCCCGCATCTTCTCCTATGCCGACGCTCACCGCTACCGGCTCGGCACCCATTATGAGGCGCTGCCGGTCAACACGCCGCGCTGCCCGGTGCACCACTACCACAAGGACGGGGCGATGCGCTTCTTCCGCAACGACACCGGCAACCCCGATGCCTACTACGAGCCCAACAGCTTCGGCGGCCCGTCCCAGGACCCGTCGGTGAAGGAGCCGCCGCTGCGCATCGCGGCCGATGCCGACCGCTACGACCACCGCGAGGGCAACGACGACTTCAGCCAGCCCCGCGCCCTGTTCAACCTGTTCGATGACGGCCAGAAGCAGCGGCTGTTCGCCAACATCGCCGCGGCGATGCAGGGCATACCCGACCACATCGCCGAGCGGCAGCTCGCCCTGTTCGACCGGGTGCACCCCGACTACGGCGCCGGCGTCCGTGCCGCCCGCGCCGCGGCGGGAAGCGGCGCCCCGACGCTGATCCTGTCCGAGTAAGCCCGGCAACCCGGCGCCCCTTCCCGCGGTGGAAGGGGCGCCGACCTCGTACGGAGACGTCCATGCCCGTCCTGCTGAAAGCCGCCGGCGCCGCCCTGTTCGCCGTGGGCGCCATCGGCATCGTGGTGCCGGTGCTGCCCACCACGATCTTCTGGATTCTCGCCGTGCTGTGCCTGGTCAGGGCGGGCGACCCGCGGGCGGCCCGCATCCTGGAGCACCCGCGCTTCGGACCGGGCATCCGCCTGTTCCTGGAGCATGGCGCCATGACCCGCCCGGCCAAGCTGGCGTCCCTGGGCGGCATGGGGCTGGGGGCCGTTCTCCTGATGCCCGTTGCTCCGGCCCTGCCCGCGGCGGCGGCGTCCGGCTGGGCCGTCCTGATCCTGTCGGCGCTCTGCGTGGCCACCCGGCCGGAGCCGGCGCCCGCCGCGGTTCGGGCCGGCGCTACAGCCAGCCCCCCAGCTCCCGCTCTACCACGCCGGTGAGAAAATCCACGTGGTCGGGGTGGTCGTTCAGGCAGGGGACGTAGGTGAACCGTTCCCCGCCCGCGGCCATGAAGGCGTCCTTCACCTCGCTCTGGATTTCTTCCAGCGTCTCGACGCAATCGGCGGCGAAGCCGGGGGCGATGATGGCGAGCTTGGTCTTGCCGGCCCGCGCCAGCTCCTCCACCGTGCGGTCGGTGTAGGGCTTCAGCCATTCCGCCTTGCCGAAGCGGGACTGGAAGCTGTGGCGCACCGTGCCGTCCGGCCAGCCCAGCCTCTCCGCCAGCAGACGCGCCGTCTTGACGCAGAAGCAATGGTAGGGGTCGCCGCGGTCCAGATACGCCTGCGGCAGGCCGTGGAAGCTCGCCAGCAGCACGTCGGGTCTGAAATCCAGCGTCTCCAGGTGCCGTTCGACGGAGCGGGCCAGCGCGTCGATGTAGCCGGGATCATCGTGGTAGGCGGGCACCGTGCGCACGGCCGGCTGCCAGCGCAGCGTCATCAAATGACGGAACGCCTGGTCGTTGGCGGTGGCCGTGGTGGTGGCGGAGTATTGGGGATAGAGCGGGAACAGCAGGATGCGGTCGCAGCCCTCGGCCTTCAGCCGGTCGATCACCGGCCCGATGGCGGGCCGGCCGTAGCGCATGGCCCAATCCGTCACCACCCGGCCGCCGTGGCGGGCGTCCAGCGCGGCGGCCACCGCCTGCGCCTGGGCGCGGGTGATGGTGGCCAGCGGGCTTTCATTGCGTTCGGTGTTCCAGATGCTGCGGTAGGCGTGGCCGCTCCTGGATGGGCGGAAGGTCAGGATGATGCCGTTCAGCACCGGCCACCACACGGCCTTCGGCACCTCGATCACCCGGGGGTCCGACAGGAATTCCTTCAGGTAGCGGCGCATCGACCAATAGTCGGTGGCGTCCGGCGTGCCGAGGTTGATGAGCAGGACCCCGATGCGGCGGGGCGGAACGGCCGGGTGCCCGGCGGGCTTGGCGGGGACCATCTCAGGCGCGCCGCTGTCCCACCGCCGCCCCGAGGGCGCGCCGGTTGCCGTGGGCGCGCAGCAGCAGCGCCGGCGGCACGTCGCCGGTGACCTGCAACCGCCCCCCCTCCAGCACTCGCACGCCGTGCTGCTCCAGCGCGCTCAACAAGCTCCGCACCGATCTGCTCATGCCAGCCTCCGTCCGATCCCGATGGTTTGGTACGAGGATATAGCCCGTTCGGATCCAGAGACAAAATCGATACACCCGATCACAGTGATAGGCACTCCCGATCCGCGCCCCTCCATGGGCGGCAGCTTGGCGGGAACCCGCGCGGACCGTTGTTCCCGGCGGCGGGCGGTGTATAACGGGGCCGCAACGCCCCCCGCCGTGGGGCGAACGAGGACCGCGGACGCAAACACGAAGGAAGCCATCCATGCCCGACGATTCGAGCCCGTCCCGGGGAACGCCCACCCTCTTTCCCCTCGGTAAGGACGACACGCCCTACCGCAAGCTGACCTCCGATCACGTGTCCGTCGTCACGTTCGAGGGCGACGAAATCCTGAAGGTCGAGCCGGAAGGGCTGCGCCTGCTGGCCGAGGCGGCGTTCGCCGACATCAACCACCTGCTGCGTCCGGGCCACCTGCGCCAGCTCCGCGCCATCCTCGACGATCCCGAGGCGTCGGCCAACGACCGCTTCGTGGCACTGGATCTGCTGAAGAACGCCAACATCGCGGCCGGCGGCACGCTGCCCATGTGCCAGGACACCGGCACCGCCATCATCATGGGCAAGAAGGGCCGTCGGGTGTGGACCAGGGGCGGTGACGAGGCGGCGCTGGGCGAAGGGGTCAAGGACGCCTATCTCAAGCGCAACCTTCGCTACAGCCAGCTCGCCCCGATCTCGATGTACGAGGAGCGCAACACGCGCACCAACCTGCCGGCGCAGGTGGACATCTACGCCGAGGGCGAAGACGCCTACAAGTTCCTGTTCATGGCCAAGGGCGGCGGTTCGGCCAACAAGACCTTCCTGCACCAGGCCACCCCGTCGGTGCTGGCCCCGGACCGGCTGCTGAAGTTCCTCGAGGACAAGATCCGCTACCTCGGCACCGCCGCCTGCCCGCCCTACCACCTTGCCGTGGTCATCGGCGGCCTGAGCGCCGAGCAGAACCTGAAGACGGTGAAGCTGGCCTCCGCCCGCTACCTCGACGCCCTGCCCACCGAGGGCGGGGAGGACGCGCACGCCTTCCGCGATCTCGCCATGGAGGCGGAGATCCACAAGATGACCCAGCACATGGGCATCGGCGCGCAGTTCGGCGGCAAGTACTTCTGCCACGACGTGCGCGTCATCCGCCTGCCGCGCCACGGCGCGTCGCTGCCCATCGGCATCGGCGTCTCCTGCTCGGCCGACCGCCAGGCGGTGGGCAAGATCACCCGCGACGGCATCTTCCTGGAACAGCTCGAAACCGATCCCGCCCGCTACCTGCCGGAGATCGACGACGGCCAGCTTTCCGGCGAGGTGGTTAAGATCGACCTCACCCGGCCGATGGACGAGATCCGCGCCGTCCTGTCGCAGCACCCGATCCGCACCCGCGTCTCCCTGACCGGCCCGCTGATCGTCGCCCGCGACCTGGCCCACGCCAAGCTGCGCCAGCGCCTGGATGCGGGTGAGGGGCTGCCCGACTATTTCAGGAATCACCCGGTCTACTACGCCGGTCCGGCCAAGACACCGGAAGGCATGCCGTCCGGTTCCTTCGGCCCGACGACGGCCGGGCGCATGGACAGCTTCGTCGACCAGTTCCAGGCGGCCGGCGGCTCCATGGTCATGCTGGCCAAGGGCAACCGCTCGCGCGAGGTCACCGAAGCCTGCAAGAAACACGGCGGCTTCTATCTCGGGTCCATCGGCGGCGCCGCCGCGCGCCTGGCGCAGGACTGCATCAAGAAAGTGGAGTGCATCGAGTATCCCGAACTCGGTATGGAAGCCATCTGGCGCATCGAGGTGGAGGACTTCCCCGCCTTCGTCATCGTCGACGACAAGGGGAACGACTTCTTCCAGGAATTGAAGCTGGGCTGACGGGGCGGTCCGGCCGCTTGTTTGCGCCCGCATTCTGCGCATATCCTGCGCAGGATGCGGGCGCGGAAACGGCCATGGCCTTCGGTTGCGAGGTGCGTGCGCCCAGGCACGCGGTGAACCATTCCCTGAACGGGGATCCGGTGCGCCGGGCCCGCGAACGCACCGGCAACCTGTCGGAACGGGTGGACATGCCGCCGGCCGACGACCGGTTGATCACCCGAGCGTGGGGTTGAGCGAGCGCACATGACACCGGAAGAGATCCAGGCCCGCGTGCTGCACCGCGACGGGCTGGTGCTGATCCTCGACAAGCCCGCGGGGCTACCGGTGCACGCCGGGCCGGGGGGCGGGCCGAACCTGGAACGGTACTTCGACGCCCTGCGCTTCGGCCTGCCGCGACCGCCGGGGCTGGCGCACCGGCTGGACCGCGACACATCGGGCTGCCTGGCGCTCGGCCGACATCCCAAGGCGTTGCGCAAGCTGGGCAAGCTGTTCTCCGATGGCCTGGCCGAAAAGACCTATTGGGCGGTGGTGGCGGGCGGGCCGCCCGACGAGGAGGGGCGCGTCGAGGCGCCGCTGGCCAAGGTGGCCAACCGCGGCGGCGGCTGGCGCATCGTCATCGACCCCGCGGGGCAGCGCGCCGTCACCGACTACCGCGTGCTCGGCCGCGGCGAGGGCTGGACCTGGCTGGAGTGCCGCCCGCGCACCGGGCGGACCCACCAGATCCGTGTCCATGCCGCCCATCTCGGCTGCCCGCTGCTGGGCGATCCGCAATACGGCGGGCCGGCGGGGCTGCCGTTGCACCTGCACGCCCGCGCGCTGATGCTGCCCCTGCAGTCCTCCAAGCCGCCGGTCGAGGCCGTGGCGCCGGTGCCGCCCCATCTGGACGCGGCCCTGCGGCGCTGCGGCTGGACGGGCGACGCCTCTTAAGACACCCGGGACCGCCGGGAGCCCGGCGGCGTTTCATCCTCCACCGTGACCGGGATGGATGACACGCCCCATGGCCACCGCCGACCGAACCCCCCCGCCCTCCCCCGATCCGGGGCGCCTGTTCCGCATCGGGCTGGCCCGCGCGTTCGGCGGGGCCATCCTGTTCTCCCTGCCCATGTTCATGACCATGGAGATGTGGTGGCTGGGGTTCACCATGGACCAGGGGCGGCTGGCGCTGATGCTGCTGCTGGGGTTGCCGATGCTGGTCGGCCTGTCCCATTACATCGGTTTCGAGGAAACCTTCGGCTGGGTCGACGACCTGGTGGATGCCTTTGTCGCCTACGCCGTGGGGTTTGCGGCCGGCGGCACGATCCTGCTGCTGTTCGGCGTCATCCGGCCCGACATGGCCCTGGCGGAGATCGTCGGCAAGGTCGCCTTACAGGCGCTGGCCGGTGCACTCGGCGCCTTGCTGGCGCAGAACCAGTTCGGCCAATCGACCGACGCCCCACCGGCCCGTCGCCGCATCAGCAGCTATCGCGGCGAGCTGTTCATCATGGCCGTGGGCAGTCTGTTTCTCGCCTTCAACGTCGCACCGACCGAAGAGATGGTGCTGATCGCCTACCAGATGGCCGAGTGGCAGGCGCTGGCGCTGGCCGGGTTGTCGCTGGTGCTGATGCACGCCTTCGTCTACGCCGTCCGGTTCAGCGGCCAGGAGGCGCGCCGCCCGGCGGACGGCCCGTGGTGGAGCCTGTTCCTGCGCTACACCGTGGCGGGCTACGCCGTGGCTCTGGCGATGAGCCTCTACGCCCTGTGGTCGTTCGGCCGACTGGACGGGATGGGGCCGGAACCGGCGGTGATGGCGACGGTGGTGCTGGGCTTTCCGTCCGCCATGGGCGCCGCCGCCGCCCGCCTGATCCTGTGACGGGCGACGGCCATGGATGATCCGACCCTCCGCCCCGGCATCACCGCCGCCACCGGCCCGATCTCCCGGTTGGAATGGGCGGTCGCGGGCCTGGGCTGCCTGCTTGTCGCCGGCGTGATCGGCTATCTCTTCTACCTCGCGGTCTTCGTCCCCGACGAACCGCCGGACATCGTCGCATCCGTCCAGCGTGTGGCGGACACCCGAACCGGCTACCGGATCGATATCCGTACCGTGAACATGGGCGGCACCACCGCCGCCGAAGTGAAGGTCGAAGGCACGCTGTCACACCGGGGACAGCCGGTGGAAACCGGGGATGCCACCATCGACTTCGTGCCGCCGGGTTCCGAACGGACGGTCAGCCTGACCTTCCGCCGTGATCCCCGCACCCATGAACTGGACGTGCGGACGGTCGGCTTCCGTACGCCGTAACCGTGCCGCCACAGTCCCGGTCAGGCCCGGATTTACATACATGGATATGATGAAAGTTGGACCAATCCGCGATAAAGTCTCCTTCGTACATCCGATCGCATCGCCCACCGCGGTGCTCCACTGCGATAACGAAACGCGAAGGGGGCCGGAAGGCCATGGCCGCTATCGATTCTGCCGACAGCCAGCGCAAGCGCCTGGCCGCATTCGCCATCACGGAGCGGGACCTCGCGGCGTTGCGCGCCAACGGTGCCTTCGCCGAAAACCGTCTGCCCGCCCTTCTGGAAGACTTGCACGCCGCCTTCGCGTTGTGGCCGGAGATCCAGTCGGCTTTGCGCGACCCGGAGGTCCACGCCGTCCGCGTCGCCCACTGGACGCGGGTGGTGGCCGGACGCATCGACGACGGGTTCATCGAGTCGGCCCGGCGTTTGGCCCGCGCCTTTTGTGCACATGGCGTCCCCGGCTATGCCGTCGCCATCTGCCACCATACGGTCTGCGGCGGCATCGCCCGCGAGCTCGGCCTCGATGACGACGGTGGTGGTTTTTCCTTGTTCGGCGGACGGGCCAAAGCCGACAAGGCCGCCCTGCG
Source organism: Azospirillum halopraeferens DSM 3675 (assembly GCF_000429625.1). Taxonomy (GTDB): domain Bacteria; phylum Pseudomonadota; class Alphaproteobacteria; order Azospirillales; family Azospirillaceae; genus Azospirillum; species Azospirillum halopraeferens. The sequence goes on from NZ_AUCF01000006.1 coordinate 103,993, forward strand.
CCGGGCGCTGGAGAAGGTGACCTGGCTGGATCTGGAGGTCCTGCTGGAAACCTACGCCGAGGCTGAACGCGACGCCAAGCGGACGCTGCTGAACGGCTTTGCGGACAGCTTCGAATCGAGCGTGAAGGGCATCGTCGAGGACACCGTGTCCGCCTCCGACACCATGCGGGGCAACGCCCAGCGCATGTCCGACCTCGCCGCGGCGACCCGCCACCGCTCGATGGAGGTGGCGACGGCGGCCGGGCAGGCGTCGGCCAACGTGCAGACCGTGGCCTCCGCCTCGGAGGAGCTGACCGCATCCATCGGAGAAATCGGCCAGCAGGTCAGCCGTTCGGCGAAGATCGCCGGGGATGCAGTGGCGGAAGCGGAGCGCACCAACACCACCGTCTCCGGCCTCGTCGACGCGGCGCAGAAGATCGGCGACGTGGTGCAGCTCATCAACTCCATCGCCGGGCAGACGAACCTTCTGGCGCTGAACGCCACCATCGAGGCGGCGCGGGCCGGCGAAGCCGGCAAGGGATTCGCCGTCGTGGCCTCGGAGGTCAAGAACCTGGCCAACCAGACAGCCAAGGCCACCGAGGACATCGCCCGCCAGATCGCCGGCATGCAGGATGCGGCGCGCGGCTCCGCCGACGCGATCAAGGGGGTCGGCGCGACGATCAACCACATCAACGAGATTGCGACCACCATCGCGGCGGCCGTCGAGCAGCAGGCGGCCGCGACCCGGGAGATCGCCCGCAACGTCCAGCAGGCCGCGGAAGGCACCCAAAGCGTCACGGGCACCATCGGCCAGGTGAATGCGGCAGCGTCCGAGACCGGCGGTCTGGCCGATCATGTCCTGGAGTCCGCGCGCACGCTGCACCATCACGCCGGCGCGCTGAGCACCAACGTCCGCACCTTTCTGGAGCGGATCCGCAACACCGCATGACGGCGGTGCTGGGCCGGATCAGCGGGGCCGGACCACCGGTTCGGCCGCCGCTGCCATGGCCAGCAGGCGGCGGTCGTCGCCGGCCGCCCCCATCAGCGACAGGCCGCAGGGCAGGTCGCCCGGCGCCTGCATGGGCAGGGTGATGGCACAGCGGTCGAGGAAGTTGGCCAGCGACGGATTGCGCAGCACCAGCGTGTTCAAGCGGGTGAAGGCGTCGTCATCGGCGATGTCGGCGAAACGCGGGGCGACGCAGGGCACCGTGGGCAGCAGCAGCGCGTCATAGGCGCGGGCAACCGCATCGACGCGCCGCATCAGGTCTGCCCGGGCGTGCAGCAGGTCGATGTAGTCGGCTGCCGACAGGCCGGCCCCGCGCAGGATGCGACCGCGCACGCGCGGATCGTAGCGGTCGCCCGTCGCGTCCAGCCGGCGGCGATGCCGGGCGTAGGCTTCCGCCGCCGGAAAGCCGCCGGCGGCGTTGACCACCGGGATCTCTCCCAACTCGGCCAGCGTGACCTCGCTCACCTGCGCACCGGCGCGGCTGAGGCGGCGGCAGGCGGCATCGAAGGCGGCGGCCACCGCCGGCTCCAGATCGTCCAGCACGAGGGTGCGCGGCACCGCGAGGCGCAGGCCGGTCAGCGCGACCGGCGCCGGCATCCCCTCCGCCGCCTCCCCCGCCAGCACGGCGTCGGCCAGGGTGCAGCACGCGACCGTGCGCGCCAGGGGTCCCACCGTGTCGAGCGTCGGCGACAGGGGCACCGTGCCGTCCCGCGGCACGCGGGCCTGCGTCGGCTTGAAGCCGACCAGCCCGCACAGGGCCGCGGGGATGCGCACCGAACCGCCGGTGTCGGTGCCCAGCGCCAGCGGCACCATGCCCGCCGCCACCGACACCGCCGCCCCGGAGGACGAGCCGCCGGGAATGCGCGCGGGATCGGCGGGATTGCCCGGTGTCCCCGTGTGCGGGTTGAGCCCCAGGCCGGAGAAGGCGAACTCGGTCATCGCCGTGCGCCCCACCACCACGGCGCCGGCGGCCCGCAGCCGCGCCACCGCGGCGGCGTCGCGCGCCGCCGGTGGCTCGCCCGCCGGGACGCGCGACCCCGCCGTCGTCACCCGCCCGGCCTCGTCGAACAGGTCCTTCACCGATACGGGGATGCCCGACAGCGGCCCCCGCCGCCCGGCACGGCGCAACAGGTCCTGCGCGTCCGCCTCCAGGGGGGCGGTGTCGGTGTGCACCGCAGTGAACGCCGGACGCTCCGTCTCTCCCGCCGCCGCGATGGCGGCCAGAGCGGCGTCGGCCAGAGCGCGGGCGGTCGTGCGGCCCGCGTCCAGGGCGGCGAGCAGGGTATCGATCGGCTGGGCGGGATCGGCGGTCATGAGTGCATCGGGCGGAAGGTGAGGGGCGGCCATCCTACACCGGCGATTTCGCGTCTGCCCGCAAACTTTCCTCTTGCGCACCCCCCGAGATCCGGCTTATACAGCGCGCCTCTTCCGGCGTGGCGCAGCGGTAGCGCAGCGGACTGTTAATCCGTTGGTCGTAGGTTCGAATCCTACCGCCGGAGCCAGCGCGGGTGTAGCTCAGTTGGTTAGAGCGCCGGCCTGTCACGCCGGAGGCCGCGGGTTCAAGTCCCGTCACTCGCGCCATTTTCCTTCCGCCCCCTCCCCGGGGCGCCCCCGGACGGGGGCGATCAGTCGGGGGCGGCCCGTTGCAGATCGCGGGCCGTCAGGCGGATGTTGGCGTCCGCATCCAGGTTGCGGTCGATGATCCGGATCTCCACCGCCCGTTCGAACACCGGCCGGTTGATGCAGACCAGTTCCACCGCCTCCTCCGGCCTGGGCCTGTGCCCGGCCATCGTGTGCAGCGCCCGGCGCGTCACGAACACACGGCCCTGATACTCCCCCACCTCCACCGCGAACTCCACGGCATCGGCCTCCTCGTTCCACACGGGGTCGTCGGGGAATCGGAACAGCGGCATCCTGTCGGTCATCCTTTTCATCAGGCCCGCGGCAGCAGATCGCGGTTGAACAGGCTTTCCAGATCGTCGGGGGAGACGGCGCGGCTGACCAGATAGCCCTGGATCTCGTCACAGCCGGCCTGCTGAAGGAGTGCGACCTGTTCGGGCGTCTCGACGCCTTCGGCGATCGCCCGCATTCCCAGCGCGTGGCACAGGCCGATGATGGCGCGGACCAGGTCGGCGTCGCGCGGCGTGGCCTCCAGCCCGGCGATGAAGGTGCGGTCGATCTTCAGGGCGTGCACCGGCAGCGTGCGCAGGCTGCCCAGGCAAGACTGACGGGTACCGAAATCGTCGATGGCGATCGCCACCCCCAGACGATTCAGGGCGGTGATGGCCGCGGCCACCGGCTCCGGATGGTCGGACAATGCCTGCTCGCCCAGTTCCACCTCCAGCCAGCAAGGCGCCAGGCGGGTGTCGGCCAGCACCGCGGCGACCATGTCCGGCCAATCCGCCACCGCCATCTGGAAGGCGGACACGTTGACCGACATGCGCACGGCGGGCAGCCCGCGGTCCTGCCAGCGGCGGTTCTGAAGACAGGCTTCGCGCAGCACCCAGGCGCCCAGCTCCGGCATCATGCCCATGCGCTCCACCGCCGGCAGGAAGTCGCCGGGAAGGATGACGCCGGCGTCCGGGTGGTTCCAGCGGATCAGCGCTTCGGCCCCGGCCATGCGGCCCGTGGTCATGTCCACCTTGACCTGGTAGGCCAGCGAGAACTCCCGGTCCTCCATGGCCCGGCGCAGGCGGTTCTCCACCGTCAGGATCTCGCGGCTGCGGGCGTTCAGGGCCGGCGAATGGATCTGGAAGCAGTTCCGGCCGATCTGCTTGGCCTGGTACATGGCCACGTCGGCCCGCTTGATCAGCGTGTCGGCGTCGGTGCCGTCGTCGGGATAGACGGCAATGCCGACGCTGGTGGTGACGAACACCGGGCGGCCGTCGACGTCAATGGGCTCGCGGATGGCGGCGATGGCCCGTCCGGCCAGCTTGGCCGCGTCGGCCGGGTCGGTGAGATCGGGGAGCACGATGACGAACTCGTCGCCCCCCATGCGCGACACCGTATCCCCCTCGCCCACGCAGGCGGACAGGCGCCGCGCCGTCTCCTCCAGCACCCGGTCGCCGGCGTCGTGGCCCAGCGTGTCGTTGATGCGCTTGAACAAATCCAGGTCGAGGAACATCACCGCCAGCCCCGTGCCGTGCCGGTGCGCCGCGGCGATGCCGATGCCCAGCCGGTCGAGCAGCAGCCGGCGGTTCGGCAGCCCGGTCAGCGCGTCGAAATAGGCGAGGTTGCGCACCTCCTCCTCATGGCGTTTGCGCTCGGTGATATCGGAAAAAATGGCGGCGTAGCGCACCGTCCCGTCGTCGCGGATGGCGTTGATGCTGAGCCACTGGGCGTAGACCTCACCGTTCTTGCGGCGATTCCAGATCTCACCGCGCCAGTGCCCCCGGACCTTCAGGTCCGCCCACATCTGGGCGTAGAACTCCGGTCCGTGGCGCCCCGATTGCAGGAAGCGCGGGTTGTGCCCGCGCACCTCGGCCGGCGCGTAGCCGGTCAGACGCGTGAAGGCGGCGTTGACGTATTCGATCCGCCCGTCGGCGTCGGCAATCATCACGCCTTCCACCGACGCCTCGATCACCTGGCGAGCGAGCGTCAGGTCCCGGCGCGAGTTCAGCAGCGCCTCGTCCCGTTCGCGCAGCGTCGCGTTGAGCTGGTTGATGTACTCGTACTGCAGCGTCGCCAGAATGTCGGAGAACGACAGCAGGCCGACGAAGACCCCGCCCTCCCCGGTCACCGCCAGGTGGCGGATGCCGTGCGCCGCAAACAGGTTGCGCGCCATCAGCAGCGGCGCGGTCGCGGGAACGGCGACGAGCGGCCGGCTGGCCACGGCGCCGACGGTGCCGTCCGACCGCCGCTGACCCGCCAGGCGCACCAGATCCCGCTCGGTCAGCATGCCGGGACCGGGGGCCCGGTCGGAGTCGGCTCCGGTCCCCGCACCGGCCAGGACGATGGCCGCCTCCGCGCCGCCGTCGCGCATGCGCGCCGCAGCCTCTTCGAACGACAGCCACGGCTCCAGCAGGACCGGCGTCCCCGACATGACCGAGCGCACGTCGCGCAAAGTCAGGTACTGTTCCACACCGTGGTTCACCACCACGTCGGTCTGGCTGAGCATGCCGACGGGCGCGCCTTCCCCATCCACCACCAGCAGATGCCGGACCCGTTCGTTGCGGAACAGCAGCCCCGCTTCGCCGACCGACGCTGACGCGGCGATGCTGCGCACCGGGCTGGTCATGACGTCGCGGATGGGCCGATCGAAACTCTCCGTGCGCGAGAAATCGATGCGCAACGCATCCCGTTCGGTCCAGATGCCGACCGCGCGGCCGTTCTCGATCACGATGATGGAACTGTGGTGCTGTTCGGCCATGGTGCGCGCCGCCTCGCACACCGGCGTGTCCGGATCGCAGGATAACAGGGCCAGAGTGGCAATGGCGCCGACCGTGCGGGCCGGCGCGGTGGCCGGTGCCTCGGGAACGGCTGGAAGCGATTGCATCATCACGCGGTCCCTCGCCGCCACCGGATGCCGGACGGCAGGCGTAAGCACCCTCGGTCGGCAGGGAATCGTACGCCCGGCCGAACGTATGCGTCAAGCTGCGGACGGCCGGGCGTACAGGGCTCCGAGTCCGGGCTGACGGAGATTTGGGCCCTGATGGCATCGCGGTTCGGTTCGGGCGCAGCCGACCTTCGATGGCGCACCGCAGGCCGGAGGGGCGCCGTGTCCTATGCACAGGCGGGACCGGTCGTCGGTGAAAGCGACGTCGAGCACACGGATTCGCGAATGGACTCAGATTCTCCGGTGACTTTCCACCGTACCTTTCCTTTCGGCGCCCTCCCCCCGAACGGGCCGCACCGGCCCATCCAATAGCACAATATCCGTCTCATACGGTCGGCAATTGATCACTTCCATCAATTACCGACGGTATCAGATCAGACACCACACCCGGGGGTTCGTTCAGCCGGGCGCTTACGCTGAGGCGTGCAAGGTTATACCGGAGTCGGGAAGCATAGTTACAATTCGTAGAAATTTACTTATGGATCGGCGTTCGGATGCTTTGTTACTTTTGATTAGTAATAATCACCAAGAACACGGTCGATGATCGCCATGGCTAATGGCATGCTATCATGTCAGTTTGCCGGAAACTCTCATGGCAACCGTATCCCCGGCAAACGGGCGCATGCGGAAATTGTGCGGCGTCTGCGCGGAGTCCGTCGCCCCCGGCGTTCCTTCCCGGGAAGCCGGCCGGCACCACCCCTGCAAAAGGGATGCGGAGAGACGCTCCGTTCACTCTGACCCGATCCCTGGTCGACCGTCGCAGGATGCTGCGCCTCTGAAGAACGGGACGTGCAGGTCGATCAGGGCGATTTTCCGGAACGATCTTTTGGAGAACAGCTAATGCCCGCCGAATTTACGGGAATGTACGCCTATACGATCAATGTTTGGAACGGGCAGTACATCATCAATGATCTGTACAGCCCAGCGCAGGGTGGGCAACGGGTAGTTGAACGATCCGGAGCGACGAATGACGGCGTGTTCAGTCCGGGCGAGCAGTTGTCGATATTTGAAACTGCGGCCAATTCTCTGGACTATGTCACAGCTTTCTTTTCAGGATACTACGATGATGGCATAGTTCTCAAAGTGGTGTGGCAGCACCCGTTGCCGCCATATCCGCTGGAGGAATACCGTATTCTCCTGACCGACAAACAGTATGTCGGTCCGCAAACGATTCGTTATTGGGATGTTTTTTTCACGCCCGATTTTTTCGGTGGCCCCGGCAATGATGTCCGGACGGGTGGAACAGGCCACGATCTTCTGTTGGGTCGAGGGGGGAACGACACCCTGTACGGCGGTGCCGGCCAGGATCTGCTCGACGGTGGTGCGGGCGATGACGTTCTGGATGGCGGCATTGCCAGCGATACGCTTCTGGGCGGGGATGGCAACGACCTGCTCCGGGGTGGATTCGACAATGATCTGCTTGATGGCGGTGAGGGTGATGACACCCTGGATGGCGGGTCCGGCAGCGATACGCTTCTGGGCGGGAGTGGCGTTGATCTTGCCGTATTCGATGGGCCCTGGACGTCGTACGTCGTTATCAGGATTTCCAGCAACAACTACGTGGTCTACGGACCGGATGGTGCGGACACTCTGACGGACGTCGAGTACATCCAATTTGCGAACGACCCGCCGGTTCTCGTGTCCACCATGGGGATCTCGCTGCAACCAACCCCGGACAGCGATCTTTTGTTCGGGACGACCGGCTCCGACGTCATCTATGCCCTGAACGGTGATGACACGGTGTACGGCTTGGCCGGTGCCGATTACCTGTTCGGCCAGGAAGGCAATGACGACCTTTTCGGTGGCACCGACAACGACCTGCTGGCCGGCTGGTTCGGAAACGACCGGCTGTTCGGAGACGAAGGCGACGATCAACTCTTCGGCGACGACGGCAACGACACGCTGGTGGGCGGCGAGGGCGATGACACCCTGTCCGGCGACGCGGGCACGGACCTGCTGTTCGGCGGTGCGGGCAACGACATCCTGCACGGCGGCACCGATGATGACGGGCTGACCGGTGATGCCGGTGACGACCAGCTGTTCGGCTGGACCGGCAACGACACGCTGGACGGCGGAGAAGGCAACGACCTGCTGTCCGGTGGAACCGGCAACGACACGCTGGTGGGCGGCGAGGGCGACGACACCCTGTCCGGCGACGCGGGCGCGGACCTGCTGTTCGGCGGTGCGGGCAACGACATCCTGGACGGCGGCGCCGACGATGACGGGCTGACCGGCGATGCCGGCGACGACCAGCTGTTCGGCTGGACCGGCAACGACACGCTGGACGGCGGAGAGGGCAACGACCTGCTGTCCGGTGGAACCGGCAACGACACGCTGGTGGGCGGCGAGGGCGACGACACCCTGTCCGGCGACGCGGGCGCGGACCTGCTGTTCGGCGGTGCGGGCAACGACATCCTGGACGGCGGCGCCGACGATGACGGGCTGACCGGCGATGCCGGCGACGACCAGCTGTTCGGCTGGACCGGCAACGACACGCTGGACGGCGGAGAAGGCAACGACCTGCTGTCCGGTGGAACCGGCAACGATCTGCTGTCGGGTGGGCAAGGAAACGATACTCTGGCGGGAGGCGAGGGAACGGACACGGTCAGCTTCGACGGCGCTCTCTCGGACTACAGCATCACGCAAGAATCGAACGGCGCTTATCGGGTCACCGGCACCGACGGCGTGGACACCATCACGGATGTCGAGTACATCCGATTCGGTGCCGGGTCTCCCATTCTCCTGTCGAACTTCCAGACCGGCGCCACACTGGCGATCGCCGCCACCGACGCCGACAAGACGGAAGGCAACAGCGGCACGAACGCCTTCACCTTCACCGTCACCCGCTCCGGCGACACGACGGGGGCGAGCAGTGTGGCGTACGCGGTGACGGGCAGCGGCACGGATGCGGCCACCGACAGCGACTTCGGCGGCGGCACCCTGCCCTCGGGCACCGTGACCTTCGCGGCCGGCGAGACCTCCAAGCTGATCACCGTCGCCGTTGCCGGTGATGCCACGGTCGAACCGGACGAGGGCTTTACCGTCACCCTCTCCAACGCCTCGGGCGCAACGATCACCACGGCGACGGCAAGCGGCACCATCCGCAATGACGACACGGCCCAGACCGGCGCCACACTGGCGATCGCCGCCACTGACGCCGACAAGACGGAAGGCAACAGCGGCACGAACGCTTTCACCTTCACCGTCACCCGCTCCGGCGACACGACGGGGGCGAGCAGTGTGGCGTACGCGGTGACGGGCAGCGGCACGGATGCGGCCACCGACAGCGACTTCGGCGGCGGCACCCTGCCCTCGGGCACCGTGACCTTCGCGGCCGGCGAGACCTCCAAGCTGATCACCGTCGCCGTTGCCGGTGATGCCACGGTCGAACCGGACGAGGGCTTTACCGTCACCCTCTCCAACGCCTCGGGCGCAACGATCACCACGGCGACGGCAAGCGGCACCATCCGCAACGATGATACCGGCGGCTTGGTGATCGACTTCGACCCCACTCCGCACTATACGCCTCCCCCGCCGATCATCGTCACGGCACCCGTGATCGAGAGGACCACCGAGATGATCGGCGGCGTGCCGGTGGAGACGATCACAAGCCGCGGCGGGGGGCTGTCCACGGTCGCGGTGCAGATCGGTCAGACGCCGGGCAATACGGCAAACCCGGTCGACGTGCCGATCGCGGGGACATCGTTGCGCGCGGCCATACCCGGTGGCATGGGGCTGAGTGCCACGGGACCGGAGACGGTGCTGCAGCCCGAGGGTGCCCGTGGCGCGCTGATGTCGTCGGTGCTCTCGCTCACCACGAATGTCAATGAACAGGGCAGGATCGGTTCGGCGATCAACACGTACATGTCGAGGCTGCCAACCTACGCAAACGTCATGGTTCGCACCATAACCCCGGTGGCGCCGAGTTTCCCTCCGGCGGGTGCTCCGCTCGCCATCGCGGGAAGCGGTTCCGAAGAAGCTGTTATCCTGGACGTCCGCAACCTGCCTGACAGCGCCGTGGTCCAGGTCGACAACATCGGCTTTCTGGCCCTGGTCGGCGATGTCAACGTTATCGGCGGCGCCGGCGCACAGTACGCCGTAGGCGACGACGCCGGCCAGACCATGGTGTTGGGGGAGGACGACGACACGCTGCGCGGCGGTGGCGGCAACGATTTCGTCGGGTCCAAAGGCGGCGACGACGAGTTGTGGGGCGACGAGGGCTTCGACACGCTCACCGGCGGCATCGGCAACGATGTTTTGTACGGCAATCAGCAGAACGACCTGCTGTACGGCAACCAGGGCGATGACACCATCTTTGGCGGCCAGGGAGCCGACACGATCTTTGGCGGTCAGGACGGTGACTGGATCTACGGCAATCTCGGCGGCGACCTGATGTACGGCAACCTGGGCAACGACACCTTGTACGGCGGGCAGGGAAACGACACGATGTTCGGCGGACAGGGTCAAGATGTCGTGTTCGGTGGCCAGGGCGATGATGTCGTCGTCGGCAACCTGGGCAACGACACGCTGGCCGGCGGCGAAGGGGCGGACGTGTTCCTCTTCAATGCCCCGTCCGAAGGCGGCGACGTGATCGTCGATTTCCAGGCGGGGGTCGACAAGATCGCGGTGGTCAGCACGAACTTCGGCAATCTGGCACCGGGTACGTTGTCGGCATCGAACTTCGCGCTGAACAACCCGGCGGACGCCAACGACCTGTTCATCTTCAACACGTCCACCGGTGGTCTGTACTTTGACGCCGACGGCTCCGGCGCCGGCGCGGCGGTGTTGATCGCCTCGCTGAACGTCACCACGCTCCGCGCCACCGACATCCTGGTGCTTGCGAGCTGAAAAGCGCGGCCGCTGCGGGGAGGTGCAAGGATCACCCTCTCGATCAATGCCAAGGCATTGATCTGCCGGGTTTCACGGCCGGAAAATGATGGAAGTAATCATTTTCCGGCCGCATTAGAGCAACATGCGTTCCGATTGAAACGAATGTTGCTCTTTTATTTCGATCTAGTGCAATCCCCCCAGCCCCGACGCGGCCTGATGGACGGAGCCCCGGACCAGCCGTTCGACCAGGCCGCGCAGGCGGGCCCGCGCCGCGGCGTCCAGCAGGAACTTGATGTGCGTTCCCTTGGGGCTGACCGCCACCACCTCACCGGGGAAGGTCCCCGGCTCGTTCTCCAGGGTCAGGGTGAGCCGTTCGCCCCGCGGCACGTCCAGCTTCACCTCGAGAAGGGCGCCGCCCATGCTAACGTCCTTCAGGTGGGTGGAGACGCGGCGGCCCTGGTCGTCGACGACGGTGGCGAGACCGGCCGCCACGCGCTGGTGTTCGCGCCGGTCGCCGGCGGAGGAGTTGCGCAGCGTCTCGATCAGGCGGGTGCGCAGCCGCTCGATCTCGTCCGCCACCTGGTTTGCGTCGTTGAGCACCTGCGCCGACATGCTTCCGGCCTCGCGCGAGGTGGACGACACCACGCCGATGCTGTCCAGCACGCGCGAGGTGCCCGACGCCGCCACCTGCGCCCGCTCGGCAATGGCGCCGGTGGCCGCCTTCTGGGTGGCGACGGCGTCGCTCACCGTGCCGGCGATGCGGTGGATCTGCCCGATGGTGGTGCCGATGCCGCCGATGGCGCCGACCGCGTCCGCCACCACCTGCTGAATCGCGGCGATCTGCCGGGTGATGTCCTCGGTGGCCTTCCCGGTCTGGTTGGCCAGGTTCTTCACCTCGTTCGCCACCACGGCGAAGCCCTTGCCGGCCTCGCCGGCCCGCGCCGCCTCGATGGTCGCGTTCAGCGCCAGCAGGTTGGTCTGGCCGGCAATGGAGTTGATGAGCTGCACCACCTGGCTGATCCGCTCCGACGATTCCGACAGGGCCCGGACGATGTCGCCGGTGCGCGTCGCCTCCTCCACCGCCGAGGCGGCAATGCCGCTCGATTCCATCACCTGCCGCTCGATCGCGTGAATGGACCGCGACAGGTCTTCGGCAGACGCCGCAACGGTGCGCACGCTCTCGGTGGCGTCCCCGGCGTCCCCGGCGACGGCGTCACTGCGCAACCGCACGTCGTCGGCCTGGGTGTGCATGCTGCGCGCACTCTCGCGCATCTGGTTGGCGCGCCCGATGATCTCGGTGACCGACTCGCCGACCACGGATTCCAGGGTGTCCGACATCTCCAGCAGGCTCTGGCGCCGCTCGGCCTCGGCCTTGCGCATCAGGGAATCGATCTCGCGGGTCTGGCGGCGCAACTCTCCGGTGTTGGCCTTCAGCACCCGCAGCAGGCGCGCGATCCGGCCGATCGGCCCGGCACCGCCCTGCGGCACCTCCACCTCCAGGTCGCCCAGCGCCAGGCGCCCCAGGATCTCCGTCAACTGCGCCAGCGGCCCCAGGAGTCCCACCGCGAACATCACGAACAGCCCCAGCCCCGCCGCCGTCAGGCCGAGCCCGCCCCACGTCAGAGCGGTTCCCCCGGTCAGGGCGCCGGCGGTGCCCAGCGCCAGCCCGCCGGCCAGCGCCGCTGCGGTCGCCGCGGGCAACACGCGGCCGCTGCCGCCGCGTTGGTGGGCCGCCGCGGCCGGCGCGTCGCGCACGCTGTGGATGCCCAGCGAGTTGAAATAGCTCTTGTACAGCATATCCTCGCCGAGGATGTGCTTGACCAGCCAGTCGCGCAGGAAGTCGAACGCTTCGTCAGAAATGACGGCGGCACCGTCGCGCCCGAACTTGCCCTTCAGGTCCAGGACGGTGGCCTTCAGCTTCTCGTGCAGGTCGTGGTGCCGGTGGAGGACGGGATAGTTCCAGGCGCGGAACAGCGCCTCCTCCTCGGCAAAATGGCCGGCGGTGTAGGTGATCAGCTCATCCAGGATGCGGCCCAGCACCTCGGCGCCGTGGCGCGCCTCGTTGGCGTCCCAGAGCTGGTTCAGCAACTCCATCAGCCGCTTGTGGGCGTCATCGAACTCGCGGATGCCAACGGAAAACTTGTCATCCCAGGCGATCAGCGACATAGGGCCCCCGAGCCGAATGCGCGACGAACCGACTGCCGACCCATTCGGCAGTCAGTGGTCGCAACGTGCGCAAGTCTATCGCGCCGGCGGAGCGGCGGCGACGGCACCGACCATGCGGCGACCGAATGCCGCACGGCATTGATCCAGCGCAAGTTTACCGTGCAGCCGGGGGGCGTGGAGAGGAGGGGGTGTCAGACGCGCAGATTAAACCGTGTGCCCGTCACACGCGCACGTCGAGCAGCGAGCCGCGGCTATGCCCGTAGGTGCCGTTGGTGCGGGCGTGGATGGCCCGTGCCTGCGTGTCGATCTGCTGGCCGGTCTGGGTGCTGTTGCGGGTGTCGCGGCTGTTGTCCGCCTTGCCCGCCGCCTGCGGGGCCGCCAGCGTCTGGGTGCGCGTCTGGGCGGTTGTCTGCTGTGCCGCCACGGCCGCCGGGGCGATGACCGCCTGGACCGTCGGCGTGACCGGCGGCGGCGATTTCACCAACTGGGTGGCTATGAGCGGATTTAACTGCATGTTAAAAAATTTAAGCCCGCAGCGCCCGATTCTCAAGGCCCGTTTCGTCGCACGCCCCGGATCAACCGTTTTTTTCGGATTTCAACCGCGGCGCATTGCCGCAGTGCACTCGTTACACTCTGTTACACGAAACCCGCCCGCCGGACACATTGCGGCAAAGCGGCGATCCGACACTGCATCCATATGGTAAGACGCAGCCGGCCTCGGGGCCGGATCGACAGCGGTGGACGGGCGATGACGGCAAGACGGACGATGGCGGCGGTGCTGACCGTCGCGATGGTGGCGGGCGGCGGATCGTGGTGGCTGCTGAACGCGCGGGCCGCCACGCCGCCGGACCTGCCCACCCGCACGGTGGTGCTGGGGACGGTGGAGGACACGGTGTCGGCCGTCGGCACGGTTCAGCCGCGCACCTATGTCGATGTGGGCACGCAGGTGTCCGGCCAGCTCCGCCGCATCCATGCGGAGATCGGCCAGGCGGTGGAGCGCGGTGAGCTTCTGGCCGAGATCGATCCCACCGTGTACGAGGCGCGGGTCGCCGCCGACCAGGCGCAGCTTCAGATGCAGCGCGCCCAACTGGCGGAGCGCGCGGTGCAGCTCGAACTGGCGGAAAAGCAGTACGAGCGCCAGCGGCGCCTCTACGCCTCGCGCACGACCAGCGAAACCGCCCTGGAAACCGCCGACGCCAATCGGCGCACCCTGGCCGCCCAGATCGCCGCGACCGAGGCGCAGATCCGCCAGACCGAATCGTCCCTGAAGGGCAATGTGGCCAATCTTGGCTATACCAAGATCTATGCCCCCATGACCGGGATCGTCGTCGACGTCACGGCGCGCGAGGGGCAGACGCTCAACGCCAACCAGCAGGCACCCATCGTTCTGCGGATCGCCGAACTGGACACCATGACCGTGCACACGCAGGTGTCGGAGGCCGACGTCCCGCGGCTGACCATCGGCATGCCCGCCTACTTCACCACGCTGGGCCAGCCCGACCGCCGGCGCCGGGGTGTGCTGCGCCAGATCCTGCCGACGCCCGAGGTGGTCAACAACGTCGTCCTCTACGGCGCCCTGTTCGACGTGGAGAACCCCAACCACGACCTGTTGCCGCAGATGAGCGCCCAGGTCTTCTTCGTGGTGGCCGAGGCGCGCGACGTGCCGGTGGTGCCGGTGTCGGCGCTGAGCCCGGCGGCCGGCGGCAAGCAGACCGTCCGCGTGCTGGAAGACGGCCGTCCGGTGGAGCGCCCGGTCGAGCTGGGTGCGAGCAACCGCGTGCTGGCCCAGGTGCGCTCGGGCGTCACGGTGGGCGACCGGGTCGTCGTGGCCGGGCCGCCGGCCGGCGGCCGGCCGGCCGGCGGCCCCGGTGGCGGATTCGGCGGACCGCCCGGCGGCGGCTTCCCGCGGGGGCCGCAGCCGTGAGCGCGCCGCCCCTCATCACCCTGCGCGACATCACGCGCAGCTTCCGGCGCGGCGACGAGACGGTACCGGTGCTGCACGGGATCTCGCTGGACGTCCACGCCGGGGAGTTCGTGGCGATCATGGGCGCCTCGGGCTCCGGCAAGTCGACGCTGATGAACCTGATCGGCCTGCTCGACCGGCCCACCGGCGGCAGTTACCGGTTCGACGGCCGGGAGGTGGCGGACCTGGACGCCGACCGGCGCGCGGTGCTGCGGCGCGAGGCGTTCGGCTTCATCTTCCAGCAGTACAACCTGCTGCCCTCCGCCAGCGCCCTGGACAACGTCGCCATGCCCGCCGTCTACGCCGGCCGCACCGCGCCGGAGCGCCAGGCGCGGGCGGCGGAGCTGCTGACCGCGCTCGGCCTGGGGGAGCGCATGGACCACCGGCCGAGCCAGCTCTCGGGCGGCCAGCAGCAGCGTGTCTCCATCGCGCGCGCCCTGATGAACGGCGGCGCGGTGATCCTGGCCGACGAGCCGACGGGAGCCCTCGACAGCCGCAGCGGCGCCGAGGTGATGCGGTTGTTGCGCGACCTGAACCGGCAGGGCCACACGGTGCTGCTCATCACCCACGACCCGGCGGTCGCCCGCCAGGCCGACCGGGTCGTGGAGATCCGCGACGGCCGCATCGTCGCCGACGACCGCACCCGCACCGACGCCGGCGATGCGGCGGACTCTGCCACTGCCGAACCCGTCCGTCCGGCGACCGGCGATCGGCGTGCCGTCACCGCGCGCGACGTGGCCGAGGCCGGACGGATGGCGCTGCAGGCGCTGCGCCACAACCTGCTGCGCACCCTGCTGACGCTGCTGGGCATCATCATCGGCGTGGCGTCGGTGGTGGCCATGCTGGCCATCGGCGACGGCGCGCGCGAGCAGGTGATGAACCGCATCTCGTCCATGGGCACCGACCTGCTGCTGATCCGGCCGGGGGCACCCAATCTGCGGCCGTCGGGCGGGGTCACCGCCACCCTGGTGGCCGAGGACGCCGACGCCATCGCCGGCCTGCCCAACGTGGCGGCGGCGGTGCCCGAATACCCCGGACAGGCGACGCTGCGCATCGGCAACCGGGACTACGCCACCTCGGTCGTCGCCACCTCGGCCGACTTCCCGGTGGCGCGGGCGTGGCCGGTGGACTCGGGCATCTTCTTCACCGCCGACGACGTCCGCCGCTACGCCCCCGTGGCGGTGCTGGGGCGCACGGTGGCGCAGGCCCTGTTCCCCGACGGCCGCGATCCGGTGGGCGCCTACGTCCTGTTCAACAACGTGCCCTTCCAGGTCATCGGCGTAATGGGCGCCAAGGGCGCCTCGCCGGGTGGCAGCGACATGGACGACGTCGCCTATGTGCCGCTCAGCACCGGCGGGCTGCGCCTGTTCGGCCAACGCTACGTGCGCTCCATCACCGTGCAGGTCGCCGACGTCTCGGCCATCGCCGCGACGCAGGAGGAAATTCGCCAGCTTCTCATCGCCCGCCACCGGGCCGAGGATTTCCAGATCCGCAACATGGCGGCGATCCTGCAGACCGCCATGGAGACGCAGGACACCATGACCCTGCTGCTCGGCTCCATCGCCGTGATCTCGCTGCTGGTGGGCGGCATCGGCGTGATGAACATCATGCTGGTCAGCGTGACCGAGCGCACCCGCGAGATCGGCGTGCGCATGGCCACCGGCGCGCGCCGCATCAACATCATGCTGCAGTTCAACGGCGAGGCGCTGGCGATCTGCACCCTGGGCGGAATCGTCGGCGTCGCCGTCGGCCTGGGGGCGAGCTGGGCGCTGGGTGCCTTCGGCCGGCCGATCCTGGTGACCCCCGGCCCGGTGATCCTGGCCTTCGGCTGCGCCTTCGCCACCGGCCTCCTGTTCGGCTTCCTGCCCGCCCGCAAGGCCGCGGACCTGGATCCCGTGGTGGCGCTGGCGTCCGATTGACGGTTGCGGCCGGCGAACGGCGTCACCGGCCCTTCTTCGCATCGCGCTTCACGCCCTCTCTTGCGTGGATTTTTCTGAAAGGCACCAACGATGGACCGATACGAAGCCCCGCCGGCGGCGCGGGCCCACCATACCGCCGCGTCCCGATCCCAACGCACCTGGTACCGCGTGCTGCAGCAGTTCCATCTGTGGTGCGGCATCATCCTGTGCGTTCCCCTGGTGGTGCTGGGAATCACCGGCAGCATCCTGGTGTTCGAACACGAACTGGAGGATCTCTTCACCGGCGGGCCCGCACGTCCCGCCACGGCTGCCGGCGCCGCGCAGCCGCTGTCCGCCCTGGTCGCCGCGGTGGAGGCGGGCGCGCCGGACGGTTTCGCCGTGTCGCTGCTCCAGCTCCCCGCGGAGCCGGGCGATCCGGTGACGGCCCGCCTTGCGCAGGGCGGGCGGCCCGGCCCCGGCGGACGGACGGCGCTGGTCGACCCGGTAACCCTTGACGTCGCGTGGTCCGACCCGGCCCCCGGCCTGATGCGCCGGATCTTCCTTCTGCACGCCAATCTGCTGGTGCCCGACCGCAGCGGCCGCGAGGCGGTGGGCTGGCTGGGCGTGGCGATGCTGGGGCTGGGGCTGTCCGGGCTGGTCCTGTGGTGGCCGCGGCCGGGCCGCGTGGCGGCCGCCTTCACGGTGGCGCGCGGCGCCCGCGGCGTGCGGCTGCACCGGGAGGTTCACGGCGCGGTGGGCATCTGGTCGCTGGTGGTCTTCATCGTCGTCACCTTCAGCGGCGTCTATCTCGCCTTTCCCCAGACGGTCGGCGCGGTCTTTCCGGGGCGCGACCTGCGCGCCGCGGCGGCGGCGGTCCGTGTCGAGCCGTTGCCGGGTGCGCAGAGGCTGACACCGGAAGCGGCCACGGCGATCGCCACGGCAAGCGTGCCCGACGGCACCGTGCAATCCGTCGGCCTGCCCGCCCGTCCCGACCAGCCCTACCGCATCGGGATCGCCCTGCCGGGCCATGAGCACGGGGCGCCGCTGGTCAGCGTCTTCGTCGATCCCTGGCGCGGCCGGGCGGTCGAGGTGCTGGATCCGCGCACCTATTCGGTGGGCGAGACGATCGCGGCCTGGCAACGCCCCCTGCACGCCGGCCAGGGGCTGGGATGGGTCTGGAAGATCCTCGTCTTCCTGTCCGGCGCCCTGCCGCCGCTGTTCGCGGTGACCGGGGTCGCCATGTGGCTGCTCAAACGCCGCGCCCGCCGCGCCACGGCCGCCCAACGGGCGCGCGCCCGGACCGGCACGCCCCGTCCCGCCGGAGGGCCCGGAGCGGCCTGAGCCGGCGCGCCGCCGGGGTGCCATGCCCCGGCGGCCCGGCCCGGCGGATTGCGCAAAACTCCCGTGCCATGCGAGAAGACCGTTGCAGGCCAACGGTCATTGCCTTAGGAATTGCGGGTCATTCGCATTCGCACAACTGGCCTGTTCGCGCGCCCGGCACCGAAGGAGTTTCCATCATGGCTGAGACCGGCCTTCCCGATACCGCGGCTCCGCCGCCGTCGGTCCTCCCGCCGGCCGACCTTCCGGTCAACGCCGACGCGACGGCTTCGCAGGCGCCGCCCGCCGGGATGGACGCACCGCCGGCGGCGGAGGGGCCGCACCCCTTCGCACCCCCGCCGGCTGACACGGAATCCCTGACCGCGGTCGATTCCGGGCCCCTGCCCCACGATCTGTCGCCCATGGGCATGTTCATGGCCGCCGACATCGTGGTGCAGTCGGTGATGATCGGGCTGGCGCTGGCCTCCGTGCTGACCTGGACGGTCTGGCTGGCCAAGAGCGTGGAGCTGGCCGCCGCCAAGCGCCGGGTGCGGCGGGCCCTGCGTGAACTGGGCGGGTCGCGCACGCTGAGCGACGCGGCCGAGGCGCTGGGCTTCACCCGGTCGGTCGAAGGCGACCTGGTGCGCGCCGCCGCCAACGAACTGCACCTGTCCATGGATGCCGCCGACAAGGACGGCCTGAAGGAACGGGTGGCCTCGCGCCTGGAGCGAATCGAGGCGGCGGCCGGACGGCGCATGACGGCCGGCACCGGCGTCCTCGCCACCATCGGCTCGACCGCCCCCTTCATCGGCCTGTTCGGCACGGTATGGGGCATCATGAACGCCTTCATCGGCATCTCCAGGGCGCAGACCACCAATCTGGCCGTGGTGGCACCGGGCATCGCCGAGGCGTTGCTGGCCACTGCCCTGGGCCTGGTCGCCGCCATCCCCGCGGTGGTCATCTACAACGTGTTCGCCCGCTCCATCTCCGGCTATCGGGCGCTGCTGGGCGACGCCTCGGCGGAGGTGCTGCGGCTGGTCTCGCGCGACCTCGACCGCGGGGTGGTCGCGTTCGGCAAGGCGGCGGAGTAGGCGATGAGCGTCAAGCTGGACCACGGGTCCGACGATCTGGCGGAAAACCACGAGATCAACGTCACGCCGTTCATCGACGTGATGCTGGTGCTGCTGATCATCTTCATGGTGGCGGCCCCGCTCGCCACCGTCGACGTGCCCGTTGATCTGCCCTCATCCACCGCCACACCGCAGCCCCGCCCGGACAAGCCCGTCTATCTCAGCGTCAAGGCCGACCTGTCGCTGGTGATCGGCGACGACGCGGTCGAGCGTGCCCGGCTCGGTTCGGCCCTCGACGCCGCCACGGGCAACGACAAGGACAAGCGCATCTTCCTGCGCGCCGACCGCAGCGTGGATTACGGCGAGCTGATGGAGGTCATGAACGTGCTGCGGGCCAGCGGCTACCTGAAGGTGGCGCTGGTCGGCCTGGAGGGCATGCCGACGGGGGCGACGCCGGCGGCCGGATCCGCGCCATGACCCGTCCGCCCCGCCCGGCGCCGGCCGGGGCCGAGCACCGCCCGGTGCGGACGGCTCTGCGCTGGAGCGCCAGCCTGGCGGCCGTGCTGACCGCCCATGTGGGCGGTGCCGCGGCGCTGCTCGCCTGGCAGGCGCCGCCGCCGCCGGAGCCGCCGATGGCGGCCGTGATGATCGACCTGGCGCCGCTGCCCAGCGCCCCCGCCGTGGAATCGGCGCCGTCGGAGCCGTCGCCGCCCGTCGAGCAGCCGCCCGAACCCGAACCGCCGCCACCGGAACCGGAGCCCGAACCGCCACCTCCGGAGCCCGAACCGGAACCGGAGCCCGAGCCGCCGCCGCCGGAACCGGAGCCGGAACCCGAGCCGCCGCCGCCCGAAGTGAAGCCGGAGGTGGTCCTGGAGCAGACGCCCCCCCCGCCGCCGCCCAAGCCCAAACCGCCCAAGCCGGTCCGGCAGGAGCCGGAGAAGCCGCGCCCGCCGCGCCAGGCGCCCCCGCCGCCCCCTGCCCCCGCCGCGCCGGCGGCCCCCATGGCCCCCGCCGCGACGGCCGCGGCGCCCATGCAGTCGGCCCCGTCGAACCGGCCGAGCCAGGCGCTGCCGCAGTGGCGGGACCGGCTGCTGGGCCATCTGGAGCGCCACAAGCGCTATCCCCGCGCGGCGCAGATGCGCCGGCAGGAAGGGGTGGCCTATGTGCGCTTCACCATCGACCGGCAGGGCACCGTCCTGTCGGTACGCCTCGACCGCACCTCGGGCCACGGCCTGCTGGACGACGAGACGATCGCCCTGGTCGAGCGCGCCTCCCCCCTGCCCGCTCCGCCGCAGGACGTGGGCCAGGACCGCGTCGAATTGGTGGTGCCGGTGCAATTCTACTTGCGCTGACCGGTCTTCCGGCCCCCGTTGTGTTCCCGGGGGCCGGAATCAGTCGCCGGCCAGACGTCGTCATTGCCCAATCAATGACCACAAATCAGTCCTGCAAGTCATTATCATTTACAAGAAAATATTCGCACGTCTTCCTTGATCGGGCCTTTGCGCGATTGCGTGGCTCCCTATTTCATGTCATCACAGACGTGATGTGTAGCAGCGACTTTGCTGATACAATCACTGATTGATGACCGGAGGGAAGACGATGAAGGGCGACCCGCAGATTATTGCGCATCTCAACAAGATCCTCACCGGCGAGCTGACCGCCATCAACCAGTACTTCCTGCACGCCCGCATGCTGAAGAACTGGGGATTGCAGCGGATCGCCCACAAGATCTACGAGGAATCCATCGACGAGATGAAGCACGCCGACAAGGTCATCGAGCGGATCCTGTTCCTGGAGGGTCTGCCGAACCTGCAGGACCTCGGCAAGCTGATGATCGGCGAGGACGTGCCGGAGATGCTGAACAACGATCTGAAGGTCGAGTACACCGCCCGTACCAACCTGATCGAGGCGATCACGGCGTGCGAGCAGGCCCGCGACTACGAGACGCGCCAGCAGTTCGAAGAGCTTCTTGAGGACACCGAGGAGCACATCGACTGGATCGAGACGCAGCTCGACCTGATCCAGCGCATCGGCCTCCAGGCGTATCAGCAGGAGCAGATGTACAAGGATTGAGGCGCCGCGCCTATCCCAGCCGTGTCAGGTGATTGTCCCAGCGGAATCCGGCTGCGCCGTGGCCGGATACCCGATCCGGCGCGTGCGGGCTGATCGGCGCCACCGCGCCGTGGCCGCTGGTGGCGAGATAGCCCCCGCCGGCACCGGCAACCGCCAGGCCGCAGCCGTCGGGCAGAGGTGCGGAACCCAACCAGCGGCCGCTGTCGGCGTCCCAGACGCCGATGCGGCCGCCGCGGGGTGAACTGCCGGCAACCGTCGGGCCGTCGCTGGCGACGCTGCCGATGTAGCCTTCGAAGCGCAGCCACTCCTCTTCCGGCGCCTCGAACAGGCGCAGGTCGCCGCCGGGCGAATGCAGACCCACCAGGGGCTGGATGGCACCCGTCGGCCGTTCGTCCTGCACCCCGAACACCACGGACCCGTCGGGCCGTCCGGCCAGGTGACGGATGCCGAGGTTGGCGTGCTCCTCGGGCAGCCGCGCCTCGGACAGCAGCCGGCCGTCCGCGGTGTCCACCACGGTCAGGGACGACTCCATCTCCTCCAGGTTCAGCTTGACCCGGCCGGTATCGGGATGGGTCAGCACACCGCCGTTGGCCACCGCCGCCGCCCGCCCGCCGTCCAGCAGCACCAGGTCGTGGGGGCCGACGCCGTGGGTCGGAATGGCGCCGAGGCGACGGTAGCCGTCCGCCGCGTCATAGACGCCGATCGCCCCGGTCTCCCGCGGCACGTCGTCCTCCACGGCGTAGAGCAGCCGGCCGTCGGGCGAGAAGGCCCCGTGACCGGCGAACCGCCGATCCTCGGGTGCCGCGACGGGTGCCGCCGCCTCCCCGTCGGCCAGATCCACCGGCACGAACCAGCGCCCGGGGCGCCGGCCGAACACCACGGCCTCGCCACGCACCGGGTGCGGCACCACCGCGTGGGCGCGACCGGGCAGCGGCGTGGCGAAGGCGACCGCGCCCGCGGCGTCGAGGGCGGCAACGCCGAACGTCACGGCACCGCTCCCCGCCGTCGCATAGGCCGACAGAAAAAGGGACCCGCCGCCGCGCACATTGCGGGGCAGCGCCGTCACGGCCAGCACCCCGCCGAACCCGGCGAGCAGCCGGCGCCGATCAATCGCCGTCCAGTTCATTGAATCCCAGCGCCACACCGATGAGAGGGGGGAAGGTCTGCACCAGCACCGTCTGAACGCTCCGCGTCGCCCGCAGCACCGCCTCCACGCCGGGGCGGCGGCCGGGGTCGGCGATCGCCTCGGCGAACGGGCCGGGTGCCGCGGCAGCGGCGGCACGGGCGGCGGCGAAGGCATTCACGGCGGCCGTCCGCGCCGCGGTTCCCTCCGCCGTGTCGGGCAGCAGCACCGCGTAGCCCGGACCGCCGTTCTCGCCCAGCACCATCGCGCTCATGGCCTCCAGGTTGAGCGCGATGGAGCGCAGGGTGCGGCCGCTGCGCATCGCCTCCGCCAGGGTCGGCCTGGCATCACCCGGACCGTCGCCGAGCGGGAAGCGCAGCTTCTGGTCGGCCACGATCTGCGCCATGGTGACCAGCGACGCGTAGAGGTTCTCCACCGCCGCACGCGGCGTCGCCCCGACCGACGTCGCCTCGCCCGCCAGCAGGCGGGGCGTCAGCGCCGTCCAGTCGTCGCGCACCTCGCCGGCCAGCGCCGCCACGTTGGCCCCCACCGCCGCCGCCAGGGCGCAGCGGTAGCGCCCGGCCTCGCCGTCGGTGAAGGCGGACAGGCCCACGCCGTCGTCGAACAGCAACCGCTCCAGGGCCGTCAGCCCCTGCACGGCGGCGCTCTGCTTGCGCACGGCCCCGGGCTCCGTCACCCCGGGGTCGCGGGCGGCCAGGACAGCGGCCAACTGGCGGG
The DNA here is from genome assembly GCF_000429625.1 of Azospirillum halopraeferens DSM 3675. GTDB lineage: Bacteria > Pseudomonadota > Alphaproteobacteria > Azospirillales > Azospirillaceae > Azospirillum > Azospirillum halopraeferens. The sequence goes on from NZ_AUCF01000006.1 coordinate 126,711, forward strand.
CGACGATGCCGCGCCGTTCCGGCCAGAAGGCGATGCGGTCGCCGCGCATCTCCAGCAGCAGGGGGCCGGGGCGCAGATGCTGTGCCCCCGCCCAGGCATCCATGGCGCCGTGATAGCCGGCCCGCGCCGCCTCGAACCCGGCGGCGTCAGGGGCGGCGCAGAACCGTTCCAGCCGCTGCGCCAGGTCCGTTGCGGCGGCCGCCAGGCGGTCGAGCCGCGGCTGGATGTGGCTGCGCAACAGCCTGTCGAGAAACGCCGTGTCCGAAGGCGCTGCCGCGCGCGCCACCGGTACAAGGGCCGTGGCAGCGGCCCCCGCGGCGAGAGTCAGCACCGTACGCCGTCGCATTCCCGTTCCTTCCGTCATCGCCTGCCGCATCCGCTGCCCTAAAGTGATCCCACGAACCGGATGAGTCGCTGCCGGTCCGCCACCGGCATCTCCAGGAAGCGTTGGCGCGCCGCCGCGGCTTCGCCGCCGTGCCAGAGGACGGCTTCGGCAACGCCGCGCGCGCGCCCGTCGTGCAGCAGCGCCATCTCCCCTTCCGCCCCGGCGGCGCGCAAGCCCCACAAGGGAGCGGTCCGCCAGTCCCGCCCGGTCGCCTCGCCCGCCGCCACACCGTCGGCGAGATCCTCGCCCATGTCGTGCAGCAGCAGATCGGTGTAGGCGTAGAGGGTGCGGTTGGACAAGCGGGGAGCCGCGGGGTCGTCACCGGTCACCAGGGTCGGTCGGTGGCAGGCGGCGCAGCCGGTGGCGGCGAACAGCTCCGCCCCGGCGGCATCGGCCGGGGGTTCCAGTCCGCCGGCCGGCGGCAGCCCGCGCACATAGGTGCCGAGCATCGCCATCACGGCGGAGGGAATCTCCAGTCCCTCGAACTGCGGCGAATCACCGTGGGGCGCTTCCCGGCACGCGGTCTGGGCCGGAGTGCAGTCGCCCCAGGGTTCGGGGTGATAGGCACCGGACATGCCGAGGTCGAGGTGGAACGCCTCGGCGTTCTGGGAATCGACGGTGGGGTGGGCCGCCTTCCACCCGAATCGGCCGAGCGCCGGGGTGCCGTCCCGGCCGGTCACGCGGTTGGGCCGGCCGGCGATGCCGTCGCCGTCGCGGTCGTCGGGATCGGCCGCGGCCAGGATCTCCGCCTCCGGCACCCGTTCCAGCAACCCCAGCCCGCGCACCGACGGCGCCAGGCGCGGCGACCGCTGCGCCGCGTCCACCGCGAGGGGACCGTACGCAAGATCGGCGACGCTCACCACCGGGCGGCGCAGCACCGCCGTACCGCCGTCAGCATAGGCCACCTTCTCGTCCCGCCAGGTCAGGACGACCCTCCCTTCGGGCGCCGGTCCGCCGCCCGCCAGCGTCTGGATCTGGCGGCCATACACGGGGTCGTCGGCCAGCCGCAGGACGAAGCCGACGCCGCGGTCATCGGGAACCCCCGCCTCCGGCGGCCGGCCGCGGCCGGCCCGGGGATGGCAGGCGACGCAGGAGCGGGCGTTGAACAGCGGGCCCAGCCCGTCCGCCGACTGCGTCGACGCCGGGGCCGGCACCCAGATCCGCTCGAACACCGCCTGCCCCATCGCCGGGTCCAAACCGTCCGCCGCCGCGCCGGCCACCGGGCCGGCCACGGCCAGCGCACCGACGATGGACGCAAGCCGGGCGTACCGGATCGTCGCCGACCCGTGCGACACGGCGCGGCAGGCGGTCACTGAACCGCCGACGGATTGTCGAGGCTGTCGGACCCTTCCACATGGATGGTCAGGCCGAGCTTGGCGACGACGCCTTCCAGCGCGTTCTTCTGGGCGACCAGCCGGTCGATGCCCTCGGAGACCAGGGCGTTGCCCTTCTCATTGCCGGCACCGATCATCTGGTCGTAGGCCATCTCGCCGCTGTCGGCGGTGGTCTTGATGCGCTCCAGCGCCGCAGTCGCCTCCGTCATGGCCGCGCGCACCCTGGCATCCTCCTCCGGCGCCCGCGCGGCGACGTAGGCGGACAGGGACGGACCCCGGACGACGCTGCCGTCCGGACGGCGGTATTGGCCGGTGTAGACGTTCACCATGCCGATCTGGTTGTAGTAGTGCGAGTTGTGGGTGTTGTCGGAGAAGCAGTCGTGCTCCTCCTCCGGATCGTGCAGGATGAGGCCGAGCTTCATGCGCTCGCCCGCCAGCTCGCCATAGCTCAGGCTGCCGATGCCGGTGAGGATGCGGGCGATGCCGTCCTTCTCGCCGGCCCTGGCGATGTCGGTGCGGGCGGCGCCACCGGGTGCCCAGGCTTCCACCATCTCGGTCAGATCGTCGATCAGCAGGTCGGTGGCGGCCTGAAGGTAGGCGGCGCGGCGGTCGCAATGGCCGTTGGTGCAGCCTTCGCGGGCGTAATCGGTCGCCTTGCGGTCGCCGGCACCGGGGCCGGTGCCGTTGAGATCCTGGCCCCACAGCAGGAATTCGATGGCGTGGTAGCCGGTGGCCACGTTGGCCTCCACCCCGCCGGCCTCGTGCAGATCCTCGGCCAGCAGCTTCTTGTCGATGGTGGTGGCGTCGATGGTCTTGTCACCGGCCTTGATCGCGGTGTTGGCGATGACGTTGGCCTTGGCGAAGGGGTTCTCGTCGCCGGCCCCGTAGGAGGCGTCGACATAGTCGATCAACCCCTCGTCCAGCGGCCAGGCGTTGACCTTGCCCTCCCATTCGTCCACCAGCGGGTTGCCGAAGCGGAACGTCTCGGTCTGCTGGTAAGGCACGCGGGCGGCGATCCATGCCCTGCGGGCGTTGGCCAGCGTCTCTTCGGTCGGGTTGGCGACCAGCGCATCCACCGCCGTCTTCAGCGCCCTGGCGGCGGTCAGCGCGTCGCTGTAGGCGGCGTGGGCGATGTCGGCGTAGGTCGCCAGCACTTGCTCGGCACCGGGCGCGACAGCGGCGACCTGGAGTCCGGCCACCTGCGGCGCGGTGGCGGTACCGGCCACGGCCACGGCCGGGGCCGCGGCGCCGGCGGCGAGGGGAAGCAGGACGGCGGCCGTGGCCAACAGTCCGGCGAGGCGCTTCGACATGGTCTGGTCTCCCTGACGGTGTCCCGCCGGCGCGGGACGCGTGTGCAATAATCGGCGCATTGCGAATGATTTTCATTACCGTTGCCGGCCCGGGCGCTTCTTGTCAAGCCCCTGCGGCCCGGAGACGCTGCGTCGGTGCGTCGCAGCAATCCAGCCCCGCGGTCGGCGGGTGGCTGCCCGCGTTGACTCCGCGGCGGGCCGGCCGGTAGGTGTGGGCCTGCTGAGGCAACAGGGGCGGCCCCATGCTCCGAATGGTATCCCGTGCCGACACCGGCACCCTCGACCCGCTACCGAGCCGCACCAGCCTTGAACGGCGGGCGGTTCCGTTCCGCGAAACCATCGTCCGCGTTGCGGCGACCGGTGAATTCGGCCTGGTGCGCTGGTCCGGCCGGCGGGAGCGCGGGGTGGATTTCCTGTGCGTGCAGTTCCGCCCCCTGGACACCACCGGCGCAGAGACCGGGGGCTTCGCCCGGCCCGCCGCGTTCGACGGGGCGTCCGACACGGTGCGGGTGCTGGTGACCACCGGGGACGGCACGGTGACCATGGAGGAAGCGCCGTCGGCGGAGCCCGTGGCCGCCTACCTGCGGGCGCAGGCCGCTGCCTGGGCCGGTGCGCACTACCCCGAATACGACGCAACCGCCCCGTGGGAACCGGAGGCGCGCCGGGCCGGCGACCTGGCCGACACCCGGGACCGTGACGCGCTGGCGGAGGTGGCGCCGGACGACCTGGTGGCGGAGTTGCGCGCCGCACAGGCCCGCACCGCCGCCCTGGAGGGGCGCCTTCCCGTCCTGTGCGATGAGCGCAACCTGCTGCGCGAGCGCATCGTGCGCCTGACCGCCGCCTGCGTCGTCCTGGGCGGGCTGGCGGCGGTGCTGGCGGCGCCCCTGCTGGGTTAAGCCCGGTTCCCTTCGGGGATGCGGCCGCGCCGGAACGCCACGGCAATGCCGGCGGACGCGGCGACGAGCATCACGGCGGCAAGACCCAGCACCACGACGAACGCGCTGTCGAAGGCGTCCCGCGCCAGGGCGGTGAGCGTCGCGGCCACGGCGTCCGGCGCCTCCTCCGCGGCGATCAGCGCCCGGTCGATGCTGTCGCGCACGGTGTCCGGCACGGCGGCGCCGGCGGGCATGCGGAACGACGCGGTGTAGATCGCCGCCAGCAGGCTGCCGAGAATGGCAATGCCGAACGAGCCGCCCAGCTCGTAGGACACCTCCTCGATCGAAGCGACCATGCCCGCCTTGTCGGCGGGGGCGTTGAGGAGCATGGCGTTCGACGCCGCCGTCATCACCGCGCCGAGGCCGGCACCGGTGAGGGTGAACGCGGCGATTTGCACCGGCAGCCCGGCCCCGTGGCCGATCAGATAGAACAGCATGCCCGCCCCGGCGACGGCCAGGGACGCCCACAGCACCCGCTCGGTTCCCAACCGCGGCAGCACCCGGCCGGCCAGCGGCCCGGCGACGAAGGCGGCGAGCGGGATGGGCAGGATCGCCAGGCCGGCCTGCAGGGGCGACAACCCGACGACGAGCTGCATGCGCTGGCTGATCGCCAGTTCCATACCCATGAGGGCGGCCGAGGCGACCAGCGCCGCGATCACCCCCGCCGTGAAGATGCGGTTGGCGAACAGGGAGAAGTCCAGCATCGGCGCGCCGGAGTGCCGCTGCCGGCGCACAAAGGCGACGGCAGCGACCACGCCGACGCCGGCCACGGCGGCGGCCGTCGCGGGCGACGGATCCTGCCGGCCGACCTCCTTGATGGCGAAGGTCACGGCGACCAGCGCGATCATGACCAGCAGCGAGGCGATCGGGTCGAACCGCCGCCCGGGATCACCCCGGCGGACGGGAATGAACACCAATGCCAGGACGAACGCGGCGATGACGATCGGCACGTTGATGAGGAACACGGATCCCCACCAGAAGAACTCCAGCAGAGTGCCGCCGACCACCGGCCCCAGCGCCGCACCGCCCGACGCGATGGCCGCCCACACGCCGATGGCGACGGAACGTTCCTTCTCGTCCTCGAAGGTGTGCCGGATGATGGCCAGCGTTGCCGGCATCATCATGGCCGCACCGACGGCAAGGCCGACGCGGCTGGCGATGAGCGCCGCGGGCACCGGCGAGAACGCCGCCGCCGCCGAGGCGACGCCGAACACCGCCAGGCCCGCCACGAAGAACCGCCTGTGACCGAAGCGGTCGCCGAGTGCCCCCGTCGCCGGCAGCAGCCCCGCCACGGTCAGGGCGTAGGCGTTGACGATCCACAGCTTCTCCGCCCCCGACGCACGCAGGTCGTGGGTCAGACTCGGCAGCGCCAGATACAGGACCGTCATGTCGACGACGATGAGCAGCAGGGCGCTGGACACGATGACCAGGACCAGCCAACGATGACGCGGTAACACGGCTCTCACCAATGGTTTTGCGCGGCGGACTCCGGGTAGCGCCCGGGCCGGACCGCGGTCGGTACCTATATAAATACGTCCGTATTGAAATGAAAGGGGTGCGCATGGGGCGCAGGAAAACGATCGATCCCGATGCGCTTCTGGACGTGGCGGAGGAGATCGTCACGACCCGCGGCGCGGCGGCGTTGACCATCGACGCCCTGGCCAGGGCCGCGGGCATCACCAAGGGCGGCGTGCAGTACAGCTTTGCCACCAAGCAGGCGCTGATCGACGCGATGATCAAGCGGTGGAGCCAGAGCTACGATGCGGAGTTCGCGCGCCTCGCCGGCCCGCACCCCGACCCGGTGGCCGCCGTGCGGGCCCATGCGGAGGCGACCCGCCGCTCCGATGCGTCGGCCAACGCCAAGGCGGCGAGCCTGATGACGGTCCTTCTGCAAACGCCGGAGCACCTGGAGTCCACCCGGCGCTGGTACCGCGAACGCCTCGCCGGCCTCGACGCCACGACCGAGGAGGGGCGCCGCGCCCGGCTGGCCTTCTTCGCCACCGAGGGCGTGTTCACGCTGCGCTTCTTCGGGCTGATGGACATCGGCGACGACGAATGGGAGGAGATCATGGGCGACATCGCCGCCACGCTGGGATAGCGGGATTGCGCCGCGGGCGGCGCCCCGCCCCGGCCATCGGCTGGTACGCCCCCGGCGCGTGTGCTAAACCGCGCCGACATGACGGTCAGAGGAGGGTTTCCCGGTGTCCACCATCGACCGCGGCGCGCTGCTGCCGCACCTCGGCAACGCCTTGTGGGACGCCACGATCCCGGAGCTGCCGAACCATTACCGCGGCAAGGTGCGCGACAACTACGACCTGCCCGACGGGCGGCGCATCATCGTCGCCTCCGACCGCCTCAGCGCCTTCGACATCATCCTCACCGCCATTCCCTTCAAGGGCCAGGTGCTGACGCAGACCGCGCGGTACTGGTTCGAGCAGACCGCGGACATCATCGCCAACCATGTGCTGGAGTATCCGGACCCCAACGTGGTCGTCTGCCGCCGCCTGCGCATCCTGCCGGTGGAGGTCGTCGTGCGCGACTACATGGCGGGCACCACCTCCACCTCGATCTGGTCCATGTACAAGCAGGGTCGGCGGGAGATGTACGGCATCCGCTTTCCCGACGGGCTGGAGGAGAACCGCAAGCTGCCCCGGACGGTGCTGACCCCCACCACCAAGGCCGACCAGGGCGGCCATGACGAGCCGATCACGCCGGACGAGATCGTCGCCCGCGGCCTGCTGACGGCGGAACAGTGGGCGACCGTGTCGCAGGCCGCACTGGCCCTGTTCGCCCGCGGCCGGGAGCTGGCCGCAAAGAACGGCCTGATCCTGGTCGACACCAAATACGAGTTCGGCATCGACGAGTCCGGCACCATCATGCTGGCCGACGAGATCCACACCCCCGACAGCAGCCGCTACTGGATGCAGGACAGCTATGAGGAGCGCGTCGCCGCCGGCCAGCGGCCGCTGAGCTTCGACAAGGATTTCGTGCGCACCTGGGTGAGCGGGCGCTGCGATCCCTACAGGGACCCCATCCCGGAGATCCCGGCGGACCTCATCGCCGACACCGCCGCCGTCTACATCCGTGCGTTCGAGACCATCACCGGCCAGCCGTTCCCCCTGCCGGCCGAGCCCGAACCGGTGCTGGAGCGCATCCGCCGCAACCTCGCCGCCTACGTCCCGGCGGCCTGAGGAGCACCGCCATGCACATCCTGCCCGATGCCGTCCTGGACGCGCTGCTGGCGCAGGATGCGCCCTACGGCGACCTGACCACCGCGACCCTGGGCATCGCCGCCCGGCCCGGCCGCATCACCTTCGCCGCCCGCGACGCCATGGTGCTGTGCGCCGCCGACGCCGCGGCGCGGATGCTGGAACGCTGCGGCGCCCGTGTCGAGCGGGCGGAGGCGGACGGCACCGCCCTGGCCGCGGGCGCGGTGTTCCTGGTCGCCGAAGGGCCGGCGGGCGGCCTGCACCGGGGCTGGAAGGTGGCGCAGACGCTGGTTGAGTACGCCTCCGGCATCGCCACGCGGGCGCGGCGGATCGTCGAGGCGGCGCCCGGCGTCAGCGTCGCCTGCACCCGCAAGAACTTTCCCGGCACCAAGGAGGTGGCGGTCAAGGCGGTGCTGGCCGGCGGTGCCGTCATGCACCGGCTGGGCCTGTCGGAAACCCTGCTGGTGTTCGCCGAGCATCGCGCTTTCCTTGCCGGCAGCCCCGCCGCCTGGATGGCGGACCTGAAGCGCCGCGCGCCCGAGCGCAAGGTGGTGGTGGAGGTGTCGTCGGTGGACGAGGCCCTGGCGATGGCGGCGGCCGGTGCCGACGTGCTGCAACTGGAAAAGCTGTCCCCCGCCGACGTGGCCACGGTGGTGGCCGCGGTGGCGGGCGGGATGGCGGGCGGGATGGCGGATGGTGCGCGCGACGGCCGGCCCCGGCCCGCCGTTGCCGCGGCCGGCGGTGTCAGCGAATCCAACGCCGCCGCCTATGCTGCCACCGGTTGCGACGTGCTGGTGACCTCCGCGCCGTTCTTCGGCCGGCCCTGCGACGTCAAGGTGACGCTGGGGCCGGCCTGATCCCTACGCCTCACCGGCGGCCATCGCCGCCGCGGCGGCTCCGGCCGCGGTGCCGTGCCAGTGCACCACGACGCAGGTGATGTCGTCGGACTGGGGGGCCTCGGCGCTGAAGCCGGCCACCGCGTCCATGATGCGGTCCAGGCCGGTGCGGGCCGTCTCGATGGGGGCGGCGGCCAGCGTGGACACCACGCGCTCGTCGCCGAACATGGCCCCATGCGGGTCGAACGCCTCGGACACGCCGTCGGTGTAGAGCAGCACCACCTCGCCGGGGGTCAGGGTCAGGGACTTCTGGCCGAAATCCATGTCGCCCATCACCGCCAGGGCCAGCCCCGGCGTCTTCTCCAGCGCCCGCACGGTGCCGGCGGGGTCCACCCGGTAGGGTGGGTTATGGCCGGCGTTGCAGTAGGTGAACACACCGGTGTCCAGGTCGATCTCGCCGTACAGCGTCGTGACGAACATCATCTGCTCGTTCTCGGCGCTCAACAGGTTGTTGAGGCGCGTCAGCGTCTCGGCCGGGCCGTGGCCGTCCACCGCGATGGCGCGCAGCATGGTGCGGGTGATCAACATGAAGAAGGCGGCGGGAATGCCCTTGCCCGACACGTCGGCGACGGCGATCCCCAGCTTGCGCTCGCCCACGGGGAAGACGTCGTAGAAGTCGCCGCCCACCTCCTTGGCCGGCACCATGCGGGCCGCCAGCTCCAGTTCCGCCATCTCCGGGAAGGACTGGGGCAGGATGGAGAGCTGCATGGTGCGCGCGATCTCAAGCTCCTGCTGCAGGCTGATGAGGCGGCGCTTGTCCTCCAGCGCCTCGCGCAGATCGCGCACATGCTGGACGAGCTGCACCTGCTGCAGGCTCACCCGCGTCGCCAGCCGGCTGAAGCCCAGCGCCAGCAGCCCCAGCTCGTCGCTCACGCCCTTGGACTGGGCCGACTGGCCGTCGCGCGCCTCCTGCTCGATGTGGGCCAGCTCGTCCAGCAGGGCCTGGCGGGCGTCCTCCTCCAGGGTGGTGGCCAGCGCCTCCATCTGCTTGCGGATGAAACGCTGCTGACGGCGCAGGCGCCGCTCGCGCTGACCGGCCGAGCGCTCGATGTCGCGCATGACCTCGCGGAACACCTCCACCGCCCCGGCGATTCGGCCGATCTCGTCGTTGCCGGCGGGCAGTTCCACATAGGTGGCGGTCTGGCCGCCGGACAGAGTCTGCAACGCCCCCACCGCCGCATCCAGCGTCGCGAAGGAACGGCGAAGGAACACGAACAGCAGCCCCAGCGCCGCCGCCAGCACCGCCGCGATGGCACCGGCGTAGGCGAGGTTCCACAGCCGCAGCTCGCCCGCCGCCCGGGTCACGTCGGACGCGACGAACACGGTGGCCATGCGCCCGCCGGCCAGATCGGCCACGGGAATGCCGGCCAGGGCGTAATGGCGCCCGCCATGGACGACGGCGGTGACGTCCCGCCCGCTGTCCACCCGCGCCGCCACCGCGGCCCACAGGGGATCCCCGGCACCGCGCACCGCGTCGCCGCCGCGGCCCAGCGCGAACACCCGTTCGCCCAGCAGCCGTTCCAGGGCCTCCAGCGCCTCGTCCAGGGGAACCGCGGCCACCGCGGCGCCCACCGGCTCGGGTCCGTCGTAGAGCGGTGTTCCCGCCACCACCAGCAGCCGGTCGCCGGCGGCCCGGGTGCCGCGCACCGGCCCCTCACCGGCCATCAGCCGCGCCAGACGGGCCCCGCCCAGAAGGGGCTGCTGGTCGAAGGACGGGTCGGCCCCGGTGGCCAGCAGCAGGTCGCCGTTGGCCGCCAGCAGGTTGGCCTCGACCACGCCGCTGCCCAGGGTGCCGGCGATGCGCAGGGCCGCGATGGCCAGCCCCATGCGGTCGCCGTCGGCGACCTGCCGCACCACGCCGGCATCGCCGGCGACGCGGCCCAGGGCGGAATCGACACGCCCCGCCGTCTCGGCCACCGCCAGGTCCCAGGCGGTCTGCAGCCGCGCCAGCTCCAGGTCACGGGCCCGGCGCTCCACCGCCGACTCGCGCAGGTCGGCGAAGGCCAGCAGCAGGGCCGACACCGCCGCCACCGTCAGCAGGACCAGGAGGATGATGCGGGTTTGCAGCATGGTACCGTGCGCCCCTTCCTACCGTTCGCCGTCGGCCAGCAGGAACGCCGCGGCCAGCGCCCCGGCCGCAGTCAGCGCCGCGGCGACGCCCGCCGGGCCGGGGCCGACCCCCAGCGCGGCGAGGGCCAGCCCGGCGAGGACAGGACCGCCGGCCAGGGTGCCGGCCAGGGCGGCCGGGCGCGCATCGGGTGCCGCCAGCACATGGCGGGCCGCCAGACCGGCAGCAAACCCGCCCGCCCCGCCGGCCAGCACGGCGGCCAGCCAGCCCGCCGCCTCCGAGACGTCGCCCGGGCCGAGCGCCAGCAGCACCGCCAGCGGTGCCGCCGCCGCCACGGCCGCGGACCGCCGGTGCGGCGTCCGGCGCCAGCCGAGCAGGGCCATCCCCGCGGCGGCCGCGGCGGCGGCGGCCAGCGCCGGCACCGCCGCCATGCCGCCGAGGACCACCGGCAGCGCCATCAGCGCGGCGGCGGGGCCGAGCAGGGCGTACAGGCGGGCGTCGGCGGCGCGGGCGGCGGTGCGCCGTTCCGGCGGCCGGTCCAGTCCGGCTCCCAACCGCGCGACGGTGTCGTCGCGTGACCGTTCCACGGCCCGCGCGACGTCCGCGTCGAAGACGGCGGCCCGCACCTCGTCGGCGTGCAGGGCGAAGCGCTGGCGCGCCTCGTGCAACCGCCAGACCACGGCGTTGTAGGCCAGCATGGCCCGCCCGAACTCGTCGCGCGGGCGCCCGCCGATCAGCGCCGAGAAATCGCCGGCGGCGGCGGCGCGCAATGCGCGCTCCAGCCGGCGCAGCGGCGTGGTCACCGCCCGGTCCGCCGCCGCCGCCGCCAGATGCCAGGCCAGCAGCAGCAGGGCCAGCCCCCCGCACAGCAGCCTCGGCAGGCCGTCCAGCAGATCGCCGGGCACCCGGGTCGGCTGCACCGCCACCACCACGCTGCCGCCGGTGCCGCCGTCGAGGGGCTCGCGGACCATGACGGCGGCCGCTTCCTCACCGGCGCCGCCGCGGTGGAGGAGCGTCCCGCCGCCGTCGAGCACCGCCAGGAAGCGGATGTCGGGATTGCGTTCGGACACCGAATCCAGATACGCGCCCATGCCCTCGATCCGGTCCAGCGGGATGCCGTAGCCGAGCGCCCGGTCCACGTCGTTGCCCACCGCCCTGGCCACCGCCGCCGCCTTGCCGAGGCGCGCCTCGGTCAGATGACGGTCCGCCTCCGCCACCGCCAGCAGCGATATGCCGAGCGCGGCGATGGCGGCCGCGGCGGCGCCCAGAAGGGGCAGCCGCCGGGCCAGCGTCGCGGCGGGTGATGAGGGTGTCCGGTGCGGTGGCGTCATGGGCGGTTCCTTACGCCATCTCGTCGAGCCGGGCGACCTCACGCCCGGCGGCGTCGAGGGTGGCGGTCCGCTGCCCGACCGCCGCCCCGAAGGCGGACACCGGCAGGCCCAGCGGGTCGGCAGTGGTCGGTGCCGGTCCGGTGTCGGGTGCCAGGGAATCGGCCAGTGTCTCCGCCGCCAGGCGGGTCGGCCGGGCCAGGGCGACGGTGGCCACCAGGGCCAGCAGCGCCACGCCCCCGGTGACCGCACCGCCACCCAGCGCCAGGGTCAGCGCATAGTCCTGCACCCGCCGGTCCACCACCGCGGCCGGAAGGCGCGCGACGACGGCGCCGGCGTGGGTCTCGAACGCGGTGGTCAGCCCCAGGCCGTAGGTCAGCTCGTCGCCGCTGCGTCCGGTCGCCAGTGCCGGGCCGGCGGGGACCGGTTCGGCCATCCGCTCCCCCAGTTCGACCGCATCGGTGGCGAAGACGATCACGCCCGTGTCGTCGGCCACGGCGATGGAGCGGATGTCCGGATACTCGCCACGGGCCTGGAGCAGCAGCGGGTCCACCAGCGGCAGATCGGCCAGGGCGAGCCCCAGGTTGAGGCGCGCCTCCAGGTCCCCCTTCAGTTCGTAGAGGACGAACCCCACATGGCCGGCCACCGCGTCGCCGACCAGGCGGCGCTGCTCCAGCGTCCACAGCCACACCGTGCCGGCGGCGGTCAGCACCACCCCGGCCAGTACGGCGGCGACCAGACGCCCGGTGAAGCCGATGGCCGGCATGCCGCCCCTCCCCGCCTAGACGCCAACGTCGCGCGGGCGCGCGCAGATGGCCAGGTAGCGGGTACCCGCCGCATCGTCGATCCGGCCGCGCGCCCACACCCAGCCGCCGCGCGCCGGCGGCCCGTCGGCGGCGGCCAGATCGCCGGGCGCGCAGAGTTCCAGCGTCCGCGGATCGGGCAGCGGGTCCGCCGCGCCGTCGCGGTGGACCAGCAGGCGGGCCAGCCCGCCGGCGACGATCACCACCCGCTTGGCCAGGATGCCATGGGCGGCGAGATGCGCCCAGCTCTGATGATTGCGCGGCGACACGGTGGTCAGCACATGCCGCCGGCCCAGCCCGTCGGCCAGCGCCAGCCGCCAGCCGATCAGCCGGTGGTGCAGGCCGAGGCCGCGGTGGTCGGCGCGGATCATGCACGACGCCATGTGGGCGACCAGGGGCAGCTCCGCCTCGGGAAGGGGCAGGTCGCGGCCGCGGTTGGCGTCGCCCGGCCCCGGCAGGCCCAGCGACCCGTAGGCGACCAGATCCCCCCCGGCGAACAGGCCGGCGGTCATGCCGCAGCGCCCGAGGTGATCGGCGACGAAATCGCCCACCTCGCCGGCGACACGGTAATGGTCGGGGTCGGTCAGGCCGGCGATGACGTCGGCGCGCAGGCGCCGCATGGCATCGGCGTCGCCGGGGCCGAGCAGCCGGCAGGTGAGGCCGGCGGGCAGCCCGTCGGCCAGCAGTCCCAGCGATTCAAGCGCGCGTGCGGCGGCCTGCCGGCTGAGACCGGCGAGGAGCCCGCTCTCGGGAACCATCATGAATCGATGACCTCGGCGAAGTTGAGCAGGCTGATGGGGGGATAGAACTCCAGCTCCCGCACCACGGGCATGTTGATGATGATCGAGAAGCGCTTGAGCGTTTCCACCGGGATCGTTCCCGGCGACAGGCCGTCCAGCAGGATCTGCGTGGCCTTATAGGCGGTGAAGCGCCCGATGCCATAGCTGGAACTGGCCAGCGCCAGCATGGCGCGGTCGGTGCGCACGATCAGTTCGGTCACCGAGAAGGTGGGCAGGCGCCGCTCCAGCGCCGTGCGCGCCACAACCGATCGGTTGTGGAAGGCGATGAAGGTGTCCGGGCCGATGTACAGCATCTCCGCCCCGCGGTCGGCCAGTCGGGCGACCAGGCCGGGCACCGCGTCGGCGTCCGGCTTGCCTTCGGCCAGCAGGGGCACCGGCTCCTCCAGCAGCTCCACGCCGCGCCCGGCCGCCTCGGCACGCAGATCCTCGACGGTCAGGACGGAGTTGCGCTCGGCGGGATTGAAGACGACTCCCAGGCGGCGGATCGGCCGGTAGGCCTGGATGGTGTTCATCTGCACCGGAATCGGCGCGATGTGGACGGTGCCGGTGACGTTGCGTCCGGGACGTGCCAGATCCGGTACGATGCGGGCGTCGAGCGGCGCCGCGACGAAGGTGAAGACGACGGGGATGTCGGTGATGTAGCGGCCGGGATCCGGCTCGTCGTAGGGACCCACCAGGCCACGGGTCTGCGGCGTTCCCCAGGAATAGATGAGATCGGGGCGCTGCTCGCGGATCTCGTCGACGATGGCCGGCAGCCGCGCCGGATCGCCGCCGGCGTTGCGGATCGTGTATTCCACCCGGAGGCCGCGGCGGGCCAGATAGTCCTTGAAGCCGAACTCGTTGTCGCTCTCGCCGCGGCCCAGCACCATGAAGATGCGGTAGGTTCGGTCGGGCACCGGCGCCGCCAGCGCACCGCCCAGCGGCACGGCGCCCGCTGCGCCGGCCAGCACGGCCTTGAGCACGCGGCGGCGATCGAGGGATGCCATGGGGGCGGGCGCCATGCTCTCAAGCCTCCTGGACGTGCGGATGCGGTCGCGGCGGGCGGGGACGGAAGGCCAGCCAGAACAGCACGGCTGCGGCGCCGCACAGCAGGCTGACGGCGACCATGGCCTCGCGATAGGAGTACAGCACGGACAACGCCACGGCAACCATAGGTCCGATGGCGCCACCCATGCGTTCGAACATGCGAAACCAGCCGATGGCCGCGGTCTCCGCGATACCCGCGTCGCGGGCCACCTGCGACACCAGCGTAAGTTGCGGCGCGCCGATGAACGCCTGCGACAGGCCGAACAGGGCGACGGCGGCCGGCGCGGCCCACGCCCCGTGGCTCATCAGGAGCGGCACCGCGCTGAGCAGCGTGCCCAGCCCGCCCAGCGCGACGAACTCCCGCCGCGCCTGCCAGCGGTCGGACAGGGCTGCGGCCAGGGGCGACACCAGGATGAAGGCGACGAAATACATCATCTGCGCCCGCCCGACCTCGGCCTTGCTGGCGCCGTCGGCGGCCAGCATCAGCGGCACCAGGCAGAACAGGACGCCGGTGGCGGCGATCTTCGTGGGGATGGCGCTCAGCAGCATCAGGATGGCGAAGCGGGGCGTGCGCGCCAGCACCGCGGCGGAGCCGACCAGGGACAGGCGTACGGGTGCCGCTTCGGGCGTACGCTCCGTACGTCCGAACGCCGCGACGATGGCGATTCCCGACACCAGCGCCAGCGCCGCCCCCACCAGGAAGGTGGCGCGCGGGCCGACCTGATCGGCGATGATGCCGCCGGTCAGCGGCCCGCACACCCCCGCGGCCAACAGCCCGCCGATGAACATGGCCATGCCCATGGCGCGGTTGTCGCGGGTGGTGCGGTCGATGACGATGCCCTGGGCGGTGATCAGCACCAGCCCGTAGCCGAGCGCGGTCAGGCAGCGCCACAGCAGCAGGTCCCACAGGGTGGCCGCGAAGGCGGTCATGGCCAGACTGACGGAGCCGAGCAGCGCGCCCGCCACGAAGGCGCGCCGCCGCCCCCACCGTTCCGACCAGGCGGCCCCGCTGGGCTGCGACAGGGCCCACACCAGCATGAACAGGGTGATCGGCAGCCCGACCACCATGTCGGGCGTCAGCCACGGCGCGGACGAGGCGAAGCTGCGGGCGTACGCCGGCAGGAAGGGGCGCGACAGCTCCTCCGACAGGCAGAACAGGAAGACGGGCAGGCGGAGATAGACGAGGTTGGCGGACGGCACCGGCGGCGTGCCGGGGGTGCGGAACACGAAGCGCCGGCCCAGCGCGTGCAGCCGCTCCGCCGCCTCCGCCGCGGCCCGGCCGCCGGCCGCCGCGGCCCGGCGCGACAGTTCGGCGAAGCGTGCGTTGACCCCGGCCAGGATCGCCGCGTGCGCCCGCAACGCCACCGCCGGATCGCCGCGGAAATCCCCGGCCTCCGCCAGTTCGATCAGGCGCAGGCGGGCGGTGGTGCGGCGCATGGCCAGATTGACCACCACCAGCAGCACCTCGAACGTCAGCAGCACCGAGACGAGCAGCACCGACAGCACGTCCAGCATCAGGTCGACCGATGCCTTGGCCAGGTACGCCCGGTCGACGCCCACGTGCAGCCGCGCCTCCGCCGTCCCGTCCGCGTCGCCCAGCGGTACCGCCACGTCGACAAATCCGGGATACACCTCCGACCCGGCGGTGGCGGACAGTCGGTCGCCCACCGCGGCGGGGCGGCCGGCGGCGGCGATGACCCGGCCGTCAGCGTCGGTCACCGCGGCGTAGGCGATGTCCGCGTGGGCGCCGATCTCGGCCTCCAGCGCGTCATGGATGCCGGGCAGCCGGTCCAGCGGGATGCCGAAGCCCAGCGCCCGGTTGATCTGGGCCGCCAGGACCTCGCCCACGGTGTGCGCCTTGCGCTCCAGTTCCGGCGCGAACACCCGCTCGAACCGGTCGAGCGCCGCCCACGAGGCGAGCCCCGCCATCACCAGCAGCACCGCCAGCGTCGCCACCGTCAGGCGGTAGACCAGCGCCCGGACCGGATCGCGCGTCCGTGCGTTCATGACCGCTGCGCCCGGTCGAGCAGGCGCTCGGCCTCGTCCATCGACTCCTCCGCCTCGCGCACGGCGGCGGCGAGGCGTTCACCCTGCCCCTCCACACCGTCGAACCGCGCCCGCCCCAGCAGGACCCGCACCGCCACCAGCGTCACCAGTCCCCCCAGGGCCAGCAGGCCCAGCCCGACCTGCACCAGCCGGTCGCGCACGCCGGCTACCTCGGCGCGCAGGGTGGCGAGCGTGGCGTGCAGAACGACGGCCCCGACCACCTGGCCGAAGCTGTTGCGGATGTCCGCGGACAGGCGGGCGGAGTCCCCGTCGATGGTGACCGATGGGCCGCCGCCCGCCGCAGCCTGCGTTTCGCTGCGCCCGTCGTCCGTGGCGAACAGCACGCTGCCGTCTTCGGCGACGATGACCAGCCCCACCACCTCCGGCGCGGTGGCCGCGGCACGGTCCAGCAGGGCGCGGGCATCCTCCAGCTCGGCCAGGTCGAGACCCAGCGTCAGGCCGTACTCGGTCTTGCGGCGGACCTCCTCCACCACCACCGTCAGGCGGGAGGTGGCGACCTCGATCAGGGTCCGCTGGAATTTGTAGTAAGCGAGCACCAGGGTGAGGACCACCGCCAGGCAGACGGTCGCCGCGATCACCAGCGAGGCGCGGCGCGCCAGCGTCGTGTCAACCGCCATCCCGGACCGTTCCCCCGCGCCCTGCCCCGCCGCCGGCCTGTCGGACCGGCCGGATCGCTTTTATCCCCGACAACCCGCGGGGGGCAAGCTGCACCGGACGGCGGAACCGATCACGGCGTGCGCCGTTGCACCGGTGCGGGCGGCGCCGCGCCCGGCAGGCCCCTTTCCGGCCAGGGAGTACCGACACCATGCTGCCCCCCGACGATTTCGCGCTGCTGTCGCTGTGTCTGGCCACCCGCCCGGCGGTGACCCCGCAGACCCTATGGCAGGCGTGGAGCTTCGCCCCCGCGGTCGTCGGTCCGCTGGTGCTGATGCTCGCCGCCTACCTCGGGGTGCTGGTCCGCGGGCACGGGCAGAGCGGGCGCGGCTCCGCCGCGGGCCCGGCGTGTTTTCTGACGGGCTGGACGCTCGTGGCGCTCGCGCTGGTGTCGCCGCTGTGCCGCATGGCAGCGGCGCTGGCGTGGGCGCACATGGTGCAGCACGTCATTCTGGTGGCCCTGGCGCCGCCTCTGCTGGTCATCGGCGCGCTGCTGGCCTTGCCGGCGCACCGGCGGCTGCCCCGTTGCGGGCCGCTGGCCGCCGGCGCCCTGTACGCCGTGGCCATCTGGGGCGCGCACGCGCCGGTGGTCTACCAGGGGGCGCTGGACGGGGCGACCGCCCATGTGCTGCTGGTGTTCGGCCTGCTGGCGGTCAGCGCGCTGTTCTGGTACGCGGCCATCGGTGGTGCCGTGCGGCCGGACGCCGGCGCCGCGGCGCCCGGTGCGGCGGTGATCGCCATCCTCTGCGCGCTGATTCAGACCGGGGTGCTGGGCGCCCTGCTCACCTTCGCGCCCAGCCCCTGGTACCCGGTCTTCGCCGACCGCACCGCCGCCTGGGGCCTGACGCCGCTGGAGGACCAGCAACTGGCCGGGCTGATCATGTGGGTGCCCATGGGGGCGATCTATCTGGCCGCCGGTCTCGCCGCGGCGACGGCGGTCGTCTTCGGCCGCTCGCGCACCGGCGCCGCCTGATCCCCGGCGGAATTCCGCAGCGCGGAACGGCGGCACGTTGCGAACAGGTCGCATTCACGGCTAAGGTGGCGCCATGGCCACCCCGTCCGGACGACCGACCCGCCCGCCGCGCACCCCGTGCGCCACGCGTCCGGTCGCCTGGCTGGCGGTCCTGGCGCTGGTGCTGCAGGCCGTTCTGGTCGGCCCGCTGGCCCTGCGGATGGCGGTTGGCCACGCCGGCCCCGCCGGGTTCGACGCCGCGTCGATCTGCACCGCCCACCCCGATGCCGTTCCCGACGCCGGGGCACCGGGGCACGGCGAGGATCGCGACCACGCCGGCCATGCCCGCTGCCTGATCTGCCAGGCCGCCGCCGGGTCGCTGCTGCTGCCGCCCGACGCCGTCGCCGCGCCGCTGCCGTCGGCACGGTCGGAATCGGTCGCAGCCGTCGCGCAGAGCATCCGCGCCACCGTCCGGCCGGCCGCCTACCGCTCGCGCGCTCCACCGATCACGGTTTGACCACCCCTTTTCCATGGCGCGGGCTTCCTGCCCGCGCCCGGTCCTACCCGTTCATCGGAGCGCCGAACATGCGCCTGTCCGCTGCGGCCGCCGTTGCCGCCGCCCTGATCGCGGCATCCGCCGCCGCGCACGCCCACGTCACCCTGGAAACCGCCAAGGCTCCGGCCGGCAGCACCTACAAGGCCGTCCTGCGAGTCGGCCATGGCTGCAAGGGGTCACCCACCACAGCCATCCGCGTCCGCATCCCCGAGGGCGTCATCGCCGTCAAGCCGATGCCCAAGCCCGGCTGGACGCTGCAGACCACCGAAGGCCCCTATTCCGGCAGCTACACGGAACACGGCCGCACGGTCACCCGGGGGATCACCGAGATCACCTGGACCGGCGGCCCGCTGCCCGACGCCTGGTATGACGAGTTCGTGTTCCGCGCCCGCCTGCCCGACGGGGCTCCCGGCACCGCCATCCATTTCCCCGTGGTCCAGGACTGCGAAACCGGCGCCCACCGCTGGATCGCCATTCCCGAACCGGGGAAGACGGCGGCCGACCATGACGAGCCGGCCCCCGCCGTCGTGCTGATGCCCAAGCCCTGACCCGCAGGGGCGCCGTGGCATCCCTGCCGCTGCGCCTCGCCCTGGCGTGTGCCCTGCTGCTGGCCCTGTGCGCCGGCGCACGGGCGCACGCCGTGCCGGTCGAGGCGATCCCCGCCGACGGAGCCGTGCTGACGGCCCCGCCGGCGGCGGTCACGCTGCGCTTCAACGAACCCGTGCATCTCATCGCCCTGCGGGTCATCGCGCCGGACGGCCAACCGCTGCCCGGAACCGCGGAGCCGGGACCGGACGGCACGGTGGTGCGGTTCGCCCTGCCCGCCGGCGCCGCGGACGGCGGCTATCTGGTCAGCTACCGGGTGACGTCGGCCGATGGCCACCCGGTGGGCGGGTCCCTGGCCTTCGGCATCGGCACCGCACCGGTCACCCCGGCGGGCGCCGCGGAGGCGGCACCGCTGCGCCCGCTCGCCGCGGTGCTGCGCGCCTTCCACGTCGGCGGCGTGCTGGCGGCGGCGGGCGGCGCCCTGTTCGTGCTGCTCGTGCCGGGGCGCAGTCATCCCCTGGCCGGCCGGGTGGCGCCGGTCCTGCTCGCCGCCGCGGCGGTGGCGGCGGTGGCCGGAGTCGCCGCGCTGATCCTCCATGGCGTCCGTCTCGGCGGCCCGGAGGTCTGGCGCGCCGTGTTGGCTGGGCCGCCGGCCCGCAGTCTGGCGGTGACCCTGGCCGGACTGGCGGCGATCGCGGCCGGCGCCATCCGACCGGACCGCGCCGCCGCGGCCCTGGCCGGCGGTGCCGGCCTGTGCGTCGCCGCCTTCGCCATGACCGGCCACGCCGCCTCCGCACCGCCGGCGTGGGCGGCGGTTCCGGCGATCCTCCTGCACACCGCGGCGGCGGCGTTCTGGGTGGGCGCGCTCCCGCCCCTGGCGATGGCGCTGGCGCGGCTTCCCGCGGACGCGGCGGTCGTGGGGCGGTTCTCCGCCCTGGCGGTCGGCGCGGTCGGGGTTCTGGTGGCGGCGGGCGCGGCGCTGACGGTCATGCAGGCCGGCGCCATCGCCGCCTTTCCCGGCACCGGCTATGGCGGGGTCTGGCTGGTCAAGGTCGGCCTCGTCGCGGTGCTGCTGACCCTGGCGGTGCTCAATCGGGTCGTCCTGACGCCGCGGCTCACCCGGCCCCCCGGAGCCGGGGCCGGCGCCCTGCGCCGCAGCATCGCGGCGGAACTGGCGCTGGTCGCCGGCATCCTCGCCGCCACCGGCTGGCTCACCCAGACGGAGCCGCCGCGGGCGACGGAGGCCGCGGCACCCGCCGGCGTTGCATTGACGGCGACGGCGCAGGGCGTCACGGCCGCGGTGCGCATGCACCCCGGTCGTGTCGGCCCCAACCGGCTGGGGGTGACCCTGACCGACGCCGCGGGCGTCCCCGTCGACGCCGCCGCGGTCGACGCCGCCCTGTCCCTGCCCGAGGCGGGTGTGGAGCCGCTGGCCCGTCCGCTGGACCGGCAGGAGGCCGGGGGCTACACCGCCGACCTGACATTGCCCCTTCCCGGCACCTGGTCGCTGCGCCTGGACGTGCGGATCGGCGACTTCGACCTGGTGATCCTGCGCACCGATATCGCCGTCACACCGTAAGCCGGCGGCGGACATCGGCGATGATGAAGCGGCTGCGCGGCGCCGCGGGCATGCGGGTGAGGTCGACGCTGAGGTCCTGGTCGGGCACACGGTAGTCCAGCCCGGCGGCCAGCACGCGCACCGACGTCTTCATCAGCGCGATGGTGATCCATTCACCGGGGCAGCGGTGGCCGGTTTCGAAGCCGCCGCCGCCCTGGGGAATCATCTCGTAGGCGCTGATGGCGCGATCGCGGAACCGCTCGGGCCGGAACGCCTCCGGGTCCTCCCAGGCGCGGGGGTCGCGGTTGGTGCCGAAGAGGTCCAGCAGCACCCACGTCCCGGGGGCGAAGTCATGGCCGTGCCATGCGAACGGCTCGCGCACCCGTCCGCCGACCATGGGGAAGAAGGGAGCCAGCCGGCGCACCTCCTGGACGAACCACTCGGTCGCGTCGCTGTCGCCGTCGCCGTCGCCGTCGCGGATGCGGTCCCGCCAGTGCGGGTGTTCGTGCAGCGCCAGGGCGGCGAAGACGATGAAGCGGGCCACCGCCACGATGGGCCGCAGGACGTTGAGCAGCTCCACCGCCGCCACCGGCAGGTCCAACGGGCGGCCGTCGGGCTCCCGGTACGCGGCGACGACGGCCAGCGCGCCGTCCGGCTCCGCCGCCCGGCGACCGGCGCGGACCTCGGCGACCACGGCGCGCAGCCACCGCTCGGTGCGCCGGCGCAGCCACAGGGCCCGCCAGTTGCGCGGCCCGACCGAGGCGGCGCCGTCGATCATGGCGCCGATCTCCGCCGTGCGGCGGTCGGCTTCCGCGTCGGTCAGGGGCAGCCCGATCCAGCGGCCGGCGGCGCGGCACAGGACACCCCGCGCCTCCGCCAGAAGAACCACGCCGTTGGGCGCCCCGTGCCAGCGCTCCGCCGCGGCGGCCCACTCCGCGGCCACCAGATCCTGCAGCCGGGCGATGGCCGGGGGTGTCATCAGTTCCATGAACATGGCTTTGCGCCGGCGGTGCGCGTCTCCGTCCAGAGTCTGCACGCTGCCCTTGTCCTGGAGCGCCCGCAGGGCAGTGGTCGGGAGGGCACCGTTGCGGGTGAAGCGCCCGGGCTCGTAGAAGACCCGTGCGGCCTCCGGTCCGGACATGCAGATGGCGGGGGTGAACATCAGCCGCGCCGTGAACAGGTCCGAGCCGAAGCGGCGGCAGCGGTTCATGATGAAGGGATAGCCCTCGGACAGCAGCGCCCACGTGCTGTCCGGACGGTCGTCCCGCGGTATGGCCGGCATGGGACCTCCTTTCGCATGGTGCATCGCGCACCGCCTGTCGGCGGTGCCCTTTACTGGACGTTCGCCCCGGCTTGCGCCATGTTCCCCGCCACCCCCAAATCCCGAAGGGCTGTTTGCCGAATGAGCGAATTCAAGGTCGGCGACCGCGTTACCGTGCACACCTCCCAGGGCGGCCCGCAGGCGCTGGCGACGGTCGCCCGGTTCACCCACGACGGCCGCCGCATGGAGCTGTCGGACGGCTCGGAATGGCGAGCGGACGGCAAACGGCAGTGGAGCTTCCGCGGGTCCTTCTACAAGGGCCCGTTCGTGGAGCCGGAACGCGACGGTGATGCCGCCCGCATCGCCAAGCGCCGCGCCATCGGCCAGATCCGCAAGTTCGCCAACGACCTGGACATGGACAGCCCGCTGGACGCCGCGGCGCTGAAGCGGATCGTCGATCTGATCGACGCGGAGAAGGCGGCGGCGCCCTGAGCACCGGGGGCGCCGCCCCGTTTCAGGAACGGTGCTGCCCGGCCTCCCCGGCCCCCACCCCCACGCCCGCCGCATCGGCCCGGGGTGCCAGGCCGCGCAGGGCGCGGGCGGCACGAGTGGCCTCGGCGATGGCGTCGGGGGGCAGCCGCCCGGCGATCAGGGTCATCAGCCCGCTGCTCTCGTGCAGGCACTGGGCATCGAACAGGCTTTTCAGCCGTTCGAAATCGGTGATCCAGCCGGCGTCGCCGCCGCGACCGGCGCGCGCCGCCAGGTCACCGGCCAACTCCGCCACCCGGCGCTGGAGCGCACCCACCTCCTCCAGGTCGGCGGCGGCGACGCCGCAGCGGTGAAGGGCCGGCACCACGACCCGGTCCAGCATGGCGCCGTGGGCCCGCCACAGCTCCGCCAGGCCGCTCATCTCTCCGGCCCGCTCGTCCCAGGCGGGTTGAGTGGCGTTGCCGACGACGCTGAACACCTCCTGCCCCGCGAGGTGGTCGGATTCGAACAGTTGCGCGATCATGGAACGACCATCCCGTCTGCACCTTCACGGGAGGAGAACCGGCGTCGCGCCCGGCGGTTCCCCGCCTTTTCAGGGGGTCGTGTCGGGCGGCTCCGGCATGACGAAGCTGCTGCGGTCGTCCTTGTCGCGCTCGTCGGCCGGGGCATGGCCCTGCACCAGGAAACACACGTTCTCCGCCACGTTGGTGGCGTGGTCGCCGATGCGCTCGATCGACTTGGCGACGAACAGCAGATGGGTACAGCCGGTGATGTGCTGCGGCGATTCCATCATGTAGGTGAGGAACTCGCGGAACAGGGCCGTGTAGGCGTGGTCGACACGGGTGTCGCGGTTGCGCACGTCCAGGGCCAGGGTCGCGTCCTGGTCCACATACGCCGTGACCACATCGCGGACCATGGCCACCACCATCTCGCCGATGGGGGCCAGCGACTGCACCGGGGCGGCGCCCGGCAGCCCGCTCAGCGTCACCGTCCGCTTGGCCACCGAGGCGGCGAAATCGCCGATCCGCTCGATGTTGGATGCAACCTTGAACGCCGCGACGATCTCACGCAGGTCGCGGGCCATGGGCTGGCGCAGGGCCAGCAGGCGGATCGCCAGGCTTTCGACCTCCGCCTCCATGCGGTCGATCTCCGGATCGCGCCGGATCACCTCCGCCGCCAGGTCGGCATCGACGCCGGCGATGGCGCGCAGGGCCGTGGCCAGCTGCTCTTCCGCCAGGCGTCCCATGCGTTCGACCGTGCCATGAAGGCGTCGCATTTCGGCGTCGAACGCCACCACGGTGTGACCGCCAGTCATCCCCTGCTCCTCGTCTTCAGCCCTGCCGCCGGGAAACGCCTTAACGATTAAAGCAGATTGTTTTAAGAAACTAGTCCACCATTGGAAGGATCGCCCCGTGCCCCGCACGGGGCGGGTGGAAGAATCGCCCCGTGCCCCGCACGGGACGGGAATCGGGGCCGGGCGGGATGCATGACGCCGCATGAATTGGTCGCCGTGCTGGAAAAGCACGAGCGCTGGCTGAAGAACAGGCAGGGCGGAAGCCGCGCCAACCTGACCATGGCCAATCTGGAGGGGGCGAACCTCTCCGGCGTCAACCTCACGTCGGGCAAGCTGTCGGGCGCCAAGCTGGCCCATTGCGACTTCACCAACGCCGACCTCAGCCACGCCGACCTGTTCGCCGCCCACCTGACCAAGGCCGACCTGTCCGGCTGCAACCTCTACCGGGCGGATCTGCGCGGTGCGCGCATGCGCGGGGCCAAGCTGAAGCGCGCCATCCTGAAAGAGGCGGACCTGCGCGGCGGCGCCCTGCTGTACGGCGGCAACCAGGGCGGCAGCGGGCTCGACTTCGTGCGCTCCGACCTGACGGGCAGCGACTTCGACGACGCGTCCCTGGCCAACGCCAACCTGGCCGGCGCCGACCTGACCGACGTGTCGATGAACGGCGCCGACTGTGAAGGGGCGCTGCTGACCGGTGCGACACTGATGCGCGCGGCCATGAAGAACTGCAACCTGGTGCGGGCCGACCTCCGGGGCTGCAACCTGTCGGGCGTGAACCTGCAAGGCGCGGTCCTGCGCGACGCGAATCTGACCGGCGCGGTGCTGGCCGGCGCCAACCTGCGCAACGCCGACCTGCACGGCGCCAAGCTGGAGGGCGTGGACCTGGCCGGCGCCGACACCACCGGCGCCAACCTCGCCCGCTCCGCCGAGAATTTCTCGACCCGCATCCAGGATGCCCTGCACAGCCACTACACCTGGATCAACACCAACGGCGCCATGGGCGGGCGGGCCGAACTGAACGGCGCCGACATGTCCCATATCGACCTGCACGGGGTGAACCTCAGCGGTGCCTCCCTGCGGGGGGTGCAGCTCGTCGGCGCCAAGATGCGCGACAGCCTGCTGATCATGTGCGAGATGGCGGAGGCCGATCTGCGCGACGCCGATTTCACCGGCGCCATCCTCGACGGGGCCAGCCTGCGCGGCGCCGACCTCTCCGGCGCCCGGCTGGACGGCGCCGGCCTCGGCTGGGTCGACATCAAGGGGCCGGACGGCAAACCCACCGGCCGGTTATGGGCCGCCAACCTGACGGGCTGCCGTTTCGCCGGCGCGTCGCTGGTGCGCGCCAATCTGCGCGGGGCCAACCTGGCGGGTGCGGACTTCTCCGGGGCCGACCTGTCCGGCGCCGTGCTGACCGACGCGAACATCCGCGACACGCGATTCGCCGGCGCCAACCTCACCGGCGCCAGCCTGCCGCCGCCGCCCGATCCGGACGATTGATCCGCCTACCGCGCCTGCGCCCGGCGCAGCACCCAGGCGCAGCGGCCGTCGGGCTCGCGCACGGTGTCGGGCAGGAAGGCCAGGCGGTCCGCCGCCACCCAGCGGCGGCACAGCCCCTCGATCACCGTTTGGGCGTGGAGCTGGTGCCAGGGGTTGGCGTAGCGTATTCCGTCATCCTCCAGAGGCAGGCTCCCCCAGGGCAGAACGACGATGAGATCCCAGGCGGCCACGGCGGCGCGCGCCTGCGCGGCGAAGGCGTCGGTGCCGGCGGGGTCGTCGGCGGCGTAGCCGTTGCACAGCCAGAACGCCAGGAAGTCCAGAGGCGTGCGGTCGGCGACGAAGCCGGCGGGGGCGGCGGCGGCGCGGGCCTCCAGATCCTCCGCGTCGTCGCGCAGCAGGGCCCGGTGTTCGGCGCGGGTCAGGGCGTGCAGGCTGAAGCCGGCCCGCAGGCGCTCGCGCATGCGTTCGTGCAGAACGGGAACGCCGAGCGTCCCGGCCATGGTGAGCGCCAGCGTGGTCTTGCCGGTGCCGGCGCTGCCCGTCAGCCCGATGCGCATTGCCCGCCCCCTTTGCCTGATCCCGCCACGCCCGCCTGCGGCGGTGCAGCATAGAGGGATGCGGCACCGCTTGCCAGGGTGCGCGGCCGTCCCGTACTGTCCGCTCCGCGCCGCCGCAAGCGCCGGTTCCATCGGGAGTGCCATCGGCCCATGGCGTGCTTCGCCGCCTTTCGCATCGCCGTTCCGGCGGCGGTCCTATGGATCGCCCTGTGGGCGGGTGCGGCATCCGCCGCCGCGCCGGAGGCGGCACCACAGCGCATCGTGTCGCTGAATCTGTGCGCCGACCAGCTCGTCGTCCTGCTGGTGGAGCGGGAGCGCATCGCGGCTCTGTCCGAGCTGGCCGATTCCCCATCTTTGTCCTATGTGGCCGACCGGGTGGCCGGCATTCCCCGCACCGCCGGGACGGCGGAAGAGGTGCTGCCCCTGCGCCCCGATCTGGTGATGGCCGGCCGCTACACGGCCAAGCCCGCCGTGGCGCTGCTGCGTGCCAAGGGGGTGCCGGTGCTCCTCCTCGACATTCCCCGCGACTTCGCGGCGATCCGCGACCAGGTCCGCCGGGTCGCGCAGGCGCTGGGGGCGGAGCCGCGGGCGGAGGACCTGCTGGCTGCCATGGACCGCACCCTGTCGGAAGGGGCGGAAGGGGTCGACGCCGGACCCCGCGGCCGGCGGCCGGTGGCGGTGACGCTGCAGGCCGGCGGCTTCACGGCCGGGGCGGGCACCCTGCCGGACGCCGTGCTGGACGCCGCCGGGCTCGACAATCTGGCGACCCGCAGCGGCCTCACCGGGTACGGCTATCTGGCGCTGGAGACGGTGGTGGCCGGGCGCCCCGACCTGCTGATCGCCGAGACGGCCATGCCCGACCGGCCGTCCCTGCGCCAGGCCCTGCTGATGCACCCGGCGCTGGCGCGGTCGGGTGCCGTGGGGCGGCGGGTGGACATCCCGCCGCCGCTGCTGTCCTGCGGCGCCCCCTTCACGGCCGAGGCGGTGCGCCTGCTGCGGCAGGCCGCGGCGGCGCCATGATGGCGCGGGAACGCCTGATGGTGGCGGCGCTGGCGGCGGCGGTCGTCCTGCTGTTCGCCCTGTCGCTGAGCGTGGGCCCCGCCGCGGTGTCCCCGGCCACCGCGCTGGCCGACCTCTGGGCCGGTGCCGACACCACAGCGGCGGTGATCCTGGCCGAGATCCGCCTGCCCCGCGCCCTGCTGGGGGTCGGCGTCGGGGCCACCCTGGGGCTGGCGGGGGCGGCGTTGCAGGGGCTGCTGCGCAATCCGCTGGCCGAGCCGGGGGTGGTCGGCGTCTCGCCGTTCGCCGCGCTGGGGGCGGTCGTGGCCTTCTACGGCGGCTGGGCGCAGACGGTCCCCCTGGCCCTGCCGATCGGCGGCATCGCCGGGGCGCTGCTGGCCGTGGCCCTGCTCTACGCCCTGGCCGGGCGGACGGCCGGGGTGCTGACGCTGGTGCTGGCCGGCATCGCCCTGTCCAGCCTGGCCGGCGCAATGACCTCCCTGGCGCTCAGCCTGTCGCCCAACCCCTTCGCGCTGGCGGAGATCGTGTTTTGGCTGCTGGGCTCGCTCAGCGACCGCAGCCTGCAACACGTGGCCATCGCCTTTCCGTTCATGGCCGCGGGTTGGCTGCTGCTGGGCTCCACCGGCCGGGCACTCGACGCCCTGAGCCTGGGGGAACTGACCGCGCGCTCCATGGGGGTCGACCTGCGGGGGGCGCGGCTGCGCGTCATCCTCGGCACCGCGCTGGCCGTGGGGGCGGCGGTGGCGGTCAGCGGCACCATCGGATTCGTCGGGCTGGTAGTGCCGCACCTGCTGCGCCCGCTGGTGGGCTGGCAGCCGGGCCGGCTGCTGTTGCCGAGCGCGCTGGGCGGTGCCGCGCTGACCCTGGCCGCCGACGTGGCGGTCCGCCTGCCGGGGCCGTCGGGCGAACTCAAGCTGGGCGTCGCCACGGCGCTGGTCGGCGCGCCCTTCTTCCTGGCCCTGGTCCTGCGCACGCGCGGCCGCCTGGTCTGAAGCCGGCCGGCGCTTCAGATCGGCTCGTCGCCCGCACGGTCTTCGAGCGGCGACTCGGCCGCCCCCGAATCCGACAGGGAGGCCAGGTTGGCGACGACGCGGTTCAGCACGCCGACCGCGCGCTCCACCTCCACCGGGTCGATTCCGGCCACGGCATGGCCGTTCAGTTCGGCAGCGGCCACGGTCAGCGCCGGGCGCAGAGACCGTCCCTTGGCCGTCAGGTGGATGTTGACCTTGCGCCGATCATACTCGTTGCGCACGCGCCGGACGAAGCCCCGCCGCTCCATCGCGTTGACCGCGGCGACGGTGGTCGGTTCCATCATGCCGACCCGCTGGCTCAGCTCCCGCTGGGTCAGCCCGTCTTCCTCCCATAGGGCGCGCAGGAAGTACCATTGCGCCATGCTGACGCCATGCCCGCCGGCCCTGGCCTGCAACGCGCGCGAAAAGGAACGATGAACGTCGCGAATCACAAACGAAAGAGTTTCCCCGGCATCGACGTCAGCCCTGTTGTCACACCCCTTCATCAAATCGACATTCTCCGTCCGCCTCTTGAAACATGCATGCATCGAAACGATCTTTCGGCAACCGTTCGGTGATCGGCCGGCGCGGCATCCCGGCCGGCTCCATGCTTGTTTGGCTATTTCCCGGATCATATCTAGATGGTAGCGGACTGACAAATAAAATTTGTCGGCCTTTGCAATCGCATGCGACAATATGTTCAACTATCCGCAAACAAAGTATTTGAGATCCGCTGCGGTGCCCTGATCCTTGCCTTTCCGTCATCGATCTACACACGGTGCACGTCCATATCCGGGTATGTTTTCCCGGCAAACGCTGGTGGATAGTTATAGTTACTATTAAATTTATACCCGAATGCGGAGCAGGCACCGCTTCGCCGGGAGCGCGCTTGCCTGCGCCGGCCGGAAACTGATGGAAGTGAGCATTTTCCGGCCGTATCACATAGCCTGCGACCGCAGCGCCACGACCGACCAGAGAGGAGCGCTTATCCCATGAGGACCGTCACCGTCGCCGCCACCCAGACCTTCTGCACGTGGGATCGGGCCGCCAACGTCGACCGGATCGAGGCGCTGGTGCGCGCGGCCGCGGCGCAGGGTGCGCGCATCATCCTGCCGCAGGAACTGTTCGAGACGCCCTATTTCTGCAAGGACCAGAAGCAAGACCTGTTCGCCCTCGCCGCCCCCGCCGACGGCCATCCCGTCATCGAGCGCATGAGCCGGCTGGCCCGGGAGCTGGAGGTGGTCATCCCCGTCAGCTTCTTCGAACGCGCCAACACCGCCTACTACAACTCCCTGGCGATCATCGATGCCGACGGCGCGATGCTCGGCGTCTATCGCAAGTCCCACATCCCCGACGGCCCCGGTTACCAGGAGAAGTACTACTTCAACCCCGGCGACACCGGTTTCCGGGTCTACAGGACGCGCTACGCCACCATCGGCGCCGCGGTGTGCTGGGACCAGTGGTTTCCCGAGACCGCGCGGATTCTCGCGCTTCAGGGGGCGGAGGTGTTGCTCTACCCCACCGCCATCGGCTCGGAGCCGCAGGACGCCGGGATCGACAGTCAGGGCCACTGGACGCGCGTCATGCAGGGACACGCCGGCGCCAACCTGATGCCGCTGGTGGCGTCCAACCGCTTCGGCCGCGAGGAGGGAGAGACCTGCGGGATCACCTTCTACGGCTCGTCCTTCATCGCCGGGCCGCAGGGCGAACTGGTGGCCGCCGCCGGTCGCGAGGGCGAGGCGGTGCTGACCGCCACCTTCGATCTGGACGCCCTGGCCGCGCAACGCGCCTCCTGGGGCGTGTTCCGCGACCGCCGGCCGGACCTGTACGGTCCGCTCCTCACCCTGGACGGATCGACGCCGGCACGCCGGTGACGATCAGGCGATGATCGCCGCCGCCGCCGTGCGCCCGCCGCCCGAAGCCGCCGCGGTGCGGTAGGCGGCGGCGGCGCGGGCGGCCAGCGCGGACGAGGGTGCACCGGACGCTTCGGACGCAGCGCCGCCCGTGCCGCCCTCGGCCCCGGCGTCCTCACCGTCCTTGCGCATCTCCGCTTTGGCCTGCGCCTTGATGGCGTCGGCCTGCGCGGCGACGCGGAGGTCCTGGGGCGACGGGTCGGCGGGCGCCAGGGCCGCCCGCTTGACCGTCTCCATCTTGGTCACGGTGGCGGCCGGCGTCGATTCGCGGCTGATGTCGATGGACACCTCGCCGGCCACCGCGTAGGCACGGCCGTCCGGCCCCTTCTGGAACGTGAAGGAGGCGGCCCCCGCGTACGGCCCACCGGCCGACTGGTGCGCCGCCTCGTGCCGGCGCACATCCGTATCCGCCTTCTGCAGCTTGCGGATCACGTCCTGTTCTTCGGGGGAACGTTCGGCGCCGGAACCGGGGAATCCCCGCGCCGCGGACGCGACCGCCTCTTCCGGTGCGGCGTCGGCCGCCGTCACGCCTTCGGCCCGGCTGGTCCGCAGGGGAATCGGCCGGAACGTCGACCCGGAGGTGACGCCCCCGATCATCGCCCGCCTCCTCTGGCAGCAGTCCACGATGCGTCGTCACCGCCATGGTACCAGCGGACCACGGCAGCGGCAACGGGACCAGCGGCGGCCCATCCACTTCCCCTTGCATCCGTTGCGTGTCCGGCAGACACTCCGGCCGCCGCTTCAGAGAAGGGAGTCCCATGACGGACGCGCAGATCGCCGGAACGCTGGAAGAGGTGCTCGGGCGCTTCGACAAGGCCGGTTTCCGCCCCACCTACCGGGCGATGGCCGGCGAGCGCTGGCGCCTTCAGGTGGTTCCATACCTACTCAGCCGCGGGTACTGGAGCGGTCCGATGATGATCACCGATATGGCCGTGCTGACGCGGACCGACGATCGGGGCGCCCGCCGGACCTGGATGTCCATCACCCCCATGGAGATCGAAAGCCAGGAGATCGGCTGCCGGTTCGCCTCGGGCCACACCGTCGTCATGGGGCTGGGTATGGGGTGGGCAACGGTCAACGCCGCGGTCAACCCGGCGGTGGACCGCGTCACCGTGGTCGAGATGGATGACGAGGTGCGCTCCATGATCGCCGCCCAGGGCATCATCGAGCAGCTTCCCGAAGCCGAACGGGCCAAGGTCACGGTGGTGGCGGGCGACGCCATGGAGTACGTGCCCGACGCCCCGGCCGAGACGCTGCTGGCCGACATCTGGCTGCCGCTGAACGGCGACGAGCGGGTGGAGCAGGTGCGGCGCATGCAGGCCAACACCGGAGCGCGGCGGGTCTATTTCTGGGGGCAGGAGATGGTGATCGCCCGCCACGCCCGCAAAGCGGGCAGGCCGATCGATCACGCGTCCGTCGCCGACGCCGTGGCGGCCACGCGCCTGCCGCTGATCGGTCCCGCGGAGGTGCCCGACTACCCCGACCTCATCGCCCGCGCCACCCACTGGCTGCGCGAGGATTGATGTCGGTTCCGGTCAGGCCGTGCGGATGTACTCCACCGCATGGCCGCGCCGGTCGAAGGTCGCCGCCAGCCACCGCCCCTCGGGGGAATACCAGATCGTGCCCCCGAGAAAGTTATCGACGGCATAGGCCGTCGCAGCGACCCGTTGCCCGCCGAGGGTCAGGGAATCGCGCCCGCGCGGCTGAACCGACTGACTGACCACGGTCCCCTTCACCGGGTCGATCACGCTGCCGCTGTCGAGTACCCGCGGCGTCCAGAAACTGGCGGGCATCAGGTCCCGTGCCCGCACCGGGCGCCCCTGCAACAGCGCCCCCTGCGGCGTGTTGCGTGCCTGCACCTCATAGCCGTTGCCGTTCTCGGCGCCGGTGCTGCGGTACTGCGTCCAGGTGCCGTTCTCCCACCGCTCCTCGGTGTTCTGGGAGAAGCGGTAGGCGTTGATGAACGCGATCCGCACGCGGATACTGGTGGTCCCGAAGGCGTCGAAACCGGCGGGCGTGCGCACGAAGCGCAAGGTATGTTCACCCGATTCGGAGCCGTCGACCCGGATCACGAATCGCATCGGCGCCGGCGGCATGGTCTGTGCGATGGACCGGCCGGCCGGCATGGCCCCCAGAAGGCCGGCTCCCGCGGCTCCGGCGAGCAGCGTCCGGCGGTCGAGCGTCAGCATGGCGCACCTCCGTCCCCGGGATGAGGGGCCCCAGGATTAGGGGCATGGTCGTCGCGGTGTCCCCATGGTCAACAGCCCCGCGCCGGTTTCGTCACCCGGCGGGCGTACGGGACAATCGCGGCCCCCCTTGCCGCGGGAGGGCCGGCGCTCCATCCTTGCGGAGGTGCTCACCATGCGAAGCCCGCCATGACCACCCGTCGCCGCTGCGTCCCCGCCGCCCTCGTCTTGCCCGCCCTGTGCGCCATCACCCTGTGGGGCTGTGCCGGAGGACGCGTGGTCGCCGATCACCCCGCCCCCGCCTACACCCCCGGCGAGGTGGCGTACGCCGCGTCCGACCGCGACCTGGCCGTGGTGCTGCACGGCGCCCCGCCGGGCACCGATCCGGCAACGCTCGGCCCCGCGGTCACCGCGGCCATGCAGGGACGGATCATGGGTGTGCGGACCAACTTCACCACCACGCCCGGCGAGTCCGCCCGGCCCGACTACCGGGTGGTGATGGCGTTCAATCCGGTGGAGCCGCTGCTGTCCTCCGCGCTGTGCGCCTCCGGCCCCGTGCCGACGCGCGCCCCGGCCGCCGCCGGTGGCGGCCTGGTGGTGGAGGCGGCGTTCTGCCGCGGCGGCGGCGCGCTGACGGCGGCCCGCGGCACCCTGGAGTCCTCCGCGGGCCCGGACGACCCGGAGTTCCGCGGTCTGATCGGCGACATCACCTTCGCCCTGTTCCCGGCCTATCGCGACAGCGATACCAACATCTGCGTCGGCGCCAACTGCTGACCGGCCCGAACCGCCGATCAGTCGTAGAGCATCCACAGGCGCAGCAGCGCGGTGACCGCCTGCGGCTGCTCCATGGCCGCGAGATGGCCGCAGTCCTCCACCACGGCGAGGCGGGCGCCGGGGATCAACCCGGCCATCTCCGCGTGCACCTCCACCGGGGACAGAGCGTCCTGGCGCCCGCACACCACCAGCGCCGGACAGGAGACGGCCTTCAGAGAGGCCCGGCTGTCCGGTCGGCCGATGATGGCGGCCTGCTGGCGCGCGTACGCGTCCGCACCGATGCGCTCGGCCTGGGCGTACACGGACTCGACCAGCGGCCGGTCTCCGAGACGGTCGGGATGGACCAGCCGGGGAAGATGGCCGGCCACGACCTGGCGCAAGCGGCCGCGGCCGGCCAGTTCAGCGGCGGCGCGGCGATTGGCGCTCTGTTCCGCCGTGTCGGCGTAGGGGTTGGTGTCGAGCAGGGCCACGCGCTCCACCCTGTCGGGCGCGCGGCGCAGGATCTCCATGGCCACGTAGCCGCCCAGCGACAGGCCGGCCAGGGCGAAGCGCGGCGGTGCCGCGGCCAGCACGGCGGCGGCCAGCCCCGCCATGGAGTCGGCGCCGGTCAGGTCCCCGACGCTCACGTCGGCGATCTCCGCCAGGTGGCGGGTCTGGTGCTCCCACAGGGCAGCGTCCAGCGGCATGCCAGGCAGCAGGATCAGGGCGGGACGGTCCATGGCGGAGACTCCCCTCGTCAGCGGATCAGGGACAACAGGGACTTGAACACCGGCGTGCCTCCGCGCTGCGCCCACTCGAACACCACCATCTCGGTGGACACGATGGTGATGCCCGCCGCGCGCATGCGCGCCACCGCCAGTTCGGCGTTGCGCGGATCGCGCGAGCCGACGGCGTCGGCGACGAGAAAGACGTTGCGGCCTTGCCCCGCCAGGGCCAGGGCCGTCTGCAGGACGCAGACGTGCGCCTCGGTCCCCATGATGACGATCTGGTCGCGGCCGGTGGCGTCGAGCCGGTCGAGGAAGCCGGCCTCGCCGCAGCACGAAAAATGGATCTTCTCGAACACCGACTCCGGCGCCAGCCGCTCCCGCAGGGCGGACACAGTGACACCGATTCCCTTGGGATAGTGCTCGCTCGCCAGCACCGGGACGGCGACGGCGGCGGCGGCGTCCAGAAGGATGCCGGCGTTGCGCACCACCGCGTCGGCCCCGCTGACGGCGGGGGCCAGCTTCTCCTGGATGTCGATCAGAAGCAGCACGGATCGTTCGCTCGACAGCAACATGACGCCATTCCCCTCGCGGTGTCCGCCAACCCTAACCGATGCGGCGCTCCGCCGCCACCCCGCCACCGGGACGATGCCCGGCGAGAAAATCGGCACCGTTTTCACCTCAGACGTCATTGGCGTATTGACAGTCGGGTTTGACTTCCTATTCTGCGATGCCATCTAAAGGCGGGCCGAAGGGCCGGCTTTTCGTTCTCCAACCAGAAACCAACTGGATGCTATTCTCGGAAATTGGGCTCGGACCTGACGTCCTGCGCGCCATCGAAGACAAGGGTTACACCCAACCCACCCCCATTCAGGAACAGGCGATCCCCTGGGTTCTGCGGGGTCGGGACGTGCTGGGCTGCGCACAGACCGGCACCGGCAAGACGGCATCGTTCACCCTGCCGATGATCGACATCCTGGCCGCGGGCCGGGCGA
Organism: Azospirillum halopraeferens DSM 3675; assembly: GCF_000429625.1. Lineage (GTDB taxonomy): Bacteria > Pseudomonadota > Alphaproteobacteria > Azospirillales > Azospirillaceae > Azospirillum > Azospirillum halopraeferens. Next base: position 160,838 of record NZ_AUCF01000006.1, read on the forward strand.
GGGCACGCATGCCGCGCTCCCTGATCCTGGAGCCGACGCGCGAGCTGGCGGCACAGGTGGCGGAGAGCTTCGAAACCTACGGGCGCTATCACAAGCTGAGCATGGCGCTGCTGATCGGCGGCGAAACCTTCACCGAACAGGTGAAGCGTCTCGACCGCGGGGTCGACGTGCTGATCGCCACGCCCGGCCGCCTGCTCGACCTGTTCGAGCGCGGCAACATCATGCTGAACGACATCAAGGTCTTCGTGATTGACGAGGCGGACCGCATGCTCGACATGGGGTTCATCCCCGACATCGAGCGCATCGTCGCCAAGCTGCCGAAGATCCGCCAGACGCTGTTCTTCTCGGCCACCATGCCGCCGGAAATCCGCCGTCTGGCGGACGCCTTCCTGATGAACCCGAAGGAAGTGACGGTCGCCCCGCCGGCCTCGCCGGCGGAGACGGTGACCCAGGCGCTGTGCATCGTCCATCCCGAGGACAAGCGCAACGCCCTGCGCCACCTGCTGCGCACCGAGGATGTCAGGAACGCCTTCATCTTCTGCAACCGCAAGCGCGATATCGGCGTCCTGCAGAAGTCGCTGGAGCGGCACGGCTTCAACGCCGGCGCGCTGCACGGCGACATGGTCCAATCCAAGCGGACCGAGACGCTGGAGGAGTTCAAACAGGGCAAGATCACCCTGCTGGTCTGCTCCGACGTGGCGGCCCGCGGCCTCGACGTGCAGGGGCTGAGCCACGTCTTCAACTTCGACGTGCCGATCAACGCCGAGGACTATGTCCACCGGATCGGCCGTACCGGACGGGCCGGCCGCAGCGGCCGCGCCTTCACCATCGCAACGCCGGAGGACGGGAAGCTGGTCGGCGCCATCGCCCGCCTGATCGGCCGGGAGATCCCCTTGATCGCCATCGACGGCCTGGAGACTCCGGGGTTCGAGGATGAGGACACCGTACGCAGCCGTCGCGGCCGCGGACGCGGCAAGCCCAAGGACGAGGCCCGCGAATCGCGCGAGGCGCGGCCGTCGCGCAGCCGCGGCGAGCGGGACCGCAGCGAGCGGGAGCGTCCGGAACGCGAGCGTGCGGAACGGGGACCGGAGCGGGAACGCCCCGAGGCCGAGACGGCTCTGCCGCCCCGCAGCGAGGGGCCGCCGCGGCGTGAACGCGACCGCCGTCGCCGCCGCGACGAGGACGACGACGACGACTCGCCGGTGATCGGCTTCGGCGACCATCTGCCGGCTTTCATGCTGGCCCCGACGCGCATGCGGTCGGCCCCGGAGTCCGAGTCCAACCAGGAGGGCTGAGCCCGTGCAGACGATCTTCGTGATGGTCAAGTGCGAACTCGGCAAGGCATACACGGTGGCGGACGCCGCCGTGCAGGGGATCGAACCGGTGTCGGAGGTGCACTCCATCTCCGGCCAGTACGACCTCCTGATGAAGTGTTACCTGGCGCAGGACACGGACATCGGCCGATTCGTGACCGAGAACATCCAGACCCTTCCCGGCGTGCGTGACACCTTCACCCTGATCGCCTTCAAAGCGTTCGCCTGACGGCCCGTCGGCACGGGTCCGCCGCGGGGCGCCGGGCGCCCCCCTTGCGGCGTGCGGCATGCCGGACGCACCCGCACGCCGACGCACGGCGGGGACCCGCGAAACCGTTGACTTGACAGCGGTGTTACCTCAAACGTTCGGGCATGGCACAGCATTCCACGCCGCCCTCCCGCCCGCGCCGCAAGGGGCGTCACGGGTCCCGACGCTCCCGCCGCCCGCTGGCGCTGCGCACCGGTCTGATCGCCCTGACGGTCGCCGTCAGCGTGGCCGCCGCGGCACCGTCGCGCGCCCAGGCACCGACCCGCGACCAGTCGCCGGTGCTGCTGGTCGCCGATCAGGTGACCTTCGACGAGGAGGGCGGCATCGTCACCGCCCGGGGCAACGTGGAGCTGTCGCAGGGCCTGCGCACCGTGCGCGCGGACTCCATCGTGTACAACCAGCGCACCCGGGTGGTCACGGCCACCGGCAACATCCGGCTGGTGGAGCCGTCGGGCGACATCCTGTTCGCCGACTACGCGGAACTGACCGACGACCTGCGCAACGCCTTCATCAACAACATCCGCATGCTGATGACCGATGACGGCCGCATGGCCGGCACGGAGGCGGAACGGCGCGGCGGCGTCCTCACCAGGGTCAACCGGGCCGTCTACAGCCCCTGCGAACTGTGCCCCACCGACCGCACCCGGCCGCCCCTGTGGCAGATCCGTGCCGTGCGCGTGGTGCACGACACCGAGGAGAAGGAGGTCCGCTACAAGGACGCCGTGCTGGAGATGTTCGGGGTGCCGGTGGCCTACACGCCTTACCTGTCGCACCCCGACCCCACGGTGGACCGCAAGACCGGGTTCCTGACCCCGACGTTCGGCAACAGCTCCGACCTCGGCCTGTTCCTGCGCAGCCGCTACTATGTGGACATCGCCCCCGACCAGGACGCCACGGTGGAGGTCGGCGTCTTCTCCAAGGAAGGGCTGCTGCTGGGCGGCGAGTACCGCAAGCGCTTCGAGAACGGCACGCTGCAACTCAACGGCAGCGTCACCCGCAGCGAGCTTCCCTCCGCCGTCCCTTCGGAGCGGCGCGACGACTGGCGCGGCCACATCGCGGCGCGCGGCCTGTTCGACATCGACCCGACCTGGCGCTGGGGCTTCGACGTCAACCGCGCCAGCGACGAGACGTACCTGCGCCGCTACTACGACGTCCGCGAGGACTTCCTGGTCAGCCGCGCCTTCGTCGAAGGGTTCCGCGGCCGCAACTACGCGGCACTCAACGCCTACGCCTTCCAGGATCTGCGCTACGGCAACACCACGGAGGAGCCGCTGGTGCTGCCCCTGGCGCAGTACCGCGCCCTGGGCCAGCCCAACGCCACCTTCGGCGGGCGCTGGTCGGTGGACGCCAGCGTGCTGGGTCTCTACCGCAAGGACGGGCGCACCACCCAGCGCATCGCGGTGCAGCCCGGCTGGCGGCGGGAGATGGTCTCGTCCTTCGGCCTGGTCACCACCATCGACGCCAGCGTGCTGGTCGCCGGCTACCACACCGAGCGGGCCGGCCGGGCGCCCGACTACATGACCGGCGACGACTCGTCCAACCGGTTCCGCCTGTTCCCGCAGGTGCAGGCGATGTTCCGCTATCCGTTCGTGCGCTACGGCGAAAGCTCCAGCCAGCTCATCGAGCCGCTGGTCGCCTTCACGGCGGCGCCCAACATCGACAACGACGACATACCCAACGAGGACAGCCGTGACGTCGAGTTCGACGAGACGGTGCTGTTCCGCCCCAACCGCTTCACCGGCATCGACCGGCTGGAGGGGGGCTCGCGCGTCACCTACGGCTTCCGGACCGGCATCTACGGCTATCGCACCGGCTCGGCCAGCCTGTTCATCGGTCAGAGCTACCGCCTGACCAAGGAGGCGGATTTCGCCGCCGGTTCCGGCCTGGAGGAGCGCCTGTCCGACTACGTCGGCCGACTCGACCTGGCGCCTGCCCCCTGGCTGGACGTCAACTACGGCTTCCGCCTGGACCAGGACGGGCTGCGCCCGCGCCGCCACAATTTGACGGCATCGGCCGGCGTGCCGCAGTTCCGGGCCTTCACCTCCTACACCTACGTGGATCAGACCACCGACCGCAACGCCGTGCAGCGCAACGAGATCGAGCAGGCGTCGTTCGGCTTCCATTCCCGCCTGTCGCCGCTGTGGACGCTCAGCGCCGGCTACATCCAGGCGTTCGAACCGGATCCGGGGCCGCGCTCGGCCGCCCTGGTGCTGACCTATCAGGACGAGTGCTTCACCTTCGAGACCATCGCCCGGCGCGACTTCACCGATGTCCCCGGCGACGACGTCAACGAGGGCAGCACGATCCTGTTCCGCCTGGTGTTCAAAAACATCGGCGAGGTCCGCACCCCCGGCATCAGCACCGGCTTCATCGGCGGCGGCTCGCAACGGGACTGATGGCGGGCGGCCGTCACAGCAAGGCTTCCACCTCGTCCAGCCGCGTCACCACCCGCGTGGCATCGCCCGGCGGGGTGCCGGGCGGCGCCAGCAGGACGCGGGCGGGGATCCCGGCGGCCCGCGCCGCGGCCATGTCGGTGGGCTGATCGCCGACGAACAGCGAGCGGCCGAGGTCGAGGCCGAGCCGGCGCTGCGCTTCCAGGATCATGCCCGGCGCCGGCTTGCGCCAGAAGCTGTCGCGGCTGTAGCGCGCCACCGTGCCGTCGCGATGGCAGGGACAATGGAAGACCCCGGCCAGCGCCACGCCCTGTGCCTCGAACGCCCCAGCCATCCATGCGGTGAGCGCGCGGAACTCCGCCTCGTCATAAAAGCCGCGGGCGATGCCCGACTGGTTGGTGACCACGACGACGCGATAGCCGCGGTCGACCGCCCGGCGGGCCAGCGCGAAGATGCCGTCGACGAAGGTGAACCGCTCGACGCTGCACACGTAGCCGTGATCGAGATTGACGACGCCGTCACGGTCGAGCAGCAGGGCCTTCTCCGGCATGGGGGTCCTCGGGCGATGACAAGTGTGGGGAACGGCCACGTCTTAGCACAGCCCGTCGGTCGCTTGGGGTTGAAACCGGCGGCCGATGCCGTTAGCCATTACCCCACCCGCACACTCCCCACCCCGAGACACCGACCGGATCGCCATGGGCCTTGGCCGCTACGACTACGACCGCCGCTACCGCCGCCGCTTCTGGAGCGGGTTCGGCAAGCTGGCGTTCTTCGCCGTGATCCTGCTGGGCACCGGCCTGTTCGCCTACCAGATGGGAATCGAGCAGCTCAAGGGCCGCGACGTCGCCCTGCGCGAGGAGGTGGCCAGCCTGTCCCGCCAGAAGGCGGAGCTGGAACTGCTGGCCGGCCAGATGCAGCACGCCGCCCGCGCCGCCGAGGGGCGCGTCCACGACCTGGAGGCCCGCCTCGCCCGCGAGGTGCCGACCGGCGACCTGGCGGCGCTCGCCGGCCTCGTGCGCAAGCGGCTGTCGGACGGACTGGCGCCGCAGCGCCTGGCCTTCGTCATCGAGAACGCGCAGAACCCGCGCAACTGTCAGGCGGCGGAGACCAAGCGCTTCGTCATCACCACCCCGCTGGTCAAGACGGGCAACCGCTCCGCCTCCTTCGCCGGCGGCGCCGTCACGGTGACCGGCGAGGGCGAATCGGCCCGCAACGCCCAGGGGGCGCCGGAAGCCTGGTTCGATCCCAACGAGCCGGTGACCCTGCGCATCACCGCCCACGGCGGCGTGGAGGAGGTGACGACCGGGCGGCTGCCGCTGCACCACGCGGTGGTGATCGACCAGACCGAGCACCGCTTCACCATCGCCGCCGGCCCCCGCTCCTTCGTCGAGGTGACGGCCGACCGCTGCCCGTTCCCCTGACGGCGGCGCGGCCGGCCATCAGGGGGAGCGGTCGTCGTCCCGCTCCCGCACCACCAGCACGGAGCAGCGGGCGTGCCGCACCACGCGCGCGGCGTTGGGGCCCAGCAGATAGTCGCTGAGTTCCGGCCGGTGGGCACCCAGGACGATAAGGTCGGCCCGGGTGCGCTCGGCCATCTTCAGGATCGATTCGTAGACGGTGCCCTCCGCCACGATGTGCTGCACCGCCATTCCCGCCGGGACCACGGCGGCCACCCGTTCGTGCAGCCGCTTCATGATCCTGTCCGCCACATCCTTTTCGTAACCGCGCGGAAAGAACTGGCCGACGATGCTCATGCCGAAATCGGGCATGACGGTCATCACGTGCAGCCGCGCGTCCATGGCCTGTGCCTGGCGGACGGCGGCCGGCAGGGTGGCGGTCCAGTCGACGTCGGCGTCCACGTCGACGGCCACCAGGATGTCCTTCATGGCGTTCCTCCTCGTGCGGCGTAACGGGCTTCGGGCGCGGGCTGCGTGCGCATGCGGCGACGCTGGGACCAGATGACGATCCCCAGCACCACCAGGGCCGGAGCGTAGAAGATGTGCTTGGGCGGGCGCTGCGCCTCCACGACGATGCCCTGCACCACAAAGTCGAAATCGATGCCCGCCCGCTCCGCCTGACTGCCGAAGCCGATGCGGTCGACCACCACGGTGCCGTCCGGCTCTTCGGCCAGGAACAGGCCGGCCTGCTCCAGGCGCTGGCGCCCCGGCCCCGGCGAGCCCAGGGTCAGCACCGCCACCCGGTCGACCGCCCGGCCCTCCAATGTCTCACCGGTGACGTTCAGGCGCAGGCGTCCCCGCTCCGGCACCCGCTCCGCGATCTCGAACACCTGCGCCCCAGGCACCGTCTCGTACTGCGGGATCACCATGTCCATCCAGAATCCGGGGCGGAACAGGGTGAAGGCGGCCAGCAGCAGGAGCACCACCTCCCACCAGCGGGTGCGGATGAGGAACCAGCCCTGGGTGGCCGCGGCGAAGGCCAGCATGGCGATCAGCGCGGCGGCGAAGATGAACATCGCCATCCACACGCTGTCGACGCCGATCAGCAGCAACTCGGTGTTGAAGATGAACAGGAACGGCAGGATGGCCGTGCGGATGTCGTACATGAATCCCTGGATGCCCGTGCGGATCGGGTCGCCTCCGGCGATGGCGGCGGCGGCAAAGGCGGCCAACCCCACCGGCGGCGTGTCGTCGGCCAGGATGCCGAAATAGAAGACGAAGAGATGGACCGCGATCAGCGGCACGATCAACCCGGCCTCGGCGCCCACGTTGACGATCACCGGCGCCATCAGGGTCGACACCACGATGTAGTTCGCGGTGGTCGGCAGCCCCATGCCGAGGATCAGGCTGATGATGGCGGTGAAGATCAGCAGCAGCATGAGGTTGCCGCCGGAGATGAACTCCACGAAATCGGTCATCACCAGGCCGATTCCGGTCAGGGTGACGGTTCCCACGACGATGCCGGCGGCGGCCGTGGCGACGCCGATGCCGATCATGTTGCGGGCACCGGTGACCAGCCCGTCGAACAGGTCGCGAAAACCCGCGGTCAGTTCGTGCCCGGCGTCGGCGCGGCCGCGCATCAGCGCCTTCAGCGGCCGGTGGGTGACCACGATCGCCATCATGAACACCGCCGCCCAGAAGGCCGACAGGCCGGGCGACAGCCGCTCCACCGTCAGCGACCACACCAGCACCGCCACCGGCAGCAGGAAATAGAGCCCCGCCTTGACGGTCGGCCCCGGATCCGGCAGTTCGGTCAGGTCTTCGGTCGTCTCCAGTTCGGGATAGCGGGTGGCGTACCACAGCAGGCCCAGATAGGCGAACAGCACCGCCACGGACAGGATGGGCGCGGCGTTGTCGCCGAACACGTCCTTCATCCAGCCGACGCCGTAATAGACCACCGCGGTGACCACCAGAAGGCCGAGGAAGACGGTCAGGAACGACAGCAGGCTTTGCGTCACCGTGGTGGCGCGGCGGCGCGGCAGGCCCTTCATGCCGGCCTTCAGCGCCTCCAGATGCACGATGTAGATCAGCGCGACGTAGGAGATCAGCGCCGGCAGCAGCGCGTGCTTGATGACCTCTGTGTAGGAGATGCCGACGAACTCCACCATCAGGAAGGCGGCGGCCCCCATGACCGGCGGCGTGAGCTGGCCGTTGGTGGAGGACGCCACCTCCACCGCCCCGGCCTTCTCGGCCGGGAAGCCCACCTTCTTCATCAGCGGGATGGTGAAGGTGCCGGTGGTCACCACGTTGGCGATGGAGGAGCCGGAGATCAGCCCGGTCATCGCCGACGACACCACCGCCGCCTTGGCCGGCCCGCCGCGCATGTGGCCGAGCAGCGAGAACGCCACACGGATGAAGTAGTTGCCGGCCCCCGCCCGCTCCAGCAACGCGCCGAACAGCACGAACAGGAACACCATGCTGGTGGACACGCCCAGCGCCACGCCGTACACGCCTTCGGTGGTCAGCCAGTAATGGGTGACCCCCTTGGTCAGCGAAGCGCCGCGGTGGGCGATCACGTCGGGCATCCAGGGGCCGAAGAAGGTGTAGGTCAGGAACACCAGGGCCACGATGGTCAGCGGGGGCCCGAGCGCACGGCGGGTCGCTTCCAGCAGCAGCACCATGCCGGTGACGCCGACCACCAGGTCCATGGTGGTCGGCAGGCCCGGCCGCCGCGACAGCTCGGCATAGAACAGCCAGAGATAGGCGGCGCAGAAGGCGGCAACCGCCGCCAGCACCCAGTCGATGACCGGCACCGTCCAGCGCGGCGAGCGTTTGAAGGCGGGAAACGCCGTGAAGGCCAGGAACACCGCGAAGGCCAGATGGATGGCCCGCGCCTCGGTGTCGTTCAGGATGAAGACGCTGAACACGAAGGGCAGCGGCGAGGCGTACCAGAGCTGGAACAGCGACCAGGCCAGCGCCACGCCCACCAGCACCTTTCCCGACCAGCCCGGAGGCGTGCGCGCGCCCGTGTCGGCCCGGGCCACCAGATCCTGCAAGTCCTCGCGCGAAGCGGCCTCGTTCCTGGGGTCACTCATAGGGGGCGTCCGGGGCGGTCGTCAAAGGATCCCTCCCCCGGCGTGGCCGGGGGAGGGAGCGGGTGGTCGGCGTCACTGCTGCGCGGCGCCGTTCAGAAGGCCGGCTTCCCGGAAGTAGCGCTCGGCGCCGGGATGCAGCGGCACCGACAGGGAGGCCTGCGTCATCTCCTTCCTGTCCAGCGACGCGAACGCGGGGTGGAGCTGCTGGAAGTCGGCGAAGTTCTCGAACACCGCCTTGGTGAGGACATAGACGTGCTCCTCCGGCGTGTCGGCCGACGTGACCAGCGTGGCGCGCACGCCGAAGGTCCGCGCATCGTCCGGGTTGTTGCGGTACATGCCGCCGGGGATCGTCGCCTCGGCGTAGTAGGGATTGTCCGACACCAGCTTGCTCACCGCGTCGTTGGCGACGTTGACCAGCACGGTGTCGCAGGCGGTCGTCGCCTCCTGGATCGAACCGTTGGGATGGCCGACGGCGTAGACGATGGCGTCCACCTTGTTGTCGCACAGCGCCTGCGCCTGCTCGGCCGGCCGCAGCTCCGAGGCCAGGGAGAAGTCGCTCATGGTCCAGCCCATGGCGCTGAGCAGCACTTCGGTGGTGCCGCGCTGGCCGGAACCGGGGTTGCCGACGTTGACGCGCTTGCCCCGCAGCTCCTCGAAGTTGCGGGCGTTGGCGTCGGCGCGGGCGACGACGGTGTAGGGCTCGGGATGCAGCGAGAAGACGGCGCGCAGCTTCTCGTTCTTCTTGCCCTCGAACTGCGAGGTGCCCTCATAGGCGTGATACTGCCAGTCCGACTGGACGACGCCGAACTCGATCTCGCCCTGCTGGATGGCGTTCAGGTTGTAGATGGAGCCACCCGTGGATTCGGCCGAGCAGCGCACGCCGTGCTCCCGGCGGTCCTTGTTCACCAGGCGGCAGATGGCGCCGCCGGCGGGGTAATAGACGCCGGTCACGCCGCCGGTGCCGATGGTGATGAACCGATCCTGCGCCACGGCTTCGGGCGCCACCAGGGCGGTCCCCGCGGCAAGCGCAACGGCCAGGCCGGCGCCGGCGAACAGTTTCGTGATGGTCATCGTGGTCTCCCTCCGTGATCGTCGATGGTCCGCCCGCGGCGTGCCCGCCGGGCGGTTTTGGGCGCTACCGGGAGTGGTGCGCCAGGATGCGCCGGGCGGTGTCGGCATCGGCCGGCGGCCGCCCGATGGCGCGGGCCGCTCCGGCGACGACCGACACCAGGTCGGCGTTGCCGGCCGCCGGCGTTCCATCCGGCAGCCGAAGGTTGTTCTCGAACCCGACGCGGGCGTGCCCGCCCATGGCTATGGCGGCGCCGGCGCAGGCGGCTTCCTCGGCACCGAAGGCGCACACCGCCCAGTCCCCGCCGCCATCCGTCCAGGCCGTCAGAAAGGGGCAGAGGTCGCTGGGCCGCCCGTCCGCCCCGCCGCCGTAGCGGCCGAGCACGAACAGCACCGACGGTGCGGGTTCGGGAACCACGCCGCGGCGGCTGAGATCGACCAGCCGCAGCACCTCGTCGGGGCCGTAGGTGATGTACTGCACCAGGGTGCCGGCGCGGTGCAGCTCCTCCAGGAAGGCGCCGGCCTCGGGCTCCGCCGCGACGTCGGGGATCAACTCCCGCACCGCCAGCGACACCGCCTCGGGCCGCACCGACCGGGTCACCGCCATCTGGGCGTGGCGGTCGTACAGACCCACCGCCTCGGTGGTGATCTGCAGGATCATCGATTCGCCCACCGCGTCACGCACGGCGGCCAGCGCGTCGCGGTAGGCGTCGGCGTCCAGGATGTGGCGCCCCCGGGAGTCGCGCACGTGCAGGTGCAGCAGGCTGGCGCCCGCGTCGCGGCACTCCGCCGCGGTGCGCGCCAGCTCCGCCGGGGTCATGGGCAGGGCCGGATGGTCGGCCTTGGTGCGGCGGGCCCCGTTGGGGGCCACCATGAGGATCAGCGGCGTTCGGGCCGGCGGAATCGGCGGAGTCACCGCAGGGGCTCCCCGGTGGCGTCGGCGATGGCCGCGGCCAGGCGGTCGGCGATGACCTCCACGTCGTCAGGGGTCACGATGAAGGGTGGCGCCAGCAGCACATGGTCGCCGCGGCGGCCGTCGACGGTACCGCCCATGGGATAGCACATCAGGCCGCGCTCGAAGGCCGCCTCCTTCAGGGCGGCGTTGATCCGCCGCTCCGGGGCGAAGGGCTCGCGGGTGCCGCGGTCGGCCACCAGCTCGACCCCGACGAACAGGCCGCGGCCGCGGATGTCGCCGGCGTGGGGATGGCGGTCCAGGCGTTGCGTCAGGGCGTCGCGCAACTGCGCACCCCGCTGCCGCACCGCGTCCAGAAGCCCGTCGTCGACGATCCGCCGGCGCACCGCCAGCGCCGCCGCCGCCGCGGTGGCGTGGCCCATGTAGGTGTGGCCGTGCTGGAAGAAGCCGCTGCCCCGCCGGATCGCCTCGACGATGGTCTGCGTCACCATCACCGCGCCGATGGGCTGGTATCCGGCCCCCAGCCCCTTGGCGATCACCAGCAGGTCGGGCACCACCCCCTCCTGCGCGCAGGCGAAGAGGGTGCCGGTGCGGCCCATGCCGCACATCACCTCGTCGGCGATGAACAGCACGCCGTAGCGGTCGCAGATCGCGCGGATGCGCCGGAAGTAGCCGGGCACCGCGGGCACCGCGCCCATGGTGGCGCCGACCACCGGTTCGGCGATGAAGGCGGCGACGGTGTCGGGACCGGCCTCCTGGATGGCCGTCTCCAGCTCGTCGGCGACGCGGCGGCCGTAGGCGTCCTCGCTCTCGTCCTCGCGGCGGTCGCGGTAGGCGTAGCAGGGGGCGATGTGCGTCGCGGGAGCCAGCATCGGCTCGAACGGTGCCCGGCGCCAGGCGTTGCCCCCGACGGCGAGCGCCCCCAGCGTGTTGCCGTGATAGCTCTGGCGCCGCGCGATGATGCGGTGGCGCGTCGGCTGGCCGATCTCCAGGAAGTATTGGCGGGCCAGCTTCAGCGCCGCCTCCACCCCCTCCGACCCGCCGGAGACGAGATAGACCGAGTCCGGTGAGTCGGAGCCCAGCTCGCGCGCGGCGTCGCCCGCCAGCGCCGCCGCCAGATCCTCCGCCGCCGCCGTGGTGAAGAAGGAGCTGTGAACATACGCCAGCCGGTCCGCCTGGTCGCGAATCGCCGCCCGCACCGCCGCATCGGAATGCCCCAGGCACGACACGGCGGCCCCGCCGGAGGCGTCGATGTAACGCCGCCCCTGGCGATCGATCACGTGAATGCCGTCCCCGGCAACGGCTTCGCGGTAATCCGACCGCAGACTGCGGTGGAAGACGTGGGTCAAGCGCTGTCCCTTCCCTGCTTCCGGGGCCATTCCCCGCATGCCGGCGCCATTGTCGGCGCTCGTTGTGCCGATAACCTTAGCCTCACCCGGAAAGGCCCGGCAACGCCGTGCGGCGGTTTCGGCCGAAAGAGTCCGGCGCCTAGACGCAATTTCGGACCTGTCCGAACCGCCTATGCCCAACCCGCCGAAGGGCCGGCGAAGGGATCGGCAACCCCAAACACGGGGTTTCTTTGGGATTCGGTATGTGGCATACCAATAGGCCTTATTGGGGGGAAATGGCCGGCGATCGGCCGAACAGGAGAAGAGAGATGAAAGCCAAGGATGTCATGACCTCGCCCGTGATCACCGTCACGGCCGACACCGCGGTGGCCGATGTCGCAGCACTCCTGCTGGAACGGCGGATCAGCGGTGCGCCCGTCGTGGAGCCGGACGGCCGTCTGGTCGGCATCGTCACCGAGGGCGACCTGCTGCACCGCGCCGAGACCGGCACCGAGCGCCGCCGCTCGCGCTGGCTGGAGCTGATCACCGGCCGCGGGGCGTCGGCAAGCGATTTCGTGAAGTCGCACGGCCGGCGCGTCGCCGACGTGATGACCCGGCCCGTCCACGCGGTCGGGCCGGACACCGAACTGGCGGAGATCGCCAGCCTGATGGAGCGCGAGCGCATCAAGCGCGTGCCCGTGTGCGAGGACGGCCGCATCGTCGGCATCGTCAGCCGCGCCAACCTGCTGCACGGCCTGGTCGCCTACCGCCATGGCCAGGCGGAGCCGCTGCCCTCCGGCGACGACGAGATCCGCCGCCACCTGACCGAGCAGCTCGCCCACGAGCATTGGATCAACGCCAACAAGATCAACATCGTCGTCGCCGGCGGCGTCGTCCACCTGTGGGGCGAGGTGGAGAACGACGAGCAGCGCCGGGCCCTGCGCGTCGCCGCCGAGAGCGTGCCCGGCGTGCGCGGCGTCGAGGAGCACCTGCACCGCCACCGCTGGGTCGAGTGATACGGCCGGCCGTCGACACCCCGCCGGCGGCGGGTCTATGGTAGCCGCAACCATGGACAACGTTTGCGGGCTCCCTCCCCCCGGAGGGAGCCCGGCGACGGGAGAGGACGGAGATGGTCGAACTGGTACCCGGCGTCGCGGCGCTGGAGACGGAGATGCGTGCCTGGCGTCACGACCTGCACGCGCACCCCGAAACCGCCTTCGAGGAGCATCGCACCGGCGATGTGGTGGCGGAGAAGCTGGCCTCCTTCGGGCTGGAGGTGCACCGCGGCCTGGGCGGCACCGGCGTGGTCGGGGTGCTGCGCAACGGCGACGGCCCGGCCGTCGCGCTGCGCGCCGACATGGACGCCCTGCACATTCACGAAGAAACGAACGTCCCCCACCGCTCCCGTCATCCCGGGCGGATGCACGCCTGCGGCCACGACGGCCACACCACCATGCTGCTGGGGGCGGCCCGCTGCCTGGCGGAGAATCCGACCTTCCGCGGCACGCTGGCCTTCATCTTCCAGCCCGCCGAGGAGAACGAGGGCGGCGGCCGGGCGATGGTCGAGCAGGGTCTGTTCGAGAAGTTCCCCGTCGACGCCGTTTACGGCATGCACAATTGGCCGGGCCTGGAGGTGGGGCGGGTTGCCCTGCGGCCGGGGCCGATGATGGCCGCCTTCGACACCTTCGAGCTGACCCTGACCGGCAAGGGAACCCACGCGGCGATGCCGCATCTGGGCTCCGATGCGGTGGTGGCGGCGGCGCAGATCGTCGGCGCCTTCCAGACCATTCCCAGCCGCAACGTCCACCCAGTGGATGCCGCGGTGGTCAGCGTCACCCAGTTCCACGCCGGTGACACCTGGAACGTCATCCCGCAGCAGGTGGTGATGCGCGGCACCACCCGGACCTTCCGTGCGGAGGTGCAGGACCTGGTGGAACGGCGCATGCGCGAGATCGCCACCGCCATTGCCGGGGCCTACGGCATCGAGGCCCACCTGCGCTACGAGCGGCGCTACCCCGCCACCGTCAACACCGCCGTCGAGACCGAACGGGCGCGCGCCGCCGCCGCCCGCGTGGTGGGGGACGCGGCCATTGACCCCGACCCGATGCCCAGCATGGGGGCGGAGGATTTCGCCTTCATGCTGAACGAGCGGCCGGGCTGCTACGTCTGGCTGGGCGCCGGGCCCGCCGACGGCGGCCGCAACCTGCATTCCCCCCACTACGACTTCAACGACGCGATCCTGGCGATCGGCGCCAGCTATTGGGTGCGCCTGGCCGAGACCGTCCTGCCGAAGGACGCCGCATGAGCCCGATGTCCATCCTGGAACGCCGCCGCATCGAGGCGGAGGTGCTGAAGCCCGTCTATGAGGAGATGGCCGCGCGCTTCGGCGAAACCGTGGCGCAGGAGGTGCTGGGGGCGGCCATCGAGAAGGCCGCCATCGCCCACGCCCGGAGCTTTGCCGAGGGCGAGACGAGCCTGCAGAGCTTCGCCGACCTGATCCCCCTGTGGCAGAAGGACGACGCCCTGCAAATCGACGTGACGCGCCGCGACGACGCGCACTTCGACTTCGACGTCAGGCGCTGCCGCTACGCCGAGATGTACCGCTCCATGGGGCTGGGGCACATCGGCCACCTGCTGTCGTGCAACCGGGACGGCGCCTTCTGCACCGGCTACGACCCGAAGCTCAGGCTGACGCGCACGCAGACCATCATGGGCGGTGCCGACCACTGCGACTTCCGCTACACCTACGAGGCCGATCCCAAGGAGTAGCCGGAAAAGCCTGTCCGTTCGTCGGGTTCCCGGGCGCGGGCCGCGCCGCTAGCCTTCCTCGACAGGACGCGAGGGAGGGAACGATGCCGCTCGACACCGGGATACGCCGTCTCGCCGCGGCCGCGGCCCTGCTCGCCGGTGCCGCCGCCGCCCCGCCGGCGGCGGCGCAGACGACCGTCACTATCGCCTGCTCGGCGCTCGGCATCGGCCACCAGCTCTGCCGTGAGGGGGCCGAGGCATGGGCGCAGGAGACCGGCAACGCCGTGCGCTTCGTCGCCACACCCAAGAGCGCCACCGACCAGCTCGCCCTCTACCAGCAGCTCCTGGCCGCCGGGTCGGCGGACATTGACGTCTTCCAGATCGACGTGGTGTGGCCGGGCATTCTCGGCGACCATTTCCTCGATCTGGCGGATCACATCGACCCGGCCGCTGCCGGCGAGCACCTGCCGGTGCTGGTGGAGACGGCAACGGTTGACGGACGCCTGGTCGCCCTGCCCTGGTTCATCGACATGGGTCTGCTCTACTACCGCGAGGACCTGTTGCGCCGGCATGGCCGGCCGGTGCCGACGACCTGGGCGGACCTGGAACAGACCGCCCGCCTGATCCGGGACGCGGAGCGGGCGGCCGGCAACGACCGGATGTGGGGCTATGTCTGGCAGGGCCGCGCCTACGAGGGGCTGACGGTCAACGCGCTGGAATGGATCGACAGCTTCGGCGGCGGCACGATCGTCGGCGACGACGGAGCGGTCACCGTGAACAACCCCCAGGCGGTCGAGGCGCTGGCGACCGCGGCCGGCTGGGTCGGGACGATCACGCCGCAGGGCGTGCTGAACTACACCGAGGAGGAGGCGCGCGGCGCCTTCCAGTCCGGCAACGCCGTATTCATGCGCAACTGGCCGTACGCGTGGCCGCTGGTCAACGGCAGCGACAGTCCCGTCAAAGGGATGGTGGGCGTCGCCCCGTTGCCCCGGGGCGGGACCGACGGCAAGCACACCGGCGCCCTCGGCGGGCAGATGCTGGCGGTCAACCGCATGTCCGCCGTCCCCGACGCGGCCGCCGACCTCGTCCGCCACCTGACCGGCGCACAGGAGCAGAAGCGCCGCGCAATGAGGGGCGGTTACAACCCGACCCGTCCCGCGCTCTACGAGGACGCCGACCTGATCGCCGTCAACCCGGTGGTGGCCGATCTGGCGGGGGCACTTCCGGGTGCCGTCGCCCGCCCCTCCCGACAGGCGGGGCAGCTTTACAACCAGCTCTCGGCCGAACTGTACCAGGCCGTCCACCGCGTGCTGTCCGGTTCGGCGGAGGCCGCGGACGCGCTCGCCGGGCTGGAGCGATCGCTGGAGCGTTTGAACCGGCGCAGCCGCCGGTAGGGCGGGGCCGCCGATGGCGCACGGCTCCGCCCTCGCCCGCGAGCGCCGCCGCGCCGCCGCGCTGTTTCTCGCTCCCATGCTGGCGGTGCTGGCGCTGGTGGCGGTGTGGCCGCTGGCGCGCACGGTGTATTTCTCGTTCACCGACGCCACGCTCGGCAGCCTCGACAGTTACGTCATCGTCGGCGTCGAGAACTATCGGTGGCTCGCGGAAGATCCGGACTGGTGGAGGGCGGTACGGAACACCGTGGTCTTCACCGTGGTGTCGGTGACGCTGGAGACGATGCTGGGCCTCGTCATCGCCCTGGCTCTCAACGCCCGCCTGCCCGGCCGCGGGCTGCTGCGGGCGGCGGTGCTGATCCCCTGGGCGATCCCGACCGTGGTGTCGGCGCAGATGTGGGGATGGATGTTCCACGACCTCTACGGCGTCGTGAACGAGGCGCTGCTGGCCGCGGGACTGATCGCAGCCCCGAAGGCATGGACTGCCGACCCGGACCTGTCCATGACCGCCGTGGTCCTGGTCGACGTGTGGAAGGCCACGCCGTTCATGACGCTGCTGATCCTGGCGGCGCTTCAGATGCTGCCGCGCGACCTCTACGAGGCGGCGCGGGTGGACGGAATCCACCCCGTGCGCGTCTTCTTCCGCGTCACCCTGCCGCTGATCCGCCCGGCCCTGATGGTGGCGGTGATCTTCCGCACGCTGGACGCGCTGCGCGTCTTCGACCTGATGTACGTTCTGACCGGCAACATCCGGGAGACCATGTCCATGTCGGTGTACGCGCGCCGGCAGCTCATCGATTTTCAGGACATCGGCTACGGCTCCGCCGCCGCCACGGCGCTGTTCCTGGTGGTGGCCCTGATCACCGTGACGACCATCACGCTGGGCCGTGTACGGCCGGGCGGAAAGGGGGGCTCCGGATGAAACGCCTCCTCTTCGCCCTCCTCCTCGCCGCCATCGTCTTCTACACGGTGTTCCCGTTCTACTGGGCCATCGTGTCGTCGCTGAAGTCGGGCAGCGCGCTGTTCATCGTGGAAGCGTGGCCGGCCGACCCCACCCTCGCCAACTATGCGGCGGTGTTCCGGGGCCAGCCGTTCGGACGGAGCATCCTGAACTCGCTTCTGGTGGCATCGGGCGTCGTGGGCGTATCGCTGGCCCTGGCGGTGACGGCGTCGTACGCGCTGGGGCGGGTGGCGTTCCGCGGCCGGTCGCTGCTGCTTCTGTCGATCCTGTCGGTGTCCATGTTCCCGCAGGTGGCCGTGCTGTCCGGTCTGTTCGAACTGGTGCGGGCACTCGGCCTCTACAACAGCCTGTGGGGGCTGGGGCTGACCTACATGATCTTCACCCTGCCCTTCACGGTCTGGGTGCTGACGACCTTCATGCGGGAACTGCCGCGGGAACTGGAGGAGGCGGCCATCGTCGACGGCGCAACGCCGTGGGTGATCGTGACGCGGATCTTCCTTCCGCTGCTGGGTCCGGCACTGGCGGCAACGGGTCTGCTGGCGTTCATCACCGCGTGGAACGAGTTCCTGTTCGCGCTGACCTTCACGTTGACCGACGACCGGCGCACGGTGCCCGTCGCCATTGCGCTGATGTCGGGTGCATCCGCGTTCGAGCTGCCCTGGGGCCAGGTGATGGCGGCCTCGGTCGTCGTCACCGTGCCGCTGATCGCGCTGGTCCTGGTGTTCCAGCGCCGCATCGTCTCCGGCCTCACCGCCGGCGCGGTCAAAGGATAGGAGGGGGAATGGCGGCGGTGGAACTGCGCGGGGTGCGCAAGGCCTTCGGGCGGACAGCGGTGATCCACGGCATCGACCTGGAGATCCGCGACAACGAGTTCATGGTGTTCGTCGGGCCGTCGGGCTGCGGCAAGTCCACGCTGCTGCGCCTGATCGCCGGGCTGGAGGACGCCGACGGCGGCGACATCCTGATCGGCGGCGCAGAGGTCAACGACGTGCCGCCGGCCGGGCGCGGCATCGCCATGGTCTTCCAGTCCTACGCCCTCTACCCGCACATGAGCGTGTACGAGAACATGGCCTTCGGTCTGACGCTGGCGCGCACGGCCCGCCACACCGTGGAGGATCGGGTGCGCGCCGCCGCCCGCACCCTGCGGATCGAAGACCTTCTGCACCGCAAGCCGCGGGAACTGTCGGGCGGACAGCGCCAGCGTGTCGCCATCGGCCGCGCCATCGTGCGCGAGCCGCGGGTGTTCCTGTTCGACGAACCGCTGTCCAACCTGGACGCCGCATTGCGCGTTGCCATGCGCATCGAGATCGCCGAGCTGCGCCGACAGATCGGCGCCACCATGGTGTACGTCACCCACGACCAGGTTGAGGCGATGACCCTGGCCGACCGCATCGCCGTGCTGAACGCCGGGCGGTTGGAGCAGGTGGGGACGCCCATGGACCTGTACCACCACCCTGCCAACACCTTCGTCGCCGGCTTCCTCGGCAGCCCGCGCATGAACCTGCTGGCGGCCACCGTCACGGACGTGAATGGCGCGGCCGTAACCGCAGCCCTTCCCGGCGGCGGACGGGTGCGGATACCGGTGATCGCCGACGGGGTGTCCGCCGGGGACGGCGTGACGCTGGGCGTGCGCCCGCAGCACACGGTGCCCGCCGGTGACGCCGACGCCGTGCTGCCCGGCACGGTCTTCGTGGTGGAACGGCTGGGGGCGGAGACCTTCTGCCACGTCCGGCTGGCGGACGGGCAAGCGGTGGTGACGCAGGCCGCCGGTGACGTCCGGGTCGCCGCCGGCGATCCGCTGGCCGTCGGCATCGCGGCGGATACCGCCCACCTCTTCACCGGCGACGGCCGCGCCCTGCCCCGGCACCGCCGCCACCCCCTGGCCGAGCCGCCGGCCCCCGTCACGCCGGCAGCGGCAGCCCCCCCGCCGTCACGATGAAGCGGATGATCTCGTCCAGGCCCTGGCCGGCCTTGAGGTTGGTGAAGAGGAAGGGGCGCTCGCCGCGCATCTTGCGGGCGTCGCGGTCCATTACCTCCAGGCTGGCCCCCACCAGCGGCGCCAGATCGATCTTGTTGATGACCAGCAGGTCGGAGCGGGTGATGCCCGGCCCGCCCTTGCGCGGGATCTTGTCACCGGCCGACACGTCGATGACGTAGATGGTGATGTCCGCCAGCTCCGGCGAGAAGGTGGCGGCCAGGTTGTCGCCGCCGGACTCGATGAAGATCACGTCCAGGTCGGGAAAGCGGGCGACCATCTGGTCCACGGCGGCCAGATTAATGGACGCGTCCTCGCGGATGGCCGTGTGGGGACAGCCGCCGGTCTCCACCCCCATGATGCGCGACGGGTCGAGCGCGCCGGAGCGGGTCAGGAACTCCGCGTCCTCCTTCGTGTAGATGTCGTTGGTGATGGCGGCGACCTCCCAGCCGTCGCGCATGCGCTTGCACAGCGCGTCGGTCAGCGCGGTCTTGCCGGAACCGACGGGACCGCCGATGCCGACGCGCAGGGGGCCGGAATGGCTCTTCTCGATGGGGGCGGCGGCGAGCGTCATGAGCGGAACAACCTCGTGTATTGGGTTTCGTGAACGGCGGAGGTCCAGTCGACCATCGGCGCACGGCTGCCGAGATCGTCGGGGGAAGCGGACTCGGCCCACGCGGCGTGGCGGGCCACCAGCGGCTCCAGCGCCGCCATGGTCCGCTGTCCGTCGGTCTGGCCCAGCGGCACCAGGCGCACGCCGGCCGACACCAGGTTGGCGACCACGGCGTGCAGGAAGCCGGCCAGCGCGGGCGCGAGGGGAATGCCGGCCAGCGCCGCGCACAGGGCCACCGCGACCGCGTGCGCCGGCGCGCGCCCGGTCCCGGCGATCAGGCCCCGCCAGCGCTCCAGCCCTTCGAGCGGCCACGCCGCGGCCACCGCGCCCAGGAACGCAGTCCCCTGGGCGGAGGATTCCAGCGCCATCTCGCGCGTCCCGCGCAGGCCGTCGGCGCGCTCCAGCGCCCACAGGAAGGCGTCGTCGTCGCCGGCGCTCACCGCCCGGTGCGCGGCGGCGAACAGCACGGCGTCGGTCCGGCCGGCCCCGTGCTCCAGCACGAACCCGGCCCAGTCCGCCAGGGTGGCGCGGTCACGCACCAGCCCCGCCTCCACCGCCGCCTCCAGCCCGTGGCTGTAGGTGTAGGCGCCGGTGGGAAAGGACGGCGACAGCCAGGCGAGGAGGCGGAGCAAAGCGCCCTGCGGCGGTGGCTGCGCCGGGGCCCGACGCGACGCCTCAGTGTCCATGCCCATGGTGCCCGCCGCCGGCGTACGCCCCCTGCTCCGGCGTGAAGGGGGCCTGCACCTCGTGCACATGGGCGCCCAGGCCGTGAAGCATGTCGACGATCACGTGATCCCAAGGCAGGCGCAGCACACCCGGTGCGATCTCCACCGGCAGGTGGCGGTTGCCCAGGTGCCAGGCGACGCGGGCGAACTCCGTGGCGTCGTGGCAGTGCACCTCGGCCAGCCGCTCGGGTGCGGCGCGCACCCGCAGCACGCCGCCGCCGTCCAGTTCCAGCCCGTCGCCATCAGCCAGGACCTGCGCGCGCGGCAGGTCCAGCAGGAACTCCCCGCCCGCGTCGTCGGTCAGCCGCACCCGGCGGCGAAAACGGTCGTCGTAGGCGAGCGTCACGGTGCCGGCGGAGCGGGATTCGTCCCAGGTGCCGGCGGCGTGGACGCAGATGGCGCGGCGAAGCATCGGGTCCCCTCGTCAGAACAGAAAGTAGCGCTGCGCCATGGGCAGCACCGGTGCCGGTTCG
The DNA here is from genome assembly GCF_000429625.1 of Azospirillum halopraeferens DSM 3675. Taxonomy (GTDB): domain Bacteria; phylum Pseudomonadota; class Alphaproteobacteria; order Azospirillales; family Azospirillaceae; genus Azospirillum; species Azospirillum halopraeferens. The sequence continues at coordinate 181,499 of NZ_AUCF01000006.1, forward strand.
CACAGCAGCAGGGCGCCGTCGGCGCGCACCTCGTAGGTCTCGGGATCGACCTCGATGTGCGGGGTGGCACCGTTGTGGACCATGCCGGCCTTGGTGATGGTGCGGCACCCCTCCACCGCCAGGAGTTGCCGGGACAGGCCCAGATGATGGTGGACGCCCTCGTCCAGCGCCGCCTTGCTGACGAAGGTCACGGAGCCGGCGGTGAGGGAGCGGCCGAAGGCGCCGAACATGGGGCGGTAATGCACCGGCTGCGGCGTCGGGATCGAGGCGTTGGGGTCGCCCATGGGGGCGGCGGCGATGGTGCCGCACTTCAGCACCATGTCCGGCTTCACCCCGAAGAAGGCCGGCGACCACACCACCAGGTCGGCCAGCTTGCCCGCCTCGACCGAGCCCACATGGGCGGCGATGCCCTGGGCGAGCGCCGGGTTGATGGTGTACTTGGCGACGTAGCGTTTGACGCGGACGTTGTCGTTGTCGCCCGTCTCCTCCGCCAGGCGGCCGCGCTGCACCTTCATCTTGTGGGCGGTCTGCCAGGTGCGCAGGATCACCTCCCCCACCCGGCCCATCGCCTGGCTGTCGGACGACATCATGGAGATCGCGCCGAGGTCGTGCAGGATGTCCTCGGCGGCGATGGTCTCGCGGCGGATGCGGCTCTCGGCGAAGGCGACGTCCTCGGGGATGCGGCTGTCCAGATGATGGCAGACCATCAGCATGTCCAGGTGCTCGTCCACCGTGTTGACGGTGAAGGGCCGCGTCGGGTTGGTGGAGGACGGCAGGACGTTGCCCAGGCCGCACAGCGTGATGATGTCGGGGGCATGGCCGCCGCCCGCCCCTTCGGTGTGGAAGGCGTGGATGGTGCGGCCCTTGAAGGCGGCGATGGTGTTCTCGACGAAGCCGGATTCGTTCAGCGTGTCGGTGTGGATGGCGACCTGGATGTCGGTCTCCTCCGCCACCGCCAGGCATGTGTCGATGGCCTTGGGCGTGGTGCCCCAATCCTCGTGCAGCTTCAGGCCGCAGACGCCGGCGCGCACCTGTTCCAGCAGGCCGTCGGGACGGGCGGCGTTGCCCTTGCCGAAGAAGCCGAGGTTGATCGGCAGCCCCTCGGCCGCCTGCAGCATGCGGGCGATGTGCCAGGGGCCGGGGGTGCAGGTGGTGGCGCTGGTGCCGGCCGCCGGGCCGGTGCCGCCGCCGAGCATGGTGGTGACGCCGCTGTAGAGCGCCTCGTCCACCTGCTGCGGGCAGATGAAGTGAATGTGGGCGTCGATGCCGCCGGCCGTGATGATCTTGCCCTCGCCGGCGATCACCTCGGTGCCGGGACCGACGACGATGGTGACGCCGGGCTGGACGTCGGGGTTGCCGGCCTTGCCGATGGCGTGGATGCGGCCGTCGCGGATGCCGATGTCGGCCTTGACGATGCCCCCGTGGTCGAGGATGAGGGCGTTGGTGATGACCGTGTCCACGGCCCCTTCGGCGCGGGTCGCCTGCGACTGGCCCATGCCGTCGCGGATCACCTTGCCGCCGCCGAACTTCACCTCCTCGCCATAGACGGTGTGGTCCGCCTCCACCTCGATGATCAGGTCGGTGTCGGCCAGGCGGACGCGGTCGCCGACGGTCGGGCCGTAATGCGCGGCGTAGCCCGCGCGGTCGATGCGGTGTGCCATCTTCCCCTCCGTTGCGCGGGCGCCGTCAGAGCGCGCCTTCGACCTTGCCGTTGAAGCCGTGGACGATGCGGGCGCCGGCGTAGGCCACCAGCGTCACCGGCCGGGTCTGCCCCGGCTCGAACCGCACGGCGGTGCCGGCGGGGATGTCCAGGCGCATGCCCCGCGCCTTCTCGCGGTCGAAGGACAGCCCTTCGTTCGTCTCGTAGAAGTGATAGTGGGAACCGACCTGGATCGGCCGGTCGCCGGTGTTGGCGACGTCGAGCGTCACCGTGGCGCGGCCGGCGTTCAGTTCGATGTCGCCGGGGGCGGTGAAGAGTTCGCCGGGGATCATGGCGGGCCTCAGCGGATCGGGTTGTGGACGGTGACGAGCTTGGTGCCGTCGGGGAAGGTGGCCTCCACCTGGATCTCGTGGATCATCTCGGGGATGCCCTCCATCACCTGCGCGCGGGTCAGCACGGTGGCGCCGTCCCGCATCAGTTCCGCCACCGTGCGGCCGTCGCGCGCGCCCTCGACCACGAAGTCGGTGATCAGCGCCACCGCCTCCGGATGGTTCAGCTTCACGCCGCGTTCCAGCCGGCGGCGCGCCACCACGGCGGCCATGGCCACCAGCAGCTTGTCCTTTTCCCGCGGTGTCAGGTTCATCGCACTCCCCCGTCATACGTGCCACAGGCGCGGCAGCCGGGCCGGCAGGCCCGCCGCTTCCGCCCGGAACGCCGCCCAGAAGCGGCCGAAATCCTCGCGCAGCCGGCGTGCGTCGGCGTTCAGCAGGCGCACCACCAGCACCTCTCCGAGGCAGGTCGCTCCCGCCCGCCCCCCGGTACCATCCAGCAGCGCACGCGCCGTGTCCAGCCGTGCCGGCGCGTCGGGTGCGGCGTAGACGATGGTGCCGAACGCTGTCGCCCCGGCGAATCCGGCGGGATGGTCCAGCAGCGCCGCGACGTCGCCGTCCAGGTGCAGGGCATCGGCCCAGACGAGCCGCCCGTCGCGCCGCACCTCCCAGGCGTCGCGGGCCAGCCCGGTGGCGAATCGCTCGCCCCGCGCGATCCGCCCGAACACCAGCAGCTCCCCCGCCAGCAGCCGCCCGCCGCCGGTGGCGGCCACCGCGGTGGTGCGCCGCAGCCGCGACCGGTCGAACAGGATGGTTTCCTGCGGCAGCCACTCCAGCCAGCCGCCGTCGGCCACCTCCAGCGCCACGTCCATGCGCACGTCGGCGCCGGTGGAGCGGTAGACCTTCTCCGCCGCCTGCGCCGTCACCAGCGCCGCCGCCCCCTCTCCCGCCCGGGCGACGATGTCCAGCCGGTCGCCGCCCACCAGCCCGCCCGAGGTGGTGACCACCACCGCCGTCGGCGGGTCGCCGGCCGCCGGAGTCGGGAACAGCAGGCGCAGCGGATCGTGGTGGTAGAGGTGGGCAAGGCGTGTGCGCCCGCCGGAGTCGCGGGCGAACGCCACCTCGGCAGTGCCGTGGATGGTGAGGCGGGAGGGGGACACGCTCGCGCCGGGCCCCCCTCCTGACCTCCCCCCATCTTCGACGGGGGGAGGAACCGCGCCCTCCCCCGCGGTGCGGGGGAGGGTTGGGTGGGAGCCCGGTGCGACTGCGTCGCGCGAAAAATCCGTCACGGGAACGTCAAACCGTCAAATGCCTGCGCACCTCGGACTCGACCATGTCCGCGGCCGTGCCCGCAAGCACGACTTCGCCGCGGTCCATCACGGCGTAGCGGTCGGCGAGGTCGCGGGCGAACTCGAAATACTGTTCCACCAGCAGGATCGCCATGTCGCCGCGCGCCGCCAGGCGGCGGATCACGTCCTCGATCAGCTTGATGATGGAAGGCTGGATGCCCTCCGTCGGCTCGTCCAGGATGAGGAGCCGCGGCCGCGTCACCAGGGCCCGGGCGATGGCGAGCTGCTGCTGCTGACCGCCCGACAGGTCGCCGCCGCGGCGGCGCAGCATGTCCTTCAGAACGGGGAACAGCTCGAAGATCTCGTCGGGGATGGTGCGCATCTTCGCCGGCAGGGTGGCGAATCCGGTTTGCAGGTTCTCCAGCACCGTCAGGCGCGGGAAGACCTCGCGCCCCTGGGGCACAAAGCCGATGCCGCGCCGGGCCCGTTCGTAGGTGGGCAGCCCGGCGATCTCCGCCCCCTCCCAGCCGATGGAGCCGCGGCGGATCGCCTCCAGCCCCAGCACGGCGCGCAGCAGGCTGGTCTTGCCCACGCCGTTGCGGCCGAGCAGGCAGGTCACCTGCCCCTTGGGCGCCTCCAGCGAGACGCCGCGCAGGGCGTGGCTGGCGCCGTAGTAGAGGTGCACGTTGTCGACGGTCAGCATGTCAGCGCCCCAGATAGACTTCGATGACGCGGTGGTCGTTCTTCACCGTCTCCAGCGAACCCTCGGCCAGCACCGAGCCCTCGTGCAGCACCGTGACCTTGGCGCCCAGGCGCCGCACGAACTCCATGTCATGCTCCACCACCACGACCGAGCGGTCGCGGTTGATGTCGAGGATGAGGTCGGCGGTCTGCTCCGTCTCGTGGTCGGTCATGCCGGCCACCGGCTCGTCCAGCAGCAGGATCTGCGGCTCCTGCATCAGCAGCATGCCGATCTCCAGCCACTGCTTCTGCCCGTGGCTGAGCTGGCCGGCGCGGAAGGCGCGCCGGTCGCCCAGCCCGATCAGCCCCATGATCTCGTCGATGCGGCGCGCCCGGGCGGCGTCCAGGGTGAAGAACAGGGTGCGGAAGGTGCCGCGGTCACACTTCAGGGCCAGTTCCAGGTTCTCGAACACGGTCAGGTGCTCGAACACCGTGGGCTTCTGGAACTTGCGCCCGATGCCCAGGTTGGCGATCCGCGTCTCGTCCAGGCGGGTCAGGTCGGTGTCCGCATCGAAGATGACGTGGCCGCGGTCCGGCTTGGTCTTGCCGGTGATGACGTCCATCATGGTTGTCTTGCCGGCGCCGTTGGGGCCGATGATGGTGCGCAGCTCCCCCTTGGCGATGACGAGCGACAGGTTGTTCAGCGCCCGGAACCCGTCGAAGCTGACGGTCACGCCGTCCAGGTAGAGGACGGTGCCCGCCGCCGCGGCCGGCGCCGCGGCGGTCCGCCGACCGGCCCGGGCCGGCACGGCCGACGCCTTCGGTTCGGCCGCGACGATGGTGCCGTCGCCCTCAGGCACGGTGCTTCTGCGCCACATTCTGGACGCCCTCCCCGATCTTGGCTCGCAGTTGACCCCAAAGGCCGACAATCCCCTTGGGCATGAACAGGGTGACGAGGATGAACAGGCCGCCCAGGAAGAACAGCCACACCTCCGGCGCCAGGCCGGTGAAGACGCTCTTGGCGCCGTTGACGGTGAAGGCGCCGAGGATGGCGCCGAACAGGGTGCCGCGCCCGCCCACCGCCACCCAGATCGCCACCTCGATCGACTGGGCCGGCGAGAATTCCGACGGGTTGATGATGCCCACCTGCGGCACGTAGAGGGCGCCGGCGATCCCCGCCAGCACCGCCGACAGGGTGAAGACGAACAGCTTGGCCGCCGTCACGTCGTAGCCGAGGAAGCGCACCCGGCTCTCCGCGTCGCGGATCGCCATCAGCACCCGGCCCAGCTTGGAGGCCACCACGAAGCGCGCCACCAGGTAGCCCGCCGCCAGCATCACCGCCGAAGCCACGTACAGGGCCACCCGGGTGGCGTCCGATTGCAGCGGGTACCCCAGGATGTCCTTGAAGTCGGTCAGGCCGTTGTTGCCGCCGAAGCCCATCTCGTTGCGGAAGAAGGCCAGCATCAGGGCGAAGGTCATGGCCTGCGTGATGATCGAGAAATAGACCCCGGTGATGCGCGAGCGGAAGGCGAACCAGCCCACCACGAAGGCCAGCGCCGCCGGCACCGCCACGATCATCAGCGCCGTCCACAGCACGCCGTCGAAGCCCCACCAGTACCAGGGCAGCTCCTTCCAGTTGAGGAAGACCATGAAGTCCGGCAGGCCGGCGTTGCCGTAGACGCCGCGCTCGCCGATCTGCCGCATCAGGTGCATGCCCATGGCGTAGCCGCCCAGCGCGAAGAACGCCCCATGGCCGAGCGACAGCGCCCCGGCGTAGCCCCACACCAGGTCGAGGCTGAGCGCCAGCAGCGCGAAGCACAGGTACTTGCCCAGCAGGCTGACCATGTAGGCCGGCACGTGCAGCGGGCTGTCCGGCGGGGTGGCCAGGTGCAGCACCGGAACCAGAACCGCGGCGACCAGCAGCAGCCCGCAGAACACCGACCAGCCGCGTCGGGATTCCAGGGCGAGAAGGCGGGAGGTCAGCGGACCCATGACGCGGTCTCCCGGTTTGCGCGGCGCGCACCGCGGTGCCCTCCCCCGCCTCCGGCGGGGAAGGTGGGCCCGAAGGGACCCGACAAGACGACGTTCCTCATGCGACTCACGCCTCCGCCGCGCGGCCCTTCAGGGCGAACAGGCCCCGCGGACGCTTCTGGATGAACAGGATGATGAAGACCAGCACCAGGATCTTGCCCAGCATGGCGCCGGCGTAGGGTTCGAGGATCTTGTTGACGATGCCCAGGCTCATGGCCCCGGCCAGCACGCCCCACAGGCTGCCCACCCCGCCGAACACCACCACCATGAAGCTGTCGACGATGTACGCCTGGCCCAGGTTGGGGCTGACGTTGCCCACCTGGCTCAGCGCCACCCCGGCCACCCCGGCGATGCCGGAGCCCAGGCCGAAGGTCAGGGCGTCGACCCAGCCGGTGCGGATGCCCATGCCGGCCGCCATGGAGCGGTTCTGGGTGACCGCGCGCATCTGCAGACCGAAGGCGGTGTAACGCAGGGCCAGGGCCACCGCAGCCAGCACGGCCAGGGCGAAGACGATGATGGCGACGCGGTTCCAGGTCAGCACCAGGCCGGGCAGAGCCTCCCACGCGCCGGTCATCCAGGCGGGGTTGGCGACCTCCTTGTTGGGGGCGCCGAAGATGCTGCGCACGACCTGTTGCAGCATCAGCGAGATGCCCCAGGTGGCCAGCAGCGTTTCCAGCGGACGGCCGTAGAGGAAGCGGATGATGCCGCGCTCCAGCGCCACGCCGACGGCGCCGGCCACCAGGAAGGCGGCGGGGATGGAGACGATCAGATAGAGGCCGAACACCCCGTCGGGCAGGAAGGCGCGGAACGCCTCCTGCACCACGAAGGCGGTGTAAGCGCCGAGCATGATCATCTCGCCGTGCGCCATGTTGATGACGCCCATCACGCCGAAGGTGATGGCCAGCCCGATGGCCGCCAGCAGCAGGACCGAACCGAGGCTGAGCCCCTGGAAAAGGTTGAGGGTGATATCGACGATCATCAGGCGCAGCTCGATGCGCTCTACCAGATCGCGGGCGGCGTCGCGCACCCGGGCGTCGGCATCGCTCTCCGCCAGGGGCGCCACCAGGGCGCGCACCTGCGGCGAGAGTTCGCCGCCGGCCAGGGACTCCACGGCCGCCAGGCGGACCGCAGCGTCGGGGCTGGCCAGCGACATCCGCGCCAGCGCCCGCTCCATGAGCGTGCGCACGCCGGGATCGGCTTCGTGCTCCAGGGCGGCGCGCAGCACCCCGGCGGCCTCCGGCGTGGAATCGCGGGCGATGCTCTCCACCGCCGCCCGGCGGCGGGCCGGGTCGGGGTCGGCGATCTCCAGCCGGCCGATGATCGCCGCCAGGGCGGTGCGCAGCACGTTGTTGACGGTGATCTTGGTCAGGTCGCGGCTCGCCGCGGTGCCGAGGTCCGCACCGCTGACCGGGTCGGTCAGGGCGAGATCGCGCCCCGCCCGCTCGCCCAGCACCGGGGCGTCGTCGGCCTTGCGGACGTACAGGTTGCCGGCCGCCATGGCGCGCAGCACCGGCAGGGCGCGCGGATCGCCGGTGGCGGCGAGCGCGTCGGCGGCGGCCGTCTTCTCGGCGAAGCCTTCGACGGCCAGCCCCTTCAGCGCGGCGGCGAACACCGCGTCATCGACCGCACGGGCCGGCGCGGCGGCCGCGACTGCCAGAAGCAGCGCGAAGAACAGCGCGGCGAGTCTCGGCATGGGGAAGCCTCTCGGGTGAAGAAACGGATCAACGAATGAAGGGAATGGCGGCGGGGGTGGCGGGCACGGCCGCGCCGGGGCGTGCCCGGCGCGGCCGTCACCACCGGGTCAGCCGATCACTTGGCGAACTTCGGCTCGGTGCAGTTGCCGCAGACCCACGGGAAGGTCCAGTCGGCGGTCAGCTTGGCGCTCTCGGGGATGAAGGGCGACCAGGCATCGGCCTTGATGGCGGCGTCGGTCTTGGAGACGATCTCGAACTGGCCGTCGGCCTGGATCTCGCCGATCATGACCGGCTTGGACAGGTGATGGTTGGTGTTCATCACGATGTCGTAGCCCGAGGGCGAGCGGACCTTCTGGCCGTACATGGCCTGGCGCACGGCGTCGACGTCGGTGGTGCCGGCCTGCTGAACGGCCTGGGTCCACATCTTGAAGCCGATGTAGTGGGCCTCCATCGGGTCGTTGGTCACGCGCTTGGTGTCCTTGATGAAGGCGTGCCACTGCTTGATGAAGGCGTCGTTCTCGGCCGTGTCCACCGACATGAAGTAGTTCCAGGCGGCGAGGTGGCCAACGAGGTTGCTGGTGTCGATGCCCGCCAGTTCCTCTTCACCCACGGAGAAGGCGACGACCGGGATGTCGGTCGCCTTGATGCCCTGGTTGGCCAGTTCCTTGTAGAAGGGAACGTTGGCGTCGCCGTTGATGGTCGACACCACCGCCGTCTTCTTGCCCGCCGAGGCGAAGCGCTTGATGTCCGCGACGATGGTCTGCCAGTCCGAGTGTCCGAACGGCGTGTAGTTGACCATGATGTCGTCCTTGGGCACGCCCTTGGAGATCAGGAACGCCTCGAGGATCTTGTTGGTGGTGCGCGGGTAGACGTAGTCGGTGCCGGCCAGGACCCAGCGCTTCACCTCACCGCCGTCCGGGCTCATCAGGTATTCCACCGCCGGGATGGCCTGCTGGTTGGGCGCCGCACCGGTGTAGAAGACGTTGCGCGAGGACTCCTCGCCCTCGTACTGCACGGGATAGAACAGCATCCCGTTCAACTCCTCGAACACCGGCAGGACCGACTTGCGGCTGACCGAGGTCCAGCAGCCGAACACTGCGGCCACCTTCTCCTTCTGCAGCAGCTCGCGCGCCTTCTCGGCGAACAGCGGCCAGTTGGAAGCGGGATCGACCACCACCGCCTCGACCTTGCGGCCGAGCAGACCACCCTTCTTGTTCAGGTCGTCCACCATCATCAGGATGGTGTCCTTCAGCGTCGTCTCGCTGATCGCCATCGTGCCCGACAGCGAATGCAGCACGCCGATCTTGATCGGCTCCGCCGCCTGGGCGATCCCCGCCGTCAGTGCGGCGGCAAACGCGCCGCCCAGCGCCAACCCCCTCAGTCCCAGCGCCTTCATGCTCATCTTTTATCCCTCGTACCGGGTGGATGTCTCGGACGGGGGATAGATCGCAAGAGTGGTGCCAACTCTGGCCGGACCGCCGATGCCGGCGCGAAACACCGGGAACAGCAGGGGCAGCCACCCTCCGGCCACTGCCCGGGTGGCCCGCACCCTGCCGATTGCGGTCGAACAATCGCCCAAACAATGAGCATTGCCCACGAATTGATCAAATTATCGGCATGGAATGCCGGTTTGTGTACGCTTCGCAGCCAAAAGTCGATCCGCCCGGGACCATGGCGGGAGATTGCTACCAAGGGTCGGTGGACGGAGCGGATTGCGGTGCCTACGTTACCACCGTCGGTCGCGCAGGCGGCCGACACCGAGCGACAGCCCTGTGGCCTTGCGGGGCCGCGACGCCGCACCCCTACCCTCCGCGCGGCGTGTACCGAGCCGACCGGCTTTTTTCGCCCCGCCCGTCGCTCACCCGCGGCGTCGACCGTTATCGGTCCGACGCCCAGGTGTTTGGCCCAATCCCGGGTCGAGCGCCCCTTCGTCCTAAACCAACGAGGAGGCTCGACAGCCGATGTGTGGTATCAGTGGTGAGATCTCGCTTCGAAACGGCCGCGCTCCCGCCGTGTCCGCGATCGAGGCGATGTGCGCGCGCATGGCGGCGCGCGGTCCCGACGGGCACGGCGTGTTCGCGCAAGGGCGCGTCGCGTTCGGCCACAGACGGCTGAAGATCATCGACCTGACCGAAGCGTCGCAGCAGCCGATGGTCGACAGCGACCTCGGCCTCGCCATTGTGTTCAACGGCTGCATCTACAACCACCGCGACCTGCGGGCGGAGCTGATCGGCCTCGGCTACCGGTTCTTCTCCGGCGGCGACACCGAGGTGCTGCTGAAGGCGTACCATGCCTGGGGCCCGGACTTCGTGCAGCGCCTGCACGGCATGTTCGCCTTCGCCATTGCCGAGCGCGACAGCGGCCGCGTGGTGCTGGGCCGCGACCGGCTGGGCATCAAGCCGCTCTACCTGGCCGAGGTGGACGGCGCCCTGCGCTTCGCGTCGTCCCTGCCCGCCCTGGTGGCGGCCGGCGGCATCGACACCGGCATCGACCCGGTGGCCCTGCACCATTACATGAGCTTCCACGCCGTCGTCCCGGCGCCGCGCACCATCCTGAAGGGCGTGCGCAAGCTGCCGCCGGCGACGCTGCTCACCATCGAGCCGGACGGCACGCGGCGCGAAAGGGTCTATTGGACGCTGAGCTTCGGTCCGCAGCCGGGCGACGAGAACAAGACCGCCGCCGATTGGCAGGACGAGGTGCTGGCGGCCCTGCGCCGGGCGGTGGAGCGGCGGCTGGTCGCCGACGTGCCGGTGGGCGTGCTGCTGTCGGGCGGGCTCGACAGCTCGCTCATCACCGGGCTGCTGGCCGAGGCGGGGCAGACGGGCATCAAGACCTTCTCCATCGGCTTCGAGACGGTGGGCGGTGAGGCCGGTGACGAGTTCATGTACTCCGACATCGTGGCGGAGCGCTTCGGCACCGATCATCACCGCATCTTCGTCGATTCCTCCCGCGCCCTGCCGGAGCTGACCAACTGCATCCGCGCCATGGCGGAGCCGATGGTGAGCCACGACAACATCGGCTTCTTCCTGCTGTCGCAGGAGGTGGCGAAGCACGTCAAGGTGGTGCAGTCCGGCCAGGGGGCGGACGAGGTGTTCGGCGGCTACCACTGGTACCCGCCGATGCTGGACAGCCGCGACCCGGTGGCCGACTACGCCCGGGTGTTCTTCGACCGCGACCACGCCGAGATGGCCGGGGCGCTGGATCCCCGCTTCGTCGGCGAGGATCACGCCCGCGCCTTCGTGGAGGAGGCGTTCGCCCGTCCCGGCGCCGACCGGCCGGTGGACAAGGCGCTGCGGCTGGACACCACGGTCATGCTGGTCGACGACCCCGTGAAGCGGGTCGACAACATGACCATGGCGGCGGGGCTGGAGGCCCGTGTCCCCTTCCTCGACCACGAGCTGGTCGAACTGGCGGCCCGCGTTCCGGCGGAGCTGAAGATCGCCGGCGGCGGCAAGCACGTCCTGAAGGAGGCGGCACGGCGCGTCATCCCCGCCGAGGTCATCGACCGTCCCAAGGGCTACTTCCCGGTGCCGGCGCTGAAGTACCTGCGCGGCCCGTTCCTCGACCTGGTCCGCGACGCGCTGAACAGCCGCGCCGCCCGCGAACGGTCGCTGTTCCGTCCGGACTATCTCGGCCGGCTCCTCACCAACCCCGAGCAGCACATCACGCCTTTGCAGGGATCCAAGCTGTGGCAAGTGGCGTTGCTGGAACTCTGGCTCCAGGAACACCGTGTCTGAGACCCCGCCGCGGAGGCCCGCCATGTCGCTCACCCGAGCCCACCAGCACCGGCTGGAGCGCAACGCCGGTCCGACCCTCGGTCGGTTCCGGCGCAGCCGCGCCGCCGAGGACACCGAGACCGAGTACCACGCCGACGCCGTCGTCGATTGCGGCTGGGGGCGCCTGATCTTCGCCCACACCTTCGACGACCTTGACCGGTTGGTCGAAACGCTGCGCGCCGAGGAGCCGGGGCGCCGGGACATCGCCTTCTACCTCCAGGACCCGCACGTCGCCCTGGCGCGGGCACCGCAGGAGCTGTTCCTCGACCCCTCCCACACCTTCCGTCTGTGGCTGAACGAGTACCGGCCGGGGCGTCGCCGGCCCAAGGGCTATGCCGTGCGCCGGCTGCGCACGCGCCAGGACGCGGAAGGGGTGCTGCGCATCTACGCCAGCCGCGGCATGGTGCAGGTCGACCCGACGTTCCTGGTCAGCAGCCGCAACAGCCGCACCATCACCCTGTTCGTCGCGGTGGACGAGGCGACGGGAGCGGTGGTCGGCTCGGTCACCGGGGTGGACCACCGCCGCGCCTTCGGCGATCCGGAGCAGGGCAGCTCCCTGTGGTGCCTGGCGGTCGACCCCCAGGCATCCTTTCCCGGCATCGGCGAGACCCTGGTGCGCACCATGGCCGAGCACTTCCAGGCGCGCGGACGCTCGTTCATGGACCTGTCGGTGCTGCACGACAACGTCAACGCCATCGCCCTTTACGAGAAGCTGGGATTCCGGCGCATCCCCGCCTTCGCGCTGAAGACGCGGAACTCCTTCAACGAGCCCTTGTTCATGGGGCCACCGCCGGAGGAGCGCTTGAACCCCTACGCCACCATCATCGTGAATGAGGCACGCCGGCGCGGCATCGGGGTGGAGGTGCTGGACGCCGAGGCCGGCTATTTCTGTCTGACCGCCGGCGGCCGCTCCATCGTCTGCCGCGAAAGCCTGTCGGAGCTGACCACCGCCGTCGCCATGAGTCGTTGCGACGACAAGGCGGTGACCCGCCGGGTGCTGGAGCGCGCCGAGCTGTCGGTGCCCGAGCAGGTCACCGCCGGAGACCCCGACGCCGATGCGGAGTTCCTCGCCCGCCACACCAGCGTGGTGGTGAAGCCGGCCCGCGGCGAGCAGGGGCGCGGCATCACCGTCGACGTGCGCGACCGCGACACCCTGGAGCGCGCCGTCGCCGAAGCGCGCCGGCACTGCGACACGGTGCTGCTGGAGCGGTTCTGCGAGGGCCAGGACCTGCGCGTCATCGTCATCGACTACAAGGTGGTGGCCGCCGCGGTACGCCGCCCGGCCGAGGTGACCGGCACCGGCCAGCACAGCATCCGCGCTCTGATCGAGGCGCAGAGCCGCCGCCGTGCCGCCGCCACCGGCGGGGAGAGCCACATCCCCCTGGACGCGGAGACCGAGCGCTGCGTGCGCACCGCCGGCTACGGCCTCGACGACGTGCTGGCGGAGGGCGTGGTCCTGCCGGTGCGCAAGACTGCCAACCTGCACACCGGCGGCACCATCCACGACGTGACCGACCGCCTGCACCCTCACCTCGTGGAGGTGTCTGTGGCCGCCGCCCGCGCCCTGAGCATCCCCGTCGTCGGCTTCGACCTGCTGGTCGAGGCGCCGCACAAATCCGGCCATGTGTTCATCGAAGCCAATGAGCGGCCGGGCCTGGCCAACCACGAGCCGCAGCCGACGGCCGAGCGCTTCGTCGACCTGCTGTTCCCGCAAACCCGGGGGATGTCCTGATGCCCCAACCCCTTAGCATTGACACCGACTATCTCCTGACGGTCCTGCGCAACCTTCTGGCCATCCCCAGCCCCACCGGCTACACCGACGAGGTGGTGCGCTACGTCTGCGGCGAGCTGGAGACGCTCGGCATTCCCTACGAGCTGACGCGGCGCGGCGCCATCCGCGCCAACCTCAAGGGCCGCCAGGAAAGCCCCGACCGCGCGTTGGTCGCCCATGTGGACACCTTGGGGGCGCAGGTGAAGTCCCTGAAGGACAACGGCCGGCTGGCCCTGGTGCCGATCGGCCACTGGTCGTCCCGCTTCGCCGAGGGGGCGCGCTGCACCGTCTTCACCGACACCGGCCGGTACCGCGGCACCGTGCTGCCGCTGAAGGCGTCCGGCCACACCTTCGGCGACGAGGTGGACGAGCAGCCGACCAACTGGCAGAGCGTGGAGCTGCGGGTCGACGCTCCGGCGGTGTGCCGCGGCGACCTGGACGCGCTGGGGTTCAACGTCGGCGACTTCGTCGCCATCGATCCCCAGCCGGAGTTCCCGGACACCGGCTTCATCGTCTCGCGCCACCTGGACGACAAGGCGGGGGCGGCCGCCGCGCTCGCCGCCGCCAAGGCGGTGATGGACGCCCGCGCGGCCCTGCCCGTGGACTGCCATCTGCTGTTCACCATCTCCGAGGAGGTGGGGTCCGGAGCCTCCACCGTGCTGCACCAGGACGTGGCGGAGATGGTCACCATCGACAACGGCACCCCCGCCCTCGGCCAGAACAGCCGCGAGACCGGGGTGACCATCGCCATGGCCGATTCCACCGGGCCGTTCGACTATTCGCTGACCCACCGGCTGCTCGCCCTGTGCCGGGAGCACGGCATTCCCCACCAGCGCGACGTGTTCCGCTATTACCGTTGCGACAGCGCCGCCGCCATCGAGGCCGGCAACGACATACGCACCGCCCTGGTGTGCTTCGGCGTTGACGCCTCGCACGGCTACGAGCGCACCCACGTCGGCGCCCTGGAGAGCCTGTGCCGCCTGCTGACCCTCTACATGCAGTGCGAGCCGGAGGGGCCGTTGCGGGTGTAACGCGCGCGCCGGTGGTGTAGAGTGGCGGCATGACCGCCTTCGCCGCCATCGACTTCGAAACCGCCGACCAGGGGCGCGACAGCGCCTGTTCGGTCGCCGTGGTGCTGGTCGAGAACGGGCGGATCACCGAGCGCCTGCAGCGCCTGATCCGCCCGCCCCGCTCCCGCTTCCTGTTCACCCACATCCACGGCCTGCGCTGGGAGGACTGCTGCGAGGCGCCGGATTTCGCCGGCGTGTGGCCGGATCTGGCGCCGCTGCTGGCGCGGGCGACCCTGCTGGTGGCCCACAACGCTCCCTTCGACAAGGGCGTGCTGCACGCCTGCTGCACCGCCCACCGTCTGCCGACGCCGCGCCACCGCTTCGCCTGCACGGTGCAGATCGCCCGCGCCGCCTGGGGCGTCTACCCCACCAAGCTGCCCGACGTGTGCCGCCATCTGCGCATCGCGCTGAAGCACCACGACGCCCTGTCCGACGCCTCCGCCTGCGCCGAGATCGCCCTGGCCGCCCTGCGCGACGGTCATAAGCTGTAGTGCTGCGCCGGGCGGCGGCCCGGCGGCGGCCGCACGCCGGTCAGGCTGCGCGACGCCGGCGCGCCGAAGGTCCGGCGGAAGTCGTGGGCGAAATGGGGCTGGTCGGCATAGCCGGCGGCATGGGCGGCGGCGGTGAACGTGTTTCCCTCGACGATTGCGCCGATGGCGGCCCGCATGCGGCACCAGGCGCGGTACCGGCGGAAAGGCACGCCGACCTCCCGGGTGAACACGTGCTGGAACCGTGATGCGGACATCCCGACGCCGGCGGCGAGGTCGTTCACGGGTGTGAGATCTTCGCTGTTCGCGTGCATGGCCCCGACGACCCGGGCCACACGCCCGTCGATGGAGCGGGCTGCACGCCGGTCGGAGAAACCCACGAGATCGCGCAGCGCGGCGCCCGCCCGGGTACCGCCCGCCGGGTCTTCGTAGAGATCGCGCACCAGGGAGACCTCGCCCCGGCCGCCGACCAGCGCTCCGCCCACCCCGACCTCCCGTCCGTCGCGGACCAGCGGAAGGAGCGCGTGAACACCCGCCACGTGAGGTTCGATGTAGAGGACGGCGATCGGATTGCCGCCGACATCCAGTTCATGCAGCGCGCCGGCGGGTATGACCGCGGTCCGGCAACTCATCCATTCGGTACCGGGCAGCCGCAGGCCGAACGGACCGTGAAGTCCGGCCAGGTAGACCGGGGCGCCATGCTGGTGGCTGGCGTTGTAGTCGAGCGGACCGGCAAAGAACGTGAAGCCCCGGTCGAGATGCCAAAGGGGAGCGGAGCCATCGGCAGCACGTTCGTACAAGCGCGCGTCGCCGTTCATCCCTATCCTCCAGCCATGATGCCTGCTCCGGCATTTGCCGGCCGATGCGGCGGCCGGGAGCATCACATCATGCTGAGGGCCAACACGACAATGAGACTTTAAGGGAAGGATTCCGTCCGATGCCCATTCCTCGCCTTCCATCAACGCGCCGCCGGGTTCTGGCGTCGATGGCCGCGCTCGCCGCAGCGCCGGCTCTTGCCGGCACGCTCAGCCCTCCGGCACGGGCCGCGGCACCGATGTTGGGGGCTGCAACGCCGCGGCACTATCGTTTCCGGCTGGGAGCGTTCGAGGTGACAAACATCCTGGACGCCGGTGCCGTGATCGACGGGCCCTGGCCGATCGTCGGCGAGGATCAGCCCAAGGAGGCGGTGGAGCGGCTGATGCACGACAGCCTGCTGCCCGAATCCCGCTTCCAGCCCGGATTCACGCCAACTCTGGTCAACACCGGCAGCGAACTCGTCCTGTTCGACACCGGCAACGGTGGCGACGGGTTTGTTCCCCGGCCCCACGGCGGCTGGTTGGCGGACATGCTGGAGCCGGCCGGCTACACGCCGGACCAGGTCGACGTGATCGTCCTGACCCATGCCCATCCCGATCACATCGGCGGGCTGATGGAGCGTGGAAGGCCACTGTTCCCCAACGCCCGCTATGCCATCGGCGCCGTGGAGTACGATTTCTGGGCGAAGGACGATCGCCTGTCCGCCGACAAGGACGGGAACGAGTTCCGCTCCGCCCGGCTTTTCCGGACGCACCTGGTGCCGCTGGCCGACCGCGTCCGATTCCTCAAACCCGGCGACGACGTCACACCCGGCATCCGGGCTGTCGCGAGCTTTGGCCACACGCCGGGACACCTGTCGTTCCACATCGAGAGCGAGGGCCGGCGCCTTCTCCTGTGGGGCGACTGCGCCCACCACGAAGTCGCGTCGCTGGCGCACCCGGAATGGCACGCCTTCTTCGACATGGACAAGGAAGCGGGAGCGGCGACCCGGAAGCGGGTCTACGACATGGCCACAGCCGACCGGCTCCTGGTGTCGGCCTACCACATGTCGTTCCCGTCGCTGGGGTATGTCGAACGCAAGGACGCCGGATACCGGTGGGTGCCCGTCACATACCAGTTGAACCTGTAGGTCCGGTGCCGGAGGCGGCCCTTTCCCGCCACCACGGGAAGGGGTTGCGGCACACCACACGCTCAGCCGTCGCCACCGTTGCCCCCTCCGTTCCCTCCACCGTTGCCACCCCCGTTGCCCCCGCCGTTCCCGCCACCGTTGCCGCCTCCATTGCCGCCGCCGTTCCCACCACCGTTGCCGCCTCCATTGCCGCCGCCGTTCCCACCTCCATTACCGCCACCATTGCCGCCGCCGTTCCCACCCCCATTACCGCCACCGTTGCCGTCGCCGTTACCACCCCCATTACCGCCACCGTTGCCGTCGCCGTTACCACCCCCATTACCGCCACCGTTGCCGCCGCCGTTACCACCCCCATTACCGCCACCATTGCCGCCACCGTTACCATCCCCGTCGCCGCCACCGTTGCCACCGCCACCGCCGCCGCCGTTCCCGTTGCCGTCCCCCCCGTCGCTGCCGCCGCCACCTCCCCCGTTGCCCCCGGCATCACTGCCACCCGGATCGCCACCACCGGATCCGCTGTCAGAGTCACCACCGCCCGTGCCACTGTCGGAGTCGCCGCCCGATCCGGTGCCGGTGCCGCCATCGTCACCGCCCGTCCCCGTGTCGCCCGTCCCGGTGTCGCCGCCCCCGGTGCTGCCGGTGCCGGTGCCCGTGCCGCTGCCGCCCGTGCCGCCCGCCGCAGCGCCGGCAGGCGATCCCATCTCGCCGCTGCCGCCGTGACCGGCCATGCGTTGGGCGGGGAGGCGCGGCGGCGGCGGCGGAACGAACAGCATGTTCTGTGAGAACGCATCTCGGCACTGGCCCTGCGCCTGCGCACGCTCCAGCGCGGACTCCCGGAGGTTCCAGCAGTCGATGACCACGGCGCGCTGCGTCGGCAGGCAGGCGGCGGCGGTCAGGGCGGTGGCCGCAAGCAGGAGCGGCTTGCAGAGGCCGTACGGAGACGGGCGCGGCATGGTTCCCCCCGGTTCTGCGCGAACGTGGCGGAGAAACCCCGGTGGCGGTACGCGGTTCCGGGACGTGTGCGCAAGAAGCGCCGACGCATCCGGACGGAGTTCGGCGTCCGCGCGCCCGGCCGGCCGGGCTACTTCGTCAGGATCCCCGGCCGGCCGCGCACCTGCCCGGGCGGCAGGCCGAACCGGCGCCGGAAGGCGGTGGCGAAGTTGGCGGGATTGCCATAGCCGGCGACGAACGCCGCCTCCGTGACGCTGACGCCCTCCCGCTCCAGCGCGGCGCGAGCACGGTCCATGCGCACGCAGCGGTAATAGTCGAACACCGAGGTGCCGTGCACGGCACGGAACAGGCGCTGGAGGGTGCTGACGCTCATGCCCGCGTGGCGGGCGACCTCGTCCAGCCGCGGGGAATCCCCCTCGTGAGCGTCCAGGAATTCGCAGACGGCCTGTACGCGCGCCCGGTCGCGCCCGCACACCCCGCCGCCCGGCGCCCCTTCTCCGCCGGACAGCCGCACCAGGGCTTCCGCCACGATCTCGAAGGCGTGGCTCTCCAGGAACAGGGACTCCAGCCCCGATCCGAACGGTGCCGTTGCCAGGATGCGCTCCGCCAACTCGACCTGGCGTCGGGTGGGGTCCCAGATGGCGCTGGCGCCGTGGGTTTCCGTGAACCGGCGCACCGCCTCGCCGGAGCCGGACGCGGCGCCCGCCACCCAGTCGCGCGGGACGCCGATGCTGATTTTGCGCACCCAGTTGCCGCTCACCCCCCGGCGCACGAACAGGTCCGGTTCGCAGCACGCCCGGATGAACAGCCGGGGGCCCCGGCGGGCGTCCACCTGGTGACGGCGCGCGCCCAGCGACACGTCGGCGTGGCCGCGCAGGAACAGGGTCACCGTCAGCGCCGGCTCCGCCTCCACCCGGGTCGTCAGGTCGTGGACGTCGATCGCGTCGGTGGCGTGCAGATCCATGCCGGAACGCAGGCGCAACTGCCGCAACCGGCCCAGCAGCACCGGATCCTCGGGGTTCAGGACCGGCGTCACGATCTGCACCGGCGCCGTCCGGGTTCCGAACGAATCCGTCAGGTACCGGTAGGCGACCGGGGCGCACGGCGCGGCGGAACCACCGGATCGAAGGTCGGACATCGGTGCGCACCCTCCCAAACTCTGACCATTCGGCAAAGCATTTCGACCGTGCCGCAAAGGCACCGCAACGGCGACCGGACTACAACGAACGTCACGGACAGCTCCCCGCAACGCATATGTTGCGACTAATTATCATTCTCGCTATCACGGAATCCCCACTCTGTCCAGGGTCGGGCCACAGGAGGACCGAAGAACGATGTCCAGACGAACGGAGTATGGTCAGATCAGGCGCCGGGGCCGGATCAGGGCGGGGCTGCTCGCCACCTCCATGCTGGCGTCCGTGGCGGCGCTGACTCCGCCCGCCGCCCGGGCGGCGGAAACCCTGCCCCCGGTCCGCGTCGCGGGGGAGGCGCTGCGCATCATGGAGACCACCGGCGCCATCAGCCGGGAGGAGATCGACCGGGAGCAGCCGCTGACCCTGCGCGACCTGTTCCGCAACGACCCGGCCGTCACCGTCCCGTCCGGCAGCACGGCGGCTCAGAAGATCTATGTGCACGGCATCGACCAGAACAAGCTGAACGTCACCGTCGACGGCGCGCCCCAGCGCAACAACGTCTGGCACCACAACG
Source organism: Azospirillum halopraeferens DSM 3675 (assembly GCF_000429625.1). Lineage (GTDB taxonomy): Bacteria > Pseudomonadota > Alphaproteobacteria > Azospirillales > Azospirillaceae > Azospirillum > Azospirillum halopraeferens. Next base: position 200,891 of record NZ_AUCF01000006.1, read on the forward strand.
GCAACCTGACGCTCGATCCGATCTTCCTGAAGTCGGCGACGGTGGAGGCCGGGGTGGCGCCGGCGGACGCCGGCTTCGGCGCCCTGGCCGGTGCCGTGCACTTCACCACGAAGGATGCCCGGGACCTGCTGCTGCCGGGGCAGACGGCGGGGGGCACGGTCATCCTCGGCTACGACACCAATCCGGGGACGTGGCGCACCACCGCCGCGGGCTATGCCGCCGCGCAGGGGTTCGAGATCCTGGGCATGGTCTCGCGCGCCAGGGGCGACGACTACAAGACGGGTGCGGGCTACGAGGAGGCGGGCACCGCCGCCAACCTGACCGCCGGCCTGGCCAAGCTGGCCTACGAATCCGACCGGGGGCACCGCTTCGAGGTCTCCGGCGAGGTGGTGAACGACGAGGGCATCCGCCGCCTGCGCCCCAACATGGGCCTGATCGCCAACCCGACGGGGCGACTGCTGAACCGGAGCGAGGCGACGCGCACCACCGCCACGCTGCGCTACCGCACGACACAGCCGACCGACCTGTTCGATCCCGAAATCAGCGTCTATTACAACCGCAACCGGCTGGAGCGGCCCAACGACAACCGCCGCCCCACCGCGCACGGCGCCTTCAACGCCGACGTGGAGAGCATCGGCGGCACCGTGCAGAACAGCGTCGCCATCCCCGCCGGCCGGCTGACCGTGGGCATCGACGCCTACCGCGACGACGCGTTCGTCGAGCGCTTCCACTTCGCCACCGACGCCGAGGAGCGCATCTCCGGCTTCGGCGGCTTCGTCCAGGCGCGGGTGGCGCCACTCGACCGGCTGCGCCTGTCGACGGGCTTGCGCCTCGACCACCAGAGCTACCGGGCGGTGGATGGCCGGACCTTCGACAACACCGGCCTCAGCCCCAACCTGTCCGCCGAGGTCGACGTGTTCGGCGGGGTCACCGCGTTCGCCGGCTACAGCTACGCGTGGGGCGGGCTGGAGATGGCGGAGACGGCGCTCTATCACGCCGGCGACTACACCTACGACCCGGACCTGAAGCCGTCGCGGGCCCACAACGTGCGCGGCGGTCTGCGCTACGCCGAAGGCGGCCTCAGCCTGGAAGGTGCCCTGTTCCGCACGGTGATCCACGACCCCATGGCGTGGAATTACACCCGGCTCCGGCGCATCAACGGCGAGGACCTGAAGACGCAGGGCTTCGACCTGTCGGCCTCCTATTCGTGGGGCCACGCTGCCGTCGGTGCCACCTACGCCCGCTCCGACGTGACCTACGGCGACCGCATCGCCCTGCCCGGCGACTACAACACCGGCATCGCCGTCGGCGATCTGATCACGCTGCGCGGCCACTACACGGTGGAGAGCCTGCGCCTGACCCTGGGCGCCTCCGCCGAACTGGCCCTGAGGCTGGAAGACGAAGATCTGCGCGCCGCCGGCTTCCGCGACCTGGAGCCCTACCAGGTGGTGAACCTGTTCGCCGAATGGGTGCCGGTGGCGTCCATGCCCCATTGGACGCTGCGCGCCGAAGCCAACAACCTCTTCGACGAGGCCTACGCAAGCCGGTCCACCTACGGCCAGACCGCGGTGATCCAGCCGGTGCTGTCGGAAGGCCGGTCCTTCTACCTCGCGTCCACCCTGAAGTTCTGAGTCCGGACGCTCAGAGAGACGAGGGGCGCGCCCGCCGCCGGCCGGTGGGTGCGCCCCATCCCATCATCCACAAGGCAGTGCCATGCGAAGACTGATCCTTCTCCTCCTCCTGGCCCTGATCGCGGGACCGCCGGCGCACGCCGCCGGGATCGTCGACCTCGCCGGCCGCACCGTGCGGGTGCCGGACCGGGTGGAGCGCATCGTGCTCGGAGAGGGGCGTTTCCTCGCCGCGCTGGGCATCCTCGACCGCAGCGACCCCGCCGGTGCGGTGGTGGGGATGATGGGCGACTTCCCGCTGCTGGATCCCGCCGGCTACGCCCGCTGGACCGAGCGGTTCCCCGGCATCGCCGACATCCCCCCGGTGGGCAAGGTGTCCGCCGACAGCTTCAGCGCCGAGCGGGCCATCGCGCTGGCCCCCGACCTGGCGATCTTCGGTCTGGCCGGCCACGGCCCGGGGCCGGCGGCGCGCGAGCTGATCGACCAGCTCGAAGCGGCCGGGGTGACCGTCGCCTTCGTCGACTTCTTCCACGATCCCATCGTCAACACCCCCCGCAGCATCACCGTTCTGGGCGCCCTGCTGGGCCGGGAGGCGGAAGCGGCGGCCTTCGTCGCCGCCTACGGGCACGAGCTGGAGCGCGTGCGCGACCGGGTGGCGCGGGCGACCCGGCGGCCCGTCGTGTTCCTGGAAAACCGCGTCGGCCTGCAGGAGGACTGCTGCGCCACCGTCGGCGCCGGCGTCATCGGCCGCCTGATCGAGGAGGCCGGCGGCCGCAATCTCGGCTCCGCCGTGGTGCCGGGAATCGCCGGGATGATGAATCCCGAATATCTGCTGACCCACCGGCCCGACGTCTACGTGGGCACCGCCATCGGCAACCGGGCGGGGATGGAAGGGGCGCCCGGACGCATCGTGCTGGGGCCGGGTGTGGACGCCGGGCTGGCGCGCGCCACCCTGCTCCGCGCCCTGGACCGCACCGCCATCGCCGACCTGGAGGCGGTGCGCGCCGGCCGGGCCCACGCGGTGTGGCACCATTTCTTCCATTCGCCCTTCAACATCGTCGCCGTCCAGGCCATGGCCCGCTGGTTCCAGCCGGAGCTGTGCGCCGATCTCGATCCCGAGGCGACGCTGCGCGATTTCTACGCCCGTTTCCAGCCGGTGCCCGTGGACGGGACCTACTGGATCGACGCCCGATGACGGAGACGATGACCGCAACCCCGCTGGCCCGCCGCTACCGCCGCTTCGTGTTCCGCCGCGTCATCGTGCTGGCGCTGCTGGCGGCGGGGCTCGTCCTCTCCTTCCTGGCGGACGCGGCGACCGGCCCGTCGGCGCTGCCGGTGGCGGCGGTGCTGCACGGGCTGCTGGACCCCGGGTCGCTCGACCGCAGCACCTCGGTCATCCTGTGGAGCATCCGTCTGCCGGCCGCCGCCATGGCGGTGGTGGTGGGGGCCTGCCTGGCCCTGGCGGGCGCGGAGATGCAGACGGTCCTGCACAACCCCCTGGCCAGCCCCTTCACCCTGGGCCTGTCCAACGCCGCCACCTTCGGGGCGTCGCTGGCCATCGTGCTGGAGCTGTCGGTGCTCGGCCTCGGCCCGTCGGTGATGGTGCCGGCCAGCGCCTTCGCCTGCGCCATGGCGGCCACCCTGGTCATCCAGGGGCTGGCGCGCACGCAAGGGGCGGGTCCCGACACCGTGGTGCTGTTCGGCATCGCCATGGTGTTCGTGATGAACGCCCTGCTGTGGCTGGTGCAGTACGTGGCCAGCGCCGACGCGCTGCAACAGATCGTCTTCTGGACCATGGGCAGCCTCGCCCGCGCCACGTGGGAGAAGGTCGGCATCGTGGCGCTGGTGCTGGCGGTCTGCCTGCCCCTGTCGCTGCGCGACGTGTGGGCGCTGACCGCGCTGCGCGGCGGCGAGGAGCACGCCCGCAGCTTCGGCATTCCCGTGCGCCGGCTGCGCCTGCTGGTGCTGCTGCGGGTCAGCCTGCTGGCCGGTGCGGCGGTGGCCTTCGTCGGCACCGTGGGCTTCATCGGGCTGGTCGGCCCCCACATCGCACGCCTGGCGCTGGGCGAGGACCACCGCTTCTTCCTGCCGGGCGCCGCCCTGGCCGGGGCGCTGGTCCTGTCGCTCGCGTCCATCGCCGCCAAGTCGCTGGTGCCCGGCCTGCTGCTACCGGTGGGCATCGTCACCGCGCTGGTCGGCGTGCCGCTGTTCATGGCGCTGATCCTGTCGCAGCGGAGGGGGACATGACCGGGGGTCTGACCCTGGGCGGCCTGACCGCCGGCTATGGCCGTCGGCGGGTGCTGGAGGGCATCGACGCCGGCCCGATCCCGCCGGGATCGCTGGTGGCGCTGATCGGCTGCAACGGCGCCGGCAAGTCGACGCTGCTGAAGGCGCTGGCCGGACTGGTCGCCGCCGCCGGCGCCGCCGCGCTGGACAGCTATGACCTGCTGGCGATGACGCCGGCGCGGCGGGTGCGGCTGACCGGCTACCTGCCGCAGACGCTGCCGCAGGGCAGCGTGCTCGTCGCCTACGAGGCGGTGACCAGCGCCCTGCGCGCCGCCCGCCCCGATCTGCCGGCCGCCGAGGCGGAACGACGCGTCCAGGCGGTCTTCGACCGGCTGGGGCTGGAGCCGCTGGCCCTGCGCCGCCTGACCGAACTGTCGGGAGGCCAGCGCCAGCGCATCGGCCTCGCCCAGGCCATGGTGCGCCGGCCGCGCCTTCTGCTGCTGGACGAGCCGACCAGTGCGCTCGATCTGCGCTGGCAGCTCAACGTGCTGGAAAGCGTGCGCAGCCTGGCCGACCGGGACGGCTGCATCGCCCTGCTGGCCATGCACGACATCAACCTGGCCCTGCGCTTCTGCGACCGCACCCTGGTGCTGGGCGGCGGCCGCCTGCTGGCCGACGGCCCGCCGGCGGCCCTGGACGGCGCCCTGCTGCGGCGGGCGTTCGGGATCGACGGGCGCGTCGAGACGTGCTCGCGGGGCTATCGAATCGCACTGGCCGACCGCGCCCTCGACGAGGGCGCGTGGCCCGACACGGAAGGAAACGCATCATGATCGCACACCGCACGCAGGTCGCCACCGACGCGGCCGGCCGCTACCTGGTCCAGCTTTGCAAGCACTTCGCCCACAAGATCACGGTGGAGTACGACGACTGCCGCGGGCGCGCCGACTTCCCCTGGGGCACCTGCCACATGGAGGCGGCGGACGGGGTGCTGACCCTGCGCTGCGAATCCGACAGCGCCGAGGGGGTCGAGCGGGTGAAGGCGGTGGTCGACGACCACCTCACCCGCTTCGCCTGGCGCGAGAAGCCGGTCCTCATCTGGGAGGAGGCATGACCGGAAAGCCGCTGGCCGTCAACCGTCGGCATCTGAATGATGCCGACGGTATGACCCTATCGATCAATGCAAAGCATTGATCTGTCGGGTTTCACGGCCGGAAATCAATGGAACGGATCTTTTCCCGGCCGTATCACACCACCCTGACGGTCAGCTCGCCCACACCCTCGACGCCGCCGCTCATGACGTCGCCGCGCCGGACGGCCCCGACGCCGGCGGGGGTACCGGTCATGATGAGGTCCCCGGGGCGCAGCTCGAACAGGCCGGAGAGGTAGGCGATCATCTCCGGCACCTTCCAGATCATCTGGTTGATGTCGCCGGTCTGGCGGCGCTCGCCGTTGACATCCAGCCACACCGCCCCGCCGGCGGGATGGCCGATCTCCGACGCCGGCACCAGGGCCGAGCAGGGGGCGGAGTGCTCGAACGCCTTGCCGATCTCCCAGGGGCGGCCGAGCTTCTTCATTTCCCCCTGCAGATCGCGGCGCGTCATGTCCAGGCCGACGCCGTAGCCGTAGACGCACGCCAGCGCCCGCTCCATCGGAATGTCGCGCCCGCCCCCGGACAGGGCCACGACCATCTCGATCTCGTAGTGGACGTCCGAGGTGGCCGGGGGGTACGGGAATTCACCGGTCAGCAGCAGGTTGTCGGGGTTCTTCTGGAAGAAGAAGGGCGGCTCGCGGTTCGGATCGTGCCCCATCTCGATCGCGTGCTCCGCGTAGTTGCGCCCGACGCAGTAGATGCGGTGCACGGGAAACAGCGCCCCGCTGCCGCGCACCGGCAGGGCCGGGATCGGCTGCGGCTCGACGACGTACGAAACATCCTTGTCCATGACGGTCATTGTCTCACTCCGGCGTAATATTCGATCTTCTTTTCAAGCATGCCGACCCCTTCGGCGACCAGCATGGCAAAGGCGAAGAGCAGGATGGTCAAGGCCCAGAACTGCTCCATCAGGAAGTTGCGGGAGTACAGCTCGAACAGCTCGCCGTATCCGATGATCGAGATGAGGAGCTGGCCGATCACCACCCCCTTCACCCCGCGGATCATGCCGAGCCGGATGCCCGCCAGGATCTCCGGCAGGGCCGAGAGGATGACGATGCGCGTCAGCGTCCGCCACCGGCCCGCACCGTAGCTGCGCGCCATTTCCAGAAGCGAGGCGGGAACGTGCTGCACCCCGGCCCGCGTGTCCAGCACGATGATCCACACCGCGAACAGGAACACGGTGGCGACCACCGTCGTCTCGCCCATGCCCAGCAGGATCATCAGCACCGGGACCAGCGCCGACAGAGGCGCGGAGACGAACACGTTCACCCACATGCCGAGCAACCGGTCCGCCGCCGGCACCCGGCCCATCAGCAGTCCCACCGGCACCCCCACGGCGATGGCGAAGCCCATGCCGACGAAGAAGGCCCACAGGGTGGTGACGGTCGCCCGCTGGAAGGTGCCGGTGTTCACCAACTCCCACGCCGCGGCGAGAACGGCGGTGAAGGGGGGGACGAGGAAGATGAGGTCGAGACGCCCGACGATCTCCCACAGGACGCACCACAGGATGAGCGATGCCATCATCGGCACCCGCACGCCGAACAGGGTCATGACCGCCTCCCCCTCATTCCACGAAATCGCGCAGGCTGTGCCAGATCTCCTCCACCGTATCGAGATAGTGCCGGTCGCGGCGGATCTCGTCGGGCGACCCGGAGCGGTCGATCGCCGGCTCGATGATGCGGTTCACGCGGCCGGGACGGCGCGACAGCATGACGATGGCGTCCGACAGGTACACCGCCTCCTCGATGCTGTGGGTGACGAACAGGAAGGTCTTGTTCTCCTGGTGGCGCAGACGCAGCAGATCCTCCTGGAACTTGCGCCGCGTCTGCTCGTCGACGGCAGAGAACGGCTCGTCCAGCAGCAGCACGTCGGCACTGACCGCCAGCGCGCGGGCCAGCCCGACGCGCTGGCGCATACCGCCCGACAACTCGTGGGGGTATCGGTCTTCGAACCCCGCCAGCCCCACTTCCCTGATGCAATGCCGTGCCGTCTCCAGCCGCTCGGCCTTCGGCACGCCGCGCATCTCCAGCCCGAAGGCGACGTTGGTGATCACCGTGGCCCAGGGCATCAGTGCGAAGTCCTGGAAGACGAAGGCGCGCTCCGGCCCGGGGCCGGAGATCGGTTTGCCGTTCACCAGCACCTCGCCCGCGGTGGCGTCCAGCAGCCCGGCGACGATCTTGAGCAGCGTGGTCTTGCCACAGCCGCTGGGGCCCAGCAGCGTTGTGAGCTTGCCGCGGGGGACGTCGACGTCGACGTCCTTCAGTGCCTCGGTGGAGCCGTAGCGCTTGGTGATGCCGCGCACCTGCACGATCGGATCGGCGGTGGCGGGACCCGGCCGCCCGGCGCGGGCGGCGTCGATGCGGCGAACCGCTCCCATGGGTCAGGTTCCCTTCTTCTCCGGACGGAACAGCGCCACCTCCACCGTCTGCAGCACGGCCAGGGTGACCGCCGAAAAGACGATGATCGAGGCGATGGACGCGTACATTTCCGCGTAATTGGCGATGGAACGGTGATAGGTGATGAGGTCGCCGATGCCGGTGGGCGTGATCAGCAGCTCCGCCAGGATCACGCCGATGAAGCCGGCCGAGACGCCCAGCCGCAGGCCGGCGAAGATGACGGGGCTGGCGTCGGGCAGGATGATGCGGACCACCCGCTGCCACGGCGAGGCGAGGAAGGAGCGCGCCATCGCCAGCAGCGACGGGTTGACATTGCGCACCGCCTTGTAGCCGTTCAGCGCGATCACCGGCAGGGCCAGCAGGCAGACCGCCAGCACCTTGGACGTCAGGCCGATCCCGTAGACGAAGGTGACCAGGGGGATCAGCGCCGCCATGGGGGCGGCCTGCAACACGATGAACACGGGCGCGGCGATCCATTCCGCCCCGCGCCGCAGCCCCATCAGCACGCCGATGCCGACGCCCAGCACGGCGGACAGGGTGACGCCGATGACCAGCGGCAGCAGGGTGACGGCGAAGGCGGCCGGCAGGCTGCCGTCGGCCACCATGGCGGCGAAGGCGGCGGCCGTGGCGCCGAAGGTGGGGAAGGCATAGCTGACGGGGATGCGCCCGGCCACCTCCCACGTCAGGCAGAACAAGGCGACGGAGGCGAGCCGCCAGAGCATCGGCCCGCCGACCAGCGCGCCCGCGGCGCGGGCGAGCGCCCGGCCCGGCCGTCCGGAGACGGCTGCGGCCGCCGCCCCCGGGCTGTGCACGTTGCTGCTCATGAAAGGTCCCCGAACGTTGCGGGAGCGGGTGTCAGCGGCGTCCGACCTTGGCGAGCACCGCGTCGAGCGGCCGCAGGTCCCAGAAGTCGGCGACCTTCAGCGCCGCGGCCTCGCCCTCGAGCTGGCCGGACAGGGTGTAGAAGGCGAAATCGTCGGCCACCGCCTCCTCGCCGCCGCCGTTCAGCGGCAGCATCCGGCTGTCCGCCGCTTCATGGAAGTAGGGCCCGATGTCCGCCTCCAGTTCCCGGGGCAGGTCGGGCAGCAGGTTGTACCGCTCCCGCAGGGCTGCCACGGCGTCCGGATCGTCGTTGACCTCGCGCCAGGTGGTGACCAGGCTTTCCACCAGGATCTCGATGACATCCATCTCCCGCGTGAGATAGTCGGTGTTGGCGTAGAGCGCCTCGTCGGTGGCGCTGACGCCCTCCATGGGCAGGACGGCGAAGCGGTCGGGCGCCTTCTCCATCAGGATGCGGCGGTTCGTGCTGTCGACGATGCTGGCGTTGATGGTGCCCTGCAGCATGGCGCCGGCGCGCACCTCCGATCCCGGCACATAGGAGATGGTCTTGTAGGTGATGCCGTGCTTGTCGGCCATCAGGCGCATGATCGCCTCGGTGCCGGAGCCGCGGGAGTGAACGGTGATCTCCTGACCGTCCAGGTCCTTCCAGGACCGGTATTTCTGCGTGTTGACGATCGGATAGAAGTTCAGCGTGCTCATCTGGTAGAAGAAGCGGATCGGCGCCCTGACCTTCTGCACCAGCGCGTACGGCGCGCCGACCCCGATGTCGGCCTGGCCGCCGACGACCGCCTGTGCGGCGAGATCCTCCGACTTGAAATAGGTGACGGCGACGTCGACGCCGCGTTCCTTCGCACGCTCCAGCGCGATCAGGAAGTGCAGCGTTTCCACGGACGCGATGTCGCCGAAGGCGACCCGCACCGTGCCGGCCGCCAGGGCGGGGCCGGCGGTCACGGCGACCGCGGCCGCCATGCCGAGGGCGGCACCCAGTGCCAGAGCGCCGTGAACGAAGGAACGCCGCGCCGGGCGGCGGGTGTCTGCGGTCATCGTCTCTCCTCCCCTTGTCGTCCGGACTGCCGTCGTCCCGCTGCCGGGACGGCCGGGCCAATCCGGAACCAATTTTCTATTGGTTATCGCGCCGATTCATTTGTACGTCAAGCGAATGAATCGGCGCCGCTTGAAAATATCCTGTTTTGTCAACACTGCACCCGTGAGACGCTTGCCATACCCAGGCGGATTGGGCCATAACCAATAACCAAATTGGTTCACGATGGACGCTATGACGAGCAACGGTCAGAACGCAGCGTTGGTGCAGCTCCGCGCTTTCCTGGCGGCCGCCGACCTGCCCTTCGAAAGCCGGCTGCCGCCGGAACGGGAACTGAGCGAGCGGCTGGGCGTGCCGCGCCCGGCGCTGCGCAAGGCGCTGGCCGTGTTGGAGCAGGAAGGACAGATCTGGCGCCACGTGGGCAAGGGCACCTTCGTCGGCAGCCGGCCGCTGGACACCCACGCCGACATCGCCGCCATCGCCCGCCGCACCGACCCGGCGGAGGTCATGCGCACCCGCCTGCTGCTGGAACCCGAGGTGGCCGCCCTGGCCGCCATCGTCGCCTCGCCCGCCCATGTCGCGGAGATGCGAACCTGCATCCAGCGCAGCCGCTCCGCCACGAGTTGGCGTCAGTATGAGAATTGGGACAACCGCCTCCACCGCGCCATCGCGGAGGCGACGCGGAACGGCCTGCTGCTGGCGTTGCTAGACACGCTGAACGCCGTGCGCCGTGCCGTCACCTGGGGCCGGCTGCGCCCCGACCGCGCCTCGCCGCCGCCGGACCACCACAGCTTCGCCGAACACGACGCCATCGTCGCGGCGATCGAGGACCGCGACGCCGACCGGGCCCGCACCCTCATGCGCGAGCATCTGGAACACGTGGAGCGCAACCTGCTGCGGCCGCGGTTGAGCTGACGCCTCCGGTCCGCCGCGCGGCGGGCCGGAAGGTCCGGTCATGCCTTGCGCACTCCCAGGCGGTGGGCGATCTCGCCGACGATGCCGCGGCGGAAGACCAGGACGCAGATCACGAAGATCGCGCCGATGACCACGGTGACGGGAAGCTGCGTGGCCGCCAGGTAGTTCTGCAGGGTGACCACCAGCGCCGCCCCCACCGCCGGGCCGAACAGGGTGCCCATGCCGCCCAGCAGCGTCATCAGCACCACCTCCCCCGACATCTGCCAGGTCACGTCGGTCAGGCTGGCGAGCTGGAAGACCAGGGCCTTGGTAGCCCCGGCCAGGCCGGCCAGCGTCGCCGACAGGACGAAGGCGACGAGCTTGTACTGGTCCGTCCGGTAACCCAGCGACACCGCCCGCGGCTCGTTCTCGCGGATCGCCTTCAGCACCTGCCCGAAGGGCGAGTGCACGGCGCGCCGGATCACCGCGAAGCCGAACAGGAAGATCACCAGCACCGTGTAATACATGGCCAGGGAGTTGTTCAGGTTGATCAGCCCGAACAGGTGGCCGCGCGGCACCGCCTGGATGCCGTCCTCGCCGCCGGTGAACGGCAGTTGCAGGGCCAGGAAGTAGATCATCTGGGCCAGCGCCAGGGTGATCATGGCGAAGTAGATGCCCTGGCGACGGATGGCGATCCAGCCGAACACCCCCCCCATCACCGCGGCCGTCGCTGTGCCCAGCAGGATGCCGATCTCCGGGGTCACGCCCCACACCTTGATCGCATGGGCGCTGACGTAAGCCGCCCCGCCGAAGAAGGCGGCGTGGCCGAAGGACAGCAGCCCGACATAGCCGATCAACAGATTGAAGGCGCAGGCGAACAGCGCGAAGCACAGCACCTTCATCAGGAAGATGGGGTACAGCACCAGCGGCGCGGTCAGCAGCACCAGCAGCAGCACCGCCCCGGCGACCAGCCGGAGCCACGACGTTCCGGCGGTGCCCACGGCGCCGCGCCCGCCATCACGGATGTCGGTCACCATGGCCCTATCTCTCCCGTCCGAAGAGCCCCGCCGGCTTGATCAGCAGGACGACGATCATCACCACGAAGATCACGATGTTGGATGCCTCGGGATAGAAGACCTTCGTCAGCCCCTCCAGCAGACCCAGCCCGAAGCCGGTGACGATGGCACCGAGGATCGAGCCCATGCCGCCGATCACCACAACGGCGAAGACGACGATGATCAGATTGGCCCCCATCAGCGGATTGACCGAATAGATGGGCGCCGCCAGCACGCCGGCGAAACCGGCCAGCGCCACGCCGAAGCCGTAGGTCAGCGTGATCATCAGCGGCACGTTGATGCCGAACGCCTGCACCAGCACCGGGTTCTCGGTGGCGGCGCGCAGATAGGCGCCCAGGCGCGTGCGCTCGATGGCGTACCAGGTGGCCAGGCAGACCGCGAGCGACGCCACCACCACCCAGGCCCGGTAGTTGGGCAGGAACATAAAGCCCAGGTTCTGCCCGCCCTGCAGCGCCGGCGGAATCGGATAGGGCATGCCGGACACGCCGTACCAGTGGCGGAACATCCCCTCGATGATCAGCGCCAGACCGAAGGTGAGCAGCAGCCCGTAGAGGTGGTCGAGCTTGTAGAGCCACCGCAGCAGCGCCTTTTCCAGCACGATCCCGATGGCCCCGACGATCAGCGGCGCCAGGAGCAGGGCCGGCCAATAGCCGATGCCGAGCCGGTTCAGCAGCAGCCACGCCACGAAGGCGCCCAGCATGTAAAGCGCCCCGTGGGCGAAGTTAATGACGTTCAGCATGCCGAAGATCACCGCCAGCCCGAGGCTGAGCAGCGCATAGAACGAGCCGTTGATCAGCCCGAGCAGGAGCTGTCCGAACAGCGCCTGCGGCGGAATTCCGAAGATCTCGGCGAACACGCTTGGCACCTCCCCCGTTCGCGGGGCCGCGACGGCCCCGCTCCTGCCCTTCGCGCCGATGCGGCGTCAATTGGCGGTCGGGCAGCCGCTCTCGGCCAGGGATGCGTAGGCCTCCTCGCCGGGGATGGTGCGCACGATCTCGTAATAGTCCCACGCCCCCTTCGACTCCGCGGGCGTCTTCACGCGGGCCAGGTACATGTCGTGGATCAGCCGCCCGTTGGGCAGGAGCTTGGCGTTGCGGGCGAACATGTCGCTGACGGGCAGCTCCCGCATCTGCCGGGCGACCGCCCCGGCCTCGTCGGTTCCCGCCGCCTCGACGGCCTTCAGGTAATGGCGCACCGCCGAATAGACGCCGGCCTGCACCATGGTGGGCTTGGTGCCGGTCTTCGCCTCGAAGCTCTCCGACCAGGCGCGGGTCTGGTCATCCATGTCCCAATAGAACCCGGTGGTCAGCATCAGGTCCTGCGCGCTGGCCAGGCCCAGGGCGTGGACGTCGGTGATGAACAGCAGCAGCCCGGCGAGTTGCTGGCCGCTCTGGGTGATGCCGAACTCCGCCGCCTGCTTGATCGAGTTGATGGTGTCGCCGCCGGCGTTGGCGAGGCCGATCACCTTGGCACCCGACGACTGCGCCTGCAGCAGGAAGGAGGAGAAGTCCTGCGTGTTCAGCGGATGGCGCACGGTGCCCGTCACCTGGCCGCCGTTGGCCTTGACCACGGCCGCCGTGTCGGATTCGAGCTGGTGGCCGAACGCGTAGTCGGCGGTCAGAAAGAACCAGCTCTGTCCGCCTTCCTTCACCATGGCGTTGCCGGTGCCGCGGGCCAGCGCGGTGGTGTCGTAGGCCCAGTGGAAGCCGTTGGGCGAGCAGGACTTGCCGGTCAGCGCCGCGGTCGCCGCGCCGGAGATCAGGAAGATGCGGTTCTTCTCCCGCACGATCTCCTGCACCGCCAGGGCAACGCCGGAATTGGGGACGTCGGCGATGACGTCGACACCGTCGCGGTCGATCCACTGGCGCGCGATGTTGGAGCCGATATCGGCCTTGTTCTGGTGGTCGGCCACGATGACCTCGATGGGCTTTCCGGCGACCTTGCCGCCCATCTCTTCCGCCGCCATGCGGGCGGCCACGGCCGAGCCCTCGCCGCCCAGGTCGGCGTAGAGGCCGGAGCGGTCGTTCAACACGCCGATCCGGACGACATCGCCGGAAATCCCCTGGGCGTGCGCCATTCCGGTTCCGAGAGCGACGAGTGCGGCCCCGGCGAGCAGACGTGCGATCATGTGCGAGTCCTCCCTGGTCATTGGTTGCGGTTGGCCCGGTTCTCCTGCGGGCTTTCAGACCCCGAGACGGTCGTGCAGGCGCTCCATGTTGGCCGCCAGCGCGTCGTTGGGGATCATGTCGACGATCCGGCCGTCCTCCATGACGTAATGGCGGTCGGCGAGGGTCGCCGCGAAGCGGAAGTTCTGCTCCACCAGCAGGATGGTGAAGCCCTTGTCCTTCAGCGCCCGGATGACGGCACCGATCTGCCGGACGATGACCGGGGCCAGCCCTTCCGTCGGCTCATCCAGCAGCAGCAGCGCCGCACCGGTGCGCAGGATGCGCGCGATGGCCAGCATCTGCTGCTCACCGCCCGACAGACGCATGCCCGGACTGCGGCGGCGCTCCTTGAGGTTGGGGAAAAGACGGAAGATCTCGTCCACGCCCATGCCGCCGTCGCGCACCCTGGGCGGCAGCATCAGGTTCTCCTCGACGTCCAGGCTGGCGAAGATGCCGCGCTCCTCCGGCACGAATCCCAGACCCAGCCGGGCGATGCGGAACGGCGCCATCCCCAGGATCTCCCGCCCTTCCATGCGGATGGAGCCGGCGCTGCGCGGAACGATGCCCATGATGGCGCGCAGTGTCGATGTCTTGCCGGCACCGTTGCGCCCCAGCAGAGTCACCACCTCGCCGCGGGGAATGGTCAGGCTGACCCCGTGCAGGACGTGGGATTCGCCGTACCAGGCGTGCAGATCCCGCACCTCCAGCATGGCATCGGCGGGAACCCCCGCCCTCGCACCGGCCGGCGCCGCCGCCCCGTCAGGCATGCCCCGCCTCCTCCACCGTGGTCCCCATGTAGGCCTCCATGACCCGGGGGTCGCGCGACACGGCGGCGTACGGCCCCTCGGCCAGCACCTCGCCGCGCGACAGCACCGTGATGGTGTCGGACAGGTCGGCGACGACGTTCAGATTGTGCTCGACCATCAGGATGGTGCGGTCGCGGGCAATGCGGCGGATCAGTCCGGCGATGCGGCCGATATCCTCGTGTCCCATGCCGGCCATGGGTTCGTCCAGCAGCAGCATCGCCGGATCGAGAGCCAGGGTGGTGGCGATCTCCAGCGCGCGCTTGCGGCCGTAGGGGAGTTCCGCCGCGGGACGGTCGGCGAATTCCGGCAGTCCGACCGCGTCGAGCAGTTCCAGCGCCCGCCGGTCGAGACCCGCCAGGGTGCTCTCCGGCTTCCAGAAATGGAACGAGGTGCCGAGCGGCCGCTGCAACGCCACGCGCACGTTCTCCAGCACGCTGAGATGCGCAAACACCGCAGAGATCTGGAACGACCGCACGATGCCGAGCCGCGCCACGTCCGCCGGTTTCATCGCCGTGATGTCGCGGCCGTGGTAGAGGATGCGGCCCGAGGTCGGTGCCAGGAATTTGGTCAGCAGGTTGAAGACCGTGGTCTTGCCCGCCCCGTTGGGTCCGATCAGCGCGTGGATGGTTCCCCGGCGGACCTGCAAGTTGACGTTGCGAACCGCGACGAATCCGCGGAATTCCTTGGTAAGGCCATGAGTCTCCAGGATGACGTCAGCGGTCATCGTCCTCCCCGTTTCCTGCCCCGCTTGTGGTCGCGGTGTTCGGTGCCCTGGGGTCTAGGTAACCACGGCGGACAGACGCAAACACCCGGCAAAACCGGTTAGGCTGTCCGACATAACGCAACACTGACCATCAGCGATGCGAATGATGAGTTGGCAAGGAACGCGCGGGCGAGGGGATGTCCGCCTTACAGCGTCGGGGCGACCACAGCACGTGGCGGCGTTCGCCGGTTATCCGATTCGTATACATCTGATTCGTATACGACCGATTCGGACGCATCCGAGTCGCCGCGGCCCGCACCCCGTGCGCGCCAGGAGGAGTTGCGCCCGGCCATCGTGCCGGACGGTGCGGCGCGCCTCCCTGAAAGCCACGGTCCCGCGCGGCACCGGGTGCCGGCGGGACCGGAAAGGAGACCCGCTGCCCGGCGGCCGATCAGGCCGCAGACGTCAACGGAAAGCCGCTGTAGTCGAGCGAGGCCGACCAGAAACGTTCGAGCTTGCGCAGCGTTTCGTTGGCCTTGATCAGTTCTTCGTCCGAGAATCCGGCCTTCTCCAGCGCCTGGAGGTGGCGTTCGAACATTTGGCCGATCTTGTCACGCAGTTCCAGCCCCTTTTCCGACAGGCGGACGCGCACCGACCGGCGGTCGTGCGGCGAGCGCTCCTGTCCGAGGTAGCCGTTCTCGACCATCTTCTTCACGTTGTAGGAGACGTTGGAGCCGAGATAATAGCCGCGGGCCGTCAACTCGCCGACGGTCATCTCGTCTTCGCCGATGTTGTACAGAATCAGGCTCTGAACGTTGTTGATGTCCTGGATACCGAGCCGGTCAAGCTCGGTTTTGAGCACCTCGAGAAAGTGGCGGTGAAGCCGCTCAATCAGCAGGATGCTCTCGTAGTAAGGTTTGCGCACCGCGGTCTCCTTTGTCTCATACCCGGGTACCGTCCGATCGGCAGGTCCCTGGCGGGGCTATCCCGGCTCCTTAAGAACAGATTAACCGATCATTGGTCGGCAATCATCCCATTAATGAGGAAAAAGGTCGGTTTCCGTCCCGGAATGTCACCGGGAGACTCGGAACCGGCCCTGTTCGCACGCGCGACCGCACGATCGCCGGGGGGCGGACCGATTGCGCGCAGAGGTTTCGATATCGTGACATCACCATGCGCGGCAAGAGGCAATCGATTGCAACCTTGGTACAGTCGCGCCCTCCGCCTCCCGGCGCGCGCCCTCGACTCCGGTCGCCGCAGCCGGCAGGATTCCGCCAGCTCCGCGCCGGCACGCCGTTCTCTCACGGATGCTCCGATGAAAGTCGCCATCGTCCTCAACCGTTCTGCCGGCGCGCTGTCGCGGATGCCCGCCGACACCGCGGCGGCGGCAATCGGGGCGATCTTCGCCGGTGCCGGTGCCGAGGTCGGCGTCGATATCGCCACCGCGACGACGTGCCGCGCAGCCATCGCGCGCGCCGCCGCGTCCGACGCCGATGCGGTGGTGGTGGGCGGCGGCGACGGGACGGTCGCCACCGCGGTCAACCTGCTGGTGCCGGTGGGCAAGCCGCTGGGCGTGCTGCCCCTGGGCACCATGAACCTGCTGGCGCGCGAACTGGGGACGCCCCCGGGCCTGACCGCCGCGGCGCGCGCGGTGGCCCACGGCCGTCCGCGCGCCATCGACGTCGCCGAAGTCAATGGCGAGCTGTTCCTCAACCACTCGGCCCTGGGGATCTACCCGGCCATGGTGCAGGAGCGGGAGCGCCAGCGCGTGCTCCACGGGCTGGGCAAGTGGCCGGCCATGGCGCTGGCGGCGGTGAAGGCCCTGCACCGGTTGCCCGTGCTCGACGTCGCCATCGACCTGGGCGAGGGACCGCAGCGGGTGCGCACACCGGTGCTGGTGGTGTCCAACAACCCCTACGCCGAAGGCTATGGCCCGGTGCTGCGGCGGGCGACGCTCGACGGCGGCCGTCTCGGCGTCTACGTCGCCCGCCACCGCAGCGGGTGGGCAATGCTGCGCCTGATGACGCGCCTGATGCTGGGAACCTGGCAGGAGGACGAGGAGTTGGTGAGGCTGGAGGCGACGGGGCTGACCGTACACAGCCGGCGCCGGCGCCTCCGGATCGCCAACGACGGGGAGATCCGGCGCCCGGCGCCGCCGCTGGTCTATCGCATCCGGCCACGGGCGCTGCGCATCCTGCAGCCCATGACGAACGCCTCATGAAGACGCTCGCCCACATCTCCGACCTGCATTTCGGCCGCATCGACCACGCCGTCGTCGAAGGGCTGGTGGGCGACCTGATGACCCAAAAGCCGGACCTGATCGTCATCTCCGGCGATCTGGTGCAGCGCGCCCGCCGCCGGCATTTCGAGGAGGCGCGCGCCTTCCTGGAACGGCTGCCCTTTCCCTACCTGGTGGTGCCCGGCAACCACGACATTCCCGTCTACGACCTGCTGCGGCGCTTCATCGACCCGTTCCACCACTACAAGCACTACATCTCCGGGGATCTCAGCCCCTTCCACGTGGATGACGAGATCGCGGTGCTGGGCCTCAACACGGCGCGTTCGGTGATCCTCGACTTCTCCCACGGGCGGATCAACCGGGGCCAGATCGACCGCATCCGCGACGTGTTCGGCGAACTGCCGCCCCACGTCTTCAAGGTGCTGTTCACCCACCATCCCTTCCTGCCACCGCCCGACGCGCCGCGCACCCGCCTGGTCGGCCGCCACGGGCCGGCGCTGAGCGTGCTGGAGGACTGCGGGGTCGACCTGCTGCTGGCCGGGCACCTGCACCGCGCCTATTCGGGCGACATCATGAGTTTCCACACGCAGGTCGCCCGCTCCATCCTGGTGGCCCAGGCGTCGACCGCCACCTCGACCCGGCTGCGCAACGAGGCGAACGCCTACAACCTCATCACCATCGCCCGGCCGCACATCACCTTCGAGGTGCGGGCGTGGGAGGGGGCGGCCTTCACCCCCGGCCTGGTCAGCCGCTACCGCCGGCGCGACCATCTGTGGGAGCTGGAAGCGCAGGACACGGGCTTCCGCCCGGCAACCGCACCTTGAGCCGGCCGGGACAACGGGCGTAACATCCCCCCTGCCCTTTTCCGATGGCCGATACAGAAGCCCGCCCGATGACCTCCCCCGCCCACCTGACGACCGGCGCGTTCCCGCACACCCGCCTGCGCCGCAACCGTGCCGACGCCTGGACCCGGCGCCTGGTCGCCGAGAACCGCCTCAGCGTCGACGACCTGATCTGGCCGGTCTTCGCGATCGAGGGATCGGGCCGGCGCGAGCCCGTGCCTTCCATGCCCGGCGTGGAGCGCATGACCCTGGACGTGCTGGTGGACGAGGTCGGCGCCGCCGGCGACCTTGGCATCCCCTGCGTCGCCCTGTTCCCGGTGGTGGGGTCCGATGCCAAGTCGGAGGACGCGGCGGAAGCCTACAACCCCGACAACCTGATGAACCGCGCCATCCGCGCCCTGAAGGCGGCGGCGCCCCACGTCGGACTGCTGTGCGACGTGGCACTGGACCCCTACACCAGTCACGGCCACGACGGCATCCTGCGCGACGGCCGCATCCTCAACGACGAGACGGTAGAGGTTCTGGCCCGCCAGGCCCTGTCCCAGGCCGAGGCGGGCGCCGACATCGTCGCCCCGTCGGATATGATGGACGGCCGCATCGCCGTCCTCCGCGACCGGCTGGACGGTGCCGGCCACCGGCTGGTCCGGCTGTGCTCCTACGCCGCCAAGTACGCCTCGGCCTATTACGGCCCGTTCCGCGATGCGGTAAATTCCGGCGGCTTCCTCAAGGGCGACAAGCGCACCTATCAGATGGACCCGGCCAACGGCGACGAGGCCCTGCGCGAGGTGGCCATGGACCTGCAGGAGGGGGCGGACATGGTGATGGTGAAGCCCGGCCTGCCCTACCTGGACATCATCCGCCGGGTGAAAGACGGCTTCGCCGTACCCACCTTCGCGTACCATGTGTCGGGCGAGTACGCGATGCTGCGGGCGGCGGCGGCCAACGGCTGGCTGAACTACGACGCCGCCCTGATGGAGACGCTGCTGTCGTTCAAGCGCGCCGGCGCCGACGCCGTGCTCACCTACGCCGCTCGCGACGCGGCCCGGCTGCTGAAGGCGGGGTGATCCCCCGCCCGCCGCGGCGGAGCATCAGCCCGCCGCCACCGGAACGTTGTCGAGCAGGCGCGCCTTGCCCAGCCACACCGCCGCCAGCAGCCGGGCCGGGCCATCGGCGCGGGTGAGCGGCTCCAGCGTGTCGGCGTCGCGCAGTTCCACATAATCCACCCGGCCGAAGCCGGCGGCGGCAAGGCGATGGCGCACCTCCTCCAGCACCGGGGCTGCCTCGACGCCGCCGGCCAGCGCGGCGGCGGCGGCGCTCAGGGCGCGCTGCAACTCCGGGGCGCGGGCCCGCTCGTCGGGGGTGAGGTAGGCATTGCGCGACGACATGGCCAGCCCGTCTGCTTCGCGCACCGTGGGCAGCCCCTCGACGCGAACGGGGATGTCGAGGTCGCGGGTGAAGCGGCGGATGACCTGAAGCTGCTGGTAATCCTTCTCGCCGAACACGGCGACGTCGGGCAGGGCTTGCAGGAACAGCTTGGTGACGACCACCGCCACGCCGCCGAAGAAGTGCGGCCGGCTGTCGGCGCACAGGCCGCGCGCCGGTCCGGCGACGGCCACGGACGTCGCGAAGCCGTCGGGATACATCGCGCGCACCGACGGGGCGTAGAGGAGATGGCAGCCGGCCGATGCCAGCTTGGCGGAATCGCCCGCCTCGTCCCGGGGGTAGCGGTCGAAGTCCTCGTGCGGGGCGAACTGGGTCGGGTTGACGAAAACGCTGGCGACCACGCGGTCCGCCAGCTCGCCGGCGCGGCGCACCAGGGCGAGGTGGCCGTCGTGCAGTGCCCCCATGGTGGGGACCAGCGCCACACGCAAACCCTGCGCCCGCCAGTCGGCAACGCGGGCGCGCAGGTCGCAGACGGAGCGGACGACGGGAAGAGAGGTGTCCATGGCACGGCCTCCGGCGCGGGCGGTTGACGGTACGGATCGCGGTGGACGCTGTCCTAATCCGCGTCCGCCCCGTCTGTCCAGTGCCCGTACGCCGGATGCCGCGTCGCGCGTCAGGCCTTGCGACCGATGGTGACGCCCAGCAGCCAGGCCAGGTTGGCCCAGGCACCGACGGTGGCCAGCAGCACCAGCCCGGACGGCGAGGCGACGACCAGCCCGACGAGAACGACGACGACGGCGAGCAGGAGGGCGAGGGCCTGAAGGGTGACGCGGGTATCTTCCATGATGCGGAACTTCCGGATGGATGGCGAAGGGAGCCCCTGGTAACGGATCCCCGGTGGACCTGTCGCGCGACATCGTACCGCAGCGCCGCGCTGCGGCGACGTGTCGCGGCTGGCGGTGGCGGCGGCCGGCGGCTATGTTCCCCCCGGTCCGGCGGGACGGTTCGGGGCAAATCAGGGGGGCGTGCGTTGGGTGGGGAGCTTCAGCTCGGCCTCACGGTGGTGATCGTCGCGGTGGCCGCGGGCGTGCCGCGCGTGGTCGAGGTGCGCAGCGGCTTCGAGGTGCCGGAGGCCCTGCGCGGGCGCGACCTGCCGCCGCCCCACCGCGACGCCCTGCCCGGCGCCACCTTCGAGCCCGGCCGCTTCCGCACGCTCCAGGAAGGGGTGCGCGCCGTCGCCGAGGGGCTGACCGGCGTCGGCCTGCGCTATGTGGAGCAGCTCTACACCTTCGGCGACCGCTTCCGCGACCCGCACGAGTTGTTCGGCGGGCCGCGGGCGCTCAGCGTCGGCTATCTGGCCCTGGTCCGCGACGAACCCATCGGCGGCAGCGGCGGCGCCGCGTGGCGGGACCTCTACGATCACTTCCCGTGGGAGGACTGGCGCGAGGAACGCCCGGCCCTGATCGATTCGGTCATCGTGCCGGCGCTGGAGCGCTGGAGCGCCGCCGCCGAAGACCCCGGCACGCGCGCCCGCCGGACGGAACGCGCGCAACTCGCCTTCGCCCTCGACGGGGCGCCCTGGGACGGCGAGCGGGTGTTGCAGCGCTATGAGCTGCTGTACGAGGCCGGGCTGGTGGTGGAGTCCCACCGCGACCGCCGGCTGGAGGCGCTGGCCGGCGTCGCCGGCGCATCGGCGCCGCGCGACATGCCCCGGGCGCTCGGCCGACCCATGGCCCGCGACGGCCGCCGCATCCTGGCGACCGCCCTGGAACGGCTGCGCGGCAAGCTGAAGTACCGCCCCATCGTCTTCGAACTGCTGCCCCCCGCCTTCACCCTGCACCGGCTCCAGCAGGTGGTGGAGGCCCTGTCGGGAACGCGCCTGCACAAGCAGAACTTCCGCCGCCTGATGATCTCCGGCGGCTTCGTCGAGCCGACCGGCGCCTTCGAAAACCAGACCGGCGGCCGCCCGGCCGAGCTGTACCGCTTCCGCCGCCAGGCCGTGCACGAACGCACCAGCACCCGCGCCATCCCCGACGCCGAAGCCTAAGGCACCGTTCCGCTCTGCGGAAAGGGCCGTCGGAACGGTTGACATTTGCCACACCCCATTTATGCTCTTATTGAGCAATAACGCTTCCACTCATGCGGAGCATATCCATGGACAGCGCGATGCCCCGCGCGGACGCCGCCGGGCTGGCCTACACCGACGAGGTCCGGCGCGCCACGGCGCCGGTCTACGAGCGCATGAAGCGCGTGATCCCGGAGATCGAGTGGCCGTTCCACGCGCCGCTGGTCCACGCCATCACCGCGCTGAAGCGGGAGCGCAACGCCGTCGTCCTGGCCCACAACTACCAGACGCCGGAGATCTTCCACGGCGTCTCCGATATCGTCGGCGACAGCCTGGCGCTGGCCGCCCGCGCCGCCGAGTCCGACGCCGACGTGATCGTCATGGCCGGCGTCCACTTCATGGCGGAGACGGCCAAGCTGCTGAACCCGTCGAAGACGGTGCTGATCCCCGACGCCGCCGCCGGCTGCTCCCTGGCCGAATCGATCACCGCCGCCGACGTGCGGCTGCTGCGCGAAGCCTATCCCGGCGTTCCCATCGTCGCCTACGTCAACACCTCCGCCGCGGTGAAGGCGGAGGTGGACATCTGCTGCACCTCCGGCAACGCGGTGGAAGTGGTGGAGAGCCTGGGCGTGCCGCGCGTGATCATGCTGCCCGACGAGTACCTGGCAAAGTACGTGGCCACGCAGACCGACGTGGAGATCATCGCCTGGAAGGGCCATTGCGAGGTGCACGAGCGCTTCACCGGCGCCGAGATCGCGGAGTTCCGCAGCCGCTTCGACGATCTGGTGGTCATCGCCCACCCGGAATGCCCGCCCGACGTGCTGGCCGCCGCCGACTTCGTCGGCTCCACCGCGCGCATGATCGACATGATCGAGCGGACGCGCCCGCCGCGCGTCTTCATGGTCACCGAATGCTCCATGAGCGACAACATCGCCGCCGCCGTGCCGGAGACGGAGTTCGTGCGGCCCTGCAACCTGTGCCCGCACATGAAGCGCATCACGCTGGCCGCCATCCACCGGGCGCTGGTCACCCTGGAGCCGCGCGTGGAGATCGCGCCGGATCTGGCGGACCGCGCCCGCCTCTCGGTGGAGCGCATGCTGGCGGTGAAGCCCCGTTGATCCCCACGGCCCCGGGAGGGCTTGCCATGTTCACCATGCGCGACGCCGGGGTGCTGGTGGTCGGGTCCGGCCTGGCCGGACTGACGGTCGCCCTGCACCTCGCCGACCGGCCGGGCATCGGCCCCGTCGTCCTGCTGACCAAGACCGACGATCTGCCGGGCGGGTCCAGCCTCTACGCCCAGGGGGGCATCGCCGCGGCGCTGGCCCCGGACGACACGCCCGACGCCCACGCCGCCGACACGGTGGCCGCCGGAGCCGGCTTCGTCGATCCGGCCATGGCCGGGCTGCTGGCCCGCGAGGGGGCGGCGCGGGTGGCCGAGCTGCTGGCCGCCGGCCTGCCCTTCGACCGCGGCGCCGACGGGCGGCCGCTGCTGGGGCGCGAGGCGGCCCATGGTGCGGCGCGCATCGTCCACGCCGGCGGCGACGCCACCGGCCGCACGCTGGTGGAGGCGCTGGCGGCCCGGGTGCGCGCCACCCCCGCCATCGCGGTGGAGACGGGCGCCTTCGCCACCGACCTGGTGGTCCGCGCCGGCCGCGTCTGCGGCCTGCTGGCCCGCCACCGCGACGGCTGGGTGTTCCACCGCAGCCCGCGGGTGGTGCTGGCCACCGGCGGCATCGGCGCCGCCTTCGCCCGCACCACGAACCCGGTGGAGGCGACCGGCGACGGGCTGGCTCTGGCGGCCCGCGCCGGCGCCCTGCTGGGGGACGTGGAGTTCGTGCAGTTCCACCCCACGGCGCTGGCCGCGGACACCGGCGACGGGCCGGCGCCGCTGCTGACCGAGGCGCTGCGCGGTGCCGGTGCCCGGCTGCTCGACCGTCACGGCCGCCGCTTCATGGCCGACGAGCACCCGCTGGCCGAACTGGCGCCGCGCGACGTGGTGGCCCGCGCCATCGGCCGCCGCGTCGCCGCCGGAGAGCCGGTGCTGCTCGACCTGCGCCCGGCCCTGGCGGCGAAGCCCGACGGCTTCCCCACGGTGCTCGCCCTGTGCGCCGCCGCCGGCTTCGACCCTCTGGCCGCGCCGGTGCCGGTGGCCCCCGCCGCCCATTACCACATGGGCGGCGTGTGGACCGACGCCCACGGCCGCACCTCGCTGGGCGGCCTGTGGGCCTGCGGCGAGGTGGCCTGCACCGGCGTCCACGGCGCCAACCGGCTGGCCAGCAACTCCCTGCTGGAGACGCTGGTGTTCGGCGCCCGCGTCGCCCGTGACGCCGCCGCCTGCGACGCTCCCGCCCCGGTCCCCGTCGCCCTGCCCGAGCCGCCGGCGGTTCCCGGCGACGGGGACGGCGCGGCGATCGCCGGCATCGTCGCCGCGGCGCGCCGCAGCCTTTACGACGCGGCCGGGCTGGTGCGCGACGGCGACGGGCTGGAGCGCGGCCGCCGCCGCCTCGACCGTCTCGACGCCGAACTGGAGGCGCTGCCCGCCGGCGACGCCGGGCAAGTGGCGGTGCGCCGCTGGGGCGAGGCGCGCAACCTGCTGCTTGCCGCCCGCCTGGTGGTCCACGCGGCCGCCCTGCGGCGCGAGAGCCGCGGCGCCCATAGCCGCAGCGATTACCCGGCCACGGACCCCGCGGCCGTCCGCCACTTCTTCACCCTCGACGCGCTGGCCGGGGAGCCGGCCGGGCGCGCGACCGGAGACGCCGCATGCTTCAGCCTTTGATGTACGAGTCCATCGTCCGCGCCACGCTGCTGGAGGATCTGGGCCGCGCCGGCGACGTGACCACGGACTCCATCGTCCCGGCCGGCGCGGTGGCGACCGCCCGCCTGTCGGCCCGCAAGGACGGCCGGGTGGCCGGGCTGGAGGTGGCCCTGTCCGCCTTCCGCCTGCTCGACCCCGCCATGGAAGCGGTGGTGGAGCACGGCGACGGCGCCGACGTTCCGGCCGGCGGCTGCATCGCCACCCTGCGCGGCAGCGCCCGGGCCCTGCTGACGGCGGAGCGCACGGCGCTGAACCTCATGGGCCGCATGGCGGGCATTGCCACGGCGACGCGCACCCTGGTGCGCGCCGTCGACGGGACGCGGGCGCGCATCGTCTGCACCCGCAAGACCACGCCCGGCCTGCGGGTGCTGGAGAAGGCGGCGGTGCGCCTGGGCGGCGGGTCCAACCACCGCTTCGGCCTGGACGACGCGGTGCTGATCAAGGACAACCACATCGCCATCGCCGGCGGTATCCGCCCGGCGGTGGAGCGCGCCCGCGCCGCCATCGGCCACATGGTCAAGGTGGAGGTGGAGGTGGACACGCTGGACCAGCTTCGCGAACTGCTGGAGCTGCCGGTGGACGCCGTGCTGCTCGACAACATGGACCCGGACACCCTGCGCCGGGCGGTGGAACTGGTGGACGGCCGCCTGCTGACCGAGGCGTCGGGCACGGTGACCCTGGCCACCGTCCGCCCCATCGCCGAGGCGGGCGTCGACATGATCTCCTGCGGCTGGCTCACCCACAGCGCGCCGACCCTGGACATCGGGTTGGACATGTAGCGCACCGCCCACCATGTCCCGTCTCCCGGGCGGAAGGGAGGCGGCGGATGCGGTGGGTCTACGTGTTCCTGGCGGTGAGCACCGCGCTGACCGGCGTGGCGCTGGCATCCCTGTGGATGCTGGAGGGCGACGGCTTCGGTCTCGGTCTGCACGGGGTGCTGGCGCTGGTGCTGGGGATCGTGCTGACGGCCGCGCTCGCCGTCGGCCTGATGGCGCTGATGTTCCACAGCGCCCGCAGCGGCCATGACGACACCGCCGCCGCCCCGCCCCCGGAGGAGCGAGGCGATGAGCGGCGGTGACAGGTGCCGGTCATACGCGGTCAGGAAAATCCTGACCGCTGCGTTCAAACGCCACGCAGGCTTCGGCCCTATCGGGCCGCGGCCGCCGTCGCGGCCGATACCGGGTTCGGACGTCAGGACTTACCGAACCCGGTATCAGGGCGCCATGAACACGCTGGGGTGCGATCCCACCTCACCGGTGGCCAGGTCCTCCACCGCGAAGGTCACGTCGGTGGAGCCACTCGCCGCCGTGCCCGGCGGCACGCGCACGAAGACGCGGTAGGTCGCCACGGAGTCCGCGTCGGCCGGGGCGATCAGGGCGGCACCGCCCTGCATGCCCGGCACCGCCGCCGACAGCTCCGCCGCCTCCAGCCCCTCCACCGTCAGGCGGTACTCCCGGGGCTGGTGGGTCTTGTTGAGAATCTTCAGCGTGTACGCGTTCTGCACGTCGCCCGTGGACATCACCACGTACAGGGGTGCCCGGTCGCGCAGCACGTTGACCTCCACCGAGGGGCGCAACGCCAGGGCGATCACCATCAAACCGGCCACCGTCACCATGATCAGCGAATAGATGATGGTGCGCGGCCGCAGGATGCGCACCGGCGCCGCGTCGCCGCGGGCCCGCGCCACCTGGTTGGTTTGGGTGTCGAAGCGGATGAGGTTGCCGGGAAGGCCGACCTGGCGCATCACCTCGTTGCAGGCGTCCACGCACAGGCCGCAGCCGATGCAGGAGATCTGCTGGCCCTTGCGGATGTCGGTGCCGGTCGGGCAGACGTGGACGCACAGCTTGCAGTCGATGCAGTCGCCCCAGCCCTGCGCCCGCCGCTCCTCCGCGGTCTGCGACTTGTGCAGGGGGTGGCGGTTCTCGCCGCGCCAGTCCTCGTAGGTGACGACGAAGCTGTCCTCGTCCAGCATGGCCGACTGGTAGCTGCGCCACGGGCAGACGTAGATGCAGATCTGCTCGCGCGCCCACCCCGCGAAGAAATAGGTGGTCGCGGTGAACAGGCCGGCGAAGGCCACCACCCGCCACGACACCTCCGCCGTCACGATCTCGTGCAGCAGCGTCGGCGCGTCGTTGAAGTAGAAGATCCAGGCGCCGCCGGTGACCAGGGCGATGGCCAGCCAGGCCGCGTGCTTGGCGACCTTCTTCAGCGCCTTGGCGGCGGTCCAGGGGGCCTTGTCCAGGCGGATGCGCTCCGACCGGTTGCCCTCGATCCTGCGCTCCACCCACATGTACAGGTCGGTCCACACCGTCTGCGGGCAGGCGTAGCCGCACCACACGCGTCCGAACAGGGTGGTGGCCAGGAAGATCGCGAAGGCGCCGATGATCAGCAGGCCCGTCAGGAAATAGACCTCCTGCGGCCAGATCTCGATGGTGAAGAAGTAGGCGCGGCGGCCGACCATGTCGACCAGCACGGCCTGGTCGGGAATGCCGGGACCGCGGTCCCAGCGCAGCCAGGGGGTGACGTAGTAGACGGCCAGCAGCAGGCCCAGAACGGCCCATTTCAGGCGGCGGAAGACGCCGCGGACGTCGGCGGGGTAGACCTTGGGCCGGTTGACGTACCAGTGCCGCCCCGGCTCCTCGCCGCCGGCGTCGGAGCCGCGGGAGCCGCCGGGGCGCGCCGGCGCCGGGTGGGCGGGCGGTGCGGGTGTGACCGCGCGAGGGGAAACGGGGTTGGGGGTGTGGGTCGTCAGGGACATGGCTGCCTCGTGCCTTCGCGGCTCGAATCACCCGGTGGATGCGTGTCCCTTTTCCCATACGGCGTTCGTGAAACCGGCGCACTGCGGTTGGTCAATGGCGGCCGCAGAGGCCGCCGCGGCACGGTGCCGCATCAGCCGCCGCGCAGGTCCTCCAGCCCCCGGCGGTGGGCCTCGTCGAACTGCGCCTCCAGGATCTCGCTGGTGCCGCGCAGCCCCTCGACGACGGCGGCGGCCCATTCGAAGTACTCGATCTTGCGGGCCTGGCTCCAGTTGGCCGGCGGGCTCACCGCCATGGAGCGCAGGTTGCTGATCTTGTCCGCCAGCTTCACCAGCTTGGCCGGGCGCGACACCCGCGGGGCATGATCGATCTGGCGCTGCTTGCGCTCGCCCTTGGGCAGGCGCTTGTCGTCGGTGACCTCGACGACAATGGCGGCGATGGCGGGGCCGAAGCTCTCCTCGATCTCTTCGCGGGTGGCGTCGGTGTCCTCCAGCGTGTCGTGGAGCAGGGCGGCGATGACCGCGTCCGGCTCATCACCGCCGGTCGCCTCGGCGACCAGGCGCGCCACCTCCGCGAGATGGTTCACGTAGGGCTCGGCCCGCAGCCCCTTGCGGCGCTGGTCGATGTGCTTGTGCGCCGCGAAATCCAGGGCGCGGGTAAACTCGATCAATGCGTTCAACAACTCCTCCGTCGATCGCCCCTCTGCGGGCCGGGTTGGCCGCGGCCGGCCCCGGTGGACAACGCCATACGGTGAACATACGATGGCCGCGGCGCTCCGCCACCCCGGAGCCGCCGTCCCGACCGCAGAGATGGGCCCGCACCGCCCCATGTTCACCACCTTCTTCTTCGAGCTGCGCCAGGCCGGCGTGCCCGTCTCGCTCAAGGAATACCTGATGCTGATGGAGGCCATGAAGCGTGGCCTGGCGGCGTACCGGGTGGAGGACTTCTATTACCTGTCGCGGTCCTGCCTGGTGAAGGACGAGCGCAACCTCGACCGCTTCGATCGGGTCTTCGGCCGGGTGTTCAAGGGGCTTGCCGGCAGCCCCGAAGCGGGCGAGGAGATCCCCGTCGTCGACCTGCCCGAGGAGTGGCTGCGCAAGCTGGCCGAGCGCGTCCTGACCGAGGAGGAAAAGGCGCAGGTCGCGGCCATGGGCGGCTGGAAGGCGCTGATGGAGACGCTGGCGCGGCGCCTGGCCGAACAGAAGGGGCGCCACCAGGGCGGCTCCAAATGGATCGGCACCGCCGGCACCTCTCCCTTCGGCGCTTACGGTTACAACCCCGAGGGCGTGCGCATCGGCCAGGCGGAGTCCCGTCACCGCCGCGCCGTCAAGGTCTGGGACCAGCGGGAGTTCCGCAACCTCGACGACACGGTGGAACTGGGCACCCGCAACATCAAGGTGGCGCTGCGCCGCCTGCGCCGCTTCGCCCGCCAGGGTGCGGCCAGCGAACTGGACCTGCCCGGCACCATCCGCGCCACCGCGCAGAACGCCGGCTGGCTGGACCTGAAGATGGTGCCGGAGCGGCACAACGCCGTGAAGGTGCTGCTGTTCCTCGACATCGGCGGCTCCATGGACGACCACGTGCGCCTGTGCGAGGAGCTGTTCTCCGCCGTCCGCAGCGAGTTCAAGCACCTGGAGCACTATTACTTCCACAACTGCGTCTATGAAGCCGTCTGGCGCGACAACCGCCGTCGCCATGCGGAGCGCATCTCCACCCTGGACGTGCTGCACACCTACCCCGCCGATTACAAGCTGGTCTTCGTCGGCGACGCGGCCATGAGCCCCTACGAGATCGTCTACGCCGGCGGCAGCGTCGAGCACTGGAACGAGGAGCCCGGCCAGGTGTGGCTGCAACGCCTGCTGGACGTCTATTCCAGGGCGGTGTGGCTGAACCCCGTGCCGGACTCCCGCTGGGGCTACACGGAAAGCACCCGCATCCTGCAACGGCTGATGGACGGCCGCATGTATCCCCTGACGCTCGACGGGCTGGACCGCGCGACGCGGGAACTGATGCGCTAGCGAACCGCCTCGTCCCGTTCGCCCATGGCGGCGCCGAACGCCTTGATCAGGCTGCGCACGCTCTGCGGCCGGTCCTGCCAGCGCATGGCCAGCCCGCTCATCAGCACCTTTTCGAAGGCCGGCGGGACGCCGGACACCAGTTCCGACGGGCCCGGCACCGTGTCCTCCATGAAGCGGGCGGTGGCGTCGGGGGGCGGCTTGCCGACGATGGCGCAGTACATGGTGGCGC
Source organism: Azospirillum halopraeferens DSM 3675 (assembly GCF_000429625.1). GTDB lineage: Bacteria > Pseudomonadota > Alphaproteobacteria > Azospirillales > Azospirillaceae > Azospirillum > Azospirillum halopraeferens. The sequence continues at coordinate 230,164 of NZ_AUCF01000006.1, forward strand.
ACAGGGCGTAGATGTCGGTCCAGGGGCCCTGGCGGCCGTCCCTGGAATACTGCTCCGGCGGTGCGTAGCCCGGCTTCAGGATGACGGTCAGGTTCGCTTCCTGGCGTGCGGCATGGCGGGCGGCGCCGAAATCCAGCAGCTTGCGCTCGCCGGCGGTGGTCAGGAAGATGTTGTCGGGGCTGATGTCGCGGTGGACCAGCCCGTGGTCGTGGACCGCCTGCAACGCCCGCATGATCGGCGTCAGCACGCCGAGCGTGCGCCGGCAGTCGAGCTTGCCGCCGGACTCGGCGATGAAGCGCTTCATGGTGCGGCCGTCCAGCAGCTCCATGACCAGATAGGCGGTGGCGTTCTCCTCGAAGAAGTCCTGGACGCCGACGATCTCCTTGACCTCGCGCAGGCGGGCCAGAAGGCGGGCCTCCTCCAGGAACTTGCGCAGCCCGGCGGCGAAGCCCTTGCCGTGTTCGTCGGAAAAGGGAACCACGCCGGGGTCGCCGGGAAGGCGGGCGATCAGGTTGGTCGGGTAGTATTCCTTGATGGCCACCTTGACGTGCAGCCGCTCGTCCCAGCCCAGATAGGTCGCCCCGAACCCGCCCTGGCCGAGGACCCGGCCGATGCGGTAGCGCCCCTGCAACAGCGCCCCCGGCATCAGATGGATGCCCGGACGGTTGTCGGTGCGCGCCGGATAGCCGCACGCCCGGCAGACCGGCGCGCCGGCGAATCCGGGCTCGAAACAGGCGGGACAGCGCCCGTCGCCCGCAGATGCGGCGGCCGGCACGGCGGGAAGGAGCGCCACGGCGCCCGCCGGCTCCCGGCGGACGGGCGCCTGTACCGTCGGCGCGGTCGGCACCGTCGGGGAGCAGGGCGTCACCGGAATGGCCGCGGCGGCCGGCACCGGGGCGGGCGTGGGGGCGGGCAGCAGAGCCGGCGGCGGCACCGGCGCGGCGCGGCCGCCGCCGGCGGGGGCACCCTGGCGCAGGCGATCGAGCAGGGCGTAGAGTCGTCGCACCTCCGCCTGGGCCAGGTCGTTGCCATTGCGCTCGGCCAGGTCGGCCTGGAACTGCGGCTGCTTCACGATCTCCATGATGTGCTGACGCAGGACCGGCAGCGCCCCCTCCTCCCGCACCAGGCCCGAGACGGCCAGCTCCGCCAGGCGGATGATGCGCCGGCGCAGCACCGGCTCCTGCGCACGCAGGCCGTGGGTCAGCCGGCCGCGCCGGGCGAAATCGTCCACCAGCCCGGCCAGCCGCGCCGCCAACCGCGGCCGCGCCTCCGCCGGCAGGCCGGAGGCGGCGATGGCCTCCACCGCGCCGGCCACGCTGCGGGCCAGGGAGGAGGCGTCGGCGGTGCGGAGCACCATGTTCTCCACCAGCAGCTCGTTGCCCAGCGCGGCGTCCAGGGCGTCGACGATCTCCCCCAGGTGACGCTCCGCCGCCTGCGCGGTGGACACGGCGCACAGGTAATGGACGCGGCAGAACAGGTCGCCGATCGTCTCCGCCAGGCCGGGGATGGAGCGGCGGAAGGCGCTGGCCCCGCCCTGCTCCAGCCGGCGCGAGAAGCGGATCGTCAGCGCCTCGGCCATCGCCCCGTCGCCGACCACGCCGTTGCGGGTGACCACATGACCGATGATGCCCTTGAACAGGTCGGCCTCGTCCTTCGGCTGTCCGCGCCCCAGCGGCTGCGGCGACCGCAGCGTGCGGCGGATGCGGTCGAGCACGGCGTCGCGCGCCTGCGGCAGCCGGCCCTGCCGGAACAGGGCGTTCAGCTCCCCCGCCCGGTCCGGCCCGAGGGCCGATCCCGAGGCGGTGGCACCCAGCATCATCTCGCACAGGCTCAGCGCCAGGGCGCCGGGCGCCGGCGAGCCGCCGCACAGCTCCTCCGCCGCACCGGTCGCCCCCAGCAGATCGGCGATCACGCCGTCGGCCGCCTGCGCCAGACGGTCGTCCCGGTCCCACCGGAAGACGCCGAGCAGCCGGTCGAGCTTGGACAGCCAGGTGCGTTGCTCCGCCAGCTCCCGGGACAGGGCGACGCGGATGTCGTACGCGGCGTCGCCGGTCGGCGTCTTGTCCGCGGGCAGGGCCAGCACGGTTTCCACCGGTGGCCGGGCGCGCGGCAGGGCCGCGAAGGCGCTGTGGGCGGCGGACGCCCTGGCGTAGGTCTCGGCCACCGCGTTGCGGATAGCGGCGCGCCGGGATGCCTGGTCATGGCCGGGGGTGCGCGCCTGCACCATGGCCACGCGTGCTGTCGCGTTCTCCACCAGTTGCCCGTGCTCCATCAGCACCTTGAGCGGGCTGGCGAGGTGGATGATCTCGGTGGCGGTCAGGACCACGGAGTCCAGATACGGGCGCAGCACGATCCCCAGCACGAGCCGCCCCGGCAGCCCGTGGAAGTCCGCCGGCGTCCGGCAGATCACCGCCTCGTCGACGGTGCCCGGCCCGGTGGGTGCGGCGGCGGCGGGTTTGCGGGAAAACGCCCTGGGCTCCATCTCGCGAACGCGCACTCCTCGGCGTGAATCGAACCGCACTTTGGCGCAAAGGCGGTAAACCCTCCGTTTATAGACACCGCACCGTGCCGAAGGAAAACACCTTTTCGCCACCGGGTCGCGACTGTTGCGCCGCACCCCTTCCATTCCCGGCGCCGCTGTGCGATACCGGCCCGGACGCCATTTTGGACTGCCGCCGGAGCGCCATGCCCGAACGCCCCGACACGGTCGTGCTCCGCCACGGCGACCTGGAAACCGTCGTCTGCCCTGCCGTCGGCGGCTCGCTTGGGCGCCTGACCCTGCACACGCCGGCCGGCCCGGTGGAGCTGATGCGGCCCACGCCGCCCAACCTTCTGGGCGCGGGCTGCGCCACCGACCACGCCTGCTTTCCGCTGGTCCCCTTTTCCAACCGCGTTGCCGGCGGCCGTTTCCGGTTCGCCGACCGGGCGGTGGTGCTGCCGCTCAACCGTCCGGGCTGCCCCCACGCCATCCACGGCCACGCCTGGCAGGCGCCCTGGACGGTGGAGGAGCGGACGCCCGACCGTGTGCGCCTCACCTTCCGCCACGGTGCCGATGCCTGGCCGTGGAGCTACGCCGCGGTCCAGACCTTCGTTCTGAGCCCCGACCGGCTGACGGTCGACCTGGAACTGGTGAACGAAAGCCCGTCGGCGATGCCCGCCGGCTTCGGGCTGCACCCCTACCTGCCCAAGCCGCCCGGCACGGTGCTGACGGCCGCCGTCGACGGGGTGTGGCTGACCGACGTCACCCTGCTGCCGGCGGAACGGGTGCCGGTGCCCGAAGGCTGGCGGTTTGCCGGCGGAACGGTGCTGGACGACGTCGTCGTGGACAACGGCTTCACCGGCTGGAACGGCCGCGCCGCTCTCGACTGGCCGGCCGCCGGCCGTCGCCTGGTGATGGAGGCGCAGGGGCCGTTCGGCCATCTGGTGGTCTACGCCCCGCGCGGCGAGGACTACGTCTGCATCGAGCCGGTGACCCACATGACCGATGCCGTGAACCACCCCGGAGAGCCCGACGGCGGCGTGGTGCCGCTGGAGCCGGGAGAGCGGCTGACCGGCCGCGTCACCTTCCGCACCGAACCGCTGTAGGCCGATGGCGACGGTGCAGGAGGCGCTGGCCACGGCGCTGACCCACCACCGGGCCGGCCGCACGGCGCAGGCGGAGGCGCTGTACCGCGCCGTGCTCGACGCGGTGCCCGGCCACGCCGACGCCCGCCACCTGCTGGGCGTCGCCCGGCTCCAGTCCGGCCACCCCGGCGAGGCGGCGGAGCACATCGCCGCCGCCATCGCCCTGGACGGCGGCGTCGCCGACTACCACGACAATCTGGGAAGCGCCCTGCGCGCGCTGGGCCGGGCGGAGGAAGCGGTGGCGGCCCACCGCCGCGCCCTGGCCCTGCGCCGCGACTTCCCGCAGGCCCTGTTCAACCTGGGCAACGCGCTGGACACCCTGGGCCGCACGTCAGAGGCGGCGGAGAGCTACCGCCGGGCGGTGCGGCTCAACCCCGGCTACGCCAAGGCCCATTTCAACCTGGGCAATGCCCTGGCGGCGCTCGACCGCGTGACGGAGGCGGAAGCGGCCTACCGGGCGGCGCTGGCCGCCGACCCCGGCTTCGTGGAAGCGCGCGTCAACCTGGCGGCGCGCCGGCTGGCGCGGGGCGCCGCGGCGGACGCCGACCGCCTGCTGCGCCCGGCGCTGGCCCTGCGTCCCGACCACGCCACAGCGCTGGCCAACCGCGCCGCCGTGCTGATCGAGACCGGCACCGCGGCGCCGGCCGCCACGCTCGCCCGCCGTGCCGTCGCGGCCGCGCCCGATCTGGCGGAGGCGCGCGTGCGGCTGGGCGATGCGCTGGTGCGCCTCAACCGGCCGGCCGAGGCGGCCGGCGCCTACGCCGCGGCCGCGGCGCTGCGTCCCGATCTGCCCGAAGCCTGGTCCAACCTGGCGTTCGTGCGGCAGACGCAGGGCGACCTCGACGCCGCGGAGGCCGGCTATCGCCGCGCCCTGGCGGTGCGGCCGGACCTGGCGGAGGTGCGCTCCAACCTCGCCTATCTCGATCTGTTCCGGCCGGGCGTCACGCTGGCCGGCGTGCTGGCGGCGCACCGCGCCTGGGACGCCGTGCACGGCGCGCCGCTGCGCCAGCCCCGGCGCGGGCGCGCGGCAGCCGCGGACGCCCGCCGGCCCCTGCGGGTCGGCATCGTCTCCGGCGATTTCCGCCGCCATCCCGCCGGCAGCTTCACGGTGCGGGTGGCGGAAGCGCTGCCGGCCGAGGGCGTGCGGCTGCTGCTCTACGCCAACCAGCGCGAGGCGGACGACCTCACGGCCCGCTTCCGCGCCGCGGCGGAGCGCTGGGTGGAGGTGGCCGGTCTGTCCGACGCCGAACTGGCGGCGCGCATCCGCGCCGACGGGGTGGACGTGCTGATCGACCTGGCCGGGCACAACGCCCGCGGGCGCCTCGGCGTGTTCGCGCGGCGGGCGGCCCCGGTGCAGGTGGCCTGGGCAGGCTACATGGCGACCACCGGGCTGGCCACCATGGACGCGCTGGTCGCCGACCGCTTCCACGTGCCGGAGGGGGCGGAGGCCTTCTACACCGAGCGCATCCTGCGCATGCCCGACGCCTTCATCGCCTACGACCCGCCGGCGGACGCGCCGGAGCCCGGCCCGCCCCCCTGCCTCGGCGGGGCGCCGATCACCTTCGGGGCGTTCAACATCCTGACCAAGATGGGGCCGCCGGTGGTGGCCTGCTGGGCCGCCCTGCTGAACCGGGTTCCCGGCTCCCGCCTGCTGATGAAGACCAAGGCGCTGTCCTGCCCGGTCACCGCCGCAGCGGTGCGGGCGCGGTTCGCGGCCGCCGGCGTCGATCCGGCCCGGCTGGAGCTGGCGGGCGCCACCTCCGCGGCGGAGCACATGGCGTGGTGCCGGCGGGTGGACGTGGCGCTGGACCCGTTTCCCTTCGCCGGCTCGACCACGACGCTGGAAACCCTGTGGATGGGCGTGCCGGTGGTCACCCTGCCGGGAGAAACCTTTTCCTCCCGCCACTCCCTGGCGTTCCTGTCGGTGCTGGGCCTGGACGAGTGCGTGGCCGCGGACGCCGACGACTACGTCGCCCGCGCCGCCGCCCTGGCCGGCGACCCCGGCCGGTTGGCGGAGTGGCGCACCACCCTGCGCGCCCGCATGGCGGCCGGCCCGCTGTGCGACGGCCCCCGCCTTGCCCGCGCCCTGGGCGCGGCGCTGCGGGCGGAGGTGGCGCGCGGAGGATAGGTATCCGGCGGGATCAGCCCCGCCGCCCGCCGGTGGCGGCCAGATACTGGGCAGCGGCGCGCAACAGGAACTCCACCACCGCGAGATCGCCGGCCGAGCGGTCCGGGCCGCCCAGACGCCGTTCACGCTCGGCCTCCGTCAGGGCGGCGGCCAGCACCTCGGCGGTGAGGGCGGCACGGCGCTCTCCGGCGGGCTTGCCCGCCAGCCGCTCCATCTGTCCGGCGCAGGCGGCGTCGATGGCCACCAGATCGGGCAGGTCCGCCGCGAGATAGGCAGCCTCGCCGTCAGGCGGCGGCGCCCCCGTGTGGGAGCGGGCGAGCAGCGCCGTCTCCACCGTCTGGCGGAACACCGTGCCGCGCCCGCCGGCGCGCCGGCGCAGGCGCAGGGCCATCATGGAGAAGAGCTGGGCCACGGCCTCGGCCCGGTCGGCCGGCACCTCGTCGACGATGTCGAGGATTTCCGCGCTGATGGCGTTGCGGGGCTCCACCCCGGGGCGCGCCACCGACGTGGCGAACACCGCGGTCAGCGTGCGCAGGGCGTCCGCCTGCTCGTCCGGCGTGATCCGGCCGAGTTCATCATGGTCGAACATGGGCGCCTCCCGTCTTCGGCCTCCGGATGGAGACCTTCCCTGAAGATGGCGCCGGCCGGGCCGCCGGGAAACCGCCCGCATGGCGTACGCAGGCGGGGGCAGCGCGGCCCCCGCCCGCACGGGCCGTCTCTTATATCAGGTGCCGCCGGTCATGCCGGGGCCGGTGCCCTCCGCCGGGCCGGGCAGCGAACCGGGACCGAAGCCGCCGGCACCCGCACCGCCGGCACCGGTGCCCTGACCCTGGAAGGTTCCCGCCCCCTCCGGCGACGGCGCGGTGTGCACCCCGTCTTCCCCGACGCCGCCGTACCAGTCGTCATCGCGGCAGGCGGGATCGCTCATGCCCGGCGGGCAGGCGGTGACCGCCGGACCGGTGGCCTCGGGACCGATGCCATCCTGAGCGCAAGCGGCAACGGCAAACAGGGCCAGCAGCGACGCGCCGGCAAGGATCGTGCGATTCATGGTTGGGTTCCTTTGGATGGTCCGGATTTCCATCCCCAACAGGCGCAGCCCGCGGTTCGTCGCGCGGCCCCCTTCCGCCGGCCGGACGCGGACGCTAAAGTTGCCGCCCGTCGTGACACCCAACCGCGGAGACCGCCGCCGATGAACCGTCCCGCCGCTGGCCTCGCCGCTGGCCCCGCCGCCGCCGGGAACGCGCTGCGCGCCCTTCTGGACACCTATCTGCGCTGCCCGGCCGAGCCGGTCCTGAACGACCTGCAGCAGGCCCTGCGCACCTACCAGACCGAGTGGATCCGCGCCCGCGCCGGGGCCGACGCCCCCGCCCCCGCCGAGCCGGCGAAAGCCGGCGTGCCCAAGGCGCGCTTCAAGGTGACGGGCGAGGATCGCGCCGTGCTGGAACGCCTGGCCGAGGGGTGGGAACCCACCACCGCAGAGGTGCGGCGGTGGGCCTGGTTCGAGGACCGCGAACTGGTGCGCCTGATGCCCAACCCGGCCGGCACCGGCCCGGAGGTCCTGCGTCTCGCCCCCGGCGGCTGGCACGCCATCGGCCGCCTGCCGCCGGAGGCGTGAAGGCTCCGCCGCTCAGGGCTCGCGGATGCTCTCGTCCAGGCCGCGCATCAGCGGGTAGAGGAAGTAGCTGAGCACGGTGCGCTTGCCGACCGAGATCTCGGCCGACAGGGTCATGCCCGGCAGCAGGCGCGTGCCGTCGCTGATCCCGCGCAGCTCCATCTGCCCCATGTCGAGGCGGCCCATGTAGTACGCCTCGCTGCCCTGTTCGGGGCCGGCGCGTTCGCGCGCGAAGGCATCCTCGCTGATGGTGCGCAGGGAGGCGGACACCGTCCCGTGCTTCTGGAAGGGGAAGGCGTCGATCTTGATGCGGGCCGGATCGCCGGCGCGCAGATAGCCGACGTCGCGGGCCTCGATCTGCACCTCCGCCTCCAACGGCGCGTCCAGCGGCACCAGGGTGACCAGCGGTTCCGCCTCGCGGACCACCGATCCGAGCGACCGCTTGGCCACCTCCAGCACAACCGCGTCGGACGGGGCGGTCATCACCACCAGTTCCGACCGACGCTCGGCCTTGGCAAGCTGTTCGGACAGGCCGTCGCGCTCGCGCTTGGCGGTCACCAGTTCCTCCAGCGCCTTCTGTTGCCAGTCCTGTTCGAAGGAGCGCCGCTCCGCCTCCACGACGGCCAGCTCCTGGCGCAGCTCGAACTCCTTGTTGAGGGCGCGCTGCAACTCCTGCTCCACGGTCAGCCGCTGCTCGCGGCTTTCCAGCATCAGCAGGCGGGAGCCGGTCTGGCGCTGGTGCAGCTCCTCGCGCATGCGCTCCACCTCGACCATGGCCTTGACGCGCTCCTTCAGCACGGCCTGGTCGCGGGTGTTGCTGTTCTGCAGGGCGTTGATGCGGCCGACGTTCTCGTCGAACAGGGTCAGCTTGGCCCGGCGGAACTGCTGACGCTCGCGGAACAGGGCCTGCTGAAGGCGCTCGTCCGGAGTCTCTCCCGTCAGGTCGCTCCCGTCGGCGCGCGCCAGCTCCGCCTCCAGGCGGCGGATCTGGGCGTCCAGGCTGTTGAGCCGGGTGCGGAGCTGCGTCACGTCGGCGGTGGTGAAGGTGGAGTCCAGCAACACCAGCGTGTCGCCCTTGCGCACCACCTCGCCCACCTTGACCTCGATGGCGCGCACGACGGCCGTCTCCAGGGGCTGGATGACGATGGTCGCCGGGGTGGTCACCAGCTTGCCCCGCGCGGTCACCACCCGGTCGATCTCGGACACGGCGGCCCACACCACCAGCGCCACGATCAGGGCCACCAGGGAGTGCAGGATGAGGCGGGCCGCACGGGGCAGCGGCCGCTCTTCTATGGCGTCGGCATCGGACAGGAATTCCAGCTCGAGATCGCCGGGCTTCGCGGGCCGTTTCAGCCGTTGCGGTTCTGTTGGTCCCATAGGTGCCTGTAAATCGAGCAGCGGGTGAGGAGGTCGGCGTGCCGGCCCTGGTCGGCGATGCGTCCGCCTTCCAGCACGACGATGGTGTCGGCACCGGCGATGGTGGACAGGCGGTGCGACACGATCAGCACCGTGCGACCGGCGGAGATCGCCGCGAGGTTGTCGAGGAAGATCGCCTCGCTGTCGGGGTCGAGGGCGCTGGTCGCCTCGTCGAGGATCAGGATGCGGGGGCGCGGCAGCAGGGCGCGGGCGATGGCGAGGCGCTGGCGCTGGCCGCCCGACAGGTTGGCCGCCCCTTCCTCGATCAGCGTTTCATAACCCTGGGGCAGCTTCTCGATGAATTCGTCGGCACCGGCCAGACGGGCGGCGGCCACCACCTCCTCGAACGGCGCGTCGGGACGGGTGACCGCGATGTTCTCGCGCACCGTGCCGCGGAACAGGAAGTTCTCCTGCAACACGATGCCCAGCGAGCGGCGCAGGTGGGGCAGGTCGATCTCGCGGATGTCGATGCCGTCGAACCGCACCACACCCTGCTGCACCGGGTAGAGCCCCTGAACGAGCCGCGTAAGCGTCGTCTTGCCCGACCCGGAGCGGCCGACGATGCCCACCACCGAGCCGGGCTCGATGGACAGGCTGACCGAGTCCAGGGCCGGGGTCGGATGGTCGCCGTAGCGGAAGCTGACCCGGTCGAAGGCGACGCCGCCCTTGAGCCGGGGTGTCAGTCCGGCCTGGCCGGCGCGGCGCTCCGGCGGGCGGCCCATCACCTCGGCCAGCATGCGCACCGACAGGGCCGTCTCCTGGTACTCCTGCACCAGGGATACCACCTGGACGAGCGGACCGACGACGCGTCCGGCCAGCATCTGGAAGGCGATCAGGGCGCCGACGGTGAGCGACTGGTCGAACACGTCCTGCGCCCCCAGCGCCACCACCGCCACCAGCATCAGCCGTTCCAGCAGGTGGGTGACCGACTGGGCGCCGTTGGAGATCTGGCCGACGCTCAGGTGCAGCTCCACCGCGCGCGCCGTGCGGTTGTCCCACTTGCGGCGCTGCACCGGCTCGATGGCCGAGGTCTTGACCGTGCGCATGCCCTGGATCGTCTCCACAAGCATGCCCTGGCGCTGCGCCTCGGCGTCGTACAACGCCTGCAGGCGGCGGCGGAAGGGGCCGATCAGGGCGATCACCACCGCGGCGATCAGCAGGCCGAACACCAGCACCACCGCCGCCAGCTTGCCCGAATAGAGCAGCAGGACGGGGACGAAGACCAACAGGGCCGTGCAGTCCAGCGCCGTCAGGAACAGCCGCCCCGTCAGGAACTGGCGGATCTTCTCCACCTGCTGCATGTGGCGCACGGTGACGCCGGCGGTGGTGGATTCGAAATAGCCGATGGGCAGCGCCAGCAGATGGCTGAAGGTGCGGCGCGACAGGCGCATGTCGATGCGGTTGGTGGCGGCCAGCAGCAGGTAGCGGCGCAGGAAGCCGAACACCGCTTCGAAGGCCAGGGCGCCGCTGACGCCGGCGGCCAGCACCCACAGGGTGGCCGAGGCGTGATGGACCAGCACCTTGTCGATGACGAGCTGGAAGAAGATCGGCACCGCCAGCCCCAGGAGGTGCAGCACGATGGCGGCGATGGCGATGTCGCGGAAGGCGCTCTTCTGCCGCAGGATCTCCGGCACGAACCAGGCCAGGCCAAAGGGCTGGTTCTCGTCGGTGATCTTGTGCACGCGCTTGAGAAGGATGATCTCCCCGGCCCACTGGGCGCAGAACTGGTCCTTCTCCAGGAAGAAGATGGCGCGCTTGTCGGCCAGGGGATCGAGGACGCCGATCTTCACCGTGCCCTGCTGCTGCGACGGCCCGACCACCACCACCGTGTTGCCGTTGGCCAGGCGCGCCAGCACCGGAAACACCTTGCCCAGGGAGACCAGCTTCTCCCACGTCATGGTGGCGGACCTGGCCTTGAGGCCCAGAGCTGCCGCGATCTTCAGAACCACCCGCGTCGGCGGTTCGACCGGCGGCAGGACGTAGTCGTGCACCAGGCGATCGACGGTGGTGGAGATGCCGTGGTGTCCGGCCACCGCCACCAGACATTGCAGGGCGCTGTGAGCGGGACGGGCCAGTTCCTCGACCGACGGCGCCGGCGCCTCGGGGGCCTCCACGACGTTGCTGTCCACCATGACCTCGGACCGGTTTCTTTGCACACGGGCGTACGTGGCCCGATGCGCCCCCTTCTACCGGCTATTTCGGTCGTGCACACGGCTAAATTTCGCCAACCCGGCTATGCCTCTCGGATGACACGGGGGTATGGACCTCAGCGGATGATCATGCTCTCCAGAAGCACGTCTCGCACCTTCAGCGGGCGGATCTCCCGGTCGATAACGGACATGATCGTGCTCTTCAACAGGCGCGCGCCCTCCGCCCCCTGCAACCGCTCGGGCTCGATCAGGCGCACGCGGTCGCCCAGGCGGTCGGCGATGCGGGTGGCGTAGGGCTCGGTCATCCCCGGATCGACCGCCGGGTCCAGTTCGACCCTGACCTTCAGGTCCATGGACCGCGCGCCGCTCATGGCGAACGACATGGGCGGCAATGCCGCGTAGTTCTTCGCGGGGCCCATACGGGCTGTGGGGTCCATCCGCCGGTTTTCGACGACGGACATCACGGCGGCCCCGGCGCCGCCGAGAACCACCAGGCCGGCAAGCACGCCGGCGATCACCAAAGGGACCCTCAGGGACCCGTCGTCCCCGCCGCGCCGCAGCCACGGGATGCGCACCCTGCCCTCCCCCGTTTCCGCCGCAACCCGATCGCGCGGGCGGTCGAACGAGCTTACGGGAGGAAATCGGGACACGTCAAAGGAAGCCGCGGGTATGCGGTCGCATCATCGCAAATGCCCTCCCCCGCCGGAGGCGGGGGAGGGCGTTGACACCGGTCCGCCGGCAAGGACCGGCGCGACCGTCAGGCGCCGATGCCGCCCATGCACAGGTACTTGATCTCCAGGAACTCGTCGATGCCGTAGCGGGAGCCTTCGCGGCCGATGCCGCTCTCCTTGACGCCGCCGAAGGGGGCCACCTCGGTGGAGATGATGCCCTCGTTGATGCCGACGATGCCGTACTCCAGCCGCTCCGCCACCCGCCAGACGCGGCCGAGGTCGCGGGCGTAGAAATAGGCTGCGAGCCCGAACTCGGTGTCGTTGGCCATGCGCACCGCCTCCTCCTCCGTCTCGAAGCGGAAGAGCGGGGCGACGGGACCGAAGGTCTCCTCGCGGGCCACCTTCATGGCAGTGGTGACGTCGGCCAGGACGGTCGGCTCGAAGAAGGTGCCGCCCAGGGCGTGGCGCTTGCCGCCGGTGACGACGCGCGCGCCCTTGTCCAGCGCGTCCCGGATGTGCTCCTCCACCTTCTCCACCGCGGCGGCGTCGATCAGCGGCCCCTGCTGCGCCCCGTCGGTGGTCAGGCCGGGACCGACCTTCAGGGCGGCGACCGCCCCGGCCAGCTTGGCGGCGAAGGCGTCGTAGACGCCGGCCTGCACCAGCAGGCGGTTGGCGCACACACAGGTCTGCCCGGTATTGCGGTACTTCGATGCCATGGCCCCGACCACGGCGGCGTCCAGGTCGGCGTCGTCGAAGACGATGAAGGGGGCGTTGCCGCCCAGTTCCAGCGACATCTTCTTCACGGTGCCGGCGCACTGCGCCATGAGCTGCTTGCCGATCTCGGTGGAGCCGGTGAAGGACAGCTTGCGCACCGCCGGGTTGGCGGTCATCTCGCCACCGATGGCGCGGGCCGAGCCGGTGAGCACCGACAGGATGCCCGCCGGCACCCCGGCCCGCTCCGCCAGCTCGGCCATGGCGAAGGCCGACAGCGGCGTGGCGGTGGCCGGCTTGATCACCATGGGGCAGCCGGCGGCCAGCGCCGGCCCGGCCTTGCGGGTGATCATGGCAGCCGGGAAGTTCCACGGCGTGATCGCGGCGGTGACCCCGATCGGCTCCTTCAGGACGAGGATTCGGGTGCCGGCCTTATGGGTGGGAATGGTGTCGCCGTAGACGCGCTTGCCCTCTTCGGCGAACCACTCCAGGAACGAGGCGGCGTAGGCGATCTCGCCGCGCGCCTCGGCCAGGGGCTTGCCCTGCTCGGCCGTCATGATGCGCGCCAGGTCTTCCTGGTTAGCCATCATCAGGTCGTGCCAGCGGCGCAGGACGGCGGCCCGCTCCTTGGCGGTCCGGGCGCGCCAGTCCGGCCAGGCGCGCTCCGCCGCGGCGATGGCGCGGCGGGTCTCGGCGGCGCCCATGTCGGGGACGGTGGCGATCACGGTGCCGTCGGCGGGGTCGGTGACAGGGATGGTCCCGCCGCCGTCGGCGTCCACCCATTGCCCGTCCACATAGGCCCGGAAGCGCAACAGGCCGGGGTCCCGGAGCCCGAGGCGGGCGGCGCTTTCGGCGGTGTCGAGCGGCATGGTGCTTCCTCCCGGATGGTGCGTCGTTGCCGGGGAGTATAGGGACCCGGCGGCCCCTTGTTAACGCAGCCGCGGCGCCGACGCCCGGCCGGCGCGGCATCCCGCGCCTGCATCGCGCGCAGGGCAGCCATTCCCGCCGGCCGGTGCCACCGTGCCGTCACCCCCAGAACCGCGGTGCCTCGCGGAACGCCGCCCACAGGTCGGGCAGCGCCTTGCGGTGGCGGGCAGCCCGTTTGTCCAGCCGCCGGACCACCGCCGCCACCGCCGCATCGGTATCGGACGCGGCGATGCGGGCCAGCAGGTCCCTGGCCAGCCGGATGTCGTGCAGCGCGTCGAGCGCATCGAGCAGAGCATCCAGGGAGTCCAGGAGCGGGCGCACCGCCGCCGCGGGGTAGAGGCCGCGGAAGAACTCCGCGGCATAGCGCAGGCGGCGCAGGTGACGGCGCGCCCGCTCACGCCCGTCGCCGGCCGGCGGACGGCCCGTCCGCAGGGCGCGGGCGTGGCGCGCCGCCAGCCAGGCCCCCGCCGGCTCGGCCATCGGCCGGTCGCGCCGGTCACGGGCCGCGGCATCGGCGCCGGCGTGCCAGCGTCCCTCCTCCAGCCAGGCCCCCAGGTCCAGCACCAGCGCGGCGGCGCGCGGTGCCCCGATGGCGGCGCGCGCCTCGGCCGCGGGGCGGGCACGGTCGGCACGCACTGCCGCCGCCAGCGCCCCGAGACCGGGCGGCGGATCGTCGGCGGCCAGCGCGTCCAGCATCGCCAGCACCACGTCCCGGTCGCGCACGGGCCCCAGCCGGTCGGCCAGCCAGCGGGCCTCGGCGCGCAGGCGCGGCGTCTCGGGTGAGCTGATGACGTCGCCGAACAGGCGCAGTGCCGTGCGCAGCCGGCGCAGGGCGACGCGGATCTGGTGCACCCCCTCGACGTCGCCGCCGGCGAGCGCGCACGCCTCGTTGGCCAGCATGTGGCGCAGGCAGTTGCGCACGATGTGGCGGAACGCCTCGGCCACCGTGGTGAGCGGCGACAGGGCCAGCGGCGCGGCGGCGACCGGCTGCGGCGCCTCGCCGGTCAGCAGGCGGCGGCCCCGCTCCGCCTTGCTCTCGGTGGCGATACGCACGGGGACCTGCCCCTGAAGCTCCAGCGCCAGGTCGAACAGCCGGCCGATGCGGCCGGACTTCAGTTCCAGCTCCACCTCGCTGATGGGCTGGCGCCGGCCATCCGCGATGATGGCGCCGTCGTCGATGGCCACCTCCACCGCGGTCAGGGCGTCGGGGCGCAGCGTGAATACGGTGCGCCGCAGGTCGGTCTCGAAGACCGGCGCCAGGTCGCCGCGGATCTCCTCCGGCACCAGGGCTCCGGCGCCTTCGGCGTCGAGCAGCCTGAGGTCCGGCACCGCGCCGTCGAGCGGCCATTCCCATTCCCGCCGCACCGCCACCCCGGCCGAATCACCGTCGGGATCGCCCCCCACCGTCTTCAGCCCCTGGATGCGGCGCCCGCTCTCGTCCCGCAGGCGCAGGGCTACACCGCGCCCGAACAGGCGGCCGTCGGGTGTGTCGTAATAGACCGTGTGCAGCCGGCCGGTCACCGGGGGCCCATCCGCCCGACCGCGCAGCAGCGGCAGGTCGGCGACGCGGGCAAGGTCCGCCGGGTCGAGCTGCAACGTCAGCTCGACCTCTCGGGCCAGGGCGCCGGCGGGGGGCGGTGTGGTCGGGTCGGTCGACAAGGCGTGCTCCTCGGTCGCCGCTGCGGTCGCGGGTTGCATACCGCAGACGGTGGCGTCATACGGCCGGAAAATGATCACTTCCATCACTTTTCGGCCGTGAAACCCGGCAGATCAATGCCTTGGCATTGATCGTGAGGGTGATACCAACGGCACCCTTCAGGTGCCGTTGGTATCAGGCCAGCCCGCGCGGCACGATCCAGTCGATCAGGCGGCCGGAGCCTGCATCCACCTCGCACCAGCGGGCCCGGTCGAAGGCCAGCACGGCGCACGCGCCGGTGGGGAACTTCTCGCGCATCGCGGCCAGCGCCTTCGGCGGCCCCTCGCCGGCCAGCAGGGTCGCCAGTTCGTGAAGGTCGGGATTGTGGCCCACCAGCATCAGCGCCGCCACCGTATCCGGCGCATCGCGCAGCCGTTCCAGCAGAACATGGGAACCACAGAGATAGAGCCCATGTTCCCGTTCCACCGGAACATCGTGCCCGATGGCGGCCAGCACCAGGTCCGCCGTGTCGGCGGCCCGGAGCGCGGTGGAGGCGATCACCAGGTCGGGCCGCATGCCGTTGGCCTTCATGTAGGCGCCGACCCGCGGCGCCGCCTTGCGGCCGCGCGGCGCCAGGGGACGGTCGTGGTCCGCAAGGCTCGGGTCGTCGCGGGAGGATTTGGCGTGGCGCAGCAGATAGAGTGTCTTCATGGTGGGCGGTTCCGATCGATTGTGGGTGCGACCAATGAGCGTCATGCGGCTGCCGGATAAAAACGGAGTCCCCAAAACGTCATGGAGTTGGGTTAGGATTCTCCTTCGCCCGACGCCACGTGCCAACTCCGAACCAGCAGCGAGGCTGCCTTGACCGACGTGCAGGACATCGACGCGTTCTCCATCGATCCCCATTCGGCGGACCGCTTCATAAACCGCGAAATTTCCTGGCTGGCCTTCAATCAACGCGTGCTGGAGGAGGCGGCCAATCCGAATCACCCCGTTCTCGAACGCCTGCGCTTCCTGTCGATCTCGGCCAGCAACCTCGACGAATTCTACATGGTCCGGGTGGCCGGCCTGAAGGGACAGGTGGCCGCGGGGGTCAAGACGCCGACACCCGAAGGGCTGACGCCGGCCCAGCAGCTCTCGGCCGTGAACCAGCGCATCATCGACCTCATGCGCGACCAGCAGGCCATGTGGCGGGTGCTGCGCGATCATCTGGCCGAGGCCGGCATTGCGGTGGTCGAGGCGGAGGAGCTGAGCGACGCCGAGCGCGACTGGCTGGAGGCCCGGTTCCTCGACGACATCTTCCCCATCCTCACACCCATCGCCGTTGATCCGGCGCACCCCTTCCCCTTCATCCCCAACCTGGGATTCTCCCTGGCCCTGCAGCTCCACGATCCGGTGAAGGGCACCCACCTGGACGCGCTGGTGCCCCTGCCGGCGCAGCTTGAGCGCTTCATCCGCCTGCCCGGTTCGGAGATCCGCTTCATCCAGTTGGAGAAGACGGTCCTCGCCTACATCGACCGCCTGTTCCCGCCGTTCCAGGTCAAGGCGCACGGCGTGTTCCGCATCCTGCGCGACAGTGAGATCGAGATCGAGGAAGAGGCCGAGGATCTGGTCCGCACCTTCGAATCGGCCCTGAAGCGGCGGCGGCGCGGCAGCGTCATCCGGCTGGCGGTGGATTCCGGCATGGCCGTGGACCTGCGGGAGTTCCTGCGCAACGAGCTGCACGTCAACTCCGACGACGTGTTCGTGCTGGACGGGCTGATCGGCCTGTCCGACACCAAGCAGCTCATCGTGGACGAGCGGCCGGACCTGGTGTTCCGCCCCTTCAACCCCCGATTCCCGGAGCGCATCCGCGACTTCGGCGGCGATTGCTTCGCGGCGATCCGCCACAAGGACATCGTGGTCCATCACCCCTACGAGAGCTTCGATGTGGTGGTGCAGTTCCTGCGCCAGGCGGCGCGCGACCCGCAGGTGGTGGCGATCAAGCAGACCCTGTACCGCACCAGCAAGGATTCCCCCATCGTCGCCGCCCTGATCGAGGCGGCCGAGGCCGGCAAGTCGGTGACCGCGCTGGTGGAGCTGAAGGCCCGATTCGACGAGGAGGCCAACATCAGCTGGGCCCGCGCGCTGGAGCGTGCCGGCGCCCAGGTGGTCTACGGCTTCGTCGACCTGAAGACCCACGCCAAGGTCTCCCTGGTGGTGCGGCGCGAGAACAAGGCGCTGCGCTCCTACGTCCACTTCGGCACCGGCAACTATCACCCGATCACGGCCAAGATCTATACGGACATCTCGTACTTCACCTGCGATCCGGCGCTGTGCCATGACGCCGCCGTCATGTTCAACTACATGACCGGCTACGCCACGCCCAAGGTGCTGGAGAAGATCGCCATCGCGCCGATCACGCTGCGCCAGCAGCTCGTCCGGCTGATCAACGCCGAGATCGCCAACGCCGAGGCCGGCAAGCCCGCGCAGATCTGGGTGAAGCTGAACTCCCTGGTCGATGCGGAGATCATCGACAAGCTCTACGCAGCCTCGCAGAAGGGGGTGCAGATCGACCTGGTGGTGCGCGGCATCTGCTGCCTGCGGCCGGGCATCAAGGGGCTGTCGGAGAACATCCGGGTGCGCAGCATCGTCGGCCGCTTCCTGGAGCACAGCCGCATCGTCTGCTTCGCCAACGGTCACGCCCTGCCCAGCCCGCACGCCAGGATCTACATCTCCTCGGCCGACTGGATGCCGCGCAACCTGGACCGCCGGATCGAGACGCTGGTGCCCCTGGAGAATCCCACGGTGCACGAGCAGGTGCTGGACCAGATCATGGTCGCCAACCTGAAGGACGAGGCGCAGTCCTGGACGCTGGGCCCCGACGGCGTGTACACCCGCGTCGCGGCTGGCAGCGACGCGTTCAACGTCCACAGCTACTTCATGACCAACCCGAGCATGTCGGGCCGGGGCTCCGCGCTGACCAGCAAGCGCACGCCGCCGCGTCTGCGTCTCAAAACGGTGTCGTAACGCATGGCTTCCGGTTCCCCCGACCGCGCCGCTGCCGGACCCGACCGGTCCGAACGCGTCGCGGTCATCGACATCGGCTCGAACTCCATCCGCCTCGTCGTCTACGACGGCCTGAAGCGGTCGCCCCTGCCCGTGTTCAACGAAAAGGTCCTGTGCGGGCTGGGCCGCGGCGTGGAGAAGACCGGCCGCCTCAACCCCGCCGGTGTCACCCAGGCCCTGCAGAATCTGCGGCGGTTCGAACAGCTTGCCCGGGGCATGCGGGTCGGCCGTCTCGACGTGATCGCCACCGCCGCGGTGCGCGACGCCGAGGACGGTGCCGACTTCGTTACGGCGGTGCGGGACACCACCGGGCTCGCCGTGCGCGTCATCTCCGGCGAGGAGGAGGCGCGGACCGCCGCCATGGGCGTGCTGTCGGGCACGCCCGGTGCCGACGGCCTGGTGGGCGACCTGGGCGGCGGCAGCCTGGAACTGGTCAGCCTCGACCACGGCGTCATCGGCCGCCAGGTGACCCTGCCGCTGGGTCCGCTGCGCCTGATGGAGGCGTCGGGAGGCCGTTCCAACGGGCTGACCCGCACCATCGACCAGCACTTCGCCCGGCTGGACTGGCTGGAGGCGGTCCGCGGCCGCCCCTTCCACCCCGTGGGCGGTAGCTGGCGCGCCCTGGCCAAGCTGCACATGGAGCAGACCGGCCACCCGCTGCACATCATCCATCACTACTGCGTGCCCGGCGACGAGGCGCGGGAGTTCGCGGCGCTGCTGGCGCGGCAGAGCAAGTCGTCGCTGGAGAAGATGACGTCGGGATCGCGCCGGCGAATCGACACCCTGCCCTACGCCGCCCTGGTGCTGGAGCGCCTGCTGCGGGCGGTGGGTCCGTCGCAGGTGGTGTTCTCCGCCTACGGGCTGCGCGAAGGGCACCTCTACGGCCTGCTGCCGCCCGACCTGCAGCAGCAGGACCCGTTGCTGACGGCCAGCGCCGACTGGTCCCAGCGCTTCGGGCGATTCGGTGACGCGGCCCTGCTCGTCAGTTGGACCGGCGGCCTGTTCGCCGGTGAGGACCAGCCGGCGCAACGCCTGCGCCACGCCGCCTGCCTGCTGTCCGACCTGGGCTGGGCGGAACACCCGGACTACCGCGCCGATCACGCGTTCCTGCGCATCCTGCGCTTCCCCTTCCCCGGCATCGACCATGGCGAGCGCGCCTTCCTGGCGCTGGCCGTCTACGCTCGCTACGCTGGCACGCTGGACGGCGCCACCGTCGCCGGGGCGCGCGCGCTGGTGTCGGAGGCGCAGGCGATGAAGGCCCATGTGCTGGGTCTGGCGCTGCGTCTCGCCCACACCCTGACCGGCGGCGCCGCCGCCCTGTTGCAGCAGACCAGCCTGCGCCTGGATGAGGAGAAGCTGGTGCTGACCCTGCCGGAGGACGCCGGCGTCCTCGATGGCGACGTGGTGCAGCGCCGCCTCGACTCGCTGGCGCGGCTCCTCAACCGGACGGGGGCGATCGCCGCCTGACGGCGACCGCCCCTGTCAACCATAGAGGGGCTCCGCCCCGTCAACCATAGAGCGGCTCCGCCCCGTCCAGCCGGTAGAACAGGCCGTCGTGCGGATGCAGGCGCAGGGTTCCAGCAATCACCAGGGGATTCCGGCTCTCCGCCAGAGGCTCGCGCACCTCCACCCGCACCATGGTGGCCGGGCCCGGCCGCTCGCAGGCGGGGCAGCCGACCGGGTTGGCCGCCAGAATGAAGCGGCTGTGCCGGGTGCCCTCGCGCAGGGGCACCATGAAGCCGCGCAGCCGGACGGTGAGCCCCTCCAGCTCCCGCACGGCGGCGGGGAACTCGGGTTCGGCGCGGTGATTGAGGCGGGCCTGCGCCAAATCCCGCCACGGGGCGGTGAAAGGATCGGCGGGCAAATGGAAGCGGCTGACGGGATGTACGGGCTCCGCGGCGCCGACGGACCAGATGGCCCAGCCGGCAACGGGCGCGAGAGCCAGGGGCATAAGCACCTGTCGGCGCGTCGTCATGGCAATCCTCCCCATGGATGACGCAGGCGCTCCCGGGTGACGGTGCCCGATCGTTCCGGGTCTTGCCTGTCGCGGCCTGCGGCGTGCCGTCCGGCGACGGTTCTTGATTGGGGTGGAGTGTTGCGGAGTCGGCGGGCTACGTCAACAGCCCGTAGAACATGCGCAGCGACGTCAGCCCGAGGAAAAAGGCGAAGGCCCGGCGGAGATTCCGGGGGTCCAGACTGTGCGCCAGGCGTGCCCCCAATGGAGCGGTCAGCATGCTCACCGGTGCGATCAGCAACAGGCCCAGCAGGCTGACGTAGCCCAGCGACAGGGGCGGACGCCCCGGCGCATCCAGGCCGGCGATGATGAAGCCGATGGAGCCGGGCACCGCGATGATCAGCCCCAGTGCCGCCGACGTGCCGACCGCCCGCCGGATGGGATAGTTGCACAGCACCAGCGTCGGCACCGTCAGCGTGCCGCCGCCGATCCCCATCATCGCCGAAAAGGCACCGATGGTCGCGGCCGTCAGGCCCTTGAACACGCCGCGCGGCGGCGTGTCGGAGAGGCGGGTTTCCTGGGTGGTGACCGTCATATGGACGGCCACCGCCAGGGCCACCACGGCGAACACCGCGGTCAGCACGGCGCCGCGCATCGCGCCGGCCAGCACCGTGCCGACCAGCACCCCCAGCGCCACCCAGGGCGCCCAGGACCGCAGAAGGTCCCGGTCGACCGAATCGCGCCTGATGTGGGAGCGGATCGAGGAGATCGAGGTGGGAATGATCGACGCCAGCGACGTGCCGACGGCCAGGTGCATCTTGACGTGCTCCTCCACCCCGATCAGGCCGAGCAGATGGAACAGCACCGGTACGATCACGATACCGCCGCCGACGCCCAGCAGGCCGGCCAGGACACCGGCGCTGACGCCGGCAATCAGGAGAACGAGGCCGAACAGGGCAAGCGACAGGGGATCGAAAGGCACGGGACGAAGGACCGCTTGGGAATGGAGTGGGCGACTATAGGCCGAAGGCCCCGGGCAATCCACCGATCGTGCATGCACCGCACACCACGCAGCCCCCCGCTGCGCCGTCAAATGGCATAACAGAAACGTAATACGATTTGACGTCGCGCGCCGGCATTCCCATAATTTCGCAGTGCGGCAAACTTCCGTGCCGCTGCGAGGTCGCCCCGATGGACACGTACCGTTTCCAGCCCGGTGAAACGCCGGTGTTGCTCAGCATTCCCCACGTCGGCACGGCTCTGCCGCCGGATGTCGCGGCGCGCATGACCGATGCGGCGCGGGCGGTGCCGGACACCGATTGGCACCTCGACCGGCTGTACCATTTCGCCCCCGCCCTCGGGATCGGCTACCTGAAGGCGACCGTCTCACGCTATGTGGTGGACCTGAACCGCGATCCCGGCGGGGCGGCGCTGTATCAGGGGGCCGACAACACGGAACTGTGCCCCCTCACCACCTTCGACCACGTACCCCTGTACCGCGACGGCGAGGAGCCGGACGCCGCCGAGGTGGCCAGCCGCATCGAGACGTACTGGCGGCCCTACCATGACCGGCTGCGCGGCGAACTGGAGGCGCTGCGCGCCCGCTTCGGCGTCGCCGTGCTGTTCGACGCACACTCCATCCGCTCCCGCGTGCCGCGCTTCTTCGAGGGGGACCTGCCCGACTTCAACGTCGGCACCGCCGACGGCGCCAGCGCCTCCCCGACGCTGGCGTCGCGCATGATGAACGTGCTCAGCGTCACCGACGCCTACAGCAGCGTGCTCAACGGTCGCTTCAAGGGCGGCTACATCACCCGCGCCTATGGCAATCCCGACGGGGACATCCATACCGTCCAACTCGAACTCTCGCAGCACACCTATATGGAAGAGGACGCGCCCTTCCGATATCGCGACGACCGCGCGGCCCTGGTGCGTCCGTGCCTGGAGCATCTGTTGACCGTCGTCGTCGAATGGGCGCGCGAAGCCGCCCGGGCGAAGCGCCGCAGCGGGGCGTGACGCGCCCCGCTGCCGGTCACCGCACGCTGGCCACCCGGAACGTCCGCAGTTCCCCGTCGTGCTCGGTGATCGATACATAGTCACCGGGGTTGAAGGTGTGACGGTCGAAGCGGAAGATCGGCTCCTCCTCGTCGTCCTCATCGTCGTAATGGAAGGCCCAACGGCTGCCGCGGTGGATCAGCCGTCCGTCCATGGGCGCCTCGCCGCGCCAGAACCGGCGCACCGTGCAGCGGTCGCGGGCCTGCCGCCACTCCTCGGCGTCGAAGTGGCCGTCGGCGGTGAGCGGCGCGACGAACTCATATCCGTGATCGGCGCTCCCTTCGGGATGCTGCGGCGTGCGCGCCAGTTCCAGGCGGATCTTCCTGAGCGGCATGGTATTCCTCCCCGTTGCTGCACCTTGCATGGTGCGCCCTTCTCCGCCCCGCCCGCACGCCGGGTCCGACGGCCTCAGGCGACGGCATTGCGCCCGGTGTACAGGGCGGGATGGTGGGCCATGAACGTGCACAGGACCAGCGACAGTTCGCCGGCGTGGCGCATGTTGCCGCGCCGCCGCGCCCGTTCGATGTCGTCACGGATGTAGGTGGCGATTCGGCGCTGCCCGTCGGCACTGCCTTCCAGGCAGCAACCCAGCTCGACGGCCAGCATTTCCGGAACGTGTTCGTGTTCGGCGATGGCGTCGATCTCGGCTTCGGTGAGGCCGCTGAGGCCGATGCAGTCGTCGATGGTCAGCATGACACGGTTCCTCCCGGGGTCGGTATACCGGCCCTTCGGGAGTGACGACCCCCGGCGCACGAGCGAACGCCCGCCTTGCGGCGAAGCCTCGCCCGTGCGCCGGCGACCCGGCGGCGCCCCCGTCGTCCGGGGGGCCCGCGTCAATGGGCCATCAGCACCGGCAGGCCGGCGTGGTTGAGGACGTATCGGGTCACACCGCCGAGGATCATTTCGCGCATGCGGCTGTGGCCGTACCCGCCCATGACGACCAGGTCGGCGCCCAGTTCCGTCGCCTTCACCATCAGGCTCTGGCCGACGGGCTCCGATCCGGTTTTAACAATAGTTAACTGACAGTTAACCCCGTGCCAAGCCAGATAATCGGCAATGCGTCGACCGGTCGCAGCCTCGGTGACCGACGTCTCCGCCGTCAGGATGTGGACCGCATCGGCCCGGCGCAGGAAAGGCATGGCGTCGGCGACGGCCCGCGCCGCCTCGGCGTTGCCGTTCCAGGCCACGGCCACGGAGCGGCCGATGGTGGCCGGCCCGTCCTTGGGCGCCAGCAGAAGCGGGCGGGACGACGCCAGCAGGGCCGATTCCACCGTGGCCAGCGTCTGCCCTTCGGTGTCCAGCGCGGTGTGGGCGAAGACCAGCAGATCGCTGAGCCGCCCCTCGCGCGGCACCACCTCCTCCGCACGCCCCACCACCTCGCGCCAGCGCGCCGACGCCGCGGGCTCGGCGGCCGGGATGTCGCGCAGATCGATGCCGGCGCCCTGAACGGCCGCCTCGAACGCCCCGCGCGCCACGCTGAGGTGGGAGTTCGCCTCGGCCTCGGCGGCGCGCATGATCTCGTCCACCATGGCGCCGGACATGCCTTCGCCCAGCATCGGAACGGCGTCGCGCGGATCCAGCTTCACGAACAGCGCATCGACGTGCGCATCGAAGGAGCGCGCGACGGACATCGCCGCCGACAGCGCGACCGGATCGGTGTCGGTGCCCGCCAGCGGCACAAGGATCGTTTTCAAGGACACGGTCATTCCCCCCAAGGGCCGTCTCGGGCAGGCCCTTCGTTCGTAGTCCCTGCACGTGCAGGTCGCGGGCGCCCGGGCGCCCCAATCCCCGGCATCATACGCCGGGATTCCCCCGTCTGTCCGCTGCGAAAGGGTTAGGACAGCCTTTCGCGGGCGGCGTCGAGCACGGCGGCGGGGTCACCGCCGGCCGCCACAGGCACCCAGTCGAGGGGGCCCGGATCGTAGGACTCCTGCCGATGCACCACCTCCGCCGTGGCGTCCGACGCGTCGCCGCAACGGCCGGTGACCCGTTGCTCCCGCACCGGCGCCGGCGCCTCCAGCCACACCCCGTGGAAGGGTACGCCGGCCGCCGCCGCCACCGCTGCGATGGCCTGCCGTTCCTCCGGGCGGGCGTACACGGCGTCGGCCACCACCGCGTGCCCGGCCGCCAGCGCCGCCGCCGCCGCATCGGCGATGGCAGCATACACCGCGGCGGTGGCGGCGGGGGTGTATGCCTCGGGCGGCAGGCGGGTGGTCTCCGCGACACCGTGCAGGCGCTTGCGCAGCACGTCGCTGCGCAACACCACCGCCCCCGGCGCCGGGCCGATGGCGGGCGCCAGGCCGCGGGCGACCGTTGTCTTGCCGGTGCCCGACAGGCCGCCGACGGCGACCAGGCGCGGCGGCGGCGGCTCCAGGGAGGCCAGCGCCTGCTCCAGGTAGCGCCGCGCGTCGGCGCGCAGGCCCGCCGCCCGCTCCCCGTCCTCCTGCGCCGCGGCGGCTGCGGCGTCCACCTTGGCGCGCACGGCCGCCCGCACCGACAGGAACAGCGGCAGCAGCGCCAGGCCGCCATGCTCCCCCGTCACCTCCAGATAGCGGTTGAGCACCGCGTTGCCGAGCGGCCGCAGGCCCCGGTGGTCCAGGTCCATCAGCAGGAAGGCGAGGTCGTACAGCACGTCGACCACCGCCAGGGAGTCGTCGAACTCGATGCAGTCGAACAGGGTCGGCCGGCCGTCGTGCAGCACGATGTTGCGCAGGTGCAGGTCGCCGTGGCAGTGGCGCACCCGCCCGGCGTCCCGCCGGGCGTCCATCAAAGCCCCGTGCCGTGCCAGGGCGGTGCGCGACGCCGCCGCCAGCCGATCCACCAGGGGCGGCGGGAACAGGGCCGGGGACTGCGCCAGCTCCGCCAGGTTGCCGTCCGAGACAGCGGCCATGGCCGCCGCACCGCCGGCGTCACGTCGCTCCGGTGCGGCGGCGTGGAAGGCCGCGATGGCGTCGGCCAGGTGCCGCATCAGGTCGGGTGTCAACGCCCCGCGCCCGGCCATCCGGTCGAACAGCCGGTCGCCGTCGAAGCGGTGCATGACCACCACCCAGTCCAGCACGGCGCCGCTGCCGCCCGTGGCCAGGGTGCCGTCGGAACGGCGCACCACGGGCTCAACCGCCCGGTAGAGGTCAGGGGCGGTGCGGCGGTTCAGCGCCAGTTCCGCCTCGCAGGCGGCGCGGCGCCGCTCGCGGGTCGAGAAGTCCATGTAGGGAAAGCGCACCGCCCTCTTCAGCTTCAGTGCCCGGTCGCCGGCCAGAAACACGATGGCGCCGTGGGTGTCAATGCGCTCCACCGGCTGGCCGCCGTGGGTGCCCGGGTCCTCCAGGAAGGCGATGACGGCGTCCTGGCCGCCGGCGGCGTCGACATCGGAGTCAGCGTCGGTCATGGGCCTCCTCCTCGCGGCACGGTGGCGCACGTTCAGGTGCGGCTGGCCGTGGTCAGCAGGCCGCCGATGCCGATGAACGTGGTGCCCGTCACCCGGTTGAACCAGCGTCCGTTGCGCCCCAGCCAGGGTGCCAGGCGTTGCGCCGCGCCGGCCAGCGCCAGCTCATAGAGGAACTCCACCACCGCGAAGGTGCCCCCCAGCACCAGGAACTGCAGCCAGAACGGATCCTCGGGGCGCATGAACTGCGGCAGGAAAGCGGCGAAGAAGATCAGCGCCTTGGGGTTGGACACGGCGACCAGGAAGCCCTGGACGAACAGCCGCGCCACCCCGACCTCCTCCGTCGCCGGAGCCGCGCCATCCTCCGGCACGCGGGGCGGCGGGGCGCGCCACAGCCGGACGCCGAGATAGACGAGGTAGGCGGCACCGACCCATTTGGCGATGGTGAACGCCATTTCCGACGCCGCCAGCAGCACGCCCAGGCCGGCCAGCGACGCGGCGACCAGCACCATGAATCCGGTGACGCCGCCGGCTGCCGTCGCCACCGTCCGCGCGAAGCCGAAGCGCACGCCATGGGTCAGCGACAGCAGACCGTTGGGGCCGGGCGTCAGCGACAGCCCGATGGCCGCAACCACATAAACCAGCCAGAGATCGACGCTCACCGCACCCTCCACCCGTGTCCGACCGGGCGACTCTAGCGAACGCCGGCAGCGGCGGCAAACGGCTTGCCGGGGGGCGGTGATCCCGCATCGCACAAACCGGCCGTTGACAGGGCTTGCAAACGACCCGCATCCTCCCTTTGCTCCACCGCCGCGCGAGGACCCGCCGATGACCGAGGCCGAGACCAAATCCGCCCGCGGCCGTGACGCCCGCCGGCACCCCTCCCCGGCACCGGCCGCGCCGCCACCGGTGCCGGCCCGGCCCTTGCCGACCACAGCGCCGCTGCTCGCCCCGGGGGCGGTTCGCTTCCCGGTGCCGGAGGGCTTCGACGCCGCCGACTGCGCCGCCGAGCTGACCGGGTGCCTGGAACGCTTCGTGCGGGAGAACGAAGAAGACCCCTTCACCAACCCGGTGCTGCATCTGGCGCTGGAGATCAACCGGCGCCTCGCCGCCGGCACCCTCGATTTCGGCCGGCTGGAGCATCTCGTCCAATACCTGTCGGTGGAGGGTCTGATCGACCGCGCCGACCGCTTCGCCGCCAAGCTGGGCGAGACGGACCCGGAGGTCAACGCCGCCCGGCTGCGCGCCCTGGTGCGCGGGCTGGCCCGGCCCGACGGGGCGGAGGAGCCGGTGCCCTTCGAGGTGTTCCGCCGGGCGGTGGAGCGCGAGGTGTTCGGCATCGTCATCACCGCGCACCCCACCTTCAACCTGTCGGGTGAGCTGATGACGGCGCTGGCCTGCCTGGCCACCGGCCGGGACGAGGCGGGAGCGCCCCTCGACGAGGACCGCCGGACCGCCCTGCTGGCGTCGGTGGTGGAATCGGAACACCGGCCCGATACCGGCATCGACCTGTCGCGCGAACACCGCTTGTCGCTGCTGGCCCTGGAAACCATCGGCAAGGCGCTGCGCCGCCTGTACGGCATCATCTTCGATGTGGCCGCGGAGATCTGGCCCGACCGTTGGTCGGAACTCACACCCGCCCTGCTGACGGTGGCGAGCTGGGTCGGCTACGACATCGACGGCCGCTCCGACATCAAGTGGACGGACACGCTGCACAAGCGCCTGAAGGTGCAGGCGCTGCAACTGCGCCATTACCTGGCGGAGGTGCAGGCGGTGCGGGCCGCCGCGCCGGCCGACGAGGAGCTGCGCCACACCCTGGAGCAGATCGAATCCCGTCTCGTCCTGGCCAACCACGAAGTCACCGACGAGTTGCAGGTCTTCGCCGGGCACGACCCGACGCGGGCCGACGCCTACCGCCACATCCGCCGCATCGCCCGGCGCATGCACGAGGACCACGCGTTCCGCCTGGTGCACGCCGGCGCCCTGATCGAGCGGGTGAACCGGGCGATCCGCCTGCTGGGCGGGCGCGGCCCGGAGGCGACGGCGTGCGTGGCGCGCCTGTGCGTGCTGCGGGCGGAGATGGCAAACTATGGCCTGGGGCTGGCGCACACTCATGTGCGCATCAACTCCACCCAATTGCACAACGCCATCCGCAAGGCGGTGGGGCTGCAATCGTCACCCGACGACCCGCGCTACCGCCAGTCCTACCTCACCGCCCTGTCGCAGCTTCTCGACAAGGTGGAGCCGGCGACCATCAATTTCGGCTCCCTGATCGTCGAGCGCACCTCCGCCAAGCGCCTGTTCATGGTGGTGGCGCAGATGCTGACGTACGCCGACGCCACGAAGCCCGTGCGCTTCCTGATCGCCGAGACGGAAACCGCCTTCACGGTGCTGACGGCGCTGTACTACGCCCGGCTGTTCGGCATCGAGGACCGGCTGGACATCTCCCCCCTGTTCGAGACGGAACGGGCGCTGGAACTGGGCAGCCGCGTCATCGACGCCCTGCTCGACAACCCGCACTTCAAGGCGTACGTGCAGAAGCGCGGCCGGCTGTGCATCCAGACCGGCTATTCCGACGCCGGGCGCTACCTCGGCCAGGCGCCGGCCGCCGCCTCCATCGAGCGGCTGCGCAACCGCATCGCCCGCCTGTTCGCCCGCCACGGGCTGAAGGACGTGCAACTCGTCATCTTCGACACCCACGGCGAATCCATCGGCCGCGGCGCCCATCCCGGCCGCTTCGACGAGCGGCTGTCCTACACCGCTCCGCCCGCCTGGCTTCAGGCGCTGGACGATCAGGGCGTGGCGTTCAAGCAGGAGACCAGTTTTCAGGGCGGCGACGGGTTCCTGTACTTCACCACCGAGGCAACGGCCTTCGCCGTGGTCACCCGCATCGTCGAATACATGCTGGGCCGCCGCGACGGCGGCCGCGACGACCCGTTCTACGCCGAGAACGACTACATCACCGAGTTCTTCACGACGGTGAAGGAGTTCCAGGTGTCCCTGGTGGAGGACCCGAACTACGCCGTCCTGGTGTCCGCCTTCGGCGCGAACCTGCTGTACCCGTCGGGCAGCCGCGCCTTCAAACGGCAATACGACGGTGCGGCGGAGAACATCGACCAGCAGTCGGTGTCGCAGATCCGGGCGATTCCCCACAACGCCATCCTTCAGCAACTGGGGCTGCCGGCCAACACCCTGGGCGGCGTGGGGGCGGCCATCGACAAGGACCCCGAGCATTTCGCCGCCCTGTACGCCCGTTCCCGCCGCTTCCGGGAACTGATGGGGGTGGTGGAGTACGGCTTCGGCATCGCCGACCCTGCGGCGCTGAAAGCGTACGTCGACACGCTCGACCCCGGCCTGTGGCTGACGCTGGCGGCCCGCGCCGGCGACCGCGTGCGGGCGGAGGAGATGCGCCGGCTCGCCGGACACCTGGAGGACAACCCAACCCACCAGCGCCAGTCGCGCATCTACCGCAAGCTGTTCCGGGACTACACGATCCTGCGCGACGGGCTGGAGCGCACGGGCCCCGGCTGCGCGGCGCTGGTGAGTGAGCGCACGCGCACCGGCATGCGCCTGCTGCACGCCGTGCGCCTGGCGCTGATCCACGAGGTCTTCCGGCTCGCCACCCACATCCCCGACTTTTCCAGCCAGCACCAGACGACGCGAGACCGGGTGATCAACCGCATCCTGCACCTGGACGTCGCCACCGCCGTGGAGCAGCTCCAGGTCATCTTTCCCGCCACCACCGATCTGGCGCTGGAAGACACCGACTTCGGCGCACCGGCCACCTATGTCAGCGACGAGAGCCAGGACTATCGTCAGGAGAACGAACGGATCTTCCGCCCGATGACCGGGCTGGCCGACCTGATCCTGCGCACCGGGTCGGCCATCACCCAGCGCATCGGCTTCTTCGGGTAGGACGGTGGAACATTGAAGGGTTAGTGCGTTCCGCCCGATTGCGCAGACGCCGGAAGCGCCCAATATTATCAAGGGTATTGAAACCTTTCGGGTGCATGCTTGTCGTGTGGGGCGGCCGCGGTCGCGCAGGCCGTTCCAAGGGGAAAGGAGTGCCGGCCGTGAGCCGTCGTCGATTGGCCGTTTCGGTGCTGCTGGGAACGGGGCTGGCGGTGGCCGGCGCCGCGCTGCCGGTCGCCGCGCAGACGACCGACGCCGCCGCGGGCGAGCGGCCGCGGTGGATGCTGGGGGCCCTGCCGCAGACGGTGCTTCCCCCGGACAGGGCCGACCGGCTGGGCGACCTGCACGACAAGTTCCGCATGGGCGGCGCGCTCGTCCCCTGGATGGAGCCCTACGCCACCCTTAAGCCCTGGGTCACCACCGAGCCGGCCCCCGACGGCCGTCTGGCCGGCACGGGCGGTCTGTTGCTGGATGTCCCCCTCGGGTCTTTCACCTTCACCCCCAGCATCGGTGCCGGATACGTTCCCCTGTCCCCGGCCGAGTCCCGCGGCAATCTGGAAATCCGGTCGCAGATCGAACTGGGCTACGAGTTCTCCAACGACGCGCGGCTGGCGCTGGGCTACAGCCGCATCACCGGCTCCGGCAACCGTGCCGAGGACCGGGTGAGCGACAATGTCTTCAGCTTCACCTTCCGTCTGCCCTTCGGGTCCCTCGTCCCATAATGTTCACGCTGCCCCCATTTTGTCCTTAACCCTATTTTAAGAGGGTGGCGGTCTAGTGCTTGCCGGACAACTGCGCGAATCCCGCCGGGGCGGTCCCCGAGGGTCCGACGCACCGCCACGAGCAAGGGGCAGCACCATGGCCAAGCGCAAGATCGCCACCGCCGAGACCATCGACACCACGGCCACCGAATCGGGTGCCGACGCCATCCTGCGCAGCAACTTCTCGACGCCCGAACAGGACTCCCTATCGCTGATGCAGGCGGCGACCCTGCTGATCGAGGCCGACAGCCCGGCCAAGGTCAATCTGGCGCTCGACCACAATCTGAAGCTCTGGGTCGCGATCAAGACCGTGGTGCAGAGCGAGGGCGTGGCCCTGCCGCAGGAGGTGCGCGACAACCTCACCCACCTCGCCCAATACGTGTCGGCCACCACCATGGAGGCGGGTACGGGCGAGATCGAGGCGGCGAAGCTGATCGCGCTGGCGCGCATCAACATGCACATCGCGGAAGGGCTGCTGCGCGGCGAGCAGACCCGCATGATCCAGGAGCGCGCCTACGAGCTGTGGGAGAAGGACGGCCGTCCCGCCGGCCGGGAAATGGACCATTGGCTGGCCGCCGAAGCCGAGATCAAGGCAATGCTGCACTTCCGCTGACCCCCGGGGGCATTCCGCCCCGGCATGGCGCATCCGCGTCACCCTGCGGTGACGCGGGCGTGTGCGTCTGCTAACGTCCGGCGCGTGACCGCCTCGACGCCCCCCTTTCGCAGAACGGACAACGCATCGCTCGGCATCCTGATGATGCTGGTGTCGGTGTTCCTGTTCTCCATTCTCAACGTGCTGGTGAAGACGCTGTCGGACACCTATCCGGTGACCGAGATCAGCTTCTTCCGCAACGCTTTCGCCCTGGTTCCCGTGGTCGTGGCGGTGGCCGTGCAGGGCGGCGCCGCAACCCTGCGCACGGCACGGCCGCTGGGCCACGTCTGGCGTTCGGCCATCGGGCTGTGCGCGATGATGCTGATGTTCTGGTCCTTCGCACTGCTGCCGCTGGCCGACGCGATCGCACTGAACTTCACCACGCCGCTGATCCTGACCGCGCTGTCCGTGCCCCTGCTGGGCGAGAAGGTCGGCGTCCACCGCTGGAGCGCCGTCGCTGTCGGCTTCGTCGGGGTTCTGGTCATCGTCCGCCCCACCGGCGCGGTCCTGGAACTGGGGGCCGCGGTCGCCATCGCCGCCGCCTTCTGCCAATCCCTGGCCATGGTGGCGATCCGCCAGTTGAGCCGGTCGGAGCCGCCCAACACCATCGTCTTCTACTTCACCGTCCTCACCACCCTGATGTCCGCCTGCACCCTGCCCTTCGCCTGGGTGACGCCGACGCCCGGGGATTTCATGCTGCTGGCCCTGACCGGGCTGGTGGGGGGCATGGCCCAACTCTTTCTGACGCGGGCCTATTCGCTGGCCCAGGCGGCAACGGTGGCGCCCTTCAACTACACCTCCCTGCTGTGGGCGGTGCTGTTCGGTTGGCTGCTGTGGGGGGAATTGCCGGAGGTCTCGGCCGTGATCGGCGCCGGCATCGTGGCCCTGAGCGGCCTCTACATCCTGCAGCGCGAGACGCGCCGCCGCTCCGATGTGGTGACCGGCGGGCGGTCGACCATGACGGGAAATGATTGATGCCGGGTTCGGTACGTCTTGACGTCCGAACCCGGCTTCGGAGGTTTACGCCCGCTCGATCAGCTCGACCTTGTAGCCGTCAGGATCCTCGATGAAGGCGATGACGGTGGAGCCGTGCTTCATCGGGCCGGGCGGACGGGGGATCTTCACGCCTTCGGCGGCCAGTTGCTCGCAGGTCTTGTAAATGTCCGGCACGCCGATGGCGATGTGGCCATAGGCGGTGCCGATATCGTAGGGCTCCTTCTGGTCCCAGTTGTGGGTCAGTTCCAGAACCGTGGTGTCCGACTCCTCGCCGTAGCCGACGAACGCCAGGGTGAAGCGGCCGCCCTCATAGTCGGACTTGCGCAGCAGCTTCATGCCCAGCAGGCGGGTGTAGAAGTCCAGCGACTTGTCCAGGTCCAGGACCCGCAGCATGGTGTGCAGCATCCGGAACTGTCCGGTTTCGGTGCTCATTCTCTGCCTCCTTGCATCTTCATCTTGTGTCGTTCGATGACGTCGAGGACGACGCGGGCAGCACGCTCGCTGGGTGGCGTTCCGCCGCGCCCGAGCCAGCGCGCCACCTCCGCCACCCCTTCCACCTGCTCCCGCCGCGCCGCCGGATCGTCCAGCAGGCGGCCCAGCGCCGCCGCCAGGCGATCGGGCCGGCAGTCCCCTTGCAGCAGCTCGGGCACCAGCATGCGGTCGAGCATCAGGTTGACCAGGTTCACGTACTTCACCTTGATCAGGCGGCGGTACACCGCCACAGTGAGCGGGTTCAGGCGGTAGGCAATGACCGCCGGCAGGCCGGCCAGCGCCAGTTCCAGGGCCACCGTGCCCGACGCCGCAAGCGCCGCCTCGGCAGCGGCGAAGGCATCGTGCTTCTCCGCTTCGCCCTCCACCACAATGGTGCGCAGCGGCCAGCCGGCAACCTCGTCCCTCACATGTTCGCGCACGGTGGCCACCGTCGGCACCACCGCCATCAGGGTCGGATGGGCGGGCCACAGCCGCTCCAGCGTGGCGCGGAAGTCGGGCAGCAGGCGCCGGACCTCGCCGCGCCGGCTGCCGGGCAGCACCGCCACGACGCGGGCGTCCGGCGCGATGCCGTGGCGGGCGCGGAAGGCGGCGCCATCCCCCGCCCCCGCGCCGCTCTCGACCACCGAATGGCCCACGAAGGTGCAGGGCAGGCCCTCGCGCTCGAAATAGGGCGGTTCGAAGGGCAGGATCGCCAGCAGATGGTCGTAGATGGCCGCATACTTCGCCGCCCGCTTCGGCTTCCACGCCCACACCGTGGGGGCGACGTAGTGGATCAGCGCGATGTCCGGGGCGGCGGCCCGCACCCGTTTGGCGACGCGGACGGTGAAGCCCGGCGAATCGATGCTGACCAGCACGTCCGGCCGCAGGCGCAGCACCTCGGCGGTGGTCTGGTTGAGACGGCGGATGAGGTTGGGAAGCTGCGGCAGCAATTCCACCACGCCGAACAGCGCCAGCTCCGCCTGCGGCACCAGGGAGTCGAGCCCTTCCGCCGCCATGCGCTCGCCGCCGATCCCGGCGAAGCGGACGTTGCCTCCGGTCAGGCGCTTCAGGGCGGCCATCAACCGCGCCCCCAGCGCGTCGCCCGACGGCTCCCCGGCGATCAGGAAAACCAGCGGCGCCGTCATATCGGCGCCTCCACGCCGACGACGAACAGGCCCAGCCGGTCGGCCAGCTCCGCCACCGCCGCGCGGTCGACGATCAGGCTGCCCCCGGCCTCCACCGCCACCCCGACCAGACCGGCGGCGGCGGCGTTCTCCACGGTGGCGGTGCCGATGGTCGGCAGGTCGAGCCGCCGGTCCTGCTGCGGCTTGCGCATCTTGACCAGCACGCCACCGGGGCCCGGCCGCCGCAGGGGACCGGCGCGGCCGATCATCGCGTCGGTGCCTTCTACGGCCTCGACGGCCAGGACGATGCCTTGTTGCACGATGCAGCCCTGTCCCACGTCCAGCGCCCCCAGGCCGCGCGCCACCTCGATGCCGCGGGCGATGTCGCGGCGCGCTCCCTCGTCGGGGCCGAGGCGGCCGACGGGGCCGGCGGGGGTCAGCAGGTCGCCGAGGATCTCGTGCAGGCCGACGACGCGGAACCCCTCCTCCTCCAGCTCCCGCGTCACGGCGCGCAGCAAGCCGTCGTCGCCGAACGCCTTGGTGCCGACGCGGGCGAGGAAGCGGGCGGTGCGCCAGTCCGGCAGCAGTTCGCCCAGCGACGGGCGGCGCACCGGGCCGGCAAAGACCAGCTCCGTCACCCCTTCCCGGCGCAGGCGGTCG
Organism: Azospirillum halopraeferens DSM 3675; assembly: GCF_000429625.1. Lineage (GTDB taxonomy): Bacteria > Pseudomonadota > Alphaproteobacteria > Azospirillales > Azospirillaceae > Azospirillum > Azospirillum halopraeferens. Next base: position 264,051 of record NZ_AUCF01000006.1, read on the forward strand.
ATGATCGATCCGGCGGCGCCGAAGCGGCTCCACAGATGGGGGACGCCCTGCACCGCCGTAGGGTCCGTGTGCCCCTCGAATGCGACCATGAAAACGGCGCGGCCGGTGCCCTGCACCGCTGCCGCCAGACGGGCCGGCAGAACGCCGCCGCCCGCGAGAATGCCGAGTCCGGCCCCGCGGTCCTTCATCGCTGGTCTCCCGATTTCGGGATCAGGCGCCGTCGCGGCCCGGTTGCAGCAGCGGCCGTGACGTCTTGCTGCGAATGAACGCCAGCACCTGCCCAACCAGCGGCGTGGCGCCGAACTCCCGCTCCACCTCGTCCAGCCGGGTGGCGAAGGTGTCGCCGGCCGAGGTGAACAGCGCCTTGTAGGCGGTGCGCAGAGCCCGCACCTCGTCCTTGCCGAAGCCGCGGCGCTCCAGCCCCACCAGGTTGAGGCCGGCCAGCCGGGCCCGCTCGCCCATCACCAGTCCGTAGGGGATGACGTCGTTCTCCACCCCGGACATGCCGCCGATCATGGCGTGGGCGCCGATGCGCACGAACTGGTGCACCGCCGACAGGCCACCGAGGATGGCGTAATCGCCAACACTCACGTGCCCGCCCAGCGTGGCGTTGTTGGCCAGGATGACGTGGTCACCGACGATGCAGTCGTGAGCGACGTGCGCCCCCACCATGAACAGGCCATGGTCACCGACGCGGGTCACCATGCCGCCACCCTCGGTGCCGGTGTTCATGGTGACGCTTTCGCGGATCTGGTTGAAGCGCCCGACCACCAGTTCCGACGGCTCGCCGCGGTACTTCAGGTCCTGCGGCGGCTGACCGATGGAGGCGAAGGGATAGATGACCGTCCCCTCCCCCACGCTGGTGCGGCCGTCCACCGCCACGTGCGACACCAGGCGCACCCGGTCCCCCAGGGTGACGTGGGGGCCCACCGTGCAGAACGGGCCGATGGTGACGTCCTCGCCCAGCCGGGCGGCGGGGTCGACGACGGAAGAGGGATGGATCGAGACGCTCATTTCTCGTCCAGGATCATGGCGGAATAGGTCGCTTCGGCCACCAGAGTACCGTTCACCTTCGCCTCGCCCCTGAACTTCCAGACGTTGGCGCGGTGGCGCACCTTCGACACATGGATGTGAAGCTGGTCGCCCGGCGTGACCGGCCGGCGGAAGCGCGCCTCGTCCACGGTCATGAAATAGACCAGCTTGCCTTCGGCATCGGGGCCCAGCGTCGACACCACGAGAACGGCGGCGGTCTGTGCCATCGCCTCGATGATCATGACGCCCGGCATGACCGGCCGCGAGGGGAAATGGCCGGCAAAGAACGGCTCGTTGATGGACACATTCTTGACGCCGACCGCACTCTCGTTCGGCACCACGTCGATGACCCGTTCGATCATCAGCATCGGGTAGCGGTGCGGGATCATCTGCATGACCCGGGTGATGTCGTATTCCACCCCGCCGCCCTGGCCCGGGCCGTTCTCTGCCGCCGCGTCCATCGTCCGTCTATCCGCTTTCCGTAACCGTCATACCGGGCGCGCCCGGAGTTCGCGCCCTTTTGCCCCATTTCGCCGACAGGATCAATCGCCAAGCCGGCCGCCGAACCGGCGGCCGGTCCCGCGCCCGGTCACTGCTTGGGAATGCTGACCGCCACCTTGGGCAGCGTCTCGTTCAGCTTACCCAGCACCTCTTCGGTGAGGTCGAGCTTGGGCTCGAAGATCAGGACCGACTGCTTGGGCAGCACCACGTTGATGCCGCGGTTGCCGGCGATGTCCATCATGATCTGGTACATGCTCTTCTGCACCTGCCCCATCGCCTCGTTCAGGGCGGTGTCGAGCGCGCGCTTGCGGGCCTGCACGGTGCGCTGCACGTCGGCGACCTGCTTCTCGAAGTCGCGGCGCTTGGCGGCGAAGGCGTCGGGCGCCAGCACCGTCTGCTGCTTGCGCAGTTCCGCTTCGGCGGTGCGCAGCTTCTCCTCCAGAGAGGATATCTCCTTCTGGTAGGTGTCGCGCTGCGTCTCGACCGCGCCCTGGATGCCCTTGGCGGCGGAGGATTCCTGCAGGATCTTCTGCACGTCGAGCACGCCGATGACCGGGGCCGGCAGGGCCGCTCCGGCCGCGGGCGCCGTCTGTGCGCCGACCGGAGCGGTGAAAGCCAGCGCCGCGGCCATCGCGACGGCGCCGAGCAAAGCCGGGGTCTTCTTGAACTGCATGGATTTAGAACCTGGTTCCGAAGCTGAAGCGGAAGATTTCGGTCTTGTCATAGCTTTCCTTGCGCAGCGGCACGCCGACATCGACCCGGATCGGGCCGAAGGGCGAGCGCCACGACACGCCGGCACCCACCGACACGCGAATCGTCTCGTCGGTGGGAACGTTGGGGTCGCCCTCGACGATGCTGCCGGCCACCGTGCCGAAGTCGCTGAAGGCGTGCCCCTTCAGACCGAACTCCTCGGGCATGCCGACCGGGAACGTCATCTCCAGGGAGCCGCGGTAGTATCGCGAGCCGCCCAGTGCGTCGTCGGTGCGCAGATCGCGCGGGCCGATGCCGGCGGTGCGGAAGCCGCGCAACGTGTCGCCACCCATGAAGAAGCGGTCGGCGAGGAACAGATCATCGTCCTTGAAGTTGTGGATCACGCCCACCTCACCGGTGGCGCTGATCACCCAGCGGTTGTCGTCGACCAGCGGCAGGTAGTAGCCGCCGCCCAGGCGTGCCCGAGCGAAGCGGGTGGTGCCGCCGAGGCCGGAGAAATCGGTCGACAAGCGCGCGTAATAGCCCTCGGTCGGCGTCAGGCGGCTGTTGCGGCGGTCGTACAGCAGCTCCTGACCGATCAGGGAGTTGGTGCGGGCCCCGGTCTGGTCCCGAATGTAGACCGACGCCGTGGACGGCACGTCATCGATCTCCGTGTGCTGGAGCTGGTAGTACACGCGCTGGCGCAGGAACTCCGCCAGCGGGAAGCCGGTGCGCAGCGCGAAGCCCAGGTTCTTTTCGTCGAACGAGGCTTCCTTCTGGTAGTCGCGCGTGGTGCGGAACAGGTCGAAGCCGGCGCTCAGGTCCCGATCCAGGAAATAGGGCTCGGTGAAGCTGATGTCGTATTCCTGCCGGCGCGACGAAATCGTGGCGCCGAACTTCAGGTCCTGGCCGCGGCCCAGCAGGTTGCGTTCACGGATCGAGAAGTCGCCGAGCACGCCGTCGGCGGTGGAGAAGCCGGCGCCCAGCGCGATTTCGCCGGTCGACTGTTCGGTCACTTCGACGTTGACGACGGAGCGGTCCGGCGCCGAGCCCTCCTGCGTCGTCACCTGGACGCGCTCGAAGAAGCCCAGGTCCTTCACCCGCTGCTCCGACCGGCGCAGGCGCGTGGTGTTGAACGGGTCGCCTTCGGCCAGCAGCATCTCGCGCCGCACCACCTTGTCAAGGGTGCGGACGTTGCCGGTGATGTCGATGCGCTCCACGAAGACGCGCGGTCCCTCGGCGATTTCGTAGACCACGTCGATGGTGCGCTCGTCGCGGTTGCGGGTGACCCGCGGCCGGACGTCGACGAAGGCGTACTGCAGGTCGCCGACGGCGTTGGTCAACAGGGTGATGGTCCGCTCCACCGCGGCCGCGTCGTACCACTCGCCCTCGTGCGTGGTGACGACGCCGCGCAACTGCTCGGGATCGAGCGTGCGGATGTTGGACTGGACGTCGACCTTGCCGAACCGGTAGCGGTCACCTTCCTCGATGGTGAAGGTGATGAAGAAGTCCTCGCGGTCCGGCGTCAGTTCGGCCACGGCGGAGACAACGCGGAAATCGGCGTAGCCTTCCTTCAGGTAGAAGCGGCGCAGCAGCTCGCGATCGTAGGTGAGGCGATCGGGATCATAGTTGTCGTCCGACGTCAGGAAGCGCCAGAAGGCGGTTTCCTTGGTCAGAATCTCTTCGCGCAGCGTGCCGTCGCTGAACACCTCGTTCCCGACAAAGGCGATGGAGCGCACGCCGGTGCGCGGGCCTTCGTTGATCTCGAACACCAGATCGACGCGATTCTGGTCCAGTTGGATGATCTTGGGCTCCACCGTCGCGGCGAAGCGGCCCTGGCGGCGGTAGATGTCGATGATGCGCTGCACGTCGTTCTGCACGCGGGTGCGCGTGTAGACCTGGCGCGGCCGCAACTGGATCTCCGACTGGAGATTGTCGTTCTCGATGCGGCGGTTCCCCTCGAACGCGATCCGGTTGATGATCGGGTTCTCGGACACCTGGACCACCAGGGTGTTGCCCTCGCGGCGGAAATGGATGTCGGCGAACAGCCCGGTGGCGAACAGGGCCTTCAGCGACGCGTCCAGACCATCCTCGCTGAACGGATCTCCCGGCTGGACCGTCAGGTACGAGCGCACCGTCGCGGGCTCGATCCGCTGGGCGCCTTCGACCCGGATGGTGCCGATGGTCCCGCCGGGAAGCGATTGCGAGACCTGCACGCCCGGGCGCGGCTGCGGGCCGCCCTCGATGGTGCTGCCCGTCTGGGCCCAGGCAACAGCTACCGTTGTCATGGCGCAGCCGGCCATCAGGCCGAGCGCCAAAACGTTCCGCGACACCCGCAAAGCACGCCCCCTGGCTCTGGTCGTTTTAGGAAACGAGGCCCCTGAAGAAGTCGACCACGCGGAGTTGAACGAGGTCGTTCCACGTGGCGAAGACCATGAGCGTTAATACCAGAGCCAACCCGATGCGGAAACCGTATTCTTGAGCCCGCGCTCCCAGCGGGCGCCCGCGGACGGCCTCCAGGGCGTAGAACATCAGGTGGCCGCCGTCGAGCATGGGAATGGGGAACAGGTTGATGAGGCCGAGGTTGACCGACAGGAACGCCATGAACCAGACGAGCGCGTAGGCACCGGTCTGGGCGACCTCGCCCGACATCTGGGCGATGCGCAGCGGCCCGCCCAGTTCCTCCGTCCCGCGCGAGCCGTCCAGCATCTGGCCGACGGCGGTCAGGGTGCCGGTGATCATGCCGGTGATCTCGCGCCCCGCCTGCCAGACCGCGGTAAACGGGTCGTGGCGGACCGTCTCGGTGCCGGCGCGGGTGATGCCCAGCAGGCCGATGCGGTGGACGTTACCGAATCGGTCCGTCAGTTCCGTCGCCTGGGGCGTCACGGTCACCGCCTGCTCCGCCCCGTCGCGCCGGATGCGCACGGACAGCGCCTGCTCCGGCTTGATGGAGACGATCTGGCGGATCTCCTCGAACCGCTGGATGCCGGTGCCGTCGATGGACAGCACCACGTCGCCGGGCTGCAGCCCGGCCTCCGCCGCCGCACTGCCGGGCTGCACGCCGCCCACCTCGGGCGGGGTGAAGGGCTGGCCGGCCGTGGCGAACAGGATGGCCAGCGCCAGCAGGGCGAAGGCGAAGTTGGCCAGCGGCCCCGCCGCAACCACGGCGGCGCGCTGGCCGACGGTCTTGTGGTGGAAGGAGACGGCGCGTTCCTCCGCCGACATGGCCGGCAGGTGCGACCCCGGCGTGCTCGCCGGGTCGGCGTCGCCGAACATCTTCACATAGCCGCCGAGCGGGATGGCGCTGAATTTCCAGCGGGTGCCGGCGCGGTCGTGCCAGCCGAACAGCTCCGGTCCGAAGCCGATGGAGAACACCTCGACCCGCACGCCGTTGCGCCGCGCGATGTAGTAGTGGCCGTACTCGTGCACGAAGACGAGCACGGAGAGGACGATGAGGAACGCGAAAAGCGAGGTGCCGAAACCGCCCAGAAAGTCCATAAACCGTCCGCCTTCGTCGGCGGGCCCGGCCGCGGGCCCGCACCATTGGATCAATCGCCCGCTGCGTTCACACGGGGGAACCCATGCCCACCCGGTCAGCCGCACAGCGGCGCGCCTCGGCGTCCGCCGCCAGCACACCGGCAAGGTCGGACGGAGCATCGTGCGGCAGGGCCGCCAGCGTTTCCTCGACGATCCGCTCGATGCCCAGGAAGCCGATCCGCCGCTCCAGAAAGGCGGCGACGGCCACCTCGTTGGCAGCACTCAGAATTGTAGGAGCGGCCCCCCCGCTTTGCAAGGCCGCCCGGGCCAGCCGCAAGGCCGGGAAACGCTGCGGATCCGGCGCCTCGAAGGTCAGCGTCGCCGCCTGCGCCAGGTCGAGCCGGCGCGCCGGCGTCTCCATGCGGTCGGGCCAGGCCAATGTGTGGGCAATGGGCGTGCGCATGTCGGGTGTGCCGAGCTGGGCGAGCACCGAGCCGTCCACATACTCCACCAGCGAATGCACCACCGACTGGGGGTGGACCAGCACGTCGATGCGCTCCTCCGGCATGGCGAAGAGGAAATGCGCCTCGATGATCTCCAGCCCCTTGTTCATCATGGTGGCGCTGTCGACGGAGATCTTGGCCCCCATGTCCCAGGTCGGGTGCGCCACCGCCTGCTCCGGCGTCACCGCCGCCATGGTGGCGCGGTCGGCGGTGCGGAACGGGCCACCCGACGCGGTCAGGATCAGCCGGCGCACCCGGCCGGGATGGGCGAAGTCGAAGCACTGGTAGATGGCGTTGTGCTCGCTGTCGACGGGCAGCAGCGTGGCGCCGTGGGCGCGCACCTCGTCCATCATCAGGGCGCCGGCGCAGACCAGCACCTCCTTGTTGGCGAAGGCGACGCAGGCGCCGCGGCGCACCGCCGCCAGCACCGGCTCCAGCCCGGCGGCGCCGACGATGGCCGCCATGACCCAGTCGGCCGGCCGCCCCGCCGCCTCCGCCACGGCCTGCGGGCCGGCCGCGGCCTCCACGCCGGTGCCGGCCAGCGCCGCCTTCAGCGCGCCGTAGGCGGCGGGATCGGCGACCACCGCGAGGTGCGGCCGCAGGGCACGGGCCTGCTGCGCCAGCAGGTCCACATTGCGGTTGGCGGTCAGCGCCTCGACGGCGAAGGTGCCGGCGGGGGCGCGGGCGATCAGGTCGATGGTCTGCGTGCCCACCGATCCGGTCGAACCCAGCACCGTGATGCGGCGGGGTGACTCGCCCGCGCCGACCGCGCCGTCTACCACCATCGCAGCCACACTCCCGCGGTCGCGTGGAACAGCGCCAGCACCGGGGCGGCGACCAGCAGCCCGTCGATGCGGTCGAGCAGCCCGCCGTGCCCCGGAATGAGCCGGCCGCTGTCCTTGATGTCGAAGCGGCGCTTCACCGCGGATTCGAAGAGGTCACCGGCCTGGGCCACCACCGCCGTGCAGGCGCCGACCAGCAGCGCCAGCAACGGGCTCGCCGCCCCGGCCGCCACCGCCACACCCAGGCCCGCCAGGCCCGAGGCGACGACGCCCCCCAGCAGGCCCGCCCACGTCTTCTTGGGACTGATGCGCGGCGCCAGCCGGGGGCCGCCGATCGACCGGCCGGCGGCGTAGGCGCCGATATCGGTGGCCCAAACGGTGAGCAGCACGAACAGGAAAAGAGCGAGGCCCGCCTCCGGCGCCTCGCGCAGCCAGTCGAGGGCCAGCACGCCGGCGGCCACGTAGGGCACGCCGAAGCCGACCAGCCAGCGCCCCATGCCGGCGGTCGCCGTGACGACGCCCGCCAGCGCGAACGCCGCCAGCATGGCGATGGCCGGCCCGAGCGCGACGTGGACGCCCAGCACCACGATGACCGCGGCAAGACCCGCCGGCAGCGCCGTCGCCAGGCGGTCCTGCGCCACCATGCGCAGCCATTCGTTGAGAGCGAGCAAAGCGGTGGCCGCCAGCAGCGCGCGCAGGGTCCAGCCGCCGGCCCACACGGCGGCCAGAACGAGCGGCCCCAGTATCAGGGCCGACAGCATGCGAACCTTCAGGTCGCTGGCCTTACCGGCTTCCGGCGGTGGTGGCGCCGAACCGGCGTTCCCGCCGGTGGAACTCTTCAATGGCCGCCTCCAGATCGCGCTTCGTGAAGTCGGGCCAGAGGGTGTCCGTGAACACCAGCTCGGCGTAGGCCGACTGCCACAGAAGGAAGTTGCTGAGCCGCTTCTCGCCGCTGGTGCGGACGATCAGGTCGGGGTCGGGGATTCCATGGGTGAACAGGCGCGCCGCGATCGCCTCTTCGTCGATGGCGGCGGGGTCCAGGCGGCCGTCGAGGACCTCTTCGACCAGCCGGCGGGCGGCGTGGGCGATCTCCTGGCGCGATCCGTAGTTCAGCGCCACCACCAGGGTCATGGCGGTGTTGCCCGCCGTCATCTCCTCGGCGTTGGCGATCATCCGGACGATGTCGTGGTCGAGTTTCCGGCGGTCGCCGACCACCTTCAGCCGGACGCCGGCCCGGTGCAACTCGGCGATCTCGCTGCGCAGATACAGGCGCAGGAGCCCCATCAGCTCCGACACCTCTTCCTGCGGCCGCCGCCAGTTCTCGGACGAGAAGCTGAAGATGGTCAGATAGGCGATGCCCAGCTCCCGCGCGGCTTCCACCGTGCGGCGCACCGCCTCGACCCCCTTGCGGTGGCCGGCCGTGCGCGGCAGGCCGCGCGCCTTGGCCCAGCGGCCGTTCCCGTCCATGATGATGGCGACGTGAACGGGCGACGGTGCCGGGCTGTTCTCCTGAGCGTAGCGCATGCCTTCGCTCCGCTCCTCAAACCTGCATGATTTCCTTTTCCTTTTGCGCCAACGCCTCGTCGACAAGCTTGATGTGCTGGTCGGTGAGCCCCTGAACCTTGTCGGCCCACACCTTCTGCTCGTCCTGGCTCAGTTCGCTGGCCTTTTCCATCTTCTTCAGCATGTCCATGCCGTCGCGGCGGACGTTGCGCACGGCGACGCGGGCCTGCTCGGCGTACTTGTGGGCGACCTTGGCCAGTTCCTGGCGGCGTTCCTGGGACAGATCGGGAATCGGCACGCGGATGGTCTGACCCTCGGTCTGCGGATTGAGGCCAAGTCCCGAATCGCGGATCGCCTTCTCCACCGCCTTGACCATGCCGCGGTCCCACACCTGGACCGTGATCAGGCGCGGCTCGGGAACCGACACGGTGCCGACCTCCTTCAGGTGCATGCGCGAGCCGTAGGCCTCGACGCTCACCGGCTCCAGCAGGCTGGAAGAGGCGCGGCCGGTGCGCAGCCCGGCGAGTTCCTTGCGGAAGGCGTCGATCGCGCCGTCCATGCGCCGCTTGATGTCGCTCAAATCGGGATCGGCCACGGGGTCACTCCCTCTCTTCCGTAATGATCGTGAACTTGCCCCGACCGGCCATCACCTCGGCGAAGGCCCCCGGAGTGTGGATCGAGAACACGAGTATGGGGATACGGCTTTCGCGCGCCAAGGAGATTGCGGAAGCGTCCATCACCTGCAGGTCCCGGGACAGCACCTCCAGATAGCTCAACCGCTCATAGCGCGTGGCGGTCGCGTCCTTCTTGGGGTCGGCGGTGTAGACGCCGTCAACCTGCGTCCCCTTCAGCAGCGCGTCGCAGCCCATCTCCGAGGCGCGCAGGGCGGCAGCCGTGTCGGTGGTGAAGAACGGATTGCCGGTGCCGGCGGCGAAGATCACCACCCGCCCCTTCTCCATGTGGCGGATCGCCCGCCGGCGGATGTAGGGCTCGCAGACCGTCGACATGGGGATGGCCGACTGGACGCGGGTGTGGACACCCTTGCGCTCCAGCGCGCTCTGCATGGACAGCGCGTTGATGACGGTGGCGAGCATGCCCATGTAGTCGGCGCTCGCCCGCTCCATCCCCGACGCGGCCCCCTTGACACCGCGGAAGATGTTGCCGCCGCCGATGACCAGGCTGACCTGGACGCCCAGGTCGCGGGCGGCCTTCACCTCGTCGGCGACACGGTTCACCACATCGGGGTCCAGGCCGTAGTCGCGCTGTCCCATCAGCGCTTCACCCGATACCTTCAGAAGAACGCGTTTGTAGCGGACGCCTTCGGCGGGCACGGGTGCCCCGACGGTTTCGGCCATGGACCGGCTCCCGGTGGTTTGGTTGAACGCTGTGGACGGACGGCCCGGGCCCGGGGGCGCGCCGGACGGTGTCCCGCCGGCGCCCCCGGGCCCGCTGCACGGCTCCGATCAGGCCTTCGTGCCGGCGGCGGCGGCCACTTCGGCGGCGAAGTCCTGCTCCTGCTTCTCGATGCCCTCGCCCAGCGCGAAGCGGGCGAAGCCCGTGACCTTCACCGGTGCGCCCACGGTCTTCGCAGCGTCCTCGACGACCTTGCGGACCTTGCTCTCACCGTCGATCACATAGGTCTGCTCCAGCAGGCAGACCTCCTCGTAGTACTTGCGCAGACGGCCCTCAACCATCTTCTCGATGATCGACTCCGGCTTGCCCGACGCGCGGGCCTGCTCGGCCAGGACGTTGCGCTCGCGCTCCACGGCCGTGGTGTCGACATCGGCGACATCCAGGGCGTCGGGACGGGCGGCGGCCACGTGCATGGCGATCTGGCGGCCCAGCTCGGCCAGCTTCTCGCGGTCGCCGGTGGACTCCAGGGCCACCAGCACGCCGATCTTGCCGAGACCCGGCGCGGTGGCGGAGTGGACGTAGGCCGACACCACACCCGCGGACACCTCCAGCTTGGCGGCGCGGCGCAGGTTCATGTTCTCGCCGATGGTGGCGATCAGGGTGGTCAGCTCATCCTGCACGGAGTTGGCGGAGCCGGGATAGGCCGCCTGCTTCACCACCTCGACCTCGCCGTTGGTGCCCAGCGCGATCTCCGCGACCTTGGCGGCGAAGGCCTGGAACTTGTCGTTGCGGGCGACGAAGTCCGTCTCGGCGTTCACCTCGACCACCGAACCGGCCGTGCCGGAGGTGGCGACGGCGACCAGGCCCTCGGCGGCGATGCGGCCCGACTTCTTCGCGGCGGCGGCGAGGCCCTTCTTGCGCAGCCAGTCGACGGCGCCTTCGAGGTCGCCGCCGGTCTCGTTCAGCGCCTTCTTGCAGTCCATCATGCCGGCACCGGTCTTCTCGCGCAGTTCCTTGACGAGCGCGGCGGAAATCTCGGCCATGGGTCAATCCCTCTTTCTCGAAAACGGATCCAAACGAATCTCTACAACCCTGATCGGCGGCGATCCTCGCCCCCGGCACGCACAATGCCGGACCCCGTCCGGGGTCACGGCATTGCGGGTTCCGATGGGCGGCCGGGTCGGGCCGCCCCTTTGCTCAGGCCCGGGCTTCGGCGGTCTCGGCGCCTGCCTCGGCCTCGGCCTCGCCCTCTTCCGGCAGGGCTTCCTCGGGGGCATCCTCGCGGCTGCCGACGTCGATGCCGGCGGCGACCATCTCCGCCTGCAGGCCGTCCAGCACGGCGCCGGCCATCAGCTCGCAGTAGGTGTCGATGGCGCGCAGCGCGTCGTCGTTGCCGGGGACCGGGAAGGCCACGCCGTCGGGATCGGAGTTGCTGTCGATGATCGCCACCACGGGGATGCCCAGCTTGTTGGCCTCCTTGACGGCGATCGCCTCCTTGTTGGTGTCGATGATGAACAGCACGTCGGGCAGGCCGCCCATCTCCTTGATGCCGCCCAGCGCGCGCTCCAGCTTGTCGCGCTCGCGGGTGAGCTGCAGGATCTCGCGCTTGGTCAGGCCGGCGGTGTCGCCCGACAGCCGCTCGTCCATCTCGCGCAGGCGCTTGATCGACTGGGAGATGGTCTTCCAGTTCGTCAGCATGCCGCCGAGCCAGCGGTGGTTGACGTAGTACTGGCCGCAGCGCGACGCCGCATCGGCCACCTTCTCCTGCGCCTGGCGCTTGGTGCCGACGAACAGGACGCGGCCGCCGCCGGCGACGACGTCACGCACCGCCTGCATGGCGCGGTGCAGCATCGGGACCGTCTGCTCCAGGTCGATGATGTGCACCCCGTTGCGCACGCCGAACAGGAACGGCTGCATCTTGGGGTTCCAGCGGCGCGTGTGATGGCCGAAGTGCACGCCGGCTTCCAGGAGCTGGCGCATGGTAAAGGTCGGCATAGCCATGGAAACTGTCCTTTTCCGGTTGCTCCGCCGCGGGCGCTGTTCCGGCCCCGCCATGGGGCACGGACACCGGAGCGGGCCATCGGCGGTCAAGCCAACGGTCCGCCAGCCCGCGTGAGGTTTTGACGACGGCGCTTTCATAGCCCGCCGCAACCGGTTTGGCAACAGCCATGGCGGCATACGCTCCGCCTGCCCACCGGCCCTCGCGGCACCGGCGGGCGCCGTGAGGGGGGGCCGGCACCGGCTGTCAGGCCGAGCGGACACCATTGATGAATTGGGCGACGCCGTCCTTAAGTTCCGCAGCCCGCACGGCGAGTTCGCGGGAGCAGCTCAGGACCTGCGACGACCCGGTGGCAGACGATTCGGCCGCTGTCTGAACATGGACCACGTTGGCCGACACCCGGTCGGTCACGTGCGCCGCCTCTGCGGCGTTGCGCCCGATTTCGGACGTGGCCGCGGACTGTTCCTCCACGGCGGAGGCCACGACGGTTGCCATCTCGTTGAGGCGGTACACCACCGCGGCGACCCGGGCGATCACTTCGGATGCACCTTCGATGCTGGCCTGCATGGCGTTCACCTGGCCGCGAATGTCTTCGGTCGCCCGTGCGGTCTGATTGGCCAGCAACTTGACCTCACCGGCAACGACGGCGAATCCCTTGCCGGCCTCGCCCGCCCGTGCGGCCTCGATGGTGGCGTTGAGAGCAAGCAGATTGGTCTGTCCGGCAATGCCCGAGATCAGACCAACGATGTCGCCGATCTGCTGTCCGACGGCGCTGAGACCGTGCACCAGATCGCGGGCCTGGCCGGCTTCGGCGGTGGCTTGTTCCGCGACCTGACGTGCCTCGGTCATCTGCCGCGCGACCTCCCGAATGGAACTGTTCATCTCCTCGGTGGCGGCGGCAACGGTCTGCACATTGGCCGACGCCTGTGCCGTGGCGCCCGCCATCTCCGTCGTCTGCCGGCTGGTTTGCAGGGACGAGGTTGAGAGGGCTGCCGCGGTCGCCTCCAGTTCGGTCGCAGCGGACGTCACGACGCCCAGAACCTCGGTGACCCGGGCGTCGAAGTCCCGGATCATCCGGTCGACGGCCAGGGTGCGCGCTTCCCGGGCCTGCTGGTCCGCCGCCTGTTCGTCGGCAAGGCGCCGGCGTTCCAGCGCGTTGTTTCGAAACACCTCCATGGTCGTCGCGATGGTGCCGATCTCGTCCTTCCGGCCGACGCCGTAGATGTCGACACTGAGATCGCCGTCCGCCAGCCGGCGCAGAGCATCGACGACGGCGCGCACCGGCCGGACGATGCCATAGCGCGACAGGAGAAAGCCGCTCACCACGCCGATGAAAACACCGAGGGACGCGACCAGCACCATCAACTGCTGCATGCGTTCAGCCGTTTCGCTGGCCATTCTGGAAATCTGCGATGCTTTATTATCGGTATAGTCCGTGTATTCCGTAACAGATCTATTTAGTTGGCTAAGAAGGTCGCGACTGGCACGAACCTCTGCCAGGATTTCCGCTTGAGCGCTGCTGAGTTCTGCGCCACGATTCTTTCGTGCGGCGTCCACCGTTCTGTTCAGACTGGATTCGTACGCGCGATACTGGTTGCGGATGCTCTCCAGCATGCCACGCTGTGCAGCGTCGGCCGTTGCCTCGACATGGGCCAAGCGTTCCGCCACCCGCACACGCCGCGACGCGATCTCGCTCTCGATCCGCTCCACGTTGCCGGGATCGGCAGCAAGATCATATTCGGTTCGGCTCAACTCGATAAGGTTGCGGTTGAGGCGAGCCCCCTGGACGGCATTTTCCCCCGCCTGCTCCAGGCGATCGGTCTCCCTGCTCAGAACGGAGAGGCCGGCAATGCCGACACCGGCAATTCCGGCGGCGATGAGACCGAGCAGCGCGACGATGGACAGTATTTTTCCGGAAATCGGCACATTGCTGAACTTCATCTCTAGCCTCCATCTTAAAAAATGCACGCCTGCCTTTACCTTCCCCGGGAATTCCGGTAAGAAATGCAGCAATGGATCACGCAAGCAATAATGGTTACGGGGGAATTTGTTTGTATTCTTATCATTTCTCGGGGCAATCTCGTTGGATATGACGGACAGAACGCAACAAGAACAACCGCGACGGCCGGAGGACCCATCGAGAGGACCGACCGGTCGACCTCTTTGAAAATTCGCTCGGCGGGCCGACGTCCCGAAACCGGGCAACCGGCTCAACGCATTTCGTGCCACCGGGCATGGCCGGCAAACGGATCACATGAGCGGCGGAAGACTACCTGTTCACCATCCCGACATCCCATCGATGCCCCTCCGGCCTTCGGGTGCCGGTAGAGGCCGCTGACGAAGCCGGGCGAAAGCTGCATGTATGCAGAATCTTTCAGCATGGATGCTGCATACTCGCCCCGTGCGAAAGGTATATACCTTATGAGTGCCGCATGCAACGTATACTTACAGTCTGGCCAGGCCCGACCGCACGGGTAACCATCGGAGGGTGGAAAACGGTTGAAAAAGTGAGTGTTATCAATGAACAGACGGGGCAGCAAGGCTGCCGGCGGTACGGAACCGTCGGCTGACGGCCTTATGACGGGAATGGTCGCTCGTATGGCTGCGGTCGTTGCACGGTATCCATCCCGCACGGCTGCGGCTGTTGCCGCACGAATATCGACAGACCAACTGGCGCGCCAGATGAGGGGGCTGAACAGGCCATTCTTCGATACCGTTGTAAGGTTGTGCACTGATCAGGGTGTCTCACTGGATTGGATCGCCACGGGCGCGGGGCCGATGATGCGCGCCGATCTGGTGGAACGCGGAAGTACCGAATCTTTGCGGTCGCCCGTCGATCGCGTCGACGAGGTCCTTCTCGCCAATCTGATTCAGGGACTTCAGGAGTTCCTTCTCAGGGAGGATCTGTCGCCGACACCGGTCGATCACGCACGTCTGGTGGTGCTGCTGTATCGTATCCTTGCCCGCCGTCGGGCGGAGCTGCTCCGGCAGGGAGCGCCCCTTCCCGACACCCTCGGTCAGCCGGGCCACCCCTTCGACTTCACGTCCGACCCCGATCTGGCGGACATCGTGCATCTCGCCGGCTGACGGTCGGGGCGCTCGGGTTTACGGCAGCCGATCGAACGCCCCGCCCAGCGCCCCGAACCGGGCGCGGTGGCGCTGGAGTATGGCGAGCACGGCGTCGAAGTCGCCGTCGGTCAGACGACCGAGGCGGCGGGCGATCAGGCGGCCGGATACGGTCGCCAGCTTCACCGGCCGCACCACCGACGGCACGGACAGCCCGGCCAGCGCCGGGTCGGCGATGGGGACATCGCCGGCGAAGGGCGGGTTGGCGGCGCTGGTCACCATGCACAGCCAATAGAGGTCGTGCGCCTCGGCCAGCGTCCGGTCGGAGACCACCACGGCCGGACGGCGGCGGGTGGTGTCCATCTCGGCGAAGCGAACGGGCACGGCGACCACGTCGCCCGGCTCGAAATGGGGCCGCTCAGAGATCCGCATAGGCCCGCTCGTCCGCCGATCCGTTCCATTCGGTGAAGGTGGCGAAGGGGTTGTCGTCCGTGTCGCCGCGGTCGATGGTCACCATCCCGTCCCGCACCACATAGCGCAGGGTGTCGCCCTCGCGCAGGCCCAGGCGCAATCTCACGGGCTCCGGGATCTCCGCCGATCCGTCCGCCCGCACCCGTGCCGTAAAGGTGTCCGACATCCCCCCGCTCCTGACGTTCGTGTGTCGGTCGGCTTCATGCGTCCGACCGTTGCCGATGCCCCACCCTTCGCTCTATTCGAAGGGCTTGCCCTTATCGTTGCCGTGCACGCCCAGCGACTTCAGCTTGCGGTGCAGGGCCGAGCGCTCCATGCCCACGAAGGCGGCGGTGCGCGAGATGTTGCCGCCGAAACGGGTGACCTGGGCCAGCAGGTATTCGCGTTCGAACACCTCGCGGGCTTCGCGCAGCGGCAGGCCCATGATCTCGCCGCCCTTGTCCCACTTCAGCACGGTGGGAGTGATGGCGCCGATCTCCGGCGGCAGCATGTCCGCGCGGATCGGCTCCCGGGGGTCGCCCTGCGCCATGATCAGCAGCCAGTCGACGACGTTGCGAAGCTGGCGCACGTTGCCCGGCCAGTCGTACGCCTGGAGGGCGGCCATGGCGTCCTCGCCGAACTCGCGCACCGGCAGGCCGGCCGCCTCGGCCGAGCGCTGCATGAAGTGGCGCGCCAGCAGGGGGATGTCCTCCCGCCGCTCGGCCAGGGAGGGCACGCGGATCGGCACCACGGCCAGGCGGTAGAACAGGTCCTGGCGGAACCGGCCCTGCTCGATCTCGGCCTGGAGATCGCGGTTGGACGTGGCGATGACGCGGACATCCACCTCGACCCGCTGGCCGCCGCCCACCCGTTCGAAGGTCTGCTCCTGCAGGGCGCGCACGATCTTGCCCTGAGTCTCCAGCGGCATGTCGGCGACCTCGTCCAGCAGCAGGGTGCCGGTGTGCGCCTGCTCGAAGGTGCCGGTCTTGCGCCCGGCGCCGTCGACGCCGGACTCGGTGCCGAACAGCTCCATCTCCAGCCGGTCGGGACGCATGGTGGCGCAGTTCAGCCCGACGAAGGGACCGCCGGCGCGGCGGGAGCGGGCGTGGATCAGGCGAGCCACCACTTCCTTGCCGGCACCGGCCGGCCCGCTGACCAGGACGCGGCTGCCGGTGGGCGCCACCTTGTCGATCGCCTGGCGGACGTGGATGATGGCCGGGGAGCGGCCGATCAGGTCGACGTCGCCGCCGGCGCGCAGCTTCAGCTCCTGGTTCTCGCGCTTCAGCCGCGCCGCCTCGATCGCCCGATCGACCATCAGCAGCAGGCGGTCGGCCTTGAACGGCTTCTCGATGAAGTCGTAGGCGCCCATCTTGATGGCGCCCACCGCCGTCTCGATGGTGCCGTGGCCGGAGATCATGATCACCGGCAGGTTCGGATGGTCGTGGATCAGCCGTTCGAGGATCTGCAACCCGTCGAGCTTGCTGCCCTGGAGCCAGATGTCGAGCACGACCAGGTTGGGCCGGCGGGTCGCCACCTGAGCGAACGCCTGATCGGAGTTGGCCGCCTCGCGGGTCTTCATCCCCTCGTCGCTGAGGATGCCGGCAATGAGCATCCGGATGTCCGCTTCGTCGTCGACGATCAGAATGTCATGCGCCATGGGCTCTCTGCCTCTCTTCGCCGCCGGCCTCGGCCGGGCGGGTGTCGGTTTCGGCGCCGTCGCCGGCCGCCGCCATGGTTTCGCGGGGGAAGACCAGGCTGACGCGGGCGCCGCCGGCGCCCTCGATCAGGCCGTCGCCCTGCCCCCGGTCGTCCAGGGTCAGCGTGCCGCCGTGGTCTTCCATGATCTTCTTGACGATCGCCAATCCAAGGCCGGTTCCCTTGGTGCGCGTCGTCACGTAGGGCTCGGTCAGGCGGTGGCGCGCCTCGTCGGTGGGCAGGCCCTTGCCGTTGTCCTCCACCGTCAGCGCCACCCGTTCGGCGTCCTCCTCCACCCGCACCACCACATGCCCCTGCGGCAGCGCGCCGCCATCCCCGGGCTCCGGGCGCCCCTCGATGGCGTCAACCGCGTTCTGCAGCAGGTTGGTCAGTGCCTGGGAGATCTGGCGGCCGTCCACCGGCACGGTCAACGGCCCGGCGGGCAGCCGCATATCGAAGCGGACCCGGCCGTGATGGGCGCTGGACTGAAGGAACACCGCCTGGCGCACCAGGTCGTTCAGGTTGACCGGCTTCATCACCGGCTGCGGCATCCGCGCGAACGCCGAGAATTCGTCCACCATGCGCCGGATGTCGTCGACCTGGCGCACGATGGTGTCGGTGCACAGGGTGAACACCTCGGTGTCGTCGGGCGGCACCTGCTTCAGGTACTTGCGGCGCAGCCGCTCGGCCGAAAGCTGGATGGGGGTGAGGGGGTTCTTGATCTCGTGGGCGATGCGCCGGGCCACATCGGCCCAGGCCGCCTTGCGCTGGGCCGACACCAGTTCGGTGATGTCGTCGAAGGTGACGACGTAGCCGCGCACCTCCCCGATCCCGCCCTCGGCGACGATGCGCACCAGCAGCGTCAGCGGCGGCTGTCCCGTCCGGCGCACCTGCACCTGGTCATGCACCGCCCGACCGGGCCGGCGCGGCGCCTGCTCCAGCAGGTCGGCCACTTCGGGCAGCAGTTCGGTGAGCGGACGGCCGACCAGCGATTCGGTCTCGTCGACGCCCAGCAGGCGGGCGGCCGAGCGGTTGGGCAGGTTGACCACCCCGTCACCGTTGAGGCCGATGACGCCGGCCGACACGCCCGACAGCACCGCCTCGATGAAGCGACGGCGCTGGTCCACCTGCCGGTTGGCGTTCAGCAGTTCGCGCCGCTGCGTCTCGATCTCGTGGGTCATGCGGTTGAAGGCGCGCGACAGCAGGCCCAGCTCATCCTCTCCGGGGGGCTCCACCACGCGCACCGTCAGGTCGCCGGCGCGCACCCGCTCGGCGGCGCCGATCAGCGCCGAGATGGGCCGCGCCAGGCGGGTGGCGAAATGCAGCCCGGCCCACACCGCCGCCAGCAGCAGCAGCAGCGCCACCACCACGAAGATCATGGTGAAGGTGACCTGCAGGCTGCCCCGCTCCCCCTCCAGCTCGGCGTACTGGGTGGCGGCACCCTGGGCCGCCTCCATGTGGGCCAGCACCCGCGGCTCCACCAGCCGGCCGACGTAGAGATAGGTGTCGACGAATCGGTCCAGGCGGACGAGCGCGCGCACGCGGTCGTCGCTCTCGTTGATCATCAGCGCGACCTCGCCCCCGCGCGCCTTCTCCAGCGCGGAATCGGGAATCGGGTCGAACTGGAGCGTGAAGGAGAAGCCGGAGCGGGCCAGAATGCGGCCGGTGGTGCCGTTGAACACCACCGCCTCCGACAGGGCACGCAGCATGGCCTGGGTGGCCACCACCTGCTCGAACCGGTCCGGGTCGACGGCCAGCCGGGCGCCGTCCTGGTTCAGGTCGTTGGCCATGGCCAGGGCGTCGGCCCGGATGTTCTGCTGGTGCTCGTGCAGGTAGGCGGTGGCCACCTCCAGCGATTCGTGGATCGCCGTGCGCACCCGGTCGCTGAACCACGACTGGATGCCCAGATAGAAGAAGACCGCCGCGAAGGCCGCCATGATGATGGCCGGCGCCACCGCCAGGACGCTGAACATGGCGACCAGGCGCACATGAAGCTGGGAGCCCGCCAGGCCACGCCGCCGCCCGATCCACAACTGGACGATCCGGCGCGCGATCAGCGCCCCCAGCAGCAGCAGCAGCACCAGATCCAGGGTCAGCAGCAGCGTCACCGTCGCCGGGTTGCTCTCCCCGAAGGGCGGCGCATCGGTGAGCGCCGCATAGGTGGCGACACCGGCGAGGATGGCCGCCAGGCTGAGCGCCACCGCCAGCCGCTTGGCCAGCCCCACGCGCCCCGCCCACCGCAGGAGCTGCCGCCACAGAGAGGAGGCTGTCTCAGACGTCGTGAGCGACATGGAATCCGGCCGTGTAGATGTTGCCGGAAAGATACACTTCTGTTGCGGCGTTGCCAAGCGACAAGGAACGGACGCGATCCGCGGCAGCGTTGAAGCCCTCGTGGCACGGGGCCCCGGACAGCGCCTGTCGTAATAAAGACACTGATCCGGGAAACACTATTTCAGTCCGCGCACCACCTGAATGTCGAGATCCCTGATCTTCTTGCGCAGCGTGTTGCGGTTGAGGCCAAGCAACTGCGCCGCCTTGATCTGGTTTCCCCGCGTCGCGGACAGGCTGAGCGAGATCAACGGGCGTTCGATTTCGCGCAGCACCCGATCGTACAGGCCGTTGGACGGCATGCCGTCCTTGTGCGCCGCAAAATAATCCTTCAGATGGCGCTCCACCGCCGACGACAGGCCCTCGCTCTGGGTCTCTTCCACCGGCTGCACGGCCGGCTGGGCGTCCGCCAGCTCCGCCTCGATGACGTCGACGCCGATCACCTCCTGGGAATAGAGGGCGGCGAGACGGCGCACCAGGTTCTCCAGCTCGCGCACGTTGCCGGGCCAGCGGTAGCGCTTCAGGCGGTCCATCGCCGTCTGGTCGATGCTCTTGGCCGGCAGGCCCTGGGCGACGGTCTGGTTCAGGAAATGGCGGACCAGCAGCGGCACGTCCTCCGTCCGTTCCCGCAGGGGCGGCAGGCGGATGGGAACGACGCACAGGCGGTAGAACAGGTCTTCGCGGAACAGGCCCTGGCGGATCAGCGTGCGCAGGTCGCGGTGGGTGGCGGCGATGATGCGTACGTCCGTCTTGATGGGCGTACGGCCGCCGACGGTGGTGTACTCCCCCTCCTGGAGCACGCGCAGCAGGCGGGTCTGCGCCTCCAGCGGCATGTCGCCGATCTCGTCCAGGAACAAGGTGCCGCCCTGCGCCTGCTCGAACCGGCCCTGGGAGCGGTTGGTGGCGCCGGTGAAGGCACCCTTCTCATGGCCGAACAGCTCGGACTCGATCAGCTCCCGCGGGATGGCGGCCATGTTGATGGCCACGAAGGGGCCGTTGCGCCGCTTGCCGTAATCGTGCAGGGCGCGCGCCACCAGTTCCTTGCCGGTGCCCGACTCGCCGGTGATCATCACCGTGAGGTCGGTGCCCATCAGGCGGGCAAGCACCCGGTAGATTTCCTGCATGGCCGGCGAGCGGCCGATGAGGGGAAGCTGCTCGTCCCCCTCCCCGTCGGCGACGGCGGGCAGGTCGGCCGTCGGCTGGCGCGCGTTCAGCGCCCGCTCCACCACCGACACCAGCTCCTTCAGGTCGAAGGGCTTGGGCAGATACTCGAAGGCGCCCCGTTCCGCCGCCTTGACCGCGGTGATCAGGGTGTTCTGCGCGCTCATCACCACGATGCGCAGCTCGGGTCGGATCTTCTTGATGCGCGGGACGAGGTCCAGCCCGTTCTCGTCGGGCATCACCACGTCGGTGATGACCAGATCCCCCTGCCCGTCCGCCACCCAGCGCCACAGGGTGGAAGCGTTGCCGGTGGTCCGCACCTCGTGGCCGAGTCGCGCCAGGGCCTGGGTCAGCACCGTCCGGATGGCCCGATCGTCATCCGCGACGAGAATCGTTGCGCCGGTCATCCGCGCAGTCTCCCGCCACCGTTGAATCCACCGCTCTCACCCGCATCCTGGCTCTGATCGTACATGGGCAGCGACACCTTGAAGACGGTCCGGCGCGGCTGGCTGTCGAACTCGATGACGCCACCGTGATCGCCGATGATCTTCGCCACCAATGCAAGACCAAGGCCAGTTCCGTTCACCTTGGTGGTGACGAAGGCGTCGAACAGGTGGCCGCGCAG
The DNA here is from genome assembly GCF_000429625.1 of Azospirillum halopraeferens DSM 3675. Lineage (GTDB taxonomy): Bacteria > Pseudomonadota > Alphaproteobacteria > Azospirillales > Azospirillaceae > Azospirillum > Azospirillum halopraeferens. The sequence continues at coordinate 285,216 of NZ_AUCF01000006.1, forward strand.
ATCCTCGGGGATGCCGTCGCCATTGTCCTGCACGGATACCAGCAGCGGCAGATGGACGCGCTTGTCGCCGCCCGGCAGGGCCATGCGCACCCCGTGCTGATAGGCGGTGGACAGCACGATCTCTCCGCCTGTTTCGGGGGCAGCTTCTGCCGCATTTTTAATCAGGTTCAGAAAGACCTGCACCAACTGATCACGGTTTCCCCACACCGGCGGGAGAGAGGGGTCGTAGCGCTCGACGAAGCGGATGGACCGGGCAAAGCCGCTCTGCGCCACCTTGCGCACGTGCTCCAGGACGGTGTGGATGTTCACCGGCCCACGCTCCAGGGGGCGCTTGTCGGAGAACACCTCCATCCGGTTGACCAGCGCCACGATGCGGTCCGCCTCGTCACAGATCAGGCGGGTCAGCACCCGGTCCTGCTCCGAGGCGTTCTCCTCCAGAAGCTGGGCGGCGCCACGGATGCCGGACAGCGGGTTCTTCACCTCGTGCGCCAGCATCGCCGCCATGGCGGTGACCGAGCGGGCGGCGTGGCGGTGGGTGAGCGTGTTGGCGATCTTGCGGGCGATGGCGTTCTCGCGCAGCGTCACCACCACCGCGTCGGTGCCGTCGCCCATGGCGGCCACCTGCACCGACACGCGGTGCGGCCCGATGCGCGGGGTGTCGATGTCCACCCCGTCCTGGGACACGCTGCGGCTGCCGCGGCGCACCTGCTCCACCAGCCCCATGACGGGGCTGTCGGGGGGCAGCAGAGCTTCCAGCGGCGTGCCCTCCATGGCGGACGCGCCGAGGTCGAAGAACTCCTGCGCTTCCAGGTTCACGAAGCGGATGTCGCCGCCGCCGTCCACCACCAGAACCGGGTCGGGCAGCGCGTTGAGCACGGCGAGCGGATCGGTCGCCGGCGTACGGGGCATCGGGCGCGGCGACCGACGGGGAGGCAGCGACGTGGCGGGACGGGGCATCAGGCGGCCACCCTTTCGATCGCCGGGGCATAGAAGGAGCGGAGGCGCCGGCGCACCGTGTCCGCGTCGTCGATACGGTTGATCTCCTCGCGGAATTCGGCGGAGCCCGGCAGGCCCTTGCAGTACCACGAGACGTGCTTGCGGGCGACGCGCACCCCCGGCAGCGTTCCATAGAGGGACAGCATGGCGTCGAAATGCTCCAGCAGGATGGCGAGCTGTTCGTCCGGCGGCGGGTCCGGCAGGCGTTCGCCGGTGCGCAGGTAATGCATAACCTGCGCGGGAAACCAGGGGCGGCCGCAGGCGCCGCGGCCGATCATCACGCCGTCCGCCCCCGACAGGCGCAACGCCTCCGCTGCGTCGTCGATGGTGCGGATGTCGCCGTTGACCACGACGGGAATCGACACAGCCTCCTTCACCCGGCGCACGAAGCTCCAGTCGGCGGTGCCGGTGTACATCTGCTGGCGGGTGCGGCCGTGGATGGTCAGCATCCTGATCCCGCAGTCCTCGGCAATTCGGGCGAGCCGCGGCGCGTTCAGACTGTCGTGGTCCCACCCCATGCGGGTCTTCATGGTGACGGGGACCGACACGGCCCGCACCGTCGCCTCCATGATGCGGCCGGCCAGCGCCTCATCGCGCATCAGGGCGGAGCCGGCGTAGCCGTTGACCACCTTCTTCACCGGGCAACCGAAGTTGATGTCGATGACCGCGGCCCCCCGGTCCTCGTTCAGCCGGGCCGCCTGCGCCATCACCGCGGGATCGCAGCCGGCGAGCTGGACGGCCATGGGGAACTCTTCCGGCGCCGTGTCCGCCATGCGCAGGGTCTGGCGGTTCTCACGGATCATCGCCTGGCTGGCGATCATCTCGGAGACCACCAGGCCGCAGCCCGCCCGCTTCACCAGGCGGCGGAACGGCAGGTCCGTCACCCCCGACATGGGCGCCAGCAGGACCGGACCGGACAGGGTGATGGAACCGATCTGAATGCTCATGAACGACAGCCCGCCCGCCCGCCGCACCTGATCCGGGCCGCGCGGCACCCGCCGTGCTAAAATGCCCAAATTTCGCGCAGAGGCGTTCTTTGATGTGATTTTGGGCACGCTAACACAGCGCTTCGCCCGTTCGCAAGCGGCAGGTAATAGTCCGTTAGGCCAACGGATGGCGCGATCTGCCTAGCGCATGAGCACGTCAGACACGAACTTCACGCCGGGATACGCCAGGGTGAGCAGAAGATAGGCAATCAACGCCATCCGCGCCGCCGAACGGCCGCGCATGCCGGTCCGCACATGGACCAGAAGCAGACAGCCGATGACCACGAAGGTGGCCAGCGAGAACAACGTCTTGTGGTCAAGGCGCAGGAAAGTTCCGTACTGGTAGTACAGCACCGCCATGCCCGTGAGAAGGCCGAAGCCCAGCACCACCTCCGACGCGGCAAGCAGCCGCACCTGGAATCGCTCGCTGACCGCAGCCGGCGGCAGGAAACGGGTGAGCGGCGTCGGCCGCTTGGCCTTCAGGGCCCGTTCCTGCAGAAAGGCGGCGAGCGAGGCGACGGCCGCCAGGGTCAGCAGGGCGTAGGTCATCACCGACACGGCGATGTGCAGCTCGATCCAGACGGCCGGGGCGCTGCCGCGCAGCGTCGGGTCCGCCGTTCCCTGGCTGAGGGTGGCCAGGGCCCCGACCAGAACCAGATAGGGCAGCAGCAGCGGCGCCAGCCGCCAGGCGTTGGCCGTGGCGGCGCAGAGGACAGCGAAGATCGCCATGCACACGGCGATGGTCACCCACAGGGTGGTTGACAGGCCGGTGTGCCACTCGCCGCCCACATGGACCGCCGCCGCCACCGCCGGACCCAGCACCGCCAGGCCCAGCGCGCCCCAGAACGCCACGGTGCGGCGCCCGGGGATCCCCAGCGTCCGGTACGGGAACAGCGACGCCGGCAGCAACGCCACCAGGGCCGACAGGCTGAACATCAGATTTTGCGTCATGTCCGCTCGACCGTGCCTTTCACCGCCCCCGCCCCGCGGGCCTTGGCGGAACCCCGGCGACAGGCTAGGCTGCGCACGGCCGGCGTCAAGCCCGCACGCGCAACGCCGGCCGATCCCTGCCATTCCACAGCGGCCATCCCGATCATGCCCACCTGCATCGCTCTGATCGTCGCGGCCGGCAGCGGCCGGCGCTTCGGAGCCGAGCGCCCCAAACAATACCACGACCTGGCCGGCGCGCCGATCCTGCGCCGCACGGTCGAGGCGTTCCTGGACCATCCCGCGGTGGGCGCCGTTCAGGTGGTGATCGACCCGGCGCACCGCCAGTGGTACGACGACGCGGTGGCCGGCCTGGCCCTGCCCGACCCCGTGCCCGGCGGGGCCACCCGCCAGCGGTCGGTCCGCAACGGGCTGGAGCGGCTGGCCGAGACGGGGGCGCCGCCCGATCGGGTGCTGATCCACGACGCGGCCCGACCCTTCATCGACGCCGTGACCATCAGCCGCACCGTGGCGGCGCTGGACGGGGCGCCGGGCTGCGTGGTGGCGGTGCCGGTGACCGACACGCTGAAGCGCGGGGTGGACGGCTTCAGCGCCGGCACCGTCGACCGCAACGGCCTGTGGCGGGCCCAAACCCCCCAGGGCTTCCGCTTCGCCGCGATCCTGGAGGCGCACCGCGCCGCCGCGGGGGAGGACCTGACCGACGACGCCGCCGTGGCCGAGCACGCCGGCCTGCCCGTCGCCCTGGTGCCCGGCACGGAGGAGAATTTCAAGGTGACCAGCCCAGACGACCTCGCCCGCGCCGAAGCGGTGATGGCCGCGCGCCTCGGCGACGTGCGCACCGGCTTCGGCTTCGACGTCCACCGCTTCGCCCCCGGTGACCACGCCATGCTCTGCGGGGTCGCCGTGCCGCACACCCACCGGCTGGAGGGTCACTCCGATGCCGACGTCGGTCTGCACGCCCTGACCGACGCGATCCTGGGCGCGCTGGGGGCCGGCGACATCGGCAGCCATTTCCCGCCCACCGATCCGCAGTGGCGGGGCGCCGACAGCGCGGTGTTCCTGCGACACGCCGCTGCTCTGGTGCGGGCTGCCGGCGGGCGGATCGCCCATGCCGATATCACCCTGGTGTGCGAACGCCCCAAGGTCGGCCCGCACCGCCCCGCCATGGTGGCGCGGGTGGCGGATATCCTGGGCATCGACGCCGCACGCGTCAGCGTGAAGGCGACGACGACCGAGCGGCTGGGCTTCACCGGCCGGGGCGAGGGCATTGCCGCCCAGGCCGTCGCCACCATCCGGCTGCCGGGATGAGGATCGCGAAGGAGGCGCCATGTTCCCCGACCACATCCGCCGCCTGGCCGCCAGCGTCCTGGCCGAGTTCGAGTTCGCCGGGTACATGCTGGCCACCGCCGAATCCTGCACCGGCGGGCTGGTGGCCGCGGCGCTGACCGACATTCCCGGGTCCTCCGCGGTGGTCGACCGCGGCTTCATCACCTATTCCAACGTCGCCAAATCGGAACTGCTGGGCGTGCCGCCCAGCCTGATCCTGACCCACGGCGCGGTCAGCGCGGAGGTGGCGGTGGCCATGGCGGTGGGGGCGCTCGCCCGATCCAAGGCGGACGTGACGGTGGCCGTCACCGGCGTCGCCGGCCCCGGCGGCGGCACCGAGACCAAGCCGGTCGGCCGCGTCCACATCGCCACGGCCGTGCGCCGCGGCCCTGCCGCCCACAAGGAGTTCACCTTTCCCGGCGACCGCACCGCCATCCGCCTGGCCACGGTGGAGGCCGCGCTGGAACGGCTCCACACCTCGCGGCCGCGCACCAACCTGCGGTAGGGTGCGGGCCCTCATCCCCCGCAGGCGGCCGCCCGGCGCAACAGGAAGTCCCGTTCACGCGCGTTGCGGGTGAGCGTGGCGGCCCGTTCGAAGGCGGCGCGCGCTTCGTCCGGACGGCCGGCGCGGAGCAGGCAGTCGCCGCGGGCGGCCGGCAGCGGGGCGTAGGCGCCCAACTCCTCGACCATCGCCAGCGCGTCGAGGAGGGCCAGGCCGGCCTGCGGGCCGAAGGCCATGGAATGGGCGATCGCGCGGTTCAGCTCCACCACCGGCGACGGCAGGGCGACAGCCAGGGCATCGTACAGCCGGGCGATCCGCACCCAGTCGGTGTCCGCCGCCGTGGCGGCACGGGCGTGGCAGGCCGCCAGGTCCGCCTGAAGGGCATAGGGGCCGCAGGACCCGTCCGGCGCCCGGGCCCGCGCCAGGGCGGCGAGCCCCCGGCCGATCAGCAGCCGGTCCCAACGGGCGCGGTTCTGTTCGGTCAGGGGCACAGGCCCGCCGTCCGGCGCGGTGCGGGTGGCCAGACGGGAGGACTGGAGTTCCATAAGGGCCAGCAGGCCGTGGACCTCCGGTTCCTCCGGCATTCGGCTGGCCAGGATGCGGCCCAGCCGCCGCGCCTCGGCGCACAGGGACGGCCGGATCAGGTCCTCGCCGGCGGTGGCGGCATAGCCCTCGTTGAAGATCAGGTAGATCACCTCCAGCACCGAGCCGAGGCGCCCCTCACGCTCCCGCCCGCGCGGCACGGCGAAGGTCAGGCCGGCTCCGGCCAGCCGCTTCCTGGCCCGGACGATGCGCTGGGCGATGGTGGCCTCGCCGGTCAGAAAGGCCCGGGCGATCTCCGCCGTGGTGAGCCCGCCGATCAGGCGCAGGGTCAGGGCGACGCGCGCCTCGCGGGACAGCACCGGATGGCACGCGGCGAAGATCAGGGCCAGCAGTTCGTCGCCGATGTCGTCGTCCAGCGCCGCCTCGAGAACCTCGGCATGGCCGTCGCGCTGCTCCTCCAGGTCGCGGGCGATGGCGGCGTGGACGCGCTCCAGCATGGGACGGCGACGCAGCCCGTCGATGGCCCGGCGCCGGGCCGCCGTCATCAGCCAGGCACCGGGCTGGCGCGGCACGCCCGTGTCCGGCCACTCCGACAGGGCGGTCACGAAAGCATCCTGCGCCAGTTCCTCGGCGAGCGCGATATCGCGCACCATGCGGGCCAGCCCCGCCACCAGCCGGGGCCGCTCAATGCGGAAGACCGCTTCGATGGTGTCGCGGATCGGGTCCATCGTCACGGCCGGCCGCAGCGAGGGCCGGGCGGCGTCAGCCGCCCAACCGATCCCGGTTGCGGCCGTGCAGATCCGCGACGTCCGGCGTCATGGCCCCGGCGAAGTCCGCCATCTCGTACAGCGGTCGGATCTCGATCTCCGAGGGACCCGGCATGGGGTTCGGGCACCGCTTCACCCATTCCACCGCCTCGGCCATGTCGCGGACCTCCCACAGCCAGTAACCGGCGACCAGTTCGCGGGTTTCCGCAAAGGGGCCGTCGAGCACGCTGCGGCTCGCCCCGTCGAACGCCACCCGCTTGCCGGCGGATGACGGCTTCAGGCCGTCGCCGGCCAGGAGGATGCCGGCGTTCACCAGCTCCTCGTTGTACTTGCCCATCGCTTCGAGGAGGTCGTTGGAGGGCAGGATGCCCGCCTCGCTGTCCGCCGTTGCCTTAACCAGTACCATCACGCGCATCGTCTCGTCTCCTGCGGATCAAAGGGGCCCGATCGGCCCCGATCCCCCTGCGACGAACGACCCCGGCGGGATTCGACAGGGCCGCCGCATTTTTTTCGCGGCGGTCCGCTCTACCCCCGCGTTCCGGTCGCCGCTGCGGCGCCGTTGCCACCGTAGAGCTGGTGGGCGCGCGTTTCGAACGCCTGGACCATCCGGCGCACCGCCTCGTTGAACAGCACCCCCATGATCTTCTGCAACATCTTGGACCGGAACTCGAAGTCGACGTAGAAATCGACGCAGGTTCCCTGCTCATGCGGCAGGAAGATCCAGTGGTTGTTCAGATAGTGGAACGGCCCTTCGGTGTACTGGACGTCGATGCGGCACTGACTCTCATTGAGTTCGACGCGCGAGGTGAAACGCTCGCGAACCATCTTGAAGCCGATCACCAGATCGGCAAAAAGCACGTTGCCCTCACGCCGGCGGATGCGAGCGGCAAGACACCAGGGCAGGAACTCGGGGTAGCGTTCGACGTCGGCGACCAGCCGGTACATCTGCTGCGGCGTATAGGGCAGAACCTTGTTTTCGGCGTGAGTCGGCATTCGCTCCCCGTTCCCGTCACTCGGCCGCGGCCGCCAGCTTGGCGGCGCGGGCGGCGCGCAGCTTCACGAAGTCGGCACCGGCGTGGTGCGACGACCGGGTGAGCGGCGACGCCGAAACCATCAAAAAGCCTTTGGCCCGCGCCAGGCGGGTGTACCCGTCGAACTCCTCCGGCGTCACGAAGCGGTCGACGGCCACATGCTTGGGCGTCGGCTGCAGGTACTGGCCGATGGTGATGAAGTCGACATCGGCGGCGCGCATGTCGTCCATCACCTGGGCCACCTCCTCCTTCGTTTCGCCGAGCCCGACCATGATTCCCGATTTGGTGAACATGGCGGGGTCGATCTCCTTCACCCGTGCCAACAGCGCCAGCGAGGTGAAGTAACGCGCCCCCGGACGAATCCCCGGATAAAGCCGCGGCACCGTCTCCAGATTGTGGTTGAAGACGTCGGGCCGGGCCGCCACCACGGTCTCGACCGCGCCCTTCTTTTTCTGGAAGTCTGGGGTCAGCACCTCGATGGTGGTCTGCGGCGTGGCCGCGCGGATGGCCCGGATGGTGCGGGCGAAATGCTCCGCCCCGCCGTCCTCCAGATCGTCGCGGTCCACCGAGGTGATGACCACGTGGGTGAGTTGAAGCTGCGTCACCGCCTCGGCGACGTTGTCCGGCTCGTGCGGGTCCAGCCGGTCGGGCCGGCCGGTCTCCACGTTGCAGAAGGCGCAGCCGCGCGTGCAGATCGAGCCCAGGATCATGAAGGTGGCGTGGCGGTGCTTCCAGCACTCCCCGATGTTGGGGCACGCGGCCTCTTCGCACACGGTGTGGAGCTTGAGGCCGCGCATCAGCTTGCGGGTCTCGTGGTACTCCGGGCTCATCGGCGCCTTGACCCGCAGCCATGCGGGTTTGCTGCGCTGCACCGGGTTGTCCGGACGATGGGCCTTCTCCGGGTGGCGGAGCTTGTCGGGGGCGGGGGCGTCGGTCATGGCGTCAGCAACTCCCATCGGTCCGCCGGGGCACGGCGGGACCGGTCAACGGGCCGGCGGCGCTCACACGCGCCATTCCGGCGGAAACAGTTCGGCCGGATAGGCCGGATCCAGCGCCTGGTCAAGGGTGAAGGGCGCTGCGGCGGGAAATCGGTCGAGGTCGGCGTCGGCCTCCAGAGCCGCCGTGCCGCGCGCCTCGGCGTAGATGTCGGCGAACTCTTCGGCCGCGACGGGACGCATACTGGGGCTTTGCCGCAGGCGCTTGTACAGCCTCCTGCGCTGCTCCCGCACCGTGAGCCGCCAGGGACGCAGGCAGCGGTCGTGAAGCTCCGGGCAGTACAGAAGTTTCAGCAAATGGACGACGAGCACCGACAGCCGGCTGTCGACCTCGCTCCACTCGCTGCGGCCCCTGCTTTCGATCTCCTCGGCGACATTCTCCCAGTCGATCGGGGCGTTGTTCCGCTCGGCGCCGGCACGACGGATGCGGGCCGCCTGGTCACGGGTCCAGGCGTAGAAATCATCCTCGTACGCAACGCCGCTGCGGCTCATCGATCGACCGGAAGATGTCACATCGGATCATACTAATCAGAAGTGGATCGCCCGGCCATAGGCATCAAGGACCGACTCGTGCATCATCTCCGACAGGGTCGGGTGCGGGAACACGGTGTGCATCAGGTCGGCCTCGGTGGTCTCCAGGGTCTTGGCGACCGTGTAGCCCTGGATCAGCTCGGTCACCTCGGCACCGATCATGTGGGCGCCCAGCAACTCGCCGGTCTTCGCGTCGAAGATGGTCTTGACCAGCCCCTCCGGCTCACCCAGCGCGATGGCCTTGCCGTTGCCCATGAACGGGAAACGCCCGACCTTCACCGCGTAGCCCTTTTCCTTCGCCTTCGCCTCGGTCAGGCCCACCGACGCCACCTGCGGGTGGGAGTAGGTGCAGCCGGGGATCATGCGGACGTCCAGCGGGTGCGGGTGCTTGCCGGCGATGTGCTCGGCCACGATCACGCCCTCGTGGCTGGCCTTGTGGGCGAGCCAGGGCGGCTGGGTCACGTCGCCGATGGCGTAAAGGCCGGGCTCGTCCGTCTCGCACATGGGGTTGGTGACGATGTGGCCGCGGTCCAGCTTCACGCGGGTGTTCTCCAGCCCCAGGTTCTCGGTGTTGGGCGAGATGCCCACCGCGACGATGACGCGGTCCACCGTGATGTCCTCGGTCTTGCCGCCGGTCTCCACGGCGACGGTGACGCTGTCGGCGGACTTGCGCAGGTTGCCGGCTTTGGCGCCGGTGATGATGCGCATCCCCTGCTTCTCGAACGCCTTGCGCGCCAGACCGGAGATCTCCGCGTCCTCCACGGGGAGGATGCGGTCCATCACCTCCACCACCGTGACCTTGGAGCCCAGGGCGTTGTAGAAGCTGGCGAACTCGATGCCGATGGCGCCGGAGCCGATGACCAGCAGCGACTTGGGGAAGCCGTCGGGGGTCATCGCCTTCTTGTAGGTCCACACCAGCTTGCCGTCCTCTTCGAGGCCCGGCAGGGTGCGGGCGCGCGCACCGGTGGCGATGATGATGTGCCTGGCCCCGAAGGTGCCCACCGCCGCGCCGCCCTTGGTGACGGCGACCTGGCCCTTGCCGGCCAGCTTCGCCTCGCCGTCGATGACGGTCACCTTGTTCTTCTTCAGCAGGTGCCGGACACCGCCGTTGAGCTGCCCCGCCACCTTGCGCGACCGTTCGACCACCTTGGCAAGGTCGAACGACACGCCATCGGCGGACAAGCCGTAATCGGCGGCGTGCTTCATCAGGTGCATGACCTCGGCCGAGCGCAGCAGCGCCTTGGTCGGGATGCAGCCCCAGTTCAGGCAGATGCCGCCGAGGTGCTCGCGCTCCACCACCGCCGTGTGCAGGCCGAGCTGGGCGGCGCGGATCGCCGCCACATAGCCACCCGGACCGGCACCGACGACGATGACGTCATAGTTCATGTCGGCCATGAATACAGCCTCCTAAATCCTTGATGCGTCAGCGTTGTCGGCCCGTCAGAGCAGCATGCTCAACGGATCCTCGATCAGCGATTTGAAGACCGACAGGAACTGCGCCCCGACGGCCCCGTCGGCGACGCGGTGATCGATCGAGATGGTGCAGGTCATCACCGTGGCGATGGCCAGCGCGCCATCCTTCACCACCGGCCGCTGCTCGCTGACGCCGACCGCCAGAATGGCGCCCTGGGGCGGGTTGATCAGCGCCTCGAACTGCTTGATCCCGAACATGCCGAGGTTGGAGATGGAGAAGGTGCCGCCCTGGAACTCCTCCGGCTTCAGCGTGCCCTCGCGGGCCCGCTTGGCCAGATCCTTCATCTCGTTCGAGATCTCGGCCAGGCCCTTGCGGTCGGCGTTCTTTATGATGGGCGTGATCAGGCCGGTCGGCGTCGCCGCCGCCACCGAGACGTCGACGCTCTCGTACTGAAGCATCGCGTCGTCGGTCCAGGCGGCGTTCAGCGCGGGCATCTTCTTCAGCGCCAGGGCGGAGGCCCGGATGATGAAGTCGTTGACCGACAGCTTGTAGGAGTCGGAGCGCCCGTTCAGCTCGGCACGCACCTTCAGCAGCGCATCGATCTGGCAGTCCACGGTCAGATGGTACTGCGGGATCGTCTGCTGCCCCTCGGTCAGGCGGCGCGCGATCGTCTTGCGCATGGAGCTGTTGGGCACCGCCTTGTAGCGCATGCCCAGCTTGTCCGAGTAGGACTTCGCGTCGATGCCGGCGGACAGCTTGGCCGCCGGGGCCGCCGCGGTCGCGGGGGCGGCCTGCGCGGCCGCAGCGGACGCAGCGGCGGGAGCCGCGGCGGCGGCCGGGCGCGGCGCCGCCTTCGCGGCCTCCACGTCGGCCTTGACGATGCGGCCGTTGGGGCCGGTGCCCTTGATGGCCGCCAGGTCGAGCCCGGCCTGTCCGGCCAGGCGGCGGGCCAGCGGGCTGGCGAACACACGCCCGCCCGGCGCGGACGCCGACGCGGCGGCCGGAGCCGCAGCCGCCTTGGGCGCCTCCGCCGGGGCCGGGGCCGGGGCGGCCTGCGGCGCCGGAGCGGCCGGAGCCGCCGAGGCGGCACCGCCGGACGCGGCGGCGCTCAGCGCACTTTCGTCCTCGCCTTCCTCCAGCAGGATGGCGATGGGGGTGTTGACGGCGACGCCCTGGGAGCCGCCTTCGACGAGGATCTTGCCCAGACGGCCCTCGTCGACCGCCTCCACCTCCATGGTGGCCTTGTCGGTCTCGATCTCGGCCAGCACGTCGCCGGCCTTGACCTCGTCGCCTTCCTTCTTCAGCCACTTGGCGAGGTTGCCCTCGGTCATGGTGGGCGAGAGGGCGGGCATCAGGATCGGAATGGTCATGGCGCCCTCCTCCTCAGCGGTAGCAGACCTGCTTCGCCGCGGCCACGATGTTCTCGGGCTGCGGCAGAGCGAGCTTTTCCAGGTTGGCGGCGTAGGGCATCGGCACGTCGACGCCGTGCACGCGCACCACCGGCGCGTCCAGGTGGTCGAAGGCGTGTTCCATCATCAGCGCCGCCAGTTCGGAGCCGATGCCGCACACCGGCCAGCCCTCTTCGACGCTCACCAGCCGATTGGTCTTCTTCACGCTCTCCACGATGGTGTGGACGTCCAGCGGGCGGATGGTGCGCAGGTCGATGACCTCCGCCTCGATGCCCTCGCCGGCCAGCGTCTCGGCCGCCGCCAGCGCGTGGGCGACCATCAGCGAGTAGGCGACGATGGTCACGTCACGGCCCCGGCGCAGGACCTTGGCGCGCCCGATGGGAACGATGAAGTCCTCGCTCTCCGGCACGTCGAAGCTGTGGCCGTAGAGGATCTCGTTCTCCAGGAAGATCACCGGGTTCGGGTCGCGGATGGCGGCCTTCATCAGCCCCTTGAAGTCCGAGGCCGAATAGGGCGCCACCACCTTCAGGCCCGGGCAGTGGGCGTACCAGGACGCGTAGTCCTGGGAGTGCTGGGCGGCCACACGGGCGGCGGCACCGTTCGGGCCGCGGAACACGATGGGACAGCCCATCTGCCCGCCGGACATGTACAGGGTCTTGGCCGCGGAGTTGATGATCTGGTCGATCGCCTGCATGGCGAAGTTGAAGGTCATGAACTCGACGATCGGCCGCAGCCCCTTGAAGGCCGCGCCGACACCCAGGCCGGCGAAGCCGTGCTCGGTGATGGGCGTGTCGATGACGCGCTCGGGCCCGAACTCCTGCAACAGGTTCTGCGAGACCTTGTAGGCGCCCTGGTACTGCGCGACCTCCTCGCCCATCAGGAAGACCTTGGGGTCGCGCCGCATCTCCTCGGCCATGGCGTCGCGCAGGGCTTCGCGCACGGTCTTCTTCACGGTCCGGTCGAAGAAGCGGTCCTCCTCCGACGGCGGCGGCGCCGCCGGCCCCCCGGCATCCGCCGCGGCGGGCAGAGTGGAGGCGGCCGGTGCCTCGCCCTGCACGGCCGGCCGGGCGGCGGTTTTGGGCGTGCTCTCCTCCGCCGTGGAGAGGTTGGTCACCTCGCTCTCGCCCTCCTCCAGGAGGATGGCGATGGGGGTGTTCACCGCGACGTTGTCGGTGCCCTCGGCCACCAGCAGCTTGCCGACGCGGCCTTCATCCACCGCCTCCACCTCCATGGTGGCCTTGTCGGTCTCGATCTCGGCCAGCACGTCGCCGGACTTGACCGCGTCGCCTTCCTTCTTCAGCCACTTCGCCAGCTTGCCCTCGGTCATGGTGGGCGACAGCGCCGGCATCAGCACTTCGATCGGCATACCTTCCCTCCGTCCGCGCGGGCGGCCACGGGACGCGTTCGGTCCCCGGCGCACCGCCGCAGCTCCGCCAATGGGTTCACGTCAGCTTTCGATGAGGACGTCCGTCCACAGCTCGGACGGATCCGGCTCCGGACTCTGCTGGGCGAACTCGGCCGCCTCGGACACCACCGCCTTCACCTCGCGGTCGATCTCCTTCAGCTTGTCCTCGTCGGCGATGCCGCTGTCGAGCAGGAGCTTCTTCATCTGGTCGATGGGATCGGACTCGGTCCGCATCTTCTCGACCTCTTCCTTCGTCCGGTACTTGGCGGGGTCGGACATGGAGTGGCCGCGGTAGCGGTAGGTCTTCAGCTCCAGAATGACGGGGCCGTTGCCCTCGCGCACCCAGGGGACCCATTCGTCGGCGGCGGCCTTCACGTCCAGCACGTTCATGCCGTTGACCTGGTGGCCGGGAATGCCGTAGGAGGCGCCGCGCTGGTGCAGCTCGCCGGCGGAGGCCCGCTCCTGCGCGGTGCCCATGGCGTACTTGTTGTTCTCGATGATGTAGATGACGGGCAGCTTCCACAGCGCCGCCATGTTGAAGCTCTCGTACACCTGGCCCTGGTTGACGGCGCCGTCACCGAGGTAGCAGGTGCACACACCCCCGTCGCCGGAGTACTTGTGGGCGAAGGCGAGGCCGGTGCCCAGCGGCACCTGGGCGCCGACGATGCCGTGGCCGCCGAAGAACGCCTTCTCGCGGCTGAACATGTGCATCGAGCCGCCCTTGCCCTTGGAGTAGCCGCCGCGCCGCCCCGTCAGCTCCGCCATGACGCCCTTGGGGTCCATGCCGCAGGCCAGCATATGGCCGTGGTCGCGGTAGCTGGTGATGACGCTGTCGCCGTCCTTCAGCGCGGCCTGGATGCCCACCACCACGGCCTCCTGGCCGATGTAGAGGTGGCAGAAGCCGCCGATCAGGCCCATGCCGTAGAGCTGGCCGGACTTCTCCTCGAACCGGCGGATCAGGAGCATGTCACGGTAATAACGCAGCAGTTCCTCGGGCGAGGCCTGCGGGGCCGTGTTCGACGAAACGGTGTCGGAAGGCGCCTTAGTACGGCGTCGTGGCGCAGCCATGTGTCCTCCCCTGGCTTGACGGGACCGGCGGTCACCTGCCGGGTGCTACCGGTCGTTGGTGGTATTCATAGCGCCCAAGTCCCGTCCGGGCAAGGGCGGCAACTCCAACCAATTGATTTCACTTGAAAAAAGTGCCGTTAACTCACTTCTGGTTAAACCGCTGATTTGGGAGCGCTTCCCGCCGCGCCAGCGCTGCAGCGGGTGACATTCGGAAAACAATCGGCTGAACAAAGCAATAAACCGCGCCCGCCGGCGGGTCCGAACGGTGCTTTGTGATCGTTCCTCCGGCTTGGATTGTGGTTCCGGTTGTGAAGCGGGTCACGGTATCGGGCGGGCCGACGCGGCGCCGACGGCGGCAGGTGCACGGGCCGGCAAGCGGACAACAGCGGATGGACGCGGTCCGTTGCACGGCACCGGCACGGTGCAGGGACCAACGTCGGACATCACATGACGGCAGCGTAGCACCCCGCCGGGGCGCCGGCCACGGTGAAGCCCGGTGCTATGACGAAGGGTGGGCGGGGACGGAAGGGCCGATCAGCGCGCCGCGGTGATCCCCTCATGCGGCGCCGGCAGGTGCGGTTCCACCGCATCGGGAAGCGGCGTGCGGGGCAGCACCACTTCGTTGGGATGCGTCAGGTTCAGCATGGAGCGCGCCCGCTCGTCCAGCATGTCCAGGTCGAGATGATCGGTGCGCAGCAGGCTGGCGCGCTTTTCCATGAGCTGGCGCTCGCTGCGCACCTCGTCCAGGACGCGCTCGGCGGTGGCGATCTCGCCCTGCAGGTGCTTGAGCGCGATCAGGCCGCGGTCGCCCTGAACCGCGTAATAGACGAAGTACGCAACGACGCAGGCGCCGATGGCGGGCCCGATGACCTGCCGAAGGGCGTTGCGCAGGGCGCGGGTCACCGCGCCGGTGATGTGATCGACCATCGTCATGATCGCGATGGAATCACGGCCGACTCCGGCGGTCAAACGGAAACGGGGCCTGTCCGGACGAACAGGTGCCAGTGGGTTCCCGCCGCCACACTACGACCATCGGAGAACCCCTCCCGCCCGAATGCGCCGGCGGGGCCGGGGAATAGCGTCGTGCTCCCCGGTGTTCCGCCTTCCGACCGCGCCCCGAGTCCGGGGCCGCGGCGTCCGGGATCACAAGGTGGAGAGACACGATGCGCAGCAGGTTCTGGCTGGCCGCCCTGCCGGCCGTCCTTCTCGGTGTCGCCGCGTGCGACAACCAGGTGGCCGAGGCGCCGGCGCCGGCCGACGATCCGTCGATGGCCGAACAGCCCATGACCACCACCCCGCCGGCGGATGATCCCGCCATGGGCGGGCCGGCGACCACGCCCCCGCCGGCCCCGCAGTAACGCCGGGCACCCCGCCCGGTGCCGGCCACCGGGCGGGGCCGCGGTCATTGCGCAGGCGGCACCGGACGGGGGTGGCCGTCGTCGGCTATGGCGACATAGGTGAACACCCCCTCGGTCACCCGGACCGTTTCGCCGGTCAGGAACCGGCGCACCCAGGTGTCGATGCGCACGCGCATGGACGTGCGGCCCACCCGCTCCACGGTCGCAAAGCAGCTCACCTCATCGCCCACATAGACCGGCTTGTGGAAGGTCATCGCCTCGATCCCCACCGTGGCGACCCGGCCGCGGGCGCGCCGCACCGCCACCACGCCGCCGGCCAGGTCCATTTGCGCCAGCAGCCAGCCGCCGAAGATGTCGCCGTTGGGGTTGGTGTCGCCCGGCATGGCTATGGCCCGCAACGCCGGCCCGTCGCTCAGGCCTGCCGGCTCGGCCTCACCCGGCATGGCGTCGCTCATCACACTCCTCCGCCCTCAGTGGTTTCTTGTGCGAACAAAATCTTGTGCACGGCCCATTGTGCGGCCACAGCATACGCTTGCGCACCCCTGACGAAATTCCTATATTGGCCGCCATGAGCGACCTTTTCGAGAACACGGCCCGCAAGGCCGACAGCTACTCCGCGCAGGACATCGAGGTTCTGGAGGGGCTGGAGCCGGTGCGCCGCCGGCCGGGCATGTACATCGGCGGCACCGACGACCGGGCCCTGCACCATCTGGTGGCCGAGGTGCTGGACAACGCCATGGACGAGGCGGTGGCCGGGCATGCCTCGCGCATCGACCTGGAACTGGCCGCCGACGGCACGGTGACGGTGCGCGACAACGGGCGCGGCATCCCCGTCGACGACCACCCCAAGTACCCGGGGACGTCGGCGCTGGAGGTGATTCTCACCACCCTGCATTCCGGCGGCAAGTTCTCCAACAAGGTCTACCAGACGTCGGGCGGCCTGCACGGCGTCGGCCTGTCGGTGGTCAACGCCCTGTCCGACCGGCTGGTGGTGGAGGTCGCCCGCGACCGCCAGCTCTATGTCCAGACCTACAGCCGCGGCGTCCCCCAGGGGCCGCCGGCGCGCCAGGGCACCGGCAACCGCCGCGGCACCACCGTGCGCTTCCACCCCGACCCGGAAATCTTCGGCGAGGCCGCCCGGTTCGAGCCGCACCGGCTGTACCGCATGGCGCGCTCCAAGGCCTATCTCTTCCGGGGCGTCGAGATCCGCTGGAGCTGCGACCCCGAACTGCTGAGTCCGGAGGCCACCACCCCCGCCGCGGAGACGTTGCACTTCCCCGGAGGCCTGCTCGACTATCTGCACGGGGCACTGAAGCAGCGCCGCACCCTGACCCCCGGACCCTTCGCCGGGCAGGCGGAGTTCCCCGGCGGCCAGGGCCGGGTGGAGTGGGCGGTGGCCTGGCCGGAGGACGAGGACGGCTTTTCCCACACCTACTGCAACACCGTGCCCACCCCCCAGGGCGGCACCCACGAGGCCGGTCTGCGGGCCGCCCTGCTGCGCGGCCTCAAGGGCTATGGCGAGCTGACGAACACCAAGCGCGCCGGCCAGATCGCGGCGGAGGACGTGATCGGCGACGCCTGCGTCCTGTTGTCGGTGTTCATCCGCGAACCCCAGTTCCAGGGCCAGACCAAGGACAAGCTGGCGACACCGGAGGCGCAGCGCCTGGTGGAAGCGGCGGTCAAGGACCACTTCGACCACTGGCTGTCGGGCGACCCGTCCTCCTCCAGGGCGCTGCTGGACCGTCTGATCGAGAAGGCCGAGGAACGGGCCCGACGCCGCCAGAGCAAGGAGATGGCGCGCAAGAGCGCGACGCGGCGGCTGCGCCTGCCGGGCAAGCTGGCGGATTGTTCGCGCAACAGCCCCGAGGGCACCGAGATTTTCCTGGTGGAGGGCGACTCGGCGGGCGGTTCGGCCAAGCAGGCGCGCAACCGGGAAACCCAGGCCATCCTGCCGCTGCGCGGCAAGATCCTCAACGTCGCCAGCGCCTCGTCGGACAAGATGAAGGCGAACCAGGAGCTGAACGACCTGGTCCAGGCGCTGGGCTGTGGCGCCGGCAAGGAATTCTCGGTCGACCGGCTGCGCTACGAGCGGGTCATCATCATGACCGATGCCGATGTGGACGGCGCCCACATCGCGTCGCTGCTGATGACCTTCTTCTACCGCGAGATGCCGTCGCTCATCCAGCAGGGCCACCTGTATCTGGCCATGCCGCCGCTCTACCGGATCAGCGCCGGCGCCAAGTCGGTCTATGCCCGCGACGATGCCCACCGGGAGGAGCTGACCGCCAAGCTGTTCAAGGGCCGCAAGGTGGAGATCAGCCGCTTCAAGGGCCTGGGCGAGATGATGCCGGCCCAGTTGCGCGACACCACCATGGACCCGGCCAAGCGCACCCTGCTGCGCGTCGTGGTGCCCAACGCCGCCGACCCCGAGGAACAGGACGACGCCGACCGCACCCGCGGCCTGGTGGAGAGCCTGATGGGCCGCCGCCCGGAACTGCGCTTCCGCTACATCCAGGAACACGCCCGCTTCGTCGACGCCGACGCCATCGACGTGTGATACGGCGCTCAGTCCCCTTCGAAGCCGGTCAGCACGTTGACGACGTTGACGCCCAGGTCGTCGACGGCATAGCCGCCCTCCAGGACGAAGACGGTGGGCAGGCCGGCGGCGGCCAGGGCCGCCCCCATGCGCCGGAAATCGTCCGATTGCAGGCGGAAGCGCGAAATGGGGTCGCCCACGAAGGTGTCGGCGCCCAGCGACACCACCAGCACGTCGGGCGCGAACGCCGCGATGCGGGCGGTGGCCGTCGCCAGCGCGGCGGCGTAGGCGGTCCAGTCCGTCCCCCACGGCAGCGGGAGGTTCACCGTGAAGCCGGTCCCCGGCCCCTCCCCCACCTCGTCGGCGTGGCCGCTGAAATAGGGGAACTCCTGGCGCGGGTCGGCGTGCAGCGACAGGAACAGCACGTCGTCACGGTGCCAGAAGATCTCCTGCGTGCCGTTGCCGTGGTGATAGTCCACGTCCAGGACGGCGACGCGCGCCGCACCGCCGTCGCGCAGGGCCTGCGCCGCAATGGCGGCGTTGTTGAGGAAGCAGTAGCCGCCGTAGAAGGCGTGGCCGGCGTGGTGGCCCGGCGGGCGGACCAGCGCGAAGGCCGCGCGCTCGCCGGCGGCGACGCGGGCCGCGGCGGTCAGGGCGCAGTCGGCGCCGGCGGTCGCCGCGCGCCAGGTGCCCGCAGTGATCGGGGTGCCCGCGTCGAAGGAGTAGTAGCCGAGCTTCCCGTCGATGGAATCGGGTACGACGCGCCGGTGCATGCCCGGCGCCACCCAGTTCAGCGGCAGGGCGTCACGGTCGCCGTGCTCCGCCACCCATTCGTGCCAGGCCGCTTTCAGGAACGCCAGATAGGCCGGGTCGTGGACGCGGGCCAGCGGCGCCTCGCCGTGCGCGTCGGGCTCCACCACCGGCCCCGGGCCGGCAGCCCCGACGCGCGCCAGGACGATCTCCGCACGCGCCGGCTTCTCATAGCAGGGGACGAGCTGACCATCGTTCAACTCCGCCCGGCCTTCCTGGGCGCGGTGCGCCGCGCTGTGGACGACGATCATGCCGGCCGCCCCGCCAGAACGGCGTCGACCACACGCTTCAGGGCGCCGGCGTCCAGGGGCTTCGTCAAAGACGCGTCGGCTCCGGCTTCCTGCGCGAAGCGCAGCATGGTGTCTCGCACCTGCGTGGTGTCCGACAGCCGCGACGGTCCAGCGGACATGCACACCACCGGCACACCGGGTGCCAGGCTTTTCAGGCGGCGCATGGTTTCCAGCCCGTCCTGGTCGGGCATGAAGATGTCGGTCAGCACCAGGTCGGCTCCCTGCTCCAGATAAACGGTCACGCCCTCGGTCCCGCTGCCGACGGCGACGACGGAGTGCCCCAGCCGCTCCAGCAGCGTGCGGGCCACCGCGAGGGTGGTTTGGTCGTCGTCGATCACGATGATGCGCGCCATGGCGGGAGTCGTCCGGTTCTTGCCCGGTGCAATGATACCGCCTCCCGCGCCGAAGCGCGCCCGTCGCCCGCGCAGGTCCGTCATGATTCCGGACCTTGCGTTCGATCGAAATACATTCGAATGTATGGGCATCCCGCCGGACAAGTTCGGATAGCGGGAACCATGGTCAGGTTCGACATCTTATGCTGTCTGTTGTGTGGAGGATAATCGCCCGGTTGGCGCCGGTGGCGGCGCTGGTCCTGTGGATGAACGCCGTACCGGCTGCCGAGCCGGGGCAAGCGCCGTCCCATGCCGCGACGCCCGCCCCTTCGCCGCTGGAACGGGCCTACGCCGAACGGGCGGGCGTCCCGCTGACCATGCACGGCTACGACCTGTTTGCCAACGCGGCGGAGGTCCGCGACCGTGCCGCGGTCGGCGCGGTGCGGGACGATTACCGCATCGGTCCCGGCGACGTGCTGACGGTGATGCTGCGCGGCGACGCCCGCTCCGCCCGACGGTATGCGGTCGACAGCGAAGGGCTTCTGCTGGTCGAGTCGCTGCCGCCCGTCACCGCCGCCGGCCGCACCCTGGCGGATCTGCGCACGGCTCTGGCCTCCCTCGCCTCCGCCCTTTACGCCGACGCGGCGGTATGGGTGTCGCTGGCCGAGGTGCGGCGCATCGGCGTCCTGGTGGTCGGCGAGGTGGAGCGGCCCGGCCTGCACGAGGTCAGCGCCTTTGCCGGCGTGCTGGATGCACTGATCGTCGCCGGCGGCGTGCGGCGGATGGGATCGCTGCGGCAGATCCGCCTGGTGCGACCGGGCGGCGAGGGCCGCGTCATCGACCTCTACGATCTGGGCGCGTCGCATACCGGCGGCGACGAGCGGCTGAGCGATGGCGATCGCCTGATCGTGCCGACGCTGGGCCCGACGGTGGCGGTGGCCGGCGACGTCCTGCGACCCGCCATCTTCGAGCTGCGTCCCGACCGGCCGTCCCTCTCGCTGACCGAACTGGCCGGGCTGGCCGGCATGCCTCTGCGCGGTCCGGCGGTGCAGCGCGCCCTGCGCCTGTCCATCGGCCCCGACGGCACGGAGACGGCGCAGGAGGTGCCGGCCGAGCGGGCGCACATCCCCCTGTTCGGCAACGGCGATCTGCTGTTGCTGACGCCGCGCCGGGAAGACCGCCGGGGGCTGGTGCATCTGCGGGGCAACGTCCTGCGGCCGGGACCACGCTCCCTGGCCGCCGCGCCGACGCTGGGCGGGCTCGTCGATACCGCGGCACTGGCCCCGCAGACCTACGAGCCCTTCGCCGCCCTGGCCACCACCGATCCGGGGACGCGAGCGCGCGTGCTGCGCCCGGTCGACCTGGCGGCGGTGCTGGCGGGACGCGACGATCGGCCCGTGGCGGACGGCGACAGCCTGATCGTGCTGGGCGTCCGCGACGTGGATTTCCTGACCTCCGAACCGGTGCTGCGCCTGCTGCGCGGCGAGCGGGCCGCCCCGTCCGAGTCCTGCGCCGGGCTGGAGGTGCTGGCCCGCGTGCTGGCCGCGGACCCCGGGGGACCGCTGGCCCGCGGGCCGGCGGCGCGGGCGGCGGCGGACTTCAGCGGGGCGCCCGCCCCCTGCCCGCCTCTGTTCGACGACGTGCCCGACCTGCTCGTCTTCGCGCTGGAGCACGCGGTGCTGCTGCGCAGCGGCGTGCCCCGCCCCGGCTTCTACCCCCGGGCCCGGGGAACGGCGACCGATGCGCTGGCCCGCAACGCCGGCGAAGGCGGTGCGGCGGGCTGGCCGGGCGCACAGCCCGGCGACGTGGTGGATCGCGACGAGCCGCTGGTCGAACTGCTCGGTCCCGTACGTCGCCCCGGCGCGGTGCCGCTGTCGCGCGCCGGCACGCTGCGGGCCCTGCTGACGGCCGACGCCCTGCTCCCCGGCGTCTACCCCCTTCTGGGGATCATCGAGCGGTTTGATCCCCGGACGCTGGCCGTCACCCGCCTGCCCTTCGCACCGCACGAAGTGGCGGCGGGCCGGGCCGACCGCCGCCTGCAGGTCCACGACCGCGTGCACCTGTTCGATGAGGCACGCGTGCGTGCGGCGGTGGCCGGCAGCGATGCCGCCGGGTCCGCCGTTCCGGCCGACGACGCCGGCACCGGCGCCGCACCCGATGAGTCCCTGGCGGCCATGATGGCGGAGCGCACGGTGGCCGTGCGCGGGGCGGTGCTGCGCCCCGGCGCCTACCCGGTGGCCGACGGGG
Organism: Azospirillum halopraeferens DSM 3675; assembly: GCF_000429625.1. GTDB lineage: Bacteria > Pseudomonadota > Alphaproteobacteria > Azospirillales > Azospirillaceae > Azospirillum > Azospirillum halopraeferens. The sequence goes on from NZ_AUCF01000006.1 coordinate 306,710, forward strand.
CGCCGCTCGACGCGGTGCTGGCGGCGGCGGGCGGCACCACGCCGGCCGCCGATCCCGGCAGCGTCGAGGTGACCCCGGCGTCGGCCGGCGGCGCACGTCGGACCGTGGACCTGCGCCGGCCCGAGGCCGCCACGGTGCGCCTGCGCCCGGGCGACGCCGTCCGGGTCAATCCCCGCCCGCCGCTGCTGGAGGCACGCGCGGTGACCATCGCGGGTGCGGTGCGGCGCCCCGGCACCTATGACGTCGGACGGGGAGAGCGGCTGTCGTCGCTGATCGCGCGGGCCGGCGGGCTGACGGAGGATGCCTATCCCTACGGCACCGTCTTCACCCGCGACAGCGAACGGCGGCGGCAGAAGGAGGAACTGGACGCTCAGGCGCGGGCGCTCGAGGCGGAGGCTCTGCGCATCGAAAAGACCGGCAGCGATGTCAAACCCGGCGATCTGGCGGAGGCCCGGCGCTTCGCGGCGATGCTGCGCGGGGTGGACCCGCCGGGCCGCATCGTCATCGAGGCCGACCCCACGATTCTGCGCGAGCGGCCGGAGCTGGACCCGCTGCTGGAAGCGGACGACCGCATCCACATTCCCAAGCGCCCGTTGACGGTCGCCGTCACCGGCGAAGTCCTTGCCCCCGCCACGTTGCAGTTCGTGGAGGGCAAGGAGGCGGCGACCTACCTGCGCGAGGCCGGCGGTCCGAGCCGGTCCGCCGACGAGGACCGCATCTTCCTGATCCTGCCCAACGGCACGGCCCGCCCCCTGTCCCTGTCCTTCTGGAACCACGAGCCCGCCATGGTGCCGCCCGGCTCCACCCTGGTGGTGCCGCGCGACCCCAAGCCGTTCGAGCTGATGGGCTTCGCCAGGGACATCGGACCGGTGCTCGGCAACCTGGCGCTGATCGCCGCATCGATCGCGGTGGTCGGGCGATGACCGCGCCGCTGCTGTCGGTCGTCACCGTGGTGCGCGACGATCTGCCCGGCCTGCTGGCCACCCACGCCTCCCTGTGCGCCCAGGGCTGGCGCGGGTTCGAATGGCTGGTGGTCGACGGAGGCTCGCGCGACGGTACCGCCGATTGGCTGGCCGCCCGGGCGGACGAACCCGCGTGGTGGCGCTCCGCCCCCGACGGCGGGCCGTATGATGGCATGAACGCCGGTCTGGAGCGGGCGCGGGGCCGCTGGCTGCTTTTCCTCAACGCCGGCGACACGCTGGCCGGCCCGGACACGCTGGCACGCCTGGCGGCGGCGCTGACCGCCTGCCCGGACGCCGACTTCCTCTATGGCGATTCGCTGGAGCGCGGCACCGACGGGCGGTGGATGCGCAAGCCGGCACGCTCTCACCGCCTGGCCTTCTATGGCATGTTCACCCACCACCAGGCCATGGTGTACCGCCGCTCTCTGCTGGAAGGGTTGCGCTACCAACCGCGATACGCCATCGGCGCTGATTACGCCTTCACGGTCGGCGTCCTGGCGCGGGCATCCCGAGTCGTCCGACTGCCGTTCGCGGTGTGCGCCTTTGCCGGCGGCGGCTTGTCGCAGCGTCGCCCCGCAGATGGCCGTGCCGACCAGACGACCATCCGCCGGGAGGTGATGGGCCTTGGCCCTGCCGCGTGTGCGGGCATAGTGATCGCTCAGTGCGCATCCCTGGCCCTGCGGCGCACCATGGCACCCCTGTATGAGAAACTACGTTACACCGGCGCTGGAATTTCGTTGCGTTTCTAATGAACTGCGCGGTACCCGCGAAGAAAAGCGTTGAGCCTACCATAAAGTTGTATCAAATATTGGGCTCAGTTTGTTTTCCGGACCGCCGCGCACCGCACCGGCGCGCCACCGCCCGAGGGCCGTCATGACCGCTTCGAAGCCGAAACTTCCCCCCGCCCACACCCTGTCCCGCCGGGGGGAGGGGCCGAACCCCATCGACATCCATGTCGGCGCCCGTCTGCGTCTGCGCCGCACCCTGCTCGGCCTCAGCCAGGAGAAGCTGGGCGAGGCGGTGGGAATCACCTTCCAGCAGCTTCAGAAGTACGAGCGCGGATCGAATCGCATCAGCGCCAGCCGCCTCTTCAATCTGGCGCAGGTGCTGAACGTGCCGGTGAGCTTCTTCTTCGACGACATGCCGAGCGGTGACCAGCCCGCGGACATTCCACCGGCCCCGACGGAGACGGATGAGTTCGAATCCATGGCCCGGCGCGAAACGCTGGAACTGGTGCGCGCCTATTACCGCATCCCCGACCCGTCTGTGCGCAAGCGCACCTTCGATCTGGTCAAGGCGCTGGGTGGCGAGGCGCGGGACACGGTGCTGCTGGAGGTGGCGGCGGACTGACCCCCTTCGTTCGCCGCTCCCGCATCTTCACGTCCACCTGCCAATAATAGAAGGCGCGGGCCAGCGCGTGGTGCAGGCCCGCCACGCCGTCCAGCAGGCCCAGGCGCAGCACGTAGGCGTGGAGGAAGACCGCCGCCGGCCGCAGCGGCAGCCGGTCGAACAGGCGTTTCAGGACACGGCGCACGCCGGTTTCGGAGGCCCCCGCCAGGGCCGCCATCCGGCCGTCGGACCGCAGCGCCGCTTCCCAGTCGGAATAGCGGTTGTGCCGGTCGAACCAAGCCGACAGGGGCTTGTCGTCGGCATGCCACAGGACGCCGCGCAGGCGCCCGGTCGTGCCGGCCACCCGGGGCTGGTAATGGCCCTCCACCTCCCACATGGCGGCGACGTCCAGGTCGTCCACCGCGGGAAAGGCGGCCCGGCGGCGATCGATCAGCGCCAGCTTGCGGGTACCGGCGCCATGGCGCAATGGCCGGCCGAGAAAGACCGGCCGGCCGTCGATGAAGTAGCCGGCGTGGCGCGGCCCCGCCGCCATGAGGGCGGCGATCTCCGCCACCAGGCCGGGGGTCAGCCGCTCGTCGGCATCGACGAATAGCACCCAGTCGTGGGTGAACGGCAGCCGATCCAGACACCACTGCTTCTTTCGCGGGTAGCCACCGTCCCAGTGGAACGGGACGACGACGGCACCCCACGCTGCGGCGATGTCGGGCGTGCCGTCGCTGCTGGCGGAATCGACCACGAACACACGGGCAAAGGGGCGCAGCGGCGCCAGGCAGGCGGGCAGGTTCACCGCCTCGTTGCGGGTCATGACGATGACGCTGACCGGTATGGATCCGGCCGGCACGGCGGCGTTCACGGCTGTCGGCCCGCCCGCGTCAGGGCGGTCCACGCCGCCGCCAGCATGGCGCCGAGCACCGCGCCGGCCACCAGGGCCGCCGCCAGCACCAGCGGCGGGTCGGGCCAGTCGGGCAGGCGGGCGGCGCTGGCCGGCGCGATGGTGTCGGCGGCGTAGGGAAGCCCGCTTTCGATCAGCAACACCACGCGCTGCTGGTCGGCCTTCAGGGCGTTGAGCGCCTCGCGGTGCTCCAGCAGGGAAACCGTTCGGATGAGCTGATCCAGGTGGGCGATCTGGGCGGTGGCGCGGCGTGCCGCCTCGGCCCGCAGATGGGCATCGGCGGCGCCGACCAGCCGTTCCAGCAGGGTGAGAGCAAAGGCGCGATCCCGGTGGCGCAGGGCGATGCGGCGCATCGGCCCGCCTTCGACACGGTCGGCGGTGACCATGCGGCGGAGGTGCCGGGAGGCCACGACCGGATCGGGCTCCACCCAATCCTCCCGGCCGGCAAGCGCCAGCAGGGCGCGTTTGAGCGCCGGCGCGACGCCGACGGCGGCCTGCCAGCGTCCGGTCTCCACGTCCCAGCGTTCGGGAAACAGGCGGCGCGCCACCTCCGGATCGGCCAGCAGACGTTCGGCGATGGCGGGAGCCGTCAACAACTCCAGGAAGCGTGCGAAGTCCGACAGCGTCTCGTCACCCGATCCCGGTTCGGCCAGACCCGCGGCGTCGATACCGGACACCGGCACCCGGGTTCCCATGGCGGCGATGCCGGTGCGCGCCGTCGGACCGACGACCGCCGCGGCGGTGTGCTGGGGCACCGTCAGGTTCAGCCACGCCAGGGCAAGGATCACGGAAACGGCGGATCCGCCCAGCACCGCACGCCAGCCGACGGCCAGCGCGCGCACCAGCAGCCGCAATTCCTCCGCACCGGCGGTCCGGCCCGCGTCATCCCCCGGCGCGGTGCGCGCCAATCCATCCCGGGTCCAGTCAGCCATGGGGGGCCTCTCCATAAGCGACGGACGGCTTCGGGCGGCGCACCGCCTCGGCCAGCGCACGGAATCGGACGGCCGCGTGATCGGCGGTCCGGCACCCCGCAGCGGCCAGAGCCCGTTCACTGCAGCGGGCGGCCAGGTTCGCATCCGTCGCGAACCGGCGCACCGCCCCGGCCAGGGCGGCCCCGTCGTCCGGATCCAGCACGGCGCCGCAGCCGGCCGCCACCACCACGCGCGCCGCCTCGCTGCCGGCGGGCCCGAGGAACAGGCAGGGACGGCCGGCAGCCAGAACGGTGGCGACCTTGCACGGCACCAGAAGCCCCTGCGCGCGGCGATCCATGGTCGCCACGTGGAGATCGGCCGCGGCCAGCGTCTGCGACAGGCGTTCGGCGGGCTGGAAAGGCAGCCGGTGCAGGTTGGACGGACGGTCCGGTGCATCCCCGTCAGGGGGATAGCCGCGTCCGTCGCCGACCAGCAGGAACGCCGTATCGGGTTCCCGGCGCGCGGCGTCGAACAGGGCGCCCAACGGATGCGCCAGCCCGACGTTGCCGCAGTATGCGACGGTGAAGCGGTCGCCCAGCGCCAGGCGTTCGCGCAAGGGGTTTCCCGCGCGCGGCAGCGGACGGACGGACGGATCGGCCCAGTTGGGGATGACCGACAGGCGGTCCTCCGGCACGCCCAGGGCCTTCAGCCGGGCCTCCATGCAGCGCCCGATGGCGACGACCGCATCGTGCCGGCGAAGGGCGCGGACCATGGCCGAATCCAACACCCCCCGCACCGGACGCGGCAGGTGGATGCCAACCACCGGAAACAGCGCGGGAAAGACGTCGTGGCACCAGTGAATCGCCGCCGCACGGTGGCGTGCCGCCAGGATCGGCCCGGCCAGGGCCAGCAGCGGCGGATCGGTCATGGTGACCACCACGTCATGGCGCGGCAGGGTCAGCCCGCGCGCCACCAGGCGCGCCAGCGCCGCGGCATAGCCCGCCGCGCCCGGACGACAGCCGCCGCCGCCGGTGCGAACCACCGTGACGCCGGGAGGCGCCGCGGCCGGCCCGTCACCATCGGCCAGCACCCCGACCCGCCAGCCCGCCGCCGCCATGCGGCCAGCCAGATCGGACAGGCAGCGCCCGGTGGCGCCGCGGTCGGGCGGGAAGACGCGGTTGACGAACAGGATGGACGGACGCGCCGACACGGCCGGTCTCCGGAGCGCTGCGGTTGAGCACGAAAGTATGCATTGCGCGTCGAGAGACCGCCAGTCATTCCAGGTGCCCGGATGGATCGTCCTTCGATGACGACAAAATCATGAGCGTCACCAGCAACCCGCAGTCCAGATACTTGAAGCTGGTGTGAAGGCCGAGAGATACGGCCAGGGGAGGCAGGATGGCAGCGGCCAGGATCGGATCGGTGCGCAGCAGGCGCCGGGCGGCCGGCACCAGACCGATCAGCCAGGCGAGCAGACCGAGCAGACCGAGCAGCCCGGCCTTGAACAGAGTGTAGGAGACGAGCGTGTGCGTGTACGCGACCCGCCAGCCGCCCACGGCCGGGTTGGCCAGCAAGGCCCCCCACCCTTCCCCGACCAGCAGCGCCACCGGGTCATCGGCAACGCGCTCCAGCACCGCCACGGCTTCGGCGCCCCGGGCGTTGAGGCCGGCGGAGCGGCTTTTCTCCACCACCTGATCGATGGCGCCGAAGACCGGGCCGTCGAGCCCCCACGCCAGGCCGGCGGCCACGGCCAGCAGCCCCCCCACCGTCCACGGCGCCCGCCGCCCCCACCACAGCATCACCCCCCATAACGCCACCGCTGCCAGGCCGAGGGCCATGCGGTGCACCGCCCCGGCCAGCGCGGCCAGGCACAGGGCTCCCCCGGCCAGAAGGACGGGGGCAGCCAGCCGGCGCAGCATCCCCCCGCGCACCAGCCATCCCGTCGCCACCGCCGGCAGCAGGATGGCGGCGAACAGGACCGACGGGGCGTTGAGGACGTAATGGGCACCCTCCGGCATGGCCCGCGTGCCAACCGCACCGAAGCCCCACCCCATCTCGTCCCACCAGCGCACGGTGAACAGCACCCCCGCCGCCGCCAGCCCGCCGGCCAGCCAGCGCACCGCCGCCGCGCCGGCCGGGCGCAGCAACGGAACCAGGACGACGGGAAGAAAGAGGAACAGCAACGGCACCACGTCGCGGGCGACCTGCCGCAGGTCCCACCCCTGCGCCAGCCCCCGCAGCAGCGGCGGCCACAGCAGCGCCGCGAACGCCAGCACCCCCGCCGCCTCCCACAGGGCCGGCCGCGGCCGCAGGAGGGCGGCCCCGCACGCCACCGCCAGCGGCCGGTGCCATCCCGCCGCGACGAGCAGCAGCCCCCCGACCACCGCCTCCACCATGCCGGGCGCCGGCGGCGCCGGGGCGCTCAGCAACCCGTACAGCAGCAGGGCGGCGGCAACGGCCAGGGGGCGCACGGGCAAGGGCCGCCGTCAGCCCGGCCGAGCCGGTGCCGTGCACCGTCGGCGCGGTCGCCCATCACCGGAACCGGTGTGTCGCATACGCCCCCTCCCCCGCCCGCTGCCGATCGCCCGCCCTTCCGGATGGCATCGCGCGGGCGGGCTGTCAACGCGCCGGCCGTCACACGCTGCGCGCGATCTCCCGCTTGACCTCGGCGATGCGCTCCTCGTCGCGCGTGTAGAAGGTCCATTGCTTGATGCGGCGTGCCCGCACCAGGCCGGCACCGGTCAGCACCTTCATGTGCTCGCTCAGCGTCGGCTGGGAGACGCCCAGCTTTTCGGCCAGCAGCAGGGCGCACACCCCGTCCTCCACCAGGTCGCCGTCGACCTGTGGCGGGAAATGGGCGCGGGGGTCCTTCAGCCACTCCAGGATCTGAAGCCGGCGTTCGTTGCCCAGCGCGCGGAGGACCGTCGCCATTGACATTTCGTTAGTTTGCCATTTTCCTAATTGGTGTCAAGCCACCGGGAGAGCGGACCATGCCCAACGCACCGACCATCGACCGCGCCGGCATCGCCGCCACGGAGCGGCTGATCCGACCCCACATCCGCCGCACTCCGGTCGTGGAGATCGACGGTGCCGATTTCGGCCTTCCGCCGGTCCGTTTGACCGTGAAACTGGAGCTGACGCAGCATTCCGGCTCATTCAAAGCCCGCGGCGCCTTCGCCAACCTGCTGATGCGGCCGGTCCCGGCCGCCGGGGTCGTGGCGGCGTCGGGCGGCAACCACGGCGCTGCCGTGGCCTACGCCGCCATGCGCCTGGGCGTTCCGGCCACCATCTTCGTCCCGGCCATCGCGTCCCCCGCCAAGATCGAGCGCATCCGCGGCTATGGTGCCGATCTGGTGGTGGGCGGCGACCGTTACGCCGACGCCCTGGCCGCCAGCGAGGCACGCGTGGCCGGGACCGGGGCGTTGCCCGTCCACGCCTTCGACCAGGCCGAGACGCTGCTGGGCCAGGGATCGGTCGGGCTGGAACTGGAGGACGCGGCGCCGGACCTGGATAGCGTGCTGGTCGCCGTCGGCGGCGGTGGACTGGTGGGCGGAATCGCCGCCTGGTACGCCGGCTCCCCCCGCACCCGCGTGATCGGCGTCGAACCGGAGGAGGCACCGACCCTGATCCGCGCCCTGGCCGCCGGCCGGCCGGTGGACGCCGAAGCCGGCGGCATCGCCGCCGATTCGCTGGCGCCCCGCCGCGTCGGAGAACGGGTCTTCCCCCTGGCCCGTGACCATGTCGCGCAGGTGGTTGCGGTGCCCGATGAGGCGATCCGCGCGGCGCAGCAGGCCCTGTGGCGGGTGCTGCGCATCGTCGGCGAGCCCGGCGGCGTTACCGCCCTGGCCGCCCTGCTGTGCGGCCGTTACCGTCCCTGCCCGGGGGAGCGGGTGGGGGTCGTGATCAGCGGCGCCAACACGGTGGCGGTCGACTTCTCCCGTTAGCAGCCTGTCGGACCGAACGCGACCGTTCGATCGCAGTACAAACCGGGGGTTCCTATGGCCGGCCGACCCTGAACGCTATGGCCCGGCAACACCACTGCGGTAGGCTGCCGGCCGGCCCTCCCCGCCCTTGGAACGGAGCCGGCGGCGGGCTATTGCAGAAGGCGGGACGGTTGGAGCGACGACGATGGCACACAGGGTCGAGGAACTGGCGCTGGCGGGGACGCGGACGGGAACGCGGCGGTATCTGACGGTGCACCGCTTCGGCACGCCCGGCGCACGCCCCAAGGCCTATGTGCAGGCGGGGCTGCACGCCGACGAGATCCCCGGCATGCTGGTGGCCCATCACCTGATCGGCGCCCTGGCGGCGGCGGACGCGGCGGGCACCCTGCGGGGCGAGGTGGTGGTGGTGCCGGTCGCCAACCCCGGGGGGCTGGCGCAGGTGGTGGCGGGGGTGCCGGTCGGGCGCTACGCCCTGGACCGGGACGGCAACTTCAACCGCGGCTTCGCCGATCTGGCCGATGCCGCGGAGGCCGGGGTGCGCGGCCGGCTGGGTTCCGACGCCGAATCCAACGTCGCGCTGATCCGCGAGGCGCTGCGCGCCGCCCACGCCGGGCGCACGCCCCGTGGGGACGCCACGGAGGTCGAGACCCAACGCCACGCGCTCCTGGGGCTGGCGCTGGACGCCGACCTGGTGTTCGACCTGCACTGCGACATGGAGGCGGTGGTCCACCTCTACACCGGCGATGCCCTGTGGCCGGATGCCGCCGACCTCGCCGCGGAACTGGGGGCGGAGGCGGTGCTGCTGGCCCGCGACTCCGGCGGCGGACCCTTTGACGAAGCCTGTTCGTCGCCGTGGTGGACACTGGCGGAGCGGCTGGCCGATGAGGGGCCGGTGCCGCCCGCCTGTCTGGCCGCGACGGTGGAACTGCGCGGCAAGGCCGACGTGGACGATCCCATCGCCGCCGCCGACGCGGCGGCGCTGATGCGGGTGCTGATGCGCCGCGGCGTGGTGGCCGGCGACCCCGGCCCGCTGCCGGCCCTGCGCTGCGCCGCCACGCCGCTGGGTGGGCTCGACCGCGTGCTGGCGCCGGCGGCGGGCGTGGTGAGCTTGCGCAAGCGCCCGGGCGACCGGGTGGCGGCCGGTGAGGCGGTGGCCGACATCATCGACCCCGCCGCCACCGATCCCGCGCGGGCGCGCACCACCCTGGTGGCGCGCACCGCCGGCATTCTCATGGCCCGCACCAACCTGCGATTCGCCGGCCCCGGCGACCTGATCGCCTCCATCGCCGGGGCGGAGGTGCTGGACGCCCGCGGGCACGGGCTGCTGTTCGACTGACGGCACCGGCGGGCGCCGGAGGTACCGGTCAGCCGTGGCTGGCCAGCACCGTTTCCACGTCGCCGCCGGACCCGCGGCCGGGCAGCACCGCGTTGAGGATCACGCCGATGATCGCCGACAGGGCCATGGCGGAGATGGCGAAGCCATCGGCGAAGCGCAGCTCGGCCCCGCCGATGCCGATCACCAGGATGGTCGAGGCGATCAGCAGGTTGCGCTTGTTGCCCAGATCCACCTTGCCCTCGATCAGCGTGCGGATGCCCGACGAGGCGATGACGCCGAACAGCGCGATGGAGACACCGCCCATCACCGCCGTCGGGATGGTCTGCAGGAAGGCGCTGAGAACGCCCACGAAGCCCAGCACGATGGCGCAGAGCGCCGCTCCGGCAATGACCCAGACGCTGAACACGCGGGTGATGGCCATGACGCCGATGTTCTCGCCGTAGGTGGTGTTGGGCGGCCCGCCTGCCAGCGCCGCCAGGCTGGTGGCCAGGCCGTCGCCCAGCAAGGTGCGGTGCAGGCCGGGCTTGGCCAGGAAGTTGCGGCCCACCACGCGGCTCAGCACGATCTGGTCGCCGATGTGCTCGGCCATGGTGACCAGGGCGACGGGGGCCACGATCAGGATCACCGCCAGGGCCGACGCGCCCTCCGTCATGCCCGAGAACAGCGGTGCGAAGTCGGGCACGCGCAGCAGCGGCGCCTCCAGCACCGGGGTGAAGTCGACCAGCCCGACCAGCGCCGCCGCGATGTAGCCGGTCAGGATGCCCAGCAGGATCGGCACCACCGTGAAGAAGCCGCGCAGCACCAGCGAATAGACGAAGATGGCGCCCAGGGTGAACAGGGCCACCAGGAACTGCACCAGGCTGTAGGGACCGCCGGCGGCGGTGCCCGACGCCATCTTCACGGCGATGCCGGCAAGGCCCAGGCCGATGACCACGATCACCGGCCCCACCACCACCGGCGGCAGCAGGTTGAGCAGCCAGCGCACCCCGAACATCCGGATCAGCGCCGCCACCACCAGATAGACGAGGCCCGCGACGAACGCCCCGAGCATGGCCCCGCCGGGCCCGCCGACCGCCGCCGCGGCGACGATCGGCCCGATGAAGGCGAAGGAGGAGCCGAGATAGGCCGGCACCCGGAAGCCGGTGCAGGCGAGATAGAGCAGAGTGCCGGCGCCGCTGGTCACCAGCGCCACCGCCGGACTGAGCCCGGTGAGGATGGGCACCAGCACCGTCGCACCGAACATGGCGAAGAGATGCTGGACGCTGAGCAGCAGGAAGGTTCCCGGTGCCGGACGCTCGTGCACGTCCAGCACCCGATCCCGGGCGGCGGTCATGGTGGTCTCCCTGTTCGCTGGGCGGTCTTCGGTGTGCAGAAGCGGTACCCGCTTCCGCCCGGCGCGTCAAACGCCGCGCTCGGGGTTGGCCGCCGCCCCTGCGTTGCGCTATGCAGACGCATCCATCATGAAGGGTCCTTGCATCCATGACCGACTGCCCCTGCGGTTCCGGCCGCGCCGCGGACGCCTGCTGCGGCCCCTACCTCGCCGGGACGGCGCACGCACCGACGGCGGAAGCCCTGATGCGTTCGCGCTATTCGGCCTTCGCCACCGGCAACATCGACTATCTGGAAAGCACCCTGCTGCCGGAAACCCGCGCCGATTTCGACCGCGCGCAGATCGCCGAGTGGGCGCAGAACAGCGAGTGGACCGGCCTGGAGGTGCGCTCGGTCGACGCCGGCGGCGAAACCGATTCGGAAGGGGTGGTCGAGTTCGTCGCCCGTTTCCGCATGCAGGGCAAGGACTACGTCCACCACGAGACCGGCCGCTTCGCCCGCCGCGATGACCGCTGGTGGTACGTGGACGGCGTCATGGGCCAGCGCCCGCGCAGCGCCCCCAAGGTCGGCCGCAACGAGCCCTGCCCCTGCGGCAGCGGCAAGAAATACAAGAAGTGCTGCGGCGCTGCGGCCTGACCCGCCGCACCGCCCGCCGGACGGTCTCGCCGGGCGGTGCCGGCGTCAGCCGTCCGCAGCGGCGAGCATGGCGCTCATCCGCCGGCGGAAGCGGGCGAACGATGGGTTGATGCTCGCGCGGTCGAGATCGAACATCTTCGCCATCCGGTGCCGGTAGGTGATGGGGTCGTAACCGCCGGGCATGCGGGCGCCCGGCCAGCCATTGGCATCACGGATCCGATCGGATTGGGCGGGAGCGTCAAGGTCGGCCGGCAGGCCGAAATGGCCGCGAAGTCCGGACAGCCCTGCGATGAATCAGGTTTCGAACCCCCGAACGGCGAGAACGAGGACATACTCGACATCGTCGCGCACCTGCTTGGCTTGACCGAGCAGGCGCGGCCCGATCTGCGCCGGGCAGCCGTCATCACAGTCGAGCAGGATCAACACCATACCGCTGTTCTGTGCGGCTTTCGCCGGTTGCGGATCGCGACCTGGCGAATGAACGGAGGCTTCATCGGCTTGGAGGTGGCTCGAAGCCGGGGCGGCCCGGAGGATAGCCGTCCCGCACCGTTCCGTCACCCCTCGAACCCGAAATGGCGCCGCACGGCGCGGCAGGCGTCGCTGCCGGCGGTGAACTCGCGGCAGACCAGGGGGCGGTCCTCGTAGACCCGGCAGAAGACCGACGATCCCGGCGTGCCCACCAGCGCGGCGCAGCGGTCGCCGTCGCAGCGCATGCGCCCGTCCTCCACCAGATAGGACGGAATGCCGTCGCCGTCGCCCGGACCGATGAAGGCCGGCCATTCCCATGAATAGGTGCAGCAGGCCCCGCAGGCCTCGCAGTCGGGACTCGAGTCGTCGTCGGTCATCGCAGGCCGCTGGTGGTGATCAGAGGGCGCACCGCTAAATCTGGTGGGCCGGTCGGAGCCCCGCCGCCCCCCGGCGGCGCGGCGGGCCCGTCCGCCCCCATTTGCTGCCGTCCATTTGGACAGGTCAAGAAATAGCGGTTGCGTCCGGGCTCGTTTACAGGCATCGTTTGCTTGGCTTCCCATATCGGGTAGCAACGTTTGCGTTTTCATGGAACCTCGATGTACGATCGTGCGCCGCGCGGCGGCTTCCGCGCCTCCGCCCCCGAAATCACCCAGCGCAACATCACGGCAACGGTGAAGTGGTACAACCCCGACAAGGGGTTCGGCTTCGTCACCCCGGAGGACGGATCGCCCGACGCCTTCCTGCACGCGTCCGCCGTCCAGTTCTCCGGCCATGACTCGCTGCCCGAAGGAACGACGGTCGTGTGCGACCTGTCCCGCGGCCCGAAGGGCCCGCAGGTGGCGGCGCTCCATTCCGTCGACACCTCCACGGCGACGGGCGACCGTCCCCGCGGCGGTTCGCGCGGCGGCTCGTCCTACGGCGGCGGCGGCGGCGGTTCGCGCCGCGGCGGCTGGGACGATGCCGGCAGCAGCTCCGGCGGCGAGGTCGTCGACGGCACCGTGAAGTGGTTCAACGCCACCAAGGGCTTCGGCTTCATCGCTCCGGACAGCGGCGGCAAGGACGTGTTCGTCCACGCCAAGGCCATCGAGCGGTCGGGCCTCAGCGGTCTGTCGGACGGTGAGCGCGTGCGCATCACCGTGCGCCAGGGCATGAAGGGCCCGGAGGCGGAGCGCGTCGAACTCGCCTGATCCGGGCGGCACGACGGCAGGAATCAGGGGCGGCTTCGGCCGCCCCTTTTTCATGTCCGGATCTTGTCCTGTTCGGGGGGCGGCCCGCGCCGCCCCCGTCTATGGTCACGCGTCGGCGCGCCAGGACACGAGTCCCTGGATGGCGTAGGCGAGGATGGTGGTGCCCACCATGCCCACGCCCCAGATGATGCCGATCAGCAGCCAGTCCACCGGGCCGCCGGCGTCGGTGAAGCCCGACAGGGTGACCAGCGCCATGATGCCGAGCGCGGCGAAGCCGCCCAGCACGCCAACCACCTCGGCGCGGATGAGGCGGCGGCTGACGATGCGGCGCTCGTGCAGCAGCACGGCCGCAAAGGCGACCAAGCCGACCAGGGCAAGCCCCACGAGCAGCCACAGCAGCGGGCCCATCATCTCCAGAAACACCGCCACGAAGACGGTGGGGTCGAGGTCCTTCATCGTCGTCGTCTCCCTCAGGCGTTGCCGCGCAGCATGGCAAGGTAGGTGGGCTTCAGCGCGATCGTCTTCATGACCCAGGTCACCCACAGCTCCTCCAGCGGCGCGATCACGCCGGGGAAGGAGGGGGTGAGATTGTTGTCGTAGTCGAACTCCACCAGCATCGCCCGGCCGAGCTGTGTGATCAGCGGGCAGGAGGTGTAGCCGTTGTAGACGCTCGTGGCGACGCGTCCCTCGATCGAGGCGACCAGGTGGTCGACGGCCACCGGGACCTGCCACTTCACGCTGGCCGCGGTCTTGCCCTTGGGCACGCCGGCGATGTCGCCGACGCCGAAGACGTTGGGATAGCGGACGTGGCGCAGGGAATCCTTGCTCACCTCCATCCACCCGTCGCCGGACCACACACCCTCCTGCCAGCGCAGCGGGCTGTTGCGCACGGCGGCAGGGGCGCGCATGGGCGGCACCACGTTGACGAAGTCGTAGCCGATCTCCACCGGGCCATTGGGGGTGGCGTAGGTGGCGACCTTGCGGCCGGGGTCGATGGCGGTCATGACGTGGTCGTAGGCCACCTTGACGCCACGGTCGCGGAACAGCATCCGCACCTTTTCCGACACGATGGGGACGCTGAACAGGGTCTTGTTCTGCGCCGCGTAGATCAGCTCCGACTTGCCGCGGGTGCCGTGGCGGCGCAGGTAATCGTCGGTGATGAAGGTGTACTTCAGCGGCGCGCCGGCGCACTTCATCTCGGTGGCGGGGCGGCCGAACAGGCCGACGCCGCCGCGCTCGGAGAAGCGGGTCATCTCCTTCCAGGTCGCCTCGGCGGCAGCCGGGCCGGCGTAGATGCTTCCCAGGCCGTTCTTGCCGATCAGCGCCGTGTCCATGCCGTCGATGGACGCGTAGTCCAGGTGCAGGCCGGTCGCCACGATCAGATAGTCATAGGCGATGCGCTTGCCCGTGTCGGTGACCACCGCGTTGGCGTCGGGGTCGAATTCCGCCACCTGCTCTTCGACCAGCGTGACGCCGGCGGGCACGTACTGCGCCGTGGTGGACACCACATAGCCGTGCGGCTTCAAACCGCCGGCCACCAGCGTGAAGCCCGGCTGGTAGAAATGCTCCTTGCGGCGGTCGATCAGGGTGATCGTGGCGCCGTCCAGACGCGCCGCCAGACGCGACGCCGCCGTCAGCCCGGCGGCACCGGCACCGGCGATGACGATGCGCGCCCCGGTCTTCACCTTGGGAGCGTTCGGGGCGGGCTCGGCAGCCAGCGCCGGCGCGGCCATGAGCATGGCCCCGGCCCCCGACAGCCGGAACAGCGTGCGACGGTCGACCGTGGGGTCAAGCCCACCGGGGGAGAACGGTGTCTTCATCCTTGCATTTCCTCGTCCATGCTCGACGGCACACCGCCCCGCAGACCCGGCGGATGCCGCCCGTTTATTTAGCCAACGCTTATATGAGAATCGTTACACATTAGCATTGACAAATATCAATGCGCAGCGCGTCGGGAGCGACGACGCGCCCGCAAGCGGCCGGGGTCTCCGATCCGGATGTCCCGGCGGGAAGCACCGCTTGACGGTCTCCGGATTTCCCGGCATCCTTTATTGCAGAGCAAACCGAAAGACGACCGGACGCCTGCTCAAATGATGGGCGTATGACCGGTGGAGCAGCGTCCGGATCTCGCCTCCGGATAGAGTTTGACGTCTCATTGGATGTTTGAACGGACTCCGGCTTGGAGTCCTCATGCACGATCGTCTCCGGCCGTCATTGCAACGGAGCGCACGCTCCCACCATGCCGAAAGCACTCGTCGCGTACGTCCGCTTCACGAACCGGATCAGCCGTTGGGTCGGTTACGTGGTCATGTACTCCATCTTTGCCATGATGGGGGTTCTGCTCTACGCCACCTATGCCAAGGCGTTCCTGATCCCGCCGATCTGGGCGCTGGAGGTGTCGCAGTTCATGATGGTGGCCTATTTCCTGCTGGGGGGCGCCTATTCCCTGCTGATGAACGCCCATGTGCGCATGGACCTTCTATACGGCACCTGGCAGCCGCGCACGCGCCTGCTGGTCGATGCGGTCACCGCGGTGTTCCTGATCGCCTTCCTGGTCATGCTGCTGTTCGGCGGGGTCTCCAGCACCCTCTACGCGCTGGAGTACGGGGAGCGCAGCTACTCCGCCTGGCGGCCCGCCATGGCCCCGATCAAGATCGTCATGTGCGTCGGCATCCTGCTGACGCTCATGCAGGCGGTGGCGATCCTGATCATGGACGTCGCCCGCCTGAGGGGGCTGGAGATCGACGACGGCCTGCCGGCCGGGGATCCTCCCACATGAGCTACGAGATGATCGCGCTGCTGATGTTCGCCTCGATGATGGCGATGCTCATCAGCGGCCAGCGGGTCTTCGCGGTGATCGGCTTCGTGGCGGTGGCCGCGAGCCTGCTGCTGTGGGGCGACGGCGGGTCCCAGTTGGGATTCAGCGCGGCCATGAAGCTGATGAAGTGGTATCCGCTGCTGACGCTGCCCCTGTTCGTCTACATGGGCTACATGCTGTCGGAATCCGGCATCGCGGAAGACCTCTACCGGATGTTCCACGTGTGGATGGGGTCGCTGGGCGGCGGGCTGGCCATCGGCACCATCCTTCTCATGGTGGTGATTTCCGCCATCAACGGGCTCAGTGTGGCCGGCATGGCCATCGGCGCCACCATCGCCCTGCCGGAGCTGCTGCGCCGCGGCTACGACAAGATCATGATCACCGGCGTCATCCAGGCGGGCAGTTCGCTGGGCATCCTGGTGCCGCCCAGTGTCGTCCTGGTGCTCTACGGCATGATCGCCCGCCAGCCGGTGGGTGCCCTGTGGCTGGCCGGCGTGGTGCCCGGCCTGCTGATGGCCGGGCTGTTCATCCTGTACGTGGTGGTGCGCTGCCGCCTGCAGCCGAACCTGGGGCCGCCGCTGCCGGCCGGGGAGCGGAGCATGCCGCTGGCCGACAAGCTGCGCCTGCTCAGCGCCGGCATCCTGCCCCTGGCCATCTTCCTGGCGATGACCGGCCTGTTCCTGATGGGCTTCACCAGCCTGGTGGAAAGCTCCGCCGTGGGCGCGCTCGCCGCGACGCTGGCGGCGGCGGTCAAGCGGCGGCTGACGCTGCGCGTCATCCACGCCACCGTCACCAAGACCCTGCTGATCACCTGCATGTTCATGTGGATCATCCTGGCCGCCCTGTGCTTCGGCGCCGTCTTCGACGGGCTGGGGGCGGTGAAGGCGATCGAGGGGTTCTTCATCGGCGATCTGGGTCTCGGTCCCTGGGAACTGCTGATCCTGATGCAGCTCACCTACCTGGTGATGGGGACGTTCCTGGACGACACGGCCATGCTGGTGATCGTCGCGCCGCTGTTCGTGCCGCTTGTGGGCGCGCTGGGGTTCGACCTCGTGTGGTACGGGGTGCTCTACACCATCACCTGCCAGATCGCCTACATCACGCCGCCGTTCGGCTACAACCTGTTCCTGATGCGTGCCATGGCGCCGCCGCAGATCGCCCTGGCCGACATCTACAGGTCGGTGGTGCCGTTCGTCGCGGTGATGGTGCTCGCCCTGGCGCTGGTCACCGCCTTTCCCGATCTGGCCCTGTGGCTGCCCGGCCAGGTCTACGGCCGATAACCCAACCATCCACCGAGGAGGGAGACCCGCATGCGCAACCGACGCGACCTCTTGAAGACCGCCGGGGCCGCCGCGGCGGCGGCCGGCACCGCCGCCCTGGCGGCACCGGCCGTCCACGCGCAGAAGGCCCCCATCAAGTGGCGCCTGCAGACCTACGCCGGCCCGGCGCTGGCCGAGCACGTGATCAAGCCCTCCATCGACGCCTTCAACAAGGCGGCCAACGGCGAGATGGTCATCGACCTCTATTACGCCGACCAGCTCGTGCCGACGGGCGAGCTGTTCCGCGCCATGCAGCAGGGCGTCATCGACGCGGTGCAGAGCGACGACGATTCCATCTCCGCCCCCGTCGACGTGGCGGTGTTCGGCGGCTACTTCCCCTTCGCCACCCGCTACAGCCTCGACGTCCCGACCCTGTTCCACACCTATGGCCTGAAGGAGATCTGGGAAGAGGCGTACGCCGAGGTGAAGGGCGTCACCTGGCTGTCGGCCGGCGCCTGGGACCCCTGCAACTTCGCCACCAAGCAGCCCATCAACTCCCTGGCCGACCTCAGGGGCAAGCGCGTCTTCACCTTCCCCACCGCCGGACGCTTCCTGGCGCGCTTCGGCGTGGTTCCCGTCACCCTGCCGTGGGAGGACGTGCAGGTCGCGGTGCAGACCGGCGAGCTGGACGGCATCGCCTGGTCCGGCATCACCGAGGACTACACGGTCGGCTGGGCCGACGTGTGCAACTATTTCCTCACCAACAACATCTCCGGCGCCTGGTGCGGCTCGTACTTCGCCAACACCGAGAAATGGAACGCGGTGCCGGAGCATCTGAAGACGCTGTTCCGCCTGTGCATCGACAGCTCCCACTACTACCGCCTGCACTGGTACTGGGGTGGCGAGGCGCGCCTGCGGGTGAGCGGCACCAAGATGAAGCTGACCACCATCCCCGACGCGGAATGGAAGACGGTGGAGGACGAGGCCCACAAATTCTGGGACGAGATCGCCGCCGAAAGCCCGCGGCGCAAGCGCGTGGTGGAGATCCTGCGCAAATACGCCGAAGACATGAAGAACGCCGGCCCGCCCTACCGCTACGCGTAAGGCTCCGCGCCGGCGTTCCGGCTATGCGGACGCCGGCGGCCGGTCTATCGTGCACCGCCCCCGCACGACAGACCACCGGTTGCCATGGTCCCGACTCCCCACCCCCGCCCGGAACGAGACCATGGCCGGAATCGGTGAGGCGCTGCTGGCCGCGCTCGATCTGCTGGAGGCCGGCCGGCTCGGCGAGGCCGAGGCCCTGTGCGGGCGCATCCTCGACGCCGACCCGGCACAGCCCGACGCCTGGCACCTCGCCGGCATCGCCGCGGCGCGCGACGGCCGGCCCGAAGCCGCCTGCGACCGCTTCGCCGCGGCCATCCGCCTGGCGCCCGAGCGCACGGACCTGCGCCTGAACCACGCGGCGGCGCTGGCCGCCCTGTCCCGGCCGCGCGTTCCGGCCCTGCGCCGCGTGCTGGCGCTGGAACCGAACCGCCCCGACGTCTGGCACGCCCTGGCCGAAGCCGCCGCGCGGGAGGAGGGGCCGGGCGCCGCGGTCACTCCCTGGGCCGCGCTGGCCGGGCTGGAGCCCGCTTCGGCGGGGGTGCGCTACAACCTGGGCGTCACCCTGCACGCGGCGGGGCGGACGGCGGACGCCATCGACGCCTACAGCGATGCGGTGCGGCGCGATCCCGGCCTGACGGAGGCGCATTTCAACCGCGCCAACGCGCTGCGCGACCTGGGGCGTCCCGGCCGTGCCGCCGCCGCCTACCGGGCCGCCCTCGCCGCCGATCCGGCCAACGCCGCGGCCGCGCGCAACCTCGGCCTGCTGCTGCTGCCCGCCGACCCCGCGGCGGCGGCGGCGGCGTTCGGCATGGCCGCCGGGATGACTCCCGACCGGCCCGCCGCGGCGCTGGACCACGCGGCGGCGCTGATCGCCGCGGAGCGGCCGGGGCCGGCGCTGGCGGTGCTCGACGCCGCCCTGGCCGGCAACCCGACCCTGGCGGAGGGGCACAACGGCCGCGCGCTGGCCCTGCGCGCCCTGGGGCGCGACGGCGATGCCGGCGCCGCGCTGGCCCGCGCGCTGGCGGCCGATCCGGAACTGGCGGAGGCGTGGATCAACCGTGCCCAGGCTCTGCGCGACCGCGGCCGGCCGGGCGCCGCGGCGACGGCCGCCCGCCGGGCACTGCGCCTGCGCCCGGGGTCCGTCGCGGCGCTGGGCGTGCTGGCGCAGGCCCGTCACGACGCCGGCCGGCCGGAGGAGGCGGTGGCCCTGCTGCGCCGGGCCATGGCGATCACCCCCGCCCTGCCCCGCGAACGCCACGCCGACGCCCTGCTGTTCCTTCAGAGCGTCCCCGACGCCGATCCGGGCGCCGTGCTGGCGGAGCACCGCCGCTGGGCCCGCCTGCACGCGCCGCCGCCGCTGCCCGCCCCACGCTCCCGGTGGGTGCCGGGCCGGCCGCTGCGCGTCGGCTACCTCTCGGCGGATTTCTGCAGCCACTCGGTGGCCAGCTTCTTCGAACCGCTGCTGGAGGCCCATGACCGCGGCGCCGTCCACCCCGTGTGCTACAGCGCCGTGCGCCGGCCGGACGCCACCACGGCGCGCCTGCGGGCACACGCCGCCGGCTGGCGGGATGTGGCGGGGCTGGGGGACGCGGCCCTGGCCGACCTGATCCGCGCCGACGCCATCGACGTTCTGGTCGACCTGGGCGGCCACACCGGCGGCAGCCGGCTGGCGGTGCTGGCCCGGCGCCCGGCCGCCGTCTGCCTGACCGCCATCGGCTATCCCGGCACCACCGGCCTGCCCCTCGACGGCCGCCTCACCGATCCCGTCATCGAGCCGCCGGGGGCCGAGGCGTGGAGTTCCGAACCGCTGATCCGGCTGCCCGGCGGCTTCCTCTGCTACCGCCCGCCCGACGGTGCCCCGGAACCGCGCGCGGCGCGGCCGGAGGGGCCGATCGTGTTCGGCTCCTTCAACGCGTTGGGCAAGCTCACTCCGGCGGTGGTGGCGGTGTGGGCCGCCATCCTGGCGGACGTGCCGGGCTCACGCCTGATGCTGAAGAGCCGCGCCCTCGGCGATCCCGCCGTCATTGCCGATCTGCGGGCACGGTTCGCGGCCGCGGGCGTGGCCGCCGACCGCCTGGACCCGGTGGCCTGGACGCCCGACCGGGCGGCCCACCTGGCCCTCTATGAGCGCATCGACGTGGGCCTCGACCCCTTCCCCTACACCGGCACCACGACCACCTGCGAAGCCCTGTGGATGGGGGTGCCCGTCGTGACCCTCGCCGGTGACCGCCACGCCGCGCGGGTCGGCGCCGCCCTGCTCACCCGCGTCGGCCTGCCCGACCTGGTGGCGACCGACCCGGAGGGCTACCGGCGCACCGCCGTGGCGCTGGCCGCCGACACGGGACGGCTGGCGGACCTGCGCACGGAGCTGCGCACGCGCCTGCGCCACGGCCCCCTCGGCGACGCCCGCGCCCTGGCCGCGGCGGTGGAGGCGGCATACCGGGCGCTGCTCGCCGATCCCCGGAGGCCATGAGCCGGAGGTGATGGAGCGGACGTGGGTCGAATTCTCTTCGTTGATCGCCGGGAAAGTCTGTACGGGCGGGCTGGATGCCTGATTGGAGACCCTGGTGGACGAGTCCTTTGCCGTGGTCCTGCCGAACGTCGACGAATTCGACCTGGCGAGCATGTTTCCTGCCAGCCGGCGCATCCGAACATGAGGTCGATCGTGTATCGAGAGAGAGAATGGCGCGCCCGAAAGGATTCGAACCTCTGACCCCCAGATTCGTAGTCTGGTGCTCTATCCAGCTGAGCTACGGGCGCGCGGTGCCGGTGGTTAGGCGGCGTCCGGTGGCTTGGTAAGGGCCGCCGGTAATGGAGCGGACGAAGGGATTCGAACCCTCGACCCCAACCTTGGCAAGGTTGTGCTCTACCCCTGAGCTACGTCCGCACATGGTGCGCTTGGAGGGACTCGAACCCCCACGGCCTTGCAGCCACTAGGACCTGAACCTAGCGCGTCTACCAATTCCGCCACAAGCGCATCAGAACCTTAGGTTTTTCAAGAACCGTCCCGGCCATCGCCGGGAGGCCGCTCATATGCCCGTTCCGCCGGATGCCGTCAAGAGGCTTTTGCAGCGGAAACGTCACACTCCGCACCCGGCCGGGATGCCCATGAAAAACGCCGCACCGGTGCGGCCGGCGCACCGATGCGGCGTTCGAATGTCCAGACAGTCGCCAATGATGGAGGCAAGCGAATCGTCCGGGTACCGTGATCTAAATGTGGGTCGGCGGACGCCCCGTTCAAGGGCGGGAAACGCACGCGCCAAGTCGCAACCGATCGGGGAACGCCGGAGCGGTACCCCTGTTCTCAGCGGAACGTGCGGCCGATACAGGCCGCGGTCTGCCAACCTCCCCCGCAGAACCCCATGAGGACTCCCATGCGCGTGCACCTCAAGCCGATCGAGGACCAGGTCATCGTCATCACCGGCGCCAGCAGCGGCATCGGACTCGTCACCGCGCGCATGGCCGCCCGGCGCGGCGCGCAGGTCATGCTGGCCGCCCGCGACGGTGCCATCCTGGCGGAACTCGCGGAGGAGATTCGCCGCGACGGCGGGACCGCCACCCATTGCGCGGTGGACGTGGGCGATGAAGAGGACGTGCGCCGGCTGGCGCGGACCGCGATCGAGACCTTCGGTCGCATCGATACCTGGGTGAACAACGCCGGTGTCTCCATCTACGGCCGCATCGAGGAGATCCCGGTCGCCGAAGCGCGGCGGCTGTTCGACACCGACTATTGGGGCGTCGTCCACGGCTCGCTGGCTGCCCTGCCCCATCTGCGGGCGCACGGCGGTTCCCTGATCAACGTCGGCAGCGTGGTGTCCATTCGTGCCATCCCGCTCCAGGGCCACTATGCCGCCGCCAAGCACGCGGTGAAGGGCTTCACCGACGCCCTGCGCATGGAACTGGAGGCGGAGGACGCCGGTGTATCCGTCACCCTCATCAAGCCCACCGCCACCGACACCCTGTTCGAGGAGCACGGGCGCAACCATTTCGGCACCCAGCCGATGAACCCGCCGCCACTCTACGCGCCCGAGACCGTGGCCGCGGCCATCCTGCACGCCGCGCAGACGCCCGTGCGCGACCTGGTCGTCGGCGGGGCGGGGAAGATGTTCCAGTTGGCCGAGACCTTCGCGCCGCGCCTGACCGACCGCATCATGTCCCGCTACCTCACGCGCTATCAGCGTTCCGGCGGCGCGGAGCGCCACCCCGGGGACAGCCTGTGGGCGCCGTCCGGCAACGGGCGCGAACGCGCCGGCCTGCACGGCTACGTGCGCGGCACCAGCCTTTACACGCAGGCGGAGATGCACCCCTGGGCCACCGTCGCCCTGTTCGCCGGGCTGGGCGCCATCGCCGCGGCGGCGTTCACCGGCACCCTGCCCCGCCCCGGACGGCCCGCCCCGGCGCGCGGCGCGTACCGCCGGGTGACCGCGGCGCAAGAGTTTGGCCACGGGGCCAAGCCGGCCGGGCAGGCGGCGACCGAGGACGCGGTCACCTTCGTGCGCTGACGCTCAGCCGAACGGCTCCACCTCCTGCCGGATGACGGCGGCGATGGCGTCCAGCGCCCTGCTCCTCGGAAAGGTGGCGCGGCTGACCAGCCGCACGGTGCGCGAGGCTGTGCCCGCCAGGGGCCGCAACACCACGCCGCGCCCGCGCATGGCACCGGCCGCCAGGCCGGGGATCAGGGTGGTGCCGTAGCCGGCGGCCACCATGTTGACCAGCGTCTCCAGGCTGGCCGCGCGCAGCGCCGCGGTGTCGTTCGCGGCCCCGCTGCACGCGGCCAGAGCCTGGTCGCGCAGGCAGTGCCCGTCGGCCAGCACCATGAGGTCGGCGGCCAGATCCGACTCGGCAATCCGGTCGCGCCCGGACAGCGGGTGCCCTTCCGGCAGGGCCGCCAGGAACGGCTCGGTGAACAGGGAGCGCTCCGCCATGTCGCCGTCGGGCGCGTCCGTGGCGATGAGGGCGGCGTCCAGCTTGCGGGTGCGCAGGCGCTCCAGCAGGCTGTCGGTCACGTCCTCCCACAGCTCGATGGTCAGCGCCGGACAGGCGCGGCGCAGCGGGCGGAAGATCAGCGGCATCAGATACGGTCCCAGGGTCGGGATGACCCCGAGCTTCAACGCCCCCACCAGCGGGTCACGGGCGGCCCGCGCCTCCGCCTCCAGCGCATCGGCGGCGGCGACGGCACGGGCGGCGTGGTCCAGGATGCGCTCGCCGATCTCGGTCGGCACGACCCATTTGTTGGTTCGCTCGAACAGGGTGACACCCAGCCAGTCCTCCAGCTTGCGGACTTGGCCGGACAGGGTGGGCTGGCTGACGTGGCACGCCTCGGCCGCCTTGCCGAAATGCCGGTGCTCGGCGATTGCCAGCAGATAACGCAGATCGCGCAGGTTCATCGCACCCTCTCCCGGGGCTCCATGGGTGGCGCCATTGTCCCCCTCCCGATACGGGTTGGGGAAGAGGCTGCGCACGCACGGCCGCCCGCCACCATGGACAGGAATCGTGCAGGCATTTTAAGCATCACGCTCAACAGATAGGCAGAACCCGTCAATGCAGACATAGTATTCGAACAATACGCCCAAAACCGGCGCATTGACGCCCTTGTGTTGCTTATGTTACAGCCGCCGGATCATTGTAAACGTAAGATTTGCAACACGGCACGGCAACGTTCCGAAGCAGGGTCGGCCGATATGGATATGGGCGCTCCAATGCTGCGCTGCACAAGTTTGTCGGAACGACCGTTCCACCGCCGTCGGATGTCCGGGTGGAGACTTGCCGTCCCGGCGATGACCCTGACCCTGTGCACCGCGACACCCGCGTTTTCCCGGACAGAGGAGCTTCTGGCCCGTCTGGAGGCGGTGGAGAAGGTGCAGGCCAACCTGAACTTCGTCTGGGTGATGGCCGCTGCGGCGCTGGTCATGTTCATGCAGGTGGGTTTCCTGCTGCTCGAAGCCGGGCTGGTGCGCTCCAAGAACTCGATCAACGTGGCCCAGAAAAACCTGGTCGACTTCGTTGCCGCCGTCACCATCTTCGGCGTGTTCGGCTTCGCCGTCATGTTCGGGACCAGCGCCGGCGGGGTGGTCGGCTGGAACACCAACATGCTGGCGTTCAATCATTCCAACGACTGGGACTATGCCTTCTTCATCTTCCAGCTCGTCTTTTGCGGCACCGCCGCCACCATCGTCTCCGGGGCGGTGGCGGAGCGCATGCGCTTCACCAGCTATCTCTGGGCCACGGTCTTCGTCTCCGGCCTCATCTACCCCGTGTTCGGCCACTGGGCGTGGGGCAGCGCGCTGATCGAGGACAACCCCGCCTGGCTCGCCTCGGAGGGGTTCATCGACTTCGCCGGCTCCACCGTCGTCCACTCCGTCGGCGGCTGGGTGGCGCTGGCGGCGGTGATCGTCCTGGGACCGCGCATCGGGCGCTTCACGCCCGAAGGCCGGTCCGTCCCCATCCAGGGGCACAGCCCGGTGCTCGCCACCTCCGGGGCGCTGATCCTGTGGGTGGGCTGGATCGGCTTCAACGGCGGCTCCACCCTGGCCGGCACGCCCCAGTTCGCGCACATCGTCTTCAACACCATCGTGTCGGGCGCCGTCGGCGGCGTGGTCGGCATGATCATCGGCCGGCTCATGGACGGGCTGTGGCGGGTCGACCGGGTGATCAACGGCGTGCTGGGCGGGCTGGTCGCCATCACCGCGGGATGCGACGCGGTGGGCACCGCCGGCGCCCTGTTCATCGGCGCCTCCGCCGGTATGGTCGTGCTGGCGGCGGGCGAGGCGATGGAGCGGCTGCTGAAGCTGGACGACGCCGTCGGCGCCGTGCCCGTCCACGGTGTGTGCGGCGCCTGGGGCACGCTGATGACCGCCTTCTTCGCCATGCCCGACAAAATGCCGGCCGGCGACGTCTGGTCGCAGTTCCTGGTGCAGGCGGAGGGGGTGACCGCCGCCTTCGTCTGGGCGTTCGGCCTGTCGCTGATCTTCTTCAAGCTGCTGAACGCCGGCCTCGGCGGCGGTATGCGGGTGTCGCGCGAGCACGAGTTGCTGGGCCTCAACGAGGCGGAGCACGGCGCCACGCTGGGCACCGGCACCCTGCTGGCCAACATGCTGGCCCTGTCGCGCGGCGGCGCCGATCTCAAGGTCCGCCTGGATGAGGGGTCGGGGGACGAGGCCGCGGACCTGGCCTTCGCCTACAACCGCCTGATCGACAACATCGAACACATCGTCGGCGGCGTCGCCGAGGGCGCGCGCGACCTGTCCGCGGCGGCGCACGACCTGGCCCTGCTGTCGGACGAGCTGGCGGCGCAGGCCCGCGACACCACCGCCAAGGCCGGCACGGTGTCCGACAAAGCCGGGGCGGTGTGCGGCAGCCTGGACCGCATGACCGGCGCGGTCCGCACGGTGGACGAGCACGCCGCCCGCATTGACCGCGCCGCCGCCGTCATGGCCGAGCACATGGGCGGCGCCACCGCCGACACCGGCCGCATCACCGCCCGCATCGCCGCCATCGAAGATGGCATGGTGGCGGCACGGCGGGTGGTGGACAGCGCCATGGACCATGCCGGCAAGGCCGGCCGGACGGTCGACGACCTGGGCCGCGCCGCCGGCGCCATCGGCGACGTGCTGCGCCTGATCCGTGAGATCGCCGAGCAGACCAACCTTCTGGCGCTGAACGCCACCATCGAGGCGGCGCGCGCCGGCGAGGCCGGCAAAGGCTTCGTGGTCGTCGCATCGGAGGTCAAGGGTCTGGCCGGCCAAACCGCCCGGGCGGTTGAGGACATCGAGCACAAGATCGCCGCCATCCAGCAGGAGGCCGGCGATGCCGTTGCGGTCATCCGCGCCATCACCGGCGTGGTCGACAGCCTCGGCACGGCGGTGCGCGACGTGGGCGACGCGGTGGCGGAGCAGGCCGAGGCGGCACGCCAGGTCACCGCCGGTATCGGCGCCGCCCATGCCGAGGCGGAGGCCGTCGCCGCCGGCATCGGCGGCGTCGCCACGGCGGCCCGCGATGCACTGGGCGTCGCCGAGGGTGCCGCGCAGGAAAGCCACCACGTGGCGGCCGAGACCGTCGCCATGCGCTCCGCCGCGGAAGCCACCGATGCCCGCGCCGCCCGACTCGCCGCCACCGCCGCAAGCATCGGGGACATTGCCCGGCGGCTGCGCGGGCTGATGGGGACGATCGGCGGAAGCGAAACCGGCGCCGGCCGACTGCCGGCGGCCGCTCAATGACCTGAAGAGGAACGAAGGGAGGGCTTGCGATGCTGCGACGGTTCTTCGGTCTGTCCTCCGACCGGCGCCGCGACCGCCGCTTCGACGCCGGCGGCACCCGACTGGTCTGTCACGGACACCGCTTTCCCGTTGCCGACCTGTCCCTGGGGGGTCTGCGGGTGCGCCATCCCCCGCCGGCACTGCGCGTCGGACAGACGGTGGACATCACGCTGGACCTGCCGATGCCCGGCCGGCCGCTGAGCGTGCACGGTCGGGCGCTGGTGGTCCGCGTGTCCCGCGACGAGTTCGCGCTGCGCTTTGCGACGGCCGAACACCACCTGATGCGGGTGCTCCACTACGTCATCGGGATGCTGACACCGCTGGACGGACTCCCCGCCGCAGGCCGCGGCGGGGTTCAGCGCGCCGCCGGGGCCGGAGCGACGCAGTTGCGCAGGATCGGGGCGCAATCCGGCAGATAGGCGCCGGCCGGATAGGTCACGCCCCGGACCACGTCGCCCTGCAGGGTGACGTTCGCCTGGCAGCCGCCCCGCGCACCACCGCCCCCGCCGAACAGGGGGAAGCCCAGCCCGACGCCGACGCCGACGCCGCCGCTGCTGCCGCCCGCCACGCCGATGCTGGTGGACGGGCCGCCGCGGCCATAGGCCGGCGGTGCCACGTAGGTGTAGTACTCGGTCCCGTTGGCCACCGCCTGGCGCTCCGGCACGCCGGCGCAGGACAGGAGGTGCGCCTTGGGCATGCCGACCATCGTCGTCTGCGCCCGCTGCACCAGCGCCGCGTCCTCGGCGCCCGTCGCGCAGGCCGCCAGCACCAGAACCGGCAAGCCCGCCACCGCCGCCGCTCGCATCACCCTGTTCATGGCCCTCTCCGGCGTGATCGTTGCTTCATCTGGAAAACCCCGGTGCGCGGCACCGGTTCCGCTCCGCCCCCACCGTCAGCGCGGCAGCGGCACGGCGTAGCGTCCGATAACGGAGACCCGCACCACCGGCCCCGCTGCCCCGCCGTCGCCCGGCGGCGCACCCTCCGCCTCGACCAGGAGGCCGGTGGTGGCGCCGTCCGCCACCCGCGCCAGCACCGACGCGCCGCGCCAGCCCAGGGATTCCAGTGCCGTCGCCACCGCTCTGTCCGCCGCGGCGCCGGTCGTTTCGACCACCAGCAGGGTGCGGTCATCGCCGGACGGATCGGCCTCGTAGGGAGCCAGTACGAATCCGGTGGCGGCGACGTGCCCCGGTGCCGGCGGCAGGAACGGCAGGCGCGCCACCACCTGCAAGGCCGGGGCAGCATCCCCCTGCGCCGCGAGATCGCGCCACCACGTCCCGTTGCCGTCCAGCGCCAGCACCCCGACATCGGCGCCGCCGGCGGCGATGAGGGCGCCGAGCGCCGCCGCGGAGTCGGCGGCCACCAGCGCTGTGCCGGAGCCGAAATAGGCAGTGGCCAGCGCGTAGGGCTCCACCCCGGCCCCGGCGTGGGCGACGCGGAAATCGGTTTGCAACCCGATGGAGGAAGCGATGATCTCCTGCCAGATCCGCCACGCCGCCGCGTCGGGCAGCGGACCGTCGTTGCGCTCGGCCAGGCGGCGCAGCAGTGCCGCCTGGCGTCCGGGGCGATAGACGGGGCCCTGCCCGTCCTTCTTCGCGGCTGCGACCTCCAGACTGATGCCGGACCGGCGGTTCAGCAGCTCCAGCAGCCCGTGGTCGACCGCGTCGATGTCCTTGCGGATCTCCGACAGGGGCCGCGGCGTCTGCGCACCGGCCGGTGCGGCGACGACGGGCGCGAGCAGGCAAAGCGCCAGGACGGCGGCGGGGGTCGGGATGCGCGGCATGGAACCTCGGTGGCGGACGGGCGGGACGGCCGCCAACCTACCACCGGGCGCCAGAGCCCGCTACGATCCGGGCGTTACGAACCGCCGGGGGTTTCGCCCTCCACCAGGCCGACACCGCCACCGTAATCGACGCAGTCATAGAAGCCGGCAATCCCCTCGCCCGGCAGCAGCACCCCCGGCCGCCCGGAATACCCGACCCGGGGGCGCTCATCCCCCATGCCAAGCTCATGCCGATCCAGCAGGCCATCGTTGTTGGCGTCGACGAAGCCATAGGTGTCGCAGCCGGCCGCCACCGGGCCGGGGCCGCGGTCAGCGGGGGCATCGGCGCAGGCGGTCAGGCCGAGCAGCGCCGCCCCGGCGGCCAGGATCGTCAAACGTGTTGCCGCGATCACGTGCGCCTCCATTCCGTGCAGAGCCGAATGTTCCGTCAAACGGCCGGAGCGGGGCGCCGGTTCCCGGATACTGCCAACGGGTCGCAGCGGTTGACGAAGCGGGCGTCGCAGCCGTATGCGAAGGGCCGCCGCATCCGGCCCGCCGCAGGAGCACCCCGCCATGAGCGACAGCGCCGCCATCCCCGTACACCTCGCCCTCGGCAGCAATCTCGGCGACCGGGATGCCAACCTGCGGGGCGCCATCGCCCGGCTGGAGGCCGGCGGCGTGCGCGTCACCGCGCGGTCGCGGGTGTACGAAACGGCACCCATGTACGTCACGGACCAGCCGGCGTTCCTCAACATGGCGCTGGCGGGGGAGACGGCGCTGGCCCCGCCGGACCTGCTGGCCCTGTGCAAGCGCATCGAGGCGGATCTGGGGCGCCGGGCCGGCGGCGTGCGCTTCGGCCCGCGGGAGGTGGACGTGGACGTGCTGTTCTACGGCGACCGGGTGATCGACGCGCCGGACCTGACGGTGCCCCACCCGCGCATGGCGGAGCGGGCTTTCGTGCTGCGTCCGCTGGCCGACGTCGCGGCTACGCTCCACCACCCGGTTCTTGGCCGCACGGTGGCGGAGCTGCTGGCCGACGTCCCCGGCGCCGACACCGTGCAGCCCCGCAACGGCGGCTGATCGGGCTTACAGAAAGCGCCACTGCCCCGTCAGCGCGTGGTAGCGGCGCATCAGCCGGGCGTAGGCGGCCAGGCAGACGGCGAGCAGCAGCCCGCCGAAGATGTCATAACCCGATCCGGTCGCCGCCAGCAGCACCAGCGCGGTGATTGGCAGGGAGCCGGCGCAGATCCGCAGGTTCTTCAACACCTGTGCGGCTTCGCGCCGACGGTAGGTTTCGGCGATCAGGGCCGCGTCCGCCGCCTCGTCGGCCGTACTCCCGGTCGTTCGCTGCTCGCCGGCCGTGTCCACCGTTCCCTCCTTCGCGCCGGCGCGGGGTACCGGTATGACCCGCGCGCTCATTCGCACCACCGCGCCAGGGTCGCGTCAATCTCCGCCCCGCTGGCCACCCGGTACCGTTCCCGGAAGGCGGAGGCGCGCTGGCAGCGCCTGTTGCCGTCGCCATCGACGAAGATGACGTGACCGGCCGACGCCTCGGAAACGCGCACGGCGCCTTCGACATAGTTGGAGCGCGGAGCATACCAGCGATGACGCGCGATCTGCACGGCAAACCTCCTTTTCGGCACGGGCCGCCGGGTGCGGCGGCTACTCACGGTCATATACGCAAAGATCCGGGGTTGGTTCCCGACATTTCCATTCCTGGCATACCAGATCCCGAATGCATTATTCAAGCCTTGCGCAGCAGCCCACCTCCCCGCAAATCGCATGGCGCCCCCGCGTCCGGCCGCGGCGGGTGGCATTCGCGGGGTCATCGGCTATACTGCCGCCCCTCGAGACGATGCGGCCCCCGGGGGCCGTCATCCGGGAGACCCGTTCCTTGGCCGATGACCGTGACCTCCGCCGTGCCGCCGCTCCCGTCGGAGGCGCCACCTACACCATTTTCCTGCGCGATTTCGCAGCACCGGTGGCGGAGCGGGGACGGGAGGGGCGCCGGGTCGCCCGCATCACCATCGAACTGACCGTGCAGCACCCCGGCGCCGGCTTTCCCGACGACATCACCGCCGTCATGTCCTATGAGGACATCGTGCAGGACCTGCGCGACCTCTGCGCCCGCACCCCGGTCGCCGGCCCCGGCGATCTGGCGGAGCGGGCGGCGGCCCTCTGCCTGTCCCGATCGCGGGTGCACCGCGCCGGCGTGGAGGTGGAGATCGGCGAGAACGAGGGCGGCGTCGCCGTGACCCGCGCACGGCCGGCGCAGCACGGGCCGGAGTGATCCGACGGCCGACCGGATGCGCAGATCGTCTAGGCCGTTCGTCGAGGCATACACACCGAAGCGCCGGCTCCGGTTAGCCAAAGCGTTAGTGACAGAGATTTGCGCGCGTTGGTAGTATCGCTCCGGACGCTCCGGTGCGGAAGGGGGACATCAAGAATCGCACCCGCCGGCGGCGCCCTATGCCGTGGGAGGAAAGGCATGGACCAGATGCAGACGCTCACCCAACACACGCCCACTCTGGCCGAGATGCTGGACGACCCGATCGTCGTCGCCGTGATGCGCCGCGACGGGATCAGCCGCGAGCACGTGGTGGATCTTATCGCGCGGGTCCGCCGCAACCTGCGTGACCGGCACCTGCGCAGCGAGTCGCTGGCAGCCTGAACGGCGCCTTACGGCACGCAAACGAAAGGCGTCCGGCGGTCCCCGCCGGACGCCTTTTTCGTGCCGTTCGGCAACCGCGCTCAGGCGGCCTTGCCCCGGAAATCGAAGCCGGCGCTCTCCACCGCCCGCTGCACCTCGTCATCGGACGCGCCGTCGACCGCCACCGTTCCCGACGGCAGGTCCACCTCCACCCGCGCCTGCGGCACCAGTTTCACGATGGCGTTGGTCACCGAGCGGGCGCACCCGCCGCAGGTCATGCCGTCGACCCTGAACGTCTCTGCCATGGGACTACTCCTCTTCCGGTGGTGTGATCGGTTGGTATTTGGAATTACTCGCAGGCGCAGCGGGCGCGCACGACGGCGCTGAGCGGAACCAGCACGAAGCCGCGCCGCCGCATCTCGGGAATCCACCCGGCCAGGGCGGCCAGGGTAGCGTCATGGGGATGGCCGATGGCGATGGCGGTGCCGGTGGACCGCGCGATCGCCTCCGTCCGGGCGAGCTGGGCTTGCACCGCCTCGACGGTGCGGGTGTTGTCCAGGAACACGTCGCGCCCGGCGGACGGCATGCCCAGCCCGCGGGCGATGTCGGGCCCGACCGTGTCGGGCGTGGTGCGGCTGTCGAGCCACAGCAGGCCGCGCCGGTGCAGTTCCGCCAGCACCGGGGCCATGCCCGCGCGGTTGGCGGTGAAGCGGCTGCCCATGTGGTTGTTCACGCCCACATAGCCGCCGAACGCCGCCAGGGCCCGATCGAGCCGCTGCACGATCTCGTCCGGCCGGAGCGACACCAGCAGGGCTCCGGGACCGGGGTCGGCGGGGCCGCCGGGCTCCATGGGCAGATGCACCAGCAGCTCGTGGCCGGCGGACCGGGCCGCGGCGGCGCGGCGCGGCAAATCGGTGGCATAAGGCAACCACGCCAGCGTCAACGGACCCGGCAATGCCGCGGCGCGGTCGGAGCGCTTCACGTCGACGCCCATGTCGTCGATGATGATGGCGATGGCCGGCCGGCCGTCGATCGCCGGGGCCGGTACCGCATGGCGTCGCCAGGCGGGAACGCCTCCCGGTATCGGAACCGGAAGGACGGCCGGCGGCCGCAGCACGACGGGCTCCGGCAGGACCGAGGGCGGAAGGGGCGGCGGTGCCGGTGCCGCGCGCACCGGCGGCGGCGCCTCGACCACGGGCTCGGCCGGAGCAGGGTTGTCCGGCGCGGTCGGAGGCGGCGCCGGCGCAACACGAGGCGGAGCCGGGACGGCAGCCACCGGCGCGGCAGGCACGGCGACCGCCACCGCGGCCGGGGTGTTCGGCGCGGTCGGGGCGGAGTCCCGCAGCGACGCCACCAGGAGGGCAAACCCGAAGACCGCGGCCACTGCCACCAGCGCCAGCAGGATGGGGGCGACCGTCACCCCGGTGCCGGCTTTGCGCCCGCCGCGACGCCCGGCCATCAGCCTGCCTCCCCCTCCGGACGGCAGCACGCCGCGGCGATGCCGAGGCGTGCGGGATCGGCAATGCCGTCGAGGATCGGGCAATCCGGCCGGCCGTCGCCGGCGCAATGGTCCACCAGGTGCTGGAGCGTGCCGCGCATGCTGCGCAGTTCCGTGATCTTGGCGTCGATGTCCGCGATGTGCTGCAGGGCCAGGGCCCGCACGTCGGCGCTGGCCCGCCCGCGGTCGTTCCACAGGGTGAGCAGCGCCCCCACCTCCTTGACCGAAAACCCCAGCGAGCGCGCGCTCTGGATGAAGCGCAGCGTCGCCACGTCGCGCTCGCCGTAGACGCGGTAGCCCGCGGCGGTGCGCCCGGCCGAGGGGATCAGGCCGACGCTCTCGTAATAGCGGATGGTCTTCGCCGGCACGCCGGAGCGCTGGGCGACGGTACCGATGTTCATGGCGGGTTCCGACGGTCCGATGGGGCGCCGCGACGGCGGCGCGCCACGATGCGCACACTGCGCCTTCCAGCGGCGGGAAGGTCAAGCCCCTTTTGCGGCCCGGAGGTCGCGTTCCGTTCGGGGCCTCGCCGCGTTCACCCTGCCGCACGTGTACGAGTTCCTGGATGCGGAGCGTTGAAGCGGGTATGCTGTGCGACCCGTTGGACTTCCCCCGCGAGAGATCCCGGTCGATTCGTAATTTTATCAGCATGAGGTCATCGGCATGGGAGCCGGCAAGTCGGCAGACAAGTAAGCCGCAACAACAAACATCGTTGTTGCGGCGTTCTGTAAAGGCCAATCCCACCTGATTGCTGACGAGCAGACGCCGCCCGGTAACTCCAATCGAGCGGTCGATTCGTCATGACCACCACACGCCCCGCGTGGGCTTACACCCTGCCGTCAGCACTGCTGCTGATGGCTCCCTTCGACATCCTCGCTTCGCTGGCGATGGATATCTACCTGCCCGTCGTTCCGGCCATGCCCGGCATCCTGAATACGACGCCGTCCGTGATCCAACTCACGTTGAGCCTCTACATGGTGATGCTCGGCGTGGGACAGGTCGTCTTCGGACCGATTTCGGATCGCATCGGACGACGGCCGGTCCTGCTTGCGGGCGGAGCGGTTTTCCTCGTTGCGTCTCTCGGAGCGGCGTGGTCATCAACTGCCGCAGCCTTTGTCGCTTTCCGTCTGCTTCAGGCCGTCGGCGGGTCAGCCGCGCTGGTGGCGACGTTCGCGACGGTTCGGGACGTTTATGCCGGTCGGCCCGAAGGCGTCGTCATCTATGGCCTTTTCAGTTCGATGTTGGCCTTCGTGCCTGCCGCTGGCCCCATCGCCGGCGCGTTGATCAGCGAGTTTTTCGGGTGGCGGTCAATATTCGTCGCGCTGTCCTTACTGATGTTACCCGCACTTTTGAATGCCGGCTTTCGGTGGCACGAAACCCGCCCGTTGGACCTGGCGCAAACACGCCGATCCGCTTGGCCGATATTCGCAAGCCCGGCGTTCTGGGTTTACACGGCCGCCTTTAGCGCCGCCATGGGAACCTTCTTTGTCTTCTTCTCGACAGCACCCCGCGTGCTCATAGGTCAAGCCGGCTATTCCGAGATCGGATTCAGTTTGGCTTTCGCGACCGTGGCACTTGTCATGATCGTGACAACCCGTTTTGCGAAGTCCTTTGTCGCCGGATGGGGCATCGCAGGGTGCGTGGCGCGCGGGATGGCGCTGCTCGTTTGCGGTGCGGTCCTGTTGGGGATCGGCGAGTTTTTCGGCTCGCCATCGTTCCTCAGCTTCGTCCTGCCGATGTGGGTTGTCGCAGTCGGTATTGTCGTCACGGTGTCCGTTACCGCGAATGGCGCTCTTGCACAGTTCGACGACATCGCGGGATCGGCGGTCGCGTTCTACTTCTGCATTCAAAGCCTGATCGTCAGCATCGCCGGAACACTGGCGGTAACGCTGCTGGACGGCGACACAGCGTGGCCCGTGGTCCTTTTCGCCACGGCGATGGCCATACCGGTATCGGCCGGTCTGGCGCTGCTTCGATCCCGAGGGGCCGGCGCCGAGAGGTCGCCGGTCGTCTGAGCTACCGCCGGCATGCGGACCACTCGTCATCGCGGTCTCGTAAACGGCGGTATCCTGTCCGGCAGGATACCGCCCATCCTCCTTGTTCCGTTCATTGCTGTTGCCGAGCACCCGCAGATCCGGTACGCGGCCATGACGCTCGACGTCCGCCGGCCGAGCGTCAACCCGCATGTGAAAGCGCTTGAGGCCTTCGTCCGGGTCGAAGACGATCTCCTGCATCATCCGGCCCATCGGAAATCGCGGAACCGGCCGGATGACCGGTACCGCAAGCGCCATCCTCCTTCAATATCCGGGAGCCCGCCCATGCCGCGCACCGCCATCGCCCTGCGCCACGTCCCTTTCGAGGACCTCGGCACCTTCGAATCGGTGCTCACCGCTGCCGGCTATGCGGTGCGTTACCATGACGCCGGCGTGGACGACCCGGCGGCGCTGGATGCACTGCGGCCGGACCCGGTGATCGTCCTGGGCGGACCGGTCGGCGTCTACGAGACGGACGCCTATCCCGTCCTGGCGCAGGAACGCGCGTTCCTGCGGGCGCGCCTGGAGGCCGACCGCCCGACCTTCGGGATTTGCCTTGGCGCCCAGTTGATCGCCGCGGCGCTCGGCGCGGCCGTCGCCCCGACCGGCACGCCGGAGATCGGCTTCGCGCCCCTGACGCTGACCGGGGCCGGCGCGAACAGTCCCCTGCGCCACCTGCGCGACGTCCCGGTCCTGCACTGGCACGGCGACATGTTCGAGGTGCCGGACCACGCGGAACGGCTGGCCGAAACGCCGGCCTGCCGCAACCAGGCGTTCCGGATCGGCACCAACGTGATGGCCGTGCAGTTCCATCCGGAGGCGGACGCGGCCACGGGGTTCGAGCGGTGGCTGATCGGCCACGCCCGGGAACTGGCCGACGCCGGCATCGACCCCCGGCGGCTGCGCGCCGAGGCCGGCCGCCACGCCGCAGGGCTGCGCGACGCCGGCCGCGCCATGTTCGCCGAATGGCTGGGGAGCCTGCGCCCGTGACCGTCTCCCTGAAGGCCCTGCTGGTCGGCACCGTCGCGCCGCTCGGACCGGCCGCGGTGCCGAGCGGCATCGCCAAGCACCCGCTGCTCGTTCCGGTCCGGCTCGGCCGCGAGGGATTCGCCGGGGATGCCCAAGGGGACCGGCGGCACCACGGCGGGCCGGACAAGGCGGTGCACCACTATCCCTTCGACCATTACCCGGCGTGGCGGGGCGAGATCGGCGACCGCGCCGTGCTCGACCGGCCCGGCGCCTTCGGCGAGAACCTCTCGACCCTCGGCCTGACCGAGGCCGACGTCGCCATCGGCGACATGTTCCGGCTCGGCACCGCGGTCATCGAGGTCAGCCAGGGCCGCCAGCCCTGCTGGAAGCTGAATCACCGCTTCGCCGTCGCCGACATGGCCCTGCGGGTGCAGCGCAGCGGCCGCACCGGCTGGTACTGCCGCGTCGTGGAGGAGGGCACGGTTGGCCCCGGCGATTCCCTGCGGCTGCTCGACCGGCACGCGCCGGACTGGACCGTGGAGCGGCTCCGGCGGTTGCTGTACGTGGACCCGTTCGACCGCGACGCCCTCGCCGCCATGGCGGCTCTGCCCCGTCTGGCCGAGGGCTGGCGCCGCCTGGCCGCGCGCCGCCTCGCCACCGGCGCCGTGGAGGACCAGACGGAGCGCCTGTCCGGTCGCGCCGCGGCGCTGGAAATCCGCCCCCCGGCCGGTTAGGGTAACCCCCCGTGAACGAGGCCGGAACGGCGGATCGCTGCCATGCTGCTCCTGATCGATAATTACGACAGCTTCACCTACAACCTCGTCCATTACCTGGGCGAGCTGGGGGCCGAGGTGGTGGTGCGCCGGAACGACGCCCTCACGGTCGCCGAGGCGATGGCCATGAAGCCCGACGGCATCGTCCTGTCGCCGGGCCCCTGCGATCCCGACAAGGCCGGCATCTGCCTGCCCCTGATCGCCGCGGCGGAGCGGACGCGCATGCCGCTGCTGGGGGTGTGCCTGGGCCACCAGGCCATCGGGCAGGCGTTCGGCGGCAACGTGATCCGCGCACCGCAGCCCATGCACGGCAAGGTCGACAACATCCTGCACGGCGGCAAGGGCGTGCTGGCCGGCCTGCCCTCGCCGTTCCGCGCCACCCGCTACCATTCGCTGGTGGTTGAGCGCGGCAGCCTGCCGGACTGCCTGAAGGTGACGGGAGAGACCGCCGACGGGCTGATCATGGCGCTGATGCACAAGGAACTGCCCATCCACGGCGTGCAGTTCCACCCCGAGAGCATCGAGAGCGAGCACGGCCACGCCATCCTGCAAAACTTCCTGAACGCCACGCGCCCGCTGGAGACCGCCGCATGAGCCAGCCCGTTTCCGGCGACCTCTCCGACATGAAGGCGATCCTCGCCCGCGTCGCCGCCGGCCGGCGGCTGAGCGAGCAGGAGGCGGGGCTGGCCTTCGACATCATCATGTCGGGCAACGCCACGCCCTCGCAGATGGGCGGCTTCCTGATGGCGCTGCGGGTGCGCGGCGAGACGGTGGACGAGATCGCCGGGGCGGCGCGCGTCATGCGCGCCAGGGCGGTCCCGATCGAGGCGCCGCCGGGCACCATCGACACCTGCGGCACCGGCGGCGACGGGGCCGGCACCTACAACATCTCCACCGCCGCCGCCCTGGTCGCCGCCGCCTGCGGCGTGCCCGTCGCCAAGCACGGCAACCGCGCCATGTCGTCCAAGTCGGGCGCCGCCGACGTGCTGGCCGCCCTGGGCGTCAACCTGGACTGCGACATGGCCCTGGTGCGCAAGGCCCTGTGGGAGGCCGGCATCGGCTTCCTGATGGCGCCGCGCCACCACCTGGCCATGCGCAACGTCGGCCCGACCCGGGTCGAGTTGGGCACGCGCACCGTGTTCAACCTGCTGGGCCCCCTGTCCAACCCGGCCGGCGCCAAACGCCAGCTCCTCGGCGTCTACGCCGCGGAGTGGGTGGAGCCGCTGGCCCACGTGCTGAAGCGCCTGGGGTCGGACAGCGCCTGGGTGGTGCACGGCTCCGACGGGCTGGACGAGATCACCACCACCGGGCCGACGCGGGTGGCCCAGCTCCGCCACGGCGAGGTGACGGTGTTCGAGGTGGACCCGCAGGACGCCGGCCTGTTCCGCGCCTCCCCCGAGGCGCTGAAGGGCGGCGATGCGGAGACCAACGCCGCCGCCATCCGCGAGCTGCTGGACGGCGCCACGGGTCCTTACCGCGACATTGTGCTGCTGAACGCCGCCGCCGCGCTGGTGGTCGCCGGCAAGGCTGACGACCTGCGCGGCGGCGCCGACCTCGCCCGCCACGCCATCGACGGCGGCGGTGCGCGCGACGTGCTGCGCCGCCTGGTCGCCATCACCAACGAAACGGTTTCCGCCGCATGAGCGACGTCCTCACCCGCATCTGCGACGACAAGCGCGCTCTGGTCGCCGCCCGCAAGTTCGCCCGCCCCGCGGCCGACGTGGAGGCGCTGGCGCGCAACGCTCCGCCGCCGCGCGGCTTCGCCGCCGCCCTGACCCGCGCGGTGGCCGAGGGCCGCTACGGCCTGATCGCCGAGATCAAGAAGGCCAGCCCGTCCAAGGGAATCATCCGCGCCGACTTCGACCCGCCGGCGCTGGCGCGTGCCTACGCGCTGGGCGGCGCCACCTGCCTGTCCGTGCTGACCGACGAGCCCTATTTCCACGGCCGGGACGAGTATCTGGTGGCGGCCCGCGCCGCCGTACCTCTGCCGGTGCTGCGCAAGGACTTCATGGTCGACACCTACCAGGTGGCGGAGGCGCGGGCGCTGGGCGCCGACTGCATCCTGCTGATCATGGCCGCCCTCGACGACGCCCGCGCGGCCGACCTGGCCGCCGCCGCCCGCCACTGGGGCATGGACGTGCTGGTGGAGGTCCACGACCGCCCGGAACTGGACCGCGCCCTCACCCTGGACGCCGACCTGATCGGGGTGAACAACCGCAACCTCAAGACCCTGTCCATCGACCTGGCGACGACGGAGGATCTGGCACCGCACGTTCCCGCCGGCCGCACCCTGGTGGCGGAGAGCGGCCTGAACGGCCCCGCCGATCTTGCCCGCATGGCCGCCGCGGGGGCGCGCTGCTTCCTGGTGGGCGAATCGCTGATGCGGCAGGACGACGTGGCGGCCGCCACGCGCGCCCTGTTGGCGCCCCCGGCGTGACGGAGGCCACTCCCATGGACTCCTGCGTAATCGCCGCGGAAAGCCCGCTCACGCCCGAGGTCGTGCGACTGATCGCCGACCTGGACGACCACCTCAACGCCCTCTACCCGGCGGAGGAGAACCACCTGCTCGACCCGGCCACGCTGGCGGCGCCCGACGTCCGCTTCTTCGTGGCGCGGCGGGACGGGACGGCGGTGGGGTGCGGCGCGCTGCGCGTCGACGACGCCGCCGGCTACGGCGAGGTGAAGCGCATGTACGTGCACCCCAACGCGCGCGGCGCCGGCATCGGCCGGCGGCTGC
>NZ_KE386928.1:0-39747 GCF_000429625.1 Azospirillum halopraeferens DSM 3675
GTGCTCTACGGCGGCATGGGCAACGACGTGCTGGCGGGCAACCGCGGCACCGACACGCTGTACGGCGGCGCGGGGGCCGACACCTTCCGCATCGACGCACCGGGCGAAGGGGTCGACGTGATCGCCGACTTCGAGATCGGGGTGGACCGCATCGCGGTGGTCGGGCCCAATTTCGGCAACATCGCGACGGGCGTCCTGTCGGCGCAGCACTTCGCCCTGGACAACCCGCTGTCCGCCAACGCCACCTTCGTGTTCAACACGGCGACCGGCGTGCTGTCCTTCGACGCCGACGGCAGCGGGGCGGGGGCGGCGGTGGCCATCGCCACCCTCAACGTCCGCACCCTCAGCCACACCGACATCATCGTGACGGGAAGCTGAGGTCGGGTCATACCGGGTTCGGAACGTCCTGACGTCCGAACCCGGTTACGTCCGCGGCATCTGATGCCGTTCTGCCGGGCCGAAGCCCGGGTGACGTGTGAACACAGCGGTCAGGATCGTCCTGACCGCGCATCATACGGCCGGAAAATGATCACCCATCAATTGCCGACCGTAAAACCCGGCAGATCAATGCCTTGGCATTGATCGAGAGGGTGATACCAACGGCACCCTTCAGGTGCCGTTGGTATCAGGCCGTCATGCCGTCAGCCACCTGGCGATGTCGTCCTCCTTGGGGAGACCGCCCGCGTGAACCACCTTGCCGTCGATGACGATTCCGGGGGTCGAGGCGATGCCATATCCGGCGATGGCGGCATAGTCGGTGACCTTCTCTACGTGAACGGGCACGCCCAGCCGCTCGGCCTGAGCCAGCACCATGTCTTGCGTCGTTTGACAGCGTTTGCATCCGGGGCCGAGGACTTTCACATCCTTCATGGCTTTACTCCTTCTCAGGCGAGCAGTGCGTTGAACAGGAATCCGACGCCGAGGATGCCGAGCCCCACGACGCCGACGAACACGGCAATCAGGCGTACTGTCAGCACCTTGCGCAGGATGATCATTTCCGGCAGCGACAGCGCGATGACGGACATCATGAAGGCCAGCACGGTCCCGACTGCCGCGCCCTTGCCGATCAGCGCTTCGACGACCGGGATGATCCCGGCAGCGTTCGAATACATCGGAATGCCCAGCAGGACCGCCGCAGGAACCGACCACCAGGCGTCCCGACCCATGATGGTGGCGAGCAGATCAGCGGGAACATAACCGTGGATGAAGGCCCCGGCCGCGATGCCGGCGATGATCCACACCCAAACGCGGCCGACGATGTCCTTGACGGCCTCGATGCCGGCCTTGATCCGGTCAACGACCGTGACATCCTCGGCCGGTAGTTCGGCGACTTCCGAACGGATGGTGCGCACCCATTCTTCCAGCCAACCCTCCAGGTGCAGACGGCCAATGGCCCACCCGGCGACGATGGCGACGCCGAGTCCGAAGACGAGGTAGGTCAGCGCCACCTTCCAGCCGAGCAGGGCGAACAGCAGGCCAAGCGCCACCTCGTTGACCATCGGCGCAGCAATCAGGAACGAGAACGTCACCCCGAGCGGCACGCCCGCCGAGACGAACCCGATGAACAGCGGCACGGCGGAGCAGGAGCAGAACGGCGTGACAACGCCGAGACCGGCCGCCGCCACGTTCCCCGC
Source organism: Azospirillum halopraeferens DSM 3675 (assembly GCF_000429625.1). Classification (GTDB taxonomy): domain Bacteria; phylum Pseudomonadota; class Alphaproteobacteria; order Azospirillales; family Azospirillaceae; genus Azospirillum; species Azospirillum halopraeferens. The sequence goes on from NZ_KE386928.1 coordinate 1,635, forward strand.
ACTCTCGCGCCGTCCGGCCAACAGGGCCCGTGTCCGTTCGGGCGAGAAGAAACTCCGCACGACGCCCATGCCGAACACAACCAACGTCAGCAGCATCAGCACCTTGGGCGTGTCGTAGACGAAGAACCGGATCGCCTCCTCCAGATGACTGCCACGTTCCAGCGGCAGCAGCGACACGACCCGGTTCGAGAAGGGGACGAGCTGGCCGTAGAGTGCGAACCAGACCAGCACGAAGACCACCGCCCCGGCGACCCAAAGCCGGGGGTTCGGCCGTGATGGCCCCGCTTGCGGGGCCGGCGAGGTTCCGATGCTCATGCCGCTTTCTTTCGCTCTGATGCCATCGCGACGATCACGGCGTCGATGATGGCGACGATCTCGGGGCTCAGCGCCGGGTTCCGGCGATACCGCACCCACTGGGCGTCACGGCGGTCGACAACAAGCCCGGCGTTCCTGAGAGCAGCCATGTGGCGGGACATCCGGGACTGCGTGGCCGTCAGGCGGTCCATGAGTTCGCATACGCAGTGCTCCCGGCCATCCCACAGCAGGTGCAAGGCACCGAGCCGAGTCGGGTCGGAAAGAACGGACATCAGGGAGGCCACCGCTTCGGACTTCATGCGCCCCTCCGCTTATGCGGTTATGAGCATAAATTAATACAAAGCGGGTTGCGCCGTCAATCGGCCACCTCGAACATTGCTGTCGAGCGTCGACGCAGGAGCGCATCACACCGTTACGACGGCTCTTTGGCGCAAACCCGGCCGGAGGCCGGGATCAGGATCAGGAGCAATGCCGCAAAGCAGTGTTGCGGGCCCGGCGACCCGCAACACCTTTGCGCAGTGGCCTCCCGTTTCGTTGCGGACCGCTCAGTGCGTCAGCAGAACCGGGACGGTCATGTGCTGGAGCATGTACCGGGTCATCCCGCCCAGCACCAGTTCGCGCAGGCGCGAGCGGCCGTAGGCGCCCATCACCACCATGTCGCAGGATTCGTCGGCGATGGTGTTCAGCATGGTGTCGCCCGGTTCCACCTGGTGGGTGGTGATGTGGGCGGCCTCCACCTTGCAGCCGTGGCGCGACAGGTGGCGGGCGATGTCGGCCCCCGGCTCGTCCCCCAGGCCGGCGGCGCCGGGCGCGGGATTGACGGCCAGCACCACCACCCGCTTCGCACGGCTCAGCAGGGGCAGGGCGTCGGCGACGGCGCGCGCCGCCTCGCGGCTGGCGTTCCAGCCCACCAGGACGCGTTCGCCCACCGTGGCGAAGCTGCCGGCGTAGGGCACCACCAGCACCGGGCGGCCGCAATCGAACACCAGGTCCTGGGGCATCGCCACGGGCACGTCGCGGTCGCGCCGCGGGTCGACCTGGCCGACGACCAGCAGGTCGGCGTAGCGGCCGTGCAGGGCGGCCGCCGTGGTGGGATCGCCGCGCACGACGCGCCATTCCGACCGGTCGGTCAGGCCGAAGCGGCGCATGCGGTCATCGAAGTCCCGGCCGGCGGCGACGGCGCGCTCCTCATCGGCGCGGCGTTGGGCGTCGCGCACGTCCTCGGGCAGCTCGGCCGCGACATAGGCCGGCAGGGGGGCGTGCGCGATGACATACAGGCCGGTGAGGTGAGCGTCGTTGTCGGCCGCAAGCCGGGCCGCCACGTCGATGCGCGCGGCGGCGGCCGGGGTGTCGTCCACCACGACCAGCAGGTCCTTGAGTGCCATGTCCTCGTCTCCATGCAGCCCGCGGGCGGCCGCCGTGCCCGGCCCCGCCCGCACGGGCCCATCGACTATAACGCCGCCTGCGGCGCGAAAACCAGGGCACCCTTCGGCGCGGATACCGGGGCGTCCCGGGGCGCATGGCGGGAGCGTATCACCGCCGGCGAAATGCTCGCCCCCGCCACCCGCCGTGCCGGATTGCTTTTGACGCGCAGCTTATCCATCGCGTAAGTGTTCGCGGTTGGTCGACCGACGGTGCCCACAGCTACGCAGCCCATGAAACCGGACCCCCACCTCGACGCATTGGTTGCAGCCCTCAGCGGCGCCGAATCCTCGGCTGCGGGACTCGATACGTTGCTCCAGATCGTGGACTGCATGCCCACCATGGTGGCGCTTCTCGATACCGAGCGCCGGCACATCTTCGCCAACCAAGCCTATCTCGACTTTATGCAGGTCACGATGGCCGACCTGACCGGCCGCACCGTCGCCGAGGTGATGGGGGCCGAGCTGTTCCGGTCCACCCGCGGCGCCGCCGACCGGGCCCTGGCCGGCGAAACGGTGCAGGCCGAAGGCTGGATTCCCGATCCCGGCGGCGGCCAGCGCTACATGCTGCGCGTGCATGCCCCGCACCGCCGCCCCGATGGAACGATCGCCGGTTACTTCGTGCTGCTGCACGACATGACCGAACGCCGCCAGGTGCAGGACGACCTGTTCCGGCTGGCCTACTACGACCCGGTGACGGGGCTCGGCAATCGGCTGCTGCTGGTCAAGCACATGGCCGATTACCAGGCGGTGGGGGAGGCGTTCACCCTGGTGACCGTCGACGTCGACCGCTTCGTCGAGGTGCGCACCAGCCTGGGCCAGGGCTTCGCCAACGAGCTGCTGATCGACATCGCCCACCGGCTGGCCCGTGACGCCGGTCCCTACGATCTCCTGGCCCGCATCAGCGACCATGCCTTCGCCCTGCTGATGGCCGGCGATGCCGCGTCAGCGGAGGTGGAGCAGCGGGTGGACACGGTTGCCGGCATCGTCCGCTCCGCCCGCTCCAGCTCGGGCGCCGCCGTGTTCCTGACCGCCAGCATCGGCGTCGCCCGCTGTTCCGATGCCCATGAACGGCCCGAGGACGTGCTGCGCGACGCCGAGATCGCCACCGCCCACGCCCGCACCGGCGGCGGCGGACGGTACGCCCTGTTCGACCCCGCCATGCACACCCGGGTGGTGGAGCAGGTCCGTCTCGAACACGATCTGCGCGACGCGCTGGAACGCGGCGAAGGGCTGTGGGTCGCCTACCAGCCCATCGTGGAGATGGTGACCGGCGGGCTGGCCGGATTCGAGGCGCTGGTGCGCTGGAACCACCCCGAGCGCGGCAACATTCCGCCCGGCGTCTTCATCCCCATCGCCGAGAGCACGGGGCTGGTGGTGACGCTGGGCCACTGGGTGCTGCGGGACGCCTGCCGCCGGGTGGCGGACTGGCAGGACAAGCGCACCCCCGGATCGGCGCCGCTGTTCATGAGCGTGAACCTGTCGCCCATCCAGCTCGGCGATCCGGGGTTCGTCCACCAGGTGCGCAACGTGCTGCGCGAAACCGGGGTCGAACCGTCCTGGCTGAAGCTGGAGCTGACCGAGGGCGCGGTGATGGAGAAGGCGGAGCAGTCGATCAAGCTGCTCCAGCAGCTCCGCGGCCTGGGGATCAAGCTGTCGATCGACGATTTCGGCACCGGCTACTCCTCGCTCAGCTACCTGCACAAGCTGCCCATCGACAGCCTGAAGGTGGACCGCTCCTTCGTCTCCGCCATGCACCAGTCGGAGGAGAACCGGGCGATCGTGCGCATCATCATCGATCTCGCCCGCCTGCTGGGGTTCGATGTCATCGCCGAGGGGATCGAGACCACCGCCGACGCCAACCTGCTGCGCGCGCTGGCCTGCGACTACGGCCAGGGCTACCATTTCGCCCGCCCCCTGCCGCCCGAGGAGGCGGAACGCCTGGTCGTCGGCGACCCGCCCTGGTGGGACGGGGTGTAGGCGGACCCGGCCGGCTGATCTCGATCAATCCTGCCGTTCGTACGCAGAAACCCGTATTTCTGGCATGGCCTCCCGGCGTTATCTTGCCTTCGGCCCGGTCGCATCCGTTTGCGCGCCGGGCCACGGTTATGCGCTGGAGGCGGACTTGGACGGTACAGGCGAGAAACGCGTCTATCTCATCGACGACGACGAGCCGGTCCGCGACTCGGTGCGCACGCTGCTGGAAACGTGCGATTACCGGGTGGAGGACTATCCGTCGTGCCGCGACTTCATCGACGGAATCGGCGGCTTCGACCGGCCGGCCGAAGAGGGCGTGCGCGGGTGCCTGCTGCTGGACCTGCACATGCCGGTCATGAGCGGGCTGGAGTTCATGGAGCGCCACGGCGCCGACCTGCGGGGCATGCCCGTCATCCTGATCACCGGGCGCGCCGACACCGCCACCGCCACCCGCGTGCGCGAGGCGGGGGTCGTCGCGGTGCTGGAGAAGCCGTTCGAGGACGACGACCTGCTCGACACCATCGAGCGCGTCATGGCCGGCCGCGAACTGGCGGCCTGAGCCCTTACGGGCCATTACCTACGTCATAAGTTGGTCGATACGTAATCTTCCTTACGTAGTGATCCGAACTACGCGGAAAGGCCGAAATCCCCTACGTTTCGGTTCGGGACCAACGAGGCGGGACCCACGCAGGACCCGCCGCCGAACGCAGGAGACCACGACCATGGCCGCTCATCTCGCCACCCTCGACCATGCCGCCACCGTCCGCCCGGCCTTCGCTCCGGTTCCCGGGCACCGCAGCGTGCGTTCCGGCGGCGGCACCGTGGTTGCGTTCCCCGACCTGCGCGGGGCGGACACCCTGGAGGCCATCGCTGACACCGTGGTGGCCGAGCGCGAGACGATGCTGTTCTCCGAGGGTGACGCCGCCGGCGACCTCTACCGCGTGATTGACGGCATGGTGCGCATCTACAAGCTGCTGCCCGACGGGCGCCGCCAGATCGTCGGCTTCCTGCAGGCGGGTGACATGATGGGCCTGACGCTGGGTCCCTGCTATCTCTACACCGCCGAGACGGTGACCACCTGCTCGCTCCAGCGCCTCCCGCGCAGCCGCTTCGAGGCCCTGATGGAGGCCCAGCCGGCTCTGGCCCGCAGCCTGCACGCCCGCACCGCCACCGAACTGGTCGCCGCCCAGGATCATATGCTGCTGCTGGGCCGCAAGACCGCGGTGGAGAAGGTCGCCTCCTTCCTGCTGCTGCTGGCGACGCGCAGCCGCAGCGCCTCCTCCCTCGGCGGGCGCCGGGTGCGCCTGCCGATGAGCCGCAACGACATCGCCGACTATCTGGGCCTGACCACCGAGACGGTGTCGCGCGCCTTCACCAAGCTGAAGACCGGCGGCCTGATCCGCCTGCTGGAAGGCGGCCTGGTCGAGATCGTCGACCGCGACGGCCTGGCCGGCACCACCGAAGGGGCGTGAGCACACCCCTTTCGATCGGCTGGCGCGGCCGCGCGGCGTCCCCAGATAGGCCCGATGGGCAACCGGATGGACCCGGTGGGCAAGGGGAGTGCGGGGACGCCATGGCCGGGACTCGACTGCGGACCTCACGGGCGGCGCTGGCCGCCCTTCTTCTCGGGGCACCGCTGGCCGCCTGCGACGACAGCCGCGTCGTCGCCGACCAGCCGGATCCCGCCTACAGCTTCAACGAACTGGCCTATGCGGCCTCCGACCGCGACCTGCGGGTGGTGGTGCACGGCACTCCCTTCGGCGGCGACGCCGCGTCCTTCTCCCGCGGCGTGGCCGCGGTCATGCGGGACCGCATCGTCGGCATCCGCACCAACCCCACCACCGACCCCGGCGCCTCGGCGCGGCCCGCCTACCGCGTGGTCTTCGCCTTCGAACCGGTGCAGCCGACCCTGAACAGCGAGCTGTGCGGCGACGGGCCGGTGCGCACGCAGGCACCGGGCACCACCCTGACGGCTCAGGCCGTGTTCTGCCGCGGCGGGCGCAAGCTGTCGGGCGCCACCGGCCGCCTGGACGAGGCGCAGGGGCCCAACGACCCCCGCTTCCGCCGCCTGATCGGCGATCTCACCGCCACCATCCTGCCGCCCAACCAGCCGTGACCGCGGCGGCGGTCCGCCCTACCGCTCCACCGCGTGGATGTCGGCCTGCAGGTCGCGGGTCGACTCCATGGTCAGGAAGTCCAGGGTCATCGGCAGCTCCAGCCGCACGGCCGGCACGTGTTGCAGGCGCACCGTGACGTCGCGGGTGGCGGCCGCCAGGACGTGGCCGCCGCAGTGCCGGTCGGCGGACAGGAAATGCAGGTGGAAGCCCGCGACGTGGACCGAGCTGAGGAACCCCGGCGTCCAGAAGCCGACCAGCGTGCCCTCGACGTCCGGAAAGTCGAACACCGTCTGGATCTTCGCCACCTCGGCCAGGGGACGGTAATTGTCCTGGCGCGGCACCGAGCGGGCGCGGACGTGGTCGAAGCGGCCGTCGACGCGCACGGCGTAGACCAGGTTGGTGGAGGGCAGCAGCCCGTGCAGCACCGTCTCCAGCCGGTCGGCGGCGATGGGGGCGGCGAACCGCTCCTGCGTGTCGCCGTGGAAGCGGGTGACGCAGGCGAAGGGCGTCTGCACCCCGTCGTCGACGGTGCACACCGTGCCGTCGGCGCGAAGCTGCCAGACTGTGCCGTCCAGCACGACCATCTCGCCGTCCAGGTCGTTGAAGGTGCCCAGGCCGAAATCGCCGTTGGCGCGGACGCGGCCGACGGTGGTGTCTTCGCGGTAGATCCCCTCCACCAGGGCGGCGATGGGGGCGGAGATGTACAGCGGCGGGCGCGCGGGTCGGGTCACCGGTGTGCGAACTCCCAATACAGGGCGCGGGCGCGGGCCGCCAGCGGTCCGGGCTGGAGGTGGCGGTCCTCGACGCGGGTGACCGGCACCACCTTGGCGTAATTGCCGGTGGAGAAGACCTCGTCGGCTTCCAGCACGTCGCGCACGCTTAGGGTGCGCTCCTCCACCGGGGTGCCGTCGTCGCGCAGCAGCCCGATGACGCGCTGGCGGGTGATGCCGTTGAGGAAGGTGCCGTTGGGGATCGGCGTCGCCACCGTGCCGTCCCGGGCGATGAACAGGTTGGCGGTCGCGAACTCGGCGACGTTGCCGAGGAGGTCCAGCATGATGGCGTTGTCGAAGCCGCGCTCGCGTGCTTCCCGCAGCGCCAGACCGGCGTTGGGGTAGAGGCAGGCGGCCTTGGCGTCGGTGGGGGCGGAGCCGGGGGCCGGCCGCCGCCGGGTCGACAGGCAGGCGGTGAAGCCGGCAGCGCTCGGCATGGGCATTTCGTGCACGGTCAGCGTGAAGACGGTGCTGTCCGGGTCCGGCATCACGAAGCCGGACTCCGCGTAGAACATCGGCCGGATGTAAAGGGCGGCGTCGCGCGGGAAGCGGCGGATGCCGTCCCAGCACAGCTCCTCGATCTCGCCGGCGGTCAGCATGGGCGACAGCCCCAGGGCCAGGGCGGAGCGGATCGCGCGTTCGCAATGCCGGTCCAGGTCCGGCGCCACCCCCTCGAAGGCGCGGGCGCCGTCGAAGACCACCGACGACAGCCAGATGGCGTGGGTCATCGGGCCGATGATGGCGGGATTGCCCTCCATCCACTCCCCGCGCAAATACGTGACGGCGCGCGCAGCCTCGCCGTTGCCGTGCCCGGCCATAGGACCCCTCCCTCCGTCGTCTGTCGGCTTTCCCGGAAAGCATACCCCCTGGAGACGGTCGGTCAACGGGCTGCGAAGCCCGTTTGCCTGTTGTATGGCCGATTGATGACCGAAGAGGAGGCATCCATGCCCATCACCGAGCCGGGACCGCGCCCCCTGCGCCCCGATCCGCAGCCCAACCGCGACCTGCCGCCGCGGCCGGCGCCCACCGACAACCCCGACCTGGCCAACCCCGGACCGGGTCTCGGCGACGTGCCGCCGCCGGTCACCGACGTGCCGCCCGCCGTCGGCCCCGGACGCGGCTGAGCATCCGGCGCGCCGGCGGTGGCACGCCGCCGGCGCGCCCGCGCGTTACGAACCGGGCGCGCGCGGCGCGCTCCAGTTGCACAGCACGCTGATCACCCGCAACAGGAACGCGGCGGCCACCGCCGCCGCGGCGACGGGCAGTTCCGGCAGGCCCGTGCGGTCGCCGACGATCACCACCGCCGCGGCCAGCAGGGCGGCGGACGCATAGATCTCCTCGCGCAGCACCCGCGGCACCTCGCTGACCAGCAGGTCGCGCAGGACGCCGCCGCCGACCCCGGTGATCACCGCGATCACCGCCGCCGGCAGGGGGGACAGCCCGTACAGCAGGGCCTTCTGGCATCCCGCCACCGCGAACAGACCGAGCCCCAGCGCGTCCAGCACCATCACCGGCTTGCCCAGCCGGTTGACCAGGGGGTGGAAGAAGAAGGCCACCATCCCCGCGGTCACCGCGGCCCACAGGTAGCGGTCGTCACGGAAGGTGGCCGGCGGCACCGAACCCAGCATCACGTCGCGCACCACGCCGCCGGCCAGTGCCGCCGCCAGGGACAGCACCATCACCCCGAACACGTCCAGACGGTGGCGCACCGCCAGCGTTCCGCCGCTGAGGCCGAACACGAAGACGCCGATCAGGTCCATCCACAGCAGCAGCATCGGCACGTCGAGGGTCTGGGGCATGGCGGGCACTACCGGTCGGGCAGGGACGGGGACGGGCTTCCTGATAGCGCGATCTTGATAGCGCGACCGGGGCCGTCTGTCGAACGGGCAGCGGCGACAGGGGCGCGGGCTTGATCTGGCGCCCGCGCAAGGATCAGTCTATGCTGATGGACAACCGCAGCAGGAGTCCCCGGCCGTGCCCAACCCCGTCATCGACCACGTCGACCTGATCGCCGAATACGTGCCGCTGGTCGGCTGCCGGGCGGTGGACGTGGGGTGTGGCAAGGGCGTGCTGGTGCGCCAGCTCGCGGCGCGCGGCGCCATGATGACGGGCATCGAGATCACGGCGGAGAAGCTGGCGGCGGCGCGCGACCTGCCGGTGGTGGCCGACGAGATCTACTGCGACGGCCGGGCGGAGGCGCTGCCCTTCCCCGATGCCTCGCTGGACCTGGCCGTGTTCCTGTTCAGCCTGCACCACGTGCCCGAGGCGGTGCACCGCGACGCGCTGGCGGAGGTGCACCGGGTGCTGGTGCCCGGCGGCCACCTCTGCATCGGCGAGCCGCTGGCCGAAGGACCCTTCTTCGAGCTGCTGCTGCCGGTCCACGACGAGACCGCGGTGCGCGCCGCCGCGCAGCGGACGGTGGCCCTGGCGCCATCGCTGGGGTTCGCGGCGGTGGCCACGCGCCTCTACTCCCGTCCCCGCGCCTTCCGGGATTTCGCGGAGCTGAAGGCGCACGTTCTGGGCGTCGACCCCGCCCGCACCCCCGCCTTCGCCGCGCACGAGGCGGCGCTGGAGGACGCGTTCCACCACATGGCCGAGCGGGTGGACGGCCGCTTCGTGCTGGACCAGCCCTGCCGGATGGACGTGCTGCGCCGCGTGTGACGGGACGGGCGGTTCCGGCGGCACACCGGGATGGAGCGGTCGCCCTTCCTTGACGCCTGGGCTCCGCCTACATATTTTGCACGTTTCCGGACACCCGATTCCAGCATGCGGACCGCCCCATGGCCATTCTGCCGATCCTCGTCGCCCCCGACCCGCGCCTGAAGCAGAAGGCAGTCCCCGTCGCTGCCGTCGACGAGCGGATCGCCCGGCTGATGGACGACATGCTGGAGACCATGTACGACGCCAACGGCATCGGTCTGGCGGCGCCGCAGATCGGCGTGCCGGAGCGGGTGATCGTGGTGGACGTGCGCGAGCGCGACCAGCCCGCCAACCCCATCCAGATGGCCAATCCCGAGATCATCATGGCGTCCGAGGAGCTGGCCGTGTGCGAGGAGGGCTGCCTGTCCGTTCCCGAGCAGTACGCGGAGGTGACGCGGCCCCGCTCCGTGCGCGTGCGCTATCTGGACAAGCAGAACGAGATCCGCGAGATCGAGGCGGACGGCATGCTGGGCGTGTGCATCCAGCACGAGATCGACCATCTGAACGGCACGCTGTTCGTCGACCGCCTGTCGCTGCTCAAGCGCAACATGATCATGCGCAAGCTGCAGAAGCAGCAGCGCCTGAAGGCGTCGGCCTGATCCCGCGACGGACCCTATGACCCCTCTGCGCCTCGTCTTCATGGGCACGCCCGACTTCGCCGTGCCCGCCCTGCGGGCGCTGATCGACGCCGGCCATACGGTGGTCTGCGCGTACAGCCAGCCGCCGCGGCCGGCCGGGCGCGGCCAGCAGGTGCAGAAGGCACCGGTGCACCGCTTCGCCGAGGCGCACGGCATTCCCGTGCGCACACCGAAGACCCTGCGGACGGCCGAGGCGCAGGCGGAGTTCGCCGCATCCGGTGCCGACGCCGCGGTGGTGGCGGCCTACGGGCTGATCCTGCCGCAGCCGGTGCTGGACGCGCCGCGGCTGGGATGCCTCAACATCCACGGCTCGCTGCTGCCGCGCTGGCGCGGCGCCGCCCCCATCCAGCGCGCCATCCTGGACGGCGACGGCGAGACGGGCATCACCATCATGCAGATGGACGCCGGCCTGGACACCGGGGCGATGCTGCTGAAGGGCAGCGTGCCGATCACCGCCGGGACCACCGCGGCGTCCCTGCACGACGCGCTGGCCGCCCTGGGGGCGCGGCTGATCGTGGAGGCGCTGGACGGGCTGGCGCACGGGCGACTGACGGCGCAGCCGCAGCCCGAGGAGGGCGTGACCTACGCCGCCAAGCTGACGCGCGACGACGGCCGGCTGGACTGGCGGCGCGACGCGGCGTTCATCGACCGGCAAGTGCGGGCACTCACCCCCTGGCCCGGCTGCTGGTTCGAAGCGACCGGCGAGCGCATCAAGGTGCTGGCGGTCGAGCCGGCGGCGGGGAGCGGCGCCCCCGGCACCGTGCTGGACGAGGCGATGACCGTCGCCTGCGGCAGCGGTGCGGTGCGTCTGACCCGGGTGCAGAGGCCGGGCAAGGCGCCGGTCGATGGTGCTGCCTTCCTGCGCGGCTTCCACCTGCCGCCGGGCACGGTGCTGGACGGCACGCCATGCAACGCTGGAAGCTGACGGTCGAATACGACGGGCGTCCCTTCTCCGGCTGGCAGAGGCAGGACAACGGCCCGTCCGTGCAGCAGGCGCTGGAGGACGCGCTGGAGCGCCTGACCGGATCGGCCGTACGCGTCCACGGCAGCGGGCGTACGGATGCCGGCGTCCACGCCCTGGGCCAGGTCGCCCACGCGGACGTGGACAAGCCCTTCACGGCCGACAAGATCCGCGACGCCCTGAACTTCCACCTGCGCCCCTGGCCGGTGGCCGTGCTGCTGGCCGAACCGGTGGGCGAGGACTTCCACGCCCGTCTCACCGCCACGGGGCGCTCGTACCTTTACCGCATCCTCGATCGGCGTGCCCCGCCGACCCTGGACGCCGGCCGCGTTTGGCACGTCCGGCGCCGCCTTGATACCGGGGCCATGCACGAGGCGGCGCAGGTGCTGGTGGGCCGGCATGACTTCACCAGCTTCCGCGCCGCGCTGTGCCAGGCGAAGTCGCCGGTCAAGACGCTGGACCGGCTGGAGGTGACCCGCGCCGGGGACGAGGTGCACGTGGGGGCCGCCGCGCGGTCCTTCCTGCACCACCAGGTGCGCAACCTGGTGGGCACCCTGGAACTGGTCGGCGCGGGCAAGTGGACGGCGGCCGACGTGCGGCGCGCTCTGGAGGCACGCGACCGTGCCAAAGCCGGCCCCACCGCCCCGCCCGACGGCCTGTACTTCCTGAAGGCCTATTACTGACCATAGGGATGGCGCTGTTCCGGCCGTTCGGAGCATCGCCGTTTGACTTGTTGCGCAAGCCGACCGTACGCGGCCATACCGGTGTTGTTGCAGGTGCGATAAGAAGGAACCGGTCATGGTCGACAAGCTGATGAGCCTGAGCATGCTCGCCGCGGTCACCCTGCTGTTTCCGGTGATCTGGGCGGTGACGTCGCGCGACGCTGGCCAGGCCGACAACGGACCGCAGGATGGGCCACCGGCGGCCTGAACGGCGGTTACCATCGGTTACGAAAAACCGGCTCGGGAGACACAGTCCCGTTACGATCCGGGCGCCTAATGAAGGCATCCCGGATCGCTCGACAGGAGGGTGTCATGAACCGGATCCTTCGCATCACCGCCATCGCCGCCGTGGCCATCGTGGCCGTCGGTGGATTTGCCGCCATGTCGGCCGACGCGTACGCCCGCGGCGGGCAAGGCCAGGGAACCTGCCGCCAGGGTGCCGCGGCGCAGCCGGCCGGCCAGGCACGGATCACCGTCCTGGACACCGACCGCAACGGCGCCGTCAGCCTGGATGAGTTCCTGGCCGGGCCGCGGCGTGGCCCGGGTGTGGCGGTGCCGGCAGCCGTGGTGACCGATCATCGCACCGCGCAGTTCCGCCGGCTCGACGCCAATGGCGACGGCGTGCTGACGCCCGGTGAGCTTGGCCGGTTCCGTTAGATCGGCTCTCGCGCCCGGTCGGTTCCGATCCGATCGGGCCGACGCGGCCCGTGGCGGACGCACCGCGAACGCTGATAGGGTGGGGTGGTCATCCCCGCGAGCCCGCAGCCCTTGGTCCGTCCGCCACCGCCCTTCATCCTGCTGCTGCTGATCCTGCTGCCGGCGCTGGCCGCGTGCGGCGTCGATCGCGATCAGGCCGACCTGTGCCGGCGCTTCATTCCCGCTTTCGAAGATGATCCGGCGGCCGTGCGCATCCTGGAGGAACGGCGGGAGGACGGGCCGGCCGTGCGCGTGCGCTACGCCACCCCGGAGGGGGAGCGGTGGATCGCCTGCCGCTTCGCCGGCGGCGTCTTCGACGCGGGCCGGCACGAGGTGGTGGGGGTCGCGACGGACCGCACCGGCCCGGTCGTCGGCATGCCCTTCCTGATGCTGCGCCTGTGGGCCGACCTGCCGGCGCCCCGCGGTCTGAAGGCGCTTCCCGACGCGCCCCGCCCCGGGCCGACGGCGTGGACCCCCGTCGCCTTCCTGGCGCAGCAGGGCGTCAACGCGGTGACGCTGGCGTGCGTGTACGCGCTGCTCGCCATCGGCTACACGCTGGTGTACGCCATCCTCGGCCAAATCAACCTGGCCATGGGTGAGCTGACGATGATCGGGGCCATGCTGTCGGCCATGGCGTCGGCGGGGCTGGTGCTGACCGGCGTCGGAGCGCTGCCGGCGGCGCTGCTGCTGGTGCTGGCCGTGGTTATGGCGTTCACCGCCGTCCACGGCTGGGCGATGGACCGCCTGGTGTTCCGCCATCTGCGGGGGCTGCGCACGCACACGCCGCTGATCGCCGCGGTGGGGCTGAGCATCGCTCTGCAAGAAACCGTACGCCTGCTGCACGGGGCACGGGACTGGTGGCCGCGGCCGGTCTTCGCGGACCGCCATGACCTGTGGACGGCCGGTCCCTTCACCGTGACGGCGCTGACGTCGCAGGGCTTGATCCTGGCCCTGACGGCGGCGCTCTACATGGCCCTGCGTGTCATCATGGCCCGCACCGCTTTCGGCCGCGCCCACCGGGCCTGCACCGACGATGCCGGGGCGGCCGCCCTGATGGGGCTGAACGTCGACCGCACGGTGGCGCTCACCTTCGCGCTTGGCGGGGCGTGCGCGGCGGCGGCCGGCTTCGTGATCGCCTTCCAGTACGGCGGCGTCAACTTCCTGACCGGCTATGTCATCGGCTTCAAGGCGCTGGCCGCCGCGGTGGTCGGCGGCATCGGGTCGGTGCCCGGCGCGGTTCTCGGCGGTGCGCTGCTGGCCGCGGTGGAGACGCTGTGGTCGGCCTACGGCCCGCTCGCCTACAAGGACGTGGCGGCGTTCGGCCTGCTGGCCCTGTTCCTGATCTTCCGTCCCCGCGGCCTGCTCGGCACCGAACGGGGGCGGGGCGACTGAACGCTCCCGCCCCCGGCAGGGTGCTTACAGGGCGCGCACGTCGGTCAGGTGGCCGGTCACCGCGGCGGCGGCGGCCATGGCGGGGCTGACCAGGTGGGTGCGGCCGCCGCGGCCCTGGCGTCCCTCGAAGTTGCGGTTCGAGGTGGACGCACAGCGTTCGCCCGGCTCCAGCCGGTCGGCGTTCATGGCCAGGCACATGGAACAGCCGGGCTCGCGCCACTCGAAGCCGGCTTCGGTGAACACCTTGTCCAGTCCTTCCTGCTCCGCCTGCTCCTTGACCAGACCGGAGCCGGGGACGACCAGGGCGCGGATGCCCTCGGCCACCTTGCGGCCGCGGGCGATGTCGGCGGCGGCCCGCAGATCCTCGATGCGGCCGTTGGTGCACGAGCCGATGAAGACCGTATCGACCTTCACCGCGGTCAGGGGCTGGCCGGGCGTCAGCCCCATGTACTCCAGCGAGCGCTGCACGGCGGCGCGCTTGCCGGGATCGGCGACGTCCGCCGGGTCGGGCACGGCGGCGGTGATGGGCAGCACGTCCTCCGGGCTGGTGCCCCAGGTGACCTGCGGCACGATGTCGGCGGCGTTCAGCACGACGGTGGTGTCGTAGACGGCGCCCTCGTCCGACGGCAGGGTCTTCCAGTAGGCGACGGCCTGCTCCCACGCGCCGGCCTTCGGCACCAGCGGGCGGCCCGCCAGGTAGGCGAAGGTGGTCTCGTCCGGGGCGATCAGGCCGGCGCGCGCGCCCGCCTCGATGGCCATGTTGCAGACGGTCATGCGGCCTTCCATGGTCAGGCCGCGGATGGCGTCGCCCGCGAACTCGATCACATGGCCGGTGCCGCCGGCGGTGCCGATCCGGCCGATGATGGCCAGCACGACGTCCTTGGCGGTGACGCCCGGCGGCAGGTCGCCGTCGACGCGGATCAGCATGTTGCGGGCCGGCTTCTGCAACAGGGTCTGGGTGGCCAGCACATGCTCCACCTCCGACGTGCCGATGCCGAAGGCCAGCGCGCCGAAGGCGCCGTGGGTGGCGGTGTGGCTGTCGCCGCAGACGATGGTGGCGCCGGGCACCGTGAAGCCCTGCTCGGGCCCGACGATGTGGACGATGCCCTGGCGCACGTCGTCCATGGGGAAGTAGCGCACGCCGAAGTCACGGGCGTTGCGGTCCAGGGCGTCGACCTGGATGCGGCTCTCCTCGTCGGCGATGCCCTTGGAGCGGTCGGTGGTCGGCACGTTGTGGTCCGGCACCGCCATCGTCAACTCGGGCCGCCGCACGGCGCGGCCGGCCATGCGCAGCCCCTCGAACGCCTGCGGGCTCGTCACTTCGTGAACGAGGTGGCGGTCGATGTAGAGGATGCAGGTGCCATCCTCCTGGCGGTGGACGACATGGCTGTCCCAGATCTTGTCGAAGAGCGTGCGGGGCTTGGACATCGTGACTTCTCTCTGGCGGAGCACTGCCGGACACCCGGGTCGCAGGCTGTCCGAGGCACGCACAATAGCCATGTGGGCGCCGCCGGACAAGCGGCTGGGACACAGCCGGTCCGAGGGCCGGTCAGGAGGCCGGTGCCCCGCCCTCCGGGGTCGTTTGCCGCACCAGCACGAAGCGCTGGTAGGCGTAGCCGATGCCGATCAGCGCCGCCCCCAGGCCGAGGAACGACACCGCCCGCCACAGGCCGGTCAGGGCGGACATGTCCACCAGGAAGACCTTGGCGACCGTCGCCAGCACCACCACCAGGGAGGCGTAGCGCAACGCCAGGGCGCCGCGCCACAGGCCGGCCGCGAGCAGGGCGGCCCCGAAGGCCAGCCAAACCGCCGAATGGGCGTACAGTTCCCCGTCGGGCAGGGTCGGGGACGACAGGATGGTGCCCTGGAAGGCGTGGCGCACCGTCAGCACCAGCCACATCCACAGCGTGGCGAGGCCGGCAATGCCGGCCGCCAGGCTGAGGCGGCGGACGCCGCGCCGGCCGGCGACCGCGGCGAAGGCGCCGAACAGCAGGGCGGGCAGGGCGTAGGCCGGCAGCAGCGCGTTGACCAGCGGCGTGGCACCCACCGGCTCCCCCGTGACCATGGGGTTGGCCGCGAGCATGGTGCCCAGCGCCACCTGCGCGGCTCCGAGGGCGGCCGGCACCGGCCAGCCGTGCCGCGCCGTGGCGCTCGCCCCCGGCGCAGCGGCGCGGATGTACAGCAGCAGCCCCACCGACAGCCACCACACCGCGTTCAACCCCTGCTCCAGCAGGTCGTAGCCGGGCCGGTCCAGGGGGCCGTCGGCCACCGCCAGGCGGATCTGCAGGCTGCCCAGCAGCACGATGAAGCTGAGCGCGCCGGCCTCCAGCGCGGTGCGCAGGGCCGGCCCCGCGGCCCCGGCGAACAGCAGCCGGGCCGCCGCGAAGGCCAGCGCCGACAGGCCGTAGCCCGTCCAGATCCACGGCACACCCGGGAGCGGCCCGTCGATGGCGTAGGCCAGCACCTCCGGGTTGGCGGTCAGGCGCACCACCACCACGCCGGCCAGCACCAGCGCCAGGGTGCGCAGGCCGGCCACCGGGACGCTGCGGTGGACCGCGGCGGCGGCGGCCACCGTCCAGGCGAGAGCCACGCTCAGCCATGCGTCGCGCAGCAGCAGGGCGACGCCCAGCGCCAGCCCGGCCAGCGCCGCGGTGGCGTAGCCGGCCAGCACCGCGTCCCACGCGGCGTGGCCGCGGTGGCGGGCGGCGTAGCCGGCGGCCAGCGTGTGCAGGGCGGCCACCGCGGCGGCGGCCAGGGCCCAGTCGGCGTCCGGCTCGCCCGAGGCGACGCCGGCGTAGCCCGCCGCCACCAGCAGCAGCGACCCGGCGCCGCCCGCCAGGGTGAACCAGCCCGCCCGCCCGCTGCCGTGGGCCGCCGTGATGCCCGCGGCGGTCAGCGCGGCCGAGGCGGCCAGGGCATAGGCCAGCGCGCCGGCCTGCGCCACGTCCAGGGTGGCACCGCCGGCCAGCAAGGTCAGCACCGCCGCCGCCGCGCCGCCGGTGTGCCGCGCCCCGGCCCGGTCGTCGGCGAGCAGCAGGCCGGCCAGCACCGCCGCCAGCCCGGCCACCAGGGGCACGTTGCCGTCGGCGCCGATGAACACCAGGCACG
The DNA here is from genome assembly GCF_000429625.1 of Azospirillum halopraeferens DSM 3675. Classification (GTDB taxonomy): domain Bacteria; phylum Pseudomonadota; class Alphaproteobacteria; order Azospirillales; family Azospirillaceae; genus Azospirillum; species Azospirillum halopraeferens. Next base: position 18,452 of record NZ_KE386928.1, read on the forward strand.
CCGCCACCAGCGTCGCCACCGCGACGGACAGCCCGGCGCCGTCGTGCCGGCGCCACCACCGGGTTCCCGGCTCCGCCGCCGTCGGGCGCCGGCGCAGCCCGACCGCCAGCCCGGTCGCCAGCACCAGATAGAGGGCCGCCGGCCAGGGCGCGACATCGAAGCCCGGGCGGGTGGCCATCCACACCAGCACCCAGGCGACGCCGCCCCAGTGCACCGTGGTCAGGACCCGCGGCCAGCCGCGCCAGCGCGCCGTCAGCGCCGCCACCGCCGACACCGCGGCCAGATAGGTGAACAGCGCGGTGCCGTCGCCGGACTCGCCGCCCACCACCAGCGGCACCGCGTAGGCGCCGACGATTCCCAATGCCGCCAGGGCCGGCCCGTGGCGCAGGGCCAGCACCAGGGCGGCGAAGGACACCGCGGCCAGCCCGCCGAAGGCCGCCGCCTGGCTCACCAGCCCGTACAGCCCGTGGGCCGCCCACACCGACGCGTAGGCCGCGGCGAGGCCGGCGCCGCTGACGGTGGGCGGCAGGTGGTCGGCGCGCAGCGGACCGGCGCCCCGCGCCGGCGGGCGGCGGCGCAGCCATTCCCCGGCCGCCACCAGCGCCCACGCCAGCAGCAGCCCCAGCGCCACCCGCACCGTCGGCGACAGCAGCCCCGATTCCACCGAGACCTGCACCAGGAAGCCGCCGCCCAGCGCCAGCGCCACGCCGCCGGTCCACACCAGCCAGCGCCCGGTCAGGCGCGTTTCCAGCCCGGCGAGGCGGTCGCCGGCACCCGGGGCTGTGGGGGCCGGTTCGGGACGGGCCGGCTCGGGGGCGGGATCGGGGTCGGGCAGGGGGGCGGCTGCGGCGGCCCCGTGCGCGGGGGCGGTGTCCGGCTGCGGGTCGGGCGCCGGCTCGGGCGCGCGCTGCGGTGCGGGGGCGAGGGCCAGCACCATGGCGCGCAGCGCGGCGTTGTCCCGCTCCAGCGCCGTCAGGCGCCGGCGCTGGCGCGTCAGCTCGACGGCGGCGGCCACCACCGCGATCACGATCAACAACTCCATAACGTCCGCCTCTTCCCCCGGGGTGCCCTCGGCCCCGGCCATCATGGAGCCTGCACACCCGGCGCGGCAACCGGGTGCAGGCGTTTCCTCATACGGTCGGCAACTGATCACGTCCATCAATTGCCGACCGTAAAACCCGGCAGATCAATGCCTTGGCATTGATCGAGAGGGTGATACCGGCGGCATCCTTCAGATGCCGCCGGTATCATTCCCCCATGGCGTCCCGCGCCAGGCCGGCGACGACGCCCCAGCCGACGTGGTCGGCCGGGTCGATCTCCGCCAGCTTGGCCAGCAGGGCCGGCACGTCGGCGAAGCTGCCCTGCTTCAGGCTGATGAAGGTCAGCGCCTTCAGGGTGAACAGGGTGAAGCGCGGGGCGCCCGCCGCCGGCCAGTCCGCATCGCCGGGGCGCAGCAGGCGCCAGTCGGCGGGCCAGCCGCCCAGCGCCGCGGCGGCGTCCAGGCCGATGCGGGCGACCCGGCCGGCGTCGGCGTAGCGGGCGCCGTTGAAGTAGAACTTGTACAGGGCGAAAAACACCGGCAGCACCCGCGGCCCGGCGCGGTGGGCGTCCCACAGCAGCGCCTCGCAGCGCGCCCGGTCGTGGCGGGCGGCCACCGCCTCCTGCAACAGGGTGTCCACATGCTCCGGCACCTCGCCGAAGGCCATGCGGCCGTCCGGGATGCGCAGTTCGATCCGGCGTTCCATCGTGGTGTCCGTCCCCTTTTGTGTGTCGGCGCGGCGCCCGCCCGCGGGAATGCAAGGAGCGGGCCGGGCCGCGACTCGGGGTTCCGTGTCGTGAACCCGACAAGGGGCGTGTCGCAAACGCGTCAGCACGCCGCACCCCGACACTCCCGCACCCGAGGGTTTCCGCCATTTCCGCCTTTTGGCCCGGCGTTTGCTACTTGCCGGGGCAGAACACGCGGATCAGCCAAGGAGAGCATGCATGGTGACCCTGACGGATACGGCGGTGGCCACCCTGGAACGGGTGCTGGCGGGATCGGGAGCGGCGGCGCGCGGCCTGCGCATCGCGGTGGCGGACGGCGGCTGCGCCGGGCTGAAGTACCAGATGGGCCTGGAATCGCAGGCGGCCGACGGTGACGCGGTGCTGGAGTTCGGCGCCGTCACCGTCTTCATCGACGCGGCCAGCCAGCCCCACCTGACCGGAGTCGTGGTCGATTTCGTGGAGGGTGTGGAGGGATCCGGCTTCCGCTTCGACAACCCCAACGCCACCGGCTCGTGCGGCTGCGGCAAGTCGTTCTCCACCGGCTCCTGCTCGACCCCGCCGCAAGGGGCAGCGGGCGGCTGCGGCTCGCACGCCCACTGATCCTCTCTCTTCGATCCGATATTCCACGCCGACTTCAGCGAAAGGCAGGGCCTGCCATGTGGAACTACACCGACAAGGTCAAGGAACACTTCTTCAATCCGAAGAACGCCGGCGTGCTGGACGACGCCAATGCGGTGGGCGAGGTCGGCTCGATCTCCTGCGGCGACGCGCTGAAGCTGATGCTGAAGGTGAACCCCGACACCGAGGTGATCGAGGACGCGCGCTTCCAGACCTTCGGCTGCGGCTCGGCCATCGCCTCCTCCTCGGCGCTGACCGAACTGATCATCGGCCGGACGGTGGAGGAGGCGCTGCGGCTCACCAACCGCGACATCGCCGACTATCTCGGCGGCCTGCCGCCGGAGAAGATGCACTGCTCGGTCATGGGGGCGGAGGCGCTGCACGCGGCCATCGCCGCCTACAAGGGCGAGGAGTGGGCCGACGACCATGAGGAAGGTGAGCTGGTCTGCAAGTGCTTCGGCGTCGACGCCGCGATGATCGAGCGGGCGGTGACCGTCAACAACCTCTCCACCCTGGAGGAGGTCACCCACTACACCAAGGCCGGCGGGTCCTGCCAAACCTGCCACGAGAAGATCGAAGAGGTGCTGGAGACCGTGCTGGCCAGGGCCGGCAAGGAGATGGGGGCATCCAGGGCGCCCGCCGCCGGCCTGGTCGGCCTGGACGCCATCAAGCCGCTGGCGCCCAAGGCGCCCGCCCCGGCGACCGCGGGCAAGATGACGAACGTCCAGCGCATGCAGGCGATCATGCTGGCGATCGAGGAGATCCGCCCGCAGATCCAGCGCGACGGCGGCGACGTGGAGCTGGTGGACATCGACGGCAAGGACATCTACGTGCGCCTGTCCGGCGCCTGCTCCGGCTGTTCCCAGTCCGCCGGCACCATGATGGGCGTTCAGATGAAGCTGGTGGAGAAGCTGGGCGAGTTCGTGCGCGTCAAGCCCGCCTCCCTCATGCCGGCGGGGGTGTGATGCCATGACCGGGATCTATCTGGACAACAACGCCACCACCCGCGTCGACCCGCTGGTCCTGGCCGAGATGCTGCCGCTGTTCACCGAGCAGTTCGGCAACCCCTCCTCCATGCACGGCTTCGGGGCCGCGGTGGGGGGCAAGGTGGAATGGGCGCGCCAGCAGGTGCAGGCCCTGCTGGGCGCCGCCCACGACAGCGAGATCGTCTTCACCTCCGGCGGGACGGAGAGCGACAACACCGCCATCCTGTCCACCCTGGAGGCGTTCCCGAAGAAGCGGGAGATCATCACCAGCGTGGTGGAGCATCCCGCCGTGCTGGCCCTGTGCGAGTATCTGGAGAAGAAGCGCGGCTACACCGTCCACCGCATCCCCGTGGACGGCAAGGGGAACCTGGACACGGACGCCTACGACCGCGCCCTGTCGGAGAACGTCGCCATCGTCTCCATCATGTGGGCCAACAACGAGACCGGCACCCTCTTCCCGGTCGAGGAGCTGGCGCGCAAAGCCAGGGCGGCGGGGGCTCTGTTCCACACAGACGCCGTGCAGGCCGTGGGCAAGATCCCCATGCGGCTGGCCGACAGCGCCATCGACCTGCTGTCCCTGTCGGGCCACAAGCTGCACGCGCCCAAGGGCATCGGCGCGCTCTACGTCAAGCGGGGCACCCGCTTCCGGCCGATGATGCGCGGCGGCCACCAGGAGCGGTCGCGTCGCGCCGGCACCGAGAACGCGCCGGGCATCGTCGGGCTGGGGGCGGCGGCCGAGCTGGCGCTGCACCACATGGCGGACGAGAACACCCGCGTGCGGGCGCTGCGCGACCGGCTGGAGCGCGGGCTGCTGGCGGCCATACCCAACTGCTTCGTCACCGGCAACCCCGACAACCGGCTGCCCAACACCTGCAACATCGCCTTCGAGTTCATCGAAGGCGAGGCCATCCTGCTGCTGCTGAACGAGCACGGCATCGCCGCCTCGTCCGGCTCCGCCTGCACGTCGGGCTCGCTGGAGCCCAGCCACGTCATGCGGGCGATGGGCGTGCCCTACACGGCGGCCCACGGGGCCACCCGCTTCTCCCTGTCGCGCGACACCACGGACGCGGAGATCGACACGGTGATCAAGGTGATGCCCGGCATCATCGCCCGCCTGCGCGCCCTGTCACCCTACTGGGCCGGCGCGGAGAAGGCCCCGCGGGAGTTCGCACCGGTCTATTCGTGAACGTGCAGCGGAGGACGCCCGCCATGCCGAAGCCCGCCTTCGTCACCATCAACGACACCACCCTGCGCGACGGCGAGCAGACGGCGGGCGTGGCTTTCACCCTGGACGAGAAGATCGCCATCGCCCGGGCGCTGGATGCCGCCGGCGTGCCGGAGCTGGAGATCGGCATCCCCGCCATGGGCGAGGACGAGCGCGAGGGCATCCGCGCCGTCGCGGCGCTGGGCCTGAAGGCGCGGCTGATGCTGTGGTGCCGCATGCACGACGCCGACCTGGCGGCGGCACGGTCGTGCGGCGTCGGCTTCCTCAACCTGTCCATGCCCGTGTCCGACATCCAGATCGCGAAGAAGCTCCGCCGCACCCGCGCCTGGGCCCTGTCGGAGATCGAGCGCAAGGTGAAGACGGCGCGTGACGCCGGCTACGAGGTCAGCGTCGGCGGCGAGGATTCCAGCCGTGCGGACATGGACTTCCTGGTCACGGCGGCGGTCACCGCCCAGCTCGCCGGGGCGCGGCGGTTCCGCTTCGCCGACACGCTGGGGGTGCTCGACCCCTTCGGGACGCGGGCGCGCATCGAGCGGCTGCGCCGCGCCACCGACCTGGAGATCGAGATCCATGCCCACGACGACCTGGGGCTGGCCAACGCCAACTCCCTGGCCGCCGTGCTGGGCGGGGCGACCCACGTCAACACCACCGTCAACGGCCTGGGGGAGCGCGCCGGCAATGCCCCGCTGGAGGAGGTGGTGATGGCGCTGAAGGTGCTGCACGGGCTGGACACGGGTGTGGACTGCCGGGCGCTGGGCTCCATCTCCGACCTGGTGGAGGCGGCGTCCAACCGTCCCGTCGCGGTCAACAAGTCCATCGTCGGCGACGCGGTCTTCACCCACGAGGCGGGCATCCACGTGGACGGGCTGCTGCGCGACCGCCGCACCTACCAGAACTTCGACCCCGCCGAGGTGGGGCGCGAGCACCGCATCGTGCTGGGCAAGCATTCCGGCACGGCGGCGGTGAAGATGGCCTATGACCGGATGGGCATCACCGTGGACGACGCGGCGGCGCGGCTGGTGCTGACGCAGGTGCGCGCCTTCGCGACCCGTGCCAAGCGCCCCCCCAACCCGGACGAGCTGCAGGCATTCCTCGCCACCGCCACCGTTCCCGCCGTCCTTCCGGCCTGAAGGGGGAGACGCCGCCATGGCCCCCGGCATTCGCACGCTGCTGAAGGAGGACGTTTCCTGCGTCTTCGACCGCGACCCGGCGGCGCGCACCCGCTGGGACGTGCTGACCTGCTATCCCGGTGTCCAGGCGGTGATGGCGCACCGGCTGGCCCATGCCCTGTGGGCGCGGCGGTTCTTCTGGGCGGCGCGGTTCCTGGCCTATCTGGCGCGCGCCGTCACCAACGTGGACATTCACCCCGGCGCGCGCATCGGCCGGCGCTTCTTCATCGATCACGGCGCCTGCGTGGTGGTGGGCGAGACGGCGGAGATCGGCGACGACGTCACGCTCTACCACGGGGTGACGCTGGGCGGCACCTCGTGGAACAAGGGCAAGCGCCACCCCACCCTGGGCGACGGCGTGCTGGTGGGGGCCGGAGCCAAGATTCTGGGCCCGATCACGGTGGGGCGCGGTGCCCGGGTCGGCGCCAACTCCGTGGTGGTCAAGGACGTGCCCGACGGCATGACCGTGGTGGGAATCCCCGGCCGCGTCGTGCGCGCCGCGGCGGGGCGGGGGGCGGAGCAGGGGATCGACCTGGACCACCACCTGATGCCCGATCCCGTGGGCAAGGCGATCGCCTGCCTGATCGACCACATCAACCGCATCGAATCCCGCCTGGAAGCCCACACCGCGGCGGAGGCGGCGCGGCCCGACCCCTTCGCCGGAGCCCCCCTGGCCGGCCCCCCTCTGACCGGAATCGCCTGCGCGTCCTGCGGCGACCTGTGCGACCAGACCGGCTGCTGCACGGTGGCCGACCCCTCTCCCCCCACGCTTCGGAGTGCGACCCCATGAGCTTCAAGGACGATCTGGAAGACCTGGAAACCGCCGAGGACTTCCTGCGCTTCCTCGGCGTGCCGTTCGAGCAGCGGGTGGTGCACGTCAACCGTCTGCACATCCTGCAACGTTTCCACGAGTACCTGTCGGCCGACACCGATCTCGACGCGGTGGACGACGACGCCATGGCCGCCCGCTACCGCGCCCACCTGACGCGCGCCTACACCGACTTCGTCGCCTCCAGCGCCATCGCCGAAAAGACCTTCAAGGTCCACAAGGAGGAGGCGCGCAAGATGGCCGACCGCTTCGTCAGCCTGGACACGCTGGTGCTGCCGCGGGGGTGACGGGAGAGCTGTAGAGTCTCCAGCCGCCCGAAGCAGCGCTCCAGCCGCCGCAGGCCGGCGTCGGACACGCCGCAGGCGGCGAAATGGTCACACCATCATCAACCGCATCGCCGACCGCCTCTTGCTTCCGGACGCGTACGATGAACGCCGGCCGGCCCGCTCCCGCCCGGTGCTACTCCCGCCGGCCGGCCAGATCGCCCAGCAGCTTCAGCACATCCTGCGACGCAGCCTCCACCTCGGAGATGGCGCCCAGCGCGCCGTCCAGGTCGCGGTCGCGGTAGAGGCGGGCGGCGCGGATGCCGTGCTCGTGGACACGGCGGTGCGGCTCCTCCAGCGCCCGGAAGGCGGGATGACCGGTGATCGCAGGGTCGGACACCGACCCGCACCATTTGCCGAGCCGGCAGTTGTGGTGGTCCGCCAGCTCGTCCGGGTTCAGGCTGGTGCGGCCGAGCGCCATGTCGGCCAGATTCTTCTTCCAGATCACATGGTCGGACATGGCGCGGTGGACGGTGCCGTCGGGGATCTGTGCACCGCAGATGTCGTCCAGCAGCGGCGTGAGCCGGCCGTTGGCGTTGCCCATGGCCTCGGCCAGGCGGTTCACCTGCTCCACGTTGCGGGCCGCCATGCGGGCGATGATGACCAGGCCCCTGGACACCTCTTCGGTGGCGCTGCGCTGCTCCGACAGTTCGGCGTCGATGGAGGCGACGGTGCCGCCCAGCTCCTCCATGCGGGAATAGACCTCGCCCATGGCGGTGTTGCTGGTGGCGACCGCCCGCTGTCCGGCGGTCACCGCCTCGGTGCCCGCGGTCATCGCCTGGACGATGGAGCCGATCTCGCCGCGCAGGCGAGCGATGCGCTCGCGGATCGTTTCGGTCGCCTTGGCGGTCTGGCCGGCCAGGATCTTCACCTCCTGCGCCACCACGGCGAAGCCCTTGCCGGCCTCGCCGGCCCGCGCCGCCTCGATGGTGGCGTTCAGCGCCAGAAGGTTGGTCTGGCTGGCGATGGCCTCGATGTTGGAGACGATCTCGCCGATCTGCTCCGAGGTGCGGGCCAGGGCGTCGACCCGATCGGCGACGGCGGAAATCTCGTTCACCGCCAGTTCGATGGTGCCGCTGGCCGAGCGGACGGATTCGAAGCAGTCGCGGGTGGTGTCCTTGAGCGTCGCCGTCGTGTCGACGCAGGTGCGCGAGCGGCCGGCCACCGCATCGAAGGATTGCGCCACATGCTCCGCCGCGGCGGTGATGGCGTTGGAATGCTGGTCCACCTCGCGCAGGTCGCGGGTCATCACCGCCACCGACGAGGCCACCGTCTCGTTCACCTGGATGGAGATGTCGACGAGACCGCGCAGGTGGCGGCGGTCGCGCTCCTGCAGGACGGACGCAATGTGGCGCACCTTCGCCAGGACCGGGTCGCCGCTGTCGGGAACATCGTCGTAGCGGCCGGCGGCGATCAGGTCGAGGGCGGCCAGGACGGCATCGCGCCCCCCGGCATCGCCGGTTGCGGAGGCGGTGACGGCATCATCGGCGGGCGGCGGATGGGACGGGGCAGAGGAACGGAACAGGCGCAGCATGATGATCTTCCGACAGGTATCGAGGCCGAACGCCAAGTGTCCGGCCTGTGCGGTAAACGTGCGGTTACCCTGTCGATGCGGTGCCGGTGTCAGCGACACCGTGCCGCAACCGTACGGACGGATCGGCCGAATCACCGATCGCCGGGCTGGGATTTGGCGGCCGGCCGCGCTATATGTCGGGGCCGAGGCGCGCACCCGACCGGCGCGCCGTTTTCACATCCGCTCCCCCGGCGCTTTCCCGGCGGCCGGTAGCCAACGGACTGCGCGATGCCCGACGCCTGCGATCTCCTTGCCCCCGACATCTTCGCCGGGCCCCTCCACCGACCCGGACTGCGCCCGGCGCCGTTCCTGCCGATGTCGCGCGCGGAGATGGAGCGGCTGGGCTGGGAGTCCTGCGACATCATCATCGTCACCGGCGACGCCTACGTCGACCACCCCAGCTTCGGCATGGCGGTGATCGGGCGGCTGCTGGAGGCGCAGGGGTTCCGCGTCGGCATCATCGCCCAGCCGGACTGGCAGGGACCGGAGCCGTTCCGCGCGCTGGGGCGGCCGAACCTGTTCTTCGGGGTGACCGGCGGGAACATGGATTCCATGGTCAACCGCTACACCTCGGACCGGCGGCTGCGCCACAACGACAGCTACACGCCGGGCGATGAGGGGGGCAAGCGGCCGGACCGCGCGGTGATCGTGTACTCCCAGCGCTGCCGCGAGGCGTACAGGGACGTTCCCGTGGTGCTCGGCGGCATCGAGGCCAGCCTGCGCCGCATCGCCCATTACGACTACTGGTCGGACAAGGTGCGCCGCTCCGTCTTAATGGACGCCAAGGCGGACATCCTGGTGTACGGCAACGCCGAGCGCGCCATCGTCGAGATCGCCCGCCGCGCCGCCGCCGGCGAGGCCCCGCGCGCCATGCACGACCTGCGCGGCGTCGCCGTGGTGCGCGACGCGGTGCCCGACGACTGGACCGTCATCGACATGGCGGACTGCGACGAGAGCGCGGCGGCCGGCCGCGGGCGGGAGCGCACGGTCGTCCGCCTGCCCGATTACGAGCGGGTGCGGGACGACCGGGTGCTGTACGCCCACGCCTCCCGGGTGCTGCACCAGGAGAGCAACCCCGGCAACGCCCGCGCCCTGGTGCAGCGCCACGGCGATAAGGAGGTGTGGCTGGGCGCCCCTCCGATCCCGCTGACCACGCCGGAGCTGGACCGGGTGTACGAATTGCCGTACGCCCGCGCGCCGCACCCGGCGTACGGCGACGCCCGCATCCCCGCGTGGGAGATGATCCGCTTCTCCGTCAACATCATGCGCGGCTGCTTCGGCGGCTGCTCCTTCTGCTCCATTACCGAGCATGAGGGGCGCATCATCCAGAGCCGCTCGGAAGGGTCGATCCTGCGCGAGATCGGGGCCATCCGGGACAAGACGAAGGGCTTCACCGGCACCGTCTCCGACCTTGGCGGGCCGACCGCCAACATGTGGCGGCTGGCCTGCAAGGACAAGCAGACGGAGACGCTGTGCCGCCGCCCCTCCTGCGTCTATCCCGACATCTGCAAGAACCTGAACACCGACCACGCGCCGCTGGTGCAGCTCTACCGCAAGGCCCGCGCCGTCCCCGGCGTCAGGAAGATCGCCATCGCGTCAGGCCTGCGCTACGACCTGGCGGTGAAGAGCCCGGAGTACGTGAAGGAGCTGGTGACCCACCACGTCGGTGGCTACCTGAAGATCGCCCCCGAGCACACCGAGGCGGGGCCGCTGTCCAAGATGATGAAGCCGGGGATCGGCGCCTACGACCGCTTCAAGGCGATGTTCGACAAGGCGGCGAAAGAGGCGGGCAAGAAGCTCTACCTCATCCCCTACTTCATCGCCGCCCACCCCGGCACCACCGACGAGGACATGATGAACCTGGCGCTGTGGCTGAAGCGCAACGGCTTCCGCGCCGACCAGGTGCAGACCTTCCTGCCGTCGCCCATGGCGCTGGCCACCGCCATGTACCACAGCGAGCGCAACCCCCTGCGCCCGGTGCGCCGGGCCGGCGGCGAAACCGTGGCCACCGCCAAGGGGCTGCGCCAGCGCCGGCTGCACAAGGCGTTCCTGCGCTATCACGACCCGGAGAACTGGCCGGTCCTGCGCGACGCGCTGAAGGCCATGGGGCGCGCCGACCTGATCGGCCCCGCCGACCACCAGCTCGTTCCCGCCTGGCAGACGGCGGGCGGCAAGGCGCCGGCGGCGAGCGGCAACGGCAGGGGACCGCGGGGCGGGTCGGCGCCGTTCCTCACCCAGCAGGCCGGCGCCGGCCGGCGCAAGCCGGCGCGCGCGCGCCGCGCGCCGTAACTCATGCGGCCGGCTGCCGCCGCAGTGGCGCCATCATCAGCCACAGGCCGCCGAAGAGCGCAATCGGGATGGCGAAACCGAACGCCGCGAGGTCGCCGGCGGCAACGCGCACGGCGATTCCCGGCAGCAGCATCACCCCTTCGGCCAGCGCCAGCAGTCCGATCAGGCCGGCCGGGCCGACGCGGCGGATGGCCGGCACCGCCGCGACCAGGGCCGCCGCCGCGGCGAGCACCGGAGCCAGGTGGCTGTAGGGACCGAGCTTCCCCGCCACATGAAGCGGCGTGAAGCCGGCCGGGTCCCGGATGTAGAACGCTGCGGCCAGGGCGACGGCGAGGAGTGCTGCGCCGCCGCCGAGTGCCAGGCCGGGGCTTCGGCGTCCGCAGCCGATGCCGTACGCCAGCACCAGGATGGGAGCGACCGCATGGATGGGGCGCGAGCAGGTGGCGATGCCCAGCGCGATCGCTGCCGCCGGCAGTTCCCATGGCGCGCCCCGTCCGGACAGCACCCGCTCACCCCACAGGACGGCGGCCAGCACGTAGACCGCGTTCGCGGCGTAGTCGCCGCCGGTGGCATAGTCCTGCAACACCGCGAGGTTGGCGGGGATCAGAAGGATCGCATACAGGGCGCGCGCCGGACGATGCGCCAGGCAGCGCATGACCAGCACGGTGGCACCGGCCAGGGCGACCGGATTCTGGAAGGCGGCGCCTCCCGCCAGGTGGAACGGAAGGCCGATCAGCAGCGCACCCGGCAGGGGCGTGACGGGATTGCCGAAATAGGTTCTCACGGCATAGGGATAATCGCCGCGCAGCAGGGCGGCGATGGCCAGGTCCAGCGCCTCGTCCCGGTCGCTTCCCGGACCGAGCATACCGGATTGGGCAACGGCATAAAGGATGGGAAAAGCCAGGATGGCCGCCGCCAGCCAGGCGATGGTCAGGCCGGCTTCATAGCGGCGCAACGGCTCGGCACCGCGTTGCGAACGCTCGCACACGGCCAGCGCCTGCACGATCACGACGAGAATGGCGCCATAGGCTGCGGCGTGGACGGCCGAGCCGACCTTGAGCAGGATCATCAGCGACGGCAGCCAGACCGAAACGGCCACCGCCGCCACGCGCCACGGCGGCATCGACGCACCCCAGCGTTGGTCCGGCACCGCCGAAAAACACCAAAGCCCCCGGCCGGAGGCGACGGGGGCTCTGCGTAACGGCCGGACGACCGTATCAGGCGACGGAGAGGACGTCCAGGTAGGTGTTCGCCGGCTCCGACAGATGGATGCGGTAGAGCACGCCCATCTGGTCGATCATCACGTCGGCCGTGGGGGTGCCCTTCACCATGTCGGACACCGCGGAGCGGACGGAGCGGGGGAGGCTGTCGAGGTCCACCTCGCGGTAGGAGCCTCGGTCGGAGAGCTTGACGGTCTTGCTGGCCATCGTGTGGCGCCTTCAGGAGATGCTGTTTGTGTGGTGCGGCGCACCATGATCCTGAAGGGTTAACGCCGGATTAAGCGAGGTGCGGTGGGCGATGGATCTTTCGGGTTGGCGCCGGGCGTGACGGCCGGGCAACAGGCGGCGGGCCATGCCGATGATGCGCCTACCGCGCAAGCCCGATCGGCATGGCTGCCGCCGCCGGAATAGGCGCCCGCGTCAGTGCGACAAGCGGTCGATCTCCTCCTTGACGTGGAGCTTTTCCATCTTCATCCGTTTCACTTCGACGGAGTTGTACGCCGCGTGCGTCTCCTCCCTACGGATCTTATCGTCAAGGTCGGCATGCCGCTGCCGCAGGGCTGCGATGTGCGATTCAACGCTCATGACGCGCATCCTTCTGACGTTTCGGAGGAAGCCCGGAAGAGCCGGCTTCCGCCGACCATCATAGGCACTTGCGCCGGTGTTGGCGACCCAAACCGAAAAATCAGTGGAGGTATGCGACGACGTGACCGCAGGGCCGGTTGACGCTATGGTGCGGCCGCCCCCTCACCAGCCCCGAAGGCTTCTTGCCCGTGAACGCGCTCGCTCCCCTGGCCGGCGTCGCCGCCGTGGTCGCTCCGGTGTTCGTCGCCGCCGCCGTGGGTTATGTGTGGCTGCGCCGGCGCCTGCCGTTCGACAGCGCCTTCGTCACCGCCTTCGTGGTCAACGTCGCCACGCCGTGCCTGGTCTTCTCCACGCTGACGCGCGTGCGCTTCGCCGGTGAGGACCTGATGCAGGTGGCACTGGCGGCCGTCGCCATCCTGGTGCTGACGGCGGTGGTCGGGGCGGTGGTGCTGCGGGCCTTCCGGCTGGAGCTGCGGCCCTATCTGCCCGGCCTGATGTTCCCCAACGGCGGCAACATGGGCCTGCCGGTGTGCCTGTTCGCCTTTGGCGAGGCCGGGTTGGCCTATGGCATCGTCTATTTCACGGTGTTGTCGGTGACGCAGTTCGTGCTGGGTCCGGCCATCGCCGCGGGGCGCAGCGATCCCGGACAGGTGCTGCGCATCCCGCTGCTCTATGTGGTGGCGGCGGCGCTGGCGGTGCGCGGCCTGGACGTGGCGGTGCCGGTCTGGATCGTCAACGCCACCACCATGCTGGGCAACGCGGCGGTGCCGCTGATGCTGGTGTCGCTGGGGGTGGCGCTGGCCCGCCTGCAGGGCGGCGGCACCGGCCGCGCGCTCGCCCTGTCGGCCCTGCGCCTGGGGTTGGGGGCTGCGGCCGGGTTCGCGGTGGCGACCGCCATGGGGCTGGAAGGGGCGATGTTCGGCGTCGTGGTGCTGGAAAGCGCCATGCCCGTCGCCGTCTTCAACTATCTCTGGGCCCAGAAGTACGGCAACGCCCCGGAGGAGGTGGCGGGCATGGTGCTCGGTTCCACCGCCCTTTCCTTCGTGGCGCTGCCCGTGCTGCTGCTCCTGGTGATGTAGCGGTCTATCGCGGCTCCACCCCGGCCAGCGGCGCGGCGGCGGGGCCGTTCAGCACCGTTCCGTCCGGGGCGAAGCGCGAGCCGTGGCAGGGGCAGTCCCAGCTCGATTCCGCCGGGTTCCAGCGGACGATGCAGTGCAGGTGGGTGCAGACGGCCGAGCGGCGGTGTACCGTGCCCTGCGGATCGCGGTAGACGGCGACGGGCCGGCCGCCCTCGCGGATCACCGCCCCCTGGCCGGGGGCCACGTCAGCCTCCGCATCCGCGTCGGAGGGGGCGAGGTGGCGCAGGTATTGGCGGGCGACGTCCAGGTTCTCCTCCAGGAAGCCGCGCAGGGATTTCGTCATCAGGCGCGAGGGGTTGTAGAGCCCGGCCCAGGGGTGGTCGAAGCCGTGGATCAGTTCGCACAGCAGCAGGCCGGCCAGCGTGCCGTGGGTCATGCCCATGCCGCTGTCGCCGGTGACCACGTGGACGCGCCCCTTGCCGCCGGGATCGCGGCCGATGAAAGCCAGCCCGTCGTAAGGCTCCATCACCTGGCCCGACCAGCGCCGTTCCACCGCTCCGGCCGCGGGGAAATGGACACGCGTCCATTCCTCCAGCGCGGCCCAGCGGCTTTCCATGTCCCGCGCCTCGCCGGTCTTGTGGTCCTCGCCGCCGACGATCAGCAGGTCATGGTCGCCGGCCGGTTGCAGGCGGACATAATGGTAGATGTCCCGCGTATCCCAGTAGAGGGCGTCCGGCACCGCGCCGCGGGCGACCCGCAGGGCGATGGCGTAGGTGCGGTAGGGCGCCTGCTTGGTGTGGATGGCGAAGAGATCACTGATGGGGGAGTTGGTGGCGACCACCGCGGTGTCGGCGACCACCGTCGGGCCGCCGGCCACGCTCAGGGTGACGTGGTCGCCGGTTTCCGCCACCCGCTCCACCCGGGCGCCGCTCGCCAGCCGGCCGCCGCGCGCCCGGAAGGCGCGCACCAGACCCGCCAGATACGCCATGGGGTGGAAGCGCGCCTGCGCCGGGAAGCGCAGGCAGGGGCCGGGGTGGGCGACGGGGCCGGGCGGCAGGTCGATACGCTCCACATCCGTAAGGCCGGCACGGTGCGCGGCGGCCCGCTCCTCGTCCAGGACGCGGGGATCGTCGCCGGGGGCCAGCATGAGATAGCCGTCGACGCGGGCGAAGCCGCAATCGATGCCCTCCTCGCGGGCCAGGCGCTCGATGGTGTCGATGGCGGCGGTGTGGCTGTCGGCCGCCAGGCGGGCGCCGCCCGTGCCGTGCACCCGCTCGATCTCGGTGTAGCGGTCGTCGATGGCGTTGGAGAGATGGGCGGTGGTGCGCCCGGTCTCGCCGTCGCCGGGATTGCCATCGTCCAGCAGCAGCACCCGCTTGCCGGAGCGTTGCAGCAGGTAGGCGGTGGTGACGCCGGCGATGCCCGCCCCGACGACGGCCACGTCGGCCGTCACCTCGGCCGGACCACCCGCGGTGAATCCGCCGGCCGCCGCGTCCGCAACGCCCGTGTCCATCCACACCGAGGTGGTCGTTCCGGAACCCTTCATCACGCGTCCTCCCCGATTCACCCGCAGCCGCCCCGTCCCTGCAACATGGGTCGGGACGGGGCGGTTCCGGGGGCAAACGGGGGCGGAGGGCCGGAACAAAAAACGGGCCGCCCCGTTGGGAGCGGCCCGGATCAGGATGGAAGCAGACGGGTCGGTCAGCCGGCCGGCCGAGCCGGGGCGGGCATCGGGGTCTGCGGCAGTTCCGCCGTATCCGTGCCGGTCTGCGGCAGCGTCACCGATTGGTTCTTCCACTCGCAGGCCAGCGCCGGCCCGACGGCGAGCGCCGACACGGCGACCGCAATGGCAATAACTTTTCGCATGATGGTCTCCAGCCGCAACGAACGACCGGTGAAGCGTGCCGGTTCTTGTTGGATCGGTCAACGCTCTATGAGGTGTATGCCGTGTGGACGGGCGGATGTGCTCCCCACAGGGCGATACCGGGAGGCCCGCGCCTCAATGTCCGACCATAGCACTCAACCCTTTGCGGTGCCGGCCCGTCGCAATAACGGGAACCTATGCGGCATCAACGCAGAAAAGCATCTCGATAACGGCGGCAGTATCGATCGCATGTCTCTCATAGCGAGTTCTGGAAGGTGGTCGGCGCATCATAAGATGGTATGAGCGACTTGAAAACGGATGGCCGCCCGGCGTGCCTGCCGATTTGCCGGGACGCCGCGGCAACGGTTTTCACATTGCCGTGACCGATGAAAATGAGTATGAGTCGCAATCGCAGGGCCGTCCGCGGCCCGCCCATCCTGTCCACCGGGACCGTCCATGGCCGCCGCCCTTCTGCACCGGGTTCTCTACGCAACAGCGCTGCTGCTGGCCGTCTCCATGGCCGGGTTCGCGCTGTTGCGGCTGATGCCCGGCGACGCGGGGGAGGTGCTGCTGATTCACCAGATGGCCGGGGAGCTGCCGGGGCCGGAGGCGCTGGCGCGTTTCAAGCGCGAACACGGGCTGGACGACCCGTTGCCGCTGCAATACCTGCGCTGGCTGGGCGCGGTGCTGGGGGGCGATCTCGGCCGCTCGTTCCAGACCGGCGACCCCGTGGCGCAGGAGGTGGGGATGCGCCTGGTCAACAGCGTCCTGCTGGGCGCCGCGGCCATGGCCCTGGCCTGCGCGGTGGCCTTTCCCGCG
Organism: Azospirillum halopraeferens DSM 3675; assembly: GCF_000429625.1. Taxonomy (GTDB): domain Bacteria; phylum Pseudomonadota; class Alphaproteobacteria; order Azospirillales; family Azospirillaceae; genus Azospirillum; species Azospirillum halopraeferens. Next base: position 34,795 of record NZ_KE386928.1, read on the forward strand.
GGCATCGCCGCCGCCCTGTGGCGGGGCGGGCCGGTGGACCGGGCCGTCTCCGCCCTGGCGGTGCTGGGCATGGCCGTGCCGAACTTCTGGTACGCGCTGCTGGCCGTGCTGCTGTTCTCGCTGACGCTGGGCTGGCTGCCGTCCTCGGGCTATGGAACGTGGGCGCACGTGGTGCTGCCCGCCCTCGTGGTGGGAACCTCGCTGAGCGGTGTCATCGCCCGTTTCGTGCGCAGCACCTGTGCGGAGGAGCTGCCGCGCGCCTATGTGCGCACCGGCCGCGCCAAGGGGGTGGGGGAGGTGCCGCTGATGCTGCGCCACGTGCTGCCCAACACCATGGTGCCGGTGCTGGCCCTGCTGGGGTTGCAGGCGGCCCGCGTGTTCGACGGCATCGTGGTGGTGGAGACGGTGTTCGCCTGGCCGGGGCTGGGCCGGCTGCTGGTGGACGCCATCCTCAGCCGCGACTTCCCGGTGATCCAGGGCTGCCTGCTGGTGCTGGGCGTGGTCTATGCGGGGCTGCACCTGGCGGTCGACGTGGCGGCCATGCTGGTCGACCCGCGCATCCGCGGGGCGGTGTGACGTGGCGGCCGGCGGGGCGGGCAGCGCGCTGCGGCTGGGTCTGGCGGCGCTGGCGGTGGCGGTGCTGCTGGTCGGCGTGCTGCCGCTGCTGGCGCCCCACGACCCCCACCGGGTCGCCTTCGCCGCCCGCCTGCTGGCGCCGGGGCCGGAGTACCCGCTGGGCACCGACCATCTCGGCCGCTGCGTGCTCAGCCGGCTGATCCACGGCTTCCGGGTGACGCCGCTGGCGGCGCTGGCGGTGGTGGTGACGGCCCTGGGCGCCGGCACCGCGGTGGGCCTGGCGGCCGGCAGCATCGGCGGCGCCTTCGACCGGGTGGTCATGCGCGTGGTGGAGGGCATCCAGATCCTGCCGGGGCTGGCCCTGGCGCTGATCATCGCCGGGGTGTTCGGCCTCGGCCTGTGGACGGTGGTGCTGGCGCTGGCCGCCGTGCACTGGACGGAGTACGCGCGGCTGGCCCGCACCATGACGCTGGCGGAGCGGGCCAAGCCCTACGTGCTGGGGGCCGAGGCGCTGGGGGCGCCGCGCCATCGGGTGGTGCTGCGCCACGTGCTGCCCAACATCGCCGCGCCGATCCTGGTGCTGGGCACGGTGTCCCTGTCGTGGGCCATCCTGTCCTTCGCCGGACTCAGCTTTCTCGGCCTCGGCGCCGAGCCCGGCTCCACCGAATGGGGCCTGATGATCGCCGAGGCGCGCAACCACATGCGCCTGCACCCGCGGCTGGTGCTGGCACCGGGGCTGACCATCGTCGCCCTGGTCATCGCCGTTAATCTGCTGGGCGACGCCCTGCAGGACCGCGCCGCCGCCGGGTCCGCCGGCACGGCGCACCGATTCGTCACCGGGAAGGGGAGAACGTCATGAACAGGGGTAAGGCCGCCGGCCTGCTCGCGGTACCGCTGCTGGCGGCGCTGCTGGCCGTGGCACCGGCGCCGTCGGCGCGGGCCAACGACGCCGGCACGCTGGTCGTCGCCACCATGTGGGAAAGCCTGCCGCACTCCATGGAGGCGCGGCGCAGCCGCTTCTTCAACGAGAGCGAGATCCTCGACACGCTGATCAAGCTCGACCATTCCATGGCCCTGCAGCCCGGACTGGCCACGGCGTGGGAGCCGGTGTCGCCCACCGAATGGCGCTTCACCCTGCGCGAGGGCGTGGTCTTCCACGACGGCACGCCGCTGACCGCGGCGGTGGTGAAGCACTCGCTGGAGCGGGTGCTGGCCCTGCTGTCCTTCGCCGGGGACCTGCTGAACGTGGCCGCCATCGAGGCGCCGGCCCCTCTGGAGCTGCGCATCCGCACCACCGAGCCCTTCGCGGCCCTGCCCAACCAGCTCACCGACGCCATCGCGGTGGTCTACGCCCCGTCCTCCTTCGACGCCGAGGGCAAGTTCGTCAAGCCCGTGGGCACCGGCCCCTGGCGGTTCGTGGAGTATGTGAAGCAGAGCCACACGGTGGTGGAGCGCTTCGACCGCTACTGGGGGGCGGCGCCGGCGCTGGACCGGGTGGTCTACCGCTTCATCCCCGACCACAACACCCGCGCCCTGGCGCTGGAGGCCCGCGAGGTCGACATGGCCGTCGACATCCCCTCCGCCGACGTGGCGCGGCTGAAGGACGTCAAGGGGATGACCGTCTACCGCGAGCCCGCCGCCGGCCTCTACTACGGCGCCTTCAACGTGGCCGACGGGCGGCCGCTGGCCGACGTCCGGGTGCGCCGTGCGGTGAACCGCATGGTCGACCGCGCCGCCCTGGTGGACGCCGCCCTGGACGGGGTGGGGGAGCCCGCGTGGTCCTTCTTCTCGCCCCGCTTTCCCTGGGTGCCCGACGGCGTGCCCGCCGACGCCCACGATCCCGGGGGTGCGGCGGATCTGCTGACGCAGGCCGGCTACGCCCGGCAGGGCGGGCAGTGGCGCAAGGACGGCAAGCCGCTGACCCTGCGCATCCTCAGCTACACCGGCCGCACCGAGATGGCGCCGGTGACCGAGGCTCTGGCCGCCATGTTGCAGGCCGAGGGCGTGGCGACGGAGGTGCAGATGTACACCTGGCCGGGCATGCTCGATCTGGTCAAGAAGGGCGACTATGACGTGTCGGTCGTCTACTGGACGCCGGAGATGACCGGCCATCCCGACCTGCACCTGAAGTCGCAGTTCCATTCCAGAGCCGGCCTGAATTACCAGAACTGGGCCAACGCCGCCTTCGACGCCGCGGTGGACAAGGGCCGCACCCTGCCGCCGGGTGCGGAGCGCCGGGCCACCTACCGCGAGGCCCTGACGATTCTGCACGACGACGCGCCGATCCTGCCGCTGGTGCACAAGGTGTACGCCGCCGCCTCGTCGGACCGGGTGAAGGGGTTCCGGGTGCATCCCTCCGGCTTCTTCTACGACTTCAAGAGCGTATCGAAGGAGCCGTGACCATGGGCCGCCGCTGCCTGTTCCTGAAGCCCATCCGCGGTGCCGGCGGCGACCTGCCGGACGTGATGGCCCACACCGACCGCGCCGACGAGGCCGAGCAGTACGCCCTCGACGGGGTGCGGCTGGAGGACTACGCCGCCCTGCTGCTGCCCGCCCACCTGGACCAGCGCTGGTTCGGCGGGCAGACCGCGCGGGTGGAGGCATTCCTGGACGGTGGCGGCACCCTGGTGTTCAACGGCCACGTGGCGTGGCCGATGCTGCCGGAGTTCCGGCCCTTCGTGCCGCTGGCCAGCCGGCGCCTGGATGATCTGCGGGTGCACCGGCTGGCCGGGCACCCGGTGTTCGCCGGGGTGGCGGAGGACGACCTGACCTTCCGCCGCGGCGTTGCCGGTTTCTACGGCCGCGGCCACAACCCGCCGCCCGACGGGGCGGTGGTGCTGCACGGGCTGGGGCCGGACCGCGCCCCGGTGGACTGGGTGTGGCAGCGGCCGCGCGGCGGCCGCATCCTGATGCACGCCGGCAACGACCTGTGGATGTACGCCGGCGCCGCCGACAGCACCGGCCGCATCGTGCCGCAGCTCATCGCCTGGGCCTGCGGCGACCGGACGGACGGGGAGGACACGCCATGAAACGCCTGGCCGCGCTGGACAGCGGCACCTACTACCACCGCGAGACCCTGTACGGGGAGCGGTACCGCCACCATTTCGACCGCATCCTCTACGCCCGCGACGTCGGCGCCGCCGACCTGTCGGACGTGGACGTGCTGTTCGTCACCTGCCGCACCGACCCGTCGCTGCTGGTGCCCCACTGCGACCGCATCGCGGCGTTCCTGGAGCGCGGCGGCACGGTGGTCGCCATGGGCTCCACCGGCCCCCACCATTGGCTGCCCGGTGTGGAGTGGACCGACACCGCCACGAACTTCTGGTGGTGGCTGACCCCCGGCGCCGACCCCGGCCTGCGCGTGGCGTCGCCCGACCATGCCCTGTGGCGCCACATCGCCCTGTCCGACGCCACCTGGCACCACCACGGCCACTTCGCCCCGCCGCCGGGGGCGGAGACGGTGATCGCCCTGGAGAGCGGCGGCGCCATCCTCTACGACGACCGCACGACCACCCCCGGCCGTATGATCGTGACGGCCCTCGACCCCTGCTACCACCACGGCAGCTTCTTCATGCCGGCCACCACGCGGTTCCTGGACGGATTCCTGCCGTGGCTGCGGGGCGGGGGGTAGGGAGGGGGCGGGGGCCGGCGCGATCAGGCTTGCGCCGCGGTCACGTCCGCTTGCGGCCCCGCCGGTTCCGTCTCGCCCCGGCGGTGTCCGGCGTCCGTGCCGCCGCCGCACGCATCCCGGCGGTGAGACGATCATGGATGGCGCGCGCCGGCTGGCGGACTTCCGGGTTCACGTCCCGCAGCCTGGGCTCGCCGTGAACGAAGGCGACGAAGGCGGCATGCACCGGCGCGTAGCGTTCCGCGTGGCCGCTTTCCTCCAGCCAGCCGATGAGCTTTTCCCCGTAACCGCGCGCCCGGGCCAGCCGGAGGAGGCGCAGCAGGTCGTTGAGGAAGCTCCGGCCATCGCTGTCCAGCCCGTGCCCGAGCGCCCGGTCGAGCTGCGCCATGGCCGTTCCGAAATTGTCCCCGGCGAGAGCGAGGCCGGCGTCCAGCAGGGCGAGCCCGGCGGGCGGCAGCTTGGTCAGACCCGCCCGCAGCGTCGCCGCGTCATCGGGCCGGTCTGTCAGAAGGAACAACCACGCCAGGTTTTCTGCGGCTGAGACCTCGTCCGGTTGTCGTTGGTGCGCTGCCGCATACGCCGAAGCCGCCTCGTCCACCTTTCCCAAATCATCGAACAGCCGGTTCCCCTTATGGACGAGCGCCTTCGCGACCTGTTGCAGCAGGACGGTGTCGGTAGCGTCGGCGAACCGTTCGATGACGGCGTCGTACGCGGCGATGGCGTCCTCGGTGCGACCGAGGGTGCCGAGA
>NZ_KE386928.1:39912-271124 GCF_000429625.1 Azospirillum halopraeferens DSM 3675
GTGTCGGTAGCGTCGGCGAACCGTTCGATGACGGCGTCGTACGCGGCGATGGCGTCCTCGGTGCGACCGAGGGTGCCGAGACAGACACCTTTGTTGAAGAGCGCCCCTGCGACCTGTTGCAGCAGGACGGTGTCGGTAGCGTCGGCGAACTGTTCGATGACGGCGTCGTACGCGGCGATTTCGTCCTCGGTGCGACCGAGGTCCCCGAGGCACACACCACTGTTGAAGAGAGAGCATGCGAGCCGGGCCTGATCATCGGCGTTCGTCGCGTCGCCGATGTCGCGGACGACGGCGTTGAACGCGGCGAGCGCGCCGGGGACGTCTCCCCCATGGTATAGGGCCACGGCATCGTCGAACCGCGCCCTGGCCGCAGCAGCGTGGGTCGACGCCTCCGGCCCATTCGACGCCGAATCGGGGTGCATTCCGCCGGGACCATCGGCTGCCAACACCCCGGCGGTTTCCGCCTGACCGGCCAGGCCGCAGGACTCCTCGTACGCCGCGAGCACCGCCTCGCGGTAGTCGGGGTGCCAGCGGCACGTCCGGCCGTCGCGGGCTTCGGCAGCCATGCGGCCGAGGTCGTCGGCGCTGTAGAGGCGGGCGAGAAAGCGGGTCAGCCAGCGGAGCTTCTGACGGGTGCGCCGGGTGCCGTGGCGCATCAGGTACCAGATGTTGAGAAAGCGTTCGGCAATCTGGTAGCCGGCGCGGGCGCCGGAGGTGGCGACCTCCTCGATGAAGCCGTCCTTGCGCAGGCGGGTGAGGTGGGAGGAGATGGTGGTTACCTCGATCCCCGTGGCATCGGCGATGGCGCGCGAGGTCATCGGGTCCCAGTGCAGCGCGATGGCGTCGATGACGGCGCGCTGCTGCGGGGTGGCGTAGTCCTCGACCCGCGCCTTGTAGTAGGGTGTGACCCGGTCCAGCAGCGCTTCCAGGTCGGCGAACACCGTTTCGCCCTCGCTGCGCTCGATGATCTGGTACAGCAGGGCCAGGACGCGGGGGTTGCCGCCCGTCAGCGCGTAGAGCGTGCGCAGCCGCTCCGGCGCATGGGCGAGAATCCGGCGCACCGGTGCGCCCGCGTCGCCGCGGCTGTCGGCCAGCGCGCGCATGCAGCGCATCACCTCCGCCTCGTCCAGCGGCTCCAGCAGGGTCAGGTGGAAGAACTCGTAAAAGGGGGCGCTGCGGTCGCCGCTTTGCGCCGGCAGTTGGGTCGCCGCCCCGATCAGCACCGGCCCGTCGGACCGCTGGAGGGTGCGGCGCAGGGCCCATTGCTCGATGTCCTTCAGGGCGCCGAGGATCAGGTCCAGGTTGTCGACCAGCAGGACGGCCCGCCCGCCGGCATCCCGGCACAGGCCGAGGAATTCGGCCTCGGCCGCATCGGCGTCCGTTTGGGCGGGGCGGGCGAGGATGCGGTCGATGCGCTCCGCCATCGCCTCGCGGCCGTAGGCTTCGCACCATTCGGCCAGCGCCTCGCTGCAGTTGCGCCAGAAGGTGGCGAGCGCGATGACGTTGTACTGCTCCTCCCGGAAGCGCAGCGGGATGAAGCCGGTGCGCAGGGCCTCGTCGCGCATCACGGCGATGGCGATGCGCCGCAGCAGCGTCGACTTGCCCATGCCGCGCTGGCCGATCATAAGCTGGTGGGGCACCTCGCCCCCGGGCCCGGGATGGCGCAGGACATTCAGGGCGTGCTCCAGCTCGTCATGGCGGGCCACGAAGGTCCGGACGAACTGGTCGTCGGTCTGCCCTTCCTGATTGTAGAGGGAGGGAGTCGGGGTGGGGATCACGCCACATACTCCCGCCAATAGCGGCGCAGGAGGCCGGAGCGGAAACGCCACCGCCCGTCCGTCTGCGCCAGCAGCCCGTCGCACTCCTGCGTGAGGAGGAGGTCCTTCAGCGCGCGCCGCGTCAGCCCCGGATAGGATGTGGCAAGCCGGGCACGAAGCGTGTCTTCCTGTTCGCCATCGGGGTGCTCGCTGCAAAGCTCCAGGATGGCGTACAGGCGGGCTCGGTCGTCGGTGTCGAAGTTCTTGTCGATGTGCTCCTGCCACGGGGAGAAGTGCACGCGGTAGGCCGGCCGGAGGACGGCGGCGAACGCCCGGTCGACATCGTCCGCACCGACGGTGGCGCCGCCGTCCGCCGTTGGCCGGATGTGGCGGGCGAGATGGTCGAGGTAGTAAGGGGACAGCCAGCCGAGTTCGCGCACCAGATGCTCGAACGCCCCCGCGGCGAAGTTCAGCGGCCGGGAGAGGGTGTGGCGGTCGCCCAGTTCGTCCAGGAAGGAGCGGGCCTCCGCCTCGGTGAACGCCTCCAGCGGCACGACGTCGAAGTCGAGCAACGCCCCTTCGAGGGTGAACCGGCGGGCGATCACGTCCAGCCCGATCGAGCCGGTCAGGAACCAGGAGACGTTGGGGAACGCCTGTTGCAGCCGGCGCAGGTGGTAAAGAAAGGTCCGCGCGCCGTCCGGGTCGTGGCGCGCGTGCTCCCAGACGAACAGGGGAAACTCGTCGATCAGGATCAGCGTGCGTTGCTCCTGCCGGTCCAGCGCGCCGATCAGCGTTTCGGAGAACACCCGCGGGTCGGTGCGGGTCAGGATCTGCGTCAGCGAGTCACCCGATGCCCCGACGAGGATCTGCCGCAGCCGGGTCCTGAAGAAGGTCGTTACGGATTCGGTGATCTCCTGCTTGCGCTCGATCGCCTCGCACAGCGTGCGCAGGAACACCTCCTCCGTTCGCATGCCGGAAACCTCGATGCGGATGCAGGTGTGCCCCTTCCATTCGAGATCGCGCTCCAGTTCCTTCATCAGCCACGTCTTGCCGATGCGGCGCGGCGCCAGCATCAGCACGTTGCGACCCGACAGGAGGTGCCGGGCCAGGGCGTCGCGTTCCGTCAGGCGGTGATGGGCGGTGGGGGGCATGGCGCGGGCCTTCTCGCTATCGCCCGATAACCGTGACGCAGGAGTTATTCATTGTCAAATAAATTTCGCACTGCATTTATGGTGGCTATGATTTTGAGATCATGGAGCCGTTCGGTGAAAAGTATGGACTTGACCTGACGGCCTGTCCTGCCGCACCGGCTTCGATCTGCTGCGCGGTCGCGTTTTCGGCGACGAAAGAGGCGAACCCCGAAATGCAAAACACGCTTCGGTGAGCCACGATGGGGAGGCTGGTGCCGGCAAGCAAGCACGGGCGCGGCGCATCGACAGCGGCAGAGCAACCGTTCTATTCTTGCGGCACCATCTGGCCTGACACCCCGACCCGGCATGCCGTCCCGCTCTGTCCAACGCCACGACCAGTTCTTCCGAACCCTGCTCGACAAGCCGGGAACGGCCGGGACCCTGCTGCGCGAACGGCTGCCTGCGGAGGTCGTCGCCCTGCTGTCCGACGAACCGCCGGAACTGGTGCCGGGCAGCTTTGTCTCGCAACGGCTGCGCGCTTACCGCACCGACCGGCTCTACCGGACCCGGACGAAAACGGGCCGCCCCGTTCTGGTCTGGACGCTGATCGAGCACAAATCGAAGCCGGAGCCGCGCATCGCCCTCCAGCTTCTGGGCTACCAGCACCAGATCCTGGACCATTGGGATCGGACGCAGGGGCGCGATCCCGACGGCTCATTGCGTCCGCTGCCGGCGCTGGTGACGATGGTCGTCTACAACGGCGCGGCGGAATGGACGGTGCCCCTGTCGCTGGCCGGGGCGACCGATGCCGACGCGGCGATCCGGCCCTACCTTCCGGACTTTCGGTACTCGCTGGTCGATCTCGGCCGGATACCCGACGCCCAACTGTCGCGGGAACGGGCATTGCGGGTCGGGCTCCTGATCCTGAAGCACGGGCCGCTTGGCCGCGCCACCCGCAAGCGCCTCCTGAAAGTCGCCCGTGAAACCCTGCGCCTGGGGTATGATGACCTGGCGACCATGATCTATTATCTCCTCGGCGATCTGGTCGATGATCCGCGCGGAGAACTGGCGCGCAGCCTTCTGAGCGAGTTGGTGCCCGGAGAAGAGGAACGAGTGATGTCCCTGATTGCCGAACAGTGGAAAGCCGAAGGGTTCAGCCTCGGGATGCTCAAGGGGAAGGCTGAAGGGAAGGCCGAGGGGAAGGCCGACCTACTTCTTCGGCTGCTGCGCCGCCGTTTTGCGTCGGTGCCCGAGCATCTCGAGCGTTTGGTCCGTTCGGCCGACACTGACCGGCTGGACGAGTGGAGCGAACGCCTCCTCGACGCGCGGACCCTGGACGATATTTTCGCGTCAACCGCCGGCATCTGAACGATGCCGCCGGTCCGCCGCTCAATCCATGCCACGGTAATGATCTGCCGGGTTTGACGCCGGAAAAGTTTGGAAAGGCTAATGTCCCGGCCGTATCAGAACAGCCTTCCCTGGGCCGGTGCGGCAGCGGGCTTGCGGTCCTTCGCAGCGGGCTTCTCGCGGGGCGGCGGTTTGGGTGCTTCCGGAGCGGGACCGTCCACGGTGGCGTCGGCGCGGCCATCGTGGAACACCAGGGTGACCGGGCGGCCGGCGGTGGCCTGCGCGGCGCCGGTGAGGGGACGGCCGTCGCGGTCCTCGACCACGGCGAAGCCGCGGGCCAGGACGCCCTTGTAGGAATAGCTCTCCAGGAGCTGCCCGGCGGTGGCCAGGCGCGCCGCCCGATCCTCCACCAGCTTGGCGTAGCCGCGCGCCAGCCGTGGCGCAAAATCCTCCAGCCGGCGGCCGCCGTCGGACACCCGCAGGACCACCGGGCGCAGGCTGAACCGGGCAGCCGTGCGCTCGTACCGGGTGCCCGCCGCCATCACCGCGTGACGCAGCGCGGCGTCCAGGGCGCGGGCGTTCAGGGTCAGGGCGTTGCGGGCCTCCGCCAGACGCTCGCGCGGGTGGCGCAGGCGGGCGGCCAGTTCGGCGGCGCGGGTGCGGCGGCGCTCCAGCACCGCCGCCACGGCCATCTCCAGCCGTTCGGCGCGGTCGTCCAGGCGCTGGGCGTGGCCCTCCAGCAGGGCCCGGGGGTCGCCCAGCCCGCGGCCCAGCCCCTCCACGCGGGTGCGCCGCTCCTCCAGCAGGCGGTGGGTGCCGTCGATCAGGCGGCGGGCGCCGTCCAGCACCCGGGACAGCAGCTCCGCCCGCACCGGCACCGCCATCTCCGCGGCGGCGGTGGGGGTGGGGGCGCGGCGGTCGGAGGCGAAGTCGATCAGCGTGGTGTCGGTCTCGTGCCCGACGGCGGAGATCAGAGGGATGCGGCTGGCCGCGGCGGCGCGGACCACCACCTCCTCGTTGAAGGCCATGAGGTCTTCCAGGGAGCCGCCGCCGCGCGCCACGATCAGCAGGTCGGGGCGCGGCACCGGCCCGCCGCCGGGCAGGCGGTTGAAGCCCTCGATGGCGGCGGCCACCTGTGCCGCCGCCGTCTCGCCCTGCACGGCCACCGGCCACAGCAGCACATGGCGCGGGAAGCGGTCGTCCAGGCGGTGCAGGATGTCGCGGATCACCGCGCCGGTCGGCGAGGTGATCACCCCGATGACGTCGGGCAGGAAGGGCAGGGGCTTCTTGCGCTCCTGGTCGAACAGCCCCTCCGCGGCGAGACGGCGCTTGCGCTCCTCCAGCATCTTCAGCAGGGCGCCCTCGCCGGCCGGCTCCATGGTCTCGATGATGAGCTGGTACTGGGAGCGGCCGGGGTAGGTGGTGATGCGCCCGGTGACGATCACCTCCAACCCCTCCTCGGGCCGCACGGCCAGCTTGGCGGCGGTGCCGCGCCAGCACACCGCTTCCAGCACCGCGGTGTCGTCCTTCAGGCGCAGATAGATGTGGCCCGAGGAGTGGCGCTTGGGCTGCGAGATCTCGCCGCGCACGCGCACGAAGCCGTAGGCGTCCTCGATCGTGCGCTTGAGCGCGCGCGCCAGGTCGCCCACCGAGTACTCCGGCAGGTTGGAACCGGCGCGCGATGCACCGGCGGCGGGGGAGTCCGGGGGGGCGGTATCGAGGTCTTGTGTCATGGCGGCGCCATGATACAAGGCTCGGGTTCGCCAACAAGCGTGAAGGATGGGGGTCCCATGAAAGTCCTGGTCGTCGGGTCCGGCGGGCGCGAGCACGCCCTGTGCCGGGGGATTTCGGGCTCTCCCCTGTGCGACGCGCTGTACTGCGCGCCGGGCAACGCCGGCATCGCCGACGTCGCCACCTGCGTGCCCATCCGGGCCGAGGACGTGGACGGCATCCTCGCCTGGGTGACGGACAACGCCATCGACTTCGTCGTCGTCGGGCCGGAGGGGCCGCTGGTGCTGGGCCTCGTCGACCGGCTGGCGGCGGCCGGCGTGAAGGCGTTCGGGCCGAGCGCGGCGGCGGCGGAGCTGGAAGGCTCCAAAGGCTTCATGAAGGACGTGCTGGCGAAGTACGGCGTGCCCACCGCCTTCTACCGCCGCTTCACCGACGCCGCCGCGGCGAAGGCGTACGTGCGCGAACACGGCGCCCCCATCGTGGTCAAGGCCGACGGGCTGGCCGCCGGCAAGGGCGTCACCGTCGCGCGTACGCAGGACGAAGCCTTCGCCGCCATCGACGAGGCGCTGGTCGGCGGCCGCTTCGGCGCCGCCGGGGCGGAGATCGTGGTGGAGGAGTTCCTGGACGGCGAGGAGGTCAGCTTCTTCGCCCTGTGCGACGGCGAAACGGCGCTGCCGCTGGCCTCGGCCCAGGACCACAAGGCGGTCGGCGACGGCGACACCGGCCCCAACACCGGCGGCATGGGCGCCTATTCCCCGGCCCCCGCCCTGACGCCGGAGCTGCAGGACCGCGTGATGCGCGAGATCGTGCTGCCCACCGTGCGCGGCATGGCGGCCGAGGGGCGCCCCTTCAAGGGCGTCCTCTTCGCCGGCCTGATGATCGTCGACGGCCCCGACGGCACCCGGGTGCCCAAAACCCTGGAGTTCAACGTCCGCTTCGGCGACCCCGAGTGCCAGACCCTGATGATGCGCATCGCCTCGGACCCGCTGGCCGCCCTGGTCGCCGCGGCCGACGGTGCGCTGGACAGCGCCGACGTGCGCTGGCACGACGACGTGGCCCTGTGCGTCGTCATGGCCGCCCGGGGCTACCCCGGCGACTATGTGAAGAACACCGAGATCCGCGGCCTCGATGCCGCCGGCGGGGTGGAGGGTGTCACCGTCTTCCACGCGGGCACCGCGCGCGACGCCGACGGCCGCATCCTCGCCACCGGCGGCCGCGTCCTGGGCGTCACCGCCCGCGCCCCCACGGTGGCCGAGGCGCAGCGCCGCGCCTACGCGGCGGTGGACCGCATCGACTGGCCCGACGGCTTCTGCCGCCGCGACATCGGCTGGCGTGCGGTGGGCCGCTGATGGCCGCCGGGGCGACGCTCGCCCGCCGCATCGGCGCCGCCGCGCTGACGCTGCTGGTGGCCCTGGCGGCCCCCGCGGCGGTGGCCGACGACGGGCTGCAACGCCTGCTCGACCGCTATCTGGAGCGCGAGGGGGTGGACGGGGGCGTGCTGTTGGTGTCCGGTCCCGGCGGGCGGACGGTGGTGGCGTCGGGCATCGCCGACCGGCGCCGCGGCGCGCGCGTCACGCCCGACACCCGGTTCTACATCGCCTCGGCCGGCAAGATGGCCACCGCGGTGGCCGTCCTCCGGCAGGTGGAGGACGGACGTCTCGCCCTCGACCAACCGGTGCGGGACCTGGCGGGTCCCCTGCGGCTCGACCGGCTGGCCAACGCCGCGCGGGCCCGGCTGGTCGATCTGCTGGACCACAGCTCCGGCATCCCCGACTACATCACCGACGCCTATGTGGAGGAGGAGCGCGCGCGGCCCGGCGTGGCGCGCGACGCCGCGACGCTGCTCGCCTTCGCGACGGGCGAGCCGGCAACGGGGGCGGTCGGCAAGCACTACAGCTACTCCAACAGCAACTACGTCCTGCTGGGCCACATCGCGGCGGTTGCCGACGGGCAGTCCTTCCCGCAGGTGCTGCGCCGGCGGGTGCTGGAGTCCGCGGGGATGACCGCGACCACGGTCGGCGCCGACCCCGGCGACCCGACGCTGGCCCATGGCTACACCGACGACGGCGACGTCAGCCTGCCGTCGTGGATGGCGACCACCGGCGACGGCCCGCTGGTCACCACGGCCGGCGACCTGGAGCGGTTCCTGTTCGCCCTGTTCCGCGACGGCCGCCTGCTCGGCCCGGCCACGCTGGAGCGCATGCGGACGCCGTCCCGGTCGGAGCCCGACGCCGGTTTGGGGCTGGAGCTGTGGAGCGACCGGTGGGGCCGCGGCATGGGCCACACCGGAAGCTATGACGGGTTCGAGGCGGACGTCCGCTACTACGCCGACCGGGGCACCGCGATGGTGCTTCTGATGAACGGCAACACGTCCTCCGACGACGCCCTGCTGGACGAGGTGGCGGAGCGCCTCTTCGCCGACCGCCCCGCCGGCCGGGAGGCAAAGGGCCCGGCCGCATCGGGCACGCCCCTGTGCCGGCCGGGCCGGGCGGTGGAGGTGCTGTGGGAGGGCGACTGGTACCCCGCCCGCGTCCGCGGCGAGCCCGACCGGAACGGCGCCTGCCCCGTCCGGTACGACGGCTACGGCAGCGAGGACGACGAGTCCGTTCCGCCCAAACGCCTGCGCGCGCCCCGCGGGTGACGCCGGTCACGGCCCCGTCCGGCGCTCCGCGAAGCGGTCGAACAGGTCGGGGTCGCCCATCTGCCCGCCCTTGAGCATCACCGGCAGGTCGGGACGGCCCGGCCGGTGACCGGCGCAGACGGCGACGCCGCGGCCGAGACCGGCGCGGTAAGACAGGGCGGTGAAGCCGAGGCGGCGGACGATGACGCTGGAGGTGTCACCCCCCGCGACTCCCAGGGCGCCGACCGGTGCCGCGTCGAAGATGTCGGCCGTCAGGTCGGCGAGACGGCGCGCCAGGGTGAGGGCGTTGACGCTGTAGGCGCGGTCCGGCTCCAGATGCGCCAGCGCGTGGCGCCCGGCGCGCAGGTGGTCCGCCACCGCCGCGACGATGCGCCCGGCGCCGACGGCGTTGGCGATGGCATCCGGCGGGACGGCGACGCGGGCGAACCGGCCGGCCGCCGCCACCTGCGCCGCGGTCACGGCGGAGCGGCTGCCGGCAACGATCAGGCAGGGGCCGGCGGCGGCGCGGGTCGCAGCGGGACCCTCCTCGGGGACGGGTCGGCGAAGGGGGGCGGAGCCGGTCAGCGCCTCGGCGACGCTGCTCGCTCCCACCAGCAGGATCGGTCGCCCGCCGGTGTCGAGGCGCCGCAGCGCCGCGCCGATGACCGGGAGCTGCGCGGTCGCGGCGACGTCGAGCAGCACGCCCCGATCCTCTGCCGCCGGGGCGGCCAGCCGGTCGGCCAGGGCCGCGGCGTCGTCGCCGATGTCGGTCCAGGGGATCGCGGCGAGGCCGTCGAGTCCCTGGGCGGCCAGGTGCAGCCGCAGATCGGACTCGGCCATGGGCGTCGTCGGGTGCCGGCACATCACGGGGTGGCGGTCGATGCGGTGCACCGTGCCGTCCGCGGCGGCGGCGAAGAGGTGGCCGAACAGGCAATAGCGTCCCAGCCCGGGCTGGCCGCCGATCACGGCGACCAGGGCCGGCCCCGTGCCGGCGGCGAGGGCGCCCACGGCGGCGCCGATGCTGCCGGTGTCAGGGGCGCTGTCGAAGGTGGAGCAGACCTTGTAGTGGATGAAGCGGGGCGCCAGGGCCGCCACCGCCCCGGCGATGGCGCCGGCCCGGTGCGTGATGGTCGTGGCGTCGAGGGCGCGCAGCTCCGTCGCCACGCCGACGGCGTCCGGGCCGAGCGATGCCACGTCGGCCGGGTCCGGCGGATCGAGGAACAGCCGGGTCCGGAGGCCGGCGCGCGCCAGCGTCGCCAGGGTGTCCGACGCGCCGGTGAAGTCGTCGCCGACGAAGACGATCTCCGGACCGCCGCCGCTCATGACCCGAAGAACTCCAGCGCCGCCCGCAGCGCGTGGCGGGTCTGCGCACCGTCGGCCAGATCGCGGCCCTCCGCCACCACCTCGTACGCCTCGCGCAGGCTGCGCACGCCGGCCGCCGGCCCGTCGGGGTGGGCGAGGATGCCGCCGCCGGCCATGAACAGGAAGTCGGGGGACCCCACCGCGGCGGCGGTGCCGGGCAGGGTGCCCGCCCACTGGCCGGAGGAGAACGCCGGCAGCACCGCGTCGCCGTCGTCCGCGGCGTCCGCCGCCAGCCCGGTCAGGCAGCGCCGGGCCGCCGCCTCCACCTCCTCCGCCGCGTCGGAGAACTTGCCGCCGATGCCGTGGACGTGCATGTGGTCCACCCCGGCCAGCCGGTAGAGGGTCTGGTAGGCGTCGAAGCCGATGCCCAGCATGGGGTGGCGTGCCAGCGCGCCGAAGCCGTTGCGGTGGCCGTGCAGGGCCAGCGGCGTCCAGCGGCGCAGCGTCTCGGTGCCCGACAGGCCGATCCAGTTCAGGCTGGCCATGACGCAGCTTCCGCCCTCGCGCTCCACCAGGTCGGCGTGACGGCGCATGGCGTCGGTCTCGTCGGTGATGTTGAAGGCGACCATGACCTCGCGGCCCGTCCGTTCCCGGTACGCCCGCACTCTGGCCATCACCGCCGGCACGCGCAGGGCCAGCGGCGCGTGGTCGGGGTCGGCGCAGATCTCGTCGTCCTTGATGAAATCGACGCCGGCCTCGCACAGCACGGCCACCAGGTCGGCGACCGCCTCGGCCGACAGGCCGACGTTGGGCTTGATGATCGTGCCGAACAGCGGCCGGCCGTGCACCCCCAGCCGCTCGCGCGTGCCCCGCACCCCCAGCCGCGGCCGCTCGAACCGGTCGCGGTGGGACGCGGGGACGTCGACGGACAGCAGCCGCAGCCCCGTCACCTCGCCCAGGTCGTAGAGGTTGCCGGCCACCGTGGCGGCCAGGGTCGGCAGGTTGCGGCCGATGTTCGCCACGGGATAGGCGATGCGCACGCGGGCGCGCCGCCACGGGCCGCCGGTACCCCGGCGCTCCAGGTAGGCGCTGGCGAGGCTCGGGCCGGCGGCGGGCTCCTCCTCCTCCACCGCCAGCACGGTGGCGCCGGCACGCCGGCGCAGCTCGTCGGTTTCGCCGGCCACGCGCACGAAGGTGCCGCAGCTCTGCTCGCCGGCCATGATGGCGGCGACGCGCGCGGGATCCAGAGGGGTTTCGATACGGTAGGTCGCCTCCACGGCATCCGGGCTCATGGCGGGCCTCACAGGGTGGAGAGGTCGGGGAAGGGCCGCACGGGTTCCGTGCCGTCCCAGCCGAGGGAGGAGTCGCGGATCAGGTCGAACAGGCGCCCCTTGGGTCCCATCACCTCCGACAGCTCGATCACCGTGCCGGGATGGGCCTCGCGGTCGAAATAGACGAAACGGCCGTTGGCGCCGACGCAGCCGCTCATCTTCACGCGGAAGCCCTCGGACTCCATGCGGGCGAGGTCGGCGTCGAAGCTGCGGGTCCAGTAGGCCACGTGCTGCAGCCCGCGGTGGCCGGCCAGCTTGAAATCGCGGTACATGGACGGGGCGTCGTTGCGCGTCTCGATCAGTTCCACCTGGAGCGGGCCGCTGTTGGCCAGCGCCACGGCGTTGTGCACCTCGTAGCGGCGGCCGTCGTAGGTGTAGTCCTCGATCGGGACCTTCGGGTTGTAGAACCACGGGCCGACGCCCATGACGCGGGACCAGTGGTCCATCGCGGCTTCGATGTCGTCGACGACGTATCCGAGCTGGCGGATCTCGCCCAGGAAGCGGCTCATCGGGAACCCTATTGAAGGAAGAGGTTGGGAAGCCACGTCGACACCGCCGGCACGGCCGAGACGACGAGCAGGGAGGCAAGCAGCGCGATCAGGAACGGCAGGGTGCCGCGGATCACCGCATGGACCGGCATGCGGGCGACGATCGCCACCATGTAGAGGCTCATGCCCAGCGGCGGCGTCAGCAGCCCGACCATGAGGTTGAGCACGAAGACGATGCCCAGTTGCAGGGGGTCGACCCCGGCCATGTGCAGCGCCGGCGCCACGATCGGCGCGATGATCAGGATGGCCGCGATGGATTCCAGCACCATGCCGACCAGCAGCAGCAGCACGTTCACCAGCAGCAGCAGGACCAGCGGGTCGTCGGACAGGCCCAGCAGGAAGGCGCCCGCCAGGGCCGGCACCCGGTCGAAGGTCAGCACCCAGGCGAACACCGCGGCGGTGGACACGATGAAGAGGATGCCGGAGGTGGCCTCCACCGTCTCGCGCAGGCTGTCCCACACCTTGCGCAGGGTCAGCGTGCGGTAGACGGCGAAGCCGATCAGCAGGGCGTAGGCGACGGTGACGCCGGCCACCTCCGTCGGTCCGAACAGGCCGCTCAACAGGCCGCCGATCAGCAGCACCGGGGCGAGCAGGGCGGGCAGGGAGACCAGCGCCTTGCCGGCGATGGCGGCGGCGGAGGGGCGCACGTCGTCGCGCGGCAGCCCGCGCAGGCGCGCGATCACCGCCACCTGCACCATCAGGCACAGCGTGATGAGGATGGCCGGCACGATGCCCGCCAGCAGCAGCTTCACCGCCGAGACATTGGTGACGCTGGCGTAGATGATGATGGGAATGGACGGCGGGAAGATCGGCCCGATGGTCGCCGCCGCCGCGGTGATGCCCGCGGCGAAGGGCTTGCGGTAGCCCTGCGCCGTCATCTGGTCGATCTGGATCTTGCCCAGCGCGCCGATGTCGGCCAGCGCCGCGCCGGACACGCCGGAGAAGATCAGGCTGACCAGGATGGACACCTGCGCCACGCCGCCGCGGATGCGGCCGACGATCAGCCGCACCAGGTCGAAGAGGTGGGTGGTGACGCCCATGGCGTTGAGCAGGGTCGCCGCCAGGATGAACAGGGGCACGGCCAGCAGCGGCGTGGAGTCCAGGGCGTTGACCGCACGCTGGGCCAGCACATTGACCGGCAGGTCGAAGCCGACGATCACCAGGGCCGAGGCCAGGCCGAGCGACGCGGCGATCGGCACCCCCAGCGCCAGCAGTGCCACGAAGAGGAGGAGCAGGACCACGCTCACGGCATTTCCCCTTCCTCCGCACCGGCGCGCAGCGCCGGGTCGACGATGCGGGCCAGCGTGACCAGCCCCGTCAGCAGGTAGCCGGCGACGACCGGCGCGTAGAACAGCCAGTTGGGCATTCCCAGGGCCGGCGTGACGAAGCCGCCGGCCCGCCCAAGGAAGGCGTGGAGGGCATAGAGCGTCAGCCCGCACAGGGCGAAGACCAGCAGTTCGTTGACGATGCCGATCGCCCGCCGCCCGCGCGCGGGCAGGGCCCGGGCCAGCAGGTCGACCGCCACGTGCTGCCCGCGCAGGGCCAGGACCGGGATGGCCAGGAACACCAGCGCGATGCCGGAGAAGCGGGCCAGCTCGTCCGCCCAGGCCATGCCCTGGTTGAACAGGTTGCGGCCCGCCACCTGGGCGACGACCAGGCCGGTCATCAGCACCAGGAACAGGATCGCCGCCGTGCGGCAGGCGATGACGACGCCGGAGAGCGCGCGGGCGAGCGCGCTCCCCTTGCCCGGGATGGCCATGTCCGGTGCTCCCGTTTGCCGTGCCGGCCGATCCGTCAGGCGACCGCCCGGATCATGTCGTACAGCGCACCGTACTTGGCGCCGAAGCGCTGCTGCACCAGGGCGCTGACCGAGGTGCGGAAGGCGTTCACGTCAAGTCCGTCCTCCGGTCCGATCACGGTCATGCCGCGCTTGCGCAGCTCCTCGGTGTCCTTGGCCTCGTTCTCCTCGATCGCCTTGGTGGCGCGGTCGCGGATCTCGGCGGAGGCCGCCATCACCGCCTCCCGGTGGGCGGGGGACAGGCGCTGCCAGGCGTCCTCGTTCATCACCACAACCTCGGCGTTGGACATGTGGCCGGTCAGCATGAGGTGCGACTGCACCTCGTAGAGCTTCACGTTGAGGATGACGTTCACCGGGTTCTCCTGGCCGGCGACGATCCCGGTGGCCAGGGCGGTCGGCACCTCGGACCAGTCGACGGGCACCGGGGCGGCGCCCATGCCCTCGACCGCCGTGGTGTAGATGGGGAAGGGGACCGCGCGGATCTTCACGCCGGCCAGGTCGGCGGGCGTGCGCACCGGCCGGTTGGCCGTCAGGTTGCGGCGGCCGAAATAATGGGCGTAGATGACCCGGACGTTCGCCGCCTGAATCAGGCCGCGGTTCAGTTCGGTCATCACCGGCGAGTTGATGTCCATCACCTTCATCAGGTGATCGATGTCGCGGTAGAGATAGGGCGTGTCGAGCGCCGCGAAGGGCTCGTAGAGCGAGCCGATGCCACCCGCCGTGTTGTGCGAGAAGGCGATGGTGCCCAGCGACACGGCCTCCGCCAGCTCCTTCAGCTTGCCGAGCTGGGAGGACGGGAAGACCTGCACCGCCACGTCACCGCCGGAGTGCCGGCCCACCGCTTCGGCGAACCAGTCCGCCTGGGCACCGGCGACGCTCGCCGGCTCGTTGTTGTGGCCGTAGCGCAGGGTCAGTGAGGCGGCCCGGGAGTTGCCGGGGATCATCACGGCGGCGCCGGCGCCGAGGCCCAGGGCCAGCGCCGTGCGGCGGTCGGGGCAAAAGCGGCCGGAGCGGCGTGTCGTGTCGTTCATCCTTCCCTCCCATGATGTGTTTTGAGGTATAGTGTGCGGGACCGGTCCACTGTCCCGCTTGAAGCAGTTCGTTCAGGCAACGTTAGGAACATGCGACATCGAGTTCAAACGGGAAAAGATGATGGATTTTGATGGACCCGCAGACGCCCCGGCCGTTGCCGCACGGGCGCCGCGGCTGAACGAGGTGGCCGCGGCGGCCGGGGTGTCCACCGCCACCGCAGACCGGGTGCTGAACCGTCGCAAGGGCGTGAAGGAACGGACCGTCCACCGGGTGCTGCAGGCCGCACTGGACCTCGGCTACCTGTCGCAGGCGGAGGCGTCGCGGCTGGCGTCGCCGCGGCCGCCCAACGCGGCCTTTCTGCTGCCCATGGGCAACAACCCCTATCTGCGCCTGCTGGGGGACAAGCTGCGCGCGCTGGCGGCGTCCAGGTCGCGCGACGGGGCCCGGGTGCGCTGCTTCTTCATCGACAGCTTCGACGCCGGCGCCCTGGCGGCGTCGATCCGCCATCAGGCGGACTGGGCCGACGGCATCGTCTTCCTGGCCATCGACCACCCGGTGGTGCGCGAGGCGGTGGAGGACGTGACGGCGGCGGGCAAGCACGTGGTCACCCTCGTTTCCGACCTGCCGCATCCGGGCCGGGCCGCCTACTTCGGCCTGGACAACCGGGCGGCCGGGCGCACCGCCGGCTATCTGCTGGGCCGCTTCTGCGGGGCGGGCGGCGGCAGCGTGGCGCTGGTGGCGGGCAGCCCCATCTACCGCGCCCATTCCGAGCGCGAGGCCGGTTTCCTCGGCCTGATCGCCGAACGTTTCCCCGGGCTGCGGCCGGTGGGCACGCGCGAGGGGCACGACGACAGCGACGAGAACTACCGCCACGCCATCGCCCTGATGGAGCAGCACCCCGATCTGGTCGGGATCTACAACGTCGGCGGCTCGTCCCAGGGCATCGGCCGGGCGCTGCGGGAGAAGGGGCGGGCGGGGGAGGTGGTGTTCATCGGCCACGGCCTGACCCCCGACACGCGCCGGCTGCTGATCGACGGGACGATGGACGCAGTGATCAACTCCGACCCCGATGCGATCCTCGCCGGCGCCCTCGACCTGCTGCACCGCCTGCGCCACGGCGATCCGCCGCCCGCCGCGGTCCCGCCGGTCAAGATGGACCTGTTCTTCCGCGAGAACCTGCCGGTGGCCTTCCGGCCCGCGACAGGGCAACGCCCGGCTTGACATGCAGGCAAATGCCTGCATATTGTCGGTTTGCGGACGAGGGAGAGCGATGGACGCTGACAAGGTCTTCAAGGCGCTGGCCGATCCCACACGCAGGAAACTGCTGGACCTTCTGTACGAGAAGAACGGGCAGACGCTCGGCCAGCTCTGCGAGAACCTCGACATGGCCCGTCAGTCCGCCACCCAGCACCTCGGGATTCTCGAGGATGCCAACCTCGTGAGCACGGTCCGGCGCGGCCGGGAGAAGCTGCATTTCATCAATCCCGTACCGCTCCACGAAGTGTACGTGCGCTGGGTGCGCAAGTTCGAACACCGGCGGCTGAGCCTGCTGCACGACATCAAGAAGGACAGCGAGGGGCAGTGACCATGACCAAAGAGACCATCAGCTTCGTCTATGTCACCTACATCGCATCGACTCCGGAGAGGGTGTTCGAGGCGATCACCCGGGCCGACATCGCGCGGCACTACTGGGGGCATGAGAACATCTCGGACTGGGAGCCGGGGTCGACATGGCAGCATATCCGCGACACCGCGGACCGCACCGTCGAACTCGTCGGCAAGGTCGTCGAGATCTCACCGCCCCGCCGCCTCGTTCTCACCTGGGCCGCCGCCTCGCAGGCCGACGATCCGGACGCCTACAGCCGGGTCACGTTCGAGATCGAGGAGTACGGGGACATGGCGCGCCTGACCGTCACCCACGACGAACTGCAGGCCGGAAGCGCCATGGCGAACGGCGTCACCAAAGGCTGGCCGGCCGTGCTCTCCAGCCTGAAGTCTTTTCTGGAGACAGGCCGCGGGCTGAACGTCTTCGCCGGGCCGAAGGCCACCGAATCGCGTCAGCCCGCCGGACACCGGGTCGAAGGAGCTCCATCATGACCGGGACCTATGCGGGCGGTTGCGCGTGCGGTGCCATCCGCTACGAAACCACAAGCGAGCCCATCTTCGAGAACCACTGCCAGTGCCGCGAGTGCCAGAAGCGGAGCGGCACCGGACATTCATCCTATCTGACGTTCCCCAACCGGGCGGACATGGTCATCTGCGGCGACGTCAGCACCTGGAAGGTTGCCGGGGACAGCGGAAACATGAAGGCCCATGCCTTCTGCCCGACTTGCGGAACGCCTGTCTTCCTCACCTTCGACGCCATGCCGGACCTGATCGCCGTTCACGCCGCCAGCCTGGACGATCCCGGCCGGTTCGAACCGAGGGTGGTGACCTACGCTGTCCGGGGCCATGGCTGGGACACGCTCGACCGGTCGCTGCGGATCGTCGAACGGATGGCGGACGGCTGAACCGACCGTCACCCGCAGGCCGCGCAGGCCGGAACGGCGGACGGTTGGACGAAGCGTTCCACGAAGGCCACGGCCTCGTCCGGCGTGGCGTCGCGGTTGGTGCGCCGGTAAAGGTCCGCAGCCCTGCGCACCGCCTCGTCATGACCGTGCCGGGCGGCACTCTGATGATACGCCCTGATCAGGAAACAGCCGTCGGCACCAGCGCACATGGTCGCCTCTGTGTTGGAGAACCGGAGATGCGCCGCCAAGGGTCGGCCTCCGGGAGACTGCGGGCAACCCCAACAAAATTATGGGATGGCAGTATTGATCCAGGTCAGGGCCGCAAAATGGCTATGCAATTAAGTCGCAATCGCATATAAAGAGCCGGAGCCCTCCGTCATGCGAGGAGGTCTCGTATGGGACGGACACACGCCGCTGCCTCCGGCGTGCCCGTCACCACCCGTGAGGCCCGGTGCACCATCCCGGCATCGGGTCACCGGTCGTGCTGCCATCCGGCGCGGCACCCGGGGATGATCGCGGAGCGACCGCGGACGCGGCGCACGGGGGCCGCGATCATCCCCGACGTGCCGGACCGGCGGAGACCCGCCGGAACCGTCCCGGCGTCCGGTTCGGTCGTCAAACCCCGGACCGCCGCTCCCGGAAAAAATCCCGCAGCAGATCACCGGCACGGGTTTCCTCGAACCCGCCGTAGACCTCCGGCGCGTGGTGGCAGGTCGGCCGGGTGAAGAAGCGGGGGCCGTGTTCGACGCCGCCGCCCTTGGGGTCATAGGCACCGAAATAGACGCGCCGCAGGCGGGCGAAGCTGATGGCGGCGGCACACAGCGCGCAGGGTTCCAGCGTCACGTACAGGTCGAGGCCGGGCAGGCGGGGCGAGGCGAGGGTGCGGCAGGCAGCACGGATGGCCAGGATCTCCGCGTGCGCGGTGGGGTCATGCAGCTCCTCCGTGCGGTTGCCGGCGCGGGCCAGCACGGCGCCGCCGGCGGGGTCGACGATGACGGCGCCGACGGGGACCTCGCCGCGCGCCGCCGCGGCCTCGGCCTCGGCCAGCGCCAGCGCCATGGGGGAGGGGAGGCGTTGCATGGCCGCCACCGTGCGGCGGCGGCCGTGCGGCGTCAAGCGCCGCCGCGTCATCAAGGCCGGTTGATCGCCGGGCGGTTCCGGCCCAAGCTGCCGGAACGACACGAACAACCCCTGCCGAGGACCGCCCCATGGAGAACCACGTCTACAAGAAGATCGAGATCGTCGGCACCGCCGAGGGCAGCATCGACGACGCCATCAAGAATGGCGTGGAACGCGCCGCCCGGACGCTCCAGCACCTGGACTGGTTCGAGGTGTCGGAGATCCGCGGCTCCATCCGCGGCGGCAAGGTGGCGCAGTACCAGGTGGTCATGAAGGTCGGCTTCCGCCTGGAGGATTGATACGGCCGGCCCGCCGCTTCCCCGTTGCGGGTGGGGCGGCTTCGCCCTATGGTCCGGCCATGGATACCCCCCGCCCCGACACCTCCCTGGACCCGCTGGCCGGAGACGGCGACTCGCCTGACTCCGGCGGCGGTGAGCGCATCGCCAAGCGGCTGGCGCGCGCCGGCCTGTGCTCGCGCCGCGATGCCGAGCGCTGGATCGCCGAGGGCCGCGTCGCGGTCAACGGTCGCACCCTGGACAGCCCCGCCTGCGTGGTGACGCCGGGCGACATCGTGCTGGTCGACGGCCAGCCGATCCCCGAGCCGGAACCGACCCGTCTGTGGCGCTACAACAAGCCGGCCGGCCTGGTCACCACGGCGCGCGACGAGAAGGGGCGGTCCACCGTCTTCGAGAAGCTGCCGGCGGATCTGCCGCGCGTCGTCTCGGTCGGCCGCCTCGACCTCAACACCGAGGGGCTGCTGCTGCTCACCAACGACGGGGAGCTCGCGCGCTTCCTGGAACTGCCGGCCACCGGGTGGACCCGCCGCTACCGCGTGCGCGTGCACGGCACGGTGGACGAACGTCAGTTGGCGGCACTGGCCAAGGGCCCGACCATCGAGGGCGTCACCTACGGTCCCATCGAGGCGACGCTGGACCGCGTCCAGGGCTCGAACGCCTGGCTGACCGTCGGCATCAAGGAAGGCAAGAACCGCGAGATCCGCAAGGTGATGGAATCGCTGGGCCTTCAGGTCACACGCCTGATCCGCACCGCCTACGGCCCCTTCCAGCTCGGCAAGCTGGAGGAAGGGGCGGTGGAGGAGGTGCCGCGGCGCGTCGTCAAGGACCAGGTGATCCTCTTCTTCCGCGACCGTGACGGCGCCGGGGCCGACGCCCCCTCCGGCCACGCCAAGGCCGCCGTGCGCAAGCCCGGCCCGCCGCGCACCGCCCGGGCCAAGCCGCAGCCGGCGAACGCCGCCGGACCGGGAACCCCGCCGAAGGGGCGTGCCCCGGCCCGGCCCGGTGCCGCCAAGCCCGGTGGCCCCAAGACCGGCGCGACGAAGTCCGGCGCGGCGAAGCCCGGCCCTGGCAAATCCGGGGGCGCCAAACCCGGCCCTGCCAAACCCGGATCAAGCCGGCCCGCCGGGCCGCGCAGCGGCGGCGGTGGCCGTGCGGATCGTCGCCGGTAGCCACCGCGGCCGCCGCCTGACGGCGCCGGCCGGCAGCGACGTGCGGCCCACCGGCGACCGCACCCGCGAGGCGATCTTCAACATCCTCGCCCATTCCGGCTGGGGTCCTGACGGCGGCTCGCCGGTGGAAGGGGCGGCGGTGGTCGACGCCTTTTGCGGCACCGGTGCGCTGGGGCTGGAGGCACTGTCGCGGGGGGCCGGCAGCGTCACCTTCCTCGACACCGCCCGCGGCTCCCTCGACGCCGTGCGCGCCAACGTCGCGGCGCTGGGGGAGGAGGCGCGCTGCACCGTCCTGCGCGCCGACGCCACCCGTCCGCCGCGTGCCGCGGCGGCGGTGACGCTGGTGTTCCTCGACCCGCCCTACCGCAAGGATCTGGCGCCTGCCGCGCTGGCGGCGCTGGCCGCCGCCGGCTGGCTC
Organism: Azospirillum halopraeferens DSM 3675; assembly: GCF_000429625.1. GTDB lineage: Bacteria > Pseudomonadota > Alphaproteobacteria > Azospirillales > Azospirillaceae > Azospirillum > Azospirillum halopraeferens. Next base: position 60,021 of record NZ_KE386928.1, read on the forward strand.
GCCCGCGGTGCGGTCACGGTGGTGGAGGAAGCGGCCGGCGCGCCGCTGCCCCTGCCGGCGGGCTTCACCGCGCTGGACGAACGGCGCTACGGCGACACGCGCGTGCTGTTCGCCCGCTACGAGGGGGCGTGATGGCCTGGATCTGGCTGCTGCTCGCCGGTCTCCTGGAGATCGTGTGGGCCATCGGGCTGAAGTACACGCATGGGTTCACCCGGCTCGTCCCCTCCGTCGTGACGGCGGCGGCGATGGCGGGCAGCGTCGTGATGCTGGGCCTGGCGCTGCGCGATCTGCCCGTCGGTACGGCCTACGCGGTATGGACCGGCATCGGCGCGGTCGGCACGGTGATCCTCGGCATCGCGCTGTTCGGCGAGCCGGCCGGGGCGGCGCGGCTCGCCTGCATCGGGCTGATCGTGGCCGGCATCATCGGGCTGAAAGTGGTCAGCCCCCAGTGATCCGTCACCATGCCGGCCGGGCGTCCTCGTCGACCATGGTCACCACCCGCCGGTTCGGCAAACCGAAGCACCGGCCCGAAGGCGCCGCGGGCTTTGTGTGCCGCGACATCGAAGGGCCGCGGGATCGTCGGCGCCCCCCTCCCGTTCTCCTACGGAACATGGAGGAGCGCGCATGATCAATGACCTTTGGTATAAGAATGCCGTCGTCTACTGCCTGTCGGTCGGCACCTTCATGGACGCCAACGGCGACGGGATCGGCGACTTCAAGGGGCTGCTGCGCCGGCTGGACTATCTCCAGGGGCTGGGAGTCACCACCCTGTGGCTGATGCCGTTCCAGCCGTCGCCGCGGCGCGATCATGGCTATGACATCACCGACCATTACGGGGTCGATCCGCGCTACGGCTCGCTGGGTGATTTCGTGGAGTTCGCCCACGCCGCCCGGCAGCGGGGTCTGCGCATCATCATGGACCTGGTGATCAACCACACCTCCGACCGCCATCCCTGGTTCCGGGCCGCCCGCAAGGATCCGCGGTCACCCTTCCGCGACTTCTATATATGGTCCGACACGAAGCCCGAGGACGCCCACGAGGGCATGGTGTTCCCCGGCGTCCAGAACACCACCTGGACCCGCGATCCCGTCGCCGGCGCCTACTACTTCCATCGTTTCTACGACTTCCAGCCCGACCTCAACATCGGCAACCCCGAGGTCCAGGCGGAGCTGCTGAAGATCATGGGTTTCTGGCTGGAACTGGGTGTGTCCGGCTTCCGCATCGACGCCGTTCCCTTCGTCATCGAACGCCAGGGGGCGGAGGTCAAGGAGGAACGCCCGCGCTACGATCTGCTGCGCTTCTTCCGCGCTTTCGCCCAGTGGCGCCGCGGCGACGTGGTGCTGCTGGCCGAAGCCAATGTGCCGCCCCGCCTGAACGTCGAGTACTTCGGCGAGGACGGCGACCGCATGCACATGATGTTCAACTTCCCCGTCAACCAATCCCTGTTCCTGGCGCTCGCCACCGGCGACGCCCGGCCCCTGGTCGCGGCGCTGGAGGAGACACGCGGCAAGCCGGACTCCGCCCAATGGGCCAGCTTCCTGCGCAACCATGACGAACTGGACCTGGGCCGGCTGTCCGACGAGGAACGCGACGCCGTGTTCGCCGCCTTTGCGCCGGACCCGGACATGCAGCTTTACGGCCGCGGCATCCGGCGCCGCCTGGCGGCCATGCTGGACGGCGACCCGCGCCGGCTGCACCAGGCCTACAGCCTGCTGTTCACCCTGCCGGGCACGCCCGTGCTGTATTACGGCGACGAGATCGGCATGGGCGACGATCTGTCCCTGAAGGAGCGCGACAGCGTGCGCACGCCCATGCAATGGTCGCCCGAATCCTGCGGTGGCTTCACCGCCGCCGAGCGGCCGGTCCGTCCGGTCATCTCCGGCGGTGCCTTCGGTTACGAACGGGTCAACGTGGCCATGCAGCGCCGCGATCCGGAATCCCTGTTCAACTGGATGGAGCGGATCATCGGGCTGCGCAAGGAATGCCCGGAGATCGGCTGGGGTACCATGACGGTGCTGAACACCGGCAACCCCGCGGTGCTGGGCCTGCGCTACGACTGGCGCAACAACACCATCGTCTGTCTGCACAACCTCGCCGCCAAGCCCTGCGAGATCACCATCCGCACCGGCGGCGACGATGATTCCCCCTGCCTGATCAACCTGCTGAGCGAGGAGCACAGCCGGGCCGGCGACGACGGCCGCCACTGCATCCTCCTGGAAGGCCACGGCTTCCGCTGGTTCCGCCAGGGGGGGCTCGACGACGTCCTGCGGCGCACCGACCTGTAGCCGGATTCCTTCCGGCTCCGGTCCGGGCCGGCGCACACCGCCCCATCCTCCCCTCGTCCCGTCACCGTTCCCCCGGAAGGGGAACGGTGCGCTTTTGCGCGCCCGTGCGAGGGTGCGGCCACCCGGAGCCGGCCTTACAGAGGGTTCGGAAGAGGGTCGCCACCCCCCGAAAGGCGGACTCCTCCCCTCGATCGATGCATTTTCCGCATGGCGGGATATGCCGCGGCGCCGTGAATTTTTTGGTGGGCAGTATTTGGTATTTGCAATACGGTTGGGGGGCAAACAATCGGACCGACTGCATGATTGGTAGGCCGACATCAAGGTCCGGGGACCGGGCGTGGCTCCCGGGCTGCCAAACAAGGAGGTCGCCCGGGGTTCGCACCCGGCGGCAGGCCCTTCCAACACCGGCATGCGCCCGAGTGCGCTTGACGGCAAGTCCTCTCGGGGGAGGTTACGAAACATGAGTGCAGATTCAAAAGGCACCGCAGCCGCATTGGACGGGACCGGCGGGTTGGCCGGCGTCGACGCCAAGGCCAAGCTGGGCAGTGCAGGGCTCATCCGCCTGGAAGCGCCGGGCACCGGCTTCATGGACACCTGGCGGGCCATGGGACCCGGCATCGCCGCGGCGATGACCGGCATCGGCGCCAGCCACATCATGCACGCGCCGACGGCGGGTGCGCGTTTCGGCTACGACCTGCTGTGGGTGATCCTGGCCGCCTACATCCTGAAGTACTGCGCGTTCGAATTCGCCCACCGCTACACCATGGTGAAGGGTGAGTCGATCATCAACGCCTACCACCGCGTCGGCCGCTGGCCGCTGGCGTTCCTGATCTTCCAGGTCTTCGCCAACACCGTCGGCATCGCCGGCCGCGCGCTGGGCTGCGCGGCGCTGATGTGGGCGGCGTTTCCGTTCATGCCGCTGGAAGCGTGGGCCGTCACCATCCTGGTCGGCACCGTCGCCATCCTGTGGCTGGGCAGCTACGGTGCGGTGGAAGGCATCTGCAAGCTGCTGATCCTGGTCTTCGCCGTCTCCTGCTTCCTGGCCTTCGCCCTCCAGGCTCCTCCCCCGGGCGAGTACCTGTCGCGTCTGCTGCCGACGCTGCCGCCCATCGCCGCCATGATGCTGTTCGGCGCCATGTTCGGCTACTTCCCGACCACGCTCGAGGTCGCGCCCATGCAGTCGATCTGGGCCGTCGAGAAGAAGGTCGGCATGGTCAAGGTCAAGGAGCTTGAGGCTCAGGGTCACCGGGTCGAGATGGACCCGAACTACATGAAGAACAGCCTGATCCTGTTCAAGCGCGACATGAACATCAGCTACATCGTGTCGATGCTGTCCGGCATGATCTTCCTGATCGTGGGTGCCGTGGTGCTGTTCCCGGCCGGTCTGGTGCCGAAGGGCAGCGAGATGGGCATCGTGATCGCCAGCATCTACACCGAGACGTTCGGCGCCTGGATCTTCCCGGTCATCATCGCCGGCGGCGTGGCGGCCCTGTTCTCCACCGTCTTCACCTACTTCGACGGTCAGGCCCGCATCTTCGAGGAATGCTCGGTCCGCCTGAAGCGGGACTGGGACAACCCCCAGATGCGCAAGATCCTCTACCGCACCATGCAGGTCATCTGGCTGGTCGCCGGCATCGCCATCGTCTTCGGTCTGCCCGAGCCGATCTTCGTCACCCAGGTGGCGTCGGTGATGGCCCTGGTCTTCTCGCCGGTCCTGTTCTGGTTGACCATCCGGGCGATCAAGGACAACTTCGTGACCGATTTCGAGCGTGAGCTGCTGCCCTCCAAGCTCCAGTTCGCCTGGGCGTGGTTCGGTACGTTCGCACTGCTGGGATTGACCTGCTACGTGCTGTATTACCAGTTCCTCGCCTGATCCGGCTTCGGGGGGGCTCCCGGCTCCCCCGGTCCCGAACGCACCGCGTCCCGTGGCCGGGGGCCGACCGCACACCGGTCGGCCCCCGTTCCTTTGCCAGGGTGGCGCCGTCACCGATGCTCGACGTGATAATGAATAGGAGCCGACCCCGATGACTCCTCGGACCGACACCCCGCGACGCCCGCTCTCCATCCTCCGGGAGTTCCTCCACACCGAGGCTTCCGGCGGGCTGCTGCTGCTGGCCGCGGCGGCGGCGGCGATCGTCGTGGCCAACTCGCCGCTGGCCGGCGGCTATTTCGGCCTGCTGCACACCTACGTCTTCGGCCTCAGCGTCGGCCACTGGATCAACGACGGCCTGATGGCCGTCTTCTTCCTGCTGGTCGGCCTGGAGATCAAGCGCGAGGTCCTGGACGGACAGCTCGCCACCTGGCCCCGCCGCGCCCTGCCGGGCATCGCCGCGGTCGGCGGCATGGTCGTGCCGGCCCTGATCTACGTGGCCTTCAACGGCGCCAACCCCGAGACGCTGCGCGGCTGGGCCGTGCCGGCGGCGACGGACATCGCCTTCGCGCTGGGCATCATCTCCCTGCTGGGCTCGCGGGTTCCGGCATCCCTGAAGATCTTCCTGGCCGCCCTGGCCATTCTCGACGATCTGGGCGCGGTGCTGATCATCGCCCTGTTCTACACGGCCGAGCTGTCGCTGCCGGCGCTGGGCCTGGCCGGTGCCGCCGTGGCGGTGCTGATCGCCATGAACCGGCTGGGGGTGGCGCGCCTTCTGCCCTACGCCGTGGTCGGCCTGGCCCTGTGGGGCTTCGTGCTGCAATCGGGCCTGCACGCCACGCTGGCCGGCGTGGTGCTGGCGCTGACCGTGCCGCTGCGCCCGGCGCCGGGTCGTCCCGACGATACCACCTCGCCGCTGCACCGGATGGAGCACATCATCCACCCCTGGGTGGCCTTCGCCATCGTGCCGGTCTTCGGCTTCGCCAACGCCGGCGTGTCCTTCGGCGGGATCGACGCGTCGGTGGCGTTCGGCAGCGTGCCGCTGGGCATCGCGCTGGGCCTGTTCGTGGGCAAGCAGGTGGGCGTCTTCGCCACCTCGTGGCTGGCCATCCGCGCCGGTCTGGCCCAGCGCCCGGCCGGCGCCTCCTGGGCGCAGCTCTACGGCGTGTCGCTGCTGTGCGGCATCGGCTTCACCATGAGCCTGTTCATCGGCGCCCTGGCCTTCCCCACCTCGCCCGAACTGGGCGACGCGGTGAAGGTGGGCGTGCTGGCCGGATCGTTCGTGGCTGCCGGCGCCGGCTGGCTGGTCCTGCGCCTGGCCCGCAGCACCGCCGCCGAGCCCCTGGAGCAGGGCGAGCCGCAGCCGCAGAACGCGTCGGCCTGACCGGCGCACCGTCAGGGGCAGGGGAGGGGGTGCGAAACGCCGCACCTCCTCCCCGTTACAGATCCGACAAAATCGTGTAAAATATGCCCGGTAGAGTGGTCCCGTCCGTGACAACGAGGGGGAGCGCTGCCATGTCGTCTCCGACCGCATTCGGAGCTTCCGTGCATCATGACGGGGAGCGGGTCCGCTTCACCTGCCGCGGTCACCTGACCTACAGCAGTTGCGACGCGTTCCGTCCGCTGCTGGACGGGCTGGACGGCCCGCCGGGCCATGAGATCGTGGTCGATCTGGGGGAACTCAGCTTCCTCGACACCAACGGCCTGGGCATGCTGCTGATCCTGCGCGAGCACGCGCGGTCCAGGGGCCGCCGAATCGCCGTCGTCAACATCCCGCCGCGGGTGCTGCGCATGCTCGACCGCTCCGGCGGGCGGGCGCTGCTGATGGGATGATGGGAGGATGCGGTTCTACCGCCGCCCGAACAGCTTCTCGATGTCGGCCAGCTTCAGTTCCACATAGGTGGGACGGCCGTGGTTGCATTGGCCGGAGTGGGGGGTGGCCTCCATCCGGCGCAGCAGGGCGTTCATCTCGTCGATGGTCAGGGACCGCCCGGCGCGGACCGAGCCGTGGCAGGCCATCGTGGCGCAGACCTCCTCCAGCCGCTCCTTGAGCGAGGGCGCATCGCCCAACTCGGCCAGCTCGTCCGCCAGATCGCGGACCAGCGCTGCGGCGTCGGCGCGCCCGAGCAGGGCCGGCACCTCGCGCACCACGACGCAGCCGGGGCCGAAGGGCTCCACCACCAGCCCCAGTTCGGCCAGTTCGGCGGCGCGGGCGGTCAGGCGGGCGGCGGAGGGCTCGTCCAGTTCCACCACCTCGGGGATCAGCAGGCCCTGGCGCTTGACGCCGCCGGCCAGCAGCGCGGCCTTCATGCGCTCGTAGACCAGGCGCTCGTGGGCGGCGTGCTGGTCGACGATGATGATGCCCGACTCCGTCTGCGCCACGATGTAGGTGTTGTGCACCTGGGCGCGCGCCGCCCCCAGCGGATGGTCGGCGCCGGGCGGCGGGGCACCGGCATCGGCACCGGCATCGGCGGTGTAGACGGGCGGCCGGGCGGCGGGGGCGGTGTCCAGCCCGGCCAGGGGCGCCTGGAAGGCGGAGGCCCGATCGGCCAGGCCGCGCGGCACCGCCGCGGACGCGGCGTAGACGGGTCCGCGGCCGTAGCCGCTCCACGGTGCTGCGGCAGCGGCAGCGGCCCCGCCGCCTTCCGGCCGCAGGGCGCCCAGCGTGGCGACGCCGACCGTGGTGGAGGCGCGGTGCCCGGCGCCGGCCAGGGCGTGCTTGAGCGCGCCGACGATCAGGCCGCGCACCAGCCCGGTGTCGCGGAAGCGCACCTCCGCCTTGGCGGGATGGACGTTGACGTCGACCTCCAGCGGGTCGATCTCCAGGAACAGGGCCAGCAGCGGGTGGCGGTCGCGCGGCAGGAAATCGGCGTAGGCGCCGCGCACCGCACCGACCATCAGCTTGTCGCGCACCGGCCGGCCGTTGACGAACAAATGCTGCTGGCGGGCCGTCGGGCGGTGCAGGGTCGGCAGGCCGATCCAGCCGGACAGCCGCACGCCCTCGCGCACCGCGTCCACCGGTACCGCGTTGTCCTGGAAGTCGCGGCCCATCAGGGTCCCCAGGCGGACGAGCCGGGCCTGTGCCGGCTCCCCCGACGCAGCCGACAGGCGCAGCAGCGACCGGCCGTCGTCGGCGAGCGTGAAGGCGACGCCGGGGTGCGCCATGGCCAGACGCTCCAGCGTGTCCTGGACGTGGTCCAGTTCGGTCCGATTGGCCTTGAGGAACTTGAGCCGCGCCGGCACGGCGGCGAACAGGTCGCGCACCTCCACCCGGGTGCCCGGTGCCAGTGCCGCCGGCTGCGGCCGCCCTTTGGCGCCGGCGTCGACGGTGAGGGACCAGGCGCTGTCGGCGCCGCGCCGGCGGCTGGCGATGGTCAGCCGGCTCACCGCGCCGATGGACGGCAGGGCCTCGCCGCGGAAGCCCAGCGTGCGGATGTCCTGCAAGTCGTCGCCCGCCAGCTTCGACGTGGCGTGGCGCTCCACCGCCAGATCCAGCTCGTCCGGCTCCATGCCGCAGCCGTCGTCGGTGACCGCGATCAGCGTCTTGCCGCCGTCGCGCACCACCACGTCGACGCGGGTGGCGCCGGCGTCCAGGGCGTTCTCCACCAGTTCCTTGACGGCGGCGGCGGGGCGTTCGACCACCTCGCCGGCGGCGATGCGGTTGACCAGGGTGTCGGGCAGGCGGCGGATCGGCATGGGCCGAATATAGTGGGCCGCGGGGTGCGGCGCCACCGGGGGAGCAGGCGTCCGCCGAACCGGCCTTTCCCGGTGGCGATGGGGCCTGTAGGTTACATAAACGGGCACAACGGGTCGTGGTGGGGCCGATGTCGCGCGCTGTTGTCCTCAGCGGGGACGAACTGGAGGCGCTGAAGAGGCTGGGCTACCGGATCCGTCTGGCGCGGCTGCGCCGGAACCTGACCATGGACGAGGTGGCGGAGCGCGCCGGGACGACCCGCAAGTCGATCGGCGCGCCGGAGACCGGACGCGAGACGGTGGGGCTGGCGCTGCTCGTCCGGGTGATGGCGATCCTCGGCTACCGGGATCGCATCGCGCACCTGCCGGAGAGCGATCCCATCGGCGAGGACCCGGAGAGCGTCCACGGCAGGAAGCGGGCAGGGGGCGTGAGCGGTGTGGCGGATGTCTAATACCGGGTTCGGTAAGTCCTGACGTCCGAACCCGGTATCGGCCGCGACGGCGGCCGCGGCCCGATAGGGCCGAAGCCTGCGTGGCGTTTGAACGCAGCGGTCAGGATTTTCCTGACCGCGTATAAGGTCGGCCGGATCACCGGTGGTTGCGGTACCAGGCGATCAGGCCGTTGGTGGAGACGTCGTGGGCCGGGGCCGGGGTGGGGCCGTCCTGGAGTTCGGGCAGGATGCGGTTGGCGAGCTGCTTGCCCAGTTCCACCCCCCACTGGTCGAAGGAGTTGATGTTCCACACGATGCCCTGGACGAACACCTTGTGCTCGTATAGCGCGATCAGGGCGCCCAGCGTGCGCGGGTCCAGGCTGCGGACCAGCAGGGTGTTGGTGGGGACGTTGCCGGGGAAGACGCGGTGGGGCACCAGCGCCTCGATCGCCGCCGCCGGCGTGCCGGAGCCGGCCATCTCCGCCCGCACCTCGTCGGCGGTCTTGCCGCGCATCAGCGCCTCGGGCTGGGCGAAGACGTTGGACAGGAGGATGCGGTGGTGGTCGCCCACCGGGTTGTGGGTCTGCGCCGCGGCGATGAAGTCGCAGGGGATCAGTCCGGTCCCCTGGTGGATGAGCTGGTAGAAGGCGTGCTGCCCGTTGGTGCCGGGTTCACCGAACACCACGGGACCGGTGGCGTAGTCGACCGGTTCGCCCCCGCGGTCGGTGCGCTTGCCGTTGCTCTCCATGTCGAGCTGCTGGAGATAGGCGGGGAAACGGTGCAGGTACTGGTCGTAGGGCAGCACGGCGTGCGCCCCCGCCCCCCAGAAATTGACGTACCAGACGCCGAGCATCCCCAGCAGGATGGGCAGGTTGCGCTCCGGCGGGGCGGTGCGGAAATGCTCGTCCATGGCGTGGGCGCCGTCCAGCAGCTCCTCGAACCGGTCGAAGCCGATGCCGAGGGCAATGGGCAGCCCGATGGCCGACCACAGGGAATAGCGCCCGCCCACCCAGTCCCAGAACCCGAACATGTTCTCCGGGTCGATGCCGAAGGCGCGCACCGCCGCTTCGTTGGTGGAGACGGCGACGAAATGGCGGGCGATGTGCGCCTCGTCGCCGGCCGTTTCCAGGAACCAGCGCCGGGCGGTGTGGGCGTTGGTCAGCGTTTCCTGTGTGGTGAAGGTCTTGGACGCGACGATGAACAGGGTGGTTTCCGGGTCCAGCCAGTCCAGGGTTTCCCGGATGTGGGTGCCGTCCACGTTGGAGACGAAGTGGAAGGCGATCTCCGGATGCAGGAAGGGGGTCAGCGCCTCGGTCACCATGACCGGGCCGAGGTCGGAGCCGCCGATCCCGATGTTCACCACGTCGGTGATCTGCTGCCCGGTGTAGCCGGTCCACGCCCCCTCGCGCACCCGCTTGACGAAATGCTCCATGCGCTTCAGCACGCCCCGGACGTCGGGCATCACGTCGCGGCCGTCCACCGGGACCGCCCGGTCGGAGCGGTTGCGCAGCGCCGTGTGCAGCACCGCGCGGTCCTCGGTGACGTTGATCCGTTCACCCGCGAACATCCGGTCGCGCCAGCCCGCCACGTCCTGCTGCCGGGCCAGATCGACCAGCAGGTCGACCGTCTCGCCGGTGATGCGGTTCTTGGAGTAATCCAGCAGGATGCCCGCCGCCTCCAGCGAGAACCGGTCGAACCGTCCGGGGTCGGCGGCGAACAGGTCGCGCATGTGCACGCCCTCCATGGCCGCACGGTGACGGTTCAGGGCCTGCCAGGCGGGAGACTCGGTGAGCGCGGACATGGGGAAGCTCTCCACGGCGGATCGACGGGGGTGGATGGGCTCAAAGGAGCTTGACGAGTGCGGCGATCAGGGCTGCCTGGCCCAGCAGCAGCGGCACCATCCAGCGCAGCAGATCGCTCTTGGCATCGGCGATGCTGGTGGCGATGCGGCCGTCCAGGCGCGCCTCCATGGCGCTGAGATCGGACTTGGTCGGCAACTCGGCACCGGTCATGGCCTCGGCCAGCGCCGAGGCCGCCGTTCGCGCCTGTTCGGGCGTGAAACCGCCCGCCTGGAGGCGTTCGGCAAGCTTGAGGGTGTCGAACGGGATGGTGGTCATCGCCCTCGCCGGTCTGCTCGTCGGTGAACGATCCGCAGTCTAACACGTTCCACCGCGCTTGCCTCGCCTGCGGTGTTGCGACGCAGACCGGGTCCGGGCCTATCAGCTTCCCCCGTCCGGCGCCCGCGTCGGTGTGACGCCTTCGGGGCGGCCGACCAGGACGGTCAGCAGGCGGGCAGGGTCGAGCAGGCGGCGGGCGACGCGCTGCACGTCCTCGGCGGTGACCGCGTTGATGTAGGAATCCCGGTTGGCCAGATAGTCGATGCCCAGCTCGTCGCGCTTCACCTGCAACAGGATGCGGGCGATGGCCGAGGTCGAGGAGAATTGCAGCGGGAAGGAGCCGGTCAGGTAGGTCTTGGCGTCGGCCAGTTCCTCGGCGGTGATGCCGTTCTCGGCCATGCGCTGCCATTCCCCGCGCATGATGGCCAGCGCCTCGCCGGCGTTGGCGTTGGCGGTGGAGCCGCCGGCCATGATCAGGGCACTGCCTTCCATGGGCACCAGATAGCTGTAGACGCCGTAGCTGAGGCCGCGCTTCTCGCGCACCTCCACCATCAGGCGCGAGCCGAAGCCGCCGCCGCCCAGCACGTAGTTCATGACCGTCGCCGCGTACCAGTCGGGGTCGGAGCGCTTGAGCCCCTGCTGGCCCATGAGCATGACGGTCTGGGCGGTCGGCCGTTGGATCACCAGGGTCTCGCCGCCGCCGGCGGGGGTCACCTCCGCCGCCTGTGCCGCCGCCGCCCGTTCCGGCAGGGCTCCGAACACGGCGTCGAGGGCGCCGGCCAGCTCCTCCGGCGTGAGGGCGCCGGCGGCGGCGACCACCAGCCGGTCGCGCGCCAGCTGGTTGCGCACGAACGCGCGCAGGTCGTCGGGCGTGATGGCGGCCAGGCTGTCGGGCGTGCCCCGCACCTCCCGGCCGTAGGGGTGGTCGGGGAAGGCGGCGGTGGAGAAGGCGCGCCGGGCGACGTGGTCGGGGTTCGCCTCGTCGCGCTGCAGGCTGGTGAGGATCGAGGTGCGGATGCGGTCCACCGCGTCGGCATCGAAGCGCGGCTCCGCCATGGACAGCCGCGCCAGCTCGAATGCCCGGCCGCGGGCGTCGCGCAGGGTGCGCAGGCTGCCCGAGAAGGCGTCGCGCCCGGCGCCGTAGCTGAGCGAGATGGCATCGTCCTGGAGCAGACCCTGGAACGCCTGCGCATCGTGGGGGCCGGCCCCTTCGTCCATGGTGGACGCCGCCAGGTTGGCCAGACCGTCCTTGCCGGCCGGCTCAAGCCCCCCGACGCCGCGGAACGCCCATTCCAGGGCGATCACCGGCGTCTTGTGGTCCTCGATCAGCCAGGCTTCGATCCCGCCGGGGCTGACGACGCGCTGCACCTCCACGGCGCGCGCCGGCAGCGTCCACGCGATCAGCACCAGCAGGACGGCGCCGGCGGTGCGTGCGAAGCGGTGGGACATCTCAGCTCCCCCTGTCCGGGTCCGGCAGCAGCAGGCCGGTGACGTGGTTGGTCTGGCCGAGCACGACGCGCGCCGCCGCCTCGACCTGTTCACGGGTGACGGCGGCGATGCGCACCGGCCAGGACTCCACGTCGTCGATGGTCTGTCCGGTGGTCAGTGCCGTGCCGAGCGCCATGGCGGGGCCGGTCAGGCTGTCGCGGGCGTACGCCGCCTCGGCCAGCATCCGCTTGCGGGCGGTGGCGACCTCCTCCTCGGTGACGCCGTCCTCCAGCAGCAGGCGCACCTGCTCCAGCAGAGCCGCCTCCAGCTCGTCCATGGTGGTGCCGGGGGCCGGGGAGCCGCCCATGTGCAGCGCCGTGCGGTCCCACGAGGAGGCGCCGTAGCCCATCCAGGCGCCGGTGGCGATGCGCTGCTCCGCCACCAGGGCGCGGTAGAGGCGCCCGGTGGCGCCGCCGCTCATGATCTCGCTCAGCACCTGCAGGGCATAGGCGTGCCCGTCCGGGTCCACCCGGTAGGAGGGGGCGATCCAGGCGCGCCGCCACGAGGGCATGCGCACCTCCGGGTCCTGCAGGATGACGCGCCGCGCCGCGCTGATGGGCGGCTCCTCGACGCGCACGCGCTCCGGCACCGGGCGGGCCGGGATGGCGCCGTAGTGCTTCTCCGCCAGGGGCTTCAGCTCCTCGGCGGTGATGTCGCCGGCGACCACCAGGACGGCGTTGTTGGGGGTGTACCAGGTGCGGTAGAAGTCCTCCGCCTGCTCGCGGGTGAAGCGGGCGATTTCCGACATCCAGCCGATCACCGGCGTGCCGTAGGGGTGGTGGACGAAGAGGGTGGCGTTAAACTGCTCCCCCAGCCGGTCCGCCGGCTCGTTCTCGGTGCGCTGGCGGCGCTCTTCCATGACCACGCTGCGCTCGGGGTAGACCTCGGCGTCGGTCAGCCGCAGGTTGGCCATGCGGTCCGCTTCCATGGACATCACCAGTTCCAGCCGGTCGCGCGCCACGTTCTGGAAATAGGCGGTGTAGTCGTAGGAGGTGAAGGCGTTGTCCCGCCCGCCGTTGCGGGCGACGGTGCGGCTGAACTCGCCCGGCGCCAGCCGCTCGGTGCCCTTGAACATCAGGTGTTCCAGGAAATGGGCGATCCCCGACAGGCCGAGCGGCTCGTCGGCCGCTCCGACCCGGTACCACACCATGTGGGTGACCACCGGAACCCGGTTGTTGGTCACCACCACCACCTGCAGCCCGTTGTCCAGGGTGAAGGTCTCGGGGAAGAACACCCCCTTTTCCACCGGGGCGACGGCGGGGGCGGCGATCTCCGGGGCCGCCGTGTCGGCGGCAGCGGCGGGGAAGGGGGCCAGCGGGGCCAGCAACAGGGCGAGGGCACCCGCCACGGCAATCCGGCGCTGGGCCCGGCCCGTGGCCCGGCGGGCGGTGCGGGGGACGGCGAACATCGGTGGACGGACTCCCGGATTCTTGGGCCGCGCGCGAACGGCGAGACCGGAACGCAAAAGGGGCGCCCCGGCGGGGCGCCCCTTTATACTGGGTGCGGCGTCGGCTCAGAACAATCCTTCGAACGGTGCCTTGCGCCGGCGGGTGATGGTCGGCACCGCCCCCTCGTTGAGGGGCTGACCGGTCGCCTGGGCGGAGCGCAGGCGCTGCGCCTCCTTGGTGGGATCGACCACCGAGTAGGGGGCCTCCTGGGTCTGCCAGAACAGCAGGGAGTCGACCCAGCTCCGGTCGGCGATGATGAGCTGCGTCGTCTCCTGGTCGACCGTGGCGCGGATGCGGGGATCGACCCGGTCGGCGCCGGCGCGCGACAGCAGCGCCGACTCGCCCGTCGACCCCGGGCCGTCCGACCCGGCGGAGCGGCCACCCTGGCGGACGCCGCCGGTGCCGAATACGGTGGCCTCGGCGACCGCCGTCGGGCTCGGCTCGTTGGGCCGCGCCGCGCCGGGACGCGGGGCCGGCAGCCGCATGTCGGGCGGCAGGGTCAGCGGGGCGCGGGACACGACGGCGAACTCGTCCGGGCTGGTGCGGTCCAGGCCGATGGAGCGCCGGACGTCCGAGCAGCCGGCGAGCGCCAGGGCGGCGATCGCCGCGACCAGCAGCGGACGCACCGTGCGGCGGCGCGGCGGGAGGGAGAGGGAAGACATGCGGTACACGGCCATGAGTCTCGTCGCTGTCGCGAGCCGGCCCGGAGAGCGGCTCAGGTTTACGCCAGCACTATTACGACGTTTCATGGCTCCGGAACAACCCGTCTATGACGAGGAGCGCCACGCCGACGGTGATTCCGCTGTCGGCGACGTTGAAGGCCCAGAAGTGCCAGCCGGCCACATGGAAGTCCAGGAAGTCGGCGACGGCGCCGTAGAGCAGTCGGTCCACCACGTTGCCGAGCGCACCGCCCACCACCAGCCCCAGCGCCAGCGCGGTCAGGCGGTTCTCCGCCTGGCGCATCCACACCACCAGGAAGCCGGCGATGCCGATGGAGATGGCGCTCAGCACATAGGGCATGTAGGCCGCCTCGCTGGCGAAGGTGCCGAAGCTGACGCCGTAATTCCACACCAGCACGAGGTTGAAGAAGGGCGTGACCTCGATGACCCGGGGGAAGGGCTGCATCACCACGTCGAGGATCCACCACTTCGTGACCTGGTCGAGCACCAGGACCAGGACGGCCACCGCCAGGCCGGCGGTGAGATGCGAGCGCCCCTGGGACGGTGCGACGAAGGCGTTCATGAAGCCTCTCCTGTATACCCTCCCCCGCCGGAGGCGGGGGAGGGGGCAAGACCGCTCACGCCGTCGGCGCGTGCTCGACCGAATCGGCGCAGCGGTGGCACAGCGTCGGGTGGTCGGCGATGGTGCCGACCTCCGGCAGGACCTTCCAGCAGCGTTCGCACTTCTCCCCCTCGGCCGGGGCCGGGACCACGGCGACACCCGGCAGGTCGGGCAGGGTGAAGGCGTCGCCGGGCGGTGTGCCGGTGGCGACCGTGATACCCGAGGTGATGCACACGTCGTCGAAGGCGACGCTGTCCAGCACCGCCGCGGTGGCGTCGTCGACGTACACCGTCGGCCGGGCCTGAAGGGACGAGCCGATCCGCTTGTTCGCCCGCTCCAGTTCCAGGGCGCCGGTGACGGCGCGGCGGACGTCGCGCACCGTCGCCCACTTGGCCGCCAGCGCGTCGTCGCGCCACGCCTCGGGGATGTCGGGGAAGACGCGCAGGTGCACGCTGTCGGCGTCATCCGCCACGCCGTCCTTCAGCCCGTCGGGGCGGGCCAGCCACGCCTCCTCCGCGGTGAAGCACAGGATCGGCGCCAGCCAGGCGGTCAGGCAGGACAGCAGGTGTTCCATCACCGTGCGCACGGCCCGGCGGCGGTCGCCGTCCGGCCGGTCGCAGTAGAGGCTGTCCTTGCGCACGTCGAAATAGAAGGCCGACAGGTCGACGGCGCAGAAGGTGTGCAGCGCCGTCGCCAGGCTGTGGAAGTCGTACGCCTCGATGTCCGCGCGTACGCGGCGGTCCAGCTCGACCAGCCGGTGCAGCACCCAGCGCTCCAGCTCGGGCATGCGGGCCGGCTCGATGCGCTCGGCCGGGGTGTAGTCGGCCAGCGCGCCCAGCAGGTAGCGCAGCGTATTGCGCAGGCGGCGGTACAGGTCGGCCTGGTACTTGATGATCTCCGGACCGATGCGCTGGTCCTCGCTGTAGTCGGTGCCGACCACCCACAGGCGCAGGATGTCGGCACCGTACTTGTCGCAGACGTCCTGCGGGGCGACCACGTTGCCCAGCGACTTGGACATCTTGCGGCCCTGCTCGTCCAGCGTGAAGCCGTGGGTCAGCACCGCGTCGTAGGGGGCGCGGCCGCGGGTGCCGCAGCTTTCCAGCAGCGAGGAATGGAACCAGCCGCGGTGCTGGTCGGACCCCTCCAGGTAGAGGGAGGCCGGCCATTGCAGCTCCGGCCGCTGCTCCAGCACGAAGGCGTGGGTGGAGCCGGACTCGAACCACACGTCGACGATGTCGCGCACCTGCTCGAAGTCGGCCGCGCTGTACGCGTCGCCCAGGAACTCCTGCGGGTCGCGGGCGAACCAGGTGTCGGAGCCCTCCGCCTCGAAGACCGCGGCCACCCGCTCGTACACCGCGGCGTCGCGCAGCAGCTCCCCGTCGGACTTGCGCACGAACACGGCGATGGGCACGCCCCAGGCGCGCTGGCGGCTGATGCACCAGTCCGGCCGCTGCTCGATCATGGCGCGGATGCGGTTCTCGCCCTGCGGCGGCACCCAGCGGGTGTCGGAAATGGCCTGCAAGGCCACCCGGCGCAGCTCGTTCGTCTCCATGGAGATGAACCACTGCGGCGTGGTGCGGAAGATCAGCGGCGCCTTGGACCGCCAGGAGTGCGGGTAGCTGTGCTTGATCCGCCCGCGGGCCAGCAGTCCCCCGGCGTCGCGGATGGCGTCCAGCACGGCGTTGTTGGCCTCGCCCGGCTTGCCCTGGTCGGTGTAGACGCGCAGGCCCGCGAACAGCGGCACATGGTCGTAGTAGCGGCCGTCCTCGCCCACCGTCTGCGGCACCGCGATGCCGTTGGCCATGCCCAGGTGGAAGTCGTCCTCGCCGTGGCCCGGTGCTATGTGGACGAAGCCGGTGCCGGCGTCGGTGGTGACGAAGTCGCCCGCCAGCATCGGCACGGTGAAGTCATAGCCCTTGCCGGCCAGCGGGTGGCGGCACAGCGTGCCCGCCAGGCGGGCACCGGGGAAGCGGTGGCGACAGGCCCATTCGGTGATCTTCGCCTCCGCGGCGACGGCGTCGGCCAGCGCGGTGGCGACCACCAGCCGCTCGCCGACCCTGGCCGCGGAATCCTCCGCGACCGCCTTCACCGTGTAGACGCCGTACTCGATCTCCTTGCCGTACGCCAGGGCGCGGTTGCCCGGCAGGGTCCACGGCGTGGTGGTCCAGATGACCACGCTGGCCTCGTCCACCTCCGGCGTGCCCGACCCCGACACGGGGAAGCGCACGAAGCAGGTGGTGGAGGTGTGGTCGTGGTATTCCACCTCCGCCTCGGCCAGGGCGGTCTTCTCCACCACCGACCACAGGACGGGCTTGGCGCCCTTGTAGAGGCCGCCGTTCAGCGCGAACTTGTGGATCTCCCGCACGATCTGCGCTTCGGCCGGGAAGGTCATGGTGGTGTAGGGACGCACCCAGTCGCCCTCCACGCCCAGCCGCTTGAACTCCCCGGTCTGGACATCGACCCAGTGCTGGGCGAACTGCCGGCACTCCGCGCGGAACTGCACGATCGGCACCGCGTCCTTGTCCTGGCCGGCGGCCCGGTACTTCTCCTCGATCTTCCACTCGATGGGCAGGCCGTGGCAGTCCCAGCCGGGGACGTAGTTGGCGTCGTTGCCCAGCATCTGCCGCGAGCGGTTGATGATGTCCTTCAGGATCTTGTTCAGCGCGTGGCCGATGTGGATGTTGCCGTTCGCATACGGCGGGCCGTCGTGCAGCGTGAACTTCGGCCGTCCGGCCGAGGTTTCGCGCAGGCGGCGGAACAGGTCCATGCCGGCCCAGCGCTTCAGCAGCTCGGGCTCTTTGGTCGGCAGGCCGCCGCGCATGGGAAAATCGGTGCGCGGCAGGAAGACGGTGGCTTTGTAGTCGCGGGTCATTCCGGGTCCCCGGGGGCGAAGCGTCGGCGAGCAGCGGTCCGGCTGCCGACTTCAGCGTGCAACGGATAATGGCTCGGCCCCCTTCAGGGAGCCGGGCCGGTGGTAATTCGACGGAATCGCCCGCAGGCTGGGACCGAGTGTGTCATGGCGCGGGATAATAGCGGCCGGCGGCGGGGGGTCAAGGTGCGCGGCGACGATGGCAGGGCGTCACGGCAGGATGGCGAAGACCCGCGCCGGAAAGCCCGACCCTTGCGACGGCTTGGGGAAGGTGACGACGGCGATCGCACCTGCCTCCGGCACCCGGTCGAGGTTGGCCAGCAATTCGATCTGGTAGCGGTCGCGCGACAGGATATAGGCTTCCAGGGAATAGTCGTTGCGGCTGGTGGCGACGCCGGGATCGGTGTCCGTCGTCTCGTGCCCGGACGCGGTGATGCTGCGCTCCTCGTAGAGATAGGTCAGCACCTCCCGGCTCCAGCCCGGATAATGGGCGGTGCCGGACGCGTCGGCGTTGCGCATGGCAACGGGGTCGGGCCAGCGCTTCGACCAGTCGGTGCGCATGGCGGCGAACGCGCCGTCAGGCACCGGGCCGTGCCGGCTCTCCCAGGCGCGCACGTCGTCCATGGTGATTTGGTAATCCGGGTCCGCGGCCGCGGCGGCGGAGACGTCGAAAACGACCAGCGGCAGGATCATCTCCTTCACGCCGATGTCCTCGATGGTCCGCAGCCCCTTGACGAAGTGGGCCGGCGGGTCGACGTGGGTGCCCCACTGCCCGACATGGCAGTACTCATGGGCCAGGAAACCCGCCCCCTTCGACGCCCGGGCGCCGTCGTAGGAATAGAGGGTGGTGCGGCGTTCGTCATCGAAGCCGGGCCAATGGGGGATGCCGGGTCCGAACGCGTGGGTGAGGTCGATGTACGTCTTCGTCTGAAGCTGCGACAGCAGCCCCCACAGCCCGGCGGGCTCCGCCGCCCGGAGCCCGGGCGCGGCCCCGAGAGTCAGGGCCGCGGCTAGGATGACGGCATGCACAGGCTTCACCATGGCGCCCCTCGATCGAAGCTCAGTCGAAGCTGGCCTTGCCGCCGTGCGCCGCCGACCAGTCCACCGGATTGTGCAGGAACTTTTCCACCTCATCCAGGGTGGCGGTGTCGAAGTAGCCGTTGGCGCGCGCCACCTTCAGCACGTCCCACCAGGTGCACAGCGCGTGCAGGCGCACGCCCATTCCCTCCATCACCGCCTTCGACTGCGGGAAGATGCCGTAGTGGAAGATGACGAAGGTGTCGGTCACCGTGGCGCCGGCGGTGCGCAGGGCGGTGACGAAGTTCTCCTTGCTCTTGCCGTCGGTCGCCAGGTCCTCGACCAGCAGCACCCGGTCGCCGTCGTTCACCACGCCCTCGATCTGGGCGTTGCGGCCGAAGCCCTTGGGCTTCTTGCGGATGTACTGCATGGGCAGGCCCATGAGGTCGGCCATCCAGGCGGCGAAGGGAATGCCCGCGGTCTCGCCGCCGGCCACCGCGTCCACGGACTCGAACCCCACCTCGCGCTGGATGGTGGCGACCCCGAAATCCATCAGGGCGCGCCGGGCGCGCGGGAAGGAGATGATGCGGCGGCAGTCGGTGTAGACCGGGCTGGCCCAGCCGGAGGTGAAGATGAAGGGCTTCTCGGCGTTGAAGTGCAACGCCTTGATCTCCAGCAGGATCGAGGCGGCCATGGCGGCGATGGCGTCGGCGTCGTGGCGGACGGCGAGGGAGGAGGGGGCGGTGGTCATGGAACGGGGCTCCGCACGGAGGGCTATCGGCGGCCCCTTGTGTAGAGCGCACCGTCCGGCTTGGCAACCGCCGGGGGCCTACTCCGACCCGTGGCGGTTGGCGGGGAAAAAGTCCTCGTCGAGGATTTGGTCGATGCCATAGGGGCACTCGGCCGGCAGGGAGCGGGGGTCGACCGCGTCGAGCATCTGCATGGCCTTGGCGGCGAGCGTGCGGCCGTGGCGCCAGGCCCCCGGGGCGATGTCCGGCAGCATGCGTTTCAGGGTACCGCTGCGCTCGATGGCGAACTGCGCGCGTCCGCGGTGTTCGATGACGCTCAGGACCCATTCCCGGCGAGGGTCGGCGGCCGGGGAGTATTCCAGCTTCAGCAGGTGTTCGATCACGCGGGCAAGGTCGCTTTGAAGGGCGCCGAGGTCGCTGTTGCCCATTTCCTCTACGGCCTCCGCCAGGTGCTCCAGGTCCAGCTCGGTGTTGGCGCGTGCAGCAAGCATCCGGCGCAGGGCGGCGGCCTGCTCGCGCGTCCAGGCGTAGAAGTCGCGTTCGAAGAGGCTTCCATCGGGCATGGCGTTCCCCTGCGGCCGGTCCGTCGCCGAGGATAACAGGTGCTTCGGGCTTCCTACAACGCCCCGGTCCCGGCCAGCGCCGCGCGGGCGGCGGCGGCGTCCAGGGCGATCTGCGCCTTCAGCGCGTCCAGATCGGCGAACCGGCGTTCCGGGCGCAGGAAGTCGATCAGCCGCACGCGCAGATGCTGGCCGTAGAGATCGCCGGCGAAGTCGAACAGATGGACCTCCAGCCGCTCCACCAGGCCGCCGACGGTGGGCCGGCGGCCCAGATTGGCGACGCCGTCGTGCCAGACGGTCTCCCGGCCGAGGTCCACGCCGGCCTGCACGGCGTAGACGCCGAAGGCGGGCCGCAGGTACTCCCCCAGTTCGACGTTGGCGGTGGGGAAGCCGATGGTGCGGCCGCGGCGGTCGCCGTGCTCGACCCGGCCCTCGACCTCCCAGTGGTGGCCCAGGATGTGCGCCGCTTCGCGCGGGCGGCCGTGCACCAGGGCGTCGCGCACGCGGGTCGAGGAGTAGACGCCGCCCTCGGGGTCGGTCACCGGGCCCACCGTGGTGACGCCGAAGCCGTGGTCCTTCCCCAGCCGCTCCAGCAGAGCCACGTCACCGGCGCGGCCGTGGCCGAACAGGAAGTCCCAGCCGCACACCGCGTGACGGATGCCCAGGCCGTCGACCAGCGCCTCGGTCACGAATCCCTCGGCCGGGGTGTGGCGGAAGCGGTCGTCGAAATGGACGACGAACAGCAGATCGACGCCCAGCTCCTCCAGGTAGCGGGTGCGCACGCGGAAGGGGGTGAGGCGGAAGGGCGGGTCGTCGGGGCGGAAGACGCTGCGCGGGTGCGGTTCGAAGGTCAGCACGCCGGCCGGCACGCCAAGGGCGCGGGCGTGCGCCTGTGCCGCCGCGATCACCGCCCGGTGGCCGCGGTGGACGCCGTCGAAGTTGCCGAGCGCCACCACGGCGCCGCGCGCGCCGTCGGGCAGGTGGTCGGTGTGTCGGAACAGTCGCATGCGGGCCTTGAGTGCGCTCTCGCCCCGGGCCGGATGCCCGCAGCCGGAAGGGGTCCGGCCCGCCGCCACCGGGACGGACGGGCCGGGCCGCCGGGCGAGTATATAGACCAGACCCGCCGCGGGGTAAACGCACCCGGCCGGACGATCAGCCGCGCGAGGGGACCATCAGCAGCGCCTCGCCTTCGAGCACCACGGTGTCGCCGGTGGAGCAGACCGTGCGCATGACGACGCGGCGCTTCTCGGCGATGATCTCGGTCACCGTGGCCCGCGCGGTCACCGTGTCGCCGATGCGCACCGGCGCCTTGAACTTCAGCGACTGGGACATGTAGATGCAGCCCGGCCCCGGCAGCTTGGTGCCCAGCACCGCCGAAATGAACCCGGCCGTCAGCATGCCGTGGGCGATGCGGCCCTGGAACATGGTGCCGCTGGCGTATTCCTGGTTCAGGTGCACCGGGTTGGTGTCGCCGGAAATGCCGGCGTACAGCACGATGTCGGCTTCGGTCACCGTCTTGGCATAGGACGCCGTCATGCCGACGGACAGGTCCTCGAGATAGTGGCCGTCAAGCTCCTTGGAGATCTGACGAACGTCGTCCATGTGGGGTCCTCTTGCTGCTCTTTTTTGGATGCGGCCGGTGACGGGCGCGTCAATGCTGCGCTGCAATATATGCAATGCACCGACACTCTTGCAAGAGCAACCTCCGGGAGAAAGGTAAATTTGCATTTACCTTTGATGTTCTTTTTGGGATGTGCAGAGACGCGACAGTGGAACCTTCGATACGCGGTCAGGACAATCCTGACGGCTGCGTTCAAACGCCATGCAGGCTTCGGCCCTATCGGGCCGCGGCCGCCGTCGCGGCCGATACCGGGTTCGGACGTCAGGACGTACCGAACCCGGTATGGCAAAAGCTGCCGGAACCGGCGCCGCTTCATCCGGTCGCGGCGCGCAGGGCGCCGCCTTGGGCGCGCAGGGCCTCCAGGGCCGGCGGGACGGCGGCGGCCAGCGCGTCCACCAGCGGTGCCGGGTCGCCCTCGTCCCGCTCGATGCACGATTCCAGCACCATGGCGCAGCGGCGCAGCCGCAGGCAGCCGTAGACACCGGCGACTCCGGCGATCTTGTGGGCCATGGCCGCGACGGTGGCGCGGTCGCCGCTGCGCCATGCGGCCTCCAGCGTGCCGTGATTAGGTGCCGAGCGTGGCGACGGTGCCTTCGATCAGGCGGGCGACGCGGTCCGCCGGCAGGGCGTCGCGCATCTCGCGCAGTGCGGCGTCGCTGAACACCGCCTCTCCGGGGGCAGGGCCGGCGGCCGGTACGGTGCCGCCGCCGGCAGAGAACAGGCGTGCCAGGACGGGCTCCAGCGCGTCGTACTGCAGCGGTTTGGGCAGCACCGCGTCGGCTCCGGCGACGAGGCAGCGTTCGGCGTCCTCCGGCACGATGCTGGCGGTCAGCATGACCATGCGCACGCCGGCGCGCGCCGGATCGGCCAGGGCGCGGATGCGCCGGACCGCCTCCAGCCCGTCCATCACCGGCATCCGCAGGTCCATGAGCACCAGGTCGAAGCCGCCGTCGGCCGCGGCGTCGACCGCGGCGCGGCCGTCGGCCACCACGGTGACGGCATGGCCGTGACGGCGCAGCAGGGCGGCGCCGACCATCTGGTTGATGCGTTCGTCCTCCGCCATCAGGATGGTCAGCGGCGGCACGGTGGCCGGAGCCGCATCGGGCTCCGCTGCGCCGGCGTTATCGGGCACGGCAGGCGACGGTCGGGCGGCCAGCCGGCCGAACCACACCGCCAGCGCCGCGGCCAGGGCCGCCGCCAGGGCTGCCGCCGCCGCCGCCCGGTCGAGGGCCGCCGCCCGGCCCCGTGCGTCCGCGGCCTCCGCCCGCAGGGCCAGGGCGGTGCGCTCCGCCAGGCGGGCCAGGTCCGCCGCCTTGTCGCGGCCGTGGCGGGTGAGGTCGGCGATGGCGTCGGTGGTGCGGAGCAGCTCCAGGCGCAGGTCGAAGATGCCGGCGCTGTCGATGCCGGGGGCGGCAAGCTGGCGTGCCGCATCGGCCCGGCGGGCGCTGGCCGGGCCGATCGGCAGGCGGTCCAGCAGTGCTTCCATCCGGGCGACGGTGCGGCGGAATTCGGCCTGTTGCGCCACCAGACGGGGGCGCCGCACCTCGGTCGTCGCAGCGAACAGCAGGTCGGCGAGGGTGCGGCCCTGGTCCTCCAGCTCTTCGCGGATGCGCAGCAGATCCGCCGCCGCGGCGGCGTCCGGCGCGCCGCGGTGCAGCGCCGCGATGCTCTCCTCGCGCACCGACGACAGGACGCCGCGGAAGGTGGCGTGGCGCTCGGCGATGCGGCCGGCGGCGGTCCTCAGCTCCTCCTCCAGGCCGATGCGCCGCTCCGCCAGGTGGTTCAGGTCGTCCAGATGGGTTTCCAGCCCGACCAGCAGCCGGCGCAACCCGTCGCCGTGCGCCGGATCGATCCGACCGGTCAGGGACTCCCGCAGCTCCTGCACCTCCCGGGCGTGCTGGCGCAGGCCGATGTAGACGCTTTGCCGCCGCGTGCCGGTGCGGGCGTGTTCCAGGTGCGGTGTGCCGCCGGTGACGCGGCCCGCGGCTTCGGCCAGCCGGATCACGTCGAAGGCGGCGGCCTCCGCCGCTTCGGCGGTCCGGCCGGGGGAGCCGGCCAAGGGGCCGGCGGCCAGCCAGGCGCCGGCACCGCACACCAGGGCCGCCACGGCCGCCGCGCCGGCCGCGCGGCGCCACCGGCGCCGGCGGGGGTCGGCGCCGTCACCCGCATGCGGACCGGAGGCGGCGTCGCGTGGTGTCATGGTGGAGGGAACCCGTGGCTGGTGCCGGATGACGCGCACCCCTGGCCCATCCCTTTACACCGGCGTGCCGCCCCGCATCCACCCTTCCATCATCGCATCCGCATCGCCCCGCTCTCCGGAGCGATCCCGTCCGTCAGGCGGCGAGCGCCCGGTGGGTGATACAGCTTTTCGAGCAGACCTTGGCGCAGCTCTCGCAGCCGATGCAGTTGGCGGCCTCGCGGACGCTCATCACCTTCTTCTCGGCCTCGTCGTCGAAGGCATCGACGATGTCACCGTCCTCGGTGATGCCGATCAGTTCCAGGACGCCGCGGCCGCACACCTTGAAGCAGCGGCCGCAGCCGATGCATTGGCCCTGGTCGATGGACTCGACGAACTTGGGCGTCCAGGCGGCGCCGCCGCGGGTGAGGCCGGTGACGTAGACGGTCATGGGTGTGCTCCGGGTCGTAAAGGGTGGTGGGGAGTCATGCCTTTTCCAGCGCCTTCAGTTCCGCCCGCTTCTCGGCGAGCGTCTTGTAGGCGTCGAAGGTCTCGGCGGCGACGTCGAGGATGCGCTCCCACTCCCGGGGCAGTTCCTCGGACAGGTCGTGCAGGTCCATCTTCTTCTGGGTGGCGCGGGCGTTCAGCTTCTTGATCTCGTCCTTGAGCGCGGCGACGTCGGTCACGTCCGGGGACTCCTCTGCTGCGGTCAGATCCGGGCGACCTCGGGGTGGGCCTCGATCAGGGCCACCGCCTCGCGCACCAGCTTGGCGCCGTCGGATTTCAGCTTGTCGGCGGTGGGGAAGCCGAAGCGGTGGACGTCGCGCAGGTGGCGGGACACCACCACCAGCCGGCCGGCGATCAGCACCACGCGGCCGAAGCCCTCGTGGCTCATCTTCAGCATCGGTGTGGCCATGACGCCGGCCAGCTTCTCGATGCAGATGCCGACGGCCTTATAGAACAGCTCCAGCCGCCACAGGGTGTCGGGGTCCGGGTCGCCGATCATCGGGATGGCGGCGCGCGCCTCCTTGTCCAGGATGAAGGGGGCCAGGATGGTGTCGTCGCTCTTGCCTTCCCAGGCGCCGTAGCTGTCCTCGGCGCGGAACAGCATGACCAGCATGCGGTGGAACAGCTCCTCGACGTCCGGGGCGGTCGCGGTTTCGGACATGACGGCTCAATCCTCCTCGTCGTCGAAATCGATGGTGCGGGTTTCGCCATTGGCCAGCGCCTTGCGCAGCCAGGGCGGCGGGTTGGCGTTGATGGTGGTGAGCAGGCGGTCCAGCAGGGCGGTGATGGGCTCGGTCGCCTCCACCTTCACGGGGTGGATCTTCTTCGCCACCACCCGCGCCGCCGCCGAGGCGCCGATGGCCGACAGGTAGACGATGGCGCAATCGCCGATCGCCTCCAGCTTCGGCACCAGCTTGTCCTCGTTACCGTCCTCGAACATCGAGCCGCCGAACTGGAAGGTCTCCAGGAAGCGGTACCCGGCGGGGTCCACCTCATAGACGGCGATGTTCCTGGCCCAGCCGAAGTGGGCGTCGACGTGCTGCATGTCCTGCGTGCAGAACGCTACCTTCATCACTCCTCCTCGGGGGCGCTTCGCCCCGCTGTCGTCGCCGCCCTCGACCAGCCTCAGCCGGCGCTGCATCCGCATGATCCGCCCCCGCAGTGGTGCGCCCCGTGGTGCCCGCCATCGCCGTGCGGGCCGCCGTGGCCGTGCTCCATCTCCCGGGCCAGGAAGAGGTTGCCGATTTCGAACAGCAGATCGCGGGTGCCGCGGTAGCCGACACCGACCTTCAGTCCGGCGCCCAGCCGGTCGAACACCGGCAGCCCCATGCGGTGGAGCGGCGTGGCCAACCGCTCGGCACCCATGCGGCCGTGGGCGTTGGAGACGATCAGGTCCGCCTCGCGCGCCACCGCCTCCAGGTCGGAATGGTCGCCGACCATCACCGTGGTGGCCCGGACCTTGTCCAGCACCGCCGCCTGGGTGGGCGACACGGCGGCCGTCACGGTGGCCCCGAGGTCGGCCAGGAAGCTGCTGACCGCGTACAGCAGGTCGGGTTCCAGGGCGACGGCGATGCGCTTGCGCGAAAAGAAGAAGTGCCCGTCGAGCATGGCGTCCACCAGACTCTCGCGCTGGCGGCGCAGGCGGGCCGGGACGGGCCGGCCGGAAATCTCCGCCAGCGTGCGGATGAAGCGGTCGCACGGCTCCAGCCCGGTCAGCCGGTCGAAAAAGACGGAGCGCACGTCGGTCTTCAGCTCCAGCGCCGCGGCGGCGACGCGCATGTGCTCGCCGATCACCAGCGTCGCTTCCGATGTCCCCATCAGACGCACCTGGTCCAGCGTCGTCCCGCCCAGCGAATAGGGGGTGAAGTCGGACGGCTGGCGGCCGCACAGGGACAGGCCGAGGTCGGGCAGGATGATCGGCTTCAGGCCGAACTGCTCCATGACGTCGCGCAGTTCCTCCACGTCGCCGGGGCTGAGATGGCTGCCGGCCAGCACGTTGACCTGGCCCTTGACGGTGGTGCCGGCGGGCCGGGCGAAGCGCTCGACGATGCCGGTGACGGCGGCGGCGAAGCCGTCCTCGAAGCCGCCGGCGAAGTCGGGGGTGTTGACGAACACCAGCCCCAGACCGTCCAGGGCCGGGTTGCGCTGCCGGAAGGTGGCGTAGTGGCCGGCCAGGTCCTCGCCCTTGGTCTCGGTGACGCCGGTGGTGCAGATGCCGATCAGGTCCGGGGCCATCCGTTCGTGGATGTTGCGGATGGCCGCTTCCAGGTTCTCGTAGCCGCCGAGGATGGTGGAGACCTGGTCCATGGCGGTGGTCTGCAGCGGGATCGCCTCGCGGAAGTGGCGGACCAGCAGGACCAGGCCGAAGGCGGTGCAGCCCTGGGAGCCGTGGAAGACCGGCAGGCAGCGGTCCATGCCGAGGAAGGCGAGGGCGGCCCCCAGGGGCTGGCTCATCTTCAGCGGGTTGGTGGCGGCCGCCTTGGCGGAGGTGGGAAAGCGGTGGACGTGCGTCATGGCCGGTGCCTCACTCGATCCGTCATTCCCAGGGGGCGGGCTGGCGGACCTGCCGCCACATCGGGTTGGAGAGGGTCTTGTCGATCTCCTCGCACAGGTTGACGATGCCGTCGTACCCGGCGAAGGGGTGGTGGCGCTCCTGGTTGACGTCCAGCCAGGGCACCTTGGCCTTCAGCGCGATGAACTGCGACCGCCCGCCCGACAGCATGATGTCGGCCTCGGAATCCCGCAGCATCCGGTACATCTCCCGCGGCTTCAGGTCGTCCCAGGTGTGGAACTCCGCCCCCTTCATCTTGCGGATGCGGTCCTTGTCCTCCTTGGTCGACTTCTTGGTGGAGGTGCCGATGATGGTCAGCCCGGCCTCTTCCAGGGCGGTGACCATGGACCAGCTCTTGACGCCGCCGGTGAACAGCAGCACCCGCTTGCCCCGGAAGCGCGGCACATACACCTCCAGCCGCCGCCGCACGCGCGCCTCCTCGCGGGCGATGACGCTCTCGGCGCGGTCGATGATGTCGGCCGGGGCGCCGCGGGCCACCAGCATGCGCGCCATGGTGCGCAGCGTGTCGGAGGTGTCGGTGACGCCGTAGAAGGAGCCTTCGAAGTAGGGGATGCCCCAGCGCTCCTCCAGGGTGCGGCCGATGTTCACCAGCGCCTGGGAGCACACCACCATGGTGACGCGCGCCCGGTGCGCCGCCGCCACGTCCCGGTAGCGCCCGTCGCCGGAGATGGAGGACAGGATGCGGATGCCGATCTCGTCCAGCAGCGGGGTG
Source organism: Azospirillum halopraeferens DSM 3675 (assembly GCF_000429625.1). Lineage (GTDB taxonomy): Bacteria > Pseudomonadota > Alphaproteobacteria > Azospirillales > Azospirillaceae > Azospirillum > Azospirillum halopraeferens. The sequence goes on from NZ_KE386928.1 coordinate 87,418, forward strand.
ACCTGCCACATCTCGCCGGCCAGGTTGTATTCGCCGACGATGCAGACGTCCGTGGGGGTCGTGCGCTCCGGCTCGACCGTGCCGATCACGTGCTCCAGCAGCGTGTTGCCGGCCAGCTTGTTGCCCAGGTTCTTGGAGCCCGCGAAGCCCGGCGCCATAACCGGGATCACCGGCTTGCCGAACCGGGCCGAGGCGTGCTTGCACACCGCCTCCAGGTCGTCGCCGATCATGGCGGGGACGCAGGTCTGGTAGACGAAGACCGCCGGCGGATCGTACTGCTGCACGATCTCCTTGATCGCCTTGAACAGCTTCTTCTCGCCGCCGTGGATGACGTCCAGTTCCGACAGGTCGGTGGTGAAGCCGGTGCGGTAGAGCTGCGGCCCCGAAGAGCGACAGCCGCGGTTGTCCCACGAGTTGCCGAGGCAGGCGATGGGGCCGTGCACCAGGTGCGCCACGTCGGCGATGGGCTGCAGCGCGATCATCGCCCCGTCATAGGCGCAGCCACCGGCGGCCGCGCCGGGCTTCAGCGCCTTGGTGCAGCCCTTCTTGCGCTCCTTCTCCGACTTGGCCTGATTGACCGCGCAGCCCGGCTCGTTGAAGGCCTCCTGGATCTTGTCCTGAAGCATCGCTGCACCTCCCGCGGCTGGTCCGGACCCGTGCAATGCACGGTGCGTGCCAGGAGGGGCGGTGCTTTCTAACCTATTGCGAAGAAAGGATTGGCGTGCCGCTCAGGCGATGTACGGAACCCGACAGGGAGGGAGGATTGTCGGGTGTCGGACACGCGCAACGGACCCCGGGGCCGGCCGAGGTCCGCGCGCGGAGGGTTAGCCGATCTTCTGGACGCTGCCGTCCAGCGCCATCAGCAGCAGTTCCACCTCCAGGTCCGGGTGCTTCTCGCGGATCATGCCGCCCAGCTTCACCAGGATCTCCGTGTGGACGGCGGTTTCCTTCACCGGGTCGTCCTTGAGGTCCAGGCCGAGGAAGACCTTGTAGGCACCGCAGTCGCGGTGATCCATGACGATCACGCGCTTGATGTTGTGAAGCTGCTTGGCCACGTCGATGTGGTCCCAGAAGGTCTGGTTCCAGTCCGGCTTCTGCTCGGTCAGTGCGCCCAGACCGGCGCCGGCGAGGATGATCTGATCGTAGTTGTTGGTCAGGCCGCGCCCGTCCATGTAGCGGGTGGTGTCGTCGGTCAGGCGATAATCCATGCAGTTCAGCAGCAGGGCCTCGATGCCGCCGGCGGCCCGCGCCTCGCGCAGGGCGGGAACGCCCAGCAGCATGGCGCCGCCGCCCAGTGCCGCGATCTTGAGGAAGCGGCGGCGACTGTCCGGCGCATGGGTGGTGTTGCAGGTGCAGTCGCCCGTGTGCGTATGCATGCGCGTCTCCTGATCATCATGATGTTCATTGAAGACGCTAGGAAAGGCAATCGCGCACTGACCAGTACGAAATTCGTCGGATATAGCCATCAACATTTGAGTGTTCTGCCGATGCGGTGCGCGAGTGCGGAATGCCCGGGGTCCGTTGCTGGCCAGCAACGTTATTGTATTACATCCGGAACTGCGGACGGTGTGCCCCTCAGCGCCTCAGCAACCCCCGCCAGCGGCCGGGCGACACGCCGAAGGTGCGTTTGAACTGGCGCGTCATGTGGCTCTGGTCGGCAAATCCGGCCGCCGCCGCGGCGTCGGCCAGGGGTGCGCCGTCGCGGATCAGCGTCCGCACCCGGTCGAGGCGCCGCATCGTCAGGTAGCGGTAGGGGCTGGTGCCCAGCACGGCGCGGAAATGGCGGGTGAGCGCGAAGCGGTCGAGGCCGGAGACCTCCTCCAGTTCAGCGGACGTCACGGTCCGCTCCACGTTGTCGTCGAGCAGGGCGCGCGCCCGTTCCACCGCCCGCACCGCCGCCGGGCCGCGCCGCCGCCGGCGCGCCGACGGATCGAGGCCGGCCAGCGCCATGGCGATGGCGACCACCGCGGCGTCCGCCTCCGCCTCCTCCGGCACCCGGTCGAGGTCGGCCAGAGCCGGGCGCAGCGCCGCCAGCAGGCGGGGATCGGTGATCACGGCCGGCCGCACGAAGGGCAGGGGACCCGCGCCGCCCAGCGCGTCGCGCACCAGGCGCGGTTCCAGGTACAGCATGCGGTAGCGGAACCCTGCCGGGGTGCCGGCGTGGCCGTTGTGCACCTCGTCGGGGTGCAGCACGATGGCGTGCCCGGCCGGGCTGTCGCAGTGCACCCCGCGGTAATCGAAGCACTGGACGCCGTCCAGGGTCAGGCCGATGCCGTAGGTGTCGTGGCGGTGCGGTTCGAAGGCGTGGCCGGCGAAGCGCGCCTCGATGCGTTCCAGGCCGGGCCGCGAGGGGGCGCTGATCACCCGGTCGTCCGCGGGTGTGCAGGATCGTTCAAGACCGCTGCCGATGCCCTCGTGCATGCTGCCCCCATGCGCTACGAAACCAAGATCGCCGTGGTCGTCCACGAAGACCTCGCCACCTGGCAGAAGCTGAACGTCGTCGCCTTCCTGGCAGGCGGGCTCGCCGGGTCCCATCCCGACATCGTCGGCGAAGCCTACGCCGACGCCTCCGGCACCGTCTACGGACCGTTGGTGCGCCAACCGATCCTCATCTTCGCCGCCGACGGCCCCGGCCTGACCGGCGCCCTGCGGCGGGCGGCGGAGCGGGGCGTGCGGGTGTCGCTCTACACCCGGCCGCTGTTCGCCACCGGCAACGACGCCGACAACCGCGCCGCGGTGGCGGCCGTCCCGACGCCGGACCTGGACCTGGTGGGGCTGGCCCTGCACGCCCCGCGCAAGGAGGTGGACCGGGTGACCAGGGGGCTGCGCCTGCACCCGTGAGACGGCGGATCCGAAGCCTTAGCCGATGGTGTCCGGCTCGGCACCGGACTCCCGATCGAGTTCGGCGACGTGCCGTTCCAGGCTGGCGCGGAGCCGGTCCGTGAGGAACGCGTCGTAGCCCGGCGTGCCATTCCCGGACTGGCGTTGTTCGATGGCGTCGAGATAGGCCAGGCGAACCTCCGGGCCGATGGCGATCGGCGGATAGGCGGCCTTGAGCAGCAGGAGGTTCATCAGCAGGCGTGCCGTGCGGCCGTTGCCATCCGCAAAGGGGTGGATGGCGACCAGGCGAAAATGCGCTTCGAAGGCCGCCGCGGGCGACGGTTCGACGGCCTGAAGCCATTGTCCGAAATCACCCATCAGCGGTGCGATCTCGGCCGGCGTCGGGAACCGCACGTCGGAGCCGGCGATGAAGCGCTGCCGGTCGCTGTAGCGGCCGGCGTCGTCGGGCAGGCTGCGGGCGAAGAGGATGCGGTGGATCTCCCGCACGTCGCCTTCCCGCACCGGTTCGTCCCGCGCCGCCAGGGCGCGGACGTAGGCCAGAGCATGATGATGGTCGACCGCTTCCAGATGGTCGCGCAGCGGTTTGCCGCCGACCGTGATCTCCGTTTCGATGACCAGGGCCGTCTCGCGCCGGGTCAGCGTGCCGCCCTCGATGGCGTTGGAGGTGTAGGTCAGTTCGACGTCGTACCACGCATCGAACGCGCGGGCGCTTTCACGGAACCGGGAGCGCAGGCCGTGCCAGCGCTGGCGCAGGCGTTCGAGGTCGGTCATCGGCGGTGACACCGTGGTGTGTTGCCTGCGCATGTCGCCACAGGCCCCCGCAAAAAACAACCGGCGCCCGCGGATGGACGAAGCGGACAGGCCCCGAGCGTTGCGCCGCCACCGTGTGTTATCATGCGTGATAGCAGCGTGGTGACGGGGTGCGGCCGTGGGAGCGCTGATCGTGCGGAATGTGGACGAGGAAACGATCGAGCTGCTGAAGGCGGGGGCGCGCCGGCAGGGGCGATCCATGGAGGCGGAGCACCGGGAGCTGCTGCGCGACGCGCTGGCCGGTGACCGGCGGGTGCAGGGAAAGGAGCGGCTTCGGCAGGTGCGGGAGTCCCTGGCCGGGCGCCGGCACACGCCATCGGAGGTCCTGCTGCGCGAAAGCCGGGAGGAGCGGTGAGGGTCGTCGTTGACGCCAACGTGGCGATCAAATGGGCCGTGCCCGAAGCGGGCACCGAACGTGCGTTGAGGGTTCTCGACGCGGACCCGGTGGTTCCCGACCTTTTCTTTGCCGAAGTCGCCAACGTTCTGTGGAAGAAGGTGCGACGGGGTGAGTTGAGCGATGCGGAAGCGGCATCAGCGTCGGAGGCGCTGCTGGTCCTCGATTATGATGTCGCTCCGACTGCGTCCCTGCTGCGGACCGCGCTCGACCTTGCCTGCCGGACGGGACATCCGGCGTACGATTTCCACTACGTCGCGCTGGCGCAGCCCGTGGCATTCCGTTCGTGACGGCCGACGACCGGTTCATTCGCCTGGCGCGCGGTCTTCAGCCCGCACTGTCGTGGGCGGGGTTCGTCGTCGCGTTGGCCGCGTTCGGCGACGGGCCTCCTGCCGCGTGACGGCAGCCCCGGGCCCGCGCAAAAAACAACCGGCGCCCGCGGATGGAGCGGGCGCCGGCGTCGTCACAGTCCGGGATGCGGGGGTGCCGGTTACCGGACCAGGTCGAAGGAGATGTCCGTCACGCCGACGACGCTGGTCTTGGCGTCCAGATCCTCGAAGATGCGGTCGAGGATGCGCACCATGACGTTCAGCGCGCCCTGGTAGCCCCAGGTCGGGTAGCGGTGGTGGTGGTGACGGTCGAAGATCGGGTAGGTCAGGCGGATCAGCGGGATCTTCGTGTCACGCTCCAGGTACTTGCCGTAGCTGTTGCCGATCAGGTAGTCGACCGGTTCGGTGAACAGCAGCGAGCGCAGGTGCCACAGGTCCTTGCCACCGTAAGCGTTGCCGTCCTTGCCGAAGGGCGAGCCCTCCAGCACCTTCTTCACCTGCTTCTCCCACTTCTTGGAGCCGGAGGTGGAGAGGATGTGCACCGGCTCCGCACCCAGTTCCAGCAGGAAGCGGGTCATGCCCAGGCAGAAGTCCGGGTCGCCGTAGACCGCGAAGCGCTTGCCGTGGAAGTAGGTGTGGCTGTCGGCGATGGCGTCGACCAGGCGGCCGCGCTCCAGGCGCAGCGCGTCCGGCACCGGCTTGCCCGACAGTTCCGCCAGCTTCATCAGCAGCTCGTCGGTCGCCCCGACGCCCAGCGGGTAGTTGAGCTTGGTGACGTCCTGGCCCTTTTCCTTGCAGAACTGCAGGGTCTGGGTGGTGCAGTACTCCTGCATGGTCACCGTGGCCTTGGCGTGCTTGGCCGCGGCGGTGGCTTCCAGCGTGGTGCCGCCGTCGTACATGCGGTACTCGCCGTCACCGGGGGTGTCGAAGTTGTCCGACACGTCCGACAGGATGGTGACGTCGATGCCGAACATCTGCGCGATGCGCTTCAGTTCGCGGTTGTTGCCGACCGCATAGCCGTCGAAGCCCGGAATGATGTTGATCGATTCCGTCTTCGGAACGTCGAACTGCTCCGCCTTGTCCCAGAAGTGGGACAGGATGCCCTTCATCATGTTGTCGTAGCCGGTGATGTGGCTGCCGACGAACGCCGGGGTGTGGGCGAACGGAACCGGGAAGTCCTGCGGGACGCTTTCCTTGTTCTTCGCGTTGACGATGAAGCCGCCGAGGTCGTCACCGATGACTTCGGCCATGCAGGTGGTCAGCACGGCGATCATCTTCGGCTTGTACAGGGTGTAGGCGTTGGCCAGGCCGTCGATCATGTTGTTGAGGCCGCCGAACACCGCCGCGTCTTCCGTCATCGACGAGGAGACCGCGCTGTTGGGCTCCTTGAAGTGACGGGTGAGGTGGGTGCGGTAGTAGGCGACGCAGCCCTGCGAGCCGTGCACGAAGGGCAGGGTGCCCTCGAACCCCTGGGCGGCGAACATGGCGCCGATGGGCTGGCACGCCTTGGTGGGGTTGATGGTCACCGCCTCGCGGGCGAAGTTCTTCTCGCGGTATTCCGCGGACTTCGTCCACTCGGACACCTCGGCGACCTTCTCGTCGGGGTGGCCGAACTCGAACTCCTGCTTCTTGCGCTCGAAGAGCGCCTGGTATTCCGGCTGGCGGAAGAGCGTGAAATGGTCGAGGACCTTATCGGCGCTCTGGGAAACGGCAATATCCGACATCGTTGGGTGCTCCTATTCCCGAGCGGCGATCAGAAGGGGGCCTTGGTCATGCCCCAGACGGGGTTGTTGATCGCCATGTCCATGTCGCGGGCGAAGATGGCGAAACCGTCGTAGCCGTGGTACGGCCCCGAGTAGTCCCACGAGTGCATCTGCCGGAACGGCAGGCCCATCTTCTGGAAGACGTACTTTTCCTTGATGCCGGAGGCGACGAGGTCGGGACGCAGCCCCTTGACGAACTCCTCCAGCTCGAAGCCGGTGACGTCGTCATAGATCAGCGTGCCTTCCTTCATGTAATGGGTGGTGCGCTGGTAATCGTCGTTGTGGGCGAACTCGTAGCCCGTGCCGATGATCTCCATGCCCAGGTCGTGGTAGGCGTCGGCCACGTGACGCGGGCGCAGACCGCCGACGTAGATCATGACCTTCTTGCCTTCCAGGCGCGGCTTGTACTTGGCGATGACGGCGTCCACCAGCGGCTGGTAGCGGGCGATGACCTTCTCGGCGTTCTCCTTGATCGTGTCGTCGAAGAGGGCCGCGATCTTGCGCAGCGACTCCGCGATCTGCGAGGGGCCGAAGAAGTTGTACTCCATCCACGGAATGCCGAACTTCTCTTCCATGTGGCGCGCGATGTAGTTCATCGAGCGGTAGCAGTGGATGAGATTGACCTTGGCCTTCGGCGTGTTCTCCAGCTCGGCCAGCGTGCCGTCGCCCGACCACTGGGCGATCACGCGCAGCCCGATCTCTTCGAGCAGGATGCGGCTCGACCAGGCGTCGCCGCCGATGTTGTAGTCGCCGATGATCGTGACGTCGTAGGGGGTCGATTCGAAGCCGGCGACGGGCTCGGTCTTCTCGAAGATCCAGTCGCGGATGGTGTCGTTGGCGATGTGGTGCCCCAGCGACTGGGACACGCCGCGGAACCCTTCGCAGCGCACCGGCACGATGGGCTTGCCGATCTCGGCCGACTTGGCGCGGGCGACCGCCTCGATGTCATCGCCGATCAGGCCGATCGGGCATTCGGACTGGATGGAGAGGCCCCTGGCCAGCGGGAAGAGGTCGTTGATCTCCTCGATGACCTTGTGCAGCTTCTTGTCGCCGCCGAAGACGATGTCCTTCTCCTGGAAGTCGGACGTGAAGTGCATCGTGCCGAAGCTGTCGACGCCGGTGTCGCCGATGTAGTAGTTGCGGCGACCCGACCACGAGTAGTAGCCGCAGCCGACCGGGCCGTGGCTGATGTGGATCATGTCCTTGATCGGGCCCCAGACCACGCCCTTCGAGCCGGCATACGCGCAGCCGCGGATGGTCATGACGCCGGGGATGGACTTGATGTTCGACTTGACGCCGCAGTCCTTGGCTTCCGCCTCGAGGACGTTGAGGTGCTTGGCACGCCGCTTGCGCGACTTCTCGGGATAGGCTTCGAGGACCTTGTCGACCAGACCTTTGACGTCGACGTCCTGATTCACGGACAGGCTCATGGTGCCGGACTCCTGGAAAAAAACTTTCCGTTCGCGCCGTCTCGTCACGGCGCGGGACCGGGCCCCTCCCTCCCTCCCCCGCGGGTGCTCCATGCGGGGGAGGGCTGGGGACGGGGCCAGTTGGATCGCCCTGGAGGGGAGAACCCGGGACCGGCGTCAGGCGCTGGCCTTGGCCGCTTCCTTGGCCGCCAGTTCGGCGAGCTGCTGCTCCTCGGTCTTCATGATGCCGAAGTCCATCAGCATCTCTTCCAGCTCTTCCATGCTGATCGGGGTGGGGATGACGCCCTTGCCCTTGTTGTGATGGATCTTGCTGGCGAGCTGACGGTACTCGTCGGCCTGCTTGCTGTCGGGGGCGTACTCGATCACCGTCATGCGGCGCAGCTCGGCGTGCTGCACGATGTTGTCGCGCGGCACGAAGTGGATGAGCTGGGTGCCCAGGCGCTTGGCCAGGGCGTCGGCCAGGTCGATCTCCTTGTCGGTCTGCCGCTCGTTGCAGATCAGGCCGCCCAGGCGCACGCCGCCGCTGTTGGCGTACTTGAGAATGCCCTTGGAGATGTTGTTGGCGGCGTACAGCGCCATCATCTCACCGGACATGACGATGTAGATTTCCTGCGCCTTGTTCTCGCGGATGGGCATGGCGAAGCCGCCGCACACCACGTCGCCCAGCACGTCGTAGGAGACGTAGTCGACGTCGTCGTAGGCGCCGTTCTCTTCCAGGAAGTTGATGGCGGTGATGACGCCGCGGCCGGCGCAGCCGACGCCCGGCTCGGGGCCGCCGGACTCCACGCACTTGATGTTCTTGTAGCCGATCTTGACGACGTCCTCGAGTTCCAGGTCCTCGACCGAGCCGGCCTCGGCGGCCAGGTGCAGGACGGTGTCCTGGGCCTTGGCGTGCAGGATCAGGCGGGTCGAGTCGGCCTTCGGGTCGCAGCCGACGATCAGGATCTTCTGGTCCATCTCGACCAGAGCCGCCAGGGTGTTCTGCGACGTCGTCGACTTGCCGATGCCGCCCTTGCCGTAGAAGGCGATCTGGCGAAGACCGGGATTGCTCATGGTGCTCGCTCCTATGCTGTGTCCCGTTGGATCGGTGCCCGGGCCCCTTGGTCCCGTTGCGGCGCGGGTGTCTCGCCGCGGTCGATCCTATGACTGCACGGAGCGTGCCAATTCGGGTGTTCTCGTTATCTCATTGATATAGCTCGCATTGTCGTCGTGTCGGGATTGCGACGGGGCGTCGGGACGGGCCCCGCGGCTGTGATGAACCCGACAATGACCACAATTTTTGTCCGGTCTAACACAGGCGTCCCGGCCCGGCCGGGCGGGTGACCGGAACGGCGATGCCGGCGTTACGGCGAGGCCGTTTTGCCTCGCCGATCCGTCACCGCCCGCTACGCGACCCGCTCCGGTGCGCCGCGCACCGCGGCGGCGCGGGTGGTGAGGATGTTGGCGGCGGCCGGCCGGTCCAGGGCGCGCATGAGGTGGGCGACCTCGTCGGCGCGGGCCAGCAGGTCGTCGGCGGACTTGGCGTCGGCCGGCCGGTGATCCCGCGCCGTTTCCAGGAGGGAGGCGGTGCGCCGCGCCAGCGCCTCGCTCCGGGCCACCAGGAAATCGGAGAGGGTGTCGAGGGCCGGCGGCCGGTGCGGGTGGCCGACGCCGAGGCGGGAGGTGAAACGGTGCAGCCACTTCACCTTGCGGGCCAGCGCCACGAACAGCAGGTTGTCGAAACGCGGTTCCGGCAAGGCCGTGTGCAGCAGGTCGAGCACGGCGTGCCCGAGCCGCGTCGCCGCCTCGACATAGCCGTCCAGCGCCTCGGCGTCGGCCGTGCGGACGAAGGGGCTCGTCTCCTCCTCACGGTCCTGGAGCGAGTCCAGCATGCGCATGGCCAGCACGATCAGGCTGTCGACCGAGGCGATCACCGTCAGGCTGTCGTGCAGCGTCATCAGGGAGCGGCTGCGCACGAAGCCGTCCAGGGTCGCCGCGCAGTGGCGCAGGGCCAGCCGGGCCACCCGCCGGCATTCGGACGCCACCTCGGCCAGCGGCCCGTCGCCGGCGCCCAGCGCCTCCATCACCAGCCGGAAGCCTTCCAGCCGCAGCAGGGCGTGCGACAACTCGGCCACGCCGCCGGGGCGGCCGACCGGCCGGTCGGCCCGGACGACCGTCCGGGCGAGCGTCCGGCTCTGTTCCTCCAGCGCCGCCAGCACCGCCACGGTGTGGGCACGGCCGGCCCCGCGCAGCACGATCAGCAGGGTGCGCATGGCCGCGGCGATGTCGAGCGCGCTGGGCAGGCCCTCGATCTCCGCCGGTTCCGGCGCGCCTTGCGCCGCCGCCAGCGGGCCGAACAGCCGGTCGTTCAGATGCTCGCGACAGGCCGGCAGCAGCACGTCCACCAGCACCGGCGAGGCGTGGCGCAGCGTCATCTCCTGCAGCCGCGCCGGCGACTGGCCGACCAGGGCGTGCAGCGCGCTGTCGCCGGCCGGCAGGTGCACCCGGCGGCGGTATGGCTCCAATGCCGTCAGCAAGGTCCGGGCGGAGTCGAGCGTCAGCGGGCGGCGCAGCAGATCCGCCGCGCGCACCGCGTCGTGGGCTTCGTGGGCGTGGCGCAGGCGGCGGGCCGGCAGGCGGGGTGCCGCCGGCTCGCGCGCCGGCACCGGTGCGGAGGCCGGCGGCGGCACGGACGGGCGGCTGGTCGGCCAACTCACCGCCGCCGGCTTCGGCAGCGTCCCGTGTCCGGGCGCGTTCCGGCGCCGCAACCCCCACATTGCTCCGCTCCATCCGGATGATCGTTGGCGCCGCCCGATGAAAAACCGTAATTCCCGCGGTGTTTCTCGCGCGTTTGCGGACGATGCAAGCAGATACTATAGGAAGGCAATTCGGTGGTAGCAAGCCGACCAGCCCTATTCTTTTGGTGATGGCCTATAATCTTCACAGGCCTTTGGTAAGGAGTTGATTCGAATTGTCAGATCCGGAAGGCGTGTTTCCCGGCGGCGATGAGGTGCGCCGCGCCGTGGCACCCGGACCGTGGCCTTATGCCGAAAGCGGTGCTGCGGGCCGCGCCAAACCGGCCGGAAGCGTTATAGGGAGCCGTCCTTTCATTGATTAGGATCGCAGCCGGAAGGGTCCCCGGCAGGACGTGTGCTGCGCCGGGTCGTTGTGTCCCGTTACAGACCGAAGGACCGATGACGGAGAGAAGCGCGGTGTCCGCGCCGCGGTGCGTGATCTTCAGCGTGGCGGACCGGCGTTTGGCGCTGCCCGGCGGGGCGGTGCGGCGCGTGGTGTCCATGCCCCGGCTGAAAGCCTTGCCGACCATGCCGCCGGTGCTTGAGGGTGTGATGGTGCTGGGCGGTGCCGCGGTTCCGGTGCTGCGCCTGGACGTGCTGTTGGGCGTTCCGCGGCGGGAGCCGGGGGTCTACACGCCGCTGCTGCTGTTGCACCGGCCGGCCGGGCCGCTGGCCCTGCTGGTCGACCGCGTCCACGAGATGGCCGAGGTGCCGGCCGACGCCCTCGCCCCGGTCGGGGAGGACGCCAGTCTTAATCATTGCGTCAGCGCCACCTGGACCCACCGCGGCGATGCCACCCTGCTGCTCGATCCCGATGCGTTGCTGAGTGCCGCCGAGGAGGTGCGCCTGGCCGAGTTGCGCGACCTTGCCGAGGAACGGCTGGCGGCCTGGCAGGACGACGGGCCATGACGGGAAGCCCGGCCACCGCCGCCGTGCTGGCGCATCCGGCGTTCGCGCGGGTGAAGGACCTGGTGATCGAACGCACCGGGCTGGCCTATTACCTGGACAAGGACGCTGCCCTGGCCGAGCGGGTGCGGCGCCGGCTGGACGCCCTGGCGCTGGCCGACGTCGGTGCCTATGCCGGGCTGCTGGCGGGCGGCGGCGCCGGCGCCGGCGAGTTCCAGGCGCTGATCGACGAGATCACTGTCGGTGAGACCTTCTTCTTCCGCTACCGGGAGCAGTTCGAGGCGTTGCGCGCCGTGGTCGTGCCCGAATGCCTGCGCCGCAACGCGGCCTCGCGGACGCTGCGGGTGTGGAGTGCCGGTTGCTCCACCGGGGCCGAGCCCTATTCGGTGGAGATCCTGCTGCGCCGCCATTTCGCCGTCGAACTGGAGGGCTGGCAGGTGTCCATCATCGGCACCGACATCAACCGCGGCTTTCTGCGTCAGGCGAACGACGGGGTGTACGGCGATTGGGCCCTGCGCGGCGTGACGCCGGACGTGCGCGCCGCCTGTTTCGACCCCGGCCCCGCCGGCACCCGGGTCCTGAAGCCGGAATTCCGCCGGTGGACGCGCTTCGGCTATTTCAACCTCAGCACCGGCACGCTGCCGTCCTGGACGGACGGGCTGGCCGGCTTCGACATCGTGCTTTGCCGCAACGTCATGATCTACTTCGACGAGGCGACCCGCCTGCGGCTGATCCGTGGCCTGCACGACGTGATCGCCGACGGCGGCTGGCTGTTCGTCGGGCACGCCGAGGCGGGGTTGGAACTGACCTCGCCCTTCATCTCCGTCGCCGTCCCCGGCGCCACCCTCTACCGCAAGCCGCCGCAGGTGCCGGTGGCGATGCCGACGCCGGTCGCCGGCCCGGAAGCGCGGGAGGCCACGCCACCCGCTGCGGCCCCGCAGCCGGCACCGGCACGGCCGGTCACGTCCCCGGAGGAGCCATCGCCGCCACCGCCCGCGGCCGCCGATCTTCCGGCACCCGGCGACGCGGTACCGACTCTGGACGATCTGGTCGCCCTGGCCGACCGCGGCGACTGGACGGCCGCGCTCGACGCCTGCGAGGCGCTGGTGGACGCCGTGCCCACCAGCGCGGCGGCCCATTTCTACCGCGGCCTGATCGAGGACCATCTGGGCGTCGGCGATCCCGGCGCCGCCTTTCGCCGCGCCCTCTACCTGGACCAGGGGCTGGCGCTCGCCCATTACCACCTGGCGCTGGTGCACTGGCGTCGCGGCCAGATGGAGCCGGCGCGCCGCCACTTCCGCAACGCCCGACTGGCGCTGGTCGGCCACGACCCCGGCGAGTCCGTCGCCTTCGGCCGCGGCCTGAGCGTGCGTGAGCTGGCGGCGATGCTCGACCTGTGGCTGCCCGGCCGCGGCGGGCGCGGCGGTGCGCCATGAGCGATGCCGGCCGCATCGACTGGGAAGCCCTGCGCCGCCGCCTGGCGCGGGGGCGCGCCGCCTTCCACGACGCCGTGGCCGGCCGCGGGCCGTGGGCGGAGGACCTGCTGGACCGCCGCACCGCCGAACTGGCGCGCCGCCCCGACGACGAGGCGGATGCCGCACCACGGGTCCGCCTGCTGCTGGGGCGCGGCGCCACCGGACGCTACGCGCTGGAGGTGCGGCACGTGTCGCGGGTGCAGCCGGTCGTTCGCTGGACGCCGGTGCCGGGGGCACCGTCCCACCTTCTGGGGCTGATCACCGTGGCCGGGCGGGTGCTGCGGCTGTTCGACACCGACCGGCTGTGCGGTGCGCCGCCGGGCCTGGACGGAATCCCCGGAGGATTTGCCGTTCTGCTGCGCGGCCACCGCAAGGCGCCGGTCGCTCTGCGCCTGCGGGGCGTCGAGGCGGTGGAGGAGCTGCGCGCCGACCGGCTGCGGCCGCGGCAGGGGGACGGGTCGGCTTACGTGAAGGCGCTGGGCGACGACGGGCTGGTGCTGCTCGACGCCGAGGCCATCGTGAAGGAACTGGACGGGGACTGAGAACCGATGAGACTGACGGTCGCGCAAAAGCTGGCCCTGGCGTTCGTGCTCGTGAGCGCGTTCGCCCTGGCGCCTATCGCCTACCAGTTCCGGCAGTTCGAGCATGCCTTCACCATCATCCGCGTCATCGCCACCGACGATGTCGGCGCGGCGGAGCTGTTGCAGGAGATCACCACCTCCCAGGCGTTGCTGCGCGGCCGGCGCGACGCGGCCTTCATGGAAGCGGTCATGGCCCGTTCGGAGGGGCGGCCGGTGGACGTCGCGCCTCTGCGGCAGGGCTACGACGCCATTGCGAACCGCGACCTCGAGACGCTTCAGGAGCTGATCCGGTTGACCGATGCCCAGGCGCGGGATCCCGCGTCGCACGCACGCGGCGTCGTGTGGCAGGAGTTCAGCTCGTTCGCCCGCGACCTGGACCGTGGCATGCGTGAGGCCATGGCGCTGGGCCAGAGGATCTTCGTTCTGCTCGACGACGGGCGGCTGGACGAGGCGATCGCGCTGCGACCCAGCCTGAACGCCATGCGCGACGCCATGGATTCCCGGATGGACCAGGCCAACAGCCTTCTCGGGCGGCTCACCGCGGCGGGCCGGGAGCGCATCGCGGAGATCCATGAGGAGATGGTGCGTTCCGCCCTGCTGGCCACGGTCGGGCTGCTGGCGGCGGCGCTGGCCATCGCCTTCCTCATCGGCCGCTCCATCACCGGGCGCCTGGGCCGCGCCATCGCCGCCGTCCGCCAGATCGGCGAGGGTGACCTGACACGGCGCGTCGCCATCACCGGCAACGACGAGCTGGCGGCGCTGGGCGGCCATCTCAACTCCATGGCCGAAGGGCTGCGGTCCATATCGCAGGGTGTGCGCGGCGCGGCGGAGAACGTGCACGCCGCCACGGCACAGATCCGCGCCTCCACCCAGCAGCAGGCGGCCAGCGTGGCCGAGCAACTCGCCGCGGTGGAGGAGACCATGGCGACGCTGTCGGAGATCACCGCGTCGGGTGCCCAGATCTCCAAGCGCGCCCAGGATGTGGCGGCGGGGGCCCAGAACGCGTCCGCCTCGTCCAACTCCGGCCTGAAGGCGGTGGACGACACCATCCAGGCCATGGACGCCATCCGCGAGCAGGCGGAGACCGTGGCCGAGACCATCGTCATGCTGTCCGAACGCACCCAGGCGATCAGCGACATCATCGTCACCGTCAACGACATCGCCGAGCGCAGCCATCTGCTGGCCCTCAACGCCGCCATCGAGGCGGCGGCGGCGGGCGAGCACGGCCGCACCTTCTCGGTCGTTGCGGCGGAGATCAAGAGTCTGGCCGATCAGGCCAAGGACGCCACCGCCCAGGTCCGCTCCAACCTCTCGGAAATCCAGCAGGGGATCAACGCCTCCGTCATGCTGACCGAGGAGGCGGTCAAGCGCGTCGCCGCCGGCAAGCGGCAGAGCGACGCCACCCAGTCGACCATCCGCCAGATGGCCGACAACATCCAGGAGAGCGTGCTGGCCTTCCAGCAGATCGTCGCCGGCACCAACCAGCAGCAGATCGGCCTGGAACAGGTGATCCAGGCGCTTCAGAACATCCGCCAGGCGAGCACCCAGACGGCGGCCGGCACCCGCCAGCTCGAAGGGGCGGCGGCCAACCTCAACGACCTCGGCCAGGGTCTGGTCGAGGCGGTCAGGAACTACCGCGTGTGATCGACATCCGGCAGCGGCTGCTCGCCGCCTTCGAACTCGAACACAAGGAACACCTGGCGGAACTCCGCCAGGCCCTGCGGGCCGCCGCCGCCGGCGGCGGACCGGGGCCCGACCTGGACGAGATGCACCGCCGCGCCCACAGCCTGAAGGGCGCGGCGCGGGCCGTCGATCTGCCCGCGGTGGAAGCGGTGGCGCATCGGCTGGAGTCCGTGTTCCTGGCGGTGCAGGCGGGTCGCGCGGCGCTGGGCGGGCCGGTGTCGGACATCATGTTCCGCGCGCTGGACGCCATCGAGGACATCGCCGCCGCCGCCGCCCGCGGCGAGACGCCGGAGGCGCCGCCCGAGCTGCTGGACACGCTGGAGGATCTGGGGGGCAACGCCGTCCTGCCGGTCGGGCCGCGGCACGCGGCGGCCGAGCCCGCCCCGCCCGGCGGCGCGGCGGCGCCCGCGCGGTCCGACACGGTGTGGCGGGCATCGTCGCGGCGGCCCCGGCTGGTGCGCATCAACTCCGGGACCCTCGGCCATTTCGTCGAGACCGCGGCGGCCCTGCTGCCGGAGGTCGAACGCCAGGGAGAGGTGGCGGCGGACCTGGCGCGTCTGCGGGCGGACATGCGCGCCCTGGACCGGCAATGGCACCGCCTGCGCCGCAGCCTGGAGCCGCGCCGCGGCCGCGATGCACCGGCTCCGGCGGTGGCGGCGCTGCCGGGATATCTGGATGCCTTCCAGCAGCGGCTGCGCGCCGTCGGCGACCTGGCCGAGCGGGCGGCGCAGGCCCAGCGCCGCGGCCATTGGAGCCTGAAGCTGTGGGGCGGCACGCTGCAGGACGACGTGCGACGGCTGCGCATGGTGCCCGCCGACACCCAGTTCGGCGACCTCGGCCGCATGGTGCGCGAACTGGCGCGCGGCCAGGGCAAGGAACTGGAGGTGGACGTGCGCGGCCTCGACACCGAGGCCGACCGGGAGGTGCTGCAGCAACTCAAGGACCCCGTCGTCCACCTCGTGCGCAACGCCGTCGGCCACGGCATCGAAATGCCCGGGGATCGTCTGGACGCCGGCAAACGGGCGGCCGGCCGCATCGCCGTGACGGTCTCCACCGTGGCCGGGCGCCTGCGTATGACGGTGGAGGATGACGGCCGCGGCCTCGACCTCGCGGCCATCGCCCGCACCGCCGTGGAGCGCGGCCTCCTGAGTGAGGAGGAGGCGGAGGAGGCGTCGCCGGAACGGCTGTTGGCCATCGTCCTGGAACCGGGTTTCTCCACCGCCGGTGCCGTGACCGAGTTGTCGGGCCGCGGCATGGGCCTGTCGATCGTGCGCGAGGCGGTGCGGCGTCTTCAGGGAAACCTGACCATCGCGCCCCGCGACGGCGGCGGCACCGTGGTGACCGTGTCGGCTCCCATCCTGCTGTCCACGCAGCGCCTGCTGTTCGTCGCCGTCGCCGGTCAGGTGCTGGCGTTGCCCGGCACGGCGGTGTCCCGGATGCACCGGGTGGAGGCATCGGCTGTCGTCGCCGTCGCCGGCACGCCGATGCTGCACCTTGACGGGGAGGACCTGCCGGTGACCTCCCTGTCCGCCCGCCTGGGCCTCGGCAGCGGCCCGCCGGTGGAGGTGCTGGCCGTGGCGGTGGTGAGGACGGGGTCCGGGCGTGTGGCGCTGGCGGTCGACGGTCTTGTCGGCGTGCGTGACGCGCTGGTGTCGTCCATCGACGAGGTGGCGCTGGACCCGGCCCGGTTCATCGGGACGGTCCTGCTGGACGACGGCAGCCCGGCGCTGGTGCTCAACCCCGACGGTCTGGGCGGCGGCGCGGACGCCATGGACGCCTTCCTGACGCCGGAGCGGCCGCCGGAACGGCCGCCGCCGACCATCCTGGTGGTGGACGACAGCATCACCACCCGCACCCTGGAGCGCAGCATCCTTGAGGCGCACGGCTACACGGTGCTGCTCAGCGTCGACGGGCGCGACGCACTGGAGCGGCTGGGCGAAACCCCGGTCGATCTGATCGTGTCGGACGTGGAGATGCCGCACATGGACGGCTACACGCTGTTGCAGGTGGTCAAGGGGGACCCGCGCACGGCCGACATCCCCGTGATCCTGGTCACCTCGCGCGACAGCGACGAGGACCGGGAACGCGGTCTGCGGCTCGGCGCCGATGCCTACATCGTCAAGACGCGGTTCGACCAGGGGGAACTTCTGGAAGGGATCAGACGCCTGCTATGAGTGATCCACGCAAGGTGCGGGTGCTCGTCGTCGAGGATTCGCCCGTCGTCCAGGAACTGCTGGTCCACCTGATCGGCCGAGATCCCCGGCTGGAGGTGGCGGCCGTCGCCTCCTCGGCCGAGGTGGCGCTGCGCCTGCTCGACAAGATCCGGCCCGACGTGGTGTCGCTGGACATCCGGTTGCCCGGCATGAACGGCTTCGAGGCCACGAAGCGCATCATGAACCAGCACCCCTTGCCTATCGTCGTCGTCGCCAACGACGTGCACGACGCCAGCATGAACATCTCGATGAACGCCTTGCGCGCCGGCGCGCTGGCGGTGGTGGAGAAGCCGGGCAGCATCAGCCGCGCCGACTATGACGCAGTGGCGCGCCATCTGTGCACCCAGCTCTACGCCATGAGCCAGGTGCGCGTCATCCGCCAGCGCATCCGGGCCGCCGACCGGCCGCTCGCCGCCGCCCCGCCGCCGCCGGTGCCCGAGGCCATCGAGCGCAGCTACGAGGTGCTGGGCCTGGTGGCCTCCACCGGCGGGCCCAACGCGCTGGTCAAGGTGCTGAACGGCTTGCCCACCGCCTTTCCGTTGCCGATCCTGGTGGTGCAGCACATCGGTGCCGCCTTTGCGGCCGGCTTCGCGACCTGGCTGGACACCGTCTGCCCGCAGTCCGTGCGGCTGGCGGAATCCGGCATGGAGGTGGCGCCCGGCCGCATCTACGTGGCGGCCGGTGATCGCCATCTGCTGGTGGATCGCGGCCGCCTGCGCCTGTCCGATGACGCGCCGGTGTGCGGCCAGCGCCCGTCGGGCGACGTGCTGTTCGCGTCGCTGGCCGACCGTTACGGGGCCGGCGCGATCGGCGTGCTGCTGACCGGAATGGGAGAGGACGGCGCCCAAGGGCTGTTGGCGTTGCGGCAGGCCGGGGGCTACACTGTCGCCGAGGATGCCTCGACCGCCGTGATCCACGGCATGCCGGGGGCCGCCGTCGCGCTGGGCGGTGCTGTCGAGGAGTTGCCGCTGCACAAGATCGCGGCGCGCCTCACCGAACTCGTTTCGCCGAACGCGGGGTCTTGATGTCTGCCCGTCCGATCGCCGTCATCGATGCGTCGCCGACGCAGAGCCTGCTCTACCGCATCCGCCTGGAGGAGCGCGGACTGGAGGTCGTCGGCATCGACTCCCTGGCCGGTGCCGCGGCGCTGGGGACCAGGGCGCCCGCCGCCGTCCTGGTCAATTTGCGCACCCTTGCCGTCGATGCCGGCGCAGCGGTGGCCGCCGTGCGCGCCGCGGCGCCCGACGTCGCCCTGGTCCTGGTCGGGGATGGCACCGGCGGGTCGCCGCCGCCGGGCGTCCACCGCGTCGCCGGAGGCGATCCCGACGCCGTGGTGGCGGAGGTCTGCCGGGTGGCTGCCGAGGACAGGGCACCGGCATCGGCACCGGCCGCACGGCCGGGCCCGGAGGAGGTCTTCCGGCGCGGCCGAATCCTGGTGGTCGACGACAGCGTGACGTACCGGGAGTTCCTGCGCCTCGAACTGGAAGACGCGGGGTGCACGGTGGTGGTCACCGGCGGCGCCGGCGATGCCTTCGCCGCCCTGGAGGCGGAGGCGTTCGACGTGATCATCGTCGATCTGGTGATGCCCGGGGTCTCGGGCACCGAACTGTGCGAGGCGTTCGACCGGTTCCGGCGCGAACGGGACCTGCTGTTCGACATCCTCGTCCACACCAGCCAGGATCGGGCCGAACTCCTGATCTCGTGTCTCCAGGGCGGTGCCGACGAGTTCGTCGGCAAGTCGCAGCCGCTTGAAGTGTTGAAAGTGCGGATTCTGGCGCTGCTTCGCCGCAAGTTCTTTATCGAGGATGCGCTTCTCGGGTGATGCGGAGAGAAATCGGTCCGTCTGCTCTGCAATGACGTTCGTAATACGACCGGCGCTTTACGGTACTACCTATGATCGATTTGCGCAACCGACGCCAGCCATTACCTTAGGGCGGCTCATGGCGTGGTTGCGTGGTCGACGGCGGAACCGGAACCGTGCGGAACCGCATGGTCGGATGGAGAGGGAAGAGGCTTTCGTGGACCTAACCACCACGCATAACCGGGGCGAGCGGGCACCGTACGACGCGGGCTGGCCCGAGTCCCTGCGCACCGCCCACCGCATCTGCCTTGCCAGCGTCGCGCCGGCCGTGCTGTTCACGGGGGCCGAGCGCGGGGTGTATGCCAACGCCCCCTTCCGCGACTGCCTTTCCGGAGAACCGTCACCGGCGGGCACGCCGGGACGCATCGTGCTGGGGAGCGGCTGGGCCGCGCTGGACGCGGTTCTGGCCGACCTGTACGCCCACCCCGGCGTGGCGGAGGATGGCGGGCGCAGCGTGCGGGTGGACGGCGCCGCGCTGCGGGCCCCCGTGGATCTGCGCCTGACGCCGGTGCTCGACGGGGATGCGGTGGTCGGCGTGTTCGCGATGGTCGACTGCCGGCGGGTGTCCGGCGCGCCGGAGTGCGTGCGCGCCGACGAGTATGAGCGCCTGCGCCAAGCCGCCCGGGAGGAGAGCGAGCGGGCCAACGCCGCCAAGGCGCGATTCCTCGCCGCGGCCAGCCACGATCTGCGCCAGCCCTTCCAGGCCATGCGCCTGTTCCTGGGCGTGCTCGACCAGCAGATCGACCCCGGCGCCGCGGCGCACGCCACCGTGCAGAAGCTGAGCAACGCCCTGGAGGCCGGCGAACGGCTGCTGCACGCGCTGCTGGACATCTCCATCCTGGATTCCGGCCAGCTCACGCCCAAACCGGTGGACCTGGCGCTGGACGAGCTTTTGTCCAACCTGGTCGAGGAGGTGCGCCCCCAGGCCATGGACAAGGGCCTGACGCTCAAGGCCCGGCTGCATCCGGCGCGGGTCCACGCCGACCCGCTGCTGCTGGAGCGGATCGTGCGCAACCTGCTCAGCAACGCCGTCCGCTACACCCGCACCGGAACGGTGATGATCGCCATGCGCCGGCGCGGCGACGCCATCCGCGTCGAGGTGTGGGACACCGGCTTCGGCATCCCGGAGGAGCAGCGCGCCGCCATCTTCGAGGAGTTCCACCAGCTCGAGAATCCCGAGCGCGACCGCACCCGCGGCTTCGGCCTGGGGCTGGCCATCGTGCAGCGGCTGGCCGGGCTGATGAAATTGCCGCTCGACGTGCGCTCGCAGGTCGGCCGCGGTTCGGTCTTCGCCGTCAGCGTGCCGCTGAGCCGCATCGCCACCGCTCCCCGGGCGGACACCGTCCCCGGGGCCGGCAGCGGCGACACGCTCAGCGGCCGCACCGTGCTGGCGGTCGACGACGAGGAGATGGTGCTGTTCGGCCTGCGCATGATGCTGGAAGCCTGGGGCTGCACCGTGGTCGCCGCCGCCGATCTGGGGGAGGTGATCGCCGGCCTGGACCAGATGGACAATCCGCCCGACATCATCCTCACCGACCTGCGCCTGCCCGGCGAGTCCAGCGGCTTCGACGTCATCCGGCGTGTCCGCCGCCTCTACCGCCGCGACGTCCCCGCCATCGTCCTGACCGGCGAGACCTTCGAATCCCCCCTGGCCGGCGGCAACCACCCCAGGTGCTGGATGCTGCGCAAGCCCCTCCAGCCCGACGAGTTGCGTCAGGTCCTGATCGGGGCGCTGGACGAGGCGTGAGCGGCGCCCGGAGTGCCGCCCATACGGTCCGCTTGCGGACCTCGGGGACGGATCCGGGCGAGGTCCGCCTCGTTATGATGACGTTATCGTTGCGGGAATCCGGATCTCCGGGAACGCCGGTGCGGCCGGTGGGATCACGTTGCCCGCTCACGACTCGGGAGCGCGAGCGGCAACGCGCGCACCGCGGCGCATGACCATCGTCATCGATTGCAACGTCGTCGTCTCGGCTGCCCGGAATGGCGGCGTCTGATACCGGGTTCGGTAAATCCTGACGTCCGAACCCGGTATCGGCCGCGACGGCGGCCGCGGCCCGATAGGGCCGAAGCCTGCGTGGCGTTTGAACGCAGCGGTCAGGATTTTCCTGACCGCGTATGAATGTCGGTGCTGCGGCATTGCCTTAAACAGAGGCGCGCACCGGTCGATCGTCTTCGCTTGGCTGAGGGCATCGCCGGTCTCGCTTAAATGTTCTTTAACCATAAAATCCCACTCTTCCCCGCGACGGCCGCGAAGCGGTGCGGCGTTCAGGGATGAGGGACCGGGTATGACGTGCATTGTCGGGTTGGTGGACGGCGATCGGGTGTGGATGGGCGGCGACAGCGCCGGCGTGTCGGGGCTGGACATCACGGTGCGGGCGGACACCAAGGTCTTCCGCAACGGCGACATGCTGATCGGCTTCACCAACTCGTTCCGCATGGGCCAACTCCTCGCCTACAAGCTGGCGCCGCCGCCGCACGACCCCGAAGACGACGTCTTCCGCTATATGGTCGTCGATTTCGTCGACGCCGTGCGCGCCTGCCTGAAGGACGGCGGCTATGCCCAGCGCTCCAACGACGTGGAGAGCGGCGGCACCTTCCTGGCGGCCTATCGGGGACGCCTGTTCTCGGTGCAGAGCGATTACCAGGTGGGGGAGGCGGTGCGCGGCTATCACGCCATAGGCTGCGGTGCCGACTACGCGCTGGGCTCGCTGGCCTCCACCGCCGGCCTGCCCGCCGAGGAGCGGGTGCTGAAGGCCCTGGAGTGCGCCGAACTGTTCAGCGGCGGCGTGCGCAGCCCCTTCAGCATCCGGTCGCTGGACGCCCGGCCGCAGCTCGCCCTGACCGAGGCGGCGTGATCCCTACCGGGTCAGCGCCACCACCATCTGCATGACCGCGGCGATCTGGGCACCGGCCCGGGTGGCGTAGGCGGGCCCGGTGTAGCCCCACCAGTCCCAGCAGGCGTCCGGGTTGTAGGGGATGGCGGTCGCCTGGACCCGCGGGTACAGCACGACGATGCGGTTGGCATCCGCCCAGCGGTTGTAGCCCGCCGCCCGGTGCCAGGCGGCGGGATCGTCCGGTGCGGCGACCGGGCAGCCGTGGAAGGCGATGTGCAGCCGGCAGCCGGCGCGGATCGGGCAGTCGGCCGGGACGTACAGGTGCCCGGTGTCCGCCAGGCCGGTGAAGGCATCGGCGAAGGCGCGCTGGTCGAAGGCCAGCAGCCGCCCGGACAGCTCCGCCGACGGCGGCTTCAGCGGGCCGTGCAGCCGCTCCAGGATCGCCCCGGCCATGTCATAGGGCCGATCGCCGACCAGGCAGCGGTTGAGGTGCGGCGGCGCCGAGGCGGTGCAGGGCAGGGACGCGTCGGGGGTGAGGAAGCCATGGCCGGCGCGCAGGTCGCTCACGTACTCCAGGTTCGCTTCCGGAACCCGGGCGAGGCGGTAGAAGTCGCGCACGGCGTCCATCGCCGCCCGGGTGACCGTGTCGTCCACGGTGCCGCTGAACAGATAGACCCGCGTCCGGCGCAGGGTCTCCAGCGGATCGATCTCGCCCTCCGCCGCCAGCCCGCGCGCACTCCAGTAGAGATGGCGCGCGTTGGGCGGTGTCTCGGCCACGCCCCGGCAGACCGGCCGGTGGGCCGCCTCGCCGCCGGCACAGAAATAGGGCCCGCCCGCAACGATCCCCGCGCCGATGACGCTCTCGGAATGGGCGACGTGCATCTGCATGGCCATGAAGGCGCCCGCCGACAGGCCCGACACCGAGACCTGCGAGGGGTCCAGCCGCAGGGCCGGCACCGGCCCGGCCGCGGTGGCCGCGGCGGCGGGGAGCAGCAGGGCCAGGCTCAGGACGATCGCCAGGCGCAATAATCCCATGGTTCGCCGACCTGCCGCTTCGCTTCCGGGTGGATGGGGCGATCCTATGCAAAAGAATGGCCGGGAAATCCACCGGAATCCGCAGGCGGCGTCGCCGTCATGGGGCAGTATTCAGGGCCGCCCGGGCAGCAGCCCGTCGCCGACCGCGTCATGGAAGGCGCCTTCGACGATCATCGCCTTCGCCGCGGCGATGTCCGGCGCCATCCGGCGGTCCCGGTCGAAAGGCGGGACGCGGGCGCGCAGCCGCGCCATGGCGTCGGCCAGCGCCGGCGCGGTGGTCAGCGGCGCCCGGAGGTCGATGCCCTGGGCCGCCGCCAGCAGCTCCACCGCCACGATGCCGGCGAGGTTGTCGGCCATCTCCAGCAGGCGGCGCGCCGCGTGGGTGGCCATGGAGACGTGGTCCTCCTGGTTGGCGGAGGTGGGCAGGCTGTCGACGCAGGCGGGGTGGGCGAGCTGCTTGTTCTCGCTGGCCAGCGCCGCCGCGGTGACCTGGGCGATCATGAAGCCGCTGTTCAGCCCCGGCTCGCGGATCAGGAAGGCGGGCAGGCCGGACAGGGCGGGATCCATCAGCAGCGCGGTGCGCCGTTCCGACAGGGCGCCGGTCTCGGCGATGGCCAGGGCCAGAACGTCGGCGGCCATGGCCACGGGTTCGGCGTGGAAGTTGCCGCCCGACAGGATCTCCCCGTCGGCGGGAAAGACCAGAGGGTTGTCGGAGACCGCGTTGGCCTCGCGCTCCAGCACGCCGGCGGCGAAGCGCAGATGGTCCAGCACCGCCCCCATCACCTGGGGCTGGCAGCGCAGCGAATAGGGGTCCTGCACCGTGCCGTGGTCGCCGCGGTGGCTGTTGCGGATGCCGCTGCCGGCCAGCAGCCGGCGGTAGACCGCCGCCACGTCGGCCTGGCCGGGCTGGCCGCGCGCCGCATGGATGCGCGCATCGAACGGCCCGTCGCTGCCCAGGGCGGCGTCGACGCTGAGCGCCCCCGCCACCACGGCGGCCGCGAAGGCGTCCTCCAGGGCGAACAGGCCCAGCAGAGCCAGGGCCGTCGACACCTGCGTGCCGTTGAGGAGCGCCAGCCCCTCCTTGGCTTCCAGCTCCAGCGGCTCCAGCCCGGCGCGGGCCAGGGCGGCGGTGGCCGGCAGCCGCTCGCCGTCCACGTCGGCCTCGCCCACCCCGATCAGCACCCCCGACAGGTGGGCCAGCGGCGCCAGATCGCCGGAGGCGCCGACCGAGCCCTTGGCCGGCACCACCGGCAGCACGCCGCGGTCGTACAGCGCGATCAGCGCGTCGATGACAGCGCCGCGCACGCCGGAATGGCCGCGGGCCAGCGCGTTGACCTTCAGCGCCAGGATGAGCCGCACCGCCGCGCCCGGCAGGTCGGGACCGGTGCCGGCGCTGTGGGACAGCACCAGCCGGCGCTGCAACTCGCGCACCCGGTCGGGCGGGATGCGCCGGCGCGCCAGCAGCCCGAAGCCGGTGTTGACGCCGTACACCGCCCGTTCCCCCGCCGCCGCGGCGGCAACCGTGCGCGCCGCCGCGTCGATGCCGGCGCCCGCCGCGGGGTCGAGGCGCAGCGTTCCGCCGGGGCGGGCCAGGCGCCGCAGATCCGCCGGCGAGAGGGTGCCGGGGGTGAGAAGGAAGGGGTCGGTCATGGGCGCCTCTCGGGGTGGGGGCGTGCGGCCGGGCTCACGCCATCGACCTTGAACATGAGCATCCCCGGGCGGGGACGCAAATGGGCAAGTTTCGGTGGCAATGATGTGATGTTCGGCAATTTTAATATCTCATTTACCACGACGGCGCCCAATCGGGGTCCGCGCGTCCACCGGCCTGAGTGGCGACGCGGCGCACAGTGGAGGATACTTCATGCCATCCAAGACCCGGCCGTCGGCCACCCCCGGAGATGCCGCCCCCGCACCCGCCACCGCTTCCCCCGGTGAAGACGCGCGGTCGAGCTTCGGCAGCCGCTATTTCGTCCGGATCCTGGTCGCAACGTTCGTGTTCAGCGCGGCCATCAACATCCTGATGCTCGGCGTACCGCTCTATTCGCTGCAGGTCTTCACGCGGGCGATCCCGTCCGGCAACGTCGACACGCTGGTGATGCTGACCATCATCACCGTGATGATCCTGTGCATGATCGGCCTGCTGGAGGTCGTGCGGTCCCGGGTGCTGACGCGCACCGCCAACGCTCTGGAGGTGGCCTGGCGCCGCCGGCTGGGGGCGGAGGCGCTGGAATCCGCCGCCCGCGGCCGGCCGGATACGCAACCGCTGGGCGACCTGACCGAGGTGCGCGGCGCCCTGACGCGGCCGACCTTCGGTGCGGTGATGGACCTGCCGTGGACGCCGCTGTACGTGATCGGCATCTGGCTGATCCACCCGCTGCTGGGTGGTCTGATGCTGGGTGCCATGCTGATCCTGGTGGCGTTGGGCTGGATCGGCCATCTCGCCGGCAAGGAACCGGCCGAGGATGCCCGCCTGCCCGCCGCCCGCGCGCAGCGTCTGTTCGACGCTCTGCAGTCCCGCGCCGGCACCGCCCGCGCCATGCGCATGGCGCCGGCCGTGCTCGACGCGGTGAGCCGCGACAGCCTGACCACCGCGGCCCTGCACGGTCGTGCCGGTGAGCGCGCCGCCATCGTCCTGGCCGCCACCAAATGGGTGCGCTACCTCCTGCAGGTCGTCGTCACCGGCGTCGGCGCCTGGCTGGTGATCGACAACCATCTCAGCTTCGGCGGCATGATCGCCACCTCGATGCTGGTCGCCCGCGGCATGGCGGCGGTGGAGCAGGTGGCCGGGTCGTGGACGTCGATGGTGAAGTCGCTGGAATCCTGGAACCGCCTGGCGCCGGTGCTCAAGCGCCTGTCGCGGGAGCCGGAGCGCGTCGCCGTCAATGTCGGGCCGGAGCGCCTGACGGTGGAGAACGTGCTGTTCGTCTCGCCGCGCGACCAGAAGCCGATCCTGCGCGCCGTGTCCTTCGCGGTGGAGCCGGGCGAGACGGTGTGCATCGTCGGCGCCAACCGCTCCGGCAAGTCGGTGCTGGCGCGCCTGTTGGCCGGTGCGCAGGTGCCGTCCGCCGGCACGCTGCGCCTGGGCGGGCTGGCCGTGGCCTCCCTCAACCCCAAGGACCCGCGCACCGCGATCGGCTTCATGCCCCAGCAGGTGGACCTGCTGCCCGGCACCATTGCCGAGAACATCGCCCGCTTCCTGGAGGCCGAGCCCGAGGAGGTCGCCGAGGCGGCCCGGCGCGCCGGCATCCACGACTGGGTCGAAAGCCTGGCCCAGGGCTACGAGACCGAGGTCCACGACGTCCACTCGCCGCTCAGCGGGGCCGCCGTGCAGCTTCTCGGTCTGGCCCGCGCCGGCTTCGGCGATCCCGCCATGATCGTGCTGGACGAGCCGACGGCCGGCCTGGACGAAGAGGGCGTGGCGGCCGTCCGCCAATTCCTCGCCGATGCCCGCGAGCGCGGCATCACCACCATCGTGCTGAGCCACCAGCCGACCTTCTTCGAGCAGGCCGACAAGGTCTTCGTCCTGAAGAACGGCATGGCCATGGACGTGTCGCCGCGCCGGGCCGAGGCGGCGGGCAACCCGGCCGCCGTCGGGCACCTGCACCCCGTGGCGGGCCCCCGCCGCGCCGCGCCGGCCGCCGGCTGATCCCACGCGAACGAGGAGCATTCCCATGAGCACGCTGAGCAAGATGTGCGCCCTGATCCCCGAAACCGGCGTGCGCGGCCTGCTGCTGGGCGGCTGCGCGGTGCTGGCGATCGGCTTCGGCGGCATGACCGCCTGGGCGTCCCTGGCCCCGCTGCACAGCGCAGTGTCGGCCGCCGGGGCGCTGGCCCCCGAGACCGGCCGCAAGGTGGTCCGCCACCCCGACGGCGGGGAGATCGCCGAGGTCCTGGTGCGCGAGGGTGCCAGGGTCGAGGCCGGGGCCGTCCTGCTGCGCCTGGACAGCACCGAGGCGGCGACGCGGCTGGAGATGCTGACCGGCTCCTGGCTCGACGCCCTGGCGCTCAAGGCGCGCCTGACCGCGGAACTGCTGGACCACGACGCCATCGAGTGGCCGCCGGAGCTGCTGGAGCGGCGCGACCGCGACACGGCCGCCGCCAAGGTCATCGAGAACCAGCAGACCCTGTTCGAGGTACGCCGCACCCAGATGGAAACCGAGGAACGGCTGATCGAGGAGCGTGTCGCCACGCTGGACCGCGAAGCCGTCAGCCTGGGGGAACAGCGCGCCTTCCTGACCCGCGAGATCGAGCTGATCACCGACGATCTGCGCATCACCGCGGATCTGCTGAAGCGGGGCAACGCCACCCGCACCAAGCTGGTGGAGCAGCAGAAGGAGGAGGCGCGCCTGAGGGGCCGCGACCATGAACTGGAGGCGGACATCGCCCGCATCCGGCAGCAGTCGGTCGAGGCACGGGCCGACGTGGCCAAGCGCCGCAACGACTTCCGCGAGAAGGTGCTGGTGGAGCTGGAGAAGGCCCGCGCCGACGCGGCGCGCTTCGCCGAGCAGATCCGCGACGCCCGCAACCGCCTGGCCAACCGCGACATCAAGGCGCCCGACGCCGGCACCGTGGTGATGCACGCCAACCCCGTCGCGGGCGGCATGGTCGCGGCCAACGAGCCGATCCTCGACATCGTGCCCGACAGCCGTGACCTGCTGGCCGAAGTGCGGGTGCAGCCCCGCGACATCAAGTCGGTGTTCCCCGACATGCCCGTGGAGGTGACGCTGACCTCCTACGACAGCCGGGTCATCGGCTCGCTCGACGGGCGGGTGGAGTACGTGTCGGCCGACCGCATGACCGACGCGGCGTCGCGCCAGGACTATTACCTGGTGCGCATCCGCCTGGACGGCGCCGACCCCCATCAGGTGAAGAACCTCACCATCAAGCCCGGCATGCCCGTCGAGGCCCGCATCATCCTCTCCGCCCGCACACCGCTCGACTACCTGATCACGCCGCTGGCCAACTCCTACAACAAGGCGTTCATCCAGGAGTGATGGGGAGGTGGCCGGGGCCCGGAGCGGGAGGGCAAGGGCCGCGTCTCGCCACCGGCGCCGACGGCCGCCGCGCTCACGGCGCGAACGCGATCTCCGTCACCCGGCCGCGCCAGAACGGATAGAGCGTTCCTCCCGCCGCGCGGGCGATCATGAAGCCCATGGGGATCATCATCCCGTCCACGAGGCGGTAGTCGGTGCGCGTCACGTGCTCGCCGGAGCCGTGGTAGGGGGTGCCGAGGTCGCCGTCGGCCTCGGCATCGAAACGCTCCAGGCTGCCGTCGGGGCGGAAGGTGGCGATCAGGGACGCCTCCCGGCCGCCGGCGGACACGACGGCGCGGGCGCGGCGGTCGTCCACCGCTTCCCAGCGCACCGGACCGCCGGGCAGCAGGGCCGCGGGATAGAGCGGGCTTTCCAGCAGCCAGCGGCGCAGCGAGATGCGGTTCAGCTCGTTGTTGGCGCGCTCCTCCATCACCGTCACGGCGGAGAGGATCTTCGCCTTCATCTCCATGTCCCCGTCGGCGAAGACGTCGTAGGCGCGCGCCCACAGGCCGGGTCCCACCGGCGTCGTCGCCGCGAACAGCAGCGCCGGCGTGCCGACGGCGATGGTCTGCTCCGCCGTCGTCGGCGCGAAGCCCTCGGTGCGCGGCCGGCGGAACTCCCCCTCCATGGCCAGGGTGACCGTGCGCAAGGGGCGGGGTGGTTCCGGGAAGGCGAAGCGCAGGTAGGCCCGCACCGGGTCGGGCAGGGCGGCGATGGCCGCCGCGTCCGGCACGGGGGAGGGAGCGGGCATCGCCGCCGCGCGCACCGCGTCGGCGTGGGCGGTGATGGTGGCCTCCGTCCGCGCGGCGGCGATGCCGACCGCAGCGGCGGCGCCGGCGGCCAGGGCGGCCGGCAGGGCGAGGGCGAGAATCAGGGTGCGTCGGCGGGGCGGGCGCATGGGGACTCCTCGGTGCGGGTGGCGGCGATCAGGGTCATGATGGTGTCGACCGTCGCCGCCGCGAGGGCGGGGTGGTCGTGGCCGTCGGCCGGCGTGCGGCCGGTGAGCATCAGGGAGGCGGCGCCGTGGACCGCCGACCACAGGGTGAAGGCGACCAGCGCCGGGTCGCGGCCGGGCAGGTAGCCGGCCGCCTGGCAGGCGGCGACGGCACCGCGCAGCGCGTCCAGCGTCCGGCGCCCGGGGTCGCCGGCGAACGGGTTGTCCTCCAGCCCGGCGTCCGCCGGGGGATCGAACATCAGCCGGTACAGCGCCGGATTCTCCAGGGCGAAGCGCACATAGGCGATGCCGCCCTCGCGCAGGCGGGCGAACGCGTCGCCGTCGGTGCGCGCCGCCACCGCCAGCTTTTCGGCGTACAGCCGTTCGAACCCGGCGTCGTGCACGGCCCGCAGCAGGGCGTTCCGGTTGCGGAAATGGCCGTAGAGGGCGGGCGCACGGCAGCCCACGGCCGCCGCCACCTCGGCCAGCGTGATCTCCGCCACGCCGCGGCTTGCCAGCAGACGAACGGTTTCCTCCACCGCACGGCGGGGGATGTCGAGCGCCTGGTCCTTGCGCGGGCGGGCCATGATCTCTCTGCGGCAGAATAATTGAATGAGATTAATTTATTCGGATTCAGTTATCCGGTCAAGGGCAGCGAAGCCGGGCCGCGGCACTCCCGTTCGGCGATTCGCCCGTTGCGCGTTGCAGCGGAGGGGGGCATAAATCGCGGCGCATTCCTCCCCCGCGCACGGGGGGCTTCCGGAAACACCTGCACAAGAACGGCGGAAGGAAAAGCCCCATGGCTGAGAGCACTTACGACGTCGTCGTCATCGGCGGCGGTCCCGGCGGTTATGTGTGCGCGATCCGCGCCGCGCAGCTCGGGTTCAAGGTGGCGTGCGTGGAAAAGCGCAGCGCGCTGGGCGGCACCTGCCTGAACGTCGGCTGCATCCCGTCGAAGGCCCTGCTCTCGGCCTCGGAGAAGTTCGAGGAGGCCAGGCACGGCCTCGCCCGCTTCGGCGTCAAGGTGTCGGGGGTCGAACTCGACCTGCCCGGCATGATGAAGCACAAGGACGACGTCGTTAAGGCCAACACCGGCGGCATCGAGTTCCTGTTCAAGAAGCACAAGATCGCCTGGATCAAGGGCGCCGGCCGCATCACCGGGTCCAACACCGTGGCGGTGGACGGCGAGGCGCCGGCCACCCTGACGGCCTCCAAAGCCATCGTCATCGCCACCGGCTCCGAGGTCACGCCGCTGCCGGGCCTCACCATCGACGAGACCGCGATCGTCTCCTCCACCGGTGCGCTCGCCCTGCCGGAGGTTCCCAAGCGCCTGGTGGTCATCGGCGGCGGCGTCATCGGGCTGGAGCTGGGGTCGGTGTGGGCCCGCCTGGGCGCGCAGGTCACCGTGGTGGAGTTCCTCGACCGCATCCTGCCCACCATGGACGGCGAGGTGTCCAAGCAGACGCAGCGCATCCTGGCCAAGCAGGGCATGACCTTCAAGCTGGGCGCCAAGGTGACGGGCGCGGCCTCCGGCGAGTCGGGTGTCGCCCTGACGGTCGAGCCGGCGGCGGGCGGTGCGGCCGAGACCATCGAGGCCGACGTGGTGCTGGTGGCCATCGGCCGCCGTGCCTATACCGAGGGGCTGGGCCTGGCCGAGGCCGGGGTGGAGACCGACGAGCGCGGCCGCGTCCGCATCGACGACCACTTCCGCACCACGGTGCCGGGCATCTACGCCATCGGCGACGTGGTGGTCGGCCCGATGCTGGCCCACAAGGCCGAGGAGGAGGGCGTGGCCCTGGCGGAGATGCTGGCCGGCCAGCACGGCCACGTGAACTACGACGTCATCCCCGGCGTCGTCTACACCTGGCCCGAGGTCGCCGCGGTCGGCAAGTCCGAGGAGGAGCTGAAGGCCGCCGGCGTGGCGTACAAGGCCGGCAAGTTCCCCTTCACCGCCAACGGCCGCGCCCGCGCCATGAACGCCACCGACGGCTTCATCAAGATCCTGGCCGACGCCCGCACCGACAAGGTCCTGGGCGTCCACATGATCGGCCCGAACGTGTCGGAGATGGTGGCCGAACTGGCGCTGGCCATGGAGTTCGGGGCGTCCGCCGAGGACATCGCCCGCACCTGCCACGCCCACCCGACCCTCAGCGAGGCCACCAAGGAGGCGGCCCTGGCCGTCGACGGGCGCCCGCTGCACATGTGAACCGCACGGCCGGTCCCCGTCGGCGGCGGCGGGGACCGGCCATTCCATCGTTGTCCGGACGCCCTCCGGCGGGGCCCTCACGGTCCCGGTGCGGCGCTACTCCCGCCGCCGGGCGCGCGGGTGGGTGCCGGCGTAGACGGTGAAGAGCTGTTCGTTCTCCACGTCGGTGTAGCGCTGGGTGGTGGACAGCGACGCGTGGCCCAGCAGGTCCTGGATGGCGCGCAGGTCACCGCCGCCGGCCAGCAGGTGGGTGGCGAAGCTGTGGCGTAGCGCGTGCGGCGTCGCGGTGTCCGGCAGGCCGAGCAGCCGGCGCAGGTGCTGCATCCGGCGCTGGGCGATGGCGGGGTTGAGCGGGCCGCCGCGCACGCCCGTGAACAGCGGCCCGTCCGGTCCGTGGCGGTGCGGGCACAGGTCGAGATAGGCGCGTACGGCCTCGTTCACCGCCGGCAGCACCGGCACGATCCGCTCCTTGCGGCCCTTGCCCAGCACCCGCAGCGTGTCGCCCAGCGGCGCGTCGCGCCGGGTCAGCCCCAGCGCTTCGGCGATGCGCAGGCCGCAGCCGTACAGCACGGTGAACAGCGCCCGGTCGCGCGCGCCCACCCATGGCGCGTCCGCCTCCTCCCCCGCCGCGTCCAGCAGCGTGGCGGCGTCCGCCTCGCTGAGGGGACGCGGCATCGGGCGCTTGGCGCGCGGGGTGGCCAGGGAGGCGATGGCCGGGTTGTGCAGCCGGCCGGACCGGTCCAGCCAGCGGAACAGGTTGCGCACCGCCGCCAGGGCCCGCGCCCGGCTGGCGGCGCACAGGCCGTCGCCGGCCCGCCGGGCGAGCCAGGCCCGGAAATCCATGGCCCGGAGGTCGCCCAGGTCGTTCAGCGACGGCGGGGCACCGCGGTATTCGGTGAGGAAGGCCAGGAACACGGCGACGTCGCCGACGTAGGCGGCCAGAGTGTGGGGCGACACGCCCTTCTCGCTCTCCAGCCAGCGCCGCCAGTGCGCCAGCGCCTCCTGCACGTCGGGGCGCGCGGAGAATCCGAGGACGGGCGTGGCGTCCGAGGGGCTCACGCCGGCAGGTCGAGCCAGGAGCGGATCACCCGTTCCACCACCCGGGCGAGGAAGTTCACCAGCTCCGTCGCCTGGCCGTCGTGGAACATGGCGGGATCGCGTGAGCCGAAGGCGAGGATGCCGTCCGGCGTCTCGCTGGAGACCTTCAGGCGGATCAGCGCCTGGGAGCGCACCAGCCCGGCGCCGGGGCCGAAGATCTCCTCCGCCCCGCGGACGTCGGACAGCAGCACCACGTCCCGGGTTCCCAGCCATTGGTTGACCGCGCCCGGCTCCACCACCCGCACGCCGGAGCGGTGGACGTGGGGATGGTCGTGGCCGTTCGATTCGATGACCAGACCGGCCACGTCCAGGTCCAGCAGGATCGCCAGGTCGGTGGTGATGGTCTGGATCAGGTGTTCCAGGCTGCGGGCGTCCAGCAGGAACAGCACCGCCGCGTGGATGCGGTTCTGGCTGTTCAGGTTGGCGCGGGTGGTCACCACCAGCTCGCGCTGCTGGTCCTTCAGGTGGCGCACCTCGCCGCGCAGCCGTTCCACCATGAAGGCCTGCAGGTCCACCACCCCCCGCCCGCGGTCGGCCGACGGCGGGGTGAGGTGGTGCACCAGCTCGGCGTTCCGGACCAGGAAGTCCGGGTTCGCGCGCAGGTACGCGCAGACCGCCTCGGGGGTGAGGGTGTCCGGCGTCGTGCGGTTGGATCCGGGTTCCGGGGCCATGGTCGCGCGGGTCCTTCAGTGCGTCAGAGGATGGTCTGCCCGGTCTTCTTCCAGTCCTCGACGAACTGGGCGAGACCCTTCTCGGTCAGCGGGTGGTTGAAGAGCTGCTTCAGCACCGCCGGCGGCGCCGTCACCACATGGGCGCCCAGGCGCGCGGCCTTGACGATGTGCATGGGGTTGCGGATCGAGGCGACCAGCACCTCGGTGCGGAAATGGGAATAGTTGCGGTAGATCTCGCAGATGTCGGCGATGATGCCCATGCCGTCCTGGCCCACGTCGTCGAGCCGGCCGACGAAGGGCGACACGAAGGTGGCGCCGGCCTTGGCGGCCAGGATGGCCTGCGCCGGCGAGAAGCACAGGGTGACGTTGACCATGTGGCCTTCGCTCGACAGGATCTTGCACACCTTGAGGCCGGCCGGCGTCAGGGGCACCTTCACGGCGATGCGCTGGGAGATCTTCGAGATGTGGCGGCCTTCCGCCAGCATGGTCTCGAAATCGGTGGCGGCCACCTCGGCGCTCACCGGACCGTTGACGACCTCGCAGATCTCCGCCACGAGATCGAGGAACTTGCGGCCGCTCTTGGCCACCAGGGAGGGGTTGGTGGTAACACCGTCCAACAAGCCGGTGTCGGCGAGGTCGCGAATCTCCGCGATGTCGGCGGTGTCGACGAAGAACTTCATGATGGCGGGTCCAATTCCAAGCTGTGCGATGTGTCCCGGTCGGCCGTCCCCGCACCGTGGCGCAGGCGGCGCGGGGATCGTCGGCCGGGGGCAGTCTACCGTATGAACGCGCGCCTTGCCAGTTCCACCCCGGCGGAGCCCGCCGGCGCGGTGCGCCGGGTGTCCGTGCTGCTGCCCCTGCCGTTGCGCGAACCCTACGATTACCGCGTGCCGCCCGGCATGGACCCGGTGCCCGGCGACTATGTGGAGGTGCCGCTGGGGCCGCGGCGCATCATCGGCGTGGTGTGGGGGGACGGGACGGGGGCGGTGGATGCCGCCCGGCTGAAGCCGGTGGTCCGCCGCTTCGACCTGCCGCCCATGCCGGAGGTGGAGCGCCGCTTCGTGGAGTGGGTGGCCGCCTACACCATGACGCTGCCGGGCATGGTCCTGAAGATGGCCCTCAGCGTCCCGGCGGCGCTGGAGCCGCCGCGGCCGCTGCTGGTCTACCGGCGCGCCGCAGCCGAGCCGCCGGCCGACGTCAGGATGACGCCGGCGCGCCGGCGTATTCTCGACCTGCTGGCCGACGGCCCGCCGCGCACGGCGGGTGACCTGGCGCAGGAGGCGGCCTGCGGTGTTTCGGTGGTCCGCGGCCTGGCCGAGGCCGGGCTGCTGGAGCCGGAGTTGCAGACCCCCGCGCGTGCCCCGGCGCGGCCCGACTGCCACCGCCCCGGACCGGCCCTGTCGGCCGATCAGGGCGCTGCGGCCGACACCCTGCGCGCCGCGGTGGAGGCGCACCGCTACGCCGCCGTGCTGCTGGACGGGGTCACCGGGTCGGGCAAGACCGAGGTCTACTACGAGGGCATCGCCGCCTGCCTGAAGGCGGGGCGGCAGGTGCTGGTGCTGCTGCCGGAAATCGCGCTGTCGGCGCAGTGGCTGGACCGCTTCGCAAGGCGGTTCGGCGCGCCGCCCGCCGAATGGCACTCCGACCTCACCGGCACGGCACGGCGCGACACCTGGCGGGCAGTGGCGCTGGGCGAAGTGCCGGTGGTGGTCGGTGCCCGTTCCGCCCTGTTCCTGCCCTTCCGCGACCTGGGCCTGATCGTCGTCGACGAGGAGCACGACTCCGCCTACAAGCAGGAGGACGGCGCCATCTACCACGCCCGCGACATGGCGGTGGCGCGCGCCCACCTGGGCGGCGTGCCCGTCGTGCTGGCCTCCGCCACCCCGGCCCTGGAGACCAAGGTCAACGCCGACAGCGGGCGCTACGCGCGCATCGTCCTGCCGGCCCGCCACGGCGGGGCGGTGCTGCCGGACGTGAAGCTGATCGATCTGCGCGTCGACCGCCCGCCGCCGCGCCAGTGGCTGGCCCCCGAGCTGCGCCGGGCGTTGACCGACACCCTGGCGGAGGGGGAACAGGCGATGCTGTTCCTCAACCGACGCGGCTACGCCCCGCTGACCCTGTGCCGCACCTGCGGCCACCGGCTGCGCTGCCCCAACTGCACCGCCTGGCTGGTCGAGCACCGGCTGGCGCGCAAGCTGCAATGCCACCACTGCGGCCTGTCGCAGCCCTTGCCCGACACCTGCCCGGAGTGCGGCGACAGCGGTTCGCTGGCCGCCTGCGGCCCCGGCGTGGAGCGCATCGCCGAGGAGGTGGCCCACCTGTTCCCCGACGCGCGCGCCGCCATCATGGCCTCCGACACCCTGTTCGGTCCGCGCGCGGTGCAGGAGATGATCGGCAGGATCGCGGCGCACGAGCTGGACATCGTCATCGGCACGCAGGTCATGGCCAAGGGCCACCATTTCCCCATGCTGACGCTGGTCGGCGTGGTGGACGCCGACCTGGGTCTGGCCGGCGGCGATCTGCGGGCGGCGGAGCGAACCTACCAGCTCCTCCACCAGGTGGCCGGGCGGGCGGGACGGGGGGAGCGGCCGGGCATGGTCTACCTGCAAACCTACATGCCCGAACACCCGGTGATGCAGGCGCTGGCCGCCGGCGACCGCGACGGCTTCTACGCCCTGGAGGCGGAGATGCGGCTGGAGGCGGCGATGCCGCCCTTCGGCCGGCTGGCGGCGCTGATCGTGTCGGGAGAGGACGAGAGCCTGGTCGACCGCACCGCCATGGCGCTGGGCCGGGCGGCGCCGCGCAGCGACACGGTGGCGGTGCTGGGGCCGGCGCCGGCGCCGCTCGCCCTGCTGCGGGGGCGCCACCGTCGCCGCCTGCTGCTGAAGGCGCCGCGCGGCACCGCCGTGCAGCCCCTCATCGCCGGCTGGCTGGAGCGGGTGGAGATCCCCAACGCCGTGCGGGTGCAGGTGGACGTGGATCCTTATAGTTTCCTGTAAGGACTCGGGTGCCGGCGCGCCGACTCGGGAGCGCCGGCGGCGTCATACCGCCTGTGCGGTGCGCTGGCGCGCCCGGCGCGGGCGCCAGATGGACAGGCAGTCGACAGCGCTGGCACCGCTGCCGATCCCGTACCAGCCGGACCGGTCGTGGAAGTGCAGATGATAGGAGCCGGCCCGGTCCCGCTCGAAGCGGAACACCGGCCGGTCGACGCCGGGGAGCATCACCAGCAGCCGGTCGAAGTCGCGGCCGGATTCGCGCATCACGCCCGCCCAATGGCCCTGGCGCAGCTTGGGTCCGGCGACCTCGTCGAACGCGGCAAGGTCGGCGGGGGTGAAGCGCGCGGCGGAGAAGGCGACAACGGTCATGGGGTCTCTGCGGTTCAGGCGATCGGAAAACCGGACGGTGGTGCGCAGGCGGTTAACTGCCCGTTAAAAATGTACCCCGATCCCCGCGAGATCACAGGGCGCGGGACGCTTTGCCGCGCCTCCGCCGCCGGCAGGAACCGCTGCGATCCCGTTCCCGGTGAATCCGGCGAAGTCATTGGATCGATGCATGATTTCGCAACGGCGGCGCAAACGCCGCACGCCGGTTGTCCAGACTCGGTTGCGCCTCCGCTAATCCTGTGATATTGGACCGCTCGCTTTCGCGGCCGGGGTCGCCGCGGCCGGGGTAACCCGCTTCCTAAGGCCCTGAAAACTCACCGTCTACCGAACTCAATTCGAGGGATCAGGTGGCATCCGAAGGTACAGGCGTATCCGAACTCGCGACGCGCTACTCCACGGCGCTGTTCGAGCTTGCGGACGAAAGCAAGGCGTTGGATCAGGTTGCGAGCGATCTGACCAACCTGAAACAAATCCTGGCCGAGAGCGCCGACCTCCGCCGCCTCGTCCAAAGCCCCGTGATCAGCCGGGCCGACCAGGGCCGCGCCATGGCCGCGGTTCTGGATCGGGCCGGCGTGTCGGACCTCACGAAGCGCTTCGTCGGGCTGGTGGCCAAAAGCCGCCGGCTGTTCGCGCTGTCCGGGATGATCGACGGCTATCTGGCCGAGCTGGCCCGCCGCCGCGGTGAGACCACCGCGCAGGTGACCTCCGCGCGTCCGCTGTCGGATGCCCAGGTCCAGGCGGTGACCGACGCCCTGCGCAAGACGGCCGGTGCCAAGGTGGCGGTGAACGTGACCGTCGATCCGGCGCTGATCGGCGGCATGATCGTCCGGTTCGGCTCGCGCATGGTCGACACCTCGGTGCGCACGAAGCTCGACAAGTTGCAACTCGCCATGAAGGCCTCAGGGGGAACAGTCTGATGGATATCCGCGCCGCAGAAATCTCTGCGATCCTCAAGCAGCAGATCGCGAATTTCGGGACCGAGGCGGACGTCGCCGAGGTCGGCCAGGTTCTCTCGGTCGGCGACGGCGTGGCCCGCGTGCACGGCCTCGACAACGTGCGCGCCGGCGAGATGGTGGAGTTCCCCGGCGGCCTGAAGGGCATGGCGCTGAACCTCGAGACCGACAACGTCGGCGTCGTGATCTTCGGCGACGACCGCGGCATCAAGGAAGGCGACACCGTCAAGCGCACCGGCTCCATCGTCGACGTCCCCGTCGGCCGCGGCCTGCTGGGCCGAGTGGTGGACGGCCTGGGCAACCCGATCGACGGCAAGGGCCCGCTGGTCGACGTGGAGCGCAAGCGCGTCGAGGTGAAGGCCCCCGGCATCATCCCGCGCAAGTCGGTGCACGAGCCGATGCAGACCGGCCTGAAGGCCATCGACAGCCTGGTGCCGGTCGGCCGCGGCCAGCGCGAGCTGATCATCGGTGACCGCCAGACCGGCAAGACCGCGGTGGTGCTCGACACCTTCATCAACCAGAAGCCGATCAACCAGGGCGACGACGAGTCCAAGAAGCTCTACTGCATCTACGTCGCCGTGGGTCAGAAGCGCTCCACCGTCGCGCAGATCGTCAAGGCGCTGGAGGATGCCGGCGCGATGGAATACTCCATCGTCGTCGCCGCCACCGCGTCCGAGCCGGCGCCTCTGCAGTTCCTGGCGCCCTACACCGGCTGCACGATGGGCGAGTACTTCCGCGACAACGGCATGCACGCCCTGATCGTCTATGACGATCTGTCGAAGCAGGCCGTCGCCTACCGCCAGATGTCCCTGCTGCTGCGCCGCCCGCCGGGCCGCGAAGCCTACCCCGGCGACGTGTTCTATCTGCACTCGCGCCTGCTGGAGCGCGCGGCGAAGATGAACGACGCCAACGGCGCCGGTTCGCTCACCGCTCTGCCGGTCATCGAGACGCAGGCCGGCGACGTGTCCGCGTACATTCCGACCAACGTGATCTCGATCACCGACGGCCAGATCTTCCTCGAGACGGCGCTGTTCTATAAGGGCATCCGCCCCGCCATCAACGTCGGCCTCTCGGTCAGCCGCGTCGGCTCCGCCGCCCAGATCAAGGCGATGAAGCAGGTCGCCGGCTCGATCAAGCTGGAGCTGGCCCAGTACCGCGAGATGGCTGCCTTCGCCCAGTTCGCCTCGGACCTCGACGCCGCCACCCAGCGCCTGCTGGCCCGCGGCGCGCGCCTGACCGAGCTGCTGAAGCAGGGCCAGTACCAGCCCCTGCCGGTCGAGGAGCAGGTCGTCTCCATCTTCGCGGGCGTGAAGGGCTATCTCGACAAGGTTCGCGTCGAGGACGTCACCCGGTTCGAGAAGAAGCTCCTGGACGAGGTCCGCGCGAAGGGGGCCGACATCCTGGCCACCATCCGCAACGAGAAGCAGATCACCCCGGCGACCGAGGAGCGCCTGAAGGCCTTCCTCGACACCTTCGCCAAGGTGTTCGTCTGACCGACGCCGTCGCGCCCGGAGCCGTGAGGCCCCGGGCGCCGGTTTGCAGAACTCTTGCGGGATAAAGGGCCGGCATGCCTAGCCTCAAGGACCTCAAAAACCGGATCGCCAGCGTCAAGTCGACGCAGAAGATCACGTCGGCCATGAAGATGGTCGCCGCCTCCAAGTTGCGCCGCGCGCAGGAGCAGGCCGAGGCGGCGCGTCCCTACGCCGAGCGCATGGGCCGCATGCTGGCCTCGCTGGCCGGCAACGTGCAAGCCAACGGGACCGGCCCGAAGATGATGACGGGCACCGGTTCCGACCAGGTGCAGCTCCTGCTGGTCATCACCTCCGACCGCGGCCTGTGCGGCGCCTTCAACGGCTCCATCGTCCGCGAAGCGCGGCGCACCATCCAGCGCCTGCTGGCCGAGGGCAAGACGGTCAAGGTCATGACCGTCGGCCGCAAGGGGCGCGACCAGATCCGCCGCGACTATGCGTCGCTGATCGTCGAGACGTACGAGGAGATCGGCCGCCGCAAGCTGTCGTTCGCCGACGCCGACGGCATCGCGCGCCGTATCAACGAGATGTACGAGGCCGGCGAGTTCGACGTCTGCACCGTCATCTACAACAAGTTCAAGTCGGCGATCTCGCAGGTCGTGACGCTGCAGCAGATCGTGCCCTTCGCCGTCGAGGCGGGTGCTGCCACCGAGGCGGCGTCGGCCGAGCCGGCGGCGGTCTACGAGTTCGAGCCTGAGGAGGAGCAGATCCTCGCCGAGCTGCTGCCGCGCAACCTGTCCATCCAGATCTACCGCGCGCTGCTGGAGAGCGCCGCCTCCGAGCAGGGCGCGCGGATGACCGCGATGGACAACGCCACCCGCAACGCCGGCGACATGATCAACCGCCTGACGCTGACCTACAACCGGACGCGCCAGGCGTACATCACCAAGGAGCTGATCGAGATCATCTCCGGCGCCGAGGCGATCTGACGTACGGCCGATCGAACGGTTTGTTTGACATTTTCGAGTTCCGAGGGAGCTTTACCCCATGGCTAAGAAGACCGAGGCCCCGGCTTCGACCAACGCCGTCGGCCGCATCACGCAGGTGCTGGGCGCCGTAGTCGACGTGCAGTTCGAAGGCGATCTGCCGGCGATCCTGAACGCGCTCCACACCCAGAACGAGGGCAAGACCCTGGTGCTCGAAGTCGCCCAGCACCTGGGCGAGAACACCGTGCGCACCATCGCCATGGACTCCACCGACGGCCTCGTCCGCGGTCAGGAGGTGGTGGACACCGGCGCCCCGATCTCTATCCCGGTGGGCCCCGAGACGCTGGGCCGCATCATCAACGTGATCGGCGAGCCCATCGACGAGCGCGGCCCCATCGGCAACAAGAGCACCGCCCCGATCCACAAGGCGGCGCCGGAGTTCGTCGACCAGTCGACGGAAGCCGAGGTGCTGGTCACCGGCATCAAGGTGGTGGACCTGCTGGCCCCCTACGCCAAGGGCGGTAAGATCGGCCTGTTCGGCGGCGCCGGCGTCGGCAAGACCGTGCTGATCATGGAGCTGATCAACAACGTCGCCAAGGCGCACGGCGGCTACTCCGTGTTCGCCGGCGTCGGCGAGCGCACCCGTGAGGGCAACGACCTCTACCACGAGATGATCGAATCGGGCGTCATCAAGCTCGACGGTCCGGGCTCGAAGGTGGCGCTGGTGTACGGCCAGATGAACGAGCCGCCGGGTGCCCGCGCCCGCGTCGCCCTGACCGGTCTGTCGGTTGCGGAGTACTTCCGCGACGAGGAAGGCCAGGACGTGCTGTTCTTCGTGGACAACATCTTCCGCTTCACACAGGCGGGCTCCGAGGTGTCGGCGCTGCTCGGCCGCATCCCCTCGGCGGTGGGCTACCAGCCGACGCTGGCCACCGACATGGGCGCCCTGCAGGAGCGCATCACCACCACCAAGAAGGGCTCGATCACCTCGGTGCAGGCCATCTACGTGCCCGCCGACGACCTGACCGACCCGGCCCCGGCCACTTCCTTCGCCCACCTGGACGCCACGACGGTGCTGTCGCGCCAGATCGCCGAGCTGGGCATCTACCCGGCCGTGGACCCGCTCGACTCCACCTCGCGCATCCTCGACCCGCGCGTCGTCGGTGAGGAGCACTACCAGGTGGCCCGCGACGTGCAGCGTGTCCTGCAGACCTACAAGTCGCTCCAGGACATCATCGCGATCCTGGGCATGGACGAGCTGTCGGAAGACGACAAGCTGGTCGTCGCCCGTGCCCGCAAGATCCAGCGCTTCCTGTCGCAGCCGTTCCACGTCGCCGAGGTGTTCACCGGCACGCCGGGCGTGCTGGTGTCTCTGGAGGAGACGATCCGCGGCTTCAAGGGCATCGTGAACGGCGACTACGACCATCTGCCGGAGGCCGCCTTCTACATGGTCGGCACCATCGACGAGGCCGTTGCCAAGGCTAAGAAGATGGCGAACGAGGCTGCCTGATCGGACGGGGCGGCCGGACTCCCTCGGGCCGCCCGCGTCTCAAGGCACCACAGCGCACACGCCGCCCCCCGCCCGGTGACGGGCGGGGGATCGGTTGAAGGGGCAGGACACCGATGGCCGATAAAGTCGAATTCGAACTGGTTTCCCCGGAGAAGCTGCTGAACGCGCAGCCGGTGGACATGGTGGTGGTTCCCGGCAGCGAAGGCGACTTCGGTGTGCTGGCCGGCCACGCGCCCATGATCTCCATGGTGCGGCCGGGCGTCATCGACATCTACGAGGGCGACCGGGTGGTCGACCGGGTGTTCGTCGCCGGCGGCTTCGCCGAGGTGACCGGAACCCGCTGCACGGTGCTGGCCGAGCAGGCCCAGCCCGTGGCCCAGATCGACCGTGCCGGGACCGAGCAGGAAATCGCCAACCTCTCCGAGGACCTGGCCGACGCCAAGAGCGACGGCGAGCGCGCCGAGGTGGAGGCGAAGCTGGCCGTGGCCCGCGCCCGGCTGGATGCCGTCGCGGCGGGAGCCCCGGCCCACTGACGTCCTGCGTTTTCCGCATTGCATAGCTGACGGTTGGGCGTTGCCGTTGCATTGCGGGAAGCCGGGCATACATAGTTGCCGGAATTGCGCGCCTCCTTCGTGGGGCGCGCCGTCGTTTCGGGACGGGAGTGCTGGACGGACATGGCGCAACTGCATTGGAACTACGAGGACCTCCCGTGGGACCGCATCGATCACGGCAAGGTCGATCATGACCTCCTGCCGCTGATCAAGGCCGCCGCCCTGGTCGAGTTCAACGCGGACGACTACACCGCGTACCTCTGCAACGTGTTCCACGACGACCCGGAGTTTCAGGAGGTCGCCCGCGAGTGGGCCGTGGAAGAGGTGCAGCACGGCCGGGCTCTGGGCAAGTGGGCGTCACTGGTGGATCCGGAG
The DNA here is from genome assembly GCF_000429625.1 of Azospirillum halopraeferens DSM 3675. Taxonomy (GTDB): domain Bacteria; phylum Pseudomonadota; class Alphaproteobacteria; order Azospirillales; family Azospirillaceae; genus Azospirillum; species Azospirillum halopraeferens. Next base: position 129,519 of record NZ_KE386928.1, read on the forward strand.
TTCGATTTCGACCGCGCCGTCGCCCGCTTCCGCGCCGGCTACCGCGTACCGATCGACCTGAACGCTTCCGTGCGCGGCTCGCGCAGCGGCGAACTGATCGCCCGCTGCATGGTGGAGACGGGCACCAGCTCCTATTACGCCGCCATCGGCGATTCCACCGACGAGCCGGTGCTGAAGGAGATCTGCCGCCAGATCGCCGCCGACGAGTTGCGCCACTACAAGATCTTCTACATCCACGCCAAGCGCTATCTGGATAAGGAGCGCCTGTCCAAGGCGCGGCGGGTCTGGGTGGCGCTGTCGCGCATCGGCGAGACCGAGGACGACGAACTGGCCTACGCCTACTACGCCGCCAACGCGCCGGAGGATGCGCCCTACGAGCGCAAGGCCTACAGCGCCGCCTACATGCGGCGCGCCTATGGCTGCTACCGGCCCAAGCACCTGGACCGCGGCATCGCCATGATCTTCAAGGCCTGCGGCCTGAAACCCCACACCGTCACCTTCAATCTGGCGACCCGGGCGGCGTGGTGGTACCTGGAGAACCGCTCCCGGCGGCTGGCGCGCGCCGGGGCATGATGTGACCGTATGAGGCTGCCGGCCCGCCCGCGGGGCGGACAGCAGCCTCAGTCGACCCGGGACTCCTCCAGCACCGGTGCGAACTCCTTCAGCACCGCTTCGTAAACGTCCCGCTTGAAGGGCACGATCAGGCGGACCAGGGCATCGGCATCGACCCATTGCCAGGCGTCGAACTCCGGATGCTCGGTCGCCAGATCGATGTCGGCGTCGGTGCCTGTGAAGCGGGCGGCCACCCACACCTGTTCCTGGCCCCGCCAGCGGCCCTTCCACACCTTGCCCAGCAGATGGTCGGGCAGGTCGTAGCGCAGGGTTTGCCGCGTCTGCGCGACGATCTCGGCGCGGTCGGTGCCGATCTCCTCCTTCAGCTCGCGCAGGGCGGCCTGATGCACCGTTTCGCCCTCGTCGATGCCGCCCTGGGGCATCTGCCAGGCATCGCGGGTGTCGATGCGGCGGGCGACGAACACCTGCCCGCGCGGGTTCAACAGCATCACCCCGACGCAGGGCCGGTAGGGCAGGGCCTCCCGGTTGATCGTCGCCGGTGCGTCCTTGCGTTTCTTCTTGTTGCCGCCGCTCATCCGCCAGGGCCTCTCTGCATGTTGACCACCGCCGAGACGGGGGCCAGCACGATGCCGCGGTCGGCCAGACCGGTCGCCCACAGGGCGACCCGTTCGATCGTGCTGGGGTAGGGGAGGCCGATGCCGATGGCCGCTCCCCTGGCGGTGGCGATCCGTTCCAGTTCCTTCAGTTGATCATCGATGGCGCCGCGCGACAGGTCGCGGTCGATGAACCGGTCGACGCGCCCGTGGGGCACGTCGGCCTCCGCCGCCAGAGCCGGCCCCTGGCTGCGCTGCGCCGTGCCGGGGTCAATGTAGAGCAGACCGCGCGCCCGCAGCGTGTCGATCACCGGCTTCATGGCGCCGGCGTTGGCGGTGAACTTGCCGCCGCTGCTGCTGGTGATCCCCACGTAGCCCACCGCTCGCGACAGGGACCACAGCAGCCGTTCCGTGTTGCGCTCGGCCGTCAGACCGCCGAGCAGGGCGTTGGGGCCGGGGTCGTTGCGCGGGAATCCCTCGGGCTCCATGGGCAGCGACAGCAGGATCTCGTGGCCGGCGGCGCGGGCGTTCTCGATCCAGGTGTCCAACCGCTCCCCATAGGGGACGAAGGCCAGGCTCACGGCGCCCGGCAGCCGTTGCAGGGCGTTGCCCGTGGTCACCCCGGACACGCCCATGTCCGCCAGGATCAGCGCGATGCGCGGCCGTTTGTCGCCGACCGGGAAGGGGCGGGCGTACGCCTGCCACGGTTTGACCCCGTTGTCGCCGATGCGCGGCAGCGGCCCGTTGCGCGTGTCCTCGACGAGGCCGGGGAAGGGGGCGGGGGCGAGCGCAAGGCGCGCGTCCGGAGCCGCCGGGACCGGCGCCGCGGCCGGCGGCGGCGCCGGGACCGGGGCTGCGGTCGGAACGGGCGGTGCCGCGGGCGATACCGGGGCCGGTGCAGGGGCGGTAGCGGCCGGCGGCTCCGCCGGCGCGGCTGCCGCCACCGGTGGTGGCGGTGCGGGGGCGGATTCCGCCGGCGGTGCGCCGCCGATCACCGCCACCGTGCTGTGGGGGATGGCGCCGGCGCGGGTGCCGGTGGTGTGGTCGGCGTTGGCCATCAGCCAGCCCCCCACACCCGCGACGCCCAGCCCCAGCAGGCTCCAGGCGACCGCCAGGGCACCGGGCCGCCGCCGGCCGGTGCCGGCCGACGGCGATCCCGTCCGGCGCCGGGGCCACGGCAGGCGTGGCAATCCCTTCGCCTTCAGGCGGCCCAGTATGGCGGTGGCGTTCACGTGCGGTGTCCGGTTGCCGGGCTGGCGCCGTCCTCAGTTGGTGGCGGCGCGCGCCTGAAACAGCGCCACCCCGCGCAGCAGGTCCAGAGCGCGCGCGAGCTGGTAGTCGAACGGCGGCTCGGCGTTGTCGTTGGCCGCGTCCTCACCGTTGGCCGGCGCACCGTTCGCCGGCGGCGCGCCGTTGGCGGGCGGCGCCATGGTGCCGGGGCCGGTGGCGCCGGGCGCGGCCGGGGCGCCGGGGGCCGGCCGCGGAGCCGTGGCGGGTCGGCCGTTGTCGTTGGTCAGGGAATGGCGCAGATCCGACTCGCGGCGGCGGGCGGCCTCGGCGATCTCCTCCACGCGGGCCGGATGCACCTCGATGTCGGGGGCGACGCCGAGCTGCTGGATGGAGCGGCCCGACGGCGTGTAGTAGCGCGCCGTGGTCAGCCGCATGGCGCCGTGCCCGGGCAGCGGGATGATGGTCTGGACCGAGCCCTTGCCGAAGGTCTGGGTGCCCAGAACGATGGCGCGGCGATGGTCCTGCAGGGCGCCGGCCACGATCTCCGACGCCGAGGCGGAGCCGCCGTTGACCAGCACCACCATGGGCAGGCCCTTGGCCATGTCGCCGGGCTTGGCGTTGTAGCGGGTGCCGTCCTCGGACTTGCGGCCGCGGGTGGAGACGATCTCCCCCTTCTCCAGGAAGGTGTCGGACACCGACACCGCCTGATCCAGCAGACCGCCGGGGTTGTTGCGCAGGTCCAGCACCAGGCCCTTCATGCGGTCGCCCAGTTCCTGCTGAAGGGCGCCGATGGCGCGCTCCAGGCCGGCCTGGGTCTGCTCGTTGAACGAGGTGATGCGGACGTAGCCGAACTCCCCCTCGGCGCGGTGGCGCACCGACTGCACCTTGATGACGGCGCGGGTCAGGGTCACCTCGAACGGCTCGCCGGTCTCGCCGCGGCGCACGGTGACCTTGATGTCGGTGCCCACCGGGCCGCGCATCTTGTCCACCGCCTCGTTCAGGGACAGGCCGACGATGGCCTCGCCGTCCAGGTGGGTCAGCAGGTCGCCGGGCTGCAGTCCGGCGCGGAAGGCCGGGGTGTCGTCGATGGGCGACACGACCTTGATCAGGCCGTTCTCCATGGTCACCTCGATGCCCAGCCCGCCGAACTCGCCGCGGGTCTGCACCTGCATGTCCTGGAAACTCTTGCGGTTCAGGTAGCTGGAATGGGGGTCCAGGGCGGTCAGCATGCCGTTGATGGCGGCCTCGACGAGCTGTTCGTCGGTGACCTGCTCCACATATTCGGCCCGCACGCGTTCGAACACGTCGCCGAACAGGTTAAGCTGCCGGTAGGTTTCCGACGTGTTCGTCTCGGCCGTGACCGTGGCGATGCCCGCTCCCAGGAACACCAGCGCCGCAGCGGCGGCCGCACGCTTCATCATGCTCATCTACCCTTGTCCTTTCCCCTCCGGAGCGCCGAAGCCGCGCTGCGGATTGATGGGCTGGCCGTGTCTTCGCAGCTCGTAATACAATTCCGGGGCGTCATCGCCGGCCCCCGGCACCAGACCAATCGGTTCCCCGGCCGCCACTTTGTTCCCGACGGCGGTGTCGATCCGGCCAAGTCCGGCAATCAGACTATGATATCCATTGCCGTGTTCGACGATCAAGATTTGCCCGTAGTTGCGGAACGGACCCGCGAACATCACCACACCGGCCGACGGGGCGACCACCGCGGACCCGGCACGGGCGCGGATGGTCAGACCGCGGCTGGGCGATCCGTAGCGGTCGGCCTCGCCGTAGCGGGTGACCACCGGCCCGCCCACCGGCTGGCGCAGGCCCCCCGCCGACAGGGTCGCGGGCGGTAGATCGGGTGCGGCGGGCGCGGTTGCAACCGCCGCGCGGGATTCGGCAGCTCTGAGGTCCGCGGCTGCCGTCTCGGCAGCCCTGCGTTCGACCGCCGCCGCTTCGGCGGCTCTGCGTTCGACCGCCGCCGCTTCGGCGGCTTTGGCGTCCGCCTCGCGCCGGCGCTTGTCCTCGGCCGCTTCGGCGAGGCGGCGGGCCGCGGCGGCCCGTTCCGCCGCTTCGGCGGCGCGGCGCTCGGCGGTCAGCCGTTCGGCCTCGCGGCGGGCGGCGGCCTCCATGGCGGCGCGCCGCTCCGCCTCCACCCGGTCCATGAGCTGGCGCAGGTCGCCGGCCTGGACGCTCAGGCGCTCCATGCGCCGGGCGACCTCCCGGCGCTCCTCCTCGGTGCGGCGCGACAACTCCTCGCGGCGGGACACCAGGCGGGCGATCTCGGCGCGCCGTCCGGCCAGCGCATCGCGGGCGGCGCGGGCGTGGGTCCGCTGTTCCTCCAGCCGCTCGCGCACGTCGGCAAGCCGGCGCAGCGCACCGGCCAGGGCATCGGCGCGGGCGCGCAGCACCGGCACCGCATCGCGCAGCATGAGGGCGGAGCGCAGGGTGTCCACCGGCCCGTCGGGCCGGGCGATGGCGACCTCCGGCGGAATCCGGGACAGCCGTTGCAGGGCGGCCAGCAGACGGGCGATCTGCTGGCGCTCCATGTCCAGCCGGTCGGCGCGGTCGCGCTCCTCGTCCTCCAGGGCCTGCAGCGACTCTTCCAGCTCCGACAGTTCACCCTCGCGGGTGCGGGCCTCGTCGGCCAGCGCCACGAGGGTGCGCCGCAACTCCTCCAACTCGGCCTCGATCGCCTCGGACTGGCGGTCGAGGAAGCGCCGGCGCGCCGCGTCCGCCTCGATCTCCTGCTCCACCCGCATCAGCGCCCGGTCGGGGGCGTCCTCCGGGGCCGCGCCGGCCGGGGCGGCGGCCAGAACCGCCAGCACCGGCAGGGTGGCCAGCACCGACGGGACGGGCAGCAGGGGCCACGCCGCCCGGTGGCGGGCACGCCCGTGAGGGTCGCCGCGGCCCGCCTGTGCCATCCCTATTCCGCCGCGGCGCGGGCTTGCGTGCCGTCCAGCAGGCTGGAGCCGGTCATCTCCGCCGGCTTGGGCAGCCCCATCAGGTCCAGGATGGTGGGCGCCACGTCGGCCAGGCGGCCGCTGCGGATGCGCGCACCGGCCGGGCCGTTGATCAGCACCAGCGGCACCTTGTCCAGGGTGTGGGCGGTGTGCGGCCCGCCGGTCTCCGGGTCCTTCATCATCTCGCAGTTGCCGTGATCGGCGGTCAGCAGGATGGTGCCGCCCTGCCGGCGCACCGCCTCCTCCAGCCGGGCGACGCAGCGGTCGACCGTCTCCACCGCCTTGATGGCGGCGTCCAGCTTGCCGCTGTGTCCGACCATGTCGGGGTTGGCGTAGTTGATGACCACCAGATCATAGGTGCCGCCGTCGACGGCGGCGACCACCTTGTCGGTGACCTCGGCCGCCGACATCTCCGGCTGCAGGTCGTAGGTCGCGACCTTGGGCGAGGGCACGAGGATGCGATCCTCGCCCGGATACTGCCGCTCCTCGCCACCGTTGAAGAAGAAGGTGACGTGCGGATACTTCTCGGTCTCTGCGATGCGCAACTGCGTCAGCCCGGCCTCGGACACCACTTCGCCCAGCACCCTGGTGAGAGATTTCGGCGGAAAGATGGTCGACATGCGCGCCGCCAGGTCGGCGGAATACTCGACCATGCCGGTGACCGAGGCGAGTGCGGGCGGCGTGCCGCGGTCGAAGCCGGCGAAGTCGGCGTCGACGAAAGCGGCCAGGATCTCCCGGGCGCGGTCGGCGCGGAAGTTGGCCATCAACACGGCGTCGCCATCCTTCATGCCCCGGTAGCCGTTGATGACGGTGGGCAGGATGAACTCGTCATGGGTGCCGGCGGCGTAGCTCCGGTCGATGGCGGCGATGGGGTCGGCGGCCCGCTCTCCCTCGCCATGGGCGATGGCGGCGTAGGCGCGGGCGACGCGATCCCACCGCTTGTCGCGGTCCATGGCGTAATAGCGGCCGATGACCGTGGCGACGGACACGCCGGCCAGCTCGTGCACGTCGGCCATGAACTCGGCCACCTGGTCGCGCGCCGACTGCGGCGGAACGTCGCGCCCGTCGGTGAAGGCGTGCACCTCGACCGGAATGCCCTCGCGCGCCAGGACGGCGGCCAGCGCCGCCATATGGTCCTGGTGGGAATGGACGCCGCCGGGTGACAGCAGCCCCATCAGGTGGCAACGCCCGCCGGTGCGGTGCAGCGTCGCGATCAGGTCGCCGACGGCCTTGTTGCGCTCCAGTTCGCCCTCGACGATGGCGTGGTCGATCATGACCAGATCCTGCATGACCACGCGGCCGGCACCCAGGTTCATGTGGCCGACTTCGGAGTTGCCCATCTGCCCCTTGGGCAGCCCGACCTCCTCCTCGCTGGCCTCCAGGAAGGCGTGCGGCTCGTTGCCCCACAGCCGGTCGAAGGTGGGGGTGTCGGCCAGGGCGACGGCGTTGTCCGCACGCTCCTCCCGGTAGCCCCAGCCGTCCAGGACGCACAGAACGACAGGGCGGGGACGATGGGTCTCGGTCATCGCGGGTCCTTTCTCCGAGGCGGGTTGGCTGGCACGGTCAGGGGGCGCCGCTGCGGGTTGTTCTCATTGCGGCGCGGACGCGGCGGAACGCTCCTCCCCCTTGGCGGGGAAGGAGCGCCGCTTTCCTGCATGGCAAACGTAGTGACCGACCCGCACAGCGTCAATTCAAGCCCGGTCCCGGCACCCGCCCGGGCGGCCGGCGCAGGCGGCATGGGTGGCGAGCGATGAGCGCAGGGCTGAACGCCGTTACTGAAGATTGCGCAGCATCTCTTCGAAATTGCGGCTGAAGCCGTTCAGCGGGAAGTCGATGTCGCGCCGGCCGGCGCGCAGGAAGTTGACGCGCACCAGCACCGTCGAGCCGTTGCGGAACTGATCGACGATGCGGCCGGATACGAAGTTGGGGAACATGCACATGTTGATGGTGGCGATGTGCGTTTCGATGCGCGGCTGCCGGTCGACGCGGATGGCGCAGTTTTCGATCAGTCCCTGGCTGGTGGTCAGGAACAGGTGGTAGTCGTTGCCCGTGGGGATGACGCTGAGCCCGACGAACCCGACCTCGCCCCCTTCATCGAACAGACGGTAGTTCAGCAGGCGGCACGTCTTGGCGTCCGTCATCCGGTCGATTTCGCAGGAGTTCGTCCACGCCCCCTCGGGCCCGAACTCGGCGCTGGATTTCGACAGGTCGACGGCGCGGGCGGGCGCCGGCGCAAGCGCCGGCAACAGTCCGGCAAGCATCGTCACAACAAGCATCCAGCGCATCGTTCGGGTCCTTATGCAGTCCGTTCGGGCTGTTCCCGCCCGCATGATATCGTCCGAACGGATAGGCGCAAGCATAGTGTTGCCGGAAAAACGCCCGGGAGTGCCCAACTTTTTAGCAAAATCTGCATGCGGAACAGGAATTTATCGACGAGGGGCGGATGCGGCGTCGGATGACGGTCACAGCGCTGCGTCGGTTCGGCAACAGTGGTGCCGGCGACGGGGTGTCGCGGAACGGGCGGCGTGTGCGAACGGTAATCAATCGCGCTTGACAGGGCCGGCGTTGGCGGCCAAGGTGCCGCGTGCGAACCGCTCGCATTTGCATGTGAACCAATAAATCCGGGAGACTTGCGGGATGTTCAAGGGAACGCGCGGCTGGATGACCGCCACGTTCGGTGCCGTGCTGCTGACGGCCGGCGCCGCCGGTGCCGCGGAGGTGAACGTATACTCCGCGCGGCACTACGACGTGGACAAGACGCTCTACGAGACGTTCGAAAAGAACACCGGGATCAAGGTCAACCTGATCGAAGGCAAGGACGACGAGCTGATCGAGCGCATCCGCAGCGAGGCCGCCAACAGCCCTGCCGACGTGCTGATCACCGTCGACGCCGGCCGCCTGTGGCGCGCCCAGGAGGCGGGAATTCTCCAGCCGATCCGGTCGGAGGCGCTGGAGAAGGCGATCCCGGCCCACCTGCGGGAGCCCGAGGGCCACTGGTTCGGCCTGTCCAAGCGCGCCCGCGTGCTGGTCTACAACAAGGATGCGGTGGAGCCGGCCAAGCTGAAGAGCTATGAGGACCTGGCCGCGCCGGAGTGGAAGGGGCGGGTACTGGTGCGTTCCTCCACCAACGTCTACAACCAGTCGCTGGCCGGCGCCATGCTCGCCGCCCACGGTCCGGAAAAGACCGAGGAGTGGGCCAGGGGCGTGGTCGAGAACATGGCGCGCAAGCCGCAGGGCGGCGACACCGATCAGATCAAGGGCGTGGCCGCCGGCGAGGGCGACGTCGCCGTCTCCAACACCTACTATTTCGGCCGTCTCGCCGCTTCGCAGAAGCCGGAGGACCAGGCGATCGTGAGCAAGCTGGGGATCATCTTCCCCAACCAGGGTGATCGCGGCACCCACGTCAACGTGTCCGGTGCCGGCGTCGCGAAGAACGCGCCGAACAAGGACGCGGCGGTGAAGTTCCTGGAGTATCTGGCCACCCCGGCCGCCCAGAAGGTCTTCGCCGAGGGCAACTACGAGTACCCGGCGGTGCCCGGCGTCGAGGTCCATCCCATCGTGGCCGGCTGGGGCCCGTTCAAGGAGGACGAGCTGAACGCCGCCGTGTACGGCAAGAACAACGCCGAGGCGTTGAAGGTCATGGACCGCGCCGGCTGGAAGTAAGCCACCGGACGGCACGGTTCATCCAGGGGGCGCGCCCGGCGGAGGGCGCGCCCTTTTTTGCGTCGGCGGTCCGCTCCGGTGTCAGAACCGGCCGGCGCGGAAGTCGTCGTAGGCCTGCAGAACCTCCTCGCGCGTGTTCATCACCACGGGGCCGCCCCACGCCACCGGCTCGCCGATGGGGCGGCCGGACAGCAGCAGGACACGGGCGCCGCCCGGCCCGGCGGTCAGGGCGGCGTGGTCGCCGGCACCGCCCAGCACGGCCGCGCTCAACGCCGTCACCGGCGTTCCGGCCACGTCGGCGGAGCCCTCGTAGACCACCACCACGGCGTTGTGATCCTCCGGCACCGGCTCGGCGAAGGCGGCGCCCGGCGGCAGCACCACGTCGACGTAGCGCGCGTCGGTCGCCTCGGCGCGGATCGGCCCGCTGGTGCCCGCCGCCGTGCGCCCGGCGATGACCTTGACGGTGACGCCGCCGTCCCGCGTCTCCACCGGGATGGTCGGCGCGGGGAACTCCTGGTAGGCGGGCTCGCACATTTTCAGCCGTGCCGGCAGGTTGATCCAGAGCTGGAAACCGTGCATCAGCCCTTCGGTCTGCTCCGGCATCTCGGAATGCAGGATGCCGCGCCCGGCGGTCATCCATTGCACGCCGCCGGTCTCGATGACGCCGGAATGGCCGCGGTTGTCGGCGTGGCGCATGCGCCCGGCCAGCATGTAGGTGACCGTCTCGAAGCCGCGATGGGGATGCTCCGGAAAGCCCGCGATGTAGGCGCCGGGATCGTCGGAGCCGAAGAAGTCGAGCATCAGGAAGGGATCGAGCATGCGCAGCCGCTGCGTGCCGATCAGCCGGATCAGACTGACGCCGGCGCCGTCCGAGGTGGCCATGCCCTCCGCGACGTCGAGCACGGGGCGGGGGGCTGAGAGGGTGGCCTGCGCGGTGGTCATGGGAACGCTCCGGGTCGGGGGGACTGATGGCAGAGGTAATCGTTCCCACCGGGAAGCGATAGCCACCGGGGCCGCGCCAATGCGTTGCCCGTCCCGCAACAATCCCCGCCGCGTCCTCCTCGTCCCCCGTCAGCCCGCCTGCCCCGGCCGGGTGCGGCGGATGGAGCGGCTGAGCAGCATCACCGGTACGATGCCCACCGCCACAATGGCCAGGGCCGGCATCGCCGCCTCCGCCAGCCGTTCGTCGGAGGCCAGCGTGTAAGCGCGCACGGCCAGCGTGTCGAAGTTGAAGGGCCGCACGATCATGGTGGCCGGCAGTTCCTTCATGACGTCCACGAACACCAGCAGCGCCGCGGTCAGCAGGCTGCCGGTCATGATCGGTGCGTGCACCCGCACCAGCGTGCGCCCGGCGGACTGGCCCAGCACCCGCGACGCGTGGTCCATGGTGGGGCGGATCTTGCCCAGGCTCGCCTCCACGGTGTTGAGGGACACCGCCAGGAAACGGACGAGGTAGGCGAACAGCACCGCCGCGATGGTGCCGCTCAGCACCAGGCCGGTGGACACCCCGAAGTTGGCGCGCATGAACGCGTCCACCGCATTGTCCAATCGGGCGAAGGGGATGAGGACACCGACCGCGATCACGGACCCCGGCACGGCGTACCCCATGGCGGCGACGCGCACCGCCCCCTTCAGCAGCGGCGACGGGTGCAGCCGCTGCCCATAGGCCAGCACCAGGGCGAGCATCACCGCCAGAAGGGCCGCCAGGGCCGCCAGAGTGAAGCTGTTGACCGCCAGGTCCAGGAAGGTGTCGCGCAGCCGGGCGTCGCCGACGCGGACCGCCATGTCCAGCAGGATGGCGGCCGGCACCGCGAAGCCCAGCAGCAGCGGCGTCGCGCAGGCGGCCAGCGCCGCCCCGGCCCGCCAGCCGGTCAGCCGATGGGTCGGCAGGGTGCGGTAGCGCGTGGTGGTATGGTGATAGCGGGCCTGCCGGCGCGACCAGCGCTCCAGCACGATCAGCACCAGCACGAACAGCATCAGCGTCGCCGCGAGCTGGGCAGCCGCCACCGGGTTGCCCATGGCGAACCAGGTGCGGTAGATGCCGGTGGTGAAGGTGTTCACGGCGAAGTACTGCACCGTCCCGAAGTCGGCCAGCACCTCCATCAGCGCCAGGGCCAGGCCGGCGACGATGGCCGGACGGGCCAGCGGCAGGGCGACGGTGAAGAAGCTGCGCCAGGGGCCGCGGCCCAGGGTGCGGCTGACCTCCAGCACGCACACCGACTGCTCCAGGAACGCGGCTCGGGACAGCAGGTACACGTACGGGTACAGCACCAGCGTCATCAGTACCGCCGCCCCTTCCACCGTGCGGATGTCGGGAAACCAGTAGTCGCGGCGGGTCCAGCCGAAGGTGTCGCGCAGGGCCGTCTGCACCGGGCCGACGAACTGCAGCAGGTCGGTGTAGGTGTACGCCATCACGTACGCCGGCACCGCCATGGGCAGCAGCAGCGCCCATTCCAGCGTGCGGCTGCCGGGGAAGCGGCACATGGTGACCAACCACGCCGTGCCGACCCCGATGACCAGCGTGCCCAGCCCGACTCCGGTCACCAGGCGCAGGGTGTTGGCCACATACTCCCACAGCACGGTCTCGGCCAGATGGCCCCACACGCCGTCGCTGGGCACGAAGACGCGGCTGGTCACCACCAGGACGGGCAGGGCCACCAGGATGGCGATGATCAGGGTGACCGCCGTCCAGGCGCTGGGCAGCAGGCGGCGCACGGAGCCGCCGGCGGACGGGCGGGACGGGTTCAGGGTGTCGGTGGTCAACGCGGTGTTCCCGGGAATAGCCCCAATGGTGCCATGGCATTGTGGCACAGTCTGCAAATAAGTCGCAATGACGAGGATGCGCGGTGCGGTGGATGCACCGAGTCGTGCCGTGTTGCATCGCCCGGGTTGCTTCGTCATCTCCACCGTCCGTGACCCCGGACATGCGGGGTGTCTTGAACCATGGATGAACCGACAGGGAGAGAGAGCAATGACTCCGGAGCAGATCGATGCCGTGCAGGCCAGTTTCCGGCAGGTGGCGGCGGTGCGGGAGGATGCGGCGGCACAATTCTATGACCGGCTGTTTACCCTGGACCCCGGCCTGCGCCCGCTGTTCAAGGGCGACATGGCCGAACAGCAGCGCAAGCTGATGGCCACCCTCGGTCTGGCGGTGGGATCCCTGAAGGCGCCCGAGGCGCTGGCCGGGCCCCTGCGGGAGCTGGGGGCGCGCCACCGTGACTATGGCGTGCAGGACGAGCATTACGCCACCGTCGCCGAGGCGCTTCTGTGGACGCTGGAGCGCAACCTGGGTCCGGCGTTCACCGACGACGTGCGGGGCGCCTGGGTCGCCCTGTACGGCATGGTGGCCGAGGGAATGCGCCGGACCTGACCGGCGCAGGTCCATTCCGCCGGTTCCGGCCGGCGGAATGGCGCCGCCTGCGGTGTCCTTCCCTATGGCGCAGGCGGATGGAGCGTGCTACCAAGCCCGATCCCTGCCGTAGCCCGCCCCATCCGTTTCCGCTTCCTAGGCCATGCAGACGTTCCTGGAATTCGAAAAGCCGATTGCCGAACTGGAAGGCAAGATCGAGGAGCTGCGTCACCTGACCGACGCCGGCGACATCAACATCGCCGACGAGGTGGGCAAGCTCGAGGCCAAGGTCGACAAGCTGCTGCGGCAGACTTACGCCAAGCTGACGCCGGCGCAGAAGGTGCAGGTGGCCCGCCACCCCAACCGGCCGCACTGCCTGGACTATGTCGGCGCCCTCATCACCGACTTCACGCCGCTGGCGGGCGACCGCCACTTTGCCGAGGATCAGGCGGTCGTCGGCGGGCTGGGCCGCTTCCGCGGCCGCTCCGTGGTGGTGATCGGCCAGGAGAAGGGCAACGACACCGAGTCGCGCGTGCGCCACAACTTCGGCATGGCCAAGCCCGAGGGCTACCGCAAGGCGCAGCGCCTGATGCAGCTCGCCGACCGATTCGGCCTGCCGGTGCTGACGCTGGTGGACACCGCCGGCGCCTATCCCGGTGTCGGCGCCGAGGAGCGCGGCCAGGCCGAGGCCATCGCCAAGAGCATCGAGTGCTGCCTGCGCCTGTCGGTGCCCATGGTGGCCACGGTGATCGGCGAGGGCGGGTCGGGCGGTGCCATCGCCATCGCCGCCGCCGACCGGGTGCTGATGCTGGAGCACGCCATCTATTCGGTGATCTCGCCCGAAGGCTGCGCGTCGATCCTGTGGCGCAGCTCCGACATGGCGGGGGAGGCGGCCATCGCGCTGCGCCTCACCAGCCAGGACCTGAAGGAGCTGGGCGTCATCGACGGCGTGGTGAGCGAACCCATCGGCGGCGCCCACCGCGCCCCGGCGGAGACGTTCACGGCGCTGGGCGATGCCATCGAGGAGTCGCTGCGCGAACTGGACGGACTCGACGGTGCGGCCCTGCGCGCGGCGCGCCGGGCGAAGTTCCTGGAGATGGGCCAGAAGGGGCTGGGCTGAGCCATGGCGGCGCCCGATCGCCGCCGTCTGCTGCCCCTGGCCGCCGCCGTCAACCTGACGGCCGTGGCGGTCACCGTCGCTCTCATGGTGCTGCTGACGCCGCCGCCCGGCGGCGCGGCACCGGCCGATCCCCTTGCGCTGGCGGCGCGCCTGTCCCTCTGGCCGGCGGCGGTGCTGTTCGCCATGATCGGCGGCGTCATCGTCGCCCGCGCCCTCGCCCGCGCGCTCAACCCCCTGGACGATCCGGAAAGCCGGCTTCAGCGTGTGGCCCAGCGGGTGCTGTCCAACACGGTCGAACAGACGCTGGTCTTCCTGCCGGCCCTGTGGGCGCTGGTGGTGTTGCTGCCGCCCGACCGGCTGGGCATGGCCGGCGTGTTCACCGGCCTGTTCGTGGCCGGGCGCCTGCTGTTCTGGGTTGGCTACCACATCCATCCCTTCGCCCGTGCTCCCGGCATGGCGATGACCATGACCGTCAACCTGGTGACGGTCGCCCGGGCGGCGTGGCTGGCCGTGGGATGACGCGGCCCTAAAGCCAGCCGCGCCAGCGGAACACGGTCAGCGGCACCACGGCGGACAGCACCATGGTGAGCAGGGCCAGCGGATAGCCCCAGACCTCGTGCTCTCCGGGGAAGTCGGGGAAGTTCATGCCGTAGATGCTGGCGACCAGGGTCGGCGGGAACAGCGCCACCGACAGGACGCTGACGATCTTGATGATCTCCGTCTGCTGGGCGCCGATCTGGCCGAGCGAGGTGTCCAGCAGCAGCTTCACCTTGCCCGACAGGAAATGCGCGTACTCGTCCAGGCCGAAGGCGTCCATCCGCGCGCCGCGCGCCCAGCGGCGCGTCTTCTTGCCGACCGGCGCCTCGCCGCGGGCCAGCAGGTCCAGCAGCCGTTCCAGGGCCGACAGGCTCTCATGGGCCTTGGCGAAGAGGTGGCCCGCCTGGCCCAGGCGCTTCAGCATGGCGCCGGCGTCGGCGGCCGGGCCGGTGCGGCGGAAGGCGTCGCGGCCCAGCAAATCGAGATCGGCGGCGGTGCGGCGCAGGACGGTGGCGGTGCGCTCCAGGATGCCGTCGATCAGCAGCCCCAGCACCGACGCGGCGTCGGCGTCGGGCAGGCCGCTGCGGGAAGCGCGGCGGCGCAGGGTGAGGAAGGCCTGCGGGTCGATGTGGTGCAGCGTGACCAACCGACGCCCGGCCAGGACGAAGGCGACCGGGGCCAGGCGCGGGGTGTCGGTGTCGGTCCACACCAGGGCCGGCACGGTGGCGTGCAGAGCGCCCGACACCTGGCGCAGGCGACTCGATTCCTCGATTTCCGCCAACTGCTCGCGGGTGGGCAGGCGCAGGCCAAGCAGGGCCTCGGTGCGGGCGACCTCATCGGGGGTGGGGTTCAGCAGGTCCAGCCAGACCGCGCCGTCGGGCAGCGGCTCCGGTCCGGTGTCGGCACCGCGGGCCCAGCGCACGGTGCCGCCGTCGCTGACGAAGACGTGCAGCATCGCGCCGGGCTCAGGTGATCCGGCCGATGCGGCGCGGCTTCAGGGGGTGCGTCGTGTCGGTCGGCGCGGGCGCCGGCGGCGTGCCGCTGCCCTCCTCCGGCACCAGGGCGGGGGAGGCGCCCTCCGCGCGCAGCGCCGTCTCCAGCTTGCGGCGGAAGGCGCCGTCGTCGTCGCGGGTGTCGAGGAAGCGGGCCACCGCCTCGCGCGCGGTGTCGCGGTCGAAGGGCACCTTGCCGAAGGCGGCCAGCCGCGCCCGGTTCAGCAGCTTGGGGTCCAGGCTGCTGCGGATCTCGGCCATCTTGCGCAGCAGATCCTTGCGCAGGTCGGTCATGGGCCCGTCTCCCCGCCCGTGTGCGGTCTACTCGCGCCCGATCAGGGTGCCGGCGCCGCCTTCGGTGAAGATCTCCAGCAGCAGCGCGTGCGGCACCCGGCCGTCGAGGATGACGGCGGCGTCCACCCCCTGCTCGACCGCATCGATGCAGGTCTCGATCTTGGGGATCATGCCGCCCGACGCGGTGCCGTCGGCGATGCGGCGCCGCGCCTCGTCCAGGGTCAGGCGGGGGATCAGGGTCTTGTCCTTGTCCAGCACGCCGGCCACGTCGGTCAGCAGGAAGAAGCGCGTCGCCCCCAGGGCCGAAGCGATGGCGCCGGCGGCGGTGTCGGCGTTGATGTTGTAGGTCTCGCCCTGGCGGTCGACGCCGACCGGGGCGATGACGGGGATGATGTCCGCCTCGGCCAGGCTTTCCAGGATCGACGGGTTCACCTGGTGGGGCTCGCCGACGAAGCCCAGATCCAGCACCTTCTCGATGTTGCTGTCGGGGTCGCGCTGGGTGCGGCG
Organism: Azospirillum halopraeferens DSM 3675; assembly: GCF_000429625.1. GTDB lineage: Bacteria > Pseudomonadota > Alphaproteobacteria > Azospirillales > Azospirillaceae > Azospirillum > Azospirillum halopraeferens. The sequence goes on from NZ_KE386928.1 coordinate 145,328, forward strand.
CACCTTGCGGGCGATCAGGAGCTGGCCGTCCTTGCCCGACAGGCCGACGGCGCGGCCGCCCGCCTGGTTGATGGCGGAGACGATCTGCTTGTTGATGGAGCCGGCCAGCACCATCTCGACCACCTCCACCGTCTCCTTGTCGGTGACGCGCAGGCCGTCGATGAACGAACTCTTGATCTTCAGGCGTTCCAGCATCTGGCCGATCTGCGGGCCGCCGCCGTGCACCACCACCGGGTTGATGCCCACCTGCTTCAGCAGCACGATGTCGCGCGCGAACAGCTCCGCCAGGGAATCGTCACCCATGGCGTGGCCGCCGTACTTGATGACGAAGGTGCGGCCGGCGTAGCGGCGCATGTAGGGGAGCGCTTCGGACAGGGTGCGGGCTTTCGCCAGCCACTCTTCACGGTCGGTCATCGGTGCGGGCGGCCAATCGTCGGGGTGGACATGTCGTCGGACTCTTATCGGAACCCGGCCCCCCTGCCTAGGGGGCTTTTTCGGCACGCGCGCACCGCCGGCGGGGAACCCGGATGCCCGCCGGCGGTTCCCATCCCGCACACCGCGCGTTCACCAACCGGGAGCCGAGCCATGGACGACCGCGAGTCCCCTTCCAACCTGGACCGGGCGAAGGAGCTTTACGATTCGCCCGACCGCCGCGAGGTCGAGGAGGCCAACAAGAAGATCAAGGAGGAGAGCGGCAAGCCGCGCACCCCCCTGCTGCCCGGCGAGAAGAACAACCCGCCGGACTGATCCTCAGCCGTCGCGCCCCGCCGGCCGCCCCGCCGGCCGCCCGGCCAGCAGCGTCAGCGGCCGGGTGAGCGCGGTGGTGGCCAGCGCCATCAGCACCAGGGCCGAGAAGCCGGCGGGCGCCAGCACGCCGGCGTCCAGCAGGATGGTCAGGACGACCACCTCCATCAGCCCCTTGCACGACATCAGCGCGCCCAGGCGCCAGGCGTCGGCGCGGCTCTCGCCCGCCAGCAGGGCGGGCAGGGCGGTGCCGGCGATCTTGCCGGCCAGCGCGGTCGCCGTGGCCAGGGCGAACACCACCCACGGACCGCCGGCACCGAGATCGAGCGTCACCCGCAGCCCGGTGAGGGTGAAGAAGAACGGCAGCAACACCAGCGTCGCCACCGTGTCCAGCCGCTGGCGCAGGGCCGCCGCGGGGGCCTTGGGCATGATCGTGCCGGCGACGAAGGCGCCCAGCACGTAGTGCAGGCCGATCGCCTCGGTCACCGCCGCCGACACCAGCAGAACGGCGCAGGCGGTCATCACCGCCTCCTCCCCCGGGTGGCCGCCGGGGGCCAGCCGGGCCATCAGCCACTCCAGGAGCGGCCGCACCACGAACACCATCGCCGCGCCGTAGGCGACGCCGAGGACGGCCACCACCGCCACGCCGCCGAACCCGGCCCCGCGCCCCGACGCCCAGGCCAGCACCGCCGTCACCAGCAGCCACAGCGCCGCGTCGTTCACCGCGGCGTAGCTGAGGGCGAGCCGGCCCACCCGCTGCTCCAGCAGCCCCATCTCGCGCAGGATGGCGCCCAGCACGGGCAGGGCGGTGACGCCGATGGCCACGCCGAAGCCGGCGGCGAACAGCAGCGGCGTGGCGGCCGGTCCGGCCATGGCGGGGATCCGGTCCACCACCGCCAGCCCGACGACGGCGCCCAGCAGTGTGGGCACCGCCAGGCTGCTGAGGCCCACGGCCACCAGGGCGCCCGGCCGCTCGCGGAACTCGGTGGTGTCCACGTGCAGGCCGGTGAGGAAAGCGAAGAAGATGACGGCCAGCCAGGCCAGGCCCGACAGGGGCGCCAGCGCGTCGGGGGCGAACAGCACCGCCCACGCCTGCGGCGCCACGGCACCGAGGATCGAGGGACCCAGCGCGATCCCGAACAGGATCTGCACCACCACCATGGGAACGATCCGCCGCAGGCCGGCCAGCCGCCACAGCAGGAAGGGGGCGACGATCAGCAGCGTCGCCTGCGCGAGGAACAGGAGGGCCGGCGTCACGCGTCGGCGAGCGTCGCCAGGGCGGCGCGCAATTCGGGAATGCCCTCGCCCTTCTCCGAACTGGTGACGTGCACCTCCGGGAAGGCGGCGGGGTGCTTCTTCAGGTCTGCGGCGGTGCGGGCGCGCACGGCGTCCAGCTCCGCCGGCTTCACCTTGTCGGCCTTGGTCAGAACGACCTGGTACGGCACCGCCGCCTGGTCGAGCATGGTCATGATCTCGTGGTCGTTGGGCTTCAGCCCGTGGCGGCTGTCGATCAGAACACAGGCCCGGCGCAGCGTTACCCGCCCCTTGAGGAAGCGGCGGACCATGTCGGTCCACGCCTCCACCTTCTCCTTCGATTCCTTGGCGTAGCCGTAGCCGGGCATGTCCACCAGCCGCAGCCGGCCGCCCAGATCGAAGAAATTGAGCTGCTGCGTGCGCCCCGGCGTGTTGGAGGTGCGCGCCAGCGTCTTGCGGCCGGTCAGGGCGTTGATCAGGCTGGACTTGCCGACGTTGGACCGGCCGGCGAAGGCGACCTCGGGCAGGGAGGCGTCGGGAATCTGGTCGAGGGTCGCCGCGCCCCACACGAAGTCGCAGGGCCGGGCGAACAGCAGCCGCCCCGCTTCGATCTCGGCCTCGCCGAGGCCCCCGGTCAGGGTGGGCGGTTTGGTCATGGACGATTCCGGTCGGGGACGGGTTCCGGGGAAGGGCGGGGGGCCGCTGCGGCCCTCCGTCCGGTCGGTCAGGTGAACTTCACGCCGTCCTGGCGCATGATCACCCACTGCTGCGCCACCGACAGCAGGTTGTTCCATGCCCAGTAGATCACCAGACCGGCCGGGAAGCTGGCCAGCATGAAGGTGAAGACGATGGGCAGGAAGGCGAAGATCTTCTGCTGCACCGGGTCGGGCGGTGCCGGGTTCATCTTCTGCTGCAGCCACATGGTGATGCCCATGATGATCGGCCAGGCGCCCAGCATCAGCAGCGCCGGCGGGTCCCAGGGGATCAGGCCGAACAGGTTGAAGATGGACGTCGGGTCGGGCGCCGCAAGATCGTGGATCCAGCCGTAGAACGGAGCGTGCCGCATCTCAATGGACACGAACAGCACCTTGTACAGCGCGAAGAACACCGGGATCTGCACCAGGATCGGCAGGCAGCCCGCCATCGGGTTGACCTTCTCGCGCTTGTAGAGCGCCATCAGTTCCTGGTTCATGCGGGGCTTGTCGTTTTCGAACTTCTCCCGCAGTTCCTGCATCTTGGGCTGCAGCTTCTTCATGCGGGCCATGGCGTGATAGGACTTGTTGGCCAGCGGGAAGAAGATCAGCTTGATGATGACGGTGAAGGCCAGGATCGCCAGTCCGAAGTTGCCCAGCAGCCCGGCCAGGACGTCCAGCGCGTAGAAGAACGGCTTGGTCAGGAAGTAGAACCAGCCGAAGTCGATGGCCAGGTCGAAGTTGGTGATGCCGTACTGCTCGGCGTAGGCGTCCAGCAGGCGCACCTGCTTGGCCCCGGCGAACAGGCGGGTGGTGTCCTCGGCGGTGGCGCCGGGGGCGACCTCGACCGCCTCACCCATCATGTCGACCTGGTAGCGGTCCTCGGTGCCGCGGCGGTTGTAGAGGAAGCGGGCCGTGGCGGACTCTGACTGGTCCGGCACCAGCGACACCAGCCAATACTTGTCGGTGATGCCGATCCAGCCGCCCGTGGTGTGGCGGGTGATGGTGCGGTCGTCGCGCAGGTCGGAGTAGTCCAGCTCCAGAAGCTTGCCGTCGAAGACGCCGAGCGGACCTTCGTGGAGGATGTAGAAGCCTTCGGTGCGCGGCGTGCCGTGGCGCGACGCCAGCCCGTAGGGCAGCAGGCGCACCGCCGTATCGCCGGTGTTGCGCACCCGCTGCACCACCGTGAACATGAAGTCGCGGTCGACGGAGATGGTGCGCTCGAACTCCAGACCCGCGCCGTTGTCCCACGTCATGGTCAGCGGCCGGTCCGGAGTGAGGGTGGCCTCACCCCGCACCGTCCATTCCGTGGTCGGCCCGGGGGCGGCGACGGCGCGGTCTTCCGGCACCCAGCCGAACTCGGCGAAATAGGCGTTGGGCGAGCCCTGCGGTGCCAGCAGCACGATCTCCGGGCTCGTCGGGTCCGGAGTCTCGTGGTAGCTGGCCAGCGTCAGGTCGTCGATGCGCCCGCCCACCAGGTTGACCGAGCCGTGCAGCGACGGCGTGTCGATTCGCACGCGCTGGCCGGCGGCGTGCTGCTCGGCGATGAGACGGGCGCGGTCGCGCGTGCCCTCCGGCGCCGTGGCACCGGGCGGAACGGTGACCGTCTGCTCGGTCTGCGCCTGCTGCTGCGCCAGCTGCGCCTGCCGCTGCTCCATCCGGGGCGCCTCGTAGAGGAGCTGGAAGCCGAGCAGGATGGCGATCGACAGCACGATCGCGAGAAGAAGGTTGCGTTGGTCGGTCATGGCTCCCCGAGTGTGTCCGTCGGGCCTTGCGTCAATGGGCCGTACCGGGCCGGCGGCGGCGGGGCCGGCCTAGTGGTGATGGTGCGCCGGCCCATGCGAGCCGCCGCACGTCCCGTGATCGTGGGATGCGCGGCCGTCGCGGGCGGCGGGCTGCCCCGGTTCGGGCACCGGGTCATAGCCCGACCCGCCCCAGGGATGGCAGCGCGACAGGCGCCGGATGGTCAGCCAGCTTCCCCGGATCGCGCCGTGCTTAGATAGCGCGTCCAGCGCGTAGTTGGAACAGGTGGGAAGATACCGGCAGGTCTGCCCGATGAACGGCGAGAGCGTCCACTGGTACAGGATGACCAGGGCGCGCAGGATGTGCGTCATCGGGCTGAGGCGCGGTGTGCTCATGGCCGGGGTTCCTCCGGGACCGTCTCCGGGCCGGGCGCGGGGTCGCGCCACAGGCCAAGGCGTTTGAGGCCGGTCCGCAGGTCGCCCAGCAGCTCCGGCCAGGGCCGGGTGGCGGTTTCCCGCCGCGCGACCAGGACGAAGTCGTGGCCGGGCGCCGCGTGGGCGGCCAGAACCTGCCTCGCCGCCTCGCGCAGGCGGCGGCGGGCGCGGTTGCGGACGACGGCGTTGCCGACCTTGCGGCTTGCCGTCAGCCCAATACGAAGCGGCGGCTCGCCGGGGGCGGGCCGCTGCCGGTCATCATGTCGGCGCACCTGCAGGATCAGGCCGGGGGCGACGTGCTTGCGGCGCGTCCCGGCCACGGCCAGGAACTCCGGCCGCCGCTTCAGGCGCCCGACCGCACGGTCCGGCGCCATCATCGCCTCCTCAGGCGCTCAGGACCTTCCGGCCCTTGGCGCGGCGGCGGGACAGGACCTTGCGGCCACCCACCGTGGCCATGCGGGCGCGGAAACCATGCCGGCGCTTGCGCACGATTTTGCTGGGCTGGTACGTGCGTTTCACGACACTTTACTCCGTCAGACAGATCGCGGGACAAAATGAGCCCCGCTGTATAGAGACACGGGGGGGCCGAGTCAACGCCAACCGGCGACCGGCCACCCCCTTTTGCACCCTTGCACCCGGAACACCGGGAGCGCAGTCCGGTTTCGCTTGAGGCGACCGGGATGGCAGGCGGGGTGATGATGGTCGGGCGTGCGGTGGCGCTCGCGGTGGCGACGGCATTTCTGATGGCGGCGGGGGCGCTTGCGCCGGCGGCGGCGCGCCAGCCCTTCTATGTGTCCACCACCGGCAACGACTCCTGGTCCGGCCTGGCGCCCGAGCTGAGCGGCGACGCCCGCGACGGCCCCTTCGCGACGCTCGCCCGCGCCGTTGCCGCGGCGGCGGCGGCGGGCGGGCGGACCATCCTGGTGCGCGGCGGCCTCTACCCGCTGGACCGGCCGGTCGAGTTGGGGCCCGACTCGTCGGGCCTGCGCATCGCCGCCTTCCCCGGCGAAACCCCGGTCCTGTCCGGCGGGGCGGTGGTGGGTGGCTTCGTGCCGGTGGACGGGGGACCGGCGGGGGACGGGGTGTTCGCCGCCCCCCTGGCCGCGGACCCCGGCCTGGACGTGGCGCTGGACGGCCGGCGCCTGCGGCCGGCGCAGAGCGGCACCGTCGATCCCGACGACCCGCTGCGCAGCGGCTGGTCGGTCGCCCGCGCCGTGCGCGGCGGCGCCGACCCGCAACGGCTGCGCTACACGCCGGGCGCCGTGGACCCGCGCCGCGCGGTGGCCGGCGTGCGCATCCAGGCGCTGGACCGCGACCGGCGCGGCGACGTGATCGCCGGCATCGCCCGGGTGGAGCCCGACGCCCACCGCCTGACCCTGGACCGTGCGGCGCCGTTCCCGTTGGCCGACGGCTCCACCTTCCGGCTGCTCGGCCATCCCGACTTCCTGCGGGCGCCCGGCGAATTCGCCTGGGACGGGCACACCGGCCGGCTGCTGGTCCGCCCGGCGGAGCCCGCCGCCTTCGCCCGCGCCGGCCGCGTCCGGGTGGCGCGGGTGGCGCCGCTGGTCCGCCTGAACGGGGCCACGGGGGTGACGCTGGAAGGGCTGGAGTTCGCCGACGTGCCGTACGACGGCACGGCCCTGGTGCTGGCCGGCGGCGGCGGCCACCGCGTGCTCGCCAACCGCTTCGTCGGCGTCGGCACCGCGGTGTCCGTCTCCGCGTCCGACGGCAACCTGGTGGCGGGCAACCGCGTGGAGCGGGCCGGCCGGTCCGGCATGATCGTGTCGGGCAGCGCGCAGGGCAACCGCATCACCGCCAACCGCCTGCGCGATGTGGGGGTGGTGTCGCTGTCCGGTGCCGCGGTGGCGGTCGAGGGGGCCGGCGGCACCGTGGTTGCCCACAACGAGATCGTCGGCACCGCCCGCCACGGCATCGCCCTGGTGGAGCGGCCGGACGCTCCGCCCAACCTCGGCACGGTCATCGCCTACAACCGCATCCGCGACACCGGCCGGCAGACGGCCGAAGCGGGCGCGGTGGCGGTGACCGACGGCGTCGGGGCCGAGGCCGGCACCATCATCCGCGGCAACGACATCCGCCACACCGGCGGCCTGGCGACCGACGCGGCCGGCCGCTGGCTGGACCGTCACCGCGGCTTCGGCGTGCTGCTGGCCGGCCCCGCCGACGGGGTGCTGGTGGAGCGCAACCTGTTTGTCGACACCGGCCCGGCCGCGGTGTTCATCCACGGCGGCGACCGCAATCGGGTGGAGAACAACGTCAGCGTCCTGACCCGGCCGGGCGACCGCTTCGTGCGCCTGGAGTGGCTGCCGTCGGCCGGGGTGGCCGGGTTCCTGCGCGACAACACCATCGTGCGCAACATCGTGCACGCCCGCGTGCCGGTGGAGCGGTACTGGGACAACATCACCGGCGGCGTCCCGGTGATGGAGGACAACGTGCTGGACCGCGCCGGCCGCGGCGGTCCGCCGGCCCCCTCCGCCGCAGCGGCGCGCACCCGCACCGGGCCGGCGTTGGCCAATCCCCACTTCGTCGATCCCGACGCCGGAGACTTCCGGCTGCGCCCCGATTCGCCGGCGCGTGCCCTGGGCATCGACGATCTGCCCCTGGCCCTGATGGGCCCGGAGGGCGCGCCGCGGCGCCCTTGAACCGGGTCCGCTCCCCCGCCGATAATGACGCATGCAGCAGGGGGGCGGTGGCATGACGACGGACGACGCGGACTGGCCGGCGGCGTTTCCGGCGCTGACGGAGCCGGAGTGCCTGGAACGCCTGCGCCGGGAGGCGCGGCCGGTGCGGCTGCCGCGCGGCACCGTGGTGTTCCGGCCGGGCCATCCGTGCAGCAGCTACCTCATGGTGGTGGACGGCGCCGTGCGGGTGCAGATGATCGGCGAATCCGGGCGCGAGATCGTCCTCTACCGCGTCCAGCGCGGCGAGACCTGCATCCTCACCACCGCCTGCCTGATGACAAGGGCCGGCTACAACGCCGAAGGCGTGGTGGAGACGGAGGTCACGGCCATGGCGCTCGATGCCCAGCCGTTCCATGACCTGCTGGCGCGGTCGGCGGCGTTCCGGGACTTCGTCTTCGCCTCGTTCGGGGCGCGCCTGACCGGGCTGATGATGCTGGTGGAGGAGGTGGCGTTCGGCCGCGTCGACCTGCGCCTGGCCCGCTTCCTGCTGGACCGCCGGGACGCCGCCGGCGGGCTCGACACCACCCACCAGGCGGTGGCGGTGGAACTGGGCACCGTGCGCGAGGTGGTGAGCCGCCAGCTCAAGGAGTTCGAGCGCCGCGGCCTGGTCGGCCTGACCCGAGGCCGCATTGCGGTGCACGACGCGGCGGCGCTGGAGCGGCTGGCGGCGCCGATCGGCTGATGCGGCACGATGCCGCAGTGTTCTTTTGCCGGTGAAGCAGTGTGACTTGGTCACAGACCACGGGGGCGGGCGGGCCTACAACCGGCGCACGTCCATTCCGCAAAGGAGCGTCCCCATGCCCACGAACCTCGGCGCCGTCGACCGCGCCCTGCGCGCCATCGTCGGCCTCATCCTGATCGCGCTGGTCTTCGTCGGCCCGCAGACCGCCTGGGGCTGGGTCGGCCTGGTGCCGCTGCTGACGGCGGTGATCGGCTTCTGCCCCGCCTACACCCTGATCGGCCTCAGGACCTGCCCGGTGTCGCGCGACAAGGAGGCGTGATCGCGGACCGAACACCGAAAAGCCCTTTCCCCGCCGGGGAAAGGGCTTTCTTTGTATCGGCGCGGTGCAGGATCTTCCGGCGCGTCAGCCGCGCGGGGCGTGCTTGTTGAGGATGCGCTGCAGGGTGCGGCGGTGCATCTTCAGGCGGCGCGCCGTTTCCGACACGTTGCGGTCGCACTGCTCGAACACGCGCTGGATGTGTTCCCAGCGCACGCGGTCGGCCGACATGGGGTTGTCCGGCGGCTCCGGCAGCGGCCGGCCGTCGGCCAGCAGCGCGGATTCCACGGCATCGGCGTCCGCGGGCTTGGGCAGGTAATCGACCGCCCCCGCCTTCACCGCGGCGACCGCCGTGGCGATGTTGCCATATCCGGTCAGCATGACGATCCGCGCGTCGGGGCGCGCGTCGCGCAGGCACTTCACCACATCCAGGCCGCTGCCGTCGGCCAGCCGCAGGTCGACGACCGCGAAGGCCGGTGCCGATTCCTGCGCCACCTCGACGCCGAGCGCGACACTGTCCACCGCCACAACGTTGAAACCGCGCTTTTCCATCGCCCGGGCCAGGCGAATGCGAAACGGGGCGTCGTCGTCGACAATGAGCAGGCTGCGGGTCACGTCCCCGTTGAACGTCAGGTTCGGGGTTTCACCCGCGGGACTCTCGTCCGTGACCATCGCACTATCCATCCCTAGTCCTTCGGTTCTAGGATCGTACGCTTCCAGCGTACGACAACTCGTGCACCGCCGCCACGATTATTGCTATAGCCAACCGTCGCGCCGGCCTTCTCCAGCAGGGTCTGTGCAATGAAGATGCCCAACCCCATGTGGCCGCCCCGATCGCCCCGCGTCGAAATGTACGGTTCGCCGATGCGGCTGAGCACAGTCGGCGGGAAACCGGGGCCGTCGTCCATGATCGAGATCATGGCGGAGCCGGAATCCCACTCAACCGTCACGGTCACCCGCCGTTCGGCGAACTGATAGGCGTTCTGGATGAAGTTGCCGAGCCCGTGGAGAACCTCAGGGCTGCGCCGCACCACCGGCTCGTCGCCGGCGGGCGGGTCGGGGCGCTCGATCACCAGATCGATTCCGCCCACGTGGTGGGGGGCGGCCGCCTCCTCGATGACCGCGGTCAGGGGCATGCGCTCGAACGGGTCGCCGCCGTCGGCTTCCGGCTTGCGGGCGAGGTCGGCCAGGATCTCGCGGCAGCGCATGACCTGGCTCTGCAACAGGGCGACGTCCTCGACGAAGGGGCTGTCGGGCGGCAGCTCGCGCGACAGCTCCTTGGCGACCACGGCGATGGTGCCGAGCGGCGATCCCAGCTCGTGCGCCGCCGCCGCCGCCAGGGCCCCCAGCGCGCCCAGCCGCTGTTCGCGCGACAGCGCCACCTGGGTGGCCGCCAGGGCGTCGGCGTAGCGGCGCGCCTCGTCGGCGACGCGGAACACGTAGGCGGCGATGAACACCGAGGAGACCGACAGCGACAGCCAGATGCCGAAGGCGTACAGGGGGGCCAGCGCCGGCAGGGTTTCCGGCCAGGGCAGGGGGAACTGCCACAGGGCCAGCACCGTCAGGCACACCAGGCTGAGGCCGGTCAGCAGCACCACCGAGTAGCGGGACAGGATGGCCGCCGCCACCGTCATGGGCGCCAGGATCAGGATGGCGAAGGGGTTGGACAGCCCGCCCGTGAGGTAGAGCAGCAGCGAAAGCTGCAGCATGTCGTAGGCGAGGTAGAGAGCGGCGTCGCGGTCGGCCAGACGCAGCCGCCCGCCCCGCTGGGCCATGGCCACGAGGTTGAGCAGCACCGAGGCGCCGATGGCCGCCAGCACCGGCCCCAGCGGCAGGTCGAAGCCCAGCCCGAACTGCACCACGACGACGGTGGTGAGCTGGCCCAGCACGGCGATCCAGCGGATCAGGATCAGCGTGCGCAGGGTGATCCGCCCGTCGCGCGCCGACCACATGGCGGGTGACAGGGGCAGCGGCGCGGAATCCGCGGACGGGGCGGAGGGATCGGCGGACGCGTCGGCAAGGCTCATCGGGGCGGCAATCCTGGGGCGCTGGACATGGACCGGGGCGCAGGGCGGCGCGCGGCCCTGCATTCAGTGGGGATATGGACGACTATGCCATCAAGGGTCTCGGTATGACCAAGCGATTCGGCGCGGATGGCGCCGGATGCGTCAGGGCTGTCCGTCCGTCCCGCCGCTGCCGCCGGCCGCCGTCGGGCCGTTGCGCGTGAGGGCGGCGAGATGACCCAGCAACGCGACGGCCATGTCCGCGGTCAGGCGTTCCGGGCGCAGCACCGGGCTTGCGCAGAAGCGCTGGCAGGCGGCGCGGGTGGCCGGATCGGCGCCCATGAACAGCATCGACCAGTCCGGGAACACGCGCTCCGCATCGGGGATGAAGGCGATGATGGTGACATCACGGTGGCGGGGGTCGGCGGCGATGCGGGTGAACAGACGGTTGAGCGCCGCTCGCCGGCCTTCCAGAATCTGCAGAAAGTGGCGGTCGGTAAGGCACAGCGCGCCCGTGACGCCGATGCGGCGGTTGTTGTCGCGCGATCGCATCAGGATCGCCTTCAGGCCGGCGCGCGTCAGGCGCTCGCTGATGGTGCTGTAGTAGATCAGGCGGCACGGTTCATCCTCGGCGGCGATTCCGCCGGTGAATGCCGGGCCGGCTGCCGGTTCCGCAGTCGCGACCATCCGTCCCCCGTCCCTCTCCGTCGCCGGTTGCCATCGGACCGCCGGATTCGTACATCCTCCCCGGCTGGATTGCACGCGCCTGAAATGATAGCGTCCTGGTCCGATCCCTTTTCGAGCCCCGGTTGCCATGAAGCTGTCCGAGATCGCCGCCGCCCTCGACGCCCGCTGTGAGGGTGACGGCACCATCGAGATTCACCGCGCCGTCCACCCCGCCGAAGCGGAAGGGGACGGCGACCTGGCCCTTGCCATGGACAAGGATCTGGTCGGCCTGCTTGCCGGCACCCGGGCGCGCGCCGCCGTGGTGGCCGAGGGCGCGGAGGTGCCGGAAGGGCTGGCCGGGGTGATCCGGGTCAAGCGGCCGCGCTACGCCATGGCCGGTCTGCTCGACGTGTTCGAGCGGCCGGTGCACGCCGAGGCGGGCATCCACCCGTCCGCCTTCGTCGCCCCCGACGCCGAGCTGGGGGAGGGCGTGTCGGTGGGCGCCTTCGTCTACGTCGGGCCGCGGGCCGCGGTGGGCGCGGGCACCATCCTGATGCCCCACGTTACCGTGGGCGCCGGGGCGCGCATCGGGCGCGACGGGCTTCTGCACCCCGGCGTGCGCATCGGCGAACGGGTGGAACTGGGCGAGCGCTGCATCATCCAGCCCAACGCCGCCGTGGGCAACGACGGCTTCAGCTTCGTGACGCCGGAGCCGGGCAGCGTCGAGACCGCCAAGGCCACCGGCAAGGTGGGGGCGACCAACGTGCTGATCCGCCGCGTCAACTCCATCGGCACGGTGATCGTCGGCGACGACGTGGAGATCGGTGCCGGCGCCTGCATCGACCGCGGCACCGTCACGGCGACCCGCATCGGCAGCGGCACCAAGATCGACAACCTCGTGCAGATCGGCCACAACGTGCAGGTGGGCACCAACTGCATGCTGTGCGGCCAGGTGGGCATCGCCGGTTCGGTGGTGGTGGGCGACCGGGTGGTGATGGCCGGCAAAGTCGGCATCGCCGACCACGTCACCATCGGCAGCGACGTGGTCATCGCCGCCTATTCCGGGGTCGGCACGGACATCCCCGCCAAATCGGTCTACATGGGCATCCCTGCCATGCCGCGCTCTCAGGCCTTCTCCCAGTACAAGAGCCTGGCCCGGCTGAAGCGCCTGTTCGCCGACGTGGCCGACCTGAAGGCGCGGCTCACGCCCGGCACCGGCGCCTGAGCGCGCCGGGCTGGCGGCACGGGCATCGTCTCGTATGTAAGACGTATTGGCCCGGATGACGGGTTTCGACTGATATGTGAGACGTCCATGCTGGACCTGCTGACGGTGGGGTAGCGCATCGCCGAGCGGCGGCGCGAGAAGGGGCTGACGCAGCCGGCGCTGGCGCAACGGGCCGGCGTCAGCCGCGCGACCATCGCGGCGCTGGAAACCGGAGCGGCGCGCGAACTCGGCTTCAACAAGGTGGCGATGATCCTGGCCGCCCTTGATCTCGACCTGCGCATCGCCACGGCGAACCGCGGGCGCCCCACGTTCGAGGAACTGCGGAACGAGGACCGGCTCGGTGATCGGCGTCCGGAGTGACGGGCCGGCGGCCGGCGTTCCCGACCGGGACGGGCGGCGTGGGCCGACGGTGTGCGCACCGCCCCGGGGTTCGACGCGCCGTCGGTTCCGGAGACGCGGGGGACGCCGTAGACCGCCGCCCTCATTCGGCACCGGCGCCGAACACCTCGTCCCACGCGGCCATCAGGGCGGAGTCGACATCGGGCATGGTGACGAGGTGGCCCAGCGCCACCATCGACGTCACGCCGTGCCGGCTGATGCCGCACGGCACGATGCCGGAGAAGTGGGACAGGTCCGGCTCCACGTTCAGCGCCACGCCGTGGTAGGTGACCCAGCGGCGCACGCGCACGCCGATGGCGGCGATCTTGTCCTCCTGACCCTTCAGGCCGCCGTAGGGGCCCTTGTCGACCCAGATGCCGACGCGGCCTTCGCGCCGCTCTCCCTTGATGTTGAAGGCGGCCAGCGTGCGGATCAGCCATTCCTCCAGGGCGCAGACGAAGGCGCGCACGTCACCGCCCCGCGCCTTCAGGTCCAGCATGACGTAGGCCACCCGCTGGCCCGGTCCGTGGTAGGTGAACTGGCCGCCGCGGCCGGTGCGGTAGACCGGGAAGCGGCCGGGGTCGAGCAGGTCGGCGTCGTCGGCGCTGGTGCCGGCGGTGTAGAGGGGCGGGTGCTCCAGCAGCCAGACCAGCTCCGGTGCGGTGCCGGCGCGGATGGCGGCGACCCGCTCCTCCATGACGGCGATGGCCTCGGGGTAGGGGACCGGTTCGTCGCTGATGCGCCATTCGACGGCGCTGCCGGCCGCGGCGGGGGAGGGTTGGGAATGCGTCACTTTTTTTCCTGAGGATGCGATTGCACGGCTTGATCCGGTGCGCGGACTCTGGTATTCCCCCGCTCCACGCCGGACGCAAGCCCAAACGGGCTCCGGATGGACTACCAGCCCTGCGGTCGTGGCGGAATTGGTAGACGCGCAGCGTTGAGGTCGCTGTGGCCGAAAGGCCGTGGAAGTTCGAGTCTTCTCGACCGCACCATCTCCTTCGGGAGATCTCCCTGGTAAGCAAAGCGCCCGATGCCGGCCCCTTCGGGGGCCGGTGGCGTTTCGGGGTCCCGTCAGCGCACGAAGACGTACTGGTCCAGGGACACGCGCCGCATGGTCTGGACCAGGCCGGGCGGGGCGTTGACCACGGTGACGCTGCCTTTGGCATCGCGGCAGCGGTTGGCCAGCACGAACAGCATGCCGATGGCGGTGGAATCCAGAAAGGTCAGATAGCGGCAGTCCAGCCGGACGTCGGGGTGCGCCGCGAAATCCCAGGCGGCCAGCAACTCATGGAACTTGGCGCTGTCGTCATAGGTGAAGCGGCCGGACAGCAGGATGCCGTCGGCTCCGTCCACCTCGGTGAAGGCGTACTCCATCGTCTCCGCTCCGCGGGCATCGGCGGATCATCGGACCATGAAAGCGTCGGCGTGGCAAGCCGGCTCCGCGGAGGCTGGACAAAGCCGGGGCACGCCTATATTCCGTGGGCGCCCCGGCCCTCGTCCCCGGTTTCGGAGGCATGCAGCCTCACCCCACGCACAGCCGCAGGAGGAACGGACGATGCATACGCCCGATCCGACCGAGCCGCGGGTCCCCTCCGCGCCGCCTCCCGGCAACGGGGAGGCGCCTCCCGCCCGCGGGCAGCCGGTGCGGGCGGAGGAGGAGGACGAGCGTCCCTACGGCGTCGATCCCGAGTTCGTGGAGGAGATCTGCGAACTGCTGCGCGCCGGCAAGCGCGACGCGGTGCGCGCGCTGCTGGACGACCTGCACGCCGCCGACATCGCCGACCTGCTGGAGCAGACCGGTGCGGAGGAGCGCGAACAGCTTGTCGGTATCCTGCGGCCGGGCTTCGACGCGGAGGTGCTGTCGCACCTCAACACGGACCTGCGCGAGGAGGTGGTCGACCTTTTCGAGCCGGGGGAACTGGCCGCCGCCGTCGCCGAGCTGGACACCGACGACGCCGTCGACCTGATCGAGGACCTGGACGAGGACCAGCAGCGCGAGATCCTCGAAAACCTGCCGGCCGATACTCGCGCGCTGGTGGAAGAGAACCTCACCTATGAGGAATACACCGCCGGGCGCCTGATGCAGCGCGACCTGGTGGCGGTGCCGCAGTTCTGGACGGTGGGGCGCACCATCGACCATCTGCGCGCCTCGGGCGACGACCTGCCGGAGGACTTCTATTCCATCTTCGTCGTCGACCCCCTGCACCGGGTGATCGGGGCGGTGCCCCTGTCGCGGGTCCTGCGCCATAAGCGCGCGGTGCCCATCTCCGATCTGACCACGGACGATCTCCACGCGATTCCCGCCACCATGGACCAGGAGGAGGTGGCGAACCTGTTCCGCCAGTACGCCCTGGTCTCCGCCCCCGTGGTCGACGCCCGCGGCCGGCTGCTCGGCGTCATCACCGTCGACGACGTGGTGCACATCATCGACGAGGAGGCGGAGGACGACTTCCTCAAGCTGGGCGGCGTCGGCGAGGCCGGCATCTACCGCACGGCCCTCGACACCGCGCGCACCCGCATCTCCTGGCTGGGGCTGAACGTGGTGACCGCATTCGTTGCGGCGGCGGTGATCGGCCTGTTCGAGGCGACCATCGCACAGATCGTGGCGCTGGCCGTGCTGATGCCCATCGTCGCCTCCATGGGCGGCAACGCCGGCACCCAGGCGCTGACGGTGGCGGTGCGCGCCCTGGCCACCCGCGAGCTATCCGAATCCAACGCCATGCGGGTGGTCGGCAAGGAGATGCTGGTGGCCATCCTGAACGGCGTGGTCTTCGCCGTCCTGGTCGGTACGGTCGCCGGCCTGTGGTTCGCGCCGGAAATCGGCGCCGTCATCGCCGCCGCCATGGTCATCAACCTGTTCGTCGCCGGCCTGAGCGGGGTGCTGATCCCGCTGGGGCTGAACCGGCTGGGCGTCGATCCCGCGGTGGCGAGCAGCGTGTTCCTCACCACCCTGACCGACATCGTCGGCTTCTTCGCCTTCCTCGGCCTTGCGACCATTTTCCTGCTGTGATCGTCCATCCCCTTCGGAGACACCGCCCGTGACCCGCTTCGAACCGCGCGATCCCGCCTGGGAGGCGCGCTGCCGCGCCGCCTTCGATGCCCAGCCCATCGTCCGCACCCTCGGCATCGTGATGGTGCGGCTGGAGCCGGGTCTGTGCGAGATGCGCCTGCCCTTCAACCCGGATTTCACCCAGCAGCACGGCTTCTTCCATGCCGGCATGGTCAGCACGCTGGCCGACAACGCCGGGGGCTTCGCCGCCTATTCCCTGATGCCGGCGGGCAGCGAGGTGCTGGCCGTGGAGTTCAAGATCAACCTGATGGCGCCGGCCAGGGGGGAGGTCATGATCGCCCGCGGCCGCGTGCTGAAGCCCGGCCGCACCCTGACCATCACGACGGTGGAGGTGGCGATGCTGGACGGCGGAGCGGAGAAGGACGTGGCGATCATGCAGCAGACCTGCATGGCCCTGTCCGGCGGTGCCGGCGATCGGTGATCGCCGCGAACTCTGCTACGAAAGATGGTACCCGAACGGGCAGGAGGGGAGTAGACTGGTTTCCGCTCCGCACCGGCCGTCGGACGCGCCCGGCATACACCCGTACGGCTTCGCTAAGGCTCTGGTTTGATTGAAACACGGTGTCGAAGCTGAAATTTTAATGCAATGCATTATGACTTGCGTTTCGTTCGTTGCCACGACCATTTTAGGGGGCGCTCCGACGAAGGGCAGGGGCGCGCGTTCGGGCGAAGGGAGGGGGCGATGTGGCGTACGGTTGTGTTCGGCGCGAGTCTGTTGGCGCTTATGGCCACCGCTCCGGCCCATGCGGGCGGCCGTATGAACGAAACCATCGAATCGCCCGGCCTGTTTGACAATTTCATGTGGCACCGGATCGAGCAGGTGAATGAATCGCCGTCGCTCGCCCGCTACCTCATCAACGAATGCGTGATCGCCAGTGTCGGCGCCATGGCCATCACCGCCATCGTGACCGGGCCTGTGGCTCCGGCCGCGGCCATGGCCCTGGGGACCGCCGGGCCCGGCCTGACCCTGCTGGAGATCGGCGTCATCGGCTGCGGCGGCGGCATTGCCGCGGGTGTGGCGTCGGTCAGCGCCCAGTGGGCGTGGGAGGAGCAGGACTACATCCGCGACGTGGCCGAGGTCCAGATTGCGGGCATGATCGACCAGTACAATCAGGCGTCGGCCGATCTCGGCAACCGCGTCGCGCAGGTGTGGAGCGACCCGGTCGCCGCCGTGCAGACGACGGTGGCGGCCGTGGCCGACGGTGCGGCGTCGCTGCTGGGCCAGGGCGGTCAGGCGGCGGGGTCCGCGGTGCAGGTCGCGGCGGCCACCATGTCCGGCTGGTGGTTCGGCCAGAACCGCGGTGTCGACGATTTCGTCACCTACGAAACCGCGAGCATCGCCGGCCTGGCGAACGGCACCATCGCCGTCCACTGATCCGAAGGCACCATCGCCGCCTGCCGCTTTGTCCCGTTTCACGGCCGTCGTCCGCGCCCCCCGTCCGATCCCGGCGGGGGGCGCGTCCGTGTCTACAGGTTCAGGCCGCGCACGAAATCGGCCAGCGCCCGGCGGGCCGCCTCCGCCTCGCGGCGGGCGTCGGCAAGGCCGGCGGTGAGGGACTCCAGGCGGGTTTCCTGTTCGCCCATCTTGTCCAGCGTGCGCCGGTAGAGATCGCTGTCGCGGGGCAGTGCGGCCAGGTTGGTGCGCAGACGCTCCTGGTCCTTCAGGACGTCGACCTGTTCGCGTTCCACCTCGGCGATGCGCCGCTGCCGGTCCGCCAGGGTGGAGCGCAGGGCGGCGACCCGGTCCAGCGCCTCCCGCAGCGGCGGTGCCAGGGCTTCGGCGTCGGCATAGGCGGCGACCTGTTCGGGCACCAGGTCGATCAGGGCGACCCGCTCCACCCGCGGGTGGCGCAGCACCACCGTCAGCGACGCCGTGCCGCCCGCCGCCACGCTGACGGGGAGGCGGTAGGAGTCCGCGGTCACCGCCGGTTCCGGGCCGGCGGGTTCCGCCAGGTCCCAGCCGGGGCGGCGGGGATGCTCGACGATCACCGTGCGCGGCGCGCCGGCGGCGGCGGCGATGGTGTAGGTGGTGGTCTGGCGCTCCTCCACCGTCAGGGTGAGCACGCCGTCGACGATGGCGGCGCGGGTCAGCGTGCGGCTCGGGCGGTCGGCGCGGTCGACGGTCACCGTGCGGTCCAGGGCAAAGCTCAGCAGCCGCTCCTCCCCGGCCGGCATGGCCGACAGGCGGGCGTCACCGACGTAGGCGACGGCGGCGTCGGCACCGCCCCGCTCGTACAGGGTCAGCACGCCGGGGGGCAGGCCGCTGCCGGTGTCGTTCGCCACACGCACGGCGGCCAGCGGGTGGCGGGCGTGGGTGTCCGGCCGGTACAGGCCGACCGCGGCGGCGGGCACGGGGCGGGCGACGACGGGCAGCATCAGCGACTGGCCGGCCGCCACCGTCACCGGTTGCGGGTAGCGGAACACCACTTGCGTGGCGGCGTCGCGGGCCTCGGCCGTGGTGAGGGCGGCCGGCTGCGACGGTGCCGGCGCCGGCGCCGGCGGCATCGACTCGGCGCGCGGACCGGCCCGCATCATCGACGAGCGGGCGGCGTCCGCCTCGTCCGCCGCTCCCCCCTTGGCCCGCTGCGGCACCGCCGCCATGGGCACCGCCCCTTCGTCGGGGGAGGGCAGGACACGGCCCGGCACCTCCACCGGCACCTCCGGCCGGTCCACGTAGTAAGATTCGTACAGGGCCTGGCGGAAGGTCACGGGGCTGCCGGACACCACCGTGAGGTCCACGGCGTTCCAGTCGACGCCGCTCATGTTCTCCAGCACCGCCCAGCCCTGCAGGGCGCCTGCGCCGTCTCCCTCCGGCGGCAGGGTCAGGCGGTAGGACGTCTTCCACAGCGGCGCCTCGACCACATAGCCCACGCGCACCGTCCGCGGCGCGTCGCCGCCGGTCGTGCGGATGCTCAGACGCCGGCGCTCCCGGCCGCCGTGCTCGGCAAGCGCGGCCAGGGCTCCGTCCACCTGCGCCTGAAGGGCGGGATCGGCGAAGCGCAGCGACTCGGTGTCCTCCAGCACGAGCTGGCGCAGGCCCGCCGCCGTCATCAGCGTGATGCGGTGACGGGTCAGGGTGCCGCGGCCGTCGGGCAACTCCACCGTATCCTCGTTGACGCTGAGCAGGCGGCCGGTGACCTCCCGCGCCCCGGTGACGCGCACCTCGGCGCCGCGCAGGGCGGTCAGCAGGGCGGCCGGCGATTCCAGCGCCGCCGCGTCGAACGGCAGCTCGCGGAACGCCTGCGCCAGTGGCGCCTCGCCGGGCAGGGCGATGGTGCCGACGCCGCCGGCGTCGTCGTAGACGACGATGCTCTTCAGCACGTCGTCCACCTGGTCGCGCCGGACGTCCAGCGTCAGGGTGGCGTCGCCGCTCACCGTGGCCTCGTACTCGAAATAGCCCACGCCGCCGGTCGACAGCAGGACGCGCCGGAGGTCCAGCCCGTCCGCCCCCCGGGCGGGGATGGCGACCAGCAGCAGGGCCAGGGCTGCGGCGGGCGGTGCGGCGGTGCGGTGCAGGCTGTAGGGCATGAAGCGCTCTCCCGGATGTCGATCGCCCGATCAGCCCTAGCGGCGAAATCGGGAAACATTGCGGCGAACCGCGGACGCGAACGGGTACCCGCCCTGCGGTCGTTCGGCCCATGCAATCTTTCAAATTGTCCCGCGGGCGTGGTGTGCCATTCTGCGACGGTGCCCCGGCGGGGGCGGACACACCGGAGGGGACGGGCGCATGGCACGCACACTCATCTCGTCGGGATCGGAGTTCGAGAGGGTCGCCGGCTACTCCCGCGCCGTCGTCGACGGGCGGTGGGTGTTCGTGTCGGGCACCACCGGCTTCGACTACGCCGCCGGCACCATCGCCGGGGACGTGGTGGAGCAGACCCACCAGACCTTCCGGAACATCGCCGCGGCCCTCCATGAGGCCGGTGCCGGCTTCGCCGACGTGGTGCGGGTGCGGGTGTTCCTGACCGCGGCCGAGGATTTTGCGCGCATCGCACCGGTGCTGGGGGAGTACCTGGGGGAGGCGCGCCCGGCCAACACCACCGTGGTTTGCCCGCTGATCGACCCGCGCATGAAGATCGAGATTGAGGTGACGGCGCGCCGGCGCGCCGGCGGCCGGACGAAAAAATCCCCTCCCCGCTGACGCGGGGAGGGGCGGCAAGGGGAGGCAACCGGTCACCCACCGGTGGCCTCGGGGAATGGGTTCGGAGCGGTCAGCGGCCCATGAGCGCCCGGGCCGAGTCGAGATGGCGGCGCGCCTCGTTCAGAGTGGCGCGGTGGCGGGCCATCGCCTCGCGGACGGGCAAGCCGGTGTCATACACGCGCATCTGGTTCAGGATCTCATCGGCCCGGTCGAGAAGGGCGATCCGTTGCAGGCAGTGGTCGAGAGCGTTCATCCCTGATCCCCGGCGAGTCGTCACGGCGTTGCGCCGCTTGGTCCATTCGCGGCGCCGAGCCGCTTCCGATGGGCCGATTAGAGCGCCCTTTCATGTCCCGATGATGTCGGTTGCGGGGGGATTTGGTTTCACGCGTGACGTTTTCCGTTTCATCCCGCACACCCTTCCGCAGCGGCACGGGGGTGTGTTACAAGGTTGTAACCGGCGGTGCGGAACGCCTTTTGTCGGTTCGCGACATCGTATAAAGCAGGCGTCGGGACGATCGGGGTTGGGGGAGCCGGCAATGCACATCCTTGCGGTGGACGACGACGAACCGATACGAGAGCTTCTCGATTCCTATCTGTCATCGGAGGGGTACCGCGTCACCACCGCGCCCGACACCGCCTCGGCCCGCAAGGCGCTGGACGGCGATCCCGTCGACCTGGTCGTTTGCGATCTGCGCCTGCCGGATGGCGACGGGCTGGGGCTGGTCCGCCAGATCCGCACGGAATCACACATTCCCGTCATCATCCTGTCGTCCAAGGACCAGGACGTGGACCGCATCGTCGGGCTTGAGCTGGGCGCCGACGATTATCTGACCAAGCCCTTCAACCCGCGCGAACTGCTGGCCCGCATCAAGGCGGTGCTGCGCCGTGTTTCCGGCGAGGGACGGCCCGCCCGCAGCGCCGACGACCTGCGCGCCGTGGTGCAGTTCGCCACCTGGGAACTGGACCTCACAGCCCAGCGCCTGCGCAACCAGGACGGCCGCGAAGTGGAGCTGACCAAGGCGGAGTTCGGGCTGCTCGCCGCCTTCGTGAAACGCCCGCAGCGGGTGCTGACCCGCGACCAGCTTCTCGATCTCACGCGGGCCGACGGGGCGGAGGTGTTCGACCGCTCCATCGACGTGCTGATCCTGCGGCTGCGCCGCAAGATCGAGGCCAATCCCAGGGAACCGCGCATCATCAAGACGGAACGCGGTGCCGGCTACGTCTTCGACGCCAAGGTGCGGGCGATCTGAGGCGGCTCCGGCCCGATCAAGGGGGGAGAGACAGCGCATGGCCGACCCGATCGACTTCTATTTCGATTTCGCCTCGCCCTACGGCTACTTCGCCAGCCTGCAGATCGACGAACTGGCGGCGCGCCACGGCCGTGCGGTGACCTGGCGGCCCATCCTGCTGGGCGCCGTCTTCAAGGTCACGGGCATGAAGCCGAACCTGGAGCAGCCCCTGCGCGGGGAGTATCTGACCCACGACGCCGGCCGCATTGCCCGGTTGCTGGGCTGCCCCTTCCGCTTTCCCGACGTCATGCCGGTGAACGCCGTCAACCCGTCGCGCGCCGTCTGGTGGCTGATGGAGCGCAGCGAGGCGCAGGCCAGGCGGCTGGCAGCCGCCCTCTACCACGCCCACTGGGGGGAGGGCCGCGACATCAGCCGGCCCGACGTGGTGGCGGAGGTTGCCGCGGCCAACGGCCACGACGCCGCCGGGGTGACCGCCGCCCTGCAGGACCCGGCGGTCAAGGACCGTCTGCGCACGGAGGTGGACGCGGCGGTGTCCCGCGGCGTCTTCGGGTCACCCTTCGTCATGGTCGACGACGAGCCGTTCTGGGGCTGGGACCGCCTGCCGATGGTGGAGCGCTGGCTGGAAACCGGCGGCTGGTGACCGCCGGCCCCGGCGTGAGGCGGCGGGAGGTGCGTCAGGCGTAGTGCCGCCCGAAGCGGTTGGCGAGGAAATCCGCGAGGTCGGCGTCCTCCTGGCGGACGAAGCCGGCCTGCGGCAGCTTGCCGTCGCGCAGCAGGTCGACCATGGCGCAGACGCCGGCGGCCGTGGTGATCTGGATGGCGCTCCACGGCGTGCCGCCGATCCGGGCGTTGTAGATCTTGCGGGCGAAGCTCTCCTGCATCAGGCGCCCGTCCTGCTGGCCGCTGACCGACACGAACACCAGCACCACGTCCTGCTTGGTCATGGGCACCGCGTTCTCCAGCACGTCCTTGAACAGGTCGCGCCGCTCGCACAGGCGCAGGTCGCGGGCCAGGAACTTCACGTGGTCGCGGTGGCCGGGGTAGCGCACGGTCTTGTAATTCAGCGTGTGCACCCGGCCGGCCAGGGTGGAGCACAGGGTGCCGAGCCCGCCGGAGGTGTTGAACGCCTCGTACTCCACCCCGTCCAGCGAGAAGGTCTCCAGTTCCTGCAACGGCAGGACCTCGCGGAGTTCGCCTTCGTGGATCGCCTCGCAGGGGTTGCAGTACTCGTTGATGAGCCCGTCCGTGCTCCAGGTCAGGTTGTATTTCAGCGCGTTGTTGGGATAGAGCGGCAGGGCGCCGACGCGCATGTGGACGTCGCGCAGGGTCTCGAAGCGTTTCGCGAGGTCGGCGGCGACGATGGACACGAAGCCGGGGGCCAGACCGCATTGGGGAACGAAGGCGGTGTCGGCGCCCTCGGCGATGGCGCGCACACGGCGGGTCGTCTCCACGTCCTCGGTCAGATCGAAATAGTGCGCGCCGGCAGCGCGGGCGGCCTCGGCCACCGCGGCGTTGAGGTAGTAGGGCAGGGCGGAGATCACCACGGCGTGGCCCGCCAGGGCGTCTGCCAGGGCGGCGGGATCGGCGACGTCCAGGACGAGCCGGCGCGCCTCGTCCCGGGCGACGTGGCGCAGGCCGGCCTCGTCGCGGTCGGCGACGGTGACCGTGTACTCCCCGGTTGCGTGCAGCAGATGGCAGATCATGCTGCCGATCTTGCCGGCCCCGAGCAGCAGGACGTTGGTCATCGCAGCACCTTTCCATCCGGAGAGTTCGTTCCGATCTTTCAGGGTGGGAACGCAAGCCGGGCTTGTCCAGTCTCGACCGGACGGCCCCTTGGGGGGACCGCCTTCGGGAGGTACGGTCCGCCGTCCCGTCCGTCACACCAGGAGCACCGCATGCCGCACACCTTCGTTCCCTTCGCCGTCACCGTCTGCGGGCTGGACGAGCTGCAGGGCCACTGCGCGACCGGGGTCAGCCACGTGCTGTCCATTCTCGACCCCGACCATCCCGAGCCGACCGCTTTCGGCGCCTACGGCGAACACGAGCGGCTGGAATTGCGATTCCACGACGTGGTCAACGTGGAGGGGAGCATGCAGGCCCCGACGCCGGCCGACGTGGAGCGGGTGTTGGCCTTCGGCCGCGACCTGCTGGCCGAGCCGGCGGGCTGCGGACACCTGCTGGTCCATTGCCACGCCGGCGTCTCGCGCTCCACCGCGGCGCTGACCATGATCCTGGCTCAGGCCCGCCCGGAGCGGCCGGCCGCCGACGCCATGGCCGCCGTCGTGTCGATCCGCGATCGGGCCTGGCCGAACCTGCTGATGATCGAGTACGCCGACGAGATGCTGGGGCGCGGCGGCGACCTCGTCGCCGCGGTGCGGGCGCGCCACCGGGCCTATGCCGCGCAAAGGCCGGAGATGGTCCGCTTCATGCTCGACAATGGTCGGGGGCGTGAGGTGGAGGGGCTATACTGAGGTATCGGGTCGAACTAATGTCTTCCGCAAGGACCCGTGTTCGGGGTACGCCGGAGGCTGAAGGGACGGGGGCGGATGGCTCGTCATGTCGACGGACGCTTGTCATGGGACGGGGAGTGTGTCGCCGTTGCGTGCTCCGGCGTCCCTGCGGCTGCGGTCCACCGTTGCCTGGCTGGGCGCCGGCTTCGTTTCCGCCATTCTGGCGATCGGCCTCGCCTGGCTTTGGCACACCCATCGTCTGACTCTTGAGGCGGCCGAGCGCAAGGCCGCCACCATGGCGATCCTGCTGGCCGAGCACACGGCCCGCAGCTTCGACGTGGTGGACCGGGCCCTGGCCGCCGCCGCCGACGGTTATCAGAGAACGGGCGTGGCGTCGGGCCCGACCGGCGATGCGCTGACGGAGCGGCTGCGGCGCATCCGTGACGGATCGCCGGTTCTGCTGGGGCTTGCCATCGTCAACGCGCAAGGGGAGGCCGTCGCCTCCTTGGTCGGCGATGCCCTGTCCGGGTTCGACGCCACCGGACGCGACTATTTCGAGGCGCAGCGGCAGGCCGGGGCCGGCCTCTACATCGGCCCGCCTGGGGTGTCCCGGGTCACCGGCCAGTGGATTCTCACCGTGTCGCGGCGGATCACCGGACCGGACGGCGCCTTCGGCGGGATCGCCTTCGCGGCGGTGGACCCATCGTATTTCACGGGGCTGTACCGGTCGATCGACCCTGGATCATCGCGGACGGTGGCGCTGTTGCGCACCGACGGCCGGCTGCTGGCCCGTGACCCCCGGCCGCCGCCCGAGGGGAATGAGGCAGGCGACGGGGAACGGCGGATCATGGCGTACGCCTCGGTGCCCGGCCTGCCGCTGGTGGTGGCGGTCGGGCTGGGGAGCGACGACGCCCTGGCCCTCTGGCACGGCGATGCCCCGGCGGTGGCGGTGCCCATGGTGCTGCTGGCCCTGCTGGCGGCGGGGCTGGGCGCCCTCGCCGTGTCGCAGGCGGACCGCGTCGAGCGCCAGGGGCTGGAACTGGCCGCCGCCCGCGCCCGGTCGGATGCGGCGAACCGGGCACTGGCGCGGGCCAACGCGACGCTGCGGGCCGGCAACGCCGAAATGAACGCCTTCACGACCCTGGTGTCGCATGACCTGCGGGCGCCGCTGGCCAGCGCCCGCGGTTTTGCCGGCGAGTTGCGCATTGCCGTCGACGCCGTGCGCCCGGTGGTGGCCGAACTGCTGGCGGATCGGCCGGAGCAGGCCCGCCACCGGGCGCTGGCGGCGCTGGACGCCGAAATTCCCGAGGCGCTCGATTACATCGAAACGTCACTTGAAAAGATGGACGGACGGGTGTCCGCGATCCTGAAGCTGGCGCGGGTCGGCCGGCTGGAGCTGAGCCCGGCCCCGGTCAACACCGGCTATCTGGTGCGCGAACTGGGCCGTTCGATCGCCTACCAGCTCTCGCGCGGCGGCGGCGAGATGACGGTCGGTGACCTGCCGGTGGTGATCAGCGACCGCACGGCCCTGGAGGAGATCTTCGCCAACCTGCTGGACAACGCCGTCAAGTACCTGGTTCCCGGCCGACCCGGCCGCATCGCGGTGACGGCCGAGCGCGACGGCCGGACCGTCGTCTTCCGGATCAGCGACAACGGCTGCGGCATCAGCCCGGAGAACCGGGAGCGCATCTTCGGCCTTTTCCAGCGCGGCGGGGAGGCCGACCGGCCGGGCGACGGCATCGGGCTTGCCTACACCCGCGCGCTGGCCCGCCGGCTGGGCGGTGACATCGACTGCACGTCGGAGCCGGGCGAGGGCTCCGTCTTCACCGTGACCGTCGTCGAGCCGGCGGACCCTGCCTGACCGTCACCGGAAATTCCGCCCCTCGGGGTAGGTGCGTCCGGGCGGCGGCGGGCGGTGGTGGCCGGCGGTCAGCTCCCCCAGGCGGTGGGTCAGGTCGCTCAGGCGCTCCACCTTCAGGTGGATGACCTCGCCGTCCTTCTCCACGCGCCCCGTCGCCGCCAGCAGGCGGGAGCCGAGGATCTCGCGGCGGTGGCGTTCGAACACCGGGGGCATGACCACCAGGTTGGCGATGCCCGTCTCGTCCTCCAGCGTGATGAAGATGACGCCCGACGCGCTGCCCGGCCGCTGGCGCACCAGCACCAGCCCGGCCACCGTCAGGCGCACCCCGTCCGCCGCCGTCCGCAGCCGCTCCGCCGGGACGATGCCGGACAGGCCGTCGCGCAGCAGGGCCAGCGGATGGGCCTTCAGCGACAGGCTCAGGCTGGCGTAGTCCATCGCCACATGCTCCCCCGGCGCCATGTCCGGCAGCGCCACCTCCGGCTCGCGCACTCCGGCGTCGTCGAGGGCGGCGAACAGGGGCAGCGGCTCCGCCCCCAGCGCCTTCACCGCCCACAGGGCGGCCCGCCGGTCGATCCCGAGGGAGCGGAAGGCATCCGCCGCGGCCAGCCGCTCCAGCACCGCCACCGGCAGCCGGGCGCGCCGCCACAGGTCGTGCGCGTCGCGGTAGCCCTCGGTTCCGCGGGCCAGGACCAGGTCGCGCGCGTCGTCCTCCGCCAGGCCCTTGATCAGGCGCAGGCCGAGGCGCAGAGCCGGGGCACGGTCGGGGGCGGGGCCGGCGGAGACGGGTTCCAGCGTGCAATCCCAGTCGGAGCGGTTGACGTCCGGCGGCAGCACGGTGACGCCGTGCTCCGCGGCGTCGCGGACGATCTGGGCGGGGGCGTAGAAGCCCATGGGCTGGCTGTTCAGCAGGGCCGCGGCGAAGGCGGCGGGGTGGAAGCGCTTGATCCACGCGGACACGTACACCAGAAGCGCGAAGCTGGCGGCGTGGCTTTCCGGAAAACCGTACTCGCCGAACCCCTCGATCTGGCGGAAGCAACGTTCGGCGAACTCCCGGAGGTAGCCGTTGGCGACCATGCCCTCGACGAAGCGGTCGCGGAAGGTGTGGACCAGGCCGGTCTTGCGGAAGGTGGCCATGGCGCGGCGCAGCCGGTCGGCGTCCTCCGGGCTGAAGCCGGCGGCGACGATGGCGATCTTCATCGCCTGCTCCTGGAACAGGGGCACGCCCAGCGTCTTGTGCAGCACCCGGCGCAGCTCCTCCGACGGGTAGTCCACCGCCTCCTGCCCGCGCCGGCGGCGCAGGTAGGGGTGGACCATGTCCCCCTGGATGGGGCCGGGGCGAACGATGGCGACCTCGATCACCAGGTCGTAGAAGGTCCGCGGGCGCAGGCGGGGCAGCATGGACATCTGCGCCCGGCTCTCCACCTGGAAGACGCCCAGGCTGTCGGCGCGGCACAGCATGTCGTAGACCTCCGGCGCCTCCGGCGGCACGGTGGCCAGGGTGTACGCCGGGCCGCCATGGCGGGCGATCAGGTCGAACGCCTTGCGCACGCAGGTCAGCATGCCCAGCGCCAGGATGTCGACCTTCAGGATGCCCAGCGCGTCGATGTCGTCCTTGTCCCATTCGATGGTGGTGCGGTCCTCCATGGCGGCGTTCATGACGGGGGACAGCTCGCTCAGCCGGCCGCGGGTGATGACGAAGCCGCCCACGTGCTGCGACAGGTGGCGGGGGAAGCCCATCAGTTCGTGCGCCAGCTCCAGCGTGCGGGCCAGCCGCGGGTCGGCGGGGTCGAGGCCGGCCTCGCGCGCCCGTGCCTCGTCGACACCCTCGCGGCTCCAGCCCCAGATGGTGCCGGCCAGCCGCCCCACCGTGTCGGCCGACAGCCCCATGGCCGTACCGACCTCGCGGATGGCGGCGCGGGTGCGGTAGCGGATGACGGTGGCGGCCAGCCCGGCGCGCTCGCGTCCGTACTTGCGGTAGATGTATTGGATCACCTCCTCGCGCCGCTCGTGCTCGAAGTCCACGTCGATGTCGGGCGGCTCGTTGCGGGCCGCCGACACGAAGCGTTCGAACAGCAGGTCGAAGCGGGCGGGGTCGATCTCGGTGATGCCCAGGCAGAAGCAGACGGCGGAGTTGGCGGCGCTGCCGCGCCCCTGGCAGAGGATGCCGCGGCTGCGGGCGAAGCGGACGATGTCGTGCACCGTCAGGAAATAGGGGGCGTAGCCGAGCCGGCCGATCAGCGCCAGCTCGTGGCGCAGCGTCGCCGCGACGCCATCGGGCACGCCGTCGGGGTAGCGCCGGGCGGCACCCTGCCGGGTCAGCTCCTCCAGCGTCTCCTGCGGGGTGCGGCCGTCGCCGACGATCTCGTCGGGGTATTCGTAGCGCAGCTCGTCCAGGGAGAAGCGGCAGGCCGCGGCGATCTCCACCGTGCGGGCCACCGCCGCGGGGCAGGCGCGGAACAGGCGCGCCATCTCCGCGGGGGCCTTCAGGTGCCGCTCGGCGTTGGCGGCCAGTCGCCAGCCGGCGCCGTCGATGGTGGTGCGGGTGCGGATGCAGGTCAGCACGTCGGCCAGCGCCCGCCGGCCCGGCCCGTGGTACAGCACGTCGTTGGTCGCCACCGGCGGCACCCGCAGGGAGTCGCCGAGGCCGACCAGCCAGGCCAGCCGCTTGGCGTCGTCGCCGCGGTAGCGGTGCCCGGCCGCCAGGTACAGGCGGTCCCCCAACTCGCCCCGCCAGCGCCGCAGCTCCGCCGCGAAGCCGGCGTCGTTGCGCCCGTCCGGCGCCACGGCGAGGAACAGCAGGCCGGCCGCGTGTTCCAGCACGTCGGCGCGGCCGAGGAAGCAGGCGCCCTTGGGTGCCCGTCGCTTGCCCAGGGTCAGCAGGCGCGACAGTCGCGCGTACGCCGCCCGGTCGGTGGGGTAGGCCAGCAGGCTGCCGGCGTCCGTCAGGTCCAGGCGGCAGCCGACCACCAGCGGCAGCCCGTGCGCCTTCGCCGCCACATGGGCGCGCACCACGCCGGCCAGCGTGTTGCGGTCGGTCACCGCCAGCGCCGCATGCCCCAGCGCCTTCGCCGTCAGCACCAGCTCGTCGGCGTGGGAGGCGCCTTCCAGGAAGGTGAAGTTGGTGGTGACCTGCAGTTCGGCGTAGCGGGTCATGGGCGGCCCCGCACCATCATCGCGAGACCGTGCCCCCGCCCTCCCGCGTCCGGCGGGGCCGGGGGAGGGCACGAGCGCTCCCATACCGCCCGGACAGGCTCGCCCTTCATCCGAAGAATCCGTGCAGGAACCAGGCGGCCTTGACGCCGGGGCGGTAGAGGCCGCGGCGGAACAGCCAGAAGCGGCGGCCGGTCTCGTCCTCGACGCGGTAATAGTCGCGCGGCTCCGCCGGGGTGCGCCACCATTCCGCCTCCAGCCGTTCCGGGCCGTCGGCGCGGCGCACGCGGTGGACGGCGCCGCGCCAGCGGAACAGCACCGGCGGGTCGTCGGGAACCGGGGCGATGGCCTCGACCGGCTCGGGCGGGGTCAGCAGGCGCACGGGGCGGGGCCGGTCGGCCGGCCAGGAGGGGCCGTCCGGCGGCGGGTCCAGGGGCGGCGCCGCGGCCACCGTGCGCTCGGGCAGCCAGCTCGGCCGCGGCACCAGCCGCAGGACCGAGGCGGGGCCCAGCCGGTTGCCCAGACGGTCGACCAGTTCCTCCAGCGGCGCGTCGTCCCCGCCGCCGTCCAGGGCGACCTGGACCGGCCCCAGGGGCCCCGTCTCGGGGGCGGTGAGCGCCATCGCCTCAATCCCGGGGCCCGGCGCGATCCGTTCCAGCCGTTCGGCGAACAAGCGCATCAGGGCCGCCGGGTCGCGCGACGGGCGGGCGGTGCCGACGGCCAGCCCCGGGGGCGTGTCGTCCGGCCGGAGGTCGGTGCGGTGGACCTCCAGCTCCAGCCGCCGCGCCCCCTCCTGCGCCCGCTCCAGCCCGGCGCACAGGCGGTCCAGCAGCAGGCGGATGGCGCCGGCGATGGACTCGGGCGCGGTGATCGGTTCGGCAAAGGCGAGGCGTACGGCGTGGCGCGGCACCGGCCGGTGCGGCGACAGCGGCTCGTCCAGATGCCCCAGCGCCTGGTCGAGGCGGCGCCCCACCAGCGGGCCGAAACGGGCGGTCAGAGCGGCGCGCGGCACCGGGTGCAGGTCGCCGATGCGCCGCAGGCCGACCGCCGCCAGCCCGTCCACCACGGCGGCGGGCAGCCGCAGCGCCGCCACCGGCAGCGGGTCGAGGGCGGCGCGGGCCCCGCCCGGCGGGACGATCCGCCGCGCCGCCGGGGCGAATCGGGCGACCGCCGCGGCCGCGGCCGGGGTGTCGGCGATGGCGGCGCGCGACGCGAAGCCGGCGGCGGCCAGCCGCTCCGTCACGTCGCGCAGCAGCGGCGACTCGCCGCCCAGCAGATGGGCGCAGCCGGTGATGTCCAGCAGCAGCCCGTCGGCCCCGTCCACCGCGGTCCACGGGGTGTAGCGCAGGGCCCAGCCGGCCAGCCGGTCGAGCAGCCGGGCATCCCCCGCGGGGTCGGCGTCGAAGGCGTCCAGCCCCGGCTCCAGGGCGCGGGCGTCGGCCAGGGTCATGCCCGGCCGCACGCCGGCGGCCTCCGCCGCGCGGTCGACGGCGACCACGGTCAGGCGCCCGCGCTCCCCCGCCACGGCCGCCGCCGGACGCTCTCCCCCTCCCGCCGCCGTTGCGCGCTGCCGGCGTGCCCGGGCGTCGGTGGCGAGCCGGGGCAGCCGGAGCGACAGGATGCGCCGTGCCATGCGGCCCCTCTCCCCTGCCGATCCCGTTAGGAACAAAACACGAACAGTATAGGACGGGATTCGCTGCGCGTGGAGTCCCGAGCGGGGGCTCCACCGTATGGCGGGCTTGTCGCAGACGGGGAGGCTGCCGACATCAGGGGGATGATGCCCCTGCTTCCGTCCGCGGCCCTGCTGCTGGCCCTCGGCGCCTGCACCGCCGCGGAGCGTGCCCCCGTCGTCCCGCCGCCGGCCGCGGCATCGCCGCGCCCCGTGGGCATGCAGACCTACACGCCGGGCGGCGCCATCGGCGAGCAGCCGCCGCCCGCGGCGCCGCGGGCCGAATCGCGCCCGCCCGCCCGGACCGAGCCGCCGGCCGGTCCGCCGCCGGTGCGCCGCGGCAGCTCCGGCCCGCCGCCGCCGCCCTGGCCGTCGCAGCCGACGCTCACCCCGCCGCCGACCCCGCCCGACATCCGCGGCCAGCTCGACGCCTTCACCCGCGACCTGGAGCAGCCGGCCATCGACCGCCTGCAGCACGAGCGCGCCCTCGGCCGCCTCGATCCCATCCAGGAGCGCGACCTGATGATGCGCCAGCAGCAGCTCGACAGCCTGACCCGCGGCCCGGCGGGGCCGTAGGGGGAGCTTTTCTCGTCCCGCCGCTCGGGTTACAGTCGCGAACCGCCTCCCGCCGGGGGAGGGGAGGGGGTATCCGCACTCAGGGAGCCTTGCCGTGGAGCACCGGCCGACCTACGACGAGGATGTCTACGCCTGGTCGCAGCACCAGGCGGAGGTGCTGCGCGGGCTGGCGATGCGCCGGCGCGGACTGCCCAACGACCTCGACCTGGACCGTGTGGCCGAGGAGATCGAAGACGTGGGCAGCGAGAAGCTGGAAGCGGTGCTGAGCCTGCTCGGCAACATCATGGTGCACCTGCTCAAGCTGGCCTCCGTGCCCGGCGCCCTGTCGGCCAACCATTGGCGCCGCGAAATCCGGTCCTGGCAGCGGCAGGTTCTGCTGAAATACCGCCCCGCCATGCGGCAGCACGTCGATCTGGAGCGTCTGTGGCGCCTGGCCGTGCGCGATGCGCGGGCCGATCTGGCGGACGAGGGCGACGCGCTGCTCCCCGTGGCCGACTCCTGCCCGCTGATGCTGAACGAACTGCTCGACGAGGGGTTCGACGTCGACCGCCTGATTGCCGTTCTGCGGCCGGACGCTCCATGCGCCTGAGGTTCCGGCATCCGGGATTTCGGCATCCGGGATATCGGCCGGGCGCCGCGGTCTTCCTGATGCTCGCCCTTCCGCTCCTCGCCGCCGCGCCGGCGGAGGCGCGCACGGTGTTGAGCGGCACCGCCTTCGGGGCGGGGTTCGTCGGACCCATGGTGGTGCCGGCGCATCTGCTGGGCTTTCTCGGCATCGGGCTGTGGGCCGGGCAGAACGGCGGGGCGGCGGTGTGGCAGGTGCCGGCGGCGACGCTCGTCGCCGCACTGGCGGCGGGGGTCGCGGCGCAGGCCGGTGTCCGGCTGCCGTACGCCGGGGAAGGGCAGGCGGGGGCGCTGGTGGTGATCGGCGCCCTGGTCGCCTTCGCCCTGCGCGTTCCCCTGGCGGTGGCGGTGCTGACGGGTGCCGCCGCGGCGGCCTTCCACGGCTATGGCTACGGTCCGGGCGGGCCGGCGGCGGCGTGGGCCGGTTTCGCCGGCGCGGTGCTGCTGCTGACCGCCGCCGGGGTGGGGCTGGTGGCGCTGCTGTGGCAGGCGGCGTCGGCGCGGGCCGTGCAGATGTGTGGCGTTGCCGTCGCGGTCGTCGGCGTTCTCGACCTCGCGGGCGTGCTCTAGGGCCGGTGCGCCTTGAAAAAGGCGCAAGTCTGGTATTTGGTGGCGGCACCCCTGCGGACAGCCCCACGCGAGGAAGACCCGACGTGCCGCGCGCCACCGCCCACGCCCCCCGCTCCCCCCTCGGTCACCCCACCAGCCGCCGGCGGGTGCTGGCCGGCGCCGCCGGTCTGGCGCTGCTCGCCGCCCTCGGCCGGCCCGGTGCGGCCGCGGCGCAGGAGCTGCGGTTCTTCCGCA
Organism: Azospirillum halopraeferens DSM 3675; assembly: GCF_000429625.1. GTDB lineage: Bacteria > Pseudomonadota > Alphaproteobacteria > Azospirillales > Azospirillaceae > Azospirillum > Azospirillum halopraeferens. Next base: position 177,759 of record NZ_KE386928.1, read on the forward strand.
TCGCCACCGGCACCACGGGGGGCACGTACTTCCCGATCGGCGGGCTGATCGCCAACGCCATCTCCAACCCGCCGGGATCGCGCCCGTGCGAGCGCGGCGGAAGCTGCGGCGTGCCCGGGCTGATCGCCGTGGCGCAGGCCACCTCCGGCTCGGTGGAGAACATCGAGCTGCTGCGCACCGGCGGGGCGGAGGCGGCGCTGTCCCAGGCCGACGTGGCCTTCTGGGCCTACACCGGCACCGGCATCTACGAGGGCCGGCCGCCCCTGGACAGCCTGCGCAGCATCGGCACCCTGTACACCGAGGCGGTGCACATCGTCGTGCGCGCCGACAGCGACATCCGCACCGTCGCCGACCTGCGCGGCAAGGTCGTCTCCGTCGGCGAGGAGGGATCGGGCACGCTGGTCGACGCCCGCGTCGTGCTGGACGCGTACGGACTGGGCCTCGGCGACCTGCAGCCCCGCCACCTGAAGCCGGGAACCGCCGCCGACCGGCTGGCCCGGCGCGACCTGGACGCTTTCTTCATCGTCGGCGGTTTTCCGGTGGCGGCGGTCACCGACGTGGCGGCGCGCGTGCCCGTGCGCCTGCTGCCGGTGGACGGCGAGGTCGCCCGGCGCCTGCTGGCCGACCAGCGGTTCTTCATCGAAGGCGTCATCCCCGCCGACGTCTACCCCGGCGTGCCGGAGACCCCGGCGCTCAGCGTCGGGGCGGAGTTCGTGGTGCGCGCCGACCGGCCGGAGGACCTGATCCACGGCGTCACCCGCGCCCTGTGGCACGACAGCACCCGCCGCCTGCTGGCGGAGGGCCACCCCAAGGGCAGCAGTCTCGACCCGGCGCGCGCCGTCGCCAACGTCTCCGTCCCCCTGCACCCCGGCGCCGAGCGCTATTACCGGGAAGCCGGGCTGATCGACGCCACCGAGGCGGAGGATGAGCCGGACCCCGTCCCGGCACCCGAATCGACGCCCGAATCGGCGGGTGAGCCCGCGCCCCCCGCCGCCGCACCGGCCACCGCACCCGCCGCCGCGACGCCGCCGGGGGCCGGCCCGGCTCCGGTGCCCGCCGGGGCCAAGCCGTGACCGCCCCCTACGGCACCTGGCGCTCGCCCGTCACCGCCCGCAGCCTGGCCGAGGGCGGGATCAGCCTGCGTGCGCCCTGGCGGCGCGGTGCCACCATCATGTGGCTGGAGGGACGGCCGACCGAGGGCGGACGCACCGTGCCGGTCCGCCGCAGCCCCGACGGCACCGTCGCCGACCTGCCGGGCGCCGGCTGGGACATCCGCGGCCGCGTTCACGAGTACGGCGGCGGCGACCTGCTGCACCTGGACGACCCGCTGGGTCGGCCGGCGCTGGCTTTCTGTTCCGGCGCCGACCAGGCGCTGTACGTCACCCTGGCCGACGCCGGCGACCCCGTGGCCCTGACCGTGCCCGGCCGTGACCGCTTCGCCGACCTGCGCCACGACGCCGCCCGGCGGCGCCTGATCGCCGTGCGGGAGCGCCACCCCGCCGACGGCCACGGCGACCCGGAGAACGCCCTGGTGGCGGTGCCGCTGGACGCCGCGGCCGGTCCGTCCGACGGCGGGACCGTGCTGGCGGCGGGGGCCGACTTCTACGCCGGTCCGTGCGTGGCGCCGGACGGGAACCGGCTGGCCTATGTCACCTGGAACCATCCGGACATGCCGTGGGACGGCACGGAGCTGTGGGTGGCGGCGCTGGACGCGACCGGCGCCCTCGGCGACCCGGTGCGCGTTGCCGGCGGGCGCACCGAATCGGTGGTGCAGCCGGTGTGGCTGCCCGACGGTCGGCTGGTCTACGTGTCCGACCGCAGCGGCTGGTGGAACCTGTACGTGTGGGACGGCACGGCCAGCCGGGCCGTGCTGCCCATGGCGGCGGAGTTCGCCTATCCCCCGTGGGTGTTCGGTCTGCGCGACGTGGCGGTGGTCGACGGGCGCACGCTGGCCTGCGTCCACAGCCGCGACGGCATCCGGGCCCTGGGGCTGGTGGATGTGGAGACGGGCGCCCTGCGCCCCCTCGACCTGCCCTTCACCGAGATCGGCGACCTGCACGCCGACGGCCGCACCCTGACCTTCTGCGCCGCCGGCCCGGCGACGCCCAACGCGGTGGTCACCCTGGACCTCGACACCGGCGCGGTGGAAACGGTGCGCAGCAGCGTCGCCGTCCTGCCCGACCCGGCGTACGTGTCGACGGCCCGGGCCATCCGCTTTCCCACCGGCGACGGGGCGGAGGCGCACGCCTTCTACTACCCGCCCGTCAACCCGGATGCCGCGGCACCGCCCGATGAGCGGCCGCCGCTGATCGTGCGCAGCCACGGCGGCCCCACCGCCGCGGCCTCCGCTGCCTACAACCCGAAGATCCAGTTTTGGACCAGCCGCGGCTTCGCCGTGGTGGACGTCAACTATCGCGGCAGCACCGGCTACGGCCGGCCCTACCGCGACGCGCTGAAGGGCGGATGGGGCGTCACCGACGTGGCCGACTGCGTCGCCGCCGCCCGTTACCTTGCCGACCGCGGGCTGGCCGACCCGAACCGCCTGGCCATCACCGGCAGCAGCGCCGGCGGTTATGCGGTGCTGTGCGCGGTGACCTTCCACGACGTGTTCCGGGCCGGAGCCAGCCATTACGGCATCAGCGACCTGGAGGCGCTGGCCACCGACACCCACAAGTTCGAGAAGCATTATCTGGACAGTCTGGTCGGCCCCTATCCGGCCTGCCGCGACCTCTACGTGGCACGCTCGCCCATTCACCACGTGGACCGGCTGGCGGTGCCCATGGCCTTCTTCCAGGGGCTGGAGGACAAGGTGGTGCCGCCCGACCAGGCCGAACGGATGGTGGCCGCCATCGCCGCCAAGGGCCTGCCCGTCGCCTATGTCCCCTTCGCCGGGGAACGCCACGGCTTCCGCCGGGCCGAGACCATCGTCGCGGCCCTGGAGGGTGAACTGTACTTCTACGGCCGCGTCTTCGGCTTCACCCCGGCGGACGATCTGCCGGGCATCCCGATCCGGAACCTTCCGTAACGATCCCGGAACGGGATGGGCGCGAACAGGATTGTTACGGAGCCGGTCCGAAGTCGATCGCCCACGGTTCCGCCATGGCGGCGGCCGTCCACTCGCGCATCTCCGGCAGGGTCAGGATGGCGTCGGCGTAGGCGCGGCTCACCGGGTCGAGAGTCACGGCGTAGGTGTCGAAGCGGGTCACCACCGGGGCGTACATGGCGTCGGCGGCGCTGAAGCGGCCGAACAGGAACGGCCCGTCGGCGCCGAAGCGGCGGCGGCAGTCCTCCCACAGCGACCGGATGCGGGCGATGTCCGCCTCCACCTCCGCGTCGAAGGTGCGGCCGGGGTGGCGCGCCTTCAGGTCCATGGGCAGGGCCTTGCGCAGGGCCTGGAAGCCGGAGTGCATCTCGGCGCTGACGGCGCGGGCGACGGCGCGGGCGTTCGCGTCCTCCGGCCACAGGCGGGCGGAGGGGAAGGTTTCCGCCAGATACTCGATGATGGCCAGCGAATCCCACACGGTGCGGTCGCCGTGGCGGAGCACGGGCACCTTGCCGGCCGGCGAATGCTCCAGGATGGCGCCCTTGGTCTCCGGCCGGCGCAGCGGGATCACCACCTCCGCGAAGGGGACGCCGGTGCGCTTCAGCGCCAGCCAGGGACGCAGCGACCACGACGAATAGGCCTTGTTGCCGAGGACGAGGGTGATGTCGGGGGTCCGGGCGGTCATGGGGGCGGGGCCGTTGCTGGTTGAGCCATGGCGGCAGTCTGCCGCGCCGGGGCCGGTTTGTACACCGGCGGCGGCCTTTCCCCTTTTCAGGCGCCGCCGCCCGCGCCATGCTCGGACCGGTCCCATTGTCCCCGCAGCAAGGAAGGACGTTCCGCTTTGCTCGCCACCCTGCGCGCCAAGGCCGGCGCCGACGCCGTTCCGATCACGCCGCTTCCGGGGGCCGGCCTCGCCGCCTGGCTCGCCGCGCAACCGCCCGCCACCGCCGCCTGGGTGCGGGCCGTCAACTACACCGCCGAGGCCGGCGCCACCGCCCTCCTGCCCGGCGAGGACGGACGGCTCGCCCGCGTGCTGGTCGGCATGCCGGCGGAGCCCGACCTGTGGTCGCTGGCCGGCCTGCCGGGGGCGCTGCCGCCGGGCACCTACCGAATCGACGCCGACCTGGACCGCGACGCCGCCACGGCGGCGGCTCTGGGCTGGGCGCTCGGCAGCTACCGCTTCGGGCGCTACAAGGCGTCGGACAAGAGCTTCGCCAACCTGGTCTGGCCCGACGCCGCCGACCGCGGCGCGGTGGAGCGGGCGGCATCGGCCATCTATCTGGTGCGCGACCTGGTCAACACGCCGGCCTCCGACATGGGCCCGGCGGACCTGGCCGGTGCCGCCACCGACCTGGCGGCGGAGTTCGAGGCCGACATCCGGGTCATCGTCGGCGACCACCTGCTGAAGCAGAACTACCCGGCCATCCACGCGGTGGGCCGCGCGGCCGCGCGGGCACCGCGGCTGATCGACATCACCTGGGGGCGCAAGGACGACCCGAAGGTCACCATCGTCGGCAAGGGCGTGTGCTTCGACACCGGCGGCTACGACATCAAGCCGTCCAGCGGCATGCTGCTGATGAAGAAGGACATGGGCGGTGCGGCCCACGCGCTGGGCCTGGCCCGCATGATCATGATGGCCGGCCTGCCGGTGCGCCTGCGCGTGCTGGTGCCGGCGGTGGAGAACATGATCGCCGGCAACGCCTTCCGCCCCGGCGACGTGCTGAAGACGCGCAAGGGGCTGAGCGTCGAGGTGGGCAACACCGACGCGGAGGGGCGGCTGATCCTGTGCGACGCCCTGGCCGAGGCGGATTCGGAGAAGCCCGCCCTGCTCATCGACTTCGCCACCCTGACCGGGGCCGCCCGGGTGGCGCTGGGGCCGGATCTGCCCGCCCTGTTCGCCAACAACGAGGCGCTGGCCGCCGACCTGCTGGCCGCGGCCGCGGCCGGCAACGACCCGCTGTGGCGCCTGCCCCTGTGGCAGAACTACCGCAAGATGTTCGAGAGCAAGATCGCCGACCTCAACAACGCCGGCACCGGCGGCTTCGCCGGGGCGATCACCGCGGCACTTTTCCTGGAGTCGTTCGTTTCCCGCGAGACGCCGTGGGTCCACCTGGACGTCTACGCCTGGAACGGCTCGGCCCGGCCGGGCCGGCCGGACGGCGGCGAAGCCATGGGCCTGCGCGCGGTGTACGCGTTGATCGAGAAGCGGTTCGGGCGGGCGTGAGCCGGCGCGCCGGAGCGGAGCGGGGAGCATGGCGCGCACGTTCGGGGAGCCCAAGGTCATCCTTGGGCCGGTGCTGTATTTCCGGGGCGAGCAGGGTGACCGGTGGCGCCTGTCCGCCCTGTTCGTCCTGGAGGGGGAGGCGGAGCCCGACGACCTGACGGTGGAATCCGTCAGCCTGCCGGTGCCGCCCCGCCACCTCGCCTCGTGGCGCGGGCGCCACCTCTGGCGATTCGACTTCGCCGTGCCGCGGGCCGCCGGCGACGAGGCGGTCGCCTACGGCTTCGCCGAGGGGGAGCGCTGGCGCGTCATCGTGCCCGGCCTGGAGTCGCCGTTGCGCGTCGCCTTCACCTCGTGCAACGGGGCGGAGGACCCGGCGACCCTGGACCGCCACGGCACCGCCCGCAACGCCCTGTGGGCCGACCTGCTGGAGCGGCACGGCTCCGGCCCCTTCCACCTGCTGATCCAGGGCGGCGACCAGCTCTACGCCGACCGGGTGTGGCACGACCGGCCGGCCCTGGCGGAGTGGCGCCGGCGCCCGCCGACGCGCCTGGCCGAACCCTTCTCCGCCGCCATGGCGGAGCAGGCCATGGACCATTACTTCGACCTCTACCTCGACACCTGGGGCCAGCCGGAGGTGGCGGCGGCCCTGGCGCGCATTCCGTCGGTGATGATGTGGGACGACCACGACATCTACGATGGCTGGGGTTCGCTGCCGACCGAGGAACTGGCCGCCCCCGTCGCCCGCGGCGTCTTCATGGTGGCGCGGCGCTGCTTCGCCCTGTTCCAGCTCGGCGCCGCGCCGGAGGCGCTGCCCGACTGCGTCTGGGGGCAGGAGACGGGCGCCTTCACCCAGGGCTTCGTGGTCGGCGACGTCGGCATCCTCGCCCCCGACCTGCGCAGCGAACGCACCCCCGACCGCGTGATGGCGCCGCGCAGCCGCAAGGCGCTGCCCGGCTGGCTGGACCGCTTCGCCGCCTGCCGCCACCTGCTGCTGGTGTCCAGCGTGCCCCTGCTGTTCACCGACACCGGCGGCGTGGAGCGGCTGCTGGCGGCGCTGCCCGGCCGCCACCGCTACGCCGACGATCTGCGCGACCAATGGCGAAGCCCGGCCCACGCCGCGGAATGGCGCCGGCTGCTGGAGACGCTGACCGCCTTTTCGCTGCGCACCGGCTGCCGCATCACCGCCGTGTCGGGGGAAATCCATCTGGGCGCGCTGGCCGTGCTGAGCGGGCCGGTGGAGATCCACCAGCTCATTGCCTCGGGCATCGTCCACCCGCCGCCCTCGCGCCTCTACGCCGCGGCGCTGGACCGGCTGGCGCGGCGGCGCGAGCGGCCGGTGGCCGGCTTCACCCTGGAGATGCCGCCCTTCGCCGAGACCGGGCGGCGGCTGATCCGGGCGCGCAACTGGCTGGCGCTGGCCTTCGAGTCCCGCGGCGGTTTGCGCGCGCAGTGGCACACCGAGGAATCGCCGGGGCTGTACCTGCGGCAGATCGCGTAACCCCTTCGACCGAGGGCCGAAACGCTTGCCCGTGGGGGCAGGGTTGGGCAAACTTGGCGCCGCTCCGCACGGGAGAACCCGCGGAGACGGCGAGGGGGTGGCATGGCGCGAAACCTCAAGGCGCTCGGGCTGTGGCGGGCGGCGCTCATCGACAGCGTGCGGCAGGCGGGTCCCGACCTGTCGGCGCGCCAGATGGCGATCCTTCTGCAGGTCTATCTGACCGACCCGCCGCACACCGTGCGCGGCCTGGCCGCCATTCTCAACATCTCCAAGCCGGCGGTGACCCGGGCGCTGGACCGCCTGTCGGTGCTGGGCTTCGTCAAGCGCAAGCGCGACGCCGAGGACAAGCGCAACGTGCTGGTCCAGCGCACCGTCAAGGGCTCCGTCTTTCTGTCCGATTTCGCCGAGCTGGTGATCCGCGCCGGCGCCGTCACCCCCGACGATCTCGCCACCGTGCGGGCGGAGGAGGAGATGGCCGCCGCTGCCAAGGCGCGGCTGGAGGCGGAGATGCGCACGTCCACCGCCGATGCGCCCGCGCCCGCCACGCCGGCCGACGCCTCCGCATGAGCGATACTCCCGACCCGCGCCGCCATCCGGTTCGGCAGGATCTGGCGGCCGCCCACCTGCGCGGCCGCGTCACCGTCCCCCGCTTCGTCGAGGGGGAGGAGCACCGCGTCACCGCCGGCACCGCCGGGATGCGCGCCGACCCCGCAGCGACGGCGCGCCAGACGTCGCAGGTGCTGTATGGCGAGGGGTTCACCGTCTACGACCGGCGCCATGGCTGGGCGTGGGGCCAGTGCGCCACCGACGGCTATGTCGGCTGGGTGCCGGCCGCGGCCCTGGCGCCGGGCGCGCCGCGGCCCACCCATGTGGTGACGGCGCTGGCCGGCTTCCGCTTCCCCGAACCCGACCTCAAGGTGCCGCCGCTCGACACCCTGCCCCTGGGGGCGGCGGTGTGCGCGGTGGGCGAGAGGAACGGCTATCTGGAGCTGGCCGACGGCGGCTGGATCTACGCCCGCCACCTGGCCCCCGCCGGCACGGTGGAGCCCGACCCGGTGGCGACGGCGGAACGGCTGCTGGGCGTGCCCTACCTGTGGGGCGGACGCACGCCCCACGGCATCGACTGCTCCGGCCTGGCACAGCTGGCACTGCTGCGGGCGGGCATCCCGTGCCCGCGCGACAGCGACATGCAGCGTGACGAGGTGGGGGAACCGGTGCCCGTGGAAGGGCCGTACCGCCGCGCCGATCTGGTGTTCTTCCCCGGCCACGTCGGCCTGATGCTGGACGGGGAGCGCCTGCTGCACGCCACCGCCTTCACCATGACCGTGACCGTCGAGCCGCTGGTCGCGGTCGCGGAGCGCGTCGACCCGACGCGGGCGAAGGGGTTGCTGGGGGTGCGGCGGGTGACCGGCTGAAGCCCTCCCCCGCCGGAGGCGGGGGAGGGAGGGAGGGTCAGCCCGCCCGCACCAGGGGCACCACGCGGCTCTCTTCGTGGTCGGCGGGCTCCACGTAGGCGCGGCCGTAGTAGCTGTCGAGGAGGAGCTGCTTGATCTCCGCCACCAGCGGGAAGCGGGGGTTGGCGCCGGTGCACTGGTCGTCGAAGGCGGCCTCGGCGATGCTGTCGACACGGGCCAGGAAATCCGCCTCCGGCACGCCGGCGGCCTGGATCGACGGCGGGATGTCCAGGGCGGCCTTCAGCTCGTCGACCCACTGCACCAGGGTTTCCACCCGCTCGTGGTCGCGGCTGCCGCCCAGGCCCAGGTGGCGGGCGATCTGGGCGTAGCGGGCAACACCCTTGGGGCGGTCGTACTGGCTGAACGCCGTCTGCTTGGTCGGGATGTCCGCGGCGTTGTAGCGGATGACGTTGGAGATCAGCAGGGCGTTCGCCATCCCGTGTGCCAGATGGAACTCCGCCCCCAGCTTGTGGGCCATGGAGTGGCAGATGCCGAGGAAGGCGTTGGCGAAGGCGATGCCGGCGATGCTGGCGGCGTTGTGCACCTGCTCGCGCGCCTTCGGGTCCTTGGCGCCGTTGGCGTAGGCCGAGGGCAGATGCTCCTTCAGGAGCTTCAGCGCCTGGAGCGCCTGGCCGTCGGTGTACTCGTTGGCCAGGACGGAGACGTACGCCTCCAGCGCATGGGTGACCGCGTCGATGCCGCCGGCGGCGGTCAGCGACTTGGGCATGTCCATCACCAGATTGGCGTCGAGGATCGCCATGGTGGGCGTCAGCTCGTAGTCGGCGATGGGGTACTTGACGCCGGTGCGCTCGTCGGTGACCACGGCGAAGGGGGTGACCTCCGACCCCGTTCCCGAGGTGGTGGGCACCGCCACGAGCTGTGCCTTCACCCCCAGCTTGGGGAAGGTGTAGATGCGCTTGCGGATGTCCATGAAGCGCAGGGCCAGGTCCTCGAAGGCGACGTCCGGCGCCTCGTACATCACCCACATGATCTTGGCCGCGTCCATGGGCGAGCCGCCGCCCAGCGCCAGGATGACGTCGGGCTGGAAGGCGTTGGCCAGCGCCACGCCCTTGCGGACCACCGCCAGGGTGGGATCGGCCTGCACCTCGAAGAAGACCTGGACCTCCATGCCCAGCCCTTCGAGGATGTCGGCGGTGGCGGTGACGTGGCCGTTCTCGAACAGGAAGCGGTCGGTGACGATCAGGCAGCGCTTGCGCCCGCGCAGCTCCTCAAGAGCGAAGGGCAGGCAGCCGCGGCGGAAGTAGATCGATTTGGGCAGCTTGTGCCACAGCATGTTCTCGGCCCTCTTGGCCACGGTCTTGCGGTTCAGCAGGTGTTGCGGGCCGACGTTCTCGGAGATCGAGTTGCCGCCCCACGAGCCGCAGCCCAGCGTCAGCGACGGCGCCAGGCGGAAGTTGTAGAGATCGCCGATGCCGCCCTGCGAGGAGGGGGTGTTGATCAGGATGCGGGCGGTCTTCATCCGCTCCCCGAAGACGCGCACGCGCTCGGTCTGCAGGTCCTGGTCGGTGTAGAGGACGGAGGTGTGGCCGATGCCGCCCAGCGCCACCAGCGCCGCCGCCTTGTCGCAGGCGTCGGTGAAGTCGCGGGCGCGGTAGAGGCCCAGGGTCGGCGACAGCTTCTCGTGGGCGAAGGGCTCCGCCTCCGTCACGTCGTCCACCTCGGCGATCAGCACCTTGGTGTGGGACGGAACGGTGATGCCGGCCATGGCGGCGATGGCGCGGGCCGATTGGCCGACGATGGCGGCGTTGAGGTGGCCGTCGGACAGCAGCACCCGGCGCACCGAGTCGGCCTCCGCCGGCGACAGGATGTGGCCGCCGTGCCCGGCGAAGCGGTTGCGCACCGCGTCGTACACGGAATCCACCACGATGGCCGACTGTTCCGACGCGCAGACCACGCCGTTGTCGAAGGTCTTGGACATCAGGATCGAGGCGACGGCGCGCTTGATGTCGGCGTGTTCGTCGATCACCGCCGGGGTGTTGCCGGCGCCGACCCCGATGGCCGGCTTGCCCGACGAATAGGCCGCCTTCACCATGCCCGGCCCGCCGGTGGCCAGGATCAGGTTGATGTCGCGGTGGTGCATCAGGGCGTTGGACAGTTCCGGCGTGGGGTCGTCGATCCAGCCGATGATGCCGTCGGGCGCCCCGGCGGCCACTGCCGCCTCCAGCACCAGGCGGGCCGCCTCGCAGGTGGCGCGGCGCGCCCGCGGGTGGGGGGAGAAGACGATGCCGTTGCGCGTCTTCAGGCTGATCAGCGCCTTGAAGATGGCGGTCGAGGTGGGGTTGGTCGTCGGCACGATGGCGCAGATGAGCCCCACCGGTTCGGCGATGGTCAGGATGCCGCCCTGGGCGTCCTCCTCAAGGGTGCCGCAGGTCTTCTCGTCCTTGTACTTGTTGTAGATGTACTCCGACGCGAAGTGGTTCTTGACGACCTTGTCTTCCATCACGCCCATGCGCGTCTCCTCGACCGCCAGCTTGGCCAGCGGGATGCGCGCGTTGGCCGCGGCGAGGGCCGCGGTGCGGAAGATGCGGTCGACGGCGTCCTGCGAAAACTCGGCGTAGCGCCGCTGCGCCTCCCGGACACGGGAAACCAGGGCGTCGAGGTCGGCGAGCGTGCTCGTGGGCATGGAATGTGATCCGCTTCATCGGATGGCGGGCGCGACGGGCGCCGGGAAAGCCGGGACCGCTCCGGCGGTCCCTACTCGATGACGCGAGTATGAGAGCGGGGCGCGCCGCCGCCCCATGATTCAGGTCAACCGGCCCGACGATTGCGGATTGTCTGATATACGTCTGTCCGGACGGGTGTCTCATCTGTTGGGGTAGCCCGGCGACCGGACTCATTATTGCCGAAGTCCGTGATCCTGCGTAACAAGCGGTGCCTGTGGCCCCCTCAATAGCCCCGCCGCCGGTCCACGAGGTTGGGCAGGGGGTCCCCGGCGCGGTGGCGCCGGATGGTGTCGGCGACGTGATCGGCGCAGGGGCCGGGGTGGGTGACGCCGGCCACGTGGGGGGTGAGGTGGACCAGGGGATGGCCGAACAGGGGATGGGCGGCCGGCAGCGGCTCCTCGCGGAAGACGTCGAGGCTGGCGCCGGCGATGTGACCCGACTCCAGGGCGGCCAGCAGGTCCTCCTCCACCAGATGGCCGCCGCGGCCGGCGTTGATGACGACGGCGCCGCGGGGCAGGGCGGCGAAGGTGTTGCGGTTCAGGATGTCCCGGGTCTCCGGCGTCAGCGGCAGCAGGCAGACCAGCATGTCGCTCCCCGCCAGCAGGGTGGCGAGGCCGTCGGGTCCGTGCAGGGCCGTTACACCGGGAAGCGTGCGCGGGGTGCGGCTCCAGCCCGCGACGGGGAAGCCCAGCGCGACGAGGGCGCGCGCCGCCGCCGCCCCCAGTTCGCCCAGGCCCAGCAGGCCGACGCGGACCTCCGCCGCCGGCCGATGGGGCAGTTGCCGCCACTGGCCGGCGCGCTGCTGCGCGGCGTAGGCGTCGGCGTGGCGCTGCCAGCGCAGCACCTCCATGGTGACGTAGCCGGCCATGTCCTCGGCCAGGCCGGCGGCGACCATGCGCACCAGCGGCACGTCGGGCAGGGTGGGGTCCTCCAGCAGGGGCTCCACGCCGGCACCCAGCGACAGGATCAGGCGCAGGTTGGGCAGGCCGGCCAGCAGGCCGGGCGGCGGCTTCCACACCAGCGCGCAGGTGATGTCGGCGGGATCGCCGATGTCGGGCGTGACGCGCACCTCCAGGTCGGGCAGGCGGCGGTTCAGTTCGGCCGTCCAGGCCCGGGCATCGTCGGAAGCGGAGTGGAACAGCAGCGTCATGGCGGGACTCGGCAGGGCGTCGGGACCCCCTTGCGGGGGGATGGCAGTTTGGTCCATCTGGTGGGCGATGCGCCAGACCCGAACCGCCCGCCTGATCCTTCTGAACAAGCCCTACGGTGTGCTGCCCCAGTTCACCGACCGGGAGCACGGCCGGTCCACCCTGGCCGATCTGGTGCCCGTACCCGGCGTCTACCCCGCCGGCCGTCTCGACCGGGACAGCGAGGGGCTGCTGGCGCTGAGCGACGACGGGGCGCTGATCGCGCGCATCGCCGATCCCCGCCACAAGCTGCCCAAGACCTATTGGGTCCAGGTGGAGGGGGTGCCCACGGACGCCGCCCTGGAGCGCCTGCGCCGCGGCGTTACCCTCAACGACGGGCCGACGCTGCCGGCTGCGGCCGAGCGCATGGAGGAGCCGCCCGGCCTGTGGCCGCGCGACCCGCCGATTCGCGTGCGCGCCGCCATCCCCGCGACGTGGATCGCGCTGACCCTGCGCGAGGGGCGCAACCGTCAGGTCCGCCGCATGACCGCGGCGGTGGGGTTCCCGACCCTGCGCCTGATCCGCTGGTCGATCGGCGACTGGACCCTGGACGGGCTGGCACCGGGCGCCTGGCGGGAGGTGACCGTGCCCGCGCCCGCGCCCGCGGCTAGGGTTCGGCCGGAACCGCGTCGCTCAGGGCCAGCAGCAGCCGGTTCATCACGGCGCCGTCGGTGATCGTCTCGGGATTGAAGGAGTCGGGCATGTAGCGCCGGATCACCGCCTCGGCGTGCGGCCCGTCGCCGATGTAGCGCATCTCCCAGTCGGCGAAGGACCGTTCGCTGATCCGCGTGAATTCCACCAGGCAGACATCCTCGTGCCGGGGGTCGGCGGCAATGGCGGCGAACAGTCGGGTCACCGGCAGGCGCCCGCCTTCCAGGATCTGGACGAACCAGCGGCCGTTGTAGAACAGGACTCCGGTGATGCCGTGCAGGAAATTGTTGGAGCGCGACCTCAACAGTATCGACTCGATGTCCGAATCGCCCGGCGCTTTGGGGCGGCTGAAGTAGATAAGCCGGGACAGATACATGAGGCGCCCCTTCCGTTTGTCGGTCGGCGCAGCGTAGCAACGACCGGAATATGCGGCAATTGCAGCGGAAGGCGCAGAACGAAGGGCGGGGGACGACGAACCGGGCCGTTTCATACGGTTTCCGTCTGAAAGCTTCAACCGTTGCGTTCGGCCGTGTGCACGGCTTCCGGTGCCGGCGCGTACGGCACGGTGAAGGAGAAGGTGGCGCCCCGCCCGGGCGCGCTGTCGACCCAGATGCGGCCGCGCAGATGCTCGACGATGCGCTTGCAGATGGCGAGGCCCAGCCCGGTTCCCTGGGGCTTGTCGGTCATGGTGTCGCCGACCTGGCGGAAGCGCTCGAAGATGATGCCCTGGTGCTCCGGCGCGATGCCGGGGCCGTCGTCGGCCACGTCGATGCGCACGCCGCCCTCCTGCGCCACCACCCGCAGTTCCACCCGTCCGCCGGCCGGGGTGAACTTGGCGGCGTTGGACAGGAGGTTGACCGCCACCTGCACCAGGCGGTCGGCGTCGCCCTCCACCGGGGGGAGATCGGGCGGGATGGCGAGCGTCAACGTCACGCCCTTGTCGCGCAGCAACTGGCTGGTGGCGGCGGCGGCCTGCTCCATGACCGTGCCGATGGCGACGGGACCGATGGTCCACTCCACCTCGCCCGCCTCGATCTTGGCCATGTCGAGGACCTGGTTGATCAGGCGGGTCAGCCGCTCGCTCTCGCGGATGATGGTGCCGAGGAACTCCTGCCGCTGCTCCGCCTCGATGTCGGGGTGGTCGTGCAGGATCTCCGACAAGGCGCGGATGGAGGTCAGGGGGGTGCGCAGCTCGTGGGTCACGGTGGACAGGAACTCGTCCTTCAGCCGGTCCAGTTCCTTCAGCCGGTCGTTGGCGGCGCGCAGGGCGGCCGAGGCGCGCTCCAGCTCCGCCGTCTTGTGTTCGAGCTGGCGGCTGTACTCGATGACGTGGCTGGTCTCGTCCAGCATGCGCATCAGCTCGGGCAGGCTCACCTCGCCGCCCCGCACGGCCGAGGCCAGGGCGACCCGGGCGGAGGCGGCGCCGATGGCGCCGGCCAGCAAACGCTCGGCGTAGCGCACCAGTTCTGCCCCGGCGCGGCGGTTGTCGCCCATGGACTGGCGGTGGCGCGTGCCGTACTGGGCGAACGCGGCGTCGGCCCGCTGCGGCCCCAGGAAGCGGGTGACGATGCGCCGCAGGTCGCCCACCGTGGCGCTGCCCCGCCACTGCACGGCCGCCGCCGCGGCGTCGCCCTTCTGCTGGTACACCTCCACGAAGGCGGTGGCCTGCGCGCGCTCGCCGGGGGTGGGGCGGTCGAACAGCGACACCGCCACGTACAGGCCGATGTTGAACAGCATGCTCCAGAACAGCGCATGGGCCAGCGGGTCCATGCCGTCCAGGCCGAACAGGGCGTAGGGGCGCAGCAGCGCGATCCCCCACGGGCCGGCATCGATGAACGACGACGGCAGCCAGCCGGAGCGCGCGAAGCTGGGCAGCAGCAGCGTGTAGGTCCAGGTCAGGATGCCGGCCCCCAGCCCGGCCAGCGCGCCGCGCCGGGTGGCGCCGACCCAGTACATGCCGCCGATCAGCGCCGGCGCGAACTGGGCCACCGCGGCGAAGGAGATCAGGCCGATGGCGACCAGCGCGTAGGCGGAACCGGCGAAGCGGAAATAGGCATAGCCCAGCAGCAGGATGACCACGATGGCGACGCGCCGGATGGTCAGCAGCAGGCGCGACACGTCGGCCCGGCGCTCCAGCTCCCTGCGGCGGAAGCGCAGCAGTGCGGGCATCACCAGGTCGTTGCACACCATGGTGGACAGGGCCACCGTCTCCACGATGATCATGCCGGTGCCCGCCGACAGGCCGCCGATGAAGGCCACCAGGGCCAGCCAGTGCAGATCGCCGGCCAGGGGCAGGGCCACCATGAACATGTCGGGATCGACGCTGCGCCCGGGGAACTGCAACAGCCCGGCCACCGCCACCGGCAGCACGAACAGGTTGATCAGCAGCATGTACAGGGGAAACAGCCACAGGGCCCGGGTAAGGTGCCGCTCGTCCACGTTCTCGATCACCGTCACCTGGAACTGGCGGGGCAGGCACAGCACGGCCGCCATGGACAGGATGGTCATGGTGACCCAGGCGCCGTCGCCCAGCGCCGGGGCGGCGGTGAACAGGCGGGCGATCTCGGGATGCTCCAGGCCGCGGGCGAACAGGTCCGTGGCGCCGTCGTTCATCCACCACACCACCACCGCCCCCACCGCCAGGAAGGCCAGCAGCTTCACCACCGATTCCATGGCGATGGCCGCCACCATGCCCTCGTGATGCTCCGCCGCGTCGATGTGGCGGGTGCCGAAGATGATGGCGAAGACGGCCATGCCGGTGGCCACGTAGAAGGCGTTGTCCAGCAGCACCGGCAGGGTCGGGCCGCCGGCCAGGCCGGTCGGATCGACGCCGGTCAGCACGTCGAAGCTGACCGCCACCGCCTTGAGCTGCAGGGCGATGTAGGGGGTGATGCCGACCACCGCGGTGGCGGTCACCAGCACCGCCAGCCCCTGGCTCTTGCCGTAGCGCGAGGCCAGGAAATCGGCGATGGAGGTGATGCGGTGGACTTTGGCGATGCGCAGCACCTTGCGCAGCACCAGCGGCCCCAACACCATCAGCAGCGTCGGCCCCAAATAGATCGGCAGGAAGCCGATGCCCAGCGTCGCCGCCCGCCCGACCGACCCGTAGAAGGTCCAGGTGGTGCAGTACACCGCCAGCGACAGGGCGTACACATAGGGCGACGCGATGACGCTGCGCCCCGCGTCGGCCCGGCGATCGGCCCAATGGGCGATGGCGAACAGGCACAGCACGTAGGCGAAGGACGCGGCGACCACCGGCGGCCAGTCCATGGGATCAACCCCCTCGCGTCAGCCGCGCTCCAGATGCAGGGCCAGCAGCACGATCACCGCGGCCCACACCCCGAGGATGTAGACGTGCAGCAGCGGCCAGCCGAACACTGTCTCGCCCGCGCCGAACACCCGCAGCAGCGGCGGGTTGAACGCGATGGCCCCCAGCAGGAACAGGGCGACCACGCGGTCGATGCGGCCGGGTCCGCCGCCGGGGGCGGGCATCAGAAGACCCGCTCCCGCTGGGCCAGCTCAACCAGGATGTTGGCGGCGCGGATGGCGTCGTCCAGCGTGCGCACGTCACGCTCGCGCAGCATGTCCAGCATGCGCACGAACACCGCGGCGGTGACCAGGCTGTCGCCCAGCGCGGTGTGACGGTCCACCACCTCCACGCCCAGGCGCCTGGCGATGCCGTCCAGCGTGTGGTCGCCGTCGTTGCCTTGCAGCATGCGCGACAGCAGCATGGTGTCCAGCACCGGGTTGTCGAACTTCACGCCGGCCTGCCGCTCCTTCATCTTCAGGAACTTCAGGTCGAAGGCGGCGTTGTGGGCGACGATCACCGCGCCGGAGACGAAGGCGCGGAACTGCGGCAGCACCTTGTCGATGGTCGGCTGATCGACCACCATGTCATCGGTGACGCCGTGGAACTGGATCGATTCCTGGGGGATGCGGCGCTTGGGATTGACCAGGGTGGAAAAGGTCTCGCCGGTCAGGATGCGGCCGTTGACGATGCGCACCGCGGCGATCTGGATGATCTCGTCGCCGCCCGACGGCGACAGGCCGGTGGTTTCGGTGTCGAACACCACGTAATGCAGCTTGTCCAGCGGCGTGGCGCCGAGACCGCTGGTGGCCAGCGGCTGGTGCAGCAGGCCGAAGTCGAAGAACTCCGGCCGCGCCGCCGCCTGCGGCCGGCGGGGGTGGACCGACGGTGGGGATAGGGCCGGCGGCAGCGGCACGCGCAGGCGCGCGCAGCCCTCGCGGCCCGCCACCCCCTCGCTCCACATCTCGCTGCGGTGGTGCTGGAGCACGTCGGCGACGGTAAGCCCGCCCAGCGCGTCGGCCAGCCCATGCTCCAGCCAGCGGTCCACGGTGCCGCTGGGGACCAGAGGTCCCTGCCAGGTGATGTCCACATACACCCATTGGTCGGCGGCCTCTGCCGACAGGTCGAAGGCGGTGACGCCGGTCAGCGCGTGGATCTGGCCGATGAGATGGTCGAGCATCACCACGAGGCTGTAGCTGTCGCCATGGATCCACTGGGGCAGCCCGGTCGGCGTGACCTGATAGCCGTCCTTCGGCCCGGCCCGGTGACGCACCAGGTTGACCAGGTTGGCAGTGTGGATGTCGCTCATCGGCCAGGTGCCGCTGGTCACGCTGCGGTATTCGGCGGTGATGCGCTCCAGCCGGCCCGACAGGGCGTTGGCGGACTCCAGAAGCACCTTCTCGAAGGCGGCGCGATCCTCGGCGCCCAGGTCGGGGGTGTCGATCAGGGTTTCCAGGGCGGCGCACAGGTTGGCGACGGGGGTGCGGAAGCTCTCGGTCGCCTCGCGCAGCAGCTTGTCGCGCTGGCCCAGTGCCGCCAGTTCGCGGGTGGCGTCCTCCAGGGTGAGGACGTAGCCGGTGATGACCGGAGGCCCGCCGGCCTCGCCGTCCTGCAGGATGACGCTCATGCGTCCGGTCAGCAGGATGCGGCCGTCGACGGTGCCGCCGATGAACTGGGCGGTGGTGCCGTGGGCGTGGGTGAGGTGACGGCCCTCGCGTACCCGCAGGGTGAGCCGTTCCAGCGTGTGGTTAACCGGCTCGGGCAGCAGGAAGTGCAGGAGGTTGCGGCCGAGCCCGAGGTCGCCGGTGAGGTGCAGCAGATCCAGCACCGTCTTGTTGTACAGCAGGATCTGGTGCTTCAGGTTGCAGATCAGCACGCCTTCGTGCAGATCGCGCAGGATGGCCCCCAGGCGGGTCTTCTGCTCCTCCGCCTCCGCCGTCGATTCGGCCACGGCCCGGTCGATGTCGCGGCGGGCGGCCGTCAGCTTGTCACCCAGCTCGTTCAGCGCGATGGCGATGGGGGCGAGGTCGGCGTACCGCTCCACCGGGATGTGGGCACCCGTCCGCCCGTGAGCCAGCACCCGCGCCTCGCCGGCCAGCGCGTTGCCGGCGCGCAGCAGGTAGCGGTCGATCACCACCCACAGGAAGGCGAATCCGGCGATCAGCGCCAGCGTCATGGCCGCGGCGTAGGCGGCCAGCGGGTTGGGCTGGGCGTCGCGCATGGCGATGGCGCCCAGCACCGACAGCATCACCAGAAGCCCGGCGATGCCGCGCACGGCCAGCGGGACGAATCGCCGCGACGTCGGCAGCGGACGGCGGATCGGAGCGGCGTCGGCCGCGGGCCCCGCCGCGGGGACCGGTGCCGGAGCGGGTGCGGGAGGGGCCGGGGTGCTCACGGCTGCACCTTTTCGGGCGCCAGGTACTTGCGCACGGTGGCGACCAGGTCGCGGGTGGAGAAGGGCTTGGTGATGTAATCCGTGGCCCCCAGCGCCATGCCCTTCTGCCGCTCCACGTCGCGGCTTCGGGCGGTCAGCATGATGATCGGCAGATCCTTCCAGCGCGCGTCGGCGCGCAGCGACTGGCAGACGTCGAACCCGTCGCGCTTGGGCATCATGGCGTCGAGCAGGATCAGGTCGGGCGTCGTTTCGGCCACGGACTGCATGGCCTCCTCGCCGTTGCGGGCGACGCGTACGGCGTATCCGGCCTTCTGCAGCAGCACTTGCAGGGACAGGACGATGCTGGGTTCATCATCGGCGACCAGGATCGTCGGCGTCATCGGGGGGTGTCCTCCGGTTCGTCGGCCAGAACGGCCGATCTTTGTTTGTTTATGTATGCAGGCAACGCAGACCGCTCATGTTACCGTTGAGGATAACGGCAGATCAAGCCGCACCCCATCGGTTGCGGCGACAATCACCGCGCCGAACCATGAAGACATCCGGC
The DNA here is from genome assembly GCF_000429625.1 of Azospirillum halopraeferens DSM 3675. GTDB lineage: Bacteria > Pseudomonadota > Alphaproteobacteria > Azospirillales > Azospirillaceae > Azospirillum > Azospirillum halopraeferens. The sequence continues at coordinate 196,746 of NZ_KE386928.1, forward strand.
CGTGGCCGGTGCGGCTGCGTGGTGTCAGCGCGTGCCGACCACGATGGGGGTCAGGCCCAGGACCCCTTGCAGCTCCCCGGCCACTCGCGTCGCTTCGCCGCGCCCCTCGTAGCCGCCGACGCGCACGGCGGTCCAGGAGCGACCCTCCGGGTCCGTCCAGCCCATGGCGTAGGCGCGGTAGCCGCGCTCGGTCAGGCGGCGCACCAGCGCCGTGGCGTTGGCCGCATCCCGGAACGTGCCGACCTGCACGGTGTAGCGTCCCGCCGGCGCCCCGGCGGGCGGGCGGGTGGGTCCCCGGGCGGCCGTGGCGGGGGCCGGTGCGGCGGCAGGCGGTGCGGCGGGAGGCTGTGCGGCCGCCGCGGGACCGCCGGGCAGCGGTGCGGCCGGCGGCATCGGCTCCGCGTCGGGATCGGGCAGGTCGGCCGCATCGTCCTGCCCGGCGGCCTCCTCATCCGGCTCCACCACCGTCGACTCCGGTGCGGGTGCCGCTGCCCGTGCCGGTTCGGATGCCGGTTCCGGTGCGGCGGAGGGGAGCGGGGCGCGGGCGATCAGGGGTTGCGGGGCGGTCCCGTCGGCGGCGGAGGGTGACGGAGGCGGGGCCACCGGCTCCGTGATCGTTGCCGGGGCAGGGGCCGGAGCGGGCACCCGCTGAAGCAGCGACGGCGGCGCGGCCGGAGCGGCGTCGACGGCTGCCGTTTCAGCTTCGGAGCCGACCGGGCCGGGCGGGTCGCGCAGGGAATCGAGCATGACGACGGCGAAGCCGATGCCGGCCGCGGCGATCAGCGCCGCCGCAATCTTGCCGTAGGGGATGGCCCGGCGCGGCTCCTCCTCCTCCTCGTCCCCGTACTCCTCATCGTCGTCGGGGTCGTCCCGGTCGGCGGCGAGCCGGTCGTCCCGGATGTCGTCGGAGATGGCGCGCAGAAGCGTCGCGATGTCGTCGCCACCGCTGCCTGCGGCCACGCCGGCGGGACCGGACGGTTCGGTGACGGACGGAGCGATGGCGGACGTCGTCTTGTCCTTGGTCACGGCTGGGGGTGCACCCGATCTGTCCCGGACGGCCGCCGGGATACTCCGGACGGACAGGACCGCTTTTACCCCATTTCGTCAGGGGGTGAAACGCCGATGCGCCGGATGCGCGTGCAAAGGCGGGGTGGCATTACCCCCTTGGGGCGGCTTCCTCCGCGGTGTCCGTGCCGGCGGCGCGGCCGCGGATCGCCGGCATGTGCAGCAGCAGGGCCGCACCCACGTACACCGACGAGAAGGTGCCCAGCAGGATGCCGAAGGCCAGCGCCAGCGTGAAGTCGAACAGCGCGCTGCCGCCGAACAGAAGCAGCGGCAGGATCGCCAGCAGCGTCGAACCGGAGGTGAGCACGGTGCGCGACAGGGTCTGGTTGACCGCTTCGTTGATCACCGACTTGAGGTCGAGCTGCTTGTAGCGGCGCATCATCTCGCGGATGCGGTCAAAGACCACCACCGTGTCGTTGATGGAATATCCCGCCAGGGTCAGCAGGGCGGCCACGGAGGTCAGGTTGAACTCCAGCCCGAACAGGGTGTAGAGGCCCAGCGTCACCACCACGTCGTGGGCGGTGGTGATCAGCGCCGCCACGCCGAACTGCCATTCGAATCGGAAGGCGACGTAGGCGGTGATGGCCAGCACCGCCAGCACCGTTGCGATGATGCCGTCGCGGAGCAGTTCGGCGCCGACCGTCGGCCCCACCAGTTCGACCCGGCGGTACTCCCACCCGCCGCCGAGAATCCCGCGCACCGTCTGGATGGCGGCTTGGTTGGCGGCGTCGCCCTCCTGCTGCTGGACGCGGATCAGGATGTCGCGCGGGCCGCCGAACTCCTGCAACGCCACCGCCCCGAGATTGGCGGTGTTGAGCTGCTGGCGCATGGCGGCGATGTCGATGTCGTGGTCGGACTTGGCCTCGATCAGGATGCCGCCGGCGAAGTCGATGCCCAGGTTCAGGCCCTGCACCGCCAGCGATCCCAGGGTCACCAGCAGCAGCAGGATGGAGACCGCGTAGGCGATCTTCCGCTTGCCGATGAAGTCGATGTTGGGACGGTCGGGGACGAGGCGCAGCAGACGCATCGGAACATCCTGGTCGTGGAATCGGGCGGGGCCCGTGAGGCCGGACGGGCAGGGCTTACCGGCTTTTGCGCCCCGGGGCAAGGGCGCAACGGCGCCCCGGCGGGCCGGAAAAGCCGGAAGGGGAAAATTATCCCGTTCGCACATGCCGATATGGGGATTTGCGGAATTCCACGCCGGCGCGTGCCGGAACCCCAGCCGGCGCTTGTCGCGGCCGAGCCGCCGCTCCCATAATGCGCGTCCGTTGCGTCAGCGGATCGGAGTCCGGAAGCGGCATGACCTTTGATCAGATCTTCGTGCTCGTGCTGCTGGCGGCGGTGCTGGTCGCCTTCATCCGGGAATGGGTCCCCCCCGACATCGTGGCCCTGTCGACGACGGCTGCGCTGCTGGCGGCCGGCGTGCTCAGCACGCGCGAGACGCTGGAGGTCTTCTCCAATCCCGGCGTGGTGACGGTCGGGGCCATGTTCGTGCTGTCGGCGGCGCTGGAGCGCACCGGCTGCATCGAGGCGCTGGGCGACGCGGCCACCCGCTGGGTGGGGCGAACGCGCGCGCTGGCCCTGCTGGGGATCGTCGGGCTGGCGGTGGTGGTGTCGGCCTTCATCAACAACACGCCCGTGGTGGTCATCCTTACCCCCGTGGTGATCCGCCTGTGCCAGCACCTCCGCATCGCCCCGTCGAAGATGCTGATCCCGCTGTCCTACGCGGCCATCTTCGGCGGCACCTGCTCGCTGATCGGCACCTCCACCAACCTGCTGGTCGACGGCGTGGCGCAGCGCCTGGGTCAGCCGGCCTTCGGTCTGTTCGAGATCGCGCCCCTGGGCATCGTGCTGGCGATCCTGGGGACCGCCTACCTGCTGCTGTTCAGCGACCGCCTGCTGCCCAACCGGGAAACGGTGACGTCGCTGCTGGACGAGCTGCCGCCGCGCCAGTTCCTGACGGAGATGATCGTCCTGCCCGACGCCGCGGTGATCGGCAAGTCCCTGGAGGAGGCGCGGCTGACCAAGCTGGAGGCGGGGCGCGTCATCGACGTGGTGCGCGGCGACGAGAGCCTGCGCCGGCAGCTTCCCTCCGTGCGGTTGCAGGCCGGCGACCGGCTGGTGATCAAGACCGGGGTGGAGGGGGTGATCGGCCTGCGCGAGCGGGCCGGCATCGGGTTCGAGCCGGACGACCGCTTCCAGGAGGTGGCGACCCGCCGCACCGTGCTGGTGGAGGGCATCGTCGGCCCGCGCTCCGGCTTCGTGAACCACCGCCTGTCGGAGTTCAACCTGCGCCGGCGCTACGGCGTCTACATCATCGCCGTGCACCGGCAGGGCGAGAACCTGCGCGGCAAGTTCGAGGACGTGCGGCTGGAGGTGGGCGACACGGTGCTGCTGGAAGGGCCGGCCGAGGGCATCCGCCGTCTGGTCGATTCGGGGGACCTCATCAACCTGACCCAGCCGGAGCACCACCCGCTGCGCACCGACAAGGCGTGGATCGCCGTGCTGGCCGTGCTGGCGGTGGTGGTGCTGTCGTTCTTCGAGGTGATGCCCATCGCCGGGCTGGCGCTGATCGCCTCGGTGGCGGTGGTGCTGGCGGGCTGCGTGCCCCACTCCGAACTCTACAAGTCGATCGAGTGGCGCATCCTCTTCCTGATCTTCGGCATGCTGCCGCTGGGCATGGCGCTGGAAAAGACGGGGGTGGTCGAACTGTTCGCCGTGGCGGTGGTGGCGCAGATCGGCCACCTCGGGCCGTGGATGGTGCTGGCGCTGCTCTACCTGCTGGCCACCATCCTGACGGAGGTGGCCAGCAACAACGCCGTCGGCGTGCTGCTGACCCCCATCGCCATCGGCATCGCCCAGCAGCTCGGCGTCGATCCGCGGCCGTTCCTGGTGGCCGTGATGTTCGCCGCCTCCGCCTGCTTCTCCACGCCCATCGGCTACCAGACGCACCTGTTCGTCTATGGCGCCGGCGGCTACAAGTACCTGGACTTCGTGCGCATCGGCCTGCCCCTCAACGTCCTGTTCTGGATCATCGCCAGCCTGCTGATCCCGGTGATCTGGCCATTCTGAACCCCGGCGTTCAGCCGCCGCTGACCGCGGTCATGACGTAGACCGCGGTTCCGGGGGCGAGACGCGTATCGAGGCGCGCGCGCGCGCCGTCCACGAAGACGTTGATGTGGCGGCGGATGGCCGGGGTGGTGTCGCACAGCCGGTCGCGCATGCCCGGCCAGCGCGCGTCGAGGGCGTCCATCATCTCCGCCACCGTGGCGGCGGGCACCTCCAGTTGCCGGGGGGAGCCGGGGAACAGGGCCACCAGCGGTGCCGGAAGGTGGACGGACACCGGACGGGAAGGGCTCGTCATGGCCTCAGTCCCCGATGACCAGCGTCTCCACCGACAGGATCGGCGGCAGGTGCCGGGCGATGCCGGTCCAGTGGTCCCCCTCGTCGGCGCTGGCGTAGAGGGAACCCGTTCCGGTGCCGAAATAGACCCCGGCAGAGGCCAGCCCGTCCGTTGCCATGGCTTGGCGCAGCACGCCGAAATAGGCGTTCTCCTGCGGCAGTCCGTCGCGCAGGGGCGTCCAGCTTTCCCCCGCGTCGCGGGTGCGCCACACCGCCGCGCGGCCGTCGGGCACGAAGCGCCCGGCCGAATCGCCGTTCAGCGGCACCAGATAGAGCGTCGCGGGATCACGGGGGTGGACGGCCGCCGGGAAGCCGAAGGACGAGGGCAGGCCGGCCTCGATGCTGGTCCAATGCCGGCCGCCGTCGTCGCTGCGGTACATGCCGCAATGGTTCTGCTGGTACAGCCGGTCGGGCAGCCCGGCCGCCATGGCCAGGCTGTGCACGCACTGGCCGTGCTCCGGATAACGCTGCCCTTCGGGCAGGAAGTCGCAACGGGTGCCCCGGTTGCGCGGCTCCCAGGTCTCTCCGCCGTCGGCGGTGTGGAAGACGCCGCCGGTGGAAATGCCCACCCACATCCGCCGCGGATCGTCGGGATGAAGGAGGACGTGGTGGAGGATCAGTCCGCCGCCGCCCGGCTGCCAGTCCGCCCGCGACGGGTGGTCGCGCAGGCCGGAGAGGTGCGTCCAGGTCCGCCCGCCGTCATCGCTGCGGAACAGCCCGGCGGGCTCGACGCCGGCGTAGAGCGCGCCGTGGCCGACCGCCAGGCTCCACACCGCCTTGACCGGCACCTCGCCCTCCGGGTACGCCAGACCGGCGCCGGAGTGGGTCCAGGTGGCGCCGCGGTCGTCCGATCGCCAGACCGCGGGGCCGAACCATTCGTTGCCGCCGCCGGCGTACAGGACGCCGGTCGCCGGGTCGGCCACCACGTGGTTGATGGGCCACGTTTCGCAGAACGGGCCGCGTTGCGTCCACGACCTCCGTTCGGCGTCGCTTTCCAGGATGAAGGCGCCCTTGCGGGTGCCGACGAGGACCAGGACCCGTGCCGCCATGCCGCTTCTCCCCTGCTGCTGCGTCACCCCGCCGCAGGTTTCACCCGATGGGGGGACTGGACAAAATATGTTGATATCAACATTATAAGACCATGTCAAAAGATCCCGATCTTCTGCCCTTCGAAACGACGCTGCGGGTGCGCGACACCTGCGTGTGCCTGCACGCCCAGCGCGCCGCCCGCGCGCTCGCCCGGCGCTACGACGAGGCGTTGCGGCCGCTTGGCCTCACCAACGGCCAGTTCTCGCTGCTGATGTCCCTCAATCGGCCGGAGCCGCCGGGAATGGGCAGCGTCGCCGCCCTGCTGGCGATGGACCGCACCACGCTGACGGCGGCTCTGAAGCCGCTGGAGCGTCGCGGGCTGGTGCGCGTTGCGGTGGACCCGGCGGACCGCCGCGGCCGGGTGCTGGCGCTGACACCGCAGGGGCGGGCCCTGCTGGCCCGGGCGCTGCCCCTGTGGGAGGCGGAGCAGGCGGCGACCGCCCGCATCCTGGACGAGCCGGCGCTCGACCGGCTGCGCGGCGACCTGCGCTCGTTGTCCTAAGGCTACCGGTCGGGCCCGGGGGGCAGCGCCCGGCCGACCAGCATGGCGGCCAGCCCGGCCGCACCGACGGCCGCAGCGGCGGCGGGCCAGCCGTGGGCCTCCACGACACCGCCGATGGCGGTGGGACCGACGACCTGGCCCAGGTTGCTCCCCTGCATCGCCAGCCCGACCACGATGGGCCCCGACGCGGCGGAAAGCGCCGCCCCGGGGGCGGAGGCCAGGATGGTGGCCGGGATCAGCCCGCCGACCGCCGAGAAGACCACGCAGAGCAGGAAGGCGGCTGCGTCCGGCAGCACCGGCAGGAAAATGCCCGGCGCCGTCAGGGCCATTGCCAGGGCGGCAGCGGAGATCAGCGTCCGCCGTCCGACGCCCCGCTTCAGCAGGACGCCGGCCGCGAGGTTGCCGGTCACGTTCGCGGCGGTTGCCAGGGCGGTCAGCAGCCCCGCCGCACCATGCGTCACGCCGATCCGCTGCATCAGCAGCACCGGGAGGAAGCTGAACAGGGCGAAGAACATCAGGCTGTAGAGCGCGAAGCCGGCCGCCAGCAGCAGCGGGGCCCGCCGCGAGGCCACCGCAGCGGTGTCGGCCGCGAGGCCGCGACCGGACGGCCGGCCGCCGGCCGGCGCGGCGGGAACGGCGAACAGCACGGCGGCACCGGCCATCGCAACGACACCGGCACCGCCCCACCACAGGGAGCGCCAGTCGGCAAAGTGCGGGCCGGCGATCATGGCGATGGCCATGCCGGCCGGCATGAAGCAGCTCCACGCGGCGAAGGCCGCGTTGCGCCCCGTGGGCGGGACCACGCGGTCCAGGACCGCCGGCCCGGCAACGGTGACCAGCAGGAATCCCAGCCCCTCGACAAACCGTGCCGCGAACAGCAGGGAGAGGGAGGTTCCCGCAGCACCGCTCGCCGCACCGGCGGCCAGGGCGGCCAGACCGGCCAGCAGCGTCCGGCGGTCGCCCGCCCGCACGGCCAGCGCTCCGGCGGGGATGCCGCCGACGAGGCCGAGGACCGCGATGACGCCGCTCAGCGCCCCCGCCGTCGCGAGGTCGATGCCGAGGTCGGCCTGCAACAGCGGCACCGCGATGGGGGCCTTGCCCACATGCACGGCGGCGGCGATACCCGCTGCCACCACGGCGGCAACCGCCGTCGACCGGCCGGTGCCAACGGCGCCCGCCGCGACCGGAGCGCTCATCACGCCACCCCGGGCCGGGCCGCGGCGAGGACCCCGGCGATCATCGCGACGTGGCGCCCCTGGAAGCGGGCACCGTCCAGTTCGTTGGCGGTGGGCCGGCGATCGCCGCCGCCGGGTCCCTCGGCAAGGGTCGACGCACCATAGGGCGAGCCGCCGGTGATCTCGTCCATCCGCAACTGGCCCTTGAAGCTGTAGGGCAGGCCGACCACGACCATGCCGAGGTGCAGGAGCACGATCTGCGTCGTGACGATCGTCGTCTCCTGGCCGCCATGCTGGCTGCCGGTGGACGTGAAGACGCTGCCGACCCGGCCGACAAGGGCATCGTTCGCCCACAGCCCGCCGGCTTGGTCCAGGAAGTTCTTCATCTGCGCCGCCATGGTCCCGAAACGGGTGGGCGTGCCGATGATGACCGCATCGTAGTCGGCCAGTTCGGCGACGCCGGCGATCTCCGTCGGGTCATGCGCGTATCCGGAACGCTGCGCCACCGCTTCGGGAACCAGTTCGGGCACGCGCTTCACCACGGCCTGCGCCCCCGCGTCGCGGACCCCTTCGGCCACGGCCGCGGCCATCTCCGCGATGTGGCCGTACGACGAGTAGTAGAGAACCAGCACCTTGGCCATCGTCACCCTCCGATGATCCCCGTTGATCGTCGGAAAGGAGATTGGCGTTGTCGGATGATCTCAGGAAGTGGCATAAGATCGATGAGTTCGATCTATGGCATCGATCATGCTGGACGCGCTGACGCTGGACCAGATGCGGGTCTTCGTAACCGTCGCCGAGAGCGGCAGCTTCCGGGCGGCCGCCGTGCGCCTGTCGCGCGTGCAGTCTGCCGTGAGCCACGCGATCGCGACGCTGGAGGGGGAACTGGGCACGGCCCTGTTCGACCGCTCCGGCCATCGGCCGGTGCTCACACCGGCCGGGCGGAGCCTCCTGGCCAACGCCCGTGACGTCCTCCTGCGCGTCGATGCCATGCGGGCGCGGGCCCGCGGCCTCTGCGAAGGGGTGGAGTTGGTTTTGTCCCTGACGGTCGACACCCTGTTCCCGCTCGCCCGCGTCGGCGCGGCGCTGGCGGCGATGGGGCGGACCTATCCCGCCGTCGACATCCGCCTGGACGTCGAGCCGCTGGGCGGGCCCGTCACGGCCCTGGTCGAGAAGCGCAGCACGCTCGCCATCCTGGTCGGGGAGGATTTCCGCGATCCGCGCATCGCGCCGGAGGCGATCGGGACGGTCGAATTGGTCGCGGTCGTTGCCGCGGGCCATCCCCTTGCCGCGCGGCGGGGCGACGATCCCGCGGGTCTGCCGGACCTGGCGGACCATGTGCAGGTCGTGCTGTCCGATCCGACACCCCTGTCGGAGGGGCGGAGCTTCGGCGTGCTGTCGCCGCGGACGTGCCGCGTCGGCGGGCAGGACGCCAAGCACGCCATGATCCTTGCGGGCCTCGGCTGGGGCCGCCTGCCGTTGTGGCTGGTCGAACGCGACATCGCCGGGAAGCGCCTCGTGCGCCTTGACGCGCCGGCACTGGGGCGGGACGGGCAGGTGGTCTCGGAAGCCTATCTGGCGCACCGCCTGGACGCGCCGCTCGGGCCCGCGGCGCAGGCGTTCCGCCGGGCGCTGCTCGCACCCGTGGACGGTCAGCCCGCGCGGTAGGGGTGTTCGGCCATCCAGTGGCGGGCGATGTCGATGCGGCGGGTGACCCAGACCCTGTCGTGCGACGCGACGTAATCGAGGAAGCGGGCCAGCGAGGCGGCCCGGCCCGGGCGGCCGACGAGGCGGCAGTGCAGGCCCACCGACAGCATCTTCGGCCGGGTCTCGCCCTCGGCGTACAGCACGTCGAAGCTGTCCTTCAGGTAGGTGAAGAACTGCTCGCCGCTGTTGAAGCCCTGGGCGGACGCGAAGCGCATGTCGTTGGCGTCCAGGGTGTAGGGCACGATGAGCTGCGGCCGCCCGTGGGAATCGTCCCAATAGGGCAGGTCGTCGGCGTAGGAATCGGCGTCGTAGAGGAAGCCGCCCTCTTCGGCGACGAGACGGCGGGTGTTGGGGCTGCACCGGCCGAGGTACCAGCCCAGCGGCCGCTCGCCGGTCACGCGGGTGTGCACCGCGATGGCGCGGGCCATGTGGGCGCGCTCCTCCGCCTCGGACAGGTGCTGGTAGTCGATCCAGCGCCAGCCGTGGGTGGCGATCTCCCATCCCGCGGCCTTCATGGCGGCCACCGCCTCGGGGTTGCGCTCCAGGGCCATGGCGACGCCGTAGACGGTGACCGGCAGGCTGCGCTCGGTGAACAGGCGGTGGAGCCGCCAGAAGCCCGCCCGCGAGCCGTATTCGTAGATCGACTCCATGTTCATGTGGCGCATGCCGGGGATGGGCTGGGCGCCGACGATCTCCGACAGGAAGGCTTCCGACGCGGTGTCGCCGTGCAGCACGCAGTTCTCGCCGCCCTCCTCGTAATTGATCACGAACTGCACCGCCACCCGCGCGCCGCCCGGCCAGTTGGCGTGGGGAGGCTCCGCCCCGTAGCCGATCAGATCGCGGGGATAGGCGGGCGTCACGGTGGTCGGAGTCATGATGGGGCGGTCTCGTCCGTAGGCTGGTCCTGGTGGATCTGGTAGCGCAGGATAACCGGCATCTGCAGCGCGCTGAACACCAGAGTGAGGGGCATGATGCCGAACACCTTGAAGTTCACCCAGGCGTCGGTCGACACGCTGCGCCACACGATCTCGTTCAGCACCGCCAGGGCCACGAAGAACCAGGCCCAGCGCAGGCCCAGGATGCGCCATCCCTCGTCGCGCAGGGCCATCACGGTGCCCAGCAGGTGCTTCAGCACGTTGCGGCCGAAGACGTGGGCGGTGAACAGGACGGTGGCGAACAGCAGGTTGACCAGCGTCGGCTTCAGCTTGATGAACAGCTCGTCGTTCATCCACAGCGTCAGCCCGCCGAACAGCAGGACGAAGCCGGCGCCGACCACCGGCATCACCGGCACCTTGCGTTCGGCGTGCCACGAGATGGCGACCGCCACCGTGGTGGCCACCATGAAAACCGCCGTTCCGGTCATGATGCCGTAGTTGGCGTTGGCGAAGAAGAAGGCCGCGAGCGGGCCGGCTTCCACGAGGAGACGGGCGATGGGGCTCATGCCCTTTCACATAGCCCGAAGAGGGGCGCCGTAAAAGGGGGCAACAGCATTAGAACAGCATCGACAACCGCAGCGACCCGTAGGAGGTGACGCCGTCCTGGCCGCGGAACTCCGGCGTGATGAAGCTGTGGGCATAGGAGATCCCGACCTCGCCCCAGCGCGCGGAGACGCCGATCTGGAGGCTGCCGACCAGGGTGTTGCGGTCGACGCTGTGGCTGGACACGAAGGTGTTGCCGTCCAGGAAGATGTTGCGCGCCACCGCCCGCACCTCGGTGGCGGCGTAGACGTACCAGGAATAGGGGGCCGGGTGCGCCCCCTCGTGGAAAGGAATGGCCGCGGTCGGCCGCGTCACCAGGGAGCCGAGGGGCGCCGGCATGTTCTGCCCCAGCCGCATGGTGAAGCCCGTGCCGGCGAAGGTCAGCACGTTGCCCAGCGACCCCGCGGCGTGGGGGGCGATGTCCAGGCTGAGGGGGCCGATGGACACCGGCGCCGGATCGCGCCAGACGTGCTCGTAGCTGAGGATGACGCCCGGCTCGTTGCGCAACTGGTTGTGCCAGCCCATCGGCCGCGTGGCGTCGGGCACGACGCGGTGCACCAGCTTCTGCGTCGGTTCGGCCAGCGACGCCGGCCCGACGATGCCCACGTCCAGGTCGATGCGGTCCACCGCCCGCGGCGTCGTGGACAACAGCGACAGGCGGCCGTACAGCCAGCCGGCGTAGGGCCGGTCGTCCGTGATCAGCTCCCGCCGGGTGAGGTCCTGCGGCGCGTACATCGCCTGGCCGAGGGCGAAGCCGTAGCGCCGGGCCGCGGGCTCTCCGGGGTGGACGAGGCGGTCGGCCAGCCAGTCCATGACCCCGAGAGTCGGCAGGGCGTCCGAGATGTAATAGACCTGCACGCCGTTGGTGTAGTAGCGGTCGGTGCCCGCGAACAGGTCGTTGTCCAGCCAGAAGCCGAACGCGGTCTGCGCCGCCGCCGGACCGGCGCCGCCGGCCGCTGCCAGTGCCACCGCCGCGCTCGTCCCCGCTGCCCGGATGCACGCCGCCCACCCGCCCATTCCCGTCGTCCCGTCCTGCCGCCATCGCGCCCCCCGCGAGATGGGCAGCCGGCAGCGCCGATGCAAACGGGAATGCGGGCGCGCTACTGGAACGGCACCTCGGCGAAGCTGCGCAGCTTGCGCGAATGCAGGCTTTCCAGGCCGTTCTCGCGCAGCAGTTCCATGGCCAGCACGCCGATCTTCAGATGCTGGTCCACCCGCTCGCGGTAGAAATGGTCGGCCATGCCGGGCAGCTTCAGCTCGCCGTGCAGGGGCTTGTCGGAGACGCACAGCAGCGTCCCGTAGGGCACGCGGAAGCGGAAGCCGTTGGCGGCGATGGTGGCGGATTCCATGTCCAGGGCGATGGCACGGCTCTGGCTGAAGCGTTGCAGCGGCTCGCGATGGTCGCGCAGTTCCCAGTTGCGGTTGTCGATGGTGGCGACGGTGCCGGTGCGCATGATGCTCTTCAGCGTGTAGCCCGACAGGCCGGTGACACGCTCCACCGCGGTTTCCAGGGCGCGCTGCACCTCGGCCAGCGCCGGCACCGGCACCCAGGTGGGCAGGTCGGCGTCCAGAACGTGGTCGTCGCGCACGTAGCCGTGCGCCAGCACATAGTCGCCGAGCCGCTGGGTGGACCGCAGGCCGGCGCAATGGCCCAGCATGATCCAGGCGTGCGGGCGCAGCACCGCGATATGGTCGGTGATCGTCTTGGCGTTGGACGGGCCGACGCCGATGTTGACCAGGGAGATGCCGTTTCCGTCGGGCCGCGTCAGGTGGTAGGCCGGCATCTGCGGCAGACGCAGCCGGCGGGTGATCGTCACGTCCTCCGGCCGGGCATCGGGATGGAGATTGGCGTTCAGGGTGACGATGTCCGACGGCTCGACGAAGCGGTCGTAGCGGCGGCGGTCGGCGGCGACGGCGGGGTCGTCGGACGGGGCCATGATCTCGTGCGCCAGCTTCACGAACTCGTCCACGTAGAACTGGTAGTTGGTGAACAGGACGAAATTCTGGAAATGCTCCGGCGACGTGGCCGTGTAGTGCTTCAGGCGATGCAGCGAAAAATCGACGCGCGGCGCGGTGAACAGGGCCAGCGGCCGCGGCTGGTCGGCCGCCGCCTCGTAGGTGCCGTTGACGATGGTGTCGTCCATGCGCGCCAGATCCGGCAGGTCGAACAGGTCGGGCAGGCGCATCAGCCGCTCGCGCGTCAGGTCCCCCTCGACGTGCAGGCCGCCGGGAAAGGCGAAATGGATGGGAATGGCCTCCCGGCTCACCCCCACCTCGATGGGCACCCCGTGGTTCTTCAGCAGCAGGGCAAACTGCTCACGGTAATAATTGTCGAACAGGTCCGGCCGCGCCAGCGTGGTGGTGTGCACCCCCGGCCCCTCGACGAAACCGTAGGACAGCCGTGTGTCCACCGCCGCGACCGTGTCCGTGGTCAGCGTCACGTAGGGATAGCCCGCGTGCACCCGCGCGTCCGGGTCCTTGCCGCGGGCGAAGGCGGTGAAGCGGTCGCGCAGCCAGGCTGCGTTGTGGTTCCAGATCGCCTGCACCTGCGCCAGCGCCGCGTCGGCGTCGTCGAAGGTGCCCACCGGGCCCGGAGGAAGTGGACCGGCGGGGACGGCGGCGAAGGGGTCGGTCATGACGGCTCCGGAACGGTTCGGCACTGCTGAACCAACACATGGCGCGCGCGGGGCGCCGCGGGAAGGAAAAGCTGTGCCGTCGACAGGGGGGAACCGCCATGCCTATACTATAGGTTGAATACATTCGTGGTGTGTGGCGACATGGCGGACGATGTCCCTGGCCGCTTGCAGCGGCTTGAAAACGGGCAAGACAGATTGCGGGCGGACGTAACGCACCCGGAGATCGGGCAGGGGGTGCTGCGCGCCGATGTCAACCGTCTCCGGCAGGGTCAGGACTCCCTGCTCACGGCGGTGGCCCGGCTGGAAGCCGGGCAGGACGCGTTGCGCGCCGACGTATCCGAGATCAAGGCGACGCTGTCGCAGCTCATTCCGATGATGGCGCGCATCGACCAGCGCCTGTTCGACACGCGGCGCCCGGCCGAGTTCCATGAACTGCGGGGCCGTGTGAAGGAGATGAGCCGCCGCCTGCCGACCACCCTCGGCTACACCCCGCCGGGGGGCAAGGGCGCAGCGTAGGGGCTGAACGGGCCCTTACCGGGTTTCCAGCCCCATCAGGGAGCGGGCGAACTGGTCGGCGTCGAAGGGGCGCAGGTCCTCCACGCCCTCACCCACGCCAATGGCGTGGACCGGCAGCCTGAACTTCTCCGCCAGCGCCACCAGCACGCCGCCGCGGGCCGAGCCGTCCAGCTTGGTCAGGATCAGGCCGCTGACGTTGACCATGTCGCGGAAGACCTCGACCTGGCTGTGGGCGTTCTGGCCGGTGGTGGCGTCCAGCGTCAGCAGGGTGGTGTGGGGGGCGCTCTCGTCCAGCTTCTTGATGACGCGCACCACCTTCTTCAGCTCTTCCATCAGGCCGGCCTTGTTCTGCAGCCGGCCGGCGGTGTCGATCAGCAGCACGTCGACGCCGTCGCGCCGGGCGCGCTCCAGGGCATCGAAGGCGAGACCGGCGGCGTCGGCCCCGGTGTCCCTGGCGACCACGGGGCAGCCCGTGCGTTCCCCCCAGATCCTGAGCTGGCTGACCGCGGCGGCGCGGAAGGTGTCGCCGGCGGCGAGCATGACGCTCTTGCCCTCGTCGCGGAACTGGCGGGCCAGCTTGCCGATGGTGGTCGTCTTGCCCGTGCCGTTGACGCCCACCACCAGGATGACGTGGGGCCGGTGCGCCGGGTCGATGGCGAGGGGCTGCGCCACGGGGGTGAGGATCTTCGCCACCTCGCCGGCCAGGGCCCGCTTCACCTCGTCGGGCGACACCTCCTTGCCGAAGCGGGTGCGCGCCAGTTCCGCCGTCATCTTCGCGGCCGTGACCGGCCCGAGATCGGCGGTGATCAGCAGCTCCTCCAGCTCCTCCAGCGCGTCGTCGTCCAGCTTGCGCTTGGTGAAGATGCCGGTGATGCCGTCGGTCAGCCGGGACGAGGACTTGGACAGCCCCTCCTTCAGGCGCGACAGCCAGCCCTTCTTTTTCGGCTCCTCCGCCGGGGCCGGCACGGCCGCGACGGGCGGCGGGGCTTCCACCTCCTCCGGCTCTTCCGGCACCTCGGCGACGGTCCGCTCCTCGGGCTCTTCCGGTGCGTCGGCGTGCACCTCCGGCGCGATCGGTTCGGGGGCGATCGGTTCGGGGGCGGCCGGTTCGGGGGCGGGCGGGGGAACCGATTCCGTCGGCTGCGTGTGCTCCTCGTCCCGGGGCTGCTCCTCGGGCTTCTTGCGGCCGAACCAGCGCAGGATCATGAGCGCTCCGAACTCCCTGTGGCGGTGTCGAGGGGGCGGCCGGTCAGCCGCTCGCCGTCGATGCCGGTGATGCGGGTGGGAACCAGCGTGCCGGGCGCGAAGGCCCGGTCCAGGCGGATCTCGGTGAAGTGTTCGGTGCGGCCCAGGGTGTCCTTCTCCACCAGCACCGTGGCGGTGCGGCCGACCGCCGCCGCGAGATGGCGCCGCACCGCGGCCGCTCCGGCGGCGCGCAGGCGGGCGGCGCGCTCCTTGCGGAAGGGCGCGTTGTCGTTGGGCATGCGGGCCGCCGGGGTGCCGGGGCGCGGGCTGTAGGGAAAGACGTGCAGCCAGGTCAGCCCGCAGTCCTCCACCAGGCGCAGCGTGTTGGTGAACATCGCCTCGTCCTCGGTGGGGAAGCCGGCGATCAGGTCGGCGCCGAACACCATGTCGGGCCGCGCCCGCCGCACCCGCTCGCAGAAGGCCACGGCGTCGGCGCGGGAGTGGCGGCGCTTCATGCGCTTCAGGATCAGGTCGTCGCCGGCCTGGAGCGACAGGTGCAGGTGCGGCATCAGCCGCGGCTCACTCTCGATCAGGCGCCAGAGGTCGTCGTCGATCTCGATGCAGTCCAGCGACGACAGGCGCAGGCGCGCCAGCTCCGGCACGCAGGCCAGCAGGCGGCGCACCATCTGCCCCAGCGTCGGCGTGCCCGGCAGGTCGGGGCCGTAGCTGGTGATGTCCACGCCCGACAGCACCACCTCGTTGTAGCCGGCGGCGACCAGCGCCTTCACCTGGTCCACCACCGCGCCCAGCGGGACCGAGCGCGACGGACCGCGGCCGTAGGGGATGATGCAGAAGGTGCAGCGGTGGTCGCAGCCCTGCTGCACCTGGACGAAGGCGCGCGCCCGATCCTCGAAGCCGCCGATCAGGTGGCCGGCGGTTTCCTTCACCGACATGATGTCGTTGACCAGAACCCTTTCGGCCGGCGGCAGGCCCCAGCTTTCGGGCTGCAGCTTCTCCCGGTTGCCCAGCACCTGGTCGACCTCGGTCATGGCGGCGTAGCGCGCCGGGTCGATCTGAGCGGCGCAGCCGGTGACCACGATGCGGGCGTCCGGGTTCTCCCGGCGCAGCTTGCGGATGGCCTGGCGCGCCTGCCGCTCCGCCTCGGAGGTGACGGCGCAGGTGTTGACGACGATCACGTTCCCCAGCCCGGCGTTGCGCGCGTGGCTGCGCATCACCTCCGACTCGTAGGTGTTGAGCCGGCAGCCGAAGGTGACGATCTCGGGATCGCAGGGGGGAGGGGGCATGGTGCTCACGCCGTCAACCCGGCGGCCAGGCGGCCGGTGAAGCTGACGGCGACCGGGCCGCTCATCAGAACACGGCCCGGGGCGGTCCATTCGATGGTCAGGGTGCCGCCGTCCAGCACCACGTCGGCCTTGCGGCCGGTCAGGCCGCGCCGCGCCGCCGCCACCAGGGTGGCGCAGGCGCCGGTGCCGCAGGCCCGCGTCACGCCGACCCCGCGCTCCCACACGCGCATGCGGATGTGCGAGGGGCCCAGCACGGTGGCGAACTCCACGTTCGTGCGCTCGGGGAACAGGGGGTGGTGCTCCAGGCCGGGGCCGATGCGCTCCACCTCCACCGACTCGGCGTCGGGCACGAAGAAGACGCAGTGCGGGTTGCCCATGTTCACCGCCACCGGGTCGGCGACGCCGTCCTGCGCGATGGGCAGGTGCAGGGTGTCGACGGCCCGGGCCAGCGGGATCTCCGCCCACTCCAGCCGCGCCGGTCCCATGTCCACGGTCACCGCCTCGGGTCCGGCGCGCCACGCCTCCAGGGGGCCGCACGCCGTCTCGAACCGCACGTGGTCGCCGCCGGTCTCCTCCATCAGCAGCCAGCCGACGCAGCGCGCGGCGTTGCCGCACGCCTCGACCTCGCCGCCGTCGGCGTTGCGGATGCGCATCAGCGCCGCCGCACCGGGGGTGCGCGGCGGTTCCACCACGATGAACTGGTCGCAGCCGACCCCGGTCTTGCGGTCGGCCATGGCCCGCACCGCCGCCACGGAGGGGGCGAAGGGCTCCGTCCGGGCATCGATCACGACGAAGTCGTTGCCGAGCCCGTGCATCTTCAGGAATTCGCGCGTCATGACCGCCGTTATATGGCGATGCACCGTAAGGAGTCCATGGCGGCGGCACACCCGCCGTTCACGCCTCGCGGAAGACCAGGAGCTTGGAGGCGGTAAAGTTGAAGAGCATGCCGGCCAGCGAGCCGACCGCCACCGCCAGGGCGGGATGGGCGGTGAACAGGGCGCCATAGGCGATGCAGCCGGCGTATGCCGCGTAGTTGACGACACCGCCCACCGAATTGGCGGCGATGAACTTCGCCCACTGGCGGTGCAGCGGGTCCCGCCGGGCCGTGCGGAAGGTGAAGGCGCGGTTCAGCGCCCAGGTGGCGGTGGCCGCGGCGAAGAAGGACGGCACCCGCGCCGCCAGGAACCCGGCGTCGCCGTAGGCATGCAGGGCGAGGCCGTGCAGCACCGCGTACAGCACCGCCACGTCGACCGCCAGGCCGATGACGCCGACGACCCCGAAGGCGCCGAACTGGCGCGCCAGCCGTCCGGCGCGGGCGTTCGACAGGCGGGCAAGCGGCCCGGTCATCGCACGGCCCCGGCGTGGGCCGGCTCCGGCTCCCGCTCCGGCGCCGCGGTGCCGGCCGCCGGCAGCGGCGGGCGTGCCGGCGGCGTGCCGGGGGCGGGAATGGTGAGGTAGCGCAGCCGCTTCAGCTCGCGCCGGCCATGGGTCACGGTGTCGAGGATCAGGCCGCAAACCAGGCTGAGCATGCCGGTCAGCGCCAGCCCGGTCGCCAGCACCGCGGTGGGCAGGCGCGGCACCATGCCCGTCTGCAGGTAGGTGGCGATCAGCGGGGCGACGAGGCCGAGGGCGACCAGCAGCAGCAGGCCGGCGATCGAGGCAAAGAAGGGCAGAGGGCGCTCCTCCTTCACCAGGATCAGGATGGTGCGCAGGATGCGGAAGCCGTCGCGGAAGGTGCGCAGCTTGCTGGCCGAGCCGGCGGGGCGGTCCTTGTAGGGGGTCTTCACCTCGGCGATGGGCATGCGCAGCTCCAGCGCGTGCACCGTCAGCTCGGTCTCCGTCTCGAACCCCGACGCCAGGGCCGGGAAGGTCTTGACGAAGCGGCGCGAGAACACCCGGTAGCCGGACAGCATGTCCTGGATGCGGTTGCCGAAGATGTGGGCGACGATGCCCGTCAGCACCTTGTTGCCGAAACGGTGGCCGGGCCGGTAGGCCGCCACGATGTCGGTGACGCGCGCGCCGTTGACCATGTCGAGCTGGTCCTCCCACAGGCGCTGCACCATCATCGGCGCCGAGGCGGCGTGGTAGGTGTCGTCGCCGTCCACCAGCACGTACACGTCCGCCTCGATGTCGGCGAACATGCGGCGCATGACGTTGCCCTTGCCCTGCAGCGGCTCGTGGCGGACCACGGCACCGGCGGCCCGCGCCACCTCCGCCGTCCGGTCGGCCGAATTGTTGTCGTAGACGTACACCGTGGCGTCGGGCAGCGCGGCGCGGAAATCGCGCACAACCTGGCCGATCGCAGCCTCCTCGTTGTAGCAGGGGACCAGGACCGCGATGACGGGCGGGGTGGCGGGAGTCACGGTGGTGGTGACGGTCATGGCTGGGAACGCACCCTATGCGGCAACGGACTGGATATGGCAGCTAGAACAGCACAAAGCCGGCCATTATTCCACCTCGTCGATCCGGTTTGGCCGGGGTGTGCCATCGTTCTGATTGTATTGAATGCTGGGAATATGGCATAGGTTGCGGCAACCGCAGGCTGCCTTCCGTTCCCGCGCTGTCGGGGGGAATGGCCGGGGACCGGCGGTGACTCGCTCGCAGTCTTCGAGGCTCCCGGATGACTATCGTCTACCGAACGTTGATGGCGGCCGTGCTGGCGCCGGTCGGTGGCGCCCTGCTGTTCCTATGTGTGGCTCTGCCGTTCAACATCGCCACCCATGAAGCCGACCTGGCGGCGGTGCGGGACGGGCTGCGGGCTGCCGATGCGCGCCGCGCCTTCCTGGCCGACCCGCGGAGCGCCGTGCTGGGGGTGCCGTTCGACCCGGTGCGCGGTAGCGACCAGTTCACCGATTGCATCGTGCTGCTGCAGGTCCTCTACCGCCACGAGGATCGGTTGAAGGATGCGGTCGATTCCCGCATGGGCGAGTTCACCCCGGTCCCCTGCGAGCGGGTGATGCAGGCGGTGGACGGCGCGGTGTCGCCGCCGGGATCCTACTTCCGCTACTGGATGGGATCGCGCTACCTGCTCCAGGCCTTTCTGCCGGCGATGACGGTGGAGGAGGTGAGGAACCTCTATAAAACCTTGTCCTATGGGGCGGTCGCGGTGCTGGTCCTGGCGGCGTTCCGGGTGTCGCGGCCGGTCGGCCTGGCCGTTCTCCCGGTCGGCGCCGCGTTGATCGTCGGGCTCGGCCTCGACGTGTTCGGCCAGCACCTCGGCCACGCTCCGACCTATTTCGTTCCGATGGCCCTGGCGGCGCTGATGTGCGCCGTTTCCGGCTGGTTCGTCGACGTGGGGCGCCGACTCGTCGCCGTCGCCGTGATCGCCGCGTCCGTTGCCTACTTCGACATTCTCAGCGGCGGCCTGCCCTTCATGCTGGCGCTGATGCTCTTCATCACGCACCTCTGCTACGGCAGCACCCTGTCGCCGCACGGGTCCGCCCGTGCCGGGAACCCGATCCTGTCCTTCGCCGCGGTCGGCGCGGTGTTCACCGCGACCGCGATCCTGGTGGTGGTCGCGAAACTGGCGGCCATGGCGACCATCGCCGGCATGCACGACCCATTCTCGGCCTTCCTCGCGTCGCTGTCGGACCGTATGGGGACCACGGTGCTCGACTTCACGGTGACGCGTGCGATGGTGTTCGAGAAGCTGTGGGAGTTCCGCGTGTTCGCCTTCTCCGGCAGCCCGTTGCGCGCCGACCTCGTCCTGGCGGCCGGTGCCGCCGCCTGGGGACTGGCGATCGCTGCCGCGCCTCTGTGCCGGTCCCGGCGGACGGTGGCGCTGGACGTGCTGCTGCTGTTGGCAGCGGCGGCAACGGTCCCGGCATGGTACATGGCGTTCGTGAACCACACCTTCATCCACACCTGGTTCATGGTCCGGGTCGGCACGCTTCCCGTTGCCATAGGCTTCTCCGCCCTGGTGGTGGTGGCGGTCGCGATGGTAAGGCAGAGGCGTGCGGCGGCAGCGTTGGGCTGGGTCGGGGAACCGGCGTGGCGGGGCTGATCCGCTTGCAGATTACGGGCGCCGATCATCGGCGCAGGTGCGCAAGGGGGGGATATGCGATCGCTGACCCGATGGATCCGTCGGCGCGATGAGGAGGCGCCTCTCTCGGCCGGGGCGGCTGCCGCGTCGGACGCGGCGGCGGAGCCTGCGGCGCAGAGCAAGGGCGAGGGTGAGGGCGAAGACGCCCGCACCGCCACACGCGCCACCCTGACCGACGAGTGGAAGCAGCGCCAGGCCAAGGTGGACTGGATGCATGCCCCGCAGATGGCGCCCTACGTCAACGGCCTGGTGTCCGGGCGCGCCATGGAGGACGGCGGCCATTGGTCGGCGTACGCGTGCAACCTTCATGTCCGGCCGCTGTACGAACGGCGGCGCGCGTCCGGCGCGGATGGGGGCACGGGCCTGTCGATGCTCGCCGTCGGCTGCGGCACCGCTCACATCGAGCGCAGCCTGGTCGAGGCGTTCCGCTGGCCGGTCAGCCGCCTGGTGGGGCTCGAGTACGACGATGCCCTGCGCGCCGCCGCGGCGGCCTCGTTCGCGGAACTGCCCGAAGTCGATGCGACGTTCCGCCACTTCGACTTCAACGGTGACAACAGCGCCGGCGAGCGGTTCGACATCGTCTTCTGTTGCCACGCCATCCACCACGCGACCGAGGTGGAGGGGCTTCTGCGCTTCATCAATGCCAGCCTGAAGGACGACGGACTGTTCATCGGCATCGAGTACTTCGGTCCGACGCGTTTCCAGATCGAGCACGACGTGCTGCCGATCATCGAGGAGCTGTTCGCCATGCTGCCGCCGGACCTTCGGCGCGACCTGGGCGATCCCGACGGCGCGGTGGCCGAGCGCTTCAGGCCCGCCACCATCGCCGAGGTCGCCGGCTTCGACCCCTCGGAATCGGTGCGCAGTTCCGACCTGCGTACGCTGCTGTTCGCCACCTTTCCGGTGCTCGACCTCAAGCCGATGGGGGGGACGATCCTGCGCTGGCTGCTGCAGAACCGTGCCGGCAACTTCCGGGACGACGACCCCAACCACGTGGCGATCATCCGCCTGCTCCAGTTCATCGAGCGCGAATTCATCGCCTTGCGGCGCATCCGCTCCGACGACTTGTTCTTCGTCGTCGGCAAGAGCGATCGCATCTAGTCCCGGGTTCGGTCAGTCATGACGTCGAACCCGGTTTCGGCCGCGACGGCGGCCGCGGCCCGATAGGGCTGAATTGCTCTATCCGGCGCCCCCGCTGCCGGAAACCCGCTCAACCCGGCACAGGTTCAGCGGCTCCCCGAGGTTGTTGGGGATGACGCGGCAGGCGTCGGGGTCGAGGCGCAGCCCCATCAGCGCCGCCGCGCGCGCGGCACCCGGCGTGTCGGGGATGGTGCTGAGCATCAGGAAGCGTCCCTCGTGCGCCGCCACCCGCCGCTGCACGATGCCGAGGTAGGCGTTGCCCACCGAATCCGGTTGCAGGAAGTTGGACTGGATGCGCACGAAGGGAATCTGCGGCGGGAACTCCGGGATGACGTGGGACGTCGCCCAGTAGCCGGCCATCAGCACCATGGTTTCATGGGGCGCCTCGACCGGCGGCACCTCCGCCTGCACCCAGGTGCGGCTCCACGGCACGCGGCCCCAATCGGCGGGCACCGCCGTCGCCTGCGCCGTCGCCAGCAGCAGCACCGCTAGGCCCAGCCGGGCGCCGCGCCGCAGCGGCAGCCACCCCGCCGCCAGCACGATGGCGAGGGGCGCCACCATCTCCAGCGGCACCAGATAGCGGTAGATGCAGAACATCCACACCCACAGCGCGTAGGCCGCCGCGACCGCCACCAGCAGGAAACGGGCCGCCGCGGGGTCGCCGACCGGGCGCGCCCGCCGGCCCGCCAGCCGGGCGATGCCGCCGGCCAGCACCGCCAGCGGCACCAGCACAAACAGGATCACCACCCGCAGGTCGAACCACGGCACCTCGCCCGCCGCCAGCGGTTCGGCGGTGAAGATGAAGGGGAACAGCAGCCGCTCCCGCAGGCCGTCGGGGAAGAAGGAGACGTTGCGGTACGCGTCGGGGGCGGCGAAGGGTGACAGGAACAGATGGTTCATGTGAGGGAACAGGGGGTTCCCGTAATCCTGCCAGAGGTGCGCCATCCAGAAGCCGGACACCGCCGCCACGCCCGCCAGCGCCCCGATCCCGAAGACGACCGCCAGCCACAGCCGCCGCCACGGCGACCCCGGCAGCACCGGGAAGGCGAGACACAGGCCCGTGGCGTAGATCGCCATGGGCATCTTCAGCCCCATGGCGGCCCCGGCGAGCATCCCGGCGGCGGCGGCGCGCCACGCCGCCGGGCGCGCCGGTCCGCGCGTCAGTCCGGGGATGTCGGCGAGCACGATCACCAGAGCCCCCAGCACGCCGAGGCTCAGCACGTTGTCATAGAAGGTGGTGCCGATCAGGCCGAGCGCGCCGCCGCCCAGGCCCGCCATGACGCCGACGATGGCGGCCAACCCGACCCGCCCCATGTCCGGCAGCGGGCGCAGCGCCGCCAGCGCCGCCGCGAAGGCGAGCGACAGGTTGATCCCCTGCACCGTGCCGAGCAGGAAGCCGACCACGGGCGCCGGCCAGGCCGAGGCGGCCAGGAAGAACGGAACGTCCAGCAGCGGGTTGTAGAAGGTCGGCATCTGCGCCGGCAGCAGATCGAAACCGATTCGTCCGGTCAGGAAGGCGTAGGCGTTGTACCAGTGGTAGTTCCGCAGGTCCCAGTTGGCGTCCATGCCGTAGCGCAGGGTCAGCGCCCCGTAGGCGAGCGGCGCCAGCCACAGGAACAGGCGGGCCAGGAACCGGGCGCGGCGGTCGGCGGTCGGCAGGATCATGGCGAGGCGGCCGGCGGTCGGAGGGGCGAGCGACGCATTTGTGTTAAGCCAGACGAGCGATGGCCGCAAGGCCGGCGCAGCGGCGAAGCCTGTGAAACCCTTCGCTTCCGCCGGGTGGAAACGCGGTGAAGCTGCCTCTGGCGTCGACGGCGCCAGTCTGCTATTCACCGGACTCCGACCGGCGCCTTTGCCGAAATTTCGCGCGCGACAGGTAATGCGATGGATAAATTCACCGTTCTCACGGGCGTGGCGGCTCCGCTGCCGATGATCAACGTCGACACCGACATGATCATCCCCAAGCAGTTCCTGAAGACCATCAAGCGGACCGGTCTGGGCAAGCATCTGTTCGACGAGATGCGCTACACCCCCGACGGTGGCGAGGTCGAGGGCTTCGTGCTCAACAAGCCCGCCTATCGCAACGCCAGGATCCTGGTTTCCGGCGACAATTTCGGCTGCGGCTCCTCGCGTGAGCATGCGCCGTGGGCGCTGCTGGATTTCGGCATCCGCTGCGTCATCGCGCCGAGCTTCGCCGACATCTTCTACAACAATTGCTTCAAGAACGGCATCCTGCCGATCAAGCTGCCCAAGGAGCAGGTGGATCTGCTGCTGGACGACGCCGGGCGCGGGTCCAACGCGGTCATCACCGTCGACCTGGAAAAGCAGGAGATCACCGGCCCCGACGGCGGCACGATCCGCTTCGACGTGGATCCGTTCCGCAAGCACTGCCTGCTCAACGGCCTGGACGACATCGGTCTGACCCTGCAGCAGGTGTCGGCCATCGATTCCTTCGAGGCCGGCCGGCGCACGCAGCAGCCCTGGCTGGCGCTCTGATCGCAACCCGATCGCCGCGGCGCCGGTGCGCCGCACCCTGACCAGTTCCCATTTGAGACCAAGAAAGCGGAGCCCTTAAAGATGGCCGCCCCCAAGAAGATCCTCTTCCTCCCCGGCGACGGTATCGGTCCCGAGGTCATGCGGCAGGTGCGCCGCATCATCGACTGGATGGACCGCCGCCGCGGCGTGCCCTTCGATGTGACCGAAGGGCTGGTCGGCGGTGCGGCCATCGACGCCCACGGCGTGCCCCTGGCGGACGAGACGCTGGCCGAGGCCAAGGCGGCCGACGCGGTGCTGCTGGGCGCCGTCGGCGGCCCGAAGTGGGACAACGTCGCCTTCGAGATCCGGCCCGAGGCCGGCCTGCTGGCCCTGCGCAAGGAGCTGGGGCTGTTCGCCAACCTGCGCCCGGCAGTGGTCTTCGACGCGCTGATCGACGCCTCCACCCTGAAGGCGGACGTGGTGCGCGGGCTCGACCTGATGATCGTGCGCGAGCTGACCGGCGGCGTCTATTTCGGTGAGCCGCGCGGCATCGAGGAGCTGCCCAACGGCGAGCGCCGCGGCATCAACACGCAGGTCTACACCACCAGCGAGATCCGCCGCGTCGCGGCCGTCGCCTTCGAGCTGGCGCGCAAGCGCGGCAACAAGGTCCACTCCGTGGAGAAGGCGAACGTCATGGAGTCCGGCCGCCTGTGGCGCCAGGAAGTGATCAGGCTGCACGAGGAGCAGTTCTCCGACGTGCAGCTCGAGCACATGTACGCCGACAACTGCGCCATGCAGCTTCTGCGCAATCCCAAGCAGTTCGACGTGATCGTCACCGACAACCTGTTCGGCGACATCCTGTCGGACGAGGCGGCGATGATGACCGGCTCGCTGGGCATGCTGCCGTCGGCCTCGCTGGGTGCGGCGGACGCCAACGGGAACCGCAAGGCCCTGTACGAGCCGGTGCACGGCTCCGCCCCGGATATCGCCGGCAAGGACCTGGCGAACCCCATCGCCTCCATGCTGTCGTTCGCCATGGCGCTGCGCTACTCCTTCGATCTGGGCGGTGACGCCGACATGATCGAGAAGGCGGTGCAGAACGTCCTGGGCGGCGGCATGCGCACGTCCGACATCATGGCGCCGGGCATGGCCCGCTGCTCCACCACCGTGATGGGCGATTCGATCCTGCGCGAACTGGACAAGATGTCCGCCTGATCGCGGACGCCGCATCCGAAAAAAAATGGCCCCCTTCCCGACCGGGAAGGGGGCTTTTTCATAAGCCGCTTCGACGTCTGCGTCGGCGTCAATCCCCGTGCTCGGCGGCCCGTTCCGAGCCGCGGCCGCCATGGCTGGCCTGCCCGCCCTTGCGGCCGGCTTCCGCCGCCAGCGCCGGGTTCTTGGAGAAGCTGCGCGACGACGCCGGAACGCTGCGGCCGCCCTTGCGGCCCGCCTCGGCGGCGAGTTCGGGGTTCTTGGAGAAGCTTCGCTTGGCGGCGGGCACGCTCTCTCCGCCCTTGCTGGCGATTTCCCGCTGCCGCTCCCGATCCATCGACGCGAAGCCACGGTTCGACGTGCGTCCCCCGTCCTTGGAAGCCATGTCCCACCTCCACCTTTGCCACGCCTCGGAAACCGCGGGGGCGGGTGGTTGGTTCCGTTTCTGCGCGCACGTTAGAGGTGTGTGCCCGCTTCGCGTCTGCGGGATGACCCGGCGGGACCGGCCGACGGCACAGGGTGCAGGGCGGCGCGCCCGGCGTCCAGCACGGCGCGGGTGAGGCCGGCGAGGGTCGTTCCGGCGATCCGGCTGTGCTGCCAGTGGAGCGGCACGTCGAGCGTCGCCCCGGGCACCAGGGCCACCAGCCGCCCCGCGCGCAGATGGCCGGCGACGAGCACCTCGGGGTTCATGCCCCAGCCCAGCCCGGCCAGGGCGGCGTCGACGAACGCCCGGCTGGAGGGCAGCCAATGGGTGAGCGGCGGCTCCCCGATCCCGAAGCGGTCCCGCAGCCATTGCGTCTGGAGCCGGTCCTTGCGGTTGAAGGTCATGGCCGGGGCGCGGGTGATGGCCGCCGGGGTGACGCCGTCGGGGAAATGCCGGCGGACGTAGTCCGGGCTGGCGGTCGCCACATAGCGCAGCGCCCCCAGCGCGTGAACATCGCACCCCTGGACGGGCGTCCCGGAGGCGGTGACGGCCGCCAGCACCTCGCCGTTGCGCAGCCAGTCGGCGCTGTGATCCTGGTCGTCGAGAACGAGATCGAACAGCACATCGTCCGTCCGGGCCATGGCGGACACGAACCAGGTGGCGAGGCTGTCGGCGTTCACCGCGATGCGCAGCGTCACCGGCGCCGCAGCCGGACCGATGCCGGGCAGGGTCCCGCGCAGCGCGTCCTCCAGCAGGGAGACCTGCTCCACATGCTGGCACAGGCGTTGACCGGCGGCCGTGCCGGTGCAGGGCTGGCCGCGCACCACCAGGACCGTGCCCAGCCGCTCCTCCAGCAGCTTGACGCGCTGCGACACGGCCGAGGGGGTCACGTGAAGCTGCCGGGCGGCCCGTTCGAAGCTGCCGGTCCGGATGACCGCGGCCAGCGCGGAGAGGAGCGCGTAGTCGAACATGATTCAGCACTGCTTAATCAGCACAAGGATGTTTAACGCTGCTAATGCCGCATCGCGTGGTAGCACGGATCGCCGCTTCCGCGAAAGGTGCCGCCATGCTGTCCGCCTTCCTGCCGGGATTCCTCCTCGGCCTCAGCCTCATCGTCGCCATCGGTGCCCAGAATGCGTTCGTGCTGCGCCAGGGCTTGCGGGACGAGCATGTGGCGGCCGTCTGCCTGACCTGCGCCCTGTCGGACGCCGTGCTGATCCGGGCCGGCGTCAGCGGCTTCGCGCAGGCCGGTGACCGGCTGCCGTGGCTCGTGCCGGCGATGAGCTATGCCGGTGCCGCCTTCCTGGTGGTCTACGGGATCGGGCGCTTCCGGGCCGGTCTGCGGGCCGGCGGCGGCCTGGCGCCGGCCGATGCGGTGCCTGCGGGGCTGGGGCCCACGCTGCTGATGTGCCTGGCGCTGACGTGGCTCAACCCGCACGTCTACCTGGACACGCTGGTCCTGGTCGGCTCGGTGTCCACCCGCTTCGGGGAGGGGCGGGACGCCTTCGCCCTGGGCGCCATGACCGCCTCCTTCGCCTTCTTCTTCGCCCTGGGCTATGGTGCGCGCCTGCTGCGCCCGGTGTTCGCCCGCCCCGGCGCATGGCGGGTGATGGAGTTCGCCATGGCCATCGTGATGTGGGCGATCGCGGTGCGTCTGGTCGTATGAGCCGAAAGCGGGTCAGCGTCCGCCGGAGCGGCGGGGCAGGGCGGCCGGGCGCAAGGCCCCGCCGACGGAGCGGACGGGCAGCGTTGCCTCCTGCCGGCGCTTGTCGAACTGCTCGAAGATGCGCAGCAGGTGACCGGCCGTGTCCTCGCCGTAGCGGACGTCGATTCGGGCGCGGCCCAGCTCGCTCGCCAGGTCTTCGCGCAGGTGGCCGAACATGGCTTCGAACAGCGCGTCGAAGTGCGCGTCGGTGAAGGTGAAGCGTTGATCGCGCAGGGTCTCGGTCATGCGGCGCACGAAGGACTGGCGTTGGAAATGGAACTGCTTGAAGCGCAGCAGCACCCGCACGAACACCGCCCCGGCCACCGCCGGCAAGGTGATGTGGCGGCGGATGCGCTCCCACACTTCGGCGTCGCGGCCGCTGCCGATCTGGCGGAAGACGGCGACGGCGTCGGCGTTCATTGCCTCCCATTCCTTCTCGTAGAACAGACCGGCCAGCGTGGCTTGCAGCCCCGGGACGGCGACACGGGGGAACAGCGCGCCGGTGAGGGGATCGACCTCCTCCGGCACGGTGCCGGGCACCGTGGAGAAGATCAGGCGGGTGACGAAGTCGCGCCGCCGCCCCTCGTCCGCGGGATCGGCAACGGGTGTGGCGTGGGGTGCGCCACGCTCGGTGCAGGTGCGGCAGGTGCGGGCGAACAGGGGCAGGGCCCGCGGCCACTGCTCCATCAGGGCGCCGAAGGCGCGCCCCAGCTCCTCGCGGGTCACCACGCCCCGGGCGTTGAGCTGTGGGGCCATCGCCTCATGGATCGTGCGCACGAGGGTGCCGGCGACATCGTGATGGCGGACGAACGGCGGGGTGTCGGAGATCTCGGCCATGGCGCGCCCCTTCGGTCGATGGTCCCGTACGGCGCCGCACCGCCGCTCAACCGCAATCGATATGCTTTCATCTCAAATTGCGTATTTTTGTCGGCGTTGCGGGCCCGGACTCCGGAAGTGTGCCAACGCCGCCGCCGTGCCGCTGTGACCGCCGTCACAGGTCGACCGATTTCGGCCAAAAAAAAGCCGCAGCCCGGAAGGGCCGCGGCAATTGAGTCTTGGGAGGAAACGCCCGGCACGCTTGCCGTCGTCGAAAAGAAGGTAAGGTCGCTTGACCGAATCCGGTAGTACCAATTCGACATATGTGCGGTGCGGTAGCCGCATATGCGAGTGTGTGAGGATCACACAGCCCCGCCCGGCACGCGCGTCCTATTCCCCCAGCTTTTCGCGCACCAGCGCCTTCGTCTCCTCGATGCCGTACAGTTCGATGAAGGACCCCATGCGCGGACCGGTGGTCTGGCCCAGCAGCACCTCGTAGAGGGCGCCGAACCAGGCGCGCAGCTCGGTGAAGCCGTGGCGCTTGCCGACCTCGAACACCTCGTTCTGGATGGCGGCGGCGTCGGCCCCGGCGGGCAGCGCGTCCAGGACCGCCAGCAGCTCGGTCAGTGCGGCGCGCTCCTGCTCCGTGGGGGCGCGGAAGCGCTTGGTCGGCTTCACGAAGTCCTGATAGTAGCGGACGGCGTAGCCGGCCAGAGTGTCCAGGAAGGGGCTGTTGGCGGGCGTGGCGTCGGGTGCGTAGCGGGAGATGAAGCCCCACATCACCTCCTTCGTCCCGGCGTTGGCGGCCCCCGCCAGGTTCAGCAGCAGGCCGAAGCTGAGGTCGGCGCGCACGGCCGGCGGGCTGCCCGCGTGGATGTGCCAGGACGGGTTCTCCAGTTGCTTCGCCGTCTCCTCCGCCGGGAACCTGGAGGTGAAGGCGATGTACTCGTCCACCGCTCGCGGGATCACGTCGAAGAACAGCCGTTTGGCGGTCTTCGGCTTCTGGAACATGTAGAGCGCCAGGCTCTCCGGCGGGGCGTAGGACAGCCATTCCTCGACGGTCAGGCCATTGCCCTTGGACTTCGATATCTTCTGTCCGCGGTCGTCGAGGAACAGTTCGTAATTGAACCCGTCGGGCGGGGTGCCGCCGAGGATGCGCACGATCTTGCCGGCCAGCTCGACCGAGGGGATCAGGTCCTTGCCCGACATCTCGTAGTCGACGCCCAGCGCGTACCAGCGCATGCCCCAGTCGGGCTTCCATTGCAGCTTGACCGCGCCGCCGGTCACCGGCGTCTCCACCTTGCGGCCGTCCTCGTCCTCGAACACGATGGTGCCGGCATCCGGATCGCGTTCCAGGATCGGCACCTGGAGCACCCGGCCGGTGGACGGCGAGACCGGCAGGAAGGGGCTGTAGGTCTGCTGCCGCTCCTCCCCCAGGGTCGGCAGCATCACCGCCATGATCTCGTCGTAGTGCCGCAGCACCTTCAGCAGCGCGTCGTCGAAGCGGCCGGAGGTGTACCAGTCGGTGGAGGACTGGAACTCGTACTCGAAGCCGAAGCCGTCCAGGAAGGCGCGCAGGCGCGCGTTGTTGTGGGCGCCGAAGCTGTCGTGCGTGCCGAAGGGATCGGGCACGCGGGTCAGGGGCTTGCCCAGGTGCTGCGCCACCATCTCGCGGTTGGGGATGTTGTCGGGCACCTTGCGCAGCCCGTCCATGTCGTCGGAGAAGCAGAACAGGCGCGTCGGCAGGTCGCTCATGGCCCGGAAGGCGTGGCGGACCATGGTGGTGCGCACCACCTCGCCGAAGGTGCCGATGTGCGGCAGGCCCGACGGGCCGTAGCCGGTTTCGAACAGGACATAGCCTTTGGCGGGCGGCGTCCCGGCGAAGCGCGCCACCAGTTTGCGCGCCTCCTCGAACGGCCAAGCCTTCGCCTGCAACGCCAGTTCCCGCTCGCTCGTCATCACCCGCCGTCCTTTTCCGTTCCACTTGTCGCCCGGACGCGCGACCCTAGGACCGTTGCGCGTCAAGGTCAATTCCGGAGGGCCGGCGGGGATGGGCGAAGCGTGGCGGCGGGTGTGGCGCGGCGGGGCGACTCCACGCCTGCGCGCGGCGGCGGCGGTGCTGGCGCTGGCCGCCGGCGTCGCCCTGGTGGCGGCCTTCGAGTCGCTGGTGACGGACCGGTCGACCGCCTATCTCGGTGTGCTCCAGGAACGGGCACTGGCCACCTTCGCCGCCGCCCGCGGCCTCAACGCCGCCCTGTCGGTGCTGGCTTCCACCAACGTGTCCATCGTGGTGGCGCAGATCGGGCCGGGCCAGGTGCTGGACCCCCTGGACGATCTGGTGGAGCAGTTCTCCGCCGTGATGCTGGCCGCGGTGGCCGCCATCAGCATCGAGCGGCTGGCCCTCCAGATCGTCGGCGATCTGCCCGCGTCGCTGCTGCTGGGGGTGCCGCTTGCCGGGGTGGCGGCGGTGCGCCTGTGGAGCGGCAGCCTGGCGGGTCCCGCCGGGCGCGGCCTGCTGGCCGTCCTGGTGCTGGCCGCCGCCGTCAAGGTGGTGGTGCCGCTGGCGCTGCTGGCGGTGGAGGCGGTGTCGGACGGCTACCTGCGCGACCGCTACGCCGTGGCGCAGGAGCGCATCGCCCTGTTCGCCGCCAGCGAACCCGCGCCGGAAGCCCTGCGCGAGGGCGGCGGGCTGTTGCAGGCGCTGCCCGGCCGCGACGACGTGGACGGCTGGGTGCAGCGCATCTGGCGCGACAGCCGGGGCATCCTGGAATCCATCATCAGCCTGATCGCCATCTTCCTGGTGGAAACGGTGCTGCTGCCCCTGGGGGTGGTGTGGCTGCTGCTGCGCGCCGTCTCCGCCCTGCTGCGTTGGGTGCTGCGGCCGGGCGGCGGGGCGCTATGACCAAGGGGACCCTTGCCGGCCGCACCGCTCTCGGCGACTGTGGCGCGCCGCAGCGAACCGGGGACGCGCACGCCATGGGCTGGATCTATCTGTCGGTCGCCATCGTGTTCGAGGTGACCGGCACCGTCTTCCTGAAGATGTCCGACGGCATGAGCCGGCTGGGACCGGCGCTGGTGGTGCTGGCGTGCTACAGCGTCTCTTTCACCCTGCTGGCGCTCACCCTGAAGACGCTGGAGGTGGGCATCGCCTACGCCATCTGGTCGGCGGTGGGCACCGCCGCCATCGCCGTGCTGGGCATCCTGGTGTTCGGCGAATCGGTCAGCGCCGCCAAGGTCGCCGGCCTGGTGCTGATCGTCGCTGGCGTGGTCAGCCTGAACCTGGCCGACCGGGCGCTGTAGGGGCGCCGTCCGGCCATACGCAGTCGTCCAGGCGGTCGCGGGCGACGATGGCCATGCGCTGGCGGATGACGCCCGAGCGCCGGGAGACGTAGGGGCCGGGCTGCGACGCCGACCACGACCGCGGGCTGGGCAGCACCACTGCCAGCAGCGCCGCCTCGCGGTCGCCGAGTTCCGCCGCCGGCTTGCCGAAATGGGCGCGCGCCGCGGCTTCGGCGCCGTAGATGCCGTCGCCCCATTCGGCCACGTTCAGATAGACCTCCAGAATGCGCGCCTTGGGCCACAGGGTCTCGATCAGCAGGGTGAACCACGCCTCCGCCCCCTTGCGCAGCCAGGTGCGGTCCGGCCACAGGAAGACGTTCTTGGCGGTCTGCATGGAGATGGTGGAGGCGCCGCGCAGCCCGCCGCCCTCCCGGTTGCCGGCCAGTGCGGCCCGGATGGCCGGCACGTCGAACCCGCCGTGGCGGCAGAACCGGCTGTCCTCCGACGCGATGACCGCGCGCACCAGGTGCGGCGACACCGCGTCCAGCGGCACCGGGGTGTGGTCGATGCCGGCGCCGGCGGCGGCGCGCAGCAGCATCAGCGCGGTCACCGGCGGCGGCACCACCCGGTACAGCATCACCCAGCCGATGCTGACGGCCACCAGGGCCAGCACCAGCGCCGCCAGCGTGCGGCGCGCCCGCCTCAGCCACTCCCTCACCCGGTGCCCTCCCGTGCCGTCTCCCGCGGCGGTGTTCCCCGCGGCGCCCTTCGTCGTGCTCGCTTTGCGGTGCGGGCGTTTCCTATACTCGCCGCCATGAACATGGCACCCGTTCCCGCCGGCCTGCGAGCCCTTGCCGACGCGCCCGCCCTGGTGGCGGGCCCCCGGCATGTGGTGTGGCTCAGCGCCGATGGCGAGGTGGAAACCCTGGCACCCGGCCAGGCGGCCCTGCGGGTGCGGCGGACGCCCCCCATCCTCTGCCACACCCGCGCCGTCGCCCGCCGCCTGGGGCTGTCGGAGCCGTTCCCGGCGCTCGACGTGCTGGAGCTGTTCGCCTTCGTGCAGCCCGCCTGCTTCTGCGTGCCCACCCCGCGCGGCCTGGCCGAGGCGCTGGACCTCCCCCTGCCCGAGGGGGCGGAGGGGGAGGCGGTGGCGCTTCAGCGCGCGGTGCGCCGCCTGCTGGGCGGCTTGGCGACGCCCGGCCGCGCCGATGCTGCCGAGGCGGTGTCCCTGGCGTGGGAGATGGGGCGCGCCGGCTGGCTCTGGGCGCCGTCGGTGCTGGCCGCCCTGGGCCGTCCCGACGGGCCGGAGCGGGGCCGGTCGCTGGGCGGCTTCAAGGTATGGACCCGGCTGAAGGAATGGCAGGAGGGGCCGCCGGAGCCGCCGCCCCGCCAGGCGCCGGTCGAGCCGGAGGAGGCGCGCCGGCGGCTGGCCGAGATGCTGGAGGCGCCGGTCCCCGGCAAGCGGGCGGAGCCGCGACCCCAGCAGGCCGACTACGCCAGCGCCGTCGCCGCCGCCTTCGCGCCGCGCCCGGCGCCGGAGACGCCCAACGTGGTGCTGGCGGAGGCCGGCACCGGCGTCGGCAAGACCCTGGGCTATCTGGCGCCGTCCACCGTGTGGGCGCAGAAGAACGGCGGCACCGTGTGGATTTCCACCTACACCCGCAACCTTCAGCACCAGATCGACGCCGAGCTGGACCGCCTCTTCCCCGATCCCGCGGACAAGGCGCGCCGCGTCGTCGTGCGCAAGGGGCGGGAGAACTACCTGTGCCTGCTGAACCTGGAGGACGCGGTGCGCGGCCTGTTCGGCTCGCCGCACGCCGCCGTGACGGTCGGGCTGATGGTGCGCTGGGCGGGCGCCACCCGCGACGGCGACCTCACCGGCGGCGACTTCCCCGGCTGGCTGGTCGACCTGCTGGGCCGTCAGCACACGCTGGGCCTCGCCGACCGGCGGGGGGAGTGCATCTATTCCTCCTGCGACCACTACTCCCGCTGCTTCATCGAGAAGAGCATCCGCCGCGCCCGCCGGGCGGAGGTGGTGATCGCCAACCACGCCCTGGTGATGGTGCAGGCGGCGCTGGGCGGCGGTGACGAGATGGCGCTGCCCACCCGCTATGTCTTCGACGAGGGGCACCACGTCTTCGACGCCGCCGACAACGCCTTCTGCGGCCATCTGTCGGGCCGCGAGGCGCAGGAACTGCGGCGCTGGCTGGTGGGCGCCGAAGGCGAGGGCGGGCGCAGCCGGGCGCGCGGCCTGAAGCGCCGGCTGGAAGACCTGGTGGCCGGCGACGCCGAGGCCGAAGCCCTGCTCGACGCCGTGCTGGAGCGCGCCCGCGCCCTGCCGGGCGACGGCTGGGCGGCGCGGCTGGCCGCCGACAACCCGCAGGGGCCGGCGGAACGCTTCCTGGTGATGGCGCGGCGCCAGGTGCAGGCCCGCGCCCCCGGTCAGGACGGCCCCTACAGCCTGGAGGCCGACAAGGACCAGCCCGTGGACGGGCTGCCGGAGGCGGCGGAGGCCCTGGAGGCGGCGCTCGCCCGCCTGTCGGAGCCGCTGGACGCGCTGGCCCGCCGCCTGGCCAAGCGGCTGGAGGACGAGGCGGCCGAACTGGACCCCGACCAGCGCCGCCGCATCGACGCCCTGTCGCGCAGCCTGCAGCGGCGCGGCGTGATGACGGTGGAGGGTTGGCGGGCCATGCTGCACGCCCTGAAGGCCGAGACGCCGCCCGACTTCGTCGACTGGTTCGCGCTGGAGCGCCAGGACGGGCGCGACGTGGACGTCGGGCTCTACCGCCACTGGGTCGATCCCACCGTGCCGTTCGCCGCGGCGCTGGGACCGCAGGCGCACGGCATGGTCGTCACCTCGGCGACGCTGACCGACGGCACCGGCGACGTGGCGCTGGATTGGCGGGCGGCGGAGGACCGCAGCGGCGCCAGCCACCTGCCGCTCCCCGCCCTGCGCGCCCGCGTGCCGTCGCCCTTCGACTACCCCGCCCGCACCCGCGTGCTGGTGGTCACCGACGTGCGCAAGGACGACCTGGGGCAGGTGGCGGCGGCCTATCGCGAGCTGTTCCTGGCCGCCCGCGGCGGCGGCCTCGGCCTGTTCACCGCTATCAGCCGGCTGCGCGCCGTCTACGACCGCATCGTCGCCCCGCTGGACCAGGCCGGTCTGCCGCTTTACGCCCAGCACGTGGACCCGCTGGACGTTGCCACGCTGATCGACATCTTCCGCGGCGAGGAGCACGCCTGCCTGCTGGGGACCGACGCGGTGCGCGACGGCGTGGACGTGCCCGGCCGCAGCCTGCGCCTGATCGTCTTCGACCGCGTGCCCTGGCCGCGCCCCGACATCCTGCACCGCGCCCGGCGCGATGCCTTCGGCCGGCGCCGTTACGAGGACATGATCGCGCGGCTGCGCCTGAAGCAGGCGTTCGGCCGTCTGGTGCGGCGCGCCGACGACGTCGGCGTCTTCGTCCTGCTGGACCCGATGATGCCGTCGCGCCTGTTCGGGGCGTTCCCCGAAGGCGTCACGGTGCGCCGGGTCGGGCTGAAGGACGCGATACGGGAGACGGGTGCCTTTCTCGGCTGAGCGGGATCGCCGGTATCAATGCAGCCGCCGGGGTGGCGTGTCCGGCGGGCGGGGGCGGTCCACCCGGGCCTGCGGCGCCAGGGGGCCGGATTGATGATGGGCCAGGCGCCAGGCGCCGTCCTCGCGCACGAACAGGTTGCTCGCCATCAGCACCGATTCCGCCAGCACCTCCTCGCAGATCACCAGGCCGCTGTCGGTGTAGAGCTGCACCGCCGCGTGGCGCGGCCGGATCAGGGTGGGGACGGGGTTGGCCAGCAGGTCCCGCCAGCTCTGCATCACCGCGTCGCGGCCGCGCAGGGGCATCCAGCCGGGATGCAGGCAGGTCACCGGCAGGTGCCGCGCCCACAGCGCGTCCATGGCGGCGTAGTTGCGGTCGGCAAAGGCACGGTAGAACGCCTGGTTGAGCGTCAGCAGGGTGTCGGTGTCGTTCATCGCCGGGACATCCCCCCTATATTCAGGCGCCATCGCGGTACAGCAGCCGGCGCAGCAGGGCGGCGGCGGCGATTCCGATCAGCGTGCCGACGGTGTTGGCCGCGACGTCCCCCACCGAGCCGCTGCGCCCCGGCACCATCGCTTGCGCCACTTCCAGGGCGGCGCCGAAGGGAATCATCGTCAGGGCCGCCAGCAGCGCCGTCCGCCGGCGCGCGAACCCCAGGGCCGGCAGGACCGACAGGCCGGCAAAGGCGACGACGTGCAGCAGCTTGTCCGCATGATACTCGCCCCCCGGCGGCGCCGTGCCGGCGGGGAGCGCCAGCGCCGCCACCCCGGCGATGCCGGCCAGCCACAGGACGATGAGGCGGCGGTCGCCCGCCGGTGCCGGTGCCGGGATCGCCGGGTGCGCATCGTTTGTCGTCACGTGATCCGCTCTCCCGGCCACCATCGCTGTCCCGCCGACCGTAATTCACCACGGGAATCCCGCTCAAGGCGATTCCGCGCGGCGTGCACCCCGGCATCTCGGATTCGCGGCGGAGCGGACCGCTCCAAACCTTTCCTTAATCACCATCGCGCTTCAATGGCGCCCGCCGTTGCTGGGAGGGGGCTGCGATGCGCCGGATACTGATGCCGATTCTGATGGCCGCCGGCCTGGCCGTCATGGCCGGGGCGGGGACTGCCGCGGCGCGCGACCCGGCGGGTGTGCAGCCGCAGCCGGCGGCGTGGGGCCGCCTGGCCGCGCCGTCGCAGGGGCCGGCGCAGGCCATCGGCGGCTACGCCGCGGGCTGCCTGGCCGGCGGGGTCCCGCTGGCGGGCGAGGGGACCGGCTATCAGATCATCCGCATGAGCCGGAACCGCTATTACGGCCATCCCTCGCTGATCGCCTATCTGGAGGATTTCGGGCGCAAGGTGGCGGCGGCCGGGCTGGGCACGGCGCTGATCGCCGACATGACCCAGCCGCGCGGCGGCCCGATGCGGTACGGCCATGCCAGCCACCAGAGCGGCCTCGACGCCGACATCTGGCTGCGCCTGGATCTGCCGGCCCTGGGGCGCAAGGAGCGCGAATCGCTGCACGAGGTCCGCTACGTCGACTACGCGCGGATGAGCGTCACGCCCGCCTGGTCGGAGCGCCAGGCCCGCATGGTGCGCATCGCCGCATCCGACCGGCGGGTCGACCGCATCTTCGTGAACCCGGCCATCAAGAAGGACCTGTGCGCCCGCCCCTGGCCGGACCGCGCCTGGCTGGGCAAGGTGCGGCCGTGGCACGGCCACGACGGGCACATGCACATCCGCCTCGTCTGCCCGCCGGGCAGCTCGCAGTGCGTGCCACAGAAGGCGCTGCCCGAGGGCGACGGCTGCGACGAGGATCTTGCCTGGTGGCTGGAGCGCGCCGTGCCCGCCCGGGAGATCCCGCCGGAAAAGGCCGTGCCACCCAACCCGAAGTTGCCACCCTCCTGCACTGCGGTGTTCGGCGCCAAAGGCATTTCCGTTGCGCAAGCAAAGCCGGCCGGCAATTATGACAACAATTAAACGTTGGCGCCGGTAATCCTTCGGGATTACCCTGGCCGATAAGAATACGGCAGCGCGCGGGCGGGTGCGTATGACGGCGGATGACAGGAAGGGTTCCGGGGATGGCGGGGGCGTCAGTCTCAAGACGCGCCTCTACGCCTGGTGGGAAGGTTACGACCTTTCCGCCCTCAAGCGGCGACAGGGGGACGATGGCCGCGACCACGCCGGTCAGGCACCGCCGGCGTCCGGCAAGGCCGCCGCCGCGGGCATGAACCGCTGGGGCAAGCCCCTGTGGTCGGCCACCCGGATCGAGGTGGCGGAGCGTCTGTGGGGCACCGGTTTCACCACGCCCGGCGGCAACGATCACGTGCCCTACCTGGTCAAGCCCCTGGGGCTGAATCCGGCGATGAGCGTGCTGGACCTGTCCGCCGGTCTCGGCGGCACCAGCCGCGCCATGGCCAGCAAGTACGGCTGCTGGGTCACCGGCCTGGAAAGCACGGCCCTGCTGGCCAAGGAGGGCATGGAGCGGTCCTTCCGCGAAGGGCTGGAGAAGAAGGCGGTCATCGAAGCCTACGACCCGGAACACTTCAGCTATTCCAAACGCGTCGACGCCATCCTGTACAAGGAGGGGCTGTTCTCGGTGCAGGATAAGGAGCAGCTCTTCGACGGCATGGAGATGGCGCTGAAGCCGCGGGGCCATCTGCTGCTGACCGACTACATCCTGGCCGGTGACACCAAGCGCGACGTCATCGAAGGGTGGGCCGACAAGGAACCGCTGGAGCCCAACCTGTGGTCGCTGGAGCGCATGCAGAACGCCTTCGCTCAGCGCAACCTCGACCTGCGCATCGCCGAGGACATGACCGACACCCACCGCCATCTGATCCTGGTGGCCTTACAGGCGTTTGCCGGCTATCTGGAACAGTATGCCCTGACCCACGAGACCAAGGTCGCCGTGATGGACGAGATCGAGCTGTGGGTGCGCCGGGTCGCCGCGCTCGACGCCGGTCTGCGCTGCTACCGTTTCTACGCCATCAAGCCGGCGGAGTAGGGCGGCGGGGGCCGGAAACCGGGCGCGCAGCCCGTTGACACCCGCGGGGCACCGCACTATGGTGCGCGCCCTGTACCAAGCCGCCGACCGTACCAGGAAGACCAGTCATGAAGATCGTCAACTCGCTGAAGTCGATGAAGACGCGTCACAAGGCCTGCCGCGTGATCCGCCGCAAGGGCCGCGTCTACGTCATCAACAAGCAGAACCCCCGTTTCAAGGCCCGCCAGGGCTGATACCGGCGGGCGGCCGGCCCCGCCGGCCGCGTCTGCACAAGGACGACCAACGACGAACCGCGCCGGCCCTCCGGCGCGGTTCGTCGTTTTGGCGATCCGGCCGGGCCGCGGGGATGTGCGCCGCGTCCACCGCCTTGTGCCGGCTGATAAGTGGTGATACCACTTATCCATGAAGCGGAAGGCAGGAGTGGGGAGCAGCCGTCATGAAGATGCCGGAGCCGGACGGCCGCATCATCGCCAACCGTCGGGCCATCGTCGAGCGCCTGCGCGCCATCGTGCCCGGCGAGGGAGTCATCGTCGACGAGGAGGAGCTGCGCGCCTACGAGTGCGACGGCCTCACCGCCTACCGCCAGCCGCCGCTGGTGGTGGTGCTGCCGTCCACCACCGACCAGGTCAGCCGCGTCCTGACTGCGTGCCGGGAGATGGGCGTCAAGGTGGTGCCGCGCGGTGCCGGCACCGGGCTGTCGGGCGGGGCGCTGCCGCTGGCCGACGGCGTGCTGCTGGGCATGGGCAAGTTCAACCGCGTGCTGGAGGTGGATTACGACAACCGTTGCGCCGTGGTGCAGCCGGGCGTCACCAACCTCGGCATCTCCAACGCGGTGGCGGAGCGCGGCTTCTATTACGCTCCCGATCCGTCCAGCCAGATCGCCTGCACCATCGGCGGCAACGTCGCGGAGAACTCCGGCGGTGTCCACTGCCTGAAGTACGGGCTGACCACCAACAATCTGCTGGGCATCGAGATGGTGCTGATGGACGGCACCGTGGTGCGTCTGGGCGGCAAGCACCTGGATGCCGGCGGCTACGATCTGATGGGGGTGGTCACCGGATCCGAAGGGCTGCTGGGCGTGGTCACCGAGGTGACGGTGCGCATCCTGCGCAAGCCCGCCACCGCCCGCGCCGTGCTGATCGGCTTCCCGTCCAACGAGAGTGCGGGCGACTGCGTGGCCGCCATCATCGCCGCCGGCATCATCCCCGGCGGCATGGAGATGATGGACAAGCCGGCCATCCACGCCGCCGAAGCCTTCGTCCACGCGGGCTACCCGCTGGATGTGGAGGCGCTGCTGATCGTCGAGCTGGACGGCCCGGCCGCCGAGGTGGATCACCTGATCGAGCGGGTGAGCGACATCGCCCGCACCAGGGGGTCGCTCACCCTGCGCGTCTCCACCACCGAGGAGGAGCGCCTGTCCTTCTGGGCCGGGCGCAAGGCCGCCTTCCCGGCGGTGGGGCGGATCAGCCCCGACTACCTGTGCATGGACGGCACCATCCCGCGCAAGGCGCTGCCCCTGGTGCTGAGCCGTATGCAGGACCTGGCGGAGAAGCACCGCCTGCGCGTCGCCAACGTCTTCCACGCCGGCGACGGCAACCTGCACCCGCTCATCCTCTACGATGCCAACAAGCCGGGCGAGTTGCAGGCGGCGGAGGACTTCGGGGCCGACATCCTGCGCCTGTGCGTGGAAGTCGGCGGCGTCCTGACCGGCGAGCACGGGGTGGGCGTGGAAAAGCGCGACCTGATGGGCCACCAGTTCACCGAGGTGGACCTGAAGCAGCAGCAGCGCCTGAAATGCGCCTTCGATCCCGACGGCCTGCTGAACCCCGGCAAGGTGTTCCCGGAGTTGCACCGCTGCGCCGAACTGGGCCGGCTGCACGTTTCCGGCGGCAAGCTGCCGTTCCCCGACATCCCCCGATTCTGACGGCCGGCGACCCATGGCGATCTCCACCCTGCGCCCCGACACCCCCGCCCAGCTTGCCGATGCCGTGCGCTGGGCCCTGTCCAACGAGGAGCCCCTGGAGGTGCGCGGCCGGGGCAGCCGGCGCGGCCTCGGCCGGCCGGTGCAGGCGGCCCATGTGCTGGACCTGGCCGGCCTGTCCGGCGTCGTGGCCTACGAGCCGGAGGAGCTGATCCTCACCGTCCGCGGCGGCACGCCCCTGGCCGAGGTGCTGCCCCTGCTGGCCGACCGCAACCAGCACCTCGCCTTCGAGCCGCCGGACCTCGGGCCGCTGCTGGGCCTGCCGGCCGGCGGCGGCACCGTGGGCGGGCTGCTGGCCTGCGGCCTGGCGGGGCCGCGGCGCATCGCGGCGGGTTCGGCCCGCGACCACCTGCTGGGGGTCGAGGGCGTGTCGGGGCGCGGCGAGCTGTACCGCAGCGGCGCCAAGGTGGTGAAGAACGTCACCGGCTACGATCTGCCCAAGCTGATGGCCGGCTCCATGGGCACGTTGACGGCGATGACGGAGCTGACCGTCAAGGTGCTGCCGGCGCCCGAGGACACGCGCACCCTTCTCCTGGCCGGGCTGGACGAGCAGGCAGGGGTGCAGGCGCTGACCCGCGCCCTGCAGAGCCCGCACGACGTCTCCGGTGCCGCCCACCTGCCCGAGGCGGTGGCCGAGGGCTCCGCCGTCGCCGCGGTGGCGGGCCTGCGCGCTGCCGTCACCGCCGTGCGGCTGGAAGGCTTCGGGCCCTCCGTCGCCGCGCGCGCCGCCGCGCTGACGGCGGAGCTGGGCGCCGACCGGGTGCTGGAGCGCGAGGAGTCGCTGGCCCTGTGGCGGGAGATCCGCGACGTCCGCTGCTTCGCCGAATCGGCCGAACACCATGTGTGGAAGCTGTCGGTGCCGCCGGCCGCCGGTCCGGCGGTGGCCGAGGACATCATGGTCCGGCTGGGCGACGGCCGGTTCTATATGGACTGGGGGGGCGGCCTGATCTGGCTGTCGGTCCCGCCCTCGGCCGACCCGGCGGCGATCCGCGCGGCGGTGACGCTCACCGGCGGCCACGCCACGCTGGTGCGCGCGCCCGACGCGGTGCGCGCCGCCGTCGACGTCTTCCAGCCGCAGCCGGCTCCGCTCGCCGCACTCGCCGCGCGGGTCAAGGAGAGCTTCGATCCCAAACGCGTCCTGAATCCCGGCCGCATCTACGCCGGGGTGTGAGGCCCTCAGACCCATGCAGACGACCTTTACTCTCGAACAGCTCGCCCGCGCTGACATCAAGGAAGCCGAACGCATCCTGCGCGCCTGCGTGCACTGCGGCTTCTGCACCGCGACCTGCCCGACCTATGTCGTGCTGGGCGACGAGCTGGACAGCCCGCGCGGCCGCATCTACCAGATCAAGTCGATGCTGGAGAAGGGCGGGATCCCGTCGGAGACGACGGTCCGCCACATCGACCGCTGCCTGTCGTGCCTGTCGTGCATGACCACCTGCCCGTCGGGCGTGGACTACATGCACCTGGTCGACAACGCCCGCACCCGGATCGAGCACACCTACACGCGGCCCGTCGCCGACCGCGGGCTGCGCGCGCTGCTCGCCCGCGTGCTGCCCAACCCGCGGCTGTTCCGCCTGGCGCTGCTGGGGGCGGCACTGGCCCGCCCCTTCGCCGAGCTGATGCCCCGCCGTTTGCGCGCCATGCTGGAGCTGATGCCCGGCCGCGGCGTTCCGGGGCCCAGCCCGGTGGACCGGCCGCAGACCCATGCGGCGCGCGGGCCGCGCACGCGGCGCGTCGCCATGCTGGTGGGCTGTGCCCAGCAGGTGCTGGCGCCCGGCATCAACGAGGCGACGGTGCGCCTGCTGACCCGCCACGGGGTCGAGGTGGTGATCGCGAAGGGGGCGGACTGCTGCGGTGCGCTGACCCACCACATGGGACGCGAGGATCTGTCGCATGCGGCGGCGAAGAAGACGATCGACGCCTGGGTGCGCGAGATGGACGGGGCCGGGCTGGACGCCGTCGTCATAAACGCGTCGGGCTGCGGCACCACGATCAAGGACTACGCCCACATGTTCCGGGACGATCCGGAGTATGCGGCCAGGGCCGCCCGCGTCGCCGGGCTGGCGAAGGACGTGACGGAGTTCCTGGCCGATCTCGGCCTGATGGCGCCGGCGGTGGCGACCGGCCAGGCGATCGCCTATCACTCCGCCTGTTCCATGCAGCACGGGCAGAAGATCAAGGCGCCGCCCCGCGACCTGCTGCGCGCCGCAGGATTCTCGGTGCGCGAGATCCCCGAGGCGCACCTGTGCTGCGGTTCGGCCGGCACCTACAACATGCTGCAGCCCGAACTGGCGCGGGAGCTGCGCGACCGCAAGGTCCGCAACATCGCCGCGACCGCCCCCGATGCGGTGGCGGCGGGCAACCTGGGCTGCATCACCCAGATCGGCAGCGGCACCGCGATTCCCGTGGTCCACACCGTCGAACTGCTGGACTGGGCCACCGGCGGCCCGCTGCCCGAGGCGCTGCACGGCCATCCCGCCTTTGCGTCGCGTGCCGGTTCGGCGGTGCCGGCTGTTGCCCCCTGACGGCTTCGGCCGTTGCGGGGATCGCGGCGCGGGAGAACCATTTGCGACGGTCGCGCGGCCTGCTACACCTATCCGATGGACCTCCGGACCGATCAGATGGAAAGCGACCGCGCGGCGATGGACATGGAGCGGCAGAGTGGCGGCTACGGGATAACCCATCGGCTGTCGGCCTGGGCGGTGCACATCTTCACCGGCAGCGGCGTGGTGCTGGGGCTCCTGGCGCTGCTCGCCATCGTCGAGGGCAACCCCCGCATGGTCTTCCTGTGGCTGGGGATCGCCCTGGTGGTTGACGGCGTCGACGGCACCTTCGCCCGGCGGGCGAAGGTGAAGGACGTGCTACCGGCCATCGACGGGTCGGCGCTCGACCTGGTGATCGACTACATGACCTACGTGGTGGTGCCGGCGGTCTTCCTTTATTGGTTCGGCCTGCTGCCGCCGCACATGGGGCTGGTCGGGGCGGGGTGGATTCTGCTCACCTCGCTCTATTGCTTCGCCAACACGGGCATGAAGAGTTCCGACAACTACTTCGTCGGATTCCCCGCGATCTGGAACGTGGTGGCGCTGTATCTCTGGCTGCTCGACCTGGACCCGTGGTTCAACGTCGCGGTCATCGCCGTGCTCGGCCTGCTGACCTTCACGCCGGTGAAGTTCCTGCATCCCTTCCGGGTGCGCACGCTGATGACCCTGAACATCGTGGTCGTCTCCGCCTGGCTGGTGTCGGGCGCCTGGCTGGTCGTCACCTATCCCGAACGCCCCGGCCTCGTCTTCGGGGTGTGGCTGGCCACCTCCGCCTATTACGCCGTGATGTGCCTGTGGCGCACGGTGCGCGGGCCGGGGTGAGTCAGGGGCGGCGCATCTCGCGTAGTGCTGCGCGGCACCGAGAACCGCCTGGACATCTCCGCGGTCGAGCGTTGGCCACGGCTCCAATGTTTCGTCGAGGCTGAGGCCGTCGGCAAGGTTCCCGAAAAGCGTGGATACGGGAATGCGGGTGCCTCGGACGCACGGTATCCCGCCCATGAACTCGGGATACCGAATGATGATGCCTCGGATGCCGTCGCGCGTGTCCGGTCGTGCCTTTCCATCCGGGGGAAACCGGCTCCGCACCGATACTCCATCAGGCGGAGCCGTCCGGCAAGCGTCAGGTCGGCGCTCGCGCCGCGGTCAGGCGGCCGGAACGATGATGGACGTGATCATCGTCCGGCCGCATCAGAACCACTCCTCCGCCATGGCCGTCACGGTGTGGCGGGCGGTGACGACCGCCGGCAGCAGGCCGCGGGTCCGGGGCAGGCACTGTTCGGCGTAGAAGCGGGCGGTCACCAGCTTGGCCTGCGCGAACGCGGCGTCGGCGCCGGAGCGGCGCAGGGCGTCGAGCGCCGCGGCCGCCGCGCGCGCCATCATCCAGCCGCCGGCCACGGTGCCCCACAGGCGCAGGTACGGCGTCGCGGCCGCGGCGGCGGCGACGGCGTCACCCTCGCCCTGCGTCCGCACCATCCACTCCGTCGCCTCCTCCAGGGCGTCGATGCCCTCGGCCAGGTGGCGGCGGATGGCGGCGGCGTCGTCGCCGGGCAGGGCTTCCAGCGCCGCCACGGTGTCGCGCATCTCCGCCAGGAAGGCCCGGGCCGCGGCGCCGCCGTCGCGGCCGACCTTGCGGAAGGCCAGGTCGTTGGCCTGGATGCCGTTGGTGCCCTCGTAGATCGGCAGGATGCGGGCGTCGCGGTAATGCTGGGCCGCCCCGGTCTCTTCGATGAAGCCCATGCCGCCGTGCACCTGCACGCCCAGGGACGCCACCTCGACGCCGATGTCGGTGGACCACGCCTTGACGACGGGGGTGACCAGGTCGATGCGCGCCTGCGCCGCGGCGCGGGCGGCGGCGTCCGGGTGGTGGCGGGCGGTGTCGAGCTGCGTGCCGGCGTAGAGCGCCAGCGCCCGGCTCGCCTCCGCCGCGGCGCGCATCTCCAGCAGCATGCGGCGCACGTCGGGGTGGCGGATGATGGGGGCCGGGCCGCCCTTCGCGTCGCCCGGCGCCCTGGACTGGACGCGCGTGCGGGCGTAGTCGCGCGCCTGCTGGTAGGCGCGCTCGGCAATGGCCACGCCTTGCAGACCGACGCCGAGGCGGGCGTTGTTCATCATGGTGAACATGTACTCCAGCCCGCGGTTCTCCTCACCCACCAGATAGCCGATGGCGCCGCCGTCGTCGCCGAAGGCCATGACGGCGGTGGGGCTGGCCATGATGCCCAGCTTGTGCTCCAGGCTGGCGCAGCGCACGTCGTTGCGGTCGCCCGGCGTGCCGTCGGGATTGACCAGGATCTTGGGCACCACGAACAGCGAGATCCCCTTCACCCCCGCCGGCGCGTCGGGCAGGCGGGCCAGCACCAGATGGATGATGTTGCCGGTCAGGTCATGGTCGCCGTAGGTGATGAAGATCTTCTGGCCGGTGATGCGGTAGCTGCCGTCCCCGGCGCGCACCGCGCGGGTGCGCACGGCCGCCAGGTCGGAGCCGGCCTGCGGCTCGGTCAGGTTCATGGTGCCGGTCCATTCCCCCGACACCAGGCGGGGCAGGTAGAGCGCCTTCTGCTCGGCGCTGCCGTGCTCGCTCAAAAGGTCCACGGCACCCTGGGTCAGCAGCGGGCACAGGCCGAAGGACAGGTTGGCGCCCTGCCACATCTCCTGCACCGCGAACTGGACGGTCCACGGCAGGCCCTGGCCGCCGTGCTCCGGC
The DNA here is from genome assembly GCF_000429625.1 of Azospirillum halopraeferens DSM 3675. Lineage (GTDB taxonomy): Bacteria > Pseudomonadota > Alphaproteobacteria > Azospirillales > Azospirillaceae > Azospirillum > Azospirillum halopraeferens. Next base: position 241,695 of record NZ_KE386928.1, read on the forward strand.
TCGAAGGGCAGGGAGGTCCAGCCGGCCTCGACGAACTGCCGGTACGCGTCGGCCCAGCCTTCGGGGGTGCGCACCACCCCGTTCTCCAGCACCGAACCCCGGCGGTCGCCCACCCGGTTCAGCGGCGCCAGCACGCCGGCGGCGAACTTCCCCGCCTCCTCCAGCACCGCGTCCACCAGGTCGGGGGTCGCACCGTCGCAGCCGGGCAGGGCGGCGACGCGGTCGAGGCCGACCACATGGTGCAGCAGGAAACGCAGGTCGGCGACGGGGGCGGTGTAGGGAATCATGGCGTTCGGTTCTCCCGGGTCCGGAATCGGCGGCGCTGGCCTGTGGTTTATGAGTCTACAGCTTACGTGAACGTCACCATACCGCAGCGCATGGCGTCTGGCGAGCCCGCCGTGTGGCCCGTCGCTTGGCATGGCCGTTGCTAGAATATGGGCGAACACAGTCGGGGAACCATCCGCCATGACCGTCGCCGCCCTTGCCCGTTCCGCAGAACCCTTGGTCCAGCAGGCCCGGGCCCCGCGCGGGCCGGCCGACGTCGAAGCGGCGGTGCGCAACGCCGCCAAACGGACCGGGGTCGATTTTGCCTATCTGATGGAAAAAGCTGCCGTCGAGAGCGGGTTCCGCACCGACGTGAAGGCGGCGACCTCCAGCGCCACCGGCCTCTACCAGTTCATCGACCAGACCTGGCTGACCACCATGCGCGACAACGGGGCCAAGCACGGCCTCGCCCGCTACGCCAACGCCATCGAGACGCGCAGCGACGGCCGCGCCGTGGTGTCGGACCCGGAGATGCGCCGCACCATCCTCGACCTGCGCAAGGACCCGGAGATCTCCGCCCTGATGGCCGGCGAGTTCACCCGCGGCAACATGGAGCACCTGCAGGCCAACGTCGGCGGCACCATCGGCTCGACCGAGCTGTACATGGCCCATTTCCTGGGGGCGGGCGGTGCCGCGCGCTTCCTCAACGCCATGAAGGAAGCCCCCATGCGCCAGGCGCGGGAGCTGTTTCCCGAGGCGGCGTCGGCCAACAAGGCGGTGTTCTACGACCGCGAGACCGGCCAGCCCAAGACCCTGAAGGCGATCTACGACCGCTTCGCCAAGCGTTTCGACGAGACCGGCGGGCCGCTCGTCTCCGCCTCCGCCAACGCCACCGAACGGGTGCGCCGCGGCGACATGCCCGACGGCTTCACCACACAGGTCCCCTCGGGGGCCTCGCGGACGCCGGGCGCCAACCCGCTGTCGATCTACCAGGTCCTCGCCCTCAACGCGCTGGAAACCCCGGACGAGGCCGACGACAAGCACAAGCGCAACCCCGACTCCCCCCGGCGCATGCGCGACGATCCGGTCCGCACCGCCCAGACCTACGAGACCGGTCTGGGGCTGGGGCTGACGGCGATGTGATCCGGGAGGGGCGTCAGTCACCCTCCGCATACGGCTTCGCCATCGCCACATGGTCGGCGTAGCCGCCGTCGATCCGGGCGAAGCGGCGGGCCACCGCCTCCTGCATGAAGCCGTGGCGGGCGTAGAGGGCGCGGGCCCGCGTGTTGTGGGCGAGCACCCACAGGGACAGGCGGGTGCAGCCGCCCGCCCGTGCCCGCGCCTCGACCGCGGCGAGCAGGCGCCCGGCGACGCCGCGGCCCCACCAGGGACGGCGGACGGCCAGCGTCAGCGACCAGTCGTGGGCGGTGCGGGCGTGCGGCGCCCCCCACACCGACGCCAGCCCGATGATGGCGGAGCCCTGCACGGCGACCAGCGTCGCCGCGCGCGCCGACACCGCCTGACCCGCGAGGAAGCGGCCGGCGGCGGCGGTGTCGGTCAGCCCCTCGGCGGCGGTGCGCAGCAGGAAGCGGGTCTCCGTCCGCACCGCGCGGTCGCAGGCGCCGTAGGCCGCAGCGTCGGCCGGCCGGGCCTCGCGCACCTCCACCGCCCCCGGCGGGGCCGGCGGAACGGGGTCCGGGGCCGGCGGCGCCACCTCCGGCACCGGGGCGTCGTCGGGCAGGAACAGCATGCCCAGCAGCACCTCGTCACAGGGCCGGCCGGCGATGCGCAGGGCGCCGCGCAGCACCCCCTCATCAACGAAGCCGAGGCGGCGGTAGAGGCGCAGGGCGCCCGCGTTGGGCGCGGCGGCGGTCAGCTCCAGCCGGTGCAGGCCGCGGGCGGCGGCCCACGCCTGCACGGCGGTGAACAGGCCGCTGCCGAGGCCGCGGCCGCGGGCGTCGGCGCGCACCGCCAGCGCCAGGGTCGCCACGCCGCGGGTGCAGGCCAGCCGGCCGCCAGTGGCGGCGAGATAGCCGGCGGGGGCGCCGTCGACCTCCGCCACGAACACCGCGCTGTTGCCGGTGGCGCGGAACGCCGCCAGATCGTCGGCCGGGTGGCGCGACGCGGCCCAGACCGGACGCTCGCCGGGGCTGCGCAGCAGGTAGGGGGCCTCGGCGTCGATGGCCGCCGCGAGGGCCCGCAGGGTGGGCGCGTCGGCGGGCATCGCCTCGCGGATCATCGGGTGCCCCGGCCGGTGGCCAGGGCGCGGAAGGCGCGCAGCGCATCGCCCTCGTGGATCACCCCGACCGGGCGCAGCGACGCGGGGTCGGCCACCACCGGCAGGGCCGGGGCGTGGGTCTCGTCGAAGCGGCGCAGCGCGGTGCGCAGATCGTCGCCGGGGGTGAGCGGCGGCAGGCGCCGCAGCAGGGCGGCGGCCCGCGGCCCGTCCCCGGCGTCCTCCGGCGCCGCCAGCGCCCGGGCCACGTCCTCGGCAAGGAGGATGCCGGCCAGCCGGCCGTCCTCCGGCGTCGCCGCCAGCAGCGTGCCGCAGCCCGAGCGGCACAGGGCCGCCGCCAGATCGGCACGGCCGGCGCCGGGCGCCACCACCGGCGCGTCTCCCGCCATCAGGTCGCGCACCCGCACCGAGGCGAGCGGCGCCAGCTCCGCCCCATCGGTCACGTCGATGCCGCGCAGGGCGAGCTGGCGGGTGAACAGGGAATGGCCGAACAGGACGCGCACCAGGGCCGCCGACACCACCGTTCCCACCATGGCGGCCAGGGTGGCCGGGTAGTTGCCGGTCAGCTCGAAGATGATGAGGATGGTGGAGATGGGCGCCCCCATGACCGGCCCGGCCACCGCCCCCATCCCCACCATGACGTACAGCCCCACGGTCGAGGCGCCCTCGCCCAGCACCGCCGCCGCACCGGCGCCGAAGACGCCGCCCGCCATGGCGCCGACGAACAGGGCGGGGCTGAACACGCCGCCGCCGAACCCGGCGCCGAAGGACAGCCACACCGCCGCCAGCTTGGCCAGCAGCAGCGCCGCGAAGCCCGCCGTGGCGTAGCCGCCGCGCAGGGCCGTGTCGGTGGCCTCGTAGCCCACCCCCAGCACCTCCGGCCAGGCCAGGGCGAGGGCGCCCAGCAGCAGGCCGGCCAGGGCCGGGTGCAGCCAGCGCGGCACCCCCAGCCGCCGCCCCGCCGCCACGAATCCCTGCTGCGCCGCCAGCATGCCGCGCATCATCACCACCGCCACCAGGGCCGCCGCCGCGCCCAGCAGGACGAAGGACGGGAACTCCGCCACCGGCGGCGTGTCCAGCACCGGCAGGACGAAGGCGGGGTAGTCGCCGTACACGGCGCGCCCCAGAGCAGTGCCGACCACGGCGGCCAGCACCACCGGCGCGAAGGCGGACAGCACATAGTTGCCGGTCACCACCTCCAGGGCGAACAGCACCCCGGCGATGGGGGCGTTGAACGAGGCGGCCACCGCCGACGCCACGCCGCAGCCCAGCAGCGTGCGCATCAGCGCCGGCGACAGGCGGAATGACCGCGCCGTCCACGAGGAGATGGCCGCACCCAGGTGGACCACCGGCCCTTCACGCCCCAGGGAGGAGCCGACCCCCAGCGACAGGGCGTTGACCGTCGCCGCGGCAAGGCCGGTGCGCAGGCTCATCCGCCCGCCGCGCACCGCCGCGGCCTCGATCACGTCGGCCACCGCCTGCGGGCGGCCTTCCGGCAACCAGGCGCGGGCCAGCAGCCCGACCAGCAACCCGCCCAGCGCGGGCGCCGCCAGCAGGTGCCACGGCGACAGGGCCGCCGCGACGTGGGCGAACCGCTCGTCCGCCGAGCCGTAGAACAGGGACTGGACCAGGCCGATGCCCAGGCGGAACAGGACGGCGGCGACGCCGGCCAGCGTTCCCACGGCCAGCGCCAGCACGACCAGTACGATCCGGTCGTTGCGCACGATCCGCCGCAGGCGGATCATCAGGCGCGGGAGAAGGGTGCGTCGCACGGGCGGGATTCAGGGGCAGGGGGCGGACCGCGGTCATTAGACCCGCTGCACCGGCGCCAAGGAAGCCCGTTGTTGGCCGGGCGGGCCCCGGCTATGGTCGCCCCCCGCAGATCCGGGAACAGGGGAGGCGCCCATGCCCGCCGTCACCGTCCGTCCGGCCACCGTGGACGACGCCGAGACCATCCACCGCTTCGTGCGCGAACTGGCCGCCTTCGAGCGCGAGCCCGACGCCGTCAAGGCCAGCGTCGACGACTTCCGCCGCGACGGCTGGGGCCCGTCCCCGGTGTTCGAGGCGCTGATCGCCGAGCTGGACGGCGCCCCCGCGGGATTCGCCCTGACCTTCCGCAACTATTCCACCTGGGAGGGCCGCCACGGGATCTTCGTGGAGGATCTGTACGTCAGCCCCGAGGCCCGCCGCTACGGCGTCGGCCGCCACCTGCTGGCCGCCATCGCCCGCCGTGCGGTCGAGCAGGGCTGCCGGCGCGTCGACCTCAACGTCCTGGACTGGAACCCGGCGCGTGCCTTCTACGACCGCATCGGCTTCCGCCACCTGGACGACTGGCGCCCCTACCGTCTGGAGGGCGCGGCGCTGGCGGCGCTGGCCGAAGATGCCCTTGGCCGCACCCCTGCCGCTTGACGCCGCCCACCGCGCCCCATAGGCTTCGCGCAATCCGCTCAAGGAGTTGAGCAGGGTAGGCAAAGGGAACGGGCGAAAACGCCCCGGGGCGGGGGCCGCTGCGGGCAGCGGCCCTCAACCACGTCCGGCAGGGAGAGCGCACGGCATGGCGAAACCCGGATTCCTGAAGTTCGACACGCTGAGCCTGCACGGCGGGCAGCGGCCCGACCCGGCGACCGGGGCGCGGGCGGTGCCGATCTACCAGACCACCTCCTTCGTCTTCGACGACACCGACCACGCCGCCGCCCTGTTCGGGATGGAGCGGCCGGGGCACGTCTACAGCCGCATCTCCAACCCCACGGTGGCGGTGCTGGAGGAGCGGCTGGCCATGCTGGAAGGCGGGGTCGGCGCGGTGTGCACCGCCAGCGGCCAGGCGGCCCTGACGCTGGCCATCCTCACGCTGATGGGGAGCGGCGCGCACATCGTGGCGTCCGCCTCGCTCTACGGCGGCAGCCGCAACCTGCTGGCCCACACGCTGCCGCGTTTGGGGATCGAGACCAGTTTCGTCGACCCGCGCGACATCAAGGGATTCGCCGCCGCCATCCGGCCGGAGACGCGGCTGCTGTTCGGCGAGGTCGTCGGCAACCCCGGCCTGGAGGTGCTGGACATCCCCGGCCTCGCCGCCGTGGCGCACGGCGCCGGGCTGCCGCTGATGGTGGATGCCACCTTCGTCACCCCCTACCTGTGCCGGCCGCTGGAGCACGGCGCCGACATCGTCATGCACTCCGCCACCAAGTGGCTGGGCGGCCACGGGGTGGCGATCGGCGGTGCGCTGATCGACGGCGGCACCTTCGACTGGGAGGCGTCCGGCAAGTTCCCCACCCTGACCGAGCCGTGCGCCGGCTGCCACGGCATCGACTTTGCCGACGAATACGGCCTCGCCGCCTTCGTCATGCGGGCCCGCGCCGAGGGGCTGCGGGACTTCGGCGCCTGCATGAGCCCGGCCACCGCCTTCCACATCCTGCAAGGGGTGGAGACGCTGCCCCTGCGCATGAAGGGGCACATCCACAACACCCGCCGCGTCGTCGGCTTCCTGGAATCGGAGATGGCGGGGGAGAACGGCGCGGTCGCCTGGCTGTCCTATCCGGAGCTGGCGGACCACCCGGACCATCCGCTGGCGGCCCGGCTGCTGCCGCGCGGCGCCGGCGCTGTGGTGTCGTTCGGCATCCGCCCGCCGCCCGGCGGCGACGGACGCACCACCGGACGGCGCTTCATCGAATCGCTCCGGCTGTTCTCGCATCTGGCCAATGTGGGCGACGGCAAGTCCCTGGTGATCCACCCGGCCAGCACCACCCACGCGCAGTTGGACGCCGACGCGCTGGCGGCGGCGGGGATCGCCGACGACATGATCCGCCTGTCCATCGGGCTGGAGGATTCCGACGATCTGATCGACGACCTGCGCCAGGCGCTGCGCGCCGCCACCAAGGGATGAGCCGGCCATGGAGCTGATGGTTCAGGGTGAGAGTGTCCATGCCCACACCGGCGGCCGCCCCTTCGATCCCGCCGGCCCGGTGGTGGTGCTGATCCACGGCGCCGGCTTCGACCATACGGTGTGGGCCATGCAGAGCCGCCGGTTGGCCGGTCGGGGCTGCGCGGTGCTGGCGGTGGACCTGCCGGGGCACGGCGGGTCCGGCGGGGCGCCCGTATCGGGGATCGACGCGCTGGCCGACTGGACCGCGGCGCTGCTCGACGCGGCGGGCGTCGAGCGGGCCTTTCTGGCCGGCCACTCCATGGGCGCCCTGGTGGCGCTGGAGGCGGCGGCCCGCCGCCCCGACCGTGCCGCCGGTGTCGCCCTGCTGGGTGCCGCGGAGCGGATGCCCGTCCACCCCGACCTGCTGGCGGCGGCGCTGGCCGACGACCCGCTGGCCGGCGACCTGGTGGCGGGATGGGGCAGCGGCCCGCGCGCCATGGTGGGCGGCGGCCCGGTGCCGGGGCTGGCGCTGCTGCCCCTGGCCCGCCGGTTGCTGGCGCGCGCCCGGCCGGGCGTGCTGGGCGTCGACCTGGCGGCATGCAACGCCTACGCCGGCGGGGCCGCGGCGGCGGCGGCGCTGACCTGCCCGGCGCTGCTCCTGCTGGGGGCGCTGGACCGTATGACGCCGCCCAAAGCGGGGCGGGCACTGGCGGCGCAGGTGCGCGACTCTGACGTCCTGGTGCTGCCCGACACCGGCCATATGCTGATGCTGGAATCTCCGGAGCCCGTCGCCGCCGCCCTCGCCACGTTCGTTACCGGCTGACGGGCGCCTCCCCATCGAGTCGGATCGGGAGAGGCGGCCGGAATTGGGTGGTTGGTTACCGTCCCGACATCACGGGTTAACATTCGCCCTGCTTAGTAAGCATCACGAACGATCGCCGATGAGCGGCGGTCCGGGGCAAGGGGGGCGGGACGTGCGGATCGGCGAACGGGGCCTGCACACGCTGCTGGGATGCGCGACGGACCTGCTGGCGGTCCTGTCGGCCGACGGCCGGTTCTCCTTTGCGGCCGGGGCCGGCGCGGGCCTGTTCGGACTGGACCCGGACGACCTGCCCGACCATCCGCTGGCCGAACGCACCCACCCCGACGATCGCGACCGCGTGCGGACTCTGACCGCCCGGTGGGCCGCACTGGCGCCGGGGGACGCGGCGACGGCGGTTTTCCGCCTGCGCGACGGGTCCGGGACCTGGCGCCCGGTGGAGGCCACCGGCTGCAACCGGCTCGATGATCCGGAGATCGCCGGCATCGCCCTCACCATCCGTGACGCCAGCGCCCATACGGTGCACCCGCTGCCGACGGCCCGCGACGCCGGGGAGCGCAGACGGATCGAACGCGAGCTGACCGCCGCCAGGGACGCCGCCCGGGCGGCCGACCGCGCCAAGTCGGCGTTCCTCGCCACCATGAGCCACGAACTGCGCACCCCCCTGAACGCCGTCATCGGGTTCGCCCAGGTGATCGAGATGCGCCTGCCGGGCACCGACGCGATCGAACGCTATGTGGAGTATGCCACCGCCATTCGACGCTCGGGCGAACACCTGCTGGGCATCATCGACGACGTCCTGGACCTCGCCATGGTGGAAGCCGGTGCGATCGAACTGGCGGAGGATGCCGTGCACCCGGTGGACCTGATGGCGCAGGCGCTGGACATGATCGCCATGCAGGCGGGGGAGCGCGGGGTGGCGCTGGTGCCGGAACCGGAGCCCGGTCTGCCGCCGGTGCGCGGCGACGCGCGGCGTCTGCGGCAGATCATGCTGAACCTGCTGAACAACGCGGTGGCATACACCGGGGCCGGCGGCCGGGTGACGGCGGGGGTGCGCCGCGCCGGCGACGGGGGCGTGGAGCTGTGGGTGGAGGACACCGGCTCCGGCATGTCCGCGGATGGGATGTCCGATGCGCTGCTGTCCCCGTTCGCAACGACGAACCGGTCACTGACCTGCAGCCACGGCGGCATCGGCATCGGTCTGCCGCTGGCCGCACGCCTGGCCGGCTGGCACGGCGGTCACCTGACCATCGACAGCAGACCGGGTCCGGGGACCACGGTGAGGGTGCATCTGCCGGCGGAGCGGGTGCTGGCGACCGACGTGAAGGGCGTTGCGGTGGTCGCCTGACAACGAACGGACACGGCGCCCCCGCAAGGGGGGGCGCCGTCGCGACGAGCGGGCGGTCAGGCGACCCGGCGCGGCAGTTCGGGCGCGCCGGAGCGGGTGCCGGACGCGCTCTCGATGGTGATGGTGCGGGGCTTCATGGCCTCGGGGATCTCGCGCACGAGTTCGATGTGCAGAAGGCCATTCTCCATCGAGGCACCGCTCACCTTGATGAAGTCGGCGAGCTGGAAGCGCCGCTCGAATGCGCGGCCGGCAATACCCCGGTAGAGGAATTGGCCACCCTCCGGCTCCTTCTTAGTTTTTCCGGAGACCGTCAGCGCGTTCTGTTGCGCGGTGATCTCGATGTCCTCCGGACCGAAGCCGGCGACGGCCATGGTGATCCGGTAGGCGTCCTCGCCCAGCTTCTCGATGTTGTAGGGCGGGTACGAGGCGGACGCCTCGTCGGCGTTCAGCGCGTGCTCCATCAGACGGGTCAGACGGTCGAAACCGACGGTGGAACGGAACAGCGGCGAAAGGTCGTAGCTACGCATGACATATCCTCCTGGAGAGCGATATCGCGGCCGGTCACCACGGCAATCGTCGGCACCGGCCCCGGGACTGCCGGAAGGCCCCATACGGGCACCTTCCGGCGACCGGAGAGATAGGCGAGCCCCTGGGCCGTTCAAGAGGGGCGCCGGCGGCGTCGACTCATGGTTTCTTAATCAGTTGCGGCCACGCTTCGGGCAGGGCCGCACGGCCGCAGGAGGGTAAGGCCGTGGACGGACATCCCACCTTCTTCAACGGTCCCTACGACGAGACGATGTCGCTCCTGGTCGAGGCCAGGAACTACATCGCCTACCACGAGGCGATCGACCAGCGCGGCCGCCCCCCGCACGTGCGCCTCCAGGTCAGCTACGAGGCGATGCGCGTCACCAGCCGCCTCACCCAGGTGATGGCCTGGCTCCTCGCCCAGAAGGCGGTGCATGCCGGCGAGATGACGCAGGAACAGGCGTCGGAGGGCTATGGCCTGTCCGGCGGCGACATCTGCACCGACCCTTCCGGTCCCGACAACGAGGACCTGCCGGCCGGTCTGCGCAGCCTGCTGGAGCGCAGCCACCGCCTCTACATGCGCGTTGCCCGCCTGGACGACCAATTCCGCGCCAGCGTCAGCGAAGCCGTGGGCTGATTCGGCCGGACAACGATCATTCCCGATATTTTCCGGCCGTGAAACCCGGCAGATCAATGCCTTTGCATTGATCGAGAGGGCGATACAGACGGCATCATTCAGATGCCGTCTGCATGACGTCATTGCTTTCCGACGAAAACACCTTCGCCGGGCGTGAGCTCCGCGAAGGTGTGAGGATTCATGTCATTGTTGCCGCTCGCCCTCTCCCTTGACGGATAGCCGGGGAGAGGTGGCGTACCGGTATCCAAATCCTCCCCCGCCCGGAGGGGCGGGGGAGGGGGGTGGATCAGCTTATGAACCAGGTGTCGGCGACGTCGCGGGCGGCGATGCCGGTGAGCGTCACCGTGTCACCGCTGTTGAACGTCACCACCGCCCCCGCGGTGCCGTCGGCGACGGTCCAGGTCAGGCCGCCCACCACCTGCATGCGGTCGCCCTCGGCCGCGTTGAAGTCGCCGATGACGTCGTTCCCGCCGCCGGCCGCGAAGACGAAGGTGTCGGACCCGGCGCCGCCGAACAGGGTGTCGTTGCCCAGGTTGCCGGCCAGCACGTCGTTGCCGAGGTTGCCGTACAGCACGTCGTCGCCCTGGCCGCCGAACATCGTGTCCTCGCCCTGGCCGCCGAACAGGGTGTCGGCGCCGATCTGGCCGTAGAGCACGTCCGACGCCAGTTGCCCGTAGAGCACGTCGTCGCCCTGGCCACCGAACAGGCTGTCGCTGTCCTGGCCGCCGAACAGGCTGTCGTTGCCCTGGTTGCCGTAGAGGGCGTCGGCACCCTGATTGCCGTACAGCGCGTCGTCGCCGAGGCCCCCGAAGATCACGTCGTTGCCGAAATCTCCGTAGAGGATGTCGGGCTCGTCGCCGCCGTTGATCAGGTCGTCGCCGATGGTCCCGACGATGGTGCGAGCGCTGTCGTCCTCCTCGACCACATCGGTGTCGCCACCGCCGCCACCGCCACCGCCACCGCCACCGCCACCGCCACCGCCACCGGTATCGCCACCGCCACCGCCACCGCCACCGGTATCGCCGCCGCCGGTATCGTCACCGCCACCGGTGTCGCCGCCGCCGCCGGTGTCGTCACCGCCACCGGTATCGCCGCCGCCGCCGGTGTCGTCACCGCCACCGCCACCGCCACCGCCACCGCCACCGCCACCGCCACCGGTATCGCCACCGCCGGTATCGTCACCGCCACCGGTGTCGCCGCCGCCTCCCGTATCGTCACCACCGCCGGTGTCGTCGCCACCGCCGGTGTCGTCGCCACCGCCGGTGTCATCTCCGCCACCGGTGTCATCGCTCTCTTCCGTGTACTGGACGGTGATGCCGCCGATGACCTTGCCGGTGAGGTCCACATCGGCCGCCGAGCCGACGATGCGCAGCACGTCGCCGGCGCTGCCGGAGATGCTCTCCAGGGCGGCGACCTGGGCGGCGGTGAAGGTCACCTCGTGGGGGCCGGGACCGGTCAGTTCCACCCGTTCCACCGACACCAGGGTCATGCCCTCGAAGTCGATGGCCTCCGCGGTGGTGACCTCGATGGTGTCGGTGCCGTCGCCGCCGTCGAACAGCATCGAGGCGTTGACGTCGTCCGCGTCGACCACGACGAAGCGGTCGTTGCCGCCCTCGCCGAACATCTGGTCGGCCTGGCCCGCCGCCCGGTCGCGAATGGTGTTGAAGCCCAGCAGGTTGCCGTCGGCGTCGCGGTCGAAGCCGTAGGCGCCATAGAACACATCGTCACCGTCGCCGCCGTACATGGTGTCGGCGCCCTGGTCGCCGGCCAGGGTGTCGTTCCCGGCGCCGCCGTAGAGCAGGTCGGCACCGCCGTCGCCTTCGACCAGATCGTCGCCGTCGCCGCCGTAGAGGACGTCGGCGCCGCCGCGCCCAGCCAGATAGTCGTTGCCCTCGTCACCGTAGACGGTGTCGTCGCCGCCGCCGCCTTCCAGCGTGTCGTTGCCGCCGCCGCCGTAGAGCAGGTCGTTGCCCTCGTGGCCCCACACGATGTTGTTGCCGGCGTTGCCGTAGAAGGTGTCGGAGCCGTTGCCGAGAACGATCACCTCGACGTTGCTGGCGAAGGTGTCGCCATAGGCGTCACCGGTGCTGTTGAGCGGATTGTTCATGTCGACCACGATCGGGGTGGTCCCCACCGATTCGTAGGACACGAAATCGAACCCGGCGCCGCCGTCGAAATGGTCGGCTCCCTCTCCGCCGACCAGCGTGTCGCGGCCGGCCCCGCCCATCAGGGTGTCGTTGCCGGCGCCGCCGACCAGGGAATCGTCACCGCCCAGACCCTGGATCAGGTCGTCCTCGTCGTCGCCGATCAGCGTGTCGGGCCCTTCGGTTGCGGTCCCCGTGACGGCCAGCAGGTGCGGCCAGGCTTCGTGACCGGCGAAGGGAGCCGCGGTGCGCACGCGGCCCACCGTGGCGTCCAGCGCCCAGGTGCCACCGAGCGCCGTGTGGCCCACGGGGTGCGAGGCGGCCGCCACGGCCGAGCCGGTGGCGAAGGACAGGCGCTTCACGAACGCGGCGCCGGCGGCCCCTTCGGCGACGCGGCAGGCGTGGATGAGGATCTCGGTTCGCGGCGCCCCCGGCCAGTGGCGGTCGAGCAGGGACGCGGCGTCGATCGGATGGCTGCCGATGTGGATGCGCCCCGGTTCGCCGTGGCCCAGCAGGTGAATGGCGGCCGGCCGCTCGGCCAGCGCCGACGCCAGGACGGTGTGAACATCCTCGTCCCGGCCGACGGGCACGACGCGGACGTCGTCGCGCAGCCGCTCCAGCAGGAAGCCGAGGTCGTGGAGTCCGGAATCCGCGATCAGGATCTCTTTCACGGTGTGTGCACCCTTTCTTGGTCGGACCGATCCTGCGGGACGCAGGGATGGGACGGCGGCCGGTGGAGCCGGCCGGTGCCGCGCGATCAGCCGACGGATGGCGGTTCTGAGATGAAATCAAATGTGAACGCCATCGCTGAAATCGTAAGATCCAAAAGCGGATGATCATCCGACAAGACGTCGTTGGAGTTGAGGGAGATCCAAATGGGTGATCCCGCGGTTTCTTCCGGAGCCGGCGCATCAACAGCGATACATCAGGCCGTCTTTTGTCGTATCATTGATGATGAAGCCGATTTGGCGTGCCCGTACTGACTAGTTCCGGCGCGCCGCCGGTTGGAACGGGGTGCCTCCGCCGGTTTATCCGCGGCACCGCCCGGTGCGCGGCGGCGCGATCACGGCGCGCTCCAAGGCGGTGTATTCCTTTTGCGTCCGCTGCCGCGGAATCCGGCGCGTTCCGCCCGATTCCCGCGGGTGCTCCCGCGCCCGGCGCGCCGGCCGCCTTATCCTTTCGCATTGCTTGGATGTGGCTGAGGAACCTTTGGAGGGGGGCGGGGTTCCATTGCGTGACGGGTCGGGAGACCTGTCCTACCCGCAATTCCGGCGAAGGTGTGGTGCGCCGATGAACCAATGGATGCTTTGGAGCCGCTTTGCCGCGATCAACCTGTTCGGTGCGGCCGGCGTGGCTCTCGCGTGGATCAATGGCTGGATCGACCATGTGCTCGAGGCCGATACGAGCCGTATCAGCGTCGTCATTCTGATCCTGTTCCTGATCGGTCTGGCCGCCACGGCGTGGCGCATCGAGAAGGTGACGACCGAACTGGACAACATCGAGCGGGGTCGGGGCGGGCGTCTCGATGCCTACCGCCGCTCCATCGCCGCGGCCGGCGGCCCCAACGCCACCCGCGCGCTGGAACTGCGCCTGTTCGGCCGCATCGTGTTCATCCGGCACATCGCCAATTCGCTGGTGATGCTGGGCCTGATCGGCACCGTCGTCGGTTTCGTGATGGCGCTGGACGGCGTGGACGCATCATCGGCGTCCAACACCGAGGCCATCGGCAGCATGGTGGGGACGATGATCCACGGCCTGGGCGTGGCGCTCTACACCACGCTGGTCGGATCGATCCTCAACATCTGGCTGTCCGCCAATTACCAGGTGCTGGCGACCGGCACCGCCAACCTGGCGGCCACCCTGATCGACGCCGGCGCCGGCAGCGCCGAGGGTGACGGCTCCGAGCCGGCGCGTCCGCGGTCGCCGGCGCCGGGCCTGTCGTCGGTCGGCCCTCCATCCGGTGAGACCGCCCATGTTTGACCCCTGGAACGAGGCCGACGACACCGGAACGGTGTTCCGGGACATGATCACGCTGGCACTGGCCGGGTTCATCTGCATGCTGCTGCTGTTGCTGCCGCACGTGAACCCGCCGGCGCAGGAGGGAACCGGGGTCGCCGACTCCGAGCCGCCCGGCAACGTCATCGTCGAGGCACGCTGGGACGACAAGCTGCGCACCGACGTTGACCTGTGGGTGCAGGCGCCGGGCGACGTGCCCGTCGGCTACTCCAACAAATCGGGACTGATCTTCAACCTGTTGCGCGACGATCTCGGCAGCTATGCCGACCCGACCGAGGTGAACTTCGAAACCTCGTTTTCCCGGGGGATTCCGCCGGGCGAGTACACGGTGAACATTCACCTGTTTCGGAACCTTGACAACGTCTATCCCATTTATGTTCGTGTGGTCGCCCGGGTGAAGGCGGAACATGAATCCGGAGCGGCAACGATCGCCGCCACGCGCGTGCGGTTGGACCACGAAGGGCAAGAAGTGACAGCCTTCCGGTTCACGCTGACCGAAAAAGGCGAACTGGTTCCAGGGAGCCTCCACGCCCTCTTCAAACCTTTGCGTTCGGCGAGGAACTGACCCGTCATGGAAACTTTGACCATCCTGTTTGCCTTCGTCGCGATCGTCACCCTGCTGCTCGTGCTGGCCGCGCTGCGCTGGACGCGCAACGGCCGCGCCCGTGCCGTGATCGTCGCCCTGTTCGCCCTGATGCTTCCCGCCGCCTACGCCGCCCCGGCCACCCTGCTGGGCAAGGCGAAGCCGGTCACCCTGGAATGGGTCGGCTCGCACGTGAAGGAAGCATCGGTCCTGAGCGCCACCCTGATCGAGGGCGAGGCCATTTATCTCACCCTCATGTGGGACGCGGCCCCCAATCTCTACCGCCTGCCGTGGGACCGCAACATGGCCGAGCAGCTCCAGAACGCCCTGCAGGAGGCCCAGCGCAACGGAACCAACCCCATGATGCGCCTGCCGTTCGAGCGCTCGTGGGACGATCAGGAGCCGCGCTTCTACGCCATGCCGCAGCCCCGGATGCCGGACAAGCCCTACCGGGACCAGGGGCCGGGCATCGAGTTCACGCACCCCGGCCAAGCCACCTGACCGGCCGGCAAGGGGCGTGGATGCGGCCGGAACGGGGGTGGACGCCGCCACCCCCGTCCTCTACGGTCGCCGCCGACGCGCCAGCCACCGGGAGGATTCCATGCCGTCGTTCGACATCGTGTCCAAGACCGACATCCACGAAGTGGACAACGCGCTTGCCGGCGTTCGCCGCGAGGTGGACCAGCGGTTCGACTTCAAGGGGTCGCATTGCACGCTGGAGCGCACCGACAACACCATCGCCATCGCCGCGGACGACGAGCCCAAGCTCAACCAGCTTCACGAACTGCTGAAGGTCCACGTTACCCGGCGCAAGGTGGACGCCAATTTCCTGGATTTCTCGGCCAAGGTGGAAAAGGCGGCGGGCAGCACCGTGCGCCACACCGTCACCGTGCGCGAAGGCATCGCCCAGGACTTGGCCAAGCAGATCGTCAAGTCGATCAAGGACGCCAAGCTGAAGGTCCAGGTGGCCATCCAGGGCGACGAGCTGCGCGTCAGCGGCAAAAAGCGCGACGATCTCCAGGCCGCCATCCAGCACGTCCGCGGCATGTCCCTGGAACAGCCTCTCCAATACGTCAATTTCCGCGATTGAACAACGTAACCGGGCAGAATTTGCCGGGTGTGCGGCAGATTCTGCCGGGTCCTTCTTGCCGTGCGGAGGGCGTGAGCGTCGCTTTGCGCGGTTTTCGGGCGGCATTTTCCTTGCATGAGGCTGCGGGCCGATCCTGTGCGCCCGATGGGTTTCCGCCATGACCGCCATGCCCGACACCGACTCCATCCGCCAGCTTCAGGTCCGCCTGGAGCAGATGCAGAGCCGGCGCGCCGACTCCGTGCCGCGGGAGGTGGCGGACTTCGCCGGTCGCTTCGCCGCGATGCTGGAGGCGCTCAACGGTCCTGCGGGTACGCCCGGCGGACCGGGGGCGATGGCCGGTGCCGCCGGTCCCGGCGCGGCCCACGGCGCCGCCCCGGCCATGGCGACGCTGATCGTCCAGGGCGGCTTCGACTCCGTCGCCGGTGGCGACGCCACCTCGGCCCCGGCGCCGGTGGCTTCCCGGTCCGAGGCGACGCCCAGGGACATGCTGCTGGGGGGCAACGGACCGGTGGACGCCCGCTGGATGGCGATGCTGCTGGCGGACGATTGATACGGCCGGAAAGCCCGCTGTTCTATTCGGCGGCGGTGGCCGTGTCGGCAACGGTCAGCAGCGGCCGGGTGCCGGCCGGGCCGGCGGGCGCGCCCAGCAGCAGGGGACGGTCCGTGGCGGGCGGTTCGTAGACGGCCGGCAGCGTCACCACGATGCGGGTGCCCGTGCCGGGGGTGCTGGACACCTCAATGTCGCCGCCGAGCATGGCACAGTAGTGGCCGACCAGCGTCAGCCCGAGCCCGGCGCCGGGAATCTTGCCACCCTTGTGGAGCCGGCTGCTGCCCTGGACGAATGCCTGGAACAGACGCCCCGTCTGGGCCGGCGGGAAGCCGATGCCGGAGTCCGTCACCGTGAACCGCACCCAATCGGCTCCGTCGCGGCCGATCCGTTCCGCATCCAGGGTCACGCTGCCGCCGCGGGTGAACTTGCAGGCGTTGTCCAGCAGGTTCAACAGGATCTGGCGCACCTTGGTGAAGTCACTGGACATCCCGCCCGGTGTCTGCCCGGTCGTGGTGGTCAGGGTGTTGCCGTTCAGATCGGCCAGGGACAGGCTGCGCTCGCGCACCTCGGCGACGAGGCGGGCGACGTCGAAATCCTGGACGCAGACGTCCATGGCGCCGGCTTCGATCCGGGCGTAGTCGAGGATGCCGTCGATCAGCGCCACGAGCTGCTCACCCGACCATTGGATGGCCTCCACCTCGTTGGCCAGTTCCCCGACGCCCAGGCGGTGCAGTTCGCTCATCAGCGTTTGGCTGGCGTCGACGATGGTGTTCAGCGGCCGGTGCAGCTCCTGCCCCATGTTGACCAGGAAATCCGTCTTGGCGGCGCTGTCGGCCTCGGCCCGCTCCTTTTCCGCCAGCAGGCGGGATTGCAGCTCTTCCGCTTCGCGCTTGACGCGCTCCAGGGCCACGGTGTTGGCGCGCAGCAACTCCACGGAGCGGGCCATGGCCCCCAGCTCCGTCGTCTCGGCCAGCACGGGCAGCGTGTTGACCGTGTCCCGCCCGGCGGCCAGATCGGCCATGGCCGTGCTCATGATCCGCACCGGCCGGGTGACGCTGCGCGCGACGAACCAGGTCATCACCAGCCCCAGGGCCAGCACGCCGCCGCCCACCCACAGTGCGGCACCCGCATAGCCGCCCATCTCCGCGGCGAGGCCGCTGCGCAACGCCGACGCCGATGCCGCGGCGCGGCTGCGCACCTCGGCGATGCGGTCGAGGACCAGGGCGGCGTTGGGTGCCAGGGCGCGGTCGCGCAGGGCGTCCTCCTCCCCCAGCATCTCGGCGATACGGTCCAGCATGGCGTCGGCGCTGTCCAGCATGCCCGACACTTCGAAGATGAGCTGGCGGGTGCCGGGCACCCAGAGATAGCGGTTCATCTCCGCCAGGCGGCCGCGCGCCGCGTCCAGTTCGCTGCGCATGCGCTCCGCGTCGTCGGGCGAGCGGCGGTCCACATAGCGCACCGCATGGTCCTGCATCAGCAGGACGGCAATGGCCGCGTCGCCGGCGAGGGTAGCGGAATCGACGCCGCCGGCGTCCTTCAGCCGGCCCAGATGCTCCCGCATCTGGGCGACGAGCGGTTCCAGGGTCTCCAGGGCCAGGCGGTCGCGGTCGCCGCGCAGCTCCGCCAGCCCGGCAAAGCCGGTCCAGTATCCCTCCAGCCCGTTGCGCGCCTCCGCCACCGCCCGCGCGTCGGCGGGTGCGGTGACCAGGCGGGCGAGGGCGTCGAGTCGCTCCTGCACGGCGTCGCGTTGGGCGGCGGCGTTCGTGAAGCCGTCGGCCGTGGGGGCGGCCAGATGATCGTGCACGGCGGCCGTCAGTTCGCGCATGGCGATGCCGGCGTCGACGGCGGCCCGTTCGGCATCGGCGGCGGCCGAATAGCCCTCCACCTCCCGTGTCATGCCGGTGAGAGCCGCGAGCCCGATCAGCGCGAGCACCGCCACCAGGGCAAACGACACCGCGAATCCCGTGGCAATGCGCATTGCCACGGTCATTTCGCCGAGCCTGGGCAGGGGGCCGAACCGTTTCACGCCAACTCCGTACTCTCGCCGACCGGCATCCGGTCCGCCCGATGCGTCCGCATCCGGACCGATCGGTGCGGCGGCGGGATTGTACAGGCATGGGCAGCGGGCGGGAACAGACAAGTCGCGGTCGCGGCGATCCCCTGCGGCTGTTCAACGCACTGCCAGGAGCCGGTCCAGCCGCTCCTTGAGGGAGGCCCGGGCGGGCGGCTTGACGACGAAGCCGTTGACCCCCAACGCCATGGCTTTCTTCACGATTTCCGATTCGGCGTGGTTGGTCAGGAAGATCACCGGCGTGCCGGCGCAGGCGCCGTGCGGGTCGGACCGCAGGCTGGCCAGGAACTGCAGGCCGCCGACCGGCCGCATGTCGATGTCACAGATGATCACGTCGGGGGCGGTGCGGGCGCACTCTTGCAGGCCGGTTTCGCCGTCGGTCGCCTCGGCCACCGACCGGAATCCGATCTGCATGAGGATCTGCACGATCGTGCGGCGGACGAACGGCTGGTCCTCGATGACGAGGATGCGATGGCGCGCGTAATCGTCCGGTGTCCGGTCCATGGGGTGGGTCCTCCGCGACGGCGCGTCGCCCCGGTCATTCCAGGCGCCCAGACATATCAAGGTTATTGCCGGACGGGCAACCGCGGCGTCCCGCGGCCGGGCGATGGACGGGTCCGCAGCCCGGCGCGGATCGCCGCACCGACGCGGCGGAAGGCGCCGGGCAGGGCCGCGGCGTGGCGGCGTGCCGCGGCGAGGTCGCCGCCCGCCGCCGCGGTTTCGATGCGCGAGCACAGCGCCGCCAGCTCCGCCGCGCCGGCGGTGCGCGCCGCCCCGGCTGCACTGTGGGCGGCGCGGCGGCCCTCGGCGGCGTCGCCGCGCTCCAGCTCGGCGGTCACCGTCTCCACCAGCGGAGCCGTGGTGTCGAGGAAGAAGTCCAGCAGGTCGCGCGCCGCCTCGACGCTGCCGAAGGTGGCAACCACATGATCCAGGTCCAGGACGGCGGGCCGGGCGGAGTCCGGCCCTGCGGTGACGGTGAACGGCGGGGCCGGCGGGATCGCGGCGCCGGCATCCGTGGGGCGGCGCAGAGGCAGGGCGCCGGGCAGCCAGCGGGCGATGCAGCGCGACAGGCTTTGCAGGTCCACCGGCTTCGACAGGTAATCGTCCATGCCCGCGGCGAAACAGCGCTCCGCCTCCCCGGTCAGGGCGTTGGCGGTCAGCGCCACGATGGGCAGGTGGCCGCCGCCGTCCCGTTCGCGCCGGCGCACCCGCCGGGCCAGTTCGTAGCCGTCCACCTCGGGCATGAAGCAATCGGTCAGCAGCAAGCCGTGGTGACGGCTTTGCAGGGCATGCCATGCCTCGCGGCCGTTGCCGGCGACCTCGCAGGCGAAGCCGAGCTGTTCGAGCTGCATGCGCACCACCACCCGGTTGGTCGGGTTGTCCTCGGCCACCAGGATCAGCGCCCCCGCGGCCAGCGCCTCTTCGGGCGGCGGCGGGCGGACGGCGCCGAGCACCCCGGCGGCGGCCACTCCGCACGGGGAATCGGGGGCGGCCCGTCCGGCCGCGCGTGCCACCGCCGCCCACAGGGCGTCGCGCCGCACCGGCTTGCGCAGAACCTCAGCCGCCCCGGCGGCACGGGCCGCGGCGGCCGCGGCCGCTCCGTCATCAGTGGTGACCACGATCAGGGCGGTGCCATCCGGCACCGGCAATCCGGCGCCCGCCGCCCCCCGGCCGGCATCGTGGTCCAGCACGACCGCATCGAAGGGGCGGCCCCCGGGGCGCGGGGCGGCAAGGGCCGCCGCCGCCGCGTCGGCGTCGGCGGCCGTCGTCACCCGGGCGCCGGCGGTGGCCAGCGCCTCGGCGAACGCCTCGCGCACCGGTGGGGTGTCATCGACCACCAGCACGTCCAGCCCGTCCAGGTCGACGGCGCCGGCGGCGGTGCCGGTCGCGACGGGCGCCAGCGGCACCTCGAACCAGAAGGTGGAGCCCGCGCCGGGGGTGGCCGTGACGCCGATGGTGCCCCCCATCAGCTCCACCAGCCGGTGGCAGATGGACAGGCCGAGGCCGCTGCCGCCGAAGCGGCGGGTGGTCGAGGCGTCGGCCTGGGTGAAGGGCTGGAACAGGCGGGCCTGCTGCTCGGCGCTGAGGCCGATGCCGCTGTCGCTCACCTCGAAGCGCACGCGATCGTCGTCCGCCCCGGTGCCGATGCCGGGCCGGGCGGTCACGGTGACGAAGCCGCGCTCGGTGAACTTGATGGCGTTGCCCACCAGGTTCAGCAGGATCTGGCGCAGCCGGACCGGATCGCCCATGCGCCGGTCCCGGCCGTCCAGCGACACCCGCGTGGCAAGGTCGAGGCGCCGTTCGCGCGACCGCGCGGCCATCAGGTCGGCCACCCCTTCCACGATGTCGGGCACCGAGACGGGGACCGCTTCCAGGCCCAGATGGCCGGCCTCGATCTTGGAGAAGTCGAGGATGTCGTCGATGATGGTCAGCAGGGCCGAGGCGGAATCCCGCATCACCGCCAGGATGGTGCGCTGTTCCCCGTCCAGCGGCGTGCGGTCCAGCACCTCCAGCATGCCCAGCACGCCGTTCATCGGGGTGCGGATCTCGTGGCTCATGGTGGCGAGGAAGGTGGATTTGGCGCGCGCCGCCGTTTCCGCCTGTTCCTTGGCCTGGCGCAGCGCCTCTTCGGCGCGGTTGCGCTCGGTGACGTCCTGGGCGATCCCCTCCACGCCGATCACCCGGCCGGCGTCGTCGTGCACGGGGATCTCCGCCACCTGCATGCGCCGCACGCCGCCGTCGCTGTGGAGATAATCGGTTTCGAACACCACCTGGCCGCCGGGACACCCCTGCATGCCCTGCGGTCGACCGGCCGGCAGGTAGGGGGCGGGGCGCCCGATCACCGCGTCGCGGGCATAGCCCAGCACGTCGGTCACCGACGGGCTGACATACTGGACGCGGCCGTCCGGGTCGTGGGCGTAGATGACGTGGGACTTCAGGTTCTCCACCAGGCGGCGGTAGCGCCGTTCGCTGTCGCGCAGCGTCGCCTCGGCGCGTTTGCGCTCGCTGATGTCCAGCATGACGCCGACGAAGCGGACCGGGCGGCCGGTGGCGTCGCGCTTGACCCGGCCGAAATCCTCCACCCACACCCAGCCGCCGTCCCGGTGGCGCAGCCGGTAGGTCGCCGTGTAATGGTCGGTGTTGCCGGCGAGGTAGACGGCCGCGGCGGCGCGCACACCCGGCGCATCGTCCGGATGGAGCAGCGATTCCCAGGTTCCGGGTCCGGGAGTGAAGGTGCGGGGATCGCTGCCCAGCAACCGGTGGTATTCGTCCGACCACCAGACCCGGCCGTCCACCAGGTTCTCGTCCCACACCGCCGCACGGGTGGCCAGCACCGCCAGGTCGAGGCGCTCGCGGCTCTCCCGCAGTTCCGCGGCGGCCCGCCGCCGTTCGGAGATGTCGGCGTAGGTGAAGATGTAGCCGCCGTCGGGCGTCGGGCCGCCGCGCGCCGCCAGCGTGGTGGTGCCGGCCAGCACGATCTCGCGGTCCAGGGGCTCGCCGCGCCGGACGCAGTTGGTGATGAGGGTGATGGAGTCCTCCGCCGTGCCGGCCGGCATGTCGCCGCACGCCGCCTTGAAGCGCAGCAGGTCGGGCAGGGCCGGGCGGTCGGCCAGAAGGGAATCGGGGAAGGCCCACAGGTCGCGGAAGCCGCGGTTGAACTGCATCAGGCGCAAGGAACGATCGAACATGGCCACGCCCGCGGGCATGGCGTCGAACAGGGCCTGGAGCCGGGCGTTGCGGGCGGCCGCCGCCTCTTCGGCCTCCACCCGGGGGGTCACGTCGGCGGCGGTGATCTGAACCGCCGGCTCGCCCATCCAGTCGATGGTGCGGGTCGCCACATCGACCCAGATGCACGTGCCGTCGCGCCGCCTCAATCGGCCGCGACGCGAGCCGCCGCCGCCGTCGGCGTCGGCCTCGGCCGACAACGGTCCGCGGTAGAGGGCATGGTCCGCCTCCTCCGGCGGGACCAGCGAGTCGAACAGCGACAGGTTGAGGAGTTCGCGCGGGTCGTCGTAGCCCGCCATCGCGGCGAAGGCGCGGTTGACGAACAGGGCGCGCCCGTCGCGCCGGATCAGGATGCCCTGGACCGATCCTTCGATCAGGTCGCGGAAGCGCGCCTCGCTCTCGCGCATGGCCCGCAGGGCGCGGGTGCGGTCGGTGATGTCGGTGAGGGTGATGACCCAGCCGCCCTCGGCGCGCGGCGAGCAGCGCAGCTCCAGGTCGCGTCCCTCCACCGTGTGATAGATCTGTGAGTACGGCTCGTGCCGGTGCACGAAGGACAGGCGCTCCTCCACGAAGGTCGCCGGGTCCGCCCCGGGGAAGAAGCCGTTTTCCAGCCCGTAGCGCAGCAGCTTGTCCATCCGCCCGCGGGCGGTGATCTCCTCGGCGGACAGGTTCCAGTATTCGCAGTAGCGCTGGTTGAACACGCGGATCTGCAGGTCCTCGTCCATCATTATGATGGCGCTGGGCATTGCCTCGAAGGCGGCGCGCAGTTGCAGCGCCGTCTCCGCCGCCTCGGCCTCGGCGCGCACGCGCTCGCTCACGTCGACCACCGTGGTCTGCACCGCCGGGGCGCCCATCCAGTCCACCATGCGGTCGATGGACTCCACCCACACGGTGGAGCCGTCCCGGCGCAGGCTGCGCACGCGGGTGATGCCGCCGTCGCCGCGGCCGTGGAGCACCCGGAAATAGCGCTGCCAGGACCGTGCCCGCTCCTCCGGCGCCACGAGGCTGCGCAGACTTCCCGACGCCATCACCGCCTCGGCATCGGTGAACCCGAAGACGCGGGCGAAGGCGTCGTTGGCGAACAGGGGGCGGAAGCCGCGGTGCACGAGGATGCCCTGGATCGACCCCTCGATCAGGCCGCGGAAGCGCCGCTCGCTGCCGGCCAGGTCCCCTTCGCGGCGGCGGATCTCGGTGACGAAGTAGTCCGCGGCGCGGGCCATCCCGCCGATCTCGTCGCGGCCGCCGTCGGCGATGTGGGCGGGCCGGCCCTCCATCAGGTCCTGCATGCCGTCGCGCAGCCGGCGCAGCCGGCGGACGACCGACAGGTGGATGAACAGGGCGATGCCCGGCGCCGCCAGCAGGCACAGCCCAGCCAGCAGGGCCAGCCATTCGCTCTGCCGCGCCAGGGCCAGGCCCAGCGTCTCGTTGGTGGCCGCCACGTCGTCGCGCACCGCCGCGGCCAGTTCGCCCACCGCGGCGGACAGGCGTTCGGCGGCCCGGCGGTTTTCCGCCACCAGCGCCCGGCCTTCCGCCGCCTGGTCGGCAAGGCGGCCGGCGTTGACCAGCAGGCCGCCGGGGCCGGCGGCGATGGCGCGCAGCTCCGCGTGCAGGCTGCCGATCCGCCGCCGGAAGTCGGGGGAGCCGGACTCCCGCAGCAGCTCGTTCAGGCGGGCGAGGTCGGTCATCGCCGCTGCCCGCCGCACCGCCGTGCGGTCGGGGTCGGGGTCGGCCGACGCGGCGAACAGCAGCAGCAGCAGCCGGTCCGTCGCTTCGAAGGCCCGGCGCAGCCGGTCCTGCTCCGCCAGCGCGGCGTCGCGCAGCACCGGGTCGCCGCCGTGGATCGCCCGCTCCAGCACCGCCCGGCGCGACTCGGCGGTGTCGCGCATCCGCCCGAACACGACCATGAACCGTTCCATGCCCGTGCGCAGTGCGTCCTCAATGGCCAGGCGGCGGACGACCAGCCGCTCGATGGCGCGCACGCTCTCCACCAGCGCGTCCTGGCGCGCGGCGATGGCGCCGGCCATCCCGTCCTCCACCGGGCGGGCGGCGGCGAGGCGGCGGACCAGCGCATCGAGGCTGCGCTGCTGCTCGGCGGCGTCGGCCATCACGTCGCGCCGCTCGCGGTCGCTGCCGGCCAGCAGCAGCGCCGGGGCGCGGCCGATCAGCGCCTCGCTGCGGCGGCCCAGCTCGGCCGCCACCATCATGGTGTCGATCTGCGAGGAGGCGACGTGGTCGAAGCTGTTCCTGAAATCGCCCAGAGCCAGAATCGCGGTGACGCACGCGGCCAGGGTCAGCACCGCCATGCCGACGACGCCGGCCAGCAGCCGGAACGTGACGCCGAAGCGCGTGCCCGCCATTCCTTCCCGTCCTTCGCGGTCTCAGATCCCGGGGATTTTATCAACCGACGCACGAGCGCGCGACTCCCGCGAACCGTGAGCGGCACGAACACACCCGCGGCCGGCCCGCTTCAACGCGTCGGACGGCGCAGTTCGAACAAAAAGGAGAGCAGTCTCGCGATAAATGCGCGTTCAGGATGTGCGTCGGCAATGGTCACCGCCCGGCCCGCATGGGCCAGCGCCGCCCGCGCGGTGGCGGCGGGATCGGGGCAGGAGGCGCCGTCGATGGTGAAGTCGGCCAGCGTGTGGGTCAGCACCTGCACCGCCTCCAGGGGCGGCAGGTGCATCAGAAGCCGGGCGGTGTGGGGAGCCGGACGGCCGCGGCCGGCGAACGCCGCCGCCACGGTGACGGGCGTGCCGTCGGCGGTCGTGCCCAGGCGAAAGGCCAGCAGCCGCGTGGCCCGCTCCTCCACCGCCGGCGACCATCCGGCGGTGAGGGTGATGAGGGGGTTGAGCATGACCGTCTCCCGCGCAGGGCCCCGCCGGTCGTGCGCGGCGCCCCGTTGTGGGAAACTAGTTCGTTCGTCTACCCAATGAATTCAAGGGTTCCCGGCGGCCGGGGCCATGACGCCCGCCGGACGGCCGTGGAAGACCGGGCCGCGGTAGTGCATCCGGCGGCGGTTCAGCGCCTCGGCGACCGGGGCGAGCTGGCGGATGACGTCGTCGCGGGACAGGCCGTCGCGGCGCAAGAGCGCCTCGGCGACGGGATCGTCGAGAAGCTCGGCAACGCGGCTGTGCCACGTCTGCCGTCTGAGCAGTCCGTTCATGGCTGGTCTCGTTGCGTGTGGTTGCGGTGGTCGGAACCGGTCCTGCGCCGGTGACGCCAACGTAGAGTTCGTTCGTGACGGTTTCAATCCCACCCGAGGGACATGACCGGGCGGTGCCTGTTCGATGGTGTGCTTGACCGGTGCGCCGATGCCACGCCGTCGAAAGAAGGCCGCGGCGGGTGGTGCGGCGTGATACGGTCGGCGGCCGCCCTGACGGACAACCACGAAGGACCCGACGATGCCCGAAGCCCTGACCCGCGCCGAGTTCGAGACCGTGTGGAAAGCGTTCCTCAAGCAGGCGGCGGGGGACTTTGTGACGCGCCGGGAATCCGACGTGCTGCGGGACGTCATCGGCAGCCAGACCGACGCCCTGCAATCGATGATCGCCGCGGTGAACCATCTGCGCGGCGAGATCGAAGCGCTGCACGCGGGCCAGTCGGCCCTGCGCGCCCAAATCGCGGCCCTGAGCATGGTGGGGGGCACCCTGGCCCGCGGCCTGGTGGCGGCCGGCGTGCCCGAGGCGGAGGTGCGCCGCGCCGTCGAGGAGGCGTGCGCCGCCCTGCCCGAGGACGTCCGCCGCGACGGCGCGCCGGCCATCGGTGCGGTGCTGGCGGTCGTCCCCGGCGGGTGACCGCCGCCCCGGCCGGACCCGATCCGATCGGATCAGTGTATGGTCGGTGACACGGGCCCGGCGTCGGGGGTGCGGCGGGCGCGCACCGCCGACAGGCAGAAGGCGTGCCAGCACAGGTCGATGACCACCGGCGGCACGTCCGACGCGTCCTGGCCCGGCAGCACCCGGGTCTGCGAGGCATGGGCCATGGCGGCGCCGATGGCGTTGACGCTGGTCCGCCCCACCGGCCCGATGAGATCGAGGGTGTGGCCGAGCGCGCGGGCGTCGAGGCGCACCGTCACGGGGGCCACCGTCAGCTCCGCCGCGTTGCCTCGCAGGCGTCCGACGGCGACGTACGCTTCCAGCAGGTCGTGACGATCCTCCGGGCGCACCACCGCCACCACGGCGCGGCTGCCGGCGAGCTGGCCCACGGGGTCGAACTCGAACACCACGGCGCGCTCGGGCTGGCGGGCTTCGGCCAGGGTGGTCACCTTGTCGCCGGGGCCGCCGACGGTGATGCCCGCGGCCTCCTCGAAGATGTCGGTGTGGCCGCCGCCTTCCATGTGGATGACCAGCGGTCCGTCGGTGATGGCGACGGTGGCCAGCAGTCGCGCCATGGCATCGACCGGGCCGGCATCCGCCGCCTCATCGGGGTCGGTGTCGTCGCCGTCGGACGCCGCCTCCAGCAACTCCGCCCCGCGGCGGACGATGAGTTCGGCGAAACTGATCTCGTGCTCCTGCTCCAAGGCGCCCTCCCCGGGGCCCGATGGCCCCCTGCTGCCCCCGGGGCCGATGGCCCCCTTGCTGCGACACCGCGCGACGGACGGTCGATGTGGCCCGTAGATGGACTATGGTGCGTCCCGCGCCGGTGACGAGCCTTATCGATGGGGCTTCCCCGGCTGCATCAGTGATAGCCGGACGATCCCGTGACCTTGCCGCGGAAGACCCAATAGGTGTAGGCGGTGTACAACAGGATGGCCGGGATCAGGAAGGCCATTCCGATCAGCAGGAACACCTGGGTTTCCGGCGGGGCGGCGGCCTGCCACACGGTGATCGACGGCGGGATCAGCATCGGCCACAGGCTGACGGCGAGCCCCAGGTAGGACAGGGCGAACAGGGACATGGACAGGGCGAAGGGCAGCACCTCGCGCCCCTCGTCCAGCGACCGCCACAGGGCGAAGGCCAGCGCCGCGGTCATCAGGGGCACCGGCGCCAGCAGCAGGATGTTGGGCAGGGAGAACCAGCGCGCCGCGATGTCCGCGTCGATCAGCGGCGTCCACAGGCTGACCGCGGCGATCAGCACCAGCACCGCGATCATCAGCCCCCGCGCCACGCGGTAGCACCAGTCCTGCAGCGGCCCGACGGTGCGCCAGATCAGCCAGGTGGCCCCCAGCAGGGCGTAGCCGGCGACCAGCGCCGCGCCGCAGAACAGGCTGAAGGGGGTCAGCCAGTCGAACATGCCGCCGGCGAAGTCGCGCCCTTCCACATGGATGCCCTGGATGAAGGCGCCGAGCACCACGCCCTGCGCCACGGTCGCGAGCAGGGAGCCCAGGAAGAACGCGGTGTTCCACCAGTGCCGGCTGGAGCGCGCCTTGAAGCGCAGCTCGAACGCCACGCCGCGGAACACCAGGGCGATCAGCATCACCAGCAGCGGCAGGTACATGGCGGGCAGCACCACGGCGTAGGCTATGGGGAAGGCGGCGAACAGCCCGGCGCCGCCCAGGACCAGCCACGTCTCGTTGAAGTCCCAGACCGGCGCCACGGTGTTCATCATGACGTCCCGGTCCTCTTCCGACCGGGCGAAGGGGTAGAGGATGCCGATGCCCAGGTCGAAGCCGTCCATCAGCACGTACATGAACACGGAGAAGCCGACGATGCCGACCCAGGCGAGGGTGAGGAGGCTGCCTTCGTCCATGGGGATCACTCCGCGGGGTCGATGGATTGGTCGGGCAGGGACAGCGGCCGCTTGGGCCGGTGCGCCTCCTGCCGGGCCATGGGCGCGGTGGCGTCGTCGGTCACCGCCGGCCCGATGCGCAGCAGGCGCAGCAGGTAATAGGTGCCGGCCCCGTAGATGATGGCGTAGACCACCACGAAGGCGGTCAGGGAGATCAGCACGGCGGTGGTGGTCAGCGACGGGGTGACGGCGTCGGCGGTCCGCACCAGCCCGTAGACCACCCAGGGCTGGCGTCCGATCTCGGTGGTGAACCAGCCCGCGAGGATGGCGATGAAGCCGGTGGGGACGCAGGCGACCAGCAGGCGGTGGAACCATTCGGCCGTGTAGAGGCGTCCGCGCAGGCGCAGGATCACGTGGATCACCGCCACGGCCAGCATCACCAGGCCGATCGCCACCATCAGCCGGAACGTCCAGAAGACGATGGCGACGGGCGGCCGTTCGTCGCGGGGGAACTGTTTGAGGCCGGGGACCTCGCCGTCGGGGGAGTGGGTCAGGATGATGCTGGCCAGGCCGGGAATGCCGACTTCCCAGCGGTTCATCTCCGCCTCCTCGTCGGGCAGGGCGAACAGGATCATGGGCGCCCGGGCGCCGCCTTCCCAGTGGCCTTCCATGGCGGCGATCTTGGCCGGCTGGTGTTCCAGGGTGTTGAGGCCGTGCAGGTCGCCCAGCACGATCTGGAGCGGTGCCAGCACGGTGATCATGCCCAGCGCCATGCGCAGGCCGACGCGGGCGTGTTCGGTGAAGCGCCGGGTGAGCAGGTAGAAGGCGCTGACCCCCGCCACCACGAAGCCGGTGGTGAGGAACATGGCCGTCAGCATGTGGGTGAGCCGGTAGGGGAAGGAGGGGTTGAACACCACCGCCCACCAGTCGGTGACGAAGAACCGCCCGTCGCGCAGCTCCGCCCCGGCCGGGGTGTGCATCCAGCTATTGGCCGACAGGATCCAGAAGGACGACAGCACCGTCCCGAACGCCACCAGGCAGGCGGCCATGAAGTGGACGCTGCGGGGCACCCGGTCGCGCCCGAACAGCAGGATTCCGAGGAAGGCGGCTTCCAGGAAGAAGGCGGTGACCACCTCGTACTGGATCAGCGGCCCCAGCACGTTGCCGACGATGTCGGACCAGCGGCTCCAGTTGGTGCCGAACTGGTAGGTCATGACGATGCCCGACACCACCCCCATGCCGAAGGAGATGGCGAAGATCTTCGTCCAGAACTCCGACAGGCTGCGGTAGAGCGTCCGCCCCGTGCGCAGCCACAGCCCTTCCAGCACCACGATCCAGCAGGCGAGGCCCACCGTGAAGGAGGGGAAGAGGATGTGGAAGGAGATGACGAAGGCGAACTGGATTCGCGAGAGGATGAGCGGGTCGAGGTCCACGGGTCGCGTTCCTTCCGCGTGACGGGCGGGGAGCGGGGTGCTGCGACCCTCAACACCCCCGGCGACGGCATGGCTCCCGCTTCAAAACGCCGCACCCCATGGGGCGGCGGACCCGCACGCGAAGAGGGGGTGGGAAGGGGGGAGAAGGGGGGAGAAGGGGGGAGAAGGGCGGCGGGGGAGGAGGCTAGTGCACTGACACAGACATAGGATTCACAAGGGTCCGCTGACGTGCGATTCTGTCGGCATGGCCCAGACCGTCAGCGTCATCGTTGGAGCGGAGGACCGCGCGCGCTTGGCCGCGATCCTCGCTGACCGCAACCGCCCGCTCAAGCATGTGCAGCGGGCCAACATCATCCTGTTGTCGGCCGAGCGGCTGCCCGTTCTGGAGGTGGCGCGTCGAGCCGGTCTCAGCCGTCCGGCGGTGTGGCGCTGGCAGGTGCGCTACGCCGAACAAGGCGTGG
>NZ_AUCF01000009.1 GCF_000429625.1 Azospirillum halopraeferens DSM 3675
TGCCGTGGCTGATGATCCTGCTGACCTTCCTGGTGTTGGTCACCTACATCCCGACCATCTCCACCTTCCTGCCCGACCTCATGTTCGGCAAGGACACCTTCGCCCATTGAGGCCGGACGGCGGGGCGCCGGTTGCGGCGCCCCGTCCGCTTGCCCCTGCGCCGGGCCGCGTGCCATACCTTACGCAGTCGTGGAGGGTTCACCTTGGCGTTGCCCGGTATCGCTGCCCTGCGCCGGCCGCCGCGGGCGGCGTCTTTCATCCTCGGTGCCGTGCTGATGCTGACGGCCCTGTGGACCGTAGGGGAGTGGCGCGCCCGTTCCGCCGCCGCGGACCTGGAACACGCGGCGGAAGGGGCCCTCGCCCTGCATCTGGCCGCCTTGCTCAGCGGGCTGGACAAGCACCGATCCGTCCCCTTCGTGCTGGCCCGCGACCCGGAGGTGGCGGCGCTGCTGCGCGACCCCGCCGACCCGGACCGGCGCCGGTATATCGACCACAAGCTGGACCTTCTGAACGCCGAGATCCGCGCCGACGTCATCTACGTGATCGACGGCGACGGCAACACGCTGGCCGCCAGCAACTGGTCGTCGGGGCAGAGTTTCGTCGGCCACAACTACGGCTTCCGTCCCTATTTCCGCAACGCCATGCGCGACGGCCTGGGCGAGCATTTCGCCATGGGGACCGTCAGCCATCAGCCCGGCTTCTACATCGCCCGCCGGGTCGACGCACCGGACGCGCCCGGAGTCGTGGTCGTCAAGGTGCGCTTCGAGGACGTGGAGGCCGCCTGGGCGCGCAGCGATTCCCCCGTGTTCGTCACCGACGGGCAGGGGGTGGTGATCCTGACCAGCCGGCCGGACTGGCGGTTCCGCCCGATCACGCCGCTGCCCGAGGAGACGCGCCGGGTGCTGCGGGAGTCCCGCCGCTACGGCGCCGCCCCTCTGGCTCCCCTGCCCTTCGCCACGGGAGGGCCGGAGGACGCCGCGCGGGTCGTCCTGCTGGGGGACGGAGTGGCGGCGGAGGGTGACCCCGGCAGCCACCTGCTGGTGGCCGCGCCGATCCCCGGCCTGGACTGGACGATGCACATCCTGGTGTCCCGTGTCCCCGTCCACCAGCAGGTGGCGCTGACGGTCATCGCCACCGGGTTCGCCGGACTGCTGCTGCTGTTCGGACTGTCCCGCCTTCAGGATTGGCGGACGAGCCTGCGCGAGCGCATCGAGACGCAGCAGCGCGCCCGCGCCGAGCTGGAGGAGAAGGTGGCCGCCCGCACGCGCGAGCTGACGGAGGCCAACGAACGGCTTCTGCGGGAGGCGGAGGAGCGCCGCCGCGCCGAGGTGGTGGCCCGCCAGGCACGGGCCGACCTGGTGCACGCCGGCCGGCTGGCGGTGCTGGGCCAGATCAGCGCCAGCATCGCCCACGAGATCAACCAGCCGCTGGGGGCGATCCGTTCCTATGCCGACAACGCCGTCACCCTGCTGCGGCGCGAGCGCGCCGACGCGGCGTGCGACAACATGCACCGCATCGCCGGCCTGACCGAGCGCATCGGCACCATCACCAGCCACCTCAAGGGCTTCGCCCGGCGCACTTCCGGCCCGGTCGGGGTGCTGAACCTGGAGCCGTCGGTGCGCAACGCCCTGGCCCTGATGGAACACCGCATCCGCCGCGCCGGCATCCGCGTGGAGGTGGACGTGCCGGCGGTGCAGGTGCGCGCCGAGCCGGTGCAGCTCGAACAGGTGCTGGTCAACCTGTTGCAGAACGCCGCCGACGCGCAGGACGGCCGCCCCGCCCCGCGCATCGCCATCCGGGCCGAGCGGCGCGGCGCCACCTGCGTCATCGCCGTGGAGGACGACGGGCCGGGCATCCCCGAGGCGATGATGCCCCAGCTTTTCGCGGCGTTCCACACCACCAAGGCGGGCAGCGGCGGCCTGGGCCTGGGTCTGTCCATCGCCCGCAACATCGTCGAGACGTTCGGCGGCACCATCGCCGGGGGCAACCGGCCCGACGGCGGGGCCGTGTTCACCGTCGTGCTGGAGTGCGCGCCATGAGCCGATCCCCCACCCTGCCCGTCCTGTTCGTCGATGACGAGGAGGACGTCCGCCACGCCGGGGAGCAGACGCTGACGCTGGCCGGCCACCCGGTGATGCTCGCCGCGTCGGGCGAGGAGGCGCTGGCCCTGGCGACGCGCGAGATGCCCGGCGCCGTCGTCACCGACGTGCGCATGCCCGGCATCGACGGGCTGGAGCTGATGGCCCGCCTGCGCGCCCTCGACCCGGATCTGCCGGTGATCGTGGTGACCGGCCACGGCGACGTGCCCATGGCGGTGCGCGCCATGCGAGAGGGCGCCCTGGACTTCATCGAGAAGCCGCACGCCTCCGACCGGCTGGTGGAGGCGGTGGACCGCGCGCTGGAGATCCGCGCCCTCGCCCTCGACAGCCGCGCCCGCCGGGCCGAGCTGGAGCGTCACCGCGCCATGGGCACGCTGCTGGTCGGCCGCACCCCCGCCATGCAGCGCCTGCGCGCCACGCTGCACCGGCTGGGCGCCATCGACGCCGACATCCTGGTGCTGGGCGAGACGGGAACCGGCAAGGAGCTGGTGGCCCGCACCCTGCACGAAGGCGGGCCGCGGCGCGCCTGTGCCTTCGTGGCGCTGAACTGCGGCGCCCTGCCCGAGGCCATCGCCGAGAGCGAGCTGTTCGGCCACGAGGCCGGCGCCTTCACCAGCGCCAACAAACGCCGCGTCGGCCGCATCGAGCACGCCGACGGCGGCACGCTGTTCCTCGACGAGATCGAGAGCATGCCGCCCTCGCTGCAGGTCAAGCTGCTGCGCGTCCTGCAGGAACGGGTGGTCGAGCCGGTCGGCAGCAACCGCGCCGTGCCCGTGGACATCCGCGTCGTCGCCGCCACCAAGGTGGACCTGCGCCAGCTCGCCGCCGAGGGCCGGTTCCGCGAGGACCTGTACCACCGCCTGAACGTGGTGCCGCTGCGCATCCCGCCCCTGCGCGAACGGCCCGACGACATCCCGCTGCTGTTCGAGCATTTCGTGTCGGAGGCGGTGGACCGGTACCGCTGCGAGGCGCCGCCCCTGTCGGCCGATCTGCACCGCCGCCTGATGTCCCATCCCTGGACCGGCAACGTGCGCGAACTGCGCCACGTCGCCGAGCGCTACGTGCTGGGCCTTGACGATCCCATCCACGCCGCCGCCGCGACCGACGGCGCGCCCGAACCGGCCGCCACCCTGGCCGCCCAGGTGGACCGGTTCGAGAAGGGAGTGATCGAGCGCGAACTGGCCCGGCGCAACGGCAACGTCACCGCCACCCTCCAGGCGCTGGGCATCCCCCGCAAGAGCTTCTACGACAAGGCCCGCCGCCTGGCGATCGACCTCGACGCGTTCCGCTGAGGGGGACCCGGCCGACGCTAGAACGCCGGTTCGCTCACCCGCGCCGGCTCCGGGGCCTTCGCGGTGGTGCAGGCGTCCACCAGGTAGACGATGGAGCGGTACGGCATGCCCGCGTGGTGCGCCAAGCCGATCTCGCAGGTGCGGCTGGTCGAGTAGCCACCCTCGCCGCCCGGCGGCACGCCGGCCCTGAGGTGGCGCAGCGCATGGGCGTTGAGGTCCGGCCGGGTGAAGCCCTTGTCACCGGCGAAGCCGCAGCAGCCCACCCCGTCCGGCACCACGACGTGCCCGGCGCAGCGCTCCGCCACCGCCCGGAGCTTGCCCTCCAGGCCCATGCGCCGCAGCGAGCAGGCGAGGTGCAGCACCGCCGGCTCGGCGCGGCGGGTGAATTCCAGCCGGTCGAGCAGGTGGTCGTGGATGAACTCGACCAAATCCAGCACCTTGAGCCCGTCCTCGGCGAGGTGGCGCTTCAGGCGGAAGGCGCAGGGGCTGGTGTCGATGACCACCGGCCAGCGACCGCCGTCGGCGGCGCGCCGGATGGCGGAGACCATCTCGTCGGCCTTGGCGTCGGCCTCGCGGGCGAAGCCCTTGCTCTCCAGCGGCATGCCGCAGCACAGGCCGGACAGCCCTTCGGGGTAGAGCACGCGCAGGCCGGCCTTGCGGAACAGCGCCTCGGTCTTCTGCGGCAGCGGCGTGCTCTCCGGATCGTCCGCGGCGGGACCCATGGTGCGGCTGGCGCAGCTCGGCACGTACACGACGGCGGCGCCGTCCTCCGCCGCGGCCGGCGGCGGCAGGAAATTCAGCGCGGTCGGCAGTGAGGTCGGCACGTGCGGCAGGCGGTCGCCCGACAGCCGGCGCAGCGCTCCGGCGGCGGCGCTCAGCCGCGCCGGGCCGGCGACGCGGCGGGCGAGGTCGGCAAGCCTCAACCCGGCGCGCCCGGCGGCCAGCATCGTGCCGAAGTGCTCGCCGGCGAACCGGCCGAGGCGGCGCTGCACCGGGCCCCTGCGCCGGCCGCGCAGGACCTTGATGAGCAGGCCGGTTTCGATGCCCACCGGGCAGGCGGTGGCGCACAGGCCGCAGGCGGCGCAGGTGTCGATGCCCTGGTGGTCGTAGGCGGCGTGCAGAGCGTCCAGCCCGGCGCGCTCCCCGGTGCCCGACAGCCGGGCGATCTCGCGCCAGCCGACGATGCGCTGGCGCGGGCTGAGCGTGAACCCGTGCGACGGACAGGTGGGCTCGCAGAAGCCGCACTCGATGCACTTGTCGACCAGCGGGTCGGCCGGCGGCAGCGGCTTCAGGTTCTTAAGATGCGCTTCGGGATCGTCGTTGAGGATGACGCCGGGGTTGAGCAGGCCCAGCGGATCGAGCAGGCTCTTGATCTCCCGCATCAGGGCGTACGCCCGGCTCCCCCACTCCATCTCGACGAAGGGGGCCATGTTGCGGCCGGTGCCGTGCTCGGCCTTCAGGGAGCCGTCGTACTTCGTCACCACCATGGCGGCGACCGCGTCCATGAAGCGGCGGTAGCGGTCGATCTCCGCGTCGGTGTCGAACGCCTGGGTGAAGACGAAGTGCAGGTTCCCTTCCAGCGCGTGGCCGAAAATGATCGCCTCGTGATAGCCGTAGTGCTCGAACAGGTGCTGAAGCTCCACCGTCGCCTCGGCAAGACGGTCGATGGGAAAGGCGACGTCCTCGATGATGACCGTGGTGCCGGTGCGCCGCACCGCGCCCACCGCCGGGAACAGACCCTTGCGGATCTTCCAGAAACTCTCGCACTCCGCGGCGACGGTGGTAAACGCCGCCGGATGCAGCAGCGCGCAGCCGTCCAGCGCCGCGCCGATCGCCGCGATGTTGCGGGCGAGCGCGCCGGCATCCCCGGCGCGCGTCTCCACCAGCAGCGCCGCGGCGCGCTCGTCCAGGCCGCGGATCACCGCAGGCATGCCGGGCTTCCCCTGGACCGAGTGCAGGGCCGCGCGATCCATCAGTTCCACGGCCGAGACCGGGGTAGCCTTCAGCAGCGCCACCGCCCGGCAGGCTTCGGCAATGTCCGGGAACAGGAGCAGGGCGCTGGCCTTGTCGGCGTGCTCCGGCACGGTGCGGTAGGTGATCTCGGCGATGAAGCCCAGCGTGCCTTCCGAGCCGATCATCAGATGCTGGAGGATCTCGAACGGATCCTCGAAGTCGACCAGCGCGTTCAGGCTGTAGCCGGTGGTGTTCTTGATGGTGAACTTGCGGCGGATGCGCGCCGCCAGGGCCGCGTCGGCCCGGGTGCGCGCGCCCAGGTCAGCCAGTGTCGCCAGCAGCGGGGCGTGGCTCTGCGCGAAGGCGGCGCGGCTGGCCGGATCGCCGGTGTCCAGGAGCGTGCCGTCGGCCAGCAGCAGGCGCATGGAGACCAGCGTCCGGTAGCTGTTCTGCGCCGTGCCGCAGCACATGCCGCTGGCGTTGTTGGCGGCGATGCCGCCGATCTTCGCCGTGGCGATGGAGGCCGGGTCGGGGCCGATCTTGCGCCCGAACGGCGCCAGCCGGCGGTTGGCGTCGGCACCGACCACGCCGGGCTGGAGGGAGACCGTCCCGGCCCCCGGCGCGATGGTGCAGCCGCGCCAGCCGTCGCCCAGAAGGACCAGCACGCTGTCGCTGACCGCCTGCCCGGACAGGCTGGTGCCGGCGGCGCGGAAGGTGACGGGGGTGGCGTGCGTGCGGGCCAGGGTCAGCAGGCGCTCGACCTCCTGCTCCGTCTCCACCACCGCGACGATCTTCGGGATCAGCCGGTAGAAGCTGGCGTCGGTGCCGTAGGCCAGCGTGCGCAGCGGATCGACGATCAGGCGCTCGGCCGGGATGAACTGCCGCAACTCGGCGTGCAGGCGGACGTAGGGTGCAGGCAGCATCGGTTGGGTTCCACGAAGGCCGGGAAGAAGGAGACCGGCCGGAGCGGGTCCGGCCGGTCTGCCTCAGCGCAGGATCAGGCGGCGGCCGTCGCGAGCCGGCGCGTCTGGCGGCGGTCGGAGAGAGCCATCGCCGCCAGGACCGAGGCGGTCCAGACCACGGCGGCGATCCACCAGCCGTTGAACCCGCCGGCCACCAGCGCCATGCCGTACAGGCCGGCGGCGACCACGTAGTAGGTCATCGGCAGCAGCGCCTTGGCGATCAGGTCGCCC
The DNA here is from genome assembly GCF_000429625.1 of Azospirillum halopraeferens DSM 3675. Lineage (GTDB taxonomy): Bacteria > Pseudomonadota > Alphaproteobacteria > Azospirillales > Azospirillaceae > Azospirillum > Azospirillum halopraeferens. The sequence continues at coordinate 6,538 of NZ_AUCF01000009.1, forward strand.
TCACGGTTCACCAGACCCACGGTGGCCGAGGCGGCGACCACGTTGTGCACGCAGATCATGTTGCCCGCCGCACCGCCGACCGCCTGCAACGTCACCACGATGGCCGCACCGGCGGCACCCAGGCCGATCTGCTCCGCCGCCGAGAACTGGAACAGCGAGAACATCATGTTGCTGATGGTGTTCGAGCCGGCGATGAAGGCGCCCAGCGCACCGATGGTCGGCGCGAACACCGGCCACATGCCGCCGACGACGTCGGAGACACCGCCGGCCAGGACGAGCGGCATGCTCGGATGCAGGGCCGATGCGGAGTTGATGAACACCTGCACCATCGGCACCGCCAGCAGCAGCGCCGGGGCGGCGGCCACCATGGTCTTGCCGGACATCGCCCACACCTTGCCGTAGCTGCGGGTGCGTCCCATGCCGTGGATCACGTAGGTGATCAGCGACACCAGGATCAGGATCGTCCCCGGCAGGTAAAGCGGTTGCGAGGAAGCGGAGATGCCCGACCCGAAGAGATTGGTGAACTTGATCGTCACGTCCGGCGAGGTCAGGAACGACTTCACCATCGGGATGGCGCGGGAGGCGACCAGCAGCAGGGCGACGATGACGTAGGGCGTCCAGGCGCGCAGCATCGGCATCGGCTCGCCGTGGCCGGTCGGGTCGTCCTTCTGCACCGCGCCGAGCCATGCGTCCTCCCACGTGCTCTTGTGCGGGAAGTCGAACACCTGCTTCGGCAGGAACAGGCCGGCGCGCGCCGCCGGGATCACGATCATCAGGCCGATCAGGCTGCCCAGCAGCGACGGGAACTCGGGCCCGAACAGGGCGGCGACGGCGTAGTACGGCAGCGTGAAGGCGATGCCGCCGAACAGCGCGAACTTCCACGCCCCGAAGCCCTCGGTGAACGAGCGCCGCTCGCCGAAGAAGCGGGTGATCATGCACACCATGATCAGCGGGATCAGGAAGCCGACCAGGGCGTGGACGAGCGCCACGTTCACCGCGACCTGGAACAGGTAGTCGGAGAACGGCATGCCGCCGAGCACGGAGCCGACGATCGGCTGGTTGGACAGGCCGGTGTTGACGCCGACCAGGATCGGGGTGCCGACGGCGCCGAAGGACACCGGCGTGCTCTGGATGATCAGGGTGGCGAGCACGGCGGCCATGGCCGGGAACCCGATGGCGACCAGCAGCGGCGCGGCGATGGCCGCCGGCGTGCCGAAGCCCGACGCACCTTCGATCAGCGAGCCGAACAGCCAGGCGATGATGATCGCCTGCACGCGGCGGTCCGGCGAGATCGCGATGAAGCCCTGCCGGATCGTGCGGATGGCACCGCTCTCCTGCAGCGTGAACAGCAGCAGGATGGCGCCGAACACGATGTACAGGACGTTCACGGCGGTGACGACGCCGTTCACGGAGGCGCCCGCGATCCTGGCGGGGTCGGTCCCCCACGCGAGAAGCGCGACGAGAACCGTGGCCGCGTAGGCGATGGCCATGGTCAGTTTCGCCGACCACCGCAGGACCACCAGCAGCAGGAAGACCAGCGCGATCGGAAGACAGGCCAATAGGAAGAATAGGGTGTCGGTCACAAACGTTCCCCCTCGATCGATTATCGCGATCACAACGCAGATGCGCGGGATTCGCCGATCGACGAGGAGGCGCCGGGCCGGAGTCCGGCCGGCGATCCGCCGCCTGCGCGCGTTCCGTCTCCCACCGGCGTCGGCAACCCGTTGGCCGGCTTAGCGATCTGTCATTCTGACCAATTGGGCCGTTTGGTAACATCATCTTGCCAGTTTGAGCAAGCGGATAATTTTCAGCGCCAATCAGGGTTCATTGGGCACCCATTCGACCCCGCCTCCGCATCGCGGCTGCGGTGGTTCGCCCCCTTGACCATCACCATATCCCTGTACGATCCTCCGTTGCGGCTGGCGGGCCGCGCCGTGCCTTCGGGGCCCTCACATGGAACGCGCATGAAATCGGACACCATCAAGCCGGCGAAGCTGGCCGACGCCATCGCCGAGCATCTGGAACGCCTGATCCTCGAAGGGGCGCTGCGGCCGGGCGAGAAGCTGCTGTCCGAGCGCGACCTGGCCGCCAAGCTCGACGTTTCCCGACCCTCGCTGCGCGACGCGCTGGCGAAGCTGATGGAGCGCGGGCTGCTGGCCACCGACCACAACGGTGCGGCCTATGTGTCGGAGGCGCTGGGGGCAACCTTTCGCGACCCGCTGACCCGGTTGCTGCGCGAGAACCCCGACGCGACGTTCGATTACCTGGAGTTCCGCAGCACGGTCGAGGGCTCGGCCAGCTATTACGCCGCCAAGCGCGCCAACGATCTCGACCGCCGGGCGATCCGCGAGAGCTTCGAACGCATGGAGCAGTCGCACGGCAACGACGATTCGAGCGAGGAAGCGGACGCCGATGCCGACTTCCACCTGGCGATCTACGAAGCGACGCACAATACGGTGCTGCTGCACATCATGCGCAGCCTGTCCGACCTGCTGCGCAACGACATCTTCTACAACCGCGCCAAACTGTATGAGCGCAAGGGCGTGCGCGATCTGCTGCTCGAACAGCACCGCGCGGTGTACCTGGCGGTGATGGACGGCGATCCGGAACGGGCGCGCGACGCCGCCGAGCAGCACATCACCTACATCAACACCGCCCTGCAGGAGATCCGCGACGCGGAAACGTGGCTGAAGGCATCCCTGCGGCGGGTGGGCCGCGGCGACGTCGTGGACATCGGCGCACGGCGCCGGCGCGGCTGAGCGGGGACCGCCGGCCCGAGCGGCACGTCCCCGGTCACCTCCATACAGCCGGATCAGACGTAGCAGGGCCCCTCGATCAGGGGGTGGGCGGCCAGGAAGCGTTCGTCCACCTCGATGCCCAGCCCCGGCCCGTCGAGCGGGCGGACGCAGCCCTCTGCGTCCAGGGCGTAGGGAACGCCGCCGACCTCGTCGCGGAACGGGTTGTGGCGGGCCACGTCGCCCTCGAAATAGCCGGGGTTGTCCACCGACGCCAGCAGGTGGATCGACGCCGCCATGTTGATGCCGGTCGCCGAGGTGTGCGGGTTGACCGTGATCTTGCGGGCGGAGGCGAGGGCGGCGATGCGCATGGTCTCGGTCACCCCGCCGGTCTTGGACAGGTCCGGCTGGACGAAGGCGACGGTGCCGTCCTCCAGCAGGCGGGTGAACTCGAACCGCGTGTAGTGGTTCTCGCCCGCCGCCAGCGGCACGGACCCCTGGCGGGCCGCGTCGGCATAGGCGCGGTGGTCGTGGGGGGTGAAGGGCTCCTCGAACCAGCCGACGCCCAGCTCCCCGTAAGCCGGCATCACCCGGCGCACGTCGTCGGGCGAACAGCCGGTGTTGCCGTCCACCAGGATGTCGATGTCGTCACCGACCGCCTGCCGCACCGCCCGCACCCGCGCGACGTCCCGTGCGGGCGTGTCGCCGACCCGCAGCTTGAGCGCGCGGTAGCCCTGCTCGACGTAGCGGCGCGCCTCGTCGGCCAATGACGCCGGGTCCTGCCAGCCCAGCGCGATGCCGCCGGCGTACGCCTTCACCGGCCGCGAGGCGCCGCCCAGCAGCCGGTACAGGGGCCAGCCGCAGGCTTTGCCGCGGATGTCCCACAGGGCCAGATCGACGCCGCTCAGCGCCAGCGCCGCCGCCGCCCCCATGCCGTGGCTGGCAAGCTGCATGCGGTAGACCCGGCTCCACACCCCCACCGTGTCGAAGGCGTCCATGCCCGTGACGAGTTCGGCGATGGTGGTGTCGATCAGCCTGGCGATGGCGCCGGGGCAGCGGCCGTGGTGGGCCTCGCCCCAGCCGACCACCCCCTCGTCGGTTTCGACCTTCACCAGGACGGCGTCGCGCTTGACGGCGCGGCCGATGCCGAGAGTGACGTTCTGGCCCTCGGGAACGCGGTAGGAAACGGGAACCGCGCGGATGTGGGTGATGCGCATGGTGTCTTTCACGCCTTCCGGTACTCGGGGTTGACGAGGTTGACGGGGGTGTCGCCGCGCAGCATCCGCAGCATCTCCCCGGCGGCGCCGAGGCTCATGTTGCGCATGCTCGTGGCGGTGATCCCCGCGGCATGGGGCGTCAGCAGGACATTCGGGCAATCGAGCAGGGCGTCCTCCGGCGGCAGCGGCTGCACGTCGTAGACGTCCAGCGCGGCCCCGCCCAGCCGGCCGCCCTTCAGCGCCCGCACGAGCGCCGCCGTGTCGATCACCGGCCCGCGCGAGACGTTGACGATGACCGCCCCCGGCTTCATCAGCCCGAGCAGCCGTTCGCCGACCAGCCCGCGGGTCTCGTCGGTCAGGGGACACGACAGCACCACCGCGTCGCTGCGGGCGAAAAGGTCGTCGATGGCGGCCTCCTCCACACCCTCGGGCATGCGGCCGGGGGTGCGGGACGCGCCCAGCACCGTCATGCCGAAGCCGTCGCGGGCCATCCGCGCGACGCGCCGGCCGATGGTCCCGACGCCGACGACGCCCAGCGTGCTGCCGCCGATCTCGCTCAGGGAATCGGCCAGGCCCCGCGCCGGCCCCCAGCCGTCCCGGCGCAGCGCCGCGTCCATGGCGTACAGCGGGCGGCGCAGGTGCAGGATGGCGGTCAGGCAGTATTCGGCGACCGCCCCGGTGTTGCTGCCCGGCAGGTTGGCCACGGGGATGCCCGCCGCCGTGGCCGCCGCCACCGGGATGAAGTCGAGCCCGACCCCGTGGCGCACGATGCCCCGCAGCCGCGGCCCGTGATCGCAGATGTCGTCGGGCAGCTTGGCCCGGACGATGATGCCGTCGGCCCCGGCGGCCAGCGCCCGCAGCGTCTCCGGCCGCGCGTCCGGCGCCGTCACCAGGTGCGCCTCCGGCTCCAGAAGCGCCACGGCGTCGGGGTGGACAGGGTTGGTGAGAAGGACGGTGGGCCGGTCAGCCATCGTACGATGCTCCTTCCACGACGGGGTTGGTCAGGGTGCCGAGCCCCTCGATCCACATGGACAGCGTCGAACCGGGGCGCACCCAGGTCGGCGGCCGGCGCACCGGCGCCACCCCCGCCGGCGTCCCCGTGGCGATCAGGTCGCCCGGTCGCAGCACCGTGCGGCGGGACAGGAAGGCGATCAGCTCGGCGACGCCGAACAGCATGTCGGCGGTGTTGCCGTCCTGAAGGGACTCGCCGTCCATGGTCAGGCCGAGCGCCAGCGCCTGCGGATCGGCGATCTCGTCGGCAGTCGCCAGATACGGCCCGAAGGGGCCGAAGGTCGGCAGGTTCTTGCCCCGATCGAAGTGGCCGTCGCGGCGGATCATCTCGCTGGCGCCGATGTCGTTGAAGGCGGCGTAGCCGGCGACGCGGGACAGGGCGTCGGCCACGCCGACATCCCGGCACTCCCGCCCGATCAGCACCGCCAGCTCGGCCTCGTAGGTCACGCCGCCGATGCCCGCCGGCAGCACGATGGGCGCACCGGGGCCGATCACCGTCTCCGGCCGCTTGACGAAGAGGACGGGCTCGACCGGCGGGGGCATCCCCCGCTCGGCCAGGGCGGTGCGGTAGTTGAAGGCGGCACCGAAGATGCGGGTCGGGCGCAGCGGGGCCAGCAGCTCGACCCCGGCGAGGGGAAGGCGCGCCGCCGCCCCGTGCCCCGCGATGGCCGCGGCCACCCGGTCCAGCCCGTGCTCGACGAAACGCTCCACCCGCGGCTCCAGCCCGGACAGGCGATCCCGCATGCTCCCGTGTCCCAGATCGACCACCGCGTCGTCGCCGTCCAGGATGCCCGCCCGCGCCGTGCCGGCGTGGCGGAAGGTGACGAACCTCATGGAAGCCCCCGTCAGCCGGCGCGATAGCGGTCGATCACCGACCGGTCGATCTCGATGCCCAGGCCGGGGCCGGAAGGCACCGCCACCCTGCCCTTCACCTGTTGGATCGGTTCGGTGGACAGGTGGTCGCGGAACGGGTTCTCGCACTGCTCGAACTCGAGCATCGGCGGGAAGGGGAACAGGCTGGGCGGCTGGTCCGGCAGGGAGGCCAGGAAGTGCAGCGTCGCGGCCAGCCCGACGGCCGAGCCCCAGGCGTGCGGCACGCATTCCACCCCGTGGGTCGAGGCGACGGCGGCGATCTTCTTGCATTCGGTGATGCCGCCGGCGGCGCAGACGTCCGGCTGCACGATGTCCATGGCCTTGCGCACGATGGCGTCGCGGAAGCCCCAGCGGGTGAACTCGTTCTCGCCGCCGGCCACCGCCATGTCCAGGGCGCGGCTGACCTCGACGTAGCCGTCGATGTCCTCGGGCGAGATCGGCTCTTCGAACCACTCGATGTCCAGCTCCTCCAGCCGGCGGCCCAGGCGGATGGCGGTCGGCACGGAGAAGCAGTGGTTGGCGTCGACCATCAGGCGGATGTCGGGGCCGACTGCCTTGCGCACGGCCGCCACCCGCTCGTAGTCGCGCTCGATGGAGCCGAGGCCGATCTTCATCTTCACGGCGCGGAAGCCGTCGCGGACGTAGCCCTCGGCCTCCTCCACCGCCTCGTCGATCAGGCGGTCCATGTCGGTGAAGTACAGGCCGGTGGCGTAGGCGTCGACCTCGCTGCGGAAGGCGCCGCCGATCAGCTTGTGCACCGGCCGGCCGCACAGCTTGCCGACGATGTCCCACAGCGCGATGTCGATGCCGCTGATGGCGGCGATGGACATGCCCTTGGGGCCGTAGTCCTTGATGCGGTTGTAAAGGTCTTCCCAAACGACCTCGACGTCGAAGGGGTCGCGCCCGACGACCCGGGGGCCGAGCTGGGTGTCGATGAACGCCTTGGCGACCGCCGAAGGGCCGTAGCATTCGCCCCAGCCGACGACGCCGTCCGTGGTCTCGATCTCGACGAGGCAGGTCCCGCGCGTCTTGTAGAGCCACCCCCGCGAGGAGGTGAAGGGGTGCTCGACGGGCGCGCTGAGGACGTGGGTGGTGACCTTCCTGATCTTCACTTCGTGTGCTCCGGTGTGGCGTGGGGGGAGTCGCTGCGCCGCCGGCCGGAGGCGGCCTTGAGGCGCGCGAACAGAGAGGGGAGGATGAGGGCCGCCAGGGCGACCGTGAGGATGACGGCCGAGCCCGGCCGGGTCAGGAACGTGGTCCAGTCCCCGCCGCTGATGACCAGGGCGCGGCGCACCTCGGATTCGAGCAGGGGGCCGAGGATGACCCCGATCACGATGGGGTAGACCGGGATGCTCGCCAGCGTCAGCAGGAAGCCGAACACGCCCAGGCACAGCATGACCACGACGTCGAACCACTGGTTCGCCAGCGAATAGGTGCCGACGACGGCCAGCACGAACAGGGCCGGTGCCAGCAGGTGGCGGGGCACGTCGAGCACGCGGACGAAGAAGCGGAAGCCGACGACGCCGACCAGCGCGATGGCCGCGTTGGCCAGCAGCATGGTGGCGATGATGCCCCAGACGATGTCGCCGCTCGCCTCGAACAGACGCGGCCCCGGCTGAAGGCCGTGGATCATCAGGCCGCCCAGCAGCATCGCGGTCACCGTGTCGCCGGGAATGCCCAGGGTCAGCAGCGGAATCAGCGCGCCGCCGGTGACCCCGTTGTTGGCCGCCTCCGACGCCACGACGCCGCCGGGCACACCCTTGCCGTACTGCGCGCCGGTGCGGTCGAAGCGCTTGGCCTGATCGTAGGCGATCAGCGAGCCGACGCTGCCCCCCAGGGCCGGCACGATGCCGATGACCGTTCCGATCACGGCGGACCGCACGGTGTTGACCGCCTGCCCGCACCATTCCCGGAAACCCGGAAACATGTGGCGCAGGCTGATGGGGGGGCGCCCGCCCGCCTGCCGCTCGAACAGCGACTTCATCAGTTCGGGAATGACCAGCAGGCCAATCAGCGCCGGCATGATGTCGATCCCCCGGATGAGGGCGAGCGTGTTGAAGGTCCAGCGCCCTTCGCCGGTGATCTGGTCGAGGCCGACGATGGACAGCCCGATGCCGAGGATGGCGCCGAGGAGCCCCTTCGTCACCTGCCCGGGCACGATGGACGCGATGATCGTCATGCCCAGCAGCGCCGTCGCGGCGTACTCCGCCGGCCCCAGCAGCAGTGCGGCGCGGGCCAGCGCCGGGGCGACGGTGACGAGCGCCAGCCAGGACACCAGCCCGCCGGCGATGGAGGACAGCAGCGCCCAGCCGTAGGCGCGGGCGGCCTGACCCTTGCGCGCCATGGGGTGGCCGTCCAGCGTCGTGACGACCGCCGACGGCGTGCCCGGAATGTTCAGAAGGATGGCGGGAATGGCACCGCCGGCCATCGAGCCGCAGTAGAGCGCGATCATCATGCCGACCGCGAGGTCGGTGGGCAGCGGGAAGGTCAGCGGGATGAACAGCGCCACCCCCATGGTCGCCGTCAGGCCCGGCGTCGCGCCGAACGTGAAGCCGACGACCACGCCGAACAGGATCAGGACCAGTCCGAACGGGTTGGACAGCTCGTAGAGCAGCGCGCCGCTCAGGCTCGAAAGGATTTCCATGGCAATGTCCCCGCGGGGTTCGCGTCAGCGCAGCGGCACCCCGAGGACATGGACGAACAGCGCCCAGACCCCGAGGCAGAACAGGACCGCCGTGGCGGCGGCGACGGCGATGCCCCGGCCCGTCCGCTGGGGGGCGGGCATCAGGAACAGGCTGAGCAGCACCAGGAAGACGATCGAGGCGGGCAGGAAGCCGACCTCCGTCCAGGCGTAGGCGTAGCCCGCTAGCATGGCGAGAACCGCCGGCCCCACCGTCAGGACACGGCGCGGATCGGCATCCGGCGCGACATCCCCGTCGGAGGGGAGCGCCGCCGCCGGCGACGCGCCGCCGCCGCGCCGACGGTGCGCGATGACCTGCTGGATGAAGACGACGACCGCCAGGACGGCGACGCTGACCACGATGAACTGCGGCAGCGCCCCCGACCCCAGTTCCCCCTGCGGGCCGAGCGCCCGCATGCCGAAGGACGGGCCGGCGAGAACGGCGCACAGGACGAGCAGGAGCATGGTCACGGCCGCCCCGGCCGCGAGACGCACGGTCTGCATGGCGAGACTCCGAATGCGCCCCGGCGGCACCGCCGCCGGGGTCCGGTACGGGAGGGGATCAGTTCCGGGCGAACACGTGCTGCGCCACCTCGGCCAGAGCCGCCGCCACGTTCGTCACTTCGGCGTCGAGTTCGGCGCCGGACAGCGGGTCGATGATGAACCCGTTCGTTTGGGCGAAGTCGCGGAACTCCTGACTGGTCAGGGCGGCCCGGAACGACGCCGTCAGGGTCTCGCGCACCTCCGGCCGCAGGCCGGCGGGGGCGGCGATGTAGGCCATCTGCACCACCGGCCCGTACGGGAAGACGTCGATCCCCTTCTCCGCGAAGGTCGGCACATCCGGCAGGGCGTCGAGGCGCTTGTTCTCGAACACGCCCAGCGGCCGCAGGTCGCCGGCCTTGATCTGCTCCATGGTTTCGCTGGGCTTGAGGACGCCGGCCTGGACCTGGTTGCCCATCAGTTCGGCAACGACGCGCGAACCGCCGGGATAGGGCACGTGACGGTAATCCACCCCCGCGCCGCGCGCCGTCATCGCCGCGAAGATGTGGTTGATGTTGTTTGCCCCCGGCGTGGCGATGGTCACCGCCCCCGGGTTGGCCTTCATGTGGTCGAGGAACTGTTCGAGCGTCGTGAACGGGCTGGAGGCGGGGACCACCAGGATCAGCGGGTCGATGGACACGCGGATGATGTGATCGAACTGTTCGTTCTTCAGGGGCACGTTGCCCTGCGCGATGATGGCGAGGGTCGAGCTGGTGCCGTTACCGATGGTGTAGCCATCGGTGCGGGCGGTCGCCACCTGCCCCATCCCGACCGCGCCGGTCCCGCCCGGCACGTTCTCGATGACGACGCGCAGCCCTTCCTTCTCCAGGATCGGCTGGAGGAAGCGGGCCATGATGTCGTTGGACCCGCCGGCGTTCCACGGAATCACCCAGCGCACCTCGCGCGCGGGGTAGTTGGACTGCGCGATGACGGGCGCCGCGGTGGCGACCAGAGCGGCCGACGCCAGCGCGGCGGCGAAAATCGTACGGCGTTGGATGGTCATGGTCATTCCCTCCTGCATTGTTGTTTGTTATAACAAACATCGATCCGCATGGCCCTGTCAACACCGACGTGATGGCGCGGACACGGAATGACACCCCGAGGGGCGGCAGCGGCAGAGGGAGTGCGAGGAGAGCGACATGTCGGAAGCGCCGGAAACCACGTTACAGAAGATCGACCGTGACCGCCTGTGGGGGCTGGCCCAGGCCCAGCTTCGCGACGCGCTGCTGGGCGGCCGGTTTGAACCGGGGCGCAGCCTGACCCTGCGCTATCTGGCTGAGATCTTCGGGACCTCGATCACCCCGGTCCGCGACGCCGTCATGCGGCTGGTGGCCCAGGGTGTGCTGGAGCAGGGGGCGCGGAACTCGGCCGTCGTGCCGGATGTGGGTGCCGCCACCCTGCGGCACCTGACGGTCGTGCGCACCGAGCTGGAGGGCCGTGCCGCCCGCGAGGCGGCGCTGCGCCCGGATCTGCCAGGGCTGGCGCGGCTGGAGGAGACGCTGGGCGCCATGCGCTCCATGATCGCGGAGCGCCGGCTCGACACCTATCTCGACATCCACCGGCAGTTCCATTTCGGCATCTACGAGATGGCGGGGAACCCGGTGCTGTACGACATGATCGAGAACCTGTGGCTGCGCTGCGGGCCGGTCCTGACCTTCGTGCTTCCGGAATATGTGCTCACCCTGAAGGGCACCGACCATCACCGCGCCATTCTCGACGCCATCCGCCGCGGCGACGCGGCGGTGGCCGAAGCCGAGACCACCGCCGACATCCGGGAGGCGGAAACCTATCTGCTGAGCCTCGCCGACGCGGCGGGGCGCATCCGCAAGCCGGGGGCCGCACGATGAGAATCAAAAGGTCCTTGCCGTGATCCCCGCTCCCCGTGACCTGCTGCAACGGATGTTCGCCGCCGCCGTGGCCGCCGCCCGGCCGGATCTGGTCGTGCCGCCGCATCTGCCCGCCCCGCCCCGCGGGCGGACGCTGGTGATCGGCGCCGGCAAGGCGTCGGCGGCCATGGCCCGCGCGGTGGAGGACCATTGGCCGGGTCCCCTGTCCGGGCTGGTGGTGACCCGCTACGGCCACGCCGTGCCCTGCCGCCGCATCGCGATCGTCGAGGCCGCCCATCCCGTTCCCGACGAGGCCGGGGAGCGGGCCGCCCGGCGCATGCCGGAGCTGGTGCGGGACCTGACCCCCGACGATCTGGTGCTGTGCCTGATCTCCGGCGGCGGCTCCGCCCTGCTGTCCCTGCCACCGGAAGGGGTGACGCTGGCCGACAAGCAGGCGGTCAACCGCGCCCTGCTGAGGTCCGGCGCCACCATCGCCGAGATGAACTGCGTGCGCCGCCACCTGTCGGCGATCAAGGGCGGGCGGCTGGCCGCCGACTGCCACCCCGCGCGGGTGGTCACGCTGCTGCTGTCCGACGTGCCGGGCGACGACCCGATCGACATCGCCTCCGGCCCCACGGTGGGGGACCCGACCCGCTGCGCCGACGCGCTGGACGTCCTGCGGCGCCACGGGATCGCGGTGCCGCCGGCGGTGCGGGACGTGCTGGAGAGCGGGCGCGGCGAAAGCGTCAAGCCCGGCGACCCCCGTCTGGCCGGCGCCGAGGTGCGCATGGTCGCCACCCCGCAGAGCGCCCTGGAGGCCGCCGCCGCGGTGGCGCGCGCCGCCGGCGTCGGCGCCCACATCCTGGGCGACGCCATCGAGGGGGAGGCGCGCGACGTCGGCACGGCCCTGGCCGGCATCGCGCTTCAGGTTGCCCGGCGCGGCCAGCCCTTCGCGCCCCCCTGCGTCCTGCTGTCGGGGGGCGAGACCACGGTGACCGTGCGCGGCTCCGGGCGCGGCGGGCGCAACGTGGAATTCCTGCTGGCGCTGGGCATCGCCCTGAACGGTCATCCCGGCATCCACGCGCTGGCCGCCGACACCGACGGGGTGGACGGGCTGGAGGCGATCGCGGGCGCCTGCCTCGGCCCCGACAGCCTTGCCCGCGCCCGGGAACTCGGCCTGCGGCCCCGCGACAGCCTGGCCGCCAACGACGGCCACGGCTTCTTCGAGGCGCTGGGCGACAGCCTGGTGACCGGGCCGACGCTGACCAACGTCAACGACTTCCGCGCCATCCTCATCACCGGTGCGGACGCGGGTCCATAGTGTCAACGGTATCATTCCCGGAGAACTATATATTTGACGCTCGGCACCCGCCCGCGCCATTCCGGGGGGCATGGCGAACGGGAGGAACGAGCAATGAAACGGGTGACGGACGCCGAACGGATGCTCATCGGCGGTGAGCTTGTGGAGAGTCTCGGCGGGGAATGGACGGTGTCGCTCAACCCGGCAACCGGCGAGCCGATCGGCCGGGCGCCGGCGGGCACCGCCGCCGACGTGGAGCGTGCGGTGGCGGCGGCCGAGGCGGCGTGGCCCGCCTGGGCGGCCCTGACGCCGATGCAGCGGGCGGCGGCCCTGCACCGCTTCGCCGACGCGGTCGCCGCGCGCGCCGACGAGATCCTGCACGTCGAGGTGACCGACACCGGCAACACCATCCGCCCCATGCGGGTGATCGACGTGCCCACCGCCGTGGAGTCCCTGCGCTATTACGCCGGCCTGGCGCCCGATCTGCGCGGCGAGACCATCCCGGCGACGCGCGATCACCTGCACCTGACGGTGCACGAGCCCTACGGCGTGGTCGCCCGCATCGCCCCCTTCAACCACCCCGTGATGTTCGCCGTGGCGCGCACCGCGGCCGCCCTGGCGGCGGGCAACGCGGTGATCGTGAAGCCGCCCGAGACCTCGCCGCTGTCGTCGATGATCCTGGCGGAGATCGCCCGCGAGGCGCTGCCGCCCGGCGTCTTCAACATCGTCACCGGGGACGGCGCCGGGGCCGGCGACGCCATCGTCCGTCACCCCCGCGTCAAGCGCATCGCCTTCATCGGTTCGCCGGTCACCGGCCGCGCCATCCAGCGCGCGGCGGCGGAGGTGGCGGTCAAGCACATCACCCTGGAACTCGGCGGCAAGAACCCGATGATCGTCTTCCCCGATTGCGATCCGGACCGGGTCGCGGCGGCGGCGGTGCAGGGCATGAACTTCTCCTGGCAGGGGCAGTCCTGCGGCTCGCTCTCCCGCCTGCTGCTGCACGAGGACATCCACGACCGGGTGCTGGCGGCGCTGGTGGAGCGGGTGGCGGCCCTGCGGATCGGCGATCCGCTGCGCGAGGACACCGACGTCGGCCCGGTGAACTCCGAGGCCCACATGAACCGCATCCTCGCCCATTGCGCCAACGCCGATGCCGACGGCGCGCGCCGCCTGCTGGGCGGCGGCCGGCCGCCGGGCAGGGAGTTCGAGCGCGGCTACTGGGTCGCCCCGACCGTCTACGCCGACGTCACGCCCGGCCTGCGCCTGTGGCAGCAGGAGGTGTTCGGCCCCGTGCTCGCCGTCGGCCGCTGGCGCGACGCGGAGGAGGCGGTGGCCATGGCCAACTCGACCGAATACGGACTGACCGGCGCGATCTGGACCAACGACATCACCGCGGCCCTGCGCATGGCCCGCCGGGTGCGGTCCGGCCATCTCTGGGTGAACGGCTCCAGCCAGCATTTCCTCGGCGTGCCGTTCGGCGGCATGGGATCGAGCGGGGTCGGACGCGAGGAGGGCCGGGAGGAGCTTTACAGCTACACCGAAGCCAAGACCATCAACATCATGCTGTGACGGACGCACCATGAACCAGACCCAGAGCACGGCCGCCGAATGGGGCTCGGACGTCATGGCGGCAACGCTGCGTGACCTCGGGCTGCGGTACATCGCCCTGAACCCCGGCGCCAGCTTCCGCGGGCTTCACGACAGCCTGGTGAACGCCACCGGCGGCGACCCCGAAATCCTGCTGTGCATCCACGAAGAGGCCGCGGTGGCGATCGCCCACGGATGGGCCAAGGTCACCGGCCGGCCGATGGCCGTGGCGCTCCACTCCAACGTCGGGCTGATGCACGGCTCCATGGGCATCTTCAACGCCTTCTGCGACCGCGTGCCGATGGTGGTCGTCGGCGCCACCGGCCCGCTCGACGCCGCCCGGCGGCGGCCGTGGATCGAGTGGATCCATACCGCGCAGGACCAGGGCGGGCTGGTGCGCGACTTCATAAAGTGGGACGACCAGCCGGGCAGCGTCGCCGCGGCGCGCGACGCGCTGATCCGGGGTGCCGCCATCGCCGCCACCGCGCCGCGCGGCCCCGTCTACATCAACATCGACGCGACGTTGCAGGAGGAGCCGGTGACGGCGCCGCTGCCCGACCCGGACATCGCGCGCCGCGGCGCCCCCCCGGCCGCGGCACCGGCCGCCGCGGCGGTGGCGGAGGCGGTCCGCCTTCTCGACGGGGCGCGCAACGTGGTGGTGCTGATGGGGCGGATGTCGCGCGATCCCGCCGACTGGGCGCGCCGCGTCGCCCTGGTCGAACGGCTGGGGGCCGGGGTGGTCACCGACTTCAAGACCGGCGCGACCTTTCCGTCGGCGCACCCCGCCGTCGCCGGACGCGCCGGCTATTTCCCCGACGCCGCGGCCAAGGACGCCATCGCCGCGGCCGACGTCATCCTGAACCTGGACTGGCTCGACTTCGGCGGGACGCTGCGGTCGGTGTTCGGCACCGGTCCGGTACCGGCGCGCATCATCGCGGCGTCGCTGGACTGCCACGCCCATCGCGGCTGGTCGAAGGACGGCGGTGCGCCCTACCCGGCGGACGTGACCTTCCTCAACGAGCCCGACCAGGTCGTCGCGGCCCTGGCCGACGCGCTGGGCGCCGGCCCCGCCGCCGCCGCCGCGGTGCCCCCGCCCCCGCCGGCCGTGGCCGACGACGGCCCGCTGACGCCGCAGGACGTGGCGGCGGTCCTGCGCACGTCCCTTGCCCTGTCCGTCACCTGCCTGGTGCGCGCACCCCTGAGCTGGACCGGTGCCGACTGGCCGGTGGACCACCCGCTGGGGGCGCTCGGCTACGACGGCGGCGGCGGCATCGGGTCGGGCTGCGGCATGGCGGTCGGCGCGGCGCTGGCCCTGCGCGACGCCGGGAAGGGCGTGCTGCCGCTGGCCGTGCTGGGCGACGGCGATTTCCTGATGAACGCTTCGGCGCTGTGGACCGGCGTCAACCGGTCGGTGCCGCTGCTCGTCGTCGTCCTGAACAACCGTTCGTTCTACAATGACGAGGTGCACCAGGAGACGGTGGCGCGCCACCGCGGCCGGCCACCGGAGAACAAGACCGTCGGCATCGTCCTGGATCAGCCGGCCGTCGACATCAGCGCGGTGGCCCGCGGGTTCGGGGCGTGGAGCCCCGGCCTGCTGCGCAGCGCCGGCGCCCTGCGCGGGGCGCTGGACGAGGCGCTTGCGGTGCTCGCCACCGGCGGCACCGCCGTGCTGGAGGTGGAAACCGCCAAGGGCTATGCCCCGTCCATGGCCACCGCGCTGCGCACGGGGGGCTGAAACCGGGTTCGTTCAGTTGCCGACGGGATGATCGCGCAGGGCAAGCGCCAGGTGGCGCATCAGCGCCACCTGGAAGCGCGACAGCCGCTTGCCCCGCCGGCGCACCTGATAGACGGGAACGGTCAGTTCCATCCCGGCGGTGACGATCTCCGCCAATGCACCCGAGGCCAGTTCATCCCGCACCGAGGAGCGGAACAGGAAGGCAAGGCCGGCCCCGGCGCGGACCGCCTGCTTGATGGCCTCGGCGTGCCCGAATTCCATGACGATCCGGCTCCGCCGCACCCCGAAACGCGACAGGGCGGCCTCCTCGATCTCCCGCCGGGGGGTGCCGGACTGGGCGGTGACGAACGGCAGGGCGGCCAGTTCGTCCGGCCGCAGGCTGCCCCCGTGCAGCCCGGTGCGGTCCGAGGCGACGAGGACGAGCCTCTCGTCGGCGATCCGGTCGACCACCAGGCCGGCGGTCTCGTGGCGCGGGTCCAGGATGGTGAAGGCGAAGTCGCAGTCGCCGGCATGGACCGCGTCGGTGGCGAGCATCGGCGTGGTGACCCGCACCGAGATCTCCCCCTTCGGGACGCGGCGGTGGAAGTCGGTGATCAGCCCCGGCAGCACATAGGACCCCAGCGTCATCGAAGCGCCCACCGACGCCTTGCCCACCACGCCCCGGTGGGTTTCCGCCATTTCCCGTTCCAGCTCGCGGGTCCGGCTCACCATCTCCCGCGCCCAGCGATAGACCCGTCGGCCCTCGTCGGTCAGCGACACCCGCCGCCCGTTGCGCGCCGTGAGGGGCGCCCCGAGCTTGTCCGACAGCGCCTTGATGTGCGCCGACACGACCGGCTGCGCGATGCCCAGCCGTTCGGCGGCGCGCGACACGCTGCCCAGTTCAGCCACCAGGCAGAGCACCTCCAGCTTGTGGATCGAGATCTGGGATACCAGGGAGCGCATATCATAGGGTCCCGGCTATGGGTTCAACTGATTTATATATTTGATCATCTGGAGTCGGACAATCTACCCTTTCCGCAAGAAAGGGAGGTTTACCGATGCCCGACGACCTGTCGCGCCGCTACGACGACGCGGTGCTCGACGCCGCACTGACGGAACTCGTGATCGCCAACCGCATCCTGGCGCGCGAGGACGTGATCGACGACTTCGGCCACGTCAGCATCCGCAATCCGTTGAATCCGGAGCGGTATTTCCTGTCACGCTCGCGCAGCCCGGCGGTGGTGACGCGCGGCGACATCATGGAGTTCACGCTGGACGGCGAGAAGGTCAGCGACGACCCCCGCCGTCCCTACGCCGAGCGGCACATCCACGGCGCCGTCTACAAGGATCGCCCCGACGTGAACGCGGTCACCCACCACCACGCCCGGTCGGTGCTGCCCTTCACCATGTGCGGCGTCCCGCTGCGCCCGATGTTCCACATGGCCTCGGTGATCGGCCGCGACATCGCCGTCTGGGATAGCCAGGACGAGTTCGGCGACACCAACATGCTGGTCGACAGCATGGCGATGGGCCATTCCCTGGCCCGTGTCCTCGGCGGCAACCGGGTGGCGCTGCTGCGCGGGCACGGCTGCATCTGCGTCGCCGACAGCCTTCGGGCGGTGGTGATGATCTCCATCGCGCTCCGCGACAACGCCGCGCTCATCCAGGCCACCCGCCCCATGGGTGAGATCACCTACCTGACGGACGGTGAGATCGAACGGTCGAGCGCCATGCTCCTCAGCGCGATGCCGCTGGCGCGGGCGTGGGACTACTGGGTGGCGCGGGCCGGGTTCGCCGGCCTGTGACGGCCGCACCCGGCCGTGGCTGAAACAATCACAAACGGGAGGACGACGCCATGACCTTCAAAACCCTTGCCGCGGCCTGCGTGGCCGCGGTCCTCGCGACGACCTCCGGCGCCGTGGCGCAATCGCTCGGCATCGGCGCCGGCACCCAGGGGTCGCAGAACTACGCCGTCAACGCCGCGATGGCCAAGTTCCTGACCGACGAACTCGGGCTCGACATCCGGGTGCAGTCCTATGGCGGGACCGGCCAGTCGATGCCGCTGATCGACGGCGGACGCCTCGACCTCCAGCTCGTGCCGAGCCCGGACTTCTCCGCCGCGGTGCTGGGGCAGGAACCGTTCGAGCGCCGGCCGCTGCGCAACCTGCGCGCCGTCGCCTCGCTCAGCTCCTCGGCCTACGGCCTGATGGTGCGCAAGGATTCGCCCCACCGCTCGGTGGCGGACGTCAAGGGGCTGACGGTCACCTACGGCTACACGGCGCAGCCGACGCTGCGCTTCCAGGTCGACGCGCTCCTCGCCGCCGGCGGCCTGTCGATCGCGGACATGCGGACCAACAACGTGCCGTCGGTTCCCAACGGCGTCGACGATTTCATCGCCGGCAACGCCGACGTCGCCTTCTTCGCCCTTCAGGGCGGCAAGACCCGCGAGGCGGACGCGGCGGTGGGCATCCGCTGGCTGGCCGTACCCGACACGCCGGAAGCGGACGCGGCGATGAAGAGGTTCGTTCCCACCTCCTACGTCAAGGTCGTCCAGCCCGGCGCGGCGCCGGGGGTCGCGGAGCCGACGCCGATGATGGGCTATGATTACGTCCTGACGGCCGGCGCGCACGTTCCCGACGCCGTCATCACCCGCATCGTCACCTTCCTCCACGACAACCCGGACAAGGTGCGGACCTCGGTGCGGACGTTCGCGGAGTTCGAACCGGCGGAAATGGCGCCGCGGTTCGAAGGGCTGACGTATCATCCGGGCGCCGAGTCCTACTTCCGCTCCATCGGGCTGATGAAGTGAACGGAACGCCGGCACGGGGGAGCGGGATGACGGATCGTGTGATCGACCGGCTCGAAGAGCTGGCCGGAGTGATGATCGTGCTGCTGTCGGCGGCCTACGCGGCGGATCTGCAGCGCTATGCGGGGATTGCCGTTTATGATGCGCAGCTTCTCGCGGCCGGCCTGTCGCTCGCCCTGACCGCCGGGTTCCTGGCGATGGCGCGGCGGGCGGCGGCGGCCGTGCCACGCGCCGCGGCACTGGCGGCGGCGGCGGTGACCATCGCGGTCGGCGCCTACGTCGCCGTCGCCTACGTCGACATCTCGATGGAGGCGCCCTATCTGCCGGGCTGGCTGGTGGCGCTGTCCGCCGTGCTGTTCGGCGGGCTGATGCTGAACCTCCGGCCCTCGGCCGGGCTCGGCATCCTGGTGGTCGTCCTGGTCTTCCTCGCCTACGGGCTGCTGGGCCATCTCATCCCCGGCGAACTCGGCAGCCGGCAGACGACGCCGTCGGAACTCCTGGTCTATCTCGCCGTCGACGCCAACGGCATGCTGGGCACCGCGCTGAAGGTCGCGGTGGTCATCGTGGTCCCCTACCTGCTGTTCGGCCAGCTCCTGTCGGCCTGCGGCGCGTCGGATTTCTTCAACGACCTGGCCCTGGCCGGCATGGGGCGCAGCCGGGGCGGCCCCGCCAAGGTGGCCGTCACCGCGTCGGCCCTGTTCGGGTCCATTTCGGGCAGCGCCGTGGGCAACGTGGTGGGCACCGGCGTCGTCACCATTCCCATGATGAAGCGCGCCGGCTTCGCCCCGACCTACGCCGGCGCGGTCGAGGCGGTCGCCTCGACCGGCGGGCAGCTCGTCCCCCCGGTCATGGGGGCGGCGGCCTTCATCATGGCGGACATGATCGGGATCGACTATGTGGACGTGATGCTCGCCGCCCTGCCGGCGGCGCTGCTCTACTACCTCGCCATCTTCATCAACATCGACCTGTCGGCCGGGCGGCGCGGCATCCGGCCGCTGGCCGCGTCCGAGATCCCCCGGGGGATGGCGGCCCTGAAGCGGGGCTGGCACTTCATCATCCCGTTCGCGGTGCTGTTCTACACCCTGTTCGCGATGAACATGCGCCCGGAGCGCGCGGCGATCCTGTCGGTGATCGTCCTGCTGGTCGGCAGCCTGCTGTTCAGCTACCGCGGCCGGCGCCTGCGCCTTCCCGACATCTGGCGGGTGGTCGGCGGGGCCGGGCGGGCGTCCCTCGACCTGCTGCTGGTCTGCGCGGCGGCGGGTGTCATCATCGGCGTGCTCAACATCTCCGGCCTCGCCTTCAACCTCACCCTGCACATCATCGCCGCCAGCGGCAACAGCGTGATCGTGCTGGCGCTGATCACGGCGGTGGTGTCGATCGTGCTGGGCATGGGCATGCCGACGGTCGGTGTCTACATCCTGCTGGCCACGCTGGTCGCCCCGGCGCTGGTCGAGGTCGGCGTGCCGGTGATCGCGGCGCACCTCTTCGTCTTCTACTTCGGCCTGATGTCGATGATCACGCCGCCGGTGGCCCTGGCCTCGTTCGCGGCGGCGAACATCGCCGGCACCCGCCCCTTCGCCACCAGCGTCGAGGCGATGAAGCTGGGCTGGCCGGCGTACATCGTGCCGTTCCTGTTCCTGTTCGCCCCGTCCCTGGTGCTTCAGGGCAGCCCGGTCGCGGTCGCCTGGGCGCTGGTGTCGGCGGCGACGGGCATCTACATGGTCACCGCCGGCGCCGTCGGCTTCCTGATGGGCCCGGTCGGCCCGGCCGGGCGGGCGGCGCTGATCGCCGGCGGCGGGCTGGCCATCGTCCCCGCCGGGCTGTTCGAGGGTGCCCTGTGGAGCGACGCGGCGGGCATGGCGGTGCTGGTGGTCATGATCGCCGCCCGGCTCCGCACCGCGGTGCCGCGCTCCCACCCGCCGGCCCCCCGCTCCGCCCCCGGCGGCTGAGGGCGGACGCGAGCGATCAGTCGTTCAGGAACGGGTTGTGCCGGCGTTCCTGACCCAGGGTGGACATGGGGCCGTGGCCGGGGATGAAGGCCACGTCGTCCCCCAGCGGCAGCAGCTTGGTGTGGATGGACTCCAGCAGCGCCGCGTGGTCGCCGCGGGGGAAGTCGGTGCGGCCGATGGAGCCCTGGAACAGCACGTCGCCGACCACCGCCAGCTTCGACGGGGCGTGGTGGAAGACCACGTGGCCCGGCGTGTGGCCGGGGCAGTGGAGAACCGCCAGCGTCTCCCCGGCGACGGTCACCGTGTCGCCGTCGGCCAGCCAGCGGTCGGGCGTGAAGCCCTGCGTCACCGGGAAGCCGAACATCAGGCACTGCCGCTCCATGCCGTCCAGCAGGAAGCGGTCCTCGGGGTGGGGGCCTTCGACGGGCAGGGACAGGCGCCGGGCCAGCTCGGCCACCCCGCCCACATGGTCCACGTGGCCGTGGGTCGCCAGGATCTTCTCCAGAGTGACGCCGGCCCGCTCCACCGCCCGCACGATGCGGTCGATGTCGCCCCCGGGATCCACCACGGCCCCGGTCATGGTCGCCTCGGACCACAGGATGGTGCAGTTCTGCTGGAACGGCGTCACCGGGATGATGGCGTACTTCATGCCCCGCGTCCTTGCTGTCATACGCGGTCAGGAAGATCCTGACCGCTGCGTTCAAACGCCACGCAGGCTTCGGCCCTATCGGGCCGCGGCCGCCGTCGCGGCCGATACCGGGTTCGGACGTCAAGACGTACCGAACCCGGTATCAGTCCCGTTGGAGGCGCGACCTTACGCGGGCACCGGCCCCGGGGGCAAGCACGGGACGGCGTCCTCGACCCACGCACCGGCTGCCGCCGTTCCGCCGCCCGCCATTCCGGCTGAGGACACCGCCACGGCGCTGCGGCCGCCGCCCAGCGGGGTGACCCGCACGCGGGTGCCGATGCGGTCGACCATGGCCGGGACGTGGCTGATGACGCCCACCTGCCGGCCCGACGCCTGCAACGCCTCCAGGCACGACAGGGCGACGTCCAGGCTGTCGGGGTCGAGGCTGCCGAACCCCTCGTCGATGAACAGGGTGGCGATGCCGCCCGCCCCGGCCCCCGCCGCCATGGACGACAGCCCCAGCGCCAGGGCCAGCGACACCAGGAACATCTCGCCGCCCGACAGGCTGTGGACGCCGCGCACCTCGTCCCCCATCTCGCGGTCGACCACCTGGATCTCCAGGTCGGCGCCGGCCACCCGTTCCAGCCGGTAGCGGCGCGCGAGATCATCGAGGTAGCGGTTGGCGTGCCCCAGCAGCACGTCGAGGCTGAGGCTCTGGGCGAAGTTGCGGAACTTCTGCCCGTTGTGGGAGCCGATCACCCCGTTGAGCGCCGCCCACACCGCGTGGGAGGCGCGCCGGCGCTCCAGCTCCCCGGCCATGGCGGCGAGACGGTCGCGGCCGTCGGCATCGGCCCGCAGCCGCGCCGTCAGCTCCGCCGCGCGGGCGCGCGCCGTCTCCAGCGCCTCCCCCGCCGCCGCCAGGGCCGCTTCGGCGGCCGGGGCATCGCCGTCCCCGGCGGCAGCGGCGCCGGCGGCGTCCGGATGCTCGGCCGCGTGCTCGGCGCGCAGGCGTTGCCGTTCGGCCAGGCGCACCGCCGCCTCGCGCCGCGCCGTGTCGAGGGCGGCCAGCGCCCCCTCTTCCGCCGCCAGCCAGGCGTCGTCGCGGGCCAGGCGGCGGCGTGCCTCCGCCGCCGTCAGGCCGCAGCCCGCGGCGCGGTCTTCCAGCGCCGCCACGGCCGCCGCCGCGGCGGCGGCGCAGCGGCGGGCCGTTTCGGCCCGGGTCGCCCGCTCCTGCTCCGCCGCCGAGCGGCGGGTGGCCGCCTCCTGCCGGAGGTGGGTCGCCCGCTCCAGACGCTGTTCCGCCGTCTGGCGCGCCTCGGTCAGTTCCCGCTTCACCACCGCCACGGGGCGGCCGTCCAGCACGCCGGCGCGCTCGCCGCGCAACGCCGCCAGGCGGGCCGCCAGGCCGTCGGCGCGCAGCCGCGCCCGCTCCTCCGCCCCGGCCGCCGTCTCGACCTCGGCCTCCTTGGCGGCGGTGCGCGCCTCCTGCTCGCCGGCCTGGCGCAGCCGGCCGGCCAGCGCCTCGCGGTTGCGCAGGAAGGCGGCGGCGCGGTCGGCGTAGCCGCTCCGGAATGCCTCCGGCCCGCGCGTCAGGGCATCCTGCCAGCGGGGTATCCCGGCGAAGGGCGTTGCCAGTTCGGCGAGCGCCTCCGCCACGTCCTGTTCCGCCCGCCGGTGGGCCGCGGCGGCCAGGGCGTGGTCGTGGCGGGCGGCGTCGAGGCGGCGGCGCGCCTCCTCGGCCGCTTCCGCGGCGGCGGCGCAGGCCGTCTCGCGCTCCCGGTGCGTCTTGACCGCCGTGTCCAGCCGGTCGCGGTGGTCCAGCGCCCGCCGCTCGTCCCGCGCCACCTCATCCAACTCCGCGTCGACCGCCGCCAGGGCATCGGCCAGGGACGCCGCCGGGGATGCGGCGGCGCCGTCGCCCCACGGCGTCGCGGCGAAGGGGCGCCCGCCGAGCGCCGCGGTCCAGCGCGTCCCCAGGGCGTCGCGCTCACCCGCCAGGTCGCCGATGCGGGCGTCGAGAACGGCGACGCGGGCGCGGGCGGCGCGGGCGGCCGCCTCGTGCCCGCCATGGGCCCGGACCCCGGCGTTGACCGCGCGGCGCAGTTCCGCCACCCGCTCCGCCTGGTCGTCGGCGAGACGGGCCAGCGCCCCGCCCCCTTCGGCCCAGGGGTGGTCGGTGCCGCCGCACACCGGGCACGGGTCCCCGGGCGTGAGCTGGGCGCGCAGCGTCGCCACGTCCTCGCGCCGCGCCACGTGCAGGCGGTGCAGCGTCGCCTCGGCCTCGCCCAGCGCCGCCTGGTCGCGGGCCAGCCCGGCCCCGGCAGCAGCCGCCGCCGCGTCCTCCGTCTCGGCGGCGGCGGCCTGCTGCGCCCGCTCCTGCGCCGCGGCGGCAAGGTCGCGGGACACCCGGGCGGCGGCATCCGCCAGGCCGGCCAGGACGGCCAGCGCCTCCCGCTCCCGCGTCAGGGCGGTGCGGCGGCGGCTCAGCGCGTCGAAGGCCGGGACCGTCTCCCCCTGCACGGCGGCGAGCGCGGCGGCGGCCGCGTCGCGGGCCGCCAGGGCGGCGTCCCGGTCGGCGTCGCGGGCGGCGCGCCCGGCCTCCAGGGCGGCCACCCCGTCGGCGTGGCGGCGCACGGTCGCCTCGCCGGCGACCGCCGCCCTGCGCGCCTCCGCGCAGCGGGCCAGAACGGCGTCCCAGCGCTCCCACTGGTCGGCGACCGGGGCGAGCGCCGCGTTGGCGGTGAGCCATTGGTCGAGACGGGCCGCCTCGGTCCGCAGATCGGCGGCGGCGGCGGCGCAGGCGGCGCGCTCGGCCTCCCGCCCGGCGCGGCGGTGGACCGCCTCCTCCAGGTCGGCGGCGGCGGCCGCGTGTTCCCCGGCGAGCGTGTCGATCTGTCCGTCCAGCGCCGCGGCGCGTTCCAGCGCCGGTTCGGCTTCGGCCAGGTCACGGCACACCCGTTCGAAGGCGGCGCGGGCCCCGGCATGCCCCTCGTCGGCCGCCGCCACGGCAGCCAGCGCGGCGGTCAGCGCCTCCGCAGCCCGGGCCTCGTCGGCGACGGCCGCGGCAGCGTCCGCCGCGCAGCGGTCGGCGGTGTCGATCAGCGGGCGCAGCGGCAGGGCGATCCGCACCGCCTCCGCAGCCTGCCGGCGCGGTGCGGCGTCCGCCCACGCCGCCTGCGCCGCGGCGACGCCGTCCTGCGCCTCCCGCTCGGCCGCGGCGAGCTGGGCGTCGCGCCGGTGCCAGTGGACGACCCGGCGGGCCGCCTCCGCCGCCGCTTCGGCCATGGCGACCGCGGTGCGGGCGGCGCCGGCCTCCGCCTCCAGGGCGGCGCGCCCGGCGTCGTCCAGCACCGCCACGGCGCCGCGCTGCGCCTCCAGCAGGTCCAGCTCCCGCTGCTCGGCGGTGCAGCGCTCGTGCGCGGCGATCGACAGGCGGGAGTAGATCTCGGTGCCCGTCAGCAGCTCCAGCAGGGCCGAGCGCTCGCGCGCCGGCGCCTTCAGGAAGGTGGCGAAATCACCCTGGGCCAGCAGGACGGACCGGCGGAACTGGTCGAAGCTGAGGCCGAGGCGGGCGCGGATCTCCTCCAGCACCCGGGTCTTGCCGTCGGCGCAGCACACCCGCCCGTCCGGCGTGGTCAGGGTCATCTCCTGCTTCTGCAAACGGCCGCGCGCCTTCAGGCTGGCGCGGCGCACCGACCAGCGCGCCCGGTAGGCGACGCCGTCCACCCCGACGAAGTCCACCTCGGCCCAGCCCGACGCGGCGCCGCGGCGCAGCACCGCCCGCACGTCGGTGGAGCGCAGGGCGTCGGGATCGCCGTCGCGGCCCATCACCACCCCCTGCCCGTCCGGCAGCCGCGGCATGGTGTCGAACAGGGCCAGGCACAGGGCGTCCAGGATGGTGCTCTTGCCCGCCCCGGTCGGGCCGGTGATGGCGAACAGGCCGGCGCGGCGCAGCGGCGCGCGGTCCAGCTCCACCGCGAACGGCCCGTCGAGGCTGGCGAGGTTGCAGCCGCGGATGGCAAGGATCCTCATCAGGCCGCGTCCCCCTGCACCGTCTCCAGCAGCTCATGAAAGGCCGCGAGCAGGGCCGGGTCGGGCTCCCCCTCATGCAGCTTTTGATAGGCTCGGCGGAACACATCTTCGGGCTGAAGGCTGGCCAGGTCGATGCCCGGCAGGCTTTCGGCCAGCGTCGCCCCGCTGCCGGTCAGCCGCACCGCCAGCTTCAGCAGGCGGACCGGCCGGCCCTGCACCGCCGCCTCCACCTCCTCGCGCAGGCCGGGGCGGGGTTCGGGCAGTTCGACCGACACCTCCAGGAAGGGCCAGGCGTCGGGCGGCAGCGTGTCGTCGAGGGCCAGCGCGCGCACCGCCGCCAGCGCCTCCTCCGGCGGGGCGAAGCGGCCGTGGCCGGGAATGCGGCGGATGGCCACCGCCCGCGGCACGGCCAGGGCGCGCCAATCGGCCAGCCGGCCCCCGGCGAACTCCGCCAGGACCACCTGGTGGGGATAGGGTTCCTCGTCCAGCGCCAGCGGAATGGGGGAGCCGCTGTAGCGCACGCACTCCCGCCCGCCCACGCACTGGGCCCGGTGCAGGTGGCCCAGCGCCACATAAGCCGCGTCGGCGGGGAAGATGTCGGCCGGCAGGGCGTGCAGGTTGCCGCCGAGGATCTTGCGCTCGCTCAGCTCCGACAGGGCGCCGCCGTGCATGTAGCAGTGACCGGTCAGGATCAGCGCCTCGCCCGGACCCAGCGCCGCCCGCCCGGCCTCCGCCGCGGCGGCGTAGAGGCGGCGCACCCCCTCGACCAGCGGGTCGGGGTCCGCCCCGCCCTCCCCCTCCTCCACCGGCGGCAGGTCGGCCGGGCGCAGGAAGGGAACGGCAACGCAGCGCGCCGCCACCGTCCCGTTGGGACCGCGCAGGGGCAGCACCGCCCGCTCCGCCCGGAAGGTGCCGTCGGCGTCCAGCGCCGGACCGCCCACCACATGAACGCCCAGCTCCGTCAGCAGGGGCGACGGCGCCTCCAGCCGGCTGCCGCTGTCGTGGTTGCCGGCCAGCACCACCACGTCCAGGTCGGGAAAGCGCCGCTTGGCCTGCGCCACGAAGCGGTAGAACCGGGCCAGCGCCGGGATCGGCGGGTTCTGCCCGTCGAACACGTCGCCGGCGATCACCAGCGCGTCCACCGCGTGCTCCCCGATGCGGTCCAGCAGCCAGTCGAGGAACAGCCCGTGCTCGTAGGTGCGGGCGACGCCGTGCAGCGTCTGCCCGAGATGCCAGTCGGCGGTGTGGATGAGGCGCATGGTCCCACGCGAACGGTCGGGTATGGCGGGAGTGTACGCGGGCAGCGTTGCGCGGTGCAACCGGGGTGCGGAAGGGTCGCGACAGCCTAACCGGTTCCCCCGGTCCGTGCATTGATCCCCGTCAAATCGCGCAGAACCGGGTCATGGCATGATATTTCCCGCTCATCCCCTGCAAGCGGGTGCCAGCCATGCTCAGCAAGCCCCTCATGACGGTTCACGAGGTGGCCGCCGTCCTCAGGATTTCCGAGGAGACGGTGCGCGAGTGGATCCACGCCAAGGATCTCCGCGCCATCCGGTTCGGCCGCGAATGGCGGGTCGCCGTGCGCGACCTGGAGAGTTTCCTCAACGCCCGCGCCAACCGCGAGCCGTCGAACGGCTGACCCGCGGGCGACCGCACGGGTACGGGTGCTACGACCGACAGACACGGGAGGTGGTGACATGCTCCTGGAAAAGACCAAGACGGATGGAAGCGGGCGGGATGCCGCGTCCGCTCCCGCATCCGACGTGCCGGCGTGGCACGTCCTGTCCGCCGCGCAGACGGCGACCCTGCTGGGGGCCGGTTCCGACGGCCTGACCGAGCGCGAGGCGCGGGAGCGCCTGCTGCGCCACGGCCCCAACAGCCTGCCGCCGCCGGTCGGCCGCGGGCCGCTGCTGCGATTTCTGGCCCAGTTCAACAACCTGCTGATCCAGGTCCTGCTGGTTGCCGCGACGGTCACCGCCGTGCTCGGCCACTGGATCGATTCCGGGGTGATCCTGGCGGTGTGCGTGCTCAACGCCACCATCGGCTTCATCCAGGAAGGCAAGGCGGAGCAGGCGCTGGACGCCATCCGCCACATGCTGTCGGCCAACGCCACCGTGCTGCGCGACGGGCACCGCATGGCGGTCCCGGCGGCCGACCTGGTGCCCGGCGACCTGGTGCTGCTGGAGGCGGGCGACAAGGTGCCGGCCGATCTGCGGCTGACGTGGTGCCGGAACCTGCACGTCCAGGAGGCGGCGCTGACCGGGGAATCCGTGCCCGTCGGCAAGGGACCCGATCCGGTCGCCGCCGACGCACCCCTGGGCGACCGCACCGCCATGGCGTTCTCCGGCACCCTGGTCACCCATGGCCAGGGACGCGGCATCGTGGTGGCCACCGGCCCGGCGACCGAGATCGGCCGCATCAGCGGCATGATGTCCCGCCTGGAAGGCATGGAGACGCCGCTGCTGCGGCAGATGGCGGGATTCGCCCGCACGCTGACCGCCGTCATCCTCGCCATCGCCACGCTGGTCTTCGGCTTCGGCGTGCTGGTGCACGGCTACGGCATGGCCGAACTGTTCATGGCCGTGGTCAGTCTGGCGGTCGCCGCCATCCCCGAGGGGCTGCCGGCCATCCTGACCATCACGCTGGCCATCGGCGTGCAGCGCATGGCGCGGCGCAACGCCATCATCCGCCGCCTGCCGGCGGTGGAAACCCTGGGGTCCGTGTCGATCATCTGCACCGACAAGACCGGCACCCTGACCCGCAACGAGATGACCGTGCGCACGGTGCGGACGGGCGGCGAGACGGTTGCGGTGGACGGCGTCGGCTATGAGCCGCGCGGCGGCTTCTCCGCCGCCGGGCGGGAGCGGCCGGCGGCGGACGTGCCGGTGCTGGTGGACCTGGCGCGGGCCGGCGCGCTGTGCAACGACGCCGCCCTGCGCGAGACCGACGGCGGCTGGACCGTCGAGGGCGACCCCATGGAGGGGGCGCTCCTGGTGCTGGCCCGCAAGGCCGGGCTCGACCCGGCCGGCGAGGCGCGGCGCCTGCCGCGCACCGACCTGATCCCGTTCGAATCCGAACACCGCTTCATGGCCACCCTGCACCACGACCACGAAGGCCGCGGCGTCATCTGCGTCAAGGGCGCGCCGGAACGCATCCTGGCCATGTGCACGGCCGAGCGGGGGGCCGACGGCGACCGCCCGATCGACGCCGCCGCCTGGCAGGCCGGCGTCGAGGAGATGGCGGCCGACGGGCAGCGGGTTCTGGCCGTGGCCGTGCGGTCCGCCGCCCCGGACCGTCACGCCCTGACCTTCGCCGACGTGGACGGCGGGCTGGTGCTGCTGGGCCTGGTCGGCCTGATCGACCCGCCGCGCACGGAGGCGGTGGAGGCCGTGCAGGCGTGCCGGACCGCCGGCATCCGCGTCAAGATGATCACCGGCGACCACGCCGTCACCGCCCGCGCCATCGCCGCCCAGCTCGGCCTGCAAAACGCGGGGGCGGCGCTGACCGGGCCGGAGATCGAGGCGCTGAGCGATGAGGAGCTGGCCCGCCTGGCTCCCGACATCGACGTCTTCGCCCGCGCCAGCCCGGAGCACAAGCTGCGCCTGGTGCAGGCGTTGCAGGGGCGCGGCTACATCGTCGCCATGACCGGCGACGGCGTCAACGATGCCCCGGCGCTCAAGCGCGCCGATGTCGGCGTCGCCATGGGGCACAAGGGCACCGAGGCCGCCAAGGAGGTGGCCGAGATGGTCCTGACCGACGACAATTTCGCGTCCATCGCCCGGGCGGTGCGCGAGGGGCGGACGGTCTACGACAACCTGAAGAAGGCCATCACCTTCCTGCTGCCGATCAACGGTGGCGAGTCCATCAGCGTCATCATCGCCATCATGGCCGGACTGACGCTGCCGATCACGCCGTTGCAGATCCTGTGGGTCAACATGGTCAGCTCCATCGGCCTGGCGCTGGCGCTGGCGTTCGAGCCCGCGGAGCGCGACGTGATGAACCGCCCGCCGCGCCCCGGCGACGAACCGCTGCTGTCGCGCTTCCTGGTGTGGCGGATCGCCTTCGTCTCGCTGCTGATGACCGCCGGCATCTTCGGCATGTTCGAATGGGCACTGTGGCACGGCGCCGACGTGGACACGGCGCGCACCGTGGCCGTCAACACGCTGGTGGCGATGGAGGTGTTCTACCTGTTCAGCGTCCGCTACCTGCGGGCGCCGTCGCTGACGCTGCGGGGCGTGAAGGGCACGCGGCCCGTCCTGATGGCGGTGGCGACGGTGGTCGTGCTCCAACTGTTCTTCACCTACACCCCCTTCATGGAGACCCTGTTCGCCACCCGGCCGCTGGAGCCCGCTCTGCTGCTGCCGGTGCTGGGGGCCGGGGTTCTGCTGTTCGCGGTGCTGGAGGTCGAGAAGATGCTGTGGCGCCGCCGCGATGCGGTGTCCGCACGGCAATGACCGCCCGCGGCACGGCGGGCCGGACGCCGCGGCGTCAGGTCCGCCGGTGCCAGTGCCAGGCGGTTTCGACGATGGCGTCGATGGAGGTGCAGGAGGGCCGCCAGCCCAGCGCGTCGCGCACGCGCTCGGCGGCGGCCACCAGCACCGGGGCGTCGCCGGGGCGGCGGGGGGCGAATTCCACCGGAACCGGCCGGCCGGCGACGCGCTCCACCGCGCGCAGCAGATCCAGGACCGAGGTGCCGCGGCCGGTGCCCAGGTTGAAGGCGCCCCCCGCCCCGCCCGCCATCAGCCGCTCCGCCGCCAGCACATGGGCCGCCGCCAGATCGTCCACATGGACGTAGTCGCGCACCGCCGTGCCGTCCGGGGTGGGATAATCCGTTCCCAGCACGCGGAAGCGGTCCCGCCGGCCCAGCGCCGCCAGGATGGCCAGGGGCACGGCGTGGGTTTCCGGCTCGTGCCGCTCGCCGATGTCGCCCTCGGGGTCGGCGCCGGCGGCGTTGAAGTAGCGCAGCGCCAGGGTGCGCAGGCCGTAGGCGGCGGCGTAGTCGGCCAGCAGCCGCTCCACCATCCACTTGCCGGCGCCGTAGGGGTTGATGGGCGCCGCCGGCGTGTCCTCGTCCATGGGGACGCGGCCGGGCAGGCCGTAGATCGCGCAGGTGCTCGAAAACACCAGGCAGGGCACCTCGTGGCGGCGCATGGCGTCCAGGAGGGCCAGCGTGCCGCCCACATTGGTGCCGTAATAGGCCGCGGGGTCGACGACCGATTCGCCGACGGCGGTGAGGGCGGCGAAATGCATCACGCAGCCGGGCCGGTGGCGCCGGAAGGCGGCATCCAGGGCCGCGGGATCGCGGACGTCCCCCACCTCCAGGGGACCCCAGCGCACGGCGTCGCGCCAGCCCCGCGACAGGTCGTCGAACACGACGGGATGATGCCCCGCCCGGGCCAGCGCCTTGCAGGCGTGGCTGCCGATGTACCCGGCCCCGCCGGTGACCAGCACGGTCGCCATGATCGACTGCGTTCCCTTCCCTACCGCACCGTGACGTCGCGCCGCATCTCGACCACCGCCGTGCCGTTGCGCATCAGCGTGTAGCGGCCGGTGTAGGTGCCGGCCGGCCATCCGCCGGGCGGCGTCTTGCGGCCGGCGAAAGCGAACCAGGCGACGCGGCTGTCCTTGAGCGTGTCGCGGTGGTCGATGACCGTGCCGCCGTCGGGACCGGTGACGCGGAAGCGCTGTTCGTCGCCGGCGTGCGCCCCCATGACGTCGGCCCACAGCAGCAGAGCGGCACCGTCGCGCGGCAGATCCGGCCCGGCCAGCGTCCCCGCGCGCGCCTCGTCCGCCTTTGGCGGGGACGCGGCGAACCCCATCACCAGGCCGGCCGTCGGGCGGTAGGCCAGCCGCTGCTCCGCCTCGGCGGTCCACAGGGGGTTGCGCGGCCCCTCGCAGCCCGGCGGGTCGTCGGTGCCGACGAAGGGATCGACGGGCGTGCCGTCCTTGCGCGCCTCGAAATGGACGTGCGGGAACTCCGTGAAGCCGGACAGGCCGACCAGCCCCAGCACCTGCCCCGCCTCCACCGTCTCGCCCGGCTTCACCCGCACGCTGCCGCGCTTCAGGTGGGCGTACTGGGTTTCCCAGCCGTCGCCGTGGACGACGACGACGCTGTTGCCGGCGTCGCGGCCCTGCAGCGCCTCGCGGCCGATGACCCGGATGCTGACGTCGTCCATGCCGTCGCGGATGGCGCGCACCGTGCCGGCGGCGGCAGCCAGCACGGGCACGCCCTTTTCCATGGCGGGGATGTCGGCGATGCGGAAGTCCGTACCTTTGTGGCCGTCGTAGCTGAGCTGTCCGCAGGTGTGATCGGCGCGCCCCGGCCCGGGGTCCTGGTCCACGTAATTCTGGATCCAGCAGGTCACGCCGGGATCGCAGTCGATGGGCAGCGCAAAGCGCGGCTCGGCCGCCGCCGGCCCGCCGGCGGCGATCAGGACGGCGGCGGCGAGGGCGGCGAAAGCAGCCGCGAACGGGCGACGCATGTCTTCCTCCTTGTCCGACGAAAGGCATGGTGCACACCGGCGGTCGCGGCGCAACCGCCTTGTGCGGTGTCCTTTTGCGGACGGGGGAAGTGCTGCGTCACGCCACCCCGGTCATTGCATGTCCGGCTGCGGTTCGGCGAACCAGCCGGGCAGGGGGGCCAGGCCGGCCGGCCACTGGTTGGCCCCCTCCGACACGCGGCCGAAGCCGTCGGAACCGGCATCGGCGGCGACGTCCGGCAGGGCGGCGACATCCGCGCTCGACAGCCCTTCAACGGCGATCCAGTGGGGGTGCAGGGCGACCCGGCCCTCGCTGATGTCGACACCGACCTCCCGGCCGCCGGCGATGGCGTCGTCCAGGTCGACGACCAGGATGCGGGCGTTGCCGCCCTCGTCGGCCAGCACGTCCGACACCGTCCCCAGCCGCTGGCTGTCCTGGCCGACGACGGTGCGGCCGATCAGGTCCTCCGTCCGCACCCGATCGGCGGACGGCACCGTAGCCACGTCGGGAACGTCACCCACCGGGCTGGCGGACCGCGCATCGGCGGACGGTGCGGCGGCGGGCGGCATGGCGGCGGATGGATCGGCGGCATAGGCCGGCGCGGCGATAAACGCGGCGGCGGCGGTAAACGCGATGATACGGGTGCGCATGGCGCTCCTCCTGCGATGGTGTCGCGGGCGTTGCTGCCACCATCAACCGCATCACCACCGGATTTGTCACGCCGTGCGGGTGGAGGCCCATGCCCGCAGATCGGCGGCCAGCCGGGCGATCACCGGCGTCCAGTCGGACGGCGCCTCCTGCCGGTACAGGCGCAGCGTCGGGTACCAGGGGCTGTCGTCGCGCCCGCTCAGCCAGCGCCAGCAGCCGTCGAAGCGCGACAGCACCCACACCGGCTTGCCCATGCCGCCGGCGAGATGGACAACCGACGTGTCCACCCCGACGACCAGGTCCAGATGGCTGATCAAGGCGGCAGTGTCCGCGAAGTCGCCCACGGCGTCCATCCGGTCCACCAGATCCAGGCCCGGCGGCGGCGCCTTGGCCTGGGCCGCCGCCTCGTCGCCCTTCTGGAGGCTGTAGAAGCGCACGCCCGGCGTGCCCGCCAGGGGGGCGAGCTGGCCCAGCGTGATGGAGCGCAGCCGGTCCACGGCGTTGGCCCCCGGCACGTCCTTGCGCGGGTTGCCGGCCCAGACCAGACCGACGCGCAGCGCGCCGGCCCCGTCCTGCGCCAGGCGGTGGCGCCACGTTTCAACTTCAGCGTCGGGCGGGTGCAGGTAGGGGATGGAAGCGGGGACGCTGTCCAGCCGCGTCCCGAACGCCAGCGGCAGGCTGAGCAGGGGGCAATGCACGTCGAAGTCGGGCAGGGGATCGCCCTTGGCCAGGATCGCCGCCACCCCCTGCGCCCGCAGCGGCGCCAGCAGGCGGACCAGCGGCGCCTGCACTTCCAGCACGACCCGCGCGCCGCGCGCCGCCACCAGCGGGGCGTAACGGACGAAGTGCAGGGTGTCCCCCAGCCCCTGTTCGGCGTGCAGCAGGATGGTGCGGCCGCGGATGTCCCCGCCGGTCCATTGCGGCTGCGGGAAGCCGCGCGGCGGCGTCCCCTTGTTGCGCCAGCGCCATTCGTACATGGGCCAGCCCTGCGCGAAATCGCCGCGCGCCAGCAGGGCCAGCGACAGGTTCCAGTGGGCATCCACATAGTCGCCGTCGAGCTGCGCCGCCCGGCGGAAGCTGGCGATGGCGCCTTCCAGATCGCCGCGCGCCTGGCAGGCGTTGCCCATGTTGAAGTGGGCGTAGGGCGGACCGCCGTCGGCGCCGATGGCCCGGCGGTAGCAGTCCATGGCACCGTCGATGTCACCCAGCGCCTTCAGCGCCACGCCGAGGTTGATACACCCTTCGGGAAACCCCGGCCGCAGCGCGATGGCCCGGCGGAACGCCGCGGCGGCCGCGGCGGGGTCCTCGCGCTCCTTCAACGGGGCGCCGAGGTTGTTGTACGCCTCGGCGTAATCGGGGCGCAGGGCAATGGCGCGGCGCAGGACGGCTTCCGCCTCCGCCGGCCGCTCCAGCCCGGTGAGGGCAAGGCCCAGGTTGTTCCGGGCGTCGGCGTGGTCCGGCTCCAGCCGCAGGGCCCGGCGGTAGGGCGTCTCGGCCGCCGCCGGCCGGTCCATTTCCCGCAAGGCGTTGGCCAGGCTGTACCAGCCCCCGGCAAGGTCGGGGTGCAGCGCCACGGCGACCCGCAGGGTGCCGGCCGAGTCCGCCGGCCGGCCGTCTTCGCGGAGCGCCACGCCGAAGTTGCAACGCAGGTCGTGGCGGTCGGGGCACAGGCGGACGGCCCGGGCGAACGCCGCCGGGCCGCGGCCGTCCGAAGGCCCGACGTCGCCAAGGGCCAGGCCCAGGTTGTTCAGCGCCTCGGGATGGTCGGGCCGGACGGCAAGGGCGCGGCGGAAGGCCCCCGCCGCCCCCTCCCCGTCCCCCGCGTCGCGCAGGGCGAGGCCCAGGTTGTTGTGCGCCTCGGGGTTGTCGGGCTGCACGCGGGCGGCGGCACGCAGGCGGGCCGTCGCTTCCTCCCGCCGGCCGGCGGCGCGCAGGGCGTTGCCGAGGTTGTAGTGCACGCTGGCGGTCGCGGGGTCGATCATCAGCGCGTTGCGGTAGCAGGCGATGGCGGCTTCCGACCGTCCCTGCCCGCGCAGCGCCGCCCCCAGATTCGCCCGCACCGCCACGTTCCCCGGCTGGCGCGCCAGCACGCGGCGGTACAGGCTCTCCGCCTCGGCCAGCCGGCCGGCCCGGTGGAGGGCCACGGCTTGGGCGAGCAGCGCCTCCGGCGTCGCGGCATCGGCGCGGTCACGGGGTTTGGCCGGAGAGGGCTTGACGCGAACCATGGTCTTCGGGCGTCCCTGAGGATGGGCGGGATGGCGCGCCGGACAATGGCAGGGGCCGCTCACCGGCTCAAGGCCGATTAGACGTCTAATCGCCGGCCCGGCCCCGCTGCGTCTTACGCGGTCAGGAAGATCCTGACCGCTGCGTTCAAACGCCACGCAGGCTTCGGCCCTATCGGGCCGCGGCCGCCGTCGCGGCCGACACCGGGTTCGGACGTCAAGACGTACCGAACCCGGCATTAGACGTCTAATAACCGGAATCGCCGAGCATGGCGTCGATCTCGTCGCGCAGGTTGCGCAGCTCGTCGCGACGGGATTCGTCGAGCGGGACACCGTCGCGGTCCAGCGCCCGCAGCCGGCTCACCGTCTTGCGCAGGTTGCGCAACAGCGGGTCGTAGGGCAGGGCGGGCGGCTCGGCCGCATCCCCGGCGCCGGCGCGGCGCGCCTGCTTGGCCCGGCGCACCTCGCGCACCGTCAGCCCGTCGCCGGCGCGCTGCCACAGGGCGCGCTGAAGCGCTTCGTCGCCCAGTTCGGCCAGCTCCATCAGCACGGACGCCGACACCTCCGGCCGCGACGGGGCGGCGTCGAGGATGTCCGCCGGCAGCTTCAGGATGCCCAGCAGGCGGGCCACATACTCCTGGGACCGGCCGATCAGGACGGCCGCCTGCTCCTGCACCAGCCCCTTCTCCTCGATCAGGCGGCCGAGCGATGCGGCCAGTTCGATGGCGTGCAGGTCCACCCGCTGGACGTTCTCCAGCAGCGCCAGCGCCTGCGGATCGTCGGTGTCGATGATCAGCGCCGGGATGGTCTCGCGCTCCAGCGACCGGAAGGCCCAGTACCGCCGCTCCCCCGCGACGATGCGAAAACGATCGGGCGCCACCTCCTGCACGTTGATGGGCTGCAACAGCCCCTTCTGGTCGATGGAGGCGGCCAGCGTTTCAACATCAGCGTTGCGCGCGTCGCGCCGCGGCTGGTCGGGATTGGGCTCCACCTGGTCCAGCGGGATCTCGCGATAGCGCAGGCGGCTCGACAGGCCGAACAGGGCGGCGTTGGCGCCGGCCCCGCCGGTGGTGGCGGCGCGGTTCAACGCCTTGCGGAACTGGGCGGCGTTGGACAGGTCCAGCTTACGCGCCATGGCGCACTCCTTCCTTGGCCAGGTCCAGGAGCGCCTCGGCGATCTCCCGGTAGCTTTCGGCTCCGGCCGAATTGGGGTTGATGGCCAGGCCGGGGCGCCCGGCCATGACGCTCTTGGTGTAGTCGGCGGCCCGCTTGACGGGGGAGAACAGGCGCAGGTTCTCCGACTCCGCCAGCGCCCTCAGTTCGGTCATCACCTGCTCGTCCTGCACCCGGCGCGGGCTGTACATGGTGGGCAGGATGCCGAGGACGCCCAGGCGGGGGTTCACCAGCTCCCGCACGCCGGCGATCGTCTCGAAAAGCTGCGGAATGCCCATCATCGACAGCAACTCCGTCTGCGTCGGGATGAGAAGCTGGTCGGCCGCGTTCAACACCGACACCGTCAGCTCCCCCAGGTGCGGCGGGCAGTCCAGCACGATGTAGTCGTAATGTCCGGCCAACTGGCCGATCTTGGCACGCAGGATCAGCGTGCCGTTGGGCTGGCGCAGCAGCTCCCGGTCCGTGGCGGCCAGGGAGATGGAGGCGGGCAGCAGATGGAAGGCGCCGTCGCACACCGGCACCACGAACTCCCGCATCGGGCGTGTCGACTTCAGCGCGTGGGTCAGGGTGGCCTTGGCCAGCTCCTGCTCGTGCGGGTCGACCCCCAGGTGCACGGTGGCGTTGGCCTGCGGGTCGCAGTCCACCAGCAGCACCCGGCTGCCCGCCTGCGCCAGCAGCCAGGCGACGTTGACGCAGGTGGTGGTCTTGGCGACCCCGCCCTTCTGGTTGGCGGCGCAGAAGACCACGGGCGCGCCGCGCGACGCCGCCGCCGGGATGCCCGACGGCTCGGTCCCGTCCTTCAGCGCCGCCGCCACCGTCTGCGGAATGCGCTCCGCCCCGGTTTCCCAGCGCGACACCTTCGCCCGGTCGTAGCGGCGGTTCAGCCGCTCGTTCAGCCAGGTGACCAGCGCCTGTTGGTTCATGCCGCGCTGCTCCCGGTAGCTGCGCAGCTCGTCGCCGGTCATGTCCCGCGGCATCGGGCTCCTCCATCGGTGGGAACGGTGCCACCTTCGGGCAGGGTGACGGTGGTGTCAACTTCCGTGATGCACATGGTGACGACGGCGGTCGCGGCGCCGGTTGACAGGGGGCGCGAATTGGGGGAAGCAGAGCGGCCAGAACCGCCGCGCCGGGACCCGCCAGCCTGCCATGACCCCTGCCGACTCCTTCCGCCTGGTCGCCGACCTCCTCGCCGCGCGCATCCGCGACAAGGGGCTTGAGGCGCCGGTCATTGCGGCCGACGCGCCCCTGCTCGGCGGCGACCTGCCCATCGACTCGCTCGACCTCGCCACCGTGGTGGTCGAGCTGGAGGAGCGCACCGGCCGCGACCCGTTCCGCGACGGCTTCGTCAGCTTCCGCACGGCCGGGGAACTGGCCGCGCTCTACGCCGACCCGGCCGGCTGAGCCGCCATGGACGCCCGCGTCCGGCGTTTGATCGACGGTGCCGGCGACCTGCTGGTCGACGACCGCACGATCACGCCGGCGGCGCTGGCGGAGCGCGTGGCGGCGCTGGCGCAGCGGCTGGCCGGCGACAGCTGCCGCCGCCTGGTCATCGCCGGCGCTGAAGTCGATACGCCGGCGGTCGGCCTGCTGGCCGCACTGAGCGTCGGAGCCGACGCGGTGCTGCTGCGCGGCGGCCCGGTGCCGGAGGGACTCGGCGCCGACGCGCGGCTGGGCGACGGCGACGCCTACACCCCGCCACAGGCGGGCGGCCCCGACGCGGCAGCACAGGCGGGGGCGGGGGCGGGGAGGGGCGAGGTGTGGATCGCCACTTCCGGCACCACCGGCGCGCCGAAGCTGGCCCGCCACAGCCTCGACTCGCTGCTCGGCCGCATTCCCGCGGTCCGGGTGGCGGCGGACCGGCGCTGGCTGCTCACCTACCATCCCGCCGCCTTCGCCGGCTTGCAGGTGCTGCTGACGGCGCTCTGCGCCGGCGCGGGGCTGGTGGCGGCATCGGCCGGCACCGTGGCCGCCCTCACCGCCGCGGCGGTGCGCCACGCCCCGTGCTTCGCCAGCGGCACTCCCACGTTCTGGCGCGCCTTCCTGACGGCGCTGGGGCCGGACGCGGCGCGGGTGCCGTTGCGGCGGATCACGCTGGGCGGCGAAACGGCGGACCAGGGGACGCTGGACCGCCTGGCGGCGGCCTGGCCGGGCGCGGCCATCGTCCACATCTACGCCTCCACCGAGGCCGGCGCCCTGTTCGCGGTGAAGGACGGCCGCGCCGGATTCCCCGCCGCCTGGCTGGAGGACGGCGTCGACGGCTGCGCCCTGCGCATCCGGGACGGCGTGCTGGAGGTGCGCAGCCCGCGCGCCATGCGCGGCTACGCCGGGGCCGGTGCGGAGACCCCGGCGGCGGCCGGCGGCTGGCTCGTCACCGGCGATGCGGTGGAGCGGGTGGGGGACCGCGTGCTGTTCCGCGGCCGCGCCGACAGCGTCATCAACGTCGGCGGCGCCAAGGTGCGGCCCGAGACGGTGGAGGCGGTGCTGCTGGACCTGCCCATGGTGGCGGACGTGCGCGTGTACGGGCGCCGCAACCCGATCACCGGGGCGCTGGTGGCGGCCGAGGTGGTGCTGGCCCCCGGCGCCGACGAGGCGGCGGCGCGGCACGCCCTGCTGGAGCGGGCGCGCGCCCTGTTGCAGGATCACGAGGTGCCGCGGCTGGTGACCTTCGTCCCCGCCCTGGGCACGGGAGCCACCCTGAAGAAGGCGCGGACATGACCGACCTCAACGCGCGCGCGGTCCTCGTCACCGGAGGAAGCCGCGGCATCGGGCTTGCCATCGTCGAACGGCTGCTGGCCGACGGCATGCGGGTGGCCACCTGCAGCCGCAGCCGCAGCCCCGCCGTCGACCGGCTGGAAGCGGCCCATGGTCCCGCCCGCTTCCGCTGGACCGCCTGCACCATCGGCGACGAGGCGTCGGAGGAGGCGCTGTTCGCCGACCTCGCCGGCTGGCTGGACGGGCAGGACCTGTGGGGCCTGGTCAACAACACCGGCATCGCCGGGGAAGGGGTGCTGGCCACCTTCCCCACCGTCGACGCCGCCCATCTCCTTCAGGTCAACCTGCTGGGCGCCCTGCGGGTGACGCGGCTGGCCCTGCGCCGTATGCTGCGCGGCAAGCCCGGCGGGCGCATCGTCTCCGTTAGCTCCATCGT
The DNA here is from genome assembly GCF_000429625.1 of Azospirillum halopraeferens DSM 3675. Taxonomy (GTDB): domain Bacteria; phylum Pseudomonadota; class Alphaproteobacteria; order Azospirillales; family Azospirillaceae; genus Azospirillum; species Azospirillum halopraeferens. Next base: position 45,107 of record NZ_AUCF01000009.1, read on the forward strand.
CGCCCTGCGCGGCTACACCGGGCTGGCCGCCTACGCCGCCAGCAAGGCCGGCCTGGACGGCATGACCCGGGCCCTGGCCCGCGAGGTCGGGCGGCGGCGGATCACCGTCAACGGCGTCGCCCCCGGCTATGTCGCCACCGATCTGTCCGCCTCCCTGGACGAGCGTCAGCGCGCCCAGATCGTCAACCGCACCCCGCTGGGCCGCCTCGCCGAGCCGGCGGAGGTGGCGGCGGCCGTCGCCTTCCTGATGGGCGACGACGCCGGCTACATCACCGGCCAGACCCTGGTGGTGGACGGCGGCATCACCTGTTGACACTCTGCTACAGGGCGATGGCGAAGGCGCGGAAGGACTTGCGCCCCGTCAGCTCGCGCACCACGCCGCGGTCGGCCAGCCGCCCCAGCAGGCCGCGGGCGGCGCGGTCGGTGAGGGACAGGGCGGCGGCCGCGTCCTCCGCCGTCAGGGCCGGCCGCTCGGCCAGCAGGGCGGCCAGAGCCGGCAGGCTGGAGGCGCGCCGGGGCGGGCAGGCCAGCAGGATCGCCGCTTCCGCCGCATCGAGCCGACGCTGAAGTTGCAACCCCTCATCGGCCGAGCGGACCAGCGCCTCCAGCAGGTTCCGCGTCCAGGCCGCTCCGGCGTCCGGGGTGTAGCGGTCGCGGTGGCCGAGGAAGCCCGTGGCCACCGCCGCCACCGGCCGGCGCAGCCAGCCGCCGCGCCGCAGCCACACCTCCGCCAGGATGCGCCCCGGCGCCCCAGCCACGGCGTCGGCGGCCCCCGCACCGTGCCACAGGGCCAGCAGCCCCGCCGCGCCCACCGGCGGCGCCCGCTCGGCCAGGGCGCGCAACCCCGGCGGGGCGAGCGCCCGCTCCAGCGCCGCGCGCACCGCGTCGGGCGTGGCCAGGCGCCCGGTCAGCCAGCGCACCCGCTCGTCGTCCGGCGGGGCGCCCTTCAGGCGCAGCCGGGCGAAGGCGCCGAGGCGGCGCGGCGTGAACAGCTGGCGCGGCGTGCGCCGGGCGGCGGCGCGCAGCATGCCGAGAATCCAGCGCCCGGCGCCCAGGTCCACATCGCCCGGTCGCGGCAGCGTATCAAGTTCAGCGAGAACCAGGTCGTCCACGTCCACCATGTCACCGTCCAGCCGTGCCGAGGCCATGGCCTCGCGCAGATGGCGCCGCGCCAGCCAGCCGCGCCGCCGGTGCTCCGGCAGCAGGTCCACCGTGGCGTCCAGCCGGCCCAGCCCGGCCGCGGCGTCGGCCAGCAGCGCCGCATCGACCCCTTCCAGGAACACGGCGTTGCGTCCCGTCGCCGCGGCGGATGGCCGCACGGGGTCCGGGGCGTCACCGCCGCCCAGCGCGGCGTCGAGTTCGTCGAGCAAGCGGTTGGTCATGGCGACTCCGGGTTTGCGGTGACCGCGATGCTACCATAGCCCGGTCCCCAAGATCATTGGGGTCAGCGACGGGAAACGGAAATCAGAGGCGGCTTGATTTCCCTCTCCGGTCGCTGCCCCGTGGCACGGCCGACGACCCTGTGGGCTTCCCCCGGACGGGGGAATCGCGCTACACCGCCGGCGCACCGACCATCGACCGGAGGGCCTCGCCGTGGCGCGCCAGAGCTTCTACGCCGTCTACGTGTTGTTCAAGTCCGAAGCGGAGGCGACGGCCTGGGAAGCCAGGCTGCCGGAACGGCCGCCCGTGCCCGCGGAGGGGGAGGGCGATGCAATCCCGCCGGACCCGCTGTGGGAATGCCACGACGTCGCCTCAATCCGCGACGACCGCGGCGGCTATTACGAAGGGGTGTTCCGCAAGATCACCGGCCGCGACGGCGACGCCATCGCCGCCATCGCCCGCGGCATAGCGGAGCGCTGCTACGAACCGCGCAAGGATGGCTTCGTGTGGACCGAGCTGGCGGCGCTGGCCAAGGGCAAGCTGGAAGCCTTCGGGACCTACGTCGCCCCGGTGGAGGAATCCGCCGAGGGTGTGTCCCTGCTCGGCGGCGGCGGTGCCGGCGGCGAGATGTAGCGCAGCGTCCAAAGCACTCGCACCCGTACGGCCGTTTCGGTAAAAGGGCGCACCGGCCGATCGCGCCCTGCGGCCCTTCCCGACGAGACCCCCGCTTCCCATGGACCAGCCCGCCGCCCCCGCTTCCGCCCCGTCGCACGCCACCGCCGCGGTGCTCTATCACCCCGAAGGCTTCGACGCGTCTCAGGCTCAGGTGAAGGGGCGCCACGCCGCCGGCGCCGGCTTCCTGAAAGGTCTGGCGGATCACGCCGCGGGCGAGGTTTTCTATTGCCACACCGGCAGCCGCGGGGCCTATGAGGATTTCCACCGGCGGCTGGCGGCGTGGCGGGGCCGTCCGGTCGAGACGCGCTGGCTGCACGCGAGCCGGCCGGCCGCGCTGGCGGAGCCGGGCTGCCTGTTCGTTCCCGGCCCCGGCCTGGCCGACTATGCGTGGCAGCGCCGCGGCGTCGACGAACGGGCCTACAGCCTGTGCGGCGTCACCCACACCGTCTCCTCCGACCGCGCCATGGACGCGCTCGGCTCCTTCCTCACCGCGCCGGTTCAGGAGTGGGACGCCCTGATCTGCACCACGCAGTCGGTGCGCCGGGCCTGTCTTCAGGTGATCGAGTCCTATGCCGCCTATCTGGCGGAGCGGATCGGCGCCCGCCCGCCGTTGCGCCCGCAGCTTCCCGTGATCCCCCTCGGCGTCGACGCCGCCGCCTTCGACCGCGACGCCGCCGGGGACGCGGCGGCCGCGGCGCTGCGGTCTCGGCTGGGCCTCGGCCCGGACGACGTCGCCGGCCTGTTCTTCGGCCGTCTGTCCTTCCATGCCAAGGCCCACCCGGTGCCCATGTTCATGGCGTTCGAACAGGCGCAGGCGCGGCTGGAAGCCCCCCGGCGGCTGCACCTGCTGCTGGTCGGCCAGTTCCCCAACGACGGCGTGGAGCGCGAGATCCGCGAGGCCGCCGCCCGCTTCTGCCCATCGGTTCCCGTGCATGTGCTGGACGGGGCGGACCACGCCCTGGCCCGCACCTCCTGGTTCGCCGCCGACCTGTTCGTCTCGCTGTCCGACAACATCCAGGAGAGCTTCGGCCTGACCCCGGTGGAAGCGATGGCCGCCGGGCTGCCGTGCATCGTCAGCGACTGGGACGGCTATCGCGAAACGGTGATCGACGGCGAGACGGGCTTCACCATCCCCACCCTGCTGCCGCCGCCGCGAGCCGGCGCCGACCTGGCGGAGCGTTATGCGCTCGGCCTCGACACCTACGACCGCTTCATCGGCGGCGCGTGCCTTGCCACCGCCGTCGACGTCGCCGCGTGCGCCGGTGCGCTGGCGCGGCTGGCCGGCGATCGCGACCTGCGCCGGCGCATGGGCGACGCCGGCCGGCGGCGCGCCGTCGACGTGTTCGACTGGAAGCACGTCATCGCCGCCTATCAGGCCCTGTGGGCGGACCTGGCGGAGCGCCGGCGGGCCGCCCCCCTGCCGGCCCCGCGCGCCGCGGCGGATCCCGGCAATCCCCTGCGCGCCGATCCGTTCTCCATGTTCCGTCACCATCCCACACGCACCCTGGCCGGCACCGAAACGGTCCGCATCGCCGTCGCCGATCCCGGGCAGGCGCTGGAACGGGTGCTGGCGGGAACCATCAACAGCTTCGCCACCGCGGCCATCCTGCCGCACGACGTCATCCGCCGCCTGGTGGCCGAGCTTGAAGCCGGACCGCGGGCGCTGGGGGACATTCTGGCACCGCAGACCCTGGCCCAGCGGCGCCTGACGCTGCGCACTCTCGTCTGGCTGAAGAAGTATGCAATCGTCGAACTCTGAGGCGCCTGCCGCCATCGTCCTGCGCGCCGATCACCTGGTCCGGAACCGCCGGGTGGCGGAGGCCATCCGCATGCTCGAAACGGCGGCGGCATCCCATCCCGGCGATGCCGGGATCCTCGTGCGTCTGGCCGAGGCCGACCTGAAGGCGGGGCAGCCACGGCGGGCACGGGCGCGGGTGGAATCGCTGCTGGCGACCGGCCGGCCGCTGCCCGGCCGGGTGCACGCCCTGTGCGTGCGGGCCGGTGCGGCGATGAAGGACATGGGCTGGTACCGGGAACGGCTCGACGCCGCGCTGCGCGAGGCGCCGGGCAGCGCCGAGGTGCAGCTTCTCGCCGGACTCGACCGGCTGGACCGGCGGCAGCCGGCCGCCGCCCTTCGCCATCTGGAAGCGGCGGTCAACCTGCGGCCCGGCCATGTCTCCGCCGCGCTGGCGCTGGCGCGCTGCCTGGAGGCACTGGCCGACGACGCCCGGGCCGAGCGGGTGCTGCGCGCCGCGCTGGAGCTGGAGCCGGAGAACAATAACCTTCTCATCAACCTCGCCAACGCCCTGCAGCGGCTGGAGCGCTACGACGAGAGCCTGGAGACCTACCGCCGCTGCGCCGCCATCGCCGGCCCGACGGCCTCCCTGCTGGCCAACGTCGGCGCCTTGCTGCGCCGTAAGGGCGCGTTCGACGAGGCACGGCGCGTCTACCTCGCCGCCCTGGCGCAGGATCCGGGCAACGCCAGCGTGCTCTACAACTTCTCCAACCTGCTCAAGGAGACGGGCGACCTGGACGGTGCCATCCGGATGGTGCGCCGCGCCACCGCGGTCGACCCCGGCAACGCCCAGCTCCATTGGAACCTGTCGCTGGCGTTGCTGGCCCGCGGCGACTTCCGCGAGGGCTTCGCGGAGTACGAATGGCGCTGGAAGTACGCCGGCTTCCCGTCCCGCCGCCGCGATTTCACGCAACCCCTGTGGGACGGGTCGTCCCTGGACGGCCGGACGCTGCTGATCCACACCGAACAGGGCATGGGCGACGTTCTCCAGTTCCTGCGCTACCTGCCGGAGATCCGGGGGCGCGGCGGCCGGATCGTGCTGGAGTGCCACGACGCGCTGATGACGCTGCTGGCCGGCCGGCCGGAGATCGACGTCATGATCCCCCGGTTCGCCACGCCGCCCGCCTTCGACGTCCATCTGCCGCTGTTGTCGGCACCGTATGTCCTGGGTCACGCCACGCTCGACGATCTGCCGGCCGACGTGCCCTATCTGGCGCTGCCCGCCGGCACGGCGCCCTTCGCCATTCCGGAGGCACGCCCCGACCGGCTGAAGGTGGGCATCGTTTGGGGCGGCAACCCGCAGTTCTCCAACGACCGTGCCCGCTCCGCCCGGCTGTCCCATTTCCTGCCGCTGCTGGGGGTGGAGGGCGTGCAGCTCTTCAGCCTTCAGAAAGGGCCGCGCGAGGCCGACCTGGCGGGTGCGCCGTCGGACATCGTCCGCCTGTCCGACCGCATCGGCGACTTCCGCGACACGGCGTCGGCGATGCTTCAGCTCGATCTGGTGATCTCCACCTGCACCTCCACCGCCCATCTCGCGGGGGCGCTGGCGCGGCCCCTGTGGGTGGTGCTGCACCACGCGCCGGACTGGCGCTGGATGGTCGGCCGCGACGACAGCCCATGGTACCCGACCGCCCGTCTGTTCCGTCAGGACCGGCCCGGCGACTGGGCCGGCGTGATCGACCGCGTCGCCACCGCCCTGCGCACGATGGCCGCGGCGCCGCGCGGCTGATCGCCGGCCACACCAGGGCGCCCGCGCGGGCACCGAAACCACGACAAGGGGAAGGACGCACGGCATGGCACGGGTACTGCTCGCCTGGGAACTGGGGGACGGGTTCGGCCACGTCACCCGTCTGGTTCCCATCGCCCGACGGCTGCGGGACGCAGGGCACGACTGCGTGTTCGCCATGCGCAGCCTCGACAACGCCCACACCGTGCTGGACCGCGAGGGGTTCCGGCTGGTCCAGGCGCCGTTTGCCGTCCCGCGGCCGCTCCCCGGCAACACCGCGGGCGGCATGCAGAGCTTCGGCGATATCCTCGCCGCGGTCGGGTTCGCCGATCCGCCGCGGCTGGATGCGCTGGTCACCGGTTGGGAGTCGCTGCTCGACCTGCTGGATATCCGCCTGGTCGTCGCCGACTATTCCCCCGCCCTGTGCATCGCCGCCTTCGGCCGGCTGCCGGTCATCAACATCGGCGACGGGTTCGTGCTGCCGCCGGGGCATCTTGACCACATGCCCACCTTTCATGACCGGCCGCCGCTGGTGCCGGAGGAGCGGCTGGTCGCCGCCGTCCGCACGGTGCAGGAACGCCACGGACGCCCCGTCCCGCCCAACCTGCCGGCGATCCTGGCCGGTGCCGGTCAGTTCGTGGTGACCCTGCCCGAACTGGACTTCTACGGCGACCGCCGGCGCGAACCGGCCATCGGCCCCCTCCTGCCCCTGCCCGCACCGCTGGAGCGCGCGCCGGAGGAGGATTACTTCGGCTATCTGTCGCTGGGCTACCAGCACACGCGCAAGGTCCTGGATGGCCTGGCGGCCAGCGGCCGGAAGGGCCGCATCTACCTGCGCGACGCAACCCCGGCGCAGATGCGCGAGTACCGCGACAAGGGCCTGGTGATCCACGACACGCCCCAGCCCATGCGCGAGGCGGTGGAACGGGCCGCGGTCGTCGTCCACCACGGCGGCGTGGGCACGGTGGAGACGGTGCTCGCCCTCGGTCGCCCGCAACTGATCGTGCCGCGCCACCAGGAGCAGCGGGGCAACGCCAACGCCCTCGGCCGCCTGAAGGTGGCGGTGTCCATGCGTTCCGGCGGCGTGTTCGAGCCGCGCCACGTGACCGAGGCGCTGGCCCACCTGCTGGCCGAGCGATCGTTCCGCGACAACGCCGCCGCCACGGCCCGCCGTCTCGCCGCCGCCGGCCCGTCCGACGCGCTCGACCGCATCATCGCCCGTTGCCTGGAACTGCTGGACTGACGGGACAGGGAGGGGGCATCGGCCGCTACAGCCCCGGCGGCGGGCCGCTCTCGCGCAGGCGGATGAAGGCCGTCTCGATGCGGTCGCTCATCCGGGCCACCCGCTCGGCGTCGGCGGCGGAGATGAGGCGCAGCAGGTCCAGCACCTCCTCGTCCATGCGCGGGAACAGGCGGGTGATGCCGACGACCGTATCGTCGGCGCCGTCACCGGGCCGGACCTCTTCCAGGATGATGTGGAACGGGCAGCCGCGCAGGGCCAGCGCCGCCAGCGCCTTCAGCCAGCCCGGCGAGTCCGGGCAGAAGAAGCTGGGAAAGACCAGGCGGCCCTCCATCTCCCAGCGCCGCGACCGGGCGTCGGCCGCCGTGACCGCGTTGGGGTCGAGCCCGGCCTGACGGCGGGCCTCCTCCAGCATCTCCATGGGCGCCTGGATGATCCAGCGCGCCTCGATCTCCTCCCCGCCCATGCGCGGCTCCGCCTTACGGTCCGATCGGTTGGATGATCGGAAGAGGTGGGCGCGCCCGCAAGGGTGATTCCGGGGGGGACCCGTCCGGGCGGTCAGGGGCGTGCGGAGGACGCCGCGGCATCGAGCGCCGCCGCCAGGCGGGGCAGCAGTCCCTGGAGCGAGTAGTCGTGCTCGACCTTGCGGCGTCCGGCGAGCCCCATGGTCCGGCGCAGGGCGGCGTCGCGGCCCAGGGCCACGACCGCCTCATACCATTCCTCCGGCGTCTCGGCGAGGAACCCGTTGACGCCGTGCTCCACGATCTCGCGATTGACCCCCACCGGCGATGCGATGACCGGCTTGCCGCACGCCATGTACTGGATCAGCTTGTAACCGCACTTGCCGCGCTCCCAGCGCGTGTTGGACAGCGGCATGATCCCGACGTCGAAGGCCCGGATCTCCTCGACCTCGGTGTCCTCGCGCCAGCCGGGGCGCTCCGCCGCAAGGTCGGGAACGGAGTTGTCGTTGGCGCCGACCAGCACGATGCGGATCTGTCCCTCGCCGCACAGCCGGTGCAACGGGCTGCGCACCAGGTCCAGGTAACGGGCGGTGACCGGGGAGCCGATCCAGCCGACGGTCAGCCGGTCGTCCACGTCCGCCGGCGACGGCTCGCCATAGCGCGCCAGGTTGACCACCGTCGGGAACACCTCGACCCGGCGTGCGCCGGCCGCCAGCGCCCGCGCCGCCAGATAGGCGTTGCCGACGGTCACCAGCGCCGCGCCGCGCATGATGCGATCCAGCTTGGTGCCCAGCGCCGCGCGCACCAGCGCGCTGGGGTGGCTGTCGTAGACGTGGAACCAGGCATCGTCATAGTCGATGACGTAGGGCGGTCCCCAGGCGAGCAGCATCCGCTCGATCCCGAAGGGCAGCCAGGGCAGCAACTCCTTCTCGATCCACAGCAGATCGTAGCGACGGATCGTCAGCATGCTCAGGATGCGCGTGACGTAGGAGCGCGCCGCCAGCTCCATCGGCCGGGCACCCTTCTCGTACAGGGCGGCCAGATAGGCGTCGGGGAGCAGCGGCGACACGTCCACCTCGATGCCGCGCTCCGCCAGTTCCGGCAGGAACTGGTAATACCGCAGCCGGCTCGACGACCCCAGACGGGCGTAGCGGGAAAGCAGGAGAACGCGCATGCGCTGAGGTGCCGCTGTTGACGCAATGCGGCACGCTAGCGCGCCCGGCGCCCCGGCGCAACCGGCCGGAGCGCCGCAGGACCGGCCCCGGGTCAGAAGTATTCGAAAAAGCTCACGCTCACCTCGGCGGCACCCACGCCCACCAGTTCCACCTTGTAGCCACCGGTGAAGTTGATCACCACCCCGCGCGCGCCATCCGACAGGGTGAAGGAGGCCCCGACGCTGACCTGCATGCGGTCGCCCTCCGCGAAACGGAAATCCTCGATGGTGTCATACCCCGTGGCGCCGATCAGGTTGAACCGGTCGGCACCGAGCCCGCCGCCCAGCAGATCGTTGCCGGCGGCGCCGAACAGGGTGTCGTCACCCTGCCCGCCGAGAACGGTATCGTTGCCCTCGCCGCCATAGACCACGTCGTTGCCCTGGCCGCCGTGCAGCCAGTCGTTGCCGGCCTCTCCGTACAGCAGATCGGCGTGAAGGTTGCCGTACAGCACGTCGTTGCCGTCTCCGCCCGACAGGGTGTCACGGTCCTGGCCGCCGAACAGCGTGTCGTCGTCGCCGTCACCCTTGAGCAGATCATCGCCCTGGTTGCCGTACAGCACGTCGCCGCCATCGCCGCCCGACAGGGTGTCGGCCTCCCGCCCACCCGCCAGGGTATCGCTTCCGGTCCCGCCCAGCAGCGTGTCGCTGCCGTCCCCGCCGTCGAGGATGTCGTCACCGTCGCCGCCGTCCAGCAGGTCGTTCCCGGCATCGCCGTAGATGGTGTCGTGCCCCGCTCCGCCGCGGGCCGTGTCATCGCCGCCGCCGCCGGAGATGATGTCATTGCCGCCGCCGCCCTCGACCGAGTCCGCCCCGTCACCGGCGCGCAGCGTGTCGTGGCCGTCGTCACCGAACAGGGTGTCGTCGCCGGCCTCCCCCTCGATCAGGTCGTCGCCGCTGCCGCCGCTGACGAGGTCGTTGCCGGTCCCGCCGAACAGGTGGTCGTTGCCGGAGTCGCCCAGAATCGTGTCGTTGCCGTCGCCGCCATGGACGGTGTCGAACCCGTCGCCGGCGTCCAGAAGGTCGTTGCCGGCATCACCGAACAGCAGGTCCTCGCCAAGGCCGGCGACCAGGGTGTCGTCACCGTCACCGCCGTACAGCGTGTCGGCGCCCCCCACGCCCGACAGGACGTCGTTGCCTGCCAGACCGAAGATCACATCATCCCCCGCGGTGCCCGTGAGGGTGTCGGGGCCGGCCGTTCCCGTAATGGACGCCATCGCGTTCGACCTCTCTCCTTCCGAACGATATCGAAAGGATAGTGCCATCACGGCTCCCTGTCGTCACCCGCGTTCGCCCCGGGCAAGCCGGCGGTCGGTCCCAGCAGCGCCGCAATCTCCTCCAGGCGGCGGTCGATGCGGGCACGCTCCGCCAGCAGACGCTCCCGCTCCGCCTCCAGGTCGGGGCCGGACGGGGAGGGCGCGGCGCGGCGGCGACGCTTGAACGCCACCAGTTCGGCCCGGCGCATGTCGGGACGGATGATGCCGGTCGCCACCGCCTCGGTCCGCTCCGCCTCGTTCAGGGTCGTGATCTCGTAGACCATGGAGTAGGACGGCGGCGCGATCTCCCGCGGGACCAGTCCGCTCTCGATGGCGCGCGCGGCGGTCATCAGCTTGTGCGCCACCGCCCGCCCGAAGGGCAGGCGCTCCTCGATCATGGCGATGAAGCGGCCGTGGGGCAGTTTGCGCTTGGCCTGCTCCAGGTACTGGCCGATCAGGACGAAGCGTTCGTGGCTCTCGGTCCACAGCCGGCCGATCTCCGCCGCGAAGTCGTCGGCGTCGGACAGGTCCACCAGGCGGGTGTCGATGGAGTCGAAGCGGGTGTCGCGCGACGCCCGGCCCCGGGTTGCCGGAACCAGTTTCATCAGGCTGCCTCCGCCGCGGTCAGGCCGAGCCGGCTTGCGGCGAATCGCCACAGGGCGGCGACATCCGGTGCGGAGCGGCCGTCCGGCAGTTCCAGCACCCCCAGCCCGTGGGCCGCGGAGCGGAAGAACTCGGTCAGGTCGGGGATGTCCACGGGACACACCTCGGCCACCCCGGCCAGGCGGCGGCGGGCGTCGCGCACCTCCAGCACCCGTGGTTTGACCTGGTTGAGCACGAAAGCCGCCGGCTTGCCGAAGCCGCGGGCGAAGCGCATGGCGCGCTCGGTCGAGGTGACGTCGTCGATGGTGGCCTTGGCCGGCACCAGGATCATGTCGGCGGCCAGCAGCAGCGTCTTGATCGCCTGCGGAAACACCTCCACCGCGGTGGGGGTGTCGACGATCAGCAGGTCGATGCCGTCGATGGGCTCGGGCGGGCCGGACACCTCGGCGATGGGCACCACGAAATGCCGGATGGCCGGCCGTGCCGGGTCGCGGCGGTCCCACCATTCCGACAGGCTCTTCTGCGGGTCGGTGTCGAGCGTGGCCACCGCCACGCCGTCCAGCACCGCCGCCACCGCCAGATTGCGGGCCAGCGTGCTCTTCCCCGATCCGCCCTTGGGGCTGTAGATCAGCAACGTCTTCATCGGACATGCCCTGAATGTCTCACCGGTGAGACGAACCCCGGCCGGTGCGCGCGGCCAACCTAGCGGGGCGGCCCCGCCGAGTCCACCCGCGCCGCCCTCGCGGTCGCTCCCGTACGGGGCAGCAATCGGGCGACGGCGTGCACGCACGGCTTGACGCGGGGGGCGCCGGTCCGGCAACACTCCGCCCGCCCCGTCTCCTGATCGAAGTCATGCGCCATGGACATCCAACGTCTTGCCATTCCGGAGATCGCGATCCTCAAGCCGGCCCGTTTCGGCGACTCGCGCGGCTTCTTCTCCGAGACGTACAACAAGCAGCGCCTGGCGGAACTGGGCATCGACCTGGATTTCGTCCAGGACAACCACGCCTATTCCGCGGAGAAGGGCACCATCCGCGGCCTGCATTTCCAGACGCACCCCTTCGCCCAGGACAAGCTGGTGCGGGTGGTGCGGGGCGCCATCCTGGACGTCGCCGTCGACATCCGGCTGGGCTCCCCCACCTACGGGCAGCATGTGGCGGCGGAGATCAGCGCCGGCGCATGGAACCAGATCCTGGTTCCGGTCGGCTTCGCCCACGGCTATTGCACCCTCACTCCGGACACCGAGATCATCTACAAGGTGACCAACTACTACGCCCCGGCGCACGACCGGGGCATCCTGTGGAACGACCCGGCCCTGGGCATCCCCTGGCCGGTGGACGAGGGTGACGCGATCCTGTCGGACAAGGATCGCCGCCTGCCGACGCTGGCCGACCTGGCCGATCCCTTTCCGTATCCCGGCTGACGTCCCGTGAGCGCTTCGCACCCCACCATCGTCATCTCCGCCGACGCACCGCCGCCCCGGTTCCTGGACAGCGCGCTCGGTCCCTTCCGCCTGCTGGTCCGCCACGCCTTCCCGGTCGCGCAGATGACCCGGCGGGAGGTGGCGGCGCGCTACCGCGGCTCCGTCGCCGGCGTGCTCTGGTCGTTCGTGCAGCCGCTGCTGATGCTGGGCATCTACACCTTCCTGTTCGGCTTCCTGTTCCGCCCGCGCGTGGCCACGGCGGCGCCGGTCGATACGGTCGATTTCGCCCAGACCCTGTTCGTCGGCATCCTGCTGCACGGCCTGCTGGCCGAGTGCATCGGGCGCGCCCCGACGATGATCCTCGGCAACCCCAACTATGTGAAGAAGTTCGTCTTCCCGCTGGAGATCCTGGCCTGGCCGGCGACCTTCTCGGCGCTGATCCAGTTCTCCTTCGGCGTGCTGGTGCTGGTGGCCTGGCACCTGGCGAGCCTTCAGGGGATTCCGGCCACGGCCCTGCTGCTGCCGCTGGTGGTGGCGCCGCTGGCGCTGCTGACGGCGGGCCTGGTGTGGCTTCTGTCGGCGCTGGGCGTGTTCGTGCGCGACGTCGGCCAGGTGATCGGGCTGGTGGTGACGCTATTGATGTTCACCGCACCGATCCTCTACCCGCTGGAGATCCTGCCCGAAGCGGTGCGTCCCTGGATGTGGCTGAACCCACTGACCCTGCCGGTGGTGGAAGCGCGCAAGGTGCTGCTGGAGGGGGGGCTGCCCGACTGGACCGCCCTGGGCATCTACGCCGCGGCGGCGTTCCTGGTGGCGTGGGTCGGCCACTACGTCTTCGCGCGGCTGAAGCGGGCGTTCGCCGATGTCATCTGATACCGCCATCCGCGTCAGCGGCCTGTCCAAGCGCCATCAGCTCTACAACCAGCCTCTGGACCGGTTGCGCCAGCGCTTCGCCCGCGACGGCGCGCGCCATTACAAGGAAGTCGTGGCGCTCGACGGCCTCGATTTCGAGGTGCGGCGCGGCGAGACCGTCGGGGTGGTCGGCCGCAACGGGTCGGGCAAATCGACGCTGCTGCAGATCCTCAGCGGCACCCTGCGCCCCACCGCCGGACGGGCCGAGATCCACGGCCGCGTCTCGGCGCTGCTGGAGCTGGGGGCCGGCTTCAACGGCGACTTCACCGGCCGCGAGAACGTCTACATGAACGCGGCGATCATCGGCCTGACGCGCGAGGAGATCGACGCGCGCATCGAGCGGATCATCGCCTTCGCCGACATCGGCGACTTCATCGACCAGCCCGTGCGCGTCTACTCCAGCGGCATGTACATCCGCCTGGCCTTCTCCCTGGCCATCAGCGTCGATCCCGACATCCTGATCGTCGACGAGGCGCTGGCGGTGGGCGACGAGGCGTTCCAGGCCAAGTGCTTCGCCCGCATCAAGGAGTTCCAGAAGCAGGGCGGCACGCTGCTGTTCGTCAGCCACGACGCCGGGGCGGTACTCCAGTTCTGCAATCGCGCCCTGCTGCTCGACAGCGGTCGCCTGATCCTGTCGGGCAAGCCCAAGACGGTGATCACCCAGTACCAGCGCCTCCTGTACGCGCCCATGGAGCAACGGGACGCCATGCTGCAGGAGATCGCTGAGATCCAGGCCATGGAGGACGCCTCCGCCGAGGGCACGGCGGCCGCGCAGCGGGCGGAGCCGGCGTCGGCCGAGCGGGCGGTCACGGTTGCCGCCGCCCCGGCCGAGGGCGCCGCCCTCTACGATCCCAACCTGGTCTCCAAGGGCCGGCTGGAGTATCCGCCCAACGGCGCGCGCATCCTGGACCCGCGCATCGAGACGCCCGAGGGCGAGCGGGTGAACGTGTTGCGCCGCGGGCGGGAGTACGTGTTCCGCTACGCCGTGGCGTTCGACGCCGACGCCGACCAGGTGCTGTGGCTGATGGTGTTCCGCACGCTGCAGGGCTATGCCCTGGGCGGCCAGGGATCGCACCGGCTGTCGCGGTACGAGCCGCACGTGCCCGCCGGCACGGTGGCCGAGGTGTCGTTCCGCTTCACCTGCCGCCTGTTCGGTGGCACCTATCTGACCAACTGCGGCGTCACCGCCAGCCATTACGGCGAGCGGCAGTACCTGCACCGCGTCATCGACGCCGTGATGTTCCGCGTCGAGGTGGAGCCGGACATGCCGTCCGGCGGCCATGTCGATTTCGGCCTGGAACCGGCCGTCACGTTCCGGCGCGCCGAGGTGGCGCGGGCGGGGTAGAGGCCAAATGGCGCATTAACGACCTGCTAGCCATTGCGACGTAGGCTGGACGGTCGAATCCTTTCGAATCCGTCGCCAGCCGAGGCCCGTCCCTTGCCCGCCACCAGCAACACCGCCTCCCTGTCGCAACGACTCGCCAGCGCGCCGGCCGATTGGCACCGCGACGCCCTGGCCGAACTGGACGGCGCTTCGGTGCTGGTCACCGGCGGCACCGGGTCGTTCGGACGGCGCTTCGTGGAGACGATCCTGACCGCCGCCCGGCCGCGCCGGGTCATCATCTTCTCCCGCGACGAGTTCAAGCAGTACGAGATGCAGCAGCATCTCGGCCCGGAATGGGGCAGCCGGCTGCGCTTCTTCATCGGCGACGTGCGCGACCGGGAGCGGCTGGAGATGGCGATGCGCGACGTGGACCTGTGCGTCCACGCCGCCGCCCTGAAGCACGTCCCGGCGGCCGAATACAACCCCATGGAGTGCATCCACACCAACGTCTACGGGGCGGAGAACGTGGTGCGCGCCGCCCTGAACACCGGCGTGCGCAAGGTCGTCGCCCTGTCCACCGACAAGGCCGCCAACCCCATCAATCTCTACGGCGCCTCCAAGCTGGCCTCGGACAAGATCTTCATCGCCGCCAACAACCTGACCGGGTCGCTGGGCACCCGCTTCTCGGTGGTGCGCTACGGCAACGTGGTGGGGTCGCGGGGGTCGGTCCTGCCGTTCTTCCGCAAGCTGATCGACGACGGGGCGCAGACGCTGCCGATCACCGACGCGCGCATGACCCGCTTCTGGATCACGCTTCAGCACGGGGTGGAGTTCGTCATCTCCAGCTTCGCCCTGATGCAGGGGGGGGAGATCTTCGTGCCCAAGATCCCCAGCATGCGGATCGTCGACATGGCCCGCGCCATGGCGCCGCACCTGCCGCACCGGGTGGTCGGCATCCGTCCCGGGGAGAAGCTGCACGAGGTGATGATCACCGAGGACGATTCCCGCCAGACCTTCGAACTGGCCGACCGCTACGTCATCGAGCCCGCCTTCACCTTCTGGAGCCACGAGTCCTACGAGAAGCTCGGCGCCCGCCCGGTGCCGGACGGCTTCCGCTATGCCTCCGACACCAACACCGACTGGCTGGACGCCGACCGGCTGACCGCGCTGCTGGCCGGGACGCCATGACCGCCGGTGCTCCCTTCCTGCCCTACGGCCGCCAGAGCATCGACGACGACGACATCGCCGCCGTCGTCGCCGTGCTGCGCAGCGACTACCTGACGCAGGGCCCGATGGTGGAGGCGTTCGAAACCGCGCTCGCCGCCCGGGTCGGCGCCTCCCGGGCGGTCGCCTGCGCCAACGGCACGGCGGCGCTGAATCTGGCCTACCGGGCGGCGGGGCTCGGCCCCGGCGACGCCGTGGTGGTGCCGGCCATCACCTTCCTGGCGACCGCCAGCGCCGCCCGCCTCGCCGGTGCGGAGGTGGCCTTCGCCGACGTGGATCCCGACAGCGGACTGATGGGTCCGGACCACGCCCTGGCCGCCATGGCGCGGGCCGAGGCCGCCGGCCTGCGGGTGCGCGCCATCGCCCCCGTCCACCTCGCCGGGCAGGTCGGCCCCCTGGCGGCGCTGCGCACGCTGGCCGCGGAACGCGGGCTGACGGTGGTGGAAGACGCCTGCCACGCCATCGGCACCGCCTGGACCGACGGGGCGGGGCGCACCGTCGCGGTCGGCGCGGACGCACCCGGCGTCATCACCGTCTTCTCCTTCCACCCCGTCAAGACCATCGCGGCGGGGGAGGGCGGGGCGGTCACCACCGGCGACGCTGCCCTGGCGGAGCGCCTGCGCCGGCTGCGCAACCATGGCATGGAACGCGACCCGGCACGGCTGACGGTCCGCGACCTGGCGTGCGACGCGGACGGCACGCCGAACCCCTGGGTCTACGAAATGGCGGAGCCCGCCTTCAACGACCGCCTCAACGATCTGCAATCGGCCCTGGCGCTCAGCCAGTTGGGCAAGCTCGACGTCTTCACTGCGCGGCGCGCGGCGCTGATGGACGCCTACGCGCGCCATCTGGCGCCGCTGGCGCCGCTGGTGCGCCCGCTCGCCCGCACCCCCGGCTGCCGGCCGGCCTGGCACCTCTGCGTGGCCCTGGTGGACTTCGCCCGCGCCGGACGCCGGCGCAACGCCGTGATGGCCGACCTGCGCGCCGCCGGCATCGGCACCCAGGTCCATTACATCCCCGTCCACCGGCAGCCCTATTACCACAGCCGCTACGGCGCCCTGGCGTTGCCGGGGGCCGAAGACTACTACGCCCGGGCACTCACCCTGCCGCTGTTTCCCGCCATGGCCGACGGCGATCCGGAGCGGGTCGTGACGGAGTTGGGACGGGCGCTGGCACCGGCGGGTTCCGTTTGAATTGGCTTCGGCCAACGTCTAATGTGCCCGCGCCCTCCCGGGGGTCCTGCTTCGACAGATTGGATCGGTGAGCGCCGCGAGATGCCCAAGACAGTCCTGATCACCGGCGGTGCCGGCTTCATCGGGTCGGCGGTGATCCGCCACCTCATCGCCGACACCGACGCCCGCGTCGTCAACGTCGACAAGCTGACCTATGCGGCCAACCCCGCGTCGGTCGCCCATCTCGCCGACCATCCCCGCTACGCGTTCGAGCAGGCGGACATCTGCGACCAGCACCGCATGGCCCACCTGCTGGAGCAGCACCGCCCCGACGCGGTCATGCATCTGGCGGCGGAATCCCATGTGGACCGCTCCATCGACGGGCCGGGCGCCTTCATCATGACCAACGTGGTCGGCACCTACGCCCTGCTGGACGCCTGCCTGGCCTACTGGCGCACGCTGGACGACGCGGCGCGGGCGGCCTTCCGCTTCCACCACATCTCCACGGACGAGGTGTTCGGCTCGCTGGGCGAGACCGGCCATTTCGTCGAGACCACGCCCTACGACCCGTCCTCGCCCTATTCGGCCAGCAAGGCGTCGTCCGACCATCTGGTGCGCGCCTGGCACCGCACCTACGGCCTGCCGGTGGTGGTGTCGAACTGCTCCAACAACTACGGCCCCTGCCAGTTTCCCGAGAAGCTGATCCCGCTGATCATCCTCAACGCGCTGGAGGGCAAGCCGCTGCCGGTCTACGGCCGGGGGACCAACGTGCGCGACTGGCTGTATGTGGAGGACCACGCGCGCGCCCTCTGGCTGATCCTCAGCCGCGGCGTGCCGGGGGAATCCTATAACGTCGGCGGCAACAACGAGATGCGCAACATCGACGTGGTGCGCGCCATCTGCGCCATCCTCGACGAGGTGGCGCCGCCGCTGGCCGTCGGCCCGCGCGAGGGGCTGATCACCCACGTCACCGACCGGCCCGGCCACGACCACCGCTATGCCATCGACGCCGCCAAGATCCGTCGCGACCTGGGCTGGGAACCGCGGGAGACCTTCGAAACCGGTCTGCGCCGCACGGTCGACTGGTACCTCGCCAACCGCGCCTGGTGGCAGCCGCTGCGCGACGGGGTGTATCACGGCAACCGGCTGGGCCTGGCGGGATGACGGGAACTCCTTCGGACGAATAGGACGGTTGCCGGGCACCGCCCGGCTCAAACGATAAGAACACGAGGATCGAGCATGAAGGGGATCATTCTGGCCGGCGGTCTCGGCACGCGCCTGTACCCCGTGACCCACGTCGTGACCAAGCAGCTCCTGCCGGTCTACGACAAGCCGATGATCTACTATCCCCTGTCGACGCTGATGATGGCGGGCATCCGGGACATCCTGGTCATCTCCACACCCCACGACCGGCCGCTGTTCGAACAGCTTCTCGGCGACGGCAACCGCTGGGGCCTGCGCCTCAGCTACGCCATCCAGCCGGAGCCGGCGGGCATCGCCCAGGCCTTCCTGATCGGCAAGGACTTCATCGCCGGTGAGCCCTGCGCCCTGATCCTCGGCGACAACATCTATTTCGGCCACGGCCTGCCGGCCATGCTGCAGGAGGCGGCGGCGCGGCGTGAGGGCGCCACGGTGTTCGGCTATTACGTCAGCGACCCGGAACGCTACGGCGTCGCCACCTTCGACGCCAGCGGCCGTGCCATCGACATCGAGGAGAAGCCGCAGCGGCCCAAGTCCAACTGGGCCGTCACCGGCATCTATTTCTACGACCACCACGTCACCGCCTACGCCGAGGCGCTGAAGCCCTCGCCGCGCGGTGAGCTGGAGATCACCGACCTCAACCGCATCTACCTGGAGCAGGGCACCCTGCGGGTGGAGCGCATGGGCCGCGGCTTCGCCTGGCTGGACACCGGCACCCATGACAGCCTGTTGCAGGCGGGTCAGTTCGTGCAGACGGTGGAGGCCCGCCAGGGCCTGAAGATCGCCTGCCCCGAAGAGGTCGCCTACCAGATGGGCTACATCGACGCCGACCAGCTCACCCGCCTTGCCGAGCCGCTGCGCAAGAGCGGCTATGGCCAGTACCTGCTGAGCCTGGTGGACCGCTTCCCCCGCTGACCCCGGTGCATGCCTCGGTCCTCATCCCCGCCAAGAACGGCGGGGCGCTGTTCCGCCGGGTGCTGGAGACGGTGCGCACCCAGGCGACGCCCTGGCCGTTCGAGGTGGTGGTGGTCGACAGCGGCTCGACCGACGGCACGGCCGAGGCATGCCTGGGGGTGGAGGGTGTGCGCCTGCACCGCATCCCGCCGGCCGAGTTCGGCCACGGCCGCACCCGCAACCTGGGCATCGGTCTGGCCCGCGGCCGTTTTGTCGCCCTGTTGACCCAGGACGCCCTGCCGGCGAACGAGCGCTGGCTTGCCGAACTGCTCGCCCCCTTTGCCGACGAGTCCGTGGCCGGGGTCTTCGGCCGGCACGAGGCCCACGCAAATGCCGACCCCTTCACGGCCCGCGACATCGCCGCCTTCTTCGACGGACTGGCGGCCGGGCCGGCGGTGGTGGCGGTGCGCCCCGACGAGCGGGAACGGTGGGACCGCGACACCGCCTGGCGCCGGCGGCTGGGCTATTTCTCCAACAACAACTCGGCCCTGCGCCGCACCGCATGGGAGCGGGTGCCCTTCCCCGACGTGGAGTTCGCCGAGGACCAGGCCTGGGCCGCCCGGGCGTTGGAGGCGGGCTTCGCCAAGGCCTACGCCGACCGCGCCGTCGTCCGCCATTCCCACGACTACGGCTTCATCGAGCGGCTGACCCGCTGCTTCGACGAGGCCGCTGCCCTGCGCGCGCTAGACGGCCGCAAGATCGTGCCGACGCCCCTGCACGCGCTGGCCGGGCTCGGCGGGCGCATCGCGCTGGACCAGGCGTACGCCCTGCGCAGCGGTCTCTACCGCCGGGACCCGCTGGCGGCGCTGGTGCGCCCCGCCGACACGCTGGCGCGCCAGATCGGCTATTTCCTGGGAAGCCACGCCCCGCTGCTGCCGCAGCGCTGGCGCACCGGCCTGTCGCGCGACGCCGCCCTGCGACGGGCGTAGCCGCCGGCGGCGGAGCGGCTTACACTGCCCGGCGATGCGACCGAAGGGGAGGCGAGGGCGATGGGTGACGGCTTCACCGTGCGGCCGGCGACGGCCGGCGAGGTGGACTGGATGATCGGCCGTGCCGCGGCCGAGGGCTGGAACCCCGGCCACGGCGATGCCGCCGCCTTCCGCGTGCAGGACCCCGAGGGTTTCCTGGTAGGGGTGGAGGAGGACGGGGAGCCGGTCTCCTGCATCTCCGTCGTGAACTATGGCGACGCCTTCGCCTTCCTCGGCCTCTACATCGTCCGCGCCGACCGGCGGGGACGCGGTCTGGGCATGGCCACCTGGCGGGCCGGCATGGCCCGGGCCGGCGGCCGCACGGTCGGGCTGGACGGGGTGGTGGAACGGCAGGACGATTACCGTGCGTCGGGCTTCGTGTACGCCCACCGCAACGTCCGCTTCGGCGGCCGGGTCACGCCGCCGCCCGCGGAACCGGCCGGGGTGGTGCCGCTGGGCGACGTGCCGTTCGCGGCGGTGGCCGCCCTGGACGCCGCCTGCTTCCCGGCGGAGCGGGACGCCTTCCTGCGCCATTGGATCGCAGCACCCGGACACCACGCCCGCGGCCTGCTGCGCGACGGCCGGCTGGCCGGCTTCGCCGTCGCGCGGCCCTCCGTCGAGGGGCACAAGATCGGCCCGCTGTTCGCCGACGACCGGGCAGCGGCGGAGGCGCTGTTCGACTCCCTGGCGGCGGCGACGGCCGATGGCGGACCGCTGTTCCTGGACGTGCCGGAACCCAACGCCGCCGCGGTGGCGCTGGCACAGGGGCGCGGCCTGATCCCGGCCTTCGAGACGGCGCGGATGCACACCGGCCCGGTCCGCCCGGTGGCACTGGACCGTGTGTTCGGCATCACCAGCTTCGAACTGGGCTGACGGAGCGGAGCCGGGGCGGTAGAGTGCGGCCCGCCATCCTCGCCCCGGCAGCCCGGACCCGCCCATGTCGTTCTCCGAGAACCTCGCCCGCCTGCGCCTGATCGCGCGCCAGTCCGGTCCGCTGGGCGCGCTGCGCTTCGGGCTGCGCCACCTCCGCGAACGGGTCTGGCACGTGGACGTGGCGGCACGGTACGGCTTCGTCATGGCGTCGCCGTTCGGCGAGGCCCCGGTTGCCGACGATGATGCCTTTCGGCGCACGGTCAACTGGATCGTGCCGGTGTTCTTCCCCGGATCGGGCGGCCATTACACCGCATTCCGGCTGGTGCGCCACATGGAGCGCCACGGCTTCACCTGCCGGATCGCCATCAACGCCGACATGGGCTTCACCGACCGCGCCGCCGCCGCCGCGGCGATCGCCCGCCATTTCCTGCCGCTGGATGCCGAGGTGTACCTGCGCCCGGAGGACCTGCCGCCGGCGCAGACCACCGTCGCCACCGGCTGGCACACCGCGTACACGCTGCGGCGCTTCCGCGGCACGCGGCACAAGGTCTACATGGTGCAGGACTACGAGCCGTACTTCTATCCGCCCGGCAGCGAGTACGCGCTGGCCGAAGCCACGTACGGCTTCGGTTTCACCGGCATCACCGCCGGCGGCTGGCTGGCGGAGAAGCTGAACCGCGAACACGGCATGCGCACCCACGCTTTCGGTTTCTCGGCCGACCCCACCCTGTACCGCCCCGATGGGCCGGCCCCGGGGCGCCGCAACGGCGTGCGGCGGGTGCTGTTCTATGCCCGCCCCATCACGCCGCGCCGCGGCTTCGAACTGGGACTGCTGGCGCTGGCCGCCCTGTGCGCGCGCCGGCCGGATGTTGAGGTGGTGTTCGCCGGCTGGGACCTGAAGCGCTACCGAATCCCCTTCCGCCACGTCGACGCCGGCGTGGTGACCATGGACCGCTTGCCGGCCCTGTACCGGAGCTGCGACGCGGCGCTGGTCCTGTCCTTCACCAACCTGTCGCTGCTGCCGCTGGAGCTGATGGCCTGCGGCGTGCCCGTGGTGTCGAACCGCGGGCCGCAGGTGGAATGGCTGCTCGACCCCGCCAACGCCGCGCTGGCCCCGCCGACGGTGGAGGGGCTGGCCGATGCGGTGCAACGGGTGCTGGACGATCCCGAACACCGCGACGCCCTGGTCCTCGGCGGCCTCGCCCGCGCCGCCCGGGCCGAAGCGTCGGCCGAAGCGGAACTGGTGGCCGAAGTGCTGCGGGAGTTTGCCGGGACGGAGTGATGACCGCCACTTCGCACTTGAAATCGCCCGGGCGCTGCCCCTAAACACCGGCGTCGACGCCGCGGCGGGCCGGGCGGAGCGCCGTGACCGCCCCGACCTCCATTCGCCCCGACGGGAGCCACTCATGATCGATCTCGCCAAGGCCAGGATCCTCGTCACCGGAGCCGACGGCTTCATCGGCTCACACCTCGTGGAGGCGCTGGTGGCGGCGGGCAGCAACGTGCGCGCTTTCGTCCAGTACAACTCCTTCGGCCATTGGGGCTGGCTGGACCAGGCGCCGGAATCCGTCCGCTCCGCCATCGAGGTGGTCGCGGGCGATGTGCGCGACCCGACCTGCGTGCTCGACGCCATGCGGGGGTGCAACGTCGTCCTGCATCTCGCCGCCCTGATCGCCATCCCCTATTCCTATCGGGCGCCGGGCAGCTACGTGGACACCAACGTCACCGGCACGCTGAACGTGCTGGAGGCGGCGCGCGCGCTCGGTGTGGAACGGGTCGTTCACACCTCGACCAGCGAAGTGTACGGCACCGCCCGCTATGTTCCGATCGACGAGGAGCACCCGCTCCAGGCCCAGTCTCCCTACGCGGCATCCAAGATCGGGGCCGACCAGCTGGCGCTGTCGTATCAACGATCCTTCGACGTGCCGGTGGCGGTGATCCGGCCCTTCAACACCTATGGACCGCGTCAGTCGGCCCGCGCCGTGATCCCCACGATCATCACCCAGATCGCCGCCGGCGCCACGGTGATCCGCCTGGGCGCCCTGCACCCGACGCGGGACTTCTCGTTCGTGGCCGACACCGCCTCCGGTTTCATGGCGGTCGCCCGCGCCGATGCCGCCATCGGCCAGGTGACCAACATCGGCAGCGGCTTCGAGATCACGGTCGGCGACACCGCCCGCCTGATCGCCGAGTTGATGGACCGCGAGGTCCGCATCGAGCACGAGGATGCCCGCCTGCGCCCCGCCGCCAGCGAGGTCGAGCGGCTGTTCGCCGACATCCGCAGGGCCGGGGAAACGCTGGGCTGGACACCGGCGTACGGTGGTGCCGAAGGGTTCCGCCGCGGCCTGCAGCATACCATTGCCTGGTTCTCCGACCCGGCGAACCTGATGCGCTACCGTCAGGGTTACCAGGTCTGAAGGCGCCCGACGACGCACACTGCCGTGAAAGGCCCGCAACGCTCATGACGCAGTTCGATCCGGCCCCCGTCGTCGCCGCCCTCCGGTCCGTGACCTCACCGACCCGGCCGCTTCCCCTGCATGAACCGGTGTTCGCCGGCCGTGAGTGGGACTACGTGAAGGACTGCCTCGACACGGGATGGGTGTCCTCGGTCGGTGCCTACGTCGACCGTTTCGAGCGGATGCTGTCGCAGCGGGCCGGCGACGCCCACGCCGTGGCCGTGGTCAACGGTACGGCGGCGCTTCATGTGGCGCTGATGCTGGCCGGGGTGCGCACCGGTGACGAGGTGCTGGTGCCGGCCCTGACCTTCGTCGCCACGGCGAACGCCGTCGCCTATTGCGGCGCGCTGCCCCACTTCGTCGACAGCGGCCCGGCGACGCTCGGGCTCGATCCCGAGGCGCTCGCCGCCTGGCTGGACGAGACCGCGGAACGGCGTGACGGCGCCTGCGTCAACCGCCGCACCGGCCGGCGCATCGCCGCCGTGGTGCCGATGCACGTGTTCGGTCATCCCGTCGACATGGATGGGCTGGCCGCGGTCGCCGGCCCCCGCGGCATCCCGATTGTCGAGGACGCCGCCGAGTCCCTGGGCAGCCTCTGCCGCGGGCGGCCCACCGGCGGGCTGGGCACCATCGGCACGTTCAGTTTCAACGGCAACAAGATCATCACCGCCGGCGGCGGTGGCGCCATCATCACGGCCGATGCCGATCTGGCCCGCCGGGCCCGGCACCTGACCACCACCGCCAAGACGGCGCACCCCTGGGCGTACGAGCACGACTGCGTCGGTTTCAACTACCGCCTTCCCAACCTCAACGCGGCGCTGGGGTGCGCCCAGCTCGAACAGCTCGACGGCTTCATCGCCGCCAAGCGGTCGCTCGCCGCCGCCTACCGCGAGGCCCTGGCCGGCATCCCCGGCGTCACCTTCGTGGACGAGCCGGAAGGCTGCCGCAGCATCTACTGGCTGAACGCAGTGCTGGTCCCCGATGCGGCGGCCCGCGACGCGCTGCTGGCGGCGACCCACGCCGAAGGTCTGCTGACCCGTCCGGCCTGGGGCCTGATGCACCGCCAGCCCATGTACGACGGCTGCCCGCGGGCGCCGCTGCCGGTCGCGGAATCCCTGGCCGACCGCCTGGTCTGCCTGCCCAGCGGGGTGACCGCCGGCTCCGGGAGGAGCGCGTGAGTCCGCCCGTACGCCTCTGCGCCGTCAGCGGCAGCCGCGCCGATTTCGGCCTATACCGGTGGGTGCTGCACGAGCTTCACGAGGACCCCCGCTTCGCCGTCGAGGTGGCGGTCACCGGCATGCACCTGTCGCCCGAATTCGGCATGACCGTCCGCGACGTGGAGGCGAGCGGCATTCCCGTCGCCGCGCGGGTGGAAACCCTGCTGTCGAGCGACAGCGGCGTCGGCGTCGCCAAGGCGGTGGGGTTGGGGGTTCTGGGCTTCGCCGAATCCTGGCAACGTCACCGGCCCGACCTGGTGATGGTGCTGGGCGACCGGTTCGAGATGTTCGCCGCGGCCCAGACCGCCTTTCTGATGCGCATCCCCATCGTCCACCTGTGCGGCGGCGACGTCACCGAGGGCGCCTTCGACGATGCGATGCGGCATGCCATCTCAAAGATGGCGGCGGTGCATTTCACCACCAACGCCGAGGCCGGCGCACGGCTGGTGCGCATGGGGGAACCGCCGGAACGCGTGTTCACGGTGGGCAGTCCCGGCCTGGACCACCTCCACCGGACGCCGCGCCTTGACCGGGCCGCACTGGAAGAGGCGCTGGGCTTTGCGCTGCGGCCCCGCAACCTCCTGGTGACCTTCCACCCCGTGACGCTCGACCGGGTATCGTCGGCGCGACAGATGGAGGCGCTGCTCGACGCGTTGGACCGGCTGAGTCCCGAGGTCGGCCTGATCATCACGCTGCCGAACGCCGACACCGAGGGACGGGCACTGATCGCGCAGATCGAGGCATTCACCGTCGGGCGCGCGAACGCCATCGCCCGGCCCTCGCTGGGCTCTCGCACCTACCTGAGTGCGCTGGCGCTGGTGGACGCCGTCGTCGGCAACTCGTCAAGCGGCCTCTACGAAGCGCCGAGCTTCGGCACGCCGACCGTCAACATCGGCGATCGCCAGAAGGGCCGGCTCAAGGCCACCTCCGTCATCGACTGCCCGGCTGACCGCGACGCCATTGCCGCAGCCATCGGGGAAGCGTTGGCGCGGGGGCGCAGACCAACCGAAAACCCGTACGGTGATGGCCACACGGCACGGCGCATCCGCACCATCCTGGGCGACCTGATCGACCGCGGCGCCGATTCCGCACACCTCATCCGCAAGGGCCTCCATGATGGCTGAACGCATCCTGCTCCTGGGCGGCGGCGGACATGCGCGGGTCGTCGCCGACACCGCCCGCGCGATGGGTCTGGCGGTGGAAGGGATCGTCGCCCCGCATCCACCGAACCTCGACGGAGTGCCCTGGCTGGGCCCGGATTCCGTCGTGGACGCCTGTGCGCCCGACAGCGTCCTGCTGATCAACGGTGTCGGCGGCGTGCGCGCCCTGACGCCCGACTGTCCGCGGCGGCTCCTGTACCGGACCTACGCCGCCCGTGGCTTCCGCTTCGTCACGCTGGTCCACCCGTCCGCCGTCGTGGCACCCGGCGTGGTGCTGGAGGACGGCGCCCAGGTGTTCGCCGGCGCGGTGATCCAGCCCGGCTGCCGGATCGGTGCGAACGTTCTCATCAACACGCGGGCGGGCGTCGACCACGACTGCACCATCGCCGCCCACGCCCACATCGCCCCCGGTGCTACGCTGTGCGGCGGCGTGCGGGTGGAAGAGGGGGCGCTGGTCGGCGCGGGAGCCACACTCCTCCCCGGCGTCACCATCGGCACCGAGGCGATGGTGGCCGGCGGATCCGTGGTCACCCGGCCGGTCCGCGACGGCGCCACCGTTCACGGCGCGCCGGCGCGCGACTCCAAGGGGATCTGGCTGTGAGCGTCGTCGTCATCGCCGAAGCCGGCGTCAACCACAACGGCTCACCCGCCCGCGCGCTGGCGCTGGTGGAGGCGGCGGCGGACGCCGGGGCGGACGCCGTGAAGTTCCAGACCTTCCGCGCCGCGAAGCTGGCACGCCGGGGTGCTCCGAAGGCCGGCTACCAGACCGCGAACGGAGCCGCCGGCGACGACCAACTCGCCATGCTGACCGCGCTGGAATTGGACGCCGCCGCCCACCATGCCGTCGCGCGGCACTGCACGGCACTGGGGATCACCTTCCTGTCCAGCCCGTTCGACGAGGACAGCCTGCGCTTCCTCGTGGAAGACCTCGGCGTCGACCGGCTGAAGTTCGGGTCGGGGGAACTGACCAACGGCCCTCTGCTGCTGGCTGCGGCGCGGACCGGACGGCCGATGATCCTGTCCACCGGCATGGCCACGCTGGGGGAGGTGGAAGACGCCCTGGCGCTGCTCGCCTTCGGTTACGCGGCCCCGGCCGGCGCCGGGCCGGGCCGGGCGGCCTTTGCCGAGGCGTGGAACGATCCGGCGGCACGCGGGCTCCTGGCCGACCGGGTGACGCTCCTCCACTGCACCACCGAATACCCTTCGCCGCCGGACGATGCGAACCTGCGCGCCATGGACACTCTGCGCACCGCCTTCGGCTTGCCGGTCGGTTTCTCCGATCACACCGAGGGGACCGTGGTAGCCGCCGCCGCCGTCGCCCGCGGCGCCGTGATGGTGGAGAAGCACTTCACCCTCGACCGCACGCTGCCCGGCCCCGACCACAAGGCGTCTCTGGAACCCCCGGAATTGGCCGCCCTGGTTTCGGCGATCCGCACGGTGGAGCGTGCCCTCGGCGACGGCATCAAGACGCCGCGGCCGTCGGAACGCGCCAATATCCCGGTCGCCCGCAAGAGCCTGGTGGCGGCCCGCCCGATCGCCGCCGGCGAGATCCTCACCGGCGATGCGCTGACCGCCAAACGGCCGGGGACGGGCCGATCGCCCATGGACCTGTGGGATGCGCTGGGACGTCCCGCGGCGCGCGACTACGCCACGGACGATCCCCTGGAGTGACCGGCGGGCATCTCCGGCAAAGGTCATTGGCATGGCACCGGCCGGCCTGCTAATTAGGGCGCACCTAGCACCGACCGGCCGCCCCGCGGCCCCTGTCCGGCGGACCACTCACGTTCCATGACCGACATCACGGCTCTTCTGATCCCGGCCACGGCCAGCATTCTCGACGCGATCCGCTGCATCGACGGCGGCAGCCTCCAGATCGCCCTCGTCACCGACGGGGAACGGCGTCTGACAGGCACCGTCACCGACGGCGATGTCCGGCGCGCCATCCTGCGCGGCCTGCCGCTGACGGCGCCCGTCACGGAAGTGATGAACCGCACACCCCACAAGGCGCTGGCGGGCACCCGCGACACCGACCTGCTGCGCCTCATGCGCACCCACGAGATCCATCAGCTTCCGCTGGTGGACGGGGAGGGGAGGGTGTTGGGCATCCACACTCTCGACCAGATCCTCCAGAAGCCGCAGCACTCCAACCGGGTGGTGCTGATGGCCGGCGGACTGGGCAAGCGTCTGCACCCGCTGACCGAAAACCTGCCCAAGCCGATGATCGCCGTCGGCGGCAAGCCGCTTCTGGAAACGATCGTCGAGAACTTCGTCGAGCAGGGCTTCCACCGCTTCATCATCTCGCTGAACTACCGCGGTGACATGATCCGCGATTATTTCGGCAGCGGTCAGAAATGGGGCGTCGAGATCGAGTACGTCTACGAGGAACAGCGCATGGGCACCGCCGGCAGCCTCGCCCTGCTGCCGGAGCAGCCGGACGCACCGCTGATCGTCATGAACGGCGACATCCTCACCTCGATCAACTTCGTCCAGCTTCTGCGCTTCCACGAGAATTCGGCGGCGACCGCGACCATGGCGGTGTACGAACACAGCGTGCAGATCCCCTACGGCGTCGTCGAAGTGGACGGCCACCGCCTGGTGCGCATCACCGAGAAGCCGGAGTACCGGGCGTTCATCAACGCGGGCATCTATGTGCTCGACCCCGCCGCCCTCGACCACATCCCGCGTGCCACCTTCTTCGACATGCCATCCCTGTTCGAGACCCTGGGCACGGTGGGGCACGCCACGGCGGCGTTCCCGATCCGCGAATACTGGCTCGACATCGGCAACCCGCGCGACCTCGCCCGGGCGGAGGTGGAGTTCGACACCGTCTTCAGTTCCGTGGCCAGGGGCGGGGTATGACCGCCTGCTGCCTGGTCGTCGGGCAGGGGTCGATCGGCCGGCGCCACCGCAGCGTGCTGACGCGTCTGGGCTGCGCGGTCGAGGCGGTCAGCCGCCGCGGCGGCGCGGACTGCCATCCCGACCTGACGACCGGCCTGCGCGCCGCCACGCCTGACTGCGTGGTGGTGGCGACGGAAACCGCCGACCATGCCGCGACGCTGGGCGCCCTGGCCGTGGGGGGCTTCGCCGGCCGCGTGCTGGTGGAAAAGCCGCTGTTCGCGGTCCCCGCCGCCGTTCCCGTCAACCGCTTCGCCGCGCTGGCCGTCGCCTATCAGCTCCGCTTCCATCCCGTGCTGCAGCGCCTGCGCGACCGACTGGGCGGGGCACCGG
The DNA here is from genome assembly GCF_000429625.1 of Azospirillum halopraeferens DSM 3675. Lineage (GTDB taxonomy): Bacteria > Pseudomonadota > Alphaproteobacteria > Azospirillales > Azospirillaceae > Azospirillum > Azospirillum halopraeferens. The sequence goes on from NZ_AUCF01000009.1 coordinate 73,564, forward strand.
TCCTGTCGGCGCAGTTCTACGTCGGCCAGCACCTGCCCGACTGGCGCCCCGGCCGTGATCACCGGGACAGCTACTCGGCGCGCGCGGCGCTGGGCGGCGGCGCCCTGCGCGACCTCAGCCACGAACTGGATCTGGCCGACTGGCTGTTCGGCCCGTGGCGTCGGGTGGCGGCGCTGGGGGGCACCTGGGGGGCGCTGGGCATCGACAGCGACGACACCTTCTCCCTGCTGGCCGAATTCGCGGGATGCCGCGCCGCGACGTTCCAGCTCAACTATCTCGACCGCCGCACCCGGCGCGAGATCGTGCTGAACACGGCGGAGCACACCCTGTGCGCCGACCTGATCGCCGGAACGGTGGCCGTCGACCGCGAGCCGCCGGAACGGATGACCGTCGACCGGGACGATGCCTACGCCGCCATGCACCGTGCCCTGCTGGAGGGGACCGGCGCGGCGGACCTGTGCGACGTCGCCTCCGCCCTGCGGACGGTCGCGCTGGTGGATGCCGCGGAGCGGGCGGCGCACAGCGGCGTGTGGGTGGCCAACGGGTGAGGTGAAGGCATGAAGCGGCTGTGTACCATCTGCGCCCGCGGCGGGTCCAAAGGCGTGCCCGGCAAGAACATCCGGCCGCTGGCCGGCCGTCCCCTGCTCGCCCACTCCCTCGTACAGGCGCGGGAGTCCGGCCTGTTCGACCGGATCGCCGTCAGCAGCGACGACCCCGCCATTCTGGAGGTCGCCCGGGAGTGGGGTGCCGACCAGCTCATCGAGCGGCCGGCCGACATGGCGACGGACACCGCCGGCAAGCTGCCGGCGATCCGCCACGCCGTGCTGGCGGCCGAAGCGGCCGCGGGCGGGCCGTTCGACACGCTGGTCGACCTGGACGCCACATCGCCGCTGCGCCTGCCCGAGGACATCCGGGGTGCGGTGGCGCTGCTGGAGGGCGGCGACGCCGACTGCGTGATCACCGCCGCGCCGGCCCGCCGCTCGCCCTATTTCAACCTGGTCGAAATCGACGGCGCCGGCATCGTCCGCCTGTCCAAGCCGCTGCCCGGCGAGGTCCTGCGGCGCCAGGACGCGCCGGCGTGCTTCGACATGAACGCCTCGATCTACGTCTGGCGCCGCGACCCGTTCGTCGACCGGCCGGCGATCTTCGGCGAGACCACGCGCCTTTTCGTGATGCCGCCCGAACGTTCGGTCGACATCGACGAACCCCTCGACTTCGACATCGTCGAACTGCTGATGCGCCGACGCGCGGAGCACCGGACATGACCACGCACGAGCCCCTTCCCGACTACCGCAACCTGTTCGACCTGACCGGCAAGACCGCCCTGGTGACCGGCGCCTGCGGCATTCTGGGCCGGCATTTCTGCGCCGGGCTCGCCGCCCACGGGGCCGGGGTGGCGGTCGTGGACCTGGACCGGGCGGCCTGCGACGGGCTGGCGGAGGCGCTGACCCGCCAGTTCGGTGTCCGGGCCGCGGGCTTCGCCTGCGACGTCGCCGATCCCGGCGCCGTCGCCGCGATGGTCGAGGCCGCCGTCGGCACCTTCGGCCGGATCGATGTGCTGCACAACAACGCCGCCTCGAAATCCGCCGACCTCGAAGCGTTCTTCGCCCCGATCGACCGCTTCTCGCTGGACACCTGGCGGGAGATCATGGCCGTCAACCTGGACGGCGCCTTCCTGGTCGCCCGCTCCGTCGGCAGCCACATGGCGCGCGCCGGCGGCGGCAGCATCATCCAGACCGCGTCCATCTACGGCGTCGTCGGGCCCGACCAGCGGATTTACGAAGGCTCCGAATACATGGGCCGCGCCATCAACACGCCGGCCGTCTACAGCGCGTCCAAGGCCGGCGTCATCGGCCTGACCCGCCACCTGGCCGCCCTGTGGGGGGCCGACGGTGTCCGCGTCAACACCCTGACGCCGGGCGGTGTGGAAAGCGGGCAGAACGAGACGTTCAAACAGCGCTACGGCGCCCGCATCCCGCTCGGCCGCATGGCGCGCGCCGCCGAAATGGTCGGTGCCCTGGTGTGGCTCGCCTCCGACGCCTCCGCCTACGTCACGGGACAGAACATCATCGTGGATGGTGGGCTCACGGCGTGGTAAAGGCACGCTGATGCAATCGTAGGACCGATCATGTTCAAGTTTCCCCGCCACAAGCCGATCGACCTCGCCCCCTTCGCCCCCGATGCCGCGGCGACGGACCCGAAGTATGGCCTGCCGCAGGAGATCCGGTTCTGCTCGCGCTGTGTCATTTCCAACCAGCGGCCGAATTCGGAGGTCGAATTCCGGCACACCGAGCAGACACGGAAAAAGACGATCCGGTTCGACGACGAGGGCGTGTGCGACGCTTGCCGGGTCGCCGAACGCAAGCATGACGAGATCGACTGGGAAGCCCGCGAGGCGGAACTGCGCGAACTGTGCGACCGCCACCGCAGCAAGGATGGCCGCTATGATTGCCTGGTGCCCGGGTCGGGCGGCAAGGACAGCTTCTATGCCGCGCATGTCCTGAAGTACAAGTACGGCATGCATCCGCTGACGGTGACCTGGGCACCGCACATCTACACGGAATGGGGCTGGAAGAATTTCCACGCCTGGATACACGCCGGCTTCGACAATTATCTGTGCACGCCCAACGGGCGCGTGCACCGGCTGCTCACCCGCCTTGCCGTGGAAAAGCTGTTCCACCCGTTCCAACCGTTCATCCTCGGCCAGAAGCAGCTTGCCCCCAAGATGGCGGCCCGCTTCGGCATCAGCCTTGTCTTCTACGGCGAGAACGAAGCGGAGTACGGCAATCCCATCGAGGATACCGCCTCGGCCCTGCGCAGTTCCGCCTACTACGCGGCGACCAACCGCGACGAGATCCACCTGGCGGGAACCAGCCTGAAGGAGCTGAAAGAGGATTTCGGCCTGGAGGACCAGGACTTCATCCCCTATCTGCCGGCCGACCCGGCCGAGGTGGAGGCCCTGAACATGCAGGTCCACTACCTTGGCTACTACTTGAAGTGGCATCCGCAGAGCTGCTACTATTATGCGGTCGAGCACGGCGGCTTCCAGGCTTCGCCGGAGCGGACGCCGGGTACCTACAGCAAGTACAACAGCATCGACGACCGCATCGACGATCTGCACTACTTCACCACCCATGTGAAGTTCGGCATCGGCCGCGCCACCTACGACGCTGCCCAGGAAATCCGGTCCCGCGACATCACCCGCGACGAGGGCGTCGCCCTGGTCCGCCGTTTCGACGGGGAGTATCCGGCGCGATTCGAGGATGACAACTTCGGCTTCATGAGCCTGCCGCCGGAGGAGTTCCCCGTGGCGTCGAAGAACTTCGAGCAGCCGATCATGGACAAGGAGTACTTCCTGCACCTGGCCGACCGTTTCCGCTCACCGCACCTGTGGCAGTGGGACGGCGGGCAGTGGAGCCTGCGCCGGACCGTCTGGAACGCCAACGCCCCCGGCCTCTGAAAGCAGGCGACGCCGTGCCCACCGTGCGACTCATCCCCCGTCTGGACATCAAGGCGCCCAATCTGATCAAGGGCATCCATCTGGAGGGCCTGCGCGTCATCGGCGACCCGCAGGCCTATGCCCGGCGCTATTACGAGGCCGGCGCGGACGAACTTCTGTACATCGACATCGTCGCCAGCCTGTATGGCCGCAACAATCTGGCGGACATCGTCCGCCAGACGGCACGGGACGTCTTCGTGCCGATCACCGTGGGCGGCGGCATCCGCTCGGTTGAGGATGCCCGCGCGCTGCTGCGGGCCGGGGCGGACAAGGTGGCGGTCAACACCGCCGCCGTCGCCCGGCCGGAGCTGCTGACCGACATCGCCCGCCAGTTCGGCAGCCAGGCGGTGGTGCTGTCCATCGAGGCCAAGCAGGACGGCAAAGGCGGCTGGGAAGCCTACACGGACAACGGGCGCGAGCACACGGGCCTGGACGCCGTTGCCTGGGCGCGCCGGGGCCAGGAATTGGGTGCGGGCGAGATCCTGGTCACGTCGGTCGACCGGGAAGGCACCCGCAAGGGTTACGACGTCGCCCTGACGCGGGCCGTATCGGCCGCCGTCACCATTCCTGTGATCGCTTCGGGTGGGATGGGGTCGGTGGATCACATGGTAGACGTGGTCCGGCAGGGACACGCCGATGCGGTGGCGATGGCCGATGTCCTCCATTACAACCGCATGACCCTGCCGGACATCCGGACCGCCGCCATCGACCGCGGCCTTGCCGTGCGTCGGACCTGAGGGGAGCCGCCCGCCATGAGCAGCGCAACGGTGACCGTCTTCGATTACGGGCTCGGCAACCTCTACAGCGTTTGCCGGGCGCTGGAGCATGTGGGAGCCGACGTCCGTCTCGTCGACTCGCCGCCGGCTGCCGGAACGGTGGAACGGCTGGTGGTGCCCGGCGTCGGTGCGTTCGGCGACTGCGTGGCCGGCCTGCGCCGGCGCGGCATGTTCGATGCCGTTCGCGAGCATGCGGCCACCGGCCGGCCCTTCCTCGGCATCTGCGTGGGCATGCAGATGCTGTTTGAGGTGGGGGAGGAGTTCGGCGAGCACGAGGGTCTCGGCCTTATTCCCGGCCGCGTCGCGGCCATTTCCGCCACCGGTGCCGACGGCACGCCGCACCGGCTTCCCCACATCGGCTGGGCTCCCCTGGTCCGTCCCGGCGGCGCGTCCTGGGAGGGCACGCCCCTGGCGGCGGTGGAGCCGGGCGAGTCCGTCTACTTCGTCCACTCCTTCCAGGCACTGCCGACCCATCCGGACCATTGCGCCGCCGTCTACGATTACGACGGTCTGCCGGTCACGGCCGCGGTGCGCAACGGTGCCGTCTTCGGAACCCAGTTCCACCCGGAACGCAGCGGCCCCGTCGGACTGCGCATCCTCAGCCGTTTCCTGGAGCTTTGAATTCCGGGGCGAACCGACGGCGCCCGTTTCCGACACAGCGAGTTCCCCACCATGACGTCCGCCAAGCCGACCCTCTACCTGCCGATCGAAGTTGCCGCCCGCGAACTGGACGCCCGGTTGTTGCTGGCGCATCGTGCGCTCGGCGCAGGCTATCGTGTCGTCATCGGTCAGCAATGGCTGCTCATCGCCAACCTGGCGAACGTCGTTCCCGGCGTCGTCTTCTTCAAAGGCATGAACCGCATCCAGAAGAACTGGATGGTTCACGCCAAACGCCACGGCCATACCATCGCCGCCATCGACGAGGAGGTCACGGCGATCGCCGCACCCGACTTCATCGTCAAGGAGGTCACCGAGGACGCGATCCGTCTCATCGACGCGATCTTCATGCAGGGCCCCCTTCAGAGCCGGGTCTATGGCGAGCGCTTCCCCGCCCACACCGAACGCTTCAAGATCACCGGGAATCCCCGATGGGATCTCCTGCGTCCGGAGTTCAGCGGCTTCTTTACCGGGGAAGCGGCGCGCATCCGCGCCACCCACGGCGACTTCATCCTGCTGAACACCAATCTCGGGTTCGTCAATTCAAGTTGGGGATCACCGCAGAAGTACATCAACGTCTGCATCAACGTCGGCTACATCGATCCCAAGAACCCGGCCGACCTGGAATGGCTCAAGGACCAGTTCGAGTTCGAAAAGCAGAGCTTCCACGCGTTCCGGGCGCTGGCCGTCCGGCTGCGCGACCGTTATCCCGGCCGCAGAATCGTGCTGCGCCCGCACCCCGCCGAGAACCTGGACACCTGGCGCAAGGCCCTGGCCAACCAATCCGATGTCCTCGTGCTGGCGGAAGGGTCGGCCATCCCCTGGATCGTGGCGTCCGGGGCGTTGATCCACAACACCTGCACCACCGGAATCGAGGGAACGCTCCTGTCGAAGCCGACCATCGCCTATGCGCCCTTCACCAACTGGTGCGAGTCCATCTTCATCAGCAATCAGGTTACGCCCCGCTTCGCCGACTTCGACGCTTTGGGCGGGGCCCTCGATCAGGCGCTGGCGGATCCGGAATCCTTCGTGGCGGAGAGTCGGTCCCGGCACGCCGGCTCCTTGAACGACCATTTCGCCGCCGTCGACAGCACCCTGGCCACCGACGCGATCTTCGACGAGGTCACCGCGCTCACGGAGCACCTGTCCCACGGCCGCACCGACAGCCTGCTGCGCCCCGGCCGCTCCCTGACGACGGACGCGCAGCGTAACGAATACCAGGTCCAGAAGATCTCCATCACCGATGCCGCGCTGACCGCGCGCTTCCACGAGATTGCCGGGGCGCTGGGCCGCCCGGTGTCCGTCTCCACCCGCAGCCTGGGTGATTCCCTGGTCATGATGGAAGCGGATTGAGGCAAACCGGCACAGACCGGCCGGCGGCGCCCCGGAACGCGAAGGAGCAATCGCATGCGCAAACCAGCGGTCATCGTCGGCGTGAAGCACTGGTCGTTCGGCTTCCCCTACGTCATCGCTTCCGACTTCCTCACCGGATTCCGCGCCCGGGGGATCGCTGCCTTCCATGCGCCGATCGCCGGTCGCGGCACGTTCTATGAGGACCTGTCGCAATCGCACCGGGTGCTGTTCACCGTCCTGATGAACTTCACCCACGAGTCGGCCCGCCTGACCTGGCAGGGGAAGGTCCTGACCTGGCAGCAGGACAACCCCTATGTCATGATGGATCGCGTTCGTTCCGCGTATCCCGATCAGCATTGGCTGTGCGCCGATCGCGACGGGGTGGAGAACGCCGCCTTCTATTTCGGCGCCCGGCACCCCGCCATGCATCTGCCCCACTGGGCAACCCGGTTCGACGGCGACGCCGGCCCGATGCCGGACAGCCGCCGCGACTGGGAACGGCAGCGCCCTTTCGATCTGCTGTTCGTGGGCAGCATCCGCGAGCAGGAGATCGACGAAACACGACGCCGCATCGATGCGGCACCGCCCCCCGTTCGGGTCTTCGCGCGGCGCCTTCTCGAGCGCATCCATTCCCATCCGCGCGACACCGTGACGCAATCGGCCTTCGCCCTGGAGGCGGAACTGGGGCTGGACCTGTCCCGGTCCAACTTCACCGCCTTCCGCCAGATCCTCGGCCAGGTGGATTTCCTCGTCCGGGCGATCAACCGCGTGGAACTGTTCAAGCGCCTGAAGGGCCTGCGCATCACCGTCGTGTCGAACGACGTCTCGACCATCGAGCGGTACGCCGGACCGGTGCAGACCATCAGCCCCAGCGACTTCGTCACCGGCCTGGTCGCCATGAAACAGGCCAAGCTGATGATCAACAACCTCCCGATCTACCGCTACGGGGCGACGGAGCGCCTGTTCAACGCCCAGTACCGCGGGGCGGCCGTGCTGTCGGAACGCAACGCCTACCTGGAAGAGACGTTCGGCGACGGCGCCGGAATCTTCCTCTACGATCCGGAGCGGCCGGACGGGATCGGCGACCGCATCGCGGCGATCCTCGCTGACCGGGACACGCTGTTCGCGGTCGCCCGCGAAGGGCACCGCCGCACCCACGCCCACCACACGATCGACAACCGCGTCGACGCCATCCTCCAGGCCCACGGAACGGAATAACGGCCCCATGCCCCGGCACTCTCCGAACCTGCACATCGGCTGCGGCAGCACGATCCTCCCGGACCACGTCAACCTGGACATCGTCGCCGGTCCCGGCGTCGACGTGGCGTTCGATCTGGACCGCTGCCGCGACACGCCGCTGCCCTTCCCCGACGATCACTTCGACACCATGCGCATGGCGCATGTGCTGGAGCACCTCAACGAGCCGCTCGCCGTGATGCAGGAGCTGTACCGGGTCGCCCGCCCCGGATGCCGGCTGTTCATCGAAGTGCCGCACGGCGGCCACGACGACGCCTGGGTCGACCCCACCCACCGCCGCGCCTATTTCCCCAAGAGCTTCGAATACTTCTCCCAGCCGAAGTACTACGGCTTCGACTATGGCTATCAGGGCGACTGGTCGCTGGTGAGCTGCGATCTGTTCGTGAACGCCACCCTGTTCAGCCGGCACAAGGTCGAGCGGCTGCGCGAACTGATCGAGTTCAATCGCAACATCGCCAAGGTCATGCGCGCGAACCTGGTGGCGGTGAAGCCGGGGCGGCCGCGGGAGCGCCGGCTCATGGACCGCGTGGTGCCGTCCATCCATCCGCTGTGACGGGGCGCCCGAGCACCCCCCGCCAGAACGCCAGCAGTTCCGCCTCCTCGCGCTGCGGGGTGTAACGGGCGGCGGTCGCCCGGCCGGCGGCGATCCGCGGCGCGGCGGTGCCGTCCCGCACCGCCGCGAGGCACGCCGCCAGTTGGCGGACCGCATCCTCGCAATCCTCGTCGCGGGCCCACCAGCCGTTGTCCGGCGTGGCGAACTCCCGCCCGCCGTCGCCGAGGAAGCCGGTCACGGCGCAGCCGCACGCCATCGCCTCCAGCCCGGTCAGGCCCACCCCCTCCAGCCGCGCCAGCGACAGGAAAACGGCGCTCTCGGCCATCACGTGCGCCACCTGGTCCTCGCGGGCGTTCTCCAGCACCACCCAGCGGATGGCGCACAGGTCGGGGTGTTCGTGGCGCAGGAGGTCGCGGATGTAGCGGAACTCGTGCGGCCGCTTGCGCGGGATCACGGCGACCTGCAGCGCCTTGGCCGGGGCCGGCCGGTACAGCGCCGGGTCGATGGCCAGATGCACGGTGGCGACGGGAAGCCCCGGCAGGCGCCGCCGGATGAAGGCGGTGATGACGTCACCGCTCGTCACCACCGCCTCCACCCCGAACCGGCGCAGGTCCGGCGCGCCGTGCAGTCCGCCGGCAAGATAGAAATGGTTCTGGCAGAAGACCACCTTGCGCGCCGGCCCGATGGCCGGGTGGCGCAGGCTGTGGCGCGCGTCCTCGGCCAGGACGACGACATCGTCGGCCGTGAAGCTCAACCCGGCAACGGCCAGGACCGGCACGTCGGGAACGGGAAACCAGGCCGGCCGCTCCGCCCTGGCGTGCACCACGACGGCGTCGATCCCGTGACGGCGCAACGTCGCCACATGCCGGTACGCGACCTTGATGCCGCCGGCGATCCGCCCCTGTTCGACGAAATAATAGACACGCCCCATGTGTGACCTTTTGGCGATGCCGGCGGTCGGCGTCAACCCGCTTCAGCGCGGCGGCGCATGCCGTATTGACAGGGGGGCGGCGCTCTTGCAACACCCCTGGCTGGATCCCCTTCGTGACCGGACCCCGATGACCCCGTCCCCCCCGGCCGCCACCACCGTTGCCGACGCTGCCGACCCCGCTCCCGATGCCGCGGATGCCACGCCGGACGATCTCTTCCGCCGGGCCGTCGCGCTGGCCCGCGCCGGACGCGCGACGGACGCCAGGGTGCTGCTGGAAACCGTGGTCACGCGCACGCCCGGTGACGCGCGGCCGGCCTTCAGCCTCGGCCTGATGGCGCAGGCCGGCGGCGATCCGGCAACGGCGGAGCGCTGGTTCCGCGAAGCGCTGCGGCGCGACCGCCATCACGCCACCGCCTGGTTCACCCTGGGCGCCCTGCTGGCCGGCCAGCGGCGCAACCGCGAAGCGGCGGTGTGCTTCCGCAACGTGCTGCGCCGGGTGCCCGAACACGCCGACAGCCACGCCAACCTGGCCACCGTCCTCAGCCGCCTGAAGAAGGACGAGGACGCGCTCTACCATTACCACCGCGCGGTGGAGCTGAAGCCGGACGACCCCGGCCGGCGCTACCAGTTCGCCATCGCCCTGCACCGGTTGCACCGGCTGGACGAGGCGGCGGTCCAGTTCCGCGCCGTGCTCGACCGGCGGCCGGACGACCTGGACGCGCTCTACAACCTGGGGGTCACGCTGCCGCCCCTGCGCCGCGAGGCGGAGGCCGCCGCCTGCTTCGAGCGCATCCTGCAGCGCGATCCGCTGAACACCGGGGCCAGCTACCAGCTCGGCCGGCTGGAGATCGCCCGCGGCCGCGTCGCCGCGGCCGTCACCCTGCTGCGCCGCGCCCATGTGCTGGAGCCCGACCACGCGGAGGCTCTGCGCCACCTGGTGCGCGCCATGCTCCTGGACGGCGGGGCGGATGCCGAAGAGACGCTCCTGCGCCGCATCGCCGCCATCGACCCGGAGGACGGCAGCGTGCTGCGGCGCCTCGGCGAGCTGGCTCTGGCCGGCGGCCGCGACGAAGAGGCGCTGGAGCGCTATCTGGCCGCGCTGGACGCCGACCCTGACCGCGAGGGCTCGCTCGGCGCCATCCGCCCCATCCTGGACCGCCTGGGCCGCGGCGGCGACTACGCCGCCATCGCGTTGGCCAAACGCTCCAACTACCAGCTCTGGCTGGACGAGCATCACACGCTCGACGACGGCGACCGCCGGGCCATCGCGGCGCGCATCGCCGCCATGACCGCGCCGCCGCGCTTCTCGGTGATCATGCCGGTCTACAACCCGCCGGCCGAATACCTCGACGCCGCCATCCGCTCGGTGCGCGACCAGCTCTACCCGCACTGGGAGCTGTGCATCGCCGACGACGCCTCCACCGACCCGGAGATCCGCCGGGTGCTGGAGGCGCACGCCGCCGCGGAGCCGCGCGTCAGGGTGGTCTTCCGCCCGGTCAACGGCCACATCGCCGCCGCCAGCAACAGCGCCCTGGCGCTGGCCACCGGCAGCCACGTGGCCTTCCTCGATCACGACGACCTGTTCACCGAGGATGCGCTGTACCACATGGCGGAGGCGCTGATCCGTCACCCCGACGCCGAGCTGATCTACAGCGACAACGACACGGTGGACGAACACGGCATCCGGTTCCGCCCCCATTTCAAAGGCGGCTGGGACCCCGATCTGTTCTACGCCCAGAATTACGTCACCCACCTGTCGGTCTACCGGCTGGACCGCGTGCGCGCCGTCGGCGGCCTGCGCGAGGGCTACGAGGGCAGCCAGGACTGGGACCTGACGCTGCGCGTCGTCGAGGGGATCCGGCCCGATCGGATCCACCACGTGCCGTTTCTGCTCTACCACTGGCGCGCCATCGCCGGGTCCACGGCGGCGGGGGCGGAAGCCAAGCCCTACTGCGTCGATGCCGCCGTGCGCGCCATGACCGACCACTTCGCCCGCACCGGCCAGGCGGTGACGCGGGTGGAGCCGACCACCTGGGGCTACCGCGTCGTGCGGCCGCTGCCCGATCCGGCGCCGCGCGTCAGCGTCATCGTGCCGACCCGCGACCGCATGGATTTCCTCGGCCCGTGCGTGGAGGGCGTGCTGTCGGGCACCGACTATCCCGACGTGGAGCTGATCGTCATCGACAACGGCAGCCGCGAGCCGGAGACGCTGGCGTTCCTGGCCGACCTGGAGCGGACGGGGCGCGGCCGCGTCCTGCGCGACGACGGCCCGTTCAACTACGCCGCCCTCAACAACGCCGCGGCGGCGCTGGCCACCGGCACGGTGCTGTGCTTCCTCAACAACGACACCGAGCCGGCCGGCCGCGGCTGGCTGGCCGAGATGGTCAGCCAGGCGGTGCGGCCGGAGATCGGCGCCGTCGGCGCCAAGCTGCTGTACCGCGACCGCACGGTGCAGCACGTGGGCGTGCTCACCGGCATCTGGGGCATCGCCGCCCACTACAACGTCGGCCTGCCGCGCGAGCATCCCGGCTATTTCTGCCGCTCCCAGCTCATCCACGCGGCATCGGCGGTGACCGGCGCCTGCCTGGTGACGCGCAAGGCGGTGTTCGATGCGGTCGGCGGCTTCGACGCGGAGAATTTCCACGTCAACTACAACGACGTCGACCTCTGCCTGACGATCGGCGCCGCCGGTTACCGCGTCCTGATGAACCCCTACGCCGAGCTGTTCCATTACGAATCCGCGTCGCGCGGCATCTTCCTGACGCCGGCCAAGAAGGCGCTGCTGGAGGAGGAGGGGGAGCGGCTGCTCGCCAAGTGGGGCGACCGGCTGGCCAACGATCCCTATTACAACCCCAACCAGTCCATGCGCGTCCCCTTCGCCCGGGCCGAGGAGCCGCGGTTGGTCCGGCCGTGGCGCGCGCCCCCGACCCGGGAGGCGTCCGTGGGGTGAGCGACTACTACGCCCACGGCAGCTTCAGCCTGGCCTTCTACGACCTGCTGACGGCGCTGTCGGCGGTCCACCTGGCGGGTGACGTGGATTTCTACGCCGCCCTGGCCGGCCCGCCGCCGCGGACGGTGCTGGAGATCGGCGCCGGTACCGGGCGCGTCGCCAACACCCTCGCCGCACGCGGCTACGACGTGGTCGGGCTCGACCGGGCGGCCGGCATGCTGGCGGCAGCCACCCGGTCGGGCGGCGGAGCCCGGTTCGTCTGCGCCGACATGACGCGCTTCGCGCTCACCCGCCGGTTCGATCTGGTGATCGCCCCGTTCTACACCTTCAGCCACCTGGACAGCGACCGGGCCCGCCGCCTGGCGCTCGGCTGCCTGCGCGAACACCTGGCGGAAGGTGGACGGATCGCCCTGCATCTGGTGCGCGCCGAGGTGCTGGACACCGACATCCCGGCCGAACAGTTGGCGGCACAGCAGATCATCGTGCGCCTGGACGGCGCGGGCCTGACGCTGCGGGTGCGGATCGTCGACCGCATCGTCGACCGGCTCCGGCAGGTGTGCGACCAGCGGGTGGAGTATGCGGTGTCCGACGCAGCCGGTGCCGTGATCGGGCACAGCGTCGAAACCCTGCGCTACGGCTGGATGTCCGAGGGTGAGCGGGACCGCCTGCTGGGCACCGCCGGGCTGCGGCTCCTGGAGCGCCGCAGCGCCTTCGGCCCGGAGCCCGGCGGCGAGGACATCCTGGTGCTGGGTGTCTGAACCCGGCGGCCGGCGTCAGGCCACGGCGTCGGCCTCCTCCAGGCCGTAGAGGACGCGGTGGAGGCGCGCCGACTCCGCGATGCTGACGGTCGGCGGGACGGCGGCGGACAGACGCTCCCACAGTCCCGGCTCGTCGAGGGCGCGCGCCATGGCCGCGGCCAGGTCCTGCGACGATGCGGCGGCGAAGTGCAGGCCGTTCACACCGTGCGCCACCCGCTCGGCCATGCCGCCGATGCCGGTGCACAGGACGGGGCGGTTGTGGGCGAAGGCCTCCTCGATCACCAGCGGCGCGTTCTCCCACCAGATGGACGGCATCACCACCCAGTCGGTCCCGGCGATCAGGCCCGGCAGGTCGCCGGTGTCATAGGGGCCGTACCAGGTGACCACGCCGGCAAGCCGGTCCAGCTTCTCCCGAAAGGCGACCCGGAATTCGTCGGTCTGGTAGAGCATGCCCCCGTGCAGATGCACGGCGAAATCGCGCCGCCCCGCCCGCACCAGGTGCCCGGCGGCGTCCAGCAGCACGTTGGCGCCCTTGAACAGGTTGATGTGGCCGAAGAAGCCGAAGGCGTTGCGGTGGCCGCCCGGCGGCAGCGGCCGGTGGGGGGCCGGCGCCACGGGATGGCGGCCGTTGGGCACCACGGTGATCCGCTCCGCCTCCAGCCCCCAGGCGACGTAACGCTCCTTGAGGAAACGGCTGGGCGCCACGAACCGGTCGACCACCGAGAACAGCGTCTTCAGGTGCCGCTCCCGCAGGGAGAACTGCCAGGGGTCGATGCGGGGAAAGCACTTGTGGCAGTCGTCGTGGGACGCCCGGTGGCACAGGGTGTCGTCGGTCGCCTTCAGCATCTGCCCCTCGCGGTGGCAGATCGGATAATAGTCGTGCAGCGTGAAGATGATCCGCGCCCGGGGCAGCAGGCGGCGGACCAGGAACAGCATCTCCACCCCGATCATCAGGGCGTGGTGGACGTGCACCACGTCGGGCCGCCAATCCGTCAGCAGCGCCCTGAGGTCCGCCACCACCCCGCCCAGGTCGAGCTGCGACAGGAAGAAGCGATCGACGTGGCCGGTCCACAGCAGCACCTCGTCGGCCGACCGACCGACCGTCTGGAAGGAGGTGCCCGGCTTGCGCTCCCGGTGCAGGCCGTTGGTGCACGCGAGGTAGAGCGCCTCCATCCGGCCGGAGTCCCGCATCTCCCGGAACAGGTCGCGGGACACGATCTCGGTGCCGCCGGGATGCAGGGCGGGATGGTTGTGGACGATGTAAAGGACGCGCGGTTTGGCCATGATCGCTTCCCTTACGGCACGGCGGCGGGCCGGGGCGGCGGCGGCGCGGCGGCCATCACCGCTTCCATCAGATCGCTCCAGCGGCTGGCGTGAAGCCATTGATTGTACAGGCCGGCCGCGGTGCGGGTGTAGCCGGCGTGATGCTCGATCGAACGGCGCTCGTAATGGTACAGCTCCGCCCGGGGCACGTAGGCGATCTCGTGACCGACCGACCGCAGCTTCAGGCACAGGTCGGAATCCTCGAAATCGCCGACCACATAATCCTCGCTGAAGCCGCCCACGTCCTCGAACGCGCCCCGGCGGATCATCAGCGTCGCCGCGGTCACGCCGGGCACCGTCCGTGCCACCCCGGCCGCCGGGTAGTCGCGCGGCAGGCCCTTGAAGTAATGGTGGTTGTACCAGCGCCCCTGATAGTCCCGGTCGAAATAGAGCCCGGCGTGCTGGAGCGAGTCGTCGTCGAACAGCAGCTTCGGCCCGGCGGCGGCCACCTCCGGCCGGGCCGCCAGAACCGCCTGCAAAGGCACCGTCCAGCCCGGCGCCACGGGCAGCACGTCGGAGTTGACGAACACCAGCGTGCCGCCGCGCGCCACCACCGCGCCGGTGTTGCAGGCGGACGCGAAGCCGAAGTTCCCGCTCATCACGGCGAGACGGCAGGGCAGGCCGTAAAGCTGCTCCAGGCAGCGCAGGAAATGCTCCAGATCGCCCCTCTGTTCCGGCGAATCCAGGACGAACACCAGATCCACCCCCGCCATGGCCGGATCCGGGGCGAACGCCGCGTACTGGAAACGCAGATAGTCCAGGTTGCGGTACAGCGGGATGATGATCGACAGGTCCGGTGCGGCGGGCGGTGTGCCGAAGGCGACCACCTCCGGCGGACGCCAGGCGTCCTGTCGGGCGCGGTGCAGGGCGGCGACCGGCGACGCCAGCAGGCCGGCGATGGCCGGAAAGCTCAGCCGGTCTGCGGGCACCGCCGCCAGCACCGCGTCGCGCGCCGATCGGGCGTCAACAGGGGCAAGGGGCGGCACCGGGTGCAGAACGCCGCCCGAATGCAGCACCACCTCGACCCCGTACTGATGCACGGGAAAGCCGGCCCCCCCATCGGGCATGAAGACCGCGAAGCCCAACTCGCCCGACTCCACCGGGTGCGGGCTGTCGGCGTAGGCCGGCTCCACGTCCGGACGGGGAAAGGTCACCCGGTAACCGTCCAGCGCCCGCCGCGACCCGTCGGGGGCCACCATGACGATCCGGTCCACCGCGCCATAGGGATCGCGCAGCCATCCCTTGACGAACAGGCCGCCGGCGCCGTCGCCGACCGCCAGGTCGATGCCGACTCCGACGGGGTCGGCGGGGTTGCGCAGATCCCGCGCGGCGACCGCGGCGTAGAGCTGGGCGTCGCGCAGCAGCCCGGCGGCGGCCGGGTTGCCGGGCGCATCGGCCGCGAGGGTGCGGAACACATAGTCCCGCATGGCTCCGGACAGGGCGCCCGCGCGGTCCGTCAGCCCGTCCAGCAGCCGTTTCGGCGCGGACGGCGCAATGCGGCGGCAGCACACGCCGTGTTCGCCGAAGAACAGGAGCGCACGGGGCGGGCGGCCGGTGTCCCGGATGCCGACCATCAGGTCGAAGCGCTGCCCGCCACGGGACGGCCGCAGCATCGGGTCGAAGGGGTTGCGCCGGACGCGGCTGCCGCACACCGCGACGACCGCACGCACGGTCCCCACCGCCGCCGGCAGCTCACCCTGGCACAGCACCAGCCCCGGCGCCGCGAAGGGCATCGCGGCGGTCAGGCCGGGCGGCGGGAACACCCTGTCGAGCAGGGCGAGCAGTGCCCCGAGCAGGTCGGCGTCCTGCTGCACCCGAAGCATCGCCGGCCCCGAATCGAACAGGAGCTGCAGGGCCCGGGTGAGTTCACTCGGCGCCAGTCCCGCCAGCAGGCGGATCAGACCGGACAGGTCACCGGCGGGTGGCGCATCCACCCGTTCGGCCAACAGGTCCACCCCGTCGGCCCCGCGCAGCACAAGCGCGCCGCCGCCGGCCAGCAGGTCCGGTGCGCGCAGGAGGGCAAGCCGGCAATCCCCGCCGTCGGCGGTCGCAAGCCGCGTGACCAGCAGCGGGCGGGCCGGCGCCCGGCCATCCACCAGGATGCCGAGCGGACCGGCCGTACCCTCCGGGAGGATGGCAACCAGCGCGGCCAGGTCCGGTGACAGGCGGATGACATCGGTCCGGCACGCGGCGTGCCCCTGCGCAGCCGGCGACTCGGCGGAATCGGGCATTGATCGAAACACCATGACTGGTACGGCCGGCATGACAACGGAGAAGGGCCGTTCCCTCGTTCAAGGGAACGGCCCATCCGCCGCACAGCTCAGGAAACCGGCCGTGAGGACGGTTAGCCGATCTGGAAGTAGGTGTTCGGGTTGGCCCGCAGTTCGTCGATGGTCAGCCCGCCCTTCAGCGTCATGGTGACGCTGTCGGTGCCCAGGTTGAGAACGACGTTGCCGCTGGCGTCGGTGGACAGGCGCGACACCAGATCCGACACCTGGGTGATGTTCAGGCCGTTGATGTTCTGGGCGATCTGGACGCGGTCGCCGGCCGAGAAGTCGAGGATGAAGTCGTTGCCGCCGTTCGACGCGATCACGAAGGTGTCGTTGCCCAGGCCGCCGTACAGGTAGTCGTTGCCGCGCTGGCCGTGGATGACGTCGTTGCCCTGGCCACCGAAGACGGTGTCGCTGCCCTGGCCGCCGAACACGGTGTCGTCACCCTGGTTGCCGTACACCAGGTCGTTGCCGGCCTCGCCGTACAGCGCGTCGTTGCCGACCTGGCCGTAGAGCTGGTCGAAGCCGCCGCCACCGAAGATGCGGTCGGAGCCCTGGCCGCCGAACAGAACGTCGTCGCCACCCGCGGAATCGCCCTGCGCGCCGGGCAGGCCCGTGGTGCGGCTGTCGCCGTACAGCACGTCATCGCCGGACTCGCCGTAGACGAGGTCGTTGCCGACGCCCCCCTCGACCACGTCGTTGCCGACGCCGCCGTAGTTCAGGTCGTCACCCTCGCCGCCGTACAGCATGTCGTTGCCGGCGCCGCCGAACTGCGAGTCGTTGCCGGCGCCGCCCGTGATCATGTCCGTGCCGATGCCGCCGACCACCAGGTCGTCACCGGTGGAGCCGGCCACCGTGACCGTGTCGTTGGCAGTGGACTGGATCACCACCTTGTTGTTGGTCGGGGACAGTGTAACCGTCTGAGTCGGCGTCGTGATGGCCACCTTGGTCAACGACGTTTCCGAAAGGCTCCGCTGCGTCAGGATCGCCGAGATGACGTCCTTGTTGACCTGCGAGATGCTGGTGCTCGTGTCGATGATACCGCCCGGTACGGTGGCCATGGGATACTCCTTAAGCGCCGACGAATTTGTCTTGGTTCTACCCCATTCGGCGATAGCTGAAAAGTGGTAAGGCGGACGCGCCGGCGTGTTTTCCCTTTCCCAATCCTTCGGATGTGGCGGGGTTTCCACAGTTTTGCGGCAAGTGGTGACGCTCTTCGGGTGGCGGTGCTGTCTTCAGCGGTTGTTTACCGGCGCAGGGTTATGAGGGCCCGCCGAATCAGACCGTGACGGGGAGCGGAGAGGATGCCGACCACCAGCGTAGCCAACATTGCCGCCGTGGCGACCGGCACTCCGGCGGATCCGGATCTGATCATCAACGCCGGCACGATCGCCGCGCAGACGCTGGCGGCGGTAAACGGCTATTCCAGCCTGCGGGTGGACTCCAACGCTGCCCACGTCATCACGCTGCCGGCGGCCATCACGGCTCCCGGCAGCGTGTTCACGCTGACGGTGAACAGCACCATCGGCACCACCGTGACCGCCGCCGCCTTCACCAGCACCAACATCCGGCTGTTCGCGACCCTGGGAAGCGGCGACGATTCGGTGATGGGCGGCCCCGCCGACGACACCCTGATCGGCGGTGCCGGGCGGGACACGCTGGACGGCGGCAGCGGGGCAGGGGCCGATCTCCTCGACGGCGGCGCCGACAACGACATTCTGTTGGGCGGCACCGGCAATGACACGCTCTACGGCGGGCAGGGTGCCGACGTGCTGCACGGAAATCGCGGCCGTGACCTGCTGTACGGAGACGACGATTCCGACACGCTCTATGGCGGGCAGGGGGACGACACCCTGTGGGGCGGTGCCGGCAACGACCTCCTCTACGGGCTGGCGGACAACGACGTCCTCTATGGTGGAAGCGGGGCCGACACGCTGTACGGCGGGCTCGGCGTCGACGTGCTGTACGGTGGCGACGACCGCGACGTGCTGTGGGGCGAGATGGATTTCGACACGCTCTACGGCGGCGGCGGCGACGACGTTCTCTTCGGCAACCAGGCCAACGACGTGCTGTTCGGCGAGGAGGGGAACGACACTCTGTTCGGCGGGCAGGACAGCGATACGCTGGACGGCGGCGACGGCGAGGATGTGCTGTACGGCAACCGCGGCAACGATGTGCTGGTCGGCGCGGCGGGCAACGACACGCTGTTCGGCGGGCAGGGGGACGACGTCCTGTGGGGCGGGGCGGGCAACGACCTGCTGCAGGGCGGCATGGGCAACGACACGATCGCCGGCGGCGACGGCGCCGACCGCTTCGTGGTCGGCCGCGGTCATGGTGATGACACCATCCTCGACTTCAATGCGGCCCAGGGCGATCGCCTGCTGGTGGCGGCCGGAACCCTCCACACCGTCGAAGCGGTGGCCGGCGGCGCCGTCGTGCGCTTCTTCGGCGGCGGCTCCGTGACGCTGACCGGCGCCGCGCCCTCGGCGGTCGACACCGGCTGGTTCAGCTACTTCTGAAGCGGGGTCGCGCCGCCCGCCAGGGCGGCGGCCTCGTCGAGCAGCCGACGGTAGGCCACCTGCACCGCAAGATGGGGGTCATGGTCGGCCGCCATGCGCCGGCACTCGGCGCGGGCCTCGGCTTCGCGCCCCAGCCGCACCAGCGAACGGGCCAGCACCACGGCGGCTTCCACGTCGCCGGGATTGCAGCGCCGGGCGTCGCGCGCATGGACGTAGGCCTCGTCCGGCCGGCCGGTGTCCAGCAGCGCCCGCGCCATGGCCACCCGGTGGTAGGCAAGGTCCGCCCCCTCGGGCACGCCGGAATCGGCGCCGGCCAGGATGTCCAGCGCCTCGGCGGGGCCGGCGGCGATGGACGCGGCGTACAGCGCCTCGACCAGGCCGGGACGGTCGATCAGCGTTCCCGCGACGGGGCCGCCGACCCCGAAGGCGGGTTCGGCCATGACGGCCTCCAGGAACGGGCGCAGGCCGAACCGGGCGTGGACGAACGGCGCGATGGTGTGGAAGGCGTTGCGCACGCCCACCGTCACGGTGCGCGGGCGATGGCGCACGGCGGCAGCGCAGACCATGTCGGCCAGGAACTTCTCGCCGGCCCACAGCACGGTCGGGGTGGCGGTGGCGGCCAGCACCTCGGTGAGGAGGGGCCCGTCGACCGGCCGGTTCTCGCGGGTGCGCATCAGCGCCCCGTCGGCAATGTTCAGGATCGTCTCGGTGGCCAGCCCGATGGCAAGGTCGGCCTCCATCAGGCAGCCGTAGAGGACGGCCGCATAGGCCCCCATGGAGTTGCCGTAGGACACCACGCGCCCGCCGCGGCGGCGGTAGCGGGTGGCCAGGTCCCGGAAGAAGCCGGCGCTCTCCCGCCAGTGCGCCCCGACGCCCGGCACCTCGGAAACGTAGTACCCGTTGTCGGGGCAGTTGACGAAGGCGATCGAGAACGCGATCCCCTCCAGCACCTGGAACCCGTCGAAGCGGCCGGGTTCGGTGTTGGCCCCGCAGAACAGGACCAGCAGGTCGTCCGTATCGGGGTTCTCGCGCAGGTGAAAGAAGGACCCTTCGGTGCTCATCGGCGGCGGTCAGCCCGCCGTTCGGACCGGGCGCAGCAGCACCTGGTGCTTGTTGGAGGGCACGGCGGGGGGCGACGGGCGCAGCACCAGCCCCTTGGCGGTGGGCTCGACGTTGGCGTCGGGATAGACCGACAGCACGTCCTTCAGCGCCTCCTTCAGGCGGAAGGCGAGGACCCGGTGCTCGCTGACCGAGCCGAAATGCTGCGACAGGGCGTGCCAGGGCACTACGGTCTGCTTGTCCAGCCGGTGCAGGCGGTGGACCAGCCAGACATAGGCGTCCAGCGCCAGGGCGGAGTTCTTCAGCTTGGCGATGGCGTGCTCGTCCAGGGGAACGGCGTGCTCCATCAGGTGGTCGAAGAAGCTCTGGGTCAGGCGGACGTAGCGGGCCCATTCGCCGCCGGTGCGGAACAGGTCGGGCGCATCATGGTCGTCGCGCCACAGCTTGATGCCGTCGATCAGGCGCTGGTCGGAGATCTCGGCGGTGGAGCTGCCGGTGGTGGTGCGCAGGGTGAACTCGCACCGCGCGATGCGCATGACCTGCTCGCGCACGGGCTTGTAGTTGCCCCGCTCGCCGCCGGTCGGCGCCAGACCCAGGCGGCGCAGCCAGGCGCTCATGCTCGGGCCCAGGTCGATGGCGGGCTTGCGCGTCTTGCGCGCCTCGGTCTGCAGGTAGATCATGATCAGGCGCGCCTTGGCGCCGTAGGGCACCCCCACCTCAACCACGGTTCCGTCGCGCAACGGCAGGATGCCGGGCCGGACCACGAGCTGGTACTTGCCGTTGTTGCGCACCCAGGGCGCGGTCTCGTCCTTGGGCTTGCGGTGGGGAAGCGACGCCTGGCAGAAGCCGGCGTGCAGATAGCCGATGGCGTCGACCTCGCTGCTCAACGCCTCGTGCGCCATGATCACCCGACGCCGTTCCTTGGGGTCGCTGGTGCGCGCCATGACGGCGTCCAGGCCCTCCAGGGTCAGCTGCTCGTGGATCTTGGCCATCGCCACCTCCGTCGCGGAACCGTCATCGTTCATTCGACAGCTAGAACACAAAATATGGCGCGGTGGCCAGGGGCAACCACACCATACTTCGCTGAGTTTGCAACATCCGCTGCGGATTCCGTTGCAACTTCAGCGACCGCGCCGGGCTGTCGCCGCCGGGCCGCCCCGATCCCGGCCCCGGAGCGTTGCGATTTCAGCGTGGCATCGCCGCCGGACCTGCCGATGTATCAACTTCAGCGCCCCGTCGCGGCCGCACGGCACCGCCCGACGCACCGGTCCGTTGCGGATCCACAGCCGGTCCGGCTTATCCACGCAGATTCCGCAACAATCGCGAATCAGGTCGCGCTGATGTTGCAACAGGGGGAACGCTGAATTGGAAACGCGGCAAGTCCAATTCACGCTGAAGTCGCAACCGAAATGCCACTTATCCACGCTGAACTTGAATCCATTTCCTATATGAATCCCGATATAACTACCGAATAGATTCGGCGCGGGTGTTCGCGACCCCTGCCGACTCGCCTTCACCTGCTGCCGCCGCAACGGTGACCATCACCGGTTTGACGGCCGGAACGGCGACACTACGCTGATTTTGATACAGACCGCCCTGCGAATGGCGCAAACCATGGCTCCGCGCCGGTCCCTCGACGCCCCCGGAACGCTGAAGTTGATACGGCTGTAAGCCGCGGTCCCGACTCGCGGCACCACGCTGATTTTGAAACATCGGGCGACTCGGCACCGGTTCCGGCCGACTCCCTGGACTCCTGCGGACTCGGGACGCTGATTTTGAAACATCCCCGCCACCGTGCGACTCGCGGGCGACCGGCAAAGCCGGCGTTACCAATTCAGCGTGACCGACTCGGCCATGTCCGTGTCAGCGGCGGCCCACCCATGTCGGCTCCCGCACCGCGTCCGGTCGCGCCAGCCAATTGCCGAGATAGCGGTTGTTGCGATGCCGGATCTCCAGGAATCCCGCCGAGTCGGGAGCCGGCTTGTAGATGCGGAAGGTCTTCAGCATGCCCAGCGTCGCCGCACTCTCCAGCGGCCCGGCGAACGAGGTGTCGCGGTCGAGGAAATGGGGCTGCTCCGCCCACCGCCGCATCTGCGCCTCGCTGAGAATGAAACAGCCGGCATGCGGGTTGTTGGGACGCCATAGGGTGACCGGCGCCCCCATGACCCGCCCCGTCAGGCGGGACCGGTCCCGCACGTCCTGCCAGCGGCCGGCGAAGGCGGGATCAACGTGACCGTCGATGTAGAGCTTCTCCGGACTGTCGGGCAGCACCTCGAACCGGTTAGGCAGCAACAGTGCCTCCGGCCCGACCAGGCCGAGGAACCAGGCCAGCTTGACGAGGAAGGCCGCATCCTCGACGACCAGATCATCCTCCAGATAGGCGAACCAGTCGTACGCGCCGATCCCTTCCGCCAGCGCGGCGTGGCATTCGAAGCCCAGCGCCAGCGGCTCGACCGTGGTCGCCCGCCGCCGCCAGGTGTCCGGCGGCAACCGCAGCCGTGCGAGGTCGTGATGCTCCCCGGTGGTGACGACGACCACGTCCAGCACCGAGTCATCCGCCCGATTCGTCCGGATGCGCACGTTGGCCCGGCGGTTCAGCAGCAGCGACTGCCGCGGCCCCAGGCAGCGGTGCAGGGCTGCGATGGTCTCCTGCAACGCCGCGCCGCGTTCGGTGCCGTCAGTGCCGGCGGCGGTGGACCCGTAATAGCCGGAGCCCGGCCGGACGTAATGGGGAATGGCGACGAGAATGCGCATGTCCGTCCTCTCCGTTCAGTCCAGCCGGACCAGGCCTCGGCCGTCGACCCGCTCGCGGTAGGCAGCGACCACCGAATCGTCGAAGCGCGGTGCCGGCTCCCAGTCGTCGTACGCGTACACCGGGCGCCCGAACGGGCGCAGCGTCGCCAGGAACTCCTCCCAGCTCTGGCCACCGCGAAAGCGTACGCGGGGGTGCGTCACCGCCACGTCGGGGCGCAGGAAGAACACCTCCGGACGGCCGAAGCCGAAGATGTAGACGCTGCCCTCCGGCAGCGCCGCAAAGCGCTCGGCCAGGGCGGCGCGGACCACCGGATAGGGCGTGCCCCCGGCCCGCACGAAGTCGGCGGTGGGCAGGGCCACGTTGTGCAGCCACGACAGGATGCCCAGCCCCAGCGCCGCGCCGGTCAGCACCCGGGCGGCCCGTCCCTGCCGGCGCAGCACCCGCCAGAACAGCCACAGGGCGATGGGGACCAGACCGGTGGCCAGGAAACGCAGGTCGAACGCCTCGAAGTACTGGCGTGCCCGCAGCCCGTACAGGGCGGCCAGATAGACCAGTCCGGACACCGCCGCCCAACCGGTGAAGCGGTCGACGAAGGGGTCCAGCACCGGCCATTCCCGGCGGTCGCGCCGCCCGGCGACCACCACCGCCAGCACCGGCACGCCGACAAACAGCAGGGTCAGGAGCACGCCCCGCAGGCTCTCCGGCCCGGCGGTCTGCATCACCGGGTTGACCACCACCCAGACGCTGCGGGCCATGGCCAGGGCCAGATCCTCCGGCGGGACCCGGTTGGGAACGCGCAGGGTGCCGGTCCACAGACCGGTCTGCACCTGATTGTGCCACAGGTAGAGCAGGGCCAGTCCCCCCGCCACCGCGAAGCAGACGGTGAGAGCCGCGGCGATCCGCCGGCGCCCCCACCAGGTGGCGCGCAGCACGGCCAGACCGCCGATCAGGAAGGCGTAGGCGCCGATGTAGCGCAGCAGGAACAGGGCCAGCGCGGCGGCGGCGGCGGCGGCGGCGAGCCGCCACGGCCGGTCGCTGTCGTCCAGCGCCGCCAGCAGGGCGAAGAACAGGAACTGCACCGGCAGGAACGGCGCCTCGGCCAGGCTCCAGGCGTGCATGCTCCACACCGTGGCGAACAGGTAGAGCGCGGCGGGCGCCACGGCGTGGCGGCCGAACACCCGGTGCAGCATGAGCAGGCCGGCGGCGATGGCGGCGATGTTGACCAGCTTGGACGCCCAGAACACGTCGGCCGGTGTCAGAGCCGACACCGCGGCGATCAGCACGGGATAACCGACGGGCCACACGGCGAAATAGGGGAACGGCGTGTCGCCGCGGTCGATGGCGCTCTTGAACACGCCGGCGCCGAAGCCGCGCCCCTCCTCCAGGAAGGCGGCCAGGCGCAGGTACAGGGTGCTGTCGATGTTCAGCAGGCCGATCGGGCTGGTCCAGCTCGCCGCCAGCACCCCCGCGGCGGCCAGCACGAAGATGGCGGCCAGCACGGCGATGACGAGCGGGGAGGATGGCTGCGGGTTGGCGGGACGGGGCATGCGGGCGGGTCCGGGTCGCGGGGGTCCCGCCCTACATGCCCGAACCTACGCTGATTTCGCAACACCGCGACCACCCAAAGACGTTGCGCCGGCCGCGCCGCCTCTGGCATCAATATCCATCTTTGGAACGCAGTACAGACGGGATTTCACACGGTGATCCGACCTTCCGCATTGTTGCTGCCCACGTCCTTCGGGCAATGCGTCGCCCATGCCCTGGGCCGTGACGGGCTCTGCCGTCCCGTGGTGATCGGCGCCACCGGCGGGTCCGGAACGCGGGCGGTGCGCGCCGTGCTGGAGCGGGCGGGCGTGTTCATGGGGGCCAACGTCAACAACGTCGGCGACGCCATGGATTATGAACCGCTGCTCGACGACCTGATCAACCGGATCCTGGAGGAGTCCCACGCCACCGATTACGAGGTGGGCCGCCTGTCGCCGCGCCTGCGGGAACCGGCGATCCGCCGGCTGGCCGCGCAGATCCGCGTGTACCTGAAGGACCGTCCGCGGGCGGCCGGGCGGTGGGGGTGGAAGAACCCGCGCTCCATGTACATCCTGCCGCTGATCCACGCGGTGTTCCCGCAGATGCACTTCGTCCACGTGGTGCGTGACGGCCGCGACATGGCGGTGTCGACCAACCAGTGGCAGTTCCGCAAGCACTACCATGCCATGTTCCGGCGCACCGCAGCGGAGGACGAGGTGCCGGTGGCCTCGTGCGCCCTGTGGGGCCGCGCCAACCTGGGCGTGGCCGACTGGGGCGAGCGGGTGATGGGGCGGCGCTACATCCGCATCCGCCTGGAGGATCTCTGCGCCCGGCCGCTGGAGACGGTGACCGGTCTGCTGGACGGGCTCGGCCTCGACACGGCGGCGGCCGGTCCGGCCAGTGCCCTGGTGGAATCCCCGCCCTCCCTGTACCGCTGGCAGCGCCTGCTCGACGACGCCACCGTGCGGGCGCTGGAGGAGGTCAGCGGCGACGCCCTGCGCCGCTTCGGCTATCTCGGCACCGAAGCGCCGGCCGCCGCGGCGTGACCACGGCGGCCAAGCCCCCGGCGAACCGGGCCCTGGTGGTGCTGGGCATGCACCGCAGCGGCACCTCGGCGCTGGCCGGCACCTTCCACAAGCTGGGGCTCGACTTCGGCAGCAACCTGATGCCGCCGGAGGAAGGCTCGAACGAGCTGGGCTTCTGGGAGCACAACTCCATCGTGCCCATCCACGAGCGCATCCTGCGCGCGCTGGGGTCCCACTGGAGCGACCCGGCGCCGCTGCCGGAAGGGTGGACCGACCGGCCGGAGGTGCGGGGCCTGGCGCGCGAGATCGTCGCGGTGCTGCGCCACGATTTCGACCGGCCCGGCGACTGGGGCATGAAGGACCCCCGCATGTGCCGGCTGCTGCCGCTGTGGATGCCGCTGTTCGCCGAGGTCGGGGCCCGGCCGGTCTTCGTCTTCATCGGCCGCCATCCCTACGAGGTGGCGCAGTCGCTGAGCCGGCGCGACGGCTTGCCGCTGGACCGGTCGTACGAGCTGTGGTACCGCCACATGGCCGAGGCGGACGCGGTCACCCGCGGTTTCCCGCGCGTCTTCCTGCGCTACGCGGACCTGCTGGCCGACTGGCGCGGCTGCGTCGGCGGGGCGCTGGACCGGCTCGGCTTCGCGTCGCTGCGCGCCGCCATGGACGGCCCGGCGGGGGCGGAGGTGGACGCCTTCCTGACGCCGGACCTGCGCCACAACGCAGCCGACGAGGCGCGTTTCCGGGCCGAGGCGCCGGCCCCCGTGCAGGCGATGCACGACCGGCTGTCGGCACCCGGCTTCGCGGCCGGCCGCGGCAGCGGGGGATGGCTCGCCCGCCTGAAGTCCGTTCTGCGCCGCGCCTGACCGGCGGCGGCGAACCCGTCCGTTCGCAATTCAGCGTGGAGTCCCGATGGAACCGGCCCGCACCCTGCTCGTCCTCGCCGCATCGCCGGCCGATGCCGTCGGCCTGGAGGCGCTTGCCGCCGAGGCGCGCCCCGGCATTCCCTGGAACACGCTGCACCTGACCGCAACGCCATCGGCGGAGGCCGTGCGGCGGGCCGACCTGGCCGTTCTGGTCCCCGGGTTCGCTGAAGACGCAACGCCGGCGGCGGCGAAGCTGTTGCGCGCCGACGCGGCGCTGCCGCCGGCGGCGCTTTACCGGCCGCTGCCGGAGGCGCCGAGCCGCCGGCTGGACCGCATCCTGGTGGTGGCCGGCGAGGCCCTGCCGGACCTCGGCGCGGCGGCCGCCCGCGCCCTGGCGGGGCGGGCACCGGTGACGCTGGCGGCGCCGACCGCGGCGCTGTTCCTGGCCCTGCCCGACCCGGAGGGCATCACCGTGCGCGTCGCAGCGGGCGATGCCGCGTGGCTGGACCTGGTGGCGCAGCACGACCTGGTGGTCACGGCGGACGCTGAAGTCGCAACGCTGGCCAACGCCATGCTGAAGCCGGCGGTTCTGGCGGGGGGGCGCGGCGACGGCGGGCCCTTCGTGTTCGCGGCCGAACCGGACGCCGTGGCCGACGTGGTGGCGCGTTACGATGCGGCCGCGTCCCTGCCCGATCTGGTGAACTGGAAGCGCGCCGGCCGGGCCGACTGGGTGGCGGCGCTGGACGGCGCGCTGACGGCGCGGGGGCTGTGAGGCGATGCTGACGATCCTCTCCACGCGGGGAACCGCGCCCGACGGTGCGCGCAGCGCCGTTCACAGCGGCAACATGGGCGATGTGCTGTACGCGCTGCCGGCCCTGGCGGCGGCCGGCGTGGAGCGGGTGATCCTCAACGTCTGCAGCGATCCCGGCATCGGCGGCCGGGTGATGAGCGCGGCCATGGCGGAGTTCCTGGCACCGCTGCTGCTGGCCCAGCCGGGCATACGCCGCGTCGACGTGGCGGAGGTGCCGGTGCGCCTCGCCCCCGGATTCGGCGAGCGGGCGCGCCGCGAGGTGCTGAGCCGCGGTCTGCCGCTGGAGCATGTGCCGGCGGAGGCGCTGGGCGTCGACCTGGTGCTCGACCGTTTCCGCCTGGAGCCCCTGGAGCGCCTGCACCTGGTGGAGGCGCACGCCCGCGCCGCCGGCGTGCGGGCCGATGGCGCACGTCCGTTCGTGCATCTGCCGGATGCGGTGGACGAACCGGGGCGTGATGCACCGATCGTGCTGTCCCTGACGCCGCGCTACCGCCACCAGCCGGCTGAGTTCTTCGCCGACCTGCTGCGGGGCCTGGGCCCGGTGGTCATGGTGGGATTGCCCGATGACGCCCCCGTCTACGCCGGCATCGAGGGCACGATGGTCACCGCCGCGGACGGGCTGGAGCTGGCGCGGCTGATCGCCGGGGCGCGCGCCTTCGTCGGTGCCCCGTCCATGCCCTATGCCCTGGCGGAGGGGCTGAAGGTGCCGCGGCTGGTGGACGTTCCGGGTTTCCCCGCCAACGCCTTTCCCCTGGGGCCGCGCGGCTGGGTGCTGCCGGCCCGGCCCCGGGCGGCACGCCGCCTGCTGGAGGCGGTGCTGGAGGGCGACGGGGCGGCGGTCGCCGTGGCGCGGGGTGCGGCGGCCGGCGTGCACCTGGCGCCGCAGGCTCCCGGACAGGATCGGGTCAAGACGTACGTACGCGTCGGCGATGCGTACGCCGAGCCGCCGGCGGCGGTGTCCGCGCTGGCCCTGTCGCCGGCACCGCAGCGGATTGACCTGGCGTTGCCGCCGCTGTCCGCGGCGCCGCGCGGCGTGCGTTTCGACTTCGGCGAACGGCCGGGCGTGCTGGACGTGGTGTCCCTGCGCATCCTCGACGGGGCCGGGCGCGAGGTGTGGCGGCTGGCGGCGGACCGGGCGACCCTGGAACGGCAGCCGCGCGGTGCGCTGCACCTGCTGGAGGGGCCGGCGGGCCGGCTGGCCTGGCTGAACGTGGACGGGCAGGGATGGATCGAGCTGCCGCTGGATGAAGCGGCCCTGATGCCGTTGCGCGGTGGCGGGCGGATCATCGCCGATCTGCGCGTGTACACGCCTGATGAGGCCGTGCGCTTCAGCGCCCGGGCATCCGCCACGGCCGCGCAGATGATCGAAGGAGCGCGTCACGCCGTGGCCGCGGCCGAGGAGGTGCGCGACCGGGCGATGGCGGATGCCGACACCGCACGGGCCGCTTTTGCCGCCACCCTGGCGGAGCGGGACGCGGCGTTGAGCGAACTGCATCGGCGGACCGGAGAGCGCGACGCCCTGCGGGCAGCCCTGGACGGGGTCTACGCATCCACCTCCTGGCGGGCATCCGCGCCCCTGCGCCTGGCCAGCCGGTTGTTGCGGCGCGGGCGTTAGCGCCTAATCTCTTTTCGTCGGCGTCCGTTCGCGGTAAATCAGGAGCGCCGAACCTTTTCGAGGACGAGAATCATGGCTGAAGGTACCGTGGACTACTACGCGATGGTCGAAGAGGCGTGGCAGCTCAGCGACACCGCCAGGGACTACGTGAAGAACGCCGGGCGCGACGTCGACAATGCCGAGCTGTGGGAGAAGATCTTCGCCCCCTCGCCGCTGGTGGATCACGAGCGCACCCAGCGCGAAGGTGGCCAGCCCATGCAGAAGATCTTCTTCAAGAACCCTTACGGACTCTACTACCGTCCCGACCACAAGGATTGGATCCCCTTCCGCCACGGCCAGCTCGACCCGGCCTATCTCCAGGCGGTATGAGTCCCGTTGGGCTGAGCCTCCCGGCCGGCGGGGGGCTCAGCCCGCCAGAATCCATCCGTCCGAAACCTGGACGGGGGCGATGCCCTGAAGGGTGACGGAATGGCCGCCCGGCAGCGCCAGCACGGCGTTGCCGCGCCCGTCGGCAACCACGGACCAGCCGACCCCCGGTGACAGCACGATCCGGTCGCCCTCGAAGGGGTTGAAGTCGGCGATCACGTCGCGGCCGGCTCCGCCGCCGATGACGAACCGGTCGGCACCGGCGCCGCCCCACAGGGTGTCGTCGCCGCGGTTGCCGTGCAGTTCGTCATTGCCGATGCCACCGTACAGCACGTCGGCGTTCAGCCCCCCGAACAGGGTGTCGTCGCCGGCGCCGCCGAACAGGGTGTCCGACCCGCGATTGCCGTACAGCACGTCGTGGTCCAGGTTGCCGTACAGCGCATCGTCGCCGGATCCGCCGAACAGCGTGTCGTTGCCGCGGTTGCCCATCAGCCGGTCGCCATCGGCGTTGCCGTAGAGCACGTCGTCGCCGGCCCCGCCGGAAAGCTGATCGCGGCCATAGCCGCCGTACATCGTGTCGTTGCCGGTGTTGCCGAACATGGTGTCGGCGCCGTCCTCGCCCCACAGCACGTTGTCGGCGCCGTCGCCGTACACCCGGTCGCCGTGGTAGGTGCCGACGGCGTTGCGCGCGTAGGGGATCGACTGCACGGCTCCCGCCGCGTTGGCGACCGTCTGCGCCCCGAGGTTGATCACCACCCCTTCCGGCGCCGCGGCACCGCCGCGTGCCCACGCCTGAGCGATGTCACCGGCCATGGCCGCCCGCGCGCTGTCGGAGCCGAGATTGAAATCCAGGGCGGTCAGGGCGTAACTGCCGGCGATCCCCGTCAGCTCGATGGCGAAGTCGGCGTCGGGATTGTTGTCGACGTTGCCTTCGATGACGATGTTGTTGCCCTCTTCGACCCAGCGGACCTGGCCCGCGGCGGTGAACGGCGCCTGGCCGATGAAGACGAACCCCTGCTTGCCGGGGGTGAGCACCTGTGCGTCGATCTCCGACAGGTCGATGATGTCGCGCTGGGTGTGGGCGGCGGCGCCGCGGAAATCGACGACCTGTTGGCCGGGGATGAGCTGCGCGGTCGCCCCGCCGACCGACGAGAAGAGCACCGTGTGGGTGCCGTTCTCGAACCGCTCCTGCAGGTTGCCGCGGAAATCGGTGATGCGGTCGCGCGCGTCCGGCCGCGACTCCGCGATGTCGGCGATGGAGAACGTGTCCGATCCGGTGCCGCCGGTGAGCACGTCGGGACCGGCGCCTCCGGCGATCCAGTCGTTTCCGGCGCCGCCGTCGATGATGTCCGCGTGGGTGCCGTCGCGGGCCAGCGCGGCGTTGGCGCCGGAGCGGTAACGGTCGGTGTAGTAGTCGCCGAACAGGACGTCGTCGCCGGCCCCGCCCAGGATGACGTCGGCGCCGAGCGAGCCCAGGATGGTGTCGCGCCCCGCGCCGCCGTCCAGATGGTCGTCGCCGCCGCCGCCGTCCATGTAGTCGTTGCCGGTGCCGCCCATGAGGATGTCGGGGTTGGCCGCCCCGATGGGGTCGCCCGACAGCACGTCGTCGCCGGCCCCGCCCACCAGCACGTCCGCCCCGCCGCCGCCCCACAGGGTGTCGTTGCCGTCGCCGCCGTTCATGTTGTCGGGCAGCGCGGTGCCGACCAGGCTGTCGTTGCCGGGGGTGCCTGTGGTGGTGAGGGCCAGGTCGTTCAGCCCGAGGTCGCGCAGGATGGCGATGTCGAGGGCGGTGAGGTCGAGGCGGGTGCCCGTCTGCGCCGCCGCACTGAACAACCCGCCGAGCGACCCGATGTCGGCCCGGTAATGGTAGATGTTGCCGTCGACCAGCGGGATGGGCTGGCCGTACACCATGGTGGCGGCCGGACCGATGAAATAGGGCAGCGGGTTGGGCTGTGCGCCGTCGTAGAGGGTCCAGCGGTCGAACACGCTCATGGTGCGGTCGATGGCGCCGGTGAGCGGATCCCGCCACCCCGTCAGCCCGAGGCCGTGCGCCAGCTCGTGCCGGGCCACGTCGAAGAAGTCGTACAGGTCGTCCGGAACCAGCGGTTCGTAGATGGGGTTGCGGTCGCGGGGTGCGGGGTCGAAGTAGAACCACCCGCCGGCGATGGCCTGCGTGTTGATGGTGATGATGATGTCCGGTTCGGTGCCGTTTGCGTCCACCCCGGTGGTGATCTCGTAGGCGGCGGTCGCCTGATGGACGTTGTAGACGGTGCCCGCCGCCTGCTTCAGCCAGGTGGCCGGGTCGGCGGGCGGGACCGGGCCGTTTTTCAGCAGCATGTCGCGAAGCTGCGTGTACTGGCGGACCATCACCGTGCCGCCGGGCCCGCCCTCGGCAAGGACGGTTTCCCCGAGATCCTCGGCCTTGACCAGGATATCGAGCGTGGCGTTCGTCACGTAGAAGCGGCCCAGGCTCTCCACCGCCGCCTTCAGCCCGATCTCGATGTTCGGCAGCGCCGCCGCGATGGCGGCGGTGGAGTCGTCGAAGGTGATGGTGCTCTGCAACGCCATGGGGCCTTTCCCGCCCCGCGCCGCCGGCGGCTGGCCGGGGGCGCGGGTTCCTATCCGATGGTGGTGCGGACAGCCTTACTGCGGGAAGGTTGACGTTCGGCTAATGGCAGTCCGGCTTACGGCGAATCAAGCCGCTGCGGGCGCCAGAGCCGGCTTCTGTGCCGGTTCCTGCTCCGGTTCCCCGGCCGGCGCCGGGGTGGCTTCGCCGATGAACTGCCGGTTGGATTTGCGCACCTCGGCCTTGCGGTCGTCGTAGAGGAAGGTCAGGAACACCATCCGGCGGCCCGACCGCACCGGGCGGACTTCGTGCAGCAGCGAGCAGGAGAAGACCACCGCGCCGCCCACCGGCGGACGGTAGAGGGCCGGCCCGTACTCCGGAAACCAGACCTCGCCGCCTTCGTAACGATCGTCCAGCCCGACGGACACGGCGAACTGGCGGTGCGCGGTGCCCTTGGTGGTGTTGTCGCGGTGGGCCCGGAAATGGCCTCCGTTCTCACCGTTGTAGCAGGCGACGATGTAACGCTCGATGCGCGACATGCGGATCTGGTGGACCCGCTGGATCTCCGGCACCAGCCGGCGGCTGATCTGGTCGACGATGGCGGCGCGCAGCTGCGGATCCTCGATACCGGTGTCGCGGCGCCGCTTCATGGCCGGGTTGAGGACGGGAACGGTCCGCCCGTCCCGCTCCACCATGTATCCGGACTCACCACCGCCGTCGGTCTCGTAGGCGGTGACCAGCTCCTGGCACAGCTCGGGGTCGAACACGTGCGGCACCACCAGCACGGGGGCATGGCGCGGGGCCGGGAAGGGGGCGGGCAGCGGCGGCAACGATTCCAGAACGTCGGCCAGCCATTGCGCATGCTCCTCGGGATCCCGCATGGGGCGGGCGGCGATCACCCGCAGGCCGGGGTCGAGGACGTAGGTGGCGGGTGCGTAGGCCTTCGCCTGGCCGGATCCGCCGGTGTTCTCCGTCACCACGCCGTACAGTGTGCTGATACGCATGTCCGTGTCGAAGAAGAAGCGGATGCCCCGGGGCCGGTTGCGCAGCCGGCCGGTGGCTTCGTCCTGCGGATCGATGGTCACGCCGAAGAAAGAGCAAACGTCGTCATCGAACCGCTTCGCCATGGCGTCCACCCGCTGCAGGAAGCGGCTGCCGAAATCCATTGCGGACGAGACGAAGAAGCTCACCACCAGGTAACGGCCGGCCATGGAATCGAAATGAAAATCCGGCTTCGAGGGCGTCCGGCCACAGAAGTGCGGGGCGGGATCGCCAATGGAAAGCAGCGGCATGAAGGAATGTCCGGTGTGATGGGAACGTTTCCGGCATATTCGCCGGTGCTCGCGCATCCAATCCCCCGAACGATGTGATTATTTTGGGGACCGCTTTGCGGGTACTGCGCCGGTGCGGGCGACCGAACGGGGGTCATAGCACCGTTCGGCCGTCGTCAGCATCCACACCAGCCCGAACAGGGCGGACGCCGGCAGCACGAGCAGCCGGCGGGCGAGGCCGGCGGCGGTCATCCCGTCGACTCGGCCATCTGCCGGGCGACCCGCGGGAGATCGTCGTCGGTGTCCGCGCCACCCACGGTGTAGGAGGTGCGGCCGGACTGCCAATAGACCAGGCGCAGCCCGTCCTGCTCGAACTCGCGGGGTTCGGTCGTCGCCTCCTCAAGCGCGGTTGCGACGAACAGCGTCAGCAGTTCACCGTCCGCCTCCCGGTAGAGGACCTGCAGCGCCGTCCCTTCATCCCACGGCACGAGCGTGGCGCCGAGATAGCGGAGGTCGTCGGACGGTGCCGGCAGGGCCAGGTCGCTGCCGGCGTGGGTCGTCAGAAACTCCGCCATGCGGACCGGTGCGTCCGGATCGTCCGCCACCGTCCAGACGGTCCCCCCCTCCATATGCGCCAGCAGGGTCGCGGTGCGGTGGGCTTCCGCCGCCTCGTTGGCGTACAGCGGCAGACCGTCCGCGGCCATATCGGCTTCCGGCGGCACCATCCAGTCCCGCAGCCCCCAGCCGCCGGCCAGCAGCAGCGAGGCGGCCATGGCGGTGCCGACCCGCCGCAGGGCGATGCGCCATGCCAGATTGCGGAACAGGCGCTGTTCCAGGGCTGCGGTCGCCGGGGGCGGGGCGGCGGCGAGCTGCTCCAGCCCGGCGCGGATCTGGCGGTTCAGGCGGTGATAGTCGCGCAACCGTGCGGCTTCGGCCGGGTTGTCGGCCAACCAGCCCTCCACCTCGTGCAACCGCTCCGGATCGATCAGGCCGTCCACGTAGGCCTGCAGGTCCTCTTCGCTGGGAATCCGTGACATGGCGTTACCTCACCACGCGCAGCGCCGGTGAACCCGATGATCGTCCCGTTGCGGTGCGCAGGGCCTCGCGGCCGCGCGCCAGACGCGACATCAGGGTACCGACGGGAATATGAAGCATGTCGGCGGCCTCCTGGTAGGTGAGCCCCTCAAGGGCGACCAGGACCAGGGCCTGGCGTTGTTCCTCGGGAAGGGCGTAGAGGGCTTCCATGGTGCGCTGCAACTCGATCTGATCGGGCTGCGGCGCCGGCACCGCCTCGTCGGCGTAGTCTTCCAGCATGGCGGCCGCGCGGGCCCGCACCTGATAGCGCCGGGCGCTGGACGCGTGCACATGGTGCAGGATGCCGAACAGCCACCGCCGCAGGTCGGCGCCGGCACGGAAGCCTCCGGCACCGGCAATGGCCCGCATCAGGGTTTCCTGCACCAGGTCTTCCGCCTCGTCGCGGTTGCGGACCAGGGCCAGCGCGTACCGGCGCAGGTTCCGAAGCTGGTCCGACAGATCGCTTCGCAGGTTGAACATCGCGCGCTTGCGCTCCTCCGGGGACTGGCGGCGCCGGACACTCCGTACCGCCGCCTTGCACCCATGTTCGCCCCGCCGCTCCCGGATAATCCAGCGGTCCCGCAAAATGTCCCGGGGCGGGCGCTAACCCCTTGTCGCCATGGCCCTGCGCCAGCTCTCCTCGTACTGACCGGCGATGGTGGCGGTGGCGAAGCGGTCGCGCACGCCGGGGGCGGCGGCACGGGCCGCGGCGGTGTAGGCGGGGAGGTCCGCCAGCCAGCGGGCGAACCCTTCGGCCAGCGCCTCCGCGTCGTCGGGCGGCACGGTGAAGCCGCTGCCGCAATCCTCCAGCACCGGGCGGATGTCGCCGACGTCGGTGGCGAACACCGGAACGCCCATGGCCATGGCCTCCAGCATGGCGATCGGCAGCCCTTCGTAGCGGGACGACACCACCAGCCCGGCCAGCAGCGGATACACCAGGGTGAGATCGTTGCAGAAGGGGATGCGCTGCACGGTGTCCGGGCAGTGCGCGGCGATGAAGGCTTCGCAGTCCCCCGCCAGTTCGCCGTCGCCGATCAGCACGAAGCGGTCGCCGGATCCGGCGGCGGCGGAACGGCGGGCCAGTTCCAGGAAGTTCAGCGGCGCTTTCTGGTCGGTCAGGCGGCCGATGAAGGCGAAGCAGCGGCGGTCGGCGGGGATGCCGGTGAGCCCCGACAGACGCGCCCGTTCCGCCGCGTCCGCCTCCGGCCGGTCGAAGCGGGGAGCGTCGATGGCGGAGTAGATCAGGTCTATCCGGGCCGGGTCCATGCCCAGACGTCCGGTGAAGACGTCGCGGATGCGCCGGTTGATGGCGATGAAGCGGTCGAAGGATTGGATGCCGGGATCGGGGTAGTGCTCGATCCAGCCCCGCTCGGTGTCGTAGACCTGCTGGTCGACGATGCCGGCGTCGGCGAACAGGCTGCGCAGCGCCGCGGCGTGATGCACCAGCCAGGGGGAGCCGTTGCAGATCCACACCACCCGCGGCCGGTGGGTGCGCGCCACCGCCGCCATCAGGATGAAATGCTCCGCGTTCTCGGCCACCTCGGCCAGGTCGTAGACCGGGGCCAGGGGGGCCGCCTGGTGGTGCAGGCTGCCCTGGCGCGCCGCCAGGCGCTCGCTGGTGACCATCACGAAGTCCCAGCGGGGGCGCAGGGTGCGCACGATCTCCACGGTGTTGCGCTCGACCCCGCCGACCGCCAGGAAGATCGGCAGCACCAGCACGGTGGGCTGCCCGGTCTCCGTCACCGCCAGCGGCAGGGCCGTGCCGGCGGTGGCGCGCGGCGGCGGCACCGCGGGGGGACCGCCCAGGCCGATCCAGGCCCCCTGCCACCGGGGTGCGGCGAACCCCAGCACGGCCTCCAGGGTCGTCGGCGTCGAGCCCGCCGGGCCGGGCGGCAGACGCAGCAGACGGCCGGTGAGCGGTCGTGCCGGCGCGCAACCCTCCAGGAACACCGGTGCGGCATCGAGGGCGAACACCGTCTGGTCGCGCAGAGCTCCGGCGAGGGCCAGGGCCGGAGCCTCCTCCAGCGACCGGCTGATCAACAGGAAGTCCAGGTCGCGGTGCATCACCGCCAGGACGAGGGTGTGCAGGTCCCGATCGTTCGCGGCTGCGGCGCCCGACAGGGGGGCGAAGAGATAGCGACATCCCCGCACCGCCGCCTCCCCCGGGCCGGAAACCGGCACCAGCAGCGCCGGTGCCGCCGCCGCCAGCCGGGCGGCCAGGCCCGGCGCGTCGGGCGGCGCCACGATGCCGATCACCGGCAACGGCCCGGCCGATCCCGCGGTCGGGTCGGGCAGGGCGGGAGCGGGGCTGAGCCGGCGGTAAAGGCGGCGCAGGAAGCGTTCCGCCGCGGCGCCGCCCGGCATCCCGGCCAGGATACGGCGGACGAGCGGCTTCAGGTGCTCGATCATGCGGACGAAAACGGTGGTTGGGGAGGGTGGGCGGATTCGAACGATCTTAATAGACCGCCGGGGGAGCGGACTGGTAGAGGAGATTGCCCCGGCGGTCACCATGCCGCGCGAGCGGAGGGAAGGAGCATGCGGTCAACGAAGTGCGTCGTCCTGGGCGGCGGCGGGTTCATCGGCACCAACCTGTGCCGGTACCTGCTGGGCCGCGTCGCGGAACTGCGCGCCTTCGGGTACGGCCCGTCGTTCCCCGACGCCGTGCGGGGCGTGGTGTGGCACGAGGGCGGCTTCGACGACGCCGGCCGTCTGGCCGCCGCGGTGGACGGCTGCGATACGGTCTTCCACCTCATCAGTTCGGCGACCCCGGCCTCACCCGTCGGTGACACGGTGGCGGACCTGACGGCGACCCTGCGGCTGCTGGAGCTGTGCCGGGCCGGCGCGGTGGGGCGCATCGTTTTCGTCTCGTCCGGCGGCACCGTCTACGGCGTGCCGGCCACGGTGCCGACGCCGGAGGACGCCCCCACCGATCCCATCACCGCCTACGGCATCGCCAAGCTGGCGATCGAGAAGCACCTGGCCCTGTATCGGCACCTGCACGGGCTCGACTACCGCATCCTGCGCGTCGCCAACCCGTTCGGCCCGTTCCAGACCGCGGGCAAGGGGCAGGGGGTGATCGCCGCCTTCCTGCGCCGGGCCCTGGCCGGCCAGCCCGTGGAGATCTGGGGCACGGGGGACGTGGTGCGCGACTATGTGTACGTCGACGACGTGGTGGAGGCGCTGGTCCTCGCCGCCACCCATGCGGGCGACGAACGCCTGTTCAACATCGGCAGCGGCGTCGGGCGGAGCCTGGCGGCGATCGTCGACGATCTCGGCGCGGTGCTCGGCCGCCCACCGGAGATCGTGCACCGCGAGGGGCGCGCCGTCGACGTTCCGCGCAGCGTGCTCGACATCACGCGGGCCCGGCACGATCTCGGCTGGGAGCCGCGCACCGACTGGCACGACGGCCTGCGCCGGACCCGGGACTGGATCGCCGCCGCCGGGCTCGGCTGACGGCCGGGGGCGCCCTCCGGCTTCGGGAGGGCGCCCTCCGGTCAGGCGAAGAAACGCTTGCGGAAATAGGCGATGGTGCGCTCCAGCCCGTCGTCGAGGGGGACGCGGGGCTCCCAGTCCAGCAGGGCCTTCGCCCTGGTGATGTCCGGCCGGCGCTGTTTGGGATCGTCCTGCGGCAGTTCCCGATGGACGAGGGTGGACGAGGATCCGGTCAGGCGCAGGATCTTCTCGGCCAGTTCCAGCATGGTGAACTCGCCGGGGTTGCCCAGGTTCAGCGGTCCGGTGTGCTCCGGGGCCGTGTCCATGAACCGGATGAACCCCTCGATCAAATCGTCGACGTAGCAGAAGGAGCGGGTCTGCGAGCCGTCGCCGTAGATGGTGATGGGCTCTCCCCGCAGCGCCTGCATGATGAAGTTGGACACGACGCGGCCGTCGTTGGGGTGCATGCGCGGCCCGTAGGTGTTGAAGATGCGCACCACCTTGATGGACAGCCGGTGCTGGCGGTGATAGTCGAAGAACAGCGTCTCGGCGCAGCGCTTGCCTTCGTCGTAGCAGGCGCGCGGACCGATGGGGTTGACGTTGCCCCAGTACTCCTCGGGCTGCGGATGGACCGACGGATCGCCGTACACCTCCGACGTGGAGGCCTGGAGGATGCGGGCGTTCAGGCGCTTGGCCAGGCCCAGGACGTTGATGGCGCCGTGCACCGACGTCTTCGTCGTCTGGACCGGGTCGTGCTGGTAATGAACCGGTGAGGCGGGGCAGGCGAGGTTGTAGATCTCGTCCACCTCGACATAGAGCGGGAACGTCACGTCGTGCCGGATCACCTCGAACCGGCGGTCATCCAGCAGGTGAGCGATGTTTTCGCGCGAACCGGTGAAGTAGTTGTCGATGCACAGCACCTCGCACCCGCGGGCGAGGAGGCGTTCACAGAGGTGGGAACCGAGGAAGCCGGCCCCGCCGGTCACCATGATGCGCTTGTTGTACCCGCGTAGCGTGGTCATGCCGTCTCCGATGCACTCGATCCCGGCGTCAGGCGGCCGGGGCGCCGGCGCCCGGGAGGGGGCGCCCGATCGAGGTGTAGATGAAGCCGGCCGCCGCCATCTCGGCCGGATTGTAGACGTTGCGCAGATCGACCATGACCGGAGCCCTGAGCAGCGCCTTGACGCGCTTCAGGTCGAGCGCGCGGAACTCGTTCCATTCCGTGACGATGGCGACGCAGTCGGCGCCGTCAAGGGCAGCGTAGGAATCGGCGCACCAGGTGACGCCGGGCAGCAGTTTCTCCGCCTCGTGCATGCCGGCGGGGTCGAAGGCCCGCACGGTGGCGCCGGCCGCCTGCAGGGCCGGCACGATGTCCAGCGCCGGGGCGTCGCGCATGTCGTCGGTGTTGGGCTTGAAGGTCACGCCCAGGACGGCCACCGTCTTGCCCGCCACCGTGCCGCCGCAGGCGTCGACGATGCGCCCGGCCATCGCCTTCTTGCGCCGGTCGTTGATGTCGACGACGGTTTCGACGATGCGCACGGGGCTTTCGTTCTGCTGGGCGGTGCGCACCAGCGCCAGCGTGTCCTTGGGGAAGCAGGAGCCGCCGTAGCCGGGGCCGGCGTGCAGGAACTTGCGGCCGATGCGACCGTCCAGCCCCATGCCGCGGGCGACGTCATGGACGTTGGCGCCCACCTTCTCGCAAAGGTCGGCGATCTCGTTGATGAAGGTGATCTTGACCGCCAGGAAGGCGTTGGCGGCGTACTTGATCAGCTCCGCCGTTTCCAGCTCGGTCATGACGATCGGCGTCTCGATCAGGTAGAGCGGCCGGTACAGCGCCCGCATCACCTCCTGTGCGCGCGGCGAGGAGGTGCCGATCACCACCCGGTCGGGACGCATGAAATCGCCGATGGCCGAGCCTTCGCGCAGGAACTCGGGGTTGGAGGCGACGTCGAAATCGGCGTCCGGCCGGTTCTCGCGAATGATCCGCGCCACCTCGCGCCCGGTGCCGACCGGCACGGTGGACTTGGTCACCACCACCGTGTAGCGGTCGATGCAGGCGGCGATCTCCGCCGCCGCGCCATAGACGTAGGACAGGTCGGCGTGGCCGTCCCCCCGGCGCGACGGCGTGCCGACGGCGATGAACACGGCGTCGACGCCCTGCATCGCCTCCCTCAGGTCGGTGGTGAAGGACAGGCGGCCGGCGGCGACGTTGCGTGCCACCAGATCTTCCAGTCCGGGCTCGTAGATCGGGATCTCACCGCGCTTCAGCCGCTCGATCTTGCCGACGTCCTTGTCGACGCAGCAGACGTCGACGCCGAACTCGGAAAAGCAGGCGCCGGACACCAGTCCGACATAGCCGGTGCCGATCATCGCGATGCGCATGAAAACCTCAATGTTGCAGCTGCCGCCCGGGGGCTGTGCCGGTGGCGGGGATCAGAGAAATCGGTGGGCCATCCACGGAAGAGCGCGCGCCACGGGCAGAACGTCGCCGATTATTTCGGCGCGCAGCGAGCGTTGCACATGCCGTGAAAAGCGCTCCAGGATCAAGCGATACGCCTGCGTCAGATTGGCCTGCGCCGTCGCCCGCGCGCCGATGAACGCTTGCAGGTACGCCAGTTCGAAGACACCGCGCACCACGTCGTCATGCCAGTGCTGCGAGCCGATGCGGTGCTCCGCCTCGAGAAGCCGGGCCCACGCCTTGAGCCCCTCGGCGACGGACATCAGGTCGGCGAGATCGCGGTCGTCATCGCCGTCCGGCGGGCTTTCCAGCGCGCGCACCAGCGGTCCCAGACCGATCAGCTCCGCCACTTCGGGGTGCTGGTCGACGAACACCTTGGCCATGGCACCGCAATTGGCCTGCCGGCCCATGAAACCGGCAACGGTATAGGGATGGTGGTGGGTGCCGCACGAGATGGGGGTGTAGAAGATCTTCATGCCGTGCGGGCGTTTGGACATGCGGTAGGCGAACTCGATGTCCTCGAACGCCGCCAGGGTGTAGGCGTCGCTGAAGCCATCCCGCTGCCAGTCCGTCACGACGTTGCGCTTCACGGAGATGTTGCAGGTGTAGAAAAAGCGGAAATCGAGCATGGTGAAGGGTGTGAAATCGGCGTAGCCGAACTGCTCCCCTCCCTTGCCCTGGATGTGGGCCATGACGAAGTTGACATCGGCGTCGGGCCGGTCGGGCCACACCACCTTGCCCAGAACGGCGAAACCCGGATCGGGGTTGGCGGCGTGCAGTTCGGCATGGGCGCGCAGGAAATCGCCGTTGAGCGGCTGGATGTCGTCGCCCAGGAACAGCACCACCGGATGGCGTGCCATCGCCGCCCCCAGGTTGCGGGCCTGGCCGGGGCCGCCGTTGGGAATGCTCTTCCACGTCAGGTTGGGCAGGCGCCCGGCCAGATCCGCCAGCAGGGCGGGAGTGTGATCGGACGACCCGTCGTCGATGATGACGAACTCGTGCTCCAGCCCCTCGGCGGTGCGGGCCACCGCCTCCAGCGTCTCCACCAGCAGGTCGCCCCGGTTGAAGGTGGGGACGACGATGGACAGCGGCGCCAGCCGACTCCCGCCGTGCGGTTCGGTTTCGGGCTGGCCGGCCGGTCGGACGTCGAGAGGCATCGGTGGACAACGGGTTCCGTGACTGGGCGCGCGGATGCTATCGCCCGCCCCCGGCCAAGGCAAGCGGCCATTGGTCCCGTCCGGTGTGCGGTGCCGTACACCCCCTCATACGGTCGGCAATGGATCACTTCCATCAATTGCCGACCGTAAAGCCCGGCAGATCAATGCCTTGGCATTGATCGAGAGGGTGATACCGGCGGCATCCTTCAGATGCCGCCGGTATCAGTACACGGTGGATACCCAGTGCTGCTTGGATTTGCGAGGGCGTTTGTAGCCGTCGTCGCTCTGGCGCGGCGGCAGTTCCATCTCCACCGGGGCCAGGTCCTTGTAGGGAACCTGGTGCAGCAGGTGCCAGATGCAGTTCAGCCGCGCCCGCTTCTTGTCGTCGGCATCGACGATGTACCAGGGGGTCAGAGGGCGGTCGGTGTGGGCCAGCATGATGTCCTTGGCCTTGGAATACTCCACCCAGTGCTTACGCGATTCCATGTCCATCGGGCTGAGCTTCCAGCGCTTGATGGGGTTGCGCATGCGCTCGGCAAAGCGCTTCTCCTGCTCCTCGTCGCTGACGGAAAACCAGTACTTGATCAGGATGATGCCCGATCGCACCAGCATCTCCTCGAACAGAGGGCAGGCGCGCAGGAACTCGTGGTATTCCTCGTCGGTGCAGAATCCCATCACCCGTTCGACGCCGGCCCGGTTGTACCAGGACCGGTCGAACAGCACGATCTCCCCCGGTGCCGGCAACTGGGCGACGTAGCGCTGGAAATACCACTGGCCGCGCTCCTTCTCGGTGGGCGTGCCGAGCGCCACCACCCGACAGACGCGCGGGTTCAGGCTTTCCGTGATGCGCTTGATGACGCCGCCCTTGCCGGCGGCATCGCGTCCCTCGAAGATCACCACCACCTTCAGGCCCTGGATGCGCACCCACTCCTGCAGCTTGATCAGCTCGAACTGCAGGCGCGCCAGCTCCTCCACATACTTGTAGCGCTTGCCCGGCTTCTCCAGCGGCTTGGCGTCGCCCAGGACGTGCCAGTGGGACTCGATCCGCGCGGCTTCCCGGGCGTCGCGCAGCAGTTCCCCGCCCGGAGCGGGGCGGCCCTTCCTGCGGGACTTGCGGGTGGCTTTCGACTTGGCGCCGGAACCGGCGGGGGGCTCGGCGGCGGCGTTGGCGGCATCCATGGGCGGTCTCCGGCGGCTCGGTTTCTCCCGTTCCGCCGACGCTACGGGGCTCCGTCATGAAAATGCAACCGCCGCCCGGCGGGAGTGACAATTTTGCGCACATACCGTTCGCGTCTTCCGCGAACTCCTGACTCGTAAATCGGCGGTTAACCGACGCGGCCGTACCGTTCGACCGGCCGGCGGAGGCGGCGGGGCACGAACGGGTGGACGGGCGGTGGCGCAGGTCAGCAAGACATCGGGGGTACTGGGGCTGCGCAACCGGCTGCTGCTGCTGATCCTGGCGGTGCTGGCGCCGCTGGCGGCGCTGGTGGTGATGCAGAGCCAGGAGATGCGCCGCAGCGCCGTCGCCGGCGCCCAGGCGGAAAGCCTGGAGCTGGCGCGCATCGCCGCCCTTCAGCAGGACCAGATGCTGGAGCAGGTGCGCGCGCTCGCCCGCGCCGTGCGCGACCGCGTCGCCCGCCTGCCCGCCGACGCCTGCGCCGAACGGCTGCGCGACATCGCCGCGACGCAGCCCTGGATGACCAACCTGATCGTCGCCCGCGCCGACGGCGCGGTGGTGTGTGCGGCGCGCACCGGGCCCGGCCTGCAATCCCTGGGCGACAGCCCCTACCTGCGCGCGGTGGTGAAGGACCGGGCTCCGGTCGTCAGCGACTACATCATCGGCCGCACCAC
The DNA here is from genome assembly GCF_000429625.1 of Azospirillum halopraeferens DSM 3675. GTDB lineage: Bacteria > Pseudomonadota > Alphaproteobacteria > Azospirillales > Azospirillaceae > Azospirillum > Azospirillum halopraeferens. The sequence goes on from NZ_AUCF01000009.1 coordinate 116,237, forward strand.
CGGCAAGCCGCTGCTGGCGGTCATGGAGCCGGTGTTCGGGCCCGACGGCGCGGTGGACCTCGTGGTGTCCACGGGCATCGACCTGGGCTGGGTGGGACGCCTGGCCGAGCAGGCGACCGAGGGCAGCAAGGATTTCGTCCTGGTGGTCGACGGCGCCGGCCGGGTGCTGGCCCGCTATCCGGCGGCCGACGATGCGGTGGGCCGGGACATGGCCCGCCATCCCTTCGTGGCGGCCATGCTGGCGGCATCGGAAGGGCGGCTGGAACTGCCCGATCTCGACGGGGTGGTGCGGCTGGCCGGCTTTACCCGGCTGGGGTCGACCGACCTGCGCATCGCCGTGGGAATGCCGCGGGCGGCGGTGCTGGACCGTGTCGACGCCGGTTTCCGGCGCAGTCTCGGCGCGCTCGCGGCGATCACCGTGTTGGCCTTCGCCATCGGCTGGGCGGGAGTGGAGCTGTCGGTGATCCGCTGGGTGAGCGGCCTGCGCGGCGCCGTCGACCGGATCGCCGCCGGCGACCGCACGGCGCGCGCCGCCGGCCCGGCGGGAACCAACGAGTTCGCCGTGCTGGCCGCGGCCTTCAACACCATGGCCGACCGCCTCGACGCCGCCTACGCCGACCTGGCGGGGCGCGAGGCGCGGTTCCGCGACCTGACCGAGGTGTCGACCGACTGGTACTGGGAAACCGGGCCCGACCACCGCTTCATCTTCGTGTCCTCCGGCGTGCGGGCGCTGAGGATCGCGCCGGAGGCGCTGATCGGCCGCACCCTGGAGGACGTCGCCGGCGACGCCGACCGGACCGAGAAGTGGGCCGCCTTCCGGGCCGGGCTGGACGCCGGGGAGCCGTTCCGCGACGTCGCCACCACCCTGTACGGCGCCGGCGGACTGGCGTTGCACATCGCCCTGTCGGGCCGGCCGTACCGCGATGCGGCCGGTGCCGTCGCCGGCTACCGCGGGGTCGGGCGCGACGTCACCGCCGTGATGGAAGCCCAGACGGCGCTGAGCGAGAGCGAGGCACGGTTCCGCCTGCTGGCCGACAACGCCTCGGACGTCATCGCCCTGCATGCGGCCGACGGATCCTATCTGTACGTCTCGCCGTCCAGCCTCCGCGTGCTGGGCTACGCCCCGGACGCCCTGGTGGGGCGCAGCCCGGCACCGCTCATCCACGCCGCCGACCGGGCCGTGGTGCGGACGATGCATCGGCACCTGATCGCGACGGGGGCGTGCGAACCCGTCACCTACCGCATGCGTCGCGCCGACGGCGCCTGGATCTGGGTGCAGACCGCCTGCACCCTGGTGACCGACGCCGACGCGTGGCCGCGCATCGTCACCGCGTCGCGCGATCTGACCGAGCGCGTCCGGCACGAGCGTGAACTGCGCGCCGCCCACGACAGCCTGGAGCAGCAGGCCGCCCGGATGGCGGCGCTGGCCGAGGACGTCGACCGCGCCCGCGAGACGGCGGAGGTGGCCAATTCCGCCAAGTCGCAGTTCCTGGCCAACGTCAGCCACGAGATCCGCACGCCCATGAACGGCGTCATGGGCATGACGGCGCTGCTTCTCGACACCAACCTGGATGCGGATCAGCGGGCCTGTGCCGAGGCCATCCGCGACAGCGCCGATTCGCTGCTCGGCATCATCAACGACATCCTCGACGTCTCCAAGCTGGAAGCCGGGCGGGTCGAGCTGGAGGAGGTGGACTTCGTCCTCGACGAGCTGGTGGACGGTGTGGTCGCCATCCTCGCCCCGAAAGCCCGCGAGAAGGGGGTGGAGATCGGTGCCGTTCTCGCACCGGACGCGCAGGGCGCCTACCGCGGCGACCCCACCCGGCTGCGCCAGATCCTCCTGAACCTCGCCGGCAATGCGGTGAAATTCACCGAACGCGGCTCCGTGGTCATCAGGGCGGCGGTGGAGACCGAAGGGGAGGACGGCGGTGTCCATCTCGCGGTCGCCGTCGCCGACACCGGCATCGGCATGGACGCCGGCCAGGTGGGCCGTCTGTTCGCCAAGTTCACCCAGGCCGACAGCTCCATCACCCGGCGGTTCGGCGGCACCGGGCTGGGGCTTGCCATCTGCCGCGAGTTGGTGGCGCTGATGGGCGGCACCATCGGCGTCGACAGCGAGCCGGGCAGCGGCAGCACCTTCCGTTTCTCCGTCCCGCTCCACCGCGCCGCCGCGCCGCTGGTCAGCGGCACCGGCCTGCCGGCCCAGCTCCGCGGCGTGCGCGCGCTGGTCGTCGATGACCTGGAGTTGAACCGTCACGTGCTCCAGCGCCACCTGGAGAGCTTCGGCATGACGGTGACCGCCGCCGCCGGCAGTGGCGAGGCGCTGGCCGCGCTGGGCCGTGCCTGGCGGTCGGCGACCTCGCCCGACGTTATCCTGGTCGATCACCTGATGCCCGGCATGGACGGGGTGACGCTCGCCTCGTGGATCCGCCACCATCCGCAGTTCACCGAAACCCGGCTGCTGCTGATCAGCTCCGCCGGCGAACCGGACACCGCCACCGACTCGATGCTGTTCGACGGGGTGATCGTCAAGCCGGTGCGTCCGGCGGCGCTGCTGGACGCGCTGAAGCGGGTCTTCGGCGTGCGCGGAGGACCCTGTGTCCCCTGTGCCGCCCGCGAAACGTATGCTGACGATGCCGACGCCGCGGCGGATCGCGGCGGCCGGCGGGTGCTGGTGGCGGAGGACAATCAGATCAACCAGCGCATTGCGCGCATGATGCTGGAGCGCGCCGGCTACGTCGTGGAGGTTGCCGAGGACGGGGCGCGCGCGGTGGAACGGGTGTTGACGGACGGTTTCGACGTCGTCCTGATGGACGTGCAGATGCCGGTGATGGACGGGCTGGAGGCGACCCGGCGCATTCGTGCCGGCGAGTCGGGGCGGCGCACGCCCATCGTTGCCATGACCGCCAACGCCATGCAGGGGATGCGCGAGGAATACCTCGCCACCGGCATGGACGATTACGTCGCCAAACCCTTCGATCGGAACGCCTTCCTCGCCACCGTCGCCCACTGGGCCGGGGCCGGGGTGCGGGTTTCGGCATCGGCTTCGGCCGCCACCGGCGACGACGGGGGGCCGCCGCTTCTCGACGCATCCGTGCTGGAGACCCTGCGGGAGCTAACCACACCCGACGAGTTCGCCGGGCTGCTGGACGGGTTCTCCGAACAGTGCCTGGAGCGGATCGCCGGCGTGCGCACCCTGGCCGGGGCGGAGGATCTGGCGGGACTGCGGGTGCAGGCCCATGATCTGGTGTCCACCGCCGGCAACGTCGGCCTGCGCCGGCTACAGACGCTGGCGGGGGAACTGGACGCCGCCTGCCGGGCCGGCGACCGCGCCGGCGCCGCGGCCCTCGCCATCCGCGTCGCCGATGTCGGCGGGGCGAGTCGGGAAGCGCTGCGGCAACGTTTCCTTACCTGCTCCGGAACCACCGGCTGAAACAACCCGTCAACCTGTGTCATATATGATAGTAGGCGATTGGGTGGCAGGGACGGTGCAGGCGATGAGCCAACCGGATAACGGAACCTTCGAGCAGGACCTGGCGGAGCTGTCCGAGCTGTACCGCGGCACGTTGCGGGACAAGGCGGATCGCATCGTCGCGGCATGGGCGCCGGCGCGCGACGGTGCCGCCGATGCCATGGCGGACCTGATTGCGTCCGTCCACACCCTGGCGGGCTCGGCGGAGACGTTCGGCTACGAGGAGGTGTCGCGGCTGGCCGGTGCCGCGGAGCGGCTGCTGCGCACCGCGGCGGGCCCGGACCATCGCATGGCCCCGGACCGCGCCGAACAGATTTCCGTCGTGCTGGCGGCCCTTCAGGCGGCCGTCGACGCCGGTCTGCGCCGGCGCCCGGCCATGGGCCTGACGGTCCGGGACGCCGCCGCCCGCGGCGGGTCGTCCACCGTGTTCCTGGTCGACGACGACGAACCCCTGACCCGCTGGCTGGCCGAAACGACGGAACCGTTCGGCTATCGCCTGCGCTGCTTCACCGCCATCGACGACGCGGCGGCGGCTGCTGCCCGGGAGCGGCCGGAGGCGGTCATCCTGGACCTCGGCCTGCTCGGCGTCGAGTCGCCCGGCGACGTGGCGGAGCGTTTCGGGGTGGGCGTGCCGGTGGTGCTGCTCACGGCACGTTCCGACTTCGCCGGCCGGCTTGCGGCGGTGCGGGCGGGGTGTGCCGGCTATGTGGTGAAGCCGGTGGACGGGCTCGACCTGGTGCACGCCCTGGACGACCTGACCGGCAAGCGCGAGGCGGAGCCCTACCGCATCCTCATCGTCGATGACGAATCGGCCCTGTCGGAGGTGTTCGTGCTGGCCCTGCGGCGCGCGGGCATGGAGGCGACGGCCCTGCACCGTCCCGACGGCATCCTGGAGGCGATGGCCGAGGTGGCGCCCGACCTGGTGCTGCTGGACGTCTACATGCCCGGCTGCAACGGCATCGAGATCGCCCAGGTGCTGCGCCAGCACCGCCGCTTCCTGGCCACCCCCATCGTCTTCCTGTCGCGCGAGGGCGACCGCGACCTGCAGCTTGCCGCCATGCGCCCCGGCGTCGACGATTTCCTGACCAAGCCCATCCGCCCCGACCACCTGGCCGAGGCGGTGCTGCTGCGGGCCGAGCGGGGCCGGGCGTTGCGCGCGGCCATGCAGGCCGACAGCCTGACCGGCCTGCTCAACCACGCCCACTTCAAGCAGCGCCTGGCCGCGGAACTGATGCGCGCCCAGCGCGGCGGCGGCCCGATGGCCGTGGCGCTGGTCGACCTCGACCATTTCAAGCAGGTCAACGACCGCTACGGCCATCTCGCGGGCGACCGGGTGATCCGCACGCTGTCCCGGCTGCTGACCCGCCGACTGCGCCGCGCCGACGTGGTGGGGCGCTACGGCGGCGAGGAGTTCGCCGCGGTGCTGCCCGACGCCGATGCGGCGACGGCGGCCCGCGTTCTGGAAGAGGTGCGGGAGGCGTTCGCCCGCATCGTCTTCAACGAAGGCGGGGCCTCCTTCTCGGTGACCCTCAGCGCCGGTGTCGCGCATTGCGACGACGGCTGCCCGACGACGGCCGCGGCCCTGCTGGCGCGCGCCGACGACGCCCTCTATGCGGCCAAGAGCGCGGGGCGCGACCGCGTGGTGACGGCCGCCTAAACCGGTTTCCCGAACTCCTCCCACAGGGCCCGCACCCGGTCGGCCAGCGTCATGGGATCGAAGGGCTTGGCGATGACGCCGGCGGCGCCCAGGGCGGTGTAGCGGCGGGCATCCTCGGGCGTGACGCCGGCGGTGACGAAGATCACGGGCAGGCCGGCCAGGGCGGGCTCGGCCCGCAGGGCCGCCAGGATTTCCGGGCCGCCGCTGCCGGGCAGGTTGACGTCCAGCAGCACCAGATCGGGGGCGAAGGCCAGCGCCGCGGCGACCGCCGCGGCCCCGTCCCGGCAGCCCTCCACCGTGAAGCCGCCGCGCCGGCCCAGCACGATCCCCGCCAGCGCCTGCAGCATCGGGTCGTCGTCGATGTAGAGGATGCGCCGCAGGGCGGAGGGCGGGGGCATGGGCGGTGGCTCCGAACGTCGCGCCGGTCAGTCTGGACCATCGGCGTGGCGATGTCACCGGTCCGTGCCGCGCTTTCCATGGCACGGCCGCGGGTGGACTGCTATAGGAACAACGGCGTAATCGCCCGGGAACGAACCGCACATGATCGCACCGAACCGGACATCGACCATCCTCGTCATCGGCGCACAGGGCCAGGTGGCCCGTGAGCTGGCGCGGGCGGTGCTGCCCCCGGGCTTCGCCCTGCACACGGTCGGCCGACCCGGCCTGGACGTCAGCGATCGTGCGGCGGTGCGGGAGTGCGTTCTCGGCTCCGGCGCCGCGGCGGTGGTGAACGCCGCTGCCTACACCGCCGTCGACCGCGCGGAATCGGAGCCGGAGATGGCCTTCGCCGTCAACGCCGCGGGGCCGGGCCACCTGGCCGCGGCGACGGCCGAGGCGGGTCTGCCGCTGATCCACCTGTCCACCGACTACGTCTTCGACGGAACCCGGCAGGGGCCCTACCGCGAGGACGACCCCGTGGCACCGCTGGGTGTCTACGGCGCCAGCAAGGAGGCGGGGGAGCGGGCGGTGCGCGAGGGCAACCCGCACCACGTCATCCTCCGCACCGCCTGGGTCCACAGCCCGTTCGGTGCCAACTTCGTCAGGACCATGCTGCGCCTGGGCGCCGAGCGTGACGAGCTGCGCGTGGTCGCCGACCAGCGCGGCTGTCCGACCGCCGCCGGCGATCTCGCCGCGGCGATCGTGGAGATCGTCCGGCAGCTCGTGGCGGACCGCCGCGACGACGCGTGGGGCACCTATCACCTGGCCGGGACCGGCGAGACCACCTGGCACGGGTTCGCCGAAGCGATCTTCGCCCGCGCCGCCCCGCGGCTCGGCCGCCACCCGGTGGTGCACGCGATCACCACCGCGGAGTATCCCACCCCGGCGCGCCGTCCGGCGAATTCGGTGCTGGACTGCGCGCTTGCCGGCCGCCGCTTCGGTGTCGCCCTGCGGCCCTGGCCGGAGGCGCTGGCCGCCGTGGTGGACGAACTGCTGCCCGCCACCTGATCGTCCTTCCTTGCGCCGGGGACGCCCCTGCCCGTGATCACCATCGCCCACCTCATCACCGGACTGCAGACCGGCGGTGCCGAGACGATGCTGGCGAAGCTGGTCCGCGCCATGGATGGGCGGCGCTTCCGCAACGTCGTCATCTCGATGACCGACGGCGGCAGCATCGCGTCGGAGCTGGCCGGGCGCGGCGTGCAGCTCCGGTCGCTGGAGATGAAACGGGGGGTGGCGGATCCGCGCGGCCTGGCCCGGCTGGTGCGGCTGCTGCGGACGGAGCGGCCCGACGTGCTGCAGACCTGGCTCTACCACGCCGACCTGATGGGCACCATCGCCGGGCGCATCGCCGGGGTGCCGCGCATCGCGTGGAACCTGCGCTGTTCGGACATGAACCGGCCGAACTACCGATGGATGTCGCGCAACCTGCCCCTGCTGCTGGCACGGCTGTCCGGCCTGCCCGACGCGGTCATCGTCAATTCCGTTGCCGGCCGCGCCGTCCATGAGTCCTACGGCTACCGGCCCCGGCGCTGGCAGCTCATCCCCAACGGCTTCGACACCGAGCGGTTCCGGCCCCGCCTGCAGGAGCGGGCGGCGCTGCGCGCGGAACTCGGCCTGCCCCGCGACGCGATCCTCATCGGCCTGCCCGCCCGTCTGGACCCGATGAAGGACCATTGCGGTTTCCTGGCCGCCGCCGCGACGCTGGCGCTGCGGGAGCCCTCGGTCCATTTCGTTCTGATGGGCGCCGGGCTGGAGGCGGGCAATCCCGCGGTGATGCGGATGGTCGGGGCGTGCGGCCTCGCCGACCGGGTGACGCTGCTGGGGGAGCGCCGGGACATGGACCGGGTGCTGCCGGCCCTGGACGTGGCGACCCTGTCGTCGGCCTTCGGCGAGGGGTTCCCCAACGTGCTGGGCGAGGCGATGGCGTGCGGCGTGCCGTGCGTCAGCACCGACGTGGGCGACGCCGCGATGATCGTCGGCGGCACCGGCGTGATCGTCGAGCCGCGCGACCCCGTGGCCCTGGCGATGGGATGGCGGCACATGCTGCGGCTGGGGCCGGAAGGCCGCATTGCGCTGGGGGCCGACGCACGGGCGCGGGTGTTGGCGTCCTTCTCGTTGCCGGTGATCGCCGCCAGTTACGAGGCTTTCTACGGCGACCTGGCGCAGCCATGCGACCACCCGGCGGCCCCCGCCCTTCCGGATTGCGCCTGACGGAACCCCCGCCTTTCCCTTCCTGTTGGCATGGAGGCGGAACTCCACGCCGACAGGGAGAGAGACGTCATGATTCGTGCATCCGTGCTGGGGGCGGCGCTGCTGGCCGCAACCGTCGGTCTGGCCGGGGCCCAGGGATTCGGAACGTCACAGGGCAACGCCCACGGCGGCCCGCAGGCCGCGGCCCCCGGTTATTCGCTGATGGCGCTGCAACGGGCCCTGCAGCAGGCCGGCTACGATCCCGGTCCGGTGGACGGCGCCATGGGTGCGCGCACCCGTGCCGCGATTCGCGCCTACCAGCAGGATTCCGGGCTTCCGGTGACCGGCGAGCCAAGTCCGGGCCTGTACGCACGCCTTTCCGGCGCCGCCACGGCCGGCTCCGCTGACGCGTACGGCCGGGCGCCGTCCGGAGCGTACGGTCAGGGCGGGACGTACGACCAGGCCCCTCCGGCCGTCCGGGGGCAGCTTCCTCCGGCCGGCGCCATGGCCGCCGATCCGGATCTGATCGCCGACGTGCAGCTTGCGCTGCGCCGCGAGGGCTACGGCATCGCCACGGTGTCGGGCACGCTGGACGCCGAGACGCGCGCTGCGATTCGCGCCTATCAGCGCGACTCGGGGCTGCCGGTGACCGGTGAACCCGATCGTCGCCTCCTCGCCGCCTTGCGGGACGGCGGCGGAATGGGCGCCGGCACCGGTGCGGGTGCCGGCTCCACGGGAGGACGCGCCGCCGTCGAGCCGCGGGACGCCGGGATGAGCGGCGTGGATGTCGCCCGCGAGGTCGAGGCGCGCCTGCAGAACAAGGGCTTCACCGTCGGTCCCGTGGACGGCGAGATCGACCCTCAGAGTGCCGAGGCCATCCGCCGGTACCAGAGCCTGCGCGGCTTCGAGCCCACGGGCATGGCGAGCCGCCAGTTGCTGGAGGATCTGCGGGCGTCCAACGTCACCGCCCAACAGGCGCAGCCCCGATCCGGCGAGGGGCTGGCCGATTCGCTGCTGCGGGGACTCGGCCGCCAGCTCGGGCAGCCGCAGCAATAGACCCGACGGGGGGCGGCTTGCCCCTTGCCGGGGACGGGATTGCCCGCGTACACCGCTGACGAGAGAGCGGTCCGCGCGGGAGTCCCGGCCATGGCACCGAAGATCGTCATCCTGACGGAGCCCAAACACTCCGTCGTCCTGCTGGCCATGATCGAGCATGTGGCGCCCGACGCCGTCGTGCGCTTCCTGTCCGACGAGCGGGACCTGCGGGACTGGTTCGCCACCGAGCCGCCGTCGCCGGAGCAGCCGGTCCGCTTCCTGGCCTTCTTCACCGCCGTGGTGGTGCCCCCCGACATCCTGGCGGGGCTGGGTGGCCCCGCCTACAATTTCCACCCCGGCCCGCCGGCCTATCCGGGGCGCTATCCGGTGGCCATGGCGCTCTACGACGGTGCCCGCCGCTTCGGGGCGACGCTGCACGTCATGAGCCCACGGGTGGACAGCGGCCCGATCGTCAGCGTGGTCGAGTTCGAGGTGGCGGACGACGCCGACCTCGACTGGCTGAACACCCGCACCCACAAGGCGGGCCTGCGCCTGTTCCAGCACGCCTGCCCGGCGCTGGTGCGCTCGTCGGCGCCGCTGCCGACGCTGGACCGCGCGTGGTCGGACCGGCGCTCCACCCGGCGCAGCGTCGAGCGGCTGTGCGACATCCCCCCCGATATCGAGCCCGACGAGCTGGACCGCCGCCTGCGCGCCTTCGCGCAACTGGCGCCGCAGCCGTTCCGCATGACGCTGCACGGCCGCCGTTTCCACCTGGTGCCGGACGGCACCGATCCCGGCTAGGACGGCATCGGCGGGCCGCACACCATGGGCGCCATCCACGACCTGATCCGCACCCACGGTTACGAAGCCGCCCGATCCCTGGTGGCGGAGGCCGACCGCCGGTACGTCGATCTGGCGGCCCGGGCGCTGGAGTTCGACCCGCGTGCCGTCGCCCATCTCTATTCCGGTTTCGCCATGACGGCGCTGCCCCACCGGCAGCCGGCCAGCGCACGGGACATCTGGCACCGCCGCAACGGCCCCTTCACCCTGACCGTCGAACCGGGAACCCTGCCGGCGCCGGTTGGCCGGCCGCCGCGGTTCGGTACCCCCTATGGCAGCCGCGCCCGGCTGATCCTGATCTATCTGCAGAGCGAGGCCATGCGCACCGGCTCGCCCGTGGTGCGTCTGGGCCACACCATGCGCGACTGGATGGAGCGCATGGGCGTGGCGTCGGGCGGCAGCAGTTACGCCGCCGTGCGCGATCAGGCCCAGCGCCTGTCCGCCTGCTCCCTGACCGTCGGCTGGACCAAAGGCGGTCCCCATGACGAGGTGCACCAGGCGGGCATCGTGGAAACCGCCATGCTGTCGCCGCGCCACATGCAGCGCGGCGCCTGGGACGAGTCGGTGCGCCTGTCCGACGCCTTCTTCGAGGCGCTGCGCCTCCACCCGCTGCCGGTGTCGGCCGCGGCCATCCGGGCTGTCCAGAACTCCAGCACGGTGATGGACACCTATGTGTGGCTGTGCCATCGCCTGGGGACGGTCAGCAAGCCGGTGCACAAGCCGTGGGCCGAACTGCGCCGCCAGCTCGGCCCGGAGTACAAGGAGGTCCGCCAGTTCCGGGCCAAGTTCGTGCCGGTGCTGAAGGAGGCGCTGGCCGTCCATCCCGGCGCCAACGTGGAGATCGGCGACGACGGCATCCTGCTGCTGCCGTCGGCCCCCGCCGTGGCCGTCCGCCGTCTGGTGATCATCGGCCGGCCGGTCGACCCCATGCGCTGGACCGGAATCTGAAAGCGCGCCGGGGCGGCGGCATCCGTCACGGTGCGCGCAGCACCACCAGCCCCATCTTCAGCAGCCAGGCGACGCTGCGCTGCACCCGCTCGCTCTCCCCGGGATGGGCCTGTTCCAGGTCGGCCAGCGTCAGCGGGCCGGCGGCCAGCCGGTCGAGAAGGGCGCGCAGCGCCCCGTCGTCGAGATGCCAGTAGCGGGCGAAGCTGTTGATCTCCAGGGAGCGCAGGGGCTTCAGCCGGGCCGGCGCGTCGGCGTCGGCCAGCGCCAGGACGGTGCCGGCGTCCATGGACCGGGTGGCGAATCCGGCGAACAGGGCATAGGGGTCCTGGTGCAGCGGGTAGGCGGCGTGGGCCACGCCCGCCTCGGCCCGGCGCACCTCCGTCAGCTCCGCCCACAGGGCCCGGTATTGCGCGGCGATCACCGGCCAGTCGTAGACGGTGCGCGCCCGCTCCCGCCCGGCGCCGCCGAAGCGCCGGCGCCGATCGGCGTCTTCGGCGAGCGTCAGGAAGGCGTCCGCCGCCGCCGCCACGTCCACGGCGATGCCCTGGCTCACGGCCCCCACATAGTTCTGGTAGCTCATGATGTGGGAGGCGTGCGGGCGGACGATGTCCAGGCCGCTGCCGGCCGGGGGCAGGACCGTGGGGATGCGGAATCCTGCCACGCCGTCGGGGATGGTGTCCTTGTAGCCGTCCCAGTCGCTGGCCACCACCGGCAGGCCGGCGGCCATCGCCTCGATGGGGGCCAGGCCGAAGGTTTCCTGCACGTTGTCCACCAGCGAGGTGAAGACGTCCGCGGCGAACCAGATGTGGGCCCGCACGTCGGGGTCGTTGCCGTCCACGAAATGGACCTTGACCGACGGCGCCGCGCCGGCGGCCAGGCGGGCGTACTGGGCGCGGTGGGAGTCGTGGGGGAACCAGCCGGCGAACACCAGGTGCAGCTTCCGGCGGCTGCGCCGGGCCGCCGACTCGGCGGCGGCCAGGGTGGCGAAGGGATGCATCTTCTCGAAGAAGGACAGCCGGCCCATCCACAGGATGGCCACGTCGTCGCCGGCGATGCCCAGCCGGTCCCGCCACGCCTGTCCGGCCGCCCGGCGCTCCGGCGTCGGCTCGAAGGCGTCGCAGTCCACCCCCAGCGGGATCACCGGCAGCCGCGGCAGAGGCGCGCGCGCGCCGCCGAAGCGGGCGCCGATGAAGTCGCCCCAGCTCTCCAGCAGCGCGGTGGTGGTGCGCAGCACGGCGGTGGAGGTGCACACCAGGGCGTCCCACGGCTGCACCGGGGCGGTCAGCACCTTCGCGATCACCTCCTGGGTCGCCGGCGGGGCCAGCGTGTGGATCAGGCCGCACAGGCTGTAGGCGCGCGCCTGCTCCGGCCGCCGCGTCCAGGCGAAGTGATAGATGTTGGGTTGGCCGTGCATCAGCACGCCGACACCGGGGGTGTCGGGGATGGCGTCCGGCCGCAGGACGGCGAGGCGGGCCTGTGTTGCGGCATCCAGGCCGAAGTGGCGGGCGACGTCCTGCGGGGTGCGACCGTCCAGCGCGCAGAAGCGCTGCGGCCGGTCCGGGCTTGCCGCGAGCTGGGCCGCGACCAGGGCGCGGATCAGGCCGGCGTTGGCGACGTCCTTGCCGAACAGGCGCGGGCCGGTGTTGCTGGTGCCCTCGGTCAGGAAGATGGCGGCATCGTGCATGGCGGGACCGGCGGATCAGGGGATGAAACCGGCCGTTTTCGCTTGGCCGGTGCGGCGGGAGCCGCTAAGCGTACGATTCGAATCGTCGAACTAGCAGGAAGGCGACGCCTTGAGCAATCCCGTGCGTGTCGGCGTGCTCGGCTGCGGCCGGGTTTCGCAGCGCTATCTCGAAGTGTTCCGCGACGAACTGGCGGACGAGGCGCAGGTGGTGGCCTGCGCCGACCCGGTGGCGGACAGGGCCCGCCGATTCGCCGATGCCCTGGGCGCCGCGGTGGTGGACGGCATCGACGGGCTGGCCGCGGCAAAGCCGGACCTGGTGTGCGTCCTGACCGAATCCGGCAATCACGCCCGCCACACCCTGGCGCTGATCGAGCGCGGGCTGAACGTGGTGGTGGAAAAGCCGGTGGCCCTGCGCCCCGACGACGCGCTGGCCATGCGCGACGCCGCGGCGGCGCGCGGGCTGATCTGCGCCGTGGTGAAGCAGAACCGCTACAACCCCGCCATGCGCTTCCTGCGCGGCGCGGTGGACGAAGGCCGGCTGGGCCGCATCGTGCTGGCGGGCGTGCGCGTCCACTGGTGCCGCACCCAGGCGTACTACGACGACCCCTGGCACGGGCGCTGGTCGATGGACGGCGGCGTGCTGGCGCAGCAGGCCATCCACCACCTGGACGCGTTGCAATGGATTGCCGGCCCGGTGGAGGCGGTGTGCGCCCACGGTCGCGCGGTGCTGAACCGGCTGGAGGCCGAGGACACGGCGGTGGCGGCGGTGCGCTTCGCCTCCGGCGCCATGGGCACCATCGAGGCCACCACTTCCGCCCGCCCGCGCGACGTGGAGGCGTCGCTGCACGTGGTGGGCGAGTCGGCGCTGGCGAAGATCGGCGGCATCGCCCTGAACCGCATCGAGACGTGGGAACCGGTGGAGCCCCGTCCCGGCGACGCCGAGGTGCCGGCCCACCACTCGCAGGAGGTGCCCAGCGGCTACGGCCTCGGCCACGGCCCCTACCTGCGCGGCGTCATGGACACCCTGCGCGCCGGGCGCACCGACGTGCCCGTGGGCGTGGACGAGGGGATGACGTCCCTGCGCCTGCTGCACGCCCTGTACGCCAGCATGGAGGAGGGCGGCTGGGTGTCGCTGGCCGACGCCCCCGTTTCCCGGCGCCTTGGCCTCTGAATCCGGCCTGGCCGCCGGCCGGGCCGCGCTGGCCGCCGGCCGCCCGGCCGAGGCGGCGGCGCTGTTCCGCCGTGCCCTGACGGACGATCCCGCGGCCATGGCCGGCTGGGCGAACCTGGCCGGTGCCCTGCGCCGCGCCGGCCCGGCCGCCGGAGGGGACGCCGAATCCGCCCTGCGCCGCGCCCTGGCGGTGGAGCCGCAGCGGGCGGAACTGCACGTCAACCACGCCAACCTGTTGCGCGCCGGCGGGGACTGCCCGGCGGCGGCGGCGGCGTTCCGCCGGGCGTTGGCCCTGCGGCCCGATCTGCCGGAGGGGCTGATGGGCGCCGGGCTGTGCGCCCACGACTCCGGCGCTTCCGGCCCGGCGCTGGACGCGGTGCGCCGCGCGCTGGTGCTGCGGCCCGACCACGCGGAGGCCCGGGTCAACCTCGCCGCCCTGCTGACCGCCGCCGGCCGGGCGGAGGAGGCGGGGGAGGCGTCGGCCGTCGCCGTCCGCCTGCGGCCGGCCGACGCCGGCGTGTGGCGCGACCGGGCAACCGCCCTGACGATGTTGGACCGCGGCGCCGACGCCCGGGCCGCGCTGCGCCGCAGCGCCGCGCTGGACCCGGCGGCGGCGGCGACCTGGCGGGCGCTGGCGCGGGCTCTGCGCGACGGCGGGGACGACTGCGCGGCGGCCGTCGACGCGGCGCTTCGCCGGACTCTGCGGCTCGACCCGGCCGATCCGGTAGCCGCCCTGGACCTGTCCGCCCGCCGGTTGGAGAACCTGTGCTGGGAACCGGCGCGCGCCGCGGCGGGCCAGGCCCTGGCGCATCGGCCGGACGACCGGTACCTGGCGCTTCGCCTCGCCGACGCGCTGAACCGGGCGGGGTGGCGGGGCGAAGCCGAACGCTGGGCGCGGCGCGCCCTGCGCCTCGTTCCCGAGGACGCGGACGCCGCGGCGATCCTGCTGGGTGTCCTGCGCGATGACGGCGCCATCGCGCCGGCGGCCGAACTGGGCCGCCGGGTGAGCGCCGCCTGGCCGGACAACCCCCGCATGCTGGTCAACGCGGCAGCGGCGCCGGCGTTGATGCTTGATTGGCCGACGGTGGAGCGGTTGGTGCGCCGGGCGCTGCGACTCGACCCGGGCTCGGGGCCGGCCTTTTACACCCTCGGCATGGCCCTCAAGGGGCAGGGGCGATTGGCGGAGTCGCTGGACGCCTACGATGCGGCGGTCCGACTCGCCCCTGAGGTGCCGCTGGAACGCCACAACCGGGCGATGACGCTGCTGGCCGGCGGCCGGGTGCAGGAAGGGCTGGAGGAGTTCGAGTGGCGCTGGCGTCTGCCCGACTTTCCGGCCGGGCGTCGTCTGCTGCCGCAGGCCAGCTTTCCGGTGCCGGTGTGGCAGGGCGAATCACTGGCCGGCCGGACGCTGCTGGTGTGGGCCGAGCAGGGCGTCGGCGACGAGATCTGGGACGCCGGCTGCCTGCCGGCGGTGATGGGGCAGGCGGAGCGCTGCATCGTCGAATGCGAGGACCGGCTGGTTCCTCTGTTCCAGCGCTCCTTTCCGGCCGCCACGGTGGTGGTGCGCACCGCCCCGCCCGATCCGGCAACGCGGTCGGCCGGGGTGCAATGCCCGATGGGCAGTCTGCTGCGGCACGTCTGGCCGGTGTATGGCGCTCCGGCGCCCGGCTATCTGAAACCCGATGCGGAGCGGACGGCGGAACTGCGGCGGCGCTACCGCCGCGACGGCCGTCCGGTGGTCGGCATCGCCTGGCGCAGCCGCAAGCCGGTACAGCACCGCTCCTTCGCAGCACCTCTGCGGGACTGGGCTCCGCTCCTGCGCCTTCCGGACCTTCACGTCGTCAGTCTCCAGTATGGCGACACGGAAGAGGATCTGGCGGCGGTGCGCCGCGACCTCGGGGTCACCGTCACCACCGATGCGACGGTCGACGCGCTGAAGGACCTGGACGGCTTCGCGGCCCAGGTGGCGGCATGCGATCTGGTGGTGTCCATCGCCAACGCCACCATTCCCATGGCCCACGCGGTCGGGCGCCCGGCGGTGGCGGTATTGCGCACCGATCAGTTCGATTGGCGTTACGAACACGGTGTGGACCGTCCGCGCTGGCTGCCGACGGTGCGGGTGGTCCGCCAGGCCGCACCCGGCGACTGGACGGCGGCCCTGCGTGAGGCGGCCGGGGCTGCGGCGGTCATTCTCGGCACCGCGGGCACGGACTCTTAAGTCCCGAAAGCCGCGACTCCTCAATCGGGTATCGGGTGGCACATCCATCTGTGCCTCTTGTGCAACACTGTAGCGGCACCATCGCGGCAGCGGCAATTTCGGATATCGTGGGTTGCGTGCCGTGCTTGCGTGCGCGGGTGGGGCACTGTACAAGGGATGCGCCTCGTGCTCCTTGGCCGGCAAGGGCCCGGGGCTCGTGAATTGAAGGGGGCGATGATGGACGATGGATCATTTGGTTCCGGTTGGAGCTGATCTCTGGTTCAGCCCCCCAACAATACTCGCAATAGCTTCGAAGCTTACGGGAGTTGAAAGAAATGGCGAATATCACGGGTACCACGTCGAGCGAGAGCCTTACCGGGACCTCTGGCGCCGATACGATCACCGGCCTGGCCGGTTCTGACACCATTCTCGGCCTCGATGGCGCCGACGTCCTCTACGGCAACCAGGGCAGCGACCTGATCTCTGCCGGCGCGGGCAACGACACCGTGTTCGGCGGCCAGGACAACGACACCATTTCCGGCGACAGCGGCAACGATGTCCTGTACGGCCAGCTCGGCAACGACCTGATCTACGGCGGCGTTGACGCCGACACCATCTTCGGCGGCCAGGGCAACGACACCCTGTACGGCGAAGACGGCGACGATCTGATCTACGGCAACCTGGGCAACGACCTTGTCTACGGTGGCGCCGGTGCCGATACCGTGTTCGGCGGCCAGGGCAACGACGCGCTGTTCGGCGATGCCGGCAACGACGTGCTGTACGGCCAGATGGACAACGACACCATCGACGGCGGTGACGGCAACGACACGCTGTTCGGCGGCCAGGGCAACGACATCCTCAGCGGCAACACCGGTGCGGACCTGCTCTACGGCAACCTCGGCAACGACACGCTCTACGGCGGCGCGGGCAGCGACACCCTGTGGGGTGGCGACGGCAACGACCTGCTGGTCGGCGGCTCCGAGGCTGACGTGCTGTACGGCGACGCCGGCAACGACTTCCTGAGCGGTGACCAGGGCAACGACACGCTGTTCGGCGGCCAGGGCAACGACACGCTGCTCGGCGATGACGGTGCCGACCTCCTGTACGGTGGCCTGGGTGACGACAGCCTGGTCGGTGGCGCTGACAACGACACCCTGTTCGGTGGCGATGGCAACGACACCCTGATCGCCAACAGCGGTGCGGCGAACCTGATGTACGGCGATGCCGGCAACGACTACATCGCCTTCACCGGCGGTGCGGGCGGTGTCGCGTATGGCGCCGCGGGCAACGACACCATCGACGCGGTCGGCGCGACCGGCAACGTGACGCTGTTCGGTGGCGACGGCAACGACGTCATCACCGGTGGCAGCGGCGCCGATCTGCTGTACGGCGATGACGGCAGCGACACGCTGGTCGGCGGCGCCGGCAACGACATCCTGTATGGTGGTGGCGGCAACGACTACATCGTCGGTGGTTCCGACTCCGATGTGATGTACGGCGGCGACGGCAACGACACGCTGGTCGGCGGTCACTTCGGTGGCGTCGACACCATGTACGGCGGCGACGGTGCGGATCGCTTCGCGTTCACCGGCACCACCAGCATTGCCGCCGCGACGGCCGTGGCGCAGATCTACGGCTTCCAGGACGGTCTCGACAAGATCGTTCTGTCGGGCTTCGGCTCTGCCGGCACGGTGTTCGCCGTTGGTCCGGGCTCGGCGTTCATCGCGTCGCCGGTCGCCAACACCACGACCATCATGTACAACTCGACGGGCGTCAACCAGATCACCGTTCTCGTTCAGGGCAACGGTCAGTACCTGACGCTGCAAGTCCAGGGCGTGAGCACGCTGGACCTCGACGACTTCCAGTTCTGATCCCCGCAAGGGACCCGAACCGGGAAAGGGGGGCGTCCTTCGGGGCGCCCCCTCTTTTTTTGTGGCAAGGGTGCGGTTGTTTCGTTCTGTTCCCACCGCTCCCGCGCCGTTTTGCCGTATGGTGGCCGGCGGCGACGCGTATGACATCGGGCGAGTGGACGAGGCATGACCCTGCTGACGAATCGAACTGAAAGCGACGATCCCACCATCGAAGCGGCACGCCAAGCCCTGCGCACCGGCGAGGTTGACCGGGCGGAGGCCCTGGCCAGGGCGTGCCTGGACACCGATCCCGCGTCCGTCGGCGCCCTGAACCTTCTGGGTGCCATCGCGATTCGCCGCAAGCGCCCGGCCGAGGCGGTGCGGCTCTACACCGCGGCCACCGAGCAGGATAAGGGGCCGACCTCGGCACTCAATCTGGCGCAGGCGCTGGAGTTGGCGGGTGACCGAACCGGGGCGGCCGCCGCTTACCGGGTGCTGCTCGACCGCTTTCCCGATCATCCCGCGGCACGGGCCCGTCTCGTCAAGGTGCTGTTCGCGGCGGGTGATGCGGACGGCGTGGCCGGGGCCGTGTCCGGCCTATCCGCCGGAGGGATTGCGGTCCTCGACGCCGAAGCGTCGTTCCTTGCGGCCATGAGCCTTCTGCAACGGGGTGACGAGCATCGCGCAGGGGCGTTCCTGGACCGGACGCTGGCGGTCGACCCCGCGCACACCGGGGCGCGCCGACTGCTCGGCGGCCGTATGATGGCGCAGGGACGGCACGCCGACGTGATCGGTGTCCTGACGCCGCTCCTGGAGCGGGAGCCGGCGAACGCCGAGGTTCACATGCAACTCGCCAGGGCCCACGAGGCTCTGGGCAACCGGCAGGATGCCGTCCGTCACTTCCGGCAAGCGGCCGAAGATCCGGCGTTCGCGCCGGAGGCGGGGCGTGCGGCCGGTTCCATCCTGCACGCACAAGGCGATCATGTGGGCGCCGCGGACTTGCTGGGTGCCGCCCATCGCGCCGACCCGGCGAATGTGTCTCTGGCGGAGCGGCTCATCACCAGCCTGCTCGCCCTGAAACGTCCGGCTCACATCGTTGCGGTGGCGCGTGCGGTGCTCGACACCGGTCCGGCCGACATCGCCGTGTGGAACAACATGGCGGTCCATATCAAGGCCGCCGGCGACAAGGACTTGGCTGTTCGCTATCTACGGGCCGCCCTGTTGCGGGACCCCACGAACACGTCGCTTCTCTACAACGCCGGCCATACGTTGAACGAGATGTCGCACGCGGAGGAGGGGGAGCGCCACCTGCGCCGGGCCGTCCGCATTGATCCGGGCTACGCCAAGGCTTGGAACGCGCTGTGCGTTTCCCTGTCCATCCAGTTCCGGCTGGACGAGGCGGAAGCGGCCGTGCGCACCGCGCTGCGCCTGAACGATGCGAGCAAATCCGCGTGGCTGAACCTGGCGATCGTGCTGCGCGGCCAGGGCTTGTTCAGTGAGTCCATCGACTGCTTCCGCAAGGCCCTGGCCATCGATCCCCGTTACATCGAGGCCAACCACAATTTGGCGCTGACGCTTTTGATGGTCGGCGAGATCCGGGAAGGCTTCCAGCTCTATGACTGGCGTTTTGCCCTGCCCGATTTCCCGTCGCCGAAGCGGGCCTTCCCCCAGCGGGAATGGACCGGACAGGATCTGAGCACCGCCGGGCTGGTGGTCTACATGGAGCAGGGGATGGGGGACGAGGTCATGTTCTCCTGGTACCTGCACCACCTCTCCGGACGTGCCCGCCGTTTGGTGGTCGATTGCGATCCCCGCCTGATCCCGCTGTTCGCCCGCAGCTTTCCCGCGATCGAATTCGTCCCCCGCTCCCTGCGTCCCGATTCCCGGGCTCTGGCCCCCGACATCCGCTACAAGCTGCCGGCGGGGCACCTGCCGAAATTCTTCTGGGTGGAGACGCGGGAGCAGATCAACCGGACCTGTCACCTGGCCGGCCGGCCGTACGTTCGCACCGACGGCTATCTCCGCGTCGACCCGGAGCGGCTGGCCCATTGGCGGGCATGGCTGGCCGAGCGGGCCGGGGGACGCCCGCTGGTGGGGATCTCCTGGCGCAGCGCCCTGCACACCCGCACGCGTGACATGCAGTACCTCGCTCCCGACGAGATCGCCCGTGTCTTCGGCGACGGCGTTGCCGTGGTGAACCTGCAATACTCCACCGCGGACGAGGAGCTGGACGCCTTCGCGGGTCTCAGCGCCCGGCACGGCTTCCGCTTCATCCACCCCGAAGGCATCGACCTGAAGAACGACCTGGACGACGTGATGGCGCTGACCGCGGCGCTGGATCTGGTGGTGACCCCGCTGATCTCGGTGGCCTGGATGGCCGGCGCGCTGGGCGTGCCCACCTGGGTGTTCCGCACGTCCGAGGTGTCGCGCATCTGGCAGCAGTTCGGCATGCCCTATATCCCCTGGTGCCCGAGCATGCGGCTGTTCTTCCGCCATCCCCTGGCCCCGTGGGAGCAAACGCTGACCACTGTGCGCGGCGAACTGGACGCCTGGCTGGCCACCCGCTGAGGGGCGGACCGGTCATACGGCTTCCAACAGATCCTACGGATCTGCGGAAGCCGTATCAGCGACCCGGCCGGGTGGCCAGGGCCGCGGCCACCGCCTCGATCAGCGGCGGCCAGTCGCCCAGAGCCTCCTGGCGGAACAGCCGGGCGGTGGGATACCAGGGGGAATCGGATCGTCCCGTCAGCCAGCGCCAATCCGACCGGGCGGCCAGCAGAATCCACACGGGCTTGCCCATGGCACCCGCCAGGTGGGCCACCGACGTGTCCACCGTGATGACCAGGTCGAGTTGGGCGACGACCGACGCCGTCACGGCGAAGTCGGCCAGGCGCGGCCCCAGGGGCTCCATGCGGGGATCGTCCGCCACCGCGTCCTTCTGCAGGGCGTAGAAGTCGATGCCGGGCACATCGAGCAGCCGGGCGAAGGTGCTGAAGGGAATGCTGCGCCACGCATCGCGCACATGGCGGGGGTTGCCGGCCCACACCAGACCGACCCGCGGCCGCCCGCGGTCCGGCAGCGTGACGGCCGGCGTGGCCGGTGCGGCAAGGTAGGGGATCGGGGCGGGCACGGTGTCCGGCGTGGTGCCGAAGCGGGCCGGCAGGCTCATCAGCATCTCGGCCGTATCGAAGCCGTTCAGACGCCCCGTCGCCACCGCGCTGACACCGCGCGCCGTCTCCAGCAGGGCGCGCAGGGGAGGCTGGCAGTTGACCACCACCCGGGCACCCCGATCCGCCAGAAGGCCCGCGTACCGCACGAACTGGATGGTGTCGCCGATCCCCTGCTCGGCCACCAGCAGGATGGTCCGTCCGTCCAACGCCTCACCCGACCACACCGGCCGGCCGGCGCTTTCCATCCATTTCAGGAACTCCCGGCGGGCGTAGCGCCGTTCGTAATGGGCAAAGCCCTCGCTCCACGCCCCCGCCTGCATCAGCGCCAGGCCAAGGCCGACCTGCATCTCATCCTCGTTCGGGGCGAGCGCCACCGCCCGACGGTAGGCGTCCAGGGCAGCGTCCTGATCGCCGGCGCCGCGCCGCGCATTTCCCAGGTTGAACCACAGCTTGGCCGAGTCCGGACGTTGCGCCAAGGCGGTCCCGAGCAGCCCGGTGGCCAGGTCGAACCGGTAGAGGTGCTGAAGGGCGCGTGCCCGTTCCGCCAGGGCCGGGATGTGGTCGGGCCGCGCGCGGATGATCTGCCGGTACAACTCGGCCGCCCGCTCGTATTCGCCCCGGGCCATGGTTCGCTTGCCCAGGGCCATCGCATCGCGCAGGGACACCGAGCGTTCGGTGGTTCCGCTCACAGCTCCGTCTCTTCCCGCCAGAACGCCAGCAACTCCCGCTCCATGCGGTCCAGCCCGTAGCGGCGGGCGGTCGCCAGCCCGGCCTTGAGACGGCGGGACGATTCGGGTACGGGATTTTCGCACAGGTCCATGGCGCGGGCCAGGGCGTCGGCGCAGCCGATCCAGTCCTCGGCGCGGCACCAGAACCCGTTGTCGGCTGTGGCGAACTCGTCACCGCCGCCGCCGGTGAAGCCCACCACCAGGCTGAGCGAGGCCATCGCCTCCAGCGGTGGCAGGCCGAACCCCTCCAGCCGCCCCAGTGCGAGGAACACCGGGGTCTCCGCCAGGATGCGGGCGACCTCGCGGCGGGGCACGCCGTCGATCGTCACCCAGGGAAGCCGGGCATAGCGCGGATGGCGGCGGCGGAAGGTCTCGCGGATGAAGTTGGCCTCCACCGGCATCTTGCGGGGCATCACCGCGATCTGCCGCCGCTTGTTGCGCTCGGGGCGGAAAAGGTCGGTGTCGATGCCGTTGTGCACCACCGGGACGCGCGCCAGTCCCAGGGTGGTGCGCAGATACCCGGCGATGACCTGACCGCAGGAGAACACGGTGGAGACGTTGAAGCGGTCGTAACTGCCGCCTGCACCCAGCCCGTAATAGACGTAATGGTGATTCTGGCAGAACACCACCTTGCGTCCCGGCTTGTCCGCCATGGCCGTGAGAACATCGTTCCATGGCTCGGGGATCACCAGGATGTCGGCCGCGTCGGGGGTGAAGGACTCCCCCATGGCGATCACCGGGACGCCGGCGTCGTAATAGTCCGGCTGCATGTCCCGCCGCACCAGCAGCGCCGCGTCGAATCCGTTGCGCACGAGGATGCGCACATGTTCACGGGCGATGATGGTGCCCCCGGTCGGCTTTTCCGGGTTGTCGGTGACGTACAGGATGCGGCGCGCCGGCATGTTTGTTCCGGTTGACGTTCGATGGGACGGGATGGCCGGCGATCACACGGACGGCATCTGTATGATGCCGTCCGTATGCCCTTTTCGATCAATGCCACGGCATTGATCTGCCGGGTCTGACGGCCGGAACAGAATCGACGTGATCATGGTCCGGCCGTGTCAGGGTTCGCGCAGCGCCAGTTCGAAGCTCTGCAGCAGCGGGCTCAGCCAGTAGGTGAGCAGCGTGCGCTCGCCGACCGAGATCAGCGCCGTCGCCGGCATGCCCGAGGTCAGCTCCACATCCGGCAGGATGGTCTGCTGCGACTCCTTGTCCAGCTTGATCAACGCCCGGTAATAGGGCTGGCCCGTCGCCGTGTCGGTCACGGAGTCCGCGGACACCGAGAACAGCGACGCCTTGATCGGGTGGGTGTAGCGCTGGCTGAAGGAGGTCAGGCGGACCTGGACGTCGGACCCGATGACCACGTTGTCGATGTCGCGCGGATTGACCCGGGCTTCGACGATCAGCTCTTCGTCGTCCGGCACGATGTCCATCAGCACCTGGCCGCCACCGACGACACCGCCGACGGTGTGGATCTTCAGGTCGACCACCTTCCCCGACCGCGGGGCGGTGATGACGAGGCGCTTCAGCGTGTCCTCGGCGATGACCCGCCGTTCGCGCAGATCGTTGACGGTGATGCCGATGGCGCGCAGTTCATTGGCCACGTCGCGGTCGAACTGCTGGCGCAGGTCGATGATCTGCAGCTCCATCTCGCCGATGCGCTGCTGGGCGCGGGCGATGGACGCGTCGGTGGTGCTGATCTGGCCTTCCAGGCTGACCAGGTTGCGTTCCAGGGCCAGCAGGCGCGGCAGCCGCTCCAGCCCCTTGTCGTGCAGTTCGCGCACGCCGGCGGTCTCGCGCCCGATCAGGCCGAGCTGCTTGACCAGCGACTCCCGCTGGCCGCGGAACGCCTCGATCTCCGTGCGCGTCTGGGCGATCCGTTCCTGCAGGATGCGGGTCTGGCCCTCCAGCGTGGAGCGGCGGCTGTGGAAGACGTTGGACTGCGCCTCCACCATGTTCGCGACGTTGGTGTCGTTGCGTAGGGCCAGGATCTCGTCGGGGAAGACGATGGCCGGCAGGCGGTCACGCTCCGCCAGCAGACGGGCCTCCTGGATGCGGTGGGCGTAGTACTGGTTGCGCACCATCTCCAGTTCCGCCTCGGCGCGGACACGGTCCAGGCGCACCAGCACGTCGCCGGCCTGCACCTGCTGCCCCTCGCGGACCAGGATCTCGGCGACCACGCCGGCGGCGGCGGGCTGCACGGTCTTGCGCGCGGTGTCGACGCGCAGGCTGCCCATGGCGATGACGGCGCTGCCCAGCGGCGCGATCGCCGCCCAGCCGCCGAACCCACCGAAGAACAGGATGATGATCAGGTAGCCGACCAGGCTGGCGCGGCGCCAGGGGACCGGCTCCGACCGGATGGTGGTCGGCGGGGCGGCGGACGCGGGGACCGGCAGGGTCCCCATGGCCGGGGTGAGGCTGCGGCTCATGGCTGGTTACCCGTTCGCCTGCTTGGAGATCATCGTGACGTTGGGGGCGGGTGCCGCCGGCGGCTTCTGGCCGGTGATCAGCGGCAGGATCTGATCGCGGTCGCCCAGGCGCTGGATGGTGCCGTTCTGCAACACCATCACCTTGTCGGCCACCGCCAGGATGCTGGGGCGATGGGCGATGATGATGATGGCGGATCCTCGCTCCTTGGCGGCCAGAACGGCCTTCAGCAGCGCCTGCTCGCCCGCCGTGTCGAGGCTGGCGTTGGGCTCGTCCAGCACCAGCAGGCGCGGGTTGCCGTACAGCGCGCGGGCCAGGCCCACGCGCTGGCGCTGGCCGCCCGACAGCAGAGCCGCCCCGTCGCCCACGTCCGTGTCGTAGCCGCGGGGCATGTGCATGATCATCTCGTGCAGGCCGGCCAGCTCGGCCGCCTCGATGATGGATTCCGGGGTGGCGTCGGGGTCCAGGCGGCAGATGTTGTCGCGCAGGGGACCGCCGAACAGCTCCACGTCCTGCGGCAGGTAGCCGATGTAACGGCCCAGATCCTCCGCCGGCCAGGACGCCATGTCGGCGCCGTCCAGGCGGACGTTGCCCTGGGTCGGCGGCTGCAGGCCGACCAGCAGGTGGGCCAGCGTCGACTTTCCGGCGGCGGACGGGCCGACGACCCCCAGCACCTGCCCCGGCTCCACCGTGAAGGACACGCGCGACAGCACCGGACGTTCCGCGCCGCGCGGATGGAACCACACGTTCTCGGCCGTCAGCAGGCCCTTGGGGTTGGGCGGCACCACCGTGGCGCGCGGGCGCCCCGCGGTGCGGCGCAGGATGTCCTGAAGCTCCTTGTAGTTCTGCTGGGCGTCCTTCAGCCCGCGCCAGTTGGAGATGATCTGCTCCAGCGGCATCAGGGCGCGGCCGGCCAGGATCGTCGCCGCCATCATGGCGCCGCCGGTCAGCGTGCTGCCCGGCGTGATGATCTCCAGCGCGGCGGTGGACATGATGCTCATCTGGATCGCCATGCGCGCGTACTTGGAGGTGGCGGAGATGAAGGCCGCCTTCTTGCTGGCCGATCCCTGCTCGTGCAGGACCTCCGCGTTGCGCTCGCTCCAGCGCGCCAGCACGGCGGGGGTCATGCCCATGGACTCCACGACGTTGGCGTTGCGCACCGCCGCCTGCACCCGCTTCGTCGCGCTGGCGTGCGCCCGGTTGGCGCGGGCCAGGGCCGGGCGGGTGACCCAGTTGTTGGCCAGCGTCAGCAGCACCAGGATGGCGGAGCCGATGACGGCCACCACGCCGATCCAGAAGTTCAGGACGAACAGCACGGCCAGGAACACCGGGATCCACGGCGCGTCCATGATCACGTAGATCTGCTGGCCCGACAGGAAGCTGCGCAGGGCGTTCAGCTTGTTCAGCGCGTCGATGCCGCGCGGGTTGCCGCGGATCAGCGCGTTGGCGATGCAGGCGTTCAGCAGCGCCGGGCTGAGGCGCCGGTCGATCCACGCGCTGAGGTGGATCAGCACGTGCGAGCGCGCCACGTCGACGCCGAGCTGGATCAGCAGAGCGAAGTTGGCGATCAGGAACAGGAACGCCAGCGTCGCCAGGCTGTGGCTGTTCAGCACCCGGTCGAACACCGAGAACATGTAAAGCGGCAGCACCAGGATGAACAGGTTCACGACCAGGCTGAACACGCCGGCGGCGATGAACGCGCTGCGGCTGGCGCTGAACACCTGGCGTATCAGGTCCTCGCCGGCGGTGGCGGCCGGAGCTGGCTTCTTGCCGATCACGCTCATACTCGTCGGTTCCTGGGCTCGTGGTCCGGGGGTGGTGCCGGGATCATCGCATCATACGGAATCGGCGGGCGAAAGGGGCAGGGCCTTTCGCAGTGCCAATTAAGACTTACGCGCGACCACCCCTTTTCATCGACGCCAATCGCGTCGGCGGCGCGCATTGCTGCCCTTTGCGGGCGGGCGGTCGCCGTGCGCTCATCGCGCATTGATCCGTTCATGGGCGACAGTGTATAGCCCTGAGCCGCGTCGGGAACCAGCCGTTTCTTCACCGGCTTCCGGCGGCGCCCCGAATTCGCAGCAGCGGACACCGCACGGCCCGACCATGAAGATCCTGTTCATCCACCAGAACATGCCGGGGCAGTACAAGCACCTGGCGCGGCTGCTGGCCGATGATCCATCGAACCAGGTCGCCTTCATCACCAAGGACGGCAAGCCGGACATGCCCGGCGTGATCAAGGCGGCGTACAAGCCGTCCCGCGAACCGCACCCGTCGACCCACCATTACCTGCGCCAACTCGAAGGGCACGTGCTGTACGGCCAGGGGGTGGTGCGGGCGGCGCTGGGGCTGCGCCAGCGCGGTTTCGTGCCCGACGTCATCTGCGCCCACACCGGCTGGGGCGAGGCGATGTTCATCCGGGACGCCTTTCCCGACAGCCCGATGCTGGCCTATTGCGAGTTCTACTACCGCGCCGTCGGGGCCGACATCGGCTTCGACCCCGAGCAGGCGGCCGACGTGGACAAGATGGCGCGCACCCGCTGCCGCAACGCCCACATGCTGATCGGCATGGAAGCCATGGACTGGGGCATCACCCCCACCCGCTGGCAGTGGAGCCTGCACCCCGAGGTTTTCCGGGAGCGCATCTCCGTGATCCATGAGGGGGTCGACACCGACCTCTGCCGCCCCGACCCGGCGGCCACGCTGACGCTGCCCGACGGCCGGGTGCTGAGCGCGCGGGACGAGGTGATCACCTACGTCGCCCGCAACCTGGAACCGTACCGCGGCTTCCCCACCTTCATGAAGGCGCTGGAGGAGGTGTGCCGCCGCCGCCCGAACGCCCACGTGATCATCGTCGGCGGCGACGAGGTCAGCTACGGCACCGCACCGGCCGACGCGCCCAACTGGCGCGAGAAGATGCTGGCCGAGGTGCGCATCGACCCGACGCGCGTGCACTTTCTGGGCCGCGTCCCCTACGACCGCTTCCTCAGCGTCCTGCGCATCTCGCGGGCGCACGTCTACCTGACCTACCCCTTCGTGCTCTCCTGGTCGATGCTGGAGGCCATGGCGACGGGCTGCCTGATCATCGGCTCCGCCACCGCCCCGGTGCAGGAGGTGATCGAGGACGGCCGCAACGGTCTGCTGGTGGATTTCTGGAACCCGCGGGCGGTCGCCGACCGGCTCGACGAGGCGCTCGACAACCCGGAGCGCATGGCCGACCTGCGCGCCGCCGCGCGCCGCACCGTGCAGGACCGCTACGATCTGCGCGGCGTCTGCATCCCCGCCCAGATGAAGCTGATCGGGGACGTGGCGGCGCGCCGCCGCCCCACCGGCTTCGGCGCACCCTGAGGCCGGGGCGGTGGCCGCCGGCCTGATCGCCGCGGCCGCTGCGGCCGCGCGGCGCGGCGCTTTCGCCGAGACCGGCCGCCTGCTGGAGGAGGCGCTGCGCCTCGGCGACCGCTCCGCACGGGTGTACTACAACCTGGGCGTGGCGTACGGCCGCCTCGGCGACGGCGCGCGGGCTGCGGCCTGCCACCGCCTGGCATTGGTCGACGAGCCCACCCATGCCGGGGCGCTGGCCAACCTGGGGCAGGCGCTCCGGGCGGCCGGCGCCGGTGCCGGCGCGCAGGCGGTCCTGCGCCGGGTGGCGGTCCTGACGCCGGACGACGCACGGGCACACAACAACCTCGGTCCGCTCCGCATGGATGCCGGCGACGACGACGGCGCGGCGCATGTGCTGCGGCGGGCGGCGGCGCTGGCGCCGGCCTACGGCCATGCCTGGTACAATCTGGGACTGCTGGCCCGCCGCCGCGGCGACGGCGGTGCCGAAGCCCTGTACCGCCGCGCCGCCGCCTGCGGCGACGCCCCGGTGCGGACCTGGTTCGAACTGGGCGTCATCGCCCATCAGCGCGGGCGCGCCGACCTGGCGGCGGATCTGTACGCTCGCACCCTGGCCGCCGACTCCGGCGATGACGACGCCCGCGCCAACCGGATGATGGCCTTGCAGGAGGACGGCCGCCCCGACCAGGCGATGGCCGAGGTGGACCGGCTGCTGGCCCGCCGGCCGGACGATCCCCGGGCGCTCTACGTGCGCGGCTGGACCCGGCTGCTGCGCGGCGAGCTGGCGGCGGGATACCCCGATTACGACCAGCGCTGGCGCCGGCCCGACCCGGAGCTGCGCCAACACCGTTTTCCGGTTCCCCTGTGGGACGGCGGAACCCTGCCGGCCGGGCGCCGCCTGCTGCTGTGGGGGGAGTTCGGGGTGGGCGACGAGATCATCATGGCCGGGCTGCTGGACGAGGTGCTGGCCCGCGGTCTTTCGGTGGTGCTGGAGACGGACGTCCGCTTCGTCGGGCTGTTTGCCCGCTCCTGGCCGGCGGTGACGGTGGTTCCCCGCACCGACCCGCCGGACCCCCGCACCCTGGCGCCGGAGATCGCGGCGCAAAGCTCCACCATGCGCCTGCCGGTGCTGCTGCGGTCGGACGCCGCGTCCTTCCGCCCGCACGCCGGCTATCTGCGGCCCGACCCGGAGCGGGTGCGCCGCCACCGCGCCGCCTTCGCGGCCGCGGGGCCCGGCCGCACGGTGGGCCTGGCCTGGACCAGCGGCAACCCGCGCACCGGCGGCCGCAAGTCGATCGCGCTGGAGCGCTGGGCGCCGGTGCTGGCGGTGCCCGGCGTGCGGTTCGTCAGCCTGCAGTACACCGACGCGGCGGAGGAGATCGCCGCCGCCCGCGCCGGCGGCCGCACCAACCTGTGGCCCAATCCCAACCCGGCCCTGCGCGACGATCCGGAGGATCTGGCGGCCCAGATCGCCGCCCTGGACGCGGTGGTGACCATCGCCGGCATCAACGCCCACATGGCCGGCGCCCTGGGGCGCCCCGGCCTGGTCCTGCTGCCGCGCACGCCCCTGTGGTTCTGGTTCGACCGTGGCGAGGACTGCCCCTGGTACCCGAGCCTGCGCCTCGTCCGCTGCACCGTCGACGGTGACTGGGACACCCCCATCGCCCGGCTGGCGCAGGATCTGCGGCGGCTGGTCGGCGGGTAGCGCCCGCCGCCGTCAGGGCCCTCCCGTCACGTCGATCACCATGCGGTGCCCGCGCTCGCCGGACGGCGGAAAGTGCGCGGCGTACTTCACGCGAATGGCGCCGTCGCCGCTGAGCGTCAGCCGGGTGCCGCCGCTTGCCAGGGGTTCCGCGCGGAAGGCCAGTGCCGGGGCGGCACGCGCCAGGGTGCCGCGGCGGGCGGTCGT
Organism: Azospirillum halopraeferens DSM 3675; assembly: GCF_000429625.1. Taxonomy (GTDB): domain Bacteria; phylum Pseudomonadota; class Alphaproteobacteria; order Azospirillales; family Azospirillaceae; genus Azospirillum; species Azospirillum halopraeferens. The sequence goes on from NZ_AUCF01000009.1 coordinate 145,292, forward strand.
CCAGGCCACGTGCGGCAGATCGACGATCAGCGTGCGGGGGTCCGCCTGGCGAGGCGCCGGCCGCTCCGCCGGGCCGGACAGGTCGAGGACGATGCGGGTGGCGTCGGGATGGGTGCCGAAGCGCAGGGCCGTGACCGCCGAACCCGGTGCGGCGGCCGTGGCCGGAGCGGGCATCGGCGCGGCGGCCTGGGGTGCCGGAGCGGGCTGCGGCGGCCGCGGCTTGGGCGGCGGCACGGCCACGGTCACCGCCACGGCGGCCGGCGGCTCCGGCGGGCGCGCAGGCACCGCCGCGGGTGGCGGTGCGGGGGGCGCGGCCGCGGCCCGGGCGGGCAGGCGCACCTCCGTGCCGGCGGGCAGCCAGACGTCGGGCAGCTCGGGGTTGGCGGCGCGCAGCGTGGCGGAGGTGTAGCCGGTCACCTCCGCCACCCGCGCCAGCGTGCCGCCGCTGCGGATCACATAGCGGATGTCAGACCCGGGCGGGGGTGACGCGGGGGCGGGAAGGGCCGGGGCCGGGGGCCCTGCGGATGGTGCCGGTTCAGCCATCGCCGGAACCGGGGCGGCCGGTGCGGGCTCCGGTGCCTCGGCCGTCTGCGGTTCGGCGGAGTCCGGGGCAGGGGGGTACAGGCCGGCGGTGCGGCCCTCGGCGCGGCCGAACAGGCGGTAATGCTCGTACCCGCTGGAGAAATCGCCGAGCCGGACGGCGTCGGCCACGTCGGCATAGGCCGCGAGATAGGCGTCCTCCCGCCAGCCGGCGGGCGGTGCCAGATCCTCCCACACCGCCTCGTCGGGCGCCGCCCCGAACAGCGTCCGGGCGAAGTCGCCGCGCACCCCCATCCGGTGGGCCAGGGTGGAGGCCCACCACGGCAGCAGGGCGACGACCAGCAGCGCGACGACGCTTTTCCACATGGGCGGCGGCCGGCGGGGGCGGTCAGCGGCCGCCCTTCTCCTTCAGATAGCGGTAGGCCTGGTCGGCCAGCCACAGGTCGAAGGCGTCGTGGATGTCGATGCCCGACGCGGTGTCCGTCACCTCGACGATCTCCACCCGGTCGCCGATGCGGCGGCCGCTGCGGATCAGGTCCGACCGGCTGGCGCAGGCCAGGCCGGTGTCCTCGCGGTAGATGGGGGTGCGGGTCTGGCGCGGCCCGTAGACGGCCATCCAGTCGAAGACCCGCTTCAGTTCGCCCTCCGGCGTGCGGTACCAGAAGTTCTTGTGGGTCTTGTAGGCGGCGAAGACACTCTCCAGCTCCGGCCGCTCCTTCAGCAGGGTCACCGCGCGGGTGATCCAGGCGGGGTCGCGGAAGATGTCGGTGGGCTGCAGGAAGACCACGATGTCGAAGGGTCCGTCCACCGCCTCGGCCCGCTCCAGCGCGTCCTTCAGCACCGGCTCGGTGGGGGTCAGGTCCTCCGCCAGCGACGGGTCGCGCAGGAAGGGCGCCCAGGCGCCGGCGGCGACGGCAGCGTCGCGGATCTCCTCGCTGTCGGTGGTGATCAGCACCCGGTCGCACACGCCGGACTGCACCGCGTGCTCCACCGAATGGGCGATCAGCGGCTTGCCGCCGACGGGCAGCACGTTCTTGCCGGGCAAGCCCTTGGAGCCGCCGCGGGCGGGGAGGATGGCGATGACGCGGCTCATTGGATGCTGTCCTCCAGGCTTTCGAGTTCGCCGGCGATCACCCGGGCGACCGCCAGGCTCACCGAATCACGGATGTCGACCAGGCCCCAGAAGCGGTCCACCACCTCGAACCCGACGGAGTCGCCCAGCCGCCGGCCGTGGCGCAGCAGGTGCGGGCGGGTGGCGAGGCCGAGGCCCACCATCTCCTGGTAATAGGTGCGGTCGCGGTGGTCGCCGCCGGGGCTGAGCGCGGTGATGGTGTCGTCGGCGTCGAGATGCCAGAGGTTGGCCTTGAACTGGCGCACGCACACCACGCTGTCCAGGTGCGGGCGGGCCCGCAGGTTCTCCACCGTGCGCCCCACCAGGCCGCGCGGGCGGAAGGGGTGGGTGGCTTCCAGCACGGCGACGACCGCCGCGTCCGGCCGCAGGTCGTTCATCGCCGCCAGCAGGGCGGGAACGTAGTCGTGGACGGTGCGGTCGTGGACCACGACGCCGCGGCCGAAGGCGCGCGCCGCCGCCTTCACCTCGTCCGCGTCGGTGGTCACGGCGACGGTGGCGCCGGGCAGCTCCTCCACCGCCGCCGCCAGGGTGCGTTCCAGGCTGGAGCGGCCGGCCAGAGGCTCCAGCAGCCGGTCGGTGCGGCCGCCGGCCAGCACGGGAACCAGCACGATGGGGGACGGGTCAGGGGCGGCCATCACCTGGAACTCCGGATGATCTCGATGACTTCGGCGACCCGCTTGGCGCGGCCCTCGTCGCGGCCCTGGTGGATGCCGTGGTGGTGGTAGACGCGCATGTGCGGCTCGTACACGATCTCCCAGCCGGCACCGATCATGCGCCGGCCCCATTCGCGGTCTTCGACGCCGCGGATCTCCTCGTCGAAGGGCTGGTCGCGCCAGATCGACTTGCGGATGCCGGAATTGGCGTTGTGGAAGAAATAGTCCTTGCGCTGGCGCACCCGCTCCTCGCGGAAGGTGGTCCACAGGTCGCGCCGGTCCATGTAGGAGGTCTCGGGCAGCGGCTCCTGACGGCCGTAGACGCCGCACACCCGCTCGTCCCCCTCCGGCCCCAGGTGGGCCAGCAGGTAGTCGCCCCACAGCTCATCCACCGGCACGCAGTGGGCCGACACCAGCGCCACCACCTCGTGGCGGGCGGCCTCGATGCCGATGTTGAGGGCGCGCCCGTAGGTGAACTCGGCGCGGCCGATGTTCAGGACCGTGGCGCCGAAGCGCCGGGCGATGGGCACGGTGTCGTCGGTGGACTCGTTGTCCACCAGGATGATCTCGATATCCGGCACGCGCTGATTCCGCAACGCGGTGCAGCAGCGGCCGATCCAGGCGGCTTCGTTCTTCGAGCGGAGGACGACGCTGATCATCGGAGGTCCATGGCGGCGGCCGCGGCGGCGACCGGGAAGCGGTCGCCCGATCAACTACCGCATCCATGGCCCTCCTTACAACCGGCGCTTCAGGCCGCCAGCCATTCCGCCGCGGCCGACGCGGGATCGACGCCCAGCAGCGTGACCGTCGTGCCCCGGCCGGTGTCCAGCCGGGCGCTGCCGTCCTCCGCCGCCGACCACACGAGCACGGGGCCGTGCATCACCAGCACAATGCGGTCGCCCGCGGCGGCGTCGAAATCGACGACCACGTTGTCGCCGCCCCCGGTCCCGAAGACGAAGAGGTCGGCCCCGGTGCCGCCGTCCAGCGTGTCGTTGCCGGTCCCGCCGTGCAGCACGTCGTCGCCGGCCCCGCCCATCAGCAGGTCGTCGCCCCGGCCGCCGAACAGCGTGTCGTCGTCGCGGCCGCCGTGGATCACGTCGTCGCCCGCGTGGCCGTAGAGGATGTCGGCGCCCTGATGCCCAAGGATGGTGTCGTCCGCCGCCGAGCCGCGGATCAGGTCGTAGCCGGGGCCGCCGGCCAGCGGGGCACCGCTGCCGTCGCCCGTCAGTTCGCGGTCGAAGCCGTAGAGCCGCTGCACCGCCGCCACGTCCACCGGGCCGGGCATGGCTGGGAAGTGGCCCTCGGCGGTCCCGACATAGGACATCACCGTCAGGGAATGGTCGCCGTCGAGCCCCAGATGGTGCTGGTGGGGATGGGACAGGCCCAGCACATGGCCGATCTCGTGCAAGGCAATCCACAGGGATTCGGCGGGGCCGTGGAGGTCCGGCGTGTCCGGCAGGCCAACGAAGCCGCGCACGATGGCCGGAAGCGGCTCCTCATCGGCCCAGAACACCGACCAGCCCTTGGCGTTGTGGGGTGCGTCCAGGTCGGCCAGGGTGGTGAACTCGATGTCCGCCCGCTCCGCCGAGCCGACCTGAACCAGGTCCAGCCCGCTGACCCGGTCCCAGTTCTCCATGGCGGAATGGATGTAGGGGGTCCAGGCCTCCAGGGGTCCGTGGACGTAGTAGGTCAGCTCGGTCTTTGTCCAGTGCCAGCCGGCGGGATACAGAATGGCGCTCGCGTCCATGCCCCTCGTCCTCGTCGAACGCACGACCGCCCGCCGTCGGAAGCGGGGTGTCCCTCTTCCGGCGTGTCGATCGGTGTGCGCGTTGTTTGCGTGATCCGGGATCGCGCCCGGCGGTGGGCAAGATGTGAGGGGCGCCGGACAAATCCCCATTGCGTAAAAGAAAGGATAGGCGGCGCAATGGTTCCCGCGCGATCGGATCATGTAATTTATGCAGAAGGGGTGTGGTCACCCGATACGGGACAACGTTTCGGCCGGTCCGAGACAACTCCTGTGGGCTAGGAAACCGGATGATCTGATTTCTATAGCCGTTGGGGGTGGTCCCTGTGCGGAATCTGCATGACGAGAGTCCGTGCGGCGCCGGGCGCAGGCGGACCAGTTCACGGTTCCATATGGAAAACTACCGGGAAGCATTGTTTCCACCGGCGAACGGACGATCAGCTCAAATCCGGTGTATAGAGATAATCATTCGCATATGAGATCGGCATCGAGATCATACAGGGATCTGTCGCCGGGGCGGCATTGTGCCGCGGTGCGGTACAATCGGCGATGCTGCATTGCGAAATCGCTTAACGAACGCTTTCCGGGGCGTATACTGTCAGGGACGCGTCGCTTCGCGGAGACGGAACCAATGGATCGCAAGGACACCTTGATCGACCGGCGGGCCGTGGTTGGCCGCAACGGCCTGGACGCCCTCATCGCCACCCTGCGGGGCGAGGGGTATGCGGTCATCGGGCCGCAGGCCCGCGACGGCACCATTGTCTACGATCCCATCGACTCCACCGCCGATCTTCCCATCGGGCTGGCGGACGACCAGGACGGCGGCCGGTACCGGCTGGTCGAGGGGGCGCCCGGCGCCCTGTTCGGCACCACGGTGGGGCCCCACACCTGGAAACGCTATCTCTATCCGCCCCGCCAGGCCCTGTGGTCGGCCACCGCCGACGGCGCGGAGGGCGGCTTCGCGGTGACCGTGCCCGACACGGCAGCACCGCGTTACGCCTTCTTCGGCGTGCGCCCGTGCGAGCTGAAGGCGATGGCGGTGCAGGACCGGGTGTTCGGTGCCGCTCCCGACGCGGCGGGCCGCCCGGCGGACTACACCGACCGCGGCTACGCCGCGCGGCGGGCGGCCGCGTTCATCGTCGCCGTCAACTGCGGGCGGCCCGGCGGCACCTGCTTCTGCGTGTCCATGGACGGCGGGCCGAAGGCGGAGGCCGGCTACGACCTGGCGGTGACGGAGCTGCTGGGCGACGGCCGCCACGACTTCCTGGTGGAGGCGGGCAGCGAGCGCGGCGCCGCCGTGCTGGCGGGGTTGCCCGGCCGACGGGCGGAGATGCGCGACCTCACCATGGCCGAGGCGGCGCTGCTGCACGCCCGCACCGCCATGGGGCGGGAGATGGTGCCGGGCGTGGCCGACCTGCTGGCCGGCAACCTGGAACATTCGCGCTGGGACCATGTGGCGGCGCGCTGCCTGTCGTGCGCCAACTGCACCATGGTGTGCCCCACCTGCTTCTGCTCCACCGTGGAGGACACCACCGACCTCGCCGGAACCACCACGGTGCGGGAACGGCGGTGGGATTCCTGCTTCACGCTCGACTTCTCCTACATCCACGGCGGCAGCATCCGGCGCGAGACGCGCTCGCGCTATCGCCAGTGGATCACCCACAAACTGTCGACCTGGCACGCGCAGTTCGGCACGTCGGGCTGCACCGGCTGCGGGCGCTGCATCACCTGGTGCCCGGTCGGCATCGACATCACCGAGGAGGCGCGCGCCATCCGCGACGGCGGACCGTCGGGCGGCGGCGGCCACACCAGCCGGAAGGAGGGATGACCGATGGTCCAGGTCGACGGGTTGGATCGTCTGCTCCGGGAGCACCCGTTCTTCCGGGAGTTCGACGCCGAGGCGCTGGCGCTGATGGCCGGCTGCGCGCGCAACGAACGGTTCGAGGCGGGGCAGGTGATCCTGCGCGCCGGTGATGCGGCGGACCGCTTCTACATCCTGCGCCACGGCGACGTGGCGGTGGAGGTGGCTATCCCCGGCCGCGGCCGCCGGCCGCTGGAGACGCTGCACGCCGGCGACATCCTCGGCTGGTCCTGGCTGGTGCCGCCCTACCGGCTCACCTTCGACGCCCGTGCCCTGACGCTGGTGCGGGCCATCAGCCTGGACGCCGCCTGCCTGCGCGCGAAGATGGAGGAGAACCACGAGATGGGCTACCGCCTCCTGCAACGCTTCGTGCCGGTGATGGCGGAACGGCTGACCGCAGCGCGGTTGCAGCTTCAGGACCTCTACGGGCCCTCCGCGGCCCCGGTCCTGTAGGGGAGGACGGCCATGGGAATCGACCTGCCGGACCCGGCCGTGATCGCGCCGGCCGCCCCCGCCCCCGCCCCCGCAGCCGCCGCGGACCCCATGACGCCGCGCCCCTTCCGGGTGCTGCGCACCAAGCGGGAGCTGTCGGACACCTTCACCCTGTGGCTGGAGGCCGCCGACGGCACCCCCTTCGCCTTCCGGCCCGGCCAGTTCAACATGGTCTACACCTTCGGCGTCGGGGAGGTGCCGATCTCCATCTCCGGCGATCCCGCCGACCCGTCCGTGCTGGTGCACACCATCCGCTCCGTCGGCAAGGTGACGGAGGCGCTGGGCCGTCTCGGCCCCGGCGCCACGGTGGGCATCCGCGGCCCCTTCGGCTCCGCCTGGCCGGTGGAGGTGGCGGACGGCCACGACGCGGTGTTCGTCGCCGGTGGCGTCGGCCTGGCGCCCCTGCGCCCGGCCATCTACCGGGTGCTGGCCCAGCGGGCGAAGTACGGCAACGTGGTCATCCTCTACGGTGCGCGCACGCCGGAGGACATGCTGTTCGCGCGTGAGCTGCAACAGTGGCGGGGCCGCTTCGACGTATCGGTGCACGTCACCGTCGACCGCGTCACCGGCCACTGGGGCGGCAAGGTCGGGGTGGTGACCAACCTGATCAAGGCCGGCGGCTTCGACCGCCGCGACGCGGTCGCCTTCGTGTGCGGGCCCGAGGTGATGATGCGCTACGCCGCCGAGGCGCTGGTGGAGCGCGGCACCGCGCGGGAGAATGTGTGGCTGTCCATGGAACGCAACATGAAGTGCGCCGTCGGCTTCTGCGGCCACTGCCAGTTCGGCCCGACCTTCGTGTGCCGCGACGGCCCGGTCTACCGGTACGACGCGCTGGAGAAGCTGCTCACCGTGTGGGAGCTGTAGCCATGCCCAATGCCCGCAAACCCGCGCCCACCCGGCCCAAGCTGGCGGTGTGGAAGTTCTCGTCCTGCGACGGCTGCCAGCTCTCGCTGCTCGACTGTGAGGACGAGCTGCTGGCCGTCGCCGGGGCGGTGGAGATCGCCTATTTCCTCGAAGCGACACGCATGGAGATCAAAGGCCCCTACGACGTCTCGCTGGTCGAGGGCTCCATCACCACGCCGCACGACGCCGCGCGCATCCGCAAGATCCGCCGGCAGTCGAAGGTGCTGATCACCATCGGCGCCTGCGCCACGGCCGGCGGTATCCAGGCCATGCGCAACTTCCGCGACGTGGAGGCGTTCACCCGCGCGGTCTATGCCCATCCCGAATACATCGACGCGCTGGCCACCTCCACCGCCATCCAGGACCATGTGGCGGTGGATTTCGAGCTGCGCGGCTGTCCGGTGAACAAGTACCAGCTTCTCGAGGTGCTGAACGCCTTCCTGAACGGCCGCAAGGCGGTGGTGCCGGCGCACAGCCAGTGCGTGGAGTGCAAGATGAACGGCAGCGTCTGCGTCATGGTGGCGCACGGCACGCCGTGCCTCGGCCCGGTGACCCAGGCCGGCTGCGGCAACCTGTGCCCGGCCTGCGACCGCGGCTGCTACGCCTGCTTCGGCCCCAAGGAATCCCCCAACACCGCCAGCCTGGCCAACCGCCTGCGCGAGCTGGGCCTGGACCGCCGTGACCTGGCCCTGGCCTTCCGCTCCTTCACCGCCAACGCCGAAGCCTTCCGGCAGGAGGGGGACGTGCATGATGAGCGCTGAGGTCCGCCCTCCCTCGCCTCCGGCGGGGGAGGGAACCCGGAACGATCACGCAGGCATCAACACCGGCATCCTCGGCAACCCCGAAGGCGTCGCCGCGACGATCCCGGGACACATCGCAGAGGTGAACCCATGACCGTCCTCGAATCGGCCCCCGGCACCCGCACCATCAAGGTCGATGCGCTCGCCCGCGTCGAGGGCGAGGGGGCGTTGTACGTCCGGGTCCGGAACGGTGTGGTCCGGGACGTGAAGTTCCGCATCTTCGAGCCGCCGCGCTTCTTCGAGGCCCTGTTGCAGGGTCGTCCCTATTCCGACGCGCCCGACATCACCGCGCGCATCTGCGGCATCTGCCCCGTCGCCTATCTGATGGGCGCCAGCCTGGCCATGGAGGAGGCGCTGGGGGTGGAGGTGCCCGACACCATCCGCCGCATCCGCCGCCTGATGTACTGCGGCGAGTGGATCGAGAGCCACGTGCTGCACGCCTACCTGCTGCACGCGCCGGACTTCATGGGGTTCGAGGATGCCCTGCAGATCGCCAGGGTCCACCCCGGCGTGGTGGAGCGGGCGCTGGAGCTGAAGAAGCTGGGCAACCGCATCCTGGAGGTGATCGGCGGGCGCGCCGTCCACCCCGTGAACACGAAGGTCGGCGGCTTCTACAAGGCGCCGCGCAAGGCCGAGGTGCGCGGGCTGGCCGAGCCGCTGAAGCGGGCGGTGGACGACTCCCTGGCCACCATCAGGCTGTTCGCCGGGCTGGAGTTCCCCGCCTTCGAATACGACTACACCTTCGTCGCCCTGCACCATCCCGAGGACTACGCCATCGAGCGCGGCCGGCTGGTGTCCAACCGCGGCCTCGACATCCCCGTCAGCGCCTTCGAGGACCATTTCGACGAGGAGCACGTAAAGCACTCCAACGCGCTGCACGGCGTGCTGAAGGACGGCAGCGGGCCGTACATGACCGGCCCGCTCGCCCGCTACGCCCTCAACCACGACCAGCTTTCGCCCCTGGCCCGCGAGGCGGCGGCCGAGGCCGGTCTGGGCCGCGTCGTGCGCAACCCGTTCCAGAGCATCCTGGTGCGGGCGGTGGAGACGCTGTACGCCTGCGAGGAGGCGCTGAAGCTGGCCGAGGCGTACGAGGAGCCGGCGCCGCCGTCCGCCCCCGTCACGGTGCGCGCCGGCAGCGGCACCGGCTGCACCGAGGCGCCGCGCGGCATCTGCTGGCACCGCTACGACCTGGACGCCGAGGGGCGCATCCTCACCGCCCGCATCGTCCCCCCCACCGCGCAGAACCAGAAACAGATCGAGCGCGACCTGTGGGGCGTGGTGGCGGCCAACCTCGACCTGCCCGACGATCAGCTCAAGTGGCGCTGCGAGCAGGCGATCCGCAACTACGACCCCTGCATCTCCTGCGCCACCCATTTCCTCACCCTCACGGTTGAGCGGGAGTAGGCCGGGTCACCAGCCGGATGGCGATCGCCACCGGCACGATGCCGAGCAGGTCGGGCAGGTGCACCGGCTCGCCCAGCAGCGCCCAGCCGAACAGCAGGCCCAGCGGCGGCATCAGGAAGTGGTAGGCGCTGGCCGCCGTCGCCGTGGTGCGGGCGATCAGCGCGTACCACAGCAGATGCGCGCCGATCGACACCACCACCACCAGATAGGCCAGCGACAGGCCGAGCGAGGCGGTGAGGGTGACGGCGCCCGCATCCTCCAGCGCCAGCGCCACCGGCAGCAGCACCACCCCGCCGGCCAGCGTCTGCACACCGCCGTTGACCGCCAGCCCGGCCGGCGGCGCGTGGCGCTTGTACAGGAGCGTCCCCGCCACCATGGCGACCAGCGCCCCCACCGCCAGCAGGATGCCCGCGGGATCGTCGGCCCCGCCGTTCAGCCGCCCGCGCACGATGATCCCGACGCCCAGCACCCCCAGCACCAGCCCCGCCCCCTTGGCCGCGGTCAGCCGCTCGCCCAGCAGCGGCGCCGCCACCGCAGCGGTCAGCACCGGGGCGGAACTGACGATGATCGCCACCAGCCCCGAGGACACCGTCTCCATGGCCACGAAGCAGAGCCCCAGATAGAGCGCCGTGTTGACGACGCCGAGTGCCGCCAGAACCAGCCAGCCCCGTCCGTCCAGCCGCCGCAGGTGCCCCAGCGCGGCGGCGGCGGCCAGCAGCACCGCGCCGGCCAGCAGGAAGCGGACCGACAGCATAAGCAGCGGCGGCGCGTCGGCCAGGGCGATCTTGCCCACCGCGAACGCCGAACTCCACCCCAGGCAGAAGGGCACCACCAGGGACAGCGGCGCCCCGGTGCTGCGCTCCCCCGCCGCCTGTTCCCCTGCCGGCACCGTGCCGGCCATGGCCCGTGTCATCGCTCCCTCCGTCGTTGTCGCAGGGAAGAGACTGGGCGCGGGGTATCGCATTGGGAAATGAAATGGTATGATCGAATCCATTCACAAAATGGATGAATGGCGATGGCCGAACTGGACCTGACCCTGTTGCGCACCTTCGTCTCGGTGGTCGAAACCGGCGGTTTCACCCGGGCCGGGGAGCGGGTGCACCGCACCCAGTCCACCATCAGCCAGCAGGTCCGCCGGCTGGAGGAGGCGCTGGGGGTGACGCTGCTGGAGCGCGGCACCCGCTCCGTCGCCCTGACCGACGAGGGGGAGCGGCTGCTGGCCTACGCCCGCCGCCTGCTGACCCTCAACGACGAGGCGCGCGCCGCGCTGGCCACCGGCCGCGAGGCGGTGGAGGTGGTGCGGGTCGGCGTGCCGGAGGACTATGCGGTGGATCGGCTGCCCGCCGTGCTGTCCGCCTTCGCCCGGCGCAACCGGCGCTACCGGCTGGACGTGCGTTGCGACATCAGCGTGCGGCTTCGCCACGGCTTCGAGACGGGCGAGCTGGACGTGGCGCTGCTGAAGCAGGAACCGGGCCGGCCCGGCGCCACCGCCGTGTGGCGGGAGCCGCTGTGCTGGGCCGCCGGTGCCGGTCACGAGGTGCACCGGGACGACCCGCTGCCGCTGGTCCTGTTCCCGCTGGGCTGCGTCTACCGCCACCGGGCGGTGCACGAGCTGGACGCCGCCGGCCGGCGCTGGCGGGTCGCCTACTCCAGCCCCAACCTGTCGGGGGTGCAAGCGGCGGTGCTGGCCGGGCTGGGGGTCGGGGTGCTGGCGCGCTCCTCCCTGCCGGCGGGGGCACGGGTGCTGGGCCCGGCCGACGGGCTGCCGGCCCTGCCCGACACGGAACTGGCGCTGCTCGCCGCGCCGGGAGCGGGTGACGGGGCCCGGCTGGTGGCGGAGCTGCTGTCCGGGTCGCTGGCCGGCGGCGACCATCCGCGGGAGGCGGCGGCATGAGCCCCGCGTGGTCCGGCACGCTCGTCCTCGGCATCGGCAACCGTTTGCGCAGCGACGACGGGGTGGGCCCCCGGGTCGCCGACCGCCTGGCCGCGGCCGGGGTGGCGGCGGCGGAGCATTCGGGCGAAGGGGCGGGGCTGATGGCCGCCTGGGAGGGGGCGGAGCGGGTGGTGCTGGTGGACGCCACCCGCTCCGGCGCCGCTCCGGGGACCCTGGTGCGCCTGGACGCCACGGCGCAGGCGCTGCCGCGCGACCTGCTGCGCTGTTCCAGCCACCTGTTCGGCGTGGCCGAGGCGGTGGAGACGGCGCGCGCCCTGAACCGCCTGCCGCCCGTCCTGATCGTCTACGGGATCGAGGGGGGGCGTTTCGACTTCGGCGAGTCGCTGACCCCCGCGGTGGCCGCCGCCGCCGGGGAGGCGGCGCGGCGCATCGCCGGGGAACTGGGGGTGGTGCTCACGCCGGAACCCGGTCCAGCGTAGCCGCCAGCCCGTCCAGCAGCCCGGTGCGGCAGCCCATGCCGAAGGCCGCGCGCAGGCGCGCGGGATCGCCGATGGACACGCGGATGTCGCCGGGCCGGGCCGGGTGGTGGATGCGACCCACCCGGTAGCCCGCCAGTTCCTCCAGCACGGAGGCGAGCATGGCGATGCTGGTCGGCCGGCCGGTGCACAGGTTGAAGATGCCGGCCCCGCGCGGCCGGCGCTCCATGGCGGCGGCCAGGAACTCCACCACGTCGCCGACATAGACGAAATCGCGCACCTGCTCGCCGTCGCCGTGGATGTCCAGGTCGCGGCCGCGGGCGATGCGCTGGGCGAAGATGGAGATGACGCCGGAATAGGGCGAGCGCGGGTCCTGGCGCGGGCCGTAGACGTTGAAGAAGCGGAAGCCCACCGTCGGCACGCCGTGGATCGACCAGGCCACGCGGCCGTGCAGTTCGCAGCCCAGCTTGTCGGCGCCGTAGGCCGACAGCGGCCGGGTCTCCGCGTCCTCGCCCAGCGGAGTGACGGGGTTGTCGCCGTAGACGGCGGCCGAGGAGGCGTAGACCACCGGCACCGGCGCGCCGGCTCCGGCGGTGCGGGCCGCCTCGAACACGGTGACGGTGCCCATCATGTTGGTGCGGTGGGTGTCGCTCCACGCCTCCTTGGAGCGCTGCACCGAGGCCACCGCGGCGAGGTGGAAGATGCCGTCGACGGCATCGGCGGCCTCGCGCACCGCCGCCGCGTCCGCCACGTCGCCGACCACCAGGCGGGCCGCCGCCGGCTTGTTCTCCAGCCGGCCGGTGGACAGATCGTCGAGGATGGTGACGCGATGCCCGTCGGCCAGCAACCGGTCGGCCAGGTGCGATCCGATGAAGCCGCAGCCCCCGGTGACCAGATAATGCGCCATTCGGTGCTCCCTTTCCGCTGCCGGCGCCGGCCGTACCGCCGGCGCCCCCGCAACAACGGCGATCATCGTCCAAAGGTGCCGCCGTGGCCAACGCCTCTTCGGCGTTACCTGCGACCGGTCCGCCGTCGCGGTCGGCGGAAGCCGTTCGGCGAATCGCCGGTCGATGACGGTCGTGTTGCAACGGGACAGGCGCCATCGCTTGTTCAACAGGCTTATCCACCGGGTTGCCAACAGAACTGTGGATAACTCCGGTCAAGCCGGCCCGGCGGCTCTCGTTGCCTCCTCCCGGTACCCCCGGTGCAACCGGAACGTGACGGCCGGTTTATGTCTGTCTGCCGATCCGGGCGTCGCGCCGGACCGGGAAACACAGCCAAGCCCCGGCGCGGAAGCCGCGGGCCGGCACATTGACCAAAGCCTGCAAATCTTCCGGCGTATTCATGCTCCGGTGGAACGGTACTCTTCTCGCCCGGCGGGATCTTGTTTCGTACCCCTGAGACAATCCATCGCACCCGGCTTGCGCAAAACGATCAAAATACGCCTTTATTGTTTTGAGATTCGCTGCACAGCGCGGGCCCCGCGATTGGTGATGCTAGCTACTATTTAAGGTTGATATTCCGCGCAAAAGGCTGCGCATTATTCGGCATTGTCTGAGGGGTTCGCATTATGGGGTCGCCTAGAAGAATTGATACGCGGGTGCTTTTGTGTGCCGTTGCGACCATAATCGTTGTCGCGGCTCGTCTGGCGCTGGCGAGTCGGAGTGAATATTGTGGCGTTACGGATTCCTGCGTCTATCTCGCTTTGGCGCAATCGCTGGCTTCGGGTGGGGGCCACGACCTTCCCTTTGCCTGGACGTGGCTGACCAGCGTGACGGCGTTACCGCACCCGGCCATCGACTACTGGCGGCCGGGCACTGCCTATTTCCTGCTGGCTGTAGCCCCATTCATCGGTGTGACGCTGTTTTCGGGTGCGGTGGTCCAGGAAGTCCTGAGCATCGGGATCGCCCTGGCCGCTGCCGCCATGGCCCGGCAGTTCACGCCGGAGCGGACGGTCGCGACGGCGGCCTATTTGATCGGCCTGACGCTCTCGCCCCTCTGGTGGGCCCACCTCACCCCTGACAGCATGATCCTGTACGGGTGTCTGGTCGGATGGTTTCTGGTCCTCGTGGCCGATCCCGGCGGCGGTCCGGGCCGCATGACCCTGGTGCTGCTCCTGGTTGCGGCCGCCACCCTCACCCGGAACGATGCCGTCCTCCTTGGCGTCCCGCTTGCCGTGTCCATCGTTATTGCCGTGCACCGCCTGCGGCGGTCGGGAGAGACCGGATGGCGCCCGTTCTCGCCGCTGCTGGCCCTTGCACTGTTTCCCCTGGCCCTCCTTCCCGCTCATCTCCTCAACGCGGCTTTCCTCGGAAACGCCGATTCGGGCAGCCTGAAGATCGCCCTGTTTGTCACCGACCTCCGGCAGTTCCAATGGTACGGGCACACCCCGGGGATTGACGGCCTGCCGGCCGAAGGGTGGGGCCGGCTGTTGGCCCTGCGTGCGGAAGCTGTGGCGGTCACCGCCGTCCGCATCATGCGCCACTTCGACCAGGTGGCTACCTTCGCCGCGGCAGCGGGGGCGGTGTTGCTGCTGATCCGGCCGGGCTGTGTCCGCAACCCGGCCGCGCTCATGCCTGCTGCCGGTTTCGTTCTTGCCGCCTTTGCCGCCTACACGCTGGTGATGCCCGGCATCGGCACGCACGCCTTCCTGCGCACCTATTTCGGACTTCTGCCGGTGCTGGCTGCACTGGCGGCGTTGGCGCTGTGGCACTTCGCCCCGTCGCCGCGAGCCGCGACCGCGGGGTTGATGCTGATCCTTCTGTTCTCGACCGTGGACGGACTGTCGCACGCACGGCGGTTGCTCGCGGAGAATGCCGGCGCGCGCGACCGGATGGTGACGGTGGCGTCTGTGCTCGAGGGTATGCCCGTACCGGGACGCCCGGTTCGGGTTCTGATCGACGACCCGGCGCAGTTCCACGTCACGACCGGGGTGCCGGCGCTGCCCCTGCCATCGAATGGCGTTCCGGCGGTGGCAAGGGCGGCGCTTGATCACCGGGTCAGCCACGTCGTGGCCCCCCGCGCGCTCGGCCCGGATCTCATGCGGGCACTGGGAGGTGCCGCGGTCGAGGTGCCGGGGACGGATCTGATGGTGCTGCCGCTCGATCCGCAACCGGGTGGCGGCAATCCCGGCAACGTGAGCCGGGAGACGCCGGCAGCTTTGAACGACGCCTCGGCGGCGCGACGGGTCATGCAAACGACATCAATCTATCGGTAGCCCACCGGAACCGGTCACACCATACGCGCCGTCATTCTCCGGCATGGCCCATTGAGAACCGGACCGGCCGGGCGGTCTTGCCACTGCGGGGCGATTTATGGTAAATGCGGGGTATGATCGACACCCGACGCACCGGCGACCGCGGCCATGAGCCGATTCAGCCCGATTCCGGCGGTGGCCGTCTGGCGCCCACCGGGCCCGGCGCCCGCGTGGCGCGCGCCGGCGAGGTGGGCGGTCGCCAGCGCATACCTACGGTCCGCCAGCTTGCCGGCCTGCTGGTCAACGGCATCCTCACCCTGCCGCGCAACTACCGCCGCGGGATGTTCCTCGACATCGTGGTGTGATGGGCTCATACGGCCGGAAAAAGCTCCGGTCCATTGGTTTCCGGCCGTGAAACCCGACAGATCAATGCTTTGCATGGATCGATAGCGTGATACCGACGGCATCATTCTGATGCCGTCGGTATCACGCCCTCACTGCGGCGCCACATAGTCCCGCACCCGCTCGCCGAACAGCCGTTCGGCCAGGAAGACCGGCAGTTCGTGCTGCGGCAGGCACAGGCTGGTGGAGCGGTTGTGCAGCACGTGCAGGCACAGGCCCGTCGTGTCGGGGCGGGCGGTGAACCGGAAACGGGCGCGGGCCTCGCGGGCGAAGGGGGCGTCCTCCAGGGCGGCAAGGGGCGGGAAGCGCACCGCCTCCCACACCCGGCGGCGGTAGGCGTAGGAGAATCCGTAGCCGATCAGGTTGTCGTCGGTCGCCGGCGCGTCCTGCTCCACCCGCGAGCGCGAGCGGCGAGCCCAGCGGAAGTGGGGGCCGCCCTGCGCGGTGTCCCAGTAGCCGAGACGGCCGTGCACCGCGGTGTAGAGAAACCAGCCGGACAGCTTGGCAAAGTCGTATCCCTCCTCCAGCCAGCCGACCAGCATGTCCACGTAGCCGGGCGCGTAGAGGTCGTCGTCGTCGAAATGCACGATGAATTCGCCGCGGGCGTGCTCCAGCAGGATGTTGCGCTTCTCGCCCAGCGGCACGCGCCGGTCGGTGTACAGGTAGCGCAGCCGCTCGTCCTGCCGGGCGCTGAGATAGGGCGACGGCTCCGGGCTGTCGTCGAGGACCAGCCATTCGATGTCCGTCCGGGTCTGGGCGGTGACGCAGGCGTGGCACCGCGGCAGCCATGCCTCCCGCAGGAAGGTGGGGGTGACGATGCTGACGAGCGGCCGTGCGGCCATGGCCGGAACCTCCGTTGAACGCGGCGCGGCGGCCGTGTAGACAGGCGGCATGGCCTCCCTCCGAGACGCCCTCGCCGCCGCCGTCGGCCACCACCGGGCCGGCCGGCTGGCCGACGCCGAAGGGCTCTACCATAGCATCCTGCGCGCCCGGCCGGACCACGCCGATGCGCAGCACCTGCTGGGCGTGCTGGACAGCCAGCGGGGACGGCCCGCCGCGGGGGCGGCGCGCCTGCGCCGGGCCCTGGCCCTGGCCCCGGCCGACGGGGACTTCCTCAACGATCTGGCGCTGGCCCTGCGGGCGTGCGGCGATGCCGACGGTGCCGCCCGCGCCTTCGCCCGCGCGCTGGTCGGCGATCCCGGCCTGGCGGAGGCGGCCTACAATCTGGGCAACCTGCGGCTGGCGGCGGGCGACCCCGCGGCGGCGGCGGCCTGCTACCGCCACGCCCTGGACCGCCGCTCCGCCTATCCCGACGCCTGGAACAACCTGGGCACGGCGCTGCTGGCCCTCGGCCGGGCCGCCGACGCCGCGGTTTGCTTCGCCAACACGGCGACCCTGGCGCCGGAGCGGCCCGATGCGCGCATCAACCGTGCCAACGCCGAGGCGGCGCTGGGCCGTACGGGCGCGGCAGGGCGCCTCTACGGGCAGGCCCTGGCCCTGGCGCCCGGCGACGCCGACGCCTGGTACAACGCCGCCGTGTTCGCCCTGTCCGGGGCCGGCATGGACGCGCCGGTGGTGGCCGGCCGGCCCCTCGACCGGGAGGGCACGGCGCGCGGGCTGGCCGGGCTGCGCCGGGTGCGGCGCCTCGACGCCGGTCACGCCGCCGCCGGCGACGCGCTGATCGGCGCCACGCTGAAGTTGCTACAGGCGGGGCTGGCCGACGACGGGCTGGTCACCGCCGCCGCCCGGGCCGCCCCGGCGGCCCTGCGCCGCGATCCGCGCGACACCCGCGCGGCCGCCGCCATCGCCTATCACCTCTACCGCCGCGGCCGCAGCGATCTCGGCGCGCGCTTCATGGGCCGGATCGCCCGCCGCTTCACGCCGGCAGAGGCGATGGAGGACTTCGAGCTGCGGACCTGGTCGATGGTGCGCGCCGGGCGCGGCTTCGTGGCCGGGCTGCCGGCCGCGGCGGCGCTGGCGGACCGGTTCGCGGCCGTGGAGCGGGTGTTCGAGCCGCCCGGCGGCGACGGCCCGCTGCTGTTCGTGGCCTGCGACGATGGCTATTACCGCCGCTTCGTCGGTCCGCTGCTGGAATCGGTGGCGGCCCGCGGCGGGCCGGCGGTGCAGGTGCACGTCATCGACCCCTCGCCGGACACCGACGCCGACCTGGACGCGCGGCGGCAGCGGATGGCGCTGGGCTACAGCCGGGAACGGGTCGATTTCACCGGCTGGGACCGCCACCGCCGCACCACCTATTACGCCTGCATCCGCTTTCTGCGCCTGTATCAACTTCTGCGCCACAGCGGGCGGCCGGTGGTGCAGGTGGATGCGGACTGCACGGTCGAGGGTGACCTCGGCGCCCTGGCGACGGCGCTGGACGGCCACGACGTCGGGCTGCTGCGCGACGGCCGCCGGCGCGGTCCGACGCGGGAGATCGTGGTGTGCTTCGTGTGGGTTCAGCCCACGCCGGCCGGTGAGGCCTGGCTGGAGCGCACGGCGGCCTATGTCGGCCATTTCCTGGCGCAGGGGCGCGGCTACTGGATGCTCGACCAGGCGGCCCCCTTCTGCGTTCTGGAGGCCACGGCACCGGTGGTCCGGTGGTTCGACTGGCTGGATTTCCCGTGGGTGCGCTTCATCGGGGAGAAGTGATGCCTCCCCCGGCACACGCCGGGGGAGGATCGGGAACGGCTGTATCAGATGTCCTCGTCGCCGCCGAAATCGCCCCAGTCGGACGAGTCGTCCACCGGCGGCTCCTCGTAGGCGGCGGGTTCGGGCGCGGCTGCCGGAGGCTCGGCGGCGGCGGCCTCGCCGCCGCCCATGAAGGCATCGGCCAGCATGTTGCCGATCAGCACGCCGCCGGCGACGCCGAGCGCCGTCTGCATGGCGCCGGCCAGGAAGCCGCCGCCCTGGCGGCCCTGCTGGGCGTAGCCGGCGATGCGGGGATCGACGCCCTGCGGACCGGCCTGGCGGTTCCACGGGGAGCCGGGGCGGGCCGCCGGCGCGGGGGCCGGGGCCGGGCGGGCACCGCCGCCGAACAGGCCGCCGAAGATGCCGCCGCCGCCCGCGGGACGCTCGCGGAGCTGCTGCTCCAGCTCCTGCGTGCGGGCCTGGGAAGCGGCCAGCGCCTGCTCCATCATGACCATCGCCTGGGTCATCAGATAGGGGGACGCCGGCTGGCGGTTCACCTGGTCACGGATGTAGGACTCCGCCTGGGCGTCGCGCGGGCCGGACTGGGCCTCGGCCTGGCGCAGCTTGGCGAAAAGCTCGTCGATGATCTGGCGTTCGGTCTGGTCCATGGTCGTCCTCTGGGGTCGTCCTCTGGGGTCGTCCTCTGGAATCGGGAATGACGGAAACGGCCGCTGTGGCGGCCGCTGCCGGGCCGGGACGTCAGGACGCCCCGAGCCCGGCTTCACCGCCGGACTATGTGCGGATGCGGCCGCATCACTCGTCGCGCTGCCCCATGAGCTGCATCAGCATCTGGAACAGGTTGATGAAGTTCAGGTAGAGCGACAGGGCGCCCATCACGGCCAGCTTGGTGTTGGCCTCCTCGCCGTAATGCTCGGCGTAGGACTCCTTGATGTTCTGCGTGTCGTAGGCGGTCAGGCCGGTGAAGACGATGACGCCGATGACCGAGATGGCGAACTGCAGGGCGCTGGAGCCCACGAAGATGTTCACCAGGCTGGCGATCACGATGCCGATCAGGCCCATGATCAGGAACGAGCCCATCTTCGACAGGTCGGTCTTGGTGGTGTAGCCCCACAGGCTCATCGCCGCGAACATGCCGGAGGTGATGAAGAACACCCGCGCGACGCTGGCACCGGTGAACACCAGGAAGATCGAGGCCATGGACACGCCCATGACGCCGCAGAAGGTCCAGAACAGCGTCTGCAGCGACGACGCGGACATGCGGTCGAAGCGCCAGGACAGAACCATGATGAAGGCCAGCGGCGCCAGCATCACCACCCACTTCAGCGGCGTGGTGAAGATCGGCACGTACAGGGCCGGGGTGCTGGACACGCCGAAGGCCACGACGCCGGTCAGCGCCAGGCCCAGGACCATGAAATTGTAGACCCGCAGCATGTGGCGGCGCAGGCCTTCGTCGAAGACGGCGGCATCGACGGCGGGGGCCGCGGCGCCCCACCGGGTCTGTTGCGGGTTCTGATCGAACATGTGCGGAAGCTCCCTATTGACGTGCGGCGAACGACCGCACCCGGTCGCGAACGACGAACGGGTGCGCACCGGCGCCGCACTGGCACGGACGGATTGTTTTTTGGGAAGGACGCGCGGGCGCGGGGGAGAGGACCATTCCGGGACGGCCGCCGCGGGGGCAAACGGCCGGGCGACCGTTCCACCACAGCACCGGCGTCTTCATCGAAACCTCCAGATGCGGTCACGCCCGTCGGCGCAAGAGCAGGTGAAGGCATCCGACATCACGGCCGACGACTCGACCGCCAGAGGGGCCCGGATCCTTGTTGCGCCGCAGACATAAGGAGATGCCCCTACCCCGTCAAGAGGGGGAGGGCGGGAGTCGCGCATCGGTCACGGCATCGCGCCCGCCCGGGCGGAGGCGACCGCTCACAGCAAAAGAGCCGTCCCACGGGGGAACGGCTCCGGAAGGCCTACCGGCCCCGATGGCCTCGGGAACCGGACGATATTGTCGGCGTCGATAACATATGGGGTTTCGGCCCGGGATTCCAAGCCCTTTGTGGTCGAATCATCACACGGGGCGCGGCCGTTTACCCGCGGTTGTTGTCGCGGGCCGGCGGCGCCTATACTCCGCTCCCGGACCGTCGACCGACGGGCCGACCGCTTCCGGTTTCCAGCACCAGGATCAGCCATGGCCATCAGCAACGCCGCCCCCGGCAAGGACATCTCCGCCGAGGATCTCGCCTCCAAGTTCCCGCTCGCCGCCAAAAAGGACCCGGAGCACGTCACCCGCTTCTCCGTCGCCGGTGTCGAGTTCGGCGGTCCGCTGGTGCCGATCATGGCCGGCCCCAACACGGTGGAGAACGAGGCGATGATCGTCGACACCGCCCGGGCGGTGAAGGCGGCGGGCGGCCACATCCTGCGCGGCGGCGCCTTCAAACCGCTGACCTTCCCCTACCGTTCGGAGAAGTACTTCGAGACCCGCGAGCAGGGGCTGGAATGGCTGGCCCGGGCGCGCGAGGCCACCGGCCTGCCCGTCATCACCGAGGTGATGGCGACCGAACACCTGCCCGCCGTCGCGGCGGTCGCCGACATCCTGCAGATCGGCACCCGCAACATGCAGAACTATCCGTTGCTGTCCGCTGTCGGGCAGACCGGCAAGCCGGTCATGCTGAAGCGCGGCTTCGGCAGTTCGCTGCGCGACTGGCTGGGGGCGGCGGAGTACATCATGGTGGAGGGCAACCATCAGGTGATCCTGTGCGAGCGCGGCATCGTCGCCCCGCACACCCACCGCGGCACCTCGCGCTTCCTGCTCGACCTGCAGGTGGTTCCGGCGGCCAAGGAGGTCACCCACCTGCCGGTGGTCACCGACCCTTCCCATGCCACCTTCTGGCGCCCGTGGGTGAAGCCGATGGCGCTGGCCTCCATCGCCGCCGGCGCCGACGGCGTGATGATCGAGGTCCATCCCGACCCCGTCAACGCCGCCGTCGACCCTCTCCAGCCCGTCGACTTCGCCGAGTTCGCCGAACTGATGACCGCCATGCGCGCGGTCGCCGCGGCGGTGGGGCGGCAGGTCTGAGAAGGCCGCCGCCGGGACCGGGGGCAGCGTGTTCGCACCGGGCCCCCACCCGTCAGGGGAGGGGTGATCCGGAGCGCCGTCGCCTGTTGGCGTGAGACCACCACGGCGACGGGCGATGATGGACAGGCACGGGGACGGACGACGGCGAACTTCGGACGCGCTTCTGCTGGCGCTGTTCGTGCTGGCGGGAGTGACGACGCTGGACCGGTTCGGGCGGCCGACGCCCGGCGTATCGCTGGACGAGCTTCCCGTCCGGACGGCGGGCCTGGACCCGCCGCCGGCCGCGGAGCGGGTACGGCCGGCAGCACCGGTCCCCGAATACGACCGGGTGGCCGCCATGCTCGCCACCATCCGGGTGGAGCCGGAGAACCGCCGCGGCTTCGATCCCGCCGCCTGGCCCCACTGGCTGGACCGCGACGGCAACTGTCTGGACACCCGGGAAGAGGTGTTGGTCGCCGAAAGCCTGGAGCCCGTGCGCTTGTCCCTCGACGGCTGCGCCATCGTCTCGGGTCGCTGGCGCGACCCCTATTCGGGGGAGCAGTTCACCAACCCGCAGGACATGGCGATCGACCACCGCGTGCCCCTGCGCGAGGCGCACGCCAGCGGCGGCCACGCCTGGGATGCCGAGCGGCGCGCCGCCTTCGCCAATGATCTGGACGGTCCGGACACCCTGGTCGCGGTGTCCGCCGCCACCCGCCGGGCCAAGGGCGCGCGCGGGCCGGAGGAGTGGCTGCCCGCCGATTCGTCGGCCCTGTGCTCCTACGTCGTCGGCTGGGTTGCGGTGAAGGCGCGGTGGGAGCTGTCGATGGACGCCCGCGAACGGATGGCGGTCGGCAACATCCTGGCCAACTGCCACGCCCGGCTGGCCCGGGGCGGCACCCGGTGATGCCGCCCGGGGCCGCGTGTCAGCGCTTCGCGTCGCCGTAGCCTTCGGCCTTGCGGCGGTCCTCCTCGACCTCGCGGGCCATCTCGTCGCCGATCTTCGGGTCGATGGCCTTGGCTTCCTTCGCCAGGTCGCGGGCTTTGGCGGTGTCGCCGGCCACCGCCTTGTCGATGGCCCGGTCGGCCAGGTCGCGGGCCTTGCGGTGCTCCGGGCTCTGCTCGTGCTTGCCGGCCATGGTCGGATCTCCTGAATCGGTTGGGGGGAGCGGATGGTCCCCCGTCAACCGCAGGCGGTCAGGCCGGGTTCCCCGATCCGGAGGCCGCCGCGCCGCGCCGGCATTGCAGCACGCTGAACAGGCCGAACGGCGGCACGGTGTCCATGGCCTCCACCTCGATGCGCGAGCCGGAGAGCAGGGCATCCAGCGTGAAGTCCGGCCGCCAGCCGAGCTTGCGCGAGAACGGCGCCAGCCCCCGTTCCACGGTGCGGCGCAGGCCGGGCTTGTCCTCGGCGAAATGATTGACGATGACGATCTCGCCGCCGGGGCGGCAGACCCGCTCCAGCTCGGCCAGCGTGCCCTGCGGGTCCGGCACGACGGTCAGCACGTACATGGCGGCCACCACGTCGAAGCTGGCATCGGCGAAGGCCAGCCGGCCCGCGTCCATCTCCAGCAGCCCTTCGACGTTGGTCAGCCCCTCGCGCTGCACCCGATTGCGGGCGACGGTCAGCATCTCCAGGGACAGGTCGATGCCGACGATGTCCAGGTCGCGCCGGTAGTCGGACAGGGAGATGCCGGTGCCGACCCCCACCTCCAGCACGCGGCGTCCGCCCTGCCGGTTGATCCGCGCCACCGCGGCGTGCCGGCCCGACGCCAGAATGCGACCGAACACATCATCGTAAATGCGGGCGTAGCGTCGGTACGCGTTTCGGATCGATTCGGTATCCACGCTGTTCCTCCCCTGGTGATCTGCCCTGCGGACGCGGGCGATTGCGCGGCGTGGGATGAAACCTCATCTTAGGGGCCATGACCAGCACCGACACACGCACGAACGGCCAACCGGCGCCCGGGGGCACCGGTTCCGACCCGAGCGATTCCCGGTCCAAGGCCGACCGCATCATCGGTCGCCGCTTCGATCGGGCCGAGCGGCTCCTGCCCGAGTCGCTGCGCGCCTGGCTCGTCCACCTGCGCCAGCCGTCGGCAAGCTGGATCCGCATCCCGGTGGGGGTGCTGCTGGTGATCGGCGGGCTGTTGGCCTTCCTGCCGGGGCTGGGCATCTGGATGCTGCCGCTCGGCCTGCTGTTGCTGGCTCTGGACGTGGCGCTGCTCAAGCGCCCCACCGCCCTGATGGTGGTGTCGGGCGAACGGCGCTGGCGCCGGCTGCTCCGGTGGTGGAACCGGCGCTAGACCACCCCTGCCGGATCATCCCCACGGGCTGCGGCGGTCGCCCGAGTCGGGAACGCTGCCGCGCCGCCGGATCGCCTCGCCGGCGGGCATGGTGGTGAAGGCGCGGCTGTGCGCCGGCTCGAACAGGGGCACGTCGCGGCGGCGGAAGAAGGGGATCAGCACCATGCCGGCGATGAAGCCGCCGACGTGGGCCCAGAAGGCCACGCCGCCTTCGGCGCTGGTGGGGGTGGCGACGCCGCTGAGGATCTGGCCGATGAACCAGACGCCCAGCACGATCAGGGCCGGCACGTTGATCACCGTGACGAACAGCAGGATCCACACCAGCACCCGGACATTGGCGCGGGGGTGCAGCACGAGATAGGCGCCCAGCACCCCGCCGATGGCGCCGCTGGCGCCGATCATCGGAATCTCCGAGGTGGGGTTGGACAGGCTCTGCGCCAGCGCCGCGGCGACCCCGCACAGCAGGTAGAACACCACGAAGCGGCCGCGCCCCATGCTGTCCTCGACGTTGTTGCCGAAGATCCACAGGTACAGCATGTTGCCGCCCAGGTGCAGGAGGCCTCCGTGCAGGAACATGGAGGTGAACACGGTCATCCAGGGCGGCACCGCGGCGATCTGCGGCGGCAGCTCGGCGTGACCGAACAGCAGGGCGGGCACCAGCCCGTAGGCGTAGACCGCCAGGGCCTCCGCCCGCGGCGCCAGCGAGAACTGCCATGCGAAGACCAGCAGGCAGAGCGCCACGATCGCCATGGTCACCACGGGACGGCGCCGCGTCGGGTTGTCGTCGTACAGCGGAAAGAAGAACATCGCGGGTCCCCGTCGGGTGTGGCCGGCGCCACCGTCGCGCTCAAGCCTACCCCACCCCAACGCCGGCACGAAGCCCGCGGTTCCTCATGCCGGGTTCGGAACGTCCCGGTGTCCGAATCCGATATCGGCCGCCATGCAGCGGTCAGGCTTGTCCTGACCGCGCCTCACAGGGCCGACATGACCGCGCCGTAGCGGATCATCTTGCCCATCGCCACCAGGGCGAGGAACAGCCACAGGTTGACGCGCAGGATGCCGGCGACCAGCGTCAACGGATCGCCGATGAACGGCATCCAGGCCAGCAGCAGCGACCACACGCCCCACCGCTCGAACCAGCCGGACGCCCGGTCGATCAGCGCGGGCTTGACGGGAAACCAGCGGCGGTCCCGGAACCGCTCGATGGAGCGCCCGAGTGCCCAGTTGACGGTGGAGCCCAGGGTGTTGGCGACCGTCGCCACCACCAGCAGCCAGAACGTGGAGTAGTGGCCCGACAGGTGCAGGCCGATCAGCACGAACTCCGACTGGATCGGCAGGATGGTGGCGGCCCCGAACGCGGTCAGGAACAGGCTGCCGTACGCGACGAGATCGTTCATGCCGGTCCGGCGCCCCTTGTCCGCGACGTCATCCGCCCCGCCCTGCAAACGGCGCAGCCGCCCGTTGGTGCCACCGCCGCGCACGGGGAAGGACGCCGGACCCATTCATCCCCCGAATGGCCTGCCGGCGCAACCGTGGGAGACGGGGCATGCGCCGGCCGCAAGGTCGTGCCGCGGGACACAACCATTCCACGGATTGCACGGATGACATCGGATGCCACGGATCGTGACCACCGGCGATGCCGCAGGGCCCCGGATTGAGAGATCCGTGCAATCTGTGTCCTGATCCGCGCAATCCGCGGTCGAATGGCCGGCAACTCCCGATGTGCCCGAGCGGACGGAATCCTTGCCGGCCTTGTCATCCATCGACCGATGGTCACGGGAGGCGATCCGATCTATCCCGCCGGCCGCGACACGATGTCGTAGCCGATCATCGCCAGCTTGACGGTCCGGGGGATCGCCGCGCGGCCGGACAGGTACCGGCGCGCCGTCGCGGGGGCGAGGCCCAGCGCCTCGGCCAGGGCGGCGGGGGAGAGGCCGCGGCGGGCGGCCCAGCGGTGGAGGCGCCGGGCATCCTGCTCCAGACCCAGCGTCCACAGGGTGTCCGCCGCCAGTGCGGCGTCGCCGGGCCAGTGCAACGCCTCGCCACCATCGGCCACCGCGACGGCGCGAAAGGCCCGGTCGGAGTCGGGGGCGTGGCCGGCGAGGTCGATGTCGTGCAGCGTGCCGTCGGACCAGGTGACCACCACCACCCGGCCGGCGCCGGGGGTGGCGGCCACGATCCGCCGCGGTGCCGCCGCCCCGGCCCCCGCTCTTACCGCCATGCTCCCAGCCCCGCCGTGCCGCCTCAACCGGCGTCGAGCGTACGCGCCGAGGAGGAGGCGCGCCAGAGGTCGATGCCACTGTCGACCGCGTGGGCGTCGATCTCCCGCAGCTCCTCGGGCGTGAAGTCGGGGATCTTCAGGGCGTCCAGCGAGTCGTCGAGCTGCTGCACCGTGCGCGCCCCGATCAGGGCCGCGGTCACCTGCGGCCGGCGCAGCACCCAGGCGATGGCCATCTGGGCCAGCGTCTGGCCGCGCCGCCGGGCGATGGCGTCCAGGGCGCGGATGTGGGCCAGGGTCTCCGGCGTCAGGAACTGCTCCTTGAAGGTGCGCCCGCGGGTGACCCGCGCCCCCTCGGGCACGCCGTCCAGGTACTTCGACGTCAGCAGCCCCTGGGCCAGCGGCGAGAAGGCGATGCAGCCGATGCCCAGTTCCTCCAGCGTGTCCAGCAGCCCGCCCTCCACCCAGCGGTTCAGCATGGAGTAGGAGGGCTGGTGGATGAGGCAGGGGGTGCCCAGTTCCTTCAGGATGGCGGCGGCGCGGCGCGTCATCTCCGGCGAGTAGGAGGAGATGCCCACGTACAGCGCCTTGCCCCGGCGCACCACGTGGTCGAGCGCGCCCATCGTCTCCTCCAGTGGCGTGCGCGGGTCGACGCGGTGGGAGTAGAAGATGTCGACATAGTCCAGCCCCATGCGCCGCAGGCTCTGGTCCAGACTGGCCACCAGGTACTTGCGTGAGCCCCAGTTGCCATAGGGGCCGGGCCACATGTCGTAGCCGGCCTTGGTGGAGACGATGATCTCGTCGCGGTACGGCCGGAAGTCCGCCGCCATGACGCGGCCGAAGTTCTCCTCCGCCGAGCCGAACGGCGGGCCGTAGTTGTTGGCCAGGTCGAAATGGGTGACGCCGCGGTCGAAGGCGCGGCGCAGGATGGCCCGCCCCGTCTCGAACACGTCGGCGCCGCCGAAGTTCTGCCACAGCCCCAGCGAGATCGCCGGCAGGTCCAGGCCGCTGCGGCCGCTGCGGCGATAGCTCATGCGCTCGTAACGGCCGGGGTCGGCGCTGTAGATCGGTTGCATCGTCAGTCCTGTCGGTCATGCCGGCCGCACGCGGCCGGGATCGGGTCGGGGCCCCTCACCAGTTCCACAGCGTGCCGTCGGCCAGCCGGGCCACCGGCAGGTAGGCGGGGTTGTAGGGGTATGTCGCGGCCAGCTCCTCGTCGATGTCGACACCGTGGCCCGGCACCTCGCCGGGGTGCATGTAGCCGTCCTCGAAACGGTAGGCGTGGGGGAACACGGCGTCGGTCTCCGGGCAGTGGGCCATGTGCTCCTGCACGCCGAAGTTCGGCACCCACAGGCCGAAATGCAAGGCGGCCCCCATGCACACCGGCGACAGGTCGGTGGCGCCGTGGCAGCCCGTGCGCACCTGGTAGAGCGCCGCCAGGTCGGCGATGCGGCGCAGGTGCGTGATGCCGCCGGCGTGCACCACCGAGGCGCGGACGAAGTCGATGAGCTGGTTGGTGATCAGGTCCTTGCAGTCCCAGATGCTGTTGAACACCTCGCCCACGGCGATGGGCGTCACCGTGTGCTGGCGGATCAGGCGGAAGCAGTCCTGGTTCTCCGCCGGGGTGGGGTCCTCCATCCAGAACAGCCGGTAGGGCTCCAGGGATTTGCCCAGCCGCGCCGCCTCGATGGGGGTCAGTCGGTGATGGACGTCGTGCAGCAGGTGCGGCCCCGGGCCGTGCTTCACCCGGATCGCCTCGAACAGCTTGGGCGCGAAGTCCAGGTAGGCTTCGGTCGACCACACCGACTCCTCGGGCAGGCCGCGGGTGGCCGGTTCATAGAACTTGCCCTTGGCGACGCCGTAGACGCCGGACAGACCCGGCACGCCCGACTGGGCGCGGATCGCCTTGTAACCCTTCTCGATGTACTCGCCGACGCGGTCCACCGTCTCGGCCACGTCGCGGCCGTTGGCGTGGGCGTACACCATCACGCCGCTGCGGCTGGCCCCCCCAAGGAGCTGGTAGAGCGGCAGCCCCGCCACCTTGGCCTTGATGTCCCACAGCGCGGTGTCCACCGCGGCGATGGCCGACATGGTCACCGGGCCGCGGCGCCAGTAGGCGCCCTTGTACAGGTACTGCCAGATGTCCTCGATCCGGTGGGGGTCGCGCCCGATCAGGCAGGGGATGACGTGGTCCTTCAGGTAGGACGCCACCGCCAGTTCGCGGCCGTTCAGCGTGGCGTCGCCGATTCCGTACACCCCCTCGTCGGTGACGATCTTCAGCGTGACGAAATTGCGGCCGGGAGAGGTGACGATGACCGAGGCGCTCAGGATTTTCATGGGAGGTCAGCTCCGGGGGAGGGAGAAAGCCGGGTCAGGCGACGCGCACGGGCGCGGGAAGCGCCGCATCGGCGTCGTCGAACAGGTCGGGGAAGCGCCGTTCGAGTTCGGGCAGGGAGGTGAGGATTTCGCGCATGTGCATGCGCATGGCCATCTCCGCCTCGTCGGGCCGGCCGGCCGCGATGGCGTCGACGACCATGCCATGTTGCACGATCAGGCGGTCCAGCGGTGTGGCGTCGGGCAGGCTGAGGTAGCGCACGCGGTCCATCTGGGCCTTGGTTTCCTCCACCACGCGCCAGGCGTATTCGCAGCCGATGCCCAGCGCCAGGGCGCGGTGGAACGCCTCGTCCAGTTCCAGGAAGCGGTCGTGGCGGCGCTCCGCGGCGGCGTCGTGCTGCGCCTCCAGGTTGGCGCGCAACTCGGCCAGCACGGCGGGGGGCAGACCCTCGCCGGCCTTGCGGGCCACCGCCAGCTCCACCGCCTCGCGCACGAAGCGGGCGTCCATCACCTGGCGCACGGAGATCTTGACCACGAAGGTGCCGCGCTGCGGGCGGATGGTGACGAGCCCCGCCTCGCTCAGCTTGATGAAGGCTTCGCGCACGGGCTGGCGGCTGACGCCCAGGCGGGTGGCCACCTCCTGTTCCGACAGGGGCTGGCCGGGGCGGAACTGCATGGCGACGATGGCGTGGCGCAGGGCCCGGTAGACGCGGCGCGCCACCGGTTCGCCCGAATCCGGCTCGATCCTGATCAGCATCACCCTGCCTCCCCCCTTGCGCCCCGTTTCCGCCGTTCGGCGGCCTTCGTCCCGTCGTGGTGTCAATCATCTTGCACCCGACGGAAGGGCATTGCCAACACCATTCTTGTATACTACCATACCAGCATCGCATCAAGAACGCCTGTGACGCCGCAGGCTTCCTCTAGGGAGGACACCGTATGAGCTTCATCGCCCGCACCTGGCGCGCCGCCACGCTCGGCTTCGCCATGGCGACCCTGGCCGGAACCGCGCTGGCCGCCAACTACACGCTCAACGTCAACACGGCGCTCACCCCGCAGGACCCCCTGTTCAAGGGCCTGGAAGAGTTCAAGAAGAACGTCGAGGCGCGGACCGACGGCAAGGTCGGCGTGCGCCTCTTCCCCGGCTCGCAGCTCGGCAAGGACGAGGACGTTCTGGAGCAGGCGCGCGCCGGTGCCGGCGTCGCCGTGGTGGTCGACGGCGGCCGTCTGGCCGTGTTCGTGCCGGAGTTCGGCGTGCTCGGCGCCCCCTATCTGGCGCAGGGCTACGACGGCATCCGCAAGGTCGTCACCTCCCCCCTGTTCGAGGAGTGGGTGGAGAAGCTGCGCAAGGCGTCCGGCCACCAGGTCCTGTCGTTCAACTGGTGGCAGGGCGAACGCCACCTGCTGACCAACAAGCCCGTTGCCACGCCCGCCGACCTCAGCGGCATCCGCATGCGCACGCCGGGGGCCCCGGTGTGGATGGAGACCATCCGCGCCATGGGCGCCACGCCCACCCCGATGGGCTGGTCGGAGGTCTACACCGCGCTGCAGCAGAAGGTCATCGACGCCGTCGAGGCGCAGCACCCCGCCAGCTACGGCTCGCGCCTCTATGAAGTCACGAAGCACGTCACCAAGACCGGCCACATCAACCTGATCACCGGTCTGGTCACCAGCGCCGCCTGGTTCGACAACCTGCCGGCCGAGTACCGCACCGTCCTGCGCGAGGAGGCCCTGAAGGCCGGCGACGTGGCGTCGCGCGGCACCCAGGCGTCGCTGGCGGATTTCGAGAAGCAGATGACCGAGAAGGGCATGACGATCGCCGAGATCGACGTGACCCCGTTCCGCGAAGCCACGCTGCCGGTCTACGACAAGCTGGGCTTCGGCGACCTGCACAAGCAGGTGGACGCCATTCTGCAGCAGTAAACGGTACCGACGACCCCGTCCGCGCCGCCCGGCGCGGACGAGCGGGTCCCGGCCGGTGCGCGCCGGCCGGGACCGGCCTTTCCCGCGCATCCGCGGGGCCGCCGGGCCGCGCCCTGACGCGACCGGCACCGCGCTCGAAGGACAGCCGTCATGACGTCCTGGTTCTCCAAGGTGGAAGCGGCGATCGCCATGCTTCTGCTTTCCATCATCGTCGTTCTCGTCTTCGCCGCCGGCGTGATGCGCTGGTTCGGCTACCCGCTGGTCTGGTCGGTCGACCTGGCCCAGCTCCTGTTCGTGTGGGTTGCCTTCCTGGGCGCCGACCTGGCGCTGCGCAAGCGCGCCCACATCGGCATCGACTATCTGGTCAAGCGCTTTCCCGCACGTCTGCGCGCGGCGCTGGAACTGGCGCTGGGCGCCGTGGTGCTGGGCTTCCTGCTGTCGATGACCGTGCTGGGCTACCGGCTGACCATGATGAACCTGGAACGGCAGTTCGGCGACAGCGGCATCAGCTACGCCTTCGTGACCTCGGCGGTGCCCATCGGCTGCCTGCTGCTGGCCTTCACGCTGCTGGGGCAGATGCTGCAGACCGCCTGGCGGCTGCGCAGCCGCCCGCAACCCGTCTTCGCCCCCGTCAAGGCACCGGTCACGCCGGTTGAGGAGATCGCGCCATGACCCTTCTGGCCGTCACCTTCTTCGTCCTGATGCTGCTGGGCGTTCCCATCGCCTTCGCCATCGGCATCGCCGGGTTCAGCTTCTTCGCCACCAGCGACGTCATGCCCATGGCGATCGGTGTGCAGCAGGTGGCGTCGGCGTCGCAGAGCTTCCCGCTGCTGGCCGTGCCCTTCTTCGTGCTGGCCGGCCACATGATGAACCGCACCGGCATCACCACGCGGCTGATCGGCTGTTCCAACGTGCTGGTGTCGTGGATGGCCGGCGGCCTGGCGCAGGTCAGCATCGTGCTGTCGACGCTGATGGGCGGCGTCTCCGGCTCGGCCGTGGCCGACGCCGCCATGGAGGCGCGCATTCTCGGCCCCGGCATGATCCAGCGGGGCTACACCAAGGGCTTCACGGCCGCTGCCATCGCCGTCAGCTCGCTGATCACCGCCACCATCCCGCCCAGCCTGGGTCTGATCCTCTACGGCTTCGTCGGCAACGTGTCGATCGGCCGGCTGTTCCTGGCCGGCGTCGTGCCGGGCCTGCTGATGATGGCCGTGCTGATGGTCACCGTGTGGATCATCGCGCGGCGGCGCAACTACCGGCCCGAGATGGCGCGGCGGCCCACCGGCCGCGAGGTGCTGCGGGCCATGGCCGACGCCAAATGGGCCCTGCTGTTCCCGGTGGCGCTGCTGTTCGCCATCCGCGGCGGCCTGTTCACGCCGTCCGAAGTGGGCGCCTTCGCCGTCATCTACGCCCTGGTGGTGGGCTTCCTGCTGCACCGTGAACTGACGGTCTCCGGGGTTCTGGAGGCGTTGCGCGAGGCGGTGGTCGACACCGGCCTGATCATGCTGATCATCCTGTTCTCCGGCATGGTCGGCTACGCCATCATCTTCGAGCAGGCCCCCCAGACCATCGCCGGGGCGATGACCCAGCTCACTGCCGAGCCGATGCTGGTGGTGGCGATGGTCCTGCTGTTCCTGTTCCTGGCCGGCCTGTTCGTGGAGAGCACGGTCCTGGTCCTGCTGCTGACCCCGATCTTCCTGCCCATCGTCCAGCCGCTGGGCGTCGATCCCGTGCATTTCGGCATCCTGATGATGACGATCGTCACCATGGGGTCGATGACGCCGCCGGTGGGCGTGGCCATGTACACGGTGTGCAGCCTGCTCGACTGCCCGGTGGAGGAGTACATCGTCGAGTCGCTGCCCTTCATCCTCGCGGTGGTCGGGCTGGTCGTCGTCCTCGCGCTGTTCCCCGGAATCGTCCTCTTCCTGCCGAACGCTCTGATG
Organism: Azospirillum halopraeferens DSM 3675; assembly: GCF_000429625.1. Classification (GTDB taxonomy): domain Bacteria; phylum Pseudomonadota; class Alphaproteobacteria; order Azospirillales; family Azospirillaceae; genus Azospirillum; species Azospirillum halopraeferens. Next base: position 177,214 of record NZ_AUCF01000009.1, read on the forward strand.
TGAGTGCCCGATGCTGCACGAAGACCGCCTGTTCCCGGCCGATCCCGTCACCCGGCCGATCGCCCGGCGCCTCTACGCAGAGGTGCGCGACCTGCCCATCGTCAGCCCGCACGGGCACACCGATCCGGCCTGGTTCGCCACCGACGCGCCGTTCGCCGACCCGGCCGGCCTGCTGGTGATCCCGGACCACTACCTGCTGCGCATGATGTACAGCCGGGGGGTGCCGCTGGAACGGCTGGGCGTGGCGCGCCTGGACGGCGGACCCGTCGAAACCGACCCCCGGCGCATCTGGCGCACGGTGGCGGAGCACTGGCACCTCTACCGCGGCACGCCGACGCGGATGTGGTGGGAATACGCGCTGGAGACGGTGTTCGGGGTGACCGAGCGCCTCGCGCCGGCCACCGCCGACGCCATCTACGACCGCATCGCCGGGTGCCTGGCGCGGCCGGAGTTCCGCCCCCGCGCCCTGTACGAACGCTTCAACATCGAGGCGCTGGCCACTACCGAGGGGCCGCTCGACACGCTGGAGCACCACAGGGCCATCCGTGACTCCGGCTGGACGGGGCGGGTGGTCACCACCTTCCGCCCCGACCCGGTGCTCGACCCCGACACGCCGGGCTTCCGGGGCAACCTGGAGGTGCTGGGCGCCATGACCGGCGAGGACGCCCTGTCCTGGCCGGGCTATCTGGCGGCGCTGGCGCGGCGGCGGCGGGATTTCATGGCCTGCGGGGCCACCGCCACCGACCACGGCCACCCCACCGCCGCCACCGCCGACCTGGACGCGGGCGCGGCGGCCGCCCTGTTCGACCGCATCGTCTCCGGACGCTTCACGCCGGCCGAGGCGGAACTGTTCCGCGGCCAGATGCTGACGGAGATGGCGCGCATGAGCCTGGAGGACGGGCTGGTCATGCAGATCCATCCCGGCGTCCACCGCAACCACAACGCATGGATGCACCGCACCTTCGGCCCCCACCACGGCGACGACATGCCCGCGCGCGGGGAGTTCGTGACGGCGCTGAAGCCCCTGCTGGACCGCTTCGGCAACGAGCGTGACCTCACCATCATCCTGTTCACCCTGGACGAGACCACCTACGCCCGCGAGCTGGCGCCGCTGGCCGGCCACTATCCGGCCCTGCGGCTGGGGCCGGCCTGGTGGTTCCACGACAGCCCCGAGGGCATGCTGCGCTACCGCGAGCGGATGACCGAGACGGCGGGGTTCTACAACACGGTCGGCTTCAACGACGACACCCGCGCCTTCCCCTCGATCCCGGCGCGCCACGATGTGGCCAGGCGCATCGATTGCGCCTATCTTGCCCGGCTGGTGGCCGAGCATCGCCTGGACGAGGACGAGGCCCGCGACCTCGCCGTCGATCTCGCCTACACCCTGGCCAAGAAGGCATACAGACTGTGAGCATGCGTTTGAATGCGCGCACCCTCGGCACACTGCCCGACGGCGTGCGGCGGCCGCGCTACGACCGTGCCGGCCTGGAGACGGGGATCGTCCACATCGGGCTGGGCGCCTTCCACCGCGCCCACCAGGCCGTCTACACCGAGGACGCGCTGGACCGCGCCTTCGGTCCGTGGGGCATCTGCGGCGTCTCCCTGCGCAGCCCCGAGACGCGCGACGCCCTGGCGCCCCAGGACGACCTCTACACCGTGCTGGTGCGCGACGCCGGGGGCGAGCGGGCGCGGGTGGTCGGCTCCGTCACCGAATCCCTGGTGGCGCCCGAGGACCCCGCGGCGGTGCTGGAGCGGCTGGTGCGCCCGTCGGTGCGGGTGGTGACCGTCACCGTGACCGAGAAGGGCTACTGCCACGAGCCGGCGACCGGCGCGCTCGACGAGCGGCACCCCGGCATCGTCGCCGACATCGCCAATCCCGGCGCGCCGCAGACCCTGCCGGGCTTCCTGGTGGAGGCGCTGGCGCGCCGGCGCGCCGCCGGCACGGCGCCCTTCACCGTGCTGTCCTGCGACAACCTGCCGGAGAACGGCGTCGTCACCGCCGGCATCCTGCGCCGCTTCGCCGAGCTGCGCGACCCCGCCCTGGCGCGCTGGATCGAGGACGGCGTGGCCTGCCCCAGCTCCATGGTCGACCGCATCGTGCCGGCCACCACCGCCGAAGACCGCGCCGCCGTGGCGCGCCTGCTGGGCGTCGAGGACGCCTGGCCGGTGGTGACGGAGCCCTTCAGCCAGTGGGTGATCGAGGACCGCTTCCCCGCCGGCCGCCCCGCCTGGGAGACGGTCGGGGCGGAGCTGACGGCGGACGTCCGGCCGTTCGAGCGGATGAAGCTGCGCCTGCTCAACGCCAGCCACTCCTGCATGGCCTATCTGGGCTATCTCTCGGGGTACGAGACGGTGGCGCAGACCATCGCCGACCCGGCCTTCGCCCGCTTCGTCGCCGGGCTGATGGACGCGGAGGTGACGCCGACGCTGGCCATGCCGGCCGGAGTCGACCTGGCCGGCTACAAGGCGGCGCTGCTGCGCCGATTCGCCAACCCGGCGCTGAAGCACCGCACCTGGCAGATCGCCATGGACGGCAGCCAGAAGCTGCCGCAGCGCCTGCTGGGCACCATCGCCGACCGGCTGGCGGCGGGCGCCCCCATCGACCGGCTGGCCCTGGGCGTGGCCGGCTGGATGCGCTACGTCTCCGGCACCGACGAGCAGGGGCGGCCCATCGACGTGCGCGACCCGCTGGCCGCCCGGCTGCGGGCGCTGGCCGACGAGGCGGGGCCGTCGGCCTCGCGCCTCGCCCCGGCGCTGCTGGGGGTCGGCGACGTCTTCGGCGGCGAACTGCCGCACCACCCCGAGTTCGTCCGCGCCGTGACGGACTCGCTGGACCGGCTGTTCACCAGGGGCGCGCGCGCCTGCGTGGAGGCTGCTGCCGGCGAGGCGCGCACGGCCTGAGGGGACCGGCCGGCAATCCGGTGCCGGCGCCGCCATCGCGGGGGGATGGCGCCGGCGCCGCTCCGTGCTACATGAGCGCGGTTCGACCGGTGATCCGGCCCGTCTTCGCCGTGCATCCTCAGGAGCAGCCCCGTGACCTCGCTGAACGCCTACCTCGACCGCACCATCGCCGTCCTGCACGCCACCCGCACCGCCGGGCTGGATGCCGCCATGGAGCGCACCGTGGACGCCATCGCGGCGGCCCTGCGCCAGGGGCGGCCGCTGCTGGTGTGCGGCAACGGCGGTTCCGCCAGCGACGCCATGCACATCGCGGGCGAGCTGGTCGGCCGGTTCCGGCGCGAGCGGCGGGGGTTGAACGCCATCGCCCTGTCGGCGAACCCGGCGGTGCTCACCGCCTGGGCCAACGACTATGACTACGACACGGTGTTCTCCCGCCAGGTGGAGGCGCACGGGTGCGCCGGCGGCGTCCTGCTGGGGATCTCCACCAGCGGCAATTCCCGCAACGTGGTCGCCGCGCTGCACACCGCGCGCGCCATGGGCATGACGACCATCGGTCTGACCGGCCAGGGCGGCGGCGCCATGGCGGAGCTGTGCGACGTGCTCCTCGATGTGCCGTCCCGCGAGACGCCGCACATCCAGGAGGTGCACATTTGCCTCTATCATCTGCTGTGCGACCGGGTCGAGGCGGCGCTCGCCGGGTGATCCGGTCCGGCGGTCGGCGGCGCGAGGTTGACATTGCCGGCGCCGACCCGCTTACTGCCGGCCGATCCGTCCAGCCCTGATTCCGGCGATCCATTCGCATGCTCTCGATATCCGTCGTCATTCCCACCCGCGACCGGGCCACGGCCCTGATCGAGACGCTGGAGGCGTGGCGCCCCCTTGTCGAGGGGGCGGAGCCCGGTGCCGCAGGGGCACAGGTGGAGGTTGTCGTGGTCGACCTGGGGTCGCGCGACGGCACGCCCGACGCGTTGGACCGCCTGGCGGCGGGTGCGCCCTGGCTGCGGTGGTGCCGGCTGGAGGGCACCGACAGCGCGGCGGCGGCCCGCAATCGCGGTGCGGCCGAGGCGCGCAACGAACTGCTGCTGTTCCTCGCTGACACGCTGCGGCCGGCCGACACCGGGGTTCTGCGCGCCCATGCGGAGGTGCACGAGCGCTTTCCCGCCCCCGGCACCGCGGTGACCGGCCCGGTCGGCTGGGCGGAACGGCCGGGTGCCGGCGACCTGCCGGAGCCGCTTCCCCCCGACGCGGCCGGACAGGGCGGGGCGGCGCCCTACGCCTGGCGGGACTGGCGCGCGGCGCGGCCGCTCAACCTGTCCCTTCGGCGCGATGCGGTGGGCGACTGGGCGACCGACGGCTTCGCCGTCGATCTCGCCCCGGAACCGGACGGCGGCAGCCTGGATGCCGTGGAACTGGCGCACCGGCTGTCCCGCACCCCCGCCGGGCTGCGCCTGTTCCACACGCCGGCGGCGCTGGTCCGGGATGCCCGGGGCTGGAGCCCGGAGCGGCTGATGGCCCGTCAGGCGGCCGCCGGTGGGCTGGTGCACGCGCTGGTGGCACGGGCGGACGGGCCGACGGCGGCGGACCTGGGGCTGGGGGCGGTCGCGGCGGCGCTGCGGGGTCCCGGCGGGCCGGGCGATCCGGCGGTCGTGGCCGACTATCTGGCCATGCTGGAGGGTGCCGGTGCCTGGGCCCGTCTGTTCGATGCGTCCGACGGCGGTGCCGCCGGGCCCGAGGCGCTGAAGCCGGCGCTGGCGCTGGCCTTCGCCCGGGGCTACGTGCTGACGGCGCCGGCCGGATCCGATATGGCCGCGGGCTGCCGCGCCGCGCTCGACGGCTTCCGCCAGCGGCTCAACCGGATGATGCAGACCGTCGCCACCGGTTTGCCGGCATCCGCGGACGCCGGCGCCGCGGCGGTCTGGCGGGTGCCGCGGCCGGGTCCGCTGGGCCGCCTGCGCGCCTGGGCCCGGCAGAAGCCGACCATCGTGCGCGCCTATCTGTGGCTGCGGGCCGTGCAGGGCCGCTGAAGCGAGGGGACCCATGTTTTCGGTCGTCATCCCGGTCTACAACCACCGCCCGTACATCCTCGACGGCCTGGTGTCGGCGTTGCGCGCCCGCCTCGTCGCCGAGGTTCTGGTGGCCGACGACGGGTCGCGCGACGGGTCGGCGGCGCTGCTGGAGCGCATCGCCGCGCCACATGGCGCGCGGGTGCGCAACCTGACGCCGCCCGGCGGCGGCAACGCCGGCGCGCATGCCCGCCTCAACCAACTCATCGAGGCGGCGGGGCAGCCATGGATCGCCGTGCTCAACTCGGACGACGCGTTCCTGCCCGACCGCTTCGCGGCGGCGGCGCAGCGGGTGCGCAAGACGGCGGTGGATTTCGTGGCGGGCCACATCCTCATCATGGACGAGGAGGGGCGGCCGCTGGGGCGCAAGCGCGGGCCGCTGGACCCGGAGTACCCGTTCCCCGCGGGGCTCGACGTTGCCGGGCTGCTCGCCGCCGGCGACCTGCTGCCGCTGCTGGCCAACCAGAATTTCCTGGCGACCACCTCGAACATGATGTTCACCCGGGCGCTGTGGCAGCGCATCGGCGGCTTCGCCGATTACCGCTACGTGCACGACTGGGATTTCGCCCTGCGTGCCGCGGTCCTCGGCACGCCGGCGTACCTGCCGCTGTACCTGACCAGCTACCGCGTCCACCGCTCCAACACCATCAGCGAGAGCACCGAGCGGGTCGACCGCGAAACGACTGACGTTTTCCGCCGCTTCGCCGCAGATTTCCCCGACCGGGCCGCGCGTCCCGAGGTGGCGGCGGCGCTGGCCGGCAACCGCCACATCCTGCACGACGCGCCGGAGGCAGCCGCGTGACCGCGCCGGGCATCCACGTCTTCACCAGCATCGCCCCCAATTACCTGCCCAAGGCGCGGGTGCTGGCCCGTTCGCTCCGGCGCTGGCTGCCGGAAGCGCGCATCCACCTGGCGCTCATCGACGCCTGGCCCGCCGACCTCGACCCGGCCAACGAGCCGTTCGACGAGGTGCACACCCTGGCGGACCTGACGGCGGCCGGGCTGGCGGCGGACGTCATGCCCAACGGCGTGCACCCCTGGGTGTTCATCCACACGCTGGTGGAGCTGTCCACCGCCGTGAAGGGCTTCATGGTGGAGCGCCTGCTGCAGCGGCCGGATTGCGCGCGGGTGCTGTACTTCGATCCCGACATCGCCCTGTTCGCCCGTCCCGACCCGGTGCTGGACGCGCTGGAGCGCCACGATCTGGTGCTGACGCCCCACGCCTGCGAGCCCGAGGAGACGATCCGGGCGATTCACGACAACGAACTGGTGGCCATGCGCCACGGCATCTTCAACCTGGGCTTCGTCGGCGTGGCGAACCGGGAGGAGGGCCGCCGCTTCGCCGCCTTCTGGCGCCACCGGCTGGAGCATTTCTGCTTCGACGACGTGGCCGCCGGCCTGTTCACCGACCAGAAATGGCTGGACCACGCGCCGGCCTACTTCGCCACCACCGGCGTCCTGCGCCATCCCGGCCTCAACGTTTCCACCTGGAATCTCACGCACCGGCGCGTCGAGGGCCGGGTCGGCGGGCCGCTGACGGTGAACGGGCAACCGCTGGTCTTCTATCACTTCACCGGCTTCGACAGCGGTGCGCAACGCGTCATGCTGGACCTCTACGGTGCCGGCCAGCCGGCGCTGGACGGGCTGTACGCCTGGTACGCCGACGCCTGCCGCGCCGAGGGAGAGGAGCGCGAGCGCGCCCGGACGTGGACCTACGCGACGTACGACGACGGCGTGCCCGTGACGAGGGACGAGCGGACGTTCCTGCGCCACCATCCGGACGTGGCCGAAACCTTCGGGGATCCATTCGCCGCCCGCGACCCCGATCGCTCGTACCGCCACTGGTACCAGCGGCACCGGGCCGAACGGGCGGCCGTCCCGGCCCCGGCCCCGGCCCCCGCGCCCGGAGCGCCGTTGCGGCGGCTTCTGGCCGCCCTGCGCGGCCGTACCGCCGCCGGGTGAGGGGCCGCACCCGCGGACATCCGTTTGCGCTTGCATCGGGACCGGCACCGTCGTTCTTCTTCCGGTCGGCGAAGCGTTGACCATGGAAGGCATGATGGAGAGGCAAGCGGAGCGTGCGATCGTCCCCGTGCTGCTGTCGGGTGGCGCGGGATCGCGTCTGTGGCCCCTGTCGCGCGAACTGTATCCGAAGCAGTTGCTGCCCCTGTGCTCCGACCGGTCGATGCTACAGGACACCGTGGCGCGGGTGGCCGACCCGGCCCGCTTCGCGCCGCCGCTGGTGGTCTGCAACCACGAGCACCGCTTCGTCATCGCCGAGCAGATGCGCCACCTCGATCCGCCCCCCGCCGCCATCCTGCTGGAGCCGGTGGGGCGCAACACCGCCGCCGCCTGCGCCGTCGCGGCCCTGGCCGCCGCCGCGACCGACCCGCGGGCGCTGATCCTGGTGCTGCCGGCCGACCATCTGATCCGCGACGTCGATGCCTTCCTGGCCGCCGTGGAGCGGGCAAGGCCGGCCGCTTCGGAAGGTTTCCTGGTCACCTTCGGCATCACGCCGACGGCGCCGGAGACCGGCTACGGCTACATTCGCCGCGGGCCGACCCTGCCGGGCCGCGACGGGGTGCACCGGGTTGCCGCCTTCGTCGAGAAGCCGGAACGGTCGGTGGCCGAGACCTTCCTGGCCGACGGCCGGTACGCCTGGAACAGCGGCATGTTCCTGTTCCCGGCCGACCGGCTGGTGGAGGAACTGGAGCGCCATGCCCCCGCCGTGCTCGCCGCCGCCCGCCGGGCGTTGGCGGACGGCGTCCGGGATCTGGATTTTCTGCGCCTCGATGCCGGGGCCTTCGCGGCGGCCCCGTCGGTGTCCATCGACGTCGCGGTCATGGAGAAGACCGACGCAGCGGCGGTTGTGCCGTGCGATCTCGGCTGGACGGACGTCGGCGCCTGGTCGGCGCTGTGGGAGATCGGCGCCAAGGATGCCGACGGTAACGTCCGCTTCGGCGACGTCGTCACCGAAGGCGCGCGCAACTGCTACATCCGCTCCGACGGGCACCTGGCGGCGGTTGTGGGGATCGACGACGCGGTGGTGGTGGTGACCGACGATGCGGTGCTGGTGGCCGGCCGGGACCGTGTGCAGGAGGTCAAGGCGGTGGTCGAACGGCTGAAGCGGCAGGGCCGGCCGGAGCCGGTGACCCACCGCACGGTGCACCGGCCCTGGGGGTCCTACCGGACGGTGCACGCCGGGGACCGCTTCCAGGTGAAGTGCCTGACCGTCGCACCGGGCTGCCGCCTGTCCCTGCAGAAGCACTATCATCGGGCCGAGCACTGGGTCGTGGTGCAGGGCACCGCCCTGGTCACCCGCGGCGACGACCGTCTGCTGGTGTGCGAGAACGAGTCCGTCTACATCCCCATGGGCACCGTCCATCGGCTGGAAAATCCGGGAAAGCTGCCGCTGTCGATCATCGAGGTGCAGTCCGGTGCCTACCTGGAGGAGGACGACATCGTGCGCCTGGAGGATTCCTACGGGCGCGGATAGACGGCGGCGAAAGCCCCGAACGGGAAAGGTGTGGCGGATGGACGATCGGACGACACGGGACGCGGACATGGCGGCGCGTCTCTATCGCAGCCTGCGCCGCATCCGGCGCACGGAGGAGCGCATTGCCGAGGTGTATCCGTCCGACCGGATCAAGAGCCCGGTGCACCTGTCCATCGGGCAGGAGTCGGTGGCGGTCGGGGTGTGCGATGTGCTGGGACCGGATGACGTGGTGGCGGGAACCTATCGCGGGCACGCCGCCTATTTGGCCAAGGGCGGCGATCTGCGCGCCATGATGGCGGAGCTGTTCGGGAAGGTGGACGGCTGCGCCCGGGGCAAGGGCGGGTCGATGCACCTGGTGGACATGGACCGCAACGTCCTGGGCTGCTCGGCGGTGGTCGGCTCCGGCATCCCCGTGGCCGTGGGATACGCCCTGGCGATCAGGCGGCGCCGGCAGGATCGGGTGGTCGCCGCCTTCTACGGCGACGGCGCCAGCGAGGAGGGCTGTGTCTACGAAAGCCTGAACTTCGCGGCCCTGCACAAGCTGCCGGTGCTGTTCGTGTGCGAGAACAACGGCTATGCCATCCACGAGCCGCTGTCCCGGCGCTGGGCCGCCGACCGCCTGACGGAGCGGGTGGCCACCTTCGGCATCGCCGCCCGGCGGCTGGAGAGCGACGACGTCTTCGCCGTGCGCGCCGCCGCCGCGCAAGGCGTCGCGGCGTTGCGCGCCGGCGCCGGCCCGGTTTTCCTGGAGGTGCCGACCTATCGCTGGCGCGAACACGTCGGCCCGTCGGAGGATTACGACGCGGGCTACCGCAGCCGGGACGAGGCAGCGCCGTGGATGGCGAACGACCAGGTGGAACGGGTCGGCGCCCTGCTGCCGCCCGAGGCGCGCGCCGCCATCGATGCCGCCGTGGAGGCGGAGATCGCCGATGCCCTCGCCTTTGCCGAGGCGAGCCCCTTCCCCGACGCCAGGGAGCTGCACGCCCATGTCTACGCCTGAGCGCACGCTGCGCTACGTCGACGCCCTGCGCGAGGCGCTGGTGCAGGAGATGGATCGGGATCCCGACGTCTTCGTCTTCGGCCTCGACGTCGACGACCACAAGGGCATCCAGGGATCGACGCTGGGGCTGGCGGAGCGCTTCGGGCCGGAGCGCTGCTTCACCACGCCCCTGTCCGAGGATGCCATGACCGGCGTCGCCATCGGCGCCGCGGTGGCCGGCATGCGGCCGGTCCATGTGCACATCCGGATGGACTTCCTGATGCTGTGCATGAACCAGCTCGTCAACATGGCCGCCAAGACGCACTACATGTACGGCGGGGCCGCGAAGGTGCCGCTGGTGGTGCGCTCGATGATCGGCAAGTCCTGGGGGCAGGGGGCGCAGCATTCCCAGGGGCTGCACGCCATGTTCATGCATGTGCCGGGCCTGAAGGTGGTGGCGCCGTCGAACGCCCACGATGCCAAGGGCTGCCTGATCGCCGCCATCCGTGACGACAACCCCGTGATCTTCATGGAACACCGGCTGCTCTACCCGCTGGAGGCGCCGGTGCCGGAGGAACCCTACACCGTTCCCCTCGGGCAGGCCCGTCGCATGACGCGGGGAGACGACATCACCATCGTCGGCGTCTCCAACATGGCGATGGAGTGCCTGCGGGCCGAGGAGCTGCTGCGCGACGTCGGCATCGGTGTCGACCTCATCGATCCGGTTTCTCTGGTGCCCCTGGACATCGACACCATCGCCGGGTCCGCCCGCCGCACCCGGCGCCTTCTGGTGGTCGACAACGGCTGGATCACCGCCGGGGCCGGTGCCGAGATCGCCGCCGCGGTGGCCGAGCGCCTGGGTCCCGAGGGCCCGCTGACGGTGCGGCGCATGGGCTTCGCCCCCACCACCTGTCCGACGACGCCGGCCCTGGAGCGGCTCTTCTATCCCAACCCCGCGACCATCGCCGAAACGGCCCACGCTATGGTCCGTCCCGGCGGCCCGGCGTGGTCGCCGGCCCCGGAACGGGCCGAGCTGGCCTATCAACGCTCATTCAAAGGACCGTTCTGAGCGCAGTCCCGCGCTCATCCTTCGCCCTTGCCATGGCCGGGGCGTGAATGCATCGTGGCCGTGCCGACGCGCCACTGCAACGGAACCGCGTGCATGTTCTACGAGCTGGCGGCCCCCACCTGGGGGCCCGAGGAGATTGCGGCCATTGAACGCGTGGTGGCGTCGGGCCGCTTCACCATGGGCGAGACCGTCGCCGCGTTCGAGCGTGCGTTCGCCGACCATCACGGCATGAAGCACGCCGTGATGGTCAATTCCGGCTCCTCGGCCAACCTGGTCTCGGTCGCAGCCCTGTTCTACAAGCAGGACCGGCCGCTTCAGCGCGGCGACGAGGTGATCGTGCCGGCGATCTCATGGGCCACCACCTACCACCCGCTGCAGCAGTACGGGCTGAAGCTGGTGTTCGTGGATGTGGAGCTGGACACCCTCAACATGGACGCGTCACGCCTGGAGCAGGCGCTGTCGCCGCGCACCCGCGCCATCGTCGCGGTGTCGATCCTCGGCAACCCCGCCGCCCTCGACGTGATCCGCCGCTTCGCCGACGACCACGGCCTGTACCTCATCGAGGACAACTGCGAATCCATGGACGCCGAACTGGCCGGGCGCAAGACCGGCACGTTCGGCCATCTGAACACCTTCAGCTTTTTCTTCTCGCACCACATCTCGACCATGGAGGGCGGGATGGTGCTCACCGACGATACCGAACTGTACCACCTCACCCGGTCGATGCGGGCCCATGGCTGGACCCGCGACCTGCCGGCCGACAGCCCGGTCTTCCGGCGCGGGACGGACGACCACTACGAGGCCTACCGCTTCATCCTGCCCGGCTACAACGTGCGTCCGCTGGAACTGGAAGGCGCCATCGGGCTGGAGCAGTTGAAGAAGCTGCCGGGGTTCACCGCCGCCCGGCGGCGCAACCTTGCCCTGTTCCGCGACCGCTTCGCCGGCGACGAGCGCTTCATCATCCAGCGGGAGCACGGCAAAAGCTCGTGCTTCAGCTTCACCATCATCCTCAATCCCGCGCGCAACCCCGACCGGCGGGCGGTGTTCGCGGCGATGGCCGAGGCGGACATCGGGTTCCGCATCATCACCGGCGGCTGTTTCCTGCGCCACGACGTGATCCGTCACTATGATTACCGGGTGGCCGGCGGGGTGGAGAACGCCAATCTGGCTCACGACCTCGGGTTCTTCGTGGGCAACCATCCCTTTGACCTGACCGCGCAGATCGAGCGCCTGCACGCGGTGCTCGACCGCGCCTGCCCCTGACCCGGAGCGAACCCGCCATGAGCGAACGGCTGCACATCCTCATCACCGGCGGTGCCGGCTATCTCGGCTCCACCATGGTTCCGGCCCTGCTGGCGGCGGGCCACCGGGTGACGGTCCTGGACACCTTCATGTTCCGCCAGAACTCCCTGGCCCATGTGTGCGCCGATCCCGGCTTCGCCGTGGTCCGGGGCGATGCCCGGGAAGAGGCGGTGCTGCGGCCGCTGGTGCAGACCGCCGACGTGGTGATCCCGCTGGCCGCGATCGTCGGGGCGCCGCTGTGCGACCGTGACCGCACCGCCGCGGTGTCCCTCAACCGCGACGCCGTCGCCACCCTGGTGCGGCTGCTGTCGCGCGAACAGCGCATCATGATGCCGGTCACCAATTCCGGCTACGGCATCGGCGAGCAGGGCAAGCACTGCACCGAGGAGTCGCCGCTGCGCCCCGTTTCCCTCTATGGCCGCACCAAGGTGGAGGCGGAAGCCATGGTGCTGGAGCGCGGCAATGCCATCAGCTTCCGGCTGGCCACCGTGTTCGGCATGTCGCCGCGCATGCGCGTCGACCTGCTGGTCAACGACTTCGTCCACCGCGCCGTCTACGACCGCGCCGTGGTTCTGTTCGAGCCGCACTTCACGCGCAACTACATCCACGTGCGCGACGTCGCCCGGGCCTTCCTGCATGGCATCGACCGGTTCGAGGCGATGCGCGACAACGCCTACAACGTCGGCCTGTCCGACGCCAACCTGTCGAAGTGGCAGCTTTGCGAACGCATCCGTGCCCATCTCCCGGGATTCGTGTTCGTCGAGGCACCCATCGGCGAGGATCCGGACAAGCGCGACTACATCGTGTCCAACGCGAAGATCGAAGGCACCGGATACCGGCCGACCCATTCGCTGGACGACGGGATCGCCGAGTTGATCAAGGGCTACGTGATGATCCGCGATACCCATTACGGGAACGTTTGATAGACTGACCCGGAAGACCGGACGAGGAGCGCGCGATGGACCTGGTTCTCGTCAACCCCGGTGAGCGCACCCGGATCTACCAGGGCCTCGGTTCGTCCCTGACCGCCGTCGAACCCCCCCTGTGGTGTCGGCTGATCGCCGGATACGCCCGCGACCGCGGCTGGTCGGTCGCCATCATCGACGCCGAGGCCGAGCATCTGACACCCGACGCGGTGGCGGAGCGCGTGCAGGCATTGGCCCCGGCGCTGGTGACCATGGTGGCGTTCGGCCACCAGCCGTCGGCGTCGACCCAGCAGATGGTGGGTGCGGGTGCCGCGTGCCGCGCCATCAAGGAGTGCACGCCGGACCGGCCGCTGCTGATCGTCGGCGGCCATGTGGCGGCCCTGCCCGAGCGCACCCTGCGCGAGGAAGCGGTCGACTTCGCCTGCAACGGCGAGGGGCCGGTCACCGTCGTCGGCCTGCTGACGGCGTTGGCCGCCGGCGGGAACCCCGATCTGTCCGCCATTCCCGGTCTGGTCTACCGCGACGGCGACGCGGTGCGTTCGGTACCGCCGCCGCCGCTGATCCGGGACCTGGACGCCGACCTGCACGGCAACACCTGGGACCTGCTGCCCATGGAGCGCTACCGCGCCCACAACTGGCAGTGCTTCGGCGACCCGGGCGGCCGGCAGCCCTATGCCTCGGTTTACACCTCGCTCGGCTGCCCCTACCGCTGCACCTTCTGTTGCATCAACGCGCCGTTCGGAGTGAACCGGTACCGCATGCGCGATCCCCGCGCCGTGGTCGCCGAGATCGCCCACCTGCACGACACATACGGTGTGAAGACCTTCAAGATCGTCGACGAGATGTTCGTTCTGAACGAGCGTCACGTCGCGGCGGTGTGCGACGGGCTGATCGCGCTGGGGCTGGACCTCAACATCTGGGCCTACGCGCGGGTCGACACCGTGAAGCCGCACATGCTGGAGCGGCTGCGCCGCGCCGGATTCCGCTGGCTGGCGCTGGGCATCGAATCGGGCAGCGCCCATGTCCGCGACGGGGCGCACAAATCCTTCGATCAGACCGAGATCCTCGGCATCGTCCGGCAGATCCAGATGGCCGGCATCAGCGTGATCGGCAACTACATCTTCGGGCTGCCCGACGACGACCTGGAGTCCATGCGGGCCACGCTGGATCTGGCCAGGGAGCTGAACTGCGAATTCGCCAACTTCTATTCCGCCATGGCCTATCCGGGCTCGCCGCTCTACGCGCAGGCGCAGGAGAGGGGATGGGCGCTGCCGGACGCCTGGAGCGGCTATTCCCAGCACAGCGCCGATTGCCGGCCCCTGCCGACCGAGAAGGTGTCCGCGGCCGAAGTGCTGCGGTTTCGCGACCGCGCGTTTCACGAATACTTCACCGGCAAGCGCTACCTCGACATGATCACGCAACGGTTCGGCCGGGATACCCGCCGCCACCTGGAGGACATGACGCAGCACCACCTCCGCCGCGACCTGCTGGAGGAAGCCTTCGGCCAGCCCACCGCCGTCGCCGCGGCCTGACCGGATCATCGCGATGATCATCAGCCGCACGCCCTTCCGCATCTCGCTCTTCGGTGGCGGGACCGACTATCCCGCCTGGATCCGCCGGCACGGCGGGGCGGTGCTGGGCATGGCGATCGACAAATACTGCTACATCAGCGTCCGCCACCTGCCGTCCTTCTTCGAGCACAAGCACCGCATCGTCTACTCCAAGGTCGAACTGGTGAAGGACATCGAGGAGATCCGGCATCCGGCGGTGCGTGCCGTCTTCGCCCGGACCGGGGTGCGGACGGGGCTGGAGGTGCACCACGATGCCGATCTGCCGGCGCGCTCGGGGCTCGGCTCCAGTTCCTCGTTCACCGTGGGATTGCTGAACGCCCTGGCGGCGCTGGAGGGACGGCGCCTGTCCAAGCGCTTCCTGGCGGAGGAGGCGACGCACATCGAACAGCGGGTGATCGTCGAGAACGTCGGATGCCAGGACCAGGTGTGGGCCGCCTACGGCGGCTTCAACCGGATCGCCTTCCTGCCCGACGGGGGGTTCGAGGTGGAGCCGGTGATCGTCGCCGCGGAACGCCGCGCGGAGCTTCTGTCGTCCATGGTGATGGTGTTCACCGGTCTGTCGCGCATCGCCTCGGAGGTGGCGGGCGAGCAGATGGAGAACCTGGAGCGGCGGGAGGCGCAGCTCCACGCCATGCGCGCGCTGGTCGACGAGGCGTCGCACCTGCTGGCCGACGAACGTGAGCCCGCCTACCGGCTGGGCGCCCTGCTGCACGAAAGCTGGATGCTCAAGCGCCAGCTCGCGTCGCGCGTCACCAACCCCACGATCGACGGGATCTACGACGAGGCGATGGCGGCGGGAGCGTCCGGGGGCAAGCTGCTGGGGGCCGGCAGCGGCGGCTTCATGGTGTTCTTCATCAAGCCGGAGCTGCGCCGCCGTCTGCTGGAGCGCCTGAACCGGCTGATCCGGGTGCGCGTCGGCATCGATCAGGTGGGCAGCACCATCGTCGTCTACGACCCCGACGAGCACATCGAAGCGGATTGATCCGGCCGATCCATGCCCCGGCATCGATCGGGATGATCGGGCCAGGCGAAGCGGCTGTGGCTGTAACCCTGCAGGGCAAGGTTGGGGCTGTAGAAGGGATCGGGCGTCCGGTCGGTGCGCCACCGGCGCATCAGCACCTCCGCTTCGCGCTCTTCCCGCGCGCGGGATTCCGGGGAGCGATCGGCCCCCCGCGAGGCGGACTCGTAATGGTACAGGAGGGCGTGCGGCGTCCACAGGACTCGCAGCCCGCAGGCGCGGATCTTCAGGCAGAAATCCACGTCGCTGAACGCGACCGCCAGCCGCTCCGCGTCAAGTCCGCCGACGGCGCGGTAGACATCGGTCCGGCAGAGCAGGCAGGCGGCGGTGACGGCGGACACGTTCTGCACGACCGCCGCCGAATGATGATATCCCGGATCGTCCCCGGCGAACGCGCGCTGAGCGTTGTCGGCGACGCCGTAGAAGCCGACGACCACGCCGCCGTGCTGGATGCGCCCGTCGGCATGGAGCAGCTTGGCGCCGACCGCCCCCACTTCGGGCCGCACCGCCAGTGACACCATTTCGTCCAGCCAATCCGCGGAGATGACCTCCACGTCGTTGTTGACCAGCCCGACCAGTGGCGTGTCCGCCATGGCGACCGCCTCGTTGTTGAAGGCGGAGAAGTTGAAGGAGCCGGGCCGACGGTGGACGCGCACGCGCGGGTCGCCGGCCAGCGAGTCGAGCCACGCCAGCGTTTCCGGTTCGCGGCTGTCGTTGTCGATCACCAGGATGCGCCACGCGGGATAGCGGGTGCGGGTGCGGATGCTGTCGATGCAGGTTCGCAACAGGTCCAGCCGGTCGCGCGTCGGGATGATCAGGGTGACCGCCGGGGCCGGTTCGGGCACCGCCCGGCGCACCCGAACGGTGCCGTCAGGCCGCGCCGACACCGAGGCGGGGGTGCCGGCGGTGCGCAGGTGGGCGGCGACCAGGACGGCGCGCTCCGCCGGGTCCGGAGCGCCGTCGTCGGTGCGGTGGAACAGCACCCGCGGAACATGGCGGATGCACTGCGCCGGCAGGCCCAGCAGGGCCGTCTCGGTCACCGCAGCGGCGTGGGCCGGCAGCCCCTCGGCCTGCAGCCGGACCGCTGCAGCCAGGGCGACGTCGCGGGGCAGCAGCGCCACGCCGGGATAACCGGTGGCCATGGCCCGTTCCGGGTCCCAGTCCGGCATGAAGTGCGGGGTGTGGCGGGTGCCGTCGGGGTCGATTCGGTCCGTATCGGCATAGACGGCGGCAACCTCGTCTCCGGCGGCCGCAAGCAGCCAGCGGGCCGCCGTCGGATGCGGCAGAACGTTGTCCGGCAGGAGGATGACGCAGCGGCCGCGAGCACTGTCCAGGGCGTGCCGCACGTCATGGCCATGCACCGTCACCACGTCCACCGGGCCGTCGCCCGGCCGTTCGCGCAACGCGGCGATGCGCCGCGGGTCTCCGCCGGCGATGACCGACAGCACCGGGACGTCGGACATCGCCGACGGCAGGGGCGGCGGCGTCTGCCGGTCGTGCAGCGCCAGCCAGCGGGCGTAGGCCGCCAGGTCATCGATCTCGCGGATGGCGTGGCGCAGGCGCTCCCGGGCCACCCGCTGCTGTTCGGCGGCAAGGCGTTGCGCCTCCGCCTCCAGTGCGGGCAGGGACGGCGGCAGGGTGCGCGGGACGATGGCGACGGTGAACGGGCATCCCTTCAGGCCGTGCCCGGTGTTGCTGACCCTCACCGTGACGGAGCGGGCGCGGCCGTCGCACAGGGCCACGGGCAGCAGGACGCGGAAGGGCCACCGTCCCCCTCCCGGCGGGCGGCCATCGCCGTCGCCGGTGGGCACGCGGTCGATCAGCACCCCGTCGGCCAGCACGTCGAGGATGGGCGGGCAGCCGGCATCCTCGCGATCTTCGACCCAGCCCTCGATCACCTGCCCGTCGATGACGTCCACGGCGCCGTTGAAGCGCGGGCGGGTGAAGATGAACGGGCTCGACTCCAGCGCCACGCGTTCGTCGGCGGCCAGAACGTGCAGCAGATGGGGGCGTCCGTCGAGGACGGCATCGGGCAGTGCCGCCTCGAAGGCGTGACATCCGTCTCCCAGTCCGGCGGCGGCCAGGTCGGGCCGCGGCCGGTCGGCCTCGAACCGCATCAGCAGCCCGTGTTCCCACCACAATTCCAGCGCGACCGGCTCGTCAGGGCGTTCGGGGCGGAAGGCCCAGCCCTTGGCGAACCAGCCGATGGTCTCATAATGGTCGATGGCCTCGAAGACGCCCTGTACCATGGCGCAAAAAGACTCCACGATGCCCCGGACAGGGCTTTCATTGCCACGTCCGGCAGGCGGAGAAAAGGGAAGCGATGCTCCGGGCCGACCGGCCGGGCCGCGTTGACCGTCCCAACCCCGCGGCGTACAAGCTGGACCGGTGCGGGCTGGACGAGGGGGACGGAGCCGATGGACCAGGTGCGGCCGCTCGATCGGGGGGTTCCTTCGGATGGCGTCCTGCGTACGATCTGGTTGACGCGGCCGGACCTCCGGGACCTTTGCCGCGGCGACGCCGACCGTTTCCGTTGGTGGCTCAGGCTGAACGGTGCACGCGAGTACCGTGGCATCGCGCAGTGGCTCGACCGGTCCGGTGCGGCGGGCGACCCCGGCATGACGGACGCGGCCGATGAGGCGATCCCCGGTGTGCGGCCGACCCTGACGCGGGCGATGAAGCGGGTGTGGGACCTGCGCCCCGACTTGCAGGCGCTGTTCGACCTGAACACGGCGCCGGGGCAGCGGGGGTTCGCGTGGTGGCTGATTTCCCATGGCGCCGACGAATCGCCTGCCTGCGCGTCCATCGCTCTGGCGGCCTGCCGCGACCTGATCGATGAACCGGCTGCGGAGGCTCTGCCCGGTGTCGAACCGGCGCTGACGGCCTTCATGGTGCATGTCCGGTCCATGCGACCGGACCTGCAGCGGGCGTTCGACCTTGCCACCCCGGAGGGCCAGCAGGAGTTCGTCTGGTGGTACCTCGTGCACGGCGCCATCGAGCACGGGCTCGCCCGGTTCCTGAACGACGCGCAGAGGCGCGTGCTGAACGCGCCGGACCCGCGCATGACGGGGGCCGACACGGTCATCCCCGTCACCCGCCTGATGATGGAGGTGTGGCTGCGCCGCGGCGAGGTGCGCACGGCCTTTCCGCCCGGCCACCCGGCGGCGCCCGCCGCCTACGTGGAGTGGTTCCTGGCCAGGGGGCTGGACGAATGGCGCATGGCCGACGTGGTGGATTCGGCGCTGGCCCGGCTGCTGCTGTCTCCCGATCCGCGCACGCCGGCGTTGCCGCGCGTGCTGGCGGCCATCCGGGCGGCCGACCCCGACGTGCGGGAGCGGTTCCCCGATCCCGGTGACCCCGCCTTTCACCGCTGGGCCGCGGACGACGGCCGGGAGCGGTACGCCGTCCTGCGGCGGATCGCTGCGGTGGCGCCGGAGGGCATGGTGCCCGTCCGACGTGCCGCGCCTCCGCAGCGCCCGTTCGGCGTCAATCTCGTAGGCTACGCCCGCGGGCAGTTCGGCATCGGGGAGGATGTGCGCATGGCCGCGACGGCCCTGCGGGCGGCGGGGGTTCCGGTCAGCATCTTCAACGTCGAGCCGGGAAAGGAGGTCTGCCAGGGCGACACCAGCGCCGACGCGCTGATCTCCGACCGGCGGCCGTACGCCGTGGACATGATCTGCACCACGGGGATCGAGACGGCGCGTCTGGCAGCCATTCAGGGATCGTCGCTGTTCGACGGGCGGCGCGTCATCGGCTGCTGGCCATGGGAACTGCCGGCATGGCCGCGGGACTGGAGCCACGCCTACGATCTGGTCGACGAGGTCTGGGCATCCAGCCGTTTCACCTATGGGGCGTACGCCGCGGATTCACCGCGGCCGGTCCGTCACCTGCCCATGGCGGTTGCCGTCGACGCCACCGCCGGGCTGGGGCGTCGCGCGCTGGGCCTGCCCGAAGACCGGCTTCTGTTCGTCTTTTCGTTCGACGTGCTGTCGGGCGTCGCCCGCAAGAATCCGCAGGCCGCCATCCGCGCCTTCCGCGCGGCGTTCCCGCGGGGCGACGAGCCGGTCGGGCTGGTCGTCAAGGTGATGCGGGCATCGGATGACAATCCGGTCTGGCGGGCCGTGGTCGGCGAAGCCGGGGGCGACCGTCGCATCCGCTTCCTGACCGGGACCCTGAGCCGCGGCGCCGTGCTCGACCTGTACCGGGCCTGCGACGTCTTCGTCTCGCTGCACCGGTCGGAGGGTTTCGGTCGCGGCATCGCGGAAGCGATGATGCTGGGACGTCCGGTCATCGTCACCGGGTACTCGGGCAACATGGACTTCACCGTGCCCGGCACGGCGGCGCTGGTCGACCATCGCCTTCGGCGGGTCGGGCCGGACGACTACCCCTACGGCGAAGGCCAGCTCTGGGCCGAACCGGACGCGGGACACGCCGCGTGGTGGATGCGCCGGCTGACGGATGACGCCGGACTGCGCGAACGGCTGGGACGGCAGGGACAGGCGCTGACCGTCGCCACCTTTTCCCCGGCCGTCGTCGGGGCCGGCTATGCGGCGCAGCTCGCTCGTCCGTCCGGCTGATCGTGCGGTCAAGCGTCGGCCGGGGCTTCGGCCAGGCAGGGCAGGGCACGGTCGCGGGCTGAGATGACGGACGGTTCGATCGGCCAGGCGATCGCCAGGTCCGGGTCATCCCACCGGACGCCGCGCGCCAGCTCCGGCTCGAAGAAGGCGGAGATCTGGTAGTACGCCTCGGTGTCGTCGGCGAGCGTTACGAATCCATGGGCGAAACCGGCGGGGATGTACAGCGCGAAGCCGTTGGCTGCCGTCAGTTCGGCGCCGAACCAGCGGCCGCGGTCGGGCGAGCCGGGACGGAGATCGACGATGACGTCGAACAGCGCGCCGCGGGTGCAGCGCACCAGCTTGACCTCCGGGCAGGGGGCGGCCTGGTAATGCAAGCCGCGCAGTGTGCCGCGCAGCCGGTTGTGGGAGATGCTGCACTGCGCGATGTCGGGGTTCAGCCCGTGCTCCTCGAACTCCCGGCGGCAGTAGCTGCGGGCGAAGAAGCCGCGTTCGTCGTGATGGGGGACGGGTTGCAGCAGGAAGGCGCCGGCGAGTGGCGTCGGCTCGAAGATCATGGACGGCTCCGGGGAGGGTGTCCGGCGGCGCGGCCGCACCGCCGGACACCCATCATAGGTGCGGGAGAGCCCGTTGCGAAGCGCTTCCCCCGCACGCACCGTCAGCCGTCGGCGGCACCGGCGAACCGGGCCAGGGGCTCGTCCGGTTGCGCCGCCGCCGCCGCGTCCTTGAGGGCGGCGTAGACGTCGGCGTAGTGGATTCCGGTTGCGGACGGCAGGGCCGTCGGCCCGGCCAGCGTCACCTGCTCGACGGCAATCGGGCGGTGTCCGGCCCAGCGGGCCTCGGAGGAGACGTAGCCGGCCAGGGTGACGTCGACGCCACCCTGGAGACGGTAGGCCTGGAGCGTCAGAACGTGCCAATAGGTGGCATCGACGCCGAAGCCGGTGGCAATGGAGCGAAGCAGGGCCAAGGGAGTCCTCCCGTGAGCGTCAGGGGGTGGTGGCGTCGGTCACGAGTCCGAGCGCGGCGAGTGCGGCCAGCAGGCTTGCCGCGGCCGAGCCGTCGCCGCGTGAACCGGTGACCGTCGGCTTGACGGAGGGAACGGCGCCGAAAAAGCCCAGCGCGCCGCCGGCCTTTTCGAGCTGGACACCGCCGCTGCCCTTGGACCGGATCACGGCCCGTACATCGGCGTCGGCGCCGGCCGATTCCAGCACGACGGCCGTGCCGGCGGGGGCACCCGTCGCCTGCCAGCGGTTGATCGCGCCGCTGACCGGTACGGTGCGCAGGGCTTCCGTGCCGGGCCCGCCGGACAACGCGACCGCGCCGTCCTGGGTGATGGCGGCGCGCTGGTGGCCGAGGGTCGAGACGCGCACGGAGTTGTCGCCATTCGAAAACAGGCCGGTGATGCTGCTGGTGCCCACCCGCAGTCCGGGCGCCGCGGCGGATCCGTCCTGAAACTGGAACTGGCCGGAGCGGCAGCCGTTGCTGACCCCGCCCACCCGCAGCCATTCGGTGCCGCCGGCGATCACGGACAGGCTGTCCGATGCGAACTGGGCCAAACCGGTGTCCGGGTCCCCCGTCACCCGAACGCCGGGATTGCCGGGCCCGCCGGTCGGAACGGTGACGGTGCCCGTGAAGGTCGGGTCGGCGAAGGACGACGGCACGGGGGCGTGATGATAGCCCATGGTCATGGCGACCTCATCGGTAGAAGGCCAGCGACGCGGCGCACGCGCCGGGAGCGGCAAGCCCGAGCGTGGTGATGCCCTCGATCCAGCGGGCGGCGGGATTGAGTTCCGGTGCCGTCCCGTTGGTGATGTCGGCGGCGGGAACGGTGGCGGCGGCACCGTACTGCACCCATAGCGGACCGGTGGCGTTGATCAGGACGAACCGCGCGCCGGCAGGAACGGCCACGGTCCGGGACCCGCCGGCCGTCAGCACCACGGCCAGACGGTGGCTGGAGGGGTCGACGGCGGGCACCGGCGTGCCCATCGCGTCGTCGTGATTGTGCAGGCTTCTCATAGGGCCTCCCGAGGGCGGGGGAAAACGCGATCGCCCGCCGCGGCGGGGCCGGGCGGGCGATCAAGACAGGACTTTGGACCTGATAAACGGCAAAGTGCCAGACTTAAGTCCTATTGTCAAGGCACGGACAGATCCGGCCATGCTCCGGGTCCGGGCTCCGACATGCTGCGGGCCCGGTGAGGCGCATGACCCTCTACGACGCCATGAGCACAACGTAGCCAAGTACGGCGGTCGCGACGGCACTCGCTACGGCCAGAGCGCCGACCAGCTTGATCCTGTTCACCAGATGAAGGTGGAGGTCATCCAGTTCGCTGCGGTGGAGCCGGTCATGGATCTCCGCGTCCAGACGCTGGATGAAGCCATGGGCGGCGTTCGACAGCTTCTCCGCTTCGTCGAGCCGGGATTCGAGAGTCTGGCAGGTCCGGACCGTGTCCGAGAGTTTCGCCGATACGGCTTGCAGTTCCTGGGCGCCCCCGCGCACGGAGTCATCGTCGCTGCGACGGACCGCGTTGAGGGCCCGATAGACCTGTTGAAGGGCGGCTTCGATCCGGTCGATGCGGTGGGCCAGGCCGTCCAACCGGTCGTGTTCGGTCGTCAGCGGCTGCGCGGCCGAGCCGCGAGACAGGGGCATCTGCGTTTCGCAGAAATAGGCGGTGATCGTTGCGGGGTCCGCCTCCCGAAGCTCGGGCGGCAGATCGAACACGAAGGCATGGTGCCCGTCACCGACGCTCACGTCAGCCAGATCCTGGCGGAAGCGGTCGGCCGTGGCCCGGCCGATCACCGCACCATTGTGCAGGATGTCGATGCTAACCCGTTGTTCCGGAGCTTCGGGGTTCCAGGCCCAGCCATAGACGCGGCTGGATTCGATGGCATCGATATGGCCCTGGAGACCGACGACCCCGAGGCGCACCAGTTGTCCCGGTGCGCTCTGGCCGGAGTCGCCATCCTGGTCGGAGGACGTTGCTTCCATGTCATCTCCCTGTCGACGTCAGGTGCTGTCCGCCGGCACCGGTTTCCGGAACGGATCTGTCTTCGGCGCGCCGCTGCCGGTGCTCGGTCAGCCGGGCGACGGCGGCGGCGGCACCCTTGTGTCCCCGGCCGGCGGCGGCACGGTACCATTCGAGAGCCTCGGCGGCATTTCCCGTGATGCGGGCATGGAGGTCCCCGAGGGCGGCCATTGCCTCGGTGTCGCCCTGGTTCGCCGCCCGTCTCAGCCAGGTTTCAGCGCATTCCGGATGGCGTTCCACCCCGTTCCCCTCGATGTGCGCCTGTCCAAGCGCGCGCTGCCCTTCGGCGCTGCCGGCCCGGGCCGCCCGTTCGAACCAGGCGCAGGCGGCGACCGGGTCGGCCGGGACGCTCAGGCCTTTCATGTGAATGATGCCCACGTAGTACAGGGCGGTGCCATTGCCCTGGTCGGCCGCTTTCCTGAACCAGTGGAGCGCCGCGGCGTGGTCGGGCTCGCCCAGGTAATGGCCGGCCAGCAGGATTCCCAATCCCAGCTGCGCCCGCGACGAGCCCTGTTCGGCGGCGAGACGGTACCAGTGGGCGGCCTGCTCATGATCGACGTCACCACCGCGCCCGCTGGCGTACAGGAACCCGAGCAGGGCCTGCGCGGACGCGTCGCCCTGGCGGGCGGCGGCCAGTGCCCAGTGCCGGGCCAGGCTGTCGTCGCGTTCCAGGGCGGTGCCGTTGGGGCAGAGCGCCGCAATGGCGTGCGCGGACAGGCTGCTGGCCGGCGCGTCAATGCCGGCGCAGCAGATCTCGGCAAGCCGAACCTGGGCCCGGACAAGACCGGCCTCGGCGGCAATGCGGTACCAGTGTTTGGCATCCACCAGACTGCGCAGCACGCCGGTGCCGCTGGTGAACGCGTCACCCAGCTTCAGCGCGGCCTCAGCGTGCCCGGCCAGTGCGGCGCGACGCCATGCGGCGACGGCGACGGCGGGCTTGCCCCGGGCCATCGCCTTGTTGCCGCCGGCATAGTGCCGGGCCGGGTTGCTCAGGCGGGGTATCCAGGACCATGCGCCCACGTCCGTTCCTTTCCCGGGGATGGTTACGGTTCGCGCATGCCTTCCAGAGCGCCGCGCATCGCTCCTTCCAGCAGATAGGACAGGATCGTGCGCTGGCCGACCACGATGTCCGCGGACAGCGGCATGCCCGGCGTCAACTGGAAATCATCCGGGACGCCGCGGAGCGCCAGGTCGGTTACGTCGATGCGCGCGCGGTAGAACCGTTCGGGCAGGCGGCCGCGATTGATGTCCCGCCGGTCTTCCGTACGCGAGAAGGAGTCGGCGCTGATGGTTCGCACGACGCCTTCACCCGTCCCGTGCTTGATGTACGGATAGGCGGAGAATTTGATCTTGACCGGCTGGCCGGCGGCGATGAACCCCTGGTCCGCCGCATCGACGTCGACCTCGGCAAAGTACTGCCCGATGGTCGGCACCAGGGTGATGAGCTTCTCCGCCGGCTGCACCACGGCGCCGACCGAAAAATCCGCAACCTCCAGCACCACGGCATCTTCGACCGCGCGCAGGTCCACCATTTCCCAGCGCCGCTGCGCCTTGGCGAGACGTTCCTGGACGGCGTGGAACTCGGCGCGACGGTCCAGCAGATCCTTGATCACCGCTCCGTGCCATTTCTGAATGAAAACCTCCTGATCGGACCGTTGCACTTCAAGATCGTTGCGGGCGGCGCGGATGGTGTTCTCCGCCTCCGCCAGATTGCGCGAAATCTCGACCCGGACGTCTTCCGCGATCAGGGAGTTGAGGCGGCTGCCGATTTTGCTGCGTTCAAGTTCCTTGCGCATGCCCTCGACGTCGGAGGCCAGCCCGAGCCGGGTGCGGTAGTGCTTCACGTCGTCGGACGCCCGGGCGATCGTGATGTTCGCGGTGTCGATGAGCTGCTTTGACCGGCTGATCATCGACCGGTATTCGGCCTGGCGTGCCCGCCAGATGGCCATCTGGAGCTGAAAGAAGGGGGAATCCTCGATGATCGCGAAGTCCCGCCCTTCCTTCTCCGCTTCCAGCCTGGCTATCTCGGCCCGCAACCGCTCCGCCTCGGTTTGCAGCGACGACAGGTCGGCGGCCGAGAAGGTGGGGTCCAGGGTCGCCAGCACGTCGCCTTTCCTGACCTCCTGGCCGGGGCGTACGTTGATGCTGCGGACGATGGAGGTTTCCAGGGGCTGGACCAGCAGCGTCGGTGATTCCGATACGATCCGGCCGGAGGCGATGACGACCCGTTCCAGTTTCGCCACGGCCATCAGGCACAGCGCGCCCACGACCATCGCGGCCAGGATGTGAATGGCGCTGCGCAGCAGCAGCGGTTCCGGAGCCCCGGTGATCTCGGCCGTTTCGCCCTGGAAGTCGTTGATGGCCTGCGCTGCAAAGTCCTCGGGACTGGCGCGCCGCAGCAGAACCGACATGACGAACTCCTCACGCGATGTGGCGGTTTTGCTGTGACCAGAGATGGCTGTAGATCTGGCAGCGACGCAGCAGGTCCCTGTGGGTTCCCATGTCGATCAGCTTGCCGCGCTCCATCACCATGATGCTGTCGCACGCGACCAGGGATGTCAGCCGGTGCGAGATCACGATCACGGTGCGGCCGCTGGCTATGCGCAGAAGGTTGTTGTTGACGATGGCTTCGCTGTCGGGGTCGAGGGCGCTGGTCGCCTCATCGAGGATGAGCACCTTCGGATCGACGAGCAGCGCGCGTGCGATGGCAAGGCGCTGGCGCTGGCCGCCCGACAGGTTGGTCGACCCCTCCTCGATCCACGTTTCGTATCCCATCGGCAGGCGGTCGATGAACTCCTCGGCGCCGGCCAGCCGGGCCGCCCGGATCACGTCGTTCAGGGTGGCGCTGCGGTTGGCCGCCATGATGTTGTCCCGGATCGTGCCGGTGAACAGGAAGTTGTCCTGGAGCACCACGCCGATGTGCGATCGCAGGTGGGTGAGATCGATTTCGCGCAGGTCGACGCCGTCGATCTTGATCAGACCTTCATAATTCCGATGCAGGCCCTGCAGCAGCCGGGTGACGGTGGTCTTGCCCGAGCCGCTGCGCCCCATGATCCCGATGATCTTGCCACGGGCAATGTTGAAGGACAGGTTGTCGAGGGCCGGAGATTCGGCGCCGGCATAGCGGAAGCGGAGGTCCTGGAACTCGATGTGGCCGGTGATGACGGGCTGCACGCCGCGGCGGCCGGGGAGCTGCTCCGGTTCGGTGTTGACCACCGATGCGACCATGTTCAGCGCGCCGCGCACCTCCTCGTACTGCTGGAGAAGCTGCGCGGTCTGGACGAACGGCTGGACCAGGCGGTTGGCCAGCATGGTGACGGCGACGAGGGTGCCGACCATGATGGTGCTGGTTCCCTCAAGGGCAATGTACGCGCCAACCAGCAGCGTTCCGGAAAAGATCAGCTTCTCCAGCGGCTGCAGGATGGTCTGCGGCTGGTTGGCCAGCATTTGCATGGCGGTGTGCGCACGCACGGCCTCGGCGACGCGCGCATCCCATTCGGTGCGCCGCAGTTCCTCGACGGCCAGCGACTTTACCGTGCGGATGCCGTGGATGTTCTCGATCATGAACGAGTTCTTGCGCGTCTCCGCCACGACGACCCGGGTGTAGGCCCGCGCCATCGGCCGGAGATACGCCACCATCACCACGCACATGAGGAAACCGATACCGAGTGCGATGAAGGTCAGCAGCGGGCTGAGCCAGAACATCAGCGGGATGATGACGAGAAGCGTCATCATATCGAGCAGGACGGTAAACAACTGCCCCGTGAGGAAGTTGCGGATGCGCCAGATCTCGTTGACCTTGTAGACGATTTCACCGGTCGGCCGACGTTCGAAGAAATCGATGGGCAGGCCGATCAGGCGATTGAAAACGTACACGCTGAGGCGGGCGTCGATGCGCGCCGAGGCGATCGCCACCAGATAGCGGCGAACATAGCCGAACAGGGTATCGAAGAACAGGATGAAGCCGATCACCACGGCGAGTACCAGCAGGGTCGATTCCCGTTGGTAGGTCAGCACCTTGTCGATGATCACCATGTAGATGAAGATCGGCGCGAGGGCGAAGAGGCTGAGGATGAACGCGGAAATGGCGATGTCGCGGAAAATCCGCTTCTCGCGCAACACCTGGCCGATCAGCCACACCAGGCCGAAGGGGCGATCGGCCTCGCGTTCGCCGAAACGCCTCTTGAGCAGCAGAACCCGGCCATCCCACGCCTCGGTCAGCCGCAGCTCGTCGACCGATACGATCGTCTGCGTCGGATCGAGGGGATCGCGCAACTGCGCGACCGGCACCGGTCCTCCCGGCAGGAAGCGGACCAGGATCATGGCACCGCCGTTGCGCATGCCCAGCATGACGGGCAGAGCCTTCGCGAGCTTGGCGAGATGGTCCCACCGCATGGTGGCGACACGCGCCTGCAACCCGTATCGCTCCGCTATCTTCGCAAGGATCGGGAAAGGCAATGTGCCATCTGTTGCCGGATAATCACGACGGATCGTTGCCACCGGCAAATGAACGCCGCGAAGCGCGGCAAGCTGGATGAGAGCCTGCAGAGCGGAATCGGTCGTCGTGCTGTCGATTTGACCCGGATCTGCCACGCCGTACTCTCCACTGATCGCGACACTCTGAACTGAATATTCATTACTGCAAGTGGCTGCAGCGAACAAGGTTAACGAGACGACGGCCCGGTCGGGTGCCGCCGGATCATCCCGGTGCCGCCGCGGCCCGATGGCGCGTCGGCGGTCCGCCGTCGCGGCCCCGGCGTCGCAGCCACCACAGCGAGAGTGGCGCAAGGAGGTCCCAGTGGTGCGGCACTCCGGCGAGGACGCGGACCAGATCCGGGCCGAGCATGCCCGGCACCGCCGGCAGGTCGCGCCACAATCGCCGGAGGTCGCGGGTTTCCGGCAGTGACAGGGCATCGGCGACGGCCAGCAGGGCGCGGCGGCGTTCGGCCGGGTCCGCTGCCGCAATGGCCGGCCGTTCGTCCGCGTCGGCGCGGACGACCGCCAGAGCCTCGGGAACCGCGACGACGCCGTACCGCAGGGCGACGGCGTGGAGGGTGAACCAGTCGCTGAGCCCGGGCTGGTCCGGCCGCAAGCCGCCGCAGGCGACCACGGCGTCGCGCCTGGCCACCACGGCGTTGGCCGGCATCACCGGCAGGCCGCGGCGGCGGGTGCGTTCGGCCAGCGCCGCCGGAGGCATGTAGACGTAGGCCGGCATGTCACCCAGCCCGAAGCGGTCGGGCATGGTCGTGGCCCGGTCGACCACCGTTCCGTCCCCCGGATCGATCACAAGGTGGGAAAACGACAGGCCGGCCTGCGGGTTGCGGTCCAGCACGGCCAGGTTGCGTTCGAGGAACTCCGGCAGCAGCCGGCCATCGGCGGATGCCAGCACCACGAAATCCCCCCGGGCCTCGTGGAGCAGCCTGTTCATGGCACAGGCGAAGCCGCGGTTTCCCCCGTTCCCGATCCGCCGGATTCCGGGATGGCAGCGTTCGAAGGACCGGATGATCGACAGGCTGCCGTCGGTCGATCCGTCGTCCACGATCAGGATCTCGTCCGCCGGCCGCGTCTGCGCGCATGCCCCTTGCAGTGCCAGCGGCAGGTCGGCGGCGCGGTTGTGGCTGTACAGCAGAACGGAGACGGTATGCCGCCGGCCGCTGACCGCGTGCGGACCGGCAGCGACCGGCGCAGGGAAGGCCGCAGTGTCGGTCCGGGCCGCAGCGAGATCGATGACGGTCCGGACGAAGGCCGCATGGCCGGGCAGCAGGGCGTGGTTCGCCGCCCGCTTGAGCGCCTCCGGGTCGGGCGGCAGCGTCTCGTGCAGGCGCTCTACACAGGCGGTGTCGCCAACGGCCGCGGCGCGCTCCGCGACGACGCCGTAGAGATGACGGGCGAGCGCCGTATGGCCGTTCTGCGCGGCGACGGCCACGGTGTGCGCGTCGGGTACGGCGCCGTGCCGCACCAGATGGCGGACCACCGCGTCGTGCCCGGCGGCGGCGGCCCGGACGCACGCTCCGCTCCGGGCATGAAGGTCGGCGCCGAACCGGAGGGCGACGTCGACGGCGGCGACGCTGCCTGCGGCGGCAGCGGCCATGAGCGGGGCGTTGTCGCCCGTGCGAACATTGGCGCCGGCGCGCTCAAGAAGCATTTGCATGACCGCGGCGTGGCCGTGCGCGGCCGCGCGCAGCAGCGCCGCATCGGCCCGCACCCGGTCGACCACCGGCCACAGCAGGATCTGCGCCACACGCGCCGCGTCGCCGTGCGCCGCGGCGCTTTCCAGGTCGTTCACGGCGGCGAAGCGCTCCAGATAGGCGGCGATGCGGTCGTGGCCGCAGCTTCGCGCCGCGCCGATGGCTGCCGCCGCCACGTCCACCAGGTCGACACCGCATTCGCGCAGGACCGCCAGGACCGACAGGTGGCCGTTGGCCGCCGCCGCATTGACCAGGGTCCAGCGCAGATCGTGGACCAGGGCGGCGTCATGCCGGTGCAGCAGGCGCAATACCGCCGGGTGCCCGGCCGCTGCCGCTGCCGCCGGTGCGGCGCCGCCGTCGGCCCGCGGGTCGGCCCCCAGACTCAACTGCGCCTCGACCGTGGCGGCATCGCCCCGGCGCGCCGCCTCGGTCAGCGGGGTGGGCGCCGCAGCGGTGGCGGTGGCGGCATCCGGCGTGGGCTGCGCGGCGGCTCCCTCCGGGCCGGCCGGGGCGACCGGGGTGTCGGCCGCCACCATTCCGGCGGCGGCGCCCGCTTCTGGTGCCGGAGCCTCGCACCAGAAGCCTGCGGTGTCGGGGGCGAACCGCTCCTCCGCGTCGTCCGCCGGGCGGGCGCCGGGAACGAAGGGACCGGCATCATCGAACCAGGCCATGGAGGCCGTTGCGGTGTCGGCGGAGGACTCAGGCATGGTGCACTCGCTCATCGGGCGATCGGCGCCGGGGGAGCGCTTCCGGCGGACGCGAGCGCTCCCGTAAACCGTGGGACAGGCAACCACCGTTCGGCAACAGGCACCTTACGGCGACAGGGTGTTGGTGCCGAGCGGGGCATCAGCCGTCCTTTCCGCCGCCGGGCTGCCGCTCGTCCGGCGTCAGGCAGGCGTCGAGCGCAGCTTCGGGCGGCGGCGGCGGCAGGCTCAGGTCCTGTTCCAGCCGGCTTGCATCCATAGTCGCATGGCGCGGCAGCGCGTCGAGGACGATGCCCGACGCGACGCTCGTGGTCGGACGTACCAAGCCGGGGTCCACCGCCATGCGCCGCGCAACCCCGTGTGCCAGGTCGGCGTAGCTGAGTTCGTCGGCCGCCGAAACCTGGTACACCCCGCCGCGGCGGGCGCGGCCCACGCGCACCAGTGCCTCCACCGCAAAATCCAGACTGGTGGGCGCCAGCATCAGATCGCTGAACGGCGTCACCGGCCGTCCTGCCCGCAGGTCCTCGACCCAGCGGCGGATGAGAACGAAGTCCGGGGCCAGCACCTTGGACAACCGGACCACCGCGGCGGCGTCCGCCAGCGTGCGCAGCCCCTCCTCGGCCGCGGCCTTCTGCGCTCCATAGGCGCCGAGGGGCCGCAGCGGTGAGTCGGCGGGTTGCCGGGGCCGGCTGCCGTCGAGGACGAGGTTGGTCGAGGCGAAGACCACGAATGCCCCGGCCGCGGCCAGCCGCTGCGCCAGGGCGACCGTGTGCGTAACGTTGATGCGTCCGGTCGACGTCGGATCGGTTCGGCAGGCGGCTTGAGCGGTGACTCCCGCCAGCAACCATGCGGTGCCGATCCGGGCGGGCAACACCCACCGATCGGGCGGTTCGGCCAGATCGAGGGGGATCACGCCGGCGCGCGGCGCGCCGACCCGCCGCGAGGTGCCCGTGACGGCGGTTCCGCCGGCCGCCAGCCGGGCCGCCAGGGCCCGGCCGATCACGCCGTCGATGCCGACGACCAGGGCGTCCACCGTATCGCTCACCGGTCCGGTCATTCGAAATAGATGAAAGACCAGTCGCCGGTGTAGCCGCGCTGGGCGAACAGCCACTCCCATTCCGCCGGGGTGTGGAAGGCGCGGCAGGTGAGCTGCCAGTACATCAGGTTCACCTTCTCACGCTCGTTGCGATAGCCTTCCACCACGATGTGCTTCGCGTTGCCCTTGCCCACCCGCTCGATCTCGCTGACGGCGCTCCACAGGTCGGGCAGGTAGAGATTGTGCAGTGTGTTGATGCTGACGACGAAGTCAAACGACTGATCGTCGAAGGGCAGCTTCGCCGCATCACCCACCTGAAGAAAGGGCTTGACCTCTTCCTTGGCGTTCTCGATGGCATACGAAGAAATGTCAATGCCAACGATCTGTGCATTCGGCAGGAGGCGAGTGAATTCATAAAGAAGAAATCCCTTGCCACAGCCGACGTCGAGAATGCGAGCGTCTTCAGGAAGGTTGTAGTGTCGGATCATGTCTTCCGCCACAACACCCCAGCGGCCGTCATAACGGTAACCGCCATACCCCGTGTGCCGCGATCCGTCCCAGTAGTCCTTATCGAACTTGCAGGCCAGCTCCGCCGCAACCGCCTTATCGAACTCCGTCACGCGTCCGATGTAGTCACGCTTGGTTGATTTGTGGATCTTCGAGATAAACTCGACGTTTGCCATCCCCTGCGCCTTCCATTGGTATGCGGTCAATAATGTCGCAGGGTCGGAACCGGCCGGAAGCATTCGGCACGCAGCAGACCGCGCGAGCATGCATATGTCGTTTTGTTCGCCGAACTCCTTATCAAATGCAAGAGAATTCTTAGCGGGGTCTTGCCATATCATGGATCTCCGCCGATAACTTTGAAGGGAATGACAGCGGGTGCCGACGCCGGCGCATCAACCGTGGAGACGTACGTGACGCAGGTCGATCCGGTCACCGACGAACGGCCCATCGGCGATCTCATGGCGCTTGCGGAGCGCCACCGCGACGGCGCGTCGGCCGGAGAGCCGCCGACGGCGGAACGGGCAGCGCTGCGCGCGCGCATGGCAACGGTGCGGACGGCCGTGGAAGCCGTTCATATCGCCCAGGCCCACCGGGCCGCCGGCGGTTTGGAGGACGTCGCCGTCGGCGACGATCCCGCGACGGCGGTTCGCGAGATTCTGGCGGCGCTCGGCGAGCGGTTCGCGATGCACGCGGATCGGCTTGGATCATTCGGCGAATCGGAGGTCAGCGATCCCCGGCGGGTTGTCCGGTGCGCGTCGCGCCCGCTCAGCGAACCGGTACTCACGCGCACGCGGACCATTCTGCACTGCCTCGATCATGTGCGGCCGCGCCGGGTCATGGAGGTGGCGGACGGGTACGGTGACCTGGCGCGGTTGTGGCTGGGGAACGGCATCCACCGCGCCGGCCAATGCGTCATCGTGGACGTGCCGGAGCGGTTGTTCTTCGCCGAGGTGTTCGCGCGCCTGCACGCTCCGGCGGGCGACATCGTCTATGTGGACGACGGGACCGACGCGGAGTCCCTGACACGCCGGCGGGGAGCGCCCCGCATCGTGCTTTGCCCGGCTCATCGTCTGGACCGTATCCTGCCGCTGCCCGTCGATCTCTGCCACATCGGCCGGGGGGTGGATACCGACGACGGGGACATGGTGGCAGCGCTGGAGACCCTGATGGGAGAGCAGGGCCCCCGGTGGTTGCACGTCCACGAGACGATCGCGCGCCCGTTGGACGATCCGTCGGGCGGGGTTGTCGCGATCACGGCGGGCCTCGGCCCGAACCGGCGCATCGTCGACCGGGTGCGGACCGGTCCGGCCGGTGCGGAGGTGCTGGTGACGCGTGACCGCGCCCCGGCAGTGCGGCGGCGTGCCGAAGCCGACCGGCTGTGGCGGGAGCATGGCGATGCGTTGCCGTTCGGCGAGGGTTTCCCCCATCTTCTCGACGCCGTGCGGCGTTTTCCCGACGGACCGCGGGTGCGGATTCTGATCGAACGGTGCCTGGCCGCGGACCGGTTGCCGCGCGACCTGCTGCATCTGCTGATTCTCGCGCCGGATTGCGGCGGGGCGGCACTGCTGCCGCCGGAAACCTTGTTGCGCACCGGGATCGCCCTGTCGGCGCGCGCCCGTGCCCGGCCGGAGGCGGTGTTTCCCGCTTCCCTGCGGAACGCCCTCGATTCGTTGCGCCCGGCCGCCGGCCTCGGCGTGGCTCGCGATCCCGGCGGCGCCGTGACCGCACGGGCCGGTGGCACGACGCTGCCCATGCGCACCGGGCAGTTGGGTGCGGTGGAGGTCTGGGGTGCCGCCGGCGGCGCGGCCCGGCTGGTGGGGTGGGCGGTCGACCCCTCGGCACGGATCGCCGCCGTGCGGGTTCTGGTCTTCTGTGACGGCCGCCCGGTGGATTCCATCGTGCCGACCGTGGACCGGACCGACTTCGGTGGGCCGGCGATCCGTTGCGGCTTCAAACGCGAGTTCGGCGTTCCCGTCGATTGGCGTCCCGACGACACGATCGTCGTAGTGGCCGAGTTTGCCGACGGCAGCCTGGTCCACCTGCCGCTGCCGGAACGCAGGCCCCGGGACGGGTCGGCGAACGCGGTGGAAGGACTGCGCGCGGCGCTTGCCGCCGCGGAGCGCGAGCGTGACGAACTGCGGGCCACCTACGAATCGTCGCCCGCCATTCCGGCGCTCCGGCGTGTGCTCGACGGTCAGGCGCCGGCGGCCGGCGGCCGGCATCTGCTGGTCGCCTGCATGATGAAGTCGGGCTCGACCTTTCTCAGCAAACTTCTGGCCCGTTGCCTCGGCTTCGCCCACATCAGCCTGGACCGCGGCGGCGACCGGCGGGAGCAGGAACTGGATCCGGTGACGCTGGCGCGCTGGCAAGGTGCCGACTACGTTGCTCAGAACCACCTGCGGCACAGCGTGCCGACCGAGCGCCTGCTGACGGACTTCGGGGTCACGCCCATCGTTCTGGTCCGCAACATCTTCGACGTGGTGGTCAGCATGCGCGACCACATGCGCGGCGAATCCCCGCGCTTTCCCATGGCTTACGCCGACGAGGTGATTGCCGCGCGCGATGATGCGGCCGTGGAGGATTTCCTGGTCCGCCTGGCGGTCCCCTGGTTCTTCAACTTCTATGTCGGCTGGTGGCGGAGCGGGACGCGGCTGATCGTCACCTATGAGGAGCTGGTGGCGGACACTCCGGGAACGGTGCAGCGCATCCTCGACGTCGTCGGGCTGACGCGCGAGGATGCCGACCTGCGCGCGGCAATCGCCGCTATGTCCGGCGAGGATACGCGCCGCAATCAAGCGCGAACCGGCCGGGGTGCCGGCCTGGCTCCCGACCTGCGGGCGCTGATCCTTGCCATGGCGCAGCACTATCCCGACGTCGACTTCCGGCCGATCGGGATCACGCCGCCGCCGGCCGGGCGAGCCCGGCGGCGGCGGGGCGGAGCCGCCGCTGCCGCTGCTGCCGTCGCGGTCACGCCATGTGCTGATAATCGAGCGGACTGCACCTGATCGCGTCCCAGTTCGCCTCGACCCAATCGACGGTTTCGGCGACGCCCTGTTCGAAGCCGATCTGCGGCGCCCAGCCGAACTCCCGGCGCGCCTTGCCGGAGTCGATGACGTAGGCGGCATCCTGGCCGGGGCGTTCCGGCGCGATGTCGGCGACCTCCTCAAGGGTCTTGCCGAGGCGCGCGGCGACCATGGCGACGGCATCGCGCACGGCGATCCCGCCGTCGGGCGACAGGTGGTAGCGCTCGCCCACCACACCCGCCTCGAGCATGGCCAGCTCACCCCGCGACACGTCGCGCACCTCGATGTAGGATTTCACCGCAACGCCGCCGCCGTGAAGTTGAATGCGGTTGCCCATCTTGATGTAAATCACCGTGCGCGGGATGATCTTGAAGAGCTGCTGCCGGGCGCCGTAGACGTTGGTGGCGCGCACGAACAGCGCCGGGAAGCCGTACTGCTTCTGGTACACCTTCAGCAGCATGTCCGCAGCGGATTTGGAAGCGGCGTAAGGGGTGCTGGGGTTGTCCGGCGTGTCTTCGGTGACGGTGCCGACGCAGTTGCCGTAGGCTTCCGGCGAGGAAACGTGCAGATACTTCTTCAGATAGTTCTGCTTGCGCATATGGTTGACGAACCGGGCCAGCGCCACCGTGTTGGTCTGGAACCAATGGTCCGGGTGTTCCCAGCTCGGCGCTACCTCGCTCTGGGCGGCGAAGTTGACGATGTAGTCCGGCCGCTCGCTGTCGAGAAACGCCAGCATGGCGTCGATGTCGCGATTCATGTCGAACTGCGCGAAGCGGAAGCGCGACAGGTCCGGCCGCTGACGGTAGCGCAGCATGTACGACGGCTTCTCGGGCGACCGGCTGATGCCGATCACCTCGCGCGAGGGGTCGTCGAGCAGCAGGTCGACGAAGTCCTGACCCGAAAAGGCGTTGCTGCCGATCACCACGTACTTTGCCATGCGCCCCTCTGCGGCTGAATGGGATGGGTGCGGAGCATCATGCGCGGTGGAACAGGCGGCGCATGATGCTCCATGGTCATTGTTCGTCGATCGGATCGCGTCCCGTCGCGGGCGACGGGACGCGATCCGATCTAAGGGACGGCGCGGCGCAGCATCGCGCGCGCCTTATCGAGTTGGGCCATCCGGCGGACGCCGTCGTCGGTGTCCGGCCGGGCGAACCGGCGACGGTTGTCGCCGGCGGGGAGAAAATCGTTGAGCAGAATGCACGTCCACTTCAGCCGGTAGAGCGGCAGCAGCAGGTCGAACCGCCGGCGTTCCCGTTCGGGATCCGTCTGGCCGGCCGCCAGGGCGTCGGCAAATGCGGGAAGGAACGTTTCCGGCACCGGGACCTCGACCTGGGAGAAGAAGTCCCCGATGACCTTCGCGGGGTCGTCCCACCCGGCGTACTCGAAATCGATGAAGGCGAACTGCCCGGAGTCGTCGATCAGGGCGTTGTGAAAGCCGAAATCGGAGGCCGAGAGGCAGCGGTCCGCCTCGGCCAGGGGCTCCGCCGGGTCGAGGCGCAGCCGGCGGGCGCCGTCGGTGATATGGCGGTGCAGGACCTCGGCCGCCGGGCGCATGGACGCCTCCACGAAGGCGATGGCGTCGCGGTGCAGGGCGTCGGCCGGTTGCATGGCTGCCAGCCGGCGCAGGCGGCGGTCGATCACCCCGAGATGGTCGGCAAGGGAAAAGCAGGCCTCCGATCCCGGCCGCAGGACGCGGGCCTCGGGATGGTCCTTATGGCGGTTGACGTCGACATGAAACGCGAGGGCCGCCGCCACCGCCGTGGCATCCACCGTGCCGGCCGGAAGGCGGGCGCCGGGGGCATGGGTGTAGAGTCCGATGCGCCGCATCGGATCCCGCGCCAGCGGCTGCGGCAGGGCCCGCACGCCGCGCGCCCAGGCGAATGCGGCGAAGCCGAACTCCGCCGCCAGGCGGTCGCGGGTGTCCGCGGGATCGTGGAAGTACAGCTTGGCGAAGAGCGGACCGTCGTCATGGTCGACGCGCAAAGCACGGTTGTTTCCGCCGCCGGCGATGGCTGCCAGCTCGAACGGTCCGGTTCGTCCGGCGGCGGCAAGCAGGTTGCCGACCGCCCGGCGGGTGTCCGCATCAACCGGCATGGACCGGGGCGCCGAGCAGGCGTCCGGCAAGCGCGGTCCATGTGGCGGCACGCTCGAACGGCAGGTCGTCACCGTCGTGCGCGCCGTTGGGATCGAACAGGATGCGCGCGGTCCGGGCGGGGAAGGCCGGTTCCGCAAGGAACTCCGGCAGATCGTCGACGA
Organism: Azospirillum halopraeferens DSM 3675; assembly: GCF_000429625.1. GTDB lineage: Bacteria > Pseudomonadota > Alphaproteobacteria > Azospirillales > Azospirillaceae > Azospirillum > Azospirillum halopraeferens. Next base: position 213,850 of record NZ_AUCF01000009.1, read on the forward strand.
ACACCGTTCGCGTCTCGGCGCCGATGCGGGCCAGCTTGGCGTCCTTCGTCAGCTCGAAGAACACCCGCTCCGGCGCCAGCCCGATGGCCCCCGGATCGAAGAATCCCTGCGCTTCCAGCCATCCGCGCGCCGCGGCGTGCAGATCGTACGCTTCGCCGAGGTAGGGTGTGCGCGTCTTGTGGCTGACGATGCAGACGTCCACGCCTTCGGCGACGCACCGCCGGAAGAAGTCCAGCACCCCGGGGAACGGTTCGGCCAGTTCCATGCGGGCGCCATAAATGTAGCCCTGCAGCCGGGTCCAGTCGTCCTCACGGTCGATCGCGCGCAGGTGGTTGCGCACACCGGCTTTGGTCGGTACGACCTCGGCCGGAATGAGGTCGAGTTCGCGCGCCGCCGCATAGAACACGTCGTCATAGCGGACGATGGTGTTGTCGAAGTCGATGCCGATCCGCATGGAGTCGTCTTTCCGCGCCAGGCAGGTACCCCGACTCCGCCTCCCTTCGGGCGGGTTCGGCAAGACCTGCGAATTCCCCCGGGCCTGCCGGTGTCTCCGGACCGGGCCGCCGGTGGCCCGAACCGGAGCATCCCGTCACAGCGACATGTCGATCACCGGACGTCCGACGCGGCCGGCTTCCAGGTCGTCGAGGACGGCGTTGATCTCTTCCAGGCGGTAGGGCGCCGACAGCAGCGGTTCCACGTTGATACGGCCGGCCGCGATCAGACGGGCGAAACGCGGGTAGTCGCGGTCGGGCACGCTGTCACCGCCCCAGGTGCCCAGCACGCTCTTGCCGTCGTTGAACAGGCGCGGATCGAAGGTGACGTTCTCGCCGTGCCGGGCATTGCCGACGATCACCGCCTTGCCGCCCTGCGGGCGCACGCAGCGGGCCGCCTGGACCATGACGGCCGGCAGGCCGGTCGCCTCGATCGCAACGTCCGCACCGCCGCCGGTGATCGCCTGGATCTCCGCCACCGGGTCGCCCGCCGCGGGGTCGATGACGTGGTTGGCGCCGAAGCGCAGCGCCAGCTCGCGCTTGGCGGGATTGGGATCGACGGCGATCACCGGGGCGCAGCCGGACGCGACGGCACCCATGATGGCGCTCTGGCCGACGCCGCCGGCGCCGAAGATGGCGATGCTCTGCCCCGGCCCCGGAGAGGCGGTGTTGACCACCGCGCCGAACCCGGTGGGCAGCGCGCAGCCCAGCATGATCGCCGTCTTCAGGTCGAGTCCGGCCATGAGCCTGGTGACCCGGTTCTCGGCGACCACGGCGTGGCGCATGAAGGTGGTGACGCCGCCCGCGTTCACCGGGCGGCCGCTCCAGTCGTACACGGACCCCGGAACGTTGGCGCCGCTGCCCTTGATCCAGGACAGGATCACGGTGTCGCCGGGGGCCACCTTGGTCACCCCGGCGCCGACCTCCAGCACCGTGCCCGAGCCTTCGTGGCCGAGGCAGTGCGGAACGAAGGGATCGGCACCGCGATGGCCGCGCGCCTCCAGGACCTGCGTGTGGCAGGCGCCGCTGAAGGCGATCTCGACGAGAACCTGCCCCGGCTTGAGGGCGGGAATGCCGAGTTCGACGACTTCCAGCGGCTTGCCGAGTTCGACCAGGATGGCAGCTTGGGTCTTCATGGGGTGTCTTTCCGGACGGCGGTTGGGCGGGGCGGGCCGAGGGGGTGGGGGCGGACCGTCAGGCGGCCGGCGCCAGGGCGCCGAGGATGCGGTCGGTCATCGCGTCGACCGTCAGGCCGTTGAGGTGGCGGGCGTGCTCGACCTCGCCGGCCTCGTGGATGAAGTGGTCTTGCGTTCCGAAGCGCAACAGACGCCCGCGTCCCGGCGCCGGCCGGTCGGCAAGCCATTCGGCGACCGCGGCTCCGAAGCCGCCGATCAGGCTGTGCTCCTCGATGGTGGCGACCAGGGGAAAACGGTCGAAGGCGTCGCGCAGCCGGTCCTCGTCCAGCGGCTTGACGCTGACGGCGCTGACCACGCAGGCGGAAATGCCGCGCCCGGCCAGGCGCTCCGCCACCGCCAGCACCTCCGGCAGCAGCGTGCCGACGCCCAGCAGGCACACGTCGGTGCCCTCGCGCAGGACCAGGCTGCGGCCGATGGTGATGGCGGGCACCTCGGTGTGGACGGCCGGTTCACCTTTCTTGCCGATGCGCATGTAGACCGGGCCGGGGTGGGCGAGGGCGGCACGCAGGCAGCCGCGCACCTCGGCGGCATCGGCCGGAGCCAGGACGGTCATGCCCGGAAGGGCGCGCAGGAACGCCATATCCTCGCACGAGTGGTGGGTCGGGCCGAGCGACGCGTAGCCCAGGCCCGAGCCGACACCGACGATCACCACCGGAACATCGTGGTAGCAGACGTCGAGACGGATCTGTTCCAGCACACGGGTGGTGATGAAGGGCGTGATGGTGTACGCGACCGGCCGCATCCCGGACAGCGCCAGACCGGAGGCCACCCCGATCATGTTCGCCTCAGCGACCCCGCAGTTGACGAAGCGGTCGGGACAGGCATCCTTGAAACGGTCGAACAGCTTGTTGCCGATGTCGCCGGACAGCATGACGACCCTGGGGTCGGCGGCGGCGGCCCTGGTGATCTCGTCCGCGAAGGCGTTTCTCATGACAGGCCAAGCTCCTTCTTCGCCCGCTCGACCTCGTCGGCCTTGGGGATGCGGTAATGCCAGTTGTTGTCGTCTTCCATGAACGACACGCCCTTGCCCTTGACCGTATGGGCGATGATGGCGACCGGCTTCCCGCTGCCGTTGGGCACCCGCTCCATCAGGCGGACCAGCGCGTCCACATCGTGCCCGTCCACCTCGTGTGCGTCCCAGCCGAAGGCCGCCCACTTGTCCCGCAGCGGGGCCAGCGCCAGGGTTTCGTTGCTGCGGCCCGTAGCCTGCCATTTGTTGTAGTCGACGATGACGCAGACATTGTCCAGCGTCCGGGCCGGAGCGAACATCGCCGCTTCCCAAACCGATCCTTCATTGCATTCGCCATCGCTGAGCAGAGCGAAGACACGGTGGGCGCGACCCTGAATGCGGGCGGCGAGCGCCATCCCCAGCCCGATGGGCAGTCCATGGCCGAGTGATCCGGTGGCCGCCTCGACCCCCGGAACGCAGTTCGGGCCGGGATGTTCGGCCAGGGCCGCCCCGTCCGTGTTATAGGCGTCCAGGATGGCACGGGGGAAGAATCCGCGTTCGGCCAGGGCGGCGTACAGCGCAGTGGCGGCATGCCCCTTGCTGAGGATGAAGCGGTCGCGGTCGGGATCGTCCGCACGCTGCGGGTCGATGCGCAGAACGGCCCAGTAGGCGGCCGTCACGATGTCGATGCACGACAGCGCCGAGCCAAGGTGCGGCGTCCCGGCCATGTGGGACATCTCCACCACCCGGCCTCTCAGGCGGGCGGCGATGGCCTTCAGTTCGGCGGTGTCAGGGCGGTCCGCGACGGCTGCAATGTCCATTCCAGTCTCGCTTCTCAGGGGTGTGGGCGCGCTGTGCATTGCGAACCGCGGGTCCGGCGCCGCGCACGCAACCGGGTCGGCACCATAGCTACGGCAAACCGGATACGCCTTTCCTCAGGCGTCAGGGCATACCTACCGGAGCAAGGATCGACTTGTCAAACTGAAGAGAACGGAGCACGGGGAGTCGACGCGCACTCATGCTGAGAAAGCCATCTCTTCCATACTCGCAACGGGTCGTGGGCGTGTCCTTGACACATCGACCCGGGCACTCTTACGGTGCGGCAGCCGTCCGGTTGCGTCACGGTAGGTGTACATGCAATCCTTGTTCACGCTCGTCGTTCCGACGTACAACCGTTCCCATCTCCTGTCCGCTCTTCTGCGTATGCTGTCGGCGCAAGGGGCGGACTTTCCGGTCATGGTGCTGGATTCGGGGCGCGAGGAACACCGTGCGCACACCCGTGCCCTGTTGCCCGCCGTCGATCTCCGGGTCGACTACCGGGAGTACGACTCGGCAACGGCGCCTTTCGACAAGTTCCGCGACGGTTTCCTGCACGTGACCACGCCGTACTGCGCCCTCTGCGCCGACGACGATCTGGTCATGGTGGACGGCGTGCGTGCCTGCGTCGACGTTCTGGAGCGGGCCCCCGACCATGTGGCGGCCCACGGCTACTACTTTTCTTTTCTCGACCAGGGGCATCGCGGCGTCGATCTGCTGAACGTGCCCTACTATGGTCCGGGCATCGCCGGTGATGGCGCCCTCGGCCGGATCGGGGAGCTTCTACACAATTATCAGGCGATAACGTACGCGGTGTACCGCACGTCTGCATTGCAGAGAATCTTTTCCCGGCTGGCTGCGGTGCGCAGCGTCATGTTCGCCGAACTCCTGTCGGGCGTGATGACCGCGGCCATGGGCAAGGTGGCCCGCGTTCCCTGTGTCTACAACGGCCGCAGCGCACGCCCGTCGGAGCATTACGAGAACTGGCATCCGCTGGAGTGGCTGATCCGCGATCCGGCCGGTCTGGCGGTCGCGTATGCCGGGTACCGCGACATCCTCCTGTCCGAACTGGCGGAGCGCCCGGACCTGGAGCCGGTGGCGGACGGGGGCGCGCGCGCGCTGGACCTCATGCACGTCTTCTTCCTGATGCGCAACGCGGCCTTCGACGTGCGGCGGGACAGCCACGGGTTCATCATCCGGCAGGTGCTGAGCGGACGCTCCCCGGCAGAGTTCTGGTCCGACGATGCGATCCAGGGACCGCTGCACGATCAGCACTACGCCGAACTGAACCGGGACGATGACACGGTGGGCGCCGCCGCCGGCTCCTGGCCGCGGGCCATCACGACGCCGCAGCGGGTCTATACGGTTCACGAAGCCTTCGACCGCACGCTGGGCCGTCTGGTCGGTGCCGAAGGGGTGGCCGCAGTGGCTGCCCGTATGGATGCGTACCGTCCGGCGTTCGCCGACATCGATCTGATCATGGCGGCTCATCACGGCGACCGGCAGCGGATCGAGGAGATCTTCGCCGCCGCCGTCGTGCCCGCGGGCATTGTCAACGAAGCGCTGGAGCAGGCGGTCTACAAGGGGCACACCGCCATCGTCCGGTTCCTGGCCGGGCAGGGGGCGGACGTCCGGGCACAGGACAGCAGGCTGCTGTTCGCGGCGGTGAACGCCGACCACTGGGATGCCGCGGTCGCGCTGGTCGAGTTCGGCGCCGACCCGCACGCGCGCGACGGCGCGCTGCTGCGCACGCTGGAGGGGCGGCCGGACAATCCGCTCCGCCAACACCTCGCCCGTGCCGGCCTGCCGGCCTTGCGGCGGGCCGCCGCCGCCGGCGATCGGGATGCCGTGCTCCGCCTCATCGCCGACGGCATCGACCTGGCGCAAGCCGGGCCCGACGCCCTGCGGGACGCCCTGACCCATGGTCACGGGCGAATTGCCGCATATCTCTATGCATCCATTCTCGCTGCCGGCGCCGAGCGGGACGATCGGGACTGCCTGCAGCGGGTTCTCGACTGTCCGATGCATGATGGCCCGGCGATTGCCTGCGCCGCGTCGATTGCGCGGGCGCACGGCCATGACGCGGCGGCGACGCTGCTGGCCCGCGCCGCCGCGGGTTGAGCCCGCCGGGCTGCCCTGGACCGTGCCGGCGGATTCTGATATCCAACGGTATCCGATCTTCTCGTCCGGCGAAGGCCATGACCGCCATACCCCCGCGAATCGTGTTCACGAATGACAAGGGCGGCGTCGGGAAGAGCACGCTCGCCCAGGTCTGTTACTCCTACGTTTCAGAAATGTTTTCCGGAGCGCGGGCGATCGAGTTCGATCAGGAGCCGTATCTTCAGCGTCTGTTCCCCGGTCTGCCGGTCACCTGTGTGCCGCCGGCCGGTGACGGCGGGGAGGACGACGCGATCTGGCAGGAGTTTTATGGCGCCCTCACGGCCGGAACCCCGCTGGTGGCCGATTTCGGCGCACAGACGTGGGGCCGATTCGCTGCCCGGGCGGAACGGCGCCGGCCGGCTGCAGAAGCGCCGTGCGCGGCGACGGCGATCGTCGTTCCGGTCACCGCCGATCCGCGTGCCTTCGCCGGTGCCCTGCGCATCGTTCGGCAGGCGCCGACGCTTCTGCCGGGCGCACGTCTGTGGCTTCTTGCCTGCGACAAGGACGGTGCGATAGCGCTGGCGCGGAACGCAGCGCGCTGCGGTGAGCTGGTCAGCGAGGCGCAGGCCGCCGGCGCCCGGTTCCGCCGGGTCCGGGTGATGGATCGGACGGCCTATCCGCTGCTCTCCATGCTCGATCTGAGCATCGAGGACATTTGCCGGATGGAGGCCCCCGAAGTGGCGGCGCGCACGGGCCTGCCCGCCGTTCATTCCGGCCGGACGATTGCCTCCCTGCGGGATTGGATGCACGGCGTCACCACCGTCCTGGCGGAGATCGTCAACGACACGGTCATGCGAGGATCCGCTCCACAGGACGCCGGCGCTGCGGACTTCGACGAGGACGCCTATTTGCGCCGGTATCCCGACGTCGCGGAAGCGGTGCGCCGGGGCATGTTCGCCAGCGGCCATGATCACTACCGGGAGCACGGCCGGAGCGAAGGCCGGGAGGCGACGCTGCGGGCAAAGGGGGTGCAGGGCGCCTGCGGTCCGGCTCGCGGCCCCGCCCCGGCGCAGGCTGCCGGCAGCGCCCCACCCGTCCGGCAGATCTTCGACGAACAGGCCTATCTGGTGGACAATCCCGATGTCGCACGGGCGGTTGCGGCCGGTGAGTTTCCGTCCGGGTATGCCCATTACGTCAGCCACGGCCGCCAGGAGGGTCGGCCAGCCGTTCTGCGTCCCGCCGGCTGACCGCTCCGTCGGGTCAATCCGATTCGGATGCGCGGAGCAGGGTGAGCAGGGCCGCTGTGGTTGCCGCAGCGCCGGCCCCGTCGGGAATCCGGATCTGTCGGCTGCCGTCTCCGGGGGCGGCACCCTGGTCCGGCTCGCCCGGCAGGGGCAGGAAGGCCGCCCGCCGGTTCTGGCGCAGAGCGGCAAAGCCGAAGACATCGAGGACGCCGAAGTAGGCATCGGCGAATTCGGTCAGAGCGACCGCATCGTGTGTTCCGAATCCGAGATCGCGCACGGTCTTGAGCCAGCGGAACCGCCCCATGGCCGCGCGACCCTGCCCGCCGCAGAGATTGAGGACGCAGACAACGGTGCCGGGATGCCGCCGCGCCGCCTCCTTCAGAATTGGCAGCCATGACTCCAGGCCGTTGCGGACCTCGCCGGTGTCGTCCTCCGGCAGGCTGACGGCCAGGATGCGGCGAAAATCGGCGGCGCCCATGCGCAGGAACATCTGCGCCGTCCGGCGGGATCCCGAAGGGATGTCGTAACGGATCATCCAGGCATGTGCCGGCGTCGGAATGAATCCGTCCGGCGCCGGACGCCCCAGGTCGATGACCGGATGGCCCGCCCGCAGCGCCCGGTTCAACTCCTCGTCCGTGGCCAGCAGATCGAGACTCAATCCAAGATCCCGCGCACTCCAATCGATGGACACGTCCTTGATGTAGTGGGTGGCGAAGATCATCTCGACCAGACGGTTCACGCACTCGGCCCGGGCACACCCCGGCCCGGACTGGATGAAGACGTTCAGCGTGGTCTGCCGGGCCCATTCCAGACCGATGGCGGGCGACCCGGCCAGTGCCGGATCGCTTTCCCAGGTCATGCTGACATGCTGCCAGCGATGCAGCGGTTCGCTGGTTTGCAGCCGGTGCTGCCACAGCAGGAAGCGGCGCAGTGTCACCTGCGGGGTCGCCGCGCCCACCCGGACGATCAGGGACCGCTGGCTCCGACTGCCGTTGCGGCGGGCCCGCAGAACCGGACGCATCGGCACCGGCGCCCCCGCCGGAGGTGCGATGCCCGACGCCGTGGGGTTGGCCAGGGCCGCCTGCCGATCGGGCAGGGTGTCGGGTGGCCAGCCCGGCACGATGGTGATCCCGGCGGGGGGCACCGATCCGGCATCACCCGCCGGCGGAGCCTCCGCGGTCAGGTGCGCCATGGTTCTGAGCCAGCGGCGGGTGGCGCCGGCGATGCGGCGGCGCAGGGGCGAGACGGTCATACGGCGTCCTGCTGCGGGGCGGTGGGAAAACCGGAGCATCCCGGTTCCTGCACGACGGGCGCCGCGTCGCCGTGGCCGGCGAACTGGCGCGCCCGATCCCCGGTGGTGTCCTTCAGGACCCCGTGGGCGTCCGAGAAGAGGGACCACAGGTCGTTCCGGTCCGGGGCGGGCCAGTGCAGGACCTGATTGGGCAGGCCGAAATGATAGCGCGGGGTGCCGACGTCCAGGAAGATGTAGTTCGCCGCGCCCGCCTCGATGTGGGTGATGACGTAGGGCAGTGTGGAGAAGGTTGCCATCGCCGAGAAACCGCTCGACGATCCCATGAACAGGTCGCTTGCCATCATCAGCGCCAACTCGTGCGCCAGGCCCAGCCCCTCACGGCGCGGCACCCACACGTTCGGCCGGTTGGCCAGCGCGAAGTCCCACTCGTCATACCCTCCCATGAGCATGAACAGCGCATCGGGGCGCTCCCGCTGAGCCCGGTCCAGGAACGCCCGCCACTCGGCCAGAGGGGCATTGCGGTGGAACTGGTTGGGATGCGCCGTGTACAGGGTGTTGCGGATGTGGACGGCGACGACGAAGCGGCCGGCAAACCGGTCGGCCAGTGTCCGGCCGGCCCACGCACCGAAACCGCGCGGTGGTCCGAGCCGCGGTATCGAGCCGTGTGCGCGGTAATGCTCGTCGATCCGCCGATGGGTCGAGAAGTCCAGTGCGCCGCGGAAATGGTCATCGTAAGACGGCCAGGCCGGCCGCCCCAGGCGCCAGCCGGCCATCAGGGCGAACTGGAAGTTGTCCCGATCATGGAACACCCGAACCGTGCGCAACAACGGGTTGATGTAAAGCGCCGGCATGAGGCTGTTGAGGTGGGTGATGTAGTTGGCCGAGGTGATGTGAGGCTGATACTTGTTGGCCGGCTTGTAGCGATCGACCATCACCAGATGGTCGACGGCGCCGATCCAGTTCTCGCGGGCCAGAACCAACTGGTTGACCTGCCAGGTGATGGTGTCCCCCAGGGCATAGGGAGCGTAGGAGAAGTCGAGAATGCCAACGGCCACGGACGCGGGTTGGGTCAGCAGGCGGCGGCGCAGCAGTGCGGGCATGGAGCATTCCGTGTCAACCGGTCGGCACGTGATCCCTTCCATCGAGTGCCGACCGTGAAACCCGACAGATCAATGCTCCGGCATTGATCGGGACAGTGCTATCGGATGTCTCCCGGGGACGGGGCCGCTATCAGCCGCCCGCCGGCCCCGAACGGCCGGGGATGGCGCCGGCCAACCTGCCGGCCGCCGAACGGATGCCCGAGGCGACGGCTGCGGACAGGAAACCGGTCCAGGATTTGCCGCTCTCGCGGCGGCGGCGGCGCAACCACCACCATCCCAGCGGCACGGCGATGTCCCAGTGCCGGGGCGTGCGCGCGACCACCGCCAGAAGCTGGGTGCCGAGGACGCTGAGGACGGCGGGGGTCCGGCGCCACATGCGCAGCAGGTCGCGGTTCTCCGGAGCCTTCAGGGCGTCGGCGATGGCCAGCAGCACGGGGTTCTGCCGCGCCGGATTGTGCATTCCGGCGTCGGAGTATCCGCCGGGGTTGGCGCGAATGATGGCCAATGTTTCCGGGACGGCAATGACACCGTAACGGAAAGCGATGGCATAATAGGTGAACCAGTCGGAATGCCATTCCTGGTCCGGACGGAAGCCGCCACAGGCCAGCATGGCGTCCAGCTTGGCCACGATGGCGTTGCTGGTCATCCACATGTAACCGCGGCGCTTGAAGCGATCCAACAGGGCGGAGGGAGGGAGCGGGATGAAGCCCGCAACGTCACGGCAGCCGAACTGGTCGGGGGAGTTGGCCGACCAATCGGACACCTCGCCGTTCGTCTGGTGGATCACCAGATGCGAGAAGCACATGGCTTCCTGCGGGTTGCGCTCCAGCACCGCCATGGAGCGGTTCAGGAACTCCGGCAACAGGCGGTCGTCGGCGGCCGCGCAGACGATGTACTCGCTCTTCGCCTCGTGCAGCAGTTTGTTGATCGAATAGGTCAGACCGCGATTGCGGCGGTTCTCGATGATGCGGATCTGAGGATAGCAGCGGGCGAACATCCGGATGACGTCCAGGCTGCGGTCGCTCGAGCCGTCGTCGAGGACCAGCACCTCGTCGGCGGGCCTGGTCTGGCCGCACGCACCTTGCAGCGACAGCGGCAGGAAATGCTGATGGTTGTAGTTGGGCATCAGGATCGCGACCGTGCGCCGGGGGTACGCAGACGGCTCCGCCATGGCCGCGACGGCGCGCGGATCGGGCGCCGCCGCATCGGGCAATTCGGAAACGATCTCGATCACCGACCGCACGAAATCCGCGTGCCCCGGAAACAGGGCGCCGTTCGCCGCGCGCTTCAGCAGGACGGCATCCGGCGCCATCGCGGCGTGCAGGCGTTCGATGCGACTGAAATCCCCCACCCTGGCCGCTTCGGTGGCCTCGACCTCGTACAGCAGGCGTGCGGTGTCGGTCTGACCGTTGGCGGCGGCGGCCAGGGCCGCATCGCCCTGGCCGCCGGAACCGTTTTCCAGCAGGTAGCGCACGGTGGCCACATGGCCGCCGGCTGCCGCGGCGCGCAGCGGTGCGAAGCCGTGGGCGAAGATGTCGCCACCGAAGCGGTGGATCACTTCAAGCGCAGCGGTATGACCCTTCGACGCCGCGAGGATGGCGGCGGCGTTGTCGTCGACGCGAACGTTGGCGCCGCCTTTCTGGATGAGCGCCTGTGCGATGACGGCGTGCCCGTGTTCGGCGGCGACGAGGAAGGCGCGGTTGATCCGGCCATGGTCGGCCGCCCCGGAGGCGAGGATGTCGAGCACGCGAGCCATCTCGTTGGCACGGACCGCGTCGTCCAGCCCGGCAACCGCCCCGAGGCGGACGAGAAACTCCGCGATCCGATCCTGGCCGCAGCTTTTCGCAGCGCCGACGCCGACACCGGCAATGGCCACCAGATCGATCCCGCACTCCTTCAGGACCATGATGATCGGCATGTGGCCGTTGGCGGCGGCCGTGTTCAGGAGCGTCATCTGAATCCGCCCGGTCAGCGCGGGATCGACGCCATGGAGCGAGCGCAGGACCGCGGCATGGCCGTGCGCGGCGGCGGCGATCATTGCGGCACCCCCGGCATAGCCGGGGGCGGCGCCGTGTCCCAGCAGGGTCTGCACCAGCCCCGGCCGGCCGAAACGGGCCGCTTCGACCAGCAGGGCCGACGCGAGATCCGGAACGATCGACAGCCCGGCCTTCAGTACGGCGGCCACCGGCTCGGCGCTGTCCCCGGCAATGGCCGGCTGCAGCGCGGCGGCAATCAGATCGGCGCGGATGCCCGGCCAGGCCAGCAGCGCTGCCGTGCGCTGCGCATCGCCGGACGCGATCCGCGCGTTCAACGGGCCGCGCAGCAGCATCGCCATGGTCGCAGCACCGGCCCCGTCCGGTGTCGTGCCGGCAAGCGCCGTGCGGACCGACGCTTCCGACGGCATGGGAGCCCCGTTGCCGATCATGAACTCGACGATGTCGAAGGCGCCTTCCGCCAGCGCCACCGACAGGGCGGAATCGGCGGCGACCGGGTTGCCGGCGATCAGATCCCGCATCCGGTCGGTGTCGCCGGTGCGCGCGGCGTTGAGGATGGCGGCACCCTCCGCCGCCGGTGCATCCGGAGCGGCGCTTCCCTGGCGGGAGAACGGAACCACGTTCGCCGTCGCCGCGTCGTCGGAAGCGACGGCCGCCGCCGCGGATGTCCGGGACTCCTGCAGCCATTCCAGCGGCAGGGCCACGCCGACGCCGGGCAGTTCCCCGGCCCAGTCGGGGTCCGTGGCATCACCGTGGTTGTTCGCAGGCGGCGGGACGTCCGCGAACCACTCCGCCGGGTTGGGCGTGTCCGACAAGGGAAGAGTGGCGATCTCCGGCATGGAAGCGTTCCGAATCGTCGTTACGATGGTGGTTCGGCTTTTTTTTGAGCAGGCGACAAAAAAAGCGCCGTTCCGGTTCCGGGATAGGAAAGAAACGTACCAGAGAAGAGTAGATTTTCAAAGCAATTTGACGAATATACCCGCACATTGATAGAAAAATTCTAAGAATCGCCACCAAAAGTCGTCTTTGCCCACTTCACCCCCGGTCAGTGCCAACCATGGGGTGCCGCGCCTGCGATCATGCGTATGTATTGAGATAATGTTGCACGGCTTCGATGTCCGACTCCGACACCGTCACACCGATGTGTGGCGGCGGTGACAGGAATGCACCGGCGAGCCGGTACCGTCGCGTTCCGCCGCCGGCGATCACGGCGTCGATCAACCGATCTTCCGCTGCGGTCGCTGAAGACGGTGGCGGGGGCGGAGGCGGAGGCGGGGGAGGAGGCATCCACAGCGACCGGGAAAACAGCGGGCGCAAGCCGGCACCGGCGGCGCCCAGCGCCGCGGCGAGGCGTCGGTGGAGCGGCGGCACGGCCGGCGTCGGGACGGCGGCTTCGGCCGCGGGGGGTGACGCGGACGGCGGCGGCGCGTGCAGGTGGCGCCAGTAGCTCCACAGGCTGTCCACCATGGCCCGCCCGTTGACGCCCTGAAGGCGCTGGCTGACCATGAACTGAACCACCGGCCCGCTCAGATACGGTGCGATGTACTGCAGGTGGATGAGGTCGAGGATCTGGCTCATCTCCTCCGGCGTTCGCCCCGGCTCCCCGCCGACGCGGGACACCGCGTCCAGCAGGAGGCCGCGGTAGGCCAGGTACTCGCGCACCAGGCCTTCCGGCGACAGGGCGAGCCATTCCAGCGGATGCCAGTTGTCGTACGAGATGAATCGCTCGATGTTGCGGCCGTGGTAGAACAGCGGCAACCGTGCGCTCTTGCCGGCGACGACGCTGAGAAGCCCGGTAAGCTGTTCACGCGCCATGATGCTGTCCACGCCCAGCGCGGTGGCGAACGCCTCGCGCACCACATCGGTCCGGTGGACGCCGTAGGTCAGCGCTTCATAGCGGCGCATCATCTCCCATACCCGGCCCAACGGGGTGGGACCGGCGATCGACGGGCTGGAGTAGGTGATCTCGGTGATCCGGAATTCGCCGTCGATCTCTTCAAAATTGAAGTACCAGCCGTGCGCCACCGTGTAATCGCGGTTGGCCGCCAGGAACCGGGCGCATTCCACGGCCGCATCGGGAAACAGGATGTCGTCGTCGGCGCACATTACGCAGAATTCGGTCGATACCCGCCGGTAGCCGTCGGCAAACTTGGTGAACGGCGGCATCTCCGACGGGTAACAGAGATGGCGGATTCGCAAGCCGGTGGCGGCCACCGTTGCCGCGTTTTGCTGTAGGGCGGGCTCCTTGCTCGAGTCGAGCACCAGAACCTCGTAAGCAAAACCGTATCTGTCCAGATAATTAACCAAACGGCGCAAGAGATCCGGGCGATTGTACGTCGGAATGATAAGCGTCAGCATGCCGGATCAACCGCTCGCGGAAAGGGAGGAAAAAGGGAAGGGGGCGAAACACGACGCACTATCCATACGCATGGGACGGCAAGCAAGACTTTTGGCGGGGAGGATATGACGTTCGCACTTGCGCGACCCTGATGATTCCTTCAGGCTCCGCTCACCGCCGGCCAGAGGGATGCGGATGAGGAGAGCCCATGACAACAGAGTCCTGTGTTTGCGTGGTGTGCGGCTCCTCGCACCTTGTGGAGCGGCCCGGCTTTGCGGCTCTGGCGCGGGTGACGTCCGATTGCCGGCCCTTTCCCGCCGGCGGGCGGCTTGCGGCGTGCGCCGACTGCGCCATGGTGCAGAAGCTGCCGACACCGCTCTGGCATGAGGAGACGGCCCGGATCTACCGCGAGTACGCGATCTATCATCAGTCCGGCGGGCGGGAGCAGGCGGTTCTCGACGCGGTCACCGGCCGACCGCGGCGGCGCAGCCAGGTGATCGTCGATCGTCTTGCCGCAGGCGTTGCCCTTCCCGCGGCCGGCCGGATGATCGACATCGGCTGCGGCAACGGCGCCATGATCTCGGCCTTCGCAGAGCGGCTGCCCGGTTGGTCGCTGTCGGGCTTCGAGATCGATTCCACCCACGATGAGGTCCTGCGCGCCATTCCCGGTTTCGCGCGTCTCTACACCGGCTCCCTCGATGCGGTGCCGCCGGGCTTCGACGTGATCACGATGCTGCACGCGCTGGAGCATTTCGCGGAGCCCGTGGCCGTGCTGCGGGATCTCCACGGCAAGCTGGCGCCCGGCGGGCTGCTGCTCATCCAGGTGCCGAACGCGGCGCTCAACCCGTTCGACCTGATGATCGCCGACCATCTGTCCCATTTCACCCCCGACTCGCTCGCGCACCTCGTCGGCCGTGCCGGCTTCCGGGTCGAATCCGTCGCCACCGACTGGGTGGCCAAAGAGATCTCGTTGCAGGCACGACCGGCGGCTGGTCCGGCGACCGGCGTGCCGGTTCGGGCGGGACGGCCGGTGTCGGATGACGGCATCGCCTGGCTGGAGACCCTGGTGAACGACGCCGGCAAGGCGGCGCAGGATCAGCCGTTCGGACTGTTCGGCACCTCGATCGCGGCCACCTGGCTGTTCGGCGCGCTTGCCGATCGGGTGGCCTTCTTCGTCGACGAGGATCCCGGGCGGGCGGGCGGCACCTACTTCGATCGCCCCGTCCTGGCACCCGAGGCGGTACCCGCCGGTGCCTGCGTTTTCCTGGCGCTTGCACCGACGGTGGCCGATGCCATCGGCCGGCGACTTGGTCACTTGCCGATTCGGTTTTTCCGGCCGTCCGCTCTCTGACGACCACCGTTCTGGACGAGGTTCGCTGCTTTCGTTATATCCCGAATGGCATTTCCCGTGCCGTGTGGATCAAATCCGCGAAAGGACGCTTCGTTAGCATGCCTTGCAAGATCATTATCGCAAATGACAAGGGTGGCGTCGGGAAGAGCACGCTGGCACAGGTCTGCGTGGCCTGGCTTTCCCGCCGGGGCCACACGCCCCGGGTCGTGGAGTATGATCGAAACGGCCGGCTGCCGCGCATCCTGGGTGCCGGGCGGGTGGTATCGGTCCCGCTGCCGTCCGTGGTCGGCATGGCGCAGGACGCCCGTGCACAGAGTGTGCAGGCCTGGGACCCGATGATCGCCTGGCTGACGGATGCCGAGCCGCTGGTCGTGGATTTCGGCGCACAGGCGTGGAGCCAGTTCGCATCATGGGCTGAGGATGTGATGCTGGCCCGCCTGTGCCCCACGGTTCCGGTCACCGTGCTGGTCCCCGTCACCGCCGACCTGGAGGCGCTGGCCGGCGCGCAACGGATCGTCGACAGCGCGCCGCGGCTGTTGCCGGGTGTCCGCCTCGCGCTGCTGGCCTGCGACAAGGACGGGGAAGTGGGCTTTCTCAGGGGCGTTGCGGCGTGCAGCGCGCTGATCCAATCGGGCCGAGACGCCGGGGCCGCCCTGCGGGTGCTGCCCACCATGACGCGGGAAGCCTATCCGGCGCTCGCCGCGCTCGGCATGGATTTCGACGCCATCGCCGGCAGCGACCCCGCCGACCTGGCGGAGCGCACGGGGCTGCCCATGACGGCGGTGGCACGCACCATCAAGGCGGTGGACGGTTGGTTCGCCGCGACGCTGGCCGTTCTCGATGCCGCCGTCGGCGAGCCCGCCGCGGTCCCGAAGGCCGAACCGGTCTCCCGACCCGCCCCCGAACCCGCCCCCGAACCCGGCTCCGCCCCCGAACCGGAACCACAACCGGCGGCAGCCCCGGCGGCGGCCGCTTCGGGACCGCTGCCCCGGGAGCGCTTCGACGAGACGGCCTACCGGCGTGCCAACCCCGACGTGGCCGCGGCGGTCGACCGCGGGGAATTCGACGATGGCTACGCCCACTATGTTCTGCACGGCTATGCCGAGGGGCGGCCGACCGGCGCGGCGGCCGACGGGGCGCCGGTGGCCATCGCCGCACCGCACGCCGGCATTCCCACGCTGCAGGCGTTCGACGAGGACGCCTACCTGCGTCTCTATCCCGACGTGGCCGCCGCCGTGCACGACGGTCACATCGCCTCCGGTTTCGTCCATTTCATACAGCTCGGACGGCGCGAGGGCCGCTCGGCACCGTTGCGCGCGCCCTGACGGGTTTGAAAATGGCGACGGTTCCGGCGTGTCCCGTGTGCTTCGCGTCCGCACACGCTGCCGGGACGGCAAAGGAACACCCGTTGCCGGCAAGCGGGGCAGCGATGTGGGGACGATGATGCAGCGCGTGCTCCTTGTCGATCCGGACCTGCGATCTGCGGATGAACCCGCGCCGTCCGTCCTGTTCGGCCATGCCGCGGCCGCGGCGGGCATTCCCGCGGTGGTGCTCGCCCATGCCGCCTGCCGGGCCGGGACCGACGGCCCCCTGCGGGTGATGCCCCGGTCGGACGCGACCGTTCTCCCTGCCGGACCGCAGGACGACCTGGTGTTCCCCCGCGGTCTCGACGCGGCCGGCCTGGCCCGCCTTCTGCATCGCACCGCGGCCACGCCGGCCGGGCGACGTCCGACCGTCCGCCTGATCCAATCGGCTGATCCCGACTCCTTCCCGTGCGGCGAGCAGGCGCGGTGGACTTCGGCACTGGGCTGCCTGCGCGGCCTGGCGGGAGGGCGCATTCTGTTCCACGCCGACACCGATGCCCTGGCGGAACGGTGGCGATCCTTCGCCGGCTTGCCCGTCGCGGTCTGCCCGCGGCCTTTGCCGCTGCGCCACCTGCCGTTTCCCGACGCCGGCGGGCCGGGGCCCGGACCGGTGCGGCTGCTGTTCGCGGGAAGCGCGGACGCAAAGGGCGGTTTCACGCTTCTGCCCGATCTGGTCGATGCCTTATGGCTCAGCGTCATCGACGCCGGTCGGGCGGTGCTGACCATCCTTGCCGAGCTTCCGCCGGTCCCCGCCCCGGAGGTGCGCGCCGCCCTGGACCGCCTCCTGGCCTATCCGCGCAATCGTGTGACCGTGCTGACCGGACGGCCGAGCCCATTGTGGCGCTACACCCATCTGGCCGAGGCCGACCTGCTGCTGCTGCCCGACCCGCCGCAGGCCGCCCGGCGCACGGCGCCGGCGCCGTTCATCGAGGCGGCGGCGCTCGGCAAGCCGATGGTGCTGGCCGCCGGGACCTGGATGGCCGACCGCGCCGGCGACGGGGCCGTGCGGGCCGATCGGGCGGACCGTTTCGCCGATGCGGTCCGCCGGGCCCTCGGCCGGTTGCCGGAACTGACCGCGGCCGCCCGGGCGAACGCCCCCGGCTGGCGGCGGGCCCACGATCCGCAGGAGGCGCTGCGCCATCTGCTGCAGGACCGTGCGCCGCGGCTCGACGGCGGGGCGGCCCCGGCGGCGCTGGTGGTCGGGCGCACGGCCTCCCTCGATCCTCTCGGCGCCGCACCGCTGCGCCAGCGCATCGCGTTGCTGGCACGGGGCGGCTGGCGGCTGTACGGCGTCTTCGTCGGGGCGGACGACGCTCCGGTCGACGCGATTGCCGACGCCTTCCCCTTCGCTGCCTGCTGGCGGGTGGGAGACGACGCGGCCAAGCGCCGCATCCGGTTCGGGATCACCGGAGCCGGATGGCCGCGCGGCATGGCGGCGGAACTGGCGGCGGCGGACATCCGCCTGGTGCTGACGGACGATGCGGATGCCGGCGCGTTGCTCGGCCGTCTCGGGCTTGCCGATCGCGCGCGGGTCGTCGAGGCCGGGGCGTTCCACCGCTATGATCCGGCGGTGCACGGTGATGCGGCGGCATACCGCACGTTCATCGACCGCGACGCCGGACGGTTGCGCGCCAGCGCCGCAGTGCTGGTGACCGAACCCGAACACGGCGCCTTCCTGAGGCAGAAGATCGTCGAAGTGCCGTTCCTGGCCCTTCCGCCCGTCGACCCTCCGGCGCCGGCGGGCTGGGACCTCCTGGCCGACGGCGCGGATCTCGGCACGCTGCTGCGGGACTGCGGCTGGACCGGCGAGGGGGACCCGTGCGGTCCGCTGGTGCTGGCGGTCAACGACGGCGCGGCGGGCACACCGGCGGGACTGCGCTGGTTCCTGGAGAGCGTGGTGGCCGGGCACCTCGGCGGCCGGGCTCTGAGCGTCGTGCTGGTCAACGTGGCGGAAGCGCCCGGTCCGGCCGATGACCGTGTCCTGTGCATCGCGCGGCCGTCTCGGCCCGAGCGCCTCTACGCTGCGGCCCGCCTGGTCGTGGTGCCGTGTGCCGGCGGTGTGGCGGTGGCGCCCGCGCTGCTGCGGGCCCTGGCGTATGGCCGCCCCGTGGTGGCAACGCCGGGGGCCTTTGCGGCGGCCGACCCGCCGCCGGACATCGCCGGGACCGACGATCCGGCCGCTTTTGCCGGACGCATGCTCGACCTGCTGCACAACCCGGTGCGGTGCCGGCGCGTGGCGGACGCCGGTCTGCACTGGGCTTGCCGGCGCCTGGACCGGGAGCGGGCTGCCACCGCCTTCGCGGCCCTCGCCGCCACCCTGGTTTCCGGCGCGCCGCCCGCCCCGGCGGGGCCCGCTGACACGCCGGCGGCGGCGGAACCGGCCGGTCCCCTTCCCGCATGGCATCCCGTCCTTGTGCCCTACCGGCAGGCTCTGTCCGCGTTCGCCGCGGGCATCGACGCTCCGGAAGCGGCACGGGCCCTGTGTGCGGCCCTGCCCGATCCGCAGGCCGCCGATGCCTGCCGGGCGGTGCATGATCTTCTGCGCGCTCCCGGCAGCGACTGGTGGCGTAACGTGTCCTTGCCCGGTTTCGAACCGTTCGTCGACATCGCGATCGCGCCGGTGGTTCCGGACCGGCAACGCCTGCACGCCGCCGCCAGGCCGGCATCGACCGGCGAAACGTCGTGGGTGCCGCACCTCCTTGACGAACAGATCGACCGCTGGCTTGCCGACCGGCCGGCGGACCGCAGGCATGTGGATGCCATCATCCGGAGCCTGGAGGTTCCGGAGCGTGCCGATGCGCTGGAGGCGATGTACGCCCATCGCGCCGCGGTGGCCGCACGGAGCGGCGCGCCGGCGCTGCCGCCCTTCGAACCGTTCATCGCCCGCATGGTGGAGGACGCCTGGGCGCCGGATGCGCCGGGCCGGACTCCCCTGCCGCTGCCGCTGCGACGGATCATCGCCGGAGAAGGCAACCTGCCCGGCACGGCCGCGCTGCGCACCGCGATTCGCTGCCGGGTGGCCGGCGAACCGATCCCGCCCGCCGCCGCCGCCGACCTGATCGCCGCCGTCGGCGAGCCCCGGCATGCCGATGTGCTGGCCCGCGTCTACGACCACGAACGCATCACCCAGGGCTACGGCCTTCCCCGGGAACGCCGTCTGCCGGATTTCGAACGGTTTGTCGACGGGGTTGCGGCTGCCGCCGCCGGACCGCCCCGGCATGCCGCCTGATCGTCAACCCACCGGTCGAGAGGAACCGCCATGACCGCATCCACCGAGTTCGAAGCCGTCATCCTCTGCGGTGGCCTTGGCACCCGCCTTCGTGAGGAGACGGAGTTCCGGCCGAAGCCGATGGTGGACATCGGCGGCCGGCCCATCCTGTGGCACATCATGCGGCATTACCGCCATTTCGGCGTCCGCAGTTTCGTCCTGTGCCTCGGCTACAAAGGCGATTCGATCCGGGACTTCTTCCTGAACTACAACCGCCGTTGCCATGACCTGGTGATCGACCTCGGCGCCAACAACATCGTCAACCTGGAGCCCCACGACGAACAGCTGGACTGGCGTGTCGTGCTGGCGGAAACCGGCGCGGAAAGCATGACCGGCCGGCGCATCGTCCGGGCCCTGCGCCACGTGCGGGGCAACACGTTCCTGGCCACCTACGGCGACGGCGTCGCCGACGTCGACGTCGACGCGCTGATCGCCCACCACCGCCGCATGGGACGCATGGCGACGGTGACCGCCGTTCATCCGTCCTCGCGGTTCGGCGAGCTTGGCCTCAGCGGCGACATCGTCCACAGCTTCCGTGAGAAGCCGCAGGTGGACGACGGCTGGATCAACGGCGGTTTCTTCGTCTTCGAGAAGGAGGCGTTCGCCGACGTCGACCCGGCGGCGAACCCGGCGCTGGAGGACGGCGTGCTGGAGCGGCTTGCCGAACGCGGCGAACTGTCCGTCTACCGCCATCACGGCTTCTGGCAGTGCATGGACACCTACCGCGAGATGCAGCTTCTCAACGAGCTGTGGGCAAGCGGCAGCGCCCCCTGGCGGCTGTGGTGACCGGGATGACGATCAACCCGGACCTGTGGCGTGGCCGGCGTGTCTTTCTCACCGGCCACAGTGGCTTCGTCGGCGGCTGGCTGGTTCACCTGCTGGTCGGCATGGGGGCGCACGTGGCGGGCTATGCGCTGGCGCCGCCCGGCGAGCCTAATCTGCACGACCTCACCGGTGTTGCCGGCCTGGTGGACGGCGGCTTCGGCGACATCCGCGACGGGGCGGCCCTGGCGTCGGCGCTGGCCGCGGCCGAACCCGACGTGGTGCTGCACCTGGCCGCCCAGCCGCTGGTGCGGCGCGCCTTCGCCGAACCGGTGGACACGTTCGCCACCAACGTGATGGGCACGGTTCACCTGCTGGAGGCGATCCGCCTCTGCCCGGCGGTGCAGGCCGCCGTCGTGGTGACGACGGATAAGGTCTATGACAACCGGGAATGGGCGTGGCCCTACCGCGAAACCGACGCTCTGGGCGGACGGGAACCCTACGGCGTCAGCAAGGCCTGCTGCGAGATGGCGGTGGACGCCTACCGGAAGAGCTATTTCGAGTCGGCGCGCCGGCTGCCGGTGGCCACCGTGCGCGCCGGCAATGTCATCGGCGGCGGTGACTGGGCGGAGGACCGGCTGGTGCCCGACGCCATCCGCGCCTTCACCGGCGGCCGTCCGCTGGTCCTGCGCAACCCCATGGCGGTGCGTCCCTGGCAGCACGTTCTGGAGATGGCCGCCGGCTGCCTCACGATCGCCGAACGGCTGATCGCTGCCGACGCCGATGCGGCGAACGCCTTCGCGAAGGGATGGAACTTCGGGCCGCGGACCGAGGACGCGCGGCCGGTGTCGTGGGTGGCCGACCGTCTGGCGCTGCACTGGGGTGACGGAGCGCGCTGGGAGCCGGAGGACGGTGCCCGACCGTACGAGGCCCGGCTGCTGATGCTGGACAGCACCCTGGCCCACGGCGAGCTGGGCTGGCGCCCGCGCTGGACGCTGGATACCGCGCTGGCCCGTACCGTCGAGTGGTATCGCGCCCGGCATCGCGGTGAGGACATGCGCGCCGTCACCCGGCGGCAAATCGAGGAGTTCATGGATGATCAGTAACGCATCCCCCCCGCCGGCCTGCCGCGCCTGCGGCGCGCCACTGACGCGCAGCTTTGCCGATCTCGGTTCGACGCCGGTGTCCAATGCCTTCCGCCGTGCCGGAGAGCTGACCGAACCGGAGCCGTTCTTTCCGCTCCACGCCTATGTTTGCGATTCCTGCCATCTGGTCCAGCTCCGCGATTTCCGGGCGCCGGAGCATCTGTTCACCGACGACTACGCCTATTTTTCCTCCTATTCGACCAGTTGGCTGCGCCACGCCGAAGCCTATACGCAGGCGATGGTCGAGCGGTTCGGCATCGGGTCGGAGAACCTGGTCGTCGAAGTGGCAAGCAACGACGGTTACCTGCTGCGGTACTTCAAGGCGCGCGGTGTCCCGGTCTTCGGCGTGGAGCCGTGCGCCAACGTCGCGGCGGCGGCCGAGCGCAACCACGGCATTCGCAGCGTCGTGCGGTTTTTCGGCGCCGAAACCGCCCGCGACATGGTGGCCGACGGCCTTGCCGCCGACCTGATGGCCGCCAACAACGTTCTGGCGCACGTCCCCGATCCCAACGACTTCCTGGCCGGCTTCGCCATCCTGCTGAAGCCGTCCGGCGTCGTCACCTTCGAGTTTCCCCACCTGCTGCGCCTCATCGCTGGCCGGCAGTTCGACACCATCTATCACGAACACTATTCCTACCTGTCGCTGCTTGCGGTGGAGAACCTGCTGGCCCGCCACGGGCTGGCGGCCTTCGACGTGGAGGAACTTGCCACCCATGGCGGGTCGCTGCGCCTGTTCGCCGGCCATGCCGGAGCGGTGCCGGAGGCATCGGCATCCCTGCGCGCCGTGCGGGTGCAGGAACGGTCCGCCGGATTGGACACCTCCGCGCCCTATGACGGGTTCGCCGAAGAGGTCCGCCGGACGAAGCGGCGACTGCTGTCGGAACTGATTGCGCTGAAGGACGCGGGAGCGCGCATCGCCGGCTACGGCGCTCCGGCCAAGGGCAACACCCTTCTGAACTATTGCGGAATCGGCCGGGACTTCATCGATTTCACGGTCGATCGCAGCCCGCAGAAGCAGGGTCTCTATCTGCCGGGCACCGCTATTCCCATTCTTGCACCCGAGGCGATCGCCGAGGCCCGGCCGGACTATGTGCTGATTCTGCCCTGGAACCTCAAGGACGAGATCGTCGCGCAGATGGCCGGCATCGCGCAATGGGGAGGGCGTTTCATCGTGCCCATCCCCGATGTCGCGGTCATCGACCCGGCGGATCAATGACCTGCATTGCTCGACGGGGCATGCCGGCGGCACCGATCTGATGCCGCCGGCGTGATGCCGGGTTTGCGGTGTCGGCCGCGACGACGCTGTCTACGGAGCGTTGGCACCACGCAGGGCAAGGGTGCGCCCGCCGATCAGGATGTCGGTTCCGGCAACGAACGCACCCAGCGTGCGGGCCTGCCCATCCAGCAGTGCCGCCGGCAACGGAATGGCGAAGCCATGGAAGCCATAGCCGATGCGATTGCGGTTCAGGTCCATGCGGAAGTGCCGGGCGTAGCCGCGGGCCACCTCGTCGCCGTCGGCGTAAAGCGCCACGACGACCTTGTCGTCAACGGACCGCCGGTCCAGGGCCCAGCCGTGGGCGACGCCGTCGCGGACCACATCCAGGGACCCGCGGTACCGGAGTGATCGATCGAACCGCACGCGTTGAAGGCTTCCCGGCAGGGGCGTGTCGCAGCCGCGGACGAATGCGGCGATCTCGTGTTCGGCGCCGTCGATCCGGTCCACCGGCAGGTCGGTCTCGAAGCTGTGGGCGCCGTCGCCGATCCCGTTTTCGGCCAGGTCGGGCCGGAACCGGTCGGCCGTGATCGAACACAGAGGGCGGCCGTCGACCAGCAGATCGACCACGACCCGTTGGTCCGGCTGTGCCGGATCGAAGGCCCAGCCGGCCAGGCGTTCGCCGAACAGGCCGCCGAAATGACCGGTGGCCCGGGGGCGGGGGCGGTCCACGATCATATCGGATTATCCGGTGGTTGGACATCCGCCCTCGCCAGCCGCTCCTCAAGGCGGGCGATGCGGTCGAGCGCCCGGTCGTGATCGAGTTGCAGGGCCTCCAGCGCTTCCTCGGCCGCGATCCGTCCGGCCAACGCTTCGCAGGCAAGCCGGCGCAAGGCGTCGGTATGGGGCGCGGCCGCCGGCGGGGGCGGCGGCGCGGCGGTGCGCCCGGATGCGCTCGCCCGGCGGCGCATCCGTTCCACCCAGCCGCGGAGGCTTTCGCCGGGCGTGGCTGCCATGACCGGCCGCTCAGCGCAGGCGCTTGAGCCAGGCGTTCGGCCACGCGGTGACCGGCTGGTCCAGCGGGCTCTCGTTGAAGGGCCAGGGGGGCGTTTCGATGACGAAATCGGGATGGCGGGCGGCGAACGCCTCGGCTGCGGCCGCGGGATTGTCATGCCGCCAGGAGGGGTCGCCACGCGGCACGTCCCACAGGTCCCGCATCAGACCGTCGGTGGCGACGATGTACGAGCCGGGGGTGACGATGTGGTGATAGGCCTCCAGCTCCGCCAGGACGTGGGCGTAGCT
Organism: Azospirillum halopraeferens DSM 3675; assembly: GCF_000429625.1. Taxonomy (GTDB): domain Bacteria; phylum Pseudomonadota; class Alphaproteobacteria; order Azospirillales; family Azospirillaceae; genus Azospirillum; species Azospirillum halopraeferens. The sequence goes on from NZ_AUCF01000009.1 coordinate 237,735, forward strand.
GTGGTTGGAATCGAGGAAGACCAGGACCGTATCGTCGGGCCCGATGCCCGCGGTTGCCTGCGCCACCACCTGCGGTGCCACGGAGTCGCCTTCGATCAGGGTGATCATCGGCGCCAGCTCGTGCGCCTCGATGGCCTTGCGGTTGTGGGGGCGGATCTCGATGTCGACGCCGACGACGCGTCCCTTGCCGATCAGCTTGAGGATGCTGGCGGAGAAGACCAGGGAGCCGCCGTGCGCCACACCGGTTTCGATGATGACATCGGGCTTGAGCGCGTAGATGACCTCCTGGACCCGTGCCATGTCGTCGGGGTGCTGGATGATGGGACGGCCCATCCAGCTGAAGGTGTACGAATACTTGCGGTTCCAGCTCGTCTTCAGCCACTGGAGTGCCAGCAGGTCGAAGGCTTCCTGGCCGTAGAGGTCGACGTCGCGGCGCTCGCCGGCCTCGTCGACGGTCAGGATCTTGGCATCGGTGTCGATGGTCAGGCGCATGTATGGGAATCCTAAGGGGCTGCGGCGGGGGTGGGGCGGGCGCGGCGGCGCCGATGATCGATGGTGCGGGCGATGCCGTCCGGCAGGGTGACCGTCGGCCGCCAGCCGGTGGCCTCGCACAGGCGGCTGATGTCCGCGCACAGCAGCGTCGGCTCGCCCTTCTGCGGCTGGCGATGGCCGTAGCGGACGAGGTGTTCGCCGCCGAGCTGCGCGGCGACGGTGCCGACCACGTCGCGCAGGCGGACAGGGTCTCCGGATGCGAGATTGAAGGCGCCGGTGGCGGTGCCGCGCACCAGCGCGGCGAGGGCGTCGGCGGCATCATCGACGTAGACGAAATCACGGATCTGCCGGCCGTGCGAGACCTCGGCCGGCCGGCCGGCGAGCAGCGCGTCGATGACGCCGGGAATCAGCTTGCCGTCCGGTTCGTCCGGGCCATAGGGAAAGAACAGGCGCACCCAGGCGCGTTCGAATCCGTACAGGGCCGCGGCGGCGTCGAGCGCGGCCGACATGGCCACCTTGGCGGCGCCGTAGGGGGTCGCCGGGTGCAGGGGCGTTGCCGATTCCCGGCACAGGCCGCAGGACCAGTCGTATTCGGCGCAGCTGCCCACCCCGACGAACCGCTTTCCGCCGGCTGCGCCGAACGCCTGCGCAAGCACCGTGCCGGCCGCCAGCCAGTCGAGGTTCTGCGGGCTTGTCCAGAAGACTCCCGGCGTGGCGATCCAGGCGAGATGCAGGACATGGGTCGGCGCCACCCGGGCAACCAGGTCGCGCACCGCACCGGTGTCGAGCAGATTCGCAGCGTGCCAGCGGCAGTCCGCCACACCCTCCGCCGGTGTGCGGGCCACGGCGTGGACATCGAATCCGTCCTGCACCAGCCGGGACACGCAGTGACGCCCGAGAAAGCCGCTGGCACCGGTCACCAGGACTCTGCCCGTCATCTCGCATTGTCTCCCTGGCTGGCGGCGGTGGTGGCAAAGACTGTCGGAAGTTATAAGCCACTCGTCATCTTGGGGCGTCAAGGGCGACCATCGGCGTTCGACCGCGCCGGGCCAGCCATCGGGCGTACGGCACCGCAATGTCCCAGTGCCGCGGTACGGTCCACAGGGCGTCCAGGGGGCTGCGACCGAATGTGCTGAGCAGCCCGGGGGCGGAGCGCACGGCGTCCAGGACGTCGCGGTGCTCCGGCCGTTTCAATAGATCGGCGAGCGCACGCAGGACGAGTCGCTGGCGGCGGCGGTCGGCCATGCCCGCCGCGGAGTAGCCGGCGGCATCGCTGCGGAACAGGGTCAGCGGTTCCGGAATCGGGCACAGGCCGAAGCGCAGGGCGACGGCATGGAACGCGAACCAATCCGCATGCCAGCGCAGCGCCGCCGGGAATCCGCCAACCCTGCGCAGGGCCTCGGTGCGCACGACCACGGTGTTGCTGGCGATCGACAGAAAGCGTCGGCGGAACAGCGCCGGCAGAGCCCCGGCCTCCAGCACCTCCGGCAGGCCGAGCAGGCTGAACCGGTCGGGGTCGTCGCGGGCGGCGTTGCGCAGCGTCCCGTCGGCCTCGAGCACGACCAGTTCCGAGCAGCACATGGCGGCATCGGGGTGGCGTTCCAACACCGCCATGGAGCGTTCGAGGAAGGCGGGCATGAGCTGGTCGTCCGCCGCCGTCCAGGCGACGCAGTCGGTCTGCACGGCGTCGAGCAGCGTCGCGCAGGCAGCGACCGCGCCGCGGTTTTCCGCGTGGCGCAGCAGGCGCAGGCGGGGGTTCCGCGATGCGGCATCCTCCAGGATCGCGACGCTGTCGTCGGTGGACGCGTCGTCGACGACGAGAATCGCGTCGGCCGGCCGCGACTGCCCGTTCAGCCCCGCCAGCGCCTGCGGCAGGTGGCGGGCGTGGTTGTGATTGGGCATGGCCAGAGTGACGGTGCAGCGGGTTGGCATGGCGTATCCGGACCGATGGGATGGGTGCCGGGAAAAGCCGGCCGTCACAGGCACCCGGCGAGGCTGCGAACGACCTCGGCGCAGGCGTCGTCGTCGATCACGACCTCCTCCGGTGGTCCTGCGCGCAGGAAGCCGGGTTGCAGGCGTATGGTCAAGGGGACGGCCCCGTGGCGGACGACCCTCTCGACGCGCTCGCCGGGAGCGGGCGGGCCGGCTTCCGGCGGCAGGAGCGGCAGTCCCGCCGCGGGCGGCGGCGGGGCGGCGTGAGCCTGCGCCCAGGCGGCCTGCCGCACCTCGTCGTCCGTGCGGCCGGCAAGCGCGCCGTCGAGCAACACGTCGACCAACCCGGGGGTCAGGTTGCCGGCCAGATAGCGCAGGAGGCAAAGGTCGACGGTGCGTGCGGCCTCCGCCGCCGCGAGCCCGGTGGCGGAGGCCAGGACCGCCCCCAGGACCTGCCGTGCCCGCGCGCCATCGCGCACCAGCGCTTCCGGCGATCGCGACAGCCATTCGACGGGGTGCCAGCTCTCGTAGGTGGTCAGCACCTCGGTGCTGCGGCCGCAGTAGAGACGCGGCAGGCGGGCCACCTTGCCGTGGATCACGGGGATGGCGGAACTGACCAGCTCGCGGAACATCACGCTGCGGGGGAGGCGCGCCAGGTCGAATGCCGTGCGGGCGATCTCCGTGCGCATAACGGCGTAGGTCAGCGCCTCGTACCGCCGGAACAGGTCGGCAAGCCGCTGCGCCGGCTCCGGCGCGGCCAGTGAAGGCGATTGCCAGCAGACGTTCTGCACCAGCACCGACCGTCGGTCGGCGGGCACCCGGTGCCAACCGTCGCCGTAATGGCGGACCGGGCCGGCCAGGCGCCGTTCGTCGAGGAAGGTGTAGTACAGGCCGTGGGCGGCGGCGAACGACGGATGCTCCTCGAGGAAGCGCACGCATTCACCGAGTGCGGCGGGAATCACCACGTCATCGTCCGCGCACAGTACGGCGTAGGGGGTCCGTACCCGGGCGAATCCGTCTCGGAACTTGTCGAACGGCGTGGTCGATCCGGGCAGGACGATGTGGTCGATGTCCAACCCCGTGCCGGTCAGCCCGGCGCGGTTCGCCGCCGCCGCATCCGGACGGCTGGAGTCCATGACCACCACCGGCCAGGAGATGGATTCTGCGGCGAGATGGCGCAGCAGCCGTGCCAGCAGTTCGGGCCGGTTGTAGGTGGGAACGATCAGCGTCAGCACGACATCGGATTCCTCGGGCGCCGGGTTGCCGCGTCGTGCCGGCTGCCCGATGCGCCCCGGCAGGTCGGCTGCGGTTTATAAGAATTACCTCTGGATTTTTCAGCATTATCCTTCTAACACATAGAGCATATGCTGCAATAGCGAGGCACCGGCCGAACGTAAGTCCGTGGTTGGCGTCGAGGGAGTGGTGCGCGGAGAGGGATCGCCTGTTTGCAGGCTTTTCTGCCTTGCGCCGGAGACAATCTTCATTTGTAAACATAGTATTCGCCTCGCTTTCAGATGGCATTGTGTCTTTAGTTAACAATGAGATGGAGTCGTCCTGGTGCCCGCGCGGTCCCGGAGGCGCAGGATCGGAAGGGAGGCTGAAAGGGCATGGGTGTTGATGTGGTTACCGGTGGTGCCGGATTCATTGGCAGCCATCTTGTGGACGCTCTGCTGGCGCTTGGGCGTACGGTTCGAATCGTCGACAACTTCGCCAGTGGTCACCCGCGGAACCTTGAGCATCTACGGGGAAACGACCGGGTGAGTCTCGTGGAAGGCGATGTGGCCGACCGGGCAACCATGGATCGCGCCATATCGGGGGCGGAACGGGTGTTCCATCTCGCCGCACTGGCCGACATCGTGCCGTCCATTCAGCGCCCCGACGCCTATTACCACGCCAATGTTCATGGAACCTTCACGATGCTGGAGGCCTCCCGAGCCGCCGGCGTCGGACGCATCGTGTACGTGGCATCATCGTCCTGTTACGGCATTCCGGATGTGTACCCCACGCCTGAAACGTCGCCGCGCGATCCGCGCTATCCCTACGCCCTGACCAAATGGATGGGCGAGGAGATGGCGTTGCACTGGGCGCAGGTCTATGACCTGCCGGTCGTCTCCGTCCGGTTCTTCAACATCTACGGTCCGCGGGCGCGCACGACCGGGGCTTACGGCGCAGTGTTCGGCGTGTTCCTGGCCCAGTTGCTGGCGGGCAAGCCGCTGACGGTGGTTGGCGACGGCGAGCAGTCGCGCGATTTCACGTACGTCAGTGATGCTGCCGAGTCTCTGATCGCCGCCGCCGAGCGCGGCCGGCCGGGCGAGGTCTACAACGTCGGCAGCGGCCGGCCGGTGACGATCAACGAGGTCGTCCGTCTCCTCGGCGCCGGTGAGGTCGTCCACATTCCCAAGCGCCCCGGCGAACCGGACATGACCTTCGCCGACATCGCCAAGATCGGCGAACAGGTGGGATGGACGCCCAGGGTTTCCATCGAAGAAGGCGTCGCCCGGATGCTGGAAAATATTGAATACTGGCGGGACGCGCCCGTCTGGACACCGGAGAAGATTTCACAGGCAACGGCCGATTGGTTCCGTTACCTGACTCCGCGTGGGTAATATTTCTAACGACCACTTCGTTGAAACGGTGGACACGAATGCAGACGGACAGCCACCTTCAGGCGGCCGCTGAGCCGGCGGAGGCCCCGGGAACCCCGATAGACCTGCCCAATCACGGCAAGGTCCGGTCGATTGCGGAGTTGGCGGACATCGCCCACAAGCTGCGCACCAGCGGCTTTCAGGTGGTTCTGGCGCATGGGGTGTTTGACCTGCTGCATCTCGGCCATGTCCGTCATCTCACCGAAGCCAAGAACAACGGCGACGTTCTGATGGTCACCATCAGCGCCGACCAGTTCGTCAACAAGGGACCGGGGCGCCCGGTGTTCACCGAGGCACTGCGGGCCGAAATGCTCGCCGCGCTGAGCATCGTCGATTACGTTGCGATCTCGCGCAACCCCGGTGCTGAGGCCGTCATCGAGGCGCTCAGGCCGTCGGTGTACGTGAAGGGGTCGGAGTACATGCGACCCGAACAGGACGTGACCGGCCGCATCGTCAGCGAGCGCCAGGCGGTCGAACGCCACGGCGGCCGTCTCGTCTTCACCGACGACATCACCTTCAGCTCCTCGACCCTTCTCAACCGGCATTTCAGCATCTACCCGCCGGATCTGCAGGAGTATCTGGCGGAGCGCCGCCAATCCGGCATGCTCGACCAGCTCACGGGGCTGATCGACCGCATCGCCGGCATGCGCGTTCTCTTCGTCGGCGACACCATCCTCGACGAGTACCAGTACGTCGAACCGATGGGGAAATCGGCCAAGGAACACATCATCGCGACCCGCTACGTCAACACCGAGGTGTTCTGCGGCGGCGTCATCGCGGCGGCGAACACGGCCGCCGATTTCTGCCGCGAGGTCGACGTGGTCACGGTCCTGGGCGACCATGACAGCCGTGAGGACCTGATACGGTCGTCGCTCAAGTCGAACGTGACGTTGCACGCCATCCATCGCGCCGATGCCCCGACCACGCGCAAATGCCGGATGGTCGACCCGGCCTATACGCGCAAGCTGTTCGAGGTCTGTTTCATCAACGACACGCCCCTCGATTCCGATGCGGCGCGTCAGCTCAACCATTGGCTGGGTGACCGCCTCGGCAGCTACGACGTCATCGTCGTGACCGACTTCGGCCACGGCATGATCAACCGGCCGACGATCGATCTGCTGTGCCGGAAGGCCCCGTTCCTTGCCGTCAACGCGCAGACCAACAGCGCCAACACCGGCTTCAATCTGATCACCCGCTATCCGCGCGCCGATTACATCTGCATCGACGCACCCGAAGCGCGCATGGCGGCCGGCGTGCGCCATCAGCCGCTCGAGGAGATCATCGTCGACGGCCTCGCCGGGACGATCGACTGCCCCCGCTTCATGATCACCCATGGCCCGAACGGATGCCTGTCCTACGACCGCAACCGCGGGCTCGGACGGATACCGGCTTTCACCCGCTCCGTCGTCGACACCATGGGGGCCGGTGACGCCTTTCTGGCCGTCACCTCGCCGCTCGCGGCCACCGGGGCGGACCTGGACAGCGTCGGCTTCGTCGGCAACGCCGTCGGCGCGCTCAAGGTGGGCATCGTCGGGCACCGCAAATCGGTCGACCGTGCCGGCGTCGTCAAGACGATCACGGCGATGCTGAAATAAAATCCGCTCCGGCCGGCCGGGCCGCCCCCCTGACGTGAGAAAGAAACCGGGATGAACCCTCAGATCATCGACCGTTACTTCTCCACCCTGCATCGGCTGACGGTGCAGGCGGCGGTGACGGATGCCGCCGGTGCAGCCATGTCCCTGTCCGATGCGTTCGTGCGGATGGAAACGGCCGTGCGCTCCGCCCATGCGGCCGGCAACAAGGTGATGTTCATCGGCAACGGTGGCAGCGCCGGGATCTGTTCGCACCATGCCGTCGACTACAGCAAGAACGGGGGCATTCGCTCCATGGCGTTCAATGACGGGGCAATGCTGACATGCCTCGGCAACGACTACGGCTATGAGCATGTGTTCGCCAAGCAGATCGATTATCACGGACGCCGTGGCGACGTGCTGGTGGCGATCAGCAGCTCCGGGCGCTCGGCCAACATTCTCAACGGTGTTTGCGCCGCGCGCGCCATCGGTTGCGAGGTGGTGACGCTGAGCGGCTTCGCCCCCGACAACCCGCTGCGTCGCGCCGGTGACATCAACGTGTACATCGAATCCTTCGAATACGGCTTCGTCGAGTTGGCACATACATCGATGCTGCACGCGTTGCTCGATCTTGCCATGGGGTGGGGCACGGCGACGGCGCCGACGCTCGCCGAGACCGCCGCCGAATAACCGGCCGCTGAACGGCTGATCTGAATCATTGATGGAGATGTGTTCATGAAGAACCCTGCGATCGACCGTGTCATGGTGACGGGTGGCGCCGGCTACGTCGGATCCATGCTGGTTCCGGCGCTGCTGGATGCCGGCTACGCGGTTACGGTCCTGGACCTGTATCTTTATGGCGGCGAGCCGCTGGCCGCGGTCCGCGACAACCCTCGCCTGACCGAGGTGAAGGGCGACATGCGGGATCCGGAAATCGTCAGGCAAGCCCTCGACGGCGCCGACGCGGTCATCCATCTCGCGTGCATCTCCAATGATCCGTCCTTCGAGCTTGATCCCGGCCTCGGCAAGTCGATCAACTACGACTGCTTCCGTCCGCTGGTCCGCGCCTCCAAGGCGGCGGGCGTGAAGCGCTTCATTTACGCCTCCTCGTCGTCCGTCTACGGCATCAAGGAAGTCGCCGATGTGACGGAGGATCTGCCTCTGGAACCGCTGACCGATTACTCGAAGTTCAAGGCTCTGTGTGAAACGGAGCTGTTGGAGGAGCGGGAGCCCGGTTTCGTCACCCTGATCATCCGGCCGGCGACGGTCTGTGGCTACTCGCCGCGTCTGCGCCTCGACCTCACGGTCAACATCCTGACCAACCATGCGGTCAACAACGGCACCATTCGCGTGTTCGGGGGCGGTCAACTGCGGCCGAACATCAACATCCTCGATATGGTCGACGTGTACCTGACCAGCCTTGCGGCGCCGGATGAGCAGATCGACGGCAAGACCTTCAACGCCGGTTACGAAAACCACTCCGTGATGGAAATCGCCGAGATGGTGCGTGACGAAGCCGGTGGTGCGGTCGGCATCGTGGTCGAGCCGACGAACGACAACCGGTCCTACCACATTTCTTCGGAGCGGATCGCCAGGGAGCTTGGATTCCGGCCGAAGCGCACCATTCGCGAAGCGGTGCGCAGCCTGATCGATGCTTTCAGGGCCGGCAAGATTCCGGATTCCATGACCGATGAACGCTACTTCAACATCAAATTGATGCAGAAGGTTCACCTGACCTGACGCACCGGGGGACGGGGAGAGGGCGACGGGCCCGGGGGCCGTCCCCTTTTCCCCGGATGCCCGAGGGTGCGGCGGTCCGCCCGGTTTTCCATCGGTCGCCGAACGCCGTGTATTTCCCCTTTCAGGCCATGTGCAACCGCGCTAAGGATGGCGGAGGCCTTTCGCAGCCATGGTGCGCGATCGGGGTTGCAGCAATCTGGGGACCGGGATGATGGGGAGCACGGTATCCGGGCCGGCGGGTGGACCGCCCGACGTTGATGCCATTGTTCGACGGATGACCGAGCGGCAGGCCGTCATCGGCGTCATCGGCATGGGGTATGTCGGGCTGCCGCTCGCCTTCACCATGGCGGATAAGGGCTTTCGGGTTCTCGGCTTCGATGTGGACCCCGCAAAGGTGGCGCAGCTCAACGAGGGGCGTTCTTACATCCGTCACATTCCGAGCGACGCCATAGCCGGGCTGGTGGCCGGAGGTCGGTTGGCCGCCACCGCGGAGTTCGCCCGCCTCGCCGAGGTCGACGCCATCGTCATCTGCGTCCCTACGCCCCTGACCCGGCATCGTGAGCCCGACATCAGCTATGTCGTGGACACGACCGAGACCATCGGCCGGTATCTGCGTCGCGGGCAGCTCATCGTCCTGGAATCCACCACCTATCCCGGCACGACCACCGGCGAGATGCGCCCGATCCTGGAGCGCGGCGGCCTGCGGTCGGGTATCGATTTCTTCCTCGCCTACTCGCCCGAGCGCGAGGACCCCGGCAATCCCGCCTTCGCCACCGCGCAGATTCCCAAGGTGGTCGGCGGCGACGGGGCGGACGCGTTGCGCATCGCGCGGGCCCTCTACGACCAGGTGGTGGTGGGAACGGTGGCGGTATCGTCCACCGAGACCGCCGAGGCGGTCAAACTGACCGAAAACATCTTCCGCTCGGTCAACATCGCTCTGGTGAACGAGCTGAAGGTGATCTACGGCGCCATGGGGATCGACATCTGGGAGGTCATCGAGGCGGCCAGGTCCAAGCCCTTCGGCTTCATGCCCTTCTACCCCGGTCCCGGGCTGGGCGGCCACTGCATCCCGATCGACCCGTTCTACCTGACCTGGAAGGCGCGCGAGTTCGAAATCACCACGCGGTTCATCGAATTGGCGGGCGAGATCAACACGGCCATGCCGCGCCTGGTCGTCGACCGTCTGGCCCGTGCCCTGGACGAACGCTTCGGGCGCGGCCTGAACGGTGCGCGCATTCTGGTGATCGGCCTGGCCTACAAGAAGAACGTCGACGACACACGGGAAAGCCCGTCCTACAAGCTGATCGAGCTTCTGGAGGAGCGGGGCGCCGCCGTCGCCTACTACGATCCCTACGCCCCGGAAATCCCGGCCACGCGCGAGCACCCGCACCTGGCCGGACGGCGGTCGATCGACTGGGATCCGGCGGTGATCGGCGGTTTCGACGCGGCGTTGATCTCCACCGACCACGACTGCATCGACTACGGGGCGCTGGTGGCGCACAGCCGCCTCGTCGTCGACACCCGCAACGCAACCGCCCGTGTGGCGGACCGCTCGCGGGTCGTCAAAGCCTAATCTCATCGGGGCGTCCGGGACAGCAGGGGAGCAGATCATGACGGTCAGACTCATCATTGCCAACGACAAGGGTGGTGTCGGCAAGAGCACCCTGGCCCAGATGTGCGTTCTGTACGCGGGCAAGACTTTCGGCGAGGTCAGGGCGGTCGAATACGACCGGCAGCCCAAGCTGGGCCGCTTCTTCGACAAGGGTGTCGTGCAGAGCTTTTCGATCGCCCCGGATTGGGAAACCCAGATCGCCACACCCGGGCGACTGGCCGAGTTCTGGGACCCGATGATCAAGTGGATGAGTGTCCGGCGGCCGCTGGTCGCCGATTTCGGGGCCCAGGTCTGGGGCTACTTCGCGGCGTGGGCGCAGGCAAGTTCCCTTGGGGAACTGGTCGACACCGCGTCCGTGGTCGTCCTGGTCCCGGTGACCGCGGATCGCGAGGCGCTCATCGCGGCCCGGCGCATCGTCGAGACCGCATCCGAGGTGATGCCGCGCGCCCGTGTCGTCCTGTTGTCCTGCGACAAGGACGGGGAGGTCGGTCCTTTGCGACGCCACCCGGCGTTCGTGGACCTGGTGGCGCTGGCCGGGCAGCGCGGCGTGCCGATGCTGACGATGCCGGTTCTGGCGGCGGAGGGTTACCCGGTTCTGGCGGCCTATGGTATGCGTTTCGACACCATCTGCAACGCCAGGCCGAAGGATCTGCTGGCGTCGGCCGGCCTGGCGCCGGCCACCGCGGTGCGCACGATCAAGGCGGTGCGCGCCTGGGCGGAAACGATGGACGCCCTGCTCGGCAGCGTTCTCAACCCGGCGCAGGCGATTCCCGCTGCTCCGGGGGGCGGCGCCGAACCCGGTCGGGGGGCGCTGCCCGCTCTCACCCTGGTGTCCTGATCGGCGGGCGTGCCGAAGACGATAACCCACAGTTCCAGCCGGGAAGGCCACGTGTGAGCAAGATTGCATTGATCACCGGTGTAACCGGTCAGGACGGCGCCTACCTGGCGGAATTCCTGCTGGCCCGCGGCTACGACGTCCACGGCGTCAAGCGGCGCGCCTCGTCCTTCAACACCGAACGCGTCGACCATCTCTACAAGGACCGGCATGAGCCGGAGGTGCGGTTCACCCTCCATTACGGTGATCTGACCGATGCCACCAACCTGATCCGGCTGGTGCAGGACATACAGCCGGACGAGATCTACAATCTGGCGGCGCAGAGCCACGTCCAGGTCAGCTTCGAGACGCCGGAGTACACCGCCAACGCCGACGGCCTGGGCACGCTGCGGCTGCTGGAGGCCATCCGCATCCTTAAGATGCAGGACCGGGTGCGGTTCTATCAGGCGTCCACCTCCGAACTGTTCGGCAAGGCGCAGGAGGTGCCGCAGACGGAGCGGACGCCCTTCCACCCGCGCTCGCCCTACGCCGTGGCCAAGATGTACGCCTACTGGATCACGGTGAACTACCGCGAGGCGTACGGCTTCCACGCCTCCAACGGCATCCTGTTCAACCATGAGAGCCCGATCCGCGGCGAGACGTTCGTGACGCGCAAGATCACCCGCGCCGTCGCCAACATCCACCTGGGCCGGCAGGAAAAGCTCTACATCGGCAATCTGGACGCCCGGCGCGACTGGGGCCACGCGCGCGACTATGTCGAGGGCATGTGGCTGATGATGCAGCAGGACGCGCCCGACGACTACGTCCTCGCCACCGGCGAAACCCATTCGGTGCGGGAGTTCGTGGAACTGGCCTTCGCCCGGACCGGTCGCACCCTGGTGTGGACCGGCACCGGCACGGCGGAGAAGGGAGTCGACGGGGCGAGCGGGGCGGTTCTCGTCGAGATCGACCCGCGCTATTTCCGCCCCGCCGAAGTGGACCTGCTGCTGGGCGACGCGACGAAGGCGCGCACGCGGCTGGGCTGGCACCACCGGACCACCTTCCACGACCTGGTGCACGAGATGGTGGACGCCGACCTCGACCTGATGAAACGGGAGGCCAGACGCTATGGCGACAGCGACTGATGCGGCGGAGCCGTTCGTCCTGACGGGGCGGCGGGTGTGGGTGGCCGGCCACCGGGGGATGGTGGGCTCGGCCATCGTTCGCCGGCTGGAGGCGGACGGGGCGGCGGTCCTCACCGCGGAGCGGCGCGACCTGGACCTGACCCGCCAGGCGGACGTGGAGGCGTGGCTGGACCGGCACCGGCCCGACGTGGTGGTGGTGGCCGCCGCCAAGGTCGGCGGCATCCACGCCAACGCCACCTATCCCGTCGATTTCCTGCGCGACAATCTGGCCATCGAGACCAACATCATCCACGGCGCCCATCTGGCGGACGTGGGCAAGCTGCTGTTCCTCGGGTCGTCGTGCATCTATCCGCGTCTGGCGCCGCAGCCCATGACCGAGGACGCGCTGCTGACCGGCCCGCTGGAACCGACCAACGAGTGGTACGCCATCGCCAAGATCGCCGGCATCAAGCTGTGCCAGGCCTACCGGCGCCAGTACGGGCGGGACTTCGTCGCGGTCATGCCGACCAACCTCTACGGCCCCGGCGACAATTATCACCCCACCGACAGCCATGTGCCGGCGGCCCTGATCCGGCGCTTCCACGAGGCGAAGACGGCCGGCGCGGCGGAGGTGACGGTGTGGGGAACCGGCCGTCCCCTGCGGGAGTTCCTGTACGTGGACGATCTGGCGGACGCCTGCGCGTTCGTGCTGCGCCACCATTCCGGCGAGGCGTTCCTGAACGTCGGCACCGGCGAGGAGATCGCCATCGGTGCCTTCGCCGAAACGGTGGCGGAGGTGGTGGGCTACCGCGGCCGCATCGTCTATGACACCGGCCGTCCCGACGGCGCGCCGCGCAAGCGGCTGGACGTGTCGCGCCTGGCCGCCCTCGGCTGGCGGGCGCGCACGCCGCTGCGGGACGGGCTGGCGCTGGCCTACGCCGATTTCCTCGCCGGCGGCGGCCGCTTTCGCGACGTGACGGCGGGCTGAGGCGCCACCGGCGTTGCATCGGCGCCGCGGCGGGATCACATAAGCGGATTCGCGGGTCGCCGGCCGGCCCGCGCCCGTGGACGCGGTCCCGGTGCGGCAAGAGGAACGACGACGATGGACTCCCACATCATCCCCGAAACCCCCGGCGCGCCGGACGAGACGGACCGGCGCAACGCAGTGCGGCTGATCGCCGGCCGGGTGCGCGGCGACGGCATCGAGGCCGACGTGGACTCCGTGCCGGCGCGCTGGATGGTCACGGCGGTGCACGACGTGGGCGTCCCCGGCACCGCCCGCCGCCTGAAGCTGCGCTTTCGCGTTCCCGTCGGGCCGCTGCCGGAGGTGGAGGCGCAGGTCTGGGAACGCCTGGTGCGGCCCGAAGGCTTCGGGCGCGCCGACGCCAGGGACCTGGGCAAGCTGGTCAAGGAGGCGTGCCTCGGTTCCAACGCCCTGGAGAAGGGACGGGGCCGCGTCGACGCCTGGTTCGTTTCGATGGCGGAGCGTGCCGCGCCACTGGGCGAGGCGTGGAAGCCCGCCGCCGTGGTCGACGACCTCGCCCGCGCCGCCTCGTATGGCGGCCGCATCCCGCGCCTGCAGGCTCTGCTGGACGCGCTGGAGGAAGCGTTCTCCACGGCGGTCGCCCGCGCCGGCCTCAAGGTGCGCCGCTCCCGGCTGGAGGACGCGTCGGGGCTGGGCGTCTATCTCGACGGCTTCGCCACGGCGCGCTCGATGGTGCGCACGCTGCGCCTGTACGTCGGCCCCACCAACTCCGGCAAGACCCACGCGGCGATGGACCGGCTGGCGGAGGCGGCGAGCGGCTGCTACCTGGCGCCGCTGCGCCTGCTGGCGCTGGAGGGGCAGGAGGCGCTGGAGACCCGCGGCCGGCCGTGCAGCCTGGTGACGGGCGAGGAGCGCGACGTGCGCCCCGGCGCCGGGCATGTGTCCTCGACCATCGAGATGGTCAACACCGGCCGGGTGTGGGGCGCCTGCGTCATCGACGAGATCCAGATGATCGGCGACCCCGACCGCGGCTGGGCCTGGACCCAGGCGGTGGCGGGCGTCGCCGCTCCGGAGATCATCATGACCGGTTCGGCCGACGCCATCCCCTACGTCCGGCGGCTGGTGGAGGCGACGGGCGAGGAGCTGGAAATCGTCGAGTTTACCCGCAAGTCGCCCCTGCGGGTGCAGGAGGAGCGGGTTCCGCTGGCCGAGGTGCGCCGCGGCGATGCGGTGGTCGCCTTCTCCCGGCGCGACGTCATGGGGCTGCGGCGCGAGCTGCTGGCGCGCGACCATACGGTGGCGGTCATCTACGGCGCCCTGTCGCCGGAGGTGCGCCGGGCCGAGGCGCGCCGCTTCCGCGAGGGGCAGGCGGACGTGCTGGTGGCCACCGACGCCATCGGCATGGGGCTCAACCTGCCCATCGCGCGGGTCGTGCTGTCGACCACCCGCAAGTTCGACGGCCGCGAGGAGCGCGAGCTGACGCCTTCCGAGATCCGCCAGATCGGCGGGCGCGCCGGCCGCTACGGCATGCACGAGGAGGGGCGCGTCGCGGTGCTGGAGGGGGAATCCATCAACCCCGTGCGCCGCGCCCTGACCAGCCCGCCCCTGCCGCCCGACGACCCGCGCCCCTGGATCTCCCCCAACCTGGTCCATGTGGAGGCGATCGCCCGCGAGCTGGACACCGACAGCCTGGCCAAGGTGCTGCGCACCGCCGGGCAGGAGCTGCTGCGGGCCCACCAGACCTTCCGCATGACCGACCTGGAGGGGCGCATCCAGGCGGCCCAGGCGGTGGACCGGGCGCGGCTGCCGCTGGCGGTGCGCGACATGCTGGCCCGCTGCCCCATCGACAGCCGCGACCAGAACCAGCTCCGCCTGCTGGCCCAGTGGGCGATGAACCAGGGCAAGGAGCGGCCCAACCCGGCCCCCCAGGAGGCGGAGCGCTTCACCCACCGCGTCGGCACCGATGTGGAGCTGGAGGGGGCGGAGCGGGCGGTGAAGGCGCTGACCTCCTACGCCTGGCTGGCCTACCGTTTCCCCGACGCCTACCCGGAGATGGACCTGTGCCTGGAGCGCCGGGCCACCCTCAACGCCTTCATCGAGCGCACTCTGGCCGAACGCAGCCTGCAGCGGGCCTGCCCGGTGTGCGGCACGCGCCTCAAGGCGACGCACCGCTTCCGCGTCTGCGACGCCTGCTACGGCGAGCGGCTGGAGCGCCGCGGCGGGACACGGGATGCACCGCCCCACGCGCCGCCCCACGCCCGGGGCCGGCATCCCCATTTCCACCACCCGGTCGACGCCCCGCGTGGCGGCGGCGAGCAGCGGGCGCCGGAGGGCAGGGCGGACCGTGCCCATCCCCGGCGCGGGGCGAAGCGCCCGGCCCGGTAGCCCCGTTCCCGGTGCCGCGTCGTTCGGTGCCACCGGCGCCTGTTGCCGGGACGCCGCCCGGTGCGCTAAGCAGACGGTGTCCGAACGCCGCCCGGGGACGGACGGGTGCGGTGCCGTTCAGCCAGCAAGAGGCGTCTCATGATCCGCGTGTTCATCGGCTATGACCCGAACGAGACGGTGGCGTGGCACGTCCTGTCCCACAGCATCCACACCCGTTCCAGCCGCCCGGTGACCATCGCGCCGGTGATGCTGTCGCAACTGGACGGCCTGATGTGGCGCGAGCGCAACCCGTTGCAATCGACGGAGTTCTCGTTCTCGCGCTTCCTCGTCCCTTACCTGTGCGGTTACGAGGGCTGGGCGATCTTCATGGACTGCGACATGATGGTGGTCGACGACATCGCCCGCCTGTGGGACCTGCGCGACGACCGCTACGCCGTGATGGCGACCAAGCACGACCATCGCCCGAAGGAGGACGTGAAGTTCCTCGGCGCGGTCCAGACCCGGTACGAGAAGAAGAACTGGTCCGCCGTGATGATGTTCAACTGCGCCGCCTGCCGCGCCCTGACGCCGGAGTACGTCAACACGGCGTCCGGCCTGGAGCTGCACCAGTTCAAGTGGCTGGACGGCGACGAGCGGATCGGCGACATCCCGCTGCGCTGGAACCATCTGGTCGGCTACCAGGAGGACCGGCCGCTTGACACCATCTCGAACCTGCACTGGACGGTGGGCGGCCCTTATTTCGACGCGTACGCCGACACCTCCTACGCCCGCGAATGGTTCGCCGAACGCGACGCCATGCTGCACGCCACCTCCGGGCGCGGCACCGGCAAGGGGTCGTGAGCCGGCGCTGCCCGCATTCGTCTTGAACCCGCCCTGCGGTTGCTCTAAGTGCATCAGGCTTCCGGCCCGATGCACCGTCGGCCGGCGCCCGCCTGCCAGAGAGGGACGCTCATGACCATCGTCGTTACCGGCGCCGCCGGCTTCATCGGCTCCCACGTGACGGCGGCGCTTCTGGCGCGGGGCGACCGGGTCGTCGGCATCGACAACCTGAACGACTATTACGACGTGCGGCTCAAGGAGGCGCGCCTGGCGCGCTTCGACGGCAACCCGGCCTTCCGCTTCGTGCGGGCCGACATCGGCGACCGCGCGGCCGTCGAGGCGCTGCTGCCCGACCTGCGGGACTGCACCGGGATCGTCCACCTCGCCGCCCAGGCGGGGGTGCGCTATTCGCTGGAGAACCCGTACGCCTACATCGACACCAACGTCACCGGCCAGGTGGCCATGCTGGAGGCGGCGCGTCACCTGCCGCGCCTGAAGCATCTGGTGTACGCCAGCTCCTCGTCGGTGTACGGCGGCAACCGCGACCTGCCGTTCTCGGTGGCCGACCGGGTCGACCGGCCGCTGTCGGTGTACGCCGCCACCAAGAAGGCGGGGGAGATGCTGGCCCACGCCTACGCCCACAATTACGGCATCGCGTCCACCGGCCTGCGCTTCTTCACGGTCTACGGGCCGTGGGGCCGGCCGGACATGGCGGCCTTCCTGTTCGCCGACGCCATCGTCGGCGGGCGGCCGATCCGGGTGTTCAACGGCGGCGACATGAAGCGCGACTTCACCTACATCGACGACATCGTCGCCGGCGTGGTGGCCGCGCTGGACCGCCCGGCGCCGCCCGACGACCACGGCGTGCCCCACCGCGTGTTCAACCTGGGCAACCACCGCTGCGAGGAGCTGATGCGCTTCATCGCCCTGCTGGAGGAGGCGCTGGGGCGCCGGGCGGAAAAGCGGATGGAGCCGATGCAGATGGCCGACGTCCCCGCCACCTATGCCGACATCGAGGCCAGCCGGCGCGAGTTGGGCTACGAGCCGGCCACCCCCATTGACGTGGGCATCCCGCGCTTCGTCGACTGGTACAAGTCCTACCACAAGGTGACCTGATTCCGGCCGCCGGGCGAAGCGTCCGGCAAGCCATTCCTTAACCGAACCGCCAGTGCATTTTGCTATCGCTTGCCGTGGGCCGCCGCTACCGTGATCGCACGCCCGGACAGTGTCCCCCGTGCGAACCGGAAACAGGAGCGGAACCCATGACTGACCCGCTGCGCCCCGCCAGCCTCGAGACGGCCTTCGGCAATGCCCGCGCTCTGTGCCGCGAAATGGAAGCCGAGGCCGTGTCCCCGGCCTTCGATGCGGCCATGGACGTGGCCTGCCGCCTGAACGAACTGTTCCTTCTGCGCAGCCCCGTGAAGTCCGGCGTCGCCGGCCGCGCCGCCTGACGGCGGCGGGCGCGGCGCGCGGCGGGCTCCCTTACGCGATGCCGCGCGCCTTCAGGGCGGCGACGACCTGGTCGGCCAGGGTCTCCGGGTCGTGCTCGCCGGCGGCCAGCACCAGTTCGGCGTTCTCCGGCGGCTCGTAGGGGGAGCTGATGCCGGTGAAGTTGGCGATCGTCCCCTTGCGCGCCTTGGCGTACAGGCCCTTGGGGTCGCGCTGCTCGCACACCTCCAGCGGTGCGTCCACCCAGACCTCCAGGAACTCGTCCGCTCCCACCAGGGAGCGGGCCATCCGCCGTTCCTCCCGGAAGGGCGAGATGAACGACACCAGCACGATCAGCCCGGCGTCCACGAACAGCCTGGCGGTTTCCGCCACCCGGCGGATGTTCTCGACCCGGTCCTCCTCGGTGAAGCCCAGGTCCTTGTTCAGGCCGTGGCGCACGTTGTCGCCGTCCAGCGTGTAGGTGTGATAGCCGCCGGCGTGCAGCTTCTTCTCCACCAGGTTGGCCACCGTCGACTTGCCCGCTCCCGACAGGCCGGTGAACCACAGGATGCAGGGCTTCTGCCCCTTGGCGGCGGCCCGGGCCGCCTTGTCCACCGTCATGGGCTGCCAGTGGATGTTCTGCGCCCGCCGCAGCGCGAAGGTGATGGTGCCGCAGCCCAGCGTGGCGTTGGTCACCCGGTCGATCAGGATGAAGGACCCGGTCTCCCGGCACTCGGCGTAGGCGTCGAACGGCACGGGATGGTCGAGCGCCAGATTGCAGAAGCCGACCTCGTTCAGCTCCAGCCGCTTGCCGGCAGTGTGCTCCAGGGTGTTGACGTTGACCTTGTGCTTGATCTCCGTGATCTGTCCGCCCACCAGATGGGTGCCGAACTGCAGCAGGTAGCCGCGCCCCGGCATCATCGCGTGGTCGTTCATCCACACCACATGGGCGGCGAACTGGTCGGCCACCTCCGGCCGCGCCCCGGCGGCGGCGATCACGTCGCCGCGGCTGACGTCGATCTCGTCGGTGAGGGTCAGTGTCACCGCCTGGCCGGCTACCGCCTCCTCCAGGTCGCCGTCCATGGTGACGATGCGGGCAACCGTCGAGGTGCGCGCCGACGGCAGCACCGCCACCGCGTCGCCCGGCCGCACCCGTCCCGCCACGATGGTGCCGGAAAAGCCGCGGAAATCCTGGTTGGGGCGGTTCACCCACTGCACGGGGAAGCGCAGCGGCGCCTGCGTGCGGGCCGCGGCCACCTCCACCGTCTCCAGGAAGGGCAGGAGCGCCGGCCCCTCCCACCAGGGCATGGCGGTGCCGGGGGTGGTGACGTTCTCGCCCGCCAGCGCCGACAGGGGAATGCAGGTGACGTGCGGGATGTCCAGCCGATCGGCGAAGGCGCGGTATTCCGCGACGATGCGCTCGAACACCGACCGGTCGTAGCCGACCAGGTCCATCTTGTTGACCGCCACGACCACGTGGCGGATGCCCAGCAGCGAGACGATGTAGCTGTGGCGCCGCGTCTGGGTCAGCACGCCCTTGCGGGCGTCCACCAGCAGCACCGCCAGGTCGGCGGTGGAGGCGCCGGTGGCCATGTTGCGGGTGTACTGCTCGTGGCCCGGCGTGTCGGCCACGATGAACTTGCGCCGGTCGGTGGCGAAGAACCGGTAGGCGACGTCGATGGTGATGCCCTGCTCGCGCTCCGCCTGCAAACCGTCGGTCAGCAGGGCCAGGTCGATGGCGCCGCCGGTGGTGCCCCAGCGCGCGCTGTCCTTGTCCAGCGCCGCGAGCTGGTCCTCGAAGATCTGCTTGGAATCGTACAGCAGGCGGCCGATCAGCGTGCTCTTGCCGTCGTCGACCGAGCCGCAGGTGATGAAACGCAGCAGGTCCTTGTTCTCCTGCTCGTGCAGGTACGCCAGGACCTCTTGCGTGGCGGCGGTGAACCGGTCCTGCATCAGAAATACCCTTCCTGCTTCTTGCGCTCCATGGAGGCGGACTGATCGTGGTCGATGACCCGGCCCTGGCGCTCGGATGTGCGCGACAGCAGCATCTCGCGGATGATCTCGGGCAGGGAGGCGGCGGTGCTTTCCACCGCACCGGTCAGCGGATAGCAGCCCAGCGTGCGGAACCGCACCCAGCGCATCTCCGGCTCCTCGCCGGGGCGCAGCGGCATGCGCTCGTCATCCACCATGATGAGGGTGCCGTCGCGCTCCACCACCGGGCGCGGCTTGGCGAAGTACAGCGGCACAACCGGGATGTTCTCAAGGTAGATGTACTGCCAGATGTCCTGCTCGGTCCAGTTGGACAGGGGGAAGACCCGGATGCTCTCGCCCTTGTGGATGCGGCCGTTGTAGAGGTTCCACAGCTCCGGCCGCTGGTTCTTCGGGTCCCAGCGGTGGGAGGCGCTGCGGAAGGAGAAGATGCGCTCCTTGGCGCGGCTCTTCTCCTCGTCGCGCCGCGCGCCGCCGAAGGCCGCGTCGAAGCCGTAGCGGTCCAGCGCCTGGCGCAGGGCCTGGGTCTTCATCACGTCGGTGTGGACGGCGGAGCCGTGGGTGAAAGGACCGATCCCCTGCGCCACGCCCTCCTCGTTGATGTGGACCAGCAGATCCACCCCGAGGTCGCGCGCGCGCGCGTCGCGGAACGCGATCATCTCCCGGAACTTCCAGGTGGTGTCCACGTGCAGCAGGGGGAACGGCGGCTTGGACGGATGGAACGCCTTCATCGCCAGGTGCAGCATGACGGCGCTGTCCTTGCCGATGGAATAGAGCATCACGGGGTTGCGGAACTGGGCCGCCACCTCGCGCATGATGTGGATGCTCTCCGCCTCCAGGCGTTGCAGGTGGGTCAGGCGAACGGGATCGGACATGGGACAGCTCGGGCGCCGGGATCGCTTCAGGTCGGTGGTGTGTATCACGGTCGAACCACAAATGAAACGGACAAAATATTCACGAGACCCGGATTATTTCACACAGAAATCGGCTTAAACAGGGACTCCAGGTCCTCGGCGGTCAGCGCCGCGGCGTCGCGCGCGTCGGGGTCGAACAGGGCGTCGGCCAGAGCCTGCTTGCGCGCCTGAAGGTCGAGGATGGCCGCCTCCACCGTGCCGACGCTGACCAGCTTGTGCACGAACACCGGCTTGTCCTGGCCGATGCGGTGGGCGCGGTCGGTTGCCTGGCGTTCCACGGCCGGGTTCCACCAGGGATCGTAGTGGATCACCGTGTCGGCGGCGGTCAGGTTCAGCCCGGTCCCGCCTGCCTTCAGGCTGATCAGGAACACGGGCACGCCGCCGGCCTGGAAGCGGTCGACGGGGGTGGTGCGGTCGCGGGTGTCGCCGGTCAGGGTGACGAAGGGGATGGCGCTGCGCTCCAGCTCCGGCGCGATGAGGTCGAGCATGGAGGTGAACTGGGAGAACAGCAGCACCCGGCGCCCTTCGGCCACCAGCTCCGGCAGCAGCTCCATCAGCCGTTCCAGCTTGGCCGAGGTCCTGACGGCGGGGGCGGCGCGCAGCTTGACCAGGCGCGGGTCGCAGCAGACCTGGCGCAGCTTCAGCAGGGCTTCGAGGATGATGATGTGGCTGCGCGCCAGACCCTTCTTCGCCACCTCGGCGCGCACCTTGGCGTCCATGGCCAGGCGGATCGTCTCGTAGAGATCGCGCTGCGGCCCGTCCAGCTCCACGTGTTCGATGATCTCCGTCTTGGGTGGCAGCTCGCCGGCCACCGCGTCCTTGGTCCGGCGCAGCAGGAAGGGGCGCACCCGCTGCGCCAGCAGGCGGCTGCGCCCGGCGTCGCCCTTCTTCTCGATCGGTGTGCGGAAGGTGGTGCGGAAGGCGCGCTCGTCGCCCAGCAGACCGGGCATGAGGAAATGGAACAGCGACCACAGCTCCGTCAGGTTGTTCTCCAGCGGCGTGCCGGTCAGGCACAGGCGGTGGCGGGCCGGCAGCTCCAGGGCGACCTTCGCGAGTTTGGTGCGCGGATTTTTGATGGCCTGCGCCTCGTCCAGGATCAGCAGGTGCCAGTCCTGCGCCAGCAGCGCGTCGCGGTCGCGCGGCAGCAGCGGGTAGGTGGTCAGCACCAGGTCGTGGTCGCCCGGCCGTTCGAAATCGGCCTTGCGGTTGGCGCCGTGCAGCACCAGGGTGCGCAGGCCCGGCGCGAACCGCGCGGCCTCCGCCTTCCAGTTGCCCATCAGGCTGGTGGGGGCGACCACCAGGCACGGCCGGTCGAGGCGCCCGGCCTCCTTCTCCGCCAGAATGTGGGCGAGCGCCTGCACCGTCTTGCCCAGCCCCATGTCGTCGGCCAGCACGCCGCCCAGGCCGTAGTCGCGCAGGAACTGCATCCAGTCGAGCCCGGCGCGCTGGTAGTCGCGCAGCGTGGCGGTCAGGCCCGCCGGCACCGGCACCCGCTCGATGCCGGAAAAGCCGCGCAGCCGGGCGCCCAGGGCGCGCAGCCGCTCCCCGCCCATCCAGCGCAGGCCGGCGGCGGCGGTGACGGCCTCGGCGTCGGCCAGTTCCGCGGCCCGGGCGGGGGTGAGGCGGATGGTGCCGTCGTCGGCGATGCCGCCCACCCGGTACAGCTCGTAAAGGGCGCGCAGCACCGCACCCAGGCGCCCCGACGGCATGGGCAGAAGGCGCCCGTCGCCCAGGGGGACGAACACCGGCTCGTCCGGCGCGGCGGTCCCGAGGGTGGGCAGCACCTCCTCGTCGGGCAGCGCCCGCAGGATGGGCAGCAGCACCGGCAGCAGGTCCAGCCTCTGGCCGTCCACCGTGACGCCCAGCGACAGGCCGAACCAGTCGACGCCGGTGGACTCCTCCACCTCGGCGGTCCAGTCCTCCGGCTCGACGAAGGTCGGCAGCGTCCCGTCCTCCGGTTCGATCCGCCAGCCCTCGCCCGCCAGCGCCGGAGCAGCCCGGTGCAGGAAGGCGAACAGCTCCTGGTCGGCGCTGTTGGTCAGCGCGTCGGCCTCCTCGTCGGGCTCCAGCGTGAAGAGATCGCCATCGGGATAGGGCTCGAAGCCCAGCGTGCCCAGCCGTTCGACGGCGGCCCGCTCCGCGTCGCGCCGCCGCGGCATGACCACGAACCGCCCGGCCTCCGGCCGCCGCACCGACGCGGTGGTGTCGTGCCACGGGACGACCGTACCGTCGTAGTCGAACAGCAGGCTGGCGTGGACGACCTCCCAGTCGACGAAGGCGCCCACGTCGATCCACAGCCGCAGAACCGGCACCGGTGTGACATCGCGCCGCACCGTCTCCTCGAAGGAGGCGGGAAGCAGCGCGTCGCGGTCCGGCAGGCGTGCGGTCAGGGCGGAGCGAACGATCCGGGCGGCGGCCGGCGGCACCGGCGGGGCGGCGGCCAGGGCCGCCGCCAGCCGGTCGGGCAGGCCGGTCTCCAGCGGTCCGCAGTCGCCGGTCGCGGGATGGATGTACCAGGGCGGCGTCACCGCCAGCACCGGGGCGTCCGCGGCCGGTCCCGCGAACCGGAAGGACTGAACGCCGTCGGCATCGGCGACCCAGCGGCCTTCGGCCGTCACCGGCGGACCGGGGCGCAGGGCCGGTGAGGTCAGCGACTGCCAGCGGCCGCGGCCGCTGGCCAGAACGGCCTGCAGGATCGGCAGCGCGAAGGAGCCCCGCAACGAGCGGGAGCCGAACGCCCGGTCCCCCCCGGTCGCCGCCCACACCAGGCGCAGGATCTCCAGATCGTCGTTGCCGATGTAGTTGGGCACGCTGTAGGCGTTGATCAGGTTGGCGATGCCGGAGGCGGACAGCGGCCTGGCCGTGGCGGGCGTGCCGTCCCGGCGCATCTGCACCGAGGTCGGCTCCACCATGAGTCCGCCCCCCGCCCCGTCCCGGTCGAACCGGTAGAGCAACGTCCAGGCGGTGGAGCGGGCGCCATCGCTGCTTTGCCGCGGTGCGTCCTCCAGCAGGGCCAGCCAGCGGGCGACGGCGGGGGAGGTGGCCGACTCCGCCGCCGCGGCGGGCGCCGACGTGACGGCGGGGCGGTGCAGCAGGTCCAGCAGCACTGCCACCACATGCTTGCACTCCCCGCCGAGGTAACAGGAGCAGGCGTTGCGGAACTGCACACCGCGCGGCGACCCCGCCCCGTCGATGGTGACGCTCACGGTGTAGGGCCGACGCTCCGTGCCCTGGACCTGCCCCTCGGCAGTCCGCCCGTCCGCCGACAGGGAGGCCGCGCGGACACGGCCCTCGTGCCGGTAGGCGGCGCCCTTGCGGACCGTGAGGTCGCCGAACCAGCGCCGGACGTCGGCTTCCGTGAATGCTGCCATGATGCCACCGGATGACTGCGTGCCTCCGTTCTTAGCCCGGGACACACCGGCCCTCAACCGCATCGGCGCCATTGGTTCGGTTGGCAAACCGATATGGCTGCACACGTTCCGGCGGTGTCGCGGCAGGGGGCGGCGGCGCAGCGGGGAGGTGTCCGGCCTTCCCGATTGTCGCAATCGCCAATCGAGGCCGTGAACGGGACGTCCGTGTCACCGGATGTCGCTACCGGAACGGGTTTGTGTCAGCGCCGAAACACTCACGACATAACCCGATAACATTCGAGACCTAACCTTTCGAACGAAGCCGAAAGGCGGGCGGAACGGTCCGCCGGCCGGGAGCGGGGAGGACAGCGATGCAGGGTCTCGGAACAGCCTTCGACGAACGTCCGGTACCGGGGATGCATCGCAGTTCCGCCACGGAACCGGGGGCGCCGGCCGCCGCGCGCTCCTCCCTGACACAAGCGTCAATCAACTTGCGCACTGAGGCCGCCATGCAGCATCATGACCACCTCTCCAGGGCTGTTTCCACCGACCGTGACATCACCCTGGAGGCGCTTCGCGTCTTCACCTATCTGAGCCGGCGGCTCCATTTCGACCGCTCCGTCCCCGTCCTGCAGTCCGAACTCGCCGATGCTCTGGGCATGCAGCGTCCGAACGTCAACCGCGCGATCAAGCTGCTGGAGACCAAGCAGATCATCCTGCGGGAGTCGAAGCTGGGACGGGCGATCACGTTCCGTCTCAACCCGGAACACGGAGTCAGCCGCGCCGCCTAACCCGGCAGCGGAATGATCCTAGAGACCCGTCACCTCGTCTTCACCAACCCGTCGCTCCGGCAGGCGCTCGCCTGGTACGCGACGGCTCCCGGACAAACCGACCTGCCGCACGGGGTCATCACCGCGGTGACCCCGCGTGCCGGCGGCGGCTTGACCGTCAGCGTTCAGCAAAGCGGCGCGTCGAAGATCCGCGACGTATCCTTCACGGCCAGCAAGACGCTGGGCGTGCTGCTCTATTTCTGCCGCAAGCAGCGGGTCCCCGTCCCGCGCGACGCCCATAAGGACCTGTCGATCGAGGGCGACGCCATCGTCCTGACCATCCAGTCGGACACCCCCACCTCCGGGCCCTGAACGGCGGTTCCCCGGGGACGCGCGGGATGGCCGGCTACGTCCCCCGCCCGAACAGGGCTTCCATCGCCCTGGCCCGCAACCGGTCGGCGCGCGAGGAGCCGCCGACCAGTTCCAGAAGCCGCACCGCGTAGAACGTCGCCAGTTCGGCGCCGTTGTCCTCATCGTCGCCGGAAAGGGGCTCGGCATCGCGCAGGCCGGCGATCATGCGTTCGGCCCGCGTCTCCACGTCCCGGCTAACGGACTCCAGCGTCTGCGCCACGCGATGGTCGAGGCCGAGCGCACCGGCGAAACTCTCACAGGTGCGCAACGCCAGCGCGTGTTCCTCCGCCCGGATCTGCCGGGCGTCGTCGGGCGGACCGGGAATGGCGCCGCCGCGGGACGGATCGGGGACGGCGGCGGCGATGCCGGCCGGAGCCGCGGCCAGCACGGTGGTTTCCACCATGCCCTTCACCGCCGTGCGCACCGACTGCAGGCGCCGGTCATAGGCGGTCTCGTTGACGCGATCCATGACCGCGCAGGTGGAATCGAGGCTTTCCACCAGCATGCGGGCGAATTCCACGGCGTCCGACGGGGTCAGCGTTGACTCGTCGATGCCCTCCAGGTGCAGCGACCGGTCCTCCAGGCTGGTGACCACCAGGCCGGACAGACGGGCGAACACCACGGGCTTCTCGCGCCGGGCCTTGCCGAAATCCATGTCCCCCAGGGCGGCCAGCAGGTCGGCGGGTTTGCGCAGCCGCGAGGCCACCACCAGCAGGAGATAGTAAGGCTTGCCCGTGTCGGTCCTGGCCGTCTCCTTGACGGCCGCCTCTATGGCGGCCAGATCCTCGTCGCTCAGCGACTGGATCGGCTTGGGCGGCAGGCAGTTCTTCAGTTCGGTGATGGCGTGGCCGATCTCCAGGAACTCGGCGATGTCGCGGGCCTGGCGGATGTGCGCCTCGTTGCCGCGCAGGAAGGCGCGGGGATCGCGGTCGGCGCCGGCCAGGGCGGCGCGGATGGCGGCCGCTGCCACCCACCACAGGCGGCAGCCCAGCGTGTGCCGTCCGGCATGATCGCCGGACGGCACACGCCGCACCGCCTCGGCCAGAGGGTCCAGGTGGCGGCGGTCCCCGCGCTCCTCGACGACGCGCCACAGCGGATCGATCACCGCCCGTTCGATCGCCCCGACCGGGACATCGGACAGGCGGGCCGCCTCCAGCACGTCCTCGAACGGGTCGCAGAAGACGCGCTTCAGGGTCAGCCGGCGTTCCGGCCGCATCCGGGCGAGGCGCGGGCGGATGTGGTCGAAGGTCTCGCGCACCTCGGGGCGGTCACCGACCTGTTCCAGCAGGTGGACGATCTCGACGAACTTCTCGTCGGGAATGTCGAGGAGGCGGCCCCGCAGGCCTTTCAGGGAAACCGGCGGTTCGCTCATCACGCCGCCCTCGCTTTGATCCGCTCGATCCGCCGTACCAACTCCACATCCAGCACGCCGGTGCGCCAGTCCTCGTATGCGCGCACCGACCGGCGGTGGCGGACCAGGACGTCTCCGGCGGCGGCGGCGTGGTCGTGGTCGGATTCGCAGCGGGGCACCAGCGGCAGGATGCGGAAGATCTCCGCCACCTCCATGGACTGCTCGTGCTGGTCGCGGGACCGGGCCTGATCCCACGCCCTGACAATGTAGTCCCAGCCGTCGACCAGCCAGGCCAGCCGTGCCGCCAGCCCGTGGACCGTGTCCACCTGGGCATCCCAATCGCGGATGGCGGCGCCGATGGCGCCGGCGCGGCGATCGAAGTCGGCGAGAACCCGCTCACCGATCTCCAGCGTGTGGGTGGCCACATCGGCGCAGAAGGCGGCGACGGGGGCGGCGTCGGTCAGGGACTCGCGCGACCATTCGGCGATGGAATCGCGGAACTCGGCAACCATCCGCATGCGCCGGCGCAAGCGGCCGGGTTCCGGTGCCTGGATCAGCCCGACGGGGGACATGGCGTCCGCCATTTCGGACACCCGGGCGAACAGCTCCGCCGGTTCCAGGCGCAGCGCGGCGGCGGCCTTGGTCATGAAGGAGCGGGCCAGTGCCGAGCCTTCCCGGCTGTCCAGATCGGTCCTCAGAAGCTCACGCGGGGTCATGCCGGCGGTGCGCAGCACCTCCACCATCAGCAGGAAGTTGGTGAGGGTCCGATGCTCCTCGTCCATAGCCAGGGCGGCGCGGGCTGCCTGCACCGCGTCGGGCCCGGCCAGGCCGCTGCGGGCGGCGCGCAACGTCGCCTTGCGGATGTCCTGCGGGGAGCAACCGCCGGACCGGACGATCTGCTCGTGCAGGAAGCGGTCGTGCACGGTCATGCTCACCATGTCCGGCACTGCCTTCCAGGGCACGACGTAGATGCCCTTGCCCTCGGAGAAGCTGGGAATCAGCACCTCCAGGCGCCGACGGTCGTCCATGCGCACGCGGGTCTGGGACAGCAGCGGCGTGGTGAACGCCACCGCGGTCCCGCGCTCCTCGAACGTCGAGGGGGCGTAGATGATCGTGGAGCCCTTCATGACGGCGCCGCGCGAAACTCCGGAAACGAGCGCACGAATGTCGGATGCGGCGGCGCAAAGGCCGATGCGGCACGACCGCGCACCAAGGTGAGGCTATCAGAGCCGCAGCCAAACCGCACGCAATTTATAACTAATTTTATAGACCATTCGGCGACAGTTCGTTGCGTCCGGCAGCAGGACGTGCCTCCGGCGATGCAACCAAAGCATTTTGCACCAAATTGTAACGCTGGCAATAGTTGTAACTTCTGCTTAACGATTTTCTGAGAGCCAGTATAGCCAACAAGAAATGCTGACCTTCTGCATGGGATTGGGTGATGACGAGCACATTCCGGGCTTATACGATCGTCGGTCCCGATACGCTTCTGGACATAACGACGAACGCGTCAGTAACGCTCAGCGGTGTCTCAGCCGGTGAGACATTGGTTGGGATCGATTTCCGGCCGCAGAATGGGTTCTTGTATGGCCTGGGCGTCAATGCGGCGACGAACACCGCGACGCTCTATGCCATCTCCGTCGTCAACGGCACCGCGGTCGCCATCGGAACGCCGGGGTCGATTGCCTTCGTCGATGCGGCTTCCAACCCCGTCGACCTGCCGGATCCGGCCGTCTCCGGCTACGGGTTCGACTTCAATCCGGCGACGGACCGCATCCGCGTCACCACCGATACCGGCGTGAACGTCCGCATCAATCCCAACACCGGCCAGCCGATCGACGGCAACCTTGGTGGCGGGAGCATCGCCGGAACCAACCCCGACGGGTCGATCAGCGGGGGTTCCACCGGCGCGTCGGCCGCAGCCCACACCAACAATGTTGCCGATGCCGCCGCCACCACCCTGTACACGCTGGATCCGGACGGCAACCAGTTGCTGATCCAGAACCCGCCCAACACCGGCACCCAGACGGCTGTGGCGGTGGTCGCGCTGAACGGCGCTCCTCTCGACTTCACCGCCGCGGGCGGTTTCGACATCGGCCCCGACGTCACCGTCTCCGTCTCCAATGCGGCGGTGACCAGCGGCAGCGGACTTGCCCTTCTGACCGTCGGCGGGGCGACCGGCCTCTACTCCATCGACCTGGTGACCGGGGTCGCCACGTTGGTGACGGCCGGGCCGTCCGGCACGGTGACCGGCCTGGCGGTCGAATATGACTACGGCGGCGTACCGGCGGTCGCCCTGTCGGGCGATCGGACGAGCCTGGTGCGATTCAACACCGCGTCCCCCGGCACCGCGACCAACTTGACGCTGACCGGCATCAACGCCGGCGAGTCGCTGGTCGGCCTCGATTTCCGGCCGCAGACCGGCCAGCTCCACGCGCTGGGCGTCAACGCCGCCGCCGACACCGGAACCCTGTACCTGCTCGACCCCCAGACCGGGGCGGCGACGGCAGTGGGCACGCCGGGGCAGATCGCGTTCACGGACGGGAGCACCGTGGTCGATCTGCCGGACCCCGCGGTCTCCGGCTACGGCTTCGATTACGATCCGGTGACCGACCGCATCCGCGTCACCACTGCCACCGGGCTCAACTTCCGCATCAATCCGACCAACGGCGCTCCCATGGACGGGAACCTGGGCGGCGGGGCGGTGGCCGGGGTGAACCCGGACGGTATGATCAACGGCCTGCAGGGGGGATCGACCGGCGTCTCGGCCGCCGCCTACACCCACAGCTATGGCCGGACCCCGGGCATTGGCCCGACCGCTCTCTACACGCTGGACGCCACCGGCAACGCGCTGTATCGGCAGGACACGCCGAATTCCGGGAGCCAGACGCTGGTCGGCACGGTGACGCTGAACGGCGTGCCGCTGGATTTCAGCAGCATCGACGGCTTCGACATCCCCAACATCGTTGGGGACGGCACCGACGGCTACGGCATCGCGCAACTGACCGTGGGCGCCGCGACCGGGCTTTACCGCATCGAGTTGGCGAGCGGTGCTGCAACGCATCTGGGGGCGAGCACGGGCGCGCTCACCGGCCTGGCCCTCGGGCACATCCCGCGGCCGCTCCCGGCGCCGCCGGTCGTCACACCCCCGACCACCACGCCGCAGGACCCCTCGCCCCCGACCATCCCCGTGGTGGACGGCGTGCCCGTGGAGACGGGTACCGTGCAGAACGCGGACGGCACGACCGCGCGGACCATCACCGTGCCGGTCGTGTCCGCCGGCCGGCCGGAGCAGATCGGCAACAACGCCGTGGCCGACATTCCGCTGGTCACCGACGGGACGGGCGTCAGCCTGCTGCTGGCGCAGATCCCCACCGGCTTCGGGCTGCGGGTGCAGGGAACGGCGGCGCCCAAACCGGCCGCGGGATCGCTGACCGACCTGATCCGCGAGATCACGGCCCGAACGGCCGACGGCTCCACCGACCGGACCATCCTCACCGGCGGCGGCGCGGACTTCATCGCCGGCCTTCCGGCCGACGCGGGGCTGCTGGTCCAGACCATCGTGCCGACGGTGGCGGGAGACGCCGGGGTGCCGTCCGAACCGCTGGTCATCACCGGCACGCCGGCGGCGGCGGGCGGCCCGCTCACCGCCCTGGTCATCGACACCCGGTCCCTGCCGTCGGGCACGGCGATCCGGCTGGACAACGTGTCCTTCGCCGCCGTCGTCGGCTCCGCGCGGATCGTGGGCGGCACCGGCTCGCAGATCGTGTGGGGTGATGCCGCCGCCCAGACCATCGTACTGGGGCCGGACGACGACACCCTGCGGGGCGGCAGCGGCGACGACTTCGTGGCCTCGGCGGAGGGCGACGACGTGCTGTTCGGCGACGACGGCAACGACACGGTGGCCGGCGGTGTGGGCAACGACGCGCTGTACGGCAACCGCGGCAACGATCTGCTGTACGGCAACCAGGGGATGGACACCATCTTCGGCGGCCAGGACAGCGACACGGTGTTCGGCGGCATGGACGCCGACGTGGTGTACGGCCAGCTCGGGTCCGACGTGCTGTACGGCAACAAGGGGGCGGACACGCTGTTCGGCGGGCAGGGCGACGACACCCTGTTCGGCGGCCAGGACAACGACGTGCTCTACGGCGGCATGGGCAACGACGTGCTGGCGGGCAACCGCGGCACCGACACGCTGTACGGCGGCGCGGGGGCCGACACCTTCCGCATCGA
>NZ_AUCF01000010.1 GCF_000429625.1 Azospirillum halopraeferens DSM 3675
TCCTGGCCTACATGGACTTCCATCCCGACCATTGGACCAAGATCAGCTCGACCAATCCCCTCGAGCGCGTCAACGGCGAGTTCAAGCGGCGCACCGATGTCGTCGTCATCTTCCCCAATGAAGCGGCGATCTTCCGATTGGGAGGGGCCATCCTGCTGGAGCAAAATGATGAGTGGGCGGCCAGCCGCCGCTACATGAGCTTGGAGACCATGACGCCACTGGGGCATAATGACGTTTCCAGGTTGTCCGCCGTGGCAACCTGACCCGGCTCAACCCGCCGGAGAGCGATGACCAACCCCTTCGCTCGTACACCACGTGCCGGGGCACGATCCAATCCCCCCGCATCGATTCCCAGTCGCCGCGCGATTGAGGACCGCACCTCGGCAGGATCAAGGCTTTCCCCTTCGATGGCCGAGGTCTTCACAACATCGCTGGTGAGGGTCGTCAGACTCGCCTCCGCCCGCACGTCGAAACCAAGGGCTTCCATGCGTCCCAGCAAACGGCCTTGTCGGTGGCGGACATCCGCCAGGATCATGGACAGCGCCTCGCTGTCCCACGAGAAAGACGGCCACTCGGGCCGTTCATGGATGAATGCCATAATCGCCGCACTCCTTGCGGAGATTATGCCCTCCAATCCCCGCATCGGCAATAATCACCGCACCGCATGCGGCGAATGCTGCCCTTAATCGCCGCAGCGTCCCGGCAACGCGTCATGCCGTGGGTATCGTCCCGCACAGTTGCCGTCACGTGGGCGGCAATCATGGATTTCGTCTGTTCAACAGAGGGCAACCCGTCCGAATCGCCCGACCGTGCCGCAACGGTCCTGGCGGGGGCGCCGACCATTCGGGCTACGCTGTAGACATCGCCCCCGAAATCGACCGCCACGTCGTCCCAACGGCGATTATGTGGCCGGTCATGGCGGGTCTCCCCTGATGATTTCCACGTCGCGGGCGACACAACCCGCCGAAGGTTGGGAAGCCGTGCGGGGCTTCGTCACCGTAGACATGCCGGTGGTCGCCACTGCCCCGCGCATCGTTGTACCCGACCGGACGCTCCCCGTCCCGGCCATAGATGAGGTGGGGCGTGAACCGCTCCGTCACGGCCAAGCCCGCCCTTGCGACCACTCCGTCCGCATGTCACACCTCGGGTATGGCGAGCCACGGGCCGGCGCGGTCGGCGGAGTGGGGCGGGGGCGGGGCGGGGGAGTGCAGCATGCGGATCGTCGGTGTCGCGGTGCTGGCCGGGCTGGGCATGGCCGTTGCGGGCGGTGGTGTCGTGCGGGCGGCGCCGTCCTTCGATTGCCGGGCGGCGGGGACGCCGGTGGAACGGGCCATCTGCGCCGATGAGGCGCTGGGGACGCTCGACCGGCGCATCGCCGAAGCCTACGCCGAACTGATGGGCGCCGTCGGCGATGCGGAGCGGGCGCGGCTGCGGGCCGGGCAGCGGGAGTGGCTGACCACGGTGCGCAACGCCTGCGCCGGCCGGCCGGCCCCGGGCGCCTGTCTGGCGCAGACCATGCAGGCGCGCGCCGGGGACCTGGAGGCGGCGGTGGAGCCGGCGTACGCGGCGCTGGCGGACCTCGTCCGCTCCATCCCCGACCGGCCCGGCGACGCGGCGGCGGCGCTGGCCGAGCGGCGGGGGCCGCCGGGGCAGGCGTGGCTGGCCTATGTCCGGCGCTACGGCCCGCGGCCCGACCCGGCGGCCGCGGCAGCCACCCTGTCGGGGGCCATCGGCGGCCTCACCGATTCCTTCCCCGCGTCCATCGCCGCCGACCAGGACCTGAACACCGACGAAGGGTTCCTCACCGCGCTGCGCCTGGTGAACGACGTGTATGGCACCGCCATCCCCTGCTTCGTCCTGCTGCGCCACGGCGAGGCGGCGTGGGACGCGGTGCAGCCCATCTACGGCTCGTCGCGCGACGGGGCCGCGCCGATGCCGGACTGTCCGGCGGACGGCGGACCGTTCGATACCGCGGCGTGGCAGGCGGTGTCGGCGCTCATCGACCCGCTGGTCGGCACCGCCTATGGGCGCACCGGCACCATCCGGTCCACCTTCGGGCGGGCGATCGCCGTCACCGAACTGAGGGCAGCGGTCGATCCCGGCGGCTTCCGGGATGCCGGGACGCTGGACGAGGCGGTCGCCATCATCCGCGCCTGGCGCAACCCCCGCTGGGTGGGCGGAGGCTGGCAGGAACGCTTCACCGCGGTATTGGACGGCGCGCTGCGCGAGGTGGAAACCGTGATGGCCACCCGTCACGGCCTGGCGCCGGAGGCGGCGCGAACCGCCGCCCGCGGGGCCGTCGGCGCGGTCCTCCTCATCACCGCCGAGTTCGTCGCGGACACCATCGACCTGGAATCCGACACCCGCGTGCCCGACTGGCTGCACGGCACCCGGGCGTGGACTCTCGGTGGCGGCCGCGGCGCGGGCGAGGCGCCGTCTCCCTTCAACGCCGCGCAGGGACGCCTGACCATCGCCGCCGACCGGCTCTGCGTCGCCGGCGCCGGGGAGTGCCACGGGCCGGAGGCCGGACCCGCCGAAGACGACGCCCGCACCGCCCTGCTCGCCGCCGCCCGCGGCGCCGCTCCGCCCGCCGCCCCCGCGGCCCCCCTCGACGCCGTCACCGTGACGGTGGGGGAGACGCCGGACGTCAGCTTCGACGCGCTGCGCCTCGCCGACGGAAGCGTCCTGGTGCGCATGGACGGCACCCCGCCGTTCCGGCTGACCCCGGTGCGCTGACCGCCCCTGCGCGTTTCCCCTCGCCATCCTGCTGCGCCGCAGCGACGAATTGCTGCGGCGCGGCGACGCAAACGTTTGCGCAAACGGTTCGATGGTCATAGGCTCGTCGATGTTGCGTCGGGAAGGGGAGGCGGGCGCCATGAAACGGATCGGTCTTCTCAACGCGCCGCTCAGCCACGCCATCGCGTCGCTGGGGCACACGCAGTCGCTGGTGATCGCCGACGCGGGGCTGCCGGTGCCCGCCGGGCCGCTGCGCATCGACCTGGCGGTGACGCCGGGCGTGCCCTCGTTCCTTCAGGTCCTCGACGCCGTGGCGGAGGAGATGATGGTGGAGCGGGCGGTGATCGCCGCGGAGATGGCCGCCGCCAACCCGGAGCTGCGGGCCCTGCTGGCCGGCCGGCTGGCGCGGATGGGCACCGCTCAGGGCCGCCCGATCGGGCTGGAGGAGGTGCCGCACGCGGCCTTCAAGGGCCTGACTGCCGACTCCGCGGCGGTGGTGCGGACGGGCGAGTGCAGCCCCTACGCCAACATCCTCCTGGTTTCCGGTGTCACCTTCTGACGGCGAGGGCGCCATGGCTCCGGCACCCGGCACACCCGATCCCGATGCGATCCTCGACCTGCGCGGGGTCGACAAGGCGTTCAACGGCGTGTCCGTCCTGGAAGGGGTGGATTTCAGCCTGCGCGCCGGCGAGATCATGGCGCTGATCGGCGAGAACGGCGCCGGCAAATCCACCCTGATGCGCATCGTCACCGGCATCATCACCGCCGACCGCGCCACGACGATGACATGGCGCGGCGGCCCCGCCGGCTTCGCCACGCCCCGCCGGGCGATGGACGCGGGCATCGCCATGATCCACCAGG
The DNA here is from genome assembly GCF_000429625.1 of Azospirillum halopraeferens DSM 3675. Lineage (GTDB taxonomy): Bacteria > Pseudomonadota > Alphaproteobacteria > Azospirillales > Azospirillaceae > Azospirillum > Azospirillum halopraeferens. Next base: position 3,598 of record NZ_AUCF01000010.1, read on the forward strand.
AGCTGAACCTGCTGCCGCACCTGACGGTGGCCGAGAACATCGGGCTGGGGCGCGAGCCGCTGACCCGGCTGGGGCTGATCGACCGGGCGCGCCTGCGCCGCGATGCCGCCGCCCTGCTGGCCCGCCTGCGCCAGCCCATCGACGTCGACCGGCCGGTCGGCACCCTCAGCGTCGGTCAGCAGCAGATGGTGGAGATCGCCCGCGCCCTGTCGCTGGACGCCCGCCTGCTGATCATGGACGAGCCCACCGACGCCCTGACCGACGTGGAAACCGCCGTCCTGTTCGAGGTGATCCGCGGCCTGAAGGCGGAGGGCAAGGGCATCGTCTACATCTCCCACCGGCTGGGCGAGATCTTCACGCTGTGCGACTCCGTCACCGTGCTGCGCGACGGCCGCACGGTGCACCGCGGCCCGGTGGCGGAACTGGACGAGGCGACCCTGATCCGCCACATGGTCGGGCGCGCCATCACCGACCAGTACCCCTATCTCGCCTGTCCCCCCGGCCCCGAACGGCTGGCGGTGGAGGGGGTGAGCGCCGAGGGGGTGCGCGACGTCAGCTTCACCGCCGCGGGCGGCGAGATCGTCGGCTTCGCCGGGCTGATGGGCGCCGGGCGCACCGAACTGGGCAAAGCCATCTTCGGCGCCAGCCCGCTGCGCGCCGGCCGCATCCGGGTCGACGGGCAAGAGGTGCGGCTGCGCCACCCCCGCGACGGCATCACCGCCGGCATCGCCTATGTGCCCGAGGACCGTAAGGCGGAGGGGCTGATCCAGCCCCATTCCATCCGCACCAACATGTCGCTGGCGGCGCTGGCGCGGTTCTGCCGCCCCGGCGGGGTGATCCGCCGTGCCGACGAACGGGCCGCGGTCGACCGCTTCATGGCCGCCTTCGCGGTCAGGGCCCGCGGCATCGGCGCCGAGGTCCGCACCCTGTCCGGCGGCAACCAGCAGAAGGTGTCGCTGGCCAAGGCGCTGATGCTGTCGCCGCGGGTGGTGATCCTGGACGAGCCGACGCGCGGCGTCGACGTCGGCGCCCGGCGCGAGATCTATGGCCTGATCAACGAACTGAAGGCCGGCGGTCTGTGCATCCTGCTGATGTCTTCCGACATGCCGGAGCTGCTGGGGCTGTCCGACCGCATCCTGGTGATGGCCGGCGGGCGGCTGACCGGCCGCTTCGCGCGGGGCGAGGCGACCCAGGAGGCGATCATGGCCCGTGCGGTCGGCTGAAGACGGAAAGGGGAGACACGGGATGAACGCGCCGCTGCAGGTTCTGTCGCGCAACAAGCCGCTGATCGGCCTGATCGTGCTGATGACCGCCGTGGCGGTCATGAGCCCCAGCTTCCTGACCGTCGACAACCTGCTGAACATCCTGCGCCAGACCTCGATCAACGCGGTCATCGCCGTGGGCATGACCTACGTCATCCTGTCCGGCGGCATCGACCTGTCGGTCGGCTCCGTGCTGGCCCTGTGCGGCGCGGTCTGCGCCTGGCTGGTGGCGGGCGACGTGTCGGTGTGGCTGGCCATATCCCTCACCCTGCTGCTGGGGGCCGGGCTGGGGGCCATGAACGGGGCGGTGGTCGGGTTCGGCGGGGTGCAGCCCTTCGTCGCCACCCTGGTCGCCATGACCATGCTGCGCGGTGCCACCCTGGTCTTCACCGACGGCCGGCCGATCACCACCGGCACCGGCGCCGGGGCGGACGCGTTCTGGAGCGTCGGCGGCGGCTATGTGGCGGGCATTCCCGTCCCGGTGGTCATTGCCGCCCTGGTCTTCACCGTCTTCGGCCTGGTCCTCACCCGCACCCGCTTCGGCCGCTACACCTACGCCGTGGGCGGCAACGAGGTGGTGGCCCGCCTGTCGGGCATCCGGGTGGGCGTGCAGAAGGTCGCCATCTACGGCGTGGCCGGCCTGCTGGCGGCGCTGGCCGGGGTGATCCTCACCGCCCGGCTGGAAAGCGCCCAGCCCACCGCCGGCGCCGGCTACGAGCTGGACGCGATCGCCGCGGTGGTGGTCGGCGGCACCAGCCTGGCCGGCGGCCGGGGCACCCTGTTCGGCACGCTGGTCGGCGCGCTCATCATCGGCGTGCTGAACAACGCGCTGAACCTGATGGACGTGTCCTCCTATTACCAGATGATCGCCAAGGGGGCGGTCATCCTGCTGGCGGTGCTCGCCGACGGCCGCCGGTCGCAGTGAACCGGTCCGGCCCCACACCGGCCGGGTCCGACAACAACGAGGAAGGAGAGCCCAACCATGCGTACGTTCCTGACCGCCGCGGTCGTCGCGGCCACCGCCCTGGTGGGGGCGGCCGAAGCCCGCGCCGCGGACACCATCGCCCTCGTCGTGTCCACCCTCAACAACCCGTTCTTCGTGACGCTGAAGAACGGCGCGGAGGCCAAGGCGAAGGAGCTGGGCTACACCCTGCTGGTCCTCGATTCCCAGAACGACCCGGCCCGCGAGCTGGCCAACGTCGAGGACGTGGTGAGCAAGAAGGTCAAGCTGCTGCTGGTCAACCCCACCGATTCCGACGCGGTGCGCTCGGCGGTGCGGGCGGCCAACCGGGCGCAGATCCCGGTCGTCACCCTCGACCGCTCGGCCAACGGCGGCGAGGTGGTGTCGCACATCGCCTCCGACAACGTGGCCGGCGGCCGCATGGCCGGGCAGCTCGTCGTCGACATGCTGAAGGGCGAAGGCGCCGTGGTGGAACTCCAGGGGCTTCCCGGCGCCTCGGCCGCCCGCGACCGCGGCCAGGGCTTCCGCGAGGTGGTGGACGCCGCCGCCGGGCTGAAGGTCGTGGCCAGCCAGCCCGCCGACTTCGACCGCACCAAGGCGCTGAACGTGATGGAGAACATCCTCCAGGCCCAGGCGAAGATCGACGCGGTGTTCGCCCACAACGACGAGATGGCGCTGGGCGCCGCCAAGGCGATCCAGGCGTCGGGGCGCACCATCCCGGTGGTCGGCTTCGACGGCACGGATGAGGGAACGGCGGCCGTCGAAGCCGGTGCGCTGGCGGCGACCGTCGCCCAGCAGGCCGGCCTGATCGGCGAGAAGGGCGTCGAGACCGCCGCCAGGGTGCTGAAGGGCGAGACGGTCCCGGCCTACACCCCGGTCGAGCTGAAGGTGGTGACGAAGCAATAGCGGTTCCGGACGGTCGTGACGGCCGTACCCGGAATCAGGGAGCTGTTCCCGTCCGGCAGCCGCGGGGTGCGGTGCCGGACGGGGATGCCGGCGGAGCGGATCCATGGTGACCATCAGGGATGTGGCCGGTGCGGCGGGCGTGTCGGTGAGCACGGTGTCCCACGTTCTCAACGCCACCCGCTTCGTCGCGCCGGAGACGGAGCGGCTGGTGCGCGAGGCCATCGAGCGGCTGGGCTACGCCCCCAACGGCATCGCCCGTGCGCTGAAGGGCAACCGCACCCGCACCCTGGGGATGATCGTCACCGCCAGCTCCAACCCCTTTTTCGCGCAGGTCATCCACGGGCTGGAGACGGCCAGCTCCGACCGCGGCTACAGCCTGATCCTGTGCAACACCGACGACGATCCGGACAAGCAGCTCCGCGCCTTCGAGGCGCTGCACGGCCGCCGCATCGACGGGCTGGCGGTGATGGCCAGCAACGCCGATCTGGGTTTTCTCGACCGGGTCCGCGACCGCGCCCCGGCCCTGCCGCTGCTGCTGCTCGATTCCGATCCGCAGCCGGGGGCCTGCGCGGTGGCCGACGATTCCGCGCTGGGCGGGCGGCTGGCCGCCGGCCTGCTGGCGCAGCGCGGCTTCCGCCGCATCGCCTGCATCACCGGTCCGGCGCGCCATCCCCGCTCCCGCGCCCGGCTGGCCGGTTTCACCGAGGGCCTGCGCGCCGCCGGGCTGACGCTCGACCCGGCGCTGGTGCGCACGGCGGACCTGACCATCGCCGGCGGCTACGCGGCGGCCGCCGCCCTGCTGGACGGCGCGGCACCGCCCGATGCGGTGTTCGCCTTCAACGACCTGATGGCGGTGGGCGCGCTGCGCGCCGCGGCGGAGCGCGGGCTGCCGGTGCCGGAGCGGCTGTCGGTCATGGGCTACGACGACATCGAACTGGCCGCCTACCTCACCCCGCCGCTCACCACCGTACGCCAGTCGGCGGCCCTGTTGGGGGCGCGCGCGGCGGAACTGCTGATCGACCACCTGGAGCACGACCGGCCGTTGCCGGACCTGCTGTCCCTGCCGCCCGACCTGGTGCTCCGCGCCTCGGTCGGCCGGCCCCCTGCGAGGCTTCCATGACCGCGTCCCGTCCCATCGTCGTCTTCGGCAGCGTCAACATCGACGTCTGCGCCTACTGCGACCGGCTGCCCCGCCCCGGCGAGACGGTGCACGGCACCGGCTATGCCATGGGCCTGGGCGGCAAGGGCGCCAACCAGGCCGCCGCCGCGTCCCGCCTGGGCGCCGCGGTCGAGATGGTCGGGCGGATCGGCGACGACGCCTTCGGCGCCATGGCGCGCCGCCGGCTGGCCGACTTCCATGTCCGCACCGGCCATCTGTTGAGCGACCCCGGCAACCCCACCGGCATCGCCGTGATCGGGGTGGAATCGTCCGGCGAGAACTGCATCACCGTGGTCGGCGGCGCCAACATGGCGGTGAGCGCAGGGGACGTGGCGGCGGCGGGGGACCTGTTCGGCAGCGCCGCGGTGCTGCTGTTGCAGCTCGAAATCCCGCAGGATGCGGCGCTGGCGGCGGCGGCGGCGGTGCGCGCCGGCGGCGGCCGCGTCATTCTGGACCCCGCCCCGGCGCCGCATGGCGGCCTGCCCGCCGACGTCTTCCGGGCGGTCGACGTCATGACCCCCAACGAGACGGAGACCGAGGCCCTGGTGGGCATCCGCCCCGCCGACCCCCGGGATGCGGCCGCCGCGGCCGACCGGCTGGCGGAGCGGGGACTGTCCGTCGCCATCGTCAAGCTGGGGGCCAGGGGCGTCTGGTACCGGGGGCCGGCCGGCAGCGGATTCGTGCCGCCCTTCCCGGTGACCGCGGTGGACACCGTGGCGGCGGGCGACAGCTTCAACGGCGGACTCGCCGTCGCACTGGCCCGCGGCGACGACCTGCCGGCAGCGGTGCGCTTCGCCGCCGCCTGCGGCGCGCTGGCCACCACCCGCGCCGGCGCTGCGGAATCGGCCCCGACCGCGGCGGAGGTGGCGGCCCTGCTGGGCTGATCCGCCCGTTCAGGGCAGCGGGCCGGTCCGGTACAGCGTCACCCGCACGCCGCCGTGGGACACCGGGGCGTCGGGCGGGCCGAAGGGCAGGCCGGTGGAGCGGGCCAGCGCGGCGTCGCTGGTCACCAGCCCCACCCGCCAGCCGCCGAAGCGGGCCAGCAACGTCTTCCCCAGCGTCTGATAGAGCGGAAGAAGCTGGCGGGCCTCGCCGATCCGGGCGCCATAGGGCGGGTTGACGATGACCAGGCCGGGCGGGCCGTCCGGCGGGGTGAGATCGCTGATCGCGTGCTGCCGGAAGGCGACCAGGCCGGCGACGCCCGCCCGCTCCGCGTTGCCCCGGCTGAGCGCGATGGCGCCGGCGTCGCGGTCGCTGCCGTGGAAGCGCACGGCCGGCGGCGGTGCCGCGGCGGTTTCGCGGACGCGCAGGCGCTCCCACGCCGCCGGGTCGAAGCTGGCCAGGCGTTCGAAGGCGAAGTGCCGCGACCGGCCGGGCAGCAGGCCGGCGGCGATCTCCGCCGCCTCGATGACGAAGGTGCCCGACCCGCACATGGGGTCCACCACCGGCTCGGCCCCGTCGAAGCCGCACAGACGCAGGAACAGGGCCGCCATGGTCTCGCGCATCGGCGCCTTGTGGACCGCCTCCTTGTGGCCGCGCTTGTGCAGGGACTCGCCGGAGGTGTCGAGGCTGAGGGTGCAGAGGTCGTCGTCGATGCGCGCCTTCAGCACCACCGCGGTGTCGGCGTCCGCGTCGGTGGGGGCGGGGGCGCCCAGCTCCTCCCGGATCGCCCGCTCGATGCGCTGGGCCGCCGCGCCCGCGTGGTAGATGCGCGAGCCCTTGCACGACGCCTCCACGCGCACCGGCACGTCGGGGCGCAGGACGTCGCCCCACGGCACCCGCCGCGCCCGCTTGTCGAGCTGCGCCAGGTGGAAGGCGCGGAAGGCGCCGATGCGCGCCAGCACGCGGGTGGCGCCGCGCACCTCCAGGTTGGCCCGCCACACCTCCGGCCAGCCGCCGCGGACGGTCACGCCGCCCTTGACGGGTACGGGGTCGGCGAAGCCCAGCGCCTGCAGCTCCGCGCACAGGGCGGGTTCCAGGCCGGGGGCGGTCACGACGAAGATCTCGAAGGCGGCATCGCTGTCCATGGCGCCCTGGATATCGCGCCGGCATCCGGCCGGCGACTCCTTTCTCACCGCTTGCCTTGAAACAGATGGCTCCGGCGGTACGTTCAGGGGACCGGAGACCAGGAGGATTCATGGACGGAGCGACCGATCACACCGCCGCGCACCGGCGCCGGATGCCGGTGGCGGCGTTGCTCCTCCTCCTTGTTCCGATCGCCTGCGGACCGGCGCCGGACACGGCCGGCGACGCGGCGCCGCAGCCGCGGCCGGTGCGCGTCGCCACCGTGCAGGACGACGCCGCACCGGAGGTCCGCCGCTTCGTCGGGCGGGTGACCACGGTGCAGACCGTCGGCCTGTCCTTCCGGGTGCCGGGTCGGCTGGTCGAGCTGCCGGTGCAGGAGGGGCAGGAGGTGCCGCGCGGCGGCGTCATCGCCGCCCTCGACCCGGCGCCCTTCGAGCGGGCGGTGCGCGAGGCGCAGGTGCGCCTGACCGCGGCGCGCCAGGAGTTCGAGCGGCGCTCCACCCTGCGCGAGCGGGGCATCGCCTCCGAACAGGCGCTGGAACAGGCGCAGACCGACCTGGACCTGGCCGCCGTAGCCCTGGAGAACGCCCGCCAGGACCTGGAGCACACGCGCCTGCCGGCGCCCTTCGACGCGATCATCGCGCGGCGCCTGGTGGCCAACCACACCGACGTCCAGGCGGGGCAGGAGGTGGTGCGCGCCCAGGACGTCACCGAGGTGCGGGTGGTGGCCGACGTGCCCGAGGCGCTGCTCGCCACCTTCCGCGCGCAGGACGTGCTGTCGCTGGAGGCGGAGTTTCCCTTTCCGGAGCGCCGGCGCTACCCCCTGGCCTACCGCGAGCACGCGACCGAACCGAACGCGGTGACGCAGACCTACCGCATCACCTTCGGCATGCCGCGGCCGGAGGCCGGGGTGATCCTGCCGGGCATGTCCGCCACCGTGGTGGCGGTGCTGGACCGCTGGCGCGGCAACGGAGCGGCGGCATCGGTCAGCGTTCCGCCCACGGCGCTCGGGACCGATCCGGACGGCCGCTTCATCGTCTGGGTGCTGGACGAGGACGCCGGCACGGTGCGGGCGCGCCCGGTGACGGTCGGCACGGCGCGCGCCGACCGGGTGCCGGTGCTGTCCGGCCTGGCGCCGGGGGAGCGCATCGTCACCGCCGGCGTGCCCTACCTGCAGGACGGCATGCCCGTGCGTCCCCTGGACGGCGTGCCCGTGGCGAGCGAGTGAGGGCCACCCGTGAACATCGCGCGCGCATCGATCCGGCGGCCCGTCAACGTCTGGCTGATCGTCCTGGCCTGCCTGCTGGGCGGCGTCTGGGGGCTGCTCACCATCGGGCGCCTGGAAGACCCGGCCTTCACCATCAAGCAGGCGCAGGTCATCACCCCCTACGCCGGCGCCTCCGCTATGGAGGTGGAGGAGGAGGTCACCGAACGGCTGGAATCCGCCATCCAGCAGATGCCGCAACTGGAGCGCGTCACCTCCGTGTCGAAGCCGGGGGTGTCGGAGATCACGGTGGAGATCCGGCGGGAGTTCCGGAGCGCCGTCATGCCCCAGATCTGGGACGAGCTGCGCCGCTACGTCGGCGACGCGGCCGGCAGCTTGCCGCCGGGTGCCGGCCCGCCGGCGGTGCATGACGATTACGGCGACGTCTACGGCCTGTTCTACGCCCTGACCGCCCCCGGCTACGCCCCGGGGGAGGTGCGCGCCATCGCCCGGTCCCTGCGGCGGGAGCTGCTGACCGTGCCCGGCGTCGCCAAGGTCGCCACCGCCGGCGAGCCGCAGGAGAACATCCACGTCGAGGTGGCGCACGACCGGCTGGTGCAGATGGGCCTGCCCATCGACCGGCTGATGCAGCTTCTCGACGTGGAGAACGCGGTGCAGCCCACCGGGGCGGCGCGCTCGGGCGACCGGCGCGTGCGCATTCCCGTGGGCAGCGCCTTTCCCACGGTCGGCGCGGTGGAGGACCTGATCTTCGGCGTTCCCGGATCGACCGAGATGATCCGGCTGGGCGACATCGCCACGGTCACCCTGGCGCCGGTCGAGCGCCCCGACCACCGCGTCCGCCATAACGGGCACGAGGCGGTGACCCTGGGCGTCGCCGCCGTCGCCACCGCCAACGTGGTGGAGGTGGGGGAGGCGGTCGCCGCCCGCCTGGCGGCGCTGCAACCGTTCCTGCCGGTGGGCGTCGAACTGCACCCCATCTACGACCAGGCCGCGGTGGTGGACGCGGCGGTGTCGGGCTTCGTGCTGAACCTGGCGGCCTCGGTCGCCATCGTCATCGGCGCCCTGTGCCTGTTCATGGGATGGCGCGCCGGGGTGGTGGTGGGGTCGGTGCTGCTGCTGACCGTGCTGGGCACCGTGTTCGTCATGCGGGTGTTCGGCATCGAGCTGGAGCGCATCTCCCTGGGTGCGCTGATCATCGGCATGGGCATGCTGGTGGACAACGCCATCGTGGTGGCCGAGGGCATGCTGATCGGCATGCAGCGGCGGCGCACCCGTCTTCAGGCCGCCATGGACGTGGTGCGGCAGACCCAGTGGCCGCTGCTGGGCGCCACCGTCATCGGCATCATGGCCTTTTCCGGCATCGGCCTGTCGCAGGACACCACGGGGGAATTCCTGTTCTCCCTGTTCGCGGTGATCGGCATCGCCCTGCTGCTGAGCTGGGTGCTGGCCATCACCGTCACGCCGCTGTTCGGCAAGTACCTGTTCCGCGTGACCCCGGCGGCGCCGGGCGCCGACCCCTATGACGGCCGGCTCTACACCGCCTACCGCGGCGTGCTGGCGGCGGCGCTGCGGGCGCGCTGGCTGACCATCGGGGCGCTGGCGGCGATCACCGTGGCGAGCGTCTACGGCTTCGGCTTCGTCAACCAGGGGTTCTTCCCCAACTCCAACACGCCGCTGTTCTATGTGCACTACTGGCTGCCCCAGGGCACCGACATCCGCGCCGTCGACCGCGACCTGCGCGCGGTCGAGGAGATCGTGCTGGCCCAGCCGGAGACCGAGGCGGTGAGCGCCTTCGTCGGCCGCGGCGCCACCCGCTTCATGCTCACCTACGCGCCGGAGCCGGCGAACCCCTCCTACGGCCACCTGATCGTGCGCGCCGCCGACCTGGAGGCGATCGAGGCGCTGGCCCCGCGGGTCGTCGCCGCGGTGCAGGAGCGGTTCCCCGAGGCGCAGGTGTCGTCGGAGCGGCTGGTCTTCGGGCCCGGTGCCGGTGCGCGCATCGCCGCGCGCTTCTCCGGCCCCGACCCGCGGGAACTGCGGCGTCTGGCGGCCGAGACGGAGCGGGTGCTGCGGGACGACGGCCGCATCCTCGACATCCGGAACGACTGGCGCCAGCGCGAGATGGTGGTCGTCCCCGTCCTGTCGGAGGACCGCGCCCGCCTGGCCGGCGTGACCCGCGCCGATCTGGCGCAGACGGTGCAGTTCGCCACCGACGGCATCCGGGTGGGCGGCTTCCGCGCCGGCGAGGAGACCCTGCCCATCATCGCCCGCGCCGCGGGGGAGGGGCGGGGCGACGTGGAGGCGCTGCGCGACCGGCTGGTGTGGAGCCGCTCGGAGAACGCCTATGTCCCGGTCATGCAGGTGCTGGACCGCCTGGACACCGCCGCCGAGGAGGTGCTGGTGCGCCGCCGCGACCGGGTGCGCACCCTGACCGTGCAGGCCAACCCGGCGCCCGGGCAGACCACCGCCGAGGCGTTCGCGCGCATCCGCCCCGCCGTTGAGGCCATCGCCCTGCCCCCCGGCTACCGCCTGGAGTGGGGTGGCGAGCACGAAAGCACCCGCGACGCCCAGGGGGCGCTGATGACCCGGGTGCCCATCGGCTTTTTGGTGATGGTGGTCATCTCGGTGCTGTTGTTCGGCCGGGTGCGCCAGCCCCTCATCCTGTGGCTGACGGTGCCCATGGCGATCTGCGGCGTCACGGTGGCGCTGCTGCTGACCGGGCTGCCCTTCGGCTTCATGTCGCTGCTGGGGGTGCTCAGCCTGTCGGGCATGCTGATCAAGAACGCCATCGTGCTGATGGACGAGATCGACCGGCAGGTGGCCTCCGGCAAGCCGCCCCCCGACGCCGTGCTGGACGCCGGCGTCAGCCGCCTGCGGCCGGTGACCCTGGCGGCGGGGACCACCATCCTCGGCATGCTGCCGCTGCTGGGCGATGCCTTCTTCGTCGACATGGCCGTAACCATCTCCGGCGGCCTGGCCTTCGCCACCGTCCTGACCCTGGTGGCGGTGCCGGTGCTCTACGCCCTGTTCTTCGGCATCCGCCCGCCGCCGCAGCGGCAGCCGACCGCGCCGGCGGCCGACGACGGCGGGGCTTCCCGCCCGCCGCCGCTTCCGATATGACGGCGGTCGGCACCGTCGCCCGGCCGGCAAAGGACCGCACCCCCCGTGTACGATTTCGCTTCCGATCCGCTCATCGGTCTGACGCAGACCCGGCTGGGGTGGATGTTCTACCCGCGCAACGACCGGTATGTCGGGCGCTCTCTCGAACTCTACGGGGACTATGCGCGCCTGGAGTACGAGGTGTTCCGGCGCATCGTCCGGCCGGGGGACACCGTCGTGGACGCCGGCGCCAACATCGGCGTCCATACCGTCCACTTTTCCGCACTGGCCGGCCCCGGCGGCCACGTCCTGGCGTTCGAGCCGCAGCGCGCCCTGTTCCAGATTCTCAACGCCAACCTGATGATGAACCGCTGCGCCAACGTGCAGCCGCTGCCCTTCTGCGTCGGGGCGGAGGACGGGTGGGTCGATTTCCCGCAGGTACCGCTGGACACCCCCGTCAACTTCGGCGGCATCGGCCGGGACACTCCGGCCGCCCGACGGGAGCGGACGCAGACCCGGGCGATCGACGGCTTCGGGCTGGAGCGCTGCGATTTTATCAAGATCGACGTGGAAGGCGCCGAAGCCTCGGTGATCGAGGGCGCCCGTCGGACGATCTCCGGCCTGCGCCCGACGCTGTGCGTCGAAGCGGAGAGCGCCGAACGGATCGCCGGGTGGTTCGACGGGCTGCGCAGCTCCGGCTACCGCGCCTTCCGAATGGTCCCGCTGCTGTTCACCCCCGGCAACTGGAAGAAGTGCCGCGAGAACGTGTTCGGCCGAACGATCAACATCAACCTTCTGGCATTCCCCGGTGACGCTCCCGATTGGGCCGCCGATCCGGCGCTGGGGCTGCGTCCGGCCGACACCGTCGACGCCTTCTTCGAGGGGCTGAACACCGCGTCCCGCGCCTGACGCGACAGCCCCGATCGTTCCGGCTACCCCGGCCGTGCCGGGAATGGCGGGGTGCCGGGGAACGTATGTGTTGTGACGTCATGGAGCGCCGGGCGGGACCCCGGGGAGCTCCGGGCTCATGGTGGTGCATCACTGGCCGGGCGCTTCCCGACGGGGGTGTCCGGCCGATCTTTTGCCCGCACCCCCACCCCCCGCGAAACGCATTGGTGCTGCCGCGGCGGCTGTGACAGCGTGCCGCACCATGACCAGCGTTTCCCACGACCCTCCGCCTGCCGCCGGCGCGCCGTCGCGCTTCCGGTCCGCCTTCCGCCACCGTGCCTTCACCCTGTTCTGGGGAGCCCGCATCGCGGCGGCCCTGGCCCTTCAGATGCAGGTGGTGGCGGTGGGGTGGCAGATCTACGCCATGACCGGCAACCCGCTGGACCTCGGGCTGGTCGGGCTGTTCCAGTTCCTTCCCACCCTGGCGCTCGCCCTGGTGGCCGGGCACGTGGTCGACAGCCGGGATCGCCGTCGGGTGCTGCTGGCCTGCCTGCTGGTGGTCACGGCGGCTGTCGCGACGCTGGCCCTGCTGACGGCGGCTGGGCGGCTGACACCGTGGCTGATCTTCTCCGTCGTCTTCGTCATCGGCGCCGCCAAGTCGTTCGAGGGGCCGGGCTATCAGGCGCTGCTGTCGGCTACGGTGCCGGTGGAGGAACTGCCCAACGCGGTGGCCTGGTACTCCTCCGCCCACCAGGTCGCCACGGTGGCCGGGCCGGCGCTGGGCGGGCTGCTCTACATCGCCGGGCCGACGGTGGTCTACGGCACGAGCACGGCGCTGCTGGCCCTGGCGGCGCTGGCCATGCACCGGCTGCGGCCGCGGCGGGTCGACCTGCCGCCGCGCGCCATGAGCTGGTCGACGCTGCTGGCCGGCATCGGCTTCATCCGCAGCCGGCCGGCCATCCTCGGCGCCATCTCGCTGGACCTGTTCGCGGTGCTGCTGGGCGGGGCGACGGCGCTGCTGCCGGTGTTCGCCGGCGACATCCTTCACGTCGGCCCGTGGGGGCTGGGGGTGCTGCGCAGCGCGCCGGCGGTGGGGGCGCTGCTGATGGCCCTGGCCCTGGCGCGGTGGGGGGTGGAGCGGCGTGCCGGGCCGAAGATGCTGGTGGCGGTGGCGGTCTTCGGCGTCGCCACCATCGTCTTCGGCCTGTCGCGGGACGCCGTCCTGTCCTTCGTCGCATTGGCGGCGCTGGGGGCGGCCGATCAGGTCAGCGTCTTCGTGCGCCAGACGCTGATTCAGCTCTCCACGCCCGACCAGATGCGCGGCCGCGTCGGTGCCGTCTCGTCCCTGTTCATCGGCGCGTCGAACCAGTTGGGGGAGTTCGAATCCGGGGTGGCGGCGGTGCTGCTGGGGGCGGTGGGATCGGTGGTGGCGGGCGGCGCCGGGGCGATCCTCATCGCCGCCCTGTGGGCCTGGCGCTTCCCCGCCCTGCGCGGGATCGACCGCCTACGCGATCTCGGCCGCGCCGTCCCATAGCAGCTTCGCGCCGACCGCGATCAGCAGCAGATAGACGATGCGGTAGAACAGCGGCCCGTCCAGGCGGCGCACCAGCAGCACGCCGGCCCGCGTCGCCACGACGGCCAGCGGCATCAGCGCCGCCGCGGTCAGCAGCGTCGGCGCCGTCATCTGGCCCAGCGCCGCGTAGGCCGGCACCTTGATCCAGTTGATCACCGCGAAGAAGACGACGCTGGTGCCGATGAACACGTCGCGCGGCAGGCGCTGCGGCATGACGTAGACCTGAAAGGGCGGACCGCCGGCGTGGGCGATCATGCTGGTGAAGCCGGCCACGGCCCCCCACAGCCAGCCGGCCGCCGTCCCTGCCGGGGCCGCGGGCACCACGGCGCCGCCCCGCTCGACGATCAGGCGCTGCACGCCGAAGACGATGGCGATGACGCCCAGCACCAGCTTGACTGCCCCGCCCGGAACCTGTGCGGCCAGCAGGTAGCCGGCCACGATGCCGACGGTGGCGGCGGGGATCAGGATGGACAGGTTGCGGCGGTCCCGGGTGTGCCGATAGGACCACACCGCCACCACGTCCTGCACCAGCAGGATGGGCAGCATCACCGCCGCCGCTTCCAGCGGCGGGACGACCAGCGCCATCAGCGGCAGCGACAGCACGCCCAGCCCCGACAGCCCGCCCTTGGCCAGCCCCAGCAGCAGGACCGCCGGCACGGCGGCCAGGTAGAACAGCGGGTCGGTGATCACGGGGGCGCAGGCTCCGACGGGGGCAGGATGTCCGGCGCCCCTTACCCCATCACCAGCCCGCCGTCCACATAGAGCGTCTGGCCGGTCATGAAGCGGCTCCGGTCCGAGGCGAGGAACAGCACGGGGCCGGCGACGTCGTCGGGCGTGGCGATGCGGCGCAGGGGTGTCTGGGCGATGATCGCCTCCCGGACCTCCTCCCGCGTGCTCCGGCTGGCGTCGGTGGGGTGGACCAGGCCGGGGGCGACGCAGTTGACGCGGATGCCCAGCGGGCCGAGGTCGGCGGCCAGGGTGCGGCTGAAGCCGATCAGCGCCGCCTTGGCGGTGGTGTAGTCGTGATAGGGGACGGTGGGGCGGGCCACCAGGTCGCTGGCCATGTTGACGATGCTGCCGCCGGGGTGGCGCAGCATCACCGGCAGGGCCGCCCGGCAGACCAGGTAGGTGGCGTGCACTGCCCCGTCCACCTGGGAGCGGTAGTCGTCCCAGGTGGTGTCGGTGAAGGTGCGCCGCCGTTCCGGGTCGAAGCGGTAGGGGCGGAAGGCGTTGTTGACCACCGCGTCGATGCGGCCGGTCTCCCCGGCCACCGCGTCCACCAGTGCGCGCACCGCGTCGGGATCGGTCACGTCGGCGCGCACCGCCCAGCCGTCGCCGCCGGCCGCCCGGCACGCGGCGGCCACCGCCTCGGCGGAGTCCGCGTCCTGCCGGTAGTTGACGGCGACCGTCGCCCCCGCGGCGGCGAAGGCGCGGGCGATGGCGGCCCCGATGCCCCGGCCGGCGCCGGTGACGAGGACGGTGCGGTCGCGGAAGTCCATGAGCCCCTCGCCGCCTTAACGTCCGTCGGGAAGCAGGTCGCTGCGCACCCGCGCCGCCATGTCCTGCGGCTGGCGGATGAGGCCCAGCGCCAGGAAGGTGTCCGCGCCCTTCTGCATGATGTCCGGGTCGAAATGGCCGAGCCCCCTGGCGTCGGTGGTGGCCGACACGGAGGAGGCGTTGCGCAGCTTGATGATCTCCAGGTTCATCGCCTCGTCGCGGCCGTTGATGGCGCGGGTGACGGCCAGGCGGGCCGCCTCCTCCGGGTTGTCGATCATCCACTGCGCGCTGTCGCGGTAGGCGGCCAGGAAGCGGCGCAGCACCGGCGCCTTCGTGCGGTACGCCTCGGCGGTCACCACGAAGATGTCGCTGGGCAGGTTCAGGTGGTCGCGCACCTCGATCACGTCGACATCGCCCAGCCCCTTCCGGCGGGCGACCAGCAGGCCGGTGTCGGTGGCGGCGGTGGCGTCCACCTGCCCCTGGATGACGGGGGCGAAGTTCAGCAGCCCCGTCACCTCGATGGTCACATCCGCCTCGCTGAGACCCGATTGGTGCAGCAGCACCTGCAGGTTCTGGCGGGTGCCGCTGGACAGGCTGTAGACGCCGATCCGCTTGCCCTTGAGATCGGCCGGCGCGGTGATGCCGCGGTCCTTCGGTGAGACCACGTTGAAGACGTTCTGCGGGTAGATGTTGTAGATGGCGACGAGATCCTCACCCTTGTCCAGCGCCAGGTAGAAGGACGCGGGGTCGGTGAAGGCGATGTCGGCCTGGCCGGTCAGCATGTTCTGGATGGCCGAGCCGCCGCCGGTGCCGGGCACGTAGCCGAGGTCGATGCCGCGGGCCCGGAAAAAGCCCTTGTCGGGCTCGGCCAGCAGGTTGGTGATCTCGCTGATGGGCTGGCTCCAGCCGGCCACGGTGACCTTGTCCGGCTCCGCGGCGCGGGCGCCGCCGATCAGGGTGGCGGCGGCGAGCACCAGGGTGCCGAAGAGACGCAGGCACGCGTTCATGGGGTCTCTCATCCTTTCGACAGACGGCGCAGCAGCCACCGTTCCAGGTGGACCGTCGCCTGATAGACGATCAGGCCCAGCGCCGTGATGACGGCGAACAGGGCGAACATCAACGTGGAGTCCATCATCCCCTGGGCGGCGATGATCGAGGCGCCCAGCCCCTGGCGGCCGCCGATGAACTCGCCGACCACGGCGCCCACCAGCGCCAGCACCACCGCCACGCGCACGCCGGCCAGGATGACCGGCAGCCCCGCGGGGATCTTCAGCCGCACCAGCGTCTGCAGGCGGGTCGCCCGCAGCATGCGGAACAGCTCCAGCTTGGCCGGATCGACCTGCCGCAGGGCGGTCATGGTGTTCTCCAGCAGGGGGAAGAAGCAGATCAGCGCGGTGATGACCACGACGGAGGTCATGCCGAAGCCGAACCAGATCAGGAACAGCGGCGCCAGCGCCAGCTTCGGCACCACCTGGCTGGCGATGACGTAGGGGTAGAGCAGGCGGCGCAAGCCCTCCACCTCCCCCAGCACCACCCCGGCCAGGAACCCGACGGAGCAGCCGAGCGCCAGGCCCAGCAGCATCTCCGTGGCGGTGACGCGGATGTGCGGCCACAGCCGGCCGGTGGCCAGCTCCGACACCAGCGTCTCCAGCACCGCCGACGGCGCGGGCACCACCAGCGCCGACACGCCGGACAGGCGGCAGTACGCCTCCCACCCCCCCAGCAGCACCGCCAGCAGCAGCCAGGACCCGGCGCGCGCCCTCATTGCGTGTCCGTTCATGGCGCACCGTCCATGGCGGCGCGCAGGTCGCGGCACAGCGCGTTGAAGTCGGCGCCGTAGCGCAGATCGCGCCCGCGCGGGCGGGGCAGGGGGATGTCCAGGGTGTGGCGGATGCGCCCGGCCTCCATCACCGCCACCCGGTCGGCCAGGAACACCGCCTCCGCGATGTCGTGGGTCACGAACAGAACGGTGGTGCGGCGCAGCGCGCACAGGCGCAGCAGGTCTTGTTGCAGGTCCTCCCGCGTCAGGGCGTCCAGCGCCGCGAAGGGCTCGTCCAGCAGCAGCACCGCGGGCTCTCCCGCCAGGGCGCGGGCGATGGCGACGCGGCTCTGCTGGCCCCCCGACAGCTCCCCCGGTCGGCGCCCCTCCAGCCCGCCGAGCCCCACGAGATCCAGCAGTTCCAGCGCCGCCGCCCGGTCGTCCGGCCCGGGGCGCCGCTTCAGCGACACCGGCAGCAGCACGTTGTCCAGCGCGCTCAGCCACTCCAGCAGCGTCGGCGCCTGGAAGACGAAGCCGACGCGCCCGCTCGGCTCCCGCACCGCCGCGCCGTCGATCAGCACCCGCCCGTCGGTCGGCGCCAGCAGGCCGGCCGCCAGCTTGAGCAGCGTGGTCTTGCCGCAGCCGCTGCGCCCCACCAGGCAATGGAAGGCGCCATGGGCGATGCGCCAGTCCACGCCGTCGACGATGACCTCCCGGTCATAGGTGTAGCGGGCTCCCTCCAGCGTGACGAACCCCGGGGCGTGGGGCCCCGCGGCCGGCGGACGTCGCAGAGCGGCAGTGCGCATGGTGGCCACCGGTCCCTCCTCAATCCCTGTAGGGCGCCAGGGCATCGGCGGCCAGTTCGGCGCCGCGGTCGATCTCGGCCATGGCCACCAGATCCGACAGGTTGAACCGGCCGTCGTGGTGCCATCCCGCCTCCGGCGCGGCCATGGCGCCGGGCGCGCACACCCGCGTCACCCCCGCCGCGCCGAGCAGGCCGGCGATCCGGAACAACTCGCGCGGCGGCGCGGCCACGGCGGCGGTCTGAAGCAGCGGGCGGAACGGCGCCACGCAGGGCAGGGCGTCGTCCAGCCGGTCGACGGCGACCACCGTGACCGTGCGGTTGAGGCCGCAGGGGGCCAGCGGCTGCGGCCGGTCGGCGTAGGCGACGGCCCAGGCGCCGGCGGGGTCGGCCAGCAGCTCCCGCGCGGGATCGGCGACGCCTTGCATCTCCTCCGCGTGGCGCCAGGCGGCGACGCCGCCGGCGTCCCCCGGGTCGAGGGCGCGGCGGGGAAAGCGGATGGCCTGGCAGGCCAGCTCGTGGGCCAGATGGCGGGCGAATCCCCGCGGGTCCACGCCGCCGCCGCGCTCCACATAGACCACATGGGGGGAGTAGCAGCCCTGCTGGTCCCAGCGGGCGACGTCGTGGGCGACACCCCTGGCCGTCGCCCGCACCGTGTGCGGGTCCAGCGCGGCGTGCGACACCAGGGCAAAGCTGATCTTGTGGCCGTAGGGCAGGAAGCGGGTGGTCACCGGCACCCGGGCGCGCAGCGCCTCCAGGGATGCGGTGGAGCCGTAGGCCAGCACCGTGTCGGCGCGGCGCAGCCATTCCGCCTCGCGCTCCGCGTCGCCGCCCTTCCACCAGACCACCGCCAGGCAGCCGGCCAGCCGCGGCTCCACCTCCGCCAGCAGGCGGGCGAACCAGCCGGCGAACAGGGGCTCGGCGCTGGGCACCTTGCCGACGCCGCCGGCCTTGACCAGCAGGCCGCACACCAGACTCCACAGCGGCAGGCCCGGCACGTTGCCGGCCCACACGTGCAGCAGCAGGTCGGGGCCGAAGGCGCGGGCGAAGCCGCCCTTGGGCACGGGCTGGAAATCGTCGAGCACGCCGGGGTTGGCGAAGTCCTCGGCCAGGAAGCGCAGCAACTCCGGCTTGCGGAAGGTCTTCAGATACGACGTCAGTCCGTGGCGGACCATCTCCGCGTCGTAGCCGGTGACCAGCGGCAGCAGCCGTTCGGCCCGGCGGCGCCACGGGTCGTCGCGGTCCAGCAGGCGGGCCACCGCGGCGTCCACCGCCGTGACCACCTCGGCCACCGGCATGGTCTTCAGCACGCTGCGAGCGTGTGCGCGCACGCGCTCCGCCAGGGCCGCGACCTGCGCCGGCGTCAGCTCGGGCACGGCCACCTCCAGGTCCGTGCCGCCGCGGCCGAAGGCCAGCGTCCGCCACGCCACGCTGTCCGGGTCGAGACCCGGCAGGTATCCCGCGACCTCGCGCACCGGCCTCACCCCTGCGCCGCCGCCAGGAACTCCGCGACCGCCATGGAGCACCCTTTCGCCTCCGCCCCGTCGGCGCGGCCGAGCAGCAGGAACCCGCCCGCCACTGCCACCCCGGCATCCTCGGTCAGGATGGCGGACACGTTGTTGAAGTGGGCCAGATCGTGGTGCACCAGCACGCCGGGGGTGCCGACGGGCATCTCCGCCCCGCTCAGCGGATCAATGACGCGGGTGCGCACCCAATGGGGGCCGGACTTGACCGAGGGGCAGGATTCGTTGCCGTCGTCGTAGAACTGGCTGCTCAGCTCCGTCATGCCGTACATGTTGATGCAGCGCCGGCGGGGCACGCCGAAGGTGGCGGACAGGCGGTCGTAGAAGGCATCGGCCTCCATGGTCCGCGACTGGCCCTTGAAGCCGCCGGTGTCCAGGATGCGGCTGCCCTCGGGCAGGGCGACGCGGCACCCGCGCTCCGCCAGCGCGTCCATGGCGTGGACGAAGCTGAAGCTGGCCCCCAGCAGCGCCAGGGGCCGCCCCGCCGCCGCGGCCGTCTCCAGCATCGTCACCAGCCCGTCGACGTCGAGCCCCGAGCCGTCCACCAGGTGCCGGCTGTCCGCCGCGCCGAACTCCCGCACCGCGACGGCCAGATAGTGGGCGAGCGAGGAGTTGGGCATGGCGGCGGCGTCGGGGAACAGGATGGCCATGGGCAGCCGCGCGTCCCCGCCCATGAAACGGTGGCGGAAGGTGCGCGTCATGGAGCGTTCCCACACCGCCATGGTGGGGTGATAGCAGGCGCCGCGCACGCCGGCGCGGGTGGTGCCGCTGGTCATGAACACCCGCTCCGCCTCCTCGGGCGGGCGGCAGCTCAGGGTCAGTTCCTTGAAGGCGGCGATGGGCACCGCGGGGATGGCCTGCCACGAGCGCACGGTGCGCGGCGTGCGCCCGCGCTGCATGGCGACGCGGCGGTAGGCCGCGTTGTGTTCGAACTGGTAGGCGAACAGCCTGAGCGCCATGGTCCCGAACGCCGCCTCGTCGGCATCGTCCAGGGCGAGGAAGGCCAGCAGCTCCTCGACGATCTGCGCGTGCGTCACGACACCAACATCCTTCCGGATACCGAATGCACCAAACGGATCCGGGAGATGCGGCGGCGGCACGGCGATGAGAAAACGGGCGCGCCCGGCGCCCCATCGTCCCGCATCCCTACGCCGGCATGACCCGGATCAGGTTCTGAGGGTCACCGCGTCGCCCGGTGCGCACACCGGACCGGCGGAGTCTCAGCCTCCTATCGAGGCTCCCCTGGGAACGGGGGAAGTGTAGGGATGCGGTATGCGGTGTGTCAAGGAACGGCGGACGCCCGGTCCAGCCGCGCCGCGAGGTCGGCGAAGCCGTCGAGGATGCCGTCGTGGGGCAATTCCTCCAGGGGCACGCGGGCGTAGCCGTGGCGCATCAGGTACACCCGGCGCACCCCGGCGGCGCGGGCGCAGGCCACGTCGTGCTCGTTGTCGCCCACGTACAGGGCGTCGCCGGGCGGTACATCCAGGTCGGACAGGACGCCCAGCAGCGGTTCGGGCGCCGGTTTGCGGGTGGGATAGCTGTCGCCCCCCGCCACCGCGGCGAACCGGTGGGCGATCCCCAGGTCGGCCAGCAGGCGGCGCGTCGCCGTCAGCGGCTTGTTGGTGCACACCGCCAGGCGCAGCCCGCGCGCCTCCAGCTTCTCCAGGGTCGCGGCGGCGCCGGGGAACAGCGCGGTGGTGGCGCCGGGGTCGGCCTCGTACAGGGCGATGAAGCGGCGCACATGCGGACCGGCGTCGCCGCCGGGGATGCCGCCGGTCGCCTCCAGGGCCCGCTCCACCAGCCGGGCCGCCCCGTCGCCGATGAAGCGGGTGACCGTCGGCAGGTCCAGCGGCGGGCGCTCCAGCTCCTCCAGCACCGTGTTGACGGCGCGGCGGATGTCGGGCGCGCTGTCAACCAGCGTGCCGTCCAGGTCGAAGACGACGGCGGCGATCACAGGTTCCGGCTGTTCCCGGTCCATCATGGCGTTCCTTTCCCGGTCGGCGGGGGTGACGGTGGCACTATGGGCCGCCCCGGCCATCAAGGGAAACAGAAGGTTTCTATACGGTCTATAAACCCCGGTTTATGATCGGATGCGGTATCATAGTCGGTCCTTATCGGTTGGGGGCGGCGTCTCCGATGGGGGCGCCCGGCTCGCTGCCGGTGGCGTCATCGCCGGCGGTCAGCGGGCCCGTGCCCCCGCCGCCCATCGCCCCGGCGCAACGACGTGGACGACGTCGTCGACCAGTGCGTACAGCACGGGGATCACCAGAAGGCTCAGAAAGGTCGAGGTGATCAGGCCGCCGATCACGACGATGGCCATGGGAGCGCGGAAGCCGGGGTCAGCGCCGAAGCCGAGCGCGACGGGCAGCATCCCGGCGCCCATGGCCAGGGTCGTCATGATGATGGGCCGGGCACGCTTGCGGCAGGCGTCGAGCAGCGCCTCCAGCCTGGACAGGCCGTGCTCGCGCTGCGCGACGATGGCGTACTCCACCAGCAGGATCGAGTTCTTGGTGGCGATGCCCATCAGCATGATCATCCCGATCATCGCCGGCATGCTGAGATGGGTGCCGGTCACGAACAGCGCCAGCAGGGCTCCCGGGATCGACAGCACCAGCGCCCCGAGGATCGTCACCGGCTGCGCCCAGGCGCGGAACAGCAGCACCAGAACGATGTAGATGCAGGCGATGCCCGTGCCCATGGCCAGTTGGAACCCGTGGCCGAGTTCGTTCGAGGTTTCCGCGGGGCCGATCTCGCTTTTCGTCAGGCCCGGCGGCAGATGCCTCAGAGCGGGCAGTGCCGCGACGCGCGCCTGCACGTCGCCCAGCGCCCGGCCGTTGAGGTCGATTTCGAAGGTCACGTTGCGCAGGCGGTCCAGGCGGTTGATCTGCGCGGGGCCGCTGACGATCTCGATCTCCGCCACGTCGCCCAAAGGCACCGGGCCGCGCGCACCCGGCACGGCGAGCTGACGCAGCAGGTCCGGGTCGGCCGCGGCCGCCTCGGGCAGGCGGACGACCACCGGCACCTGGCGCTGTCCGAGGTTCAGCTTCGGCAGGAACTGATCGTAATCGCCCCGGGTGGCCACCCGGATCGTCTCGGCGATGGCCTCGGTGCTGACCCCCAGATCCGCGGCGCGCGCGGTATCCGGGCGCAGGATCAGCTCGGGCCGTTGCAGGTTCAGGCTGCTGATCACCTGGCCGATGCCGTGCAGACCGCGCAACGCCTGCTCGACCGCGGCGGCATGCCCGGCCAGAAGCTCCCGGTCCTCGCCCGAAAGCACCAGCGAATAGGCTTCGCCGGCCACCAGCGTGATGCGGGCGCCGGCCACATCGCGCAGGCTGTCGCGCATGTCGCGCTCGATGTCCTGCCGGGTCAGGCCGGGGCGGTCCTTGCGTGGCGTCAGGTTGACCGTCAGGGTCGCCATCCGTGCCTCGGCGACCCCGCCGACGGGGTTGTCGGAGGCGCCGCCGCTGCCGATGGCGGTGAAGACGCTTGTGACCTGCGGATGCCCCGCCACGGCGCGCCGCACCTCTTCGGCGGTCGCAAGCGTCCGGCCGTAGGTGCTGCCCGGCGGCAGTTCGACGGTGATGCGGATGCGGCTCAGGTCGCCGGCCGGCATGAAATCGCCCTTGATCGCGCCCGACAGCAGCGGCATGGCGCTGGCCAGACCGAACAGCCCGACGATCGCCAGCGTCGCACCCTTGTGCGTGAAGGCGCAGCGCGCCGCCTTCAGATAGGCCGGCATCCAGAACGGTTCGGCGTGCGGCCGGGCGGGCGGCTTCAGCAGGTGGGCGGCCATCATCGGCGTCAGCATCCGCGCCACGACCAGCGAGAAGAACACGGCGATGGACGAGGTCCAGCCGAACTGCACGAAGAACTTTCCCGCAAGCCCCGGCATGAAGGCCGTCGGCAGGAAGACGGCGATCAGGGTGAAGGTGGTGGCGATGACCGCCAGGCCGATCTCGTCGGCCGCCTCGCGCGCGGCAACCGGGGGAGGCTTACCCTGTCCCATGTGGCGCACGATGTTCTCGATCTCGACGATGGCATCGTCCACCAGGATGCCCACCACCAGCGACAGCGACAAAAGGGTGATGATGTTCAGCGTGAAGCCCAGCCACTGCATGAACAGGAAGGTGGGCAGGATCGACAGCGGCAGGGCCACCGCAGCGATGAGCGTGGCGCGCAGGTCGCGCAGGAAAAGCCCCACCACGACGACCGCGAGCACGGCACCTTCGATCAGCAGCGACATGCTGCCTTCGAAGGTCTCCACCACCGGGTCGACGGCGTTGAATGCCTCGACAATCTCGATGTCCGGGTGTTCCTGACGCAACTCGGCAACGGCCGTGCGGACGCCCTGCGCGACGTCGATGTCGCCGGCGCCGGTGGTGCGCAGGATCTCGAAGCCGACCACGGGCCGGCCGTCCAGGAAGGCGCCGCTGCGGCGCTCGGCCCCGGTGTCGGCGACGGTGGCGATCCGGTCGAGGCGGATCACGCGGCCATCGGGCAGCGGGATGTCCATCGCTGCCAGCTCTTCCGCCGAGGCCGCCCCGGCCACCGTGCGCAGGGTCTGTTCGCCGCCGCCCAGTCTGGCCCGCCCGCCCGGAGCTTCGAGCTGCACCCGGGCGAGCCGGCGCGAGATATCGGCGGCGCTCAGGCGCAGGGCGATGAGCCGGTCGGGGTCTAGCTCCACCCGCACCTCGCGCGTCACGCCCCCCACGCGCGTCACCGCGCCGACGCCGGGCACGGCCAGCAGGCGCCGGGTGATCCGGTCGTCCACCAGCCAGGACAGAGCCTCTTCGTCGCGGCGCACGGAGGCCACCGTGTAGGTCAGGATCGGATCGTTCTTGAACTCGATCTTGCGGATGACGGGATCGCGGAGTGCGGCAGGCAGGTCGCCCCGCACGCGGGCCACGGCGGCGCGGGTGTCGTCCAGGGCTTCCTGCGGCGATGTTTCCAGCCGGAACTCGGCCGATACCGTGACCATCCCGTCCTGCACCACGGTGTGCAGATGCCGCAGGCCCTTCATCGTGGCCATGGCGTTTTCGAGCCTGAGCGCCACCTCGGTTTCCATCTGCGCCGCGGCCATGCCCGGCACGCTGGCCATGACCGTGATCATGGGCAGGTCCACGTCCGGAAAGTTCTGCACCTTGGCGGTGCGGAACGCGAAAAGGCCCGCGAGTGTGAGCATGACGAACAGCAGAACGGCCGGAACCGGGTTGCGGATCGACCAGGCGGAAACGTTCATGGTATTCCCCTACCGCGTGGCCGGGGCGGACGCGCCGCTCCCGGCCGGAACGACGCGCACCGGCAGACCGTCCGAGAGAAAGCCCACGCCGGATTCGACGACCGGCGTGCCGGCGTCCAGCCCCGCCCGGATCTCGACCCGGCCGCCGCGCCGCGCGCCGGCCGTCACCTTCCGTTGCCGCGCCCTGCCGTCCTCGATGAGGAAGACATGGCTGAATCCGTCGCGCAGCAGGACGGCGGTGTCCGGCAGTGTCAGGACCTCGCGCGCGTCCAACAGGATGTCACCGCGGGCGAAGAGGCCCGCGCGCAGCAGGCCGGAAGGTTCGAGATCGACATGCACGATGCCGCTGCGCGTCAGCGGATCGACCCCGGGTGAGACCCGGCGCACGCGGCCGTCGACCGCCCGGTGGCCGTCGAGGGCGAGACGGACGGACCGGCCGGGCGCCAGCCTGGCCAGATCGGGCCCCGGCAGTTCGGCCCGCCATTCCAGCCGGCCCCGGCGTTGAAGGCGCAGGATCTCCTGCCCCGCGTGGACGAGCGCCCCTTCCACGGCGGCCACGGCGCTGATCACGCCGTCATCCGGCGCGTGCACCTCGGTGAACCCCAGCCGCAACCGGTCGGCCTCCACCCGCGCGCGCGCGGCCCCGAGCCGCGCCTCGGCCATGTCAGCCTCTGCGACGGCCTGCTCGAAGGCGCGGGTCGCCAGGGCTTCGCGCCGCTGCAAGGCCCGGGCGCGTTCGGCCGCACGGCCCGCTTCGGCGGCGGCAATCTCGGCTTCCCGAAGGGCCGCGCGGCTGGCGTTCAGTTCGGCCTCCAGCGTGCCCGTGGCGATCCGCGCCAGAAGCTGCCCCTTCGTTACCCGGTCACCGGCCTCGACCAGGAGCCGCGACAGGCGCAGCCCGCCGATCTCGGCGCCGATGACGACCTCCTGCCAGGCGGCGATGCTGCCGACCGCCGGCAGGGTCTCGGGCCAGTGCTCGGGCGCTGCGGCGGTCAGCCTGACCGTCAGGGCCGGCGGGACGGCGGCGGGTGGTTCGGAAGGGGCGGCGTCAGGCACGAGCGCCGGCCATGCGGCGCCGACGGCTATCAGGGCGGCCAGCAGGACGGCCAGCCCGACAAGGGCGACCGGAACGACACGGCGAAGGGTCATGCCACACCTTGTTCAACGACGCCGGTCGCCGGCATCTCGTCCGGCGACGACGGCATCGGATCGGCCAATGCGCCACACTGCGGCGGTGGATCGAAAGCGGTGAAGACGGCAGCGTTCACGGAGCCTTCCCTTCCGGGCACACGGTCGATTAAGTTCGCATTACGAACCTGATTTAGTACTTAATACGAACCATGTCAAGATGGAGCTGCGATGCCGATGCAAGACGACACGTCCCCCGCGCCCGGCGAAGGGTTGGTCGATGCCCTGGTGATGACCGCCTTCGTGACGACGGCCGTCATCAACCGGATCGGCGCCGAGCACGACCTCTCATTGTCGCTGATGCGGGTCCTGGGCATCCTGTGGGACCGCCGTCCGCGCATGACCGAGCTTGCCAACCATCTCGGGCTGGAGAAGCAGACGATGTCGGGGCTGATCGCACGGGCGGAAAAGCGCGGGCTGGTTGCCCGGGCGCCGAACGCAGAGGACGGCCGGGCGACCGACGTCTTCCTGACGCGCGAAGGGGTCGAACTGGTCGCGCGGCTGCGCGCCGAGGGGCAAGGGGCTCTGGCCCCGATCATCGAACGGCTCGATGCCGCGGATCGGCAGCGTCTCGAGGATCTTCTTCGGCGTCTGATCGGCAACCGGCAGGGCTGACGGGTTGCCGATCGGTTGCGGGGCAGATCCGGCAGCGGAATCGGAGATCTGAGCGGGACCGGTGTCCCGGTCGGGCCGGCTGTACTGCTAAGCGGTTCCCGGTGCGGCGGCCTTCAGCAGGTCGCTGATGGCTTCGGCCAGGGCCTCCGGGCGGTAGGGTTTGTGGAGCAGGACGAACCCGTCCTCCACCGCGGCCGTGGCGGCGGTGGAATAGCCGGTGGTCAGCATGATCGGCAGGCCGGCGTAGCGATCGCGCACCGTGCGCGCCAGATCGAGGCCGTTGAGATCGCCGGGCATGACGATGTCGGACAGCACCAGGTCGAAAGCCCGGCCCGACGCCAGGGTGTCCAGCGCCGCACGGGCGTTGTCCACCAGGGTGACGGTGTAGCCGAAGCCTTCCAGCAGCGTCGTGGTGGTCCGACCGATCTCCGGGCTGTCCTCCACCAGCAGGATGCGGCGCCCGCAACCATCGGGCAGACGGGCCGGGCCGGAGCCGGTGGTGCCCGCGACGGTGCCGGTGGCACGCGGCAGGTACAGGGTGACCGTGGTGCCCTGGCCGACCGTGCTGTCCAGGGTCACCATGCCGCCGGATTGCGAGGCGAAGCCGAACACCTGGCTCAGCCCCAGCCCGGTGCCCTTGCCCACCTCCTTGGTGGTGAAGAACGGGTCGAAGACACGGTCGCGCACCGCCGGGTCGATGCCGCAGCCGGTATCGACGACGGACAGGGCGACGAAGTCTCCCCGCAAACCGGCCGGTGCGTCGGGGCCGCCGTCCGGGCGGACGTTCGCGGCGCGCACCGTCAGCCGGCCGCCGCCCGGCATGGCGTCGCGCGCATTCACCGCCAGGTTGAGCACGGCCAGTTCGAGCTGGGCGCGGTCCGCCTCGATCGGCCAGGTGTCCGGCGGCAGGTCGGTGCGAACCTCGATGTCGCCGCGCAGGGAGCGCTTGAGCATGCCATCGACCATGGCGTTCAGGCTGGCGGGAAGGTCGATCGCCTCCGGCTTCAGGGTCTGCTGGCGCGAGAAGGTGAGGAGCTGCTGGGTGAGCTGGCCGCCGCGATAGGCCGCCTGCATGGCGGTGTCGATGAACGGACCGGCACCCTCCGCCCCCTTGGCGGCGCGCGCCTGGGCCAGGTAGAGGTTGCTGGTGATCACCATCAGCAGGTTGTTGAAGTCGTGGGCGATGCCGCCGGCGATCTGCCCCAGCATCTCCAGCCGCTGCACCTTTTCCAGCAACTCCTCGGCGCGGCGCCGCCGGGCCTCTTCCTCGCGGTAGCGGATGACGGCGGCGCGTTCGCTGCGCGCCTTGCGAACCACCAGCCACGATACCGTCGCCAGCAGCAGGGCGAGCGGCACCGCCACCAGGGCGTCGACGGCGAGCCCGCCGGCCCATTGCTCCCGCACCGTCTCCACCGCGCGGCCATAGACCACATAGACCGGAAAGCCCGACAGCTTGCGGTAGGCGAAGATGCGCTCCACGCCGTCGATCTCCGCCGTGGCGCGGAACATGCCCGCCTCAGGCGCCGTCGCGACGGCACGGCGGAAACCGCTGTCCGGGGACAGGGTGACCAGGGGTCCCTCACGGTCGAGCGCCAGAACGGTGCCGTCCGCACGCACCACCCACACCGAGTCGCGGGGATCGTCGATCACCCGCTCGAAAAAGGCGCGAAACTCCTGAATGTAGACCGCCACCAGGATCACGCCGTTGAAGCTGCCGTCCGGCGCGGAGTGCCGGCGCGCGACGTTGAAGCCCATCCGGCCGGTGGTTCGCCCCGGATAGGTGGCGGAGATGAAGACGTCGCCCGCCTCGCCGTCGCGCAGGGCGACGAAGTAGTCGCGGTCGGCCGCGCTGACGTTGCCCGCGGGAAACCGCAGGCTGCTGATGGCGGCCCGGCCGTCCGGCGCGTACAGCCACACGCTGCCCACCTGCGAAAAGCCGTCGTCCACCCGGGCCAGGTAGCGGTGAATCTCCTCCGACGCCGCGATCTGTGCCCAGGACAGCCCTTCGATGCGTTCCGCCGCCGCCTCGACGGAGAAGCGGAAGGTCTCGAACTGGCGCAGGGTGTGCTCGTAGACCAGCGCGCCGGTCCGTTCCACGTGCCGTTCCGCGTGGTCGAACGCCTGGTCGTAATCGCGCCACGCCACCATCGCCAGCAGCATCAGCGGCACCAGCAGGGACGCGATCGGAAGCAGCCAGGTGTCGCCGAAGGTGCTGCGTTCTCTCATCCCGGTGAGGCGATCCATGGTATGGGCGGGTGGGTGACCCTACCAGATCGTCACACCCTGTCATTAGGCCATTCGGGAGTATCCGGACAACGTCACGGTGTGCGGCGCGACATCGGCGCTCTGGCATATGCCGCACCGATCCGTTAGTGTGCCGTCCCGATCGCCGGGCCCCCGCCGCACGGGTTGCGGGGCCACGCGTGCGCACGGGCCCGCGCACGGACCCGGGCACGACGTACGCCGCCGGATCCGGTGCCAACCACTGCTCATCCCCGCCGCCGTCACCCCGGCCTGTCGCGATCCGCGCACCTGGAGCAAGCGCCATGAACCGTTCCGTGGTCATCGCCGGACTCGTCACCGTCGCCGCGGTGGCGTGGGTTCTGTCGGGCCAGATCCGCCCCGCCGCCGTGCCGGCAGCGCCGGAGCCGGAAGGCGCCGCGCCGGCGCCGGAGGAACCCGCGGCGCGGGCCGTGCGCGTCGCCCGCCTGGCCGCCCGGCCGATGACCGACACGGTGGTGCTCCAGGGCCGCACCGAGGCGTCCCGGTCCGTCGAGTTGCGGGCCGAGGTGCGGGGTCGGGTGGAGGCGGTGCCGGTGCCCCGCGGCGCCGCGGTCACGCAAGGCGACGTGCTCGTGCGTCTGGCGGTCAACGACCGGGAAGCCCAGCTCGACCAGGCGCGCGCCCTGCTGGAGCAGCGGCGCATCGAGCATCGCGCGGCGCGCTCCCTCAACACCCGCGGCCACAACACCGACATCCAGCTTGCCCAGGCCGCGGCGGCGCTGGAGGCGGCGCAGGCCGCCGTGCGCAAGGCCGAGGTGGACCTGGCCAACACCGTCATCCGGGCGCCCTTCGACGGCGTGCTCGACCGCCGGCCGGTGGAACTGGGGGATTTCCTGGACACCGGCAACCCCGTGGCGACGGTGGTCGACCTTGACCCCGTGCGGGTGGTCGGCTTCGCCTCGGAGCGGCAGGTGGGGAACCTGCGGGCCGGCGGCTCCGGCACGGCCCGCATCATCGGCGGTGCCGGCGGGGGCGGTGCCGGCGGCGGCGGAAGCGACGCTGAGGGAACCATCGCCTACGTCGCCGCGGTCGCCGACCCGGCGACCCGCACCTTCCGGGTGGAGCTGGAGGTGCCGAACCCCGACCGTCGCATCGTCGCCGGGTTGACCGCCCAGCTCCGCCTGCCGGTGGGCGAACGGCCGGGCCATTTCGTGTCCCCGTCGGTGCTGTCCCTGGCCGACGACGGCACGATCGGCGTCAAGGTGGTGGACGGGGACCGGCGGGTGCGCTTCCTGCCCGTGCAGATCCTCGCCACGGAACCGGACGGCGTGTGGCTGGCCGGCCTGCCGCACGACATCGTGCTGATCACCGTCGGCCATGAGTTCGTGGCGGCGGGCAACCCGGTGGTGCCGGTCGAAGGGGCCGGCGGGGGTGCCACATGAACGCCCTCATCGGTGCGGCCCTGACCCACAGCCGCACCGTCCTGGCGACCCTGGTGCTGCTGCTGGTCGCCGGCTGGGTCGCCTACAAGGAGATCCCCAAGGAGGCGGCACCCGACGTCAACATCCCCATCATCTACGTCTCGCTCCATTACGAAGGCATCTCGCCGGAGGATTCCGAGCGGCTGCTGCTGCGCCCCATGGAGCAGGAGCTGCGCACCATCGAGGGGCTGAAGGAGATGCGCTCCACCGCCTACCAGGGCGGCGGCAACGTGATCATGGAGTTCGACGCCGGGTTCAACGCCGACAAGGCCCTGTCCGACGTGCGCGACCGGGTCGACCGGGCGAAGGCGGAGCTGCCGGCCGGCACCGACGAACCCACGGTCAACGAGGTGAACTTCTCCCTGTTTCCGGTGCTGGCGGTGATCCTGTCGGGCGACGTGCCGGAGCGCACCCTGCTGACGGTCGCCCGCGACCTGAAGGACCGCATCGAAACGATCCCCGCCGTGCTGAAGGCGGAGATCGGCGGCGACCGGGACGAGCTGGTGGAGGTCGTCATCGATCCCCTGCGGGTGGAAAGCTACGGCATCAACCCGGCCACGGTGGTGCAGCTCTTCAACCGCTCCAACCGGCTGGTGGCGGCGGGCAACCTGGACACCGGCGCCGGGCGCTTCCCCGTGAAGGTGCCCGGCCTGTTCGAGACGGTGCGCGACATCCGGGACATGCCGGTCAAGGTCAACGGCGACGCCGTGGTGGCGTTCCGCGACGTCGCCGAGGTGCGCCGCACCTTCAAGGACCCGGAGAGCTTCGCCCGCGTCGACGGCAAGCCGGCACTGGCCCTGGAAATCACCAAGCGCACCGGTGAGAACATCATCGAGACGATCGAGCAGGTGCGCGCCGTGGTGGAGGCGGAGCGCGCCTATTTCCCGGCCGGGCTGATCGTCACCTATTCCCAGGACCGCTCCCGCGACATCCGCGACATGCTGGGCGACCTGGAGAACAACCTGGCGGTGACGGTGCTTCTGGTCATGATCATCGTCGTCGCGACGCTGGGCGTGCGCACCTCGACGCTGGTCGTGGTGGCGGTGCCGGGGTCGTTCCTGACGGCCATGCTGGTCCTGGCGGGCATGGGCCACACCATCAACGTGGTCGTGCTCTTCGGCCTGATCCTGGCCGCCGGCAATGTGGTGGACGGGGCCATCGTCGTCACCGAATACGCCGACCGCAAGATGGCCGAGGGCATGGACAAGCGGCGCGCCTACGGGCTGGCGGCGCGGCGCATGGCATGGCCGATCCTGGCCTCCACCGCCACCCAGCTCGCCGCCTTCGCGCCGCTGCTGTTCTGGCCGGGGATGGTGGGCGAGTTCATGAAGTTCCTGCCCATCAGCCAGTTCGCCACCCTGACGGCGGCGCTGCTGATGGCGCTGATCTTCATCCCCGTTCTGGGTGCGCTGTTCGGCAAGGCCAACGCGCCGCTGCTGCCGCAGGCCCCCGCCAATCGCCTGCGCGCGGACTTCGCCGCGGACGAATCCGACCCGGTGGAGGAGCGCCGGCCACTGGGCGGCTGGTACGTGGCGCTGCTGCGCGGCGCGCTGCGCCATCCCGCCAAGGTGCTGCTGGGCTCCACGCTGCTGCTGGTGGGAATCCAGGGCTATTACGCGCTGCACGGCAACGGCGTGGAGTTCTTTCCCGACATCGAGCCGACCAACGCCACGGTGCTGGTGCACGCCCGCGGCAACCTGTCCATCCACGAACAGGACGCCCTGGTCCGCGAGGTGGAGGCGCACATCCTGCGCCTGGACGATTTCGAAAGCGTCTACAGCCGCACCGGCAAGCCCCCGATCGGGCGCGACGTGCCGGCCGACGTCATCGGCCAGATCACCCTGGAGTTCAAGGAGTGGCAGGAGCGCCGCCCCGCTACCGTGGTGCTGGAGGACATCCGCGCCCGCACCGCCGGTCTCGCCGGCATCGTGGTGGAGCCGCGCAAGCAGGACGAGGGGCCGCCCACCGGCAAGCCGGTGCAGGTGCGCCTGTCATCGCGCCATCCCGACCTGCTGCCCGACGCGGTGCGCCACGTCCGCGCCGGCATGGCGGCGGTGGGGGGGTTGATCGACGTGGAGGACAGCCGGCCGCTGCCCGGCATCGAGTGGCAGGTGGAGGTGGACCGCGCGCAGGCGGCCCGCTTCGGGCTCGACGTCACGGCCGTCGGCGATGCCGTGCGCCTGGTCACCAACGGGCTGAAGATCGCCGAGTACCGGCCCGACGACGCCGACGACGAGATCGACATCGTCGTGCGCTACCCGCGCGAGCTGCGCTCCATGGATCAGCTCGACTCCATCCGCATCGACACCGGCGCCGGGGCCGTTCCGGTCGCCAACTTCGTCGACCGGGTGCCGCGGCCGCGGGTGGGGCAGATCGACCGCGTCGACGGCCAGCGCACCATGACCGTCAAGGCCGACGTCGCCCCCGGCGTGCTGGCCGACGACAAAGTGCGGGCCCTGCGCGCCTGGCTGGCCGCCAACCCGCCGGACCCCCGCGTCGACCATGTCTTCAAGGGCGAGGACGAGGAACAGGCCAAGAGCGCCGCCTTCCTCAGCCGCGCCTTCGTCGCCGCGCTGTTCATCATGGCGATCATCCTGGTCACCCAGTTCAACAGCTTCTATTCCGCCTTCCTGATCCTGACGTCGGTGATCCTGTCGACCATCGGCGTCACCATCGGCCTGATCGTCACCGGCCAGCCCTTCGGCATCGTCATGACCGGGGTGGGCGTCATCGCCCTGGCCGGCACGGTGGTGCAGAACAACATCGTGCTGATCGACACCTTCGATCAGTACAAGCAGACCGAGCCGACGGTCTTTGACGCCATCCTGCGCACCGGGGCGGAGCGCGCGCGCCCGGTGCTGCTGACCGCCTTCAACACCGTCCTGGGTCTGCTGCCGCTGGCCTTCGGCATGAACATCGACCTGCTGACCCGCGAGGTCACCTTCGGCGCCCCGGCGACCCAATGGTGGATCGGTCTGTCCAGCGCCATCGTCTTCGGCCTGGCCTTCGCCACCGTGCTGACCCTGGTGGTCACGCCCTGCGCGCTGATGGTGAAGGCCAACCTGCACGACTGGCGCGTTGCTCGCCAGCGCCGCCTGGCACGCTGGTGGACCCGCAACCGCCCCTGGCGCCGCCCGGACGGCGCGCAGGACAATGCCGGCGTGCGCGACGCGGCGGAGTAGGGGGGACGGTCGTGATCGTCCGAACCGATCACGACCTTCGGAAATACCAATTGGACCGGCGGGGTCCGGGACGGTTAGTTTTGAGACGTTCCAAACAACGGAACACCCGGACACACCGCCGCACCCTGCCGGCGGTGTCGAGGGACGGACGGGCACCCCGGCCCCCCCACCCCCAAGCGGGGTGCCCGTCCGCCCTCCTAACGCGCGAGGCTTCCCCCGGCGCGCCAAGTCTGGCAAGACTCCCTCCAACGGCCCGAAACGGGTGCCGATCGACGAAGGGGGGAGAACCGCATGACCGCCGCAGCGCGCCATCCGTCAGCGCACAACCCGTACGAGATCGACCTGGACCGCAACGCGGCCAACCACGTGCCGCTGACGCCGCTGTCCTTCATCCGGCGCACCGCCGCCGTCTATCCGGAGCGTATCGCGGTGATCCACGGCGCGCTGCGCCGCACCTGGGCGCAGACCTATGAGCGATGCGTGCGCCTGGCCTCCGCCCTGGCGCGGCGCGGCGTCGGGCCGGGCGACACGGTGGCGGTGATGGCCCCCAACATTCCCGAGGCGTTCGAGGCGCATTTCGGCGTGCCCATGGCCGGCGCCGTGCTGAACGCCCTGAACATCCGTCTCGACGCCGAGGCGCTGGCCTTCATCCTGGACCATGGCGAGGCGCGGGTGCTGCTGACCGACCGGGAGTTCTCCGGCGTCATCCACCGCGCCGTGCGCATGCTGGCCCCCGAGCGCCGGCCCCTGGTGGTGGACATCGACGATCCCCTGGCCGCCGGGGGCGAGCGGATCGGCGCGCTGACCTACGAGGCGCTGCTGGCCGAGGGCGACCCGGCCTACGACTGGGCCATGCCGGCGGACGAGTGGCAGGCCATCGCCCTGAACTACACCTCGGGCACCACCGGCAATCCCAAGGGCGTCGTCTACCACCACCGCGGCGCCTACCTGAACGCGCTGGGCAACGTGGCGACCTGGGCGCTGCCCCACCACCCCGTGTACCTGTGGACGTTGCCCATGTTCCACTGCAACGGCTGGTGCTTCCCGTGGACGGTGGCGGTCATGGCCGGCACCAACGTCTGCCTGCGCCAGATCGCAGCCGGGCCCATCTACGACGCCATGGCCGACCACGGGGTGACGCACCTGTGCGGCGCCCCCATCATCATGGGCCTGATCTGCAACGCGCCCGCGGACAAGCGGCGGGAGGTGCCCCGCGGCATCCGCATGATGACCGCGGGCGCGGCGCCGCCGGCCGCGGTCATCGAGACGATGGAGCGCATGGGCTTCGCCATCACCCACGTCTACGGCCTGACGGAAGTGTACGGCCCGGTCACCGTCTGCGCCTGGCACGAGGACTGGGACGCGCAGCCGCCGGAGGAGCGCGCCCGTCTGAAGGCCCGCCAGGGCGTGAGCTACCCGACGCTGGAGGGGCTGGCGGTGATGGACCCGGTCACCATGACCGAGGTCCCGGCCGACGGCCGCACCATGGGCGAGGTGTTCATGCGCGGCAACACCGTCATGAAGGGCTATCTGAAGAACCCCCGCGCCACCGCCGAGGCGTTCTCCGGCGGCTGGTTCCACACCGGCGACCTCGGCGTGATGCACCCCGACGGCTACATCGAGCTGAAGGACCGCTCCAAGGACATCATCATCTCCGGAGGCGAGAACATCTCCACCATCGAGGTGGAGGGCGTGCTGTACCGCCACCCCGCGGTGCTGGAGGCGGCCGTGGTGGCCCGTCCGGACGAGAAATGGGGCGAGACGCCCTGCGCCTTCGTGACCCTGCGCGACGGCATGACCGCGACGCCGGAGGAGATCATCGGGTGGTGCCGCGACCATCTCGCCCACTTCAAGTGCCCGAGGACGGTGGTCTTCACCTCCCTGCCCAAGACATCGACCGGCAAGATCCAGAAGTTCGTGCTGCGCGATCAGGCCAGAGCGTTGTAGCACCATGTCCGGTGAAACCGAGTTCGGGCCTTACCGCGACGGTGACGCCGGCGCGGTGGCCTACCTGGCGCGCCACGCCTTCGGCCTGACGCGCGAGAGTTTCGAGCGGGCGCGCGACCTGTTCGGCGCCGACACCCTGCGCGTGCTGCGCCGTGCCGGCCGGCCGGCCGGGTCGGCGGCGGTGTGGACGTGGAACCAGTGGTTCGGCGGCCGGCCGGTGCCGTCGCGGGCGGTGGCCTTCGTCAGCGTCGATCCGGCGGCGCGCGGCGGCGGACTGGCCACCGGGCTGATGCGCGCGGTGCTGGAGGAGGCGCACGGGGCGGGGTGTGCGCTGGCCGTCCTCTACGCCGCCACGCAGCCGCTGTACGCCAAGGTCGGCTTCGCGCGCTCCGGGTCGTGGTTCCGCTACCGGATCGCCCCGGACCGCCTGGCCGCCGGTCGCCCCGGCGCATTGCCGCAGCCCATGGAGACGTTCGACGCGGATGTGCTGGCCGGCCTGCGGCGGCGCGAAGCGGCGCAGGGCAACGGGCTGGTGGAGCGCACCGAGGCGGCCTGGACCTATGCGCTCCACCCCTTCGGGGAGGAGGGGCGGGCCGATGTCTTCCTTACCGGGCCGGCGGGCGCTCCCGACGGCTATGTGGCGGTGATGCCGCCGTCCGGCCGGCGCCTGGTGGTGGTGGACCATTGCGTGCTCAGCGGATCGGCCTTGCGTCGGGTGCGGGACTTTCTGGCCGGCTACCGGTCGATGGTGGACGAGATCGTGTGGGTCGGCGGGCCCGAGGACCCCCTGGTCCATGGCGCCCATGAGGCCCGCGCCGCCGTCGATGGCTGGGAAGAGTGGCTGCTGCGCGTGGTCGATGTGGAGGCGGCGCTGACGGCGCGCGGCTATCCGCCCGGCGCGACCGGCGACCTGACGATCACCGTGGCCGACCCGCTGTTCGCCTGCAACCACGGGTGTTTCCACCTCACCGTCGCCAACGGCCGTGGCACGGTGACCCGCCCGGCGGACGCCGGTACCGGCGGTCGCGGCGTCCGGCTGTCCGTGGCGGCGTTGGCGCCGCTCTACACCGGGCACCTCGGGCCGGCGGCGCTGGCCCGCCAGGGCCTCATGGAGGGGACCGCGGACGACCTGGCGACGGCGGCGCGGCTGTTCGCCGGGCCCCGTCCCTGGATGCCGGACCGCTTCTGAGACGCTGCGTCGCAAAATAAGCAAAGGCCGATCCATTGGTTATGCGACGTCGCGTCATCTGTAAAACGAGAAATTAACGTTTATGATTTATGGGTATTAGAGTTTATGCGCCGAATGCCGGGGAAGCCACTATGACGATCGGGACGCGCATAGCGCTGGGATTTGCAACCGTTCTGCTGCTGACGGTGGCGGTTGCCTTCGTCGGGTGGAACAGCTTGCGCACCTATGCCGAGCGGGTGGAGTTCGCTGCCCACACGGCGGAGCTTGACGCGCGCCTCAACGCCGTCCGTCTCGAAGAGGCCCGGTTCGTCAGTGAGCGCGGCTCGGTACCCGCGACCGGAGTCACCGGCCTGATCGACGCCTTGCGCGCGGAAGCGGAGGAAACGCGCCGGGCGCTCGGGGCGGGCAAGGGCGGCGCGCTGGTCGGCGACATCCTGTCGGGCATCGAAGGCTATCGCGATGCCTTCGCCCGGTTCGCCGCCCAGGACACCGAGGCGGCCGCCCGCACCCGGTCGATGGCCGAAAGCGCGCGGGCGCTGCGGGTCGTGGCGGAGAAGATCGGTCTTCAGCAGACCGAGCGTTACGACAACAACATGATCAGTTTCAACGACGCGGCGCTGGCCGCCCGTCACAGCCGCGACACCGCCGACGTCGCCGACCGACTGATCGAGCATCTGCTGGAGGTCCGCCGCCTGCAGGGCGAGTTCGTGCGCACGCGCGACGCCGGGATCATCACGGCGGCCGACGAGCGTCTGGGCGAACTGCTGGCCAACGCGGAGCTGCTGCACGCGGAGGTGGTCGGCACCAACGACGAGGAACTGGCGGAGCACATCGTCGCCGCCGTCCAGGCGTATCGCGACACCCTGGCCGAACAGGCCGTCTACGCCGCCGGTGAGGACGATGAGACCTTCCAGGCCCGCATGCTGATCCTCGATCGCCAGGCCGTGCAGGTGCAGGACCTCGCCCACGACATGCAGGACAACCAGATCGCGGTCGCCACCGCCCTTCAGGGGGCGGCCGACTTTGCCAGCGAAGAGGTGAACGAGGCGGTTCTGCTGAGCGGTCTGGCCATGCGCCTCAACACCGCGGCCCAGGCCGCCATGCTGGGCGAGCGCGACTACCGCCTGCGGGGCGGCGACGAGACGCGGGCCGCCGTCGCGTCCGCGGTGGCGGACATCCGCGACCTGGCCCGCCGGGCCGGCGAACTGCTGGTCGATGCCGAAGGCAAGGAGCTGATTGCCGCCGCCGGCACCGCGGTGGACGCCTTCGATCAGAGCTTCGCGGCCCTCGTCACCGCCGTGGAGGCGCAGCGCGCGGCATCGGCGGCCATGGCCCGGGCGGCCACGGCGGTGAGCGGCGACGTCTCGCGGCTGGTCGCCCTGCAGCGCGACGAGCGGGAGGAGGGGCGGGCCAACGCCGGCCTGTTCATCGCCATCGGCGCCGCCGTCGCCCTGGCGCTGGGCGCGGTGCTCGCCTGGTTTATCGACCGCGCCATCACCGTGCCCATGCGCGCCCTGACGCGCGCCATGGACCGGCTGGCCGAGGGCGACCTGTCCACCGACATCCCCGGAACCGACCGGCGGGACGAGCTGCGCCACATGGCCAACGCACTGGGCGTCTTCAAGGCCAACGCCCTGGAGATGCGGCGCATGGAGGACGAGCGGGAGGGCATGCGCAAGCAGATCGAGGCCGACCGCCGCCGCGCGATGAACGAGTTCGCCAACGGCTTCGAGGCGGCGGTCAGCGGCGTCGTGCAGACCCTGTCCGCCTCCGCCGACACGCTGGGCCGCGACGCCCAGGAGATGTCGTCCGACGCGGCGCTGACCAACGCCAAGTCGCAGGCGGTGGCGTCGGCGTCGGAGCAGGCGTCCAGCAACGTCCAGACCGTGGCCGCGGCGGCGGAGGAACTGTCGGCGTCGGTGGCGGAGATCTCCCGCCAGCTCACCGCCAGTTCCCGCGCCGCCCAGGACGCGGCGGAGAAGGCGCGTCAGACCAACAGCATCGTCGAAGGGCTGGCCGACGCCGCTCAGCGCATCGGACAGGTCGTCGATCTGATCGGCGAGATCGCCGAGCAGACCAATCTCCTGGCGCTCAACGCCACCATCGAGGCGGCGCGCGCCGGCGAGGCGGGCAAGGGATTCG
Source organism: Azospirillum halopraeferens DSM 3675 (assembly GCF_000429625.1). Taxonomy (GTDB): domain Bacteria; phylum Pseudomonadota; class Alphaproteobacteria; order Azospirillales; family Azospirillaceae; genus Azospirillum; species Azospirillum halopraeferens. Next base: position 41,486 of record NZ_AUCF01000010.1, read on the forward strand.
CGGTGGTCGCCACGGAGGTGAAGAACTTGGCCGGCCAGACCGCCCGGGCGACCGAGGAGATCTCCAGCCAGGTGGCGCAGATGCAATCGGCGACCGGCGGGGCGGTGGGGGCCATCCGCACCATTTCCGACGCCGTCGACACCATCAGCAACACCGTCACCGGCATCGCCGAGGCGATGACCCAGCAGGGTACGGCAACCCGCGAGATCGCCGCCAACGTCCATCAGGCCGCGGAAGGCACCCAGGAGGTGAAGCGCAACATCACCGAGGTGACCACCGCCGCCAGCAAGACCGGCAGCGCCGCCGACGCGGTGCTGTCCGCCTCGCGCGAGCTGTCCCGCCAGGCGGAGATGCTGCGTGGCGAGGTGCGCGGCTTCCTCAACAAGGTGCGCTCGGCCTGACGGCCGCAGCCCTCGAGGGGGCCGCCGCCCGGTATCACGCCGGCAGCGGCACCCCGTGCGCGGTCAGGGCGACGCGCTGGCGTTCGGCCAGGGCATCCGCGTCGAAATCGCGGATCAGGTCCTGGAACAGCCGGAACCAGTTCACCTCCGCCTTCAGGTGCAGGAAGACCGAGCCCAGGCCGATGGCGGCGCGGTCCATGAAGACGAACTCCCGCGGTATCTCCACCCCGCCCACCCGGCGCAATTCGGCGTGCACCCGCTCCGCCGTCTCGCGGCCGTAATGGCCGGCGTTGGTTTCCTCGATGCGCCGCGCGCGGTCGTCCATGATGGGGGCGTAGACGAAGCGCGCCCAGATGTTCAGCACCTCCACCAGCTCCTTCGACGGGTTGGCGAATCCCCAGGTGCGGTAAGCGGCGACCGCCGCCTCCTCGTCGTCGGTGCGCAGGGCGTTGTAGAGGTCGATCACCCCCTTGACGAAGCCGGGCGGGAAGACCCGGATGCAGCCGAAGTCCAGCAGGTTGACCGAGCGGTCGGGGCGGACCGTGTAGTTGCCCAGGTGCGGATCCCCGTGGATGACGCCGTAGCAGTAGAAGGGCACGTACCACGCGCGGAACATGTTCATGGCCAGGTCGTCGCGGGACTCCGGATGGTCGGCGACGAAGTCCAGGATCTTGCGACCGTCCAGCCATTCCATGGTGAGCAGCCGGCGGGTCGACAGCTCCGGCAGCACGCGCGGCACGTGAACGCCCGGCGTGTCCGCCAGCATGGCGCGGTAGAGGGCGGCGTGGCGGGCCTCCAGCGCGTAGTCCAGCTCCTCGCGCAGGCGGTCGCCGATCTCCGCGTGGATCTGGCGGGTGGACACGGCGCTGTCGTAGCGTTCGAAGATGGCGAAGATCACGCGGAGCTGCCGCAGGTCCGCCTCCACGGCCGAGGCCATGTCGGGGTATTGCAGCTTGCAGGCCAGGCGGCTCCCGTCCGGAGCCTCCGCCCGGTGCACCTGTCCCAGCGACGCCGCTGCCGCCGCCGTGTGCTCGAAACTCTTGAACAGGGTGTGCCAGCGCGGCCCCAGTTCCGCCGTCATGCGGCGCCGGACGAAGGGCCAGCCCATGGACGGGGCGTCGGCCTGAAGCTGCGACAGCTCCGCCACATATTCCCGCGGCAGGGCGTCGGGAATGGTGGCGAGGATCTGCGCCACCTTCATCAGCGGGCCCTTCAGCCCGCCGAGTGCCGCGCGCAGTTCGGCGGCGTGGCGTTCCCGCTCCGGGCGGATGCCGAGGACGCGCTCCCCGGCGACGCGGGCGGCAAAGCCCCCCACGGCGGTGCCGACCCGCGCGTACCGCGCCAGCCGCCCGCCCAGCGTGTTCATTTCTCGATCGGACATGGTGGGTAAATGGGTGCGTGGCGGCGTCCCGGCCAGGGGCGGCCGCCCGTGCTTGACCGCGGGCGGGCAGGGCGGGCAGGGTGCCGGCGGTGTGCGAAGCAAAGGGGAGGTGCTGCGGAATGCTGCCACGGATGGGGGTGATCGGGCCGGTCGCGGCGGTCCTGGTGTCGGGGGCGGCGGCCACCGCGGCGGCGGCGGACCGCGGCGTCTATCTGCGCGCCGACCTGACCTACGATTGGTCGCGGTCGACCGAGTACAATGATTGGAACTGTGGCGGCACCGATCCGACGCGGGTGCCGCTCTATGGCTGCGACGCCCGGGCCGCCGGCGACTTCGGCGGCAGCCCCGGCGTCGGCGTGGGCATCGGCTACCGCTTCAGCCCGCTGTTGCGGGCCGACGCCACGCTGACCTACCGCCGGGGCTGGACCTTTTCCGGACAGGCGAACTTCCCCGTCGCCGGCGACCAGCCGGTCGCAGGCGACGCCACCACGCTGACCGGGATGCTCAACGGCTATGTCGACCTGGCGCCCCTGGTGCCGGGCGGGCTCGGCCGTTTCCAACCCTATGTGGGTGCCGGTGTCGGCCTGTCCTACAACCGGACCGACGAGGTGGACCTGGCCTTCTCCGCGCTGGACCAGCACGTCATTGCGCCGGGCGGCTGGCACAGTTCGCTCGCCTGGCAGGTGAGCGCCGGCACCGGGATCGTCCTGACGGAGGCGCTGACCCTGGACATCGCCTACCGCTATACCGACCTTGGCCGCCTGCAAACCGAGGCTGGCGAGGCGCCGCGCCTGCGCGCCGGCGCCCTGCGGATGCTGGCCATCGACGGCACCGAGGCCCGCCTGCGGGCGCACGGCATCCAGGCGGGCCTGCGCTACGCGTTCTGAGGTCGGTTCAGCCCTGCACCGTCCAGGCGATGCGGGCGGGCGTCTCGCCGGCGTCGGGGGAGCCGATGACGATCTCCCCCGCCCCCTCCAGGACACAGCTCTCGCCATCGGTCAGCAGCGTGGTGCGATCGCCCTGCACCACGCGGGTGCCGTTGCGGCTGCTGTCGGTCAGCACGAAGCGGTCGTCGCGCAGGGCGACGGCGGCGTGGTGGCGCGAGGCCGACGGGACGGGCAGCACGACCTGGCAGTCGCGCGACCGGCCGATCACCAGTTCCGGCCCATCGTCGGGAATGGCGTGATGGCGGCCGTCCATGGTCAGCATCAGCCGGCGGGTGGTGGCCGGAACGGCGGCCAGGTTGATGGTCTCGATGGTCCGTTCCAGCGCCGGAAGCAGGCGGACGCTGTCCACGGTCATGGCGGCGATCTTGGCCAGGAGCTGCTCGGTCAGCAGGTTCGGCACGCCGGCCGCCCGCAGGCGCCGGCCCAGCCCCTCGCGCACGCCGCCCATCGTCACTCCGGCGGGTGCAAGGTCGCGGGCCGTGCGCACGGTGGCAAAGATGCCGGCCACCTGCTGCACCAGCCAGCTCATCCGCCGCCGCCCGAACGGGCTGGTGGCGAGGTCGAGCATATAGCCGATCCGCGCGGCCGGTGAGGCCAGCCAGCCGGCCAGACGCTGCACCGCCATCTCGAACGGCAGATCGTCACCGCCGTGCGCGAAGACCGTCTTGGCCCGGCGGGTCAGCGCCGCCGCCATGGCGGGCCCGCCGCGGTACCCGTCCGCGGCGGCCAGCCGGTCCGCGATGATCCGGAAGGCGATGCCTTCCGCCGGGCCGCCGGTGCGCGTCAGCGGCGTGCGCCCGTCCAGGCCGCCGGCGATGCGGTGCAGCAGCGCGTCGCACACCTGCGGGAAGTCGCCGGACGCGACGGCGTTGGACAGGGCCAGCAGCTCCGCCGTGTGGGGCAGGCGGTCGTCCAGCTCGCCGCTCAGGGTCGCGGCCAGGCTGTTGAGGGCGGCACCCAGATCAGGCGCATAACCGATCAGGGCGCGGATCGGCTCTCGCCCGTCGATGGTTTCGCACAGCAACTCGTCCAGGATGGTCGCCTCGGGGCCGGACCGGCCGTCGTGCAGGCGCAGCAGGGCCGCCACCTTGGCGGGCCAGTCGCGGGCCGGCTCCAGCAGGGCGGCGACGGCGTGGGTGATCACCCGGTCCAGTTCCTCCGCCGGGCGCAGGGCCCGGGCGTCGGCGAGCAGCGCGCCGAGGCCGTGGCGCCGCAGCGCCAGGTCGAAGGGCGCCAGATCGGTGCTGTCCCGGGCCAGCGCCGTGACCGCGGCGAACAGGCGCAGCAGGGCGTCGTACCGTTCCGACGCGGTCACCCCCAGGTCCGGCGCCTGGAGCGCCGCAAGCCGGCTGATGCCGGGGTTGAACAGGGTCGCCTCGCGCTCGAAATAGCGCAGCGGGTAGTAGTGGTGCAGCCGTTCCGCCGGGATCGTCCCCTGATCGTCGCAGTAGGCGCGAAACAGCCGCAGCAGCGTCATCCGGCTCTCGAACCCATAGACCGCCATGACGTCGCCGCACACCGCGGCCCGGTCGATGGTGGAGATGGTGATGACCTTGCCGCCGCCGCGGTAGGCTTTTTCGAAGACGGTTTCCTCGCGCCCGGCCGCGTTGACCCGGAGAACGCGCACGACCCCGTATTTCGCCTGCGCCAGCAGATAGCGGGCGCGCTCCATGGCCGGCCGTTCCTCGGCGTAGACGCCGTCGATGTTGGGGCGTCCGCCCTGCTCGACGACGACCTCGTATGTCGGTTCCCGGCGGCGCGCGGCCATGGCGTCTCCTCATCCCGCCCCGATTCTATCGCACGTCGGCGGAATCCGCGGCAAGCCCGTGTTTTTCCACCGCCGACGGGGGCCGTTCCGGGCTATGGTCCCGGCCATGCCTGCCATTTTCCTGCGCTTGCGCCGCACCGCCACGGGCTCGTTGCTCGTGCTCCTCCTGTTGGTCACCGCCGCCGCAGCCGGCGCGGCACCGCCGGACCGCGCCATGGCCGACGCCACCGTCGGCTATCTGCTGTTCGACGCCGCCGATGGCCGCGTCCTGGAGGAGCGGCAGGCCGACCGGCCGTTCATTCCCGCTTCCGTGGCCAAGCTGGTCACCGCCACGGCGGCGCTGGCGGTGCTGGGGGCCGAGCACCGGTTCACCACCCGTCTCGACGCCGCCGGGACGGTGCGCGACGGGGTGCTGCATGGTGACCTGATCCTGGTGGGCGGCGGCGATCCGACGCTCGCGACCGGCGACCTCCCGGTGTTGCTCGACCGGCTGGCCGCGGCCGGGGTGCACCGGGTGACCGGCCGCTTCCTCTACGACGCCTCCGCCCTGCCGGAGGTGCCGGTGATCGATGCGGGCCAGCCGGTCAGCGCCGGCTACAACACCGGCGTCAGCGCCCTGTCGCTGAACTACAACCGCTTCCAGCTCGTGTGGGAACGTGACGGGGCGGGGCGTGTGTCGGCCCGCGCGTTCTCGGTCGCCGATGCCGGGCGTACACCCCTGGACAGCGTCGGCATCGACGTGGCCGCATCCGGCCCGGTCCCCTTCATTCCCGTTGAAGCCAAGGAGGGGGAGCGCTGGCGCCTCGCCCCGGGGGCGGGCGCGTCGGGCCGCGCCTGGCTGCCGCTGGCGCGGCCGGCGGCGGCGGCGGCCCACGTCTTCCGCCGTCTGGCGGCGGACCGCGGTCTGGCGCTGCCGGCTCCCACCGCGGGGCGCTCCCCGGCGGATGCGATGCCCCTGGCGGAGCACCGCAGCGCGACCCTCGACCGCATCGTCGCGGGTCTGCTGAAGCACTCCAACAACCTGACGGCGGAGCTGATCGGTCTGGCGACGGCGCGACGCCTGAACCCTGCCGTGGCGACGCTGGCGGACTCCGCCGCCGTGGTGGACGGCTGGCTGACGGCGCAGGCGCCGCAGGCGGACTGGCGCGGCTTGCGCCACGCCAACCATTCGGGACTGTCGCCGGCGTCGCGGGCGACCCCCCGCCAGGTGGCGGCGGTGCTGCACCTCGGCGGTGCGCCCCTCGCCTCCCTGCTGCCGGCGGGCGACGAGGAGGGGCCATTGCCGGGCGTGCGGGCCAAGTCCGGCACGCTCGCCTACGCCAAGGGTCTGGCCGGCGAAGTCCGCGCCGCCTCGGGGCGCCGCCTGGGGTTCGTGCTGTTCATCGGCGACGACGGCCGCCGCCGGGCGCTCGACGCCGCCATGGACCTCCGCGTCGCCGAAATGCCGCCGGAAGCGCGCGCCTGGCTCGTCCGGGCCCGCGCCATGCAGGCCGAGCTGGTCGCCGGCTGGGCGGCGCGGTACTGAACTTGATCCCCGTCAAACCGCCGCGAGCGGCGGCGTGCCATGCTCCCATCCCAAGTCCCGTGGAACGGAGGATTCGGACGTGTTCGAGTGGATGGACGGTCGGGCGGACCTGATCATCGCCATGGCCCGGCGGCTGGAAGTGGACCTGCCCGCCGCCTGCACCAACGGGGGCGCCGAGCGGTACGGCGCCATGGCCCGCGCCTGTCTGGTCTGCGGTGCCACCGAGACCTGCCGGGCCTGGCTGGCGGAGGGACGGGCCGATGGGCGGCACCGGCGCTTCTGCCCCAACGCGGAACGCTTCGAGATCCTGCGCACCTACGCCGATCGCGAGACCTGCCGCGCCGCTTGACGCCGGCGCGGTCTACCAGCGGCGCAGCGGGCCGACGTCCACGTGGACGAAATTGCTGTCGGGGTAATAGCCGACCCCGCCGGCCCGCAGGCTGAGGGACGCGCGGTGCAGGGTGCGCAGGGGAATGCCCGGCACCCGGATGTCGATGGCCTTGCCCACCATGTGGTAGCTGAACTTGGCGACGCCATCGGAATCGTTCTCGCGCAGCATGGCGTTGGTTGCCGGGGAACGATAGCCGGACACCACGTGCACCGCGTCCCGGAAGCCCAGCCGGCGCTGGAGCTGGTGCAGGATGTCGAACAGCTTCGGGTCGATGGGGTGGACGTCGCCGGTGCGGTGGTCCCGCAGGATGCGGCTGAAAGCACGGATACCGTCCTTCAAATAACGGCCGCGGGACCAATATTCCCCTTTCAAGCGTTCGCCGGTGTGCAGATTGTGCAAATGCAACTGCCGGCCGGGGACGGCAGGCAACGCCAAGGACTCGTCCGGTGTCAGGATGGTTGCCGCCGCCGCAGTGGCCAACCCGAAACGCAAAACTTCCCTGCGCCCAACCGCAAGCGGCGGGCTCGTCTCATTGACGTCGCCGGTCATCTGTTCCCCTTTATGCCGCACCGGGACGGCACGGCCGCTTTCTTCGTTCGATCCCGGCCTCTTTAAGCCGGCTCCTACCCCCTTTTGTCAAGCAACCAAAGGTTAACGCACCCTTGGGCATGCTTTAATTATGGTTAATGGTCGTTTACGATAATGATCCGCAGCGATTCGCCTTCCCGCTGTGGGGCGGAAAACGGACGCGGCGCCGGCCGGGGAGGCCGGCGCCGCGCGCCGTTCGGGTCCTGTGGAGGGTCGATCAGCCGCCCAGGGCGACCCGCTGGGAGGCCGGCGGCGCCTTGCGGGCGATGGCGCTCAGCAGGTCGGTGTCGCGGCCGTAGATGTCCTCGCGGAACTGGACGGTGCCGTCGGCGTCCGCCCAGGCGGTGTGGTAGAGAAGGTGCACCGCCACCGACGGCTTCAGTGCCACCGTCCGGGTCTCGCCCTTGTCCAGCACCTGCCGGCGACGATCCGCCGGCCAGTCGGTCATCCCGGTCATGACGAAGTCGGCCAGCGCCATCGGGTCGCCCACCCGCACGCAACCGGAGGAGAAGGTGCGCACCGACCGGTCGAATTTCTCACGGCCGGGCGTGTCGTGCAGGTAGACGTCGAACGCGTTGGGGATGTTGAACTTGACCTGCCCCAGCGCGTTGTTGGGGCCGGGGTCCTGGCGCAGCCGCATGGCGCCGATGCCGCGGCCGACCGATTTCCAGTCGATGCGGCGGGCATCCAGGGGGCGGGCGTCGGCCGACCAGCTTGAGAACAGGGTGAAGCCGTTCTTGGCGAGATAGCCGGGGTCCTTCAGCAGCTTGGGCAGATAGTCCTCGCGCGCCAGGCGGACCGGTACGGTCCAGGCGGGGTTGAAGACCACCGACGTGATGGTGCTGCTGAGGATGGGCGTCCGCCGCGCCGGGGTGCCAACGATCACCCGCATGGACAGCACCGTCCGCCCGTCGTCCACCGCCGTGAGGGAGTAGTCGGGGACGTTGACCGCCACATGGCGGGCGCCATAGCCGTCCGGCAGCCAGCGCATGCGCTCCAGGTTGGCCAGGATCTGGCCGACCCGGTCGGCGGCCGGTACGTTCAGTGCGGTGAGGGTCGCCGGCCCGATCACGCCGTCGACCGTCAGGCCGTGGCGGGCCTGGAAGCGCTCCACCGCCTTCTTCAGGGGCGCGTCATAGAGGTCCGACCGCTCGGCCGTCTTGTCCCTGCCGGGGTCGGTGTATTCCCCGGTCACCGCCAGGCGGCGGCGCAGGGCCTTGACCGCCGGGTCGCGCATGCCCGGCTCCAGCTTGGTCACGCGCGGCGACGGAACGATCGGCCAGCCGCCTTTGGCCTCCAGCGCCCGGTAGCGCCGCAGGGCGTCCTTCAGCAGGGCGTAGTCCGGCCGCGCGGGCGCCAGTGCGGCCAGATGCGCGCGGGGATCGGCGGACGCCGCGGTCTCTTCCGCCACAGCCGCCGGGTCCACCGTCAGCGGCGTCACCGCGATGTCCGAGGCGACGGTTTTGGGGAGCACACGGCCCGACCGCAGATGGGCGCCGTAGCGCATGACCGCGTCGGTCAGCAGCAGGTCCAGCTCGACCCGGCTCGCCCTCTCCGGGTCGGTCAGGCGGGCGGCAATGGTGTCGGCGTGGTAGTCGGCGGAGGCCAGTCCTTCCGCATCGGCCGCCCGGATGGCGTCGAGCACGCCCGCCGCAGCGGTCATCGGAACCCCCGCGGCATCCAGCCACAGCGGCGCGAAGCCGCGCCGGGCGTAGAAGCGGCGCAGCCCCGGAAGGTCGACGGGGCGCCCGGCCACGAACCGGGATTCGTCGATCATGCGCCGGGCGATGGCGGTGTCCATCGCCATGTCCGGCGCCCCGGTCACCGCCGGTTCCGGCACATCGATCACCGCGGCATCCGGCGGAGTGATCGCCGTCGCATCGCCCGGAGCGGCGGGGCCGGCGACGGACTCGCCGGGAGTCGGCAGCGCGCCGGCGCCCATCGGGTACAGCAGAAGGACGAGCAGCAGCGTCGCGAAGCGGGACATCGGGCAACCCTTTTGATATGCCGGATCGTTAGTCCATCCGGCGCGGCGTTGTCCAGTTTGTGTTCCCCGGATGCCGCAGGGTGTGATAATGCCGCAACATATTGCGCGACCAACTCGCATGCGCACACCCCGGTCCCGTTTAGTCTTCGGTAACACATGCCGTACGATAATTGCGGTGGTGAAACCCGCAGACCGGCATGGTCCGTTGTCGATGCAAACCGCGTCACTCCCGTCAGCCGTTTCTCCCATCCGGTCCGATCAACTGGCCGAGGTGCTGGAACGGCATGTCCGTTGGGTCAGGGGCCTTCCCGGCGGGGTCCAGGCGAACCTGGCGCTCGCCGATCTGGAAGGAGCCGACCTCGCCCACCGGGACCTGCGGGCCGCCCGTCTGATCGGGGCGCGGCTGAGCAAGTGCCGCCTGCACGCCACCAACCTGTCCGGTGCCGATCTGTTCGGGGTGGACCTGTACGAGGCCGACGTCAGCCGGGCCAACCTGTCGCAGAGCGATCTGCGCGGTGCGCGCCTGCGCGCCGCCGACATCAGTGAAGCCAACCTGGGCGGTGCCGACCTGTCACCGGGCCGCCCCGGCGACAGCGCCGCCACGCGCCGGGCCCAGCAGCAGGAAACCCCGGAGAAGGCGGCCGCCCGCGTGCGCCTGCGCACGGCCGTGCTGGCGCGCACCAGCGCTGCGCCGCGCACGGCGATGGGCGTCAGCACCGACCTGTCGGGTGCCGTGCTGCGCAAGGCGATCCTGACCGAAGCCGACCTGACCGCCTGCATCCTGCAGAACGTCGACCTCTCCGGCGCCGTCCTGATCAACACCAACCTGTCCGATGCCCGCCTCAGCGGCGCCAACCTGTCGGGTGCCACCCTGACGGGGACGGTGTTCCGCAACGCCGACCTGGTGGGCGCGCGGCTGGCCGGTTGCGACCTCGGCGTGGCGGAGATGTCCGGAGCCCTGTTCGCCCGGCCGCTCGACACCCTGGGGCTGGAGCTGCAGCGGGCGATCTTCGACCACGAGCGCTGGATCGACAGCCTGGGGCAGCGCGGGGCGCGCGCGGAACTGGATGGTGTCGACCTCAGCCGCAGCGATCTGCGGGGTGTCAACCTCAGCGCCGCGACGTTGCGCGGGGCCAACCTGTCGGGGGCGACGCTGACGGGGGCGCGGCTGCTCATGGCCGACCTGTCGGGTGCGATCCTGGAAGGCGCCAACCTCGTCGGTGCCGACCTCTCGGGGGCCAACCTCTCCTTCGCCCGCCTGACCGGCGCCGACCTCACCGCCGTCCGGCTGGGGCCGGCGGAGATCAAGGACACCGCCGGCCGGTCCACCGGCCGCTCCTGGGCTGCCAACCTCACCGGCTCCGACCTGACCCGCGCCTTCCTGTGCGGGGCATGCCTGGTGCAGGCCAACCTGACCGATGCCATCCTGGACGACGCCGAACTGCGCGGCGCCGACCTTGCCGGTGCCAAGCTCCAGGGCGCCCGCCCGGCGGGCGGCATCCGCCGGCGGCCGGGGCACGGGGACTAGATCCGCGCGGCCATGTGGTTCGTCACGGCGGTGACGATGGCCGGGATCTCCGCCGGTGGCAACTCATGTCCGACACCCTTCAGAACCATCAGGCGCGCCCCCGGAATGCCCGTGGCGAGCGCCTCCCCGTTGGGCAGCGGCAGGATCGGGTCCTCCTCTCCGTGAATCACCAGGACCGGCCGCGCGATGGCGCGGAAGCGGCCGGGATGGCTGTGGCGGAGTTGCACGGTGCCATGATTGAAGGCGCTGGCGATGCTCCGGGTGCGGGAGAGGACGGCGCCGATTTCCGCACGGGTCCGCTCGACGTCCAACGGGTGGGCCGATCCGGCGCACAGCCGGGCGATGCCCAGCAGGAAGTCGGTGACCGCCTCCCGGTCCGACCAGTCCAGCTCCGCGCTTCCGGCAAAGTGCTCCATGAACGCGGGCGCGATGTGCGGCAGCGGCGGACCGTCCCAGTCCAGCGGTTCGGAGCCGATCAGCGTCAGCGACGCCACGCGCTGCAGATGATCGAGCGTCACCAACTGTCCGATCAGACCGCCCAGCGACATGCCCACCAGGTGCGCGTCGGCCAAACCGTAGGCGTCCATGACGCCGACCAGATCGCCTGCCAGATCCTCCACGGCGTACCCGGCCGCACCCGGCGCAACGGTGGTGGAGCGGCCGGTGTCCCGGTGGTCGTAGCGGATCACGAAGTACCCCCGGTCGGCCAGCCCGCGGCAAAGCGCGTCCGGCCAGCCGAGCATCGATGCGGTAGCGCCCATGATGAGGACGACCGCCGGATGGTCCGGTCTGCCGAACGCCTCGGTCGCAATAACCACATCGTCGAGGTGGACCGTCTTCATTCTGTCTCCCGTCCCATGGGGTTCGCCGGCTATCGGTTCACCAGCACCAGCACCTTTTCTTCGAGCTGTTCGGGTGAGAAGGGCTTGGCGATGTAGGCGGTGACGTCGTGGGCCATCGCCTCCTCCACCGCGATCATGGTGGCGAGCGCCGTGACCATCAGGAACGGCATGCCCGGCCGGGCGGCACGGACCTGCTTCAGGAACTCCAGCCCGGAGAGGCGCGGCATCTTCCAGTCGCAGACGATCAGGTTGATGGAATCCCCGTGTTCGGTGAACGCGGTCAGCGCGGCGTGGCCGTCCTCGGCCGAGAGGATGCGGACGATCCCGAGGTCGCGCAGGATCATCTCCACATAGGAGCGCGCCGCCGGCTCGTCGTCGGCCAGCAGGACGCACAGCTCCCCCATGGAGCGCAGCGGCGTGCCGGCTCCCTCCAGCGTCTCCATGAACCGGGCGAAGGTTTCGGCGCGTCCCTCCGTGTCGGCCTTGCGGCGGGCCAGGAAGGCGCGGAGGAACGGGGTCGTGCGCACATGGTGGCCGATCAGCTCGCGCACCGCGGTGGCGGACTTGCCTTCGGTGAAGGCGCCTTCGGCGCACAGGGTGGCGAACTCCGTCACCTCCTCCACCGACGGGGTGCCCTCGCGGGCGATGCGGGCGAGGACGCGGTTGGTCCGCAGGAAGGTGAACTGGGTCTCGTCGAGCATGCGGACATAGGTGTCCCGCATGGCGTCGGGCAGGCCGGAGCGGGCGATGCGCCGCTGCAGGTCGGACAACGCCTTGATGCGCGCGCGCAGGGTGCGGGCCCCTTCGAACAGGTGCTGCGCGAAGTCGCGCTGATCCAGCGCCCGCTGAACCGCCGCGGTCACCATGCGGCGGCTGCGCTCGCCCATGGCGGCGCCTTCGAACGTCAGAAGCTCCACCAGGCGGGTGTGCAGGGTCTTGCCCCGCTGCATCGCCTCCAGCCGCTCCTCGGTCAGCATCCGGGCGATGCGGGCGTCGAGGATGCGCAGGGTGCGCTCGCCGCCGATGGTGCTTCCCTGCACCCGCAGCGCGTTGGCCAGCGCCGTGGTCGCCATCATCTCGTCGAGGATCGCCGACGCGGCGCGCGGGTCGGCGTCCGGAGAGGCCGACAGCCGCTCGGGCCCCGTCAGGGCGTGCTGGATGGCAAGCTCCAGCCCGCGCCGGGCCGGGGCGGCCGCCCGTGTCCCGATGAAGGTTGCCAGGCGGCGGATGACCGGCGGCGTGTTCGGATGCCCCACCGGCTCGCCCTTCCACAGCCGCGCCATCGCTTCCACCAGGTCCCGCAGCCCGCCGATCCACCCGAACAGCTCATCCACCGCCAGGGGGCTGGCGAGGATCTCGCCGATGATCTGGGACAGCGCCTCGATCCCCTCGGGCGGGATCTGGTCGGCGTCGAGGGCCAGCAGGCGCGTCAGCTTCATCTCGAAGCTGCCGGACTCCGACAGCCAGGCCGCCAGCAGGGCGTCCAGCGCGTAGCGGCCGGCGAACGAGTCCCCGGGGCGCAGCTTGGCGACGGTGGCGGCGAACAGGCGCACGTCCAGCGACGGCGACGGCCCCCGGTGCGCCCGCTCCGCCGTCAGGGCCGCGGCGGCGCTCTCCAGGCGGATCAGTTCCTCCAGCCGCTGAGCCGCGGTCAGGCGGCCCGGCACGGCCCGGGCACGGGCCAACCGGTCCAGCACGGCGGTGCGCCGGTACCAGGAGGTGAAGCGGCGCTGGGGCTCCACCGTGTGGAGGAGTTCCGTCGGCGTCAGACGGTGGCTCTCCAGGAACTCGGCCAGCGTGTCCGCCATCGCGAATCGGCTGGCCGATGCGTAGAGATCCTCCGGCGACCGGCACGGAGCCGGCTCCGACCCCGCCGCCACGCCGTCGTCGCCCGACAGTTCCACCAGCAGGGCGTCCACGTCATAGCAGGCGTCCGCCGGGATGCCGAGACGGGGGGAGGACGGCGGGTCGGCCGGTGCCATGGACATCGGCTCCTCAATCGACCAGGGACCGCACGCGGTCGGCCAGCGCGTCCGGTTCGATGGGCTTGTGCAGGAATCCGACGCTGCGGGTGTCGGACAACAGGTCGTTCAGATCCTCGTCCTGCGGCGGATAGCCGGAGATCAGAAGGATGGGCAGGTCCGGGCACTCCCGTCGCAGCGTGCGCGCCACATCCGCCCCGCCCAGATGCGGCATGACCAGATCGGTGACCACCAGGTCGAAGGCGCCGCCGGCCGCGGCGAAGACGGCCAGCGCCTCCTGCCCGTCGGCCGCGGCGGCGACGCGCAGGCCCATGTCCTCCAGCGTCAGGCGGATGAAATCCCGCACCTGCTCCTCGTCCTCCACCAGCAGCACCGTGGCGGCGAACGGCGATGGGCCGGTCTCGGCACGGCCGGCGGCAGGGATGACAGCCGGCGGCACGGTGCCGGGCCGGCGGTCGGCCTCCCCGCCCGGGACGGTACGGCCGGCGGGGAAATACAGGGTGAAGCACGCCCCCTCCCCCGGTTCGGAGGCCACCTCCACGGCGCCCCCCGCCCGCGTCACCGTGGAATAGACCAGCGCCAGGCCGAGACCGGTGCCGGCTCCCTGCTCCTTGGTGGTGAAGAAAGGCTCGAAGATGCGGTCGATGATCGCCGGGTCGATGCCATTCCCGGTGTCGCGCACGGTCACGGCGACCAGCGGGCCGGGTTCCACGTCGGCGTGGCGCCAGCGGAACGCCTCGTCGGGGTCGGCGCGGTCGATGGTGATGGTGATGGTGCCGCCCGACGGCATGGCGTCGCGGGCGTTGATCGCCAGGTTGACCAGGGTCTGATGCAGCAGCCCCGGTTCGATCATCACCACCGCGTCGGCGTCGCGCAGGTCCGTCTTCACCCGGTAGCGTTCGCCCAGGATGGGGTGCAGGAAGCGGCGCAACTCTTCGATCTGGTCGGCGACGCGCACCGGCCGCGCCGGTTCCGCCGGCCCGGCCCGGCCGAAGCTGAGCAGCTGCCCCGTCAATCCGGCGGCGCGGTCGGTCGCCTTGACGATCTCGCCCAGACACTGGTCGACGCGCGCCCGGTCGCCCGGCGTGCGGCGCGCCATCTGGGCGAACCCGCCGATGGCGGTCAGCATGTTGTTGAACTCGTGGGCGATGCCGCCGGCAAGCTGGCCGATCGCCTGCATCTTCTGCGACTGCTGCAGGGCCCGTTCCGCCCGGTTGCGCTGGGTGACGTCGTCGAAGACGAGGAACCAGGCCGCTTCTCCTTCGACTTCGACGGGATGCACCCCCACCTCCACCTCGCGCAGGGTGCCGTCGCGGCCGGCGACCCGCACCTCAAGAGGAGCGGCGAAGGGCGGTTCGGGGGCGGGGGGCGGCAGCACGGCGAACAGGGGCTCCCCGTCGCCCACCACGTCGCTCCCGACGATCGGCACCGCAGGCATGGCCGCGGGGTCGTCGGTGTCGAGCAGCGCCGCGGCGGCGCGGTTGGCGAAGCGCACCCGCGCCCCGTCCCACACCACGATGCCGTAGGGGGCGGTTTCCACCAGCCGGCGGTAGCGCTCCTCGCTGCGCGCCAGCGCCTCCTCGTGGCGTTTCAGCTCGGTGATGTCGGTGAGGATCTTGACGACCCCGCCGGACCGGGTGGCGTGCTCGCTGATGCGGTACCAGCGCCCGTCGGTCAGCCGGTGGTCGGTGGGCCGGTCGGTCTCGATGTGGCGGCGCAGCCGTTCCTCGATCCAGCCGCCGGGGTCGTCGACGGTGCTGCCGGCGGCCCCGCGCTCCACCGCCTTGCGCAGGATGTCGGCGAATCGCACGCCGGGGCGCAGGACGTCCTTCAGCAGGGGGTAGGCGGCGCGGTAGCGCTCGTTGCACAGCACGAGCTGCCCCTCCCGGTCGAACAGCACGAAACCCTCGCTGACGCAGCCGATGGCGTCCGCCAGCACGGTGCGGATGCGCACCGCCTCGCACACGGCGTCCGCCTCGGCCGGCGGGGCCGGGCAGGGGGAGGAGTCCGGGCCGTCCGGCGCGACCAGGCAGCGCACCGCGTCGTCGTGCAGGGTGACCAGCCGGCGGGCGTTGTCGAGCAGGCGGCTGCCCGCGGCGGTGAGGCGCGGCGGTCCCGCCGCGGCCACGAGCGGCAGCGCCAGCGCATCCTCCAGGCCGCGCACGGCATGGCGCAGGTCAGCCTCGGTCACGCCGCAGCGCAGGGCGGCGGCGGTGAACGAGCCGGTGTCGGCCAGCGCCACGAACCCCCGCAGGGCGGGGATGTCGAGCGCGGGGGCAGGGGCGGAGCGGACTTCCATCATTGATGGTCATTCAAGCATCGCAGCCGGGCCGCCGCCAGCCCATTCCACCGGGTGCGAAGGATTGCCGCCGCGGATCTGACCGGACCATCCATCCGTGTGACCATCCCCGCAGCGATTCGGCCAACGGCAGGGCCGGATGGCGGAGGCGGCCCGGACCACACGGTGCAAGGCGCATGAGGCCACGGATGAGCGCGGACCTCTACGAGACGGATTTCTACGCCCGGGCGAACGAGCAGGCGGCCCTGCTGCGTGCCGGCAAGCTGTCGGCCGCCGACATCGGGCACATTGCCGAGGAGATCGAGAGCATGGGGCGCGGCGAGAAGCGCGAACCGGTCAACCGTCTGGCCGCGCTGCTGCTGCACCTGCTGAAATGGCGGTTCCAACCGGCCCTGCACGGCAATTCGTGGCGGCTGAGCATTGAGGAGCAGCGGTACCGGCTGTCCGATCATCCGGGTGACAACCCGAGCCTCAGGGCCAGGCTTGGCGAGGCGATCACCGGCGCCTACCGGCTGGCGCTGGTCGAGGCGGAACGTGAAACCGGGTTGGCCCGCACGACGTTCCCGACGATCTGTCCGTGGGCGGTCGAGGAGATGATGGACCACGGTTTTGGCCCGGAGCGGATGCGTGATCACGGCCGGGCCACGCACCACCCGCCGCACGTCCGCCCCGGCCTGACCGCCCGGACCCGTGGCGGCGATCACCCGCCCCGGCTGCGGATCCAGGCCGCGGTGGCGGCGTCCATGGTGTTTTTGTGGTTGATGAACCACTCCGGCACCACCTCGCGGACATAGCCGCGGGCGAGCATCAGGTTGCCGGCGGCCAGACGCTTCTCCACGCCCTCCAGCTCCAGGCGGACCCGGTCGTGCTCGTGCTTGTGAATGGGGTAGGGAGGGAAGCCGTAGGTCACCATCAGCTCCTCCTCGCGCGCGAGGTGCTCGCGCAGGTGATCGGCGAAGGCGGCGAACAGGGCGGGAAAGCCGGCGTCGTCCACGGCGGCGAGAGCGGCGAGCTGCTCCACCGTCTCCTTGTGGTCGGCGTCGATGACGGGGTTGCCGACTTCCAGGGACGGGTCCCAGGCGAGGGCGGTGAGGGCGGGCATGGTGCCTCCGGGTGTTCGGGTCGGCGGCACCATAACCCCGGTTGCATTAGGGTCTCTTGATCTCCGTCAAGCGGTCTGCTCCAGCTCGTCGACGAAGCCGCGGATCACGCCCAGCCCCTTCTGCCAGAACGCCGGGTCGGAGGCGTCCAGGCCGAAGGGCGCCAGCAGCTCCCGGTGGCGCAGGGTACCGCCGGCCGACAGCATGGCCAGGTACTTCTGCGCGAAGCCCTTCTCCGCGTCCTGATAGACGGCGTAGAGGGAGTTCACCAGGCAATCCCCGAACGCGTAGGCGTAGACGTAGAAGGGCGAGTGGATGAAGTGCGGGATGTAGGCCCAGTAGTTGGCATAGCCGTCGTCGAAGCGGAGCACCGGGCCAAGGCTCTCCTTCTGGACCGCCAGCCAGATCTCGCCGATGCGTTCGGGCGTCAGTTCGCCCTGGCGGCGCTCGCCGTGGACGCGGGTTTCGAAATCGTAGAAGGCGATCTGGCGGATCACCGTGTTCAGCATGTCCTCGACCTTGGTCGCCAGCATGATCCGGCGGCGCTTCGGGTCGGTTTCGGAATCGAGCAGGGCGCGGAACGTCAGCATCTCGCCGAAGACCGACGCCGTCTCGGCCAGCGTCAGCGGCGTGTCGGACAGCAGGTGGCCCTGGCTTCCCGCCAGGATCTGGTGGACGCCGTGCCCCAGCTCGTGGGCCAGCGTCATCACGTCGCGGGTCTTGCCCTGGTAGTTGACCAGCAGATAGGGGTGCACCGCCGGCACCGTGGGATGGGCGAAGGCGCCCGGCGCCTTGCCGGGGCGCACCGGCGCGTCGATCCAGGGGTTGTCGAAGAACCGCGCGCCGAGATCGCCCAGTTCCGGCGAGAACCGCCGGTAGGCGCCCAGCACCAGGTCACGCGCCTCGGTCCACGGGATGGTCCGGTCGGCATCGTCGGGCAGCGGCGCGTTGCGGTCCCAGTAGTCCAGGTGCTCCTGCCCGAACCAGCGGGCCTTCATGGCGTAATAGCGGTGCGACAGGGCGGGATACGCCTCCCGCACCGCGGCGTGCAGGGCGTCCACCACCTCGTCCTCGACGCGGTTGGACAGGTTGCGGGCGGACACCGGGCGCTTGTAGTTGCGCCAGGTGTCGTCGATCTCCTTGTCCTTGGCCAGGGTGTTGGTGACCAGCGCGAACAGGCGGATGTTGTCGCCCAGCACGCGGCCCACCGTCTGCCCGGCCTCCTTGCGCACCGCCGGATTGCGGTCCGACAGCTTGTTCAGGGCCTCGGCGCAGGTCAGATCCTTGCCGCCGACGGGGAAGCGCAGGGCAGCCAGCGTCTCGTCGAACAGGCGGTTCCAGGCGGCGCGCCCGACCACGTTCTTCTCGTGCAGCATCCGCTCCATCTCGTCGGAGAGCTGGTGCTCCCGGTAGAGACGGACGTCGCGCAGCCAGGGGGTGTAGCGCGCCAGTTCCTTTGATGCGGCCAGGCAGCGCTCCAATTGCGCGTCGTCGATGCGGTTGATCTCCAGCGTGAAGAAGACGAGGTGGGTGGAGATGGCGTTCACCCGCTCCTGCACTGACTGGTAGAACTTCGCGATGCCGGAATCGCTCATGTTGCCGGAATAGACCAGGCCGGCGTAGGACATGGCGCGCGACAGCACCTCGTCGATGCGCTCGTACTCCGCCAGGGCGCGCCCCAGCGCCGGCCCGTCCAGCGTCGCGACCTTGCCGGCGTGGCTGCGGTGGAACGCCTTCGCGGCCTCCTCCATGCGTTCCAGGTCGGCCTTCAGCTCCGGCCCGTCCATGGACGGGTAGAGGTCGCGGAGATCCCAGTTGGGCAGCGGCCCGAGATCGGGGGTGTCGGCGGTCTCCATGGCGGCGCTGCGGTTCATTCGCTCCTCCCGTTGCGTCAACCTGACGGATATAGGGGGAGACGCCGGCCAGGGGAAGCCGCGCTCAGCGGCCGTCCGCCTCCTGCGCCCGGCGGATGGCGGCGGCGATGCAGTGCTGGTGCAGCTTGCGCTTGGCCAGCGTGCGGGCGCGCAGCTCGTCGCAGTCGGCGGTGCTCATCACCTCCACCGTGCAGCCGCGCCAACCATTGGCGTCCAGCGCCCGGGCAACCTCGGCGTAGCCGAAGTAGCCCTTCTCCGGCTGCGGCCAGGGCGGGCGCAGGTCGACGCGGCGCAGCACGAACCGGTTCGACTGGCTGGACGCCCCGACGTTGGTCAGGCGCGCCACGATCAGCCGCTCCCCGTCGGGCTGCACCACGGTGAGGATGGGACGGATGCCGGTGATCGGTGGGTCGATGGTCATCAGGCCGTACGCACGCGATTCGTTCACCCTGGATACAGCCGTACGGGCCGGGATGCCAGCACCATGCGGCCGTCGTGCGGCAAAGGCGCATGGCCGTGCTTCCGATTGCGCAGGTCTCGCCGCCGATAAAACATGCATTGTTGATGAATGTTATTGCGGCATCCGACACGGAGGACCCCACCCATGGCCGACCTGATCGCCAGCCTGAAGCGCGAGCACGAGGAGCTGAAAACCCTGCTGGACCGCGTGAGGAATCTGGGCATCGCCACACCCGAAGGGCAGCGGACGCTGCACGCGGCGCGCACGGTGTTCGTCGACCACCTCGCCCACGAGGACCGGGATTTCTATCCCGCCTTCCTCGCCGCCGCGGCCGGCCGGCCCGGGGCGGAGCGGATGGCGGTGCAGTTCGCGTCCGAGATGACGGCGATCAGCAAGGAGATCCTCGCCTTCTTCGACAAATACCGCAACGGCGGGCAGGGGCTCGACTACGCCCGCGACTTCGGGCGCCTGTCGGCGGCCCTGTACCTGCGCTGGCGAAAGGAGGAGGATATCCTGTACGCCCGCTATGCGGAGCTGGCGGGCGGCAAGGCGGCGTGACGCCGGGACCGCCGGTCTGTTGGGCAGGGGCGGGCCGTGGCGGGGAGGGTGCGATGCGGGGTGCGATGGCTGTCCTGATGGTGCTGACCGCCGGTCTGCTGCCGGCGGCGTGCGCCAACCCGCAGGCCGAACAGGCGCTGGAGGCGCCGCGGACCCTGGTGGGCCTGGCCGAAACGGACCTGCTGGCCTGCGCCGGCGTGCCGGAGCGCCGCGTCACCGGTCAGGGCGGTGCCGACGACCTGATCTATGCCATGAGCCGGACGCGTGTCGATCGGGACGTGAGTTGGGAGGCCGATCCCTGGCTGGGCGCGGCGGGGGTGCGGGCCTACCGCCCGGACGTGTCCACCTGGTCGCGCACCTACCGGTGCGAGGCGACCGTCACGGTGCGCGACGGGCGCGTCGCGGCGGTGCGCTACAACGACCGCCGCGACCTCGACCTCTGCTACGCGCTGCTGGGGACCTGCCTGAGCCGGTGATGCGGCGTCACTTCCGCTCCCACACCTTGCTTTCCATGTAGCGGTTGGCGAGGAAGCGGTAGGTGATCTTCTGGAGTTGCTCGACGGTTTGCGACTTCTCGATGGGGACGCCGTCCCAGGCTTGCAGCAGTTCCTCCCACTCGATCAGCTTCTCGCGCAGATCGTCGCGGATCTTGCGGATGAAGGTCACGGTGGTCTCGAACGACTTCAGGGCTCCGACGATCTCACCGGTCTGGGCGTCGGCCTGTTCGAAGATGGCGTCGTATTCCTTAAGGGGTCGTTTCAGCAACCCTTGCATGCGCGCGATTTCCGACACGAAGGTGCGGTCGGTGCGGTAGATCTGGCTGAGCCGGACCAGGTTGTCGCTGATGGCGCGGATGTGCCGGAACCGGTCGCGCAGCGCTTCGATGTAAGACAGCTCCTGCGTCAGGTCGTCCACGCGATCGGTGATGTACTGGTCGGCATTCTCGGTGATCCCCAGCTTTTCGGCGATGGCGGCGAAGGCGGACTTCAGGCGTGCCTTGGTCTGGGGGTCCTCGACGATCTGCTCCAGCTCGTCGATGTCGACGACGATCATCTCGCTGCCGGTGATCCACGAGACGAGCTGCACCGTCAGGCGGCCGCGGGCGACCAGCCGATGCTTGTCGTCCACCGACCAGGACGCGGACCCGTCGAGGAGTTCGCCGGGAATCTTCTCGCCGGGGCGGATCTGCTTCACGTAGCGCAGGCCGCGGGCCACCGTGCCGAGCAGGCGGGAATCGTGGGAATCCTCGGCGATGTTGAAGGATTCCTTGAGCGTCTGGAAGGGCAGCGCCGCCTTCAGGTCGCCCAGCGTGATGTTCAGGACCGGCTCCTTGGTCGTCGGGTCCGGGGCGAAGAACGCCCCCGACAAGGAGAAGATCTTGTGCTGGAAATCGAAATGCGTGTCCCGCATCGGCGCGGGTGCGGCATCGGGCTCCCCGCCCGGCGCGGCATCCGCGGCAGCCTCAGGATCTGGGACGTCGGTCATGGTTCGCCCGGCTGGAAACGGCAGGATTATCCCTACAGGGAACGTCCGTTCTCCGCAATGCCGTTGCGGCGGCGATGGTCGGGGCGGTTGCCGGGACTCATGACGGTCACAGCAGATCGCGCAGGCGGAACCAGAGCATGGCCAGGACCAGCGCCGGGGTGCGCAGCATGGGGCCGCCGGGGAAGGGCATGTGGGGAATGCGGGCGAACACGTCCAGCCGCTCCGCCGTGCCCGCCACCGCCTCGGCGATGACCCGGCCGGCGATTCCCGCCAGCGCCACCCCGTGGCCGGAATAGCCGTGGGCGAAGAAGGTGGTGGGGGTCAGCCGGCCGATGTGGGGCAGGCGGTTGACGGTGATGGCGACGTGGCCGCCCCACACCTGATCCGTGCGGACGTCCTTCAGCGCCGGGAAGACGCCGACCATCTTGCGTCGCAGGGCCTGCGCCAGCCCCGGATGGTCGAGGCCGGAATAGCTGACGCCGCCGCCGAACAGCAGCCGGTGATCGGCGGTGCGCCGGAAATAGTTCAGCACGAAGTTCATGTCCGACACCGCCACGTCGGCCGGCAGCAACGATGCGGCGCGCTCCGCGCCCAGCGGTTCGGTGGTCAGCATGTAGGTGGCCACCGGCATGATCATGCCCGACAGGGCCGGCACCAGCCCGTTCATGTAGGCGTTGCCGGCCAGCACCAGGTGGTCGGCGCGCACCGTCCCGCCGGGCGTGCGCACCAGGGGCTTGGGGCCGGTGTCCAGCGCCACCGCCCGCGACCTCTCGAACAGGTGCACGCCCGCGGCAACCGCGGCGTCGGCCAGGCCGAGGGCGTAGTTCAGCGGGTGCAGGTGGCCGCTGCCGGCGTCGTACAGGCCGCCGATGTAGCCGGGGCTGCGCACGAAGGCGGCCATCCGCTCCCGGTCCAGCCGTTCGCAGCGGTCGTAGCCGTAGCCCTCGCGCAGCTCCCGCTCCATGCCCGCGAGTTCGGCAACGTGCCGCTCCTTGAGGGCGGCCAGCACGTACCCCCATGTGAGATCGCAGCGGATGGCGTGGCGCTCCACCCGCTCCGCCAGCAGGGCCTTCGCCTCCTCGTTCAGGTCCCACAGGGCGCGGGCGTCGTCGCGGCCGACCCGGCGCTCGACGTCGGCCATCGGCTTGTTGTAGCCGGTGATGATCTGCCCGCCGTTGCGTCCCGAGGCGCCCCAGCCCACCCGCTCCGCCTCCAGCAGGGTGACGTCATAGCCCCGCTCGCGCAGTTCCAGCGCCGCCATCAGGCCGGTGTAGCCGCCGCCCACCACGCAGACGTCGCACCGCCGCTCCCCCTCCAGCACGGGATGGACGGGGTGGGGGTTGGCCGTGTCGGCGTACCAGGAGCGCGGGAAGGGCACGGGCGTCATGGCCGGGCAGTTAAGAGGGCGGCGGCGGTGGCGTCAACAACCCCCGTCCGCATGCCGGCCCTGCGGCCCCGGAGGCGAAACCGCCGGAAAACGGCCGGGGACGACGGAATTGTCGGGGAACACTGGCGTCCGCCCCCCGTCCGGCCCCATATTGACGTGGTCTTCAACAATAAGGAGGCCGTCCGCCGTTTCCCGTGCGGACCGTTTCGTTCATGGCTTTCATGGATGACTTCATCAAGAAGAACCGTATTACGGAAGTCGAATGCCTCGTCCCGGACATGTCCGGCATCGCCCGCGGCAAGATCGTCCCGGCGGAGAAGTTCCTGCGCATCCTGCGCGACCGCGGCCTGCGGCTGCCGGAAGCGATCTTCGTGCAGACCGTCACCGGCGAGTATCCGGACGACGACGACATCACCTCGGACGAGAACTCCGACATCTACATGATCCCGGACGAACGGACGATCCGCTTCGTGCCGTGGTACAAGGAACCCACCGGCCAGGTCATCACCGACTGCGTCTACGCCGACGGCAACCCCGTGGACTTCTCGCCGCGCCATGTGCTCAAGCGCGTGCTGAAGCTCTATGAGGACCGGGGGTGGAAGCCGGTGGTGGCGCCGGAGCTGGAGTTCTTCCTGGTCCAGGTCAACAAGGACCCCGATTACCCGCTGGTGCCGCCGGTCGGCCGCAACGGCCGGGTGGAGAGCGGTCGCCAGGCCTTCGGCATCGACGCGGTCAACGAATTCGATCCGATCTTCGAAGACATCTACGATTTCTGCGAGGTGCAGGACATCGACATCGACACCCTGACCCATGAGGCCGGGGCGGCACAGATCGAGATCAACTTCAACCACGGGGAGCCGCTGGAACTGGCCGACCAGGCGTTCCTGTTCAAGCGCACGGCGCGCGAGGCGGCGATCCGCCACCAGGTCTACGCCACCTTCATGGCCAAGCCCATGCAGAACGAGCCGGGCAGCGCCATGCACATCCACCAGTCGGTGGTGGACAAGGACAGCGGGCGCAACCTGTTCGCCAATCCCGACGGTTCCGACAGCGCGCTGTTCATGTCGCACCTGGCGGGTCTGCAGAAGTTCCTGCCCTACGTGATGCCGCTGCTGGCGCCCAACGTGAACAGCTACCGGCGCCTGGTCCCCAATTCCGACGCGCCGATCAACGTCCACTGGGGCCGCGACAACCGCACCACCGGTCTGCGCGTGCCGGTGTCGCAGCCCGACGCCCGGCGGGTGGAGAACCGCGTCGCCGGGGCCGATGCCAACCCCTACCTCGCCATCGCCGCGTCGCTGGCCTGCGGCTGGCTGGGGATGGAGCAGGGGCTGGAGCCGACGGATCCCATCAAGGGCTCCGCCTACCGGCTGGCCTTCACGCTGCCCCGCCACCAGGGCGATGCGTTGGCCCGCTTCAACGCCTGCAAGCCGCTGCGCGAGGTGCTGGGGGAGAAGTTCATTGCCGCCTTCACCTGCGTGAAGGAGGCGGAGTACGAAGCCTACCACCGCGTCATCAGCTCGTGGGAGCGCGAGAACCTGCTGCTGAACGTGTGATGCCGGTGCCGCCCGTGGCGGCACCCTTCCCCGGTTTCGGTTCTGAACGGGCAGGGGCGATTGAGTCAAATGTCACGCAAAGACGCGCTTCAGTAATCGAATAAGTATAAGATTTCTCGCCTTCTAAAATACCCGAATTTGACGAGCGCTTCCGCCAGGATTACCGTATTCGGCGAATGGTAATCCTGGCAGGGCGGACGGCGATGGCGCGGGGCGGCGGAAGATCGCAGAATGGGGCGGCGCGCCCGGCGCGGTTCGAGCGGTTTCCCGGCGGGCTGGTCGTCGTGATGCTGCTGATCCTCTGCACGCTGGTCCTGGTGGGGGCGGGCGGGGCGATGCTGCTTCAGGTCGGGCCGGCCCACGCGGCCCGCCACGCCGCGGACGGCCCGCGCAAGGCCATGGGCGCCCTGGCCGCGCTGCCGGCCATGGAGTTCACCCTCGCCGACGACCGCCGGGTCCACACGGTGAACCTGAAGGTGACGCTGGAGTTCGCCCCCGGCACCGATGCGGAGGCGTTGCAGCAGGCCATCCCGCGCGTCGCCATGGCGGTCAGCGGCCGTATGATCGAGGCGCAGCCCGCCGACCTGTCCGGCGGCTCCGGCACCGCCTTCGTCAAGCAGCAGGTCAGCATCGCCGCCAACCGCGAACTGGCGCCGCTCAAGGTCCGCTCGGTAATGCTGCAACATTTCCTGGTGCGCTGACGCCCCCTCGACAGTCCGGCGGGAATGGGGAACACTCCGCTCCGATCCAAGGGACGGAAGGAGAGCGTCGTGGCCGAGTTCGATTTCGACCTGTTCACCATCGGCGCCGGTTCCGGCGGCGTGGCCGCCAGCCGCCGCGCCGCCGCGTTCGGCGCGCGGGTCGGCATCTGCGAGGGCAGCCGCGTCGGCGGCACCTGCGTGATCCGCGGCTGCGTGCCCAAGAAGCTGCTGGTCTACGCCAGCCAGTTCCGCGACGCCTTCGCGGACGCCTGCGGCTACGGCTGGGACTCCCACGTCCCCGCCTTCGACTGGCCCACCCTGATCGCCAACAAGGACAAGGAGATCGACCGGCTGAACGGCATCTACATCGGGATGCTGGAAAAGGCCGGGGTGACGCTGGTGCATGGCCACGGCCGCCTGATCGACTCCCACACGGTGGAGGTGGCGGGGCGCCGCTACACCGCGCGGCGCATCCTGATCGCCACGGGCGGCTGGCCGGTGCTGCCGCGGGTGCCCGGCATCGACCACGCGGTCACTTCCAACGAGGCGCTGCACCTGGGCCATCTGCCGCATTCCATCCTCATCATCGGCGGCGGCTACATCGCGGTGGAGTTCGCCGGCATCTTCCGCGGCCTGGGTGCGGAGGTGACGCTGATGATCCGCGGCGAGGAGCTGCTGAACGGATTCGACGACGACATCCGCGTGGCGCTGGCCCGCGAACTGCGCAAGCGCGGCATCGAAATCCTGGCGCGCACCCGCATCGAGTCGATCGCCGAAGGGCCGGGCGGCTTCACCGTCACCGACCATCTCGGGCGCGAGCACTCGGCCGGTCTGGTCATGGCGGCGACCGGGCGGCGGCCCAACACCCGCGACCTGGGCCTGGAGGAGATCGGCGTGGAGCTGACCAAGGACGGCGCCGTCAAGGTCGACGAGTGGTCGCGCAGCAGCGTGGAGTCCGTCTACGCCATCGGCGACGTCACCGACCGCGTCAACCTCACCCCCGTTGCCATTGCCGAGGGGCGGGCGCTGGCCGAGACGCTGTTCAACAACAACCCCATGACGGTCAGCTACACCAACATCCCGACGGGGGTGTTCTCGCTGCCGCCTCTGGGCACCGTCGGCCTGACCGAAGCGGAGGCGCGCGCCCGGTTTGCCCGGGTGGACATCTACCGCACCGACTTCCGGCCGATGAAGCACACCCTGTCCGGGCGGGACGAGCGCATCCTGATGAAGCTGGTGGTGGACGGCGAGAGCCAGCGCGTGCTCGGCTGCCACATGATGGGCATGGACGCGCCGGAGATCGTGCAGGGGCTGGCCGTTGCGCTGAACTGCGGCGCCACCAAACAGGACTTCGACCGCACCATCGCCCTGCACCCCTCCACGGCGGAGGAATTCGTGCTGCTGCGCGAGAAGGTGCCGGACCCGCCGGCGGCCTGAATTCCTGGAACGCTTCTAATCGGCTCCCTGTTGGGGGATGGCGTGGGCGCACCGTCGGTCAGCTCGGATCGGCGGCGCGCCCGATGCCGCTCCATTTCTCCGGGAGGAGTCCCTCTGCCATGTTCATGCACAACAAGCGCCTGATGTACACGGTGCGGGTTTCGGAGCCCAACCCGAAGCTTGCCAGCCTGATGCTGGAGCAGTTCGGGGGCCCGCAGGGTGAGCTGGCCGCTGCCATGCGTTACTTCACGCAAGGAATCGCCGACGAGGATCCGGGCCGCAAGGACATGCTGATCGACATCGCCACCGAGGAGCTGAGCCATCTGGAGGTGATCGGCTCCATCGTGGCCATGCTGACCAAGGGCGTGAAGGGCAAGCTGGCCGAAGGGGCGGAAGAGACCACCGACATGCTGGCCAACATCACCCAGGGCAACGGCAGCCACACGCTGTCACTGCTCTACGGCGGCGGGCCGGCGCTGGTGAACTCCGCCGGTCAGCTCTGGAACGCCGGCTACATCGACTCCATCGGCGAGCCGACGGCGGACCTGCGCTCCAACCTCGCCGCCGAGGCGCGGGCCAAGATCATCTACGAGCGTCTGATGAACGTGACGGACGATCCCGGAGTCCGGGAGGCCCTGGGTTTCCTGATGACGCGCGAGGTGGCTCACCAGAAGATGTTCGAGAAGGCGCTCTACGCCATCGAGAACAATTTCCCGCCGGGCAAGCTGCCGGGCGTGCCGGAGTACACGGACAAGTACTACAACATGAGCCAGGGCCCCGGCGACATGCGCGGCCCGTGGAACCAGGGCGACCAGTGGGAGTATGTGGACGCCCGTCCCGATCAGCAGGCGGTGGACGGCGGCGACGGCAACGCCTCGGTGCGCATGGCGGCGGCCGAGATCGCTGCGGTCGACAAGCTTGCCGCGCGCACCAAGTCGCGCCCGGACATCGACCCCACCACGGGCGCCGACCTGGGCGCCGGGCCGGGGGCCGGGAAGACCAAACCCGTCAAGCAGGTCTAAGGAATCGTTCGTCTAATGGGCGGAGCCGGCGACCGCCGGCTCCGCCGCCTCCGGCCGTTGTTCGGGGATGGGCTCGCGCCGCATCACCCCCATCAGCCACAGCAGGATCAGCAGCCCCGGCACGGCCCCGCCCATGGACAGCAGGAAGAAGGCGGGCCAGCTCATCTGGTCGGCCAGCCAGCCGGAGGAGGCGCCGAACAGGTCGCCGCCCAGCTTGTAGAAGCTGGACAGCAGCGCGTATTGCGTCGCCGTGTAGGAGACGTTGCACAGGCTGGAGAGATAGGCGACGAAGGCGGCCGTGGCGATGCCGCCGCACACGTTTTCCACCGCCACCGTCACCGCCAGCATGCCCACGTCGCGACCCACCAGGGCCAGCGCCACGAAGCCCAGGTTGGACACCATCTGGGCGATGCCGCCGACCAGCAGGCCGCGCAGCACGCCCACCCGGCTGACCAGAATGCCGCCCGCCAGGCCGCCGACGATCGTGGCCCACAGGCCGAAGACCTTGGTGACGTTGGCGATCTCCGTCTTCTCGAAACCCAGGTCGACGTAGAACGGGGCGGCCATGACCCCGGCCAGCACGTCGCCCAGCTTGTAGCAGGCGATGAACGCCAGGATCGCCACCCAGGCCCGGCGCGTCATGAACTGGGCGAACGGCGCCACCACCGCGCCGTAGAGCCAGGCCAGCGCCTCCGCCCGCCGGCCGTGCAGATGGGGCCGTGCCTCCAGCCACTGCGCCACATGCCGTTCGCGCGCCACCATTTCCGGCGATTGCGCCACCTTGGGTTCGCGGGTCAGCAGCACGGTGACCATGCCCACACCGACCAGCGCCGCCATGGCATAGTACGCGACGTGCCAGCCGAAGAAGCTGGCCAGGTAGAGCGCCCCCGCGCCCGACGCCAGCATGCCGAAGCGGTAGCCCAGCACCAGCATGGCGGCGCCGGCCGCCTGCTGGTCCTCCTCCAGCAACTCCACCCGGTAGGCGTCGACGACGATGTCCTGGCTGGCCGAGCAGAAGGCGACGATCACCGCGCACAGCGCCGTCCACCACAGGTCCTGCAAGGGATCCGTGGACCCCAGCCCGATCAGCGCCGCCACCAGCGCCACCTGCGTGGTCAGGGCCCAGCCGCGGCGCCGGCCGAAGACCCGCGTCATCACCGGCAGGCGCAACCGGTCGATCAGCGGCGCCCACACGAACTTCAGCGCGTAGGGCAGGGAGACCAGGGTGAACAGGCCGATGGCGGTGCGGCTGACACCGCCCTCGCGCAGCCACACCGACAGCGTTGCCCCGGTCAGCGCCAGAGGCAGCCCTTCGGAAAAGCCCAGGAACAGGATGGCGATCACCCGCCGGTCCAGGTAGACGGCGGCGGCTTGGCTCCACGACGACGCTTTCACCGGGCTTCCTCTCCAACGCGGCGCTGCTGCCCGGCGTTTATAGGCGGGCAATCGGGTGCCGGCCAGCCCGCAATCCGGTGACATCGGCGTCACCCCGGCAAGGGATGCGACACTATGACGCACAATGTGGGCCGGCAGCGGGCCGCTCCCATGCTGCTGCGCAATATCCGCAGTGAACCAAGGGTTTTGGCCTCGCCGAGCGCCGCTGAACAAGCGGCAACCCCTTGTGTTGCGAGCGGTTTGCAGCTTCTCCGGGATCGATTTTTCGGTAACTCGCGGAGATGATGATTTGCTACATTAGCAATCGCCAATCATCACTGTCGCCGACCGGTGCGAGAAACCGGGCCGCACCCCCGCCACCCGGGGGAAACGGCAACCGGGCAGCACACGCGGCCCGCCGGACCGGACGACCAGGCCCGTTGAGGAGGAACGCACCTATGACCATGCACGGCCCCCCGTCGGCCGGGATGCGCCCGGACATCACCCCGGAGTCCGGACCCGCGGTGCGCTAGCCGCTTCACCCGGTTCCCCGCGACGACCGCTCGCCGCACCCGACCGGGAACCCGACATCCGTCCGCTCCGCCCGACCGCACCCGACCGGCAGCACCGCCGACCGGCGGGGCGGAACGGTCGCTTGCGCCCTGCCGGGGCCGCGGCGGACGGGCACCGCCACCAGAGCACCCCCGGGCCGCCGCTCCGCACCGGGGAGATCAGGGACCACCAGGGAGATTGCCGCATGACACTGTCGAACCTTCGTCTGCTCCTGACCGCGTGCGCGGCGGCCACGGCCTTCGGCACGGCCGTTCCGGCCCTTGCGGACGGGCCGAGCGGGGAGATGCTGGCCAGCACCTGCGCCGGCTGCCACGGCACCGACGGCGCCAGCCTGGGCCCGGCGGCGCCGACCATCGCCGCCCTGTCGACCGACTACTTCGTGCTGTCCATGAAGGACTTTCAGACGGGCAAGCGGCCGTCGACCGTCATGGGGCGCATCGCCAAGGGTTACACCGACGATCAGATCAAGGCGATGGCCGTCTTCTTCCAGTCCAAGCCCTTCGTTCGGACCGGACAGCCCGTCGACGCCGCCAAGGCGAAGGAAGGCAAGGCGCTGGCCAAGAAGTTCTGTGAGTCCTGTCACGAGGACGAGGGCCGCATCGGGGAAGGCGTCGGCGTCCTGGCCGGCCAGTGGCTTCCGTACATGGAGTTCTCGGTGGCGGACTTCCGCGCCGGCACCCGCGAGATGGAGAAGCGTCAGGCGAAGAAGTTCGAGGAACTGGCGGAGGCGCACGGCGACGCCGGGTTCTCCGCGATCCTGCACTACTACGCCAGCGTGAAGTGAGCCGAGGGGGAACGCGCACCATGACCATGATCGATCGCCGTACGTTCGTCGCCCTCGCCGGCGCGGTGTCCGCCACCGGTGTCCTCGGGGCCCCCTCCATCGCCCGGGCCGCCGGCCCGAAGGTGGTGGTGGTCGGCGGCGGCCCCGGCGGTGCCACCGCCGCCAAGTACCTGCGCCGCATGGACCCCACCGTCGAGGTCACGCTGATCGAGGCGAACAAGGAGTATTTCACCTGCTTCATGAGCAACGAGGTGCTGGCCGGTGACCGCACCATGGACGGCATCCGTGTGGGCTACGACGGGCTGCGCAAGACGGGGATCACCGTCGTTCATGATCTGGTGACCGCCATCGACGGCGAGAAGAAGACGGTGACCACCAAGGGCGGCCAGACCTTCGCCTATGACCGCTGCATCGTGGCACCCGGCATCGACTTCGTCTACGACAGCGTCCCCGGCTACAGTGCCGAGGCGGTGGAGACGGCGCCCCACGCCTGGAAGGCCGGGCCGCAGACGGCGCTGCTGCGCAAGCAGCTCGAGGCCATGCCCGACGGCGGCACCTTCGTGATGGTCGCCCCGCCCAACCCCTTCCGCTGCCCGCCGGGCCCGTACGAGCGGGCCAGTCTGGTCGCCCACTATTTCAAGCAGCACAAGCCGAAGTCCAAGGTCATCATCCTCGACCCCAAGGACGGCTTCTCCAAGCAGAAGCTGTTCGAGCAGGCGTGGGCCAGGTTCTATGGCTTCGGCACGTCCAACAGCATGATCGAGTGGGTGCCCGGCGCCAAGGGCGGCAAGGTGTCGAAGATCGACGTCGCCACCCTGACGGCGGACACCGAGTTCGACGCGATCAAGGCCGCCGTGCTGAACGTCATCCCCGGCCAGAAGGCCGGCCGGATCGCCTTCGACGCCGGCCTGACCGAGGGGAACTGGGCGCCCGTCAACAAGAAGACCTTCGAATCGTCGAAGGTGCCGGGCATCCACGTGCTGGGTGACGCGGGCGACGCGGCGGCCATGCCGAAGTCCGGCTATTCCGCCAACTCCCAGGCGAAGGTGACCGCGGCGGCGGTGGTGGCCCTGCTGAAGGGCAAGGAGGCGCCGGAGCCGGCCTACGTCAACACCTGCTACTCCATCGCCGGCAAGGACCACTGCTTCTCCGTGGCGGGCATCTACACCTACGACAAGGAGAAGAACGCCATCGCCGAGGTGCCGGGCTCCGGCGGCCTGTCGCCGCTGGACGCCTCCGACGCCGACCGCAAGCGCGAGGTTGCTTACGCCCACAGCTGGTTCCGCAACATCGTCGCGGACAGCTGGGGCTGACGGTCGCGCGGCCGCGCTCCGCTGCGGGGGCGCGGCCGCCACCTCATGGTCGGGGAGGCGGTGGATCGTGTTCGTTCGTTTGGGCAAGTGGTTCTCGCGCCCCTCCCTTTTCGGGGGCGGGCTGATCTTCATGGTGGGCGGCGGGGCGCTGGTGGCGCTGTTCCTGGGCGGATTCCACGCGTTTTCCGACTACACCAACCGACTGGAGTTCTGCATTTCCTGCCACGAGATGGAGAGCGGACCCTACGCCGAATACGCGAAGACCATCCATTTCAACAACCGCACCGGCGTGCGTGCGGAGTGCGCGGACTGCCACGTCCCGAAGGAGTTCGGGCCGAAGCTGGTGGCCAAGGTGGTGGCGGCCAAGGACGTCTACCACTGGCTGCTGGGCACCATCGATACCAAGGAGAAGTTCGAGGCGCGGCGCCTTCAGATGGCGCAGCGCGTGTGGGGCCAGATGGAGGCGTCCGGGTCGCAGACCTGCCGCTCCTGCCATGATTTCCGTGCCATGGACCTGGAGGAGCAGGGCCGGCGCGCCCGCGCCCGCCACCCCGTCGCCATGGAAGAGGGCAAGCACTGCATCAACTGCCACAAGGGCATCGTGCACGAGCTGCCGCAAGGCTACGAGGGCGACTGATGGTCCGGCGCATGATCTCCCTCCCCGGTCTGCTGGTGGCCATGGCGCTGGTGGCGCTGCCCGCCGCCGCCGCGGCCGCCGACGGCGAACCGGCGTCCATCGCCCGCGGCGGCCGCCTCTACGACCACTGGATCAAGGAGTTGGGCGGCGACGCCCGGCGGGTGGCGGTGCGCGCCGGCGGGACGGCGACGGCGCCCGGGCGCTGCGTCACCTGCCACGGCTGGAACTACCGCGGCGCCGGCGGCGCGGCCGACCCGGGGACGAACCTGGACCACCTGGCCGGCGCCGACGGCACGGTGGTGCTGGGGGCGCTGGCCGACCCGGGGCATGGCTACGCCGACTTCATGGACCACCGGGATTTCGCCGACCTTGCCGCTTTCATCACCCGCGGCCAGGTGGCGACGGAACGATTCATCGACCCCGCCACCGGCCGCGCCACCGGCGACGCCACCCGGGGCGATGTCTATTTCCAGACCATCTGCGCCAATTGCCACGGCACCGGCGGGCAGCAGATCGAGGACGCGCCGCCGCTGGGCGACCTGGCGCGCGGCGATCCGTGGATGGCGCTGCACACCCTGCTGAACGGGCATCCCGGCGGCGACATGCCGGCGCTGCGGGCGCTGCATCCGGCGGTGGTGGCGGACACCCTGGCGCGGCTTCAGGCGCTGCCGTCGCGCGAACCGCTGGCGTCGGTGGTGCGCGGCGGGCGCCTGTACGACACCTGGTACAAGGAGAACCGGCGCACGCCGCCCGGTTTCGTGCACCCCGCCTATCCCGTGGACCTGCCCGCCGGCGTGCTGCCGCGCACCACCTGGCGGTGCAAGGAATGCCACGGCTGGGACTACCGCGGCCGCGACGGCGCCTACGGCGAGGACGCGCACCGCACCGGCATCAAGGGCATCCGTGCCATGGCGGGGGCCGATCCGGCCGCCGTGGTTGCGGTGCTGGGGGATGCCACCCACGCCTACGGCGGCCTGCTGAGTGCGCGCGACATGGCCGATCTCGCGGCCTTCGTCACCCGCGGGCAGGTGGACATGGACGCCGCCATCGACCGCGCCACCGGCCGGGCGCGTGGGGACGCCGCCGCCTACGCCGCCCATTACGAGACGATCTGCGCCCCCTGCCACGGCATGGACGGGCGCGACATCCGCACCATGCCGCCGCTCGGCCGGCTCGCCTCCGGCGATCCCTGGCGGGCGCTGCACGGCATCCTGAACGGTCATCCCGGCGAGGTCATGCCGCCGCTGCGCGCCCTGTCGGACGACACGGTGGCCGGCATCCTTGCCTACACCCAGACCCTGCCGGGCCGCAAATAGGCCCGGCCCCGGCAACTGCCGCTTACGCAGGAGGACGACAGCACATGGAAGAGGTATCGGTCCGTACGCTGGTGGCGGGCCTGGCGTTCCTCGCCGGCATCGTGTTCGGCGCGACCGCCCAGAAGACCCACTTCTGCACCATGGGCGCCATTTCCGACATGGTGGTGATGGAGGACTTCCGCCGCTTCCGCTCCTGGCTCCTGGCCATCGCCGTGGCCATGGTCCTCAGCCAGGCGATGTGGTCGGCGGGGCTGATCAACCTGGACGCCTCGATCTACCGGACGGCCAATCTGGGCTGGGCCGGCGCCATCCTGGGCGGTCTGATGTTCGGCTTCGGCATGACGCTGGCCGGCGGCTGCGGCAACAAGACCCTGGTGCGCATCGGCGGCGGCAACCTGAAGTCGATCGTCGTCTTCATGATCGTCGGCGTCACCGCCTACATGACGCTGCGCGGCCTGATCGCCCTGGCCCGCATCGAACTGGAGAGCGCCACCAACGTGGATCTGGGGGTTCCCCAGGGGTTGGATGCCCTGCTGGGGGGGATCACCGGCATCCCCGCCGGCGGCCTGCGCCCGGTGCTGACGGCCATCGTCGCCGGCGCCATCCTGTGGTGGTGCTTCAAGGACGCCGCCTTCCGCGAATCCCGCAAGGACGTAGCGGCCGGCATCATCATCGGCCTGATGGTGCCGGTGGGCTGGTACATCACCGGCGTGGCCGGCAACGACGACTTCGAGCCGACGCCGCTGTTCTCCTTCACCTTCATCGCGCCGATTGGCGAATCCCTGCAATACCTGATGACCTTCACCGGGTCGTCCATCAACTTCGGCATCGCCTCGGTCGGCGGGATCATCACCGGGGCGTTCCTGATGGCGCTGGCCACCGGCACCTTCCGGGTGGAGGCGTTCACCGGCACCCGTGACATGCTCGGCAACATGGCCGGCGCGGTGCTGATGGGGGCCGGCGGCGTGCTGGCCCTGGGCTGCACAATCGGCCAGGGGCTGACCGGCCTGTCCACCCTGGCGGTGGGCTCGGCGCTGGCCTTCCTGTCGATCCTCGCCGGCGGCTTCTACGGCATCAAGTACCAGGAGGAAGGCACCTTCGGCGGCGCCCTGCGCGCCTCGCTGAGCCGCGGCTGACCCTTCCCCGTCCGCATGTCACCCCTTGTCACCCGCTCACACCATCGGAGGTTCCATGAGCACCGACGTCACCGAGAAGCAGACCCTGGACGTGAAGGGCCTGAACTGCCCCCAGCCGCTCGTCAAGGCGAAGAAGGCCCTGCAGGGCGTGCCGGTCGGCAGCCTGCTGGAGGTGCACGCCACCGATCCCGGCGCGCGCGACGACTTCGCCTCGTTCTGCCGCTCCACCGGCCATGAGCTGGTCGAGCAGAAGGAGGAGGGCGGCGCCTTCATCTTCCTGATCCGCCGCAAGAAGTGAGGCGGCGCGCGCCGGGCGGGGCGGGGTGGCTGCGGCCGCTTCGCCCGTCCCGGCGCGTGCGCCTTTCCATTAGGAAATTCTGAATTTCAGGACGTCCGGTCCGCAAGAAACGGAGGAGCCCGACGATGTCTCACACCAAGGGATGGGCGAGCCGCCGCGCCGTGCTGCAGGGCGGGGCCGCGCTGGCCGCCGCCGCCGCCGGCCTGCTCGCCGGCCCTGCCGCCGCCGGGGTCGAGGACGCGCGCAAGGCGCTGGCCATGCTGACCGGCGGGGCGGTGCCCGTGGAAGGGCGCATCACCCTGTCCATGCCGCAGGTTGCCGACAACGGCGCCACGGTGCCGATGACCATCACCGTCGACAGCCCGATGACGCCGCAGGACCACGTCACGGCGGTGGTCGTGGTGGCCGACGGCAACCCCGCGCCCGAGGTGGCGGTGTTCCGCTTCTCGCCCGAGATCGGCGTCGTCGACGTCAATGTGCGGGTGCGGATGGCCAAAACCCAGTCGGTCATCGCCGTGGCGCAGATGAACGACGGTTCCGCCTACATCGCCCGCGCCGAGGTGAAGGTCACCGTCGGCGGCTGCACCACCTGAAGAAGGGTCAGGCACCATGGACAAACCCCGCATCAGGGTCCCGGCGACCGCCCGCAAGGGCGAGATCGTCGAGATCAAGACCCTCATCCGCCATCCCATGGAATCGGGCCAGCGCAAGGACGCCTCGGGCGCGCTGCTTCCCCGCAAGATCATCAACCGCTTCGTCGTCGCGGCGAACGGCAGGACGATCCTGGACGCCGCGCTGTACCCGGCCATGGCGGTCGACCCGTTCATCGTCTTCAAGGCCCGCATCGACGCCGACACGAAGTTCGAGATGACCTGGTACGAGGACGGCGGCGCGTCGGTCAGCGAGAGTGCCGAGGTGAAGCTGGCCTGATCCGGATGCACCCTCGCACCGGCGTGCAAGGGTGCCTTCGATTCGAAGGAGGTGGAAAAATCCGCACCACCGACGTATAGGGTTGATCCCCCGGGCCCGTGATGGCCCGATGGAGGCCGATCACCCAGGAAAGAGCGCAGGTCATGGCGGAGCGTTGGACCCCCGAGAGCTGGAAAACCAGGACGGTCAAGCAGATGCCCGTCTATCCCGACCGCACCAAGGTCGATGCGGTGGTGCAGCGCCTGTCCACCTATCCGCCGCTGGTCTTTGCCGGCGAAGCGCGCCGGCTGAAGGCGGCGCTGGCCGATGCGGCCGCCGGCAACGGCTTCCTGCTGCAGGGCGGCGACTGCGCCGAGAGCTTCGCCGAATTCCACCCCAACAACATCCGCGACACCTTCCGGGTGCTGTTGCAGATGGCCATCGTGCTGACCTTCGGCGCCGGCATCCCGGTGGTCAAGGTCGGACGCATGGCCGGCCAGTTCGCCAAGCCCCGCTCGGCCGATTACGAGACGGTGGAGGGCATGGAGCTGCCGTCCTACCGCGGCGACATCATCAACGGCTTCGATCCGACGCCGGAAGCCCGCATCCCCGATCCCGAGCGGATGATGCAGGCGTACACCCAGGCGGCGGCGACGCTGAACCTGCTGCGCGCCTTCGCCCAGGGCGGCTACGCCGACCTGCACAAGGTGCACCAGTGGACGCTGGGCTTTGTGGAGCGCTCCCCGGCGGGCGAGCGCATGCGCGACCTGGCCAACCGGCTGGACGAGGCGCTGGCCTTCATGGCCGCCTGCGGCATCACCGCGGAGACGACGCCGCAGATCCGCGAGACCGATTTCTTCACCAGCCACGAGGCGCTGCTGCTGCCGTTCGAGCAGGCGCTGACCCGCATCGACAGCACCACGGGCGAGTGGTACGACGTGTCGGCCCACATGCTGTGGATCGGGGACCGCACCCGCCAGCCCGACGGCGCGCACGTGGAGTTCCTGCGCGGCGTGCGCAACCCCATCGGCCTGAAGTGCGGCCCCACCACCGACCCGGACGAGCTGCTTCGCCTGATCGACCTGCTCAACCCCGCCAACGAGCCGGGGCGCCTGACGCTGATCGTGCGCATGGGGGCCGACCAGGTGGCGGACAAGTTCCCGCCGCTGCTGCGCCGGGTGCAGCAGGAGGGACGAGTCGTGGTGTGGTCCTGCGACCCCATGCACGGCAACACCATCAAATCGTCCAGCGGCTACAAGACGCGCCCGTTCGAGCGGGTGCTGGCGGAGGCGCGGGCCTTCTTCGCCGTGCACCAGGCGGAGGGCACCCATGCGGGTGGCGTCCATTTCGAACTGACCGGCCAGGACGTGACGGAGTGCACCGGCGGCGCCCAGGCGATCACCGACCACAAGCTGGCCCTGCGCTACCACACCGCCTGTGACCCGCGGCTCAACGCCAGCCAGTCGCTGGAACTGGCCTTCCTGCTGGCCGAAGAGCTGAAGAGCGCCCGCGAACGGCGCGACGCGGACCGTCGCGCTGCCGCCCGCGCCGCGGAGTAGCCGGCATTTCTGCCCGCCCGTCCTTCCGCCGGTCCTTCCACCCGGTGGAAGGGCGGCCGCTCCGGTGGCCGAAGCCTCTTCCCTCGCGCACGCCGCCCGTATAATGCTGACCGTTCGGCACAGCGGCGGCCACAGGGCCGGGACCGGGATCACGACATGAACGACGCCAGCAGCGCGCCCAGGGCGCCCCACCATCCCGCGGCGGACGCGGTGGGCGCCTGGACCGACACCTACTTCAAGCGGACCAAGGAAGCCGTCGGCAAGTTCGGTGACAAGCGGGTCACCTACGCCGTCTTCATGCGCCGCCCC
This sequence comes from Azospirillum halopraeferens DSM 3675, assembly GCF_000429625.1. Classification (GTDB taxonomy): domain Bacteria; phylum Pseudomonadota; class Alphaproteobacteria; order Azospirillales; family Azospirillaceae; genus Azospirillum; species Azospirillum halopraeferens. The sequence continues at coordinate 78,913 of NZ_AUCF01000010.1, forward strand.
GTGGTTTCCGCGCCGCGCCTGGCCGTCGACTGGCTGATCGCGGTGTCCGCCCAGCGCGGCGTCGACGTGGAGGTGGAGGTCAACTACCCCGAGGGCAAGTGGGTCGGGGCGGGTGAGCCGATGATGTACATCACCGGTTCCTTCTACCATCTGGTCGATCTGGAGACGGTCTTCCTGATGAAGCTGGGGCCGGCCTGTGTCGCCGCCTACAACGCCTTCACCATGTGCGCCGACCTGCCGCGGACGGCCTTCCTCGCCATGGACGCCCGACACTGCGCCGGCACCGAAATGGCCGAGATCATGGCCTACGCCGCCTCCGTCGGGTCGGCGCGGGCGCGGCGCAAGGCGGGGGCCCGCGGCTTCGTCGGTAATGCCACCGACGCCACGGCCCATTACTTCGGCGCGGACGGCGGCATGGGCACCATGCCCCACGCGCTGATCGGCTATGCCGGCTCCACCGTGCGCGCCGCCGAGATGTTCCACGAGACCTTCCCGGAACTGCCGCTGACGGTTCTGGTCGACTATTTCGGCCGCGAGGTCACCGACAGCCTGGAGGTGTGCCGCCGCTTTCCCGACCTGGCCGCCGCGGGCACGCTGGCGATCCGGCTGGACACGCCGGGCGGCCGCTTCGTCGAGGGGCTGGACCCGCCCGCATCCTACGCGGTGCTGGAGCGCCATGCGCCCGATGCCATCCGCGGCTACCGCGACGAGACGCAGCTCCGCTACCTCATCGGCACCGGCGTATCGGCGGCGGCGGCCCACCATATGCGTGAGAAGCTGGACGAAGCCGGCTTCCCGGCGGTGAAGATCGTGGCCAGCAGCGGCTTCGGCCCGGCCAAGTGCCGCCTGATGGCCGAGGCGCGGGCCCCCATCGACGTGGTCGGCACCGGCAGCTTCCTGCCCGAGCGGTGGAACGAGACCTACGCCACCGCCGACGTCATCGCGTACGACGGCGAGCGCCGGGTGAAGGTGGGCCGCGAGTTCCTGTTCCGGCGCGGCTGAGCCACCTGTTATCGCGGTCGACGCCGCGACCGGCGGTCCCTATGATGCGGCCTCGAACGATGGGACGCAGGAGGGACTCGTGGGGCAACGGGACAATGGCCAGGCGGGCCGCGGGATGGCGCCGCGCGAGCCCTTCACGGGAACGCCGGCGGACCGGCTGGTCCGGCTGTGGCGGGCCGACGATGAACGGTTCGAGCCGCTGCTGGACGAGGTGCTGAACGCCGGCCGGCAGGCCGTCATCGACGCCGCCGCGTCCAAGCTGCGCGAGGACGAGCGACTGGCCTTCCTCGACGACGTGGAAACGCTGGCCGAGATCATCGACCGGGTGGACGAGCAGGGCCGTCGCGTCACCAGCAGCCTCTACTGGTTCATCGCCGAGGTGGACGGCGCCCTCGCCCCGCCGCCGCCGGCCGAGGCCATCGCCGCGGCGGTGGAGGAATCCGAGCTGTTCGAGGGCGAGGAGCGGCTGCGGGTGGCGCCCCTCTGGCTGTCGCCGGAGGAGCTGTCCTACATGGAGGCGGTGGACCGCCGCGCCCTGCTGCAGCGCGTCGTCGCCTCCTTCGGCGAGGCCGGCCGTTTCGCGGCGGAACAGGAGTTGCTGGCCGACGGCAGCGACGAGGGCGGCCTCATCGCCGTCGTCGGCCTGCTCGACGAGCCCCACGAGGACGCCCTCGCCCGCACCGACGAGGACTGGGAGGACGAGGAACTGTCCGCCGAGGAGGAGGAGCGCATCCTCTCCGCCGTCGCCGCCATCTCCGATTCGGTGGTCGCCCTGGACTCCCGGGTGCGCCGCTTCCGTCCCGTGGGCGGGCTCACCGACCTGCTGGAGTTCGTCTCCGAAGGGGCGTGGGACGAGGAGGCGATGCTGGACGAGCTGGGCCAGTTCCTCGACGTGGCGTCCGACGAGACGTCCGATGGCGTGCTGGACGCCCGCGTGCGCTACGTGGCCGATGGGCTGGAGGTGCTGCTGACCGCCGCCGACGGCCGCATGCTCGACCAGGCCAGCTTCGAGCTGACCGACGAGCAGTTGCCCCTGGCCGTCGACCTGCTGCGCCGCCGCTGCCGCGCCGTGGAGCCGGCGGACGAGGAGCAGGGATAAGGGTCCCGATCCCGCCGCGGTCCGTCGGTGGTGACGCGGGTCAGCCGAAGCGCTGCCTGGGGTAGTCGCCGATCAGGCTGAGGTGGGTGACCAGGCCGCTGTCCGGCACCCACCGGTGCAGGGCCACCGCCGGCGGTTCGGTGGTCCAGCCGAAACCGGCGCCGGGCGCCAGGTCGAGCGCGAACTGATGGGCGGTGGAGGGGGCGCAGAACACCGTCGTGCCGGCCCAGCCGGCGGTGATCGGCCGGTGGACGTGCCCGCAGACGATGCCCACCACGGGGGCCGGGCTGCGGCGCACCAGGTCGGCCAGGTCCGCCGCGCCGGCGCAGCCCATGGTGTCGATGGCCAGCCCGGTCGGGAAGGGCTGGTGATGCATGGCGATCAGCGTCGGCCGGCCCGGCTCCTCGGCCAGCCGGTCGGCGATCCAGGCCAGGCGCCCGGCGCACAGCTCCCCCTCCGGAAAACCGGTCTTCTGGCTGTCGAGCATGAGGATGCGCAGCGGCCCCTCGTCGACCACATGGTGCAGGAACGGGTCTTCGGCGGGCAGGTAGGGAAACAGGCGGCGCAGCGCCGACCGGTCGTCGTGGTTGCCCGGCAGCACCCGGCAGGGCAGGGTGAGCGGCGCCAGCAGCTCTTCCAGCATCTCGTACTCGCCGGGCTTGGGCGTGTTGGCGAGGTCGCCGGTGATCAGCACCAGGTCGGGGCGCGGGTCCAGGGCGTTGAGGTGCGCCACCGCGGCGGCCAGATGGGCGTTGGTGTCCACCCGGCCGAAGGCCCTGGTGCCGGCGGGGGTGACGTGCAGGTCGGTGATCTGGGCGATCAGCATGGGGGGGGCCCGGCAGCGGTTGCGGAATTGGCGCCATCCTAACAGCGCGCACCCCCCTGGTGCAGGTCCGTCACAGAATCTTAATTTCGTGGGATCGGGCGCTGTCGACGGGGCTTGCGATGGCCCATCCGGATGCATAGCTGGTATGATGCACCGCATCCTTTGCCCGATCGAACGCGCCGCTGCGGCGCGGGTTGGCCATGAACAGCACGGACCGCACCTTCTGCCACGATAAATATTGGCTCAAGCGGGCCCGCATCCGGGTTGACCGGGTCACGGGGGCCGAGCCCGGGCTGGTGACGGCGGCGGACGGCACCGCCGTCGTCGACGTCCGCATCGAGGGCGGCTGCATCCGCGCCGTCGTGCCGGCAGGCGGGGCACCGTGCTGCTGCCGCGGAATCGACCTGGACGGCGGCGCCGTCCATCCCCTGGAGGACGGCGGCTGCATCGCGCCGGGCCGTCCCGCCGACCTGCGGGTGGAGCAGGCGGGCGGCGGCCTCGTCCTGCGCGGCGGCCGGCCGGAGGAGGGCACTGCCGCCATCGGGCGTGTCTGCACGCCGCCGGCGCCACGGTCCTGACCGCAACGCCTTCCCCACCATCCCAACCTTCGGTTGGCCCCCTTCCGCCGCCGCCAAGGGCGGGGGAGGAGGGTGTCGGCATCGCTGCCGTGACGGGCGCCGGGGCGCGATCCGCTCGACTCCCGTGCTGAACTGAACGATATAGTTCAGCGACCGCGGTACCCCGCCAGGGTGCCGTTGCGTGTCTCAGCCTCGGACCGACGGGTTTCCATCATGCGCCACACCCTCCGCGCCGCCGCCGTGATCGCCCTGATCGCCCTGGGGGGCGGCGGGTATTGGTACTTCGTCCACAAGGGCGGGACCGTGGAGGACCTGGTGGCGCTTGCCACCGGAAAGGGCGCACCGGGGGGCGGCGCTCCCGCTGCGCCGGCCGGGGGCGGGGGGCCGGGAGCCGGCGGTGCGGGAGCCGGTGGTGCGGGCGGCGGCATGCCGGTGGAGGCGGTGACGGTCCGGATCGGCACCGTGGCGCGCACGGTCACCGCCGTGGGCACGCTTTTGTCGGACGAATCCGTCGTCATCCGTCCCGAAGTGGCCGGGCGCATCGCCGAGATCGACTTCCGCGAGGGCGAGCGGACGGCCGCGGGTACCGTCCTGTTCCGTCTGGACGATTCCGTCGCCCGGGCGACCCTGGCCCAGGCGCAGGCGTCGCTGGCCTTCTCGCGCAGCGAGTTGCAGCGCGCGGAGGAGCTGCTGCGCAACAACGCCGGTTCCGTCCGCACGCGGGAACAGGCCCTGTCCAAGCTTCAGGCGGACGAGGCGACGGTGCAGCTTGCCGGCGCCCACCTCAACCGGCTGACCCTGAAGGCGCCGTTCGACGGCGTGCTGGGCCTGCGCAAGGTGTCGATCGGCGATTACGTCGCCGCCGGCGAGGATCTGGTGAACATCGAGGCCATTGACACCCTGAAGCTGGATTTCCGGGTGCCGGAACTGTACCTGGCCGCCGTGCGGCCCGGCCAGACGCTGGCGGTCAGCGTCGACGCGCTGCCCGGCCGCAGCGTCGAGGGCACGGTCTACGCCATCGACCCGCTGGTGGACGTGAACGGCCGGGCGGTGGTGATCCGCGCCGCCGTGCCCAACACCGACCACGCGCTGCGCCCCGGTCTGTTCGCCCGCGTCGAGCTGACGCTGACCGTCAACCCCGAAGCCGTCCTGGTGCCGGAGCAGGCGGTGGTCGCCGTCGGCAGCCGGCAATTCATCTACAAGGTGGTCGACGGCAAGGCCGTGCAGACGCCGGTGACGCTCGGCACCCGCCGCAGCGGCGAGGTGGAGATCGTCAGCGGTCTGGCGCACGGCGATGTGGTGGTCACCGGTGGACAGATGAAGATCCGCGACGGTGCGCCGGTTCGCGTGATGCCGCCGGCGGGCGCCCCGCCGGGGCCGCAGGCCAGCGCCGCCGGGAAGGCGGGGGGCTGAGCCGTGATCCTCTCCGACATTTCCGTCCGCCGTCCCGTCCTGGCGACGGTGATGAGCCTCGCCATCCTGCTGGTGGGGCTCGTCTCCTACGATCGCCTGTCGGTGCGCGAGTATCCCAAGATCGACGAGCCGGTGGTCAACGTCACCACCGTGTACCGCGGTGCCTCGGCCGAGATCATCGAGACCCAGGTCACCCAGGTGCTGGAGGACAGCCTGGCCGGCATCGAGGGCATCGACGTGCTCTCCTCCGTCAGCCGGGCCGAGCGCAGCCAGATCACCCTGCGCTTCCGCCTGACCCGCGACATCGACGAGGCCGCCAACGACGTGCGCGACCGCGTCGGCCGGGTGCGGCGCATCCTGCCCGACGAGGTGGAGGAGCCCACCATCGCCAAGGTGGAGGCCGACGCCCAACCCATCATCTATCTCGCCTTCTCCTCCGACCGGCATTCGCCGCTGGAGGTGACCGACTTCGCCGACCGCTACGTGAAGGACCGGTTGCAGAACCTGCCGGGTGTGGCGGAGGTGCGCATCTTCGGCGAACGCAGGTTCGCCATGCGCCTGTGGCTCGATCCCCAGCGCATGGCGGCCTACCGGGTCACGCCGCAGGACGTGGAATCGGCCCTGCGCCGGCAGAACGTGGAGATTCCCGCCGGCCGCGTGGAAAGCGTGGCGCGCGAGTTCACCGTCGTCTCGGAAACCGATCTGCGCACGCCCGAGGAGTTCGAGCGGGTGATCCTGCGCGACGCCGGCGGCTATCTGGTGCGGCTGGGAGACGTGGGCCGGGCGGAGATCGCTGCCCGCGACGAGCGGGTGAACGCCCGCTTCACCGGCCGCAGCGCGGTGGCGCTGGGCGTCGTCAAGCAGTCCACCGCCAACCCGCTGGACGTTTCCAAGGCGGTGCGCGAGCAGTTGCCGCGGATCGACGAATCCCTGCCCGATGGCATGTCCGTGGCCATCGGCTACGACAGCTCCATCTTCATCGCCCGCTCCATCGACGCGGTGTTCACCACGATCCTGGAGGCGATCGTGCTGGTGGTGCTGGTGATCTTCTTCTTCCTGCGCTCCCTGCGCGCCACCCTGGTGCCGCTGGTCACCATCCCCGTGTCGCTGATCGGCGCGTTCGCGCTGATGCACGTCTTCGACTTCTCCATCAACACGCTGACGCTGCTGGCCATGGTGCTGGCCATCGGCCTGGTGGTCGACGATGCCATCGTGATGCTGGAGAACATCTACCGCCACATCGAGGACGGGGTGGCGCCGATGCGCGCGGCGCTCGTGGGGGCGCGGGAGATCGGCTTCGCCGTGGTGGCGATGACCATCACGCTGGCCGCCGTCTACGCCCCGATCGGCTTCATGACCGGGCGCACCGGCCGGCTGTTCACCGAATTCGCCCTGACGCTGGCCGGCGCGGTGCTGGTGTCGGGGTTCGTCGCGTTGACCCTGTCGCCCATGATGTGTTCCAAGCTGCTGCGCCACCAGGCCCGGCACGGCATCGTCTACAACCTGATCGAACGGTTCCTGGAAGGGATGACCTCGGGCTACCGGGCGCTGCTGCGTGCCTCGCTGCGGGCGCGGCCGCTGGTGCTGATGCTGGGCGTGCTGGTGGCGGCGGCGAGCTGGACGCTGTTCTCCGGCATCCGCTCCGAACTGGCGCCGGTGGAGGACCGCGGCACCGTGGTGGCCATCGCCATCGCGCCGGAAGGCTCGACCCTGGAGTACACCGACGGCTACACCCGGCGCATGGAAGCGCTGTTCAACCAGGTGCCGGAGGTCGACACCTACTTCATGGTGGTGGGCTTCCCGGTGGTCAACCAGGGCATGAGCTTCGTGCGCCTGAAGGACTGGAACGATCGCGACGTCAAGCAGCAGGAGGTGGTGGCGGGCCTGGCGCCCAAGCTGTTCGGCATCCCCGGCGTCATGGCCTTCGCCTCGAACCCGCCCTCCCTGGGGCAGAGCCCGACCGACAAGCCGGTCAACTTCGTCATCCAGACATCACTGGGGTATCCGGAGCTGCAGCGGATGGTCGACGCCCTGCTGGCCGAGGCGCGCACCTTCCCCGGCCTGGTCAACGTCGACACCGACCTGAAGCTGAACAAGCCGGAGCTGCGCATCACGCTGGACCGCGACAAGGCGGCCGACCTGGGCATCGACATCGACACGGTGGGACGCACGCTGGAAACCTTTCTGGGCGGCCGCCAGGTCACCCGCTTCAAGCGCGACGGAAAGCAGTTCGACGTGGTGGTGCAGGTGGACGGGGTCGACCGTGACGATCCCGACGACATCGCCTCCATCTATGTCCGCGGCGCCGCCGGGCAGATGGTGTCGCTGGCCAACCTGGTGCATGTGGAGGAGCGGGTCAGCCCGCGAGAGCTGAACCATTTCAACAAGTTGCGCTCGGCCACCGTCACCGCCACCCTGGCGCCCGGCACCTCCCTGGGCGACGCGCTGGCCTTTCTCGACGCGGCGGCGGAGCGGGTGCTGCCGCTGGCCGCGCAGACCGACTATGCCGGCCAGAGCCGGGAGTTCCGGGAGTCCGCCGCCGGCCTGTACGTCACCTTCGTGCTGGCCCTGGCCTTCATCTATCTGGTGCTGGCGGCCCAGTTCGAGAGCTTCATCGACCCCTTCGTCATCATGCTGACGGTGCCGCTGTCGATCACCGGGGCGCTGCTCGGGCTCAAGCTGACGGGGGGGACGATGAACGTCTACAGCCAGATCGGACTGGTCACCCTGGTCGGGCTGATCACCAAGCACGGCATCCTGATCGTGGAGTTCGCCAACCAGCTCCAGCGCGCCGGCGTGGACATCCGCAAGGCGGTGGTGGAGGCGTCGGTGCTGCGCCTGCGCCCCATCCTGATGACCACCGGCGCCATGGTGCTGGGGGCGGTGCCGCTGGCCATGGCGGAGGGTGCGGGGGCGGAAAGCCGCCAGGCCATCGGCGTGGTCATCGTCGGCGGCATGCTGCTGGGCACGCTGCTGACGCTGTTCGTGGTGCCCACCGTCTACAGCTACATCGCCCGCAAGAAGCCACTGGCCGATGACGAGGAGCCGGCCGGCCACGGTACGGTCCCTCACCCGGCGGAATAGACGCTCACCCCGCCCCGCCGAGGACGGCGGGACGGGGCCTGCGGCGGGGCTACAGCCGCACCGACGGCGGCACCTGCGTCGTTCCCGTGGTGTTGGGCACGCGGTCCAGCGCCACGGCGGCGACGGCGGCGATCAGCACGGCGGCGGCGAAGCCGATGACCATGGCCTTCATTGCAGTGTCCTCTCAACCCTGTCATGGCGTTCGGCCGAGCATAGAGGAGGGGCCGCGGCGGCGCCAGAGGGCTTCACGGAGAGGTTGTCGCCCGCTTCAGGTAGGCGATGAGGTCGGCGCGCTGCTGCGGATCGGTCATGCGCTGGAGCGGCATCTTGCTGCCGGGCGTCATGGTGTCCGGGCCGATCTCGAAGAGGCGGGAGACGGTATCCTCCGTCCACACGATGCCGCTGCTCCGCAGCGCGTCGGAATAGGGATAGCCGTCCACCGCGCCGGCCACGCGACCGAACAGGCGGTGCAGCGTCGGGCCGGCCCGCCGGCCGCCCTCCGGCCCCAGGGTGTGGCAGAAGGCGCAGGCGCGGAACAGCGCCTCGCCCTTGCCGGGATCGCCGGCGGGCAGGGAGCCGGCGCCCGCGGGGGCGGCCGGCAGGAGGAGTGCGGCAAGCAGCACCGCGCCATGGGGGGTCATGGGGCCTCCCGATCCGGATCGACCGGGGTCAGCGACACCGTGGCGGTGTCGATCAGCAGCTTGCCCGCGTGCTCGAAATTCACCGTCACCCGGTTGCGGATGGCCGATTGAACCTGGCCGAGCCCCCAGTCGGGCCGATCGGGATGGCGCACCCAGGCGCCGGGGACCAGAGAGTCGTCCATGGGAGGTTTCCCGAAAAGTGGGTTTCCCGAAAAGCGGGGCAACGGCGTCGCAATCAATGGTACAAGAAGGTGGGCGTGGCCGGAAAGTTCCCTTCCGGCCGGCTGCCCGTTCCGTCATCAGCCGGGGTCCCCATGGCACTCGACATCCACGTCCTCGAACTGTTGGCCTCGCGCGTCTGCCATGACCTGGTCAGCCCGGTCGGCGCGATCCACAACGGGCTGGAACTGATCGAGGAGATGGAGGAGGAGCCGGCGTCCGGCTTTCTCGGGGAATCCATCAAGCTGATCGAGCATTCCGCCGGCCAGGCCGAGCGGCGGCTGAAGCTGTTCCGCCTGGCCTACGGCATGGCCGGGCGCGACCAGCGGGGCTTTTCCGAAGTGCGCGCGGCGGCCGGCGGCTGGGTCGAGGGGTCGCGCACCCGGCTGGACTGGCCGCCCGGTGCCGTGCCCGATGCGCTGAGCGGCCACGCCGGCATCGGCAAGGTGCTGCTCAACGTCATCGTCCTGGCCGAGGAGGCGCTGACTCATGGCGGCACCATCACCGTGGCGGGCGAAGGGTCGGAGGAGGCCGGGCGCATCACCGTGACCGCCGACGGTCGCCCCGGTGCGCTGAACCCGCAGGCCGCGCGCGCCCTGGCGGACCCCGGCGCCGCCGCGGACCTGACGCCGCGCTCGGTGCACGCGTACATGACCGGCCGCTTCGCCGAGACCTACGGCGTGCGCCTGTCCGCCACGCCGGCCGGCCCGGACCGGCTGGTGTTCCGGTTGGAGTGGTAGGGGAGGGGAGACGCCCTCACTGCAGCAGGTCGGTCACCACGTTGGCGCGTTCGGCCGTCAGGTGGTCGGCACGGGTGCGGTAGTCGGTCTTGCCCGAGAAGCCGCCGGCGGCACGGACCCGCGCCACCCACCCCTCCGACGCGCCCAGCGACACCAGGCGCTTGACCATGGTCTCGGTGGTGCGCAGCGTCATGCGGCCGTTGTCGACCATGCGCGGGGCATGCACCATGAACTCCGCCGTCGCGTCGGCGTAGCGCGGATAGCCGGCGAGGTACACGCCCACGCACATGCTCTCGCACGATTCCCCGCCCTTGACGCGGGTGGCGATGGTGCGGCCGGCGGCCCGCTCGGCCACCATCAGGTCGATCATGCGGTAACCGGCCGAGGTGTAGCCGCCGGGGCTGTCCAGCTCCACCACCAGCGGCCGTCCGGCCGGCAGGGCGCGCAACGCCTCGGTGAAGCGACGCTCCACCCCCTTGGTGATGATGCCGTCGATGCGCAGGATCGTCGCGTCCGCGTGGTCGGTGCGGGTGATCTCCGCATCGGGCAGCGCCGGTATGGTGTTGGTCGCCACCAGCTCCGGCTTGCCGGCCTGTGCCGGGGCCGCCGCCATCGCCGCCACCAGTGCCAGAACCGCCGAAGCCGCTGCCCGAACCGCCATGCAACCCTCCCTGCCTGCCGGGAAGAGTTGCCGGAAAAGTTTACACCTTCGTTAACGGATCACCTGTCCGATGGTGTAACGAACCCGCCCGAGCCCTGTTTGCGAAAGGACAGGTCCGATCGGAGTGTGGTGGTGAAACGAACGATCCCGCTCGTGGCTGTCCTGGCCATTCTGATGTCCGGGGGCGATGCCGCGGCTCACACCCAACAGGCGTCGGCGGGGTGCGGCCGGACGGCGCCCGAGCGACCGCCGGCGGCGATCGGTGCCGGAGGTCGGGAGCGCGGAGTCATCGTCGTTCCGCCCGACGACTACGCGCCGGACCGGCCGCATGCCCTGGTCTTCGCATTCCATGGGCGCACCAACGACAACACGCGGGTGCGGCGCTATTTCGGTCTGGAGGCGCACGCGGCGGAACCGACCATCTTCGTGTATCCCGCCGGGCTGCAGGACCGGCAGGGACGCTTCACCTGGGCCGATCCCGGCGATCCGCCGGACGCGCCGCGGGATGCCGCTTTGTTCGACGCGTTGCTGGAGACGATGGCGACGCTCTACTGCATCGACCTCGGGGCGGTCCATGCGGTGGGGCATTCCCTGGGCGCCTCGTTCGCCAACGGTCTTGCCTGCATCCGCGGTGCCGCGATCCGCGGGGTCGCCACGGTGGGCGGCGGCATCGCGCGGCCGGCCGCGTGCAGCGGATCGGTGGCTGCCATGGTTCTGCACAACCCGCGCGATGCGCAGGTGCCGGTGTCGGAGGGCTACCGGGAGCGAACGTCGCTGCTGCGGCAGAACGGGCTGGCACCCGGCAGCGAACCCGTGGAGCCGCACCGCTTCAACTGCCGCCGCTACGGCCCCGCGGACGGAGCGAATCCGGTGCTCTGGTGCCCTCACGCCGACGATCACACCGGCGCCGGGCGCTTCTATCCGCACCAATGGCCGCCAGGAACCGGTGCGGCGGTCATGCGGTTCTTCGCCGAACAGGGATAGGCGGCGGGGGCGTGGCCAGGGGGGTCAGCCGGTGGGGGCCGCTCCGGAGGCCGCGACGTCGCTGCCGGCCAGGAAGGGCTTGTACCGCATGTCGACCGTCTGGATGTGGTCGATCAGCCAGTCCTTCAGCAGCAGGATCAGGTCGATGCGCAGCATCACCGCGTGGCTGTCGTCGAATTCCCGGCGCAGTTTCTCCACCTCGGCGACGAAGTGGCGGTGGGCGGCCCGGTGAGACTCCAGGTCGGGATAGCCGGCGCGTTCCATCCATTCCTCCTCGCGACGGAAATGGACGTCGGTGTAGTCCCTGAGATCGCCCAGCAGCCCGCTGACGTCGTCCTTGGCGCGGGCCGAGACGCCCCCGGCCAGCAGGCCGTTGAACATGGCCAGCAGGCGCTTATGATCGCCGTCGAGAACATCGACGCCGACGCTCATCCTCTGCTCCCAGGCGACGTAGTCCATGGCCGGGTGTCCTTTGACCGAACGCCGCCGGTCAACGGCGGCTGATGACCGAACGCCGCCGGTCGGCGACGGCCGAATGTTGTGCAGGTCCACTATCTAAACGCGACCATCGACGGCTCTCAAGCCCGATGGCGAGCGGCAAATCCCCGCAGCCGGCGCGACGCGGGGGCTTCCGGGCACCGGGGACTCCCCGTATATAACCGGGCGAACGACGGAGGTGGGCTCGTGGCGCTGCCGGATGACATCAACGACAAGAAGCGCGCACTCGACGCCGCCCGCCCGCTGCCGGGCGAGGTCGTGCATGCCCTGGCCGATTGGTTCGAGCGGGAACTGACCATGGCCGCGGCCCGCGTCGAGCGGGTCGGCCTGACCCCGGCCGAGATCGAGCGGGTGATCGAGAAGGGCGCGGTGCTGCGCAGCCGCCCCATCGACGACCAGCGTCTGGTGGTGAACCACGTCGACGCCCTGCGCGTGGTCGCCCGCCTGTCCTACCAGCCCCGTGGCGTCATCACCGAACGCAGCATCCTTGCCCTGCACGGGGTGCTGTTCCAGGGGATCGACGCGCGGGCCGGCACCTACCGCGACGGCCCCCCCGACGACGCGGAGGCGGTCCGACCCGACGCGGCGGCGGAACCGGTTCCCGATCCTGCCCCCGATCCCGCCAAGCTGCGCGTCTCCATGTCGGCGCTGAGCGGCTGGCTGCGCCGCACCGAACCCGGCCCGGAGAGCGCCGTCGAGGCGCATCTGCGCGTCATGTCCGTTCGCCCGTTCGCCCGCGGCAACACGGCGGTGGCGCTGCTGCTGACCAACCTGCTGCTCAACCGGGCGGGCTATCCGCCGGTGGTCCTTGATGCCGGGTCCCGCGACGCCTACCGCGACGCGCTGGCGCGCGCGCGCGCCACGGGCGACAAGGCGGCGTTCCGCGAGACCATGCTGGGCCTGCTGGATCGCAGCCTGGATGTCTGCCTGGTGGCGGCCGCGCGGGGCGTCGCGCAGGGCGTCGGCGGCACGCCGACCGGGCATCGGGATCACGAATCGTAGCTCATCAGCGCCGTGCACGGCACATCGATGCGCCCGCGCCCGCCGAGGAACGTCAGTTCGATGAGGAAGGCGGCAGCGCGCACGTCGGCCCCGACCCGGCGCAGCAGGTTGACCGAGGCCGCCATGGTCCCGCCGGTCGCCAGCAGGTCGTCCAGCACCACCACGCGCTGGCCCGGCCGGATGGCGTCGGCCTGGATCTCGATGGTGTCGGTGCCGTATTCCAGGTCGTAGGAGTGCTCCACCTTGTCGCCCGGCAGCTTGCCGCGCTTGCGCACCATCACGAATCCCGTGTTCAGGGCCAGGGCCAGCGGTGCTGCCAGCAGGAAGCCGCGCGATTCGATGCCCACCAGAACGTCCGGCGCGTGGGGCCGGATGGCTTCGGCCACCCGCGCCACCGCTTCCTGCCAGGCCGCCGCGTTCGCGAGCAGCGGCGATATATCGTAGAAGAGAATGCCCGGCTTCGGGAAATCGGCGATTCCGCGGATGTGGTCCCGCAGGTCGATGGCGGAAGGGGTCATGGCGAATATCCGGTGATTGCATCGGCCGCCGCGGCCGCCGGAAACGGCGCCCGTTGCGGACGCCGCAGTGTACGCGGGGCGTGCTTTTGGCGCAAATCGCGGTTAACAGGATAGGGTACGGGAACGGGAGGGCTGCGGCATATGGCGCCGCAAGAGGCTTGGATGACGCAGGCGGCGGACACGGACGGCGCCTGGCGGGTGGCGGCGGGCGGGCGCTGGGACCTGGAAGGTGCGGCGCGGCTGGTGCGCACGCTGGACGCGGTGCGGCCGTCCGGCGGTGCCGCCGTGCGCGTGGACCTGTCGGGGCTGGAGGCGCTGGACACCGTGGGCGCCATGCTGCTGACCCGCCTGGCCGACCGGCTGAAAGGGCTGGGCCACGCGGTGGAGGTGGCGCCGGTGCGGCCGGAGCATGCCCCGCTGCTGGAGGCCGTGCGCGCCGCGGCGGCCGCGCCGGTGCAGGTGCCGGAGCGCCCGCACCCCATCCGCGACATGGTCGAGCGCACCGGGCGCGGCACCGTGGGGCTGATGCGCGAGGGGCTGGAACTCCTGGCCTTCCTGGGGGAGATCACCATCGCCTTCGGGCGCATCCTGCGCGATCCGCGGCGTCTGCGGGTGCGCGCGGTGCTGTCGCACATCGAGCAGACCGGCCTCAACGCCCTGCCCATCCTGGGGCTGCTGACCTTCCTCATCGGTGTCGTGCTGGCCTTCCAGGGGGCGGACCAGTTGCGCCGCTTCGGGGCGGAGCTGTTCGTGGTCAACCTGTTGGGCGTGTCGGTGCTGCGTGAGATCGGGGTTTTGATGACCGCGATCATCGTCGCCGGCCGTTCCGGTTCGGCCTTCACCGCCCAGATCGGCACCATGAAGGTGAATCAGGAGGTGGACGCCATCCGCACGCTGGGCCTCGACCCCGTGGAGCTTCTGGTGGTGCCGCGGGCGCTGGCCCTGATGATCACCCTGCCGCTGCTGGCCTTCTACGCCGACATCATGGGGCTGTTCGGCGGGGCGGTGATGAGCTACGTGGTTCTCGACATCTCCTTCGGGCAGTTCCTCCGGCAGCTTCACGGTGCCGTCGGACTCGGCACCTTCCTGGTCGGTCTGATCAAGGCGCCGGTCTTCGCCCTCGTGATCGCCATGGTCGGCTGCTACGAAGGGCTGAAGGTCAGCGGCAGCGCCGAGAGCGTGGGCGCGCTGACCACCAAGGCGGTGGTCGAGGGGATCTTCCTGGTGATCGTCCTCGACGCGCTGTTCTCGGTGCTCTTCTCGTATCTCGGCGTCTAGGGGAAAGGGTGGACATGGCGGTCGGCAACGCGCACATCCGTTCGGCGGCGGGGGAGGGCCGGGACTCCCGGCCGGCGCCCGACGCCGCCGCGGCGGAGCCGGTGATCCGGGTGCGCGGGCTGGTGACGCGGTTCGGCCGTCAGGTGATCCACGACGGCCTCGACCTGGACGTCATGCCCGGCGAGGTGCTGGGGGTGGTCGGCGGATCGGGTACGGGCAAGTCGGTGCTGCTGAAGGAGATCGTCGGCCTGATGCGGCCCGCCGCCGGCACTATCGAGATGTTGGGCCGCGACACCATGCGGCTGAGCGCGCGCGAGGACCGGGCCCTGAAGGCGCGCACCGGCGTGCTGTTCCAGGACGGCGCGCTGTTCAGTTCCCTGACCGTGGCGGAGAACGTCATGGTCCCCCTGAAGGAGCACACCGCCCTGCCGCCGGACCTGATCGCCGAGGTGGCGCGGGTCAAGATCGCCATGGTCGGGCTGCCGCCCAACGCCGGCGCCAAGTACCCGTCGGAGCTGTCGGGCGGCATGCGCAAGCGGGCCGGTCTGGCGCGCGCCCTGGCCCTCGACCCGGCCATCCTGTTCCTCGACGAACCCACGGCCGGCCTCGATCCCATCGGTGCCGCGGCGTTCGACCGTCTCATCCGCAACCTGCAAGGGAGCCTGGGGTTGACCGTCTACATGGTGACCCACGATCTGGACAGCCTGACCTCCATCTGCGACCGCATCGCGGTGCTGATCGACAAGAAGGTCAGGGTCGGAACGCTGGACGCGCTGCTGCGCGACGACCATCCCTGGATCCGCGATTATTTCCACGGACCGCGCGGCCGCGCCGCCCGCCGGGCGGAGGCGTGACCCGATGGAAACCCGTGCCAGCTACATCCTCGTCGGTGTCTTCGTCCTGTCGCTGATCGCCGGCCTGTTCGTGTTCACCGTGTGGATCGCCAAATCCCAGTTCGACGAACAGCGCGACCCCTATCTGATCTATTTCACCGGGTCCGTCACCGGCCTGCAGGAAGGAAGCCCGGTGCGCTACCGCGGCATCCCCATCGGCACGGTGACCGACCTGCGCCTCGATCCCTCCAACGTCGGGCGGGTGCGGGTGGCCATCGCGGTCCAGGCGGGCACGCCCATCAAGGCCGACTCGATCGCGTCGCTGGAGGTGCAGGGCATCACCGGCGGCGCCTATGTGCAGATCACCGGCGGCACCGAGCGCAGCGAACTGCTGCGGGCGTCCCAGTCCGGCGTGCCGGTGATCCCGTCCCGCCCGTCGTCCCTGGCCGAGGTGGTGGACGCCGCCCCGCAGATCCTCAACCGCGTGCTGACCATCGCCGAACGCATCGACACGCTGCTGAGCCCGGCCAACCAGCAGGCGGTGACCGCCATCCTCGCCAACGTCGGCACCATCACCGCCGACGTGGCGGCGGCGACGTCCGATCTGGAGACCACGGCGGCGGAAGCGCGCGCGGCCATGGCGGGCGCCCGGCACCTGACCGAGACGCTGAGCGGAACCGTCGACGGGCTGGCCCCGGACCTGCACAGCACCCTGGAGCAGGCGCGCCGCACGCTGGCCACCCTGGACCGGACCACCGGCGCGCTGGCCGGGGAGGTGACGGCGCTCACCCGCTCGCTGACCGTCACCTCCGGCCGGGTCGGCGAACTGGTGGAGGAAAACCGCGAGCCATTGCGCGACTTCACGGCGACCGGGCTGTATGAAGTGACGTTGCTGGTCACCCAGTTGCGCGATCTGTCGTCGCAGCTTTCGCGGGTGGTGACCCGGATCGAGAGCAGTCCGACGAACTTCCTGTTCGGCGGCACGAGACAAGGGGTGGAGGTGGGACGATGACGGATCGCCGGCGGACCGGACTTCGTATGTGGCGCCCCGCGGCGGCGGTTCTGCTCGGGCTGGCGGCCGTGGTGCTCGGGGCCTGCGCGGCGGCGCTGACGCCCACGCCTCCCAGCCTCTACACCCTCACCCCCCACCGCAGCACCGCCGCCGGCCTGCCGACGGCCGACTGGCAGTTGCTGGTGGAGGCGCCGACCGCACCGGCCGGGCTGGACACGCCGCGGATCGCCGTCGCCCGGTCGCCCACGTCGCTCGATTACTTCGCCAACGTGTCGTGGGTGGACCGGGCGCCGGCCATGGTGCAGGGGCTGATCGTCGAATCGTTCGAGGACAGCGGGCGCATCGTCTCGGTGGGCCGGGACACGGTGGGGCTGCGGGCCGATTTCACCCTGAAGACGGAGCTGCGCGACTTCCAGGCGGAGTACACCGACGGCCGCGCCGTCGGCCAGCCCCAGCGGGTGCGGGTGCGCATCGCCGTCAAGCTGGTGGCCACCCAGCGCCGCACCATCGAAGCGGGCGAGACGTTCGAGGCGATCGTGCCGGTGGATGGCAACGGGTTCCCTGCGGTGATCGCCGCCTTCGATGTGGCGCTGGGCCGGGTGAGCGAGGGCATGGTGGGCTGGACGCTGCGCCGGGGCAACGCGGTGAGGGGGGCGTCGGCGTCCTGACCGGTCGCAATTCCCGTACACATTGTCCGCCGGTCGGCCTAATCTGGTGGCCGGGCTGTGTGCGGATGCGGCTTGCGGGCCGGGGTTGGTGTGATGGGCGACGCGATCGGTGTGGACCTTGCGGCGATGCCGCGGGCCGAGTTGCAGGCGATGGCGGAAGCGGCCGCCGAGGTCCGGAATTGCCGGCGCGTGCTTGCCAAGACCGGCGACACGGTGGTCGGCGAGTTGCTGCGCGGCCAGGGGACGCCGGTGGAATGGCGCCATTATCCCCCCGGCGACGTGTATGACGCGGAGTACCACGCCCAGTACTACTATCACTGCCATCCCGAGGGTGAACGGCCGGCCGGGGAGCACGGGCACTTCCACACCTTCCTGCGACCGCTCGGCATGCCCGACGGCGTGCGGCCCGCCGACGTGCCCGACCCGGAGCCGGTGCAGGGGGACAACGACGCCCTGTCCCACTTGGTGGCCATCGCCATGGACACGCTGGGGCGGCCGGTGCGGCTGTTCACCACAAACCGCTGGGTGACGGGTGAAACCTGGTATGCGGCCGGCGACGTGGTGCGCATGCTCGACCGCTTCGTCATCGACCACGCCCGCCCCTCGTGGCCGGCGAATCGCTGGATCACCGGCATCATGCGCCTGTTCCGGCCACAGATCGTCGCCCTTCTGCACGCCCGCGACGAGGCCGTGCACCGCTGGGCGCAATCCCATCCGGGCACCTGCGTCTATGAGGACCGTGCGCTGGAGGTCCCGTCCGGGATCGCCATCGCGGTTGACGACCAGATCGCCGCGGTGGAGGAGGCACTGCACGGCACGCGTCGCCGGCGCCCCCTGTTTCCCGAGCCGCCGACGTTCCATATCTGACAGGTGAAGGGCCTGTGCGCAGATGCCCTGTCCGGCGGGGGCGAGGGGCGGCGGTTGCCGTTAATGAAGGCTCAATCCTTCCGGCACATGCTTTCGGCAATGGAACGGGCCCGCGTGCGGGCGGCATTGCGGGGAACGGGGGTCGGAGACCCATGACGCAGCATCTGAGCAAGGACGACGTCACGCGCCTGCTGACGGATCCGTCTCCCGGCACGCGCGCCGACCTGGCGGCCAAGCTGGCCCGCGACTTCGAATCCAACACGCTGAACACGGACGAACGCCGCATGGCGGAAGAGATCATCCGTGTGATGGCCCGGGATGCGGTGGTGCGGGTGCGCCAATCCCTGGCCGAGAACCTGAAGTCCAGCCCCGCCCTGCCGCGCGACGTGGCCATGACCCTGGCGCGTGACGTGGAGGCGGTGGCCATCCCCATCCTCAGCGTGTCGCAGGTGCTGACCGACGCCGACCTGCTGGAGGTCATCCGCTCCGGCAGCGAGGCCAAGCAGACCGCCGTGGCCGTGCGGCCGGAGGTGTCGTCCACCGTCGCCGAGGCGCTGGTCGAATCGGGGGGTGAGGCGGCGGTGGCGGCCCTCGTCGCCAACGAGGGCGCGCGGCTGGGCGAGACGGCGCTCGTCCGCGTCATCGACCGCTTCGGCACCAGCGAGGCGGTGCAGGAGCCGCTGGTCCACCGCTCCCGCCTGCCGGTCACCGTTGCCGAGCGGCTGGTCGCGGTGGTGTCGGAAAAGCTCCAGCAGTATCTGGTGACCCATCACGACCTGCCGGCCAAGGTCGCTTCCGACCTGATCCTGCAAAGCCGCGAGCGGGCCACCGTCGGCCTGTTCAGCGGTGAGAGCGACGAGGCGGCGCTGGAGCGCCTGGTGGTCCAGCTCGCCAGGACGGGGCGGCTGACGCCGTCGCTGATGGTGCGCGCCCTCTGCATGGGCGATGTGGCCTTCTTCGAGACGGCCATGGCCCATCGCGCCGGGGTGCCCCTGACCAACGCCCGCCTGCTGATCCACGACGTCGGGCCGCTGGGTCTGAAATCGGTCTACGACAAGGCCAGGATGCCGGCGGCCCTGCTGCCCGCCTGCCGCATCGCGCTCGACGTGGCCCGCCAGACCCATTACGACGGCGAACCCGGCGACATCGCCCGCCACCGGCGCCGGACCATCGAGCGCATCCTCACCCAGTACGAGGGGCTGGAGGCGGACGATCTGGACTACCTCCTGTCCAAGCTGGGCGACCTCATGCGCGCGGGCGAATAGCCCGCGGCCCCCTCCGGTCCCCCTCCGGAACCTTTGCCGCGCCGGCTGTGTTGGATGCCGCAGCGTGACAGGGAGGGGGATCGGCAATGGCAGACGATCGCAGCGAAAGCACACCCGCGGCGCACGACGGGCGCAGCATGGGCGAGATCGAACGGGAGATCGGCGCTATTCGCGCGCGCATGGACGCCACGCTGGACGAACTGGAGTACCGGCTGTCGCCGGGTCAGATGACCGGCCACGTGACGCAGGCGGTCCGGGACGTCATCGAAGGGCGGCCGACCCGCATCGCCCGCGCCATCCGCGACAACCCCATCCCCGTGGCGCTGATCGGGATCGGCGCGCTGTGGCTGGCCTGGGCCATTTCCCGCACGCCCGAACACGACGAGAGCATCGACCACGGCGGTCACCCCGGCATCTCCGACCAGCGCGCGCGCATTCTCCTGACCGGGCTGATCGGCGCCTGCCGGCAGGGGGCCGAAGGGTGCCGGGAAGCCGATGCGGCGCTGTACGACGGCCGTTTGTCGCCGCGCCTGATCGAGGTTTCCAACGAACTGGAGCGGAGTGCTGCGGCGCTGGGGCACGAATTGCGGGTGCGCGGCGGCGTCCTCGACGCGGACGGCCCGCTGCACCCGGCCTGGCACGACCTGTTCCAGGAGCTGGCGGGCGCACGCGGCCGGGCGCAGGTGCTGGCGGCGCTGGAGCGCGGCCTGGATGGCACGCTGGGGCTGTTCCGCGATTGCCTGCACGAGGATCTGTCGCCGGAGCTGCGGGTGGTCGTCGGCGCCCGCTTCCATGAACTTGAAACGATCCGCCATCGCATGGCCAGCCTTCGGGAGGCGCTCGCCTGATGCTGGGCCTGAGCCGCCGCCACCACGACCGCTATCCGCGTGTGCGCAGCGGGCGGGGACGTGATGCCCGCACGCCGGCGGAGATCCCGAAGCGGGGTTGGAAGGACATCCTGTGGCGCGTCTATGAGCAGCAGGCGGCCGATAACCTTTTCATGATTTCCGGCGGCGTCGCGTACTACGCGCTGCTGGCGATGTTTCCGGCGATTGCCGCGGCGGTGTCCATCTATGGGCTCGTCGCCGACCCCACGGCGGTGGAAACCCATGTCGAGCAACTGGCCGGCATCCTGCCCGACCAGGCCCTGGAGGTGCTGCGCCAGCAGGCGGAGAGCGTGGCCTCGGCATCCGGCGGCGGCCTGACCGTGGGCGCCATCGGCGGTCTGCTGCTGGCCCTGTGGAGCGCGTCGCGCGGGGTCAACTCCCTGGTGATCGCCCTCAACATCGTCTACGACGAGGAGGAAACCCGCGGTTTCGTGCGCCTGGCGGCCTTGTCCCTGGTGCTGACGGTGGCCGGCATCCTGTTCCTGGTGTTCACGCTGGCGGTGGTGGTGGTCGTGCCGGCCATCCTGGCCATGGTGCCCCTGGGCGGGCTGGAGCCGGTGGTGCGCTTCGCCCGCTGGCCGATCCTGGCGGCGGCGGTGATGGTGGCGCTGGCCGTGCTCTATCGCTACGCCCCCTGCCGTCGGGAGCCGAAGTGGCGCTGGGTCACCTGGGGGTCCGTGCTGGCAACGGTGCTGTGGCTGCTGGGGTCCGCCGGCTTTTCGATCTACGTGACGAACTTCGCCAGCTACAACGAAACCTACGGCTCGGTCGGCGCCGCGGTGATCCTGCTGCTGTGGCTGAACCTGACCTCCTATGTGGTCCTGCTCGGGGGCGAGCTGAACGCGGAGATGGAGCACCAGACGGTGCAGGACACCACCGACGCGCCATCCCGGCCCATGGGGCAGCGCGAAGCCTATGTGGCCGACACCGTCGGGCGGCGGCGGGCCTGAAGGGGAACCCGCCTCAGCGCGGGGTGCCGGCCGCGCAGGCGGCAACCACCGCGTCCACCAGCGGCCGGCGGGCATCGTCGAGGCGGTTCTGCGTGACGGCGCTCCACAGCCCGGCGCGCTGCAGGTCCTCCGCCGCGCAGGCGCAGAAGTCCGCACAGGCGGCAGCGTTGGTCCCGCCGGTCTCACAGCTCGTCCGGCAACTCCGCGCGAAGGCATCGGCCGCGGGATCGCCGGGGACGATCAGGGCGGCGGCCAACCACAGAGTGCCGAACAGCACGGGCTGGTGCAGCAGATAGATGGGCAGGCTGTACCGCCCGGCCCAAGCCAGGGCACCGACCGCTCCGCCCGGCGGCGGGGCGGCGGCCGGTGCGTGGCGCAGCCACAGCCGGCCGAGGACGATCCCCAGCAGCACCGCGCCGAACCAGGGGATCAGCGGAACATAATCGTTGGACGACGGCTCGAAGCTCATCAGGCCGATCCAGCGCAGGGCCGGGGCGTCGAACGCCGGCACCGGCCCCGCCAGCCGGGGCAGGGCCAGCACCAGGACACCGGCGGCGATCACCGCAGCGGTCGGCAGCCGCAGCGCCGCCAGGCCGAGGACGCTGGCCAGGGCGATGTGATGCAGCACGCCGAAGACGATCGGGCTGTCGGGAAACAGCATCCACGACGCCGCCGACACCGCCGCCGCGGCGAGCACCAGCAGGCCGAGCCGGCGCAGGAACCGCCGGCGGTCGACGCCGCGCGCCCCGGCCAGCGCCAGCCCGACCCCGACCAGCAGCAGGAAGGACGACAGGATGGCGGTCCGGGCGGCCAGCCAGGCGGGGTGGCCGAACAGGTCGAAGGACGCGAAGCCCAGGTGATCCAGGTCCCAGCAGAGGTGATAGATCACCATGGCCGCGATGGCGACGCCGCGTGCCGCGTCGATGGCCGTTACGCGGGGGGCGGCGGCCCCGCGCGGGGCCGGTTGGGCGGGCGAGAGGCTCGTCATGACCGCTTCTTGCCCCAACTGCCGGCGCCTGTCCACCGCCGGCGGGGCCGCGGGCGCCGTCGGGTGCGCCGGAACCCCCCGCGACGCGCGGGGTTTCGCGCCTTCGGGCCTTGAAGGGGGACGGGGGGTGTGCCACGTTAGTTTCGTGCCGTAGAAGATGCCGCGCTCATCCCGAGGCGGCGTTGCCCCAGGCCCGGCCCGGGCTGGCGGCGTTCCCACCAAGAGGCCCATTCGATGTTCGAAATCCCCCGTGGTGCCCTGTATCCGGTCCTGCCGCTGCGGGACATCGTGGTCTTCCCGCACATGATCGTGCCGCTGTTCGTGGGCCGCGAGAAGTCCGTGCGCGCCCTGGAAGACGTCATGAAGGACGACAAGCAGATCCTTCTCGTCACCCAGAAGAACGCCGCGCAGGACGACCCGACCCCCGCCGACATCTACGGCGTCGGCACGGTGGGCACCGTGCTGCAGCTGCTGAAGCTGCCCGACGGCACCGTCAAGGTGCTGGTCGAAGGCGGACAGCGGGCCTCGATCGTGAAGTTCGCCGAGAACGAAGACTTCTTCCAGGCCTATGCCGACCTGGTGGAGGAGAACGCCGGCGATACGCAGGAGCTGGAAGCCCTGTCCCGCGCCGTGGTCTCGCAGTTCGAGCAGTACATCAAGCTCAACAAGAAGATCCCGCCGGAGGTCCTCGTCTCCATCAACCAGATCGAGGAGGCCGGCAAGCTGGCCGATACGGTTGCCTCGCACCTGGCGTTGAAGATTCCCGAGAAGCAGCAGCTTCTGGAATGCGCCACCGTGTCGGAGCGGCTGGAGCGGGTTTATGCCTTCATGGAAGGCGAGATCGGCGTCCTCCAGGTGGAGAAGCGCATCCGCAACCGCGTCAAGCGGCAGATGGAGAAGACCCAGCGCGAGTACTATCTGAACGAGCAGCTCAAGGCCATTCAGAAGGAGCTGGGCGAGTCCGAGGACGGCCGCGACGAATCGGCGGAGATCGAGGAGAAGATCAATAAGACGCGCCTGTCCAAGGAGGCGCGCGAGAAGGCCCTGGCCGAGCTGAAGAAGCTGCGCTCCATGAGCCCCATGTCGGCCGAGGCGACGGTGGTGCGCAACTACCTCGACTGGATCCTCTCCATTCCGTGGAAGAAGCGCACCAAGGTCAAGAAGGACTTGCGCCTGGCGCAGAAGATCCTCGATGCCGACCACTACGGCCTCGAGAAGGTCAAGGAACGCATTCTGGAATACCTGGCGGTGCAGAACCGCATGAACAAGGTGAAGGGGCCGATCCTCTGCCTCGTCGGGCCGCCCGGTGTCGGCAAGACCTCGCTCGGCAAGTCGATCGCGCGCTCCACGGGCCGCAACTTCGTGCGCATGTCGCTGGGTGGCGTGCGGGACGAGGCGGAGGTGCGCGGCCATCGCCGCACCTACATCGGCTCCATGCCCGGCAAGGTCATCCAGGGCATGAAGAAGGCGAAGTCGTCCAACCCGCTGTTCCTCCTGGACGAGGTGGACAAGCTGGGCGCCGACTGGCGCGGCGATCCCTCCTCGGCGCTGCTGGAGGTGCTGGACCCCGAGCAGAACTCCACCTTCAACGACCATTACCTGGAGGTCGACTACGACCTGTCCGACGTGATGTTCGTCTGCACGGCCAACACGCTGCGCCTGCCGCAGCCGCTGCTGGACCGCATGGAGGTGATCCGCGTCGCCGGCTACACCGAGGATGAGAAGGTCGAGATCGTCAAGCGCCACCTGATCAACAAGCAGATCACGGCGAACGGCCTGAAGAAGGGCGAGTTCAACATCTCCGACGACGCGTTGCGCGACCTCATCCGCTACTACACGCGTGAGGCGGGCGTGCGCAACCTGGAGCGCGAGATCGCCAACCTCTGCCGCAAGGCGGTGAAGGAGATCCTGCTGAAGGGGTCCGGCAAGGTGCAGGTCACCCGCCGCAATCTCGACAAGTACGCCGGCGTGCGCCGGTTCCACTTCGGCGAGGCGGAACTGGAGGACCTGGTGGGCGTCACCACCGGTCTCGCCTGGACCGAGGTGGGCGGCGAGCTGCTGTCGATCGAGGCGGTCACGCTGCCCGGCAAGGGGCGCGTCACCACCACCGGCAAGCTGGGTGACGTGATGAAGGAATCCGTCCAGGCGGCGGAGAGCTACGTCAAGTCGCGCGCCACCGCCTTCGGCATCAAGCCGACGCTGTTCGAGAAGCGGGACATCCACGTCCACGTGCCGGAGGGCGCCACTCCCAAGGACGGTCCGTCGGCCGGTGTGGCGATGATCACCTCCATCGTCTCGGTGCTCACCGGCATTCCCGTGCGCAAGGACGTGGCGATGACCGGCGAGATCACGCTGCGCGGCCGCGTGCTGCCCATCGGCGGCCTCAAGGAAAAGCTGCTGGCCGCCCTGCGCGGTGGGCTCAAGCACGTGCTGATCCCCAAGGACAACGAGAAGGATCTGGCGGACATCCCCGACAACGTGAAGCGCGGCCTGGAGATCATCCCCGTCAACTCGGTGGACGACGTGCTGCGCAACGCCCTGGTGCGCCCGCTCGAACCGATCGAGTGGAGCGAGCCGGCGGACACCATCGAACCGGCGGCGAAGCCGCGCGACGGTGAACAGGGAGGGGAAGTGCTCCGCCATTAGGCGGGGATTCGGGCCGTCAGCCCCTGCCAAATCGCTTCCGGCGTCAGCGGTCACTCCCGTCGGCAATTGACGGGTGGTGGCCGCTGTGCTTACATTTTCATCCTGCGAAGTCCTGGGGTGGCTTTGTTTATCAGTTCTTCGCCGAACGGGAAGGGGGATTAAGTGAACAAGAATGATCTCGTGGCACAGGTGGCCGATGTCGCGGGTTTGTCTAAAACGGACGCGACCAAGGCGATCGATGCCGTGTTCGATAGCATCGCCGATGCGATGAAGAAGGGGGACGAAGTGCGGCTGGTTGGCTTCGGCACCTTTGCGGTGGCCGAACGGGCGGCGTCGGAAGGACGCAATCCGCGCACCGGGGAAAAGATCACCATTCCGGCGTCGAAGCAGCCGAAGTTCAAGCCCGGCAAGAATCTCAAGGACGCCTTGAACTGACGGCCGTTTCGGGCCATACATGCGCCGGCCGGTCGCCGACCGGCCGGTTCGTCTTGTCCGGCCTCCTGCCGGAGGGACGTTTGCGGGGGCGATTAGCTCAGCGGTAGAGCGTCTCGTTTACACCGAGAATGTCGGGGGTTCGATCCCCTCATCGCCCACCAATGCATTCAACTGGTTAGAGCAACGCGAACGACCCGGCGCCGACGCGCGGTCCGCCGACGCGCGGTCCGCCGGCGCGCAAGGGCGGGCGTTCAGACACCGGGCGCGGCTGTTGTGATGCGATCCACGGCCCGGCAGCGGGTTGCAGGGCCGGCCGTCTATCAGCTCAGATGCTTGATGATCTGCCAGGCAACCACCCAGGGGGCCCCGGCCAGCACGACCCAGGTGACGATCAGGGGCACGCCGCGCAGCTTCGGCACGACCGGCTCGTGGCGGACGGGGCCGTTGCGGTCGACGGTGGCGCTCAGCGCGGGCGGGCGGGCGGGGAGGGTCGCGTGCATGGGCACCTGCCGGTTCATGGGGTACGGTCAGGGTGCGGCCGGCGCGGTTAAAATTCGTTAAAGGTGCGCGCTCCGATGGCCGGCTCTTTGGGAGTAGGCCGCACCCGACCGACTCGTCCGGCTTCCCGGGGGTAAGCGGTGGGGAAGGGCCATGCGACATCGCGTGCGCGTGCGCTCCGGCACGCTGTGGTAGACTGGATGCCGGTCAGCGCAGGGGCCCGCGGAGGACGATCATGAACGAACCGGCAATGTTGGACGAGCGGCGCCTGGGCGACCGGATACTCCACGCCCTCGAACTGGCGCTGGAGCAGGAGGAGCTGGAGGTCTGTGAGCACCTGGCGCGGGCGCTGGAGGAATCCCTGACCCGATTCGGCGGGCCCGGCCGGTCGGACCGGCGCGATCTGCCGCCGGGTATGGTCGACGCGTTCGAACGGCTGGAGCGCCTGCGACATCATGCCCACAGAATCTAGCGGAGGCTTCCCCGGCACATCGCTTTTTCGTGATTGACAGGGGGGCGGCGCAGGGCTAGAAACCGCCCACCACGACGGACGGCCCGTCGGCGGCTTCCGAAACGGGGACGCCGGGCCGAATTTATAAAGCGCGTGGTCATTGCCGCTAAGGCAATTGCGCGGGTGTAGCTCAGTTGGTTAGAGCGCCGGCCTGTCACGCCGGAGGCCGCGGGTTCAAGTCCCGTCACTCGCGCCATCTTCTCCTTTTCTCTCCTGTTTTCCATCCTATAAAATTCCTGCGTTTTCAAACCCCTAGACGGCGCAAAGCCTGAGCTTTTCCGCATGCCGCGGCTGCTCAAAGCGCTTTCCTTGGGCTTACATCCGGCCTATATTGCGCGGCGTCTGACGGGCTAATCCAGTCTTCACCCACCGCGTGTGGCGCCTCGGCCTTTCCGGGCCGCAGCGTTGCTCGCGTTTGAGGCCCATGGGAGGAACGCGGTGTCCAATCCGCTGATCATTGAATACCTTCCGATCCTGGTGTTCCTGCTCATCGCCGTCGCCCTGTCGGTGGTGATGGTGGCCGGTTCCTACATCGTCGGCCCGAGCGCACCGGATGCCGAGAAGGTCTCCCCGTACGAATGCGGTTTCGAGCCGTTCGAGGACGCGCGCACCAAGTTCGACGTGCGGTTCTACCTGGTCTCCATCCTGTTCATCATCTTCGACCTCGAAGTCGCCTTCCTGTTCCCGTGGGCCATCGCCCTGGGCGACATCGGCATGTTCGGTTTCTGGTCGATGATGGTGTTCCTGGGCGTGCTGACCATCGGCTTTATCTACGAGTGGAAGAAAGGAGCTCTGGAATGGGAGTAGAGGCTGCCAACCGCATGGCGCCCATTCCGCCCGGACCGGAACAGGACGCCTACCTCCGCGCCGTGACCGAGGAGGTCCAGGAAAAGGGCTACATCCTCGCCAAGTACGAGGACGTGCTGAACTGGGCCCGCACGGGATCGCTGTGGCCGATGACCTTCGGCCTGGCGTGCTGCGCGGTGGAGATGATCCACGCGTACATGCCGCGCTACGACCTGGACCGCTTCGGCGTGATCCCGCGCCCCAGCCCGCGCCAGTCCGACTGCATGATCGTCGCCGGCACGCTGACCAACAAGATGGCTCCGGCCCTGCGCAAGGTCTACGACCAGATGCCGGAGCCGCGCTGGGTCATCTCCATGGGCTCGTGCGCCAACGGCGGCGGCTATTATCACTACTCCTATTCGGTGGTGCGGGGCTGTGACCGGATCGTTCCGGTCGACATCTACGTGCCGGGTTGCCCGCCGACGGCCGAGGCGCTCGTGTACGGCATCCTGCAGCTCCAGAAGAAGATCCGGCGCGGCAACCGCATCGCGCGGTGAGCCGCCCCGGCGCCAACGAATCATAAGGACGCAGGCTGAAACCCATGTCCGAACAAGCGCTCAAGGAACTCGGGGACTCCATCGCCGCCGCATTGGGCGAAGACGTCCTCAAGGCGGAGGTCCGGCTCGGCGAGCTGATGGTGACGGTGCGCCGCCCGTCCATCGTCAAGGTGCTGACCTACCTGCGGGACCACTCCAACTGCAGCTTCGAGCAGTTGATGGACATCACCGCGGTCGACTACCCCGAGCGCGAGGAGCGCTTTGAGGTCGTCTACAACCTGCTCAGCCTCAAGCACAACCAGCGGATCCGCATCAAGCTGGCTACCGACGAGGACACGCCCGTTCCCTCGGTTGTGAGCGTCTACAACGCCGCCAACTGGTTCGAGCGCGAAACCTGGGATCTCCTGGGGGTCTTCTTCTCCGACCACCCGGACCTGCGTCGCATCCTCACCGACTACGGTTTCGAAGGGCACCCGTTCCGCAAGGACTTCCCGCTGACCGGCTACGTCGAGATGCGCTACGACGAGGACCAGAAGCGCTGCGTGTACGAACCCGTGCGCCTGACGCAGGACTTCCGCACCTACGACTTCCTGAGCCCCTGGGAAGGCATGACCAACGTCATGCTGCCCGGAGACGAGAAGGCCCAGGCACCTGACACGGGGAGCAAGCCGTGACCACCGCCACGTCCGCCAACCCGAGCGCGTCCCAGACGGCCAAGACCCAGATCAAGCCGTACACCATGAACTTCGGGCCGCAGCATCCGGCGGCTCACGGCGTGCTGCGCCTGGTCATGGAGCTGAACGGCGAGGTCGTCGAGCGCTGCGATCCCCACATCGGCCTGCTGCACCGCGGCACCGAAAAGCTGATCGAGTACAAGACCTACATCCAGGCCATCCCCTATTTCGACCGCCTGGACTACGTCTCGCCGATGTGCATGGAGCACGCCTTCGTGCTCGGCATCGAGAAGCTGCTGCGGATCAAGCCGCCGCTGCGCGCCCAGTACATCCGCGTGCTGTTCTCCGAGATCACCCGCATCCTCAACCACATCCTGTCGATCACCACGGGTGCGCTCGACGTCGGCGCCATCACGCCGTCCCTGTGGGGCTTCGAGGAGCGCGAGATCCTCATGGAGTTCTACGAGCGGGTGTCCGGTGCGCGCCTGCACGCCAATTATTTCCGTCCCGGCGGCGTGGCGTGGGACATGCCGGCGGGCCTGGCCGACGACATCTGGGAGTTCACCGAGCGCTTCCCGAAGTTCTGCGACGACATCGACAACCTGCTGACCGAGAACCGGATCTTCAAGCAGCGCACGGTCGACATCGGCATCGTGACGAAGGAACAGGCGTTCGACTGGGGCTTCTCCGGCCCGATGCTGCGCGGTTCCGGCGTGGCGTGGGACCTGCGCAAGAGCCAGCCCTACGAGGTCTACGACCGCATGGACTTCGACGTGCCGGTGGGGCTCAGCGGCGACTGCTGGTCGCGCTACCTCTGCCGCATGGAGGAGATGCGCCAGTCCAACCGCATCATCCGCCAGTGTCTGAAGGAAATGCCGGATGGACCGGTGCGCATTAATGACCGCAAGGTGGCGCCGCCGCCGCGCGGCGAGATGAAGCGCTCCATGGAAGCCCTCATCCATCACTTCAAGCTCTACACCGAGGGGTTCCACGTCCCGGCGGGCGAGACCTACACGGTGATCGAGGCGCCCAAGGGCGAGTTCGGCGTCTTCCTGGTGTCCGACGGCACCAACAAGCCCTACCGCTGCCACATCAAGGCACCGGGTTTCGCGCACCTTCAGGGTCTCGACTTCATGTCGAAGGGGCACATGCTGGCCGACGCCGTCGCCAACATCGCCTCGATGGACATCGTTTTCGGAGAAATCGACCGATGAGCGCCGCCGCTTCGGCCCCGGCCAACGAGCCGGCCACCTTCGCCTTCACGCCCGAGAATCTGGAGCTGGCGAAGCGGATCATCGCCAAGTACCCGGCGGACCGGAAGGCCAGCGCCTGCATGCCCCTGCTCGACCTGGCGCAGCGGCAGAACGCCAACTGGCTGCCGCGGGCGGCGATGGACCATGTTGCCGATATGCTGGAGATGCCGCGCATCCGCGTGTACGAGGTCGCGACCTTCTACACCATGTACAACAAGGCCCCCGTCGGCCGGCACTTCATCCAGGTGTGCACCACCACGCCCTGCTGGCTGCGCGGCTCCGACGACGTGGTCAAGGCGTGCGAATCCAAGCTGGGCATCCACGTCGGCGAAACCACCGACGACGGCCGGTTCACGCTGGGCGAGGTGGAGTGCGCCGGGGCCTGCGTCAACGCGCCCGTGGTGCAGATCGGCGACGACTACTACGAGGACGTCTCGGCCGAGGCGATGGGCAAGATCATCGACGCTCTCAAGCGCGGCGAGACGCCCAAACCCGGCTCGCAGATCGGCCGCGTTTCCTCCGAACCGGTGGGCGGCCCGACGACGCTCAAGGCTTTCTGCGGTGACCGCGGCGTCACCCGCGGCGACGATTGAGGGAGGGCCGACGATGCTTCGCGATGAAGACCGCATCTTCACCAATCTCTACGGCTACCAGGACTTCGGCCTCGACGCCGCCCGCGCGCGCGGCGACTGGGACAACACCCGGGCGCTGGTCGAAAAGGGCCGCGACTGGATCATCGAGCAGGTGAAGGAATCCGGCCTGCGCGGCCGCGGCGGCGCCGGCTTCTCCACGGGCATGAAGTGGTCCTTTATGCCCAAGGCCGTCACCGGCAAGCCCGTCTACCTGGTGGTCAACGCCGACGAGGGCGAGCCCGGCACCTGCAAGGACCGCGACATCCTGCGCCACGATCCGCACAAGCTGATCGAGGGCTGTCTGCTGGCCGGCGTCGCCATCGGGGCAAGCGCCTGCTACATCTACATCCGCGGCGAGTTCTACAACGAAGGCTCCAACGTACAGCGCGCCATCGACGAGGCGTACGCGGCGGGGCTGATCGGCAAGAACGCCTGCGGCACCGGCTACGACTACGACATCTACATCCACCGGGGTGCGGGTGCCTACATCTGCGGCGAGGAAACGGCGCTCATCGAGTCCATCGAGGGCAAGAAGGGCCAGCCGCGCAACAAGCCTCCGTTCCCCGCCCAGGCCGGCCTCTATTCCTGCCCGACGACGGTGAACAACGTCGAATCCATCGCCGTGGTTCCCACCATCCTGCGCCGCGGCGCCGGCTGGTTCGCCGGGCTGGGGCGGCCGAAGAACACGGGCACCAAGCTCTTCTGCATCTCCGGGCACGTCAACAAGCCGTGCAACGTGGAAGAGGAGATGGGCATCCCGCTGAAGGAGCTGATCGAGCGCCACGCCGGCGGCGTGCGCGGCGGCTGGGACAACCTGCTGGCCGTGATCCCCGGCGGATCGTCGGTGCCCGTGCTGCCCAAGTCCATCTGCGACACGGTGCTGATGGACTTCGACAGCCTGCGCGACGCGCGCTCCGGCCTTGGCACCGCGGCGGTGATCGTGATGGACAAGTCCACCGACATCGTCAAGGCGATCGCCCGCCTGTCGCAGTTCTACGCCCATGAGAGCTGCGGCCAGTGCACGCCCTGCCGTGAGGGCACCGGCTGGCTGAACCGCGTCATGCAGCGCATGGTCAAGGGCAACGCCCGCGTGGAGGAGATCGACATGCTCCACGAGGTCACCAAGCAGATCGAGGGGCACACCATCTGCGCGCTGGGCGACGCCGCGGCGTGGCCGGTGCAGGGTCTGATCCGGCATTTCCGGCCGGAGATGGAGCGCCGCATCCTCGAGTACCGCAACGCCGCCCAGCGCCTGGCCGCCGAGTAAGGAGCCCGAGGTCCCAATGCCGAAACTCACCATCGACGGGATCGAGATCGAAGTCGAGCCGGGCACCTCGGTGCTCCAGGCGTGCGAACAGCTTGGCATCGAGATCCCGCGCTTCTGCTACCATGAGCGCCTGTCGGTTCCGGCCAACTGTCGCATGTGCCTGGTGGAGATGGAGCGGGCGCCGAAGCCCGTGGCCTCCTGCGCCATGCCCTGCGCCGACGGCATGGTCATCCGGACCGACACGGACCTGGTCCACAAGGCCCGCAAGGGCGTCATGGAGTTCCTGCTGGTCAACCACCCGCTGGACTGCCCGATCTGCGACCAGGGCGGCGAGTGCGACCTTCAGGACCAGGCCATGGCCTACGGCATGGACCACGGGCGCTACGCCGAGAACAAGCGCGCGGTCAAGGACAAGTACATGGGTCCGCTGATCAAGACGATCATGACCCGCTGCATCCATTGCACCCGCTGCATCCGTTTCATCAACGAGATCGCCGGCGTCCCCGACATCGGCGCGGTGAACCGCGGCGAGCATATGGAGGTCACCACCTTCGTCGAGAAGGCGGTGGCGTCGGAACTGTCGGGCAATCTGGTCGACGTCTGCCCGGTGGGTGCGCTGACGTCCAAGCCCTACGCCTACACCTCGCGCCCGTGGGAGCTGCGCAAGACCGAAACCATCGACGTGATGGATGCGGTCGGCTCCAACATCCGCGTCGACACGCGCGGGCCCGAAGTGATGCGCGTGCTGCCCCGCCTCAACGAGGACATCAACGAGGAGTGGCTGTCGGACAAGAGCCGCTACCACTACGACGGGCTGAAGCGCCAGCGCCTCGACCGGCCCTACGTGCGCAAGGGCGGACGTCTCCATCCGGCCACCTGGGGCGAGGCGTTCGATGCCATCGCCACCCGCCTGAAGGGTGTCGCCGGGACGAAGATCGCCGCCATCACCGGTGACACGGTCGATGTGGAATCGATGCTGGCGCTGAAGGATCTGATGACGGCGCTGGGCTCGCCCAACCTGGACTGCCGCCAGGACGGTGCGCGCTTCGACGCCTCGGCGCGGTCCGGCTACCTGTTCAACACCGGCATCGCCGGGATCGAGCAGGCCGACGTCATCGTGCTGATCGGCACCAACCCGCGCTGGGAAGGCTCGCTGGTCAATGCCCGCATTCGCAAGCGGTACCTGATGGGCGGCCTGAAGGTGGCCGTGATCGGCGAGCGGCGCGAGCTGACCTATCCCTACGCCCACATCGGCACCGGGCCGCAGGACCTGCAGGACCTGGTCGACGGCAAGGGCGACTTCGCCGAGGTGCTGAAGGGCGCCAAGCGGCCGATGCTGGTGCTCGGCATGGGCGCCTTCCGGCGCGCCGACGGCCCGGCCATCCAGGCCGCCGCCCGCGCGCTCGCCGAGACCTACGGCATGGTGCGCGACGACTGGAACGGCTTCAACGTGCTGCACACCGCGGCGGCGCGGGTCGGCGCTCTCGACATCGGCTTCCTGCCGGGCGAGGGCGGCCGCGACCTGGCCGGCATCCTGGACGGCGCATCGAAGGGGGAGATCGAGGCGGTCTATCTGCTCGCTGCCGACGAGATCGACATGGCCCGTCTGGGGTCCGCCTTCGTGATCTACCAGGGCCACCACGGCGACGCCGGCGCGGCCCGCGCCGACGTGGTGCTGCCGGGCGCCGCCTACACCGAGAAGGACGGCACCTACGTCAACACCGAGGGGCGGCCGCAGCAGGCCCGTCTCGCCACCTTCCCGCTCGGCGAGGCGCGCGAGGACTGGAAGATCCTGCGCGCCCTGTCGGAGCGTCTCGGCCACACGCTGCCCTATGACAGCCAGGCCCAGTTGCGCCGGCGCATGGTGGACCTGAACCCGATCTTCGGCGCGATCGACGCGGTGACGCCGGCCACCTGGCTGGGGTTCGGCGCGGCGGGACCGCTCGATCCGGCGCCCTTCGCAACGCCGATCGCCAACTTCTACATGACGGATCCGATCAGCCGCGCCTCGGTGACGATGGCGCGCTGCACCGAGACCTTCCTCGGATCCGCCGCCCAGGAGAGGACCGGTACCCATGGCTGAGTTCTGGAGCGGCTTCCTGCTGCCGCTGATCATCATCGTCCTCCAGATCCTGGCGATCGTCGTGCCGCTGCTGGTGGCCGTGGCGTACCTGACCTATGCCGAGCGCAAGGTGATGAGCGCCATGCAGCTCCGCCAGGGGCCGAACATGGTCGGCCCGTTCGGCCTGCTGCAACCCTTTGCGGACGGTCTGAAGCTGTTCGCCAAGGAACAGATCCTGCCGGCCGGTGCCAACCGCATCGTCTTCTACATGGCGCCGATGCTGACGTTCCTGCTCAGCCTGGTGGCCTGGGCGGTGATCCCCTTCGACTACGGGCTGGTGCTGGCTGACATCAACGTCGGCATCCTCTACCTGTTCGCCATCTCGTCGCTGGGGGTCTACGGCATCGTGATGGCGGGGTGGGGCTCCAACTCCCGCTACGCCTTCCTGGGCGCCCTGCGCTCGGCCGCCCAGATGGTGTCCTACGAAGTCTCCATGGGCTTCGTCATCATCTCGGTCCTGCTGTGCGTCGGATCGCTGAACCTGACGGCCATCGTGCGGGCGCAGGAGACCGTCTGGTTCTTCATCCCGCTGTTCCCGATGTTCATCGTCTTCTTCATCTCGATCCTGGCCGAGACCAACCGTTCGCCCTTCGATCTTCCCGAAGGCGAGTCGGAGCTGGTGGCGGGCTTCATGGTCGAGTACAGCGCCATGCCCTTCGCGCTCTTCTTCCTCGGCGAATACGCCAACATGATCCTGATGAGCGCGATGACCACGATCCTGTTCCTGGGCGGTTGGCTGCCGCCGCTGGACATCGCTCCTCTGAACTGGATCCCCGGCCCCATCTGGTTCGCGCTGAAGATCGCGCTGTGCCTCTTCGTCTTCATCTGGGTCCGCGCGACCATGCCGCGCTACCGCTACGACCAGCTCATGCGGCTGGGCTGGAAGGTGTTCCTGCCGTTCTCGCTCTTCTGGGTGGTGCTGACGGCCGGCGTGCTGGTGGCCTTCGACTGGCTGCCGCGCTGAGCGGCGGACCGCAGACCGGGACGGACATCAAGCAAGGATCGCGGGCGCTTCGGGTCGGGCGCTCGCGACAACAAGGAGAAGAAGCGGCCATGGCTTTCCTCGATCGCACGGCGCGCAGCCTGTTCCTCAGCGAGCTTGTGACCGGGCTCGGCCTCACCCTGCGCTACATGTTCAAGCCCAAGGTGACGCTGAACTATCCGCACGAGAAGGGGCCCATCAGCTCGCGCTTCCGCGGCGAGCACGCGCTGCGCCGTTATCCCAACGGCGAGGAGCGCTGCATCGCCTGCAAGCTCTGCGAAGCGGTCTGTCCGGCGCTCGCCATCACCATCGAGGCCGAACCGCGCGAGGACGGCAGCCGCCGCACCACGCGGTACGACATCGACATGACGAAGTGCATCTACTGCGGCTTCTGTCAGGAAGCCTGCCCGGTGGACGCCATCGTCGAAGGTCCGAACTTCGAGTTCTCCACGGAAACCCGCGAGGAACTCTTCTACAACAAGCAGAAGCTGCTGGCGAACGGCGACCGCTGGGAGGCGGAGCTTGCCTCCAACCTTGCGGCCGAAGCGCCCTACCGCTAAGAACCCCCGGGCGAAGCGGGGGCGGGGCCATGCGGCCCGGCCCCCGGCCCAACGCCCGGTACGGACGGATACACCCTCGACCGCGGAGGCGGGGACTTACGATGATTGTGCAAAGCCTGGCATTTTACGTGTTCTCCGCCATCCTGGTGGCCTCCGGCGTGATGGTCATATCGGCGCGGAACCCGGTGCACTCGGTGCTCTACCTCATCCTGGCGTTCTTCCAGGCGGCCGGCCTGTGCGTGCTGATGGGGGCGGAGTTCCTGGCGATGATCCTCATCATCGTCTACGTCGGCGCCGTGGCGGTGCTGTTCCTGTTCGTCGTGATGATGCTCGATATCAACTTCCGGGAGCTGCGCAGCGGCTTTCTACAGTACCTGCCCATCGGCGGGCTGATCGGCTTCATCCTGCTGGCCGAGCTGGCCGTGGTGCTGGGTGCCTGGATCGTGGCTCCGGGTGCGGCCGCGCAGGTCGCGGCACCGGCCCCGCCCATCGACCAGGTGACGAACACGCACGCGCTCGGCATGCTGATCTACACGCATTACGTCTACCTGTTCCAGGCGGCCGGCATCGTCCTCCTGATCGCCATGGTCGGCGCCATCGTGCTGACGCTGCGCCAGCGCGAGGGCGTGCGCAAACAGAACATCGCCGAGCAGCTTGCCCGCCGCCGCGAAGACGCGGTCGTGATCCGCAAGGTGCCGACCGGAGGAGGAATCTAAGCCATGGACATCGGGCTCGGCCATTATCTGACGGTCGCCGCGATCCTGTTCACCCTCGGGGTCTTCGGCATCTTCCTGAACCGCAAGAACGTCATCATCATCCTGATGTCGGTTGAGATGATGCTGCTGGCGGTGAATCTCAACCTCATCGCTTTCTCCGTCTATCTGAACGACCTCGTCGGTCAGGTCTTCTCGCTGATCATCCTCACCGTGGCGGCCGCCGAGGCGGCGATCGGCCTGGCGATCCTGGTGGTCTACTTCCGCAACCGCGGCTCCATCCGAGTCGAAGACATCAACCTGATGAGGGGCTGAGCCGCGCCATGGATGTCATCGTCGTATTCCTCCCGCTGCTGGCGTTCCTCATCGCCGGTGCGATCGCGCTGTTCGCCGGCGCGCCGCACGACGACCACGGCCATGGTCACGGTGACCACGGCCACGGCGGGCACCACAAGGCCGACTGGCGCGATACCGCTTCGCAGTTCGTCACCGCCGGCTCGCTGCTGGTCTGTGCCGTCCTGTCCTGGGTGATCTTCTTCCAGGTGGTCGGCGGCGGCGCCGCGCGCACGGTGGAGCTGTTCACCTGGATCGACAGCGGCACCTTCGAGGTGTCGTGGGCGCTGCGCATCGACCAGCTCACCGCGGTGATGCTGGTGGTGGTCAACACCGTGTCCGCCATGGTGCACGTCTACTCCATCGGCTACATGAGCCACGATCCGAACAAGCCGCGGTTCATGGCCTATCTGTCGCTGTTCACCTTCTTCATGCTGATGCTGGTGACGGCGGACAACCTGGTGCAGATGTTCTTCGGTTGGGAAGGCGTCGGTCTCGCCTCCTACCTGCTGATCAACTTCTGGTACGAGAAGCCATCGGCCAACAACGCGTCGATGAAGGCCTTCCTGGTCAACCGGGTCGGTGACTTCGGCTTTGCACTGGGCATCTTCGCCATCTTCGTGCTGACCGGTTCGGTGACGTTCGACGCGATCTTCGCGCGCGCGCCGGAGATCGCCGGGACCACCATGACCTTCCTGTCGTGGGAAGTGCCCGCACTGACCGTCGCGTGCCTGCTGCTGTTCATGGGCGCCATGGGCAAGTCGGCGCAGCTCGGCCTGCACACCTGGCTGCCGGACGCGATGGAAGGCCCGACTCCGGTGTCGGCCCTCATCCACGCGGCCACCATGGTGACCGCCGGCGTGTTCATGCTCTGCCGCCTGTCGCCGGTGTACGAGTACGCGCCGGCGGCGCTGGAGGTGGTGACGGTGGTCGGTGCCCTGACGGCGTTCGTCGCCGCCACGATCGGCATGACCCAGTTCGACATCAAGCGCGTCATCGCCTATTCGACGATGTCGCAGCTCGGCTACATGTTTTTCGCGGTCGGCGTGTCGGCCTACGGCGCCGCCATGTTCCACCTGTTCACCCATGCCTTCTTCAAGGCCCTCCTGTTCCTCGGCGCCGGCTCGGTCATCCATGCCATGTCGGACGAGCAGGACATGAGGCACATGGGGGGCATCTGGAAGCACATCAAGATCACCTACGCCTTCATGTGGATCGGCAACCTGGCGCTGGCCGGCCTGCCGTTCTTCGCCGGCTACTACTCCAAGGACATGATCCTGGAGGCCGCCTTCGCCGCCCACAGCCCGGTCGGCACCTTCGCCTTCTGGCTGGGCATCGCCGCCGCGGTCATGACCGCCTTCTACTCCTGGCGCCTGCTGATCATGACGTTCCACGGCACGCCGCGCGCCAACGAGCACGTGATGGCGCACGTCCATGAGTCGCCGGCCGTCATGCTGATACCGCTGGGCGTTCTGGCGGCGGGCGCGCTGTTCGCCGGCATGCTGTTCCACAACGGCTTCGTGGGCGACGGCCGGGGCGAGTTCTGGGGGGCATCGATCCTGGTGCTGGAGGCCAACGACAGCATCGAGGCGGCCCACCATCACCTGCCGGGCTGGGTGCCGGTGCTGCCCATCTTCTGCGGCCTGATCGGCATCGCGCTGGCCTACCTGCTCTACATGTTCTTCCCCGGCATTCCCGGCGCCATCGTCCGGACCCTGTCGGGGGCACACCGGTTCATCTACAACAAGTGGTACTTCGACGAGCTGTA
The DNA here is from genome assembly GCF_000429625.1 of Azospirillum halopraeferens DSM 3675. Taxonomy (GTDB): domain Bacteria; phylum Pseudomonadota; class Alphaproteobacteria; order Azospirillales; family Azospirillaceae; genus Azospirillum; species Azospirillum halopraeferens. The sequence continues at coordinate 116,663 of NZ_AUCF01000010.1, forward strand.
CGACTGGGCCTTCGTGCGCCCGGCCCGGGCGCTGGGTTACGGTCTGTGGAAGTCGGGCGACGGTGCCGTCATCGACGGCGTGGGGCCGGATGGCGTGGCCGCGGCGACGCGGGACATGGCGGCCCGGGCGGCCCGGCTGCAGTCCGGCTACGTCTACCACTACGCCTTTGCGATGGTGATCGGCGTCGTGCTGCTGATCGTCTGGCTGTCGATGTTCGGCTGATCGGTTAAGGGGGAAGAAGAACAATGGCTGGCTGGCCGATCCTGTCGATCACGACGTTCCTGCCGCTTGTGGGCGCGTTGTTCATCCTGATCATCCGCGGCACGCCCGAGGATGTGAACCGCAACGCCCGCAATGTGGCGCTGTGGACCACGCTGATCACCTTCGTGCTGTCCCTGTTCATCTGGATCAACTTCGATCCGGCGAACCCGAACTACCAGATGGTCGAGAAGGTGGCGTGGATCCCCACCTTCAACATCTCGTACCATATGGGTGTCGACGGCATCTCCATGCTGTTCGTCATCCTCTCCACCTTCCTGATGCCGCTGTGCATCCTGGCGAGCTGGGAATCGGTGAAGACCCGCGTCAAGGAGTACATGATCGCCTTCCTGGTCCTCGAGACCCTGATGGTCGGCATGTTCTGCGCGCTGGACTTCGTCGTCTTCTACATGTTCTTCGAAGGCGTCCTCATCCCGATGTTCCTGATCATCGGCGTGTGGGGCGGGGCGCGGCGGGTGTACGCGGCGTTCAAGTTCTTCCTTTACACCCTGCTCGGCTCGGTGCTGATGCTGCTGGCGATCCTCGCCATGTACTTCCTGGCGGGCACCACCGACATCCCGACGATCACCGCGACGGCGATCCCGCGGGAGATGCAGATGTGGCTGTGGCTGGCCTTCTTCGCCTCCTTCGCGGTGAAGGTGCCGATGTGGCCGGTGCACACCTGGCTGCCCGACGCCCACGTGGAGGCGCCGACCGCCGGGTCGGTCATCCTGGCGGGCGTGCTGCTGAAGATGGGCGGCTACGGCTTCCTGCGCTTCAACATCCCGATCATGCCCGAGGCCACCGAGTTCTTTGCCCCGATGGTCTTCGCGCTGTCGGTCATCGCGGTGATCTACACCTCGCTGGTGGCGCTGGCGCAGGAGGACATGAAGAAGCTGATCGCCTACTCCTCCGTCGCCCACATGGGCTTCGTGACGATCGGCATGTTCACCCTGAACCAGCAGGGCGTCGAGGGCTCGATCTTCCAGATGCTGTCGCACGGCATCGTCTCGGGCGCGCTGTTCCTGTGCGTGGGCGTGGTCTACGACCGGCTGCACACCCGCGAGATCGCGCGCTACGGCGGCCTCGTGCACAACATGCCCAAGTACGCCGTGGTGTTCATGTTCATGACCCTGGCCTCGGTCGGCTTGCCCGGCACCTCGGGGTTCGTGGGTGAGTTCCTGGTGCTGCTGGGCGCCTACCGTGCCAACACCTGGGTGGCCTTCCTGGCCGCCACCGGCCTGGTGCTGGGCGCCGCCTACGCCCTGTGGCTCTACCGCCGGGTGGTGTTCGGCAAGATCACCCGCGACGACGTGCGCGCCATGGCCGACATGAGCCCGCGTGAGATCGCGGTGTTCGCGCCGCTGATCGTGGTGGTGCTGTGGATGGGCATCTACCCGTCGAGCTTCCTCGGCGTCATGTCGGCGTCGGTCGAACAGCTCATCACCGTCTACGAAACCAAGCTGGCCGCGGCGGCGGCCGTTGGCCCCGAACTGGCCGCGCGCTAGAGGACACGCCATGCTCGCAGAATTTCCCGACCTGTGGCCGGCGCTGCCGGAGATCTTCCTGGCCCTCGCCGGTATGGCCCTCCTGATGCTCGGCGTGTTCCGCGGCGACGGGTTCACCCGTCCCGTGGCCTACTTCACCGTCGTCGCCATGCTGTTCGCCGCCGTGCTCACGCTGGGTCTCGGCGAGGCGCGGGTGGTCACCCTGAACGGACTGTTCGTGATGGACGCCTTCGGCGTCTTCATGAAGATCCTGGTCCTCGTCGCGGCGGCCCTGGCCGTGCTGATGTCGCTCTCCTACATCGAGCGCGAGCAGATGCGGCGGTTCGAGTTCCCGGTCCTCATGCTCTTCGCGACGCTGGGCATGATGATGATGATCTCGGCCAACGATCTCATCTCGCTCTACGTCGGCCTGGAGACGCAGTCCCTCGCGCTCTACGTCATCGCCGCGTTCCGGCGTGACTCTGCGCGCTCGGCCGAGGCGGGCCTGAAGTACTTCGTGCTGGGTGCCTTGTCGTCCGGCCTGCTGCTGTACGGCGCCTCGCTGGTCTACGGCTTCGCCGGCACCACCAGCTTCGACCGCATCGCCGCCCTGTTCGATGGCGGCGCCCACGCCTCCACCGGCGTGATCATCGGCCTGGTGTTCGTCGTCGCCGGCCTGGCCTTCAAGATTTCGGCCGTGCCGTTCCATATGTGGACGCCGGACGTCTATGAGGGTGCGCCGACGCCGGTCACCGCCTTTTTCGCCGTGGCCCCGAAGATCGCCGCCATCGCCCTGTTCACCCGCCTGCTGATCGAACCGTTCGGCCACCTGGTCCACCAGTGGCAGCAGATCATCATCGTCGCCTCGATCCTGTCGATGATCCTCGGCTCCTTCGCCGCCATTGTGCAGACCAACATCAAGCGGCTGATGGCTTACAGCTCCATTGGCCACATCGGGTACGCGCTGGTCGGTCTGGCGACGGGCACCGAGGTGGGCGTGCGCGGCGTGCTGATCTACATGGCGATCTACCTGTTCATGAACGTTGGCGCCTTCGCCGTCATCCTCAGCATGAAGCAGAACGGCCGCATGGTGGAGGAGGTGAAGGACCTGGCGGGTCTGGCCCGCACCAGCCCGCTGCTTGCGGCGGCGATGGCCATCTTCATGTTCTCCATGGCCGGCATCCCGCCCATGGCCGGCTTCTTCGGCAAGCTCTATGTGTTCCTGGCGGCCATCGAGGCGCAGCTCTACACCCTGGCGGTGGTCGGCGTGCTGACCAGCGTGGTGGGCGCCTACTACTATCTGCGCATCGTCAAGATCATGTACTTCGACGAGCCGGTGGAAGCCTTCGACCGCATCGGCGATGACGGGATGACCGCCATCCTGGTGGGCACCGGCCTGTTCACGCTGCTGTTCTTCGTCCTGCCGGCGCCGATCCTGAACGGTGCGGCCACGGCGGCACGGACACTGTTCGCGGGATGATCGACGCACCGGTTCCGGGGGCGGCGGCCTGGCAGCCGCCCCCGGGCTTTCGGGTCGTCGCGTACGACACCGTCGGCAGCACGAACGACATCGCGAAGGACCTGGCGCGCTCCGGATCACCGGAGCGCACCGTCGTCTGGGCCCGCCGCCAGACGGCCGGCCGCGGCCGGCGGGGGAGGGCCTGGGAATCGGCTGCGGGGAACCTCTATCTGTCGACCGTGCTGCGGCCGGCGGTGCCGGTCACGGTGGCGGCACAGATCTCCTTCGTCGCGGCCCTGGCCATCGCCGATCTGGCGGCCACCCTGCTGCCGGCCTCCGCCGCGGTGCGCTGCAAATGGCCCAACGACGTCCTTGTGAACGGCCGCAAGCTGGCCGGCATCCTGCTGGAGACCGAGGCCGCCGCCGACGGGACGGTGGCGTGGCTGGTGCTGGGCACCGGCATCAACCTGACCGAGGCGCCGCCGGGCGCCGAGTACCCCGCCACCACCCTGGCCGCCGCGGGGGCGGACCATCCCGTCCCGGAGACGGCGGGGCCGATGTTCCTGGGGGCTCTGGACGGCTGGCTGGAGCGCTGGACCGCCGCCGGGTTCGCCGCCGTGCGCACCGCTTGGCTGGAGCGGGCCGCGGGGGTCGGCGGGCCGGTGGCGGTGCGGCTGGCTGACCGCACGCTGCACGGCACTTTCGTCGACCTGGACGACGACGGCGTGCTGTTGCTCGACTGCGGCGACGGAGCCGGGGTGCGGCGGGTCGCCGCCGGTGACGTCTTCTTTCCCGGGGTGCCGCCCGCGACCGGAGGGGTGTGAGATGCTGCTCGCCATCGATGCCGGCAACACGAACGTGGTCTTCGCCATCTATGACGGCGACGTGCAGCGCGGCCTGTGGCGGATCGGCACCGATCCCCGGCGCACCGCCGACGAGTACATGGTGTGGCTGACCCACCTGATGGCGCTGCGGGCGCTGGCCCCCGGCGATATCGACGGCTGCATCATCGCCAGCGTGGTGCCCGGCGCCACCTTCAACCTGAAGCGCCTGTGCAAGGACCATTTCGGGTGCGAGCCGATGATCGTCGGTCAGCCCACGGTCAGCCTGGGGGCCAAGGCGGTGGTGGAGCGCCCGGACGAGGTGGGCGCCGACCGACTGGTCAACGCGGTGGCCGCCGCCGCCGCCTATCCGCTGCCGCTGATCGTCATCGACTTCGGCACCGCCACCACCTTCGACGTGGTGGACGAGGACGGCAACTACCGCGGCGGCGTCATCGCGCCGGGCATCAACCTGTCCCTGGAAGCGCTGCACATGGCCGCGTCCAAGCTGCCGCGGGTGGAGATCGTGCAGCCCGCCGCGGTGATTGGCCGCAACACGGTGCAATGCATGCAATCCGGCATCTTCTGGGGCTACGTCGGCCTCATCGAAGGGCTGGTGGAACGCATCCGGGCGGAGTACGGCCGGCCCATGACGGTGGTCGGCACCGGCGGCCTGGCTGTATTGTTCGCCAAGGCGACCCATCTTATCGAGCACACGGACGCGGAGCTGACGCTGCGCGGCCTCCTCCTGATCTACAGGCGCAACGCGGCAGCATGAGCATCTCGGCCAACGGCACCTCCGGGCATGGCGGCCCGTTCACCCCCGACGACGACGGTCTCTACTTCGTGCCGCTGGGCGGCTCGGGCGAGATCGGCATGAACCTCAACCTCTATGGCCATCGCGGCAAGTGGTTGATGGTGGACCTCGGCATCTCCTTCGCCGACGACACCATGCCGGGCCTCGACGTCATCATGCCGGACCCCACCTTCATCGCGGAGCAGCGCGAGAATCTGGTCGGCATCGTGCTTACCCACGCCCATGAGGACCATCTGGGCGCCGTGCAGTACCTGTGGCCCATGCTGGACTGCCCGGTCTATGCCACCCCCTTTACCGCGTCGGTGCTGCGCGCCAAGCTCTACGAGCGCCAACTCGCGCACCGCGTGCCGATCGTCGAGGTGCCCCTCGGCGGTTCCGTCGAGGCCGGGCCGTTCCGGGTGGAGTACGTCACCGTCACCCATTCCATCCCGGAACCCAACGCCCTGGCCATCCGCACCGCGGCCGGCACGGTGCTGCACACCGGCGACTGGAAGCTCGACCCGGATCCGCGCGTGGGTCCGGTCACCGACGACGCCCGTCTGCGTGCCATCGGCGACGAAGGGGTGCTGGCGATGCTGTGCGACAGCACCAACGCCCTGGTGCCCGGCCGCTCCGGCTCGGAGGCGGAGGTCCGCAAGACCCTGACCGACCTGATCGGCCGCTATCCCAACCGCGTCGCCGTGACCTGCTTCGCCACCAACGTGGCGCGGTTGGAGAGCATCGCCGCGGCTGCCGCAGCCCACGGGCGCAACGTGGCGCTGGTCGGCCGGTCGCTGTGGCGGATCAACGAAGCGGCGCGCGCCAACGGCTATTTGCACGACACGCCGCCCTTCCTGACGGAGCACGAGGTCAACTTCCTGCCCCGCGACAAGGTCGTCCTGATCTGCACCGGCAGCCAGGGGGAGCCGCGGTCGGCGCTCGCCCGCATCGCCGGCAACGACCACCCGCAGGTCTCGCTGGAGCCGGGCGACACCGTCATCTTTTCATCGCGGGAGATCCCCGGCAATGAACGGGCGATCGGGCGGGTGCAGAACCTGCTGGCGTCGCGCGGCGTCACCGTGGTCACCGCCGACCACGCGCCCGTCCACGTCTCCGGCCATCCGGCGCAGGACGAACTGGTGTCCATGTATCAGTGGGTGCGCCCGCGCATTGCCGTCCCGGTGCACGGCGAGCAGCGCCACCAGCTTGAGCACGCCCGGCTGGCGCGGGACTGCCAGGTGTCCGAAACCGTGGTGCCGACCAACGGCGACGTCATCCGCCTGGCCCCCGGCCCGGCCGAGGTGGTGACGCAGGTGCGCGCCGGGCGCTGGGCGCTGGACGGCAAGAAGCTGGTGCCCCTCGACAACGGGCTGATGCGGTCCCGCCACCGCATGGTGAACAACGGTGCGGCGGTGGCCACGCTGGTGATGAACGGCAAGGGCGAACTGGTCACCGCCCCGCAGATCGCCGTCATGGGGCTGCTGGATGAGACCATCGAACACAACGCACTGCTCGATGTGGTCGACGCGGTGCGCGAGGCGGTGGCGGCGCTGCCCCGTGCGGCGCGGCTGGACGACGCGCCCGTGCGTGAGGCGGCCCGCATCGCCGTGCGGCGCACCCTCAACGCCTCCCACGGCAAGAAGCCGCTGACCGAAGTGCACCTGGTGCGAATCTGAGCGATCCAGGATAACGAACGAAGACCAAGAAACCGGGGGACCATCATCATGATCGGCAAACTGAATCACGTCGCCATCGTCGTTCCCGACCTGCCCGCCGCCACCGCCCTCTACCGCGACACCCTCGGCGCCACGGTGTCGGAGCCGGTCGACCTGCCGCCGCACGGCGTCACGGTGGTGTTCGTCACCCTGCCCAACACCAAGGTGGAACTGCTGCACCCTCTGGGCGACCGGTCGCCGGTGGCGCCGTTCCTGGAGAAGAACCCGTCGGGCGGCATCCACCACATCTGCTATGAGGTGGACGACATCCTGGCCGCCCGTGACAAGCTGAAGGCCGAGGGGGCCCGCGTGCTGGGCGACGGCGAGCCGAAGATCGGGGCGCACGACAAGCCGGTGCTGTTCCTGCACCCCAAGGATTTCTGCGGCACGCTGGTGGAACTGGAGCAGGCGTGAACCGGGCCGGCCGATCGGCCGGCGCGCACCGTCAGGAAAGAGGGCCATATGGGTTGGGTCAGCGGGATCGCCGTCTACTTCGTCGTCTGGTGGGTGGTGCTGTTCGCGGTGCTGCCCTGGGGCGTGCGGGCACCGGACGATCCCCTGCCGGGCACAGCCGAAAGCGCCCCGCAGCAGCCGCGGCTGATGCTGAAGTTTGCGGTCACCACGGTGGTGGCCGCGGTGGTGTGGGCCGGCATCTATGCCGTGGTGGCATCGGATCTGATCTCGTTTCGCGAGATGGCCCGGGGAATGTAGCGGCGCGGCGGCGGCGGGTCCCACCGCCTCCACCGGCGGTCGTTTTTTCGGGGCATATGGCTTTTAGTCGATTCTAATATTCCGTCCGCTGTCTTAAGAAAGGCACCGTGACGAGGCGCCGCATGCAATCCGAAACCATGGTCCCGGCCGAGACGCCAACGGGTCGCCCGCTGACGATCCGTACCCTGTGGGCGCTTCTGGTCGCGTCGGTGGCCGGGCCGGCCCTGATCCTGGCCCTGTTCGCCGTGACGTCCTATCGCGACGAGGTGGCGGCGTCCCGGGCGGCGCTTCAGACCCAGGTGGACGTGCTGTACGAACACACCTTGCGTGTGTTCGATCTCCATCGCATCGTTGTGGAACGCGTGCGCGCGATCGTCGAACTGCGCCGGGGCAATGAACGCGCCATCCACGCGGAATTGCAGCACCTGGCGGCGACGCTGGCACCACTGTCTTCTCTGTGGGTCCTGCGCGCCGATGGCGGGGTGCTGGCGACGTCGGTGGTGCATCCCGTGCCGTCGGGAGTCAACCTGTCGGACCGCGACTATTTCCGCGCCCTGCGCGACGATCCGGCCCGCGACCTCTTTATCAGCGAAGTCGGGCGCGGACGGGTCGATCGGGCCCTGTTCTTCACGGTCGCCGTGCCCATGCGCGACGCCGAGGGGCGGTTCGACGGGCTGATCGCCGTCTCGTCCGATCCCGGCTACTTCAGCGAAGCGTTTCCGCGCCTGCTGCGCGACAGCCGGTTCGACCTGGCCGGCCTGCTGCGGGACGACGGGGCCATCCTGGCGCGCCATCCCGTTGCCTATCCCGCTGCCGAGCCGCCCTTCCCGCGGCTGCCGCCCGACAGCGGCCTGATGACGGCGATAGGCAGGCAGCCGGACCGGGGCGCCTACGTCCATGAGACCTGGAGTGATGACGTTACCCGTTCCTTCGCCTACCGGCGGATCGAGTCGCTGCCGCTCTACGTGGTCGTGGCCCGTTCCACGGCCGACGTGAACGCTGTGTGGGGCGCCAAGCTGGCCGGCTTCCTGCCCGCCTGGGGTATCGCCACCCTGGCCCTGGTCGCCGCCACCCTTTTCGCATTGCGCAACGCCCGGCGCGAGCAGCGGACCCTGGATGCGTTGCGCGACGAGATGCAACGCCGGGACCGGGCCGAGGAGGCGCTGCGGCGCACCCAGCGGTTCGAGGCGATGGGCCAGCTCACCGGCGGCGTCGCCCACGACTTCAACAACGTGCTGCAAGGCATCGGCGGCTGCCTGGCGGCACTCGACCCCCATATCCCGCAGGGTCCGGCCCGCGGGATGTTCGAGGCGGCGCGCCGGAGCGTGGAGCGCGGCGCGGGACTCACCCGGTCCCTGCTGGCCTTCGCCCGGCGCCAGGTCCTGGCGCCGGAGCCGACCGACATCGGCGACATGCTGGACGGGATGCGGCCCTTGCTGGAGCGCACCCTCGGCGGTCTCATCCGGGTGGACATCGCCGTGCCGCCGGATCTGCCCGCGGCCCTGGTGGATCGCGCCGGCATGGAATCCGCCATCCTCAACCTTGCCATCAACGCCCGCGACGCCATGCCCGCGGGCGGGCTGTTGACGCTGCGGGCCAGGGAGGTGCGCGTGGGCGACGGCGGGGACGCGGTCCACCCGCCCGACCTGGCGCCCGGCCGCTATGTGGCGGTGATGGTGGAGGATACGGGCATCGGCATGGACGACGCCACTCTTGCCCGCGCCTTCGAACCCTTCTTCACCACCAAGGAGGTGGGCCGGGGCTCCGGCCTCGGATTGCCCATGGTGCACGGGATGGCGGCGCAACTGGGCGGCGGTGTCCACATCGCCAGCGCCGTCGGACGGGGAACGACGGTCACCGTCTGCCTGCCGTGTGCCACCACCGCGCCGGCGCCGGCGACCGTTGCGCCGCCCGTTCCGGCACCGGACGAGGCAAAGAAGGCGGACGAGGCCGGCGGCGGCGAACGGGTGGTGCTGCTGGTCGATGACGACGCGGTCATCCGCGTCGCCATGACGGCCGTGCTGGAAATGGCGGGGTTCCGGGTGCGCGAGGCGGGTGAGGGCACGTCGGCCCTGGCCCTGCTGCGGGACCACCCCGACATCGGCGCCCTGGTCACCGACTACGCCATGCCCGGCATGACCGGAGCGGTTCTGGCGCGGGAGGCGCGCCGCCTGCGCCCCGGCCTGCCGGTGCTGGTGATCACCGGCTACGCCGAGGCGCCCGACGGGATCGACTGCGACGGGCTGTTGCAGAAGCCGTTCCGGCCGCCCGATCTGACGGCCCGCCTCGGCGCCCTTCTGGATCGGCAGGCGGCGTCCGGCACCGTCCCGAAACCGTAACGTTCGTCTGCTACTGAAGGGGCCCTCGCGCGGGGGCTCCTCGGGCCCCGTCGCAAAGAACGCAAGGAAGGGGCACGAGACGATGGGATTCCCGAAGCATCTGGCCGCCGCGGCGCTGCTGTCGCTCGCCGCCGGCGCCGCCGCCGCCGCACCCTCGGGCACGCTGACGGTCTACACCTCGCAGCCGACGGACCAGATGGCCGCGGTGGTCAAGGCGTTCACCGCCGCCCACCCCGATGTGACGGTGGAGCTGTTCCGCTCCGGCACCACCGAGGTGATGAACAAGCTGCAGGCGGAGTTCACCGCCGGTGATCCCCGGGCCGACGTGGTGCTGATCGCCGACGCGGTGGCGACCACCCAGCTCAAGAACGACGGCCGTCTGCTGGCCTACCCCGACGCTCCGACCGGTGCCGTCCCGGCGGCTCTGATCGACCCCGACCGCACCTTCTTCGGCACCAAGCTGATCACCACCGGCATTGTCTACAACACGGGTCTTGTGACGACCCCGCCGGTGTCGTGGAACGATCTGAAGACGGCGGACGCCGCCCGGGCCACCATCATGCCCAGCCCCCTCTATTCGGGCGCCGCCGCCATCCACGTCGGCACCATGGTGCAGCAGCCGGCCTTCGGCTGGTCCTATTATGAGGAACTGGCCAAAGGCGGCGCCGTCGCCGGCAAGGGCAACGGGTCCGTCATCGAGGCGGTCGCCCGAGGCGAGAAGGCCTACGGCATCATCATCGAGTACATGGCGCTGAACGCCCGGGCCAAGGGCTCGCCCGTCGGTTTCGTGGTGCCGCAGGAAGGCGTCAGCGTCATCACCCAGCCCGTCGCCATCCTGAAGACGGCGAAGAACGTGGAAGCGGCCAAGGCGTTCGTCGCCTGGCAGTTGTCCGAGGCGGCGCAACGCCAGGCGGTGGAGCAGGGCTACTACCCGGTGATCCCCGGCATGGCCGCTCCGGAGGGCTATCCCGACCTCAAGTCGGTGCGCATCCTGGAGGCCGATCCGGCCGTCATGCTGAAGTCCGACGAAGAGATGAAGAAGACCTTTGCCGATCTGTTCGGGGGGTGACGGCGTGACGGATCATGCGCCGGCGGTGGCGATGAGCGCCCGCCGCCCGGCGTTTCCGGCGGTGAACGGGGAGGCCCTGCTGCTGGCGGGGCTGCTCCTCTATCTCGGCGTGCTGGCGCTGTGGCCGCTGGCCCGTCTGTTCGCGGAGGCTCTGGCCCCCGCCGACGGTGCGCCGTTCGGGCTGCTGGCCGAGGTGTGGGGCAGCCGCGCCACCCGGCGCGCACTGGTGAACACGCTGGAGGCCGGGCTGTGGTCGGCCCTGCTGTCGGTGGCGATCGGCACCGCCGCGGCGCTGCTCGTCGGATTGACGGACGTCCGCGCCAAGTCGGCCGTGGTGTTCCTGCTGTTGATTCCCCTGCTGATCCCGCCGCAGATCACCGCCCTGGCCTGGCTGGAACTGGCCGGGCCGTCCAGCCCGATCCTCGGCCCGGTGGGTCTGGCACCGCCGCCGGGCGGCACCAACCCGCTCTATTCCGCCGGCGGCGTCATCCTGGTCATGGGGGTGGAGCACGCCACCATCGTCTTCCTGGCGGTGCGGGCCGGGCTGCGCGCCCTGCCGCGCGACCTGGTGGAGGCGGCGCGGCTGTCCGGCGCCGGCCCCCTGCGCGTCACCGCCGGAGTGATCCTGCCGCTGCTGCGCCCTGCCGTCCTGGCGGGGGCGGCGCTGGCCTTCGTGTCGGCCATCGGCAACTTCGGCGTTCCCGCCCTGCTGGGCATTCCCGGTCGCTACCCCGTGCTGACGACGCTGATCTACCAGCGCCTCAACGGCTTCGGACCCAAGGTGCTGGGCGAGGTGGCGGCCCTGGCGCTGATCCTGGCCGTGCTGGCCGCCGCCGGGCTGGGCCTGCGCGCGCTGCTGGCGTCCCGCGGCTCCGCCGTGGTGGACCGTACGGCGGGGGGCGCGGCGCCCTTCGCGCTGGGCCGGGCCCGCCCGTGGGTGGAGGCGGCGCTGTGGGGGGCGCTGCTGGTGCTGTCGGTGCTGCCGCTGCTGGCGTTGCTGGCCGCGTCGCTCAGCCCGGCCCTCGGCGTCGCGCCGGGGCCGGACACGGCGACCCTGGCCAACTACCGGTTCGCGCTTCTGGAGCAGGAGGCGGTGCGCCGCGCCTTCGCCAACAGCTTCGCCCTGGCGGCGACCGCCGCCGCGGTGTCGGCGCTGGTGGGGGTGCCGCTGGCCTATCTGCTGGTGTTCCGGCGCAGCCGGGTGGCTCGCGTCCTCGATCTGGCGGCCGACGCGCCCTACGCGGTGCCGGGCATCGTGCTGTCCATCGCGGTGATCCTGGTGTTCCTGCCGCCGCTGCCGCTGCTGGGGTTCAGCCTGTACGGCACCATGGGCATCCTGCTGGCCGCCTACCTCGCGCGTTTCCTGGCGCTGGCCCTGCGCCCGGCGGTGGCGGGCATGGAGACGCTGGATCGGGCGCTGGAGGAGGCGGCGCAGGTGGCCGGGGCGGGCGTGCTGCGCCGTCTGGTCACGGTGATCCTGCCGCTGGCTGCACCCTCGGCGGCGGCCGGCGGGCTTCTGGTCTTCATGACCGCGTTCAACGAACTGACGGTGTCGGCCCTGCTGTGGTCGACGGGCAACGAGACGCTGGGTGTGATGGTGTTCGCGCTGCATTACGAAGGCAATTCTCCGGCGGCGGCGGCGGTGGCGGCGGTCAGCGTGGCGGTGACGCTGGCGCTGGCCCTGCTGGTCAGTCTGGCCGGCCGCCGGCTTCCGGAAGGGGTGGTGCCATGGCGGGCCTGACACTGGACCGGGTGACCCGGCGGTTCGGCCCGGCCGTGGCGGTGGACGGGGTGTCCCTGGAGGTGCGCGACGGGGAGTTCGTGGCCCTGCTCGGTCCCTCCGGCTGCGGCAAGACGACGTTGCTGCGCCTGGTCGCCGGGTTCGAGGCGCCGGACGACGGGGTCATCGCCATCGGCGGCGAGACGGTGGCGCGCCCCGGCGCCGTCGTCCCGCCCGAGCGCCGCGGCCTCGGCATGGTCTTCCAGTCCTACGCCCTGTGGCCGCACATGAGCGTGGCCGACAACGTCGCCTATGCGCTGAAGGTGCGCCGGCTGCCCGCGGCCGAGCGGACCGCGCGGGTGGCCCGGGCGCTGGAGCTGGTGGGGCTGGCCGGCCTGGCGGGACGGAGGCCGCAGCAGCTTTCCGGCGGGCAGCGGCAACGGGTGGCGCTGGCGCGCTGTCTTGCCATGCGCCCGCGCGTCGTGCTGCTGGACGAACCCCTGGCCAACCTGGACGCCCACCTGCGCGACGCCATGCAGGAGGAGTTTCGCCGCGTCCACCGGGAAACCGGAGCCACCATCCTGTACGTCACCCACGACCAGGCGGAGGCCATGGCGCTGGCCGACCGCGTGGCGGTGATGGACCGCGGCCGGCTCGAACAGGTGGCGACGCCGCGCGACCTCTATCGTGCGCCGGCCACCGCCATGGTGGCGGGTTTCGTCGGGCGCGGCATGCTGGTGCCGGTGACGGTGCGGAGCGGGGCCGGGGCCGGGCGGGTCGCCGTCGGCCTGTGGGGTCATGGCGCCGTCGTTCGCGGCGACGGCTGTCCCGGGGAATCGCGGCGGCTGTGCCTGCGCGCCCGCGACCTGGACCTGGCGCCCGCCGACGGCGAGGGTGTGCTGGCGGCCCGCGTGGTCGGGATCGCCTTTCAGGGGGCCGTGTCGCGGGTCACCCTGGCCGCCGGTCCGTCCGGCGCCGAACTGCATCTGGACTGCGAGGGCGAGCCGCCGCCGCCCGGCGTGGCCGTGGGGGTGAGGGTGCGCGACGGCTGGCTGCTGCCGGAGGGGTAGGGTGGTGGCGCGCCTCACCGTCCTGTCCGGCGTCGGCGCCAAGGGGCCGGCCTGCTTCCTGGTGGAGGCGGCCGGGCGCCGCCTGCTGCTCGACCTGGGCGAAGGGCCCGATGCCGGGATGCGGCCCGACCTGTCGGGACTGGACCGGGTCGACGCGATCCTGCTGAGCCACGGCCATCCGGACCACACCGGGGCGCTCGACCTGCGCCGCCGGCTGGGCGATCCGCCGGTCTGGGCCACGGCGCCGGTCCTGGAGGCGCTGCCCGTGCCCGAAGCGGATCGGCGGGTGCTGCCGCTGCGCGGGATCACCGAGGTGTCCGGGGTGGTCGTCGAAACGGGCCGGTCGGGGCATGCGCCGGGCGGGGTGTGGCTGCGCCCGGCGGTCGGCGGCGGGCTTCTCTACATGGGCGATTCCTGCCCGGAATCGGACGTTTACGCCTACGACCCGCCGCCGCCGGCAGCCACCCTGGTGCTGGACGCGTCCTACGGTGTGTGGGACGACACGCGCGCGGCGTGCCGGGCGGCCCTCGATCCGTGGTTCGACCGTCCGGCGTTGGTGATGCCGGTGCCGGCCGGCGGTCGCGGTCCGGAGATCGCCCTGCACCTGTTGGCCACCGGCCGGCCGCCGCCGGCCCTCGACGCCGCCAACCGGGCGGCGCTGGACCGGCTCACGGGCGACGGTGCCGATGGCGTGCGGCCGGGGGCGCTGTCCGGCCTGCGCCGGCTGGCCGCCGTGCCGGGCACCGCGACGGCGGAACGTCCGGTGCACGGGATCGTGCTGGCCGCCACGGCCGACGCATCCGGCGGGCTGGCGGGGACGCTCGCGGCGGCCTGCGCCGATGCGGCGGAGCCGGCCATCCTCTTCACCGGGTATCTCGGCCGGGGCACGCCGGCGGAGCGGCTGGTCGCCGCCGGCCGTGCCGCGGTCCTGCGCTGGCCGGTGCACCCGCGCCTGTCGGCCAACGCCGACCTGGTGCGGGCGACGGCGGCGGTGCGGGTGGTACCCGCCTTTGGTGACGCCCGGCACCTGGCCGTCTGGTCGAAGACCTTCGCCCCGGCCGCCGTGACCCTTGACCGGACCGTCGACCTTTAGCCGAGACGCCGACGCCGTTCGGGGCAGATGATGCCTCACCGGATTGCCTATTGAATCGGCAAAACTGCGCCTTGTCTTTGAGCTAATGCCCTATGATCAGGCAAAAATAGAAAAACTTTGGTTGAGTGAAGGGGGTGCTTCCAAATTGGTCTTGCCTTGTTCGGAGTACAGTCGCACACTTACATGGTGACGAGGGTTTGTACTCTCTGACCGACGCCTGGTGGCGATTCCTCCCTTGACTCGGGCCGCGCGGCTGACGCTTCGCGGCCCTTTTCTTTGTGGTCGTGGTGGCCGGGCACAGCGGAATGGGATAGGGTCTCCGGGGGTGTCCGGATATGCCGAAGGTTGCTCCGGAAAGATTATCCTCCTTAGGATTTTCTTAAGGGCACCGCTTTGAAAGTTACGGCAAATTCGATAGGCCCGACCCCGGTGCTCCGGAGCGCCGACGGTGGTGGCTGTGCGTCGTGGAGGGCGGACCGGTGCCGTCGCTCCCTTGCCGGGGGCGACCAGGATTGAGGCGTGCATGACCGCGAACGAGACGGAGCGATTCGAGCAATTCGCGGCGGTCCTGCAGACCGAGCTGCTCGAACGAACGAAGAAGACGCTGGAACTGCTGGTGCCCGAACGGCAGGCCTGTGCGCCCCTGCCGTTTGCTCAGACTCCATCCTTCATCGACATCTACGCCGAGGTGGTGCGGGTCGGCATCTTTCCCGTGGTGCTGAGCCGGCGGCCGGTGCGTGCCATCATGGGCGACGTGGACTGGACCAGGGAAGGGCGGGAATACCTGCTGACCGTGCTGGACGACCGATCCAATGCGGTCTTCACCTCCTGGGACTATGCCTGGGATGCTCTGTGGGACGAGCGCAAGGCCAGCGCCTCCTCCGCGTCCGCCCAGCCCGAGCGCAAGAAAGGTTTCCTCAGCGCCCTGTTCGGCCGCCGGTCCCGCGGCGCGCCGGATCCGCGCCCGTCGAACGGCGATGGGGACGGGGATGGCCCGGTCATGGCCGGGCTCTACACCATGCTGAACCAGTTGGCGGAAAAGAAGGGCTTCCTGCCCCTGTTCCACGACGACATCAAGGTGTTCAAGGGGCTGGTGCGGGTGAAGCCGGCGCGCGTCCTTGCTGCGACCAAGGAACTGGCGCAGTATCACCGCCAGGAGTTCGAGCTGACCGGGCATGAGCAGGCCAAGGCCGGCGTTCTGTCCGATGCCCTGCAGAAATGGCAGTTCAACCTGCCCGACCGCATCGGCGAGTTCCTCGTGCTGAAGGCGGCTGTCGATTTCGAGCACGTCAACAAGGCGTTCGTGGGAAAGTACATCCGCCAGTCCGCCCGCACCCAGGAAGAGGCGGAGCGCGGCATGCCCTATCTCACCCTCTACTGGAAGGCGATGTCCCATGCCGTCATGCCGCAGGATTGATGCCGCCCTCGTCGTGCTGGCGCTGGCGGTGGCGCTGCCGGTTCCGGCCGCGGCCGGCGACGCGGAATGCCAATGGCTGACGGCGCACCGCCCCGCGCCGGATGTGGAGTTCACGCCGGGCGTCGACGTGCACGGACACCCCGTGGCCCCCGCCGACCTGCCGGGCTCGGCCGGGGCGGCGCCCCGCCCGGACCGGTTCGAGATCCCGGTCAGCCTGGCCTTCCTGCGCCGTGCCGGCGTGGCGGTTCCCCCCTCCGTCCTGCCGCCGGGGACCGAGATCGGCCGGCTGGTGGTCGAGGGCGGGCGGCTCAGCTTCAACGGCCAGCCGCTGGGCGGCGCCGACGCCGACCGCCTCTACGCTCTGTGCGGCCCGCGACGGTGAACCGCGGTGGACACGGCGGCCACTCCTTCCTAAAGTCCGGCTTTCCGTTGCACCGGCATCGTTCCGGCCCCGACCCAGCGAGAGTGCACCCCATGCGGATGTCCGCCTTTTTCCTGCCGACCCTGAAGGAAACCCCCACCGAGGCGCAGATCGTCTCGCACCGGCTGATGCTGCGGGCCGGCATGATCCGGCAGACCAGCGCCGGGATCTATTCCTGGCTGCCGCTGGGCTGGCGGGTGCTGCGCCGGATCGAGCAGATCGTGCGCGAGGAGCAGGACGCCGCCGGTGCCCAGGAGGTGCTGATGCCGACCATCCAGTCGGCCGATCTGTGGCGGGAGAGCGGGCGTTATGACGATTACGGCAAGGAGATGCTGCGCATCACCGACCGTCATGAGCGCGAGATGCTCTACGGTCCCACGAACGAGGAGATGATCACCGACATCTTCCGCACCTTCGTGAAGAGCTACCGGCAGCTTCCCCTCAACCTCTACCACATCCAGTGGAAGTTCCGGGACGAGATCCGCCCCCGCTTCGGGGTCATGCGCGGCCGCGAGTTCCTGATGAAGGACGCCTATTCCTTCGATATCGACGCGGCCGGGGCCAAGCGGTCCTATCAGGCCATGTTCCTGGCCTATCTGCGCACCTTCGCCCGCATGGGGCTGAAGGCGATCCCCATGCGCGCCGACACCGGCCCCATCGGCGGCGATCTCAGCCACGAGTTCATCATTCTGGCCGAGACGGGCGAAAGCGGCGTGTTCTGCGACAAGCAGTGGCTCGACCTCGACGTCCTCGCCGAAGCGCCGAATCACGGCGACGATCTGCAGGCGTTCTTCGACCGCTTCACGTCGATCTACGCCGCGACCGACGAGAAGCACGACGCCGACGACCCCTCGACGCCCAAGGACCTGGTGTCCGCCCGCGGCATCGAGGTCGGCCACATCTTCTACTTCGGCACCAAGTATTCCAAGCCCATGAACGCCGCCGTCGCCGGCCCGGACGGCGAGCCCGTGCTCGTGGAGATGGGCAGCTACGGCATCGGCGTGTCGCGGCTGGTGGCCGCCATCATCGAGGCCAGCCACGACGAGAACGGCATCATCTGGCCGGACGCGGTGGCGCCCTTCAAGGTCGGGCTGATCAACCTGAAGCCCGGCGACGCGGAAACCGACCGGGTGTGCGGCGACCTCTACGCCGGGCTGGGGGCATCCGGCGTCGACGTGCTGTACGACGACCGGGACGAGCGGCCGGGCGTGAAGTTCGCCGACATGGACCTGATCGGCCTGCCCTGGCACCTCGTGGTCGGCCCCCGCGGCCTGAAGAACGGCACGGTGGAGCTGAAGCGCCGCGCCACCGGTGCGCGCGAGGAGCTGTCCGTCGAGGCGGCGCTGGCGAAGCTGATCGCCTGATCCTGCGACCCCGCGGCCGGCACCGGTTGAGCGCCCGGCCGGCCGCGGCGGCAGTGCTCCCTTTCTTTTGCCACCATCGGCCCCTATGGTGCGGACCACGCTTCCCGTCGTTCCGTCCCGGACCCAGCCCCCATGATCTTTTCCGCTTTCGAACGCATGGTGGCGATGCGCTACCTGCGCGCCCGCCGGCAGGAGGGGTTCATCTCCGTCATCGCGGGGTTCTCGCTGCTCGGCATCGCGCTGGGGGTGGCGACCCTGATCATCGTGATGGCGGTGATGAACGGCTTCCGGGCGGAGCTGCTGGGCCGGGTGCTGGGGCTCAACGGCCACCTCAACGTCTATTCGGCGCAGGGCGGGCCGCTGGACGATTTCGACACGCTGGCGGACCGGTTGCGCGCCGCCCCCGGCGTGGTGCAGGTGACGCCGACGGTGGAGGGGCAGGCGCTGGTGTCGGTGCGCGGCACCGCCTCGGGCGCCGTCGTGCGGGGCGTGCGTCCCGAGGATTTCCGCGACCGGTCGACTCTGGCGTCGGCCATTGTGCTGGGCTCCGTCGGCGCCTATGACGAGGACCGCATCGCCATCGGCATCCGCATGGCCCAGCGCCTGGGTCTGTCGGTGGGCGACCAGTTGACGCTGATCGCGCCGCAGGGCAACGCCACCGCCTTCGGCACGGTGCCGCGCATGCGCAGCTTTCCCATCGGCGCCATCTTCGACGTGGGCATGTTCGAATACGACAACGCCTTCGTGTTCATGCCGCTCGACCAGGCGCAGATCTTCTTCCGCACCGGTGAGGATGCCGTCACCTCGCTGGAGGTGTTCGTCCGCGACCCGACGCAGATCGCCGCGGCGCGCTCCGCCATCCTGCCGACGGTCGCGGGGATCGGCCGCGTCATCGACTGGCAGCAGTCGAACGCCAGCTTCTACACGGCGTTGCAGGTGGAGCGGAACGTGATGTTCCTGATCCTGTCCCTGATCATCATGGTCGCCGCGTTCAACATCATCTCCTCGATGATCATGCTGGTGAAGGACAAGGGCCGCGACATCGCCATCCTGCGCACCATGGGAGCGACGCGCGGCATGATCATGCGCATCTTCTTCCTGTCCGGCGCCTCCATCGGCGTCGTCGGCACGGTGGCCGGCCTGGGGCTGGGCATTGCCTTCGCCCTGAACATCGAGAGCATCCGGCAGTTCATCCAGACCCTGTCGGGCACCGAACTCTTCTCGGCCGAGATCTATTTCCTGTCGCAGCTTCCGGCGAAGATCGACTGGGGCGAGGTGGTGCAGGTGGCGGCCATGGCCCTGGCCCTGTCGATCGGCGCCACCCTCTACCCGTCCTGGCGGGCGGCCCGCCTCGACCCGGTGGAGGCCCTGCGCTATGAGTGAGGCAGCGATGCTGGAGCTGTCCGGCGTGGTGCGGGTGTTCGAGCAGGCGGGCACCAGGCTGGAGGTGCTGCGCGGCGCCGCCCTGGCCGTGCGGCCGGGGGAACTGGTCGGGCTGGTCGGCCCGTCGGGGGCGGGGAAGTCGACCCTTCTGCACATCGCCGGTCTGCTGGAGCGGCCGGACGGCGGATCGGTGCGCATCGGCGGCACCGACGCGGCCCGCCTCGACGACGACAAGCGCACGGCGCTGCGCCGCCGCTGCATCGGCTTCGTCTATCAGTTCCACCACCTGCTGCCCGAGTTCTCGGCGCTGGAGAACATCGTGCTGCCCCAGATGGTCGCCGGCGTCACCCGGGGGCAGGCGGCGGTGCGGGCCGGAGAACTGCTGGCGGCCGTCGGGCTGGCGGCCCGCGCCGGCCACCGCCCGGCCCGCCTGTCGGGCGGCGAGCAGCAGCGCGTCGCCATTGCCCGCGCCCTGGCCAACCGGCCCGGTCTGCTGATCGCCGACGAGCCCACCGGAAACCTCGATCCCCACACCGCCGAGGCGGTGTTCGGCCTGCTGACCGACCTGGTGCGGCGCGAACGCGTCGGCGCCCTGGTGGCCACCCACAACCTCGACCTGGCCAAGCGCATGGACCGGGTGCTGGAGCTGCGCGACGGGGTGCTGGTCGAGCACCGATAGGGTGGTGCGGCCGCCGCTCACGCAATTGCGAATGGTGCGCGGCGGCGGTCCGCGGCACACTCTCCGGCACAATGATCGACCGGGAGGGTGAACAATGGACCAGCGGATCATCGACCTCTACGACGAGTACACCCACAAGCCGCTGCCGCGGCGGGTGTTCCTGGAGCGGCTCACCGTCCTGGTCGGCGGTGCGGCGGCGGTGCCGGCGGTGTTGCGGGTGATCGAGCCGAACTACGCCATGGCGGCGATGGTGGCCGAAGACGATCCGGCCATCACGGCGGGGATGATCGACCATCCCGGCGGCGCCGGGACCCTGCGGGGCTACCTCGCGCGGCCCGCGGGCGGCGGCCGGTCGCCGGCGGTGATCGTTATCCACGAGAACCGCGGCCTCAACCCGCACATCCGGGACGTCGCCCGGCGCTTTGCCAGGGACGGTTTCCTGGCGCTGGCCCCCGATCTGCTGACGCCGCTGGGCGGCACCCCCGACGACCCCGACCGGGCGCGCGATCTGATCGGCCAGCTTCAGCGCGATGCGGTGGTGGCCGACCTCCGGGCGATGACGGCGTTCCTCGAAGGCCATGACGGGGGCAACGGCAAGGTCGGCGCCGTGGGGTTCTGCTGGGGCGGCGGCATGGTCAACCAGCTTGCCGTCGCCGAACCGGGCCTGGACGCCGGTGTGGTCTATTACGGCCCATCCCCCGAACCGGCGCAGGCGGCGTCCATCAAGGCACCGCTGCTGCTGCACTACGCCGGGCTGGACGAGCGCATCAACGCCGGCGTGCCGGCCTATGAGACCGCGCTGAAGGCCGCCGGCGTCGACCACACGCTGCACATGTACGAGGGCGTCAATCACGCCTTCAACAACGACACCTCCGCCGAGCGCTACGACGAGGCCGCCGCCACGCTGGCGTGGCAGCGCACCGTCGCCTTCCTGAAGGACCGTCTGGCGGCGGGCTGAGCCGGCGGACGTCAGGTGCCGGCGTGCAGGCGCCGGCACTCGTCCAGGGCGTTGAGCGCCCAGTTGGTGCCGGTCAGGTCGAAGCCGGCGAGGGCGCCGCCGGGGCCGCGGAACTCGACCCGCAGGGCGCGTGCGAAGGCGTGAACCTCGTCGTCGTAGCGGGCGGTGGGAAAGCTGACCGTCAGCGACGGGCCCGGTTCCACCAGGGCCCGGAAGGCGACCCGTTCGCCATCGTCGAACACCGCCTGAAGGCGCAAGGGGCCGTCCGTCGGCCGACGCGGTCCCACGCCGGACAGGCGGAAGCCGGAGTCCTCGGCGCCGGCGACGAACACCAGCCGCGCCCCGCGCACGCCGGGCCGCCATGCCTTGCAGAAGGGGCGGCCGTCGGCGCCGGCCTCGTGGAACTCGATCACCCAGTCGTTGCGCTCGCCCAGCACGCGGGTCGGCTCCTCGGGCGCCGCGGGTACGGCGGCGGGCTGCGCGGCCGGAGCGGGCGGGGCGTCGGGCGGCGTCTGGCAGGCCGCCAGCGCCAGGGTGGCGAGGAGGGCCGTCAGGCTCGGGGCGCGGAGGGCCGTCAGGCTCGGGGCGCGGAGGTGTCGCATGGGTGTGCTCTCGGGCGGATTCCGAAGGACAGTGACGCTTTTTACACCAACGAAAGAAGTATGCGAAGCCTCCGCCCGGCGCTGCGCCTCCGGGGGGTGGCCGGCGAAACCGAACGGGGTGGGGCAAACGGTCGCTGCGGGTTGAAGGGCCACCGGTGCTCTGTTAGCGTGCGCACACTTTTTCCGGACCCGCCTCCATGACGCTTGCCACCGCACTCCTCCTGGCCATGAGCCTATCGATGGACTCCTTCGCCGCGGCGCTGGGGACGGGCGCGGTGTTGCGGCGGCCCGGCATCCTGGCGGCGGTGCGCGTGGGGGCCGTGTTCGGGGCGGTGCAACTCGCCACCCCGCTGATCGGCTTCGCGCTGGGGCTGACCTTCGCCGCCGCCGTCCACGCGGTCGACCACTGGATCGCCTTCCTGCTGCTGCTGGCGGTGGGCGGCAAGATGGTGATGGAGAGCCTCGACGAGGATGGCGCCGACGCGCCGCGCCGCGCCGAGCCCGGCTACGCGGCCCTGTTCTGCACGGCGTTTGCCACCAGCATCGACGCGGCCGCCGTCGGGGTCTCGCTGGCGGTGGTGGAGGTGGACATCCTGGCGGTGTGCCTGCTGATCGGTGCGGTGACCTTCGGCATGGCGGCGGGCGGCGTTCTGGTGGGCCGCGCCGCCGGGCCCGCACTGGGCCGCCGCGCCGAACTGATCGGCGGCCTCGGCCTGATCGCCATCGGTGTCAAGATCCTGGTGGAGCACACGATCCTCTGATCGCCGCGATCGCCTACTCCAGCCCGGCCTTCTTGCGCACGTCGTAGCTGCGCTTGACCGCCCATTCCTCCATGAACTTGACCAGTTCGGCGTCGGGCGGCTCGGGCAGCATCACCTTCAGCTTCACGTACTGGTCGCCGGTCTGCTTGGTCTTCTGGGACACCACTCCCTTGCCGCGCAGACGCAGGACGGAGCCGGTGTTGGACCCCGGCGGCACCTTCACCGCCACGGTCCCGGCGACCGTGGGAACGCGGATGGTGGCGCCCAGGATCGCCTCGTTCAGGGTCACCGGCAACTCCAGGTGGATGTCGCCGTCCTGGCGGGTGAAGTGGGGATGGGGTTCGACGTGCACCTCGATGATGGCGTCGCCCGCCGCGGCTCCGCCCATCCCACCCAGCCCCTGGCCCTTCAGGCGCAGCTTCTGCTCGTCCTCGGTGCCCGGCGGGATGGTGACGTCCAGGCTCTTGCCGTTGGACAGGCTGATTCGCCGCTTGGCGCCGACCGCCGCTTCCAGGAACGAGACGGTCACGGAATAGGCGATGTCGGTGCCGCGGGCCTTGGGGCCGGACGCCGTCCCGTCGCCCGCGGCACCGGTGCGCCCGCCGGTGGATTTGGTCCCCGCCGCGCCGCCGCGCCGGCGTCCGAACAGGTCCGAGAACCAGTCGTCGCCGAAGCCGAAGCCGGCATCGTCCGCTCCGGCCCCGGCTCCGGCCCCGCGGGTTCGCGGCCCGTGGGACCGGTGGCTGAAGGGACGCTCGCCGCCGTCGGCATCGATCTCGCCGCGATCGAACCGGGCCCGCTTGGCCGGGTCGGACAGCAGGGTGTAGGCGGCCGAGATCTCCTTGAACCGTTCCTCGTTGCCGGCGTGCCCGGGCTTCAGGTCGGGATGGTATTCCTTGGCAAGCTTGCGATAGGCCTTCTTGATCTCCTCGGCGCCGGCCGTCCGCTGAACGCCGAGAACGTGGTAGGGGTCGCGCATGGTGGCCACGAAGCAAATCCATCCCGCCCCGCTACGTGGGGCTCGCAGGCTGAAGGAACGTCAATTCATGATCTTCCACGTACCGTCCGGCTGTTTGCAAGCGGTTCCGAACGCCATCTCCGTGCGGCCGCCAACGGTCACCGTCTGCTGGTACTCCCGGCAGTACTCGCCACGGTTGCTGTAGCCGTCGCGCGTCGAGGTGACGGTGCCGGAATGGCCCGTCTGGGGGTTGTTCCAGGCGATCTGCTGGCCCACCGGTGCGGCATAGGCGCGCTGCGCCGCCTGGGTGGCGTAGGTCTGGTCGGCGCGGTCGAGGGAGGCGCCGATCTCCTTGCCGATGTAGGCGCCGAGCAGCGTGCCGACGCCCGTCGCGACGAGCTGGCCGGTCCCGCCCCCGAACTGGGAGCCGATGACGCCGCCGACGATGGCGCCGCTGACGGTGCCCGCCGTCTCCTTGGGAGCGGACTGGCAGCCGGCGAGCAGGAGGGCCGCCGCGAGGGCGGTAACGACGTAGGGTTTGGTGATCATCGTGCGAGCCTCAGGAGACGGAATCCGGGGGCGCGTCTGCCGTGCGCGCCTTGAACCACCGGTATAGTCCAACCTGTGCTATCTGTGAATTGCGACGACGCCGCGGCGCGCGGTGTTCGGCGCGGGCAACGACGACGGAATGATGGCGACCATGGCCGACGCGACGGAAGACCCCTTTGCACTGTTCGCCGCCTGGATGGCCGAGGCGGAACGCAGCGAGCCCAACGATCCCAACGCCATGGCGCTGGCCACGGCCGATGCCGCCGGCTTGCCGTCCGTGCGCATGGTGCTGCTCAAGGGGTTCGATGCTGCCGGCTTCGTCTTCTACACCAACACCGAAAGCCGCAAGGGCGAGCAGCTCGGCGCCAACCCCAACGCGGCGCTGTGCTTTCACTGGAAGTCGCTGAAGCGGCAGGTGCGGGTCGAGGGTGCGGCGGAACGGGTCAGCGACGCCGAGGCCGACGCCTATTTCGCCAGCCGACACCGCGACAGCCGCATCGGCGCCTGGGCGTCGCAGCAATCGCGCCCCATGGAGGGGCGCTGGGACCTGGAGAAGCGGGTGGCGCAGTACGTCGCACGGTTCGCCGTCGGCACGGTGCCGCGCCCGCCCCATTGGACCGGGTTCCGCATCGTGCCGCGTCGGATCGAGTTCTGGACCGACAAGCCCTTCCGCCTGCACGAGCGCATCCTGTACGTGCGCGACCCGGCGGCACCGGACGGCTGGACCACCGAACGCCTCTTCCCCTGACGACGGAGCACGCAGCGTGGCGGAAAACCGGAAAGGAGCGGGGGTGACCCACGACGCCGGCGCGATCGAACGGCTGCGCCGCCGCGCCACCTACGCCAGCGTGTCGGTGGCGCTGGCGCTGATCATCGCCAAGCTCGGCGCCTATCTGATCACCGAATCGGTCAGCATCCTGTCGTCGCTGATCGATTCCTCGACCGACCTGCTGGCCTCCCTGGTGACCCTGCTCGCGGTCCGCCACGCCCTGAAGCCGCCCGACCTGATGCACCGCTACGGCCACGGCAAGGCGGAGGCGCTGGCCGCCCTGGCCCAGGCGGCGTTCATCAGCGGGTCCGCCCTGTTCCTGTCGATCGAGGCGGTCCGCCGCCTGATCTATCCCGAACCGATCTCGCAGGGCGGAGTG
This sequence comes from Azospirillum halopraeferens DSM 3675, assembly GCF_000429625.1. Classification (GTDB taxonomy): domain Bacteria; phylum Pseudomonadota; class Alphaproteobacteria; order Azospirillales; family Azospirillaceae; genus Azospirillum; species Azospirillum halopraeferens. Next base: position 141,442 of record NZ_AUCF01000010.1, read on the forward strand.
GGCATCGCCGTGATGGTGCTGTCCATCGTGCTCACCTTCGGCCTCATCACCTTTCAGCGGCACGTGGTGGCGCGGACCGGGTCGATCGCCATCGGTGCCGACCGCCTGCACTACGCCGGCGACCTGCTGATGAACTCGGCGGTGATCGCGGCGCTCCTGTTGACCATGCTGACCGGGGTCGCCGCCATCGACCCGCTGGCCGGCCTGGCCATCGCCGCCTTCCTGCTGCACGGCGCGCGGGGGGTGGCGCGGCAGGCGCTTGCGGTGCTGATGGACCGTGAACTGGAGGGCGCGGAGCGTGACCGCATCGCCGCCATGGTGCTGGCCCACGACGGCGCGCTGGGCCTTCACGACCTGCGCACCCGCAGCACCGGAACCGGGATCTTCATCGAGTTCCACCTGGAGGTCGATCCCCTCATCAGCGTGGTCCAGGCCCATGACATCGCCGATGCCATCGAGCGCACGCTGGTGGGCGCCTTCCCCAGTTGCGAGGTGCTGATCCACCAGGAACCCGCCGGTTTGCAGGACGAACGGCTCGACAACCGCATCGGCGCGCTGCGCTGACGGGGGCTTCCCGTGTCGGATACCGGACCAAGGCGACCGCCGTTCTGTCGTCGGTGTGACAATGCCCTGTCGATCCGGAGGGCGTGACGGATCGGGAATCCCGCATTCAAGCCGTTTCCGGGTTATGGCACGCTTCCTGCTAGGTCGCTGCTCTTCATTGGTGCTCGAACGCCGAAGGGAGCGGACCTTGAAGCCAACCGCGCTGAGCCTGAGCGGCCGGGAGCGGACCTTTCCGCCCGACGAGATCATCGTCAGCAAGACCGATCCGCAGGGCCGCCTCACCTACGTCAACGACGTCTTCCTCATGGTGGCCGGTTACACCGAGGATGACCTCATCGGCCGGCCCCACAACATCATCCGCCATCCCGCCATGCCCCGCACGGTCTTCCGCCTGATGTGGCGGACGGTGCGGGAGGGACGGGAGATCTTCGCCTATGTCAACAACCGCGCCAGCAACGGCGACCATTACTGGGTGCTCGCCCACGTGACGCCGAACCTGGCGGCGGACGGCACGATCGCCGGCTACCACTCCAGCCGCCGGGCCCCCCGGCGCGCGGCGGTTGAGCGTGTCGACGCCCTTTATGGCCGGTTGCGAGCGGCTGAGATCGCCGCGGGGGACGGCGAGGCGGGCATGGCCGCCTCCGCCCGCCTGCTTGACGAGGTGCTGCAAGGGGAGGGCATGGGTTATGACCGGTTTGTCCTCGGTCTCTAGGGCCGTCCTCGCGCTGTGGTGCGGCGTTGCCCCGGCCGGCGCGCTGGTGCTGATCGCCGTGGCGCGGCAGGACTGGCTGTCGGCGGTGCCGGCCGTGGTCGTGCTGGGGGTGCTGGCCGGCGCCCTGCTGGCCCTGCGCCGCACCGGGCGGAGCATCGCCCGGGCCGCGGCCGTCTGCGAGGCGGCGGCGCGCGGCGATCTCTCGGCGCGGGTGCTCGGCATCCGCGGCCATGGCGACATCGGGCGCCTGCTGCGCAACATCAACCGCCTGCTCGACCTGACGGAGGCGTTTTGCAAGGAGGCCGACGCGGCCATGCAGAGCGCCTGCGCCCGGCGCTACCACCGCACCATCCTGGCCACCGGCCTGCGCGGCGACTTCGCCCGTCATGCCGCCACCATCAGCGGCGCGCTGGAGCAGATGCGCGCCCGCGACGACGAGGCCATCCGCTTCGCGGAGGAGAACGTCCGCGGCGTCCACCGGACGGTGAGCGGCGCCGTCGCCCGCCTGCGTGACAACGCCGCGCGTCTTGCCGACAACGCGGGGGCCGCCGTCCACGACGCCATGACCGCGGCGGCGGGCGCCCGGCAGGCGATGTCCAGCGCGCAGGCGGTGGCCGCCGCCGCCGACCGGCTCCACGCGTCCTTCGGAGAGGTGGACCGGCAAACCGTGGCCGCCACCGCCATCACGGGCGACGCCGCGGCGCTGGCCGGGCGCACCGACGGCACCGTCGCCGAACTGTCGGAGGCGGCCGGGCGCATCGGTGACGTGGTGGAACTGATCGAGGAGATCGCCGCCCGTACCAACCTGCTGGCGCTGAACGCGACCATCGAGGCCGCAAGGGCCGGCGAGGCGGGCAGGGGCTTCGCCGTCGTCGCCAACGAGGTCAAGGGACTGGCCAACCGGACGGCCCTCGCCACCGCGGAAATCGCCACCCATGTCCGCCGCATGCGCGCCGTCGCCGACGATGCCGGCACGGCCCTGCGCGCCATCGGCGACACCATCGGCCGGATCGGGCAGACGTCGGCGGCGGTGGCCGGGGCGGTGCAGCAGCAGACGAGCGTGACCGCCGACATCACCCGCAGCGCGGGCGAGGCGGCGTCGGGTGCCGGGGCCGTCACCGCGGCGATCGGCACGGTGCACCGCGCCGCCGAGCAGACCGACGCGGCGGTCAACGGCATTGCCGCCGCCACGGCCGATCTGGCCCGTCAGGCCGAAGCCCTGGACGGCCAGATCGACGCGTTCATCGCCGGCCTGCGGGCGGTGCAGGGTGCTGCTTAGTTGAACGCCACGCCCGGCTTGGCGCCCAGCTTCTTCAGGATCATCGCCGCCGGGCAGAAGCCGGTGAAGGCGGCCTGCAGCATGTTCAGGCCGACGAAGGCGGTCAGGTAGAGCCAGTAGACGCTGTGCACCTGCGACAGTGCGACGCTGAGCAGGATCATGGTCCCGGCGAAGGCGAACATGATGCGGTCGATTGACATGGGGCAGGGACTCCGGAGTCAGGGGGTGTCATCGGCGGAGCCGGGGGCCGGCACGCAGTAAAGGCCGGAGAGAACGCCGATCAGCGCCTCCACGTCCGTGCTGGCCAGCGAATAGTGGATGGTCCGCGCCGTCCGGCGTGTCGCCACCAGCCCGTCCGCCCTGAGCCGTGCCAGGTGCTGCGACAGGGCCGATTGGCTCAGCCCGACGAGTGCGGCCAATTCGCCCACCGTCTTTTCGCCGGCCTCCAGTTGGCAGAGGATCATCAGGCGGCGTTCGTTGCCCATCGCCCTCAGAAGCCGAGCCGCCTTCCAGGCGTTGCGTTCCAGCTCCGCGATATTCATGCTTGCTAAATTAGCAACAATGAATATATGGGTCAAGCGGAAACCCTGACCCTCCGCTCGAGGGAGCTTCGAGATGACCGACCCCACCGTCCCGTTCCGACCCCTGTCCGGTGCCCCGGCACTGGCCCTGCTGATGGCCCTGGCGCTCGCCCTCGTACCGGGGCATGCCGCCGCCGCCGAGGGTCGCGCCACCGTGGAGCGCCGTGACGTCGACGACCTGAAGGCCGTCTTCGCCACGGTGGAAAGCGTGCGCCAGGCGACGGCGCGAGCGCGAATCACCGGCACCGTCCGCGCGCTCGACGTGGTGGAGGGGGACCGGGTGGAGGGCGGGCGGGTGCTCGCCACCGTTGAGGACCCCAAGCTGACCCTGCAGCTCACGGCCCTGGACGCCCGGCTGCGGTCCCTCGACGCCCAGCGCCGCCAGGCCGAGGTGGAGATGGAGCGGGCCCGCTCCCTGCGCGCCAGCGGCACCGGGTCACAGGCCCGGCTGGACGATGCGCAGACCGCGCTGGACGTGCTGGTGGCCCAGGTCGCCGCCGCGCAGGCGGAGCGGTCGGTGCTCGAACAGCAGCTTGCCGAGGGGGCGGTGCCGGCGCCGTCGGACGGGCGGGTGCTCGCGGTCAAGGTGGTGGAAGGCAGCGTGGTGATGGCGGGCGAGCCGGTTGCGGTCATCGCCACCGACCGTTACGTGCTGCGCCTGCACCTGCCGGAACGCCACGCCCGCTTCATCCGCGCCGGCGATGCGGTGCTGGTCGGTGCGCGGGGCCTCGGCGGCGGGCCGGACGGCGGGGCGGAGCACCTGGGCGCCGGCACCGTCCATCGGGTCTATCCGGAGCTGGAGCGGGGCAGCGTGGTGGCCGACGTGGAGGTCGCCGGCCTTGGCGACTACTTCGTCGGCGAGCGGGTGCGGGTCTTCGTGGCCACCGGGACGCGGCCGGCGCTGGTGCTGCCGGAGGGGTATGTGGAGCGCCGGTTCGGGCTGGAGATGGTGACGCTGGACGACGGCACCCGCACCGTCGTGCAGACCGGCCGGGCGCTGCCGGCCACCCCCGGCGGCGTCGGCGGGGTGGAGATCCTGTCCGGGTTGCGGCCCGGTGACGTCGTGGTCCGTCCGTAACGACCCTGAAGAAGGAGACCGCCATGTCCCCGGGCCTGTCCGGTGTGCTGACGCGCACCTTCATCCGCTCGCCGCTGACGCCGCTGCTGCTGCTCGCCTCCATCGTGGTGGGGCTGGTCGCCCTGAACGGCCTGGCGCGCGAGGAGGAGCCGCAGATCTCCGTCCCCATGGTGGACATCCACGTCCGGGCCGACGGGCTGAAGGCGGAGGACGCGGTCGAACTGGTCACCAAGCCCCTGGAAGAGATCGTCAAGGGCATCGACGCCGTCGAACACACCTACAGCCAGACCTCCGACGACCGCGTCATCGTCACCGCGCGCTTCGACGTCGGCACGGACTCCGACGACGCCATCCTGCGGGTGCACGAGAAGATCCGCGCCAACATGGGCCGCATCCCGCTGGGCATTCCCGAACCGCTGATCGTCGGGCGCGGCATCAACGACGTGGCCATCCTGACGCTGACCCTGGCCCCCCGGCCCGACGCGGCGGCGCGCTGGGACGACAACGCGCTGCACGCCGTCGCCGACGAGCTTCTGTCGGAACTGATCAAGGTCGACGACGTGGGCCTGACCTACACGGTCGGCGGCCGGCCCGACCAGATCCGCGTCGAGCCGGATCCGGAACGCCTCTCCCTGTACGGCATCACCCTCAACCAGCTCGTCGACAAGGTGGCCAACGCCAACCGCTCCTTCGTGCTGGGCCCGGTGCGGGCGGACGGCGGGATGCGCACCGCCGTGGCCGGCCAGACCCTGCAGGGCGTGCCCGACATCGGCCTGCTGCTGCTCACCGCCCGCGACGGCCGGCCGGTCTATGTGAAGGACGTGGCCAACGTGGTGGTCGGGGCGGCCCCGCCGGACCGGCGGGTCTGGCACATGGTGCCGGATGGGCAGGGCGGGCTGACCGCCGTGCCGGCGGTCACCCTGGCGCTGGCCAAGCGGGCCGGGGCCAACGCCGTCACCATCGCCGGGGCGGTGCTGGACCGGCTGGAACTGGTGCGCCACCGCCTGCTGCCGGCGGAGGTGGAGGTGGTGGTCACCCGCAACTACGGCGAGACGGCCAACGAGAAGGCCAACGAGCTGCTGTTCCACCTGGCGCTGGCCACGGTGTCCATCGTCATCCTGGTCACCGCCGCCATCGGCTGGCGCGAGGGGGTGGTGACCTTCGTGGTCATCCCCACCACCATCCTGCTCACCCTCTTCGCCTCGTGGCTGATGGGGTACACCATCAACCGCGTCAGCCTGTTCGCCCTGATCTTCTCCATCGGCATCCTGGTGGACGACGCCATCGTGGTGGTGGAGAACATCGACCGCCACTGGTCCATGAACGACGGCCGCCCGCGCGTGCGCGCCGCCATCGAGGCGGTGGCCGAGGTCGGCAATCCCACCATCATCGCCACCCTGACGGTGATCGCGGCGCTGCTGCCGATGATGTTCGTGTCCGGTCTGATGGGTCCGTACATGAGCCCCATCCCGGCCAACGCGTCGGCGGCCATGCTGTTCAGCTTCTTCGTCGCCATGGTGCTGACGCCCTGGCTGATGGTGAAGCTGCGCCCCGGCGGCGGTGCCGGAGAGACGGGCCCCGCCGGCCACGGCGGTCGCGACAGTCCCGCCGGCCATGACGGCCATGACGGGCACGGGTCCGGGGGCTGGCTGGCCGGCGCCTACCGCGCGGTGGCGACGCCGCTGGTGGCGACCCGGGCGCGGGCATGGCTGTTTCTTCTGACGGTCGGCGTGGCCACCCTGGTGTCCATGGTGCCATTCTACACCCGCGACGTCGCGGTCAAGCTTCTGCCCTTCGACGACAAGTCGGAACTGCAGGTGGTGATGGACCTGCCCGAAGGCGCGTCGGTGGAGGACACCGAGCGGGCCCTGCTCGCCGCCGCCCGCGCCCTGGCCGACCTGCCGGAGCTGGCCCACATCCAGGTCTACGCCGGCACCTCCGCGCCCTTCACCTTCAACGGGCTGGTGCGCCACTACTACCTGCGCGACCAGCCGGAGCTGGGCGACCTTCAGGTCAACCTGGCCCCCCGGCACGACCGCGCCCGCGCGGGCCATACGGTGGCGCTGGAGGTGCGGGAGCGGCTGGCAGCCCTGTCCTTCCCCGAGGGCACGGCGGTGAAGGTGGTCGAGGTGCCGCCGGGGCCGCCGGTGCTGGCCACCCTGCTGGCGGAGGTGTACGGCCCCGACGCGGAAACCCGCCGCGCCGTGGCGGCGCAGGTGCGCGCGGCCTTCGAAGCGGTGCCCTTCGTCGTCGATACCGACGACAGTTTCGGCCGGCCGGCGGAGCGGCTGCGCTTCGCCCTCAACCAGGACAACCTGGAGTTCTTCGGGGTCGAGGAGGAGGCGGTCTACGACACCTTGCGCGCCCTGATGGGGGGCGTGCCGGTGGGCTACTCCCACCGCGGCGCCGGGCTTGACCCCGTGGAGATCGCGGTGCGGCTGCCGGAATCCGACCTGCACCTCAGCGAGCGGCTGATGGCCACGCCGGTGCCGGGGCGCGACGGCACGGCGGAGCTGGGCGACCTCGTCCGCGTCACCCGGGAACCGGCGTCCTTCCCGCTGTTCCGCCGCGACGGCCGCTTCGCCGAGATGGTGATGGGCGAGCTGGCCGGCGCCTACGAGGCGCCGATCTACGGCATGCTGGCGGTGACCGAGCGCATCGGGGCCATGGACTGGTCCCGCTTCGGTCTGGACGGTCCGCCCGCGATCAGCCTGTACGGCCAGCCGGAGGACGAGTCCGTCGTCTCGCTGCTGTGGGACGGGGAGTGGGAGATCACCTACGTCACCTTCCGCGACATGGGTGCGGCGTTCGCCGTGGCCATCCTCGGCATCTACCTGCTGGTGGTGGGTCAGTTCGGCAGCTTCAAGCTGCCCCTGGTGATCCTGGTGCCGGTGCCGCTGACGCTGATCGGCATCGTCGCCGGGCACTGGATGTTCGGGGCGGCGTTCACCGCCACTTCGATGATCGGCTTCATCGCCCTGGCCGGCATCATCGTGCGGAACTCCATCCTGCTGGTGGACTTCGTCCGCCACCTGCGGGAACGGGGGGTGCCGGTCCGCCGTGCGGTCATCGAGGCCGGGGCGATCCGCTTCAAGCCGATCCTGCTGACGGCGCTGGCAGCGATGATCGGGGCCGCCTTCATCCTGACCGACCCGATCTTCCAGGGGCTGGCCATCTCGCTGCTGTTCGGGTTGATGAGTTCGACGCTGCTCACCGTGCTGGTGATACCCGCCATCTACGTGGTGCTGCGCGACGATGAACGGCCCGGCGATGCGGCGGCACCGCCGGTCAGCGCCGGGACGGCCGCCTGATCGCCGTCCGTGCGGGCCGGCCGCGAATGTTACAGGGGGGAGGCGGTCATTCACCTCCCCTGTGTGTTGCGATTTTGCAAAAATCCGGCAATAATCACAAAAGGGAGAAAACGCTCCATACAACGGTTACAAAAAAGCGGCGGACGCAATGGACAGCACGTTCGAAAACCGGTCGTATCTCATAGCGGATATTGCGGCGGAAGCAGGGACGCTGGGCATCGAAATAGCCGACGTGGCCGGTCACGTTGAAGATGTCAGTGGTCGAATCAACCGCCAGGCTGAAGTCTTCTCGCAATTGCGGGAGACCGGTGCCAAGATGGCGTCGAGCACGCAACGTATTGCTGCGGCGTCGTCCGTTGCCCGTACTGTAACCGAGCGGGCGCGCCGGGAGGTGGAGTCTTCCCACGACCAGGTGCAGCAATCGCTGACGGACATCCACGCCCTGGTGGCCGCCGTGGGCGGTATTGAAACCCAGATCACCGGCCTGCGCGAGGCGCTGGACCGGGTCGGGCGTGTCGCCAAGGAAATCTACGCCATCGCCAAGCAGACCAACCTGCTGGCCCTGAACGCCACCATCGAGGCGGCGCGCGCGGGCGAGGCGGGGCGGGGTTTCGCGGTGGTGGCGGGCGAGGTCAAGGCCCTGTCCACCAAGACCAGCGAGGCGACGGCGGAAATCGACGCCACGCTGAAGTACCTGAACGAGCAGGCCCAGCGCCTGATGGTGGAAAGCTCCGCCAGCGCCGTGAAGGCGCGCGCGGTCAACGAGGGCACGACGGCCATCGGCCAGGTGATCGACACGGTCGGTCGCGCCATGAACGAGTTGCACATCGAAACCGATAAGATCGACCATGCGTCGGCCGACATCGCCGCCGACTGCGACGAGCTGGGTCGGGAAATCTCCGACCTGGCGGTTGGCGTGCAGCTTTCCAACGAGAACCTGGGGCAGGCGCGCGACCGCATCAACAACCTGCTGGGCATGGGCGAGCGCCTGATCGGCATCACCGCCGAACTGAACGTGGAGACGGTGGATACGCCGTACATCCGCAAGGCGCGGGAAGCCGCCGCCAGGATCGCCGCCGCCTTCGAGGACGCGGTCGGACGCGGCGAGATTGCCGAACAGGACCTGTTCGACCGCAACTACCAGCCCATCGCGGGAACCGACCCGCAGCAGATGATGACCCGTTACACCGCATTCTGCGACCGCGTCCTGCCGTCGATCCAGGAGCCGGTGGCCGGCAGCGACGAGCGTGTGGTGTTCTGCGTGGCGGTCGACACCAACGGCTACCTGCCCACCCACAACGCACGCTTCAACCAGGCCCAGCGCCCCGGAGATCCCGTGTGGAACGCCGCCCACAGCCGGAACCGACGCATCTTCAACGACCGCGTGGGCCTGGCCGCCGGCCGCAACGTGAAGCCGTTCCTGCTGCAGACCTACCGCCGCGACATGGGCGGCGGCACCTACGCCCTGATGAAGGACGTCTCCGCCCCCATCATGGTGCGCGGGCGCCACTGGGGCGGCGTGCGGATCGCCTACAAGGTCTGAAGGCTCCGCCTTCGCCCTCCCGGTCCGATGATCGGGAGGGCGAAGGCGCTTATCCCAGGCGGACCGCGGTGCCGTTGACCGACACCATCAGCATGCCGTTCTCCTTGCCCAGCACCTCGTAATCCACGTCCACGGCGACGATGGCGTCGGCGCCCAGCACCCGCGCCGCCTCGGCCATGTCGGCGAAGGCCGCCTCGCGCGCGTCGCGCAGGGCGTTCTGATAGCCGCCGGCACGGCCGCCGATGATGTCGCGTATGCCCGAGAACAGGTCCCGGAAGACGTTGACGCCGAGAATCGCCTCCCCGGTGACGACACCCAGATAGGCGACGACCCGGCGGCCTTCGACGGAATCGGTGGTGGTGATCAACATGGTCCTTCTCCGTGGCGCAAATCCCTCGCCGGCACATGGCATCGAAGCGTGAGCACGGCAACCCTGGCGCTCGACGGCTTAAACGTTATATGGAAGCGAGACAAAACCAAATGCCGGAGAGCGCCCCATGCCGTCGCGTCGATCCGAAACCGTCGGATACCTCGCCAGCTTTGCCGGACGCCTCTTTATCCGGGCGCTGGAGCGCCGCATCCAGCCCCACGGGCTCTACCCCGGACAGCTCCCGCCCCTGCTGTGCCTGTGGGAGCGCGAGGGCATCAGCCAGGCCGAGCTGTGCCGGCTGGTCCAGGTGGAGCAGCCCACCATGGCCAACACCCTCAACCGCATGGAGCGCGACGACCTGATCCGCCGGTTACCCGATCCGCGGGACCGGCGCCGGGCGCTGGTCTATCTCACCGACCGCGCCCGCGCCCTGGAGGAGCCGGTCATGAAGGCGACCGAGCTGGTCAACGCCCTGGCCACCGACGGGCTGAGCGGGGATGAGCGGGAGGAGTTCCGGCGGCTGATGGACAAGCTGGTGGAGAACCTGGAACGCGATTCGGAATCCTGACGGGATGTTGGTGCGAATCCGCATCGGTGTCCGGCCGGAACGGGTTGCTCCGCAGGAACGGCTTGCGATTTCGCATTGATCCGCCATTCTCCGCGCCGGTGGCGGGGGGAGGTGCGGCATGGACGGGACACGGCAGGCGTTGCTGCGCTGGATGACCGGCGTGATGGAGGCCCGCGGCTGGAGCGCGCGGGCGTGGGCGCAGGCGGCCGGGGTGACGGCCAGCAACCTGACCCGTTTTCTGCACGACCCGCGGACCGGCAGCCTGCCCGGCACCGACACCATCGGCCGTCTGGCGCGCGCCGCCGGGGCGGAGCCGCATTTCCTCGACGACAGGCGGTTTCCCCGGCTGTGCCGCGTGCCGGTGCTGGAGCGCGACCAGGCCGTCGCCGTGCTGGCGCTCGGCCGCCGGGCGGCGGAGGTGTACGTGGCCGACCGGTTGCGCGACGGCGGCCCCTGCGTGCCGGTCGACCGCCCGGTGTCGCGCCGGGCGTTCGCTCTGCGCGTCGGGGCGCGGACCCTGAACGCCGCCGGCATCCTGCCCGACGACCGTGTGGTGCTGGAGCCCGCGGACGAGGTGGAGCCGCGCGCCGGCGACGTGGTGATCACCGTGGGCGACGACGGGGTGTGCGGCTACCGCTATCACCCGCCGTTCCTGGTGCCCGTCTCCACCGACCCGGACTGCGGTCCGACCGCCCTCGACCGCGCCCGGCTGGCCGGTGTGGCGATGCAGGTCGTCCGGCCCCTGCGCGGCTGACGGCGCGCCGGCGTCAGGCGAATCGCGCCAGGGCGCGGCGGCGGATCAGGTCGGGCAGAGCGGGGTGGCGGCCCACGGACGGGGTCAGCCACAGCCGGCGCCCCTGCGCGGGCGTGCCGTCGGGTATGCCGCCGCCCGCGCGCAGCAGGGCCGGCAGGTCGTCATCCTCATGGTGGCCGCCCGACAGGAAGAAGGGAACGACGACCACGCAGGCGCGGCCGGTCACGGTGCGCCAGGCGTCGGCGGTCGGCGCCTCGCTGAGGAACAGGGTGCCCGTCTCGCCGTAGCGGCCGGCCAGCGCCGCGGCGACGCCCCGCGTCGCCCGCGCCGAGGCGTCGGAGCGCGAACTGCCGTGACCCGCCACCAGCACCGCCACCGTTCGCGGATCGAGCCCCGCCCCGGTGATGGCCGCGTCCGCCAGGCCGGCGACCAGGCCCGGGATCTCCGTATCGAGGCCCAGCGGCGGCAGCACGTCGACGGCGTGCCCGGTCGCCCCCGCCTCGGCCAGGAGCCGCGGCAGCACGCTTCCGGCGATGTAGCCGCCGGTGGTCAGCAGGGGCATCACCGCCACAGGTCCCGGCGGCAGGCGGGTGAGCGCTGCCGCAGGGGCGGGCGGCTGCAGGGCGAAGGCCGCCTCGACGGCGCTGAAGCCGCCGGCACGGCGCAGGTCCGCCACCAGGGAGTCGGCAATGGCGGCCCCGGCGCCGTCGGAGGTGCCGTGGGCGAAGAGCAGGAGGGAGGGCGCGGGCATCGGTGCTCCGGAACGGGACCGCGGCGGTGCGGCCCCTACCATCTGGCGCGCGGCGCCGGCTCCGGCCAGCCCGGCCCCCCGGGAAATCGTTGCCGCCCGCCTTGAATCATTAGTCGAATCTAATAGATTGCCTGACCGGGGGACGTATAAAACACCCCGGGAGGGAGACGCCATGACACCCATCGTAGAATCCTTCTTCGACCCGCGGACGGCGACCGTGACCCATGTGGTGCACGGCGGGCCCGGCAGCCCTTGCGCCATCATCGATCCCGTGCTGGACTTCGACATGGCGTCGGGGCGCCGCCGCACCGAGTCGGCCGACCGGGTCGCCGCCTTCATCCAGGCGCAGGGGTTGCGTGTGGACTGGCTGTTGGAGACGCACGCCCATGCCGACCACCTCAGCGCCGCCCCCTATCTGAAGGAAAAGCTGGGCGGCCGCATCGCCATCGGCAGCCACATCCGCGACGTGCAGCGCATCTTCGGCGGGGTTTTCAACGCGGAACCCGCCTTCACCGCCGACGGCAGCCAGTTCGACGTCCTGTTCGAGGACGGTGCCACCTTCGGCATCGGTGCGATGGATGCCGAAGTGCTGCACGTCCCCGGACACACGCCGGCCTGCGTCGCCTTTCGCATCGGCGACGCCCTGTTCGTCGGCGACACCCTGTTCATGCCCGACGTGGGGACGGCGCGCTGCGACTTTCCCGGCGGCGACGCGGCGACGCTGTTCCGTTCGATTCGCCGCCTGCTGGATCTGCCCGACGCGACGCGGGTCTTCGTCTGCCACGACTACCCGCCGGCCGGCCGCGGGCCGGCCTGGGAAACCACCGTCGCCGAGCAGCGCCGCGCCAACATCCACGTGAAGGACGGCATCTCGGAGGCGGATTTCGTGACCATGCGCACCGCCCGCGACCGCACGCTGGATCTGCCGGCGTTGCTCGTCCCGTCGGTCCAGGTCAATATGCGCGCCGGGCACCTGCCCCCTCCCGAATCGAACGGCGTGCGCTATCTCAAGATCCCGGTGGATCGGCTGTGACCCGACCGGGCCTGCAAAACGAAGGACATCCCATGCCCACTCTCGCCCGGGTCGAAGATAACGTTTACGTCTGCGGACAGCTTCAGGAGGCGGACTTCGCCGACCTGGCGCGCCAGGGCGTGAAGACCATCGTCAACAACCGCCCCGACGGGGAGGAGGCGACGCAGCTTCCCCACGCCCGCGCCGCCGAGCTGGCGGCGCAGCACGGCCTGGAATACCACTTCATTCCGGTCGGGCGGGACCCGCTGACGCTGGAGATGGTCGACCGCTTCGCCGACATCCTGGCGCAGTCGCCGCGCCCGGTGGTCGCGTACTGCCGCTCCGGCGCCCGGTCCTCCACGCTGCACTCCTACGCCAGGGCCCGCCGGCTGGAACAGCGCTGATCATCCGCCATCCCACCCATTTCCATTAGGGAACCCTTGTGGAACGCCGGTGCCGATGCGATGATCGGCACCGGTTCTCCGCAACCAGGGAATGGGCACAGGGGATGGGCGTGACAGCGCAAACGGCCGGCCCGCCGCGCGGGCCCTTCGCGCCGGACGACGCGGCCGCGTACACGCGCTGGCGCGACGCCAAGCTGGCGCACCTGCCCGCACGGCCGGACGATCTGCTGGTCGAACTGGCCGACCCCCGGGCCGTCACGGCGGCCGAACGCGCCGCCCTGGCGGAGCGCTGCCGCCGCCACAACATGGCGCTGTTCGTCGGCCCCGTGGTGGCCGACGGCACCCGGGACTGGTTGCGCGCCTTCGCGCGGACGTTCGGGCTGGACGACCTGGACAGCAACATGCTGGCCGACGAGGACGGCATCTCGCCGCTGACGGTGGCCGCCGACGGTCCGCGGCGCGCCTACATCCCCTACACCGACCGGCCGCTGTCCTGGCACACCGACGGCTACTACAACCCGCTGCACCGGCCGGTGCGCGGCCTCGTCCTCTATACGGTGCAGGATGCGGCGGAGGGCGGGGAGAACGCGCTGCTCGACCATGAACTGGCCTACATCGCGCTGCGCGATGCCGATCCCGGCCACATCGCCGCCCTGTCGCAGCCCGACGCCATGACCATCCCGCCCAACGCCGAACCCGGCCAGCCGCCGCGTCCGGCCCAGCCCGGCCCGGTGTTTTCCGTCGACCCGCTGACCGGGGCGCTGCACATGCGCTACACCGCGCGCGTCCGCCACGTGGTGTGGAAGGACGACCCCGCGGTCACCGCCGCCGTCGCCGCGCTGAACGGCCTGTTGAACGGCGGCTGCCCGTGGGTCCTGCGCCACCGCATGGCGCCCGGCCAGGGATTGCTGTGCAACAACGTGCTGCACAACCGCACCGGATTCCGGGATGCGCCGGACCGGACGCGGCTGGTCTACCGCGCCCGGTTCCACGACCGCGTTTCCGCCGCCTGATGCCAGCCAACGAGGTTTTCTCCCGATGACCGCACCGACCGACGGCGAGAGCGTCGCCGACCGCGACACCGTCGCCCTTCCCTGGGGCAAGGAGATGCTGATCCAGGAGGTGGTCTACGACACCGGACTGCGGCTGCTGCGCCTGCGCATCCGCGAGGGCCGGCGGTTCACCGTCGTCGACCTGGACGCCCGCGCCATCGCCCGCCTGCGCGCCCTCACCGACGGCTGGACCGACGTCGCCGAGGGGGAAGCCGAAGCGCTGGACGTGGACGGCGGCTGACCGCCGGACCGCGCGGGCGGGGACGGCCTGACGCTCAGGCCGTGCGCGCCCGCTCCTCCGCCTCCCCGTTCCCGGCCGGGACGAACCAGGAGAGCGTGTCGGCCAGGGTGACGACGCGGCCGATGATGACGGTGGCAGGGGAGGACAGGCCGGCGGCGGCGACGCGGTCGCGCAGCGTGGCGAGCGTGGCGACGACCCGGCGCTGCTGCGGCGTGGTGGCGTTGCGGACCGCCGCGGCCGGCGTGTCGGGCGGCAGCCCGGCGCCCAGCAGGCCGCTCACGATCTCCGGCAGCGTCGCCAGCCCCATGTAGAACACCAGGGTCGTGTCGGCGTCGGCGATTCGCGACCAGTCGTAGGGAATCTCCCGGTTCTCGCGCATGTGGCCGGTCAGGAAGCGCACGCCCGACGCCAGCCCGCGGTGGGTCAGGGGAATGCCGGCGTAGGCGCTGCACCCGGCGGCGGCGGTGATGCCGGGCACCACGTCGAAGGGGATGCGGTGGCGGGCCAGATGCTCCGCCTCCTCGCTGCCGCGGCCGAAGACGAAGGGATCGCCGCCCTTCAGGCGGACCACCCGGCGCCCCGAGCGGCCGAGGTTCAGCAGCAGCTCGTTGATGGAATCCTGGGGCATGTGGTGGCGGTTCAGCGCCTTGCCCGCGTAGATGCGAGTCGTCCCGGCGGGGATGAGGTCGAGGATCTCGGGGCTCACCAGCCGGTCGAACACCACCACGTCGGCGCTGCGGATCAGGCGCAACGCCTTGACGGTCAGCAGGTCGGGGTCGCCGGGACCGGCGCCCACCAGGTGGACGAACCCTTGGGACACGGTGGATTGAGGCATGTTCGGCAACCCCTCAATATGAGTATTCCATAATATGATGGTTCCGTAATATGATGTCCAGCGTTTCCGCGAGCCACCGGTGCGGGGCGCGACGGATTGTTGCCGATATGCCCTTCGGCGCATTGGGGTCTTGCGTTCAGGGGGCGGACGGTTTTAAGAAGTGTCCATTCGATAGTTCTAATATCCGAGAAACGGAATATGGAATCCTGCGCATGCACGGCGGCAGGCCGGCGACGCCGCCTGCGGCGCCGACGATGAAGCCGCTCCGTTGCCGCCTCCACCCCGACGGGGCGGGGGCGTGAAGCCACCGGTGCGGACTCCTTCGTGGAAAGACTATGGCGATGCACATTTATCTGCCGATCGCGGAAATGTCGCTGAACTTCCTGATCCCGGTTCTGCTCGGCGCCGGGGTCGGCGTGCTGACGGGCATGTTCGGTGTGGGCGGCGGCTTCCTGATGACGCCCTCGCTGATCTTCATCGGCGTGCCCCCGGCCGTCGCGGTGGGGACGGAGGCGGTGAAGATCGTCGGCTCCTCGGTGTCGGGCGTTCTCGCCCACTGGCGCAAGGGCAACGTGGACGTCCAGATGGGGGTGGTGCTGCTGATCGGCGGCCTGGCCGGATCGTTCGTCGGGGTGCGGGTCTTCACCTGGCTGCGCGGCATCGGGCAGATCGACGTGACCATCGCGCTGCTCTATGTGGTGGTGCTGGGCATCGTCGGATCGATGATGTTCGCCGAAAGCCTGGGCTCAATCCTGCGCAGCCGGGCGGCGCTGGCCGGCGGCGGCAGCGTGGCCGCACCGTCGGGCGGGCGCGGGCGCGGCGGCTGGGTGCGCCGGCTGCCCTTCAAGATGGCGTTCCGCCGCTCCAAGCTGGTGATCAGCCCGATCGTGCCGCTGGGGGTGGGCTTCCTGGTCGGCATCCTCTCCGCCCTGATGGGCGTGGGCGGCGGCTTCATCATGGTCCCCGCCATGATCTACCTGATCGGCATGCCGACCAAGGTCGTGATCGGGACGTCGCTGTTCCAGATCATCTTCGTCACCGCCAACACCGCGTTCCTCCAGGCATGGCAGAACCACACGGTCGATGTCCTGCTGGCGCTCCAGCTTCTGGTGGGCGGCGTCATCGGCGCCCAGGTCGGCACCTGGCTGGGGGGCAAGCTGAAGGCGGAGCAGCTTCGCGTCGGGCTGGCGGCGGTGGTGCTGGCGGTCTGCTTCAAGATGGCGCTCGGCCTGGTGCTCGAACCGGATGAGCTGTACTCCTTCGCCGCCAAGGGAGGGCACTGAGCCATGCGGACCCTGGTCGTCGCGGCGCTGGCGGCGCTGCTGCTCGTCCCGGTTCCGGCCGGTGCGGTGCGATCGGAGGTGGTTGCCGACCTGTCGGACCACCTCATCGCCATCACCACCGGCTTCACCGGCTCCAGCCTCCTGCTGTTCGGCGCCACCGACGGGGCGGGCGATGTCGTCCTGGTGGTCACCGGCCCGCGCAGCGACGTGACGCTGCGCCGCAAGGACCGGCGCATGGGCATCTGGGTGAACACCGAGGGGCTGCGCTTTCGCGACGTCCCCAGCTTCTATGCGGTGCTGTCCAGCCGCCCCGCCGGCGACATCCTGGACCCCGCGGAAGCCGCGGCCCACGGCATCGGCTTCGACGCCATCCGCCCGGCTCCGGCCGACCCCGCCGCCCCGGCGGCGGAAGTCGCTGCCTACCGGGAGGCACTGTTCCGCCTGAAGCAGGAACAGGGGCTGTACTTCGAGGAAACCGGCATCCGCTTCACCGGCGAACGCCTGTTCCGGGCCGATCTGCGCTTTCCGTCCAGCGTGCCGGTGGGCGAATTCAGGGCGATGATCTATCTGGTCAAGGACGGCCGGGTGGTCAGCTCCCAGCCGACGCCGCTGGTGGTCAGCAAGGTCGGCATGGGGGCACAGGTGCACTGGTTCGCCAACCGGCACGCCGCCGCCTACGGCGCCCTTGCCGTCGCCGTATCGGTTCTCGCCGGATGGCTCGCCGGCATCGTCTTCCGAAAGAAGGTGTGACCATGACCTCCGTCCCCCCCGTCCCCGCCGGTGACGACGTTCCGGCCGCCCCGCCCGTGCCCGATCCCGGGGAACGCGTGTTCCTGGTGGTGGTCGACAGCAGCCCCGAGCTGGGCGTCGCCATCCTGTTCGCCTGCCGGCGCGCCGCCCGCACCGGCGGGCGGGTGGCGCTGCTCTACGTGATCGAGCCGGAGGACACCGGGTCCGCCGACATCGGCAACTGGATGGGCGTGGGCGACGTCATGCGCCAGGAGGCGCGGGAGGAAGCGGAGATCACGCTGGGCATCGTATCGGAGCGCATCAAGACCTGCTCCGGCAAGATGCCGATGTTCTTCATCCGCGAAGGCAACCGGGCCGAGGAACTCATCCGTCTGATCCGGGAGGAGAAGAGCATCTCCGTCCTGGTGCTGGCCGCCGGCACGGGGGCCGAAGGGCCCGGCCCCCTCGTCAGCAATCTGACCGGCAAGAACGCCGCGGGAATGCGGGTGCCGGTGACCATCGTGCCGGGATCCCTGTCCCGCGAGGAGATCGAGGCGATCACCTAGAACGAAACCGACCTTCCGTGAAGCGGAGGCAACCTTCGGAGAGGAAGCGCCAGGACCATGCTGAGCGAACGCCGGATCGACCTGTCCCCCGTCGTCCACGACGAGGTGAAATACACCACCTGCTATATGTGCGCCTGCCGCTGCGGCATCAGGGTGCATCTCAAGGACGGGCTTGTCCGCTACATCGAAGGCAACCGCAACCATCCCACCAACAAGGGGGTGCTGTGCGGCAAGGGCTCGTCGGGCATCATGCAGCACTACTCCCCGGCCCGCCTGCGCAAGCCGCTCAGGCGCGTGGGCGAGCGGGGCGAGGCGAAGTTCGAGGAGATCGAGTGGGAGGAGGCGCTGGCCCTGGCCACCGACTGGCTGGGCGGCATCCGCGCCACCGACCCGAAGAAGCTGGCCTTCTTCACCGGCCGCGACCAGAGCCAGTCGCTGACCGGCTGGTGGGCCAACCAGTTCGGCACGCCCAACTTCGCCGCCCACGGCGGCTTCTGTTCGGTGAACATGGCGGCGGGCGGGCTGTACACCATCGGCGGCTCGTTCTGGGAGTTCGGCGAGCCGGACTGGGACCGCGCCAAATACTTCCTGCTGTTCGGCGTCGCCGAGGACCATGATTCCAACCCCATCAAGACGGGTCTGGGCAAGCTGAAGGCGCGCGGCGCCAAGGTCGTGTCGGTCAACCCGATCCGCACCGGCTATTCCGCCGTGGCCGACGAATGGGTGGGCATCCGCCCCGGCACCGACGGCCTGTTCGTCATGGCGCTGATCCATGAGCTGCTGCACGCCGACCGCATCGACGACGCCTATCTCGTGCGCTACACCAACGCGCCGTGGCTGGTGATCCGGGCGCCGGGCGACCCCGATCACGGCCTGTTCGCCCGCGGCGCCGACGGCGCGCCGCTGTGCTACGACCACGCCACCGGCACGCTGGTCGACGCCCGCGAGGCCAACATCATGCCGGCGCTGGTGGGCACCCACACGCTGCCCGACGGGCGCAAAGCCGTGACGTCCTTCCAGCTTCTGGCAGAGCGCTACATGGCGCCCGAGTACAGCCCCGACGCGGTGGCCGAGCGCTGCGGCGTGGCGGCCGCCGACATCCGGCGCATCGCCATGGAGCTGGCCCACGTCGCCTTCGAGGAGGCGATCGAGCTGGACATCCCGTGGACCGACTGGGCCGGCCGGCGCCACGAGACCACCATCGGGCGCCCCGTCGCCATGCACGCCATGCGCGGCATCTCCGCCCACACCAACGGGTTCCACACCTGCCGGGCGATCCACCTGCTGCAGGTGCTGCTGGGGGCGGTGGAATGCCCCGGCGGCTTCCGCTTCAAGCCGCCGTTCCCCAAGCCCATCCCGCCGGGTCCCAAGCCGGCGGGCAAGACGGTGACGCCGGGCAAGCCGCTGGGCGGCATGCCCCTGGGCTTCACCACCGGGCCCGAAGACCTGCTGGTGGAGGCGGACGGCACCCCCATCCGCATCGACAAAGCCTATTCGTGGGAGGCGCCCCTGTCCTCCCACGGGCTGATGCACATGGTCATCACCAACGCGTGGAAGGGCGATCCCTATCCCATCGACACGCTGTTCATGTACATGGCCAACATGAGCTGGAACAGCACCATGAACACCAAGGGTGTCATGGAGATGCTGACCGACAGGGACCCGGCCACCGGGGAGTACCGCATCCCCCGCATCATCTATTCCGACGCCTATTTCTCGGAGATGGTGGCCTACGCCGACCTGATCCTGCCCGACACCACCTATCTGGAACGGTGGGACTGCATCTCGCTGCTCGACCGGCCGATCTGCGAGGCGGACGGGCCGGCTGACGCCATCCGCCAGCCGGTGGTGGAGCCCGATCGGGACGTGCGCGCCTTCCAGACCGTCCTGCTGGACCTGGGCGCCCGGCTGGGCCTGCCGGGGATGACCAACGAGGACGGATCTCCCAAGTTTCCCGGCGGCTATCCCGACTACATCGTCAACCACGAGCGCACGCCCGGCATCGGCCCGCTGGCCGGCTGGCGCGGCGCGGCAGGGGAGACCTTCGGGCGCGGCGCGGTCAACCCGGACCAGCTCCGCCGCTACGTCGAGAACGAGTGCTTCTGGGCCCACCACCTGGAGCCGGGCCAGAAATTCTACAAGTTCGCCAACCGCGACTATCTTGAGTTCGCGGTCCACATGGGCTTCATCGCCTCGTCCGACCCCATCGTCCTGCAGCTCTATTCCGAGCCGATGCAGAAGTTCCGCCTGGCGGCGGAGGGGCACGGCAGCGTCCAGCCGCCCGACCACCTGCGCGCCCGGGTGAAGGAGGCGTTCGACCCGCTGCCGGTCTGGTACGTCCCCTTCGAAGAGGCGAAGGTCGACACCGACGCCTTCCCGCTGCACGCGCTGACGCAGCGGCCGATGATCATGTACCACTCCTGGGGGTCGCAGAACGCCTGGCTGCGCCAGATCCTCGGCTCCAACAAGCTGTACGTGGCGGCGGTGACGGGGCGGCGGATGGGCATCGCCGACGGCGACTGGGTGCGCGTCACCAGCCACAACGGCACCATCAAGGTGCAGGTCAAGCTGATGGAGGGGCTGAACCCCGACACGGTGTGGACCTGGAACGCCATCGGCAAGCGGGCCGGCGCCTGGAACCTGGCGCCCGATGCGGGCGAGGCGCGCAAGGGGTTCCTGCTGAACCACCTGATCAGCGAGCTGCTGCCGCCCGAATCCTGCGGGCGGCGCCTGTCCAACTCCGACCCCGTCACCGGGCAGGCCGCCTGGTTCGACCTGCGTGTGCGCATCGAGAAGTGCGAGCCCGGTGAGGAGGCGGTGAGCGAGCCGCAGTTCCCCGTGATCGAGCGGCCGGTCGGGCTGGAGCCCGCGCCGGAGGTGAACCGCTACGGCTCCGCCTTCCGCCGTCCCCGCTGAGGAGAGAACGCATGACCAGCCTTCCGGCCGAGCGGGGCGCCAAACGCCTTGGCCTCGTCATCGACCTCGACACCTGCGTCGGCTGCCACGCCTGCGCCACCAACTGCAAGGAATGGAACACCGGCGGCCATTCCGCCCCGCTGACCGACGTCAACGCCTATCAGGCCGAGCAGCGCGGCGTCTGGTTCAACCGGGTCCACACCTTCGAAGCCGGGCAGGGGGCGGACGGGCGGACCGTCCACTTCCCCAAGAACTGCCTGCACTGCGAGTTTCCGGACTGCGTGACCGTCTGCCCCACCGGCGCCTCCTACAAGCGGGCCGAGGACGGCATCGTGCTGGTCGATCACGACAAGTGCATCGGCTGCAAGCTGTGCTCCTGGGCCTGCGCCTACGGGGCGCGGGAGTTCGACGAGGACGAGGGGGTGATGAAGAAGTGCACCCTGTGCATCGACAAGATCTACAACACCCGCCTGCCCGAGGCCGACCGGGTGCCGGCCTGCGTCGCGACCTGCCCCTCCAGGGCCCGCCATTTCGGCGACCTCGGCGACCCGCACTCCGCCGTGTCGAAGCTGGTGGCCGAGCGGGGCGGCTTCGATCTTCTGCCGGAGCTGGGCTACCAGCCGACCACCAAGTACCTGCCGCCGCGCCCGGCCGCCCGGCCGCTCGACAACGTCGGCCAGCGGCCGCGCCCCGCCAACGAGGACCCCGCGCCCGCGGGTTTCCTGCGCTGGATGGACCGAATGCTGTCGCGCTGAGGAGGATCGACCCATGCATCCCGCTTATTCCGTCATCGTCTTCACCACCGCGTCGGGCGCCGGCTATGGGCTGCTGGCCCTGCTGGGGCTGTTCGCGGCCGCGGGCGCGCTGCCGGCGGACACGGGGCTCGGCATCGTGGCGCTGGGGCTGGCGCTGGGCCTGATCGCCGGCGGCCTGCTGTCGTCGCTGGGCCACCTCGGCCGGCCCGAGCGCGCCTGGCGCGCCATGTCGCAATGGCGGTCGTCCTGGCTGGCGCGCGAGGGTGTCCTGGCGCTGCTGACCTTCGCGCCGGCCGGGCTGTTCGCCATCGGCTGGGTGTTCCTCAACGACACCGGCGGCGTCTTCGCCGGGCTGGGCGTGGCGAGCGCGGTGCTGGCCGGGATCACGGTGTGGTGCACCTCGATGATCTACGCCAGCCTCAAGCCGATCCGGCAGTGGCACAACGTTTTCGTCACCCCCGCCTATCTGGTGCTGGGTTTGATGACCGGCGCTCTGCTGCTGGTGCTGCTGAGCCGCCTGTTCGGCGTCTGGCAGCCGGCCTTCGGCTGGCTGGCGGTGGCGTCCGTTCTGGCGGGCTGGGCGGTGAAGGCTGCGTACTGGCACCACATCGACACGGCGCGCCCGCGCAGCGATCTCGGCACCGCCACCGGGCTCGGCCGTCTCGGTCCCGTGTCGCTGCTGGAGATGCCGCACACGGAAGAGAACTTCCTGATGAAGGAGATGGGCTACCGGGTGGCGCGCACCCATGCGGCCAAGCTGCGCCGCATCGCCCACCTGGCTCTGTTCGCCCTGCCGCTGCTGCTTTCCCTGCTGGCGCTGATCACCCCGCCCCTGCTGTCCGGCATCGCCGCCCTGCTGGCCGTGGCCAGCGCCGGCGCCGGCGTCCTGACCGAACGCTGGCTGTTCTTCGCCGAGGCGCGGCACACCTGCATGCTGTACTACGGCCGGGCGGCGTGACCGGTGGGAAACGGATCAGGCTGCGGGGACGTCGGTTCGGGCGAAGTCGTTGCCCTTGAACAGCAGCGGCTCGCCCTTTTCCTGTGCCAGAGCGTAGGAAAACACGTCACCGAAGTTGAGGCGGGCCGGGCTGCCAGTGCCCTTGCCGTAACGGCTGAACGCTCCAAGCGCGATTCGGGCATGACGTTCATCAACCGCTTCGACGCGAATGGCATAGTCGTGGAGGAGCGTTTGCACGGCGTGCTCCACCGCTCCGGTGGTGTCGCGCCGGGCGACAATTCCGATTTCGACCAATGTGGCAGCGGAAATCCGGCACACGTCGGCTGTAGCGATCTTTGCCAGGAGCAGCGGTGCCTCCGGTTCGCCTTTCAGGATGGCGATGATCGCCGATGTGTCGATGACCATTGGTTCAGCACGGCAAGCCGCTGGCATCATACAGATCCGCCGTCGGGTCGTCGTCCAAAGGCGGAAGTGTGCGTACCAGGGCCATCGTACGCTCCACCTTTGCCTTTTGTTCCGGGGACAGGGAGGCGAGCGGGTCTGCGTCCGGCGGAACCGGAGACGAAGATGGGTGCTCCGGCGGCGGCCTCTCCGTCTTCAGCAGGGCCTCCCGGATTGCGGCACTGATCGCCTCCTCGACGCTTGCGTTGCGCAGCGCCGCCAGGCGGCGGGCGTTGCGCTCGGTTTCGGGGTCGATCATGAAGCCCATGGCCCGCTTCTCCGTTCGGCCGGACGAGGATTACCGTCGGACACTGTAACAGATCCGCTCGATGCGGTGGCAGCCGTTACCCCCCGAACACGAACGGCACGTCCGTCCGCTCCCGGTAGGCGGCGGAGTCGGCGACGCTGCCCGCCGCCACGGTCCGGCGCGCGGCGCGCAGGGCCGTTTCGATGCGGCGGTCGGGCAGGTGATAGCGCGCCTCCAGCCCGATGGCGGCCGGCCCCGGGCAGGGCTCGCCGAAGACGTCGGCGTAGAGGCCGCTCATCATGGCGTAGCGCGCGCTCATCAGCGTGTTGGTGGCAGCCTTGACGCGGGCCACGTCGTCGCGGTCGCGCACGAAGAGGGCGGTCATCAGCGTCACCGCGATGGCGTGCATCACGTCATAGCGCACATGGGCGATGAAGACGTGCAGGTGGTGCGCCGTCAGCGGCTCGCCGGTGGCGCGGGCCCAGCGGATGATGCCGCCCAGCAGCAGGCTGAAGAACTCCGGCACCCCCCACTCCATGCCGAGTCCCACCGAAGCCAGCGCCTCCAGCGGCGTGAAGGCGGGGTCGCCGGCCAGCAGGCGCTGGGTCAGCACGTTGTCGGCGACCGCGTGGAGCAGCGGCGGGTTGCGCTCGCCCCCCGGCACGCCCAGCCCGTCGAAGAGCTGGCCGTACATCACGATGTGGGTCGTGGAGCCGAGCAGGCGGTCCAGCGTCGGGTAGTCCTCCACGGCGTGGCTGCCGACCCCGTACTCGTCGGCGACCAGTTGGGCCAGCACGATCTGCGCGAACTCCGACAGGCGCTCCGGGTTGGCCACCGGCGGCAGGGGGGCCAGGCTGTGGAAGCGGCCGATGGCCATGGCGACGCACTGGCGCGTGTTCTTGATCTGGTTGTGGTACTGCGCGGCGAAGCGGACGAGGTGGGCGCGCTCCATCTCTCCGGCGAAGACCCGGCGGAAGAAGGGATGCCGCCACACCGGGTGTTCCATGACGTGGTCGTGCAGATCGCTGAACAGGGCGTGCACGCGCGCCGCGTCCACGTCCACCGGTCCGATCTCCGCCAGACGCCGGCTCAGGGGATGGGACGGGTCGTCCAGCACGCCGACGGCCGCGCGGAAATCGGCGCGCTGGCTGTCCCGGAAGGCGGCCAGCACGGAATCGGCGTCGCGCTCCAGCAGGTCGTCCAGGGGATGCACCCCCGGCGCCAGGCGGAGCCGGCCGTCGGGGCCGGGAAGGAGGAGGTCGGTGAAGGGGCTTGCTGTCATCGTGATGCCTCGAGATGCCGACGGAACGGATGCATTGCATCCGGCATGCCAGTCAGCGGGGTTCGGTACACATTGTCGCACATGGAGTGGGTGATTTTCCGCTGGCCAAACCGCACGACATTGTATTAGGGTTCTATCATATGCTGAACCAATAAAATAAGACCGCAGCGATGCGGCGGCGCCGGGGGTGGCGGGGGAACCGGTTTCTGCGACCGGTGATCCGAACGGGAAGGAAACGGAAGATGATGGTGCACCGGCTCGATCATCGGGCGATGCCCGGAACGGAGTAGCACGCGCGTCGCCCGCGCGCCGCCCAACGGGGGCGGCGGCGCGGACGCATGCCCGGAACCGGGCGCGGCGGTGCCGACCGTGGACATTCCGAACAAGGCGGGACGCGGAGCGGACGGGGGTCCGCGCCGCGGCGAGTGGAACTGTGTCAACGCTCAGGGAGATCGCGTGATGTCGAAGGAAATGCCCAAGACACCGCTCTTGGACCAGCTCGAAAGCGGCCCGTGGCCGAGCTTCGTGTCCGGTCTGAAGCGGCTGGCGCAGTCCGAGGACAAACAGTACGCCGGCATGATGAAGGATCTGCTCGGCCAGCTCGAGCGGAGCTACGAGACGCGCAAGGGCTATTGGAAGGGCGGCACCGTCGGTGTGAAGGGCTATGGCGCCGGCGTAATCCCGCGCTTCTCGGAAATCTCCGGCGAGTATCCGGAGTCGGCGGAGTTCCACACGCTGCGGGTGATGCCGCCGGCCGGCATGCACTACACCACCGACCTGCTGCGCAAGATGTGCGACATCTGGGAGACGCACGGCTCCGGCCTGATCGCGCTGCACGGGCAGTCCGGCGACATCATGTTCCAGGGCATCCGGACCGAGAACGTCCAGGCGGCCTTCGACGCGCTGAACAAGCTGGGCTTCGACCTCGGCGGCGCCGGGGCCGGCGTGCGCACCTCGGTCTCCTGCGTCGGCGCCGCGCGCTGCGAGCAGTCCTGCTACGACGAGGCCAAGGCCATGCGTTCCATGGTCAACGCCTTCCTCGACGACATGCATCGCCCGTCGCTGCCCTACAAGTTCAAGTTCAAGTTCTCGGGCTGCGCCAACGACTGCACCAACGCCACCCAGCGCGCCGACTTCGCGGTGATCGGCACCTGGAAGGACGACATGCAGGTCGACCAGGACGAGGTGAAGACCTACATCGGCAAGATGGGCCGCAAGTGGTGCATCGACCAGGTCATCACCATGTGCCCGACCAACGCCCTGTCGCTCAACGACGACGACACGCTGGAGGTCGACAACAAGAGCTGCGTGCGCTGCATGCACTGCATCAACGTCATGACCAAGGCGTTGAAGCCGGGCAAGGAGCGCGGTCTCTGCCTGCTGCTCGGCGGCAAGCGCACGCTGAAGATCGGTGACCTCATGGGCACCGTCATCGTCCCCTTCATGAAGATGGAGACGGACGAGGATTACGAACAGCTCGTCGAACTGGCCAAAAACATCGTCGACTTCTTCGCCGAGAACGCGCTGGAGCACGAGCGCACCGGCGAGATGATCGAGCGCATCGGCATCGCCAACTTCGTCGAGGCCCTGGGCCTCAAGCTCGACCCGAACATGATCACGCATCCGCGCACCAACTCCTACGTCCGCACCGACGGCTGGGAGGAGGAGGTGGCGAAGTGGAAGGCGCAGCGGGCGGAGGCCCGGCCCGTCGCGGCGGAATGACCGCGAACCGCTTCAGCGTGACGACGATTTCCCGGAGGAAACGATGACCGTGGCCGTCGAAGAGCACAAGACCGTCGAATGCGGTGTGCCCGACCCGTTCCCCTTCATGCACCCGCTGCTCAAGAAGAACTACGGGCAGTGGGCCTGGCACGACCGTCCGCGCCCCGGCGTTCTGCACCACGTCGCCAACAACGGCGACGAGGTGTGGACGGTGCGCGCCGGCACCCAGCGCCAGATGGACGTCTATACGATCCGCGCCCTGTGCGACATCGCCGACCGCTATGCCGAAGGGCATGTGCGCTTCACCGTGCGCTCCAACGTCGAGTTCATGGTGTCGAGCTACGACAAGGTCGATCCGCTGATCGACGCCCTGGAGGAGGCCGGCTATCCCGTCGGCGGCACCGGCAACTCGGTGTCCATGATCTCCCACACCCAGGGCTGGCTGCACTGCGACATCCCCGGCACCGACGCCTCCGGCGTCGTCAAGGCCCTCATGGACGAACTCTATGAGGAGTTCAAAAACGAGGAGATGCCCAACCGGGTGAAGATCACCACCTCGTGCTGCCAGATCAACTGCGGCGGCCAGGGCGACATCGCC
The DNA here is from genome assembly GCF_000429625.1 of Azospirillum halopraeferens DSM 3675. Lineage (GTDB taxonomy): Bacteria > Pseudomonadota > Alphaproteobacteria > Azospirillales > Azospirillaceae > Azospirillum > Azospirillum halopraeferens. The sequence continues at coordinate 167,994 of NZ_AUCF01000010.1, forward strand.
ATCAACGTCCAGCACACCAAGCCGCCCAAGATCAACCACGACCTGGTGGCCAACGTCTGCGAACGCCCGGCGGTGGTGGCGCGCTGCCCGGTCGCGGCGATCCGCCCGGCCCTGGTCAACGGCAAGCCGTCGCTGGAAGTGGACGAGAAGAAGTGCGTGTGCTGCGGCGCCTGCTACCCGCCGTGCCCGCCCATGCAGATCAACGATCCGGTCCACACCAAGATCGCGATCTGGGTGGGCGGCAAGCATTCCTCGACCCGCTCCAAGCCGACCTTCCACAAGCTGGTGGCCGCCGGCATTCCCAACAACGCGCCCCGCTGGCCGGAAGCCGCCGGGATCGTCAAGCAGATCCTCTACGCCTACAAGGAAAACGCCAAGCCGTGGGAGCGGATGGGCGAGTGGATCGAGCGCATCGGCTGGGCCCGCTTCTTCGAGCTGACCGGTCTTCCCTTCACCAAGTACCACCTCGACACGTGGCGCGGCGGCCGTGCCAGCCTGAACGCGTCGGCCCAGCTGCGGTTCTAAGGGAAGGGACCCTCCATGAAGTTTGCCATCCTGGTCAACGAAGGCCCGTTCAACCACCAGGCGTCCGACAGCGCCTACCAGTTCTGCAAGGCCGCCCTGGACATGGGGCACGAGGTGGTGCGGGTCTTTTTCTATTACGACGGCGTGCACAACGCCAACCGCCTGTCCGAACCGCAGTCGGACGACCGCAACGTGGTGCGGCGCTGGTCGGAACTGGGCGTGCGGCACGGGCTCGACCTGTCGGTGTGCGTCGCCGCCGGTCTGCGCCGCGGCATCAAGGATGACGTCCTGGCTCCGGGGTTCCGCATCACCGGACTCGGCCAGCTCATCGAGGCGGGCATCGAAGCCGACCGCCTCGTGACGTTCGGCGATTGAGCGGGAGGAGCATCCGATGAGCGAAGAAGCCACCGTCAAGAAGTTCATGTACCTCAACCGCAAGGCGCCGCATGGCACCATCTACGCGCTTGAGGTGCTGGAGATGATCCTGGTCGCCGCCATGTTCGACCAGGACGTGCACGTCTGCTTCGCCGACGACGGCGTGTATGAGCTGAAGAAGGGCCAGGACGCCAAGGGCGCCCTGGAGATGAAGGACTTCGTCACGACCTACCGGGCGCTCGACGGCTACGACATCGAAAAGCTCTACGCCGAGAAGGAGTCGCTGGAGGAGCGCGGCCTGACCGCCGCCGACCTGGTCGTCCCCGTCGAGGTGATCGACCGCGCGGCGATGGCGGCGCTGATCGACTCCATGGACGTCGTCCTGAGCGCGTGAGGAAAGCCATGCTGCACACCGTCAACAAGTCGCCGTTCGAGCGCAACAATCTCGACGCCTGCCTCAACCGCGCCGCCGCCGGCTCGGCCATCCTGCTGTACGAGGACGCGGTCTACGCCGCGGTGGCCGGCACCGCCGTCGCCGAGCGCGTGCGCCATGCCGCCGAGCAGCACGACGTCTACGTGCTCGCCCCCGACCTGCAGGCCCGCGGCATGAAGGACGCCGCGCTGGTCGAAGGCGTGAAGCCCGTGGACTACACGGGCTTCGTCGAACTCGTCGCCGCCCGCGGCACGGCGACCGCCTGGCTCTGATCCACGGACCCCAAGAATCATAACGCTGGAGGAAAGCACATGTCCTACGACGTCAACGGCAAGACCATCGATCACGACGAAGAGGGCTACCTCACCGACCTCGCGCTGTGGAACGAGGATCTGGCCGCGATCATCGCGGAAAAGGAAGGTGTCAACATGACGCCGGAGCACTGGGAGGTCGTCAACTTCCTGCGCGAGTACTATCAGGAATACCAGATCGCGCCGGCCATCCGGGTGCTGACCAAGGCCCTGACCAAGAGGATGGGGGCCGACAAGGGCAGCAACAAGTACCTCTACGAACTCTTCCCCTACGGCCCCGCCAAGCAGGCGTGCAAGATCGCCGGCCTGCCCAAGCCGACCGGCTGCGTGTGATCGCAAGCATCCCTCTCCCCTCCGGGGGGAGGGAATCCCCCCGGAGGGGAGAGGCGGTATGGAAAGGGCAGGGCGGATGTCGGTACTCTTCGCACTCCTCTATTACACGGCCGCAGCCGTCTTCGCGGCCGGACTGGCGTACAAGATCCACCGGTACGCCACCGTGCCGGCGCCGTTGAAGATCCCGACCACCCCGGCGCCGCTGACCCGCACGGGGGTGGCGTTCCGGCTGGCGCGCGAGGTGGGGCTGTTCGAAAGCCTGTTCCGCGCGGACAAGCTGCTGTGGGCTCTGGCGGTGCTGTTCCACCTGGGCCTGCTGCTGGTGGCCCTGCGCCACCTGCGCTACGTGGTCGAACCCTTGTGGTTCTGGATCGTCTGGGTTCAGCCCTTCGGTGTCTACGGCGGGCTGGCCATGCTGGCGGGGCTGACCGGCCTGCTGGTGCGCCGCTTCGTGATCCCGCGCATCCGCTACATCACCGGCCCGTCGGACATCCTGATGCTGCTGCTCCTGCTCGGCATCGGCGTCTCCGGTTTCGCCATGAGCGCGGTGGCCCGGACCGACATCGTCGCCGTCAAACAGTTCTTCCTGGGCCTCATGGTGGCTGACATCCGGCCGCTGCCCGCCGACGGTTTCCTGCTGCTCCACCTGTTCCTGGTGGCCGTGCTGGCGATCGTCTTCCCCTTCTCCAAGCTGCTGCATGCACCCGGCGTCTTCTTCTCGCCGACGCGCAACCAGGTCGACGACGCCCGCGAACGCCGCCACGTCGCGGCCTGGGCGCGGCCTCTCGATCAGCAGCGCTGACCGTCTGAAGGAAGGTCCGGAACCGTGGCTGCCAACTACACCATCCCCGCCCTGACCGAGGATCCCGACCTCCGCGAGACGCCGGAGCTGACGCCCGGTGCCATGGGGCACCTCAAGCCCTTCGTCGCCGCGCCGGCCCACCAGGAGGCGCTGGGCTTTCCCGGCACCCTGGTGGACGGCTGGGAGGAGAAGGCGGTGGCGCGCCTGGGCGAACTGCTCGGCAAGTACCGCTCGCTGCAGGTCTACCTGGACGCCTGCGTCAAGTGCGGCGCCTGCACCGACAAGTGCCATTACTTCCTCGGCACCGGCGACCCGAAGAACATGCCGGTGGCCCGCCAGGATCTGCTGCGCAGCGTCTACCGCCGCCACTTTACCCCCATGGGGAAGATGTTCCCCCGGCTGGTCGGCGCCAAGGAGCTGGACCGGGCGATGCTCGACGACTGGTACAGCTATTATCACCAGTGTTCGCAGTGTCGGCGCTGTTCGGTCTTCTGTCCCTACGGGATCGACACGGCCGAGATCTCCATGGCGGCGCGCGACATCATGGACCACATCGGCCTGGGGCAGAAGTACTGCAACGAGATCATCGGCAAGGTCCACAAGATCGGCAACAACCTGGGCCTGCCGGAACCGGCGCTGGCCGACACGCTGGAAGGTCTGGAGGAGGACGTCAAGGACGACACCGGGCATGACGTCCGCTTTCCGCTGGACGTGGAGGGCGCCGACGTCCTGCTGGTCACGCCCTCGGCCGACTTCTTCGCCGAGCCGCACGTCGACGGGCTGATCGGCTACGCCAAGGTGTTCCACCAGGCGGGGGTGAGCTGGACGCTCAGCTCCCACGCCTCGGAGGCGGCGAACTTCGCCATGTTCATCGGCTCGTACGAGCAGATGCACATCATCGCCAACCGCATCCGCCAGGCCGCCATCGACCTGAAGGTCAAGCGCATCGTCTTCGGCGAGTGCGGCCATGCCTGGCGCGTCGCCTATTCCTTCCTCAACACGCTGGCCGGCCCGTGGGACTTCCTCGACCCGAAGTATCCGGTGCCGCAGCACATCCTGGAATTCACCCGGGATCTCATCCGCAACGGCGGCATCCGCCTCGACCGCGAGGCGAACACCGGCATGACGCTGACCTTCCACGACTCCTGCAACGTCGCCCGCGCCTCGCGCATGGGCGACTTCGAAGGCGGGCAGTTCGTCATCCCCCGCGAGGTCATCAAGGCGTCGGTGCCGAAGTTCGTCGACATGCACCCCGACACCATCCACGACAAGACGTTCTGCTGCGGCGGGGGCGGCGGCCTCCTGACCGACGACCTGATCGAGCTGCGCGTCAAGGGCGCCCAGCCGCGCGTCAGCGCGCTCAAGCAGGTCGTGGAGCGGGAGGGCGTCACGCACATGGCCGCCATCTGCGCCATCTGCAAGAGCCAGTTCACCAAGGTCCTGCCGTCCTACGGCCTGGACATGGAGATGGTGGTGTCGGTCCATCAGCTCGTCAGCAAGGCCATCCGGCTCGGTGGCAACGATTGAACGTCGAACAGAACGTCCAGGAGGGAACGCTTCCATGTCATCGCAGACGGCAACGGCCAATCCGACCGCACTCTCCTTCCGCCGTTACAAGGACGGCGATCACAAGCCGGGGCCCTGGCAGGAGGAGATCTTCCAGGCGAGCTGGTCGCACAAGTGCCCGACCTACGTTCATCGCACCGCCCCATGCCAGGCGTCCTGCCCGTCCGGCCACGACATCCGCGGCTGGCTGGCCATCGCCCGCGGCCAGGACAAGCCGGCCGCGGGAGTCGCCTGGCAGGAGCACGCCTTCCGCCGCATGACCGCCGCCAACCCGTTCCCGTCGGTGATGGGCCGGGTCTGCCCGGCCCCGTGCGAGGACGGCTGCAACCGCAACGAGGTCGAGGACCGCGTCGGCATCAACGCGGTGGAGCACTTCGTCGGCGACTGGGCGCTGGCCAACAACCTCGCCTTCGACGCACCGGCGACGGAGTCCGGGCGCAAGGTCGCCGTGATCGGCGGCGGCCCCGGCGGCCTGTCCGCCGCCTACCATCTGCGCCGCCGCGGCCACGCCGTCACCGTCTTCGAGGACAAGCCGGAGCTGGGCGGCATGATGCGCTACGGCATCCCCGGCTACCGCACGCCCCGCACCGTGCTGGACGGCGAGATCGGGCGCATCCTCGCCATGGGGGTGGAGGTCCGCGCCAACACCCGCGTCGGCCGCGACGTCACCATCGCCGAGCTGGAGAGCGGGTACGACGCCGTCTTCTGGGCGATCGGCACCCATTCCGGCCGGCCGCTGCCGGTGCCCGGCTCCGACGCGCCCAACTGCATCACCGGCGTCGATTTCCTGCGCGCCTTCAACGAGGGGCGCCTGAAGGGCGTCACCGGCAAGGTGATCGTGGTCGGCGGCGGCGACACGTCCATTGACGTGGCCTCGGTGGCCCGGCGCATCGGCCACATCACCCACGCCCACCCCAAGGACCGGCCCGAGAACATCATCTTCGGCCAGACCGCCCACGACGTGGCGGACAGCGCCACCCGCGAGGGCGCGCACGTCACCCTGACGTCGCTGTTCCCGGTGGAGAAGATGACCGCCGCGGAGCAGGAGGTGAATGACGCCAGGCGCGAAGGCGTCGACATCCGCGGCGGCATCATGCCCCTGGAAGTGGTGAAGGGCGAGGACGGCCGCGCCGTCGCGCTGAAGATGTGCAAGTGCGAGATGGACGGCGCCGTGCCGCGGCCCGTGGCCGGCACCGAGTTCGAGATCGCCTGCGACCTGATCGTCTCGGCCATCGGTCAGAAGGGCGACATGACCGGACTGGAGGCGCTGGACAACGGCCGCGGCTTCATCAACGCCGACAAGCTGCTGCGCGTCCCCGGCCACAAGAAGCACTTCGTGGGCGGCGACATCGTGCGCCCCCACCTGCTGACCACCGCGATCGGCCACGGCCGCATCGCCGCGGAAAGCATCGACCGCTTCTTCGCCGGGGTGGAGGAGGATCGCCGCCCCCGCGTCGACGTGGTCCACTTCGACCTGATCGACCGCATGAAGGAGCGCAACGTGGCGCCCGAGCCCTTCGTCAGCGGCGGCGAGGGGCATCGCGGCACCGCGGCGGCGAGGTTCGCGGTCCACAATTACGAGGACCGCGGCCCCCACGAGGTCGTCACCCACGAGGACCTGTTCCTCGGCCATTTCCCCTACACGGCCCGCAACGTCCGCCGCCATGTGGAGATCGGCCCCGACGACGTGTTGGGCAACTTCGATGAGCGCCTGGTCGCGCTGACCGAACAGGAGGTGATGGCCGAGGGCAAGCGCTGCATGAGCTGCGGCATGTGCTTCGAGTGCGACAACTGCGTCATCTACTGCCCGCAGACCGCCGTGTCGCGCACGCCGCAGAAGGAGCGGGCGACCGGGCGCTACGTGCAGACCGACTATTCCAAGTGCGTGGGCTGCCACGTCTGCAAGGACGTCTGCCCCACCGGCTACATCCAGATGGGCCTCGGGGAGTGACCGCCATGACCGGCGTGCGCACGCTCCTGATCGCCCTCGGCCTGGCGGCGGCCGCCGTCACCGGGGTGCTGGCGGCGGGTGAGGGGACGGCTCCGTCCCCCGCCTTCCGGCAATGGCCGGGTGAGTGTGTCGCCGACGCGCCGTTCATGCGGCGCAACCACATGGACCTTCTGAAGCATCAGCGCGACGACACGGTCCACGGCGGCATCCGGCCGGCCAACCACAGCCTGAACGCCTGCGTCACCTGCCATGCGGTGAAGGGCGACGACGGCCACCCCGTGACGGTCGCCGACTCCCGCCACTTCTGCCGCACCTGTCACGACACCACCGCGGTGCGCGTCGACTGCTTCTCGTGCCACACCTCGACGCCGGGGGTCGCGAAATGAAGGACGTAAAAACGCCGCCCTCTGCGGAGGGGAGAGGGGACACGGTCTCCCGCCGCTCCCTGCTCGGGGCCGCGCTGGCGGCGGTCACCCTGGCGCCGGGAATCACCCTGTACGCCGGGCCGGCGGCGGCGGCCGCCGACGGGGCGAAGCGGTGGGGGCTGCTGATCGACACCACGCGGTGTGACAGCGGCTGCTCCGCCTGCGTCACCGCCTGCGGGGCGGAGCACGGGTGGAGCGACGCCGGCCGCGCCCGGCCGGACCAGGCACCGCAATGGGTGCGCAAGGTGGACGTGCGCGATCCCGCCACCGGCCGCACGGCGTCGCTGCCGATCATGTGCCAGCACTGCGCCAAGCCGCCCTGCGTCGACGTTTGCCCGACCGGAGCGTCGTTCAAGCGGGCCGACGGCATCGTGCTGGTGGACCGCCACATCTGCATCGGCTGCCGCTACTGCATGATGGCCTGCCCCTACAAGGCGCGGTCCTTCGTGCACGAGCCGGTGACCGGCCAGCGGCCGGGCAGCCCGCGGGGCATGGGCACGGTGGAAGCCTGCAACCTCTGCGTCACGCGCGTCGATGCCGGCGGCCGGCCGGTCTGCGTCGACGCCTGCGCCGGCGCCGGCCGGTCAGCCATCCTGTTCGGCGATCTCGACGATCCGGGCAGCGCCATTTCCAGGCGCATCCGCGAGGTGGCTCCGGCGCGCATCCGCGACGACCTGCGCCTCGACACGGGCGTCTACTACCAGGGGATCTGACCCGCCATGGCCAGGACGAAGACCGCCTTCGCCACGCTCGACTCCCGTTCCTCCCGCTTCGTGCGGATCGCCGGCCTGCTGGCCGCCGTCGCCGCGGCCGGGGGGGCCGCCGCCCTGTACATGGAGCACGAGGGGCACGTCGTCACCGGCATGAACAACCAGATCGTCTGGGGTCTGCCGCACGTTTTCGCCATCTTCCTGATCGTCGCGGCGTCGGGGGCGCTGAACGTCGCCTCCATCGCGTCGGTGTTCGGGCGCACGGTGTACAAGCCGCTGGCCCCGCTGTCGGGGCTGCTGGCGGCGGCGTTGCTGGCCGGCGGGCTGGCGGTGCTGGTGCTCGACCTCGGCCGGCCCGACCGGCTGACGGTGGCGATGACCCACTTCAACTTCCGCTCGATCTTCGCGTGGAACGTCCTGCTCTACTCCGGCTTCTTCGCCATCGTCGGCGTCTATTTGTGGACGATGCTGGACCGGCGGATGAACCGCTGGACGTCGGCCGCGGGAACCGGCGCGTTTGTCTGGCGCCTGGTGCTCACCACCGGCACCGGCTCGATCTTCGGGTTCCTGGTGGCGCGCGAGACCTACCATTCCGCGGTGATGGCGCCGCTGTTCATCGCCATGTCCCTCAGCTTCGGCACCGCGGCGTTCACGCTGGTGGTCAGCGCCCTGTACCGGATCGAGGGGCGCCCGCTGGGCGATGCCGTGCTCGGCCGGCTGGCCCGGCTCCAGGCCATCTTCGTGGCCGCGGTCCTCTACTTCGTCGTCATCCAGCACCTGACCGTCGCCTATACCGCGCGGGGGGGAGCGCTGGAGGCGTACCTGCTGGGCGGTCCCTACGCGCCGATGTTCTGGTTCGTCCAGATCCTGGCGGGCACGGTGGCGCCGCTGGTCCTGCTGCTGCGCCCGGAATTCAACCGCGACCGCCGCAACCGGCTGCTGGCGGCCGGTCTGGTCCTGCTGGGCGGGCTGGCGCAGGTCTATGTGATCGTCATCGGCGGGCAGGCGTGGCCGCTGGAGCTGTTCCCCGGCCGCGAGGTGACCTCGGCCGCATTCGACGGTACGCTGGGGTCCTATGACCCGACCCCGGCGGAGTTCCTGCTGGGGATCGGCGGGGTGGCCGTCTCGCTCCTCATCGTGGCGGTCGCTTGCGCGGCGTTGCGTTTCCTGCCGGAGAGTCTGGCGGACGCCGCGGTCGACCCGCATCACGCCCGCGCCGACGCCTGAAGGAGCCGGGCGGCACCGCCGCATCGCGAGGACCAACGGACGCCATGACCAAGACCAACGAACATCCCTTCGCCCAGTACGTGCGCATTCTCGGCAAGGGGCCGACGCTGTCGCGCTCCCTTACCGAGGAGGAGACCCACGCCGCCGTCTCCATGATCCTGCGCGGCGAGGTGGAGCCGATCCAGCTCGGCGCCTTCCTCTGCCTGGTGCGCGTGAAGACCGAAACGCCGGAGGAGCTGGCCGGCTTCGCCCGCGCCGCCCGCGACAGCCTGGTGCTGCCCGCCGACCCGCCGCCGGTCGACCTGGACTGGCCCAGCTACGCCGGCAAGTCCCGCCGCCTGCCCTGGTTCCTGCTGTCGGCCCTGCTGCTGGCAGACAACGGCGTCACCGTGTTCATGCACGGCACCGAGGGGCACACCGCCGGCCGCCTGTTCACCGGGGCGGCGCTGGAGGCGCTGGGGGTGCCGGTCGCCCGCTCCCTGGATGAAGCGGCGGGCCACCTCGCGGCGCGGCGATTTGCTTATGTGCGGCTGGCGGACATGAGCCCGAAACTGCACGAGATCATCGGGCTGAAGGCGGTGCTGGGGCTGCGCAACCCGGTGCACACGGTGGCCCGCATGCTGAACCCCTTCGGTGCCCCCTGTCAGATGCTGGGGGTGGCGCACCCGCCCTACCGCGACGCCCACCAGAAGGCCGCCGCCCTGCTGGGCCAGCCCAACCTGGCGGTGTTCAAGGGCGAGGGCGGGGAGGCTGAGCGGCGGCCCGAGAAGCCCTGCGAGGTCTTCACCGTGACTGACGGGGCGCTGGCCAGCGAGGTGTGGCCGCCGTTTGCCCGCACCACCACCGTGCGCCACGACGACGAACTGGACGCCGGCCGCCTGAAGGCCGTGTGGACCGGCGCCTCCGATGACGCGGAGGCGGTCGACGTCATCGTTGCCACGGCGGCGGTGGCCCTGAAGCTGCTGGGCCGCGCCGCCACCCATGCGGAGGCCGAGACGCTGGCCGCCGAACTCTGGCGCACTCGCAACACCGTCGCCCCGGCCGGGGCCGCCTGACGCCCCGCTCCCCAAGGAGGACACCGCCCATGGCCCGCCTGTTCATCTCCGCCGCGCACAAGTCCTCCGGCAAGACCACGGTCACGCTGGGGCTCTGCGCGGCTCTGGCGGCGCGCGGGCTGGCGGTGCAGCCCTTCAAGAAGGGGCCGGACTACATCGACCCCATGTGGCACGGCCTGGCGGCGGGCCGGATCTGCCGCAACCTGGACTTCTACACCCAGGGGGCCGAGGGGATTCCCGGCTTCTACCACCGTCATGCGGCCGGTGCCGACGTGGCGCTCATCGAGGGGAACAAGGGCCTTTACGACGGCGTCGATCCGGAGGGGCGGGACTCCGGGGCGGCGCTGGCCAAGCTGCTGCAGGCACCGGTGGTGCTGGTGATCGACGCCGGCGGCATCACCCGCGGGGTGGCGCCGCTGCTGGTGGGCTACGCCGCCTTCGACCCGGCGGTGAGCATCGCCGGCGTCATCCTCAACAAGGTCGCCGGCAGCCGCCACGAGTCCAAGCTGCGGGAGGCGGTGGAGCGCTACACCGACCTGCCGGTGCTGGGCGCCGTCCATCGCTCGGCCGATCTGGCCATCACCGAACGCCATCTCGGCCTGGTCCCGGCCAACGAGGAGGCGGAAGCGCAGGCCGTCGTCGCCCGCATCCGCGATGCGGTGGCGGCGCAGGTGGACCTCGACCGCGTTCTGGAGGTGGCGCGCCGGGGCGCCGCCGGATCGGGACCGCTCCCGACCCTTCCCCCCGCCGATGGCGGGGGGCGGGCAGGAGGGGGGGCGGGTGCTCCGTCGTTCCGCACCCGTCCCTCCGCCGGTCGCATCGCCTATGCCCGCGACGCCGCATTCGGGTTCTACTATCCCGAGGATCTGGAGACGCTCGCCGCCGAAGGGTTCGAGATGGTGCCCTTCGACGCCCTGCGCGACGCCGCCCTGCCGCCGGCCCTGGACGGCCTGTTCATCGGCGGCGGCTTTCCCGAGATGCACATGGAGGCGCTGGAGGCGAACGCGTCCATGCGCGCCTCGGTCCGCGCTGCGGTGGAAGGGGGGCTGCCGACCTACGCCGAATGCGGCGGGCTGATGTACCTGTCGCGCTCCATCGCCAGGGACGGGCGGCGGCACGCCATGGTCGGGGTGCTGCCCCTCGACACGGTCATGCACAAGCGCCCGCAGGGGCGCGGCTATGTGCGCCTGCGCGAAACCGCCTGCTTTCCCTGGCCGGCGGCCGGGGGTGACGGCACCCTGGTGGGGCATGAGTTCCACCATGCCGGCGTCGCCAACCTGGCACCCGGCTGCCGCTTCGCCTACGCGGTGGAGCGCGGCTATGGTATCGACGGTGAGCGCGACGGCATCGTCGTGCACAACGCACTGGCCGCCTTTTCCCATCTGCGCGGCGTCGGCGCCAACGCCTGGCCCCGACGCTTCGCCGCCTTCATCCGGTCCCGCGGCGCCCGCGCGCCCGCCATCCGGACCCCCGATGCCCGGACCCCCGATGCCCGGGCCGCCTGAGCGGCGCCGGGACCGTCCCGAACCATAAGAACACCACCCTTCAGGAGTGCACCCGCCATGTCCCGCCGGACGATCGACGCCCGCAACGCCTTCTGCCCCGGTCCGCTGATGGAACTGATCGCCGCCATCAAGGCGTCCACCCCGGGCGACGAGGTGGAGGTGCTGTCCTCCGACCGGGCGTCCGCCGACGACATTCCCGCCTGGGCCCGCAAGATCGGCCACGACGTGGTGGCCTGCGACCGGGTCGGCGAACACTGGAGCATCGTGATCCGCAAGGCGCGGTGAGGCGGCGCGTTCTCCGTCATCCGGGGTGTGGCGCGCTGCGGTCGAGCGCGCCGGCCACCGCCGTCAGCAGATCGCGGGGCACGAAGGGTTTGACGACGAACCCCAGCGGGTGCGTCGCCTCGGCCCGCCGTGCGGTCAGCGCGTCGGTCTGCGCGCTGACGTAGACGATCGCGATGGCGAACTGCGCGCGCAGCGCCGCCGCGGTGTCGATGCCGTCCATCGGCCCGGCGAGGCGGATGTCCATCAGCGCCAGGTCCGGGCGGGTCGCTGCGGCGCAGGCCAGCGCGCCGGCGCCGGTCGCTTCCACCCCGACAACCTCGTATCCGCCGTCCGACAGCAAGGCACGCAGCGACAGGGCCACCAGCGCCTCATCCTCGACGATCAGTATGCGTGCGCTCATCCCACCATCTTCGGTTCGGTTTCGCCTGCCATACCTCACGTCCATCGCGCGGTGTGTCCCTCGCGTGTCGGTGTGACGGACGCCGGCGGCATCATACGGCTACGGCGCCGCAATCCATAGTCCGTTCCGCCGATGGCGCCGGAACCAATGAGCCCATACAATCCCTCACCATCAAATCGTGTTTGTGCGCACCGGCCTCACGCACAGCCGGGAGAGCTGCGATGGAATCCTGGACGGACACTGGTATTGAAGCGGTCGGGCGGGTGCGTTGGGGAAGCCATTTCTGCCAGTTCTATGACACCTCCACCGACCTGACCGACATTCTCGTCCCCTACTTCAAGGCGGGACTGGAGCAGGACGAGCAATGCCTGTGGGTCGTGGCGCCGGATCTGTCGGTCGACGGGGCGGTCGCTGTCCTGCGCAACGCCGTGCCCGATCTGGATGCTCGGATGAACCTGGGCCGGATCGACTTCATCGACCAGCGCGCCTGGTACCACGAGGGCAGCCTCGACACCTCCCTGCACGGGTGGCTGGCGCGCGAACGGGAGGCCCTCGACCGCGGCCGCCGCGGCCTGCGCCTGACAGGTAACGTGCTGCCGCGCCGTCTGGCCGACTGGGATGGCTTCATCGACTATGAAACCCGTGTGAGCGACCATTTCGCCGGCCGCCGCATCGTGGGGCTGTGCACCTATTGCCTGGGTGCCTGCCAGCCGACCGACGTGCTCGACGTGGTGGGAATCCATCAGTTTGCGGTGGCCCGCCGCCACGCCGCGTGGCAGGTGATCGAAAGCGCCTCGGTCAAGCAGGCCAAGGAGGAGTTGCGGCTGCTGAACGCCGAACTGGAGGAGCGCGTCCTGGAGCAGACGGCGGAACTGCGCCGGGCGCTGGAGAACAAGGATGTGCTGTTCCGCGAGGTGCACCACCGCGTCAAGAACAACCTTCAGGTCGTGTGCAGTCTGCTGATCCTGAAGGCCGGCCGGCTCGCCGACGGGGCGGCCCGCCAGATGGTCGACGAGATGGTGGAGCGCATCCGCGCCATGAGCCTCGTCCACGAAGCCCTGTACCAGCGCGACGACAGCGCCCGTATCGACTTCGGCGCCTACCTCCGCACGCTGGTGGAGGGGCTGCAGCGCACCTACGGGACGGGAGACCGCGTGCGCCTGCGCGTCGACGCGGCGGCGGGCTGCGCCCTCGACCTGGATGCGGCCATACCCGCCGGCCTCATCACCACCGAGGTGGTGTCCAACGCCCTCAAACACGCCTTCCCCGCGGGGCGGAGCGGCACCGTCACCATCACGTTCGCCCGTGATGACGACGGCGCCAGCCGGCTGACGGTTCGCGACGACGGCCCCGGCCTTCCCGGGGCCGAACCTTCCGCGGCCGGAGCCGGTCTCGGTCTGGTGCGGGCCCTGGCCGCCCAACTGCATGGGCGCACCGCCTTCCACAGCGACGGCGGGGCGGTGTTCGAACTGGTGTTTCCGGCATAGGGCATCATGCGTTTGCGCCGAAACGCATGATGCCCCTGCCCCTGTTCAATGCCTGAGGTGCCAGGAATCGCCGACCCGTTCATAGCGGCGCAGAACGGCGGCCCAGGCGATTCGACGGGCGGCCTCGTTGCGGCGGGCCTGACCTTCGCCCTCGTCGTATTCCCGCCAGGCCCGGTTGAAGGCGGAACGATAGATGTCCTGCGCGCCGTCAGGCAGGCCGGACTTTACCGAATCGGGCAATTCGGCGTTGCTGGGAAACGGCATTGCGCGTCCTCCACGGCGTTTCTTATGATTGTTTTGATCATAGCCTTTTTCCCGCCCTCTGCTGAAGCAGTCTTTTGGCGGAGGGGGGTATGCCGAAACGCAAAACGCGCACAACGCAAAACCCCCTTCCGGCAAGTGATCCGGAAGGGGGTTTCGGGACGGGGGGCCCGCGGGCGTCGGTCGATGAACGCGTTATGGCGCGCGGCGCGCGGCGCGGTGGGCCGGGATCGGGATCGGGCGGGCCACCTGCTCCTCGCGGCGGCTGGCGGACATGTCGATCTCGATGCGGGCCAGAGCCTTGCGCAGCTCGTGCACGGCATCCGACAGGGGTTGGATGCTGTTTTCGCCCGGCTGCTGGCGCCAGGTGCGATAGGCCGCCAGGCAGGTCCGTGCGGTTTCCCGCAGGCGGGCCTCCACGGCGTCCACGGGCGGCGTCGGTTCGGCGCGGGCCGGACGCGGCGCCGCTTGCTCGCCGCCGGCAGGGGCGGCGGCAGGAGCGACGGCCACGGGTGCCGCCGGCAACGGCGCCGGTGCGGCGGGAGCGGGCTCCACCACCGGTGCGACGGCCGGCTCACCCCGCGAGGACCGATCGCCGCGAAGCTGGTCGGCACGCAGGGTGCCGCCGCGAGCGGACTCGCCGCGCGACCGTTCCGGACGCGGCTCCCCGCCGCGGGCGTGGCGGGGCGGCTGTGGCGCCGGATCGGCCTCGGCTGCCGGTTCGGCGTCGGGCCGGGCGGGCTCCCCGGCGGGGGCCTGCGCTTCCGGAGCGTCCGTCGCGGGCGGCGCGGCCTCGGAGGGTGCCGTCTCCGCCGGTGCGGCGTCGGCCGCCGGCTCGCCGGTCTCCTCGCCGCCCTGGCCGCTGGCCTCAGCCTTGCGGACGATGTAGGAGATGGCGCTGGGGGTGCATTCGAATTCGCGGGCGATGGCCGACAGCGTTGCGCCGGCCCGGTACCGTTCAAGAATTCGTGGCCATGCCGATTGCGGAATTCGGCCGCGCCGCTTCGGGGATTCCGCTTCGGTGCCGGTTTCTGCGTTCATAATGTCGCTCGGTTGCCAAAGAGAATTTTGCGTCATTCGACAGATGCCCGTAGGAGATCGCACTCTTCCCCCGCCGCGCCGCATGGAGAGTGCGGCGAGCCTCATTGAAGCACTGAGTTGGCGGCGTTGATTTCTGTGCAGATCAATATCGGCGTCCGAAGCGGAAAATACCAGCGGAACTTTGCGGGGAAAAGCGAATTTGTATGCGCAAACGCAGTTTGTGCAGCGGCTTGCGCGACGCCGGCGGCGGCGGCGGGCTCGCCGCCGGCTGCGCCTCCGGCCGCATTTCGCCGGCGGGGATGTTCGGGATTTTAAAAACTACCGCGATGGTGGTTCCTCTTTCAAATCCTTCGGGGGGTGCTGAAGGGTCCGGGGGAACGCGGATTTGAATCCGGCGTTTCGATTCCGTCCCGCTCACGCTCGCCGGAGTTTGCTCCATGCCGCATGCCTCCGCTTCCCCTTCGTCGCGCCTCGGCTCGCCGGTGCGCGCGCTCGCCCTGGCCCTGGCCCTGGCGACGGTGCCGGCCCTGCCGGCTGCCGCCCGCGGGGCGCCGCAGTCGTTCGCCGACATGGCCGAGGCCCGGCTGCAGACGGTCGTGAACATCTCCACCAAGGCGCGGAGCGAGCCGCGCGGCGGGCCGGCGCTCCCGGACGCGCCGGGCTTTCCCGACGGATCGCCGTTCGAGGATTTCTTCCGCAATTTCCGTGGCGACGGCCCGCGGCCGGAGCCGGAGCCGGCGACGGCGCTGGGCTCCGGGTTCATCATCGACGGGTCGGGCTACATCGTCACCAACCATCACGTGATCGCCGAGGCCGACGAAGTGTCCGCCATCCTGCACGACGGTCGCGAGTTGAAGGCGGAGGTGGTGGGCGCCGACCCGGCGACCGATCTGGCCGTCCTCAAGGTCGACACCGACGCGCCGCTGCCCGCCGCACCCTGGGGTGACAGCGACGCCGTCCGGGTGGGTGACTGGGTGGTCGCCATCGGCAACCCGTTCGGGCTGGGCGGCTCGGTGACCGCCGGCATCCTGTCGGCGCGCGCCCGCGACATCCAGCAGGGCCCCTACGACGAGTATCTGCAGACCGACACCGCCATCAACCGGGGCAACTCCGGCGGGCCGCTGTTCAACACCGACGGCGAGGTGGTGGGGATCAACACCGCCATCTTCTCCCCCACCGGCGGCTCGGTCGGCATCGGCTTCGCCGTGCCGTCCTCGGTGGCGCGCCCGATCGTCGAGCAGTTGCGGTCCAACGGGCAGGTGCGCCGCGGCTGGCTGGGCGTGCGGGTGCAGACCGTAACGCCGGAGATCGCCGAGAGCCTGGGCCTGCGCGAACAGCGCGGCGCCCTGGTCACCAGCGTCGACCCCGCCGGCCCGGCCGCCGAGGCGGGCCTCACCCAGGGGGACGTGGTCACCCGCTTCGGGTCCACGGCGGTGAACGAGATGCGCGACCTGCCGCGGGCCGTGGCCAAGGCTGCCGTCGGCAGCACGGTGGAGATGCAGGTGCTGCGCCGCGGCGAGCCGCACACGCTGGCGGTCGCCATCGGCGAACAGCCGGGCGAGCCGATGGCGACCGCCGGCACCAGCGCCCCGCCACCGTCCGCCGCGCCGGGCACCGACGTGCTCGGGCTGCGCCTCGCCCCGATGACGCCGGATCTGCGCAACACCTTCGCCATCGCCCCGGACGTCGACGGGGTGGTGGTCACCGAGGTGGCGCCCGACAGCCCCGCCATGGAGCGGGGGATCGAGCCCGGCGACGTCATCGTCGAGGCCGGCCAGCAGCCCGTTCTGCGGCCCGAGGACGTGGAGGCCAGCGTCGACGAGGCGCGCGCGGCGGACCGCGGCAGCGTTCTCATGCAGGTCAACCGCGGCGGCGACTTGCATTACGTGCCGGTCCCGGTGGATGGTCGGGGGTGATGCCCAAGGAACTGACCCACATCCTGTTCGCCGACAGCGTCCGTGACGCGCTGCCGGCCGCCGCCGCCGGTCACACCGCCGACCTGCACTTCGGCGCGATCGCCCCGGACGTCTTCTATTACCGGGCTCCGCGCCCCGGCGCGGCGGTGGACCTGTACGCCCGCGGCGAGGCGGTTCACGGCGCCGCCGGCGAGGACACGGGGGCCGTGCCCGTGGCCATGCTGGACCGCATCGCCGGCCTTCCGGCGGGGGAGGAGCGGGAGCGCCGGGCGGCCTTCCTGTGCGGCTTCCTGACCCACATGGCCCTGGACATGGCGTTCCACCCCTGGGTGGTGCACCGCGCCGGCGCCGACCGGCTGGCGACCGCGCGCCACCTGCTGCTGGAAAGCTGGCTCGACCTGGTGATGCTGCGCCGCGCCGGGCTGGACCTCGGGCGCTGGCGGCCGCTTGACGCGGTGCGCGCCAACGGGCCGTCGAACCGGGCCGCGCTGGATCTGCTGGCAGGCGCACTCGGCCCCGCCCGCGGCGAGGACGCCGCAGCCATGCGCCGGGCGCTGGCCTGGCAGTACCGCGTGCAGATGACGGCCACCCGGCTCTTCCCGTCGCGACTCGCCGCCCGCGCCGCGGCGCTGGCCGACCGTGCCGCCGGCGGCACCCTGAAGGAGCGGGTGGCCCTGTTCTATCCCGTGCAGCGGGACCCGTTGCCGGGTGTCGTCGCCGATGCCGGCGCCTTCGTCCACCCCGTCACCGGCGCCATGGTGGACGGCGGCCTGTCCGGCCGCTGGCAGGCGGCGCGCGAGCTGGCGACCGCTTTCCTCGGCGCAGTCGGCGACGTGCTGGACGGGCGGGCGGAAGCGGCCTGGCTGTCGGCGGTGGTGGGCCGCCGCAGCCTCACCACCGGGCTGCCGGACTGCCCCATGGGGCGGGCGCGCCATTTCGATCCGGTGGCGCTGGGGCCGCTGTGGCGCTACGGGATGGCGTGACGCGCATCTGGCCTGACGGGCACCGGCGTCTTTTCCCCTATCGCTGATGCGGCGGCGGCGGTATTTTGCCGGCCGGTCGGGCCCCTTGCACGGGCCGCTTTCGGGTTCTGAGGACGTCTTCCGTGGCTACTGTTTCGGCGGACCGCGACGCGGTGCGGCTGTCGGTCGTGATTCCGGTCTACAACGAGGCCGAGAACGTCATCCCCCTCCTTGACGAGATCGAGGCGGCGCTGGCCGCCCACGGGCCGTTCGAGGTGGTGTTCGTCGACGACGCGTCGGACGACGACACCGCGGCGCGCCTGGCGCCGCGCATCGCCGCGTCGGCCGGCGGCAACCCCGTACGCCTGGTCCGGCACGTACAGCGGTCCGGGCAGAGTGCCGCCGTGCGTACGGGCGTCAAGGCGGCGCGGGGGACCTGGATCGCCACGCTGGACGGCGACGGCCAGAACGACCCCGCCGACATCCCGGCCCTGCTCGCCCGCAGCGGCGAGGCGGACACCCCGCTGATGGTCGGCGGCCTGCGGCGCAAGCGGCGCGACACCTGGTCCAAGCGGGCGGCATCGCGCTTCGCCAACGGGTTGCGCCAGGCGATGCTGCGCGACGGCTGCGCCGATACCGGCTGCGGCCTGAAGCTGTTCCGCCGCGATGCGTTCCTCGATTTGCCATATTTCGGTGCCATGCACCGGTTCCTGCCTGCGCTGTTCCGGGCGCACGGCCACCCCGTGGCGTACGTGCCGGTCAACCATCGGCCCCGTCAGCGCGGCGCCTCGAAGTACACCAACCTGCGCCGCGGCCTGATCGGCGTCGTCGACCTGCTCGGCGTCTTCTGGCTCCAGCGTCGCACCCGGCTTTCGCCCGCGGTGGAGGAGCGCTGAGGCGCTTCCCCCCGGCAGAGGATTTCAGCGCCCCATGATCGACGCCCTCGTCACCTGGTTCAACGAACGCAGCACCACCGAACTGGTGTGGATCGCGCTCGGCTTCGTCGCGCAGTTCATGTTCATGATGCGCTTCGTCGTCCAGTGGATCGCCAGCGAACGGGTGCGGCGCAGCATCGTGCCGGAGACGTTCTGGTACTTCAGCATCGCCGGCGGCGTGCTGCTGCTCGCCTACGCCGTGCATCGCGCCGACCCGGTCTTCATCCTCGGGCAGGCGCTCGGTCTGGTGATCTACGTCCGCAACATCTACTTCATCTGGTCGGGCAAGCGCGCCGACAGCCGCGCCGCCGCCGACAACGCCGCCGGCAACGCGGACGCGGAGCCCGGCCGCCCGTGAGCGACGCCCGCCGCCTCTCCCCCGCCGCCTATCTGCTGCTGACACTGTTGAGCCTGGCCCTGTTCCTGCCGGGGTTCACCGTCCTGCCGCCGTTCGACCGGGACGAGGCGCGGTTCGCCCAGGCGTCCTTCCAGATGCTGGAGAGCGGCGATCTCGTCGACATCCGCTTCCGGGACGAGGCGCGGCACAAGAAGCCGGTCGGCATCTACTGGCTCCAGGCCGGCGCCACGGCGGCCGTGCAGGCGCTGGACGCGGCGGTGGGGAAGGCGGTGTGGACCTACCGCATCCCGTCCCTGGCCGGTGCGGTGCTGGCGGTGCTGCTGACGGCGTGGGTCGGGGCGCGCCTGTTCGGCGCCACCGCCGGCGCGCTGGCCGGCGTGATGCTGGCGGGCTGCGTCGTCATGGGGGTCGAGGCGCGCATGGCCAAGACCGACGCCGCCCTGCTGGCCACCATCGTGGCGGCCCAGGGGGCGCTGGCCCTGCTGTACGCCGGGCGTGCGGAGCCGGCCGGTGGCCGGGGTCTGCCCGCTCTGTTCTGGGTCGCGCAGGGACTGGGCATCCTGATCAAGGGCCCCATCACCCCCATGGTGTCGGTGCTGACCATCGTGGCGCTGGTGGCGTGGGACCGCCGCGCCGGCTGGCTGCGGCGGCTGCGGCCGCTGGAGGGGCTGGCCATCGTGGCGCTGATCGCGCTGCCCTGGCTGATCGCCATCACGGTGCAGACCGACGGCGCCTTCTTCCGCGCCTCGGTGGGGCACGACATGCTGGCCAAGGTGGGCAGCGGCCAGGAGGGCAAGGGCCTGCCGCCCGGTTATTATCTCGGCACCTTCTGGATCACCTTCGCCCCGTGGGCCTTCCTGGCGCTGCTGGCGGTGCCGTGGGTGTGGCGCCACCGCCGCACCGACGCGGTGCGGTTCTGCCTCGCCTGGATCGTGCCCACCTGGTTGGTGTTCGAGGCGGTGCCGACCAAGCTGCTGCACTACACCCTGCCGACCTTCCCGGCCATCGCGCTGCTGACCGCCGCGGCCGCGCTGGCGCACGCCGACCGCGCGGCGGAGCGGCCGCGCCGCGCCCTGTTCGCGGCTGCCGCGGTGCTCGGCGCCGTCGGTCTGGTCGGGCTGGCGGTGGCGGTGGCGGTGGTCCCCTGGCTGGTCGACGGGCGCATCGACTCGCGCGCCGTCGCACTGGTGCCGGTGGTGCTGGTGCTGTTCGTGTGGGCGCTGGTGTTCGTGCGGCGCGGTGCAGCGCAGCGGGCCGTGGCGGCGGCCATGGCCGCGGCGGCGCTGCTGTACGGCGTCACCTACGCCTTCGTGCTGCCCGCCGTCGATGGCATCTGGGTCAGCCGCGCGGTGGCGCAGGCGGTGACCCGCACGGCCGAGTGCCCGACCCCGGTGGTCGCCTCGGCCGGCTACAATGAACCCAGCCTGGTGTTCCTGGTGGGAACGCGGACGCTGCTGGTCGGCGGTGCCGCGGCGGCGGCGCACCTGCAGGACGGCGGGGCCTGCCCGCTGGCGCTGGTGGAGAGCCGGTTCGAGGCGGAGTTCCGCGCCGCCGCCGGCGCCGCCGGGGCGCGCGCGCTCGCCGAGGTGCGCGGGTTCAACTACAACAACGGCCGCCGGCTGGTGCTGACGCTGTACGCGCCGCCGCGCTGAACCGGGGCGCTACGCCGCCGGGGCATCGGACCGCATCAGGCGGCGGATGAAGTTCACCATGGCACGCAGCACCGTCTGCTGCTGGTCGCGGTGGGGGGAGTGGCGGCAGTTGGGCAGGACCAGCGTTTCCGCCGGGCCGGACACCCGGCGGGCGATGGCGTCGACCTGGGCCAGGGTGGCGTATTCGTCGTCCTCGCCCTGGATGACCAGCACCGGCGCGGCGATGCCCGGAAGATACTCCTCGATGTTCCAGGGCCTGAATTCCGGCGACAGCCAGATGCCGGACCAGGCGTCGAACAGGGCGCCGGCGTCGTCGTGGTGGCGGGCCAGCCGCTCCGGCAGGTCCGACGCGTTCCACACCTCCACCGCGGTGCGGATGCCGGCCAGCGTCTCCTCCTCCACGAAGACGTGCGGCGCCTCCAGGATCAGGCCGCGCACCGGCCGGCCGGAGCCGCCGGCGTGGATCAGCGCGATCGAGGCGCCGTCGCTGTGGCCGATCAGGATGGGCTCGTGGATGCGGAAGTGGTCGAGCACCTGCGGTAAAATGTCCAGCGCCTCGCGGTGCTGGTAATCGACGCCCCGCGGGCCGTCGGCCGGGTCGGAATGGCCGTGGCCGGCGCGCCCGTAGATCAGCACCGGGCAGCCCGTCCCGGCGGCGACCTTGTCGGGAAAATCCCGCCACAGCGAAACGGAGCCCAACCCTTCGTGCAGGAAGACCAGGGTGGGGGCCGCTGCATCGCCGGGAATCCAGCGGTGTTCGAGGCGGCGGTTCTGAATGCGGAGCGTCATGCAACGCCCCTTAGCAAGGAGGCGGGGTGCTCGGCAAGACGCTCCTTCAGAGAAAGGCGGCAGCCTCGTCCGGACGCCACAGCCAGGCGGCGCCGCGCACGCCGCTGGAGTCTCCGTGGACCGACCGGCGGATCGGCGTGTCGATGCGGTCGGAGAAGACGCGGTGCGCCACCAGGGGCGGCAGCCGATCATACAGGGCGATGGCGTTCGACAGGCCGCCGCCCAGCACCACCACGTCCGGGTCCAGCAGGTTGATGACCGCCGCCAGTCCGCGGGCGATGCGATCGGCCAGACGCTCCAGCGATGCCAGTGCCGCGGCGTTGCCGGCCGCCGCCGCGGCGACGATGGCCTCCGCGCTCAGCGATTCGCCGGTGGCGGCGGCGTGGTCGACGGCGAAGGCGGGGCCGGACACGAAGGTTTCCAGGCACCCGTGACGCCCGCAGTAGCAGGCCGGACCCGGCCGCTCGCCGTCGTCAGGCCAGGGCAGCGGGTTGTGCCCCCATTCCCCGGCGATGCCGTTGCGGCCCCGCAGGGGGCGCCCGTTCACCACGATGCCCGCACCGCAGCCGGTGCCGAGAATGGCGGCGAACACCACCGCGCATCCCGCCCCGGCGCCGTCCGCCGCCTCTGACACGGCGAGACAGTTGGCATCGTTCTCGACCCGCACCGGGCGGCCGAGCGCCGCCGCCAGGTCGCGGTCCAGCGGGTGGCCGATGATCCAGGTGGAGTTGGCGTTCTTCACCAGGCCGCTGTGGGGGGACACGATGCCGGGGATGCCGACGCCGACGCTGCCGCGCCCGGCCGCGGCGGGGCCGCCGGCTTCCGCCTCCAGCGCCGCCACCAGCGCGGTGATGGTGGCGACCGTGGCGGCGTAGTCGCCGCGCGGCGAGGGGACCCGGCGCCGGGCCAGGATCGCGCCCTGCGCGTCCAGCGCGATCCCTTCGGTCTTGGTGCCGCCGAGGTCGATGCCGATGCGGATCATGGGGAGTTCCTGTGGTGCGTTATGGCCCGGAGAGTCGAACTCGGGAGAAGCAGATGCCGGAACCCATCAATACTCGTTAACCGCACGATCATCCAGGTCAAGCATCGCGCGGCAGTTTTGCAACGGCATCCGGCAATCCGCAGCCCCCGGGGGGAGCGGGAACGGAAACCGGTTGACCTTGTCTTCGCATATTGTAGAACCGCGTGGAACGCCTACGCGCCGCCAGTCCACCGCCGTCACCGCAGCCGGAGTACATGATGAACAGCGAACGCGCCGTCCACGCCCGCTTCGCCACCGGCCGGGTTTTCCGGTCGCTGACCGCCGCCGTCGCCGCCGTGTCCGTCCTCGGTTTTTCCCTGTCGGCGTCGGCCTCCGGCCGCCCCGCCTGCTACTCGCGCGCCGAACACGCGGCCGAGCAGGCGATCCGCATGCACACCGAACTGATGGTGATCGGCCTGACCTGCCAGTCGGTCGCCGCGGCGGAGAACCCCTTCGGCAAGTACCAGGACTTCACGATCAAGCACCGCGCCTTCATCTCCGACCAGGAGAAGGTGTTGATCGAGCATTTCCGCAAGACCGCCAGGGGCAACCCGACGCGGGCTTTCGACAGCTTCCGCACCGAACTGGCGAACGAGATCAGCCGGCGCTCGGCCATCGTCGGCACCAACATCTACTGCTGGAACTATGTGGACCGCGCCAAGGCGGCGCTGCAGCTTACCCGGGACGACGTGAAGACGCTGACCGGCGACGAGAAGGGGGCGGCACTCCTGCACCTCAGCTCCAAGCCGCTGTGCGATGTGAAGGTGGTCAGCGGTCCCGACCCGGTGTTCGATGTGGCCGCCGCGACCCCGCCGGCCCCCCGCACCGACGCGAAGCCCGCCGCCGCTGCCAAGCCGGCCGACGCCAAGCCGAAGCCGGCGCCCACCCCGGCGTCCGCCAAGGCCCCGACCAAGCCGGCGGCCAAGCCCGCCGCGAAGCCCGCCCCGGAAAAGGTGGCCGCCAACTTCCAGCGCTGAGCGCCGCGTCGCATCCGATGGTTCCTGCCAACCCCTTCCGGCTCCTGCCGGAAGGGGTTTTTGATGGCGCATGGCCCGTCCGCCGAGAATGCAGGCCACGGCGGGTTGACTGACGTGTAGGGAAGACGGTCCCGCGGTTCGCCGCGACCCCGCCCCGTCCCTGAGCCACCGCCATGCCCTCCCGCCCGCTCCGCACCCGGCGTCCGCCGTCGCCCGCCCTTGCCGCGGTGCGCGACGCCCTCGGTATTCCGGGCGTGGTGCTGTTCGCCAGCTACGTCGGGTTCGGGTCTCTGGTGCGCGAGAGCGGGCTGGGCCTGCCGGAGGGGTTGGTGTCCACGGCGACCGGCTGGGCCCTGCCGGGGCAGGTGGCGCTCGTGGAACTGTACGCGGTCGGTGCCTCCATCGTGACCATCGCCCTGGCGGTGGCGCTGACCAACACGCGTCTGCTGCCCATGGTGGTGACGATCATGCCGCTGCTGCGCGACGACCGGGCGCCGCGCTGGTGGTTCTACGCGCTGGCGCATGTGGTCGCCGTCACCTCCTGGGCGAACGGCATGCGGCGGCTGCCGGCGCTGGCGCCCGGCGACCGCCTGCGCTGGTTCGCCGCCTATGGCGCCGTCCTGTGGTCGGCGACCATGGCGGGAACGGCGGCGGGGTTCTTCCTGGCCGGTCTGGTGCCCAAGCCGGTGACCCTGGGTCTGGTCTTCCTCAATCCCGTCTATTTCCTGCTGCTGTTCGCCGAGGACCTGCGGGACCGCGCCAAGGTTCTGGCGCTGGGCCTCGGGGCGGTGACGGGGCCGGTTCTGCACCTCGCCGCGCCCGCCTACGGCCTGCTCGCAACCGGGTTGGCGGCGGGCACGCTGGCTTTCCTGCTCGACCGCATCCTCGCCCGGAGGACGCGCCACCGTGGCTGACTCCCCGGCCATCTGGGCCGTTCTGGCCGCCGGTGCGGCCGTTACCTACGCGGCGCGGGGCCTGGGGGTGGCGCTGTCGGGGCGCATCGATCCCGCCGGCGCGGTGTTCCGCTGGGTCGGCTGCGTCGCCTACGCGCTGCTGGCTGCGCTGGTGGCACGGATGATCCTGCTGCCGGTCGGGCCGTTGCAGGAAACGGCTACCGGCCAGCGGCTGCTGGCCGTGCTGGCGGCGTTGGCGGTGTTCTACGCGGCCCGCCGCAGCGTCGCCGCCGGTGCCGCTGCGGGAACGGCCATGATGATCGCCCTTGCCTGGAGCGGCCTGAGTCCGTTCTGACGGGTACCATGCGCATGGTTCCGACCGACAGGAAATTGTCGGTTGAGCCCCTGCCATGGAACAATCGGACGGTGGGGCGGCCGCCGATGGTAATACCATCGAGCAGCCGGCAATCCCCTCTTGCCCTGTTCGAACGGGGTGGGCTAACGTCCTGACGGATAACGAATGCAGCCCTGCGGTCCACGCATGGCTTGATCAGTTCAGGGAGCGGGAAAAACGTGACCGAAGAACCAAACGGTCCCGCTTGTCCGGCCTGCCCGTTCGCGGCACGCTGAAGCGGGGTCGGTCAATGGAATATTTCCTTCAACAGTTGATCAACGGGCTGACGCTGGGCGCCATCTATGGCCTCATCGCGATCGGCTATACGATGGTGTACGGCATCATCGGCATGATCAATTTCGCCCATGGCGAGATCTACATGATCGGCGCCTTTGTTTCAGTCATCACATTCCTGGTGCTGGGGGCGCTGGGCATCACCTGGGTGCCGCTGGCACTGGCGCTGATGCTGATCTTCGCCATGCTGTTCACCAGCGTGTACGGCTGGACGGTGGAGCGGATCGCCTACCGGCCCCTGCGGGGATCCCAGCGGCTGGCGCCGCTGATCTCCGCCATCGGCATGTCGATCTTCCTGCAGAACTACGTGCAGGTCCTCCAGGGGGCGCGCGTCAAGCCGCTTCCCCCCATCGTCAGCGGCGGCTTCTCGGTGATGGAGCGGGCCGACGGCTTCGTGGTGTCGCTCAGCTACCTGCAGATCTTCATCATCCTGCTGACGGTGGCGCTGATGTACGGCTTCACCCAGCTCATCCAGCGCACCGAACTCGGCCGTGCCCAGCGTGCGTGCGAGCAGGACAAGGTCATGGCCGGGCTGCTCGGCGTCAACGTCGACCGCACCATCTCGCTGACCTTCGTGATGGGCGCCGCCCTGGCGGCGGTGGCGGGCATGATGGTGACGCTCTACTACGGGGTGATCGACTTCTACATCGGCTTCCTGGCCGGCGTGAAAGCCTTCACCGCGGCGGTGCTGGGCGGCATCGGGTCGTTGCCCGGCGCCATGCTCGGCGGACTGTGCATCGGCCTGATCGAGGCGTTCTGGTCCGCCTACTTCACCACCGAGTACAAGGACGTGGCGGCCTTCTCGATCCTCGTGCTGGTTCTGATCTTCCGCCCGACCGGCCTGCTGGGCCGTCCGGAAATCGAGAAGGTGTGAGGCGATGACCGCACTTCCCCTGTCCCGGAGCCGCGGCATCCAATGGTCCGCGGTGCTGCGCGAGGCCGGGCTGACCGCCTTCGTCGCCTTCCTCCTGACCGTGCCGCTGGTCGGTCTGCGCACCGTCGACCGCCCCACCGGCCTGACCATCGACGCCCGCTTCGACGAGGTGCTGGTCGCCGTCTTCCTGGTGTTCATCGGCCGCCTGGGCCTGGGCCTGATCCGCGAAGGCCAGGCGCTGCTGGTCCTGGTGCTGGCGCTGCTGGCCACCGGGGTCGGCATCGTCGCCCCCCTGCCGACGCAGGTGCTGGAGGTGATCCTGGTCGGCGGCGGCCTGGTGATCGCCATCCGCGCCACGGTCACCCTGGTCACCAACCGCTCCACCCTGTCGCAGGCGGAGCGCGACAAGCGCATGGACGTGGTGGCCGCCAAGGTGCAGCACGCCTCGCGCTGGCTGGCGCCCATCGGCATCGGCTTCGCCCTCATCTTCCCCTTCCTGCCCTTCGCCGACCGGCACCTGATCGACATCGGCATCCTGCTGCTGACCTACATCATGCTGGGCTGGGGGCTGAACATCGTGGTCGGCCTGGCCGGCCTGCTCGACCTGGGCTACGTCGCCTTCTACGCCGTCGGCGCCTACTCCTACGCCCTGCTGGCGACGATCTTCGGCTGGAGTTTCTGGGTCTGCCTGCCGCTGGCCGGTCTGTTCGCCGCCCTGTCGGGCGTGCTGCTGGGCTTTCCGGTGCTGCGCCTGCGCGGCGACTATTTCGCCATCGTGACCCTCGGCTTCGGTGAGATCATCCGCATCGTGCTGCTGAACTGGTACGAATTCACCGGCGGTCCCAACGGCATCATCGGCATTCCCCGCCCGACCTTCTTCGGCATCGCCGATTTCACGCGCACGCCGACGGACGGGATGCCGGCCTTCCACGAGTTGTTTGGGCTGCCCTTCAGTTCGTTGCAGCGCATCATCTTTCTCTACTACGTCATCCTGGTGCTGGCGCTGATCGTGAACGTCTTCACCCTGCGGGTGCGCAAGCTGCCGCTGGGCCGGGCCTGGGAAGCGCTGCGCGAGGACGACATCGCCAGCGCCTCGCTGGGCATCAACCGCACCAACGCCAAGCTGGCGGCCTTCGCCATCGCGGCCATGTTCGGCGGGTTCGCCGGCAGCTTCTTCGCCACCCGCCAGGGCTTCATCAGCCCGGAGAGCTTCACCTTCATCGAATCGGCGATCATCCTGGCCATCGTCGTGCTGGGCGGCATGGGCAGCCAGCTCGGGGTGGTCATCGCCACGTTCCTGGTGATCGGCCTGCCCGAGGTGTTCCGTGAACTGGAGCAATACCGCATGCTGGCCTTCGGTGCCGGCATGGTTCTGATCATGCTGTGGCGTCCGCGCGGGCTGCTGGCCCACCGCGATCCGACCGTGACGCTGGGAGGTGCGCGAAAGGCGCCGTCCGGACCGGGCTCTGCCGCGGCGGGAGGCGTGTCATGACGGCGCCGAATCCGATCGCGGTCACCGGCGCCCCGCTGCTGCGGGTCGAGCACCTGACCATGCGTTTCGGCGGGCTGGTGGCGGTGAACGACGTGTCCTTCACCGCGCTGAACCGCGAGATCACCGCCATCATCGGCCCGAACGGTGCCGGCAAGACGACCCTGTTCAACTGCCTGACCGGCTTCTACAGCCCGACGGTGGGCCGCCTGACCCTGCGCCATCCCGACGGCCGGGAGTTCCTGCTGGAGCGCATGCCCGGCTACGTCATCTCCCAGAAGGCGGCGGTGGCCCGCACATTCCAGAACATCCGCCTGTTCAGCGGCATGAGCATTCTGGAGAACCTGCTGGTCGCCCAGCACAACAAGCTTCAGAGGGCGTCCGCCTGGTCGATCGCCGGCCTTCTCGGTCTGCCCGGCTACCGGCGGGCCGAGAAGGAGGCCATCGACCTCGCCAGCTACTGGCTGGACCGGGTGAAGCTGCTGGAGTATGCGGACTGGCAGGCGGGGAACCTGCCCTACGGCGCCCAGCGCCGGCTGGAGATCGCGCGGGCCATGTGCACCGAGCCGGTGCTGCTGTGCCTGGACGAACCGGCGGCCGGTCTCAACCCGCGTGAATCGGCAGAACTGAGCGAACTGCTGCGCTTCATCCGCGACGAGCACAAGATCGGCGTGCTGCTGATCGAGCATGACATGAGCGTCGTCATGACCATTTCCGACCACGTGGTGGTCCTCGACTATGGCCGAAAGATCGCCGACGGCACGCCGGAGGTGGTGAAGAACGACCCCGCCGTCATCCGCGCCTACCTGGGCGAGGAAGAGGACGAGGAGTTGCCGGAGATCGTCGCCCGCGATCTCGGCGTCGACGGCAGCGAAGGCCACCGCACCGGGGAGGGGACATGAGCACGCTTCTCAAGGTGCAGGGGGTTCACACCTTCTACGGGTCGATCGAGGCGCTGAAGGGCGTCGATCTGGAGGTGGGAACCGGCGAGATCGTCACCCTGATCGGCGCCAACGGCGCCGGGAAGTCGACGCTGCTGATGACCATCTGCGGCAACCCGCACCCGCGCGGCGGCCGCATCTACTTCGAGGGCGAGGACATCACCGGGCGTCCCACCTACGAGATCATCCGCCGCGGCATCGCCCAGAGCCCCGAGGGGCGGCGCATCTTCCCGCGCATGACGGTGCTGGAAAATCTCCAGATGGGGTCCATCACCGCCCGGCCCGGCAGTTTCGACACCGAGCTGGAACGGGTGCTGACCCTGTTCCCCCGCCTGAAGGAGCGCATCGGCCAGCGCGCCGGCACCATGTCGGGCGGAGAGCAGCAGATGCTGGCGATCGGCCGCGCCCTGATGAGCCAGCCGAAGATGCTGCTGCTGGACGAGCCTTCGCTGGGCCTTGCGCCGCTCGTGGTCAAGCAGATCTTCGAAGTCGTCAAGGAAATCAACCGCGAGCAGAAGATGACCATCTTCATGGTGGAGCAGAATGCCTACCATGCGCTCAAGCTGGCGCACCGCGCCTATGTTATGGTGACCGGCCGGATCACCATGTCGGGGACCGGCGCGCAGCTTCTCGCCGACCCGGAGGTGCGGGCGGCCTATCTGGAGGGAGGGCACTGATGGACGGTGTTCTCGGGGCGTCGCCCGGCGTCTTCATCTTCATGACCGTGATCCTGTTCGGCGGCTGTGCCATCCTGACCGGCCAGGCGCTGGCCGAGGGGTGGAAGCCCATCCGTGAGGTGTACGGCTATTCGATCCTGCTGGGACTGGGGGACCGGTTCCTGGTCTTCGCCCTTTTCGGCGGCGAGTTGCTGTCCATTTACGGCTTCGTCCTGCACACGGCGGTCATCGGCGCCATCGCCGTCATCACCTATCGCGCCGCCAAGGCGCGGCGGATGGTCAGCCAATACCCCTGGCTGTACGAGCGCGCCGGTCCTTTCGGATGGCGGGAGCGGCCGGGGACCGGCGTGGCGGAATAGGCCGTCGGGGCGCTTGCCGCGCCGACGGCCGCAGGGAGTATACTCGCTTTCACGTTACCGCCGGCCGCACCGGGAGACGCGGCCGGCGGGGACGCCCCGGAGGGTCCGGAGCGGCCGCACTTCAACCAGCGACCACACATGAAGCAGGGAGCAACAACGAACATGGCATTCAAGCACACCCTCCTCGCCGCCGCCGCCTTCATGGCCTTCGGTGCGTCGGTCGCCCATGCCGACATCGCCGTCGCCACGGCGGGTCCGATCACCGGCCAGTACGCCACCTTCGGCGAGCAGATGCAGAAGGGCATGGAGATGGCGGTGAAGGACATCAACGCCGCCGGCGGGCTGCTGGGCCAGCAGCTCAAGCTGGAGGTCGGCGACGACGCCTGCGATCCCAAGCAGGCGGTGGCCGTCGCCAACCAGCTTGCCCAACGCGGCGTGAAGTTCGTGGCCGGCCACTTCTGCTCGTCCTCGTCGATCCCCGCCAGCCAGGTCTACAACGAGGAGGGCGTGCTGCAGATGTCGCCCGCCTCCACCAACCCCACCCTGACCGAGCAGGGCTTCGACAACGTGTTCCGCGTCTGCGGCCGCGACGACCAGCAGGGCAAGGTCGCCGGCCAGTACCTGTCCGACAACTTCAAGGACAAGGCGATCGCCATCCTTCACGACAAGACCGCCTACGGCAAGGGCCTGGCCGACGAGACCAAGAAGGCCCTGAACGCCGCGGGCGTCAACGAAAAGCTGTTCGAGGCGTACAACCCCGGCGAAAAGGACTACTCGGCCGTCGTCTCCAAGCTGAAGCAGTCGAACGTCGACGTGGTCTATGTCGGCGGCTACCACACCGAGGCCGGCCTGATGGCCCGTCAGATGGCCGAGCAGGGCATGAACACCCGCATCGTCTCCGGCGACGCACTGGTGACGAACGAGTACTGGGCGATCACCGGTCCCGCCGGCGAGGGCACCATGATGACCTTCGGCCCCGATCCCCGCGAGAAGGCCGAGGCGAAGGCGGTGGTGGAGAAGTTCCGCGCCGCCGGCTACGAGCCGGAGGGCTACACCCTCTACACCTACGCCGCCATGCAGATCTACGCCGAGGCGGTGACCAAGGCGGGTTCCACCGACATGGAAAAGGTCGTCGAGCAGATTCGCAAGAACGAGTTCGAGACCGTCATCGGCCGCATCGGCTTCGACGCCAAGGGCGACGTGACGACGCCGGCCTACGTCTGGTACCGCTGGAACAACGGCCAGTACGCCGAAGTGAAGTGATCCATGGACTCCGGGGCGCCGTCGGGCGCCCCGGGGCACGGGTGGGAACTGGACGTGGCCCGGCGGGTGACCGCCGGGCCATTTGTTATGAAGGCTCCGGCGTCAGCCGCCGGGGCGCGCCTCTGCGGCAATCGCGGGCGGGGCGGTGGCGGAGGGGGCGCCTTGCGGCGGCGGCATGCGCTCCGCCAGCAGCCGTTCACAGGTCCGCAGCACCTCCCGCCAGAAGGCGGCGGCCCGCACGTTGTTGGCCGCCGTCAGCTCCACGAGCCGGACGCGGCTGATTCGCGTCGCGACCTCACCCATCTCCTCGACCAGGCGAGTCGCGAAAAGAAGCACGTCATGATCGGTCTTCATGGCTGAGACAACGCTAACCCGCCGGCTGTGTTCCCGCTCTGCGTCCCATGGCCGCGCCGACGGCTGTTGCGCAGCGGCTACAACCCGTGCCGGGCGGGACACGCCCCCAAACGGACACTCGCCACGGGTGGGGCAAATGGTGTTTCAATGACGTCCCGCCGGAGTTTGCCGGCGGTTCGCCGCACGCAGGGTTCTGGAGAGTGGTCATGCGCAGGAAGCGCGAAGTCGTCGAGGGTCAGATGTTCCGCAAGCTCGGGCCCGGCGGCGGGGTCTGGCAGGTCGTGGCCATCCGCAAGGATGGGATGGGAACGCAGCACGCGCAGCTCAAGCGGGCCGACGATCCGCTGACGTTGAAGACACTGGCCGTCACCACGCTGCTGGACCCCCACGAGTTCGAGTGGGTGCCCGAGGGGCAATAACCGCGCGAGTCGGCCGCTGCCGCCGGCCGCGCGCCTCGTCTCTATGGATACATGGCTGTCTGAATTGCGCTGTGCGGCTGCCGCTGCCCGGCGTATTTTCGTTTGGGTTGCGCTGGCTGTGTCCGAAAGCAATCCGTGCGATCCCGGCCCCGGCCGAAGCAGCAGAAATGCAACAGGCCGGGATTTCCGACCACAGGGGTATTGTGGGCCGGGGGTTGTGCTGGTATCTCACAAAACGGACGTTCAACCGAAGACGGGTTGCGGCGGACCGAAGCGGTGCGGCCGGGATTGCGGCTGCCGGCGTTTCGACCCGGGGTTGGCGTCGACCGTATGCGTGGTGCCACGGTGGTGGAAAGCTCGCACGCCCGACAACGCCGTCATCAATGGGGAACAAACAAATGAAGATTCGTGGACTTCTGCTGGGCACTGCGCTGGCGGTCATGCTGCCGGCCGGTGCGATGGCTGCCGAGGGTTTCTACATCGGTGCCGGTGGCGGCCTGAACTGGACCCGCGACGCCGACTTCCGTGAAGCCACCACGGGGTTCGAGGACGACGTCGAGTTCGACATGGGCGGCGCGGTGTCGCTGTCCGCCGGTTACAAGAGCGCCATGGGCCTGCGCGGCGAACTGGAGTTCAACTGGCGCTGGTCGAACGACATCGACAAGGTCAACGGCATCAGCCCCGGCGCCTTCGGCGTGGATGGCGACATCAGCTCGCTCGCCTTCATGGGCAACGTGCTCTATGACATCGAGACGGGCACCGGCTTCACCCCCTACATCGGCGTCGGCGCCGGTATCGCCCGGGTGAAGCTCGACCTCGACTCGCCGGCGGGCAGCTTCAAGGACCATGACTGGACGTTCGCCTACCAGGGCATCGCCGGTGTGGCCTACAACTTCACCAACAATCTGGCCCTGACGGCCGACTACCGCTACTTCGCGACGCTCGATCCGAAGTTCAGCGACGCCGGCACGACGATCGAAGGCGAGTACCGCAACCACACCGTCATGGTCGGCCTGCGCTACACCTTCTCCGCCCCGGCCGCCCCGGCCCCGGCCCCGGCGCCGGTCACGCCCGCCGTCCAGCAGGCGCCGCAGACCGAGTACCTGGTGTTCTTCGATTGGGACCGTGCTGACATCACGCCGGTGTCCGACAAGATCATCGGCGATGCCGCCGCCGCCGCCGGCCAGGTGCGCGCCGTCAGCATTCACGTGATCGGCCACACCGACACCTCGGGGTCGCCGACCTACAACCAGCGTCTGTCGGTGCGCCGCGCCCAGGCCGTGCAGCGCGCGCTGGTCGCCAAGGGCGTCCCGACCAACATGGTCACCATCGAGGGCAAGGGCGAGACCCAGCTCCTCGTCCCGACCGGTCCGAACGTGCGCGAGCCGTCGAACCGCCGTGCGCAGATCCTGATCCGCGTGAACTGATCGGGACGAGGCTGCCGCGGGGTGCGTGCCCCACGGCTGTCGGGTGACGGGTTCAGGGGCGCCGCCGTCGGGTGGCGCCCCTTTTTTATCGACCGGGGGAGCCATGGACGCCGCCGTCCCGCTGGACGTCGTCGTACCCTGCCTGGACGCGGCGGATGCGCTGCCGGCGCTGATCGCCGCCCTGGCCGGGGCGGGACCGGGCCTGCGGCTGATCGTCGCCGATGGCGGTTCGCGCGACGGCACCGCCGCGGTGGCGGCCGCAGCGGGCGCGACGGTGGTGCATGCTCCCCGCGGACGCGGGACGCAGCTTGCCGCGGGGGCGGGTGCCGGGCGGGCGCCGTGGCTGTTGTTCCTGCACGCCGACACCCGGCCGGCGGCGGGCTGGCGGACGGCCGTCGACGCCTTCACCGCCGACCCGGCCAACGCCCGGCGGGCGGCCTGTTTCCGGCTGCGATTCGACAGCGCCGCGCCGGCGGCGCGCCGGGTGGAGCGGCTGGCGGCCTGGCGCAGCCGCGCGCTCGGCCTGCCGTACGGTGACCAGGGACTGCTGATCGCCCGCGCCTTCTACGAGGCGCTGGGCGGCTTCCGGCCGTTGCCGCTGATGGAGGACGTCGATCTGGTCCGCCGCATCGGCCGCAGCCGTCTGATCACCTTGCCGGTGGATGCCGTCACGTCGGCGGCCCGCTATGAACGGGACGGCTGGCGGCTTCGTCCGGCCCGCAACCTCCTGTGCCTGGCCCTGTACTTCGCCGGGGTGCCGCCGGGTGTCATCCGGCGCCTGTATGGATGATGCGCAATCACCTCGTCATCTTCGCCCGTCAGCCGCGGCTGGGGCGGGTCAAGCGGCGGCTGGCGGCCGGGGTGGGGGACGTGGCGGCCCTGCGCTTCTACCGCACCACCCTGACCGACCTGCTGCGGCGGGTCGGCCATGATCCGCGCTGGACCCTGTGGCTGGCGGTCACCCCCGACCGGGCCGCCGGAGGGCGGGGGTGGCCGCGGGAGGCGCGGCGGGCGCGCATCCTGCTCCAGGACGGCGGCGACCTTGGCGCGCGCATGGTCCGGCCCTGGCGCACCCTGCCGCCGGGACGGGTGGTGGTGGTGGGCAGTGACATCCCGGACGTCGATGCCGGGCGTGTCGCCGCGGCCTTCCGCGTTCTGGGCCGCTGCGCCTATGTGTTCGGACCGGCGGAGGACGGCGGCTATTGGCTGGTGGGTGCGCGCCGCCGCGCGCCGCCGCCGCCCGGTCTGTTCGCCGGCGTGCGCTGGTCCACCGCCCACGCGCTGGCCGACTCGCTGGCCACGCTGCCACGCGGGGCTACGGTCGGGTTCGTCGACACGCTGGCCGATGTGGATGACGCCGCGGCGCTGGCGCGGCGGCGTGACCGGCCGGTCACGAAGTCTTGACCAATGGCGGGGTTGCCGGACCGGCTCCGGCCCGGCCATGCTCGCCGGACGCGACGGAGCGGCAGCGGGGGAGCGCAGGCGCCATGGCAGGAGTGTTTCGTCGCATCGCGGCACTCGCCGTGCTCGCGGTGCTGGCCGGTGCGGGGCCGGTCGCGGCGCAGGGAATGCCGGCGCCGGACTGGGAGGCGATTCGTGAGCGGGCGCGGGGCCAGACCGTCTATTTCAACGCCTGGGGCGGGTCGTCCACGGCCAACGCCTACATCGCCTGGGTTGCCGAGCGGGTGCGCGAGCGCAACGGGATCGAGTTGCGGCACGTCAAGGTCACCGACATCGCCGAAACGGTGGCCCGCGTGCTGGCGGAGAAGACGGCGGGCCGCACCGACGGCGGCTCCGTCGACCTCATGTGGATCAACGGCGAGAACTTCGCGGCCATGAAGGCGAACGGGCTGCTGTTCGGGCCCTTCACCGACTGGCTGCCCCATTATCGGCTGGTCGACACCACCGGCAAGCCGACGACGGTGGACTTCACGGTCCCGGTGGACGGGATGGAGGCGCCCTGGGGCATGGCGCAGTTCGTTTTTGTGCACGACGCCGCCGCGCTGCCCGATCCGCCCCGCACCATTCCGGACCTGCTGGCCCGGGCCCGGAGCAATCCCGGCCGCTTCACCTACCCGCAGCCGCCGAACTTCCTGGGCACCACCTTCCTGAAGCAGGCGCTGCTGGAGCTGGCGCCCGATCCCGGAGCCCTTCGGCTGCCGGCCGACGACGCCGCATTCGACGACGTAACCGCCCCCCTGTGGGACTTCCTGGACGCGTTGCACCCGACGTTGTGGCGGGGCGGGCGGGTGTTTCCGGCCAGCGGTCCGGACCAGCGCCGGCTGCTGAACGACGGCGAGGTGGAGCTGTCCCTCGCCTTCACTGCGCTGGAGGCGGCCAGCTCCATCGAGGCCGGCCTCCTGCCGCCCACCGCGCGGGTCTATGCCCTGGCAGGCGGCACCATCGGCAATGCCAATTTCGTGGCCATCCCCTTCAACGCCACCGCCAAGGAAGGGGCGCTGGTGGTCGCCGATTTCCTGCTGACGCCGGAGGCGCAGGCGCGCAAGGCCGACCCGCGCCATTGGGGCTCCGACACGGTGCTCGACCTGAACCGCCTCGACCCGGCGGACCGCGCCCTGTTCGACGCCGTCCCCCGCCATCCCGCGGCACCGGAGCCGGGAGCGCTGGGCGCTCCGCTGGCCGAGCCGCACCCGTCGTGGATGGGGCGGATCGAGCGGGAATGGCAGCGCCGCTACGCCGCGGGCTGAACCCCGTGGCGGGCGCGGCGGCGGATTTCGCGCAGAGAATCGATCACCGGCCCCAGCACCCGCTCGTGGAAGCGGTCGCAGCCGATGCACAGGTTGGCGAAGGGACGGCCGTCCGGAGTCGTCGTTTTGCTGGCCTGCACGAAGTCCTCCACCGACCAGCCGAAGGTCAGTCCCATGCGATCCGGCCGGCCGGCCGACAGGGCTTCGAAGGCGGGGTGGCCGGCCAGGCTGTCGAGGATGGCGGTCAGCGGTTCTTCCAGCAGGGACCCCAGGGGCGTGGCGGTCTTCAGGCAGCAGGGGTAGACGGCGCCGGTGGGGTCGACGGCCACCTCCGATCCGGCCTGTCCGTGGCGCAGGAAGCCCAGGGCCCCGGACCAGCGGTTGCAGAAGTTATCGGCCAGCGTGGCGGTGGACAGGCTGTTGTCCCGGGCGCGGCCGCGCGGCCAGATCTTGCCGATCCATTGGTCGGGCGTGGCGCCGAAGAAGGAATAGCTGGCCTGTCCCGGCGGCCCGTCGGCAGCCCCGCCGGGCACCATGCCCATGCGGTCGAACAGCGCCATCAGGTCGGCGCGCAGCCGGTCCTTGCGGTCGCCCTGCATGCCCGTGTGGAAGTCGTCCAGGCCGGAGATGGAGAGATGGTCGGCACCGTGGCGCAGCAAGTCCTCGACGATGGGGCCGGTCACCAGGTCGCCGGTGGTCTGCACCACCAGCCGCACGCCGCCGCTGTCGGCGTAGCGGGCGCGCAGGCGGGACAGGGTGGGCATCAGCACGCGGTCGCGCACCGGGTCCACCAGCACGTCACCCCCCGCCAGGATGATGCGGCCTCGCCGCACCGCCGGGGTTCCGTCGGGGCCGACGGCCGCGGCATCACGGAACAGCATGGTGTCGGGGAAGTGGCTGATGATGCGCGGCGCGTTCTCCTCCGCTTCGCGCACCACCGCCTCCAGGGCGGCGCCGGTGTAGGGGCGGAAGCGATCCTCGTAGCAGTGTTTGCAGCGGCGGTGGCACGCCCAGCACAGGACGTAGTAGATCGATTCCACGGCGGTTTCCCCTCGTTGCTCCCGGTCCACAAGGTGGGGGCGGGAAGGGGCGGGGGAAACCGCCGCACCCGGATCGGCCGGTCAACTCGCCGTGAAGGGGGCGGATGATGAGCGCGGCGCACCGCCTGATCCCGGCGCTGACCGTCGCCGTGATCGTCGGCCCCGTGCTGGTGGGGCTGCTGGGCACCGTGCTGCCGGCCTTCGGCGTGCATCCGGGGCTGGATGGCGTGGGGCCCGGTTTGGATGCCTGGCGGGATCTGATGGAGGCGCCGGGGCTGGCGACGGCCGTGCGGCTGACGGTGACAACGGCGTTCGCGGCGACGCTGCTGTCGCTGGCGCTGGCGGCGGGCTTCTGCGCCGCGTGGCATGGCAGCCCCTGGTTTGCCCGCCTGCGCCGCCTGCTGCCGCCGTTGCTGGCGGTGCCGCACGCGGCCTTCGCCATCGGCTTCGCCTTTCTGGTGGCGCCGTCGGGCTGGCTGGTCCGACTCGTTTTCCCATGGGGCACGGGGTGGACGCAGCCGCCCGACGTGGCGCTGATCCAGGACCCCTTAGGCATCGCCCTGATTCTGGCGCTGGTGTGCAAGGAAGTGCCGTTCCTGGTGCTGGTGATCGTGGCGGCGCTCGGCCAGACGCGCGCCGATGCCATGCTGGCGGCGGCGCGGGCCCTGGGGTACGGGCCGGTGACCGCCTGGCTGCTGGTGGTGCTGCCGCCGGTCTACCGGCAGGTGCGGCTGCCGGTGCTGGCGGTGCTCGCTTACTCCCTCTCGGCGGTGGAGCCGGCGCTGCTGCTTGCGCCCACCGCGCCGCCGCCGCTGACACCGCTGGTGCTGCGCTGGTTCGCCGACCCCGACCTGGCGTTGCAGTTCCGTGCCGCGGCCGGGGCGGTCCTTCAGTTGGCGATCGTCGCCGCGTCCATCGCACTGTGGCTGGCGGCGGAGCGCCCGGTGGTGGCGGCCGGCCGGTGGCGGATCGCCGCGGGCCGGCGCGGCGGGCCGGGTCGTCCCGTGCGGCTGGCCACCGGCGGCGCCATGACCCTGGCGGTGGCGGCGGTGGTCGGGGCGATGGCAGTGCTGGCGGTGTGGGCGCTGGCCTGGACCTGGCGCTTTCCCGACGCGCTGCCGGACCGCTGGTCCACGGCCACCCTGGCCGCGGCATGGCCGGAGCTGGCGGTGCCGGCGGGCCATACGCTGCTGGTGGCCGGGCTGGCGACCGGCCTCGCCCTGGTCCTGGCGGTCGGCTGCCTGGAGGGAGCACGGCGCGGCCGTGCCGCGGCGCCGCATCGGGTGCTGCTGATGATCCACCTGCCGCTGCTGATGCCGGCGGTGGGGTTCCTGTTCGGCGTCCAGGTTGCCCTGGTGGCCGGCGGCCTGGACGGCACGCTGGCGGCGGTGGTGTGGGTGCATCTGCTGTATGTGCTGCCGTACGTGTTCCTGACGCTTGCCGACCCCTGGCGGTCGTTCGACGAACGCTACGAACGCACGGCGCGCGGGCTGGGCGTCGGCCCGCTCACCGTGTTCGTGCGGGTGCGGTTGGCCATGCTGCTGCGACCCCTGCTCACCGCCGCCGCGGTCGGCTTTGCGGTCAGCGTCGGCCAGTACCTGCCGACCCTGTTCGCCGGGGGCGGACGCGTCGCCACCCTGACGACCGAGGCGATGGCCCTGGCCGCCGGCGGCGACCGCCGGGTGGTCGCGGTGTACGCCTTCGCCCAGGGTGCGCTGCCGCTGGTCGCCTTCGTCCTGGCGCTGGCGGTGCCGGCCGTCCTGCACCGGAACCGCAAAGGGATGCACGCGGGATGAGCCTGCGCCTGGAAGGGATCGTGCTGGAGGTGGCGGGGCGTCCCGTCGTCGCGCTGCCGGAACTCACGGTTCCGGCGGGGGAGGTGGTGACGATCATGGGCCCCTCCGGTTGCGGCAAGTCGAGCCTGCTGGCCTGCGTCTCCGGCAGCCTGGACCCCGCCTTCACCGTGCGCGGGCGGGTGCTGCTGGACGGACGCGACCTTGCCGGGCTGGCACCGGAGCGGCGGGGCATCGGCATCCTGTTCCAGGACGACCTGCTGTTCCCCCACCTGTCGGTGGGTGAGAACCTGGCGTTCGGCCTGTCGCCGGAGGTCCGCGGCCGGGCGGCGCGGCGGGCGGCGGTGGAACGTGCGCTGGAGGAATGCGGCCTGGCCGGCTTCGCCGGGCGTGACCCGGCCACCCTGTCCGGCGGGCAGCGGGCACGGGTGGCGCTGATGCGCACGCTGCTGTCGCGTCCGCGTGCGCTGCTGCTGGACGAGCCGTTCGGCAAGCTGGATGCGGCTCTGCGCGGTCAGATCCGCACCTTCGTGTTCGAGCATGCCCGTGATGCCGGCTTGCCGACGCTGTTGGTGACCCATGACCCCGACGACGCCGCCGCGACGGGCGGCCCGGTGGTGGTGATCGACGGCGTTAGCCCATAAGCGGCATGACCGGCGGACCCGGAGCGCTGTTGGTAGGGCCATTACCGCAACGCGACATGCACGGAGAGGCTCCATGTGGTCACGCAACACCACCCTGATTTTTGCCGTGGTCTTTGCAGCCGTCGGCATCCTCGGCTTCGTGCCGGCCTTCGTCACCATGCCCGCGGGCGGACATGACATGGTGATGGACGGCATGCACGGACTTCTGTTCGGCCTGTTCCCGGTGAACTGGCTGCACAACCTGGTTC
Organism: Azospirillum halopraeferens DSM 3675; assembly: GCF_000429625.1. Lineage (GTDB taxonomy): Bacteria > Pseudomonadota > Alphaproteobacteria > Azospirillales > Azospirillaceae > Azospirillum > Azospirillum halopraeferens. The sequence continues at coordinate 207,113 of NZ_AUCF01000010.1, forward strand.
ACCTGGGCTTCGGTCTGTGGGCCTTTTTCGCCTATTTCTCGGGCATCGACAGCTCGCGCTTCTTCCTGAAAGCGACCGCGGTCATCTATGCGGTGCTGACCGTCATGGGGCTGATCCCCGGCCTCAACACCCTGTTCGGCCTTGTGCCGCTCTACGGACACGACATCTGGTTGCACGCCCTGATCGCCATCGTCGCCGGCGGCGTCGGCTTCTTCGTCGACGAACGCGATACGGCGCGTGAGGCGCACTCCACCCGGGTGTGATCGGCCAAAAACGGAAAGAGCCTCTCCCGGTTTCCCGGGAGAGGCTCCCCTGAACGCTGCCCGGTTCCGTGGGACCGGGCCGCCGCATCAGATCGAGTAGTACATCTTGTACTCGATCGGGTGCGGCATGGTCTCGAAGGCGAGAACCTCTTCCATGCGCAGATCGATGTAGGATTCGATCATGTCCGAGGAGAACACGTCGCCCTTCATCAGGTAGGCGTTGTCGGCCTTCAGGTTCTCCAGCGCCTCACGCAGCGAGCCGCAGACGGTCGGGACCTGGGCGAGTTCCTCCGGCGGGAGGTCGTACAGGTTCTTGTCCATGGCGTCGCCGGGGTGGATCTTGTTCTGGATGCCATCCAGGCCGGCCATCAGCATGGCGGCGAAAGCCAGGTAGGGGTTGGCACCCGGATCCGGGAAGCGCACCTCGACGCGCTTGCCCTTCGGCGAAGTCGCGTAGGGGATGCGGCAGGAGGCCGAGCGGTTGCGGGCCGAATAGGCCAGCAGCACCGGCGCCTCATAGCCCGGCACCAGACGCTTGTAGCTGTTGGTGAGCGGGTTGGTGAAGGCGTTCAGCGACTTGGCGTGCTTGATGATGCCGCCGATGTAGTACAGCGCGATCTCCGACAGATCGGCGTAGCCCGAGCCGGCGAACAGCGGCTGGCCTTCCTTCCAGATCGACTGGTGGCAGTGCATGCCCGAGCCGTTGTCGCCGAACACCGGCTTCGGCATGAAGGTCGCGGTCTTGCCGTACGCGTGCGCGACGTTGTGCACGACGTACTTGTAGAGCTGCATGTTGTCGGCGGTCTTGACGAGCGTGTCGAACTTGATGCCCAGCTCGTGCTGCGACGGCGCCACCTCGTGGTGGTGCTTCTCGACCGGGACGCCCATCTCGGCCAGCACGCTCAGCATCTCGGCGCGCAGGTCGGAGCCGGAATCGACCGGCGGAACCGGGAAGTAGCCGCCCTTCACCGACGGGCGGTGGGCCAGGTTGCCGTCCTCATACTCCTTGCCGGACGTGTAGGGGCCTTCCTCCGAGTCGAACTCGTAGGAGACCTTGTGCATGTCCACCTGGAACTTCACGTCGTCGAAGATGAAGAACTCGGCCTCGGGGCCGAAGAAGGCGGTGTCGCCGATACCGGCCTGCGCCATGTAGCGCTCGGCCGCCTTGGCGATGCCGCGCGGGCAGCGCTCGTAGGGCTGGCCGGTCGACGGCTCGAACACGTCGCACATGATGTTCAGCGTCGGCTGCGCCGCGAACGGATCCATCACGGCCGTCGAGGGATCGAGCTTCAGCACCATGTCCGACTCGTTGATCACCTTCCAGCCGGCGATCGACGAACCGTCGAACATGATGCCGTCCTCGAAGACGTCCTCGTCGATCGTGCACACATGCTGGGCCGTGTGCTGCAGCTTGCCCCGCGGATCCGTGAAGCGGAGGTCCACGTACTTGACGTCGTGCTCCTTGATCAGGTCGAAGACCTTGCTGATGTCGGACATGTCGTACTTTCCACGCTTAGGAGAGGTTTGGTTCCCGCGAACGTCGGTCCGGCCTTGCGGGGCGGGTCTGCGGCGCTGGCGGCGGTGTTATGTCACGCCTTTCCGGCCGGCACAATGCGACAGAGCGGAGCGGTCGGAGACCGCTGCGCCCGGCTCGCAAAGGTCACCGTCCGGGGCGCGGACGATGCTGTGTACCGGTTGGGGAACGGGCATGGCGGGCAGGCTTGGCTGATTGGAACGGTGCGTCGGCAGCGGATCAGATCGCGTCGGCGCCCTTTTCGCCGGTGCGGATCCGGATCACCTCCTCCACGGGGGTGACGAAGATCTTGCCGTCCCCGATGCGGCCGGTGTGGGCCGCCTGCTGGATCGCCTCGATCGCCCGTTCGACCAGGGAATCCTCCATCACCACCTCGATCTTCACCTTGGGCAGGAAGTCGACGACGTACTCCGCGCCCCGGTACAGTTCGGTGTGGCCCTTCTGACGGCCGAAGCCCTTGGCTTCGGTGACGGTGATGCCCTTGATGCCGACCTCGTGAAGCGCCTCCTTCACTTCGTCGAGCTTGAACGGCTTGATGATGGCTTCGATCTTCTTCATGGGTCTCTCGTGTACGAGGTGCCAACGCCGGCAGGCACCGTCCGCGCACCGCCGGCGCCCCCTTATAAGCACGGATCGTGCCAGGAAGCGGGCATGCGCCCGAACGGGATGGAACGCCTCCCCCGGACGGGTGGTGCCGAAGGAGTTGGCAGGGTGGTGCCGCTTTATGAGGCTGAGTGAACGATATTTAGGCACGCGGTGCAAGCCGGGCCTCCGGGGGCGGGTCCCGGCCGCCGAAAAAAAACTTCAGCCGGCCGTCAAAGTCCGCTTGACCGGCGCAGGCCGTTGGGGCATAGAACGCCTCCACCTGCGGCGACGGTAGCTCAGTTGGTAGAGCCCTCGGTTGTGGTCCGAGTGGTCGTGGGTTCGAGTCCCATCCGTCGCCCCAGTTTCCCTTCCGACATCCCCTGGGTTTTTCGTCCGTTGTTCGGCACGGCGCGCCATCGGTGCGACGGTGTGCGGCGGGCGTTTCTCGTGTTTGCGCCGCCTTGATTCCCGCGCGGCCGTGCCGCAGGCTGGCGCCCGGCACCTTGGCGGCCGCACACGAGCGATAAGGGAACCGCACCATGACCTCAGGCAGCGCGTTGCTGACGGTTGCCCAGATGTACCGCGCCGATGCTCTGGCGATGGCGGGCGGCGTGCCGGGAACGGAACTGATGGAAAACGCCGGCGCCGCGGTGGCGCGCGCGATCCGGGCCCGCTGGGAGCCGCGCCCCACCGTCGTGCTGTGCGGCCCCGGCAGCAACGGCGGCGACGGGTTTGTCGCGGCGCGCCTGCTGGGCGAGGCGGGCTGGCCGGTGACGCTGGCGCTGCTGGGCAGCCGTGACGCGCTGAAGGGCGACGCGGCGGCGGCGGCGGCGCGCTGGACGGGCCCGGTGGTGGCGGCCGCTCCGGCGCTGCTGGAGGGCGGGCCTCTGGTGGTGGACGCGCTGTTCGGCGCCGGTTTGTCGCGACCGCTGGAGGGTGTGGCGCGCGACCTGGTCCAGGCGATGAACGCGGCGGGCCTGACGGTCGTCGCTGTCGACGTGCCCAGCGGCGTGCTGGGCGACACCGGCGCGGTGCTCGGCGACGACGACCCCGGTGTGGCGCCGCAGGCGGCGCTGACCGTCACCTTCTTCCGCGCCAAGCCGGCCCACCGGCTGCTGCCCGGCCGCCTGCTGTGCGGTGAGACCGTGGTCGCCGATATCGGCATCCCCGCCGCCGTGCTCGACGAGATCCGGCCGCGCCAGTGGGAGAACGGGCCGGAGCTGTGGCGGGCCGCCTTCCCGCGGCCGCGCCTCGACGCGCACAAGTACGCGCGCGGCCACGCGCTCGTGCTGGGTGGCGGACGGATGACCGGCGCGGCGCGTCTGGCGGCGCGGGCGGCGCTGCGGGCCGGGGCCGGGCTGGTCAGCGTCGCCTGCCCGCCGGAGGCCTTCGCCATCTACGCCGCCGCCACCGCCGGCCTGCTGGTGCAGCCGGTGGAGGATGATGCGGCTTTCGCGGCGTTGCTGAAGGACCCGCGGCGCAACGCCGTGCTGCTGGGCCCCGGCGCCGGAACCGGGCCGGCGACGCGGGAGCGGGTGCTGGCCGCCCTGGCGGCGGAAAAGGCCTGCGTGCTCGACGCCGATGCGCTGAACGTTTTCGAGGACACGCCCGACGACCTGCTGGACCGGCTGGACGAACGGTGCGTGCTCACCCCCCACGAAGGGGAGTTCACCCGCCTGTTCGGCCTGTCCGGGGACAAGGTGACGCGCGCCCGCGCGGCGGCGGCGCGGTGCGGTGCGATGGTGGTGCTGAAGGGGCCCGATACGGTGATCGCGTCGCCCGACGGGCGGGCGGTGATCAACGCCAATGCGCCGCCCACCCTGGCCACCGCCGGGTCGGGCGACGTGCTGGCGGGCCTGGTGCTGGGGTTGGTGGCGCAGGGGATGGAGACGTTCCATGCCGCCTGCGCCGCGGTGTGGCTGCACGGCGAGGCCGCCGCCGCCTTCGGCCCCGGGCTGATCGCGGACGATCTGCCCGACGCCGTGCCGGCGGTGCTGCGCCGGCTGGACGGTCCGGCCGACCCGGCCTGACGCCGGGCAGGGCCGGGATTCAGCGTCCAGGAAGGACGCCCGTTCCCGACGACGCCGTCCGGCACCAGCGCGGGGCGCGGGCGGCGGGGCGGGGGCGGCGCTCCGGCCCGGTGGTCCGCGGGTCGCTGCGCAGAGTTGGCGGTTGGGGCTCCCGCTCCCCGTCATCGGCGCCGCCGTCGACCAGCCAGGCGGCGGTGTGGCCGTGGATGACGGCGAGCTTCGCCGCCTCGGCGGGGTTGCGCTCGGTCCGCCAGGCACGTTCGATGATCCGCAACAGGCGCCGGTGCCCGCCGGTGCCCGCCATGAGCTGGTCCAGCAGCAGGCGCGCCGCCCCCGGCGGCAACCCTTCGTGACGGGCGACGAGCGTTACCTGATCGGCGAGCAACGCGGTGATGGAGAACGAGTTCGGATCGGTGTGCAAGCGCACGGCAAGGCTCCTTCCGCGGCGGGGCGGCCGCGGTCCGCAGGTGCGGGGGATGAGGTGTGCGGGGGGGCGACGGCGGCCCGACGGTCAGGCGGCGCGGTCCATGGGGTGCTGACGCAACCCTTCCCGCGCCGTCCGGATGACGCGGAGCACGTCCGCGCGGGTCAGGCCGTCGCGGGCCAGCAGCAGATCCACGATCGGGTCGTCGAGCAGGTGCTCCACCTGCGTCCGGGCAGCGTAGGGTCGGGCGGGCGTCAGGGTGTGTTCGCTCGTCATGGCGCTGTCTCCCTTGATCGTCGTCGGGGTTGACCCCGTTTCACCCGGCCGCGGCGACCCGCAGCCGGTTCATCCGGATCGCTTCCAGCATCCCTGCTATCTTCGGCGGACGGGGGCATTCTAATCCCCGGACACGCCCGCGAACATTCATCGCAACGCAGTATCTACTTAGCCGAGTGATAGCAGCCTGACCGGACGGTCCGCACCTTATGACCTATGTCCGAAGAATCGCCTCTTCGCACCGAACCGGTCAAGTTCCGGAAGATCATGCTGAAGTATGACGGGATCCTGCTCACAAAGCATCGCGCGCAAATGAAATACGTATCCCCGGCCGCCTCCCCCGGTCCTAAGGTCGGATAGCGGTGCCCCAACCTCGGCGAAGCGCCTATGACCGGGACGGCGGGGCGCCCCGCCGCCGGGACATGCCGATCCTGCTTGCCGGACGTCGCCGCGGCGGGCAGATTCACGTCATGAACGATACCCCGACGACCGAGGAGGGTTCCGTGTCCGGCTCACTGGAAACGCCGCGGACCGCATCGGCCGGCGAACCGCTTCCGGCACCGCCGCCGGCCGGGGCCGAAGCGGCGGAGCCGGGCCTGATCGACCGGGCGCTGGAGAACCTGTGGGCGCGCTGGCGCGACATCGCCGCCTCGGCGCGCGAGGCCGTAGGCGCCGCGCCGCGGGCCAACCTGCCGCGGGAGGATGCGGACCGGCTGAAGGCGCAGATGCAGGCGTGCCTGGAGACGCGCGGCGGCGAGGTGTCGGCCCGCGCCCGCGCCGCCCAGCTCGGCCGCACCTATCTGGCGCTCGACGCGGAGGGCCGGCGCAACTTCCTGATGATCCTGGCGCGCGACTTCGACGTCGACCGTGCGGCGGTCGACGAGGCGGTGGAGGCATTCCACCGGGCCGACGCCGATCCGGTGGAGCGCGGCCGCGCCGAGCGGGCGCTGCGCCGCGCCCTGGAGCCGCCGCGCCTGAACCTGCTGACCCAGTTCAACGGCCTTCCCGAGGGGGTGAAGTTCCTGGTCGACCTGCGCGCCGAACTGCTGGGCATGGCCGCGCGCGAGCCCCTGTTGCAGGCGCTGGAGGATGATCTGAAGAGCCTGCTGCGGCATTGGTTCGACGTGGGTTTCCTGGAGATGCGGCGCATCACCTGGGACAGCCCGGCGTCGCTGCTGGAGAAGCTGATCGCCTACGAGGCGGTGCACGAGATCCGGAGCTGGCAGGACCTGAAGGACCGGCTCGATTCCGACCGTCGCTGCTTCGCCTTCTTCCATCCCCGCATGCCCAACGAGCCGTTGATCTTCGTCGAGGTGGCGCTGGTCCAGGGCATGTCGGACAACGTGCAGGCGCTGCTCGACCCCTCTGCCCCGGTCTGCGATCCGGGGGCGGCGGACAGCGCCATCTTCTACTCCATCTCCAACGCCCAAAAGGGTCTGGCCGGCATCAGCTTCGGCAATTTCCTGATCAAGCGGGTCGCCGACGGGCTGGCGGCGGAGTTTCCCAACCTGAAGACGTTCGCGACCCTGTCGCCGATCCCCGGCTTCCGCCGCTGGCTGGACGGCGAACTGGCCGCGCGTGGCGACGACCTGCTGCCGCCCGCGGAGCGCGAGCGGGTGGCGGAGCATCTGGTGATGAGCGGGCCGGCGGAGGCCGGGCCCGGCATTCTGGAGTCGGCCCTGGCGCGCCCCGACTGGCCCGACGACGAGGGGCTGTGCAAGGCGCTGCGGGCGCCGCTGATGCGGCTGGGTGCCCGGTATCTGCTCAACGCCCGGGCATCCGGCGGCAGCGGCGGGACGCCGCGGGCCCGCGACCCGGTCGCCCATTTCCACCTGTCCAACGGGGCCCGGATGGAGCGGCTGAACTGGCTGGGCGACCGCTCGGCCAAGGGCATCGCACAGTCCTGCGGCCTGATGATCAACTACCGCTACCGGCTGAACGAGATCGACGCCAACCACGAAGCCTACCGCGGGGAGGGAAAGGTGAACGCCTCGTCCTCCCTGCGCTCGCTCACCCGCGGCGCCTGACGGGACGCCCCGCGCCGCGGCGATGCGGCCGGCACCCCGCGCCCGGGACCATTTTGTGTGTTTGCCCGGGGGCCGTTATGCTATAGACCCCTCTACGCTGGCGGTCGGGCCGGGGCGCATGCACCCGGCACGTGCCGCCTTTGCCGTTGCGGGCGTGGCGGAACTGGTAGACGCGCCGGATTTAGGTTCCGGTGACTTCGGTCGTGGGGGTTCGAGTCCCTTCGCCCGCACCAAGGCAGAGCTTTGAACCGATCGCAGAACGCGGTGCCGGGCCGCTCCCAGGGGGCGCCGCCGGGCCGACAACGAGACAGGCTTTCGCTCCAATGCAGATTACCGAAACCAGCGCCGACGGCCTGAAGCGCGAGTTCAAGGTCGTCGTTTCCGCCAAGGACATCGACGAGAAGGTCAACCTCAAGCTGGAGGAGGTGCGCCGCCAGGTGCAGCTTCCCGGCTTCCGCCCTGGCAAGGTGCCGGTGTCGGTGGTCCGCCAGCGCTATGGCGGCTCCGTGCTGCGCGAGGTGCTCGAGGACGCCGTCGCCGACAGCTCCCGGCAGGCGATCAGCGAGCGTGGCCTGCGCGTCGCCCTGCAGCCGAAGATCGAGCTCGACAAGTACGAGGAGGGCGGTGACCTCGCGTACTCCATGAGCCTCGAGCTGCTGCCCGACGTCGAGCCCGGCGACCTGTCCGGCCTGGAGCTGGAGAAGCCGGTCGCCGAGGTGGACGACACCCGCGTCGACGAGATGCTCCAGCGCATCGCCGGCGCCCGCTCGACCACCGCCCCGCTCACCGAGGATCGTCCGGCCGCCAACGGCGATGTGGTGATCATCGACTTCGCCGGCACCGTCGACGGCGAAGCCCGTCCCGGCATGGACGCGAAGGACTTCGAGCTGGAGCTGGGCTCCAACCAGTTCATCCCCGGCTACGAGGACCAGCTCGTCGGCGCCGCGGCCGGTGAACACCGCACGGTCACCGTCCGCTTCCCCGAGGACTACCAGGCCACCGAGCTGGCCGGCAAGGAAGCGGTCTTCGAGGTGGACGTGAAGGAGATCCGCGCCAAGGTCCCGGCCACCGTCGATGACGAACTGGCCAAGGAGTTCGGCGTCGAGAGCCTGGACAAGCTGAAGGAGTCGGTGCGCGACAAGCTGAAGAGCGACTACGCCGCCGTGTCGCGTCAGCGGGTCAAGCGCCAGCTCCTCGACAAGCTGGCCGAGAGCCACTCCTTTGACGTGCCGCCGGGTATGGTCGAGATCGAGTTCGAGGCCATCTGGCAGCGCCTGCAGCAGGAGCTGAAGAACGGCAACGCCGGCGAGGACCAGGACAAGCCCGAGGAGGAGCTGCGGGCGGAGTACCGCGCCATCGCGGAGCGCCGTGTCCGTCTGGGCCTGCTGCTGTCCGAGGTGGGGCGCCGCAACGACGTCCAGATCTCCCAGGACGAGCTGAACCGCGCCCTGATCGCCGAGGCCCGCCGCTGGCCGGGCCAGGAGCGCCAGGTATTCGAGTTCTTCCAGAAGAACCCGCAGGCCGTCGAGAACCTGCGCGCGCCCCTGTTCGAGGACAAGGTCGTCGACTTTATCCTGGAGCTGGCGACGGTCAACGAGCGCACGGTGTCCGTCGAGGAGCTGCTGCGCGATCCGGACGAGGACGCGGGCGAGACGCAGGCGGCCTGACGCCGGGTCGAGGGGCGGTCGGGGCGGCCATGCGGCCGTTTCCGCCGCTCCCGCGGCGGCGCGGCGTGGCGTTTGCCCCGATCGTTCCTATATTGCTGGAATGCCCATTCCGGTGGGTTCCGCCGAGCAAGGCTTGAGAGTCAGGGTCAGAAAATCATGAACAATTTTGAGCCCCGGATGAACGCTCTCGTCCCGATGGTGATCGAACAAACCAATCGGGGCGAGCGCGCTTACGACATCTACTCGCGCCTGCTGAAGGAGCGGATCATCTTCCTGATCGGTGGCGTCAACGATGCGGTCGCCAGCCTGATCTGCGCGCAGTTGCTGTTCCTGGAATCGGAAAACCCGAACAAGGACATTTCCTTGTACATCAACTCCCCGGGCGGCTACGTGTCGGCCGGTCTGGCGATCTACGACACCATGCAGTACATCCGCCCGCAGGTGTCCACCGTGTGCATCGGCCAGGCCGCGTCCATGGGCGCGCTGCTGCTGGCCGCCGGGGCGGAGGGCAAGCGATTCTCGCTGCCCAACAGCCGCATCATGATCCACCAGCCCTCGGGCGGCGCCCAGGGACAGGCGGCGGACATCGAGATCCAGGCGCGCGAGATCCTGAAGCTGCGCGACCGCCTGAACCAGATCTTCGTCCGGCATACCGGCCGGAGCCTGGAGGAGATCGAGGCGAACATGGAGCGCGACACCTTCATGTCGCCCGAAGAGGCCAAGACGTTCGGTCTGATCGACGAGGTGGTGGAGAGCCGGCCGCGCGGTGCCGACAGCGGGAGCTGAGCGGTTCCGGCCGGTCCGCAACGGGACCCGGCCGGGTTCGGCTCGAACAAAATGTTGAACACGGCGGCGCGCCGGGTGTTGAATTGCAGGGTTGCGGCGCGCTACGGTGGTCGTGGCAAGGAATTTCCCCGCGGAACGCGGGGGGTTCCGGGGACGAACGGAATGATGGCGTCGGGGGACGTCGCTCGGCCCGTCGAAGGATTGAGAACACCAGGCTGGTCCCCCGGGAGCATGACGGAGTACCGATGACCAAGTCCAGCAGCGGCGATTCGAAGAATACGCTCTACTGCTCGTTCTGCGGCAAGAGCCAGCACGAGGTCCGCAAGCTGATCGCCGGTCCGACGGTGTTCATCTGCGATGAATGCGTCGAACTGTGCATGGACATCATTCGCGAGGAGAACAAGACCACCCTCGTGAAGTCCCGGGACGGGGTGCCGACACCGCGCGACATCCACACCGTGCTCGACGATTACGTCATCGGCCAGGACCATGCGAAGCGTGTCCTGTCGGTGGCCGTGCACAACCACTACAAGCGTCTGGCGCACGGCACCAAGCACAACGACGTCGAGCTGGCGAAGTCCAACATCCTGCTGATCGGCCCGACCGGCTGCGGCAAGACCCTGCTGGCCCAGACGCTGGCGCGCATCATCGACGTGCCGTTCACCATGGCCGACGCCACCACGCTGACCGAAGCGGGCTACGTCGGCGAGGACGTCGAGAACATCATCCTCAAGCTGCTCCAGGCCGCCGACTACAACGTCGAGCGGGCGCAGCGCGGCATCGTCTACATCGACGAGGTCGACAAGATCTCCCGCAAGTCGGACAACCCGTCGATCACCCGCGACGTGTCGGGCGAGGGCGTGCAGCAGGCCCTGCTGAAGATCATGGAAGGCACCGTGGCCTCGGTGCCGCCCCAGGGCGGGCGCAAGCACCCGCAGCAGGAGTTCCTGCAGGTCGACACCACCAATATCCTCTTCATCTGTGGCGGCGCCTTCGCCGGCCTGGAGAAGATCATCGCCCAGCGCGGCAAGGGCACGTCCATCGGCTTCGGTGCCGACGTGCGCAGCCCGGAGGAGCGGTCCACCGGTGACATCCTGCGCCAGGTGGAACCCGAGGACCTGCTGAAGTTCGGCCTGATCCCCGAGTTCGTCGGCCGTCTGCCGGTGGTCGCCACGCTGGCCGACCTGGACGAGGGGGCGCTGGTGGAGATCCTGACCAAGCCGAAGAACGCCCTGGTCAAGCAGTACCAGCGCCTGTTCGAAATGGAGGACGTGCGCCTCGACTTCTCCGAAGACGCGCTGAAGAACATCGCCGCCAAGGCGATCGCCCGCAAGACCGGCGCCCGCGGCCTGCGCTCGATCATGGAGGCGATCCTGCTCGACCCGATGTTCGACCTGCCCGGCCTCAACGGGGTGGAGAGCATCGTCATCAACAAGGAAGTGGTGGAGGGCCGCGCCCAACCCCTCTACGTCCATTCCGAACGCCGCAGCGAGGCGCCGGGGGCATAGCCCCCGTGCACCGAAGGCGGTCACACCGAAAAAGGGGCGCTTCCGGCGCCCCTTTTTTTGTGAGTTGCCGACGGCCGGCGTGCCCGCCGCTATCCCCGCAGGCGGGCGATGTTCTCCGCGTACTTCTCCGGTCCGCCGGTGAAGGTGGCGGTGCCGGCGACCAGCACATCGGCGCCGGCGTCGATGGCGAGGCGGGCGGTTTCGGGGTTGATTCCGCCGTCGACCTGGAGGTCTATGGGCCGGCCCAGGGCGTCGATGCGCCGGCGCAGCTCGCGAATCTTGGGCAACTGGTTGGCGATGAAGCTCTGACCGCCGAAGCCGGGGTTGACCGTCATGATCAGCACCAGGTCCAGGTCGTCCAGGACGTAATCCAGGGCCGACAGGGGGGTGGAGGGGTTGAGCGAGACGCCGGCCTTCGCCCCCAGGCTCTTGATGAGCTGGATGGTGCGGTGCAGGTGCGGCCCGGCCTCGGCGTGGACGGTGACGATGTCGGCGCCGGCCCTGACGAAGTCGGGCACGTACGGGTCCACCGGCGCGATCA
>NZ_AUCF01000011.1 GCF_000429625.1 Azospirillum halopraeferens DSM 3675
TGCCGCCGACCAGGGTGTCGAAGCCGTCGCCGCCCACCAGGGTGTCGTTTCCGGCCCCGCCATAGAGGATGTCGTGGCCGCCGAGCCCGCTGATGAGGTCGTGGCCGTCGCCGCCGAGAATGCTGTCGTTGTTTGCGGTACCGGTCACGGTCACGGCATCGCCGGTGGCCACGACGATGGACTCGATGCCGGTCATGCCGACGTTGGTCAGGTTGTAGGAGCCGCCGCTGTCGATGCGCAGCGTGTCGTTGCCGGCGCCGCCGTCGTACACCTGAAGCGCGCCGCCATAGAGATCGCCGGCCGACGCGAGGACCAGCACATCGTCGCCATCGCCGCCGAACAGGCTGTCGATGCCGGCGTTTCCGTACAGGACATCGTTGCCGGCGCCGCCGTAGATCAGATCGTAGCCGTCGCCGCCGAAGATCGTGTCGTTCCCGCCGGCCCCGTGCAACCGGTCGAAGCCACCGAGACCGGAAATGAGATCGTTGCCGTCACCGCCGGACAAGGTGTCGCCCATGTTGCCGCCGATGACGGAGTACCCCGCGGAATCGAGCCCGGACACATTGATGAACGCAATGGCGGCAAGCGCCGACCCGATCCGGATCTCCTCGATCCCCGACAGGGTGACGGTAGAGAAATCGTAATTCCCGCCCAGCGCTTCGACGCGGTCGTAGCCGGCGCCGCCGCTGATGGTATCGCCGGATAGCTCCGCCGAACTGACATAAAAAAAGTCGTCACCGTCGCCGCCGTCCATGACGTCGGCCCCGACTCCCCCGTTCAGCGTGTCATTGCCGCCGCCTCCCACGAGGCTGTCGTTGCCCACGCCGCCGACGAGGGAATCGTCTCCGCTGCCGCCGATCATCGTGTCGTCCTGAACGCCGCCTCTGAGCGTGTAGGACCCGGTGAAATCGGAAAGGTTGAACAGGACGCTGACATCCTGGCCCACCAGGGGGTCCTCGAAAGTGTTGAGGAGGACTGTGTTCGTTCCCCCCGAACGCAGCGTCCAGGTACCATTGTCGGGAAAAATTTCAAAAGACGCCGTCGTCGACACGTAGTCTGCAAGCAGCGTTTGGAGGTTGTTAATCCTGATGTCGCCCTGCCCATTGCTACCGTTCGGACCCATGTAATAGTAAAATGTTCCGGGCATAGCTTCGGACCCTCCGGTGCGTGGACATGGTTGTGGCGGCGCCCCAAGCTAAAAGAGCGTAACAGGGCGGGCATTAAATTATAAATTGTGGATGCGGACGCATGTACGCCCTGAACGGCGTCCCCTGTCCGTTCAAGGAGGACGCTGCCAAACGCTCACGCCGTACGCACACCCACGTACGTCAGGTTTGACGCATCCAACCTTTGGTGGTCAATGTTCGAATTGAAACGAATTACCACATAAGGCCCCTGCCAAGGGGGCCCGGGGCCGGCCGCGTCATACGGCCGGAAAATGATCACTTCCATCATTTTCCGGCCGTGAAACCCGGCAGATCAATGCCCGGGCATTGATCGAAAGGGTCATACCAACGGCACCCTTCAGGTGCCGTTGGTATCAGTCCGGCGCGTGGCGGATTTCCAGATCCGGCAGGCCCAGGCAGGTGATGCCCATGTCGCGGGCCATCATCGCCAGCCCCTCCGTCTCGATGTAGCCGCGGTAGGGGGCGGGCGGGAAGACCAGCCCGTCGCGGTGCCGGTCGGCGCGCACCAGCAGCATGGTGCCGCCGACTCCGTCCACCGGCACCATCCCCCGCCCGCGGAAGGAGTCGAGGTAGCGCCGTCCCGCCCCGCGCGGCGGCTGGACGAGGCCGTCCACCACATGGGCGGGATCGGCCTCCACCGCCGCGTCGACGATCCGGAAGGTGTTGAGGTCGAAGGTCGGCCCACCGGGGGCGCGCACGCAATGGGGCACCACCACGTCGCCGCCGGTGGCCAGCAGGCGGCGCAGGGTGTCCGGCGGGGCGTCGATGACGTCGGCGTCGATCCACAGCACCCACGTCTCGTCCCGCAGGGCGGCCTGGAGCAGGCGGTTGCGCGCCCGCGCGATGGCGGCGCGGCGCGGACGCTGGATCTCCGGGGCCCAGCGGGGGCCCGGCAGCGTCACGCCGGGGTCGTGTTGCAGCAGCTCGACACGGCGGAACCGGCGGCGCAGGCGCGGCAGCTCCGCGGCGAGGAACGCGTGGGAGCCGTCGTCGCTGCCGCCCTCCAGGAAGGCCAGCGACAGCCGGTCCGGCGGATGGTCGAGACGCTCCAGCATGGCCAGATAGGCCGGCAGATGGCGGCGGGCGTTGCGAACCGGCGTCAGGACCAGCACCGTCGGCGGCCCCTCGGCGGCACGGGCCGCCAGCGCCTGCACGCGTTCGCGCACCACCGCGCCGACCGCGTGCGGGCTGAGCGTCGCGCGGACGTGGTCGGCGGCGCGCCGTCCCCTGGCGCGGGCGGCGCCGGGATCGCCGCGGACGGCCCGCATCAGCGCCGCCGCCGCATCGAGGTCCGGCTCCGTCCACACGGTTCCCGCGGGGTAACAGCCCTCGGCGCGCTCCAGGGTCACCGGACGGCCGGGCACCGGGAAGGACCACGCGTCGGACAGCAGGGGCGCCATCCCCGGACAGGCGGTGGCGATCACCGGCCGCCCGAAGGCCAGGGCCTCGGCCACCGTCAACCCGAATCCCTCCGCCCGGTGAAGCGACACGTACGCGTCGCAGCCCGCGATCAGCGCCAGCGTCCGCTCCCGCGACTCCTCGCCGACGTGCAGGCGGATCGACGGGTGGCCGGCGATTGCGGCCTCCAGCAGCGCCCGGCTGTCCGGCGACAGGGAGCGCGCCTTGATCAGCAGGATCGTGGCCGGATCGGGCTGCGGGAAGGCGCGGCGGAACGCCTCCACCAGGCCAACCGGGTTCTTGCGCGCGAAACCGCTGAGGTCGTCGAAGACGAAGGCGAACAGGAAGGCGCCGTCCGGCAGGCCGAGGTCGGCGCGGGTCGGCGCCGGCACCGCGGGGGCGACCACATGGGTGACCGCGGCCACCGGAACGGGGGCGATGCGGCGCAGCGCATCGGCCGCGAAGGGGCCGGGCGCCCAGATCTCGGCGAAGAGGGTGGCCGCCGCCGCCCAGCCCGCCGGCGCCGTGGTGGGGCTTTCCCAGGCCCAGACGCCGACGCAGGGCCGGTTCTCCATGGCGTCCCGCAGGCGGCGGCCGCGGCCCGGCGCCAGGGCGATGGCGAGCTGGTCGGGGTTGGTGTGGACGATGGTGACGGGGTGCGGGGCCGGCTCGTCCGCCGGCTCGTCCGGATCGTCCAGGTCGTGGGCGGTGAAGGGAATGCCGGCGGCGCGCAGCGCGTCGAGCAGGCCGGACGCCGCCACCCCCAGGCCGATGCCGGCGGAGAAATGGCCGAACACGGTGACGCCGGCCGGTGCCGGCGCCGGCGGTTCCGGCGCCGCGGCGTAGCGCTGCACGAAATGCAGGCTGCGGGTGGTGAAGCCGCACCAGTGGTCGACGACGCTGCCGACGTCCAGGGCGATTCCGCCCAGCGCCCTGATCCGGTCGGCGTAGAGCTTGCCGAGGAAACCGGCGGCGACCAGGAAGACCTCGCCGGGCTCGCGCACCGTCAGGTCCCGCTCCAGGGCGCGGAAGGCGTCGGGGTAGTGGGGGCCGGCGTCGGCATAGCCGAACTGCGCGGCGTAGCGGGCCTCGTGGGGAATGCGCAGGACCTGCCCGACCGCCAGGCCGAAGCGCCGTTCCAGCGCCTGCGGCAGGGCCGGGTGGCAGGTGATCAGCGACACCCGGCGGACGGACGCGAACAGCCGCTCGTACTCGCCCCACGCCGCCAGGTCGGCGTGGATGTGGCAGGAGGTGATGGTCTGCGCGGGCGAGAACAGCGCCCCGTCGCCCCGTTGCGACAGATGGTGCAGGATCACCAGCAGGCCGCGGAAGTCGTGCCAGCTCCGGAACAGGAAGGGCGGGGTGGGGACGGGCAGGCCGTAGCACAGGCGCGACAGGTCGGGCACGCCGACCACGTCGGCGTTGCGCACGGCGCGCACCAGCGCCGCCCCCATGGCGGCGGCCCCGGCGGCGTCCAGCCGGGGGGCGCCCCACCAGATGCACTGGGTGGCGTCACGGTCTGGGCCGGCGTGCTCCTCCTGCTCCGGCGGGTAGGGCAGGAAGTTGCCCTCGCCGTCGCCCAGGCGGATCAGCGCGAAAGGCCGGGCGGACCGGTGGGCGTCGAGGATGCGGTCGGTCACCGCCCGCGCCTGATCGCGGCGCCAGCCGCTGTCGACGGGGAAATCGGGGAAGCGGGCGCGCAGCCGCTCGAACCCGTCGGCGAAGCGGCGCACCGCCTCGTCCCAGTGGCCCATGGGCGCGCGCGGATCGCGGGCCGCGGCGGTGCGGCGCAACGCGGCGACCGCGTCGCCGTCGCCCCGGCCGTGGCGCAGCCCTTCGAACACCGCCAGCAGGCGCAGGCGCACCGTCCGCTCGTCCACCGGCGCCAGGGCCTCCACGGCGTCGAACAGGGCGTGCACGCCGGTATCGCCCTCCGCCTCGCCGATCGCCTGCGCCACCAGCCCCAGCAGGTCGGGCGTCAGGATGCCCGTGCCGTGCGCCCGCCACAGGGCGTACAGCCGCCGCCGACCCTCGACCGCCGCCGGTCCGTGGGCGTAGGCCGCCTCCACCAGGTCGCCCAGCACGGTGCCCGTCGTCGGGGCGGCCGACACGGCGGCGCGTGCGCCGGCCATGTCGCCCTGCGCCTGCAGGACCTGGAAGTGCAGCGCGCGCAGCGCGGCGTTGGCGGCCGCCAGATCGCGGTTGGCGTCGAGCAGGGCCGCCAGCTCGGCGCCGCGCTGGCGGCGTTGCAGCACCGTGGCGAGGGCGAGCACCGCGTCGGTGCGCTCCATCGCCGGGCCGCGCCGCCGCGCCAGCGCCTCGGCCTCGTCCAGGCGGCCGCGCTCCACCAGGGCGGTGACGGTGCCGACGAAAGCGTGCGACGAGGCCGGGGCGAGGGCGACGACGCGGCGCCAGCGCGCCAGCGCGCTCGCCCAGTCGCGCTGGCGCGCCGCCGCTTCCGCCAGGGAGATCGCGCCGGCGGGGTCGTCCGGGGACCGGCGGGCCAACTCGGCGAAATCGGCCTCGGCCTCGGCGAAGCGGCCCAGATCCAGCCGCGCCCAGCCGCGGCCCAGCCGCGCCGGTCCGTGGCGCGGGTCCGCCGCCAGCGCCTCGTCCCACAGGGCCAGCGCCTCCACCGGCCGCTGCGCCCGCACCGCCCTGGCGCGTTCATCCAGGACGGCGGCGATCGCCTGCGGATAGGCCGACAGCGGCAGCCGCTTGGCCAGTTCCGTCAGCACCGCTCCGTAGCGCTCCCCCTCCCAGCGGGGATCGGCGGCCTGCCAGTGCTCGTCGAAATGGGCCGACGGGAAGGTGTTGCGGCCGTGCACGACGTAGAGGTAGAGGCGCGGCTCGTCCAGATGCGCCACCCGGGCGCCGTGCAGCAGCCGTTCGACGACGGGCGTGTCCTCACCCCGCGCCAGTTCGGGATAGCGGGGAAGGACCGCCTTCTCGCACAGCAGCGATCCCTCCCACGGGCGCCGGCGCGACACCGCCAGCCGCCGGGCGCCGGGCCACCAGACCATCCAGCGGTTGAGCAGGCAGGCGTGCGCGCCGGTGCGCTGCAACACCTCCATCTGCATTTCCAGCCGCAGCGGATCGTACAGGTCGTCGTCGTCCCACTGGCAGACGTACGCCCCCGCCGCCAGATCGACGGCGCGGTTGCGCGCCCGCCCCAGGTTGGTCTGCGGGTCCTGCGGCCGCACCAGCCGGATGCGCGGGTCGGCGAGTGTCGCGACGGCGCGGGCCAGGGTGTCCTGCGCCCCGTCGTCAACGATCACCAATTCCCGGTTGGCGTAGGTCTGGCGCCGGAAGGACTCGATGGCGAGCAGAGCCAGGGCGGTGCGGTCGCGGGTTGCCATCAGGCACGACACCAGGGGAGTCCCGTCGCCGGTGGCCGTGGCCGCCGCCACGGGCGATTCAGCGGGGCCGGTGACGGAGACCGACACGGCCGCCGGCCGGCCGTCGTCCGGTGCGGGCATGCCGGGAATCCAGGAGCCGTCCCAGTGGTGCAGGGCGTAGGCGTCGCGGGTGAGACGCTCCCACCGCTCGATGTCGAACAGCCGGCCCTCCAGGCACTCCACCTTGTCGGCGGGATACACCAGGCGCGCCGGCAGCAGGGTGACCGGGTCGGGACCGGTGTACGCCTCATAGGTGCGGGTCAGCAGGTACGGTCCGGTGGCATCCAGCACGTCGGCGGCACCCGCGCTGCGATGCAACGCCGCGACGACGTCGTTCCAGAAGGCATGGCCGGGCACCGACGCGATGAGGGAGGGGCAGAGCAGGCGCGTCAGGCCGGTCCGGGCGGTCTTGTCGAGGTCGAGATGGCTGTCCGGTTCCAGCCCCACCGCCAGCGCGCACCCCGCCAGCAGCGGGTCGAGCGGCTTCAGGCATTCGAAGTCGAGATCGACGTACAGCCCGCCCAGCCGTTGCAGGATCAGGTAGCGCGCCGCGTCGGCGCGGCGGATGGGTTCCTCGTACGCGTCATAGACGGGCAGGAAGTCGGGGGCCTCCCGCGCCACGAAGGCGCGCAGGTCGGCGTCGGTCCACAGCCGATGCTCCCAGTCCGGGTGCAGGCGCCGCCAGGTCGCGCGGAACGCCGCCAGGCGCGGCGGCACGTCCGCGTCCTTCCAGAGATGATGCAGGATTCGGGGGATCATGGGCCCTTCGCGACAATCGACGTGCGATTGTCGACGACGGAGAAGGGATCATCAAGAGTGGAGAGCGCAGGGCTGCGCGGCGGGGGCACCGGCCGGGTCCGCTCAAAAAAACCGCCGCCAACCCATTGGATTGGCGGCGAGTTGAACAGGGAGGCTTCACGTCTGGGAGACGCCGGGCCCGAAGACCCGATCCCGGGAGGGCCCGGGACGGTCGGATGCTGCGTCGCAGCGACCAACGCCCAAGATTTGTGCTCTTGGGTGGTCAATTTCCATTCATTTGTTCTTGATCCTACCATGCGCCGTGTGCATGGCGGCGAAGGTGTTGACCCGCCGGGCGGAATCGGCGCGGCGGGCCGATGCCACGAAAAAGACGGCCCGCGCCGGGGAACCGGGCGGGCTGTCGTGTGGGAGGGAGGATCGGTGCTGCGAAGAGTCAGAACGGGGTTTCCGCGACCTTGCGCACCAGGAAGTCGCGGAACACCGCGATGCGCTTGGAATGGCGCAGCTCCTCGGCGTAGACGAAATAGGCGTCCACCTTGGGGCCGTCGATGTCGGGCAGCACCCGCACGAACTCGCTCTTGCCGTCCAGCAGGAAGTCCGGCATGGCCGCGATGCCCAGCCCGCTCTCGGCGGCCCGGTAGATGGCGTACATGCTGTTGACCTGAAGGATCGGCCGCCGCGACCCGGCGGGGGGGTCGCCCACCTCCAGGATCCAGTTCACGTTGGCGACCGGCGCGCGCACGTCCGGCGGATAGGAGATCAGGTCGTGATCCACCAGATCCGCCGGCGTCTTGGGCACGCCGCGCCGCTTGACGTAGCTCTGGTGTGCGTACAGGTGGAAATGGATGGTCATCAGGTGCCGCTGGATCAGGTCCGGCTGGCGCGGCGTGTTCATGCGGATGGCGATGTCCGCCTCGCGCATCGCCAGGTCCAACTCGTCGTCGTCGATCAGCAGCGTCAACTGCACGTCCGGGTACATGGCCAGGAACTCGTGCAGGCGCGGGGCCAGCCAGGTGGTGCCGAAGGCGACCGTGGTGGTGACGCGCAGGGGGCCCTTGGGCACCTCCTTGCTCTCGGTCAGCATCGCCTCGGTCATCGACAGTTTGGCGAAGACCTCGCGGGCCGTGCGGTGCAGCAGTTCGCCCTGCTCCGTCAGGATCAGGCCGCGGGCGTGCCGGTGAAACAACGGCACCCCGAGGCTCTCCTCCAGTGCGCTGATCTGGCGGCTGACCGCGGACTGGCTCAGGTTGAGCGTCTCGCCGGCATGTGTGAAGCTCCCCGCTTCCGCCACGGCATGGAACACCCGCAGCTTGTCCCAGTCCATCATCCCGTCCCGTTCACCGGAGGCGCGGTGAAAAAACCCCGCCTCTACTGTTGCTTTGTTCGGCGTTATGCGTGCCGCCTCCGTTTATAGCAGGCAACCTGCGGTGAACGCACGCCCAACCGTGTTCGGGCCGGGCAAATCCGACTTTTGCAGGGTGTTTCACCGTCCTCAGCAACCCGGTTGCGGCGGCTGCGGGCCGCGACTCGGGGGCTCCGGCGGCACCGCGGCGCCCGCCGCCGAATCGATTCGCAGGTCGATCACCGCCGGCCGGCGGCTCCACAGCGCCTCCCAGAAGGCGGCAACGAAGCCGGACGGGTGCTCCACCGTCACGGCGAAGGCGCCGTGGCCGCGCGCCCGCTCCGCCGCATCATCCGGGCCGGCGTTGACCACCAGCACCAGGGGTGCGGCCCCCGCCGCGGCGGCGGTCGCCAGGTCCGGGGCGAACGCGGCGAAGCCCGCGCCGTCGCAGATGCCCAGCACGATCCGGCCGGGGTGCAGCAGCTTGGCGGCCACCGCGGCCGGCAGGCCGTACGCGCCGGCGGCGGGGACGAGCAGCCGTCCGGGCCGCCGGAACAGCAGGGGGCGCAGGGCCGGGCCGGACAGCGGGCCGCCGTCGCAGGCGACCACCGCGTCGACCGGCAGCCGCTCCTTCAGCCAGCCGAAGACGGCGCCCGGTCCGGCGGTGCCGGAGAACGGCTCCGGCTCCGCGTGGATCACGCAATCGGCCCGCGCGTCCGCCGCCCAGTCCGCCCATGGCGGAACGCCCGTCTCCGGTCCGGTGGCCACGGCGTCGGCGAGGGCCGCGGTCAGGGCGGGCGGGCCGGCGATCACCGGCACGCCGGCCGGGGGGCCTTCCGGAAGGTCGGCAAGGTCTGCGCCGGCCAGCAGCAGCAGGTCGCAGTCGCCCACGCGGCGCAGCAGGGCAGGGTCGCCCCCCGCATCGAGGGCACCGGCGTAGCAGACGCTCTCGTTGTCGAGGAAGTCGCGGCGGCGCGCGGTGCAGCACACCGGCAGCAGGCCGGCTTCGGCGGCGCGCAGCAGGGTGCCGGCGTCGGCGTCGCTCCATCCGGGGCCGCCGGCCACCACCAGCGGCCGCTGTGCCGCGGCCAGGGCGTCGCGCACCCGGGCGACCATCGCGCCGTCGGGGGGCGGTTCCGCCGCCACCGGCCGGGGCGCCACCGGTGCGGCGCGCGACTCCGCGGCCAGCAGGCGGCGCGGCAGGGCCAGCACCGCCGAACCCGGCCGGGCGGCGGCGGCGTGGAAGGCGTCGGCAACGGCGGCGGGGATGGAGTCGACCCCGGCCACCCGGGCGATCGGGCCGGCCTCCGGCCCCAGCAGGGCGGCGAGGTCGAGGGGGGCGTCCTCGGCCACCAGCAGCACCAGCGGCGTGGCGTCCCGCGCCGCGATGCGCACGCCCTGCGCGGCGTCGGCCGCCACCGTGTCGGCCACCAGGGCCAGCCCCGGCCGTCCGGTCAGCCGGCCGCACGCCTCGGCCATCACCGACGCGGCGGCTGCGGAGGCACAGGGGACGAATCGGATGTCCGGCGCCTCGATGGCACCGGGGAAATGGAAGGCCGGACCGGCGCCGTGGCCGCACAGCGCCTCGATCAGCAGGTGGGCACCGGTGCGGAGCGGGTGGTCGGGCATGGGGCGGGGACATCCGGTGGGTTGCGCCGCGCGCCAGTAAAGGCCGGGGCCGCCGGGCTGTCAACGCGGCCCGCTTCCGGCCGGCGTGCCGGGCGTGCGCCCATTGGCCCCCTTGAATTCGGCGGTGTCCGTCGCTATCCCCGATTCCATCCGTTCCGCCGCAAGGAGAGGCCCGATGACCGGCCAGGAACCGTTCCGGCAACGTCTGACGCGCGACCAGGTGCTCGAAATCTGCGGGCGGCTGGACGACATGCGCATCGCCAACATCATCGCCACCGGCGCCTCGCCGGCGGAGCTGATGGAGGCGCGCACGTGGCTGGCCTCCGACGACTATCTCGGCGGCGACCTGGGCAAGTCGGCCACCGGCCGCATCGCCCGGCTGGTGGAGATTCTGCGCGCCGACGAGACGGAGTGGGACGACCGCTGATGCCGTCTCATACGGTCGGCAATTGATCACTTCCATCAATTGCCGACCGTAAAACCCGGCAGATCAATGCCCGGGCATTGATCGAGAGGGTGATACCGGCGGCATCCTTCAGATGCCGCCGGTATCAGCGCCCGCGGAACACCGGTTTGCGCTTGTCCAGGAAGGCGCGGTAGCCCTCGCGGTAGTCCTCGGTCGCGAAGCAGCGGTAGCACTCGGCGATCTCCGCCGCGCTCAGCGGTGCCGGATCGGCGACCCGGCGCACGAACGCCTTGTGCCAGCGCGCCGCCAGGGGGGCGCCCTCGGCGATGCGGGTGCAGGTGGCGGCCAGCTCCGCCTCCAGCCCGTCGTCGGCGACGATTCGGTTGACCAGGCGCATGTGGTGCGCCAGGTCCGCCCCGAACACGCGGCCTTCCAGCAGGATCTCCAGGGTCGCCGTGCGGCCGGCCACGTCGAACAGCAGCTTCAGTTCCGGCAGGGCCATGGAGATGCCCAGCCGGCTGACCGGCACGCCGAAGCGGCTGCGCCGCGTGCAGATCCGCAGGTCGCAGGCCAGCGCCACCGCCAGCCCGATGCCGCAGCACGGCCCGTCGATGGCCGCCACCGTCGGGTGCGGGCAGTCCCGCAGGGCCTCCATGGTGGCGTCCATCAGCTCGCCGTACGCCTGTGCCCGTTCGGGGGTGTCGCGCTCGCTCTCGAACTCGGAGATGTCGGCGCCGGGGCTGAAGGCGCCGCCCTCGCCGCGCAGCACCACCACGCGCAGCGACGGGTCCGCCGTCACCGCCGCCACCGCCGCCGCCAGCCCGTGCCATTGCGGCTTGTCGAAGGCGTTCAGGCGGCCGGGGTTGCTCAGCCACAGGGTGGCGACGTCGTCGTCGCGGCGAACGGTTGCGTGGCCGGCCATGGAAGCCTCCTGTCGTTGGCGGGGAGGCGATGGACAGCATGGCCGCCCGCCCGCGGTCAAGAGGGCGCGGCACGCGCCGCAGCACCGGCGATCGGCGTCGCGCATCATGCGTCCGGCGGAGTGTGTGTGATTGCTCTTATTCCCCGTACTCTGCTAGGGTCTGTCCGCCGCACCCGCATGCGGCGAACAAAAATCCTATTGGGGGAAACATGAGGACGCTTGCGTATCTTTCGGTTGCCGTCGTCGCCGCCGGTCTGATGTCCGCCGCTCCGGCCGTGGCCGCCGAGTTCGGCTCCGCCGCCGAGGCGAAGGCCATGCTGGAGAAGGCGGTGACGGCCGTGAAGGCCGACAAGGCCAAGGCGCTGGAGATGTTCGTCAAGGGTGAAGGCGGCTTCAAGGACCGCGACCTCTACCCGTTCTGCGGCGGCCCGGACGGCAACTTCACGGCCCACCCGTCGCTCACCGGCAAGAGCCTGAAGGACCTGCAGGACAAGGCCGGCAAGCCGCTGGGGCAGGAGATCTACGCCACCGCCAAGGACGGCGCCATCGGCGAGGTGTCCTACATGTGGCCGCGTCCCGGCAGCACCGATCCGGTGCAGAAGGTCACCTACGTGACCAAGGTCGACGACCAGGTCTGCGCCGTCGGCTACTACAAGTAACCGCCGCCCGCCGCCGCTCCGCGTCGGGGCGGCGGCCGGCATTGCCGGCCGGGTGCGGGTCAGGCGTGGCGGTGGATGACTTCCAGGAAGCTGTCGGCGTAGAGGTCCAGCTTGCGCGCGCCGACGCCCGGCAGGCGGGCGAAGGCATGGCGATCGAGCGGCCGTTCCGCCACCATCTCCAGCAACGTGCTGTCGTGGAAGATGACGTAGGGGGGCACGCCCTGGTCGCGCGCCAGCTCCAGCCGGCAGGCGCGCAGGGCATGCCACAGGGCGTCGTCGGCCGGAGACAGGGTGCCGCGGCCCTCGCCGCGCGAGACGCCCTCACCGCGCCCGCGCCCGGCGGCGGAGCGGCGCAGGGAATCGCGCACGCCCCGGCGCTTTTCCGCCACGGGGTCCTTGCGCAGGCGCACCGGCCGGCCGCCCTTGACCACCGTGACGCCCGTGTCGGTCAGGCGGAAGCCGCCGTAGCCTTCCACGTCCACCGTGAGGAAGCCGGCGGCGACGAGCTGGCGGAACACCGACTGCCATTCCGCCTTCGACAGGTCGTTGCCGACGCCGAAGGTCTTCAGCCGGTCGTGCTGCTGCTGCACCACCTTGTCGGTGGCGTTGCCGCGCAGCACGTCGATCAGGTGGCCGGCGCCGTAACGCTGGCCGGTGCGGTAGACCGCCGACAGGGCCTTCTGGGCGGCCACCGTGCCGTCCCAGGTTTCCACCGGCTCCAGGCAGGTGTCGCAGTTGCCGCAGGGTTCGGCCAGCGTCTCGCCGAAATAGTTCAGCAGCACCTGGCGGCGGCAATGGGCGGTCTCGCAGAAGCCCAGCAGCGCCTCCAGCTTGCCGCGCTCGACGCGGCGGTGGGCGTCGCCCGCCTCCGACTGCTCCAGAAGCTGGCGCAGCCCCACCACGTCGGACATGCCATAGGCCATCCAGGCGCTGGCCGGCAGCCCGTCGCGGCCGGCGCGGCCGGTTTCCTGGTAATAGGCTTCCAGGCTCTTGGGCGGGTCCAGGTGGGCGACGAAGCGCACGTTGGGCTTGTCGATGCCCATGCCGAAGGCGACGGTGGCCACCATCACCATGCCCTCGCTCTTCAGGAACAGGTCCTGGTTGGCCTCGCGCACCTCGGGCGGCAGACCGGCGTGGTAGGGCAGGGCCTCGCGCCCCTGCGCGCTGAGCCAGGCGGCCACGTCCTCCACCTTCGCCCGCGACATGCAATAGACGATGCCGGCGTCCTCGGGGTGGTTGTCACGCAGATAGGCGAGCAACTGCTGGCGCTCGCTGTTCTTGGCCACCACCCGGTAGGTGATGTTGGGCCGGTCGAAGGAGGAAAGGAAAACCCGCGCCTCGGTCAGCCCCAGCTTCTCGGCGATCTCCGCCCGGGTCTGGGCGTCGGCGGTGGCGGTCAGCGCGATGCGCGGCACCGTGGGGTGGCGTTCGTGCAGGATGGAGAGCTGCAGGTATTCCGGCCGGAAGTCGTGGCCCCACTGGCTGACACAGTGCGCCTCGTCCAGGGCGAACAGGGCCAGGTCGGTGCGGTCCAGCAGGTCGAGGAAGCGGGGCGTCACCAGGCGTTCGGGCGCCACGTAGACCAGGTCCAGCTCGCCGCGGGTCATCGCCCGCTCCACCTCGCGCGCCTCGCCGGCGTCGAGGGAGGAGTTGAGGAAGGCGGCGCGCACGCCGAGTTGGCGCAGCGCCGTGACCTGGTCGCGCATCAGCGCGATCAGCGGCGACACCACCACCGCCACCCCGCGGCGCACCAGCGCCGGGATCTGGTAGCACAGCGACTTGCCGCCACCCGTCGGCATCAGCACCAGCGCGTCGTTGCCGGCGATGACGTGGCGGATGATCTCCCCCTGATGGCCGCGGAACGACTCGTAGCCGAACACCGACCGCAGCGCCTCCAGCGCCGCGTCGCCCTCGGGGGAAGGCGGGGAAAACAGCGAATCCAAGCCCATTACACGCTAAATCTGGGGGGCCGCGGGCCGTACTGAGCCCAATGCCTATGATGTCGCACAACACGCCCCACCGGGGCAAGGTCCCATGGCGGCCGGGCGCTAGCGCGGCGGGGCCCTGTCCGGTGTCGCGGGGGCCGGTGCCGGGGCCGGTGCCGGGGCCGCCGCCGCCGCGGTGCGCTGCAGGTTGGCGGCGGCGGCGCGGGCGGCGGTGCCGTCGGGGTCGAGGCGGCGCACCAGCGCCCAATCGTCGCGCGCACCGCGCAGATCGCCGGACAGGGCCTTGACGTTGGCGCGCAGCAGCACCGCCTCCGGGTCGTTGGGGCGCAGCTCCAGCGCGCGGGCCACGTCGGCGTCGGCCCGGGCGTAGTGGGACAGGGCCTTGTGGGCGGCGGCGCGGTAGAGCCAGGCGTCCGCCCGCCGGGGATCGGCGGCGATGGCGGCATCCAGGTCGGCGATGGCGTCCCAGAAGCGCTCCGCCTCGGCGCGGGCGAAGGCACGGTCGATGCGCAGGTCGGGGTCGTCGGGCAGGCGGTCGAGGGCGGCGGTGTAGGCGCGCTCCGCCCGCTCCGCGTCGCCGGCCCGCAGCCATGCCCAGCCGGCGCGGCCGAGCAGCGACGCCGCACCGGCCGGACTGTCGGCGCCCAGGTCCGGCACCAGCGCCTCCAGCCCGCGGGCGGCGTCGGCGAAGTCGCCGCGATGGAACTGCGCCATGGCCCGGCACAGGCCGGCCGGCGCACCGCCGCCGCGGGCGGCCCACGCCAGGGCCTGCTCCATGGCTTTGTCGGGCCGCGTCTCGGCCAGCTTCACGCAGGCTTCCAGCCGGTCGGCCCCGACGGCATCGGCCGCGGCGGCACCGGCCGGCGGGAGTAGGAGCGGGCCGCAAAGCGCGGGGAGGAGAATCGCGAGGAGGTGCGGGAGGGTGTTGCGTCGGGTCATGGCCGGACTACACTCCGCCATCGCGCCCCCCGGATGCAAGGGGCGACGCGCCCACCGACCCCCTTGGGACCCACCCGCCATGACCGCGCCCCGCCTGTTCGTCTTCGGCCTCGGCTACACCGCGTCGGTGCTGGCGCGCCGCGCCCTGGGGCGCGGCTGGCGGGTGGCCGGTACCGGCCGGTCGGAGGAGTCCTGCGCCGCCCTGCGCGCGCGCGGCATCGAGGCGTTCCGCTTCGACCGCTCCACGCCGCTGAAGGACGCGGCGGCGGCGTTGGCCGGGACCAGCCATCTGCTGGTCTCCGCCCCTCCGGACGAGAAGGGCGACTCGGTGCTGGCCTGCCACGCTCCGGTCATCGCCGACCTCGCCGGGCTGGCGTGGGCCGGCTATCTGTCCACCACCGGCGTCTACGGCGACTGCGACGGCGCGTGGGTCGGCGAGGCGGCGTTCCTGAAGCCGACCGGTGAGCGCCAGCGCCGCCGGGTGGAGGCGGAGCGCGGCTGGCTCGACCTCTACCGGCGGTTCGGGGTGCCGCTGCACGTCTTCCGCCTGCCCGGCATCTACGGGCCGGGGCGCAGCGCCATCGACCAGGTGCGCGACGGCACGGCGCGGCGCATCGACAAGCCGGGCCAGGTGTTCAGCCGCATCCACGTGGAGGACGCGGTGGACGCCCTGGAAGCGTCCATGGAACGGCCCACCCCCGGCAGCGTCTTCAACGTCTGCGACGACCATCCCTGTCCGCAGCACGAAGTGGTGGCGTACGCGTGCGAACTGCTGGGCGTCACCCCGCCGCCCCTGGTGCCCTTCGACCGGGCGGAGCTGTCACCCATGGCGGCCAGCTTCTGGGCCGACAACAAAAGGGTGAAGAACGACCGGATCAAGCGCGTTCTGGGTTGGTCTCCCCGGCACCCCGATTACCGGACGGGGCTGAAGGCCCAGCGCGATTCCGAGGCGGCGACAACCTGACGGCGCACCCCCTTCGATTCCCGAACTGTGACCGAAATGCGGCGGGGCTCATGCCAACGCACCTTGGACAGGCGGGCTGCGGACGGCGATCTTTCGGACCGATCGTTCGTACGCCGGCTATTGCCGCCGGCACCCGAAACCCCGTTCCAGCCAAGGAGGGCCAATGGTGGCGCGCACGCTGCTTCTGGTGGACGACGACCCCGCCTTCGGCGGATTGCTGCGCGGCGCGCTGGCATCCTGGCGCATCGTCTGCACCGCCGACCGTGAGAACGCCCGCCGGGTGGCCCGCGCCCACCGGCCGCCGGTGGCGCTGGTGTCCTTCCACATCGCCGCACCGCCGCCGCCGGAGGGGGTGGCCAACGGGGAGCCGCCAAGCGGCGGAGTCATCACCGCATGCCCGCCGGTGGACGGGTTCGATGTCCTGTCCGACATCCTCGACGCCGCGCCGGCGTGCAAGGTGGTGATGCTGGATGACGGCCGGCAGCCGCGCAGCGCCGCGGTGCGCGCGGTGGCGGGCGGCGCGCACGACGTGGTGTGCCGGCCGGGCGACGCGCGCGAACTGGCGTTGCTGATCGATCGCGCCTGGCACCGGCACGAACTGGAGGCGGAGTGCCGGGCCATGGCCGGGGTGGCTGCGGTGCCGTTGCGGGCGGTGCGCGAACAGGCGGAGCGCCGGGCGGTGCAGGAGGCACTGGCGCAGGCCCGCGGCAACCTGTCGGCCGCCGCCCGTCTGCTGGAGGTCAGCCGGCCGACCCTGTACAACCTGATCCGCCAGCACGGCATCCGTGAGGCGTGAGCGCCGGGCTCATACGGTTTCCGCCGGAAGTCGTATCATTCCCCCGCGCGTGAGGAGGGATTGCCGATCATCGACAGGAACTCCCGCCGGGTCGAGGCGTCGCTGCGGAAGGCGCCGAGCATGCGGCTGGTCACCATGGTGACACCGGTCTTGTGGATGCCGCGGGTGGTCATGCACTGGTGCTGCGCCTCGATCACCACGGCGACGCCTTCGGGCTGCAACACCTCGTCGATGGTGTTGGCCACCTGGGCCGTCAGCTTCTCCTGGATCTGCAGGCGCTTGGCGTAGACCTCGACGACGCGGGCAAGCTTGGAGATGCCGACCACGCGGTGACGGGGCAGGTAGGCGACGTGGGCCTTGCCGATGATGGGCACCATGTGGTGCTCGCAATAGGATTCCAGGCGGATGTCGCGCAGCACGACCATCTCGTCGTAGCCGTCGGTCTCCTCGAAGGTGCGCTGCAACAGGTCGACGGGGTCGGCCTCGTAGCCCGCGAAGAACTCCCTGTACGAGCGCACCACGCGGTCCGGCGTCCCCACCAGCCCTTCGCGGTCGGGGTCGTCGCCGGCCCAGCGGATCAGGGTGCGCACCGCCTCCTCCGCCTCCGCGCGGGAGGGGCGGACGACCTCCGCCGCAGCGCGCCGGTCGTGCCCCGGGCCGCGGACGATGTTGTCGGCAAGGGTGGTCTTGGAAGCGGTCACGGGGTCCTCTCTGTCAATCGGACGAGGCCGGGCGGGCGGCACGGCGGCCGCGGCCCTCGAACCTTGCCTCTTGTACGCGCCCGGCACCCCTTCCGGATCACCGGGGGCCGGCGGATCGCGCCGGCGATCGTGCCGGCCACCATGCCGGCGAACGGCGGACCCCCCAGGTCGGGACGGGTACGGCCGTTGTCAAGGCCGTCAGTTCAACTGCATCGGCTGGTGCGGGCTGTCCAGCGAGAAGGCGGGGATGGCGACGTCGAACGTCTCCCCCGCCTCGGTCTCCATCTGGTAGGTGCCCATCATGATGCCCGACGGCGCGGCGAGGGGGGTGCCGCTGGTGTATTCGAACGCCTCGCCCGGTTCCAGCACGGGCTGTTCGCCGACCACGCCGGGACCGCGCACCTCCTGCACCCGCCCCAGGCCGTCGGTGATCTTCCAATAGCGGGTGCGGAGCTGGACGGTCTGGCTGCCCTCGTTCTCGATGCGGACGTGGTAGGCCCAGACGTAGTGGTTCTCCGCGGGGACCGATTGGTCCTCCAGGTAGACCGGGTTGACGGTGACGCGGATGGAGCGCGTGACCTTGCTGTACATGATCTCGTCTCCCCGCCGCTGAACCGCGCGGCGTCTTGCTTTTCCAAGAGAATAGGGGGCGCACGCCCGCGCTGTCCAGGGGGCGGGCGCGTCATGCCGTGCGGTCATGCCACACCCCGTGACCATGCGGGGACCGCGGGGGCAGGGCGTCTTGCACCGGGGGCGGCGCGATGATATATGCGGTGCTCTCCGAAACAGCCTGCGAGCTGTGGTTATGTTGCGTCAGCACGCCATCCGCATCCGACGACGGATCTCCGCGCCGCGTTCCGCGTGCGCGATCGTCTTCGGACCGCGTGCCGACGCCCGGGGTGACCGCCGGACCTGACCGGTCTCCCCTCCCGGCGAAGGCGCGCACCGCCCTTCACGACACCGATCCCTGCCGGGAGACCGCACCGATGATCGTTACCCCCGAGGAGCCGCGGCACGCTGCCGCGATCGAAGCCCTGCTCGACCGCTCGTTCGGTCCCGACCGCCACACAAAGACCGCCTACCGGCTGCGCGACGGCGTTGCCGCTCTGCCCGAGCTGTCGCTGGTCGCCATCGACCACGACGACCTCGGCCGCGAGGTGCTGGAGGGCACGATCCGGTATTGGCCGGTGCTGATCGGCGGTCTGACGCCGTCGCTGCTGCTGGGCCCGATCGCCGTGACCCCGCACTGGCAGGGCGGCGGCCTGGGCAGCAAGCTGATCCGCATGAGCCTGAACAAGGCCGCCGCCGCCGGCCATCGGTCGGTGATCCTGGTGGGTGACGCGCCCTATTACGGCCGTTTCGGTTTCACGCGGGACCTGACGTTGGGCCTGGAGCTGCCCGGCCCGGTCGACCCCGCCCGTTTCCTGGGTCTGGAACTGGTCCCCGGCGCGCTGGCCGGCGCTGCCGGCCCGGTGGGGCGGTGGCACGGCGTCTCTCCGGCCATCGCGGCGCCGGAGGTCGCCCTGGCCACCGCGATCCCTAACCGGCCCCGGCCGGCGTCCGCCGCCGCCGGCCTGTGGTACGCCGGCCGCGCCGCGGCGTCGCCGGCGGCAGCCTGACCGGGGCCGGCAAACGGCCCCTTGCATCGGCCGCGCCGCTTGCCTATAACCATGAAGCCCCGGCCACGGGGCCGTCCGCCAAGCGGCGACGCGGGTGTAGCTCAATGGTAGAGCAGAAGCTTCCCAAGCTTACGACGAGGGTTCGATTCCCTTCACCCGCTCCAAAAATTCTCCTGGAAAATCAGTGAGCGAGCACCGATCCCGGATGCCGGATGGTGCTTCGGCGCGTCTGAATCCGTCCGCAGCCACGGCGCATCGGTGCATACGCAGGGCGTGTGGGACCGGTTTCAGGATGTCCTGACGTCCCGAGCGGTCGGACCCGTGCCCGGCCACCGGGCTACCGGTCGGGCCGGCGCCGCTGGCCGACGTGGTCCGCCGCGATCGCCATGATCGCTGCGGATAGCCCGACGAGCACCAGTGCCTCCAGCGCCACCGTCACCGCCGTCGGAAGGTCGAACGGATCGGCATACCCGAAGCCGGCCAGGGCGGACGCGATGAAGTTCGCATGGAACGCAAGACCCAGCAGCGCGATCATCACCAAACCGACCGTTTCGGCGTTTGCGGATCGTGTGAACATGGTCATCCCTCTCTCATTCCCCAAATCACTCACAAGAATGACGACATCAACAATGACGTTGGAAGCGCCGAATTGCGGCAAAATAATACAATGGTATTCTTGCTGATGTTGCGTAATGTCTTGCGATCATTAAGAGTGTTTGTTGCGCTGTCGGAGTCTTCTGTTGCGTTGCGGAGGTAACAAACTGTCCGGAGAGGCCGCGCAACGCGCACCGGACCATAGCCGACAACACATAAAGATATCTTTATGCTTGAATGTCGTGCGCCGCGCTGCTACATGGGCGCGGCAGGGGCGCCGCCGTGCGGGCGCGCCCGACCGCGTATGCGAACAGCGCTCCAGGAGACATCCATGCCCGACGCCGTCACCTTCACGGATTACAAGGTCAAGGACATCGCGCTTGCCGGCTGGGGCCGCAAGGAGATCGCCATTGCCGAGACCGAGATGCCGGGCCTGATGGCCCTGCGCGAGGAGTACGGCGATTCCAAGCCGCTGAAGGGTGCGCGCATCGTCGGCTGCCTGCACATGACGATCCAGACCGCCGTCCTGATCGAGACGCTGACGCACCTGGGCGCCACCGTGCGCTGGTCGTCGTGCAACATCTTCTCCACCCAGGATCAGGCCGCCGCCGCCATCGCCGCCGCGGGCATCCCGGTCTTCGCCTGGAAGGGCGAGACGGAGGAGGAGTTCTGGTGGTGCATCGAGCAGACGCTGCGCGGTCCCGACGGCTGGACCCCGAACATGATCCTGGACGACGGCGGCGACGTCACCCAGATCATGCACGAGAAGTATCCGGAGATGCTGAACGACGTGCGCGGCCTGTCGGAGGAGACGACGACCGGCGTGCACCGCCTCTATGAGATGATGAAGAAGGGCACGCTGAAGGTGCCCGCCATCAACGTCAACGACAGCGTCACCAAGTCGAAGTTCGACAACCTCTACGGCTGCCGCGAAAGCCTGGTGGACGGCATCAAGCGCGCCACCGACGTGATGATGGCCGGCAAGGTCGCCGTGGTCGCCGGCTACGGCGACGTGGGCAAGGGCTCGGCCGCCAGTCTGCGCAGCCAGGGCGCCCGCGTCATGGTGACCGAGATCGACCCGATCACCGCCCTGCAGGCGGCCATGGAAGGCTACCAGGTGGTGACCATGGACGAGGCCGCCCCCCTCGGCGACATCTTCGTCACGGCGACCGGCAACGTCGACGTCATCACGCTCGACCACATGCGCGCCATGAAGGACCGCGCCATCGTCTGCAACATCGGCCACTTCGACAGCGAGATCCAGATCGATTCGCTGAAGAACCTGGTGTGGGAAGAGGTGAAGCCGCAGGTGGACGAGGTCGTCTTCCCTGACGGCAAGCGCCTGATCGTGCTGGCCAAGGGCCGCCTGGTCAACCTGGGCTGCGCCACCGGCCACCCCAGCTTCGTGATGAGCGCCAGCTTCACCAACCAGGTGCTGGCCCAGATCGAGCTGTGGCAGAACCACGCGACCTACGAGAACAAGGTCTACGTCCTGCCCAAGCACCTGGACGAGAAGGTCGCCCGTCTGCACCTGGACAAGATCGGCGCCAAGCTGACCCAGCTCACCGACAAGCAGGCCGCCTACATCGGCGTCAGCGTCGAAGGCCCGTTCAAGCCGGACCACTACCGCTACTGATCGCCCGCCCGTCGGGGCAGGAACACCGTCGGCCGGCCCGGACACCCGTCCCGGGCCGGCCGATGTCCGTTCCGGCAGCCGTCCCGCACGCTCCGGACCTTGAGGTCCGTCTGCGCATGCGAGGCAAATAGTTTATGCAACAGATTTGCCGCCAGACATGAGTTCTTTTAACAATGAAAATAGTCTATAAGATTACATGGCCAAATGGAAAGATATATATCGGAAGCGATCTCACGGACTCAATAACGTACTTCGGTAGTCCGGATAAGCGCCTTATAGAAGCGGACTTTCCGACTCGCCAGTCGCGGCAAAGTATGACGATACGACGTGATATTCTATGGGAGTCGGGGACGGCGTCCAGAGCAGAGGTGCTGCGGAAGGAAAGAGATTGGATCATTGAGCTGCGATCCAACGATCCTGCGATTGGCTACAACAAAGTTCCTAAAATTTCTTCCGAGTAGTGCCGATTTAGTTCGTCGAGTTCGAAGGCAAATCGAAACGCCAGTGTCGCGACCGTTGCTGTGGGCACCGGCATTACACCGGCCTGCGTCCGTGCGGCGTATCGTGTTCGGGCTTCATCCGCCGTGATCATTGCGCGCCGGACATGCGTCCACAGCACGTTCCCACAGTCCGGCAACCAAAGAACAGGTGCCTGAAAAGGGTATCGGAGGAGAATTTCGGCAGCATCGCTACCGGACTCGTCGAGAACCCACTTCAGTGCGACACCTGCGTCGACGACCGCATTCGCGAGAGTCACCGATAACGCTCTTTCCGAAGGACCTCCTCGCTCGGCGGCAGTTCGCGTCCGCGAGTCTCCGCCCGCAGCCGGCGCATCCGATCCCGCAGGTCCGATTCCGCAGGCGCCCGAACCGGTTCGGGATCGAGCCTGTGGCCTGTCGTCGCGGTCATGGGGTGTTACCGCACCACCATCGGCGCCAGGTCGCGGCGGATGCCGGCGTCGAGGCGGGCGTTGATGTCTTCGGCCAGGCGGCGGGTCAGCTCCTGCAACGCCGCCTCGCGGTCGGCCAGCGAGACGTTCTCCGGCACGGTGGTGGACTGGGTCGCCACCGCCCTGGTGAAGCCGCGGAACACGGCGGTGGCGCCGGGCAGGTCGCCGTGCACCTCCACCTCCAGCCGCCCGTCGTAGCGCTGCGCCTGATCGACGGTGAACAGGCCGCGGATGCCCTCGGTGCGGGCCAGCGGCACCTCGACGATGCCGGCATCCTTGACCACCACGCGCACCTGGCCGGCCGGGCCGGCCGATTGCAGCCGCTCCGCCGCCCAGCGCCGCACCACCTCCGCCGGCGGGGTCGCCATGCGGTCTTCCACATGCACGGCCCCGGCCGACGGCCGGTGGGAATCGACGAAGCCGACGGTGGCCGCGTTCAGGACGATGGGGCTGTAGTGGGAGAAGTCGATGGGCCGGGCCGCGGGGCGCGGCGGCGTGCTCTGGCAGGCGGCCAGGGCCGTCGCGGCGGCGGCCAGGAGGAGGAGTCGGCGGGTGGCGGGCATGGGCACTCGGACGCGCTGTCGGGGGGACGGTGGCCGGCACTATAGCGCCGGCCGCGGTGCGGTGCACCCCTGTCCCTATGTCCCGGTGTCCCTATGTCCCGGTGCCGTACACCCGGTCCAGGTCGGCGTCGCGGAAGTGATAGGCGGTGGAGCAGAACTGGCAGACCACCTCCACCGACCCGTCGGCGACGCGCAGGGACTCCACCTCCGCGCGCGGCAGGCCGGCGAGCATGCCGACCACCCGCTCGCGCGAGCAGCGGCAGCCGAAGCGCAGGTGGTTGGGCGCCCACACGCGCACACCGTCCTCGTGGAACAGGCGGAACAGCAGGTCGCTGGCGGCCAGCCGCAGGTCCAGCAGCTCCCCCGCGGTGGTGCTGGCCATCAGCGCCATGGCGCGGCGCCAGTCGTCCTCGTGGTCGCTGGACAGCCGCGTCCCCGGGTCCGGCGGCAGGCGCTGGAGCATCAGGGCGCCGGCGCGCCAGTGCCCGTCCACCCGGCCGGCGTGGACGGTCAGCCCCGTCTCGATCTGCTCCGACTGGCGGAAATAGTGCTGGACGCAGTCGGCCAGCGTCTTGCCGTACAGGGCGACGATGCCCTGATAGCGGTCGGTGTCGCCGCCCTGGTCGACGGTGAAGGCGATGTGGCCCTTGCCCAGCAGGGCCGGGGCCGGGGCGATGGCGATGTCGTCGGCCGCCGCCTTCACCGCCTCTTCGTCGAACTGGGCATAGCCGCGCACGTCGCCGACCGAGGTGACGTCCGCCACCACCAGGCGGATGGGGCCGTCGCCCTTGGTCTGCAACGTGAAGACGCCCTCGTACTTCAGCATGCTGGCCAGGGCGACGGCGAGCGTCACGGTTTCGGCCAGGAACTGCGCGACCGGCTCGGGATAGGCATGGCGCGTCAGGATGTCGTCCAGCGACGCGCCCAGCTTCACCAGCCGCCCGCGCAGACGGGAGGCTTCGATCTGGAAGGGCTGGACCAGATCGTCGTTGCCGGGGTGGGATACCGGTGCTTCGTTCATGCGTCCCCGAGGGGGCTCCTCAACACTGCGTCAGGCTTCCAGGCACCACGCCAGGATGGCCTTCTGGGCGTGCATCCGGTTCTCCGCCTCGTCCCACACCACGGATTGCGGGCCGTCGATGACGGCGTCCGTCACCTCCTCCCCGCGGTGGGCGGGCAGGCAGTGCATGAACAGGGCGTCCGGCTTCGCCAGCCCCATCAGATGGTCATTCACCTGGTAGGGCGCCAGGGAGTCGAGGCGCGCCTGCTTCTCCACCCCCATGTGGTTCATCGACACCCAGGCGTCGGTGACCACGCAGTCGGCGCCGCGCACCGCTTCGGCCGGGTCCTCGACGCACACCACGCGGCCCTTCTCCGCCGCCGCCCGGGCCAGCAGGGCCGGGGGCAGGGAGAGATGGGCCGGGCTGGCCACCCGCAGCTCGAACCCGAAGCGGACGGCGGCGTGCACCCAGCTCGCGGCGACGTTGTTGGCGTCGCCGCTCCAGGCCACCACGCGGCCGGCGATGGGGCCGCGGTGCTCCTCGAAGGTCATCACGTCGGCCATGATCTGGCACGGGTGCGACTCGTTGGTCAGGCCGTTGATCACCGGCACCGAGGCGTGGGCCGCCAGCTCGTGCAGGCGATCCTCGCCGCCGGTGCGCACCATGATGGCGTCGACGTAGCGCGACAGCACGCGGGCGGTGTCGGCGATGGTCTCGCCGCGGCCGATCTGCATGTCGTCCTGCTTCAGCACCACGGGGTCGCCGCCGAGCTGGCGCATGCCCACCTCGAACGACACGCGCGTGCGGGTGGACGGCTTCTCGAAGATCATCGCCAGCGTGCGGCCGCGCAGCAGGTCGCGGAACGCGTCGCGGTCGCGCTTCATCGCCACCGCGCGGTCCAGGATGCGGCGCAGCGTGACGCCGTCGAGACGGTCGAGGTCGAGGAAATGCCGGGGCGCGGTCATGGCGTCACCTCCTGCGCCACCCGGTCCAGCAGGGTCAGCGCCTCCTCCACCTGCTCCTCGCCGATGATCAGCGGCGGCAGCAGGCGCACCACGTTGTCGCCGGCCGGCACGGCCAGCATGCCGTGGTCGCGCAGGCGCGCCACCACGTCGGTGTTGGCCGGCACGCACTTCAGCCCCTGGATCAGCCCCAGGCCGCGCGCCGCGGCATAGGCGCCCGGCCGGCGCTCGACCAGCGCCTCCAGGCCCCGGTGCAGAAGGGCGCCCATGCGCTCCACGTTCTCCAGCAGGCCCGGCGCCAGCACCAGGTCCATCACCGCGTCGCCCACCGCCATGGCCAGCGGGTTGCCGCCATAGGTGCTGCCGTGGGTGCCGGCGGTCATGCCGACGGCGGCCTTCTCGCTGGCCAGGCAGGCGCCCAGCGGGAAACCGCCGCCGATGCCCTTGGCCACCGCCATGACGTCGGGCGTGATGCCCGCCCATTCATGGGCGAACAGCTTGCCGGTGCGGCCCATGCCGGTCTGGATCTCGTCCAGGAACAGCAGGATGCCGAACTCGTCGCAGACCCGGCGCAGGCCCTTCAGGAAATGCTCGTCGCCGACGCGGATGCCGCCTTCGCCCTGGATCGGCTCGACGCAGATGGCGGCGGTCTCGTCGGTGATGGCGTTGCGCACCTCGTTCAGGTTGCCGAAGGCGACCTGGTCGAAGCCGTCCACCAGCGGCCCGAAGCCCTTGACCAGCTTTTCCTGCCTGGCCGCGGAGATGGCGGTCATGGTGCGGCCGTGGAACGCCTGCTCGAACGTGATGACGCGCCAGCGCTGCGGGTTGCCGGTGGCGGAGTGGTACTTGCGGCAGACCTTCAGCCCGCACTCCCACGCCTCGGCGCCGGAGTTGGTGAAGAACACCGTGTCGGCGAAGGTGCTGGCGGTCAGCCGCTCGGCCAGCCGCTCCTGCCCCGCCACCCGGAACAGGTTGGAGGTGTGCCACACCTTGTTGGCCTGCCGGGTCAGCGCCTCCACCAGATGGGGGTGGGCGTGGCCGAAGGCCGTCACCGCCACGCCGGCGGCGAAGTCCAGGTATCGTCGCCCGGCCGTATCGAACAGATACGGGCCTTCGCCCCGCTCGAACACGACGTCGGCGCGGGCATAGGTGGGCATGACGACCGGAATCACGGCGCGGATCTCCCCAAAGAAAAAGCACCCGGCGGACAGGATGCCCGCCGGGAAACGGCCACTATCGGGAGATAGGGACCGCCTGTCAACTCACGCCTTTTGACGCGGCCGCCTCATCTCACGCCTTGAGGCGGTAGCCGGTGGCCAGCATCCGCCAGGCGAGCAGCCACAGGGCGGCGTTGGTGCCCAGCATGACCGCCACGCCCAGCCCCAGCGTCCCGTCGGAACGGCCGATGAAGCCGTAGCGGAAGCCGTCGATCATGTAGAAGAACGGGTCGAAGTGGGCGATCCACCAGAACACGGTGGGCAGCGTTTCGACCGAATAGAAGGTGCCGGACAGGAACGACAGCGGCGTCACCACGAAGTTGGTGACGGCAGCGATGTGGTCGAACTTCTCCGACCAGATGCCGCCGATGAGGCCGAGCAGCGACAGCAGCATGGACGCCATCACCGCATGGAACAGCACAAAGCCGATGTTGACGATGCCGATGGGCACGAACAGGCGGATGGCCAGCGCCGCCACCAGCCCCACCATCAGCCCGCGCGTCACCCCGCCCATGACGAAGCCCACCACCAGCTCCATCGGCGACAGCGGCGGCATCAGGGTGTCGACGATGTTCCCCTGCACCTTGGCGATCACCACCGAGGAGGAGGTGTTGGCAAACGCGTTCTGCACCATGGACATCATCACCAGGCCGGGCGCCAGGAAGATCATGTAGGGCACGTCCCCCACCGACCGCCCGTCGCCGCCGAGCGCCAGCGCGAACACGGCGTAGAACAGCAGCGTGGTGACCACGGGGGCCCAGATGGTCTGCTGGTGGACCTTGATGAACCGCCGCACCTCGCGCAGGTACAGCGTCCACAGGCCGATCCAGTTGACCGTCCCGACGGTGCGCGGCATGGGGGGAAGAGGAGGTGTCATTTCGCTACGGGCACTTTTCCTGAGGTGGCGACACCCTAGCCTCCCCATGGGAAGCTTGGCAAACTGGCGTTGTGCGCACCGCGCATGCGGCAGGCGGGTGGCTGGTGCGGCCGCCCCGGCGGTGAAGGGGAGGAACTGTTGATCCGGCGCGTGCACATCAAGGGGTATAAATCGCTGCGCGACGTCGAGGTGCGTCTGGAGCCCCTGACGGTCCTGTTCGGCCCGAATTCCGCAGGCAAGAGCAATTTTCTCGACGCTCTGCAACTGCTGTCCGGCATCGTCCGGACGCGCACGCTGCGCGAGGCGTTCGCGCCGCCCTACCGCGGCAAGGCCGTCGAGTCCTTCTCGTTCCCGCCGGGCGGTGTGGAGGAGTTGCTGAAGCAGGAATCGGCGCGGCTCAGCATCGAGGTGGACGTGGAACTGTCGGACGCCGTCGTCGAGACCGTCAATCGGCAGATTCGGCTGCTGAAGGAGCCCGGCGAGCGTGGTGACGGCCAGCTTTCCGATCGTGAGGCCGAACCGGAGGAGAATGCCGTCCGCGAGCGTTACCTGCGCTACCGAATCGAAATCGAGGTCATTCCGAAATTTGGTTTCCTGCGCGTTGCCGACGAAAACGTTTCAGCGCTGGGCCAGGATGGATGTCAAAAGAAAAGCAGAAAACCATTTCTTAGCAAAGAAGGAAACCGCCTTCATCTGCGATTGGAGGGGCAGTCGCATCCTAAGTACCATGAACTCCACCTTGATTACTGCATACTATCGACACCGCTGTACGCGCCGCATTATCCGCACATGGTTGCATTGCGAGAAGAGCTGGCGAACTGGTTCTTCTTCTACCTGGAACCGCGTGAACGGATGCGCGCGCCGACACCGATCAAGGAGGTGCGGCACATCGGCATGATGGGGGAGGAACTGGCGGCGTTCCTCAACACCTTGCAGGGGACCAACGAGAAGCAGTTCCGCCTCGTCGAGCGTGCGCTGAAGGACGTCATTCCCTCCATCGACAAGATCGACGTCAGCATCAACCAGCTTGGCGAGGTGGAGTTGAGGATCTTCGAGGGCCGCACACCGATCCCGGCGCGGCTGATGTCGGAGGGCACACTGCGGATACTCGGCCTGCTGGCGCTGCCCGGCACCGAAAGCCCGCCATCGGTCATCGCCTTCGAGGAGCCGGAGAACGGCATCCATCCCCGGCGGCTTGAACAGGTGATCGATATCCTTCACAACATGGTCGTTTCCGGCGATTCGCAGGTGATCGTCACCACCCATTCGGCGCGCCTTGTCGATCTGATGCCCCGGAACAGTCTTTTTGTCACGCGGCGAAACCGGTACGGGACGGAAATCCGCCCCTTCGGGGACTGGGGGCCGCTGGCCTTGGGCGCCGGGCCGGAAAAGGCCGACGCCATAGACGGCGCCCTCAATGATACCGACGTCGGGGAGACGGTATCGGACCGGCTGCTGCGGGGGGACTTCGATGCGTAGGATCTTCCTGTTCGTGGAGGATTCCGCGCATCTTCGGGTGCTCACCGCGTTCCTCGACCGGCTTGCCCGCGATCATGGTGTTTCCATCGCCTGCACCCCGTACAACGTCCGGCACGGGCATCCGGCCGTTGCCAGGGAACTGCGGCAGTTCGTCCGCGACCTGCGGCGCGGGACACAGGACTTGCCCGACCTTCTCGTCGTTGCCACCGATGGCAATTGCAAGGGCTACGCGGCCCGGCGTGACGAACTGAGCGCGATCGTCGAACCCGTTGCGGAGACGGTCGTGTTCGCCATTCCCGACCCGCACGTCGAGCGCTGGCTGCTGCTCGACTCCCAGGCGTTCCGGACGGTGGCCGGCAAGGGGTGCGATGCGCCGGACCGCAAATGCGAGCGCAGCCGGTACAAGAAGCAGTTGATGGATTCGTTCAGGGCCGCCGATCTCAGGCCGAGCCTGGGTGGCACCGAGCTGGCCGGCGACATCGTCGACGCCATGGATCTGGACCGGGTGAAGATGCTGGACGCGTCGCTCGGCCGGTTTCTCACCGATCTCTCCCGCCGATTCCGCGACTGGAAAGGAGTGGCATGACCGATCGCCCGCCGCCCGCCCGCCGCGAGCCCCGCCGCGTCACGCCGCAGTATCTGGAGAACGCCGCACTGCATTACCTGGAGCGGTTCGCCAGCTCCGCCGAGAATCTGCGGCGGGTGCTGATGCGCAAGGTCGACCGCTCCGTGCGGGCGCACGGCACCGACCGCGAGGAGGCGGCGGGCTGGGTCGATGCGCTGGTGGCGCGCTACCGCACCGCCGGTCTGCTCAACGACACCGCCTACGCCGATCTGCGCGCCGGCTCGCTGCACCGCCGCGGCGCCTCCACCCGCGCCATCCGCGAGAAGCTGGCGGCCAAGGGGGTGGGGCGCGCCGAGGTGGACGCCGCCCTGGAGCGACTCGACGCCGACACCGAGGGCGATCCGGACCTGGCCGCCGCCGCCGCCTTCGCCCGCCGCCGCCGCCTGGGGCCGTTCCGGCCGGCAGAGGCGCGGGCGGACCACCGCGACCGCGACCTGGCGGCGCTGGGGCGTGCGGGTTTCGACTACGCCACCGCCCGGCGGGTGGTGGACGCCGAGGATCCCGACGCGATTGCCGACACCGGCGCGTGACCGGCGGCCAAACGCCGAAAGCCGTCGCAAGCCCCGCGGGACGGGGCCGGACGGCTTCGGAAGGCGCGGCCGAACCGGGTCAGGGGGCGTGAGCCCCCGCACACCTTACGCGGACGCGGCGGCCTTTTCCTGCGCCTTGGCGATGCGGCGCTTCAGGCGGCGCGCGTCGAGGCTGAGGACATCGTCCCGGGAGTCGAGCAGGAAGGCGTCGATGCCGCCCTTGTGCTCGATCGAGCGGATGGCGTTGGTGGACACGCGCAGGCGCACCATCTGGTTCAGCGAATCGCTGAGCATCGAGGTTTCCTGCAGGTTCGGCTGGAAGCGACGGCGGGTCTTGTTGTTGGCGTGGCTGACGTTGTTGCCAAACTGCGTGCCCTTGCCGGTCACGGAGCACCGACGAGACATCGGTCTGTTCCTTTATTGATTAGCACATGAAGCCCGGTTCCGGACGGCGGGCGCCCGAAAGAGGCGGCGTTATAGTCGAACACCCGCGGGCGCGTCAAGGACGGGAAGGGCGGGCTTTGCGAACCCTCCCCCGACCGGAGCCGGGAGAGGGCCCGGCGGTCACTCCACCGACGGGGCCGGCGCGGCCTTGGGGGCGGCTTTGGGGGTGGTCTCGGCCGGCTTCGGCGCTTCCGCCTCGACCGGTGCCGCCTTGGGGGCGGCCTTCGGGGCGGCGGACGCCGCCGACCGGGCGGCCGGCTTGCGGGCGGCCGGGGCGGTCTTGGCCGCCGGGGCAGCGGCGGGCTCGGCGGCCACCGCGATCACCGGGGCGACGGGGGCGGCCGCGGGGGTCGCCTCGGCCTTCGGGGTGTCGGCCTTCGGGGCCTCGATGACCGGGGTTTCGGTCTTTGCGGTCGGGGTTGCAGGGGCCGGGGCCGCGGCGGGGGGCTTGGCGGGCGCGGCGGCGGCGGCCTTGGGGGCCGCCGCGGTCACGGTGCCGGCGACCAGCTTGGCGGACAGGTCGACGATGGCTCGCACGTCGTTGGCGACGCGGGCACCGGTGGACTCCAGCCAATCGCGCTGCACGGCGATCACCTCGGCCGGGGTGCGGGCCTTGGCAAGATCCTCGGCGGTGCGCACGGCCCGGTCCAGGCTGGCGGTGACGCCGTCGGCCCACAGGCGGTAGCCGTCCTGCATGACGCCGGCGACCCGCGCCGACCGCGCGGCGGCCGCTTCGGCGTTGCTCTTCGCCAGTTCCTGCACGGTGGTGCCGACCGACGCGTACATTCCGAAAAGATTGGCGCTCATCCCCACGATCTCCTGGCTTTGAATCCCCTGGCGTTCGGGCGACGCGGCCGCGGCTTGCGTCCGGGCGTCCCGGACACGCCCGAGAGGGGGAGCGCCCAACCGGGGCCTCGGCGCCCCGAAACAACCCGCAGAACCAACCGCCGCCGACGGGTGTCCCCCCGTCCAGTCGCCCGCCGAAGCCTAGGCGCACCGATGCTGCAACGCAACATAAATCTCGCACTGCGGCAAACCGGCCTCACGAATCGGCCGGGAACCCCGCGTCCGGTTCGACGATCAGGTCGGACCGGTCGAAGAGCCACTCCCCCCATCCGCGACGGGGGCGGGGCCCGGTGCGGCGTTCCGTCAATCCACCGTCCCGACCGGACGGCCGAGGAAACGTTCCAGCAGGGTGCGGGCGGCGGCGGCGGGGACCAGGGTGCCGGCGGTGACGCGGGCCTCCAGGTCGGGCAGGGCGGCGCGCACGTCGGGGTGGCGGCGCAGGCTCTCCACCAGGCTCTCGCGGATCTCGCTCCACAGCCAGGCGCGCGCCTGCTCGGCGCGGCGCGCGCTGCGGCGGCCGGCGGCGACCATGGCCGCGCGGTGCTCGCCCACCGTTTCCCACACCGCGTCGATGCCGGCCCGGGTGATGGCGGAGCAGCTCAGCACCGGCACCCGCCAGTCCGCCTCGTGGCGCAGCAGGGTCAGGGCGTGGCGGTAGTCGGCGACCGTGTGGCGGGCGGTGGCGGCGAGGTCGCCGTCGGCCTTGTTGACCACGACCAGGTCCGCCAGCTCCACGATGCCCTTCTTGATGCCCTGCAGCTCGTCGCCGCCGGCCGGCAGCAGCAGCAGCAGGAACAGGTCGACCATGTCGGCCACCGCCG
Source organism: Azospirillum halopraeferens DSM 3675 (assembly GCF_000429625.1). Lineage (GTDB taxonomy): Bacteria > Pseudomonadota > Alphaproteobacteria > Azospirillales > Azospirillaceae > Azospirillum > Azospirillum halopraeferens. The sequence goes on from NZ_AUCF01000011.1 coordinate 31,210, forward strand.
TCTCCGACTGGCCGACGCCCACCGTCTCCACGATCACCACGTCGAAGCCGGCGGCCTCGCAGATCAGCATGGCCTCGCGGGTGCGCCGCGCCACGCCGCCCAGCGTCGCCCCGGCGGGGGAGGGGCGGATGAAGGCGCCGTCGTCGCGCGACAGGTCGACCATGCGCGTCTTGTCGCCCAGGATCGAGCCGCCGGTGCGCTGGGAGGTGGGGTCGACCGCCAGCACCGCCACCTTGTGGCCGCGGCCGATGACGTGCAGCCCGAACGCCTCGATGAAGGTGGACTTGCCCACCCCCGGCACGCCGGAGATGCCGATGCGCACGGAGTTGCCGGTGTGCGGCAGCAGCGCCGTCAGCAGCGCGTCCGCCCGCACGCGGTGGTCGGGGCGGGTCGATTCGATCAGCGTGATGGCGCGGGCCAGCGCGCGCCGCTCGCCGCGCCGCACCGCCGCGGCCAGGGCCGCGGGGTCGTTCAGGGTGGAAGGCGTCGTCATGGCCGCCACCCTAGCGGCCGTCGGCGAGTCCGTCCAGCCAGCGTTCCAGCGCCGCGAACAGACCCGCGGCGGCGGTGCAGGCGGCGGCGCGCGGGGCGGGGTCGGCCAGTTCCGCCTCCAGCCGGTCGAGCAGGACACGCCAGCCATCGGCGGCGCCGGCCGGGGCCAGAAAGCGCGCGCCGCGCGCCGCGTTCCAGCCCAGCGCCGCCGTCACCGCCGGCAGCATCGCCCGCCCGCCGTGGGCCGAGCCGTCCAGCACATAGCGCGCCGCCAGCCGCGCCGGCGCCCCGGACAGGTCCGGCAGCCCGCCCGCCTCCGGCAGGTCGTCCGCCATCACCCCGAGGTCGCCGAGATCGGCGCGCAGCAGGGCCGGGCGCCCCCCGGCACCGGTGCCCAGCGCCCGCTCCACCGGGGCGTGGAAGCCGTACAGGGCGGCCAGCGCGCGGCGGTAGGCATCGCCGGTCAGCCCCGGCCCGGTGAGGGGAAGCAGCAGGGGGTGGACGTGCAGACGCTCGTGCGCGGCGGCGGTGGCGTCGCGCAGCGCGCGGCGGGCAGGACCCATGACGGGGTTCCTTACGTAGCGGGACGGCGGTCGGACGGGTGGTGGTAACAAGGGCGGCCATCCGGCGCAAGCCATGGGGGCCGAGTCGCCGGCACCGCGCCGTCACAGCAGGGTGGTCACCTGTCGGACCAGATGCTCCGCGGCGTGCCGCGCTTGCGTACGGCGGGTCGTCCAGTCATCGTCGACCCGTCCGAGATAGCCGTCCCGGGCAAGGGCGAGGACACCGGCAACGTCGGCGGGAAGGCGGGGAATCGCCCGGTCCGCCGCGGCGTCCTTGGTCACGAATTCCCCCGTCGCCGCCGTCCGCCACATACGGGCGAGTGTCAGCAGCCCATTGCGCTCATCGCCGGCCAGGCAGCCGAGCAGGGCCGGCAGCGCGTCGCGCATGGCCCGGCGGACATCGCCGTCGGGGATGGGCGGCAGCACCGCCGCCGGGTCCGGGCCGACGATCGCCACCGCCTGCCTCCGGGCCTGCGCCAGCACCAGGGTGTGTTCCGGATCGCAGGCGGGCTCCGGGACCGCGCCGGCCTCGAAAGCGCCGCGCAGCCATTCGCCGTACACGAACTCGCAGCACGCCGGGTACGCCGGTGCGGTCAGGCGGGAGGTCAGGAAGACCATCACCTCGATGCAGCGCGGGCCGCCGCGGCGGGCGGGATGGCGGCCGGACCGGCGCAGCAGGGCGGCGAGGAGCCGTTGACGCTCGCCCGCGGTCATCGCCCGGTCGATGACGACCAGCACGTCCACGTCGCTCTGCGGCCGCAGGTGGCCCGAAGCCGCCGAACCGTGCAGACAGACGGCGGCCAGCGAGGTCCCGAACAGCTCCCGGGCGATCCGCGCCACGGCCGCGGCCTCCTTCGGGATCGCTGCGTCGCCCCTGCCCATGCCGCCCTACTGCCGGTGGATACGGTCTTCAGGCCGAGGCCGCGCGCGGCAGGGCGGGGCCGGGATCGGGCGGATCCTCCGCCTCCCCGTCCGCCCCCCCGTCCTCGGCCGCGATGCCGCCGCGGCTTTCCTGCTGGCGGGCCCACAGGGCGGCGTAGGCGCCGCCGGCGGCCAGCAGGTCGGCGTGGCGGCCGCGTTCGACGATGCGGCCCTGCTCCAGCACCAGGATCTCGTCGGCATCCACCACGGTGGACAGGCGGTGGGCGATCACCAGGGTGGTGCGGCCGCGGCTGACCTCGCGCAGGTTGGCCTGGATCTCCCGCTCGGTGTGGGTGTCCAGGGCGCTGGTCGCCTCGTCGAACATGAAGACGGCGGGGTCCTTCAGGATGGTGCGGGCGATGGCGACGCGCTGCTTCTCGCCGCCCGACAGCTTCAGCCCGCGCTCCCCCACCATGGTCTGGTAGCCGTCGGGCAGCCCCATGACGAAGTCGTGGATGTGGGCGAGGCGGGCGGCCTGCTCCACCTCCGCCGGGCCGGCACCGGGGCGGCCGTAGGCGATGTTGTAATAGACCGTGTCGTTGAACAGCACCGTGTCCTGCGGGACGATGCCGATGGCCGCCCGCAGCGACGCCTGGGTCACGGTGCGGATGTCCTGCCCGTCGATGGAGACGCTGCCCCCCGACACGTCGTAGAAGCGGAACAGCAGCCGGCTGATGGTGGATTTGCCCGCACCCGAGGGACCGACGATGGCCACCGTGCGTCCCGCCGGCACGGTGAAGTCCACGCCCTTCAGGATCGGCCGGCGCGGGTCGTAGCCGAAGGACACGGCCTCGAAGCGCACGGCACCCCCCGCCGCCGCCAGCGGCCGGGCGCCGGGGGAGTCCGCCACCTCCCGCTCCACGTGGAGAAGCTGGAACATCGCCTCCATGTCGGTCAGCGCCTGCTTGATCTCGCGGTAGACCATGCCGAAGAAGTTCAGCGGCTGGTAAAGCTGCAACAGATAGGTGTTGACCAGCACGAAGTCGCCGATGGTGAGGTCGCCGGCGGCGATGCCCTGCGCCGCCATGGCCATCACCACCACCAGCCCGACCGAGATGATCACGGACTGGCCGGTGTTGAGGAACGCGAGGCTCTGCTCGCTGCGCACGGCCGCGTCCTCGAAACGGCGCAGCGCCTGGTCGTAGCGGCGCGCCTCGTGCTCCTCGTTGCCGAAATACTTGACGGTCTCGAAGTTCAGCAGGCTGTCGATGGCCCGCGTGTTGGCCCGCCCGTCCAGGTCGTTCATGGCGCGGCGGAACTTGGTCCGCCATTCCGACACCGCGAAGGTGTAGGCGAGATAGAGCGCCACCGTGACCAGCACCGCCAGGGCGTAGCGCAGGCCCAGCATGTTGGCCAGGATCACCGTGACCAGCCCGATCTCCACGATGGTGGGGAAGATGCTGAACAGGGCGTAGGACAGGATGGTCTTGATGGCACGCGTGCCGCGCTCCAGCGCGCGGGTCAGGCCGCCGGTCTGGCGTTCCAGGTGGAAGCGCAGGGACAGCGCGTGCAGGTGGCGGAACACCGACAGGCCGGCCTTGCGCACCGCGCTCTGCTCCACCCGCACGAAGATGGCGTCGCGGATCTCGCCGAAGGCCAGCCCCAGCACGCGCGCCAGCCCGTAGGCGAGGATCACCGCCAGCGGCACGGTCACCGCCGTGACCGGGGCCGACAGGGCGTCCACCGCCTCCTTGAACCAGATGGGGATGGTGACGGTGGCGGCCTTGGCGGCCACCAGGAACAGGATCGCCACGACCACGCGCAGGCGCAGCCCCGGCTCGTCCTTCGGCCAGAGGTGGGGCAGCAGCGTGCGCAGGGCGCCCGTCTCGCCCAGGCGGGGTGCGGGCGCGGCGGCAGGGTCGGCGGGAGCGGTCATCGGGATGGTCGATTCACGAAACGATAAGGAGTGCTGACGCTAACCTAGGCGACGGGCGGGCGTTGGCAAACCCTGCCCCCCGGTATGGCTGGCCCGCGGCCAAACGCCGCAACCCCGCAGGGAGACGTCGCCCATGGTCCGCTTCCTTCTTCTGGTGCCGGTGCTGGCCCTTCTCGCCGGCTGCGGCGTCGCCGGCGGGGTCGTCGGGATCGCCGGCGCGGCGGCGGACGTCGCCGGCACCGCGGTGTCCACCACCGCCCGCGTGGTGACCGCCCCCGTGCGCTGATCTCCCCCTTGCGGTCGGGCCTCCGGAACCGGCGGGCGGTGCGGTGTGTTGTGCAGGCGGTGCCGCGGCGCGAGCGCCGTGCACGCCGCACGCCATCAGCCAACCGCTTCAGCCGGACGGCGGCGCGTCGCCCCCCGCGCGGACGGGCCGGCGCCCGGTCCGGACCCAACGGGGGACTCCATGCGATCCAGACTGACCATCGCCCTGGCCACGGCCGCCGCCCTTGCGTTCGGACTGCCCGCGCACGCGCAGCCGGCACCGCAGGGGCAGGCTCCGGCGCCGGAGCAGGGCGACCGGCGCGCCGAGCGGGCGATGCCCGGCAGCTTCCATTCCCTGGCCAGCGCCCGGCTGCCGGCGGTGGTCAACATCGCCACCACCCGGGGGCAGGAAACCCGCGGTCCCGGTGGTCCCGGCGGCCCCGGTGGTCCGGGCGGCCCCGGGGGACCCGGCGGTCCCGGCATCATTCCCCCGCTGCCCGGCCTTCCCGGTCTGCCCGGCCTGCCGCCGGGCATGGAGGAGTTCTTCGGCCAGCCCCCCAACCAGCCGCCGCCGGGACCGGCGCACGCGCTGGGCTCCGGCTTCGTCATCGACCCGCAGGGTTTCGTGGTGACCAACGCCCACGTGGTGGAGAACGCCGCGGAGATCACCGTCATCCTGCAGGACACCACCGAGCTGCCGGCGGAGCTGGTGGGCCGCGACCCGCGCACCGACCTGGCGCTGCTGCGGGTGAATCCGGCGCAGCCGCTGCCGGCGGTGCAGTGGGGCAACAGCGACGACGCCCTGGTGGGCGACTGGGTCATGGCCATCGGCAACCCGTTCGGGCTGGGCGGCTCGGTGACGGCGGGCATCATCTCCGCCCGCCAGCGCGACATTCAGGCCGGCCCTTACGACGACTTCATCCAGACCGACGCGTCCATCAACCGCGGCAACTCCGGCGGGCCGCTGTTCAACCTGGACGGCGAGGTCATCGGGGTGAACACCGCCATCTTCTCGCCCACCGGCGGCAACGTCGGCATCGGCTTCGCCATTCCCGCCAACATCGCCCGCGGCGTCATCGAGCAACTGCGCGAGACCGGCGCCGTACGCCGCGGCTGGCTGGGCGTGCAGATCCAGCCGGTGACCCCGGAGATCGCCGAGGCCGTCGGTCTCGACACCCCGCGCGGCGCGCTGGTCGCCATGGTCACGCCCGACAGCCCGGCGGCGGCAGCCGGCGTGCAGGTCGGCGACGTGGTGGTCGGTTTCGCCGGCCAGACGATCGACGGGCCGCGCGATCTCAGCCGCGTGGTGGCCGCGACCGAGGTGGGCGCCACCACGCCGCTCACCGTCTTCCGCGACGGCGAGCGCACGGAACTGTCGGCGCACATCGCCCTGCTGGAGGACGAGCCGGCGGTGGCCGCCGCAGCACCCGAGCCCGAGCCGGCAACCTCCGGCCCTCTGGGTCTGGCCCTCGCCCCCCTGACGCCGGAGGCGCGCGCCCGCTTCGACATCGGCGCGGACGTCAGCGGCGTCCTGGTGGCCAACGTCGCCCAGGACGGCATCGCCGCCCGCGAGGGGCTGCGCGCCGGCGACGTCATCACCCGCGTCGGCCGGACCGAGGTGTCGCAGCCGCAGCAGGTGGCCGCGGCGATCGAGGAGGCGCGCAGCCAGAACCGCCGCTCCGTCCTGTTCCTGCGCGAACGCGGCGGCCAGCGTTCCTATGTCGCCATTCCCCTCGACGGCGGGCAGGTCGGCGAAACCCCGCCGTCGGACGGCGGACAGCAGCAATAGGGCCGGCGGGATAGGACGGCGTTACGCCACGGGCGTGTCGGGGAAGCACAGCTCGTGGCGGGCGCGCCATTCCGGGCCCACGTAGTTGACGATGATCGACTTGCGCACGCCCTCGATCGGGCGCCTGGCGAAGCCGTGCCAGGTGTTGGTGCCGGGGATGAAGATCAGCCCCTCGTTGAAGGCGTAGGGCGCGCGGCGCACCAGGTTGCCCTCGGCGTCCAGCACGTCGGTGCCCCAGCCGGCCCCGTTGGGATCGCGCGACAGGTAGATCAGCATCGTGAACTTCTTGACGCCGATGTCGGTGTGCGGCTCCAGCCAGAAACCGTCGGTATCCTGGCAATACTCGATGCGCAGGCTGGTGCCGGTCAGGTCGACGCCGCAGGTGCGCTCGATCGCCTCCGTCACCGCGCGGTCCTGGAAGGCGCGGGCCACGTCGTCGCACACGGGGTGGGCCGCGCGGTTCTCCGCCCCGAAATAGGTGCGCGAGGCGTTGTTCGTCTCCCGCTTGCCGTAGGTCTCCCGCACCGCCGGCGGTTCCCACGGCAGGGCGGCGATGGCGTCGGCCGACTCCTCGGGCAGCGCACCGGACAGCAGCCAGTGGTTGTAGGGGTCGGTGAGCAGCGTGCTGCGCTCCAGGCACGCCAGGAAGCTCTGGCGGACGGCGGCGGGCGAGGTCATGGGTCGGTGCGTCCGGCGATGTGGCTGGACCCGCTGGGTCCCTGTCCCGCGTTATGGCACCACCGCCGGGTGCACGAAAAGCCCGGCCGCCCGGCCCGCCCTGCGCCGTTGTGTCGCAGGGACGGCGCGCCGCGCCCGCGCCCGGACCGGCCGATGACCGGACGGCCGGTGCGCCGGCGTGCCGGAACCTGGACCGGGCACCGGCGCCCCCCTATATCTGACTTTGGATATCCGGTCATGGGGGCTCGTGGAGCGAGCCATGTGGAAGACGCCATCGAGCATCGACAATCTCGTCCTGGGCACCGTCAACGCTCCGTGGAAACGGTCGATTGACGCGGATCAGCTTGCGTGCAGAATCGCGACGGGGGGATCCTGTGGGATGGCTGCCCCATATGGCCACCTTCTTCGGGGAGGTGAGCCCCGTCCTCGTCGTGGCGTTTGCCCGGGCCCACGGCATTGCTCCGGCGGCCCTCACGCGCAGCTATGAAACGGTGAAGGTTCTGACCGGTGAGCGCAACAGGCACCTCGAAGCCGAACTCTCCAAGCTGGCATAGGCTTCTGGAGCGCGCGCTGTCCGCCATCGAGGGGCTGGCGGACCAGGGTACTCCGCTGCGGTGGTGGGCTTTCGGCGGCGGCACCGCACTGATGGTCCAGACCGGCCATCGTAACAGCAGGGACATCGACATCTTCCTGTCCGATCCGCAATACCTGCCGCTGCTGTCGCCGCGTCTGAGTGCATCGATCGTATGGGACTGCGAGGACTAGCTGGAACAGGCCCATTATCTGAAGCTCAGGTACGCCGAAGGTGAGATCGATTTCATCGTCGCCGGCGTGCCGTCGGACCTTCCGGCAATTCCTTTCACGATCCACGGACGAACCGTTCCCATGGAGCCGGGCACCGAGATCGCCCTGAAGAAGCTCTACCATCGAGCGGAGAACCTGAAGCCCCGCGACATCTTCGACGTCGCGGTCGTGCTGTCGACGGAAGAGGGGAACCGACTCCCGGAGACTCTGTGGTGTCTCCGGGACGTCAAGGATCTGCTGAAGACGCGGCTCAACACCATGCCGTTGGCATTCTACGAGGAGGCCATCGAGGAGTTGAGCATCCGACCGGAGTCGGTTCTGATCGGTGCCCGATCACTCCGCCGCTTCGTTCTCCGGTCCCGGATCACCCCGTAAACAGACGGTACAGCGCCGCGTGGTCCAGCCCGCCGTCGCCGCGGTCCACCAGCCGCTCGTAGAGGGTGCGGGACAGGGTCACCGCCGGCAGGTCGATGCCGGACTCGGCGGCCAGGGCGAGCGCCTGGTTGAGGTCCTTGAGCTGGACCGAGGAGCGGCCGCCCGGCGTGTAGTTGCCGGTCACCATGCGTTCACCGTGCAGCTCCAGGATGCGCGACTCCGCGAAGCCGCCGCGGATCGCCTCGCGCACGCGGGCGGGGTCGACGCCGGCGGCGCGGGCCAGGGCCAGGGCCTCGGCGACGGCGCCGATCGACAGGGCGACGATGACCTGGTTGGCCGCCTTGGCCACCTGTCCGGCCCCGGGGCCGCCCACATGGGTGATGCGCCGGCCCATGGCGGCGAACAGCGGCCAGGCGCGCCGCACGGCCGCCTCCTCGCCGCCGGCCATGATGGTCAGCGTCGCCGCTTCGGCCGCCACCGTGCCGCCGGACACCGGGGCGTCCACCAGGGCACCGCCGCGGCCGGCCACAACCTCCGCCAGGCGGCGGGTGGCGGCGACCGCGGTGGTGCCCATGTCGATCACCAGGGCACCGGGGCGCAGCCCCTCCAGAAGGCCGCCGGGCCCTTCCGTCACCGCCTCCACCGCCGGGGTGTCGGTCAGCATCAGCACCACCGTGTCGGCCGCCGCGGCCACGGCCGCGGGCGTGTCCGCGGGCGTCATGCCCTCGCCGGCCAGCTCCTCCACGGGGCCGCGGCTGCGGCTGTGGATCACCGGGCGCGCCCCGCGGGCGGCCAGGTGGCGGACCATCGGCTTGCCCATCAGGCCCAGCCCGATGAAGCCGATGGTGCGGCCGGTCAGGTCGGGACGGTCGGCGTCGTGTGCGGCGGCGGACCCGGGGGTCATGGTCACAGCCGCATGTGGCGGGCGCGGGCGCCGCGTTCGATGGCGGCGGCGCACAGGCGGTCGACGCCCAGCGTGTGGCGCAGCATCTCCAGGAGGCGCAGCTCCTCCTGCGACGCCTTGACGTCGGCGGCGGCGATGTCGCAGGCGACGGCGTAGGCGGTCTCGTACAGCTTGGCCGGCAGGGCGTCCCTGATGCGCTCCAGCGTCCCGTCGAGACCGGATTCCCCGGCCAGCATGTGGGTGCACTCCCGCGTCACCTCGGGCAGGCGGTCGACCTCGAAATCGTCGAAGATCGGCAGGTACTTCACGTTCTCGCCGATGGCTTCCAGCTCCGCGTCCGTCATGTCGCCGTCGGAGGCGGATACGAGAACCATGACGTAGATGAGCGCGCTGTGATGGTCGAGCATCGGACCTCCGGAAGGGAACGGGGAGCCCGCGTATGTTGCCCGGCGGCATCCCGCCGTCAAGCTCCGACTGCGGCACCGGGTCATACTTACCGAACCCGGTATCAGGGGAGGGATGCCGGAATCGGATGGCTGGTGCCCTCGACGGGGCCGGGGGCCTGCCCTATGGTCGGGGCCGCCCACCCAGGAACGGGTCCATGTCCGCCGTCCTCAACGTCGCCCTTCCCGTTTTCGCCATTATCCTCGCCGGCTTTCTCGCGGGAAAGGCGCGCCTGCTCGGCGACGCCTCGTCGGAGGCGCTGAACAAGTTCGTCTACTGGATGGCACTGCCGGCGGTGCTGTTCGTCGGCACCGCGCGGCGGCCGCTGGCGGAGCTGTTCAACGGCCCGTTCATCGGCGCCTTCCTCGGCGCCATGCTCGCGGTCTTCGCGCTGGGCGCCCTGCTGGGCTGGCTGCTGCACCGGGAAAAGCCGCCGGTGCTGTGCATGCAGGGTCTCACGGCCTGCTTCTCCAACACCGGCTACATGGGCATCCCGCTGTTCCTCGCCGCCTTCGGGGCGGATCAACTGGCTCCCGCCATCCTTGCCACCGTGATCATGAGCGCGGTCATGGTGGGCATCGCCGTGATCTGGCTGGAGCTGGTGCAGAGCCGGGGCCGGGGCGTGGGCGGGGCGCTGGCCGACGTGGGCCGGGCGGTGGCCCGCAACCCGCTGATCGTCGCCACCGCCGCGGGGGTGGCCTGGTCGGTGCTGCTGCCGGGGATCGACCTGCCGCGCCCGGTCGTCACCTTCTGCGAACTGGTGGGGGCCGCCGCCGGCCCCTGCGCGCTGGTCGCCATCGGCCTGTTCCTGGCCGGCCGCCCCTTGCGCGCCAGCCCGGCGGAACTGGGCTGGATCGTCGCGCTGAAGCTGGTGCTGCAACCGGCGCTGACCTGGCTGCTGATCGACACCCTGTTTCCCATGGACCCGTTCTGGGCGGCCTCGGCCATCCTGCTGGCGGCCCTGCCGACGGGGGCGCTGACCTTCGTCGTCGCCACCCAGTACCGCGTCTATGTGGAGCGCACCTCGGCCGCCATCCTGGTGTCGACCATCCTCAGCGTGGTGACGCTGAGCGCCCTGCTGGCCGTCTACGCGCCGGGGCCGTGAGGGCCCTCACCACCCCGCCTCGAACAGGCGCAGCAGGTCGATGGCCGTGCGGTCGGCGACCACCCGGTCGGGGTCGCTGTTGGTCAGGGCGACCACACCCCAGCGGTGGGCGCGGGACAGGGCCATATAGGTGTTGAAGCCGCCGGTGGAGCCGCTGTGCCACAGGATGGGCGTGCCGTCGCCGGCGCGGGCCACGAACCAGCCCAGCGCCATGGCGCCGCCGCCCAGCGCACCGGGATCGCTGAGCGCCGTCCCCTCCACCTGCACCGACTGGGCCAGGGCCAGCGTCTGCACCGCATCGGCCGTGCAGCCGCCGGGGCAGTCGCCCAGGTTCACCCGCAGCCAGCGCACCAGATCGTCGGCGGTGGAGTAGAGGCCGAAGGAGGGCAGCATGGCCGGCGCCTCCCAGTCGGGCACCGGCAGGCCGCCGGCGTGGCCCACCGCCTTGCGGGCGCGCTGGTCGGCGTTCAACTCCGCGGTGGTGTCGGTCAGGCCGAAGCGTTCGGTCACCACGCGGCGCAGAAGCTGCCCGTAGCTGGCCCCCGCCGCCTGCTCCAAAGCCTCCCCCAGCACCGCCATGCCGACGTTGGAATAGCTGAAGCGGGTGCCGGGTGCCGTCGCCAGCTCGTACCCGGCCAGCCAGCGGTCCACCTCGGCCGGCGTCAGCGGCTTGTAGGGGTTGCGCGGGTCTTCCAGGCGCGACCACGAGAAGGTCGGCGTTTCCGGCACGTTGGGCAGGCCGGCGGTGTGGGTGGCCAGGTCGACCAGCCGGATCGGCCGGCCGTCGAATTCGGGCACCCGCGCCACGCTGTGCAGGTGCCGGCGCAGCGGGTCGGCGGGGTGGACGCGGCCGGTGCGGATCAGCTCCGCCAGGATGGTGCCGGTGAAGGGCTTGGTCAGCGAGGCGATCTGGTAGACGGTGCGGCCGTCGGGCGGCGCGCCGCCGGCCCCGCCGGTGCTGCCCAGACCGACCACCAGCGACCGCCCGTCGCGCACCACGCCGACCACCAGCCCGCCGTGCCCCGCCTCGGCCAGGCGGCGTTCCGCCACCTGCGTCACCAGCGCGCGCAGCGGGTCGCGGTCCGCCGCCGGGTCGCCCGGTGCCGCGCCGGCCGGCCCCGGGATCAGCCCCGCGATCAGCGCCGCGGCCAGCCCCGCCGACCGTCCCGCCGACCGTGCCGATCCGCACCCGTCCCCGCCCATCCCTGTGTCCCTCCGGCCGATGGCCCGTAAGGGACAGATTGGAAAGGTGCGGGACCCCGTCGCGCGCACTCCCGGCGATCATGCCGAAGCGCCGGCGGCGGCGGCGGGGGCACTTCGCGCGGGTGGCCGGGGTACGTCGCGGCGCGAAGGGGGGACCGCTACTCCTCCGGGCGGGGGCGGCGGTCCTTGACGATGGACAGGGGCACGCCATCGGCCGCGATCTCAATGATCGGCCGGCCGTCCAGCAGGTCGGGACAGATGCGGTCCTGGGTGAAGGTGACGAAGAAGTCAGCCTCGCGCCAGTCGGGCCGGCCGTTCGCCAGCACCAGATGGGGCGGCAGCTCGTAACGGGCCGCCAGGGCGTTGCCGCAGACCATCACGGTGTAGGTGCGCGGCGGTGCTGCGCCGTCGTTCTCCAGCGCCAGGAACTCCTCCAGGCGGCGCACGGCCTCCAGGATGGAGTTGCCCCAGTAGTCCAGCTCGTACCGGCCGTCCGCCCCGGCGGGGCCGCCGACCAGCGTGTTGTAATAGACGTACTCGTTGGGGTGCAGGGACGCGAGCTGCCACGTCCCGTGCACGCCGGCCGCCACCAGCAGCGCGGCGAACCCCCGCGCCGCGGTGCGGCCGCCCCGTTCCGCCAGCCGCCACAGCCCGTCGATGCCGATGGCCGCCAGGACCACCAGGGGCGGCACGACGAACAGGAAATGGCGCACGCCGTTGTAGATGGTCGGGCGCAGCACCATGAACAGCACCACCGGCAGCGTCGCGGCCAGCACCAGGGGCAGCAGGCGCACCGCCGCCGCGGCGCCGGCGCCGGTGCCGGAACGCACGTTGCGCAGGGCCATTGCGGCCAGCCCCGCCGCCGCCGCCAGGCCGACGAGCACCGCTTCCGGCAGCTTCACCGCCAGATAGACCGGCAGGTAGAGCGCCGGCGGGTCCCTGGCCGGCACCAAGTGGCCGTTGAACAGGGTCTCCAGGTTGATCGGGAACTTCGACATGACCTGCAGGGCCTTCAGGATGTTCCCCGGCTCCTGCACCACCCAGGGCCAGAACACCGCCACGATGGCCAGCGTCAGGGGCAGCGCCGGCAGCAGGGCGGCCAGCGTCGCCCCGGCGTCGGACAGGGCGCGGCCGGCGCCGTCGCGCCGCCACGCCAGAACCCACAGGGCAAGCAGCCCCAGCCCGAGATAGCCGACGGCGAGCACGCCGCCGACCCGGGTTGCCAGGGTCAGCCCCAGCACCAGCCCGAACTTGAGCACCGTGGTGCGGCGCGGGCGCGGCGCCTGATCCAGGATGCAGGTGGCGAAATAGAGCGCCCACACCATGCCCGCGGCGAAGGGCACGTCCTTGGTGTTGTTGAACATGGCGCCATAGTAGACGCCGGTCAGCGCCAGCAGCGCCGCCGCCAGGAAGCCCGCGCGGGGGCCGCCCAGCCGGCGGGCCAGCCGCCAGGCGCCGGCGATGCCGATGATGCCGATGGCCGCGCACAGCAGGTGGCGGGTGTCGTATTCCGCGAACGGCGACACCGGCAGCAGCGCCGCCACCGTCAGGTCGAACAGCCCGCCGTAATAGAACAGGTCCTTGAAGACGAAGGCGGAATGGTCGGCAAAGCCGCTGGCGTAATAGGCCAGAAGCTTCTTGCCGTAGAGGTGCTGCACCTCCTCGTCGATGGTGATGCCGTAGTTGCGGAAGGTCAGCAGGGCGAGCACGGCCAGGGCCAGCAGCAGCAGGCGCGTCAGGTCGTCCCATCCCGGCGTTGCCGGCCGGGCGACCGTCATCGGAGTGCCGCGCAGGGCGGCGAAGCCGTCGTGCGGGTGGGCGGGGGCCAGGTCGGTCACGCCGCGACCTCCCGGACCGGCTCGGCGTCATCGACCTTCCCGGCGGCGGTTCCGGTGGCGGCCCCGGCGGCACCGAGTCCGTGGGTGGCGCGGACGATGAACAGCGGGCGCCCCTTCACCTCGGCGAAGACGCGGCCGAGATAGTCGCCGATGATGCCCAGCGTGATGAGCTGGATGCCGCCCATGAAGAGCACCGAGACGATCAGCGATTCATAACCGGGCACGTCGACGCCGAACAGCAGCGTGCGCAGCAGCCGCAGGACGATGTACACGAAGGCCAGGCCGGAAATGGCCAGTCCCACCAGGCTCCACACCTTCAGGGGGAAGTTGGAGAAGGCGGTCAGCCCGTCCGCGGACAGGCGCAGCAGCTTCACGAAGCCCCACTTGGTGTCGCCGCCGGCGCGTTCGCCCTGCTGGTAGAGGACGGCGGTCTGGCGGAAGCCGACCCAGGCGAAGATGCCCTTCATGAAGCGCGTGCGCTCGGGCATGCGGTTGATGACGTCCACCACCCGGCGGTCCATCAGCCGGAAGTCGCCCGCCTCGCGTGGCAGCCTGACGTCCGACAGGGTGTCGAACACCCAGTAGAAGGCGCGGGCGAACAGGCGGTGCTTCAGGCTCTGCCCGACACGGGCGTGGCGCACGGCGACGACGACGTCGTAGCCCTCGCGCCAGCGGGCGATCATGTCGGGCAGCAGCTCCGGCGGGTGCTGGAGGTCGGCGTCCATGGGCACCACGGCGTCGCCGCGGGCGTGGGCCAGGCCGGCCGACAGGGCCGGCTCCTTGCCGAAGTTGCGCGACAGCTCCACCACCTTGATGCGCCCGTCGCGGGCGTTGGCGGCGACCAGGCGGTCCAGGGTGTCGTCGCGGCTTCCGTCGTCGACGCACACCACCTCCCAGGAGAGGCCGAGCCCGTCGAGCACCGGCAGCAGCCGGCTGAACAGGGCCTCGACGTTAGGCCCTTCGTTGTAGAACGGAACGACGACGGAAAGACGGCACCGCCCCGCGGCGCCGGGCGCCGGGATGGGAAGGCCGGAAGTAGCGTCCACGCAGACCATGGGTCCCCGCAGTGAGGAGAAAGTGGTGCAAGCCGGGTCGGGGGCCGGTCCCCGCAGCGGTGATGGCGCCCATGCGCAGTCCGGTCCGGCCACCGATCCGCATATATCATGAGTCACCCCAACAGTGCAAAAGCGCACCCTCGCGTTCGGCATCAACGGAGCGGACCCGGTGTTTATTCCATTCGATATACGGACGGCCGGAGCGAGCCCGTGAAATGTGGCGGCGCCGGCCGGCGTGCCCTTGCGCCGCGCGGGGGTGTTGGGCACAACAGGGCCGTTTTATCCGCAGCTCCCGGCACCCCGATGATCCTGACGCCCGTTCCCGCCGACCGCATGGACGAAGCCATCCGCACCTTCGCCGGCCACCTCGCCGACCGGCCGGCGGCCCTGGCCGCCTTCCGGCGGATCGCTGCGACCTGGCCGGTCACCGGCCCCGCCGATACCCCCGAACAGCGGGCCGACGGCGTCGCCCTGGCCCACGCCCACGGCATCGCCACCCTGGACGAGGAGCCGAGCGCCTGCTTCATGTGGGACGGCCGGGTCATCCGCACCCGGGTCGAGGCCACCGTCATCGTCCACGAGGTGGCGCACTGGCTGTGCGCCGCGCCGGAACGCCGGCCCCTTCTGGAGCACGGCCTCGGCCCCGGGCCGGAGACGACCCGCCGCCGCGAGGCGCGCGCCCAGCAGGTGCTGACCTTCGAGCAGTGCATGCACGAGGAGGCGCAGACCTCCCTGCTCGGCATCCTGTGGGAGGCCGAACTGGGGCACCCCGCCATCCTCGCCTTCCTGGAACAGAACTGGATGGAGGCGTGGGAGCGTCCCGGCACCGCCGACTGGTTCGCCGGCCACGCCCGCGAGTTGCTGGAGCGCGGCCTCATCGACGAGACCGGCCGCCCCGCCACGCTGCGCGGTCGGGCCGCCTGAGGGCGCGGTGATCGACGGGGCGGCCCGGTCCGCTCAGCGCAGGATCAGCCCGGCGACCGCATCGGGGAGCGCCCCTTCGAGCGCCAGCAGGCGGGCCTTCATCAGGCTGGCCACCGCCATGGCGTCGGTGATCTCGCCGCGCATGGCCATGGCATAGGCTTCGGCAAAGGGCAGGCGGCGGAGCCGGAGATCCTCGGTCTCCTCCGGTTCGGCGACACCCTGCTCCAGGTCCCAGGCCAGGAAGCAGTAGGCGGTCTCGTCGGTGATGCTGTTGGACAGGTGCATGGTCAGCAGCGGCATCCACTCCCGCGCGATCAGGCCGGTTTCCTCGGCCAGTTCGCGGCGCGCCGATTCCAGGGGATCGACGCCGGGGTCGCCGCCGCCCTCGGGGATTTCCCAGCTGTAGGACTTCAGCGGAAAGCGGTACTGGCCGACCAGCGTGGTGTACCCGTCGGCGTCGATCGGGATGACCCCGGTGGCGAGGTTCTGCAGGTGCACCACGCCGTAGATTCCGGGCTTGCCGGCGGGGTTGAGCACCTCGTGCTCGACCACGCGGATCCAGCGGTTCTCGTAGATGGGCCGGGTCAGCAGGATGGTCCACGGATTGGCCGTCTTGTTCGGCAAGGGTATTCTCCCGAGAGGGTCAGGCGCCGGGGCCGGCGATCATCACGTCCTGGTAGCTCAGCGCGCCGGGGCGATCGGCCCAGTCGCCGTAGTCGACGCGCAGGGTCGTCAGGCCGGCGGCGGCGAACAGCTCATGCACCACCTCCTCGCGGAAGGCGATGGCAACCTCCGGCAGTTCCCGGGAATGGGACCAGAACCGGGCGGCCCGGTAATCGAAGGCGATGCGGCAGCGGTTCGCGGCAATCGCCCGCTCCGATCCGGCGTTCAGCAGGAAGAAGGTGGCCAGCAGCCGGCCGTCGGGCGCCAGCATCCGGCGGATCTCCCGCAGGTAGGCGAGGATCTCCGGCTCCAGCATATGGGTGAACACCGACAGCAGGACGATGAACCGGAAGGACCGGTCGGCGAACGGGAACCGGTAGTCCAGCGCGTTCGCGGTGCCCCGGGGATTGTAGGCGGCGTTGCGGATGTCGGCGTGGTGGAAGCGGAAATGGGCGTGCCGGGCGGTGATCTGCTGCGTGCACCAGTCGATGTGCGGGCGGTGGATGTCCATCCCTTCGTAGCGGCCGGGCGGGCGGATGTGCCCGGACAGCGCCCGGGCCACCCGGCCGACGCCGCAGCCGATCTCCAGGACGCTGTCGTCGGATCGCAGGCCGCTGTGCTCGATCAGCAGGCGGGCCAGGCTGTCGCCGACGGCGGTAAAATTGTCGGAGCCGCCGACGAGCGCCGTCAGCTCGGGGGGCGGCAGGGGGATCGGCGTGCCCCTGACATCCGTATCGACGGACGGCACGCTGTCGAGCACCTCGGCGCGCAGGCGCGCCATCTCCGCGACCGTGGCGTCGCGAAAGCGCAGGATGGCCGTGTCCTCACATTCGTTGCGGTCATGGAGCGCCAGATCCGCGTCGGTGCGGCGGGCATCCGCTGCGCCGGGTCCCCGGTCGGGGCGACCGCGCGCCGCCTTGATCGCCCATTCCTCCAGTGACTTGGTGACGTAGTGGTTGACCTGGAGCACCGCGACCGATGTGCCGGTGCGCACGCCGCCCCCGGTCAGCCGCACCGGCCGCCGGTCCTCGTCCACGACGGCGCCGGCGCGCAGGAAATGGGCGTGGACCATGGGCTTGGCAGCGTAATCCGCGCGCACGATGCTCTTGACGTGACGGTGCAGCGGGTCGTCGGCCGGGGCACAGCGCCGGAAGCGGTCCATCACCGGTCCGGGTTCGTGCGTTGCGTGCCCCGACGTCCCGAACACCCGCCACGACGCCCCCAGCCCGGTCACGTCGGGGTAGCGGCGCAGGATGGTGGGCACGTCGTCGGCGGCGTTGGGGACCAGGAACTCGTCCAGGTCGATGAACGCCAGCCATTCCGTCAGGTCGCGGAACCGGTGGATGGCATGGTCGTAGGCGGGAATCTGCGGGCCGCCGGAAAACGCAGCCCCCGGCCAGGGCACCACCGTCACGATGCCCTCCGCCGCCAGGCGGGCCAGCATGTCCGGACCGGCGTCGGTGCTCTCGTTGTCGAACACCACGAAATGGTCGACGCCGACCACGCGGTGATAGGCGATCCATTCCAGCAGATACGGACCTTCGTTGCGGGCGATGGCGCAGACGGTCAGGTAATGGGGCTTGGGCCGTTCCACCACGTCGACGGGGGGGCACCGCTCCGCCTCCTCGTCGAGCAGCCAGGCACGGACCTCGCCGCCGATCGGCTCCTCCCCGTCACCGACGGTCACCACGATCCGATGGAAGGCATTGTCGAGCAGGGACCGGGGCAATGCCACGGTAAACCCGTGCCCGCCGTCGCCGATGCCCGACGCCTGCAGGTCCGGGCGCGGCCGGTCGGCGACCGCGCGGGCTACGGGGGTGCCGTCGACCCACACGGTGACCGGTTGCCGGACGTCCGGCTGGTGGGGGTTCCACAGCCAGCCGTGCACGTTTCCCAGTTCCACCGCATCGATCAGGCCGAGCATGCCCGCATCCCTCGTCCGTCCACCCGACGGTGGATTAGAGACGATCGTCGACGGGTGTCAAGCGACGCACCGGCTTCGCAGATCGTGCAGCCGGTGCGGGCGCGGCGGGCAGCGCAGGACACGCCGGTCATGCGCTGAAATAGCCCCCGGACTTTAATTAAAAAACCATTACTTGACTTGCAATTTGGAGATCTCATTATTCAAACGATAGGATTGCCTCAAGTAAAAAGCATTTCTCTAAAATGTCTCTCCAAAGCGAGGGTCGGGTCGTGCACGCGCGGGAACTGGAACGGTGGCTCAATCCTGACTGGAGGGCGCGCCTGATCGCGTGGTGGGAAGGCTATGACATCGACCGCTTGCAGCGCCATGCCCGCTCGCTGCGCTCGCGGCGGGCGGGCGATGGCCGGCCGATGCCGCGGCGCGGTGTCGCAATGGTGCCGGGGCCGGGACCGGATTCCCTTGCCGTTGCCGCTGCGGCTGCGGCCGCCGCGGATGAGCACGCCGACCTCCGGGCGCTGGAAGACCGGCAGCTCGACCGTCGCGGCTGGCCCCTGTGGTCGCTGGACCGGGTGCAGGGTGCGCAACTCCTCTGGGGTGACGATTTCGTGGGTCCGGGCGACGGCGACTGGGCCGTCGACGCGGTCAGCCAATTCGGGCTCAATCCGGCCAAGAGCGTGCTCGACGTGTCAGCTGGCCTGGGCGGGGCGGCGCGCGCCATCGTCGGCGCCTACGACACCTGGGTGACCGGGCTGGAGCCGTCGCCCGTGCTGGCGGGCATGGCCATGAAACGCTCCCGCCTGCTGGGGCTCGATCGCAAGGCGCCGGTCGCCGCATACGATCCGGAGGCGTTCCGGCCGGCCGGCAGCTACGATCTGGTCATGGCCGACCGGATCGTCCACCGCGTGCGGGACAAGGAGCATTACCTGGACCAGCTCTGCACCTGCGTGAAGCCGGGGGGCGGGGTGCTGATGATGGATTACGTCTCCGACGGCATCCCGGCCTCGCCGGAGGCGTGGTCGACCTGGCGCTCGGAGGAGCCGGTGGACCTCTATCCCTGGACCACGCGGCGCCTGACGGAGGAGCTGACCCAGCGCAACATGGATGTGCGCGTCGCCGAGGATCTGACGCTGGCCCACCGCTGGCAGATCCTGGAGCGGGTGCGCGATCTCGCCCGGCGGCTGGAGGGCGCGGCGTCTCCCGACGGCCGAATGCTGTCCGGGCTGGCCCGCGAACTGGCGCTGTGGTGGGCCCGCCTGCGTGTGCTCGGGCGCGGTCTCAGCTTCGTCCGGTTCGTGGCCTTGCGGCCGTCGTGATCCGCCGGGCCTTCCCGGTTCGCGGCATTTGATTTTTTTTATGCTTTGATTTGCCCGTAACCGGTTGGTGTCTGCCACTGTTGGCGACTGTTGCGGAAAAGGCGCTATCATTGCTTCGCTGTAACGCAATAGGGCTTTACGGCCACAGGTAACAACCTATATTGTGCGTTCAGTGCAACACCGACCGAAGGGGCGGAAGCGAGCGGGAGGCTGACATGGGACACTGGACGACGATACGGTTTCCTGAATGGCCGGACCTCGACACGCGCAAGGCGATCATCCGCTGGGCGGAGGAGAGCCTTCCGGGCAAGTTCATCCCGCTGCACGGGCGGGACGTGCTGGGCCGCCGTTTCTTCGGGTTCGATTTCCAGCGCGTGGACGACGCGCATGCGTTCCGTCAGCGCTGGCTCGGCGAGGCGGCGTAACACAGGCGCGCATGCTCCCGGGGCACCGCCCTGCCGCCGCTCACCATTCCATGGAAGAGGTCGCGGTGGCGGGTTCTCGGGCGCCGTCCGTCGCGGTGCCGCGCGGGGCGACGGCCGGGATGCTCAAGGTGAAGTGGGCGCCGCCCCCGTCCGTGCCGACCAGGTCGAGACGGCCGCCCAGGGTCTGCTGCGCCACGTTGAAGGCGATGTGAAGGCCCAGACCGGTGTTGCCGTTGGCGCGCCGGGTGGTGAAGAACGGCTCGAACACGCGCCGCCGCAAGTCGGCCGGAATGCCGCAGCCGTCGTCCCTGACATCGATGCGGATGCCGTCCAGCCCGCTGGCGGCGGCGCTGATGCGCAGGGTTCCGCCGTGACCGGGCGTAAAGGCGTGGTCGAGCGCGTTCATCGCCAGGATCGTCAGGATCTGGCTGAGCCCGCCGGGAAAGCCGTCCAGCACCAGACCCGGCGGGCAGTCCACGCGGATCGCGTGCCCGGCCTTCTCGAACGCGGGCTTGACGCTCAGCACCGTCTGCTCGACCGTTTCCCGCAGGTCAAAGGCACGCCGGCTCTCGCCGGATCGGTCGGCGGCCACCTGCTTGAAGGCCTGGATCAGGGCGGCGGCACGGTTCATGTTGGCCTGGATCAGCCCGGCGATCTCGCGGGCGCGGTCCAGGAACTGCGCCAGATCCGACCGGCGCAGGCCGCCGTCGCGCACCCGCCGGTCCAGTTCAGCAAGTTCCTCGTCCAGCAGGCTGGCACCGGTGAGCGTGATCCCGACGGGGGTGTTGACCTCGTGCGCGACACCGGCGACGACCCCGGCCAGGGCTGCCAGCTTCTCCGCGTGGATGAGCTGTTCCTGCGTTTCGCGCAGGTCGGCCAGAGCCCGCTCCGCCTCCTCGCGGGCCAGGCGCTGCGCCTCTTCGGACGCGGCCAGCGCGCGGGTGCGCTCGGCCAGTGCGGCGGTGGTGTCGCGGAACACCGCGAGCGCGGCGGCGATCTCATGGAACTCGCTGTGGCCGGCCGGCGGGATGGGCGTGTCCGTGGCACCGGCGGCGATGGCGCGGGTGGTCGCGGCCAGCCGCGCCAGCGGCGTCACGATGGAACGGCTGACCGCCAGCCAGACGAAGGCCAGCGGCCCGACGAAGGTCAGCACCGCCACCGCCAGCAGCCAACGTCGCCCCGCCGCGGTCTGTGCGGCGGCATCGGCGCGGATCGCCTCGATCTCGCCATCCACCGTCGCCACCAGCCGCGACACGGCGATGCCCAGGCGGGTGACGATCTCGCGGCCCTGGACGGCGTGGCGGTCGATGGCCCCGCGGACGTCCAGCATCGCCTCGCGCACGGCGAAAACACCCGACGGACCGGTTGCCAGGGAATCGATCCGGGACGGCAGGGCGAACGGCCCCGCCCGCGCCGCGTCATAGGCGGCCCGGGCGGCCGACAACGCTCCGGGTCGGTCCGCCTGCGCCGCCTCGTACAGGCGCAGCATCAGGCCCACCGCGGCCGCTTCCGGTGGGTGCAGGCCGGGATCGTTCCGGTCCGGACGCGACCACAGCCCGTCCAGTTCCGCCTGAGCCCTGGCGATGGCGGCGCGGTTGCGCCGTTCCAGCGCCTCCAGGTCGATTCGCCGCTCCACCAGACGGTTCATCTCGTAGAGGTTCTCCTCCATCGCCACCACCAGGCGCTCGATCGCCTCCATCTGCGCTGCCGCCGGATCGACCCGGCGCAGGGCGGCGATCGCCTCATGCAACCCCTGAGCGTGCTGGGCGAGGGCGACCGTGGCGTTCTGCCGCTGGAGCTGGTTGGTTGCCGCCTCCACCTCGCTGCCGCCCGCGGCGAAGCGGTTGGCCGTTTCGGCGAGCCGCAGGGCCAGCGCCAGGGTGGTCGACCGCTCCTGCGCCACCGTCATGAGCAGCGACTCGATTCGCGCGTAGAAGTACCAGCTCACCGCGCCGGCGACGACCGTCATCGCGGCGACGGCGCAGGCTGCGGCCACCACGGCGGCCCGGACGCTGGTCATGCGGCGGCGTGGCTCCATGCGCTCCCGTTTCCCTTTCCGACCGGTGCAGCCTTCCGCACGGCAGCGGCGTGTCGCAAGGGTTGGGACACGATCGCAGTGTGCGGCGGGGCGTGGCATCCTATCATCACGGGAGCGGGGATCACCCCAAATCTCGCGGTTCCAAAGGTAAGGGGCTGAAGTATGCACGTACTGCTTGCCGTATTGTTCCTGCTGTCCGCGATGCCTGCGGCGGCCACGGAACTGCGCCTGCTGACCTGGGCGGATTACATCGCTCCGGCGGTGCTCGAAACCTTCCGACGGGAAACGGGCATCCGGGTGACGGTTGATCCCGTGGTGTCGATCACCGGGATGCGCGAGAAGCTGCGCGCCGACCCCGGCGCCTACGACCTGATCAATCCGCCCGATTACGACATCCCGCAGCTTGCCCGCGACGGGTTGCTGGAGCCGATCGACGCGTTCCGCATGCCGGGCTACGCCAACATCCTCGACGGCTGGCGGTCTCCCCCCTATGACCGCAAGAACGAGTGGAGCGTGCCCTTCCACTGGGGGACCACGTCGCTGGTGGTCGACACCGCCGTGTGGTCCGGCCCCCTGGACAGCATCGCGCTGCTGTTCGATCCGCCCGACGCGCTGCGGGACAAGGTCGGCTTCCTGGTGGGGGCCGAGGAGACGATGCGCCTGGCCCTGCTGCACCTGGGCCTGCCCCAGTGCACGACCGACCCCGACCATCTCGACCGGGCCCTGGCGCTGGTCCGCCCCCTGCTGGCACGCGAGCGCATCTACACCATCTCCGACGCCGTCGAGGCGCTGTCCGGCGACCGCATCGCCGTCGGCATCGCCTGGAACGGCGACGCGCTGCGGGCGCGCGAGCGCAAGCCGTCCCTGCGCTACGTCTATCCCGCCGAGGGGCTGATCATCTGGTCCGACGCCCTGGCGGTGCCGCGCGGCGCGCGCAACCGGGCGGCGGCGCTGCGCTTCATCGACTTCATCCTGCGCCCGGAGAACGCCGCGCTGCAGAGCAATTTCTCCCGCTACGCCAACGCCGTGCGCGGGTCGGATGCGTGGATGGAGCCGGACCTGCTGTCCGCCCCCGAGGTGATCGTGCCGTCCCATGTGCGCATCCGGTCGTTCCGCACCTGCGACAGCGAGCAGCTCGCCCTCTACGCCCGGATCTGGGACCCGGTGCTGCTGGAGCTGGCGCGCTGAGCGCGGGGGCGACGCGGACGGTGCGGTTTGAACCGGCGGCGGCGCGCGCCATATCAGCAGCGTGACGGCCGCGGTTGCGGCTGCCGGTCCGCCCCGTCGAACAAGCCCCATCGAGCATAAGGAGGCGCAACCGTGACCACCTTCACCGGTCAGGATTCGTTGAAGACCCGCCGCACGCTGACCGTCGGCGGACGGAGCTACGACTATTTCAGCCTGACGGCGGCCGGCGAGGCCGGCGCCGGCGACCTGTCGCGGCTGCCCTTCTCGCTGAAGGTGCTGCTGGAGAACCTGCTGCGCTTCGAGGACGGGCGCTCGGTCACCGTGGACGACGTGCGGGCGCTGGCCGACTGGCTGAAGGAGCGGCGCTGCGACCGGGAGATCGCCTACCGTCCCGCCCGCGTCCTCATGCAGGATTTCACCGGCGTGCCCGCCGTCTGCGACCTGGCCGCCATGCGCGAGGCGATGGCCGACCTGGGCGGCGATCCCCGCCGGATCAACCCGCTGGTGCCCGTCGACCTGGTCATCGACCATTCCGTCATGGTCGACGTGTTCGGCACGCAGGACGCCTTCCGGCGCAACGTCGCGTTCGAGTTCGAGCGCAACCACGAACGCTACGCCTTCCTGCGCTGGGGCCAGAAGGCGTTCGACAATTTCCGCGTCGTCCCCCCCGGCACCGGCATCTGCCACCAGGTCAACCTGGAGTACCTGGCGCGCGCGGTGTGGACCGACACCGACCCGTCGGGGCGGATGGTGGCCTATCCCGACACGCTGGTCGGCACCGACAGCCACACCACCATGGTCAACGGGCTGGGCGTGCTGGGCTGGGGCGTGGGCGGCATCGAGGCGGAGGCGGCCATGCTGGGCCAGCCCATCTCCATGCTGATCCCCGAGGTCATCGGCTTCCGGCTCTCCGGCCGCCTGCGCGAGGGCTCCACCGCCACCGATCTGGTGCTGACCGTCACCCAGATGCTGCGCAGCCGCGGCGTGGTCGGCAAGTTCGTCGAGTTCTTCGGCCCCGGCCTGGACCATCTGTCCCTGGCCGACCGCGCCACCATCGGCAACATGGCCCCCGAATACGGCGCCACCTGCGGCATCTTCCCCATCGACGCGGAGACGGTGCGCTATCTGAAGTTCAGCGGCCGTGACCCCGAAGGGGTGGCGCTGGTCGAAGCCTACGCCCGGGCGCAGGGCATGTGGCGCGAGGCCGGCGTCCCCGATCCGGTGTTCACCGACACCCTGGACCTGGACCTCGGCGACGTGGAACCGTCGCTGGCCGGCCCGCGCCGGCCGCAGGACCGCGTCGCCCTGTCCGGCGTGGCGGACTCCTTCACCCGCGACCTGACCGCCACCTTCAAGGCGGACGACCCCGGCCGCGCCGTCCCGGTGGAAGGCACCGACTACGCGCTGGAGCAGGGGGCGGTGGTGATCTCCGCCATCACCTCGTGCACCAACACCTCCAACCCCGCCGTGCTGATGGCCGCCGGACTGGTCGCGAAGAAGGCCGTGGAGAAGGGCCTGACCAGCAAGCCGTGGGTGAAGACCTCGCTGGCGCCGGGCTCGCAGGTGGTGACCGACTATCTCGAGGACGCGGGGCTGCAAACCTATCTCGACCGGCTGGGGTTCACGCTGGCCGGCTATGGCTGCACCACCTGCATCGGCAATTCCGGCCCGCTGCCCGAACCGATCGCGGCGGCGGTGGAGGAGGGCAACCTGGTGGTCGCCGCCGTGCTGTCGGGCAACCGCAACTTCGAGGGCCGCGTCAACCCGCACACCCGCGCCAACTATCTGGCCTCGCCGCCGCTGTGCGTCGCCTACGCCCTGGCCGGCAACATGCGGATCGACCCGGTGAAGGACCCGCTGGGCACGGGCAGCGACGGGCAGCCGGTGTTCCTGAAGGACATCTGGCCGACGGCCCGGGAGGTGAACGACGCCATCGCCGCCCACGTCACGCCGGAGATGTTCCGCACCCGCTATTCCAATGTCTTCGAGGGCCCGCCGGAGTGGCGGTCCATCGCCACCGCCGAGGGGCAGACCTACGCCTGGCAGGACGGCTCCACCTACGTCAAGCTGCCGCCGCTGTTCGCCGACATGCCGCGCACCCCGGCGCCGGTGCAGGACGTCCACGGGGCGCGGCTGCTCGCCCTGCTCGGCGATTCCATCACCACCGACCACATCTCGCCCGCCGGCTCGATCAAGAAGACCAGCCCGGCCGGCGAGTACCTGCTGAGCTACCAGGTGCGGCCGCAGGACTTCAATTCCTACGGCTCGCGCCGCGGCAACCATGAAGTCATGATGCGCGGCACCTTTGCCAACATCCGCATCCGCAACGAACTGCTGCCCGGCGTCGAGGGCGGCGAGACCCGGCATCATCCGTCGGGCGACCGTCTGCCCATCTACACCGCCGCCATGCGCTACGCCGACGAGGGGGTGCCGCTGGTGGTGGTGGCCGGCAAGGAGTACGGCACCGGTTCCTCCCGCGACTGGGCGGCCAAGGGCACCATGCTGCTGGGGATCAGGGCGGTGATCGCCGAGAGCTTCGAGCGTATCCACCGCTCCAACCTGGTGGGCATGGGCGTGCTGCCGCTGCAGTTCAAGGATGGCATGACCCGCCACGACCTGAAGCTGGACGGCAGCGAGCGGTTCGACATCGCCGGCATCGCCGACGGCCTGACACCCCGCCGGGACGTGACCCTGACCATCACCCGCGCCGACGGCACGGTGCAGACGGTGCCGCTGCTGTGCCGCATCGACACCCTGGACGAGGTCGAGTACTACCGCCACGGCGGCGTGCTGAACTACGTCCTGCGCAACCTGGCGCAGGCAGCGTAGCGCCGGCACCGCTGCGCGGGCGGAGCGTCAGTGCGGCGCCTCCGCCCGCGGGAAGGCGAGGGTCACCGTGGTGCCCCGGCCGGGGGTGCTGTCCATGTGGAACACCCCGCCGGACTGGGCGACGAAGCCATAGACCTGGGACAGGCCGAGGCCGGTGCCGTAGCCCGGCTTGCGGGTGGTGAAGAACGGCTCGATGGCGCGGCGCAGCACCTCGGGCGTCATGCCCGTACCGGTGTCGCTGACGCGGATGCGCACGTGGGGTTTGGCGTCGATGACGGCGTTGCCGGTCTCGATGACCAGGGTGCCGCCGTCGGGCATGGCGTCGCGGGCGTTGAAGGCCAGATTGAGCAGCGCCGTTTCCAGGGCCTGCGGGTCGGCGGTGGTCGGCCACAGGCCGGGCGCCAGGCGCAGATCCAGCCGCACGGATTTGCCGACCGTCCAGGTCAGCAGCGTCTCCATGGCGGTCAGCAGCGCGTTGGCGTCGAAGGTCCGCGGTTCCAGCACCTGGCGCCGCGCGAAGGCGAGGAGCTGGCCGGTCAGCCGGGTGCCGCGCCGGGCGGCGGCCTCGATGATCGCGGCGGCGTCGTGGCGGTCCGCCTCGGAAGCGGTGCCCTCCAGGTCGTCCACGGCGCCGAGGATGATGGTCAGCACATTGTTGAAGTCGTGGGCGACGCTGCCGGTCAGCCGGCCCAGCGCTTCCACCTTGCGGGCGTGCTGCAACGCCTCGTCGGCGATGCGACGTTCGGTGATGTCCCGGAGAACGCCGATGAGGCGCGGCCGGGGGGTGGGATCGCCGCTCTCCAGAACGGAGGCTTCCACGCGCACCCAGCGCGGTGCGCCGTCGTGCCCGGCCAGCCGCACCTCCAGCCGCAGCGCCCCGCGCCCGGCGATCGCCCCTTTGACGGCCGCGCGCAGGCGCGGCCGGTCGCCGGCGTGGAAACGGCGCAGCACCGCCGCCGGCGTCTCATCGAAGACCGGCCCCGCCGCACCGAGAATGCGCCGGGCGGCGGCTGAACAGCGCAGCGTGCCGCCGTCGCCGGCGTCGTAGATCCAGGACCCGAAGCCGGCGGCGGTGCCGGCCACGTCCAGCACCTGCCGGCTCTCCTCCAGGTCCGATTCGGCGCGCCGACGGTCCCGGCGTTCCTGCGACAGGTGTTCCTCGGCGCGGCGCAGGGTCCGGGCGGCGTGGCGGATCAGCAGGAAGAGCGTGGCCGCGGTTACGGTGACGAAGACCAGCCCCTTCACGGTCTGCCAGGGACCGGGGTCGGCAATCAGCCCGAGGGCCCGGTCCGACAGGACGATCCACGCCGCTCCCGCCAGGGCGTAACCCCAGGCCACGGCCGTCGGCGGCATCCCGGCCAGGCGATCGCGCACGGCATCGAGCATATCCGCCATGCCCGTCTCCCGTATTACCGTATGCTGAACCCGCTTGCAGCCGACTCAGCCAATGATTGGTCATTCTAGAGTGCGGATGCGAACAAGGAAAGGAAAGACCGAAAGAGCGGGCCGGAAGTATCCAAGTATGCAATCGATGATGTCTTTGTTGAAATAGAATACTTAAATGTGTCCACCGCGTTCGATCCAGCCGGCGCCGCGCACGGCGGCGGCATAGCGGCGGCTGACGGGAACACGGCGTCCGGTGCTGAGGACCAGGATCAGCCGCCCGTCGCCGCGCCGTTCCACCGCCGTCACCGCCCGCGCCGCCACCCAGTGGGACCGGTGGACCTGCAACCCGTCCGCGCCGTCCAGCTCCGCCACCGCGTCGCGCAGGCGCATCAGGATCAGGTCGCTGCCCAGCGGTGTGTGCACGCGCACGTAATGGTCCTCCATCTCCAGCGCCAGCAGCTCGCGGCCGAGCCGCGGCGGGATGCGGTCCAGGAAGGCGGGCGGGCGGGCCGGAGGCGGGGCGGATGGCTCCGCCGGCCCGGTGCCGGCCAGCAGGCCATGGGCGCGCAGTTCCAGCCACAGCGGGGCGGCCGAAACCAGCAGGGTGATGACAAGGACGTACGCGTACAGCTCTGCCAGGCCGGAGGGCGACAGGAAGTCGTGGCCCCGCAGCTCCCGCTCCACCAGCGCCACCGCGCCGGTCATCACGGCGGCGTTGGCGGCCACCAGCCCGGCGACCGCCGCCGGCCAGCCCACGCCGCGCCGCGCCGCGATGCGCACCGCCGCGGCGCCGGTGGCGTGGAACAGCGCGAAGCCGCACCCCATCAGCCCGCCCCAATAGGCGAGGCGCTGCCCGACGCTCAGCTCGGCAAAGGTGCCGAACGGGCCGATCACCGTCATCACCGCCACGGTGACCAGCAGGATGGGCAGGTGGCGGGTCAGGATGCGGGCCTGCCGTTCACGCATCGCCAACCGCCCGGCCCGTCGATTCACGAAAGCCGCCCCCCTCCGCCGCGCAGGGGCGCTGGTGCGTACGGGCTGCGGTGCGGCATGCCGGCGGGGTGGACGCCGTGCAGGCGTACGCGTCCCCCCCGCACCACAGGAGACGAGGATGAGGCCCCTGCTGCACCGGACGATCCCCCTTCTGCTGCTGTCGGCCCTGGCCCCCGCCACGGCGTTCGGCGGCGAGCTTCGCGCAACCGTAACCAACGTCAAGCCCGAACAGGGCAAGCTGATGGTCGCGGTTTACGAGAGCGCGGAGTCCTTCAAGGCCGGCCGGCGGTTCGCCGCGGCCATCCTCCACCCCGTAGACGCCATGGTGGATGTCGCGTTCGGCGGCCTGCCGCCCGGACGCTACGCGGTGGCCGTCTTCCAGGACCTGAACCGCAACGAGACGCTGGACACCAACCTGTTCGGCGTTCCCACCGAACCTTACGGCTTCAGCCGCGACGCCGCCGGGTCCTTCGGGCCGCCGCCGTTCGATGCCATGGCGGTCGCCGTCGACGACGAGACGGCCGACACCACCGTCACCCTGACGCCGTGAGGGAGGGCACCATGCAGCGACGCACCCTGTTGCAGGCCGCCGGCGCCGCCACCCTGGCCGCCGCCCTGCCGGCTGCGCTGCGCACCGCGGCGGCGGCCGGCGGTGCCCCGGTGTCCCTGGCCGATGCCTTCGATTCGGCCCTGGCGGGGAACCCCTGGCTGCTCGGCTGGGAAGGCCGCGGGCGGGAGCGCGAGCCCGTGCGGCTGGTGACCGAGGGCCGGCCGCCCGACGGTCTGGCCGGCACGCTCTACCGCAACGGGCCGGCGGGGCAGGTGGTGGGCGGCGTGCGCTACCGCCACTGGTTCGACGGCGACGGCATGGTCCACGCCTGGCGCCTCGCGCCGGACGGGGCAGTCTACCGCAGCCGCTTCGTGCGCACCCGCAAGTTCGTCGCCGAGACGGCGGCGGGGCGGCCGCTGGTGCCCGCCTTCGGCACGCTGCCGCCGGGGGTGCCGGCTTTGGTTCCCGGTGACGCCATGAACCCGGCCAACATCAGCGTCCTGCCGCTGGCGGGGTCGCTGCTGGCCCTGTGGGAGGCCGGATCGGCCTACGACCTGGACCCCGACAGCCTGGACACCCGGGGCGAGCGGGTGTGGCGCGAGGATCTGCGCGGCACCCCCTTCTCCGCCCACCCGAAGGTGGACCCGGACGGCACGGTGTGGAACTTCGGCGTCCATTACCCCGAAGGCCGCCTGATGGTGTGGCGCCTCTCACCGGACGGCGGGCTGAGCCGCTTCGCGCTGACGGACGTACGGCACCCCGGTATGTTGCACGACATGGCGGTGACCGGGCGGTCGCTGGTCTTCGTCCTGGCGCCCTTCACCCTGGACCCGGAGCGGTGGGGGCGGGAGTCCTTCCTGGACGCCCACCGCTGGCACGGCAACCGGGCGACCCGCGTCGTGGCGGTGGACAAGGACGACCCGTCGCGCGTGCGGACGTGGGAGCTGCCGGCCGGCTTCGGCTTTCACTTCGGCAACGCCCTGGAGGAGGCCGACGGCACCATCCGCTTCGATTTCGCCCTGGCCCCGGACGCCCGGCTGGTCACCGACACGCTGCGCGCGGTGATGGGCGGGGAGCGGGCGGATGCGGCGGGCCCGCGGGCGGTGCTGGTGACCCTGCGGCCCGGCGGCGGGACGTCGGTGGAGGCGCTGGGGCCCGAGCCGGCGGAGTTTCCCCGCGTCGATCCGCGGGTCGTCGGCCGCCGCAACCGGCACCTCGTCCACCTCATGCGGCCGGAGGGAAGCGCCTCCCCCTGGCTGAGCGCGCTGGTCCGCCGCGACCTGGAGACGGGTGCGGTCGACCGCTTCGACTTCGCGGCGGCCGAGATCCCGGAGGAGCATGTGGTCGTTCCCCGCCCGGGGAGCGACGGCGAGGCGGACGGCTGGCTGGTCGGCACCGTGCTCGACGTGGCGCGGCGGCGCAGCGGCGTGTCGGTGTTCGATGCACGCCGCGTCGCCGACGGCCCGTTGTACCGCGCCTGGCTGGACGCGCCCGTTCCGCTGGGCTTCCACGGCGCCTTCGCTCCGGCGTGACATCGGGGTCATACCGACGGCATCAGAATGATGCCGTCGGTATGACCCTATCGATCAATGCAAGGCATTGATCTGTCGGGTTTCACGGCCGGAAACCAATGGAACGGATCTTTTTCCGGCCGTATCAGATGTCGGGGCGGCAGCGGGCGAGATAGTCGGCAAGCCCCCGCCCCGACGATTCGGTGAAGGTGCGGTCCAGCGGCCGCACCGCGTCCATGCGGTCGACGCGGAAGGTGCGGAAATCATCGCGCAGTTCGCACCAGCCGGCCAGCGTCCACACCCTGCCCCAGAAGAACAGGCCCAGCGCCCGGACGCTGCGGGTCGAGGCGGTGCCGTCCCCCCGGATGTAGTCGAAGACGACGACCCGCCGGTCGTTGATGGCGTGGCGCAGGGCGTCCAGCCGTTCGGCCATGGCCGGCGGCAGGGCGACGTCCGGGGCGAACAGGCGGGACGCCTCCAGTTCGGGGCGGCGGCCGTCGGGGACCGCCGCCTCGATCTTGTCGAGTGCGCGCGCCGCCGCTCCGGCCAGGGCACCGCCGACCCGGGCGCCGACCAGCCGTGCCCCCACCACCAGCGCCTCGATCTCCTCGCGGGTGAACATCAGGGGTGGCAGGTCGTAGCCTTCGCGCAGGATGTAGCCGACGCCGGCCTCGCCCTCCACCGGCACGCCGGTGGCGGCGAGGTCGCGCAGGTCGCGGTAGATGGTGCGCTCCGACACCTCCAGCCGGCCGGCCAGGGCGGCCGCCGTGACCAGGCGCCCCTTGCGCAGGATCTGCACGATCTGGAACAGGCGGTCGGCGCGGCGCATGCCCGGCATTTCCCGGTGGCGGAGGAGGGGAAGCCTACGACGGATCGGGGCCGCCGCCTACCGCAGCGAGTGCAGGCCGACCCGGTTGCCCTCGGTGTCCTCGAAATGGGCGAAGTAGCCGATGGACTCGTCGATCAGCGTCTTCGTCACCAGCACCCGGCCGCCGGCCGCCCACACCCGTTCCAGCGGCCCTGTCAGGTCGTCGCCGCCGTTGAGGTAGACGACGGTGCCGGTGGCGCCCGGCGTGAATCCGGGACCGGCGATGATGCAGCCCTTCACGGCGCCGTCGGCGGCGGGGAAGATGCCCATGACGACGTCCGACTGCGGGCAGCGCTCCTCGACGAGACGGACGCCGAACACGGTTTCGTAGAAGCGTACGGCGCGGGCGAAATCGGTGGCGGGGATCTCGAACCACACGGCGACGTTGGGGGTGGTCATGGCGGTGCTCCCTGGATGCGGTGGAAAGGTCGACGTGCCGGCACGCCCCCTTTCTACCGCACCCCTCCTGACAGCGTTCTGTCAGGAGGCTGCACCGGTCCGGCGCAGCCCGGTCAGGCCGCGCGGATTCCCGCCAGGAATCGCTCGACCTCGCTGCGGAGCTGCTCCGATCCGCGCGACAGCTCGGCGGCGGCTCCCCGGACCTGGCCGGCCGCCGCCCCGGTCCGGGCCGAGGACTCCGTCACGCGGACGATGTTGGCCGACACCTCCTGCGTGCCGGCGGCCGCCTGCGAAGCGTTGCGGGAGATCTCGGCGGTTGCGGCCGTCTGCTCCTCGACGGCGGCGGAGATCGCGGTGGTGATCTCATCGATGGAGCCGATGGTGCCGGCAATCCCGCGGATGGCGTCAACGACGCCGCCCGTCGCCTGCTGCATCGCGGTGATCTGCGACGAAATCTCGTCGGTCGCCTTGCCGGTGCGGGTGGCCAGGCTCTTCACTTCCGACGCCACGACGGCGAAGCCCTTCCCGGCCTCGCCGGCCCGCGCCGCTTCGATGGTGGCGTTCAGCGCCAGCAGGTTGGTCTGGGACGCGATTTCGGAAATGAGATCCACCACCTGCCCGATGCGGCTGGCGGCTTCGGCCAGCCCCTGAACGGTTCCGTTGGTCCGGTCGGCTTCGGCCACCGCCCGGTTGGCAACCCCGGTTGACCGGCTGACCTGGCGTGCGATCTCCTGAAGGGAACCGCTCATCTCCTCGGCGGACGACGCGACCGTCTGCACGTTGACCGACGTCTCCTCCGCGGCGGCGGACGAGGCGCCGGCCTGGAGGGCGGTGTCGTCGGCGATCGCCGCCATCTCCCGCGCCGTGCCGTCCAACTGGGTCGCCGCCGAGGCGACGGTTCGCAGAACACCGCCGACGGCGGCGTCGAAATCGGCGATCATGCGGGCCATGGCTTCCATCCGCCGCTCCCGGGCCTCCTGATCCTCCCGCTGCCGGCGCTCCAGCTCCAGGCGCTGGGCGGCGCCGTCCTTGAACACCTGGACCGCACGGGCCATGGCTCCGATCTCGTCCTTCCGC
The DNA here is from genome assembly GCF_000429625.1 of Azospirillum halopraeferens DSM 3675. Classification (GTDB taxonomy): domain Bacteria; phylum Pseudomonadota; class Alphaproteobacteria; order Azospirillales; family Azospirillaceae; genus Azospirillum; species Azospirillum halopraeferens. The sequence goes on from NZ_AUCF01000011.1 coordinate 63,609, forward strand.
TCCCGTCCCGCGATCTCCGCGCCGAGATCGTCCCCGGCAAGGCGGGTCATGGTCAGGGTCATCCCGTCGATCGCCGCGGCGATGCTCCGGTCGAAGAACAGGACGACGTATCCCAGCACCGCAAGGACCAGGACGAGCACGGCCACCATCATCGTCCGCGAGAATTCATAGACTTCATCGCCATACGCGCTCGATTCCGCCGCGTTGGTCTGCTCGAGATCGACAAGATCGGCCAGGGAGCGGGAAAAGGCATCGAAGATCGGGCGGGTCTCCATGAAATCCCGGGCCGCTTGCTCATTCTGGTTGCGGCGCGACAGACCGATGATGGACTGGCTCTTTTCGAGGTAAAGCGCCCATTCGTTCTGCACCTTGGTGATGGCGCTGCGTTCCGGCGCGTCGTGGTCGAGGCCCGCGTAGGCGCCGAGACTGTCGGTGATGGTCCGGCGCAAGGCGTCGATGTCGCGTTCGATCGCCGCCATGACCGCGGGATCGGTCGTCAGGATGTGGGAGGCTTCGGCGATGCGGTAATCGGAGGTCGCGATGTTGACCGTGCTCATCTGGTCCGCCCGCACCATCCACACCTCGGCGAGGATGGTCGACTGAGCGTTGACGACCCCCATGCGTTCCACGGCAAAGACACCGAGTCCGACGACCGCGACCGCCAGAACGGCGAGCAGAAGGCGCATGCGGGCGCGCAAGCTCAAGTTGGACATCGTCGATACTCCTGCAAATCTCTTCGAGCTGCAATATTGCGAGATAAAAAGTTAAATCAATGTGAGCGAAATAATAAAAAATATCGCACCAAAGCATGAGACATCATTGAACTCATACACTGCAACAGTATTTCCGGGAAGATAAGAATGATGTCGTCCGGCGGGGAACGCCGTCAGAAGGCGAACCGGCCGTTGCCCTTTTCGACGTCACCGCGCCGCTGCAACCAGCGGGCGACCAGCCACACCGTCAGCGCCCAGGCGGCCCCCACCGTCCAGCCCGCCAGCACGTCGGTCGGCCAGTGGACGCCGAGATAGACGCGGCTGACCCCGACCAGCACGGTGACCGCCACGGCCAGCGTCAGGATGTACGCCTTGATGCGCGGGTCCGGTTCCACGCGCGCCAGCAGCGCGCCCAGCGTCAGGTAGGTCACCGCCGCCATCATGGAATGGCCGCTGGGGAAGCTGGCGGTGTAGACGTAGGCGCCGTGCGGCACCAGGTCGGGCCGTGCCCGTTCGAAAACCATCTTCAACAGCGTGCTCACCAGCATGCCGCCGCCCACCGACACCGGCAGCAGGGCGGCGGCCCGCCACAGGCGGCGCATCGCCAGGTAGCCGGTGACGGCCAGCGTCAGCATGGTCAACACCCCCATGCTGCCGAGCGCGGTGATGTCGCGCCCCATCTCCTCCAGCCAGCGCGGACCCAGCGGGTCGCTCACGTCGGCCGGATTGCGCAGGGCCAGCAGCACGGTGCGGTCGAACGCTTCGGTCTCGCCCTCGATCACCAGGTCGGCCAGCAGGACGAATCCCCACACGCCGCCCCCGACCAGCAGCAGCAGCACCAGCGTGCCCAGCCCGACCCGCTCGGCATAGGGGATGCGGTGCAGCCACGACCGCAGGCCGGCGACGGTCATCGCTCCTCCCGCTTCCCGGTCCACGGGGCTACACCCCCGAGGTGCGCGCCGATTGCTCCAGCGACTTGATGTGGGAGAGGCCGGGCAGGATCTCCGACTTGATGAACTCCAGCCGGCGGTTGGGGCCGCCGCCGCCGCGCGCGAAGCGGGTCTTCCACAGGTCCATCTTCACCGCCAGGCCGCACAGCACGCCGCCGATGGTGACGTGGTGGGAGGTGATCAGCTCGCGGATCGAGCGGAAGGTCGCGGCGTTGATGTCGCGCCAGAAATCCTTGGATCGGTTGTCGAAGCTCTCGAACCGGCCGGTGATCGAGGTGGAGATGTCCGTCAGGTCGCGGTTGATGTCGTCCAGCATCTTGCCCAGCCGGAAATCCCGTTTGATCTCGGCAGAGTCGCGGACCTCGGCCGTCCAGGTGAGGAAGCGCTGGACCTCGGGGACGATGGTGTCCAGGCATTTGCGGAAATAGGCCAGCGAGAGGAAGATGTCGCCGTACTCTTCCAGGAAGTTGGGGATCTCCATCAGCTCGATGTCGAGCCGGTCGGCCATCATGCGCAGGTTGCGCAGCGCGTCCTCCCGATTGGGGGTCGCGAACATGCGGATCAGGTCGTCGACGTCCCGGATCTGCAGCTCCTCACCGGCGTAGACGTATTCGATCAGCGGACGGGTGAACACCTGCATGTAGCGGGTCAGTTCCGCCCGCTTGCGCTCGGACAGGGTCAGCGCCTGATGGTCGTTGACCTTGATGTTGAGGCGGCGCAGTTCGATGCGCGAGGTGTAGACGTCGAAACTGGCGGCGTGCGCGATCTTGTCGATCAGCACCAGGTCGCGCTCCACCTCGTCCTTGTAGGAATCGAAATAGACGGCGACCTGATGGGGGTGCACCTGGCCGCTGCCGGTCTGCACGTCATTGAACATCTCGATGACGGTCTGCAGGCGCACGTTCTTGATCAGGCGCGCGTGCTGCAACCCCGGCGTCTCCAGGGGCAGAGCCGTCAGCGGCATGATGTGCAGGGCGTCGCGGGCCTCGTCGTCCCACGCCTTGCGGCGCGCACCACCCTCCACATCCCGGCCGGTGGCGTCATCATCCGTGTTCACTGTCTGATGACCGCCATCCACGGACACGGTCCTGTCTCCCCGGGGTGGGGCACCGGCCGACTTCGGCGGATCGCCCCGGTAAAATATCTGATTGCGCCCGCGATCCCCGTCCGGTCAAGTCCGGCGAGGTTCGTGCGACGAACGGCGGAGACGACACCGGCCCCGGCCGGAGGCCGGCCGGGGCGCGGTCGGGTGCGCCGGTCAGTGGACGCTGACGGGCTCCATGTCGTGCTGGCGCACGGCGGCGCAGGCGACGTCCCGATTGGGAAGGACGGTGAGCGGGGTGCCATCGGCCGCGTGCACCGCGAAGGTGATCGCGCCGTTGGTGTCCACCTGCTTGACGTAGGCGACGTGATTGACGCCGAAGGCGGCGAAGTCTTCGGGCGAGAGCAGCTGCAGGGTCTGCGGGGCGATGTTCATGGCGGGACTTTCGTCGTGAAATGCGTGCGGGGCGGGAAACCGATGGGACGCGGTTCCGTCACGCCTCCGGCGGGGAGGAGGGGTCGGGCGCGACGTCGATCTGCTGCGGCCCCGGAGGACGGCCGGCCGCCTTGCCGGGCTGCTTGATGGCGATGGTGCGCACCTTCGGCTCGGGCATCGGGCGGACCAGGTCGATGTTCAACAGGCCGTTGTCCAGGGTGGCGCCGACAACCTCGATGCCCTCCGCCAGGACGAAGCTGCGCTGGAACTGCCGCGCGGCGATGCCGCGGTGCAGGTACACGCGCGCCCGGTCGTCCTGCTGGCGGCCGCGGATCACAAGCTGGTTGTCCTCGATCTGCACCGACAGGTCGTCGTTGGTGAAGCCGGCCACCGCCAGGGTGATGCGCAGGCCGTCGTCGCCGATCTGCTCGATGTTGTAGGGGGGATAGCCTTCGGCCGAGTTCTTGGCGATCCGGTCGAGGGTGCGTTCGAACTGATCGAAGCCCAGCAGCAGGGGGCTGTTGAAGAGGGACAGACGAGTCGACATGGCGCATCCTCCTCGGAAGCGAGCGAGTTGCCGGAGGGCCCAGGGTAGCGGCGCCCGTTCCGCGGCGGCCCGGGCGAACCCGGCGCCACCAATTCCCCCATTAGATGGGGGATCCGCCCGAACGGTCAAGGCCATCCAGCCGCGCGGCCACCGCATCGGCGATGGCGAGGCAGGCGGTGAGACCCGGCGATTCGATGCCGAACAGGTTGACCAGCCCGCCGATGCCGTGGTCGGCGGGACCCTGGATCAGGAAGTCCGCGGCCGGCTCGCCGGGACCGCTCAGCTTGGGGCGGATGCCGCAATAGGCCGGCACCAGGCAGCCGTCGGGCAAACCCGGCCAATAGCGGCGGATGCTGTCGTAGAATCGCCCGGCGCGGCCGGGGTCGACGGTGTGGTCATGGGCCGTGCCGTCCAGCCACTCCACGTCCGGCCCGAAGCGGGCCTGCCCGGCCAGGTCCAGGGTCAGGTGCACGCCCAGGCCCCCGTCCTCCGGGACGGGGTAGACGAGGTGGCGGAACGGGGCGCGACCCCGCTCCGGGGCGTAATAGTTGCCCTTGGCCAGGCGGCGCGGCGGCACGGCGGCGGCGGGGAACCCCTCCAGCCCCCTCGCCACGTCCCACGCGCCCAGCCCGGCGGCGTTGACCAGCACCGTGCAGGCGATGCGCGTCGGCTCCGCCCCGCCGACCGCCAGCTCGATTCCGTCGTCCGTCACGCGACCGCCGGTCAGCGGGCTGTGGAAGGCGATCATGGCGCCGCGGTCCTCGGCGTCCCCTTGCAGGGCCAGCATCAGGCCGTGGCTGTCGATGATGCCGGTGGAGGGCGAGAGGAGCGCTGCCACCGCGTGCAGCTCCGGCTCCAGTGCGCGCACCGCGGCGGCGTCGAGAAGGCGCAGGTCCTCCACGCCGTTGGCGGCGGCCTGCCGGCGGATCGCCTCCAGCTTCGCCACCTGGCTGCCGTCGGTGGCGACGATCAGCTTGCCGAGCCGCCGGTGGGCGATGCCGCGCTCCGCGCAGAAACCGTAGAGGGCGTCGCGTCCGGCCACGCACAGGCGCGCCTTCAGGGACCCCGAAGGGTAATAGATGCCGGCGTGGATGACCTCGGAGTTGCGCGAGCTGGTGCCGGTGCCGATGGCTTCCGCCGCCTCCAGCACCACCACCTCCCGCCCGGCCAGCGCCAGGCGCCGCGCCACCGCCAGCCCGACCACGCCGGCCCCGACCACGACGCACTCGACCCGTTCCATCCCCTCCGGTCTCCCCTTGCCCGCCCCGCGCACCGACGCACAGTGGGGGCAAATCCCCGCGCGGTGCAAGGGGCGGCGGCGGTCAGCGGGCCGCCTGCTCCAGCGCCCGCGTGGCGGCCGGGGTGCCGGCGGGCAGATGGTGGGCGATGCCCTTGTGGCAGTCGATGCAGGTCTGTCCGTTCTCGGGCGCCGCCAGGTGCAGCGGGCGGGCGCGTTCGCTTTGCAGGGCGACGTCCATGGACTGGAAGTTGTGGCAGTTGCGGCACTCGCGCGAATCGTTGGCCTTCATGCTGCGCCACACGTTGCCGGCCAGACGCAGGCGCTGCTCCTCGAAATCCTCGGTCGTTTGGATGGAGCCGAGGATGTGATGGTACAGCTCCTTCGACGCCTCGATCTTGCGGACCACCTTGTGCGTCCAGTCCTTGGGCACGTGGCAGTCCGGGCAGGTGGCGCGCACGCCCGAGCGGTTGCTGTCGTGCACGGTGCCGCGGTACTCGGCATAGACGTTGTCGCGCATCTCGTGGCAGGAGACGCAGAACTGTTCGTTGTTGGTCGCCTCCATCGCCCAGTTGAAGCCGCCCCAGAAGAGCACGCCGCCGGTCGCGCCGACGATCAGCAGGGTGCCCAGGGACCAGCGGACGGAGGGGCTCCACAGCACCCCCCACAGGCGGGCGAGCGGGCCGGGCCGCCGGGCGGCGTCGCCGCCGGCGGTGTCACGGGGTTCGGTCGTCATGGCCGGGTCTCTTTCGGTCAGCGCAGCGTCGGGGCAGGGGCGAACTCGTTCTCCACCAGCGGCTTGGCATCGGTCTGCGGGACGTGGCACTGGGTGCAGAACCAGCGGGTGCCGGCGATGGAGTCGAGGCGGTTGCCGTCGCGGTCCAGATAGTGGGTCTCGCTGATCTGCGGTGCCCGCATGCGCTTGGCGTTGGACCAGTCGTGGCAGGAGACGCACTGGTTGACGTTGCGGTCGACCTGGTACTTCTCCACCTTGTGCGGGATGAGCGGCGGCTGCTGGCGGAAGTTGCGCGACCAGCTCCCGCCCTCCTGGTACTTGAAGATGTCGATGGAGGGCGCCTGGTCGGTCGCCGGGATCTCCACGGCGCCGCGCAGGGACTGCAGGTCGGCGGTGAAGGCGCCCGCCGGCAGGACGGCGGCGGAGACGAGCGCCATGCCGGCCGCGGCGGCGATGAGCTTCAGATGGGATTTCACGAGGGGTCTCCTTGACGAAGGGCTGTGGCGCCGACGGGGGTGCCGGCCGCCGGCAGGCGGGGCCGGTGCAGGCCGAGGGCGAAGACGTCGTGCGGGCATACGTCGATGCAGCGGCCGCAGGCCGTGCAGTCGGGTGAGTGGATCACGTCGGTGCCGGTGTCCCGCAGGGCGGGTGCGATGACGTGGGGTTCGGGGCAGACCTGATAGCAGTCCATGCAGTGGTCACACGCCGCGCGCCGCGGCGCCGCCACCGCCACCGTGCCGAAGCGGCCGACCCGGGCGTAGAAGGCGCCGACCGGGCAGAGGTGGCCGCACCAGCCGCGCGGCGCCACCGCCAGGTCGAACAGGAAGATCGCGGCCACCACCGTCCACACCAGGCCGCCGGCGGCCAGGGAGCCGAACACCAGCGAGCGGTGCAGCAGGGTGACGGGGTTCACCGCCTCCCACACCACCACGCCGGTGACCAGGGAGGCCAGCAGCACCGCCGCCAGCACCATGTGGCGCAGGCGCCGGTTCAGCGCCGTGCCCTCCTTCAGCCCCAGCCGGCGGCGCAGGGCGGCGGCGGCGTCGGTGACCGGGTTGATCGGGCACACCCACGAGCAGTAGAGCCGGCCGCGCAGCAGCGCGTACGCCCCCAGCACCAGGATGGCCCCGATCACCGCCGCCGTCTCCGGCGCGTGACCGGCCAGCAGCGATTGCGCCAGCACCAGCGGATCGGTCAGCGGCAGCACGCCCAGCGTCTCGCTGGCCGCCAGCGTGCCCTTGGTGATCCACACGCCGAACAGCGGTCCGGTGAGGAACAGGGCGAGGAACGCCGCCTGGGCGGTGCGGCGGGCGATCAGCCAGCCGTTCGCCCGCAGCCGGCCCTTGGCGGCCACCGCCGCCGGGCCCGGCCGGCGCCGCGAGGGCGCGCTCATGGCCGGAACTCCCCGTTCAGGGACGGCGGCACGTAGCCGCGGTCGGGCAGGTCGATGATGCCGTCCACCAGCGGCTTGCCGGCGCGCTCCTGCTCCTTCCAGCCCAGCCGGTAATGGTCGCCGAGACGGCCGCGCGCCAGGTCGGCGGGCAGCACCTTGATCGCCGCCTCTTCCAGCACGCAGGACTTCTCGCACTTGCCGCAGCCGGTGCAGACGTCGGTGTCGACCACCGGGATCAGGTGGGCGTGGCGGCCGGTGCGTTCGTTGTGGCGCATCTCCAGCCGGATCGCCGTGTCGATCAGCGGGCAGACCCGGTAGCAGACGTCGCAGCGCAGCCCCAGCACGTTCAGGCAGGTCTCGTGGCCGACCAGCACGGCCGAGCCCATGCGGGCGTCGTCGATGCGGGTCAGCGTCTTCGTCAGGGCGCCGGTGGGGCAGGCGGCGACACAGGGGATGTCCTCGCACATCTCGCACGGGATCTCCCGGGCGACGAAGTACGGCGTTCCCGTCGCCGCGGCGTCGGCCAGATCGGCCAGCCGCAGCGTGTCGTACGGGCAATCGCGCACGCACAGCCCGCAGCGCACGCACGCCGCCAGGAAGTCGGCCTCGGCCAGCGCGCCCGGCGGGCGCAGGGCGGTGGCCGCCAGCGTGCGCGACGGGGCGGCGACGCGGCCCAGCAGCAGCGCCAGGAAGCCGGTCCCGCACACCGCCGCCGCCGCTGCCAGCACCCGCCGCCGGCCGGGACCCTCAGGTGATGCGCTCATGGTGAGCACTCCGGTTGCCGGTGGAGCGTGGTCGCACCGGGCCCCCCTCCTGGCCTCCCCCCACTGCGCGGGGGGAGGAACGCGAGCCCTCCCCCGTCGAAGATGGGGGAGGGTTGGGTGGGGGCCCGGCGTAGCCGCTCCCGCTCCGCCTTACACCTGCGCCGTCTTCTCGACCTTGCAGGCGCACTTCTTGAAGTCCGTCTCCTTGGAGATCGGGCAGGTGGCGTCGAGGGTCAGCTTGTTGACCAGCTGGCTCTCGTCGAAGAAGGGGATGTAGACCATCCCGCGCGGCGGCTTGTTGCGCCCCTGGGTCTCGACGCGGGTCGTCACGTCGCCGCGCCGGGTCGACAGCCGCACCACCATGCCGCGACGCAGGGAGCGGGCGGCGGCGTCGTCGGGGTGCATGTACACCACGGCGTTGGGGAAGGCGCGGTGCAGCTCCGGCACCCGGCGCGTCATGGTGCCGGTGTGCCAGTGCTCCAGCACGCGGCCGGTCACCAGCCACAGGTCGTACTCGCCGTCCGGGCTCTCCGCCGGGGGCTGGTAGGGCAGGGCGAAGATGTTGGCCTTGCCGTCCTTGTGGCCGTAGAAGCGCACGCCCTCGCCGGCCGGCACGTAGCTGTCGTACCCTTCCCGGAAGCGCCACAGCGTCTCCTTGCCGTCCACCACCGGCCAGCGCAAGCCCCGCGAGCGGTGGTACAGCTCGAAGTCGGCCAGGTCGTGGGCCTTGCCGCGGCCGAAGCGGGCGTACTCCTCGAACAGCCCCTTCTGGACGTAGAAGCCCATCAGGCGCGATTCATCGTTGTCGTGCCCCGGCTGGATCTGGTCCAGGCCGTACGCGTCGACGGTGCCGTTGGCGTACAGCACGTCGAACAGGGTCTTGCCGCGCACCTCCGGCTTTTTGGCGATCAGCTCCTCGGGCCACACCTCCTCGACCCGGAAGCGCTTGGAGAACTCCATGAGCTGCCACAGGTCGGAGCGCGACTCGCCCGGCGCCTTCACCTGCTGGCGCCAGAACTGGGTGCGCCGCTCGGCGTTGCCGTAGGCGCCCTCCTTCTCCATCCACATGGCGGTGGGCAGGATCAGGTCGGCGGCCATGGCCGACACCGTCGGGTAGGCGTCGGACACCACCACGAAGTTGGCCGGGTTGCGCCAGCCGGGGAACATCTCCTCATTGATGTTGGGACCGGCCTGCATGTTGTTGGTGCACATGGTCCAGTAGCAGTTCAGCTTGCCGTCCTTCAGCATCCGGCTTTGCAGAACCGCGTGGTAGCCGATCTTGTCGGGGATGGTCCCCTCGGGAACGTTCCAGATCGCTTCGGTCTTGGCGCGGTGGTCGGGGTTGGTGACCACCATGTCGGCGGGCAGGCGGTGGGCGAAGGTGCCGACCTCGCGCGCGGTGCCGCAGGCGGAGGGCTGGCCGGTCAGCGAGAAGGGGCCGCAGCCCGGCGTGGAGATCTTCCCCGTCAGCAGGTGCACATTGTACATCAGGTTGTTCACCCACGTACCGCGCGTGTGCTGGTTGAACCCCATGGTCCAGAACGAGACGACCTTGACGGTCGGGTCGGCGTACAGCTCGGCCAGGGCCAGCAGCTTGTCCGCCGGCACCCCGGACAGGGCGGCCGCCTTCTCCACGGTGTACTCGGCGACGAAGGCCTTGAAGGCGTCGAAGCTCATGGGCTCCGACGCGTTGGGGTCCTTGGCGTCCTTGGCCCCCGCTTCCAGCGGGTGGTCGGGCCGCAGGCCGTAGCCGATGTCGGTGACGCCCTTCTTGAAGTTCACGTGTTTGGCGACGAACGCCTCGTCCACCCGGCCGGTGGTGATGATGTGGTTGGCGATGAAGTTCAGGATCGCCAGGTCCGACTGGGGCGTGAAGGTCATGGCGATGTCGGCCAGCTCGTACGAGCGGTGCTCGAACGTGGACAGCACGGCGACCTTGCAGCCCTTGTGGGTCAGGCGCCGGTCGGTCAGGCGCGACCACAGGATGGGGTGCATCTCCGCCATGTTGGAGCCCCACAGCACGAAGGCGTCGGCGTGCTCCACGTCGTCGTAGCAGCCCATCGGCTCGTCGATGCCGAAGGTGCGCATGAAGCCGGCCACGGCCGAGGCCATGCAGTGGCGGGCATTGGGGTCCAGGTTGTTGGAGCGCAGGCCCGCCTTGTAGAGCTTGGACGCGGCGTAGCCTTCCCAGATCGTCCACTGGCCGGAGCCGAACATGCCCACGGCCGTCGGGCCGGTGGTCTTCAGCGCCTCCTTCCACTTGGCGGCCATGACGTCGAACGCCTCGTCCCACGACACCGGCGTGAACTCGCCGTCCTTGGCGTACTGGCCGTTCTTCTTGCGCAGGAGCGGCCGGGTCAGCCGGTCCTCGCCGTACATGATCTTGGAGAGGAAGTAGCCCTTGATGCAGTTCAGGCCGCGGTTGACCGGCGCCTCGGGATCGCCCTGGGTGGCGACGACGCGGCCGTCCTTCACGCCGACCAGCACGCCGCAGCCGGTGCCGCAAAAGCGGCACACGCCCTTGTCCCAGCGGATGCCGTCGCGGCCGGCCGCCTGTGCCAGCGCCGGTGATACGGGCAGCCCCGCCACGGCGGCGGTGGCGGCGACGGCGTTGGCCTTGACGAAGTCTCGCCTGGTGAGCGTCATGACGGCATCTCCTCCGACAGGTCGTCGGTCTCGCAGTGGTGGTAGACCAGGGCCGCGGACGCGACGCCCTCGATCTCGGTCAGGGTCTTGAGGGTGAGGGCGGCCGGGGCGCCCTCGGCGTCCTCGATGGTGAGGACGAGGCGCCCGTCGGCGGCCGACTGGTGGATCTCCACTCCCGGCAGCGCCGTCAGGCGGCCGCACGCGGCGTCGAGACGGGCGGGGTCGGCGTGGACGAGGACGCCGCAGATGTTGTGCCCGCGCGGCGGGCGGGCGGCCTCCTCGCGGACGAAGCGGTTCACCCGCATGCGGCTTTCTCCTGTGACAGGTCGTTGGAACGCAGGGTGATGACGCCGGCCGGGCAGGGGCCGGCGCAGGCGCCGCAGCCGGTGCAGGCGGCGGCGTCGACCTCGGGCAGCCGGCGGCCGCCCCCCAGCGGACGGAAGCGGATGGCGCCGGCCGGGCAGTGCTCGCCGCAGATCCGGCACTCCACCGCGGACAGGGCGATGCAGCGTGCACCGACATCGGCGACGAGGGTCCACGGCGCCGCCGCTGCCGCCGCCCCGGTGCGGTTCAGGGCACCGGTGGGGCAGGCGTCGGCGCAGGCGCCGCAGAAGGTGCAGCCGCCGGCGGCGAACGCCATGGCCGGGCGGCCGGGGCGGTCGCGGCCGATGATCCGCTCCGGACAGGCGGCGGCGCAGCGCCCGCAGCCGTCGCAGGCGGCGGCGAAGGACGCGGCGTCCTCCAGCGCCCACGGCGGGCGGATCGCGGCGGGGGATGCCGCGACGTGTCCTCGGAACAGATCGGCTCGGCTGACGCCAGCCATGGGGCACGCCTTTCCCGTTGGCGGCCCGTCCCCGTCGCCGGGGAGTGCCGCATTGGTTGTACCGGTGGTTCGGATGTCCGTGTCGGGATCGACTCTGGCACGGCCGGGGGCCGCGGGCTTGACGCCGGTCAAGTCGGCGCCCCCGATCGGCCGGCCCGGGCCGCGACATTTTGGCCGGCTCGGCGCACCGCCGGGGCGGTGCTGCCCAAGGTTTAGGCGGGCATGACCTATTACGATAGTCGGGGAAAACCCCTAAGGGATTGTACTTATGGTGAAAGCGGGAGCGGGGCGGTGTCGGATGCCGTTGACCCCACGACCAAGTCAACTATGCTTTAAGAACGTGAGGGTGTCACACGCCGGGGGTGAGGTGCAGTGCGGGGAGAGGACGCGGACCGCGGCGGCGATCTGCTGGCGCGTTTCCAGGCCATGATCGAGACGGTGCCCGACGGCGTGATCGTGATCGACGCCGACGGCCGCATCCTGAATTACAACCCGGCGTGCGAACGGTTGTTCGGCTGGCGGGCGGAGGAGGTGTGCGGCCGCAACGTCGCCATGCTGATGCCGCCGCCCTATCGGGAGGAGCACGACGGCTATCTCACCCGCTATCTGGCCACGGGGGAGCGGCGGATCATCGGCATCGGCCGCGAGGTCCGCGGGCAGCGCAAGGACGGCACCACCTTTCCCATGGAACTGGCGGTGGGCGAGGCGCGGCAGGGGGAGGGGCCGGCCTTCATCGGCATCATCCGCGACCTGACCGAGCGCCGGCGCGCCGAGGCGGAGATGCGCGAGCGCGAGGCGCGCCTTGCCTCGATCCTCGAGACGGTCCCTGACGCCATCGTCATCATCGACGAGGGCGGCCTGGTGGTGTCCTTCAGCCCGGCGGCGGAGCGGCTGTTCGGATACACCGCCGCCGACATGATGGGCCAGAACGTCAGCCTGCTGATGCCCTCGCCCTACCGCGAGCAGCACGACGCCTATCTCGCCCGCTACATCGCCACGGGGGAGCGGCGGATCATCGGCATCGGCCGCGTGGTGTCGGGCCGGCGCGCCGACGGATCGGTCTTCCCCATGGAGCTGGCGGTGGGGGAGGTGCGCACCGCCGGGCGGCGCCTGTTCACCGGATTCGTGCGCGACCTGACCGAACGGCAGGCCACCGAGAAGCGTCTCCAGGAACTCCAGGCGGAGCTGCTGCACGTCAGCCGCGTCAGCGCCATGGGCCAGATGGCCTCGACCCTGGCGCACGAACTGAACCAGCCGCTGACGGCCGTCATCAACTACGCCAAGGCGGTCAAGCGCATGCTGGCCAACGTCGAGGGGCCGGCGGTGCCGAAGGTCGCCGACACCATGGACAAGGCGGTGGCCCAGGCCACCCGCGCCGGGCAGATCATCCGCCGCCTGCGCGCCTTCATCGAGAAGGGCCACACCGAACGCACGGTGGAAAACCTGAACAAGGTGGTCGAAGAGGCGGCGGCCCTGGCCCTGGTGGGCGCCAAGGAGACGGGCATGCGCGTCCACTTCGACCTGCATCCGCAGGCGCTGCCGGTGGTGATCGACAAGGTGCAGATCCAGCAGGTGGTGCTGAACCTGGTGCGCAACGCCGCCGAGGCGATGGCGGAGTGCGAGCGGCGCGACCTGGTCATCGCCACCGGTCCCAGCGGCGAGTCGTCCGATCTGGCCGAGGTGTCGGTGGCCGACACCGGTCCCGGCATCGACGAGCGGGTGATGGAGCAGCTCTTCCAGCCCTTCGTCACCACCAAGGCCAAGGGCATGGGCCTCGGCCTGTCGATCTGCCGCTCCATCATCGATGCCCACGGCGGCCGGTTGTGGCCGCGGCGCCATCCCGCGGGCGGCACCGTGTTTCACTTCACCGTCCTGTCGGCCGATGCGCCGGGGGCCGAGGAGGAGGCCGGCGATGGCGAATGACCCGACCGTGTTCGTCATCGACGACGACGACGCCGTACGCGACTCCCTGCTGATCCTGCTGGAGAGCGCCGGGTTCCGGGTGGAGGCGTACGCCTCCCCCGCCGCTTTCCTGGACGGTGACGCACCGGCCCGGCCGGGGTGCCTTCTGACCGACGTGCGCATGCCCGGCATGAGCGGGCTGGAGTTGCAGGAGACGCTGGCGCAGCGCGGCAACCCCATGCCGGTGATCGTCATGACCGGACACGCCGACGTGCCGCTGGCGGTGCGCGCCATGAAGGCCGGGGCCGTGGACTTCATCGAGAAGCCCTTCGACGAGGAGACCCTGATCGGCGGCGTGCGCACCGCCCTGGCACGCGCCGGCGCCATGGCCGCCGCCTCGCCGCCCGCCGCTCCGCCCGCCGCTCCGCCTGCGGCGGCCTGCCCGCCGGAGGTGCTGGCGCGGCTGTCCAGCCTGACGCCGCGCGAACGCGACGTGCTGCGCGGGATGGTCGACGGCAAGTCGAACAAGGTCATCGCCTTCGACCTGTCCATCAGCCCGCGCACCGTGGAGATCCACCGCGCCCGGGTGATGGAGAAGATGCAGGCCGACAGCCTGCCCCAGCTCGTCCGCATGTCCCTCTCCGCCGGCTTTGCCGGCGGGCCTTGATGACCGGTTCAGGCCCCGGCCATACGCGTCACCAGCAGGGCGGTGAGGTCGTCGTCGATCGGGCCGCTGTCGGCCAGGGCCAGCCGCAGGCGGTCCAGGAAGGCGGCGCCGTCCGGGTCGTCCCGGCCGCAGGCGTCGACCAGGCCCAGCAGCCCGTCCTCGTCCAGCACGCCGCCGCCGGCGATCGGGATCTCCAGGGCGGCGTCGGAATAGAGGAACAGCCGTCCGCCCGGCGGCAGCGGCAGTGTACGCGTCTGGTAGTCGATGCCGTCGACCAGGCCCAGCGGCAGGCCGCTGCCGTCCCCCGCCTCCGGCGCCGCACCCCCCGGCCCCCACACCAGCGGCCGCGTCGAACCGGCCGAGGCGTACACGAAGCGGTTCTCCGCGGTGTCGACGACCCCCGACAGCATGGTCGCGAACTGGCCGGCTGGCAGCAGCGGGCACAGGCGGCGGTTGATGGCGGCCAGGAACGCCGCGGGATCGTACTCGGTGAAGTCCATCCGCTGGGTGATGGCGTGCAGGCGGAAGGTGTTGAGCGCCGCCCCCACGCCATGCCCGGAAAAGTCGACGAGATGCACGATCAGCCGCCCCCGCCCGTCGCGGTGCAGGTCCCAGCAGTCGCCCCCCAGCTCCGATGACGGGGCGAAGTGGGCGTCGATGCGCACGCCGGCCGCCGCCGTTCCGGCCAGCCGCTCCGGCGACGGCATCAGGCGTTCCTGCATCTGGCGGGCCAGCGCCAGTTCGCGCTCCGTGCGCTGACGGAACAGGCGCAGGTCGGCCAGCAGCGCCCGGTTCTGCAAATGGATGCGCACCCGCGACAGCAGTTCCACCGCGTTGATCGGCTTGGCCACGTAATCGGTGGCGCCGGCGGCAAAGGCCCTGGCGCGGTCCTCGGCGCGGTTGAGGCTGGACTGCACCAGCACCGGAAGGTCCTGCCACGCGGGCATGGCGCGCAGACGCCGGCACATGTCGAACCCGTCCAGGTGGGGCATCATGAGGTCGAGCAGGATCAGGTCCGGCCGGAAGGTGTCCAGCAGATCCAGCGCCTCGTTGCCATCCCCGGCGGTTTCCAGATGGCCGACGCCGCCGCGCTCCAGCAGCGCCGTCAGCAGGTGGCGGTTGATGCGGTTGTCGTCGACCACCAGCACCCGTGCCGCCTTCAGCTCCGCCGGGTCCGGGATGCTGCCGGCGGCGGTCATGCCCCGCCCTCCGCCCCGTCCTCCACCGTGTTGTCCGCCCCTGCCGCCGGGCGGTCGAGCCACACCAGGGTGTGGTCGTCGTCCGGCGTCTCTCCCAGCGCCGTGCGCGCCGCCTCCGCCGCTGCCGCGAAGCGGTCGCCGGGACCGTCCAGGGATGCTTCCAGCGCCGCCGCCAGGCGTGTCGCCGCGTCCCCGGCGGTGCTTGAGCGCAGCACCACGGCGGTGCCCGGGGGGAAGGGCACGGTGTGTTCGGCATAGCGGATGCCGGCCGCGGCGGCCAACGGCGGTCCGGCCCCTTCGGCGCTCCCGTCACCGGCGATCCGCGGCAGCGGCAGCGGCGGCGGGGCGGCGGCGGCGGCGTAGCGCAGGCACCCGGCCGCGCTGTCGACGACGGCGTAGAGCGCGCCGGCGCGCTCCCCCGGTTCCAGCAGGCGCACCGCACGGTCGTTCAGTTCCGACACCAGATCGGCCGGGGACCCGGCCAGGGCCGCCAGTTCGTACACCGCCGTGTGCAAGCGGAAGGCGTTCAGTGCCGCGGCCACCCCGTGTCCGTCCATGTCCAGCAGAAAGATCCCGAATCGCGCGTCGTCGCCGGGCACCCGCAGCGCTCCCCAGATGCCGCCGCCCAGTTCGGAGGACAGCAGCGTGTGCGCCCGCAGCCGCACCCCGGAGGCGGACCGAATCCGCTCGCGCAGGGCCGGTGACGGTGGCAGATGATCGTACATGGCGCGGGCCATCGCCAGTTCGCCCTCCACCCGGGCGCGGTAGGTCTGCAGGTCGCGGATCAGCACCCGGTTTTCCAGGTGGATGCGCACGCGCGCGATCAGCTCCGTCCGATCCAGGGGTTTCGACACCAGGTCGGTGGTGCCGGCGGCGAACGCCCGGTTGCGGTCGTCGTTGCCCGATAGCGCGGTCTGCACCAGCACCGGCAGGTCGGCGTAGGCATGGTCGGCGCGCAGGCGCCGACACAGCTCGAACCCGTCCATGCCCGGCATCATCAGGTCGAGAAGGACCAGGTCCGGCGTGCGGGCGGCGATGCGCTCCAGCGCCTCCGGACCGTTCGCGGCGAAGGCCAGGTCATGGAACCCGGCCTCATTCAGCATAGCGCCGATCAGGGTCCGGTTGTAGTCGGTGTCGTCGACCACCAGGATGTGGCACTCGCGGATCGGCAGCCGGCTTTCGGCCGCGGCGGTCACGTATCGACCTCCGGCGCGGGGCGCGTCACAGCCGGAACCGCATGCGGATGCGCCGGCCGTCGTCCAGCAGCTCGTATCCTTCGGCGATGGCGCTGATGAGGTCCAGGCCGCGACCGCTGGCACCGCCGCCCGCGGTGCCGGTGCCGGCCGGTGCGCGGGGGGCGAAGCCGGTGCCTTCGTCGGCCACCTCGACCACGCAGGCCCGCGGCTCCAGCCAGGCCCGGACCACGATGCGGCGGCCGGCGTAGGCGGGGTCCGCCATGCGTGACGCCAGTTCGGCGGAAAAGCGGTCGAGCGCGGCGACGCTCAGCCCTTTCATGCCCTCCACCTGCAGGTTGCCGTGGACGAGCGCGTTGGAAATGGCCTCGTGCAACGCCAGTTCCAGGTCGTCGCGCTGCGCGTCGGACAGCGGCCGCCGTTCGGCAATGGCGGCGACGAGGCGGCCGGCCAGATGAAGGCGGTTGGCGCTGGCGGTGGTGAAGCTGGCGAACAGGTCGGCGGCGGAGGCGGCGCTGACCGCTTGCGCCAGCGCGTCATCGGTCAGCGGCCCGACCTCTACCCACGCGGCGACAGGGCGCTGCCACAGGTCGACCGCGCCGGCCCCCTCGCCCTGCACCAGCAGGGCGGCGCGGGGATCCGCGGTGCCGTCAGCCGGGGCGGCGGCATCCGGTGCGGCCGGCCGGCAGGGCAGGCCCAGGCTGTGCGCCAGCCGCAGCGCGCGATCCGGCGCGATGCCGGACGTGAGGAGGACCGATACCGGGGTGGGCGCCACGACGATCGCCCCTATTCCTCGATCATCACGATCTTGTTGAGCTGCGCCACCGTCAGCACCCGGCGGACCTGACCGGTTGCGCTGCGCAGCACGAGCTGCTTGTTGGCGTTGGCCATCTCCTCGCGGGCGATCAGCAGCATGCCGATGCCGGCGGAATCCACGAACTCCAGCCCCTCCAGGTCCATCACCTGGCGGGCCGCCTGGTTCTGCAGCATCTCCCGGATCAGGGCCCGCAGCTTGGCGTGATCGTTGAATGTGAGGCGACCACGCAGCCGTACGATGGCCTGCTGATCCTTCACGTCGATTCCGTAGTCCATCGTTGCGCGTCCCCGCTGGAGCCTAAAACAACTCGATGTCGCCGCCGGAACTGTCGTCGCGGCCCGCTTCGGCGTCAAGCGCCCCGTGGAGGTCCAGCGCCGTGCCTTCGAGCAGCAGCCGGCGCACGAACCGCTGGCGGACGTCGCTCAGGCGAAAGCGTTCCAGCAGGCCGTCCAGCCAGACCTGCGGCACCGGGATGTCCACATGGGGCGGCAGTTTGCCGCGGGTGCGGTCCTCCAGATCCTCCAGCCCGGCGGTGATGACGTGCAGGCTGTCGCCGATCGCCTCCAGGCGCTGCTTGGTCAGGTCCTGGAACTGCATGCCGGTGACCACGTGGGCGATGGTGCCCGACATCTCCTGCGACACCCGGGCTGCGGTCTCCAGGACCGCCTGGAAATGCCCGGTCTGGCGGACCAGGCTCTCCATGGTCTTGTCCACATGCTCCTTGGCCAGCATCTGCGGTGACATGTCCGTGTCGGCGATGGTGCGCAGGATTTCGTGGCCGTGGCGCACGCCGTGGACCACCGCGTTGACCTTGGCGCGCATGCGGTCGGCCAGCGCCCCGGTGTTGCGCGACAGGTGCCGCACCTCCTGCGCCACGACGGCGAAGGTGCGCCCGGCCTCGCCGGCCCGGCTCGCCTCGATGGTGGCGTTCAGCGCCAGGAAGTTGGTCTGCCGGTTGATGGCGTCGATGTCGCTGATGGACTTCTCCAGCTCCGTCACGTCCTTCTGCACGTCATCGAGCAGGTAGACCATGCTCATCGCCTGCTTGGACAGGTTGACGATGTTGGAGATCATTTCGGCGATGGAATGCTGCATCTGGACGACCACGTCGTCGAGCGGCACCCGGTCGCCGTCGATGTCGACGGTTCCGGCGGTGGCGACGATCTGTTCGACCCGCTGCGACTGGTCGAGCGCCTTCTCCGCCAGCTCGCGAAAGCGCGCGGACAGGTCCAGCGTCGAGGTCTCCACAAGGTCGGACGCGCGCACCAGCTCGCCCTGGACGGCCTCCAGGGTGCGCCGCTGCACGTCGGCGAACCCCATCCAGGTCGCCAGCAGTTCATAATCGACGACCACCTGCGGGCCGTGGTCCCCCGGTCCGCCGTCGATTGCGGTCATCGGGTCGGCCACCGGCTCGGCCGCCGGCACGGCGGCGGCCGTCACCTTGCCGGGACGCCAGTCGAAAGCCATCGCAACACTCCTCACGTCGAACGGGGCCGGTCGCCGATGGCGTCGTACGCCCGCAGCATTTCCGCCGGAATCTGAGCCAGCGGCAGTTCGATGGCGACGGCTCCGGCCTCCCGCGCGGCGCGCGGCATGCCGTAGACGACGCAGCTCGATTCCTGCTCGCCGATGGTGTGGGCGCCGGCCCGGCGCATGGCCAGCAGCCCGGACGCACCGTCGCGGCCCATGCCGCTCAGGATCACGCCGACCGCCGCCGCCCCGGCGGCTTCAGCGACGGACTCGAACAGCACGTCGACCGACGGGCGGTGGCCGCTGACCGGCGGCCCGTCGTCGATGCGGCATGCGTAGCCGCCGGCGCCGTCGCGCACCACCATCAGGTGGCGGTCTCCCGGCGCGATCAGCGCCACGCCCGGCTCCAGCCGCGCCTTCCGATCGGCGACGCGCACCGACGGCGGCGTCTGACGGTCCAGGCGCGCCGCCAGGCTGGCGACGTAAGAGGGGCCGATGTGCTGGGTGATGACGATCGGCGGGCAATCCGCCGGCATCATCGCCAGCACCTCGCGCAGCCGTTCCACCCCGCCGGTGGAGGCGCCGATGGCGATGATGCCGTTGCCGCGGTGCCGCGGCGAGGCCAGGGACTTGCCCGCCGGCGGCGGGCGGCGCAGGGTCAGGCGCGCCGTGGCGGCGACGCGGATCTTGGCGACCAGTTCCTCCGCCATGGCCTCGAAGCCGTGGCCCTCCGCCCCGTCGGGCTTGGCGACGCAGTCGATGGCGCCCAACTCCAGGGCGCGCACGGCGGCGTCCGATCCTTCCTGCGTCAGCGACGACACCATCACCACCGGGGTGGGGCGCAGCGTCATGATCTTTTCCAGGAAGGCCAGCCCGTCCATGCGCGGCATCTCGACGTCCAGGGTGATGACGTCGGGGTTGGTGGTCTTGATCAGCTCGCGCGCCTCGTAGGGGTCGCGGGCGGTGCCCGCCACCTCGATCCCGCGCTCGCGGCCGAGGATGTCCTTCAGCATCTCCCGCATGAGGCTGCTGTCGTCAACGACCACGACGCGGATCGGCCTGGCCATGGCGGTTCAATCCTCTGCGAACAGTTCGACCTCGCCCTCGATCGGCGAGGCGCTGAGGTCGGACAGGAAGTGCATCTCCCGGCTCACCGTCTGCGGCAGGGCCTCGGGGCGCAGGAGCCGGCGCAGGGCCCGCCCCGAATGGGGAAAGAAGTGGATGCGCCGGGCCCGGTTGCCGCCCAGGTCCTCGCCGACCAGGCGCAGCCCCTCGCGCTCCACATAGGTGCGCACGAAGTCGGCGTTGCGGCGGCCGACGTCGGCGCTGGACGCGATGACCCGGGCGGCGCCGAACACCTTCACCTCCAGGCGCGAGCGCCGCCCCCCGCGCAACAGCACGGCGTTGACCAGCCATTCCATCGCCACCGCGCCGTAGCGGGCGGCGTCGTCGACACTGCCGGCGTCGGACTGCGGGACGTCGGGAAGCAGGAAGTGGTTCATGCCCCCCACCCCCGCCGCCGGGTCGTGCACGCACGCGGCCACGCAGCTTCCCAGCGTGGTGACCATCATGACGTCCGGCCGGTCGCTGATCGCGTGGCGGCCCAGCAGGACCTTGACCGCATGGGCCTGGAACTGCGGGTGGTAGTAAGTCCCGCCGAGACGGAGACCGGCGGCGCGGCGCCCGCTGTCGAGGCTCATGGTTCACAGCCTCCGGTAGATGGTCGGGCCGGCCTGGCGGAAGCTGTTCGAAACACCGTACAGACTCTCGGAATGCCCCAGGTAGAGGTACCCATCGGTTGCGAGCAGGCGGGCGAAATTCTCTATCACCTGCGTGCGTCCGGCACGATCGAAATAAATGAGGACATTGCGGCAAAAGATCGCGTCGAAGGGGCCGCGCATCGGCCAGCGTTCCAGCAGGTTCAGCGGCTTGAAGGTGATCAGCCGGCGCAGGTCCTCACCCATGGACAGGGCGGTTGCGCCGTCGTCGCGCACCCGCCGGGTGAAGCGGTCGCGGATCGCCGTGGGGATGCCGCTGGCCTGGTCGCCGGCGTAGACGCCGCGCCGGGCGGTCTCCACCATGTGGGTGTCGATGTCGGTGGCCAGGATGCGCGCGTCCCAGCGGCGCAGATCCGCCATGGCGGACGCCAGCACCATGGCGATGGTGTAGGGCTCCTGCCCCGAGGAGCAGCCGGCCGACCAGATGCGCAGCCGCGGCCGCGGCACGCCTTCGGCGCGGGCGCGCAGCTCGGGCAATGCCACCCGCTCCAAATGGGTGAAATGGTGGGACTCCCGGAAGAAGGCGGTGAGGTTGGTGGTCAGGGCGTTGACCAGGAATCCCACCTCACCCGCCCCCGCGTCGCTGTCCAGCAGCGTGCAGTAGGCGTCGAAATCGGGCAAGCGCAGGTCGCGCAGGCGGCGGGCCAGGCGCGAATACACCATCTCCACCTTGTGCGGCGCCAGATGGATGCCGGCAAGCTGGTGGATCAGCCGGGCGATGGCGTCGAAGTGCCGGCGCTCGAACGGGAACTCCCGCCGGCCGGCGGCCTCGGGTGCCGCGGCGTCGGCGCCGGTCACGGCGGAGATCCGGGTGCGGCGGAGCGCATGGCCACCCTCACGCCGCCATGCCGCGGGCACGGGCGCGCACGTCGGCCGCCAGCTTGTCCAGCAGGTCGAGCACGGTGTGGGAGACCCGCTCCAACTCCGCCGCCTCGCTCCGGGCCCCGGCGATGTCGCCCCGCTCGGCGGCGACCAGCGCCCGCTTGCCGGCGTCGTGGAAGCGGGCGTGCGGTTCGGCCAGCGCCGCGAAATGGGGCGAGGACGTCACGGCGGGGTCCTTCATGGCGTCGTACCACTTGCCCAGCCGGCACTGGTGGTGATTGGCAAGGTTGTCGGCGCGGGTGTCGTTGCCGCCGTCGATGGCGGCGCGCACCTTCTCCAGGAAGGTGACGTGGTCGATCTTGGTCCCTTCGATCAGTTGGACGTGGCGGTTCAGCGCGCCGCGGCCCCGGGAGGCCGCGGCGTCCAGGGCGAAGAACGCCATCTGCTCGCGCAGGGCGGCGGCCTGTTCCTCCAGCGAACGGGCGGCGGCCGTGCTCTCCTCCACCAGGGTGGCGTTCTTCTGGGTCATCTCGTCCATCTGGGCGACGGCGGCGTTGATCTCGTCGAGGCCGGACGCCTGTTCGGTGGTGGCGCGGGCGATCTCCGACACCAGGTCGGCGACGCGGGCGATGCCCGCGACGATGCCCGTCAGCGTGGTTCCGGCGGTTCGCACCAGGTCCACGCCCTCGCGCACCCGGGTGCCGCTGTCGAGGATCAGGGTCTTGATCTCCTTCGACGCCTGGGCGGAGCGCTGGGCCAGGTTGCGCACCTCCTGCGCGACCACGGCGAAGCCGCGCCCGGCGTCGCCGGCCCGCGCCGCCTCCACCGCCGCGTTCAGGGCCAGCAGATTGGTCTGGAAGGCGATCTCGTCGATCACCCCGATGATGTCGCTGATCTTCTGCGACGCCTCCTCGATCCGCTTCATGGCCTCGACGGCGTCGTCGGCGACCTTGCCGCCCCGTTCCGCAGCACCCCGTGCCTCCAGGGCGACGCCGTTGACCTGGCGGGCGTTGTCGGCGTTGGACCGCACGGTGGCGGAGATCTGCTCCATGCTGGCCGCCGTCTCCTCCAGCGAGGACGCCTGCTGTTCCGTGCGCTCCGCCAGGTCGAGGCTGCCGGCGGCGACCTCCGCGCTGGCACGGCCGATCGCCCCGGCGGCGTCGTTGATGCGCCGGACGATCTGGCCCAGCTTCTCGGCGGTGGCGTTGCAATCCTCCTTCAGGCGGTGGAAGACGCCTTCGTAATGGGTGTCGATGCGCCGCGACAGGTCGCCCTGCGACAGCGACTCCATCATCGCCCCCAGTTCGCCGGTGATGGCGGCGACGTTGTCGGCCAGCCGGTTGATGCCGTCGCTGACCAGGCGGAAGAAGCCGTCCTTGCCCGCCGTGTCGAGGCGGCGGTCGATGTCGCCGCGCACCGCGGCGTCGACCATCCCGGCGATCTCCCGCTCGATGGCCAGTTCGGCGGTCTTGTCGGCCCATTCGACGACGCTGCCCAGGCGATCGCCGTGGCGGCCGACCACCGGGCTCATGGTCGCGGCGAAGGTGCGGGTGCCGATGTGGATCGTCGCGGTGTGGGTGCCGTCCAGCCGGTCCAGCAGGGCGCGGATGGCGCCGGGGTCCCGGTGGAAGGCGTCGACGGGCATGCCCACCAGGCGGGCGGCGTCGAACTGCGGCAGGTCGCGGCGGATGTCCGCCTCGGCGGCGGCGAACATGCGCAGGACCGCGTCGTTGGCATAGGTGACGACACCGTCGGGGTCGGCCATCATGATGCCGGCGGTCACCCGGTCCAGCGCGATTCGCGCGCGCAGGGCGCCCACCGATTCCACCTTGAACGCCTCGACCGCGCGCGCCATCCCGGCCAGCTCGTCGGAGCCTCCGGTGTGCGGGACGGTCACGTTCAGATGGCCGTCCGTCAGGTCGGCCATGGCGGCGCGGATGCCCTCCGCCGGCTGCACGATGGAGTTGGCGATGGCCCGGGCGGCGACCAGCCCCACCAGCAGGGACAGGCCGGCGATGATCAGGGTGAGGATGATGCTGAAGCGGCCGTCCGCCGCCGTGGCGTCGGCGACCGTCCGCTCCCCGGCGTCGACGGCGGCGGTCATGGCGGCGGCGGAGTCGGCCATCCGCTGCCCGAGCCGCGGCAGCACGTCGTCCCGGTACCGTGCGGATTCACGGCCGAGTTCCGCGATCTCGGCGAAGGCATCCCGGTAGCGGGGATGGGCGGCCTCCGCCTCGCGGATGCGGGCCTGCTGGTCGGCGGCCAACGCGAGGCGCGCGGCGTCGGCGAGATGTCCGGCCATCGCCGCGAGGTTCTCGGTCACCGCCGCCGGCGCCGGCGCGTCGCCCTGGCCGATGAAGCGGCTGGCCGCCAGACGGGCCAGCGCCCAACGGGTGTCGGCCCGGGCCAGCTCCAGGGCCAGCACCCGGGTTCCGTCGGCCGCGGCCGCGGCCGTCGCCTCGTCCAGCAGCGCGGTGATCCGGGCGCCCGTCGGGTCCAGCCGTTCGCGCAGCAGGCGGTCCGATTGGTCGCGCAGGGTGCGGGCGCGGTCGAAGGCGCGCCGGTATTCGTCAAGGGTGGCGGTCAGCGCGTCGAACGCCGCCGCGTGGTCGGAGGCCGCGACGAGGGCGCGCGACTCCGCCACCCGCCGGTCGATGGCGGTGCGCTGATCGTTGAGGGCGGTGAGGAAAGCGGGATCGCCGGAATAGAGGAAGCTGCGCGCCTCGATCCGCAGGGCGGCCATGCGCGCCTCCAGATCCCGGGCCAGCGCGGCCAGCTCGGTCGAGCGCCGCAGCGCCTCCACCGTCTCGCCGCTGTGCCGGCTGTTCAGCAGCCCGACGCCGGCC
Organism: Azospirillum halopraeferens DSM 3675; assembly: GCF_000429625.1. Lineage (GTDB taxonomy): Bacteria > Pseudomonadota > Alphaproteobacteria > Azospirillales > Azospirillaceae > Azospirillum > Azospirillum halopraeferens. The sequence goes on from NZ_AUCF01000011.1 coordinate 87,589, forward strand.
TGGGCCGCCAGCAGCGCCAGCAACAGGCCGAAGGCCAGCCACAGCCGCCCCGCGATCCCCATGCGCGTCAGGAACGAACCGTCATGCGTTGCCATCGCCGTGTCCTCCGTTCGGGCAGAAACCGCGCGCCACCCCCGGGGTTCAGGGATGGACGTCGCGGCCGGCGGCCGGCAGGCGGCGTTCCAGGGCGTCGGCGTCGCCGGTTTCCACCGCGAACAGCCGTTCGACGTCCAGCAGGGTCACCATCCGCCGGTCGGCGGTGTAGAGGCCGCTGAGATAGGCCGCGTCGATCATGCCGGCGTCCACGTCGGGGGGCGGCTTGATGGCATCGCGGCTGATGGCCAGGATGTCGGAGATGGCGTCCACCAGGATGCCGCGCGTGCGTTCACCCACCTGGAGCACCACCACCACGTGGCGCTTGGTCACCTCGGTCCGGCCGCCGCCGAAGCGGGCGCGCAGGTCGAAGATCGGGATGATGATGCCGCGCAGGTTGATGACGCCGCGCACGAAGTCCGGCAGGTTGGGCAGGCGGCTTTCCGGCGTCCAGCCGCGGATCTCGCGCACCGCCAGGATGTTGACGCCGTACTCCTCCTCGCCGACGGTGAAGGTGACGTATTGCTCCTCCCCGGCGTCGGCGGCGGCGTCGGTGCGGGCGGCATCGGCCCGGGGGACGACCCCGGCGGCGGTGCGGTCGGCGACGGGGGCAAGGGCGGTCGAGCTGCTCATCGGGTTGACCTCACACCGGTTCCAGGGTTGCCGATCCCGCGGCGGCGGGAGCATCGGGGGCGGGCAGGGCGGCGGTGGCGCGGGTGCCGCCGTGGTCGGCGTGCCGGCTCATCTCGCGCAGGCCCGCGGCGTCCAGGATCAGGGCGACGCGGCCGTCGCCCAGGATGGTCGCGGCGGCCACCCCGTCCAGGCGGCGGTAATTCGCCTCCAGGCTCTTGATGACGACCTGCTGCTGGCCCAGCACCTCGTCCACCACCAGGCCCAGGCGCGCACCGTCCTCGGTCTCCACCAGCACCACCAGGCCGCGGGTGGCGTCGCCCACCGCCCGGGGAATGCCGAACAGCCGGTGCAGGTAGACCAGGCGCACGTATTCGCCGCGGGCCATCATCACGTCGCAGCGGCCGACCAGCCCGTGCAGGTCCTCGGGCTTGGGCCGCAGGCTTTCCACGATGTTGGTCAGCGGCAGCACGAACCGCTCCTCGCCCACCGAGATGACCATGCCGTCCAGCACCGCCAGCGTCAGGGGCAGCGACAGCACGAAGCGCGATCCCTCGCCGGGTGCGGAATAGACGGCGATGCGCCCGCCCAGGGACGTGATGTTGCGCCGCACCACGTCCATACCCACGCCGCGGCCGGAGATGTTGGACACCGCATCGGCGGTGGAGAAGCCGGGCACGAAGATGAGGTTGTCGATCTCTTCGTCCGACAGCGCGGTGCCCGGCGCCACCAGCCCCTTCTCGATGGCCTTGGACAGGACGCGGGCCCGGTTGATGCCGCGGCCGTCGTCGGCCACCTCGATGACGATGCGGCCGGACCGGTGCTGGGCCGACAGGTGCACGGTGCCCTGGCGGGGCTTGCCGACGCGCTCCCGCTCCTCGGGGCTTTCCAGCCCGTGGTCGATGGAGTTGCGGATCATGTGGGTCAGCGGGTCGACCAGGTTCTCCACCACGGTCTTGTCCACCTCGGTGGTTTCGCCGGCGGTGACGAGCTGCACCTCCTTGCCGGTTGCCGCCGCCAGTTCGCGCACCAGGCGCGGCATGCGGCTGAACACGCTGGACACCGGCTGGGCGCGGATCGACATCACGCTCTCGCGCAGCTCGCGGGTGTGCTGGGCCAGTTGCTCCAGCCCCTCCAGCAGCTCCTGGAAGGCGCCCGGCGGCAGGTCGCGCACGTGCTCGGCGATCATCGCCTGGGTGATCACCATCTCGCCGACCATGTTGACCAGCCGGTCGATCTTGTCCAGGTCGACGCGGATGGTGTGGCTGGTCAGGCCGGTGTGGGCGGCGCCGTTGCCCGCACCGTTGCCGCCGCCGGCACCGCCGGCACCGCCGGCCTCGCGCCGGACGGCGGCGTCCGGCACCGCGGCGGGAGCTGCCGGGACCGGGGTCGCCGCAGGGGGCGCCGCAGGGGGCGCCGCGGTGACGGTCGCTGCGGCCGCAGTCGGGACCGGCTGCGGCGGCTCCACCGGGACGGGGGGCGGGGAGTCGATGGTGACGGTGATGTCGCATTCGTCGGCGACGAATTCGAACACGTCGTCGATGGCCTCGGGGCCGACCTCCGGCCCGCTGGTCAGGCGCACCGTCCACCACAGGTGCAGGTGCTCCGCCTCCAGGTCCGCCAGGGCCGGCAGGCGCTCGGTATGGCACTCCACCTCCGCGTCGCCCAGCCGGCGCAGGGCGCGCAGCAGGAAGGCCGGCTCGTTGCCCGACATCAGCAGGTCGTGGCGGGGGCGGAAGGTGATGATCCGACGCACCCGGCCGTCGTCATCGCCGGCTCCGGCGTCTTCGGACGCGGCGGCGCGGGCTTCGGCGATGGCCGCCAAGGCGTCGCCGAAGATGCCGGCCTCATCGTCCTCATCGTCGGGCGGGACGCCGGCGGCGGGAGGGGGGGCGGCGGGAGGGGGGGCGGCGACGCCGGTGGTGTTGGCATCCGTGTCCGGGGCCCGCAGGTACCGGCGCAGGGCGGCGACCACCGCGTCGGTGGTGCCGGGGGGCACGTCGGACCCTTCGCGGGCGTAGGCCAGCAGGTGGCCCAGCACGTCGTTGGCGCGGATCAGCGTGTCCACCAGGTCGGTGCTGACGGGGATGCTGTCGTTGCGCACCCCGTCCATCACCGTCTCGAACTCGTGCGCGAAGGCCACCAGGTCCGTGAAGCCGAACGCCCCGCCGCCGCCCTTGATGGAGTGGACGGCGCGGAAGATGGCGTTCACCTCGTCGGCGTCGACGGTGCCGGGCGCCAGGTTCAGCAGCCCGGTTTCCGCCACCGCCAGCAGCTCGGCGCTTTCATCGAAATAGGTCTGCTTGAAGCGGCTCAGGTCTTCCACGGGCGGTGTCCTCCTCCGGCGGTGTTCAGCCGCAGACCTTCTGAACCACGGAGATCAGCTTGTCCGGGTTGAAGGGCTTGACGATCCAGCCGGTGGCCCCGGCGGCCCGCCCCTCGGCCTTCTTCTTCTCGTCCGATTCGGTGGTCAGCATGAGGATCGGCAGCGTGCGGTGCGCCGGGGCGGCGCGCAGGCGGCGGATCAGCGTCAGCCCGTCCATGATGGGCATGTTCAGATCGGCGATCACCAGATCCACCTTGTTGGCGGCGACCACCGAAAGGGCCTGCTGGCCGTCGCCGGCTTCCAGGACGTCGTAGCCGGCGTTCTTCAGCGTGAACGCGACCATGTCCCGCATGGTGCGGGAATCATCGACGGTGAGAACCTTCTTCTTCACGCCACGCTCCATTGCTTCAGCCAATCGGCAAGCCCCAGGTCGCCGCAGGTCTCGGCCATCACCTCCGACGGGTGTTCCACGACGAAGACCCGGCCCTGTTCGCCGGCGTGGCGCGATGCCACCATCAGGGCCTGGACGCAGGCCGTGCTCAGGCGCTCGACGGCCCCGGCGCGGACCACCACCGCCCCGTCGCGGGCGAAGGCGGCGCGCAGACTGTCGGCTAAAGGCTGCGCCATGGGCAGGTCCAGGTCCCCCGGGAGGCCGAGGCACACCCGCCCGTCCTCCTCGCTCCATCCGATCAAGCTCACACCCGTCCTCCCCTGCGCCGCGGCACGCCGCCGGCCGACGCGGCCATCGGGCGAAAACTGCCGGATCCAGGGATAAGGATTGGTTAAGGGCGTAGGCCGAATGGGGGATTAATGCCGGTGGATGATTCGGCCCGTGCGCGCCGGCACTTTTTCAGGTCCGCACCGCCTCGCTGCGGACCGCCTCCAGGTTGAGGGCGGCGGCCAGCAGGGCGCGGGTGTAGTCCTGCTCGGGCTGCTCGAAGATCCGGCGGGTCGGGCCCTGCTCCACCACCTTGCCGTCCTTCATGACGATGACGTGGCTGGACAGGGCGCGGACCACCCGCAGGTCGTGGCTGATGAACAGGTAGGCCAGGTTGTGGCGGGCCTGGATGTCGCGCAGCAGGTCGACAATCTGCGCCTGCACCGACATGTCCAGCGCGCTGGTCGGCTCGTCCAGCACCACGAAGCGGGGCTTCAGCACCAGGGCGCGGGCGATGGCGATGCGCTGGCGCTGGCCGCCGGAGAACTCGTGCGGGTAGCGGTGGCGGGCCTCGGGCGGCAGCCCCACCTCCTCCAGCGCCGTGGCGACCATGGCGTCGCGCTCGGCCGCGCTGCCGATGCCGTGGATCTTCAACCCCTCCTCGACGATCTGGCCCACCGACATGCGCGGGCTGAGCGAGCCGTAGGGGTCCTGGAACACCACCTGCATCTGCCGGCGCAGCGGCCGCAGGGCCTTCGGCGGCCGGCCCTGGATGTCCTTGCCGTCGAACAGGATGGCGCCCTGGCTGGCGTGCAGGCGCAGCAGCGCCAGCCCCAGCGTGGTCTTGCCCGATCCGGACTCGCCGACCACACCCACGGTGTGGCCGGCGCGCACCGTCACCGACACGCCGTCGACGGCGCGGATGTGGTCCACGGTGCGGCGCAGCACGCCCTTCTTGATGGGAAAATGCACCTTCACGTCGCGCGCCGTCATCACCTCCGGCGCGTCGGCCGGCGGGTTCAGCGGGTTGCCTTTGGGCTCGGCCGCCAGCAGCTTGCGGGTGTAGGCGTGCTGCGGGCGCACGAACAGGTCGGCCACCGCCGCGTGCTCGACGATCTCCCCCTGGTTCATCACGCAGACCCGGTCGGCCATCTTGCGCACCACCCCCAGGTCGTGGGTGATCAGCAGCAGCGCCATGCCGAACTGCTGCTGGAGCTGCTTCAGCAGCTCCAGGATCTGCGCCTGGATGGTCACGTCCAGGGCGGTGGTCGGCTCGTCGGCGATCAGCAGGTCCGGCTCGTTGGCCAGCGCCATGGCGATCATCACGCGCTGGCGCTGGCCGCCCGACAGCTCGTGCGGGAAGGCGCCCAGGCGCTTTTCCGGCTGGGGGATGCCGACCAGGCGCAGCAGTTCCAGCGTGCGCCGGCGCGCCGCCGTTCGGTCCAGGCCCTTGTGCAGGAACAGCGTCTCGTTGACCTGCCGCTCGATGGTGTGCAGCGGGTTCAGGGACGTCATGGGTTCCTGGAAGATCATGGCGATGCGGTCGCCGCGCACCTGCCGCAGCGTCTTCTCCTCCGCCCCCATCAGCTCGGTGTCGAGGAAGCGGATGGAGCCCGAGGGGTGGCTGGCCATCGGGTAGGGCAGGAGCTGGAGGATGGAAAGCGCCGTTACCGACTTGCCCGATCCGGACTCGCCGACCAGCGCCAGCGTCTCCCCCTTGGCGATGTCGAAGGAGACGCCGCGCACCGCGTGCATGGTCCCGCCGCCGGAGCGGAAGTCGACGGACAGGTTGCGCACGGACAGCAGTTCGGGCATGGCGGGGTTCCCCTTCTCGTTACTCGGCGGCCTTGGCCGTGCCGGCGGTGCCGGTGGCGGTGTCGGACACGTTCGGGCCGGTGGACAGCGCGCCGATGGTCTTGCGCGGGTCGAAGGCGTCGCGCACCGCCTCGCCGATGAAGATCAGCAGGCTCAGCATGATCGCCAGCACGAAGAAGGCGGTCAGGCCCAGCCACGGCGCCTGCAGGTTGGCCTTGCCCTGGGCCAGCAGCTCACCCAGCGACGGTGAGCCCGGCGGCAGGCCGAAGCCCAGGAAGTCCAGCGCCGTCAGCGTGGTGATGGACGAGTTCAGGATGAACGGCAGGAAGGTCAGCGTCGCCACCATGGCGTTGGGCAGGACGTGGCGCGCCATGATGGTGGCGTCGCCCGCCCCCAGCGCCCGGGCGGCCCGCACATAGTCGAAGTTGCGCGCCCGCAGGAACTCCGCACGCACCACGCCGACCAGCGCCATCCACGAGAACAGCAGCAGCAGTCCCAGCAGCCACCAGAAGTTCGGCGTCACCACGCTGGACAGGATGATCAGCAGGAACAGGGTGGGGAGGCCCGACCAGATTTCGATGAAGCGCTGGAACAGCAGATCGGTCAGGCCGCCGAAATAGCCCTGCACCGCGCCGGCCGCCACGCCGATGAACGAGGACAGGATGGTGAGCGTCAGGCCGAACAGCACCGAGATGCGAAAGCCGTAGATCATCCGCGCCACCACGTCGCGCCCCTGGTCGTCGGTGCCCAGCCAGTTCTCCGCCGACGGCGGGGCGGGGGCGGGGACCTGGAGCCCGTAGTTGATGGTGCGGTAGCTGAACGGGATCAGCGGCCACACCGCCCAGCCCTTCTCGGCGATCAGCTCCTGCACATAGGGGTCGCGGTAGTCGGTGTTGGTGGCGAACTCGCCGCCGAAGGTGGTTTCCGGATAGTTCTGGAAGACCGGGTAATAATACTGCCCGTCGTACTGCACCAGCAGCGGCCGGTCGTTGGCGATGAACTCGGCGAACAGGGTCACCAGGAAGATCACCAGGAAGATCCAGAACGACCAGAAGCCGCGCTTGTTGGCGCGGAAGTTCTGCAGGCGCCGCCGCGTCAGCGGCGTCACGCGCATGCCGAGGACGCGGGGGGTAGCGGTCGCCGGTGCCATCTCACACCCTCCGCGCTTCGAAGTCGATGCGGGGATCGACCACCACATACATGATGTCGCCCAGCAGGTTCATCAGCAATCCCAGCAGCGTGAAGAAGTAGAGCGTGCCGAACATCACCGGATAGTCCCGGTTGATCGCCGCCTCGAAGCCCAGCAGCCCCAGCCCGTCGAGGGAGAAGATCACCTCGATCAGCAGCGAGCCGGTGAACAGGATGCCGATGAAGGCGCCGGGGAAGCCGGCGATGACGATCAGCATGGCGTTGCGGAAGATGTGGCCGTAGAGGACGCGCCGCTCCGCCAGCCCCTTGGCGCGGGCGGTGACGACGTACTGCTTGTTGATCTCCTCCAGGAAGGAGTTCTTGGTCAGCATGGTCAGGCTGGCGAAGCCGCCGATCACCAGCGCCGTCACCGGCAGGGTGATGTGCCAGAAGTAATCGAGGATCTGCTGCCACCACGTCAGGTCGGCCCAGTTGTCGGACACCAGCCCGCGCAGGGGGAACCAGTCGAGATAGCGGCCGCCGGAGAACACCACGATCAGCAGCACGGCGAACAGGAAGCTGGGGATGGCGTAGCCGACGATCACCACCCCCGACGTCCAGACGTCGAAGGGGGCGCCGTCGCGCGTCGCCTTGGCGATGCCCAGCGGGATGGACACGAGATAGACGATCAGCGTCGTCCACAGCCCCAGCGACACCGACACCGGCATCTTCTCCAGCACCAGCTCCATCACCCCGCGGTCGCGAAAGTAGGAGGTGCCGAAGTCGAACACCAGATAGTTGCCCATCATATGCAGGAAGCGTTCGTGCAGCGGCTTGTCGAAGCCGAACTCCCGCTCAAGCTGGCGGATGAACTCCGGGTCCAGGCCCTGGGCGCCGCGGTAGCGGCTGGTGACGTCGCCCCCGGTGGCCTGGCCCTGCATCTGCGCCGCCGCCCCGGCGTCGCCGCCGCCGGTGCCGCCGATGCGGGCCGTCGCCTCCACGGCGGTGCCCTGCATGCGGGCGATCACCTGCTCGATCGGGCCGCCGGGGGCGATCTGCACGATCAGGAAGTTGATGATCATGATCCCGATCAGCGTCGGGATGATCAGCAGCAGACGGCGGATGATGTAGGCCAGCATCGGCGGTCCTGTCCTGTTCCGGCGTGTCCGGGGGCGGCGGGGCGGCGGTTACGGAGCCTTGCGCAGCGCCGCATCCCTGGCGGCATCGATCCACCAGGTGGTGGGGAAGCCGTGCGAGTACCGCGCCATGGTCTCCGGATAGCCGAAGCGGTCCCAGTAGGCCAGCCGGTCCGTGTCGTTGTACCACAGCGGGATGACGTACCAGCCGGACAGCAGGACGCGGTCCATGGCGCGGGTCGTCGCCTCGATGGTGGGCAGGTCGGTGCCGGTGACGATCGTTTCCAACAGTTCGTCGACCACAGGATCGCGGATCGCCGCGAAATTGCCCTGGCCGGGCACGTCCGCCACCGCGCTGGAGTAGTAGGAGCGCAGCTCCGGCCCCGGCGGCGGGAAGAAGGTCAGGCCCAGGCTGACCATGTCGAAGTCGTACTCGTCGGTGCGCACCTTGTACTGGGCGGTGTCGACGACGCGGATCGAGGCGTCGATGCCCGCCCGCTTCAGGTGGGTGACGAATGGCTCGGCCAGGCGCACCGAGGACGGGTCGTAGAGCAGGATCTCGAAGGCGAACTGGCGGCCGGTCTGCGCGTTCACCAGCCGGCCGTCCCGGTGCTCCCACCCCGCCTCGTTGAACAGGGCGTAGGCCTTGCGCAGGTTCTCGCGCGAGCGGCCGGAGCCGTCGGTGGACGGCGGCTCGAACGCATCGGTCAGCACCTCCGGCCGCACCCGGTCCCTGTAGGGGGCGAGCGCCGCCAGCTCCTCGGGCGTCGGCGGGCCCTTGGCGCCGTAGTCGGAGTTGGGAAACCAGCTCTTGATCCGCTTGTACTGGCCGTAGAGAAGCTGGCGCTGGATCGTCTCGAAATCATACAGGTGGTTGATCGCCTGGCGCACCCGGATGTCCTGGAACTGCGGCCGGCGGGTGTTGAAGACGTAGCTGAGCATGCCGTGCGGCGCGTTGTCGGGCACCTCGCGGCGGACCAGCCGGCCCTGGCGGACGGCGTTCGTCTCATAGCCGGTGGCCCAGCGCTGCGCCCGGTTCTCCGCCCGGAAATCGATCCGGCCGGCCATCAGCGCTTCGAACTGCACGTTGTCGTCGCGGTAATAGTCGTAGCGGATCTCGTCGAAGTTGAACAGACCCTGCATCATCGGCAGGTCCTTCGCCCAGTAGTCCTTCACCCGCTCGTAGGTGATGGACCGGCCGGCCTCGACCGACTTGATGCGGTAGGCACCGGAGCCGAGCGGCGGCACCAGGGTGGTCCGGGTGGGGTCGCGCCCCTCCGCCTGCCAGTAATGGCGCGGCATCGGCCACAGGCCGGCGGCGGCCATCAGCGGCTTCATGGTGTCGCGGGTGCGCACGTGGCAGGTCAGCACCCGGGTGTCGGTCGCCTCGCACCGCTCGATGTCGTCGAAGAAGGAGCGCAGGAACAGCCGCCCCTCCTTGCGCACGAAGTCCAGGGAGTAGACGAAGTCCTCGGCGGTGATGGGCGTGCCGTCGTGCCAGCGCGCTTCCTCGCGCAGGTGGAAGCGGATCCAGCTCTTGTCGGCGGGATACTCCATGGTCTCGGCGATCAGGCCGTAGGCGGAGGACAGCTCGTCGCCGGAGCCGGTGGTCAGCCCGTCGGTCGTCAGCCCGATGCCGGCCGGCCAGGTGCCGCGCTCGATCAGGGTGGTCAGGGTGTCGAAGCTGCCGAACGCCCCCAGCGTGATCGAGCCGCCCTTGGGCGCGTCGGGGTTGGCGTAGGGCCAGTGCGGCATGTCCGGCCCGTACAGCGGCTCACCGAACTCGGCGATCGCCCAGGACCGGGTGATGCCGTCGCCGGCGGTTTCCTGCGCGGCCGCCGGCACCGCCGCCAGGACCAGCCCCACCAACGCCGCCCGCACCGCGGCCGCTACCCGAACCCCCATGTCGCGCCCCTTGCACCCCGCGGCGGACCGCCGCCGCATCAGGCGTAAGGTAGGGACCGCAGCATGTCACAATCAAGGCATGGCGGTGCAGAAAGGCTGCCGATCGCAGCCCTCCCGCGGCCGCGCCGGGGGAGGGCGACCCGCGAAGCGGGCGGGTGAGGGATTGGGTTCGCGAGAATGAAGAGTTTCCGGAACCGGGACCCGGGGGCGTCGGCTCTGTCAATGACACCGCACCCCCCGCCTTCCCAACCGGAGGTTGGGCCCCTTCCTCCCCCGCCGGAGGCGAGGGAGGAGACCGTCGTCTCACTTGCCGGGGAGCCGAGTCACTGTCCCTGAGCCCGCTTCGACCACCAGGCCGGGGAATAGAAGACGGCGCGCAGGCTGTCGTCGTAGGGGGCATCGGTGTCGGGGGTGCCGAACTTGTCCCACATGGCCACCCAGTTGTCGGCGTTGTACCAGTGGGGAACCATGTAGTGGCTCCACAGCAGCACGCGGTCGAGGGCGCGGGTGGCGCCCAGCAGGCTGTCGCGGTCGTTGGCCTCCACCACCTTGCCGATCAGCGCGTCCACCACCGGGTCGCGGATGCCGGCCAGATTGGCCGAGCCGGGCGTGTCCGCGGCCTGCGAGCCGAAGTAGTTGTACAGCTCCGTGCCCGGCGGGCTGGGGAAGGCGAAGTTGGTGACCACCACGTCGAAATCGAACTCGTCGGTGCGCCGCTGGTACTGGGCGGTGTCGACGATGCGCAACTGCGCGTCGACGCCGGCGCGGCGCAATGCCTCCACATAGGGCTGGATGACGCGGGTCAGACCGCCGCTCTCCAGGAACTCGACGGTCATCCGGGCGCCGGTGGCGGTGTTGATCATGCGCCCGTCGCGCAGCTCCCACCCCGCCTCGGCAAACAGGCGGAACGCCTCGCGCAGGTTCTCGCGCGAGCGGCCGGAGCCGTCGGTCACCGGCGGTTCGTACGGATCGGTGAAGACCCGCGGTGGCACCCGGTCGCGGAACGGCTCCAGCAGTTCCAACTCGTGAGGGCCGGGGAGGTCGCGGGCGCCGTATTCGGAGTTGGGGAAGTTCGACTTGGTCCGGGTGTACTGGCCGTACAGGATGTTCCGCTGGATCCACTCGAAATCGAAGAGGTAGCCGAACGCCTCGCGCACCCGCGGGTCGGCGAAGCGCTCGCGCCGGGTGTTGAAGCGGAACGCCTGGGCACCCAGCGGCAGTTCGCGGGCGATCTCCCGCCGCACCACCCGGCCGTCGCGGGCGGCCGGGAAATCATAGCCGGTCGTCCAGCGCTGGGCCCGGTTCTCCATCCGCACGTCGTAGGCGCCGGCCTTGAACGCCTCGAACATCACGTCGTCGTCGCGGTAGTAGTCGACGCGGACGGTGTCGAAATTGTACTGGCCGCGGTTGACCGCCAGGTCGCGGCCCCAGTAGTCCTCCACCCGCCGGAAGGTGATGGAGCGGCCGGGGTCCACCGCCGCGACCCGATAGGGGCCGGAGCCCAGCGGCGCCTCCAGCGAGGTGCGGGAGATGTCGCGTCCCTCCGCCGTCCACCAGTGGCGGGGCAGGGGCGACAGGGTGGTGGCGAAGTCGATGATCGGCTTGATCTCGCCGCGGCTGCTCAGGGCGATGCGCAGGCGGCGGTCGTCCGGGGCCTCCACCGCCGTGATCTTGTCCAGGAACGACTTCAGGAAGGGGGACCCGTGCTCCTGGATGGCGTCCCAGGCGAACACCAGGTCGCCGGCGGTGATGGGAGTGCCGTCGTGCCAGCGGGCCTCCGGGCGCAGGGTGAAGACCGCCTCGCTGCGGTCCTCGGCCACCGCGACGCTTTCGGCCAGCCGGCCGTAGGCGGCGTCCAGCTCCCACCCCGACCCCACCATCAGCGGGTCGGCGATCAGCCCCATGTGCCGCGGCTTGACGCCGCGCAGGATCACCGTGTTCAGGCTGTCGAAGGTGGCCGGGAAGTTGGAGCCGATGATGATCTCGCCGCCCTTGGGCGCGTCGGGGTTGACGTGCGGGAAATGGGTGAAGTCCGGCCCGAACTCCGGCTCGCCGAACTGGCGGAGCGCGTGCACGGGATCGGCGGCGGCCGGTGCCGGTGCCGGGGCCGCAGCCACGGTCAGGGACAGGACGGCGGCGGCCAGGGTCGCGGCGAGGGTGCGGCGCATGGGCGGTCGGGCTCATCCATGAAAGGTTCACACGTCTCCGATAGATTGCCTCATACGCCCGTCGATCAAGCGCAAAGTCCGGTGCGGCGGGCGGCTGCGGCCTGTTGACGCCGCGTGACCGAACGGAGAGCCCGCAATGACCGTCCCCACCGCCCCGACCACGCCCGCCGCCCTTCTCGACCTGCTGCGCAGCCTGCGGGCGGACGTGGCCGCGGAAGGGGCGGTGCGGTTCGATCGCTGGCGGCCCGGCCTGCGCCGCGCCGCCCGGCCGTCGCTGCTGAACCTGGCCCATTACCTGGCGCTGCGCCGGCGCGACCTGCGGGGGCTGCAGACGGCCCTGTCGCCGTGGGGCCTGTCGTCGCTGGGCCGGCTGGAAGGTCGCGTGCTGGCCAACCTCGACGCCGTCATCGCCGCGCTGGCCCGCCTGGAAGGGGATCAGGGGCCGGCCTTTCCGGGCGCGCGCGCCTTCTTCCGCGGCGGCCGCCTGCTCGACCTGCACACCGGCGCCCTGTTCGGCCGGCCGCCGGCGGGGCGGCGAGGCCGCATCCTGGTCACCCTGCCGTCGGAGGCGGCGGCCGACCCCTCGCTGCTGGCCCGCCTCGTGGCAAGCGGCGCCGACGCCGTGCGCATCAATTGCGCCCACGACGACGCGGCGGCGTGGTCCGCCATGATCGCCCACCTGCGCACCGCCGAGGCCGCGGCGGGGCGGCGGCTCACCGTGCTGATGGACCTGGGCGGGCCGAAGCTGCGCACCGCCGCCGTCGGCCTGCCCGAGGGGCAGCACCGCCTGAAGCACGGCGACCGCCTGTTCCTGGCCGTGCAGCCGCCGGCCGACGCCGGGACCGCCACCCGGGCCTGGGCGACCCTGTCCCTGCCGGAGGTGGTGGGCCAGTTGCGGCCCGGTCACCGCGTCTTCCTCGACGACGGCAAGCTGGGCGGCACGGTGGCGGAGACCGGCCCGGACGGCGCCTGGCTGGCGGTGGAGCGCGCCCGGCTGCGGGGAACCCGCCTGGCGGTGGACAAGGGCGTCAACCTGCCGGACACGCCGCTCCCCCTCGACCCGCTGACGCCCAAGGATCTGGAGGACCTGGACTTCGTCGCAGCCCACGCCGACCTCATCGGCTACAGCTTCGTGCAGCGCCCGTCCGACGTGGAGCGGCTGCAGGAGGAACTGGCTCGCCGCCGTCCCGACGCGCACCGCATCGGACTGATTGCCAAGGTCGAGACGCCGCTTGCCGTGCGCAATCTGCCCGAACTGATCGTGCACGGCATGGGCCGCCAGCCCTTCGGCGTGATGATCGCCCGCGGCGACCTGGCGGTGGAGCTGGGTTTCGAGCGCCTGGCGGAAATGCAGGAGGAGCTGCTGTGGCTGTGCGAGGCGGCGCACGTGCCGGTGATCTGGGCCACCCAGGTGCTGGAGAACCTGGTCAAGAAGGGCCTGCCCTCGCGCGGCGAGATGACCGACGCCGCCATGGCCGCGCGGGCAGAGTGCGTCATGCTCAACAAGGGCCCCTACCTGCCCGAAGCGGTGGAAGCACTCGGGCGCATGCTCGCCCGCATGGGTGAGCATCAGGCCAAGAAAACCCCGCGGCTGCGCGCCCTGCAAAGCTGGGCCGACCGGGAGGCCTAGGCGGGGCGGTGGCGGGTTTCATGGTCGGCGCGTGACGGACGTCATCATGCCGCCGCCGCCACCCACCGGGCGGCGCCTATGCCTGCGCCTCCTCCACCCCGTCCGGCGCGTCGGCCACCGCCCGGTCGATGGTGCGCATCAGCGCGCGGTAGGTGCGGTCGGCCTTCATGGTCTTCTTCAGGGATTTGGCGTTGCGGATATCGGCGTTCATCCAGTCGATCACCGACTGCCCGTGTTCCGGGTGGATGGACAGGGTGTACATCAGCGCCTGTTCGGGGCCGGTGATCTGCGTCTCCTCCAGCCGTTCCAGGACGGCGCCGGCGTAGAACAGCACCAGGGCTTCCGGGCGCGGCGCACCGACCCCGGTATCGGCGTCCGCTGCTTCCGCTTCGTCGTCTGCCGGCGGATCGGCGGGCGCGCGTCCGTCCAGCTCCGCCAGGCGGCGGAACAGCGCCTCCCGGCTCTCCTGCGGCATCGTCGCCAGGGCTTCCAGCGCCGTCAGCACGTCGAGCAGCGACTTCTTGCGGACCTTCCAGTTCGCCCCGGCGGCGACTCGGTCGACGATGGTGTCCACCTGCGCGCGGATCACCGCGTCCAGGTCGGCATAGACCGAGTTGGCCGGGGGATGAACGGGCGTCGGGGTCATTGCCGGCCCTTGGGGTCGGGGACGTCGTCGTTGGCGGCATCGGGCAGTTCGAACATCATGCCGTCGTCATCGTCATCGTCATCATCATCCGCGTCGTCGTCGTCGAAGTCCCCGTCGTCGCCGGCCATCAGCAGGTCGAACAGGGCGGCGAAGGCGCGGTCCTCGTCCAGCAGGGCCTGGAACGCCTGCATGTGGTTCTCGTCGCTCTCCAGCCAGGTCTCGGCCGCCTCCACGTGTTCGGGCTGGACCGACAGCAGGTAGAATCCCGCCTGCTCGGCGCAGGTGATGCGGGGTTCGTCCAGCCGTTCCAGGATGGCACCGATGAACATGGGCAGCAGGTCCGGGGGCGGGCTGGCCTCGCCGTCGGCCGCCGGGGTCTCCCCGGCGGTGAGCGCGGAGAGGGTGCGTTCGGCCTCCTCCTCGCTCAGCGTGCCCGCCTCGACCTGTTCCATGATGCGGGCGAGCGCCGTCTGCTGGGCCGGCGACAGGGCGGTCATGCCGTCGACCGCCATCAGCACCTCCAGAAGGGCGTCCTTGCGCAGCGCCCAGTCCTCCTCTCCGGCCAGCGCGTCGGCGAGGCTTTCCAGGACGGGCTTCAGGTCGTCGGGAGCGGTGTCGAAGACGGGCGTCTCCGGTTTGGCGATGGCCGTCATCGGGGTTCTCCTTGCATGGCTTCGTCGGCCCCGGCGGCGGTGTCGCGGGGGGACGGGGTGCTGCGGTCGTGCTCCGACAGGAGCGTCATCAGGGCCGCGTAGCGGCGGTCCTGGCGCATGATGCGGCGCACCGCCTTCTCGTGCCGCGGGTCGAGCTGCATCCACGCCTCGGCGGCCCCGGTGTGTTCGGGCTGGATCGAGAGGAGATAGATGGCGGCCTGTTCGGGGCCGGCAACCCGCTCCTCGCCCAGGTGCTCCAGAATGGCGCCGACGTAGGTGGGCAGCAGCCCGGCGAAGGGCTCGGCCGGTCCGGCGTCGTCGGGTTCGTCGGCGTCCGGCGCCCGCCCGATGGCGGCGCGGCGCTCCCCGGGCGTCATGGAGAAGAACGAGTCCAGCCCCAGCATCAGGTCGCACAGCGTCTTCTTGCGCACCATCCAATTGGCACCCGCCGCCACCCGGCCGGCCATGGACTGCAATAGTCCATGCACCTTGGGCGACAGGCCGTCGAGGATGGGGCGGGCGGGGCGGGACACGGGGACGGATGGCATGGTGCGGTCGTTTGTCGGCTGCGCTCGTTCGGTGATCGGCGTTCGGCGGGCGGTGTCAGCCGGCCAGTGCGGCCAGCGCCTCGCGGTGGGTGCGCGGATCGCCGGCGGCGATCACCCGTCCGTCGGAGGTGCGGTCCAGCGGACGGCCGTCCCAGTCGGTCATGACGCCGCCGGCCCCGGTGACCACCGGGACCAGGGCCGCGAAGTCGTACAGCTTCAGCCCCGCCTCGACCACCAGGTCGTAATAGCCCGATGCCAGCAGGCCGTAGGTGTAACAGTCCCCGCCGTACACCGTCACCTTGGCGGCGCCGGCGGCGCGGCGGAAGGCGGCCAGCGTGTCGCCGGGGAACAGGTCGGGGCCGGTGGTGCCGACCATCGCCGCGGCCAGCCCGCCGGGGCAGGGCCGGACCTTCGCCGGCTGGCCGTTGTGGGTGGTGGGCCGGCCGGCGACGCCGATCCAGCGGTCGCCGACGATGGGCTGGTCGATGATGCCCAGCACCGGCGTGCCGTTGCGCAGCAGCGCGATCAGCGAGCCGAAGATCGGGCGTCCGACGATGAACGACTTGGTGCCGTCGATGGGGTCGATGACCCACACGTACTCGGCGTCCAGGTTGCGGGTGCCGAACTCCTCGCCGAAGATGCCGTCGTCGGGACGCTGCGCCTCGATGATGGTGCGGATCATGCGCTCCGCCTCCCGGTCGGCCACGGTGACCGGCGAGCGGTCCTCCTTGTCGTCCACCGCGACGGGCGTGCGGAAATAGCGGCGGATCACCGCCGCACCGGCATCGGCCAGGCGCTGGGCCAGCGCCACGAGATGGGCGGGACAGGACTCGGACATGGCAGGCTCCGCCGAGGGGTCGATCGGGGCGCATCCTAGACGCAAGCGCGGGCCGGCGGGAAGCGTCGCGTGGCGGCGGCGGCGGCCGGTTCGTGTCAAAGACGGGTGATCCACACGGCCGTCAGATCGTCGGCGAGCGGGCGCGGGCGGCCGCCGAACACCCGGTCCAGCACGTGGTGCAGCGGCCGGCCGGGAGCCCCGGCCATGGCAGCGCCCACCAGCAGCGGCACCGCCTGCTGGCCGATGCCGGCGGGGCCGCCGCATTCGATCAGGGCGTCGCTGTACAGGAACAGGGCGGCGCCGGGCGGCAGGGCGACGGTGCGGGAGACGTAGCTGGCCTTGCGCGACACCCCCAGCAGCAATCCGGAGGACTCCAGCAGCCGCACCGAGCCGTCGGGCAGCCACAGGGCCGGGTTGGGGGAACCGGCGCCGACGCCGGTCAGGGTGCCGGCCGCCACGTCGATGATGCCGAGGAACGCGGTGGCGAACTGGCCGACCGGCAGGGTCGCCTTCAGCGCGGCGTTGAGCGCCATCATCCAGCCGGCCGGGTCGCCGGCGTCCAGGGGAATGCGGTCGATCAGCGTGTGCAGGCGCACGGTGTTGAGGGCGGCGGTGACGCCGTGGCCGGTGAAGTCGGCGATCATCACGGCGATGCGCGTGTCGTCGAGCGGCCGCAGCGTCCACAGGTCGCCGCCCAGCTCCGACGACGTTTCGAAATGGGACTCGATGGCCAGCCCATAGCGCGCACCGGCGGCCTCCAGGTGCCGCCGCTCCGGAACCAGGGAAAGCTGCAGGGTGCGCGCCTGGGTCAGCTCGGCCTCGACCCGCCGGCGGAAGGAGGACAGCTCCTCGAACAGGGCGCGCTTTTCCAGGTGGTGACGCACGCGCGCGATGCACTCGCCGGGGCGGATCGGCTTGGCGATGACGTCGCTGCCGCCGGCCTCGAAGCAGTGCGCCGGATCGGCGTCGCCGTCGGCAGGGGTCTGGAACAGCACGGGAAGGGTGGCTTCCCCCAGATCGCGACGCAGCCGCCGGCACATCTCCAGCCCGTCCATGCGCGGCATGCGCACGTCGAGCAGCACCAGATCGGGGCGGAAGCGCAGGACCTTGCGCAGCCCCTCCTCGCCGTCGCCGGCAAAGGCGATGGCATCGACGCCGGCACGCACCACCAGCCCCGCCAGCATGACCCGGCTGGACTCCTCGGCATCGACGATGAGCACCCGGCTGCCCGCGAGCGGTGGCGCCATCGGCCTCCCTCCGGCGAAGACGCGATGGTGGGGGTCAGTACTCTATGGTCAGGACCTCGCCGATACGGGCCAGGTCGATGCTGCGGCGCACCTCGTTGCGCGGGCCGCGCACCACCAGGGCGATGCCCCGCGATTCGCATTCCTCGTGCAGGATCAGCAGCATCCCCAGCCCGGCGGAGTCGATGAAGTCCAGCCCGGACAGGTCGGCGACGAACCGCCGGGCGCCCGGGCCGTTCAGCAGGTCCAGCAGGTCGCGCAGGCGGTCGTGGTCGGTGAACTCGAGCCGGCCGGACAGGCGCGCCTCGATGGCGTCGGGGGTGGTGCGCGCTTGAAAGTCCATGGTTCCCTCGCGTGTGTGGACCCGTGATCCGGACACCGGCCCGCGCCGGCCATGCGCGGCCAGAGATTGTAACCGCATTGCAATAAAGTTATGCCGCACGATACGAATGTTAGGCGCCAGTCTTATGGCTGAGGCCATGCGCCTTTTCAACACCTTTACGGGCGGTTTTCGCGGGGTGCGCGGCCGTCGCGCGCCGGGCCGCCGGGGTCGCCGGAGCGGGCGCCACCGCGTGCGATCCTTGCGTCCGGCTGCCGGGTCGCTTATGTGTGGCGCCGTCGGCCGCGATTCGCGCGGCACCCATCCTGCGCCGGACCGGCGCGAGACCGATCCCGTCGGCGCCGATCCGGTGCGTTTCGCGTTTCGGTCGCCTCCGCCCGCCACCGCGGGCGTCACGGAACAGAAGAGAATGACCGAATTCGCGACTCTCGGCCTGATCGAGCCGCTGCTGAACGCCGTGGCCGAAGAAGGCTACACCACCGCCACCCCCATCCAGGCGCAGGCCATTCCGCACCTTGTCGAAGGGCGGGATGTGCTGGGCCTGGCGCAGACCGGCACCGGCAAGACCGCCGCCTTCGCCCTGCCCATCCTCCAGCGCCTGATGACCGTGCGCAAGCGCACCGTCCGCGGCACCACCCGCGCGCTGATCCTGGCGCCGACGCGTGAGCTGGCGCTGCAGATCTCCGACGGATTCGGGACCTACGGGCGGCACCTGCCGCTGCGCCGCACGGTGATCTTCGGCGGCGTCGGGCAGAGCCCGCAGGTGGCCGCCATGGCGCGCGGCGTCGACATCCTGGTGGCGACTCCGGGCCGCCTGCTCGACCTCATCGCCCAGGGTCACATCCGCCTGGACACGGTGGAGGTGCTGGTGCTGGACGAGGCGGACCGCATGCTCGACATGGGCTTCGCCCCGGCGATCCGGAAGATCATGGAAAAGGTGCCGGCGGAGCGCCACACCCTGCTGTTCTCGGCCACCATGCCCGACGAGGTGGCCGGCCTGGCGCGTGGCCTGCTGAAGTCCGACCACGCCCGCGTCGAGGTGGCGCCCCCCGCCACCACCGCCGACCGGATCGAGCAGCGCGTGCTGTTCGTCGAGCGCGCCGACAAGCGGCCGCTGCTGGTGGAACTGCTGCGCGAGCCCGGCGTGGAGCGCGCCATCGTCTTCGCCCGCACCAAGCACGGCGCCGACCGCGTGGCCGAGCACCTGCGCAAGGCCGGACTGGGGGCCGAGGCGATCCACGGCGACAAGTCGCAGACCGCCCGGGTGCGGGCCCTGACCGATTTCCGCGAGGGCCGGGTGCGGGCGCTGGTCGCCACCGACATCGCGGCGCGCGGCATCGACGTGGACGGCATCACCCACGTCATCAACTATGACCTGCCCAACGAGCCGGAATCCTACGTCCACCGCATCGGCCGTACGGCGCGCGCCGGGCAGGACGGCATCGCCCTGTCCCTGTGCGACGCCGAGGAGGTGGGCAACCTGCGGGCCATCGAGAAGGCCATCCGCCGCGCCGTGCCGGTGCAGGAGGAGCACGGCTTCCACGCCGACGCCGTGGCCAACCTGCACCGCATGGCCGCCCGGGCCGGCAGCCAGCCGCCGCGCAAGAAGCCCCAGGGCGGCCGGCCGCAGCCCCAGGCGCAGCACCGCCGCCAGCCCGCCCCCCACGGCGGCCGCGGGCGCGGCGGCCCGGCGCGGCGCACGGGAGAGCCGGCGTAACGCCGGGCTCCCGATCTCGGGAAAACGTAACCAATCGTTCGCGGAGTTGCCGCCCAGGACTGCTACCCCTGTCTCCGGGACCATTCTCGGAACGGGGGCTGTCATGCGCGACATACTCTTTCGCACCGTGATCGCCGCCGCCGGCCGGCTTGCCGTGACGCCGTCCCGTCCGGCGATCCTCGCCCGGCGCGACCAGCGGTGACGCTGACGGGGATCGGCGCGGGGAATCCCCTGTCGCGAAGCCTGATGATCCGCACCCTGCTGCTGGTGCTGGCGCCGCTGCTGCCGGCGGTTCTGGTGGCGACGTACGCCGCCATCGACGTCTCCGTGCGCGACGCGCGGGACGCGCTGAGCGATCGGGCGCGCCAGACCGTCGCGCTGCTGGCCGGCGGCGCGGCGGAGGCGGTGTGGAACCTGGACCGGGCCGGGGTGGGCGTCCTGCTGGCGCCGATGGCGGGAGACCCTGCCTTCATCGGGGCGCGGGTCCTGCTGGCCGATGGCCGGCTCCTCGTGGCACTCGGCACCCCGTTCGCACCCGCCGTGGATGTGATCGTGGAGAGTCAGCCGCTGGTCCGGGCGGCCGCGGGACCCGACGGGGCCGACGAGCGGATCGGCACGCTGGAACTTGCCCTGACCACGGCGCACGGGGAAGCGGTCGCGCGGTCACGCGCCCGGGCGATCGGCCTGATCGGGTTCGGCGTGTCATTGGTGGTCTGCGGTGTGCTTGCGTACATCATCCGGGAGGTGACGGCGCCCATCCGCAGCGTCACCGCCAGCCTGACGGCGCTGGCCGCCGGCCGGACCGACGTCGCCATCCCCGTGGCCCCGCACCCCGACGAGATCGGCCGGATGGTGGCGGCCCTGGCCGTCCTGAAGGAGCACGCGGCCGAGCGCTTGCGCTTCATCGAACGGCAGTCCGGCCAGATGGAGGAGATCGAACGCCGGGTCGCGGAACGGACGCGCGAACTCCGCGCCGCGCTCGACACGCTGAGGCAGGCGCAGGACGAACTGGTGCGCGCCGAACGGCTGGCCGGGCTGGGCGGCATGGTGGCCACCATCGCGCACGAGATCAACACCCCGCTCGGCAACGGCCTGACCGTCGCCACCACCCTGGTCGAACGGATCGACGCCTTCACGCGGACCCTGGACGGGCGGGAGCTGCGCCGGTCGGCGCTGCGCGAGCATTCGCAGTCCCTGGCCACCGCCGGCCGGCTGCTGACCGCCAACCTGCTGCGGGCGGCGGACCTGATCAGCCGCTTCAAGAGGGTGGCGGTGGATCAGACCAGCGAGCAGCGGCGCGCCTTCACCCTGGACGAGCTGTGCGCCGAGGTGGCGGCGATGGTGCAACCCGCCCACAAGCGCAGCGGCGTCACCTTCGCCCTGGAACCGGCCGCCGGCGTCACCATGGACAGCTACCCCGGGGCGCTGGGGCAGGTGCTGACCAACCTGATGACCAACGCGGTGCTGCATGGCTTCGACGCGGCGGCGGCCGGAGGAGAGAGGGCCGCGGCGGTCCTGCGCATCGCCACCGAGCCGCCGGACGAGGACGGCCGCGTCACGCTGATCGTCGAGGACAACGGGGCGGGCATCGCGCCGGCGGTGCTGCCGCGGATCTTCGATCCGTTCTTCACCACCCGGCTCGGCAGCGGGGGCAGCGGCCTGGGGCTCCACATCGTCTACGCGATCGTCACCAGCGTGCTGGGCGGGACCATCGCGGTGACCAGCACCCCCGGCGTCGGGACGCGGTTCACCATGCGCCTGCCGGTGACGGCACCGCTGCACGGTGCCGGGCCGGACGGCGGTGACGGCGACGATGACGGGTGGAGCGCCGCCGCCGTCAGTGTCCGCCGGCCGGTGCAGCCTGCATGACCGCCGCCGGCGTGTTCGGACCGCCGTTCAGCAGCCAGCGCTCGAACGCGTCGGCGGGCAGCGGGGGCGCATAGAGAAACCCCTGCACGGCGTCGCAGCCGAGCGCCCGCAGCACCTCCTCCTGGGCCGGCACCTCCACCCCCTCCGCCAGAACGTCCAGTCCGAAGGCGTGCCCCATCTTCACGATGGCGGCGGCGATGCTGCGGTTTTCCCGCCGGCGGTCGATGTCGCGCACGAAGGAGCGGTCGATCTTCAGCAACGAAGCCGGAAGCTGCTGCAGGCGCGACAGCGAGGAGTGCCCCGTGCCGAAATCGTCGATCGCGATGCTGAACCCCATGTCGCGCAAGGCCCTGGCGGAGGCCAGAACCTGGTCGTTCTCCATCGCGTGGCTTTCGGTGATCTCCAGCTCGATGTCGGCGGGATCGGCGCCGCTGGCGGCCAGCGCGCGCTCGGCCGCACCCACGGCGTGGCCGTCGCGCAACTGGCGCACCGATACGTTCACGGCGATGCGCAACCGGCCCACGGCGCCGTCGCGCCAGCGGGCCTGGTGCTCGCACGCCTGCCGCAACACCCATTCCCCCAGCCGCAGGATGTGTCCGGAATCCTCGGCCACGGGGATGAAACGATCGGGAGGCACCGAGCCGCCATCGGGGTGTCGCCAGCGCAGCAACGCTTCCGCTCCCGTTACGGACCCTTCCGACAACCGCACCTGTGGCTGGAACACCAGGGAGAACTGTCCCGTCTCCAGGGCTTCGGGGATTCGCCTCACCAGCGACAGGCGATCGCGGAGGGTGGCCTCCATGGTCGGGTCGAACGCCAGGACGCGGCCGCGGCCCTCGCGCTTGGCGGCCTTCAGCGCCATGCCCGCCCGCCGGAACAGACGGTGGGCGTCCGTTCCGCCGTCGTCGAGGGCGTAGCCGCCGGATGCCCCGATGGCAATGGGGTGACCGTCCAGCAGGAACGGTCCCGCGAAGACCTGTTCGACCGCCCCGATCAGACGGCGCGCCGCCGTGCCGTCGGGCAGCGCGGCCAGCACGCCGAAGGTGTCGCCGGTGATCCGGCTGAGGAGCGCGGATGCGGGCAGAACCCCGCCCAGGCGTTCGGCGACCGCCACCAGCAGGTCGTCACCGATGGAATGGCCGAGGCCGTCGTTCAGGGCCTGGAAATGATCGAGATCGATCAGCAGCACCATCAGGCACCCCGCGGTGCCGGACCGTTGCGACAGCCCCTGATCGACCGCGTCGAGAAAGGAGGCGCGGTTGGGCAGACGGGTCACCGAATCGAAGAAGGCCATCCGCCGTATGCCGTCGAGGAGCGACACGTTGTCGAAACCGAGGGCCACGTTGGAGGAGAACACATCCAGCAGCTTCCGGTCGATCGGGTCCGGCGGCCGTTCGGTGGCCAGATAGACGGCGAGATCGTCGCCGCTGCGGCCGCCGATGTGAAGGACCGTGGCGTCCGGATGAAACACGCTGCTCCGCCGTTCCAGCGCGGTGCGCAGCAACGCCTTCAGGACCTCGTCCGGCACCTCGGCCAGCGGGCGTCCGGACAGGTCGCGGTGGGGGCCGGCTGCCGCCAGGATCAGCGGATCGCCGCTCCGGGGGCCGGCCGATCCCGCCTGCATGCGGGCGATCACCAGGCCGCGGGCGTCGATGTCCAGCAGACCGGCGATCTGCGTCAGGACGCCGTCGCAGAACGCCCGGAGGGAGGCGTGGCGGAACAGTTCGGCCGACGCCCCGATGATCTGCTCCAGCCCGCGGCGGCTGGCTTCCAGCGCCTGGATGTGGCTGTAGGTGCGCAACGCCGCATGCAGGGAGGTCAGCAGACGGGCCCGCGTCATCTCCGCCTTGGTGCGGTAGTCGTTGATGTCGTAGTCGCGGATGACCGTCAGTTCCGGCGCGTATCCCGGCTGCCCCGTGCGCAGGATGATCCGGGGCAGGGAGAGGCCGAGTTCTTCGCGGACACGGCGGACCAGTTGCAGCCCCGCGTCGGCGCTTTCCATCACCACGTCCAGCAGGATGACGGCGAAATCGCCGTCGCGGCGCAGCAGGTCGAGCGCCTCCCCCCCCGACAGGGCGTGAACCAGCTCCAGCCGCCGGCCGAGGATCTCCGTACCGGTCAGGGAAAAGGCGGTGGCGCTGTGGACGGCCTCATCGTCGTCCACCAGCAGGATGCGCCAGCACCGCCCGCCGCCGTTCCTCGTGCCCGGAGCGGGCCGGCCGCCGTCCGCAACACCATCGGGACCATCGTCCTCGACAATGTCCAGGCACTCATCGTCGGTCAGCCGGCCCATGCGAACGACACCCTCTGGTCGGAAACAACGGCCCTCCACCGTAAGGGGTGCCGGCGACTCCCCCGGTGACGGTTGGATGAAGGTTTTCGGGCGGCGGCGTCACCGCCGCCACCATCCCGGCACCCGCAGGACCGGGGCGCGGTGTTCAGTCCGCCGCGATCTGCGCGACGAAGCGGTCCACCTGCTCTCCCACCTCGCGGACGCTGCGCTGCAGTTCGCCGATGCCCTCCCGCAGGCGGCCGGCTGCCTCGCCGTTGCCCTGAGCCGATGCGGCGACGTCCTGGACGGCGCCGCGCAGCCGTTCGGTCCCGTTGGCCGCCTGCTGGACGGCGCGGCCGATCTCGGCGGTGGCAGAGCTCTGCTGCTCGACCGCGGCGGCGATGGAGGCGCTGATGGAACTCAGGCGGCCGATCACCGTCACGAAGTCGCCGATGCGGGCGGCGGCGGTACCGGTGGAACTCTGGATGCCGCTGACCAGGCCGGAAATCTCCTCCGTCGCCTTGGCCGTCTGGCCCGCCAGGTTCTTCACCTCGGTGGCGACGACGGCGAAGCCCTTCCCGGCCTCGCCGGCGCGCGCCGCCTCGATGGTGGCGTTGAGCGCCAGCAGATTGGTCTGGCCGGCGATGCTGGAGATCAGGGTGACCACATTGCCGATCTTGTCGGCCCGTCCCACCAGTTCGTTCATCAGCTCCATGGTGCCGCCGACCTCGCGGCTGGCGCTTTCCGATTCCGCGTGGGCGGACTGGGCCTGCGCCGAGATTTCGCGGATCGACGCCTCCAGTTCCTCCACCGCGGCGGCGACCGTCTGGACGTTGGCGCTGACCTCTCCGGAGGTCTGCGCCACCATGCCGCTCATCGTCGCGTTGTCGGCGGCGCTCATGGCCACGTCCGACACCGACTCGCTCATGGCCCCGACGGTTCCGGTCACCCCGGCCAGCAGTTGGCCGACGTCCCGGTCGAACCGGCCGGCGATCGCTTCGAGCATCGCCCGCCGCTGGCGCTCGGCCTCGTCGCGCAGGCGGACCTGCTCGTCCTCCAGCCGGCGCCTTTCCAGGGCGTGGGTCCGGAACACCGCCAGCGTCCCGGCCATATGGCCGACCTCGTCCTCGCGCCGGACATCGGGCACCGCGATGTCGGTGCGGCCGTCCGCCAGCGCCCGCATCGCCTCGGTCATGCGGGAGATCGGGCGGGTGACGCCGCGCACGATGACCAGCAGGGTGCCGCAGACGGCCAGCAGCGCCACCAGGGCGCCCGCCGCGATGGCCAGCGCGTTGTCCATGCTCTGCCGCTCGATGCGCCGGGTGTTCAGACGCAGTTCGATCTCACCGATCGTGGCGATCGTGCCGCCGTCGTTGCGCAGGAGGGGAAGGGTGCGGGAGACGATGCCCTCGGCGGCGGCCCCCCTGATCGTGCCGTCGGTGGCGAAGGCCGCCCCCCTGGCGTCGCGGATGGCGCTGCCGACATAGTCGGGGTCGGCGGCCAGCGCCGCCAGCAGCGCCTTCGCGGCGGACGAGTCCATGTTCCACAGCGCTTCGCCGGCCCCGCCGCCCAGCGCCGTGACGGTCATCCGGGCCCGCTCGTCCAGGGCGTCGCGGGCGCTGGTCATGGTCGCCCACACGGCGGCGGCCGTCGCGCACAGGGCGATGGCGACCAGGAGCGCCGCGATCGGCACGATCACATGCGCGGTCAGGCTGCGGCGATAAAGGCGAATCATCCCACTCTCCTTGCCGGTTCGGCGGGCGATCAACGGTCCGATCGCGGCCGGTCAACTCCCCAGGGCGGTCGAGAGAATCGCCGCGGCGTCGATCTTCGACAGCCCTTCGGCGAACAGGCGGGCCAGCGCCTCACCCTCCGCCCCCTTGCGGAAGGCGATGTGCAGGGTCTTGTCCTCCAGCGGCCGGGCGTTGAAACGCAGGCCCGCCGCCAGCGCCTTCAGGTCGGGGTTGGTGCGCAGAAGGTCGGTCATGACGGCGCGGTCGATCACCGCCAGGTCGATGCGACCCGCCGCCAGCTTCTTCAGGTTGGTGGCGTCGCTGTTCGCCCGGTCGGCGGTCAGCCGGCCGTCGGCGATGCGGGCGTCGAGGTCCTCGGTGTTGACGTAGCCGTCGACGACACCGATTCGCGCGTTCGCGAGATCGTCCAGTCCGGTCCAGGTGACCGGTGCGTCCACCCGTTCGGCGAAGCCCAGGGGGCTGGTGCCGAGCGGAACCGACAGGATGAAGTCACGTTCGACCTCCGCCCCGGCGTACTCCGGAAAATACCCGCGGATGCCGCTGTCTTCCCTGGCCAGCGTCACGGCCCGGTTCCAGGGGTAGAAGCTCACGCTCACCTCGTGACCGACCGCGGCGAAGGCGGCCCGCACCACCGCCACCGCCGCGCCCTTGTCCTTCAGGGCGTCACCGCTGAAGGGCGGCCAGTCGAGCGACGTCAGGCGCACGACCTTGTCCTGCGCAACCGCCGGCGAAGCGGCCGTCATGGCGAGGCATATGCAAAGGAAAAGCGCCGACAATTTAGTCGAGAGGCGGGCGAGCATTGCACAACTCCGTTCCTGTCGCTGGCGGAGGCGAACAAAAAAACGCATAACAAGCGTAATAAAAAGTACACACCATCCTTGTCGATGGCGATTATTCATAAAAATCCTGGGTTCACAAGTTACTTTTGGGCGAGGACGGGAAGATGGTCGGCAAATATTTGGTCGATGAAGGTTTTGTGAGCGGCAAATGTGACGCCGGCGGCCGGCCGCGGGAGAACCGGGCGGCGAACGCGTCACCGCAAACCCGGTGCGCCCATGCGGACCGGTTGCGTGATGACACGGTGTCGGGGAGCGGATCGGAGGAGGAGATTGGTGTCCGCGGCGGGATTCGAACCCACGGCCCCAGGATTCATACCACTTCGGCTTTCACCGCCGCCCTTGCGGGCGTTCGTGGTCTGGACTGTCCCTTCACCTTAGGCGCTGAAGGCCCTTAGGCGCTGCCCATCCAGTCTCTACACCTTCCCCTTGGCAGGGGCTTGGCTCGGGATTGGCAAGGCGCACGCGCGCCGTAGCGTTCCCCGACTTTGAGCAGATCCGTTGCACCGTTTCCGATTGCAACGCCCAGTTGTTAAACAAGGAATCCTGTGCTCTATCCTGCTGAGCTACGCGGACGACACCTCTCCGGCCCCCTATGTAACCCGGACCCTGAGGGTCTGCAACAGGCTTTCCCGCCGCCCGGCCCTTCATCCGTCGATGTTCTGCTCCGGTGCTCCCTGTTTGCAAGAACGGCGCGAACGGGGTAGCCATACCTGCGTATGCGAACCATCGCGATGACCGTCCCATGAACGTTCAGCAGGCCTGCGCCGATTTCCTGAACCACTGCCGGGTCAAGAACCTGTCGCCGCACAGCCTGCGCGCCTACGCCATCGACCTGCGGGAGTTCACGCGCTTCATCGGGCCGGAGACGGCGGCGGCGGCGGTCGACCGGCCGGCGCTGCGGCGTTACCTCACCCATCTGTTCGAGGCGCGCCGGCTGAAGGAGACCAGCGTCAAGCGGCGCCTTGCCAGCCTCAAGGTGATGTTCCGCTGGCTGGAGCTGGACGAGGTCATCGCCGTCAGTCCCTTTCACCGCCTGGACGCCCGCATCCGTCTGCCGCGCCGCCTGCCGCGCAGCCTGACGGGAGAGGAGATGGCGGCCCTGCTGCGTGCCGCCGCCGCCGGGGCGGGGATCGCCGGGCGGCCGACCGAGGCCAAGGTCCGGAAGGCGGCGGCGCGGGCCGGTGCCGACTCGCTGACCGCCCTGGTGGCGGTGGAGCTGCTGCTGTGCACCGGGCTGCGGGTGGGGGAACTGGCGGCGGTGCGGCTCGGCGACCTGGACCGTGGCGCCGGGGTGCTCACGGTCAACGGCAAGGGCAGCCGGCAGCGCCGTGTCTTCCTGCCGGACCCGGTGACGGTCGCGCTGGTGGAGTCGTACCTGGCGGCGCGGGCGGCGCGGGCACCGGGGCACGACCGGCTGCTGATCACCGCGTCCGGCGGCCCCGCCGACGCCGCCCACATCCGCCTGCTGGTGCGCCGCACCGGCGAGGCCGCGGGGCTGGAGCGGCGCATCACCCCCCACATGCTGCGCCACACCGCGGCGACGCAGCTTCTGGAGAACGGGGTCGACATCCGTTTCGTCCAGCGCCTGCTCGGCCACCAGAGCATCAGCACCACCGAGGGCTACACCACCGTCACCGACAGCAGCCTGCGCACCAGCATCGTCGAGGCGCGGGCCCGCGCGCTGGCGGCGCGCCGCGCCGTCTGACCCGGCCGACGCTCCGGCGGTACCCCGCACGCGGCGGCAACCCGGCGCGGCCTTGGCCGTTGACTCCGGCATCCGTTCCCGCCACCGGAGGACCCGCCATGCGCCGGCGCCGCCCGCCCCCGACCGTTTCCGCCCGTCTCGCGCCGGTGCTGCTGGCCTGCGCCGCGGGGCTCGCCGGCTGTGCCGGCGCCGACCGGCCACCCGCCACGGCCACCGCCGCCCAATATGGCCCGCCGGTGCTGACCAGCATCATGGTCCTGTCGCCCGACGGCCGGCACATCCTGGGCAACATCGGGGAGGTGCGCACCGGACCCGACGGGTTGGCCCGGACCGTGGTGATCGAGGGCGGCGCGCCGCTGTTCCCCACGGGGCGCCGCATGGTGGTGGACGCCGCAGACCTGCAGGTCACGCCGTTCTTTGCGACCAGCCGGCTGACCGGCCAGCCCTGGCGCTCCCTTGCCGGCTTCGATCCGCCGCCGCCCGGCGCACGCCCCGCCGACGCCACCCCGCCCACCGATTGGACGCCGCTGCGCCGGTGACCGGCGCCCCAAAAGAAAAGGGCTCGCCGGAGACCGGCGAGCCCAGTGAGCTAAGAAGCGTCCAACCTGTATTGCAACCCATCGAATGGGCGGACCCTAGCCGCGGCCGCCGCTGCCGACAACATCGGCATAAAAACTTTCCGTTCCTCGGAAAATGCGCAACATCCGACTTTCCGCCTATGAATCCCGGAGGGGATGGCAGCCCGCCCGCGGCACCCCATATGCAAGGTTCAGCACGTACCCAGGGAACTCGCCGGACCGTTTCGGTCCGGCTTTTCTTTGGGCGGGGCGGCGACGCACCGCCTCAGCCCGGTCCTTCGAACGACTGAACCACCGCGTCCAGGTCCCGCCGGCGATCGTCCGGCAGGCGGAGGCGGGAGGCGAGATAGGAGAGATACTGGCGGTCGGTGTCCGTGCCGCCGCGCACCGCCAGCTCCGAGGCCAGATAGACCTGCTCCGCCGTGTCGGGGTCGCCGACCTCGCGGACGATGTCGTCCATGGGGCGGGGTGAGCGCAGTTCCTGTTCGACGATGCGGCGTTCGTCGGGGCCGGCCCCGGCGGCGTCGAGGCTCGCGAGGATGCGCCCCTGTTCATCGGCGGAAATCTCGCCGTCGGCGTTGGCCGCGGTGATCATGGCGCGGATGAGCAACAGGGCCCTGGCGTCGCCCAGGTCGGGCTCCGGCGTGCCGCCGCGCAGGATGCCGGCCAGACGGTCGCCGAGACCGCCGGATGCCCCGCCACCGCCCGATCCACCGCCCGGCCCGCCGCCCGCTCCGCCGAGGATGCCGCCGAGACCGAGGCGATCCAATATGCCCCCCAGCGGATTGCCGGCCCGGTCGCCCGGTTCGGAGGGCGCCGACGTCGGCGCGGTGGTCCGGCTGTCCTGGTAGGCTTTGTAGGCCAGATAGGCCAGGGCGGCGAGGCCGGCCTTCTGCGTCAGCCCCATGCCGGTGCCCGCCGTGTGGGGCGCACCGTACCCGTAGTGCTTCTTTTTGAGCTTCTTGCCCTTCTTGCCGAGCAGCAGCGGCATCGCCGCGGCGAATGCGGGGCCACGGCCGGTGTGGCCGCCCATTCCGTTCGCCAGCATGACGCCGAGGATCTTGCTCAAGCCGCCCATGGGTGCACTCCTTCCCGCCGTGTATCCGGCCCCCTGGCCGGCCGCGTGTCCGTTGGTCTGCCGGTTACGTTTGGTATCGACCGGCAGACTTCAACAGGCGGGCAGCGCTTAAGGTTCGGGCGGGCGGGGCGGGTCCCTCCCTTACACGTCCAGGTTTTCCACCTTCAGGGCGTTTTCCTGGATGAACTCGCGGCGGGGTTCGACGATGTCGCCCATCAGGGTGGAGAACACCTCCTCGGCCTGGTCGGCGTGGTTGATCTTCACCTGAAGCAGCGAGCGCTTGGCCGGGTCCAGCGTCGTCTCCCAGAGCTGGTCGGGGTTCATCTCGCCCAGCCCCTTGTAACGCTGCACCGTCACGCCGCGGCGGCCCAGCTCCATCACCGTGTCGAACAGGACCAGCGGGCCGGTCAGGGGGCGGACCTCCTTCTGCTTTTCGAAGGCGCGGCCGGGCTCGGCGAAGCTGCGCTTCAGGTCGTCGGCCAGGGCGTGCAGGCGGCGGGCCTCGGCGCTCTTCAGCAGGTCGGCGTCCAGGCGGTGGCGGTGGGTGACGCCGCGCCGGGTGCGGATCAGCTCGTAGCCGCCCTCGGCCAGCGCATCGCCGCGCCAGCCGCCGTCCTCGCTCAGGGCGTTGAGGCGCGCCGCAACCGCCGCGGCGACGGCGGCGCGGGCACCGTCCTCGGCGGAGGCCAGGGCGGGGGACAGGCCGCCCAGCACCGCCGCCTGCTCCACCACCATGGTGCTGCCGGCCTTGCGGGCCAGCGTCTCCAGGGCGGGACGGGCGGACCGGGCCTTCTCCACCAGGTCGCGCAGCGCCTCGCCCGCCAGCAGGCCGCCGTCGGGGAGCTGCACCGTCAGGTCACCCAGCGCCGCCTCGATCAGATACTCCTCCAGCGCCCGGTCGTCCTTCAGATAGCGCTCGCGGGCGTTGCCGCGCTTGACGCGGTACAGCGGCGGCTGGGCGATGTAGAGATAGCCGCGGTCGATCAGCTCCGGCATCTGGCGGAAGAAGAAGGTCAGCAGCAGCGTGCGGATGTGGCTGCCGTCCACGTCCGCGTCGGTCATGATGATGATCTTGTGATAGCGCGCCTTGTCGACGTCGAAGCCGTCCTTCTCGTCGCGGCCGATGCCGGTGCCGATGGCGGTGATCAGCGTGCCGATCTCCGCCGAGGACAGCATCTTGTCGGTGCGCGCCCGCTCCACGTTCAGGATCTTGCCGCGCAGCGGCAGGATCGCCTGGAACTGGCGCGAGCGGCCCTGCTTGGCCGAACCGCCGGCGGAATCGCCCTCCACGATGAACAGTTCGGACGCGGCGGGGTCGCGCTCCTGGCAGTCCGCCAGCTTGCCGGGCAGCGAGGCGATGTCCAGCGCCCCCTTGCGCCGCGTCATCTCGCGCGCCTTGCGCGCCGCCTCGCGGGCGGCCGCGGCCTCCACCACCTTCTGCACCACGCGCCGGGCGTCGGCCGGATGCTCCTCGAAATACTGGGCCAGAGACTCGCCGACCACCGATTCCACGATCGGCCGGACCTCCGACGACACCAGCTTGTCCTTGGTCTGGCTGGAGAACTTCGGATCGGGCACCTTCACCGACAGCACGCAGGTCAGCCCCTCGCGCGCATCGTCACCCGACAGCGTCACCTTCTCCTTCTTGGCGATGCCGGATTCGTTGGCGTAGTTGTTCACCGCCCGCGTCAGCGCGGCGCGCAGGCCGGCCAGATGGGTGCCGCCGTCCTTCTGCGGGATGTTGTTGGTGAAGCACAGCGTCGTCTCGTGGTAGCTGTCGTTCCACTGCAACGCGCACTCCACCGCCACGGCGCCGCCGTGCTCGGTCGCCCGCTCCGCCCGCAGGGTGATGGCCGGCTTGTGCAGCGCCACCTTGGAGCGATCGAGCCACTGCACGAACGCCTCCAGTCCGCCCTCGTAGAACAGGTCCACCGCCCGGGGCTCGACGCCGCGGGCGTCGTTCAGCACCAGACGCACGCCGGAATTGAGGAACGCCAGCTCGCGCAGCCGGTGCTCCAGCGTGGCGAAATCGAATTCCGTGTTGGAGAAGGTCTCCTTCGACGGCAGGAACGTCACCTCGGTACCGGTCAGGAGCTGGCCGGCCCGCGACCCCTCCGTCACCGCCGGGGCGGCGCCCACGTCCGCCAGGTCGCCCTCGGGCACGCCGTGGCGGAAGCGCACGAACCACTCCCGCCCGCCGCGCCAGATGCGCAGCTCCAGCGTCTCCGACAGGGCGTTCACCACCGACACGCCGACGCCGTGCAGGCCGCCCGACACCTTGTAGGAGTTCTGGTTGAACTTGCCGCCGGCGTGAAGCTGGGTCATCACCACGATGGCCGCCGACACACCCTCCTCGGGGTGGGTGTCGGTGGGGATGCCGCGGCCGTTGTCGCGCACCGTCACGCCGCCGTCGGCGTTCAGTGTCACCTGCACCGTGTCGCAGAAGCCGGCCAGCGCCTCGTCGATGGCGTTGTCCACGACCTCGTAGACCATGTGGTGCAGGCCGGAGCCGTCATCGGTATCGCCGATGTACATGCCCGGCCGCTTGCGCACCGCGTCCAGTCCGCGCAGGACCGTGATCGAGCCGGCGCCGTATTCGTCCTGCTGCGGGACGGGTTTCATCGCTTCCTGTGCCATGGGTCTAGTCTAACAGAGGTCGGTCCAAATATGGTGTGTTGCGGCGCGCAAAACCGCATTTTTTTGCGTCCTGAGGCGGGCCCGGCCCGATCATTCCGGCATTGCCCGACCCTCCTCGATGCGAAAGCGGCAGGCATCGGCCCCCAGCGGCGCGAACACCGCCGCGTCGGTGCCGGTCATCCACGCCTGGGCGCCCAGCGCCAGGATCTCCCCGAACAGGGCGGCCCGGCGCTCGGCGTCCAGATGGGCCGCCACCTCGTCCAGCAGCAGCAGCGGCGCCGCTCCCCGTTCGGCCGCCAGCAGGCGGGCGTTGGCCAGCACGATGGCGATCAGCAGCGCCTTCTGCTCCCCCGTGGAGCACAGGGCCGCCGGCATGTCCTTGGCCCGGTGGCGCACCACCAGGTCGCTGCGGTGCGGGCCCACCGCGGCACCGCCGGACGCCGCGTCGTCGCGCCGCCGTGCCCGCAGCGCGTCGCGCAGGGTGTCCTCGGCGGCCAGCGCCGGCCCTTCGTCCAGCCAGCCCTCCACCGTTCCCTCCACCGCCAGGACGGCACCGGGGAACGGTCCGACGGCGCGCCCGCAGGCGGCGCGCAGACGGCCCACCACGTCGCGCCGCGCCGCCGCCACCGCCACGCCCGCCGTCGCCATGGCGTCCTCCAGCCCGGACAGCCAGCCGTCGTCGAAGCGGCCGTCGCGCAGCAGCCGGGCGCGCTCGCGCAGCGCGTGCTCGAAGCGGCTGAGGCGGCCGGCGTGGGCGGGGTCGAAGCCGAACACCAGGCGATCGAGGAAGCGGCGCCGGCCGCTCGCCCCCTCCAGGAACAGGCGGTCCATCGGCGGCGTCAGCCACACCACCGCCACATGGTCGGCCAGCACGGTCTGGCCGCGGGCGGGATGGCCGTCGATGCGCACGACGCGCCGGTTGCCGTCGCCCGCCCGCGCGTCGCGGCCGGTGCCGATCTCCACCGGGCCGTTGGGCGTCTCCACCACCGCCGCCACCGCCCAGCCGCCGCCGGGCGACTCATCGGGAGCCTCCGGCACAGGGCCGATGCGCTCCACCTCGGCGATGGTGGCACCGCGCAGGCCGCGGCCGGGCGCCAGGAAGCTGACCGCTTCCAGCAGGTTGGTCTTGCCGGCGCCGTTGGGTCCGGTCAGCACCACCGGGCGACGGTCGGGCTCCAGGCGCGCGTGGGCGTAGCTGCGGAAGCGCGTCAGCGTCAGCCGCGTGACCGCAAGGGCGTCGGGGAACGGGGAGGGGGCGATCTTCCTGGCTTCCAGCACGGGGGGCGTCACCGGTTCGCGGAACGGCCGACGGCCCCGGCCCGGAGGCGGGCGGGGCGGTCGTTGCAATCCTCGGCCCGTCAGACGCGCATCGGCATCAGCACGTACAGGGCGGCGTTGTCGGCGACGTCGCGCACGATGGTGGGCGACGCGGCGTCCGCCATGGTGAAGCGGGCCCCTTCACCTTCGATCTGCTGCGTGATGTCCAGCAGATAGCGGGAGTTGAAGCCGATTTCCAGGGGACCTTCCTGGTAATTGACCTCCAGCTCCTCGGTGGCGCTGCCGGCCTCGGGGCTGGTCGCCGACAGGGTCAGCAGCCCCTTGGCCAGCGACAGCTTCACCGCCCGGCTCTTCTCCGTGGAGATGGTGGCCACACGGTCCACCGCGGCGGCGAACAGCTTGGCGTCGACCTCCATCACCTTGTCGTTGCCGACGGGGATGACCCGCTCGTAGTCGGGGAAGGTCCCGTCGATCAGCTTCGAGGTCATGACGATGGAATCGAAGGCGAAGCGGATCTTGTTCTCCGACAGGGACACCTCGATGCGGTCCGCCGCCTCGTCGATCAGCTTGCGCACCTCGCCCACGGTCTTGCGCGGCACGATGACGCCGGGGATGCCCTCGCCGCCGTCGGGCAGCGGCATCTCCACCCGGGCCAGGCGGTGGCCGTCGGTGGCCACGGCGCGCAGCACCGGCAGCTCCGCCCCGCCGCTGCGTGCGTTGGCGGCGTGCAGATAGATGCCGTTCAGGTAATAGCGCGTCTCCTCGGTGGAGATGGCGAAGCGGGTGCGGTCGATCAGGGCGCGCAGGTCGGCCGCCGCCAGCGTGAAGCGGGTGCGCAGGTCGCCGCCGGACAGCTGCGGGAAATCCTCCACCGGCAGGCAGCCCAGGCGGAACTGCGAACGGCCCGAGCGCAAGGTGAGCTGGGTACCGTCGCCGGCCACGTCCAGCTCCACCTGGCTGCCGTCGGGCAGCTTGCGCACGATGTCGTACAGGGTGTGGGCGGGAGCGGTGGTCCCGCCGGTGCGGCTGACCGTGGCCGGCACCGTCTCCACGATCTCCAGATCCATGTCGGTGGCGGCCAGCGCCAGCTCGCCGTCGCGGGCCGTCAGCAGCACGTTGGACAGGATGGGGATGGTGTTGCGGCGTTCCACCACGCTCTGCACGTGACCGAGGGACCGAAGCAGGGCGGCGCGTTCGATGATGATGTTCATGCGGGTCTTCTGTCTGCGCGAGCTCGTTGGTCCGGAACGGCGCAGCCGCCGTCTTGGGCGATTCGCCGGGATGAGGTCCCGTCCCGGCGGGGGGACCCTGCGCGGAGCGGGGCGGCAGGATAGCACATCCGCCGCAATGCCGAACGTTTTTGATTCGCACCGGGTTGGATTGCGTCCGACCCGTCCCGTCCGCTGCGGTTTTAACCGGTCCGCGCCTCGTACAGGCGCAGCAGCGACACCAGCTCGGCGCTCTGCCAGTTGCGCGAGCGCGCCAGCTCCTGCCCGACGGCGGCGACGATGCGGTCGATGACCGCGCGCGCGTCCGGGTCGATGGGGGCGTCGCTTTCCAGGTGGAAGCGGGCGATTCGCTGCAGGCCCTGGCTCATGGCGCCGATCCACGGGCCGACCCCTTCGCCCACCGCGCCCAGCAGCCGTTCGATGCGCAGGATGTGGGCCATCCGCGCCGACGGGTCGTCCCCGTCCTCCACCTTCGACGCCTGAAGGAAGGCGGCGCCGGCGTCCTGGACCAACCGGTTGCGGAACGCCGTGAGATCGGGCGTGGCGTAGCCCACCGACGCCAGAACGCTGCTCCACGACCGCAGGAAGCCCAGCAGCCACACCACGTCGTCATGGTCGGGGGTGGGGGCGTGGCGGGCCGTGACGGCGGCGCGCACCCGGTCGGCCAGCACCGGCAGGGCGGCGGTCGACAGGGACCGGGCGGCCTCGGCCAGGCGCGGGCGCACCCGCGGGCCGACGAAGCGGCTGGCCAGCAACCCGCCCGCGGACAGGGCGGTCAGCGACCGGTCCAGGCGGGTCAGCGTCTCCGCCAGCAGGTCGCGCACCGGGCGCGGCAGCGACAGCACCGCGCCGGCGGGGCCGTCCACCTCGCCGAACACGGCGTTCACCGTTTCGCCGAGCGTGGCGCAGCAGGCGGCGAAATGGCCGAACAGGGCCTGATGCAGCGGGTGGTTCTCGCTGACCGCCGGGCCGCCGTACTCGCGCACGTAGCGCAGCACCACGTCGTAGCGGCCCTTGACGTTCAGGGCCATCAGCGACGGCAGCCAGACCACCGGGTCCTCGTAGTCGCGGTTGGGGCAGATGCCGCGCAGCTCGCGGATGTAGCCGACCACCAGGGCGGCCTGGCCGTCCACCTCGGCGTGGCGGTGCTCCCCCGTCGCCGGCGTGTCCGACAGGTCCAGGCGCATGCGCTCCAGCGCCGCCAGCAGCGGCTCCCCTTCCTCCAGCACCGCTTGGGCGAAGGCCAGCAGGCGCAGGTCGATGGGCGCCTTGGCGGTCAGGTGCGGCACCCGGCGCCGCGCGTCCTGCAACGCCTCCCGGTTGGCCAGGGTCAGAAACTCCTCCGCCATGCGGCGGTTGGTGGGGACCAGCGCCAGATGCTCCACCGCGGCCAGACGCATGCGCTCGCGCAGGGCCAGCGCCTCCGGTCCGGCCAGCACGCGGTCCAGCAGGGCGTCCTGCGACAGGACGTCCAGGCGGTCCTGCACCTCCATGGCCAGCTTGGGGAAGGCATAGCGGCTCAACGCCTGCCAGATGCCGCCCATGTCGACCCGCTGGATCAGGCCGGGAACCGGGTCGCGGGCACGGTAGAGCACGGGGTCGTCGACCAGCAGGGGTTCGAACAGGCTGGTGAACAGGCGCCGCGCCTTGAAGGGGCGCAGGCGGTTGAACTGTTCCACCAGCGAATCGCGCAGGATGCGGGCGCGGCCGGTGCGCTGCCGGCCGCTGGCGTCGATTTCCTCGATCACCGCGCGGATGGCGTAGCGCGGGATGCGCGCCACCAGTTCCTCGATCCGGCGGCGCAGTTCGGGCGGCACGTCGGAGTCGCCATCCGGGCCGGCATCCGGAGGTTCCGTGGATTGTGTCATCCGTTCCGACCAATCGTCGCGGGGCATCCCGTCACGCGAACTGATATTATCGCCTCCGATCATGCTAGCTCGCACCGGCCGGGTGCGGCAATACGACTCGGTGTCGCAATGATGGCGCATCCTTTGGCATATTGCGGTATGATGATGATGGTCTCTTGAGGAGGTGCAGCCCCCGCGCTACGATTACATACGAACACACGGCCGCGTGCATCGGGAAGGGGGGATTCGGATATGGGCGTCGCCGCAGCCGGGCCGCAGCCGGCCGATCCCTTCGCCACCGGCGATGCCGTGGTGGACGCGGCGCACATGCGTCTGTGCGCGCTCTACGCCGTGGTGCGCGAATCCCTGGAAGCCCCCGCCGCCGACGGGCCGCCGCCGGCCGACCTGCGGACGCTGTGCAGGGAACTCCTCGGCCTTGCCGGCGATCATTTCGCCGCGGAGGAGGCGCTGATGGCCGCCACCGGTTTCCCCGAACGGGATGTGCACCGCCGCCTCCACGCCGCGTTCCTGGAGCGGCTGGAGGGCATCCGCTCTTTCATCCTGGCCGGCGCCGGCGCGGACGAAACCGGCGACTACGTGCGCCGTTACCTGCTGCTCGCCGCCATCGGCCAATGGCTGAAGGTGCACACCGCCATCGCCGACCGCCGGTTCGTCGATTTCCTGGCGGCCACCGGGCAGGGGCCCGCCGCCGCGGATTGCGCGGGCTGACCGCCGGCGTCACGCCGCGGCGGGACGCCGCTGCGTGTTGGGGATCGTCAGGGTGACGGTGGTGCCGGGACCGATGGCGGTGTGCACGGTGGCCCCGGCCTGTCCGGCCAGTGCCTGCAACAGCATCAGGCCGAGGGCGCCGCGCTGCCGGGCGACGCCGGGGGACAGCAGCTCGGCGGGCATGCCGACTCCGTCGTCCGCGACGGCGATGCGCCGGCCGTCGGCGGTCTCGGTCAGGGTCACCGCCACCGTTCCCTCCCGCCCCTCGGGAAAGCCGTGGCGCAGGGCGTTCGACACCAGTTCGCTGACGATCAGGGCCAGCGGCATGGCGCGGTCGACGTCGAGGATCCACGGCTGTGCCGTCACCGTCACCCGCGCCGCCGTCGGCCCGCAGGACCGGGCCAGGCTGTCGCAGAGCTGGCGCAGGCAGTCGGCGAAGTCGATGCGCGCCGGCTCGGCCGAACGGTAGAGCAACTCGTGCACCAGGCTCATGGACTGGATGCGGCGCAGGCTTTCGTTGAAGGCGACGCGCGCCGACTCCTCGACCCGGTTGGATTGCAGGCGCAGCAGGGAGCAGATCACCGTCAGGTTGTTCTTGACCCGATGCTGCACCTCCTTCAGCAGGATCTCCTTGTCGGCCAGGGCATGCTCCAGCCGATGGTTGGCGTCCTCCAGCTCGGCGGTGCGCCGGCTCACCCGCTCCTCCAGCGTGTCGTAGGCGTGCTGCAGCGCCGCCTCGGCCCGGCGCTCGCGGCGGGCGCGCTGGAAGGCCAGCACGCCCAGCCCGCCCACCGCCACCAGGGCGGCGGCCCCGTAGAAGACGTAGAGTTCCACCCGCTCCGCCCACAGGGACGCGATGCCGGCGCGGGGAATGGTGACCTCCGCCACCAGGTCAAAGCCGTCGACGCGCCGCCGCGCCACAAGGGAATCCTCCGGCGCGGCCGCGGGCTCGCCGGGCTCGCGCACCAGCACCGTGCCGTCGGGGCGCAGCAGCGCCACCTCG
The DNA here is from genome assembly GCF_000429625.1 of Azospirillum halopraeferens DSM 3675. Taxonomy (GTDB): domain Bacteria; phylum Pseudomonadota; class Alphaproteobacteria; order Azospirillales; family Azospirillaceae; genus Azospirillum; species Azospirillum halopraeferens. The sequence continues at coordinate 125,882 of NZ_AUCF01000011.1, forward strand.
GTGCCATAACCGATGTCGAAGGCCCGGTAGATGTCGCGCACATAGTGCGGCGACACCGCGACGCTGGCGATCCCGCGCAGCGCGCCGGGGGCGGATTCCAGCGGCCGGCTCAGCACGATCAGCGGCGTCTCGCCGCCGTCGTCGGGGACGGTGTCGATGCGGGTGATGTCCAGCCCGCGGTGGCCGGCGCGCGCGGCGCGCAGGGTTTCGGGGTCGGCGACGGCGACCGGGCCGCCCTCCGGGGAGGCCGGGAAGCGCCGGGTCGACAGCACCACCGTCCCGTCGGCGGCGACGATGCGGATGGCGGCCACATAGGGCATGCCGTCGGCCAGCGTCACCAGCCGGTCCCGCGTCGCGCGGTCATCGGGGATCGCGGCGTCCGGCGGCCCGGCCAGTTCGACCACCCGGCGCAGGATGAGGTCGCTGGTCTCCACCAGCCGGGCGGCGTGCTCGGCCACCAGCAGGCTGACGTTGGCGGCGACGCCGCCGGCGCGGTCGAACGCCGCGTCGCGGTCGCGCCAGGCGAAAGCCGCCAGGGTGCCGACCGTCAGCACGACGGCGACCGCGCAGGCGAGCGCCACCAGGGCCGTTCCCGGCAGGCGGTAGAGCGGGGAACGGGACGAGAGAACGGGCAGGGACATGGATGGCGCAGGGGCGTCGGACATGGAAAAGGGCTCAACCGGTGTCAACGCGCCGCAGCGGTCCCGGTTCCGCGATGCGCCGCCGGACCGTTGCGATGGTTGATCGGCGGGGGGCGGGCCGCCTACTGTCCGGCGGTCGGGGCATGAGAGGGAGACCGGTGCGATGAAGGTGAACGGCGTTGCCTACCGCACGATCTGGCCGGCCGGCGACGGCCGGACCGTGGAGATCATCGACCAGACCAAACTGCCCCACGATTTCGCCGTGGCCCGCCTGACCGGCCTGGAGGAGGCGGCGCACGCCATCCGCGCCATGCTGGTGCGCGGTGCCCCGCTGATCGGGGCCACCGCCGCCTACGGCCTGGCGCTGGCGCTGGCCGAGGATGCCGGCGACGAGCGGCTGGAGCAGGCGTCGGCGGTGCTGCTGGCGACCCGGCCGACCGCGGTCAACCTGCGCTGGGCGCTGGAGCGCATGCGCGCCCGGCTGGCGCCGCTGCCCCCGGCCGAGCGGGCGGCGGCGGCCTACGCCGAAGCCGCCGCCATCTGCGACGAGGACGTGGCCATCAACCGCGCCATCGGCGAACACGGCGCGGCGCTCATCCGGGCCGCCGCGGCGGCCGGGGCGCCGGGCGAACCGGTCAACGTGCTGACCCACTGCAACGCCGGCTGGCTGGCCACCGTCGACTGGGGCACCGCGCTGTCGCCGATCTACGCGGCCTTCGAGGCGGGCATCCCCCTGCACGTCTGGGTCGACGAGACGCGCCCGCGCAACCAGGGCGCCAGCCTGACCGCGTGGGAACTGAACCGCCACGGTGTGCCGCACACGGTGATCGTCGACAACGCCGGCGGCCACCTGATGCAGCACGGCCGGGTCGACCTGTGCATCGTCGGCACCGACCGCACCACCGCCGACGGCGACGTCTGCAACAAGATCGGCACCTATCTGAAGGCTCTGGCGGCCCGCGACAACGGCGTGCCCTTCTATGTGGCGCTGCCGTCGCCCACCATCGACTGGCGGATCGGCGACGGCGTGCGCGAGATCCCCATCGAGGAGCGCGACGGGACCGAGGTGTCGGAGCTGACGGGAATCACCGCCGACGGCCGCATCGAAACCGTGCGCGTCACCCCCGACGGCAGCCCGCTGGCCAACCCCGCCTTCGACGTGACGCCGGCCCGGCTGGTCAGCGGGCTGATCACCGAGCGCGGCGTCTGCGCCGCCTCGCGGGAGGGGCTGCGCGCCCTGTTCCCGGACGCGGGACGGGCGGCCTGACGGGGAGACCGCTATGTGCGAGCTGCTGGGCATGAGCGCCAACGTGCCCACCGACATCTGCTTCAGCTTCGCCGGGCTGATGAACCGCGGCGGCCGCACCGGGCCGCACCGCGACGGCTGGGGCATCGCGTTCTACGAGGGCAAGGGCTGCCGCACCTTCCACGACCCCCATCCGAGCTGCGAGTCGGAGATCGCCCGGCTGGTGCGGGAATACCCGATCAAGTCCTGCGTCGTCGTCTCCCACATCCGCCGCGCCAACCGCGGCCGGGTGATGCTGGAGAACACCCACCCCTTCACGCGCGAGCTGTGGGGGCGGGTGTGGACGTTCGCCCACAACGGCCAGCTCAAGGGCATCAAGCGCCGGCCGACGGGCTTCTACCGCCCGGTGGGCACCACCGACAGCGAGCACGCCTTCTGCTGGCTGCTCGACCGGGTGCGCGCCCGCTGGCCCGAGCCGCCGCGCGGCGACGCGGCCCTGACCGCCTTCGTGGCCGGGCTGGCGGCGGAGCTGAACGGGCTGGGCGTCTTCAACATGCTGCTGACCGACGGCCGCACCCTGTGGTGCCATTGTGCCACCCACCTCGCCTGGCTGACCCGCCGCGCCCCCTTCGGCCCGGCCACCCTGATCGACGAGGACATGACCGTGGATTTCGAGCGGGAGACCACCCCCGGCGACGTGGTCACCGTCGTCGCCACCCGCCCGCTGACCCGCGACGAGCGCTGGACCGTCATGGCGCCGGGCGAGTTCGTCGCCTTCCGCGCCGGCGTGCACACGGCCTGACGCCGTTGCCCGCCGGCCCCGCTGGCCGCCGCCTACACCTTCTCGTCCGGGACGATCGGCCCGGTGGTGCACGACCGCCAGCCGGACGGGACGCTGCGGGGCGTCTGGTCGGTCGCCGACTCCTCCGGCACCGGCACCGAGGTGCTGACCCCCGTGCGGTGAGTGCCGGCGCGGACGGTGACGGTCCGCGTGACCCGGAGCCCCGTTGCCGGTTGTGGGCAATACCGGGTCCGGTACGTCTTGACGTCCGAACCCGGTATCGGCCGCGACGGCGGCCGCGGCCCGATCGGGCCGAAGCCTGCGTGGCGTTTGAACGCAGCGGTCAGGATGGTCCTGACCGCATAAGAAGGACCGGGGTCGGCGGACGGGGGCGCGGATGGGGCGACGCATCGGGGTGCTGCTGCTGATCTGGGCGCTGGCGCTGGCCACCGCCTTCGTCGGCGAACGGCTCTACCGGCTGTACGCGGCGGTGACCCACGAGCCGCGAGTGGTCACCCCGCGCGGCGCCCTGGCCCCGTTCGAGGAGGCGGCCATGGCGGTGTTCGAAACCGCAGCCCCGTCGGTCGTCTACGTCTACGCCCTGCGCGACCCGTCCGGCGATCCGGGGCAGGGAACGGGATCCGGCATCGTCTGGGACGCCGCCGGGCACGTGGTGACCAACCTGCACGTGGTGGAGGGGGCGGATCGGGTGGCGGTGCGCCTGGACAGCGGCCTTGCGGTTCCCGCGGCTGTGGTGGGCACCGCGCCGCAGCTCGACCTTGCCGTGCTGCGCCTGCCCGACGTACCGGCGCCGCTGCGGCCGATCGCCGTCGGCACGTCGGAGGATCTGGCGGTCGGTCAGGCGGTGTTCGCCATCGGCAACCCCTTCGGCCTGGGCCGCAGCATGTCGCGGGGCATCGTCAGTGCCCTGGACCGCACCCTGCCGACGCTGGCCGGGCGGGAGGTGGCCGGCGTCATTCAGACCGACGCGGCGATCAACCCCGGCAACTCCGGCGGGCCGCTGCTCGATTCGGCGGGGCGGCTGGTGGGTGTCAACACCGCCATCCTGTCGGGGACGGGGGCCTTCGCCGGCGTCGGCTTCGCCGTGCCGGTCGATCTGGTCAACCGGGCGGTGCCGGCGTTGATCCGCGACGGCCGTCTGCCGCTGGCCGGGCTGGGCGTGGCGGTGGCGCCGGACGAGGCGACGGCCCGCCGGGGGATCACCGGGGTGATGGTGGCCGCGGTGCCCGACGGCTCCCCCGCGGCGCGGGCCGGCCTGCGCGGCATCGATCCCGCCGGCGACCGGCCGGGGGACGTGGTGACCCACGTGGGCGGACGCCGCGTCGAGACGCTGGCCCAGTTGACCCGGGCGCTGGAGGCGGTGGGCATCGGCAACGAGGCGGAACTGACGGTCCTGCGGGCGGGCGAAACCGTGACCCTGCGGGTGCCCGTGGTGGACATTTCCTGAGCCCGCATCAGTCGATGCACATCCCGAGCGCATCAGTCGATGCACACGCCCGGGCGATTGCCCTCGGCGTCGAGGAAACGCACGCAGCCGAACAGCGGGTAGGTGGTCTGGCAGCGTCCCGGCCCGTCGCCCTGAACCAGGCACAGGCCGCGGCAGTCCGCCGGCCCGGTGCAGGGCGTGCCGCCGTCGGGGTACGCGAGGAAGCACTGGTCCAGTCCCGCCAGACCGCCGCGGCGCCAGTCGCCGCCGGCGGCGGTGCAGGCGGCGGCGTCCTGCGGACGCTCCGGCCCGGCGGCGGCGCTCATCGGGCCGGCCGCAGGGGCAGGGGCGGCGGCGGGTGCCCGGCCGTCACCGGCCGCGTGGCAGGCGGCAAGCAGCAAAAGGGTCAACGCGGTGACGGCGGCGCGGACGGTGCGGAGCATGGGCGATTCTCCGGGACGACAGGACCTCCGTCTATACCGCGGCGACGGTCTGCCGGCCAATCCGGTCCGTTCTTGATCCGCAGGCAAGTCGGACACGGATTGACCGTCCGGTTCCCGGAACCAATATGGCCGGAGAGCGACGAAAGTGATCGCGTTCCGCTCGCAAGGGACAGAAGAAGAGCGTCCGTGCAATCCGCTGAAATCCGCGCAATCCGTGCAGATCTTGTTCCCGCGGGCGGCGATGCCTCCACCCGCGTTCCGCGGACGGCGTCATCCGCCGCAGGAGCAGCCGCAGCTTCGCCCCTGCGGGACGGCGACGCGCACCTCGTTGCGGGCGATGGCCAGCACGGCGTCCAGCGGCAGCCCGATCGCCTCGGCCACCTGGCCCAGGGTCACGGCGTCGGGAATCGTCGAGTTCGCCGCGAAGACGGGATGGAGCCCGGCCAGACGGGCGCGCGCCCCGGGGTCCCGGCGGGTCAGGGCGCCGATGGCGGTCGCGGCGTCGGGCAACGCGGCGTCGGGGGTCGGGATCATCGCCGGAACACTCCGAAAGGGGTAGGGATGGGCCGTTGTCGCGCCGCCGCCCGGGGGCGGCCTTGACGTGCGTCAAGCGATTCGCTCGGCGAGCGCCGCGGCGAGGTCGCCGCGCTCCGCCACCACCGTGCGCTCCAGCCCCAGCCAGCCGGCCAGCGCCGCCAGTTCGCCGGCCAGCGCGCCGGCCACCGCCCCGGCGGGCAGCCCCGGCTCGGTGTGGGCGGCCTGCACAAGCAGGCGGCGGCCGGCTCGGTCCGCCTTGAGGTCGAGACGCGCCGCCAGCCGATCCCCCATCAGGAAGGGCAGCACGTAGTAGCCGTACTCCCGCCGGGCGGCGGGGGTGTAGATCTCGATGCGGTAGCGGAAGCCGAACAGCCGCTCGGTGCGGTCGCGCTCCCACACCAGCGGATCGAAGGGGGAGAGCAGGGCGCATCCGGTGGCGCGGCGGGGAATGCGGGCGTCCGGGTCCAGGTAGGCCGGGCGGTCCCACCCCTCCACCCGCACCGGCACCAGCACCCCTTCCTCCACCAGTTCGGGCAGGCGGGCGCGGACGTCGGCGGTGTCCAGGCGGAAATAGTCGCGCAGATCCGCCTCCGTCGCCACGCCGAGGGCGCGGCCGGCCAGGCGCAGCAGGGCGCGGTGCGCCTCGTCCTCGGTCGGCGTCGGGAGCGCGATCACGGCGGCGGGCAGCACCCGGTCCGGCAGGTCGTAGACGCGCTCGAACCGGCGTCGCGTGGCGGTGGTGACGAGGCCGGCCCAGAACAGCCACTCCAACGCCCGCTTGCCGTCGCTCCACCCCCACCAGGAGCCGGCGCTCCGCCCCGCCTGCGACAGCTCCGACGCGCCCAGCGGGCCGCGGGCCGCCACCTCCGCCAGCACGGCGTCGATGTAGGCGCGCCGCTCCCGCCCGAAGCGGGCGAGCCCGCCGTAGATGCCCGCGCCCCGTTCGGCCCGCGCCATGCGCCAGCGCATCAGCGGGTGCAGGGCCAGGGGCAGCAGCGACGCCTCGTGGCCCCAGTACTCGAACCACGCCCGACGCCGCCCGCCATAGGCCAGCCGCTCGCGGTGGCCGTCGTCGTAGGGGCCGAGGCGGCTGAAGAACGGCATGTGGTGCGCCCGCACCAGCACGTTGACCGAGTCGATCTGAACCACCCCCAGCCGGTCCGCCAGACGCCGGAGGTGGCGCGCCTCGGGCGCCGCACCGGGCCGCGCGCCGGCCAGCCCCTGGGCCGCCAGGGCGATGCGGCGCGCCTCGGCGGCCGACAGGGTGTCAGTTCGGATGGCCACGGCGCGCCTACGCCATTCCCTCGCCATCCTCGTCGGCGTGGCAGAAGCGGCGCAACTCGTCCAGGTCGGCCACCGAAATGGTGCCGCCGTGCGCTTCGACGCCGATGCCGCGCAGTTTGGCCAGGGCGCGCGAGAAGGTCTCCGGCTGCATGCCCAGGCGCCGGGCGATCAGCGCCTTGTCGAAGGGCAGGGCGAACACCGCCGACCCCGACCCCTCGGGGCAGAAGCGCAGCAGGAAGCTGCCCACCCGCTGCGGCGTCGGCTGCACCTGGAGCTGTTCGATCTGCTGCACCAGATGGCGCAGGCGCAGCGACAGCGAGCCCAGCATGGCAAAGGCGATGCGGTCGTCGTCGCGCAGGCAGCGGGCGAAGGCCTCGGCGGTCAGGGTCATGACGCGGCAATCGGCCACCGCTTCGGCGCACACCGGGAACCGGCCGCTGGCGAACATGGCCGCCTCGGCGAAGGTCTCGCCCGCCGCCACCACGTTGACCACCGCTTCCGCCCCGTCACGGGTCAGGCGGTAGAGCTTCACCCAGCCTTCCAGCAGGATGAAGAAGCGGTCGGCCGGCTCGTCCTGCACGAACAGGGTGCTGCCGCGCGGCGCCGGATGCACCCGGGCGCTGCCCACCAGCGCCGACAGCGACCGGTCGGACAGGCCCTGGAACAGCGGGCTGGAACGGATCGTCGCCGCGTCCTGCGGACGCAGCCCCGGCACGTCGGTCTTCATCGCACCCTCTCCCGCCCGGACGCTTGGCGTGGCCCGGTTCATCGGCGATCCAACACCGCGGCGGCCGGCCGGGTCAAGCATCGCCTGCCATGCACCATCCGTGTTGCCGAACGCGATGCCGCCGGCGCCTCAGGCGACGCCGGCGACCGGGCGGCGGGCGCGGGCGAGGCGCAGCATCATCACGGTGTTCAGCGCCATGCCCGCCACGTCCGACATCATGCCCGGCAGGGAGCCGACCAGCAGGTTGTGGGCGAACCAGCAGGGGAAGGCCACCATCATGATCAGCCGCAGCCGCCACACGTCGGTCTGATAGCGGCTGAGCGACACCAGGGCCATGCCCAGCGCCGCGAACAGCGACGGCAGGCCCTGCCACGTCAGGGCCGAGGCGGCGGCGATCACCGGCAGCACGGCCAGATAGACCAGCCGGAAGCCCGGCCGGGTGCCCAGCGGGATGGCGGCGGCCACCTGCACCGCCGACAACCCGTTCATCAGCGCCCCGGTGGCCGCCCCCAGCATCAGCAGATGCACGGTGAAGAACAGGTTGGTGGCGAGCTGCGCCAGCAGGATGCCGGTGCGCGTGCGGAACGCCGGCCACGCCATGCCGCAGGCCGTGCCGAGAAGACCGATGCCCTGAGCGACGGGCGCGGCGAGAAAGGCGTCGATCATGGTGGACCGGGCGGTATGGGAACGGAGCGGCGCACCATCCTACGCCGCCGCGGCCGCGGCAAGAGGCGTTCGCGCGGATCAGGCCGTCGTCACACCCTTCAGCCGGTTCTCCAGCACGCCGATGACCCGGTCGGCCGCCGTCAGGTGCGGCATGTGCCCGACCCCCGGCAGCAGGTCCAGCGCGGCGAAGGGCCAGACCGCGTGCAGGTGGTGGACCGCCGCGGCCGGCACCACCGGGTCGTCGGCCCCGTGGACCAGCACGGACGGCACCGTCAGCCCGTCGACCCAGCCCCGCAGATCCGCCTGGAACAGCGTGGAGGCGTGGGCAAGGGCGATGTCGGGCCGCATGGCCGCCAGCGACCTGGCCACCGCGACGGTGGCCGGCGCGTCCGGCGGTGCGCCCGCCGCCAGGGCGGCGTATTCACGGATCCAGCGGGGGTAGTTCACCGTCATCAGGCCGAGCACGCTGCGCACGGCCAGCGGGTCGAGACCGGCGCGATAGCCCGGCCGCTTCAGCAGGCAGGCGCCCGCCGACAGGAGGATCAGCCGTTCGAAGCGGTCCGGTGCCTTCAACGCCGCGAGCATGCCCGCCATCGCTCCCAGCTCGTGTCCCAGATAGACACAGCGGTCCACCCCGGCGGCGTCCAGCACCGCCAGCAGGTCGTCGGCGAAGCCGTCCGGCGTGGCGTGGCGCAGGTCGTCGTACGCCCCGGCCGCCGCCCCGCACCCGGCCAGGTCGAACGCCACGGTGCGGAACCGCCGGTCGGCCCAGGCGCGCACGGTGCCCCACACCCGCTGGTCCGTGGCGAACCCGTGGCCGAACACCAGCACCGCTCCCCTGCGGCCCGCGACCGTCACGCCATGGCGGCGCAGGACGGCCTCGCTCCATTCCTCCCCCTGTGCACGATCGGCTCGTTGCATGGCCATTGCTCCCCCTCATCGGCTTCTCTGCCTGAAGCCGGCGGAAGAGAGCAACATCACGACCGCGCTGCTGTTCCTTTGTTGCGCAGGATAGGAACTTGGAATTCCGTACAGTCGCTGACCGTACCGTTTTGGTGTCCGGATGCGACCGGGTTAGCGTTGCCGGGCGGCAACGGGCCGGTCCTTATCCGACATCGCGCGCCGTCGGCGACACATCGCCCATGGACGCGGACGCCGGCACGTACGGGGCACCGTGCAGGCCGTCCACCTTGGCCGCCATGATGAAGTCGTTCTCGTGCAGGCCGCCGATCTTGTGGGTCCAGAACTTCACGGTGCAGTAGCCCCAGCCGTGGATGATCTCGGCGTGGTGTCCCTCGTCCTCGCACAGATTGCCGACGCGCACGGCGAAGGCCTGGGCGGCGCGGAAATCGTCGAAGCGGAAGGTCCGCACCAGGTGGTCCGGATCGCCGGCGATCGACCAGCCCGGCACCTGCACCAGGTACGTGTCGGCGGTGGCGCGGTCCATCGGCGGGATGCCGCCGCGGCAGGGCTCGCACTTGCTCTGCGCCAGGTCGCACACGGCTCCGGTCGGGTCCTGCTCTGCGGTCATCGTCCTCTCCCTTTGCGTTCGTTGGCTCAATCGTTGGCTTGACAGAAAGGCTAGGGGGCGAGCGCCGGTCGGCAAGGGCGGCGATCCGGTTGGGTGATGCCGCTGCCCCGGTTGAGCGGCGCCGGCGGCTCCACTATACCGGGCCGCGGGGGAGCCTGCGCGAGCGCGCGCCGTGTTCCGCAGTGCGAACAATTGACGCATCGGATCGAATCCATGAACGACTGGCCCTTCGTCGACTACCAGGAGCCCGCCCGCCCGCCGGCGGGCCCACGCCTTGCCCTGGTCGGCGAGGCGCCGGGGGCGGAGGAGGTGCGCCAGGGCATCCCCTTTGCCGGGCGCAGCGGCAAGCTGCTGAACGAGGCGCTGCACGCCGCGGGTATCGAGCGCGACCGCTGCCTGGTCGCCAACGTCTTCCGCCGCCAGCCGCCTGGCAACAAGGTCGGGCACTTCTTCGCGTCGCGCGCCCGCGCCCGCAAGGAAGGGTTCGCGATCGCCGAGCGGTGGGGGGCGTTCGGCACCTCCGATTGGGTGATCGACGCCTTTGCCTCCGACCTGGACCACCTGGAGCGTACGCTGCGGGCGTACGCTCCGGCTGTGTTGGTGGCGCTGGGGCGCACGCCGCTCTGGGCCCTGACGGGGGAGAACGGCATCACCCGGCTGCGCGGGCAGGTCCTGCCCTGCCGTCTGGTGCCGGGTGCGGTGGTGGTGCCCACCTACCATCCCAGCTTCATCCTGCGCGGTCAGGCCAGGGAGCTGCCGACGATGATCGCCGACCTGAAGATGGCGGCGGCCCGCCTGTCGGCGGGCTGACCGACCGGGTTACGGTTCCGGCTGCCGCTCCAGTGCGGCGGCCAGGCCCAGGAAGGCGGGCAGGGGGTGGGTGACGACGTAGGTCGGTATGGGGGCCAGGAAATCGCGCATGCGGCCCTTCTCGACGAAGCGCTTGCGGAAGCGGGAATGGGCAAAGACGCCCCCCAGCCGCGGCACGATGCCGCCGGCGATGTAGACGCCGCCGCGTGCCCCCAGGGTCAGCGCCAGATTGCCGGCGACGGTGCCAAGCATGGCGCAGAACGTCTCCACCGCCTCCACGCAATGGGCGTCGGAGCCGTCGAGGGCCGCCGCGGTGACCTCCGCCGGGGCCAATGGGCGCGGCTCCCGCCCGTCGAGGATGGTCAGCGCCTCGTAGAGGTTGACGAGGCCCGGGCCGGACAGCACCCGCTCGGCCGAGACGTGGTCGAAGCGCTTGCGGAGCTGGGCCAGCACCGCCCCCTCGCGGTCGCTGACCGGGGCCATGGTGACGTGCCCGCCCTCGCCCGACAGGGCGCTCCAGCCGGCGGCGCCGGGTACGAGCCCCGACACGCCCAGCCCGCTGCCCGGTCCCAGCACGCCGATCACCGCGCCGGCGCGGGGCGTGCCGTCGCCGATCTGCAGGCGGTCGCCGTGGCCCAGCCGCGGCACCGACAGGGCCACGGCGGTGAAGTCGTTGATGATCTCCAGCCGTTCCAGGGCCAGGGCGGCGCGCACCTCGGCCACAGAGAACGACCAGGGCAGGTTGGTCATGGCGATGCGGTCGCCGGTGACCGGTCCGGCGATGCAGAAGGCGGCCCGGCGTGGCCGGGCGTACGCGCCGGCGGATGCCAGGTACGCCTCCGCCGCCTCACGGGGCGAGGGGTAGTCGGCGCAGCGCAGGGTGCGCGAATCGCGCACCGTGTCGCCCTCCATCAGGCCGAAGCGGGCGTTGGTGCCGCCGATGTCGGCGACCAGCACGGGGGCGGTGTCGGGCGGGGTGTCGGTCATGCGTACGGGGCTCGGACCAGGGCGTCGACGTAGGATTCGCGCCAGCGCGTGATGTCGTTGCGGCGCAGCGTCCGCATCATGGCGGTGTGGCGTTCCCGCCGCTCTTCCAGCGACATGGTGAGCGCGCGCTGCAGTTCTTCGGCTACGCCCTCGCTGTCGAACGGGTTCACCAGCAACGCCTCCGTCAGCTCCCGGGCGGCCCCGGCGAATTCCGAGAGCACCAGCACGCCGGGATCTTCGGGATTCTGACAGGCGACATACTCCTTGGCCACCAGATTCATGCCGTCGCGCAGTGGCGTCACCAGGCCGACGTGGGCCTGGCGGTAGAAACCGGACAGGACGCGCGGGCCGAAGCTCTTGTTCAGGTAGCGGATGGGCATCCAGTCGAACTCGGCGTACTGGCCGTTGATGCGCCCGGCCAGTTCCGACAGCTCGCGGCGGATGGCGATGTATTCCGGTACATCCTCGCGGCTGGGCGGGGCGATCTGCAGGAAGGAGACGCGGTTGCGGTGCTCCGGATAGGTTTCCAGAAGCTGCTGGAACGCCTCGAAGCGGTGGGGCAGGCCCTTGGAATAGTCCAGCCGGTCGACGCCGATGATCAGGCGCCGGCCCACCAGGCTTTCGCGCAGCCGCTCGGAATGGCGGGAGCGGGCGTTGGTTTCGGCCAGGCTGACCAGGTGGCCGGTGTCGATGGAGATGGGGAAGGCGCGGGCCAGCAGGGTGCGGCCGAAGGCGCGGATCAGGCAGCCCTCGCCCGGCCCGCGGTCTTCCACCTCGCCCTTCGCCTCGAATCGGATGTAGTTGACGAAGCAGCGCAGGTCGACCTCGGTGTGGAAACCCAGCAGGTCGTAGGCGCACAGCTCGCGCACCAGCTCGCGGTGGTTGGGCAGGACGGTGAACACCTCCGGCGCCGGGAAGGGGGTGTGCAGGAAGAACCCGATGCGCTGGGTCAGGCCCTTGCGGCGCAGGTTTTCGCCGAAGGGGATCAGGTGATAGTCGTGCACCCACACCATGTCGTCCGGCCGCAGCAGCGGCGCCAGTCGGTCGGCGAAGATGCCGTTGACCCGCTGGTAGGCGTCGCGGGTGTTGCGGTTCACCGTGAACAGGCCGATGCGGTAGTGGAACAGCGGCCACAGCGTCTGATTGGCGAACCCGTTGTAGTATTCCTCGAAGTCCTTCCGTCCGAGGTCGACGGTGGCGTAGGTCAGGCGGCCGACGTCGGTGCGGCGCGGCTCGCCCTGCGATTCGCCCTCCACCACGGTTCCGCTCCAGCCGAACCAGATCCCGCCCGTCTTCTTCAGCGCGGCCAGCACGGCGACGGCCAGGCCGCCGGCGGCCTGCTTGCCCTCGTCGATGGGCGCAACCCTATTGGACACGACGACCAGTCTGCTCACAGCGCGGTCTCCCGATTCCGGCAGGCCGCGGGACGACGACCACGACGCGGTCGGCGGCGCGTTGCGGCCGGCACCATGCACAAACGGTAAACTCAAGATGCAGGTTCCCTAACATCCGGATGCCTCGCTGGCAACCCTTGCTGAACCGTTCGGCCGAAAGGCAGCATCCGCAAGACACAGCCGCCGATCCGGCGAATCGACGGACAGTACCGGCGGGAACCGGGGACTCGGTCGATTGTTCTATATCTTCATCGGACGGCGGCGGGCGGGGGTGCGCCGTTCGTTGTGCATTGCAGCACGATCTATGCCGGAACGCTGCATTCCTACCACCGTGGGAGATGGTAACTCTTTGCAATACGGAGGATTTTCATTTTTCGCTTGAACGCGGCGGGGTGCGCGATCATATTGTGCATTGCGGCATCGGTCGTGTCTGCGATGCGGACGATGGCGTAACGCACTTCTTGGGCGTTTCCTCCCTAGACTCGGGCCGCGGACCTCCGCGGCCCCTTTTTTTGTGCGCGCGGTCAGCGCGTCCGCAGGGCGGTGGCGTCGATGGCGCCGAGGGTGCGCAGCAGGTCGGTCATGTGCTGCGTGAGGACGGGCAGAAAGGGCAGCCGGTCCAGGGTGGTCTCGTCCATGTAGAGATCGCGGTTGATTTCGATCTGCAGGGCGTGGACGCCGTTGCGCGGCCGGCCGTAGTGGCGCGTGGTGTAGCCGCCGGCGTAGGGGGCGTTGCGGGTGACGGTGTAGCCCCTGGCGCGCAGGAGCCGTTCGGCGGTGTCGGTGACCGCCGGGGCGCAGGCGCTGCCGAAGCAGTCTCCCAGCACGATGTCGACCCGGCGCGCCTCGCCGCCGCTCCCGCTCCCGGCCGCTCCGCCGCTGCCTCCCGAGCCGGCCGACGGCATGGAGTGGCAATCGAGCAACAGACAGTGTCCGAATCGCCGGGTGGTGGCGTCGACCAGCCCGGCGAGGGCGCCGTGATAGGGGGTGTAGCAGCGGCGCACCCGTTCGGCGGCGTCTGCGAAGCGCAGCTTGCCGCGGTAGATCTCCTCGCCGTTGGCGACGACGCGGGCGATGGTGCCGAGCCCGGCGGCGACCCGGGGGGAGCGGGTGTTGACGTAGCGGGGCAGGGCGTCGGCGAACATCTCGGGGTCCAGCTCGTACGCCTCGCGGTTGGCGTCGAGGAAGGCGCGGGGAAAGCGGGCGCGCAGCAGCGGCGCCCCCAGGTCGGGAGCGGCGGCGAAGATCTCGTCGACGTAGGCGTCTTCGGACTTGCGCAGGGTGCGCCCGTCGAGCCGGGCGGCCGCCAGGAACTCCGGCGGGTAGTCGCGCCCGCTGTGCGGCGAGGCGACGACCATCGGCAGGGCCTGTTCGGCCGGGTGCCGGATGTCGAAGGCCGGGGCCTGACCGGCTGTGGCGTCGAAATGCGCGTCCATGGCCTCAGTGATGTAGTCCACCGCAGCGGTGCTGTCACGCAGCACGGGCCCCCGGCCCGGCTGCCGCAGCCATAACGCCGCGCCCCTGCCGTCGGCCCGTCCCGCCGGCCCCGTAAATTTTCCCGCGGGGTCCGAAACTTCGGGGTTGCACGGGTGTGCCGATGGTGCTAAATCCCACGCCCACGCCGGACGTGGCCGCCACAACGGTCCACTCGGACGGGCGCGTAGCTCAGCGGGAGAGCACTACGTTGACATCGTAGGGGTCACAGGTTCAATCCCTGTCGCGCCCACCATGAAGGCCAGCAAGTTCAAGAACTTGCTGGCCTTCGCCCGTTCTGGGGCGGGCTTTTCGGAGGGTGGATGGGAAATAACTGGGAAATTCTGGAACTCAGCCTTCGCCGACGTGCACTGCCGGCAGTGAGGCTGAGAGGTCTACCAACCGGCGGCATTTCATCAGGCGGTCGACCTCTTGGCAGTATGCGTCGATCGCCCGCTCCGCGTTGATGCAGTAGTCAGGATCATGAGGGCAGTAGATGCCCGTAATGTCGTTTTCTGACACCTGCTTGTGTCCCAGCACCACGCTGATCTCGTCGACTGGAACCCGTCGACGGCGCAACTCACGGCCGAGTGTATGCCGAAAGCTGTAGGGCGTGACCTTCCGCCCCGCAGCCCCGCAGACCATGGCCCGGGCACGTCGGAATGCCCGAGGATTCTTTGCCCGGAGATCCACATGGCCTGCGTCCCACGCCGCCAACTCGGCGACACTGGGCGGCCACACGCGCGCTCGCAGACCACGCCAAGCCGAATCGATCTCGGCGATTGGCCGGCCATGCACGGCGACAAGCGGACCCTCGCCCCATTGTTCGGCGTGCCACCGCAACGTGTCGGTAAGGGGAACAATGGGCCGACGCTTCCGCGTCTGCTTTCGTCCGGGCGGCAACAGGTTTACGTAGTCTTGATAATGATCGATCATCGTCGATGTTAGCTCCAGTGCAGCCTCCGGTCGGCACATGGTGTTGATCATGATGACACAAAAACGCCAAAGATGATCCACTTCCACTGCATCCAGCAGCGCCGCAACTTCTGCCATGAGCAGAGGGCGCCCTTTTGGCTCTTTACTGCGTTTTTCCTCGGCGGTTTCGATGTCTTTGACAAATGGCACTGCCTGAATGCACCCATGCTTCCAGGCAAACTTCAACGCCGCCCTGCCAGTTGAAAGTATACGGCTTATGTATCCGTTAGACTTCCCACCCTCTTGGAGCCACAATATGAACTGTTCTTGCTTCTTAAGCGTGATATCTGACACAGTGGACTGCCCCCACCATTCCGTCCAATAACGCAGCTCAATCCGCGCCTGTTCGGCCGAGCGGATTTTACTGGCATGCTCCTCAAAATAGTGGACGAGAACCCAGGCAAGAGGCACCTGGGCTGGGCTTTCCTGGACGGGACTGTATTGGGCTGCGAGCCATTCTACGAGTTTTTGCTCGGCGTCGCAAAGGTCTGCCGTGCCAAGGCTAAAACGCTGCTCGCGGCCGGTTTCGGGATCGATACGGGCGCGGTAGAAGTTACGGCTGTTCTCCTTGGTGATGATGTACCACTGACCGTGCTGGACAAGCCGTCGTCCGGTCTGCTTGCGCGACATTTCTGAGTTTGCCTTTCGATGTACGAGGTTATGTTGCTCTCGGTATAACGCACGGAACCGCGACCAACACGAATGCACTCGATGCCTCCACCCCTGCGAATGCGAGCCAACGTGTCTGCAGAAACGCCGAGGTATTCTGCAGCTTCTTGTTCTTTCAACAGGCGTGGCAGAGCATTAGGCGCCATTGATCCATTCCGTTATTTGATAAGCATGCTCATGTGGCAGGTCGAATATGCTGCCGCTTGCGGCTCTCAGGGGGCCGAAGGGAACCGGTTCATTTCGAAGGGCGGATCGCACGCGGCTTAAGGATCGCCCCTCGGACGCGCAGGGTCTCCGTAAGCGTCTCCAAGAGGCGGGCCGCGAAGGATGCCTCACCCAATGAGCGGTAGTGAGCGAGTGTTGCTGAGTCGGTGTGACCCAGCATGGTGCTCAGCAAGTGCGCTATATCCACCCCCCAGGAACTGAGTTCGGTAGAGTAGAAGGTTCTGAACAGGTGAGGCGTGATTGCAATGCCGAATTCTTCTTGTGTTCGACGCACCATTATGCCTCTCAGACCTTCTTGTGAAAGAGGCTTGCCCTGCTGTGTGACAAATAATGAATTCGTTTGTGATGCATCTAGCAGCAGGATGGGCCTGTATACTTCGAGATATACCTTCAACGCGGGCTTCAGAGCGTCCGGCACTGGCCCCTCGTCAACCCGCCCATTCTTGGTCCGCGTCAGCCGTATGGATTCGGGCACTCCGGCAGCATCGAGCATTACTCCACTTCCCAGTTCCAGGGCGGCGATACTACCAACGCGCTTAGGGCGCCACGTCAGCAGCGCGATGAACAGTCCGTCCCGGAAGTGAACCGCCGCCCTGACGCTTGCGTGCTGCCGCCGAGCCGCCGCCATGAGACCGATTCCGAGGGCGTGCAGGTCAGACAAGGGAACCCGGCGCGATCGCTTGTTCAGAACCGGCTTCGCCCGCCGAACCAGAAGACCAACCCGTTTCGCCAACCACTCCCAATCCTCATTCGGCGCAAGGATGCACAGCGCCCTGCGGAGATCGGCCGCGTACTTCGCAAGTGTCTTCGGTGCCACACAGCGAGCAGCGAGCGAGTCGAGGAACAAACCAAAGGTGTCCGGCGTCGGCATCCGGCCGACGCCCTGATCCTGTACCCAGCGACACCAGCGTCCCCAACCAAGCTCGGCCCCCATTCGGGTCGACGCCGACCAGCGCCACGGTTGTATCCCTGTTGCCGCTTCAGAGATCTTTCCGTCGAAGGATGGCAGTAGAAAGCGCGCGTATGGGTCTATTGGCTGCGGTTCGAGCCCCGGTTCTGACAGACCCGCATGCCAGCGATCCTGTTCATCAGCCGGCCAATCTTGGAACGCAAGAACACGGAGGCTGGCGGGCTTCGGACGAACGGACCGACCACCACCACGGGTCGACGCCAACGCCACGCGCTTGCGCAACAATACAGCCTTCCATGCCTCGCTGTCGTCCGGACGAAGCTGTTGCAAGGCGGCGACAAGCCCCTTGAGCAGCTCGTGGGCATTGCCTGGCGTAAAGGTGTCCAGAACGGTATCGCTGAAATCCGCCCCGCTGGTCTTGTCAGCCGGTCGCTCTACAGCGGCAGCCCAAGCGAGAAATCGGCCATAAGCTTGGCGGGCGCGCCGTTCCGCGGCGGAAGGCAAGGTTTGCCGCACTGTCATCCACCGCACGCGATCGGCGGGGGGCCACTTGTCGACGGGCAGGCCTCGCATGAGCGTTGCCATCAGTGCATTCCTCCAGACACAGCGCCGTCCTGAAGCGCCTTCTGCAATATTTCGTCGAGTCGGGCCGCTGCAGCGCGGGAGCGCAAGTTGTCTACATAGAATTTCGTCGAAGACGAATTCCGCGCTTGCCCCAGCAACATTTCGACGACGCGATCATCGCTGGTTGCCTCAAATATAAGTCCTCCAAATATCTTCCTCCACAGGTGTGATCTCACTGAAATTCCAATTGCCTCCTCAACGTACCGCTTCAAGTTCAAGGCTATCCGCTGCGATGAGCGAGGTTGTCCCGGCCGGGATCTATGCGCAGCAGGGAAAAGCCAACGGCTATCCGGGTCGGCGGTGCACAGAACGGGGCGGTAATGCTGGACAAAAGTTCGTAGAAACTCGCATTTCCACGGCGCCAGCCCTGCGGCAAGCCCCTTCCCGGTCTTGGTGACCTCGGGCGGCCATTCCACGGAGCCACGACCCTGCGGGATAGTCGGCCAGTTCAGGCAATCCAGCGACGTGTGGGCCAGCGTGCCGCGGCGGACAGGAAGGGTTGACACCAGCAATAGGCAGACGGCCGCCTCCATGCGCCGGGCGTCTCGCTCCCTGATCGGTTGCCCACGTTGGCGGCGCTCCTCGAGTTCACGGAAAGTCTGAGCTGGCAGGCTGAGCAGGCGCACGACGAGTTCTTTGTCATCCAGAACCGGGTTGACGGTCGCCCGGTCCTGCTCCGACAATCCCGGCTTCGGCTTTCCTCGCAAATGCTTGAGGAGCGCGGCAAATCGCTGACGCTCTTCTTCAGAAATGCCGCACCAGACGACAGCCACGCGATAGAGCGCTTGCGCGATATGAGAACGGCTGGTCGTTTCTTTGTCGCTGCCATGGCGACTGTCGTAGTCCCGCAGGCACGCAATGGCCGCCTCAACGGTCGCAACGTCGGCGATCGACCGGATGTCGGCAGGCGCCTTCTGCCCGCTCCGGAGAAGAATGGAGGCAGCAAGTCGCAGTATACTGACGTGGCGCTCCGCGGTTGAGGGGGCAAGCGGTTTGTCGGTCCTGTGAATGTCTCCGATTTCCGCGAGCCGGATGAGTTTTCCGTTGCGTGTCGTAACAAATCGGCTTTCCGAAACGGAGCGTGTGCGCACGGCAGCGAGTTGGGCCTCGAGGGCTGCCTCGTAACCGACCTGCGAAGGATCAAAGCGTTCCTGCGCCGGCAGTCCGCCTGCCTTCCGATAGGCCTTGAGTTCGGCTTCAAATGCGGGGGGCAGTTCACCGGGCGCAAAGCGCAGGAAGCGACGTGCCGGCAAGGCGAGGGCTGCCGGCCACTCGTCCAGGCGCGCAGCCAGGAAGTTCCATGCCGAGAGCACTTGTCGTGCCAGTGAGGAGACTGACCGCCGCGTCAGCGAAATGCGAATTCGGTCCTCGGCATACTGCCAGACGGTTTCGGCAGTGACGTTTTGCGGCATCAACCCCTCCGAGTCGCACCAGCGGATGAAAGGCGACATGCGCTGCAATTGGAGGCTGGCTGAGATGTTGCGCCCCTTCTCGAACCGCTGCGCTGTGTCGTAAAGTGCACGCCATTCTGGTCGCACTTGGCTGATCGGCCGACTGTGTCGATGCACGACACCTGCAATCTGCAGCGAGACATTGATCGAGGATCGGCACTTTTCACGAACTCGCTTCGACGACGAAGCGACGATCTCGGGCCTGTTGACCGCTTCGGCGAGCCAGCGCGGGTCGGCGGGAATGTCAGACGGTTTTCGTTGCAACCATTCAGCGACCCGGTTCAAATCGCGCAGCAGTTCCTTACGGCGCTCGGACGTAAGCGGCTTGCCTTCGCCGGCCTGGGACGCGGCCTCGACCGCTGCGATCACGGCGTCAAGACGAACGCCGAGGCGAAGCCGCTCTCCAGCGGAAAGGCGCTGGTCGGAAGCGAGTTCCTCGAAAAGCAGCCCTGTGACTTCGGCGACGCGCCGAAGTCGTGCGTGATCGAGGATTGTGACGCGCCCGGTCACGACGCTGTTAACCCATCCTTCGGAATATCCCAGGCGGCGACTCAGGGCATTCTGAGACACCGCATTTTCCGCGCACCAAGCGAGAATCAGTTGCGCAGCTTTGGTCGTTTGGCGCGGCCGGGGAGCGGCAGCAAGGCGAGACCTATTTTCGTCCATTGATTGATTCCTGCTGGGAAAGGGCTGTGGCGACCTTTGGCGAGCCGTGGCGTCTCATGGCGCGTTTCGGGCTGAACGGGTCGAGATGACCTCCTCGGGAGCCACGTCGACCCGTTTTTCCCAAAGCCGCTTAAGACGCTGTAAAGGCGTTGTTTTCCGCATAGAACGACGAGAAGGCGGGCGCTTACAGGTCGCCGCGGGTTAGAGCGGCCAGCGCGGCAAGCAAGCTGTCGCGTGGTATGCGGACCCGGCCAGTGCGAGAGCGAACGCAGTGAAGCATTCCAGCGTGGCGCCACCGGTCAAGCGTCCGCATGGATACGCGAAGCAGTGACGCAGCCTCCGATCGAGTGTAGTAAGGTTGCACGATGAGATTCTCTGACATTTCGGCAATCGCCTGCTGATATTAGGACCAATCATCGCATGTCTGTCCCAGTAATCATCTTACCAATACTGTGAGAGACATGGGTTGACATGTAGTTCCCGGGCGCGGGCTGACAACACAAAAATGCGCTACAGCCAAATACTTCTGCTGATCATCTCTCCTCTTTATTCTATAAATATAATCCGGAAATAATCGTGTGCGTCGCGTCGGATGATGAGCGACGCACACTTATATGAATGGAGAGAGTGAAACTACGGCGACAGTCTTGACACCCCTCAACAAAGGAGATCGCCGTGTTTTATGCAGCCCAACCCCACAGTAATTTCTGGAAGAACTGGGATTCGGACGCCTTTGGGAGCGCCGATGCCGCGGAGCGGATCATCGTGCTGCCCGCGACCCTGGCTGCGCAGCAAATGCGAGTGGCTCACGCGTTTACCCGCGAGTTGCTATTCCTTCACAGCCTGCGGAGCTGCTCCCTTCCCGAACAGTCCGGAAGTGCCCTTCGTCGACAGCGACAGCGGATTGAGGTCCTTCGCCAACTCGTTCGGCTGCTGGAACTCGGCGTTCGGCCGCATTGGTGCCTGTTTTCCAACAGCGTACTGGTGTTGAGGCTCACCCTGTATGGCACCGCCCGACCGCCGCTCCCATGAGGGAGCGGCTTTTCAAGGATTCGCTGATTCTTAAGATTCATGCGCCCAATTCTCCTAAATGTATCAGAGGCTTACGTACCCGTCCCCGTCCGCACGACGGAACATCCCGTCCGCGCGACGGGGCATGCTGTCTGCACGACGGGGTGGATGGGCCGTGGCGACGGACTTCCCGTTTTTCGAAACCGCATTCGCCAAGGTTCGCAACGTTTCGAAAGCTGGTGCAGCCGCGGCCCCCTGTCATGCAAGGGCAGCCGTGCTGTTTCGGCCAATGGCAGCCGCACCGCCCCGTCGGGCATGCCTCGCCCTCTCGCGCGAACCTCCTCAGCCTATGGACCTGCGCCCGCACCTGTCGCATCCTGCGCGCACACTCGGTAGAGGTGCCGCATGGCGATGGGTGCGCAGCGCTGGTTGACGATCACGGAGTCCCCGTTCCCCTGGGAGCGTGAGGCCCTGGAGTTCCTGCGCGAGCGGCTGCCGGACCAGGACCCGTGGTACGCCTGGTCGAACGTCGAGTTCATCGACGACGAGGGCAAGGTCAACGAGGTCGACGCGCTGATCCTGTCGCCGCACGGCCTGTTCCTGGTGGAGATCAAGAGCCGCCCCGGCCAGCTCGACGGCGATCCGCACACCTGGACCTGGACCACCGACGGCCGCCGGCGCACCGACGACAACCCACTGATCCTCGCCAACCGCAAGGCCAAGCGCCTCGCCGGTCTGCTGAAGCGGCAGAACGCCGTCACCCGCGCCCGGCTGCGTCTCCCCTACGTGACGGCGGTGCTGTTCCTATCGGCACCCGACCTGGTGTGGCGGGTCGATCCGGCCACCGCCCTTTCGACCTTCGGACGGCGGCAGACCAAGTGGGGCGGGGGCATCATCAACACGCTGACCGCCGGCCCGCCCTCGGCTCCGCCGCGGGCCCCGGTGACCGCCGAGCAGGCACGGATGGTCTGCCGGGCGCTTGCCGAGGCCGGCGTCCGTCCCTCTCTGCGCGAGCGCCGCATCGCCGACTACGAGCTGACGCGCGTGCTTGCCGAAGGCGACGGCTGGCAGGACTGGGAAGGGCGCCATGTGGCGCTGGGCGTGCCGCGGCGCATCCGCGTCTACCCCTACGCCGCGGCCGCCGACGAGGCGGCGCGGCGCGCGCTGGGCCGGCTGGCCGCGCGGGAGTTCCAGGTGCTGGAGGGCATCGACCATCCCGGCGTGCTCCGGGTGCGGGAGTACAAGGACACCGACCGTGGCCCGGCGCTGATCTTCGACCACGACCCCAAGGCGATCCGCCTCGACTTTCTGCTCCGCGAACACCTGGAGCGCATGGGGGTGGACCTCCGCCTTCACATCCTGCGCCAGTTGGCCGAGACGCTGAAGCACGCCCACGGCAAGCGGCTCTACCACCGCGCGCTGGCACCTCAGAGCATCCTCGTGCGCGACGTCGACCAGCCCTTTCCGCGCCTGCAGATCATGAACTGGCAGACGGCGGCGCGCGATGCCTCGACCACGGGCACGGCCCACGTGACCTCCGGCACGGTGCACCTCGACAGCTACGTCGAGGACCCGGCCAAGGTCTACATCGCGCCCGAAGCTCTGAGCGGTGGCCCACAGTCCGGGCCGCACCATGACGTCTTCTCGCTGGCCGCCATCGCCTACCACCTGTTCACCGGGCAGCCGCCCGCCGCCTCGCCGCTCGACCTCGCCGCACGGCTGCGCTCCGGCGGCGGCCTGCGCGTGTCCGACGTCGTGGACGGGGCGATGCAGAGCCTCGTCGACCTCGTCCGCACCGGCACCCACCCCGAGGTGCCGGCCCGCATCGCCTCCATGGACGAGTTCCTCGAACGCCTCGCTGAAGTCGAGCGCGACCTGCAGCGCGGCACTCCGGAAGCCACCGTCGACCCGGCGGTGGCGAAGCCCGGCGACCGCCTGGACGGCGGGTTCACCGTGGTTCGCCGCCTGGGCCGGGGCGCCTCGGCCGACGCGCTGCTGGTGCAGGCGGACGGCGAGGAGGGGGAGGAGCTGGTGCTGAAGGTGGCGCTGGACCCGGCCCACAACGACCGCCTGGAGGCCGAGGCTGCCGCACTCGCCAAGCTGCGCCACACCAACATCGTGTCGGCCCGGCGCACCGTGACGGTCGCCGGGCGCACGGCGATCCTGATGGAAAGCGCCGGCGCCCAGACCCTGGCGCAGAACCTGCGCACGCCCGACGGCCTATCCCTGGACCTCAAGCGGCGCTTCGGCGAGGAGCTGCTGAGCGCCGTCGACCACCTGGAGCAGAAGGGCATCGCCCACCGCGACATCAAGCCCGACAACATCGGCATCACCGAGGGCAAGGAGCGCCGGCGCCTGGTGCTGTTCGACTTTTCCCTGGCCCGCACATCGCCGGACAACATCCAGGCGGGAACCCGCCCCTACCTCGACCCCTTCCTCGCGCTGCGCCGCCCGCCGCGCTGGGATCTCAGCGCCGAGCGTTTCGCCGCCGCGGTGACCCTGCACGAGATGATGACCGGCGTGCTCCCCACCTGGGGCGACGGGCAGAGCGACCCGGCCCTGATCGACGACGAGGCGACCATCGAATCCGGACGCCTCGACCCGCACCTGCGCGAGGGGCTGACCGCCTTCTTCGACCGGGCGCTGCGCCGCGACCCGCGGGAGCGCTTCGACAACGCCGAGGACATGCTGCGGGCCTGGCGCCGCGTGTTCGACGAGGCGGTGACGACCCGGGCCGAGGAGGACGGGTTCGACGCCGTCGCCCGCCGGGTCACCGCGACCACCTCGATCGCCGAGCTGGGCTACGGCGTGGAGGCCCAGGACGTGCTCGACCGCATGGGCGTGCACAGCGTGCGCGACCTGCTGGCGGTTCCCCGCAAGAACATCCGCCTTGCCAGCGGCGTCGGCGACCGCATCCGCAAGGAGATCCGGCTGAAGGCCAAGCGCCTGGCCCAGCTCCGGCCCGAGCTGGTGCCGGGCGCCCCCGCCACCACCGATCCCGGCACCGCCGCGGAGGGCGGCCGTCTCAGCATCGACCGCCTGGCCGAGCTGCTCGTGCCGCGCCGTCCGCTGGGCGAGGACACGGTGGAGGACCGCGCGCTCGTCGTCTTCCTGGGGTTGGAGGACACCGATTCCCCGTCGGCGTGGCCCACCGTCGGCGCGGTCGCCAGCCGCTGCGGCATCGCCCGCACCGCCGTCGCCACGGCGATCGGCAAGGGCCGGGAACGCTGGCACAAGCAACCGGCGCTGACCGTGGTGCGCGACGAGGTGCGCACCCTGCTGCGGGCCAACGGCGGTGTGATGACCGTGGCGGAACTGGTGCCGCAGATCCTGGCCGCACACGGCTCCCTGCTCGATGACGCGGAGCGCCGGCGGTTCGCCGGGGCCGTCCTGCGCGCCGCCGTCGACGCCGAGAGCGCCCTGGCCGAGCCACGCTTCCAGGTGTTCGAGGGCGAGGCGGTTCCGCTGGTGGCGGAATCGGCGGAGTTGGCTCTGCACGCCCGCACCCTCGGCCGCGCCGCCGACGCGCTGGCCGGGCAGGACCCGCTGGCGCCGCCCCAGCGGGTGTACGAGGAGCTGGACGCCCCGGGCTGGCCGGCGCTGGAGGGTGTGGAGGCCGCTCCCCGTCCCGCACCCGTCCGGGTGCGCGCGCTGGCGGTGGCGGCCTCGCGCACCGCCGCCCTGTCGAGCAAGGGCGAGGTCTACCCCCGCGGCATGACGGCCGAACGCACGCTGCGGCTGGCCGCGGGGTCCCTTCTCGGTCCGCGCGTTCTGACCGAGGCGCAGGTGCGCGAGCGCGTCGAGGGGCGCTACGCCGAGGCCGCCCCGCTGCCCACCCGGCCGGCGCTCGACGCGCTGCTGGAGCAGGCCGGGACGGGCCGCGTGTGGCGCGAGGACGGCGAGGACGGGCCCGGCTACTACGCCGGCCGCACCGGCTTCGGCGTCTCGTCGGGACTGAGTTCGCTGCACCGCTCGCTGACCGACGGGCCGCCGGTGGAGCAGACGCCGGAGGTCGACGCCGCCCGGCACCTGGAGGAGAAGTTGGCGTACGCGCTGCGCACCGGCGGCTTCCTGGCGCTGACCGTCGAGCCCCGGCGCTACCTGGACGCCGAACAGGCCCTGCTCGACCGCTTCCCGCTGCGCCGCGTCAGCCTCGACCGCCTGCTGCTCGACGTGCTGCGCCGTGAGGCCGCGGCCCGCAAGGTCGACTGGTCGCTGGTGCTGCGCGCCGACGCCACGGACCGGCAGAGCCGCGACTGGACCAACCTGCGCCGCCTCATCGGCTTCGCCTGGCCGGCCGTCGAACAGGCCCTCGCCACGGCAACCGAGCCGCAGGTGCTGGTGGACTGCGGCCTGTTCGCCCGCTACGAGCTGATGGACCGTCTCCAGGTGCTGCGCGACCGCTCGGGCACGGCGGGCGGTTCGCCCGGCCTGTGGCTGTTGTTGCCCCAACCCGACGCCGGCCTGCCGACCATCGCCGGCAAGGCGGTGCCCGTGATCGGCAGCACCCAGTGGGCGCGCATCCCCTCCGCCTGGATCGCCAACCGGCACCGGGCCGGGACGCGGCCGGCGGCGTGAGGTCACGCCATGCTGTTGGACACGGGGCGCCTCAACGCGGTCGTGGTGGAGGAGTTGCACGCGTTCGAAAGCGACTTCGACATCCAGCCGGTCCCGCGCCATCAGGAGATCCGCGCCGGCACGATCGCCTGGATCGCGCGCTTCATTCCGGAGGCGATCCCCACCGACACCGGCATGGCCATCGCCGCCGCGACCGGGCGTTTCCATCGCCATCCCGAGCACCGCACCTATGGATGGTTCCGCACCCTCTACCTCGATGCCGCGCTGTTCGCCCTCACCGGGGAACAACGCTACCTGACTTACGTCCTGTCCAACATCGACCACGGATCGAGCAGCCTGCGCGAAGCGGTGATCGCTTCCCTGGGGCTGGTGGCCGACCGGCTGAAGGCTGACCATCCCGACCTGAATGGCCGCATCGCGAACAGCCTGGCCCGCGGCACCATGCACAACGGCGCTCTCCTGGCCGTCTTTCTCGCCACCGACGGAACCGCGGGGTTCAAGAGGCGCCAGCTCGACGCGTGGCGCCGTCTGCCCACGCTGGCGCCGCAGGATCGCGAGCGGATCGACCGCCTGCTGGCGGGGCGGTCGTTGCCCCTGAGCCTCTTCTGCGACGAGTACGCCCGGATTCAACGTCACCTGCTGTTCCGGCTGGGGGCGCCCGACCCGGCCCGGCGGAAGGCGTCGCCGTCGTGGCCGGCCACCCCCATTGCCGTGGCGGACATCGAGGATCGCGTGTACCGCCATCCGTTGATGGCGTCGCTGATCTTCCCCCCTTCGACCTCAAGCCGGTAGGCACGTGCATGGCACGCATCGTCGAAGGCGACATGGCGCTGTCCATCCGCTACGCCAGCTACCGCGCCCGGGAGGAATTGATCGGGTACGAGTTGCTGGTGACGATGGACGGCCGCCCGCTCGTCAATCCGGATGTTGTCGTGTGGAAGCCCGACCCGACGAGCGGGCGCGCCTGGAACCAGCTCGCCCGCGGCGCCCTGCTGTGCGAGGGCGATCCGCCCTGCGCCATCCTCTCCCTGCTCGAGCAGGCGGTCGCCACCAACCGGGGACAGTTCCGCTGGTTCTCCGGCGACGACGTGGAGATCGCCCTTTACCCGGACCTCGTGCTCCCCGTGGAGCCGATGGTGGGGATGAGCGACTGGGACGCCATGAAGGCGCGCGAGGAGGCGCGGATTGCCAAGCCCGCCGGTCCCGAAGACGTCTGGGAGCTCCACCTGAACATCGGCTGGCCGCAGTTCCGCAACCGCGAGCCGGGCGGCATGCTGGTGTTCCAGATGCTCGTCCGCCGCCGTGCCGTCGAGGCGTTCGCCGCGGCCCTGCGGGACGAGTACACCATCTTCGCGGCGGCCTTCGACGTTCCGGGGTAGGGCCGGACGTGATGTCGGGAATGGCGCCTTAAGCGCCGGCCGCACGCCCCGGCCTGTCGCAAAATTCAGAACAACGCCTAGAGAGTGTCGTAATTTCAATAACAATCGATTGCGAAGGCACCGGCAACGAACCGCTCGCCGCCTCATCGCAGACTACATCTGAAGCGGCGGCTTGGCGGCGTCCTCCGCCCGCCAGTAGTCCTCCGGCGCAGGGATCTCCTCGCGCCAGACGATGGCACGGGCCGCGTTCGGCATCTCCAGGCGCGCGTTCACGCCGGCCTCGACGAAGGCGTAGGTCGAGGCCCAAAGTGCAATGGCCCGGTCGACCGACGGCGCGGCGCAGGCGGCGGTTACCTTCTGGCAGGCGGCAAGAGCCCGGACCAGGCTGGCGGGGTCGCCGTGCCGGGTGAGCGCACGCAGGCTGCCGAGATAGTCGTCGCGGTAGACGGTGGGAACGACGATGCGGGCGAGGCCCGAACCCACCAGCTCCTTGGTCATCATGATGCGGCTGATGCGGCCGTTGCCGTCGGCAAAGGGGTGGATGTCGGTGAGCATGAAGTGGATGAACGCCGCCCGGGCGAACGGATGGCTCAACCCGCCCAGTATCTCGACGGCGGCGGCCAGGGTGCCGGGCACATAGACCGGCAGCACGAAGGTCGTGTTGCCGGCGATGTTGACGTCGGCCTTCCATTCGCCGGGCGCACATTCCGGGCGGACTGCCATCAGGTCGGCGTGGCGCGCCCTGATCTCGTCCATGAACTCGGCCGCGCGCAGGGACGAGGGCAGGCGGCCACCGAGGTTGACGAGCTGCTGGTAGGTCGCCAGCACATCGTGGCTGTCCTTCGGGCGCTGTGCCGGTCGCTCGCCTTCGAAGACGATGCGGTGGGCCTGGCGCACCGGGAAGCGGGTGCCTTCGATGTAGTTGGAGAAATACGCTTCGATGAAGGCCGCCGCGGTGCGGCTTCCCGGCGCGGTCGCGGTGTCCGGGATGCTGGGCAGCACGGTGTCCTCGAGATGTCGGCGCAAGGTCAGCAGCCGGTTCACGCACGCGCTGTCGTAGGGCTGACCGTCCGCCATCGCCCTGGCGGCGGGGTTGCTGAGCCGGGCCGTCCGCGTGCCCAGGAGCGCGCCGACGATGGCGTCGAGCCGCTCGAATTCGGCGGCGAGGCCCAACGCCGGTGCCAGCGCGCGGGCGGCGTCGCGGATCTGGTTGAGATGCGCCTCTCTCTCCTGGGCGCAGATGCGCTCCAGCTTCTCCTCGACACCGGCCGCCCCGACGGTCCGGCCGGGCCCGCCGTCGCGGGCCCGCGACGGCGCCAGGTTTTCCAGCAGCATGCGGGCGCGCGAGGGCAGCACCAGCCCGAGCAGCGGATGGTCGCCCTCCCGGGCCGGTGGGCCCGGCACGACGCGCAGTTCCAGGCCGGGCAGGCTGAAGGCACGGCGGCGGGTGCCGTGCGGGTCGGTGAGGAACAGGTAGCCGGTGCGCTGCCCCTCTCCCGCGGGCACCACGCTCGGCCGTGCCTCCAGGGCGCTGCGCCCCGACAGGAGGACCGGGCCGCAGAGGTGGGCGGCGATCTGGAAGGCGTTCCGGATCGCGACCTCGCCGGCCGGGTCGGTCAGATTGTCGGTGTAGACGCCGGCATGCAGCTTCCGCAGCTTTCCGGCGCTCGCCTCGCGCTGGATGCGGCGATCCTGTGCCGCGTCTCCCTGGCCGGTGAAGATGATGCGCTCCGCCATGTCGCAAGTCCCGCCCTAGCCGGGCGCCTGCCCGCGCGTTTTGTCGTCGATCCGGAGATAACGTCCGAGCTGCGTCGGAAAATCCGGTATAGCAGGGCGTGCGATACAGGATGTCGAACCGGATATCAAACCTCGGCTGAACCGGCTGCGCATCGGCGGACTCCACGGCGCGGCCCGCGTGTGTTACCCCCTTCGGCCTCGCCCCTCTCGCACCGGGTTCCCATGATCGACGCCGCCACCCTGCTGAGCGACCTGAAGCGCCTGCTGCGCACGCTGGAGACCGACATCCGCGAGCGGGTCGAGGGTTCGCCCCTGGAGGAGGAACTGCGGGCGGAGTGGCAGGCGGCGCGGGACGCCAAGCGGACGGCGCAGGCCTTCACGGCGTGGCTGGACGAGGAGGTGACGCAGGCCGCCGTGCACTGGGTGCTGGGCTGCGTCTTCCTGCGCTTCGTGGAGGACAACCATCTGGTGGACCGGCCCTGGCTGTCGGGGCCCAAGGAGCGGTTGGACCTCGCCCGCGACCGCCACGATTCGTGGATCCGCGCCAACCCGACGGGGGAGGAGCGCGACTTCCTGCTGGAGTGCTTCGCCGAGGCGGCGGCGCTGCCCGGCCTGGGCGCGCTGTTCGACCGCCGCCACAACCCGCTGTGGCGGCTGCCGGTGTCGGGCGACGGGGCAATCGCGCTGCGCGGCTTCTGGCAACGCCGAGACCCGGACAGCGGCGATCTCCTGCACGACTTCACCGACGAGGCGCTGGGCACCCGCTTTCTCGGCGACCTCTACCAGGACCTGTCGGAGGCGGCGCGCAAGCGCTTTGCCCTGCTCCAGACACCGGAGTTCGTGGAGGAGTTCATCCTCGACCGCACGCTGGACCCGGCGATCCGCGAGTTCGGCTTCCGCGCGGTGCGGCTGATCGACCCCACCTGCGGCTCTGGCCACTTCCTGCTCGGCGCCTTCCGCCGCCTGTTCGCCCTGTGGAGCCGCCACGAGCCGGGCCGCAATCCGCGCGACAGCGCGCAGAAGGCGCTGGACGCGGTGTGCGGCGTCGACGTCAACCCCTTCGCCGCCGCCATCGCCCGCTTCCGCCTACTGGTGGCGGCGCTCGCAGCCTGCGGCATCACCGGCCTGGGCGGCGCGCCGGACTTCAAGATCTCCGTGGCGGTGGGCGACAGCCTGCTGCACGGCAAGCGGTTCATGGACGTGCGCGGCTGGCAGATGTCCTTCGAGCCGCAGGGCGGGCTGGCCCATGTGTCCTTCGAGGAGGACCGGGAGGAACTGGACCGTATCCTCGGGCGGCAGTACCACGCAGTGGTGGGGAACCCGCCGTACATCACGGTGAAAGACAAGGCGGTTAGCCAAGCCATTCGCGAAAGATATTTCACCTGCCATCGCGCCTACTCCCTCGGTGTGCCGTTCACGGAGCGTTTTTTTGACCTAACCAAGGGGACTGATGACAACGGTGCGCCCGGATTTACTGGGATGATCACCGCAAATTCGTTTATGAAGCGCGAGTTCGGTAAAAAACTGATCGAGGCTTTTTTCCCTCGGGTGGATTTGACCCATATCTTGAACACGGACGGCGCCTATATTCCCGGCCACGGAACCCCGACCGTCATATTGTTGGGTCGCAACCGCGCGCCGGTGGAAAGCTCGGTGCGCGCCGCGCTGGGCATCAAGGGAGAACCGGGCACGCCCGAAGACGCGAGCCGCGGCCAAGTGTGGATGTCCATCGTCAACCAGATCGATTCACCGGGCAGCCAGAACTCCTATATTGGCATTGTCGACTTGCCCCGTAGCAGCCTCGTCCAACACCCCTGGAGTATGGGCGGTGGCGGTGCAACGGATTTGAAGGAGTTGATTGAACGAGCCGCCAAACAGCGATTGGAAGACAGAGTCCAGGAGATTGGATTCGGTGCTGTAACCCGCGAGGACGACGCGTATCTGGTTCCCGGCGGCGTGGCTAAACGGCTTGGGATTGATTCACGCCATATCAAACCGTTGGTTCAGGGGGAACACGTCCGCGACCATGTAATTTCTTCAGATATGGAAGCAATCTGGCCCTACGAGCCAGTCAGCCTAAAGCCCGAGATGACCGATGGCTCGCTTCGCCATTTCTGGAAGTTCAAGACATTGTTAGAACGACGAGTGGCTTACGGCAAAAGTCAAATTGATAGAGGATTGGAATGGCATGAATATTCAATGTTCTTCGATGGGAGATACAAAAACAGAAATACAATAGCATTTTCATTTGTGGCTACCCACAATCATTTCGTTAGCACAAACGAGCAATTGATATTCATCAGAACGGCTCCAGTCATAAAGCTAAATCCGGGGAGCGGCTTGGTTGACGAGCTATCTCTTTCTGGGTTGCTGAGTTGTTCGTCCGGTTGTTTTTGGATGAAGCAGATATTCCATAATAAGGGTAGTACAGTTGATCAAAAAGGCGCAAGGCAACGCACAGATCCTTTCGAAGATTTCTATGAGTTCACTGGAACGGGCCTACAGTCCTTTCCCCTAACCACCCCCTATCCCACCGACCTCGCTACCACGCTCGACACCCTCGCCCGCGACCTCACCGACACGCTACCCAAGGCCGTTCTCTCCCGCAGCGTGCCCACCCGCGCCGACCTCGACGCGGCGAAAGCGCGCGCGCTATCGATCCGTCGCCGCATGATCGCCATGCAGGAGGAATTGGACTGGCGTTGCTACCGGCTCTACGGCCTGCTGGAGGAGGAGGCCGAGCACCCGGAGCCCCCGGAGGTGGACCTGGGCGAGCGGGCATTCGAGATCGTCATGGCCCGCAAGATGGCCGAAGGCGAGCTTGAGACGACATGGTTCGCCCGCCACGGCTCGACGCCCATCACCGAGATCCCGGCGCACTGGCCGGCGGACTACCGCGCGCTGGTGGAGCGGCGCATCGCGCTGATCGCGGAGAACCGCTGGATCGACCTCGTCGAGCGGCCGGAGTACAAGCGGCGCTGGCAGTGGGACGACCAGGGCTTCGACGCCGGCTGGCACGAGCGGGAGCAGGCGGCGCTGAAGGACTGGCTGCTCGACCGGCTGGAGGATAGGCGCTACTGGTCCGGCGATCCGGCCCTGACCTCGGTCGCCCGCCTCGCCGACCGGGCGCGCGGCGACGCCGACTTCATGGCGGTGGCGGAGCTCTACACCGGCCGGCCCGACTTCGACGCGGCGGCGCTGGTGGCCGAACTGGTGGCGGCGGAGTCCGTCCCCTTCCTGCCGGTGCTGCGCTACACCGAGGACGGAATGCGCAAGCGCCGGGAATGGGAGGCGACCTGGGACCTCCAGCGCCGCGAGGACGCCATCGACGCCCGCACCGAATTGCCCGACGGCGACCCGGACCGCCTGACGGCCGAGAGGGCCAAGGAGTTGAAGGCCCGCGAGGTCGGCGACATCCCGGTGCCGCCGAAATACAAGAAGCCCGACTTCCGCAGCGGCGAGTTCTGGCGCCTGCGCGGCGGGCTCGACGTACCGAAGGAGCGCTTCGTCAGCTACCCTTTCGCCGAGCGCGACTCCGACGGCAGCCTCGTCGTCGCCTGGGCCGGCTACGACCACCTGCAACAGGCCACGGCACTCGCCTCCCACTTCTACGCCATGAAGGAGAACGAGGGCTGGGTGACGGAGCGTCTGGTGCCGCTGCTCGCCGGTGTGCAGGAGCTTGTGCCGTGGCTCGTGCAATGGCACAACGATTACAACCCTGACTTCGGCGTCGGGCTGGGAGACTACTATCGCGGTTTTGTGGAGGACGAGGCCCGTGCGCTGGGTCTTACCCCGGCGGACCTGCGGTCCTGGACTCCTCCCGCCAAGCCCGGCGTCCGCCGGAGCCGAAGAAGGGCATCATGACGGCCCTGGAGCAGCGCCATGCCGAACCTTCAGATATTAGCCCCCTTGTCAGGACGGACGAACACCCCGGGAGGAACTGCCCCACGGCCCTCGCTCACTCGCCTGGAGCGTCTGGAGTCTGACGATCTTCTCGTTGTGCTCGGCGCTTTCCGAATCGAGGATCTCGACCCGATCGTCAGGCTTCTGACGGAGAAGGAGTTCATTACCCGCGAGAAGCCGCTGAAGGACCAGGACGTCTTCAAACGGCATGCGCCGAACCACTACCACTACTTGGCCGAGATCAACGAAGAGATCCGATGGTACGGAAGTCACGACATCAAGGACGCAAAGGAGCCCAAGGCCTACCGAGAGATCGTCGCGGACCTCTGCCGACGGGCCAAGATCGAGGTCGGCGAGGGTACGACGGTGTTCGACATGGAGCGACTCCTGCTGCGCAACCGTCTCCAGGCGGAGAAGGCGGGTGGCGCCTCGACGGGCGAGATGGTCAAAGGCGTGGCGAAGGCTGCCGCCGGATTCGGCGCCTTGCGCATGCTGGGGGCCGCCGCCGGCCCGGTTGGGCTCGGCCTCACCGCCGCCTGGACCGTGTGGGACCTGTTCGGCCCCAACTACAAGATGACCGCACGATGCGTCGTGACCATTGCGGAGGCACGCCTGCGTCTGTGGTGTGCCGCCGTGGCCGATAAGGCGGAGGGCTGAAGAATGCTGATTTTCCGGGTTGAGGTTATGATACCTCCAAAAATTGCGGCAAAAATTGCGTCAGGAGAATATGAATTGGTCGGAACAGTTGTCCGAGAAAAGGCAACCGGCAGAGTAATAATGTGGTTAAAAGAAAAAACTTCGGAGACAACAGTTCAGCAATGCGCCACGCAGAAGTTTTTTGATTTCGATAAGAGCTTGCCAGGGGCCAGCCCCCTGGCAGTCCTCCAGATTTTTGACACCGCCATTACGTTGGCAGGCTTCGCGATGCTCTCCATGAAGATGGACGCCCTGTCGCGGCAGTGCGACGCCATCCTCGACCGCATCGGAACCATCGACCACCATTTGCAATGGCTTCGGGATGCCGGCGTGGCGACGATCCAGGCGAAGATGCATGCGGCCCTGGAGGGAGCTCACACCGCCCACCGCCTCGGCCAGTCGGTCTTGCCGTACGACACGGCGATCAACGAGGCAGCATTGTTCTTTCGCCGTATGCTCGGCACCATGATGGGCCGCGGCGACCCCGCACGCGATGCCGAGATGTTTGACGTGCTGCTGACCCAACATGCCCTCGCCGTCCTTGCGCGGGCGCGCAGCCACTGGTTGTTGCTGGGGCCGGCCGCAGGTCTTGAGGCGCTGGATCAAGGTCGGCAGGCACACGTCGATCTTGCCGCCACCTTCCAACAGACGCTGCGCGATACGGAACGCGGGATCGCGCTGGTGCTGGAGCTGACGACCGATCGGCGCGAGCGGTTGAAGACCACGGCCACGCTCTTCGGGTACATCACGCACCGGCTGACGGAACGGCGTGAGGAATTGGCGGGATGCGTGGCGGCCGGCCTGACCGCTCCAGCCGACCCGGAAACGCTGCGCCAACTGGAGGCTCTCGAAACCGCCTGCCTGGTCATCACTCCGGACACGCAAACCGACGCAGTTCCGGCGCTAACCTGACCGGCTCCGCGCGCCTCAAGCGTGACATCGACGGGGCAACCCTCTTATGGTTGTTTCCCACCGCCGGACCAGAGCAGACCGCGCATGATGACGCAGACTCGGACCCTGATCAAGGACCTGATCCACATCCCGGAGCGGGTGCACCAGGGCGACTTCGTGCTGAAGCTGGCCGACGGGCTGGAGCACGCCAAGGCGACGGTGCGCGATTACGTCGTCACGCCGCAGCTCAAGGCCTGCTTCGACGACGCACTGGGCTTCATCGAGGGGGCGGTCACCGGGCACACCAGCAAGGCCGCCTACCTCCACGGCTCCTTCGGGTCGGGCAAGAGCCACTTCATGGCCGTGCTCAACCTGCTGCTGGCCGGCAACCTGGAGGCCCGCTCGATCCCGGAGCTGGCCGACGTGGTGGTGCGCCACGACGCGTGGATCCTGGGCCGGCGCTTCCTGATGGTGCCCTACCACATGATCGGGGCGCACGACCTGGAGTCGGCGGTGCTGGGCCAGTACGCCGACCATGTCCGGCGCCTGCACCCCGAGGCGCCGCTGCCCGGCTTCTACCTCTCGGAGTCGCTGTTCGAGGACGCCCAGCGCCTGCGCACCAACATGGGCGACGCCGCCTTCTTCGCCCGCCTGAACGAGGGCAAGGCGGAGGACGGCAATGGTGACGCCGGCGGCGACGGCTGGGGCACGCTCGATTCCGGCCTGTGGGACGCCGCCGCCTTCGACGCGGCGACGCTGGAGCCGGCCACGGGCGAGGACCGGCAGCGGCTGATCGGCGACCTCGTGCGGGTCTACTTCGCCTCCTACGCCCACGTCGCCGCCAACCGCGGCCAGGCCTTCGTCGCCCTGGACGAGGGGCTGGCGATCATGAGCCGGCACGCCAGGGCGCTGGGCTACGACGCGGTCATCCTGTTCCTCGACGAGTTGATCCTGTGGCTGGCCACCCAGGCCGCCAACGTCGACTTCGTGTCCCGCGAGGGCTCCAAGCTGTCCAAGCTGGTGGAGGCGCTGCACGCCCGCCCCATCCCGCTGGTCAGCTTCATCGCCCGCCAGCGCGACCTGCGGGAGCTGGTCGGCCAGAACCTCGCCGGTGCCCTGCAACTCCAGTTCGCCGACGTGCTGAAGCACTGGGAGGCGCGCTTCCACCGCATCACGCTGGAGGACCGCAACCTCCCGGTCATCGCACAGAGGCGCGTGCTGCGCCCGGTGTCGCCCTCGGCCGAGGTGACCCTGGGGGCCGCCTTCGAGGAGTTCCTGAAGGTCCGGCGCGAGGTGCTGGACACGCTGCTGGGCTCCACCGGCGAGCAGGCGATGTTCCGGCAGGTCTATCCCTTCAGCCCCGCCCTGGTGCAGACGCTGATCGCCGTGTCGTCGGTGCTGCAGCGCGAGCGCACGGCGCTGAAGCTGATGCTCCAGCTCCTGGTCGACCGGCGCGAGGAACTGGCGCTGGGCCAGATCATCCCGGTCGGCGACCTCTACGACGTCATCGCCGAGGGCGACGAGCCGTTCTCGGACGCCATGAAGATCCATTTCGAGAACGCCAAGAAGCTCTACCGCACCAAGCTGCTGCCCCTGCTGGAGCGCCAGCACGGGGTGGCGTGGCCGATGGTGGCGGACGGCACGGCCGAGCAGGCCAAGGCGCTGGCCCTGCGCAACGACACCCGCCTGCTGAAGACGCTGCTGCTGGCCGCACTGGTGCCGGAGGTGGAGGCGCTGAAGGGGCTGACCGCACCGCGGCTGACGGCGCTGAATCACGGCAGCGTGCGGGCACCCATCCCCGGCCGCGAATCCTCCATCGTCCTGACCAAGCTGCGGACCTGGGCGGCCGAGGTCGGCGAGATCAAGATCACCGAGGACACCAATCCGGTCGTCTCGATCCAGATCACCGGCGTCGACACCGACCCCATCCTCGCCAACGTCGCCGGCGAGGACAATCCCGGCAACCGGCGCCGGCTGGTCCGCGCCATGCTGTTCGAGATGCTGGGATTGCCGCCGGATGCCGACGGGCTGTTCCTGGAGTACGCGCTGCCCTGGCGCGGCACCCGCCGCCAGGTCTCCATCGTGTACGACAACGTGCGCGAGATGACGGATGCGAAGCTGCGCAACCAGGACGGCGCGTGGTCGGTCATCTTCGACTTCCCCTTCGATGACCCGAACCAGTGGCCGTCCAACGACATCGCCCGCTTGCAGGAGTTCAAGGCGACCACCGACGGCCGCTCCGACACCCTGGTCTGGCTGCCTTCGTTCCTCAGCGAGAAGGCGAAGCGCGACCTCGGCACCTTGGTCAAGCTGAACTACCTGCTGACCGGGGAGCGGTTCGCCGACCACGCCCGCCATCTCTCGGCGGTGGACCGCGACCAGGCCCGCGCCCTGCTCGCCAACCAGCGCAGCGTGCTCCAGCAGCGCCTGCGCTCCTGCCTGGAGGTGGCCTACGGCATCGCCTCGGAGCCGGCCGACGCCGTGGACTCGCCCCTGCCGCCCGGCGATCACCTGCACTCGCTGAACGGCTTCCGCCCGGCCCTGCCGGTGGCGGCCACCATGAAGGGCGCCCTGGACAAGTTGCTCGACCAGCTCTTCGCCTATCTCCACCCCGCGCATCCCGCCTTCGACACCGAGATCCGGTCCCGCGCGCTGCGCACCGTGCAGGAACAGGTCGACCGGGCGCTGGCCGAACCAGACGGGCGTGTCTACATCGCCGAGAAGCCGGTGCGCGAGCTGGTGCGGTCCATCGCCAACCCGCTGAAGCTGGGCGAGATGGGGGAAACCCACTTCGTGCTGGCCCACCACTGGCGCACCCACTTCACCCAGCGCCACGCCCAGCACGGCGGGACCATGACGGTGAGGGCGCTGCGCGGCTGGATCGACGAGCCCCAATCCATGGGCCTGCCCAAGGAGGTGGAGAACCTCGTCATCCTCACCTACGCCGGGCAGACCAACCGCAGTTTCTTCAAGGGCAGCGCCCCGCTGCGCCCGACCCTCGACAGCCTCGACGACGATCTGGAGCTGCGCGAACAGTCGCTGCCGCCCGAGGAGGAGTGGCGGGAGGCGGTGCGCCGCGCCGGCCTGTTGTTCGGGCTGACGCCCGCGGAGGTGCGCAACGCCGGCAACGCCGCCCGGCTGGCCGCCCAGGTGGCGGACAAGGCGGCGGCGCTGCGCCCGACCGTCGACACGCTGGCCGCCGACCTGGAGCGCCGGCTGACCGCGTTCGGTGGCGACGCGGACGCCGCCGACCGGTTGACCACCGCAAAATCGGCGCGCGCCCTGCTGGCCGCCGTCGTGGGTACGACCGCGGAGCGGGTGATCCCGGCCTTCGCCGGGGCCGCCCTGCGGACCTCCGACACCGCGGTGGGCCGGGCCATGGCGACGGCAGCGGACACCGGCGGCGCCCTGCGGGACTCCTCCTGGGTGGTGTTCGAGACGCTGCGCAGCCTGACGGACCACCGCGCCACCGCGGCGCGGGCCCTTCTCGACCGGGTCGCCGCGGCCCTCGCCGCCGACGAGCACGTGCTGGCGCTGAAGCCGGCGCTGGCCGAGCTGCACCGCACCGCGTTGAAGCTGCTGACCGACGTGGCCCCGCCGCCGCCGCCCGGCGCGCCGCCGCGTCCCCCGGCCGAACCGCCCCCCGCGGGGCCTACGCCCGAGGAGCCGCCTGCCGTCGAACCGCCGCCCCTTGAGCCCGACGACGTGGTGATCACGGTGGAGGACCGGCGCAACCTGTCGGCGGACGAGGCCGCCGCCGTGCTCGACGGGCTCAAGCGGGCGGTCGCCGACCATCCCGATTACACCATCAGCCTGTCGTGGAAGATCGTGCGGAAGGGCAAGCGGGCGTGACGGTCCTGGCACCGACGACGGCGCAAATCCGCGCCCAGGTGGAGGCCATCGTGCGCCACGATCCGCAGGTGCGCGCACTCGGCATCCGCTCGCCCACCCGCCAGCCCTGGCCGGACCGGCTGGATTGCGCCGGCCGCGCCTTCGACGTGGTGTGGTGCGAGTCCCCGCTGGCGGCGCGGCAGGCGCTGTGCGAGCGGGATGACGGGACCGGGCTGGTGCTGCTGACCGGCCTGGGCCCCGACGCGCTGGGCGACGACGTGGTGGCCCGGCTCGCCAAGGCGCGGTTGCTGACGGTGGAGGCCTGGGAGATGGTGCGCGAGGCCTTCCAGGCCCGCAACATCGACCCCCGCATCGCCGGCAAGCCATGGCTGGCAGAACTGCTGCTGGAACACGCGCACCGCGGCCCCTATCCGCCGGTTCCCGGCGGCCTGCTCGACGCCGACACCGCATGGGCCAACCTGCTGGACCGGGCGCTCGGCCTGCCCGTCGCCCGGCCGGACGCCGAGGCGCTGCTGCGCTGGTGCATCGGCGACGGCGCGCTCGCCCGCTTCGCCGCCTTGGCCCCGGTGGCGCGCGGCGGCATCGCCGCCTGGTTGTCGGAGGCCGCCGGTCCGGCTGGCGGCTTGGTCACGGCCTGCGTCGAGAACGGCTTCGGGGCCGACGCCCTGCCGCTGGGGCTGGTCGCCGGCGTCGTCTTCGGCACGGGTTGGCTCGCCAGCGAACTGACGGCGGCCTCGGTCCGGCTGGAACCCTTCGTCGGCGGGCGGCGCATCCCCGCCGAGCATGGCCGCGCCTGGGCCGCCGCCGCCGCCCGCGCACTGCGTCCGCTCGACGGGCCGGTGCAGCGCCGGCTGCTGGAACGGGCTGATGCCCTGCTGGTGCAGATCCACGCGGACGCCTTCGCCGCGTCGAGCACGGTGCTGCTGGCCGGCTTCGAGGCCCGCCTCGCCGGCTTCGCCGAGGCGTTGGCGGCGGCGCTGGAGGCGAAGGCGCCGGCCGACCTGCGCGCGCTGGAGGCCGCGGCCGGGCGGGTCGCCGGCCACGACCAGGCGGCGGTGCAGAAGGGACGGGCCGAACGGGTGGCCATGGCGCTGCGCCTCGTGCGCTGGCTCTCGCTGGCGCCGGCGGAGCCCGCGTCCTTCGCCGATGCCGTGGCCGCCTACACCCGCGACGGCGCCTTCGTCGACCGCGCCCGCCTGACGCTCGCCGGTGGCGACGAGCTGGCCGCCCTGTCGTCCGCCTACGCCGCCCTGGCCGCCGCTTTGCGGACACGCCGGGAGGCGTGGAACGAACGCTTCGCCGGGATGCTGCGCGCCTGGAACGCCGCCCCGGCCGCCGCTTGGCCGCTGGTGCCGGTGGAGCGGGTGCTGGAGGAGGTGGTGGCGCCGCTCGCCGCCGCGGCACCCGTGCTCCTGCTGGTGATGGACGGGATGAGCCACGCCGTCTTCCGTGAGCTGTGGACCGATCTCGACGCGGCGGGTTGGCGGGAGCTGTGGCCCTCGGTCGACGACGGACCGGCTTCGGCCGTCGCCATGCTGCCCACCGTGACGGTGGTGTCGCGCGCCAGCCTGCTGTGCGGGCGCCCGCAGCGGGGCGGCCAGTCGGTGGAGAAGGCGGGCCTTGCCGAGCACCCGGCGTTGCGGGCGGTGAGCAAGGCCGGGCACCCGCCGGTGCTCTATCACAAGGGCGAGCTCAGCGAGGGCGGCGCTCTGGCCCCGGCCGTCCGCGAGGCGGTGGGGACGTCGGCGCGACGCGTCGTCGCCATCGTCCACAACGCCATCGACGATCATCTCGATGGCCCCGAGCAGGTGCGCCAGCGCTGGAGCCTGGACGATCTCCACCTCCTGCGCCCGATCCTGCACGAGGCGCGCAACGCCGGACGGGTGGTGGTGCTGACGGCCGACCACGGCCACCTGATCGAGGCCGGCACGCACCAGGTCGGCGAGGGCGAGGGCGACCGCTGGCGGCGCGCCGACGGGAGTGCGGGCTCCGGCGAACTGTCCTTCGCCAAGGGACGGGTGCTGACTCCCGATGGCGACGCCATCGCCGTGCTGCCGTGGAGCGAATGCGTCCGCTACGCGGGCCGCAAGAACGGCTATCACGGCGGCGCCACGCCCCAGGAGGTGTTGGCGCCGTTGGCCGTCCTCTGGTCCTCCGGCGATAAGCCCCCGGTGTGGACGCTGGCGCCGCCGGTCCAACCGGAATGGTGGGAGGCGCTTGCGACCCCTGCGTCGGTTGCCGCTTCCCCGCCGCGGCCGGCCCCGGCGACGCCGCCGTCGCGCAAGCGGGCGACCGCCCAGCCCACGTTGTTCGACGGGCCGGCGCAGAGCCCGCGCGCCGCGGTGGCCCCCGACTGGATCGGGTGGCTGCTGGCGTCGCCGGTCTACGCCGCGCAGAAGCAGCTTGCCGGGCGCGGGGCCGCCAAGGACGAGGACGTCCGTGCGATCCTGGAAGCTCTGGCCCAGCGCGGCGGCAAGCTGAGCCGCACGGCGCTGGCGCAGCGGCTGGGCGTCGCGCAGGTCCGCGTGGGGTCGGTGATCATGGCGGCGCGCCGCGTGCTCAACGTCGACCAGGTCCAAGTTCTGGAGGTCGAGGAGGCGTCGGGCACCGTGGTCCTGAACCGCGCCCTGCTCGATACCCAGTTCGAGCTGAAGGGGTGAAGGGGGGAGGAACGCGATGCTGAGCCCGCACCGGCGATCGGCGATCATCGACGCGCTGCGGCGGGGCACCGTGCCCCGCTCCGGCCTCGACGTTCTGGCGGTCGGCATCGAGCGCTTCGCCCCGGCACTCGACGAGGAGCTGGACGGGGTGGCCGCCGGTCGCGGCGGCTTCAAGGCGGTGCGCGGCGAGTACGGCAGCGGCAAGACCTTCTTCGGGCGCTGGCTCCAGGAGCGGGCGCGCAGCCGCGGCTTCGCCACCAGCGAGGTGCAGATCTCCGAGACCGAAACCCCGCTGCACCGGATGGAGACGGTCTACCGCCGCCTGACCGAGCGCCTGGCGACCCAGGACGCCAGCGAGGGTGCGTTGCGCAACGTCGTTGACGGCTGGTTCTACACCCTGGAGGAGGACGTGCTGGCCGAGGGCGGCATCGACCCGGCCGACGCCGGGGCCCTGGTGGCGCGCACCGACGCGCTGATGGAACAGCGGCTGGCGGCGGTGACCCGGCAGGCCCCGGCCTTCTCGGCGGTGCTGCGCGCCTACCGCCGCGCCCTGGTGCAGGAGGACCAGGGGTTGGCCGACGGGCTGCTCGGCTGGCTCGGCGGGCAGCCCAACATCGCCGCGTCGGTGAAGCGGGCGGCCGGCATCAAGGGGGAGATCGACCATTTCGGCGCCACCAACTTCCTCGCCGGGCTGCTGACCATCCTGCGCGATTCCGGCTACGCCGGCCTCCTCCTGGTGCTCGACGAGGTCGAGACGCTGCAGCGCATGCGCGCCGACACCCGCGAGAAGGGCCTGAACGCGCTGCGCCAGCTGGTCGACGAGATCGACGCCGGCCGCTTCCCCGGCTTGTTCGTGGTGACCACCGGCACGCCCGCCTTCTTCGACGGGCCGCAGGGGGTGCAGCGGCTGCCGCCGCTGTCCCAGCGCCTCCACGTCGACTTCGCCACCGAAGCGCGCTTCGACAACCCGCGGGCGGTGCAGGTCCGCCTGCCCGGTTTCGACCTCGACCTGCTGGGCCGTCTCGGCGCCAAGGTGCGCGACATCTACGCCGAGGGCGCGGGCAACGGGGAGCGGCTGCGCCGCCTCGCCGACGACGCTTACGTCGCCGATCTGGCGAAGGCGGTGACCGGACAGCTCGGCGGGAAGGTCGGCATCGCGCCGCGCCTGTTCCTGAAGAAACTGGTCGGCGACGTGCTGGACCGCATCGACCAGTTCGCCGATTTCGACCCGCGCCGGCACTATGCGCTGACGGTGGCGCCCGCGGAGATGACCGTGGCCGAACGCGCCGGTGCCGCCGCCGCCTCGGTCGACGACGTCGAGCTGGACCTGTGAGCCGGACCGGTGAGCCCGTTCGACCGCCTGCACCCGGCCCTTCAGCACCACATCGTCAACTCGCTCGGCTGGGCGACCCTGCGGCCGACCCAGCTTAACGCAATCGACCCGATCCTGGACGGCCGCCACGCCCTGCTGCTCGCCCCCACGGCCGGCGGAAAGACGGAGGCCGCGGCGTTTCCGGTGCTGTCGCGCATGCTGAGCGGGCGGTGGGACGGGCTGTCGGTGCTCTACGTCTGTCCGCTGCGCGCGCTGCTCAACAACCTGGAACCGCGCCTGCGTCACTACGCCGGGCTGGTGGGGCGGACGGTCGGGCTGTGGCACGGCGACGTCGCGGCCGGGGAGCGACGGCGCATGCTGCGCCAGCCGCCCGACCTCTTGCTCACCACCCCGGAGTCCCTGGAAGCGATCCTGATCTCGCGGCGGGTGGACCATCGCGTGCTGTTCGCCGGATTGCGGGCGCTGGTGGTGGACGAACTGCACGCCTTTGCCGGCGACGACCGCGGCTGGCACCTGCTGGCCGTGGCCGAACGGCTCGCCCGCGTGGCCGGGCGCCCGGTCCAGCGGATCGGCCTCTCGGCCACCGTGGGCAACCCGGACGCGCTGCTGGGCTGGCTGAGCCGTGGCGAGGGGGGAGCGGTGGTCGGCCAGCCGGCGCCGCCGGCCGGTGGCGACGTGATGCTCGACCATGTCGGGTCGCTGGAGAACGCGGCGACGGTGCTGTCGCGGGTCCACCGCGGGGAGAAGCGCCTCGTCTTCTGCGACAGCCGCAGCAAGGTCGAGGGTCTCGGGGCATTGCTGCGGACCGCGGGCGTGCGCACCTTCGTCTCCCACAGCTCGCTCGGCATCGACGAGCGCCGCCGCTCGGAGGAGGCGTTCGCCACCGGTGAGGACTGCGTCATCGTCGCGACCAGCACGCTGGAGCTGGGGATCGACGTCGGCGACCTCGACCGCGTCATCCAGATCGACGCGCCGTCGAGTGTGTCGTCGTTCCTCCAGCGCATGGGGCGCACGGGGCGCCGCGCGGGCTCCACGCGCAACTGCCTGTTCCTGGCCACGTCGGAAAGCGCCTTCCTCCAGGCCGCCGGCATCGTCCGCCTGTGGGGCGACGGCTGGGTCGAGCCGGTGGAGCCGCCGCCCGACCCGCTGCATCTCTTCGCCCAGCAGGTGATGGCCCTGATCCTCCAGGAACGGGGGTTGGAGAGGGGAGGCTGGCGGGACTGGCTCGGGCGGGTGTTCGACGGTGTCGACGCCCGGCGCGCCGACGCCGTCCTTGCCTACATGCTGGACACCGGCATCCTCGCCGACGACGGCGGCATCCTCGGCATGGGTCCGAAGGGCGAACGGGAGATCGGCCGCCGGAACTTCATGGACCTGATGGCCGCCTTCACCACGCCGCTGCTGCTGTCGGTTCGCTTCGGTGTCGCGGAGATCGGGCAGGTCGACCCCACCAGCCTGCAGCGGGGTGAAGGCGAGGCGGCGACGCTGCTGCTGGCCGGCCGAAGCTGGAGGGTCGTCGCCGTGGACTGGGCCCGCCGCCTGGTGACGGTCGAGCCGTCGGGCGAGGCGGGGCGGTCGCGCTGGATGGGCGGTGCGCGCAGCCTGGACGTCGCGCTCTGCCGGGCCATGGAGCGGGTGGCGGTGGGCGACGTCATTCCGGCCCGGCTGTCCAAGCGGGGAGAGGCCTGCCTGGCCTCGCTGCGCGAGGGCTATGCGTTCTGCGACGGGACGTCCCTGCCGCTGGTGAGCGGCGGCAACGGGCGGACGCGGTGGTGGACCTTTGCCGGAGGCCGCGCCAACGCCATGCTGGCACAGGCGCTCGCCGCGGCGGGACTGACCACACGCGGCCACGATGACCTCTCCATCCAGACCGACACCGCCGATGCACCGGCTGTCCGCGACGCGCTGGCCACTATTGATCCAGCGCGTCTGGAGGCCGCGGCCGATGCCGACCTGCTGGGTGAACTGAAGTTCGCGCAGTGCTTGCCCGACGACATGGCCCTTGCCGTGCTGTCGCAACGCCTGTCCGACCGAGCCGGCATTGCGGATACGCTGAAGCGGCCGTTGCGTTTCGTGACCAACGCGACGGAGGAGGGAACCGACAGGCATTGAGTCGCCGCTCCGGAACGAGACACAATCTTGTGGCAGGGGCCCCCGCCGACTGACGATTCGCGATAAGGTGATTCGACCGGATCTCAGGCATACGCGTATACGGCTGTGTGATCGGTTAACCGCGGGCTAAGCCGGAAGGGGTTCATCAACGGTACCGATGAACGCGCCCCACTTGACGGGGAACGGAGTTCAGGTATTGATCAGTCCGTAGACGTGCTTGGAAGCTTCGGACGGCGCACGAGTTTTGATTGGCGAAACATTCCGAACCCACCATTACGATGCTGCAGTTCTTCGCGCGAGACTCGGCCCTCATTCAAGGCCTCTTCATCAAGGCACCGGGATATGGCCTTCTCGAGGGCGCGCTGATCGGGATCATACAAGATTACTCCGGCAATCCTTCGCATTTCGCGCTTCTCCGTTGCGGGAGGGTTATGGCTATAGGTTGAGCGTGGCCGACAGCGCTTCAATGTCGACGCTAGACAATTCGTCTGAGCCGGCTATCCAAATGTTGATGCACTGCACATAAGCGGCCACCATCATCGTCCATCAAGGTCTACCCGTAGGCAAGGCGGTTCACATCCAAAAGCGTGACCTGTCGCAACGGGATCCAGTCGTTGCCGATGCAGCCTCGCGGGACGGAAATCTCCTCGAACTCAGTCGCGGTTTTCTATCTCGGCCGCCACCCGCCGTTCCGTAAGGAACTCGTCCACCACGGCCGTCGTTCCATGGCCTAGCCGTGCGCAAACGATCCGCCGCATCCGGGCGACCGCCACTTCGAAGGCTTCGGCCTTGCTACCGTTGTGCTTTTCCATGCAGTCCTCACCTGCGACCTCTCGCGTGTCTTTTCTGCCCTTTTCCGCGTTGCGGGTCTTCGGTCGCTGCACCAGTTTCGAGTTACGGAACATACCGTACTACTACCCCCGGTTGATAAGCTGCGTCTCCTCCGCCGAGAATCGGTCAGATTCCAAGCACTTACTCGCCGCGCCACCGCGATTCAGCTGTAAGTGTTGTGGCTCGGCTACGGCCGAACTTCTGGGCCAACTGCCGCACTGTTTCATGGTTCACGACGTTGCCAGGGGCGGCCAGCATATCCTCGACCATCCGCAAGCTCAGCTATAGGCGGCCCTCGAACGGGCTCATGCCGCCGCATACCATCCCGCCACCCCACTTGCCAAAACGACCACGAGCCTACCCGATCCCGGATATGACTCCAAACTTGCGACGTATCCCGATGCCCATCCGTGGCCGAATAAAGCCGTCGGGAAGAGTGTCGATTCAGAACTCTGGAAGCTCTGCCACGGACACTTCCT
Source organism: Azospirillum halopraeferens DSM 3675 (assembly GCF_000429625.1). Lineage (GTDB taxonomy): Bacteria > Pseudomonadota > Alphaproteobacteria > Azospirillales > Azospirillaceae > Azospirillum > Azospirillum halopraeferens. The sequence goes on from NZ_AUCF01000011.1 coordinate 170,831, forward strand.
TTGATTTCAAATATTACCTGTCTGAATGATGCGGAGCATTGTGCCGTCCGAGTGATGAGCAGACATCAGCGTCTCGATGCGGGTAATTCGTTCGTTATGATTTTCGACACGCACCGACAGCGTCTTTACGCTTTCGGAAAGGGAATTTACCCGTTCGCCAAGGGCGGCAAGGCGCGCGATCCGTTCGAACCAGTCGCTCATCGCATTGCCTCCATACGACGGTTGGCCTCATCGACGGCGAGGACCGCCGCGTTCACCGACCGCTCCATTTTGGCGATGATCTCGTCGAACTGGCGCAGTGCCTCGGCTTGGGCCGCATCTCCGACCTCACCCAATGCAGCCGCGCGCACGAAGGCACTTATCGACATTCTGGCGGCGTTGGCGCGAGCCTCGATCTCTGCACTCTCCGTCCCATTGACAAGGGCTTTCAGACGCTTGTTCCTGACCTCGGCCTGGAACCGACGTCCTGGCGAAACCATGAAAACTCTCCATTATGAACGCGGCATTTATTATACTCATACGCATTAGTATGTGCAAATCAGAATCGTGCGCAACCCGGCGTAATGGGAGAGGCAACTGTGGGGCAGCGGTGATCGGGTGACCTCGCGGGAGACATCCTGGTTGACCTTGAATGCAGTCGCGTCGTCGCCCTGATGCCCGACCGCGCGGCGGAGACGCTGGCTGGTTGGCTGAAGCAGCACCATACGGTTGCCGTCATCGTCCGCAATCGGCTTGACGCTGACGGGGCCGGCCGGGGCGCCCCGGAGACTGGGCAGGTGGCCAGCCGCTTGCATCTGCCGAGCAACGGCAGCGACGGGAGGCACGTTGCGCCGAGGCCGTGCGCCTGCGCGATCAGCGCCATTCGCTCCAAGCTACCACCCGCGCGGGTAGCGTCGAGCGCACGGCACTGCGCGGCTGACTGCGTTCCAGGCACCCACCAACTTAGCGGCGCACGGCGGTCTGAGGTGATGTGGTGGAGGGCACTATTTCCCGATTCGTGGTGAAATGCGATGGGCGCACAAGACACCACATCACCGAGAACGCTATGATTCGCTCAATCTTCCGCAAGCCAACGGCGGGGGTAAGCGCTTGTTCGTGCCAGGGCCGTCGCATATCGCCGCTAATGGGACCATATGGGGAACATTTGTAGGGAAAGACCTGGGAAATAACTGGGAAGAAGCCCCTGCCGAATGCCTCCAAATTCACCCTTCGTTCGCCTTCGCTGCCCCGGAAATCTTGAGGTTTCCTGCGGAGTACCAGTCCGTTGACATCGTAGGGGTCACAGGTTCAATCCCTGTCGCGCCCACCATTCTTTCAGTGAAGCATGTCAAGGGCTTGGCCCTGCTTCACCGAGACCGTCGAAGAACATCGCCAGAAGCGCTCTCGCCCTCTCGTCACAGCAAGGCGATGACAGATGGCGGCCAGCGGTTTCAATCCTTGGCAGATCACGTTTCGGGGCGGGCGATCGCCGGCTGATGCCATCCGTTCGGAACCGGCGCCAGCCTGACGCTGTACGCCGACCCGGTCCGCCTCACAGATCCCCGTCCGGCGGGTGACGTTCCTGATCGCATGCCCGGCGCCCGGTTTTCGGCGTGGGCCGGCGGCGCGGGTCGATTGGCGTCCGGAAACACCGCACGGGAACAGGAACATCGGGCCGCCCGCCCTTCGTCTGCTGATGATCGAGGGCAGCCGTCCAACGCCCGGCGCCGACTCGATCCGGGCGGTGTCGTGCGCGGGATAGAGGCCGTAGGCGCGCCGCCCCCCGTCCGATGAACAGTCCCGCGACGGCGCGCCCTCACGAACGCCCGAGCGGGTGCTCCGGCGGCTCTCCGGGTTGCAGCAGGTGCATGCGCAGCCCGGTCTCGCCGCCGCCCAGGCCGTCCTTCAGCACCTGCTGCCCGTCGTAGTGCCCGCCGTTCTGGCGACGGAAGGGAATCGGGTCGGCGGTGAACAGGGTCTCCAGACGGGTGCGATACTGATCCGTGATCGCGTGCCACCGCTCCGGGGTGAGGCTGTCGGCCCGGTAGACGACGAACGGGTCGAGCACCGCCATGCCCGGATAGTAGAGCGTGCCGTGCTGAATGGGCCACAGCACGTCGAACAGCGATCCGTTCACCCCGCCGCGCGTGTACTGGGGTTCGCGCCCGCCGATGGTCGTCGACACCAGGGCGCGCCGGCCCAGCAGCGTGCCCTCGCCGAAGCGGTCGCCCCAGCGTTCGCCACCATGTTCGCCGACACCGTAGGCGAACCCGTAGGCGTACACCCGCTCGAACCAGCCCTTCATGATCGCCGGCATCGAGTACCACCACAGCGGGAATTGCAGGATGACCGCATCCGCCCACAGCAGCTTGTTCTGCTCGGCCGTGATCGCTGCCGGCTGGGTGCCGCCGGTGTAGGCGCTCGCGGATTCCCGCGGATAGTGCAGACGGTCGGGATTCTGCCGGACGGGGAAATCGTCGCCGTCGGCGGTGGCCTTCCAGCCCATGGCGTAGAGGTCCGACACCGCGACGCTGTGGCCGAGATCGGTCAGCGTCGCGACGGCGAAGTCCTTCAGCGAACCGTTCAGGGATTGCGGCTCCGGGTGGGCGTAGAGGATGAAGACGTTCACGGCATGGCCTCCTTCGGCGTGAATCGGGGTTCCCCTGACCCTGAGCCCGCTCCCTGCCATTCTTGAAATCGTAAATTATGCGTGCTGGTATCCATGCCATGGATAGGAATATCGATCTGAACCTGCTGGTGGCGCTGGATGCGGTGCTGGCGGAGCGCAATGTGACACGGGCGGCGCGGCGCCTGAACCTCAGCCAGCCGGCCCTGTCCGCCCAGTTGGCGCGGTTGCGCGACCTGTTCGGCGATCCGCTGCTGATCCCCGCGCAACGGGGAATGATCCCGACGCAGCGGGCCCTCGACCTGCAGGAGCCGCTTCGCCGGGCGCTGGAGGAGGTGCGCGGCGTGATCGCCGCGGGCGCACGGTTCGACCCCGCGGTGGCGGAGCTGACCGTGTCGATCGTGGCCAGCGACTACGTCCAGTACGCGGTCCTGATGCCGCTGTCCTTCACCCTGGCGCGCGAGGCTCCCGGACTGCGCCTGGCGTTCCGCACCATCGACGTGGCCCATCTGACGGCGCAGATGGAACGGGGCGAGGTCGATCTGGCGGTGATCACGCCGCAGGTCGCGCCGGAACGGCTGCGCCTGCGCCCCCTCTACGAGGAACGCTACGTGACGATCGCCCGGCGCGACCACCCGCGGATCGCCGGGACGCTGGACGCGGACACCTTCTGCGCCCTGGAACACGTCATCGTGTCGCCCGGCGGCGGCGGATTCAGCGGGCCGGCCGATGCGGCCCTGGCGGCGCACGGCCGGTCGCGGCGGGTCGCCATGTCGGTCCAGGGCTTCATGATGGTGCCGGAGATCGTCGCGCGGTCGGACATGATCGCGCTGGTGCCGGAGCGTCTCGTCCACGGCCGGGCCGAGCGCCTGCAGGTCTTCGAGCCGCCGGTCCCGGTGCCCGGTTTCACCATCGCCATGGTCTGGCACGACCGCACCACCGGCCACCCGGCGCAGCGCTGGCTGCGCGACCGGGTGATGGCGATCGGCAGAGGTGTCGCGGTCTCCCCCGCTGACGGGCCGGCCGGGATGGTCTAGACTGGCGACCATGCTGTCACAAAAAGCCAAGTACGCCCTGCGCGCCCTGCTCGCCCTCGCCGTCGCCGACGAGGGCGAATCGCTCCAGATCGCCGACATCGCCGAACGGCACCGCATCCCCAAACGCTTCCTCGAACAGATTCTGCTGGACCTGAAGCATCACGGCATCGTCGGCAGCCGGCGGGGCAAGTACGGCGGTTACGTGCTCATCCGGCCGGCGTCGGAGATCACCTTCGCGCAGGTGGTGCGGATCATCGACGGGCCCATCGCCCCCTTGCCCTGCCTCAGCCGCATGGCCTACCGGCGGTGCGACGACTGCGCCGACGAGGGGGCCTGCGCCATCCGGCGTGTCTACGCCGACATCCACGAGGCGACGCTGCGCATCCTGGAAGGGACCAGCCTGGCCGACGCGCTGGCGCCACAGGTCGCCGAGGCGGCCGGACTCCACAGCCGCCGCGCCTGAATAACCAACCGAAAGCGTAAAATCTGAACCGGATTCACGCCAATTCACAGGGCAAGGCAATTTTCCGCTTGCAATCACGACCAAGTTGATCGGGAATGGCGGGTATCGGGCCGGTCCGTCGGCCCCCGTCCGTGGAGTTCAACCATGACCCTGCGCACCCGTTCCCTTGCGGCCCTCCTGCTCGGTGCGGCGCTTGCCTGCGGCGCGCCGGCGGCGGCCCGGGCCGACGTCACCCTGCTGAACGTCTCCTACGATCCGACGCGCGAGCTGTACGTCGCCTTCAACCGCTCCTTCGCCGAGAAGTGGAAGGCCGAAACCGGCGAGACCGTGACGATCCGCCAGTCGCACGGTGGCTCGGGCAAGCAGGCGCGTTCGGTGATCGACGGCATCGACGCCGACGTGGTGACACTGGCCCTGGCCTACGACATCGACGAGATCGCCGCCTCGGGCCGGATGGCGAAGGACTGGCAGGCGGCGCGCCCGCACAACAGCGCCCCCTACACCTCTACCATCGTGTTCCTGGTCCGCAAGGGCAACCCGAAGCGGATCACCGACTGGGGGGATCTGGTGAAGCCGGACGTCCGGGTGATCACGCCCAACCCCAGGACCTCCGGCGGGGCACGCTGGAACTTCCTGGCCGCCTATGGCTACGCCCTCGACAAGGCCGGCGGCGACGAGGCGGCGGCGCGCGACTTCGTCACCCGGCTGTTCCGCAACGTGCCGGTGCTCGACACCGGGGCGCGCGGGTCGACCATCACCTTCGTGCAGCGGGGCATCGGCGACGTGCTGCTGGCCTGGGAGAACGAAGCCTTCCTCGCGGTGGAGGAGCTGGGGCCGGACAAGTTCGACATCGTCGTGCCCTCGGTCAGCATCCTGGCGGAACCGCCCGTCGCCATCGTCGATCAGGTCGTCGACAAGCGCGGCACCCGCCCGGTCGCCGAAGCCTACCTGAACCATCTCTACAGCCCCGAAGGGCAGGAACTGGCGGCCAGGCATTACTACCGGCCGCGGCTGGAGGCGGTGGCGCAGCGCCACGCCGACCGCTTTCCCAAGGTGACCCTGTTCACCATCGACGAGAAGTTCGGCGGCTGGACGAACGCGCAGACCCGCTTCTTCGGCGACGGCGGTGTCTTCGACCAGATCTACGCACCGGGACGGTGAGCCATGGCCGGCCTCCTCCTCCGGGCCGGTTCGTGGCGCAAGCCGAGCGTGCTGCCCGGTTTCGGGCTCGCGCTCGGCTTCACCGTGACGTACCTGTCCCTGATCGTCCTCATCCCCCTGGCGGCGCTGGTGGCCGGTGCGGCCGGGCTGGGGTGGGAGGGGTTCCTGGCGGTGGCGACGGGGCCGCGGGTCGTCGCCGCCTTCAAGGTCAGCTTCGGCACCGCCTTCGTCGCGGCCTGTCTCAACGCCGTGTTCGGGCTGGTCGTCGCCTGGGTCCTCGTGCGCTACGACTTTCCCGGCCGGCGCGTCGTCGACGCCCTGGTGGATCTGCCCTTCGCCCTGCCGACGGCGGTGGCCGGCATCGCCCTGACCGCCCTCTACGCCCCCAACGGCTGGATCGGCGCCCTGCTCGAACCCATGGGCATCACCGTGGCCTTCACGCCGCTGGGCATCATCGTGGCGCTGACCTTCGTCGGCCTGCCCTTCGTCGTGCGCACGGTGGAGCCGGTGTTGCAGGACCTGGAGGCGGAGCAGGAGGAGGCCGCGGCCGTGCTCGGCGCCGGCCGTACGCGGACCTTCCTCAGGGTGATCCTGCCGGCGATCCTGCCGGCCCTGCTGACCGGCTTCGCGCTGGCCTTCGCCCGGGCGGTGGGGGAGTACGGGTCGGTCATCTTCATCGCCGGCAACCTGCCGATGGTGTCGGAGATCGTGCCGCTGCTGATCGTCATCCGGCTGGAACAGTACGACTACGCCGGCGCCACGGCCATCGCCGCGCTGATGCTGGCGGCGTCGTTCGCCCTGCTTCTGGTCATCAACCTGCTGCAATCGTGGATGAGGTCCCGCCATGGCCATTGACGCGTTCGCGCCGGACACCGCTGCCGCGGCTCCCCGGGTGGCCCTGTCCGAGCCGCGGGTGGTCCGCCTGGTCCTGATCGCGGTGGCGCTGGGCTTCCTGGTGCTGTTCCTGGTGGTGCCGCTGGTGGTGGTCTTCTCCGAGGCGCTGGCCGGCGGCGTCGCCACCTATCTGGCGTCCCTGACCGAGCCGGACGCCCTGGCGGCCATCCGCCTGACCCTGCTCACCGCCGCGATCGCCGTGCCGCTCAACCTCGTCTTCGGGGTGGCGGCGGCGTGGTGCATCGCGCGCTTCGAGTTCGTCGGCAAGAGCGTCCTCACCACGCTGATCGACCTGCCGTTCTCGGTGTCGCCGGTGATCTCCGGCCTGGTGTACGTGCTGCTGTTCGGGCTGCACGGCTGGCTGGGGCCGTGGCTGCAGGCCCACGACGTGAAGATCATCTTCGCCGTTCCCGGCATCGTGCTGGCCACCATCTTCGTCACCTTCCCCTTCGTCGCCCGCGAACTGATCCCCCTGATGCAGGAGCAGGGCAGCGAGGAGGAGGAGGCGGCCATCGTCCTGGGCGCCTCGGGCTGGCAGACCTTCCGGCGGGTGACCCTGCCAAAGATCAAATGGGGCCTGCTGTACGGCGTCCTGCTGTGCAACGCCCGCGCCATGGGGGAGTTCGGTGCGGTGTCCGTGGTGTCCGGCCACATCCGGGGCGAGACGAACACCATGCCGCTGCACGTCGAGATTCTCTACAACGAGTACAACATGGTGGCCGCCTTCGCGGTCGCCTCGCTGCTGGCCCTTCTCGCCCTCGTCACCCTGGTCGCCAAGGCCCTGCTCGAATGGCGCTACGCCGACGAGCTGGCGGCGACGCGCCGTCACTGAAACCGGCGGCATCTGAAGGATGCCGCCGGTATCACCCTCTCGATCAATGCCAAGGCATTGATCTGCCGGGCTTTACGGTCGGCAACCGATGGAAGTGATCACTTGCCGACCGTATGATACCGCCGTACCGGAGACTCGCCATGCGCATCGACATCCACGCGATCACCAAACGGTTCGGGACCTACACCGCGCTCGACGGCGTCGACCTGCAGATCGGGGAGGGGGAGCTGGTCGCCCTCCTGGGCCCCTCCGGGTCGGGCAAGACGACCCTGCTGCGCATCATCGCCGGGCTGGAGACGGCCGATGCCGGCCGCATCCTGTTCGCCGGCGAGGACGCCCTGCGCCGCCACCCCCGCGACCGGCAGGTCGGCTTCGTGTTCCAGCACTACGCCCTGTTCCGCCACATGACGGTGTTCGACAACGTGGCGTTCGGGCTTCAGGTCCGGCCGCGGTCGCAGCGTCCGCCGAAGGCCGACATCGCCCGGCGGGTGCACGAGCTGCTGCGTCTGGTCCAGCTCGACTGGACCGCCGACCGCTATCCGTCGCAGCTTTCCGGCGGCCAGCGCCAGCGCATCGCGCTGGCCCGCGCGCTGGCCATCGAGCCGCGGGTGCTGCTGCTGGACGAGCCGTTCGGCGCCCTCGACGCCAGGGTGCGCAAGGACCTGCGGCGCTGGCTGCGCGATCTGCACGATTCCATGGGGATCACCAGCGTCTTCGTGACCCACGACCAGGAGGAGGCGCTGGAGCTGGCCGACCGGGTCGTGGTGATGAACCACGGCCGCATCGAACAGGTGGGCACGCCGGGCGCCGTGTACCGCGAGCCCGCCTCCGCCTTCGTCTACGACTTCCTGGGCGACGCCAACCGCATCGAGTGCCTGATCGACGGCGGGCAGGCTCGGCTGGCCGGGGGCGGGACGCCGCTGGGCGGGGTAACGGGCCACGCCGGTCCGGCGACGGTGTACGTGCGCCCCCACGACATCGACCTGCTGCCGGGCGGCGGCGAGGGGACGGCCGGCACCGTCCGGCGGGTCTACGAGGTCGGGCCGCTGGTGCGCGCCGAGGTGGACTGGAACGGCACCACCCTGGAGGTGGCGCTGCCCCCCGAGCGGCAGGAGACGCCGTTGCGGGCGGGGGACGCCGTGCGCGTCGTCGTCCACCGCGGCCTGGTCTTCCCGAAGGAGCGGCCGGCCGGGGCGGAGCCGCTGCACCTCGTCCCGTTCCGCGGCGGTGCCGTGGCCGGCGTCGGCCGCCGCGCCTGAGGGCGCGGGCGGGTGCGCGGCGATCCCGCTTGCCAGCGCCCGCCGTCCGTGCACCATCGGCACGGGGAAGGACCGGGAACGGGCGGGCGATGGGGTTCGATCAGGCGGTGCTGACCGCCATCCTCGCGGCGATGCTGGCGGCGTTCGCCGCGGGGCGGTGGCGCTACGACGTGGTGGCGGTGGCCGGGCTGATGGCCGCGGTCCTCGCCGGGCCGGTGCCGGCGGCGGTCGCCTTCAGCGGCTTTGCCAACCCCGCGGTGATCACCGTGGCGGCGGTCCTCGTCCTGTCGCGGGCGGCGACGCGCTCGGGCGCGTTCGACCGGCTGGCCGGCGGGCTGCTCGCCGGCACCCGGACGGTGCCGGTCCAGCTTGCCATTCTCTGCGGTCTCGGTGCCGTGGCGTCGGCGTTCATGAACAACATCGGCGCCATCTCCCTGTTCATCCCGGTGGCGCTCGGGCTGGCCCGCCGCCACGGCCGGTCACCGGGGCTGTATCTGATGCCCCTGTCCTACGCCACGCTGCTGGGCGGCATGATCTCGCTGATCGGCACGCCGGCCAACCTGCTGGTGTCGCAGGTCCGCGCCGACGCCACGGGCGCGCCCTTCGGCCTTCTCTCCTTCGCGGCGGTGGGGGTGCCGCTGGCGGCGCTGGGGGTCGCCTACCTCGCCCTGGTCGGCTGGCGCTGCCTGCCCGCGGCGCGCGACGGCGGGGGCGAGGAGGCGGCGGCGGTGATCGGCCCCTTCGACACCGAACTGGTCGTCACGCCCGCATCCCGACACGCCGGGCGGACGGTGGCCGACCTGGAGCGCGACGCCGGGGTGGAGGTCCACGCCATCGTGCGGGACGGGCGCCGGGTGTTCGCCCGTCTCGACCGCGAGGCGGTTCGGGAGGGCGACGTGCTGGCGGTGCGGGCGGCTGCGGACGCGCTGCGCCGCCTCGCCCGCGCGCCGGGGCTGGCCATCGCCGCCGGGCCCGGCAGCGGCGGCGCCCTGACGGAGGTGGTGGTGGCGCCGGATTCGCTCATGCAGGGGAGCTGCGCCCTGACCCTCGACCTGGAGGACCGCTGGGGTGTGACCCTGGTGGCCGCCGCCCGCCGGGGCCGGCGCAACGAGGGGCGGCTGGCCGAGGCGACCCTGTCGACCGGCGACGTCCTGCTGCTGCGCGGCGATCCCGCGGCGGCCGGCCGCGCCGCCGCCGACCTCGGCGGGCTGGTCCTGGCCGAGCGGGATCTGGCGCTGCCGCAGCCGCGTTCGGGCGTCGCCGCCGCCATCTTCGGCACCGCGGTCCTGGCGGCGGCCCTGGGGTTCGGGCGGCCGGAGATCGTGTTCATGGCCGGTGTCCTGGCGCTGGTGCTGATCGGCGGCGAGCGCCCGTCCGAGGTCTATCGCGGGGTCGAGTGGCCGGTGATCGTGCTGCTGGCGGCGATGATCCCCCTGGGCGAGGCGTTGCAGACCACCGGCACGGCCGGGCTGGCGGCCGGCAGCGTGCTGGCGGTGGCGGGCGGTGCCGGGCCGGCCGTCCTGCTGGTGCTGGTGCTCGCGGCCACCATGCTGCTGACGCCGGTGCTCAACAACCCGGCCACGGTCGCGGTGATGGCGCCGGTGGCCCTGGATCTGGCCGGCCGGCTCGGCGTGTCGGCGGACCCCTTCCTGGTCGCGGTCGCCATCGGCGCCTCGTGCGACTTCCTCACCCCCTTCGGGCACCACAACAACGCCCTGGTGATGGGCCCCGGCGGCTACCGGTTCGGCGACTTCGCCCGCGTCGGCGCGGGCCTGGAGGTGCTGGTCCTCGTCGCCGCCCCCGTCCTCATCCTCCTGGCCTGGCCGTGGTAGGGGAAGGGGGCCGGCGGCATCCCCGATCCGCTGACGCGGGCGCATCGGATGGAAATGGACGGACCAATGGCGGGGAGGCAGCACCGACGCTTCCCCCTTGCGGGTCAGGCCCGCCGTGATCCCGATGGACGCCGACGTCCGGCACGGCGCCGGCCCGGGCAGGGAAATCCCGCCGTCGGGCCGGGTTGACTTGGCGGCGGCTCCCCATACTATCGGCCGCCGGTGCGCAAATACGCGGGGGCGGGGCTGTGACGCACGGTGTCCAGGGGAACGCGGGGCGTTGCCGCCCCGCGGTGTGCCGGTGAGTGCGCACGCCGCCGCGCCGGAGCGCGCCGTCCGCGGCAGCGCCCGGGAGGTCTTCCGGGTGTTCCTCGGGCTGGGGCTGACGTCGTTCGGCGGACCGGTCGCCCATCTCGGCTACTTTCGCGACATGTTCGTGGTGCGCCGCCGCTGGCTGGGGGAGCACGCCTACGCCGATCTGGTGGCTCTGTGCCAGTTCCTGCCGGGGCCGGCTTCCAGCCAGGTGGGCATGGCCATCGGCCTGCAACGGGCGGGCTACGCCGGCCTGCTCGCCGCCTGGGTGGCCTTCACGCTGCCGTCGGCCCTGCTCCTGGTGGCCTTTGCCTACGGCGCCGGCGCGCTGGGGGCCGACGCCGGCACCGGCTGGATCCAGGGGCTGAAGGCCGCCGCCGTGGCCGTGGTGGCCCACGCGGTGCTGGGCATGGCCCGCACCCTGGCGGCGGACCGCGAGCGCGCCTCCATTGCCGTTCTCGGCATGATCGGAGCCATGCTGGTTCCCGGCGCGGCGGGGCAGGTGGGCGTCATCGTCCTGGGCGGCCTGGCCGGCCTGGCGGCGGTGCGACCGGCGGCCGTGGTCGGCGCGGCGGTCGGCGAGGCGGGGGAGGGCGGTGGTCTGTCGGTCCCCGTCCGGCGCCGCACCGGGCTGGTCTTCCTGGCGCTGTTCGCGGCGCTGCTGGCGGGGCTGCCCCTGCTCGCCGCGGCGACGGGCGACCCGGCTCTGTTGCTGGCCGACAGCTTCTACCGCGCGGGGGCGCTGGTGTTCGGCGGCGGGCATGTGGTGCTGCCGCTGCTCCAGGCGGAGGTGGTCGACACCGGGCTGGTCGGGCGGGAGGCGTTCCTGGCCGGCTACGGCGCAGCGCAGGCGGTGCCGGGACCCCTGTTCACCTTCGCCGCCTATCTCGGCGCGGTCACGCAGGCACCGCCCACCGGCATCGCCGGCGCCGTCATCGCGCTGGTGGCGATCTTCGTGCCCTCGGCCCTGCTGGTCATCGGAGGCGTGCCGTTCTGGAGCCGCCTGCGCACCGACCCGGCGGCCCGGCGCGCGCTGGCCGGGGTCAACGCCGCGGTGGTCGGGCTGCTGGCGGCGGCGCTGTATGACCCGGTGTTCACCGAAGGCATCACCTCGCACACCGCCATGGCCATCGCCGCGGCGGCCTTCGTGCTGCTGACGGCCTGGCGGACGCCGGCGTGGGCGGTGGTCATCGGCGCCGGCGCGGTCGGTTTCGCCTTCCTGTGACCGCCGGGCCCGGCGCTTTCTTCTTGTGTGCGGGCGCGAAAGGTTCTAAGGATCGTGGGACCTTTCGCCGCACCGGCGGCTTCTCGCTGCACGAGTCCAATGTAAAGATTTCCGCATCAGAATGTTGGCAGGGCTGAACTCCCTGTCCTGATCGTCGGATGCTTTTGACATTGCCGGCCGGTATTCGGCCGCAGCCGAGCGATTCGATTCCATTCCATGTCGTATACAGGCGCCGTCGCGGAACGCATTCGATCCGTTCCGACGCGATGAGATCCGTCGCCCCGGCGCAAGCACAGGATTCCCACACGCATGCGTCTGTCCGAACTCCGCAGGGAGTGGTTTCCCGACATTCCGCGCGATCTCCTGGCCGGAATGGTCGTGGCACTGGCGCTGATTCCCGAGGCCATCGCCTTTTCCATCATTGCCGGCGTCGACCCCAAGGTCGGGCTCTACGCCTCTTTCTGCATCGCGGTCGTCATCGCCTTCGCCGGCGGGCGGCCGGGCATGATCTCCGCCGCCACGGGGGCCATGGCACTGGTCATGGTCGATCTGGTGCGCGACCACGGCCTGCAATACCTGCTGGTGGCGACGCTGCTGACCGGCGTCTTCCAGATCGCGGCGGGTGTGCTGCGGCTGGGCGCCGTGATGACGTTCGTCTCGCGGTCCGTCATGACGGGGTTCGTCAACGCCCTGGCCATCCTGATCTTCATGGCCCAGTTGCCGGAGTTCGTCGGGGCGGGGTGGCAGATGTACGCCATGGTGGCGGCCGGGCTGGCGATCATCTACCTGCTGCCGCGGGTCACCACGGCGGTGCCGTCGCCGCTGGTGTGCATCGTGGTGCTGACGGCGGTGTCGATCGGGCTGGGGCTGGATCTGCGGACGGTCGGCGACATGGGGGAGCTGCCATCGACGCTGCCCGTGTTCCTGTTGCCCGATGTGCCGCTGACCCTGGACACGCTGTGGATCGTGTTGCCGACGTCCCTGACGCTGGCGGTGGTCGGGCTTCTGGAATCCCTGATGACGGCGCAGATCGTCGACGATCTCACCGACACCGACAGCGACAAGAACCGCGAATGCGCCGGCCAGGGGGTGGCCAACATCGTGTCCGGCCTGTTCGGCGGGATGGCCGGCTGCGCCATGATCGGCCAGTCGGTGATCAACGTGAAGTCGGGCGGCCGCGGCCGTCTTTCGACGCTGTTCGCCGGGTCGTTCCTCCTGTTCCTCATTCTGGTGCTGGACGCCTGGGTGAGCCGCATCCCCATGGCGGCCCTGGTCGCCGTGATGATCATGGTGTCCATCGGGACCTTTAGTTGGGCCTCGCTGCGCAATCTGCGCGACCATCCGAAAAGCTCCAGCATCGTCATGCTGGGCACGGTGGCCGTCGTCGTCGTCACCCATGATCTGGCGCAGGGCGTGCTGGTCGGCGTGCTGCTCAGCGCCCTGTTCTTCGCCCGCAAGGTGGCGCAGATCGTGCGCATCACCTCGCAGGCGTCGGCCGACGGGGCACAGCGGACCTACCGGGTGGCCGGACAGATCTTCTTCGCGTCCGCCGGCACCTTCGTCTCCGCCTTCGATTTCAGGGAGGCGCCGGACCGGGTGGAGATCGATCTGACGCGCGCCCACTTCTGGGACATCTCGGCCGTGGCGGCCCTGGACAAGGTGGTGCTGAAGTTCCGCCGCGAAGGCACCCGGGTCGACCTGATCGGGCTGAGCGAGGCCAACGCCACGCTGGTCGACAAGCTCGCCATCCATGACAAGCCGGGCGCCCTGGAGCGCCTGATGGGCCACTGAGGAAACCGTCACCATGGCCAAAGTTCTCGCCTGCACCGACGGCTCCGTCTACGCGGCCTCCGTCTACGATCACGCCGCCTGGGCCGCCGTCCGCCTATCGGCGGGTGTCCGGGTCCTGCACGCGCTGGACCATGCCCGCGACCGCGCCGCGGCCGCCGATCTGAGCGGCAGCATCGGCATTGACGCCCGGGAAGACCTGCTGGAGGAACTCACCCGCCTGGACGAGGCGCGGGGGCGGCTGGCCCGGCGTACGTCGAAGCTGATCCTTCAGGATGCCGGCAGCCGCCTGCTGTCGGCCGGTGTCACCGACGTCACCCTGACCCAGCGGCACGGCTCCCTCGTTGAAACGCTCGACGCCTTCGAGGATGGTGCCGAACTGATCGTGATCGGCAAGCGCGGCGAGGCGGCCGACTTCGCCACCCTGCACCTGGGCGCCAACATCGAACGGGTGATCCGTGCCAGCCGCCGGCCGGTGCTGGTGGCGTCGCGCGCCTTCCGCCCCGTCGAACGCTTTCTCATCGCCTTCGATGGCGGCCCCAGCGCCCGCAAGGCGGTGGAGTACGCGTCCCGCAAGCCGCTGCTGAAAGGGCTGGAGTGTCACCTGGTGATGGCCGGCCGGCCGGTTGCCGGCCATGAGGAGGTGCTGGCCGGGGCATGCGACACGCTGGAACGCAGCGGCCTGACGGTCTGCCCGGCCCTGCTGCCCGGGGAACCGGAGGAGGTCATCGCCGCGCAGGTGGCCGAACGCGACATCGGCCTGCTGGTGATGGGAGCGTACGGCCACTCCCGCATCCGCCAGCTCATCGTCGGCAGCACCACCACGACGATGATCCGCACCTGCCAGGTGCCCGTTCTGATGTTCCGCTAGATCGGATCGCGTTAAATCGGAACCGATTTGACGCGTGAATCCGATCGCTTACCAAAATGCCGGAGCAACATGCGTTTCACATAAAACGCATGTTGCTCCAGGCGGTTCACGCCCGGTGGTACGGGTGTCCCGCCAGGATCTGCTGGGCGCGGTAGAGCTGTTCGGCCAGCATGCCGCGCACCAGCATGTGCGGCCAGGTCATGGGGCCGAAGGACAGCAGCAGGTCGGCGCGGCGGCGCACCGCCTCGCCATGGCCGTCGGCGCCGCCGATCAGGAAGGCCACGTCACCCGCCGACCCGTCGCGCCAGCCGCCCAGGCGGCGGGCGAAAGCGGCGCTGTCCAGGGCGGCGCCGCGCTCATCCAGCGCCACCACGGTTGCCGTGGCGGGGATCGCGGCGAGCAACAGATCGGCCTCCCGCTGCTTCAGCTCGTCGGGGGGAAGGCGCTTCTTCACCTCCACCTCCTTCAGCGTCAGCGGCCAGCTCAGGCGGCCGGTGTACTCGGCGTACAGGTCACGCGCCGGTCCGCCCCGTGACCGCCCGACCGCGGCAAGCCACAGGCGCATGCAGCCGTCCTTCCCTGTCCCGTCTCGTCCTCAGGCCGCGCGGCGGCGGGCGGTCACGCCCACAGCCGCTGGGGCTCGACGGCCGGAGCCTCCAGGCCCCACATCTTCTCGATGTTGTAGAAGCTGCGGACCTCGGGGCGGAACAGGTGGACGATGACGTCGCCGGCGTCGATCAGCACCCAGTCGCACTGGGGCATCCCTTCGATCTCGACGTGGCGGATGCCGATGTCCCGGACCTTCTCGCGCAGGCGGTCGGCCATCGCGGCGATGTGGCGGGCGTTGCGGCCGGACGCCACGATCATGTAGTCGGCGATGCTGGTCTTGCCGGCGAGGTCGATGACCACGATGTGGTCGGCCTGGTCGTCGTCCAGGGACTTCTCGATCAGCGCCTTGAGTTCCTGCGGAACGGGCGCGGGCGGCACCGGAGCGGTGACCGTGTGAAGATGCGTGTTGATGGTTCTCACCTCTGTTACCGGGGTTCCGATCCGCGGGCCCGCGCCCGCCGGATCGCCGTCGCCGAGGCCGGGTGCAGCGGGTTTCTCAGGAACGCCCATGCTGGCGGCGCCAGGGCGGCCAGTTCCCGAACCCGATGTTCGGACACCCGACGACGGGCATAACGCCGGGCGGCCATACCCCCCAACGCACCAAGAGAATAAGTTGGTCGGCTGAAGACCGCAATGGGGACCATACGGAAGATTTTCGTCCAGCGCTGCCAGCGCGGAATCTGCCGCAGGTTGTCGGCGCCCATCAGCCAGACGAAGCGGGTGCGGGGGAACCGCCGCGTCAGCGCCGCCAGGGTATCGGCGGTGTAGCGGGTGCCCAGTTCGCCTTCCAGCAGCGTCGGCACGATGCGGGGATGGCGGGCGGCGGTGCTGGCTTCGGCCAGCCGCTGCGCCGCCGGGGCCATGCCGTCGGCGGGCTTCAGCGGGTTCTGCGGGCTGACCAGCCACCACACCCGGTCGAGCCGCAGCGCCTTCAGGGCGTAGACGCTGATGTGGCGGTGCCCGGCGTGGGCGGGGTTGAAGGACCCGCCCAGCAGGCCGATGCGCAGGCCGGCGTGCCGCGGCCCCGACCAACGGTTCACCGGCCGGTGGCGGGGCGCCGCCTCAGGGCCGGGTCTGCCCATCGCCGCGGACGACGTACTTGTAGCTGGTGAGCTGCTCCGCACCCACCGGGCCGCGGGCGTGGAACTTGTCGGTGGAGATGCCGATCTCCGCCCCCATGCCGAACTCGCCGCCGTCGGCGAACTGGGTGGAGGCGTTCCACAGCACGATGCCGCTGTCCACCCGTTGCAGGAAGCGCTCCGCCTCCGCCGCGTCCTCGGTGACGATGGCGTCGGTGTGGTGGGACCCGTGGCGGTTGACGTGGTCGATGGCGGCGTCCACCCCATCCACCACGCCGCAGGCGATGACGGCGTCGAGATACTCGGTGTCCCAGTCCTCCGGCGTCACGGGGGTGACGCGGGGATCGGCGGCCCGGGCGTCGGCGTCGCCGCGCACCGCGCAGCCCGCGTCCAGCAGATCCTTCACCAGGACCGGCAGAAGGGTGGCGGCGACGGCGCGGTCCACCAGCAGCGTTTCCGCCGCGCCGCAGATGGAGGTGCGGCGCATCTTGGCGTTCAGCACCACCTTGCGCGCCTTGTCCGGGTCGGCGCCGGCGGCGACGTAGACGTGGCAATTGCCGTCCAGGTGCTTGATGACGGGGATGCGGCTCTCGTCGGCGATGCGTTGGATCAGCGACTTGCCGCCGCGCGGCACGATGACGTCGATGTGCTCGCGCATGGTCAGCATGTGGCCCACCGCGGCGCGGTCGGTGGTGGGGACGAGCTGGACGCACGCCTCCGGCAGGCCGGCGGTGCGCAGCCCCTCGGCCAGGCATCCGGCGATGGCGCGCGAGGAATGGAAGCTCTCCGACCCGCCGCGCAGCACCGCGGCGTTGCCCGACTTCAGGCAGAGCCCGCCGGCGTCGGCGGTGACGTTGGGCCGGCTCTCGTAGATGATGCCGATGACCCCCAGGGGCACCCGCACCCGCTGGATGCGCAGCCCGTTGGGCCGCGTCCACTCCGCGATCACCGTGCCCACGGGGTCGGGCAGGTCGGCGATGTCCTCCAGCCCCCTGGCCATCGCCTCGATGCGGGCGGGGGTGAGGGTCAGGCGTTCCACCAGCGGCTCGGCCAGGCCGCGCCCGCGGGCGGCCGCGACGTCCCGGTCGTTGGCCGCCTGGATGTCGCCGGCGCGGGCGCGCAGGGCGGCGGCGGCGGCGCGCAGGGCCGCCACCTTCGCCGGTGCCGGCGTGTTGGCCAGCACCGCGGCGGCGGCGCGCGCGTTGCGGCCGATGGCCAGCATCTGATCGGCAAGGGCGGGGGCGGAGTCCTGAAGCGCAGACACGGGGGATCGTTCCTTGTTCACCGGCGGCGGAAAGGACGGACTGTAGCGAATTCCCCCCGGCAGGCAAAGCGCGCGTGTCCCGCGCGACCCGCGCCCCGGCCGCATGACCGAGTTCGGTCGTCGGATTTGTCGTTGGCGTACGGTCGATTGCTTCTCCAGTGTCTGTCCCGAACACCCGGAAAACGTGGGGAGAGGGAGAGATGAGCACGAAAAAGCGGCACCGTGCCTTCGTAGCGACGGCCTGTCTGGTTCTGGCCGGCTTTGCCGGAGGGGTCGGGGCCGGCGGGGCGGCGGCGGAGACCCCGCTGGAGCGGGGGAGGGTGCTGATGAACGGCATCGTCGCCTGCGGCAACTGCCACACGCCGCAGGGGCCGGGCGGCCCGGTGGCGGGCATGGAGCTGGCCGGGGGCGGCCCGGTGGAGACCGAGGTCTTCACCGCCTACGCCCCCAACCTGACGCCGGACCCGGACACCGGGCTCGGCCGCTGGAGCGACGCGGAGATCATCGCGGCGATCCGCGAGGGGCGGCGGCCCGACGGCTCGCTGATCGGCCCGCCCATGCCGATCCATTACTACCGCGGCATCTCCGACGAGGACGCGGCGGCCCTCGTCGCCTATCTGCGCGCCCTGGCACCCGTCCGGAACGCGGTGCCGAAGTCGGAGTACCGCATGCCCCTGCCGGCCTCGTGGGGGCCGCCGGTCGGCTCGGTGCCGCCGGTGCCGCGCACCGATCCCGTGGCCTACGGCGCCTACATGGCCGGCCCGCTCGGCCACTGTCTGGAGTGTCACACGCCCATGAAGCCCGGCGGCGTGCCCGACACCGACCGTATCGGCGCCGGCGGCATGGCCTTTCCCGGCCCGTGGGGCGTCTCGGTGGCGGCCAACATCACGCCGCACCCCAAGCACGGCATCGGGGCGTGGACCGACCGGCAGATCAAGGACGCCATCACCGGGGGCGTGCGCCCGGACGGCCGGCGCCTGCACCCGCCCATGGCCTACGCCTGGTACGCCACCATTCCGGAGCCCGACCTGGACGCCCTGGTCGCCTATCTGCGCACCCTGAAGCCGCTGGAGTGACGCCGCCGGAGTGATACGGCCGGAGTAAGCTCGGGCATCGGGAGCGGACTCCCCCGGGAGGCCGTGGCATGCTAGAACATACCGGGAACACACCCCCTGTCCCCGGAGGTTCGCCCATGCCCGGTCCGCTCCCGCCATCCGCTTCCGTGCCCGTGCCCACCCCCGCCCCGAAGGCGGCGGTGCTCGCCGGGTTGCGGGCGCGCATCCGGCGGCTGGAGGGGATCGGCGGGGCGGCGGACGGGCGGGTGCTGCCGTTCGGGGTGGCGGGGATCGACGACGCCCTGCCGGAGGGCGGCCTGCCCCCCGGCTGCCTGCACGAACTGATGGCCGGCGACGATCCCGGCGCCGGCACCGCCTTCGCGGCGGCCCTGCTGGCCCGCCTGGCGCGGGCCGGCAGCGGGCCGGCGGTGTGGATCGTGCGCGGGCGCGATCTGCACGCCCCCGGCCTGGCCGCCTACGGGCTGGGGCCGGAGCGGCTGATCGCCGTGCGGGTCCGCCGCGACGCCGAGGCCCTATGGGCCATGGAGGAGGCGTTGCGCTGCCGGGCCGTGTCGGCGGTGCTGGGCGAAGTCGGCCGCACCGACCTGACCGCCGGCCGGCGCCTGCAACTGGCGGCCGAGGCCGGCGGAGTGACCGGATTGCTGCTGCCCCGGGAGGAGCCGCGGGGGGCCGGGGCGGCGGTGACCCGCTGGCGCATCGCCGCCGTCCCCGGCGTTCCGCCCGCCGGCGAACCGGGGGTGGGGCCGGCGCGCTGGCGGGTGGAACTGCTGCGCTGCCGCGGCGGCCGGCCCGGCGCCTGGGTGGTGGAATGGCGCGACGGCGCCTTCGAAGCGGTGGATCCGGTGATCGGGGCGGAGCGGCCGCCGCAAGCCCTTGCCCGCAGCGCGTGAGCGTATCAACCGGGATAATCGGTCTGCCGGATGTCACGTTTGACACAGGATCTTCGCGTTACCTCCCTTGGCGGATGCCGAGTCTCTCGGGTATTCTCCCCACCCGTTCGGGACCCCCAGCCGATCGGATGCGCCGGGGCCGATGCGACCACCGACCGATTCGACGGAGTGCCTTGATGCGCCGCTTTCTATCCGCCCTGCTCGTGGTGCTGCTGGCCTGCGGGCCGGTTCTGCTGCACGCCGCCCCTGCGCACGCCCAGACGGTGACCGAGCCGGCGCCGCCGGCCGTCGCTCCGATGGTGCCGGAGACGGCGGCGGTGCCCCCTTCGGCCGATTACCTGCCGCTCGTCGTCGGGCTCGGCGCCATCGCCGGCGTGGTCGGCTTCAACCTCGTGGCGCTGGGCGTCGGGTCCATTCCGGGCGGGGCCGCCTATGCCGCGGGGATGATGGTGCCGGCCGAGATGTCGGTGGCCATGAGCCGCGTCTACGCCGTCAGCAGCGCCGTCGCCGGCGCCTGGATCGCCCACTATCTCTACAGCGCCGAGTGAGGACGACCACCATGCGCCGCACCCTTGCCCTGGCACTCGCCGCCTCGCTCGCCCTGGCGCCCGCCGCCGTCCACGCGCAGGACGCGGCACCGGCCGCCCCGGTGGCACCGCAGGCCGCCCCCGCCGTTCCCGACACCGTTCCCGAGGCTGCCGAGGCCGCGGCCGCCGGCTGGCCGGTCGACCGCCATCTCATGGCGCTCGGCGCCGGCGCCATCGTCGGCATCGTCGCCTTCAACGTGCTGACCGGCCCGCTCGGCACCGTGCCGCTGGCGGGCGGCGCCCTCGCCGCGGTGCCCTACGACGTGGCGCTCGGCAGCCGCATCCTCGCCACCCTGTCGGCCGGCGCCGGCGCGCTGGGCGCCACCTACGCCTACGACCAGTGGACCGGCCACGAGACCGATTACCGGTACTGGCTGACCCTGGGCGCCGGCGCCCTGGCCGGCGTCGCTGCCGGCAACCTGATGACCGCCGGCACCCTCGGCGCCCTGCCGTACTACGCCGGTGCCGGCGCCGCCTCGGCCGGCGGCGCCGTCGCCTCCTCCGCCACCCAGGCGTTCAGCCGCATCGCCGTCATCACCACGGGCGTCATGGGCGCCTGGGCCGCCGACTGGCTGTACGGTACGGAGTAGGGAGCCGGGTCCCGGTGCCGGGGGCGGAAGGACCGGGCATCGACCGGAACTGCAGCATTGCGTGTCACATCAACCGCTCTTGCCGGGCTTGATAAACGGTTCGGACACCGGGGCGAAAGCCCAGGCTGCGGGCAAGGGAACTGTCCACGTGCAGGTACCAGGGGTTTGAAAGAGGCTCGGCGCTCGATTTCATCCGGGCGCCGAGCATGCCTGAGAGTTCATAGATGGACACCGGCGCTTCGTCCGCGACGTTCACGATGCGCCGATCGAACGCACCGTCCAGCGCCAGCTTGACCGCCGTAGCGACGTCACGATGGTGAATCGTGCTCATTCGTTGCGCCGGATGCCAGGTGCTGACGTGCTTGGGAAGCGATTCGAGATGTCCGTCGCCGTCACCATATACAAACGGGAACCGGATGATGGACCAGTTCAAACCGCTTTCGCGCAGTTCCTTTTCTGCGGCCACCTTGCTCGCCGGATAGGCATGCCGGGGATCGACCGGGTCATCTTCGCGGCCCGGATGTGGATTGTCGTTGTTGTAGACATGGCTGGTGCTCGACATGATGAACCGCGCGTCGGGAGCATGAGCACTCGCGGCGGCAATCAGGTTGCGTGTCCCATCGCGGTTGCTCTTCCAGATGAGATCGGTGTCCTGCGTGCGAAACACCGCGGCCAGATGCACGATGGCTGAAACGCCGCGGACGGCGTTCGGGAGGGTCGAAGGGTCGAGAATGTCGCCGGTCGCTGCCTCTGCACCCTCAGGGCAGATTCTGCCCGCCCGGAGCAGGACACGGCAAGAAAAGCCGGCTTCCACCAACCGCGGAAGAAGTCGTTCGCCGACAAGCCCGGTGGCCCCGGTTATCAGCAGGGTCATCTGCTCAATCCTTTCGCAGCAGGTTTTGCAGTCGTTCGGTCGCCGATCGCAGGACGTGGATGGTCGTGGCCAGATCGGCCTCATCAATGCCGCCGAATGCAGTGTCGTGAATGAAAGAAAGATCAGGAAGTTTGCGCCACAGCGCCTCACCTGCGGCTGTCAGCGTCAGCAAACGCTGACGCTGATCGTCTCCGCTTGAGGTCTGCGCGACCAGGTCTTTGCGGACGAGAGTGGAGATGATGCCGCTTAAGGTTGCCCGTTCAAGGTCAAGTGTGCGTCCGAGGTCACGCTGAACCGTCGGGCCGTTGTTCGCGAGATGCCAGAGGACGTACCATTGCGTGGCTCCCAGATCGTAGGGCCGCAAGGTCGCATCCATGAGGGCGCGGCCCGCGAAGTAACACCGCTTCGTCCACGCTGCCACGGAAAGGTGCTCCGGGTTTGCCTGATCCCCCATGTGAAGGCCCCTTCAATTCGTTCGCTACCATACAATAATTGCAAGGTAGCGAACGAATGTCAAGGATGGGCAGGCCCGACCCGTGCCGTTGCGCGGCGAGCCCGGCCGGGGCGCCGTCACGTTCGGGCCTGCCAGTCGTAGCTTCTGATGTAATCGAGAAAGGCCCGCATGGCAGCGCTCGGGAGGCGGCGGCTGGAGTAATACAGGAACCAGTGCGGCAAAATCGGGCTCCAATCGGAGAGAAGCTCCACCAGCCGGCCGCTCAGGATATGGGGTTTGGCGTAATCATCGAGAACATGGGCAATTCCCCTGCCGGCCAGCGCCGCCTGCAGTTCATTATGCGCTGTGCTGACCGTCAGGCGCCCCGTGGGTGCGATTTCGATCTCTTCGTTGGCATCGGCAAATCGCCATGTGGCGAGGGTGCCGCCCGGAAACCTGCGCTTGACGCAGTCATGGCTTGCAAGATCCTGCGGCACCTGCGGTTTGCCCTGCCTCTCGATGTAGTCCGGTGAGGCGACGATCGCATACCGCAGCGCCGGTCCAAGCGGGAGCGCGATCATGTCCTGCGCCAGTTGCTTGCCGAATCTGACGCCGGCATCGAAACCCTGCTCGACGATGTCGATGACCGCCGCATCGCTGACGATTTCAATCTTCACCTGGCGATGGATATCCATGAAGTCGAAGACCAACGGGCAGAGAAGATGATCGACCGCGGGCGCCGGCGCATTGATCCGCAAGGTTCCGGACGGACTCTCCCTCAACTCGTCGACCTCCGCGATGGCGAGCCGGATCTCACTCAACGCAGGGGCGAGACGTTCGAGGAGGCGCTGTCCGGCCTCGGTCGGCGACACGCTCCGCGTCGTCCGATTGAGGAGTCGAATGCCGAGAGCCTCTTCCAGGGCGTTCATGGTTTGGCTCAGGGCCGACGAGGAAACCCCGCGCTCGAGCGCCGCGGCGCGGAAACCGCCGCAGCGGACGATGGACGCGAATACGTCGAGGCTGTCGAGGCGCACCGGGGTCATTGCGAAGTTTTTCTAATCGAGCTGATCATATTTGCGCAGCTTATCAGAGCAATGGCCCTCTGTCATGGTTGGCAACGCGAACCGTTGCGCTCTTCCCGCTTCCATTCACCGGTCGGATCCGGCCCCGGTCGGACTGACCGAAGCGCGAGGGTGCCCAGCCAGGAAGGGACGACCCATGAATGCCTTCACTCTCAACCGACGCGCCATCATGCTCACCGCCGTCGCGGGCGCATCGAGCGTGTTCGTTCCGGGTCCGGGCGGCTCGGGCCGTGCAATGGCGCAGACGGCGCCCTCGCCGAGCGGCAACGCCGGTCACTACCGCTTCCGCGTCGGCGCGATCGGAGCGACCGTCCTGAGCGACGGCGTCATCGGCGGCCCGCCTCGCGTCTATGCCAGCGACGCGCCCGAGGTGGAGCTTCAGGAGGCTCTGCGGCGAGCCTTCCTGCCGTCCGACCACATGACGCTCAACCTGAACACGCTTCTGATCGAGGCCGGCGGCCGGCGGATTCTCCTCGAGGCGGGCGCCGGCACCACGATGGGTCCGAACGGCGGCCGCATCTTTGAAAACCTGGCGGCGATCGGCCTCGGGCCCGCCGACATCGATGCGATCGTCGTCTCGCACACCCATCCCGATCATGTCGGCAACCTGAGAACCGCAGACGGCGGCAAGGCTTTTCCCCGTGCCCTGGTTTTCGCCCCGAAGGCGGACTGGGATTTCTTCGTCCGCACCGACCCGGATCTTTCCTACATGCCGGTGGCGGAGGATTTCCGCGTGCGCTTCGCCGCCGCCATCAAGAGCAGCCTCGAACCGGTCAGGAACGACGTCGAACTCTATGAAGCCGGCGCCGAGATCGTGCCCGGCCTCACGACGATCGCCGCCGCCGGACACACGCCGGGCATGGCGACCTTCCTCGTCCATTCCGGGGACGATCAATTGCTGCTGACCGCGGACCTTGCCTATCACCCGGTCGTCAACGTCGACCGGCCGTGGCTGCCCGGCCCGGACCGTGACAAGGATACGGCTCTCGCGTCGCGCCGGCGCATCTTCGACATGGCCGCCACCGATGGCATCCCGGTGCTCGGCTTCCATTTCCCCTTCCCCGGCCTCGGCCGGATGCTCAAGACCGACGGCGGCTACGCCTGGGTTCCCGCCAACTGGCAGTTCTGACAAAGGCTTCCGAGACGCAGGAGACATTTCATGGACCAGTCGAAGATCGATCGGCGCGGCTTTCTCGGAACCATGGGTGCGGCGGCGACCGGGTTGGCTCTGGCCGCCCCTGCCGTCGCCGTCGCGCAGACAACGGGTGCGACGTCCGCGGCCCCGGCCTCGGGTGCCGGTCCCGAGGTGCTCACCCGCATCGTGCCGCGCACCGGCGAACGGGTCACCATGCTCGGCCTCGGCACCTTCCTCACCTTCGACCTGAAGCCGGGGGATCCCCGCGCCGACCTCCGGCAGGTCTTCGAACGCTACGTCGCCGCGGGTGGCCGCGTCGTCGACACCTCGCCTCTCTACGGCTCGGCCGAGGTGAGCGTCGGCCAGTTCATGGGCGAGTTCGAAGGATCCGACGAGATGTTCCTCGCCAACAAGGTCTGGGCCACCGGAGAATATCTCGGTGATGAAAGCCACGCCGAGGAAAGCTTCCGGCAGTCGCGGCTGCGGACCTGGCGCAACACCATCAATCTCATGCAATGCCACAGCATCACCAACGCGCCGGTCATCGTCCCGCTGATGAAGGCGTGGAAGCGGGAAGGCCTCATCCGCCATGTCGGCGTGACCCATCACGAGTCGGCGGCGCAGGACCAGTTGCTGGCGATCGTCGAACGCGACGACGTCGATTTCATCCAGACCAACTACTCGATCTTCAACCGCGACGCCGAGCGCCGCCTGCTCCCGGCTGCAGCCGACAAGGGCGTCGGCGTGCTGATCAACCTGCCGCTCGAAAAGGCACGCCTGATGAAGGTGGTCGAGGGACGGTCGCTGCCGGATTTCGCGCAGGAATTCGGCGCGACGAGTTGGGCGCAGTTCTTCCTCAAATGGGTCATGGCGCATCCCGCCGTCACGAGCGTGCTGTGCGGCACTTCGAACCCCGACCATATGAGCGACAACGTCCGGGCGATGACCGGTCCGCTTCCCGACGCGCGCATGCGCGCCCGCATGGTCGCGCACATGGAGACGATCCCCGGCTTCGGCTCCATCGGCTCCATGCCCTGGTACCCCGACAAGGAGAACATGTATTTCGGTCTGATCCGGGAGGCACAGGCCAACGCCGCGCGGCGCCTGCGATGACCTCGCATACCGTCGGCAATTGATCACGTCCATCAATTGCCGCCGGTATCACAACCATTCGGAACGAGATACCGGTGAATTCAGGGCCGGGAGCGCGGTGGACCCGATCGGCGGGGCCACCGGGGAGGCGGAACCGGGAATGCGGAAGGACCGGAATCAGTCCGCCCCTTCCGCCGCCTGACCGCCCTCGATCAGCGCGCCGGCCCGTTCGACCAGGAAGCGGCGCAGGCTGGCCTGCACCGGCAGGGCCGGCGTGTGGCGGCGCTGCGCGACATACCAGGAGCGCATCAGGGGCAGCCCCTCCACCGCCGGCGTGCACAGCAGGCCGCCGCTCAGCTCCAGCGCAATGGTGTGGCGGGAGATCAGGGCCACGCCCATGCCGGCCATCACCGCCTGCTTGATCATCTCGTTGCTGCTGGACGTCATGGCGATGTCGGGGACGAAGCCGGCGGCGCGGAAGAACCGCTCCATCAGGGCGCGCGTGCCCGACCCGTCCTCGCGCACGATGAAGCGCTGGCCGGCCAGGGCCGCAAGCGGCAGCGGGCCCGGCGCGCCGGCCAGCGGGTTCGACGGGGCGGCGATGAGCACCGTGGGGTGGGGGGCGAAGGGGGCGGCGTCCACCTCCGCGCCGTCGGGCGGCGCACCCATCACGGCCAGGTCCACCTCGCCCCCGGTCAGCGCCTCCAGGATGCGGCGCCGGTTGCCGTCCTGCAGCGTGATGGTGACGGCGGGGTGGTCGGCCTGGAAGCGCCCCATCAGGTGCGGCACGATGTAGGTGGCCGTGCTCACCAGCCCCAGCGTGACGTGGCCGCTGCTCACCCCCTTGAGCGCCTGCATGCGCTGGTCGGCGGCGGTGAGCGTGTCCAGCACCATGCGGGCGCAGGGCAGCAGCTCGCGCCCGGCGTCGGTCAGCACCACCCGGCGCCCCACCCGCTCGAACAGGGGGAAGCCGCTCAACCCCTCGATCTGCCGGATCTGGAACGAGATGGCGGCGGGCGTCAGGTTCAGCCGCTCGGCGACGCGGGCGAAGGACAGGGTGCGGGCCGCTTCCACGAAGATCTGGAGTTGCCGGACGGTCGCGTAGCGCAGCGTCATCGTGCAGGGGTCCCTCGTCAGGAGCGGCGGAGCGTCGCGACCGGCTACGCTGCCGGACCGGACCGCCGGTTGCAAGACCGGGGGCGGGACGTTTCCGGCCTGCGGCGGGCCGTCCGGCCGATTCCCGTGTTGATCTTCCCGTGGACAGCAACGGCCAAGGGGGACCCGACCGCCATGACGCTTCAGGACAGCATCCTCGACCTCAGCCGGCAGGCCCGGATCGGGCCGCTGTCGCCGTGGCTCGCCCGCCGGTTCGAGGAGCAGGTCGCGCGCGGCCTGTTCCTGCCGGAGAGCGAGCTGGACACCGTCGGCACCCGTCTGGTCGCGGACCTGGCCGCCTACCGCGCGCAGGCGGGGGTGGGGACGGCGGTGCTGGGGATGTCCGGCGGTGTCGACAGCGCGCTGACCGCGGCGCTGCTGAAGCGGGCGGGCTGGCGGGTGGTCGGCTACACCCTGCCCATCGAGCAGGCCCCCGAGGAGACCGAGCGCGGCGTCGAAGCGTGCCGGGCGCTGGGGCTGGAGCACCTCCACCTCGACCTCTCCGACCAGTACCGCGCGCTGGTCGCCACGCTGGGCGGGCTGGACCCCGACCTGCCCGGGGCGGGCGATACCGCCCGGCGCATCCGGCGCGGCAACCTGCGCGCCCGGCTGCGGATGATCACCCTCTACGACCAGGCCCACCGCTTCGGCGGCGTGGTCGCCTCCACCGACAACCTGTCGGAGCTGGGGGCCGGCTTCTGGACCCTGCACGGAGACGTGGGCGACATCGCCCCGGTGCAGTCGCTGCTGAAATCGTGGGAGGTGCCGTGGATGGCCCGCGCCTATGGCGTGCCGGAACGGACGTGGCGGGCGACGCCCACCGACGGGCTGGGCATCGACGCGGGCGACGAGGCGCAGCTCGGCGCCAGCTATCTGGAATGGGACGTCATGGTGTTCGCCATCATGGACGCCGCCTTCCGCGACCCGGACCTGACCGCCGACGCGCTGCCGGAGCGGCTGGGGCTCCTCGGCGACGAGCGGGCTGCCCTGGTCCACCGCAACGTGATGACCCGCCTCGGCCGGACGTGGTTCAAGCGCGTCAACCCGATCCGGCTGGAGCATCCGATCGACGATCGGTTCACGGCGATCGACACCCTGGACGCCCGCTTCTTCCGCCCGGCCGTGCTGCACTCCGACGCGGGATGGTTCACGGTGCCCGCCGACGCCACAGCCCTGGCCTGCGCGCTGGTGGAGGCGTGCAAGGCGTCGGGCGACCGGGTGGTGACGGCGGAATCCTGCACCGCCGGCCTGATCGGGTCCACGCTGGCCGCCGTGCCCGAGAGTTCCGACGTGGTGGAGGGCGCCTTCGTCACCTACCGCACCGAATTGAAGACCGATGCCCTGGGCGTGCCGGCGGACCTTCTGGACCGCCTCACCCCCTACCATCCCGAGGTGGCGCAGCGGATGGCCGAGGGGGCGCTCGCCCGTGCGCCCGGTGCCACGCTGGCGCTGGCGGTCACCGGCGTCGGCGGCCCCGGGCCGCGGTGCGGCAAGCCGCCCGGCCTCGTCTACATCGCCGTCGCGCGCCGCGGCGCTGCGGTGCGGGTGGAGGAGCGGCGGTTCGAGGGCACACCGAAGGAGGTGCTGGCCGCCACCCTGCGCGCCGCGCTGGCCCTGGCGCTCGACCGGTTCGCGGGGTGATCCGCCGGCGATCGTTCGTGCCGCAATTGTTCCTGGCTCCCCGTTCGCCCACCGTATAAGAGGAATGCCGGTACGGTCGGCGTCGAGGGGAGGGGAGCGTGGCGCAAACTCGTCCGGTGGTGGCCCGCCGCCTGATCGCCGGCCTGCTCGGGCTGGCGGTGCTGACGGTGGCCGCCGTCGCGGTCGCCGTCTACGGCGCCGCGGAGTTCCGCCGCGGGTTCGATCACATCGCGCTCACCCGCACCGGGCATCTCGTCGCCTTCTCGAAGCTGGCGCAGCAGAGCCAGATCGTGGCGGCGAGCGCGCCGCGCCTGGTGGCCTCCGCCGACGGGTTCGAGCTGGAGCGGCAGGTCCGCAGCACCGGCGACCTGTTCGCCCTGCTGGACGAGGCGTTCGCCGAACTGGAGGCGTCGGGCGCCGATGCCGCGGCGGTGGCGGCGCTGGCCGGGTACCGCCCGCTGCTGGCCGAAAGCCTCGACCGGATCGCCGACCTGGTGGCGCAGCGGCACGCCGCGGAACAGGCCCTGCTGGACAGCGTCGTCCGGCTCGGCACCACCGCCCGCGACCTGCGGCGGGTCGAGGCGCTCACCGGGGCGGCCCTCACCGGGGCCGCCGGCGAGGGCGAGCTGGAGACCGCGGTGGCCCGGCTGGACAGCCTGCGGTCCTTCACCGCCACCGTCAATCTGGCCATCGACCGCATGCTGCCGGTGGCCGTGGTGCCCATCGCCGCCGCGCTCGCCCCCATGGAGGCCGACGTCCGCGTCCTTCTGGAGCAGGGCCGCGGCACCCTGCGCGAACTGCCGCCGGCCCACGCCCACAGCCTGCTGGCGGTGCTCGACACCGTCGCGGCCCTGGCGGAGGGGCCGGAGAGCGTGTTCGCCCTGCGCCACCGCCAGATCGACATCGCCGCGCGCACCCGCGGGCTGCTGGCGCAGAACGCCGTCGTGGCCGGGCGGTTCGTGGCGACCGTGTCGCGCACCTTCACCGACCTGCAGGGCGCCATCGCCGCGGAGCGGCGGGATTTCGGCGTGTTCATCGCGACCGCCTACCGCGGCCTGCTGGCCATCGGCGGCGTGGCGGTGCTGGCCGCCCTGCTGGTGGTGCTGTACGTGCGCGGCCGGGTGATCGGCCGGCTTCTGGAGTTGAAGCGGTGCATGACCGCCAATGCCGGCGGGGCCGCGGTCCCCGTGCCGGTCGAGGGCGATGACGAGATCGCCGACATGGGTCGCGCCTTCCGCCATTTCGTCGACGCCGTCGCCGCGCGCGAAGCGGCGCTGGCCGCCAAGTCGCGGGACCTGGAGGCGGCGCTGGCTTCGGTGGACGAAGGCACGCGCTACGCCCGGCGCATCCAGCGGTCCCTGCTGCCGCCGGCCGACGCCCACGGCGGGCTGCTGCGCGACGTGGCGGTGGTCTGGCAGCCGCTCGACGTGGTGGGCGGCGATTGCTACTGGATCGGCGCGGTGGACGGCCGCTGCGTGGTCGCCCTGATGGACTGCACCGGGCACGGGGTGCCGGGAGCGGTGATGACCGCCATCGCCTCCTCCGCCTTCACCCGCATCCTGCAGGACCACGGGCAGCACGACCCGGCCGTCATCCTGGAGCGCATGGACGCCATGGTGCGCGCCGCCCTGCGCCAGGACGCCGCGGACGACGATGCCGAGTCGTCGGACGACGGGCTGGACGCGGCGGTGTGCATCATCGACCCCGCCGCCGGCCGCCTGTCCTTCGCCGGCGCCAACCTGCCGCTGCTCTACCACGCCGACGGGGCGCTGCACCTGATCCGGGGCACGCGGGCCAGCCTCGGCTACCGCCGGGGAGCGCGGGCCGGCGCGCACTTCGTACGGCACGATCTGCCCCTGCGGCCGGATCTGCGGGTTTATCTCCACACCGACGGCGTGACCGATCACGTCGGCGGTCCCAAGCGCCTGCTGTTCGGCCGGCGCCGCCTGCAGGAGGTTCTGGAAGGTGCCGCCGGTCTGTCCATGGCGGCGGTGGCGTCCCGGCTGCTCGACACCCTCGACACCTACCGCGGCGGCGAGCCGCGGCGCGACGACGTGACCTTCATCGCCTTCGCCCCGACCGCCGCCGGGGCTCCGGTGGAAGCGGCCGCGGAGCGCGCGGAGGCGGAGCCCGCGGGCTGACGCCGACGGCCATTCCGCGCCCGAACGCGAAAGGGAATTGACACGCGCGGGTTGCCATCTTGCGCACCGCGACATACGGATATATGAATGGCGGGGCTCCGGCCTGCGCCTTCGGACAACAACGGCTGTGTGTATTCATGCCAGCACCGGTGATCGCCGTCGTCGAAGACGAACCTCTGCTGCGCCGTGATCTGGTCGAGTATCTGCGCGACTGCGGGTTCGACGCCGTCGGTGCGAAGAACGGCCGCGAATTGGGCGATCTCCTGGCGACCCGGACGGTGCGGGTGGTGCTGCTTGACGTCAATCTGCCGGGCGACGACGGATTCGCGCTTGCGGCGCGGTTGCGCGACCACCCCGCGATCGGCGTCATCATGGTCACCGCGCGCAGCTCCACCATCGACCGCGTGGTGGGGCTGGAGATCGGGGCCGACGCCTATCTGGTGAAGCCGGTGGAGATGCGCGAGGTGGAGGCGCAGGTGAAGTCGCTGCTGCGCCGGCTCGACGGTATTCCCGCCGCCGCTCCCGCCGCCGCGGACTCCGCCCCCGCCGACGAGCCGCGCTGGACCCTCGACGCCACGGAATGGACGCTGACCAGCCCCGGCGGCGTCACCATGTCGCTGACCAGCACCGAGATGAAGCTGATGAGCCTGCTGGCCGAACTGGCCCGCCAGCCGGCGACCCGCGACCAGATCTCCATGGCCGTCCACAGCCGCCGCTGGAACCCCGAGGACCGCTCCATCGACACGGTCGTCGGCCGCCTGCGCCACAAGATGGAGTCGGCGCTGGGCGACTCGACGCCGCTGAAATCGGTGCACGGAGTCGGCTACGTCTTCTCCGCCACGGTCCGCGTGGTGTGATCGCCGCCGCCGGCCTCAGCCCGCGGCTCCGTCCTCGTGCGGCATGGGGGCGCGGGCGGGAAAGCGCAGCGTGAAGGCGGTGCCCCGGCCGGGCTCGCTGGCCGCCGTGATGGTGCCGCCCAGCGGGCCGACCACCAGGTTGTGGACGATGTGCAGGCCGAGCCCGCTGCCGCCCTCGCCGCGCCGGGTGGTGAAGAACGGCTCGAACACGTGGGGCAGATCGTCGGGGGCGATGCCGGCGCCGTCGTCGGCGAAGACCAGCTCCACCGGGTCGTCGCCGGTGACCCGGATGGTCATGGTGCCGGGCCGGCCGTCGCGGTAGGCGTGCTGGAGAGCGTTGAGCACCAGATTGGTCAGGATCTGCGACACCGCGCCGGGAAAGCCGTCCAGCTCCGGTTCGGGCGGGCAGTCCACCGTCACCGTGTGGTTGCCCTGGCGCAGTTCGGGCTGCAGGCTCAGCAGCACCTCGCGGATGTAGGGACCCAGCTTGAAGACGCGCCGTTCGGAACTGGCGCGGTCCACCGCCACCTGCTTGAAGCTGTGGATCAGCGCCGCCGCCCGCTCGCAGTTGGCCAGGATGAGGGCGGTGGTGTCGGTGGCCGTGGCGAGATAGCGGGTGAAGTCGCTGCGCCCCAGCGCGCCGCGGTCGACCGTGTCGCGCAGCCGCTGCGTGGCATCGGCGAGGTGGGAGGCGCAGGAGACGGCGATGCCCACGGGCGTGTTGATCTCGTGCGCCACGCCCGCCACCAGCGCGCCCAGCGAGGCCAGCCGTTCGGACCGCACGATGATGTCCTGCGCCTCGCGCAGGTGCACCAGCGCCGTTTCCGCCTCGTTGCGGCGGCGCTCCAGCTCCTCGTTGGCGGCGGCGAGCTGGGCTTGCAAGCGGTCGCTGACCCGCACCAGCCGGCGCTGGTCACGATAGGAGCGCCGGAAGGCGTCGATCAGCGCGCCGAGATCCTCGCAGCACTCCGGGGCGACGTCGGCCAGCCGCTCCCGCAGCCGGTCGGCGTGCTCGATTACCTGTTCCTCGGCGGCGAACAGGTTGAAGCTCATGCCGCGTCGTCCCGTCCCGATCCGGCCGCGTCCAACCGTTCGGCGACCGTGAACTCCACATGGTCGAGGTCCTCGGAGAAATCCTCGGCGAACTCGCGCATGGCGTCGTCGTCCTCGTCGCAGCGCCAGATCACGCGGACCGGCCGACCGCCGGCGGCGGCGGTCTCCAGCGCCTGGAACATGTTCATCAGCGCCTTGGCGCTGGAGCTGTTGAAGTACACCAGTTCCACGTCCAGGCGCACCGGCACGTCCGAGGCGGCCAGCCATTCGCGCAGCGCCGTCAGCACCGGACCGAAGAACGAGGCGGAATCGTCGGGATAGGACTCCCCCGCCAGCCTCAGCACGCCCGCCGGGAAATCGAAGTCGACCAGCGGGGTCCGCCGCGTCGCGTCTATGCGCAGAGCGTCCATGACGATCTCAGATCCGCACTTTCAGGCAGAAGAAGCTCTTCCCGTCGTCCAGCGGCGCGAAGTCGTATTCGATGGGGGCGCTGGCGCGCCGGGCGATCTCGATCAGCCCGATGGTGGCGCCGCGGCTGCCCTCGTCCGGCGCCTCGCGGAGCTGTTCGCGGTAATAGGCCTTGATCGCGTCCTTGTCCAAACCCTGCAGGAAGTCCAGCCGTTCCTTCAGGACCGGCACGTCGTCGCTGCGCAGGGTGTTGGCACAGACGATGAAGAAGGTCTTATCCTCCATCCCGATGGTGACCATGCCCGCGCTCAGCTCGATGGAGCGGCCGTCGCCGGCGGTGATCTTCTCCGCGGAGTAGCGGATGATGTTCTGCATCTGCTCGACGAAGACCGAGAAGACCCGGCGCACCGTGGGGCCGTCGGCCTCCTCCAGCGTCATCTTCTCGCGCAGCGCCTCGCCGAGGGAATAGAGGATGCCTTCGGACACGTAGCCGCTGAAGGAGAAGATGATCCCCTTGGCGTCGAGGTCCTGTTTGAAGGCGGCATACCGTTGGGCCAGCATGGAGGAACGTCCGCTCGAACCGTGTTGGACCGCGCCGCCGGCGGGCGGCGGCGGGTATGGGATGATCCCGGCCCCGACTATCTCATCATCGGCGCGCCGCGGCCACAGGGAAGTCCCCGGCGGCGGTCAGCCGGCGTCGCCGGCGGCGGGCAGCCGCACCCGGAACGTGCATCCCGCGCCGTCGGCGCTCTCGACCTCCACCGTGCCGCCGTGCAACTCCACGATCTGCTTCACCGTGTGCAGGCCGATGCCGGTGCCGATGACGCCCGCGGTGTTGCTGCCCCGGAAGAAGCGGTCGAAGACGCGGGGGATCTCGGCCGCGGGAATGCCGCAGCCGTGGTCGCGCACCGCCACCACCACCCGGTCGCCGTCACGGCCGGCGCGCACCGCGATCCGCGGATCGCCGGCGGCGTACTTCACCGCGTTGCCGAGGATGTTGGCGAACACCAGCTCCAGCAGGTGGGCGTCGGCGTCCACCGGCAGCGGGTCGCCCTCCGTATCCAGCGTGAAGGCGTGGTCGGGGCAGGCGATGCGCTGGTGCTCCACCATGGCGTGCAGCAGTCGGGCCAGGTCGACCCGGCGGCGGTCGATCGTCAGGGACCCCGATTGCAGCCGCTCGTCCGTCAGGTAGGTTTCGATCAGGCCGGTCAGCCGCTGGACGCCGGTGCGCACCACGGCCAGCCGGTCCAGCAGGTCCGGAGCGGCCTCCCGGGCCCGGCGCGCCATCATCTGGGCCGAGCTGTCGATGACGGCCAGGGGCGTGCGGAACTCGTGACTGACCATGGCGACGAACTGCTGCTGACGCCGGCGCGCCTCCATCTCGCGGGCCAGCGCCGTTTCCGCGCGATCCCTGGCGGCGGCCAGGGCGAGGCGGCCGGCCTCCAGCTCGGCGGTGCGCTCGGCGACGCGGTGTTCCAGCGTTCGGTTGAGCGCCAGCAGATCCTCGTACAGGCAGGCCTGGTCGAAGCCCGCGGCAATGCGCTCGCCGAACAGTCGCAGCAGCCGGTGGTCGTCCTCGCCATAGGGCTGCGGCCGCTCCAGGAGGAAGACGGTGGTCCCGTGCTCCAGCGTGCGGAAGGCCAGGATGCAGCGGTCGTGCCCGTACACGCCGCCGTCGCCGGAGAAGGCGCCGGCGACGGCGGCGGCGGCATCGGCGGACAGGACGTCGCCGACCGGCCGGCCGATCGCCCCGGCGAAGCGGCCGGAGCCGGCCACCACCGTCGCGCGGGAGCCGCCCGGACCCGGCGTTTCGCGGCAGGCCAGCACCGCCCCGTCCGTCTGCCCGACCACGCCGGGCAGACGATCGACCATCCCCTCGATCAGGGTGCGCATGGACCGGGTGGCGAACAGCGGCGCGGCGGCGTCGAGGATGCGCTGCAATCCCTCCCGGTGGCGTTCGATGGTGACGATGTCGCGCCACGCCCGCAGCGCGCCGACCAGGGCGGTGAACAGCTTCTGCGCCGTCAGCTCGCTCTTGGCCTTGTAGTCGTTGATGTCGTAGCCGACGACCACGTCGCGCTCGGGGGCCTGGCCGGGCTGTCCGGTGCGCAGGATGATCCGCAGCCGGCGGTTGCCCAGATCCTCGCGGATGCGGCGGACGAGGCGCAGCCCGGCGTCGCTGGTCTCCATCACCACGTCGAGCAGCAGCACCGGGATGTCCGGCCGGCGGATCAGAAGCTCTTCCGCCTGCGCCGCGCTCAGCGCGCTGACCACGTCGAACGGGCGCCCCTCGAATTCGAAGTCGCGCAGCAGCACGCGGGTCATCGCGTGGACCTGCGGGTCGTCGTCGACCACCAGGACGGTCCAGGGAGCCGCCTCCGCCCGCCCGGCCGGCTCCTCCTCCGCCTCTTCGGGTCCGAACAATGGATCGTCGAGCACCATACCCCGCCGGATCGTCACGCTGAAGACGTCAATCGAGCAAACCATCCGCGACCGGCGCCGTCAAACGACGATTAGGAACCATCCGAACAGCCGTGCCGCCGCGGCCGGCGTGCCCGCGACGAAATGCTCGGCATTCGTCGCAAAATGTTGCAAAAGGTCGCGTCCTGTCCATACTCCTGCGCAAAGATGTCTGACGCACCGCAGCGCGGCGCCGTAGACTTCTCCCGTCGGATCGGGCCGGCGGGACGGCGCCCGCCCCGGATCGGTGACGGGAGTTCGACATGGACATGCGGCACGGCGCCTTCGCTGAACCTTATGAGACGGTCCGCGTCTTCATCGGTCGTCTGGACCGGGCGACGATGCTGCGCCTCTACGACCACTACACCGACCGGCCGCCGGCGGACGGGGCGCTGGCCGGCCGTCTCGGCGATATCGTCCTGGACGTGCTGAACGGCCCGCGGCGTGCCCATGCGCAACGCCTGTGGATGCGGTGGCTGGAGCCGGCCATGGTGCGCGACGACGCGGCGTTGGCCGCCGACCGCCTGCCGGCGGGGCGCATCCATGCGGTCGACGCCGGCGCATGGTGGCAGGCGCTGGCGCCGCGGATGGGCGAGGATGTGGCCGTGGCGCAGGAAGTGATCGCCGGGCACGCGCGATTCGCGCCCATCGAGCGGGTGCTGGCGTCCGACGAGGCGCTGCGCTGGGCGGAGCGTCTGCGCCTGCGGTCGCTGGCGGAACTGGAGGTGCTGTCCGGCGACCCCGCCGGGACGGAGCGCCTTCTCGACGTGGTCGGCGCGGTGCGCCGCCACCTCGCCACCGGCCGACCGATGGGCCGGTGCCGTCCCGACCGCGGCGATCTCCGGCGTCTCGCCGACCTGCTGCACCACGGCGCGGGCGGGAACGGCGGGTCCGCCACCTGAGGTCCGGCCATGTCACCCCTGGAGATGTTCGCGACGGGATTGGCGGTCATCAGCGCCGCGGCGCTGGGAGTGTCGCTGATCCTGACCACCGTGCGCACGGCGTCGCAGGCGCGCCGGCTCAGCGCGCTTCGCCAGGTCGTGCAGGCCCGCACCGACGAGATCGAGGCGATGCGGCGCCGCATCGCGGGCGTCGAGCGTCTGACCCGGACCCGGCAGGGCGAGTGCGGGGAACTGGAAACCCGGCGCGTGCGCACGGACGCCGCCACCCGCGCCGCCGCCGCCGACAAGATCGAACTGGTTCATGAACTGGGAGCGGTGCACCCCGGATACGAACGCTACCGGTGCGACCTGCGCACCGCCCCCGACTTCGCGCGCGTGGAAACCCGCCGCCTGGTCTTCGCCCGGGAGATCTGGGAGCGCCGCAACGTCGCCATCGTGCGGGCGCCCGACGCGGAGTCGGCGATGATCACGCTGAACCGGGTGTTCCCGCCGGCATCGGGCGTGCTTGCGGGCAGCCTTCGGCCCGACCCGGAGGCGGTGGCCGGCGGTCCCCGCAGCGGGGCGGATGAGGCTGCGGCCCGGCCATGATCGCCCTCCTCATCTACGCCGCCGTCCTGCTGCTCGGTATCGCGGTGCTGGTGAACCGGCGCGGGGAGCGGCGGCTGGATGCGCTGGGGCGCGACATCCGGCACGAGGAGCGCGCGCTGCACGACCTGGACCGGCACATCCGGGAGGTGCGGCGGCAGGGGGCGGAGGCCGACGAGGCCCTGCGCCTGGCCGAGGTGCGGATCGCCCAGGCGCAGCGGGATCTGGAGGCGGCCGAACGCCGGCTGGCCGAAACCCGCCGGGGACCGATGGAGTGCTATTACGTCTTCGACCGGCTGGAACCGCGGCCGGGCCGCATCTGGGCGGTGCGCATCTCCCGGTCCGTCGAGGACGCGCACGGCCCCGAAACCCGCCCCGAAACCCGGCGCGCGGCAGCCGGGGGCTGGCCGCGCACTTATCTGCTGGTCGCCGGCTCCCGCAAGGAGGCCCTCGACCGCGCCTCCCTGCGGTTCTCGCGGGCCGCCGGCTGCGCGGTCGAGGACGCCGTTCCCTCTCCTTTGTTCCATCGCTCCGACGGGCGTTCCGACGGTGAGGCCGCGTCCGCATCCGCACCGCCGCGGGCCGCCGTGCCGCCGCGGGCGCCGGCGACCCGGGCTTCGCGTCCGGAACACGTCCGCACCGTCCCGCACTGATTCACGGCCGGAACAGGCGCAGGCCGGCATCCGCGGGGTCCAGGGCCGCGCGTTTGCCGCGC
Source organism: Azospirillum halopraeferens DSM 3675 (assembly GCF_000429625.1). Taxonomy (GTDB): domain Bacteria; phylum Pseudomonadota; class Alphaproteobacteria; order Azospirillales; family Azospirillaceae; genus Azospirillum; species Azospirillum halopraeferens. Next base: position 207,738 of record NZ_AUCF01000011.1, read on the forward strand.
AGCCGGGCCAGCTTGGCCTCGGCCCTGGCGATCTTGCGGTCGAGCGTGCAGCGGCGGTTGATCGCCGCCTTCGCGTCGTCATCCAGGCGCTTCCAGGTGCGCACCTCGGGTCGGCTGCGCAGGCAGCCGCGGCAGAGGCCGGCGGCGTCGAATCTGCAGACGCCGGTGCAGGGATTGCCGGTATCGTGCTTGGCCATGGTCCGGATCACGGTTGCGGGCGGGAAAGGGCGTGGGCTGATGGTGCGCCCGGCAAGCCCAGCGCGCCAAGGGCGCGGGTGAAGGTGGAGGCGCCGGCGCTGCGCAGCGGCAGGAAAGGCTTTTGCAGGCGGCGGCACATCCCCTTCACCCGCAGGCAGGCATCGTGGCTGATGCAGTCGATGGGGCAGACCACCACGTCGGCCCTCTCCACCAGACCTTCCAGGCAGCGGGTGGCCTGTTCCATCCCGCCGTCGTGATGGAGCAGGGAGCCGTTGCGCGCCTCCACCGCGGCGCGCAGGTGGGGCATCAGGGCCGGACGGCCGCCGACGTAGAGGATGGAGCGGCCGTCCAGGTCGGCCGGACCGTCGTCGGCGCGGCTGGCCGTCGCGACCGGAGCCGGCGCGTCCAGCAGGCGGCGCAACCGCTCCACCTCCGCCTCCGCCTGGCGGGCGCGGGCCCGTTCGGCGGCGACCCGGCGGCGCAGGGCGACCGCCTCGCGCTCGGCACGGGCGGCACGGCGCGGCGCGGGGGAAGCCGGGCGGCGGTCCGGCGCGGGGCGGTGGTCGGCCAGCGCCGCTTCCAGCCGCCGGATGCGCTCGTCCTTCTCCGCCAGGGCGGCGGCCAACCGTTCCGTGGCGGCGCGTTCGCTGCGCACCAGGCGGGCCTCCAGCTCGGCGCAGCGGCGTTCGGCCTCCTGCACGCTGCGCAGGCGCTGCCGGGTTTCGCCGCCCATCAGATGCGACATCATGTGCACGTCGCCGTAGGCGCGCTGGCGCACCGCCTCGGGGGCGGCGGTCAGGGTCATCACCGCCCACAGGGCGCCGGCGACGTTGCCCGACGCCACCGCCTCGTCCCAGCGCGCGGTCCAGCCCGCCGGGTCCGTCTCGCCGGCGAATCGGCGGACGGTTCCGCCGAACTTCTCGTCCAGCATCTTCTGCATCAGCTTGCCGGCCGGCCCCGGCTCCGCCGCCGCCTGCACGAAGTGGTGATGGATGTCGTAGGCGCGGGCGTCGGCGGCGACCCGCAGGTCCAGCTTGCGGCTCAGCTTCGCCATGTCGTCCCCGGTGAAGCAGGTGCCGACGATGGTGCAATGAAAACAGTGCGGAATCAGCCAGAGCGGCAGGCGGTCGCGGCGGGCGACCAGGGCCTTGCCGGCCGGCGTGTCCTTGGCGGTCTTCGCACAGCGTTCGCACATGGCGGGCGCACTCCCGTTCTCGCCATTGGCCTTGGTGACTGCATTCGATAATGCAAATCATTCGCAAGATCAAGAGGCTTTGCCGTCCCGCCCGCAGGGGGTGCCACTTTCGATTGACAGAAAGTGGTTTCCAGCCGTGACTTGACCGCTCGGATTGCGCAAGGACCGGCCATGACCTTTCTCCCGCGGGACCCCCTGTTCGCTGCCCAGTGGCACCTGTTCAACACCGGCCAGCTTACCGGCGGCGATCTCACCGACGCTTATGACATCCGCGTGACCCGGGTGTGGCCCGAGTACACGGGACGGGGGGTCCTGGTGGCGATCCAGGACAGCGGCGTCGACCCGACCCACCCCGACCTGGCAGCCAACTACCGGCCGGAGCTGTCGTGGAACGTGCTGGCCGGTAGCCGTGACGCGGCGGCGGCCGACGAACCCCACGGGACCAGCGTCGCCGGGCTGATCGCGTCGCCGCTCAACGGGGTCGGCGGGGTCGGCGTCGCCTACGATTCGACGTTCTTCATGCTGTCCGACGACACCGCGCGCTCGCCCCGCCAGGCGATCGACAGTGTGGAGCCCTTCGCCCTTGCCGCTGCACGGGTGCTGGAAGGCGGTGCCGACGTCTACAACAACAGTTGGGGGCCCATGTTCGCCCCCTTCGACCAGGCGGCGCGCCAGCAGGACTGGTGGGACATCGGCTACCGGCTGGCGGCCGAAGGGCGCGGCGGGCTCGGCACCGTCACCCTGTTCGCCGGCGGCAACGACCGCGGTCCCGGCGACCCCGGCGCCTTCAACACCAACCAGGACGGTGCCAACGGGTCCCCCTGGATGATCCAGATCGGCGCGGCGGGACACACCGGCCGCTACGCCGACTACAGCACGCCCGGCGCCAGCCTGCTGGTGGCCGGTCCGACGGGGGCGACCCGCGGCGGGTCGGTGGTCACCACCGACATCGTGGGCCGCGCCGGCTACGACGACGGTGACTACACCGACACCTTCGGCGGCACCTCGGCGGCGGCGCCCATCTCCGCCGGCGTGGTGGCGCTGATGCTGCAGGCCAACCCGCTGCTCGGCTACCGCGACGTCCAGGAGATCCTGGCCTACTCCGCCCGCTGGATCGATTCGGGCAACGGGGCAAGCTGGGCGACCAACGGCGCGCGCGACTGGAACGGCGGTGGCCACATGGTCAGCCACGACTACGGATTCGGCGGCATCGACGCCCACGGGGCCGTGCGGCTCGCCGAAACCTGGACCCGGCAGAGCACCATCGCCAACCTGCAGCAGGTGCAGGGCGCGGTGCAGACCCCCTCCGCCGCGCTGTCCCCCGGCGGTGCGCTGGAGGTGACGGCGGTCTTCGCCCAGCCCCTGCGGATCGAGCAGGTGCAGGTGCACCTGCGGCTGAGCCAAACCGACCTGAGCGACCTGACGATCACCCTGATCTCCCCGCGGGGGACCGAAAGCGTGCTGACCAACCGGGCGCCGGACGTCAATGTGGCCGGCGCCCCGCTTCCCGCCGGCGCCCTGTCGTCGCTGGAGTGGACGTTCAACACCACGCTCAACTGGGGGGAGGATGCCGCCGGCCTGTGGCGGCTGCGCATTGCCAGCGCCGACGCGACGACCGGCGGCCTTCTCGGCGGCTGGTCCATCAACGCCATGGGCGGGAGCGCCGGCGCCGGCACCACCCATGTCTACACCGACGATTACGCCCGTCTGGCGGCGGCCGATCCGGCGCGCGCGGTGCTGACCGACGCTGCCGGGCCGGCCACGGTGAACGCCGCCGCGGTCACCGGCGACACACTGATCGACCTGACGCCCGGTGCGGCCGGGTCGATCGGCGGTGCCGCCTTCACGGTGGGTGCGGGCACCACCGTGGCGACCGTCTACGCCGGTGACGGCAACGACACGCTGGTCGGCACGGGCACCGCGGAGACGCTGCACGGCGGCCGGGGCACCGACCTGCTGGTCGGCAACGGCGGCGGCGACGTTCTGTCCGGCTGGCAGGGGAACGACGTGCTGTACGGAAACGGCGGTGCCGACGTGCTGTACGGCAACACCGGCGCCGACACCCTGTTCGGCGGGCAGGGGGACGACACCCTGTTCGGCGGCCGGGACGATGACGCCCTGTACGGCGGCCTCGGCAACGACGTGCTGTACGGCAACTGGGGCGACGACGTGCTGGACGGCGGCGGCGGCGCCGACACGCTGGACGGCGGCATGGGGTTCGACACCCTGTACGGCGGCGCCGGCAACGACCTGCTTCTGGGCGACTTCGGCCGCGATGTGCTGTACGGCGGCACGGGGGACGACACGCTGTCCGGCGGCACCGGCAGCGACGTGCTGGCGGGCGGGCAGGGGAACGACCTGCTGGACGGCGGCGCCGACCGCGACACGCTCTACGGCGGTCTCGGCGACGACACGCTGATCGGCGGGGCGGGCGACGACCACCTCCACGCCGGTGCCGGCGGCGCCGACGTCTTCATCTTCGGCCATGGCAGCGGCGTCGACCGCGTGTACGAGTTCGAGGTGGGGATCGACCTCCTGCGCATCACCGCAGGGGTCAACGGCACCGGCATCACCGACGCCGCCACCCTGCTGGAGACCCGGCTGACGGCGAGCGAGGACGGCTACGCCCTGATCGACCTCGGCGACACCGGCGTGCCGGCGGTCGGTCGGGTGGAGTTCAACCGGATCGAGCTGGTCGGCATCGCGCCGGACCAGCTCACCGCCGCGTCCATTGCGATGGTGTGATCCGCGAGGTTTCCGGCCGGGGGGCGTTGGGTTTTCCGGGGCATCCGAATGCCCCACAATGGCCGATCCATCGTTCCACCATGCCGGAGACCCCATGCCACACCCTGTCACGCTCCGCCGCGCCGGTGCCGCACCGGTCGCGGCGCTGCTCCTGGCGCTGGCCGCGGGCGCCGCGCCCGGCCTGCGGGCCGAGGAGGCCGGGGCGCCGCCGGCCGACACGGCGTCGTCGGCCCGGCCGGCACCGTTCGACCCGCAGCGCACGCTGACCCGCCACACCCTGGCGCTGGCCGACGGCGACCTCGCCTATACGGCCGTGGCCGAATTCCTGCCGCTCCACGACCCCGCCCGGGATGCCCCCGCGGCGCGCGTCTTCACCACCACCTATACCCTCGACGGACCGGACCGGGGGACCGATCGCCCGGTCGCCTTCGTCTTCAACGGTGGGCCGGGAGCGGCGTCGGCTTATCTGCACATGGGAGCGCTCGGCCCGCGCATCGTGCGCTTTGCCGACGACGGCACGCTGGTGCGTCCGCCGGCGCCCGTGGACGACAACCCCCACACCTGGCTGCGCTTCACCGATCTGGTCTTCATCGATCCGGTGGGGACGGGCTTCTCCCGCGGCCTCGGGCGCGACGACGGGGCCGAGTCCCGCTACTGGAACATCGACGCGGACGTCGAAAGCCTGACCGAGATCGTGCGCCTGTGGCTGGCCCGCCACGGACGATGGCAGTCGCCCAAGCTGTTGGTGGGGGAAAGTTACGGCGGGTTCCGCATCGCCCGGCTGGCCCGCTCCCTGTTCGAGGGGCCGGGGATCGCCGTCAACGGGCTGGTCATGGTCTCGCCGGTCGTGGATTTCGGCAGCATCGGCGACGACGAGGCAGACCTGTTGGGTTGGGCCCTGCGCCTGCCGTCCATGGCGGCCAGCGCCGCCGCCCACGGCCGGACCGCCGGCACCCCGGCGGAGGCGGCGGCCCGGGCCGAAGCCTTCGCGCTCGGCGACTACGTCTCCGGGCTGGCCGGTCTCGACCTCGGCGAGCCCGAGCGGTCCGCGTCCCTGTTCCGGGCGACGGCGGATCTCATCGGGCTGCCGGCCGAGCTGGTGGAGCGGCGCCGCGCCATGGTGCCCATCGGCGTCTTCGCCCGCGAGATCCTGCGGTCGCAGGGGCGGGTGGTGAGCATCTACGACGGCACCTTCGTCGGCCCCGATCCCGATCCGGCGTCGCCGCGGATCGCCCTGGACCCTTTCCTCACCGGCACCGTGCCCACCTACTCCACCGCCTTCACCGGCTACATCCAGCGGGAGCTTGAGCTGCGCACCGACGTGCCGTTCCGGCTGCTGAGCCGCGAGGTGAGCCGGCGCTGGGAATGGCCGCGGCGCAGCGTGCCGAGCGCGCTCGACGACCTGCAAAGCGTGCTGGCCCTGACGCCGGGCCTGCGGGTGATGATGGCGCACGGGCGGACCGACCTGATCACCCCCTACATGGCGTCGCGCTGGGTGGCGGCCCGCCTGGAGCTGCCGCCGGGCGAACGGGACCGCGTGACGGTGCCCGTCTACGACGGCGGCCACATGATGTACACGCTGCCCGACAGCCGCCGCCGCCTGTTCGAGGACGCCCGCGCCATGGTCGAGGCGGCGCTGCGCTGAGCTGAGCGCCCCGGGGCGGGGCGGACCCCGGAAAACGGCGACGGGCGCTCCACAGGGGAGCGCCCGAGCCGGCCGGAGGAGGATGGAGGCAGATACCCCGTGCCGGTTTAGAACAGCCGCAGGATCGACTGCTGCGACTGGTTGGCCAGCGACAGGGCGATGGTGCCGAGCTGCTGGCGGGTCTGCAACATCAGCAGGCTGGCGCCTTCCTCGTTCTGGTCGGCCAGCGTCAGCTTGTTCGCACCTTCCACCAGCACGTCGCTGAACTCCTTGGTGAAGCTCTCGCGGGTGGTGATGACGTTCAGGTTCGTCGACAGCGTCTGCGAGGCCGAGCGCAGGTGCGCCTTGGCGTAGTCGATGCTGGCCACCGCCTTGTCGATGTCGGCGCGGTCCGTCCAGTCGTTCTGCGCGTAGTCGAGACGCAGGCCCTGGCCGTTGGACGTCAGGTTCTGGCTGAGCACCGTGATCGAGTTGGTGTTGCGCTCGTTCAACTGCACCGTCAGGTCGTTCGAGCTGTTCGCGTCGGTCACCTGCACCGTCGTCAGGTTGGCCGCCGAGTTGGCCGAGGCCGCCTGCTTGATCGTCTTCTCGTCGACGTTCAGGCGCACCGTGCCGGTGTCGAACGCGAAGGCGTTCTCGCCGTCCGACAGCTTGCCCTCGCCGCGCGCGCTCATGCCGTCGCGGGTGATCTGCTGACCCGACAGGCTGGTGGCGGTGATCTGGATGTCGACCTTCTTCTCGATGCTCGAGATGCCGTTGCCGCCGTTGGCCGCCTGCTCCAGCAGCTTGCGGTCCACGGTGAACGACACCACGGTGCCCGAGGCGAAGCTCTCCGAGATCTTCTTCGTCAGGGCGTTGGTGGCCGAGGCGCTGACCGTCATCTCGCGGGCCACGCCGGCCGTCGTCGCACCGGTCAGCGTCAGGGTGCCGCTGCCGCCCACCGTGACGTTGGCCACGTCGAAGCTGGTGCCCGACAGACGCCCGCCGCCCTGCAGGGCGTTGTTGATGGAGTCGCGCAGCGCCGTGGCGACGTTGGAGGTCGCGGTCTGGCCGACCGCCACGTCCGACGAGGTGGCGGTGTAGGAGAA
>NZ_AUCF01000012.1 GCF_000429625.1 Azospirillum halopraeferens DSM 3675
CGAAAGGCAGGTTCCCACGTGTTACTCACCCGTGCGCCACTAAGGCCGAAGCCTTCGTTCGACTTGCATGTGTTAGGCATGCCGCCAGCGTTCGTTCTGAGCCAGGATCAAACTCTCAGGTTCAAGTCGGCCGGGCCGTAACCCAACCGCTCGTTCGGGGCCGCCCTCAAGCGACACACCTCAAACCTAAGCTCGATTCTGAACTTACCTTCAAGATGCGACTTGCGAACGACCCGACAATCCAATCCACTCCCGTGAACCGGACCACAGTGCCCATCCGCCTGCGCATCCCTTCTCACAACACGGTATTCAGTTTTCAAAGATCCCGGCGCTCCCCGGAGGGTTCGCCCGGCGGCTCACCGCCGCCCGATGACCGGATGTTTAGTCGGGAGCGCCGGCCCGGTCAAGACCAAATTCGCACCCGTTCGCTTTTTTTCCGGTTACCCGTCCGGGCCGCTCAATCAAGCTCCGGATGGTGCGCCACGACAACCAATAAAGGCCGAATTGGTGCTCGGAAAATACTTGGACACACCAGGGCCCTTGCTTACGATCAACCAGGGTCGACGGCAGCGCTCCGGCTCGGCATGTTCAAGAAAACTGTCCCCGGTTGCCGATGCTCGATGGTACCGGCGGGGGAGGCAGGCTTATATGGGATGCCCGGGGGCCCTGTCCAGGGGTTTTTGACGGGCCCGTGACGGAAAAGGCCGGCGGCGCCCGCCGGCCCGATGGTCTTGCCCCCGGGGAGTTGACCCCGCCCCCTGACCTACCCGTGCACGTGCCCGCCGAGGTAGGCTTCGGCGATCCGCGGGTCGTCCCGCAGTTCTGCCGCCTTCCCTGCGAGCACGATCCGGCCGTCCTCCATTACCGCGGCGTGGTCCGCGATGCGCAGGGCGGCCCGCGCGTTCTGCTCGACGATCAGGATCGACACGCCTTCCGCGCGAATGCGCCGGACCAGGTCGAAGATCAGCGCCACCAGCTTGGGTGCCAGTCCCAGGGACGGCTCATCCAGCAGCAGCAGCCTCGGCCGCCGCATCAGCGCGCGGGCGATGCACAGCATCTGCTGCTCTCCGCCGGAGAGGGACCCGGCGTTCTGCCGCAGCCGCTCCGCCAGCACGGGGAAGAGGGTGTAGATTCGATCCAGCTCCCCCGGCCCGGCATCGCCGGCGCCCAGCACCAGGTTCTCCCGCACCGACATGTTGGAGAAGATCTGCCGCCCCTCCGGAGCCTGGCACAGGCCGAGCGCCACGATGCGGTGGGCCGGAAGGTTGAGGATTGGCTGGCCGGCGAAGCTGATGGATCCCTGCCGGCCGCGGTAGATGCCGGAGATGGTGCGCATCAGCGTCGTCTTGCCCACCCCGTTGGAACCGAGCACGGCAACGATCGAACCGTCCGGCACGTCCAGGCTGACGCCGCGCAGGATCTCCTGAGGCCCCATGGCGACGCACAGGTCACGGATGCTCAGCAGGCTCATTCCTCGTCACCCCCCAGATAGGCTTCCAGCACCCCGGGATCGCGACGCACCGCGTCGGGCGGCGCGTCGGCGATCTTGCGCCCCGAGGCCAGCACCACCACGCGCTGGCAGATTCCCATGACCAGGGTCATGTCGTGCTCCACCAGCATGATGGTGAGGCCGCCCGCGTGCAGGCGGCGGATGAAGGCGGCCAGATCGGCGGTCTCGGTGTCGTTGAGACCGGCCGCCGGCTCGTCCAGGATCAGGAAGGCCGGTTCCATGGCAAGAGCCCGCGCAATCTCCAGGTACTTGCGGCGCCCGTAGGAAAGATTCGCCGCCAGTTCGTCGGCCACACCCGTCAGCCCGGCCGTCTCCAGCGCCGCCCAGGTGCGCTCGCTGATCCGCCGCGCCCGGTCCCGGCCGCCGAACAGCGCGCCGAAGGGCCCCTGTGGCAGCGTCCCCACCGCCCCCACCGACACGTTGTCGAACACCGACATGTTGGGGAAGATGCGCAGGTTCTGGAAGGTGCGTCCCATGCCCAGCCGGGCCACCTGGTTCGGGCGCAGGCCGTTGATCGTCCGGCCGCGAAAGCGGATCGTCCCCGCCGACGGCGGCGTGAAGCCGGAGATCAGGTTGAACAGGGTTGTCTTGCCGGCGCCGTTGGGACCGATCAGCCCCACCAGTTCGCCCTCATCCACATGGGCGTCCACCCGGTCGACGGCGAGCACGCCGCCGAAGCGCCGGGATGCGCCCGCGATCTCGAGAAGGTGCGTACCGTTCATCGCCAGCCGATCCCCACACCGTTGCCGGTCCGCCGCCACGCCGCCCCGAACTGCTGGCGGGCCAGGCGCAGCGCCGACACCTCACCCATCAGCCCCTTGGGCAGGAACAGGATGCAGCCGAACATCACCAGCCCCACCATGATGTTGCGGAAATCGCCGAGGTCGCGCAGCACCTCCGGCAGCAGGATCAGCACCAGCGCCCCGATCGCCGCCCCCGGCAGGCTGCCCAGCCCCCCCACCACGATCATGGCGAGGATCAGGATCGACTCGCCGAAGTCGAAGTCGCCCGGCGAGATGTAGCCGGTCATGTGCGCCCACAGGGCCCCGGCCACCCCCGCGAAGAAGGCGGAAAGGGTGAACACCTCCATCTTCAGCCGCGCCGTGCGCACCCCCATGGCGTCGGCGCACTGATCATCCTCCCGGATGGATCGCAGGGCGTTGCCATAGTAGGAGTGGCTGAGCCGCCCCAGCGCCACCAGCGACAGCGCCACCACCCCCGCCACCGTGTAGTAGGTGGCGAGCCGCCCGGACAGGTCGAACCCGAACAGCTCCAGCCCGCGGGTCAGGACGATGCCGTTGGGCCCCTTGGTCAAGCCAACCCAGTTGAGCATGACCAGGTACAGCATCTGGCCGATCGCCAGCGTCGCCACGGCGAAATAGATGCTCACCAACCGCATGGTGGGCAACGCCACCAGCAGAGCGATCACCGCGGCAATCAGCCCCGCCAGGGGCAGCGTGACGGTGAACCCCAGCCCCAGTTCCGTCGACAGCAGCGCTGCGGCGTAGGCGCCGACCCCGTAGAAGGCGGCATGCCCCAGGTGCAGCAGCCCCGCCACGCCGGTCACGAGCTGCAGCGACGCCGCCAGCAGCACGAAGATCAGGGCCAGATTGGCGACCTGATAGTAATAGCTGCGATCGAACCCCGCCAGGACCGCCGGCAGCACGGCGAACAGCAGCAGCGCCAGCCCGGCACGCACCGCCAGGGGGCGCATCCTTGCGTCAAACCCGCTCACGTCCGGCTCCGAACAGTCCGCTGGGGAAGAAGACAAGCGTCAGGATGAGGAAGCCATAGGCCACCATGTCGGCCCAGCCCGACGCCAGGAAGGTGGTCGCCATGCTCTCGGAGACGCCCAGGATGAGCGCGGAAATGACCGCTCCGGGGATCGACGACAGGCCGCCCATGACCATGGCGACGAACGCCTTGACCCCGGGGATGAAGCCCATGGCCGGAAAGATGGCGCCGTAGTAGAGCCCCACCAGGATGCCCGCCGCCGCCCCCATGGTCGAGCCGACCACGAAGGTCATGACGATGGTGCGGTCGGTGTTGATCCCCACGTACCGGGCGCCCAGCGGGTTGTTGGACACCGCGCGGATCGACAGCCCTATGCGGGTGCGCTTCAGCATGTACTGCAGCCCCGCCAGCATGGCCGCCGCCACGCCGAAGATGATGAGGTCACCGGTGGCCAACGTCACCGGCCCGGCCTGGACCGGCGCGTTGATCATGTACTCGAACGGCAGCGGTTGCATCTCCGATCCGAAAACGATCTCCAGCGCCTCGCGCACCACGATGGACACCGCCAGCGATGACAGCAGCGTGGATTCACGCATCGCCCGCGACTTCAGCGACGCTTCGTCGGTGAAGCGCCGGAACGGCCGGAAGGCAATGCGTTCCAGCGAGAAGCCGGCCGCGGCACCCGCCGCCAACGCCAGGAACAGCACCGCCAGGAACGGCGGCGCGAACGCGGTGATGGCCACCAGCCCGGCGAACGCTCCAATGGTGTAGACCTCGCCATGGGCGAAGTTCACCACGTTCAGCACTCCGAAGATCAGCGTGAAGCCGATCGCCATCAGCGCATAGGTCATGCCCAGTGACAGGCCGATGGCCAATTGCTGCAGGTAATAGGGGTCGATCATGGATTCCTCGCCGCTCGCCCTCCCCCACCGCGGGCGGGAGAGGGCGGGACCACACATTACTCGCCGGCCGGGACGAACTGGCCGCCGGTCACCTCGACCTTCGCCAGCACCTTCTGCGGCTCACGGTCCGCGTCGAAGGTCGTCTTGCCGGTCACGCCGGGGAAATCGGTGGTTTTGGCCAGTTCGTCGCGCAACGACCGGCGGGTGACGTCCGGGTGGGCCCGCTCGGCGGCGGCGATCATGATGCGGACGGCATCGTAGGCCTGGGCCGGGAACTGGCCCGGCTCGGCGCCGTTGGAGCGGGCCTTCCACTCCTCGACGAAGTGCCGGACGTCCGGGTCGGGGCTGTTGGGGAGGAAGTTGGAGGTGAGGCGCAGACCGTTGGCCGCTTCACCCGCCAGTTCCAGCAGCTTCGGGCTGTAAGCCGCCGAGGTGGAGTAGACCGGGGTGCGTATGCCCATCTGGTGCACCTGCTTCAGGAACTGGGCGCCATCCTCATAGAAAAACCCCGTATAGATCGCGTCCGGATTCGCCCGCTGGATCTTGCTGATCACAGACCGGAAATCCTTAAGGCCGCGATTGAAGTTTTCCTGAAAGATGATGTTCAGCCCCTTTTCCCTGGCGGCGGCGGCGAAGGTGTTGACCACCGATTGGCCCCAGTCGGTCTGCTCGGCGATCACCGCCACCGTCTTGATGCCGCTGCCGGCCATCCAAGCCGCATTGAAGGGGCTTTCCTGCGCCTGCGTCGCGATGTTGCGGAACTGCCACTCGGAGATCTTGGTGTAGTCGGGATGCGACGCCGTCTGGGAGAGCTGCGGCATGCCCTCGTTCTTGTAGACCTGGGCGGCGGCCATGGACACGGTGGACGTGAAGTCACCGAGCACGCCGACGATGCGGCGGTCGTCGACGAACTTGCGGGCGATGTTCACCCCCTCCTTGGCGTCGGAGCGGCTGTCCTCGAACACGATCGAGACGGTGAAGGGTTTGTCGCCCTTGTTGAACTCCTCCAGTGCGATCTCCGCGGCCTTGCGGAAGTCCTGGCCGTACTGGGCGGTGTCACCGGTCAGCGGCAGTTGGTAGCCGAAGGTGACCGTATCGCGGGCGAGCGCCGGCACGGCGAGATTGGCCGCGGCGAAGGCCGCGATGGTGGCGAGGGCGAACGTGCGCATCCTCATCGTCGTGTCTCCGTATCGTCGTTCAGGGATGTCAGCTTTGGGCGGGGCCGGGTTCGACCACCAGGCGGCAGCAACCCTCCCGGCCGGGCGTCCAGGTCGTGCCCTTGAAGGTGAAGCCGGCCGTTTCGAACAGACCACCGTCGATCGCCCCGGCCATGCGGCACAGCAGCGCCACGTCCTCCGGGCTGCGCCCCTGCGCCTCCCAGGCTTCTTTCAGGGGACAGCGATGGAACTGGATTTCCAGCCGCTCCCCGTCGCAGCGCAGGATCTCCGGCGCGAACATCGCATCGCGGTTGGGAATGCCGTCCAGAAAGGCCGCACACAGACCGGTCAGGTCGGCGGGGCCGAACCCCCGGAACTTCACCCCCATGCTCTCGCCCAGACGGCGGGTCGACTCGGCGCCGACCTCCAGGGCGATCGCCTCGCCGAAACGTTCGCGCAGCACATCGAACATATGGGCGTACGCGGCCGCGCGCATGGCGTACGCGTTGCGCAACAGCGTGGCGTGGTCGGGCTCCGGGTTGGCGGGTGTATCGGACATGGTCGTTCTCCGGTCGCAGGACGGTCAGGCGATCTCCCGGCGGTCGCGCCACCGGTAGACCAGCAGTTTCAGGGGACCGATGCGGCGCAGCAGCCCATGGAAGGGCAGCGGTCGCGGCTCGGTGAACGGCAGGGCAAGGTCTCGCACGTCCTTTCCGGCCGCGGCGGCGGCCAGCTCACGCCCCATGGACACGGACAGGGCCACTCCGCGGCCGTTGCAGCCGGCCCAGGCATAGGCGTCCGGCCCCGGGCGGTGGACGCGCGGCGTGTAGTCGGTGGTCATACCGATGTAGCCGTTCCAAACATGATCGAAACGCACGCCGCGCAGAACCGGGAAAAGCCCACCCAGCCGCTCTCCGACGATGCCCTTCAGCCGCTGGTGGCCGTTCAGCGGCACCAGCAGCGCACCGCCGGTGACCAGCCGGCCGTCGGCGGTGGGGCGCATGAAGCGCAGGTCGCCGTGGGTGTCCGACATGGCGTGGCGACCCGGAAGGACGGTCCGGCGCACGGTCTCGTCCAGCGGCGCGGTGGCCATCTGCCACGACAGCACCGGCACGACCTCGCGGCGCACCTCGGGAAAGATGCCGGTGGTGTACGCGTTGGTCGCCAGAACGAGGGCGCCCGCGCGCACCGTCCCGCCGGGCGTACGCACGTGCCAGGCATCGTTCCGCCGCTCCACCGACAGGGCCGGGCTTTCCACATACACCCGGGCCCCCGCTGCCACCGCCGCCGCGGCCAGGCCGCGCACCAGGGCGAGCGGGTTGATGTGCCCGCCCGTGCGGTTGATCCACCCGCCATACCAGGCATCGGAGCCGAGCAGCGCCGCCATGGCCGCCCGATCCAGCAACTCCACCGGAGCGCCGCGGCGGCCCCATTGAGCGACCCGGCGCTCCGCGATGCGCATCCGGCCGGGGCTGTGGGCCGGTTGCACCCACCCGGTCTGTTCCGCGTCGCACGCGATGCCGTGGCGCCGCACCAGATCAAAGAGATAGGCGGCGCTGTCGCGGATCAGCGCCACGAACCGTTCCCCGGCATCCGGACCGAAGCGGGCCACCAGGTCGTCGGGGTCGGGGCGGGACAGGGTCGGAATCACCTGGCCGTTGTTGCGCCCGGAAGCGCCCCGGCCGAGCACCGACGCCTCGACCACCACCACGGTCCGGCCCGACTCTGCCAGATGCAGCGCCGTCGACAGTCCCGTGAAACCGCCGCCGATCACCACCGCGTCGGCTTCGACCGCATCGGCAAGCGTCGGCAGGTCCGGGGACGGCGGCGCCGTGGCCTCCCACAACGAATCCGGCCGCGCCAGTCGGCCCTCCGCGCGATACCCCATATTGTCCACGCCCCGCCCCCGTCGGTGTTCCGCCGGCCTCCGCCGGGCCTGTAAATGGTGTGACCACTTGCACACACGACTATGCGGCAGTTCGGCTGCTCTTGGCAAACCCCAATTTTGCGATGCACAACCCTCAACGTTCAACACGATCAATCCGCTAAATCGACGGTCTCCGCCACCCAGGCAAGGTGGTGCAGCACGATCCCGCTGGTGGTGGCGACGTTGAGGGAGTCAAAGCCGGCCGCCATGGGAATGCGCACGCCGGCCAGCCGGCCCAGCACCGCCGCCGGCAGGCCCGGCCCCTCGGCCCCGAACAGGGCGGCCATGCGCGGCGCCCGGCGCAGCCCGGCCAGGTCCGTGCCGCCGGTCGGGCTGAGCGCCACCGCGGTGAAGCCGTGGCGCTCCAGCACCGCGACGGGGTCCGCCTCCCGCCCCAGCCGGGCGTAGGGAACCCGCAGCGTCGCCCCCACCGAGACGCGGATGGCCTTGCGGTAGAGCGGGTCGCAGCAGCCCGCGTCCAACAGCACCGCGTCGAGGCCGAAGGCGGCTGCGTTGCGGAAGATGCCGCCCATGTTGTCGTGGTTGCCGATCCCCAGCAGCACCGCCACCAGGGCCCGCGGGCCGGCAGCGGCCAGCAGGGCGTCGGCGTCGGGCGCCGGCGGCGGACGGCCCAGCGCCAGAATGCCCCGGTGCAGCGGGAATCCCACCACCGCGTCGAGCACGGGTTGCGCCGCGCAATAGACCGGAACCGAGTCGGGCAGCCCCTCCAGCGCGTCCGCCAGGGGCGCCACGCGGTTCTCCGCCAGCAGCAGCGACACCGGCCGGTGCCGGGGGGAGGTGAGCAGATGGTGCAGCACCACCGCGCCCTCCGCCATGAACAGCCCGTCGCGCCCCACCAGGTCGCGTTCGCGCACGCACCGGTAGGCGGCGATGCGGGGGTCGTCGGGATCGTCGACGGGAACGATGGTGGGCACGGCGGCTCCGCTCTTCGGCCGGGCATCGGGCAGGTCCGGGCGATCGTGGACCCACCCGCCGGCGAACGCAACGCCCGCCCGCCTTGCCGCCGCACCGCCGGGGGGTGTAGGACGGGGCGCCATCACGCCGGCCACCGTCATGCCTCTGACCACCGTCATCATCCCCTGCTTCAACGCGGCGCCGACCCTGGCCGATGCCGTGGCGTCGGCGCTCGCCCAGCGGGTCGGGGCGGTCGCGGTCGAGGTTCTGGTCGTCGATGACGCCTCGACCGACGGCTCCGCCGCGGTGGCGGAGCGGCTGGCGGCGACCGATCCGGCGGTGCGCCTGCTGCGCCGGCCCGGCAACGGCGGCGCCGCGGCGGCGCGCAACGCGGGCCTGGCCGCGGCGCGCGGCGCCTATGTCGCCTTCCTCGACGCCGACGACCGCCACGCCCCGGGCTGGCTGGCCGCTGCCACCGGCCTGCTGGAGGCCAACCCGGCCCTGGCGGCGGTGAGCTGCGCCATCGAGCCGGTCGGCTGTGCCCGCCCCGTCCATCCGTTGCAGGTGCGGGCGGCCGAGGAGTCGGCGCCCGGCAACGTGGTGGTCCGCCGCACGGTGGCGGCGGCAATCGGCGGCTTTCCCGAATCGCCCCGCTTCCGCACCCGGCTGGGGGGCGAGGACATCGCCTGGCGCAGCGCCCTGCACACCTGGTTCGGGCCGGTCCTGCGGATTTCGGGCGCCTACCTGCAATACCGTGTCACCCCCGGCAATCATTTCGACCGCTTTCTCGACCGCAGCCGCGTCGTCAGCGGCCGCCTGCGCGTCGACCGTCCCTCGCACGAGGAAGCGGACCGCGACACCCTGCGCGCGGGGCTGGCCGCCTACGCCCGCGATCTCGCCGCGCGGCTGCCGGTGGCCGACACCGACACCATCCCCCGGCTGATCCACCAGATGGCCCCCGGCCGGGAGAGCTGGCGCCACCACAACCCGGGGTGGGAGCATCGCCTGTGGAGGCCGGAGGATCTGCGTGCCTTCGTGGCCGCCCGCGAACCGTGGTTCCTGCCGATCCTCGACGGCTACGGCCGGCCGGAGTGCCGGGTCGCCGCAGCGCGCCACATCGTGCTGCGCCACTGCGGCGGCGTCTTCGCCGGCTCCGGTCCGGAATGCCGCGGCCCCCTCGCCCCCGTGCTGGCCGGCCACACCGCCGTCGCCGGGGTGATCCCCGCCACCCCCGGCGGCCCGCCGCTCCCCGATCCGTCCTTCCTGGCGGCGGCACCGGGCCACCGGTTCTGGAACACGGTGCTGACCCGCCTGGCCGCCGCCCGCGCCGACCCCGATCCGTCCCGCGCCACCGGCGCCGCGCTGCTGGCCGGCGCCTGGCAGGCGCACCGCAACGGGCCGGCGGCCCCCCATGCCGTGCCGCTGGAGCGGGTCGTCACGCCATAAAGAAAGGCCCGCCCCGGAGGGGGCGGGCCTTCAAGTGCAGGGAAAAACGCTCCGATGAGGACGCACCGGACGTGAACGAAACCCTACCCGTCGGTGGTATGACGGACAAACGATCCCACTGATCTTTCCGTTATGCGGAAACCCTTCCACATCGCGCCGAACCCGGACACGGCTCAATGCAGGGCGCGGTCGCCGAACAGGCGGCGCAGGTTGCCCAGCACGTCCTCGGCCAGGTCATGCACCGCCGCCGTTCCCGCCGCGCGTCCGCCGCCGGACTGGCGGTCGGCGACCATCTGCTCGGCGATGCGGCGGCTCAGCCGCTCGGCGATGCCGGGCCGGTGGGCCACCAGGGCGCCCAGCGCGTCGTGGCCGAACTCGCACAGCAGGGCGGACGTGCGCGTGCGCACCGTGCGGCCGTGGCTGCCCCCCGTCAGCAGCGCGTCGGCGCCGACCAGGGTGCCGGGCGCCAGCGGCACCATACCCGCCGCCGCCCGCCCGCTGCTGCCGCCCATGCCGCCGATACCGCGCACCGTGGTGGCGACCAGCAGCCCCTCGACCAGCAGCAGCATGGAGGATGCCGCCTCCCCCGCCTGGACCAGGGTCGTCTCCGCCGGCAGCCGGCGCAGCCGGCCGTGGCCGGCGAGCATCAGCCGCTCCTCCTCCGTGAGGTCGACGAACAGGGGGACCGCGCCCAGCAGCAGGGCCATCTGCGCCGGCGTCGGCCCGTCCAGCGGCACCGGCGGGCGCTCGGCCGGCGCCTCCAGCCGCTTGGGCCAGGAGGGGCGGATGCCGGCCCGCGCCATGTGCTTCAGGACGGCGCGGTAGGTCTCGCTGCGGGCGCGGTAGCGGACCTCCGCCGTCGGGTTGATGAACAGGCCGTACTCGACCCCGTCCGGCCCGATCGCCCGCAGGCGCACGTAGGGGGGCGGCGCCTTGGGCAGCGCGTAGCCGGCCGCCGCCTCCAGCGCCGCCGCCTCCAGCACCCGCATCACCCGGTCGGGGTCCACGTCGGCGTCCACGGTGACGGTCAGGGCGTATTCCATCACCGGGTCGGGCAGCGACAGGTTGATGATGGTGCCGCTGGCCATGCGGCTGTTGGGAACGATGGCGACGGTGTCGTTCTCCAGATGCATGCGGGTGCTGCGCCAGCTCGTCTCCAGCACGCGGCCGGTGATCGTCGGCTCGCCGGTGCGGCTGACCTGGATGCGGTCACCGATGCGGATGGGCCGGTCCAGGTTGAGGGCGAGGCCGCTGAAGATGTCGAGGATCAGCTCGCGCAGCGCCATGCCGAAGACGACGCCTGCGATGCCCGATGCCGCCCACAGGGCCGTGAGGTCCTGGTTGAAGACGAAGCCGGCGATGGCCGCCACCGCGACGATGGTGACCACCAGGCCGGATAGCTGGACCAGCAGCTTGGGCACCGGCGTGCCGAGCGCCGGGGCGACCAGCCCCTCCAGCACCAGGTATTGCAGCACCCGCTGCACCAGCACCGCCAGCGAGACGATCACCGCGATGCTCAGCGCCACACCCACCGTCTGCCCGGTGGTTTCCAGCGCCTGCAACCCGATGACCTGATAGGCGTCGCCGCCGAGATAGACGATCGACGTCAGCACCGCACTGACCAGCAGCGGCACCAGCAGCTTGCCGGCCCAGACGCGCAGGCGGCCGGCGGGCGGCCGGCCGTCCGGGGCCGGCGGGGGACCGGAATCGGGGGGCGGGGCCATGCGTCAGGCCAGCCTGAAGCGGTCGATCTGCGACTTGGTCGCGTGCACCATGCGCGCCAGCTCCTCCATGGTCGCGGTGATCTGCTCGGCCGCGGCGACGTTGTCACGGCTGCCGGCCTTCAGGCTGTCGGCCTGGTCGGCCAGTTGCTGCACCGCGGTGGACTGCTGCACCATCACCCGGGCGATGGCCTGCACCGCCGATCCGCTTTCGCCCGCCGCCGAGGCCAGCCGGTCCATGGTGGCGCGGGTGCCGGCAGCGACGCCGACACCGTCGCGGATCACCAGGGCGGCGTCGCCGATGATCGATTCGATGGCCTGCGTCGCCTGGGCGGCATCCTCGGCCAGCCGGCCGATCTCGCGGGCGACGATGGCAAAGCCGGCCCCCTCCCCGGCGGCGCGGGCCGCCTCGATGCCGGCGTTCAGTGCCAGCACGTGGGTCTTGTCGGCGATGCGGGCGATGCGGGTGATCGCCTGCTCGATCCGGTCCTGGGCGGCGGCCACCCGCTCCACCATGCCCACCAGCCGCACCAGCTCGTCCTGGCCGGCCTGCGCCAGGTCCGCGGCGGCGCGGGCGACGGCGCTGCCGCGTTCGGCGTTGTCCGATGCCGCCTCGGCCGCCGCCGCCGCCTGGGCGATGGCGGTGACCACCTCGGCCAGGGTGGCGGTCTGGGTGCTCGCGCCGTTGAACACCTGGCGGGCGGCCGCGGCAGTCTGCGTGGCCGCCGCCGCCACCTGCTGGGTGCTGACCTGCATGGACAGCAGGATCTCGCGGAGCTGCTCGACCGCCTGGTTGACGTTGCCGCGCAGCAGGGCGAACTCCCCCTGATAGGTGCCGGAAACGGAGACGGCGAGGTTGCCGCGCGCCAGCTCCGCCGACACCGCCGACAACTCGCCCAGCAGCCCGACCAGGGAGTCCAGGCTGCGGTTGAGGTTGGCTTTCAGCGCCCGCAACTCGCCTTCATAGGCGCCGGCCATGCGTCCCTTCAGATCGCCCGAGGCCACGCGCTGCATCACCTCCGCCACCTCGTGGAGCGGCCGCGACAGGGCGGTGACCAGCGCGTTGGCCCCGGCCACCAGGACGGCGAAGTCCCCCTTGTGACCGTCCGTGTCGATGCGCGCTGACAGGGTGCCCGATCCCGCGGATTCGGTCAGGTCGGACAGGTCGCGGGTCAGGCGGCGCACCGAGTCCGCAGCGGCCGCCACCGCGCGCCCGACGTCGCCGATCTCGTCGGGGCGGGCGCACAGGGACGCCGACGGCGCCTCCAGCCGCCCCTCGGCCAGCGAGCGCGCAACCCCCGACAGCTCCGCCAGTGGCTGCGACACCTGCCGGTCGAGGGCCCGCATGGCCAGCAGGCACAACAGCACCACGACGGAAACGCCGATGCCCACGATCATCCGGCTGGCGTTCAACAACGCGTCGGCATCCCCCGCCAGTTCGATCCCCCGCTCCTGGTTCCGGGCGACGAGCTGGTCGAGCGCATGGCTGAACCCGTTGAACAGGGGCACGGCCTCGCGCAGCACCTCCATGGCCGCCACCCGCTCGCCCTCACGGGCGTGGACGGCCGCGCGTTCGCTCAGACGCATGTACTCGTTGAACTGCCGGCGGAAGTCGGTGTAGAGGGCGCGCTCCTCGGCGGTGACGATCAGCGGCTCATAGCGATCGCGCAGCGCACCGATCTCGGTCCGCAGCCGTTCCATGTCCCGGTGCGCCTGTTCCACCTCGGCGGCGTTCATGCTGCTGACGCTCAGCAGCTCGGCCAGGCGGTAGTCGCTGGTTGCGGTGTTGACGGCGCTCGTGGCGGCGATGGCGGGCATCACCTGTTCGTCCAGCTCGTGCAGCAGTTCGTTCAGCATGTGCTGGCGATAGACCGTCATGACCCCCCCGACGACGAAGAGCAGCGTCAGGGCGGCCAGGGTCAGGCGCAGCTTGGCACGAATGGATCGGAACATGGGGCACTCTCGCTGGGACCGGTGGGCGGGGCGGGTCAGGCGAACTCGCGGGCGGGGGTGGCGGCAACGGCGGGGTCGGACTCGGGGGCAGGGGCACCGGGCAGCCACCCGGCCAGCGCTCCTGCGATGCGCCGGCGCAGCCCGGCAGGCAGTGCTGCAAAGACCGGGTGCGGGCGCAGGCGGAACGCCCACGGCCCCCCCGGCAGCGCGGCGACGGCATCGAACAGGGCCGCCGGCCAGACCGGGGCATAGGGGATGGGGTGGAAAGCCTCATCGGGAAGGGTCACCAGTGCCGCCGCGTCGGCGATGACGCCCGCCCCCGGCCCGCCGGCCGGGCCGAGCACCACCACCCGCGCGCCACGGCCGGCACCCTCCCCCGTCAGCCTCCCCGGGTCCAGCAGCGGAATGCCGGCCTCCCCCCGCCGGCGCCGGGGCAGGACGGATGCCCGGGCGTCCGGATCGGCGATGGCGCGGACCAGGTCGGGCGGCACAAGGATGCGGTGGGGGCCGCAATCCAGGCACAGCATCGGACGGGATGCAGGGCCGTCCCGGCGGCGGGACGGCCCCGGGGCGACGTCGGGGGCTGCGGGTTCGGCAGCCGTGGTCATCCCGTCGGCCTCCGGGATCTCGACAAGGGAACCATCCGGGGCGCGGCACCACAGCCGGTCGCCGTCCGGCCCCGCGGTGCGGCACAGAGCGCCGGGCGGGACGCGGTAAAGCCCGAGCGGGCGGTCGATCAGGAGGACAGGCTCATCGGGGGGCCCGGCGGGCAACACCGCCCACCGCTGCCGCCCCGGCGCGCCCCCGGGGAAGCGGGCGGCGCGCAAGCGCCCCTCCACCACCACGACCGGGGCGCCCTGCCCCGGCCGGTCGAAGGTCCGTTCCACCTCGGCCAGGCGGGCGATGCGGCCGGCCGGCAGGGCGACCGTGGTGCCGCCGACGGACAGAAACAGGAAGAGAATGCCGTCGTCTGCGGCATCCCCGGCGGGCGGCGGCGCCGGCCCGGGGGCCGCTCCGGCACCGAGCCCCGGCAGCCATTGCCCGGGGTCGAGGGAGGGAAGCGACGGATCACCGTCCGTCAGCCCCTCCACCCGGTCGACGCGGATGCCGGCCAGCCCGCCGGGGCCGGCGCACACCAGCAACCGCCCGCCCGGCCGGCCGACACCGTCCGGCGCCACCTGAAGCAGCGGCCGTCCGGCAAACCGCCCCACCCCTTCGACCCGCACACCGGCGGGGGATGCTCCGCCGACGGGCAACGGCGTCGGGGGCTCCGCGTCGGCGACGGCGGTGACCCGCAGGGCGTCGACGGCGAAGCGCTCCCCGCCGATGGCGATGACCAGATGCCGCCCCTCGCCCACGCACGCCCTCCCCCGCCACCCGTGCCATCCGGGACACGCCGGCGGATTATGCGCGTACCCCTTTGGCGCGCGCAACCGCCGTGCGGTCGCCCCATACCCACGGATGCCGGAGTGCAGAGGCCCGCTACACCTCCCCCTCGCCGGCGCCCTGTCGGGCCACCCGCGTCGGCGTGACCCCGGTCGAGGCGGGCTGCGCCGCGAAGTAGAGCACCAGGTAGCCGATCACCGCCGACAGCAGCGACCCGCTCAGCACGCCGATGCGCACAGCGGCGCTGTACCCGTCTCCGGTGAAGGCAAGACCGCCGATGAACAGACTCATGGTGAAGCCGACGCCGGTCAGCAGGGCCATGCCATAGAACTGCACCCAGTTGGCGCCCGCCGGCAGGGTGCCGAGCCCGGCCCGGATGGCCACCCAGGTGAAGGCGACGACGCCGATCTGCTTGCCCACGAACAGACCCAGCGCGATGCCCAGCGGCACCGGCTCGAACAGCGAGCCGAAGGTCAGCCCGGCCAGCGACACGCCGGCGTTGGCGAACGCGAACACCGGCAGGATGCCGAAGGCGACCCAGGGGTGCAGCATGTGCTCCAGGTGGTGCAGCGGCGCCTCGTGGCCGGCCTGGCGCCCCGTCGTGCGCAGCGGAACCGCCAGCGCCGTGGCAACGCCGGCCAGCGTGGCGTGCACGCCCGATTTCAGCACGCACACCCACAGGAACACGCCGACCAGGATGTACGCGGCGACGCGCGTCACCCCCATGAGATTCATGACAATCAGCGCGACGATGCCGACGCCGGCCAGCCCCAGCGCGGTGACCGACAGGTCGGCGGTGTAAAAGAGCGCGATGATGACGATGGCGCCGAGGTCGTCCATGATCGCCAGGGCCAGCAGGAACACCTTGAGCGACGCCGGGGCGCGGGTGCCCAGCAGGGCCAGCACGCCCAGTGCGAAGGCGATGTCGGTCGCCGCCGGGATGGCCCAGCCGTTGGTGGCGATCGGGTCGCCCCAGGTGAACATCAGGTAGACCAGCGCCGGCAGTGCCATGCCGCCCACCGCCGCCACGCCGGGCAGGGCCGCGGTGCCGAGGCTGGACAGCTCGCCCTCCAGCACCTCCCGCTTGATCTCCAGGCCGACCAGCAGGAAGAACACCGCCATCAACCCGTCGTTGATCCACAACAGCAGGGGTTTGGCGATCTGCAGCCCGCCGACCTGCACCGCCACGGGCGTGTCGAGCAGGGCGACGTAGAGCCCGCCTCCCGGCGAGTTCGCCCAGATCAGCGCCACCACCGCGGCCAGCACCAGGATGATGCCGCCCGATGCCTCCATCTGCAAAAATTCCCGGATCCTCGACAGGGCCATCGCCTCCCTCCACCAGCGGCGGGCCGCGCGCAATCCCCCGGCGCGGTCCGTCGGTTGAAATCAGGATGCAGAGATAAGGCCTTGTGTCCGGAAATGCAGCAACCTTGCGCCATGGGTTGATCGGTTTTCCGCGGATGCTCAGGCAACGAGCAGCAGACACTCACCTCCACACGGCGCCAACCGCCGTTGTTCAGCGGATCCCCTGCCGGATTCCTTTCCCGGCGGCGGAATGTCGGGCCACAGGAAGCACCGGACCCCGGCGATTTGTGCCTGCGGGCAAAAACTGCCGGGTCGGGTCACGTGATGACGCCCGGGGATTCGGGGCGGAGAGCGGCAATGTGCAACGGAGACCGGAGCGGCGTGACACCGGCACGCCGCTTGCTGTCGTGGTCCGATATCGGCAACCGCGCACCGGCGCAGGAGGCAGACCGTGCACATTCCCGGCAACCAAACACCCATGGGCACCGTGATCGCCCCGAAACGGGACGAGGGGCCGGCCGCGAACCGGCCCGAGGATTCCGCAGGATTCGCCGGTGTGATGTCCGACATCGGCGCAACGGCGGCCGGAACCCCGCCGTCCGCATCGGCCGACCGCCACGATGCCAACGAGATCGCCCGCATGGAGAAGGACCTGGCCACCTACAGGCGCGAGCGGGAGAAGGTCGTGCAAAGCCGGACCACCGATCCGCCGGCGTTCCAGTTGGCCTTGCCCGTCAACGACCGCGGCTATATGCCTTATGTTCCGGCCGACCAGTTGAAGCTGATCGATCGCATCATGGATTCCTACCTCGGACGGCCACCCCACGAGATGAAGATGATGTGGGAGGAGCTGGAGGCGAACGGCCTGACCCCGAACCAGCTCGCCCGTACGGCAAAGCACTTCATCAATCTCAAAGGCGAGATCGTCGGGCGGGCCGAGGCGACGGGCGGCGCGCCGTCCGCCGCGCAGGGCGGCACGGCGTGGACGGCGTCCCTCGTGTGATACGGCCGGGAAAAGATCCGTTCCATTGGTTTTCGGCCGTGAAACACGACAGATCAATGCCCTGCATTGATCTGTCGGGGCGGGCCGACGGCATCATTCTCATGCCGGAGTCGGCACCGCCCTGACGGTGGAGGGGAACGCGCGCGCAAGGCGGCCGCGGGCCCGTCACTCCCCGGCCGAACCGGGCGGACGGCGCCCGCCGCCGAGGATGTCCTCCATCCAGGTCAGCGCCTTCACGGCCGTGGGCAGGCCGGCGGTGGGAATGGCCAGCAGGGCGACGTGCCGCAATTCGTCGGCGCCCACTCCCTCGTCCAGGGCGCGGCGCACGTGGGAATGGACCGCCCCTTCCGATGATACGCCGATGGCCAGCGCCAGCTTGACCAGGCGGCGGGTGCGCGGGTCCAGCGGCCCGGCTTCGGCGCAGGCGCCGCCCAGACCGGCGTAGGCGTCCCACACCGCGGGAAAGGACTCCGCCAGCCGGCCGGCGCCGGAGGGAAGATCGTCGCGCATGGACATGGCAGGCTCCTCGTTGGACCGTCTCTCGACGGTCAAACAGGAAAGCGGCCCGATGATCGCCCGTTACATGAGGATCGTGGCGCCACCGTCGACCACCAGCACATGGCCGTTGACGTAGGAGGCGGCCGACGACGCCAGGAACACCGCGGCCCCGGCGATCTCCTCCGGCCGGCCCCAGCGCCCCATGGGCGTGCGGCCGGAGAAATAGGCGCCGGCCACCGGGTCGGCGGCGATGGCGGCGTTGGTTTCGGTGGCGAAGAAGCCGGGGGCGACGGCGTTGCTGGTCAGGCCGTGCGGGCCATACTCCGCCGCCAGAGCCCGCACCATGCCGGACAGGCCGGCCTTGGCCGCGGTGTACACGCAATCGCCGGCCTTGGCGATCTGCCCGGCGACTGAGGTGACGGCGATCAGCCGCCCCCGCCCGCGCGGCAGCATCAGCCGCGCCGCCTCGCGCGCCAGCACCAGGCTCGACGCCAGATCGACGTCCAGCAGCGTCAGGATCTCGTCATCGGCGAACTCCAGCAGCGGCTTGCGGTTGCGCTGCCCGACGTTCTGCACCAGCACGTCAAGGCCGCCGAACTCCCGTCCGATGCGGGCAAAGGCGTCGCGCACCGCCGCCCGGTCGGCGACGTCGAAGGGCAGCGCCGTCACCGGGGCCGGGCCGCCGTCCAGCTCCGCCGCCACCGCCCGCAGCCGGTCGCCGTCGCGGCCGTTCAGCAGCACGTGCGCGCCGGCCCGGTTCATCGCCCGTGCGATCTCCAGCCCCAGGCCCCGCCCGGACCCGGTGACCAGGGCCACCGTGCCCTCCAGCGAAAACAGCGACAGATCGGGTGCGGGACGCATGGCCGGAAGCCTCGTTGGGATGGCAGAGGGCGACGATCCTAAACACTACGACCCGACGATAGAACCCCCGCGTCCGCCCGTCACCCCGCCGGGGCGAAGCCGGAGAGCAAGCCGTCGTAGCGCTTGGGACGCGGGCGGGCGTAGCCGCCGAGGGTGGAGGTGCGCAGGCCCAGTGCGCCCAGCGCCTCGATCAGCTTCACCGCCGCCCCGACACCCTCGATCACGGGCAGCCCGTGCTCCGCCGCCAGCGCGCCGGCCAGGTCGGCCATGCCGGCGCAGCCCAGCACGATCGCCTCCGCCCCGTCCTCGGCGCGGGCGCGGGCGATCTCCGCGTCGATGCGCACGCGCGCGGCGGAGCCGGGCTCCTCCAGCGCCAGCACCGGCACCTCGGCGGCGCGCACCCGGACGCAGCGGCGGTCCAGGCCGTACTTCATCAGGTTGTGCTCGATGGCGGGGATCGAGCGGGCCAGCGTCGTCACCACCGAGAACCGGTTGGCGACCAGGGATGCCAGATGGAACGCCGCTTCGCCGATGCCGACGACCGGCGCGGCGGCGGCGCAGCGGGCGGCGTCCAGACCGGTGTCGTCGAAGCAGGCGATGACGTGGCCAGCCACCCCCCGCGCGTCGGCCCGCGCGATCTCCGCCAGCAGTCCGGGGACGGCGAACGCCTCGTCGTAGAAGCCCTCGATGGAGGCCGGCCCCATGGCGGGGTTGGCCGCCAGGATCTCCGTTCCCGCGGCCGCCGCGGCGCGCGCGGCGGCCGCGGCCTTGGCGGTCATCGACGCGGTGGTGTTGGGGTTGACGACGTGGATGAGCATGGGCGGCGCGCTCACCGGCCGGCCCGGCGGCGGCGCAGCACCGCCACCGCCGCCAGGGCCGCGCCGATCACCACGAAGGAGAAGGCGGTGGTCAGCGTGCCCAGGGCGTAGAGCACGGGCGTCGTGACGTTGGTGGTCATGCCGTAGATCTCCAGCGGTAGCGTGTTGTAGGACCCGGCGGTCATCAGGCTGCGGGCGAACTCGTCGTAGCTGAGCGTGAAGCCGAACAGCGCCACGCCCACCAGGCTGGGCAGGATGATCGGCAGCACCACGTGGCGCACCGTCTGCCACGGCCCGGCGCCCAGGTCACGCGCCGCTTCCTCGAAGCTGCGGTCGAAGCGGTTGAAGATGGCGAACACGATCAGCAGGCCGAAGGGCAGCGTCCACGTCAGGTGGGCGCCGAGCGCCGAGCTGTACCAGGCGGGCTCGATCCCGGCGATGTTGAACATCAGGCCGATGCCCAGGCTGATGAGGATCGACGGGATCACCAGGCTGGACACCGTCAGGTAGAACAGGACGGAGCCGCCGCGGAAGCCGCGCCGGAAGGCGAAGCCGGCGGTCACCGAGACCACCACCGTCACCACCATCACCACCAGCCCCAGCACCAGCGAACGGCTGAAGGAGCCGCCGAAGTCGCCCACCGCCTGCCTCTCGAACAGGTTGAAGAACCAGTGCAGCGACACGCCGTTCATCGGGAAGGTCAGCCCCCCCTGCGGCCCCTGGAAGGAGAGGATGGCGATGGTCAGCGTCGGGCCGTAGAGGAACAGGATGAACAGGGTGAAGAAGCCGGCCAGCAGATAGAAGGCGGCGCCGCGGCGCGGAGCGGACGTCATGGCTACAGCTCCTTGCGGATGTCGACGATGCGCAGCAGCGCCGCGACCATCAGGGTGACGACAAGCAGCAGCACCACCGCGTTGGCGGCGGCGGCGGGGTATTGCAGCAGCGAGATCTCGTTGGCGATGACCAGCCCGACCGAAGCGCTCTGCCCCCCGCTCATCAGCCGCACGGTGATGAAGTCGCCCATCACCAGGGTGATCACGAAGATCGACCCGATGGCGATGCCCGGCTTGCACAGGGGCAGGATGACGTTCCACAGGATCTGCCGGCCGTTCGCCCCGGCGTCGCGCGCCGCCTCGATCAGGGCGCGGTCGATGCGCATCATCGCGTTGAAGATCGGCACCACCATGAACAGCGTGTAGAGGTGAACGTAGGCCAGCACCACCGCGAAGTCGGAGAACAGCAGGAACTCCAGCGGCTGTTCCACCACCCCCGCCCCCACCAGCGCCTGGTTGAGCAGCCCGTTGCGGCCGAGAAAGGGGATCCAGGCGATCATGCGGATGATGTTGGAGGTCCAGAACGGGATGGTGCACAGGAGGAACAGCGCCATCTGCCACGTCAGCGACTGCACGTGGAACGCCAGGAAATAGGCGACCGTGAAGCCGATCAGCAGCGTGAACAGCCACGCCAGCGCCGTGAACTTCAGGGTGTTCAGATAGATCTTCCAGGTGACGGGGGAGCCGAGCAGCTCCTGATAGTTGGTCAGGACGAAGTCGGGATAGATGCGGATGCTGTCGTAGTCCCAGAAGCTGACGACGACGATGGTCAGGATGGGAACCAGCAGGAAGACCAGCAGGACCAGCGTCAGCGGCGCCGCCTGCAGGTAGGGAACGACCCGCCCGAGCCGCCGCACCGCCGCGGCGCGGTCTGCCGCGGCCGGCCGTGCCGCGGGTCGAACGGTGGATGTGGCGGTGACGGACATGGGCGGACTCCGCATGGTGTGACGGCGTGCCTCTCCCGCCGGGCGGCGCCGGGCGGGAGAGGGGACGGTCAGTCCGTCACGCGGCGATGAACTCGTTCCACTTGCGGACCATGTAGCGGTCCTCGTCCATCACCGCGTTCCAGCAGGCGACGGCGCCCATGCGCTCGACGAAGGAGCCGCCGTCGCGCACCGCACCGGCCTTCTCCATCACCTTGCCGTCGGGGCTGAGGATGTCGGACGCCGCCGGCTTGCCTTCCATCCAGAACCCCCACTCGTCGGCGCTCATGTGCTCCTTCGCGGTGTCGAGGACGGCGCTGTAATAGCCCTGGCGGTTCAGATAGGCGCCGACCCAGCCGGACAGATACCAGTTGATGTACTCGTACGCCGCGTCCAGCTCGAGACCGGACAGGTGCCCGGCGATGCCCAGCCCGCCGCCCCAGGCGCGGTAGCCTTCCTTCAGGGGCTGGTACACGCAGGGAATGCCCTTGCCGCGCACCGCCGCCACCGCCGGCGACCACATGGACTGGATCACCACCTCGCCCGACGCCATCAGGTTGACGCTCTCGTCGAAGGTCTTCCAGAACGCCCGGAACTGGCCGGCCTTCTTGGCCTCGGTCATGACGGCGAGGGTCTTGTCGATCTCCTCCTTCGTCATGTTGCCCTTGTCGCCGTAGGTGACCTTGCCCATGGCCTCGCAGACCATGGCGGCGTCCATGATGCCGATGGAGGGGATGTTGAGGATCGACGCCTTGCCCTTGAACGCGGGGTCGAGCAGGTCGGCCCAGGTGGTGATCGGGCGGCCGACCAGGTCGGGGCGGATGCCCAGCGTGTCGGCGTTGTAGATGGTGGGGATCAGCGTCATCCAGTTGGTCGGCGCCTTGGCGAAGGTGGTGGAGTCCTTGCCCTCCACGAAGCCCACCGTGTGCGGCGCGGTGCCCTGGGCGATCGCCGACTCCGGCGTCAGCTTGCCGGTCACGAAAATCGGCACGATCTTGTCGAAATTCCGGATGCGGGACACGTCCATCGGCTGCATCACGCCGGCCGGGAAGACCTTCTTGCAGATCCAGTATTCGATGTCGGCGATGTCGTAGGACTTGGGCTGGGTAACGGCGCGCTGGGCGACGGCGTCGGAATCGAGCGCCGTCATCTGCAAGGTGAAGCCCAGATCCTCCTTCACCTTCTCGGCGACGGCGTTGAGGTTGGAGACGCCGGTGCCGAACTGGCGCAGCGTCACGTTCTTGATGTTCTGCGCCCAGATGGTCGGGAAACCGGTGATGGCCCCCGAACCGATGGCGGCGCCGGCGGCGGCGGCGGTGCCCTTCAGCACGCTGCGGCGCGACAGCCCGGACGGCGTGACGGCGGTGGTTCCGGTGTCGGCTTTCTTCATGGGGTCTCTCCTCTCCTCCGGGGATACGGTGCGGACGGGAACGGTTCAGGCGCGGAGCGGATGGACGTCGGCGTGGCGCCAGCCGGCGCACACCCGGTCGCCCACCGCGAAAGGCGTGGCGAAATAGCGGGATTCATCCAGGACGACGGTGATGTCGGCGGCATCCGCCAGGTCGATGCTGATCTGCACCGAGGCGCCGTGGTACTCGAACGATCGCACCGTGCCGGTGCGGTGCATGTCGGCGTCCGGCGGCGGCGTGTCGGCCGCCCCCAGCGCGATGCGGTCGGCGCGCACGGCCACCGTCCCGTCGGCGCCCAGGTCCAGCACGTTGTGGCCGCCCAGGAAACGGGCGACGAAGGCGGTGCGCGGCGTGTTGTAGAGGTCGCGGGGGGCGGCGGCCTGCTCGATCCGGCCCTCGTTCATCACGACCACCAGGTCGGCCAGCGCCATCGCCTCGCTCTGGCTGTGGGTGACGTGGATGAAGGTGATCCCCAGGTCGGTCTGCAGCCGCTTCAGCTCTTCGCGCATGCGGTCGCGCAGGAAGGGGTCGAGCGCCGACAGCGGCTCGTCCAGCAGCAGCACCGACGGTTCGGTGATCAGTGCGCGGGCCAGTGCCACGCGCTGCTGCTGCCCGCCGGAAAGCTGGGCCGGCAGGCGCGCGGCGTAGGCGTCCATGTGCACGCGCTCCAGCATCGCCCGCGCGCGCTCCCGCCGCTCCGCCGCGGGCATGCCCTTCATCTTCAGGCTGAAGGCCACGTTGTCGACGCAGTCCAGATGGGGGAACAGGGCGTAGCTCTGGAACATCATGGCGGTGCCGCGGCGGGCCGGCGGCACCTCGTTGACCACCGCGTCACCGATCAGCAGATCGCCGGAGCTGACGTCCTCGTGCCCTGCGATCATGCGCAGGGTGGAGGTCTTGCCGCAGCCGCTGGGCCCCAGCAGGCAGCAATAGGATCCCGCGGGGATCTTCAGGTCGATGCGGTCGACCGCAACGGTGCGGCCGTAGACCTTGCTCAACGCGATCAGTTCGACGGCGGCTCCACCCTGCATGGCGGCCCCTCTCTTATGCAGATTGTCGACAATCTCAGACCGTTTTGCTGACGGTGATCTGCACGAAGCGTGCCGAAGCGCACGGGGCGGAATTCCTGTGCCCCGCGCGGTCACGCCGGCACTCGATGGTGCATTTGAAGGCATTCTGCCACGAAGTTGATCGCGATGCACGTGATGCAGGCGATCACGCGGCCCCGCGGCGAGAGGCTGCACCGCGCGCAACGCGGTGGTCTTGCTCGCGCGGATTGTCTACACTCCGTCCCGTCGATTCATCGTCAACGGGCAGCAGTCATGAAGGCGTCACGCGAACGGCCGGCCGCCACGCCGGCGCGTCCCGATGTGCAGGAGGTCATCACCCGGCGCATCGCCGACGCCATCGCCGACCGCCGCCTGCCGCCGGGCACCAAGCTGACGGAGGAGCGCCTGGCCGCCATCTTCGGCGTCAGCCGTGCGCGCGTGCGCGGCGCCCTGGCGACTCTGTCCCAGCGCGGCATCGTCACCCTGCGGCCCAACCGCGGCGCCTTCGTAGCCACCCCGTCGGTGACCGAGGCGCGGGAGGTGTTCGAGGCGCGCCGGGTGGTGGAGCGCGGCCTGGTGCCACGCCTGTGCCGCAACGGCGCCGGCTTGCCGCCCGCCGCCGCCGCCCGCCTGCGCGCGCACCTGGACAAGGAGGCGGCGGCCGAGGCGGCCGGTGACCGCAAGGCGATGATCCGCCTGTCAGGGGAGTTCCACCTGCTGCTGGCCGATCTGGCGGGCAACGCCACGCTGGGGACCTTCCTGGACGGGCTGGTGCGCCGGTCGTCGCTGGTGATCGCCGCCTACGAGAGCCGGCCCACCCCCGGCTGCTCGGCCGACGAACACCGTCACATCGTCGACGCCCTGGCCGCCGGCGACGGGGCCGCAGCGGAGCGCCTGATGGACGACCACCTGCACGCCATCGAGGACCGGCTGACCCTGGAAGACCGCGCCGCCGACGCCATCGACCTGCGAGCGGTGTTCGACGCAGCCTGACCTCGCCGGGCCGCAGAATGTCATCATACTATAATATGTTTCCGGGGTGGCTTCCCCGGCTTTTGGCTTTATTATCCCCCCTGATAGCGCTAAGCTTCGTTTGCATGCGATGCATTAACCGTGTGAGCGAGGGAGATCCATGACCGAGGAGCAGCGCGTGCGCCGTGATGCCGCGCATCGGGCGATCGCACGCGTACGGCAACTCAGCCATTCCTGCCGTGGCGTGGAGACCCGACAGACGCTGCTTGCCATCGAACGCAAGATGATCGAGCTGGCCGAGTTGTGGAAGTACGCCTGAAACGACCCGCCGTTCAGGCCGGCACCGGCACCCGGTTCCGCGATTCCAGCCAGAGCGCTTGCGCCCGCACTGCCAGGGCGTGGCGACGTTCGGGTTCGGCGGACAGTTCCGGCGCGAACAGGGCGCGGACCGCCGGCGTGCAGGTCACGTCGACGGCCACCACGATGCGGTCACGATCGGACGGATTCTCCACCTGGTGGGGGAAGGTGAAGTCGCCGGTCCAGGCCTGTCCTTCCGGATAGGCGGCGGACTCGTCGCCGATCAGGGTCACGGCCTCCGGGGGCGCGTGGATCGCGATCAGCAGGCGGGTCTCTTCGAGGTACAGCGCGCAGGGGTCGAAGTGCCAGGCCAGCATGCCGCGGGGCGGCTGGCGCAGGATGAAGGCGCGCCGCACCTCCAGGTCCGGCCGGTCCAGAAGGGCCTGCACCAGCGGCAGATGATCCAGCGCCGGCTGCCGCTGTCCGGTCCACAGGGGAATCGCCGTCCAGCCCGTGCCGGGCGCAGCGCCGAAGCAGGTCCGCCCGTCCGGCGGCAACACCGCGTCCAGCGCCGCGAACTGGGCCTGCAACGCCACGGCGTCGAGGCGGAGGGCCGCCGGCCCGTGCAGCATCAGGCCGCTGCCACAGGTGATGCGCCGAAACGGTTCCACCGCCCGCCCCTTTCATAGATCGCCTTCTCGCGCCCCGCGCATAGTGCCCGGCCGTGGCACCGAAGGAAAGTGGTGTTGCACACCGGCACAACACGGCGCACGGACGGGGATGCTGTTTCACCGGTGAGACATTCCGGTTACGTCACCACCCCGTCCGCAAAGGCCGATACGGCGTCCGCAGCCGCCCGGTCGTCGATGGCGGCGATGCAGTGGGGCTCGGCGGAGCGGCAGCCGTCGGTGCAGGGCGGTGCCGGCCGGTCCGGCCGCACCACCAGCACACGATTCCCCCACGGGCGAAAGCGTTCCGGCGCGGACGGGTAGTCGGGGGCCCCGCCGCGGGGGTGGCAGGAGATCACCGCCGCCGGCACCCCCAGCGCCGCCGCCAGGTGGGCGGGGCCGGAATCCATGCCGAGCAGGACGGCGCCCCGGCCGATGATCCCCGCCGCGGTGCGAAGATCGGTGCGCCCCGTCAGGTCGGCCACCGGTCGGCCGCTCAGCGCCGCCGCCACCGTCGCGGCCCGCTCCCGTCCCTCGCCGTCGCCGATGAGGACGGCGCCGCCGCCGGGCCACCGCGCCGCCGCCGCGGCGGCGATGGCGGCGAACCGTGTGGCGGGCAGGTTGCGCCGCGGTGCGGCGGTGGTGGGGGCCAGCACCAGCAGCCGTTCCGGCACCGATCCGCCGAAGGCGTCGTCCAGCAGGGCCGCGGCGCCGGCGCGGTCCACGGCGTCCGGCCACAGCGCGACGGGGGAGCCCCGCGCCGCCTCCGGATCGGCGCCACCGAGCGCCGCCAGCAGGGCCAGCCCGTGTTCCACCTCGTGACGCGGCGCGGCGCCGGGCAGGCGGTGGGTGTAGGCAGCGTCGAAGCCGCGGTTGCCGGCGCCCTTCCAGGGCGTGACCGTCTCGGAAAAGGCCAGGCGGACCGGTGCGCGCGTGGCGGCGGCCAGGGTGGCCGCCCCGTGCAGGTCCACGTCGTAGCGGGCGGTGACCGCAAGGCCGAAGCCCGCGCGGAAGTCGGCGGCGAAGGCGCGCAGATCCTCCGGCGTGCGCCCGCGCAGGTCCAGGCGCCCGCCGGAGAGGTCGCCGGCCGGGGTGACCACGCTGTCCACCCACGGGCAGCCGGCGGTGAGGGGCAGCACCGCCGGGCGCACCACCAGGCTGATGCGCGCCCGCGGCGCCGAGGCGCGCAGTCCCCGCAGGAACGGCGTGGCCAGGACCAGATCGCCGATCTCGTCCAGCTTGATCACCAGGATACGCTCCGCCTGCGCCGGGCGGAAGCCGTCGTCCGCGGGGGTGGTCGTCGCCATGCAGCAGCCTCGGAGTCGGGGCGGATGCCCTATCAAGCGCAAAGGCCGCACAAAGGGAAGCGGCTTATCCCGCCGCTGTCATCCCCATGGCGCGGCCGATGGTCTCCACCAGCGCCGGGGTGCCGGCCAGAAGCGGCGCGCCGCCGGACCAGTCGGGGCGCAGCGGGTACGGAGCCGCCGCCCCGCCCGCCTCCTCCACCAGCAGGATGCCGGCCAGCACGTCCCAGGGCAGCAGATGGGGGTCCCAGGTGGCGTCGAGGCGGCCGCAGGCGACGTGCGCCAGTTGCAGGGCGCCGCACAGCAGGTTGCGGGTCTGCGCACCGGCCTCCAGCAGATGGGTGAAGGGGATGAGGAAGCGGTCCGGCGGATGACGGGGGGAGTGGCCGACCCCCACCACGGCGGCCGCGGGATCGCTGCAGCCGCTGACGCGGATCGGCTCCCCGTTCAGGAAAGCACCGCCGCCGCGCCGGGCGGTAAACAGCTCGTCCGTGTTGGGATCGTAGATGATGCCGAGGTCGGTGCGCCCGTCCTCCACCAGCGCCAGCACCACGCAGTACCAGGGCATGCCGCGCAGGAAGTTCTGGGTGCCGTCGATGGGGTCCACCACCCAGACGCGCCGGCCGGCCGTCCCGCCGCCCTCCTCCCCCACCATGGCGTCGCCGGGGAACAGGGCGGCGAGGCGCGTGCGAATCAGGTCCTCCACCGCCCGGTCGGCCAGGCTGACCAAGTCCTGCGGCCCCTTCGTCTCCACCCGCAGGTCGCCGCGGCGGTCGAAATACCGGCGGGCGAGCCGGCCGGCTTCGCGCGCCACGGCGGCGCCGGCGGCCAGCCGGCACGTCAGATCGTCGGTGCGGTCGTCGACGGGCATGGACCGGGAGCCTTCGGTCACAGGATGCGCTTGCGGATCTGGGTGACCAGCACCTCGGCGGCGATGACCACCGCGAAGATGGCGATCAGCGCCGTCGCCACCCGGTCCCATTGGAAGAGGTCCATGGCGGAGTTCAGCACCAGCCCGATGCCGCCGGCGCCGACCAGGCCGAGCACGGCGGATTCGCGCACGTTGATGTCCCACCGGAACAGGGCCACCGACCAGAAGGCCGGCTGCACCTGCGGCCAGAATCCCTTCAGCAGCACGCTGGCCGGCGGGGCGCCGGCGGCGCGCAGGGCCTCGACGGGGCCGGGGGCCGCCTCCTCCAGCGCCTCCGCCAGCAGCTTGCCGACGAACCCGACGGAGCGGAAGGCGATGGCCAGCGTTCCCGCCAGGGCGCCCGGCCCGAACACCGCCACGAACAGCAGCGCCCACACCAGCGAGTTGACGGAACGCGACGACACCAGCACCAGCTTGCCCAGCCAGTTCAGCGCGGCCGAGCGGGTGATGTTGCGCGCCGACAGCAGGGCCACCGGCACCGCCAGCACGATGCTGAACAGGGTCCCCAGCGTCGCGATGTGCAGCGTCTCCACCAGCGCCGCGTGGACGCCGGCGGGGTAATAGGCCAGGTCGGCCGGCCACATGCGGTTCAGCAGGTCGGCCATCTGCTCCGGCGCGTCGTAGAGGAACTCCGGAATCACCTCCACGGTGCGCAGCGACGCCACGAAGGCGGCGACGATGGCGAGGTAGGCGGCGAAGCGGGCCAGCCGCTCCGCCGGGGTGAAGCGCCGCCAGATGCGGTCATGGAGCACGGCGCCGGTCATTGGAAGATCGCCCGCAGCCGCGTCGCCAGCAGTTCGCCCAGCATGATCAGGGCGATGATGGCGATCAGGATGGCACACAGGAAGTCGTAGTCGAAGCGCTGGAACGCGGCGAACAGGGTGCCGCCGATGCCGCCGCCGCCGACGATGCCGACCATGGTGGAGTTGCGCAGGTTGCTGTCGAGCTGGTAGGTGGCGAAGCCGATGAAGCGGGCCAGAACCTGCGGCAGCACGCCCATGGTCACCACGTTGGCGAAGGAGGCGCCGGTGGCCCGCACCGCCTCGACCTGCTTCATGGAGATCTCCTCGATCGCCTCGGCGAACAGCTTGGCGACGAAGCCGATGGAGGCCACCACCAGGGCGAGGATGCCGGCCAGCGCGCCGAAGCCGATGGCCTTGACGAAGACGATGGCGACGATGATGGGATGGAAGGAGCGGCAGACCGCGATGAACGCCCGCACCGGCGTGCTGACCCACCAGGGCATCAGGTTGCGCGCGGCGCACAGTCCGACCGGCAGCGACACCGCCACCCCCAGCACGGTGGCGATGATGGCGATCTGCAGGCTCTCCAGCAGCCCGTCGAGCAGCAGCGACCAGCGCGTGAAGTCCGGCGGCACCAGGCGCGACAGGAACCGCCCGCCCTGATCCAGCCCGAAGACGAAGCGGTCCCAGCTCAGGTCGAGGATCTGCCCGGCGTAGAGCACGTACAGGACCAGGGCCAGCAGCCCGGCGCGCGCCGGCCAGTTGGCGCGGAAGGCGCGGCGGTCCCCGCCGGCGGACGCGGCGGTCATGACAGCCAGTCCTCGCCGCCGTAGATGGCGCGCAGGTGTTCGTCCTCCAGCCCGTCGGGCGGGCCGTCGTAGACGACGCGCCCTTCCGACATGCCGACGATGCGGCCGGCGAAGCGCCGGGCCAGCGTCACGTCGTGGATGTTGACCAGCACCGGAACGTGCCGCTGCTCCGCCACGCGGGCCAGCAGCTCCATGATCTCCACCGACGTCTTGGGGTCGAGGGACGAGGTCGGCTCGTCGGCCAGCAGCAGGTCGGGATCCTGCATCACCGCCCGGGCGATGCCGACCCGCTGGCGCTGGCCGCCCGACAGGCTGTCGGCGCGCTGGTGCACGAAGTCGCCGAGCCCCACCATGTCCAGCAGGTCGAACGCCTGCTCCACGTCCGCCTGCGGGTAGCGGCGCAGCCAGGCGCGCCACGCCGGAACGTAGCCGAGCCGGCCGCACAGCACGTTCTCCATCACCGACAGGCGTTCCACCAGGTTGTATTCCTGGAACACCATGCCGATGCGCCGGCGCACCAGCCGCAGCTCCTGCCGGCCCAGGCTGACGATGTCCCGCCCCATGAAGCGGATCTCGCCCGAGGTGGGCTCGACGAGGCGGTTGATGCAGCGGATGAAGGTGCTCTTGCCGGTGCCCGACGGGCCGATGATGGCGACCACGCCGCGCGGTTCGAAGGACAGGGAGATTCCCTTCAGCACCTCCGGCCGGCCGGCGCCGTAGCGCTTGACCAGGTTGCGCACCACGAGGGGATGGGCGTCCCGCCCCGCCCCCGCGGCGGCCACGCCCGCGGGGGCGGGGCGGCCGGCCAGGGTTCCGTCGGGCATGGTCACTTGGCCTGCTTCGCGTAGGTGGCGGCGTTGAAGGGCGTGCCGCTGCCGTCGGCCACCTTGCGCACCACCTCCCAGGCATCCTTGTAGGTGACGGGCACGAAGCGGTCGGCGCCCTCGAAGGCGGCCGTCATCTCCTCCGGGAAGCGGTAGTCGGTGAAGCACTGCACCAGCTTGCTCGCCAGTTCCGGCTTCAGGTTGTGGGCGTGGGCGAAGGAGGAGGTGGGGAAGGTCTCGCTCTTGTAGATCACCCGGATCTTGTCGCCGTCGATCTGGCCGCGGTGGATCATGCGGGTCAGCACGTCGGAGGCCACCGGGGCGGCGTCGTAGTCGCCGGCGTAGACACCCATGGCGGACTGGTCGTGCTTGCCGGAGTAGAGCACCTCGTAATCCTTGCCGGGCACCAGTCCCTGGTCGGGGAACAGGGCGTGCGGCGCGAGGTTGCCCGAATTGGACGAGGGCGAGGTGTGCGCCACGCGCTTGCCCTTCAGGTCGGCCAGCGTCTGATAGGGGCTGTCGGCCCGCACGATCATCCAGAGCTGATAGCCCTGGAAGCCTTCGGCGTCGCCCTTCACGGCGAAGGGCACCGCGCCGGCGAGGTTGACGGCGAAGCCGGTCGGGCCGGTGGAGAAGCCGGCCACGTGCAGGCGGCCGGACCGCATCGCCTCGATCTCCGCCGCGTTGGACTGGACCTGGAAATAGACGACCTTCTTGCCCGTGCACTGCGACAGGTGCGCCTGGAAGGGCTTGAAGATGTTGGCGTAGACCGCGGGGTCCTCGACCGGGGTGTAGGTGAAGACGATGGTGTCCGGGTCCTTCCAATCCTTGGGATCGGTGGGCGCGTCGGCGACGAGGTCGCCGTCGCCGTCGCAATAGAGGGTGTCGAGGTCGCCCCGGTTCGGGCAGTCCGTCGCCGCGGCGGCGACGTTGACCGAGAGCATCGCCCCGCCGCCGAACGCGGCGGCAAGCAGGATCGCGCGAACGCGGATCATGAGTCTCCTCCCCATGCATGTCTGTTTGCTTTGTTAGCAAACATCCTAGCCCGGCGGCATGCGGAAGGGAACCGGGAAATGTTGTTTTCCGAACATTCTTTTTCGCATATGATCATAAAGGCGCGATGTTGGCCGGAGGCGGACGGTGCGGAAGGCCGAACGGTACGAGCAGGTGGTCGAGGTCGTCCGGCGCAAGGGGTTCGCGACGGTGGAGGATCTGTCGCTGCGCCTGGGTGTCACGGCCCAGACCATCCGCCGCGACATCCGCGCCCTGTCGGCGGCGGGAACGCTGCGCAAGTACCATGGCGGCGCCGGCCTTCCCGCCCTGTCGGAAGGGGTGGCCTACAAGACGCGCAAGATCCGGAACGTCGAGGCGAAGCGGCGCATCGGCGCCGCGGTCTGCGCGTTGATCCCCGACGGGGCGTCGCTGTTCATCGACACCGGCACGACATGCGAGGCGGTGGCCGAGGCGCTGACGGTGCGCAAGGGGCTGCGGGTGGTGACCAACAACCTGCACGTGGCGCAGCATCTGGCCGAGCGCACGGATTTCGAACTGGCGGTGGCCGGCGGCTTCATCCGCAACGCCGACGGCGGCGTCATGGGCGACCCCGCCGCCGCCTTCCTCGCCCAGTTCCGGTTCGATGCGGCGGTGATCGGCATCAGCGGCATCGACACCGACGGAACGTTGATGGAGTACGACCACCGCGAGGTGCTGGTGACCCGCGCCGCCCTGCGCCGCGCCCGCACCGCCATCGTCGCCTGCGACGCCGGCAAGTTCGGCCGGCCGGCGCTGGTCTGCCTCGGCCCCGTCACCGACGTGGACACCCTGGTGTGCGACGCCCCGCCGGAGGGTCCGCTGGCCGCCGCCATCCACGCCGCCGGTGTCAGGGTGGTGGTGGCCTGACGGCAGCGGCGGTCCGCGTCAGTCCGCCGGGCGCCCGCCCAGACGGCCGATGCCCGGCAGCTTCACCGCCATATCCAGCGGATCGACGCCCACCGTCAGGCCCAGAAGGTTGATCTCCAGCCCCTCCTCCACGGCGACGAGGACGCCGGCGACGCCGAACAGGCTGACCTGCCAGCCCGTGCCGCTGGGCGCGCGGGCGACCAGGCGGCTTCCCAGATAGTCCTTCCCCAGGGCGGTGGGCGGCAGGTCCAGACGCAGCTCCGGCACGGCGCGCGCCACCCAGGCAATGAAGGTGTTGCTGTTGGGCCCGGGCCACACCCGGTATTCCCCGGCGTAGGGATAGCTGCCGGCCGCCGCCTCGATGCGGGGAATGGCCCGGGCGGCCGCCTCCCCGCGCAGCTCCGCCAGCACGGCAGGCTCGGCGCCGAACCAGCGGCCATCGGGAGGGCGGTTGCTGACGGCGACCGCGGGCAGGCCGCGGTAGGCGCGCCAGCCGATCACCTCGTAGACGGTGTAGTCCGCCGCCCCCTCGGGCTTGACCGCGATCCAGGGATGCACCCCGAAGGCGCCGCGCCAGGACAGGGCGCGGGCGGCGTAGACCTGCACCACCGCGTCCGGCGTCACCGCCGGGTCGGGGGCCAGCCCGGCCGGGCTGCGGTCGGCCGTCGACCACTGCACCCCCAGCGCCACCGTACCGGACGCCACCACGAACGCCGGCCCCGCCAGCAGGAAGACCAGCGTCAGCACCACCGCCAGCAGCACCCTCACGCGCCCCCCTCACCGGGATGTGTCGATCACCCCATGGTAGCGGTGAAGCCGGCGGAAATGTGGCACCGGCTCCCGATGGCGGGCGCGGGTGCCTTACACCCGCATCAGCTCGTGGGTCGCCGGATGGAACAGCTCCTCCGGGCGGACGCGGCGGGCGGAGAGTCCCTGGGCGTGGTGGTGGGCCAGGAAGGCGTCGAGGGTGCGGCGGTTCTCCTCCAGACCGTAGGACCAGAAGTCGGCGCCCAGCAGGTCGCGCGCGGCGGCCAGTTGCTCCTCCACGAAGGGCAGCGTCACCTTGGTGGCCGAGGTGTCGGCCAGCAGGTCGAGGGCCAGCGCCTTGGACCGGTTCAGCGCCTTGTACACCGCCACCGGCAGCCAGGGGTGCGCCTCGGCCAGCGTGCGGCGCACGCCCACCAGGTGCATGATGGGAAAGACACCGGTGCGCCGGTAGTCCGCCATGGCCTGCGCGCGCGGGTCGTCGAACAGCCAGCCCACGTGCGGATGCACCCCGTGGCAGGAGGGGCGGCGCGGCGTCACGATCGCGTCGATCTCCCCGTCGGCCAGCATCCGCGACAGGGTGGCGTCCCCGGGCGCTGCCTCCAGGCGCACGTCGGACGGCAGGGTCAGGGCGATCTTCTCCGGCCGGCCGGGGTCCTCCAGCCCGCCGCGCACCCAGGTGACGTCGGACGGCGCCACCCCGTGGTCGGCCAGAATGGCGCGCGCCCACACGCAGGCGGTGAGCTGGTATTCGGGCAGGCCGATGCGCCGGCCCTTCAGGTCGGCCGGGGAGCGGATGCGGTCGCGGCGCACGTAGATCGCGGTGTGGCGGAAGGCCCGCGACAGGAAGGCGGGCACGCCGACGTAGGGGCTGTTCCCCTGCGCCGTCTTGACGGTGAAGCTGGACAGCGACAGCTCGCACACGTCGAACTCGGCGTGGCGGAAGGCGCGGAAGAAGATCTCCTCCGGCGACAGGACCTGACAGACGGCGTCGACGCCGTCGATCAGAACGCGGCCGTCGACCAGCGGCCGCGTGCGGTCATAGTCGCCGACGGCGACGGACAGGGTCAGCTTGGACATGGTTCCTCCCTTGGGATTCAGGCGGCGACCGGCACCGGCCCGCCGATCTCGGCGGCGACGGCGCGCAGGGCGTCGAGCAGGGTGAGCGTTACCGGTGTCGGGGCGTAGTCGCGCCGCAGGGTCAGGCCGACCGGGCGCAGCACGTCGGGAAAGGGAATGGGCAGGATGGTCAGCACGCCCAGCGCCACCTCCGGGTCCACCTGGTGGCGCGATACGATGGCCAGCCGGTCGCTGCGCATCAGCAGGGCGCGCACCACGGCCAGGGAATCCGTTTCGATCAGCCGTTGCGGCGCCGGCAGGCCGGCGCCGGCCAGCGCCGCCTCGAACTGGGTGCGCAGCGGCACGCCCTTGAACGGCAGCACCCAGCCGCAATCCAGGCAGTCCGCCAGCACCGGCGCCGGCCGGCCGGGAGCGGCGACAGGATGGCCGGCGCGGGCGACGATGACGATGTCGTCGCGGAACAGTTCCTCCGACACGATGTCCTCGGTGGGTGGCGGCGTGCGGATGGTGCCGACGATCACGTCCAGGTCGCCGTTGCGCAGGCTGCCCAACAGCGAGCCGTAGGTGCCGTCGACGATCGCCACCTCCGCCGCGGGGAAACGCTCCAGCAACCGCTCCACCGCCAGCGGCACCAGACGGGTGCGCGACATCGGCAGGGCACCGATGCGCGCCCGGCCGGCGGCGGCGCCGCGCAGCA
Organism: Azospirillum halopraeferens DSM 3675; assembly: GCF_000429625.1. Taxonomy (GTDB): domain Bacteria; phylum Pseudomonadota; class Alphaproteobacteria; order Azospirillales; family Azospirillaceae; genus Azospirillum; species Azospirillum halopraeferens. Next base: position 34,340 of record NZ_AUCF01000012.1, read on the forward strand.
GCGCCAGCTCCTCCACCCCCTGGCGGATCTCGGTCAGCGCCAGCTTGGTGCGGCGCAGCAGCTCCTCGCCCTCCGGCGTCGGGCGCAGTCCGTCGCGGGTGCGCAGGAACAGCGGCAGGCCCAGACGGATCTCCAGCGTGCGCAGGCTGCGGTTCAGCGCCGGCTGCGACAGGCCGTTGGCGCGCGCCGCGGCGCTGATGGTGTCGCCCGCCCCCACCGCGATCAACGCCTGAAGCTCATGGTCGGCGGCCTGCTGGCTCAATGGCCCCGACGCCAGCCGCCCCGGGCCGGCGGTGGCCAGCACCACCTCCTCGGCGGCGCGCAGATGGGCCAGGGCGCGGGCCACGCGGCGGGTCAGGGCGTGGCCGGCCTCCGTGCAGGCCAGCCGCCGGGGCGAGCGGTGGAACAGCTCCGCGCCCAGCTCTTCCTCCAGGGCCTGCACCGCCCGCGTGGCGGCGGATTGCGACACCCCCAGACGCCGGGCCGCGGCGGCGATTTGCCCCCGCTCGGCCACCGCCAGCGCCACCCGCAGCTTGCGCAACTTCGCCACGAAACCCGCCCCCGCCTTCCGGAGTTGCATTTTTGAACGTTCAAAAACGCTGTGTCTTCAAATACCTATAGCACCACTCCGGAGGCATGATCATCCATCTATAACCGTTTCGCATTGTTCGTGCGACAAATTGCAATTTCCGCTGAACGGTTCGGAGCACACACTGCCGGGGTCACGACGAATCACGAACAGCGGTCCATCCATGAACGACATCCGCCGCTCCATCGCCCCGCCCGCCGGCGCACCCTCCGGTGCTCCCTCCGGCGCCATGGAGGACCTCGAGCGCCCGCAGCCGGCAGGCGGCGGTCCGGCGGCCTGGGGCAGCGACCCCATAGCCGAAACCCTGCGGGCGCTGGAGCTGCCTTACATCGCCCTGGTGCCGGGCTCCAGCTTCCGCGGCCTGCACGATTCCCTGGTCAACCACCTCGGCAACCGGGCGCCGCAGATGGTGCTGTGCCTTCACGAGGAGCACGCGGTCGCCATCGCCGACGGCTATGCCCGGGTCACCGGCCGGCCCATGGCGGTGGCGCTGCACGCCAATGTCGGGCTGATGCACGCGGTGATGCCCATCTACAACGCCTGGTGCGACCGCGTTCCCATGGTGGTGCTGGGGGCCAACGGCCCGCTCGACGCCCACAAGCGGCGACCCTGGATCGACTGGGTCCACACCTGCCGCGACCAGGCCGCCATGGTGCGCCATTGCCTGAAGTGGGACGATCAGCCGGCCTCGGTGGAGGCGGCGGTGGAGGCGGTGCTGCGCGCCCACCAGATCACCACCACGGCCCCCCACGGCCCCACCTACGTCTGTCTCGACGTCAGCGTTCAGGAAGCGCCGCTGGACGGACCCATCCGCGTGCCGCCGGTCGCCCGGTTCGCCGCCGCCCCGCCGCCCGAGGCACCGGCCGCGGTCGTGGCGGCGGTGGCATCGGCCCTGCGCGGCGCCCGCCGGCCGGTGCTGCTGTTCGGACGCGGCAGCCGCGACCCGGATGACTGGAACCGCCGCATTGCGCTCGCCGAGGCAACGGGTGCCGCCGTGCTCACCAGCATGCACAACCCCGCCGTCTTCCCCACCGACCACCGGCAGCACCGGCTGCCGCCCTGCGGTGAGCGGCGTTCCGACGCGGAACGGGAATTGATCGCGGCGGCCGACCTGATCGTCAGCTTCGACTGGCTCGACCTGGCCGGCTACCTGCGCTCCTGCACCGGACAGGCGCAGACCTGCGCGCCCATCGGCGTGCCGGTGGTCCACTGCTCGCTGGACTCCCTGCTCGCCAACGGCTGGAGCATGGACCACCAGGCGCTGCCGGCGGTGGACGTGCCCGTCCTCGCCCATCCCGACCGCTTCACGGCGCAACTGCTGGATGCCCTGCACGGCCATCACCCCGACACAGCCTGGGATTTCGCCGCCCCCCACTGGACCGCGCATCTGCCCGCACAGCCGCAGGGCGACCCGGCGGACCGCATCGCGCTCGGCGACTTCGCCATGGCCGTGCGCCGCTTCGGGATGGAGCGGCCGGTGACCTTCGTGCGCCTGCCCCTGGGCTGGCCACGGGCGGCCAGCCACTTCACCCACCCGCTGGCCTATCTCGGCAAGGATGGCGGGGCCGCCGTGGGGGTCGGGCCGGGGCACGCCGTGGGGGCGGCGCTGGCCCTGCGCGGCAGCGGCCGCATCGCCGCGGCGGTGCTGGGTGACGGCGACCTGCTGATGGGCATCAACGCCCTGTGGACCGCCAGCCACCTGCACCTGCCCCTGCTGATCGTGGTCGCCAACAACACCTCGTACTTCAACGACGAGCTGCATCAGGAAACGGTTGCCCTGGCCCGCGAGCGTCCGGTGGAGAACCGCTGGATCGGCCAGCGCCTGGCCGACCCGGAGGTGGACATCGCAGCCATGGCCCGCGCCCAGGGTTTCGAGGCCATCGGACCGGTGCGCCGTGCCGCCGATCTGGCCGCCGCCCTGGACGTGGCCGCTGAACGCGTCGCCGCGGGCGGCCGCGTGCTGATCGACGCCCGCATCGAACCCGGCTACGCCCACGCCTTCGGCCAGCCGGCCCCCTGACCCGAACCCGCTTCCGGCCCGCCAGAAGGCCGGATGTCTACGACCAGAGGAGGAAATCCCATGATCGCCAGGACCCTGACGACGGCGCTCGCCGCCGCCGCGTTCGCATCCCTGCCGACGCTGGCCGGCACCGCGCTCGCACAGTATCCGGACAAGCCGATCACCATGTACATCGGCTTCAATCCCGGCGGCGCGGTCGACACCACCGCCCGCCTGATCCAGAAGAACCTGGAGAAGGAACTGGGCGTGCCCATCGTCGCCGTTCAGAAGCCGGGCGGCGGCGGCACGGTCATGGCCACGTCGCTGCTGCACGCCAAGCCCGACGGCTACACCATCGGCATGGGCGCCAGCGCCGCCTACGCGCTGGACCCGCTGCTCAACTCCGACATCAAATACACCATCGACGACTTCGACCACATCGCCACCGTATCCTATCCCCAGGATGCCCTGGTGGTGAGGGCGGACGCCCCGTGGAACAACTACGCCGACCTGATCAAAGATGCCAAAACGCGGGGAAAGGCCCTGTCGCTGTCGTCGCAGGTGTCGGTGTCGCGCCTGATGGCCATCGCCATGGAGGAGGCCGAGGGCATCAGGATCGACGTGGTTCCGGTCAAGGGCGGCTCCTCGGGCATCCAGCAGGTTCTCGGCGGTCACACCGACATGACCTGGGGCGCGTCGGGCTGGCACCCCCAGGTGAAATCCGGCGCCATGAAGCCGATCCTGTCGCTGGGCTACAAGCGCAACCCCGATTTTCCCGAGATCCCGACCCTGATGGAGCTGGGGGTCAACTACGCCTTCGTGGACACCTTCATGCTCTCCGCTCCCAAGGGCCTGCCGGCCGGTGTGCGCGACACGCTGGCCAGGGCCGTCGAAGCCGCCCTGACGGAGGAGCTGCGCCGGGAGCTTCAGGAGAAGATGTATCTCTCGGCCGATTACCGGAACCCGGAGGAGACGGTGAAGTACCTGCACATGCAGCGCGAGCAGGTGAAGCCCTTCGTCGCGAAGATGCTGGCGGCGGACGCGAAGTAAGGGGCGACGCGCCCTCTCCCGCATCGGGGAGGGGGCGCCGTCTCCGACCGACAAGGGGGATCGGGGCATTCCATGCGCAACGCCGACATCGCATCCGGCGCCGTCCTGCTGCTGCTCGGGCTGGTCACCCTGATCTGGGTGATCCCGGCCGAGGTCAGCGGCCGTTCCGACTACGGACTTCCGCCGGACTTCTTCCCGCGCGTGCTGGCCTGGCTGTTCATCGCGCTGACGGCGCTCCTGGTGGCGCACCGCCTGCTCGCCCGACGGCGCGGCCGGCCGGAGGCGGAAACCGACCGGCCACCCATGCGGGGTGCCGACTGGGCCTTCATCACCGGCGCCGCGGCGGTCTTCGCCGGGCTCTATCTGGTGATGGCGCACATCGGGTTCGTGGCGGCCGGCGTCATCGCCGTCGCCGTCGTCGGCACGCTGATGGCGGGCTGGCGGCCCCACCCGCTGCGTCTGGCGGCTCTGGCACTGATCGCCCCGCCGGTCGTCTACTGGGTGTTCAAGCACCTCTTCATGGTTTACCTGCCGGCGTAGGGGCGGCTCGACATGGAACAGATCCTCGCCGGGGTCAGCGACGCGTTCACGCTCGTCAACCTCTTCTACATCGCCTTCGGCGTCCTGATGGGCATCATGGTCGGGGCGGTTCCCGGCCTGAACGGGCCCATGGCCATCGCGGTGGCCGTGCCCCTGACCTTCTACATGACGCCGCTGGCCGCCATCGCCTTCCTGATCGGCATCAACAAGGGCGGTACCTTCGGCGGCTCCATCTCCGCCATCCTGCTGAACACGCCGGGATCGCCGGAATCCGCGACCACCGCGCTGGACGGCTACCCGCTGGCGCGCAAGGGCAAGGGGCTGAAGGCCCTGAAGATGGCGCTCTACTCGTCGGTCTGCGGCGATCTGTTCAGCGACCTGGTGCTGTTCACCGTCGCCGCCCCGCTGGCCCTGATCGCCCTGCACATGGGCCCGCCGGAACTGGCGGCGGTCTTCGCCTTCTCGCTGACGATCATCGCCGGCCTGTCCGGGTCGTCGCAGATCCGCGGGCTGGTGGCCGCCGTCGTCGGCGCCTTTCTCGCCACCGTCGGTCTCGACATCGAAACCGCCCAGCCCCGCCTGACCTTCGGGTCGAGCGACCTGATCGACGGCATCCCGATCATTCCGATGACCATCGGCCTGCTGGCCCTGTCGGAAATCCTGATCCAGATCGAGGCACACGCGCTCGGCCGGGAGAAGGGCACCCACGCGCTGAACGCCTTCTCCCGCACCCTGCCGTCGGAAGACCGGCGGGTGAGCTGGGCGGAGTTCAAGGGGTGCCTGCGCACCATCGCCCGTTCCGCGCTCATCGGCACCGGGGTGGGGGCCGTACCGGGCATCGGCGCCATCGTGGCGGGCTTCCTCGGCTACGGCGCGGCGCGGCGCGCCTCGAAGACGCCCGAAGCGTTCGGCACCGGCAAGCTGGAGGGCATTGCCGCCACCGAAGCGGCCAACAGCGCCGTCACCGGCGCCAACCTGATCCCGCTGCTGTCGCTGGGCATCCCCGGCAGCCTGTCGGCGGCCATCCTGATCGGCGCCTTCCTCATCCACGGCGTCGACCCCGGCCCGCTGGTCTTCACCGAGCATCCTCAGCTCATCTACGGCATCTTCGCCGCGATGTTCCTCGGCAACATCATGAACTTCCTGATCGGCAACGTCGGCCTGCGCCTGTTCGCGCTGATCGTCCACGTGCCGAAATGGATCATCCACCCCGTCGTCGTCGTCCTCTGCCTGGCCGGCGCCTATGCCAACGGCAACACCATGTTCGCGGTTGCGGTGATGATGGTGTTTGCGGTGCTCGGCTACTTTATGCGCAAGTTCCAGTTCTCCTACGCCACCTTCATCATCGGCTTCGCGCTGGGTGAGAGCTTCGAACAGTCGGTCCGCCAGTCCGTGATCCTGTTCCGGGACCGGCCGGCCGCCCTGCTGGAGCATCCCATCGTCCTGCTGTTCGCCGCCCTGACCATGTTCGCCCTGTGGCGCATCGCCCGCACCGCGCGGCGCAGCCCCGGCGGCCCGCAGGCCGGTCCCGACACCGGCGCCGCCGAAGGAGCCCTGACCCGATGAACGACATCCTGCCCGTCCGGCGCGACCTCTACTATGGCGGCGCCTGGCACGCCCCGGTGGACGGCGGCTACGCCGACTGCATCGCCCCGGCCACCGGCGCCGGCCTCGGCCCGGTGGCCCGCGGCGGCCCCGCCGACATGGCGGCCGCCATCGAGGCGGCGGACGCCGCCTTCCCCGCCTGGCGCGATACCCCGCCGCTGGCGCGCGCCCGCCACCTGCGCGCCATCGCCGACACCATGCGCGCCCATCGTGACGAGCTGGCGCTGGTCGACGCCGTCGGCAGCGGCAACCCCGTCTCGGCGATGCTGAAGGACGTGGACATCGCCACGGCGGCGCTCGACTTCTTCGCCGGGCTGGTGACGGAGATGAAGGGGGACAGCATCCCCATGGGACCGGCGGCCCTGAACTTCACGGTGCGCGAGCCGCTGGGGGTGGTCGGCCGCATCATCGCCTTCAACCATCCCCTGATGTTCGCCGCCGCCAAGATGGCCGCCCCGCTGGCGGCCGGGAACACGGTGGTGCTCAAGCCGGCAGAGCAGGCGCCGCTGTCCGTCCTGCGGTTCCTGGAACTGGTCGGCGATCGGCTGCCGCCCGGCGTGCTCAACGTGGTGAACGGCGGGCCGGAGGCGGGTGCGGTGCTGGCCGGCCACCGGAAGGTGGCCATGGTCGGGCTGATCGGCAGCGTGCCGACCGGGGCGGCGGTGATGGGCCAGGCCGCGAGGACCATCAAGCCGGTGATGCTGGAGCTGGGCGGCAAGAACGCCCTGATCGCCTGCCCCGATGCCGATGTGGAGAAGGTCGCCCGCGGCATCGTGGCCGGCATGAACTTCGCCTGGTGCGGCCAGTCCTGCGGGTCCACCAGCCGCGCCTTCGTCCACGCGGACATCCACGACGCGGTGGCGGAGCGGGTGCGCGCCCTGTGCGCCGCCTTCGTCCCCGGCGACCCCGCCGACCCCCGGACCACCATGGGGTCCCTGATCAGCCGGCAACAACGGGAGCGGGTGCTCGCCCACATCGCCACGGCGCGGGCCGAAGGGGCGGCGCTGCTGTGCGGCGGCGGCCCGCCGCAGGACCCGGAGCTGGCCGGCGGCTTCTTCGTGCTGCCCACGGTGTTCACCGGCGTCACGCCGGACATGACCATCGCGCGCGAGGAGATCTTCGGGCCGGTGCTGGCCATGCTGCGCTGGACCGACGAGGCGGAGATGCTGCGTGCGGTGAACGCCGTGGACTACGGCCTCACCTGCTCCATCTGGACGCGCGATCTCGACCGCGCCCACCGGCTGGCGCGCGCCGCGCAGGCCGGGTACGTGTGGATCAACACGGCGAGCGCCCACTATCTCGGCGCGCCCTTCGGCGGGGTTAAGCGGTCGGGCATCGGCCGGGAGGAGTGCCTGGGGGAACTGCTGAGCTTCACGCAGGAAAAGAACATTCATGTGGCGCTGGAAACGGCCTGAGCGGCTGGCCACCGCGGCGGGCACGCTGGCGGTGGCCACCGCCGGCGGTGCCGCGGCGGCGGCGGTCGGGCTGCCCATGCCGTGGCTGATCGGCTCTCAGGTCACGCTGTGTCTGGTGGCGCTGCTGCGCCTGCCGATCTTCGGCCATCCGCCGTGTTGGCCGCGGGCCGGGCGGGAGATCTTCCTGCCCGTCATCGGGGTGATGATCGGCGCCTCCTTCACCGCCGACGTGGTGCGGCAGATGCCGCACTGGTGGATCAGCCTCGCGGCCATCTCGGTCTTCCTGGTCGTGGCCCACCTGGCGGTCTTCGCCCTGTTCCGCCGGGTCGGCGGCTACGACCGGCCGACCGCCTTCTTCGCCGCCTTTCCCGGCGGCTTCATCGAGGCGACCGTGCTGGGCACCGAGGCCGGGGGCAACCAGCGGCTGATCCAGATCCAGCATTTCCTGCGCATCTCGCTGATCGTGCTGCTGGTGCCCCCGGTGTTCGCCTGGCTGAGCGGTCACCCGGTGGGCAGCGCCGCCGGCGCGGCGCTCAACGGCCCGGGAAGCGGGCTCAGCCTGTCGGACGCGCTGGTGCTGCTGGCCGCCGGGGCCGCGGGCACGCTGATCGGCCGGCGGCTGCGCATCCCCGCGCCGGACATTTCCGGGGCGATCGCCGGCAGCGCCGCGGTCTATCTGGCCGGGCTGGTGGAAGGGCGGCTGCCTGCCCCGGTGGTGGCCCTGGCCCAGCTCATGGTCGGCACCTCGCTGGGGGTCGCCTTCGTCGGCATCGACCACCGGGAACTCGGCCGTGCCCTGGGAATGGCCGCCGTCGCGCTGGCGGCCGTGGCGGCGCTGGGGCTCGCCTTCGCCGGTGCGCTGGCGGCGCTGGCCGGCCTGCCCCTGCCGACGACCGTGCTCGCCTTTGCCCCCGGCGGACTCGCGGAAATGAGCCTGATCGCCCTGTCCCTGCACCTGTCCGTCCCCTTCGTGACGGTGCACCACCTCTACCGGATCGTCTTCACCATCGCCGTGCTGCCCCGCCTTTACGGGCTGGTCGCCGCCGGCCCGGCCCCGCCCGGCGGGTGACATGCCGCCGCTCGCTCACGGCAGGTCCTTCAACGCCCGCCCCGTCAGGGCGCGGGCGGCATCGGCGTCGGAGCGACTGGCCCGGAAAGCGCCGATCGCGCACAGTGCAAGTCCCAGACCAAGCGCCAGGGCACCGGCGCGCAGATCGTCGGGACGCGCCGATTCGGCGGCGGCGATGAACGCCAGAATCGTCGCCACTGTCGCGACGATGCCGGCGCAGAGATTGGCCAGGGCGTGGCGGATGCACCGCCGGCCGGTTGCCCCTGCGGCAGCACCACGGGCAGCCGCGGACCGGTGCGGGGTGGAGGAACGGACGTCGCCGGGCATGGGACACTCCAGTCGGTCGAACCGTGGGGGTCACCCCCTTCGGAAAACCACCGACCGCCGGTCCGGTTCCCCGGCCAACCTCCCGACTCTAGAGGGCCGTCGACGCCGCGCCGCGCCCGAGCGGACTCCGGCGTCGGCGCCCTTCCTCCGCGTCACCGTCATCGGAGCCGGAACCGGAGCCGGAGACACCGGCGAACGGGTCGCCGACACCGTGGCCGGCGGCGCGGTGGCCGTCCTCGGTCGCCGCCGCGCGGAAATACTCCACGAGGTAGAGGCGCACCGCGGAGGTCAGGTTGAAGGACCCGCCCACGGTCTCCTTCAGGCGCCGTTCGATGCGCGACACCAGATGGTTGACGCTTATGTTCTCCCGCCGGCCGACCTCCTCGAGGGTCTGCCACAGGGACGCTTCCAGGCGCATCGACGTGCGCCGGCCATTGACGTTCAGGTTCTTTCCGATCAGCGGCTCGTACATGGCACCCTCGCGGTGGAGATTCCCATCTTCGCATACAATTGGTTTCCAGTCTGTGAACTGCTTCACACGGGCCGCATCGGAGAGCGGAATGATTGTGATTCCCCGTCCATGCTGCTAGCTTCGGCTACCATCGAATACCCCGGTATGCAAATGAGCCGGTCACAACCGCAGAGTATAGCCCTCCGACGCCGGCGCCTCGGCCTGACCCAGGGTCGCCTCGGCGCCATGGTGGACATGGATCAGGCGACCGTATCCCGCGCCGAGAACGGTATGGCGCCGGCCCAGGCCGAGGTTCTCGCCGAAACTCTGAAACGGCTGGAACGCCAGCGCGAGCAGGGTGACCAGCGCGAAGCCAACGCCTTCTGGGAAGCCGTGCCCGAGAGCCCCCACCGCGATTCCCTGCTGGAGCGTCTGGAGGCGATCGCGTCGGACCTGTTCGGCGGCTCCTACCGCGAACACGAAAACGCGATCCGCCTGCTGGACTGCCTGCCAGCCGGTATCCGGACCCGCACCCTGCGCCGTCTGCGGCGGACGAAAGGCGAGTAAGCGCGCCGGAGTCCCCGGGCTCATCCGACGCTGACGGCTACTCGTTTGCCGCGGCGCGCTGCTGCGATCACCATGGCGGTGCTCCCGGCCGGCGTCGCCGCCGGCCGGGGCATCCCAACCCGGGCGGAGACCGCAGCATGATGGATACACCCGACGTCCTTGTCGTGACCGGAGGCAGCCGCGGGATCGGCGCTGCCGTGGTGAGGTTGGCGGCGCACACCGGCTACGCCGTGTGCTTCAGCTACGGCCGCGACGCCGCGGCGGCCCGCACCCTGGAACGGGAGTTGGAGGAGAGCGGCCGGTGCGCCGTCGCCGTGCAGGCGGACGTCGCCGATCCCGCCGCCGCCCGAACCTTGTTCGATGTGGCCGAAAGGGCGTTCGGGCCGGTGACGGCCCTGGTCAACAACGCCGGCATCACCGGGCGAATCGGCCCGTTCCGGGATCTCGACTTTGCAACCCTGCGCCGGGTGCTCGACGTCAACGTCCTCGGCACCATGCTGTGCGCCGGGGAAGCGGTGCGGCGCTGGGAGCGCCGGGCCACGGCGGGACGGATGGTCAACATCTCCTCGATCGCGGCGACGCTCGGGTCACCCCACGAGTACGTGCATTACGCCGCAACGAAAGCCGCCGTCGAGGGGTTCACCGTCGGTCTCGCACGGGAAACGGCGGCGGCGGGGGTGCGGGTCAACGCCGTCGCTCCGGGCACCGTGCACACCGGCATCCACGCCGCCGGGGGCGACCCCGACCGACCGGCCCGCGTCGCCGGGCGGGTGCCCATGGGACGCGTCGGTGAACCGGACGAGATCGCCGAGGCGGTCCTGTGGCTGCTGTCGGACAAGGCCGCCTACGTGACCGGCGCGGTGCTGAGGGTATCCGGCGGGCTTTGAACATCTCCGGCGCAGAGGCAAAGGGGGGCACCGGCCGGCGCCCCCGTGGAACGACTCTTGACCGCTTCTGCACGTTTATGCATGATTGCACAAGTTTATGCACGATTGAGAGTTCTTACCATGATCCCCAGGACGGACACCGCGGGTGCGCTGCCGCAGCAGCGCCAGCGGGCGATTCTGGAGCGCCTGGCACGCGACGGCCGGGTTCTGGCCGGTGACCTGGCGCAGGTGTTCGGCACATCGGAGGATACGATCCGGCGCGACCTGCGCGACCTCGCGGCGGCGGGGCTGTGCCAGCGGGTGTACGGCGGCGCGCTCGCCGTCTCGCCCGCCTCGGGCAGCGCCGGGGAGCGGCGGGGGGAGGCGGTGCGGCGCAAGCAGGCGCTGGGCGCCCGGCTGGCGGCCCTGGTGCCGCCGGGGCGTTTCGTCTTCATCGACGCGGGCTCCACCACCCTGGCGGCGGCCCGCGCCCTTCCCGAGGGGGCGGGCATCACCGCGGCCACCCACGATCCGGTGATCGCCGCCACCCTGGTGGGGCGGCCCGGCATTGACCTGATCGTCGTCGGCGGCCGCGTGGATCCGCAGACCGGTGCCGCCCTCGGCGCAGGAGCGTTGCAGGCCGTCGCGGAGATGCGGCCGGACCTGCTGCTGCTGGGCGTGTGCGCCGTCGACGCCGGCAACGGCATCGCCACCTTCGGGTACGAGGACGCGGTGATGAAACGCCGCCTGGTCGCCGCCGCCGGGGCGGTGGCCGCCGCCGTGACCACCGACAAGCTGGCCAGCGCCGCACCGCACCTGGTGGCCCCGGCCGGCGCCCTGGCCGACCTGGTGGTGGAGGACGACGCGCCCGACGCGGCGCTGGAGCCGTTCCGGGCGCTCGGCGTGCGCATCCACCGCGCCCCCGGCGGCGGCGGCGGCGCAGAGGAGGGTTGAGGCCTTGCGCGCCATCGCCCTGCCCTCCCCCTTCGCCCTGGAACGGGCCGCCACCACCGGGGTCTTCTTCGCCAACGGCCTGGGCATCGGCGCCTGGGCCGCGGCGATCCCGCGCCTGAGCGACGCGCTGGCCCTGTCCGAGGGGCGCCTGAGCCTGGTGCTGCTGGCCTTCGCCGCCGGAGCGGTCACCGCCATGCCGCTGGTCGGGCTGGCGGCGGCGCGCCTCGACACCGGCCGGACCACCGCCGCGGCGGGGCTGGCGTTCGCCGCCGCCCTGGCCACCCTGCCGCTGGCCGGCGGCCTGGCCGCCCTGTGCCTGCTGGCCTTCGCCACCGGTGCCGCCAACGGCACCGTCGACGTGGCGATGAACGCCCACGCCAGCGGCCTGGAGGTGCGGCGCGGCCGTCCCATCATGTCGTCCTTCCACGCCGCCTTCAGCCTGGGCGGCTTCGCCGGCGCCGTGCTGGGCGCCGCCTTCGCCGGGCTGGGAGACGCCGCCGGCCTGTGGGGTCCCGCCCTGATCGCCGCCGCCGTCGTGGCGGCCGGCGCACCGCACCTGCGCGGCGGCGCCCCGGCGCCGGGGCACGGCACGCCCCTGGCGTTGCCCCGGCGCGCCATGCTGGGCCTGTGCGCCGCGGCGCTGGCCTGCATGCTGGTGGAAGGCGCGATGGCGGACTGGAGCGCTGTCTATCTGGCGACCGTCGGCGGTGCCGGCCGGGCGGCGGCGGCGGGCTACGCCGCCTTCTCCCTGTGCATGCTGGCCGGCCGGCTGACCGGCGACCGGCTGCTGCACGCGCTGGGCGCGCCGCGGGTGGTGCTGGCCGGCGGCACCCTGGCCGCGGCGGGGCTGGCCCTGGCGGCGGCGATGCCGGGGCCGGTGCCCGCCTCCATCGGCTTCGGGCTGGTCGGGCTGGGGCTGGCCAACGTCGTCCCCGCGGTCTTCAGCGCCGCCGCCCGCCAGGGCGGACCCGCCGCGGCCGGTGTGGCCATGGCGGCCACCGCCGGGTACGGCGGCTTCCTCCTGGGGCCGCCGGTGATCGGGTTGATCGCATCCGGGGCGGGCCTGCGCACCGGCATCCTCGTCCTGGCCGGAGCTGCGGCGGCGGTGGCCATGCTCGCATCATCCGTACGCAAGACAGACAATCCGCCTAATTGACAGTGTGTGGACGCTCGGTTACTTTGTCCGACAAGCATACAATCCACCCGAAGGCCGCCGGACAGAGCGGCCGGGGTGGGCGGGGAGGAGGATACCGGCCGTGGCCGCGCTGTCGGACGGGACGGAGCCCGCAGACGGGCTGTTCGGACGCATCGACCACCGCCCCGCCTACCAGCGGGTGGCGGAGGCGATCGAGCGGGAGATCATGTCGGGCCGGCTGGCGCCCGGCGCCCCCATCGGCACCGAGGCCGATCTGGTGCGCCAGTTCGGCGTCAACCGCTCCACCGTGCGCGAAGGCATCCGCATGCTGGAGCAGTCGGGGCTGATCCAGCGGGACGGCAGCCGCCGCCTGTTCGCCAGCCTGCCCCGCTACACCAAGCTGGCCAGCCGCATCAGCCGGGCGCTGGTGCTGCACCAGGTGACCTTCCGCGAGCTGTGGGAGGCTACCATGGCCATCGAGCCCATGTCGGCGGAACTGGCCTGCACCCACGCCCGCCCCGAGGTTCTCGACGCCATCGCCGGGAACCTGGAGCGGTCGCGCCGGGCGGTGGGCGACCCCGCACTCCTGGCGGAACTGGACACGGAGTTCCACGCGCTGATCGGACGCGCCTCGGGCAACCGGGTGATCGAGCTGTCGCGCGAGCCCCTGGGGCTGCTGTTCCAGCCGACCTCGCACATGCTGGCGGAGGAGGTGCCCGTCGCCCCCGCCCGCATGATCGAGGCCCACACCCGCGTCTTCGAGGCGATCCGCGCCGGCGACGTTGCCGAGGCCGGCGCCTGGATGCGCCGCCACGTCCACGATTTCCGCCGCGGCTTCGAGCGGCTGGGCAAGGACCTGGAGCAGCCGGTGGAGCGGCTCTTCCACGACCACGTCAGCGCCCGCACGCCGCCGCCGGCCGGACGCTGACGAACCGCACAACGATCCGGCGATGAACGCCGACGAGGGGAGGACAGCGTGTCGAACGAGAGCGAACCGGTCCGCCTGGACCGGGCGGGGGCGGTTGCCCGGCTGCATCTGAACCGCCCGCAGGTCCTCAACGCCATTGACGAGGCGACGGCCGCCGCCTTCCTGGAGGCGTGCCGCACGGTGGCCGCGGATGGGACGGTGCGCGCCGTGGTGATCACCGGCGAGGGGCGCGGCTTCATGGCCGGCGGCGACCTCGCCCGCTTCCGCGCCGACCCGGCGCGCGGGCCGGAGACGGCCGGGGCCATCATCGGCCCGCTGCACGCGGCGATCGAGGTGATGGCGGCCATGCGCGCACCGGTGCTGGCGGCGGTGCACGGGCCGGTCGCCGGGGCGGGGATGAGCCTCGCCATGGCCGCCGACCTCTGCATCGCCGCCGACGACGCCCGCTTCACCCTGGCCTACGCCCGCATCGGCGCCACCCCCGACGGGTCGGGCACCTATCACCTCCCCCGCCTGGTCGGGCTGCGCAAGGCCATGGAACTGGCGCTGCTGGCCGACACCATCGACGCGGGCGAGGCGCTGGCGCTGGGCCTGGTCAACCGGGTGGTCCCGGCGGCGGCCCTGGCCGGCGAGGCGGCGGCGCTGGCGGAGCGGCTGGCCGCCGGCCCCACCGCCGCGTTCGGCCGCATCAAGGACCTGCTGCGGCGGTCCTGGACCGCCACCCTGCCCGACCAACTGGCGGCGGAGGAGGAGGCGTTCCGCGCCTCGGCCGCCACCGCGGACTTCCGCGAGGGGGTGGACGCCTTCTTCGCCCGGCGGGGAGCGGACTTCCATGGCCGCTGACTCCCCCATCCTGGAGGTGGACGGGCTGACGCTGGCCTTCGGCGGCGTGCTGGCGCTGAACGGCGTCAGCTTCCCGGTGGCGCCGGGCTCGATCACCTCGGTCATCGGGCCGAACGGGGCGGGCAAGACCTCGCTGTTCAACGCCATCTCCGGCTTCTACCGGCCGCGCGGCGGTTCGGTGCGCGTCGAGGGGCGGGCCATCGACCGCCTGCACCCGCCCGAGCGCGCCCGGCTGGGCCTCGCCCGCACCTTCCAGAACATCGCGCTGTTCCGCGGCATGACGGTGCTCGACAACATCAAACTGGGCCGCCACGCCCACATGCGCACCGGCCTGCTCGACGCCCTGTTCTATTTCGGCCGCGCCCGGCGCGAGGAGATGGAGCTGCGCCGCGAGGTGGAGGAGCGGATCATCGACTTCCTGGAGATCGACCACATCCGCAAGGCTCCCGTGGGGTCCCTGTCCTACGGCCTGCAGAAGCGGGTGGAGCTGGCCCGCGCGCTCGCCATGCGGCCGCGGGTGCTGATGCTGGACGAGCCGGTGGCCGGCATGAACCGGGAGGAGACCGAGGACATGGCGCGCTTCATCCTCGACGTGCGCGAGGAATGGGGCGTCACCGTGCTGATGGTGGAGCACGACATGGGCATGGTCATGGACATCTCCGACCATGTGGTGGTGCTGAACTTCGGCCAGGTGATCGCGCAGGGGCTGCCGCGCGACGTGCAGGCGAACCCCGAGGTGATCGCCGCCTATCTCGGCTCCGGCAACGTCGACGACCTGCGCCGCCGCTTCGCCGCCGATGCCCGGAAGGTGGCGTGATGGAACCGGCGGCGGCGATGCGCGAGGGGGGCGGGCGATGACGTTCGACTGGCTCCTCCTGGCCGAGGTCAGCCTGGCCGGCCTCGGCACCGGCGGGCTCTACGCCCTGACGGCGCTGGCCTTCGTGATCATCTACAAGGCCACCCGCGTGGTGAATCTGGCCATCGGCGAGATCCTGATGCTGGGCGCCTACGCCTTCTTCGGGTTCACGGCCACCCTGGCCCTGCCCTGGTGGGCGGCGGCCCTCGGCGCCCTGGCGGTGGCCGGGGTGTTCGGGGCGGTCACGGAACGGCTGGTCATCCGGCCGATGCTGGGCGAGAGCCCCATCGCGGTCTTCATGGTGACGGTGGGGCTGGGCAGCATCCTCGTGGGGCTGGTGGAGATCCTGTGGACCGCCGATCCCCGCCGCCTGCCGGAGTTCATGCCCGCCACCCCCGTGTTCATCGGCGAGGCGTTCCTGGCGCCCAAGATCGCCTACGGCTTCCTGGTGGCGGCCGCCGTCATCACCGTCTTCATGGTGCTGTTCCGCACCTGGCGCGGCGGCGTCGCCCTGCGCGCCACCGCCGGCGACCGGGCCGCCGCCTATTCCGTGGGGATCAACGTGCCCGGCGTCTTCTCGCTGGCCTGGGTGATCGCCTGCGTGGTCGCCGCCGGGGCCGGCATCCTGGTCGGGGCGATCGGCGGCATCTCCTCCACCATGGGGGTGTTCGGCCTGTCGGTGCTGGTGGTGGTCATCGTCGGCGGGCTGGACAGCGTGCCCGGCGCCCTGGTCGGCGGGCTGCTGATCGGGCTGATCGAGGCGCTGGCCGGCTTCTATCTCGGCGGCGAGTACAAGTTGCTCGCCACCTTTTCCCTGCTGGTCGCGGTGCTGATGGTGCGCCCCTACGGGCTGTTCGGCACCCGCGAGATCGAGAGGCTCTAGCCCCATGCGCATCGCCTCCGCCAAGGAAAGCTACGCCGCCGACGAGGCCCTGTTCGACAGCGCGGTGCAGCGCCGCTGGTTCGCCGCCCTGCTGGCCGCCCTGGTGCTGTTCCCCTTCGCCGCCGACCAGTACTGGGCCTTCCTGGCCTGCCTGGCCGCCATCAACGTCATCGCCGCCACGGGGCTGAACATCCTCACCGGCTACACCGGGCTGGTCAGCCTGGGGCAGGCCGCCTTCATGGGGGTGGGTGCCTACACGGTGGCGCTGCTGGAGAACCGGCTGGGCACGCCGTTCTTCGTCAACCTGCCGCTGGCCGGGCTGGCGGCGGCAGCGGCGGGAACGGTGTTCGGCCTGCCCAGCCTGCGGGTGAAGGGGCTCTACCTCGCCATCGCCACCATCGCCGCGTCCTTCATCCTGCACTTCGTCTTCGCCAACTGGGACAGCGTGACCAACGGCGTGCGCGGCATCACCGTGCCGCCGGCCACCCTGGCGGGCATCGCGCTGGACACGCCGTTCAAGCTGTACTGGGTCATCATGCCGGTGGCGGTGCTGATGCTGCTGGGTGCCGCCAACCTGTTCCGCACGCGGGTCGGGCGCGCCTTCATCGCCATCCGCGACCGCGACATCTCCGCCGAGGTGCTGGGCATCCCGCTGCTGCGCTGGAAGCTGACGAGCTTCGCGCTGGCCTCCTTCTACGCCGGGGTGGCGGGGGGCCTGTGGGCCTATTTCTTCCGCGTGGTGACGCCGGAGAGCTTCCCGCTGATCCTGTCCATCTTCTTCCTGGCGGCGATCATCGTCGGCGGCATGGGCACCATCCTCGGCGGCATCCTCGGCGCCGTCTTCATGACCCTGGTGCCGGAAGTGCTGAAACTGCTGGTCGGCGCCGTCGCGCCGGTCTGGCCGGACGCGGTGGTGCTGCTGTCGCCGGTGCGCACCGTCGTCTTCGGCGCGCTGATCGTGGGCTTCCTGATCTTCGAACCGCAGGGGCTGGCCGAGATGTGGCGGCGCACCCGGCGCGCCTTCCACCTCTGGCCCTTCCGCACCTGACGCGCAACCGACAACAAAACGAGGGAGGAACCATTGATGCTGACACTCACGCGACGCTCACTGGGGGCGCTGGCGCTGGCCGCCGGTCTGGCGGCGGGCGGTGCCGCGCCGGCGCGGGCACAGGCGGCCGGCGACATCGTGCTGGGCGGGTCGATCCCGATGACCGGCGTCTTCGCCTTCGCCGGCATCGGCATCCACGCGGGCATCTCCGACTACGTGAAGATCGTCAACGACGCCGGCGGCGTCCACGGCCGCAAGCTGCGCTACGTCTACGAGGACACCGCCTACAAGGTCGACGCCTCGGTCGCCGCCTTCAACAAGATCGCGGCGCAGGAGAAGCCCAACCTCTACTACGGCGATTCCACCGCCTTTTCCAAGACCATCAACCCGGAGCTGGAGCGCCTGGGCAGCGCCATCATGGCCGGCGCCTCCTTCGCCACCGAACTGAACGACCCGGCCAAGTTCCCCCTGCAGTTCATGGCCGGCCCCGACTACACCGAGATGTTCGGCATCCTGCTGCGCTACATCGCCAACGAGAAGCCGAACGCCAAGGTCGCCTTCGTCCATTCCGACACCGAGTTCGGGCGCGACCCCATCGCCACCTCCGCCAGGCGGGCCGGCGAGCTGGGGCTGAAGGTGGTGGAGACCATCGTCACCCCGCCGGGCAGCGTCGACGTCTCCACCGAGGTGCTGAAGCTGCGCCGCGCCGCGCCGGACTACACCATCTTCCACGGCTACGTGCTGGCCCCCATCCCCGAGTTCATCACCCAGGCCCGGCAGATGGGCATCGCCAGCCGCTGGATGGGCACGTTCTGGAGCATGGACAACTCCATGGTCCAGCAGATGGGCGAGATGGCCGACGGCTTCATGGGCGTCATGCCCTACCGCTACTACTACGACGACGAGGGACAGGCGCCCATGCTGGCGAAGATCCGGCAGATGCGCCCGGACTACCAGTCCACCGCCTACATGCAGGGCTTCCTCACGGCCATGCTGATGACCGAGGCGGTCAAGCGCACCCTGGACGGCGGGCAGGAACTGACGGGCAAGAACCTCAAGGCCGCGCTCAACACCATCCGCGACTTCGACACCGGCGGCATCATCGGCGTGCCGATCTCCATCCCCGGCAACTCGATCCCGGTCGGGCGCATCTACCGGGCGGACGTGCAGAAGAAGCTGATGGTCCCGGCCTCCGACTGGATCACCCTGGAGTAACCCCATGCCCATCCCGGCGCAGACCGCGGCGGCACCGCCGCCGGTGCTGGAAGTCACCAACATCGAGGTGGTCTTCAAGAAGACCGTCCAGGTGCTGCGCGGCCTGTCGCTGACGGTGCCGCGGGGATGCATCGTCGCCCTGCTCGGCTCCAACGGGGCCGGCAAGTCGACGACGCTGAAGGCGGTGTCCAACCTGCTGGGGCTGGAGAACGGCGCCATCAGCGCCGGGACGATCCGCTTCGACGGGCGCCCGGTCGCCGGGCTGCCCCCCCACGAGCTGGTGCGCGCCGGCCTGTTCCACGTCATGGAGGGCCGGCGCATCTTCGAGGACCTGAGCGTGGAGGAGAACCTGGTCGCCGCCACCTACGCCCGCACCGGCCGGGCCGGGTCGGCGGCCGGGCGCTTCGACCTGGTCTACGAGTATTTCCCGAACCTGCACGAACGGCGGTCGGTGCGCGCCGGCTACCTGTCGGGGGGCGAGCAGCAGATGCTGGCCATCGGCCGGGCGCTGGTGGCGGAACCGTCGCTGATCCTGCTGGACGAGCCCTCGCTCGGCCTGTCGCCGCGGCTGGTGGAGGAGATCTTCGCCATCATCGCCCGCATCAACGCCGAGCAGGGCACGTCCATGCTGCTGGTGGAGCAGAACGCGGCGCTGGCCTTCGCCGTGGCCTCCTACGGCTACATCATGGAGACCGGCCGCATCGTCATCGACGGTCCGGTGGAGCGGCTGGCCCGCGACCGCGACGTGCGGGAGTTCTACCTGGGCCTGGGCGGGGCCGGTGGCGAGCACCGCAGCTACCGCGACGTCAAGCACTACAAGCGCCGCAAACGGTGGCTGTCATGACCGCACCCGGGATCCCGTCCCTGACCCTGCCGCAGATGCTGCGCGAGCGGGCGCGCCGCCACCCCGACCGCACGGCCCTGCGCCAGAAGGATTTCGGCATCTGGACCCCCGTCTCCTGGGGCCGCTATTACGAGCGCGCCCGGCGTTTCGGCCTGGGGCTCAAGGCGCTGGGGCTGTCGGAGCGGGGGCACGTGGGCATCCTGTCGGAGAACCGGCAGGAGTGGGTGTTCGCCCAGCTCGGCTGCGGCGTCGTGCGCGCCGTCGCGGTGGGCGTCTACGCCACCAGCCCGGCCAACGAGGTGGCCTACGTGCTGGGCCACGCCGACGCCGAATTCGTGGTCTGCGAGGACCAGGAGCAGACCGACAAGGTGCTGGAGGCCGCCGACGCCCTGCCGGCGCTGCGCCACATCATCGTCATCGACATGAAGGGGCTGCGCCACTACGCCGACGACCGCATCCTCTCCTTCGACGCCGTGGAGCGCCTGGGGGCGGAGCACGAGGCGCGCCATCCCCTGCTGGCCGACGCCCTGCTGGACGCCCAGCGGCCGGAAGACATCGGCCTGATCGTCTACACCTCGGGCTCCACCGGCAAGCCCAAGGGGGCGATGCTCAGCTACCGCAACATGCGCGCCGAGGCCCCCGCGATCATCGAGCGGCTGGGCCTGGACGAGCACGCCACCCACCTGTCCTACCTGCCGCTCTGCCATGTGGCGGAGCAGATGCTGACCACCTTCACGCCGCTCTACCTCGGCTCGGTGGTCAACTTCGGGGAATCCATCCGCACCGTGCAGGAGGACCTGCGGGAGGTGGCGCCCACCCTGTTCCTGGGCGTGCCGCGGATCTGGGAGAAGCTGCACTCCGCCATCCACATCAAGATGGCCGAGGCCGGCGGCTACCGCCGCCGCCTGTTCGAGCGGGCGCTGGCGGCGTGCGAGCCGTGGGCGGAGACGGCCCCGGCGGAACGGCCGCTGCCGGCGCGGGCGGTCTTCGCCTTCTGGTACCTGCTGGTGTTCCGGGCGCTGCTGAACTACACCGGCCTGCGGCGGACCACCGTGTGCCTGACCGGGGCCGCCCCCATCTCGCCGCTCATCGTGCGCTTCTTCCGCACCATCGGCGTGCCGCTGATCGAGGTCTACGGCCTGACCGAGACGGCCGGCATGGTCACCGGCCAGCACCTCAACGCCCGCACGCCGGGCAGCGTCGGCGTGCCCGTGGTGGGGGCGGAGTGCCGGGTGGGCGAGCACGGCGAACTGCTGGTGCGCGGCGACACCGTGTTCGAGGGCTATTACAAGAACCCGGAGGCCACGGCCCGGGCGATCCGCGACGGCTGGCTGCACACCGGCGACGTGGTGCGGATGGAGAACGGCCAGATCGTCATCGTCGACCGGCTGAAGGACATCATGATCACCGCCGGCGGCAAGAACCTCAGCCCGTCGGAGATCGAGAACGCGCTGAAGGCCAGCCCCTACGTCAAGGAGTGCATCGTCATCGGCGAGGGCCGCCCCTTTGTCGCGGCGCTGATCCAGATCGACCCGGAAACCGTCGGCAAGTGGGCGGAGGAGCAGGGCATCCCCTACACCCATTTCCGCAGCCTCGCCGAGCACGAGCGGGTGCGCGACCTGATCGACCGGGAGGTGGCGGCGGCCAACGCCACCCTGGCCCGGGTCGCCGGGGTGCGCCGCTTCCACCTGCTGACCAAGGAACTGGACCATGACGACGACGAGGTGACGGCGACCATGAAGGTCCGCCGCGCCACCATCCACGCCAAATACGCCGCCGAGATCCGGGCGCTCTACGCCGCAACCGTGCCGTAGCGCCCCGCCAGGGAGATCCGAGCACCCATGGAACACGCCTACATCGCCGCCTATGTCCGCTCCCCCTTCACCTTCGCCCGCAAGGGGCCACTGGCCGGCATGCGGCCCGATGCGCTGGGCGCCGCCGTCATCCGCGCCCTGATCGACCGCACCGGCGTGCCGGGCGACGCCATCGAGGACGTGGTGTGGGGCTGCGCCTTCCCGGAAGGGGAGCAGGGCCTGAACATCGGCCGCATCGTCGGCATGCTGGCCGGGCTTCCCCGCACGGTGGCGGGGGCGACGGTCAACCGCTGGTGCGGCTCGTCCATCCAGGCGGTGCAGATGGCGGCGGGCATGATCGCCACCGGGTCGGGCGACGCCTTCATCTGCGGCGGCACCGAATGCATGTCGCGCGTGCCCATGATGGGCTTCAACGTCCTGCCGCCGCCCGCCTGGACGCCGCAGGAGGTGTCCGACTACATCGAGGTCGGGCTGACCGCGGAGCGGGTGGCCGAGCGCTTCGGCATTTCCCGCGCGGAGCAGGACGCGTTCGGCTGCGAGAGCCAGCGCAAGGCCCTGGCAGCACAGCGCGCCGGCCGGCTGGCGGAGGAGATCGTGCCGGTGGTGCACGACGGCACGACGGTGGACACCGACGGCTGCGTGCGCGAGACGTCCATGGACAAGCTGGCATCCCTCAGGCCCGCGTTCCGCGAGGACGGCACGGTGACGGCCGGCACGTCCTCGCCGATGACCGACGGGGCGACGGCGCTGCTGGTCTGCACCGAGGGCTTCCTCGCCCGCCACGGCCTGACGCCGCTGGCGCGCATCGGGAGCTTCGCCGTGTCGGGTTGCGAGCCCGGCGTGATGGGGCTGGGCCCCATCGAGTCCTGCCGCAAGGCGCTGGCGCGCGCGCGGCTGACCATGGATGCCATCGACGTGGTGGAGATGAACGAGGCGTTCGCCGCCCAGGCCATCGCCTGCGCGCGCGAACTCGCCATCCCGGCGGAGCGGCTGAACATGGACGGCGGCGCCATCGCGCTGGGCCACCCGCTGGGCGCCACCGGCGGCCGCCTGGTCGGCACCGCCGCCCGCCTCCTCCACCGCACCGGCGGCCGCCACGCCATCGCCACCCAGTGCATCGGCGGCGGCATGGGCATCGCCATGGTGCTGGAGAGCGCTTAACGAGCGGGATAACCAACGCGGGCGTGTGCTAGCATGGCCCCCGGATGCCGAGCGGGAGTTTCCTATCGTGGCCCTGACCATCCACAGCGATGAAGCCGGCCGGCTGGCGGCCGAACCGGCCCGCCTGACGGGCGAGAGCCTGCCCGACGCCGTCACGTCGGCCCTGCGGGAACGTCTGGAACGCGAACGAACCCGGCGGGATCCCGACCGCATCGCCGCAGCGCTGCTCGAACTCGGGGACCGCTACGCGGCCCTTCCGGATCGGGATACCCGAAGCCCTGACGCAATCCTCGGCTACGACGAAGACGGAGCGCCCGCACGGTGATCGTTGTCGACACATCGGCCGTGTTGGCGATCTTCCTCAAGGAGCCGGACCGGCGCGCATGGCACGGATACTCGCTCGGGCCCATGCTCCCCGGATGTCGGCGGCGAACATCGTCGAGGCGGCAATCGTCCTCAAGGCAAAGAAACGAATTCCCGCCGACGAGGCCGAGCGCCGGCTCGATCTCTTCGTGTCCACCTCTCGCCTTCGCATCGAGCCGGTCACTGTCGAACAAGCGGGCGCCGCCCGCTCCGCGCATACGAAATTCGGCAAGGGAACGGGGCACCCGGCCGCGCTGAACTTCGGCGACTGCTTCGCCTATGCCCTGGCGCGTACGCTCAACGCTCCGCTCCTTTATGTCGGCAACGATTTCGCAATGACGGACATCACATCGGCCGGCGACGAATAGCCGTCGGCCGCGGCGACCTCCAGCCAATCGGAATGGACCGGCCCATGCCCACCTACCGCGCTCCCCTGGCCAGCCTCCGTTTCCTGCTGCACGACGTGCTGGACGCGCCGGGCGTCCTCGCCGGGGCGGGATGGGCGGAGGTCTCGGCGGAGCTGATCGATGACGTGCTGAGCCAGGCGGCCCGGTTCACCGAGGAGGTGATCGCTCCCGCCGACGCACCGGCGGACCGGGAGGGTGCCCGCTGCACGGCTGACGGCGTGCGCCTGCCGGAGGGGCTGCGCTCCGCCTACCGCGCCTGGGTGGAGGGGGAGTGGGGCGGGCTGGCCGGCGATCCCGCGTACGGCGGCCAGGGGTTGCCGGAGGTTCTGGACACCGCGGTCACCGAGATGGTGTGCGGCGCCGGGCTCGCCTTCTCCATCGTGCCGGGCCTGACCCGAGGCGCGGTGCGCGCCATCGCCGCCCACGGCGGCGACGCGCTGAAGGCGCGCTGGCTGCCGCCCATGGTGCGCGGGGAATGGACCGGCGCCATGGCGCTGACCGAGCCGCAGGCGGGCACCGACCTGGGCCTGCTGCGCACGCGGGCGGAACCGGCGGGGGACGGGACCCACCGGATCACCGGGCAGAAGATGTTCATCTCCGCCGCCGACCACGACCTGACCGACAACGTGGTGCATCTGGTGCTGGCCCGCCTGCCCGACGCGCCGCCGGGCACCCGCGGCATCAGCCTGTTCCTGGTGCCGCGGGCGCTGCCGGACGGGGCGCGCAACGCCTGGCGGGTCCTGTCGGTGGAGGCGAAGATGGGCCTGCACGCCTCGCCCACCTGCGTGGTGGCCTACGACGGCGCCACCGGCTGGCTGGTGGGGGAGGCGCACCGCGGCCTGCCCGCCATGTTCACCATGATGAACCACGAACGCCTGTTCGTCGCCGTCCAGGGCATCGGCGCCGGCGAGGCCGCCACCGGGATGGCGGAAGCCTACGCCCGCGACCGGCTGCAGGGCCGCGCCCCCGACGGCCCGCACGCCCCCGACCGGCCCGCCGACCCCATCACCGCCCATCCCGACGTGCGCCGCATGCTGCTGACCGCCCGCGCCCTGACCGAGGCCGGCCGCGCGCTCGCCCTGTGGACGGCGCTGGCCATGGACCGCGCACACCACAGCGGCGACCCGGCTGTGCAGCGGGAGGCGGAGGGGTGGGCCGCCCTGCTCACCCCCGTCCTCAAGGCGGCCGGCACCGACTTCGGCTTCGAGGCCGCGGTGCTGGCCCAGCAGGTCATGGGCGGGCACGGCTACATCCGCGACAACGACGTGGAACGCATCGTGCGCGACGTCCGCGCGACGCAGATCTACGAGGGCACCAACGGCGTCCAGGCGCTGGACCTGGTGGGCCGCAAGCTGGCCATGGACGGCGGGCGCCCGCTGCGCCGCCTGCTGGACGCCATCGACGGCACCGCCGCAGCCCTGGCCGCCGACCCCGACACCGCCGGCCTGGCCGCCCCGCTGGCCGCGGCGACGGACCGCCTGCGCGGCGCCGTCGCCGGGTTGGGCGAAGCCCCCTCGCCGCTCACCGCAGCGGCGGTGGCGACGGACACGCTGCGGCTGCTGGCGCTGGTCGCCTATGGCTGGATGTGGGGGCTGATGGCGCTCGCTGCGGTGCGGCGGCGCCGGGCGGGCGGAGGCGACGCCGCCTTCCTGGCCGGCCGCCTGGCGCTCGCCCGCTTCTTCAGCGCGAAGCTGCTGCCCGACACCCTGGCGTTGGAGGCGCGCATCCGCGCCGGTCACGCCACCGTCACCGACCCTGACGGCGGCCCGCCCGGCGCCTGATACGGCCGGAAAATGATCACTTCCATCATTTTCCGGCCGTGAAACCCGGCAGATCAATGCCTTGGCATTGATCGAAAGGGTCATACCAACGGCACCCTTCAGGTGCCGTTGGTATGACCCGCCGTCGACCGCCCGGCCTTCAACCGCCCGGCCGGACGGCCGGCAGCCCCCGCTTCAGGCGCAGCACGTAGGTGATGACCTCCGCGACGGCCTGGTAGTGCTGGAGCGGGATGGTGGCGTCCACCTCCGCGCTGGCGTGCAGGGCGCGGGCGAGCGGCGGGTTCTCCACGATGGGCACGCCGTGCTCCGTGGCAACGGCGCGGATGCGCAGGGCGATCAGGTCGGCGCCCTTGGCCAGGCACACCGGTGCGGGCATGCGGCCGCGCTCGTACTCCAGCGCCACGGCGAAGTGGGTGGGGTTGGTGATGACCACGGTGGCGCGCGGCACGCTGGCCATCATGCGCTGCTTGGAGCGGGAGCGGCGGATCTCCTTCAGGCGGGCGCGGACGTGGGGATCGCCCTCGATCTGCTTGAACTCGTCCTTGATCTCGCGAAAGCTCATGCGCAGGCGCCGGCGCCACTCCAGACGGTTCCACAGCACGTCGACCGCCGCCATCAGCACGGTCGCCAGCAGCACCGCCAGCAGCAGGCGCAGCGTCACATCGCGCAGCAGTTCCGGCAAGCCGGCGACGTCCATACCCACGGTCCCCTCCGTCCGAGCGATGTAGGGCGCCACGGCGTACCACGCGGCGGCACTGATGATCCCCAGCTTGACCAGGCTCTTGATGAACTCCACCAGCGCCTGGCGCGACACGATCCGCTTCAGGCCGGAGCGCGGCGACAGATGCGACGGCTTGGGCCGGATGCGCTCGGTGGCGAACAGGAACGGCCCCTGCCCCATCGCCGAGGCGACCACCCCCGCCGCCAGCAGCCCCAGCACCGGCAGCATGGCCGCGCCGACCCCGACGATCACCCAGCGCAGCCGGTGCACCACGTCCACCGCCGAGCCTTCCAGGCGGATGTCGTTCGGGTTCTCGATCAGCGGCAGCAGCAGGGCCGCGAGATCCGCCATGGCCCCCGGCGCCGCCACCAGAACGATCAGCCAGGCCGCGGCGACGCCGGCCAGCAGGCCGACGTCGCGGGCCCGCGGCACGTCGCCCTTGTCCGTCGCCTCGCGCAGGCGTTTCTCGGTCGGTTCCTCGGTTTTCTGCTCGTCGTTCTGCTCCGCCACCGCGCCGCCTCACCGTCCGTCCAGCCATTGGGAGAGCGCGTCGGTGAAGCCGGTCAGCATGGCCCCCGCCGTCACCATGAACAGGGTCAGGCCGACCAGCAGCAGCACGGGCGTGCCGACGAAATAGACGGGCATGGCCGGCATCACCCGGTTCACCAGCCCCAGCGCCACATTGACCACCAGCCCGAACAGCAGGAACGGCGTCGCCAGGGCGACCCCCAGGCGGAAGGTGACGGCGACCAGCTCGGCGAAGCGGCGGGCCAGCTCCGCCGTCTCCGGGAACACCCCGGCGGGCCAGGTGCCGTAGGAGCGGGCGAGCGCGCCGATCATCAGGTAATGGACGTCCGTGGCGAACAGCAGCGCCAGCCCGCCGATCAGCAGCACGCCCGACAGCACCGAACCGCCCTCGAACCCGCCGGCGTCCACCGCGAAGGGGTTGCCGAGGCCGACCGCCTGCGCGGCCAGGCCCCCCGCCACCTGAAGGGCCGACAGGAACAGCTTCGCCCCGAGACCGAGGAACAGGCCGATCAGCATCTCGCCGGCGAACAGCGCCGGCAATTCCACCGGGTCGTCGGGGATCCGCTCGGGCAGGCCGGGGACCGCGGGCAGCAGGATCAGGGTGACGATCAGCGCCACCGCCAGGCGCACCCGGACGGGCACCGCGCTCTCGCCGAACCCCGGCAGGACGCCGATGGCGGCGGCGACCCGCACGAAGACCAGGAAGGCCCGGAAGACCTCCTGCGTGAGCATCTGCGCCAGCGGGTCCATGGCCGGTCAGACCTGGTCGATGGTCTTGACGGACGCCTTGCGGTGCAGTTCCCCGTGGCTCAGCACCGGCGTCATCGGGCTGACCCGCTCCAGCAGCGAGCGCACGAAGGGCCGCACCTCCGCCCCCACCAGCAGGGCCGGCCACACCTGCGGTGTCGCGTGCTTCTGGATGGTCAGGCGCAGGGCGGTCAGGAACTCCTGCACCTGGCTGGGCGGCATGGCGAAGCGGCGGTCGTCCCCCTCCACCACGATGCTGTCGAGCAGCGCCTGTTCCCAGCGCGGCGACAGCGCGATCACCGGCACGAAACCGTCCGGCCCGGTCAGGCCCTGGCAGATCTGCTGGCCCAGACGGGTGCGCACATGCTCGGTGATCAGGGTGATGTGGCGCGTCCAGCCCACCGCCTCGGCGACGGCCTCGACGATGGCGGGCAGGTTGCGGATGGACACCCGCTCGGCCAGCAGCGCCTGGAGCACGCGCTGGAGCACGACCATGGAGATCTGGCTGGGCACCATGTCGCTGATCAGCTTCTGGTACTCCCGCCCCAGCCCGTCGACCAGCTTTTGCAGCGCCCCGAAGGTCAGCAGCGTCGGCAGGTGGTCCTTGATGACCTCGGTCAGGTGGGTGGTGATGACGCTTTCCGGATCGACCACGGTGTAGCCCCTGGCCACCGCCTCCTCGTGGCGCGACGGGTCGATCCAGCGGGCGTGCAGGCCGAAGGTGGGCTCGCGCGTCGCCTCGCCCTGGATGTCGGCCACCTCGCCGCCGGTGGGGTCGATGGCCAGCAGGTGCTTGGGCCGCACCTCGCCGCGGGCGACCTCCACCCCCATCACCGACACCACATAGCTCTTGGGCGCCAGGAAGCTGGAGTCCTTGATGCGCACCGACGGCAGGACGAAGCCGAACTCCACCGCGAAACGCTTGCGCAGCGTCTTCACCTTGCCGGTCAGCGGGCCGTTCTTGTTGAGGATCAGCGGCACCAGGTGGCTGCCTACCTCCACCTTCACCTCGTCGACCTTCAGCATCTCCTCCACCGGCTCCTCCGGGGCGGCGGCGGCGGGGCGGCGGCTCTCCTCCAGCTTCGCCAGGGCGGTGAGGCGGGCGCGGCGGCGCGGCATGTACCAGCCCAGCACGCCGAAGGCGGCGGCCACCGCCAGGAAGGGCGGCAGCGGCAGGCCCGGCGTCAGCGCCAGCGCGGCGAGCAGGCCGCCCGCCACCATCAGCGCCTTGGGATGGGCGCCGAGCTGGTCGATCACCACCTTGTCGGCGGAGCCGGCGTTGCCGCCCTTGGTGACCAGCAGGCCGGCGGCCAGCGACACCACCAGGGCGGGGATCTGCGTCGCCAGCCCGTCGCCGACCGTCAGGGTGGTGTAGGCGGCGGCGGCGCTCTCGAAGCTCATGCCCTGCTGGACGATGCCGATGGCCATGCCGCCCAGCACGTTGATGGCGGTGATGATCAGCCCCGCCACGGCATCGCCGCGCACGAACTTCGACGCGCCGTCCATGGCGCCGTAGAAGGTGCTCTCGTCCTCCAGCTCCTTGCGGCGGCGGCGCGCCTCCACGTCGTCGATCATGCCCGCCGACAGGTCGGCGTCGATGGCCATCTGCTTGCCGGGGATGGCGTCCAGGGTGAAGCGCGCCCCCACCTCGGCGATGCGCGTGGCGCCCTTGGTGATCACCACGAAGTTGATGACCACGAGGATGCAGAAGATCACCACGCCGATGACGAAGTTGCCGCCCATGATGAACTGGCTGAAGCCCTGGATCACATGGCCGGCGGCGCCGGTGCCGCCGTGGCCCTCGCTGAGGATCAGCCGGGTGGAGGCGATGTTGAGGGCCAGGCGCAGCATGGTGACCACCAGCAGCACCGTCGGAAAGGACGAGAAGTCCAGCGGCTTGGCGATCCACAGGGACACCATCAGGATCAGCACGCTGACGGCGATCGACACGGTCAGCCCGACGTCGAGCAGCCAGGACGGCACCGGCAGGAACAGCACCGCCAGGACCAGCAGGATGCCGATCGCGAACATCACGTCGCGGTTGGCGGTGCCGATGTCGCCCAGGATGCCGAAGCGGCTGCGGACGTGTTCGGTGAGCGTCATGGCGTCGCGTCGGCTCCAGGAGGGGGGCTTGCGTCCCGGCACCCTAGACGGGCGCGGTAAAACCCGGATTTAAGCGGTCGCATCAGGGGCGGGCGTCGGGCAGCAGCGGGCGCGCGGGCCCGTCGGCGACCAGCCCGGACAGGAAGGCGAGTTGCCCCAGCTCCGCCTTCGTCCACACCGGCGCGGCGGTGCGCGGCCCGGCCGCCAGCGTCTCCAGGTAGCCGAGCGCCCCCGCCACCCAGCGCCGGTTGCCCGTGACGCGCTCCCGGTAGGCGGTGCCCAGCTCGGACCGGGCGGAGTGGTAGCGGGCGATGGCGGTGTCCAGCGAGCCGTGGTCGCGCTGCAGGGCGCCCAGGAAGGACGCGGCGTAGCGGGCGTTGGCCACGGGGTCGAAGGCGGTGTCCAGGTCGGGAAAGGCGTCCGGGTGCCATTTCAGATTGATCTGGAGGCAGCCGACGTCGATGGAGCGCACGCCGCGCCGCTGCTCGTCGCGCACGAAGGCGATGGCGTCGGCCCGGCCGGTGAAGTAGCGGGACCGCCCCTCGCTGTTGACCGTCCACGGCCAGACGGTGAACAGCCCGCGCTCGGTGCGCCGGCCGGCCTCGGTGAAGCCCATGGCCAGCAGCAGATGGTCGGTGATGCCCGCCGCCCGCTCGGCGTCCAGGATGGCGGCGATGCATTGCGCTTCCGGCGGCAGCGGGCCGCGGCGGTCGGCGGGGGGCAGCGCGGCGGAGGGGGGCCTGCCCGGCGGTGCCGGCGGCAGGGCGTAGAGCGCCGGCGTCCAGATGCCGATCTGCGACGCCGACGCGGCGGCGGCGGCCGGCGCCCACAGGGCGAGGAGCGCCGCCGGCAGGATGCGCAGCCGCCCCATGGCCCTATTGAACCGAGACGATCAGGTCGCTCAGCCGCTCCGAATAGGTGGCCAGCGCGCCGTACATGAAGGGCAGCGCCAGCACCGTGGCGACCAGGATGGCGACGATCTTGGGCACGAAGGTCAGCGTCATCTCCTGCACCTGGGTCAGCGCCTGGATCAGCGAGATCGCCACGCCCACGGTCACCGCGACGATCAGCGGCGGTGCGGCGATGTACAGGGCGGTCCAGATGCCGCTGCGCACCACTTCCAGCACGTCGGCCTCGTTCATGGCCTTCCTCTTCGCAAGCGGCGGTCCCGGGCGTATCATACCGTCGGCATCGGACTGATGCCGACGGTATGCCCCTCTCGATCAATGCCACGGCATTGATCTGCCGGGCTTGACGGCCGGAAAAGAATGAAAGGGATCATTTTCCGGCCGTATCACACGCCCATGCGCATGATTTCCTGGTACGCCTGGACCATCTTGTCGCGGATGGCGACCACCGACTGGACGGTCATCTCCGCCGCCAGGACGGCGCGCACCACCTCCTGGGCGCTGGCCTTGCCGGCCACCGCGGACATGGACACCCGCTCGCTCTCCTTCAGCGTCTCCACGGCGTCGGCGATCTGCCGGTCGAGGAAGGTGCCAAAGTCGGAGGCCGCCGCCGCCTCGGGTCCGGCGGCCGGCGCGGCGCTCCCGACGGCCGAAACCGCCGGCGTCGGCATGGCGAGCGCGCCGCCCCGGTTGGCGGCGTACGCGGCGGCGACGCGGGCGATGGGCATTTCGATCATGGTGGGGGCTCCCGCTCCTAGCTGCGCAACAGGTCGACGACGCGGCTCATCATGGCGCGCGACTGCTCGATGACGTTCATGCCCGCCTCGAAGGCGCGACCGGCCTCGCGCATGTCCATCATCTCGATCAGCGTCTGGACGTTGGGACGCTTGACGTAGCCCTCATCGTTGGCCGCGGGGTGCGAGGGGTCGTAGACCAGCCTGAAGTCGCTGCGATCGCGGCCGATCTGCTTCACCCGCACCACCTCGACGCCCAGCGACCGGTCGAGGACGCTGTCGAAGGTCACGGTCTTGCGCCGGTAGGGATCGCCGTCGCGGGTGGCCGCCGTGGAATCGGCGTTGGCGATGTTCTCCGCCACCACGCGCAGCCGCGTCGCCTGGGCCTGCAAGCCCATGCCGGCGATCTTCAGGGTGCTGTTCAGGGCATCGTTCATGGGGTCTTCCCTCCTCAGCCGCCGGCCCGCCACGCCATGCGCAGCATTTGCAGATTGCGGTGGAACAGGCCGGTGGTCAGCGCGAAGGCGTCGCGGGTCTCGCTGCCCTTGGCCATTTCCTGCTCCAGCGACACGGCGTTGCCCGACGGGGTGGTCTCCCGGGGCTCGAAGGAGCGGTCTTCACGGAACGGCCCCGTCGTCCCGGCGGCGGCCAGATGCATGGGCGCCGTCCGCACGGGCACGACCGGCTGCATGCCGCCCAAAATCGTCTCGAAAGATTTGAGATCGCGCGCCTTGTATTGTGGAGTGTTGGCGTTCACCACATTCTCGGCGATCAGTTTTTGCCGCTCCGCCAGATAGTCGAGACGAAGTCCCGCCAATCGGAAAACGGCGATTTGGCTAAAATCCATGACGACCTCTGCATGCGACGATAGAGGCGACCATGAACCGCGCCGTTTAAAACCGGATTTAAATCGGGCCGCCTAGGATGCGCCAGGAAACGGTGAGGGAGAAACCGCGCATGCAGGCCCTGGAAGCGTTGACCGCGGCCATCGAACGCCTGCCGACGGTGACGTGGCGCGGCCGCATCCGCGCCGCCACGGGCATGACGCTGGAGGTGGACGGCCTGCAACGGGTGCTGTCGGTCGGCGACAAGTGCCACGCCGAGACCGTGCACGGCCGCCGCGTCCTGTGCGAGGCGGTGGGCTTCCGCCATGGCCGGACGCTGCTGATGGCCTTCGATTCCCTGGACGGTGTGGCCGAGGGCTGCACCGTGGTCACCGACGACACCGCCAACACCCTGCGCCCCGGCCCCGGCTGGCTGGGCCGCGTGGTCGACGCGCTGGGCCACCCGGTGGACGGCAAGGGGCCGCTGCGCAACGGCGAGCACGCCCGCCCCCTGCGCCGGCCGCCGCCGCCGGCCTGCGCGCGCCGGCGCATGGGCCCGCGCATCGACACCGGCATCCGCGTCGTCGACGCCTTCGTGCCCCTGTGCCGCGGCCAGCGACTGGGGGTGTTCGCGGCGTCGGGGGTCGGCAAGTCGACGCTGCTGTCCATGTTCGCGCGCAACGCCGAGGCCGACGTCATCGTCATCGGGCTGATCGGCGAGCGCGGCCGCGAGGTGCGGGAGTTCATCCAGGACGATCTGGGGCCGGAGGGGCTGGCCCGGTCCGTCGTCGTGGTCGCCACCTCCGACGAGCCGCCGCTGATGCGCCGACAGGCGGCGCTGCTGTGCATGACCGTGGCGGAGGAGTTGCGCGACCGCGGGCTGCACGTGCTGTGCCTCATGGACAGCGTCACCCGTTTCGCCATGGCCCAGCGGGAAATCGGCCTGGCCGCCGGCGAGCCGCCGACCGGCAAGAGCTATCCTCCCAGCGTCTTTGCCGAACTGCCGCGGCTGCTGGAACGGGCCGGGCCCGGACCCGACACGGACGGCCCCCGCCCGCCGGGCGACATCACCGCCATCTTCACCGTGCTGGTCGACGGCGACGACCACGACGAGCCCATCGCCGACGCGGTGCGCGGCATCCTCGACGGTCACCTGGTGCTGGACCGGCGCATCGCCGGCCAGGGGCGCTATCCCGCGGTGGACGTGCTGCGCAGCGTGTCGCGCGCCCTGCCCGGCTGCCACAGCCCCGCCGAGAACGACATCGCCGGCCGCGCGCGGGCGTCCATGGCCACCTACGACAACATGCGCGAGATGATCCGCCTCGGCGCCTACCGGCGGGGCAGCGACCCCGAGGTGGACGCCGCCATGGCCGTCCACCCGCGCCTGGAAGCGTTCCTGCGCCAGGGCAAGGACGACCGCCTGCCCGCCGCCGCCACCTTCGCCCAGCTCCACACCCTGCTGTCCGTTCCGGGAGACCGGCCATGAGCGTCAACACCACCCTCGCCGCCCGCGCCCTGTCCCCCGCCGGGACCACCGGAGGCCGTTCGTCCGACACCGCCGCCGGAGGCTCGGCTGCGGGCACCGGCCCGGCCCTCGGTTTCGAGGACCTGATCGACACCATCAACCCGTTGCAGCAGCTTCCCGTCGTCTCCGCCGTCTATCGCGAGGCCACGGGGGACACGATTTCCATCCCGGCGCGGCTGGCCGGCGGCTTCCTCTTCGGCGGCCCGACGGGGCTGGCCGGCGCCGCCGCCATGGTGCTGTTCGAGGCGATCACCGGCGACAGCGTGCTCGGCCACCTCAAGGCGCTGGGCGACGCCGCAACCGACGAACCGGCCGGCCCGGCGGCGGCGCCCCTGCCCTGGCTGGCTGCCCCCGGCCGGGAGCCGCCCCCCGCCCCCGCCGCGGCATCGGGCGACAGCGTGGCCGAGGCGCTGAAACGGCGCGAAGCCCCCGCGGCTCCGACCGCCGCCGCACCGCTGCCCGACGCATTGCCGCCGCACCTGCTGGCCCGGCTCTACGCCCTTCAGGCGACGGACGCCCGCGGCGCTGACGCGGTCCGGCTGTAGGGGCCGTCCCTCCGGCTTGTGGAACGCCCGCGCCCAAGGCGACCTATCCCCTGAAGCTGCCCGCGCCCGCCAAGGGCGCCGTCGAGACGGCGGCGCGCTACACTGAAGACGCGTGCCGCCGGTGCCGCCGGTGAGGGGCTGCGCTCCTTCCCGGGCAGGGTTCCGGATGTGGCGCCGGTACCCGGCGATGATGAGAAGCCGTGATCGCCCCTCCACTCCCCGTCACCACAGGGCGGCGCGGGACGATCGCTCGATGGCACGGATCTGCGACAGGCCGGGCAGGATCTCGGAGCGGATGAACTCCATCCGGCGGACCGGGCCGCCGCCGCGCGCGAAGCGCGCCTTCCACAGGTCCATCTTGACCGCCAGACCGCACAGCACGCCGCCGATGGTCAGGTGGTGGTTGAGGATCAGGGTGCGGATGGTGTGGAAGCTCTCGGCGTTGATGTTGGTCCAGAAGGCTCGGGAGCGGAGGTCGAAGCTCTCGAAGCGGCCGGTGATGGAGGTGGTGATCTCCGTCAGGTCGCGCACGATGTCGTCGAGCATGCGCCGGCGCCGGGAGTCGCGGCGCACTTCGCTGCTGTCCTGCAATTCGCGGGTCCAGGTCAGGAACGCCTCGACGTCGGGAACGATCTCGTCGAGGCACTGCCGGAAATAGGCCAGCGACATGAAGACGTCGGCGTAGTCCTCCAGAAAACGGGGGATGGCGCTCACGGGGATGTCCAGCCGGTCGGCGATCAGTTGCAGACGGCGGCGCGCCTCCGCCACGTCGGGGTTGCTGAACATGCGCAGCAGCCCGTCCATGCCGGTCACCTCGGCGTCGCCGGTGCCGTAGACGTACTCGATCAGGGGCCGCGTGAAGACCCGCATGTAGCCCGTCAGCCGCGCCCGCTTGGCGTCCGACAGGCGCAGGCTGCGCGCTTCGTCCACGTCAATCTTCAGGCGCCGCAACTCCAGGCGCAGGCTGTAGATGTCGAAGCTGGCGGCCGCCGCGATCTGCCGGATCATGTGCAGATCGCGGGCGACGGCGTCGG
This sequence comes from Azospirillum halopraeferens DSM 3675, assembly GCF_000429625.1. GTDB lineage: Bacteria > Pseudomonadota > Alphaproteobacteria > Azospirillales > Azospirillaceae > Azospirillum > Azospirillum halopraeferens. The sequence goes on from NZ_AUCF01000012.1 coordinate 68,719, forward strand.
CGTCCAGCCCGAAGCACAGGGGGATCTGGTCGATGGTGATCTGGCCGCTGCCGGTCTGGGCGTCGTTGAAGACCTCGGCGACCGTTTCCAGGCGCACGTTCTTGATCAGCCGCGCCCGCCGCAGCCCGGGGTGGCCGAGGGGAAGGATGGACAGGGGCAGGATGTGCAGCGCGTCGCGCCCGTCGTCATCCCGGTGCAGCCTCCGGCGGCCGGCGCCGGAGGCCGGCGGACCGCCCCGACCGGATGCCGGCGGGGACGCTGCCGCATCGGGGTGCACGCCACCGCCTCAGAAGCGCGGGAATTTCAGCAGCGTCAGGGTGACGGACGGGTCGATCGCAACGATCGACGGCCGGCTGCCGCGACGCAGCCCGATCATCGGCGCCACCGCGGCGGTATCGGACGCGGCACCGTTGCGGGCGTCGTGCATGGCGCCGAACCGGTCGAGCAGCGCGCGTACCTTGTCGGGGTTGCGGAAGTCGGCGATGTCGAGGCGCCGGGAGAAGATCTCCTTCTGCCGGTCGACGTCAAGAAGGGCGGTCTGTTTCGGCAGGTCGAGAATGGTGAGCACCACCTCCCGCAGCGCCGGATCGGCCATCACCTGGTACCAGTTGGTGATGGCGGGTGCCCGGCGCTTGAAGTAGAGACCGAGGCGCACGGCCGGGTTGGTGTCCTCGGATTCCACCTCCAGCCGCACGCTGACGTACCGGTCGACGATCGCCTGGACGATCTTCGGTTCCTTCAGGTTGGCGCCACCGGATTCGGCGAAGCCCAGCACCGTCGCCAGTTCCTTGAACTTGACGTCGTTCATGCGGTTGGCGGTGGACGCCTTGTCGGTCACACCTTCCGTCAGGACCCTGCGGATCAGGCCCTTGGCGTAGATCTGGCTGCCGAGATCGAAGGCTTCCATGACGAAGCGGTAGAGCTTGTCGTCCTTCAGGAAGGCGTCCACCGACGTGATCGTGCCGATGCGCTCCCGGAAATCGGCGATGGCCCGCTGTTCGGCCGGCCGCCGGCGGATCATCTGGTCGTAGCGGTCGTGGTTGGCGGTCATCCGCCGCAGGTCGAGGACGGTGCTCATGCCTCGATCTCCCCCGACGACGCGGCATCCGACGGGGCGTCCGCCGCTGCGGCGTCCTCCGGCTCGGCGTAGCCGGCGGGGATGCGCATGATGACGGCGCCGGTCTCGGTGTCCAGCACCTCGGTGTGGAGGCGGCCGGTGGCCCCGTCCAGGCTGACCCGGTAGGGCTGGATCGCCTTGCGGGGCGCGATCTCCGCGGGGTCCGTCTTCTCCGCGGGCTCGACCACCTCGACGGGGTTGGTCGTCTCCGCCTGCGCGGCGCGCAGCCGCTCCGCCTGGCGCAGCCGCGCTTCGGCGACGGCTTCGGCACCGGTAGGCGCGCGGTCGACGCCGGGCCCGGACACGCTGTTCACGGGGGTGGGCATGGCATCACCCTCCCGCCGGACGCTCGGCGACGCCCTCCGCGCGGTCCGGCGGGCGCGGCGGCGTCCCCAGCAGCGTGTCCTCGTACTCCATCACCGGACGCAGGGCGACCAGCGCCTTGTAATAGTCGCGCTCGCCGACGTGGCCCATGGAGCGGGCGATCCCGTCGCGGATGTCGGGGCGCAGGAAGGCCGTGTAGAGGCCGGCCATGGTGTCGGTGACCAGTCCCATGCCGGTCGACGCGAAGCGCGGGTCCAGCAGCATGCTCTGGATCAGGAAATAGGCGCGGCGTACGGGGGTGCGGGCGTCCTCTTCCTGGAGGATGTCGCTGCCGCGGATGATCTGGGCGAAGTTCGACACGGTCAGGGTGTAGCGGCGGTTCTCGTTCTGCACGACGCAGCCGTTGATCACCACCCGCTCGCTTGGCTTGAGGCGGAGCTTAAGTGCCATGGGCCGGTTCCTCGACGGGCTGGGGGACGCCTTGCAGCCCCTGCATCACCGCGCGGTTGATGTCGATCAGCAGGCCGGCCGGCGCCTCGCCGCGCAGCACGCTGCGGGTGTGGCGGGCAACGGTGAACGACAGCGAGACCAGTCCCGCCCGCAGGGCTTCCGGCAGGGCGTTCGCATCCTCCAGAAGGTCCGCCCGCAGCACGTTCCACAGCTCCAGGTTCCGCCACAGGGCCTCCTTCAGCCCGGCGGACCGCCAGTCCGCGTCGCGGTGCTTTTCCAGCAGGAGCGTGATGCGCAGAAAGAGGCGGTATTCGATCCGGCGGGGGTCGTCGCAGTCGGCAATGGTCTGCTGATAGGCGGCGATGCTCATGGTCGCACCTGTGGCGGTGGTCACGGGAACGGGCGCGGCGGTCCCGCAGCAGCAGCGCCGACCGTCGCGCCGACCACGCCCGGAGTTGCAAGGAGGAGGGAACCGGCGCCGCCGGGCGGCGCCGGCCCGACGGGCTTAGCGGAACAGCGAGAGGATGTTCTGCGGCCCCTGGTTGGCGATCGACAGCGCCTGGATGGCGAGCTGCTGCTGGACCTGGAGGGCCTGCAGGCGGCTCGATTCCTCGTTCATGTCGGCGTCGACCAGCGCCCCGATGCCCTTGTTCATGGCGTCGGTCAGCTTCGACACGAAGTCGTTCTGGTTGGCCACGCGGTTCTCGATGGAGCCGATCACCGACGACTTGGCGATGGCAACGTCGAGAAGCTGGTTGATGACCACCAGCGACTTCTCGGCGTTGTTCACCACGTCGAGCTGGGTCAGGTCGGCGAGGCCGCCGAAGGCATCGCTCTCCTTGGAATTGACCCACAGGCCGGAGACCTGAGCGGTGAAGTTGCCGTCGGCGTTCACGTCCTGGTCGGTGAACTCCAGGTTGTCCCCGGTGAAGGCGACCTGGAAGTCGGCGCCGGCCGCGGTCAGAGCGGCGTTCACCGCGGTCTCGATGTTGCCCTGCGTGGTCGCCAGATCGGTGTCGTAGGTCTGGGCGCTGAGGTCGACGGCAACGTTGACCTTGCTGCCGTCTTCCTTGGTCACCGTCAGTTCGAGCGAGGTCAGGCCCAGGTTCTGGCCGTCGATGAAGTTCACCCCCGGCGCGCCCAGCGTGATCCCGACCGACGCCTTCAGGTCGTTGGTGGAGTCGATCTGCTGCTCGATGGTCGCCTTGCCGACGATCGAGCGGACCTGCATGTCCTGGCGCTTGAACTCGATGTAGCTGGGGTCGACCGTGTCGCCGCTGCGGCTCAGCGACGCCAGGATGGAGACATCGATATCCTTGGCGGTACCGTCGTTGGAGTAGCTGATGCGCAGCAGGTTGTCGCCGTTGAACGACGCGTCGGCGGCAGCGCCCTTGATGAGGGTGACGAGCTGGTCGACGTCGTTCTGGATCAGCGACTTGTCAACGCCGTTGGTCTGACCGGCGATGACGCGGGCCTTCAGCGTCTGAAGGTTCTCGACGATGTTCTGCGAGGCCACCGAGGCGGTGTTGGTGGTGCCGGTGCCCAGCTCCAGGGATTCCTTCACCGCCTTGAAGCCGGCCACGTCCGCCTTCATGGTGGTGGCGATCGACCAGTACGCGGCGTTGTCCTTGGCGTTGTTGACCTTCAGGCCGGTGGAGATGCGGTCCTGGGTCGTCGCCAGGTCACCCGTCACGCGGCGCAGGGTCTGCAGCGCGGTCATCGCCGAGGCATTGGTCAGAATCGAGGCCATGGGTATCTCCATTCGTGAGATTCATAGCGCCTTTCTGACGCCGGGGCCGGTTCGCGCAGGCCTTCCCGTTCGTTTGCGGGAGCGCGACCGGCACAGTCATGGTGGCCGAACCGGTTTAAGCTGACGTAAAAAAACGACGCGTCCGGAAGAAACCGCATTGTTATTGATCGGGTAATTTAAAATCGATGTTCTTTTGAGAAGAAGTATCGGGAAAATCCTGCGGACACTGCTGACCGGGCGATGCCGGCCTCGTCAGCGGCCGACCGCCCGCAGCGGGACCTCACGCACCGCCGGCACCGGCGGGATCATCGCCAGCCGCACCGGCCCCGGCGCCGCCGTCGCAAAGCGGCTTCCCATCAGCCGCGAGCCCGGGTCGGGGGTCGCGTGCTCGGGCGGCGCCTCGAACTTGTAGCCACGCCCGTAGACGGTCTCGATATAGCGGCCGCCGCCGGTCGCCTGGTCGATCTTCTTGCGAAGCTTGCAGATGTAGACGTCGATGACCTTGTCGAGCGGATCAGAGCCGGACAAGCCATAGACCTGCTCGTAGATGTGCTCCTTGGATACGACCCGGCAGTGATTGAGCGCCAGCACGGTGAGGATCGCATGCTCGCGCTGGCTCAGGCGCAGACGGGCGCCGTCCACCTCGGGATCCCGCCCGTCCAGGAACACGGTCAGCCGGCCGACCTGGACGGCGTTGCTGGTCAGACCGTAGGCGCGCCGGGAAATGGCCTCCAGGCGGGCCCGGATCTCGGTGCCCACCACCGGCTTGACCAGCACGTCGTCAGCCCCGGCGCGCAGGATGTTGGCCGTGGTGTTGGCACAGCGCCGGTCGATCAGGCACACGATCGCCGCCGTCACCCGGCGCGCGCGCAGCAGCGACACACACCCCACTGTGTCACCGACCTCGCCGACGATGATGGCGTTGTAGTTCAGCGCGTCGGGGTCACTGCCGTTAACCAAATCCCGGAACCCGCCCTCGTCCATTCGGTCGTGATTAACTTTACACAAATCGAGCTGTCGACCGATGGCTTTGGCGATCAGGTCTCCGGGTTCGATCAGCAACGTCCGCATAGGATTCTCCATCGCGCAACAACCAAGGGCGACAGGTTGCGTTTTACGAAATTTAAACCGTGTCACGCCCTTATCACAGCCCCAAAAGAACTCATCCATTGAAGGGATGTCAATAGTTTGAGGTACCTGGAACGGCTTAGGCGTTACGGGGTATTTACCCGATCTAAAGAATCCGAACACGACGAAAGACCGCGTAAAATTTTATAGTCTGTCCTTTTTACTGATCAATCTCGCATTTCGAGCAAGAACACGGCGACATTGCCAGCGTGAACGGCTGTACCGTAATGGTTAATGACCTGATGGGATTTTTAAACCGGGAGGTTGAACCGTAAATGCCGGTTTAACCGTACCTTGTTAAGCATGAGGCGGCACGGGAGATGGGAGCCGACATGTATATGAATGCCTGCACGGGATTTGGGGTCGGTCTGTCCGCGGTCCTGGTGGCCCTCGTCGGGGCCTGCGCCGGGGCTCCGCCCGCCCCCGACAGCGCCTACCGCCGGGCACTGGAGCGGGCCGTGGCCGAGGGCCGGTGCGACGGGCCGGCTGTCGACGGGCTGTGGAGCGCCTTCCGCGACTGGTACGCCGCCGGTGCGACGATCGCCGGGCACGACCGCGGTGACGAAGCGGCCGCCCTGCTGCGGCAGGGCGACCTGTTCCTGGTGATGGGCTGCCCGGAGGTGGCCCGCACGTCCTACGCAGCGGTCCCGGAACGCTATCCGGAGCCGGCGCTGGCCGCACTGCGCCGCGACGCCGCCGCCGCCCTGCACGCCCTTCCGGTTCCGGTCCCGCCTCCGGCGCCCCCGCCGGGTCCGGCAGCCTCCGGGCGCACGAACCCGCCAATTCTGCTGAATCCCTGAACCGCTACGGCCGTTCCGGGGCGCGCACCGCCCGCACGCAGGCGTCGTAGGCCGCGCGCAAACGCGGCACCAGCGTCGCGGCGGCATCCGCGTCACCGGTGCGCAGGGCGGATTCCAGCGCCCCGGCAAGCTCCGACAGCGCCCCCGCGCCGACGCAGAGTGCCGCCGATTTCAGGGAATGGGCGGCCGCGAGCGCACCATGCGCCGGACCGGCCGCGCCGCGCTCGACCGCTGCCACCTGATCGCCGGCGGAGGCCACGAAACTTTCCAGCGCGTCGCGCACGACCGCCGGATCATCGCCGACCAGTTCCGTCAGACAGGCGAGGTCGATGACCGCCGGGGTCCCGGCCGCGGTGCCGATCGGCGATTCGGCGGGCTCCGCCGGCCGGCGCAGGCGATGGGCAACCGGAAGATGCCGGCCGATCGCCGCGTCCAGCGCGTCGATCCGGATCGGCTTGCCCAGGTGTTCGACCATGCCGGCGGCCCGGCAGGCCTCGGCCGTCTGCGCCAGGAAATCGGCCGACAGGGCCACGACGGGCGGCGGACCGGTGTCGCCGGCGCGGGCACGGATGGCCCGGGCCAGCCCGTAGCCGTCGAGGCCGGGCATGTGGAGGTCGCTCAGCACCAGCCCGTGCCGGTCGGGCCGCAGCATGGCCAGCGCCTGCGTCCCGTCTTCGGCCATGTCGTGGACGATCCCGAGTCGCGCCAGCACCCGTTCCAGCACGAACCGGTTGGTCGGGTTGTCCTCCACGCACAGCACGACGGCGCGCCGGGCCTCCGCCTCTGCGCGCGAAGGTGCGGTCCAGGCACCGACGCCGGGCCCGTCGTCGTCGCCGGGGTCCGGCGGCGGCACGGCACAGACCGGGGCGGCGATTTCGAACCAGAACAGCGAGCCCGCGTCGGGTGCGCTCGACAGGCCGATGGTCCCGTCCATCAGCTCCACCAGTCCGCGGCAGATCGACAGGCCGAGGCCGCTGCCGCCGAATCGGCGGGCGATGCCGGCATCCACCTGGACGAAGGGTCGGAACAGCGCCGCCTGCCGGTCGCCGGGGATGCCGATGCCGGTGTCCTCCACCTCGAAGCGCAGCCGGCCGGGTGCCGGCACGCTCACCCGGATGGACACGCCGCCGCGCTCGGTAAACTTGATGGCGTTGCCGACCAGGTTGATCAGCACCTGGCGCACCCGCGCGCCGTCGCCGCGCACCCCCGGCGGCACCGCGCTGTCCACCGCGACGGTGAGATCAAGTCCCTTGCCGGCCGCCCGCGGCCGCAGGATGGCCGCCATGCCTTCGACAACGGCCGCGGGGGAGTAGGGCCGATCCTCGGTTTCCATGCCCCCGGCCTCGATCTTCGAATAGTCGAGCACGTCGTCGAGGATTGCCAGCAGCGACCCGGCCGAGGCACGGATGGTCCGCACCATGTCCCGCTGATCGGCGTCGAGGGGTGTGCCCGCCAGAAGATCGGCGATGGTGGCGACGCCGTTCATGGGTGTCCGGATCTCGTGGCTCATGGTCGCCAGGAAGCCGGACCGGTTGCGGGCGGCGCGCTCCGCCTCCTCGCGCGCCCGGTGCAGGTCGGTGACGTCGTAGATCCAGACGATCATGGCGTCGCCGGCACCGTGGGCGACGGTGCCGAACGACATCTGCAGGGTGCGCGTCCCGCCGTCCGGCCGGTGTGCGTCCACGATCACCGTGCCGCCGTCGGAGGCTCGGGCCAGAACCGGCCCCTCCATCAGGGCCGCCACCGCGTCCCGCAGGGCCTCCCCTTCCGCCCCGAGAATCTCGGCGATGCGGCCGTTGCGGTAGAGGATGTTCCAGGATTCGTCCAGGATCAGGGCGCCGATCGGCGCCTCGTCGAGCGTGTCGGCGAACCCCGCCCCGGCCGGGACGAACGCCGCCGGACCGGCGAACGGGTCCACCGGTCAGCCCTCCCGGCTGGCGATGACGAACGCGACGGGCGGGATCATGTGCATGTCCGCAAGGTCGCCGAGGCGGGCGATCAGCGCGTGGTCGAGGCGGATGTGCGCCGGCAGGATGGTCGAGCCGCCATCGTGGGCGCGCACCGCGGTGGCCAGGATCATGCCCGGCTCCAGGCGGGCGACCGGCACCTCCACACGGGTGCTGCGCGGGTGTGCTTCGGTGGGTGCCGGCGGTGACGGGAGCACCGGCGCCGGCGCCGGCGGGTGACGGCGCACCGGCTCGGCCGCTGCCGGGTCGGGGATCTCCACCGCGCGGTAGACGTCCACCGGCTTGATGTCGAAGGGAATGGACGCGGCACGCTCCAGCCGCGCCAGCAGCGCCTCCCGGGTCACCGGCTTCACCACATAGCCGTTGACGTCCAATTCCATGGCCGCGCGCACCAGCGCGCCGTCGGTGCGGCCGGTCAGCATGACGATGGGCAGGTCGCGGGGCACCGGGCCGTGACCCGTGCGAATGGCGCGGGCCACCTCCAGTCCGTTGCCGTCGGGCATCACGAAGTCGAGCAGGGCAAGTCCGATGGGCGGCCGGAACAGGCCGAGGCGTTCCAGGGCGTCGCGCCCGGAGCCGGCAACGTCCACGTCGCAGCCCAGCGCGCTGCGGATGATCGAGGCGACGATGGAGCGCATGAAGGCGTCATCATCGGCAAGCAGAACGCGGCCGCACCCGCTCGCGGTCCATGGCGGCATCGAGCCTTCCTCCGGCTGCCTCTCGCTGTACACCCGTCGTCAGCAGGTACGGCGAAAGGGCCGGCCGGCGCAATGCTTCGTTTGCAAAGGAGTCGCGGCCTTTAATCCTGCGTTCAAACCCGTTACCGCCGCCCGGCGCGGGGGCCCTACAGGGCGAGGTCGGAGCTGAGATCCTCGTCGAAGCGCAGCCATTCCCCGGCCAGCGGCCCGACCGTCAGGCTGCCGGTCAGGCGGCAGGCGTCGAGCACCGCGCGGGCGGTCTCATGCAGTTCCGCGAGCAATGCCGCGGGCAGGCCGCCGGCGGTGCGCAGGGTGACGTCCAGGCGCCGGCCCGCCCGGGTCGCCGTCAACTGGACGGCCCCGGTGGCGCGCGGCCGCGCCTGGAGCACCACCACGAAGGCGTCCGCCCCGTCGGTGCCCGTGCTGGTGGCGCACAACAGTCCGACGGGCATCACCGCCGCCGTGGCGGGGTCGAGGAGCGGCACCCGCAGCACCCGCCATGCCCGCCCGTCCAGCGTCCGCAGGCGCGGCGCCAGCGCGGTGTCGCAGTCGTCCAGCAGAAGACCGCCGTCCAGCTCCTCCAGCCGGTCCGCGGCATCGTCGGTCAGCCAGCCGCGGCAGCCCGCGGCGGTGACGGACAGGAACAGGGCCAGCCCCGCCCCGAAGGTGGAGTCGCAGCGCGGCAGGCAGCCGCGGGCCAGCGCCCCCTCCGCCGGGTCGAGGGTCGCCAGCAGGTCCAGCAGCCGGTCCACGGCACCGTCATCGCGGCCATCATCGCTGAACGGAGCGCCGCCGTCGGCCGGCGTCGGCGGGTACGGGAGCGCCGGCAGCGTCATCAGTACACCACCGCGTCGCCGTCGCCGGACTGCGGGATCACGATGACGCCGTCGTCGGCCAGCGACTTGGCCATGCCCACGATGTCCGCCTGGGCCTCGTTCACGTCGCGCACGCGCAGCGGCCCCATGTTGTCGATCTCGTCCATCAGGATCAGCCGGGCGCGTTCCGACAGCACCGACAGGAAATGGTCGCGCTGGGCCGGCTGCGCCCCCTTCAGCGCGATGGCGAGCTGGCCGGTGTCGCACCGCCGGATGACCGTCTGCAAGGACACCCGGTCCAGCCGCATCAGGTCCTCGAACGTGAACATGAGCTGCTTGATCCGCTGGGTCGGTTCGGGCAGCGCCGGCTCCAGGTCGGCGAAGATCTCGCCCATGGTGTCGCGGTCGATCCGGTTGAAGATGTCGGCCATGCGCTCCAGCGAATCGTTGCCGTGGGTGCGCGCGTAGTTGGCCATGAATTCGGTGTGCAGGATGGTCTCGATGTCCAACAGCACCTCGCGCTGCACCGATTCGATCTGGATCATGCGCTCGATGATCTCGGCCCGCACCGCCTGCGGCAGCAGGACGATGGCCTTGGCGGCGTGGTCGGGGCGCATCTTCGACAGGATGACCGCAGCGGTCTGCGGATACTCCCCGGCCAGGTAGTTGGCGAGCACCGCCTCGTTCACGTTGGACATCTTCTCCCACATGGTGCGGCCCGCCGGCCCGCGGATCTCGCCCATGATCTCCGACACCCGGTCGGCGGGCAGGAAGCGGTTCAGCATGCGCTCGGTGCTGTCGTAGGAGCCGACCACCGACCCGGTCCGGGCGAAGCGCTCGGTGAAGACGCGCAGCAGGGACTCCACGAGGTTGGAGGTGACGTTGCCCAGGGTAGCCATGGCCCGGCTGACGATGCGGATCTCATCCTCGTCCAGGCGTTCCATCAGCCGCGACCCGCGCTCCTCGCCGAGCGCCAGGAAGATGATCGCGCTCTTCTCGGCTCCGTTCAGGCTCTTGTAGTTCTCACGGATCTTGACGGGGGCTCCCATGGCGGCACCTCAGAAGGAACAATCGGCGGAGGGGGGATCGGCGGCGGGATCGGCCGGCGGCGCGCCGTCGTCCCGGTCGAAGCGGAAAACGCCGGCCATGACGGAGCCGGCGACCAGAAGCAGGGCGTGCGGAATCAGCGGCCGCGATTCGATGGCCGCCAGCACGTCGAGAAGGGAGTCCTCGTCGCCGGGCGTCGAGCCGTGGCGGCGCGCCATCGCCGTCAGGCTGTCGGCCAGGGAGGCGGCCGGCGGGCAGCCGTCCTCCCCTTGCCCCGGCGGCACGGTGGCGGCCACGGCCTCAGCCCCCCGTCCCGTAGGACCGGATCAGGCTGCCCGCGATCAGGAACCAGCCATCGGTCAGGACGAAGAAGATGATCTTGAAGGGCAGCGCGATCATCACCGGCGGCAGCATCATCATGCCCATGGCCATGAGGATCGCCGCCACCACCATGTCGATGACCAGGAACGGCAGGAACAGCAGGAAGCCGATCTCGAAGGCGCGCCGCAGCTCCGACAGCAGGAAGGCCGGCATCAGCAGGCGCAGGTCGACGGACTGCGCGGTCGGCGGCGATCCCGGCTCCGGCCCGGCCGGCGGCGGATCGCCGGAAAAGGACGCGAAGGCGGCGAGGTCGCGCCCGCGCACGTGGGCGAACATGAAGTCGCGGAACGGCTCGATCATCCGCTCCAGCCCCTGCTCGCCGGTCACCTGTTCGTTCAGCATGGGCCGCAACCCCTCCTGCCAGGCGCGGTCCATCACCGGCCCCATGATGTAGAAGGTCAGGAACATGGCCAGGCTGATCAGCACCATGTTGGGCGGCGACTGCTGCAGACCCAGCGCAGAGCGCAGCAGCGACAGCACCACGATGATGCGCGTGAAGCAGGTGACCATGATGAGCAGCCCCGGTGCTACGCTGAGCACGGTCAGCAGGACGATGCCCTGGACGATCCGCCCCGACAGGCTGCCGCCCTCGGCCAGGGACAGGAAGGACTCCATCCCCTGGTCGAAGGTGACCGCCGCGGCGGGAGCCGCCACGGCCATGGCGACGCCGAACGCCGCCAGCCCCGCGCGTCGCGCGTTCATGGTCGCCGCCCCGCTCAATCGAGATCCAGTTCCGCGTTGCGCACGATCTCGGTCAGCGTCACGCCCAGGCGCTGGTCCTCGACGATGACCACCTCGCCGCGGGCGACCAGCCGGTGGTTGACCAGCACCTCCACAGGCTCGTCGACTTTGCGTTCCAGTTCCAGCACGGCGCCGCGCCCGAGCTTCAGCAGTTGCGCCACCAGCATGCTGGTCCGGCCCAGAACCACCTGGACGTCCACCGGCACGTTGTAGATGGCGTTGATCGGCCCGTCCCGGTCCTTTTCGGCGGACCGGGTCTCGTCGATCAGGGTGTCGAGGTTCAATGAAGGCATGATGCGTTCTCGCTTCCGTCGAAGGCGCAAAGGGTGTCGGAATGGTCGATCAGTCAGCGTCGCCGGCCGCCAGCGCGCCCAGCGTGCGTTCCACGAGGGCGTCCAGCGCGCGCTCCATGGCCGCCGGGTCGCGGCGCAGCCCGCCGGCGTCCCAGACGGCATCGAGGGCGCCGCGGGCCAGGGCGTCGTCGGACACCACCGTGATACCGCCGCGGTACCCGGTTTCGGCGACCGCCTCCCGGATGGTCTCATCCAGGACGTCGCGCAGGGCCGGGTGGACGCGCAGGTGCAGTTCCGGCGCCCCGCCGGCGGCGTTCAGGGCCTCGCGGGCGGTGCGCTCCACCGCGTCGCGGGCCGCGGTGTCGAGCAGGCGTGGCGCCAGCCGGCCGGCGAGAGCCACCAGCAGCGCCGCCCCGCGGGATTCCAGACGGTCCAGCAGGACCCGGTGATCCGCCTCCAGCGCCGCCGCACGCTCCAGCAGCGCCGCCACCCCGTCGGCCAGCGCCGCCTCGGCACCGGTGCGGGCCACCGCCTCGCCGTCGCGCCGGCCGCGCTCCAGCCCCTCGGCCAGCGCGACGCGACGGGCCTCGTCGACGGCCGCCAGGAGCACGCGCTCGGAGTGGCGCGGTTCGTCCAGCGGGTCGACCGGTTCCGGCTCCGGCGCGGCGGCGGGGTCCGCGCCCGGCGCGCCGAAGGCGCGGTCGAAGCTGTAGCGCGGGTAGGCCATCAGGCCGCCTCCTCATAGAGCCAGGAGCGCAGGATATCGATCGCCTCGTCCGGGTACTGGTCGACCAGCTCGCCCAGGCGGCGGATCGACGAGGCGCGCACCCGGCCCTCCACCGCCCGCAGCTCGATGAGCTGGTCCATGGTCTCCTCGATCCCCGGCGCGGGCAGGCCGGACCCTGCCGCCGCCACCTCTTCCGCACCGTCGAACCCGCCGGCGGCGCCCCCCTCGCCGGCCGCACCCGCCGCGGCACCCGCGGTGGCGCCGGCCGGGCCGGTGAGCTGCGGCACCGCTCCGGCCACCGGCCCCGCCAGCGCCTCGACCGTCTCCGCCGCGGCCGGTTCGGGCGCCGGGAAGACGCGGCGGATCAGCGGACGCAGCCCGACCAGGATGACCAGCGCCGACAGGATCAGCAGGATGACCCACTGGATCAGCGTCATGACGTTGCGGGTCAGCGTCTCGGCGATCTCCTCCATGGGGTCGCGCGGCGTCAGGTCGGGGGCGAGATCGACGAACTCCAGGTTCTCGACGGTCACCCGGTCGCCGCGCGCCGCGTCGAAGCCCATGGCGGAGCGCACCAGTTCGGTCAGGCGCTCCAGTTCCCCGGCGGAGCGGGGCTGATAGGTGCGCGTCCCGTCGGCCGCCGTCGTCCACACGCCATTGACCAGGACGGCGACGCTGAGGCGGCGCACGTCGCCGGGCTCGATCACCGTCTCCCGCGCGACGTTGGAGATCTCGTAGTTGACGGTCTCTTCCTGGCGGCGGGTGTCGTTGGTGGATTGGGCGCCCTGCGGCTGGGCCCGGACCTCGTTCTGGGGCAGGTTCTGTTCGGCGGTCACCGGCGGCTCGCCGCTGGTGTCGACGCTGCGCCCCTGCTCCTCGACGAGCTGGGTGGAGCGCACCACCTGGCTGGCAGGATCAAAGGTGTGGCTGCGCACCACCTCGCGTTTGGTTTCCACCTCCGCGGCGACCTGGACCCGCACATTGCCGGCCCCCAGGCGCGCCACCAGCATCTGCTCGATGGCCCGGGCCACCCGCGTCTCGGCGGCGGCGCGCATGCCGTCGGCGCGCGCGGAGGCGACACCCGTCCCGTCGTCGTCGCCCAGCAGGAGTTCACCCGACGCGTCGAGCACCGTCACCCCGCCGGGCTTCAGGTTGGGCACGGCTGATGACACCAGGTTGCGGATCGCCAGCGCCTGGCGGCGCTCCAGCACGGCGCGGCCGCGCATGCGCACCACCACCGACGCGGTCGGCGTGGGCGCCCCGCGCGAGAACTCCTCGCGGTCGGGAAGCACCACGTGCACCCGCGCCGCCTCGATCCCGGCCAGCGTCTCGATGGTCCGGGCCAGTTCCCCTTCCAGCGCCCGCAATCGGTTCATGCGCTGCATGAAGCTGGTGATGCCCAGGGGCTTGTCGCTGTCGAACAGTTCGTAGCCGACGCCGCCTGCGGACGGCAGCCCCTGCTCGGCCAGCAGCATGCGCACCCTCGATGCGTCCGCCTGGGGCACCTGGATGGAGGTGCCGTCGAAGGGCGCCGACACGGGGATGCCCATATCGGTCACGGCCTTGACGATGCGCCCGGCCTCGGCCGGGGCCAGGCCCGTGTAGAGCGTGGTCATGTGCGGCTGCGACAGCAAGAGGGCCATGCCGGCGATCGCGGCGACGATCCCCACCCCGGTCCCGGCGAGCACCAGGAGGCGCCCGCGCCCCAGCGATCGCAATGTGTCGATCAGACTGTCCACGCTCCCGCACCTTTAAAGTTTCCGAAAATCGGGAGCCCTACTCTGCCCCCCGAAGACGGCCCCAGACTATCGGCGGCTCTTTTAAGCGGAGTAAAAAACGGCAACGCGCAGTATCCAAATTGGATAAAAATTTATCTGAGCAATGTTTTTATAAATTTTCACCTCATCGCAGATGGACGCGGCGGAATGAATACACGGTTGGAGGGGATCGACGGGGATACGCTGCGCGGCGTGGAGCGGTCGCGCAGCGTGCTCGTGGTGATCCTGCCGGTGGCACGGCTGGTCGCCGGCCTCGCCGCACTGGCCGTGGTGGTCGCCGCCGGCCTGGCGGGCTACCGGACGGCGGCGGGACCGGAGGCGCTGGACCGGCTGTTCACGGGCACCCCCGCTCTGCCGGGGCCCGAACGGGTGGTGGAGATCCCGGAGACCATCGTCAACCTGCGCCGGGAAACGCCGTCGCAATACCTGAAGATCGGCATCTCCCTGGTGGCCGCGCCGGGGCGGGCGGGCACGATCGAGGCGGCGATGCCGAAGCTGGTCGATACGGTGCAGGAATTCCTGCGCAACCTCGACCGGGACGACCTCGACGGTTCGGCCGGCCTGTATCGGCTGCGCAGTGAACTGAAGCGGCGCTTCAATCTGCTCCTGGCCCCCTCCGGCGGCGGGGAGGTCGTCACCGACGTCCTGCTGCGCAGCCTGCTGACCCAATAGCCACAGCGATCGCGAACCAACACCAGAGGCACGGATGACCACTCCTTCCGACGGCACGCCCGGCGGGCCCGAACAGCCCCGGCCCGATGGCCCCGAGCACGACACCGCCGACGCCGACTGGAGCCGGGCGATCCTGGACGCCGCCGGCGCCGCGGATGGCGGTGGCGGCGGCGACGGCCCGGTCCCGGATTCCCGCATCCTGAATCAGGAGGAGATCGACCGTCTGCTGGACTTCGCGATGCCGTCCGCCTCGGAGGACCCGCCCAGCGCCATCAAGCTGCTGGTCAGCTCGACGACGGTCAACAAGGACCGGCTGCCGATGCTGGACGTGGTGTTCGACCGCATGGTGCGGCTGCTGAACACCTCGCTGCGCCAGTTCGCCTCGACCAACGTGGAGACGTCGCTGCTGCGCATCGAATGGCTGCGCTACAACGACTTCCTCGACGCCATCGAACTCCCCGCCCTGATCGGGGTGGCGCGGGCCGAGCAGTGGGACAACCAGATGCTGCTGTCCATCGACAGCGCCCTGATCTACTGCATGATGGACGTGCTGCTGGGCGGCCGGCGGGCCCGGCCGGGACGGGTCGACGGACGCGCCTACACCTCCATCGAGCGCAAGATGACCGAGCGGCTGATGAAGGTGGTGCTCCAGGACCTGGGGCAGTCCTTCGATCCGCTGGCGCAGGTGGACTTCGTCTTCGACCGGCTGGAGGTGAACCCGCAGTTCGCCACCATCACCCGCGCCACCAACGCGGTGATCCGCGTGCGCATCGCCGTGGAGGTGGAGCGGCGCACCGGCCACATCGACATCGTCATCCCCTACGCCACCCTGGAACCGGTGCGCGGCAAGCTGGTGCAGATGTTCATGGGCGAGCGGTTCGGCCACGATTCCGTGTGGGAAAGCCACCTGAAGGGCGAGCTGATGCGCTCCAAGCTGGAGCTGGTGGCGGTGCTCAGCGAGACGCAGGTGCCGCTGGGCGAGGTGCTGAACTGGCAGAAGGGCCAGTCCCTCAAGCTGCGCATCAACCCCGACGCGCCGGTGCTGGTGCTGAGCAAGACCATTCCCCTGTTCGCCGGCAACATGGGCCAGCGCAACGGCAACATCGCCGTGAAGGTCGAAACCGATCTGGATGCCAAGCAGGAGCTGATCGATGGCCTCCTTTCTCATTGATGCCGTGCTGGCGGTGATGTTGGTGACGGCGACCGTCTACCTGGTGATCGTCAACCAGCGCCTGAAGCTGCTGCGCAACGGCCAGTCGGAGATCAACGCGCTGATCGCCACCTTCTCGCGGTCGATCGACGACACCGATGCCTCCATGAAGCGGCTGGTCGGTTCCGCCACCGAGGTGGCGGGGCGCCTGTCCGGGGATCTGGACCGCGCCGGGGCCATCAAGGAGGACATGGCGCTGATCCTCGGCTCGTGCGAGCGGACCACCGCGCGCATGGAGGAGTCGATCCGCCATGCCCGCGCCCTGCTGCGCCGCCTGGACGAGGGCGCCATGGTGCGGACCGGCCGCCGCCCCGACGCGCCGCCGCCCGCCGCGGCGCCGGCAGTGGCACCGGCAACGGTGCAGGCGCCGGCAGCGGACGCTCCGGCGGCGCCGGAGGTTGAGACGGAGCCCGGCCCGGCCCCCGCTGACACGCCGGCCGTCACCCGCGCCCCCATGCCGGTCTTCGCGCGCGACGCCGCCGAACCGCCGGGAGAGGCCGGCGCCGCCCCGGCCGAGCCCATGCGCCCGGCCAACGCTTTCTACGCCCGCCTGCGCACCGTCGGGTCGGAGGTCTGAGCCATGCCGCGCATCCTGCCGATCACCCTGATTGCGGTCCTGATGGTGCTGCCGCTCAAACTCGGCACCGTGGTCGACGGGCTGCCGGCGATCGCCCAGCAGTTCGACCGCGAGTTCGGTGGCCACGACCGCCCCTGGGCCGACGACCTGACGGCACCCCCCGCCGCAACGCCCCCGGTTCCGGCGGCCGCTCCCGAGCCCGCTCCGCAAGTGACGTCCGCACCGGCCCCCGCGGCCCCGCCGGTGGCCCTGGCCGCGCCTTCCTGCACCGATCCGGCGTTGCGCGACGCCATCCGCGAGCAGCTTGCCGACACGGCGGCGCGCACCGGCCGCCTGCGTGAGACGGAGGCCGTCCTGACCGCCACCGAAGCCCGCGTCACCGCGCAGATCCGGCGCCTGAACGCCGTCCGCGGGGAAGTCGAGGCGCTGATGGAGCGGCGCTCCGCCCTTCAGGAGGAGGATCTGCGCCGCACCGTGGCGATCTACGAGGCGATGAAGCCGCGCGACGCCGCGCGCATCCTCGACAGCCTCGACACGGCGGAGGTCGTCGACGTCCTCGACCGCCTGGCCGAGCGCCGCGCCGCCCCGATCCTGGCGGCCATGAGCGACGGCAAGGCCCGCGAGGTCACCCGGGCCATCCTGCAACGCCGCGCCCTGCCCGGCGACCGCACCCCGGCGGCCCCCGCCCCCCGCACCACCCTGACGAACTGACCGCCATGACCCGCATGACCGATGTCGTAACACCGCCGTCCCGCCCGGCGGCCGAGACCCGGGCCGCGGCCACCCGCAGTGGCGACGGCGCGGACGCGGACACCTTCGACGGCCTTCTCGGGGGCATTGGCGCCGACGGCGACGGTGCCGAACCGGACGCAGCGGATGCCGCTCCCGGACCCCGTCCCGATACGGCCGCGGCCGTGGTCGCCGCGATCACCGCCGACCCGCCGGCCGCCTGGCTTTCCGCCGCACCGACCGCATCACCGCCGGCGGCGCCCCCGGTGCCGCCCCCGGCGCCCGCTGCGGACGCCGTGCCGGACGCCTCCCCGGCGCCGGCGCCCGCGGCGGGGGCCGGGGGAACGGCGGCGCCACCGCCGGACGCCGGCCGGCCGGTGCCGCCTCCCGGTCCCGCACCGGTGGCGGCGCCGGCCGAACCGGACACCGCCGCCGGTCCGGCGAACGGAACCGCCGCCGCGACCAACGCGACCGTCGCACCGGATGCACCGGGCACGGCGGCCACCACGGTCCCGGCCGCCGTCGCTCCCGCGGCCGTGGCCGGGGCGGGGGCGGGCGAAGCGGTGGCGGAGCCGCGCCGAACGGAGCGCACGACGGGCCGGACGGCAGGGCGGACCGCAGGAACGATGACCGCCGATACGACGGATCCCCGCAACGGCGGATCCGCCGCCGGCCGGCCGGCTGCGCCGCCCCCGTCGGGCGGAGACGGTGCGTTCGCCGGCTCCGGCGACCGCCCGCCCCTGCCCTTCACCGCCGCACCGGCAACCGCCGCCGGTCCCGACACGGGCGCCGCGGACGGGCTGGCGCCGGCGTCGGCCCCGGCGACGGCAAGCCAGCACGCGGCGGCAACCGCCGGCGCGGGTGCCCGGGCGCCGGGTGCGGGGATGCCGGGCCAGCCCATGGCCCAGTTGAGCGAACCGCTGGTGCGGATCGCCGCGGCCGGCGGCGGGTCCTTCCGGATCGAGCTGTCGCCCGCCGAACTCGGCCGCGTCCGGGTGGTCGCCGAGGTGATCGACGGCCAGGTCACCCTGGTCGTGCGGGCCGAGCACGCCGACACCCTGGCCCTGCTGCGCCGCGACGTGCAGGTGCTGGAAAAGGCGCTGGGGGACGCCGGGCTGACCCTCGACACCGCCGGCCTGCAGTTCTCGCTGGAGGGGGACGGCGGGTCGCGCGGTTCCGCCGCGTTCGACCAGGGGAGCGGCCGGCAGACCGGCCTTTACCCCCCCGCCGCCCTCCCCGGCACCGCGGACCCGGCGCCCGACCGTGCGCTGCGCCCGATCGACGGGCTGGTCGATCTCATCGTCTGACAGGAGCCACGCCGCCATGACCACAACGGCCGCCACCACCACGACCACCACCGGCGCCGCGGCTTCCGCCGACCGCAGCCGGACGACCGTCGATTATGATTCCTTCCTGAAGCTGCTCACCGCCCAGTTGCGCAACCAGGACCCGCTGGCCCCCATGGACGCCACGCAGTTCATGACCCAGCTTGCCCAGCTTTCCACAGTGGAGCAGGCGATGCGCACCAACGACACGCTCAACCAGGTGCTGGACACCCTGAAGAGCAGCGGCATGCGCATGGACATGGCCTTCCTCGGCCGCACGGTCGAAGCGGCATCGGATACCCTGACCCTCTCGGGCGGATCGGGGACCATGGCCTACACGGTGGCCGGTGCCCCGGCCACCATCCGCATCGAGGTGCTGGACGAGAACGGCCGCACGGTCCACTCCGCCGCCGCACCGGCGGGGGGAAGCGGGCGGCGGACCTTCACCTGGGACGGCCGGCGCAGCGACGGCTCCACGGCGCCGGACGGGCTGTACACCGTCCGCATCACCGCCCGCGACCAGAACGGCGGGGCGCTGGAGACCGCCGGCGTCATCACCGGCACGGTGGCCGAGGTGCGCACCGTCGACGGTGAAACCCGGTTCGTTCTCAAGGGCGGGGCGACGGTGACCGCCGACGCCATCCTGTCGGCGTCCTGATGCAGGTGCCGGGAATCAGGCAACCCGCAGACCGGTGACCCAGGAGCGCATGGCGTCGTTGGCCGGGGCCAGCGGCGCCTCCTGGAAGCTGATGACGAATTGGTCGCCGACATCGGCGATGCCGATCGACCGGGGGCGCAACGCCAGCATGCTCGGATCGGGCAGGCCGGGGCCGAAGCAGAACACCAGGTTCTTCGCGGCCCGGATCTCCGATGCGATGACGCCGTCGCGCCGCCGGGTGTGGGCGTAATGGTCGAAAACGGCGAGCAGCGCCACGCCCGGATCGTCCTCGATCCGCTGCGTCAGAGCGGCGATGACGTCGTCGACCGTCCGGCACTCCGTCTCCGACTTGGCGACCCGGGCGACGAAGACCGTGTAGCGGTCCATGAGTCGGGTGCACTCCATGGATCGTTCTCCTGCGTCCTTTCCATGCGGGGTGTGGTCCGCATGATCGAAGGGATCGCCGGGCGGTGCATTGACGATTCGCAGCCACCGACCTCGGTGCGACGTCCCCTCGCCGAACACCGCGTCCAGCGTATCGGTGTCGGCCGCGTGCACCCGCGGGCGCGACGCCCCGACGGGCGGCACGGCTACTGACCGCGGCTCCCGATTCGCTCGGCAAGGACGACCGCGGGTTCGTTACTGCGTTGCGCGGGCGTGCGCCTCCCGTCGCGGGATGCCGTGTGTGCCGCGCGCCCCGGCCGTGGAGCGGCATCCCCGTGTAGGGTCACGTCAACCGGCTGAAAGTCATCAAACGCGAGGTTGCCGGCGCCGCAGAAACACGAAACGACCCTTTCCGGGCTCGTGCTTCCGCGACACCGTTCGTGCGGGCGATCAGAACATCGGGCTTCCGGGCCGGGCGCCGCGCTCGACGATGCGGACGGTGAACGCCTGGATCGGATCGCCGACCACATCGGAACAGAAGGGCTGACCGTTGGCGATGACGGGGCTGCGGACACCGCTGGCGCACAGCACCTCATAGACGCAGTCATAGTGCTCGGCGAGCGGGCCTCGCAGGCGGATGGCCAGTCCGACCAGCGGCACCCCGATTCCGCGGCTGCCGCAGAGGTTGCCCCCGAGAATCCACGTCGTTTCCATCCCGTTGGCGCTAAGCCCTTTGTATTCGATGCAATCGGCCGGCGCGCCGTCGAGAGGGAGGATAGCGAACCCCTCGATCGAGACCTTCCGGTCCGGTAGACCGGCGCAGCCCCCTTCGGGAGCGGTCACATCGCCGTGATTTTGCACATGGGCCATCAGACGGACTCGGATGCCGGTCGGAGCCGGCGTCTCGGGGCGGACGAGCGGCAGAGGCTGGCCTGTCGCCATGGTGTCCAGGCGCGAGATCTGCACGTTCAGGTTCCGCCCCGGTTCGCCCGCTGCCCGGTAGGAGGTGAGCACCACATCGCGCGGCGCGTCCGTCACCTTGATGACCAGGGCATCGCCAGGCTTGAACAGCCAGTGGGTATCCCCCCTGGCCAGGATCTCCACCGTACCGCCGTGACCGGGAAGGGCAGCAAGCTGTACGCATGGCAGCGGGAAGGAGTTACCCGGCGATCCGTCCGACCCGGCGCCATTCGCGATGGACACGCAGTAAAGGCCGGGATGGAAGGTCATGAGCTGGGCCGTGGCCTGCGAGGGTGCCGGAGCCCGGGAACAGGACGTGGGAAGCATGTTGGCCGAACCTATGCCAGAGGAGGATAAGGGGAAGGGTAAGCGAAAACGGTTGCCCGACCGGCATCCGGGGCGGAATGCCCGAACGGAAGCACATGACCCCCGGCGGCTTCAAGCCGCTCGGTGATGGTGCCGATGCCGAACGCGACCGCCGGCAATCCGGCCATCCATGCCTGCGTCAGCGCGTAGCTCCGGGTTTCCGGGCATACGCAGGAAAGGAACACCAATCGGGCACCCTGCCGCCGCACCAATTCCGTCACCTCCGAATCGTTGAATGTCAATCGGCTTCGAAGAACCAGCCATCTTAGCCGGCTGTCAGGTTCAGTCTGAACGTCCGCAGGTCAGGGGCTCCAAACCCGGATCCGGACAACGTCCCGCCATCCGGCCGTCAAGCCCTCCCCTTCACGTTCGGTTGCGGACCTGAGTCCGACGCCCAGCAACAGTGGTGGAACGCATTGACTTGCCGGACGCCGCAGAGCATAACGCCCCTTGGGCGAATGCTCGTTTCAAGCGCTCCTCCTGTGGCTACGGCATGCACCTGACATCGTCCCTGGGACGTAATCATATCTTGACGGTGTTTCGGTCCTGCCGGGATGAAAGGATAACATTCGTCGTGGCCCCGGCGACCGGAGTGGATGTTCTGCCCGGCGCGGCATGGTCACCGAACGATGATTGCATCCCCGCACGCCTGCTGGAGCGTCTGGAGCAGGACCGTCTCGTCGCCCTCGTCCGCAATCCGTTCGCCCGCCTCGTCCATCTGTTCCGCAGCCTGCAAGAGGGCGATCCCGCCTGCCGCGCCCTGGCCCGCGCCTTGCGGTGGCCGGCCTACGGCGGCGATGCGAGCTTCGATGCGTTCGTCCGGATTCTGGCCGATCTGCCGGCGTACGAGCTGGACTGGCTGATTCCGGTCCAGGCGTCGGCGTTGTGCATCGGAGACATCGCCGTCGATCAGGTGCTGTGTCTGGATGGCGACCGCAAGCGCCTGAGTGGGCCGGCGCGCACCGGTTTGGCCGGGAGCTGCCCGCCGATCAGCGGCGCGACGGCGACGCGCATCGTCGCGATGTATGAACCGGATTTCGAGCTGTTCGGCTACGACCGGGATCCGGGACAGTGGCGCCGGTCGCCCGAACGGGCGGAGCCGATGCCCGGCACCGGCTGCGGCGGGGCGGTCCGGCAGACGCTGAAGGCGGATGTCGCGCGAGCCGGGGGAGAGATGAGCGCGGCCGACACGGCTCTGCGTGCCGTTCTTGCCCTGGGCGAGACCGGTGTCCGATGCCTGCCCGAAATCCGCGCCGCGCTGGCAGAGATGCTGATCGATGCCGGGAGGCTTGTCGAAGCGGATGCGCTGCTGCGCCCCGGGCCGGCCGTGACCACATTGGCCCCGGGGTGGCGGCGAGCCCGCGCACGGCTTCTGCAGCGCCAGGACCGCCACGCCGAAGCCGCGCACGTCCTGATCGGCGCCTTCCGGCGTTGTCTTCCGGATGCGGCGGACGCGGCCCTGCTCGGAGACGCCATCGCCGGCAGCGGAGATGTCGCGCTGGCTGCGGTGGCCGGGCACCTCCTCGTCGACGTGGCCGGCACCGATGCGCAGAGGCTGGCCGTGCTGGCCGAAGCCGTGGTGGCGCGTCTGGCGCCCGCGCGTCCGACACGGGCGGCGATGGAGTTCCTCGACGCCCTGGCGGGCCCCGGAGGCGATGGCCGGCTGGCGGCCCGCCTTCATGATTCCATCGCCGTACCGGTGCCGGTCATGCCGGCGCAGGACAGCGCACCCGTCGCTTCGCCACAGGCGTCGGTGAGGCCGGTGAAGGCGCATGGCGCCCTCGTGGAGATGGTCGCGACGTTGGAGCAGTTGCGCGAGCACAAGCGGCAACAACTGTTGCGGCACACCCTGGCGCGCTATCCGCATCTGTTCCAGGCCGACCACTATGTTCGGCAGGTCGGGGAAGCCCCCATGGAGGGGATGGATCCCCGGGAACACTTCATCCGGTCGGGATCGAAAGCCGGGGGATACAGTCCCAACCCGTTCTTTTCCTACAGCTATTACCTGCCCTATCGTGAGTGTCCACCGGATACGCTGGTCGATTCGCTTGTGCATTTCGCGGCACTGGGCGCGGCATCGGGCAACAGTCCCGGGCAGCACTTCGGGACGAGCCGCTATGTGGCGGAGCATCCGGACCTGGCCGGTACCCCGGCCAATCCGCTGGATCATTGTTTTGCACAAGGCGATCCCGACAAGGTTCCCGCCGTGTTGCCCGATCATGTTCGCGTGGATCTGGACTGGCTGTGCCGCCTTGACCCCGGTCTGAACGGCGTCAGGACCCGACTGCTTGGCGGTCCCGACCGCGCAGCAGACGAAATGGCGCTGTTCGGCGAAGTGTACAGCCGTTTGCATACGGCCATAGGGCGAGGCTTCACCCACCTGATCGTCGCGCCGTGGCTGTGGCACCCCGGCGGCGCGGAGCGGATCGGCCTGCTTCTGCTGCGCCTGCTGATAGAGACGCAAGGGGCGGAAAACGTGGTGATGCTGGGGCTCGATCTGCACACGGTCGAGAAACCGGCCGTCGCTCCCGGTGCTCGTCTCGTTTCTTTCACGGACGTCTCGTCCCATCCGTCCCACGAACTTCGGGTGGAACTGCTGCGGAGGCTGATCATCGATTTTCAGCCGAAATGCGTGTTCAACCTCAATTCCGCCGCGGCGTGGACGTTGATGCGCCGACACATCTGCAGCTTGGCGAAGTCGGCGAATTTCTATGCTATCATCTTCAGCAACGCGGCCTCCCCGAGCGGGGAACCGATCGGATACTCCTATTTCCTGGCGGAATGCCTCCCGTTCATGAAGGGAGTGATTGCCGACAACAGCTCCATCGTGAGAAGCGTCCGCGAACTGCAGCCTCTGCTGAACGCGGATATGGAGAAGATACACGTCGTCTACACGCCGCTCTCGGACGTGTCCGTTTCTTCTCCGCGCGCGCGGGCCAAACCCCGGCAAAGCTTGTGGGTGAGCCGCTTCGCGCCTGAAAAGCGCATGGACGTGCTGGCGGAAATCGCTCGACGCATGCCGGATCGGCGCCACCTCATCTATGGATCCCGCATCGACGGCATCAAAGTGAATCTGGAACCGTTGCAGGCGCTGGACAACGTCACCATCCGCGGCCGGTTCAGAAGCCTCGCCGATATTCCCGCAGACGAATGCGATGTGTTCATCTACACGTCCGATTTCGACGGGCTGCCGATCGTGCTGCTGGAAGCGACGGCGATGGGGCTGCCGATCGTTGCTCCGGACGTGGGCGGCATCTCCGATCTGGTCAACGCCGATACGGGTTGGCTTGTCTCCGGCCCCGACGCGGTCGACGAATACGTCGAAGCGATTCGCGAGATCGAGGCGAAACCGAGACTGGCGCGACGCAAGGTGCTGGCGGCGCAGAAAATCCTCCGTGAGCGCCACGACTGGCAAAGCTACCACCGATCGCTGGCAGCGCTTCCGGGGTTCATCAAGGATTGATTATGGCAAAAGACAAAGACCCCGTCTGCGATATTTCCGTCATCATCTGCGCCAGCCAGGAAGGCAAGCTGCTGCACCGCACGCTGGCGACGGCGGCGGAATCCATGGCGCGGGCAGGGCTGAGCGGCTATTCGTCGGAACTGATCCTGGTGCTGCACGATCCCGATGGTGACACCGCAACGTTCGCCCGCGATCGCGGCGGCATGCGCGGACGGATTCTGGAAGTCGACGGAAGCCGGATCGAGGCGCGGAATGTGGCCGTCCATCGCGCCCATGGCAAGCGTATCGCCTGGTTGGACGCGGGCGACATCTGTGGCCCGGACTGGCTGAACCGGGCCGTGGCGGCGGCGGAGGGAGATGGTCGTCCCGACGTGGTCTGGCATCCCCAGCATTGCCTCATCCTGGGAGACACGTTCGTCCTGCGCGAGTACGCAGACCATGAGTTGGCGCCCCGGGAGCCGGCTACCTTCTTCTGGACCCCCCCGTATCCCTACGCCGCTTTTGCGGATACCGCACTGTACCGCCGCTATCCGTTCCGCACCCACGATGTGATCCGGGGCTATCTGCGCGGCGAATGGTACTGGGGCAACGAAACCCTTGCCCAGGGCATCCTGCACAAGGTGGTTCCGGAAACCTATGTGGGCCTGCGGCCGGATGCGCCGCCGTCACGGATAAATTTCGGCCCGGCCCCGCCGGACCTCCGACCCGCGCCGCTGGACCGGCCCGGCACGGCCCCGCTGCCGTCGGTCGTGACGGAGGATGCGCCCCCGGCGTCAGCCGCTGCTGCGCCCGCCGGTTCCTAACGCAAACGGCAGAACGCGTCGCCGCGGAACCGTACCCATCACGTGCTACGCCCTTCGCAACGGTCAGGAACTTGGTCCGACATGAGCGTCCCCTCCTACTTCAGCTACCGGCATCTCAGGTCGGCCTTCCGGGTCAGCGTCAGGGGCAACTACGTCTTTGTCCCCGTTGCCCATGCCGCCGCGACGGAGACGTTGTGGCGGCTGTGGGAGCTGGAACACGCGCACGGCAAATGGTGGCAGGCCCCGCCCTCCGAGGCTGCGGTGCGGGGAGTGGACGGAAACTCGCCCTGGGTCACGATCGGCGGCACCGAGTTGATGACCTTCGTCAGCGGCTTTCAGGCCGGATTCCGCTTCAGCATCACGCGCAATCCCTATACGCGGATGCTGGCGGCCTATCTTACCCACATCGTTCAGGATACGGCTGTCGGCCGCGCCTTCCGCCGGCTCTCGGGCCTGCCGGCGGACAGCCAACTTGACTTTCCCCGGTTCGTAACGTTGCTTGCGACGCAGCCCCGGCACGAACGCCAGCCGCTGTTCAGCCCCCAGACTGAATGGATGCTGTTCGACTACGTTCCGTATCATTTCATCGGCGCCGTCGAGCAGTACCAGAACGCATTCGACTACGTCGCCACCCGGGTGACCGGCCAGGGGAGCGGCGCCGACGGCCGGCGAGGAGGGCACACGGATGCGCTGCGATGCCTTCGCACGCATTACACGATCGAGGCCCGGCAACACATTCGGATGCTGCACGATTCCGATTTCGTGAAGTTCGGCTATCCGTACTCTCTCGACGACGCGGCGCAGGTTCCCTCCGCGACCGGTGAACGTTTGTTCCAGAGCAGTCTGTACAACACGCCATTCTGGCGCTTGGTGGACAGCGAGGTTCTGATCGCGCAAGTGCAGTTCGCGCCGGCCGTGAAGCAGATCGAGCGGACGCTGGCCGATGCGGAAGCCGGCGGGGAGGTGCTTCCCGATCTGCGCGCCGAACTGGCCCGCTTCCTTCTCAACGCGCACGAGATTTCCGAGGCGGAGGCGCTCATGACGTCGCTTCCGCCCGATCACGCCGCCATCGCCTGTGCCTCCTTGCACGCCGACCTGGAGTTGCGCCGCAACAATGCGGATAAGGCGTTGTCAATCCTGATGGCAGCCTTGCGACGGGGGGAGCCGACGGCGGCGGTGCTGCAACAGGTGGGTGCGCTGGCGGCGGCAACCAATGACGTCGACGCGGCCACTGCGGCGGCAGCAGTCGCCGTCGCCGCGATGCCCGCCGGTCCGTCGCGAAACGCCCTGGTCGACGCGCTCGTGGACGGCACCAACCGGCGCCGTGGCGGCCGTTTGGCTACGATGACCCTCGAGTACATCGAGACGCTGGACAACACCGGGTACGACGTCGCCGGACGCATGCTGGCTTTGAAGCAGTCCGAGGGTACGGCGTTGCGGGCCGTGAAGCTGCCGGACCTGCCCGATTTGCCGGAGGGGCAGCCCCGTCCGGCCGCGCTGCCCCCGGCTCCCCTCGCCGTGGCACAGAACAACGTGCTGTGCGCTCTCATGGAGGAAGCGGCCGACACCATCGAGTTCGCCCGGCAGCGTCTGCTGCGCAAAGTGCTGGAGATCTATCCTTACCTCTTCGACGAGGACCATTACTCACGCAACGTAGCGGGCCTGGACAAGTCGGGCCTGACTCCGCTGGAACATTATATCCGCATCGGCTCGAAGGACCCCTGGCGCGAGCCGAATCCTTTCTTTAATCAGGCAATCTACCTGCACAACATTGCGAAGGTAGCCTATTCGGGCGATGCGCTGGTGCACTACGTTGTCGAGGGGGCGCCGAACGGTCTGGATCCGGGGCCGTTTTTCATCACGGAGAGGTTTCTTCGCGATCGGCCGGACATCGCCGGCACCACCCTCAACCCCCTGAACGAGTATCTCGCCGGTGGACGGCGCAAGCTCGGCGAATACGGCCTGCTACCCGGCCATATTCACCGGGATCTGCAGGAGACGGCTTTCATCGACATCGGGCTGTTCCCGAGCTCCTGGCGCCTGGTCAACCTTATGAACGACCCCGGCCCCGGCCAGGCCGACAGGCTTGCGCGGGTCTATAAGCAAGTCACTCAGGATCTTCCCGAAACGATCACGCACCTGGTGCTGCTTTCGTGGATTGCGCATCCCGGTGGGGCGGAGCGCGTGGCCATGTTCGTCCTCCGAATGATGACGGAGCAACTGGGCATCGACCGCGTGGCGGTCATCGGAACCGACTATCCGAGCCGGAAGGGATTCGAGATGCCGGAAGGACTCCGCATGGTGTCGCTTCTGGATTACGACGACAGCCTGGCCGCACACGAGCGCGTCGAGCTGATCGACCGCATCATCATGGAGAAAAAGCCGAAAACCACCTTCAACATGAACTCCTTGTCCGGGTGGGTCGCGATGGTCCAGAGGGCGCGGTACCTGTATCGGGAAACAGCCTTCTACGCATCGATTTTCGGGTATGGATTCAACGATGTGGATGGTCCTTTCGGCTTTCCTTTCATGTTCGATCATTGCAAGGACTACGTGTCCGGCGTGATCGTCGACAACACGCGTTTCCCGGTAACGTTGGAAAAACTCATTTCCATGGTTCAAAAGGATCGGGAAAAGATCCATCTGGTGTATACGCCCTATGACACGACGTTGGGCCTGCAGTCGCCGGAGCGACCGCCCGGCCTCCGGCAGGCGCTTTGGATGAGCCGCTTCGCCCCGGAGAAGCGCATGGACGTGCTGGGCAGGATTGCCAGCCGGACACCGGAGCGGCAGTATCTTCTTTATGGCTCGCAGATCGAGCATGCTCCGGCCACGGACGTGAGCTTCCTGCACGAGTTGCCCAACATTACCATCCGTGGCTACTTCAGCGATCTGAGCGACATTCCCTACAAGGAATGCGACGTATTCGTCTACACGTCAGCGTACGACGGGCTGCCGGTCGCGTTGCTGGAGGCGACAGCGATGGGGTTGCCCATCATCGCTCCGAACGTGGGCGGAATTTCGGACCTGATCAACAACGAGACGGGCTGGCTGGTCTCCGGTCCGGACGCCGTGGACGAGTATCTGGACGCTCTCAAGGAGATCGAAGCTGATCCGGACCTTGTCCAGCGCAAGGTCAAGGCTGCTCAATCGTTGCTCGTGAAGCGGCACAGCTGGGAAGCTTTCCTGGATACGTACAGAAAAATTCCCGGTTTCCTGTGAATCGCGGGAGGGCGGCTCATCGTCGGGTTGCATGGTAACGGTCGGTGTCGCGGGTTAAGCCCCGGTCTCCATTCCGGTCGTCCGCCCTGCCGGCGTGGTGCTTGCGGAACGAACGGCGGCGGTGCCCATAAACAGCGTGCCAGTCCGGGTACGCAGAGCCGCCGGACCGATCCTCACCGCACCACTGAACTGAACGGTACCGCGTTTGCGGAGGGGTGATTTCGAGCGGGCTCCATGCCGGACGGCCCTTGACGGCTCGGTCCACCGCGCGCGATGAATGCCGAAGGGAACCCTTGGGAGTCGCCCGGGTCGGTGCCACTTCGCGCGCAGTCCGGAACTCCGGGGGTTGTTCGCCGAGTTGCCGATGGGAGCCGGTTGCAGGATGGCGCGCACACCTCTCGATCTGCCGACCATTGGTCGGGTGTTGTAATGCGAATACTCTGCATAGCAGCCTATCGCAGCAACCATTGCGATCGCCACGTCAATCTTCTGGCGCGCCACGGCCACGACGTCCATCTGGTCGAGTTGTGCGATAGCGAGGTTTCGGAACCATTCCATCCCGGTGTGACGGTGCACCGGTTCCCTGCCGGCTCAGCCCGAGCGAGAGCCGCCGGTGGATGGGGCACCGGAGCGCACATCGACCCGGCCCGGGGCGCTCTGCTGGCCGTCGCCCGCAAGGCGATATTCAATCGCAATGCCGAGGAGACGGCGGCGTGGCTTGCCGAGGTGATCGACGATCTCGGGGTCGACGTGCTGCACAGCTTTTCGCTCCACCAGTCCGGTTTCCTGACGCTCGTCGCCAGGAGCATTTGCCGACGTCCCTTTCCCTTCTGGATCGTTAGCAACTGGGGGTGCGACATCCATTTCTTCGGCCACGACCCCGCCTACCGCGCCGCCATTGAAGCCACGCTTCTGGCGGCTGACGGCTATGTCGCGGAATGTGGACGGGACGCCGCCCTCGCGCGCAAGAATGGATTTCGCGGGACCACGCTGGCCATCCAGCCCATCGGCGGCGGCTTCGACCTGGCGTGGTTCCGCGCTTTGCGCAGCCCCGGCCCGACATCCCGGCGGCGCCTGGTGGTGATCAAAGGCTACCAGACGGAAGTCGGCCGGGCGGTGACCGCCATTGATGCGCTGCGCCGCATTGGCGACGACCTGCGGAATTTTCAGGTGGCGGTTTTCGGGATGAACGGCGCAATCGCCGAGCCCCTCGGCGCGTTCGAGCGGAATACCGGAATCGCCGTGACCCGCCTGCCGTTCCTACCCTACGAGGACCTGATGCGCGTCCACGGCGCTGCGCGCTGTTCCATCGGCGTCAGTCTGAGCGACGGAATTTGTACATCGGCCATTGAGGCCATGCTGATGGGAAGCCTGCCGATCCAGTCGGATACGAGCTGCCTGGGGGAATGGGCCGGTCGCCACTCCGCGTTGTTGGTGCCGCCCGACGATGTTGACACGCTGGCGGCGTCCGTACGGCGGGCACTGATCGATGACGCGTTCGTTGACCGCGCCACAGCGCATAACGACCGGATTCTGCTGGACCGCCTGTCGGACGCGGTGGTCAATCCGAAGATCCTGTCCATGTACGACCGAGCCGCTGCGCTGCGGACCGGGACGGCGGCTTGACCGGATGTGTCCCGAACCATGCCGCACCATCACGTGTCCGACTCGCCCCGACCCTTGCGGCCGCTGTACTACACGCTGCGGTTCTTCAACGAGCGCTCAAGATGCCGAAGGATGAGATCGGTATCATAGGTGCTGGCGTCTTTGATCAATTGTTCCCAGTACGTCAGGAAAGGAATCCGCACCGGGTTCCTGTGGAGCAGGTCCCTTTTTATGAACGGAAATGCCATGCTCGTTATCAAATAGTCCCAAAAATAATGGCTGCCATTCATTGGCGTCCCTGAGACAATCGAGGTCAGTATCCTCGTCAGATACATCTTTCTGGTTTGGTCCAGGGTCTCGCCGTCGAGCAGCTTTCTGGCAATGACGGCATCGGTGATGCGGGTTGCGACCTCCCGGTACTGGAACAGCGCGCGGCAGCGGAAGCCGCCCTGTTGAAAGTGCCTCGTCAGACCCACCTCATAGTTGCGGATCACCCAGGCTTTCGACTGGACGCACCGCACCTTCTTCCAGAACATGGCGAAATGATCCGAGGCCAGGACCCTGGAATGGAAGAGGATGAAATAGCTCTGGAGATGGAACTTTATCTCCCAACTGTCGGTCGCTCCCCAGACATCGGCCTTCTGGCTGTCCATCTTCTCGACCATGCTGCCGAGATGATGGATGGGCCCGTAAACGCTGTCGTTGGCGAGCATCAGCGTGTCCAGGGCCCGCACGTCGGGGATCGCTGCGATTCCGTCCTTGTACGCCCCGAAGTCCAGGCCGACGTTCTTACGGAGGATGACCAGGCCGCACAGCTCCCGAAGCTTTGCCAGATCCGTGGCGCGGAGATCAGGTGAATTGCTGACGAGGACGATGCAGAAGCCCGCATTGGCGATGCACTGCAAGTAATAGTAGACGTAATCGTCCACGACGCCGTAGCGATCGTAATGGACGAACACAGCGACCCTGCGGGCATTCGCCAGATCGGCAGCACCCGGATGGCGCGCAACGACGAAGCTGCCGAACCGCAGAAAGCTGCACCAATAAAGCACGTACGACGCCGTGATCAGCAGCCAAGCGCGCAAACCACGGACCGCTCGCGCAAGAAGCCAGATTACGTACGCTCCGAGCGATCGTTGCATTGTGGCCGATTCTTCACAGAAGGTTGTGAGTTCGGGCGAGGGCGCGCGCCCGAGTCTCTTCGGATTGGCCCAGGGGCGGAAGGCCGTTGCGGCCCGGCAGGCTCATCAGATCCGCCATGGCAGACGAGGCCTGCTTCGCATCGCCGGCCACCACCCAGGCAAGTGCCTGATGGTACAATGCCTCCCAGATCAGCGGGGTGTCGGTTCCACCACCGCCCTCGACCAGACGACGGCTGATCCGATGGGCGCACGCGAAGTGACCGGCCGCATCGGACGGCGTATGGCGAGCATTCAGGCAAAGGATGCCGCGCACGAAGCTCACCGACGCATCGGTCGGACCACTTCTGTCCTCCGGCACGACGGGAACACGCGCCCACAGGCGCTCGGCCGGTTCATACCGGCCCTTGTTGACCAGCGTGACGAACACCTCGCTCAGGGTTTCGTGCACGAGAGCGGCGGGAACGGGCTCCTTGAGCAACGGACCGCACGCTCCGGCGAATGCCTCGGCCAACGCGGGTGCGGTGTCGGGAGCGGTCCAAGCCGCGAGGCGCACCAGATTGGAGCGGGCACGCCACACCAGGTGGTCCGTCTCACCATCGTCGCTTCCGATCCGCCGCAGCAGCAACCGCAAACGTTCGCCGGTCCGGGCCGCCGCTTCGAAACAGGATCGCGCCGCGACGAGGTCTCCGGCATGCTGCCAAGCGAGCATGCCCAGGTGATAGAGCGCGCTCGCGGCACAGAACGGGGCCCGGCGGTGGTATGCGGCGAGGTCCTCCGGCGGCGCCTCCTCCGCCATCACTGCCGCGGGGGCTGCCGGATCGGACGCCCAGCCCCGGACCCACGCTGTCCGCAGGTCGGCGGCGGCGGCGGCGGCCGGCTCGAACGCGCCGACGTTGACCAGTTCCTTGACATGGCGGGCTCTCAGCCCGATGCCGAGCGGCGTGGCGCCGTCAATATCCGCACACCGCCGCGCCAGGTACGAACGATAGAGCCCGCGGTCGAACCCGCGGCGCAGATCCGGCGTGCGGCCGGGTCCGGCGGCGCAGGCGACCAGGGTTGCTCCGCGCGTCTCAATCGCAACGCTTTCGAAGCCGCCACGCCGCAGCAGCATCTCGAGACCGCGGGGGCTGTACAGGATGAGGTGATGCCCCGGGCTGAGCAACGGAAGGAGAACGCCCGGTGGCGTCCCGGTGCATGCCGCCTCCATGTTCGGGGTGGTCAGGAGCAGGACGCCATCGCTGCTCAGCGCCTTGCGCAGGACGCCGATGAAGGCGTCGGGTCGCTCGGTGTGTTCGAGGACCTCCGAACACAGGATCAGATCGGGGCGTTCGGTTTCCGGCAGATCACCGGTCAGGTATTCCGAGCGGATGTCGAGCCCCAGGAGGTCCCGCCCGGCCCGGGCGTTCCGACCGGGGTCGATACCGCTCACCTGCCAGCCGTACGCCGCCCTGGCGAAGTCGAGCGAGAATCCGAACCCACAGCCCACTTCCAGGTAGCGGTTCACCGTCGACGGGTCGATCGCTGCCAGAGGAGCCGCCATGACGTCGACGCCGGCCCCCTGCTCCAGGTAGAAATCCAAGGCCGTCGTATCGTCGGGCTCCGCCTCGTAAGCGGGCGGGAGAACGTCAGCGAAATAGCCGCATCCGCAAGCCTGGCACTGGCGCAGCGACAAGGCCGCACCGGGCGCACCCGTCGGCATGGCATCGAGGACATGCCGTTTAGCCGCCCCGTCCGCACAAACCGGGCATGACTCCCGCCCGGTCACGCTGTTGTGCCAAATGATGTCCATTGCTGCGTTCGACGCCTTGCGAGGCAAAATTGAGCTACGGTCCGGCGGCCCGGAGCGGGCGCCGGCATTCAATCAAGGCGGGTGGAACCGATGAGCGCTGCTGCGCACGACCATGCCGGATCGGATAGGCTGGACTGCCGCTCATGCATAGCCCGCACCAGGATTTCCACTGCAACGCCTCATCTTTACGTTGTGCGGCCCGGGTTGGGCGGATGGCCTGTTGCGAATGCCCATGGCGTCGGCACATCGTCCACCGTGCTGTTACTGTGCCGTTCCTTAGCACAACGCTGTATGGCGCACCAGAGTATTCGCGGCCTTCGGCGGGGCCGTCGTGAGCCGCATGAGGCAAGCCTACAACCAATAGGCGATCATTCTACGAAAACGGGCATATAAGAGAAATGTTACTGCTGTTCCGAGTGACGCGGCAGCGATGGACACCATCCAATTCAGCGTTGTCGGCATCGTTCCGAGCAGCGGTGCCCGGCATATCTCAAGAAGGTGGTACACCGGATTGAAGAGGATGAGTTCGCGCTGGTCTCCCAACGCCTCCGGCTTCCACATGATGGGAGTGACAAGAAAGAAGAGCTGCATCGCATTCGCCATGATCGGAGGGATATCGCGAAATTTTGAACAAGCAACTCCGAGAAAGACGCTTATCCAAGCTATGTTCATCAGTAGCAACGCGATACCCGGTATGAACAACAGACCAATGAATCCTGGCCACTCGTCGAACAGCGCGATAACAACCACAAACACTATAATGTTATGGAAGAAAATGATTAGGTTTCTCCAGATGGATCGGAGTACATAGGCAAAATACGGAATTTTTATGTGCTTGATTGTGTGTTCCGAAGTGAGGAATGCGTTGCAACCGTCGATAAGGGCCGATGACATCAGCGACCAGACTGCCAAGCTTATGCAGAGATAGCCGAGATAATCAGGCAGGCTGATGCCGAAAATGCGACCGTAGACCAATGCCAGACTGCACGCCAGGATGGCGGTGCTCAACGTCAGCCAGAGAGGGCCAAGGAGGGAGCGGCGGTACCGGTTGCGAACGTCCTGCCATGCCATGGCGCCCCACAAGCGCCAGCAGCCGATGCCCTGCACAAGGTCGTCCCAGGCAAGCCGTCCGTCACCGGCCCGGTGAGAGTCAAAATCGGCAAACATCAAGGGTCCATAATCGCAGGTTGAGGGAGCCGGCCTCACGCCGCGCCGGTCGTTGTCGACAACGCCGCCGGGCATGAACCGGGAGCGTCGGTCACCGGGTCACGGCGGCCGATGAAGGTTGGCGCGAGATACTCGTCAAGTGCCAGCGGCGGATCGGGTACGCGCGGGAGGGCCGGGAGCGGACGGGCGGCAGGCGCCCCTTCCCCGTCATCGGCGTGGAAGCGGAGAAGGTGACGCAGCCAGACCTCGGCCGGGCTGCCGGTCGGCACGAGCGAAGTGAACGGCCGATCCGCACAGCGCTCCACGACCGCAGGCAAACCGGCAGCGACCAGCGGAAGCCCCAGTTCCATCGTGAACTCCAATTCGTGGTTCCAGGCCTCCGCTTCGCGCAACGGCAGCCAGACGACGTGAGGGGCGGCGGCGCACACGGCGGTGAAAAGGCGATCGACGTTGCCCCATTCATGACGCACCACCGCGTCCTCGCACCCTTCGGTGTTCAACCGGCCGAACAGGTGGAAGCGAATCGGAAGGCAACGCACGGCAACGGTGGAGGCGACCTCTGCGATCGTCCGAGCGTCCTGACGCTGGCCGGCATCCCCCAGCAGAAGGACGCGCAACGCCTCACCGGGCCAGACGCGCGGCCGGAAGACGTGCCGCATCGGCTTGACCCAATGGACAAAGCGGCTGGCCCGCGCGGGTCCCGCCACGGCGTCCACCCGGTCGGCGATGTCGGGCGAGAAGGTGATCACACGCCGGGCATTGCGCAGCAAGGGCGATGACACGGCGGCGGGGGCATCGAGCTGTGTGACGTCGAACGGGCGGGCGAGTGCCGGGAGCACCGTCCCGGCGATGGCGTCCATTCCTCGGGTGGACAGGACGTCGACACGCGTGACGCCGGTGCCGTCGGCTACGCGCCGAAGTGTTTCGCCGGCACCGGGCAGGGGCAAGCGGAGCCCGGAATGGTCGGTGTTGTGCTGTGCCTGCAGGCTGATCCACTCCTGTCCTTTGCCGTCCCGCCATGTGCGGGCGACCAGACATCGCACCCGGCCGGCAAGCCTCCCCAGCAAGTGGTCGAGATGGTGCGTCCCGCGCACGCTGTCGCCATCGACCAGCAGCAATAGGGCGGGGCCGCTTCCAGCCCAGTTCGCGATGGCGGTATCGACGGCGTCCGTGTCCGCGTCAACCTCCCCGCAATGCGCCACCTTCCGGACGTCGGAGGGAACCGGCCGGGCGTCTGCCGCCGCTGCCGGCATCCGGTTCACCAAACGGTCCCGGTCGATCGCACCGTCTTCGCGCACCGCGTCCCGGAGGGTGGCGATGCCGCTCCAGAGCATGTGCAGACCGCCGAACGGCCAGTCGTCCGGCTCTTGCGTCGGCGGCACAATGATGCCGGCGTCGCTGTCGATCAGCCGTCCGATCATGGATCGCAGGGTCGCCCGGC
Source organism: Azospirillum halopraeferens DSM 3675 (assembly GCF_000429625.1). Lineage (GTDB taxonomy): Bacteria > Pseudomonadota > Alphaproteobacteria > Azospirillales > Azospirillaceae > Azospirillum > Azospirillum halopraeferens. The sequence goes on from NZ_AUCF01000012.1 coordinate 104,248, forward strand.
ACGGCTGGTCCTCTTGGGCAAAGCAGAGCACGGCGTCCGGCCCGTCCCACGGCCCGGCCGGACAGAAGTCGCCCAGGCGATCGATGTGCGTCCCGGTGGCGGTCCCGGCGCGGGCCATCACCCCCACTCTGGCATGTGGGGACAGAGTCTTCAGACAGGCTTCGAACCGGACGGCCCGTGCGGGCGCGTCCGGCCCGTCCGGTACCACGCCGGTGACCCGGACGTTCCGCATGAGCCTGTCGATCCGGAAATCGGCATAGGCCAGGGCACCCGGGTACGCGGCCAGATTGGTGCGCAGGCGCCACAGGAACCGCAATTCGGATCCGTCGTAGGCACGCATCGTCGCCGCCGACGTACGGTCGATCAGGCTGGCATAGAGGCGCGCCGCCTCATCCAGGTGCGCTTGCTGCCGGGAGCCCTGCATCGGGTGGATGCGCTGGCGCACCCCGACCCCCGGGCAGTGGACAAAGGGAACGACACAAGCCATCCGATACCAGAGCTCATAGTCCTGGGTTGTCGGCAGCCCCGTGGCGAACCCCCCGACCTCGCGGAACAGGTAGCGCGGTATGAGCAGCGTGCATCCGTTGATCAACGCGTGAAACGGGCCGTCAAGGGGGCGCGCGATCAGGTTCCAGCCGGCCGGCGAATACACCGCCAGATGATTGCCATTCTCATCAAACTGTTCGAAGTCGCCGATAACGATGCACGGACGGTCGAACATCTCCATGGTTTCGACCTGGCGGGCGACCTTGTCCGGCAGGTACAGGTCGTCATGGCTGAGCCAGCTGAACAGCTGGCCGCTCATCGCCTCGATGCCCCGGTTCAGAGCGCTGGCAACACCGCCGTTGGGCTTGCGCACGTAACGTATGCGCGTGCCGTACCTGCGGGCCACCGCCTCCGTGGCGCCGTCGTCGTTCGACCCGTCGTCGACCACCAGCACCTCCACGGCAGGATAGGTCTGCGCGAGGGCACTGTCGATCGCCTCTTCGAGATAATCGGCGCCATTGTAGACCGGAATGACGATCGTGACCAAAGGCTGCTCAATCATGCGGGCCACCGCCTCCCTCTGCGGTCAACCGCTCGCGCCACCACGCTATGGTCCGGGCCAGGCCCTCGTCCAACGCCACCTGCGGTGTCCAGCCCAGCACGGACCGTGCCAAGCCGCTATCGAGGGTGACGCGGTCCGTCGCATCGCCCTCAAGGTCCGGCACGTCGTCGGGACGACCACAAAGGCGCAGAGTCCGTGCGACGAGTTCGCCGATGGACACGTCCGATCCCGATCCGATATTGAACGTCCGGCCCGCCGCACGGGGCAGCCGTGCGGCGCGCACCAACGCATCAACCACGTCCGTGACGTACACGAAGTCACGGCGCGGCCGCAGCGAACGGACAGAGACCATCGGATGTTGCAGAGCCTGCCGCACGATGGTGGGAACGACGGCATCGGCGGTCTGGCGAGGTCCGTAGACATTGGCCGGCCGCACGATGGTGACGGCCACCCCGTGCGTCGCATCGTAGGTCCGCGCCAGGGCCTCGGCGGCAACTTTGGTCGACGCGTACGGCGATTGCGGTGCGAGGGGGGCGCCCTCCCCCACCAACGGCCCGGCGGGACACCCGTAAACGTGGCTGGACGACACCAGCACCACCCGGGCCACGCCGCCGCGACGGGCTGCCTCCAGGACGTTCAGGGTTCCGACGACGTTGGCCAGGATGGCGGCGCTCATCATTTGCGGATCGCCATTGACCGCGGCGGTGCCCGCCAGATGGAAGATGGTGTCCACGCCGTCCGCTGCTCGGCAGACGCTGTTCGCGTCGGTGACATCGCCCGGCCAGCGCGCGACCCGCGGTGATCCCGACAGAAGCGCATCGGGGCGGCGCACGAGGCATCGGGTCCTCTGCCCCTCGGTTTCAAGGTGGTCGACAAGATGCGAACCCAGAAAACCGGTCGCCCCGGTGACCAGCACGGCGGCCGGTCGGCCGACCGCGGTGCCGGTTTCCCGGGGTTCTTGGCGCTGCAACTGCATGGGGCCATTTCCGATCACGAAGGTGGAGACGTCCGATTTCGGCCGGCCGCCGCGGCCGGAACGGAGCCGTTGGGCCGGGCCCGTTCGCCGCACGTCCCCGGCCCCTGACCGGGTCCGGAGGTGCGCGCATCTAAACAGGATTCCCCCGGGATCGCCACATTGGCCGACAGGTTCGGGGCTGATCGGGTGAAGCACGCCGGCGCCCGGATAGCCGCCTCCCTACGGCACCGCATTCCGCGCGTCCGCAAGGTCGTGCGGAACGTCCGTGGTCCCGTTGGGAGGCACCCCGCGCCAGACGGCATACCGATCGAGAACCTCGTCGATGTCGCCGAACGCCATGACGTTGCCCCGGTCGAGCCATAGAGCCTTGTTGCACAGACCCCGCTGCACGGTCTCCAGGTGCGAGGCGATGACGAAGATGCGTGTGCGGTCGATGAAGGCTTGGGCGCGCTGCTGCGCCCGTTCGAGGAACCGGGCGTCACCGACCCCGATCCATTCGTCCATGAGCAGGATCTCCGGATCGAAGGCGGTGGCCGTCGCGAACGCCAGGCGCAGCTTCATCCCGTCGGAATAGGTGCGCATCGGAAGGTGGATGTGGTCGCCGAGTTCGGCGAAGGCGACGATCTCCTCGATTTTTCGATCGACCTCCGCGCGCGGGATGCCGAGGTACGCGGCACGGATGCGGACGTTGTCGTACCCCGTGGAATCCCAGTCCAGCCCGAAGCCGACGTCAAAGAGGGCGGTCGCCTTCCCCTTGACGCGGACCCGCCCACGCTGGGGCTCGTAAATCCGCGCGAGAACCCGGAGCAGGGTGGTCTTTCCCGCACCGTTCCCACCCACCAGCGCAAGGCGGTCGCCATCATCGAGACTCAGCGACACGGTGTTCAGTGCCTGTACGACCACGCGCTGACTGCGCCGTCGTCGTGCGACGACACCAATGGTCTGCAGCATGGTCTGGCGCAGGGACTGCGCACCGTGCTGCTGCACGGTGAACTCCACGCAAACGCCATCCAGGCGGATGGATGCCATAGGCGAGTTGACCCTCCTGCGAGAGCGATAGGGTGCCCCCGTTGCCAATCCTTAACACGACCATCCGTCGCTGCGCCACAGTATACTCCGGCACCACGGTTCCCGTGCCGGCACAGCAGACAGCCAAGCTAACGATATATCGCAATTGAACTATCCTCGCTTGTCAAACTATGTTATGCCGTCACGTCCGGAGTGCTACCTTGGTACTGCATAAGAGGCGCGTGCAATATGAATGTGTTGGTCCTGGGTGGGGACGGAATGCTCGGCCACCGGCTGTTTTTACATCTTTTGCAACGCCTTGAAGTCCACTGCACAATCAGGGGCACAGAAACTCACCCGGCCATTTCTCCCGAAAGATGTCACACGGCTGTCGATATCCGCGATCTGGGTGCGATCGCGCGCGTCGTTGCGGCGGTTCGCCCGGACGTTGTCGTGAACTGTGCCGGTTTGGTGAAACAGCGGCCCTCGGGGCAAGCGGTCGTTGACGCGGCCGCCGTCAACAGCATCGCCCCGCACCAGATCGCCGCGCTGTGCGGTGTTGCCGGTGCCCGGTTCATCCAGATCAGCACCGACTGCGTCTTTTCCGGGCGGCGGGGCCGGTACAGCGAGGAGGATACGCCGGATCCGGTGGACACCTACGGTATGACGAAACTGCTGGGCGAGGTGACCGGACCGCGTTGCCTGACCCTTCGCACCTCCATCGTCGGACGCGAGCTCAAGACGAAGCTCAGCCTCCTTGAATGGTTTCTGGCAAAGAACGAACCGGTCAGGGGTTACCGCAACGCCATCTTTTCGGGAGTGACGTCGGTCGAACTGGCCCGGATCATTGAGCGGATCATCGTCCGGAACCCCGATGCCGCCGGCCTCTACCATGTATCGGGCGAACCGATCGGGAAGTACGACCTTCTGCAGTTGTTCGCGCGCTGCTACGACCATCCCATTTCCATCATTCCCGACGAATCGGTCGTCATCGACCGATCGCTTGATTCGACCCGCTTTCGTGAAGCGTTCGGCTACCGGCCACCGGGTTGGCACGAGATGCTGGCGGATGCCCGCAGGGAGGAGCGCGACCTATGGGGCTGACAGGCAAGTCCGTCCTCATCACCGGCGGTACGGGTTCGCTCGGCAAGACCCTTATCGACCGCATTCTCAGGGGCGGCGCCGGTGAGCCGCGCAAGGTCGTCGTCTTCTCGCGCGACGAAGCCAAGCAGCATGAGATGCGGCTGCGGTACCTCACGGCCCGCTCTTCGGACGAGTTGCCGGTGGTCCGCGCGGCCAGGGACCTGCTGCAATTCCGGATCGGCGACGTGCGCGACCTGCACAGCGTCGCCGGTGCCCTGCGCGACATCGACGTCGTGTTCAATGCCGCCGCGCTCAAGCAGGTCCCGAGTTGCGAGTACTTTCCGTCCGAAGCCGTTGCCACGAACATCGGGGGGGCGGAGAACATCATCCGCGCCATACGCGACCTGGGCCGCCCGGTTGAAACCGTGGTCGCCGTCTCGACGGACAAGGCGGTGAAGCCCGTCAACGTCATGGGCATGACCAAGTCGATGCAGGAGCGCCTGTTCATCGCGGCGAACCTCGGTTGTCCGGGAACGCGGTTCGTCGTCGTCCGGTACGGAAACGTACTCGCGTCGCGGGGGTCGGTCATTCCGCTGTTCCACGAGCAGATCCGCAACGGGCAACCGGTGAGCATCACGAGCACCGAGATGACCCGGTTCCTGCTCAGCCTTGACGATGCCGTGGACGTCATCTTTGCAGCCCTCGCCGAGGCCGGACCGGGGGAGACCTACGTGCCGAAGGTGGCGTCCGCCCGCGTGGTCGATATCGCCGAGCAGCTCATCGGTGACCGGGCCATTCCTATGGAGGTCATCGGCATCCGTCCCGGCGAAAAGCTCCATGAGATCCTCGTCTCGGAGGAGGAGGGGATGCGCGCCTACCACCACCGGAACGGGTACATCGTCATACAGCCCGGACTTCCCGAACTGCGTCCCGACGGTCTCCCGGCAGCCCCTCTATGCGGCGAATACAGCTCCGCCGACGAGCTGATGACGCCGACCCAGGTCCGTGACCTGCTCAGGCGGCGTGACCTTCTGATCGAGAAAGCCCCCCAGCTCGAAGCGGAACTCCTGCGATGAAGGTTCTCACCCTCCTGGGCACCCGCCCGGAAATCATCCGCCTCAGCCTGATCATCGAGAAACTGGACCGCCTGTGCGACCACGTTCTGGTGCACACGGGGCAGAACTTCGACGCGTCGCTGAGCGACGTGTTCTTTGCCGAACTGGGCGTTCGGGCCCCCGACGAGTTCCTCGGCGTCCGGGGTGCGTCTCCGGCCGAACAGATCGGGCAGATTCTGGTCGGTTGCGAACGGGTATTCGCCGAGCGGCGACCCGACCGGCTCCTGATCCTGGGCGACACCAACTCCGCGCTGGGGGCCATCGTCGCCAAGCGGATGGCCATCCCGGTCTTCCACATGGAGGCCGGCAACCGCTGCTTCGACGACCGCGTACCGGAAGAGACGAACCGTCGGATCATCGACCATTCCAGCGACATTCTGCTGCCCTACACGGAACACAGCCGCCGTCATCTCCTGCGGGAGGGCTTCCCCGACAACCGGATCTACGTCACCGGCAACCCGATCACCGAGGTGATCCAGCGCTGGCGGCCCCGTATCAACGAGGCGGAGGCATTGCATCGCCTGGGGCTCGACCCGCGGCGCTATCTTCTGGTGACCATGCACCGCGCCGAGAACGTCGACGTTGAAGACCGGCTGCGCGCCCTCATCGACTCGGTCACCACCCTTCAGGCGCGCCTGGGCGTTCCGGCCATCGTCAGCACGCATCCGCGTACGCGGGCGCGGATGGAGGCGTTCGGGCTGGCGCCCGACAACGGCGGTGTCCGCTTTCTTCCCCCCTTCGGCTTTGTCGATTTCGTCGCGCTGGAAGCAAACGCCCTGTGCGTTCTGAGCGACAGCGGGACGGTCCAGGAGGAGTGCGCTATCCTGGGAACGCCCAACGTCACCATTCGCGACACCACCGAGCGGCCGGAGACGGTGGAATGCGGCAGCAACTTCATCAGCGGCGTGACCCGTGACGGCATTCTCGCCGCCGCCGACATTGTGCTCGATTTGCCTCCCGACTGGCAGGCGTCCGATCCGTATCGCAAGGCGAACGTCAGCGATACGGTGGTACGGATCGTCCTCGGGCATCACGCGACCGTGGCCGGACCGGGTGCTGCCGGGTTCAGAGGGTAGCACGGGGCCGGCGTCCGGCGGACCGGTGCAAGCGGATGCCCGGACCGTCCCGTTGTCGTTTGCGTCAATCCGGTGCGTTCATGACCAATCAGCAGCCGCTCGTATCCGTCGTCATACCGGTCTACAACGGTGCGGCGTATCTGGCTACGGCGATCGACAGCGTTTTCGGCCAGACCTATCGCCATATCGAAGTGATCGTCGTGGATGATGGCTCCATCGACGACGGCATGACGGCCGAGGTCGCACGCGGCTTTTCGGACCAGATCCGATATGTCCGCCAGGACAACGGCGGCGTCGCCTCGGCTCTGAACCGCGGCATCGCCGAGATGAGAGGCGAACTGTTCTGCTGGTTGAGCCATGACGATCTTTACAAGCCCGAGAAGATCGAGGTGCAGGTCGCGACATGGCGACAATTCGGGCGCACGTGCGTGGTGTACGGCGCCTACGAGGTCATCGACGAGTCGGGCAATCGCCTCAGTGAAGTGTCGGCAGCGGATACCGATCTCCTGGCGCGCCCGCTCGACGGGGTCTTTACGGGGATTCTGAACGGCTGCGCGATGCTCATCCCGCGCGAGGTGTTCGAGCGGGTGGGAGTTTTCGCGCCGGGCCTGCCGGTGACCCAGGACTATGAGCTGTGGTTCCGGATGGCCCGTGCAGTGCCGTTTGTCCGCAGCCCCGGAACACACGTCAGTTACCGCAACCATCCCGGGCAGGGATCGCGTCACCGCAGCCATCTCGACCAGACCAGCCGCCTGTTCACACATTTCGTTGACGAGATGACCGACGCGGAGATGCAGGCGTACGAAGGTTCGCCTTTGCGCTTTCTCTTGCGGCTCAAGAGGCACTGGCGTTTGCTGGCCGGCTTCCAGGCATTCCTCGCGCAACGCACGGCACCGCTGCTCGAAGCGGTGCCGTGCGCTGCGATTGTCGTCGCACCCCGCCACGGTTCCTTTGCCGCGACCACGGAATCACTCCGGAGCAACCGCCCGCGGCCGCACAACATCGTCCATGTCGCGTACGAACCGGCCGCACCGCTCCAGCCCCCGAACTGGGCGGCGGTGGTGGCGCATGCGGCGGAAACCGTCGCCCAACCGGTCCTGGCATTCCTTTCCGGCGACGACGCCACAGCGAACACCCTTCTGTGCGCCGGCCTGGAGGAGTTTGTATGGTCCCGGGCCGACGCGGCCCGGCCCTCCGACCATGGCACACGGGGCTCGCCCCTGGACGGGCTGGTGCTGCGGCGCGATGCCGTGCCTGCAGCCTGCGCGGCGCTTCGCGCCGGTGACCTGGCGTTGTCCGGCCTTACCATCGCGGAATACGCACCACCGGCCGGTGCCGCGGCAGCATCCGCCGCGTTGTTGGCCGAAGCCCTGAAGGGCGGCTCCATGGTGCCGTACGATCGGTCGCTTCACAGCGAGGCCGCTGCGGCCGTCCGTTACCTGCTTACAAGCACGTATCCGGTCATCCTGATAATCGGCCGGCTCGACCTGGCCGATCCTGCGGAACACACCCGGTCCCTGGCCGCCGCCGTCGCAGGCCGGGCGGAGTGCCTGTTTCTCCACCTGCCGGGCGGCGGGCGCCTGTTCCTGTCCACAGTGCCCGGCAACGCGGGATCCGGGCTGCGCTTCGACCTTCCCGGCCAGTTCGACGCGCTGGTCGGTCTGCTGCGCGCCATCGGCATCGCTCGTGCCGACGTGCACCACGCGCTGGGGGTGGAGGATGTGGTCGAAACGCTGCTCGATACGCTGGGGGTTCCCTACGACGTCACCTTGACCGACTACCATCTGGTCGCCCGGGACCCCAACCTGTGCGGCGCCGATGGACGGTTCGTCGGACCGCAGAAGGCCATCGCGCCCGACGGCGGCATGGTCAGGCCGCTGGTTCCCGGGCTTCTCCTGAAGGCGAGCCGCATCATATCCGGCTCGCGCGCGCTTGCCCATGCCGTCGCGGCAATGCACCCGCACATCACCGTCATTCCCGCGCCACCCGTTCCGCGCCCGGCGAATCGGACACGGCACGTCTTCGTGCCACGGGTGCGCAACCACGAATCATTGCGGGTGGTCGTCGCCGGACCGACCGGCGAGCGGGAGGGACGCAGCGTGGTCCTGGCAGTGGCACGGGTGATCCGCGACCGCGGGCTTCCCATCCGCATCCACGTCCTGGGCGACATGGCGGTGCCGGTCAGGGACCGGCACGCCTGCGCCAACGTCCTCGACCTGCGGGGGCCGGTCGATCCCGATGACTTCGGCGCGGCGATGATCGGTCTTGCGCCGCACGTCGCATGGTTCCCCGTCCAGGCCCCGGAGGTGGCACTGCACGCGCTGGGGCGGGTCATGGATCTCAGCTACCCGATCGCCGCCGGAGCGATCGGCTCGGTCCCGGAACGGTGTTCAGCCCGTCCCGCGACCTGGCTGATCCCCTGGGACAGCGCTCCCGATGCCTGGATTTCGCTGTTCCTGGCCATCCATGCGTCGGTGCAGGGCCGCCCCTCGTCACCGTCGGCGGGGACGCCGCCGGACCCGGCCGCGGCATTCTATCCCGATGGCTATCTGGCCCCGGTGACCGGAGACAGTCGACGACCGGCCCGGAGCGGGGGTGGAACCGGCGTCATCGCCGGGGCAGCAGCCATGCCATCAGTCGCCGCATCTACTTAACGTTCTTCATCCAGCCCACGCCAAGGCAGAGATTATGTCAAAGATCAGCACAGTCGACGCTCTCCAAGCGGAGAATGACGAGGACATAAAGTACTCCGTGCTGATTGCGCTGCAAATGGTCGCGCGGGAGCATGGGATTGATCTTTCACCCCAGCAGATCGATAGAGACTATGCTCTTGACTCCGGTGATCTGACCTCCGGCAAGGTGGTCCGGATCGCCAACGAAAACGGGCTGGTCGCCCGGACCACCCGTCTGACGTGGCGGCAGCTCGCCCGGCTCGGGCAGGCGCTACCCGTCGTCCTGCGGATGCGCAACGGCAGCGCCATGGTGCTGGTGAAGTATGAGCCCGGCAACGCCGGGCGCGGTGACACCGTCCTGCTGCGCAGTCCCCATCAGCCCGACGACACCTGCATCGCCGTGGACGAGGTGCGTCTGGCCGCAGCCTGGGACGGCGAGGCGATCTTCGTGAAGCGCCGCCACAAGCAAGACATCGACGACCGTCCATTCGGCTTTCCGTGGCTATTCCAACAGATTTATCGGGACCGCAAGATTTTCCGATCGGTTCTGATCGCTGGAATGATGATGAGCATCTTTGCCATTGTCCCGCCGTTCCTCTACTTGGTGGTTGTCGATCGGGTACTGGTGTATCAGCGGGTATCGACCCTGGAGGTGTTGATTGGCGGCATCCTGTTCCTGATCCTGTTCGACACACTTTTCGGCTTTCTGCGCCGTCACCTGCTGTCGATCGGCACGGCGCGGGTCGACGCGCGGATCAACACCGCGGTCTTCAACCGATTGGTGCGCCTGCCGATGGACTTCTTCGAACAGACGCCAACCGGCACGGTCAGCTACAAGATCAACGAGATCTGGCGCGTCCGCTCCTTCATCACCGAACAGGTCTTCGGCGTTATGCTCGACCTGATGACTCTGCTGGTGATCATTCCCGCAATGTTCGTGCTGAGCCCGGGTCTGACGTTCGTCGTGCTCGGGATCGGTGCGCTCATGTGCCTGGTGGTCGTCCTCTACTTCCGGCCCCTCGGGGCTGCCCAGCAGCGGGTGATCGCGGCCGAGGTCGAGAAGGGCAGCTTTCTCATAGAGGTGCTCCACGGGATGCGGACCGTGAAGTCGCTGGCACTGGAGGGCCGCAAGCAGCTCGGGTGGGACGTCCGCGTCGCCGAGGCCGTCCGCGCGAAGACCGCCTTCATGCAACTCGGCAATCAACCCCAGACCATCCTGCAGCCGCTGGAGAAGCTGATCTACACCGGCGTCCTGATGCTCGGGGCCTACCTGGCCATCACCGAGCAGTCGACGATCCTGGCCGGCACGCTCGTTGCGTTTTCGATGCTGGCGTCGCGGGCGACGGCACCGCTGATGCAGATCGTCGCCCTGTTGCAGCAGATCGAGGAGGTGAGGGGCGCCATGGCCCAGGTCGGCTCCGTGGTCAACCAGCGGCCTGAACAGGAGGCGGGCGCCGGTGTCCGCCCCGCCATCGCCGGCGCGATCACGCTGACGGACGTCCGCTTCCGCTACCCGGGTGCCGTTCCCTTCGCGCTCGACGGTGTCTCGCTGTCCATCGAGCCCGGCAGCATCGTCGGGATCATGGGACGCAGCGGCTCCGGGAAGACCACCATCACCCGTTTGCTGCAGGGACTTCACCAGTCATACGACGGGCTCATCAAGCTCAACGGCATCGACCTGCGGCAGTTCGACCTGAACCACCTGCGCTCGAACCTGGGTGTGGTTCTGCAGGACAATTTCCTGTTCCGGGGCACCATCCGCGACAACATCAAGATTACACGACCCAGCGCCACCTTCGACGAGGTCATCGAGGCAGCACGGCTGAGCGGCGCTGAGGAATTCATCGACCGCCTGCCGCGCGGCTACGACACGCCGATCGAGGAAGGGGGGGCGAACCTGTCCGGTGGTCAGCGCCAGCGACTGGCGATCGCCCGCGCACTGATCGGCAACCCGGCGCTGCTGATCTTCGACGAGGCGACCAGTGCCCTGGATCCGGACAGCGAGGCGATCATCAACAACAATCTGAAGCGCATCGCCCGCGGCCGCACCGTCATCGTCATTTCGCACCGGCTCGCATCGCTGCTCGATTGCGACCAGATCATCGTTCTGGAGCAAGGCAAGGTCTACGCTACCGGTCGCCATGACAGCCTGTTGCGGACCTGCGACATCTACCGTCACCTCTGGTTTCAGCAGAATCGCCATCTCTCTTCGGAAACGACCCTCCTCGCCACCAATTCGGTTGGGGTCTCGCATGGCTAAGCAGCATTCTGAGCAGACGATCATCGATTTCCAGTCGGAGACGTCCGAGATCATCGGAGGGTCCGACCCGCTGGCGGCCCGGCTGACGGTGTGGTTGCTGGCGTGCCTGCTGATAGGCCTGCTCTCCCTGGCCAGCATCGCAAAGCTGGAGCGCGTGGTGGTTGCCCGTGGCCAGGTTGTGTCGCAGAGCGCCGCCCTCAGCCTGCAGCCGCTGGAAACCTCCATCGTCCGCGACATACGCGTGAAGGAAGGTCAGGTCGTCCGCAAGGGCGAGCTTCTCGCATCCCTCGATCCGACCTTTTCGGCCGCCGACATGGCCCAGTTCGAACGCAAGCGCCGCAGTCTGGCCGCCGAGATCGACCGGTTGCAGATGGAGCTTCAGGACAAGCCCTACCGGATGGTCGAGGGGAACCCGGATACCCGGCTGCAGGCGGCCATCTGGCAGGCCCGGCAGTCGGAGTTCCATTCCCGGATGATGAGCCTGCGCCAGAAGCAGGATGTGGCGCGTGCCAGTCTGCAGCAAAGCCGTGATGATGTCGTGCACTACAAACGGCGGCTCCAGCTCCTGAGCGCGGTTGCGGATATGCGGCAGGAACTCGAGCAGAACAAGGTCGGCAGCCGCCTCAATTCGCTTCTGGCGAGCGACGCACGGGTCGAGGCTTCACGCAATCTGGCAGCCGCGGAATCCAGCGTCCTGACCGCCACCCACGACCTTGAGGCGCTGAAGGCTGAGGAGGACGTCTACATCCAGCAGCGCCAGTCGCAGATCATCAAGGAACTGGCCGACAAGCAGGTCGAGTTCGACCGGATCAACGAGGAACTGACCAAAGCGACCAGACGGCACGACCTGGTGGAAATGCGCGCGGCGGAGGACGCCGTCGTTCTGGACGTGGCGCCGCTCTCCGTCGGTTCGATCGTTCAGACGGCAGACAAGATCATGACGCTTGTTCCTATGAACACAGCCCTGCAGATCGAAGCGAACATCGACGCCCGTGACCAGGGCTTCGTCAAACCGGGCGACGTCGTGCAGTTGAAGTTCGACGCCTACCGCTATGTCGAGCACGGCATGGGGCGGGGCGTCGTCAGCACGATCAGCGAGGACTCCTTCACACAGAAGGACGGCGTCCGATCCTCCGAGCCGTTCTATCGCGCCCGGGTCGATCTCCGGGAGGTGAGCCTGCGCAACGTCCCCGACGACTTCCGGCTGGTGCCCGGCATGCCGGTGACCGCCGATATCGTCGTCGGCACGCGGACGATCATTTCCTATCTTGTGGAGAAGGCGATGGTCAGCGTGCAGGAAGGCTTGCGTGAACCGTGACTCGAGAAAACGGGATGCCTCCCGGCGGATCGGCGACCTGCTCCGCGCCCTCGCCGACCGCTTGCACCCGTCCCGCCCCGCCCGCCGCTTCGCCCGGGGGCTCCGCCAGCACGCGAAGGGCAACCACAAGGCCGCGTTCCGGCATTGGCAAGCCGCCGCCGCCGCCGGCCATGCCGAGTCCCAGTACCGTCTCGGCCTGCTCTACGAGACCGGGCAAGGGGCGATCGCGAGCGCTATCGACGCCCTGGTCTGGTACCGTCGCGCCGCAGAGCAAGGGCATGCCGTCGCCCAGGAGCGGCTGGCCATCCTGCACGCGGAAGGGCGCTCCCAGCCGCCGGGGCTGCGCGAGCAGGATCCGGCCCTGCGCTCGCTGTTCCCCGAGGGCTTGCGGATCGACCCCAATCCGCAGGAGTTCCTGCGCTGGTCGTTCGCCGCGGCGGAGCAGGGGCGTCCCATGGCCCGGGCGCTCGTCGGCAATCATTTCGCCTTCGGTGCGGCGGACCCCGATTACGAAGCGGCCGAGCGCTGGTACCGCCTGGCCGCCGAAGCCGGAAATCCCCAGGGCCAACTCGGGTTGGGCACGCTGCTCGCCGGCAGCTATCTGGGTGAGGCGGACTACGACGAGGCGTTCGTCTGGTTCGAGAAGGCTGCTACGCAGGGAAACGCGACGGCCTGGTTCTATCTCGGCCGGATCTGGGCGCATGGGCTCGGACGGCCACAATCCAGTGAACAGGCCGCAATCTGCTTTGCCAAGGCTGCCGTTCTCGGCAGCGTCGCCGGGCAGCGCCACCTCGGCCGCTGCCTGATCGCGGGAATCGGCGTGCAGCCGAACCTCGTCCAGGGGGAGAGCTGGCTGCGCAAAGCCGCGCACCAGGGAGACGTCGAGGCCATGATGGACCTTGCCGCCCTCCACGAACGCGGCGTGCAGGCCGATTTGCCCAATCTGATGGAAGCCGCCCACTGGTACCGCAAGGCTGCCGAGGCGGGAGTCGCCATCGCCCAGCGCATCCTCGGCCAGCTCCACCTTACGGGACGCGGCGTGCCGGTCGACGCCGTCGAAGCCTTCCGGTGGAGCCTTCGGGCGGCCGCGCAGGGGGACCTCGAAGCGCAGCTCGCGGTCGGCACCCATTACACAACCGGCCACGGGGTCGAGCGCTCGGCCGAGCATGCCGTGGGCTGGTTCCGCGCGGCGGCGGACCAGGGGAGCACCGATGCCCTGCACAACATGGGCGAGTTGCACCTCGTCGGCCTCGACGGGGTGCCGGATCGGGAGACCGCACTGACTTGCTTCCGGATGGCGGCCGAAGCCGGAAACGCCACCGCCCAGTTCCGGCTGAGTGCGCTCTACGCCAGCGGTGAGGCGACGGGCACACCGGATTACCGCGAGGCCGTCCGCTGGGCGATTCCGGCGGCCGAGCAGGGCGTTGTCGGGGCCCGGGTCAACCTCGGCCGGTTCTACATGCAGGGGTTGGGCGTGGAGCGCGACGACACCCGGGCCGAGCGGTGGTTCACGGCGGCGCTGGAGGCCGGAGAGGTCCGGGCGGCGACGGCGCTCGGCGAGCTCTACGGCATCTACGGGACGAACCGGGATCCCGTGCAAGCACGCCGGCTGTTTGCAATCGCTGCCGAACGGGGCGACGAACGGGCGCGCGAACTGCTCGAGCGGTTCGCCGGTGCACCGGATCGCGGCGGCCGGGACGATGCATTCTGAACCCGACCGGGTTCGCGCGGCGGCCGGGTTCACACCGCCGGCGGCCGGTCGGCTCCGTTGAGGTACAATGGCAGCTTTGCCGCCAGGATGGCGCGCCGGACGATCCCGTCGGCGCCGGTGCTTTCGACGGAGGCAGCGCGCCGGCACCGCAGGGCCGGGAACAACCGCTTCAGAACGGCGGTCTGGTCGGGAAGGCGCAGGCGCAGGACGGACGGCGCGCCGGGATGGAAGCTCCCGAGAAGGGCGTCGCCGTCACCATGGTCGGCAAGGTAGATTGCGGCCTCCTCCATGGGCAGGACGCGGGATGCCGCCTGCGCCGTATGCCATGACGTTTCCGACCGGCCGTCGAAGTGAATGATGACCGGAGTCACCCCGTCCGGCTGGCCGCGCCGGAGCCACACGGGCCACAGGTCCGCGTCCGCCTCCCGCCATTCCAAAGGTCCATGGCGGGTGTCTGCGTCGAAGGCCAGCATCCGGACCAGGCAGGCGGACCGTTCCCCCGGCGGGGTGGCCAGGACCGCCCGGCGCACCGAGACGTGATCGAGGAAGGGGGACGGGACGGCTCCGGCCGCGAGCCCGATCGTTACGAAATGCACCAGGGCTTCGGCGCTCGGCGGCGCGCCGGCAAGATAGCGGTTGCTGTACCAACCGATGTCGAACTCCGGGTGCGGGCGGCGGCCTTCGCTGGCGCCCCGGCGCAGGAAGTGCAGAAGTGGACACACGTTGCGCCACGCAAGGTCGGGGTTGGACGACAAATAATAGCGTGTCGAAAACCACGGGTTCGGATCCCGTCCCTCACGCCAGCCGTAGGTCAGGTAATGGGACACCGGGTCGACGTTCGCTGCCGCAACGTCCGGATGGACGGAGCGGTACCAATCCGAATCGACGAGTTCGGCGAGTTGCACTTCCCAGATGCGGGCCCGTGCGATCATGGACAGCGTGTGCCGGTGACGGTTCCGGGCCGGCGCCGCCGCCAGTTCCTGCGCGACCGCAGCGGTGTCGAGAACGGGGTCCGGCACGCACCCCTTCCCGATCCCCTCGGTCAGGAAGTGATGAAGAGCGCGGGCGGTGGGGATGTCCGACCCGAGATAGCGGCGCGAGTACCAGGCGATGTCGAAGTGCGGCGACGGGCGCCGTCCCAGGGCCGCGCCTACGAGGATGAAATGATCGAGGGGGCAGCGTCCCGCATCCGCGCAGTCCGGGTTCTCACGCACATAGTAGCTCGTCGAGAACCAGGCATTCGGATCCCGGGACTCCCGCCAGCCGAACGTCCAATAATGTTCGGTCGGATTGACACCTGCCGACGCGACGTCCGGGTATTCCTCACGGTACCAATCGTGATCGACCAGGTGGACGACGGTCGCGGACGGCGCGAAAGCGGCCGGATTCTCTGTGACGGCTCCGGGACGGCCAGGGTCGCGCGGCAGCGCGCCCACCCGCCCCAACCGACGGAACGCCGTCCAGAACCGTGCCTCCCCGTTGGCAAGCTCGGCCACGACGACCTCCAGAACAGACCGGCGAAAGACGGTACCGACCACGGTTGACCGCCTGTTCGCGACGGAGAACGGATCGTCTTCCGCGTCCGGGAGGCAGGCGTCGAGATTGAAGGCTTCGGCATGCAGCATCTGTTCCGCGAGGATGCCGGGCGCCGGCAGCGCCGATCCGTCAACGAGCGTCAGCCGTGAGGCCCGGGTTTGCGTCAGCAGGTCGGCGGCCGCTGCCGCGATGCTGCGCGGCGGGGAGTCGATGGGAACCACGGTGGCGTGGGGCACGCCGAGGCGTACGGCCGGCGCCGTCCCGTCACCCGCGCCGCGGCGGCTGTCCGTCAACACACCGACAGCCAGGTCCCCCGCATCGAACCGCTCGCCGGAAAGCGCCACCAGCCGCCTGCGGGCGCCCGGCACCGGGCGGTCGAGCAAGCACCGCCAGGCCCGGCCGAATGCGGTGAGCGCGAACGACGCCTGGGCGCCGATCGCTTCCGGGCCGGACCGGTCCAGAAGACGGTCCCAGATGCGCTCGAGTTCGGGCAGCACCTCGCCGGATACCGCAGCGGCAGTCTCGGCGCGGCGCAGAAGCGCGGCGCGGACGGCCTTGAAGGGATGGCGCCCGGCGAGGCGCACCGCCAGATCCAGTTCATGGAGTAGCGGAAAGCGGGTGTCGATGCCGCCAACCTCCTCCAGCAGGGTGCGCGGCACCAGCAGCGTCGTCGGATCGATCGTGCCGGCCAGCACGCTCCACAGGGCCGAGCCGCCAACCTCCCCGATCGGGTTGATGCCGCTGATGCGCCCCTCGCGGTTCATCCGATGGGTGCTGCAACAGGCGACTGCCGCCCACCCATCCTGCCGCAGCACCGCGATCTGCTCCTCGTATCGGCGCGGGTCGCAGATATCGTCGGGTGAGAGCCAACTCACACAGGTGCCGCGGCACTCCGCGAAGCCTCGCGCCAGTGCCAACGCGCGATCCGCACTGTCGGCAACCGTGACCAGGCGGAAGCGGTGCCGGTGAACGCTCAACCGCTCGCCCACACTCGGTGCGTACGCCTCCGTCGCGACGACGACCACCTCAAGCGGGCCGCAGGTCTGGATGAGAAGGCTGTCGAACGCTCTCGATAGCCGGGTCGCTTCGTCCAGGACGGGAATCACCACGGAGACCAGGATTTCGGACATCGGTACACTCGGGAGGAAAGGGACGGAGCGGAGCACAGTGGCGGAATGCCGGGCCGGCCGAAGGACGGGCAATGCGGGGGATCAGCAGGGAGGAAGGCCGCCGGCTATCGGTCGGAGCAGGGCACGGTAGGCGTCGGCAATGACGCCGGCATTGATCGCGGCGTTCCACCGCGCCTCGACGGTGCGCCGATTGGCCGTCGCGGCGGCGTCCACCAGTTCGTCGCTGGTCACGGCGCGGATGATGGCGTTCGCCAGGCCGGCAACGTCATGGGGCGAAACGAGCAGCCCGGTCCGCCCCGGCACCACCCATTCGCAACCGCACGACGTGTCGCTCTGGATCGGAAGCGTCCCCATGCACATGGCCTCGAGCAGCGTGGTGGAGATGCCGTCGGAAATGCTGAGGCCGATCACCGCGCGGGCCCGGCCAAGGCGCATCATCGCCTTCCTGTGGTCGGACAGATAGGGATCGCAGGCAATGTCCAGCCCGTCCCACTCCGCCAATCGTTCCGCCATGGCCCTGACCGACGGGCCCGCCAGCATGATCCGCACGCGGTAGTCCTTCAGCGCCGGTGCGGCCAGATGCAAGGCGCTCAGGACGTGCAGCGATCGGCCGGCCCAGCCGTGATAACCTTTGATGAGGATCTCACGCCGCTGCGACGGGGGCGGCAGGTCCTCCAGCCGCGGGAGGCCGTCGAAGTCCATGCCACCGGAGGCCGGTACGACCGGGAGAACATGGCCACGATAGCCCAGGCTGCGGATGATGCCGATGTCGCGCCGGCACTCCGCGATGTATGCATCGATCAGGCCGGCGATTTCGGCAAGCCGGGGCTGATGTTCGGGAATCTTTCGGTAGAGATAGATATCGCTGCCCCAGTTCGACAGGAGCCACAGAGGAAACGCGCCCTGCATCCACCGCTTGGTGGCCGCGCAAAGATAGCCGGCGTACTGCACTTCCATGGAATGGACCATGGCCGGTGTCAGGCGGTTGATCGCCGCGGCGAGATGGGCCGGCCGGATGAGGTTTCCCGCCGGGATCTGGGACGAGGACCAGGGCACATAGCCCGATGCGCGGTCCGTCCGCTCCACCTCGTCCGCGTCGACGGACTGGAGGTCGAACACGCCGAAGGTCCGATCGGTTACTTTGTCCAGGTCGGCGGCATCGCGGATGAGCGGCCCCTCGAGTCCTTCGACCAGCGTCTCCCGGTAGATCGGAACCAGCACGAACCGGAAGCCCTGGCCGCGCATCATGTTCAGCCAGCGCGACGTGTGAATGCTGCCGCCGATCGCGACCACCAGGATCAGCGGACCGCGCACCGGGGTGCCGCGCAGCGAAGGGACGGTTCCCTCGGGCGATTCTATAGCCATTGGCGAAGCGCATCGTGAAGATGGGTGGCAAAGATGCCGGGATCGAAGGCGGCGTCTTCATGCAGGATGACCGAGCGCGAACACCAGGCTTCTTCCGGGAACTGGATGGCGAGGATGACCGGGACCGACAGGGCGGCTGCCTCGACGAGCCGCATGTGGCCGGCCGAGCGGAAGGCGATGCCGGCATACAGGTGCGCCCCCCGGAGCGGCGGGTGCGCCCGCATCCCGGACGGTGGCAGCACCTCGATCTCCACCCCCAGCTCCCAACGCAGCGCCTGACAGGCGAGCACGACGTTCTCGTCCGTCACGTCGATGAAGCGGGGCCGCACCAGGGGAAGCCAGTCCGTACACCGGTGGAGTGCCGAAACGGTGAGCATCGCCCGTCCGGTGACTGATTCGGTGCCGTCGAAGGCAACAATGGGGCGGCTGCCCGGATCGCTCACGTCGGATCAATCCCGCTCTGTTCGTGTGGAGCGAACCGATAGCCTAAGTCGGCGCTGTTGTCATTGCCCGGGCGATCCAGGCCCGTTCCGCCCAGCCGAAGGAGCCGCCCAGCAACGACAGCGGCACCGACGCCCATTCCGTGCGCGTCCGCGCGGCCGCCGTGCCGGCCGCGGCACGGGCCGCCGGCAGAAGATTCCGGCAGCGTCCGGCCTCGCGCGGATCCTGCGCAAATCGTTCCACCAGGTCCACGTGCTCTGCCGCCAGCACGCCGAGGACATCCGGCGACGCGGGCCCGTGATCCTCCGAATGCCGCCGGGCAGCGATCCATGGCACCCGGATCACGGTGCCTTCGCCACTGATGCGCAGCCACAGGTCGAAATCGGCAAGGAAGCGGAATGCGGGATCATGGCCTCCGACCAGCGTCATTGCACTGCCGCGCGCGATGGCTCCCGGCCCGGGCAGACACCGGTGTTCCGTCAGCATTCGTGCACGACAGAACGCTTCATCCGGGGAGCGGCCGACCGGTGCGCCCACCTCGTCGATCAACGCCCAGTCGGGGTAGACACCCACCGCGTCGGGCGCGGCCTCCAGCGCAGCGACGGCAGCGGCGAGCCAGTCTGCGGCAAGCCGGTCGCCGGCGGCGACGACACCGACGCACTCACCCCCGGCCAGCCCAAGTGCATGATTGATGCACCCGCCCGCATCGGGTGCGCACAGGATCCTGGCCCCGGGGAACAGACTGCCGGTGATGTCCCGGAGCAGGCGATACCGCTCCGTCCCGGCATCGACCACCAGCACCTCGACAGCCGGAAGCGTCTGCCGGGCAAGATTGGCAAGCAGAGGCGCCAGACGATTCGGGTCGGCGGGCGCACGCACGATCAACGACACGCGCGCCGGCCGGGTGCGCGGTCCTGAGGAATGGAATGCGGACAAACCGGGATTGCGCAGCGATGCCTCCCGGCCCAGCGCGAGCGCCAACGCGACGTCCGCGTCCCGCCCATCGGTCGACGACGCGGGTTCAGAGGTGTAGATGGGATCCATGAACATCGACCGGGGCTTCGGCAGCGGTCGCTCGCGCAGAGCGCGTCGCAGCGACACCGCGGGTGCCGGATAGGTTTCCAGCAGCGTGCGCAGCTTCACGACCGCGTCGTCCGGATCGTCGGGATCCATCAGCGGCGGCTGCAGGTGGGGGTGGTGGAGGCGGAGGAATTCGCTCGCCCCCGTCCGGGAGGACAGCAGAAGCGGACAACCGTTCATCACCGCTTCCAGCGCCACGTAGTTGAAAGCGTCCGTGCGGGACGGAACGACGAGAACAACCCGCCCGGCGTAGACGCGCCGGCGGATCTCCTCGTCCGACGGCGTCCCGGCATAAACGGCGTCCAGGCCGCGTGCCGCCGCCAAATCCGCCAAATGGTCCGACCATCGGGCGGTCGGCGACCAGTCGTTGTCCGGACCGGCGTAGAAACAGCCGCCGAACAGGTGCCTCGGCAGCCGCGCGGCGAGTTCCAGGAACAGATCCGGGCCCTTGGCCCCGTCCAGGCGCCCAACGTACCAGAGGTCGGGCGGCCCCTCGCCGGGCGGCCGGGCGTCGACAGGAGGGAACGACTCGATGGTATCGTGCATGTCGAGCAGGGCGATCGGCAGGTCCGATCCGAATGCATCGGCCCGTTCGGTGCCGGAGATGGTGTAGCGTTGGTCGGCGGCAGCGATGCTGCGCGATTCAAGGGCCGAAACCAGCGGTATCGTATGTTCGATGCTCGCCCATTCCTGCGGCGTGCTCCTGTACGCCGTACGCATGGAATTGCTGGCCCAACCCACCATACCCAGGACAACCCGGTCGATGACGACACCGAACGCCGCCGCCACCGGGCGCAGCAGATGGGCGACCGGGCGGAACGACGGGACGTCCGCAGCCTCGAACACCATGCCCTGCAATGGCGCCAGCATGCGCGCCACGTCACCGAGGTGCGCGTCCGCCACCCAGTCCATGCCCGGATCGGCCGCTGACAGGAAGGACACGTCCATCGTCCGGTCATGCGCATACGGGTGTGCGTTGGCGGGCAGCAGCCGGCGCACCTCCGGTTTCAGGTCGCCGCCGTTGGACGGGTAGAAAAAGTCGATTTCGGGATTTCGCTCGACGATGCGCCGGTACAGGACCTGTCCACCTCCGAGCGTCGTATGGAAATCATAATCGCAGATCAGAACCTTGCGACGTCGCACCACCCGTCTCCACTCGTAGCAATCCGGATCCGACAGGAGCGACTCGCGGCGTCACGAAGCAATCCTGTCGCTATTCTGCCACACCGGATGTTCTGCTCAGTGCGGCGGGCGGCAAGCATACGCTTTACTCCGGCGGACCAGAAGCGGGCGCGTCCACCCCATCCCCGTGAAGCCGTTTTCCGACGTACGGCTGTCGTACGGATGGACAGCCCGGAATCTGCTGCAACCTCAAATTTCCCGCTGGATTCTGGTGCAAAAGGCAATATAGTTGGTGGGCACGCAGATTACCTGCGTCCTCAGATGACGCTGCTTAACGGAAGAATGGCGATATGGCAGTCGACGTTACGCTCTCGGGAGGCACGGTCTCCAATCCTTCGACCATCGGTGTGTCTTCGACTGTCATCGGCTCAGTGCTTTCGGACCCGAATCTGGTGAATCCGGGCAGCATTAGTAACGTTTTTACTGCCGTTGGGCAGGGAAGCGTGGTGGCCTCCGCGGTCGACAATTCGGCGTTCATCGTGGTCGACCCGCAACTCGCGGTCACCGTCGTTGGCGGGAGCGCCCAGAATCAGTTGATCGCCGGCAACGACGTATCCGGAACGACCATCAACACCACGATCGGCACGGGCACGGTCGTCGCGGGCAACGCCGGCACGGTAATCGGCCTGCTCGGCGAGCAGGGTGTGGGCGGCAGCTACACGGTGCTCGGCGGACCGCAGGCTGATACGATTGTGGCGGCATCCGGCAGCAACACCATCACCGGCGGGGCCGGTGCAAACCTGATCGGCCTGCAGGGGGGCAGCAACGCCGTGTATTCGGCGGGCGACGATACGGTTTTCGCCTCCGGCGGGAGCAATATGATCGGCATCGGGACGGGTACGTCCACGGTCGTTTCATCGTCGGGCAGCAACACGATCATCGGTGGTTCGGGAAACAGCAATATCTTTGTCTCCGGCGGTCAGTCGACGGTGTTCGGCGGTTCTGGTTCCAACAACATCTTCGCGGTCGAGCAGGGCTCGCTGTATGCGGTGGGCGCGACCGAATCGAATGGCCGGACCAATCTCGTCGGCGCCGGCGGCGCGGATACGCTGTTCGGTGGTCGTGGGGCGACGGGAATGCTCGGCGGCGAAGGCGACAATCTCTTCGTGTTCAGCACGGTGTTCGGCGGCGGTTCGACGACCATCGGTGACTTCAATGCGGCCGGCAGCAACAACCGGATACTGGTCCAGGGGTACTCCGGCGTGACGGCCGAGTCGCTCGTCCAGAACGCGGTGGTGTCCGGTGGCAACACCGTGATCACGTTGCCCGACAACACCACCATCCTGCTGAGCGGCATCACGAATCTCTCGACAAACTCGATCATCGTCCAGTAAGGCGGTCGTCCGGTCGGTCATCCCTTCCCGCGCGATTCGACCGCTCGACGGCATTTTGGTTGAGGACGAAAGTGCTCGAGTTTGAGCGGGTTTTCGACGAGGGGGATCGGGCCAGGGCAGAAGCCCTGGCCCTGTCTCAATTGGGCAATGAGGATGCACACGCTTCCGCGCTGGTGATCCTGGCACAGTGCGCCGTCGGCACCGGTGACCGTGAATCGGCGGTGCGCTGGGCTGATCGGGCCCATCGTCTGTCCCCTGACACGCAGTCGATCGCCTGCCTTCTTGCCGCTCTCCATTTGGCGGCGGGGGACACCACCCGGGCAATCTCCGTTCTGTCCGCCTTCGAAGAGGCGGACCTGTCGCCGGAGGCGGCGATTACGCTTTGCCACGCCCTCGCCTCGGCCGGCCGGGTGGACGACGCCCGCGGCGGATGCGAGCGGGCGCTGGCGCGCTTCCCGGTGTGTCGGACGCCGAATCTGGCCGCGCTGCTGAACCGGGTGGTGACCCTTTCAAAGGCGCCGGGCTGGGCTGCGGTGGACCTCGAAGGGCGGTTGGTCGGGGCGGTGCGTCCCCCCGGTCCCGATGAGCCGTCTGCGCGACTTCGCGTCCGGGTGGATGCAGGGGGGCAGCCAATTCTGGACCTTCCGGTTGCGGAAGCCATTGAACGATTTGCCCGCGGACCGGCGGATGACGGGCTGATCCCCATTGCGGTGGCACTGACCCGGTCCGCCGAAGGGCCGCTGCTTGTTGCGCGCGATGGCATCCCCCTTGTCGGCTCCGGACGGGTCCGGCCGCACCGGTTCGAGGTTGAGGGAGACGCGACACTTGTCGATGATACGCTCGAGGGGTGGGCGTGGCTTCCGGCGTTACCGCAGGTCCACCTTACGATTCGTGTCCGGGACCAGCACGGCAGCAGCCTGACCGTCACCGCCGACCGCTATGACGAGGTGCTGCACCGTGCCGGCGCGGGCAACGGGCGGTACCGGTTCTCCGTGGATCTCGGACGGACGGAGTTGCGGCCGGGCCGGTTGGAGGTGACGGCTGAAGCGGCGGCGTTGCCCCTGAAAACGGGGGACCTCACCGGCGGCTCGATCCTATGGATCGACCGCGCCGACGGGTTCAAGCAGATCGTGCGCATGGCCGATGCCCTTGCGAACGGCGGCAACCCGTCGGGCCTCATCGCGGAAGCGAGTCGGCAGTGCGTTGCCGGCCTGCTGCGCCGCATTCCCGCCCCTGTGGCACCGGAAGCGGCACGGCGTGCCGACCCCGCGGGACGACGCGCCCGGGCAATCGACATCGTCATTCCGGTGTACCGCGGCCTGATCGAGACAATGGCATGCATCCGCGCGGTTCTCGAAACCGTGGGCACGCAAGCGCACGTCGTCGTGATTGACGACGCAAGCCCCGATGACGAACTGTCCGGGGCGCTCGCCGCCCTGGCGGAGCGCGGACTCATCGAACTGCTGGTCAACCGCCACAACCTCGGCTTTCCCGGATCCGCCAACCGGGGACTGGCACTCCACCCCGGTCGTGACGTCGTGCTGCTGAACAGCGATGCGCTGGTCCATGGCGACTGGCTCGCACGATTGCAGGAGGCCGCCTACTCGGCCGCCGACATCGGAACCGCGACTCCCCTTTCCAATGACGCCGAGATCCTGAGTTACCCGAGCGGGCCGGCCGGTCGGTCGGCCCTCACCGCCACGGATGTCGCTGCCTTCGACGCCTTGGCACGCCAATGCAACGGATCGGTCCGGATCGAGATTCCGACGGCGGTCGGCTTCTGCACCTACATCCGTCACGACTGCCTGGCGGAAACGGGCCTGCTGGACACATCGCTGTTCGGCCGGGGCTATGGCGAGGAGAACGACTTTTCCATGCGGGCGCGCCGAATGGGATGGCGGCACGTCGCGGCGGCCGACGTCTTCGTCGGCCATGTCGGCGGGCGGTCGTTCGGGCGGCGCAAGGCCGTGCTGACGCGGCACAACCTCCGTACCGTCAATCGCCTGCATCCCGGCTACGAAGACCTGATCCGACGGTTCCGGACGCAGGATCCCCTGGCGGCGGTCCGGCGCCGGATGGATCTGGCCCGCTGGCGTGCGGTGGCCGATCCACGCCCGGCGGTCCTGTTGGTAGCGTTCGGCCGCGTCGGAGGGGTGGCGAGGCACGTCGAGGAACGGGTCAGGACGCTGTCCGACGCGGGACGACGGGTCCTGCTGCTGACCCCCGAGCCCGGAATAAATCGCGCCGTCCGACACTGCCGCGTGAGCGATCCGCAGCAGCCGCGGATCAACGACCTCCTGTTCCGGACGGCGGAAGAGTTCGATCTGCTTGTGGATTTCCTCGGGACGGTCCCGATCACTGAGATCGAGATCCAGCACTGCCTTGATCATGATCCGGTCGTATTGACGCTGCCGGCGCGATTGGGCGTGCCCTATGAGGTGTTCATCCATGATTACATTTGGATCTGTCCGCAGGTCTGCCTGATCGATGCGACAAACCGCTATTGCGGCGAGCCGGACCTGTCCGCCTGCGAGCGTTGCGTGCAGGGCTCGCCGCCCGCCTCGGGGGAGACGCTCCCGGTCAGCGATCTGCGCGCGCGGTCCCGTGACCTGCTCCGCGCAGCCCGTCGGGTGGTGGTTCCCGTCCATGACGTGGCGGACCGCCTGACCCGTCATCTCGGCGACCTGCCGATTGACGTGGTGCCCTGGGACGATGTTCGACCGCGGGCACTGCCGCCGCATCGGCCTGCCGCCGGACGGTGGCGGGTCTGCGTGATCGGCGCCATCGGTCACCACAAAGGCTATTCGGTGCTGCTGGAGTGCGCCTATGACGCGATGCGGCGCGACCTTCCCCTGGAATTTGTCGTGGTCGGGTACAGCCGGGACGATGCCGCGCTGTTCGCCACGGGCCGTGTCTTTGTCTCCGGCAAGTACGTCGAGGACGAGGCCGTCGACCTGGTGCGCAGACAGGCAGCCCATCTCGCTTTCCTCCCGTCCGCCTGTCCGGAGACGTGGAGTTACGCGCTGTCGACCGCGTGGCGAGCCGGCCTGGAGGCCGTCGCATTTGACTTGGGAGCGATTGCGGAGCGAATCCGCACCCACGGAGGCGGTCGGCTGCTGCCACCGGACATGCCGGCCCGAGCCATCAATGATCGCTTGCTTGCCATCCTCTCGGCGCCCATCGTCGGCGCGACCCCATCGTCGGCCGGGCGGAGCGCCGCCCCTCGTAGCAGCAGAGGTTCCACCAGCATGTTTCCCTCCGTCATGAACCAAACCACGCCGGAGCGGCCGCTGGGCGCGGTCGCCCGGGTCCTGTCGCTTCAGCCCGGACTCTATTCGTTCTCCGTCGTGCGCGGCGGCGATGCACGCGCGCACAGGGAATCCACCCTTCCTCTGCCGAGCATCGCGCTCGCACCGGCACCCGCCTGCGCTGCAAACGTCGAGATGATGGGCGTCGGCGCATGCGGCTGGCTGTCCAGCCAGGGCGACACGCTGATCGTCAAGGTATCCGGCTCGCCGGCCGACATGGTCCTGACGTCCTTTCAGCCGCAGGGCTATCAGGGGCAGGCGCTGAGCATTCAGATGACGCGGCTGGACGGCACACCCGGCCAGATACTGCCCGTCGGAGCGGCGGCGCCGGAAATCCGGCTGCGGTTGGTCGCGCATGTCCAGAACTGCGGCGATGTCACGGCGCACGGCGGCGAATGGGTCGGCTCGACCGACCGCAAGTTGTGGATCGAGGGGTTGTCCATCACGCCGCTGGACAACGTGCCCGCGGACTCGGTCGAGTACAAGGGACTGAACGCCAAGGGGGTCGAGACCCTTTGGATGACCGGCGGCAGCTTCTGCGGATCGCGCGGCGAAGGGACCCCCTTGATCGGTCTCGCTGTCCGTCTGCGCGGCCCCCTTGCCGATCGGTTTGACTGCCTTTACGAGGTGGCCTGCCTGAGCGGTGCCCGCAGCCCGGTCCTGGCCAACGGACGGCCGTACCGCTCCGACGCGATCGGCGATCCCATACAGGCGTTCACGGTGCGCATCGTGCCGCGGGGCACGGCCATCGCACAGGTCCGGCCGTGATGGACATGGTTCCCGGCTGCCGGTTGCCGCGATGAACGGGGGCTCGTTGCCCGGAAGCCGGCATCGAACGGTGCTGAACATCGGATGCGGCCCGCACGGAGCGGGACGCATCCACTCATTGTTCCCGCCGCCCGTCTGGCGGGAGATCCGCGTCGATCTCGACCGCGGAGTTGCGCCCGATATCGTCGGCTCGATCACCGACCTGTCGCCGCTCCCCGATGAATCCGTGGACGCCGTCTGGTCGTCCCATGTGCTTGAGCACGTGTCACGTCACGAGGTGCTGCGGGCACTGCGCGAGGTCCGAAGGGTTCTGGTGCCCGGCGGCGCGGCGGTGATCATCGTTCCCGACCTGCAGCGGGTCAGCCGCTTCGTCGTGGAAGACCGGCTGGACGAGGTGCTGTACACCGCCCCGGCCGGCGACGTCACGGTCTGCGATATCATTTTCGGGTTCGGCGCGGCCATTGCCGCGGGAAACGAGTTCATGGCCCACCGTACGGGGTTCACCCCATCCGTTCTGCTGCGCGATCTCCAGGCCGCGGGATTCGATCCGATCCTGCTCCGCCGCCGCGAGATGCTGGAACTGGAGGCGATCGCTCACCGCCCGCTTCCCGATGGCCGCCCCATCGAGGACTCCCCCTATCCGGCTTTCGTCCAGAAATGAAGTTCCTGTTCATCCATCAGAATTTTCCCGGACAGTTTCTCCACATCGTCCGGCATCTCGCCAGCAAAGAAGACCATCAGGTTGTCTTCATCACCCAGCATCAGACGAACCGCCTCGATAACGTCGAATTGATCGGATACACTCCTTTCCGGGAGGCAAATCCGGGAACGCACCACTATATTGCGGACCTTGAGAAAGGGATCGTAGCGGGACAGTGCGTTTACGAGATCTGCCTGGGTTTGAAACGTCGCGGCTTCCGACCCGACATCATCATTGGCCACACGGGTTGGGGTGAGACCCTTTACGTCAAGGACGTCTGGTCCGATGTGCCTCTGCTGGGCTATTTCGAGTTTTACTATCGAATGCAGGGGGCCGACGTCGGTTTCGACCCGGCTGAGCCGATCACGCTGGACGATGCGCCGCGCATCCGGACGAAAAACGCGATCGGTCACCTGAGCTTCGACGGTGCCGATTGGGGGCTCACCCCGACGCAATGGCAATGGTCACTTTATCCCGAGCGGATGCGACGGCGCATCAGCGTAATCCATGAAGGTGTCGACACCGAGTTCGTTCAGCCGAATCCGGACGCCTGGCTTCAGGTGTCGCCGGGCCAGCGGATTACGCGGCGCGACGAGGTCGTGACCTACGTGGCCCGCAATCTTGAGCCGTACCGGGGCTTCCACATCTTCATGCGGTCCCTTCCCGAACTGCTGCGCCGCCGTCCCGATGCCCATGTGCTGATCGTCGGCGGTGACGGGGTCAGCTATGGCCCGCGGCCGCCCTCGGGCTGCTTCCGCGACATCATGCTGCGCGAAGTGGCCGGCATCGATCTGTCGCGCGTGCATTTTCTCGGTCATCTGAACTACACGCTCTACCTGAACATCTTGCAGGTTTCAGCCGTACACGTCTATCTGACCTATCCGTTCGTCCTGTCCTGGTCCTTCCTTGAGGCTTTGGCGGCGGGTTGTGCGGTGGTCGGGGCGGCAACGCCGCCGGTGCAGGAATACCTGCGGGACGGGGAGAACGGGCTGCTGGTCGATTTCTTCGATCCGCATGCGGTTTGCCAGCGCGTCTGTGACGTTCTCGACCATCACGACCGCATGCTCGCGATGCGCAGACGGGCGCGCGACATGGTAGTTCGTGAACTTGACGTGAAAACAGTAACGTTGCCTCGCCATTTGTCGCTGATCGATCGCCTCATCAGGAATGTGGCCGAGGTTGACGAAGGCCAATAGGATCGCCGCCCGTTTGGACCGGAGCCGGCCGATTCATGGCAGCCATCGCGCGGCACATCCGGTTCGCAAAGGCGCGGATGCAACGGCGATCTTCCGATACAATGGCCGGGGGGCGGTCCGCGCCCCTGACACCATCGTCCTCCCCACCAAGCCGAAGCCGGGGCGGGTGACGCCGGAGTGTGCCGCGGCTGCCGGCCCTGCCGATCGCGCCGGATGGGTGCAGCAGCATCGTATCCTCACCCGCCTCGAACCCGCCGTCCATCACAGGGCGGCCGTCCGCAGTTATCGCCTATTATTTCATCACTTGTTCCATTTGATGACAGATTGAGCATTATCTGTGCGGCGAGAGAGCTTGAAGAGCTTTCCGGCATCCTCAACCGTCTCCATAAGACACTGATCGTAAAGGATTTTCCTTAAACGGTCCGGCATGGCCCGCAAACTGCATGCACTTTCTGCAATGCGATCCCCATGAAAGGACTGTCCCGCGATGATGAACCGGCGCGATGTACTCCGAGGCGTATCCGCGGCAACCCTGGGCGCGGGTGTGCTGCCCTTTCTGAAGGCGCTGCCGGCCGCCGCCGCGGCGGGCGACACGCTCGTGGTGGTCACCGGGACGACCATCAACAGCCTGGACCTGCACCGGACCGGCACGAACCGGCCGAGCTATCAGGTCGCGGTCAACTGCTACGACCGGCTGCTGACCTTCGGCACGAAGACCATGCCCGACGGCACGCTCGCCTACGATTACGACACCCTGAAGCCGGAACTGGCGGAGAGCTGGGAGGTGGCGCCCGACGGCATGTCCGTGGTCTTCCACCTGCGCGCCAACGCCACCTTCTGGGACGGCACCCCGGTCACCGCGGAGGACGTGAAGTGGTCGCTGGACCGGGCGGTCACCGTCGGCGGCTTCCCGACCACGCAGATGCAGGCCGGCGGCCTGACCGAACCGGGACAGTTCGAGGCGGTCGACGACAAAACCGTCCGCATCCGGTTCCACCGGCCGTCCAAGCTGACCCTGCCCGACCTCGCCGTGCCCGTGCCCTTCATCATCAACAGCAAGGTCGCCCGGGCCAACGCCACCGCGGACGACCCCTGGGCCATGGAGTACCTGCACCGCAACCCCGCCGGCTCCGGCGCCTTCCGGGTGGAGCGCTGGGACCCCGGCCAGCAGCTCGTCTACGTCCGCAACGACGGCTGGACCGGCGGGCCGCTTCCCGGCGTGAAGCGGGTGATCATCCGCGAGATCCCGTCGCAGGCGACGCGCCGCGCGCTGGTGGAGCGCGGCGACATCCACCTGTCCTACGACATCCCCGCCAAGGACGCCCGCGAACTGGCCGCCGGCGGCAAGGTGCCGGTGGTCGGAACGCCGGTGGAGAATTGCCTGAACGTGCTGTGCCCGAACCTGTCCTTCGAACCCTTCCGGGACAAGCGGGTGCGCCAGGCCATCGCGTGGGCCATCCCGTACGAGGACATCTTCCGCAACGCCGGCTACGGCCGCGGTGCGCCCATGTGGGGCGGGGCGGCGTCCTCCGACTCCATCGCCTGGCCGCAGCCCTCCCCCTACACGACCGACTACGACAAGGCGAAGGCCCTGCTGTCCGAGACCGCCTTCGCCGGCGGCTTCGAGGTGCCGCTGTCCTTCGATCTCGGCACCGCCGAATGGGGCGAGCCGACGGCGCTGCTGATCCAGGAGGGGCTCGCCAAAATCGGCATCCGGACCACGATCGACAAGATCCCCGGCGCCAACTGGCGCACCGTCGCCCTGGTGGAGAAGAAGCTGCCCCTGCACCTGGAGAACTTCGGCGGCTGGCTCAACACCCCGGACTATTACTTCTATTGGGCGTACGTGAAGGGCAACCTGTTCAACTCGTCCAACTACGACGATGACGAGATGATGAAACTCGTCGACGAGACGCTGCACATGCGGATGGACGATCCCGCCTATGCGCCGAAGATCCGGCGCATGATCACCAAGGCGTTCGACGACGTGCCGCGCATCCCGCTGTGGCAGCCGAGCTTCGAGGTGGCGATGCGGCCGGACGTGGCGGGGTACCAGTTCTGGTTCCACCGGGTGCCCGACGTCCGCACGCTCGGATTCCGCCAAGCCTGAAGGAGCGCCGGGCCGTGACCGTTCCCCCCAAGGTCCGGCTGGCCGGGCGCCGCCTTCTCCAGGCGGTGCCCGCCCTTCTGGGCATCATCATCATCACCTTCCTGCTGACCCGCGCCCTGCCGGGCGATCCCGCGGTCTATTTCGCCGGCCCGGCGGCCGACGCGGCGTCGATCGCCGAGATCCGCCACCGCCTCGGCCTCGACCGCAGCCTGCCGGAGCAGTTCCTCACCTATGTGGGCGATCTGGCAACGGGCAATCTCGGCACGTCCATCTCCACCGGCCAGCCGGTGTTGCAGGAGATCATCACCCGCCTGCCGGCCTCCCTGGAGCTGACGCTGGCGGCACTGCTGATCGCGGTCGGCGTGGCGGTGCCCCTGGGCGTGCTCGCCGCCACCCGTCCCGACGGCTGGGTCGACCACGCCTGCCGCTTCGTGGTCACCGCCGGCGTGTCCCTGCCCACCTTCTTCACCGGGCTGGCGCTGGTGTACGTGTTCTACTACCTGGCGGGCTGGGCGCCGGCGCCCATGGGCCGGCTCGACATCATCTCGCTGCCGCCGGAGCACGTCACCGGCTTCTACCTGATCGACGCGCTGCTGGCCGGCGACGTGGCGGTGGCGCGCAGCGTGCTGGCGCACCTGGCCCTGCCCGCCCTGACGCTGGCCCTGTTCACGCTGGCCCCCATCGCCCGCATGACCCGCGCCGCCATGCTGCAGGCCCTGGGCAGCGAGTTCATCCGCACCGCCCGGGCGGCCGGCCTGTCGCGCCGCCGCATCCTGATCGTCTACGCGCTGCGCAACGCGCTGCTGCCGGTGGTCACCACGCTGGGCATGGTCTTCTCCTTCGCGCTGGGGGCCAACGTGCTGGTGGAGAAGGTGTTCGCCTGGCCGGGCATCGGCTCCTACGCCGTCGAGGCGCTGGTCGTGTCGGACTACGCCGCGGTGCAGGGGTTCGTGCTCACCATGGCGCTGCTGTTCGTCCTGCTGAACCTGGTGATCGATCTCACCTACACGCTGATCGATCCGCGCCTCGGCCTGGAGGAGTGAGACCATGCACGCCCCCGTCCCCGCCTCCATCGCCGCCGCCGGCCCGGCGCCGCGCTACGGCTGGCTGCGCCACCTGCGCCATGTGGTGACCGGCAACCCCGTCACCGGCGTCGCTTTCGCGCTGTTCCTGCTGCTGGTGATCGCGGCCCTGTTCGGGCCGTGGCTGGTGCCCTACGACCCCCTGGCCACCAACGCGGCGGCGGCCCTGCAACCGCCGTCGGCGGCCCACTGGTTCGGCACCGACCAACTCGGCCGCGACGTGCTGTCGCGCGTGGTGGTGGCGACGCGCCTCGACCTGGCCATTTCCGTCGCCGCGGTGGCCCTGGCGTTCGTCGCGGGGTCGGTGATCGGCGGCCTGGCCGGATTCTACGGCGGCTGGATCGACCGGGTGGCCGGCCGCTGCCTGGACACCATCATGGCCTTTCCCCTGTTCGTGCTGGCCATGGGCATCGTCGCCGCAGCGGGCAACACGGTGGAGAACATCGTCTACGCCACCGCCCTGATCAACCTGCCCTTCTACGCCCGCATGGTCCGCGCCGAAGTGAACGTCCGCCGCGAGGCGGGGTTCGTGCAGGCGGCCCGCCTGTCGGGCAACGGCGGCCTGCGCATCCTCGCCTTCCATCTCTTTCCCAATGCCCTGCCCCCGCTGATGATCCAGGTGTCGCTGAACATGGGCTGGGCGATCCTGAACGCCGCCGGCCTGTCCTTCATCGGGCTGGGCGTCCGGCCGCCGACGCCGGAATGGGGCATCATGGTCGCCGAGGGCGCCAACTTCATCGTGTCGGGGGAGTGGTGGCTGGCCCTGTTCCCGGGCGCGGCGCTGATGCTGGCGGTCTTCACCTTCAACCTGCTGGGCGACGGGCTGCGCGACCTGGTCGACCCGCAGCGCCGCACCTGAGGAGCACAGATCCGATGGCCTCCGTTCCGCTGCTCGACGTCCGCGACCTCACCGTGGAGTTCGCCACCCGCCGCGGCACCGTGCGTGCCGTGGAACGGGTGTCCTTTTCCGTCGCCAGGGGGGAAACCGTCGGCATCGTCGGCGAATCCGGCTCCGGCAAGTCGGTGTCGTCCTATGCGGTGCTGCGCATCCTCGACCGCGCCGGGCGCATCGCCGAAGGCTCGATCACCTTCGGCGGCGTCGCCCTCGACCGGGTGCCGGAGCGCACGATGGCAGAGATGCGCGGGCGCGAAATCTCCATGGTGTTCCAGAACCCGCGCGCCGCCCTGAACCCCATCCGCCCCATCGGGCGCCAGATCGAGGACGTGCTGATCGAGCACGCGCTGGCGGTGCCGGCCACCGCACGGGCCATGGCGGTGGAGGCGCTGCGCGCCGTCCGCATCGCCCGGCCGGAGGAGCGCTATCACGCCTATCCCTTCGAACTGTCGGGCGGCATGTGCCAGCGCGTCGTCATCGCCATCGCCCTGGCCTGCCGGCCGCAGTTGCTGATCGCCGACGAACCGACCACCGGCCTCGACGTCACCACCCAGAAGGCGGTCATGGACCTGATGGTGGAGCTGTCGCGCGAGCGCGGCATGTCCGTGGTGCTGATCACCCACGACCTGGGCCTGGCGGCGGCCTATTGCGACCGCATCGTCGTCATGGAAAAGGGCGCGGTGGTGGAGAACGCTCCGGCGGCCGAGGTGTTCGCCGCCCCCCGGCACCCCTACACCCGGCGCCTGCTGCAAGCCACCCCGCGTCCGGAGGCGGGACTGCGCGACCTGCTGCCGCACCCGGTCCCGCCGCCCCGCCCGCAGGCGCCGGGGGCACCGCTGCTGGAGGTGCGCGACCTCGTCAAGGAGTTCCGCGGGCGCAACGGCGCAGCACCGTTCCGCGCCGTCGATGCCATATCCTTCACCGTGCACGAGGGGGAAAGCCTGGGTCTGGTGGGCGAGAGCGGGTGCGGCAAGTCCACCACCTCCGCCATGATCATGCGCCTGCTCGACCCCACCTCGGGCAGCATCCGCTTCGCCGGGCAGGAGGTGGGGACGGTCCCGGCGTCGCGGTTCGCCCGCCATCCCCTGCGCGGCAAGTTGCAGATGGTGTTCCAGGACCCCACCGACAGCCTCAACCCGCGCTGGACCGCGTTCCGGTCGATCGCCGACCCGCTGCTGCGCCTGGGCGGCCCGGAGCGGGGGGCGGGACGCGGCGCGCTCCGCGCGAAGGCGGAGGAGCTGGCGCGCCGGGTCGGCCTGCCGACGGACCTGCTGGACCGTTTTCCCCACCAGCTCTCGGGCGGGCAGAAGGCGCGCGTCGGCATCGCGCGCGCCATCGCTCTGGACCCCGACCTGGTGATCCTCGACGAGCCGACGGCCGCCCTCGACGTCTCGGTGCAGGCGGTGGTACTCAATCTGCTGGCCGACCTGAAGGCGGAGCTGGGCATGAGCTATCTGTTCGTCAGCCACGACCTCAACGTCGTGCGCCTGGTCTGCGACCGGGTGATGGTCATGCGCGGCGGCCGGATCATCGAGGAGGGCGACACCGGGCGCATCCTGCACGCGCCGTCCGACCCCTACACCCGCGCACTGCTCGACGCCATCCCGCACCTTCCCGCCGCGGCCGCGCCGGCCGGCGCGTTATGACGGAGGAGCCGGCCGGCGCCCGCCGGCGCCCCCTGCTGCGCGCCGGCACCACGGTGGACCAGATGGTGCGGGTGCTGGCCGATGAGATCGTCCGCGGCCTGCTGGCGCCCGGCGAGAAGCTGGACGAGGGCGGCCTGGCGGAACGGTTCGGGGTGTCGCGCACGCCGGTGCGGGAGGCGCTGCGCCAGCTTTCGACCATGGACCTGGCGGAGCGGCAGCCCAACCGCCGCGCCGTGGTGCGGGCCATCACCGGCGAGCGGCTGGCCGAGATGTTCGACGCCATGGGAGAGCTGGAGGCGGCGTGTGCCCGCCTGTCGGCGCTGCGCATGACCGCCGCCGAGCGCCGGGCGCTGGAGGACCTGCACCGGCGCTCCGCCGATCCGGTGCGCAGCGGCGCCCGCGAGGCCTACGAGGAGGCCAACGTCCGCTTCCACACGCTGCTGTACGAGGGCAGCCACAGCGGCTACCTCAGGGATCTGGTGATGGCCATCCGCGCCCGTCTGGCGCCGTTCCGCCGCGCCCAGTTCAAGGTGCCGGGCCGCCTGGCGCGATCCCTGGCGGAACACGACGCCATCGTCGCGGCCATCCTGCGCGGCGACGGCGAGGGGGCGGCGGCGGCGGCGCGGGCCCATGTGCTCACGGTCGGCGTCGCCAGCGCCACCTACCTCGACTCCACCCGATCCGTCGAACCGCCGCTGGAGCCGGCATAGACCCCGGGGCATCGGGGCGGCGCAAGGGCCGCCCCGGCCCGCCGCCTCAGGGCATGGACACCTGTCCGTCCTTCAGGTGCACCACGTAGACGTTCGGGATGTTCTGGCCGCTCTCCTGCCCTTCCGGCCCTTCCTTGACGAAGGCGATGTCGCCGTTGACACCCTTGACGCCGGTCTCCCACAGGGCGGCGCGGATGGCTTCGGGTTCCGCCTTGCCGGCCCGGGTGATCGCATCGGCCACGGTCAGGACGGCGTCATAGCCGCGGAACCCCTCGGTCAGGCCGGCGAACTCGTACCCCCGCGCCTTCCACGCGTTCACGAAGGCTTCCGCCACATCGGGATGGGTGGCGTTCTCCGGGAACCAGGGGGGGAAGAACAGCAGGTGATAGCTGCCGTTCCCCGGCGCGTTGGGCTGCATCAGCTCGCCGGGGAAGGAGCCGCCGGTGGACAGAAGGCGTGCCTTCAGCCCCTGCTCGGCCGCCTGCTTCACGGCAAGCGTGATCTGCTCCACCCCCGACGTCACGATCACCGTATCGCCCCCCGACTGCCGGATGCGGGTGAGCTGGGCCGACAGGTCGGTGGCCTCGGGCGTCATCGTCTCCACCACGCCCGCCTTGATGCCCCGTGCCTCCAGCTCCTTGCGGAAGGCCTGCGTCGCCCCGAGGCCGAAATCGTTGTTGACCGACAGGAAGTCCACCTTGGTGATGGGCGGGTCGAAGCGGTCGAGCTTGTCCGCGAACGCCTTCGCCTCCATGGCCGAGGTGGGCGCGATGCGGAAGACCCAGGGGTTGCCCGCCGTCGTGATCTTGCCCGACGACGAGGTCTCCACCACCATGGGCACCTTATACTCCATCAGCTTGGGCATGATGGCCAGGGTGAAGGTGGAACTCCAGGCGCCGATCAGCACCGGCACCTTGTCGCGCAGGATCAGCTTCTCGGCGGTGGTGACGGCTTCCTTGGGGTTGCTCTTGTTGTCCTCGATCACCAGCTCGATCGACTTGCCGAGCACGCCGCCCCGCTCGTTGATCATGGCTTCGGCGATGCGCGCGCCGTTGGTGATGTAGGTGCCCGATGCCGCCACCGCGCCCGTAAGGGGCTGGGTGACGCCGATCCGGATCGTGTCCTGCGCCTGCGCCGCCCCCGCCTGAAGCAGGGCGATCACCGCCGCCGTCGCTGCGAACGTCGTCTTCATCCGTTTGTCTCCTGTTGCTCCCTGTTGCACGCTGTCCCGCGGTTCGCGGGTCGCATGATCGGCCTCCGGGCCGGCTCCCCGGAAGGAGCCGGCGCCATCACGCCGCCGCGACGCGCGTCTGCCGGTACTTGAGGTCGCGGTAGTCGCCCGAACGCACCGGCGGGTACCGGGCTTCGCCGGGTGCTGCGATGCAGTCGACCACCGCGTCGTAGTTGGGGTGGTGGAAGAACGCGATGGACAGCCGCCGCGCCGTCGCCGCGTCGGCGGCGGGCGGGTTGACGACGCGGTGGGTGTTGGAGACCCAGCGGTCGTTGGTCCAGCGCATCAGCAGATCGCCGATGTTGATGACGAAGGTGCCCGGATCGGTCTCCACGTCGATCCAGTCGCCGCCGCGCGTCAGCACCTGCAAGCCGCCCGGCGTGTTCTCGCCGTTGAGGATGGTGAGCAGGCCGTAGTCGGTGTGGGCGCCCGCCCGCAGTTGCCCCGGGGCCGGCGGCGTCGTCTGCTCCGGGTAGTGGTTGATGCGCATCGCCGTGATGTGGCGGTCGATCTTGTCGTCGAAGAAGGTTTCCCCGACTCCCAGCGCCAGCGCCGTCAGGCGCATGAGCGCGCCGGTCAGGCGCTCCATCTCGGCATAGTACCGCTCCGCCGCCCGCGCGAAGCCGGGCGGGTGCTCCGGCCAGAGATTGGGGATGAAGTACCGCCGCCCCTCGTCCGAGGTGTAATAGGGCTCGTCGGGCCAGCGCTCGCGGCCGAAGTGATAGTATTCCTTCAGGTCGGGCGGCGTGTCGGCGCCGTTGCCCGCCGCCAGCGCCTCGATCCCCGGACCGCGGTAGCCGCGCGGCGTTCCCGCCGCGGGGTGGACGGCGCGCAGCTTCTCCTCCGCCGGCCGGCTGAAGAAGGCGTAGGCGGCGGCGCGCAGGTCGTCCATGACGGCCACGGGCACCCCGTGGCCGGTGATGGTGAAGAAGCCGATGTCGGTGCAGGTCCGGTCGATGGCGCGGGCGACGCGCTGCCGGTCCTGCAACGTGCCCGACAGCGCCGGGGCGATGTCGATGACGGGAATGCCGGGTGTCATGTCACCTCCATGAATGCGCCGGGGTCGCGCGGGATCAGTGGAAATAGGCGCCGCCGTCGACCACCAGCGTCTGGCCGGTGATGAAGGCGGCGTCGGGGCCGGCGAAGAAGCAGACGGCCCCCACCAGGTCGGCGGGGTGCATGTCGCGGGGCAGCACGCGGGTGCGCAGGGATGCGTCCTTCACGCCCTCCACCAGGACCGGGTTGTCCAGGACGCCGTCGCTCAGGGTGAAGCCCGGCGCCACGCTGTTGACCAGGATGCCGAAGCGGCCGAGTTCGGTGGCCAGCGCCCGCGTCAGCGAGACGACCGCCCCCTTGCTGGCCACGTAGTGCGCCATGAAGGGATTGCCCTTGAAGGCGACACCGGAGGAGATGTTGACGATCCGCCCGCCGCCGCGCCGCCGCATGGGGTCGAGCGCCGCGCGGCAGCACAGGAAGGGGCCCAGCGTGTTGACCTCCATCACACGCCGCCATTCCGCGGGGTCGATCGCCTCGAAGGGCCGGGGCGTCAGGGTGGAGTAGATGCCGGCGTTGTTGACCAGGATGTCCAGCCCGCCGAACGCGGATTCCGCGGCGGCGGCCATGGCGGCGGTGTCGTCCGGCGACGTCACGTCGACGTCGATGCCCACCGCCGCGGCCCCCGTCTCGTGCAGGCGCGCCGCCGCCGCCGCGGCCCCCGCGAGGTCGGCGATGACCACCCGCGCCCCGCGCGCCGCCAGCCCGAGCGCCAGGGCGAAGCCGATTCCCCGGGCGCCGCCGGTGACCACCGCGACCGCGCCGTCCAGTGTGCGTTCCATGGTCCGTTCCTCCCCGATCAGGCCGCGGCCGGCACGGGGGCGGGCAGCAGCGGGCTGTCCACCGCCACCGGCACGCCCGCGCGCAGCGAGAACTCCGGCACCACCATGTGCGCCGCCTCCACCGTTTCGCCGCTGTTGTCGCTGAGCCGCCAGGCGCCGGGCCGGAGGTCGAGAACCGCGACGTCGGCCACCATGCCCGGCGCCAGCGCCCCGATCTCGCCGGCCATGCCCAGCATGCGCGCGGGGTTGGCGGTGACCGTCGCCAGCACCTCGGCCAGCGGCACGCCCAGCGCCAGCAGTTCGGTCATCGCGTGGGTCAGGCTGAAGGGGGCGACACCGAAGAAGGGATTGCCGGCCCGGTCCGGGTCGGCATCGCCGCCGGGCGCCTTCACGTTGTAGCCGTGCAGGTCGGCCCCCAGCGTGTGGGGCCGGATGCCGGCGGCCAGGGTGCGCCGCGCCATCTCGAAGCTGAAGTGGGAGCCGTGGCCCACGTCCACGGTCAGGCCGCGCTCCAGCGCCCGGTGGATGACCGGATGCACCTCGCCCGTGCGGGTGGAGATGAAGCCGCCGGGGTGGCGCGTGAAGGGATGGGCCAGGATGTCGCCGGGCTCCAGGATGGGGATGAGTTCCTCCACCAGCAGATCAGGGTCGACGGCCCGGCCGCCCTCGGCGTCCGGCCACAGGCGGCCGAGGTGGACGTACAGCGGGACGCCGATGCCGGCGGCGATCCGCTTGGCCAGCTTCATCACCTCCAGCCCCCAGCGCGAGGCCCCGCCCATCTCGCAATGGGCCTTGATGCCGCGGACGAGGTCGCGGTTGGCCAGCCCCGCCCGGATCGTCGCGTCCACGTCGACGCAGTCCGGCCGGTAGAGCTGCGGGTAGTAATGCCCTTCCAGCCCGCCGACGAGATAGGCGGAGAGGAAGCAGAGGGTGCGCGACCGCGCCGGCTCGGCGATGAACCGGCGGAACGCCGGCAGCGTCATCAGGCTGGGCCCGCCCTGGTCCACCAGCGTGCTGACGCCCGACCGCACGCCGACCATGTCGGGGTTGAGCCCGAAGCGGCCCGTGACGTGCTCGAACACATGGGCGTGGGTGTCGATCAGGCCGGGGACGACGAGCTTGCCGGACACGTCGATGATGCGGTCGGCGGCACCGTCCGGAACGCGCGGCGCCAGGGCGGCGATGCGGCCGTCGGCGATGGCGAGATCACCGACCGCATCGACGCCGTTGGCCGGATCGATGATCCGCCCGCCGCGAAGAACGAGGTCGAAGGAGTGCTGGGCGGACATGCGGTCCCCTTGCTGAGCGGTGTGGAGTTGGTCCGCCCCGTCCCAGCAAGCGCCATGCCACGTCGGATTTTCCGTCAGCCTGCTGACGATGGGTCCAGCGATGTCCGCTTCGGCATGATCATTACATTATATCAATTGGTTACCTTTTGACTCCGGATGGACCGCACCGTCGGTGTATGGCCGCGACATCCGTTTTTCACGGCAGAAGCGCCACCGTCGTTCATCAGCATACTGACGTATGCCCACCGGGTGTGCAGCCCCTGCTTCACCGTTCATCGGCCTTTTGGAGGCAAAATACGGGCGCAGAATTGATCCAGATCAATGACATTGACGCAATAACCTTTCTTCGGATCGGGGCTTGACCGCGATTCCCCTGCCTTTTTCCTCAGCATGCTGAAGAGTTTCCGGGAGGGGTGCCGGCGGCGGAGTCCAGGAAATCCGCGCCCGCCACGTTCTGGCACGGCCATTGCGAAGCGGCCGGCCCAAAGGACGCTTTACTCAGGAAGGAGACGCGTCGGATGGCGGAATTCCTCCAGCATTGCGCCA
Organism: Azospirillum halopraeferens DSM 3675; assembly: GCF_000429625.1. Classification (GTDB taxonomy): domain Bacteria; phylum Pseudomonadota; class Alphaproteobacteria; order Azospirillales; family Azospirillaceae; genus Azospirillum; species Azospirillum halopraeferens. Next base: position 143,899 of record NZ_AUCF01000012.1, read on the forward strand.
ATGCAATGATACTGGGCGGCACCTACGCGCTGCTGGGCATCGGTTTGACGCTGATATTCGGCATCATGCGCGTGGTCAACTTCACCCATGGCGAGCTGTACACCTTCGGCGCCTACATGGCGTTCATGCTGGCGGGGCTGTTCGCGTTCAATTTCTTCGTTTCTCTGGTGCTGGCCGCGCTGCTGGGGGTGGCTCTGGGCGCCCTGATCGAGCGGGTGCTCCTGCGCCCGCTCCGGGGAGCCGACATCGACACCACGATGCTGGTGATGATCGGCGCCGGCATCGCCCTGCAGGCCAGCGAACAGCTCGTCTGGGGCGGCGTCGCCAAGAGCGTACCCAACCCGTTCCCGACCGCACCGCTGACCATCGGCCCGGTGTCCATCGGCCCGATCCGGCTGTTCGTGCTGGGCGTCGCGGTGCTGCTGCTCATCGCCTTCTACGGGCTGATCAACCGCACGCGCCTGGGCATGGCGATGCGCGCCACCTTCCAGGATCCCGACACGGCCGCCCTGATGGGGGTCAACATCCGCGTGATGTACACCATGACCTTCGCCCTCGGGTCCGGACTGGCGGCCATCGCCGGCGCCCTGCTGGGGCCGATCTTCATCGTCTACCCGACCATGGGCGACCTCGTGGCCCTGAAGGCGTTCGCCATCGTCATCCTGGGCGGCCTCGGCAACATCCCCGGCGCCGTCATCGGCGGCTTCGTGCTCGCCTTCGTCGAGGAGTTCGGCGCCGGCTACGTGTCGTCGGGCTACCGCGACGCCATGGGCTTCCTTCTCATCATCGCCGTGCTGATCGTGCGGCCCCGGGGACTCTTCGCCGCGAAGGAGCGGATCGGATGACGCAGCAACTCCTCCCCTGGCTGTTCCTGGCATTCATGGCGACCCTGCCGCTGTGGATGACCGACCTCTACGTCCTGCATGTGCTGGTCTCCACCGGCATCTTCATCATCGGGGCCATGAGCCTGAACCTGCTGCTGGGCTACACGGGCCAGCTCAGCCTCGGCCACATCGCCTTCTTCGGCATCGGCGCCTACACCAGCGCGCTGCTGTCGCTCGGGTTCGACCTGGACCTCGGCGGGGCGGAGCCGTTCGTCGTCGGGCCGCAGCCGGTCTGGATCGCGTTCACCGGCGGCGTGCTGATGGCTGCGGCCTTCGGCGGCCTCATCGGCAAGCTGGCGTTCCGCGTGCGCGGCGCCTACTTCGTCATCGTCACCATCAGCTTCGCGCAGGTCATGCGCATGGTGGCGCTGAACTGGGTCGACCTGACCGAAGGCCCGATGGCCCTGACCGGCATTCCGCCCCTGTCGGTGTGGCTGCCGGGCGAGGGCGTGATCGGGCTCTACGACAAGCTGTCCAACTACCTCCTCGTGCTGGGCGTGGCCGTCGTCTGCTACGTGGTCATCCGGCACCTCGTCGACTCCCGGGTCGGCCGCGCCATGGTGGCGCTGCGCGAGAACGAGCCGCTGGCCCGCTCCGTCGGCATCGACGTCACCCGCTATCTGGTGATCGCCACGGTGATCGCCGCCGGCATGGCCGGCGCGGCGGGCGGCCTCTACGCCCATTACGTCCGCATCGTCGACCCCGACGTCTTCCTGTTCATCTACACGGTGACCATGGTCATCATGGTGATCACCGGCGGCAAGGGGACGCTGGCCGGCCCCATCGTCGGCGGCCTCCTGTTCGGCGCCCTGCCCGAGGTGCTGCGCGAGGTGGCGCGGCCCGAGGTGCAGTGGATCGTCTACGGCATTGCCATGATCGTCATCGTCTTCTTCCTGCCGCAGGGCATCGTCCCGGCGGCAGGCCGGCTGTGGGAGCGCCTGCGCCCCCGGCGCCCGGCCCCCGGCGGGACGGCGCTGCGCGCGGGCAAGGAGACCTCGGCATGAGCGCCGCCCCCGCCCCTGTCCCCGTGTCTGCACCCGCCTCCGCGCCCGCGCCCGTGGCCCTGGACGTGCGGGAGGTCGCCGTGCATTTCAGCGGCCTGGTCGCCATCGCCAGCATGAGCTTCCGGGTGCCCGAAGGGGAGATCGTCAGCCTGATCGGCCCCAACGGCGCCGGCAAGACGACCGCCTTCAACGTCATCACCGGCTTCCTGAAGCCGACCCGCGGAACCGTCCTGTGCGGCGGCAGCGACCTGACCCGGCTGACCCCGGAACGGATCGCCGCGCTCGGCGTCGTGCGGACCTTCCAGCGCACCAGCATCTTCGCCGGCTGCACCGTGCTGGAGAACGTGCTGACCGGCCTGCACCGCCGCGGCCGTACGGAAACGCTGGCGGCCCTGCTGCGCCTGCCCGGCGTCCGCGCCGAGACCCAGCGCCTGCGCGCCACCGCGGCGGAGATCCTGGCCTTCGTCGGCCTGGCCCACCGCGACGGCGAGTTGGCGGCCAACCTCTCCTACGGGGAGCAGCGGCTGCTCGGCATCGCCATCGCCCTGGCCGCCGACCCCCGGCTGCTGCTGCTGGACGAGCCCGCCGCCGGCCTCAACCCGTCGGAGACCGAGGCGTTCATGGGCGTCGTCCGCGGCATCCGCGACCGCGGCGTCACCGTCCTGCTGGTGGAGCACGACATGCGCATGGTGATGACCATCTCCGACCGCGTGGTCGTGCTGAACCACGGCCGCATCATCGCCGAGGGCCGGCCGGAGGCGGTGCAGTCCGACCCCGAGGTCATCCGCGCCTATCTCGGCCAGGGGGTGCGCCATGCTCAGGGTTGACGGCATCTCCGTGCGCTACGGCCGCATCCCCGCCCTGCGCCGCGTGTCCCTGGAGGTCGGCGAGGGGGAACTGGTCACCCTCATCGGCGCCAACGGGGCGGGCAAGACCACCACCCTCCGGGCGATCAGCGGCCTGCTGCCGCTGGCGGAGGGCTCCATCACCTTCGATGGCCGGTCCATCGCCAACGCACCGCCGCGCACCATCCTCGATCTCGGCATCGCCCATTGTCCGGAGGGGCGCCGCGTCTTCCCGCAGCTCAGCGTCCGCGAGAACCTGGAGATGGGCGCCTACCGGCGCCGCGACCGGGCCGGCGTCGCGGCGGACATGGAGCGGATGTTCCAGCGCTTCCCGCGCCTGCTGGAACGCCTCGGACAGGCGGCCGGCACCCTTTCGGGGGGCGAGCAGCAGATGCTGGCCATCGCCCGGGCGCTGATGTCGCGGCCGCGGCTGGTGCTGTTCGACGAACCGTCCCTCGGCCTCGCCCCCAACCTGGTGGAGCAGACCTTCGCCATCGTGTCCGACATCCGCCGGGAGGGCACCACCGTGCTGATGGTGGAGCAGAACGCCTACGCCGCGCTGGAGATGTGCGACCGCGCCTACCTGCTGGAGGGCGGCGCGGTCATGGAGCACGGCACCGGCCGGGCCATGCTGGCCAACGACCACATCCAGAGAGCCTATCTGGGCGGCTGAACGGAGATCGCGACCATGTCAACCACCACAGGGGTCGGCGCCCCGATCCGCCGCAAGGAGGACGACCGCCTGCTGCGCGGCCGCGGCCGGTTCGTCGGCGACGTGGCCCTGCCGGGCATGCGGGAGCTGGCGTTCGTCCGCAGCCCCGTCGCCCACGCCCGCATCCGCGCGATCGAAGTGCCGCCGGACCACGCGGGCGCCGTCTTCACCGGGGCCGACCTGGCGGGCGACGGTGTGCGGGCGATCCGCGCCGCCTCGGGCCTGCCGGGCTTCAAGGTGTCGGAACAGCCGGCCCTGGCCATCGACAAGGTGCGCTTCGTCGGCGAGCCCGTCGCCGTCTGCGTCGCCGACACCCGCGCCGAGGCGGAGGACATCGCGGCCGCGGTCTTCGTCGACTACGACGAGCTGCCGGTGAACGTCGACATGCTGGAGGCGGTGAAGCCCGGGGCGCCGCGGGTGCACGAGCACTGGCCCGACAACGTCATCCTGGAAACCCGCACGGGCGGCGACCTGTCCGCCGTGGCGGCGACGGCCGCCGTCCGGGTGTCCCGCACCATCCGCACGGCGCGCCAGTGCATGGTGCCGCTGGAGGGCAAGGGCGTCGTCGCCCACCGGGACCGCCAGGCCGAGCAGCTCGTCCTCACCACGTCGACGCAGATTCCCCACATCGTGCGGGCCGGCCTGGCGGAGTGCCTGGGGCTCGACCAGGGGGCGATCCGCATCGTGCCGCCGGACATCGGCGGCGGCTTCGGCTGGAAGGGCCTGCTGCAGCCCGAGGAGGTGGTCGCCGCCTGGCTGGCCCTGCGGCTCGACACACCCGTGCGCTGGACGGAGGACCGGCGCGAGCATCTGGTGGCCGCCGCCAACGCGCGGGAGCACCATTACGAGATCACCGCCTACGCCGACGCGCGCGGCCGGCTGCTGGGCATCGAGGCCGACGCCCTGGTCGACGCCGGCGCCTATTCCGTCTACCCCTTCACGGCCTGCCTGGAGGCGGCGCAGATCGGCAGCATCCTGCCCGGTCCCTACGACTTTCCCCATTACCGCTGCCGCACCGTCTCGGTCGCCACCAACAAGCCGCCGCTGGTCCCCTTCCGCGGCGTCGCCCGCACCGGCGTCTGCTTCGCCATGGAACAGATGATCGACGCCGTCGCCGCCGCCGTCGGCCGCGAAGCCCTGGAGGTGCGGCTGGAGAACCTGGTGCGGCCGGAGCAGATGCCCTTCGACAACGTCACCGGCAAGCATTTCGACAGCGGCGACTATCCGGAATCGGTCCGCCGGGCGGCGGCGGCCATCGGGGTGGAGGGGGTGCGGGAGCGCCGGGCGCGGGGCGAGCCGGACGGCCGCCTCGTCGGCGTCGGCTTCGCCACCTATTGCGAGCAGGCGGCTCACGGCACCGCGGTCTATCACGGCTGGGGCATTCCCATGGTGCCGGGGCACGAGCAGGCGCACGCCCGCATCACCCCGGACGGGGGGCTGGAGCTGCGCGTCGGCGTCCAGTCGCACGGCCAGAGCATGGAGACCACCTTCGCGCAGGTGGCGCACGAGGTGCTGGGCATCCCCGTCGACCGGATCAAGCTGGTGCACGGCGACACGGCGCTGACGCCGTACTCCACCGGCACCTGGGGATCGCGCAGCATGGTGATGGCCGGCGGCGCCGTCGCCACCGCCTGCCGCCGGTTGGCGGAGCGGGTGCGCCGCATCGGCGGCCATCTCCTGCAGGTGCCCGCCGGCGACACGACGCTGGCCGACGGCTGCGTGCGCGCCGGGGCGGCTTCCGTCACCGTCCGGGAGGTGGCGCACACCTGGTACCGGGCGCCGCAGCGCCTGCCGGCCGACGTGGATCCCGGCGGGCTGGAGGTCACCGCCGGCTACAAGCCCGGCAGCGACCACGGTACCTTCTCCTACGCCACCCACGCCGCCGTGGTGGCGGTCGATCCCGAGCTGGGGTCGGTGGAGATTCTCGACTACGTCGTCGTCGAGGATGCCGGCACCATGGTCAACCCCATGGTGGTCGACGGCCAGATCTACGGCGGCGTCGCCCAGGGCATCGGCACCGCGCTGTACGAGCGCATGCCCTACGACGCCGAGGGCCAGCCCCTGGCCTCCACCTTCATGGACTATCTCATCCCCGGCTTCACCGAGGTTCCGCACGTGAGGATCCTGCACATGCACACGCCGTCCCCCTACACCGAGTTCGGGGTCAAGGGCATCGGTGAGGGCGGAGCCATCGCCCCGCCGGCCGCCCTCTGCAACGCCATCAACGACGCGCTGGCGCCGCGCGGCGCCACCGTCACCGACGCGCCCATGACGCCGGAGGTCATCCTGGAGGCGCTGAGGCGCGCCGGAGGCCCGGCATGAAGGCGGCCGATTTCGACTACGCCGCGCCGCGGACGCTGGACGACGCGCTGGCGCTGCTGGCCCGCGACGACGGCGCGGCGCGGCCGGTCGCCGGCTCGCAATCGCTGGGGCCGATGCTGAACCTGCGCCTGGCCCAACCCGGCCTGCTGGTGGACATCACCCGCATCCCCGAGCTGCGGGACATCGCCGTCGACGGCGACGCGCTGGTGGTCGGCGCCTGCGTCACCCACGCCCGCCTGGAGGACGGCGGCTACCCCGACCCCACCGGCGGCGTGCCGGCGCGGGTGGCGGCGGGGATCGCCTACCGCGCCGTGCGCAACCGCGGCACCATCGGCGGCAGCCTGGCCCACGCCGACCCCGCCGCCGACTGGGTGGCGGCGCTGACGGCGCTCGGCGCCGACGTGATCGTCGCCGGTCCGCACGGGCGGCGCAGCGTGGCCATGGCGGACTTCATCGTCGGCGCCTTCGAAACCGATCTGCGACCGGGCGAGATCATCGCCGCCGTCCGCATCCCCGCCCTGTCGGAGCGGGCGCGCTGGGGCTACGTCAAGGTCTGCCGCAAGACCGGGGAGTTCTCGCACGCCACCGGCGCGGTGCTGGCCGACCCGGGGCGCGGCGTCGCCCGCTGCGTCGTCGCCGCGGCGTCGGGCAGGCCGGTCGTGCTGGACGATCCCCGTCTGCTGGCCGATGCCGCCGCGCGCGACGCCGCCGTCGCCGCCCGCCTCGGCGGCGATCCCGCCGCCATCCGCCCCCATCTCGTCGCGCTGCGGCGCGCCGTCGCGCAGGTCACGCCATGAACCAGCATGCCCGAACCATTTCCCTCACCGTCAACGGCCATGCGGTGACCGCGGCCGTCGCGCCGCGCACCCATCTGGCCGATTTCCTGCGCGAACAGCGGCTGCTCACCGGCACCCATCTCGGGTGCGAGCACGGCGTGTGCGGCGCCTGCACCATCCTGATCGACGGGGAGCCGGCGCGCTCCTGCATCACCTACGCCGTGGCCTGCGACGGCCGTTCGGTCACCACCGTGGAAGGGCTGGACGCGGATCCCCTGGCGGCCGAGCTGCGCGACGCCTTCTCGGCCGAGCACGGGCTGCAATGCGGCTTCTGCACGCCCGGCATGCTGGTGGCGGCGCGCGACGTGGTGCAGCGCCTTCCCGACGCCGACGACGCCGCGGTCCGGGTGGCCATGAGCGGCAACCTGTGCCGCTGCACCGGCTACGTCGGCATCGTCAACGCCATCCGCCGCGTCCTTGACGCCCGCAAGCCCCGACCGGAATAGGACCATGCCCCGGATCACCCAGAGCTTCACCGTCGCCTTCCCGCGCGACCGCGTCTGGCCGCTTCTGGCCGACGCCGGGCAGGTCGTCGACTGCATGCCCGGCGCGGCCCTCGACGGGCCGGTGCAGGACGGCCGCATCGCCGGACGCATGCGCGTCAAGCTGGGCCCCATCGCCGCCGACTTCGCCGGAGAGGGCGAACTGGCGCTGGACCCGGCCACCCACAGCGGCACCATCAGCGGCCAGGGAACCGATGCCCGGAACAACTCCCGCGCCAGGGGTGCCGTGACCTTCACGGTGGCCGAGGACGCCGGCGGGGCCGAGACGCGCGTCGACCTGAGCGTCGATTTCACGCTGACCGGGACGCTGGCCCAGTTCGGCCGCGCCGGCATCGTCAACGAGATCGCCCGCCGCCTGGCCGGGGAGTTCGCCCGCAACCTGGAGGCCCGCCTGGCGGCCGAAGCCCCCCTCGCCCCTCCCGCACCCCCCGCCGCGCGGGAGCTGAACGCCGCGGCCCTGCTGCTGGCGATCATCCGCGACTGGATCAAAGGCTTGCCGTCGGGGCTGCGGCGGCGTAGCCAGTAGCAATGCTGACCGGAGCACACCCATGATGGATCGGGACGACCCGGGTGCGTTCTGCGCGCACGGCCGGATCACGGTGGACGGCGCGCCGGACGGGCCGCTGGCCGGGCTGACCTTCGCGGTCAAGGACCTGTTCGACGTCGCCGGCGTGCCGACGGGGGCCGGCAACCCCGACTGGCTGCGCACCCATCCGGTGCCGGCGCGCACCGCCCCGGCGGTGCAGGCGCTGCTCGACGCCGGGGCGCGGCTGACGGGCAAGACGCACACCGACGAACTCGCCTGGAGCCTGGCCGGGGAAAACGCCCATTACGGCACCCCGGTCAACCCCGCCGCCCCCGGCCGCATCCCCGGCGGCTCGTCCAGCGGCTCCGCCGCCGCCGTGGCCGGCGGTGCGGTGGCGTTCGCCCCGGGCACCGACACCGGCGGCTCGGTGCGGCTGCCCGCCAGCTATTGCGGCGTCTACGGCCTGCGCCCCGGGCACGGGCGCATCCCCGTCGACGGCGTGGTGCCCCTGGCGCCGAGCTTCGACACGGTCGGCTGGTTCGCCCGCGACGCGGCCACGCTGCGCCGCGTCGGCACGGTGCTGCTGCCCGGCCCGCCCGCGCCGCGCCCCGCGCGCCTGCTGATCGCCGCCGACGCCTTCGCGATCGCCGGGGAGGCGGTCACCGCGGCGCTCGCCGACGCGGTGGCCCGGGTGGCGGCGCTGTTCGGTTCGGCCGAACCGGTGACCCTGGCCCCGGAGGGACCGGACGCCCTGGTCTCCATCTTCCGCACCCTGCAGGCGGCCGAGGCGTGGGCGGTTCACGGCGCCTGGATCACCGCCACCCGCCCGTCCTTCGGCCCCGGCGTGGCGGAGCGCTTTGCGGGAGCCGCCACCATCGACCCGGCGGCGGCGGACGCGGCGGCGCGGCAGCGGGCAGCGGTGCGCGCCCGTCTCGACGACCTGCTGGGCGGTGACGCCGTGGTGGTGCTGCCGACCGCACCGGGCATCGCGCCACGCCGCGGTGCCTCGGGCCCGGAGGTCGAAGCCAACCGCAACCGTTCGCTGGCCCTGCTCTGCCCGGCGGGGCTGGCCGGCCTGCCCCAGGTTTCGATACCCGCCGCCACCGCGGACGGCTGCCCGCTGGGCCTGTCCCTGATGGCCTCCCGCGGCGCCGATGCCGCCCTGCTCGACCTCGCCGCACAGCTCGGAGACAGCGCCTGATGATGCAGCCCACGCCCCCGCCGGCCATCAACCTTCCCGACGTCCTGGAGGAGGTCACCGCCGCCTTCGCGCGGTACGAGCGTGCCCTCGTCTCCAACGACGTGGCGGTGCTGGACGACCTGTTCTGGAACAGCCCGCACACCCTGCGCTACGGCGTCGGCGAGAACCTGCTGGGCTACGGGGCCATCGCCGCCTTCCGCAGGGACAGGCCCGCCGCCGGCCTGGACCGCACGCTGCGCAACACGGTGATCACCACCTACGGCCGCGACACCGCCACCGCCAACACCGAGTTCGTGCGGGCCGGCAGCGCGCGCACGGGGCGGCAGAGCCACACCTGGGTGCGCATGCCCGAGGGCTGGCGCATCGTCGCCGCCCACGTGTCCCTGATGGATTGAGGCGACGCGCGCCCCATGACGGTACACCCCCCCGAAACCGCCCCGACCGACGGTGTCGACCGCCTGCTCGCCCGGCGTCCCGGCTTCCTCATCCGCCGCCTGCACCAGATCCACATCGCGCTGTTCATCGAGGAATGCGCGGAGTTCAACATCACGCCCGTGCAGTACAGCGTGCTCAGCGTGCTCGCCGCGCAGGGCGACCTCGACCAGGCGACCCTGGGGGCGCAGGTGGGCATCGACCGGACCACCGCCACCGGGGTGCTGGCGCGTCTGGCCGAACGCGGCCTGGTCAGCCGCCGCGCCAGCCCCACCGACCGGCGCATGCGTCTGGCCGGCATCACCGCCGACGGGCGCAAGCTGTTGCGGCGCATGGACAAGAAGGCCCAGCTCGCGCACGACCGGACCATCGCGGCCCTGCCCAAGGAGGACCGCGCCGTCTTCATGCGCTGCCTTGCCCATCTGGTGGATGCCAACAACAGCTACGGGCGGGCGCCCCTGGTGCTGCCCTGAACGGAAGGAGCGTCCGATGAACGACCCGACGATGACCGCAGCGCACCGCCTGGCCGCGGTGATGCCCCGCTGGACCGCGGTGGTGCCGGCCGGCGAGGCGCTGGGCCTTGGACGCCGGGTGTTGTTGCACGCCGGCCCTTCGTTCGCCGGCCCGGCGGCGGCCTGCCCGCCCATCCTCAACGCCGCCGCGGCCGCCCTGGTGTTCGAGGGGGAGGCCGGGGATTTCGATACGGCGCTGGCGCTGGTGCACGACGGCGCGGTGGAACTGCGCCCGGCGCAGGACGCCGGCGTGGTGACGCCGCTGGCCTCCGTGGTGTCGCGCTCCACCTGGTTGCAGGTGGTGGAGGACGCGGCCGGTGACGGCCCCCTCGCCTTCGCGCCGCTCAACGAGGGGGGAGGTCCGGCGCTGCGCTTCGGCCTCGCCGGACCCGCCGTGGTGGAGCGGCTGCGCCTGCTGCGCGACACGGTGGGACCGGCGCTGGCGGCGGCGCTCACGGATCCCGTCGACCTGCTGCCGTTCGCCCGCCACGGACTGGCGCACGGCGACGATCTGCACGGCCGCCCGCACGCCGCCACGGCGCGGCTCACCGCCGACCTGGCGCCCCGCCTTCCGGGAGCGGCGGCGGACTTCCTGCGAACGGCCGACCAGTTCTTCCTCAACCTCTGGATGGCGGCGTGCAAGCGCATGATGCTGGCCGCCGACGGGGTGCCCGGCGCGGCGCTGGTGACGGCGGCCGGCGGCAACGGCATCGACATGGGCATCCGCCTGTCCGGCACCCCGGCCGGCCGCTGGTTCACGGCCCCGGCGGAGGCGCCCCGGGGCGGCCCGGACATCGGTCCGCCGCGCCCGCGCCTGCCGGCCATCGGCGACAGCGCCGTCATCGACGCCGCCGGCTTCGGCGCCCTCGCCTTCGACGCCGCGCCCGATCTGCGCCGCGACCTCGGCGCGGAGGACCTTGGCGTCGCGGCGATGCAGGACCGCCTGCTGCTTGTCATGCACCCCGCGCTCGGCCGCCGGGTCGGGCTCGACGCGGCGGCCGTGGTGCGCAGCGGTCTGCCGCCGCCCGTGTGCCTGGGCGCCCTGGACGCCGCCGGCGAAGCCGGCCTGGTCGGCCGCGGCATCGCCCGGCACCCGCTGGCCTGCCATGCCGCGGCGGTTGCCGCGCTGGGCTGAGCGTCGTTGCGCAGACGATCGGGTGTCCCGCATCCCTTGGCGGCTCCGGCGGACATCGGTGAGACAGCCGTTCGGAGGTCGGCGCCGCCCTTGCCTCGTCGGGTAGAAGCGCGTCCACCGACGGCCCACCGGACCGGTGGAGACCACCATGGCGAGCGATCCCGCGTTCCCGGCCCTCCCCGACGTGGTCAAACGCTGCGGCGGCGCCGTTGCCTCCGGGACGTCTCCTTCGCCGCCGACCGCGGATCGGTGACCCTGGGCAGCCGGCCGCTCCGCCCCGATGGGCCGGCTGCGGCATCTGTGCCGCCCGCACGAGTGTCCCTGACGCAATCGCTGCGGATGATCGCCCCCTGCACGAACTCCCGGTGGCGCAGGCTCGTGCCGCCTACGATTACGCCGAACGCTATCTGCCGGAGGCCGCCACCCTGCAGTGGGTGTTCGCATGCACCCCGCGTGACGACGCAGACCGCGGGGACGGACGGTTCGTGCCGCTGAAAGCCGGCGACCTTTCCGGCCTGCCGTCGGCGATGGTCGCACTAAGCGTGGCGTGACCGCTCCGGCACTCCCTGGACCCGGCGCGGCGGCGCTTCCACTGTGACTCGGCAGGCCACCGAGGTCGCCATCGGCGTCACCGTACCCGATTGCATGCTCGACCTCGGACGCCCGATTTCCGTGCACGTCGCATGATCATCGGCGGGACGGGGACGTTCCATTGTCTCGCTCCCCGCATTGCAACGCGCTGGCACGGCCAGGCAGGATTGTGGTACGAACTATACACTCCTACTGCGAGTTCAGAGTCAGCAGAACACGGGCGGGTAGATGTGCGTATTGTCGTGACAGGGGCACATGGCTTCATCGGAACCGCCGTGAGAAGCGCACTGCTGCGCCGCCATGACGAGGTTTTGACATTAGGGCTGGGGGGCCAGCCCGGAGGTCCACGGTATGACGGCCGCATAGACAATGTTTATGAGGTGGAAGCGATGGCCGCCTGGCTGGCCGACCGGAGGCCCGACGGCGTTCTGCATCTGGCCGGAACGAGAAGCGAAGTTTCCTCCACCCTGATGTCGGAGCTGAACACCTGCTTCGCCGCGAGCCTGATGGAAGCGCTGGTGCTGGGGCGGCTGGATCGTGTGCCGATCCTGCTCATCGGGAGCGCCGCCGAGTATGGCCACGTTTCGTCTCCGGCACCGCTGACGGAACAGAGCCCGGCTCATCCTCGCAGTCACTATGGACAAACCAAGCTGGCGCAGACCCAACTCGGGCTGGCTGCGGCGCAACGCGGCCAGCCCGTCGTCGCCGCACGGGTCTTTAATGTTCTCGGGCGGGGAATGCCTTCCTATCTCAGCCTGCCGAGTTTTGCCGGGCAGCTCCGCGACATTGCCGCGGGGCGCACGGAAGCGGTCCTGCGGACAGGGCCACTGTCCGCCGTTCGTGATTTCCTGCCGGTCACGGTCGTGGCCGAGGTGTTGGCCGATCTGATCCGCCTGCCGGCGGCCTATGGACAGCTTGTCAACGTGTGCGGCGGTCGTCCCTATCTGATGCGCGACATCGTCAACCGGATGATCGGGCTGTCCGGCATCGCCGTGACGCTCCACGAAATGGAAGGAGAGAGCGGCGCGGACATCGCTTACGGGGATCCGTCTCGGCTGAAAGGCCTGCTCCGGAGCGCCGGCTTCGGACCGTTGCGCAACGCCGACATCGCCGAGGTCATGGAGGACTCCGGCTGCCCGGTCGCCGGTACCGACGGGAACCGCACCCTGTTGCCGACCTGGAAGCCGCAGGCCCCGAGACACAGGGCCTGTCGAACGGCTGACATCCCGGCCGCCGGTTCTCCGGTCCACGCCCACACGGTGTCGCCGCCGGCTGAAAACTGACCCACTCACGCTCTTTGGTACCGGTCGAATACCGACCGAAGCGCCGCGGGACGGGGCGGGGCGGGCGACGGCGGGCATGGGGCTCCTTGTCACCGGAAGGAACGCCCTGCCTATGCCACGGCAGGGGGCACCGACATGACATGACGCAGCCGGGCTCCCGCGGCGACCGACAATCCCGTTCCCTCCGGCCCGCGCCGGGAGTAATATATTAGAATCGTTTTTATGACTCTCCCCACGGGATGCGCACGGCGATGGATTCGAATGTGGAACGGGGCGCCGGGGGCGCCGCCGCGGTGAAGCGGCGGGGACCGTCACGGACGACGGCCGGGACGGGGCGGCGCGGCACCTCGGCCGCCGCGACGATCTACCGGGATCTGCGGGATGCCATCGTCGGGGTGCGGCGCAAACCGGGTGAACCGATCATCGAGAAGCAGATCGCCGAAGCCTACGGGGTGAGCCGCACGCCGGTGCGCGAGGCGGTGCTGAAGTTGGCCGACGAGGGGCTGGTGGAGATCTTTCCCCAGTCGGGCACCTTTGTCGCGCGCATCCCACTGGCCGGCCTGCCGGAGGCGATCATCATCCGCCGCGTGCTGGAGGAGGCGACGGTGCGCTTCGCGGCGGAGCGGGCGACGCGCAGCCGGGTGGCAGCCCTGCGGGCCAACCTGGAACTGCAGCGCGAGATGGAGGCCGCCGGCGACCTGGAGGGCTTCCACGACGCCGACGAGGCGTTCCACGCCCTGCTGGCGGAGGCGTCAGGCTATCCGGGATTCTGGACCGTGACGCAACAGGTCAAGATGCACGTCGACCGGTACCGCAAGCTGACGCTGCCCGTCAGCGGACGGGTCGGACAGGTCATCGCCGAGCACGAAGCCATCGTCGCGGCCATCGCCGGACGTGACCCCGACGGCGCCGTCCGGGCGCTGGTCGACCACCTGGACGGGCTGCGGCTGCGCATCGACGACGCCCGACGGGACAATCCGGAATTCTACGTCGATTGAACGGCCGCGGCGGCTGCGGCGGTGGCCGTCCGGGCCAGCGCCTCGATCTCCGCCCAGGCCCGCTCCTTCACCAGGGCCGGCGGCGTCAGCCAGGTGCCGCCCAGGGCGAAGACGTTGGGCAGCGCCAGGAAGGTGCCGACGTGGTCTATGCGGATGCCGCCGGTGGGGCAGAAGCGCACATCGGGCAGCAGCGGGGCGAACCCCGCCAGCGCCGGCGCGCCGCCGGCGATTCCGGCCGGGAAGAACTTCTGCTCGAAAAAGCCGTGCTCACGGGCGATCAGCGATTCGGTGACGGTGGCGATGCCGGGCAGGTAGGGAAGCCCGGTGGCGTGCGCCGCCTCGGCCAGGGCGCCGGTAAGGCCGGGGCTGACCAGGAAGCGGGCGCCGGCGTCCCTGGCGGCGGCGAAGTGCTCCGGCCGGGTGAGCGTGCCCAATCCCACCACCGCCTCCGGCACGGCGGCGGCAATGGCCTCGGCACACGCCAGGGCGCGCGGCGTGCGCAGCGTCACCTCCAGCATCCGCAGCCCACCGGCCACCAGGGCGCGGGCGAGCGGCACGGCCTCGGCCGGATCGTCGAGGACGAGCACCGGAATGACCGGCGGCCCGGACAGAACCGGTTCGAGGCGCGGCAGGGACGGGACGGCGGTCATGGGGCGGCTCCTTGCAATCGATGTGTGTCGTTCGTGACGGCGATCAGGCCACGACTCCGGCCATGGCCTCGCGAGGAATGATGGCGCCGCGGTGCTGGATGACCAGCGCCGCAAGCCGGTGCCCGGCACGGGCCGCCGCCTCCGGACCGGCACCGCCCAGCCGCGCGGCGAGATAGCCGGCGCTGAAGCTGTCCCCCGCGGCGGTGGTGTCCACCACCCGGGCGACCGGCACGGCGGGCACCAGCAGGTCCGTTCCGTCGGCGATGATCCGGCACCCGGGCACGGCCAGCTTGACCACGGCCTCGCCCACCCCGGCGGAGCGGACGCGGTCCACCATGGTCTCCACCGCCGTGTCGCCGTAGAGGTCCTGCATGTCGGCAACACCGGGCAGGGCAAGGTCGGTGCAGCGGAACATAAGGTCGTACGCCTGCCGGGCCGTCTCCCGGTCGGGCCACAGGCGGGGACGCCAATTCGTGTCGAACACCACGCGCCCGCCGCGCCGGCGCAGCCGGTCCAGCAGGGGAAACAGCACCGCACGCCCGGCCTCGCCCCAGATCGCCAGGCTGATCCCGGAGAGATAGAGGACGTCGTAGGTCTCCAGCGCCTCCACCAGCGCCGGCGAGCCGGGCAGGACGAACAGGTCGCGGGCCGGCGCGCTGTCGCGCCAATAGAGGAAACGCCGCTCACCGTGGTCGTCGGTTTCGATCAGGTAGAGCCCCGGAGTCCGGCCGGGGACCCGCAGCACCCGGCCGGTCCCCACCCCCTCCGCCGTCCAGGCGGCAACCATGTCGTCGCTGATGCGGTCATCCCCCAGCGCGGTGACGTAATCGACCGCCACACCGAGGCGTGCCAGATAGACGGCCGTGTTCAGCGTGTCACCGCCGAAGGCGAGGTCGAGCGCGCCGTCACCGCGGCGGATCAGTTCGATCATGCATTCGCCGAGAGCGGCGACGGTGGGGGCGGTCGATGGCATGGGAGTCCTCGTACGAACCGGGGGTCTCCTGAAGCATACTAGTATATCAATTCTGCGGCAAGCCACTCCCGCCATTCGATTGCGGGCAGAAAAAAGGCCACGCGATGCGCATGCACCCCGTGGCCCGAGTGTTTGGGAGGAAACGCCCGATGCAGCGCCGCACGATAATGGGACGACCGGCGCCGCACGTGACAAGATGACAATACTAGTATATCACCGCCGGTGCAAGCCCCTTTTGCACTGCCGTCGCCGGCGCGTGATGTGACCGGAGGATTGCACGGACATCCGGTCCGGTTCCGGAATTCCGCCATGGAACGGGCCGGCGCAGAGGCTGAGGAACCGCTCCGGCAGATCGGCCACGGCAGGGGGGACGGTCCGTCATCGCTGCGCCCCGGGCGTGAGCAGGACGACGGAAGGGAAGTAGGTACGGTACCGTCCGGCATCGCGGGTCAGCAACGGCAGGCCGATGACAGCGGCATGGGCGCCTATGAAGAAGTCGGGGAGAACCCCTGACCGCGCACCACCCGCAGCCCGGTAGCGGCGGAACGCCTTTCCCGCAAGGAAGAGCGCATCGCGCGGAATTGGCTCCAATGAGATCCCTGCGTCCCCGAGCAGGCCGTCAAGCTCCTAGATCCGCTCGAAACCCACCGACAGTTCCGCATAGACGACATCGTTGATGAACAGCGGCCCCCTCCCGGCGGCACTGTCCAGTTGCCGAATAGACCAGTCCGCCCACACCGCGTCGTTCGTGGCGAGATCAAGAAGCACGTTGGTGTCGACCAGGGTCACCGGCTATCAATCCTCGCCGCGCGTCAGCGCCATGATCTGATCGGTGCTGAGGCCGGCGGTGGCACGCCCGCGCAGGCGCTCGAACCGGCTCGGCACCGGTGCCGTTCCATCCGCCTTCCTCAGGATCACGCGTCCGTCCGGCGCCATCTCGAACTCTACGGCGCTGCCCGGGCTAAGGCCCAGCCGGTCACGGATCCGCTTCGGAATGGTGACCTGACCCTTTGTCGTGAGCGTCGTGGCCATGGCCGTCTTGGTAATACCCAATGAATGATGGGTATTACTTAACGCGGCCCGCGGGCTCCCGCAAGGGCGGCCGGAAAAAACCGGCAATGGCCTCTTCACGGGGTATTAATAGGTTTTCGTTGGAATCGGCGCCGGCGGGAGCGGACGGGCGGACGGCCGGCCGAGGAGACCAGGGGACCCATGGGCGATTCCGACGATCTGTTCGATCTGTACCGCAACGACGGCGGCAGCCGGCCCGCTCTCAAGGGGGCGGCGCTGGCGGCGGCGCTCGGCGACGGAGTGCGGCGCACCTTCCAGACCATCGACGGCCTGTGCGCCGACGTCACCCGGGCGCTGGCGCAGGTGCGCACCACCACGCGCCTGGCGGCCCCGGTGGTGGACCGCAGCACCTACGTGCAGATCGACCGTTCGTCCGAGAGTTTCCGCGAGTACCTGCGGCAATGGAGCCAGCAGCGCGCCGATCGCGGGTCCGGCGGCATGCACTGGGAAGCGAAGATCCTGGTGACCGATCACCGCCGCACCACCGCCGAGATCGGGCTGGGTGTGGCCATCGAGTGGCCGGACGGCCATCCGGACACGCCCCTGGCCTTCGTCGAGTTCTGGCCCACCGGCCAGGGGGTGAGCCTGCCCGCCGACGCCCGCGGCTTCCAGCGCGCGCTGGTCGCCTGCATCGTCAGGCTGGAACAGTCCGGCGCCCTGGCGAGCGCCCGCCCCCGCACCCCGTGACCGACCGGCGGGACGCCCCCTAAAGGGTCGTGTTCAGCCCGGACGCCGAGAGTTCCACCGGGCGGACGGCGTGGCCGCTGCGGGCGTAGAGCCCGTCGCTGTTGGCCTTCTCCAGCGCAGTCAGCAGGTTGCGGCTGATGGTCAGCACCGCCTTGCGCAGGGCCACCAGACCGGTGGTGTTGGCACGGATGGCGCGGTCCAGGCGCTCGATGCGCTCCAGCGTCATCGCCCGCAGGTCTTCGGGCAGACGGATGCCCTCGGCGCGGGCGCGTTCCGCGACGGTTTCCAGCCGCTCCGCCATGGCCGTCTTGCGGTGGGCGAACACCTCCAGCCGGTCGAGCATGCCCGCGTCGATGCACGCCGTCTCCTCCTCCAGGGCCGCGGCCAGGGCGTCGACGGCGTCGAGGAACTCGCTCACCGCCAGGGCGGTGGGCCCGTCGCAGAGGTCCGGTGCCGCCGGCGCCTCGGCCACCGCCGGGGCCTCGGGAACCGCGTCCGGGGCGAATTCGTGGATCAGGTCCTTCAGGGTCAGGCTCATGGCGTGTCCTCCCGTTGCGCCGCGTAGAGGCGCGCCACTTCCTCGCGCACCAGATCGGCGATGCCGAGCGTTCCCGCCTCGGCGATGGCCTTGCCGTATTCCTGGAGCATGAAGCTGCGCCAGGGCTTCTCCGCGGCACCGCCGCCGAAGGTCGATCCCGCGTCGAGCCCGGCGAACATGGCCTCCATGAACTGGCCGACCACCATCGCCTCGAACTCCTTCGCGACGCGGTCGGCGGCATCCGGCGGGGCCGCGGCGGAACCGGGAGACGTGACGGGGACGGGGGTGTGTCCGCGCAGCGGGCTGACGTCCATGGGCGGGTCCTCGCGTGCGTTGCTGATCAGATGATTTCCAGGTCCGCGTGCAGCGCGCCGGCGGCCTTGATCGCCTGCAGGATCGCCACCATGTCGCGCGGTCCCACGCCCAATGCGTTCAGGCCGTTGACGAGCTGTTGCAGGCTGACGTTGCCGCCCACCGTGACGAACTGCCGCCCGTTGCCCTCCTGCACCTGCACGTCGGTGCGCGGGACGATCACGGTGTTGCCGCGCCCGAAGGGTTCGGGCTGCGACACCTGCGGCGTCTCGACGACGCGCACCGTCAGATTGCCCTGGGTGATGGCGACGCGGCTGACCCGCACGTCGTCGCCGATGACGATGGTGCCCGTGCGTTCGTCCACCACCACGCGGGCGATGCTGTCGGGCCGCACGGGAAGCTGTTCGATGGCGGCGATCAGGCGCGACACCTGCCCGGTGTAGGCGCCGGTCACCCGCACGTCCACGGTGGACAGGTCGGTCACCCGGGCGGAGCCGGCGCCCAGCGTGCGGTTGACGGCGTCGGCGATGCGGTTGGCGGTGGTGAAGTCGGGGTTGCGCAGCACCATCCGCACGCCACCGATGTCGTCCAGGGCGAACTTCAGCTCCCGCTCCACGGTAGCGCCGTTGGCGATGCGGGCGGTGGTGGGGACCCCCTTGGTCACCGTCGCCGCGGCCCCGCCCGCCGAGAATCCCCCGACCGACAGCGGACCCTGGGCCACCGCGTAGGCTTCGCCGTCGGCGCCCAGCAGCGGCGTCACCACCAGCGTGCCGCCCAGCAGGCTGGTGGCGTCGCCCAGCGCCGACACGGTGACGTCCACCGTGGTGCCCTGGCGCGGGAACGGCGCCAGGGTGGCGGTGACCATCACAGCCGCGATGTTGCGGGTGCGCAGCGTCTCGCCGCGGGTGTTGATCCCCAGCCGTTCCAGCATGCCCTTCAGGCTTTGTTCGGTGAAGGGGGTGTTGATCAGCCGGTCGCCGGTGCCGTTCAGGCCGACCACCAACCCGTAGCCGACGAGCTGGTTGCGCCGGACCCCGTCGAAGGTGACGAGGTCCTTGATCCGCGTCTGCGCCGCCGCCGGCGCGCCGCCGGCCGACAGGGCGAGCAGGACGACGGCCGCCAGCACGGCGGCGACGGCGGACCAGCGGGCGGAAGCGGGCATGACGGCGGCCTAGAAGTAGTTGGTGAGGCGCAGCTTGGCGATGCGCGCGGAGGCGGCGGCGGTGGCGTCGATCTGCGTCTCGAGCTGGCTGATGCGCACGCTCGCCTGATAGGGATCGACGCCTTCGAGGTTCTGGATCTGGGTGTTCAGGATGGCGATCTGCTTCTGATGCTGGCCCGCCAGGGTGGCGACCTGCGCCCGCTGGATGCCCAGCAGGGCGATGGAGTCGCGCAGGTCCCCGGCCCCGGACGACAGCTTGCTCACCGCCGCCTCCATGTAGTCCCGATAGGCCGCCGGCTCCATGTTCGAGGTGTCCACCGCCGCCAGCATGCTGATGCCTTCCAGGATGGTGCGCAGCATGGGGTCGTTGGCCTGGATGCCGTAGGCGACGGTGGCGTCGTCGGCCGGCCGCCCCGACACCCGGGGGTTGGCGGCACCGCCGGGGGCATAGGTCGTCGTGCCCGTGTAGAACCCGCCCTCGAAGGTGTCGGTCAACGGGGCCGGCGCCGGGGTCGCCGGATCCCGCACGGCGAAGAGGTCATCCAGCACCGCAACGACGGCCGCGGTCTCCGCGGCGGTCTTCGGCATCCCGCCACCGGTCACCGCATCCATGGCGTCGCGCACGATCCGCAGCGGCGAGCGCAACGGCGGGTCGTCGGCGTCGGAGGCGCGCATCGGCGGCTTGTCCAGCGCCGTGCCGGCGAACAGGAAACTGTCTCCCGATGAGGCGTTGAGCAGCGCCACCACCTGGTCGAGCACCCCGCGCGCCTGGATCTGCAGGGAGGAGCCGGTGGGCGACGGCTGGCCGAGACCGGTGGACGCCCCGGCCATCAGCTGGGTGACCACGTCGTGGATGCTCGACAGGGCGCTGTCCATGGCGGCCATGCGCCCTTCGAGCAGGGTCGTCGTACGGTGGAACTCCTCGGTCCGGTCGAAGAGGTTGCGCAGGTTGACGGCGCGGCCGGTGCGCGCACCGATGGTGGCGGCCACGTCGGCGTGCACCAGGGTGGCCAGTTCTTCGTTGGCCCGGGTCAGGCCGATCTGCAGATCCGTCATCGTGCTCTGCAGACGCCGGCTCATGCCGAGGGTGGAGATGGCGTTGTACAGCATGGGCTCAGGCCTTGATCTGGAGCAGGATGTCGAGCATGCGCGCCGCCACCTGGATCACCTGGGCGCTGGCGCCGTAGCTCTGCTCGATCAGCAGCAGCTTCTGCATCTCGTCGTCCAGGTTCACGCCGTCGCGGTTGATGCGGGCGTTCTGCAGGGCGTCGGCGCCGATGCGGCGGCTGCTCATCTCCGCCTCCGCCGTGGTGCGGTAGCCGTGCTGGACCGACACCAGCGCCGTGGCGAAATCACCGATGGTGGCCGACGACGGCAGGTCCGGGGCGGTGTACGCGATGGACGTCCTGAAGACGTTGACGTAGGCGGCGATCTGCGTCCGGTCGCCGGGTTCCAGCGGAGCCGCCGCGGTGACGCCGCTCTGGACGCGCCACGGCTCGGTCAGCACGATGTCGTTGACCTGCAGGCGCGACACCCGGTCGCCCGGCGTCGCCGGATCGGGCGTGCCGGTGTAGCCGAAGAGCCCGGTCCCCGGTCCGGATTCCGCCGCCTGGAACAGGCCGGCGATGCCGCCGGCGAGTTCGTCGAGCTGCGCCAGCGCCCGCGGCATGTCCTGATAGGCGGTCTGGACGTAGCCCATGATCCGCCCGCTCTGGATCTCGGTGGCGTGATCGGCGGGGGGCACGCCCCCGGCGATGGCGGTCCCGTTCACAGCGAGCGTCGTGCCGACCAGCGTCAGCGGCGTCTCACCCGGCGTCAGCGGCCGGTCCAGCAGGGTCTGGCCGTTGCGGGTCATCACCACCACCTGGCCGTCGTCGCGGCTGTAGGTGCGGATGCCGATCTCGTCGGAGATGCGGTCGATCAGGCGGTCGCGCTCGTCGCGCAGATCGCCGGTGTCGCCGCCCCTGGCGTCCAGCGAGGCGATGGCGCCGTTGAGTTCGCTCACCCGGTGGAGCGCTGCGTTGACCACGCCGATCGCGTCGGCCAGACGGTCGCGGGCGTCGGTCTGCACCGCGCGCGCCGTGTCGGCGGCGGCGTGCAGGCTTCCCACCAGCGCCGAGGCGCCGGCCACCACGGCGTTCTGCGCGGCGGCGTCGTTGGGCATGTCGTAGAGCCGGTCGAACGCCTGCCGGAGCTGCGACAGCCGGGTCGACACCGACCGCTCGTCCTGCGGCTGGCCCAGCACCAGGGCGTAGTCGGCCAGGGCCGAGGCGCGGGCCTCCTGCGCGGCGTAGAGGCTCTGCGCGTGGCGGGCATCGCGGATCAGCAGTTCGTCGACGCCGCGGGTGATGGCGCTGACCCGCACGCCGGCGCCGCGGCCGGCCAGCGCCGCCGACGTCAGCTCGGCGGAGCGGCCGACGTAGCCGGGGGTGGTGGCGTTGGCGATGTTGTGCGAGGCGACCGCGGCCTGCTGCTGCGCGCTGCGCAGGCCGGAGGCGGCGGAGGACAAGGCCAGTTGGACGCTCATGGTCGGGCTCTCCTCGCGTCCGGGCTCAGCGCTTCAGGCGGTTGGTTTCGTCGACCATCTCGTCGGCGGTGCGCACGATGGTGGCGCTCGACGAGTAGGCACGCTGGGTTTCGATCAGCGACACCAGTTCGTTGGCGATGTCGACGTTGGACTGTTCCAGCGCCCAGCCGACCACCGATCCCACCGCACCGGTGCCGCCCCGCGACAGGGTGAGCTGGCCCGACGACGGCCCCAGCGTGAAAGTGTTGCCGTCCTGCGCCACCAGCCCCGACGGGTTCATCACGTCGGCGACGGGGATCTGGTACAGCGCCTGCCGGGCGCCGTTGTTGTAGAGCGCCCACAGCACGCCGGAGGAGTCGATGTCGACCGTGGTGACGCGCCCGACCGGCGCCCCGTCGCCGATCACCTTGGGCACATAGTCCCCGTTGAGCTGGGTGACGTTGTCCATGCCGACGGTGAAGGAGGTCGGCGTCGCCCCGCCCGAGGACACCGTGAAGGAGGGCATCGGGTTGAGCGGCAGGCCGGCCCCGTCGATGGGCAGACCGGCGTAGGGCCCGGTCGAGGCAAACGTCAGGGTCGCGTTCGCCGGCGTGACGGTGTAGTTGGGAGGTGCGGTGACCGCCACCGTCCAGACGCCGTTGGTCGGAACCGTCGAGTCCGGCTTCACGTCCATCGTCCACGTCATCTCGACGGCCAGCGGGTTGCCGAGGCCGTCGTAGAAGGTCGGCGACGTGGTGAACGTGGTCCCGGCGGTGGCCTGCGCCGGCAGGTTGCCGGAGAAGACCATCTCCGTGGTGGCGCTGCCGCCGTAGACCAGGTTGCCGACGTTCACCGGCACCAGGTCGCCGAAGGCGGAAGCGTTGACCGCCGGCAGGGTGCCGTCGGGGTTCAGCTTCCACGCCTGGAGATACTGGCCGGCGGCGTTGCGCAGAAAGCCGGCGTCGTCGGTGGAGAAGCTGCCCGCCCGCGTCAGTCCGTACTGGGTCCCCGCCCCCGTGCCGCCCGCCACGACGAAGAAGCCGCGGCCGTCCAGGGCCAGGTCGGTGGCGGAGGTGGAGGACTGGATCACCCCGTCTTCCAGCATCTGGTAGCGCACGCTGGAGCGCACGCCGCCGGCGGAATAGGTGCCGGTGCTGCCGGGCGACGTCACCATGGTCGAGAAATCCACCGTCGTGCGCTTGTACCCGACGGTCGCGGAGTTGCTGATGTTGTCCGAGATGGCGGCCAGCCGCGAGCTTTGCGCGGACATCCCGCTCACCCCCGACCGCATGGCGCTGTACAGGCTCATCGTGGAATCCTCTGGTCATCCTGCAAACGGAAAGGCGGCGAGCCGTGCCGGGCTTCTCCACGAACGACTGTCGAGGCCGACGGTAGGGGAGTGCTTTTAAAGGCGCATTAAAAGAAAAACGGCCGGTTTACCTAAAAAACCGGCCGAATTCCTTTGGCAATTGTGCGCCGCCGTCAATCCGGCGGGCGGCGCAGCAAGGTGATGCTGATGCGCCGGTTGCCGGGATCGAGGGGGGAGTCGGGCACCAGGTGGTCCAGGTCGGCGCGGCCTTCCACCCGCACGATGCGGTTGCCGGGAATGCCGCCGGCGATCAGCGCCCGCCGCGCCGCGTTGGCGCGGTCGCTGGACAGTTCCCAGTTGCCGTACCGCGACGCGTCGGCGTAGGCCAGCCCGTCGGTGTGCCCGGTGATGGTCACCGGATTCGCGACGCCGGCCAGGGCCGAGGCGATGAGCCCCATCAGCCGCTGCCCGGCCTCGTTCATCCGGGCCGAGCCGACCTGGAACAGGGAGGCGCGCGTCTGGTCGGTGAGCTGCACCCGCAACCCCTCCGGCACCTGCTGGACGAGGACGCCGCCGGCCAGCGCGCTGAGGTCGGGCGAGGCGGCGACCCGCTCGCGCAGTTCGCGCTCCAGCCGGTCGAGGGCCGCCTGTTCGTGGATGGCGGCGGAGCGGTGGTCCAGCAGCGCCTCCAGCTCGGCCCGCGTCACGACCGCCGCGGGCTGCCCCCCGGCCGCGGCCGCGGGAGCCGGCGCGGCCGCCGCGCCCGCCGCACCCAGCAGGTCGACGGCGGATCCCGGCTCACGCGGGGGCGTGCGGGCGCCCTCGGGATGGGGCATCGGGTCCTTGCGACCGGCCGGGGCACGGTCGCTGTCGCCCACCGAGGCGACGACCGGCGGCGACGCCACGGGGCTGGCCTCGTTGCCGTCCGCGTTGGGCGTCGTCAGCGACCCCCGGCTGTCGACGGAGCGTCCGGCGAGCATGCCGTCGGCGCCGGAGTTGCTCTGCGACACCGCCACCGGGTTGAAGTAGTCGGCGATCCCCTTGCGCTGTTCGACGGTGGTGATGTTCAGCAGCCACATCACCAGGAAGAAGGCCATCATCGCCGTGACGAAGTCGGCGTAGGCCAGCTTCCAGGTCCCGTTGTGCTCCTCCTCGTCATGGGCGAGGATGTGGCGCCGGACGATGATCGGGACGGCGGCGGACTTGCGGGCCATGGCCGGTCACGCCGCCTGGCGCGCCTCGCGGCCCTTGGCCTGCGAGGACAGGGTGGTGGCGACCTCGACTTCGGCGAGGCTGGGCTGAATGTCGGTGTAGAGCACCTTGCGCGCGAACTCGGCGCACACCTGCGGCGGGCAGCCCCGCAGATGGGCGCAGAGCGCGGCCTTGATGCAGATGTAGAGGTTCAGCTCGGACTCCCGGCGCTGGCGGGCGGCCGAGGCGATGGGGCCGACGGCGCCGTAGGACAGCAGGACGCCGAGGAAGGTTCCGGTCAGCGCGCCGCCGATCATGTGGCCCAACACCTCCGGCGACTCGCTGATGGAGCCCATGGCGTTGATGACGCCGAGCACGGCCGCCACGATGCCCAGGGCCGGCAGGGCGTCGGCCAGATTCTGCAACGCCTTGGGCACCTGGTTCAGTTCCCGCCCCAGGGTGTCCAGCTCCTCGTTCATCAGGGATTCCATGTCGTGCGGGTTGTCCTGCCCCAAAGCCACCAGGCGCAGGTAGTCGCACAGGAAGGTGATGCAGCGCTCGTGGCGCAGCACGTTGGGATACTGGGTGAACAGGGGGCTGTCCTGCGGCCGGTCGATGTCCGCCTCGATCTGCGACATGCCCTTGGACTTGGCGACGCGCAGCAGGCCGTAGACCAGGGCGATGACGTCGAGATAGTCGTTCTTCGTTGTCCGCCGCCCCCGGGCGATGGCGCCGACCGTGCGCCCGGTTTCGCGCAGCACGGTCGGGGTGTTGGCGATGATGTAGCCGCCGCAGCCGGCCCCGATGATGATCAGGATCTCGACGGGCTGCCACAGCACGCCCATCCGCCCTCCCATCGCCCAGAAGCCGCCGAGCACGCTGGCGAACACCGCAATCAGACCGAACATTAGACGCATGCTTCATCCTCCGGGACGGCTTCGCCGGCGGCCGCTCGCACGCAGCGCCATGGCGCACGCTAGCCGTCGGCGTTTAAAGGGGCTTTACGGTTCGGCGGTGAGCCGCCAGCGGCCGGCCAGCCGGTCGAGTGCCGCGGCGGCGGCAAGCTGGCGGGCCACCTCCTCCGCCCCGATCGGGCGGCCGGTCGGCGCGGCCGGCGGCGCCAGGGCGTCGAGCAGGCCGCTCCACCGCGTGCCCTCCAGGCGGGCGCCGTGGCGGGCGGCGAGGTCGCGCACGGCGGCGTCATCGCCGGCGAGGTGGGCGCTGAGTCCCAGCAGCGCCACGTCCGCCGCCGCGGGGGTGCCGCCCTCCCCCACCAGCGCGGCGTAGGCGGCGCGGGCCGCCGCCCATTCGCCGGTGTCGAACAGGCTGCGGGCGCGCAGGCGCGCCGCCTCGGGCCCCGGCACCCCGTTCAGGGCGTCAAGCGCGCGCACCGTCTCCCCCAGGTCGATCAGCGCCTCGGCCCGCAGCAAGGTGCGCCGCACCGCCAGGTCGGCGTCCAGGTCGGTCGTCCCGGTGCGGTGCAGCGCCTCCAGCGCCTCGGCACCATGGCCGGTGTCGATCAGCGTGCGGGCCAGCGCCGCCCCCAGGGCGGAGCGCCGGGGACCCTCCGCCTCCTCGGTCAGCGCCCGCAGGATGCGCGACGCTTCCAGGGTGAAGCCGTCGCGGGCCAGCGCGTCCGCCAGACGCCGGCGCAGGGTGGCGTCGCCGTCGTCGGCCATGGCCACCAGGCGGCCGTGGCGGGCCTGAAGCGCCAGGGCGTGGAGACCGCCGGGCTCCTCCCGCTCCAACCGGTCGAGCACGACGGACAGCAGGTCGCGGCCGGCGGCCAGCGCGTCGCGCCCGGCGGCGGTGGAGCCGAAGCGCCGCCCCAGCAGGCCGAAGGTGTCGAGGGCCGAATCGGTGCGGCCGCTGCGGGCGTAGGCGCTGCCCAGCGCCGCCAGAGCGTCGATCTCCACCGCGTCGCCGCGCCAGCCGAAGCGCAGGGCCTCCAGCTCCGCGATGGTCCCGTCGTCGTCCAGCGCGCCGGTGCGCCGCCGGAGGTCCACCGCCCGCACCTCGGCGCGGCGCGCGTAGGGTCCGTCGCGCCCGGCGGCGGCGCGCGCGTAATGGTCGATGGCCGCCGCCGGCGTGTCCCGCAGTTCCGCCAGCCGGCCGCGGAAATAATCGAGATGACCGTCCGCCGCGCCCGGCCCGTCCACCGTGATCATGCCCAGCACGATCAGGTTCAGCGAATCGCTGTCGCGCGCGCCGTCGGCCGCCTCCGCCAGCAGCGTCAGCAAGCGGCTGCGCAGGTCGGGCGGGTAGTCGAGCAGACGCTTCAGGGCGATCGGCAGACCCTCGCGCGCCGCCGCCCAGCGGGTGGGGGCCAGGGTGGCGCTGCGCCACACCTGATGGTCGGGGGCGGTGCCGGGGGCGATGCGGACGAACAGGCTGGCCTCCGGATCGGCGGTCCGTCCGAGGGCACGGAAGGCGTCATCCAGCACGCGCAGCGCGTAGCGCTGGTCGGGTGCCGGGTCCAGGGCCGCCGCCGCCTCCAGGGTCGCCCGTCCCTCCTCCGCCAGCGCGCGGGCCAGCGCGAAGCGCGCCATGGCGATGAACGCGTCGGCCCGCGCCCGCCCGGTGGCGTCGGCCATCGCCGCCTGAAGGGTGGCGCGGGTGGCCGCGAAGTCCTCCCCCGCCCACGCCGCCAGGTCCATCGGGCCGATGGGCGGGTCGGCGGGCGGAGCCACGGCGGCGGGAGGGGGAGCGGGAGGCGGAGCGGAGGGGGACGGCGGGGACGGCGCCGGGGCCGCTTCGGGAACGGTATCGAGTTGCCGTGCCGCCCGCTCCACGTCGGCGCGGATGGCCGCCGCGAGATCCGCGGTCTCCGGAGCCGGCACCGGAGCGGGGGCCGGAGCGGGGGCCGGTGGTTCGGCGTGCAGGAGCACGGGTGCGGCGGGTGCCGGGGACAGGGCGACCACCTGCGACTCCCACGCCGGGCGCGTCAGCGGGCGCGGCTTGCGGCCGGGAACGGGCGGTTCCGCGACGTCAACGATCAGCAGCCGGCGTTCCCGGATCGCCGTCACCCGGGCGCCGCAGGGAATGGCCGCCGCCAGCGTGCGCCCGTCGTCCAGAATTTCGAAGCCGGACAGGCGGGACGCGTGGGCGGCGGTCAGCGTCTCCAGCGGCCAGTCCGTCGCCGTGTCGCGCTCCAGCCGCACCGTGCAGGCGCCGGGAACGGCCACGGGCATGGCCCCGTCCGGCACCCGCACCACCAGCCGCGAAAAGCCCGCGTGATCGCCGAGCTGGGCGACCGGCGGTGCCTCCGTCCGGCCGGGCGACGGGACCGCCAGCACGGCCAGGGTAAGGCCGGAGGCAACGGTCATGGCAAGCTCTTTGCGCCGAAGCATCGCAGTCATCCTGAATTTTATCGAAATCATGCGCGAATGAATCGAAAGAACGGCACGGCACAGTTCCTTCGGCCGAAGTTGAAACCCGGCTTTAAACTGCATCGTCCAGATTAAGGCCGCGTTCAAATCCAGAGGTCCCGCGCGATGGAGAACCAGCTTTACATCGGCTTGTCGCGACAGGTGGCGCTGCGGCGGCAGCTCGATGTGGTCGCCAACAACATCGCCAACATGAACACGGTCGGATTCCGCGGCCAGCGCAACCTGTTCGAAACCGCAATGGAGGCGGGCGGCACGAAGCCCACCGACCGCATCGCCTTCACCATCGACCGCGCCACCTACATCGACCTGCGCCCCGGCGCCTTTTCGGAAACCGGCAACCCGTTCGACGTGGCGCTGGACGGCGAGGGGCTGCTGACGGTGCAGACGCCTGACGGGCTGCGCTACACCCGCGACGGCCGCATGCGGCGCGACGCCGATGGGCAGATCGTCAGCGCCGGCGGCCACCCGGTGCTGGACGACGGCGGGCGGCCCGTGGTCATCGACGCCGACTACAGCACCGTCACCATCTCCGCCGACGGGCTGGTGTCGGCCGACGGCGACGTCATCGCCCGGCTGGGCGTGGTGCGGTTCGAGAATCCGCAGGCGCTGGAGCAGATGGGCGACCTGCTGTTCCGGGCGGCCGACGACGGGGACGCGATCCCCGATCGCGACACCCGCCTGGTCCAGGGCAAGGTGGAGCGCTCCAACATCCAGGGCGTGGTGGAGGTCACCCGCCTGATGGAACTGACCCGCGATTATCAGGCGGTGACCAAGATGATGGAGGAGGGCCAGGACCTGCTGCGCACCGCCATCAGCCGCCTCGGCAAATCCCAGTAAGGAGTATCGAGCATGCGCGTGCTCAGCATCGCGTCGACCGGCATGATGGCGCAGCAGTTGAACGTCGAGGTGATCTCCAACAACATCGCCAACATCAACACGACGGCCTACAAGCGGGCCCGCGCCGAGTTCCAGGACCTGATGTACCAGTCCGAGCGGCGCCAGGGCAGCCAGTCCACCGACACCGGCACGATCATCCCCACGGGCATCGAGGTGGGGCTGGGCGTGCGCCCCGCCTCGGTCAACCGCATCAACACCGTCGGCAGCCTGGCGTCCACCGGCAACGAACTGGACGTGGCGATCGAGGGGCGCGGCTACTTCAACGTCACCCAGCCCGGCGGCGACACCGTTTACACCCGCGCCGGCAGCTTCAAGCTGTCGCCCGAAGGGACGATCGTCACCGCCGACGGTTACACCGTGGCGCCGGGCATCACCGTTCCCCAGGGCACCCGCGAGGTGGTCATCAACCGCTCCGGCGAGGTCTTCGCCTATGTGGAGGGGGAGGCGCAGCCGCTCAACCAGGGTCAGCTCGCCATGACCGTCTTCGTCAACGAATCCGGACTGGAGGCGCTGGGCGACAACCTGTTCCGCGCCACCCCCGCCTCGGGCGAGCCGCAGGATGGCATCGCCGGCCAGGCGGGGTTCGGCACCATCCGCCAGAAGTACCTGGAATCGTCCAACGTCAACGTGGTGCAGGAGATCACCGAGCTGATCGCCGCCCAGCGCGCCTACGAGATGAACGCCAAGGTCGTGGAGGCCGGCGACCAGATGGCGTCCACCCTGACCAACATGCGGTGATCGCCGTGACACCCCGCCCCCGCCCGCCCCGCCCGCGCCACCGCCGCCCCGCGGTTCCGGCGGCCCTGTTCGGCCTGGCGCTGCTGCTGGCCGGGCCGGCCGCCGCCGGCCCCGTCGAAAACCTGCTGGCCGAGGAGCTGCGCGACACCCTGGGCGCGGCCGTCCCCGCCGGTGCGGCGGTGACGGTGACGCTGGGCCGGCCCTTCGACGGGGTAGCGGAGGCGGTGCGCGAGTTCGCCTACGACCCGCGCAACGGCAGCTTCCGGGCGCTGGTCAGCAGCGCCGGGCGGCTGGTGGAACTGGCCGGACAGGTCGCGGTCGAGGTGGAGGTGCCGGTCCCCGTGCGCCGCATCGCCCCCGGCGAGATCATCGCCGCCTCCGACCTGGCGCTGGTCCGCATGCCGCTGGACCGGCTGGGCGGCGGCTTCGTCACCGACGCGGATTCGCTGGTCGGCCTGTCGCCGCGCCGGCAGATGGCGGCCGGCCGCCTGATCCGCACGGGATCGGTCGGCGCCCCCATCGTGGTGCAGCGCAACCGCCCGGTCACCCTGGTCTACGAGGATGGCGCGCTGATTCTGGCCGCCCGCGGCCGCGCCCTTCAGGACGGCGGCGTCGGCGATCTGGTGCGCGTCATGAACATCGCCAGCAACGCCGTGGTCACCGGCACCATCACCGGGGCGGAGACCGTGTCGGTCAACGGTCCCCGCGTTCCCGGCCCGGCCGGGACGATGACCGCCTCCCCCCTTCCGTGACTCGGAGCCCCGCCATGCGGCGTCCGCCCATCCTGCCCCTGGTGATCCTGGCCCTCGCCACCACCGGATGCTCCCGCCTGTCGGACATCGGTTCGCCGCCGTCCCTGTCGGAGATTTCCAATCCGGCCCTGCAACCGGAGGCGCGGGTCATCTCCATGCCCATGCCGCAGCCGGTGGTGGCGGAACAGATCCCCAGCTCCCTGTGGCGGACCGGCTCGCGCGACTTCTTCCGCGACCCGCGGGCCAAGGGGGTGGGCGACCTGCTGACGGTGATCATCAACATCTCCGACCAGGCGCAGCTCCAGAACCGCACCCAGCGCGGCCGCACCAACGCCGAGGGGTTCGGGGCGACCAACTTCTTCGGGTTGGAAAGCCGGCTGTCGGCGGTGCTGCCCGACGCGGTGGACCCCACCAGCCTGGTCGACCTCGACAGCTCCAGCACCTCCAGCGGCAACGGTTCGATCCAGCGCAACGAGCGCATCGCCATGCGCGTCGCCGCCTTCGTCACCCAGGTGCTGCCCAACGGCAACTTCGTCATCGCCGGCCGGCAGGAGGTGCGGGTGAACTACGAACTGCGCGAACTGCGCATCGCCGGCGTCCTGCGGCCGGAGGACATCTCCAACGCCAACACCATCGACTACGACAAGATCGGCGAGGCGCGCATCACCTACGGCGGGCGCGGCCAGATCACCGACGTGCAGCAGCCGCGCTACGGCCAGCAGGTGCTGGACGTCATCCTGCCGTTCTGAGCCGGCCGTATCGGCCGCCAGCCAAGGGGAAGTGTCATGAACGCGTTCGTCCTGTTCGCGGTGGCGGCCGGGGTCGCCTTCGCCGCCGGCTACGGCGCCGGGCGGGCCGAACTGGCCATGGCCGCCTCCGCACCGGCCGCCGGGGTCGCCGCCGATCCGGCCGACTCCTCCGGCCCGCATTACGTCGACGCCGGCCAGTTCGTCGTGCCCGTGCTGGTGCAGGGGCAGACGGCGGCCTTCATCCTGACGCAGATGACCCTGGAAACCGCGAACGGCGACGACGCCGCGCTGGTCCGCCGGCGCCTGCCTCACGTCCGCAGCGCGGTCCTGGAGACCCTGTTCGACCTGGCCCGCAACGGCGCCTTCGACGGACCGGCCGTGGAGCCCGCGGCGGCGGCGGCAGCCCTGCGCACGGGCGTCAACGCCCGCTTCCCCGCCGAACCCGTGCGCACGGTCCTGATCGACCGCCTGTTGCGCCAGGACAACAGCCGGCGTTGAGCCGCACCCGACATTGACGCTGCGACACCTGTCGTCCTATCGTGCCCGGGAACGGAGGTGTGCCTTGCGCGACCAGAATAAACTCTATAGCGTATCCGAATTGGCTAAGGAGTTTTCGCTAACGCCTCAAGCCCTCCGTTTCTATGAGGAAAAAGGTCTCCTCAGTCCCCAGCGCGCCGGCACGGCCCGTGTTTTCGATTACCGCGATCGTGCGCGGTTGATCTTGATCCTGAAGTTCCGCCGGCTGGGATTTTCGCTCGAAGAGATCAGGGAATACCTCTCCCACTACCGCCCGGATACCCCCAATCCCGAACAGTACCGCGACGGCCTGAACAAGATCCGCCGCCGCATCGAGGCGCTGGAACGCATGCGCGTCGAGGTGGACGAGGCGCTGAAGGACCTGCGGGAGATGGAGAACGACGCCCGGCGGCGGCTGGCCGACTGCGAGCAGCGCGAGGCCGCCGGCGACGGGGAAGGCTGAGCGCGCAACCGCCGCCTCCCGGCGAAACCCCGCCCCCGCCCTCCCCCGCCGGAGCCGGGGGAGGGCCGTACACGGTCAGGCCGCCTCCACGTCGGCAATGAAGCGCGCCACGACGTCGCGCAGGGCATCCGCCTCCCGCGACAGGCCGACGGAGGAGTCCAGCACCCGGCGCGACGCGTCACCGGCCGCGGCGGCGGCGGCGGTGACGTCGGCGATGGTGTCCGACACCTCCCGCGTTCCCTGCGCCGCCTCGCGCACGTTGTCGGCGATGTCCCGCGTCGCCTCCCCCTGCCGGTCCACCGTCGCCGCGATGGCGGTGGAGATGTCGTTGATGCCGGCGATGATGGTGCCGATGGCGGTGATCGCCTCGGCCGTTTCCCGGCTGACCTTCCGGATGCTGCCGACGTGGGCGGCGATCTCGCCGGTGGCCCTGGCGGTCTGGCCGGCCAGACTCTTGACCTCGCCGGCCACCACCGCGAAGCCCCGGCCGGCCTCGCCGGCGCGCGCCGCCTCGATGGAGGCGTTGAGCGCCAGCAGGTTGGTGCGGCTGGCGATGGCGTTGATCAGGTTCACCACCTCGCCGATGCGCTGCGCCGCCTCGACGAGGCCGCGCACCGTCTCGTCCGTGCGCGCCGCGGTCGCCACCGCCTCGCCGGCGATGGCGGCGGACCGCGCGGCGCTGGCGCCGATGCCGGCGATGGCTTCGGACAGCTCTCCCGTCGCCCGGGCGGCGGATTGGACGTTGCCGGTGGCGTGGGCCGAGGCCGAGGCCACCGCGTCGGCGCGCCGCGCCGTCCGCTCGGCGGTCTGCGCCATGTCGCCGGCGGTGGCCTGCAACTGTCCGGCGGCGGCGGCAACGCGGCCCAGCGTCTCCTTCACCTGCCGGTCGAAGGCGCGGGCAAGCCCCTCGATGCGCTCGCTGCGCGCCCGGCGGGCGGCCTGTTCCGCCACCTGCGCGGCCGCCAGGGCGTCGGCGCGCACCAGACCGTCCCGGAACACCTGCACCGCCCGGGCCATGCCGCCGATCTCGTCGCCGCGCTCCAGCCCCGGCACCGCCACGTCCCGGTCGCCGGCGGCGAGACGGGTCATGGCGTCGGTCATCGACACCACCGGGCGCGACAGGCTGCGGCCGACGAGCACCGCGGTGACCAGACCCAGGGCGACGCCGGCCAGCGACGCCCGGGCCATGGTGGTGCGCGCGTCCCCGGTGTCGGCCGCGGCCCGCAGGCCCAGCGCCGTCTGCGCGTCCAGGCTGTCCCGCTTCATGGCCTCGGCCCGATCGGCGACGGCGGCGCCCAGCGGGTTCAGCGCCGTGTCCACCAGGGCGTCGCGCTGCTCCGTCGCCTCCACCGCAGCCTCGAACCCGGCGGCGTAGTCGTCCAGCATGGCCAGGAACGCGTCGGCGGTCTCGCGCCGTCCGGGATCCTCCCGGTCGGCCTTGAGGGTGCGGGCGTAATCGCGCACGGACTGCAAGGCCCGGCGCGTGCCGTTGACGTTTTCCGCCCGGCCGTCGGTGAGGACACTCATGGTGAGGATGCGCGCCGACAGGAAGCGGCGGGCGGTCATGCCCGCGAGGTAGGCGGCCTCGGTGTCGCCGTCGTCGTAGGCGTCGTCCATGATGTGGCCCAGCGCCGCCTCCATGCGCGCGCCGACATCCGCCAGGCCGGCAACGGCGGCTTCGCGGGCGTCGTGGAACGCGGTGACACGGCCGAACACCGCGCGGTGTTCGGTCAGGGCGTCGCGCATGGCCGCCGCCGCGTCGCGCACCGCCGGATCGGCGATGCGGTCCAGCGCCTCGCCGATCCGGCGCAGCGCCCCGGCGGTGCGCCCCTCCATGGCCGCGGCTTCCCCGGCACGGCCGGTCAGCAGGAACGCCTTGGCGTGGAGTTGCGCTTCCAGCATGTCCGCCTGGATATCGCCCAGGTCGTTGGTCCGGTTGGCCAGGGTGGCATAGACGGTGAACCGGTCCCCGGCGCGCGACAGGGCGTCGAAGCCGACGGCGCCGATCAGCACCAGGAAGACCAGGATGGCCATGCCCGCGGCGGTGATCTTCGGGCCGATCCCGAGGGAGGTCAGCGCGCCCATGGCCTCAGGCCCTCGCCGGCACGCGGCAGGCCGGGGCCGCCGCCGCCCGCGGCCACAGCCAGGAGGCCAGCGCCGGCGTCAGCAGGAGCGTGCTCAGCATGCTCACCAGGAAGAAGAAACCCAGCATCAGCCCCATGTCCGCCTGGAACTTCAGGGCCGAGAACACCCAGGTCGCCACCCCCACCGCCAGGGTCAGGCCGGTGAACAGCACGGCGTTCCCCGTCTCGCGCAGGGTCTGGAGATAGGCGTCGCCCAGCGGCCGGCCCTCGCGCAGGTAACCCTGCATGCGGCTGAAGATGTAGATGCCGTAATCGACGCCGATGCCCACCCCCAGCGCCTCCACCGGCAGGGTCGACACCTTCAGGCCGATGCCCAGCAGGCTCATCACCGCGTTGGACAGCACCGTCACCAGCAGCAGCGGCAGGCAGACGCAGACGGTGGCGCGCAGGGAACGGAAGGTGAGCAGGCACATGCCCGCCACCACCGCGTAGACCAGCACAAGCATCTCGGTCTTGGCGCTCTTCACCGCCTCGTTGGTGGCGGCCATCACGCCGACGTTGCCGGTGGCCAGGCGCAGGCGGACCGGCGCGTCCGCGTTCTCCGCGGCGAACGCCTTGACCGCGTCGGTGACGCGCGTGATCGTCTCCGCCTTGTGGTCGGCCGTGAACACCATCACCGGCATGACCGAGCAGTCGGCGTTCAGCAGCCCCGTGCCGGTGTTGACCGGCGCCACCGCGGAGACCAGCAGCGACGCCGAGCGCGGCAGCTCCCGCCATTTCGGGTTGCCCTCGTTGAAGCCGGCGGCGATGGTGCGCGCCACCCGCGGCAGCGACAGCGTGGTCTGCACGCCCTCCACGTTGCGCATGCGCCAGTCGAGGCGGTCCACCGTGTCCATGACCGCGGGGTCGACGCACCCCTCCGGCTTGGTCTCCACGATCACCGTCAGCACGTCGACACCCAGGTCGAAGGCGGAGACGATGAAGGCGGTGTCGCGGTTGTAGCGGCTGTCGGGGCGCAGTTCGGGAACCCCGGCGTCGGTGTCGCCGATGGTCAGGTTGCGTCCCTCCATGACCCCCCACCCGGCCAGCACCACCGCCCCCGCCAGCAGGACGGCGGCGACCCGCCGGTCGGCGGCGACCGCCATGAAGCGCCACATCGGCTCCTTGAAGGCGGCGGCGCGGTGGATGCGGTCGGAATAACCGCGCGGCAGCGGGGTGTAGGACAGCAGCACCGGCAGCAGGATCAGATTGGTGACGATCACCACGCCCACCCCCACCGACGCGGCGATGGCCAGTTCCTGGATGATGCGGATCTCGATCAGCAGGACCGCCAGGAAGCCGACGGCGTCGCACAGCAGCGCCACCGCACCGGGCAGCATCAGCCGCCGGAAGGCGGTGCGCGCCGCCTCCTCCCGGTCCTTGCCGTCGAAGACCTCGGCGCCGACGGCGTTGACCATCTGCACGCCGTGGCTGACGCCGATGGCGAAGACCAGGAAGGGAACCAGGATGGACATGGGGTCGATGCCGAACCCCATGACGGCCAGCAGCCCCGCCTGCCACACCACGGCGACGGCCGAGCAGGCGAGCGGCAGCAGCGCCAGCTTCACCGAATGGGCGAAGAGGTAGACCATCACCGCCGAGATCACCAGCGTGATGCCGAAGAACATCACCACGCCCCGCGCCCCGGCGGCGATGTCGCCGGTGGCCTTGGCGAAGCCGATGATGCGCACCGCCACCGCCTCGCTCTCCAGGGAGCGGATGCGGCTTTCCAGCAGTTCGGCGACCTTGAGGTAGTCGAGCCGTTCCCCCGTCTCGGGGTCGCGCTCCATGAGCTGCGCCGTCACCAGGGCGGCGGAGAAGTCGTTGGCCACCAGGCGCCCGACGTGGCCGCCCTTGATGGCGTTGTCGCGCACCACCGCCAGCCCTTCCGGCGTCAGGGTGAAATCGGCCGGCACCACGTTGCCGCCGGCGAAGCCGTCCTCGACGATCTCGGTGTAGCGGACGTTGGGCGTGAACAGGGACGTCACGCTCGGCCGGTCCACGCCGGGCAGGAAATGCACCTCGTCGGTGGCCGCCTTCAGGGCGGTGAAGAAGGCCGGCGTGAAGATGTCGCCCTGCCGGGCCTCCAGGGCGATCAGCAGCCGGTTGGCGCCGCCGAAGGAGGGGTGGTCGAAATAGGTTTGCATGTACTCGTGCCGGACCGGCACCAGCTTCTCGAAGCCGGCGTCGACCCGCAGCAGCGTGGTGGCGTAGCCCAGCCCCAGGGTGGCCAGGGCGAACAGCGCCAGCACCAGGGGGCGGTTGTCGAAGACCAGACGCTCCAGACGTCCGATGAAGCGGGTCATGGCGCGATCTCCCCGCCGGTCCGGCGCACGCCGTCCTCGCCCAGCAGCAGCAGCCGGCCGCTGCCGGTCTCCACCACCCCGGCGAAGGCG
This sequence comes from Azospirillum halopraeferens DSM 3675, assembly GCF_000429625.1. Classification (GTDB taxonomy): domain Bacteria; phylum Pseudomonadota; class Alphaproteobacteria; order Azospirillales; family Azospirillaceae; genus Azospirillum; species Azospirillum halopraeferens. The sequence goes on from NZ_AUCF01000012.1 coordinate 180,105, forward strand.
GTGCGGTCGGGCAGGACTGTGGCGCGCACGCTGCGCCCGCCGTCGCGGCTGGTCAGCACCGTCCCCGCCAGCCCGGCCAGCACGATGGTGGCGTCGGCGCGCACCGCGCCGCCCGTCAGCGACGCCGTGACCCCCGTCTCCACCCGCCGCCAGCGCGTTCCGCCGTCGTCGGAGCGGAACAGATGACCGCGCAGGCCGAACACCAGGATGCCGCCGTCCGGCGCCTGAACGGCGCCGAACAGCGACCCCTCGTAGGGCGACGGCAGGTCCTCGAAGCGCCGGCCGCCGTCGGCGGACACCCGCACCGTGCCCGCCTCGCCCACCAGCAGCAGCCGGCCGTCGCGCAGCGGCAGCAGGGCGTTGAGGTGCACGTCGTCCCCGTCGGCCCGGACGTCGGTCCAGGTGGCGCCGCCGTCATCGGTGACCAGCACCGCCCCGTAGGCGCCGACCGCCACCACCCGGCGGGCGTCCAGGGCGTGGACGTCCAGGAGCGGCGCCCCCTCCCCGTCGCTGCGGTGCCGGAGGGTCCAGGAGGCGCCGCCGTCGGCGGTGCGAAGGATGACGCCGCCGTGGCCGACCGCCCAGCCGGTGCGCTCGTCCGCGAAGCTGACGGCCGTCAGGGTGAAGCGGGTCGGCACCGCCCCTTGCGTCCAGGTGGCGCCGCCGTCGGCGGAGACCACCACGTGGCCGCGCTCGCCCACCGCCACCACCCGCTCGCCGAACGCCCGGCCGTCCAGCAGCAGCGAGCGCGCCGCCAGACGGGACGGCTCCGCCCCGGCCGTCCCGGCCGTCCCGGCCGCTGCCGCCGGCAGGGCCGCCGGCCACACCGCCATCACCCCGGCCATCACCCCGGCCACCGCCGCCGCCACCACCGCTGCCGGCAGTCCCTTTGCCGGGGCGGCCGGCCCCTTGCGCCGCTTCATCGCGTCCCTCCGATCCTTCTTGCTTTCCGACCCGTTCCCCGCCGCGGTCAGCGGGTTCCTTCCCGGCGCAGGGCGTCCGGGGTGAAGTCGTTGGGGCTCAGGGTGACGTCGTAGCGGTACGAGTAGTTCGGAATGATCGCACCGATGGCCAGATAGCGCCGGGCCTGGAGGTCATAGTGCGTCTCCACCGCGTAGGTGTGCACCGGCACGTCGTAGTGGTTCATGCTGTAGCCTTCCGACACCCGCCACAGCGCGCCGCGGCCGTCGTACTGGTCGACCACCGCGATCTGCCAGCTATCCTCATCGATGTAGAAGGTCCGGCGGGCGTAGATGTGCTGCGCGTTGCCCTTCAGCGTCGCCTCGACGACCCACACCCGGTGCAGCTCATAGCGCAGCAGATCGGGGTTGAGGTGCAGCGGCTTCACGGAATCGCGGGCGCCGGCCAGTTTGTAGTTGTTGTAGGGGATGTACATCTCCTTCTTGCCGACCAGCGTCCAGTCGTAGCGGTCGATGGCGCCGTTGTAGATGTCGAACTGGTCGGTGGTGCGCATCCCGTCCGAAGCGGTGCCGGGGTTGTCGTAGGCGGTGCTGGGGGCGCGGCGGACGCGGCGCTGGCCGGGGTTGTAGAGCCACACCTCGCGCGGCTCCGCCACCTGGTTCAGCGTCTCGTGCGCCAGCAGGATCTGGCCGGCCAGGCGCGCCGGGGCGGTGGTGCGCTGAAGCAGGTAGATCACCCGGTTGCCGATGGTGTCCGGCGTGGCGCCCGGCATGCCGTAGGGCACGAACACGCTGTCGTGGAAGTTGACCATGGTGTAGTCGCCGCCTTCCGTGGGGGCGGCCTGGCCGATCACCCGCTCCAGCGCCGGCGCCCGCCAGCGCAGCAGGTGGTTCCAGATCGCCTCGCGCCCGTCGGCCGGGATGGGGAACGGCGGCGCGGCCGACGCGCCGGTGACGCCGTTGCCGTTTTCCACCAGCCTGGCCGTCGCGGCGTTGCGGATCGCCGCGTCATAGACCCGCTGCGGCGCGGAGAAGCTGCGGCGCGTGGGATAGACGGTGATCTTCCAGTTCGGGTAAGCCTTCAGCATGGCGAGCTGGCCCGGCGACAGGCGGTCGGCGTGCTTGTCGGCGTTGGCGGCGGTGATCGTCGTCACCGGCGCGTCGGCCGCGAAGGGATCGGCATAGGGGGTGCCCGGCGTCCAGCCCGCCGGCGCGCCGGTGATGCCGCCGGTCCAGGCGGGGATGGTGCCGGCGGCGTTGCCGGCCGCCTCGGCGCCGAAGGGCGTCAGGTCCTTGCCCAGGCGGGCCGCCTGATCGGCGGGGGCGGTGGCGAGGACGGATGCGGGCGCGGCGGCGATGCCCGCCGCCAGGAGGGCGGCGGCAAGGGAGGTCTTCAGCATCGGATTCTCCTGCGAGGGCGGTCGGCTGCGGTCAGAAGGAGTACTTGGCGACCAGGGAGACGAAGTCGCGGTCGCGCAGGAGGTTGTGTTCCCCGGCGCCGAAGTAGGTCGTGTAGGCCAGTTCCGCCTGGTAGCGTTCCAGGTAGGTGGCGGCCAGCGCCAGGGTGACGGCCTTGCGGCCTTCCACGAAGGTCCCCAGCGGGTTCGGCGTGGTGCCGTTCACGTCGTGGGCGAAGCTGATGGAGGGCGACAGGTTCACCCCGCCCCAGACGTTGTTGTAGTCGAACCGCGCCACCGCCCGGTATCCCCAGGAGAACGGCGTGGCGTAGCCGCCGTATTGGGTGGTGGCCGGCGTCGTGCCGGGGAACAGCGGGTTGCCGCTGGCCGTGGTGCCGGGCCCGTCGTAGCGCAGCGTGCTGCTGTCGGGCATGTTGCGGATGTAGGTGAAGCCCGCCTCGCCCACCAGCACCCACTGGTCGGCGCCGAACAGCGAGCCGAACACCCGCGTGGCCGACATCTGCGCCTGGACGACGTCGTGCAGCCGGTAGCCCTCGACGTCGGAGTCGAAGCGGCTGACCAGGTTGCGCGGGGTCAGCGGGTTATCGCGCAGGATCTGGTTGGTGTTCAGCGCCGCCAGCGTGCCGCGGCAGGTGGCGCTGTCGGGGGCAGTCAGGCAGCCGCCCTGTGTGGCGGCGACGGCCGGGGCCAGCGCGGCCTGCAGCAGCTCGATGTCGTCGATCTGGATCGGCTGGTCCCGGCGGTACGACACCTCGCCCTGCAGCGACATGCCGCCGATCAGCGTGTTGAAGCTGGCGCCGTAGAGCTTGATGTTCTCCGGGAAGATCAGGCGGACGCGGGCGGTTTCGGCATAGTCGACGATGTTGGTGGTGAAGTTGCCCGTGGCGGCGAGCCGGGCACTCTGCACCGCCGACGCGAGCGCGCCGGTGCGGCCCGACACCACCGGCGACCGGCTGTGATAGTTGATGAAGTAGAGACCCAGCTCGGTGCTGTTCAGCTCCTCGGCGAAATAGCGGGCGGCGACGCCGAACTGGCCGTGGTCGCGCGGCGTGTCGTCCGGCGCCATGGGCACGTAGGAGCCGAACGGCGTCACCGGGGTGCGCGTGCTGATCCGGTTGTCGGGCACCAGCGGATGGCCGTAGCCGATGTAGGCGCCGCTGCGATCGCTGCCGGGGCCGATGAAATCGTTGGTGCTGAAGTAGGTGCCCGGCGGCTCCAGCCGGTTGCGCCGCCACGCCCCCTGGTAGAAGCCTTCGATGCTGAAGGTGTCGGTCAGGCCGACCCGCACGTCGATGATGGGCAGCGGCAGGAACGCCTGGCGCAGTTCGGAGCCCGGCGTACGCAGGGCCGCCACGTTGACGGGGTTGATGATGTTGATGCCGTTGGGGATGTAGGTGCTCTCGCCCCAGCTCAGCACCTGGTTGCCGACGCGCACGTCCACCGGATGGCCGCCCGCGTCGAAGCCGCCGAAGACGTAGGCGTCCAGCAACTCGCCGCCGCGCGCCACGTACTTGCGCGCGTCGGTGCTGAGCGGCCGGAATTCCCGGTCGGTTTCGGCGTTGGTGTAGTCGTAGAAATAGGTGCCACGGACGAAGGCGCCGAACCGGTCCTGCTTGATCGACAGCTCGTGGGTCGCCCGCACCAGCGAAGAGACGATGCCGGGATCATAGTTGAGGTTGCCGTCGTCGCCGTTGATGGACGTGCCGCAGCCGCCGTTGGCGCGGCCGATCAGGCGGCAGTCGCGGTCCTGCACCCGCACCTGCACGCCCGCCTGCAGGGTGGTGTCGAAATGGACGGTGGCGTCCCCCACCTTGAAATCCAGGGCCGCGGCCGGCTGGGCCAGCGCCGGACCCAGCAGGGCGGCGCCGGCCAGCAGGGCGGCCCGGATCGGAAAGGGCCGCCGGAGACGGCCGAACGGTGCGTTGGCAAACGTCATTGCGTGTTCACTCCCTCGATGTCGATTGATGCTCTGATCGGTCGATTCTTGTCGTTGCGCCCCGGCCGCAGCCGGGGCGGGCGCGTCGTCCGGTCATGCCGCCGGTATCAGAAGGCGTCGGCCTCCACGTCCATGAGCGGCTCGGCGCCGGCGAGGATCGTGCGGAACAGGGCGTCGGTCTGCGGCAGCAGCTTCGCCATGTAGAAGCGACCGGTCCTCAGCTTCATCGTCAGGAAGGCGGCGTCGCCCTCCCCGGCCGCCAGCCTGGCGTGCGCGGTGCGGGCCATGCGCGCCCACATGAAGCCCAGCGCCACCAGCGCGAACAGGCGCAGATAGTCGGACGCCGCGGCTGCGGCCTCGTCGGGGTTCTTCTGTCCCTTCTGCGCGATCAGCGCCGTGGCCTGCTGGAGCTTGGCGAACGCCTTGGCCAGCGGCGGCACGAAGGCGGCCAGCGCGTCGTCGTCCATGGTTTCGGCGATGAACGCCGCCACGGGATGGAAGAAGCGGCGCAGCAGCCGGCCCATGTGCTGCGGCATCTTGCGGCCCACCAGGTCCAGCGCCTGGATGCCGTTGGCGCCTTCGTAGATCTGGGCGATGCGGGCGTCGCGGACGTACTGCTCCATCCCGTGCTCGCGGATGTAGCCGTGACCGCCGAAGACCTGGAGGCCGAGGTTGGTCGCCTCGAACCCGGCGTCGGTGAAGTACGCCTTGACCACCGGGGTCAGCAGAGCGACGAGGTCGTCCGCCTCCTGCCGCGCCTCCGGATCGGGGTGGCGTTCGGCGCGGTCGATGGCCATGCCCACCCACACCGACAGGGCGCGGGCTCCCTCGATGAAGGCGCGCATGGTCAGCAGGTTGCGGCGCACGTCGGGGTGCACGATGATGGGGTCGGCCGCCTTCTCCGGCGCCTTCGTCCCCGACACCGAACGGCCCTGCAAGCGGTCGCGGGCGTAGGCCACGGCGTTCTGATAGCTGGCCTCCGCCAGGCCCAGCCCCTGGATCGCCACGCCCAGGCGCGCCGAGTTCATCATGGTGAACATGGCGCGCATGCCCTTGTGGGGCTCGCCGATCAGCCAGCCGGTCGCGTCGTCGAAGTTCATGACGCAGGTCGACGACGCCTTGATGCCCATCTTGTGCTCGATGGCACCGCAGGTGACACCGTTGCGCGCACCCGGCCGGCCGTCGGCGTCGGGCAGGACCTTGGGCACCAGGAACAGCGAGATGCCCTTGACCCCCGCCGGGGCGTCCGGCAGGCGCGCCAGCACCAGGTGGAGGATGTTCTCGGTCAGGTCATGCTCACCGGCGGAGATGAAGATCTTGGTGCCGGTGATGGCGTAGCTGCCGTCGTCCTGCGGCACCGCGCGGGTGCGCAGCAGACCGAGGTCGGTGCCGCAGTGCGGCTCGGTCAGGCACATGGTGCCCGACCAGGTGCCGTCGACGATCTTCGGCAGGTAAAGGTCCTTCAGCGCCGGGGAACCCCAGCGGTGCAGCGCCGCGTAGGCGCCGTGGCTGAGCCCCGGATACATGCCGAAGCTGAGGTTGGCGGCGCAGACGAACTCCTCCAGGATGAACTGCACGGTGTGCGGCAGCCCCTGGCCGCCGTAGGCGGGGTCGGCGGACAGGCCGGTCCAGCCGCCCTCGCGGTAGGCCGCGTAGGCTTCCCGGAAGCCCCCGGGCGTGGTGACCACGCCGTTGGCCAGGTGGCAGCCCTCCTCGTCGCCGCTGCGGTTCAGGGGGTGCAGCAGCTCCTCGCACAGCCGGGCGCCTTCGGTCAGGACGGCGTCGATCAGGTCGGGGGTGTGCTCCTCGTGGCCCGGCAGGGTGGCGAGGTCACCGGCGTCGAAGAGGTCGGTCAGCAGAAAGCGCACGTCGTCGAGGGGCGCCTTGTAGATGGGCATGGATCTCTCCCGGAATGGGGTCGTGCGTCAGTTGCGGAGCGGCTTGCCGGTGGTGAGCATGTGCTCCACCCGGGCCACGGTGCCGGGGGTGTGCAGCAGCGCCATGAAGTGCCGCCGCTCGAGCGCCAGCAGGTCGTCCTCGCCCAGTTCGCGGGTGATGTCCGTGTCACCGCCCGACAGGACCGTCGCGACGGCCCCGGAGACCACCACGTCGTGGGGCGTCGCCTTGCCGGTGGCGCGGAAGCCTTCCACCGCCAGTTCCAGCGCCAGCCGGGCCGTGGGGCCGGGCAGCCGCAGGGCCACCGGTTCGGGCGGCGTGTAGCCGGCCGCCAGCTCCAGCGCCTTCGCCTTGGCGTCGGCCAGCAGCCGGTCGCGATTCATGGTGATGCCGTCGCCGGGACGCAGGAACTTCAGGTCCCTGGCCTCGAACGCCGACTTGGCGACCCTGGCGGTGGAGATCGTCTCGAACGCCGCGGCGATGGCCGGCATGGGGCCGCCGGGCCGCTTGGTGTCGGCCATGTGGCGGGTCAGCAGCTCCTTGCAGCCGCCCCAGCCCGGCAGCAGGCCGACGCCCACCTCCACCAGGCCCATGTAGGTTTCCGTGTGGGCCTGCACGTGGTCGCAGTGCAGCAGGATCTCGCAGCCGCCGCCCAGCGCCATGCCCGACGGCGCGCCGACCACCGGGAAGGGCGCGTATTTCAACGCCTTGTAGGTCTGCTGCCCGCGTTCCGCCATGGCCTCGATCTCCGGCCACAGGGCGATGTTGAGGGCGAACAGGGCCAGCCCCAGGTTGGCGCCGACCGAGAAGTTGTCACCCTCGTTGTGGACGACCAGCGCCTTCCACGCCCCCCGGCCATCGCCGATCAGGCCGGCGGCGCGTTCCGCCATGGCCATGATGTCGGTGTCCAGCGCGTTCATCTTGCTGGTGAATTCCAGGCACAGCACGCCGTCGCCGATGTCCCACAGGCTGGCCGAGGCGTTGCGGGCGACCGGCTTGGTCGCGCGCTTGACATCGGCGAGGAGCAGCACGCCCTCGGGCCGCGTCACCTCGGCGTGGTCACCGTCCACGGTGAGATACCGCAGCCGGCCTTCGGTGACCCGGTAGAAGCTCCGCCCCGTCGCCCGGCGCAGCAGGTCGGGCACCGGCTGCCCCGCCTCGTCCAGGGCCGCGGCCAGCCAGTCGGCGCCCAGCCGGTCGATCAGTTCGAACGGGCCGTGCTTCCAGTTGTAGCCCAGCCGCATGGCCTCATCGACGGCGACGATGTCGCCGGCGATCTCCGGCACCAGGCCGGCGGCGTAGGACAGGGTCTCCAGCAGCACCCGCCGGGCGTAGCGGCCGCCCTTGTCGGGGTGCGCCACCAGCGCCGGCAGCCCGTCGCGGGCGGCGTCGATGCTGGCAAGCTGCGCCTTGCCCGACGGGCGGTAGGCGCCGGTCGCCAGGTCGATGGCCTCCTTCACCTTGCCGCCGCCGGCCTTGTTGATGCGGTAGAAGCCGCCCTTGCCCTTCCGGCCGGTAAAGCCCTCGGCGATCATGCGGGTGAACAGCTCCGGCTCGCGGTGCAGCGCCCGGTAGGCGTCGTCCGGCGGCAGGGTGGCCAGCAGGGAGCGCGCGATGTAGGGCATCAGGTCCAGCCCGACCAGGTCGATCAGGCCGAACACGCCGGTCTTCGGAATGCCCATGGGGCGGCCGACGATGGCGTCCGCCTCCTCCACCGTCAGGCCCAGGTCCATGGCGGCGTTGACGGCGCTCTGGATCCAGAAGGTGCCGATGCGGTTGGCGATGAAGCCCGACCGGTCGTTGCAGCGCACCACCCCCTTGCCCAGGCGGCGGTCACAGACGGCGGCCAGGGCGTCGGCCGCATCGGTCCGCGTGTCCGGGCCGGTGACCAGCTCCAGCAGGCGCATGTAGCGGGGCGGGTTGAAAAAATGGGTGATCAGGAAATCGCGGCGGAACGCCTCGCTCTGCCCGTCCACCAGCGCCGCCAGCGGGATGGTGGAGGTGTTGGACGAGACGACGGAACCGGGCTTGCGCACCGCGTCGATGCGCCGGTAGAGGTCGGCCTTGACGGCCGGGTTCTCCACCACCGCCTCGATGATCCAGTCGACGCCGGCCAGCGCGCCCAGGTCGTCCTCAATGTTGCCGGGGGTAACCAGCCGGGCGTTGCGCTTGTGCATGAAGGCGGCGGGTTCCGCCTTCAGCAGGCGGTCCAGCGCCGCCTTCGCCACCGCCGAGCGGTCGCCGGACTCACCGGCCGACGGCGGCACGATGTCGAGGAGCAGGACGGGGATGCCCGCGTTGGCGAGATGGGCGGCGATGCCGCTGCCCATGACGCCGGAGCCGATGACGGCTGCGCTCTTGATGTCCATGTGGGAAATTCCTCGCCGCGCCGCTCAGACCGCTTCCAGGACGGTGGCGATGCCCTGGCCGCCGCCGATGCACTGGGTCGCCAGGGCGAAGGCGCCGCCCTCGCGCTTCAGCAGCGACGCCGCCTTGCCGGTGATGCGGGCGCCGGTGGCGCCCAGCGGATGGCCGAGCGCCAGCGCGCCGCCGTCGAGGTTGACGCGGGACGGGTCGAAGCCCAGCTCGCGCGCCACCGACAGGGCCTGCACGGCGAAGGCTTCGTTGCTTTCGATGACCGACAGGTCGTCGACGGTGAGACCGGCCAGGTTGAGCGCCTTGCGCGTCGCCGGCACCGGGCCGATGCCCATGATGGTGGGGTCGCAGCCGGCCACCGCGGTGGCGCGGATGCGCGCCAGCACCTTCAGGCCGTGCGCTTTGGCGAACTCCTCGTTGACCACCAGGACGGCGGCGGCGCCGTCCGTCAGGGGGGAGGAGGTGCCGGCGGTCACCGACCCGTCGGTGCGGAACGCCGGCTTCAGGGTGGCCAGCGTGTCGGCCGTGGTCTCCGGGCGGATGGCGCCGTCACGGCTGACGGTGGTGCCGTCCGGCGTGTCGATGGCGACGATCTCCGCGTCGAAGCGACCGCCGTCGCGGGCCGCCGCCGCCTTGCGGTGGGAGTCCGCGGCGAACGCCTCCTGTTCGGCGCGGGAAATGCCGTACGTCGCCGCCAGGTTCTCGGCGGTGATGCCCATGGACATGTAGGCGCCGGGCTCACGCTCGGCCAGCGCCGGGTTGGGCATGGGGTTGAAGCCCATCATCGGCACGCGGGTCATGCTCTCCACGCCGGCGGCGATGTAGGCGCGGCCGGAGCCCAGCGCGATGGCGCCGGCGGCCATGTGGACCGCCTGCATGGACGACCCGCACCAGCGGTTGACCGTCGTGCCCGCGACGCTGCGCGGCAGGCCGGCCAGCATGCCGACCAGACGGCCGACGTTGAAGCCCTGCTCCCCTTCGGGGAAGGCGCAGCCCAGGATCAGGTCCTCGATCTCGCCGGCGTCGATGCCGGTCTGCGCCAGCAGGCCGCGGACCACGGCGGCGGCGAGATCGTCGGGACGCACGCGGGTGAGCTGGCCCTTGTTGGCGATGGCGAACGGCGATCGGGCGTAACCGACGATGACGGCGGAATTCATGGATGTGGGACTCCTCACCTGGATGGGGTCCGTCGATGCCCGGCGCAGCGGGCGGGCCGCGGCGCGGCCGCACGGACGGTTTGAGTGATTCCGTTTACGTAAACGTTATTGGTTTGGCGCGGGCCGGCCACGGCGGCGGCGGCCCGCCGCTCACGCGGCGTCGGAGCGCCGCGCCTCCTCCTCGTCCAGCAGGGCCTTGCGGGACAGCTTGCCGACCATGGTGCGGGGCAGCGTGTCGCGGATTTCCAGCAGCTTGGGCATTTCGATGGGCGACAGCTTGTCCTTCAGGAAGGCCGTCAGCTCCTCCCTGGTCAGCGTGGCGCCGGCGGTCAGGGTGACGTACGCCTTCACCGTCTGCCCGCGGTAAGGGTCGGGGACGCCGGCGACGATGCACTCCACCACGGCGGGGTGCATGTAGATCGCCTCCTCCACGTTGCGGGGATAGACGTTGAAACCGCTGCACAGGATCATGTCCTTGATGCGGTCGACGATGAAGGTGTAGCCGTCCCCGTCCATGACGGCGACGTCGCCCGTGTGCAGGCGCCCGTCGGCCAGAGTGGTGGCGGTCTCGTCGGGGCGGTTCCAGTAGCCCTTCATCACCTGCGGGCCGCGCACGCACAGCTCCCCCTTCTCGCCGGGAGGCAGGACGGTGCGGCCGTCCTCCAGGCTGACGATCTCGATGACCGTGCCGGGCAGCGGCAGGCCGATGGACCCGGCCTTGTTGACGCCGTCGAGGGGGTTGATGGTGACGACGGGGGAGGATTCGGTCAGGCCGTACCCCTCGGTCAGGACGCAGCCGGTCCGCCGCTCGAACGCCGCCTTGACCTCCACCGGCAGCGGCGCGCCGCCGGAGACGCAGAAGCGGATCGACGACAGGTCGTAGGACTCCGCGTCCTTGTGGTTGGCGACGGCGGTGTAGATCGTCGGCACCGCCGGGAACATGGTCGGCCGCTTGGCGTGCAGCGTGCGCATGACCTCCTCCAGGTCGAAGCGCGGCAGCAGGATCATCTTCGCCCCCAGGGCCACCGCCATGTTCATGCCCACCGTCATGGCGAAGACGTGGAACAGCGGCAGCACCACCAGCACGCTTTCCGCACCGGGGCGGGCCCCGGGGATCCAGGCGGTGCACTGGCGGGCGTTGGCGCAGACGTTGGCGTGGGTCAGCATCGCTCCCTTGGGGATGCCGGTGGTGCCGCCGGTGTATTGCAGCAGCGCCACGTCGGACTGCGGGTCGATGACCACCGGCGCCGGCCGGCCGTCGTTGTCGATCACCCGGGCGAACGGAACGTGGCGGTCATCGGCGGGGATGCGCGCCCGGTCCTTGCGCCTGACGATGGGGAACAGCCAGTTCTTCGGCCAGGGCAGGATGCCCGCCATGGGGCAGATCACCAGCCTCTTCAGGCCGGTGCGGCCGAACATCGGCGCCGCCTTGGCGTAGAGCAGGGTCAGATCGAGCGTGACCAGCAGTTCGATCCCGGCGTCGGCGATCTGCTTCTCCAGCTCCCGCTCGGCGTAGAGCGGGTTGCAGTTCACCACGATGCCGCCGGCCTTCAGGATGCCGAAGTAGAAGAAGATGAAATAGGGCGTGTTCGGCAGCAGGATGCCCACCCGATCGCCCCGGCGCAGGCCGAGGATCTGCAATCCCCTGGCGACGCGGTCGACCATGCCGGCGGTCTCGGCGTAGGTGTACCGCTTGCCGAGGAAGTCGATGCAGGGATGGTCGGCGAAACGGGCGGCCGCCTCCTCCAGCAGGTCCGGCACCGGCCCGACGGGGATTGCCGCGTTCCAATCCACCCCTTGCGGGTACACGTCGTCCCGCGGCCGCCCGGCGGCCGTTGCCTCCACACTGTCCATGCGTTCCCCCGATGTGCCTTGCCGTCGTTGCGGCGGTCCCGTTGCGCGGCGTGCGGACCCGAAACAGGACCCGTCGCCAGCCTTCCGCTTGCCTGACGATAGAAGAGTCTGCCCCTTACGTCAACACGATTATGCTACAGCGCACTTTAATCATGCCGCCCGGAACGTCGCCGGTTCCGGGTGTCGCGGGTCATATCCTATACGTTAGAAACTTTACCATTGCGTCATGCCTCAACGCCCCATAGAGTTGCCCCGTTGGCCCTGAACGGGGCGTTTCCTCCCACACTGGGGCCGCCGCCTTCGGACGGCGGCCTTTCTTTTTTCGAGCATGGGGCGCGGTGTGTGATGACGACCCTGTTCCGCATTCTTCGCCTGGCCGTGGTGCAGCCCCTTGCCCGGATGGCGGGACGGCTGGAGGTCCACGGCCGGCACCACCTGCCGCCGGACGGCGGCTGCATCGTCGCCTGCAACCACACGGGATGGGTGGATCCGCTGTGGCTCGGCCTGGCCGTCGGCGGCGACCGCGTGCACTTCCTGGCAAAGCGGGAACTGTTCGCGCCCGCACCGGTGGGTGCCCTGCTGCGGCGCTGCCACGTCGTGCCGATCGACCGGCAGCGGCCGGGCGCCGACTCGCTGCGCGCCTGCCGGCGGCTGCTGGCGGAGGGGAAGGTGCTGCTGCTGTTTCCCGGCGGCACCCGCTCGACGGGTGCGGTGGCGTTCAAGCGCGGTGCCGCCACCCTGGCGGCCATGGCCGGCGTGCCGATCGTGCCGGCGCGCTACAGCGGCCCCGCCGGCCTCTCCGCCGCCCACCTGCTGCGCCGCCCGGCCGTCCGCGTGGTGTTCGGCCCGCCCATCGCCCCCGCCCCCGCCGCCGGGCGCGACGACGACGGGCGCCGCGCCGTCCGGGCGGTCACCGACCGCCTGGCGGCCGCGGTGGACGCCCTGGCCGAAGGCTGATACCGGCGGCATCTGAAGGATGCCGCCGGTATGCCGGGCGTCATCACATGCCGCCGGGATAGTTGGGCCCGCCGCCGCCCTCCGGGACGCTCCAGCGGATGTTCTGCGTCGGGTCCTTGATGTCGCAGGTCTTGCAGTGCACGCAGTTCTGGGCGTTGATCTGCAGCCGCGGGTTCGTGCCGTCGCCGTCGCGCACGATCTCGTACACGCCGGCCGGACAATAGCGCGTCTCCGGCGCGTCGTAGAGCGCCAGGTTGACCCGGATCGGCGTCTCCGGGTCATTCAGGCGCAGGTGCACGGGCTGGTCTTCCGCGTGGTTGGTGTTGGACAGGTAGACCGAGGACAGCCGGTCGAAGCTGACCGTCCCGTCCGGCTTGGGATAGGCGATCGGCACCGCCCGTGACGCCGGCCGCAGGGACTCGTGGTCGGTGTGCCCGTGGCGCAGCGTCCACGGCGAACGGCCCTTCACCGCCGTCTCGAAGGCGGCGTTGGCCAGTCCGGCCCACAGCCCCCGGCGGAAGCCGGGGCGGATGTTGCGCACGGCGTGCAGCTCGTCCCACAGCCGGGACCGCTTCAGGCGGTCGGGATAGTCCGTCACCTCGCGGTTCGCGGTGCCGGACGTGAGATGGTCGAACACCGCCTCCGCCGCCACCATGCCCGACAGCATGGCGGTGTGGTTGCCCTTGATCTTGGGCACGTTCAGGAAGCCGGCGGCATCGCCCACCAGCAGGCCGCCGGGGAACGTCAGCCTGGGGATCGACTGGATACCGCCCTCGCTGAGGGCGCGCGCGCCGTAGGCGATGCGCCGCCCGCCTTCGAAGGTGGGGCGGATGGCCGGATGGGTCTTCCAGCGCTGGAACTCCTCGAACGGCGACAGGTAGGGATTGGCGTAATCCAGCCCGACCACGAAGCCGGTCGACACCAGGTTGCCGTCCATGTGGTACAGCCACGATCCGCCGTAGGTGGCGGTGTCGAGGGGCCAGCCGACGGTGTGGACGATCAGGCCGGGCTGCGACCGGGCCGGGTCGATCTCCCACAGCTCCTTGATGCCGAGGCCGTAGGTCTGCGGATCGACGCCGCGGCGCAGGTCGAAACGGTCGAACAGGGCCGCGGTGAGCGACCCGCGGCACCCCTCGGCGATGATGGTCTGGCGGGCCGGAAGGTCCATGCCCGGCGTGTGGTTGGCGGTCGGCCGGCCGTCCCGGCCGATGCCCATGTCGCCGGTGGCGACGCCGCGGACCGCACCGGTGTCGTCGTACAGCACGTCCGCGGCAGCGAAGCCCGGATAGATCTCGACCCCCAGCGCCTCGGCCCGCGCCGCCATCCAGCGGGCGAGATTCCCCAGGGACACGATGACGTTGCCGTGGTTGCGCATCTGCGGCGGGACGATAGGCGCCGCGACGGCCCGCGTCCGCGTCAGGAACAGGAACCGGTCGGCCCCGGCCGGCGTCACCGGCGGCCCGTCGGCGCCGCGCCAGTCCGGCAGCAGTTGGTCGAGGACGCCGGGCTCCAGCACCGCGCCGGACAGGAGGTGGGCGCCCACCTCCGAGCCCTTCTCCAGCACGCAGACGCTGAGGTCGCGTCCCGCGTCGTTGGCAAGCTGTTTGAGGCGGATCGCCGCGCTCAGGCCCGCCGGGCCGGCGCCGACGATGACCACGTCGAATCCCGGGCTCTCGCGCTCGCTCATCGCTCACCCCTCGCTGGTTCAGGTGGAAAATGCATCGGAATCGAAAAGACGGGCCGGGCAGCCGGTGACGGCCGGCCCGGCCCGAGTGTCCGCACCCGCAAGGGATGCCCGGTGCGGCGGACGCCCGATCAATGCAAAGCAGTGATCTGTCGGGTTTTACGGCCGTATCAGAGAGACCGGCCCAGCTCGGGCACGGCGGTGAAGAGGTCGGCCACCAGGCCGTAGTCGGCGACCTGGAAGATGGGCGCCTCCTCGTCCTTGTTGATGGCGACGATGACCTTGCTGTCCTTCATGCCGGCCAGGTGCTGGATGGCGCCGGAGATGCCCACGGCGATGTACAGATCCGGCGCCACGATCTTGCCGGTCTGCCCGACCTGATAGTCGTTGGGCACGAAGCCCGCGTCCACCGCGGCCCGGCTGGCGCCCACCGCCGCCCCCAGCGTGTCCGCCAGCGCCTCCAGCAGGGCGAAGTTCTCGCCCGAACCCATGCCGCGCCCGCCCGACACCACCACGCGCGCCTGCGTCAGCTCCGGCCGCTCCGACGTCGTCAGCTCCTGGCCGACGAAGCGCGCCGTGCCGGCGTCGCCGGTGCCCTCGATGGTCCCGATGGACGCCGAACCGCCCTGCGCCGCCGCCGCCTCGAAGGCGGTGGTGCGCACGGTGATCACCTTCACCGGGTCGGACGAGCGCACCGTGGCGATGGCGTTGCCGGCGTAGATCGGCCGGGTGAAGGTGTCCTCACCCTCCACGCTGAGGATGTCGGAGATGGCCGCCACGTCCAGCAGCGCCGCGGCGCGCGGCAGCAGGTTCTTGCCATAGCTGGTGGCGGCGGCCAGCACATGGCCGTAACCCTCCCCGGCCAGCCGCGCCACCAGCGGCGCCACGGCCTCCGGCAGGCCGTGGGCGTACTCCGGCGCGTCGGCCAGGTGCACCTTGACCACCCCGGCCACCGCCGCGGCCTGATCGGCGACGGCGCGGCAGTCCCGGCCGGCCACCAGCAGGTGGATGTCGGAGCCCAGCTTCGCTGCGGCCGCCACGGCGTTCAGCGTGGCCGGCTTCAGGTGGGCGTTGTCGTGTTCGGCGACGACGAGAATGGCCATCTCAGATCACCCGCGCTTCGGTCTTCAGCTTGTCCACCAGGGTGGCGACGTCCGGCACCTTGATGCCGGCCTGGCGCTTGGGCGGCTCGGCCACCGCCAGCGTCACCAGGCGCGGCGCCACGTC
>NZ_AUCF01000013.1 GCF_000429625.1 Azospirillum halopraeferens DSM 3675
CTTTCCCCCGAAGGGCGTATCCGGTGTTAGCTCCAGTTTCCCGGAGTTATTCCGAACCGAAAGGCAGGTTCCCACGTGTTACTCACCCGTGCGCCACTAAGGCCGAAGCCTTCGTTCGACTTGCATGTGTTAGGCATGCCGCCAGCGTTCGTTCTGAGCCAGGATCAAACTCTCAGGTTCAAGTCGGCCGGGCCGTAACCCAACCGCTCGTTCGGGGCCGCCCTCAAGCGACACACCTCAAACCTAAGCTCGATTCTGAACTTACCTTCAAGATGCGACTTGCGAACGACCCGACAATCCAATCCACTCCCGTGAACCGGACCACAGTGCCCATCCGCCTGCGCATCCCTTCTCAAATCACGTCTTCACTTGTCAAAGATCCGGTCGCCGATCCCTGGCGGGTCGTGCGAAACGGGACCTTGGCCTTTACACCGGCGTGACGTCAATCAACTTGCGTTGTCTGAGCGGCTGGTGCGCTTTGCTTTTGGTCCCGGCCCGGCGGCGTCGGCTCGTCTTGCGTGCCGTCCACCGCGTCGGGAGCCGGGTTATAGGCGGGGAGACCGCCCCGGTGCAAGCATTTTTTTCGGTCTTTGTTCGGCCCATTTGGGCAGGATTGTTGCGCCCTATCCCGCCAGTGCGGCGATCAGCAGCCGGATGTCCGTTTCCGCCGCGGCCGGAAGCAGCCGGCGCAGGTTCGCCTCGGCGGTGGCCGGGTCGCCCTGTCCCGGCCGCAGGCCGGATGCGGCCAACAGGCGGTCCTGCTCCACCCGCTCCGCCTCCAGCTCCAGGGCCTTCACCTTCTCCCGCAACGCGGCGGCCGCGGCGTCGTGTTTGAGGTGGCGGCGTACGGCGCGCAAGGGGCCGACCACCCCGGCCTGCCATGGCCCGACGGCGGCGCGCAGCCGTTGCAGGTCGCCGGCGTCCAGCGCCGCGCCGCAGACCCCGCCGGCCCACAGGGCGAATAGAACGAGATTGACGTCGGCCCCGCAGCGGTCCTGCAGGGCGAGGCACGCCCCGGCGACGCCGGGGCGGCCGTAGAAGTCCAGCGAGAATGCCCAGAACGGGTTTCCCGCCACGGCGGATCAGTCGCCCAGGCTGATGCCCAGGCCGCGCGCCGTTTTCACCAGCGTGCCGTCCAGCTCGACGCAGGAGTACTTGGCGATCGCTTCCTCGATGGGCACGTCGATGACGCCGCGGTTCGACCAGGCGACCATGCGGTCGAACTTGCCCTCGGCGATCAGGTCGACGGCGTGCACGCCGAACGCCGAGGCGACCAGGCGGTCACGCGGACTCGGCGGGCTGCCCCGCTGCACGTGGCCCAGCACGGTGACGCGGGTCTCGGCACCGGTGGCTTTGGCAATCCGCTCCCCGATGTAGTCGCCGATGCCGCCGTAGCGCTTCTCGCCGCCCTCGTAGACCTTCTTGACCTCGCCGCCGTCCTCGGTCTTCACCGCCTCGGACACGACGACCAGGGCGAAGTTGCGTCCGGTGGAGCGGACCTGGCGGATCTTCGCGGCGATCTTGTCGATGGAATAGCGGATCTCGGGGATCAGGATGACGTCGGCGCCGCCGGCGATGCCGGCCGACAGGGCGATGTGGCCGGCGTCGCGGCCCATCACCTCCAGCACCATGACGCGGGCGTGGCTGGCGGCGGTGGGCTGCAGGCGGTCCAGCGCCTCCACGGCCACGCCGACGGCGGTGTCGAAACCGACCGACACCTCGGTCATGCCCAGGTCGTTGTCGATGGTCTTGGGAACCCCGACCAGCTTCAGCCCGCCCTTCTGGGCCAGCTTGCGCAAAATGGCGAAGCTTCCGTCGCCGCCGATGCCGATGACCGCATCCAGCCCCAGCTCGCGGTAGCCGCCGACGATCTCGTCGGAGCGGTCCTTGGTGCTGCCGTCCACCATGGGATAGGCGAAGGGGTCACCGCGGTTGGTGGTGCCCAGGATGGTGCCGCCCATGCGCATCATGTTGCCGTCCACCATGGGCAGGTCGAGGACCTGGTACTGGACGGGCCGGTGCAGCAGCCCCTGGGTGCCTTCCTTGAGGCCGAGCACCTGCCACCCGTAGGTCAGGACGGCGCGATGGACGACGGCACGGATGACGGCGTTCAGACCGGCGCAGTCACCTCCGCTGGTCAGGATGCCGATGCGCTTGGCAGGAGTCATGTGGGGTTCCCGTTTCGCGTGGTCCTTGGCAGTGCGCCTAGACATACCAGAATGCCGAAGGTCCGCAATGCCATGCTTGGTGCAACCGGGGCGCGGGGCGATGGTTTCGGCGTACCTCCCGGCGCGGAATCTGTTATCATCGCCGCTGCGTTGCAGCCCTTGCGCCGGCATCATGAACGAACAGGAAATGTTGAGGCAGAAGCTTGCCGCCCTCAAGAGCGAACACCGCGATCTCGACGACGTGATCGCGCGGCTCGTGGAGCGCGCCCCCTTCGACCAGCTTCAGATGCAGCGTCTGAAGAAGCGCAAGCTGTGGCTCAAGGACCAGATCGCCCATCTGGAAAGCCGGCTGCTGCCCGACATCATCGCCTGACCGCGCGACCGGGGCCGGCGCGGTGCCGGCGCCCGGCACACCATCGACCAGGGGCGGCGAATCGCTCAACGCCCCGCTGAAGGAGGCGCCGCCGGCGGGCGCGCCGGGGAGGTCCGGGTAGCCATGTCGGTCCTGCGCACGTTGCTCGTCATCCCGCCCCTGGCCGCCGGAATCGCGCTGGTCGCCGTCGCCGCCGCCAACCGGCCGGCCCCCGCCCGCACCACCGCGGTCGAACGGACGGTGGTCGCCCGCACGGTCACGGTCGAACCCGTGGCCTTCGTGCCCCGCGTCATCGGCTATGGCACGGTGCAACCGGCCCGCACCTGGAACGCCGTGGCACAAGTGGCCGGCCGGGTGGAGCGGCTGGCGCCGGAGTTCGTGCGGGGCGCCTTCGTTCCCGCCGGCACCGAACTGGCGCGCATCGCCCCGGAGGATTTCGAACTGGCGATCGCCCAGGCCGACGCCGCCATCGCCACCGCCGACGCCAACATCGAGGAGCTGGCTGCCTCGGCCGGGGCGACGCGGGCGTCGCTGGCGATCGAGCGGGACGCCCTGAACCTGGAAGCGCAGGACGTCGAGCGCCAGCGCGCCCTGCTGGCGCGCGGTTCGGCGTCGGCCAGCGCGGTGGAGCAGAGGCAGAGCAGCCTGCTGCGCCAGACCGCCCGGGTGCAGGAGCTGGAGAACGCCCTTGCCCTGGTGCCCGCCAAGCTGCGGGCGCTGGAACAGCAAAGGGCGCTCAGCCTCGCCAACCGCCGCATCGCCGAACTGAACCTGGAGCGCACCGTCATCCGCGCCCCCTTCGCCGCCCGCGTCGCCGCGGTCAACGTGGAGGCGACCCAATTCGTCGGGGTCGGCGCGGTGCTCGGCACCTTCGACGGAATCGACGCGTCGGAGGTGGACGTGCAGATCGCGCAGACGGACATGCGGGACTTCGCCGGCCTCGCCGCCCTCAATGGATCGGGTTCCGCCACCACGGCGGACATCGGGACGCGCATCCGCCTGCCGGCCACGGTGCGCCTGCGCGTGGGTGACCGCACCATCGCGTGGGACGGCCACGTCCACCGCGTCAGCGACGCCGTCGACCCCAAGACCCGCACCGTCGGCGTGATCGTCGCCGTCGAGAACCCCTACCGCGACGTGGTGCCCGGCGTCCGGCCGCCCCTGATCAAGGGCATGTTCGTCGAGGTGGAGGTGCGCGGCGCGCCGGTCCCCGGCAGCATCGTCGTTCCCCGGGCGGCGGTGAGCAACGGCCTCGTCCATGTGGCCGATCCCGACGACCGGCTGGCGGTGCGCCCGGTGCGGGTCGCCTACACCTTCCGCGACGCGGCCGTGATCACCGAGGGGCTGGCGCCCGGCGATCGGGTCGTGATCGGCGACCTGGCCCCTGCCCTGCCCGGCATGAAGCTGGTGCCGGTGCGCGACGAGGAGCGTGAGCGGAGCCTGCGCGCCCTGGCCGGCGCCGGGGACGCGCCGTGATCCGCTTCTTCGCCGCTCACCCCACGGCCGGCAACCTGCTGATGCTGGCCTTCCTGGCCGTCGGTCTCCTCACCCTGCCGAGCCTGCGCCGCGAGACCTTCCCGCGCATCGAGCCGCGGGAGGTGGAGGTGCGGGTGCGCTACCCCGGTGCCGGGCCCGAGGACGTCGAGCGCACCATCTGCCGCCGCATCGAGGAGGCGGTCGAGGGCATCGAGAACGTGGCCGAGACCGCCTGCGACGCCCGCGACAACCTGGCCATCGCCACCATCGAGATGATCGCCGGCCGCAACGCCGACCTGTTCCACACCGACATCCGCACCGCCATCGACGGCATCGACGACTTCCCGGCATCGGTGGAGACGCCGATCATCACCCGGCTCGGCCGGACGGAGTTCGTCGCCTCCGTCGTCGTCACCGGGCCGGAGCGCGCGACCGACCTGAAGGCCCTGGCGGAGGACCTGAAGACCCGCATGCTGCACCACGGCGGCATCCCCCGGGTCGACGTCACCGGCTTTTCCGACCGCCAGATCCGCATCGAGATCCCCGACGTGGTGGCCCGCACCCTGGGGCTCAGCCTCGCCGACATCGCCGCGGCGGTGGAGCGCCAGAACGTCGACCTGCCCGCGGGCGAGATCGAGGCCGCCGACGGCATCATCCGCCTGCGCTTCGCCGACGAGCGGTCGACGCCGGACGCCTACCGCGACATCATCGTGGCGTCGGGCGAGCGCGGCGGCCAGATCCGGCTGGGCGACATCGCCACCATCACCGACCGGTTCGAGAAGGCCGAGGTGCGGATGCAGTTCGACGGCCGGCCGGCTGCGGTGCTGAACGTCACCAAGACGCCGAACGACGATTCCCTCGACGTCATGGCCGCCATCCGCGAGGTCCTGGACGCCGAGCGCGCGCAGGCGCCGCCCGGCGTCGCCTTCACCATCGCCAACGACGTCACGTCGATCGTCTCCGACCGGCTCGACCTGCTGGTGACCAACGCGTTGCAGGGGCTGGCGCTGGTGTTCGCCACCATGTGGCTGTTCTTCGGCATGCGCCACGCCTTCTGGATCGCCATGGGGCTGCCGACCTCGTTCCTCGGCGCCATCGCGGTGATGGGGGCGCTCGGCTACTCCCTGAACATGCTGACGATGGTCGGGCTGCTGATCGTGATCGGCATCCTGATGGACGACGCCATCGTGCTGTCGGAGAACATCGCCAGCCACCGCGCCCGCGGCAAGGCGCCCATCGACGCCGCCGTGGAGGGTGCCCGGGAGGTCGGTTCCGGTGTCGTCTATTCCTTCCTGACCACCGCCGCCATCTTCGGTCCGCTGGCCTTCCTGTCCGGCGACCTGGGAGAGCTGCTGCGGGTCATCCCGGTGGTGATGGTCCTCGTCCTCACCTTCTCGCTGGTCGAGGCGTTCCTGATCCTGCCCAATCACCTGAGCCACGCCGGTCCCGCCCCGGCACCGCGCGGGCCGCGCCGACTGGCCGAGGCGGCCATCGCCCGGCTGCGCGACCGGGTCGTGGTGCCGGCGACGATGATGGCGGTGCGCTGGCGCTACCTGACCCTGGGGATCGGCGCCTTCTTCTTCCTGGCGTCCCTGGCCCTGCTGGCCGGCGGTGCGGTCCGCTTCGAGGCGTTTCCGGACATCGACGGCAATGTGCTGGAAGCCCGCATCCGGCTGGCCCCCGGCGCCACGCTGGCCGACACGGAGGAGGCCGTGCGGCGGGTGGTGGAGCCGCTGGAAACGCTTGGCCGCGGGTGGCAGGCGCAGCAGCCGGGCGGCGAACCCGTGATCCGCGGCATCCTCGTGAAGTTCAACGAGAACGCCGATGCCGGGACCACCGGCTCCAACCTCGCCACCGTCGTGGTCGACCTGCTGAACGCCGAGTTCCGCGCCGTCGATAACGCCACCATCCTGGCGCGCTGGCGCGAGGCCCTGCCGCGGGACCTGCCCGCGGCGCGCATCACCCTGACCGAGGCGGTGCTGGGACCGGCCGGCAATCCCCTGGAGTTCCGCCTGTCCGGCGACGACCTCGCGATGCTGGAGGCCGCCGCAGGCGAGCTGACGGCGTGGCTGGACGGCTACGCCGGCGTCCTCAACGTGGGCAGCGACCTGCATCCCGGAAAGCCGGAGCTGCGCGTGCGCCTGCGCGAGGGGGCGGGCACCCTGGGGCTCGACGCCCGGGCGGTGGCCGGCCAGCTTCGCGCCGCCTTCCAGGGGACCATCGCCGGCACCATCCAGGTGGACGCCGAGTCCTTCGAGATCGACGTCCGCGCCGCCGACCGCGACGGCATCGACGACTTCGATCGCTTCGTGGTCACCACGCCCGGCGGCGGCCAGGTGCCCCTGTCGGCGGTGGCGGAGATCGAGGAGGCGCGCGGCTACGCCCGCATCCGGCGGGTCAACGGCCGCCCCGCCGTGACGGTGGCCGGCGACGTGGACACGGCGGTCACCAACGCCGCAGACATCGTGCGCGACACGCAAGCCCGCTTCCTGCCCGGCCTGACGGCCCGCCACCTCGGCCTGACCGTGACGGTGGAAGGAGCCAGCCGCAACGCTGCGGTGACGCAGGGATCCATGATGCGCGGCATGGCCATCGGCCTGATCGGCATCTTCCTGCTGCTGAGCTTCCAGTTCCGCAGCTACGCCGAGCCGGTGGCGGTCATGATCGTGATCCCCTTCGCGCTGACCGGGGCCGTACTGGGGCACCTGATCATGGGCATCAACTTCGCCATGCCCAGCATGCTGGGCACGGTGTCGCTGGCCGGCGTCGTCGTGAACGGCTCGATCCTGATGATCGAGTTCATGAAGCTCCATCACGACCCGACCAACCCCGACATCGCCGCGGCGGCCGCGCGCGCCGCCGCGGCGCGCCTGCGGGCCATCGTGCTGACCACGGCGACGACGCTGGCCGGCCTGTTTCCCATGCTGTTCGAAACCAGCCTGCAGGCCCGCATCCTGATCCCGCTGATCACCAGCATCGCCTTCGGCCTGATGGTGGCGACGCTGCTGATCGCCTTCGTGGTCCCGGCCTTCTACGCCGTCCTCGACGACCTCGGGCTGACCGCCCCGGCGGCGGAGCGGCGCGCGCTGCGGCGTGCCGCCCGGGCATCGGGATGACCGGTCATCGAGTCGCTGGACAGGCGCGGCGCCGTTCCTATAATGCGCCGCTTTCCGGACCAATTTGGGAAGCCAGCAGCCGTGCCCGTCCCGACACCGTCCGCCGACCCGCAGCCGCTGGTCGGCATCATCATGGGCAGTCAGTCGGACTGGCCCACCATGAAGCACGCCGCCGACACCCTGGCGGCCCTCGGCGTCGCCCATGAAACGCGCATCGTCTCCGCCCACCGCACGCCGCTGCGCCTGGTGGACTACGCCACGACGGCGCGCGAGCGCGGCCTGAAGGTGGTCATCGCCGGGGCCGGCGGTGCGGCACACCTGCCGGGCATGGCCGCGTCCATGACCCCGCTGCCGGTGTTCGGCGTGCCCATTGAAAGCCACGCGCTGAAGGGCATGGACAGCCTGATGTCCATCGTGCAGATGCCGGGCGGCGTGCCCGTCGGCACGCTGGCCATCGGCAAGGCCGGCGCCATCAACGCCGCCCTGCTCGCAGCCTCGGTCATCGCGCTGATGGACCCCCGGGTCGCCGCGGCGCTGGACGCCTGGCGCGCGCGCCAGACGGACGCGGTCGCCATGATCCCCCGGGACGAGGGGCCGTAACCCCATGCTGCCTCCCGGTTCCACCATCGGCATGCTGGGCGCCGGTCAGCTCGGCCGCATGACGGCGCTGGCCGCGGCGCGCCTCGGCTACCGGCTCCACGTCTACGCCCCCGACGCCGCCGACAGCCCGTGCGCCCCGGTGTGCGCCCGCGCCACGGTCGCCGGCTGGGATGACCGGACGGCGCTCGCCGCCTTCGCCGCGGCGGTCGACGTGGTCACGCTGGAATGGGAGAACGTCCCGGTCGACACCGTCGAGTTCCTGGCCGAGCGCGTGCCGGTGCGGCCCGGTGCCGCCGTCCTCGCCGTCACCCGGGACCGCATCGCCGAGAAGTCGTTCGCCAACGGCCTGGGCATCGCCACCGCCCCGTGGCGACCGGCGAGCGGTCCCGGCGACGTGGCGCTGGCGCGTGACGCCATCGGGCCGCACTGCATCGTGAAGTCGAACCAGCTCGGCTACGACGGCAAGGGTCAGGCGCGCATCGGCCCCGACACCGACATCGCCGCGGCGTGGCGGAGCATCGGTTCCGATTCGTGCGTCGTCGAGGGGTTCGTCGATTTCACCTGCGAGGTGTCGGTGATCGTCGCCCGTCGCGGCGACGGCGCCATGGCCGTGTTCCCGACGGTGGAGAACCGGCACCGCAACGGCATCCTCGACCGCACCCTGGCTCCGGCCCGCGTCCCCCCGGCCACCGCGGCGGAGGCCGAACGGGTCGCCCGCCGCCTGGCCGACGCGCTGGGCGTCGTCGGCCTGCTGGCGGTGGAGATGTTCGTGACGAAGGACGGCCGCGTCCTGGTCAATGAGATGGCCCCGCGCCCGCACAACTCCGGCCACTGGACCATGGACGCCTGCGCGACCAGCCAGTTCGAACAGTTCGTCCGCGCCATCTGTGGCCTGCCGCTGGGCTCCACCGACCTCCTGATGGAGGCGGAGATGGAGAACCTGATCGGCGACGATGTCGAACGCTGGGCGGCCATCCTGGCCGAGCCCGACGCGCGCCTGCACCTCTACGGCAAGGCGGAGGCCCGCCCCGGCCGGAAAATGGGCCACGTCAACCGCGTCACCCCCCGCCGGTGACGCTGCCCGCGGCGGCGGCAGGGTGAACGGATGGCGGCGGTCATGCGGCGGACGAACGACCCGGCGCAAAGTCGCAGTCGTCCGCTGCTTCTTCCTGCTTTTGCGAATCGCGCAACGGAGGTACTCTCCCTTAGCAAAGTGCCGAAATAGTCTTTCGGAATTTGTCTAAAATTGTTTCTGACGGCGGCAGGGGCATGGAAGGGTTGGCATCCACGCCGGGCGCACCGGCTTCCGGCATACGCCGCCCGAACCGAACGGTGGAGGCGCGCCCAACTCCCCGGCCGGTGCAGACTCACCGCGACCGCGACCGATTCGTCGGTTTCGCCTTCGCAGCCGCCGATCTGCTGATCGAAACCGATCATGACGGCACCATCCTGTTCTGCGCCGGTGCGCGCTGCCGCCTGACGCGCGGCGATGTCGCCACCCTGGTCGGGCGGAATCTCGCCGATCTGGTGGCGTCCACCGACCGCAAGTATCTGCGGGTTCTGTTGGACCGTGTGATCGAGAAGACGCGGATCAAACCGGCCCGCGTCGTGTTCGAAGGGGTGGACGACCAACGGTTCCCTGCCCTTCTCGGCGGCTGCCGGCTTGATTCCTGCCCCGGATCTTTGTTCCTTACCGTGCTTCTGGCGTCGGGTCCCCATGGCCCGCATGCGGCATCGCCGGGTTCCGGCGCCGGGCAGCTTCTGGACCACCATGGCTTCCTCTCCATCCTGGAGGACCGCATCGTCCGCGCCCGCGAAAAGGGTCTGGAACACGGCCTCACCCTGCTGCTCGTGGAGGGCATGCAGGCCATGGTGGACTCGCTGCCCGAGGGGGCGGCGGCCGAGGTGCGCCAGGGCATCGACGCCTATCTGCGCGGCATTTCCGCCGACGGTGAGAGCGCCGGACAGCTCTCTGCCGACCGTTTCGGCGTCATTCACGCGTCGGACGTGGATTGCCAGGAGGTCCAGAAGCACATCGCCGCCATCATCGAGGACGCCGGTGGCGAACTGCCGGGCGGCATCCGAACCTGGGAGCTGGAACTGGACGAAACGCCGCTGGACGCCGCCGATGCGGCGCGAGCCCTGGTCTACACCGTCCAGGCCTTCGCCTCGGCGCAGGGCGGCGAGTTCACCATCTCCAGCCTGGAGGACGGCGCCCGGCGCATGATGTCGGACGCGGTGGAACGCATCGGCCAACTTCGTGCCACCATCGAGAAGCGGGACTTCGTCGTCGTCTTCCAGCCCATCGTCGCGCTGGCGACCGAGACGGTGCACCACCTGGAGGCGCTGACGCGCGTCGATGGCATGTCGTCGCCCATCGACTTCATCACCTTCGCCGAGGATGTGGGGCTGATCTACGACTTCGACCTTCTGCTCACCCAGTCGGTCCTCGACACGCTGAAGGCCTTCCACAAAGAGCCCAAGCTGCCGGACGTGGCCATCAACCTCTCGGCCAAGACGCTGATGAGCCCTCTGTTCCTCAAGCAGTTCCAGGCGGTGACCGAGCCCTATGGCGCGCTGTCGCGCAAGCTGCTGATCGAGGTGACGGAGACCGTCGTCGTCACCGACATCGCCCGCCTCAACGACGTCCTGCAAAAGCTGCGGTCGTCCGGGTTCCGCATCTGCCTGGACGACGTCGGGTCCGGGTCGACGTCCTTCCAGTCGCTCTACGGGCTGCAGGTCGATTTCGCCAAGATCGACGGCTCCTTCGTGCGCGGAGCCGCCGGCAGCCAGCGCGACATGGCCATGCTGCGCTCGATGGTCGATGTCTGCCAGCAGCTCGGCCTCGCCCTGATCGGCGAACAGGTGGAGGAACCCGAGCACGCCCGTCTGCTCACCGACCTCGGGGTCGGCTACGCCCAGGGCTACCTGTACGGTCATCCCAGCCGTGACTTCGGCTATTTCGCCAGGGACTGGTCCAGGATGGCCGGCAAGGGCGGCAAGGTGCTGAAGAAGGGTTAGCCGTTGCGCGCGGCCCGCGTTTCCAGCGCGTCGGTCTGCTCGCGGATCGCCACCTCCGTGCGCGACAGCACCTGACGGCGCAGCAGCACCGCCACCACCGCCGCGCTCGCCCCCATGAACAGCCATGGGTTGATGAACCACGCCAGCGCCGCCAGGGCGAAATAGTACGCCCGCAGCCCGCCGTTGAAGGCGGTCACCGCCAGGGTGAGCGCCGACGCCAGACGGCCGGCCATCGCCTCCCGTTCCCCGCACTCCAGCGGCGGCAACGGGGCGGCGCCGATCAGCGCACAGCAATAGTTGTACTGGCGCAGCGCCCAGGTGAACTTGAAGAATCCGAAGGTGAAGATGCCGACCATCACCAGCATCTTCATCTCGAAGAACTGCCGCGATGTCGGCACGGTGAAGGACAGGTCGGCGACGATGCCGTGCGCCTGTTCGATGGCGCCGAAGGAGCCGATCAGCCCGGCGAGCACCAGCATGGTGGTGGATGCGAAGAAGGTGCAGCTCTGCATGGTGTGGCCGACGAGCGTGGAGTCCATGATGCGGTTCTCCCGCTCCAGCATCCGCGTCATCCAGTGGCGCCGCAGCACCTTCATGTGCTGGTTCAGGCTGCTGCGACCGCGCAGCAGCACGTCCTGCCACAGGTTGAACAGCGACCACGTGCCGAGGAACCACGCGAAGGCGACGAGGTCGAGCGTGGTGACGTCGGAGGGGAACAGGCTGGGCACGGCGGCGGTGCTCCGGAACACGGCGGGCGGATGCCCACCCGTGTAATCCCCGCCTGCACCGCTGGCAAGCCTGTGGGCGGACGGCGATGGCGTTGCTATAGTGCCGCCGCGGACCGGGCCGGTCCGTCGCCGGGATAGGTTCAGCGTGCGCCTGCGCCCCTTCCTTCTCGCCCTCCTCCTTGCGCCGGCGATGCTGTTCGGCGGCGGCGGGCCCGTGCGCGCGGGATGGGAGGCGTTCGACACCCGCCCGGCCTATGACGAGCGGGAATGGTTCGACACCTACAGCCGCTATGTCTTCGTGTTCAACCAGTGGGTCTACGGAACCCTGAATGGCGCGGCTGACGCATCGGCGGAGGCACCGGCGGAACCGGCGCCGCCGTCACCCTGGCTGGCCGGCATCGGCAACATGGCAGCCAACATCGTAAACGAGCCCATGTCCGTGCTGGCGGCCGCCGTGGCCGGCGACGGCGGGGCCATGGCCCGGTCGGCCGGCCGCTTCGCCATCAACAGCACGGTCGGGCTGCTGGGCTTCCACGACGTCGCCCGCGACTGGGGGCTGGAGCCGTACCACACCGATCTCGGCCTGGCGCTGTGCGCGCACGGTGTGGGCGAGGGGCCCTACTTGGTGATTCCCTTCATCGGCCCGCGCACCCTGCGCGACGGGGTCACCGACGTGCTGATCACCAACGTCGTGCTCTATTCCATGTTCATGCCGCTGATGCCGCAGGGGTCGGGGCTGGAGGCGATCCTGGTGGTGGAAGCCATCGAGATCGTGGCGGACATCGCCGCCACCCGCCAGATCGACACCCGCGCCAAGGCGATGCCTTTCGACGATTACGACCGCCTGCGGGATGCCTACCTCGCCCAGCGCCGCCAGCGTTGCGCCGCCCTGGTGGCGGAGCGGGAGGCGGATGCCCGGACGACGGTCGCCGAGCGGCCGCCGACGCGGTGATCGACCGTCACCCGGCCGGCGGAGACTGACGGGCGGGGTCCCGGCGGCCGCGCCGAACGGTGATCGTGAACACCGACCCGCGGCCGGGGCACGTGCGGACCTCCGTCGCATGGTCCAGGATGATGCCCAGCCGGCGGACGATGGACAGTCCGAGGCCCATGCCGCGCTGTCCCGCCGGCTCCCCGTGCGCCTGCTGGAACTCCTCCCAGATCAGGTCCAACTTGTCGGCGGCGATGCCCGGTCCGGTGTCCCACACCTCGATCCGAATGCCGTTGCCGCGGCGTCGGCAGGCCAGCAGAATGCGGCCGTGTTCGGTGTAGCGGACGGCGTTGACGATCAGGTTGCGCACCATGCGTTCCAGCAGCGCCGGGTCGCTGTACACCACCTCGTCCAGGCTGCGGAACCGGAAGTCCAGCCCCTTGGCCTCGGCCCGCGCCGCGGCCTCCGCGGCCAGCGGCGCCAGCAGGGCGGTCAGCGGCACGTCCCGCCGGTCGGGCCGGACGGCACCGGCGTCCAGTCGGGTCACGTCCAGCAGATCGTTCAGCAGGCGCTCGCTCGTTTCCAGCGCGCGGGCGGAGTGAGCGGCGATCCGGCGATGGCTGTCCTTCTCCAGGGTGTTGTCGATGATGCCGAGGAACAGGCGCAACGCCTGGAGCGGCTGGCGCAGATCATGGCTGGCAGCGGCGAGGAACCGCGATTTGGCCAGGTTGGCGGCGACGGCCTGCCGGCGCAGGGTGTCCATCTCCGCCATGGTATTCTCCCGGCGCCGCAGTTCCGCCAGCAGCAGGCGGCCCAGCAGCGCAGCGACCAGGATCGCCGCCATCGTCACGGCGCTCAGCCAGGCGGCCCGCACCCGCCACGGCGCCAGGGCGGCATCGACCGGCAGGCCCACCGCGACGAACACGCCGTCATGGCCCGGGCGGCGGAACGAGACCAGCCACTCGGCCCCGTCCGGTGGCATCCGGACACGCTGCGTGCCCTCGGCGGCCGCAGCCACCGCGGCAAGCAGCGGGGAACCGACGATGTCGGCGCCCGCATCATCCGGCGACACCGGCTGCCGGACCACGATGCCGCCGTCATCGCGAAAGATGCCGTAGAACGCATCGTCGCCCGTACCGATCAGGTCGTACAGGCGCGTGAAATAGTCGGTGCGGATGCCGGCGGCGATGACCCCGGCGAAACGGCCGGCGTCATCGTCCAGACGGCGGGCAACGGTGAACAGCAGCGTTCCTGACGCGCGTCCGCGCACGATCCGGCCGACATAGGGCTCGGGCGCCCCGGCCTTCAGCGCCCGGAAGAAATCCCGGTCGGCCACGTTGAACGCCGGCTGCGGCTGGTCCATGGTGCTCAGAATCGACATTCCGGCGGCGTCGAAGATCACCACCACGCCTTCTTCCGGTAGGTGCGCCGCGGTGCGGTGCAGGAACTGCCCGCCCTGCTCCACAAGCGTGGCCTCCGGGCCGTTGGTGTGGATTCGCTCCGCAACCTGGCGCAGCACCGTGTCGACGGCGGCGAAGGTCCGCCGGGCGTGTTCCTCCAGCAGGCGGACGGCCGCCTCGGTCCGGGTGGTGGCGAGGTCCAGAGTATGATGACGGTCGTACAGGACGAACAACACCAGTGCTCCCGCCAGCAATGCGATGAGCAACCCCACCACCTGGAGCGCGAGGCGAGCCGGCCCGCCGGCGATATGATCCCCGATCGTCACTCCGCGCGCCCCCGCCACGCCCCGGCATCGCCCTCATGCCGCCGGTATCGTACACGTCCGGTTGTTAACGCTCCTTGACTTTAGCCTGTGACAATCCCCGGTCCTCGCGCAACCGGCGGAGCACGAACACGCGGATCGCGCTCGACAGGTTGCCGGTGCGGCCGGCGTCGATGCGTTCGATCAGGGTGTTGACCGAGACGCCCTGCGCCCCGGCCAACTCCTTCAGGGCGTCCCAGAACTCCTCCTCCAGTGACACGCTGGTGGAATGCCCGGCGATGAGGACGGAACGTTTCTTCACGGCCCGGCCCGGCCCTCCCCCTCCTTCCACCGCAGCACGGGCTTGCGGGCGGCGGTGGTCTCGTCCAGACGGCGGCGCGGGGTCAACCGCGGGGCCGCCTGGAACCAGGCCGCCGCGTCACCGGCCCTGGCGCGCTCGGCCAGCGCCCGCAGGGTATCGACGAACTGGTCCAGCCCGGCCCGCGACTCGGTTTCCGTCGGTTCGATCAACAGGGCCCCGTGCACCACCAGGGGGAAGTACATGGTCATGGGGTGGAACCCCTCGTCGATCAGCGCCTTGGCGATGTCGAGCGTGGTCACACCCGTGCCCTTGAGGAAGCGGTCGTCGAACAGGCATTCGTGCATGCACGGCCCGTCGAACGACGGGGTCATCACGTCGCCGAGACGCGCCATGACGTAGTTGGCGTTCAGCACCGCATCCCCCGACGCCTGCCACAGGCCGTCCGCACCGTGGCTGAGGATGTAGGCCAGGGCGCGCACGAACATGCCCATCTGGCCGTGGAACGCCTTCATGCGCCCGAAGGCGGTTCCGGCGTCCGGACCGCCCGCGTGCTCCACCAGGCGCAGGCCGTCGGGGCCGTGCACCACGAACGGCACCGGCACGAAGGGCGCCAGCGACTCCGAGAAGACCACCGGGCCGGAACCGGGCCCGCCGCCGCCGTGCGGGGTGGAGAAGGTCTTGTGCAGGTTGATGTGCATGGCGTCGATGCCGAGATCGGCCGGCCGCACGCGCCCGACGATGGCGTTGAAGTTGGCCCCGTCGCAGTAGAAATAGGCGCCGGCCTCATGCACCGCGTCGGCGATGGAGCGGATGTCGCGCTCGAACAGGCCGCAGGTGTTGGGGTTGGTCAGCATGATGCCGGCCACATCCGACCCCAGCTTCGCCTTCAGGGCCGCGGCATCGACGCGCCCGTCCGGCGCGCCGGGCACGGGATCGACGGTGAAGCCCAGGGCCGCGGCGGTGGCCGGGTTGGTGCCGTGGGCGCTTTCGGGCACCAGCACGCGGGTGCGCCCGCCCTCGCCGCGGTGCTCCAGCGCGGCGCGGATCGCCATCATGCCGCACATCTCGCCGTGGGCGCCGGCCGCCGGGGCCAGGGTCACCGCCGGCATGCCGGTCAGCGTCTTCAGCCAGTGCGCCAGGGTGTCCATCAGCTCCAGCGCCCCCTGCACCGTCGCCTGCGGTTGCAGAGGGTGCAGGTCGGCGAAGCCGGGCAGCCGCGCCATCTTCTCGTTCAGGCGCGGGTTGTGCTTCATGGTGCACGACCCCAGCGGGTACAGTCCGGTGTCGATGGCATAGTTCTTCTGCGACAGCCGGGTGTAGTGGCGCACCACCTGCGGCTCCGCCAGGCCCGGCAGGCCGATGCGGCCGCGCGGCCGGACGGTGCCCAGGCGCAGCGGCGCGTCGGGCACCGCGGGCAGGTCGACACCGGTCATGCCGGGGCTGTCCTGCTCGAAGATCAGCGGCTCCTCGATGCGCAGGCCGCGGTTGCCGGTCACGGTTTCCTCGCCGCCGGCGGATTCGCCGGCGAAGGCGGCGGTGGGGCGTCCCTGAGCGTTCATCGTCATCGCAGCACCTCGGCCAGGCCGTTCGCCAGGGCGTCCATGTCGGAATCGGTTGTGGTTTCGGTGGCGGCAACGAGCAGCAGGTCCTCGTGCTCGCCCGCGAACAGACGCGACACCGGCACGCCGGCCAGGACGCCGCGGCCGGCCAGCGTGTCGACGACCGCCGCCGCCGGCTTCGTAAGCCGCACCGTGAACTCGTTGAAGAAGGCGTCGTTCAGCACCGCGACGCCGGGCACGCCGGCCAGCCGGTCGGCCAGCCGGACCGCCCGGGCGTGGTTCAGCCGGGCGAGGTGCCGGAACCCATCCTCTCCCAGCAGGCTGAGGTGGATGGAGAAGGCCAGCGCGCACAGGCCGGAGTTGGTGCAGATGTTGGACGTCGCCTTCTCGCGCCGGATGTGCTGCTCGCGCGTCGACAGGGTCAGCACGAAGCCGCGCCGCCCGTCGGCGTCCACCGTCTGCCCGCACAGGCGGCCGGGCATCTGGCGGACGTACTTGTCCTTCACCGCGAACAGGCCGACGTAGGGGCCGCCGAAGCCGGTCGGGTTGCCCAGCGACTGCCCCTCGGCGGCGACGATGTCGGCGCCCATGTCGCCGGGCGGGGTCAGCAGGCCCAGCGACACCGCCTCCGTCACCACGACGATCAGCAGCGCCCCCCGGGCCCGGCAGAGGTCCGCCAGCTCCGTATAGTCGCGGACGTGGCCGAAGACGTCGGGGTTTTGGACGACCACGCAGGCGGTCCCGTCATCCACCAGCGCCGCGATGTCCTCGCCCCCCGTCGGGGCGGGCGGCAGCACCACCGTTTCGAAGCCGATGAAGCGGGCATCGGTGGTGGTGGTGTCGCGGTAATGGGGGTGCAGGCCACCCGACAGGATCGCCTTGCGCCGCCGGGTCAGGCGGTTGGCCATCATCACCGCCTCGGCGCACGCGGTGGCGCCGTCGTACATGGAGGCGTTGGCCACGTCCATGCCGGTCAGCAGGGCCACCTGGGTCTGGAACTCGAACAGGACCTGCAGCGTGCCCTGGCTGATCTCGGGCTGGTAGGGGGTGTAGGCCGTGAGGAACTCGCCCCGCTGGATCAGGTGGTCGACGGCCGCCGGGATGTGATGGCGGTAGGCGCCGCCGCCCAGGAAGGAGGGCACGCTGCCGGCCGGCACGTTCTTCGCCGCCATGGCGCCCAGGGCGCGCTCCACCTCAAGCTCGCCCATGTGATCGGGCAGCCCCTCGACGGGGCCGCTGCGGCGCGCCGCGTCCGGCACGTCGCGGAACAGGTCGTCGACCGACCGGACGCCGATGGCGTCCAGCATCGCCCGGCGGTCGGCCTCGGTCAGAGGCAGGTAGCGCATCAGTGCAACCCTTCCACGTAATCCTTGTAGGCGGCCGCATCCATCAGCCCGTCGAGCTGGGCCGGGTCGGCGATGCGCAGGGTGTAGAACCAACCGTCTCCTTCGGCGGCGCTGTTGACCAGGGCGGGGTCCTCGACCAGCGCCTGGTTGCCCTCCAGCACCTCGCCGGACACGGGGGCATAAATCTCGCTGGCGGCCTTCACCGATTCCACCACGGCGCTTTCCTTGCCCTGCTCCAGCGTGCGGCCGGGTTCGGGCACCTCGACGAAGACGACGTCGCCGAGCTGGCTCTGGGCGTAGTCCGTGATCCCAACCGTGCCCACGCTGCCCTCGACGCGGATCCACTCGTGGTCCTTGGTATACCTTACGTCAGCCATCGATCCCCTCCGGAAGCCCTGTTCGTGTTGCAAGACGTCAACCGCGATAATAGCGCTGCGGCACGAACGGCATGGCCGTCACCCGGGCCGCCAGCGGTTTGCCGCGCACCATGAGCTGCACCGGCGTGTCCGGTGCGGCGTGTGCCGATTCCACGTACCCCATGGCCACCGGCGCGTTGACGGTGGGACCGAATCCGCCGCTGGTGACGGTGCCGATGGCCCGCCCGTCGGCGTCGGCGATGCCGGCCCCCTCGCGCGCGGGCTGGCGCCCCTCCGGCCGCAGGCCGACGCGGCGGCGCGCCGCCCCTTCGGCAAGCTGCTTCAGGATGACCGCGGCGCCGGGAAAGTTCGCCTCTTCGCGCCGGCGCTTCGACAGCGTCCATTCCAGCGCCGCCTCGACGGGCGTCGTCTCCTCGGTGATGTCGTGGCCGTAGAGGCAGAGGCCGGCCTCCAGACGCAGCGAGTCGCGCGCGCCAAGGCCGATTGCCTCCACCTCGGGCGAGGCCAGCAGGCTGCGGGCGATGGCCTCCGCATCGGCGGCGGCGCAGGAGATCTCGAATCCGTCCTCGCCGGTGTAGCCGGAGCGGGTGAGCACCACGGGAATGCCGTCGAACACGGCCGGCAGATGGCTCATGAAGGCCATGGTGGCGGCCTCCGGCACGAATCGGGCGAGCACGCCGGCGGCGTCCGGCCCCTGAAGCGCCATCAGCGCCGCGTCGTCCAGCGGCTCCACCGCGGCACGGCCGGCCAGACGGTCGCGCAGGTGGGCGATGTCGTGCGCCTTGCGGGCGGCGTTGACCACCAGGAACAGGTGATCGCCGGCGTTGGTGACCATGAGGTCGTCCAGGATGCCGCCGCGCTCGTCCAGGAACAGGGTGTAGCGCATGCGGCCGGGCTTCAGGCCGCGGATGTCGCCGGGCACCAGCGACTCCAGCGCCGCCGCGGGATCGTCGCCGACGAGGCGGACCTGCCCCATGTGGGACACGTCGAACAGGCCGGCGCGGGCGCGGGTGTGCTGATGCTCCTTCAGGATTCCCGCAGGGTATTGCACCGGCATGTCGTAGCCGGCGAAGGGAACCATCCTGGCGCCCAGCTCCACATGCAGGGCGTGCAACGGCGTCCGCTTGAGTGTTTCCGATGCCCCGGTCACAACGGTCCTCCCGACAGGTTGGCCCACCCGCGCAGGGATTGCGCGGATGCTCGGGCCCCCTCTGTCTTGGACCTGAGAGATTCACCGGCCGGGACCAGCCCGCTCCACCGGCTTACTCCTTCGGTGAGGCCCCGTCCGTGGCCGGCCGGGTCCTGCTTTCCAGAGCGCCTTTCCCTGCGGTCCTTTTGCCTGAGAGTTTCCGGGGCGGTTGCTCCTTCGGCGCCGCCCGGCCGGAGTCCCCGGCCACAGGGCCGGTGGACGCCGCGGCGGTCTCTCCCGCGAGGGATCGTCGGCGTATGGGTGACAAGCTACCCGGCCGGGCGGGTTTGTCAATCCGGGGAACCATATTCAGGTCCCGCGGCCATGCCACGGGACCGTGGACCCGGACGGCAAAGAGGCGCAGGTATGCGCCCCATGGCTTCCCAACTCCTCTCCATCCTCCTGCCCGTCTTCACCATTGCCGCCATCGGCTGGACATGGGTGCGGCTGGGCCGGCCCTTCGACCCGGCAACCCTCTCGGCCCTGGTGACGACGATAGGCGTGCCGGCCCTGCTGCTCTCCTCACTCACCCGCTCGGCGGTGACTCCGGCCTCGCTGCTGGAGATGCTGGCGGCGGGCGCCCTGGCCCTGGCGGCATTCGCCGCCATCGGCGCGGCGGTGCTGCGGTTCGTGAAGCTGCCGGTGCGCCTCTATCTGCCGGCGCTGATGCTGCCCAACACCGGCAACCTCGGCCTGCCCATCGTCTTCTTCGCCTTCGGCGAGGCGGGCATGCCCTATGCCGTGGCCTTTTCCACCCTGGTGCAGATCGGGCATTTCACGGTCGGGATCGGACTGGCATCGGGGCGGATGGCACCGCGCACGCTGCTGACGACACCGGCCATCTGGGCCTTCCTCCTGGCGCTCGCCCTGATCGGCACCGGCACCCCGCTGCCGGGGTGGGCGGCGGACGCGGCGCGCATCCTCGGCGGCATGGCGGTGCCGATCATGCTGCTGATGCTGGGGGCATCGCTGGCGCGGCTCAGCGTGCGCAACCTCGCCCGTCCGCTGGGGCTGTCGGTGGTGCGCGTGGCGATGGGATTTGCGGTGGGTCTGGCCGCGGCGCGGCTGGCCGGGTTGGGGCCCGAGGCGGCCGGCGCCCTGGTCCTCCAGTGCGCCATGCCCGTCGCGGTGTTCAGCCACCTCTTCGCCGTTCGCTACGGCGGTCCGGCGAACGAGGTGGCGGCGATGATCGTGCTGTCGACCCTGGTCTGCCTGGCGACCCTTCCGCTGATGCTGCGGGTGGTTCTGTAGCGGCGGCCGTCAGCGGTTGAAGACCGTCCGGTTGAAGGCAAGCTGTTCCGGCGTGAGCTGGAAGCCCAGCACCACCTGCCAATCCTTGGCGTTGACGTCCTTGCCCACGGGAATGGTGACCGCCACCTCGTCGGTGCCGGCGGCGCGGGCGGCGTTGGCCGGGAAGGTGACGGAGACGTCGTAGACCGCCTTCTGCACCGGGTCCTCGTGACCGGGCGCCATCACCGCCACGAAGTAGCGGTAGGCCGCGCTGTTGCCCTGCATGGCGGGACCGCGCTCGGCCAGCAGGTCGACCTTGACGTTCACGGTCACGCCGCGGGAATCGTACTCGCAGTTGCCGGAATAGTCGGTCAGCGCGGCCCGCGAGGCCACGTCGGTCATGTCGCGTCCGCCGGGGCGGAACTCCGTCACCTCGTGCAGGCCGCCGATGATCGACACCTTCGGGCAGGCCAGCGCCAGTTCCGCCGGCGTCGAGCCGCCGCCCAGTCCGATGCTGGAGCAGCCGGCGAGGGCCAGCACGGCACCCGCCAATCCGGCCACCACGGGGGTTTTCCGGACGAGGGTTCCTATATTACGGTCGCGGCGGGAGGTCATGCGTGTGCCCGAATTCCTGGTTGCATGCGTCGTTCCCGCGACTTTAGAGAAGCCGCCGCAGCCGCACAAGCCGCGGCCCGTGCGACCCTGCCCTTCATCGAACCGCGACGGAAACCGTCATGCCCAAGGCGCCCCTGACCATCCTGCTTGCCGCACCGCGCGGATTCTGCGCCGGCGTCGACCGCGCCATCCAGATCGTGGAGACGGCGCTGGCCCGCTTCGGCGCCCCCGTCTATGTGCGCCACGAGATCGTCCACAACCGATTCGTCGTGGAAAGCCTGGAAGCCAAGGGCGCCGTCTTCGTGGACGAACTGGACCAGGTGCCCGACGGCGTGCCCGTGGTCTTTTCCGCCCACGGCGTGCCCAAGGCGGTGCCGGCGGAGGCGGAGCGGCGTGGCCTGTTCTATCTCGACGCCACCTGCCCGCTGGTCAGCAAGGTCCACCGCGAGGCGGAGCGCCACCATCTGGACGGTCGCCGCGTGGTGCTGATCGGCCACGCCGGCCATCCCGAGGTGATCGGCACCATGGGCCAGCTCCCCGACGGCGCCGTCCTGCTGGTGGAAACCGTCGACGACGTGGCGCGGCTGGAGGTGGCCGATCCGGACAACCTCGCCTACGCCACCCAGACCACCCTGTCGGTGGAGGAGACGGCCGGCATCCTGGCCGCTCTGCAGGCCCGCTTCCCCGCCATCGCCGGGCCGCGCAAGGAGGACATCTGCTACGCCACCACCAACCGCCAGCAGGCGGTGAAGGCGATCGCCCCGCAGGTGGACGCGCTGCTGGTGCTGGGCGCCCCCAACTCGTCCAACTCCAAGCGCCTGGTGGAGGTGGCCAGGGGGGCCGGCTGCGCCCGCGCCCGCCTCGTCCAGCGCGCCGGCGAGATCGACTGGGACTCCCTCGCCGACGTGCGCCGCCTGGGCATCACGGCCGGCGCCTCGGCACCGGAGGTGCTGGTGGAGGAGGTGATCGCCGCCGCCGGGGAGCACTTCACGGTCACGGTGGAACAGGTTCGCACCGCCCACGAGGACATCGTCTTCAAGCTGCCCCCGGCGCTGGCCGGCACGGCGGCGGCCGGAGGTTCCTGACCGCGCCCACCGTGCCCGGGGGAACACAGGCGGGGCGCCATGGCGCGTCGTCCGCCTGCGCACCGTTGACAACCGCCGCGGCGCGCTTCACGTCTGTGCCGGGGTTGCCCCTCGCGTGCCCCGATGGCCAACCGCCGGGGACGGCCGCGCCGCGCAACATTTTCGCCGCCCGGCGGTCATTGCCGTGACAGAGTGCCGCGCTATCCTGGTCCGGCACCGGCGCGCCGCTCCCGACCACCGGAACCCGTTCAGGATACCCCATGAAACGCAAAGGCAGCCCGACCCGCCGCTTCCGTCTGACGAAGATCGTCGCCACGCTGGGTCCGTCCTCCTCCTCGCCGGAGATCATCCGCACCCTGTTCGAGGCGGGCGTCGACGTGTTCCGCCTGAACTTCTCCCACGGATCGCACGAGGACCACGGCCAGCGCCTTGCCATCATCCGCGCCCTGGAGGCGGAACTGGAGCGGCCCATCGCCGTCATGGCCGACCTTCAGGGCCCCAAGCTGCGCATCGGCCGCTTCGCCGAGGGGCCGATCACGCTGGAAGCCGGTCAGCGTTTCCGCCTGGACCTGTCGGGGGACCCCGGCGACGGCCGGCGCGTCACCCTGCCCCATCCCGAGATCTTCGCCGCCCTGGAGCCGGGGGCCGACCTGCTGCTCGACGACGGGCGCGTGCGCCTGCGGGTGGAGGAGTGCAGCAGCGACCACGCCGATACGGTGGTGATGAGCGGCAGCCGCCTGTCCGACCGCAAGGGCGTCAACGTCCCCGGCGTCGTGCTGCCGCTGTCGCCGCTGACCGAGAAGGACCGTGTCGACCTGGCCTTCGCGCTTGACCAGGGTGTCGACTGGGTGGCCCTGTCCTTCGTGCAGCGGCCCGAGGACGTGGCCGAAGGCCGCCGCCTCGTCGCCGGCCGCGCCGCCCTTCTGTGCAAGCTGGAAAAGCCGTCGGCCATCCAGCACCTGGACGCCATCGTCGAGATGTCCGACGGCATCATGGTGGCGCGCGGCGACCTCGGCGTGGAGATGCCGGCGGAGGACGTGCCGACCATCCAGAAGCGGATCATCCGCGAATCGCGGGCGGCCGGAAAGCCGGTGATCGTCGCCACCCAGATGCTGGAATCCATGGTCTCCAGCCCGGCGCCGACCCGCGCCGAGGCGTCGGACGTGGCAACCGCCGTCTATGACGGTGCCGACGCGGTGATGCTGTCGGCGGAGACGGCGGCCGGCGCCTACCCGGTGGAGGCGGTGTCGATGATGGACCGCATCGCCCGGCGGGTGGAGCACGATCCGCTCTACCGCACCATCGTCGGCGCCCAGAGGCCGGAGCCGGAGCAGACCTCGGCCGACGCCATCACCGCGGCCGCCAGCCAGGTGGCCCACACCATCCAGGCCGCCGCCATCGTCACCTACACCACGTCGGGCTCCACCACCCTGCGCGCCGCGCGCGAGCGGCCGGAGGTGCCGATCCTCTGCCTGACGTCGAGCCGCGAGACGGCGCGCCGCCTGGCTCTGGCCTTCGGCGTCCACAGCGTGCACACCGAGGACGTGCAGAACTTCTCCGAGATGGTCCAGAAGGCCGTCAAGATCGCCTACGAGGACGAGCTGGCGCTGGAAGGCCAGCGGCTCGTCATCACCGCCGGCGTGCCCTTCGGCACCCCCGGCAACACCAACATCCTGCGCATCGCCTGGGTCGAGGCGTAGGAGGCGCGCTACAGCGCCTCCCCCGCCAGGTCGCTGCGCAACTCGTCCGCCCGGGCGCGCACGCCCTTGAGGTGGGGGTTGATGGACAGCGCGCCGTCGAAGGCGCGCAGCGCCCCGCCCGGCTCGTCGATGGCGAGATAGATCAGGCCGAGCCCCGCCAGAGCCGGAAAGTGCCGGGGCTCCAGCTCCAGCGCGGTGCGGATGTCGGCCACCGCCGCCGCGTAATCCCCCATCAGGTAATGGGTGTTGGCGCGCCGGTTCCAGCCCTCGGCGTAATCGGGGGCCAGGTCCACCACCCGGTCGAACATGGCCAGGGCGTCGGTGAAGCGTTCGGCGAACAGGTATTGCACCCCCTCTTCCATCAGATCCCGGATCTCCGGACCGGGGTGCTCCAGCCAGATGCTCCGGATGGCGTCCTGGGTCGCCTGCGCGACGGCGTCGTCGCGGGTGTCCTGAAGGACGCGGAACAGGGTGTCCAGGCGGGCGTCATCCTGGCGCGCCGACGCGGGCGGGGCCAACGCGAGGATCACCGCCGTCACGGCGGCGAGAAGAGATGGCAAGCGGATCATGGTGTAAGTGTGGGCCGCCGCCGGCCCGGCGCCCATCCTCCGGGAGCATACGGCGGCCCCCTTGGTCGGGTTAGACCGGGCGCGCCGGCCCTCAGGGCGTGACGTGGATGCGCAGCACGAACGGCGACTGCAAGCCGCCGGCCACCACCACGCTCTCACCGGGCGGCAGGCGCAGCCAGTCCTTGGCGAAGATGCCGCCGAGGAACTGGCCGTTGACCGTTGTGCCCAGCTCGCTGCCCAGGTCGCGCACCACCAGCCCCAGCCGGTCGTCCCGG
This sequence comes from Azospirillum halopraeferens DSM 3675, assembly GCF_000429625.1. Taxonomy (GTDB): domain Bacteria; phylum Pseudomonadota; class Alphaproteobacteria; order Azospirillales; family Azospirillaceae; genus Azospirillum; species Azospirillum halopraeferens. Next base: position 24,383 of record NZ_AUCF01000013.1, read on the forward strand.
TCGATGGCGAAATGGCCGGGCGACAGCCGGTAGGGCGGCGCGTCGGGAAGCAGCAGGGCGCCGCGCTCGCGCACCGGCGGGCCGCCATCACGAGGGGCGCGGCCGACGCGGAACGGCAGCGTGTCCACCCACACCGGCGGCATCGCCGGCCGACCCTCCCACCGGATGCTGATGGCGTGGGAGCCGAGACCCAGCCGCGCCGACTGGATATAGCGGCCGATCCGGCGCTCCGCCTCCGCCGCCACCGGCATCGCCGGGACCGGCGCGTCCGGTTCGTCCGGTACGTTCCCCGACGGATGGTCCGGCTCCGCCTCCGCCGGCAGCGGCTCCGCCCCGGCATCGGCGGCGCTGCGCAGGTGTGCCACTTCCTCCGACAGGCTCCGCACCCGCTCGCTCAGGCGCGCGAGCATGCGGCGCGCCGTCTCCGGCTCCCCTGCCACGATGTCGGCCAGGCGGTCCGCCGCGATCAGCTCCACCGTGACGTCGCCGGCGGCCCGTACCGTGGCGCTGCGCGGCCGCCGCTCGATCACCCCCATCTCACCGACGATGTCCCCCGGCCCGGCCTCGCCCAGTTCCACCGCCGCCCCCGGCCCGTCCCCGGGGACCTCCTTGATAACCAGCACCCGCCCCTCGACGATGCGGCAGGCGAAGTCGCTGGCGTCGCCTTCGCGGAACAGAACATCGCCTTCCCTGAAGCGCATCATCATGGCCGCCGCCTCCTCCCGCCCACCCGGATTCGAACGGGCCAACCCAACGTTGTCAAAGGGTTTTCCGGCCCGCTCGGCCGCCGGACGTGACGATTCACCGCGCAAGCGCAACCGCGGCCGTCTTGCGGAATCGGCAAAAATTGCCTACTCTTTCAGGGTAGCATCACGGTTCGGCGGCGTGCGACCGATGGTCGGCTGCCGGCGGCCCGGAACGGAGACCAGCCATGAACATCGGCGCAGTCGGCGGCACGCCATCCTACGTCAGCCCCTTGCAGAGCGGCCCGAACGCCGCGCAGCAGGCGCAGATCCAGGATCAGCAGCAACAACAACAGGCCAGCCAGCAGGCAGGGGCCGGTGACGAGCAGGCGCGACCCGGCACCGTCACGGAAACCCGCGGCAACAACCTGAACATCGTCGTCTGAACGACGCGGACGTTCGCCCCCGACCGGGGAGTCCGCCGGCGTCGTGAGGAGGCGTGCCCATGGACATCAAGGCGATTGCCAGCGTTGCGGCGGCAAGGACCCCGGTGCCCGGGAACGCATCTCCGGCTGCGCCGGCCGCAATCAATGGTACGACGACCAACGACCGGGGAGCCGACTCCGGCGGACGGAGCGGTGAAACCCCGGCGACCGGCGTGTACATCAGTCCGGTGCTCCGCTACGACGTGCTGGCGAAGCTGCCGGTGCTGTTCTTTCGCGACTCGGACACCGGCGAAATCCGCGACCAGATCCCGCCGGAGCGGGTGGTCGAACGGTACCGCAAGGCCGGAGGGCGCGACCGGGCGTACGCCGACGATGGCACCGGCGACCCTTCCGTCGAGGTTGTCGGCGATGAGCGGCGCACGGACGTCGGCGCGTTGCCCGCAGAGACGCCGCCTGCGCTGCGTCCGCCTCCCTCATCCCCGATGTCCCCGGCCTTCGTGCCGTCCATGCCGCCCCCACCCGCGGGCGGGCCACCCGGAATGGGTGGCGGCGCCGGTGCCGCTCCGCCGTCCGGGGACGGCGGGCGTGTGTCGGTTACGGTGTGATGCGGCCGGAAACGAGGTCGTCGGGAAAGGCGAAGGTGGCGACCACCGGGGCGTGATAGCTCTCCGGTGATCGGGCGGTGGTGGCGTGCGCCAGCACCTCGTCGCCCAGGGCCTCGTTGTGGATCTCGGCACCGCGGAACCAGGCGAGCAGCCCGCGCGACACCAGCAGGTGATCAAGCATCACCGCCTGCCCCCCGTGCAGGACCGAGAAGCGGCGGTCCTCGGGCACGCTGCGCTCCAGCGGCACCAGGGCGCGCATGGCCAGGTGGCCGTTTCCGGTGTCGTCGGGATCGCCGCGGATCAGCCGCACCGGGGTCTCGCGGCCCTCCGCATTGTAGTCGCCGGCCACCACCACCAGCGCCTGCGGGTCGGCATCGAACAGCCGTTCCACGGCCAGGCGCGTTTCCAGCGCCTGCCCCGCCCGCTTGACCGAGGCGATGAAGAACCCCTCCCCCCAGCCTGCGACGCTGTGCCAGCTCAGCGCCCCCTTCTTCTGGCCGGGCACCGGAGCGGCCAGCGGTGCGCGTAGATGCAGGTTGAAGACGTGCAGGGTGCGGCCGCCGGGCAATTCGATCTCCGCCTGGAGCACCGGACGGTCCCAGGACACGGGTTCCGGCCCGGCCGACGCCGGTGTGGCGGTGACCATGCGCACCAGAGGTGGCGGCACCAGATCGTGGCGGATCAAGCGATGGGAACGTACCGGCCAGCGGCTGGCGATCACCAGATTGTGCTTGTCGGCAAAGCCGTCGCGCCCGGCTCCACCGGACAGGTGGAATCCCTCATAGGGCGTGTCCTTCAGAAGCGTCTCCAGGCCGCGCAGCGTGCGCGGCCGGCCCTTGACCGGGCGTTGGGCGTTCACCTCCTGAAGGCACAGCACGTCGGCGTCCAGCCGGCGCAACTGCGGGCGCAGCACGGCGCAGCGCTGCTCGAACGGCGGGTCCGCGGTGGTGTCGTCCAGGTTCTCCAGATTGAAGGTGGCGATGCGCAGCGTCCGGCTCATGGCGCGCCTCCGGCGGCGGTGCGGCGGGCCAGGAACAGGTGGTTGGTGTTGACCCTGTGGCGCCGCCGCCGGTGGCCCGACAGCAGGTCGCGGGTCGCCACCACCGCGGCGGACAGCCCGCACGCCGCCAGCCGGGCCGGTGTGTCGCTGCCATAGATCCGGTAATGGTAGGGGTGGCCGTAGGCGGCCATCCGCTTGGCCGGCGTGTCCATGGCGGCATCCTCGGCGGTCGGCCGCCGGGGATCAAAGGGAAACATCAGCACCGCCCGGCCCGAGGGTTTCAGCACACGGGCAATCTCCCGCAGCGCGGCGCGGTCGTCGGGCACATGTTCCAGCACATGGCTGGACACCACCATGTCGAACGCGGCGTCGGGGAACGGCAGGTCGGTCAGGTCGGCCTGCACGTCGGCGTGAGGATTGAAGCGGTCCAGCGTGACGTAGCCGCGTCCGTGCTGCGCCCGGAACGGCGCCTCGAGGCAGGGTTCCGGCGCCGTGTGCAGGACCGTGAGCCTGCGCCGGAAGAAGTCGGTGCGCTCCCGCAGGTAGAGCCACAGGAAGCGGTGCCGTTCCAGGGAGCCGCAATCGGGGCACTGGGCGTTGCGCCGCCCGCCGAGGCCGAAGGGCAGGAAACGGCTGGCGCTTCGGCCGCACACCGGGCAGCGCAGCAGCCCGCCGGCCGGCACCGGCGCCCGCGGCCGGTCGTACAGGGTGCGGCGTTCGTACACCGCCGCCTCGTCCAGGCCGGCGGATTCGATGGTGGGCAGAAGGCGGGCCAGACCGTGCAGCATGGGCTCAGAACAGCTCGACCTCGCCCTCGATCGCGGTGTGGCGCAGCCGTTCCATGAAGGACGCCTCGCTGCGGGCGATGTCGCGCACCGCCTCCTCCCCGATCAGGCGGCGCTGGGAACGTCCGGTGGTGGGATAGAAGCGCACGGCGCGCGGCACCTGTCCACCCACGTCCCAGCTCACCGTCGGGATGCCCTCGGTGGCCAGATAGTCCATGACGAACTCGACGTTCCGCACACCGATGTCGGAGCGTGAACCGTTGACGCTGGCCCCCCCGAACACCTTCGCCCGCAGGCGGTCGCGCCGGCCGGTCACGGCGAGAAGCCGGTTGATGAGCTGTTCCATGGCGGCGCTGCCGTAGCGGGCCGATGCCGACAGGGCACCGCCCCCGGCATCGGGCAGCAGGAAATGGTTCATGCCGCCCATCGCCGCCACCGGATCATAAACGCAGGCGGCGACGCAGGACCCGAGCGTCGTGGTGATGATGACGTTCGGGTCGTCGGTGACCACGCACCCGCCGACCACGATGCTGATGATCTCAGCCCCCAGTCGGCGATCGTGATAGCGCCGCTCAGCCACGGTGGCGTCCGGGGCTCTGCGGCTGGCCAGGGGCCGGAGGACGGAAGGGGGCATGAACGGGCCGATCAGTCGCGAGTCCCGGCCACTGTAAACCGTTGCCGGCGCGGGACCAACGGTTATGAACGTCCGGACGTCCCCTTTATGCAACCCGCCGACGCAGCAGGCCCAGCGGGCCGCCGTCGCGCAGGGCCGCCTGATAGGCCACCGTGATCGGGCCGGCCGCGGCGATCCACGCCGCAGCGTCCCGGCCGGCCGGCAGTTCCACCTCGTCGAAGCCGCAACGGTGCAGGAACTGGTACTGGTCGGGCAGCACGTCACCGACGGCACGCAGCGTGCCGGTGAAGCCAAACTCCTCGCGCAGGCGGCGGGCGGTGGTGAAGCCGCGGCCGTCGCGGAACTTCGGGAAGGCGACGGCGATCAGCGCCAGGCCGGCGATGCCGTCGCCCGGGGCGTCAGCCGGCGCGTCGGATGGCAGCAGCACGCCCACCGGGGCGGTGCGGGCAACCAGCGCCGCGCGCTCCGCCCGCCAGCGCGCGAGGCTGACGATCACCGCGCCGTCGGCCGGAACCGGGGCGTCGTCGGCCAGGGTGGTCCAGGTGTCCGCGGCCGGCCGGCCGTCCTTAACGAGCGGCATTGACCATCTCCTTGAAAGGCCCGTGGCCGACGCGGGCCAGGGTGTCGATGAAGCGCTCGCCCGGCGTGCGCAGATCCAGGTAGCGGTTGACCACCGCTTCCACCGCATCGACCGCATCGTCTGCGGTCAGGGCGGGGCCGGCGATGTCACCGATGGCGGCCCCCGCCAGTTCCGCGTTGCCGCCCAGCGTGATCTGGTAGAACTCCTCACCCTTCTTGTCGACGCCGAGGATGCCGATGTGGCCGACATGATGGTGGCCGCAGGCGTTGATGCAGCCGCTGATCTTGATCTTCAGCTCGCCGATGGCGCGCTGGCGGTCGAGATCGGCGAAGCGGCGCGAAATCTCCTGCGCCAGCGGGATGGAACGGGCGTTGGCCAGGCTGCAATAGTCCAGCCCGGGGCAGGCGATGATGTCGGTGACCAGCCCGGCGTTGGCGCTGGCCAGTCCGGCCGCGGCCAGCCCCTGCCACAGGGCGTGCAGGTCGTTCCGCCGGACGTGGGCCAGCACCAGGTTCTGCTCGTGGGTGACCCGGATCTCGCCGAACCCGTAGCGGTCGGCCAGGTCGGCCACGGCGTCCATCTGGTCGGCGGTGATGTCGCCGGGCACGCCGCCCACCGGCTTCAGGGAGATGGTGACGCTGGCGTAACCGGGGGTGCGGTGGGCGTGGACGCTGGACGTCGCCCAGGCGGCGAACGCCGCGTCGCGGCGCCGGGCCTCCTCATAAGCTTCCGACACCGCAGGAAGGGCTTCGAACGGCGGAGGGGCGAAATGGCCGCGGATGGCGTCCACCAGCACCGGATCCAGGCGGTAGAAGGGCCCGCGGATGCGCGCGAACTCCGCCTCCACCTGCTCGGCGAAGCGCGCGACGCCGATCTGGTGGACCAGGATCTTGATGCGCGCCTTGTAGATGTTGTCGCGTCGGCCGTACTGGTTGTAGACGCGCAGCACCGCCTCCAGGTAGGCGACCAGATCCTCCTCGGGCAGCCAGTCGCGCACCTTGGGGGCGATGAAGGGCGACCGGCCGAGGCCGCCGCCCACATACACCTCGAAGCCGACGTTGCCGTCACCGTCCCGCTTGGTCACCAGACCGACGTCGTGCACGCGCACGGCCGCCCGGTCGTTGGGGGCGCCGGTGATGGCGATCTTGAACTTGCGTGGCAGGAACGAGAATTCGGGGTGCAAGGTCGACCACTGCCGCAGGATCTCGGCGTAGACGCGGGGGTCCACAACCTCGTCCGGGGCGGCGCCGGCGAACTGGTCAGTGGTGACGTTGCGGATGCAGTTGCCGCTGGTCTGGATCGCATGCATGTCGATCTCAGCCAGTTCGGCCAGGATGTCCGGCGTGTCGGCGAGACCGATCCAGTTGTATTGCAGGTTCTGGCGCGTGGTGAAGTGGCCGTAGCCCTTGTCATGGCGCCGCCCGATGCGGGCCAGCCCGCGGAGCTGGGTGGAGCTGAGCACGCCGTAGGGGATGGCGATGCGCAGCATGTAGGCGTGAAGCTGGAGGTAAAGCCCGTTCATCAGCCGCAGCGGCTTGAACTCGTCCTCGCTCAACTCACCGCGCAGGCGGCGTTCCACCTGGCCGCGGAACTGGGCGACGCGCTCGCGCACGAACTGCCGGTCGATCTCGTCGTAATGATAGATGCCGGCCCGGTGGCGGGGGGCGACGTAGGTCATGACGCTATCCTTCGGTTTCAGGCTGCGCGGTCGCGGGGGTCGGCCTGCTTGCCCACGTCGGTGCGCACGCTGGGACCCAGCGCCCGCACCCGCTCGCGGTAGCGCAGGGGCTCCGGGGCTCCGTTGCGCATCTCCACCTCGAAGGCGTAGACGCCGACCACGAGGTTGGCCCGCTCCGCCTCCTGCGCCGTGGCGAGGGCCGCGTCGACGGCGGCGCCTTCGAATGTGCCGGCGTCTTCCAGGCGGTCGACCCAGGCATTGCGGGCGCTCAGCCACACCACCGCCCCGTCGCGCAGCCGGTTGGCGGTGATCGCCTGCAACCCCGTCCGGGACGGTTCCTTCGCCATACTCCTCGCTCTCCTTCCGGTCGCGCCGCATTTCACAACGCGGCTGCATTTTAACATCCAGATGGCGCATTTTTAACAGCGTCGCCGGCCCTAAATCAACACAAATTTCAGCGGCCAATTGCACATAATACGTTAGCCAAATGTATTTGCTTGCCCCGAGTGCCCGCAGGTGATAGTGTCGAATTGGGTTATATAACATTCATTAAAGTGTGAAATGACCGGCCATGCCAGAAGGTTCCCTCCCCACCCATGACACGCTCCGGGCGGCCGAACTCGCCGAACGGTATGCGGACCTCGATGCGGCAGATCTGATTGCGGTCGCCCGTGACGCGTTCCCCGGCCGGCTTGCGCTGGTGTCGTCCTTCGGCACCGAATCGGCGGTGCTGCTGGCGTTGGCGGCGGAGGTGGACCGCCGCATCCCGGTGATCTTCGTCAACACCGGCAAGCTGTTCGGCGAGACGCTGCGCTACCGCGACACGCTGGTCAGCCGGCTCGGCCTGCAGGACGTGCGCAGCGTTGGCCCTCGCCGCGACGAGGTGGACGCCGCCGACCGCGACGGCCTCCTGTGGCAGAAGGCGCCCGACCTGTGCTGCCACCTGCGCAAGACGCTGCCGCTGAACCGGGCGCTGGAGGGCTTCGACGCCTGGATCACCGGGCGCAAGCGGTTCCAGTCGTCGACCCGCGCCGCCCTGCCGGTGTTCGAGGCGCAGGACGGCCGCATCAAGGTCAATCCTCTGGCCCACTGGGACAAGGACCGTCTGGAGGCGGAGTTCGCTCGCCGCGACCTGCCCCGCCACCCCCTGGAAGCCGACGGTTTCCTGTCCATCGGCTGCTACACCTGCACCGAGCGGGTGGCCCCCGGCGCCGACCCGCGCTCGGGCCGCTGGGCCGGCACGGGCAAGTCGGAGTGCGGCATCCACACCAACGGTGCCGGCGACTTCACGGACGCCTGGTCGATCTGAGGGAGAGGGCGATGCGGATGCGGGTGCCGTCGGTCACCCTCGCTTGATCCCCGTCAAGACCGATCGCACCCGGGCATGGTGGGATCACCGGCATTGATCGCCCCTGCCCGGATTCGCCCCCATGAGCCTCAGTCCCGCCGCACCGCTCGGCCGCATCCGGCCTTCCCTGCTGGTCGCCTACGGATTCCGTCCGTTCTTCCTGTTCGCCGGCCTCGCCGCGTTCCTGGTGATGGCGGGCTGGCTGGTCGTGCTGGCGACCGGGAGCTGGCCGGCCGGGCCGGTCGCACCGACGGCCTGGCACGCCCACGCCATGCTCTACGGCTTCGTCACCGCGGCGATCGCCGGCTTCCTGCTGACCGCGGTGCCGAACTGGACGGGCACGGCCGCGCTGAGCGGCGCGCCGCTGGGCGGGCTGGTGGCGCTCTATCTCGCCGGGCGCATGGCCCTGCTGCCCGGCCTCGGCGTTCCGCCGGCAGTGGCGGCCGTCGCGGACCTGCTGTTCCTGCCGGCGCTGGCGGTGGCCCTGGCGGGGCCGCTGGTGCGGGCCGGCGCGCTGCGCAACACCGCCTTCCTCGGTCTGCTGGCCCTGCTGTGGATCGGCAACGCGCTGTTCCATCTGGAATGGCTCGGGCTGGCGGAGGATGGTGTGCGCCTCGGCCGGACGCTGGCGATCGGCACCGTGGTCATGATGATCGCGGTGGTCGGCGGGCGCATCGTGCCCGCCTTCACGCGCAACGCCCTGGCACAGCGCGGCGTCGCCGTCGACGTGTCGCCGCGGCCATGGGTCGAGCGCATCGCGCTGGCCGCCACGCTGCTGCTGATCCCGGCGGAGATGGCCGCGCCCGGCAGCACCCTTGCCGGCGCGGTCGCGCTTGTGGCGGCGCTGGCCCACGGCGTGCGGATGGGGCGCTGGCACGGGTGGCGGACCGGCGGGCAGCCGCTGGTGTGGGTGCTGCACGCCGGCTATGCCTGGCTGCCGGTCGGGCTGGCGTTGAAGGCGATGCACGGGCTGGGCCTGCCGGTGTCGGAGAGCGCCGGCATCCACGCCCTGACCGCCGGCGCCTTCGCGGTCATGATCCTGGCGGTGATGACCCGGGCATCACTCGGCCACAGCGGGCGGCCGCTGGTCGTGGGGGCCGTCATCGCGTGGTCTTACCGGCTTCTTCTCGCAGGGGCGGTGCTGCGGGTGCTGGCGGATGTGGCGCCGGGAAGTCTGTACCGGCCGCTGCTGGACGGCGCCGGTGCCGCGTGGCTTGCCGCGTTCGCCCTGTACCTGATGGTGTACGCGCCGATCCTGCTGAGTCCTCGGGCCGACGGACGGTCCGGTTGATCGGACGTACACGGCGAAAGGGGGTGACCGTCCCTTTCCGAAGCGCATAGGGATGCGCACCGGCATAGGCACGGATGCCGGCTTCCCTTCCGCGGGTTGCCGGCACACAGTGGGCGCCCGCGCGCATGGCAAGGCCCACGGACGCTGATGCACCCGTTTGATCTCCCCGTCGTGGATGTGCTCCAGGCGCTGGGCCGCAACGTCGGGCTGCTGGCGCTGGCGGCCGTGGCCTACGCCGTGGCGATCCGGCGCATCGACCGCGGCAGCCTCGCGGGACAGGCGGTGTACGGCGCGCTGTTCGGCGCCATGACCGTTCTGGCCATGGCGCTGCCGTTCGAGTTCGCTCCGGGCATTCTGGTCGACGGCCGCCCCGTCATGCTCGCCCTGGCCGGACCGTTCGGCGGCCCCCTGGCCGCCGTGCTGGCGGCCCTGGCGGCGGCGGCCTTCCGCCTTCATCTGGGCGGCGTCGGGGCCATCGCCGGCGTGGCGGGAATTGTGATCGCGGCCGGGGTCGGCATGATCATGGCGGCGGTACCGGCGTACGGCGGGCGGCCGTTGCGCCTGCCCCACATCTTCATCCTCGCCGCCGTCGTCAGCCCGCTGCATCTGGCCAGCGCCCTGCTGCTGCCCGATCGGGAGCAGGCCCTGCGCCTGCTGGAGGCCACGGGGCCGGTGGCCCTGCCGGTCACCACGCTGGGGATCGCCATCCTCGGCACCCTTCTCATCCACGAACACTGGCGTCGCCTGGGCGAACTGGCGTTGCGCGACAGTGAGGCGCGGTACCGCCTGCTGGCCGGGAACATCGGCGACGTGCTGACGCGCATCTCCCCCGATGGCACCCGCACCTTCTGTTCCGAGGCGTCGCGGGACGTGCTGGGCTACGAGCCGGAGGAGTTGATCGGCCGGCCCGCGGACGCCCTCGTCCACCCCGACGACCGGCCCGTCTTCGCCGCCGCCCTGTCCGGCCTGTCACCGGAGGCGCCGGCTACGACCTGCGTGATGCGCAAGCGCCACGGCAACGGCCATTGGATCTGGACCGAGGCGTCGATCCGCCTGGTCAGCGATCCGGTGACCGGGCGACCCATGGAATACATCGCCGTGGCCCGCGACGTCACCCGCCGCATCCACAGCGAACAGGAGGCCCGCGCCGCCCGTGACGAGGCGGAACGGGCCAACCGTGCCAAGTCCGCCTTCCTGGCCGGTGTGAGCCAGGAGTTGGTGACCCCGCTCAACGCCATCATCGGCTTCACCGATTCCATCGCGCGGGAGTCCCTGGGGCCGGTGGGCGACCCGCGCTACCTCCAGCTTGCCCTGGATGCCCGCGACAGCGGCCAGCATCTGCTGGAACTGATCAACGACGTGCTCGATCACGCCCGGGCGGATTCGGGGCGGCTGACGCTGACCGAGGACACGGTGGATCTGGACGCCGCCGTGTCGTTCTGCGTCCGCCTGATCTGGCCGCGCGCCGAACGGGCGGGTGTGAACCTGTCCTACGACGTCGCCCCCGACGTGCGCCATCTCCGCGCCGACGAGATGCGGATGCGCCAGATCCTTCTGAACCTGTTGTCGAACGCCGTGAAGTACACGCCGTCGGGCGGCCGCGTGACGGTGTCGGCGTCCCTGCGCGACGGACAGCCCGTGATCGTCGTCGCCGATACCGGTACGGACGCCGACCGCAGCGCACGCCACTCCGCCGCCAACGACGACCGCGCGACCGAGGAGAGCGGCTTCGTCCTGCCTCTGACCCGCCGCCTGGTGGAGCTGCACGGCGGCACTCTGGCGGTGGCATCGCCGGGCCGCGGCGGCATGGTCGCGACGGTCCGCCTGCCGACCGAGCGTCTGACCGACGCACCGGCACGGCCGGCCGCAACCGTCGTGCCCGGCGGCGCCACCATTCTGCTGGTGGAGGATGATCCGCTCATCCGCTTCGCCGCGGCGGAGCTGCTGGCCGGCTTCGGCCACATGGTCCTTCAGGCGGGCAACGCCAACGAGGCGCTGGCCGTGCTGCGCGAAGGCCGGCCCATCGACCTGCTGTTCACCGACGTGGTGATGCCGCCGGGCATGAACGGCGCGGAACTGGCGCGCGAGGTGGAGCGGCTGCGCCCCGGCATCCGCGTGCTGCTGACCTCCGGCTTCGCCGGCCACGCCATCGTCGGGGAGGACGGCATGGGCAAGGGGTACGAGATGCTGCCGAAGCCCTTCAGCCCGGAGGACCTGAAACGCAAGCTCGACACCATGCTGGCCGCCCGCTCCGCCCCGTCAGCCACGGGATGAGGGGCGACGCGGCTCAGGCCGCCTCCAGCACGCGGGTCAGGGCGGCGGCGTCGACGTTGCGGCCGGATACCACCGCCACGGTGCGCGGCGCCGCACGCACCCGGCCGGCCAGCAGTGCCGCCACCGCCGCCGCCCCGGCCCCCTCGGCGACGATGCCGACGGCGCGGTGCAGGGTGCGGACGGCGTGGGCCAATTCATCCTCCTCCACATAGACGATGGCGTCCACCAGGGTGGCCGCCGCCGCCCGGGCCAGCTTGCCCAGATCCGCCACGGCGATGCCGTCGGCCAGCGTCGGCCCCGGCCCGGCCCCGCCCGGCCGGAAACGGGCATGGCGGACGCCGACCACCCGCGCCGACGGGTTCCGTGCCTTTACCGCCGCCGCCACGCCGGCCAGCAGCCCGCCGCCGCCCACCGGCACCACCACCAGGTCGGTGTCCGGCCGGTCCTCCAGGATCTCCAGTCCGACGGTGCCCTGCCCGGCGATGACATCGGGATCGTCATAGGGATGGACGAAGGTCAGGCGCCGATCCGCCGCCAGTTCCAGAGCCTTGTCCCGCGCCTCGGCCACGGTCGCCCCGTGCAGCAGGACCTCGGCGCCGTATCCGGCCGTGCGCTCCACCTTGTTGCGCGGGGCGGTGACCGGCATGACGATGGTGACGGGAACGCCCAGCCGCGCCCCGTGCAGGGCCAGCCCGGCAGCGTGGTTCCCCGCGGACATGGCGACCACCCCCTGCGCCCGTTCGGGCGCGGTCAGGCGCAGCAGGCGGTTGAGCGCACCCCGCTCCTTGAAGGCACCGGTGGCCTGGAACGTCTCCACCTTCACCCCGATCGCGATGCCGGGACCGGCGCCGAGACCTGGCGCGTCCAGCAGCGGCGTGCGCACCACCTGCCCGGCCAGACGGGCGGCAGCGGCGCTTATGGCGGAGGAGGGCAGCCAGGCGGGAAGTCGGGGGGAACGGTCGGAACAGGCGCCACATCGGGGGTGGCGCACGGCGACGGCGTGCGCGGCGAACATCGCAGGGAGTCCTTGCGGCAACGGAGGAGGCGGAGGCGACGCGAACGGTCCCGGACCGCGTCAGCGGCCCGGGCGGATAATTCGACGCATTCGCCCGCCCGCCATACGGCGGCACGGTCCGATACGGTTCCGATTGTCATTGCCGGCCGGGTTCAGGGTCCCGGCGCCCCACGGGCGTTCCATCACGCCACACTCCATCCACCGCACCACGACGAACGCGATTCGTCCCCGACGCTTACAGCGCCGGGCCGCTAATTCGCATTCGCATGAGTCGCAGGGTGGTGTGCATGCCCCGATCCTTAACGCGCCGGGCGGCTCCGCGTCAAGGCCCGCACGCAGCCACTCGCGCGGTGCCGCCGAAAGAGGTACAGTGGCGCAACGATTGGTCGCGCTGTGTGGCTGCCCCATGAGGATCGTTTCAGCCCTGCTCGCCTGCCTGCTGCTGACCGCCTGCTCCGGCGAACCGTCGGAGGCGGAGATGCGCACGGCCGTTGAGGCCCACACCCGCCGCACCATCGAGTCGCAGGGGCGCAGCTTCAGCCGCTTCGATGCCTTCCGCAAGCAGGGCTGCGTCACCGCGAAGAGCCGGCCGGACGGCTATGACTGCTACTACGCCGCCACCTTGCAACCGCTCCCCGGCCAGCCCACGCTCACCGTCAACGGCAAGGGCTGGTTCCGGCGCACCGACCGCGGGATGGAGTTCGCCGATCTCGGCGCCCAGCCACGATAGAAGCCACAACGGCGCTACAGCGTGCCGAAGCTGCGCGCCAGCGATCCGGCGATCAGATACCAGCCGTCGACCAGCACGAAGAAGATGATCTTGAAGGGTATCGCCACCATGGTCGGCGGCAGCATCATCATGCCCATGGACATCAGGATCGACGACACCACCATGTCGATCACCAGGAAGGGCAGGAACAGCAGGAAGCCGATTTCGAAGGCGCGCTTGATCTCCGAGATCATGAAGGCCGGGATCAGCACATGGGCCGGGACGTCGGCCGGCGCCGCGATGTCGTCGATGCGCGCCATCTCGGCGAACAGGCGCAGGTCCTTCTCGTTGGTGTGGCGCAGCATGAAGTCGCGGAACGGTGCGAAGGCACGCCGCATCGCCTCGGTCTCGTCGATGCGTTCCTCGATCAGGGGCTGGATTCCGTCCGCATAGGACCGCTCCAGCACCGGCGCCATGATGAAGAAGGTGAGGAACAGGGCCAGACTGATCATCACCGTGTTGGGCGGCACCTGCTGGATGCCCAGCGCCTGGCGCAGGAAGGACAGGACGATGACGATGCGGGTGAACGACGTCATCATGATCAGGATCGACGGCGCCAGCGACAGCACCGTGATCGCCGCGATCATCTGGATCATGCGGCCGGTGGTGGACCCGCCGGCATCACCGATGTCGAAGGTTACGCTCTGCGCCAGAGCCGGCCCGGCCGCCAGCCCGGCACCCAGCGCCAGCAGGACGGCGATCAGCAGACGGCGGGCGGTCATGGCGTTCCCCCCTCCCCGCCCCGCGGCCGGTCGGCTGCGGCGAGCGCGTCGCGGAAGCCGGAGCGCACGGGGGACTCCACCACCCGATCACCGGTGGTGCTCAGCAGCAGCAGGTGTTCGGAATCATCACGGCGCACCAGGACGAGACGCCGCCGGGTGTCCAGCGGCAGCACCTCGACGATCGACAGCCGGCGCTGGCGGGCCGGCGTGTGGATGGTGCCGCCATAGCCGAGCCGGCGCAGCACCAGCGCCAGCACGACGAACAGCGCGATGACGAACACCAGCGCGAGGGTGAAGCGGATGTAGGTGTCGATGTCCATTATGGCGATGGCCGAGCCTCAGGGATCGTCGGGCCGGTCCGGCGGATCGGCCGGGCCCGGCGGAGGGGCCGCGCCGTAGGCCGCGACGGCGCGGCGGCGGGCGGTGTGCGGGCCGATCACCGGCCCGGCGGCGGCCAGGGCATCGCGTTGGCGCGCCAGCACCGCGGCCAGGGAATCGAGGGCATCCACCACGGCCTCCAGGCGGGCCAGGAGGGGCCGCGCCTCCTCCGGCGCCAGCGCCAGGGCGGCATCGCACACCGTGCGCACGCGCTCGCCCAGCCCGTCCAGATCGAGCCAGGCGCCGCCCTCCGCCTCGTCCCGCGCCTGCGCCAGGGCGGCGGCGACGGCCGCCAGTTGGCGCCCGATCTCCTGCGGAGTCATGGCGCCTCTCCGACGGGGCCGTCCGCGAGCGGATCGGCGGGTATGACCGTGCCGTTGGCCCGGTAGACATGGGCCAGGATTTCCGCCACCGCGGCGATGGCCTCCACGGGAATCTCCGTGTCCACGTCGATGGCGGCGAGGATCTCCGCCAGGTCGGCGTCCTCGCGCACCTTCACCCCGTTGGCGAAGGCCAGTTCCAGGATCTGCTCGGCCACGTAACCCTGGCCGGTGGCCACCACCCGGGGCAAAGCCGCCGCCCCCAACTCATACTTCAGCGCCACCGCGACGGGGCGGCGGGCCGGAGGTGCGGGACGATGCGGCGGACGGCGGGTGGACACGGCGTGCCTGCGGATGAGGGCGGGGCTGGAATGCCCGCGCATCCTCTCCCGAACATGCTTAATGAACGATGAAGGTGTCGGCAGGGAGCGGGAGCGCCGGACCGGTCCGCCGCTCCCGCCGGGCTTCAGTGCGCCGGCTGCGGCATTGCGTGGCCATCCGGCGACATGGCCCCGGCGGCCTGCACCGGCACGTCGAGGGTGACCGCGCCGGCGGTTTCAAAGGTCAGCGTCAGCGGGAACCGGCTTCCCTGCGCCAGCGGCTGCTTCAGCCCGATCAGCATGACGTGCAGGCCGCCGGGGCGCAGGACCGACGGCTCACCGGGCGCCACCTCGATGCCGTCGACCGGGCGCATGCGCATGACCCCGTTGTCCATCAGGTGGGTGTGCAGTTCCACCTTCTCGGCCACCGGGCTGGACGCCGCCACCAGACGGTCGACCGCCTCTCCGTCGTTGGTCAGCGTCATGTAGGTGCCGCCGACCCTGGCGTTGGGCGCGGTGGCGCGGGCCCAGGGGGCGACGATGGCAATGGTGCCAACGGTCGCCGCCGGGGCCCCGGAGGCGGCGGGAGCGGCGGCGGGCGCGGGGTGGCCGTGCCCCCCCTGCGCGAGGGCAGGAGCGGCAGCGGCCAGGGCCGCGACGAGCGCGGCGGCAAACAGGGTCTTCATGATGCGTTTCCTCGAATCGGTGGCCGGCGCACGGCGCGATGCCGGCGGGCGGGCAATAGAACGGACAGGCGATGGTGCGGGAGGTCAGGCCCGTGCCGGCGGGGCGCGGCTGGGCGGCAGGCGGCAGGGTGCGGCGACCGGAGGGGCCGCCGCCGCGTGCTGCGGCAGAATGGCGCGGACCACCCGCTGCGGCTCCGCCGGTGCTGCCGGCAGGGGCGGCGGCGCCCCCACCGCGGCGGCGACGGCCGTGCACACGGGGCAGGCTTGCGGCCCCGGCGCGTCCGTGTCGCCGGCCGGCGTTCCCGGCGCCGCGCGTCCCGATCCGTCGGCCAGGCACAGGCTGTCCCAGGCGGTGTTGGTGCCGGCAGCGGCCAGCACCGCCTGCACGGGCAGCAGCACCTGCATGAGCACCGCCAGCACCGCCAGCCAGACCGCCGGACGCCGCTGCGGCCGGGCGGCGGACGCGCAGACTCCGGAGCGGTGCGGGTGGGCGATGGATTCGGAACGCAGCATGGCGGGTGACAGTACCACAGCGGCCCGCTCCGGCAACTCCCTGCGTTTGCCGGCGGGATTCAGGGTTTGTTAACGCAAACGCGCGCACCTTTCGGAAGGCCCCCGGAGTCGAGCCCGGTGGAGAAAAGGTCGGCGCGAAAGTGCGGGCGGAGAGCACCATGGACCTCAACAACCTCGCCCTCTACAAGCTGCTGACGCGCAAGATGGACTGGCAGACCCAGCGCCAGGAGGTGCTGGCCCGCAACATCGCCAACGCCGACACGCCCGACTTCAAGCCGCAGGACCTGAAGCCCTTCACCTTCCGCGACGCCCTGGCCGACAGCCGGCGGCTGAAGGCGTCGACCACCGCCGCCAACCACTTGCAGGGCACCGTTCCGGTCGGCGGGCTGAACAAGGAACAGCGGGTGCGGGCACCCTACGAGACCGCCCCCGACGGCAACGCCGTGGTGATCGAGGAGCAGGTCATGAAGGTGTCCCAGAACGCCATGGACTACCAGACCATGGTGAACCTCTACCGCAAACAGATCACCATGCTGAAGATGGCGCTGGGCCGCGCCGGCGGCGGTTGAGCGACGGAGGCGACGGATGGCCGATCTTTTCAACACCATGGCCGTGTCGGCCTCGGGCATGAAGGCGCAGGGCGCCCGCCTGCGCGTCATCGCCGAGAACATGGCCAACGCCAACTCCACGGCGGAGACGCCGGGCGACCTGCCCTACCGCCGCAAGACCATCACCTTCGCCAACGAGGTCGACCGCCAGCTCGGCATCGAGACCGTGCGGGTCGCCAAGATCGGCGTGGACAAGGGCGACTTCCAGCGCCGCTACGATCCCGCCCACCCCAGCGCCGATGCCGACGGCTACGTGCTGTTGCCCAACGTCAACACGATCATCGAGTCGATGGACATGCGCGAGGCCCAGCGCTCCTACGAAGCCAACCTGTCCGTCATCGAATCGGCGCGTCAGATGATGATGCGCACGATCGACATCCTGCGCGCCTGATCCTCACGCCCGGAGAGCCTTCGCCATGGTCGCCAACGTCGCCAACGTCATCGCCGCCTATGCCAACACCGCGTCGCGCACGGCCGGTGCCGGCATGGCGCCGCGCGACGAGGGGCCCACTTTCGGCGAGGTCCTGCAGGAAACGGCGAAGTCCGCCGTCGACACCCTGCGCCGGGGCGAGACGGTCACCGCCCTGGCCGCGGTCGGCCAGGCCGACCTGTCCGACGTGGTGCAGGCGGTGTCCAACGCCGAGGTGACGCTGCAAACCGTCACCACCGTGCGCGACAAGGTCATCACGGCCTACCAGGAAATCCTGCGCATGCCGATCTGACGGCGGCGCGTGCGAAAGCGTCCGTCATGACCGATACCGAAGTCATCGAACTGTGCCGCACCACGCTGGTGACGCTGGTCATGGTTTGCGGACCGATCCTGCTGATCATGATGGTGGTGGGAACGGTCATCTCCGTGTTCCAGGCGGTCACCCAGATCCAGGAACAGACCCTGTCCATGGTGCCGAAGGTGCTGATCGTCTTCGGCGTGTCGATCCTGTTGATGCCCTATATGCTGGGCGAGATGACCGAGTTCTTCAATCTGGAGATCGCGGACCGCATCGTCGCCATCGGCACCGGCCGCTGACGGCCCGCGGAACGGGCCGATGGACATCATCCCCACCCTGTTCGCCGACCAGATCTATGTCTGGCTGCTGGTGTTCGCGCGGGTCGGCGCCGCCTTCATGGTGATGCCCACCATCGGCGACCCGTTCGTGTCCGCCCGCACCCGTCTGCTGTTCGCGCTGGCGGTCAGCGTCGTCGTGGCGCCCGTGCTGCGGCCGCAGCTTCCACCCGAACCGCAGCAGGCGCTGGCGCTGGTGACGCTGATCATCGGGGAACTGACCGTCGGGGTGTTCATGGGCACCATCGCGCGTCTGCTGGTGGGCGCGCTGGAGGTGGCCGGGACCATCATCGCCACCCAGTCCGGCCTCGCCATGGCCCAGATGTTCAACCCGGCGCTGGGCAGCCAGGGCACCCTGCCGGGCGCCCTGATGGGCTGGCTGGGGCTGCTGATGCTGTTCGCCACCGACCTGCACCATCTTCTGATCATGGCGGTCGTCGACAGCTATCATCTGTTCGTGCCGGGCGCGGCGCTGCCGGTCAACGACATGGCCGACCTGATCGCCCGGCTGGTGTCGCGCAGCTTCCTGATCGGCGTCCAGATGGCGGCGCCGTTCCTGATCATCGGCCTTATGTTCGGCGTGGCGCTGGGCATCCTCAGCAAACTGGCGCCGCAGATCCAGGTGTTCTTCCTGTTCATGTCCACGCAGGTGGCGATCGGCCTGTTCCTCTTCGCCCTGACGCTGTCGGGCATGATGCTGTTCTGGCTGTCGCACTTCGAGTCCACATTCATCGAATTCCTCAGCCCGACCTGACCACCGAGGGAGTGCCGGGTGTCCGAAGACGCTGACGAGTCATCAAAAACAGAAGACCCAACAGAGAAAAAGAAAGAAAAGGCTCGCGAAGAAGGGCAGTTCGCCCGCAGCCAGGAGATCAACAACTGGCTGATCGTCGCCGTCATGTTCATCGTCCTGGTGTCGATGCTGCCGAGCACGTTATCGGGTTTGCAGCGGCGCCTGACGTTCTACATCGAGCATGTGTACCAGATCCCGATGGACACGGGCGGCGTGGGACAGGTCCTTTATCGCGTGGTCGGCGACGTGCTGTGGGCTCTGTGGCTGCCGGTGGTGCTGCTGGTCATCGCCGGCATCCTCGCCTCCGTCGCCCAGACGGGATGGCACATCTCCTGGAAGCTGATCATCCCGAAGTTCAGCAAGCTCGACCCCCTGAAGGGGTTGAAGCGGATCTTCTCCGGCGGGGCCCAGGCGGTGGAACTGGCCAAGGGCGTGGGAAAACTGCTGCTGGTGGGCGGGGTCTCCTACCTGGCGCTCCTGCCCATGCTCCGCTCCATCGAACTGTATGTGGGCATGGACCCGTTCGGCCTGCTGGCGTCGATGGACGACATCGCCTTCACGCTGCTGGCGGGTGTCCTGGCGGTGTTGTCGATCATCGCGGCGGGCGATCTGGCCTGGCAGACCTACAGCCACAACAAAAAGATGAAGATGACCAAGCAGGAGGTGAAGGACGAGCACAAGCAGGCCGAAGGCGACCCCGTGGTCAAGGGACGCATCCGCCAGCTCCGCTTCGAACGCGCGCGCCAGCGCATGATGGCGTCGGTGCCGCAGGCCGACGTGGTGGTGACCAACCCGACCCACTATTCGATCGCGCTGAAGTACGACCCGCAGACCATGCAGGCGCCGGTGCTGCTGGCCAAGGGTGTCGACAGCGTCGCCATGAAGATCCGCGAGGTCGCCACCGAGCACGACATCCCCATCGTCGAGAACCCCCCGCTTGCCCGTGCGTTGTACGCCACCGTCGACATCGACGAGGAGATTCCGGCGGAGCACTATCGTGCGGTTGCCGAGATCATTACCTATGTTTTCAAGCTGAAGCAGCGGAGCTTCGGACGCTAGGTCGGCGTCGGCACGGGCACCGCTGCGGAAACGGCAAGGCGGAACGGCAAGGCGGGAGAGCCGGTGGGCGACGCAACCTCCATTCTCGACGGCCGGCGCGACCGGACGGCCCGGCCGCCCCGGCCGGAGCCGGCCGGGCTGACGGCCCTGACCGTCGTCTCCCGGGCCCTGGGCGGGGCGGGACTGGCGACGGCGGCGGCGGGGCTGGTCGCCGGCCACATCGGCCTCGCATGGGCCGGCGTGGCGACCGCGGCGGCCGGCTTCGTCGCCCTGCTCGTCCGCGTCAGCCGCCTGCGCCGCCGCGTGGAACGCGACGGCGCGCTGGTGACGGGAGCGCTGGAGGGGCTGACCTGCGGCGAGGCGGTGTGCGACGCTGACGGAAAGCCCGTTTTCGTCAACAGCACCTTCTCCGCCCTGGTCGATGTCCACCCCGGCGAATCGCCGGCGGCGGCCCTGAAACGGCTGGTCAGCGCCGATCCCGACGGGGTGGCCGGGCTGGAGCGGGTGCAGGAGCGCGCGCGCGCCGGGGTCGCGGCCACCACCGAGATCCGCATTCCCCGCGGGGACGGGCCGCCGGAATGGCGGCGGCTGCAGGCCCTGCCGGTTGCCGGCTTCCCGGGCGCCATCCATTGGCGCCTTGAGGACATCACCGCCCGGCGGGAGCTGGAGCAGGTCATGCTGCGCGAG
This sequence comes from Azospirillum halopraeferens DSM 3675, assembly GCF_000429625.1. Taxonomy (GTDB): domain Bacteria; phylum Pseudomonadota; class Alphaproteobacteria; order Azospirillales; family Azospirillaceae; genus Azospirillum; species Azospirillum halopraeferens. The sequence goes on from NZ_AUCF01000013.1 coordinate 44,640, forward strand.
CAGAGCAAGCTCGTGGACTTCATGGACCACGCCCCGGTGGGGTTCTTCTCGGTCGACCAGGACGGCGCCTTCCTGTTCGTCAACGCCACCCTGGCAAAGTGGCTCGAATCCACGCCGGGCGAGCTGATGGATGGCGGTCGCCACCTGCACAACGTGCTGGCCAACCCGCCGCGGGGGGCCGCCCCGTACGACCTGTTCGAGGCGGGCGGGCCGGAGCAGCGCGGCGAACTGACCATGTGCGGCGTTCGCGGCCGGCGTTTTCAGGCGTCCGTCGCCCAGTCGGTGGTGATCGCCGACGACGGGCGCACGGTCCACACCCGCTCGGTCGTGCGCGACCTGACACCGGAGCGGGAATGGGAGGAGGCCCTGCGCCTCTCCGAACAACGCTTCCAGCGGTTCTTCGAGGATGCCCCCGTCGGCATCGCCCTGGCCGACGAATCCGGCCGGCTGGCGGAATGCAACGACGCCTTCCTGACGCTGACCGGCGCCCGCGCCGGCGACGTGATCGGCCGGCCGACCGCCGAGCTGATCGAGCCGGGCGAGCGGGACCTGGTCGACGCCCGCCTGCGCGAGGTTCTGGGGGGCTCCGATCCCGCGGCACCGCTGGAGGTCCGCCTGTCGGGCGAACGGGACGTGGTGGTCCAGCTCTACGCCCGCCGCCTGGGCCGCCCCGGCGCGGATGCCGGGACGGGCCTGATCCTGCACTTCATCGATCTGACCGAGCGCAAGAGCCTGGAGGCACAGTTCGCCCAGTCGCAGAAGATGCAGGCGGTGGGGCAGTTGGCGGGGGGCGTGGCGCACGACTTCAACAATCTGCTGACGGCCATGATCGGCTTCTGCGATCTGCTGCTGCTGCGCCACAAGCCGGGCGACCATTCGTTCAGCGACATTATGCAGATCAAGCAGAACGCGAACCGCGCCGCCAACCTGGTGCGCCAGCTCCTGGCGTTCTCCCGTCAGCAGACCCTTCAGCCCCGCATCATCAACGTCACCGACGTGCTGGCGGAGCTGTCCAACCTGCTGCGCCGGCTGATCGGCGAGAACATCGACCTGAAGATGATCCACGGCCGCGACCTGGGCCTGGTGAAGGTCGACCAGAACCAGCTCGAACAGGTCATCATCAACCTGGTGGTCAACGCCCGCGACGCCATGGCCGGCGCCGGCGGGCGCCTGACGGTGGTCACCGGCAACTACACCGTCACCGCCCCGGAACGGCGCGAGCATGAGGTGATCCCGCCGGGAGAGTACGTGTCGATCGAGGTGATCGACACCGGCATCGGCATCCCCCGGGAGAACCTCCAGCGCATCTTCGAACCGTTCTTCTCCACCAAGGAGGTGGGATCGGGCACCGGCCTCGGGCTCAGCACCGTCTACGGCATCGTGCGCCAGACGGGCGGCTTCATCTTCGTGGACAGCGCACCCGGCCAGGGCGCCAAGTTCACCATCCTGCTGCCCCGCCACCAGGGCCAGCCCGCACCGGTCGAGACCGGCGAACCGCGCGAGCGGCGCGGCAGCGATCTGACGGGCACCGGCATCATCATGCTTGTGGAGGACGAGGACGCCGTGCGCGTCTTCTCCGCGCGCGCCCTGCGCAACAAGGGCTATCAGGTGCTGGAGGCAAAGAACGGCGAGGCGGCGTTGCAGCAGATCGGCGACGACGGGGGCCGCATCGACCTGCTGATCACCGACGTGGTGATGCCGCAGATGGACGGGCCGACGCTGGCCCGCCGGGTGCGGGAACGGCGCCCGGACATGAAGGTGATCTTCATCTCCGGCTACGCGGAGGACCGCTTCAAGGACGAGTTCGATGGCGCCGGCGCCGCCCACTTCCTGCCCAAGCCCTTTTCGCTGAAGCAGCTCGCGTCCAAGGTGAAAGAGGTCATCCGCGGTCCGGGCTGACGGACGCCACCGGCGGCAGGGGCATCGGGGATTCGCAGCGGGCATAGAATCGGACCGTCGCGCGCCCCGCCTGCTTGGCCTCGTACATGGCGGCGTCGGCGTGACGGATCAGCGTGTCGGCGTCGGTGGCATCGACCGGGAACACACTGGCGCCGATGCTGGCGCCGATCTCCACCGTGCCGAACTCCAGCTCGAAGGGCCGCGCCATCGCCGTCAGGATGCGCGTCGCCACGCTCACCGCCTCGGTCTCCTCGCGGATGGCCATCAGCACCACGAATTCGTCGCCGCCCAGGCGCGCCACCGTGTCGTCGTCGCGCACGGTGGTGCGCAGGCGGGCCGCCACCTGCACCAGCAGCTCGTCCCCCGCCTCGTGCCCGAAGGTGTCGTTCACCGGCTTGAACCGGTCCAGATCGATGTAGAGCAACGCCAGCCGCCCGCGGCTGTGCCGCGCACCGTCCATGGCCCGGGCCAGGCGGTCGCGCAGCGTGTTGCGGTTGGCCAGCCCGGTGAGGGCGTCCAGGTGGGCCTGCTGCCACACCCGCTCGGCGGCCAGCTTCTCGGCGTTGATGTCGTCCTTGACGGCGACGAAGCTGACGGTTCGGCCGTCCTGTCCCAGGATCGGCGCGATGGCCGCGCGTTCCCAATAGACCTCGCCGTTCTTGCGACGGTTGCGGAACTCGCCGTGCCAGACGCGCCCGGCCGTCAGCGCCTCCCACAGACCGCGATAGGTGTCCGGGGGCGTTTCGCCGCTTTGCAGAAAGCGGGGGTTCTGCCCCTTCGCCTCGTCCGCCGTGTAGCCGGTGGTGGCGGTGAAAGTCGGGTTGACATAGGTGATCCGCCCCTCCGGATCGGTGATGACGATGGAACTGGGGCTGTGCTCCAGCGCCTTCAGCAGGGCCGCCGTGCGCTCCTCGGCGCGGCGCCGTTCGGTGATGTCCACCAGGATGCCGACGACGCCGCCGGGCGTGCCGTCGGCCCGCGCGAACACCGCCTTGCTGGCGATGATGACGCGCTCGGTGCCGTCGGGAAAGCGGGTCGGCTGTTCATAGGACAGGGCTCCGCCGCCCTCCAGCACCCGGCGATCGGCGGCCTCGTGCGCGGCGGCATCGGCGGGCAGGAACAGCGAATCGGTGCTGCGTCCGGACAGCTCACCGCTGCGGCACCGCACCAGCTCCTCGAAGGCGGCGTTGCAGCCGAGATAGCGCAGCTCCGTATCCTTCCAGTAGATCGGCAGAGGAATGGTGTCGAGCAGCGCGTTGCGAAAGGCGAGTTCATCGCGCAGCCCGTCCTCGGCGACGCGCCGATGGCGGGCGTGCAGGACCAGCACCCCGACCATGGCCAGCAGCAACGCAGCGGAGGCGCCGAGCGTGGTGGCCAGCAGCCACGCTTCGTGCCACCAGTTCGCCAGGGCGGTGTCCCGCCGCACCGCGGCGGCAAGGCGGAAGGGGAAGTCGGAAAGCTGGTGGACGACGACGATCCACGGCGGTGTCGCGGGCCGGTCCGCCGCAGCGGCAAACGGCCCCGGCCCGGCATCATCCGCCGCTGCGTCCGACGGCTGCGGCCAGGTCGCCAGCACGGTGCCCTGTGCGTCGGTCAGCCGCGCGGCCTCGGCCGTTACCCCGATGGCGGGCGACGACAGCGGGGCATAGAGCCGCTCCACGTCGACCACCGCCAGGACCATGCCGGCGAACCCGCCACCGGCGACCACCGCCCGGCTCAACCCGACCAGCGCCCGCCCTTCGTGACCCATCTGCGCCGCCGTCTCGTATTGGAAGGTGGCGAGCTGGTCGCGGTGGCGGCGGAAGAAGTCACGACCGGACACGTTCTCCAGACCCGGCTGGCGACGGCCGGCCAGGGCGACCGTCGCGCCGCCGGCGTCGTACACCAGCAGGCTGACCGTATGGGACGAGGCGAGATGACGGCGGGCCAGGGTTTCGAGGGTCGCCGCGGACAGCAGGACATCCGGTTCGCCCGATGCATCGCCGAGGTGTTCGGCCAGTTCGCGCAGGCCGAAGTCGACCAGGGCCAGGACCCCGCTGATCTGCTGGCCGTGCACGCGCGCCTCATGATGCAGCGCCAGTTCCGCCATCTCCAGCGCCGCCTCGCGCGACGACCACAGGCTGGAGGCCAGCAGCGCCGTCAGCGCGGCCAGGGCGACCGCCACCGCCTGGGCGATGTTGCCGCCCCCCCACCCGCCCCGGCTCATGGCGACGCCGCCCCGGCGGTCGGCCGGTCGAGCGCCGCAGCGAAGGCGTCGACAATCGCCGGGTCCATGCCCGTGGCGGCGACCCAGGCGTCCTGGCGGTCGCGCAGGCGCTCGCGCCAGGACGCCAGGACCTCCGGCGGCGGCGTCACCAGCATCACGCCGTTCTCCGACAACACCCGCCGCGCCTCCTCCTGCGCCGCCGCAGTGTCGCGGCGTGCGGTATCGACCTGCTCCTCCCAGGTCGCGGTCAGCAGATCCTGCAGATCCGGCGGCAGCCGATCCCACAGGTAGCGGGACACCAGCGGCACATAATGCGAAAAGTAGGCGCGGTCCTCGAACGCATGGCGCACCCCCTGCCGCCACAGCTCGGCGCTGACCACGGTGGCGTGGGTGCTGAGCAGCCCGTCGATCCGCCGGGTCCGCAGGGCGTCGGGCAGCTCGGTCCAGGGGACCGCCACCGGCCGGGCTCCCAGCGCCTCGAGACGCAGATCGTTGATGTCCCCGCCGGGGGAGCGGATGCGCAATCCCTGCAGATCCTTGATGTCCCGCACCGGCCGCTCCAGCGTGTAGACATGAGCGAAGCCCAGATGCACCCACCGCCCGGGAAGGTACAGCCCGGTGCTGTCCATCAGCCGCGCGTTCAGCCGCGCCCCGGTGGACCCGTCAAGAATACGGTCGACGTCGAGGCTGTCGCGACCATAGACCATGGGCAGAAGCAGCGCCCCCACGGTCGGCTCGTACCGGTCGAGCTGCCAGGTGCCCGGAAGCGCCATCTCGATCCGGCCCTGCTGAAGCGCCCCCACCACGTCGCGGTCCCGGTACAGCGTGCCGCTGTGATGAAACTCGACGGTCAGCCGGCCGGCGGCGCGCTCCCGAAGGGTGTCGGCGAAGCGTTGAAGGATGCGCGTCTGGACGTGGGTCGGCCCGTTCTCGGTGGAAATCCGGACGAGCAACGCCGGCTCCGCCGCAGCGTTGCCGTCCGCCGCCACGGCTGCCAGCGCACTGAGCAGCACGACCACCGCCGGTCGAACAGCCATGATGCGCATGAAAGGAACACCTCGCGGACCGGGACACCCCTTTCGATATAAGCGCATTCCTGTATGCACGGCAATCATCGGATGTGGCGGCGGGACGCTGCTCGTTTCGAACAAACCATGAATACCCCCTTGCGCATGAGAACAAAAAGCGTACAATCGGGCCGTTGCAGTTCGCCCGGCCGTGTGGTCTAAGGAAGGGATACGCGCTATGACGTCCCCGCAGCTTCGTGTGGTTGAAAAGGATTCCATGGACAAGCAGAAGGCTCTGGACGCCGCGCTGAGCCAGATCGAGCGTGCCTTCGGCAAGGGCTCGATCATGAAGCTCGGGGCCCGTGAGAACATGGTCGAGACGGAGGTGATCTCCACCGGCTCGCTCGGCCTCGACATCGCGCTGGGCATCGGCGGGCTGCCGCGCGGCCGCATCGTGGAGATCTACGGACCGGAAAGCTCGGGTAAGACAACGCTGGCCCTGCACGCCATCGCCCAGGCCCAGAAGAACGGCGGCACCTGCGCCTTCGTGGACGCCGAGCACGCGCTCGACCCGACCTACGCCCGCAAGCTGGGCGTCAACATCGATGAACTGCTGATCTCCCAGCCCGACGCGGGCGAGCAGGCGCTGGAAATCGCCGACACGCTGGTGCGCTCGGGCGCCATCGACGTGCTGGTGGTCGACAGCGTCGCCGCCCTGGTCCCGCGGGCCGAGCTTGAAGGCGAGATGGGCGACAGCCACGTCGGCCTGCACGCCCGCCTGATGAGCCAGGCGTTGCGCAAGCTGACCGGCTCGATTGCCAAGTCGAACTGCCTGGTGATCTTCATCAACCAGATCCGCCTGAAGATCGGCGTCATGTTCGGCAACCCGGAAACCACCACCGGCGGCAACGCGCTGAAGTTCTACGCGTCGGTCCGCCTCGACATCCGGCGCATCGGGGCGATCAAGGACCGCGACACGGTGGTCGGCAACCAGACGCGCGTGAAGGTGGTCAAGAACAAGATGGCCCCGCCCTTCCGGGTGGTGGAGTTCGACATCATGTACGGCGAGGGCGTGTCGAAGGTGGGCGAGTTGCTCGACCTCGGCATCCAGGCCGGGGTGGTGGAGAAGTCGGGCGCCTGGTTCTCGTACGACGGCACCCGCATCGGCCAGGGCCGCGAGAACGCCAAGACCTATCTGCGCACCCACCCCGACGCCGCCAAGTCCATCGAGGACAAGATCCGCGCCAACGCCGGCCTCGTTGCCGACGCCATGATGGGCACGCCGGAAACCGACGGGGACGCCTCCGGGCCGGAGTGAGCGGCCGACCGGCGCGTTTCCATAAGAAAAAGCCCCTCTCCGGCCGGAGAGGGGCTTTTCTTTTGGTGGTTGCCGGACCCGCCTACTGCACCATGCGCCAGGACCCGTCCGCCTGCTGGCAGGCGGTGCCGGTGACCTGCTGCATCCGCCCGCCGATGGAGGCGGTGGTCTGGAACTCCCGGCAGTACTGGCCGCCGGAGGCGTAGCCGTCACGGACCGGGGTGTAGCTGCCCCAGTTGCCGTTCTGCGGGTTGTTCCAACTGATGGTCTGGCCGACGGGGGCGCCGTACGCCGTCCGCTCCGCCTGCTGGGCGTAGGCGAGATCGGCCCGGTCCATGGACGCGCCGGCCGCACTGCCCAGCGCCGCACCCAGCAGGGTGCCGACGCCCACCGCCACCAGCTTGCCCGTGCCGCCGCCGAAGCGCGATCCGGCAAGGCCGCCGACGACGCCGCCCAGCACGGCGCCCGCCATCTGCTTGTTGCCGCCGCCGTCGCCATACCCGTAACCGCCGCCGGTGCCGCTCGACATGCACCCCGTCACCAGGAGTGCGGAGCAGAGCAGGGCCGCCACCGACCGACTGAGCCTCATCATCGTCATGCCTCGGAAAAAGCGTTGATACGATCGTAAACGCGCGAAGGGGCGGTTCTATTCCCGAACGATCGGGGTGCCGCGCCTTTATCACAGAGCCACCCCTCACGACACCGACGCGATCTCCGCCATGCGGTCGGAGGTGGCCGCCGCGTGGTGGTCCTTCGCCAGCACCGTGTAGACCGCCGGCAGCACGAAGAGGGTGAACAGCGTGCCGATCAGCATGCCCGCGACGATGACCAGACCGATGGAGAAGCGGCTGGCGGCACCGGCGCCGGATGCGGTCAGCAGCGGCACCAGGCCCACCACCATGGCCGCCGTCGTCATCAGGATGGCGCGCAGGCGCACGCGGGCCGCCTGTTCGATGGCGGTGCGGCGGTCGACCCGGCCGGCCACCTGCATGTCGCGGGCGAACGCCACCATCAGGATGCCGTGCTTGGAGATCAGGCCGATCAGCGTCACCAGCCCCACCTGGGTGTAGATGTTCATGGTCGCCAGACCGAGGAACAGCGGCAGCAGCGCGCCGAAGATCGACATGGGCACGCTGACCAGGATCACCAGCGGGTCGCGCAGCGATTCGAACTGCGCCGCCAGCACCAGGTAGATGATGACCATGGCGAAGGCGAAGGTGATGATGAGCTGGTTGCCCTCGCTGACGTACTGGCGCGATTCCGACAGGAAGTCGTGGGAGAAGCCGGCCGGCAGATGGATGCGCGCCTGGTCCTCCAGGAAATCGACGACCTGCCCCATGGTGACGCCCGGCATCGGCACGGCCGAGAAGGTGGCCGAGGGAAGCTGGTTGTACTTGGACAGGGCGTTGGGCTCGATCTCCGTCTCGATGCTGACCACGGTCGACAGCGGGATCTGCATGCCGTTGGTGGCCGGGACATAGTACTGGGCGAGATCCTCCGGGGTCAGGCGCTTGCTGCGCGGCACCTGCGGAATGACCTCGTACGACCGACCGTTCAGGTTGAACCGGTTGACGTAGTTGCCGCCGACCAGCACGCCCAGCGTGTCGCCGATGTTGGCCATGGAGAGGCCGAGGTCGGCGGCCTTGGAGCGGTCGACGATCATGCGGTAGGACGGGCTGCTGAACTGCAGGTCGCTGTCGGAGATGATGAACATGCCGCTTTGCTGCGCCGCCGCCTTAATGCGCTCCATGGCGTCGTAGATGGTGCGGTAGTCGCCGGGGCTGGAGATTACCATCTGCACCGGCAGGCCACCGGTCGAGCCCGGCAGGGCCGGCGGCGACACCAGGAAGATGTTCACCCCCGTCACCTGCGCCAGCGCCGCCTGGGCCTCCGGCTGGACCTCCTTGGCCGAGCGGGTGCGCTCGTCCCACGGCTTCAGGATCATGCCGGCGAAGCCCTGGGTGGGTGTGGGCGCGCCGTTGATGACGAAGCGCGTGTCGGTCTCCGGGAATTCCGCCAGGATGGAGTCGAGCTGCTTTCCGTAGGCGTCGTAGTAGTCGAGGTTGGCGTACTGCGGCGCCTTGGTGATGCCGAACAGGATGCCCTGGTCCTCTTCGGGGGCCAGCTCCGCCATGGTGTTGGCGAACAGGAACCCGACGGACAGCAGGATGCCCAGGCCGAAGACCAGGGTGGCGGCGCGGTGTTCCAGGGCGCCGTGCAGGCGGCGGGAATACCAGTTCTCCAGCCGCGTGAAGTTGCGGTCCACGAAGCGGGCGAAACGGCCGGCGTTCATGTCCGGCGTCAGCAGCACCGAGCACATCATCGGCGACAGGGTCAGCGCGACCACGCCGGAGATGATGACCGCCCCGGCCAGGGTGAAGGCGAACTCGCGGAACAAGGCACCGGTCAGCCCGCCCAGGAAGCCGATCGGGGCATACACGGCGGCCAGCGTGATGGTCATGGAGATGACCGGCCCGACGATCTCCCGGGCGCCGATCAGCGACGCCTGCACCGGACTCTTGCCCTCCTCCAGGTGGCGGTGGACGTTCTCCACCACCACGATGGCGTCGTCGACCACCAGGCCGATGGCCAGCACCATGGCCAGCAGCGTCAGCAGGTTCAGCGAGAAGCCGAACGCCAGCATGAAGGTGGCGGCGCCGATGAGCGACAGCGGGATGGTGACGATCGGGATGATCACCGCCCGCACCGAGCCGAGGAACAGGAAGATCACCACGATGACGATGGCCACCGCCTCCACCAGGGTCATCACCACCTCGTCGATGGACGCCTGGATGAAGCGGGTGCTGTCGTAGACGATCTCCATCTCCAGCGACGGCGGCAGGTTGCGCTCCAGCTCCGGCACCAGCTTGCGGATGTCTGCCACGATGTTCAGCGGGTTGCCGGTCGGCGTGGAGTTGACGCCGATGAAGATGGCCTGCTGCCCGTTCATCGCCACCGAGGAGTCCGTGCGCTGGGCGCCCAGTTCCACGGTCGCGATGTCCTTCAGCCGCACCAGCGACGTGCCGCTGGCCTTCACCACCATGTCGCGGAACTGCTCCACGTCGGTCAGGCCGGTGTTGGTCGTGATGTTGGTGACGACGAAGACACCCTTCGCCTGGCCGGGGGCGGATTGATAGTTGTTGGACTGGATGGCGGCGCGCACGTCGGACGCGGCGATGCCGCGGGCGGCCATCTTCTCCGGATCCAGCCAGACGCGCATGGCGAAGGTCTGGCCGCCCAGGATCTGCGCCTCCGACACGCCCGGAACGGTGGACAGCACCGGCTGCACCACGCGGGTCAGGTAATCGGTGATCGCCGCCTCCGACAGCTCGGGGCTGGCGAAACCCATGTACAGGATCGAGGTCGTCTCGCCCGTCGACTTCAGGATGACGGGGTCGTTGGCCTCGCGCGGGAGCTGGTACTTCACCTGCTGGACCTTCGCCATGACGTCGGTCATGGCGATGTTGGGGTCGAAGTTCAGGCGGATGTTGGCCGTCACCACGCTCATCCCCTGGGTGGAGGAGGAGGTGATGTAGTCGATGCCCTCGGCGGTGGAGACGGCCTGCTCGATGGGCGTGGTGATGAAGCCCTGCATCAGGTCGGGCGACGCGCCGGGATAGAGCGTCGTCACCGTGATGACGGTGTTCTTCAGCTCGGGATACTGGCGGATCGGCAGGTCGAACAGGGCCCGCGCGCCGACCAGCAGGATCAGCAGGCTGACGACGACCGACAGCACCGGCCGGCGGATGAAGATGTCGGTGAACGCCATGGCGGCGGATTCCTCAATTGCGCGGCAGCATCGCCGGGATGGCGAGCGGATCGTTCTGCGCGATCGCCACCGCGGCCCCGTTGTTCAGCTTGATCTGGCCGGAGATGACCACGCGGTCGCCGGCCCGGACGCCGCTCAGCACCTCGACCTTGCCTTCGAAGCGGTCGCCGACCTTGACCGGCACGCGCTCCACATGCAGCGATTCCTTGCCCTCGGCGTCGGTGCGGCCGTGCACCACGTACACGGAATCACCGTAGACCGTGTAGTCGACCGCGGTTTCCGGCACCACGACCATGTCCGCCTGCGGCGGCAGCACGACCCGCACGTTGGCGAACATGCCGGGCAGAAGATGGCGCTGCTGGTTGTCCAGGGTCGCCTGCACCTGGATGGCGCGGGTATCGGTGGTCACCTGCGGCTCGATGGTGGTGATGCGCGCCTCGAAGCTGCGCCCCGGCGCCGCGTCGGACCCGATCAGCACCGCCTGCCCCACGTCGATGCGGTTCAGCGCGTTCTCCGGCAGGGAGAAGTTGACGTACAGCGTCGACAGGTCGGTCAGCGTGACCATGGGATCGCCGGCGTTGATGTAGTCGCCCGCGTTGATCTTGCGGATGCCCAGTTCGCCCCCGAAGGGCGCGCGGATCAGCTTCTTGGCGATCAGCGCTTCGGTGCGCTTGATGTTGGCATTGGCCTCGTCGAGCTGGGCCAGGTTCTGGTCCACGGTGGTCTGCGGCCCGACCTGGTTGCGCAGCAGGTTGCGTGACCGGTCCAGATTGGCGGCGGCGAGCTTGGCCTGCGCCTGGTACGCCTGGAGGTCGGCCTGCTCGGTCGCGTCGTTGAGCTGGACCAGCGGGTCCCCGGCGCTGACGCGGGCACCGGAATCGAAATGGATGGTCATGACGCGCCCCGCCACCTCCGACGCCACGGAGATCTGGCGGCTGGCCGTCAGCGTCCCGATGGCGGACAGGTACTTGGGCACGGACTCCACCGACGCGGCCGTCACCGACACCGGGGTGGGCGGTGGCACGTTGCCGGCGAAGAAGTCGGCGATCGCCTGGTCGCGGAAGGTCTTGAAGCCGTACATCCCGGCCATCAGCAGGCCGATCACGATCAGCACGACGGTGAAGATCACGACCCGGGAGACGCGCCCGGCCGGGCGCGCCGCGGGCGCCGCCGGGGCATGGGGATGGGAGTGGGGGTGGGCCGTCTCGCGCACGGGCTCCGCCTCACGGGGCCGCCGGGGAGCGGCGTCGATTCGGGTGTCGATGGTCACGGTCATCCTCGCGAATCAGCGGTGGGCGAGCAGCCGGCCGCGGTGTCGTCATATTGTTTTGTTTCGGGGCACAGGCGGGCCAGCGCGGCGTCGGTCATCCCCAGCCCGCGCAGGATGAACCAGGTCACCCCCCCTACGGACTGCGGGCCGAAGCTCCGCGGCGCCACCGGCCGCCCCGGCAGGCAATGGGTCGCCAGGGCGGAGCACAGATGCTCGGCCAGCCACAGCCCGTCCTCGGCGGGCAGCGGCGTCGGCACCATGTCGCCCGACTCCCGCGCGGCGAGCAGCGACGCGGTGAAGAGCGGGTGGACCTCCTCGGCAACCCAGGTGTAGGCCAGCCGCGCGAACTCCCCGTCTTCCAGAAAGCTGCGCAGGAACAGACGATGGCGCAGGCGCTCGGCCGGATCGGTGGGCATGTCCACCAGGAAATGGCAGACCAGCCCCTGCACCAGTTGCACCAGCGTGTCGCCCGACGGCGGCAGCGCCATCAGGCGTTCCAGCTCCTTGTCGCCATCCAGGCAAGTCCGGAAGATCGCCTCGTAGAGCGCCGCCTTGCTCGGGAAGTGCTTGAAGATCAGCGCCTCCGACACACCGGCCGCCTGCGCGATCTCCTTCGTCGTCGTCGCCGTGAAGCCCTTCTGCGCGAACAGGGGCAGCGTGGCGTCGATGATCGCGGCGCGGCGTTCGGAGCTGTCGAGGCGCTGACCGCCGGCACCCGGCTTTTGCGCTTGCTCAGTCAGTAAGTGCTTACTCACCATGCAGGGAGATGTATGCCGCCGCAGCCGCTCTGTCGACCGGAAACTCAGACCCTTTTTTCGCAGGCGGTATGCGAAAGGGGCATGGCAGCGGCAATCCGTCGCACCCCCGAGTGCCATAGCGGGTCTCGGGCCGTTGTCACCCGCAGCCCCTCAGTGAACGCCCGCCCCATGCCAGGGATCGGGCCAGCCTTCGGAAACGCCGCATGGAGCGCATCAACAAGACCGTCTCGTTCACCGCCGGCGGCATCATCCTGTTGTTCGTGGTTCTGGCCGCCGCCCTGCCCGACCGACTTGGCGGCGCCATTGCGGCGTTGCAGGACATGATCGTCGGAACCTTCGGGTGGTTCTACATTCTTTCGGTCGCCGGCTTCCTGGTCTTCGTCCTGTGGCTGCCGCTCAGTCCCTACGCCGGCGTGAAGCTGGGCAAGGATGCCGACGAGCCGGAGTTCAGCTACCCCACCTGGTTCGCCATGCTGTTCAGCGCCGGAATGGGGATCGGCCTGCTTTTCTATGGCGTGGCGGAGCCGGTGCTGCATTTCGCCAACCCGCGCATCGGCGAATCCCGCTCGGTGGAGGCGGCGCGCGAGGCGATGAACATCGCCTTCCTGCACTGGGGCCTGCACGCCTGGGGCATCTACATCGTGGTGGGGCTGGCGCTGGCCTATTTCGCCTACCGCCACGACCTGCCGCTGACCATCCGATCGACCCTGTACCCGCTTCTGGGTGAACGCATCCACGGCTGGGCCGGGCACACGGTCGACATCTTCGCCATCTTCGGCACGCTGTTCGGCGTCGCCACGTCCCTGGGGCTGGGCGTCATGCAGATCAACGGCGGGCTGGAGTATCTCGGCCTGATGGAGGTGGGGCTCGGCAACCAGCTTATCCTGATCGCCGTCATCACCGCCGTCGCCACCACCTCGGCGGTCAGCGGCGTCGGGCGCGGCATCCGGCGGCTCAGCGAGCTGAACATGCTGGCCGGGGTGGCCCTGCTGGTCTTCGTGTTCGCACTGGGTCCGACCGTGTTCCTGCTGGCGGCGTGGGTGGAGAGCGTGGGGCGCTATCTGTGGACCCTGCCCTTCACCAGCCTGCGCACCCTGCCCTTCGCGGGAGCCGAATGGCAGGCGAGCTGGACCATGTTCTATTGGGGCTGGTGGATCTCCTGGGCGCCCTTCGTCGGCATGTTCATCGCCCGCGTCTCGCGCGGGCGCACCGTCCGCGAGTTCGTCGCAGGCGTGCTCCTGGCGCCCGTCCTGCTGACCTTCGTGTGGTTCGTGGTGTTCGGCGACACGGCCATCCACATGGAGCTGTTCGGCACGGGCGGCATGGTGGAGGCGGTGGAGGACAACGTGCCGACGGCGCTGTTCGTCATGCTCGACCGGCTGCCCCTGGCGACGCTCACCTCCGCCATCGCCACCTTGATGGTGGTGACCTTCTTCGTGACCTCAGCGGATTCGGGGGCGCTGGTCATCGACATCATCGCATCCGGCGGCGACCCCGATCCGCCGGTCGTCACGCGGGTGTTCTGGGCCGTGCTGGCCGGGGTCGTGGCGGCGGTGCTGCTGGTGGCGGGCGGGCTGAACGCCTTACAGACCGCCGCCATCACCACCGCCCTGCCGTTCTCCCTGGTGATGATCCTGATGTGCCGCAGCCTGGTGGTGGGGCTGCGGGCCGAGCGGCTGGGCGGCGTGCGCCGGGACCGTCCGGCCGGAGCGGTCCTGCCGGACGGCGGCGGCCCGCCGGGCAGTGCGCTCGCCCACCTGCCCGACACCGACTGGCGCAACCGCCTGTCCGCCATCGTCGGCCGCAAGGAGGCTGCGGCGGCGGCCCGGCACACCGGCAGCGCCGGGGTGCGCGGCGACGTCGCCGCTTTCCTGTCCGGCGTGGTCGTCCCCGCCTTCCGCGACATCGCGGCGGAACTGGAACGCCACGGCCGCACGGCGGAGATCGAGGCCAACCCCTACAACGCCACCCTGACGGTGCTGCGCGGCGGCGAGGAGGAATTCTCCTACACCGTGCGCGGCCGCATCCACCGGCCGTGGACCTTCGCCTTCCCCGAGATGCAAGGCGGGGACGGCTGGGAACCGCGCGCCGAGATCCTCGTGCGCGCGGGTCTCCAGCGCCAGTTCGATCCCCGCCGCTTCACCGCCGACCAGGTGGTGGAGGATTTCGTCCACGAGTATGCGAAGTGGATGGGGTGGTGAGAACGGCGCGCTGCCCTTCCGTTACGACTGCGGCATCGCGCCGGTCACCCAGTAGTCGATGCGCTGCGGGTTGTTGGCGACATAGGCGTCCACCGCCTGCTCGTACGAGGTGTTGCTGGCCTCCAGCATGATGGCCTCCAGGTCCTCCAGCGGCAGGTGCATGCGGGCCAGGAACTCGGCGACGCGGGGATGGTCCTGGTAGAAGTTCCGGCGCGCCATGACATGGACGCGCTCCAGGCCGCCCAGCACGCCCTCGGGGTCCTCCAGATAGCGCAGGTCCCACTTGGCGAACTTCCAGTGCGGGCTCCACGCCGTCACGACGATCCAGTCGTTGCGGTCCACGGCGCGGCTCAGCGCCGCCGTCATGGCGGCACCGCTGGCCGACACCAGCTCGTAACGGTCCAGGTCGTAGGCGTCCATGGCCTTCTCCGACGCCTGCATCAGGCCGGCGCCGGGGTCGATGCCCTGGATGCGCCCGCGCAGCTTGTCGCGCACCTCGGGCTTCTTCAGGTCGGCGATGGTCTTCACCTGGTCCTCGGGCACATAGGCCGGCACCGCCCAGCCCAGGCGGGCGCGGGTGTAGAGGATGCCCAGCGGCACGATGTCGCCGCCGACCTTCTCCAGATAGGCGCCGTGGGTCAGCGGCAGCCAGGACATCATCATGAAATCCAGATCGCCCTTGGCCAGGCCCTGGTACTGCAGGCCGATATCGGCGAGCACCAGTTCCACGTCGGTGTCCAGACGCTCCCTGATGATCTTCTCGGCCAGCTTGGTCACCGCCTCGGCGTCGGACCAGGCGGTCCAGCCGATCCGCACCGGTCCGCGGGGGTCGGCGGCCGATGCCGGCGCGGCGGTCAGGGCCGCTCCGACCACCACCGCGGCGCCGATGGCCAGCATCCTGAGAAATCCACGTCGCATAGCGCTCTCCTTGTTCGGAATTGAATAACGGCCGGGGTCACCGCGCCGGCGTGACACCGCCGGCGGTCGGCCGGGAAACGGCCGTCGGGATCGGTCGCCCGGCCAGGCCAAGCCGCTCGCGCAGGCTCGGCCGCACGCGGCCGGTACCGAAACTCTGGGTGATGCGGTCCAGCAGGACGGCGAGGATCACCACCGCCAGCCCGCTCTCGAAGCCGAGGCCGATGTCGAGGCGCTGGATGCCGCGCAGCACCTCGTTGCCCAGCCCGCCCGCTCCGATCATCGAGGCGATCACCACCATCGACAGGGACAGCATGATGGTCTGGTTGACGCCGGCCATGATCGACGGCAGGGCCGTCGGCATCTGCACCTTGAACAGGAGCTGGCGCCCGGTGCAGCCGAAGGCGATGCCCGCCTCCACCAGTTCGCGCGGCACCTGCCGTATCCCCAGGCTGGTGAGCCGCACCGCCGGCGGCATGGCGAAGATGATCGTGGCGAAGGTGCCGGGCACCCGCCCCAGCCCGAAGAACATCGCCGCCGGGATCAGGTAGACGAAGGCCGGCATGGTCTGCATCAGGTCGAGGATCGGCCGTACCGCCGTCTCCACCCGGTCGCTGCGCGCCGCCCAGATGCCGAGCGGCAGGCCGATGGCCAGGGCCAGCCCGGTGGCGGTCAGCACCAGGGCGAGCGTGTCCACCGTCTGCTTCCACAATCCCAGACCGGCGACCAGCAGCAGCGAGGCCGCCGCGAACAGAGCGAAGCGCCAACCCAGGCGCCAGAAGCCGATGAACACGATCAGACCGGCCAGTGCCAGGCCCGGCATCGACGACAGCATGGTCTGGACGCCGTCGGCCAGCGCCCCCACCACGGTGTCGATGGCGTCGAACACCCCCTGCCCGTGCGTCAGCAGGAAGGAGACGACGGCCTCGGCCCAGTCGCCGAGAGGAATGCGGAAGTCCATGGCTCAGCGTGTCCGTCCCAGGGTTTCCAGATAGGCGGTCTTGGAGATCGCCCCGACATAGGCGCCCGCCTCGTCCACCACCGGCAGGGGATAGGGCGCCGCGGTCAGGCGGGTCAGCACCTCCTCCATCGCCATGGCGGCGGGCAGCGGCTCGACCCCCGGCAGCAGGGCGTCGTCCAGCGTCGCCCCGCCGTTGCCCCGGTCGATGGCGGCCAGCAGGGATTCCACCGACACCACACCGTGGAACCGCCGCTTGCCGTCGCGGACGTAGCCGAACTCCCGGTCGCGTTCACGAAGCTGGCGGACCGCGGCGCGCGGTCCCTCGCCGGTGTGGCGGATCAGCGTCACCTGGTCACCGCGGGCGATGTCACCGGCCGTCAGGCACTTGGTGACATCGATGTTGCGGAAGAACGAGCGGACGTAGTCGTTGGCCGGGTTCTTCAGGATCTCGTCGGGACGGCCGATCTGCACGATCCGCCCGCCCTCCATGATGGCCAGGCGGTCGCCGATGCGGATCGCCTCGTCCAGGTCGTGGCTGATGAAGACGATGGTCCGCTGGCGCTCCGCCTGCAGGCGCAGCAGCTCGTCCTGCATTTCCGTGCGGATCAGCGGATCCAGCGCCGAGAACGCCTCGTCCATCAGCAGCACGGCGGGTTCGTTGGCCAGCGCCCGGGCCAGCCCGACCCGCTGCTGCATGCCGCCCGACAGCTCGTGCGGCCAGCTTTCGGCGTGGGCGCCCAGCCCCACCGCCTCCAGCGCCGCCTGCGCCCGGTCGCGCCGGGTGCGGGCGTCGACGCCGGCGACGTCCAGCCCGAAGGCGGCGTTCTGCCAGACCCGCAGGTGGGGCATCAGCGCGAAGCTCTGGAACACCATGCCCATGCGGCGCCGGCGCAGATCGATCAACTCGTTCCGGTCCATGCGGTTGATGTCGCGGCCGTCGATCAGGATCTCGCCGGACGTGGCGTCGATCAGGCGGTTCAGCAGGCGGATCAGCGTCGATTTGCCGGACCCCGAAAGCCCCATGACGACGAAGATCTCCCCCGCCTCCACATCGAAGCTGGCGTCGTGGACACCGACGGTCATGCCGGTCCGCGCGAAGATCTCGTCGCGCCCCAGCCCGTCGGCCAGCATGGCAAGCGCGGTGTCCGGCCGGTTGCCGAAGATCTTGGTGACGCCCCTGGCGGCGATTTGAATGGCCATTCGCAGTCGCTTTCCCTCGGCCGGAACGGGTCCGGCTCCGGAGCCCCCCGACGGCCCCGGCTGTGTGTCATCAGTTGGTTCGAAAAAGCGGGCCGCCGGGCACGGCTGAGGACCGGAGTCCCAATGCGGCGCGCACGAGCGGTCGCGGCGCCACGAAGTCCCGCATAGTTCTTCCGGCCGAGCCAATCAAACAAAGGCTCACGCCAAACAGGATGTACCGACTCCGCATCCGCCGGGATGGAAGATCCGTGAGTCCAGAATTAAAGGAAACCAATGATCGGTTCCGGTATTCCTCCTTCCAGTTGGCGACCGGCGAAGCGCCGACAGCGCACAATGGACGCCGGAGTGGCGCCGGAACGGGCAAGTCATGCCCGATTCGGAGATCACACTACCAAAGCCGGACGGGGATTTGAAGCCTTTTATCCCAAAAGGGGCAGAACCACCACAAACGGGGAAGAGGCGAGCCTATTTAAAGGCCAAAAATCCTTTTTCTAAGACTTTGATCCGGTATTTGCGGAGGTGTTGGGTGCAGGGTCCTCTTCCTCGGGAGCGCTCCGCGGGTCCAGGGGGGCGGCGACCGGCGTGGTACGGGTCAGCACATGGAACGGCCCCTGCCGCTCCGCCGGGACAGGGTCGCGGGCGGCCATCCGCCACAGGCCGAACGCGACGGAAGCGACGGCGACGATGGCGCAGAACAGGAACAGACCCGGCGGCCCGGCAAGCGTCATGGCGATGGACGCGCCGAACGGGCCGGCGGTGGCACCGATGGAATAGCCCAGCACCAGGCCGCCGCTGGCCGACACCATGTCGGCGGGATCCAGGTGGTCGTTGGTGTGGGCGACGCACAGGGGATAGAGGGCGAAGGTGATGCCGCCGAACAGCGACACCAGCACCAGCAGCCACGCGAAGCCGATGCCGCCGGCCAGCGCCATGGCCGCGCTGACCGCCACCAGGGCGGCGAACAGGACCACCAGCACCTTGCGCCGGTCGAACACGTCCGACAGGCGGCCCAGCGGCCATTGCAGCAGCACGCCCCCGAGGATGGCAGCACTCATGAACAGCGCGGTGTCGGCGGTGTCGTAGCCGAGCTGGCGGGCGTAGGCCGGCGCCAGGCTGTAGAGCGCGCCGGTGACCAGACCGCTGATCAGGGTGCCGAAGACGCCCAGCGGCGAGGCCGCGTAGAGGCGGGCGAACCCGAACGACCGCACGTTCGGCAACTGAGGCGGCGTCTGGCGGGTCAGCGCCACCGGCACCAGGGCCAGGGCCAGCACTATGGCGATGATGGTGTAGAGCAGCCGCCCGGTCTCGTCCTGCAGGTTCAGCAGGAACTGCCCGCCGCCTTGCCCGCCGTAGACGCTGATCATGTAGAAGGACAGGATCTGCCCGCGGGTCTGCGCCGTGGCGTTGTGGTTCAGCCAGCTTTCGACGCAGACGAACAGCCCGGCCATGCAGAAGCCGGCGATCAGCCGCAGCACGCCCCACAGCACCAGGTTGCCGCTGATCGAGTGGCCCAGCGTCGCCGCCGCCAGGATGGCGGCCAGCGCGCTGAAGGCACGGATGTGCCCGACCGCGCGGATCAACGTGAAGGCGCGCAGCGACCCGATGGTCAGCCCCGCGAAATAGCCGGCCATGACGACGCCGATGGCCAGCGGCGGCTGTGCGGCGTCGGACATGCGCACGCTGAGCAGGGTGCCCAGCGTGCCGGTGCCGGCCATCATCATGGCCATGGCCACCAGAAGGACGAGAACGGGGCGGACCAGGGCAGCCATCGCCGGATCACCCGCCGCCGGAAGACGCTGCGGCCCGGGCCAGATCGGCCCAGCGGGTGCCGACGGTGCGGGCGAAGGCCTGCTGAGCCGGCAGGTGGCGGGGAATCTGATCGGCGATGCCGGCGACATGGCGGGTGTCGTCCTCCCGGTGCTCCTCGCCATAGCGGTCGACCCAGTCGCGGATCACCGCCTCGGTCGCCTCCAGGTGGAACTGGAAGCCGTACACGCCGCGCTCCATGCGGAAGCCCTGGTGGAGCCCGCCACCCTCGGCCAGCAGGACCGCGCCGCCGGGCAGGTCGAAGGTGTCGTAATGCCACTGCATCACCACCGCCCCATCGCCCAGCCCGCCGAGCAGGGCGTCATCGCGGGCCGCCGCGGTCAGGCGCACGGGGTGGAAGCCGATCTCCGGTTCGTCATGGCGGTACACCCGGGCCCCGCGGGCGCGGGCGGCAAGCTGGGCTCCCAGGCAGACGCCCAGCACCGGACGGTCCTGCGCCGCGAAGGCGCGGATCAGGTCGAGAAGCGGCGGGAACCACGGGGCCCGCCGGTCGTCCCAGGCGTCCTGCGGGCCGCCCAGCACGACCAGGCCGGCGTAGCCGCCGGGATCGGCCGGCAGCGGTTCGCCGCCGTCGGCGTGCAGCAGGACCGGCTCGGCCCCGCGCTCGGCCAGTGCGTCGCCGAGAACGCCGAGGGGGGAGGTGTGATGGTTCTGCACGACGAGGATACGCATCGCTCTCCAACCGGCCGGGGGCTGCGGAGATGCACAGATGAAGGCCGGTGGCCGCCAAGGTCAACCCCGTGCACCACGCATGCGCCGTCCGGCCCCTTGCGCTACACTCCCGCGGCGTTGCCCATCCCCCGGAGATCGTCCGCATGGTCCGCCCGCTCCGCGCCCTCGCCGTCGCCCTCTGCGCCGCCCTTGCCCTCGCCGCCGGGACGGTGCGAGCCCAGGACGGCACCCTCACCTTCCTGCACATCAACGACCTCCAGGAGGTCACGCCCGTGCAGGGCCACGGCGGCTTCGCACCGCTGATGACCCTGCTGCGGGCCGAGCGGGCGCGCAACCCCGATGCCATCACCACGCTGGGCGGCGACTTCCTGTCGCCGTCCCTGCTGTCGGGCATCACCCGCGGCGCCCACATGGTGGATCTGCTGGGGGCTATGGGCACCGATGTGGCGGTGATCGGCAATCACGAGTTCGACTTCGGTCCCGAGGTCGCCCGCGCCCGCTACGGCGAGTCCGCCTTCCCCTGGCTGGCCACCAACGTGACGGGGGCGGACGGGCGGCCCTTCGGCGGTGCACCGGTCACCTGGACGCGCACCGTGGGCTCCGTCACCGTCGGCGTCTTCGGGGTGACGACGCCGGACACCGCTGACCTGTCCAGCCCCGGTCCGGCGGTGCGCTTCGCCGACCCGGTGGAAACCGCGCGCGACGCGGTGGCGGCCCTGCGCGCCGCCGGCGCCCACGTGGTGGTCGCCCTCACCCACCAGAGCATCGCCGAGGACCGGGCTCTGGCCCGCGCCGTCCCCGGCATCGCCCTGATCCTGGGCGGTCACGACCACGAGCCGCTCACCCTCTATGAAGGCGGCACGCTGATCCACAAGTCCGGGTCCGACGCCCATTTCCTCGGCGCCATCGACCTGGAGGTGCGCACCCGGACCACCGACAAGGGGCCGGTCACCACCACCGTGCCGGCGGGCTGGCGCATGCTGTCCACCGCCGGCGTCGTCCCCGATCCGGAGATTGCCGCCCGGGTCCGCACCCACACCGACCGCCTGGACGCAGAACTGGCCGGCGTGATCGGCCGCACCGCCACCGACCTGGACAGCCGCCGCACCGCCGTGCGCGCCGGCGAGGCGGCCATCGGCAACCTCATCGCCGATGCCCTGCGCGAGGCGCTGAAGGCCGACGCGGCGCTGATCAACGGCGGCGGCATCCGCGGCGACCGCACCTACGCCGCCGGCAGCGAACTGACGCGCCGCGACATCCTGGCCGAGCTGCCCTTCGGCAACGTCGGCGTGCTGGTGGCGCTGAGCGGTGCCGACCTGCTGGCGGCGCTGGAGCACGGCGTGTCCCGCGTCGGGGAGATGGCCGGCCGCTTCCCCCAGGTGTCCGGCCTGCGATTCACCTATGATCCGAAGGCACCGGCCGGCCGCCGCGTGGCCGACGTGACGGTGGGCGACCGGCCGCTCGACCCGGCGGCCGTCTACCGGGTTGCCACCAACGACTTCATGCTGAAGGGCGGCGACGGCTACACCATGATCGCGGCGGGCGGCATCCTGGTGGACCGCAAGGACGCCGTCCTGCTGGCCACCACCGTGATGGACCACGTCGCGTCCGCCGGCACCGTCGCCCCGGCTCCCGAGGGGCGCATCCGCACGCGCTGAGCCCGGAGCCGCCCCGCCTCCATCCATTTCCGAGAATAACTCATGCCGCGAACACGTTTCGCGGCATGAGCGCGCATGGACGCGATTGAGAGGTGGTATATCCTCTCGGGTCGTGGTAAGTAAAGAAGGGCGTCAAGTCGGTTCTCAGGAGTGATAATTGTAGTTCCTGGACTGACTACATTGGTATTTCGAGCTGGGACATTGCTACCGGGGCCATTGGCCATCCGGTACCGGGGGCCGTGGGATCATCGATCTCTTCACGGAACGGACCGGTATGCGCGCGCCACCATCAGGGGAGACAAGGGGCCGTGTACATTCCATTCGTAAATGTGCGTGAGTTCACGCCCAACACCCGCATCAACTGGGTTCCGGTCGGCACCATCGGGTCCGTGCAGCGGTCGGGGGACCGCTTCACGCTGGCCCTGGACGGTTCCGCCGGGCTGACCGTCGAACTGTCGTTCCTGTCGGCCACCTGCTTCCGGGTCCGCTTCGACCCGACCCGGCCAACTGCGCAGGCGCCGGACGTCTCGCCGGCAGTGGTTGCCGCGTCCCTCGGCCCGGTGTCCCTGTCGGTGGTGGAGGAATCCGCCACGGCGCTGGTGATCGACACCGGGGCCATGGTGGTGCAGGTCGACCTCCGTCCCTACCGCCTGCGCGTCTACCGCGGCGGCCAGCTCGTCTCGGCCGATCCGGACGGGTTCAATCTTGTCTACATTCCGGGCCAGCAGGTCATCGCCAACTTCAAGACCATGCCGCCGGGCGCCCTATACTGCGGGTTCGGGGAGAAGGCCGGGGCGCAGGTCCTGAAGAACCACTTCACGATGACGCAGTTCAACTTCGACAATTTTTCCTACACGCAAGCGCCGCTGCCGCCCGATAATGAGCCAGGACCGCTCAACCCTTCGGAAGCGCTGTACGCCTCGATCCCTCTGCTGATCGAGATGAACCCGCAACCGTCGGGTGACTACGCCGGCGCGCCGTTCGCCTGCGGCATTTTCTTCGACAATATATCCCAGTCCTACTTCAACATCGCCACCAACGACTACTCGGACATGACGGGCCTGTATTATTACGGGGCGCTGTTCGGGACGATGAACTACTACTTCTTCCTGGGCGACGGGGCGCCCGACGTGCTGGAGCAGTACACCGCGCTGACCGGCCGCGGGCCGATGCCGCCGAAGTACGTCTTCGGCTATCACCAGGGCTGCTACGGCTATTTCGACCGCGCGACGCTGGAGTCCGTGGCCGACGCCTTCCGTCAGGCCCGCATCCCCTGCGACGGACTGCACATCGACGTCGATTTCCAGGACAACTACCGCACCTTCACCCATTCGGAGAAGAAGTTCCCCGACGCCCGCGGCATGCTGGACGGGCTGCGGGCCAACGGCTTCAAGTGCTCCACCAACGTCACGCCGTTGCTGACCGACAACAGGCTCGACGAGAACGGTGCGTACGCGACCTACTCCCAGCGCGACGCGCTGCTGTCGGCGGGCGGCCTGATCTACGCGACCTATGCCGGCCAGGGACCCAACCCCGGCCTGTTCCAGGGCCGCATCAGCTACGGCATGTGCAACCGCAGCAATCCCTATCAGTATGAGCCGCACAACGCCTATCCGCCGCTCACCCCCAACCAGGACGGGGCGGTGCCGCTGAACGCCACCGGCAACTACTGCGACTACGGGCGCGCCGACGTCCGCCGCCTGTGGGGCGACCAGTACGAGCACCTGGTCCGGGACCTGGGCATGGACATGATCTGGCAGGACATGATGGACCCGGCCCAGGACCGTGCGGTAGCCGGCAACATCCTGACCTTCCCGCTGAACCTGATGATGAACGACGGCGCGGCCTACGTGCCCCACGGCTACATGCACAACGCCTACGCCCAATACCTGCTGGAGGGGACGTGGGAGGGGCTGAAGCGGCTGCGGCCGGACCGGCGCAACTTCATCATCGCCCGCGGCGGCTATGCGGGCATGCAGCGCTACGCCGCCCTGTGGACCGGCGATTCGGCGTCGAGCTGGGATTTCCTGCGCATCAACATCCCGGAGGTGCTGAACATCGGCCTGTCCGGCGTGCCGATCTCCGGCTGCGACATCGGCGGCTTCGCCAACGGCAGCGGGTCGGTGGGTGACGTGGTCTATCCGTCGCAGGTCGGCGGCGCGGTGCAGGGCGGCGTCACCAATTACGAGCTGCTGACCCGCTGGATGCAGGTGGGCGCCTTCCTGCCGTGGTTCCGCAACCACTACAACGGCTA
The DNA here is from genome assembly GCF_000429625.1 of Azospirillum halopraeferens DSM 3675. Taxonomy (GTDB): domain Bacteria; phylum Pseudomonadota; class Alphaproteobacteria; order Azospirillales; family Azospirillaceae; genus Azospirillum; species Azospirillum halopraeferens. The sequence goes on from NZ_AUCF01000013.1 coordinate 68,555, forward strand.
CACCAAGGCGTTCCAGGAACCCTACGCCTATGGCGAGCCGGTGCCCGCCAACTGCCGCAAGGTGGTGGAACTGCGCTACCGCCTGCTGCAGTTGTTCTACGACGCCATGTACGAGTGGACGCAGACCGGCATGCCCATCGCGCGGGCGCTGTTCCTCAACGACCCCGGCGATCCCGGCGTCTACAGCCGCCTCGACGACCAGTTCTTCGTCGGCCGCGACCTGCTGGTGGCCCCGGTGCTGGGACAGTTCGACTCCCTGTCGCCGCCGCAGGTGCCGCGCCGCGACATCTACCTGCCGGCCGGCAGCGACTGGTACGCGTTCCGCGACGACGCCCCCCTGGACGCGCCCATCGCGGGCGGAACCACGCTGCGGGACGTGGTCGCCGGGCTCGACACGGTGCCGCTGTACGTGCGGGCCGGCGGCATCCTGCCGCTGCGCCGCCATGTGGAGCAGTATGTGGGCGAACGGGCGCAGAACCCGCTGGTGCTGACCTGCTACCCCGGCCCGGACCGGGAGTACCGGCTCTATCAGGACGACGGGATCACCACCGGGGCGGAAACCGCCGGCCTCTACCGGACGACCCGCGTCACGCAGCAGACGGTGGATGCCAGCCGGACCGTGCGCCTTCAGCGCCTTCATGACGGCTACTCCCCGCCGGAGCCCTATGTGCTGGTGGCCCTGCCCGGCAGCATCCGTCCGGCGCGGGTGGAGGTGCAGGGAGAGGCCGTGCCGGATGCGGGCAGCCTGGATTCCCTCGAACGTTCGTCGGTGGCCGGCTACGTCACGGATGGCGCGACCGGCACGGTCTACGTCAAGCTTCCGGACACCGACGCCGACGCGACCGTCGTCGTGACGGTCTGAGCCGCGATGCCCCGCGCCGCGGCGCCGCATCCCGACGCCCCCGTTCCGTTGCAAGGAAGACACCGATGAATGCGCGCCATTACCTGGACAAGCCCGCCCGCATCACCTTCACGTCGGACGGGCACGAACTGTTGACCGGCGATCTGGTTCCCGGGCGTTCCCTGCACATCCACTACGATCCCCGCCGCATCGCCTCCGCCGGCGAGGCGGAGCTGCCGGGCCGCTGGCTGTCTCAATTGGAAGTGCACGCCCGCTTCCACCCCGACGGCGCCGTCCGGACCGTCCCCATGACGTCGCCCGCCGGGCATTTCGACGTCTACATCGACGAGACCACAACGCGCGCGGCGGTGCTGTGCGCCGAGATCGACATTCCCGCCGACGCCGTGCAGGTCAGCCTGTGGTTTTCCGCCGTGACCGCCGACGGCAATGCCTGCGTCGACGACGACGACGGCCGGACGTACCTGTTCCGCTTCCCCTCCCGCGACCTTGCGCAGGTCACGGGCTCGGTCGTGCCGGCCAAGGGGCCGAACGGCGCCGGCGTGTTCCTGGTGGATGTCACCACCGCCCCCGGGGTGGACCGGGTGCAGGTGAACTACCGCGTGGTGAACGCCCGCGAGCGGCTGAAGGAGGTGATCGAACTGACGCGTGCCGCCGGCGGCGAGGGCAGCGATACGTGGCACGGCCGTGCGCCGGTGCCGTCCACCCGGTCGGTGGTGCGCTACAAGGTCTACTATTGGATCGCCGGCGTCCGCTTCAAGGAGGACAACGCCAGCGCCTATTTCCTGGCCCCGGAACCGCCGGAGGAGCGGGTGCCGCCCCCGCCGGCCGAACTGCTGGCCGCGGCGCGCGCCTTCGAAGCGCCGCCGGCGGCACCGTCCGAGGACGATCTGCTGCGCGGCCGCGCCTACGAAATCTGGCAGGAGGAAGGCCACCCCGAGGGGCGCGCCGCCGAGCACTGGCACGCCGCCCGCGAGGAACGGGCGCACAAGGCGCTGGGCGATGGCACCTACTCAGCCTGGCAGGTCGGTGACACCGTCACCGTGCGCGCCACCGGCACCCTGCCGCGCCGGGGCATGCGGGCGACGCTGGAGGCCGACCATGGCGGGCCGGGCCTTGGGTTCATGCTGCTGTTCCGCACCTACGCCCCGGCCGGCGCCGCCGTCCTGACGCCGTTCACCGTCGAACGCCGGTTCGAGCACCGCAGCCCGGTGGCGGAGGTGACGGTGCACGACCGCACCGGCCCGCACCGCGTGACGGTGGCCGACGGGCCACCGCGCTGACCCCCGCACCGGGACGGCCGCGCCCGGCCGTCCCGTTCCTGCCCAAACGGATTCTGGCTGACCGAGAGGACATCCCCATGGCTTCACCGCCGCATCTCCGGCCGACGCGGCCCGGCCGGGCCCTGGCGCCCGCCGCGCTGCTCGCCCTGGCGCTGGCCGCGCCGACCGCCGCCCTGGCCGACACGGCCGAGCGCCTGCTCGCCAACCCGTCGGAGATCCCGATCGAGCGGCCGACGCGCCCCCGCATGACCACCAACGCCGAAGGCGAGGCGGTGGTCCGCATGGTGCCGGGCGGCGAGGCGCTGCTGGATCTCAACGTCGTCCTGTCCAATCCGGAGACGACGCGGATCTTCAACCCCTCCACCAATTCCTACGACAAGGTCAGCCTGCGCACGTACAACGGCAAGCTGGTGGCCCCGACCATCCGCGTGCAGCCGGGCGAGACCGTGCGCATCAACCTGAACAACCGCCTGAAGGCGGAGACCTGCGTGGTCCCCGACGGCAACATCAACACGCCGCACTGCTTCAACAACACCAACCTGCACGCCCACGGCCTGTGGGTGTCGCCGACCGGCAACAGCGACAACGTGCTGCTGACCGTCGAGCCCGGGGTGTCCTTCCAGCACGAGTACAACATCCCGGCCGATCACCCCGCCGGCATCTATTGGTACCACCCGCACGTCCACGGCTCCACCGCGCTCCAGGTGGCGGGCGGCATGGGCGGCGCGCTGATCGTGGAGGGCAACCGGCCGCCGACGGCGTCGACGCCCGGCGACATCGACACCATCCTGAAGTACGGCCGCGGCGAAGCGTTCCCCGAGCGCGTCCTGCTGATCCAGCAGATCCAGTACGCCTGCCGCGACGCCGAGGGCAACATCAAGAAGAAGGTGGTCGACGGCAAGACGATCGCCTGGATCTGCGACCCCGGCGACGTCGGCACCATCGAGGGATACGACCAGTTCGGCCCGACGTCGTGGCAGGAATCCAACCGCTTCACCACGCTGAACGGCGAGGTCCAGCCCGTATTCGCCGATGTGCGGGCCGGCCGGATCGAGCGCTGGCGCATGGTGCACGCCGGCGTGCGCGACACGGTCAACCTCGCCGTCGTCAAGGCCAGGGCCGGCGCCGCGCCGATCAGCCCCGGCATGGGCCCGGCCCAGACCCTGTGGATGCAGGAGAACTGCGCCGACCCCGCGGCCGCGATCAACACCCCGGCCGATCCGGCCCTGGTGCAGTGGGAGGTGGCCTCCGACGGCCAGACCCACAGCCGCATCATCGGGCTGAAGACCAACGTGATGCAGCCGGGCTACCGCAGCGACTTCCTGATGGTGTTCCCGGAACCCGGCCTCTATTGCGTCGTCGACCGCGGCGCCAACGCGGACAGCGTCGTCAACAATCAGGCCAAGTCCGACCGCCTGCTGGCCCTGGTGCGGGTGACCGGCAAGCCGATCAAGGGCGACACCGGCACGGTGGTCCTCAACGCGCTCAAGGCCGCCGCCAAGCGGCTGCCCAAGGAGGTGCGCGCCGATGTTCTGCGGGACCTGGACGACGGGATGAAGACCACCCGCTTCGCCCCGCACAAGCCGGTGTCCGATGCCGAGGTGAACGGCCGGAGCCAGACCATGACCTTCTCCATCGGCGACCCCAACGGCAAGACCGAGTTCATGGTCGACGGTAAGCCCTTCAGCATGGACAACGTGCGCACGGTGATCCTGGGCACCGCCGACGAATGGACGCTGTCGGCCGCCAATCAGTTCTCTTCGCCGCCCACCAGCAACGCCGTGATCTCCCACCCCTTCCACATCCACGTTAACCCGTTCGAGATCGTCAGCATCCTCAACCCGAAGGGTGAGGACGTCACCGACCCGCGCATCCCGCGCGACCGGCGCCTGGCCATGGAGAACGGCGACCCGCAGTACCTGGACCTCTGGGGCACCTGGCGCGACACGGTGTTCGTGAAGCAGGACTACAAGGTGATCATGCGAACCCGCTACGAGCGCTACATCGGCGACTTCGTCCTGCACTGCCACATCCTGGACCACGAGGACCAGGGCATGATGCAGATCGTCCGCGTCGCCCTGCCCGCCTCGGGCGGCGGCGTTGCGAGCGCCGGCCACACGGGTCACGCCACGCACTGAGACGGCAACGGGGGCACGCACGCGCCCCCGTCCGCCACCGCCGTTAACGCCCCGTAAAGCCTGCCGCAGGCAGGCTGGCCCCGCCCGGCACCGAACCGCCGGGAGGTGCGAGCGGGGGATGACGGCATGGCGTGCAAAGGCCCGGTGGGTTGGCTGGCGGGGCTGGCGGTGGCCGCCGGACTGGCGGGACCGGCAGCGGCGGACACCGGAACGCTCGCACCCTGGAACCCGCAGTGCACCGGCGACGGCGGGGCGCGCCGGTGCAGCGTAGGCACCACCCTGACCGCCTCCGGCCCCCGCGGCGACGGCGCTCTGTCGCTGCGGCTGGTCAGCGACGGGGACTGCACCACGCTGCACGTGGTGTTCGACGGCACCATCGCGGTGGACCGCCCGGTGTCCCTGGCGGTGGACGATGACGACCCTCAGCACTTCTACACCGGGGCGGAGCTGGAGACGCTGGCGGCGGCTCTCGACGGAGGCGACGCCCCGGCGGAACTCCCGCCGGAGTTCCGCCTGTTCCTGGCCCGCGCCGGCAGCGGGGCCTTCGGCGCCGCCGCGCCGGCGGACGTGATGATGGACCGCTTCGCCGCCATCAAGGAGCCGTGGCGGCTGGGCGTCTCCTGCGGCCCCATGGAGCGGCTGATGCCGCGCATCGCGGCGGGCCGCACCCTGCACCTGGAATATTCGGCCACCCCCGCAGGCACCACCGAGTTCTATCACTGGCCGGCCCTGCTGCAGCGCCGCGTCGCCGTCGACCTGGCGGGGGCGGCGGCGGCGTTGGACAAGGCGTTGCACAACGGCACCGCATCGGCCCCGCGCGCGTCCGCGCGCTGACGGCATCTCGCAACCGCAGCGCCGGCTCCCCAAATCCTCGCGGATGACGATCGGATGACACGGAGGGAGCGGGTGCTGTTCGGTCTGGGACGCCGGGGATGGACGAAGGACAGTGTGGCCGGCGGTGCCGCGGCCGCCGTTCCGCGCGGCCTGCGGGTCTACGCCGTGGGCGACGTGCACGGTCGGCTCGACCTGCTGGACCGTCTGCTGGCCACCGTGGCGGATGATGCCGCATCCGCGCCCGAACTGGTCAAGTATCTGGTCTTCCTCGGCGATTACGTGGACCGCGGACCGGAATCGGCGGGCGTGATCGACCGCCTGGCGGCCGGCCCGCCGCCCGGCTTCGGTGCCGTCCACCTGAAGGGCAACCACGAACAGGCGCTGATCCAGTTCCTCGATGACGTGTCCGTCGGGCCGGGCTGGCTGAAGTTCGGCGGGCGCGAGACGCTGGCCAGCTACGGCGTGCCGCCGCCGCCGGCCACCGCCCCCCGGGAGGTGCTGGGGGTGATCCAGCGGCAGTTGAGCGCCCGCCTGCCCGACACGCACCGGCGCTTCCTGGCCGACCTGCGACCTTACGTCGCGATCGGCGACTACCTCTTCGTTCACGCGGGCATCCGCCCCGGCGTTCCTCTGGCCGACCAGGGGGAGCGGGACTTCCTGTGGATCCGCAAGGACTTCCTGGACAGCGACGAGGATCTGGGCGCGGTGGTGGTGCACGGCCACACCATCCGCGAGGCCCCGGAGGTGCGGCACAACCGCATCGGCATCGACACCGGCGCCTACGCCTCCAACCGCTTGACCTGTCTGGTGCTGGAAGGTACGGAACGGCGCTTCCTCAGCACCTGACGGGATGATCATGTCCGAGAGCTTCCAGGCGGTTCACGAGCGGGTGGCGGCGGCGCTGGAGCGCGACCTGTTCTTCATCGCCGGCGCGCCCCACGCCGGCACCACGGCGGTGCAGCTCGCCCTCGACGCCCATCCGGAGATCCGCTGCGCCGGCGAAGGACATTTCACCGACTGGATCGGCACCCCGCTGAAGGATCTGCTGGGCGCCTACAACGCCAAGCTGGAAGCCAACAACGCCGCCCTTTACGGCGGCGCCGGCGCCTATGGCGGCTTCACCACCGGCGACTTCCGCCACCTCCTGCGCACCGCCATGGGCCTCGCCCTCGCCCGGCTGGAGGTGCCGCCGGGCACCCGCCGGGTCGGCGAGGCGACGCCCGCCTACGCGCTGCGCCTCGACGTGCTGGAGGCCCTGTTCCCCACCGCCGGGGTGCTGCACGTGGTGCGCGACGGCCGCACCGCGGTGGCGGCGGCGCTGGCCGCGGTGGACGCGGTCCGGCCCGATTCGGAAAGCTGGTACGGCCTGGTCGAGACGGTTGCCCGCGACTGGACCACCGCCGTGCAGAAGTCGGTCGTTTTCGGCGCCAGCCGCCCCGACCGCTACCACGAGGTCCGCATCGAGGACCTGACCGCCGACCCGGCGCCGCACCTGGCGGCGGTGCTGCGCTTTCTCGGCGTGGACGACACCGTTCCTCTGCCGGTGCCCGCCCTGCCCGAGCCGCCGCCGCTGGACGACCGGGCCACCGCCATCGTCCTGCGCCACCAGGAACCGCTGCTGCGGCAGTTCGGGTATCTTTAGGGGGCCCGCCCCCTACTCAGCCGCGTCCCCGTACGTCTCCAGCCCGCGCACGCCCGCCTCCGTCAGGGTGTACGTGCCGCGCGCCACGCGCTCGAACCAGCCGTAGACGTTGCGCTGCAGGATCGCCGCCACATCGGCCGGCGCGCCGGCGGTGCGCAGGGCGCGCACCGGCGCCGGGCCGTCCCGCAGCAGGCGGGCGCAGCGCAGGGCGTCCTGGCGGTAGGCGGTGACGATGGGTACACGGGTCGAGCCGCCGCGGTTGGGGTCGCCGATGCGCCGCGCGTGCTCGCTTAGCAGACGGGCCGTCCGCTTGCGGTCCTTGCGCGGCGCGTACGGCACGGGATCGACCACCACCTCCACCGCCCGCTCCCCCGTACGCGCGGCATCCACGGTCAACAGGCCTAGGCCGAGACGGCGGCACAGGCGGCGCACCTCGGCACTCTCCGGCGAATGGGGGCCGGCGCGCCGGCCCGGCTTGGGCACGGCGACGTAGACCGCGTCGCTGAGCGCCAGGCGGTCGATGCCCTGAAGGACGAGGGCCAGGGTGAAGCGGGTCTTCAGCTCGACGATCACCGGCGGCTCGTCGCCGCGGACGCCGACGATGTCGCAGCCCTGCACCTCCCCCTTCACGGCGTAGCCCAGGGCTTCCAGGAACGCCTTGACGGGGAGGTACAGGTCGGTTTCGCGCAGGTCGGGCACCTCTCCCTTACGCCGCCGCCTTCTGCTTGCGCAGCATGGCCAGCACGTCCGCGGCGGCCTTGGGGATGTTGGTGCCGGGGCCGTAGATGGCGGCCGCGCCCGCCTTGTACAGGAAGTCGTAGTCCTGGGGCGGGATCACGCCGCCGCACACCACCAGGATGTCGCCCGCCCCCTGGCGCCGCAGCTCCTCGACCAGTTGGGGCACCAGCGTCTTGTGGCCGGCCGCCTGGCTGGACACGCCGACGACGTGCACGTCGTTCTCGATGGCCTGGCGGGCCGCCTCTTCCGGGGTCTGGAACAGCGGCCCGATGTCCACGTCGAAGCCGATGTCGGCGAAGGAGGTCGCAATCACCTTGGCGCCGCGGTCGTGGCCATCCTGGCCCATCTTGACCACCAGGATGCGGGGCCGCCGGCCCTCCTCCTCGGCGAAGGTCTCGATGTCCTTCTGGATCGCCCGGAAGCCCTCGTCCCCCTCATACGCCGCGCCGTAGACGCCGGAGACCGAGCGGATCTGCGCCACGTGGCGGGTGAACACCTTCTCCAGCGCCTCGGAGATCTCGCCCACCGTGGCGCGGGCGCGCGTCGCCGCGATGGACAGGGCCAGCAGGTTGCCCGACCGGTCGGCCGCGGCCCGGGTCAGCGCCTCCAGGGCGGCGCGGCAGGCCGTCTCGTCGCGGGTGCCCCGGACCGTGTTGAGACGGGCGATCTGCGACTCCCGGACGGCGGTGTTGTCGATGTCCAGCACGTCGACCATCTCCGGGTTCTCCGGGCGGTACTTGTTGACGCCGACGATCACCTCCTCGCCGCGGTCGACGCGGGCCTGACGGCGGGCGGCCGCCTCCTCGATCAGCAGCTTGGGCATGCCGCTGTCGACGGCCTTGGTCATGCCGCCCATCTCCTCCACCCGTTCGATCAGCTCCAGCGCCGCCTGCGCCAGGCTGTGGGTCAGGTGCTCGACGTAGTAGGAGCCGCCCAGGGGATCGACCACGTGCGGGATGCCCGTTTCCTCGGCGATGATGAGCTGGGTGTTGCGGGCGATGCGGGCGGAGAACTTGGTGGGCAGGCCCAGCGCCTCGTCGAAGGCGTTGGTGTGCAGCGACTGGGTGCCGCCCAGCACCGCGGCCATCGCCTCGACGGTGGTGCGGATGACGTTGTTGTAGGGGTCCTGCTCGGTCAGCGAGACGCCCGAGGTCTGGCAATGGGTGCGCAGGGCCAGCGAGCGGGCGTCCTTCGGATCGAACTTCTCCTTCATCAGCTTCGCCCACAGCAGGCGCGCGGCGCGCAGCTTGGCGATCTCCATGAAGAAGTTCATGCCGATGGAGAAGAAGAAGGACAGGCGCGGCGCGAACTTGTCCACCGGCAGGCCCTTGGACATGGCGGCGCGCACGTACTCCAACCCGTCGGCGATGGTGAATGCCAGTTCCTGCACCGCCGTGGCGCCGGCCTCCTGCATGTGGTAGCCGGAGATGGAGATCGAGTTGAACTTCGGCATGTTCAGTGCCGTGTACTCGATGATGTCCGCAATGATCCGCATCGAAGGTTCGGGCGGATAGATGTAGGTGTTGCGGACCATGAACTCCTTGAGGATGTCGTTCTGGATGGTGCCGCTCAGCTTGTCCTGGCTGACACCCTGCTCCTCCGCGGCGACGATGTAGCCGGCCAGAATGGGCAGGACGGCGCCGTTCATGGTCATCGACACCGACATCTTGTCGAGCGGGATGCCGTCGAAGAGGATCTTCATGTCCTCGACGGAATCGATGGCCACGCCCGCCTTGCCCACGTCGCCGACGACGCGGGGGTGGTCGCTGTCATAGCCGCGGTGGGTGGCCAGGTCGAAGGCCACCGACAGGCCCATCTGCCCGGCCTTCAGGTTGGCGCGGTAGAAGGCGTTGGACTCCTCGGCGGTGGAGAAACCGGCGTACTGGCGGATCGTCCAGGGCCGGTGGGCGTACATGGTCGCGCGGGGACCGCGGGTGTAGGGCGGGAAGCCCGGCAGCGTGTCGGTCTCCAGCCCTTCCAGGTCGGCGGCGGTGTAGAGCGGCTTTACGGCCAGTCCTTCCGGGGTCTTCCAGGTCAGGTCCCCGAGCGAGCCGCCGGCGCCGATGTCCTTCGCGGCCAGCGCATCCCAGTCGGCCATGGTTTTCTTCGGAAAGTCGGTCATGAAACCCTCACTCGACACCGGATGGAGCCGGAGATGCCCCCAGCCGTGATGATGTTACTCGGCCCCGCGGCGCTTCGCCAGTGACCACGCCGCCTGCATCAGCGCGGCACCCAGCACCGTCTTCAGCAGGGACGCCGCCCAGAACGGGGCGAGGCCGACGGCGACCGCCTTTTCCGTCCCGAACAGCACGGCCAGCCAGGCCACGCCCGGCACGAACAGCAGCGCATGCCCCGCCGCCATGGCGGCCAGCGCCGTCAGGGGCGAACGGTCCCAGCCCCGCTCGGCCAGCAGGCCGGTGGCGTAGGCCCCCAGCACGAAGCCGACGAGATAGCCGCCGGTCGGGCCCGCCATGTAGGCGGGACCGGCGCCGGCACCGGCGAACACCGGCAGGCCGGCCAGCCCCTGGGCCAGGTAGAGCAGCACGGTCGCCGCGGCGAGGCGGCTGCCGTAGGCCATGCCCAGCACCAGCACGACCATGGACTGCATGGTCATCGGCACCGGCCAGAACGGCACCTGCACCTTGGCCGAGGCGGCCAGCAGCAGGCTGCCCAGGACGGCCGCCGCCACCGCCCTGGCCACCCCGCCCTGCGGCAGGACGGTGTCAAGCAGCGACACCGGGCGGCCGCCGGTCATCGAAGCATCACAACCCATGGTTCAGTATCCCTTGCTGGCGCCGCTCACGCGAACTCGACGATCTTCTGGTCCACCGCCAGGCTGGCGCCCGGGGTGGCGTGGATCTTGGCCACGATGCCGTCGCGGGCGGCGCGCAGCACGTTCTCCATCTTCATGGCCTCGACCACGGCCAGCACTTCGCCCGCCTTGATCTCCTGGCCCTCGGCCACGGCCAGCGAGACCAGCAGGCCGGGCATCGGCGACAGCAGGTACTTCGACATGTCCGGCGGCGCCTTGACCGGCATCAGCGCGTCGAACTGCGCCGCGCGCGGCGTCAGCACCTTGATCAGGGCCTGCGAGCCGTTGTGGATCAGCTTGTAGCCGATGCCCTCGCGGTCGATCTGGACGCACACGTGGTGGCCGTTGATGGTGCCGCGGAACAGCGGCTGGCCGATGCACCAGTCGCTCCACACCGTGTGCTGCCGGCCGTCGACGCTGACCAGATAGCCGATGCGCCGCGGGCTGTCGGAGGTGGGCTCCACATGCACGGGGTGCTGCGTGCCGTCCAGCACCACCACCCAGTCGGACCGCACCCGCGCCGTCGCACCCGGCATCCGGCCGCTGATGGCGATGTTGCGGTCGTACAGGCAGCGGTGGATCACCGCGGCGATGGCGACCAGATAGGCGGGATCCTCGGGCGGCAGGTCGCCGGCGTGGAAGCCGTCCGGATACTCCTCGGCGATGAAATTGGTGGTCAGCCGGCCCTCGACGAAGCGCTGGTGCGCCATCAGCGCCGCCAGGAAGGGGATGTTGTGGCTGACGCCGCGGATGTAATACTGGTCCAGCGCCTCGCGCATGCGCAGGATGGCGCTGTCGCGGGTCGACCCCCAGGTGCACAGCTTGGCGATCATGGGGTCGTAGAACATGGAGATCTCGCCGCCCTCGAACACGCCGGTGTCGACGCGCACGTGCGGGTCGTCGGTCGGCGGGACGTAATGGGTGAGGCGGCCGGTGGACGGCAGGAAGTTGCGGAACGGGTCCTCGGCGTAGACGCGGGCCTCGATGGCCCAGCCATTCAGGCGCACGTCCTCCTGGCGGATGGTCAGCGGCTCGCCGGCGGCGATGCGGATCATCTGCTCCACCAGGTCGAGACCGGTGACCAGCTCGGTCACGGGATGCTCCACCTGCAGGCGGGTGTTCATCTCCAGGAAGTAGAAGTTGCGCTGGGCGTCGACGATGAATTCCACCGTCCCGGCCGACTTGTAGTCCACCGCCTTGGCCAGCGCCACCGCCTGCTCGCCCATGGCCTTGCGGGTGGAGGGGTCCAGGAAGGGCGAGGGCGCCTCCTCGATCACCTTCTGGTGGCGGCGCTGGATCGAGCACTCGCGCTCGCCCAGGTAGATGGCGTTGCCCTTGCCGTCGGCCAGCACCTGGATCTCGATGTGGCGCGGCTGCTGGACGTACTTCTCGACGAACACCCGGTCGTCGGCGAAGCTGGAGCGCGCCTCGTTCTGCGCCGAGACGAAGCCCTCGCGGGCCTCCTCGTCGTTCCAGGCGATGCGCATGCCCTTGCCGCCGCCGCCCGCCGACGCCTTGATCATCACGGGGTAGCCGATGTCACGGGCGATGGCGGCCGCCTCGTCGGGATCGGCGATGACGCCGAGATAGCCGGGCACGGTCGACACGCCGGCCTGCTTGGCCAGCTTCTTCGACTCGATCTTGTCGCCCATGGCGTGGATGGCGTGGGCGTCGGGGCCGATGAAGGTCACCCCCGCCTCGGCCAGCGCCTTCTGGAACTCCTGCTTCTCGGACAGGAAGCCATAGCCGGGGTGCACCGCCTGCGCGCCGGTGCGGCGGCACGCCTCGACGATGCGCGCGATCTGCAAATAGCTCTGCGCCGAGGGCGGCGGGCCGATGTGGACGGCCTCGTCGGCCATTTCCACGTGCAGGGCGTTCTTGTCGGCGTCGGAATAAACCGCCACCGTCCTGATGCCCATGCGGCGGCAGGTGCGGATGACGCGGCAGGCGATCTCGCCGCGGTTGGCGATGAGAATCTTGGAGAACATGGTCGCCGACCTCACAGCGGGATGTTGTCGTGCTTGCGCCACGGGTTCTGAAGAGCCTTGTTCTTCAGCATGGCCAGCGCCTTGCAGATGCGCCGCCGGGTGCCGTGCGGCATGATGACGTCGTCGATGTAGCCGCGCGACGCCGCGACGAAGGGATTGGCGAACTTCTGCCGGTACTCCTCGGTGCGCGCCTCGATCTTGCCCGGGTCGCCGATGTCGGAGCGGAAGATGATCTCCACCGCGCCCTTCGGGCCCATGACCGCGATCTCGGCCGACGGCCACGCGAAGTTGACGTCGCCGCGCAGGTGCTTGGACGCCATCACGTCGTAGGCGCCGCCATAGGCCTTGCGGGTGATGACCGTGACCTTGGGCACCGTCGCCTCGGCGTAGGCGAACAGCAGCTTGGCGCCGTGCTTGATGATACCGCCGTACTCCTGCGTCGTGCCGGGCATGAAGCCGGGGACGTCGACGAAGGTGACGATGGGAATGTTGAAGGCGTCGCAGAAGCGCACGAAGCGCGCCGCCTTGCGCGAGCTGTCGATGTCCAGGCAGCCCGCCAGCACCATCGGCTGGTTGGCGACGAAGCCGACGGTGGAGCCGTTCATGCGGCCGAAGCCGATGATGATGTTCTTCGCATAGTCGGGCTGCAATTCGAAGAAGTCGCCCTCGTCGACCACCTTCAGCAGCAGCTCCTTCATGTCGTAGGGCTTGTTCGGGTTCTCCGGCACCAGCGTGTCGAGCGAGGCGTCGTCACGGTCGAGCGGGTCGGTGCAGGGCAGCTCCGGCGGCTGCTCCTTGTTGGACGCCGGCAGGAAATCCACGAAGCGGCGCAGTTGCAGCAGCGCCTCCACGTCGTTCTCGAACGCCAGGTCGGCGACGCCGGACTTGCCCGTGTGGGTGACCGCACCGCCCAGTTCCTCGGCGGTGACGACCTCGTGGGTGACGGTCTTCACCACGTCCGGGCCGGTCACGAACATGTAGGAGCTGTCCTTCACCATGAAGATGAAGTCGGTCATGGCCGGCGAGTACACCGCACCGCCGGCGCACGGCCCCATGATCAGCGAGATCTGCGGGACGACGCCCGACGCCATGACGTTGCGCTGGAACACCTCGGCGTAGCCGCCCAGCGACGCCACGCCCTCCTGGATGCGCGCACCGCCGCTGTCGTTCAGGCCGATGACGGGGGCCCCGACCTTCATGGCCTGGTCCATCATCTTGCAGATCTTCTCGGCGTGCGCCTCGGACAGGGAGCCGCCGAACACCGTGAAGTCCTGGCTGAAGACGAAAACGAGGCGGCCGTTGACGGTGCCGTAACCGGTGACGACGCCGTCGCCGGGCACCTTCTGGGTCTCCATGCCGAAGTCGATGCAGCGGTGCTCGACGAACATGTCCCACTCTTCGAAGGACCCTTCGTCGAGGAACAGCTCGATGCGCTCGCGCGCCGTCAGCTTGCCCTTGCCATGCTGCGCGGCGATGCGCTTCTCGCCGCCGCCCAGGCGGGCGGCGGAGCGCATCGCGTCCAACTTCGCCAGAATCTCTTGCATCAGCGGATTCCCAAGATTGAAGACCTGCCGCAGGAGCATCCGCGCCCCCGTCTTGTCGCGGGGTGACGCGGACGCACACGGCGATTCCCCCCGGAACGCGCGAATTATTCACAAGATTCGCAATGGGGCAACGCTGGTCCCGGCAAAAAAGTGCGAAGTTGCAAATTCCTTCGCAAACGCGGAATATGGTTTGCAACGGTTGCGAAGGGGACGATGCAGAAGAAGCTCTATCTCGGGTACAAGCTGCGCCGCCTGCGCGAGCAGCGCGGCCTGACTCAGGCGGCGCTGGCCGCGACGCTGGGGCTGTCGCCCAGCTACCTCAATCAGTTGGAGAACAACCAGCGGCCCCTGACGCTGGCGGTGCTGCTGAAGGTGACCAACACCTTCGAGGTGGAGCTGACCAACTTCATCGAGGACGAGGAGGCCCGCCTCGTGTCCGACCTGCGCGAGTCCCTGGCCGATCCGCTGCTGGGGGGTGCGCCGCTCGGCAGGTCGGAACTGCGCGGCGTGGTCAACGCCTCACCGGAGCTGGCGCGCCGCGTGCTCGTGTTGCACCAGGCGTACCAGAAGCTGCACGAGCGGGTGCAGTCCCTGGCCGATAGCCTGGCCCACCCCGATCCCGGCGGCGACCTCACCGGGGCGCAGTTCCCCTACGAGGAGGTGCGGGACTACTTCCATTACTGCAACAACTACGTGGGTCCGCTGGACGAGGCGGCGGAACGGCTGTGGGAGACCGAGGGGCTGCGCTCCGGCGAACTGGCGGCCGACCTCGCCGCCTACCTCAAGCGCCGCCACGACGTGCGGGTCAAGGTGGTGGCCGACGGCGGGCCGGACGACACCGCCATGCGCCGTTACGACGAGACGACGGGGACGCTGCGCCTGTCCGCGCTGCTGAACGGGCCGAGCCGGGCCTTCCAGCTCGCCCACCAGATCGCGCTGCTGGGGCACGGCGAGATCATCGAGGACATCGTCGCCAGGGCCAGCTTCTCCAGCGAAGACGCCAAGTCGATCTGCCGGGTGGGGCTGGCCAACTACTTCGCCGGGGCGCTGGTCATGCCCTACCGGCCGTTCCTGCACGAGGCGCGGGCCCTGCGCCACGACGTGGAGCAGTTGCAAAGCCGCTTCGGCGCCAGCTTCGAACAGGTGTGCCACCGGCTGTCCACCCTGCAACGGCCGGGGGCGCGCGGCGTGCCCTTCTACTTCGTGCGCGTGGACATGGCGGGCAACATCACCAAGCGCCACTCCGCCACCCGCTTCCACTTCGCCCGTTTCGGCGGCGCCTGCCCCTTGTGGAACGTGCACGAAGCCTTCGCCCAGCCGGGCAAGATCCTGGTGCAGTTCGCCCGCATGCCCGACCGCACCACCTACATCGGCATCGCCCGCACGGTGACCAAGCGGGCCGGCGCCTATCGCCTCCCCTCGCGCCGCTTCGCCGTCGGTCTCGGCTGCGAGGCGAGCCATGCCCACGAACTGGTCTATTCCGCCGGCATCGACATCTCCGACGAGGACGCCGCCGAACCCATCGGCGTCAACTGCCGCATCTGCGAACGCACCGACTGCCAGCAGCGCGCGTTCCCGCCCATCGGCAGCCAGATCTCGGTGGACGAGCGCCACCGCAGCTTCGTGCCCTACCTGTTCAACCGGCCGGGCAAGCCGGACGCGGGGTGACCCGCTCATGGAAGCAGCGCTTAAATTGCCCTCCCTTGCCTATGACGGGAAAGGGAGGAACCCGCAAAGCGGGCGCGTGGGGCAAGGTCTCGCAAGCATTGTGCGGCCTCGACCCCGCCTTCTCAACCTGCGGTCCGGCCCTTTCCTCCCCCGCCATAGGCGGGGGAGGAGTGCGTCGACGCATTGCCGCAATGCGGCACGCCCCGTATTACTTCGGCAGCTTGCCGACCACGCCCTCGACGAACCAGTCCATCTTCAGGATCTCCTCGTCGCTGGCGTGCTTGCCCTCGGCGATGACGACCTTGCCGGACTGGTCCTTGACCGGACCGTCGAAGGAATGGCGGCGGCCCTCCATGATGTCGACGCGGGTCTTCTCGACCATCTCCACCACGTCGCCGGGGATGGCGGGGTTGTAGGGGGCCATGAACAGCATCTTGTCCTTCAGGCCGCCCCAGGTGTCGATGGGCTGCCAGGTGCCGTCGAGCACCGCCTTGACCCGGTCGATGTAATAGCCGTTCCAGTCGTCGACGATGGCGGTCAGGTGCGCCTTCGGACCGAAGCGGGTCATGTCGGAGGACTGGCCGACCGCCCATTTGCCGGCTTGCTCGGCCACCTGGATGGGCGCCGGGCTGTCGGTGTGCTGGACGATCACGTCGGCGCTCTGGTCGAGCAGCGCCTTGGCCGCCTCCGCCTCCTTCGGCGGATCGTACCAGGAGTTCACCCACACCACGCGCACCTGCGCCTCGGGGTTCACCTTGCGCAGGGCGATGGTGAAGGCATTGATGCCGCCGACCACCTCGGGAATAGGGAACGAGGCGATGTAGCCGATGACGTTGCTCTTCGTCATCTTGCCGGCGATCTCGCCGGCGATGGTGCGGCCCTCGTAGAAGCGAGCGGA
Organism: Azospirillum halopraeferens DSM 3675; assembly: GCF_000429625.1. Taxonomy (GTDB): domain Bacteria; phylum Pseudomonadota; class Alphaproteobacteria; order Azospirillales; family Azospirillaceae; genus Azospirillum; species Azospirillum halopraeferens. The sequence continues at coordinate 84,959 of NZ_AUCF01000013.1, forward strand.
ATAGGTGGCGACGTTGGCGTCGCGCTTGTAGCCGGTGGCGTGCTCGAACTTCACGTTCGGGTAGCGCTTGGCCACCTTCAGCGTCGGGTTCATGAAGCCGAAGGAGGTGGTGAAGATCAGGCCGTGGCCCGAGGCGGCAAGCTGGTCGATGACGCGCTCGGCGTCCGCGCCCTCGGGCACGTTCTCGACGAAGGTCGTGGTCACCTTGTCGCCCAGCGCCTCCTCCACCGCACGGCGGCCGACGTCGTGCTGATAGCTGTAGCCGTGGTCGCTGACCGGCCCCACGTAGACGAAGCCGACCTTCAGCTTGTCCTGAGCCGCCACGGCGCCGGCGAAGCCGCCGATGCCGAACGAAAGCGCGACCGCGGCCGCCGTAAGGCCGAGGATGGTCTTCCCGAACGTCCGTCTGTTCACGGTTGTGCTCCCTGATTGTTCGGTCCCGAAGGTCCGATTGACACCCGTTGTGTAACCGCCGGACGCCGTCAGGCGTCCGGATGGAATATCTTGCCCAGGCTGGCCGGCGCGTTCAGGCGGATGCGGGTGACATCCCGCGAGATCGCCACCAGGACGACGACGGTAGCCAGATAGGGCAGCATGGACAAGAGTTGCGACGGAACCGCGAACCCCAGCCCCTGGACGTGGAGCTGCATGATCGTCACGCCGCCGAACAGCCAGGCCCCCACCAGCACCCGGCCCGGCCGCCACGTCGCGAACACCACCAGCGCCAGCGCGATCCAGCCGCGCCCCGCGGTCATGTTCTCCGCCCACATGGGCGTATACATAAGCGACAGGTAGGCGCCCGCAATACCGCTCATTGCGCCCCCGAAAAGAATGGCCAGGAACCTGATGCGCAGCACCTTGTAGCCGAGCGCGTGGGCGGCCGCGTGGTTCTCGCCCACCGCCCGCAGCACCAGCCCGGCGCGCGTGCGGTAGAGGAACCAGGCGACCGCCGGGACCGCCAGCAGCCCCAGATAGACCAGCGCGTCGTGGGCGAACAGGGCCGGCCCCAGGATCGGCAGGTCCGACAGCACGGGGATGCGGATCACCCCGGCCTTCGACATGGGAATGCCCACATAGCCCTGCCCGATCAGCGCCGACAGCCCGACCCCGAACAGGGTCAGGGCCAGCCCGGTCGCCACCTGGTTGGTCATCAGGAACAGGACGAGCAGCCCGAACAGCGCCCCCAGCAGCGCCCCGGCCAGCGCGCCCCCGACGACGCCGACGACCAGGCTGCCGCTGGAATAGCCGGCGGCGAATCCGCACACGGCACCGGTCAGCATCAGCCCCTCGACGCCCAGGTTCAGGACGCCCGATTTCTCCACGACCAGTTCGCCCAGCGCAGCGTAGAGCAGCGGCGTGGCGGCGACGATCATGGAGCCGATCACCGGCCCGAGGATCAGCAGGTCGGTCATGCCGCGGCCCTCCGCCGGCCGAAGCGCACGCGGTAGCGGATCAGCACGTCGCAGGCCAGCAGGAAGAACAGCAGCATGCCCTGGAACACCCCGGTGATCGCCTTGGGCAGGCCCATGGCGATCTGCGCCGCCTCGCCGCCGATGAAGGACAGGGCCATCAGCAGCGCGGCCAGCAGGATGCCCACCGGGTGCAGCCGCCCCAGGAAGGCGACGATGATCGCCGTGAAGCCGTAGCCGGGCGACACCGTGGGTGTGATCTGGCCGATGGGCCCCGCCACCTCGCCCAGCCCGGCCAACCCGGCCAGCCCGCCGGAGATCAGCAGGGTCAGCCAGATGATGCGCTTCTCGTTGAAGCCGGCGTAGCCCGCCGCGGCGGGCGTCAGACCGATGACGCGGATCTGGAAGCCGATGAAGGTGCGGGCGATCAGCACCCAGCCCGCCGCCACCGCCAGCAGGGCGAACAGGGCGCCGAGGTGGATGCGCGTGCCCGACACGATCACCGGCAGCAGCGCGTCGTCCTCAAACAGCCGTGATTCGGGGAACGAGTAGCCGTCCGGGTCCCGGTACACGCCGTGCACCAGGAATTGCAGCAGCAGCACCGCCACGTAGGTCAGCATCAGGCTGGTCAGGATCTCGCTGGCGTTGAAGCGGGTGCGCAGCAGCGCCGGGATGGCCGCCCACAGCATGCCGCCGGCGATGCCGGCCAGGATCATCAGCGGCAACAGCCACCAGCCGCCGTCCCCGTAGAAGGCCAGCGCCACCCCGCCGCCGGTGACGGCGCCGAGCGTGAGCTGCCCCTCCGCCCCGATGTTCCAGACGTTGGCACGGAAGCCGATGGCCAGCCCCACCGCGATCAGCACCAGGGGAGTCGCCTTGACCACCAGCTCGCCGATCCCGCGCACGCTGCTGACCGGCTGCACGAAGAAGGCATGGAGGGCGCGCAGCGGGTCGAAGCCCATCAGGCCGAACAGCACGAAGCCGCTGGCCAGGGTCAGACCGACCGCCAGCAGCGGCGTCAGATAGACCATGGCCGGCGACGCGCGGCCGCGCGCCTCCAATCGCACGAGGCTCATGCCCGCGGCTCCGTCATCGTTCCTCCTCGTCCGTGGCGGTGCCGAACAGGCCGCCCATCAGCAGGCCGATCTCCTCCACCGTGGTGCTGTGGGTCGGCCGGCTTTCCGACAGACGGCCGTGGAACAGCACGGCGATGCGGTCGCTCAGCACGAACAGTTCGTCCAGGTCCTGGCTGACCACCAGCACCGCGGTTCCGCCGCGCGCCAGGTCGATCAGCGCCTGGTGGATGGCCGCGGCCGCACCGGCGTCGACGCCCCAGGTGGGCTGGCCGACGACCAGCAGCTTCGGCTTCTGCAGGATTTCGCGGCCGATGATGAACTTCTGGAGATTGCCGCCCGACAGGGACCGCGCCTCCGCCCGGTGGCCGTGGGCGACCACGTCGAACAGGTCGATGATGCGTTCGGCGAAGCCGCGGGCACGGCCGAAATGGACCAGGCCCCGGCGCACCAGCCGCTCGCGCGCATAGCCCGACAGCAGCGCGTTCTCCGACAGGCTCAGCTCCGGCACCGCGCCGCGGCCCAGCCGTTCCTCCGGCACGAAAGCGAGGCCGAGGTCGCGCCGCCCGCGCGGCCCCAGGTGCCCGACGGCGCGGCCGTCGATCAGCACCGCCCCCTGGTCGGCGGCGGGCAGCTCCCCCGACAGGGAGGCCAGCAGCTCCGCCTGGCCGTTGCCGGCGACGCCGGCGATGCCCAGGATCTCCCCCGGCCGCACGGCGAACGACACGTCCTTCAGGTTTGTGGCGAAGGGATTGTCGGTGGTGGTGGAGAGGTGACGCACCTCCAGCCGCAGCGCCGTCCCGTCGGCCCCGGCGACCTGCGGCGCGCGCTCCGGCGCGGTCAGCTCCTCGCCGATCATCATCTCCGCCAGTTCGCGGGCGGTGCGGGCGCGCGGGTCGCAGGCCGCCACGACCCGGCCGCCGCGCAGCACCGTGGCGCCGTCGCACAGGGCGCGGATCTCCTCCAGCTTGTGGGAGATGTACAGGATGGTGCGCCCTTCCGCGGCAAGGCGCCGCAGCGTCTCGAACAGCTTGCCGACCTCCTGCGGGGTCAGCACCGAGGTGGGCTCGTCCATGATGAGAAGGCGGGGATCCTGCAGCAGGCAGCGCACGATCTCCACCCGCTGCCGCTCGCCCACCGACAGGTCGAAGACGTGGCGCTGCGGGTCGAGGGCCAGGCCGTAGCGCTCCGACACCGCGCGGATTCGGCCCTCCAGCGCCTTCATCGGTCCGGCGTCGTCGAGGCCGAGTGCGATGTTCTCAGCCACCGTCAGCGTGTCGAACAGCGAAAAGTGCTGGAACACCATACCGATGCCCAGGCGGCGCGCCGCCGCCGGGTCGGCCACCGACACCGGCGCACCTTCCCACAGCATGGACCCGGAGTCGGCGTGCTGGATGCCGTAGATGATCTTGACCAGCGTGCTCTTTCCCGCCCCGTTCTCGCCGAGCAGGGCGTGGATCTCGCCGGGCAGCAGCGTCAGGTCCACCGCGTCGTTGGCGAGGCAGCCGGGAAACCGCTTGGTGATGCCGCGGAGCGCGAGCCGGGGCGTGACGGTGTCTGTCAAGGGGCGGCAGGGGTCCGGAGGATGGCGGGCGGGCTGCGGCGACGCCGGCGGCGTGCCGGTGCGCGTGTGCACAGTAGGCCGGGGCGCGGGGCGTCCGTCAACACCCACGCGCAGCGCGCGTGCGCGCCGGGGGGCAAGGGCGACACGCCCCTTGTCCCGGCGCCGGCCGTCGCACACCTTTGGGCGCGGAGTCATCCTAATGAGGGAGAGAACGATGGGCACGGCGGCCGGCTACACGATCCTGGATCAGCGCGGCGTGCTGGCGGTGGGCGGCGAGGACCGGAGCGGTTTCCTTCAGGGGCTGGTGTCCAACGACGTCCGCCGGGTGGCGCCGGACCGGGTGATCTACACCCTCTTCCTCACCGCCCAGGGCAAGTACCTGCACGACTTCTTCCTGGCGGCCGGCGACGACGCCCTGCTGCTGGACGTGGAAGCGGCGCGACGGGACGACCTGCTGCGCCGGCTGAAGATGTACAAGCTGCGGTCCAAAATCACCCTGGAGGATCGCACCGACCGCCTCGCCGTCGCCGTGGCCTTCGGGGATGGCGCGGCGGAGCGCCTGGGTCTGCCGGCCGAGGCGGGGGCGGCGCGCCCCTTCGCCGGCGGTCTCGTCTTCACCGACCCGCGCCTGCCGGCGCTGGGGGTGCGCGCCCTGCTGCCCCGCGACGCCCTGGACGCCCTGGCCGACGCCGGGTTCGCACCGGCGCCCTTCACCGTCTACGACACCCTGCGGCTGCGCCAGGGCGTGCCCGACGGCAGCCGGGACCTGGAGATCGAGAAGGCCATCCCGCTGGAGAACAACCTCGACGCGCTCAACGCCATCTCCTGGGACAAGGGTTGCTACATGGGTCAGGAACTGACGGCGCGCACGCGATACCGCGCCCTGATCCGCAAGCGCCTGTTCCCGGTTGTCCTGGAGGGCACCCCGCCGGACCCCGGCACGCCGGTGACGCTGGGCGACAAGGCGGTGGGCGAGATTCGCAGCACCTGTGACAATCGTGCGCTCGCCCTTCTGCGCCTGGAAGACGTGGACACTGCCACACAAGAAAAGATAAGCCTGAGCGCCGCCGGCACGATAGTCGTGCCGGAGCAACCCTCCTGGCTCGCGTCTTGACCGTTTCTTGTGCATCACAAGGAGGTGCCCCCAAAGAGACGGGCTGCGCGGTGAATGGATCGGCTTCCGACGGTGTTGTTCCCCGTGCCACTGGCAACGCTCAAGCACACCGAAAGGAGTTTACGATGCGGAGGGAACTGATCACGGCGGCGTCCGTGCTGGCGCTCATGACCGGCGCCGCCTATGCGCAGGCCACCGGGACGGATACGATGGCGACCGACCCCGCCGCCCAGCCGCAGGTGATCGAGAACGAGGCGGATTCCGCCCGCAATGATGCCGACGTGAACGTCCAGGTCGAAGAGGGCGCGGACGTGACGGTGGAGCCGATGGACGACACCGCCGCCACCGGCACCGTGACCACCGACAGCCCGACGGCCGGCACGGACACCATGGGGACCGGCACCATGGCCACCGATTCCGCCGCCACGGCGGGCGCCGGCGCGGCCAGCGCCGACCAGATGCTGGGTGCCAACGTGGTCGGCGCCGATGGCGAGGATCTGGGCGAGGTGGAGGACGTCATCCTCGATGCCTCCGGCAACGCCCAGCAACTCGTCATCTCCTCGGGCGGCTTCCTGGGCATCGGCGAGCGCCAGGTCGCCGTCGATTACTCCAGCGCCACCTGGGATGCGGCCGAGGAGCGCGTCATGCTCAGCGGCGTCACCCGGGACCAGTTCCGCGAGATGGAGCAGTTCGAGTACTCGGACACCACCACCTCGCTGAACCGTCAGCGCGACGCCGCCCCGGCGGCCCCGGGCGCTTCTCCGGGCGCCGTCCCGCCGGCCGGCGCGCAGTAACCGTCCCTTCGGGAATCGGTGGGCGACACCCCCGCGGGGCAACCCGCGGGGGTGTCGTCGTGCGCCGTCAGTGTTTGCCGCCGGTCAGCGCCTTGCGGATGCGGCGCACGCCGATCCACACGAACCCCAGCACCACCGGGATCATCAAGCCGACCAGCAGGTCGGGATCGACCTTCCAGCCTGCCCCCTTCAGTGCCTTGGCGGCATAGCCGACGATGCCGATCAGGTAATAGCTGATGGCGACCACCGACAGGCCCTCGACGGTTTCCTGCAGGCGGAGCTGAAGGTCGGCGCGGCGGTCCATGGACTTCAGCAGTTCGGCGTTCTGGCCTTCCACCGCGATCTCCACCCGGGTGCGCAGCAGGTTGCTGGCGCGTGCCAGGCGCTGGGACAGCGACTCCAGCCGCAACTGCACCGCCTCGCAGGTGCGGATGGCCGGGGCGAGGCGGCGGTCCATGAACTCGGCAATGGGCGGCGTGCCCTCGATGCGCGCTTCGCGCAGTTCAGCGATGCGGCGCTCCACGATGTCGTAGTAGGCGCGCGCCGCGCCGAAGCGATAGGACGTCTCGGCGGCGATCTGCTCGGTCTGGGCCGACAGGCGGGTCAGCCGGTCGAGCACGTCACGCTCGTCCTCCAGCCCCTTCAGGGCCGGGGTGCGGGCGGTCAGCGCCGCCAGTTCCGTTTCGATGGTCCCGATGCGCGGCAGCACCTCGCGCGCCACCGGCAGGGCCAGCAGCGCCATCACCCGGTAGGTCTCGATCTCCAGCAGGCGCTGGACGACGCGGCCGGTCTGCCGCACGGTCAGCGACCGGTCGTGCAGCAGCACCCGCGAGAAGCCGTCGCCGTGGATGCGGAAGTCGGTCCACGCCGCCCCCGCCCCGCCGGAGATGCGGGCACCCACGTAGTTGTCGGAACCGAACAGGGCGGCAAGCTGGCCGGGCGACGGCTCGGCCGTGTCGCGATCGAGGACGGCGATGTGGACGCCGACCATCAGTTCGCCGGGCAGCCCGGCCAGCCAGTCGTCCGGCAGGGCGTCCAGGGCGGGCTCGGCAAAGGGATCGCCGACGGCGCCGGGGCGGAACACCGTGTAGGTGGAGAACTCCGTGTGGCGTTCCCACTTCAGGCGGAAGCTGCCGAAATCGCCGCTGTGGTGGGTGGCGCCGCGCGACGGCGGCGGTGCCCCGGCCCATTCGCACAGGCGGGCGAGGTAGCGGCGTTCCAGCTCCCCCGCTGTTTCGCCCGACAGCATGGCCAGGGTGGAGGCCCGCACCGGCGCGCTCAACGCCTCGGGCGGGCGGGCGTGCACCTCGTTGGTCAGGGTCACCCGCAGGGTGTGCTCGCGCAACGGGCGGCGGGTGGCCGCCAGGGGGGTGATCCGGCCGGGAAAGGCCGTCGTTTCGGTCGTGTCGTCCGCGCTCACCCCCGCCCCCACCCTGTTCCTTCGGTTACCCCGGCCTTGCCGGGCCGGCATCGGCACGCCACACTATAGACCACATCCCGGCGGCGGGTGCGAGCGCATCGCCCGCGTCTCCCCCGCACGCGGATCTTTCGTCGAGCCCGAGACTCCGGAGCAAGCATGAGCGCCCTCGCCGTCACCGATGACCTGTTCTTCAACCGCGCCGGCCTGGACCGCCCCCGGGTCGAGGGGCTCGTCGCCGATGCGCTCAAGGGCGCCGACGACGGCGAACTCTATCTGGAATACGCCCAGTCCGAGAGCCTGGGCTGGGACGACGGGAAGTTGAAGGCGGCGAGCTTCGACACCACCCAGGGATTCGGCCTGCGCGCCATCGCCGACGAGGCAACGGGTTACGCCCATGCCTCCACGCTGTCGGAGGACGCCATGCGCCGCGCCGCCGACACCGTGCGCGCTGTTCGGTCCGGCCATGGCGGCACCGTCGCCGAGCCGCCCACCGGCACCAACCGCGCCCTCTACATTCCCGACAACCCGCTGCACGCGGTGGAGTTCGAGGCGAAGGTGAAGCTGCTGGCGGCCATCGACGCCTACGCCCGCTCCCGCGACCCGCGGGTGCGCCAGGTGAGCTGCTCCATCAGCGGGGAATGGCAGGCGGTGCAGATCCTGCGCGGCGACGGCGTGCGGGTGGCCGACCTGCGGCCGCTGGTGCGCCTGTCCGTGTCGGTGGTCGTCGCCGACGGCGACAAGATGGAGCACGGCAGCTACGGCGGTGGCGGCCGCGTGCGCTACGACCACTACATGCAGCCGGAAACCTGGCAGGGCTTCGTCGACGAGGCGCTGCGCCAGGCCCTGGTCAACCTCGACTCCGTGGCCGCGCCGGCCGGCGAGATGACCGTGGTGCTGGGTCCGGGCTGGCCGGGCATCCTGCTGCACGAGGCCATCGGCCACGGACTGGAGGGCGACTTCAACCGCAAGAAGACATCGGCCTTCGCCGGCCTGATGGGGCAGCGCGTCGCGTCGCCCGGCGTCACCGTGGTCGACGACGGCACCATCGAGCATTCCCGCGGCGCCATCACCGTGGATGACGAGGGCACGCCCGGTCAGTGCACGACCCTGATCGAGGACGGCATCCTTGTGGGCTACATGCAGGACCGCATGAACGCCCGCCTGATGGGCATGCGCCCCACCGGCAACGGCCGGCGTCAGAGCTTCGCCCACCATCCGATGCCGCGCATGACCAACACGGTGATGCGCTCGGGCAGCCACACGCCGGAGGAGATCATCGCCTCGGTCCGCAAGGGCCTTTACGCCAAGAACTTCGGCGGCGGCCAGGTGGACATCACCTCGGGCAAGTTCGTCTTCTCCGCCTCCGAGGCGTACCTGATCGAGGACGGCAAGCTGGGAGCGCCGGTCAAGGGCGCCACGCTGATCGGCAACGGCCCGGACTCGCTGACCCGGGTCGCCATGATCGGCAACGACAGCCGCCTGGATCCGGGCATCGGCACCTGCGGCAAGGACGGCCAGGGCGTGCCCGTGGGCGTCGGCCAGCCCACGTTGCGCCTGGATGGCCTCACCGTCGGCGGCACCGCGGCCTGACCCGCGCCGCCGACCGTATCATACGGCTTCCGGCAGATCCGTAGGATCTGTTGGAAGCCGTTGAACCCGACAGATGAAGGCCGCAGGCCTTCATTGAAAGGGGCATTCGGTTGAAGCCTTCAGGCGGAAACCGTATCACTCCACCGGGCACCCCGCCCGTTCCACATAGTTCATGAAAAGCCGGCGTTCGCGGTCGCCGAGGTCGGGGCCGGCCTCGGAGCCGGCCAGGCTCTCCAGGGCGGCGGCCGAGGCGACCAGGTCGAGGCCGACACTGGCCAGCGCCAGCTCCAGCGAGATGAAGCTCAGCGCGTAGGTGGAGCCGAGCATCACCGTCAGCGCGGCGGCGGTCACCGTCAGGGTGGACGGGCCGACACCGGGCACCACCAGATAGGGCCCGGCCGGAACCCCCAGCGCGCACACGCCTTCGGAGAAGTACCGCTTGTTCCGCGGCACGCCCATCGCATCGGCCACGTCGAAGGCGCCCAGCAGGCCGGCGGTGGAGTTGACGGTGAAGCGCAACAGCGAGCGGCCGGCGTTGGCCGCGTCGCCCGACAGACCCCAGCTCAGCGCGCTCACCGGTTCGGTGAGGTTGGCATGCAGGTTGCCCGCCACGGACCGGCCGACGGGCGGCAGGCTGCGCACCGCCTCCATCACCGGGGCGACGGCAAAGGTGCCGACCACGCGGTTGAAATCGTCCGCCCACACGTTGAAGCCGCGCAACGGGTCGGCGTCCTGCGCCGTCGCGGCGCCCGACGCCAGCCACATCATCCCGCCGAACACAACGCCGACCAGCGTGCGCCCCATCGTCGTTTCCCTTCCCCTTCATCCCGGATGATCGGTCGAATGCTGCGCCTGTGCCGCAGGCGTAGCAAGCGGCACGTATTCGCACCGGCCATGTGAATATTCCATGAATATGTCGTGACAGTTCACGATTATCCGCCGCGACAACAGGAAGCATCCGTTGCCGTCGCCCGCTGATGCCGCTGCCGCTATACTGCGGGCGTTCGGCACTTGCGACGGATGGAGACGTCCCCATGGCGACCATCGCCACCGGACCGCGGCCGGGACGGCGCGCGATCCTGCGCATCGCCCTCGGCCTGGTGGCCGCCGGCATCCTCGCCCCTCTTGCCCGGAGCGCCGCAGCCGCCGCCGACCCGCGGCTGAAGGAGCTCTGGCGCTGCCGGTCCGGCGAATGCCCCGGCTACACCTACGACCCCATGGAGGGGGATCCCGACAGCGGCGTCCCGCCGGGAACCGCCTTCCAGGACCTGCCCGACGACTGGTACTGCCCGCGCTGCGGCGCCGGCAAGGACGAGTTCAGCCGGTTGGGCGCCTGAACGCCCATCCCGGTCACGATTTAGAGGGGGTTGGCCACCGGCCCCGGCCGGCGTACCTTCCCCCTTTGAACGAACAGGCTGAGGGAGGCGGGTGTGGGAACGCTGGCGCAGGTGTCTACGATGGGACCCGACCGGGTCGGGCTGGTGTCGGCGATCACGGGAACGCTGTTCGACAACGGCGTCAACCTGCGCGACGCGTCGTTCACGGTGCTGGGTCGCGGGGCGGAGTTCACGGCGGTGTGCGAACTGCCCGGCACCCTCGACCTGGCGGCCTTGCAGGAGGACCTGGCAGACCTGCCGGAACTGGCGGACGCGCAGGTGCGGGTCACCGCCTTCGCCTTCGATCCGGCCCCCGGGCCGCTGGGCCGCGTCACCCACCGGGTGGAGGTCAGCGGCGGCGACCAGCCCGGCCTGATCGCGCGCATGTCGGAGATCTTCACCCAGTTCGACGCCAACATCGTGCGCCTGGACGCCCAGACGCTGCCGGAGCCCGACGGGGAGCGCTATGCCATCCGCTTCGCCGTGTCGATCCCCGAGGAACGCCGCACCCCCTGCCTGGCCGCCGTGTCCAACACCGCCGAAAGCCTGGGCCTGACCTGCCGCACTGAAGAGCTGTAGGGGCGGAGGCCTACTGCCCCGGAGACCGCGTGATCGACTTGATGGGGCCGCGGGGGTTGCCGGACATTTCGGCGACCTTGCGGTCCTGCTCCTCGATGAAGGCGCGGGCCGGCGCGTCGCCGTCAAGGCCGCCGAGTTCGCCGGCGGGCACCCGGCGGTTGGAACTGCGCGCCCCGTCCTCATAGATGACGTCGAACAGAATGAAGGCAGGCGCCGCCGCCGGTTTCTTGCGAGCCATCGGAATCTCCCTTTAAAACAACAGCAAAAGGGCACCAGTTTCCTGGTGCCCTCCCAAAATCCGGAAGTTCGGTCGATCAGACCGCCTTCAGATTCTCCGCCGAAGTCTTGCCGCGACGGGGGTCGCGCTGCTCTTCGTAGGAAATCTTCTGGCCTTCGTTGAGACCGTGCAGACCGGCGCGCTCCACCGCGGAGATGTGGACGAAGACGTCCGGGCCGCCGCTCTCCGGCTGAATGAAGCCATAACCCTTGGTGCTGTTGAACCACTTCACGGTGCCGACGGGCATCGTATCCCTCCATGTTGCGGGTTGCGCCGGCCGCCGGCCGACACGAAGACTGTGTCCAGGAGTAGCGTCGATCTGGGCACCCCAAGAGGGAGCAGGCCGGCAATCCGAATCACAACGTCCGTCAGAACATGGGTCGCCCCCCCGCCATTGCAAGACGGATTTTTTGCCGCAGCGCCCGGGATTTTTAGCCCCGCTCGGGCGAAGCGCGGAAGAATTCAGGATAAAATCCTTGTAACCGTCCATTGATCGGCATATTTTGCGGCCATGGACGACATTGACAGAAAAATCGCCGATATCGCTCAGAGGGACGGCCGCGCCTCGTACGCCGAGATCGGAGCGACCGTGGGCTTGTCGGTGTCGGCGGTGAACGAGCGGTTGAAGAAGCTGCAGGCGGCCGGCGTGATCACCGGATGGGGTGCCCGGGTGGCGCCGGGGGCGCTGGGCCTGGACGTGCTGGCCTTCGTCCAGGTGCTGCTGGAGCGGCCGGAGCACGACGCCCCCTTCCGGGCGGCGATGATGGCGGCCCCGGCGGTGCAGGAGTGCCATCACGTGACCGGGGAATGGTCGTACCTGCTGAAGGTGCGCGTCGCCGGCACCGCCGACCTCGAACGCTTTCTGGCCAACACCCTGAAGGCGCAACCCGGCGTCGTCCGGTCCCACACGGTGATCGCCCTGTCGTCGCCCAAGGAAACCCCGATCCTGCCGGTGGAGTAGAGATCATGGACATCGTCGCCCCGCTGGTGAAGGGGCTGGTCATCGGCCTGTCGATCGCCGCACCCGTCGGCCCGATCGGCCTGCTGTGCATCCGCCGCACGCTCGCCGACGGGCCGGTGCACGGCCTCGCCACCGGCCTGGGCGCCGCCAGCGCCGACGCGGTCTACGGCGCCATCGCCGGCTTCGGCCTGTCCGCCGTGTCCGACTGGCTGATCGGGCGGGAGGGCGGCTTGCGCCTGTTCGGCGGGTTGATGCTGCTGTGGATGGGCATAGCCACCCTGCGCGCCCGCCCCGCCCCGGCGGCGGCGGGTCCTGCGGTGGCGCGGGCGGTGGGCGACACCGGCGGCCTGCTGCGCGCCTATGGGAGCACGTTCATGCTGACGCTGGCCAACCCGGCAACGATCCTCAGTTTCGTGGCGGTGTTCGGGGCGCTGGGGCTGGCCGGCCCGGCGGGGGCGACGCACCTGGCGGTGGCGCTGGTGACGGGGGTGTTCCTCGGATCGGCCCTGTGGTGGCTGGGCCTCAGCACCGGGGTTGGTGCTGTGCGCCATCGCGTGACGCCGGCGGCCATGGTGTGGATCAACCGCGCCTCGGGCGCGGTGCTGGCGGGGTTCGGCCTGACGGCCCTGGCAAGCCTGCTCGCCTGACCCCCGCTCAGAGCAGGGCCAGCGTCACCGGTCCGCCCAGCGCGGCGGACGCGGCGAACAGCAGCATCACGGCCACCACCCGCTCGACCCGCGACCAGCGCTTCCAGTCTTTCTTCAGGCTGGTCTTCAAGCTCGTCAGTTCCCGGTCCATAGCCGGCCTCCACGACGAAGGAAAGTCAACACCTGCGACGATATTGCGCGTTGACCAGTTGATGACGGGTTAACGCGGCACCGGGACTGCCCGGCCTACCCCTTTTTCGTGATACTACCCTTGCTCCCGCGCTTCGCCGTTGATACGGATCAAATGTCAGACGTTTTTACTCCCTTTTGATTTCTTTTCGTCGCCGGGTGTGTCATCGGAACCATCCCGTTCCCGGCATCGCGCCCGCCCGCTCCAGGGCACGGATGGCGGCGAGCAGCCGCTCGTCATCGCCGGCGGGGGCGGACAGCAGCAGGCTGGTGGGCAGGCCGTCTGCGTCGGTTCCCGTCGGCAGCGCCACACCCGGAAGGTCGAGGTAGCTGCCGATCATGGTGTTGCGCAGGGTCAGCGCGTTGACCCGGGCGAACGCCTCCGCGTCCCGTTCCAGCGGTGCCCGCGGCGGAGCCGTGTGGACAACCGTCGCGCAGGCCAGCATCGCGCTGTCCAGATCCGCTGCCAGATGCCGGATCAACCCCTCCCGCTCCGTCAACAGATGGACGTAGGAGTCGGCCGGGATGTCCGCGCCGGCGTCCAGCCGCGCCCGGATGCGCGGATCGAGCCGTCCGGCATCCGGACCATCGAGGATGGCTCGGTGCAGCCGGTACGCCTCGGCGGCGACGATGGTCCCGTGCTCCCGCATGAGGGTGTGCGCCGTCTCGACGGCCGCCACCCGGCGCCGCACGATCCGGTGACCGGCCCGTTCCATGCGCCGGAGCGCCGCTTCCAGGTTCGCGGCGACTGCCGGCGCCATGCCGTCGGTCATGATGCCCTCCGGCACCACTACGTCGGGGCGGCCGGTGCCGGCGCCGGTCTCCCGGACGCCGCCGTACAACGCATGGTCCAGTGCGATGATGTCCGCAACACTTCGGGCGATGGTGCCGACGCGGTCGAGCGTGCGTGACAGCGGGAACACGCCACCCCCCGGATAGCGGCCGCGGGACGGGCGGAACCCGATCAGGCCGTTGAAGGCGGCGGGGACGCGAACCGATCCGGACGTGTCGGTGCCGACCGCACAGGGTACGACCCCGGCGGCGACGGACACCGCCGCACCCGACGACGAACCGCCGGGCGCCACCGGCGTGCCACGGGCGTGCGGGTTCGGCGGCGTCCCGAAATGCGGGTTGAGGCCGAGGCCGGAGAAGGCGAACTCGCTGAGGTTGGTCTTGCCGATGCACACCGTCCCGGCCGCGTCGAGCCGCACGACGCAGTCGCTGTCGCGGTCCGCCGGCGCCGCCCCGGCGCGCAGCGCCGCGCCGGCCGTGGTGACCGTCCCGGCGACGTCGAAGAGGTCCTTCCACGACACGGGAATGCCGTCGAGCGGACCGCGCGGCCGGCCGTCGCGGTACCGCCGGGCGCTGTCGCGCGCCGCGGTCAGGGCGCGTTCCGGGGTCAGGGTGATGAAGGTTGCGGCGAGCGCCGGCTCGGCCGCCCGCGCCAGGGCGGCTTCGGTCACCACGACCGGATCGAGCCCGGAGCCCGGATCACGGTAGGCGCATAGAAGGTCGCGGATGCCGGCCGGACCGGTGCCGTCGGGGCATGTCGGGGCCATGGGGCTCCTCCGGTGTGCGCGGTGTCGCCCACCTCATCGCCGCCGGGTCCGGTGAGCGCAATGGAGAAAAGGTCAACCGGCCTTGAGCGGCGCCCCCTCAACCCGGTTGCGAAAATTCTCAATTGTCCGCCGGGGCTCGGCGGAGCGACCGTTCGCCGGACAAGGTGCGGGACCCGCCCGACCACGGCGCCCGCGAGACGGACGGGAGGAAAGATCATGCACGGAACGGCACAATCCGGCCGCGGATACGGCAATGAGCCCGACGGGCTGAACGACACGATCACGTCGGCCATCGCGCCGGCCGGGATTCCGCAACCCGGCCACCGCTATCGTCTGCCGGCCCGTCAGGGCCGTGCGGTGCGGCTGGCGGCCGGACAGGTGCTGCGCCTCATCAACACTGCGGGAACGCAGGTGTGCGATCTCTGGGCCTTCAACGCCGACGACGACACGGAACACCTGTCGATGGAGCACCTGCGCACCGCACTCGGGCGCATCACCGTGCGGGAGGGTGACCGCCTGGTCACCAACCGGCGGCGGCCGATCCTGACGGTGGTGCGCGACACCTCGCCCGGCGTGCACGACACGCTGATCGCCGCCTGCGACCTGCACCGCTACCGCCAACTCGGCGTGGCGGGGTACCACGACAACTGCACGGACAATCTGCGCATGGCGATGATCGCCATCGGCACCCCGGTGCGCACGGTGCCCGCCCCGCTGAACGTCTGGATGAACACGCCCGTCCGGGCGGACGGCGGGATCGCGTGGCTGCCGACGGTCGCGCGGCCGGGCGACGTGTTCGAACTGCGCGCGGACATGGCGTGCACGGTGGCGATGTCCGCCTGCCCGCAGGACATCGTGCCCATCAATGGCGAGGGCCTCACCCCCGCCGACCTGAACTTCGAAGTCGTCTGAGGGAGGTCGGGATGAAGGAGATCCTGGTTTCCTATGGCATCGACCTCGACGCGGTGGCGGGCTGGCTCGGCTCCTACGGCGGGGAGAATTCGCCGCGCGACATCTCGCGCGGGCTGTTCGCCGGACAGGTCGGCGTGCCGCGGCTGCTGGAGCTGCTGCGGCGGCACGACATCCGCGCCACCTGGTTCATCCCCGGCCATTCCATCGAGACCTTCCCCGATCAGGTCCGCGCCGTCGCCGACGCCGGGCACGAGATCGGCCTGCACGGCTACTCCCACGAGAACCCGCTCTCCATGAGCCGCCGGCAGGAGGCGGACGTGCTCGACCGGTCCATCGACCTGGTCACCGCCCTCTCCGGCCGGCACCCGCGCGGCTACGTCGCTCCGTGGTGGGAGATGAGCGAGAACAGCGTGGACCTGCTGCTGGAGCGGGGCATCCGCTACGACCACAGCCTGATGGAGCACGACTGCCGGCCGTACTATCTGCGCACCGGCGACCGCTGGACGCGGATCGACTACTCCGGGCCGGCGGCGGACTGGATGACGCCGCTGGTGCGCGGCCGCGAGACCGGATTGATCGAGATCCCGGCGAACTGGCACCTGGACGACATGACGCCGCTGATGTTCATCCCCGCCATGGCGAACAGCCAGGGCTACGCCAGCGCCCGCCAGGTGGAGGAGATCTGGCGCGACCATTTCGACTGGATCTACCGGGAGCACGACTACGCCGTCTTTCCCATGACCATCCATCCCGACGTCTCCGGTCGGCCGCACGCGCTGCTGATGCACGAGCGGCTGATCGCGCACATGACGGCGCACGACGGGGTGCGGTTTGTCACCATGGAGGAGATCGCCGAGGACTTCGCCCGCCGCAGCCCGCGCGCCTGACCCCCGCCCGCACCGCGACGCCCGGCACCCCTTCCCGCGGGAGGGGCGCCGGGCAATCGCGCGCGTGTATTCGCCAAATCACCCTGATGAAAATCTCAAGCCGGCTTGAGAACCGGTCAATTGTTCGCATGATCAACCAGCGACATCCTGCCGGTGCGTCCCCGGCGGGACGCCGACAACGATCAGGGGAGGAGACGACGATGGGCGCGCAAGACAACCGGCAACCGGGCGGCATCAGCCGCCGCACGGTCCTCGGGGCGGGCGGAGCCGTGGCGGGCCTGGCGGCGCTGGGACCGTCGATGCCGCGGATCGCCGGCGCGAAGGAGCCGACCGAGCTGACCATGCTCGCCTGGTACGGACACGGCGAGCCGGACGCCGTGGCGGAGTTCGAGCGGACTTTCAACGTGAAGATCCGGCCGAAATATTACGTGGGCGGCGACCAGATGCTGGCCCTGATGGCGCAATCACCACCCGGCACCTACGACATCATCCACGCCGACGCCGAATACGTGGCGCAGCTCAAGGAGGCGGGCTTCCTGGAGCGCCTCGATCCCGCCGACTACCCGTTCGATGACTTCTGGCCGGAACTCCGGCGGTTCGACGGGCACTGGTTCGACGGCGAACTGTACGCGGTGATGACGCGATTCGGTTTCCTCGGCGTCTCGCACAACACCGACGCCGTATCGGAAAAGGAGGCGCGCAGCTACCGCGTTCTGTGGGACGCCGGCGTAAAGGGCCGTGTCGGTCATCTCGACTGGCATCTGCCGAACATCGCGTGCATGAGCCTGTACAACGGCAACACCGCGCCGTTCGACCTGACCGACGCGGCATGGGCGGAGACGAAGACGACCCTGCTGTCCCTGAAGCCGCAGATCCGCGGCATCTATGATTACGGCGGGCTGCTGTCGGCGCTGAAGACCGGCGAGGTGGCGGTGGTGCCCGGCATCGGCGACTGGATCACCGGCGTGCTCGCCCGCGACGGTGCCCGCGTCACCACCACCATCCCCGAGGAAGGCGGGTTGCAGTTCACCGAATCCTTCTCCATCGGCCGCGGCAGCCGGCGCGCCGAGCTTGCCCGGGAGTTCATCCGGTACGCGCTGTCGCCGGAGGGGCAGGTGCGCCAGGCCATGCTGAAAGCGTACCCCGCGCTGATCCCCAGCCGGAGCGGCTGGAAGCGTCTCAACGACCTTCACCCGGACGAGGCGAAGCGTCAGCGCATGGCGCTGAACGGCCCGAATGCGCTGGACGACATCCGCCGGGGCCGCATCCACGTCCGCCGCCTGCCCGTCCGGCAGTCGCTGGAGGACTGGAACGACCTCTGGTCCCGCTACAAGAACGCCTGATCCGCACAACCCGGCGGACGGCGCGAACACGGCTGCCGTCCGCCCGTCATCCGACCGGGACACACCATGACCAAAGGACCCCTTGCCCTGCCCGTCCGGCTGCGGCGGGCGCTCTACGGTGCGCTGTGGGCGGCGCCGATGCCGGCGTGGCAGCTCGTCTTCTTCGCCGCCCCCTTCGCCCTCCTGACGGCGCTGTCGTTCTGGAGCGTGCGGAACTTCCGCCTGGTGCCGGACGTGAGCACGGCCGCCTGGGACTGGTTGCTGACCACCGACTATGTTCGGGACACGCTGCTGCGCACGCTGGCCTATGCGGGTGGGGCGGCGGTGCTGGTGACGCTGCTGGCGTTCCCGGCGGCGCTCGCCATCGCCTTCGTGCTGCGTCCGCGGGCCCGGGCGGCCGTTCTGGCGCTGCTGGTGGTGCCCTTCTTCACCAGCTATCTGGTGCGCGTCTATTCCTGGCAGACCTTCCTGGCCGACAACGGCATCGTGAACGCCGTGCTGCGCCCGCTGGGGCTCGAGGTGGCGGGGATGCTGAACTCGCCCTTCGCCATGATGGTCGGCTACGCCACCCTGTGCCTGCCGCTGGTGGTGATCCTCCAGTCCATGTCGCTGCTCGCCATCGACCGGACGCTGATCCACGCCGCCCACAACCTGCGCTGCGGGCCGCTGCGCACCGTCGGCGCAGTGATCGTGCCGGCGGCGCGTCCGGGCATCGTGGTGGGTGCCGTCTTCGCCTTCATCCTGTGCTTCGGCGACTTCGTCACGCCCCTCTACCTCGGCGGCGGCAAGCACCCGACGCTGGCGATCCTCATCGCCGACACCGTCAAGGCCGGACAGCAGTGGCCACGCGCCGCCGTGGTGGCACTGGTGATGATGGCCGTCCTGCTGACCACGGCGCTGGCCGCGCTGTCCTTCGCCTACCGCCGGAGGGGATCATGATCGCCAACCGTTTCGTTCGCCGGGCGTTGCTGGCCTACCTGGGCCTGGTGCTGCTGTTCGCCTTCGCGCCGATCGCCGCCGGTTTCGTATTCTCCGTCAATTCCGACCGCTTCCCGTCGCTGCCGCTGGGCTCCTTCACGCTCGACTGGTACCGGGCGGTGTTCGAAGACGCGCTGGTGGTCGAGAGTTTTCGCAACTCTCTGCTGGTCGGTCTCGCCGCAGCGCCGCTGGCCACCCTGATCGGCTTCGCCGCGGCCTATGCCGACTACCGTTTCCGCTTCTTCGGCCAGCGGGCGGTGCTGGTGCTGGGCCTGCTGCCGCCGACCATCCCGGTGGTCATCCTCGGCGTGGCGATGCTGGCCTTCCTGGCGCGCCTCGGCCTGGCCGGCACGCTGACCGCGGTGATCGTCTGCCACGTGGTGGTGTGCGCGCCCTTCGCCATGGCGGTGGCCCGCCTGCGCTTCGCGCAGATCGACCCCGACCTGGAGATCGCCGCGCAGAACCTCGGTGCCAGCGACTGGCGCGCCTTCGCCGCGGTGATCGTGCCCATGGCGTGGCCCGCCCTGATGGCCGCCATGTTCCTGTCCCTGGCCGTGTCCTTCGACGAATACATGATCGCGTGGTTCGTCGGCGGCCTGAACGAGACGGTGCCGGTCCGGGTTCTGGGCTTCCTCCAGGGACAGGTCAGCCCGCGCATCCACGCCATCGGCGCCGTCAGCTTCCTCGTTTCCATCCTGCTCGTCGCGCTGGCGCAGATGCTGACCAGCCGCATGACCCGCCACTGACCGATCGGGGAGACACGATCATGGACACCAAGCCGCTCGTCGAACTGGACGGGGTGAGCAAGCGCTATGGCGCCGTCGCGGCCGTGGACGGCCTGGACCTGACCATCGACGCCGGGGAATTCGTCGCCATCATGGGGCCGTCCGGCTGCGGCAAGACGACCACCATCAAGATGCTGGCCGGCCTCGAAACGCCGAGCGCGGGGGAGATCCGCCTGGCCGGCCGCCGCGTCAACGACCTGCCGGTGTGGGAGCGCGACACGCCCCTGGTCTGGCAGTCGCTGGCCCTGTTCCCGTTCCTGACCGTGCTGGAGAACGTGGAGTTCGGCCTGAGGATGCGCGGCGTCGATCGCACCGGGCGCCGCCGCCGGGCGCTGTCCTGGCTGGACCGGCTGGGCCTGGCGGAGTTCGCCGGACGCAACGTCGCCGACCTGTCGGGGGGCCAGCGGCAGCGCGTGGCGCTCGCCCGTTCGCTGGTGACCGAGCCGCCGGTGCTGCTGCTGGACGAGCCGCTGAGCGCCCTGGACGCCCACCTGTCGGTGCGCATGCAGGCCGAACTGAAGCGCTTGCAGCGCGAGATCGGCATCACCTTCGTCTACATCACGCACAGCCACTCCGAAGCTTTCACCATGGCCGACCGGGTGGTCATCATGAACAAGGGCCGGGTGGAACAGATCGGGGCGCCCAAGGACATCTTCCTGCGGCCGGCCAGCCGCTTCGTCGCCCGCTTCCTCGGCGGCAACAACCTGTTCGCCGGCCGGGTGGCCCGCATGGAACGCGACGGCGCGGTGGTGACCACCGCCGACGGCAGCTTCCGCGTGGCGCGCGCCGCCGCCGCCGGTGTCCGGGTCGGCGACGCCGTGGACCTCAACGTCCGCTCCGACCGCATCTCGCTGACCCAGCAGACGGGATGGTCGGGCAACGAGGTCCATTGCCGGCTGGTCAGCGAGGAGTTCGTCGGCGCGCTCGTCAACCTGCACCTGGAGACGGCGGCGGGGACCGAGATCGTGGCGCAGCTCCAGCAGCGCGACCTGGAGATGCTGGACCTCTCCCCCGGCACCGGCTTCGTGGCGTCCTGGCATCCCGAGGACGGCCACCTGATCGTGCCCGAGGCGCCGCAGCCCCTCGCCCTCGCGGCGGAGTGAGGGCATCGGAAAGTGCTTTCCACACCAATGAAATCGGCGTTCCATAGCGGCGAGGCCCGCCACGGGGAGGAGGGGGATGAGGAAGCTGCCGCCGCTGAACGCCATCCGCGCCTTCGAGGCCGCGGCACGCCATCTCAGCTTCACGCTGGCGGCGAACGAGCTGAACGTGACCATCACCGCGGTCAGCCACCAGATCCGCCACCTGGAAGCGACCCTCGGCATGAAGCTGTTCGAGCGCAACGGCGGCTCCGTCACCCTGTCGGCGGTGGGCGAGCGGCTGTTCCCGGCGGTGCGCGACGGCTTCGACCGGCTGGCGGAGGCGTTCGAGGAGATCAACGACCGCCGCTCCGCCTCCACCGTCGCGGTGACCACCACGCGCGCCTTTGCGGATCGCTGGCTGCTGCCGCGCCTGGCGGGGTTTCAGCGTCTGCACCCGGACGTCACGGTGGACGTCGATGCCTGCGAGGACATTGTCGACCTGCGCAGCGAGGGCGTCGACCTCGCCATCCGCTATGGCCGGATGGCCGCGGACGGCGACGGTGCGGAGGCGCTGATCGAAGACCGCTACGGGGTCGTGGTGTCGTCGCTGGCCTGGACCGAGGAGCGGGACCCGACGGCGCAGGATGTGTCCCGCTTCCGGCTGCTCGGCTACCGCTGGCGCAACCGGACGCTCGGCGGGCCGGACTGGCCCGCCTGGCTGCACCTCAGCGGGCTGGGCGACGCGGCCGGCCACCGGATCAACTGGTTCAGCGAGGAGACGCTGGCCATCCGGGCCATGGAGCACGGACACGGCATGCTCCTGTGCAGCATGGTGCTGGTCGCCGACACGCTGCGCGCCGGGCAGGTCCGCCGCATCGCCGAGCCGACGCTGCCCGGTTTCGCCTTCCGGCTGGTGTCGGGGCCGCTGGCCCGCCGCAAGAAGGCGGTGCAGGCCTTCTCCGCCTGGCTGCGGGCGGAGGCCGAGGCAGAGAAGGCCGGCGCCATGGCACCGGCCGCGCCGCCGGTCGGCTGAGGTCAGGCGGCCGCGCCGCGTCGGGCGTCGGTGCCGGCGACCAGCCGGTCCACCAGCCGGTCCACCGCCGTTTCCGCGTCGGCGATCGAGCGGGCAAGACGGTCGTCGGCGAACTCGTCGTATTCGATGGCGACCTCGTGCACGTCGGTGATGCCGATGTAGCCGAAGGCGGTGCGCAGGTGCGGCTCCACATGGTTCATGGCGGCGATCCGCCCGCCCGTCCCGTAGCCGTAGTCGCCGCGCGACCCCAGCAGCACCAACGTCTTGCCGTACGGCGTCAGGAGCGGCCAGTAGGGCTCGCCCTCCCGCGCCCGGTCGAAGCCGAAGGTGCGGCCGACGCGCACGATGTTGTCGACATAGGCCTTCATCTGCGCGGGCATGCCGAAATTGTACATGGGCACGCCGGCGACGATCAGATCGGCGGCGAGCAGCTCGTCCACCAGCTCGTCGCTGACGCGCAGCGTCTCGCGCATGGCATCGGTGCGCGCCGCGGGCCTGGTGAAGGCGGCGTGGATCCAGTCGCCGGTCACCGGCGGCGGAGGGGCGAAGCCGACGTCGCGGCGCAGCACCGTGTCGTGCGGCCGCAGGGCGCACCAGCGCGCGACAAAGCGGGCGCTGAGGCGGCGGGTATGGGAGCCGTGGGGGTCGGTGCCGGAACGCCCGGCGCGAGCGCTGGAGTCGATGTGCAGGACGGTCGTCATGACGCGGGTGTCTCCCGGTTGGAGGCTGGTGTCGACACCGAGAGTCACCGTAACCGGTGCTTGCGACAAACTCGAACTCCTCAGCCTGCGGATGAACGGAATTCAGCCATGGAGGGGGCATGAGACGCCTGCCGCCGCTCGCCAGCCTGCGCGCCTTCGAAGCCGCGGCGCGGCACATGAGCTTCCGGCGCGCCGCCGAAGAACTGGGGGTGACGCCGACCGCCATCAGCCACCAGATCAAGCTGCTTGAGGCCACGCTGGGCGTGCGCCTGTTCGAACGGCTTCCGCGCCGACTGGTCATCACCGCCGCGGGGCTGGCGCTCCACCCCGGCCTGCGGGAGGGCTTCGAGGCGTTCGAGAAGGCGGTGCGCACCGCGACGGCGGCCCGTGGACGCCGCACCGTCACCCTGTCGGCCACCACCGCGTTCACGGCCATGCGGCTGGTGCCGATGGTGGCGGCGTTCCGCGCGATGCATCCGGACATCGACCTGCGGCTGCACGCCTGCGACGCGCCCGCAGACCTGCGCGGCGGCACCGCCGACATCGCCGTGCGCTACGGGCGGGGGCCCTATCCGGGGCTGCACAGCGAGATCCTGGCAGCCGATCGCTTCGCGCCGGTGTGCAGCCCCCGCCTCGGCATCCGCTCGGCGGAGGACCTGGCGCGGGCCACGCTGATCCATTTCGAGTGGCGGCATGTGGAGCCGGAGACTCCGGTCTGGCGCCGCTGGCTCGATCACGCCGCGATCGGCCGCACCGTCGACCCCGACGGCGGGCTGGTGTTCAGCGACGAGGGGCACGCCATCCAGGCCGCCGTCGCCGGCCACGGCGTGGCGCTGCTCAGTCTCGTGCTGGTCGCCGGCGACCTGGCGAACGGCGCGCTGGTTCAGCCGTTCGGCCCGGTGCTCGGCGGGTACACCTACCACCTCGTCCATCCCGTGGACCCGGCGGACGGCGACGCCGTCGCGGCGGTGCGGGACTGGTTGAGGACCGTCGTTCCGGACACCCCCGCCCCATCCCCACAGGCGTTAGCACGGAAAATCACCCCTTCCGCCGCCGCCGCGCGGGCCCCAGAATAGGGAGGAGTTGAACGGGTTGCCGGGGTGTGCCTTGTCGGGCTTGAAGATCGGACTGGCGCTGGGCAGCGGCGCCGCGCGCGGGTGGGCGCACATCGGCGTGCTGAAGGCCCTGTCGGAACTGGGGATCGAGCCGGACATCCTCTGCGGCACCTCCATCGGCGCCTGCGTCGGGGCGGCCTACCTGACCGACCAGCTCGACGAGTTGCAGAGCTGGGCGCAGAGCATGGGGCTGCTGGGCATCCTCGGCATCGTCGACGTCACCTTCCGCAAGGGCGGGCTGGTGGCGACCGACCGGGTGTACGAGCGGTTTCGCAACGACCGCACCAACGTGCGGATCGAGGAGTTGCGCAAACCCTTCGCCACCGTCGCCTGCGACCTTGCCACCGGCCGCGAGATCTGGCTGCGCGAGGGACCGCTGCTCGACGCGGTCTGCGCCTCGGCGGCCATGCCCGGCCTGTTCCCGGCGGTCCGCTCCGAACAGCACTGGCTGGTGGACGGGGCGCTGGTCAACCCGGTGCCGGTGTCCCTGTGCCGGGCGCTGGGGGCCGACGTGGTGATCGCGGTCAACCTCAACAGCGAGCTGTCGTCCCTGCCCCGCCCGGTGACGGTCGCCGAGGTGCCCGAGGCGGAGGAGGTGACCCGCAGCCTGCTGCCGCCCTCCATCTCCGCGTGGCTCGGCCGGCGGCCCGGCGACCGCACCCGCTTCCTGGCGGCGGAGATCGCCGGGCAGCCGGCACCGGCGCCGGGCGTGATGGAGATTCTCGCCGGGTCCATCGACATCATGCAGGACCGCATCACCCGCTCCCGCCTCGCGGGGGAGCCGCCGGACGTGCTGATCACCCCCCGCCTCGGCCACATCGGCATCCTGGAGTTCGACCGCGCCCACGAGGTGGTGGAGATCGGCTACCGCGCCGCCTCCGTCATGCGCTCCGCCATCGAGATCGCGCTGAAGCGGGCGTAGACATTACGACGCCACCGGCCACATCCACGTCAGTTCGTGCTTGTTGTGGTGGAGGTGCACCAGCCGGCCGCCGGGGATGGCGGCGAAGGCGGCGGCGGCGGCGTGGTCGGTCTCGCCCTGGAACTTCAGGGTGCAGACGAAGCGCCGCGCCAGGCCGCTGGCCATCCAGCCCTCCACCAGCCGCAGCAGGCGCTGCGGATAGCAGATCACGTCGCAGGCCAGCCAGTCCACCGGGCCGATGTCCTGCGGCCGCAGGCCGAAGGCGCTCTCCTGCCGCACGGTGACGCGGGGCAGCGCGGCCACGGCCGGGTCCAGGGGGGCCTTGTCGACGCTGATCACCGACGCGCCCAACTCGTGCATCACCCAGGTCCAGCCGCCGGGGCAGGCGCCCAGGTCGAGGCAGCGGTCCCCCGGTCCCGGATGCTCCCCGAAGCGGGTCAGCGCCTCCCACAGCTTCAGATAGGCGCGGTTGGGCGGCGCCGTGCGGTTCTCCACGAACGTCACCTCGCCGTGGCGGAAGGGGCTGGAGCAGCGGGCCGCCGCCAGCAGCGTGTGCTCGTCCAGCAGCGTCCAGGACCCCAGCGGCGCCGTCGGCGCCGGTGCCGGGAAAACCAGGGGCCGGGCCGAGACGTGCGGCAGGTTCTCCGCAATCAGCGCGGCGCGGCGGTGATGGCGCAGCGGCCACAGGGCCCAGTTGCGCTGGATGGCGCGCAGCGCCCGCGCCGCCTCCTTGATGGACGCGAAGGGGATGCGCACGGGGTCGTGCCAGACGTTCTGCGCCCAGGCCGCCGGCCGGGCCGGGCCGGGGGCGAAGACCAGCCGGTCCTCCACCGCCGACACCTCCCCCAGTTCGGCGACGAGGTCGTCGACGAAGCCCTCGGGGGCGAGGTAGATGGTCTGGCCAAGAGGTTCGGTCATCGCGGCACCGTCGATCCCGGAGGGCGTGGAAAGGCGCCCTTGTAGCGCTACTCCCGCCGGCGCGCAAACAATGCCCCCCACGGCCCCAGCCGCACCGCGCCGTCGTCCGGGGCGCCGTCCAGGCCGGGCACGGACAGCGGCAGCCAGCGGTCGGCGTCGGCAACGGCCGCCCGTGCCGGCTCCGGCGACGGGTTGAACAGGCACAGCAGCGCCTGTCCGTCGTGCTCCCGCTCGAACGCCAGCACCGGCGGCGCGACGTCGCGGAACCGGATGGTGCCCAGACGCAGGGCCGGCTGGGCCGCCCGCCACGCCAGGAAGACGCGGGTGAAGGCCAGCACACTGTCGGGATCGCCCTCCTGCACCGCCACCGCGCGGGCGCGGTGCTCGTCGGGGATGGGCAGCCAAGGCTCGACGTCGGAGAAGCCGGCGTGGACGCCGTCGCGGGACCACGGCATGGGCGTGCGGCAGCCGTCGCGCCCGGCCGCCTCCGGCCACAGGGCGATGCCGAAGGGATCGCGCAGCCGCTCGAACGGCACCTCCGCCTGGGGCAGGCCCAACTCTTCCCCCTGATAGAGGAAGGCGGTGCCGCGCAGCGCGGTCAGCAGGGCGATGTACAACCGGGCCGCCGCCGCCGGCGCGTCCGGTCCGCCCCAGCGGCTGGCCACCCGCGGCACGTCGTGGTTGGAGAAGGCCCAGGACGGCCAGCCCTGCCCCGGCTGCGCCTCGAACGCCTCCACGGCGGCGCGGATGGTGGCCGCCCCGTTCTCCGTCCCCAGCAGGGCGAAGTTGTAGGCGGTGTGCAGCAGGTCGGGGGCGGCCACGTACTCCGCCGCGCGCATCACGCTGTCGTCGTCGTGCACCTCCGCCACCGCCATGCGGTCGGGGTAGCGGTCGAGCAGGGCGCGCAGGCGCCGCAGGAACCACAGGGTTTCCGGCTGCGACTTGTCGTGGCGGTGGATCTGGCGACCATAGGGGCTGGCGGGCGGCACCCCGTCGGGCCAGCGTAGACCCGGCGGGCGCGGCGGGTTGTCGCGCAGCATCGGGTCGTGCAGGTAATAGTTGGCCACGTCCAGCCGGAACCCGTCGACGCCGCGGTCCAGCCAGAAGGCGCACTCGCCCAGCACCGCCTCTTGCACCTCGGGATTGTGCAGGTTGAGGTCGGGCTGGCAGGCCAGGAAATTGTGCAGGTAATACTGCTGCCGCCGGCCGTCCCAGGTCCAGGCGGGGCCGCCGAAGACCGACAGCCAGTTGTTGGGAGGTGTGCCGTCGGCTTTGGCGTCGGCCCAGACGTACCAATCCGCCCGCGGCCCCTCGTGGCCGGCGCGGCTGTCGCGGAACCAGGGGTGGCTGTCGGAGGTGTGGCTCAGCACCATGTCGATGACAACCTTCAGCCCCAGCCCGTGAGCCCGCGCGAGCAGGCGGTCGAACCCGTCCAGCGTGCCGAACAGCGGGTCCACGTCCCGGTAGTCGGCGACGTCGTAGCCGAAGTCCATCATCGGCGAACGGAAGAAGGGCGACAACCAGATCCCGTCGACCCCCAGACCGGCCACATGGTCCAGCCGGCTGACGATGCCCTCGAGATCGCCCACCCCGTCTCCGTCGGAATCGCAGAAACTGCGCGGATAGATCTGGTACAGGACGCCGCCGCGCCACCACTCGGTCATGCCGTTCTCCCCATCCCGACCGTTGCCACACGATAACGCCTCGCTGTGACAAAACGGCTCACACCCCGGTCCGTCCCGCCTGTTTCGAATTCAGGAGATTGACAATCATTCTCATCTCCCTTAGCTATAGGCCATAGGCACTCCGGGGATATCGGACATGTACGTGTGCATCTGCCACGCCTTCACCGACAAGCAGGTCAAAAAGGCCCTGGAGGGTGGTGCTCGCACCACGGCGGCCGTCTATCGCACGCTCGGCCACAAGGTCCAGTGCGGCAAATGCGTTCCCTATGTGCGCGGCATGGTCGAGGAACACCGGCAGGAAACCTTCGGCACCTGTGCGGGCGGCGGCAATTGCGGCGGCTGCGCCAACCACCACGACATCCCCGCCAACGATGAACCCGCGGTCGCCTACGCCATCGCCGCGGAGTGATGGCGACGCCCCCATAGTCCCCTATTCCGCCGCCCCCATCTGTTCTTCCAGCGCCGAGCCGAGCTGCCGGGGCGTTACCGGCTTGTAGACGACGCGCAGCCCGTGGCGGGCGGCGTCCTCCAGGCATTCCGGGCCGGTCTCGCCGGTCAGGATGACACCGGGGATGTCGGCGCCGGCCAGTTCGCGCACCCCCAGGATCACCTCGGTTCCCACGCGGCCTTCCCGCAGGCGGTAGTCGGACACGATGATGTCGGGCCGCCGGCCGTCGGCGCGCAGCCGCTCCAGGGCCTGTTCCGGCGTGCCGGCGATCAGCACGTCGTAGCCCCATTCCGTCAGGATGGCCCGCAGCCCCATCAGCACGATGGCGTCGTCATCGACCAGCACGGCGAAGCGCCCCCGCCCGGCCGCGGGAACCGCCGCGGCGGACGGGTCCGCGCCGGCGTCCCGGGCCTCACCCGGCGGCACGGTGATGGCGAACGCCGACCCGCCGCCCGGTGCGGAGCGGACGGTCACCGGGTGGTCCAAAAGCTGTGACAGGCGACGCACGATAGCGAGACCGAGGCCGAGCCCCTGGGCGCGGTCGCGTTCGGGGTTGGCGACCTGGTGGAACTCCTCGAAGATGCGTTCCAGTTGATCGGGCGGGATGCCGATCCCGGAGTCCTGCACGGTGATGATCACACCGGCGGGCTCGTGCTCACAGGTAACCGCGACCTCGCCCGCCGGCGTATAGCGGATGGCGTTCTCCACGAGGTTGCGCAGCATCCGCTGCAGCAGGGTGCGGTCGCTGCGCACCGTGGTGCGGCAGGAATCGACCCGCCAGTCGATGCCCTTCCCGCGGGCGATCGGGGCGTAGGCGGCCCCGATGTGATCGAGGATCTCGCCGATGGCGAAGTCCTCCACCGTCGGTTGGACCAGCCCGGCGTCCAGGCGCGAGACGTCCAGCAGGCTGTCCAGCAGTTCCTTCAGGGAGTCGAGCCCGCGCTCCACATGGCGCAGCACGTCGCGGCCCTTGCCAGCCCCCACATGGGGAGCGAGCGCCGCCACGAAGAAGAACAGCGACTGCAAGGGCTGGCGCAGATCGTGGCTGGCGGCGGCCAGGAAGCGGGTCTTGGCGCGGTCGGCCTGCTCCGCCTCCTCCCTGGCGCGGGTGACCGCCTCCTCCATGGTCCGGCGTTCGGTGATGTCCTCCACCACCGCGATGCGGTACGCCTCCTCCGTCCCGGTGATGCGCGCCAGCGACGAGGACACCCGCACCCACAGCAGGCGGCCGTCGGCGTGGCGGTAGCGCTTCTCGATGGCGTAGCTGGACAGCTCCCCGGCGAGCAGGCGGTCCAGCAGCGCGTCCTCCGCCGCGCGGTCGGCAGGATCGGTCAGATCCCGGAACCCGGTCCCCAGCAACTCCGCGCGCGACCGGCCGAGCATGGCACACAGCCGGTCGTTGACGTCGAGCAGCCGCCCGTCGAGCCCGATCCGCTCGATGCCGACGGCCGCCTGCTCGAAGACGGCGCGGAAGCGTTCCTCGCTGCGCCGGCGGGCGGCCTCGGCATCCCGCAGTTCGGTGATCTCCACCACCACCGCACCGACGGCGACGATGGCGTCGTCGTCGATGACCGGATAGAGGCTGGTCAGCCAGTGCCGCCGCGCGTCGGGTTCGGCAACGGTTCCGGTCATTACCTCCAGGTTCCGCACCGACGTGCCGGCGGCAAAGATCCGGTCGACGATGGGCCCCATCACCGCGGCCGCGTCGGGCAACACCTCGTCCAGCCGCCGGCCCACATGCGCCTCCGCCGACAGCCCGTTGAGCGCTGCCAGCGTGTCGTTGATGCGCAGGTATCGCCGGTCGCGGTCGAAGAAGGCGAAGCCGACCGGAGCGTGCTCCAGCAGGGCGTTGAGCTGGGCGAGCGCCGCGGCCCGCTCTCGGCTCGCCTCCTCGCGCAGGCGCGCCTGCTCCTGCAGGTCGGCGGCCATCGCATCAAAGGCGCGGGCGAGATGGCCGATGTCGGAGCGGGTGCGGTCCAGGCCGCTGCGCGCCGAGAGATCCCCGGCCCGCCACCGCTCGGTCGCGGCGATCAGGGCGGCCACCGGCCGGCGCAGGAAATGACGGCCGCCCCACCACACCACCAGCAGGGTGATCGCCGCGACCAGCGCGATGGTGGCCAGCGAGCGGAGCATGGCGTTGCGCAGGGGGCGGACCGCTTCCTCCTTGTCCAGGCCCACGGCCATGAAGGTCCCGTCGTCGCCGCCCAGCGGGCGGTAGCCGACGACGCGGGTGACCCCGTCCAGCCCGACGATCTCCGCCGTTCCCGGCGCGCCGGCCTCCAGGAAGCCGCGCAGCCGCTCCGGCACGGCGCCGCCGACGGCGCCCGGCAGTTCGGGCACGCGGGCGAACACGGTGCCGTCCCGATCGGCGATCGTCACCGACGTGCCGGGCGGCAGCGGCTTGTCGGCGAGATATCGGTTGAGCCAGTGCAGTTCCACCAGCGCGGTGACCACTCCGGCGACCTCCCCGTCCGCGTCGGCATAAGGCAATCCGAACGGCAGGGCGGGCCGGCCGTTGGCGCGCTGGCGGATGTGGCCGCCGGCGCGGAATCGTCCACTCTCCAGGGCGACGCGGACATGGGGGCGGTCGGCCACGTCGATCCCCATGGCACCGCGGTCCGTGGCGCACCGCACGCGTCCGTCCCGTCCGACCACATGGATGTGCTGGTGATCGGGATACTCCGGGCGGAGCCGGTCGAGAAGCCCCTGGCAGCGGGCATCGTCGCCACTGCGCACGGCGTCGGTCCCGGCCAGCGTGACCAGCACCTGCCGCACCCCTTCGACGAGGCGCAGATGCTCCGCCTCGACCAGGCCGACGAGACGGGCGGCGTCGCGGTGGATTTCCTCCTCGCGCACCGCGTGCAGGGTCAGTTCGTTGTCGATCTCGATGACCGTCGCCGGGATCAGCGCGACGATCACCAGCAGGATGAGGCGCTGCATCAGGCTCATGGCCGCGCCCCGGTTGCGGTTAATAAGGGATCACCGTCCGGTCCCGCGCTATCCATGTGCCCGCCTCGCCATGGACGCCGGCCTCACGCCGGCAAGTTGGCGCGCAACGCGTCGACCGGCGGAACCAGCGCGGCCAGGCGGCGGGAGCGCAGGCCGGCGCGGATGAACAGGGCGCCCACCACAACCGGCAGCAGCAGCACGCCGACGATCATCTGCCGCTTGGCCCGGTCGCGCGCCGCGGCGGCGAACAGGCGCACCAGCGACAGGTCCTGCACCAGACCGGTCGTCCCCTCCCCGGGCTCGCTCGCGGCGGCCTCCGCTCCGACGGGGCGGGCGGCGTAGATGATGCCGCCGCGGGTGCCGCCGCTCTCGATGGACACCACCCACAGCTCCACCGTAGCACCCTCGACCAGGCAGGCGGCAACGGCGTTGCCGGCGCTCATCTCCGTCAGGGTGGCGGTGCGGCCGTCGGCGTTGCCGATGGCGATGGATTCGAAGATCGTCGCTCCGGCCATTTCGTGCCGCCGCCCGACGCGGTCGACGCGGGCGACGCACGACCAGGTTCCTACCTCCACACCGGAGACCGCACCGCCCTGCGACACAGCACTCACCGCCCACCCTCCCTTCGTTCCCTCGCCCGGCGCGGCCCGGCCGGACTCCATTCCTCAGCCTAACAAACAATCAATCAACCTGTTAAGCCCGCCGTCAGGCGGCGATGACCTCGAACCGATCGACATCGACCAGCCCGCGGTCGGTGATCTTCAGGTGGGGGATGACCGGCAGTGGCAGGAAGGCCAGTTGCAGGAACGGCTCGGCCAGGGGACAGCCCATGGCGCGCACCGCGCCCCGCAGCGTGCGAAGCTGATGCTCCACCGTCTCGAACGGTTCCAGGCTCATCAGCCCGGCCAGGGGCAGAGCGATCTCGCCGATCACCCGGCCCTCCGCAACGGCGACGAACCCGCCCTGAAGCGCGATCAGACGGTTGACGGCGACGGCCATGTCTGCGTCGTCGGCCCCGACGACGCAGACGTTATGGCTGTCGTGCCCGACCGAGGAAGCGATGGCGCCGCGCCGGAACCCGAATCCGCGCACGAAGCCGCGCCCGATGTTGCGGTTGGTGCCGTGGCGGGCCAGCACGCAGACCTTCAGGATGTCGCGCTCCGGGTCTGCCACCGCCTGACCGCCGCGCTGCGGCACCGCCAGGGTCAGGTGCTCGGTGATGATCTTGCCGGGCAGGATGCCGATCACCGGGCGGCTGCTCCCGGCGACCGGCACGGCGAAGTCGGCGGCCTCCACCGGGTCCAGGCGGATGGACTCCAGCCCCACCGGCGCCACCGCCGGACGGCCGGCGAAGGTGTCCGGTCCGACCGGGCGGCCATCCTTGATGACGCGGGCGACGGCGCAGTCCTCCAGGTCGTGCAGCAGCACCAGGTCGGCGCGCTGGCCGGGGGCGATCAGGCCGCGGTCGTGCAGGCCGAAGCCGCGCGCCGCCGCCCAGGTGGCGGCGCGGTAGACGTGGGCCACCGGCGCGCCGCGGCGGATGGCGGCGCGGATGAGGTGGTCGAGGTGCCCTTCCTCGGCGATGTCCAACGGGTTGCGGTCGTCGGTGCAGAAGCCGAGGAACGAGGAGGTCTCCGGCCGGATGATTTCGGCCAGGGCGTCCACGTCCTTGGACACGGAGCCGTCGCGGATCAGCACCTGCATGCCCTTGCGCAGCTTCTCCCACGCCTCGTCGGCGCCGGTCGTCTCGTGGCAGTTGCGCACGCCGCAGGAGAGATAGGCGTTCAGCTCCCGCCCGCGCACCAGTGGGGCGTGGCCGTCGATGGGGCGGTCCTGGAAGGCGGCGAGCTTGTCCAGCACCTCCGGCAGCTTTTGGAACACGCCGGGGAAGTTCATGAACTCGGCCAGGCCCAGCACCTTGGGATGGTCGCGCCAGCGCACGAGGTCGGCGGCGTCCAGGCGGGCGCCCGACGTCTCCAGCTCCGTCGCCGGCACGCACGAGGAAAGCTGCACCCGCAGGTCGATGGCCAGTCCCCCGGCGCTGTCGAGCATGTAGCGCAGTCCCTGCTCACCCAACACGTTGCAGATCTCGTGCGGGTCGCAGATCGCCGTCGTGGTACCGCGGGGCAGCACGCAGCGGTCGAACTCGGTGGGGGTGACGCAGGTGGACTCGCAATGGACGTGGGTGTCGACGAAGCCGGGCACCACGGTCAGGTCCCGGCCGTCGATCTCCTCCACCCCCTCATAGCGGTCGTAGGTGCCGACGATGCGGTCGCCGCAGATGGCGATGTCGCTGTCCGCCACCTCGCCGGTGACGACGTTGAGGAACCGGGTGTTGCGAATCACCAGGTCCGCCTTGCCCCGGCCCAGCGCCTGGTCGATGCGCCGCGTCAGTTCGTCCCGCCCGATCGCCATGCCGCCGCTCTCCTGCCGTCCGTTCGGTTAAGGTGGCGGCCGCGGCCGGAGGCGTCAATCGGCGCGGAAGGTGGTAACGGTCGTATTCCCCGGCGCCCAGTCGTTGCCGTCGCAGGCGTCCTTCTCCTCCACGCGCAGCAGTTCCAGCGCCGCGGCCCCGGCGCGGAACACGGTCCGCAGACCGCAATCGCCGATACCGCGGTAGAGAGTCAGCACCGACACGCGGGTGCCCTCCACCACGACCATGCCGGTCGGCCGCCCCTGCGGATCGGCCGCGGGCGTGCCGCCGGCCGCCGGCACCTCCACCGCCGCGCGCACCGCCGTGCCGCCCGCGGGGTCCAGCAGGAAGGGAACGACGGTGCACTGGTAGGCGCCGCAGGAGTCCGGCACGGCCATCAGCAGCCGTCCGTCGGCGAGCGGCGCCACCAGCGTGAAGCCGGCGTAGCGGTCGTAGGTGGGCAGCCCCACCTCCTCGTCCTCGTCGGGCGGAGCGGGCCGGTCGAGCAGGGTGGTCAGGACGAAGGCGGCGAAGGCCGCTTCCTCCTCCCCTTCCGGCGTCGTCTCCGCCAGCGGATCGATGGGCCGGACCGTCGCCAGAGCGTCGGCCAGCGCCAGCGGCCCCGCCGCGGCGATCAGCGCCCGCAACCGGTCGCGGTAGGCGACGGTGAGCGGCCCGTAGTCGGTGGGATCGGCGGCCAGCAGCCGGTCCCGGCCCGCCAGCCAGGCCCGCTGCTCCGCCTTCACCGCGTCGGCGCTCGCGCCGCGCAGGGCCAGCCGGTAGGCTCGCGCCATCAGGCGGTCGACGCCGGCCAGCGAGTCATCGGCACAAACCGCCTTTTCCGCCGGCCGCGCCGCCCGGGCACAATCGAAGGACGGCCCGCGCGCCGCCTGCGCCGCGGCGGGCGCGGGCACGGCGGCGACAAGCGACAGGATCGGCAGGAGAACGGCGGCGGCGCGGCGCATGACCGGAGGTTCCGTGCGGTGGATGGGCGCCACCAGACACACCGGCGGGGACCGCGCTGTCAACGGGCGCGGCTTATGAACCGGATCGGAAGGAAAGCGGGGGGGGGGGGGGAGCGAGATGGTGCCCAGGGACGGAGTCGAACCGCCGACACGGGGATTTTCAGTCCCCTGCTCTACCAACTGAGCTACCTGGGCGCCGGACGCCGGGCCGGCGGGTGTGGCCCGCCGCGGCCTGTCGAGGCCGCCGCTTATACACACTCCGGCGGCCCCGTGCCAACCCCTTTTTGAAGCCCCCGAGAGCCGTCGGAATCAGTCAGTCAGCAGATGCTCGTAACGCCGGTCGGTGAGGGTCTTCATGAAGGCGACCAGCGCCTTGATGCGCCGGTCGTCCAGCGCCGGGCCGGTCTCCAGCTCGGTCATCGACAGGGTGCCGGACACCTCCGGGTCGCCCCAGGGACGGCCGGTTTCCGGGTTGATCCGGCTCGATTCGGCGATGCTGTTGTACTTGTTGTAGAAGCGCACCACCGTCTCCAGATCGGAGAAGACGCCGTTGTGCATGTAGGGGCCGGTGACCGCGACGTTGCGCAGGGTCGGCGTCTTGAACTTGCCGGCCTGCGCCGGGTCGCTCACCGCCGGGTTCTCCAGCAGACCGGTGTCGACGTGGCCCGCCCCCTTGCCGTTGCGCGCCCGCAGGTCGGCGTTCGGCGGCACGCCGATGTTGTGATACTCGTAGTTGGTGAAGGTCTCGTTCTTCGCCGCCGGCACCCGGGCAAGCTGGTGGCACAGGTTGCAGTTGGTGAACTGCTGCGAGAAAAACAGGGTCATCCCCAGTTCCTCCTGCGGCGTCATCTTGTACTCGCCGCGCAGGTGGCGGTCGTACCGGGAATCGAAGGGGGCGAAGAGATCCGTTTCCTCGAACCGGGCGATGGCGTCGGCCATGGCGTCGTAGGCGGCGTCGGCGTCGTCCATCACCTGCGGCCCGTAGAGCTTGGCGAAAGCGGCAACGTAAGACGGATTTTCCTTCAGCCGTTCCAGCACCTGCGCCCTGGACGCCATGCCCATCTCGTCGAGGTTCAGGGGCGGTCCGGCCGCCTGGTCCGCCAGGGTCGCCGCGCGCCCGTCGTGGAACTGGCCGCCGACCGCCTTGCCCTCGGGCGTCAGCGTGAAGGCCGGGCTGAAGCGGGCATAGGCGGCGGTGGGCGCGTTGCGGTCGCCCAGGGACGTACCGTTGTCCCCCAGCGACGCCGCCCCGCCCCGCCCGTCGGCGAATCCCGCCTGCGGATCGTGGCAGGTGGCGCAGGACTGGGTGCGGTTGGCCGACAGGTTGACATCGAAATACAACGCCTGCCCCAACGATTCCCGACTGGTGAGAGCCCCGCTCTCCCCCACCGCCGCCCCGGCCAACGCCACCAGGAGCAGACCCGCCGCCGCGCCGGAGCGCCCGATTTCCGACATCCGAAGCCGCACCTTCAGCACTCCCGTCCCTTCGCACACCGTAATAGCGAATCATTCTTATTTGCGCAAAGGATGCATTGAGGTGGATCAAGCCGGGCGCCGTTGGTTTCATACCTCATAAGGTGTGCAGATTCGGATGGCTGGCGAAAGGGTAGGTTGATGGGCCAACCCGCTCTGGTTAGGTTCCCACGCTTACGTATGAACTGGAGGATACCGGCCCGCCCGCCATGAATCGCACCCACCATCACGGCCAACCCCGGCGATGCCTGCCCCGGCGACGATGACCGGCAACGGGATGCCCGGCCGCCACGGAGTGCCGCCCGAGCGCACCGTCCTGCGCCGTGTCGCCCTGTCGCTGACCGGCGCTGTCGTGCTGGTGACGACGCTGCTCGGCATCGGTGCCTACTGGACCTACCACCTGGCCCATGCGGAGGCGCGGGCGACCACCCATGGCATGACCCGGCTGGTGGCAAGCCAGGTGGAACGGCTGCTCGACGCCGCCGACCTGATGTTGGGGCAGATGGCGGAAACCGCCGCCGCGACCGATTGGGCCCGTCCCGGCGCCGGCGTTGCGGCGCGGGACCGGTTGCGGCGATTGCAGGCATCCCTGCCCATCTCCTTCCGGCTGTTCGTCTGGGGGCCGGAGGGCAAGCTGCTGGCGACGACGCTGGACGGTGCCGGTGCAACACCCGATGCCACCGGGCGGGACTATTTCGAAGCGTTGCGGCCGACCGACCGGGGCCTGTACGTCAGCGACCCGCTGTACGCCCGGATCGACGGCCGGCCGATCCTGGTCTTCAGCCGGCGCGTCTCGGGCGTCGACGGCCGCTTCCTCGGAGCGGTCTCCTTCTCGGTGGAAAGCGCGGAGATCGCGCGGCTCTACAGCGCCACGGGGCTGCCGGAGCGCTGGGTCTTCGCCTGGGTGGACCGGGTGCGGCGCACCCTGCTCCTGCGTGAACCGGCATCACCCTCTTCCATAGCCGCGAATGCGGCGCTTCCGCCGGAGGTCATGGACGCCATCACGGCACCGCGGGCCGAGGGATGGGTGTCCTACCGCTCGGTGGTGGACGGCGAGGGCCGCACCGCCTTCTACGTCGCCCTCGACCAGCACCCCATCGCCGCGTTCGTCGCCATGTCCGACGCGGCGGTGCGGGAGCAGTGGCTGAAAAGCTCCCTGCCCTACTTCGCGATGGGACTGCTGGCCGCTGCGGCGCTCGCCGTCGCCGGTCGATTCGCGCTGCGCTGGGCGCAGGGGGAGGACGGGCGGCGCCAGGCCCTGGCCGGTGCCAACGCCGACCTGGAACGCATGGTGGCGGCCCGCACGGCCGAGCTGGTGACCCTGCTGGATGAACGCGATGGTCTGATCCGCGCGAAGGACACGCTGATCCAGGAGGTCAACCATCGGGTCAAGAACTCGCTCCAGCAGGTGGCGTCCATGCTGACGCTGCAAGCCGCCACCCTGCCGACCGGCCAGACGCGCCGGGCGCTGGAGGACGCCTGTTCCCGCGTCAACGCCATCGGCCTCGTCCACGGCCGGCTTTACGAATCCGACTTCACCGGGCGTGTGGAGGCCATGGGCTACCTGCGCGACCTCTGCGCCAACATTGCCCGGACCGCGTCCCCGGCCTGCCGGATCACGCTGGAGGGAAGCCCGGTGGAGCTGCCGCTGGCCCGCGCCGTGCCCCTGGCGCTGCTGTTGAACGAATTGCTGACGAACGCGATCAAGCACGCCTGCACGCCCGACGCCGCCGCGACCATCCGGGTCTTCCTGGAAGACGCCGACGACGGTACGCTAAGGCTGACGGTGGCGGACGAGGGGCCGGGCATCGACCCCGCCGTCGATCCGCTGACCACGAACAGCCTGGGGATGCGGCTGATCCGCACCTTCGTCCGCCAGCTCGGCGGCGCATTCACGGTCTCCGCCGCCGCGCGGGGAACGCACATCGTCGTCACCTTCCCGCGGGAGGCACCATGAAGGGGTTGCGCATCCTGATCGTCGAGGACGACCTGCTCATCGCCATGGGGCTGGCCGGCATGGTGGAGGAGCTGGGTCACCAGGTGTGCGGCCAGGCCGTCGACGCCCCCGGTGCCGTCGACGAAGCCGGCCGCCGGACGCCCGATGTGGTGCTGATGGACGTGCGCCTGGCCGGCGGCACCAGCGGCGAGACGGCGGCGGCGGAGATCCGCCGCCGGTTCGGCATCCGCTCCCTGTTCGTCAGCGGCAACCTGGACCGCGCCTTCGTCGAACGCACCGCCCCGCTGGACCCCGTCGGCTACGTCGCCAAGCCGGTGGACCGCGGCACACTGCGCATGGCGCTCAGCGTCGTCACCGACGAGGGGGAGCGCTGAGCGGCCGCTCCCTTGAGATGGCGGATGAGCGCCAGTGCGTCGGGCGGCGGCGTCCGCTCGACGCGGCGGTATTCCCGCCCGTCGCGCGTCCGGATGAGAAGCCCGCGGTCGACCAGCTCCCGCCGCAGCAGGGCATGGTCACCGAAGCCATGGTTGGCGTTCAGGATGCGGTTCACGCCGGCCTCGTCCATCACCCGGCCGGCGGGGATGCGGGACCACATCACCCACAGGCAAGGCAGGCGGTCTCCGAGCTTGCCGGGCCAGCGGGCAAGGACGCCGGCGGCGTCGAAGCACCGGGCGACCTTCAACACCCGCACCGGATCGGCGGGTGACGGCGGCGGCGGGGGCTCCCGGTCGAGAGCGGCCCGGGCGGCGGCCTCTTTCCGGTAATGCTGGAAGTTCCGGCAGCCGGCCGCCCTGGACAGCATGTTCAGCAGCTCCACATGGCCGGGCGGATCGCTGCGCCCGGCAAGCTGGGTGCGCAACGAGCGCGCGAGCGCGGACATGTCCGCTGCGCAGAAGGGCAGTGACGTTCTGGTCATCGATCGATCCTCACGGCGCGCCAATCCCGCCCGGGACTGCCGGTGGTCGCCGACTTCCGACGCGGCACGCGATGAGGTGGCCGACGAAGGGTAAGGATGGGCAGGTTTAGCTCCCCGTGAGGGGCGGCGACGCCTCGGTGAACTGCCGACCGGGGCGGACCATAGCGCGCCGCACCGCCGCCGGCAAGACCGTGCGTGGCGCCGTCACGGCAAGCCGCCCCCCGGTCACGCCGCCGCCCCCTCCCCCGCCTTGCGGCTGAGGCGGCGCAGGTCGAGGGCGGCGCGGTCGGCGATGCGCTGCGCCTCCACCAGAACCGACGCCAGATCGCCGACGTCGGGTGCCACCTCTCCGGCAGCGTCCGACAGCTCGTCCAGCGCCCTGGCGGCCGTCTCGATCAGCCTGATGACGAGCCCCTGCGGCCCGTCCGCGTCGTCGTACCCGGCCATGCCATAACCCTCCGGAAAGTGGTGGTAATGGCGCCAGTGTCGATCGGAACCGGGAGCCGCGCAACGGCTATGTTGCGGCGCAAGACGTGGCCCGGAGCACGACCGCCCGGCCCCGGGGTCAGCGGCGCGCGTCCGTCGCCATGCGCACGGCCAGCCCGGCCAGCACCGCACCCATCAGCCAGCGCTGCACCAGCAACCACATCGGACGGCGGGCAAGGAACCCGGCAATGGTCCCGGCGGTGATGACGATCAGGAAGTTGACTGTCACGCTCACGGCGATCTGGACGGACCCGAGGACAAGGGACTGGACCAGCACGTCACCCCGTGACGGGTCGATGAACTGCGGCAGCAGGGAGAGATAGAGCATCGCGATCTTGGGGTTCAGCAGGTTCGTTATGGCCCCCATCGCGAACAGTTTGCGCGGGCTGTCAGCGGGCAGGTTGGCCACATGGAACGGAGACCGCCCGCCGGGCCGCACGGCCTGCCAGGCGAGATACGCGAGATAGGCGGCCCCGGCCAGGCGCAGGGCATCGTAAGCGTAGGGCACCGCAAACAGCAGCGCCGTGATGCCGAGGGCGGAGCACAGCATGTAGAACACGAATCCCAGGGCCACGCCGCCCAGGGAGATCACCCCGGCGCCACGCCCCTGGCAGATGGAGCGCGAGATCAGATAGATCATGTTGGGGCCGGGCGTCAGCACCATGCCGAGCGCCACGAGAGCAAAGGCGAGGACCGTCGTCGAGGTCGGCATGGGGCATTCTCGTTCGGTGCAGCCGCAGGACAACGCATCCTACCGCTCGCCGAACAATGCGGATAGGGGTCAGCCGACCCGAAGATCCGGTGCACAGGGGAGAAGATGGTGCCCAGGGACGGAGTCGAACCGCCGACACGGGGATTTTCAGTCCCCTGCTCTACCAACTGAGCTACCTGGGCATCCGGCTGCCGCTTATCGAGCCTTTTCAAGGCCCCGCGGCGCGTCGAGGCCGTGCTTATAGGCAAATTCGCCGGGCCTGTCCAGCCCCTTCCTTCGCCTAAATGTCATCATTGCGCGGGTCAGCGCCGGGCTCCTCGGGCGGATCGTCGGTTTCCACGCGGTAGACGCCGCCCAGCCAGCGCGCCAGGTCGACGTCGGCGCAGCGTTTGGAACAGAAGGGGCGGAAGGGTGCGGCGGCGGGGCGACCGCAGATCGGGCAGGCGGCGCCCTTGGACGTGGCCGTGTCGCTCATGGCGTGCCTCCGGGTGCGGGGGTCAGCAGATCGGCCAGGGCCGTGCCGCGGCGGGCCCGCGTCAACTCCACCAGCCCCAGCTTCGACAGGCCGTACACCTGGGTCTGCGCGGGGTCGTCGGCGACGGCGCGGGACAGGGCGTTCAGCAGCCGCTCGCCATCGCTGCGGCCGCGCATGTTGACGAAGTCGACGACGACGATGCCGCCGACATTGCGCAGGCGGAGCTGGCGGGCGATCTCCGCCGCCGCCTCCAGGTTGACGTCCAGCGGGTTGCCGCGCTCGCCCGCGTTGACGTCCACCACGGTCAGCGCCTCCGTCCGCTCGATCACCAGGGAGCCGCCGGCCGACAGCGGCACCCGCGGCCCGCTCAGCGTCTCGATCTCCGCGTCAAGGTCGCGCAGCTCGAAGGGGCCGGGGCGGCCGTCGACGGCGGTGATCCGGCCGGCAAGATCCGGCGCCGCGGCGGCGCACCACGCCGCCAGATCCGCGGCCAGGGCGCGCCCGTCCACGGTGATGCGCTCGACGGGGCCGCCGCCATGCTCCAGCACCGCACGGCGCGGCGCATCGGGGCCGTCGTGCAGGCGGGCGGGCGGGATTGCCGTCGCGGCGGCGGCGGCAATGCTGCGCCAGGCAACGGCCAGCGAATCCGCCTCGGCGGCCAGCGGCTCGGCCGCGGCGGCGGCGGCGCCCGAGCGGGCGATCCACCCCTCCCCCACCAGCACCGCTTCCAGCCGGCGCAGCAGATCGCCGCGCGCCGCCCCCTGCGCCAGCCGCTTCGACACGGCGATGCCCGCGGCGAGCGGGGCGTGCACCAGGAAGCGGCCGGGCAGCGTCACGTCCATGGTCAGCGTCGGCCCCTTGGCGCCCGCCGCATCGGCCTTCACCTGCACCATCACGGTCTGGCCGGTGCGCAGCAGGGTGCCGATCCGCTCGGGCTTGCCGCGGCGCCCGCCCGCTTCGGCGCGGACGTCGGCGGCCCCCAGCAAGCCGGAGACACCGCCGCCCAGATCGACGAACGCGGCGTCGAGGCCGGTGGCGATGCGCTCCACCCGGCCGAGGAAGACGGCGCCCAGCAGCGACGGGCGCCCGGTGTTGTCGACGTACAGGTCGGTGAGGCGGCCGGCCGTCAGAACGGCGGCGCGGGTCAGCGGCCCCGACCGGTCCACCAGGATCTCGACTCCGCCGCGGGTCCCGGTCATGGCAGCCGGAAACCGGCCCCGCGCAGCAGGCCGGCCACCTCGAACAGGGGCAGCCCCACCACGTTGGAGTAGGACCCCCCGATCCAGCGCACCAGCGCCGCCGCCCGGCCCTGGATGGCGTAGCCGCCGGCCTTGCCGTGCCATTCACCGCTGGCCAGATAGGCTGCGACCTCGTCCGGCCCCAGCGCCTTGAAGGTGACGTCGGTGCGCACCAGCCGCGTCAGACGGCGGGGCGGGCCGCCATCGGCGGCGGGGACCAGCAGCGCCACGCCGCCGATCACCCGGTGGCGGCGGCCCGACAGCAGGTCGAGGCAGGCGCGGGCCTGCGACTCGGTCTCCGCCTTGGGCAGGATGCGGCGTCCCACCGCCACCACCGTATCGGCGGCGAGGATCGCGGCGCCGGGATGGCGCGCGAACACGGCCTCGGCCTTGGCGGCAGCAAGGCGCGCGGCATGGGTGGTCGGAAGCTCGCGCGGCAGCGGGCTTTCGTCAATATCGGCCGGGTCCACCGCGTCGGGGACCACGCCGATCTGGCGCAACAAATCGACCCGGCGCGGCGAAGCCGACGCCAGGATCAGACGTTGCGTCCGGGGCTCTTCCATGAGGTGCTGCCGTGCGACGGGACGGCGATCACTTGAAGCGGAAGGTGATCCGACCCTTGGTCAGATCGTAGGGAGTCATCTCCACGTTCACCCGGTCGCCTGCCAGGACGCGGATGCGGTTCTTGCGCATCTTCCCCGACGTGTGCGCCAGCACCTCGTGCTCGTTGTCGAGCTTCACGCGGAACATCGCGTTCGGCAGCAATTCGACGACGGTCCCCGAGAACTCGATCAAATCTTCCTTGGCCATATGCCCTTCGGTCCGATGTGGATTCAGCGCAATAACTGACGATCCCGAGCGCCCGGGTCAAGTGGGATTACCGATTCCGAAGTCCCCCATGCTTCCGCCGCATGGGAAAAATCACGCCAGGCCCGAGTCGGCTTCATCGTCGGGTGCCGATACCGCCCGGAAGGACCCCATGGGGGACGGCCCGCCGTCCAGCACGGTGCGCCCTTCCGCCGCCCGGTCCATGGCGGCGAACAGAGCGCGCTGCTCGGTGTCCATGCGGTGGGCCAGGCGGCCGATCGTCTCCGACGCGCTCAGCGCCCGGCCGGAGGCGCGGTCGTAGAACAGGTTGTGGTTGGCCTTGGCCGCGGCCGGCAGCAGTTCCGCCGCACGGGCGCCCGGCGTGGTTTCGGCGGCGCGGATCAGCTTGGCGGCGCCGGCCACGCCCATGACGTAGGCGATGCGGCTCTCGGTCTCGCTGACCGGACGCTTGAGGCGCGCCGTCAGCCGTTCCCGCCCCTCGGCCAGGTAGCGGGCGGCCATGCCGGCGGCCAGGTCGATGTCATGGCGCAGCTCCAGGATGCGCTTGCGCGCCGCGGCGTCCTTCACCACCGGCAGGCCGTTGCGGTTCTCGATCTGGCGCGCCAGGTCGCCCAGCCCGTAAGCGGAGCCGTGACGGCGAATCAGGTCGAGCCAGGTGCGCTCCAGGAACTGGAAGGCACCGGCGGCGCTGCTGGTGCGGCTCCTGGCGGCGGGGTTCAGGCCGCTCTCCTGCGACGCCTGGGCGAGGATGGCGGCCGGGCTGTGGCCCGACAGCCCCGACACCTGGCGGCTGGCCAGCGCCAGCCGTGCCGCCGCGGTCTCTCCCGGCGGCGGCGGAACCGCGGGCTTGGCCTCCGGCAGCGGCGCGAAGGCCAGCGCCGGCGCGGTCTCCGGCTTGCGCCCCGGCAGCGGCGGCGTTCCCGCGCCGGCGGTGTTGGCGAGGAACAGGGAGGCCACCGGCTTGGTGCCCGGAAGCGGGGGCGATGACGGCACCGGAGATGCCGGAGGCTCCGGCTTGCGGGCCGGCGGCGGCGGCGCCTTGCGGGAATCGGCCAGCACCGCCCGGAAGCCGCTCTCCGCAGCGGCCGCCTGCGGCAACGGCGGCGGTTCCGGCTTGCGCTCGGGAACGGGGGCTACGGGGGGCTGCACTACCTTCATGACACGCGCCGACAAGGAGGAAGCATCCGGCACCGCGGACGGGCCGCCGGCTCCGGTACGCACGAGTCGGACCGTATCACGGTTGGTTAAGGAAATCCTGAATGGAGATCACGGAACACCACCACCCCCGTGCCCGGGCCGGTGCCCGGCTTGCGCGCCGGCCGGATGTCGGCACCGAAGGGGCGCTTGCGCACCTCGGTGCGGGTCGGCCGGGAGGACCGCGCGGCGAACCCCGGGGGCACGATCTCCTGCACCGTCGCGGCAAAGGGGTCCAGGCAGTTCCCCCGCGTCTTCTCGAAGGCGAGCGCCGCCCCGTCGAGCCGCCAGCAATCGACCGTGCGCACCGCCGCACACCCCGAGAGCCCCGTCAGCACCACCGCCAGCACCACCAGCCGCATTCCGGCCCGCTCCCGCTCGTTCCCGCCCCGCGGTGAACATGGGGACCGGCCACCGGCGCCGGGAGGACGCGTTGCGCGAAGGTTCGGGCGACTGCGAGGTAAGCGGGACGCGGTGGGGTATCCGCTGCCGTCGGCATCACGGGGATGCGTCGGCAACCTCCAGCAGCGCCAGCAGGGCCGACAGCAGGTCCTCCGGCCGCGGCGGGCAGCCGGGAATGCGCAGGTCGACGGGAACGACGGCCTCGACGGGGCCGACGCACGCGTAGCTGCCGGCGAAGACACCGCCGCTGACGGCGCAATCGCCGCAGGCCACCACCCATTTCGGATCGGGCGTGGCGTCCAGGGTGCGGCGCAGGGCCTCGGCCATGTTCTTCGTCACCGGGCCGGTGACCAGCAGCACGTCGGCGTGGCGCGGCGAGGCGACGAACCGGATGCCGAAGCGTTCCAGGTCGTAGACCGGGTTGTTGATGGCGTGGATTTCCAGTTCGCAGCCGTTGCACGAGCCCGCATCCACCTCGCGGATCGCCAGGCTGCGGCCCAGGCGCACCCGGGCGGCGCCGGCGACGCGCTGCCCCAACTCCTCCAGGGCCGCGGGGGACGGCGCCGGCCCCGGCATGGTCACCGGCCCCTCGGTGAGTGCCTTCAGGATGTGCTTGAGCATGGGGCGGGGCTCCTCACAGGTCGTGCCCGGAGTAGGAACAGTTGAAGGACTTGTTGCACAATGGGAAGTCGGCAACGATGTTGCCCTCGATGGCGGCCTCCAGCAGCGGCCACTGGAACCACGACGCGTCGCGCAGATGGCAGCGGTCCACCGTGCCGTCGGCGCCCACCCGCACCCAGACCAGCATCTCCCCGCGGAAGGCTTCCACCAGCGCCATGCCCTCCCCCGCCCGATCCGCCGTGACGGGAACCAGCGGCAGCGGCGTGGTGCCGGCCACGTCGCGCGGCACGCCGGGCATGCGCCGGACGATCTGCTCCAGAAGGCCGAGGGACTGTTCCACCTCGCGGATGCGGATCCAGACGCGGGCGTTGACGTCGCCCTCGGTCAGCACCGGCACCTCGAACTCCAGATCGTCGTACGGCGGATAGGACGGGCTGCGCCGCGCGTCCCCGCCGCGGCCGGAGGCGCGCCCCACGTGGCCGCCGGCACCGAACCGGTTGGCCAGGCCGACCGACACCGTGCCGGTGCCCACCGTGCGGTCCTGCAGGGACGCCTTGTCGTCGTAGATGCGCACCAGCGGCGGGAAGCGGCGGCGCAGTTCCGCCGCCAGCTCCAGCACCCGCGCCGGGCCGTCGGGCGCGATGTCGACGGCAACCCCGCCGGGCACGATGCG
This sequence comes from Azospirillum halopraeferens DSM 3675, assembly GCF_000429625.1. Lineage (GTDB taxonomy): Bacteria > Pseudomonadota > Alphaproteobacteria > Azospirillales > Azospirillaceae > Azospirillum > Azospirillum halopraeferens. Next base: position 129,622 of record NZ_AUCF01000013.1, read on the forward strand.
GTCCATCATCAGCCGATGGCCGAAACAGGCATCGGCGGTGCTCAGCACCGCCTCGCGCAGCCGGCCCATCTCGGCCAGCATGAAGGCGAAGGCGGCGTCGTTGCAGATGGCGCCGATGTCGCCCAGGTGGTTGGCGATGCGCTCCAGCTCCGCCATCAGGGCGCGCAGCCAGACGGCGCGCGGCGGCGGCGTCACCTCCAGCGCTGCCTCCACCGCGCGGGCGTAGGCCAGGGAGCCCGCCACCGTGCTGTCGCCCGACAGGCGGGCGGCGAGGCGCGCCGCGTCGGCCACCGTGCGGCCCCGCATCAGCCCCTCGATGCCCTTGTGGACGTAGCCCAGCCGCTCCTCCAGCCGCACCACCGTTTCGCCGTTGGCGGTGAAGCGGAAATGGCCGGGTTCGATGATGCCCGCATGAACCGGGCCGACGGGGATCTGGTGCAGCCCCTCCCCCTCCACCGGCAGCACCGGATAGGGCTCCGGCAGCGGTGGCGCGGCGGCCGGCACCGGTGCCGCGGCCAGCGGCGCCCGCACGCCCCAGACGCCATGATCCAGCCATGGCCGTCCGTCGGGCGCGCCTTCCGGCACCAGGCCGAACAGGTCGCGGATCACGCGCTCCGGCCGGATCGCCGCGGGGCGCACCGCACCCACCGATGGAAAGCGCCCGTCCGGGCAGTCCAGCGACACCACGCCCAGGTCGCCCGACAGATCCTCGCGCAGGGCAACGTGCACGGCGCCCGGCTCGCCCCACAGGCCGACCAGCGTCCAGCGGTTGCCGGCCAGCGTGTCCAGCAGGGCGCGCCAGCCGTCGGGAGTCGTCGTGTAGCGCGGCCACGGCCGATGGTCCGCCACCGGCCGGCCGATGCGCCCGAGAACGCCGTGCAGGGAGTCCTCCTCGACGTGCATGGGGTCCCCCTTATCCGAGAATGGCGGCAACGGTCCGGAACCACGCCACCAGCGGCCCCGGCAGCCAGATGCCGGCGACCAGCACCAGGGCGAGGTGGGCGTACAGCGGCACCAGCGAGCCGTGGATCGGCCGCACCTCGCCGCTCGGCTCGCCGAAGCAGATCTGCTGGAGGCGCAGCACCAGCGCCCCGAAAGCGATGAGGATGCCCAGCACCAGCGGCACCGCCAGCAGCGGTTCGCGGGCGAAGGTGGTGGTGACCAGCAGGAACTCGCTCATGAAGATGCCGAAGGGCGGCAGGCCGGCGATCGCCAGCACCCCCACCAGCAGCCCCCAGCCCAGCGCCGGATGGCTGACCGTGAGGCCGCGGATCTTGTCGATGCTCTGGGTTCCCGTGGCCTGGGCGACGTGGCCGACGGCGTAGAAGATGGCCGACTTGGTCAGGCTGTGCATGGCCATGTGCAGCAGCCCGGCGAAGTTGGCCAGCGGCCCGCCGATGCCGAAGGCGAAGGTGATGATGCCCATGTGCTCGATCGAGCTGTAGGCGAAGAAGCGCTTGATGTCGCGCCGGCGGTACAGCATGAAGCCGGCCAGCAGCAGCGACCCCAGCCCCATGGCCATCATCAGCGGCCCCGGCGACAGGGCCTCGCCGTTGACCGCCAGCAGCATCTTGAACCGCAGCACGGCGTACAGCGCCACGTTGAGCAGCAGCCCCGACAGCACCGCGGAGATGGGCGTCGGACCCTCCGCATGGGCGTCGGGCAGCCAGGCGTGCAGCGGCGCCAGCCCCACCTTGGTGCCGTACCCCACCAGCAGGAAGACGAAGGCGAGGTTCAGGATGTCGGCGTTGATGGAGCCCATGTGGCGCAGCAGCTCCGTCCACGTCATCGCCGCCATGCCCGGCCCCATCACCGGCTGGGCCGCCAGATACATCAGGATCGTCCCGAACAGGGCCAGCGCGATGCCGACGCCGCAGAGGATGAAGTACTTCCACGCGGCCTCGATGCTCTCGGCCGTGCGGTACAGGCTGACCATCAGCACGGTGGTCAGCGTCGCCCCCTCCACCGCCACCCACATCACGCCCAGGTTGTTGGCGGACAGGGCCGCCAGCATGGTGAACATGAAGCCCTGGTACATGGCGTGATAGAAGCGCAGGCTGCGCGGGCTCAGTTTGCCCGATTGCAGCTCATGGCCGATGTAGGAGGCGGAGAAGACGCTGGTCGTCAGCCCGACGAAGCAGGTCAGCACGATCAGGTAGATGTTGAGGGCGTCGATGACGAACAGCGCCGTCGGCTCCGGCTCCGCCACGAACAGGAACAGGGACGCCGCCAGCGTCGCGGCCGACGCCGCCACGTTCAGCCACGCCCCCGTCCGGTAGCCGGGAACCAGCACCAGGACCGCGGCGGCGGCCAGCGGCAGGCCGACGATGGCGTAGACGGGGTTCACCGGTGCTCCCCCCGGAACGACTCGATCTCCTGCATGTCCAGGGTGTCGAAGCGCTCGCGGATGTGGAAGAGGAAGATGCCGAAGACGATGAACGCCACCATGACCGAAAAGGCCACGGACATCTCCACCACCAGCGGCATGCCGGCGACGCCGACCGCGGCCAGGATCAGTCCGTTCTCGATGGACATGAAGCCGACCACCTGGCTGACGGCGTTGCGCCGCGAGATCATCATCAGCAGGCCGAGCAGCACCACCGACAGGGACAGGGCCAGGTTCTCCCGCGTCAGCGCCGTGGCCTCGGCCGTCACCGGCAGCACCAGCAGGATCGACAGGGTCACCAGCGACACGCCCGCCACCATGGTCAGGCCGATCGACAGGGCCGGCTCGATGGCGCGCTGGATGTTCAGCTTGACGATGATGCGGTGCAGTGCCAGCGGCATGACGATCGCCTTCAGCGTCAGGGTCAGCAGCGCCGTGACGTAGAGGTGCGGCTCGCCGTGGGCGTAGCCCTGCCACGCCGCGGCGGCGGACAGCGCCAGCGCCTGCAGGGTGAAGACGTTGAGCAGCGAGAACAGCCGGCGCTGGTAGAGGAGCGCGAAGCTCATCAGCAGCACCACGGCTCCCAGCAGGTGCGAGGCGTCGTATGCGATATCCGGCACGGCTCTCAGACCCCCCGCGACACATAGAGGAAGATGGCGCCGAGCAGGCTGAGCAGCAGCGCGCCGCCCAGAAACTCGCTGACGCGGAAGACACGCATCTTGGCGATGGAGGTTTCGAACACCGCCAGCAGCACCCCCGCCACCCCCAGCTTGGCCGTGAAGGTGGCCATGCCCAGCAGCACCGCCCCGCCCCCGCCGCCCGGCCCGGCCATGCCCCAGGGCACGAAGATGCAGGCGATCAGCGCCGCGTACAGCAGCAGCTTCAGCATGGCCGCCGCCTCCACCAGCGCCAGGTGGCGGCCGGAATACTCCAGCACCATGGCTTCGTGGACCATGGTCAGTTCCAGGTGGGTGGCGGGGTTGTCGACGGGGATGCGGGCGTTCTCGGCGATGGCCACCATGACCAGGGCGATCACCGCCAGCGCCAGCGAAATGCGCAGCCCCACCGCCCCGGACATCATGAAGGTGGCGATCTCCGCCAGCGAGGTGGTGCGCACCAGGATCGACACGGAGAAGACGACCATCAGCATGGCCGGCTCCGCCAGCGCCGCGATCATCATCTCCCGCGACGAGCCGATGCCGCCGAAGCTGGTGCCGGTGTCCATGCCCGCCAGCGCCAGGAAGAAGCGCGCCGCCCCCAGCAGCGCGATCAGCGCGATCAGGTCGGCGGTGGGGGCGAGGGCGAGCTGCGTGGTGAAGGTCGGCACCAGACCCGCCGCCAGCCACAGGGCGGTGAACATCATGTAGGGGGTGGCGCGGAACAGCCAGGACGCGTTGTGAGCCAGCACGGCGTCCTTGCGCAGCAGCCGGGCCAGGTCGCGGTAGGGCTGCAGCACCGAAGGGCCGCGCCGGCCCAGCAGGCGCGCCTTCACCAGGCGGACGAAGCCGGTCAGCAGCGGTGCCAGGGCCAGCACCAGGGCCATCTGCACCATCTGAAGAAGGACGTCGGCAAGGGCGTTCATCGCTGGGTCACCGCAACCATGACCAGCAGCACCACCAGCGCCAGGAACATCAGCGTCAGGTAGCGGCGGATCGTCAGGAACTGAAGACGGTTGATGACGTCGGCGGCGCGGTCGACGGCCCGCCCGACGGGACGGAACAGCCAGCCCCATGCGGGGTCGATCATGGTGACCGTCAGGCGGGCCGGCCGCGTGTCGCCCGGCTCCGGCATGTCCACATGATCCTTCGCGGCGAACACGGTGGAGCCGAAGGCGCGCCGGATCGGCTGGGCGAAGCTGGAGGCGGTGTACTGCGACACCGCCTGCGGGTCGGGATCGGCGAAGCCGCAGCCCCACGGCTCCGACCGGCGCACCCGCGCCGACGCCCAGCGGTGGATCACCAGCACCAGCAGCACCGACAGGATGGCGATGGTCACCAGCATGACCAGCCCGTTGTAGGAGTTGCCGATGGCCGAGGTGGGGGCCAGCCGGATCCACGGCTGCAAGGCGCGGTCGTCGAAGGGCCCGGCCTCCACCAGCAGGCGGGTGGCCGGCTCGAACAGGCGGATCAGCGGGGTGGGCAGCACGCCGATCACCACGCACAGCGCCGCCGGCACGGCCATGCCCAGGGTCATGGCGCGGTTGGTCTCGTGCGCCTGCGCCGCGGCGGCGCTGCGCGGCCGGCCGAGAAAGGCGGTGCCGTAGAGGCGCACGAAGCAGGCGGCGGCCAGCGCCGTCGCCAGCGCCAGGGCGGCACCGACCACGGCGATGCCGATCTTCAGCGCCCACTGCGGCAGGGCCGGGGCGTTGAGAATGGCCTGGAACAGCAGCCACTCCCCCACGAAGCCGTTGAGCGGCGGCAGGGCGGAGATGGCCGCGGCACCGATCAGCATGAGGAAGGCGGTGGCCGGCATGCGATGGATCAGCCCGCCCATGCGGCCGAGGTCGCGGGTGTGGGTCGCCGCCAGCACCGACCCGGCGCCGTAGAACAGCAGGGTCTTGAACAGGCTGTGGTTGACCACGTGCAGCAGCGCCGCCGACATGGCGAGCGCCGCGATGACGGGAACCGAACTGGCCTTGAACACCAGGGCCAGCCCCAGGGCGATGACGATGGCGCCGATGTTCTCGACGGTGGAATAGGCCAGCAGGCGCTTCATGTCGTCCTGCATCAGGGCGTAGAGCACCCCCATGACCGCGGTCAGCGCGCCGAAGGCCAGCAGGATGCCGCCCCACCACCACTGCGGCTGGCCGATCAGGTCGAAGGTGACGCGGATGATGGCGTAGATCGCCACCTTGGTCATGACGCCGGACATCAGCGCCGACACATGCGAGGGCGCCGCGGGGTGGGCGAGCGGCAGCCACACGTGCAGCGGCACCACGCCCGCCTTGGAGCCCGCCCCCACCAGCACCAGCAGCACCCCGGCCGCCGCCGCCCCGGCCTCCGGCGCGTGGGCGCGGATGGCGGTGAAGCTATAGTCGCCGTGGGCGCCGGCCAGCAGCCCGAAGGCCAACAGCAGGCAGGCGGTGCCGAAGCTCGCCATCACCAGATAGACGCGCGCGGCGCGCGGCGTCTCCGCCTCCCGATGGGTGGACAGCACGAGCAGCCAGGAGGCCAGCGACATGAACTCCCACGACACCAGGAAGACGAAGGCGTCGTCGGCGATCAGCACCAGGTTCATGCCGGCCAGGAACAGCGGGAACAGCGGCAGCACCGGCCCCGCCCCGGGGTCGCGGTGCGCGTTCCCGTACCCCCAGCCGAAGAGACTGGCGGTGGCCCCGCCGAAATTGATCACCAGCAGGAAAAAGGCGGACAGGGAATCGACCCGCAGGTGCGCCGAGAGCCAGGGCAGCCCGACCGGCAGGACCAGGGTTTCGGTACCGCCGCCGCCCGCCAGATGAGCGACCGCCCACAGCGCGGCAAGGCCGCAGACGACACCGGTGCCGCCGTAGACCAGGGCCTCCGCGTGCGCCCGCGAGGACCGTGCGGTGGCAAGGCCTGCCGCGGCGAGCAGCAGGAGCAGGGCGATAGCCGTAACGACGAGGGCCAAGGCACGAAACCGTTCATCAAGGCGGGGTAACCAGTAAGGATCTTTCTCCTTCCCGGCGCAAGGGGGATTCCCGGAAAAATGTGACGGTTCCGCTTGACGGCATCGCGAAGTGTCGGATGCACAAACAAAAGCGGCTCGTCGAAGCCGGCGAGCCGCAGAACGAAGTTCGGGAGGAAACGCGTTGCGTTCCGGTTCGTTATAGGCCGTTTTGCGTAAAGAAGAGATTAAGTCCGACCGACTCGGGACGCGCCCCGGCGGTCCGTTTCGAATGGGTCCCGGACAAAAAGAAAGCGGCTCAGCCGTTTCCGGTGAGCCGCCGAGGTGATTTGGGAGGATACGCAACCAAGTTGCCGGACCATTTGTACGCCTGAAGGATGAATCCATGGTTAACGCCTTAACCAATTTCATAAACCATACGCATGGCCTTCATGCGCATAGGTCATGGGTCGACGCGGCGTCCTCGCTTCCGGTCCGGTGAGGCTGGCCAGGGCGGGCGGTTTGAGGGTATAGGGGCAGCCTTTCGGTCCACGACGCCCGAGACGGTCTCACGCATGCTCTCCATCACCCAGCGCATCGCCGATGAACTCCGGGTCCGCGAATCCAGGGTCGCGGCCGCGGTCAAGCTGCTCGACGAGGGGGCGACGGTGCCCTTCATCGCCCGCTACCGCAAGGAGGCCACCGACGGACTCGACGACACGCAGCTCCGCACGCTCGAAGAACGGCTGGGATACCTGCGCGAACTGGAGGAGCGGCGTACCGCCATCCTCCAATCGATCGAGGAGCAGGGCAAGCTGACCTCCGAACTGGCGGCGCAGATCCGCGAGGCCGACACCAAGACCCGGCTGGAGGACCTCTATCTCCCCTACCGGCCCAAGCGGCGCACCAAGGCGCAGATCGCCCGCGAGGCGGGGCTGGAGGCCCTGGCCGACGCGCTGCTCGGCGATCCCTCCCGCAACCCCGAGGCCGAGGCCGCCGGCTATGTGGACGCCGGCAAGGGCGTGGCTGACGCCAGGGCGGCGCTGGACGGCGCCCGCCACATCCTGGTGGAGCGCTTCGGCGAAAGCGCCGAGCTGGTGGGCCGCCTGCGGGCGCTGATCGCCGACCAGGGGAAGGTGATCTCCCGCGTGGTGGAGGAGAAGAAGGCCGAAGGCGCCAAGTTCTCCGACTATTTCGACTTCGCCGAGCCGTTCGCCAGGGTGCCGTCGCACCGCGCGCTGGCCCTGTTCCGCGGCCGGGCCCAGGGCGTGCTGGACCTGCGGCTCGACCTGGAGGTGCCGGAGGGCGAGCCGCACCCGGCCGAGCGCATCATCGCCGTCCACGCCGGCATCCGGGACCAGGGGCGCCCGGCCGACAAATGGCTGTCCGACGTCTGCCGCTGGACCTGGAAGCTGAAGATCGGTCCCCATGTGGAGACCGACCTGATGGGCACCCTGCGCGAACAGGCGGAGGACGAGGCCATCCGCGTCTTCGCCCGCAACCTGCACGACCTGCTGCTGGCCGCGCCCGCCGGACCGCGCGTCACCATCGGCCTCGACCCGGGCATCCGCACCGGCGTCAAGGTGGCCGTGGTGGACGCCACCGGCAAGCTGGTGGACACCGCCACCATCTACCCGCACGAACCGCGACGCGACTGGGACGGCTCCATCGCCGTGCTGGCGGCCCTGGCGCACCGCCACAAGGCGGACCTGATCGCCATCGGCAACGGCACCGCCAGCCGCGAGACGGACAAGCTGGCCGCCGATCTGATGAAGCGCCATCCGGAGCTGACACTCACCCGGATCATGGTGTCGGAGGCCGGCGCCTCGGTCTATTCCGCGTCGGAAACGGCGGCGGCGGAGTTCCCGAACCTGGACGTGTCGCTGCGCGGTGCCGTGTCCATCGCCCGGCGCCTGCAGGACCCGCTGGCCGAGCTGGTGAAGATCGAGCCCAAGTCGATCGGCGTCGGCCAGTACCAGCACGACGTGTCGGGGGGCAAGCTCGCCCGCTCCCTGGACGCCGTGGTGGAGGACTGCGTGAACGCGGTGGGCGTCGACCTCAACACCGCTTCGGTGCCCCTGCTGACCCGCGTGTCCGGCCTCAACGAGACGATCGCCCGCAACATCGTGGAGTTCCGCGACCGCAACGGTGCGTTCCGCACCCGCCGGCAGCTCCTCGACGTGGCCCGCCTCGGGCCCAAGACGTTCGAGCAGGCGGCCGGCTTCCTGCGCATCCGCGGCGGCGACACCCCTCTGGACGGGTCCGCCGTCCACCCCGAAGCCTATCCGGTGGTAGAGCGCATCCTGAAGACCACCGGCAAGGACCTGGGCAGCGTCATCGGCGACGCCCGCTTCCTGCGCTCCCTCAACGCCGGCGACTTCACCGACGCGCGCTTCGGCGTGCCGACGGTGGAGGACATCCTGAAGGAGCTGGAAAAGCCCGGCCGTGACCCCCGGCCCGAGTTCCGCACCGCCGAGTTCAGGGAGGGCGTCAACGAGCTGAAGGACCTGGTGCCCGGTATGGTGCTGGAGGGGGTGGTCACCAACGTCACGGCCTTCGGCGCCTTCGTCGATGTGGGCGTCCATCAGGACGGACTGGTCCACATCTCGCAGCTCACCAACAGCTTCGTGAAGGACCCCCACAGCGTGGTCAAGGCGGGCGACGTGGTGAAGGTCAAGGTGCTGGAGGTCGACCTGCCGCGCAAGCGCATCGCCCTGACCATGCGCCTTCAGGAGGCCGCCGCCCCCGCGGCACCCCGTGCACCGGACCGCGCCGCCCCCGACCGGTCGGCCCGCGACGACCGCCGCGGCCCGCCCCCGGCGAAGAAGGGGCCGGGCAAGCCCGCCCCACGTCCCGCCGCGGAGGCTCCGCCGGCCAACAACGCCCTGGCCGAGGCGTTCGCCCGGGCCAAGGCGAAGGGCAAGGGGTAGCCGGCGCCCCCTACAGCAGGCCGAGCGCCGTCAGGTCGCCGCGCAGCCGCGCGGCGCCCGTGAACGGCAGGGCGTGCATGCCCAGCGACCGGGCGGCTTCGACGTTGGGGAGCGAGTCGTCGATGAACACCGTGTCGGCCGGGGTGAGGGCAAAGTCCTCGAACAGCCGGTGGAAGATGGCCGGGTCGGGCTTCACCAGCCCGACCGCGCCCGACACCACCACCCCGTCGAACCGATTCAGGACATCGAAGCGCCGGCGCGCCAGCTCCAGCTTCTCCACCGAGAAGTTGGTGACGGCGTAGACGGGCGTGCCCCGCTCCTTCAGTTCCACCAGGATGTCGGCGGTGCCGGGGATCTCCCCCGGCACCATCTCCTCCCACCGCTCGTGATAGGCGCGGATCAGTTCGGCGCAGTCCGGATACTCGGCCGTCAGCGTGCGCACCGCCTCGTCCCACGGCCGGCCGCGGTCCTGCTCCAGGTTCCAGGCGGGCGTGCAGACCGTCTCCAGGAAATGCTCCATCAGGTCCTCGTTCCCGTCGAACAGGTCGCGGTAGAGGTGCCGCGGGTCCCATTCGATGAGGACGTTGCCGATGTCGAAAACGACGGTGCCGGGAGCCATGGGATCGCTCATCCTTCCTTGCGGACCTTGGCGACCAGCGCCTTCATCTGCTCCAGGCGGATGGCGCCGGGCACCAGTTCGTCACCGATGACGAAGGCGGGGGTGCCGCGGATGCCCATGGAGTCGGCCAGCGCGTGGTTGGCGGCGATCGCCTTCTCCACCTCGGCCGAGGCCATGTCGGTCTTCAGCTTCGCCGTGTCGAGCCCGACCGAGCCGGCCAGGCGCAGGATCGTCGCCTCGTCGTACTGCCCGCGATGCCCCATCAGGGCGTTGTGGAACTCCAGGTACTTGCCCTGGGACTGCGAGGCCAGCGCCGCCCTGGCCGCCACCAGCGATCCCGGGCCGAGGATCGGGAACTCCTTGAACACGAAACGCACCTTGGAGTCGCCGTCGATCAGCCGCTGGACGTCCCCCATCACGGTCTTGCAGTAGCCGCACTGGTAGTCGAAGAACTCCACCACCGTCACGTCGCCCTTGGGGTTGCCGGCGACCGGATCGGCGGGGTTGGCGATCAGCGCGTCGCGGTTGGCGGTGATCGCCTGCCGGGCCTTCTGCTGCTCGGCAAGCTGCTCGCGCTTCTGAAGCTCCTCCATCGCCTCGACGATGACCTCGGGATTCTTCATCAGGTAGTCCCGCACGATCTGCTCGACGGCCCGGCGCTCGGCCTCGTCGAAGCTCCGGGCATCGGAGTGGCCGGCCGGCGCGAGGGCAAGCAGGGCAACGGCCGCGGCGAAAAGGGCGGTGCGGATGGGGGGCATGGGGGGAACACTCCTGTTGACGGCACGGGCTACCATGGCGCGAGTGACCGGCGCGGGCAAGCGCCGGACGCGACGCCTGACGCGGTTGTGACGAGGCCGTGTGTCAGTTCCGGCCCGGCTCCTTGCGGCCGGCCTCGCCGCGGATGTCCTGGGCGCGCAGCCACGCCGGCGAACCCGCCGGCAGCATCCGCTCCGCCCGCTCGGCCAGCGCCAGAGCCATGGGCCGGTCGCCGCGGGCCAGCGCCTCTTCCGCCGAGGCGTAGGCGACCATCGCCTCGTTCCCCTTCATGTTCCAGGCCTGCGCCATCAGGCGCCACAGGAAGGCCGAGCGCCCCTCGGTGCGCGACGCGGTCTGCAGGTTGCGGATAGCCTCGTCGGCCACCGCCGGATTGTGCTGTTCCAGCAGGGCGTGGGCCAGGGACACCCGGATCGGGTTGGCGTCGGGCGCGTACTCCACCGCCTTGCGGTACGGGGCCACCGCTTGCACCGCCCGTCCGGTCTGCAGCAGCAGATCGCCCTTGGTTTCGTGGAAGAAGGCGTTGCGCGGCTCGTCGGCGATCAGCCCGTCGATCAGGGGCAGGGCCCGTTCGACCTCGCCGCGCCGCAGGAACGCGTACGCCCGCCCGTAGCGCGCGACCGAGGAGGTGTCCTCGGCCCGGTAGCGGCGCAGCGCTCCGCCCGGGTCGAGGTAGGCGTACAGCTTGGCCTGTATGCGCTGGTAGCGCTCCACCGTGTCCGCCGGCAGGCGGCGGTCGGAATAGCGCGACCGCTCCACATGGGCGCGTACGGCCTGCATGCGCTCCCGGCTCAGCGGGTGGGTGAGCTGGTAGGGGGTGTCGGCGTCGCGCTGGGTCAGCAGCGGTTCGCCCGCCCCCAGCTTCTCCAGGAAGTCGTACAGGCCGCGGGCGGAGATGCCCGCGTGCTCCATATAGGTGAGCGCCGCCTGGTCGGCCGCCGCCTCCTGCCCGCGCGAGAAGGACAGGAAGTTGCGCTCCGCAAGATGCTGGCCCAGCATGACGCCGGCCGCCCCCGCCCCGGCGTTGCCCGAGGCGATGCCCCCGACGATGCCCAGCCCCATGCCCAGCAGCGACGACAGCAGGGCGTTCTCCATCGCCTCCGACCCGCGCACCAGATGGCCGCCGGCGATGTGGCCGGTCTCGTGGGCGATGACGCCGATGAGCTGGTCGGCGTCGGCGCTGAGCAGCAGGCCGGTGTGCAGGAAGATGTTCTGCCCCCCCGCCACGAAGGCGTTGAGCGACGGGTCATTGACCAGCAGCACATGGACCGAATCCGGATCGACGGCCGCAGCCTCGAAGATTGGCCGTGCCATGCTGCGGATGGTATGTTCCGTCTCGGCGTCGCTGAGGAGTTGGATCCCGCCGCGGCGCTGCGCGCCGGCCGGCGCCGTCCCCGACACCAACAGCATGGCCACAATGGCAACGACTGAAACGAGCCTGCTGGGCTTGCGCACCTGTCCGACCTCCGTCTCCGGGTCTCGCGGGTTCTTCCCTGGACCGGAAATTTGGCGACGATTGGGCGCGATTGCGATAGCCGCGGCCGTCACGCAGGGCTGCGTCAACACGAAATTCCAGAGCAACGCCCCCGATCACGGGCTGGTGGTGGCCGACGAGCCGCTGGCCGCCGCGATCGGCCGCGAGGTGCTGATGGAGGGCGGCACGGCCGGCGACGCCGCCGCGGCCATGGCTCTGGCGATGACGGTCACCCTGCCCTCGCGCGTCGGCTTCGGCGGCGGCGGCGTCTGCGTCGTCCACGATTCGCGCACCAAGGAGGTGCGGACCATCGACTTCCGGCCCGGTCCCGCAGGGGGTGGCGGTGCGACTCCGGCCTTCCTGCGCGGCATCTACGCCCTGCACGCGCAGACCGGCACGCTGCGCTGGGAACAGGTTGCGGTGCGGGCCGAGGCGCTGGCGCGAGCCGCCACGCCGGTCAGCCGCGCCCTGGCCGAGGATCTGCGGGCCGCCACCGGCGGCCTGGACGGCCCGGCCCGCGCCCTGTTCGCCCCGTCGGGACGGCCGCTGTCCGAAGGCGCGCCGCTCGCCCGGCCGGACCTGGCGACGACGCTGTCGCGCGCGCGGCGGGAGGGGATTACTCCATTCTATATGGGCACCGGCGCCGAGAGCTTCGCCGCCGCCCTGGGCGTCGATGCCGGCGCGGTGCGCGGGGCGCGCCCGCTCTGGGGTGACACCGCCACGGTGCCGCTGGGCGGCGGTGTCGCCCTGCACTTCGCCGACCCGCAGCCGGGTGACACGGGCGCACGCCGGGCGGCCGCCTTCCGCGCCGGTGCCGACGCCCCGCGCGACCAGCGGGGCGCCCGCGCCGTTCAGTCCCTGGGGGCGGAGGGCGAGGCGCCACCCGCCGCCGGTTTCGCCGTCATCGACGGGAGCGAGGGGGCCGCCGCCTGCACCTTCACCCTGGGCGGGCTGTTCGGCACCGGCCGACTCGATCCGGCGACCGGCGTCGTCACCGGCCGGCCCGCCGGGTCCGCCGGTTTCGGGGCGCAGGCCCTTGCCACCAGCCGGCTGGGCCGCACCCTGTTCGCGGCCGCCGCCGGCGCCAACGGTGGTGGGTCAGGGGGCGGCGCCACGCTTCTGGAAACGGCGGTGCCCGTCATCACCGACCAGCGGCGCCCGAGTGAGGTGCTCGCCGAGCGCCCGGCGGCCGCGACGGCCGGCCGCGTCGCCATGGTCGGCTGCACGGTGTCCATGGACAGCGGTCTCAAGCAGTGCCAGCCTGCCGCCGACCCGCGCGGTCACGGCATCGCTTTCGACGTGGAACTCCCGCGGGAGGATTGACGGAGAGCGGAGCGGAGGGCATCGCGCGTTCGGCGCGGTCCCTCCCCACCTGCGGCAAGCCGAAGCGCAGCCGCACGAAGGCCATGCTGAAGATGGTGAGGACCAGGGCCGCGAAGGTCCACAGGGTCGGCACCTGGCGCAGCAGTGCCTCGACCGGCCATGCGCCCGACCGAAGCCTTCAGGCCGCGGACGTCCGATTCCAGACCGTCGAGCCGACCAAGTCAAGAAGGCACAGCCGAAAAGAAAGGGCCCGCCACGAGGGCGGGCCAAGGCTAGGGAAAAACGTTCCGAATTGGACGCACCCAATCGGCAGGACATACGGTAGGCGGCGACGGCACCCCCGGCAATCACGACACGGAACGGTTTCCGCATGGTGGAACCCGGCCGTCGACCGGGCCTGCGGGCGGTGAGATCCCGGGCCGTATCAATCGTCGCGCTGGGTGCGTTCCATGCGCTCGTGACGCTCCTGCGCCTCGAGGCTGAGGGTGGCGATGGGGCGGGCGTCGAGGCGGCGAACGCCGATCGGCTCCCCCGTTTCCTCGCAATAGCCGTAGGTGCCGTCCGAAATGCGTTCCAGCGCCGCGTCGATCTTGGCGATCAGCTTGCGCTCCCGGTCGCGGGTGCGCAGTTCCAGCGCCCGGTCGGTTTCGGCGGAGGCACGATCGGCGATGTCCGGTTCCTGGATTCCGCCCTCCTGCAGGCTGTGCAGGGTCTCGTTCGACTCCGCCAGCAACTCCGCCCGCCACCGCAGCAGCTTCTGGCGGAAGTATTCCCGCATGGACGGATTCATGAACGGTTCGTCTTCCGACGGCTTGTAGTCCGGTGGCACGAGCGGCGAGGACATCCGAGGGCTTCCAAACTCGATTAGGGTAATCAAAGCGGCGCGGAGTATATGGACGGCGCGCCCCCGCTGCAACCCTGCGGATGAATGCTGCAATGCGCAAAAAAAGCCGGACAAGGGCCCGGCCCGTGACATTTGGATGATCCCGCGGTGACCGGCGGGGATCAGGACTGCAGCTTAGCCAATTCAACCTGCGCGCGCAGGTCGATCTCGTCCAGGATCTCCGCCAGGCGCGGGTCGTCGACGTGGACCTTGCGCGTCTGCACGATGCGGGACAGTTCCATCACCTTGTCCCGCGGCAGCGCGCCGCCGAGGATGCCGAGACGGATCTCCTCCATCTTGTCCAGCATCTCCTGGGCGCGCATCTTCCCGCGCGAGGCTCGGGCGGCCGCATCATCCACCTCCTGCACGGCCAGGATGCCGGCCACGCCGTGAACCGATGCCGTGGGGGACACGCCCTGGGAGGGCGCGGTCTCGGCGGTCAGCTGCTTGGCGAAGGACGCGCCTCCGGTCCCCTCGGACCGGCCGGTGCGCCGGACCTGGGAGCTGCCGCGAAGATTGCCGGGGCCTTCGACTTTCATGGTTTGCGCAACCGAATCGCTGAAACACCGTACCGTAATGGTGGATAAACCTTAACATCCGGTCAAGGCTTGCCGCAATCGGGCAAATTTTGCCGGGCGGGCAAGTCAAACCGGTCCGGAGCTGCCGGCGAATTCGCGGTAAACCCTCACCTTTTTCGGTGATTCACGGCTTCGGCGGGCTCTGGCACGGGGATCGCATAGGACGGGTGACCGTTCGACAGGGACAGAACCGCCATGATGACCCAAGCCACCGTCCGACTGCTGCGCACCGTCCGCCGCGCCGCCTGCGCGCTGGGCCTGGCCGCGGCTCTGGCGCTGCCGCTTCCCGCCGCCGCCGCGTCCGCCCGCATCAAGGACATGGTGGACGTCGAGGGCGTGCGCGACAACATGCTGGTGGGGTATGGCCTGGTGGTCGGCCTGAACGGCACCGGCGACAGCCTCAACAACTCTCCCTTCACCGAGCAGAGCCTGACCGGCATGCTGGAGCGCATGGGCGTCAACGTGCGCGGTGCCAACCTGCGCACCAAGAACGTGGCGGCGGTCATGGTCACCTCCACCCTGCCGCCCTACACCGCCCAGGGCACGCGCATCGACGTGACGGTCAGCGCCATGGGCGACGCCAAGAGCCTGCTGGGCGGCACCCTTCTGGTGACGCCGCTGATCGGCGCCGACGGCGAGGTCTATGCGGTGGCCCAGGGGCCGATCGCGGTGTCCGGCTTCTCCGCCCAGGGCCAGGGGGCCAGCGTGACGCGCGGCGTGCCGACCTCCGGCCGCATCGCCTCGGGCGCCCTGGTGGAGCGGGAGATCGAGTTCTCCCTGGCGGAACTGCCGGTTCTGCGCCTGTCCCTGCGCAATCCGGACTTCACCACGGCGCAGCGGGTGGCCACGGCCATCAACATGCAGCTTCGCGGCAACCTGGCGCAGGCCACCGACCCGTCGTCGGTGCTGCTGACGGTGCCGGAGACGCGGCGCGGCGACGTGGTCGGCCTGGTCACCGAGATCGAGCAGCTCCGCGTCATCCCCGACCAGATTGCCCGCGTGGTGGTGGACGAGAAGTCCGGCGTCATCGTCATGGGCGAGAACGTGCGGATCTCCACCGTTGCCATCGCCCAGGGCAACCTGACGATCCGCGTCACCGAGACGCCGCAGGTCAGCCAGCCCGGCCCGTTCAGCGACGGCGAGACCGTGGTGGTGCCGCGCACCGACATCCAGGTGGACGAGCAGTCCGACCGCCGCCTGGCCGTCATGCAGTCCGGCGTCTCCCTGCAGGAGTTGGTACAGAGTTTGAATGCGCTTGGCGTGGGACCGCGCGACATGATCTCGATCCTCCAGTCGATCAAGGCCGCCGGTGCCCTGCAAGCCGCTATCGAGGTGATCTGATGGACGCCGCCCTTTCCCTTCCCGCGCTGCCCGCCCCCCGTCTGCCGCCGCTGGTGGAGCGGCTGCGCCACGGCGGTTCCCCGCGCGACGCCGCGGCCGCGGCCGCCGACGAGGGCCGGGTGGACCCGGCGGTGCAAGCCAAGCTGCGCCGCTCCGCCAGCGAGTTCGAGGCGATGTTCATCGGCCAGATGCTGACCCCGCTGTTCGACAGCCTGCCCGTGGACGACCAGTTCGGCGGCGGCAAGGGGGAGGAGATGTTCCGCGGACTGCTGGTCCAGGAATACGGCAAGCAGATCATGGCCCGCGGTGGCTTCGGCCTCGCCGACCAGGTCTATCGTGAACTTCTGCGCGCCCAGGAGGCCAGCCATGGACAAGGTTGATGTGCGCTTTCCGACGGCCAAACGGGCCGCCAAATCCGACGGTCCGGCGCTGCCGCGCACGACGGCCGAACGCGCCGAGGCGCTGGCCGGCCTGATGGAGCGGCTGTCCGCCCATCTGGACCGGGAAACCGCCGCCGTGCAGGGGCGTCTGTCCACCGCCGACCTCTACGCGCTGGCCCGCGACAAGCAGCCGATGGTGCTGGTCTACGAGGAGGTGGCGCGCCTGCTGCGCCTCGACCCCGACGGCATGCGGGCCCTGCCGCCCGAACTGAAGCAGCGTCTGGGGGATGCGACCCGCGCCCTGACCGCCAGCGCCCGGAGCAACGCCGAAGCCCTGGAGGTGAACAACGCCGCCCAGCAGCTTCTGGTGGACACCATGGTGGCCGCGGTCAACCGCGCCCGCCAGGTGCAGCCGGGCGTGGCCTACGGTCCCGCCGGTCCGGTCAAGGGCTATGGCCCGATCGCCCGCGGCTACGGGCCGCCGGCCCACGGCCCCGGCACCGCCGCGACGCTGAACACCCGCCTTTGATCCTTCGTCGGTTTCCGCACCTGCCATCCGAAACTCCGGGCCGCCTCGTGCGGCCCGCTTCTTTTGCGGACCACCGGCAAGAACGCCCGGGACCACCCGGCCAAAATTGCCGCCCGCCGGCCGCTTTTTCCCGCCGGAACCGCGCGGCGCGCGGGCGGGTGGGCGGCGGAGGGCCGAACCGGGCCGAGGGCGGTTGGCCCGCCTCTTGCTTCAGTTGTTGGCGGTCACCCAGTCAGGAATGCGTCCCATGGATATCCGGTCGATCCTTTCGTCCTCCCTGCCCGACGCCGTTGCCCCGGCCGCTCCGGCCACGGTGCGGGACGACGCGTTCGCCACGATGATGGACCGCCTGATCAAGGAGGCTGCCGACCGCCGGCGCGAGGCCGCCCGCACCGACGCGCGCGATCCGCTGCGCCCCGGCGCGGACAAGCCGCTGCTGCGCCCGGTCGCCGACCGCCCCGAACCGCCGCCCCGCGCCGAAGCGCCGGCCCGCCCCGCCGCGGAGCCGCGGCGCCCCGAGCGCGCCGCCGAGCGCACCTCCGACCGGCCGGCCGACCGACCGGCCGCCGCGAAGGACGGGGCCGCTCCCCGCGACCCGGCGTCCGGCCCTGCCGCCGCGGGCCAAACCGACACCCGCACCGCCCCGGCCGCGAAGGCCGACGGCGCCGCCGCCGCCAAGGCCGCGACGGAGTCGACCCCCGCGACGACCGCCACGCCCGCCCCCTCGACCGCCCCGACCGGCGACGCCGCCGCGGCGGCCGGCGAGGGGACCACCGACGGTCAGGCGCAGGCGCAGCCCGATCCCGGCGAAGGCGAGGGCGAGAGCACCGCCGGCGACGGCGAAACGGACGCCCTGCCGGTCGTCGAGATCGCGGCGGCGACCGAAGAGCCGCTGCCCGAAGAGACGGACCCCGCCACCGTCCCGACCCTCCCCCGGCCGGAGGCCGCCGGCGCCCCGCCGCCGGCAGAGCCCACGGAGCCCGTGGAGGATGACGCCGCCGCCGTCGCCGCTGTGCAGGCCGCGGCCCCCGTCGCCCCGCCGGCGCCGGAGGAGGACTCGGACGCCGCCGCCGCGGACCGCGTCCGCGCGGCGTCCGGCGACCCGGCCGCGGCCGCGGCGGCTGTCGCCGGCCGCGACCTGCCGGCCGGCGAAACTCCGGCCGACGCCCCGGCGGATGATGACGAGCCCGGCCTGCGCGCCATGGCCGGCGTGCCCTCCGACGACGCGGCAAGCCGCGGCGCGGAGCGGGCGTCGGGCCAGGGCGCCGACTCCGGCAGCGACGGCCGCGGTCAGCCCCGCGATCAGGGTCAGCCGCAGACGCCCGTCGCGGATGACGCGGAGTCGCGAGCCGCCGTTGCCGCCGCCAAGGCGGCCGTCGAGGCGATGAAGCCGGCGGCGGAGGCCGTGGCCCCGCCACGCGACGCGGACCCGGCGGCGCTGCGGGCCGCGGCGGCGGGCGACGCCCTCGCCGGCGATCCCGCCCAGAACCCGTTGACCGGGCTCGACGGGCTGCGCGGCCTGAACGGCGCCGACCCGACGGCCTCGCTGGCCCATCTGCGCGCCACCCGCGCCCACCCGCACCTTCCCATGGGCGTGCCCGACCAGGTATCGATGCACATCCAGAAGAACGTGAAGGACGGCGTCGACCAATTCACCATCAACCTTCGGCCCGACGAGCTGGGCCGCATCGAGATCAAGCTGGAGTTCGGGCAGGATGGCCGCGTCCACGCGATCGTCGCCGCCGACCGGGCTCAGACCCTCGAGCTGCTGATGCGCGACTCCCGCGCCCTGGAGCGGGCGCTCCAGGAGGCCGGGCTGAAGGCCGACTCGAACAGCCTCAGCTTCAACCTGCGCGGTGAGGGCGGCCGCGACGGCAGCGACGGTGACGGCCGCGGCGGCAAGGGCCGGCGCGGTCGCAACGGCGGCGACGGGCCGGACGGGCCGGAGCACGCCGCCCCCCACTACTCCCTGACCCTGGCCCCCGGACGGGTCGATTTCCGCGTCTGATCAACGACCCCGACCCCCGAACCGGCACCCCCCGTGCGATAAGGACCCGGACCATGAGCGTCGATACCAACAACGGCCTTTCCCAGTACGGCCTGACCCCCTACGGCACGGCCCGGCAGAACACCACCGGCGCGTCTAAGACCACCGACACCCGGACCGACGACGAGAAGAAGACCGACGTCGCGCTGAAGGGGCTGGGCGACAACTTCACGAGCTTCCTGCGCCTGCTGACCACGCAGATGCAGAACCAGGACCCGCTGAAGCCGATGGACACGAACGAGATGACCAACCAGCTCGTCCAGTTCGCCAACGTCGAGCAGAACATCGCGACCAACAGCCGCCTGGACAAGCTGATCAAGTCGCAGCAGACGGCGGCGACGGCCAGCAACCTGTCCTACCTGGGCCGGGTGGTGGAGTATGAGGGCGACGTCTTCCCCTACATCCAGGGAATGGAAAAGGCGGAGCTGAGCTACGAACTGGACCGCGCGGCGGAGAAGGTCCGCATCGACATCCTCGATTCCAAGGGCCGCATCGTCCGCTCCATGCCCGGCGCCACCGACGCCGGGAAGCAGAACGACGTGGTCTGGGACTTCAAGGACGACCAGGGTATCGCCGTGCCGCCCGGCAATTATCGCATCAACGTGGCGCCGTCGGGCAAGTCCGCGGATGATCACATCAAGGCCACAACGACCACCTACGGCTATGTGGCCGGTATCGACTATTCAAAGTCCGGCGAACCGATGCTCGCGGTGGCGCAGGACCTCCAGGTGCCCGTCTCCAGCATCAAGCGCATCCACTGAGGGCCGGCAGCGGGACGCAAACCGGTTTTCCCGCCGCCCCGCCCCGCCGCCCCCGGAAACCGGCCGGCCGCGCGGCCATCCCAACCGGGATCGGGATATTTTATAGTTAAAGCATTAACCCTATCGATTAGGTATTTTTTAAGCGGCCGCCCGTACACTCCTTTCCGTCGAAGACACTTGGAAGTGGTGGAGCGTCCGCGCATGTCCTCTCACGATAAGGAGCTGAGCGACGATGGCTCCGGTGGAGCGTCGGTCGTCGGTCCGGTCGGTCGGCCCCTGACGGAGAACGACCTGCCCCCGCCGGACACCAAGCGCTGGGTCATGCGCCGCAAGGCGGAGGTGGTGGCGGGCGTGCGCTCCGGCCTCATCAGCCTTGAGGAGGCGTGCCGCCGCTACACCCTGTCGGTGGAAGAGTTCCTGTCCTGGCAGCGGCTGATCGACAGCCACGGTGTGCGCGGCCTGCGGGCGACGCGACTCCAGGACTACCGGCAGAACGAGCCGGCCCTGCCCCAGCGCCAGCGCGCGATGAGCGGCCCGGTCGGGTGACGGCGCTCCCCCGACTCCGGGGGACTGCGCGATTCGCGACCCGCGGCTGACGGATCGCAATGCCGATCGCGTCCGGGCGCGTAGGGTATCGGGAACCAACCCCTGTCGAAGGTGGAGCGTTCCCATGGAATCGACCGGTGACACCCTGACCGCCCTGGTTCTGCTCGTCCTGGCCGTCGGCGCCATCGTCGGCAGCCTGCTGATCGACCCCGCGCTGACCGTGTGGCTTGTCGTTCTCCTCACCGCCATCAACGGCGCGATCCTGGTGAAGCTGACGCTGCTGTCCCGGAAGGAATGACGGCCGCGGCGGGACGGCGGTAAGGGACGATAAAGCAGGGGACGGTTAAGGTACGCCCCGGTTCCGCGTCCGAATCCCGGGGGTTTCATGCCGTCGCCCTTCGCCGCCGCCCGCCTGTCCGCCCCCTGCGCCTGCCCCACCTGCCGTCCCGCCGGCGACGGTGCCGCGGGCGCCCTGCCGGGGGACGCCTTCCAGGGGGACGCGGCCGGGCGCCCCGGCGGCCTGCCCAACCACATCGACGCGCTGCTGATCGACCCGCACGGGACGGCGTACGGCAACACCTGGCACGCCGTGCCGGGCACCGTCGGGCAGCCGGTGGCGTTGACCTACAGCTTCCTCCAGGCGGCCCCCGCCTACGCCGCCACCTATGGAATCCAGGATGTTCGCCCGTTTTCCGAGGTGCAGATGGCGGCGGCGCGCGAGGTGCTCGGGCTGTGGGCCGAGGTTGCCAACGTCACCTTCACCGAGGTGGCGAGCGGCGGCGACATCGGGTTCGCCACCGCCGGGAACGGCCCGTCGGGATTCGCCTTCGCCCCCGGCCGTTCGGCCGAGTCGGGCGACGTCTATCTGAACCAACTGGTGGGCGAGAACACCACGCCGATCGCCGGCTTCACCGCCTATCGCCGGCTGATGCACGAGGTCGGCCACGCCCTGGGGCTCAAGCACCCCGGCCCCTACGACGTCAACGAGCCGCCGTTCCTGCCGACGGCGCAGGACACCTATCAATACACGGTGATGTCCTACTACGCCCACCCCACCACGGGCTTCAACCCGACGGGGCCGCAACTGTTCGACATCGCGGCGGTGCAATACCTGTACGGCGCCAACCGCGCGACTCGCGCGGGTGACGACACCTACAGCTTCAGCGCCACGCAGGAGCAGATGCGGACCATCTGGGACGGCGGCGGGATCGACCGCTTCGACCTGTCGAACCAGACCGTCAACCTGTGGGTCGACCTGCGCGCCGGGCATTTCAGCAGCATCGGCGTGGAACGCGGCGGCAGCCCCAGCGAGGCCAATGTGGCCATCGCCCACGGCGTGACCATCGAGCACGCCACCGGCGGCAGCGGCTGGGACATCATCTTCGGCAACGACGCCGACAACGAGCTGCGCGGCAATGTCGGCAACGACTCGCTGACCGGCTTCGACGGCAACGACGTGCTGTACGGCAACCAGGGCGACGACCGTCTGGAGGGCAACGTCGGCAACGACACGCTGTTCGGCGGCCAGGACTCGGACATGCTGTGGGGCGGCCGGGGCAACGACCTGCTTTACGGCAACCTCGCGTCCGACATCGCGTGGGGTGGCGAGGGCGACGACACCCTGTTCGGCGGCCAGGGTGACGACACGCTGGACGGCGGCCCCGGCGACGACGTTCTGGCCGGCAATCTGGGCAACGACGTCCTCACCGGCGGGGCCGGGGCCGACCGGTTCCTGGTGGGCTACGGCACCGGCCACGACACCATCACCGACTTCGACGCCGCCGCCGGCGACCGCATCCAGCACCTTCCCGGCCAGACCTGGTCGGTGACCGCCACCACCGCCGGGGCCCGCATCGACTTCGGCGGCGGCACGACCGTCACCCTCTCCGGCATCGACGCCGACCGCGTCGCGGCGTGGTGGTTCGTGTAGGGGGTGAGGTCGGCTTTCGCCGGGAAAGAAACCCAGATGATAGGGCTGCTCTTTCGCTCCCGGTGGGTCGGCGCGGCCGGTGGGAAACCCGAAACGCCGGGCAGGCCGTCCGGATTTGGGACGAATGGTGCGTCCCGCCACAGACGACTTATCATCGGCCGTCATGAGATGCTATAGCATGGTTTGCCTTTGACGATCGTTAGTCATGTTCGCAGCCGCCTGGCAAATCGCTTGGCCAAAAGGTTGCCAAACGACTTTGAGGGAAAAGACATTGCAGACGGATTTCCTGAATGCGCACGAACGGCACTTGGATGATGCCGAGCGTCTTTTCCAGGCAGGCCGTTTAGCAAATGCCGATCATCTCTATGGCATGGCCTCGGAATGCGGTCTCAAGCGGCTGATGGCAGCATTCGGTATGGCCGTTGACTCCTCCGGAAGCCCACGGAATACGAACGATCGCAAACACGTCGAATCGATATGGATGCGTTTCGAAAGCTACAGGAGCGGCCATCATCATGGCACGGGATACCCGTTATCCGGTTCCAACCCCTTCAACAATTGGAAAGCGGAGCAACGCTATGCCCACCAGGGGAGTTTCGATGCGGCTCGGGTGGATCCCCATCGAACTGGCGCGCTGGAGGTTCGTGATCTGATCAGAAAGGCACTTCGGGAGGGGCTGATATGATCACATTCGACCGGATTCTGCCCATTACCATCGAGGTGCTGCGGACACACCGCGACGTGATTGCCCGGCTGGAATGGTTATTGGTGAACCGCGACCTCAACGGACGCGTGCGCCTGATCCTACCGGACAGCGCGGCCTCGGATACTGATCTTGAGCAACAACTTAAGGCCGTGTACGGGGAACTGGCCGAACGTATCAAACCTCATGCGCATTCGACGGAAGCGGGGCTTCTCTATGAAGCCTCGCGCGATGGGGCTTGCCATGGGACATCGGCGTTTCCGCTGGGTGATATCGAAAAGGTTTGGGTCATCGACCGCCTGGCAACCGAAAGCCGCTGGGAAACGATAGCGGAGGTA
Source organism: Azospirillum halopraeferens DSM 3675 (assembly GCF_000429625.1). Lineage (GTDB taxonomy): Bacteria > Pseudomonadota > Alphaproteobacteria > Azospirillales > Azospirillaceae > Azospirillum > Azospirillum halopraeferens. Next base: position 152,746 of record NZ_AUCF01000013.1, read on the forward strand.
TCCTCCGGCGCACCGCGCATCGTGTTCTTTTCCATCAAGGGTGGGGTCGGCCGATCGACAGCCCTTGCTGCCAGCGCATGGTCTCTGGCGATGCAGGGAAAGAGGGTGCTCGTCCTGGACTTGGACCTCGAGTCGCCCGGACTTTCCAGCGCATTGCTTCCACCGGACAGACAACCTGCTTATGGCATCACCGATTGGCTGGTTGAAGATCTGGTCGACAATGGAGATGCGCTGCTGGCCGATATGTATGGGACCAGCGATCTCCCGACCAGTGGTTCAATTTATCTCGTGCCGGCCCATGGGCGGGCAATGGGGGAGTATGTATCAAAGCTGGGCCGCTGCTGGATGCCGAAACGCAACCACCGGGGAGCGCCGGAATCCTGGTCTGTGCGCCTGAATCGGCTGGTCGAGCACCTGGAATCTCTTCATCGGCCGGATGTTATCCTCATCGATTCGCGCGCCGGCATCGATGAAGTGGCTGCGGCTTGTGTGACCGACCTGGGGGCGCACACGGTGCTGATGTTTGCAATCCAGGGCCAGCAGACCTGGACAGGATATCAAGCACTGTTTTCTTATTGGATGCAGCGCGGTGTCATCACCGACATTCGGAATCGGCTGCAATTGGTTGCGGGCCTTGTGCCGGATGACGAGCGCAGATTGGAGTATCTGACAGCTTTGCGAGGAGATTCCTACGCATTGTTCGAGGATACCTATGACGAAGTCGAGCCGGGTGAAATCAGCCACTGGAATTTCGAGGAAGACGACGATGTCGCCCCCCATTCACCCCTGGCCATTCGCTGGAATCGCGGCTGGTACGGCATGATGAGCTTGCAGCAGCGAATGGTTCACGTGGATCAGACTGAAGTTACATCCGCATTCGGAATGTTGCTGGATTTCCTGGATCGCGCTGTCGGCCAAGGGAGGCCAACGTGAATAATCCCCAAGCAATACGGCAGGCAATCCAAGAGGCCCCGTTTGAGCTGGACAGCACGGGTGATGTTCCCAAACCGGGTACGCTTCACATTCCACCGGCTCATCGCAAAGCGCTGTCGCGGGAAGCCGTGCTGGTCATCGGCGCGCGTGGGGTTGGCAAGTCGTTCTGGACCGCTGCGTTGGGCGCCCGTGAACTGCGTTCGCAGATTGGTGCGACCGTGCCGGAACTGATCGACACAACCATCCACATCGGTCATGCGGCGAAGCCGAACCTCCGGTCCTACCCGGACCCCGACACTTTCAGGTCCATGGTTAGCCAGGGGCATGAACCTTATAGCGTCTGGCGGGCGGTCGTTCTGAGATGGCTGGCGGAGATTGCCGGTCATCAGGTTCCGGTCACGACATGGATGGACACGGTGGCATGGGTGAAGGGGAACCCGGAACCCTTTGCCCGGATTGTCGAAGCCGCCAATCAGAAGCTGGTCGGTGAGGGTCAGTTCGGTCTCATCATCTTTGACGCTCTGGACCGTACGAGCCATGATTGGGGAACGATGAACCTCATCGTCCGCGATCTGCTCCGGGTCGCCTTGTGGCTGCGCGATCTTTCGAGGGTCCGTGCGAAAATATTTCTGCGCCCCGATCAGATGGAACGTACCGTCACCTCTTTCCCCGATGCATCGAAAATCACATCCACGACCGTCAATCTCACCTGGGATCGGCATGATTTGCATGCCATGCTCTGGCAACGGCTCATAAATTCCCCTGCTTCGCACGGCGCATGTCTGCGATCCGTCGTGTCATCGGTCTTGCCACCACCCGATGGATTGATCGAACATAAGGATTACTGGTCGCTGCCCCCGGTCCTGACGTCGGACTCGCCCTATCAGCGGCGTCTGTTCGAGGCTTTGGCCGGAGACAAGATGGGCAAGGATGCTCGCCGCGGCGTGCCTTATGTTTGGAGCGTCGGTCATCTGGCCGACGGTCATGGCTGGACGTCCCCTCGCTCATTCCTGGCCGCTATTGCCGGTGCTGCGGAGGATAGCGCTCAACGCTATGCCGACTACCCATTGGCGCTTCACTACGAGAGCTTGAAGCGCGGCATTCAGAAGGCATCACAGATTCGCGTCGAGCAGGTCGCGGAAGATGACCCCTGGGTACCGGAAGCAATGAAGCCGCTAAAAGGAAAAAACGTTCCTTGTGATTTTCAAACAATATTTGAAGCTTGGTCGGAAGCTTTTCCGGGAGGAGCTGGCGCAATTCCATCGGATCACCTACCTCCCCAGCATGCCGAAAGCTGGGATGGGGTTCGGAAGGATCTGGACCGTCTCGGTATTCTTGTAACCCGGAAAGACGGGCGCATTGACATGCCTGATCTTTATCGCGTGGGTTTTGGCTTGGGGCGTCGCGGCGGTGTCGCGCCTCGAAAGTGATTATTTTCAGAAGTTGTAACTGCCCGGATGGCCCCGACGCAAAAGCTGGTTGGCGCGGGGATGGGGGTGTGGGTCAACTTTCCATGACTCGCGCCGGTCTCCCCCGGCGTCGCCTCAATCTCGGCGATCTGCGCCAGCATCTGGAAGATCATCGCCGCCTGCGCCAAGATGGGTGCATCCCGTCAAGAAGCGGGGTCTCCAGCATATCCGGGGCGGTTCAGCCACAGGTGGCTCCACCGATGAAAGATTGGATCTCAATGAGCATGCAGCCATGGGAAGGACGTGACCGGCTGGTCGCAATCGATATCGAGACGACCGGACGGCGCCTGCCGAGCCTCCGGGACATCCGTAAGGCGCCCAAGGGCCTGCGTCAGCCCGGCATCATCATCGAAATCGGGTGTCTTGAAATAATCCGTGAGGGCGATGGCTGGGGGAAAGCGCGCAGCTGGGAGTCGCGGGTCAACCCCGACGCCCCTCTCCATCCCGACGCCATCAAGGTGCACGGCATCAAGCCCGCCGACCTGAAGGCGGCGCCCCGCTTTTCCGAAGTGGCCGACGCGTTTCTAGCCTTTCTGGGCGAGGATCTTCTGGTGGCGCATGCCTATGAGAACGAGATGGACTTCCTGAACTACGAGTTCGCGCGCTGCGGACGCGCCGCATGGGGTGCCGACACGTTCCCGGCGGATCGGTTCATCTGTACCAAGGAGATGTCGCACGCGGTCTTCCCCGGCGCTTCTGGCTCGCTCGATGCCCTGTGTGATCGGCTGTGGCTCGACCGGAGTGATCGCTTCGCCCACCATGGTGCGCTGCTCGACGCAGACCTGACGGCTGACGCCTTCGTCAAGATGGCGTTGGGAGATACCGGCCCGCGCGACGCCGTGTATGAGTGAGGCACAGCGCCAGGCATTCGGATATCGTCCCGCGCGCCACTGACGGGTGGAAGGCGTCAAGGTCGCGATCGGGCCGGCTTGCGCCGAACGGCGCTGGCTGCTCCTGGCGCAAAGCAGCCCTTTCCACCTCTCCAACGTCCCCACCCCCCAACGCGAAAAGCCCGGCACAAGGCCGGGCTTTGCGGTGTCGCCGGAGCGGGAGGGGCGGCGATGGTGGGTGCACAAGGACTCGAACCTTGGACCCGCTGATTAAGAGTCAGCTGCTCTACCAACTGAGCTATGCACCCATCGCCCGCCGTCGTCGCCCCCTTGGGGGCGCCCCGTCCGGGGAGGGCGGCTGTATAGCAAAGGGGTGCGGGGCTGTCGACAGGAAAAATCAGCCCCGCTCACCCGCACCGCCGCCTCATTCCGCCACCTCATTCCGCCGCCAGGGACGCGCCGCCGGCGGAGCGGTTCGACGGTGGTCCGTCCGCCGCTCCCACCGCCGCGGCGGCCGGGGCCGGGACGCGGTACCAGGCGGCGTAGAGGGCGGGCAGGAAGAAGATGGTCAGCACCGTCGCCCCGGTCAGGCCGCCCATGATGGCCACCGCCATGGGGCCCCAGAACACGCTGTGGGTCAGCGGGATCATGGCCAGGATGGCGGCGGCGGCGGTCAGGACGATGGGGCGGGTGCGGCGCACCGTCGCCTCGATGATGCCGGCCCACCGGCTGTGGCCGGCCCGCACGTCCTGCTCGATCTGGTCCACCAGGATGACCGAGTTGCGCATGATGATGCCGGCCAGCGCGATGACCCCCAGCATGGCCACGAAGCCGAACGGCAGGCCGAACAGCAGCAGGGCCGAGGTCACCCCGATCAGCCCCAGCGGCGCCGTCAGCAGCACCAGGATGAGCTGCGAGAAGCTCTGCAACTGCACCATCAGCGTCACCACCATGATCAGCAGCATCACCGGCAGCATGGCCTTGATGGACGACTGGCCCTTGGCGCTCTCCTCGATGGCGCCGCCCATGGCGATGCGGTAGCCGTCGGGCAGCCGCGCCCGCAGCCCGGCCAGGGAGGCGTCCACCTGCTGGCTCACCACCGGCGCCTGCACCCCGCCCGCCACGTCGGCCTTCACCGTCATGGTCGTGTGGCGGCCGCGGCGCCACAGCACCGGCTCCTCCATCTCGTGGTGCAGCGTCGCCACCTGGCTCAGCGGCACCACGCCGCCGTGGCCGGTGCGGATCGTCAGCTCGCCGAGGTTGGCGAGGTCCAGGCGCTCGGAATCGGGGGTGCGCACCACCACGTCGATCAGCTCGGTCCCCTCCCGGTGCTGCGTCACCGTGATGCCGCCCAAAAGAAGCTGGAGCGCGTCCGACAGGTCCTGCTTCGACACCCCCAGCGCGCGCGCCTTGGCGATGTCCACCTCCAGCCGGATGCGCCGCGCCAGCTCGTCCCAGTCCAGGTGCACGTTGGCCAGGTTGGGGTGGGCGCGCATCAGGTCGCGCATCTCGTACGCAACGCCGCGCAGCACCGCGGGGTCGCTGCCGCTGACGCGGAACTGCACGGGATAGCCGACGGGCGGCCCGTTCTCCAGCCGGCTCACCCGCACCCGCGCCGCGGGAAAGTCGCTCTCCGCCCGCCCGGTCAGGTCGGCCATCACCCGCTCGCGCGCCTCCAGGTCCCTGGTCATCACCACGAACTGGGCGAAGTTGGCGGTGGGAAGCTGCTGGTCCAGCGGCAGGTAGAACCGCGGAGCCCCGGCCCCGGTGTAGGCGGTCCAATAGGCCACGCCCTCGTGGTCCGCCAGCAGGGTTTCCATGCGCGCCACCTCCGCCTCGGTGGCGGCGAAGGACGAGCCCTCGGCCAGGCGGATGTCCACCAGCAGCTCCGGCCGGCTGGCGGAGGGGAAGAACTGCTGCTGCACCAGGCCGAACCCCACCAGCGAGGCGACGAAGGCCGCCACCGTGACGCCGATGGTGATCCGGCGCCGGCGCACGCACACCGTCACCGCCGCGCGCAGCAGCCGGTAGAACCGGGTGTCGTAGACGTCATGGTGCCCGGCCGCGGCGCGCCGGGGCACCGGCAGCAGCACGTAGCCGAGGTAGGGGGTGAACACCACCGCCACGATCCACGACAGCAGCAGGGCGATCCCCACCACCCAGAAGATGGCGTTGGTGTACTCGCCGGCGGCCGAGCGGGCCAGCCCCACGGGGACGAAGCCGGCGGCGGTGACGATGGTGCCGGTCAGCATGGGAAAGGCGGTGGAGGTCCAGGCGAAGGCGCCGGCGCGCAACCGGTCCCAGCCCTGCTCCATCTTCACCACCATCATCTCCACCGCGATGATGGCGTCGTCCACCAGCAGTCCCAGGGCGATGATCAGGGCGCCCAGCGAGATGCGGTGGAGGTCGATGCCCAGCAGCAGCATGGCCACCAGCGTCAGCGCCAGCACCAGCGGCACCGCCAGCGCCACCACGATGCCGGTGCGCCAACCCAGGCTGATGAAGCTGACCAGCATGACGATGGCCAGCGCCTCGCCCAGCGCCTTCATGAACTCGCCCACCGAACGGTCGACGACGCGCGCCTGGTCGGCGACGTCGGCGATCTCCGCCCCCACCGGCAGGTCGGCGCGCACCTCCGCCATCGCCGCCGCCAGCGCCTCGCCCAGGGCCAGCACGTTGCCGCCCCTGGCCATGACGACGCCCAGCCCGACGGCGTCGCGGCCGTGGTGGCGCATGGTCTGGCGCCGCGGCTCCACATAGCCGCGCTTGATCTCCGCCACGTCGCCGATGGTCAGCAGGCGGCCGCCCGCCTCGATGGGAATGGCGCGCACCTGCTCGGCCGTGTCGATGCCCATGTCCACGCGCACGCGGATGCGCGCCGGCCCGCTGTCCACCTCGCCCGAGGAGACGACGGCGTTCTCCCGCTGCAACGCGGCCACCACCGTGTCCACCGGCAGGCCGAAGCTGGCCAGGCGCTGCGCCGACAGCTCCACATAGACGCGCTCGTCCTGCGGCGCGATCAGGTCCACCTTCTGCACGCCGGGCAGGCGCAGCAGGCGGTCGCGCACCGCCTCGGCGATGCGTTTCAGCTCCGCCGGGGTGAAATCCTCGCCCATCACCGCGTAGATGGCGGAGTAGACGTCGCCGAACTCGTCGTTGAAGAACGGCCCGCGCACCCCCTGCGGCAGGGTGTGGCGCATGTCGCCGATCTTCTTGCGCGTCTGGTACCAGACGTTGGCCACCTCGCGCGGCGGGATGCTGTCCTTCAGGGTCAGGAAGACGACGGACTCGCCGGGTTTGGAGTAGCTGCGGGCGAAATCGTAATAGGGCACCGACTCCAGCGTCTTCTCGATGCGGTCGGTGACGAAATGCTCCACCTCCGACGCCGTGGCGCCCGGCCAGTCCGTGCGGATGGTCATCACCTTGAAGGTGAAGGAGGGGTCCTCCGCCCGCCCCAGCGACCCATAGGCGATGGCGCCGGCGGCGATGGAGACGATGATCAGGAACAGCACCAGCGTGCGGTGCTCCAGCGCCCACGCCGACAGGTTCACGCCCCGCCGCCGCCGGCCCCGTTCGGAGGCGGCGCTCACCGGCCGGGCTCCGTCCAGACGCGCACCTTCACCCCGGCGTCCAGCTTGTGCACGCCGGCGCTGACCACCGCCTCACCGTCCTTCAGCCCGTCGGCGACGATGATGCGGTCCCCGGCGTAGGCGGCCACGCGCACCGGCCGCAGCTCCAGCCGGCCCTCCCGCGGGTCGACCACCCACACCGCCGGGGCGCCATCGCTGTGGGCCAGCGCGGTGGCCGGCAGGCGCGCCACCGGTCCGCCGCGCGGCAGCGTCGCCACCAGCGTGGCGGTCATGCCCAACTGCACCGCCGCCGGCGGGTCGGCCAGGGTGATGCGCGCCTGGAAGGTGCGGGTGGCGGCATCGGCGCTGGGCGACAGCTCCCGCAGCGCCCCGCGGATGGAAACGCCGGGCAGCGCCCACAGCTCCACCCCCAGATCCCGCGTCTCCAGCCCGCCCACCTGATGCTCCGGCACGTTGGCCACCGCCTCCAGCTCGCCCAGACGGGCGATGCGGAAGGCGGTGCGGCCCTGGGCCACCACCTGTCCCGGCTCCACCAGCACCTCGGTGACCACACCGGGGCCGTCGGCCGTCAGGGTGGCGTAGAGGGCGGAGTTGGTGACGACGCGAAGCTGCGCCTCCACCTCGCGCACGCGGGCCTCCGCCTTATCCAGGGTGGCCTTGCGGCGCTCGTATTCCTGCTGGCTCGCCCAGTCGCCGGCGCGCAGGCGGCCATAGCGCGCGAACTCCGCCCGGGCGTTGGCGGCATCGGCCCGGGCGGAGGCAAGCTGCGCCTCGCTGGCGCGCACCTGCAACTCAATGTCGGCGGGGTCCAGGCGGGCCAGCACCGTGCCGGCCTCCACCCGCGCGCCGACACCCACCAGCCGTTCCACCACCTTGCCGGCGATGCGGAACCCCACGTCCGCCTCCACCCGCGGGCGGATCACCGCGGGGTAGCGCACCACGTCGGCCGCCGTCTCCAGCACGACCGTGGCAACGCGCACCGGCCGCACCGCGTCCGCAGCGGCAGCGTCGGCCGGAGCCGCCGATTCGGCGCGGCAGCCCGCGACGGCCAGCGCCGCCGCCATCAGCATGCCCGCCGTGCCAACACCCCGGCCCCTACCCCGCATGCGCCGCGTCGTCATGGCCACCCTCCGCCCCCAACACTGGACTGGACTGTATCGTATCGCTATCCTGTACGCCGACACCCGCTCCGGGTCAAGATAGAACGATACGGTTCAGTACAGATTCAGCATGACGGACACCTCCTCTCCCCCGCCGCGCGACGACCCCAGGACCGACAAGATCCTGGCTGCCTCCAAGGCCATGTTCCTGGAACAGGGGTACGACGCCACCTCCATGGATCAGGTCGCCCAGGCGGCGCGGGTGTCGAAGACGACGCTCTACACCCGCTTCCCGTCGAAGGAGGCGCTGTTCTCCGCCACCATCGGGGCGGAGTGCGAGCGGCGCGGCATGCGCTTCGGTCCCGGGGAACTGGACCATCTGCCCATCGAAGAGGGGCTGGTGCGCATCGGCCTGCGCTTCGTCGACCTGATCTGGTCGGATGAGGCCCTGCGCATCTTCCGCCTGGCGGCCGGCGACGCCGGCCGGTTCCCGGAAGTGGCGCGCCTCTACTTCGCCGCCGGCCCGACCCACGCGGTGCGGTCCGTGGCAACGTTCCTGGAGCGCGCGCAGGAGAGGGGCGTCCTGCCGCGGCTGGACGATTCCCTGTTCGCCGCGCGGATGCTGCTGTCCATGCTCCAGGCCGGCCCCTGGTTCGAACTGGTGCTGGGCATCGGCACGGTGCCGACGCCCGAGCAGCGCGACGCCTTCGTGCACCGGGTGGTGCGGGTCTATCTGGCGGGAATCACCGCGGAAGCCGCACAGGGGTAAGGGTTAGGGTGAAGGCGCCCGCCCTTACCCCATCACCCGCCACCGCCCGTCCGATTGCAGGCAGGCGGTGCCGTTGACCGACTGCCGCCGCCCGTCGATGACGGCGACGGTGCGGTACTCCCGGCAGGCGCCGCCACGGTCCTGCCAGGCGCGCAGCGGCGTCACCTCGTACTGCGCCGCCGGCGAGGCCCAGCGGATGGGCTGGCCGACCGGCCCGTACTGCAGCGCCTGCCCGACGCACGCCTGGTCCGCCCCGTCCATGGAGCGGCCGAGCGAGCCGCCGACCAGCGCCCCCAGCACCGCCCCGCCGATGGTCGCCGCGGTGCGCCCGTCGCCCTTGCCGAATTGATTGCCGATCAGCCCGCCGGCGGCCCCGCCCAGCAGGGCGCCCACCACGTCGCGGTTGCAGGCCAGCCCCGGCAGGCCGGCCGACGGCGCCAGCGTGTTGGGCATGCGGCCGAAGAAGACGTCCGGGCCGGGATCGACGTAGACCGGGTACGGCGCGACGGTGCGCGGACCGCCGCCCTTGCACTTGCGCTCTTCCTTATAGTCGCCGTTGCGCTTCCATTTGCGCTCCACCTTGCAGGGGCCGTCCCAATACACGTCCTTCCACTCCCCCTTGCCGTGCCCGCGCGCATGCCACGGCGGATCGGCCGCCACCGGCCCCGCCGCCAGCACGGCGGCCACCGCCGCCCCGACCATCGACACGGTCGCACGCTTCATCGCTGTCCCTCCCTCCACGAACGATCGGGAGATGGAACGGCCCCGCCCCGGCTTTATTCCGTGACAGAAAGGGGGCGAAGGGGGTGCCCCCCGCGAGGGGGCGTGCGGGTTTGCCTTTGGTCGAATGGCCCGGTCGCGTGTAGTATCCATGGTCTTCGTTGCACCATCGGCTCCGCCATCATGCGAACGAACATCGACATCGACGACGACCTCCTTGCAGAGGCCATGAAAGCCATGGGACAGCCGAACAAGCGCGCAACGGTCGAAGAAGCGTTGCGCATGGTGGTTCGGCTTCACCGTCAACGTCTGGCGATCGCGGACATGGCCGGCCTCGGTTGGGACGGTGATCTCAACGCCAGCCGCGAAGGCCGTGCATTGTGATCCTTGTCGACAGCTCGGTCTGGATCGCCAACCTCCGGGGCCTTGAGACGCCGACCGTTCGCACGCTGCGGACACTCACCGATCCCGATCGCCTGCTCGTCGGTGATCTGATCCTGATCGAGGTCCTCCAAGGGGCCAGGAGCGACGCACACGCGGAACGGATCGAGCGCAACCTTCGACAGTTCACGCTCGTGCCGTTGCTCGACGGCAACGTCCCCGTTCGCGCTGCAAGGAACTACCGCGCCCTTCGCGAGCGCGGAGTCACGGTGCGCAAGACCATCGACGTGATCATCGGCACGTATTGCATTGAAAACGGCTGCGCGCTCCTGCACGACGATCGCGATTTCCTGCCGATGCAGGAGCATCTCGGGCTGCGGTCGGCCTGATCGACCCTACGGCCGCTTGAACAGCGCCTCGGCGGCGTTCTTGTGGGACTGCTTGGCGTCGATGGCGGCACGGGCGCGGGCGATCTCGGCTTCCAGTTCGGCGATGTAGTCGTTCAGCTCCGCCACCGACAGGATGCCCAGGTCCCTGGGCGCCGGCTTCACCTTGCGCGGTTCGAGATCGTCGAGGTTCATGGGCTGGCCCTCCCTTTGGCCGGGGCGGCGGCGCTTGTCAGGCCGCCGGGGCAGTTCTACCCTTTGCCCAACCATCAGTGAAGGGGGGAAGCCATGGGCATCGCTCTGCCCGAGAGCATGAGGTGCGTGGAGATCACCGCGCCCGGCGGTCCGGAGGTGCTGCGCCCGGCCGAGCGGCCGGCGCCGGTGCCGGGACCGGGAGAGATCCTGGTGGAGGTGGCGGCGGCCGGCGTGAACCGGCCGGACGTGCTGCAACGCCTGGGCCGCTACGACCCGCCGCCCGGCGCGTCCGACCTGCCGGGGCTGGAGATCGCCGGGCGTGTGGTGGCGCTGGGTGAAGGGGTGACGGAGTGGGCGGCCACCGACCCGGTGTGCGCCCTGGTGGCCGGCGGCGGCTATGCACAGTACTGCGCGGTGCCCGCGGGCCAGGCCCTGCCCGTGCCGAAGGGCCTGACCATGGTGGAGGCCGCGGCCCTGCCGGAAACCGTCTTCACCGTGTGGACCAACGTGTTCGAGCGCGGCGCGCTGAAACCGGGCGAGGTGTTCCTGGTGCACGGCGGCTCCAGCGGCATCGGAACCACGGCGATCCAGCTTGCCGGGGCGCGCGGTGCCCGGGTGTTCGCCACCGCCGGCTCCGCCGACAAGTGCCGCGCCTGCGAGGGGCTGGGGGCCGAGCGCGCCATCGACTACCGGACCGAGGACTTCGTCGCCGTCCTGAAGGAGGCAACCGGCGGCAAGGGCGTGGACGTGGTGCTGGACATGGTGGGCGGCGACTACATCGCCCGCGACATCGAGGTCATGGCCCCCGACGGGCGTCACGTCTCCATCGCCTTTCTCCGGGGGGCGAAGGTGACGCTGAACCTGTTCCCGGTGATGACCAAGCGGCTGACGCTCACCGGCTCCACCCTGCGCGCCCGCCCGGCGGCGGAGAAGGCCCGCATTGCCCGCGCCGTGCGGGACGAGGTGTGGCCGCTGGTGGAGGAGGGCCGGATGAAGCCGGTGGTGCACGCCACCTTCCCGCTGGAACAGGCGGCGGAGGCGCACCGGCTGATGGAATCCAGCGCCCACATCGGCAAGATCGTGCTGACCGTCGGACCCTGATACCGGGTTCGGACAGTCCAGACGTCCGAACCCGGTATCGGCCGCGACGGCGGCCGCGGCCCGATCGGGCCGAAGCCTGCGTGGCGTTTGAACGCAGCGGTCAGGATTGTCCTGACCGCGTATGACGCAAACGCCCCGCCCCCGTTGCCGGGGGCGGGGCGTTTCAGGTTCCCGCCGAAGAGTCCGCCGAACGGTCCGCCGACCGACCGACCGTCAGCCGGCGCTGCCCACCGTCTGGGCGACCGTGGCCGGGGCCGGGGCAACCGGCACCGCGCCGGCGGTGGTGGTGGGCGGCAGGGTGCCGCGGGCGTTCAGGATGGCCAGGGCGCGGGCGAGCGGCTGGTCGGTCGCCGCGTCGGGGCGCTCCTGCCAGTCCAGGTTCGCCTCGGTGTCGGGGCCGATCTGCTCGTGCGGCTGGATGCCGACCTCGTGGATCGAATGGCCCGCCGGGGTGAAGTAGCGCGCGGTGGTCAGCTTGATCGCCGCCCCTTCCTTCATGGGAAGGATGCTCTGGATCACCCCCTTGCCGAAGGTCTTGGAGCCGATCACCGTCGCCCGCCCGTGGTCCTTCAGGGCGCCGGTCAGGATCTCCGACGCCGAGGCCGAGCGGCCGTTGACCAGCACCACCACCGGAGCGCCGCCGGTCTCGTCGCCGGCGGTCGCGGTGTAGGTGCGGTTCGCGGCACGGTCGCGGCCGCGGGACGTCAGGATGGTGCCGTCCTCCAGGAACGCGTCGGCCACGTCGACGCTGGCGCGCACCAGCCCGCCGGGGTTGTTGCGCACGTCGATGACGAAGCCGCGCAGCGCCGGCCCGATTTCCGCCCGCAGTTCCCGGATCGCCTTGTTGACGCCCGGATAGGTCTGGCGGTCGAAGCGGCCGATGCGGATGTAGCCCACCTGGCCCACCGCCGCGTGCTTCACCGACGGAACCGTCACGGTGCCGCGCACCACCGCCAGGTCCATGGGGTTGGCGGCGTCGCCGCGCAGGATCGTCAGGGTGACCGAGGTGCCGTTGGCGCCGCGGATCAGGCGGTTGACCGACGCCTGGTCCTGCTCGGACACGGAATGGCGGTCGACGGCCAGGATGACGTCGCCGTGGCGCAGGCCGGCCTGCTCCGCCGGCGACCCCTCGATGACCTCGATGATGCGGTAGCGGTTGCCGTCAGGGGCATAGCGCACGCCGATGCCGGCGAAGACGCCGCGCGTGGTCTGCTGCATCTCCTGATAGTCGGCGGCGTTCATGTACTTGGAATATTTGTCGCGGCCGGCCATGGCGCCGATGGCGATCTCGGCCAGTTCGCGGTTCGACATGGGCTCGACGTAGCTGGACCGGACGCTGCGCAGCGCCTGGATGAACAGATCCACGGCCTCCCGCTCGCTGTCGCGGACCGACTGCTGGGCGGGTGCGGCCTGCGCGTGCTCGTCGGCGGGCTGAGCGAAGGCCGGGACCGGCAGGGCGAGGAAGGCGCAGAGCGCGATGGCGGCGGCGTAGGGCACTTTCACGGCGGCTCTCTCCGGCGGTGGAGCGTGACGTTCGACTGCCCCCGGGACAGCGGCAATCACCCCGAGGTGTGCCCAGCATCTCTGACTTTAGTTAACTCATGGTTAACTATAACTTGGCCGTATGGAGTGGGGTGAGATGGCCACCGCCTACTGACCGCCCCGGGGAAGCAGGCCGATGTCCCGCAGCACGCTCTGCACCCGCCCGCGTTCGACGCGGAGGAAGGCCGCGAACTGGTCCGGCGTCTGGTAGAGATCCAGCCACCCGTGCCGTTCCAGCGTGGCCTTCCAGGCCGGGCTGCGCGCCATGGCCTCCACCGTGTCGGCCAGTGCGCGCTTTTGCTCGTCGGTGATGCCCGGCGGGGCGACGACGCCGCGCCAGTTGACCAGATCCAGGTTGACGCCCTGCTGCTTCAGTGTGGGCACGCCGATGTCCGCCACCGGGGCCGGCGCGCTGATGGCCAGCGCGCGCAGCGTGCCGGCCCGGACCTGCGACGCGAACTCTGACCAACCGGATACGCCGACCGTCACATGACCGCCGAGGATGGCCGCCAGCGCCTCGCCGCCGCCGGAGAACGGAACGTAGTTGACCGACGCCGGGTCGACCCCCACCGCCGTTGCCAGCAACCCCACCAGCATGTGGTCAGCCCCGCCCGCCGAACCGCCGCCCCAGGACACCGCGCCGGGATTCTCCCGGAACTGCGCCAGCAGATCCTCCATCGACCGGATCGGGGATGCGGCGGGGACGACGATCACTTCGTATTCCCCGGTCAGGCGGGCGATGGGGGTCACCTGGTCCAGCGTCGCCGGCGACCGGGCCACCTGGACGGCCCCGACCATCACCAGGCCGCTGACCATCAGCGTATCGGGGCTGCCCTTGAAGCCGCTGATCACCTGCGCCAGCCCGACGGTGCCGCCGGCGCCGGGAATGTTGACCACCTCCACCGCGCGGGCGGGGTCGACGGATTCCAGCACGTCGCGCATGGCGCGCGCGGTCTGGTCCCAGCCGCCGCCCGATGCCGCCGGAGCGATGACCCGCAAGTCGCCGGCCGCCGCCGCGGCATGGGCGGCGGCCGTTGCGATCGCGAGGGCGGCAAGAACCGCGAGGAAAGGCTTGAACGGGGCCCGCAGGTAGGGTATGCGCATCCTCGACTTCCCTTTCATGCTTCGCTTTTTGTGGTCTCGTTTGCGGCGGGGGCCGTAAACAAGGCGAAGCGTGTGCGGGAGTGTAACAGAGGACCGGTTCACCACGATCCGCGGAACGTGTGTTCCGGTGCGCTTACAACCGTCGACGCCGCACCCAATATGGTGTGAACGTCCGGATCATCGGAGATAGCCGCCGGAGTCCGCCCGTCGCAGGGAAGGCGGACCCGGTCACGAGTTTGTCAGGAGGGACGATGGCACTGCCCTTGATGCCGAAAGCGACGGCCGTCTGGCTGGTGGAGAACACATCCTTGTCGTTCGAGCAGATCGCGGCCTTCTGCGGCCTGCACTCGCTGGAGGTGCAGGCGATCGCCGACGGCGAAGTCGCGGTGGGCATGGTCGGCCTCGACCCCATTGTCAACGGCCAGCTCACCAAGGCCGAGATCGAGCGGTGCGAGGCGGACGCCAACGCCAAGCTCCGCCTCCTGGTGCCCGACCTGCCGCAGCCGGCCGCCCGCTCCAAGGGGCCGCGCTACACCCCCATCACCAAGCGCGGCGACAAGCCCGATGCCATCGCGTGGCTGCTGAAGCACCATCCCGAGCTGTCGGATGCCCAGGTCAGCCGGCTGATCGGCACGACCAAGCCGACCATCTCGGCGGTGCGCGACCGCAGCCACTGGAACGCCGCGAACATCAAGCCGCGCAACCCGGTGCTGCTCGGCCTGTGCACCCAGCGCGAGCTGGAGGAGGCGCTGGCCCAGACCGTCCGCCGCGTGCCCGTCGAGGGCGCGGACACCGGGCAGGAGGACGCCGACCGGGACGAGGCCGGGCACGACGGGGACGACGACACTCCCTACCGCTACCAGGAATCGTAAGCCGGCGCCGGGACTCCCCCTCCCCCGCGCCGGTCCGCCGGCGGAGGGAGGGGAGCGGATCACGCCCGCGCCAGGCGGATCATCTCGTCCTTCAGGCGCAGTTTCTGTTTCTTGATCCTGACAAGGACACTGTCGTCCGGATACGGCCGCAGGGCTTCGCGCTTCAGTTCCTGTTCCAGAGCCTGGTGTTTCATGCGCAGGGATTCGATCCGGTCCTCGCAGGCCATGAACTCCCTCCTACGGATTCTGGTCATATGTTGCGCGGTATGACGCCGGCATAGATAGTTTGTTGTCTTGACCCCGGCGATGCAAGAGTCCCGGGGTCGCACTGGACGAAAGACAGGGCGCGCGCTACATCTTCGGCCATGCCCGCTCCTCGCCGCCTCGTCGTCGGAATCAGCGGCGCCTCCGGGGTCATCCTCGGGGTCCGCATGCTGGAAACCCTGCGTTCCCTGTCCGTCGAAACCCACCTGGTGATGAGCCGGGCGGCGGAAGTAACGCTTGCCCACGAAACCGACCTGAAGGTCGCCGACGTGCGGGCGCTGGCCGGCACGGCCTATGCCGCCACGGACATCGCCGCCGCCATCGCCAGCGGCAGCTTCCGCACCATGGGGATGGTGGTCGCCCCCTGTTCCATCCGCTCCATGAGCGAGATCGCCACCGGCGTCACCTCCGGCCTGCTGACGCGCGCCGCCGACGTGACGCTGAAGGAGCGCCGCCCGCTGGTGCTGATGGTGCGCGAGACGCCGCTGCATCTGGGCCACCTGCGCACCATGACACAGCTTGCCGAGATGGGGGCGGTGATCGCCCCGCCGGTGCCGGCCTTCTACGCCCGCCCCCGCGGCATCGACGACCTGGTCGACCATGCGGTGGGGCGGGTGCTCGACCTGTTCGGGCTGGACAGCGGCCGCCTGCGCCGGTGGGGTGAAACCGGGGACTCTCCGCCGCAGCCATAGCCTCCGCATGGGTTCCCCGCGGACAGACCTCTTGGAGCGCACGCACACTTGCTCTAAACCTGCGCACGCGAAGTCTTTCCGGGATGGACATCATGGCGCAGACCGTTCGACACGAGGCCATCCGCCGGCTGCTGGCGGGCGTGAAAGGCTTTCGGGCCCGATATTACGAACGCAATCCCGAAAGCATGCGCGACCTGGTGGCGCACGGCCAGCACCCCGACGTGCTGCTGATCGGCTGCTCCGACAGCCGCGTCGACCCGGCGCTGCTGACCATGGCCGAACCGGGTGAGCTGTTCGTGGTGCGCAACGTCGCCAATCTGGTGCCGCCCTACCAGCCCGACGGCTCCTACCACGGCACCTCCGCCGCCATCGAATATGCGGTGCGCGAGTTGAAGGTCGCCAACATCCTGGTGCTGGGCCATGCACGCTGCGGCGGTATCCAGGGGCTGATCCGTCTGCGCTCGGGCGAGGGGTTGCAGAGCGACTTCGTGGCGCCCTGGGTGTCGCTGGCCGGCGAAGCCTGCGACCGCTACCTGGACGAGGTCGGCGCCGACGACTCCGGAGATTGCGCCACCGACCTGCGCGACCGGCCGCACCTGGTGGAGCGCGCGGCCATCCGTGGATCGGTCGAAAACCTGCTGACCTTCCCCTGGGTGCGCGAGGGTGTGGACGCCGGGGAGTTGCAGGTGCACGGCTGGTGGTTCGACCTGGACTCCGGCGACCTCTGGGCCATCGACCCCGACACCAAGCGGTTCGAGCGGGTCGAATAGGTCAGCCGGCGAGCGCGCGCAGCGCCTCCGCCACCCGCCGCGCCACCCCCTGCCAGTCGCCGACCCGGTCCTGCCGGAACAGGCGTGCGGTCGGATACCACGGGCTGTCGTCGCGGCCGAGCATCCAGCGCCAGTCCGGCGCGAGGGGCAGCACGACCCAGACCGGCACCCCCAGTGCCCCCGCAAGGTGGGCCGGGGCGGTGCAGGACGTGATCACCAGGTCCAGCCCGGCCATGACCGCTGCGGTCTCGGCGAAATCATGCAACGCGCCGCCAAGGTCGGTGAAGGTCGGCGGCAGCGCCGCCCCCTCCAGGTCCGCCCGCCCCTCCCCCGCCTGCAAGCCGAAGAACCGGACCCCCGGCACCTCCAGCACCGGCCGCAGCCCCTCCAGCCGCGGCGAGCGCAGGCGGTCGCCGGGAAACTGCGGATTGCCGGCCCACACGAGACCGACCGCCGGTCCGTCACCGGACAGGCGCCGCCGCCACACCGCGGCCCGCGCCGGGTCCGGGTGCAGGTAGGGCACGGCGGCCGGCACGGTGGCCGGCCGGGTGGCGAAGGCGCCGGGCAGGCTCATCAACGGGCATTC
Organism: Azospirillum halopraeferens DSM 3675; assembly: GCF_000429625.1. Taxonomy (GTDB): domain Bacteria; phylum Pseudomonadota; class Alphaproteobacteria; order Azospirillales; family Azospirillaceae; genus Azospirillum; species Azospirillum halopraeferens. The sequence goes on from NZ_AUCF01000013.1 coordinate 170,050, forward strand.
CAGGTCGAAATCGGGCAGCGGGTCGCCGCGGGCGATCACCCGCTCCGCCCCCTCCATGCCGGACAGCAGCATCAGCAGGGGAGGCTGCACCTCCAGCACGACCCGGGCCCCGCGGGCCGCCACCAGCGGCACATAGCGGACGAACTGCAGCGTGTCGCCCAGCCCCTGCTCGGCGTACAGCAGCAGGCGGCGGCCGGCCACGTCCTCGCCGCGCCAGGTGGGCCGGTCGAAGCGGCGCCAGGGCGGCCGGGCACGGTCGTCAGCGCGCCGCCACTCGAACTCCGCCCAGCCCTCGGCGTAATCGCCGGCCAGCAGGCAGGCGAAGGCGCGATTCCAGTGCAGGCCGGCGTCGAAGGGCCGTTCCGCCAGCGCGCGGGCGAAGCATGATGCCGCCGCCGCCGGCTCACCGAGCGCCAGCAGCGCGTTGCCCCGCGCCGCCAGGGGCGGCCGGTCCGGCCGCAGCCGTTCCGCCGCATCCAGCGCCGCCAGGGCCTCCGCCCTGCGGCCGAGCTTGGCGAGCAGCGCCCCCAGGTTCTCCTGCGCCGCGGCCAGCGCCGGATCGCGGTCGAGAGCGGCGCGGTAGGCGACTTCCGCGGCCTCCCAGCGGCCGACGGCGGCATGGGCGCCGGCCAGCACCATGACCGCGGCTGCCAGCCCCGGCCGAACCGCCGCCGCCCGCCGCGCGGCCGTTTCGGCAAGGGCCGGACCGCCATCGGCCAGCAGGGCGTCGGCCAGGTTGGTCAAGCCTTCCGCATGGTCGGGGGCGAGGGCCAGCGCCCGCCGGGCCGCGGCCGCGGCCTCCCCCGCCCGGCCGAGTGCCCGCAGGACGGCCGCCCGGTTGGCGTGGGCATCGGCCAGTCCGGGGTCGAGCCGCAGGGCGCGCGCGTACGCCGCCCCGGCCGCCGCGTCGTCACCCGTTTGGCGCCGGACATTGCCGAGGTTCGAGTGGTAGGCGGCCGCGTCGGGCCGGCAGGCGACGGCGCGACGGATCAGCGCACCTCCGAGGCCGGGCCGGCCCGTCTGGAGACAGAGGACGCCCAGCAGATGGGCGGCGTCCGGCTGCTCCGGATCGGCATGGAGGATGCGGACATACAGCGTCTCCGCCTCGGCTGAACGACCGGCACGGTGGTGATCGAACGCAAGCAACAATGCCTCGGAAATGGTCGCCATGGCCTCGCCCGCCGGAGTGGAGCGGCCAGAATAGCGGCGGCACATGGCCTGCCAACACCAATCAGAGGGAGAACGGGCGGCCCCGCACGACCACCCCCGCTGCGTTGCGTCACCCCGCCGTCAGCACTATTCTCACTGACGCTAATCCGAAGAGGCTAACCGGAAAGCCGATGCCCCGAGATACGACGACCGGCAAGCCGTCGACCGACGACGCGACGGCCGGCACCCTGCCGACCGCCACCGTCGCCCCGCCCGTTCCGGTCCGGTCCCTGCGTTGCGTGGCCGCCGTCGCCGCCGGCCTGGTGTTGTGTGCACCCTCCGCCGCCATGGCGGCGGAGGGCGCGCGCAACGCGTGCCCCTGGCAGCAGGACCTGTCGCTGGCCATCGGACCCAAGACGCTGACCGTGCCCCAGTCCGTCTTCAACCCGAAAGCCCTGCAATCGGAAATCGACGGATACACCCTGTTTCCCGATGTCGAACGCCTGTCCCTGCGCGTCATGACGCCGGCGGGCGACACCTGGGAGGCGCCGCTGACCGTGCTCGGCGGCAAGCGCTGCATCGCCTACTATGTGGGCCGGGCGACGCTGGTCGCCGAGGCGTACGTCCCGCCCGTGCGCCCGCGCCGGAACAGCGTCGCCGAGAAGTAAGGACCCCGGTGTATCAAACGGACAGCGTTTCCACCGTTCGCCGGGCCACGATCTGGTCGATGGCGACGGTCAGCACCGGGTCGCCGTGCTGGTTGACGGTGGTGTAGGCGCAGCGCACGACACCGCGGTCGCCGCGGCGCGACGGCCGCATCGACACCACCTCCACCCGGGCGCGCAGCGTGTCGCCGGGGCGTACGGGACGCAGCCAGCGCACCTCGTCGGCGGCACCGCTGCCCAGACTGGTGCCGGCCAGGGTCCCGGTGGCGAGGAACAGGCGGAAGGTCAGCGCCAGGGTCTGGAAGCCGCTGGCGATGATTCCGCCGAACGGCCCGTCGGCCGCCGCCACAGCGTCGATGTGGAAAGGCTGGGGATCGTAGAGCAGCGCGAAATCGATGATCTGCGCCTCGGTCAGCGTCACCCCGGCGGTCTCGACCACATCGCCGACGGTGAAATCCTCGAACCAGCGCCCGGTCATGCGTCCTCCTGCAGGGTTCGTTCGTAGTACAGCGCGCCGGGCAACGGGTTCTCGCAATAGGGCCCGATCGGCGTGAAACCGAGAGCGCGGTACAGCGCGTTGGCCGCCGCCATGCTCTCCAGCGTGTCCAGCCGCATGGCCCGGTAGCCGAGGCGGCGCCCCTCGGCCACGACGGCCTGCGCCAGCCGGCGGCCGGCGCCGGTAGCGCGGAACGGCGGGCGGACGTAGAGGCGCTTCATCTCGCACACGCCCGCCTCCAGCGGCCGCAGCCCGACCACGCCCGCGACGGCGTCGCCGGCCCGCGCCAGCAGCAGGGCTCCGGTGGGCGGCGCGTACTTGCCGGGCAACCCTGCCAGCTCCGCCTCGAACCCCTGGAAGCAGAGCGAGAAGTCCAGCGACCGGGCGTACTCCAGGAACAGCGTCCGGACGTGGGCGACGTCCTCCGGCGACCGGGCGGGCGAGACGGTGACGGAAGCGGCCGGATCAGACACGGATGTGGCCTTCCAGGTAGAGAACGGCGGTTCCCCCGATCCTGACCCGGTCGCCCGCCAGCGCGCAAGCCAGCACGCCGCCGCGCCGCGACACCTGCCGGGCCTCCAGCCGGTCCCGGCCCAGCCGCCGCGCCCAATAGGGAATGAGCGTGCAGTGGGCGGACCCGGTCACCGGATCCTCGGGGATGCCGAAGGCGGGCGCGAAGAAGCGCGACACGAAGTCGACCCCGCCCTCCCCCGGCGCCGTGACGCACACGCCATGCCGGTCCAGCCCGGCCAGCCGGACCATGTCCGGCACCAGCCCGCGCACCGCCGCCGCGTCGTCATAGACGACCAGATAGTCGCGCGCCGCCAGCACCGCCCGCGGCGGCGGCCCGCCCAGCGCCGGCAGAAGGTCGGGATGGGGCGTGTCCACCGGCAGCGGCGGCCGGCTGGGGAAATCCATGACGTAGGTGTCGCCGTCGCGGGTCACCGTCAGCGTGCCGGCCTGGCGCGTCCGGAACGTCAGCCCGTCGGCGCCGGCGGGCCGCAGGAAACGGTCGATGACGAAGGCGGTGGCCAGGGTGGCGTGGCCGCACAGGTCCACCTCCACCTCCGGCGTGAACCAGCGCAGGGCATAGCCGCCGCCGTCGGGGACGAAGAAGGCGGTTTCCGACAGGTGGTTCTCCGCGGCGATGGCCAACAGGCGGTCATCGGGCAGCCAGTCCTCCAGCGGCACCACGGCTGCGGGATTGCCGCCGAAGACCGTATCGGTGAAGGCGTCGACCTGGTAGATGGGCAGGCGCATGACGGGCCTCGTCAGGGCAGGCGGGTGAAGAGGAAGCAGTCGGAATGGCGCTCCAGGCCGGCGGCCTCGTAGAAGGTCACCGCCTTGGGGGCCGACAGCAGCAGGCAGGTGACCCCCGGCCCCACGGCGTCGCGGGTGCGCCGGATCAGCTCCCGGCCGATGCCGCGCCCCTGGACGGCGCGGTCCACCGCCAGGTCCGACAGGTAGCAGCAGTAAGCGAAGTCGCTGACCGACCGGGCGACGCCGACCAGCGTTCCGCCGGCCCGCGCGGTGACGATCAGGCTCGCCCCGCGCAGCATGCCCTCCATCCGCGGCCGGTCCGCCACGGGCCGGCGTTCCGCCAGCCCGGAGCGTTCCAGCACGTCGATGAAGGCGTCGGCCGTCAGATCGGGTTCGATGGCGTAGACGACCGCGTCCATGGCATCACTCCTTCCAGAAGGGCTTCCCGCCCTCACCCTCCGCGTCGGCGCGGGTGAGACCGATATCCTTCAACAGATGGTCGTCCAGCCGCAACAGCGCCTGCCGCTGCCGCCACCGATCGTTCGCCGCCAGCATCCGTTCGAGCACCCACAGCGCGGGACGGCCGACGGCGGCGGCGATGGCACGAACGAGGGCCGGGATGAACGCCGGGAGAGAGCCGGTGGTGCGAGCCGCTTCGTTTGTGCGCATGGGAACCTCCATCGTCAGCGCATGCGTCCCCGTCCATGGAGACAATGCGCAGTATGGCCGAACATTGCCCCGCGTCAATGGCCGACATTGTCCCCATGACATTTCCGATATCGGATGTAACACCCCGGCCACACCGCGCGTCGGCGGGCGCACCGGGCTTTAACGGACGGTGGCAGCGGTCGCAGGGTTCCGCACCGCGCAAAGAGGTACGCCGGACGACCAACCCGTCGTCACCCATCCGGATACCCTCATAACGCCAATGAAGACAATGACACTCCATCGCTGAGACAATCGCAACCGCAGACGCTTCATCATCGAAGCGCATGACGCCACACAACGCTCCGCCGCCTCCGGATGGGATGATCAGCCGCACCCGAGGTCGGCCTGCTGCCCCTCCCCCTGCGCGAAATGGTGACAATCCTTCACCCCCTTGCGCAACCGGCTTCGGATTGTGCATATTGTCACCATGAGCAGTTGGACACCGGATCTCTCCGACCGGCCCGGCCCGCGTTACCGGGCCATCGCCGATGCACTGGCCGTCGATGTGGCCGAGGGGCGGCTGGCGCCGGGGGAGCGTCTGCCCACCCATCGTGACCTCGCCTTCCGCCTGGGCGTCACCGTCGGCACCGTCACCCGGGCCTACGCGGAGGCCGAGCGGCGCGGCCTGCTGGGTGGCGAGGTCGGGCGCGGCACCTTCGTGCTGGACCCGCGCCCACCCGACCGGCCCAACCCCTTGGCCTGGCATCCCCGCAACGATCCGGCGGTGGTCGACCTCACCGCGATCACACCCCACCACAACGACGGCGACACGGCCCTGCGGGCCGCCCTGGCGGCCCTGGCGGCGTCGCCGGAGTCGCTGCACGCCCTGATGGACTACGGCCCCCACGCCGGGTTGCCCGCCCACCGGGCGGCGGCGGCGCAATGGATGGCGCGCCGGCACGGGCTGGAGGTGCCACCCGACGCGGTCCTTATCACCACGGGGGCCCAGAACGCCCTGGCCGTGGCCATCACCGCCTTCGTCCGGCCGGGCGAGGTGATGCTGGCGGAGCGGCTGACCAATTACGGGACCAAGGCCCTGGCGGCGGCGTTGGGCGTGCATCTGGAGCCGGTCGCCCTCGACGATGACGGCCTGCTGCCCGATGCCTTCGACGCCGCCTGCCGGCGGCTGGCACCCAAGGCGCTCTACCTGGTGCCCACCCTGCAGAACCCCACCGCGTCGGTCATGCCGGCGGCGCGGCGTGCGGAGATCGCGGCGATCGCCCGCCGGCACGGCGTGCTGATCGTCGAGGACGACGTGTTCGGCTTCCTCGTTCCCGGTGCCGCGCCCATCCAAACCATCGCACCGGACATCACCCTGTACATGACCAGCCTGTCGAAGAGCGTGGCGTCGGGGCTGCGCGTCGGCTACCTGGTGGCGCCGCCCGCCCTGTTCCCCCGGCTGGAGGCGACGGCGCGCGCCCTGCACTACTGCGCGCCGCCCCTGCCGGTGGAGATCGCCAGCCGCTGGCTCGTCGGCGGACAGGCGGACCGGTTCGTGGAGGTGCAGCGAGCCGAATGCGCGGCGCGCCAGACTCTTGCCCGCGCCACCCTGCCATCGGCGACGGTCAGTGGCCATCCCGCAGCGCAACACCTGTGGCTGGTCCTGCCGGAACCGTGGCGGCGCGACGACTTCATCGGCGAGGCGCGGCGGCGGGGCGTGGTGGTGACGGGCGCCGACACCTTCGCCGTGGGGCGGGCGGCGGCGCCGCATGCGGTGCGGCTCGGCCTGTGCATGCCGCGCCGGCGCGACGATGCCGCCCGCGGCCTGCGCATCCTGGCCGAGGCGCTGGCCGATCCCGCCTCGGCCGCCCTATCCATCGTGTGACGGCAATCGCCTGAACGCCGCCGCCACCGCGAGCCCCGGTCCCGGAGCGGCGTCGGACACCGTCCAGGGCCGCCGCACGCCGCCCAGCGCCTCGGCCACCGCCAGGCCGGCCCGCACGCCGTCCTCGTGCCGGCCGGTCCCGAGCCAGGCGCCGCAGAACCAGGTGTTGCGCTCGCCCCGGGTGCGCAACAGCCGTTCCCGCGCTGCGGCTGCCCCCGTGCCGAACACGGGATGCTCGTGGATGACGCTGCGCAGAACGGCACCGTCGCGCGGCGGGCGCACGGGATCGACCGTGATGAACAGGTCCCGCTCGCCGGCGGGTAGCGATTGCAGCCGGTTCACCCAATGGGTGATGCTCACCGCATCCCCCCCGCCGTCCCGGCCGCCGGTGCGGACGAGATGGTTCCGGCTCGACCACACCGCCCGGCGCCGCGGCATCAGCGCGGGGTCGGAGTGGAGCACCACCGGGATGCGGCGGACGGGAAAGGCTCCTGACAGGCTCCGCTCGGCGTCGTCCGGGTCGTCCAACAGGGCCACTGCCCGGTCGGGATGGACGGCCAGCACCACATGGTCGAAGGAGCGCACATTCCCTTGCCCGTCCCGGACCAGCACCCGCCCGCCGTCGCGGCGTACGCTGTGCACCCCGGTGTCGAGACGCAGCGCCTCGGGCATGTCGGCGACCATCTGACGGACGTACTCGCGACTGCCGCCTTCCACCGTCCGCCACGCCGCCCATCCGCTGCGCCGGGCAAGTCCATGGCCGTGGCACCATCGAAAAAACGGTGCGGCCGGAAGATCGCGCAGCGCCGCCGCCGGCATCGGCCGAACCGCCGCCATCAGGGGCAGAAGGTGATCGCGCAGGAAGGCATCGCCAACGCCTGCCGCGTCCAGTACCCGGCCCAGCGTCAGCGCCGGCGCCCCCGGACCGTCGAGCAGACGCTCCGCCGCGCGGTGGAAACGCAGCGTGTCCGTCAGCATGCGCCAGAACCGCGGCCGCACGAGGTTGCGCTTCTGCGCGAACAGCGTGCGCGGGGATCGCCAAGCATACTCCACCCGGCCGTCGTCGAGCGAGACCGCGAAGGACATATCCACCTCCCGCGTCGTCACACCCAGGTGGCGGAACAGGGCCGCCAGATTGGGATCGCCGGCGGCGTCGTAGGCGACGAAGCCCATGTCCACGGGACCGACCCCCGGCACGTCCACGGTGTCGGCGTGACCGCCCGGCCGATTCTCCCGTTCATAAAGGGTGACCCGGTGGGCGCGCGCCAGCAGCCAGGCCGTCGCCAGCCCGGCCACCCCGGCGCCGATGACCGCCACGTCGAGAGGGCGGACGCCGAGCCCGGGGGGTATCCACGCGAAACCGGTGGGCAAAGTCGGCGCGGTCATGGAGCGGGGGGCCTCAAAGGAACGGGGTCAGGGTCGAACGACCCACCGTTACGACCTTCGCCACGCAGCGGATTGGCGAAATCCGAACCGCCGCTGCAGTCATACGGTCGGCAATTGATCACTTCCATCAATTGCCGACCGTAAAGCCCGGCAGATCAATGCGTTAGCATTGATCGAGAGGGTGATACCGGCGGCATCCTTCAGATGCCGCCGGTATCAGTTCGTCGCCGGCGCGGCCTGGCGGCCCTTGTAGCCCTTGAGGAACTTCTGGAACACGTCCACTTCGGCGACGCGCGAGCGGATGGTGTTCACGTCGATCAGTCCGGCAGCCTGGTCGGGCCGGGTCAGCACGCGGAAGGCGTCGGCGTCGGCGCTCGCCTCCATGGCCGGCCCGAACTCCTTGCGCAGCAGGCCCAGCCCGGTGGCATCGCCGGCCAGGGCCAGGGCCACCGCACGGTTGAGCACGAGCTGCGATTCGTTGGGGTCCAGTTCGGCACCGGGGGCGGGGGCCGGGCCGATGATCTTGCCCAGCGCCACCGACGCCTGGTTCCAGTTCTGCGCCCGCCAGGCGATGTCGACACGCAGCAGGTTGGCCTCCCTGCTGTCGTCCTCGGCCAGCAATTGCAGGGCCTCGTTGGCCCGCCCCATCTCGGCCAGGGCCTTTGCCTGCATGATCCGCCGCTCCGCCTTGAGCTGCGGCGGCATGCCGGGGACGTTGCTCATCTCCAGGGCGTGCAACGCCAGATCCGGCTTGGCGTCCAGCAGGCGCACGGTGGCCAGCCGCGTCCCCACGTCGGCCTTCTGCTCCCCGGCCAGGCGGTATTCCACCTGGTGCTGCAACAGGTCGGCGGCGCGGCCCAGCAGGTCGATGTCGATCAGCCGTTCGGCAAGCTGGCGGATGATGCGGTCGCCCTCGGCGCCCACCGGCGTCAGTTCGCGGAAGCGGTCGTAGAGCTGCAGGGCGTCCAGCGTCGGCAGATGGGCGGCGCCGTCCTTATAGAGGTCGGCGAACTGGCGCTGCATCTCCGCCGCGATGCGCTCGGCCTTCGGCGTGTCGGCGACCAGGGCCGCCGTCTCCTTCATGGTCTCGAAGCCCTCGGCGTACTGGCCGGCGGCCATCTGCATCTCGCCCAGACGCTGGCGGATGGCGATCTCCAGGTCGTCACCGCGCCAGGCGAAGGTCAGGCCGGCCAGCTTCTCCACCGCCGACGCCGGCGACATCAGCCCTTCCAGGACCTCCAGGTTGATCAGCGCCAGCCCGGCCTTGGCCCGGTGATAGCGGTCGAGACCGGCATAGGCGGCCCGCCACTCCTCCAGCGCCCGGTCGGTCTCGCCGGTCTGCCGGTACAGCTCCCCGCGCAGGTACTGGATGTCGGCCCGTTCGTTGGCCTCCGGGCCCACCCGCTGTTCGATCCGGTCAAGCAGGCGCTTGGCCTCGGCCACATCGCCGCCGGTGAGGGCCGCTTCGGCGGCCAGCAGCGACAGGCGCGCCAGCAGCGGCTCCGGGTAGGTGCGCAGCAACGCCCCGCCCGTCCTGAAGCCGCGCGCGGCGGTCGCCCAGTCCCCCCGCTCGGCGGCCACGGCGGCGCGCCACAGGGCGGCTTCCGGTTCGTCGGCCAGACCGGGGTCCGACAGGTCGGCCTCCGCCCCATCCAGGTTCCCGGCCAGGAAGCGGGCTCCGCCGCGCAGCGCCCGGAAGGCCGGCCAGCCGTCGAGGTCCGGCTGCGCCGTGCGGATGATGTCGAGGATGCCCAGCGCCTCCGGCCCGAAGCCGTTGGCGAAATAGAACCGCGCCAGGTCGAGCTGGGCGCGCGGACGCTCGCCGTCCGGCGCCTCGGCGACGCCCATCTGCAGGTCCTGGCGGGCCGTCGTGAAGTTCTCGAAACCGCCGCGCTGCCACGGCTCCAACTCGAACAGGCGCCGCGCCCGCGCCGCGCCGCCGTCGCCGGCCGGTGCCGCCGGGCCGGACGAGGCCCCCCCCGGCGCCGGCGTCCGCACGCCGGCGGCCGGTGCCGCCGCGGTCTCGGCCGCCGCCGCGGCACTGCCGGCGTCGGCCACGGACGACAGGTGCAGCCCGCCGGCGGCGGTCAGCTCCACCCCCTCCCGCACGGGGCGCACCGTCACCGCGTCGGCGATGGGGCGCACCACGACGCCCTGGAAGGACGGCAGCACCTCCAGATCGACCAGCCGGTACGGATCGGTCACCGCCTGCCCGGGGGTGGGAAGCGGCACCACATGCAGCCGGTCGCCCACGTCGGGGTCGGTGAACTGCACCACCGACGCGGCGTCCGCCGCCCGCACCAGCAGGCGGGCGCCCAGGAGGAAGTCGGGCTCCGGGTCGATGCGCAGGTTGGTGGGCGGCTCGGCGGTCAGGCGGGTCTTGGGCGTGATGCGCCACACCGTGCCGCGGCGTTCGATTTGCGGCCAGACGAACGGACCGGTGCGCGTGCGGAACACCGTCCCGCCGGTGGCCGGGACCGGCTCGATCGGGCCGACCTGGTCGGCACCCGGTCCCACCACCGCACCGGCCCCGATGGGCATCGCCCGGTCGAAGACGAAGTAGATGTGGCCGGCGCGCGGGTAGACGGCCGCCGAGGCCGGGCCGCCGGTGTCGAACACCAGGGTCGGTCCGGCGGTCGGTCCGGGCTGCGCGGTGTCGCTTCCCGGGGCGGCCGCGACCTGCGCCCCGGCGGCGCCCGACGGCGACGGCGCTGCCGGCGGTACCGCCGCGGGGGAGGTGGCGGCCCCCGGATCGTTGCTGCCGGGGCGCACCGTCGTGGTCGTCGCCCCCGGCGGCGGCGGCGGTGCGGCGGGCGCCACGGCCGGCGGCGCCGGCGGGACCGCCGCCCGCACCGGGGCCGGCGCGGGAGCCTGCGCAGGCGCGGGCGCGGCGATCGGGGGCTGTCCCGGCGCGGCTGGCGGGGGCGGCTCCGCCGCGGCCGGGGCGGTGGCCTCGGCCGGCAGGGTCCGGGTGCCGGGGTTGTAGACGTCGACCACCACGGCGTTGCCGTTGCGGAAGTCGCGAACGTCGCCGTCGGGGGGAGCGGAAAAGGTCACCGCCAGTGCCCCGCCGCCGGTCCGGAACTGCTCGGCGTTGGTGACGTTGCGCAGCCGGGCCCGTGCCACCTGCGACAGGTCGGCGGCGGCCGGACGGTCGAACAGCAGCGTCACCGACCGGCCGTCCCGCTGCACGGAATAGCCCACCTGCGCCGGCCAGTCGAAGACCAGCCGGCTGTACGCGGCATGGTCGGCGGCGCGCACACGGACGGTTCCGGCCGACGGCTGCGCCGCGGCGGGGGGAGTGGCGCGCGCCGGGACCGGAGCGGGAGACGCCGGCGCCGGAGCGGCGGGTGCCGGGGTGACGGCGGGCGACGGAGCGGTGGGGGCCGGAGCGGTGGGGGCCGGAGCAGTGGGGGCCTGCGCCACCCGGGCCGGCGTCCGGCCGGCATCGCCCAGGGCCAGGGCGTCCGCCTCCGGCCGCAGGTCGAGGGCGACGTGGGTGCCGTTGCGGAAGGCGCGCAGCGACACCGGCCGCGCGAGCGAGAATTCGACGCTGCGGCCGTCGTCGCCGGGCCGCGCCGCGGCCACGTAGCCGGGCAGGCGCCGCACCACCTCGTCCAGAGCCGGGGTAATGGGCCGGTCGAAGGTGACGATCAGCCGGTCACCCTCCAGGCGCGTGTCGTACTCCACCCGCTGCGGCCAGTCGAAGACCATGCGCCCGTAGGCGGGATGGGTGGCGGCGCGCACGCGCACCTCCTCCGCGGCCGCCATGGCGACCGGCACGGACAGCAGCGCGGTCGCGGCCAGAAGGCCGCCCACCCGTCGCCGCCAGGTCGCTCCGCCGGCCATCTAGCCCTCCCACTGGTCGCGCACGACCACGTCCACCTGCGGACCCGCGCTTGCGCCGTCCGCCTCGTCCCCCATGGTGGCGCGCGCCACCAGGTCGCGGCGATAACCGGTCTCCCGCAGCGCCATCGCCACCGCGGCGGCCCGGCCGAGCGCCCGGTCCCAGGCGTGGCCGGCCGGCGCATCCTCACCCTCGGCGCGGCCGACCACCTCGATCCGGTTGCCGATGCGACCGACCACCGCCCCCAGCAGGAACAGGGCGCGCCGGCCGCCGTCGCTGAAGACCGTGCCGTCCGCGTCGAACAGCCGGTCGCCGGGGATGGCGATGACGAGCCGGTCGTCCTCGCGCCGCACCGCAATCCCCGCCAGTTCGTCGGAGCCGGCGATCTGGGTGCGCAGGATCGCCGCCAGATAGTTGAGATTGACCGCGGAGTGTGTCTCCAGCGTGGCGGCGTTGAAGGGCGCCGCGGGCACCGGGTCCCGATCGCCGGGCGCGGTGGCGGTGGAGCGCGCCGACTGCGACAGGGCGTTCGCCAGCGTCGCCCAGCGCTCCGCCTCCGGCTCGCGCATGGCGTAGGTCATGACGAAGAAGGTCAGCATCAGGCAGATGAGGTCGGTGAAGGTCAGCAGCCACGCGCCGCCCCGGGCGGCCTCCCCGCCGCCGTTCCGGCCGGCCGGCCGGCCGGTCGGAACTCCGGTCGGGGTGATGCGCGGCAGCCGGGTCATCGCCCCGTCTCCTCGGCGCTGCGGATGGAGAACACGAAGCGCGCCGTTCCCGGCGCGCCCCGTTCGATGCCGATGCCGATGGCCGACGCCGGGGCGCCCCGCTCCACCAGATCGCGGGCGAGCGCGCCGGCCCGGTCCACGGGGCCGGGCGGCTGGCTCGGCGTGTCGGGCGACAGGGCCACCAGGAACTCCGCCTCGATGCGCTCCCCCGGCAGGGGCTGCATCAGCGCCGCGGCGACACGGTCCAGCAGGCCGGCGCGGTCCGGCCGCAGGCGCGCCGTGCCGGGCAGGAACAGGCCGTCGGCGGGCAGCCGCACCTCCAGGTGCCGGCCCGGCGCCACCACCTCCACCTTGTCCACCGCCACGGCCGTGGCGAACAGGTCGCCCAGCGTGTTCAGGCGCTGCACCGCCAGCACCGTGCCGGCCCGCGACGCCACCGGATCACGCCCGAACAGCAGGCGCGGGTCGATGGTGAAGCTCTGTTCCACCGACTTCAGCACGGCGCGCGCCCGGTGGACGTTATCCACGGAGATGGCGTTGAGCACGATGAAGAAGGCGAGCAGCAGCAGGAACAGCGACAGGTAGAGCAGAATCCCGGCGTTGCCGGCGAAGGAGCCTGCTTTGCCGGGGGGGATCATCGGGTCAGTCGAAGCTTGCCAGCAGGCGGTCGATCTCGTCCTGATCGATCGCGTTGCCGGGCATTTGCGGGCCGTGCAGCAGGTGGCGGTCCGGGTCGTCCGGACGGCCGCCGGCCAGCGCCGGCGCGGCCGCCGGCGCCGGTGACGGTGCGGCGGCGGCGTGGCGGGCGTCCTCGCCGAAGGCGACCAGCAGGGCGTCGACCTGTGTTTCGATGTGCTTGAGCGTGCGCACCACCTTGGTGATGCGCTGGCCGGTGACGTCCTGGAAGTTGCACGCCTCGTAGATCGACGTGACCGCGTCGTTCAGGGTGCCCGCCGTCTCCGGTGCGAGGGTTCCGGCGACGGCGCCGATGCGGTCGCAGGCATCGAAGATCGCGAAGGTCGCCTTCTCGGTAGCGCCGACGACCGCGTCCAGCTCGTCCGTGGCGTTGGGGATGTGCTGGTCGCGGATGTCGCTCGGGCGCAGCGCCGCCAGCTCCGCCTTGGCGCTCTGGATGTAGCGGGCCAGACCCTCCAGCTCCTTGTACAGGCGCAGGTCGTCGGCGGACATGTCGCCGCCCAGGCTGGTCACGACACCGTGGACGATCTCCGCCACCTCCTCGCGCGAGAGCGGCTGCGCCGCCTCGATCCGGGCGGCGTCGAGGCGCTGTTGCAACAGCTTGCGGTCTTGCATGGAGGACGCAAAGGGAGGCGGCATGGCGGGTCCGGCGGTCACGGGGGTCACGGGGGTTGCGGCTGGCGGTGCGCCGGTCACCTCGGCCGACTCGCGGCGTACGCCCGCGCTTCACCCTAGGAACTCTCGGTTAACGCCCCCTTAACACCACCCGACTCGAGAACTCGGGATCACGGGCGTGATGATTCGGCAACAGTGTGTCCCGGCGGCGAAAGCCGGCGGATTCACTGCGGAATGGCGGGAAAGGCGCGGCGCTCCACCAGGGCCGAGGTGACCTCCTTGGCCCGCGACGGGTCCATGGCGGCCAGGATGGGGGCGGTCTTGCTCTCCTTCATGCGCTGGATGACGTCCAGCAGCACGGGCATGTCCAGCTCCTCGAAGATGCGGGCCGCTTCCTTGGGTTTCATGGTCTCGTAGATCTTGACCAGGCTGTCGAGCTGGGCGCTCTGCCGCTCATCGCCGATGCGCAGCAGGCCCTGGATGTCGGTGCGCACCTTCTCCATCTCCTGGAGCTTCTGGTCGATGCGCTTCTCGGCGGCAGCCAGCAGGGCTTCGCGCTGTTCCATCTCGCGGGTGCGGCGCTCGATGTCGGCCCGGCGTTCGGCCAGCGCCTGCAACACCTCCTGGGCGTTCACCGGACCCAGCGGCTCCGCCGAGGAGGGGGGGCGCGGCTCCGCCGGGGGCCGGGCGGAGGGCGGCGGCGGCTCCGGCGGCGACTCGGTGGCGGCGGCCACCTGAACGGGGCGGGCGCCCGCAGCCGCGGCGGGGGCCGGCTGGCCGGGCGCCTCGGCCAGGGTGACGGGAAACTCCGGCAGGCGGGCATCGCGGCTGGCCAGACGCCACAGGTCGCCGACCCGCACCCCCAGCATCAGAACCGCCACGAAGATGGTCAGCGGCAGCAGCCGCAGGCGGAAGTTGCCGGCCCACGCGCGCACGCGCTGCCCCAAGGGGACGCGCGCGGGCTTGTCCGGCCGGCGCACCGCCGTCACTTTCGCCTTCGCCCTGGCCTTCGCCTTCGGCACCGGCTTCGGCAGGGCTGCGGCGGCGGGCCGGGGGGCGGCCGGGGACGGTGACGGGGGCGGCGGGGCGGGATTGGTCATGGCGCGCCTCAACGGCGGTTCTCAAGCGCACGCAGCAGCTCGCGCTCGGCCCGCGACAGGTTCTCCTCGCCCTCGCGCGGGGTGTCGGGACCGGCGGGCGGCGGTTCGGCGGCGCGGCGGGACGACGGGGACAGCGGCGACGGGGCGGGCTCGTCACCGATCACGTCGGCGTCGTGGGGGCGGAAGATGGCGGCCGCGGCGGCCGCGGCGGCCGGGCGGACGACGATGCCGCCGCCCGTCCGCGGCGCCGGGGGCGGAGCGGCGACGGCAGCGGTGCGCGGCGGCGGACGCTCCGTGTTGGACACCCCGCCCAGCCGGTTGGCCAGGGTGTCCGCCGCCTCGATCATGAATTGCAGCTCGTCCCGCAGGGCGCGGCCGCGGTCGATGGTGCGCTGCAACTCCTCGCCGGTGTCCGACGCGGTGCGCTTCATGCCGCGCACGCCCAGCTCGGCCTTGGTCATCGCCTCGTTCAGGCCGGCGATCAGGTCGGCCATCTCGCTGCGGCTGTCGCGCAGGCGGACGATCTGCTTGTTGAGAATGATGGCGTAGGCGATGGTGGCCACCAGCAGGCCGACCAACACCAGATCGAGCACCAGGGCTATGGTGGGGCTCATAGGCGCATCACCTCCTGCTTGGGCAGTTCCTTTTCGATGCGCACGGCGATATGGCCGCCCTTGCGCCCCATGCGCCCCTGGAACATCGAGACGTCGCCGCAGCGCAGCTCGATCGCCCCGTCGGGGGTGGCGTTCAGCAGGATACGGGTTCCGACGCGCCAGTTCAGCACGTCGTGCAGGGTCATCGTCACCTCGTCCAGCACGGCGGAGAGGTCGACGTCGGTGACCAGCAGTTCCGATGCCAGGTGGGTTTCCCAGATGGAGTCGCGGCCGAACTTCTCACCCATGAACATCTGGAGCAGCAGCTCGCGCACCGGCTCCAGCGTGGCGTAGGGGATCATCAGCTCCAGCCGGCCGCCGCGGTCCTCCATGTCGATGCGCAGCTTCACCAGCACGGCGGCGTTGGCGGGGCGGGCGATGGTGGCGAAGCGCGGGTTGGTCTCCAGCCGGTCGAAGCGGAAGGTCACCGGCGACAGCGGGTCGAAGGCGGCCGACAGGTCGGAGAGCACCACGTGCACCATGCGCTCCACCAGGTTGCGCTCGATGGTGGTGTAGGGGCGGCCCTCGATGCGCATGGCCGCGGTGCCGCGCCGGCCGCCCAGCAGCACGTCCACGATGGAGTAGATCAGCGCCGAATCGACGACCATCAGGCCGTAGTTGTCCCACTCCTCCGCCTTGAAGACCGACAGCATGGCCGGCAGCGGGATGGAGTTCAGGTAGTCGCCGAAGCGCACCGAGGAAATCTGGTCGAGGCTGACCTCGACGTTGTCGGAGGTGAAGTTGCGCAGGCTGGTTGACATCATGCGCACGAGGCGGTCGAAGACCACCTCCAGCATGGGCAGGCGTTCGTAGTTGACGAGCGCCGAGTTGACCAGGGCCATGATGCCCGAGTTGTCCCCGTCGCCGCCGGCGCCCTGGTCGAACCCGAGCAGGCTGTCGATCTCGTCCTGGTTGAGGACGCGCGTCGAGCCGCCGGGGGCCGCCTCCCCCATGTCGCCGCTGTCCTCGGCCAGAGCGGCCCATTCCGCGGCGAGGCGTTCCTCTTCGCTCAGCTCCTCGGTGTTGCTCATGCCCGCTCTCCGCCCCCCGTCACTGGACCAGCATCTCGCGGAACAGGACGTCCCGGACCTTTACCGGATGGGCCGCCGCGCTGATGCGGATCAGCAGTTCCTGGCGCAGCCGGTACATGCCGGCCGATCCCTTCAGGTCCTCAAGGCGCAGCTCCCGCAGGTAGACCTGGAAATTGTCGACGATGCGCGGCAGCACGTGCTCGATGGCCGGGATGTCCTCCGGCTTGGATACCTGGATCGAGATCTTGATCTTCAGGAACGCCGGCCGGCGGCTGTCGCTGTTCAGGTTCACCAGCATGTCCGGCAGGTCGTAGAAGATCGGGATCGCGGCCACCTGCGGCTCCGGCACCGGCTCGGCGTGCTCCTCCTCCCCCGTTCCCAGCAGCATGTCCAGGACGCCGGAGAAATAGATCCCGGCTCCCGCGCCGATCAGCAGGACCAGCGGCAGGATGACGAACAGGACAAGCTTTTTGCCGCTGAACTTCTTGCGCGGCAAACCTTCGGAAAGGTCGCCGTTTTCGTCTGCATGCGCCGTCATGGAATCCGTCGTGCGCGATCGAGGGGTCAGGCCGAAGCGGCAAGGTCAAACCTATCGTTGGGATAGTTAATAAGTCCTTTCAGATGCGGCGTGTACGCGCCGTGCCCCGTGCGGGGGCGGCGGGCGGCAGGATTTGCCGGGCATCCCCGCGGCTGCCGGCCGACCGGACCGGCCGCCGCGGCAAAGCCGCATTCCGCCTGGGTTGGCACACGCCGTGCAATGCTTTTGGCGCCGGTCGCGGAGGTCCGCCCGGCAGCGGAGAGGGAAGAGGCCGCCGATGGAAAACCCGATCTACATCGCCCTGTCGCGCCAGACGGCGCTGCGCCGCCAGATGGACGTCGTGGCGAACAACATCGCCAACATGAACACCACGGGCTTCAAGCAGCAGCGCGTCCTCTTCAACGAGTTCCTGACGCGTCCGGGCATGCACGAGCAGGTCAGCTTCGTCCAGGACCGCGCCGTGGTGCGCGACCTGCGGCCCGGCGGCCTGACGTCCACCGGCAACCAGCTCGACTTCGCCCTCACCGGCCCCGGCTACTTCACGGTCGATACGGCGGCCGGCCAGCGCTACACCCGGGCCGGTTCCTTCCGGCTGAACGATGACCGCCAGATCGTCGACATGGGTGGCCTGCCGGTGCTGGCCGACAACGGCCAGCCCCTGACCCTGCCGGCCGGCACCACCACCGTGTCGGTGGCCGGCGACGGCACCCTGTCCACCGAACTGGGCCCGGTCGGACGCCTCAACATCGTGACCTTCCCCAACGAGCAGCTCATGACCGAGCTGGGCGGCGGCCTCTACGTCAGCGACGAGGAGCCGCAGCCGGCCCCGCCGGAGACGAAAGTGGCACAGGGAATGCTAGAGGGTTCCAACGTGAGCCCGATCATGGAGATGACGTCGATGATCGAGGTCGCCCGCCAGTACCAGCAGGCCCAGTCCATGATCACCTCCGAGCACGAGCGCATGCGCACCGCCATCCAGCGCCTCGCCCGCGCCGTCTGAGCCGCACAAGAAAAAGGGAGAACCGACCATGCGCAGTCTCGCCATCGGCGCCACCGGAATGCTGGCTCAGCAGATCAACGTCGAGACGATCTCCAACAACATCGCCAACGCCACCACCACCGGCTTCAAGAAGCAGCGGGCCGAATTCCAGGACCTGCTGTACCAGAACCTCCGGCGCATGGGCTCCACCTCGTCGGATGCGGGCACCATCGTGCCGACCGGGGTGCAGATCGGTGCGGGCGTGCGGGTGGCGGCGATCGGCCGGCTGATGGAGCAGGGCAACCTGACCGTCACCGACAACAAGCTGGACGTGGCGATCAACGGCTCGGGCTACTTCCAGGTGCTGCTGCCCAACGGCGACACCTCCTACACCCGGGCCGGCAACTTCAAGCTGTCGCCCGAAGGCATCATCGTCACCGCCGACGGCTATCAGGTGCAGCCGGCCATCACCATCCCGGCCGAGGCGGTGGACATCACCGTCAACCCGTCGGGCGAGGTGCTGGTGAAGCTGGACGGCCAGGTGGAGACGCAGAACGTCGGCCAGATCCAGTTGGCGACCTTCCCCAACGCGTCCGGCCTGGAGGCGATCGGCGACAATCTGTTCCTGCAGACGCCGGCGTCGGGCGAGGCGGTGGCCGGTGCGCCGGGCGCGCCGGGCTTCGGCCGGGTGGTCCAGGGGGCGCTGGAGACCTCCAACGTCAACATCGTGCAGGAGATCACCACCCTGATCTCCGCCCAGCGCGCCTACGAGATGAACTCCAAGATCATCAAGACCACCGACGAGATGATGCAGCAAGCCAGCCAGATGCGCTGACGCGCACCTGATCCGCCAGGGAGTTTCACGCCATGTTCCGCACCGTCTCCGCCCTCCTCCTCGGCACCGCGCTGGCCCTCGGCAGCGTGTCCGCCTCCGCCGCCACCGCGGCGCAGCCGGCCATCGTGTACGGCACGACCCATGCCGAGGCGGCGCTCGGCGAGGCGCTGGCGGCGCACATCCCGATCGGCCGCATCCACCTGGAACTGGATGCCCGCGCGGTGGAGCTGCGCGCCCCCGCCGATGCCACCCCGGCCGGCGGTTTGGCGGTGGAAAACCTCTACTACAGCCCGGTCGGCGGCCGTTTCGCGGCGGAGCTGGTCATCCCCGGCACCCAGCCGGCGGTGCGCCTGCCGGTGGCCGGCCGCGCCTTCGGCGTAGTGGAGGTGCCGGTGCTGGCCCGCCGGGTCATGCCCGGTGACACCATCGCCGCCGAGGACGTCACCTGGATCGAGGTCCGCGCCGAGCACGCCGGCAGCGACGTCGCCGCCCGCGAAACCGACGTCGTCGGCATGACCCCCAAGCGGGGCGTCCCGGTCAACCAGCCCGTCCGCCTGCGCGACATCCAGTCGCCGCGCCTGGTGGACAAGGGCTCCTTCGTCACCATCACGCTGACCACCGCCAACCTGACGCTGACCGCCCGGGGCAAGGCCCTGCAGGACGGCGGCCGGGGCGAGGTCATCCGCGTCGTCAACACCCAGTCCAACCGCATCGTCGAAGCGACGGTCGCCGGTCCCAACGTCGTGGCCGTGGCAAAGCCCGGCTCCACCCCCGCCTACTGAGGAGAAAGCTCCCATGCCCGCCCCGATCCGCGCCCGCCGCCTCGCCCGCCTGACCCTGCTCGCCGTTGCCGTCGCCGGCCTGCCCGCCTGCAACACCCTGTCCCGCCTGTCGGACGTCGGCCAGGCACCGCAGCTCACCCGCATCCAGGACCCGCAGGCCATGCCGGGCTACACGCCGGTCAGCCTGCCCATGCCGACCCCGCTGCCGGCCGAGCGCAACCCCAACTCCCTGTGGCGCACCGGAGCCAAGGCGTTCTTCAAGGACCAGCGCGCCGCCAAGGTCGGCGACATCCTGACCGTGCTCATCGAGATCAACGATCAGGCGCAGATGAACAACGAGAGCAACCGCTCGCGCAACAACTCGGAAGGCATGGGACTGCCCAACTTCTTCGGCTTCGAGAGCCAGCTCGGCGCCATCCTGCCCGACGAGGTCGACCCCTCCAATCTGGTCTCCGGCACCAGCAACAGCGGCTCCACCGGCAAGGGCGGGATCAAGCGCGCCGAGAAGATCGAACTGAAGGTCGCCGCGCTGGTCACCCAGTCGCTGCCCAACGGCAACCTGGTCATCCAGGGCCGCCAGGAGGTGCGCGTGAACTTCGAGCGCCGCGACCTGGTGATCTCCGGCGTCATCCGCCCCGAGGACATCACCGCCCAGAACACCGTCAGCTACGAGAAGATCGCCGAAGCCCGCATCGCCTACGGCGGCAACGGCCAGATCACCGACGTCCAGCAGCCCCGCCTCGGCCAGCAGGTCTTCGACATCCTGTCGCCCTTCTGACCCGACGCCCTCCTTCCACCCGCGGTACGGTTTTGCCCGGCAGGTTCTGCCGGGCAAAACCCGTTTGCCGGCGTCAGGCGGATCTTGCACTCCCGCCTGTAAGGTCGTACCTTACATGAATGATACGGACGTTCCGCAGCAAACCGTTGCGCCGTTTCTTCGAAACGGGTGACGCCGCTCGCCTTTCTGTGCCGAATATCGGCCGGATCGTCAGGATCATCCGAGCACTCGACGCGGCCACGAAACCGGACGATATGAACCTTCCCGGTTTCCATTTCCACGGCCTCGAAGGCTCAGCGCGCTGGTCGGTCCGGGTGACCGGAAACCGGCGATTGACGTTCGGATGGAACGGAACCGACGCCGTTGATGTGGATTTGGAGGACTATCACTGATGTCCGAAGCCCCGACCCGGTGCGGCTTGCCGCCGATGCACCCCGGCGAGCTGCTGCGCGAAGACGTCATCCCCGCCCTTGGGCGGCCCATCGCGGAAGTGGCCCGGCTGCTCAACGTTTCGCGGCGGACCCTGTACGACATTCTGGAGGAGAAGGCATCGGTCACGCCTGCCATGGCGTTGCGCCTGGGCAAGCTCTGCGGGAACGGCCCGGAACTCTGGCTGGCACTGCAAAGCCGGCATGACCTGGCCCGATTGACCAACGAGATGAGCGAAGAGCTGTCCCGGATTCCGACGCTGAATGCCGCGTAAGGGCCGGCTCCCCATGGGCAGCGCCGGTGCCGCGGGGGCGTCCCGGGGTGGCGTCCCCGCCGCCCGGACGTTATGAAGGAGGGACTTGGTCAGCGGGAGCCATCGATCATGAAAGTTTCCAGGCGCGGCAACGTTCCCCCCTTCTTCGTGATGGAGGTGATGCGGGCCGCCTTCGCGCGCGAGCGCGCCGGGCTGGAGGTTCTGCACCTGGAGGTGGGGCAGCCGTCGACGGGAGCCCCCGCGGCGGTGCTGGAAGCGGCGAAGGCGGCGCTGGACGCCGACAAGCTGGGCTACACCGACGCGCTGGGCATCCCGCCGCTGCGCGAGGCCATCGCCCGCTGGTACCGCGACCGCTACGGCGTCGCCGTCCCGGCGGAGCGGATCGCCGTCACCACGGGATCATCGGGCGCCTTCCAGTTGGGGTTCCTCGCCGCCTTCGATCCCGGCGACCGGGTGGCCATGGCCTCCCCCTCCTACCCGGCCTACCGCCACACCCTGACGGCCATCGGCGTGGAGCCGGTGGAACTGCCGACCGGGCCGGAGCACCGGTTCCAGCCGACGGTGGCGTTGCTGGAGGCGCTGGACACGCCGGTTCAGGGCCTGATCGTCGCCAGCCCGGCCAATCCGACCGGCACCATGCTGAGCCGCGAGGACCTGAACGAACTGGCCGGCTGGTGCTCGGCCAACGGCGTGCGCATGGTCTCGGACGAGATCTACCACGGCCTGACCTACGGCACGGAGGCGGTGACCGCGGCGGAGGTCAGCCCCGGCGCGCTGGTGGTCAACAGCTTCTCCAAGTATTTTTCGATGACCGGCTGGCGGCTGGGCTGGATGGTGGTGCCCGATGACCTGATCCGCTCGGTGGAGTGCCTGGCGCAGAACCTTTTCATCTCCGCGCCCACCCTGTCGCAGATGGCGGCCGTCGCGGCCTTCGGCTGCACGTCCGAACTGGATGCCCATGTCGCCCGCTACGCCCGCAACCGCGATCGGCTGCTGCGCGAGCTGCCGCGCGCCGGCTTCACCCGGCTGGCCCCGGCCGACGGCGCCTTCTACATCTACGCCGACGTCGGCGACATGACCGACGACAGCGAGGCGTTCTGCCGCCGCCTGCTGGACGACACCGGCATCGCCGCCACGCCCGGCGTCGATTTCGATCCCGCTCGCGGACGCCGCTTCGTGCGCTTCTCGTTCGCCGGGTCCGAGGACACCATCGCCGAGGCGGCGCGGCGGCTGATCGCGTGGCGGGCGCAGGCATAGGCCCGGTCCGGCGGGGCGCCGCAACCGGCGCCCCGCCGTCCGGACTCAATGGCGGAAGGCGTCCTTGCCGAACATGAGGTCGGGCAGGAAGGTGGAGATGGTCGGGATGTAGGTGACCAACACCAGGAAGGTCAGCAGGATCATCAGCCACGGCAGGGCGGCGCGCACCACGTGGGAGATGCTCATCCCCGTCACACCGGCGGTGACGAACAGGTTCAGACCGACCGGCGGCGTGACCATGCCGATCTCCATGTTCACCACCATCATCACCCCGAAATGGATGGGGTCGACGCCGAGCTGCACGGCGATGGGGAACAGGATCGGCGCCAGGATCAGCACGATGGCCGACGGCTCCATGAAGTTGCCGGCCACCAGCAGGATGATGTTCACCGCCAGCAGGAACTGCCACTGGCTCAGCCCGGCGTCGATGATCCCCTGCGCGATCGCCTGCGGGATCTGCTCGGTGGTCAGCACGTGGGC
>NZ_AUCF01000014.1 GCF_000429625.1 Azospirillum halopraeferens DSM 3675
GCCAACTCCATCCTGGTCAAGGTCAACCAGATCGGCACCCTGAGCGAGACGCTGCACGCGGTCGACATGGCCCACAAGGCCGGCTACAGCGCCGTGATGTCGCACCGCTCCGGCGAGACCGAGGACGCCACCATCGCCGACCTGGCGGTGGCCACCAACTGCGGCCAGATCAAGACCGGCTCGCTCAGCCGTTCCGACCGGCTGGCCAAGTACAACCAGCTCATCCGCATCGAGGAGCGGCTCGGCGCCGCGGCCCGCTTCGCCGGCAAGGGCATCCTCAGGGCGTAGGCGCCGCCGAGGCCGGGTTCGCACGACGGGACGTCCTCGCGAACCCGGCTTCAGCGCAGGCGGTTGACCAGGGCCCCGCCGGTTTCCAGGCGGTTGACGTTGGCGGCCATGGTATCCCGGCGGCGGCGGATCGTGCCGGCGGTCCAGCCGGACATGTGCGGGGTCATCACCACGTTGTCGAGGTCGTGGAACGGCAGCCGGGACGGCAGGGGTGCCGGCTCGGCGCCGCCGGGATAGGTGTACCAGGTGTCGATGACGGCACCGGCGATGCGGCGTTCCCGGAGCGCGGCGTAGAGCGCCGCCTCGTCGATCACCGGGCCGCGCCCGACGTTGAGGATCACGGCGTCCGGCCGCATGGCGGCGAGCAGGCGGGCGTCCACGATGCCCGTCGTGTCCGGCACCAGGGGCAGCGACACCACGATGGCGTCGGCGGAGGCCATGAACGCCTCCAGGCGGTCGAAGGTGAAGGCCGCGTCGACCGGCTCGGACGGCGGCACGGGGCTGCGGTTGGCCGCCGTCACCCCCATGCCGAAGGCGCGGGCGCGCCGGGCGATGGTCCGCCCGATGTGGCCGAAGCCCAGCAGGCCGACGGTGGTCCCGGACAGCTCCGTCCGCGGCCCGTGCGGCGATCCCGACCAATAGCGCCAGTCGCCCCGGCGCAGCCGCGCATCCGCGTCGGCCAGGGGAACGTGGCGGGCCAGCAGGGCCGCCATGACGTATTCCGCGATGGCGTCCTCATGGCCGAAGCAGTTGCAGAGCGCCGCTCCCTCCGGCAGGGCCGCGGTGTCGATGGCGTCGGTGCCGGCCGCCGGCGCGTGGTAGAGCCGCAGCCGCTCCGGCCGCGGCAGGGCGTCGGTGAAGCGCACGCCGATGATCACGTCGGCGGCGGCGAACGCCTCGCGCTCGCCCGGCCCGTCCAGGGCGTCGCTCACC
The DNA here is from genome assembly GCF_000429625.1 of Azospirillum halopraeferens DSM 3675. Taxonomy (GTDB): domain Bacteria; phylum Pseudomonadota; class Alphaproteobacteria; order Azospirillales; family Azospirillaceae; genus Azospirillum; species Azospirillum halopraeferens. The sequence goes on from NZ_AUCF01000014.1 coordinate 1,222, forward strand.
TCCCGGATGTCGTGGCTGCCCGCGAGCAGGTCGTCGAAGCCGGGGCGGAACATGCGGGCGTTCTGCCCGTGGAACACGATCTTCATGGTGTCGTCCTTCGCACATTGCCCGGCCGTATCAGGTGCCGAGGATGATCTGCACCTTCATCGAGCGCGAGCGGTCGGCCGCGAGGTCGAAGGCGTCGCGGGCGCGGTCGAGCGGCAGGGTCGCGGTCACCACCGGGCGCACGTCGATGCGCCGGCGCGCGATCAGCCCGGCCGCCCGGGCGAACTCCGTGTCGAAGCGGAAGGTGCCGTGGAGGTGGAGTTCCTTGGCGACCACCGCGTTCATGGGCAGCGGCACGTCCCCGCCCAGCCCCACCAGGACGACGGTGCCGCGGGGCCGGGTGACCTCCACCGCTTCGGCCAGGGCGCGCGGGTTGCCCGAGCATTCGAAGGTCACGTCGAACCGGCCCTTGTCGCGCCGCTCGCCGGCCAGCCCGGCGCCTTCGGCCACATTGACGCCGGCGTCGGCGCCGATCCGGGTGGCGAGCGCCAGCGGCGCCGGTATCACGTCGCAGGCGACGATCTCCTGCGCCCCCGCGAAGCGGGCGGCCATGACCATCAGGCAGCCGATGGGGCCGCAGCCGGAGACCAGCACCCGCTTGCCGACGAGGCTGCCGGCCCGGGTGACGGCGTGCAGGCAGACCGACAGCGGCTCGGCGCAGGCGGCCTCCTCCAGCGTCACCGCGTCGCCCACCGCGAACGCCTGCTCCGCGGCGATCACCATCTCCTCCCGGAAGGCGCCCTGGACGTGGGGGAAGCGCATGGCGCTGCCGTAGAAGCGCATGTCCAGGCACTGGTTGCGCAGCCCCTCCCGGCAATAGACGCAGTCCCCGCAGGGAACCCCGGGATTCACCGTGACGCGGTCGCCCGGCGCCACGCCGGCCACGCCGGCCCCCACCGCCGCGACGGTGCCGGCCACCTCGTGGCCGAGCACCATCGGCTCGCGCAGCCGGATGGCCCCGAAGCCGCCGTGCTGGTAGTAGTGCAGATCGGAACCGCAGATCCCGCCGACGCCGAGCCGGACGCGAACCTCGCCCGGCCCCGGATCGCCGCAGGCCATCTCCTCCACCCGCAGGTCGCGGGGGGCGTGGATAACGACGGCACGCATGGATGTCCTCCCTGATGTCCTGACGTACAGTGCAGCCGCCCGCTTACAGGACGGCCAGCATGCCACCGTCGACGTAGATGATCTGCCCGTTCACGTAGTCCGACGCGGCCGACGCCAGGAAGACGGCGGCACCGATCAGCTCCTCCGGCCGGCCCCAGCGGCGCGACGGCGTGCGTCCCTTGACCCAGGCGTCAAAGGCGGGGTTGTCCACCAGCGCCCGGTTCATGTCGGTCAGCATGTAGCCGGGGCCGATGGCGTTGGCCTGGATGCCGTGCTCCGCCCATTCCGCGGTCATGGCGCGGGTCAGCATCTTGATGCCGCCCTTCGCCACGGTGTAGGGCGCCACCGTGGCCCGCGCGGCGTCGCTGGTCAGCGAGCCGATGTTGATGATCTTGCCGCGCCCGCGCGGGATCATGCGGCGTGCCGCCTCCCGCCCGATGACGAAGGCGCTGGTCAGGTTGATCTCCAGCACCCGGCGCCAGTCCTCGGTCGCCAGCTCCACCATCGGCCGGCGGAGCTGGATGCCCGCGTTGTTGACCAGGATGTCCACCGCCACACCTGTGGTGTCCAGCCGGCGGAACGCGGCGGTGATGGCCGCTTCGTCGGTCACGTCGAAACAGGCTTCACAGGCATCGTGGCCGGCGGCGCGCAGGTCCGCGGCGGCGGCGGCCAGACGTTCGGGGTCGGACCCGTTCAGCACGACGGCGGCCCCCGCCTCGGCCAGGCCGCGGGCCATGGCGTTGCCGAGGCCGCGGGACGAGCCGGTGACCAGGGCGGTGCGGCCCCTGAGGTCGAACAGCGCGGTGGACATGGTGGCCTCCTCCGTCACAGGGTGGAGCGGCGGACGCTCAGGTCCGGGCGCTCGAACACGGCGGGCAGCAGGTCGGTGCCGAGCCCCGGCCCTTCCATCGGGTGGACGTAGCCGTTCTCGATGTGCGGAACCTCCGTCACCAGCTCCTTGTACCAGCCGGTGTAGAAGGCGCGGACCGATTCCTGGATCAGCGTGTTGGGCTGGCTGAAGGACGCGTGGACGGCCGCCGCGAAGCCCACCGGACCGATGCAGTCGTGCGGCGCGAAGGGTCGGTGCCAGGTTTCCGCCAGCGCCGCGATCTTGCGGCCTTCGGTCAGGCCGCCGCTCCAGCAGAGATCGACCATCACCACATGGGTGGCGTCGCGCTCCAGCATGTCCTTGTAGGGCCAGCGCGAGCCCAGCGTCTCGCTGGCGCACACCCAGACGTCGGTGGAGCGCGCGTATTCCGCCAGCGCCTGCGGCGAGTTCATGCGGATCGGGTCCTCGAACCAGGTCGGCCGGTAGGGTTCCAGCGCCTTTGCGATCATCTTGGCGGTGGGAAGGTTCCACAGGGAATGGAACTCCACCATGATCTCCATGCGGTCGCCCACCGCCTTGCGGATCTTCTCGAACGGCTCGATGGCGGTCTTCATCTGCGCGGCGGAGATGTGCAGGCCGCCGGTCTCCTGCGCCGCGGGGTCGAAGGGCCAGATCTTCATGGCGGTGATGCCGCGCTCCAGCAGGTCCTCCGCCAGCGCGTCGGCGCGGTTCATGAAGGCGTGCAGGTCCTCGTACGGCCCCTCGCCGGCGTCGAGGTTCCAGTTGGACACCGGCCGGATGTTGCGCGAGCGCACGTAGCCGTAGCCGGCGCAGGTGTTGTAGACCCGGATGCGGTCGCGGCACAGGCCGCCCAGCATCTGGTGAACCGGCTGGCCGCAGACCTTGCCGAACAGGTCCCACAGCGCGATGTCCACCGCCGAGGCCGCACGGTACTCCGCGCCCGTGCAGGACTGCGCCATGGGCAGGTTGACCATCTCCTTGTTCAGCGCCTCGATGTGCAGCGGGTTGCGGCCCAGCAGCCGCACGGCCAGCGTGTCGTGGATGTGGGCCTCCACCGCGCCGGCGCCGTAGAAGGTTTCCCCCAGACCGATCAGGCCGGTGTCGGTGTGGACGCGAACCCACAGGACGTTGCTGAATTCCTCGGTCCGCAGGGTTTCGATGGCGGTGATTTTCATCGTTGGATCATCTTTCGCAGGACGGGCGTCGGCGGGCTACAGGATCATGCCGGGCAGCCACAGGGCGATGCCGGGGAAGAGCAGGAGCAGAATCAGGGTGGCGAGCTGGATCAGCATGAAGGGCCAGAGCGATGCGAAGATCATCTGCAGCGTGATCTCCGGCGGGGCGACGCTCTTCAGGTAGAAAGCGGCCGGCCCGAAGGGCGGGGTGAGGAACGACATCTGCATGGTGACGGAGAACAGGATGCCGAACCACACGGGGTCGTACCCCAGGGTGATGATGATCGGCACGAAGATGGGGATGCACAGCAAGAGGACGCCGATCCAGTCCATGAAGCAGCCGAGGAAGGCGAAGATCGCCATCATCAGCAGCACGGTGACGATGGGCGAGATGTCGAGCCCCCGGATCAGCTCGGTCACGAAGCTCTGACCGCCCGACAGGTTGTAGACGCTGATGAGCACGGCGGCGCCGAAGGTCACCCACAGGATGATGCCGCAGGCCCGCAGCGTCTGAACCAGCGCCTGGTGGAGCAGGCCGACCGAGAACTCGCCGCGCAGGACGATGATCAGGATGGTCATGGCGACGGCGATGCCCGCCGCTTCCGTCACCGATGTGACGCCGCCGTAGATGCAGCCGAACACCGTCACGATCAGGGCGGCGGCGGGCAGGACGCCGCGCACCAGCTTGTCCCGGTCGAACCGGCCGGCGGCGTCGGGCGAGGGGTCGGGGGCCGCCTTCGGGTCGAGGTGGCAGCGCGCCACCACATAGATCAGGTAGAAGCCGGCCAGCATCAGCCCCGGCACGACGCTGGCCATGAACAGCCGCTGCACCGACACGTCGGCGGCCAGGCCGTAGACGATCAGCACGATCGACGGCGGGATCATGGTGCCCAGCGAGCCGCCGGCGCACACCGTGCCGATGGCGAGCTTGGGGTCGTACTTCAGCCGCAGCATCTGCGGCAGGGCGACGAGGCCGAGCAGGACGATCTCGCCGCCGATGATGCCGCTGATGGCGGCCAGGATCACCGAGATCAGCAGCGTGACGATGGCGATGCCGCCGCGCATGCGCCCGAAGACGCTGTTCAGGCAGTCATACAGGTCGCGCGCCAGGCTGGAGCGTTCGAGCAGCGAGGCCATCAGCACGAACATCGGCACGGAGATCAGGACATACTCGGTCGCCAGGCCGTAGACGGTCTTGTGGGCGATGGCGACCGCGGCGGGGCCGAACTGGATGTAGGAGACGAGGACGGCCAGGGCGCCGGCGGCGTAGGTCAGCGGAACGCCGAGCGCCATGAGGCCGAAGACGCCGAACAGCAGGACGACGGAGACGAGTTGCACGGACATCGGCCGGTCTCCGTTCAGAGCGCGCCGGTGTCGGTGCCGTCACCGTGCGGGCGGCGCCGGAGGAAGTTGACCACCGCCATGACCGCCATCGCCGTGGCGAGCACCACCAGCAGCGGCTTCAGCACCGCGGGGATCGGCGGATCCCAGGCGGTTCCGTACAGCTCCCACGTGACGAGCGCCCGCCACGAGGTGGGAAGGCCGTACCAGGCGATGGCGCCGAAGAAGACGAGGGCGCAGGCGAGCGCCACCGCGTCGAACACCCGCCGCAGCCGGGGCGGCGCCATGTCGTAGAGGATGGAGATGCGCAGGTGCTCGTCGCGGCGGATGACGTAGAGGCCGGACCACAGGAAGACGATGGCGCACAGGAAGAGCGTCAGCTCGTTGGCCCAGATCGTCGGGGCGTCGAAGAGGTACCGCGCACCGACCTCGTACAGCGTGACCGCGACGATGGCGATGAAGATCCAGGCGGGCCAGGTCATCACGCCGCGGTCGGCGGTGACGGGGCGTTCAGAAGACATGTGGGGTTCCCCTGGCTGAACGAGGGTCGGGCGCGGATCGGCGATCAGGCCGGGTGCGGAGCGTCCTGAGGTCCGCGCCCGGTATCGGCCGCGATGGCGGCCGCGGCCCGATCGGGCCGAAGCCTGCGTGGCGTGTGAACGCAGCGGTCAGGATGGTCCTGACCGCGCATCGGGCGGCTATTGCAGCAGCCCGATCTTCTTCATGTAGCCGACGTGCGATTCGTAGGCCTTCTTCGCGACCGGCGACCGCTTGGACCAGTCCTCCCACACCTGCTGCGCCACGGCGCGGAACTTGCCCCGGTCCTCGGCGCTCCAGTCGTGGAGGGTGACGCCGGCTGCCGTCAGTTCGGCCGCGGCCGCGGCGTCGTCGGCGGCGGACTGCCGGGGCACTTCGGCGGCGATCTGCGCCACCGCGTCTTCCATCGCCTTCTTCAGGTCGTCGGGCAGGGCCTTCCACTGGTCCAGGTTCACCGTCACATGCTCGATCGGCATGGAGTGGAAGCCGGGATAGGTGGTGTGCTTGCCCACGTCATAGAGCCCCAGCCCCTTGTTGACGGCCAGCGTCGAGGCGTCGGCGCCGGAGACCACGCCGGAACTCATGGCGGTGAACACCTCGCCGAAGGGCATGACCACCGGGCCGGCGCCCAGCTTCTGGAAGATCTCCGACTCCATGCCCGGCGGCGAGCGGAACTTCCACCCCTTCAGGTCGGCGATGCCGGCCAGCGGCTTGGTCGAGCCCAGGGCTTCCGGCGTGGCGACGAAGATGCCGATGAGGTGCATGTTGAAGCGGTGGTACAGCTCGTCGGCGATGGCACGGCCGCCGCCCTCGTCGAACCAGCCGTAGATCTGCTCCGCTATGTCGTACCCGCCCATCACGTCGCCGAAGAACTGGAAGGCGGCGTCCTTGTTGGTGACGTAGCCGGCGCCGGTGGCGTCGCCGTCGAGGATGCCGGTGGCGGCGGCCTCGAACACCTCGGTCGATTTCACCGCGGCGCTGCTGGTCAGCATCTCGACGGTCAGCCGGCCGCCGGACTTCTCCTTCACTAGGTCGGCGAAGCGCAGGAGCGCCTTGCCCTGGAGCGAGTTGGCGCTGTGGTGCGTCTGGAAGCGCAGTTTGGTCTGCGCCGAAGCCGCCGTCGGCAGGGCGGTGCAGGCAAGGGCGATGAGGCCCGCGGCGAGCGTGCGTGACATCCACATGAGCGGTGTATTCCTTCCCTTGTGCGGCGTCGGTTCCGGGGCGATCGGGACGTCGGGAGTCCGGGATCGGCCATGGCGCGCCGGCGTTGACATTTCGTGAAATATCAGAGTATCTCAGGGTGTGCAACAGTTTTTGATCCCAATCAGTGACACCAGATGAGTGCGGTTCCATGGGTGCGGTGCGAAACAGGACGGACGAGGAGATGATGGACGCTGAGTTGGACGCCGCGGGGTCCGGTCCGACGCCGCGCACCGAGCCGGGCTCCCGCGCGGTCAGCCTGGCCGAGACCGCCTACGACCGGATCGAGGAGTTGATCGTCCATTTCACGCTGCGGCCGGGGGCCGACGTGAAGATGCAGACGGTGCAGACGATGATCGGGCTCGGCCGGACGCCCACCCATCAGGCGATCCGGCGGTTCGCGGCGGAGACGCTGATCATCATCCGCCCGCGCGACGGGTTGCAGATCAGCCCCATCGACCTGATGCGGGACCGGCGCCTGCTGCGCCTGCGGCGCGACATGGACCGCTTCGTGGTGGAGCTGGCGGCCGAACGGCTGAGCGGCAACCACCGCAACCAGCTCCTCCACCTGGTGCAGCGTCTGCGCGACCGGCGGGACGGCATGGACGCGGTGGAGTTCAACGGCTATGACCGGGCGCTGGACCAGACCATCCTGGCCGCGGCGGGCGAACCGTTCCTGGACCGCACGCTGCGTCCGCTGCACATCGTCTTCCGGCGCATCGGCTGGCTGTACCTGTCGGAAATCGACCGCGAGGTGGGCCTGAAGGAGACCATCGACCGCCACATCGACCTGCTGGAGGCGGTCATCGCCCGCGACGCCGTCCGCGCCAAGGCGGCGTCGGACCTTCTGATCGACTTTGCCGACAGCATGTTCGGCCCGCTGGAGACGAGCATCGCTCCCGAACTCCTCGACGCCAGCGTGGTTCCCCTCTTCGACCCGACCTGACGACCGCGTCACCGGACACCGACACCGCGCAGACACCGCACCGGCGGCGGTGCCGGAGCCGTTCCGTCGGTTCTACGGAGCGATCGGCCCGCGGGAGCGGTTGCCGGCCAGGCTTTCCGTCAGGAAGGACACGAGAGGGCGGACCAGGTCGGCCGTCTCGGCGTCTTCGCCGACCACGGTGATCTCGGTCATGGGCAGGGCCGGCCAGTGCTCCGGCGCGTTCAGGATCTGCATGCCCGGCTGCACGAACGACCGGCCCAGCACGGTAACGCCGAGGCCGCCGGCGACGGCCGCCTGCACGCCCATCAGGCTGCTTGCGGTGCAGGCGGCCGTCCATTCCCGGCGGACGGAATCGAGGGCCGACACCATCAGGTCGCGGTAGGTGCAGGGCGGCGGCAGCATGACCAGTCGTGCCGGCCGGCTGCCGTCCGGGCGGTGGTCGGCGGCCGCCAGCCAGACCAGCGGCTCGCGCCAGATCACACGGCCGCGCCGGGCGTTGCCGTCCTTCTTGGCGATCACCGCATCGAGGCGTCCGCCGTCGTAGGCATCGAGAAGCGAACAGCTCAGCCCCGTCATCAGATCGATGTGCAGGTTGGGATAGAGCCGGCTGAAGCGCGCCAGCAGCTTCGGCAGTTCGCCGGGGATGAAGTCTTCGCAGATGCCCAGCCGAAGCGTGCCGGCGGCGTCGGGCTCCCGCAGGCCGCGGACCACGGAATCGTTGAACTCCAGCATGCGCCGCGCCGCCACGAGCAGCCGTTCCCCGTCCCGCGTCAGGCTGAGGGCACGGCTCGTCCGGTCGAACACCCGCCGCTGCAGGATCTCCTCCAGCCGCAGCACCTTCTGGCTGACCGCCGACTGGGACCGGCCGACCACCCCGGCGGCGGCCGTGAAGCTGCCGGTCTCCGCCACCGCGACGAAGGCGCGCAGGAGGTCGATTTCAAGGTCGGGAACGCGCATGGTCCATTCGGCCTTCGCCCGGATTGCCCCTGGTCTATGCGAATTCCCGCCGGCCGGCAAGCTGGCCGGCACATGATGGACGGGCCGTATCAGAACCCGGTCAGCACCAGCTTGCCGATCGCCCGGCCGCTTTCCAGCACCGCTTGGGCACGGTGCAGATTGGCTGCCGTGATCGGGCCGATCTCCTCGTGCAGGGTGGTGCGCAGGACGCCGCTGTCCACCAGCACCGACACCTCACTCAGGATGCGGTGCTGCTCGGCCATGTCGGGCGTGCCGTAGAGGGAGCGGGTGAACATCAGCTCCCAGTGGACGGACAGGCTCTTGCGCTTGAACGGCACGACGTCGAGGGTCGCGGGGTCGTCGATCACGGCCAGCGCGCCCTGCGGCGCCAGCGCGTCGATGATGGCGCCGAGGTGCGTGTCGGTGGCGGTCAGGCTCGCGACGTAGCGGACCTGCGGAATGCCGATCGCCTTCAGCCCGTCGGTGAGCGGCTTGCGGTGATCGATGACGTGATTGGCGCCCATCGCGCGGGTCCACGCCGCGGTTTCCGGGCGGGAGGCGGTGGCGATGACGGTGAGGCCGGTCAGGCGCCGGGCCAGTTGGGTGAGGATCGAGCCGACGCCGCCCGCCCCGTTGACGATCAGGATGGCATCGTCGGACGTCTTCCGGCCGTAGGGGACGCGCAGCCGGTCGAACAGCAGTTCCCAGGCGGTGAGCGCCGTCAGCGGCAGGGCCGCCGCTTGGGCGAAGGACAGGGACGCCGGCTTCGGCCCGACGATCCGCTCGTCCACCGCGTGGAACTCGGCGTTGGCGCCGGGCCGGTCGATCGCCCCGGCGTAGAAGACGGCGTCGCCGGGCCGGAATCGGGTGACCTCCGGACCCACCGCCGTGACGATGCCGGCCGCGTCGAACCCGGTGACACGCGGCGTACCGTCCGGCGGTGCGGCGGCGGTGCGGAGCTTGATGTCCACGGGGTTGACCGACACGGCCTCGATCCGGACCAGCAGGTCGTGCGGGCGCGGTTCGGGAAGCGGCAGGTCCAGATCGACCAGGGATCCGGCGGTCTCGCCGGGCTGCGGCCGTTGGTAGCCGATGGCTTTCATGGTGCGGTTCCTTTCGGCGTCACAGGCGATGACGGGGGATGGCCGGCGATCGGCGGGGGGGCCGGTGCGGGCGGCGGCGGTGCCCACTCTGGGCGATCGGGCTGGATAAGAAAAACGCATAATTCAGATCGCACCGATTAGCGTTTCAGCTTGATCGCCGGCGCCCCGGTGCGGCGTTTTGTCGGTGCCCCGGGCCGGAGTCCGGACTTTGCTGCATCGCAACTGATATATTAATATGGATGTATGAGGGCCCCCGGTGACCGCCGGCCGACCCCGCCCCTGCTGACGCGGAGTGTTCCGTTATGCCTGCCAGTGAAGGACCCGCGGCCCGCCGTACCGGCGCCGCGGTCGAGAACGTCCCGTTCGACGAGATCCGGATCGGCCAGTCGGCCAGCCTGTCGCGCCGTCTCACCTCCACCGAGATCGAGCTGTTCGCCACCGTGTCCGGCGACATCGACCCCACCCATTTCGACGCCGCCTTCGCGGCGGACGGCGGGCACCCCAAGGTCATCGGGCACGGCATGTGGTCGGGGGCGCTGATCTCCGGCGTGCTCGGCACGCGCCTGCCGGGCGCCGGCACCATCTACGTCGGGCAGGACCTGCGCTTCCGCCGGCCGGTGAGCCCGGGCGACGAGGTGACGGCGACCGTCACGGTGATCGAGAAGCGGCCGGCGGACACGGTGGTGGTCTTCGACTGCGTGTGCGTCAACCAGCACGGCGACGTGGTCACCACCGGCACCGCCCGGGTCATCGCGCCGACGCGCAAGGTGCGACTGGTGGCCCACGCCCTGCCGGAAATCCGGATGATCCGCCACGACCAGCACGACGCGCTTCTGGCTCGCTGCCACAGCCTGGAGCCGGTGCCGACCGCCGTCGCCCACCCCTGCGACGAGAGCGCGCTGCGCGGCGCCGTCGAAGCGGCGGCGGCGGGTCTGATCGATCCCATCCTGGTCGGGCCGGAGGCGCGCATCCGCGCGGTCGCCGACGCGCACGGCCTGGACCTGACGCCCTACCGCATCGTCGACGTGCCCCACAGCCATGCCGCCGCCGAAACCGCCGTGGCGCTGGCCCGCAGCGGCGACGCCGCGGCGCTGATGAAGGGGTCGCTGCACACGGACGAGCTGATGGCGCAGGTGGTGCGCAAGGAGACCGGGCTGCGCACCGCGCGGCGCATCAGCCACGTCTTCGTGATGAACGTGCCGACCTATCCCAAGGCGCTGTTGGTCACCGATGCGGCGATCAACATCCAGCCGACGCTGGAGGACAAGGTCCACATCGTGCAGAACGCCATCGATCTGGCCAGGGTGCTGGGCGTGGACGTGCCGAAGGTGGCCATCCTGTCGGCGGTGGAGACCCTGAACCCGCGGATCGAGACAACCCTGCAGGCGGCCGCGCTGTGCAAGATGGCCGACCGCGGACAGATCACCGGCGGCATCCTGGACGGTCCGCTGGCCTTCGACAACGCCATCTCCGCCGAAGCGGCGCGCACCAAGGGCATCACCTCGCCGGTGGCCGGCCAGCCCGACATCCTGCTGGTGCCCAACCTGGAGGCCGGCAACATGCTGGCCAAGCAGTTGTCGTTCCTGGCCAACGCCGACGCGGCCGGCATCGTGCTGGGGGCGCGGGTGCCGATCATCCTGACCAGCCGCGCCGACAGCGTGCGCGCACGCCTGGCGTCGTGCGCCGTGGCGGCGCTGATGGCCGGCGCCCGCCGGGCACCCGCCCTGGCTCTGGCCGCGGAGTGAGCGGTGCCGTCCGCCGCGCGAGCGGGCGCAACTTCGGGCGGGGGGCGCAACGCCTTCCCGCCGGCCGTGTTGGAAGGCCGTACACCCCTGTCCCACGCAAGAGGTACGGAGCCATGGCCGGGAGAGAGACGGGATTGATGTCGGCGGGCGGTCTGGCCGCCTTCGCCGGCGGCGCCATCGTGGCGGTCATCGCCAGCCGGGTGCTGCCGCCCCTGCTGGCCGGTGCCGCCGGCCGGGTGGCGGGCGGCGATCCGTTCGACGCACTGGCCGAGGATCACCGGCGCATCCTGGCGCTGCTGGACGCCATGGAGCGCACGCACGCCTCCGCCACCTTCCGGCGCACGCAGCTCCTGCTGCGCCTCAAGCGCCGTCTGGCCGCCCACGCGCTGGCGGAGGAGGACGTGATCTATCCGCTGCTGCACGACCGCGCCCGGGAGGAGGAGGACACGCGCCGTCTCTACGCCGAGCACGCGGACATGAAGATGCACCTGTTCGCGCTGGAGATGATGCCGAAGGACGATCCCGCGTGGCCCGGCCGCGTCAGTGAACTGAGGATGCTGATCGCGGAGCACGTCCACCAGGAGGAAGAGGTGGACTTCCCGAAGCTGCGCGAGGCGCTGGACCGGCGCGCCACGGCGCGCCTGTCGGGCACCGTCCGGCGGGAAAAGGCGCTGCTGCTGTAGCGTCCCGCCGGACCGTTCCCGGCACCGCCCCCCGGCGGGGACCGCGGCTGCGGCCCTCGCCGGGGTCACCGGTGCATCAGTGCACCACCGCCGAGCGGGCCGGCAGGGCGAAGCCGATGGGCGGGCGTTCCGGGGCCTTGAAGCCGGTGGGCCGGTCTTCCTCCACCGGCACGCCGTCCAGGGTCAGGCGGCCGTCGGCCACCGACAGCTCCAGGACCGCCCGTTCGCCCACCTCGCCGTCGAGCAGACGCTCGGCGATGGGGTCCTCCACCAGGTTCTGCACCGCCCGCTTCAGCGGCCGCGCGCCGAAGGCGGGGTCCCGGCCCAGTTCGGCCAGCCGGGCGCGGGCGGCCTCGTCCGCCGTCAGCGTCAGGCCGCGTTCGGCCAGGCGCTCGTTGACGCGGGCGAGCTGGATGTCGACGATGCGCGCCATCTGCTCGCGGCCCAGCCGGCGGAAGATCAGCACGTCGTCCAGCCGGTTCAGGAACTCCGGCCGGAAGGCGCGGCGCACCGCGTCCATCACCTCCACCCGCGCCGCATCCACCCCGTCGTCGTCGTCCAACGCCGACAGCGCTTCGGCCCCCAGGTTGGACGTCATGATCAGGATGGCGTGGCGGAAGTCGGCGGTGCGCCCCTGCCCGTCGGTCAGCCGCCCGTCGTCCAGCGCCTGGAGCAGCACGTTGAGCACGTCGGGGTGGGCCTTCTCCACCTCGTCCAGCAGCACCACCTGGTACGGCCGCCGGCGGATGCGCTCCGCCAGGGAGCCGCCGTCGTCATAGCCCACATAGCCCGGCGGCGAGCCGATCATGCGGCTGACCGCGTGCTTCTCCATGTACTCCGACATGTCCAGCCGGGTCACCGCGGTCTCGTCGTCGAACAGGAACGCCGCCAGCGCCTTGGCCAGCTCCGTCTTGCCGACGCCGGTCGGCCCCAGGAACAGGAACGAGCCGGTGGGCCGGTTCGGGTCCTTCAGGCCGGCGCGCGCCCGGCGCACCGCCTTTGCGACGGCCCGCACCGCCTCGGCCTGGCCGACGACGCGCTCGGCCAGTTTGGCCTCCATGCCCTTCAGGCGCTCCCGCTCGCCCTCCAGCATGCGGTCCACGGGGATGCCGGTCCAGCGGGTCACCACCGCGGCGATGTCCTTGGCGGTCACCTCCTCGCGCTCCGTGCTGGCGCGCTCCTCCGCCTCGGCCAGGCGCTTTTCCAGGTCGGGAATGATGCCGTAGGCCAGCTCGCCCGCCCGTGCCCAGTCGCCGTCGCGCCGGGCGCGGTCGAGCGCGGTGCGCGCCTGGTCCAGCTCCTCCTTCAGGCGCCGGCCCTCGGTGCGCCGCGACTGGGAGGCGCGCCACTCCTCCTCCATGCCGGCCAGCCGGGCTTCGGCCTCCTCCAGCTCGGCCTCCAGCTTGTGCAGCCGCTCGCGCGAGGCGGCGTCGGGCTCGGCCTTCAGGGCCTCGCGCTCGATCTTGAGCTGGGCGACGCGGCGGCCGACGGCGTCCAGCGCCTCGGGCTTGCTGTCGATGGCCATGCGCAGGCGCGACGCCGCCTCGTCCACCAGGTCGATGGCCTTGTCGGGCAGCCGGCGGTCGGCGATGTAGCGCGCCGACAGGGTCACCGCCGCCACCACCGCGGCGTCGGCGATGCGCACGCCGTGGTGCACCTCGTACTTGCCCTTGATGCCGCGCAGGATCGACACCGCGTCCTCGCCCGACGGCTCGTCCACGGTGACCGGCTGGAAGCGCCGCGCCAGGGCGGCGTCCTTCTCGATGTAGCGGCGGTACTCGTCGGGCGTGGTGGCGCCGACGCAGCGCAGCTCGCCGCGCGCCAGGGCCGGCTTCAGCATGTTGGCGGCGTCCATGGCGCCGTCGGTGCGGCCGGCCCCGATGAGCTGGTGCAGCTCGTCGATGAACAGGATGATCCGCCCTTCCGCCTTCTGCACCTCCGCCAGCACGGCCTTCAGCCGCTCCTCGAAGTCGCCGCGGAACTTGGCGCCGGCCAGCAGGGCGGTGAGGTCCAGCGCCAGCACGCGGCGGTCCTTCAGCCCCTCCGGCACGTCGCCGGACGCCAGGCGCTGGGCCAGCCCCTCGACCACGGCGGTTTTGCCCACGCCGGGTTCGCCGATCAGCACGGGGTTGTTCTTGGTGCGCCGGGCCAGCACCTGGATGGTGCGCCGGATCTCGTCGTCGCGGCCGATGACGGGGTCGAGCTTGCCGTCCCGCGCCGCGGCCGTCAGGTCGCGGGCGTACTTGGCGAGCGCGCTGTCGCCGTCCGTTTCCTCGGTGGCCTCGGCCGCCGGCTTGCCTTTGCGCTCGGCCCGCGCCCCCTCGGCCAGCACCGCGGGGTCGACGCCGGCGCGATGGAACGCGCCGCGCAGCGGACCCGCCTGCGACGCCAGGCTCTCCAGCAGCCGTTCGGCGGTGACGAAGCGGTCGCCGGCGGTGCGGGCGCTGTCGATGGCGCCTTGCAGGACGCCGGCCAGGGCGGGCGACATGTAGATGGGGTGCGGCCCCTGCCCGCCGACGGCGGGGTTGCCGGCCAGCATCTCCTCCGCGGCGCGCTTCAGCAGGTCGGGGTCGCCGCCGGCGTCGCGCACGAGGCGGGCGGTCACGCCGTGGCCGTCGTCGACGAGCGCCTTGAGCAGGTGTTCGGGGTTCAATTGCTGGTGGCGCCCGGCAAGGGCGGCCAGTTGCGCGGCCTGGATGATGCCGCGCGCGCGGTCGGTGAAGAGACCGAAGTCCATCAGGCACTCCGTATGTCGTGTTCCGCCCTGCCAGGAGGCGCGGTAAGGTGCGTACGGCGGCCCACGGGGTGCGCGGCCGCCCGCCGTCTCGTGACGAGAGATGGGGAAGGCGACCCCGGCGGTCAAGGCGTGCGGGATCCGATGGCAGCGTCCGATCCTGGCAACGGAATGCATTGTGCGTCTTCTTGCATCGACTGCCCAACCCAGAGGCATGTTCAAGATTTACTTGAGCGCAACGCAGCGTCCGAAGGTCATACGCCATCCTCCCCAAAATGGTGATTTGTTCGTTTGCGTTTGCCGCCCTCACCTTTCGGTGGCAGATACGGTAAGGACCCGGAGCCGTACGGAGCCCCACCCGGCATGGACGCCAGCACCCCCGACCTCGACGCCTGCAGCCGGGAACCGATCCACATCCCCGGCAGCATACAGCCCCACGGCGTGCTGCTGGCGCTGGGCGGACCGGAGCGGACGGTGCTGTACGTCAGCGCCAACGCCGGCGCGGTGCTGGCGGTGCCGGCGGCGGAAGCGCCGGGCCGTCCCCTGGCCGCGGTCGCCGGCCCCGCCCTGGCGGCGATCCCGGCGGAGATCCTGCGCGCGGAGCCCGAGGCGGGCGCCGGGGCGGTGCAGGCGGGCGCCGTCGACACCCCCGCCGGCGCCTTCCAGGTGATCGTCCACGCCGCCGGCCCGCTGACGGTGGTGGAGCTGGAGCGCACCCCGGCCGGCGACGAGGACCGGCTGGACCGTCTCTACCCCCGGGTGCGCTCCGCCATCGAGGAGCTGGAGGGACTGACCGATCCGGCCGCGGTGGCGGCGGTGGCGGCGCGGCGGGTGCGCGGCCTGACCGGCTTCGACCGCGTGCTGATCTACCGCTTCGACGCCGACGGCAACGGCACGGTGGTGGGGGAGGACGGCAACGGCCGCCTGCCCTCCTACCTGGACCTGCGCTTTCCCGCGTCCGACATCCCGGCGCAGGCGCGGGCGCTCTACCTCCTCAACCGGCTGCGCCTGATCCCGGATGCCGGGTATGCGCCGGTGCCGCTGCTGGCGGCGCCGGGCCCGGCGACCGCGGCGCCGCTCGACCTCAGCCGGTCGGTGCTGCGCAGCGTGTCGCCGGTGCACGTGGCCTACATGCGCGCCATGGGCACGGCGGCGTCCATGTCCGTGTCCATCGTCGCGGGTGGCCGGCTGTGGGGCCTGATCTCGTGCCACCACGCGGAACCGCGGCACGTCTCCTTCGCCGTGCGCACCGCCTGCGACCTGCTGGGCCAGGTGCTGTCCGTGCGCATCGCCGCGGGCGAGGAGCGGGCGGGCGCGGAGGCGCGCCTGCGGCTGGGCGCCGTACGCGCCCGTCTGATCACCGCCCTGGCGCAGGCGGACTCCTTCCCCGGCGGGCTGGCCGACCGGCCCGACGACCTGCTGGCCCTGACCGGGGCCGAGGGCGCCGCGGTGGTCGCCGGCGAGGACTGCCGGCTGATCGGCCGCACCCCGCCGGAGGAGACGGTGCGCGCCCTGGCCGCCCGGCTGACCGCGGAGGACGCGGAGGAGGAGCGGGACGGCGACGGGGTGTTCGCGACCGCCGCCCTGCCCGCCCTGTGGCCGGAGTTCGCCGGCTGTCGCGACACCGCGGCGGGCCTGCTGGCCGTCGCCCTGCCCGGCCTGCGGGCCGGCCGGCTGCTGTGGTTCCGCCCGGAGGTGGTGCGCACCGTGCGCTGGGCCGGCGATCCCCGCAAGCCGGTGGAGGCCGGGGCGCCCGGCCGGCCGCTGGGACCCCGCCACTCCTTCGCGGCGTGGCGCGAGACGGTGCGCGACCGCGCCCTGCCGTGGGCGGAGGCGGAGCGCGAGGCGGCGGCGGAGCTGCGCCGCGCCGTCGTCGGCATCGTCCTGCGCCGGGCCGAGGAGCTGGCGGCCCTCAACGCCGAGCTGCGGCGGTCGAACCGGGAGCTGGAGGCGTTCTCCTACTCCGTCTCCCACGACCTGCGCGCCCCCTTCCGCCACATCGTCGGCTTTGCCGAGCTGCTGCGCGAGCGCGAGGCGGAGCGGCTGACCGACACCGGCCGGCGCTACCTGGCGACCATCGTGGACGCCGCCAACACCGCCGGCACGCTGGTGGACAACCTGTTGCAGTTCTCGCAGATGGGGCGCAGCGAACTGGCACCGGTGGACGTGGACATGGCCGCCCTGGTGGCGGAGGTGCGCGCCACCCTGGCGCCCGAGGCGGCCGGCCGCACCGTGGTGTGGGAGGTGCCGGCCCTGCCCGTCGTGCGCGGCGATCCCGTGATGCTGCGCATGGTGTGGCAGAACCTGCTGGGCAACGCCCTGAAGTACACCCGCACGCGGGACCCCGCGCGCATCACCGTCACCCGGGAAACCGCGGACGGGGAAGCGGTGTTCTGCGTGCGGGACAACGGCGTCGGATTCGACCAGGCGTACGTGGGCAAGCTGTTCGGCGTCTTCCAGCGGCTGCACCGGGTCGAGGAGTTCGAGGGCGTCGGCATCGGTCTGGCCAACGTGCGCCGCGCCGTGGAACGGCACGGCGGCCGCACCCGGGCGGAGGGGGCGCCGGACCGCGGCGCCGCGTTTTACTTCACGCTGCCCGCGGCGGCATTGCGGAGCTGACATGAGCGAACTGAAGCCCATCCTGCTGGTCGAGGACAACCCGCGGGATCTGGAACTGACCCTGGCGGCGCTGGAGAAGTGCCAGCTTGCCAACGACGTGGTGGTGGCGCGCGACGGCGCGGAGGCGCTGGCCTTCCTGTCGCGCCGTGACCCGCACACCGGCAAGCCCATCGGCCTGCCGGCCGTGGTGCTGCTGGATCTCAAGCTGCCCAAGAT
Source organism: Azospirillum halopraeferens DSM 3675 (assembly GCF_000429625.1). Classification (GTDB taxonomy): domain Bacteria; phylum Pseudomonadota; class Alphaproteobacteria; order Azospirillales; family Azospirillaceae; genus Azospirillum; species Azospirillum halopraeferens. The sequence goes on from NZ_AUCF01000014.1 coordinate 18,480, forward strand.
CGACGGGCTGGAGGTGCTGGAGCGGGTCAAGAGCGACCCCGAGACCCGCCAGGTGCCCATCGTCATGCTCACCGCCTCGCGCGAGGAGAGCGACCTGGTGCGCAGCTACCGGCTGGGGGTCAACGCCTTCGTGGTGAAGCCCGTGGATTTTCAGGAGTTTTTCCAGGCGATCCGCGACCTCGGCGCCTTCTGGGCCATCCTGAACGAGCCGCCGGTCGGCTGCGCCCGGCGCCGGGACTGGACGCCGGCGGGCGGATGACGGCCATGGCGGCGATCGTCGCGATCCTCCACCTGGAGGACAGCCCGCTGGACGGCGAGCTGGCCTGCGCCCACCTGGAAAAGGCCGGCCTGATCTGCGACGTGGAGCGGGTGGAGACGCGCGACGCCTTCGCGGCGGCCCTGGAGCGGCGGCGGTGGGACCTCGTCCTCGCCGACTTCGCCCTGCCCGCCTTCGACGGGCTGGCGGCCCTGGCCATCGCGCGGGAACGGACTCCCGACACGCCCTTCGTCTTCCTGTCCGGGCGCATGGGCGAGGACGCCGCCATCGACGCCCTGAAACAGGGGGCCACCGACTATGTGCTGAAGGAGCGTCTGCCGCGCCTGGGGCCGGCGGTCCGCCGCGCGCTGGCCGAGGCGGCGGCCCTGGCGGAACGGCGCCGGGCCGAAGAGAATCTGCGCCGCCTGCACCGGGCCATCGACGACATCCGCGACTACGCCATCCTCACCCTCGACCCGGACGGGCGGATCGTCTCGTGGAACGACGGCAGCCGCCGCATCTTCGGCTACGCCGAGGCGGACATCCTGCACCGGCCCTTCGACCGGCTGTTCACGCCCGAAGACCGCGCCGCCGGCGTGCCCGGCCGGGCGCTCGACCGCGCCGCCGCCGAGGGGCGCGACGTGGCGGACCGCTGCCTGGCCACCGCCGACGGCCGCACCTTCCGGGCGTCATGCGTGCTGACCGCCGTGCAGGACGAGCGGGGCCGCCGCGTCGCCTGGTCGGTGGTGGTGGAGGACGTGACCGCCCGCCACCGGCTGGAGGAGGAGCTGCGCCGGACCCGCGATGCGGCCGACCGCGCCAACGCCGCCAAGTCCCGCTTCCTGGCCGCTGCCACCCACGACCTGCGCCAGCCCGTGCAGTCCATGATGTTCTTCACCGCCGCCCTTCAGGGGATCGTCGACGGCGCGCCCGGACGCGCCCTGCTGGACAATGTGGAGCGCGGGCTGGAGGCGCTGAAGGGTCTGCTGGACGGGTTGCTGGACATCTCCAAGCTGGACGCCGGCACCATCGAGCCGCAGGTGAGCGATTTTCCCCTGGCCGGGGCCGTCGCCTCCCTGTCCGCCGCCTGCGGGCCGCTGGCCCGCGCCAAGGGCCTGGAGTGGCATGCGGACGCCGCCGCGGCCCCGGCCGTGACGGTGCGCACCGACCGGGTGCTGCTGGAGCGCATCCTGCGCAACCTTGTCCACAACGCCGTCCGCTACACCGAGCGGGGCTCCGTGCGCCTGACCGCCGCGCTGCGGGACGGGCGCGTGCGCATCGCCGTGGAGGACACCGGCGTCGGCATCCCCGAGGAAAGCCTGGACGAGATCTTCCAGGAGTTCCAGCAGCTCGGCAACCCCGGCCGCGACCGCGAGAATGGGCTGGGGCTGGGGCTGGCCATCGTGCGGCGGCTGGCGGATCTGCTGGGGCTGCCCGTGTCGGTCACGTCCGCCGTCGGCCGCGGCTCGGTGTTCGCGGTGGAGGTGCCGCTGGCCGACGCCGCGGCACAGGCTCCCGGCCCCGGTGCGGCGGCCGCCGCACCGGCCGGTCCGGCGGAGCGCCCGCCGGTGGTGGTGGTGGAGGACGACGCGGTGGTGCTGCTGGGCACCACCGCCTTCCTGGAGTCCGAGGGTTACGGCGTGGTCGGCGCCGCCTCGGCGGCGGAGGCGCTGGACAAGGTGCGGGGGCTGGACGTCACCCCCGGCGCCATCGTCGTCGACTACCGTCTGGGCGACTCCATGACCGGCGCCGAGGTGATCGAAGCGGTGCGCGCGCTGTGCGGCGCCCCCGTGCCGGCGATGATCCTGACCGGTGAGATGGCGTCGCAGCATTTCACCGATCTGGAAGCCCGCGGCGTCGAGGTGATGTTCAAACCGGTCGCCGCCCCCGACCTGCTGCGCCGGGTGGCGCGCCTGTGCGCCGGGCGGCCGGAACCGCGGCGGGGATGAGACGGCCGCATCGGTCCCGGCGTCGCCCCGCGGTCAGTGCCAGCGCCGGGCGGGCATGCCCGCGGCATCGTTGAGCGTATCGGTGAGGGATCGCGCGGCGGCTTCGTTCAGGCCGGTGAGGGGGCGGTCGTTGACGACCGCCACCCTGCGGGTCCGCTGGTCGATCACGTACCATCCCGCGCACGCGCGGTGCGCGATCGCCTCATAGGTGCGGTGCGGATCATGGTCCGGGCGCACGCACGTCGGTCGGATCCGGTGCAGGGATAGCGCAGGAGCGGTCAGCGCCCGCGGTGCCCCGACACCTCCGCGCCGGCGCCCGCCGGCAGCCGGTGCCGCCGCCGTCAGGCGATCACCGGCTCCGCGTAGGTCATGACGAGGTAGAGGACGGCCTCCCCGGTTCCGTCGTTGCGGTAGCTGTGGGGAGTGTTGGCATCGAACAGGATGCAGTCGCCCGCCTCCAGCCGGTGCGGGCCGTCGGCGGTGACGATCTCCACCGTGCCTTCGGTCACGGCGATGTTCTCGGTCGTGCCGGGGGCGTGGGCGTCGGCGCGTTCGACCGCGCCGGGGGCGAGGCGGAGTTCGTAGAACTCCACCCGCCGGTCCCCTTCGAGGGGGAACAGCGCGCGCGAGGTGAAGCCGCCGTCGGCGGACGCCAGCACCCGCGCGGCGGCGCGGCGGATCACCGTGGTGCCGACCGACGTCCCGGCGCTGAGCAGGGTCGAGAACGGCACCTCCAGCGCCTTGGCCACCGTCCACAGCGTTTCGATGGAGGCGATGCCGTCGCCCCGCTCGATGGCGGCGATGACGGCGGGCGGGACGCCGGCGAAGCGGGCCAGCCGCTCCGCCGACAGCCCCTGCTGAAGGCGCAGGACCCGGACGTTGGCGGCGATGGTGCCGGCCAGCGCCGCGAGGTCGCCGCCCGCCCCGGCGGCCGCGGGGGCGGCGGTCACGGCCGGGCCCCCGCCACGGAGCCGAGCGCCCGGCCGATGGCCGCGGCGATGTCGGACACCGCCCGGTCGGCGGATCGGACGACCCGCGTCATCTGGGCGAAGGAATGGGGAAGGCGCGGGCAGACCAGAAGGCGGTGCGGCACGTCGGCCGCCGCCAGGCTGTCCGCCAGCCGCAGCGTGTCGTCGAGCAGGCAATCGATTCCGGCCCCCGCCAGAAGCATCGGCGCCAGCCCGCGGTGATCCGCCAGCAACGGTGCCGCCCGTTCATTCACCGGCCGGTTGCCGAGATAGCGGTCCCAGTACCAGCGCATGCGCGCCGTCGACAGCCCGTACCGCCCGTCGCCGAAGCGGCGGTGGGACCCGGTGTCGAAATCGGCGGCGAACATGCCGTAGAGCAGCACGCCCAGCGCCACCGGCGGTCCCCCGTCGCGGGCCGCCAGGGCGGCGTTCAGGGCGATGTTCGCTCCGGCGGAATCGCCGCCCACCGCCAGACGCGACGGGTCGATGCCGGCCGCGGCACCATGGGCGGCCAGCCAGCGCAGCGCCGCCGCGGCTTCGTCGAGCTGGGTGGGGAAGCGGTGTTCCGGCGCCCTGGAATAGGCGACGCCGCACACCACCACCCCGGCCCGGCGGGCCAGCAGGCGCAGCAGGCGGTCGTGCGTGGCGAGGCTGTTGAGAACGAAGCCGCCGCCGTGGAACCACACCAGGACCGGGGCGGGCTCCGGACCCGTATGATCCGGACGGTAGAAACGCAACGCCAAAGGCCCGGCCGGACCGTCGATGACCCGTTCGTCGACCGTGGCCGGCACCGGCATCGGGCCGGCCATGAACCGGTAGTGGCGTTCCGCCGCGCAGCGGGCCTCGGCCAGCGGCTGCGCGAGCGGATCCGCGGCGGGGAAGCCCCGCCGGACCGCCGTCGCGATGAAACGGTCGACCTCGGGGTCCGGCGGTGGCGGGGGACCCGGTGCTCGATCGTCGGCGCGGTCGTCTCCGATCCGGGGCATGATGCGGTCTCCCTTGCTGGCACCGATCTCCGCACCGGCAGGGCGGGCCAGCCCGCCCCCGTCATGCCGGCCCCGGAGCGAGAAAAGTCTGCTGATGAGATAGGAATATGTCAAATCATATTTGACTTGAGAAATGCGCTAAATTTTTAATTGAGCATTCTGAAAACGTGATTTATGGGTGCGTGCCACGGTGCCCCCCTCTCGGAGGCCATCTCCGGATGGTTCAGATGTCGTAATGCAGCGGCAGTTCACCGGTGGATGCGCGATGCTTGACGGCGTCGGCCAGGGTTCTCTTCTCCAGCACGTTGGCGATGGCGTTGCGGACGTCCACCATGGTCCGGCGGATGAAGCACACGTTCGGATCGGCGCAGTCGGCGCAAGGTTGGAAGGACTGCCGGCTGGCACAGGGGATGGGGGCCAGCATGCCATCCATCAACCGGATGATCTCGCCGAACGAGATCTCCGATGCGGGCCGGGCCAGACGATAGCCCCCGGCCTTGCCGCGCTTGGCGAACAGCAAGCCATGCTTGCGCAGTTCCACGAGAATGGCTTCGAGGAACTTCCTCGGTATGGCTTCCCGTTCGGCAATGTCGGCAATGGCGACGAGGTCGTCGCTCCGGTGCTCCGCGAGCATGGTCAGGGCGCGCAGAGCGTATTTGGCTTTTTGTGAGAGCATGTCGGGGAGGGGGCGGTCGAATCGGGGAACGGGCGGACGCGGCGGTATGGTAACCCGGGAAAGGCTATATAACTAACAGGCAATATAGACTTTCAGCGTCCACCTCTCACCGGCCCCTCCCGTCCGGGGAGTTCCCGGGCGGTGCAATCACGACCACATTGGCCGTGATTTGCGGTTCTGCGGAGGCGCCGAGCGCCGTTGCCCGGGGGACCGACGATCCCGCCCTGTTGCGCAAAGGATGTTCGACCATGGCCACCTCTCGCGACGGTCGCGGTGGATCGGCGATCCGTGGAACCCGGCGGCGGTGTCCGCCATCGACCCCGGCGACACGGTTCTCGTGCTCGGCACCGGCCTGACCATGGTGGACACGGTGCTGACGCTGCTCGACCGGGGGAACCGCGGGCCGATCATCGCCGTGTTGCGCCGCGGGTTGCTGCCGCACCGGCACGAGGAAACGCGCCCCTGTGAATCGTTCGTCCGCCCGGAGGTGATGCCGCACACCGTGCTGGACGTGCTGATCGCCTTCAAGGCCGACGTGCACCGGGCGGCGGAGCAGGGTCAGGACCGGCGGTCGGCGTTCGATGCCCTGCGACCGCACCACCACCGGATCCGGGCCAGCCTGTCGGAGGCGGAGCGCCGGCGCTTCCTCCGCCACGCCCGGCCGTTCCGGGACGTTCACCGGCACCGCATGGCTCCGAAGGTGGCCGGGCGCATCGAGGCGGCCCGGCGGGACGGTCATCTGTCGGTCCATGCCGGCCGTCTGCGGTCGCTCACCCTGACCGACGGCGGCATCCGGGCAACCATCGACGGGCGGGACGGCGAGCCGGTGGCCGACATGGCTCAAGTCGTTTCAGGGGGGCCGGTTCTCACCCGGCGGCCACCAGCACCTCGCCGCGGCCGGCGGCGCCGGTGCAGCCGACGAAGCGGTCCACCGGACGGCCGTCGGCCAGGAGGTCGGCGGCCACCGCGCTGATGCCCGCCAGATGGCGGCGCAGCAGGCGCAGGACGACCAGGTCGTGGCGGCCGGCCGGCAGGAAGGTCGGCGGCAGGGCCGCCGGGGCGCGGCCGAGCAGCAGGGTGCCGCGGCGCATGCCGGGGCCGGCGTGCGGGCCGACCGTCCCGGCCACCACCAGCGTGCCGGCGATCAGGCGCGACGCGGCGCCGGGGCCGGCGTCCCCCTCCACCACGATCAGGCCGCGCTTCATGCGGTCGCCCGCCCGTTCCCCGGCGTTGCCGCGCACGATCAGCGTGCCGCCGGTCATGCCGTGGGTCGATCCCGGCCGGCCCGCGCCGGCGAAGGGGCCGGCGTCGCCCGCCACCTCCAGCGTGCCGCCGCTCATCTCCGCCCCGGCCCGCGCGCCGGCGGCGCCCTGCACGCGGACGACCCCGCCGCTCATGCCGCAGCCGGCCTCGCCGCCGGCGTCCCCCTCCACCACGATGCAGCCGCCGTCCAGGCCGGCGCCGATGCGGTCCAGGCGGTCGCAGGGACCGCGCAGCACCAGCGTGTCGCCCGGCGTCCCGTCGATGGCGAACAGCTCCCCCAGGGGCAGCCGCTCCATGCCGACGGTCAGCGTCAGCGCCGCGAGGCCGGCGGGGCCGAGCCCGGCGAGGCGGGCCGGCAGCAGGGCGGAGGCGTCGATGCGGTGGAGCGGCCGTTCCCGCAGAGTGAGGGTGAGGGTGCTCATGCCAGCAGCTCCCGCAGGCGGAAATGGAACTGGCCGAGCTTGCCGCCGTAGTTGCCGGCGCCGATGCGCAGCACCCCGGCCGCCGGGCCGCCCTCGCAGGCCGCGAGGATGCCGGCGCGCATGGCCGCACCCACCGCGTCGGCGCTGAGCCCGTCGATGACGATCTCCATCACCGCCGCGGCGTCGGGCGGCAGGCGGCTGGCCGTCTGCCCGCGCAGCGTCGGGCACCAGGCGTCGTTGGTGGAGGCCATCAGCGCCTTGTAGCGGCTGCCCACCTTGGAGCCGGAACGCACGACCCCGCCGGGGAACGGCATCACCACGTCGGGCACCGCGCACATGGCGGCCACCGCCCGCTCGGCGGCGGCCAGCGCCGCGGCGCGCGCGGCGCCGACGATCAGGATGTTGCCGCCGCCCACCGCCGGGACCATGCCGGTGCGGTCCTCCGCCACGAACTCCCCGTCCATCACCGGCACGCGCCAGTAACGCCGGTCGCCGATGCGCTTGGCGGTCTGGAAACCGTCGCCGAAATAGCGCAGCGCCCGGCCCAGCGGCACCTGCTCCGCCGCCTCCAGCCCGCTGAAGCAGGCGGTGGTCGGGCAGGTCAGGATGCTCTGCCCGACGCGCAGGGCCAGCGCCCGGGCAAGGTCGGCGGGGCTGATGGCGAACAGCAGGATCGCCGCCCCCGGCCGGCCGTCCGGCGTCTCCTCAGGCGCCAGGCGCCGCTCGATGCCCGCCTCGCAGCCGCACCCGATGACGGAGGTGGCGAAGCCGGTCATGCTGCGCGCCGCGTGCTCCACCCAGGCCGGCGTGTCGGCGGTGACGACGATGCGCGTCGCCACCATGCCGAACGCCTCGGCGAAGTCGTCCTCGATCTCGACCCCGGCGATCCTCACGATCCGCCCTCCTTCCGGCAGGGATGCACCACCAGGGCGCCGCGGCCGTCCGCGAACTCGTCGTTGCCGATGCGCAGGCTGTGGGCGCGCAGCCCCGTGCGCCCGGCCATGTGCTCGCCGATCACCCGCTCGATGGCGGGGTCCCAGCCGGGGCGCACCACATGGGTGTCGCCCCACGCCATGGCGACGACCTGCCCGTCACGGGCGATCAGGCGGCCGCCCTTGAACACCAGGTCGGGGGTGCCGAACATGCGCTCGCGGTCGGCGTGCTCGGTGTAGACGACGATGTCGGCGACCGCGCCGGGGCCGAGATGGCCGCGGTCCTCCAGCCCCAGGCTGCGGGCCGGGGCGGCGCGGGTCATGATGGCGATCTCGCACAGGGAGTATTCCCGGCGGATCGACCCCAGCACCGTGGCCGCCGCCGCCGCAGGGTGGATGGTCGCCAGCTTCTCCTCACGGAACGAGCGGTCCATCAGCAGGCGGATCAGGTGCGGATAGCTGGTGAAGGGCGCGCCGTTGGGGTGGTCGGTGGTCAGGAACACCCGCCAGGGGTCCTCGATCAGCAGGAACAGCTCCAGCCCGATGGCCCATTGCAGGGCGTTGACGAAGTTGCGGTCGCGGTAGCGGAACGGCACCAGGCCGCAGCCGCCGTCGCACTCGATGTCCATGCACACCCATTTGGCGGGGTCCGCCAGGCCGGAGTTGCGGTGCTGGGACATGGTGTCGCCCGACGCCGTCACCGTCTGCCCGAACAGGATCTGGCCCACGTCCACCGACAGGGTGGGGGTGCGGTTCACCAGTTCCGCCAGCCGCGCCGCGGCGGAGGAGAAGCGGCGGTCGCCCTCGCGCCCGTAGCTGTGGAACTGCACGTGGGTCAGGTGCAGCGGCATGCCGTCGGCCGCCGCCACGGTGGCCAGCGTCGTTTCGATGTTGCCGGGAATGCCCAGGTCGTTGCAGTGGACGTGCAGGGGATGGGGCACCCCCAGCTCGCGCACCGCCCGGGCCAGGCTGCGCAGGATGGTGCGCGGCGTCAGGCCGCGGTAGGGCCCCTCCTCGTCCAGGCCGAGCTGGCGCAGGTTCTCCTTGAAGGCGAAGATGCCGCCGGGGTTGACCACCTTGACCGCCATGGCCCGCGTCGCCCCCATGATCCAGGCGACGTAGTCGTTCACCGCCTGCTGCCCGCGGTCCTCGGCGAGCAGGCGCAGCAGCAGGTCGTCGTTGCCCAGCATGACGTAGGCGCCCTTGTCGATCAGGGGCGTGTCCGACAGCTCCATGTGGGCGTGGCGGGCGTTGGAGGCGACCATGGCCGGCTCGAAGGCCGCGGTGTAGCCCATCTCGGCGTAGCGGTAGCCGGTGGTGAAGGTGGAGGGCGTGGCAACGCCGCTGCCCGAGCGCAAGCCGTCGACCCCCGCGAAGCGGTGATCGCGGTGGTCCTCGGTCATCAGGCTGCGGGCGATGTTGACCTTGCCGCCGCCGATGTGGCTGTGGATGTCGATGGCGCCGGCCATCACCACCTTGCCGGCGACGTCGATCACCTCGTCCGGGCGCCAGCCGTGGCCGGGGTCGGCGACGATGCGGCCGTCCTCGACGAAGAGATCGCGGGTGGCCCCGGCGAAGCCGTTGGCCGGGTCGTAGACCCGCCCGCCCGCCAGCTTAATGCGCATGCCGCACCTCCTCCAGCGCCGCCAGCAGGTCGCCCAGGACGCGGGCGGCCGGCGGATGCCCCCCCTCCCCCGCCGCCACCGCCCGCAGGCGCAGCGCCAGCGTGCCGTCGGTGCGGAAGACCGTGGCGTCATGGTCCAGCCCCGGCCGGCCGGCCGGAAGGACCACCGCCGGCGTGCCGTCGAACGCCGTCCCCGGCGCCGCCACGGCGATGACCGGCACGCCCCGCGGGTGCGGCACCGGCGGACCGCCGAGGGTGGCGGTCCACACCACCAGATCGGTTTCCCCGGCGGCCAGCACGCGGGACCACGCGTTGTGATCGGGATCGAGCAGCGGGCCGTCGGCGGTGATCGCGCTGCGCAGGCCGCAGCCGGACTGCCAGGTGACCACCTGGTGGGCGCCGGTCAGGTTGGCGGCCCCGCCCAGTGGCAGGCCGAGGCAGCGGGTGGTGCGGTTGAGGTCGCGGATCAGCTCCACCAGCCCCTGCACCGCCAGTTCGGGCACCGGCCCCGGCAGGGCGCCCGCCGCCCAGGCGATGATGCCGTAGCGCGCCGCCGCCAGCCGCGCCGCCAGCGCCTCCAGCGCCGGCCGCGACGCCCCGGCGATGCTCCCGCCCGCCACCGGCCGGCCGGCGACGAGGGCGCGCAGCGCCGCCGCCAGATCGGGCAGGGCCGTCAGGTCGGCCTCCACCACCTCCGGTGGGGCGCCGGTCCAGCCGGCGAGGTCGCCCGGTTCCGGCGTCCAGCCCAGGCACACCAGGGCGCGGCCGGGCGGAGCGTGCAGCCGCTCGGCAAGGCGGGGGAAGCGGCGCACCGTGTCGGGACCGACCAGAACCACCAGATCGCTGCGGGCCCGCACCTCGCCCAGCGTTGCGTTCACCGCCCCGGTGTCCTGAAGCACGGCGAGGTTGCGAAGGTGCCCGTCGGACAGGGCGTGATCGATCACCCCGCCGGTGCGGTCGGCCAGGGCCAGCACGGCGGCCACCGCCTCCACCTCCGCGCACAGGCCGGCGTAGAGGGGGCGGCGGGCGGCGGCGAGCAGCCGGGCGGCGGCCACCGCCGCGTCGGCCGGCGCGGCCGGCGCCCCGGCGATGGTGCAGGCGACGGGCTGCGACCAGCGCTCCAGCCCGGCGGCGGCGGCGGGGCAGCCGGCGTCGCCGGGGCGGGGCCCCTGCGGTCCGGTGACGATCGGCAGGTCGTCGCACCCCAGACCGCAGAACGGGCAGGTGGCGGTCGCGGCGGCGGTGGAAGCGGCGGCGTCCATCAGCGGGCGTGCGCGACGGCGGAACAACCGCCGTCTCCGTTCAGCGACGGTGCGTGTATCCTTTCTTCCCGCATCCCCGACCTCCCGACCGCCCAAGACGACAAGGGCCGGGGTGATCCCCCGGCACTCAATGCTGCGTCTTCGTCTGATCGCATCTTTCCCGTTACAACGTGCCTATTGTCGAACGTAAAGCGGTTGGATGCCATTGGACTTAAGTTGAATGGTTCAACTTGGCATGCGCAGTTGACGGAACGGGGTTCGGCGGGCGAGCATTTGACAAGTTGAAGGCTCGGCAATCGGGGACCCTGACGATGCACATGATCCGCGCGTCGCACCCGGCGCAGGAACCGGCGCCCATGGCGGCGGTCAGCGTCTTCGCGCCGGCGCGCCTGCACCTGGGTTTCTTCGACCTGGACGGGGCGCTGGGGCGCCGCTTCGGCAGCCTCGGCATCACCCTGGACGAGCTGGGGACCGAGGTGACCGTGGCCCGCAGCCCGCGCACCCGCGTCGAGGGGCCGGACGGCGACCGCGCGCTGGCCGCCTACACCGCCATCGCCCGCCGCCTCGGCCTGCCGGACACGGCGGAGATCACGGTGCGCCGGGCGGTGCCGCCGCACACGGGGCTGGGCTCCGGCACCCAGATCGCGCTGGCGGCGGGGACGGCGGCGGCGGTCCTGGCGGGGGTGGACTGGCCGGCCCGGCGCATCGCCGCCCTGCTCGGCCGCGGCAAGCGGTCGGGCATCGGCATCGCCGCCTTCGCCGACGGCGGCGTGGCGGTGGACGGCGGCTGCGCGCCCGGCGGCGGCATCGCCCCGGTGATCTGCCGCATGGCCTTCCCGGAGGACTGGCGCATCGTGCTGATCTTCGACCACGCCCGGCAGGGCGTGCACGGCGCCGCCGAGACCGCGGCCTTCGTCGACCCGCCGCCCTTCCGCGACGCGCCGGACCTGTGCCGGCTGATGCTGATGCAGGCCCTGCCGGCCCTGGCCGAGGGTGACGCGGAACGCTTCGGCGACGCGGTGGGCCGGCTGCAGCGCGCCATGGGTGCCCATTTCGCCCCCCGCCAGGGCGGCGGCTGCTTCACCAGCCCCGACGTCGCCCGAGCGCTCGCCCGGTTCGAGGCGCAGGGGATCGCCGGGGTCGGCCAGTCCTCGTGGGGGCCCACCGGCTTCGCCATCGTCGGCGACGCCGGCCGCGCTGCGGCGCTGGCGGCCGACGCCCGCGCCGCCTTCGCCGACACGCCGGGGCTGGAGTTCCGCGTGTGCCGCGGCCGCAACCGCGGCGCCGACATCACGCCCCCCGGGGTCGCCGGCTGACCGCCCCAACCTGTCCGAGAGACCCATGAACACGCCATCCATCCTGCACGCGCTGACGCCGCTGCCCCACATGAGCCCGTTCGACGTCAACATGGCCTACGACGCCGGCTTCGATGCAGTCACCCCCTACACCGGCCTGACCCTGGACGAGGTGACCGCCTTCACCCAGGACGTCATCTTCTCCCGCGCCCCCGAGAACGGCCGGCGCACCGGCATCTTCATCGGCGGCCGCGACGCCGGCCTGGCGGTGGACATGCTGGAACGCGCCCGCGCCGCCATGCAGCCGCCGTTCGAGGTGTCGGTGTTCGCCGACCCTTCGGGCGCCTTCACCACCGCCGCCGCCATGGTCGCGGTGGTGGAGAAGCACCTGAAGGCGGGCGGCAGGGGCGGATTGGCGGGGCAGCGGGTGGCGGTGTTCGGTGCCACCGGTGTGGTCGGCGGTGTCGCCGCGGTGATCGCCGCGCAGGCCGGTGCGGCGGTGACGCTGGTCGCCCACCGCGCCGGCAGCGGGCTGGAGGAGAAGGCGGCGGAGTTGCGCCGGCGCTTCGGTGTCGAGACCGCCGTCACCGGGGGCGGCGACGACGACGCGAAGGTCGCCGTGCTGCGGGCCTCCGACGTCGCCCTGTGCGCCGCCAGGGCCGGCGTGCAGGTGTTGAGCGCCGCCGTTCTGGCCGCGGCACCGGAGCTGGCGGTGGTGGCCGACGTCAACGCGGTGCCGCCGGCGGGGGCCGAGGGGGTGTCGCCCTTCGACGACGGAACCCCGGTCGCCGGCGGCCGCACCGCCGGCGTCGGCGCGCTGGCCGTCGGCAACGTCAAGTTCATGGTGCAGCACCACCTGCTGCAACGCATGCTGGAGGCCGACAGCCGCCAATACCTGTCCTTCGGGGACGCCTTCGCGCATGCCCGCACCCTGGTCGCCTGACGGCCCGCCCGTCGTCGTGTGCGCGCTGGCCGGGCGGGCGCTGGCGGCGGCGGCGGTGCGCGCCGGCTACCGCCCGGTGGTGGTCGACGGCTTCGCCGACGACGACACCCGGGCGCTGGCGGCGGCCTGCCACGCGGTGCCGCCGGACGGGCGCGGCGGGCTGGCGCCGCGCCCGCTGGCGGCGCTGGCCGACCGCCTGCCCCGCGACGTCGCGGTGGTCTACGGCAGCGGGTTCGAGGGGCATCCCGGCCGCCTCGCCGCCCTGGCGCGCGGCCGCCGCCTGGCCGGCAACCCGCCGGACGCGGTGCGGGCGGTGCGCGATCCCGGCGTCTTCTTCGCCACCCTGGACCGACTGGGCATTCCGCACCCGGCGGTGCGCCGCGACCCCCCGGCCGACCCGGCGGGCTGGCTGGCCAAGCGGGCCGGCGGCAGCGGCGGCTTCGGCGTCCGCCCCGCGGCGGCGGTGCGCCGGGCGGGCCGCGGCCACTGTTTCCAGCGCCGCGCCGCCGGCCGGCCCCTGTCGGTGCAGGTGCTGGGCGACGGCCGCGGGGTGCGGCTGCTGGCCTTCACCGCCGGCTGGTGCGACCCCGCCCCAGGCCTGCCCTGGCGCTTCGGCGGGCTGGCCGGGCCGGTGGTGCCGTCGCCGGGGCTGGCCGGCCGGCTGGCCGCCGCCGCCGTGGCGGTGACCGATGCCTTCGCCCTGAAGGGGTTGTGCAGCGTCGATTTCCTGGTGGCCGGCGACGACGCCCTGCTGCTGGAGGTCAACCCGCGGCCCGGCGCGTCGCTGGACGTGCTGGCGGACGACCCGCTGCTGTTCGCCCGGCACCTCGCCGCCTTCGACGGCGGGCCGGAGCTTGCGCCGCCCCCGCCGCCGCGCGGCGGGCGTGCGGTGGCCGTGGTCTACGCCCGCAGCGCCCTGACGGTGCCGCCGTTCCCGGCGTGGCCGGCGTGGAGCGCCGACCGGCCGGCGCCGGGCACCGCGGTGCCCGCCGGGGCGCCCCTGTGCACCGTTACCGCCACGGCCGCCGACGTTGCGGGGGCCGCGGCGGCGGCCCGTTCCCGCGCCGCCCGCCTGTTGTCCGCGCTGGAGGCCGCCGCCCTCCGTCCGCCGCCCTTTATGGAAGACCGCCATGTCCCCTGCCCCGCCCGCTCCTGATGCCCGACCCGCCGATGGCCGCCCCGGCGTGGCCCGCCGCGCCGTGCCGCTGGTGGAGGCGCTGGTCGCCGACGCCGACGCCCTGCGCCTGGGCGTGTCCCGCGGCCCTTCCGGCGCCACGCTGGTGGACGGCGGCATCGCCGTCCCCGGCGGGCTGGAGGCGGGGCGCCGCATCGCCGAGATCTGCATGGGCGGCCTGGGCAGCGTCGCCCTGGTGCCGGCCGACGGGCCGGTGCCGTTCCGCGTCGCCGTCACCGCCGCCGACCCGGTGCTGGCCTGCCTGGCTAGCCAGTACGCCGGCCTGTCGCTGACCCACGGCGAGGGGGACGGGGCGTGGGGGGCGCTGGGCTCCGGCCCCGGCCGGGCGCAGGCGGCGCGCGAGGACCTGTTCGCCGAGCTGGGCTACCGCGACCGGGCGGACCGCGCCGTCTTCGTGCTGGAGACCGACCGGCCGCCGCCGCCGGAGCTGTGCGTCGAGGTGGCCGGCATGTGCGGCGTGGCGCCCGACGCGCTGACCATGATCCTGACGCCGACCCGCAGCCTGGCCGGCACCGTGCAGATCGTGGCCCGCGTGCTGGAGGTGGCCCTGCACAAGGCGCACACCCTGCACTTCCCGCCGGAGCGCATCATCGACGGCGCGGCCTGGGCGCCGCTGCCGCCGCCGGGGGCCGATTTCCTGGACGCCATGGGGCGCACCAACGACGCCATCCTCTACGGCGGCACCGTCCACCTGTTCGTCGACGGGCCGGAGGAGGAGGCGGAAGCGCTGGCCCGCGGCATGCCGAGCGCGGCGTCGCGCGACTTCGGCCGCCCCTTCGCCGAGCTGTTCGCCGCCGTCAACTTCGATTTCTACGCCATCGACGGGCACCTCTTCAGCCCGGCGGCGGTGGCGGTGACGGCGCTGGCCACCGGCCGGACCTTCCGCGCCGGGGCGGTGCGCCCCGACCTGCTGGCGCGGTCCTTCGGGTTGAGCGATGGCTAGACGCATCGTCCTGTTCGCCGAGTCCGGGGATTCCTGGCACGTCGGCCGCCTGGTCCGCGCGTTCCGCGCCGCCGGCGCGGAGCCGCTGGTGGTGTCGTTGCAGGCGGTGGAGATCGCGGTGGAGCCGGGCTCCCCCGGATTGCGCATCCCCGGCCTGCGCGGCGGCATTCCCGACGCGGCGCTGGTGCGCACGGTGGCCGGCGGCGGGTTCGAGCCGGTGACCCTGCGCCTGGACGTGCTGCACGCGCTGGTCCACCTGGGCGTCCCCGTGATCAACGGGCCGCGCGCCATCGAGCGCTGCGTCGACAAGGCGATGACCAGCTTCCTGCTGCACCGCGCGGGGATACCAACCCCCGCCACCCGGGCCACCGCCGACCCAGAGCGCGCCGCCGCCATCCTGCGCCACGCGCTGGACGCCGGCGAGGCGCTGGTGCAGAAGCCGCTGTTCGGCTCGCAGGGGCGGGACGTGCGGCGGCTCGACCGCGGCGACGCGCTGACGGCGACCGACGGTGTCTACTACCTGCAACGCTTCGTCGCCGGCAGCGGGCCGGATTTCCGCGACTGGCGGGTCTTCGTGGTCGGCGGCCGCGCCGTCGCCGCCATGGCCCGCATCGGCCGCGACTGGGTGACCAACGTGCACCGGGGCGGCCGCTGCGAGGCGGTGCACGGCGACCGGGAGCTGGAATCCCTGGCCGAGGCCGCCGCCGCCGCGGTGGGCGCCGATTACGCCGGCGTCGACCTGATCCGCGACCGGGAGGGCCGCCCGTACGTGCTGGAGGTCAACTCCATGCCCGCCTGGCAGGGACTCCAGAGCGTCGCGGCGGTGGACGTCGCCGCCTGCGTCGTCGAGCACGTGCTGGGCCGCATGGCCGGGGGCGGAGGGCCGGGCGATGCCGTCGTGGATTGAGGTGGCGGTGCGGGACGCCTGCCTGGACGAGCTGCAGGCCCTCAAGCCCGGCAACGTCCACGTCCACGCCGCCGGCGTCGATGCCCTTCTGGCCGATTTCACGCACAGCGCCGCGGTCGCCGCCGTGGCCCTGTGCAACGGCCCGCCCGGCGTCGGCGCGCGCATCCTGCGCGCCGTCCGCGCCACGCGGGACGCCGTGGGGCACAACACCAACCTGGGCATCGTGCTGCTGGCCGCCCCGCTGGCGGAGGCGGTGCTGAACCCTCCGCCGCCCGCGGAGGGCGCGGACGCCGGCGCGGCGCCGCTGCGGGCGGTGCTGGCCCGCGTCCTTGCCGGGCTGACCCGCGCCGATGCCGACGCCGCCTTCCGGGCCATCGCCCTGGCGGCGCCGGCCGGGCTGGGGCGGCCGGCGGCGCACGACGTGCACGAACCGGCCCGGGTCACCCTGCTGGAGGCCATGCGCGCCGCCGCCGGCCGCGACCGCGTCGCCGCCCAGTACGCCACCGCCTACGCCGAGGTGTTCGAGGCCGGCCTGCCCCGCCTCGCCGCGGCGCTGGACGCCGGCGTCCCGGCGCCGTGGGCGGCCACGGCCGTCCATCTGGGGTTCCTGGCCGACGGGCCGGACAGCCACATCCTGCGCAAGCACGGTGCGGCCACCGCCGCCACGGTGTGCGGCGAGGCCGCCGACCTGGAGCGGCGGCGGCGGGACCACGGCGGCGATCCGCGGCCGCTGGCGGCGGCGCTGCGGCGCTTCGACGCCGCGCTGCGCGGCGACGGTCTCAACCCCGGCACCTGTGCCGATCTGACGGTGGCCACCCTGCTGGCCCGCCGCATCGAAAAATCGTTTTTTGGACTTTCGTCCAATTACATCCCGTCGGAAACATGAGGTAAGATCCGCCCTGCCAAATACTGGCGACGGGATGCCTTTTCGCAGAACAGAGCAGCCTGATACTTCAAGACACCATCACCGATTCGGGGTCGGTGGTGTTCCGGTGAGCGCGCCCGGCTTGCGGCGGGGGCAACCGGAGGAACAGCCGGATCACGAACACTGGGAGGATTCCTAATGGCAAAGATCACCAAGATGGTGATTGGTGAATCGCTGGTCGGCGACGGCAACGAGGTCGCCCACATCGACCTGATCATCGGCCCGCGCGGCAGCGCCGCCGAGACCGCCTTCGCCACCAGCCTGACCAACAACAAGGACGGCTTCACGGCGCTGCTCGCGGTGATCGGTCCCAACCTGATGTGCAAGCCGGCGACGGTGATGTTCAACAAGGTCACCATCAAGGACGCCCGCCAGGCCGTCCAGATGTTCGGCCCGGCCCAGCGCGGCGTGGCGATGGCGGTCGCCGACTCCGTGAAGGAGGGGGTCATCCCCGTGCACGAGGCCGACGACCTGTTCATCTGCGTCGGCGTCTTCATCCACTGGGAGGCGGCGGACGACGCCAAGATCCAGCAGTACAACTACGAGGCCACCAAGCAGGCCATCAAGCGGGCCGTCGACGGCGAGCCGACCGCCCAGGTCATGCTGGACACCATGGGCTCCGTCTCCCACCCCTTTGCCGCGGCGGAGTCCGCTCCGGCTTGAAAGTCCCGCGGCGCGTCCCAGGCGGTTGAAAGCACGAAGAGTCCGTCCAAGGAAAGCCTCGGGATGCGTTTGCTCAACTACGTTCTCGGCCGGGCGCCCGCGTCCGGTCCGTAGGCGCCGGCAGTGCCGGTGCAGCTAGGGTGCGCTTCCTCCGCTCGGCCGGCGAAAGCCGGCCGTCTTTTTTTGGTGCGCACCGTCAGGAGGTTACAGCCGGTCGGGAACGATCCGGCCGTCGTGCAGGGCGCTGGCCAGCAGCACGCCGGCCGCACCCCGTTCGGCCAGCGCCGCCAGGTCGGCGGGGGAGCGCACGCCGCCGGCAGCGTAGACGGCCCGGCCGCCGCCCGCCGCCCGCACGGCCGCGAGACGGTCCAGATCGGGACCGGCGTCGCTGCCGACGCGGGCCAGCGTCATGGCGATCAGCCGGTCGGGCCACAGGCCGGGGGCGGCGTCCAGCCCCGGCGGGCCCATGAAGGCGTCGCCGCGGTAGTCGAGGGACAGGGCGACGCGCTCCGCCGGCACGCCGGCGCGGATCGCCGCGAGGTTGTCGGCGGACGCCAGCGTCTCGCTCCCCACGACCACCACCCCGGCGCCGTGGTCGAGCCAGAGGCGCGCCGCCGCCGCCGTCGCCGCCCCGCCGTCCACCCACAGGGTGAGGCCGGGAAAGCGCCGGGCGAGGTCGGCCACCACGGCGGCGTGGTCGCCGGTGCGCCCGATGGCGTCGAGATCGGCGATGTAGAGGGCGCGGAACGGGTGCAGGGCGAGCAGTGCTTCGACGATCGTCCAGGGATCGGCGCCGTCGCACAGGCCGGACCGGATGGGGCGGTAGGCGCCGCGCTCGCCGCGGCGGGCGTGGACGACCACACCGCCCAGCAGATCGATGACGGGGACGAGGTCCATGGTGCGGCGGATCCTGGTGTACGAGTTCGTGACCGGCGGCGGCCTCGGCGGCTCCATCGCCGACGGGCCGTTCGCGGCCCTGCTGCGCGAGGCCGACCTGATGGCCTGCGCGCTGGCCGACGATCTCACGGGGGTGCCGGGCGTGCAAGCCACCCTGCTGCGCGACCGCGCCCTGCCGCCGCCCGCCACCCGCGCCGCGGTCCTGGCGGTGGACGGCGGTGATCCCCGGGCCATCGCCGCCGCCATCGCCGCCCACGACGCGGTGTGGCCCATCGCCCCGGAGACCGGCGGCCACCTGGAGCGGGTGTCGCGCCTCGTCCTCGCCGCCGGCCGCACCCTGCTGGCCAGCGCGCCGGAGGCGGTGGCGCTGGCCGCCGGCAAGCGCGCCACGGCGCAGCGGCTGGCCGCCGCCGGCGTCCCGGTGATTCCCGTCCACCCCCCGTGGGCGGCCCCGCCGTCGCCGCACGGCTGGGTGGTCAAGCCCGACGACGGCTGCGGTGCGGAAGGGGTGCGGCGCCTGCGCGGCCCCGCCGACCTGGCCGCCTGGCGGGCCGAGGTGCCGCCGGCCGGCTGCGTGCTGCAACCCTACGTGCCGGGGGAGCCGGCCAGCCTGTCCCTGCTGTGCCGCGGTGGCCGGGCGTGGCTGTTGTCGGTCAACCGCCAGCTCATCGCGGAGGAGGCCGACGGCACGCTGGCGTTCGGGGGCTGCGCCGTCGGCGCGCTCAACCACCGGGCGGCCGAGGTCGCCCCGCTGGCCGCTGCCGTTGCCGCCGCCATCCCCGGCCTGTGGGGGCACGCGGGCGTCGACGTGATCCTGACCGGCGACGGCCCGCGGGTGGTGGAGGTCAACCCGCGCCTCACCACCTCCTACGCCGGCCTGCGGCGGGTGACGGGCCGCAACCCCGCCGCCCTCGCCCTGGCCGACGACGACCCCGACCTCCCGCCGCCGCGACCGGGGCCGGGGGTGGAGGTGCGGGTGTAGTGTCATGGCCGTCCCCCGCCGGAGGCGGGGGAGGAGATGCGAGGAAATGCAAGGGGGGCTGGGTCCGGAATGCAGGAGACATCCATGATCGGCTGGGACATCGGGGGCGCGCATCTCAAGGCGGCGTGGATCGCGCCGGACGGGAGCGTCGGTGCGGTGCGCCAGGCGCCGTGCCGGCTGTGGGAGGGGCTGGACCGGCTGGACGCCGCCTTCGCCGCCATCCTCGCCGACCTGCCGCCGGCGCGGCGCCACGCGGTGACCATGACGGGGGAACTGGTGGACCTGTTCCCCGACCGCGCCCGCGGCGTCGCTGCCCTGGTGGCGGCCGCCGCCGGCCGGCTGCCGGGGGAGGTGCGGTTCTGGGCCGGCGAGGCCGGGTTCCTGGATGCCGCGGCGGCGGCGGACGCGGCACAGCGCGTGGCCTCGGCCAACTGGCTGGCGACGGCCGAAGTGGTGGCCCGCCGCTGCGGCCACGCGCTGGTGGTCGACATCGGCAGCACCACCACCGACCTGGTGCCGGTGGCGGCCGGCCGGGTGGCCGCTCGCGGTCGCAGCGACCGCGAGCGGCTGGAGGCGGGCGAGCTGGTCTACACCGGCCTGACCCGCACCCCCGTCATGGCGGTGGCCGACACCCTGCCCTGGCGCGGCGCCACGGTGCCGGTGATGGCGGAGCATTTCGCCACCACCGCCGACGTCCACCGGGTGCTGGGGCGCCTGGACGAGACGGCCGACCAGCACCCGCCCGCCGACGGCGGCCCGGCGACGCCCGAGGCCAGTGCCCGGCGCCTCGGCCGCTGCATCGGCGTCGATCTTGAGGAGGCGCCGTGGCCGGCCTGGCGCCGGCTCGCCGCCGCGGCGGCGGAGCGGCAGATGCAGACGATCACGCGCGCGGCGCACCGCGTGCTGTCGGCCGCCCTCCCGCCGGACGGTCTGCCGGACGGCATCCCGGACGACGCGCCGGTGGTCGGTGCCGGCGTCGGCCGCGCCCTGGCCGCGGAACTGGCGCGGCGGCTGGACCGCCCCTATGTGGACGTGGCCGGGGCGCTCGGCGTCGGCGCCGACCATGCGGAGTGGGCGGCGCACTGCGCCCCGGCGGTGGCGGTGGCACGGTTGCTGGCCTGAACCGCGGCGCGCACCGCCGCCAGCCGCGCCGGGTCGAGGGCGCCGGCCCGGCCGCCGTCGCCGCACAGGGCGCCGCGGAAGCCCAGATAGTCCGGCCCGGCCGCCGCCGCGGCCGCCACGTCGGCGAGCCGCAGCGACCCCGCCAGCCCGCTCATCAGACCCAGACGCCGGGCCCGCGCCGTGAAGGCGCGCAGGAACCCCGCGTCGCGGTGCCGGGTCAGCGGCCCCGCCGTCTTGCCGGCGGTGTCCAGCATGGCGCCCACGAAGCCCGCCGCGGCCAGCCGGTCGAGGGCGTCGGGATCGGGCCGGCGGTCGGCGAACAGCACCGCGACCAGCCGCAGCCCCGCCGCGGTGCGCGGCGCCAGCGCCGCCAGGCAGCCGCCGAGGTCGCCGTCGAACAGGCCGATCTTGACGATGTCCACCCCCATAGCGGCGGTGGCGTCCACCGCCGCGGCGACGCGGGCGGGGTCCAGCGGCAGGTCGCCGACGGTGGCGCTGACCGGACGCCGTCCGGCCACCGCGGCGACGCAGGCGCGCAGCACCTCCGGCGGCAGCGCCCCCAGCGCCCCGGCGGCGGGGTTCTTCAGGTCGACGATGTCAGCGCCGCCGGCAACGGCCAGCCGCGCCTCCGCCGCGTCCCGCACGCTGGCCAGCAGCCCGATCATGCCGCCGTCCCCGCCGCCCGGCCGGCGCGCCACGCCGCGACGTGGTCGACCAGCCATTGCCACGCCTCCGCCTCCTCCGGCGCGGCGGTCTTGCGCACGGCGACGGCCAGGTGCTCCATCTCCGCGTCGATCTGCCGGGCCGGCAGCAGGTGCAGGCGCGACACCAGCACCGCCCCCTCGATCACCGCCGCCTTGGCGCGGTTGAGGCCGCGGAAGGGGGCGTGCGTCTCCTCGTGGACGATGGACAGGGTGAAGCGCGGGCGCACGGGGTCGTCCTCGACCCGCACCACCTCGACCTCGGCGTGGGCCAGCGCCGTCTCCAGCACGCCGCCGGCGACGCGGCGGGCGGGCCGCGTCGGCCAGTCGCGGCGGCCGCACACGCAGCCGGCGAAGACGCGCACGTCGTCGGTGTAGTTCAGCACCGCCTGGCGCCGCGCCATCAGGTTGTCCAGCGTGCGCGACGGGCGGAAGGGGGACAGGACCGGCGCGCCGTCCGGCGGCAGGATCAGCCCCATGGGGGCGGCGTGGGGCGTGCCGTCGGGGCTGAGGGTGACGACGACGATTTCGCGGATCATCACTCGGCCGCCTCCTGTGGTTGGGACGGGGGTCTGGCGTGGCGGCCGGACTCCGCCGGCGGTTCGCGCACCGCCACCCCCCAGGCGAGTTCGCGGTCCTGGGCGTAGCGCTTGCCGAGCTGCGCGGCGATCTGCGCCCGCGCCATCTCGACGCCGAGGTAGAAGGCGTGCGACGGGTCGTCCACCGACAGGCGGCGCCACAGGTCGAACGGGTCGGTGCCCACGTGGTGGCCGTCGCGGTTGTAGACGTGCACGCCGTCCGACGATACCTCGATGCGGAAGTTGGGGTCGCGGATGCCGGCGGCGGTCTCGGCGATTTCCGCCGGCGTGCTGGCGAAGGGTCGGCGGTCGCGCAGGCACAGCAGGGCCGGGTCGAGGCGCGCCGGCGGCATGCCCGCCGCCACCGCCCCGTGCATCAGGCGCCGCGCCGCCGCCGCCTCGCGCACCGCGTGGCGGCAATGGGGGCTGACCTGCACCACCAGCACCGCGCCGATCGCCAGCTCCGCCACCATGGCCATGAGGATGGCCGACAGGCCGGTGGTGTCGGCGTCGGTCAGCTCCGTCACGTTGCCGACGCCCATCAGCATGGGGGCGTCGGGCAGGCGGCGGCGCAATTCGTGGTAACGCACGACCGAGGCGGTGAAGCCGCTGCCCACGGGGTCGAGGATGGGGTCGGCGTAGAAGGGCCGCCCGGCGTCGAGCAGGCGCCGCGCCGCCCGCTCCAGGGAGTCCAGGTCGCCGGGACGGGACGGGATCAGCACCGGCACCGCCGTCATGGCGTCGGCCAGGTGCAGCGTCTCCTCGGTCAGGCTCAGCACGAACGCAGCACCGGCCGCGGCGCCGCGGCGCAGCTCGTCGGTGTCGCCGCTGTCGACGCTGACCCGGTGGCCGGCGGCGGCCAGGGCCTGCACCGCCTCCTCCAGATGCGGGAAAGGGGTGCCGGGCAGGCCGCCCAGGTCGATCACGTCGGCGCCGTCCGCGGCCAGCGCCGCGGCGCGCTCCAGGATCTGCGGCACGGTCAGGGTCGGCGCCTCGACGATCTCGGCGAAGATCAGCGCCGGCGGTGCGGCGCCCTCGGGCGGCGGCGGCAGGACGCGGGCGGCGCCGAAATGCTCGGGCAGGTCGATCAGCTCGTCCGGGCCGCGCTCGAACGGCACGCCGAAGGCGGCGGACAGGGCGTCCAGGTCGCCGCGGCAGCGGCCGGGCAGCAGCACCCGGTCGGCCTGCCCGACCCCGCCGCGGGCGGCCAGACGGCGGTGCACCAGGTCGGCGGTCATCAGTCCGGCGACCTGCACGCCGATGTCGCGCACCTCCCACGCGAAGGCCGGGCGCATGGCGTCCAGCACCTGGCGCAGGCGCCGCTCCGCCAGGTGGCCGGTCAGGAAGAGGATTCGCTCAGACATGCCGTCCGCTCCCGCACCGCCGCCGCCAGGCCGGCCACGCTGTCGACGACGGTCATCGCCTCGAAGCCCCGCAGCCGCTCCACGTTCTCCAGGTCGATGCGGCGCGGGTAGACCTTGACCATGCCGTCGGGCGCTTCGGTGTCCATTTCCGGCGCGGTGTCGCAGGCGAAGACGATGGTCGGCACCCGGCATTTGCCCGCCTGCGCCAGCACGTTGGTGACCAGCGTGTCGGAGATGCCCAGGACCGCCTTGGCGATGGTGTTGGAGGTGGCGGGTGCGACCACCAGCGTGTGGTAGTGGCCGCGGTAGAACCGCCCCACCGGCACGGCGCTGGCGGTGCGGTCGCGGAAGATGCGGGTGTGCTCGGGCAGGGTGACGCCGGTGCGCCGGTACATGCGCACGACCTCGTCGGCGGCGGCGCTGACGAACAGGTCGGCGTTGGGCTGCTCGCGCATCAGTTCCAGGGATTCCCGCAGGTAATGGCCGGACCCGGTGACCGCCCAGGCCAGCCGGGGGAAGAGACGGGTGGTCAGCATAGGGCAGCGGCCTCCCACGCCGGGGCGGGGGCGATGCGCCCGCTCAGGCCCGACCGCCCCTGCAGCGCCGCGGCCAGCAGGTCCTGGTCGCCGGGGCCGAGGCAGGCGGCGGGGCAGCCCTGCGGCGCGAAGCGCGGGAAGGCGGCGTCCACCAGCCCGTGCGCCGCCGCCAGCCGGGCCGGCGTGCCGTCGGGAGGCCGCGGCGCCGACTTCACCAGCACCAGGGCCGCAGCGTCCAGCCGGTCGCACAGCCACGCCGCCAGGCTGTCGGAGGTCACCGCCCAGCCGTGCGGGATCTCCGCCGCGGCCAGCGCCAGCGCCGTCGGCGCCCACACCGGCACCAGCCCGTCGCGGCGCGCCCGCGCGATGTCGTCGAAGGTGACGGCGGGCACAAAACCGTGGCCCAGCGCGCACAGCACCGCCCCGTACTGCTCCATGGCCAGCAGGGCCATGCGGTGGGCGGTGGAATCGTCGAAGCGCAGGGCCGTCTGGGCGTCGCGCACCGCGTCGGCGAAGGGACCGCCCCCCGGCACGACGACGACCCGCCGCCGCCCCGCCTCCAGCGCCGCCAGCCAGCGGGCGAGGTTGGCCGGGCCCGCCGCCAGGCTGCCGCCGATCTTGATGACCCAGGGCCGCGCCGCGCCCGCCATCGCCCGCTCTCAGGCCCGGCCGCGGGAGCGT
This sequence comes from Azospirillum halopraeferens DSM 3675, assembly GCF_000429625.1. Taxonomy (GTDB): domain Bacteria; phylum Pseudomonadota; class Alphaproteobacteria; order Azospirillales; family Azospirillaceae; genus Azospirillum; species Azospirillum halopraeferens. Next base: position 42,550 of record NZ_AUCF01000014.1, read on the forward strand.
TCGATCTCCACGCCGACGCCGTCGGTCTCGCGGAAGACGTCCAGCTTCTCCACCGACAGGCGCACCGCCTCCACCCGGCGGTCGGCCAGGCAGATGTCGGCGATGGCATCGGCCAGCGTCTCCACCAGATTGATGTGGCCGGACTCAACCAGGGAGCGGATGCTGTCGATGATGGTGTCGTAGGACACGACGTTGGCGATGTCATCGTCCAGCGGCGTCACGCTTTCCTGCACCGTCATCTCAAGATTGATGCGGACGCGCTGCCGTTTTGTCTTTTCGTGTGCGTAGACACCGATGCTGCACATCAACACCAGGTCCTTGACGCGAATTCGGTAAGTCCTCACGGCGGGTATCCTGCCATTCCGTGGCGCGAGCCCGGCGGCGAGTGCCATCGGCATGTCCATACTGTCTAGTCCCCGTGGAGCACAATATTGTTAATGCTCCCAGCTTTTCTTGTCGATGTCCAGTTGGACGAAAGTCTATGATCCGCGGTCGGGGTGACGACGGTTATCATCGCCGAACACCCCGCATGACAAAGGGGATACGGGAGGACGATGCGATGATGCGACGGCTCGGAACCGGACTGGCAACGGCCCTGCTGGCTGTGGTCATGACGGCGTCGGGTGCCGCCGCCTTCGAGCTGACGAAGGCGCAGGCGCTGCTGTTCGACACCAACCACCTGCGCGACGTCGCCGGCGACACCACGCTGCGCTACCGCTTCGAGAAGGCGGGCGCCCTGGAGGCCGGTTTCACCGACAGCGTGGAGATGACGGTGACCGCGGTCGATCCCGACGGGCGCAAGGACCTGGAGTTCCGCTTCCTGACGGGTGAGCGCGCGGTCCCCTTCGACGCGATGCACAAGTTCCGCGGCAACCCGCTGATCATGCTGTTCCTGGAGCGCGACGCGCGCGAGATGAAGCGGCTGACCGGCGGTTCGGAACTGTACTTCCGCAACCGCCTGCGCAACGCCTTCGCCGCCGCCGCGGCCGAGGTGAAGCCGGCCACCGTCACCTGGCAGGACCGCAGCGTGCCCGCCACCGAGGTGGTCGTCCGACCCTTCGTCGCCGTGGAACTGATCGAGCGTTTCCCGCGTTTCGAGCATAAGGAATATCACTTCATCCTGGCCGACGCGGTGCCGGGCGGCCTCTACGCCGTGCACGCGTTCACGCCCGGCGCCGACGGCCCGCTGACCGACGAGTCCATGGTCCTGACCGACACCCGTACCGCCGCCGCCGTCGGCACCGCCCCGGTGCAGGCGGCGCACAGCCAGCCGGAGCCCCGCCGATGATCCGCCCCCTGCTGTCCGTCCTGCTGCTGGCCGGCCTCGCCACGCCGGCCGTCGCCTTCGACTACCCGACCGCCGCGCGCGCCGAGTACGTCTTCACATGCATGGCCGCCAACGGCCAGACCGCGGAGATGCTGCGCAAATGCGCGTGCAGCATCGACGCCATCGCCGACCGCATGCCCTATGACCAGTACGAGCGCATCGAGACGGTGATGACCATGCAGCAGCTCGCCGGCTCGCGCGCCGGTTTCTTCCGGGAAGCCGCCTGGGCCAAGGAGCTGGTCGCCACCTTCGAACGCGTGCAGGCGGACGCCAACCTGAAGTGCTTCTGACCTGATACGGCCGCCGGGTGGGGCGGGCGGGCGCCGATCCGCCCGCCCCACCCTTCGTTTGTCTTCATACCCCTACCATCGTAACGCTTTTGCGCCTAATCTGCGCCGTCGCGGCCTCCGCTCCGATGCGCCCGGCTCCACCGGGATCGGGGCGGCGCGGCAGGGGCGGCCGAAGGGGAAGACGATGGCAGGGTACCGCAGACCGTGACCTCCCGGCTCAGGATGGCCACGATTTCGGCCGCTACGGTCGCCGCCGCCGCGGCAACGGGGGCGTCTTACGCCTATGTGGACCTGTCGCTGCACCGCATGGGGGCTTCGGCCACCGCCATAGGGCTAAACGCGGCCATGCCGGCCCTGGCGTGGCTGCTGACGACGCCGCTTATGCCGGTGCTGCTGCGGCGCTGCGATCCCGCCGCGGTGCTCCGCGTCCTGCTGGGCGTCGCCATCCTTTCCCCCTTCGGCTTCCTCGTGTCCACCGACCAGGGGGTGTGGATGGTCCTGCGCTTCCTGTTCGGCGGCAGCCTGGGCATGGTGTTCCGCCTGATCGAGTACTGGATCAACGCCGCCTCTCCCGACGACCGGCGGGGCCGCAACGTCGGTCTCTACGCCGGCGTGTTCTGCGCCGGGGCGGCGGCGGGGGCGGCCCTGGTCCCGCTCACCGGCACGCAGGGGTGGCCGACGATCCTGCTGATCCAGGCGCTGGTCGGCACGGCCCTTGCGGTGCTGTCCGTCACCCGGGCCGCGCCGCCGCCGATCTTCGGCCCCGCCCGGGTTCCGCCGGCCGTCCTCGGAACCTCGGTCGCGGTGATGGCGGCGCTGGCCTTCGGCCTGTTCGAGGCGGTGCCCTACACGCTGATGCCGGTCTATGCCGTCAAGTCCGGCCTGTCGGAGGCGTGGGCGGCCGGAACGGTCAGCGCCTTCCTGGTGGGCGCCCTGATCGTCCCGGTGCCGGCGGGCATGCTGGCCGACCGGTTCGGCAAGCCGGGGGTGCTGGCGGCCTGTGCGGCGGTCGGGTTGGCGGTGCCCCTCGTCCTGCCCGCCGCGTTGGACACACCGGCGGTCCTGCTGGCGGTCATGGTCCTCTGGGGCGGCGGTGCCGGCAGTCTGTACACGGTGGCCCTGGCCATGCTGGCCGACCGCTTCCGGGGTGCCGATCTCGCCGCCGCCAACGTCGCCTTCGGCACCCTGTACGCCGCGGGGGCACTGATCGGACCGCCGCTGCACGGCCTGGCCATGGACCGGCACGACCCGCACGGCCTGATGGAGAGCAGCATCCTGCTGTTCGCGGCGCTGTTGGCCGTCGTGATCGGGAAGCACCGCCGGCGGAGGAGCCCGGCATGACGGCCGGCCGGGATCACGGCACGCAGCGCGTCCTCGACGCCGCGGACGACTTCCGGCAGGCGGCGGGCGTGAAGGATCTGTGGGCGCGGCTGCACCGCCACCTGGCGGATTTCGGCGTCACCGGGCTGATGTACGGCGCGGAAGCGTTTCCCGACGCCGGACGCCGGCACGACATTCTGCTCAGCAGCTACGATGACGCCTACGTGGACGCCAAGATGTCCAGCGGCCTGTACCACTGCGACGAGTTCGTGCGGGCGGCCAGGGTGGAAACCGCCCCGATCCTGTGGAGCGATGCCGGCCGCCTGGAAGGGATCAGCCCGGCGGCCAAACGTTCCCTCGCCATCGACTGGGATTTCGGCGTCCTCACCGGCGTCACCCTTCCCATGCGCTTCAACAGCGGTTTGGGGGTCAGTGCCCTCGGCCTGCACGCCGCCGCCCTGTCCTGGGCCGACTTCGACCGCATCTGGTTCGGGAACAGCCGCGCCATCACCGGCATCACCCACGCGTTCGACGTCCGCCTGCGCGAAGCGCATGTGCGGGACGTCGTCCGGCTGGCCCCGCGCGAGCGGGAATGCCTGCTCTGGCTGGCCGCCGGCCTGCGCCCGCAGCAGATCGCCCATCGCCTGGGAACCCATGAGAAGACGGTGGAAAAGCAGATCGAACGGGCGCGGCACAAGCTGAACGCCGTCACCAACGCCCAGGCGGTCGCCACCGCGCTGGTCTACGGCCTGATCGTGCCGTAGCGCCGGCCGGATCACCGGAACGCCGCCTTCAACAGCGGGATCAGCGTCTGCGCGACCTCGGCGCGCGCCTGCGGGTTCGGTTCGGATCGGAACGAGTAGCCACCCGCGGACCACGTCACCGTCACGGAGTCATCGAACCCGTGGTGGGCGTTCCGGACCGCGTGGAACACCCGCCCCGGCTTTCCTTCGACGGCGCGGCGGCAGGCGTCGCGCGTGCCCCCGTGCGTCCCCCATTCGTCGAGATCGCCGTAGAACACATGCACCGCGGTGTCCGCCGCGTGGTTCTCGCTGCACTCTCCGAGGACGCCGGGATAGAAGGCGATGACGGCGCGCGGCCGGGGCTGGTCGGGTTCCCGGACGGTGCCGGCCACCATCGCCGCCGTGCCGCCGCTGGAGAAGCCCATCACGGCATGGCGCCCGACATCCACGCGCGGGTCGTCGCGCAGCAGGCGCAGGGCGGCCGCATAGTCCTGCGCCACGTCGCGGGCGGGGACGCCGGCCAGGTTCGAACGGTTGCGCAGGCCGGCGCCGTCGATGATCGCCGAGGCGATGCCGGCATCGGCCAGCGTCGACGCCCACAGCCAGGCCCGGTTGTTGCCGCCGCCGGTCCCTTGCAGGAAGAACACCACCGGAGCGGGCCCGGCAGCGGCGGCACCCGCCGGCCGGACCACCGAGACATGGGGCTTCACGCTGTCCGCCGTGGTCGTCTGACAGGCCGTCAGGAGAACCGCTGCGGCAAGGGCCGGAAGCGCCGGCACCGCGGTGCGAAGGGCTGTTTTCATCGTTGTCTCCGGTCGGGCGTGCGGCCGCCGGACCACGGGCCGGGGCCGCCGACACGCCGCACCATAGGGTCCGGCCGCCGTCACGGCCATTGGGGAAAATCCCCCAATTGCCCGATCCGCCGCGGGGTTCCTAGCATCGCGCCGCCATCGCCGGGGGGTGGTGGGCGGTTCCAACGCGAAGGACTCAAAACCAATGGCAGTGCTCGAAGCCGGCAGCAATTTCCAATTGATCATGAACCAGCCCGAAGACGGCGGGGTGATCTTCCCGACCATTGCGACGTTTCCGTCGAGCCTCGTCGTTGCGTCGTCTCCGACGAACGTGGTGATGCGTTATGACGACGGATGGTACAACGTCATCTCCGGCAACGGGCTGGCGACCGACAGCGACGACGTGACCGCCGGCGTGGTGACGGGGATCCGGTCCTTTTCGAGCGATCCCGGCGTTGCCGGAGCAACGCCCGACCTGACGCTCAGCGAACTGCACTTCGACGTAGCGGCTCAGCCCGAGAGCGCCAACCCGTTCGGGCCGGCCGGGCTGTCCGGTGACGACCGGATGTTCGGCGGCGGTTCCAACGACCTGATCCGGGGCTTCACCGGTGCGGACACGCTGTACGGCGACCGGGGTGACGACGTCCTGTACGGCAACCAGGGCAATGACGTCCTGTACGGCAACCGGGACAACGACGTTCTGTACGGCGGCCAGGGTGACGACACGCTGTTCGGCGGGCAGGGCAACGACATCGTGCATGGCCAGGCCGGCAACGACGTGCTGCACGGCAACCTGGGCGATGACACGCTGACCGGCGGCGTCGGCGCCGACACCTTCGTGTTCGGCCGCGGTTCGGGGAGCGACCGCGACACGGTCACCGACTTCAGCGCCGCCGAGGGCGACCGGATCGGCCTGGCCGACGGCCTGTCCTTGACGGTCGCCCCGGATGCCGCGGGGAATGCGGTGCTGACGCTGTCGAGCGGCGACACCGCCGTCCTCCTCGGAGTCTCCGCATCCGCCGTCACCGCGGACTGGTTCATCGTCGCCTGACGGGCGGACCGGGTTCGGGATGGTCCGACGTCCGAACCCGGTGTCCCGGCGGGGTCGCCCCCTACCCCGCCCGCTCCCGCTCCGCCGCCGGCACCCGCGCGTCCTCCAGGGTGATGCGCGGCGGCGGCGGTTCGGGGTCGGCGTCGGCCGGGGCCTCGGCGTCCTTGAAGGTGCGCACGCCGCTGACCATGGTGGAGATGATCGACTGGCGGGACATGATGTCCTCGCGCACGGCGGCGTAGACGTGCACCATCACGAACAGGATGATCATCCACATGCCCAGATGGTGCCAGGTGTGGACGTCCTGGCTCTGCCCGAACAGGGGGATGACCCAGCCGAACAGCGTGTCCTGCCAGGTTCCCCGCCCGGTCCCCTCGCTGTAGAGGGCGAAGCCGGTGACGATCATGAACACGCTGCCCACCGCGATGCACCAGAACATGGCGAACTGGGCCAGCGGGTTGTGGCCGACGTAGAGCCGGGGCTTGCGCTCCAGGAACAGGTACCAGCGGGCCTCCGTCCACAGCTCCCGCCACCAGCCGAGGTTCCAGAAGGGAAAGCGGAAGAGCTGGCGGGCGTGGTGGTTGCCGGCGAACGCCCAGTAGAGCCGGGCGATGAAGCCGATGGCGAAGACGTAGCCGGCGGCGAAATGGGCGAAGCGGATGTAGCCCATGAGGTAGTTGGCGCTGGCCTCCCCCGGCACGCCGGGCGGCGGGCTGGCGATGAAATAGCCGGTGACGGCCAGCACGGTGATCGACAGGGCGTTGATCCAGTGCCACAGCCGCACCGGGACCTCGTAGACGTAGACGGCCTTGAGGAAGCGCGGCGGGCGGTGGGCGTCGGCAGCCGGTGACATGGCACAATCCTCCCGATGGCGTCAGCGCACGGTGACGCGGGCCAGTTCGGCGCCGTCGGGCGCCATGACGTGGGTCGAGCAGGCGAGGCAGGGGTCGAAGCTGTGCAGGGTGCGCAGGATCTCCACCGGCTCGTCCGGGCGCTCCATGGGAGTGTTCAGCAGCGACGCCTCGAAGGCGCCGATGTTGCCGCGGGAATCGCGCGGGCTGCCGTTCCAGGTGGTGGGCACCACGCACTGGTAGTTCTCGATCCGCCCGTCGCGGATGCGGATCCAGTGCCCCAGCCCGCCGCGCGGCGCAGCGACGGTGCCCACCCCCTTGGCCTCCTTCGGCCAGGTGGCGGGGTCCCATTTCTCCACGTTGGCGGTGGCGCGGTCGCCGGCCTTGATGTTGGCGATCAGCGCGTCGTAGTCCTCCAGCATCATGTGGGCGCAGTAGTGCGCCTCCAGCGCCCGGGCCAGGGTGCGGCCGATGGTGGTGGGCAGCGCCTGGCGCGCCGTCAGGCTGGTGCCGGCCAGGGAGTTGAAGCGGCCCAGCGCGTCGGCCACCTGGTCCTGCACATAGCCCACCCCCTGCGCGTGGGCCAGGATGTAGCGGGCCAGCGGTCCCACCTCCACCGCGTGGCCGCGCCAGCGCGGCGCCTTGATCCAGGAATACTTGGCGGCCTCGTCCACCTCGTCGATGCGGGTGCGCGTGCCCTTGGCGTTGGGGCCCAGCTCGAACCGCGCCTCGGTCACGCCGTCCCACGGGTGCAGGCCCTTGTCGGCGTCCGCCTTGGCGTCGCCGTAGGTGTACCAGGAGTGGGTGACGAACTCCTGCACCTGGGCGGGGTCGCGGGGGTCGATGGGGTGCACCTCGTCCCAGTTGCCGTTCAGGATGACGCCGCCCGGCAACTGGCAGGTGGAATGGTCGTAGGGCACCTTCTCGTAGTCGCCGTAATCCATGACGTTGGTGGCCGCCAGCCCGCCGCCGTGCAGCCAGTCCTTGTAGAAGCTGGCGATCGCCAGCACGTCGGGAATGTAGACGTTCTGCGAGAACTCGTAGGCTTCCAGCAGCCGGGCGCGGATGAAGTTCAGCCGCTCCATGTTCAGCGGCGCCCCGGCGGCCTGGTCGCCGTCCATGTTGATGGCGCAGGGAACGCCGCCCACCATGTAGTTGGGGTGCGGGTTCTTGCCGCCGAGGATGGTGTGGACCTTGACGATCTCCTTCTGGAAGTCCAGCGCCTCCAGATAGTGCGTCACCGCCATCAGGTCGGCCTCGGGCGACAGCTTGTAGGCCGGGTTGTCCCAGTAGCCGTTCTTGAAGATGCCGAGCTGGCCGGATTCCACGAACTTCTTCAGGCGGAGCTGCACGTCGCGGAAGTAGCCGGGGCTGGACTTGGCGTGGCGCGGCGACACCGCCTGCTGCAGGGCCGAGGTGGCCTGCGGGTCCGCCTTCAGGGCGTTGATGGGGTTGACCCAGTCGAGGGCGTGCAGGTGGTAGAAATGCACGACGTGGTCGTGCCATTGCAGCACCTTGGCCATGATCTCGCGGATCAGGTGGGCGTTCTTCGGGATGCGGATGCCCAGCGCGTCCTCCACCGCCCGCACCGAGGTCAGGGCGTGGCAGCCGGTGCAGACGCCGCAGATCCGCTCCACGAAGGCCCAGGCGTCGCGGGGGTCGCGCCCCTTCAGGATGACCTCCAGCCCGCGCCACATGGTGCCGGTGGAGACGGCGTTGCGGATGATGTTGTCGGAATCGACGTTCACCTCGCAGCGCATGTGCCCTTCGATGCGGGTGACCGGATCGACGACGATGCGCCGTCCGCCGTTGTCCAGCGTGAAGCCGTTGGGGGTTTGCAGGACGGACATCAGACGTCTCCCTTGTGCCGGGCGCGCTTCAGGGCGCTGATTGCGGCGTGCGCGGCGATGGCCCCGCCGACGCCCAGGGCGGCGGTGGCACCGATGCGGTCGGCGTTGGCTTCGATGCCGAAGGCGTGGATGTCGGTCAGGCGGGCGTACCAGGACCCCTTGTCCCAGAACCCGTCCTCGGAACAGCCGATGCAGCCGTGGCCGGCCTGGATGGGGAAGGAGGTGCCCTCGTTCCAGCGGATGGTGGAACAGGCGTTGTAGGTGGTGGGACCCTTGCAGCCCACCTTGTAGAGACAGTGGCCCTTGCGCGCGGCCTCGTCGTCGAACGCCTCGACGAACTGGCCGGCGTCGAAATGGGGCCGGCGGTAGCACTTGTCGTGGATGCGCTGGCTGTAGAACATCTTCGGCCGGCCCTGGCGGTCCAGCTCGGGAATGCGGTCGAAGGTGAGCATGTAGGTGATGACGCCGGTCATCACCTCGGCGATGGGCGGGCAGCCCGGCACCTTGATGATGGGCTTGTCGGTGATGACCTCGTGCACCGGCGTGGCGCGGGTCGGGTTCGGCCGCGCCGCCTGGACGCAGCCGAAGGACGCGCAGGAGCCCCAGGAGATGACCGCCTTGGCGTCGCGGGCGACCATGCGCAGCTGTTCCACGAACGGCCGTCCGCCGACGATGCAGAACATGCCGTCCTCGTTGAGCGGCGGGTTGCCCTCCACGGCGAGGATGTAGTTGCCCTTGTACTCCTCCATCACCTCTTCGAGGATGGCCTCCGCCTGGTGGCCGGCCGACGCCATGAGGGTGTCGTCGTAGTCCAGCGAGATCATCGACAGCACCACGTCCTTGACCAGCGGGTGCGCCGAGCGGATGAAGGATTCCGAGCAGCAGGTGCACTCCAGCCCGTGCAGCCACAGCACCGGCGTGCGCGGCTTGGTCTCCATGGCGTGCACGATGTCGGGCACCAGCTCCGGCCCCAGCCCCAGCGCGGCGGCCGTCAGCGAACAGTATTTCAGGAACGACCGGCGGGTGATCCCCTGCCGCCGCATCACCTCGTAGAACGTTTCGAGCCTCGCCATTGGCGTTTCCTCTCCCACCACGGCCGGGTGCGGCGACCGCGCCGCCCCTGCGTCGGCAGGCACCGGGGCAAATTCCGTGCCGGGTGCGGACCGTCCGGCCGATCAACGGTTTCGCCGCCATGAGGCATGGTGTCGCCGGCAAGCGCGCTGTCGGTCGGGCGCGCGGGGTGGAAAGGGAGTTGCCGGGGTGCCGTCACCCCGGCGTTCCGTGCGGCCACGATTGTTGACCAATTATGTGACCGAACATAATTTATGGTCCGGCGCCATAATCGCGCATAGAAGGGGGACGCCATGCCCGCGAGCACCGGCAAGTTCCTGTTCCACCGTCCGGAACTGGCGCGCCGGATCGTCGATCGCCTGACCGGTGATTCGCCCTTCGGGGCGGAGCCGACCCTCTGCCTGACCGCCCCCCGGCGCACCGGCAAATCGACGTTCCTGCGGCACGACCTGACTCCGGAACTGGACAACCGGCACATCGGGGTCGTCTATGTCGACCTCTGGTCTGACCGCAACGCCGATCCCGGACACCTGGTCGCCGAGGCCATCCGGCAGGCGCTGCGGCGCGCCGACGGTCTGCCGGTGCGGGTTGCCCGCTCGGCGGGCCTCAGCAAGGTCGGCGTCGGGGCAACGGCCATCGACATCGACCGGATCGGGCAGCCGCAGGGCGCCACGCTGACCGACGCGCTGGGCGCGCTGATGGACCGGACCGGCAAGCGGGTGGCGCTGGTGGTGGACGAGGCGCAGCACGCCATCGTCACCGACGCCGGCCTGAACGCCATGTTCGCGCTCAAAGCCGCCCGCGACACGCTCAACACGCGGGACGACGGCGCCGACGGGCCGAATCTTGTGCTCGTGCTCACCGGATCGCACCGGGATAAGCTCGGCCGCCTGGTGCTCGGGCGCGACCAACCCTTCTACGGGGCGTCGGTCCAGGACTTTCCCCTGCTCGGCCGCGACTACACCGACGCCTACACGGCGTGGCTCAACGGGCGCCTGGCTGCCGACAACCGCTTCGATCCGGCGGCGGTGTACGCGGCCTTCGATGCGGTGGGGCGGCGGCCCGAGATCCTCGCGCAGATCCTCAAGGACATCGCGCTCGACGAGGGTGCCGGCGAACTCCGCACGGCGCTGAGCGCCGGGGCGCAGACGCTGCGCGGCCGGCTCTGGCAGGACTACGAGAGCGCCTGGTCGTCGCTCACCCGGCTCCAGCAGGCCGTCATCGAGCGTCTGGTCGCAGAGGAGGCCAAGTTCACACCGTTCTCGGCGGCCTCGCTTGCGGCGTACTCGGCAGCCGTCGGCGACGCTGTCGAGGTGCCGTCGGTCCAGGCGGCCATCGAGGCGCTGCGCCGGGACAACCTCGTCTGGCGTTCGGCACGGGGGCAGTATGCGCTGGAGGACCAGGGCATGGCGGAGTGGCTGAAGGCGCGGCGACCGCCGGAAGGACCGGAGCCGGCGCAGACGGTGCGAGAACCCGGCTCCGCCGCCCCTACAGCCCGAGGTACGCCTGCTTGACCCGCTCGTTGGCCAGCAGGGCGGAGCCGGCGTCGTGCAGGGTGATCTCCCCGGTTTCCAGCACGTAACCGCGGTCGGCGATGGCCAGCGCGGCGTAGGCGTTCTGTTCCACCAGGAAGATGGTGGTGCCCCGGCGCTTCAGGCTCTGCACCGCGTTGAAGATCTCGCCCACCAGCAGGGGCGCCAGGCCCATGCTGGGCTCGTCCAGCAGCAGCAGGCGCGGCCGGGCCATCAGGGCGCGGGCGATGGCCACCATCTGCTGCTGGCCGCCCGACAGGGTGCCGGCGGGCTGCCGGCGCTTGTCCTTCAGGACGGGGAACAGGGCGTACATGCGCTCCAGGTCGGCGTCGGGGTCGCCGCCCCGGCGGTAGGCGCCCAGGCGCAGGTTGTCCTCCACCGACTGCGGGCCGAAGAGCTGGCGCCCCTCCGGCACCTGCAGGATGCCCTCGGCGACGCGGCGGTGCGCCGGCATGCCGGTGATGTCGACGCCTTCGAAGCGGATGGTGCCGCCGGTGGCCGGCTGCACCCCCGACAGGGTGCGCAGCAGCGTCGTCTTGCCGGCGCCGTTGGCACCCACCAGCGCCACCAGCTCCCCCTCGCCGACCGACAGGTCCACGGACTTCAGCGCGTGGATGCGGCCGTAATGGCTGTTGAGGCCACGGACTTCCAGAAGCATGGGGCGCGCCCTCCTCAGTCCAGGGTGCCGAGATAGGCGGCGACCACGTCGGGGTTGGCCGCCACCTCCGCCGGCGTGCCCTCGGCCAGCTTGCGGCCGTAGTTCAGGGCCAGGATGTGGTCGGAGATGCCCATCACCATCTTCATGTCGTGTTCCACCAGGATGATGGTGACGCCGCGCCCCGCCACCAGCTTGATCAACTCGTCGATCTCGCGGCTTTCGGTGGCGTTGAGGCCGGCCGCCGGCTCGTCGAGCAGCAGCAGCACCGGTTCCGCCGCCAGGGCGCGGGCGATCTCCAGCCGCTTCAGGGCGCCGTAGGGCATGGCGGCGGACTCGGCGTCGATGTAGCGGCCCAGCCCCACCTCGCGCATCAGCTCCGCCGCCCGCTCCTTCGCCTCGCGGTCCTTGCGCACCAGTGACGGAAAACGGAACAGGGCGGGCAGCAGCCGGCGGTCCAGGTGCAGGTGGCGGCCGACCATCACGTTCTCGATGGCCGACATGTTGAAGAAGATCTGCAGGTTCTGGAAGGTGCGCGACATGCCCCGCGCCGCCAGCTTGTACGGCGCCAGGCCGGACACCGGCTGGCCGTCGAACAGGACGCGGCCCGCCGACGGGGTGTAGACGCCGGTGACCAGGTTGAACAGCGTGGTCTTGCCGGCCCCGTTCGGCCCGATGATGGAGTGGATGCGGCCGCGGCTGACGGTGAAGCTCAGGTCCTCGATGGCGTGGACGCCGCCGAACTCCTTCGACAGGGCCTCCACCGCCAGGATCGGCGGGCCGGCGTGCGCCGCGGCCGGCGGCACCGGGGACGCGGCATCGGGTTCGGTCATGGCGGCGCGCGCCCGTGCGGCCGTGCTCATGCGCGCCTCCGCGCCGTGATCAGCCCTTCCAGGGTGGGCAGCAGCCCGCGGGGCATGAACACCATGGTGAACATCAGGATCGCCCCCAGCACCATGTGCTGGTAGTCCTGGAAGGCGGTCAGGAACTGCGGCAGCACGGTCAGGATCACCGCGCCGACCACCGCCCCCAGCGTCGAGGCCATGCCGCCGAAGACCACCATGGTCACCAGCTCGATCGACTTGAAGAAGTCGCCGGCGGACGGCGTGATGAACCCCAGGTAATGGGCGAACAGGCTGCCCATGACGCTGGCCAGCACCGCCGACAGCACGAAGACCATCACCTTGTAGCCGGTGGTGTCGACGCCCAGCGTTTCCGCCGCCACCTCCGAGCCGTGCAGCGCGCGCATGGCGCGCCCGGCCGGGCTCTCGATCAGGTTCAGCGACAGCCACACCGCCAGCAGCAGCAGCGCGCCGACGACCCAGTACCACATGGATTCCCCGGCCACTTCGATCCCGAAGACCTCGAAGGGGACGACGACCATGCCGTCGGGGCCGCCGGTGATGTCCGTCTCGGTGCGCAGCACGATGGAGATGATGATGCCGATGCCCAGCGTCGCCATGGCCAGGTAATGGCCCTTCAGGCGCAGGATCGGCTTGGCCACGGCGAAGGCGAGGACGCCGACGAAGGCGGCGCCCGCCAGCAGCGCCGGCAGCGGCGGCCAGCCGTGGGTTCCCACCAGCACCGCCGAGACATAGGCGCCCAGGCCGAAGAAGGCGGCGTGGCCCAGGCTGATCTGCCCGGCATAGCCGATCAGCAGGTTCAGGCCGACGCACACCACGGCGTTGAAGCCGGCGATGATGGCGACGTTGAGCAGGAAGTTGTTGGTCAGGACCAGCGGCAGGACGGCGATCACCGCCGCCAGGCCGACCAGAACGGGAACGCGGCCGAGCATCGGGGACCTCACACGCGCTCGGTGCCGCGCTTGCCGAACAGACCGTTCGGCAGGAACATCAGCACCAGCAGGATGATGACGAAGGCGATGGCGTCCTTGTAGGCGGACGAGATGTAGCCGGCGCCCAGCGCCTCGGCGATGCCGACCAGCAGCCCGCCGACCACCGCCCCGGCACCGTTGCCGAGCCCGCCCAGCACCGCCGCGGTGAAGCCCTTCAGCCCCAGCATGATGCCCATCTCGGTGTAGGAGAAGGTGATGGGCGCCACCACGGCGCCGCCGACGGCCCCCAGCGCCGCCGACAGGGCGAAGGCCACCAGCACCACCCCGCGCACGTTGATGCCGACGAGCTGGGCGGCCAGCCGGTTGTGCGAGGTGGCCAGCATGGCCTTGCCGGCCAGGGTGCGGTTGAAGAAGAAGCCGGTGGCGGCGATCAGCACCAGCGCCACCCCCAGCACCCACAGGGACTGCGGCAGCACCGCCGCCCCCATCACCGCGATGGGATCGTCGCCGGAGAACGCGGCCAGCCGGTGGAACTCCTTGCCCCACACCACCTCGGCCAGGCCGCGCAGGAAGATGGAGGCGCCGATGGTGATGATGATCAGCGTGACGACGGAGGCGTTGCGCGCCCGCTCGATGGTGAACTTCGCGATCAGCACGCCGCCCAGCATGGCGGCGGCCAGGCCGAACAGCATGGCCAGCGGCAGCGGCACGCCGGCGGCCGTCAGGGTCGCGGCGCTCATGCCGCCGATCATGATGAACTCGCCCTGGGCGAAGTTGATCACGTGGCTGGCGTTGTAGATGATCGAGAAACCCAGCCCGGCCAGCGCGTAGATCGCGCCGATGGTGATGCCGGATAGCAGGTATTGCAGGAACTCGGCGAACATGGTCGTTCGTCTCCCGGTGACGGGGCGCCGGAACCCCCTCTTCCGGGACGGAAGAGGGGGGATTGCACTTCGATCGGCGTGCCGCGCGTCAGTCCACCAGCTTCCAGGTGCCCTGCTTGATCTCCACCATGTGGAAGGCGTCCAGGCCCAGGCCCATGTGGTCGGTCGGGCTCATGTTCACGACGCCGCCGGTGCCGATGTAGCCTTTGGTCTTCTCGATCTCGTCACGCACCCTGGCCCGGTCGGTGCCGCCGGCGCGGCGGATCGCCTCGACCGCCAGCATCAGCCCGTCGTAGGCGTGGCCGGCGAAAGTGGAGGGCTCGCCGCCGATGTGGTCGATGTAGAGCTTGCTGAACTCCGCCACCACGCGCTTCTGCGGGTCGCTGTCGGGAAGCTGGTCGGCGACCACCAGACCGGCTGCCGGCAGGCGGACGTTCTCGGCCGCCCCGCCGGCCAGCCGGATGAACTCCATCGAGGCGACGCCGTGCGACTGGTAGATCGGCAGCTCGATGGCGAGCTGGCGGTAGTTCTTCGTCACCATGGCCGGGCCCTGGCCCAGCCCGAAGACCAGCACCGCCTGCGCCTCCTTGTTGGAGCGGATCTTGGTGAGCTGGGGCGTGACGTCGGTGTCCTTGGCGCCGTAGGTCTCATCGGCCACGACGGTGATGCCCATGTCTTTGGCGACCTTGAGCGTCTCGGCGCGGCCGGACTTGCCGAAACCGGAATCCTCCGACAGGAGCGCCAGCCGCGACAGGCCGCGCTTCGTCATGTCGGCCATCACCTTCTCGGCGGCCATGCGGTCGGTGTGGGGCGTCTTGAACACCCAGGGCTTCACCGGCTCGACGATGACCACGGCGCCGGCCAGGGAGATGAAGGGCACCTCGGCGCGCTCCACCAGCGGCACCGCGGCCATGGTGGCGGCGGTCGTGGTGCCGCCCACGATGACGTCGACCTTGTCGCTGTCGATCAGGCGCTTGGCGAAGCCCGCGGCCTTCGCGGCGTCGCCGCCGTCGTCGTAGACGGTGAGCCGGATCGGCCGGCCGTCGACGCCGCCGGCCTTGTTGATGCGGTCCACGTACAGCTCCAGCACCTTCTTCTCGGGCTCGCCCAGGAAGGAGGCCGGGCCCGTCACCGACAGGAAGGAGCCGATGCGGATCGGATCGGCCGCCTGCGCGGCGCCGGCCGCCAGGCCCAGCGCCAGGGCGCCGGCGGCCATCAAGGAGGTGAAGAGGCGGTTGGCCATCGGTTTCTCTCCCAAGATCGTGTTTGTTTTGGTGTCGCTTCGGACCGGCGCGCCGGGGGCATGCGGTCCCGCCCGGCCCCGCCCGGCCGCGGTGTCGCGTCCGCCCTGCCGGTCGGTTCGTGACACATATTATCGTTGTTACCGAACGGTAATGTATCAAATCGAACCGTGTCAAACGGAAAGTGCCCCGCCGATTCCCGCTGGCCGTGCGGTGGTTGCTGCGCTACATGGTTCTGCATCATGTGTTCCGGCCGGGCGGCGGCGGGGGCGGAATCGTGACGCATTCCCCCGGAGCCGTCGGCCGCCGCGCCCGCCGCCGAAGCCCGCCCCGCCAGCCGATCAGATGCGCCCATGGCCCGACACCGCCGCACCGAGGATTTGGTCCCCCACCTGCTGGACGCCGTCGGCCCCCGCGCGAAGTCGCTGATCATCACCGTCTACGGCGATGCGGTGCGGCCGCACGGCGGCTCGGCCTGGCTGGGCAGCCTGATCGACCTGATGGCGCGGTTCGCGCTGAGCGAGCGCATCGTCCGCACCTCGGTCTTCCGCCTGTGCAAGGACGAGTGGCTGATCAACACCCAGATCGGCCGGCGCAGCTTCTACCGCGTGACGGAGAGCGGGCACGAGCGCTTCGCCGCGGCGGAGCGGCGGATCTACGCCCCCCTCGTCCGCGCCTGGGACCGCAACTGGCACATGCTGCTGATCGGCCAGGCGGCCATCGACGCGGAGACGCGCGAGACGCTGCGGCGCGAGCTGGGCTGGCTGGGCTTCGGCACCGTGTCACCCGCCGTGCTGACCCACCCGTCCTGCGACGAGGCGGCGGTCAACCGCCTGCTCGCCCGGCTGGGCGTCAGCGACAAGGTGGTGCTGATGAAGGCGACGCAGGACCCCGGCGGGGCCGGCGGGGTGGCGGCCCTGCGCGACCTGGTGCGGAGCTGCTGGGACATCGACCGGCTGGAGGCCGACTACGCCGCCTTCCTGGCCCGCTTCCGCCCGGTCTGGCAGGCGCTGGAGGATGCCGCGGACCCCGATCCGGGGGCGGCCTTCGTCCTGCGCACGCTGATGATCCACGATTTCCGCCGCATCCTGCTGCGCGACCCGATGCTGCCGCCCGACCTGCTGTCGCCGGACTGGCCGGGTCAGGCGTCGCGCATGCTCACCCGCAACCTCTACCGCCGCCTCCGCCGCCCGTCGGAGGCGTTCCTGGTGGCCGAGCTGAAGACCGCCGACGGCCCCCTGCCCGAGGCGGCCCCCGCCTTCTACGGCCGATTCGGCGGCATCGACGACGACCGGGCCGACGTGGCGGCCCAGTAACCGGCCCGGCACTACCCGCACCCGATACGAATCCCCTGCCCTTACCCGCCGTTCTGCATCGCGAATGCCGCGCCGGAACCCCTGTGCGCGTTGGGGATTCGCGCGTCTAAGGGGCGCCGCGTTTCACATGATACTGAATCACGTTGATCGCCACAAAAATCTGTGTCACGTTCTGTGCGTGCACCGGACGACGCCCGCGGGTGGCCCGGAACGAACGAGAAGCGGTGCGGACCCGGTCCCCCCCATTCCGCACCCACCCCCCAGGAGGAACACGCGCATGGCCAGGAACTACGAGCGGATCGCCGACACCATGGAGCTGCCGCCGCCGACGCCGCAGCCCAACGTCTTTCCGCTGTCGTGGGAATCGCACACCAGGAAGCTGGAGGAGATCTGGACCGCCGCACAGCGCGAGGTGTGGGACCCGGCGAAGCTGCCGTGGGAGACCTTCGACCCCGCGCGCTATTCGTGGGAGGAGCGCGAGGCCATCGCCTATTGGTGGACGTTGCTGTCGGTGTTCGACGCCTCCGCCCCGCCGGTCTTCGCCGAGGCCCTGATCAAGACTTACGAGGTGCACGAGGAGGATCCGGTCCGCCGCTGCTTCTTCTCGGTCACCCGCGACGAGCAGAACCACGAGCAGCTCTGCGGCCTCGCCATCACGCGACTGCTGGGCCACGACAACCCGCTGACCTACGAGCCGCGCACCGAGCTGGGGAAGAAGCTGCGGCGCAACGCCCACTGGCTCTATTACAACGGCGGACGCTACTGGACCGGCTACAAGCAGGCGGTGCCCAAGTATCCGCTGGCGGTGCTGTTCAGCTCGTTCCTGATGGGCGAGATCGCGGCGGCCACCATCTTCCACCAGATGGCCGCGCAGTCGAAGGAGCCGGTGTTCCAGACCGCCTTCAGGAATGTCGGGCGCGACGAGGGCCGCCACATGGCCATCTGCATGTCGCTGATGGAGCGCGACTATCCCGGGCTGCCGGCCGAGGACCGCGCCGTCATCACCAAGCAGATCCGCGCGGGATACCTGTTCCTGTCGGCCGTGCTGTTCGAGCCGCCGCCCGAGTTCTGGGACCTGCCGGAGGACTTCATCCCCGTACAGCGCCGCGCCGAGGAGATCGCCCGCAAGGCCGGCTTCGGCATCCCCACCTACGAGATGAAGCACGAGAACTGGCGCAACGCCATGCTGAACCTGAAGGGCGTGCTGGATAAGTACGGCATCCCCTTCCCCGCCATCCCCGAGGTGGGCATCACCGGCGAGGAGGTCACCGACATCGACATGGACGAGATCATCCCCGTCTTCTGATGCCGTCGGTATGACGACCGTCACATCTCCCGCGTCCGCAACCTGAGGGGCGGCGGTGGCCGATGGTGCCGCCGCCCCCTTTTTTCCCATCCAGCCGAGGGTTCGCCCGTGAGCCGCATCCGCCTGCATCCGTCCGGTCGCGAAGTCCAGTGCGGCGAGGGCGACACCGTCCTCTCCGCCCTGGAGAAGGCCGGCTACGCCCTGCCCAACAACTGCCGTGCCGGCGCCTGCGGCGAGTGCAAGGTGAAGGTGATCAGCGGCCGGTTCGACCAGGGGATGGTGCTGGACATGGCCCTGTCCCGCGACGAGCGCAAGGACGGCTACGGCCTGATGTGCATGGCCAAGCCCATCAGCGAGGAGCTGGTGATCGAGTGGGGCACCGCCGACGCCAAGCCCAAGCTGTTCCCTCCGCGCGAGGACGTGTGGTTCGTCGTCACCGACCGCATCCCCCGCACGCCGCGCATCGTGGAGATCCTGCTGCGCCCGCTGGGCCAGCCGCTGCGGTACTGGCCGGGCCAGTACGTGCTGTTCGGCGACGAGCGCGAGGGCGCGCCGCCGCGCTGCTATTCCATCGCCAACGCGCCGCGGCCCGACGGCGAGATCGCGCTGCACGTCACCCGCGTCGACGGCGGCGCCACCAGCACCTGGATCCACGACCGCGTGAAGGTCGGCGACATGGTGCGGCTGTCCGGTCCCTACGGCACCTTCATCGGCGACCCCTCGGTGGAGACGCCGGTGCTCTGCATGGCCGCCGGCTCCGGCCTCGCCCCCATCCTGGCGCTGGCCGACGCGGCCCTGCGCCGCGGCTACCGCCTGCCGGTGACCCTGCTGTTCTCCGCCCGCTGCGAGGAGGACGTGTACGAACGCGGCCTGATGGCCTATTGGCAGGCGAAGCACCGCAACTTCGAGTTCCGGCGCACGTTGACCCGCGAGGCGCGCCCCGACGCCCTGCACGGCCGCATCCCCGACGTGCTGCCCGGCCTGTTCGCCGACCTGTCGCAGCACAGCGTCTTCATCGCCGGCAGTCCGGAGTTCGTCGATGCCTGCACCGCCGCCGCCCGCGCGCTGGGCGCCGACGAGGCGCTGATCCACACCGAAGGCTATTTCACCCAGCAACAGCCGGAATACCCCGTCGCCGAACGGCTGGCCGGCTGATCCGCATGGGTCCGTGCCGCCGGCGCCCGTATCACGCGTCGGCGCAGGACCGGTCGACGATGCGGGCGAGGACGCTCTTGGCCATCTCCCGCAGGGCGAGGCGCCGCTTCCCGTCCGGCAGGTCGGCCAGGACCTTCATGACCCGGGCCATCTCGGCATCGCTGTCGAGGTGGGTCAGGAAGCCGTCGAGCGCGTCGGAGCGTCCGGCGTCCGGGGCGTGCGCCGCCGACAGGAGCCGTTGCGCGGCCATGGCGTGCATCGCGATCACCCGGTCACCGCTCATCCCCCGGATGCGCCCGACCAGCACCGCGACGCGCATGGTGTCGTCCGGGCCGTCGAGCATGCCGTGCAGGAACATCAGCCCGACGATGCGCAGCATGAACTGCAACAGCTCGTGGGCGTCCCGGCCGGCGCTGGCCGGGGGGAGGTTCAGGTTCCGCTCGATGGCGGCCTTGAGCCAGGGGCTGACGAACGGGGAGACGAGCAAGCGGCGGGGGTCGACCGGCGGGGTCAGAGGGTCCGGGGGAAAGGCGTCGGCGAGAAGCCGGGCGTCCTCGGCCGCGGTCAGCGGCGGGCGCCGCAGGGCGCCGCGCAGCGCCTCGTTCAACCATTCGCAGGCGAAGGGAGCGACCGCCTCGGGGCCGATGTCCGTCCCTTCCGGGCGGCCGCTCGTTCTTCCGGACATGCGCGGACCCCTGCTGACGAATATACCGGGAAGACGATCCGCGTGATTCGGCGTGTCGCGCGTGTCGCCAGTCTTTCCACACCCACTGGGTAACGTGTTTTGCAACCCAGTTCAACACGATTTCTTTCCGTCATGGCCAATCCTGGTCATGCCGCGGGGCATCAATTGCCGGCATTTTGTGGACATTCGGGCCTTCGGCCGTCCGGGCAAAGCCGGGACGGTCCAAACCAAGCCGCTGCACCGGATCAGGCGGCGGTGACACATTGCGCCCGGTGAAGGGAAAACGACCGATGCCACGCCCCACCCACTCCCCCTTTCCTCCCCTGGATGACCTGTTCTCGTCGCTGTCTTCGGCGGGGCCGTTGCGCATGCGCAACATCACCGTGAAGGGTCAGCGCACCACCATGCGCCTGGAATCCGCCCTGTGGAAGGCGCTGGAAGAGATCGGCGCGCGGGAGGGCATGTCGATCAGCCAGCTCTGCTCCCGGGTCAAGGAGCAGATCGAGAACCGGACGCCCGTCTGCGCCGAAGACGAGAAGGTGTCGCTCACGGCGGCGGTCCGGCTGTTCCTGCTGACCTACTACCGCGCCGCGGCGCTGGAGCACCCCCTTTTCGACATCCCGCCGATGATGAACGGGCGGGCGCGCCAGGGCGAGGGCTACCGCCTCTGATACGGCCGGCGCGCCCCCCTGGCCGGGGGGTGCGCACCCCTCATGCCAGGGTATGCAGAATCGTACCCGCAATCGCTGCGCAGTCTTGATGATCGGGCCGCGACCGTGTACTCCTATATGCAGCTTCCGAATTCTCCGGATGCGCGTGGCGGGGTGAGAGGGGTCGTTGATGAGCATCAGCACGGCGATCGGCATTCTTCTCGACCGCGCCGAGCGTTCCGGAGCGGCGCTGAGCGTCTACGACGAGAATGACCGTCTGCTGGCAGCCAATCGGCGCCAGTCGGAAATCTATCAGTTCGTCGACTTCGCCCGGCGACCGACGTTCGACGAACTGGTCTGGAAGTGCATCGAGCACCGCAAGCTCGCCGACGGTACGGTCTACCGCAATCCGCAGCACTGGATATCGACCGCTGCCGCCTTCCGGGGCTTCTCGGAGTTCAGCCAGTTCATCACCCATCATTCCGACGGGCGCACGCTGCTGGTGTGCCATGAGCGCATCCGGGATTCGTCGAACTGGTGGTATCAGGCGCGCATCGACATCACCGCGGAGATGAAGCGGCGGGTGCGCGACGGCGACGACCGGCTGGATTCCGCGAGCTGGACGACCGCGTTCACCCCGCTCACGCGCAATTCCTTCGTTCCCATCGGCAACGTGCTGGCGGCCATTCCCGCCGCCGCGGCGCTGGTCGTTGATCGCGGCAAGATTCTGGACGCCAACCCCGCCTTCCTGAAGATGCTGGTGGCCGCCGACGGGTTCATCAATGTGGGCGGGCGCGTCGCCCTGCACGATGCGGCCGAACAGGCGGACTTCCAGCGCCGGCTGAGCCGGTTCTTTCAAGGGCCGGAGAGCGGAACCACGATCCCCCTGCGGGTGTCCCGCCGCGACGGCGGCGAGCCGTACCTGGCCACCCTGTCGGCCCTGCCGGGCGATGAGGAACAGAACGCGGACGCGGTGCCCCTGGCCCTGCTGACCGTGGTCGATTGCAGCATCCTGCCCACGATCGACCCGCGGACGCTGGCGACCTTCCTGCAGATCACCCTTGCCGAAGCGGACGTCGCCTGTCTGCTCGGCGCCGGACGGACGGTCGAGGACATCGCGCGCGAGCGCGGCGCCTCCCGTCAGACCGTGTACAACCAGGTCAAGTCGATCCTGGCGAAAACCGGATTCAACAATCAGGCCGATATCGCTCGCCGCGTCGTCGGTTTGTCCAGTGTGTTCGGCCGAAGGACCTGAACATCCTGGTCCGTGTCCGTCCTTCAAAACCTTGTGCAACTGAGGACTTCGGTAATGGCGATCATGGACTACAACGCGCAGGCGGCGTCTGAGCGCGTCGCGACGATGGACTTCACCTTCCTGGCCCGTCGCCTGGAGACCATCGGTGAGACGGCCGAGACGAGCGCCGAAGCGGTCTCGCTCTATCGCCAGTTCCTGCAGCTCCACGCGGAGAATCCGCAGCAGCCCCTGGTGCCGCCGCAGGCCGCCGACCGCGCCTGGCACGAGCACATCCTGTACACCCGCCGCTACGATGCGGACATGAAGGCGCTGTTCGGCCACAGCGTCCATCACGTCCCCGACGTGGAGGACGCGTCCACCTACGAGGCGGCCGTCGCCTTCACCCGTGAAGCCTTCAAGGGCCGCTTCGGCGTCGACATGAAGGCCGGTGATTTCGCCATGTGCATCCGCGCCAGCGATTTCGCCATGTGCATCCTCACCGCCGACGAGCGCGTCGCGGCGTGATCCACCGTCCATCCGCACCGGAGGCGCCCCGGTGCGGATGGGTCCGCGCCCGTCAGCGCGGTTCCCCCAGGCCGTGCGGTGCGGGGGCGAGGTGGACGATCCGGGAATAGAGGGCACGCGCCGATTCCTGCGCGTCGTCACTGAACAAGGGATCACGGTTGTCGGCGAAGGCCGCGTCGATGACGCGCCAGTCCTCGGGCGTCAGGGCCCGGGTCGCCATGGGGATGACGATCCCCTCCTCCTTCTGCACGTGGCGAAGCTGCAGGTCGCGGTAGGTCGCGGCCGCCGCCGCGAAGCGTTCGGCCGCGCCCGGCCGGCCGGCCCGGTAGGCTTCCAGCGCCTCCTTCAGCCCCGCCGTGGCGCCGTAGCACCCCTCGTGCTCGCGCTCCAGCTCGTCCAGGATCGGGCCGGCGTCGGGGTCGCGCGCGCGCAGCGCCCGGAACAGGAAGCGGTCCTCCTTGGGGTGATGGTAGCGGTCGGTGAAGGTTTGCAGATACTCCACGATGGCGTCCAGCAGGGCGAAGTCCGGCGCCCGCCGTTCCCCCTCCCCTTCTCCGTCCCCCGGCGCCGCCGCGCGCATGACGATGTCGAACAGGTTGACGACCCGCATGAGGTTGCGGTGCTCGGTCTTGATGACGGCGATGGCGTCGGTCATGGCTTCACGGTGTACAGGGGTTTGGACGTGCCCGCGTCGACCCGCGGACGGTCGGCTTCCGGTTCGGACAGGGGATCGCATGCCACCATGGTGGCGGCGCTGCGCGCCACCAGCCGCTGATAGTCGCGCGTCCCCTCGGACTTCCAGGCGATCTCCGCGTCGTCCAGCGGGCGCAGCACCCGGGCCGGCAGGCCGGCCGCCAGATGCCGCGCCGGCACCCGGAAGCCCGCCTTGACGAAGGCCATGGCGGCGACGATGGCGGACTCCTCCACCACCGCGCCGTCCATCACCACCGCGTTCATGCCCACCAGCGCGTTGCGCCGCACGATGCAGCCGTGCAGCACCGCGCCGTGGCCGATGTGCCCGTCCTCCTCCACCACGGCGTCCAGGCCGGGGAAGGCGTGGAGCGTGCAGTTGTCCTGCACGTTGCTGCCGGCCTCCAGCACGATGCGACCGAAGTCGCCGCGCAGGCTGGCGCACGGCCCGACGTAGCAGCCCGGCCCGATCACGACGTCGCCGATCAGCACCGCCGAGGGATGCACGAAGGCATCGGGGTGGACGACGGGCACCACGCCGTCGATGGCGTAGACCCGCGGCCGCGGGAACCCGCTCACCGGCCGCCCCCCGTCACGCCGCCGCGGGAGCCGCCGCCGCGGGCTCCCGGCTCTGCACCACGCGGAACCGCCCGGCGACGAAGTCGAGATCGCACAGCGCGGCGTTGCAGGCGGGGTTGGCGCCGGTGCCGTGGAAGTCGCTGAAGGCCGCGGACTGGTTGACGAAGACACCGCCGGTCAGGTTGACCGACAGCGCCACCCCCGCCTCCACGAAGGCGTCCCGTGCCGACGCCGCGAGGGCGGGGTCGCGGGTGTAGAGCGCGGCCGTCAGCGCCCCCCGGGTGCGGGCCAGCCGGGTGGCGCGGTCCAGCGCGTCGGCGGTGTCCCGCACCTTCACGATGAAGGTGACGGGGCCGAAGCGCTCCTCTCCGTAGGCCGCTTCGTCCCCGGCGTCGACGGTCAGGATCAGGGGCGTGCGCACCCGCGCCTGCGGGAAGGCGGGATGCTCCACCGCCCGCGACGCCAGCACCACCGTGCCCAGACCGGCCGCCCCGGCGATGCGGTCCAGCGTGGCGTCGGACTGGATGGCGCCCAGCACCTCCACCGCCCGCGCCGGGTCGGACAGCAGGCCGTCCACACCCCGGACCAGCGCCGTGACCACCGCGTCGAAGCCCATGGTGCCGTCGCCGGTGCGGATGCCGTCGCGCGGCACGAAGATCGCCTGCGGCGTCGTGCACATCTGCCCGGAATAGAGCGACAGCGAGAAGGCGAGGTTGCGCGTCATGCCCTTGGGGTCGTCGGTGGAATCGATCACCACCGTGTTGACGCCGGCCTTCTCGGTGAAGACACGGGCCTGGCGGGCGTTCGCCTCCAGCCAGTCGCCGAAGGCGGAGGAGCCGGTGAAGTCGATCAGCTTAACCTCCGGCCGCAGGGCCAGGTCGGCGGTGATCGGGGCGGCGGCGGTGTCGGCGGCCAGCGTCACCAGATCGGGGTCCAGCCCGGCGGCGGCCAGCACCTCCCGGCACACCTCCACGGTGATGGCCAGCGGCAGGATGGCGCCGGGGTGCGGCTTGACCACCACGGCATTGCCGGTGACCAGGCTGGCGAACAGGCCGGGGTAGCCGTTCCAGGTGGGGAAGGTGGCGCAGCCGATGACCAGCGCCACGCCGCGCCCGGTCACCTCGAAGGTCTTGTCCATCACCAGCGGCGGGTTCTTGCCCTGCGGCTTCTCCCAGCGCGTCGCCGGCACCTGGTCGGTCATCGCCTTCCAGCCGTAGGCCACCGCCTCCAGCCCACGGTCCTGGGCGTGCGGGCCGCCGGCCTGGAAGGCCATCATGAACGCCTGCCCGGTGGTGTGCATCACCGCCTGCGCGATCTCGAAGGAGCGGGCGTTGAGGCGGAACAGGATCTCCGCGCACACGCCGGCCCGTCCGTCCGGGCCGACGCGCCGCCACGCGGGCATGGCGCCCCGCGCCGCCGCCAGCAGGGCGTCGACGTCGGGCGGCGGGTAGGTGACGCCGAGGTCGAACCCGTAGGGCGAGCGTTCCGCCCCCACCCGCGCGCCGGTGCCGGGCTGCGCGATGGCGAAGGGGGCGCCGAGGCGGGCCCTGAAGGCGGCCTCCCCGTCCGCCGCCGCCGTCTCGCCGTAGCTGCGCGGGCTCGGCATCTCCGCGAAGGGCGACCAGTAGCCGCGGCCGCGCGCCGCGGCCACCGCCGCCTCCAGCACCGGCCGGTGCCGCTCGAAAAGTTCCCGGGGCGTCATCCGTTTCCTCCTGCCGGCATCGGCCGGTCCGTTTCGTATCGTTTCACGGCGGTGCTATCCGGGCGCAGATCCCCGCCCGGCGCAACATCCGTGCGCATCAGCCGTAGGCACTTTACACGAGGAAACGACTTTTATGATACCGGATTTTATGGTAGACGGAACAAACTGTATCCCATCGGCACGATGCCGGCGGGACGGCTCGACGAGGGCGGAGCGAACCGCCCCGGAGCGTTGGGAGCGAAACGCATGTCCGACCGATCTGTCGCGGCGGCACCGCCGCGGCGCCGCCCCGTCCCGCCTGCATTGTTGACGTTGCGTACAATCGGCGCAATCAGCCAAGGCGGTCGGCGATGACCTATTCCTGCATCCTTTTCGACGTGGCGGACGGCGTGGCGACGCTGACCCTGAACCGCCCGGACAAGCTGAACTCCTTCACCACGGCCATGCACGCGGAGCTGCGCGCGGCGCTGGCGGCGGTGGGCGCCGACGCCTCCGTGCGCTGCCTGCTGCTGACCGGGGCGGGGCGCGGCTTCTGCGCCGGGCAGGACCTGTCCGACCGCGCCGTGGCCCCGGGGGAGGAGGCGCCCGACCTGGGTCTGTCGCTGGAGGACAACTACAACCCCCTGGTCCGCACCCTGCGCGCCCTGGAGATTCCGGTGTTGTGCGCCGTCAACGGCGTCGCCGCCGGGGCCGGGGCCAACCTGGCGCTGGCCTGCGACATCGTGCTGGCCGCCCGCTCCGCCCGCTTCATCCAGCCCTTCTGCAAGCTGGGGCTGGTGCCGGATTCCGGCGGCACCTGGTTCCTGCCGCGCCTCGTCGGCCCGGCCCGCGCCGCCGCCCTGGCCATGCTGGGCGACGCCGTGCCGGCCGAGCGCGCGGAAGCCTGGGGCCTGATCTGGAAGGCGGTGGACGACGACGCCCTGATGGCGGAGGCGACGGCGCTGGCCCGCGACCTCGCCACCCGGCCGACCCGCGGCCTGGCGCTGACCAAGCGGGCGCTGCAGGACTCCTGGACCAACACGCTGGACGACCAGCTCGACCTGGAGCGCGACCTGCAGCGCGAGGCCGGCCGCACCCGCGACTACCGCGAGGGCGTGGCCGCCTTCACGCACAAGCGCACCCCCGTCTTCGAGGGCCGCTGATGGCGCCGCTCGACCGCACCGCCGCCGTGGCCGTGGTCGGCTGCGGCGCCATGGGCACGGGCATCGCGCAGGTGGCGGCCCGGGCCGGCCACCCCGTGCTGATGGCCGACGCCCGCCCCGGGGCCGCCGAAGCCGCCGTCCGCTCCATCGCCGATGCGCTGGCCCGCCTGGTCGACAAGGGGCGCCTGGCGGCGGCGGAGCGCGCCGCGGCGCTGACCCGCCTGACCCCGGTGGCCGCCCTCGCCGACCTCGCCCCGGCCGCCCTGGCGGTGGAGGCGGTGGCCGAGGACGCGGCCGTCAAGACGGCCCTGTTCGCCGAACTGGAAGGGGTGGTCGGGCCGGACGCGATCCTGGCCACCAACACTTCGTCCCTGTCGGTGACCGCCATCGCCGCGGCGCTGGCCCGGCCGGAGCGCGTCGCCGGCCTGCATTTCTTCAACCCCGCCCCGCTGATGCCGCTGGTGGAGGTGGTCAGCGGCGTGGCCACGGCGCCCGCCGTCGCCGACACCCTGTACGCCACCGCCGCGGCCTGGGGCAAGGCGCCGGTGCACGCCCGCTCCACCCCCGGCTTCATCGTCAACCGCGTCGCCCGCCCCTACTACGCCGAGGGCCTGCGCCTGCTGCAGGAGGGGGCCGGCGACCCCGCCACCCTGGACGCCGTGCTGCGCGAGGCCGGCGGCTTCCGCATGGGCCCGTTCGAGCTGATGGACCTCATCGGCCACGACGTGAACTTCGCGGTCACCCGTTCGGTCCACGCCGCGTTCTTCGGCGACCCGCGCTTCCAGCCCTCGCTGATCCAGCAGGAGCTGGTGGAGGCCGGGCGCCTCGGCCGCAAGACCGGCCGCGGCTTCTACCGCTACGCGCCGGAGCCCGAGGTGCCGCAGCCGCGCAGCGTCGCGCCCGGCCCGGCACCGGCGGCGGTGCGGGTGGAAGGCGACCTCGGCCCTGCCGCGCCGCTGGCGGGCCTGCTGCGCGCCGCCGGCGTGGCGGTGGAGGAGGCGCCGGGGCCCGGCCGGCTGGTCGCCGGCGGGCTGGTTCTGGCGCTGACCGACGGGCGCACGGCGACCGAGCGCGCCGCCGCCGACCCCGCCGACGGGCGCGACCTCGTGCTGTTCGACCTGGCGCTCGACTACGCCGCCGCCCCGCGCCTGGCGGTGGCGGTGGCGGACGGGGCGGCGCCCGACGCGGCGGCCCGCGCCGCCGGCCTGTTCGCGGCCGCGGGCAAGCGGGTGTCGCTGATCGACGACGCGCCGGGGATGGTGGTCATGCGCACGGTGGCGATGCTGGCCAACGAGGCGGCGGACGCCGTCCTGCACGGCGTCGCCACGGCGGCCGACGTGGACGCCGCCATGGTGCGCGGCGTGAATTATCCGCAGGGGCCGCTGGCTCTGGGCGACGCCCTGGGCTGGCCGCGCATGCTGGCGGTGCTGGACGCGCTGGCGCGCACCTACGGCGAGGACCGCTACCGCGCGTCCGCGCTGATCCGACGCAAGGTTCAGGGAGGGAGCAGGTTTCATGGCTGAGCGGTACACCGCCCGGGAGATCGCCGAAGCCGTCGGCCGCGGCATGTACGCGCGCGACCGCTGCGCGCAGGCCCACGGCATCGCGTTGCTGGAGATCGCGCCGGGCTACGCCCGCATGGCGATGACCGTGCGCGAGGACATGGTCAACGGGCACGACACCTGCCACGGCGGCATGACCTTCACGCTGGCCGACACGGCGTTCGCGTACGCCTGCAACGCCGCCAACGAGACCACCGTCGCCGCCGGCTGCTCCATCGTCTTCCCCAACCCCGGCCGGCTCGGCGACGTGCTGACGGCGGAGTGCCGGGAGGTCCACCGCCAGGGCCGCAACGGCGTCTACGACTGCACCGTCACCACCGGCGACGGGGTCGTCGTCGGCCTGTTCCGCGGCCAGTCCGCCGCCATCCGCGGCGCCGTCGTTCCCCTGCCCGGCCAAGGAGATGCCCCGTGAGCGACGCCTATCTGTGCGACGCCGTGCGCACGCCCTTCGGCCGCTACGGCGGGGCGCTGGCTCCGGTGCGCCCCGACGACCTCGCCGCCGTCGCCGTCCGGGCGCTGGTGGAGCGCAACCCCGGCCTCGCCGGGGCGGTGCCGGACGACGTGGTGCTGGGCTGCGCCAACCAGGCGGGGGAGGACAACCGCAACGTCGCGCGCATGGCCGCCCTGCTGGCCGGCCTGCCGGTGGCGGTGCCGGGGACCACGGTCAACCGGCTCTGCGGCTCCGGCCTGGACGCCGTCGCCATCGCCGCGCGCGCCATCAGGGCGGGCGAGGCGGACCTGATCCTCGCCGGCGGGGTGGAGAGCATGACCCGCGCCCCCTTCGTCCTGGGCAAGGCGGACGCCGCCTTCGCCCGCAGCGCCGAGGTGCACGACACCACCATCGGCTGGCGCTTCGTCAACCCGTGCATGAAGGAGGCGTACGGCATCGACAGCATGCCGGAAACGGCGGAGAACGTCGCCGACGATTTCGCCGTGTCCCGCGCCGACCAGGACGCCTTCGCCCTGCGCAGCCAGCAGCGCGCGGCGCGGGCCATCGCCGCCGGCCGGCTGGCCCGGGAGATCGTGCCGGTCACCGTGCGGGGCCGCAAGGGCGACACGGTGATCGACGCCGACGAGCACCCGCGCCCCACCACCGCCGAAGCGCTGGCCGCGCTGAAGCCCATCGTGCGGCCGGGGGGCACGGTGACCGCCGGCAACGCGTCGGGCGTCAACGACGGGGCGGCGGCGCTGATTGTGGCGTCGGCGGCGGCGGTGCGCCGCCACGGCCTGACGCCGCGCGCCCGCGTCGTCGGCATGGCCGCCGCCGGCGTGCCGCCGCGCATCATGGGCATCGGTCCCGCCCCCGCCAGCACCGCGCTGCTGGAGCGCCACGGCCTGACCATCGGCGCCGTCGACGTGGTGGAGCTGAACGAGGCGTTCGCGGCGCAGGGTTTGGCGGTGCTGCGCCTGCTGGGGCTGCCCGACGACGCCGACCACGTCAATCCCAACGGCGGCGCCATCGCGCTGGGCCACCCGCTGGGGGCCAGCGGCGCGCGCCTGGTCACCACCGCCATGATGGAACTGGAGGACCGCGGGGCCCGCCGGGCCCTGTGCACCATGTGCATCGGCGTCGGCCAGGGCATCGCCCTGCTGATCGAACGCGTCTGAAAACAAAGAACATCGTATTCGGGAGAGAACGCCATGGCCCCGTTGATCGCGCCGCTGCGCCACGACCGCGACCATTACGAGATGGCGAGCCGTGACGAGATCACGGCGATGCAGACCGCGCGGCTCGCGTGGTCGCTGCGCCACACCTACACCAACGTCCCCCACTACCGTGCCCGCTGCGAGGCGAAGGGCGTCCACCCCGACGATTTCCGGGAGCTGAAGGACCTGGCCCTGTTCCCCTTCACCGTGAAGGACGACCTGCGGCGGAACTATCCCTACGGCCTGTTCGCCGTGCCGATGACGGAGATCGTGCGCCTGCACGCCTCGTCGGGCACCACCGGCCAGCCGACGGTGGTGGGCTACACCCGGGCGGACATCGACCACTGGGCGGACCTGGTCGCCCGCTCCATCCGCGCCTCGGGCGGGCGGCCCGGCGACAAGGTGCACGTGGCCTACGGCTACGGCCTGTTCACCGGCGGCCTCGGCGCCCATTACGGGGCGGAGCGGCTGGGCTGCACGGTGATCCCCATGTCGGGCGGCCAGACGGAAAAGCAGGTGCAGCTCATCCGCGACTTCCGGCCCGACATCATCATGGTCACCCCCTCCTACATGCTGAACATCGCCGACGAGATGGTGCGCCAGGGTCTGGACCCGCGGCAGACGTCGCTGCGCGCCGGCATCTTCGGGGCGGAGCCGTGGACCAACGCCATGCGCGGCGAGATCGAGCGGACCTTCGGCATCGATGCCGTCGACATCTACGGCCTGTCGGAGATCATGGGACCGGGCGTCGCCAACGAATGCGTGGAGACCAAGGACGGCCCCGTGATATGGGAGGACCATTTCTATCCCGAGATCATCGACCCCGAGACCGGCGAGCCGCTGCCCGACGGGGAGTACGGCGAGCTGGTCTTCACCACCCTGACCAAAGAGGGGCTGCCGATGATCCGCTACCGCACCCGCGACCTGACGCGGCTGCTGCCGCCGACGGCGCGCAGCATGCGGCGGATGGACAAGATCACCGGCCGCTGCGACGACATGCTCATCATCCGCGGCGTCAACGTCTTCCCGTCCCAGATCGAGGAGGTGATCTGCCGCGACCCGACGCTCGCTCCCCATTACGAGCTGGTGCTGACCCGCGACGGCCACCTGGACAGCCTGACGGTGCGCGTGGAGACCGCCCCCTCCCCCTTCCCTGCCCCCGCGGGCACCGGCGCCGACCCCGCCGCCCGGGCGGGTGCCCTGAAGCACCACATCAAGTCGCTGATCGGCATCTCCACCCGCGTGGAGATCTGCGCCCCCGGCAGCATCGAACGCTCCGTCGGCAAGGCGAAGCGGGTGCGCGACCTGCGGCCCAAGGGGTGATGGCGGGGAACGGAGCCGGCGCTGCGGAA
Organism: Azospirillum halopraeferens DSM 3675; assembly: GCF_000429625.1. GTDB lineage: Bacteria > Pseudomonadota > Alphaproteobacteria > Azospirillales > Azospirillaceae > Azospirillum > Azospirillum halopraeferens. Next base: position 73,496 of record NZ_AUCF01000014.1, read on the forward strand.
TTTAGCGTGGTGCCGGTTTCCGAACCGGGGCCGGACGTGCCTGCCGGGAAGGCTTCGGGCGGCCGGGCAATCGTGCCGGACCGGCGTGTTCCCCGGCATCCGTGCTGTGGTCTGTTGAGTGTCCGTTCGTAGCAGTCACGCGCCGACCTCCCGTGGGACGCGCCGCTTCAGGCGCCTTCCGGGGATGAACACCTCGTCGCGGCCGCGGGCGATCGGCCGGACCGTGATGCCGAGGGCCACGGCTGCCTTGGCGAGACGCTCGCCGCGATAGCCGGGATCGCCGATGGCTGGCCCTTGGAACCCGCGCCCGACTCCACCGTGTCGCCGCTGGCCAGGCGCCACGTTCGGTGCAGCCGATCGAGCAATCGGCGCCACAGCCCGGGCCGGGCCGGTTGCGTGCCGTCCGCCGCCATCGCTGTCATCTCGACCAGCCCGTCCGCCCGCCGTAAAACCTCTGCTCTCCTTGAAGTCGCATCCCGACCACCGCGAGTCGGTGCGCCCTTGCTACGAACACGGTCTGAAGCGGTTGCGGTCGAAGTGGATCCGGCAGGTTTTCGACACGCTGACCGGTCTCGGGTGTGGCGCCTGTTGGGCGCGAACGATCCGGCGCAGGTAGACCGCCACGCAGGGCATGCGCCTGTGGCGCGGGCAGCCGCCGGAACCGGCCCGCTGTTCCGACGTCGGAACGCCCTTTCAGGTTGTGCTCACGAAGATCCGCAACCATCGGAAGCGTTCCGACGTCGCAACGCCGGCGTTCGTCGCACAAGCTCAGCCGCGCAGCAGCGCGTCGATCTCGTCGCGCAGGGCGCTCAGGCGCTCCCGGTGCTCCGGCAGCAGGCGGTGGCGGACGGTGCGCACCGCCTCGACCTCCTTGCCGATCCGGGTCAGGCTGCGGCCGAGGGTTTGCAGGAGTGCGGCGTCCTTGCCGGCGGTGCCGGCCGCCGCCTTGCGCTGCGCCTGGACCTCGCGGACGGTCAGGCCGGCCTTGGCCCGCTCCCACAGGCGGCGGCGCACCGCGTCGTCGTCGACCTGGGCGATCTCCACGAGGATGGAGCGGCTGATGTCCGCGGTGCGCCGGCGGTAGTCCGCCAGGATGTCGTCGGGCAGGCGGAGCACGGCCAGGCGGCGGTTGACCTCCGCCTTGGTGCAGCCGATCACCGCGCCGGCCTCCTCCTGGGTGTAGCCGTGGGTTTCGACCAGACGGTTCAGCCCGCGGGCGAGGTCGACGGCGTCCAGGTCTTCGCGCTGGACGTTCTCGATGATCGCCACCTCCTCCGGCTTGCCCGTGGTGACGATGGCGAAGATGGTGTCCCGGCCCAGCATGCGGTGGGCCCGCAGGCGGCGCTCGCCGGCGACGAGGCGGTAGCCGTCGCCGTCCGGCTCCTCGCGCACCAGGATGGGCTGCTGGAGCCCGTGCCGCGCGATGGAGTCCGCCAGGGAGCGCAGGCCGGCCTCGTCGAACACGGTGCGGGGCTGGTCCGGGTTGTCGGCGATGCGTTCGATGGACAGCTCGATCAGGCGGGGGAAGTCGGCGGACACGCCGGTCATCCCTTCGACCACCCCCAGCGAGTCCGAAGCGGGGAGGGTGCGGACGGGCTTGCGGGCGAACTTAGGCGGCATCGGCGGTCTCCGGCCGGTGGGCGGCGGCGATCAGGTCGCGGGCGATCGCCACATAGGTTTCGACGCCGGGCGCACCGGGGTCGCCGGCCAGGGTGATGGTCTGGGCGGCCGACGCCTGAGCGTAGACGGTGGAGCGGGGCACCGGCTCGTAGATGGTGAAGCGGCTCCCCCAGAGCGCGCGGATCTCGTCGTACGAGGCGCGGTCCTGGCTGAGGCGGGCGTTGTACAGGGTCGGCACGATGCCCAGCACCTTCAGGCGCGGGTTCTCCTTCTTGCGCACGGCATTGATCGTCTCGTTCACCAGGTCTTCCAGCGCCATCACAGCGAAGGATTCGGTCTGGCAGGGCAGCAGGACGTAGTCCGCCGCCACCAGCGCGTTCAGGGTGACGGCGCCGACGGCGGGCGCGCAGTCGATGACGACGAAGTCGTAGCGGCCGGCCAGGCTGCGGATCATCGTCGCCATCTGCTCGTACCGCGACAGGCCCAGCCCGTTCAGCTCGTTGTCCGCCCGCGCCAGGGCGATGCTGGACGGCAGAAGGTCCAGTCCGGGCACCGTGGTGTCGACGATCAGGTCCTGCGCCGCGGCCCGCCCGAGCAGGGCATCGGCCAGCGTCCGCCCGGCCCGGGCCAGCGCCATGATCCGGTCCTTGCCCACGCCCACATGGACCGAGGCGTTGGCCTGGCTGTCGGCGTCGATCAGCAGCGTGCGGTACCCCGCGCGGGCCAGGATGTAGGCGATGCACACCGCGCTGGAGGTCTTGGAGGTGCCGCCCTTCTGCAACGACAGGGCCAGCACCAGGGGCCGCCGGCTCTCCGGGCGGGTCCGCCCGTCGTCCAGCGCCGCCATCAGCAGCGTGCCTTCGATCTCGCGCGGGATCTTCTCGCGCTCCGTCTCCCAGCGGCTGATCTTGGAGCCGTCGTACTTCCGGTTCAGCAGGGCGTTGATCCACCCCGCGAACTCGACCTGGTTCATCGCCTTGCGCTCGCGAAGCGCGCGCATCTCATCGCCGGTCATGGCGTCCCCCATACCCCCATCGGTCGAGGGATGGTATCGACCTGATTCCAGTGGGTCAATGGTATCAAGTCGGAGGCTTCAACCCACGACGGTGCGGCGGCTCAGGTGCATGGGGTGGCGGCGGAGGGCAGGGGGTGGTGAACCGCAGCCGGCAAACGTTGCCAAACACACAGCCGATCACGCCTCACCGTCACATTGAAACGACAAAGCATACAATATTATGGTGACACGACATGCCTATGTAATCGGTTTTCGACATTTTGAATCATGAAGAACGCTTCTGAATAAATTCCGTTGATTGCTGAAAATTGCGTGTCATAGCCTCCCATGCAGCCAATAGGGAGGTGGATATGCACAACCGGTTCAACCCGCCGCACACCCGTCGGACGGTCCTGAAGGGCGGGGCGGCCGTCATCGGCCTGGCGACCGTCGGTCTGCCGCTGCACCCCGCCGCCGCGGCGACGCCGGTGCGGCCGGCCCTGTCGACGCCGGAAGGGCAGGCGATGCTCGCGATCTACGAGCAGGCCGTGGGCCTGATGAAGGACCCCGCCATCAACAACCCGCCGCAGCCGCAGAGCTGGACGTTCCAGGCGTACATCCACGCCCTCGCCATCGATCCCACCAACCCCAACTCCAAGGGCTATCCCCACGGCTCCGTGGCGTTCAAGGCGAAGATCGACGAGATCTACGGGCTGAACCCGTCGGGACCGGCGGCGGAGTGGAAGAAGGCGGCGCTGGCCTGCTGGTCGACCTGCCCGCACGGCAGCGCCTACTTCCTGCCGTGGCACCGCTGGTACATGTACTATTTCGAGCAGGTGATCCGCGCCGTCACCAACCGGCCGGACTTCGCCCTGCCGTACTGGGACTACGCCGCCAACGAGAGCACGACGCTGCAGCTCCCGGCGGCGTTTCAGAACCCGCAGAGCCCCCTGTACGAGTCGATCCGCGGCAACGGCTTCACCGACCCGCTGAACCTCGTCTCCCAGACGCAGCCGATGAACGACAACGGCTATCTCGGCTACGCGCTCGTGGAGTACGACGGCTCGCTGGTCGCCACGGAGTACTTCCTCGCCGACACGGGCGACACGCTGTTCTTCCCGCCGACGCCCGGCTGGTACGCGTACGGCTACACCGGCCGCACCGAGACCCAGCCCCACGACAACGTGCACGACGGCGTCGGCGGCCTGATGGGGAATGTGCCGACGGCGGCCCGCGACCCGATCTTCTACATGCACCATTGCCAGATCGACCACCTGTGGGCGAGCTGGCAGAGCTATCCCGGCAACGACACCATCAACTTCGCGCCCGCCGGCCAGGGCACCGACGCCCGGCCGACGCAGGCGGATTGGGACGCCACGGTGTTCGCCTTCGTCGACGGCACCGGTGCCCTTGTGACCGCGACCGCCCCCGGCGCCGTCGATTACCGGGGGCTCTACGGCTACGACGGGCTGGCGCCCAAGCCGGGGGACAAGGCGGTGGCGGTCGCCGCCGCCGCCGCCGGGGTGGTCCGGGCGGCGGCACCGGGGGGCGGCGCCCCGCTGGCGGCCACGGCCGGGGTCGTCGTCGGCCCCGGCGGCACGACGCTGACCCTGGACCCCGCGGCCCCCGCCGCTGCCGGCCTGCCCCGCGCGCTGGGGAGCACCGCCGCCCCCGGCACGCTCCTGCTGAAGGACGTGGTGCTGGAGACGCGGCCGCCGGCGCCGCTCTACGTCTTCGTCAATCTGCCGCAGGGTGCCGTGGCGGAGGTGGGCGGCCCCAACTACGTCGGGCCGGTCAACCTGTTCAAGCTGGAGCCGGCGGGCGGCCAGCCGCAGGGCGGCCATGGCAGCCACGGAGGCCACGGCGCTGCGGCCGTCACCTACTCCTACGACGTCGCCGAGGTCCTGCGCGCCCAGCGCGCCGCGGGCACCTGGTCGGGCGGCCCGATCACCGTGACGATCACGACGGCGGGCGCGGTGCCGTCGCCCGACGCCGTCTATCTGCGCATCGGCGCGGTCGAACTCAGCGAATAGCCGGCTCCCGCCTGATCCGCCGGCTTGCGAAGGCCGCCCCCGTCACCGCACGGGGGCGGCCTTTTCGCGCGCCTACGCCCCCCGGACTATTGCGGCATGTCGGTTTGCGGCACATACTGTATGCATACAAGACCATCCCGTCGTGCAAGGAACGGGAGGCCAAGGGGAAGGGAAGGGGGAAGCCATGGAAGGCTCCGGGGCCACGCTCGCCGAGCGCGCCCGGACGGGAAGCATCCGGCTGGCCGTCACGCACCGCGCCGACCCCGACGCGGCGGTGGCGGAGCTGGCCGATGGCCTGAGCACGGACGACCCGTCACTGCTGCTGTTCTTCTGTTCCGCCACCTCCGACCTGCGGCGGCTGGGTCCGGCGTTGCGCCAACGCTGGCCGGGTGCCGGGATCGCCGGCTGCACCACCACGCGGGAGATCACGCCGTCGGGGTATGCCGCCAATTCCATCGTCGGCATCAGCCTGGCGGAACCCGATTTCTTCGCCGTGACGCGGCGCATCGACGATCTGCGCACCTTCGGCATCGAGCGCGGGCAGAAGCTGGTGGCCGATGCCCTGGACGAGCTGTCGGATCGCGCCCAGAAGGCCCGCCGGCCGGTCAACACCTTCGCCATGCTGCTGATCGACGGCGTGTCCTGCTGCGAGGAGACGGTCGTCAGTTCGTTGCAGAGCGTGCTGGGCCACATCCCGCTGCTGGGCGGCTCGGCCGGCGACGACCTGGCGTTCGAGCGGAGCTGGGTGCTGCACGGCGACGGCTTCCACGAACGCAGCGCCGTGCTGGTGCTGGTGGCCACCCATCACCCCTTCGAGGTCTTCAAGACCGAGCATTTCGTGGGTTCCGAGACGCGCCTGGTGGTCACCGCGGCGGCCCCCGACCTGCGCATCGTCCACGCCATCAACGGCCGCCCGGCGGCGGCGGAATACGCCCGCCTCACCGGGCTGGAGCCGCACGAGCTGACGCCCGCGGTGTTCGCCGCCAACCCGCTGGTGGTGCGCTCGGGCGGCGGCAACTACGTGCGCTCCATCCAGCAGGTCAACCCGGACGGCAGCCTGACCTTCATGTGCGCCATCGACGAGGGGCTGGTGCTGCGCATGGCGCGCAACATCGGCATCATCGAGGATCTGGAGCGGCGGCTGAGCGAACTGCGTCAGCGGCTGGGCTCGCTCCAGCTCGTCATCGGCTGCGAATGCATCCTGCGCTACCTGGAACTCCAGCAAAAGCGCCTGACCGAACGGTCGGGGCGAATCCTCAGCGAGAACAACGTCGTCGGGTTCTGCACCTACGGCGAGCAGTTCAAGTCGATGCACATCAACCAGACCTTCACGGGGGTGGCGATTGCCCGGTTCGACCCTGACGACGATCGGGCTGTCTAGCCCGGGCGCGGAGCGGCGATACGACGGCGCCGCCGCCGAACGCATCGCCGCCCTGGAAAGCGAGATCGAGCGCCTGAACCGGGTCAACACCGCGCTGATGGACCGGGTCGAGCGCAATATGGAGTTGCAGGGCAACGCCTTTGCCCTGTTCCAGACCGCCACGCTGCTGGAGCAGCAGGTGCGCGAGCGCACCCGGGCGCTGGAGACGGCGCTGCACGACTACGCCGGCGCCAACCGCGACCTGCAGGCCGCCAAGCGCGAACTGGAGACGGCGCAGAACCGCCTGAACGACGCGCTGGAGGCGATCTCCGACGGCTTCATCCTGTGCGACGTGAACGACCGCATCGTCGCCTTCAACGTCCGCTTCCGTGAGCTGTGGCGCGGCATGGGGGATCTGCTGCGTCCCGGCCAGTCCTTCGCCCGCCTGATCTCGCGCGCCATCGACAGCGGCCTGGTGCGCAACGACAAGGAGGCGCGGCGCTGGCTGGCGCGCCGCGCCCGCAACCGCTATCGCCACACCGCCCACGTGCTGGAACTGTCCAACGGCCTGTGGCTGCGCATCAGCGAACGGCAGACCCGCGAGGGCGGGTCGGTGGGCATCTACAGCGACGTCACCTCCATCAAGGCGCTGGAGCGCCGCCGGCGCGAGCGCGAGCTGGCGGCCAAATCGACGCTCCTCCAGGCGACGCTGGACAACCTGTCCCAGGGGGTGTCGGTGTTCGACCGCAACCTGGAGCTGGTAGCCTGGAACCACCGCCTGGCCGAGCTGCTGGACGTGCCCGAGGATCAGCTCCACCCCGGGGCGGCGCTGGAGGAGTTCCTGCACCTGCCGGCCGTGCGCCGCCAGTTCACCGACGACGCCATGGAGCCGCGCGAGCTGGAGCGCCACCTGAAGGCGGCCCGCAGCTTCGCGGCCCGGTCGCTGGAGATCACCTGCCCGTCGGGGCGGGCGCTGGAGGTGCGCTCCAACCCCATGCCCAACGGCGGCTTCGTCACCACCTACACCGACATCACCGACCACAAGCGCTCGGAGGAGGCGCTGCGCGACAGCGAGCGGCGCATCCGCCTGGTCACCGACGCCATGCCGGCACTGATCGCCTACATCGACACCGAGGAACGCTACCGCTTCACCAACAAGGCCTATGAGGCGTGGTACGGCCGGCCGCAGAGCGAGATCGACGGCCACCGCATGTGCGACGTGCTGAGCCCCGAGCAGTACCGGCTGCGCCGGACCTATGTGAAGCGGGTGCTGGCCGGCGAGTCCGTGGAGTTCGATTTCGAGTTCGCCCTGTCGGACAACGGCGGCGACGGCGCGCGCACCGACGCCCACGCCGTCTATGTGCCCCACCGCGCCTCCGACGGGACGGTGCTCGGGTTCTTCACGCTGATCCAGGACATCACGGAGCGCAAGCGCTCGGCCTCGCAGCTTGCCGAGGCCAACCGCACCCTGGAGCGGCGCGTGGCCGAGCGCACCCACGCCCTGACGACGCTCAACACCCAGCTCCGCCAGGAGGTGGCGGAACGCGCCGCCGCCGAGGCGGCGCTGCGCCTGGCCAAGGCGGAAGCCGAGCAGGCCAACCTGTCGAAGACCAAGTTCCTGGCGGCGGCCAGCCACGACCTGCTGCAACCCCTGAACGCGGCGCGGGTCTTCACCGCCGCCCTGTCCGAACGCCGGCTGGGCCCGCGCAACATGGAGCTGGTGGACAACCTCACCCAGTCGCTGGAAGCGGTGGACGAGATGCTGACCACCCTTCTCGACCTGTCCAAGCTGGACGCCGGGGTGCTGCCGACCTGCGTCACCCATTTCGAGGTGGACACGCTGCTGCGCCACATGGCCACCGAGTTCCAGCCGCTGGCGCTGGAACGCGGCCTGGCCCTGCGCGTCCACACCTGCGGCCTGACGGTGCGCAGCGACGCGGCCCTGCTGGGGCGCATCCTGCGCAACTTCCTGACCAACGCGCTGCGCTACACCCCGTCGGGGCGCATCGTCCTGGGCTGCCGGCGCGGTCCGGGCGGCCTGCGCATCGGCGTCTGGGACACCGGCGTCGGCATCCCGTCGGACAAGCTGGCCGAGGTGTTCCAGGAGTTCCGCCGCCTCAAGGGCTCCGCCGACAAGCTGAGCCGCGGCGCCGGGCTGGGGCTGGCCATCGTCGACCGCATCGCGCGGCGCCTCGGCCATCCCGTGCTGGTGCGCTCCACCTGCGGGCGCGGGTCGATGTTCGCGGTGGAGGTGCCCTACGGCGACCCGGCGCTGGTGGCGCGCGGCGCCCCTGCCTGTCCCGCCGCCGCCGCCGGCACGGTGGCCGGCGCCACGCTGCTGGTGATCGACAACGAACCGGCGACGCTGACCAGCATGGCCTCGCTGCTCCAGGAGTGGGGGTGCAACGTGCTGACCGTGGAAACCGAGGACGAGGCGAGGGCGGCCATCGGCCCGCGCCACGACGCCATCGACCTGATCGTCGCCGACTTCCATCTGCACGACGGCCGCACCGGCCTGGACGCCATCCGCACCATCCGCGAGCATTGCGGGCGCTATGTCCCGGCGGTGGTCATCACCGCCGACCGCACGGCGGAAATGCAGGCGAGCGTCAAGGAGCACGGCCACCACCTGCTGACCAAGCCCGTCAAGCCCGCCCGCCTGCGCGCCACCGTCGCCCACCTGCTGAGCCGGCGCGGGGTGTGATCACCGCGCCCCGCCGGCCCCGCAGCACGGTCGCCGGCGGGTGAAGGCGTCGGCGATCAGGGCGTCGTCGCAGCCGCGCCGGATCTCGAACCAGTGGCTGCGGCCGTCTTCGCCGTCGCGAACGCCGCACAGTCCGACGGACAGCGTGTCGCCGGGGTTGATGTTGCCATAGAAGAACAGGTCGCGCGCCGCGGTGACCAGACCGGCGCTCAGGTCGGGGAACAGCGCCCATTCCGCCCGGTCGACGAAGCCCTGGAAGGACGCGAAGTAGAGGAACCCGGCGCCGTTGAACTCTGAATGCGGGCAGGGGGTGATACGCACGGCGTCCAAACGGCGGCGGTCCGACCGGCGGAAGCCCCCGTGCTCCTCCCAGCGTCCCCGGCCGAAACGGTGGGTGAGCCCGGCCAGGGAATCGGCGGCGGGAGGCCCGGGCGCCTCGACGGCCGCGCGCAGCGGCAGGGCGCGTTCGACGCTGTGGTTGTCGCCGGGCACGGCGCGCCGCAGGAAGGCGGACACCATCGCCATGCGGGCGACGGGGACACCGCCCGCGGTGATGCACTGTTCGCTCTGGAACCGGGTGCGGGTCACGCGGCGGATGCGCCCGTCGAAGCGCAGCGTGTCGTGCTCCGCCACCCGCTCCGGGTGGGCGTCGCAGAGGGACAGGCCGGTGAAGGTGGCGTAGAGCGTGTTCCCGTCGCGGTCGCGGAACTCCGGCCGCGGCAGGCCGAAGAGATCGGCCAGCATGAGCCAGTGGCGGTGGCCGCACTCCTTCAGCAGCCATTGCTCGGACAGGCCGTGGAGCCCGAGCTGCGGCATGCCCGCCACCACCTCGTGCGGCGGCAGCCCTTCCCGGAAGGGCAGGGGAGCGGGGCGCGCCAGCGTCATGGTCATGGGGGAGGTCCTTGCGTTCAGGCGAAGGCGACGACGGTCACCGTGGGCTCCGCGCGGTCGGCGAAACGGGCGGCCATGGCGTCGATCTCGGCGATCTGGCGGGCGGCGCGGGAGCACGGGAACCCGTACCGGGCGGCGACCCGCGCGCCGGCGATGGACAGGGCCTCGCGGCTGATCCGGGCGAAGGCGTCGAGGGGATAGGTCTGCCCCTCCGTCAGGTGCTCCCGGATCACCAGCGACGGGGAATAGCAATCCGACAGGCTGCCGTCGGGCCAGCGGACGCGGAAGATCATCTCGGGCATGGCGCTCTCGTGCTCCACTGGTTCCACAGCTCGGTGTAGACGGTGCGGTGACGCCGGGCGCAGCGGTCCCATCCCATCAGGGCGGCCCGGCGCAGGCCGGCGGCGCGCAGGGCGGATGCGCGGCCGGGTTTGACCGCTTCCCCCATGGCGGCGGCGATGGACGCGACGTCGCAGGGGTCGGCCCACAGCGCGTCGTCCGGGGCGAGGTGCTCGGTGAAGGGCGCGATGGCCGACACGACGCAGGGCGTGCCGCACGCCATCGCTTCCAGCACCACCAGCCCGAACCCTTCGCGCAGGGACGGGAACACCAGGGCGTCGGCGATCCGGAACAGGGCGGGCATGTCCCCGTCCGGCAGCGGTCCGGTGCGCACGACCGGCGCGCCGGGGCCGACCGCGACGCCGTGCGCGGCGATCAGCCCCTCGAAGGCGCGGACCTCGGCGCCATGGTCGAGCAGGGTGGCCCCGCCGGCGATGACGAGCTGCGCCGCCGGCAGGACCGCGCGGACCCGCAGGAAGGCGTCCAGCAGGCGGGCGCTGTTCTTGCGCTCCTCCACCCCGCCGACGGACAGGAAGACCGGTCCGGTCCCGAGGCCCAGGCGGGCGCGCAGCGCGTCGTCCCGCGGCGCCGGTTGCGGCGTGAACCGCCGGGTGTCCACGCCGTTGCCCACGGGGGTGGCGGCGATCCCGTGCTCGCGCAGCAGCCGCTCCTGCCAGAGCGCGCTGACGCACAGCACCCGGTCGGCGTTGCGGATGGCCCGCCACTGCCGGGCCTCGACCGCCGCATCCTCAAAGGCGTCGAGATGATGGACGGTGCAGACGTAGCCGGGAATGCGCCCCCGCTCCCGCAGGGTCGCCAGCGCGTTGCCGCTGATGCCGTCCTGCGCGTGGAGAATGTCGAACCGCTCCACCGCCCCCGGCCGCTCGAAGAAGGCGAGGTAGTCGGCGATGCGCGTCTCCACCAGGGCGCCCAGACCGCCGCTCACCGGCCGGGCCGGCACGGCGACGGTGCCGCAGCGCGTCCGCCGGAAGAAGCCGCGGCCGCCGGCGTCCGGGGCGTGGACCACGGCACGGTGGCCCAGGCCGGCCAGGCTGTCGGCCAGTTCCAGCGCGTGCACCACCCCGCCCCGCGGGTTGGTGGAATGGGCGAGCAGCGCCACGGACAGGGCGGGGCCGGTCATGCCGCGACCCGCCCCGGCCGGCAGCCGATCAGCGGACCGTCGGCGAAGTCCCAGACCACGGCCCGGTCGGTGCCGTCGGTGAGGGTGACGGCGCTGCCGTCCTCCACCGTGCCGATGGCGGCGCAGGCGATGCCGCGCCCGGCGAAGCGGGCGGCGACGGTCTCGGCCGCCTCCGGCGCGACGCTCAGCAGGAACCCGAAACTGGGGAAGGACAGCAGCCAGCGGTCGAGCGGCACCCCCGCCGGCCGCGGCACCGCGGCGACGTCGATGGTGGCGCCGACGCCGGAGCATTCCAGCAGCATCAGCGCCGTGCCCACCGGGCCGGCCATGCTGATGTCCTTGGCGGCGCGGCACAGCCCATCCTCGGCAAGGCCGGGCAGCAGCGCCAGGTCGCCGCGCAGGCGGTCCGGAGGCGCCCCGGTGGCGGCGTCGAAGAAGGGGTTGGGCTCGTGGTAGCGCCCGCGCAGGTCGATGGCCGCCAGCAGCCGGTCGCCGGGGCGCGCGTCGAAGCTGGTCAGCAGGCGGCGCCCGGCCCGGCCGACGATGGCGACGGCAAGCTGCGGGCGGTCCGTCCGCAGGTTGGAATGGCCGCCCACCACCGGCACGCCGTAGGCGGCGGCGGCCGCCCGCAGTCCCTCCAGGATGGGGCGGGCCTCCGCCTCCCCGTGGCTCCACAGCGCGTCGGTGACGGCAACCGGCCACCCGCCCATGGCGGCGATGTCGCTGACGTTGACCATGACCCCGCACCAGCCGGCGAACCAGGGTTCGGCGGCGACGAAGGCGTTGACGAAGCCCTCCATGGCGAACAGCAGGTGCCCGTCGCCGTCGGGAATGGCGGCGCAGTCGTCGCCGACCGGGACGGCGCCGGCGGGCGCCAGCGCGCCCACCACCGCGTCGATGTCGCGTTTGTGGGCGAAGCCGGGGCTCGCCCGCAGGGTCTCCACCAGGGCGGGCAGGGCGATCATGCCGCCCTCCGCGCCAGCGCCAGGAAGCCGCGGTCGCCGTCGTGGATCGGCGGGTAGTGGGCCAGGTCGGCCTGCATGTGGTGGTGGGGATGGCCGTGCAGCGTCACCTCCTCCAGCGTCCGCCAGTGCAGGCGGCGGAACAGCAGGGCGTTGCGGGCCTGCACGTGGGCGTGGAACCGCAGGCAGCCGCGCCCGGCGGCGGTGCACACCGCCATGCGGATCAGCGACGCCCCCAGCGACCCCGCCCGCCGGTGCGCCGGCGCCACCGCCAGGCGGGAGCCGATCCACAGCCCCGGTTCCGGCTGGTGGATGCGCACCGTTCCGACCACGGCGTCGGGCATGCCGCAGAGGTCGGACAGGGCGACGATGGTCAGGGCGTGCGCGTCGACGGCGTCGCGGTCGTCGCCGTCGAACAGGCCCTGCTCGGCGCAGAAGACCTGCCGGCGCAGGGCGGCGGCGCCCGCCCGCTCCCACGCTTCGGTGGCGTGCTTGATGCGGTAGGCGCCGGCCGTGAAGGCGGGGACCGGCCCGTCATACAGGGCGTTCGGTGTCTGGTCCTGCATGGGCGACTCTCCGTGTCGGGGCCGGCCGGGTCATGCCGGCCGTATCAGGCGGCGGCGGCGGTTCCGGCGAGCAGGCGTTCGGACATCACCCGGGCGAGGTGCGCGGCGTCGTCCGCCACGCCGAGGAAGCGGCCGGAGCCCCAGGTGTGCAGCCAGGGAAGCCCGATGAAGTACAGCCCGTCCACCGGCGAGACCCCCCGCGTGAACCTGGGATGGCCGCGCCCGTCGAAGGCCGGCAGGTCGATCCAGGAATAGTCGGGCCGGAAGCCGATGGCCCAGACGATGGCGGTGATCCCGGCCGCCGCACAGTCGATTTCGGTCGGTGTGGCGCGCGGCGTCCACACGGGCAGGAAGGGCGGCTCCTCCGGCGCGTCGATGCCGTTCTTCGCGATGTACGCGTCGATGTCGCGCCGGATCGACACGTACACCTCGTCCGCATCGTCGAGGTTGCGTTCGAGATCGTCGGCGAAGCGGAGCACGGTGCCGTCGATCCCCGCCAGGCTGCCGTAGAGCGACACCCCGTCGAGCGCGAAGCGGCGCAGGTCGATCTCATGCCCGCCGGCGCGGCCGGTCATATAGTGGTTGGTCTTCTCCTTCGCCCGCTCACCCAGCGGATGGCGGTCGATGGTCAGCTTGTAGTAGCCCATCTCCATCAGCCACTCCGTGGCGTCCTTGCCCCGGTACCGGCGCGGCGAGCGCGGGGCCGGGCCGACGCAGAGATGGACCGTGCGGCCGGCGAGATGGAGATCCTCCATGATCTGCACGCCCGACTGGCCGGAGCCGACGACCAGCACCTCGCCCGGCGGCAACCGGTCGGGATTGCGGTAGTGCACGGAATGGACCTGCGTGACGGACGCCGCCAGGGCGTGGGCGAAGGGCGGGACGATGGGGATGTCGTAGCCGCCGGTGGCGACCACCAGGTGGTCGGCGGTGACGGTGCCGGCGCTCGTCTCCACCTCCAGCACGCGGCCGCCGTCCCGGCGCGACACGCGGCGCACCGCCACCCCCTCGCGCACCGGCGGGTCGAAGCGGCGGGCGAACGCCTCGATGTAGGCGACAATCTCGTCCTTCAGCATGAACCCCTTGGGGTCGGGACCGGCGTAGGGGAAGTCCGGAAGCCGGCACTGCCAGTTCGGGGTGACGAGGCAGAAGCTGTCCCAGCGGTCCTCCCGCCAGGAATGGCCGATCCGGTTCTTCTCGAAGATGACGTGATCGATGCCAAGGGCCTTCAGGTGGTAGCTGACGGACAGCCCGGCCTGGCCGCCGCCGACGATGACGACGGGGTGGTGGGGCACGGGGCGGCTGGCGGCGGAGGGGGACATGGCATTCTCCGGAACGGGGGCGCGGGCGCGGGCGGCGTCTCACGCCTCGAAGCTGGCGAGGGAGGAGCAGGCGCCGCATTTGCCGCAGCCGGCCTTGCTGTCGGACGAGCGCATGCCCGCGGCCTTCAGCATCGCGCCGATGGGGGCCAGCAGGTCGCGCATGAAGGTGGCGTCCGGCGGGGGATGGTCTTCCAGCGGGGTGCCGGTGACGGGGACGAACGGCACCACGAAGGGGTAGACGCCCATGGCGATCAGCCGCTCCGCCATGTCCAGGATCGCGGCGCGGCTGTCGCCGAGCCCGGCCAGGATGTAGGTGGACACCTGCCCCCGGCCGAAGACCGGCACGGCGGCCCGGAAGGCGGCGTAATAGCGCTCCAGGGGGACGCCGGCCTTACCGGGCATGATGCGGGCCCGCACCTCCGGCGTCACCGCCTCCAGATGCATGCCCAGCGCGTCGATGCCGGCGTCGCGCATGCGGGTGAACCAGGCGTCGTCATCCGGCGGCTCGCACTGGCCCTGGATCGGCAGGTCCACCGCGGCCTTCACCGCCGCGGCGCTGTCGCACAGGATGGCCGCCCCGCGGTCCGACGTGGCCGGCGTTCCGGTGGTCATGACCATGTGCCGGACGCCGTCGAGCAGGACGGCGGCGCGCGCCACCTCGGCCAGTTGCTCCGGCGTCTTGCGGGCGATGGTCCGCCCGGCGGCCAGCGACTGGCCGATGGCGCAGAACCGGCAGGTCCTGGTCCGGCTCTGATAGCGGATGCAGGTCTGCAGCACGGTGGTTGCCAGCACGTCGGCCCCGTGCAGCACGGCGATCTTCGAATAGGGGATGCCGTCCATGGTCTGCAGCGCGTAGAAGCGCGGCTGGCCGGGGAAGCGGATGCGCCCGACCGGCGCGCCGTCGCGCCGCACCAGCGCCGTGCCGTCGGCGTCCGGCGCCTCGGCCAGGAAGGGCGACCGGAAGGCGCCCGCCGTGTGGACCGGCACCATGACCGCGCGGCCGTCGATGATGACCGCCTTGTGGTCGCTGGGCCCGGCCCCGCCGCGCCGGCTCGGCGCGCCGGCTCGCGGGTCAGCCAGCCTTATGCCGAAGGATTGCAGCTCCGGGATCAGTTGGCCGGACGCCGGCGGGGAAGACGGCGAGGGGGCTGCGGGCGTCGTCATGGTCGGTCGTCTCCTGTTCGGTCCGCGGCGCGGCCGGGCGCGCGGCGGTGGTCATCGGGCGGGCCGGGCGGTCGTCGAGCACCAGGGACAGCAGCTCCGGCCGGGCGTAGTGACCGACGGAATCCATCATCCGCTTGCGCTTTGTGATCAGGGCCATGTCGAGATCGGCCACGAGGATGCCCTCCCCCGTGGTCAGCGGCGGCACGACGTGGCGCCCCTCCGGCGAGATGATGGCGGTCATGCAGCCGCCGCGCAGGCCCTTCTGAAGCGTCGGGTCGGCGGTGATCCCCGCGATCTGGGTGTCGGTCAGCCAGCCCGTGGCGTTGACGACGAAGCAGCCGGACTCCAGCGCGTGGTGGCGGATCGTCACCTCGATCTGGTCGGCGAAGATGTCGCCGACGAGCGATCCCGGGAACTGTGCGACATGGATCTCCTCGTGCCGGGCCATCAGGGCGTAGCGGGCCAGGGGGTTGTAGTGCTCCCAGCAGGCCAGCGCCCCGATGCGTCCCGCCGCGCTGTCCACCACGGCCAGCCCGGCGCCGTCGCCCTGGCCCCAGATCATCCGTTCGTGATAGGTCGGCGTGATCTTGCGCCGCTTCAGCAGCAGCCGGCCGTCGGCGTCGAAGACGAGCTGGGTGTTGTAGAGGGACCCGTGGTCGCGCTCGTTGACGCCGAGCACCACCACGATCCCGTGGGCACGGGCCGTGGCGGCGACGGTATCGGTCACCGGCCCGGGCACGACCACCGCGCGCTCGTAAAGCGTCAGGTGGTCGGCCCCCGCCAGGACCGGCGGACGCACGAAGGAGAAGTAGGGATAGTAGGGGACGACGGTCTCGGGGAACACGACCAGGGCCGCCCCCTTGCCCGCCGCCTCCGCGATGGCCCGGCACACCCGGTCGACCGTGCCGTCGGCGCTGTCCAGGTCGGGGGCGATCTGCACCGCCGCCACCCGGACCGTTCGCTTCTCCGTCATGGATCCGCCCTCCGCCGGCCGCCTACAGGGTCCAGGTGTTGAGGATGAAGGCGTTGGCCTTGCGGTGGAGCAGCACGATGTCGAGCACGTCCAGCGGGCTGATCGGGCGGATGCCGGGGATGAGCGAGCCCTCGCCGTGGCCATAGAGCGCCTGGAGCGCGAAGCGGCAGGCGTAGACCTTGCCGCCCTCCTCCATGAACTTGACCATCTGCTTGTTCATCGCCTGGTGGCCGGGAAACGCCTCGTCGCCCAGGGTCGGGAAGCCGCGCTGCACGCCCAGCGTCACGCCGGGGCCGTACAGCAGGATCGACGTCTCGAACCCCTTGCGCTGAAGGCGCGTCGCCTGGAGCAGGTTGACGAGACCGATCGACCCTTCGAACGCCACGGTGTGGAAGGTGACGAGCGCCAGCTCACCCGGTTCGGCCTTGACGTCCTCGAAGACCTTCTCCTCGTAGTCGACCAGAAAATCGCCCTTCTGGTTGTGCGGCTTGGTAACGGCAGGCATGGGTCTCTCTCCTCTCCTGATGTCGGGCCCCGGCCGTGCGGCAGGCCACCGGACGTTCAGCAAGCACCGTGCCAGTCATTTTCCGAACATGACTGCATTCTAATGAGGCCGAAGACGCATCAATTTTCCGATCAAAGACCGCATTTCAGATGGGGGTATGGACGGTGTGCCGGGCCCGCAGTTTAGGCCACGTCAGGTCAAATTTTGGGCGGCTCGGGTATTTGACTGCATATTGTGCAGTTTTCCGGATGGGTCCGGCGCCCGCACGGGGCGCGACAACGGCCGCACCGCACCCCGCCGCGCCCGGCAAAACTCCATGCTTTCCAAGCATTTTGTCGCGCTTTCCGCGGATGATTGCGGCGGACCGAATCTGCGGCTAGGATGGCGCGCCGATGCGGGAGGGGCGTGCTGCCCGAATGATCAATGCCCAAATTGCATCCATAGACCCGAAGCCGATTGACTGCATTCACTGTTAGGCTATCGTTGCTCGCATGACCCAGCCGACCCACCCCTGGCTTTCCCTGATCCGTGGCAGCGACAAGCCGCGCTACGTGGCGATCGCCGATGCCATCGCCGATGACCTGCGCCGGGGCCGGCTGGCCCCCGGCGACCGGCTGCCGCCACAGCGCACGCTGGCGGAAGCTCTGGATGTGGACTTCACCACCGTCGCCCGCGGCTACAACGAGGCGCAGCGGCGCGGGCTGGTCGAATCGCGCGTGGGCGCCGGCACCTTCGTGCGCCCGCCGGAGACGCCGGCGGCGGCCGTTCCCGGGCCCGCGGCGCCGGCGCCGGTGCGCACCGGCACGCCGCGCCGGGCGGCCGACCGCTCGATGAACCTGCCTCCGGAGATCGAAGACCCCGCCCTGATCGCCCGCATGCGGCAGGGCTGGGCCGAGGTGGGCGAGGATCTCGTCGATCTCCTGCGCTACCAGGAGTTCGGCGGTTCACCGGAGGAGCGGCAGGCCGGGGCCGACTGGCTGGCCCGGCGCGGGCTGCCGGCGCCGGTGGAGCGGCTCCTGGTCTGCCCCGGCACGCACGCAGCCCTGCTGGCCGTGCTGGGATCGCTGACCAAGGCGGGCGACGTCATCTGTGCCGAGGCGCTGACCTACCCCGGCCTGCGGGCTCTGGCGGCGCAGTCGGGGCTGGAGCTGATCGGCCTGCCGATGGACGGGGACGGCATCCTGCCCGATGCCTTCGCCGAGGTCTGCCGGACGCGCGCGCCGAAGGTCCTGTACTGCAACCCGACGCTCCAGAACCCCACCACCATATCCCTGCCGGCCGAGCGGCGGGCGGCGCTGATCGAGGTGGCGCGGCGCCACGGCGTCACCATCGTCGAGGACGACGCCTACGGCGCCCTGCCGGTCGACGGTCCGCCGCCGCTGGCGGCGCTGGCCCCGGACATCGTCTTCTACATCGGCGGCCTGGCGAAAAGCCTGGGTGCCGGCCTGCGCGTGGCCTATCTGGTGGTGCCCGAGGCCCGCCGCATCTGGCAGCTTTCGGCGCATCTGCGCGCCACCACGGTGATGGCGTCGCCCCTGACGGTGGCGCTGGCCACGCGCTGGATCACCGACGGCACGGCGGACGCCATCCTCGCCGCCGTGCGTGCGGAATCCGCGGCCCGGCAGGTTCTCGCGCGCGGCATACTGCCGACACCCAAGCCCCGCTCCGCCCCCGAAGCCTTCCATTTCTGGCTGCGCCTGCCCGACGACTGGAGCCGCTCCACCTTTGCGGCGACGATGCGCACCTCCACCATCGGCATCGTGGTCAGCGACGCCTTCACCGTGTCCGGCCCACCGCCGGAGGCGGTGCGCATCGGCCTCGGCGGCTGCTGCGCGGCGGAGGTCCGCATGGCCCTGGAGATGATGGCCCACACCCTGTCCCGCCCGCCGGCGCTGGCGTCCGCGTTCCTGTGACAGGGCCGGCCCGCCGTCAGGCCGGCGCCGCGGTTTCCCGTTCAACGCGTCGGGTCACCTCGGCCAGCGCTGCGTCCAGTTCGCTGCGCAGCAGCGGCAGCACCGCCGTGCCCGGGTCGGGGTCGCCCTCCCCGGCGGCGCTGTGGATGATGCGGGCCAGTTCCGACACCACGGGAAGCCCCAGGTTGCCGGACTGAGTCCGCAGATCGTGGGACGCCGCGCGCACCACCGCCGCGTCGCCGATGGCCAGGGCGTCGGACATCGCGTTGACCGCGGCCCGTGCGGTCCGCCCGTATTCGGCCACCAGGGCACGCAGCCGGTCGCTCCCCAGTGCCGCACCCAGCGCCGTCAGATGGGACGCGTCGACCCGGCGCGGGGCAGGGGGCCGTGCATCGCCGCTGCCGGCGCCGGTCAGGGCGGCCTTCAGGGAGGCCGGCGTGACCGGTTTGGTCAGGCATCCGTCCATGCCCGCGGCCCGGCACATGTCGGCGGTGTCGGCCGACGCGCTGGCGCTCATGGCGATGACGGGAATGCGGCGCTGCGGGTCGGGCAGGGCGCGGATGGCGGCGGTGACGGCGAAGCCGTTCATGCCCGCCATGCCGAGGTCGATCAACACCACGTCGACGTCCCCCCGTCCGGCCGCGGCCACGGCGTCGGCACCGTCGGCCGCGATCGTCACGGCGTGCCCCAGGCGCCGCAGATACTCCCCGGTCAGGCGCCGGATCAGCGGGTCGGTCTCGGCGAGCAGCACACGCAGCGGCGCCCCGGGACGTGCGTCCGGCCTCCCGGACGCCGGGGCGGGGTCGAGATGGCGGGCGAGCATGCGGCCGATGTCCTCGCGGGTCACCGGTTTGCCCAGGTGGTCGTCCATCCCGGCGGCCAGGCAGGCGTCGCGGTCCTCGGTCAGCACGTTGGCGGTCAGGGCGACGATGCGCTGGCGGTCGCCGCCGGGGGATTGCTCCGCCTCCATGGCGCGGATGCGCCGCGTCGCCTCATAGCCGTCCATGCGCGGCATCTGGCAGTCCATCAGGATCAGCGCGTAGCCGCCGCGCCGCCACTCCTCGATGGCTTCCACGCCGTCGCGGGCGATGGCGACCTCGCACCCGAAGCTGCGCAGCAGCGCCCCCGTCACCTCGGCGTTGATCGCGTTGTCCTCCACCAACAGGACCCGGCCGCGGCTGCGGCCGGGCGCGGCCGCGGCCGCCGGCGGGACCGGCTCCGCGGCCGCGGCCGGGGGAGCCGGCGCGTCGGCGGCGGGCAGGTCGGCCAGGGTGGCGAGCAGGTGGGACTGGCGCACCGGCTTTTGCAGCCGGCGGGTGAACAGGCGGGCCTCGTGGGGCAGGTCGGGCGCGTCGACCGACGTCAGCAGGATCAGCGGCATGGTCGCCGACGCCGGCCGGGCCCGGATGGCGGCGGCCAGGGCCACGCCGTCCATGCCCGGCATGGTGCGGTCCAGCAGGGCGAAGGCGTAGGGGCTCCCCTGCGCCTCGGCGGCGGCGATCAGGGCCAGGGCCTCCCGGCCGCCCTCGGCGCCGTCGGGCACCGCACCCCGGCCGGCCAGCATGCGCGTCAGGATCTCCCGGTTGGTGGCGTTGTCGTCCACCACCAGCACGCGCCGGCCGGCCAGGCGCGCCGGTGCCGGCATCCCGCTGCCCGTACCCGCACCCCGGCGGCAGCGCAGGCGCACGCGGAAGGTGGAGCCCCGGCCCGGCTCGCTGTCCAGCTCCAGCCCGCCGCCCATCATGCGCGCCAGGTCGCGGGCGATGGTGAGGCCGAGCCCGGTGCCGCCGTATCGCCGCGTGGTCGACCCGTCCGCCTGGGCGAAGGCGTCGAAGATGTGGTCGCGCACCGCCGGCGCGATGCCGATGCCGGTGTCGCGCACCGTGATCTCCAGGGTGACACCCTCCGCATCGGCGGCGGCCACCGCCGCGCGCACGACCACCTCCCCCTTGTCGGTGAACTTGACGGCATTCCCCACCAGGTTGACCAGGATCTGGCGCAGCCGGTTGGGGTCACCCTCCAGCGGCGCGGGCACGTCGGGTTCGACCAGGCTGGCCAGTTCGATCCCCTTGGCCAGGGCCCGCGGGGCGAAGGCGTCGGTCACCTCCTCCACCAGGTGGTGGAGGTCGAAGGGGATGGTTTCCAGCTCCAGCTTGCCCGCCTCGATCTTGGACAGGTCCAGAACGCTGTTGATGAGGCCGAGCAGGGTGACACCTGACGTCCGGGCGGTTTCGGCATAATGGCGCTGGCGGGGGTCCAGCGCCGTGTCCAGCAGCAGCTCCAGCATGCCCAGTGTCCCGTTCATGGGCGTGCGGATCTCGTGGCTCATGTTGGCCAGGAACTGGGACTTGGCGCGGCTGGCCAGCTCGGCCGCCTCCTTGGCCGCGCGCAGGTCGGCGACGGTGGCCTCCAGCTCGCGGTTGGCGGCGGTGAGGGCGGCGGTGCGGGCCGCCACCTCCTGCTCCAGGGTGGCGCGGTGGTGGGCCAGGGCACGGTCGCGCTGCTCGATCTGGGAGAGCATGCCGTTGAACCCGCCGATCAGCAGCCCCAGCTCGTCGCGGCCGCTGGCGGGCACGCGCACGGAGTAGTCGTTGCCGGCGGCGATGCGCGCCATGGCCGCCTGCAGCTCGCGGATCGGCCGCGAGATCACCCGTTGCAGCACCAGCGACAAAAGCGCTGCCGCCAGCAGCGCGACCGCGGCGATCACTGTCGCCGTGACGGTGTAGCGCTGCAACCGGTCGGTCAGCCGGCTCAGGTCCGACACGATGGTCACATGGCCCAGCAGTTCGCCGTCGTGGACCACCGGCAGGGTCACCGTCAGCGTGTCGCCGTCGATGCGTTCCTCGGCCCTGACGGGACCGTCGACCGGCGCCATCGGCACCCCCCGGGGCGGCGTGAAGGCGGCCAGCACCCGCCCGGACCGGTCGACCACCCGGCCCGCCCGGATGTGGGTCTGCGCCAGCAGGGCCGACAGGGTGTCCGCCGCCGCCTCGGGATCGCCGAAGGTCAGGGGGGCCGCGAGGTTGCTGGCCATCACCCGGGCCACCCCGTCCACCTCCTCCACGGCGTGGCGGCGCATCATGGCGACGACGTCGAATCCCAGCGCCACCGCCGTCCCGACGATGCCGACGCTGCACACCAGCAGCATGATCGCGATCAGCTTCTGGGCGATCGGGCGGTTGCGCAGCATCCGGGCGATCATGGCGCATCCTCCACGATGCGGGCCAGCCGCAGCACCTGCGAGCTGAGCGTCACGCCGCTGCGCGCCAGGGCGTCGCGGTTGACCTCGAAGCGGACGCGGCCGTCGGCGATGTACAGATTGATGATCCCGCCCCGGTGCGTGAAGCCGTCGCTGTCGGCAATGGTCAGGACCGGCCGGCCCCTCAGGGCACCGGCGACGGCGGTCCAGCGCTCCACCGCCGCCCGGGCGATGAACAGGAGGTGACAGGCCACGGCGTCCTCCGCTGCGAACGCGGCGTCCGCGATCTCGCGCACCGCCAGATGACGGTCGCCCACCGGCCGGTGGTGCAGCGCCCCCAGCGCCGGGCCGAACGGGTTGCCCCCGGCGACGCACAGCACCAGCGGCGCGTCCGGTCCGGTGAAGGCGGCGGGCGGCCAGGTCGCGAACTTGGCGAAATTGTACACGAAGGCGGCCTTCACTTCGTACTCTTCCACCGCCGCATCCTGCGCCGCACCGTCGCGGGCGCCGGCCACCGCCAGCAGCAGGGCCGCCAGCAGCGTCCCCGCACGCTTCGGGATGCGGGCGCGTCGGGCCGGACTGTCCTGATGATTGGCCGCGGTTCTCATCATCCCCGCCCGTCGCCGGTCAGAATCGCCGGATCACGCGGGCGTAGACACCTCTCTGCACCCGGCTGGGCGTCAGGTCGATGACCCCGGGGGTCGCCTCCATCCGTTCGGGTCCGATCAGGTTCTGGCCGACCAGCGCCAGTTCCCATTGCTCGGTGGGATGCCAGGCGAGGCTTACGTCCAGCGCGGCGTAGCCGCTGATGATGCCGTCGCCCAGATCGTCGACGGCGCGGGCCGTCAGGTCGAGCTGCACGCCGGACCCCAGGTCGTGGGAGGACCGCAGGATCACCTGGTGAGCCGGGCTGCCGGATTCGGCAAGCCGGGCGGGTCCGGCGGCGGAGCCGTCCTTGTTGCGGATGTGCATCTTCAGGGCGCTGTATGCTCCGCGCAGGCGCCAGCCCGGACGGACATCCCACTCCGCGGCCACCTCGACCCCGTACGTCTCGCCCTCCAGGGAGTTGGCGGCGCTGACCGGCAGCAGCAGGTGCGGCACCGGCATCCGCACGGGCGCCGGAGCGCCGACCCGGAAGCCGCGCAGGTCGGTGTACGTGTTGTAGAAGGCGGCCACGTCCAGCGACACCGACGCCACCGGCTGCACGCGGTAGCCCACCTCGTAGGCGACCACCTTTTCGGACGCCAGGTCCTCGCTGCCGGTCAGCGCGATCGCCAGGGGCAGGCGGCCGGTGGGGATGACCTGCTGGACGCCCACGAAGTCCTGTTCGGCGCGCGACGGGGTGCGCACGGCGCGCGATACCGCCGCCCACACCACATGATCCTCATGGGGCGTCCACACGGCACGTACGGTCGGTTGCAATTCCAGCCCGGTGGTCTCCCGGTACTCGGCCTTGGCCCCCGCGGTCAACTTCAGCCGGTCGGGGACCAGGGTGTGCTCGTTCTGGGCGAACACGCTGAACAGGGTGGAGGTGCGCGTCGTTCCGCGCGCGGAGATCAGGCCATCCTCGATGTCGCTGCGGTACCAGCGTGCGCCCATGCCCCAGATGAAATCGTCGCGTTCGCTCAGGGCGAAGCGGTGCTCCGCTTCCACGTCGACGGTCTGCTCACGGAAATTGCCGAGACGGCCGCGGAAGGTGCTGTGCTGGTAATAGCCCTGGACCAACAGGTGCGAGGCGGGCGCCAGGGTGCGCCGCCAGCGGCCCAGCACGTTGGCGTTGCCGGAGACCATGTCGGCACGCACCATGCGGACATAGGGCGGCGTCAGCAGCGGGGCGTAAGTGGCGTCGTCGGCCGTGCCGTGGAACATGTCGCCCTGCACCGTCAGCCGGTCCCGCGGCGACAGCTCCAGATCCGCCCGGAAGCCGGCGCGTCCGAACCGGCTGTGGTCCTCACCCGAACCGGGGGAGTCGGCCCCGCCGGCGTCGCGCGCCGTTCCCTCGGCGTAGATGCGCGCGTGTCCGGCGTCGCCCAGCCGGCCGCCGTAGCGCGCCCCGATCGAGCCGCGCTCCTGCGTGCCGACGGTCGCGCTGACCAGCCCGCCGGTGGTCGCCGCGGCGGGCTTGGTGACGATGTTGATGACGCCGTTGACGGCGTTGGCGCCCCACAGGGCGGCACCGGGACCGCGGATGACCTCGATGCGTTCCACATCCTCCAGGAAGACGCCCTCGCGTCCCCACAGGATGCCCGAGAACAACGGGGTGTAGGAGCTGACGCCGTCGATCAGCACCAGCAGCTTGTTGGCGTCACTGCCGCCGAAGCCCCGCGCCGTGACGAACCAGCGGTTGGAGCTGATGCGGGCGACCTGCACCCCCGGCACCAGGCGCAGCGCATCGGGGATCGAGGTGGCGCCAGACCGGCGGATCTCCTCCCCGGTCAGCACGAACATGGCCGCTGCGGTGTCACCCATGCGCTGCGGGCGCTTGGCCGCCGAGGTCACCGTGACCTCCAGCGACATCAACTCTTCCAGGCTGAGCCCCATCAGGCCGGACAGGGTTCCCGCCGCCGTCCGACCGACCGGTCCGTCAGCGGCAAAGACAGCCGCGGGTGTCAGCAGCGGCACCAGCAGCGCGACCAGGGCCGGGAAGGCGACCCGGCGGTGGCCGGGCTTGTGTTCGTTGGTCATCCGCAGCACCCATGGCCATCCCCACACCCGTCGCGGCCGCTGCCGGCCGGCGGGCGTCGCTCAAATACAGGACAAATCGATCGGCGTCGAGGGTGCGCGCCATGTTGCCGATCCGGTGCGGCGGAAAGGACAAAATCCGGGCCATCCGCAATGATTGCAGTAGCGGCGGGATGGGAGAGCAGGGCAGGGCGCCGGGAGGGCCGTCATGCGACGTCGCATGACGGCGCTTCGTCAGGCAACCACCAGTCCGAGAAAGGTCAGCAGGACGAAACCGACCAGTCCGCCGATGAAGACGGCGCGCCGTGCCGGTGTGTTCAGGATGATGCGGCCGCCGCGGGCCTTCTCCGCGGAGATCGGCCGGCCGGCGGAGCCGGGCGGTCGGCGGTCCGTGCGGGGGTCGGGGTTTGCGGGGTCGGTCATGGCAATGCTCCGGCCTGTTGACGGGGTGGCATCCCCCCGTCAACAGGCCGCTGCCCCGTCCCTCACACACCACCGTGCGGTTCAGACGGCCGTGCGGTGGCGCCCGATGCAGGTGGCCAGCACCTCGTCCATGGGCAGCGCCCACCAGCGCTCGGAGAAGATCTCCACCTCCGCGAACCCGGCGAAGCCGGCGGCCTCGACGCGGGCGCGCAGGCGCGGCAGGTCGATGACGCCGTCTCCCATCATGCCACGGTCGTTCAGCAGGTCGGTGGTCGGCACCAGCCAGTCGCAGACGTGGAAGGCCAGCAGCCGGCGCCGGCCGGCGCGGGCGATCTGGGCGTCCAGATCGTCGTCCCACCACACGTGGTAGGCGTCCACCGCCACCCCCAGCGCGCCGCCGCCGTCCGGGTCCAGCCGGTCGCACAGGTCGAGGGCGTGGCGCAGCGTGTTCACGCAGGCGCGGTCGGCGGCGTACATGGGGTGCAGCGGCTCGATCGCCAGGGGCATACGGGCGCCGCGGGCGTACTCCAGCAGCTCGGCGATGCCGTCCTCCACCCGGGCCCGGGCGGCGCCCAGGTCCTTGTCGGGGCGGCAGCCGGGGCGCGAGAACTGCGGCAGCCCGCCGACCACCAGCACCAGGCAGGGGGCGCCCAGCGCCGCCGCCTCGTCCACCGCGCGGCGGTTGTCGTCGCGCACCTCGGCCCGCCGCTCGGCGTCGGCCGGGAACATGCCGCCGCGGCAGTAGCCCGACAGCTCCAGCCCCGCGTCGCGCAGCGCCCGCACCGCCCGCTCCAATCCGATCGCCGCCACCTGGTCGCGCCAGGGGGAGACGGCGCGGATGCCGTGGCGCGCGCAGGCGTCGATGATGGCCGCCAGGTTCCCTTGCCGGCGCACCGTGGCGGTGTTGACGGACAGCCAGCGGTGATCGCCCGAGAAGTCGCGCATGTCCGGCCCCTCCCGTCAGCCCGCGTCCACGCCGCGCACCGCCAGCACCGCGCGCATGCGGGCGGCGGCGGCGGCGGGGTCGCGCAGCAGCCCGGCCCGGTCGGCCAGGCGGAACAGCGCCGCCAGATGCAGGGTGGAACGGGCGCTCTCCTGGCCCCCGATCATGGTGAAATGGTCCTGGTGGCCGTTCAGGTAGGCCATGAACACCACCCCCGTCTTGTAGAAGCGGGTGGGGGCGCGGAAGATGTGGCGGGACAGGGGCACCGTCGGCCCGAGGATGTCGTGGAAGACGTCCTCCCGGCCCTCCGCCAGGGCCGCCAGGGCCGCTGCCGCCGCCGGGGCGATGGCGTCGAAGATGCCGAGCAGCGCGTCGGAGTGATGGGCCCCGTCGCCGGCGATCAGCTCGGCGTAGTTGAAGTCGTCGCCGGTGTACATGCGCACCCCCGGCGCCAGCCGCCGGCGCATGGCGATCTCCTTGTCCTTGTCGAGGAGGGAGATCTTCACCCCGTCCACCCTGGACGCGAAGTCGTTGATGATGGACACGGCCGTGTCCATGGCGGCGTCCGGGTCGTCGCTGCCCCAGTAGCCGGCCAGAGCCGGGTCGAACATGGCGCCCAGCCAATGGATGATCACCGGTTCGCGCACGCGCCCCAGGACATGGGCGTAGACCCGCAGGTAGTCGTCCGGCCCGCGCGCCACACGCGCCAGGGCCCGCGACGCCATCAGGATGATGCGCCCGCCCAGCGCCTCCACCGCTTCCGCCTGCTCCTCGTAGGCGCGGATGACGTCGTCGATGCCGCGGGCATCGTCGGGTGCCAGGTGGTCGGTGCCGACGCCGCAGGCCACGAGTCCGCCGCGCGGCCGGGCGGCGTCCAGGGAGCGGCGGATCAGCTCCAGCGAGGCCGGCCAGTCCAGCCCCATGCCGCGCTGGGCGGTGTCCATGGCCTCGGCGACGCCGAACCCCAGGTCCCACAGATGCTCGCGGAAGGCGATGGTGCGGTCCCAGTCGATGGCGGCGTCCAGCCACGGGTCGGCGTCGGCCAGCGGGTCGGCCACGGTGTGGGCGGCGGCGAAGGCGACGCGGGTCAGCGGCCGCTCGGTGCGGGCCGGAAAGCCCCGCGGCGGGGAGAGCCGGTAGGATTCCAGCGTGCGGTCGGCGCGCGGCAGGCGCAGGGTGATGTCCATGGCGGGGGTCTCCGGTTCAGACGGTCAGCGCCGGCACGTCGACCCAGCGACGCTCGCGCCAGCTCTGCATGGCGCATTCCACCAGCTGGACGCCCTTGGCGCCCTCGATCAGGCCATGGGCGTAGGGGGCGTCCTCCGCCACGTGGCGGATGAACATCTCCCACTGCACCTTGAAGCCGTTGTCGCAGACCTGATTGTCGGGCACCGGCTGCCAGGTGCGGTAGAAGTCGATGGTCTGCTTCTCGTCCGGGTTCCACACCGGGCGCGGCGTGCCCTGGCGCGGCTGGATCACGCAGTCGGTCAGCCCGGCGACGGCGGAGCCGTGGGTGCCGTCCACGTGGAAGGTGACGAGGTCGTCGCGGTAGACCCGCGTCGTCCAGGACGAGTTGATCTGGGCGATGACGCCGCCCTCCAGCTCGAACGTGGCGTAGGCGGCGTCGTCGGCGGTGGCGTCATAGGGACGCCCCTGTTCGTCCCGGCGCTGCGGGATGTGGGTGGCGCCCAGGCAGGACAGACTCTTCACCGCGCCGAACAGGTTGTCCAGCACGTAGCGCCAGTGGCAGATCATGTCGAGGATGATGCCGCCGCCGTCCTCGCTGCGGTAATTCCACGACGGGCGCTGGGCCGGCTGCCAGTCGCCCTCGAACACCCAGTAGCCGAACTCGCCGCGCACCGACAGCATGCGGCCGAAGAAGCCGCTGTCGCGCAGCATGCGCAGCTTCTGCAGGCCGGGCAGGAACAGCTTGTCCTGCACCGTGCCGTTCTTCACCCCGGCCTCCCGCGCCAGGCGGACGATGCGCATGGCCTCGTCCAGGCCGGTGGCGATGGGCTTCTCGCAATAGACGTGCTTGCCCGCCCGAATCGCCCGCTCCAGCAGGGCCGGGCGCATCTGCGTGGTGCCCGCGTCGAAGAAGATGGCGTCGTCGGGGTTGGCGAGGGCTTCGTCCAGGTCGCCGCTCCACCGCTCCACCCCGTGGCGCTGGGCCAGTTCGCGCACCTTGTCGGCGTTGCGGCCGACCAGGATGGGGTCGGGCACGACCCGCGACCCGTCGGACAGGGTGACGCCGCCCTGCGCGCGGATGGCCAGGACGGAGCGGATGAGGTGCTGGTTCATCCCCATGCGCCCCGTGACGCCGTGCATGATGATCCCGAGTCGTCGCTGAGCCATGTCCGCCTCACTCCCTCGCCCGTGTTATAAGTAAGTAACTTGTTAGTTACATAGATGATGAATACAGGATGGCGCGGCCGCCGTCAACGGCCGGGGGCCAGAGGTGCCATCCCTTCGGTTTGCGGATGGGCGCCCGCGGCGAAGCCCGGCCCCCACAGGGAGCCGAGGGCGATCCGCCCGTCGGCGATGCGCAGCCGCACGCGCCCGTTGCGGCGCTCGTAGAGGTCCGGGTGGGCGGCCAGGAAGGCGTCGGCCTCCGCCTGCGGCGCCGTGCCGAACCCGTCCACGTAGTGGTGGCCGTTGCGCTCCACGTGCGTCAGCCCGAGCAGGGCCACCAGCGCCAGGTCCTGCTGCACGCCGAGCCCGGCCTGCGTCGTCAGGTCCTCGGCCGACTGGAAGTGTCGCCGCGTGCCCTCTTCGGCGTTCCAAAGGGCGCAGCGCGCGGCGTTGAGCAGGGATTTGTAGAGCCCCTTGCACGCCTTGCTGGACACGCCCGTGTATCCCAGCGCCAGCGCCCGCACGAAGGCGTCGGGGGTGCCGTCCGCCTCGTCGATGATGACGGGACGATGGGCGGCCAGCGCGTGCACCGGCTCTGCGAAGGTGCGGGCGCGGGCGACGGGCTGTTCGATGAAGGCGGTGGCGGCGGCGAAGCGGGCCAGCCGCGGCGTCTCGCCGATGCGACGCCACAGCTCCAGGATATCCTCCGCCGTGGCGTACTGCTCGTTGCCGTCGAGCGTCACCAGGATCGGGTCGGGGATGCGGTCGAGCACGGCGGCGATGCGGGCCAGCCGGTCCAGGTCGGCGGCGGCGTCGCCGGACACCTTCACCTTGAAGTGCCGGTGCCCGTAGGCCGCCACCACCTCCTCCAGGCTGTGGGGCAGCCCGTCGTCGACCCGGCCGCCGGGCGGGATCTCCGCCGCGGTGACGGGATCGACCAGCCCCACCGTGTGGCGGGCGGCGATGGCCGGTGCCGGGGCCAGGCCGGCCAGGAAGGCCGGCGGGTCGAAGCCGGCCAGATCGGGTGCGGCCTCTGCGGTGGTGAGTCCGACCAGGTTGCGGCGCACCAGATCGGCCGCCGACAGGCCCAGCGCGCGGCCCAGCGCGTCCAGCACCGCCTTGTCCAGTTGCGCCGCCCCGAACCCGGCGGCGAGCGGCGGCACGCCGGTGACCGCGTCGCGGTGCGCCAGGGAATGGCCGTACGCCGTCCGCGCGACGCCGTCCGCGTACGCGGCGCCCGCCCGCCGCAGCACGGCGCGGAGCTGGTCCACCGTGTCGGGGCCGCTGAGCGCCGGGTCCTTGTCGAACCACTTCGGCACCATCAGCTCGGCCGCCATGCCCTCGGCCGTGCGCCCGTCCTCCAGGCGGATGCGGATGCGCACGTACGCCTGGGCGGTCTCGGTCAGGGTGATGATGCCGAAGCGGAAGGGGATGCGCAGGCGCACGGGCCGTTCGTACAGCGCGACGGCGGTGACGGACAGGCGCGGGGCGGTTGCCGGGCTTTCCCTCATGGGGTCTCCGTATCCAGGGCGTCGAGGATGCCGCGCAGATAGCCGATGCAGCGGGCGGCCACCGCCTCGCCGTCGGGTTGGTAGACGAAGGGCTCGACGCTGATCGCCCCGGCGTAGCCGGTGTCCCTGAGCGCGCGCAGCAGCGGGGCGAAGCGGTCGCCGCCCTCGCCGGGACCGCGGCGGTTGCGGTCGCTCACCTGGACGTGGCCGATCAGCCCCCGCGGCACCCAGCGCCGCGCCAGGGCGTCCGGCGCCTCGTCGCCGGACAGGGCGGCGGCGCCGGTGTCGATCATCGTGCGCAGGGCCGGCACGCCGGCGGCCTCCACCAGGGCCGCCGCCTCGGCCACCGTGTTGGCGAAGGCGTCCTCATGGCGGCCCAGGGGCTCCAGGCACCAAGTGATGCCGTGGCGGGCCGCCCGTCCGGCCACGCCGGCCAGCAGGTCGACGGCGCGCCGCCGCACGGCGGCCGCGTCCTCGCCGGGCGGCAGGCGGCGCTGCAGGGGGGAGCCGTGGACCATCACCCGCCCGCCCAGGTCGGCGCACAGCTCCGCCAGCCCGTCCAGCACCGCGGCGGTGCGCCGCCGCAGCGCCGCGTCGGGGTCGGTGATCGACAGCCCCTCCGGCGTCACCAGCAGCCAGTGCAGCCCGACCACCGACAGGCCGGCGTCCGCCGCGGCGCGGCGCAGGCGCTGCCGCTCGCCGGCGGGCAGCCGGTGCGGTTCCGGGCCCAGCGTGAAGGGGGCGATCTCCAGCCCGTCGTAGCCGAGCGCCGCCGCCCGCTCCGCCTGCGCCTCGAAGGGGAGGTGGCGCAGCACCTCGTTGCACAGGTGGATCTTCACGGCGCGCTCCCCTGCCGGCCGAACGCCAGGCCGACCAGGCGGCCGGCGCCGCGCCGCACCGGCGCCAGGCCGACCAGCAGCATGGCCAGCGTCGTCACCCACAGCACCATGGACACCGGCCGCGTCAGGAACGGTGTCAGGTCGCCGTCGGCCAGCATCAGCGCACGGCGCAGGTTCTTGTCCAGCAGGTCGCCCAGGATGATGCCCAGCACCAGCGGCGCCATGGGATAGTCCATGCGCCGCATGACGTAGCCGATCACCCCGAAGGCCAGCATCACCCACACGTCGAACAGGCGCTGGGTGATGGCGTACGGACCGATCACGCACAGCACGAACACCACGGGCATCAGCCGCTCGCGCGGGATGCGCAGCACCAGCAGCAGCGGCCGCGTCAGCAGCAGGCCGAAGATGCCCATGGCCAGCGTGGCGAACACCACCATCCACACCACGCCGTACACGAACTCCGGCTGTTCGATCATGATGGTGGGGCCCGGCCGGATGCCGTGCAGGAACATGGCCGCCAGCAGCACCGCCGCCGGCGCCGAACCCGGCACCGCCAGCGTCAGCGCCGGGATGAGGGCGCCGGGGATGGCGGCGTTGTTGCCGGTCTCCGCCGCCACCAGCCCTTCCGGGGCGCCTTTGCCGAAGCGGTCCCGTTCCGGGCTGGAGCGCCGCGCCGCGGCGTAGGACACCCAGGCGCCGATGTCCTCGCCCACGCCGGGGATGATGCCGACGCCGGTGCCGATCACGCCGGAACGCACGATGGTCCGCCGGTAGCCCCACAGGGTGGACAGCCGCGGCATGATGCGCCCGACGGTGCGCGCCGCCAGCTCCGCCCGGCGTTCGCGCAGCACGCAGAGCACCTCGGCGAAGCCGAAGGCGCCGACCAGCGCCGGGATCAGCGCGATGCCGCCGGCCAGATCGGTGCTGCCGAAGGTGAAGCGGGCGTGGGCGTGCAGCCCGTCCTGCCCGATCATCGCCACCAGCAGCCCCAGCACCCCGGCGATCCAGCCCTTCAGCGGGTCGTTGAAGGCGGTCATGCCGCCGGCGATGACGATGCCGAAGACGGCCAGCCAGAAATACTCGAACGAGCCGAAGCCCAGCGCCACATCGGCGAGCACCGGCGCCACCACCGCCAGCGCCGTCACCCCCACCAGGGTGCCCAGCACCGACGACACGGTGGCCAGCCCCATGGCCTCGCCGCCGCGCCCGGAGCGGGCCAGGGGGAAGCCGTCCAGGGTGGAGGCGGCGCTGGCCGGCGTGCCGGGGATGTTCAGCAGGATGGCCGTGCGGCTGCCACCGTAGATGGCGCCGACGTAGCAGCCGATCAGCACCAGGATGGCCTGGTCGGCCGCCAGCGTGTAGGTCAGCGTCGTCAGCAGCGCGATGCCCATGGTGGCGGTGAGGCCGGGCAGCGCGCCGATGATGATGCCGAACAGGGTCGCCAGCGTGACGTTGAGAAGGCTTGCCGGCGTGGCCATGGCCACGAAGGCGTTCGCCAGGGGGGTGACGCTCTCGAACACGGGGCCTCACGGCATGCGGACGAGGAAGAGGTCCTGGAACAGCAGGTGGATTCCCGCACCCGTCGCCGCCGCCAGGACGGCGGCGGCGAACAGCTTGCGCCGGCGGGCGGCGGGCGGGTCGGCGGGGTCCCGCTCCAGCACGGCGGTGAAGGTGAAGACGAACAGCGCCGTGGCCAGCCAGAAGGGCAGCCGGCCGACCAGCCCCACCGCGTAGACGAGGCAGAGGCCGAGCACCAGCGGCACCCGCAGGCGGTCCCCGTCCGGGGCCGCGGCGTCCGCCGCCGCCGGCGGGGGGCGGCGGACGCCGCGCCGCAGGGCGAGCGCCAGGCCCAGCACCGCCAGCGTCGCGCCGAGGACCCCCGGCACCATCCCCGGCACCGTCCAGGGATCGACGCCGCGCTCCGGCAGCCGGTCCATCAGCACCGCGCCGGCGGTGACGGCGATTCCCAGGGCGGTGAGGAACACGCCGGTGATGCGGTCGGCGCGGACGTCGCCACGGACGTCGGTGCGCACGGGGGTCGTGGCGGTCATGGCCGCACTCCTGTCCCGGCCCGCGGATCAGGGCTTCGGGATGCCCAGCGTCGCCGGGTCGGCCTTGGCCTGGCCGCGCTCCACCATGCCGTAGGCCATCTTCTGGATGGACGGCATGGCCGCCGCATAGGCTTCCTCACCCATGACCACCGCGGGGATGGAGCCCTTCTGGGCGCCGTAGCGCTGCAACGCCTCGGACCCGTCGATGGTCTTCGACCAGATGTGCGCGACGGTGTCGACCACCTCCTGCGGCACGCCCCTGGGAATGAACAGGCCGAAGTAGTCGTCGGCGACGGGGTAGTCGGGATAGAAGCGGGTGATCGGCGGGATCTCGCCGACGCCGTCCAGGGTCAGCGTGCGGCCGCCCAGCACCGCCAGCGGCCGGATCTTGCGGGCGCGGATCATCTCCGCCTGGTCGGCGGCGAGCTGGGTGGTGGCGACGGTCTCGCCGCCGGCGGTGGCGATGGTGGCGGGGTTGCCGCCGTCGTAGGTGACCTGCTTGACCTCGACGCCCAGCGCGTTGCTCAGCGCCGCCACGGCGGCCCCGCCCGAGGAGTTGACGCCGGCGGTGGCGACGGTGACGGTGCCGGGCTTCGCCTTCATGGCGTTCACCAGCTCCTCCGCCGTTTGATACGGGGTGTCGGCGTTGACGCTGAGGACCGAGGTGTTGACCACCGCCAGGAACAGGTGCCAGTCCGTCAGCTTCGTGTCGGCCAGGCCGCTGACGCCGTAGGTGCCGATGTCCTTGGCCGCGCCGGAGGCCCAGGTGTAGCCGTCGCGCGGTGCTTCCATCACCGAGCGGGTGCCGATGGCGCCCTGGGCGCCCGGCTGGTTGACGATCACGAACTTCTGGCCCAGCTCCTTCTCCAGCTCCACCGCCACGAGGCGGACGATCTGGTCGGTCGAGCCCCCGGCACCCCAGGGCACGACGATGGTCACCGGCTTTTCCGGCTTCCACGACGCGGCCGACGCCGGCGTCGCCGCCACGGACAGGGACAGGGCGCCGACGCCGACGGCAGCGCCCAGGGCGAGCAGCTTCTCTTTCAGCATGTCCATCCTCCCTCGGCCAATCCGCTGGATGGCCGGATTGTTTTGTGCTCCCATCATTGCCCGGGGCTTGACCCGGCGTCAATAAGTAAATAACTGGTTAGTTCTATCGTCGGTATCGTGGCCGTCGCGGGTCTTGCGGTTCGCCGCCGCCGCCGCCATAGAGGGTTCGGAACAGGAAGAAGGCGATCCGGATGCCCGCCACCAAAGCCGCTGCCGCCCCCGGCTCCGCCCCGGGCCCGGGGTCCGCCGACGCCACCGTCGCGCCGGACGCCGCCCGGCCGGTCCGCCACCGCCGTTCGGCCGAGGCCACGCGGGCCCGCATCCTGGAGGCGGCGCACCGGGAGTTCGCGGCCAAGGGATTCGAAGGCGCGCGCATCGACGTGATCGCCGACACGGCGGAAGCCAACAAGCGGATGATCTACCAGTATTTCGGCGACAAGGAGGGGCTGTACGTCGCGGTGCTGGAGATGGCGTACGACCGCGCGCGCTCGGCCGAACGCCGGCTCGACCTCAAGCGTCTGAAGCCCGACGCGGCGATGCGCCGCCTGGTGGCGTTCACCTTCGACAGCTTCGTGGAGGACCGCTCCTTCATCCAGCTCCTGAACACGGAGAACATGATGGGGGCGCGCTATCTGGCGCGATCGGGGGCGGTGCAGGCCATGCATTCACCGCTGTTCGGCATGATCGCCGACATCCTGGAGCGCGGGGCCACCGAAGGTTCCATCCGCGCCGACGTGGACCCGGCCCAGCTCTGGATCTCCATCGTCGGGCTCAGCTACTTCTACTTCTCCAACATCCACACCCTGTCGCTGGTCACCGGCCAGGCGCTGGAATCCCCCGACGCCCTGGCCGCCCGGCGGGACCACGTGGTCGGGCTGATCATGGACTATCTGCAGCCGGCCGCCCGGCCGTCGCGCTGACGGCGCCGGCCGCCGCCCGGAATGTCCGCGCCAGATACCGGGCGTAGGCGATGGCGTGGCCGGCGCGCATGAACTCGTGGTAGCGGCTCTGCGGGTGGGTGTTGACCTCCACCACCCAGGGGTGGCGGGCGCCGTCGACCAGCAGGTCGATGCCCAGCTCGTCGATGCCGCCGCCGTACCGGCCATCGACCGTTTCGGCAACCTCCAGGCCCAGCCGGTGCAGCCGGTCCACCAGGGCCGGCGCGTCCTGCTTCAGGCTGGCGAAGAACTGGTGGATGTCGCCCTGGTAGCCGCCGCGGCTGGTGTTGGACACCATCAGGCCGGCCTCCGACAGGCGCACGTACGCGCGCACCGGGGACCACGCGCCGGTGCTGTCCTTGTGCACGTGCACGCGCACATCGAAGTACCGGTCGCCGCGCGCCCGCGACAGGATCAGGCGCTGCATCAGCCAGCGGCCCTCGTCCAGCATCGGCAGCAGGTCGGCGGCCACCGCCGCCACCGTCGTGTCGACCTCCTCGGCGTGGCGGCGCAGGCGGACGCCGCTCTCGGTGGCGGTCAGGAACAGGATGCCGCGGCCCCGCTGCCCCTGGGCCGGCTTCACCACGATGCGCCGGTGGACGGCCAGAAAGTCGGCGATCCGCCCGGCGATCCGGTCCGCCTCCAGCGGGGCGTAGGGGATGACGTGGGGGGCCAGCGCCGTCCCCTCCAGCATGGCGGCGACGCCGATCTTGTCGGCGATGCGCAGGGTGGTGAAGGGGGCGTGCCGGCGCAGGACCGCCTCGACCGCATGGTCGATGTCGCGGCGGGCGTAGATCGGGTTCATGACCACGTCCGGGAAGCGGAACCGGCGCTCCCGCCAGCCGTCCGGTTCCAGGACGAGCCCGCGGATCGTTTCCGAATCCGGGTCCGCGTCCTCGGTCGCGAACACCATGAAGGATGCCCCCTGCAGCAGGGCTTCCGCCGCCAGGGCGCGCAGCCGCAGGGGCTCGACCGCGTCGAGGGGCGGGCGAAAGCCGGTGTACAGGCCGATCAGGGGCGGCCGGTCGTGTCGGTCGGGCATGGGGGGAGCGCGATGAGGTGGTCGAGGATGGCGCCGCTGACGTCCTGCGCCTCGCCTTCCCATGGGTAATGGTACAGGACGACGCCGGGCGAGCTGTTGATCTCCAGCACCCGGTGGTTGTCGGGTGCGGCGGGGCGTCCGCGGTCGGCGACGACCATGTCGACGGCGGCCACGACGAGGCCGGGAATCGCCCGGCACGCCGTCTCCGCCACCGCGGCGTAGGAGGGGTGGGTGTCGCCGGGGCAGGCGATGCTGTCGGCGCCGGTGGCCCCGTTGGAGGTGGCGCGCAGCAGCACGCGCATGCCCGCCGCCGGCACGCTGGCCAGCGACAGGCCCTGCCCGGCGAGGTGGCCGAGCAGGTCGTCGTCGACGATGATCGGCAGGTGGTCGGGCAGGGCGCGCACGGCCCGCTCGCGGTTCTTCGCCTCGATCAGCCGGGCGATGGTGGCGGCTCCGTCGCCCGTCACGTTGGCCGGCCGGTTGAGCGACACCGCCACCGCGCGTGCGCCTGCGAGGAAGAAACGGATGACCTCGCCCTCGACGCTGTCCTCCACGAGGATGCGGGCGAAGCGGCTGCCGGCCCGCTCGAACGCGGTGCGGACCGCCGCCGCGTCCGTTAGCCCGGGGAAGACCATGATGCCCTTCATCCCGTTGTTCGGCTTGACGCACTGCGCACACCCCGCGGCGGCGGCGTGGGCCAGCGCGCCGGACAGGTCGCCGGCGTCGAAGACGGCGCCGGCCGGAACGGGCACGCCGGCGGCGGCCAGGATGGCCTTGGTCCGCGCCTTGTTCGTGGTGATCGCGGCGGCGGCGCCGTTGACGTGGCGCCAGGGTGCGCCGTCCGGTGCGCGCAGCAGCATGCCGACCCGGTAGGCGTACACCCGGTCCCCGATCGCCAGCCGCAGCCACTGCCGCACCGGATGGGACGGGGATCGGGCGGCGCGGACGACCGACAGGGGAATGCCACGGGCCAGGGCGGCGGCGGCCAGGCAGCGGGACTGCACCTCGAGGGTGCGCAGGGGCGCCGGATCATCCCCGTCCCGGCCAACCGACGGGGCCGCCGACCCCTGCGGGGGGAGCGTATGAGGATGTTCGGTCACGGTCGGCGCGTTCCCCCTGCACCACGTCCCGCCCCGACACGGCGGCGCGCGGACGGCGGACCCTAAGGCGGATAAGCCGGCATCGTCAATCGGGCACGCCACCCGCATCGCGGGCATCGTTACAATTTGTACAAAATGGTCCGTTGACGCGCCTTGCGCAGATGCGGAATACCTTTGCGTTGACCACAAATGGTGCCCGGTCAGCAAGTATATCAGTTTCGCCGCCGCCTTCGACCCCGGTCGTTCGACGCATTCGACGCCGGCGTGGAACAGAACACGTCACATTGCAGTCCAGCTTAACCGTCACCGCGGAGTTTTTTTTATGTCGAACTACACCCATATGGGAAACGGCGAAGGCAATTACCTGACGGGCAGTGACGGCGACGACTGGATCGGCGGCTTTCTCGGTGACGACACCCTCGACGGGGGCAACGGAAACGACACGCTGGAGGGCGGTGGCGACAACGACATCCTGTACGGCCGGGCCGGCGACGACGTGTTGAGCGGGGAAGCCGGAAACGACACGCTCTATGGCGGTAACGGCAACGACATCCTGTACGGCGGCGACGGCGACGATCTGCTGCAGGGCGGCAACGGGTCCGACACGCTGTACGGCGGCGCCGGCAACGATCTCTTCCTCATCGAACCCGTGGGTTCGGGAACGGATCTCATCGGCGATTTCGCGGACGGCGACGTGA
This sequence comes from Azospirillum halopraeferens DSM 3675, assembly GCF_000429625.1. Taxonomy (GTDB): domain Bacteria; phylum Pseudomonadota; class Alphaproteobacteria; order Azospirillales; family Azospirillaceae; genus Azospirillum; species Azospirillum halopraeferens. The sequence goes on from NZ_AUCF01000014.1 coordinate 110,814, forward strand.
TCCGCATCAACGACACGACGCTGACCGGACCGGTCAGCGCCGGCGCCGGCATCGGCATGACGCCGTTCTCCGTTCAGATCGACGCCTTCGACGCGGTCAGCGGCACGACCACCGTGCACTTCGATGTCGGGGGCATGCTTCGGTCGGTGGTGCTGTCCGGAAGCTACGATCTCGAAGGCTTCGCGGTGAACAACGGCGCCCTCACCTACTCGTTGCCGCGGCTGACCGGCTCCGCGCCGGCCGACGACGCCACCGGGGTGGCGGTGGGCAGCGCCATCGTCCTGACCTTTTCCGAGACCGTCCAGGCGGCGACCGGCTCCATCACGCTGCGCCGCCTGTCCGACGGCGGGGCGGTGGAAACCTTCGCGGTGACCGACACGGCCCGGGTCACGATCAACGGCAACCAGGTCACGATCGTCCCGTCCAATCCGCTTGCCCATCTGACCGGTTATTACGTGGAGATCGCCGCCGGCGCCTTCACGGATGCCGAGGGCAACGCCTTCGCCGGCCTGAGCGGCTCCACCCGGCTCAACTTCTCGACCGCAGCCGCCGCCTCGCCGCCACCGTCCACGGGCGGCGGCGACGGCGGGGGGACGCCGTCGACGGTCACCCTGACGGTGGACGGCGTCAGCGTGCAGCAGACGACGCAGACCGCCGGCGACGGCACGGTCACCCGGACGCTGACCATCCCCGTGGTGACCGCCGACCGGCGCGAGGAGATCGCCTCCACCCCCAACGCCGACATCCCGCTGGCCAGCGACGCCGGCGGACGGACGCTGCTGATCGCCCACGTGCCGGTCGGCGTGGGCATGCAGGTGGACGCGGTCACCACCGCCGGCGGTTCGGCGGCGGACGGGCTGATCCGCGCCATCCTGGGCCGCACGCAGGAACAGCCGGCCGCCGGGCAGGACATGTCCGGCATCGGGCAGACGTTCCTGAACGGGCTGCCGGCGGGCACCAACCTGACCGTGCGCACCATCACGCCGGTCGTCGCCCCCGGCGCCACGGCTCCGCCGGGCCAGCCGATCATCATCGACGGCACCTCCTCGGCGCCGCCGGCCGGCGGCGGACCCGTCACCGAACGCCAGGCGATCGTCATCGACGCCCGCGGCCTGCCCTCGGGATCCGTCATCGAACTCCACAACGTCGAGTTCGCCGCCGTGGTCGGCGCGGTCCGCGTCACCGGCGGCACCGGTTCCCAGGTCGTGGTGGGCGACGGCTCCGACCAGTGGATCGTGCTGGGCGAGGGCGACGACACCCTGCACGGCGGTGCCGGCAACGACTACGTGGGGTCGGAGGGCGGCAACGACGTGCTGTTCGGCGGGTTCGGCGCGGACACCGTGGTCGGCGGCAGCGGCGACGACGTGCTGTACGGCAACCAGCAGGACGACCTGCTCTTCGGCAACCGGGGCATGGACACCCTGTTCGGCGGGCAGGACAGTGACACGCTGTTCGGCGGCCAGGATGGCGACGTGCTCTATGGCCAGCTCGGCGGGGATGTGCTGTACGGCCAGATGGGCGACGACACGCTGTTCGGCGGTCAGGGCAACGACGTGCTGTTCGGCGGCGAGGGTCGCGACGTCCTGTACGGCGGTCTGGGCGCCGACACCTTCGGCTTCGAGAGCACGCTCGACGGCGGCGACGTCATCGGCGACTTCGAGGCGGGGGTGGACCGCATCGCCGTGGTCGGACCCAACTTCGGGTCGATCCCGGCGGGCACCCTGCCGGCCGCCCACTTCGCGCTGGACAACCCGGCGTCGGCCAACGCGACGTTCGTGTTCGACACGCGCACCGGCGTGCTGTCGTTCGACGCCGACGGATCGGGGGCCGGCGCGGCGGTCACCATCGCCACGCTCAACGTCCGCACGCTGAGCCACACCGACATCATCGTGGTACCCGGCGGCGCCTGACGGCTCCGCCGCCCGCCGCCCGGGGGTTCCCGTACCCCGGGCGGCGGGGCCGGTTACGGGCTCGTCGCGACGGCAGGGGAAAGCGCATCGTCGAGGCTGACGTGGCCGGCGAAGCGGCCGGTCGTGACGGCGGGCTCCCCGTGCTCCACCGCCCGGGCGAAGCGGACGGCGGGGTCCTCGCAGAGCCGCTCGTACAGGCGGTTGACGGCGGGGTACGCGCGCCGGTCGAGTGCGTCGTGGACATCGACCCAGCGCGCGATGCCGGCGAAATAGGCGTCGGCCAGGCTGCGCCGCTCGCCGAGAATCCAGTCGCGGCCGTCCAGCATCCGCTCCAGGTCGGCGTGCGCCTCCGCCACCATGCGGTGACCGAAGGCGGTGAGGACGGTCTTCTCCGGCTCCCCGACGTCGCTGTCCAGGGTGTGCCAGAGCGGCGTGAAGGCGTTGAAGAAACTCGTGTTGAGAAACGCCAGCGCCTGGTTCAGGCGGTCGAAGCCGGCGCTCCCCTGCGGGAAGGCGAGCCCCCGGTCGATCGCCCCGGCACCGATGTGGTTGAGGATCGCCATGCTCTCGACGATGATCGCGCCCGTCGCGGTCATCAGTGCGGGCGTCTCGCCGACGGGATTGACCCGCCGGTAGGCCGGGCTCGCCGCCATCTCGGGCAAGGCGATGCGGCACAGCCGGTACGGCCGGCCGGCCCATTCCAGCGCGACGATCGATCCGAAGGAGCAGCCCTCGGGCACGCCGTAGAAGAGAATTGGGTCCATGATCGTCTCCCTGTCGCCGCAACGGCGGATTGCCGTCGCCGCCGGCAGCATGCAGGTGTGGACAATCAGCCGATAGACGCTAGAATCCGAACTCATTGTTCACAGACGTGGACGACGTGGCCCCGGAATGCTGAACCTCAACGACCTCCGCTATTTCGTCCGCGCGGTGGAGGACGGGGGAATCACCGCCGCCGCCCGGCGGCTCGGTGTGCCGAAATCGACCGTCAGCAAACGCATCGCCGAGCTGGAGGAGAGTCTCGGGGCCCGGCTGCTCCGCCGCACCACCCGCAGCCTCACGCTGACCGACCCGGGGCGTGATTTCTACGAACACGCCCGTGCCGCGCTGATCGAAGCCGAAACCGCGGAGACCGCCGTGCGCATGCGGCTGGCCGCGCCGAGCGGGACGGTGCGGCTGACGGCGTCGGTCCCCGTTGCGCAGTTCCATCTGGCCGATCACCTGGCGGAGCTGGCGCGGGCCTATCCCGCGATCCGGCTGGAGGTGCACGTCACCGACCGCTTCGTGGACCTGGTGCAGGACGGTTTCGACATCGCCGTGCGCAGCCATTTTCAGCCGCTGCCGGATTCGGGGCTCGTGCAGCGCCGCGTGGCGGTCGATCCCGTGGTCATGGTCGCCGCCCCCGGGTACCTGGACCTCCGCGGCACCCCGGAACGGCCGGACGACCTCGCCGCCCATTGCGGCCTGCTGACCGGCCCGACGGCCACGGTCTGGCGCATCGGCGACGGCCAGGGCGCCGAGGTGACGGTCGCGCCGCGGCCCCGCCTGGTGGCCGACGAATCGCTGGTGCTGCTGCGGTCGGCCACCGCCGGCCTGGGCATCGCCTGCCTGCCCGAGGGCCTGTGCCGCGCCGGTCTCGCGGCCGGGGCGCTGGTGCGGGTGCTGCCCGGCTGGACCGCCGGTGCCGTGACGACCACGATCCTGACCACGCACCGCCGCGGCCAGTTGCCCGGCGTGCGCGCGGTGGTGGAGTTCCTGTCCGACCGCCTGGCGCGGTGACGCCGCCGGGGCGGCAACCGGTCTGCGGCCGTATCAGTCCGTGGTCGGAGTCAAAAGGGCATTTTCCGGCGGCACGGAGCCGCGCAGGACGCGGGCGACAACGTCCGGTCGATCGCCCCCCGGATGCGGCGGACAAGGCCGGCTGTACGGGCGGTCAGACGGTCCACCAGCCCCGCAAGGTCGAGGGGCGCCGAATCGGCGGGCTGCCAGCGCTTCCTCCGTCCGGTCCGGAAGAGGAGCAGGATGCCGTAGCGCGAGCGGTGGTCGCGCAGGTGCCGGCCGACAAGCTTGTGTTCGAGGGCGTTTTCCAGATCAGGAACGCTCCGGCCCTTTTCCAGCACCTTGATCTCGATACACGCCGGTCCATCGCGGGCGGCGTTGTGCAGTCGGATGTCGGTCCGCATTTTCCGGTCAACCTGTTCCTCGCGATGGACCGTGTGCCGGCAATTGGCCCGGATGCGCAGAACACCGGCAAGCCAGGCGACCAGTACTCATCGCCACGGCACAGGATGTTCACGTGCGTGCTGGCGGGGCGTTGCTCCTTCCGTTTGATGTCGGCCGCCCGCTGCCAGAACACCGCCCGCTTCAAGGCGGGATGACGGGCCACCGCGTCGCGGACGGCGTTGGAACCGCGATCACGGTCGGGCAGGTGCCAATGCGTGGACTCCGGCACGCGCTGACATCCCGGGGAACGAGCCTCCTGAGGCGCCGTGCGAGGATCGAGACGAAGGCGATTTCGACGAACGCGACGAGGTGCTCGTTCGTCCGCTCGACGATGGTTGTTCAATCGCCGGTAGCGGCTGCTCCAGCTGAAAGAACGCTCCACGACCCGGGCGATTTCGCTGGGGATGAACATCCCGTCGCGGCCGCGGGCGATCGGCTGGATCGTGATGCCGAGCGACTCCCCGGCTTTGGCGAGGCGCTCGCCGCGATAGCCGAGATCGCCGATCGCCGGCTCCTGGAAGCCGCGGCCGGCGAGCCGGCGCAGGACCGGGACGATGTCTTTGGTGTCATGCACGTTGGCCGGCGCAGCATCGATTGCCAGCGGGATGCCGTACGTCTCGACCGCGATGTGGACCTTCACGCCGCGGATCTTCTTGCCGCCGTCCACGCCCCGCGCGAAGCAGCTCGGGGCCGAGGGGCATGTCCGGCTGTCGATCACCACCGTGCTCGGCTCTGGCGTATCGCCGCAGGCCAGCCGCCACGTGCGGCCCAGCCGATCGAGCAACGGCGCCACAGCCCCGGCCGGGTCCAGCGGGCGAACAGCGTGTACAGCGTGCCGAAGGGGATGCCCGAGAGCTGACCGATGGCGCGCCACCGCATGCCGCAAAAGCACACGCACCACACGGCCATGATCGCCTTGCGCAGGGCGCTTCCGGTGATGGGCGCTCAAGGGTCGCGGCGGGTCGGCCGCGTACCGTCCGCCGCCATCGCCGTCAGCTCGACCGGCACCGCATCGACGAAGGCATCGACATCCGAGAACGCGTCCCGGGACGCCGGCGTGGTGCTTGCCGGACGGACGGCGGTGCCCATGGACTACCGGTCCAGGCGCTGTTGACGACGGCCATAAATCCACCAGCCCGCCCGCCACAATACCTCTGCTCGCCTGAACCTCTGCTCGCCTGAAAATGGCATCACGACCGCCGCGAGCCGGGACGCCCCAGCTACGAACAGGCCCTGAATACGGGCAGGTCGATGCCTCCTCCGGCGGACGTGAAGGAGACCTCAACCGGCAGGCCGACGCTGATGCGGTCGAGGTCGTCGGCGAGGATGCGGGTCATCAGCCGCGGTCCCTCCGCCAGGTCGACGAGCCCGACGGCGTACGGCGCCTCGTCCCGGAAACCGGGGGGCGCCTTGTGGACGATGGTGAAGGAGTAGACGGTGCCGCGGCCCGACGTCTCGACCCACTCCAGCGCGTCGCTCATGCAGTGGGGGCAGAGCAGGCGGGGATAGAAGATGTGTTCGCCACAGGCCCGGCACCGCTGGACCAGCAGCCGCCCCTCGCGGGCGGCGTCCCAGAAGGGGGCGGTCTCGGTGTTGGGGATCGGCAGGGGCTTGGCGGGGGATGGGGTGGGTGTGCTCATCGTGGTTCGCTCCCGAGAATCAGTGTCGCTCCCGACGACAGGGCGCCGCCGGTGCCGTGGCAGAGGGCCAGACGGGCGCCGGCCACCTGCCGCTCGCCGCATTCGCCGCGCAACTGGCGCACGGCTTCCGTGATCAGGAAGATCCCGAACATGCCGGGATGGGTGTAGGAGAGGCCGCCGCCCTGGGTGTTCATGGGGAACGCTCCCCCGGGGGCGATGCGGCCGTCCCCGACGAAGCGGCCGCCCTCGCCCTTGGGGCAGAAGCCGAGGTCCTCCAGGGTCATCAGGACGGTGATGGTGAAGGAGTCGTAGATCTGCGCCACGTCGATGTCGGCCGGGGTGATGCCGGCGCCGGCGAACGCCCGTGGCCCGGTGATGGCGGCCGGGGTCACCGTCAGCTCCGGCATCGCGCCGATGCTGGTCTGGTTGTGGGATTCCGCCGAGCCCCACAGATAGACCGGAGCCTTGGCCGTATCGCGCGCCCGCTCCCGGCTGGTCACCACCACCGCACCGCCGCCGTCGGTGACGAGACAGCAGTCGAGCCGGTGCAGCGGCGAACTGACGGGAGCGGAGGCGAGGACGTCCTCCACGGTGATCGGCTCCCGCCGGAAGGCCAAGGGGTTCATGGCCGCCCATTGCCGGGCCGCCACGGCGACGCGGGCGAGCTGCTCGCGCGTCGTGCCGTAGAGGTGCATGTGCCGTTGGGCCGCCAGGGCGTAGGCGCCGGCCATCATCGGCAGACCGTAAGGCGCCTCGAACTGGGAGGCCGGCAGCCACGGTTCGGCCCCGCCGCCGAAGGACCCGCCGCCGGTGCGCTGGGTGCTGCCGTAGGTGATCAGGCAGACCGAGCACAACCCGGCGGCGATGGCCATCGCCGCGTGCTGCACATACGCCTCGAACGAACAGCCGCCCAGCGAGGTGGAGTCGGAATAGCTCGGGACGATGCCAAGGTATTCGGCCACCTGCATGGAGGGGAAGCGCACACCGCGCGCGGAGCCGATGGACAGGATGCCGTCGACCTCGCTCTTGGCGATGCCCGCGTCGTCCAGGGCGCGCTTGGCGGCCCGGGCATGCAGTTGCAGCTCCGTGCGGTGCGGCAGGTGCCCCAGTTCGGACTCGGCGACGCCGACGATGGCGACCCGGTCCCGGAAGTCGTCGCGTGGTCCGGCGCGCGTCATCGGGCGATCTCCTCACGTTGGGGTGACTGCACGGCCCGGTCGGCGAAGGTCTCGTCCGCCGCCGCCAGGCGCGCCAGCAGGGGCGCCGGCAGAAGGCTGTCGTCACCGCATTCCGCCGCCAGCGCCCGCAGGCGATCGGCGATGTGGCGCAGGCCCACGGCATCGGCGTGGTGCATCAGGCCGCCCCGGTGCGCAGGAAAGCCGTAGCCGTGGACGTAGACGACGTCGATGTCGCCGGGGCGGGCGGCAATGCCGTCCTCCAGCACCCGCGCGGCTTCGTTGATCATCGGGAACAGCAGGCGCTCGACCATGTCCTCGTCGGACAGCGGGCGCGGTGGTACGCCGTGCTCGCGGGCGAAGTCGGCCACAAGCGCCTCCACTTCGGGGTCCGGCACCGGCGTGCGCGAGCCGTCCTCGTAGCGGTGATAGCCGCGGCCCGTTTTCTGCCCGTGCCAGCCGCGATCGGTCACGAGGTCGGCGATCGGCAGAACGATTCCCCGGGCACGGCGCACCCGCTGCGAGACGTCCAGCCCGGCGAGGTCGGCCATCGCGAAGGGGCCCATGGGAAAGCCGAACCCCACCAGCGCACGGTCCACGGCGGCCGGCGTGGCGCCCTGCTGCAGCAACCGTTCCGCCGCGGCGTGGCGGCGCCAGAGGATGCGGTTGCCGACGAAGCCCGGCGCGTTGCCGACGATCACCGGGATTTTGCCGATGCGCGGCGCCAGCGCGGTGACGGACGCCAGGACGGCAGGCGACGTGGCGCCGCCGCGGACGATCTCCAGCAGGCGCATGACGTTGGCCGGGCTGAAGAAATGCATCCCCAGCACCGCGTCCGGCCGGGACGTCGCCGCGGCCATGGCGTCGATGTCCAGGGACGAGGTGTTGGTGGCGAGGATCGCCCCCGGCGGGGCAATGGCATCCAAGCGGGCGAACAGTGTGCGTTTGACCGCCATATCCTCGAACACCGCCTCGATCACGAGGTCGGCCGCGGCGACGCCTTCCGGGCCGGTGCCGGGGGCGATCAGCCCGAGGCGCCGCTCCACCTCATCCGCCGACAGACGGCCGCGCGCGGCGGCGCTCTCGTAATTGCGGCGGATGCGGGCGAGCCCGCGGTCCAGCGCCTCGCGCGATTCCTCCAGGAGCGCGACGGGAATGCCGGCGTCGGCGAAAGCCATGGCGATGCCGCCGCCCATGGTGCCGGCGCCGATCACGGCGGCCCGGCGGATCGGACGGCTGTCGCCCGGTTCCGCGCCGGCCACCTTGGCGGCGGCCCGTTCGGCAAAGAACAGGTGGCGCAGCGCCCGTGATTGCGGGCCAGCGCGCAGGCGCTGGAAGAGCACCTGCTCCTCCTCCAGGGCCTCGGCGAAGGGACGGTCGAAGGCGTTGCCGACCGACGCCACGGCAGCCCGCACCGCCTCGCTCGCGCCGGCGCGCCGGAGGAGGGCCTCGGCCGTCGCGTCGAAGGAGGCGCGTTGGTCGGGGGCGATGCGCTCCGCCGGCGGCACCGGGCGCGCCCCCGCCTCCGCCAGGGACCGGGCCAGCGCCACGCCGGCGGCGAGCGCGTCCTGCGCGGACGCGGCCACCTCGGACACCACGCCCAGCGCCAGGGCTTCGGCTGCGGACAGGATGCGCGCCCGCGCGATCAGGTCGAGCGCCGGCCCGGCGCCGATGATCCGCGGCAGCCGCTGGGTACCGCCGGCACCGGGAATCAATCCGAGCTTGACCTCCGGCAGGCCGACGCGGGCGGCCGATGCGGCCACCCGGCCATGGCAGGCCAGCGCCAGTTCCAGCCCGCCGCCCAGGGTCTGGCCATGGACGACCGCGATCACCGGTTTGGCGAAGCCCTCGATGCGCCGCAGCAGGTCGGTCGTCCGCGGCGGGTCCTGCGGCTTGCCGAATTCCTTCAGGTCACCGCCGGCGCACAGGCATCGGCCGGCACCGGCGATGACCACGGCGGCGACGGCCGCGTCCGCCCCGGCGCGGTCGAGGTGGTCGGCCAGGGCGACGCGCAGCCGGTGGCTCAGCGCGTTCACCGGCGGGTTGTCCAGCGTCAGGACGGCGACCGCGCCGTCCATGCGCAAGGTGACGGCGTGCTCCGTCATCCTTGTCCTCCCGTTGATGGTTATGGGGTTTGGCCGATGCGTCGCATGCGACGGGCGGCGGAGGCGAGGTAGGGCCAGAACGACACCAGGATCAGCGCCGCGGTGGCGCCCATCAGGACGGCGCTGATCGGCCGGTCGATGAAGACGGCGAAGTCGCCGCGCGACACCAGAAGCGAGCGCTTGAGGTGCTCTTCGATCAGCGGTCCCAGGATGAAGCCCAGCAGCACCGGGGCCGTGGGATAGCGCAGCACGTTCATGAAGAAGCCGAGCACGCCGAACGCCAGGGCGGTGTAGACATCGAACACGCTGGAGCGCACGGAATAAACGCCGACGCAGATCAGGAACAGCATGGAGGGGTAGAGCATCCGGTAGGGGATGGTCAGGATGCGCACCCACAGGCCGACCAGCGGCACGTTGAGGATCAGCAGCAGGACGTTGCCGATCCAGAAGCTGGCCACCAGCCCCCAGAACATGGTGGGCTGCTCGGCGACGAAGCCGGGGCCGGGGATGATGCCGTGGATCATCAGCGCCCCCAGGAGGATCGCCATCACCGAATCGCCGGGAATGCCGAGGCTGAGGGTCGGGATGAAGGCGGCCTGGACCGACGCGTTGTTGGACGCTTCCGGCGCCGCGATCCCCTCCACCGCACCCTGGCCGAAACGTTGGGGTGCGGACGACAGGCGCTTCTCCACGGCGTAGGAGATGAAGGTCGCGATGCTGGGGCCGGAGCCGGGCAGCGCGCCGATGATCGAGCCGATGCCGGTGCCGCGCAGGATCGGCATACCGATCCGCCGCCATTCCTCGCGGGTCGGCAGCATCGAGCGCAAGGTGATGTCGCGGGCGCGGACCGCGGCACCGTCGCGGTTGACCAGGGTGGACATGATCTCGCTGATGCCGAACATGCCCATGGCGATGGGCACGAGGTCGAACCCGTCGGCCAGTTCGAACCGGCCGAACGTGAAGCGCATCAGCCCGGAATTGACGTCCGTTCCGGGGATTGCCAGGGCCAGCCCGACGAGAACCATCGCCAACCCCTTGACCGGTGAGCCCACCGACAGGGTGGAGGCGGCCACCAGCCCCAGCAGCATGGCCGCGAAGTACTCCACCGAGGAGAAGTTCAGCGCCAGCGACGCCAGGAGCGGCGTGAAGAACATCATCAGCACCACGGCGAGGCAGCCGCCGATGAACGACGCGGTGCTGGTGATCAGCAGGGCCACCCCGGCGCGCCCCTGCTTGGCCAGCGGGTTGCCGTCCAGACAGGTGATGGCCGCGGTGGCCGTGCCGGGAATGTTGAGCAGGATGGCCGCGGTGGAGCCGCCGTACTGCGCGCCGTAGAAGATGCCGGCCAGCATGATCAGCCCGACCATCGGCTCCAGGTAGTAGGTCAGCGGCAGCAGCATGGAGATGGCCGCCAGGGCGCCGACGCCGGGCAGGACCCCGACGAAGGTGCCGATGGTGACGCCGAGGAAGCAGAACAGCAGGGCTGCGGGCGACAACGCCGCCTCGAAGCCCAGGGCAAGGTTGGAGAGGGTCTCCATGGCTCACCACCAGAAGGCCGGGAGGGAGACGCCGAGCGCCCGGATGAACAACTGGTCGCCCAGGATCGCCATCGCCACCGCGGTTATCACCGCGCTGCGCAGGTGAGCCGGCCGTTCCGCCCGGGCGCTGACCATGACCAGCAGCAGCGTCGTCGGCACCAGGCCGATGCGCGGTGCCAGCAGGGCAAACAGCAGGACCGGCAGGGCCATGAACAGGATCGGCCGCGGCGCGAAGGGGATCGTCGCCCTCGACGCCGCCAGGGCCTGCACCAGCAGCACGGCGCCGAGGCCGCACAGGGCCACGCCGAGGACCACGGGGAAGAATCCGGGGCCCATTCTCTGGATGGAGCCGAACGGGTAGGTCAGCCCGACGCCGACCATGAACAGGCCGAACAGCAGGACCACCGCGGCGGCGGTGATCTCGGGCAGATTGAGCGTGCGGAGCGGGGGAATGCGCATGGAAACCTCCCGTTACCAGGCGTCGACCAGGGGGCGCCGGGCGTCCTTGGGGGCGTGGACCCGTGGCGCCGCCGTCATCGCGGCGACGAGCCGGCGGCGCGTGTCGGCGGGATCGATGACGTCGTCGATGCTGAGGAAGGGGGCGATGTTGACCGCCTTGCCGTCGGTATAGAGCCGGGCCACCAGTTCCTCGTAGCGGGCCTGCCGCTGCGCCGTGTCGACGATCGCCTCCAGTTCCTTGCGGTATCCCAGACGCACCGCCCCTTCCAGCCCCATGGCGCCGAACTCGCCGGTCGGCCAGGACAGCGTCATCAGGGAGCTTTCGTGGAAGCTGCCGCCGCTCATCGCCATGGCGCCCAGTCCGTAGGCCTTGCGCAGGATCACCGTGAACAGCGGCACGGAGAGGCTGGCGCCGACCAGGAACAGCCGGGCGAAGTGGCGCACCGTCGCGCGCTTTTCCGCCTCGGGCCCGACCATGAAGCCCGGCGTGTCGCACAGCGACACGATCGGCAGGCCGAAGGCGTCGCACAGCTTCATGAAGCGGGCGGCCTTGTCGGCCTCGTCGCGGTCGACGGCCCCGCCCCGGTGGGCCGGCACGTTGGCGATCAGGCCCGCCGGCCGCCCCTCCAGGCGGACCAGGGCGGTGACCAGCCCCGGCCCGAAGCGGCGCCGCAGCTCCAGAACGCTGCCTTCGTCGGCAAGCGTGTCGATCACCGTGCGCACGTCGTAGGCGCGCAGCCGGTTTTCCGGAACGGCGGCGCGCAGCCGCCGCTGGTCGGCGCAGCGCCAGTCGGCGACCGGGCCCTGGAAGTAGGAGAGATAGGTCTTGGCCAGCCGGGTCGCCTCGGCCTCGTCCCCGGCCACCAGATCAATGACGCCATTCGGCTCCTGCACGGCAACGGGGCCCACGTCCTCCGGCGCCACGGTGCCGAGCCCGGCCCCCTCGATCATCGCCGGACCGCCCATGCCGATGGTGGCGTCGCGGGTGGCGATGACCACGTCGCAGCAGCCGAGCACGGCGGCGTTCCCGGCAAAGCAGCGGCCGCTGACGATGCCGACCAGCGGCGCCACCGCGCTCATCCGGGCGAAGCGCCAGAACGTCGGGTTGGCGAGGTTCACGCCGGGGCGATTGTCGGTGTCGCCGGGCCGGCCTCCGCCGCCCTCGGCGAACACCACCACCGGCAGGCGGGCCTTCTCCGCCACGTCGAGCAGCCGGTCCGTCTTGCGGTGGCCCATGTGCCCCTGGGTTCCGGCGAACACGGTGTAGTCGTAGGCCATGACGGCGCAGCGCGCCCTCTCCGGCCCGAACAGCGCGCCGTTCACCGCACCGATCCCCGACACCAGCCCGTCGGCCGGGCTGATCGCCCGCAGGGTCTCCACCGGGTGCCGGCTGCGTTGCGCGGCGACGGCCAGCGCGCCGTATTCCACGAAGCTGTCGGGATCGCAAAGGTCGGCGATGTTCTCCCGCGCCGTGCGCTTGCCGGCGGCGTGGCGCCGGGTGACCGCATCCGGGCGGCCGGCGTCCAGCCCCTCGGCGTGGCGCGCGATGGCCTCGGCAAGGTCGGGGCGGATCGCATCGGGGTCCGCGGTCTCCTCCGCCTCGACTGCACCGGCGTCGACCTCGGCCGGCTCGATGAAGGCCAGCGGCGCACCTTCGGCCACCGTGTCGTCGACGCGGGCGAGCGCGCGGACGATCCCGCTCACCGGGGCGGCGATCAGGTGCTGCATCTTCATCGCCTCGATGACGGCGAGTGCCGCACCCCGGCGCACCGGTTCGCCTTCGGCAGCGCGCAGCTCGACCAGAAGGCCGGTCATCGGCGCCCGGGCCGCAACGGTGCCCGGCGGGCCTTCGACCTCCCCCGCGGCGGCGGCCGTGGCCGCCTCCTCCTCGACGTAGAGGCGCGGGTGGTGCGTCGCGGCGCCGGCGAGGTCGGCGGCGCGCTCGTCGACGAACCGCGTGTGGACGTCGTTGGCGCGCACCTCCGGCAGGGCCAGCAGGTTCTGCAGGAAGCCGATGTTGGTGTTGACACCGGTCACCCGGAACTGGCACAGCGCGCGGTAGGCGCGGCCGATCGCGGCGTCGAAGCCGCCCGTGCGGGCGTGGACGATCACCTTCGCGAGCAGGGAATCGTAGCGCGGGTTCGCGGGGTAGCCGCGATAGCCGCTCCCGTCGACGCGCACGCCGGGCCCGCCCGGCGGTTCATAGACCTCCAGGACACCGCCGGCCGGCCGGGCGGTGCCGTCGGCGTTCATGGTCTCCATGTTGACCCGGACCTGGACGGCGTGCCCGACCGGGGCGGGGATGGCGTCCCGGGTCAGCCCCAGCTCCTCCAGCGTGGCGCCGCCGGCGATGCGAAGCTGCGCCCGGACGATGTCCACGCCGGTGACCTCCTCGGTCACCGTGTGCTCCACCTGGATGCGCGGGTTGGCCTCGATGAAGGCCAGGTCGCCGCGGTCGGCGTCGAGCAGGAACTCGAAGGTTCCGGCGCCGCGGTAGCCGACGGCGCGGGCCATGCGCAGCGCGTGGTCCAGCAGCGCCTGCCGGGTGGTGGCGGACAGGCTCGGCCCGGGGGCTACCTCCACCAGCTTCTGGTTCCGCCGCTGCAGGCTGCACTCGCGCTCCCACAGGTGGACCACGCCGCCCCGCCCGTCCCCGAGGATCTGCACTTCCAGGTGACGGGCGCGCGGGATGAAGCGCTCGAGGTAGAGCGTGCCGTCGCCGAAGGCCGCGCGGGCCTCGGCGGCACAGCGGGCGAAGGCCTCGTCGAGCGCATCGGCCGCGCGGACCACGCGCATGCCGCGCCCGCCGCCGCCGGCCACCGCCTTGACCATGACGGCGGCGCCCGGCCCGAGGTCGGCCAGGAAGGCGTGCGCGTCTGCCAGGGTTGCCGGACCGGTGCCGGGGATGACGGGGATGCCCAGCTCCACCGCCAGGGCGCGCGCGCGCGTCTTGTCGCCCAACAGATCCAGCGTCTCCGGCGTTGGGCCGACGAAGATGATGCCGTGCTCCTCGCACCGCCGGGCGAAACCGGCGTTCTCGCTGAGGAAACCGTAGCCGGGGTGGATGGCGCCGCACCCCGTGACCCGTGCTGCGGCCACGATCCCGGCCGCGTCCAGGTAGGCGTCGGCCCCCCGGCCGTCGAGCCGGTGGGCCGCGTCGGCGACGCGGGTGTGCAAGGCGCGGGCGTCGTCGTCGGGATGGACGGCGACCGTCCGGATGCCGAGTTCGGCGGCCGAACGGGCGATGCGGACCGCGATTTCCCCGCGGTTGGCAATCAGCAGGCCGTTTGTCATGGCCGGTCGGACCGTCCGTTGCCGGCGTGGTTGATCATCCCCCCTGTTCCCATTATCGTTCTCCACAGTGGAACGTATGTTCTATTTTCTAGATAGCGGATTGTTGGTGGTCGTGCAATGCCGCTTTTGCCGGCCCCATCGCCGGTCGGGTCGAGCGGAGGCACGCAAACGCCGCCATTTGGTGTAGAAAGGCCGCGTCGAGACGCGCAGTCGGACACGGGGGAGCAACAATGAAGAACGCGGGCGAACCGAAGCCGGAACGCGAGGCCGGCGAGGACGGAAAGGACGGCACCAAGGGCGGGGTGGCGGCGGTCGAGCGCGCCCTGTCGATCCTTGCCGCCCTGGAGGCCGAGCCGGAGCCCCTGACCCTGTCGGAGCTGTCGCGCCGGACCGATCTCTACAAGAGCACCATCCTGCGTCTCCTGGAGACGTTGCAGTCCCACGGCTACGTCGTGCGCATCCTCGACACGCGCTACGCGCTGGGGCCCACCGTGCACCGCCTGGGGATGGCGTACGAACGCCGCAACCCGCTGCGCCACCACGTCATGCCGGTGATGCGGCGGTTGGTGGAGGAGGGAACCGAAAGCCCCTCCTTCCACATCCGGCAGAACGACGACAAACGGCTGTGCCTGTTCCGTCTCGATTCACGCCATTCGACCCTGGACCGGGTGAACGTCGGCGATCTGCTGCCGCTCGACCGGGGGGCCGCCGGCCGGGTGATCCTCGCCTTCGACGGTGCGGCCGGGGAGTATTACGACCGCATCCGCGCGGACGCCTTCGCCATTTCCCTGGGTGAGCGGGACCCGGTCTGCGCCGGCATCGCGGCGCCCGTGTTCGGTCCGGGTGGCCGATTTGTCGGTGCCCTCTCGATGTCCGGACCGCGCGAGCGCTTCACGGAAGAGAACATCGCCACCATGCGCCGCCAATTGGTTGCGGCGGCGCAGGACATCAGCGAATCGCTGGGCGGCGCGTACCCCAAACCGGCCACCTGACACTCGTCCTTGCCGCAGCAACGCACACGGGCCGCCCCCTCGGGCGGCCCGTGTGCGTTCGGGCGTGTGCGTCCGCCGGCCAAGCCGGCCGTTGCGCGGTGCTCCCCGATGTGCTAGTTAGAAAATGCAACAAATGGTCTGTCTGACGGACCAAGCGCGACCGCCCTGCGATGGCGGGGCACAAAAGGGAGGAGAAAATGCGCAATCCATCGCTCGCCGCGGCGGCGGCGTGCCTCATGCTGGCCCTGGGAGTGTCCGGCGCCGGGGCCGACACCTGGCCCGCCAAGCCGATCAAGTTCATCGTCGGGTTCAGCGCCGGCAGCTCCATCGACGGCGTCGCCCGTATCCTGGGGGAGCGGCTGTCCCACGACCTGGGTCAGCCGGTGGTCGTCGAGAACCGGACCGGTGCGAACGGCATGCTGGCGGCGACCGCGGTCGCACAGGCGGAGGCGGACGGCTACACGGTGCTGATCAGCAATTCCAGCTCGATCACCGTCAATCCGAGCCTGTACAGGACCATCCAATACCAGCCGCTGAAGGACTTCGTGCCGATCACCAAGGTGGTCGCGACACCGTTCATCCTGGCGATCAACCCCGGGAACGAACGCACCAAGGGCGTCGACGACGTCAAGGCGTTGATGGAGAAGGCCCGCGCCAACCCCGGCGGGCTCAGCTACGGCTCCGCCGGCGTCGGGAACCTGATCCACATCGCGACCGAACTGCTGGCCCAGCAGGCCGGCGTTTCCATGGTCCACGTACCCTACCGCGGCGCCGCGCCGATGGAGGTCGGACTGCTCAACGGCGAGATCGACCTGGGATTCGACACCCCGGCCGGGGTGCCGCAGTTCACCGCCGGGTCCTTGCGCGCGCTCGCCGTGTCGGGAGCGGACCGCTGGCCCGGCCTGCCCGACGTGCCCACCATGATCGAGGCGGGCTTCCCGGATTTCGACGTCACGTTCTGGACCGGAGTGTTCGTGCCCAAGGGGACGCCCGAAGCGGTGACCAACAGGCTCTATGACGCCATCGTCGCCGCCGTCGAGCACCCGGACACCCGCAAGAAACTCGAATTGCAGGGCCGCCCGGTGGTTCCCAAGCCGGCCGAGTTCGTCGAGCAGATCAAGGCCGAGACCGCGCAGAACGCCGCGATCATCGAAAAGGCCGGCATCGTCGTCCAGCAGTAGCACCGCCCCCGCACTCACGGTCGATACACGGTCGCCGCCGTCTTCGGCGGTCGGAAAGGAGGATTCATGGACGGACGGCGGCCCCTCGCGTCGGCCGAATGCCTGCGCCGGCTCTTTGCACCAACGAGCATCGCCATCGTCGGCGCCTCGGCCCGGCCGGGCTCATTCGGCGCGCGCACGGCGGAAAACCTGGCACACTTCACCGGACACCTTCATCTGGTCAACCCGCGCTACGATCACATCGGCGACCGGCCGTGCCACCGCTCCCTCGCCGACCTGCCGGAAGCACCGGACGTCGTCGTGCTGGCGACCGGCAAGGAGACGACCGAAACGCTGCTGGACGAGGCGATCGCTGTCGGTGCCGGCGGTGTCGTCGTTTACGCCTCGGGCTTTGCCGAAACCGGCGATCCCCGCACCACCGCCATGCAGGCGCGCATCGCCGGACGGGCGCGCGAAGCCGGCATCCCGCTGATCGGACCCAACGCCATCGGCTTCGTCGCTTTCGAACGGCGGGCGGGGGTGACCTTTCTCACCGGCCTCGACCTGGAGCGCGGCTACGCGCGGCCGGCCGGGGACCGGCGCATCGGGCTGGTCAGCCAGTCCGGAGCGCTTGGCCTGTCGCTGGCCCAGGCGATGCAGCGGGACCTCTACCTCAGCCACGTCCTGACGTGCGGCAACTCCTGCGACGTGGACGTGGCGGATTGCGTGTCCTTTCTCGCCGAGGACCCGTCCTGCCGCGTTATCGCCTGCGTGCTCGAAGGGCTGGCGGATCCCCGCCGCCTGGAGGAGGCGGTGCGCAAGGCCACCGCCGCCGGCAAACCGGCGCTGGTCTGCAAGATGGCCAAGGGGGAGGAGGGGGCGCGCGCCGCGGTCTCCCACACCGGCAGCCTCGCCGGTTCCCATGCGGCCTACCGCACGATGGTGGAACGGGCGGGCGGCCTGTTCGTCGACGGCTACGACGCGCTGCTGCCGCTGGCCTCGTTCCTGGCCAAGGCACCGCCCCCGACGGCGCCGGGCGTGGCCGTGATCGCCACCTCGGGCGGCGCGGCGATCATGGCGGCGGACGCCGCCGAGGCGGCCGGCGTTCCCTTGCCCCAGCCGTCGCCGGAGGTGGCGGCCGTGCTGGGTTCGCACATTCCCGACTTCGGCTCGGCCCGCAATCCCTGCGACGTCACGGCGGAGGTCGTCAACGACCTGCCGTCCCTGACGGCCTGCGTTACCGCCGTGCTGGCCCAGCCCGACATCGGCGCTGTCGTCGTTCCCTATCCCCTGGCCTACGAGACGGCGTTTCCCCGCATCGCCCTGCTTGACCGACTCGCCGCCGAGGCGGGCAAGATCATCTGCAAGGTCTGGCTGTCGGGCTGGCTGGAAGGGCCGGGAGCACGGGAGATCGAGGCGGCGCCCCATCTGGCGCTGTTCCATTCGATGGACCGCTGCTTCGCCGCACTGGCCGCGCGGTCGCGCTGGCACGGCCGCGCGGCGCCGCCGGCCGACCGACCGCGGCGCGCCCCGGCCGATGCCGCTCCCGCGGTGGCGGCGGCGCTGGAATCGGCCGGTTCCGGCGCGGTGGCGGAGCGGACGGCCAAGGCGCTGCTGGCGCGCTACGGCGTGCCGGTGGTCGAGGAGCGGCGCGCCGCCACCGCTCCGGAAGCGCGACGGGTGGCCACGGAACTCGGCTTTCCCGTGGTGATGAAGATCGACAGCGCCGACCTTCCTCACAAGACCGAGGTGGGAGGCGTGGCTTTGGGGCTGGCCGACGCCGACGCGGTGGAAGCGGCCTGCACCGCGATGGTGAGCCGCATCGCCGCGTCGCATCCCGAGGCCCGGCTGGACGGCGTCCTGTTGCAGCGGATGGTGCCGAAGGGTGTGGAAATCGTCGTCGGCGCACGCATGGACCCGGCCTTCGGGCCGCTGGTCGTGGTCGGGCTGGGCGGCGTGCTGGTCGAACTGCTGCGCGACAGCGTTGCCGCCCCGGCTCCGGTGACCCCGGGCGAGGCGGAGGCCATGCTGCGCGGCCTTAAGGGCGCGCGCATCCTCGACGGCTTCCGCGACCTGCCGGCGGTGGACGTGCCGGCGCTGTCCGAACTGGTCGCCCGCGTCTCGGAGTTCGCCGCCGACCAGGCCGGCCGCTTCACCGAACTGGACGTGAACCCGCTGATCTGCCGCGGCGACGACATCGTCGCGGTGGACGCGCTGATCGTGCGGGACTGATGCGGTCGGCCCGCGGCGCCGGATGTTTCCGGCGCCGCGGGCCGCGTCATCGCGCCGCTTTACGACCGTAGCGGCGTCGTGCGGTGCGACACGCACTTCACCACGGTGTAGCCCTGCAACCCTTCCACGCCGCCCTCGCGGCCGTAGCCGCTGTCCTTGACCCCGCCGAACGGGGTTTCGGCGACCGAGGCGACGAAGTGGTTGATGGAGAGGTTGCCGCAGGCCAGCTCGTCCGTCAGCACCGCCACCGTGTCGGCGGAGTTGGTGTAGGCGTACGCGGCGAGCCCGAAGTCGAGGGCGTTGGCACGGGCGATGGCGTCGGCCACGTCCCGTATGGGCTGGATCAGCATCAGCGGGCCGAACGGTTCCTCGCGCATGGCCTGTGCGTCGTCGGGCAGGTCGGCGAGCACCGTCAGCGGGAACCAGTATCCGCGATCACCCGTGCGCCGGCCGCCGGCGACGAGCCGGGCGCCCCGTTCCACGGCATCGGCCACCAGCGCTTCCATGGCGTCGCGCCGGCGCACGTTGGCAAGCGGCCCCAGTTCCGACGCGGGATCGCGGCCGTCGCCGATCCGGAGCGCCTGCGCCCGCCGGCCGGCGGCGGCGACGAAACGCTCGTAGATGCGCTCATGCACGAAGAAGCGGGTCGGCGCCACGCAGACCTGCCCGGCGTTGCGGCTCTTCGCCATCACCGAAGCGACGGCGACCGCCTCCGGGTCGACGTCGTCGCAGACGATCACCGGGCCGTGGCCGCCCAGCTCCATGATCGCCGGCTTCATGTGACGCCCCGCCATCGCGGCGAGGTGTTTGCCCACGGGGACCGAGCCGGTGAAGGTGACCAGCCGCACGGCGGGCTGCGGGATCAGATGGTCCGAGATCGCCGCGGGGTCGCCGAACACCAGGTTCAGCACGCCGGGCGGCAGGCCGGCGTCGGCGAACGCCTGGACCAGTTGGACCGCGCCGGCCGGCGTCTCCTCCGACGCCTTCAGGATGATGGAACAGCCGGCCGACAAGGCTCCGCCCACCTTGCGGGCGGGCGAACTGACCGGGAAGTTCCAGGGCGAGAAGGCGGCGACCACGCCGACCGGCTCGCGCAGCACGGTGTGGCGCATGCCGGGTTCCGCCGGAATGATGCGCCCGTAGAGGCGGCGCCCCTCGTTGGCGTCCCACTCGATGATGTCGCAGGCGCGCAGCACCTCCAGCCGCGACTGCCCGATGGGCTTGCCCTGCTCCAGGGTCATGGCCAGCGAGACCTCCTCGATCCGCTCGCGCAGAAGCGCTGCGGCGCGCAGGATGATCCCCGCGCGCTCGGCCGGAGCGGTGCGGCGCCACACCGCGAACCCCTCCTCGGCGGCCGCCACCGCGTCGGCGAGGTCGTCCGACGTGGCATGCGGCAGGGTGGCCAGGAGGCTTTCGTCCATCGGGTTGAGCACCGGCTGCCCGGGTCGCCCGCGGCGCCACGCGCCGCCGATGTGGAGGCCGAGTTCGGGATAGGGTTGCATGTCTTGGACCTTGCAGGGATGGAATCGGGCACCCGCCGCGTCACCGGGCGGCGGGGGCGAGGTGAAGGCAGGCGATGTCGTCGGGTGCCGCGGGATGGCGGGGGTAACGGGCCAGCACGAGCGGGTCGTGGCCGGGGACGACGTGCGCCGGAGTCGGCGCCATCTCCTTCAGCCGGCGGTGGCCCTCCAGCATCGCGGCGACGTCGTGGACCAGCGGAAAGGGATTGCCGTCGAGGTTGGCGTAGTAGTGCGCCGCGTCGGAGGCCAGCACGACCCAGCCGCGCGCGGTGTGGACGCGCACGGACTGGAGACCGGCGGTGTGGCCGCCGATGCGATGGAGCGTGATGCCGGGAGCCAGTTCGGCGTCGCCGTCGTGGAAGCGCACGCGGCCGGCGTAGACGTGACGCACCATCTGCACCACGTCCTCCACCTCGAAGGTGTGGCGCAGCACGCCGTGGCACATGCAGCGCCCGGTGGCGAACGCCATCTCGGCGTCCTGGATGTGGAAGGTGGCGGCCGGGAACCGGTCGAGGTTGCCGGCGTGGTCGTAGTGCAGGTGGGTGATGATGACGTCCGGCACCACCGCCGCGTCGATTCCGAGTGCCTCCAGCATGGCCACGGGATGGCGGATCATCCGGCGCGCGCGCCGTTCCGCCACCAAATCGCCGAATCCGGTGTCGACCACCACCGTCCGCCCGTCGCCGACGATCGCCCACAGGAAGAAGTCCAGCGGCATCGGCCCGTCGTGGCCATCCACCGCCGCACGGTTCAGGAAATTGTCGGCGACGCGCCGGTCCATCACACCGTAGCGCAGCGCGTACACCTCATACTCCGGCAACCCCATCGGTCCCCTCCCGTCGTTTCCCCCGCGTTCCGTCCGGACCTGTGCGCGAGGCGGCTTGTCAGCGCCCGTGAAAGAGCGTACAACCAACCTATAAAGAGAACACATGTTCTGTCAAACAGAACATTCTCAAGGTGGGCAGCGGCGGGGCGCTTCGCCCCGAACGCTCTCCGCACCCCGCCGCGCCGCGCCGCGGCGGGTCCGCAGACAACCCGACGACAGGGGAGGATCAGGTGAAATCGAAAACCCTCGTGTGCTCGGCCGTCCTTTCGGCTGCACTGGCCCACGGCGCGCCGGCGCAGGCCGCCGACGCCATCCGCATCGGCGTGCTCAACGACCAGTCCGGCGTGTTCGCCGACAACGGCGGCATGGGTTCGGTGATCGCCGCCAGGCTGGCGGTCGAGGATTTCGGCAAGACGACGGTGCTGGGACAACCCATCGAGGTCATCTCGGCCGACCACCAGAACAAGGCGGACATCGCCTCGGCCACCGCCCGGCGCTGGATCGACACCGAGGGTGTCGACCTGATCGCCGACGGTGCCGCCTCGTCGGCCGGTCTGGCGATCCAGGAGGTGGTGCGCGACCGCGGCCAGATCTTCGTGGTGTCGGGCCCCGCCTCGTCGGACTTCACCGGCAAGTTCTGCGCACCCAACAGCTTCCACTTCAACTACGACACCTACGCCCTGGCCAAGATCACCGGCAAGGCGGTGACCGAGGCGTCGGGCAAGGACTGGTACTTCATCGGTGCCGACTACGCCTTCGGGCACGCCCTGGCGCGCGACACCACCGCCTTCATCGAGGAAGCCGGCGGGCGTGTCGTCGGCTCGGTGTTCCACCCCCTGGGGACCAACGACTTCTCCTCCTACCTGCTTCAGGCGCAGGCGTCGGGGGCGAAGATCGTCGGGCTGGCGACCTCGGGCGCCGACGCCCAGACGGCGATCAAGCAATCGGCCGAATTCGGCATCGTCGAGAGCGGCCAGACGCTCGCCGGCCTTCTCATCTTCATCACCGACGTCCACGCCCTGGGGCTGGACGCGGCGCAGGGGCTGCAGATCGCCTCGTCCTTCTATTGGGACCACAGTGACACGACGCGGGCCTGGGCAAAGCGCTTCATGGCGGCCAGCGGCGGCAAGCCGCCGAGCATGGTGCAGGCCGGCGTCTACAGCGGCGTCCTGCACTATCTGCGTGCCCTCGAAGCGGCCGGCACCGACAACCCCAAGGCGGTCGCCGCCAAAATGCACGAGATGCCGGTGAACGACATGTACAACAAGGACATCCCGATTCGCGCCGACGGCCGCGTGCTCAACGATATGCACCTCTACCAGGTCAAGGCCCCGGCGCAGTCCAGGTACCCCTTCGACTATTACACCCTGATCTCGACGACGCCGGGCGAACAGGCGTTCCGCCCGCTGGCACAGAGCGCATGCCCGCTGGTGACGAAGCCGTGAGCGCGGATATGGACCCGACTGCGCAAAGCCCTATCGGTTTCATCGGCCTGGGCGTGATGGGGGAGGCGATGTGCCGCAACCTCGCACGCAAGAGCGGACGAACGGTGATCGGTTTCGACCGCTCGCCGGCTCCGCTGGAGCGTCTCGATGCCCACGGGGTGCGGACGGCCGGCGGTCCGGATGAAGTGGCGGAGCGTTGCGCCGTCGTCTTCCTGTGCCTGCCCAGCGGCGTCCACGTGGACGCCGTGTGCCGCGGGCCGGACGGCCTGCTGGCGTGCATGCGGCCGGGCGCGACGGTGGTCGATTTCGGCACCTCCCCGGTCGGGTTGACGCGGGAGCTGGCGGCGGCGTTCGCGGCGAAAGGTGTGCGCTACGCCGACGCGCCGATCGCCCGCACGCGGCAGGCCGCCGAGACGGGGACGCTCAGCATCACCGTCGGCGCCGACGCGGAGACCTTCGAGGCGGTTCGCCCGCTGCTGGCGTGCTGCGGCAGCGACATCACCCATTGCGGGCCCGTCGGCAACGGGCAGATCGTCAAGATCCTCAACAACATGGTGCTGATCGAAACGGTCGTCGCCCTGTCCGAGGCGCTGGCGGTCGCCCGGCGCAGCGGCCTCGACGGCGCCGTGCTGTTCGAGGCGCTGTCCAAGGGCTCGGCCGACAGTTTCGCCCTGCGCAACCACGGCATGAAGGCGGTCCTTCCGGGGACGTTCCCGGAGCAGGCGTTCTCCACGGCGTACGCGCTCAAGGACCTCGGCTACGCCCTGAACCTCGCCGACGAGGCCGGGCTCCCGCTTGACGGGGCACGGCTTGCCGAACGGCTGCTGGAGCGGGCGGCCGAGCAGGGCTACCGCGACCTCTACTGGCCGGTGGTCAGCCGCGTCATCGGCACCGCCGGCTGACGGCGCAACCACCAGCAATCCCTCCGGAACGGTGCCGCGCGGTCTCCCCTGCGGGGCGCCTGCGGAACGCCCGCGCGCGCCGCAACCGGGGCACGACGGACAAGGAAGCCAGACATGGACAGCGACACGGTCCTGGAAGCACGCGGACTTTCCAGGGAGTTCAAAGGCTTCGTCGCGGTGAAGGCGGTCGACCTGCGGGTCCGCCGCGGCACCATCCACGCCCTCATCGGCCCCAACGGTGCCGGGAAGAGCACCGTCTTCAACCTGCTCACCGGGTTCCTGGCCCCCACCCGGGGACGCATCCTCTACAAGGGCCGCGACATCACCCGTGCCAAGCCCGCCGACGTGGCCCGCATGGGCCTGGTGCGCTCGTTCCAGATCTCCGCGGTGTTCCCGCACCTCAGCGTGCTGGAGAACGTGCGGGTGGCGTTGCAGCGCCCGCTCGGCACCTCCTTCCACTTCTGGAAGCCGCAGGCCGGCCTGCACGCCCTGCACGACCGGGCACACGCGTTGCTGGAGGCGGTCAACCTCGCCGACCGGGCCGCCCGACCGGCGGGGGAGCTGCCTTACGGCCGCAAGCGCGCGCTGGAGATCGCCACCACCCTGGCGCTCGACCCCGAGGTCCTCCTGCTGGACGAACCGCTGGCCGGCATGGGGCACGAGGACATCGAGCGCACCGCCGCCCTCATCCGGCGCGTCGCCGCGCACCGTACGGTGCTGATGGTGGAGCACAACCTGTCCGTCGTCGCCGACCTGTCCGACACGATCACCGTCCTGCGGCGCGGCGAGGTGCTGGCAGAGGGGCCCTACGCCACGGTGTCGCGCGACCCGCAGGTCGTGGAGGCCTATCTCGGCACGGAGGCCGTCCATGCCTGACCGTGCCGACACCGCCGCGACGATGCTGGAGGTGCGGGACCTCCACGCCTTCTACGGGGAGAGCCACATCCTGCACGGCGTGTCGCTGGAGGTGCGCCGTGGCGAGGTGGTGACCCTGCTGGGCCGCAACGGGGCGGGCAAGACCACCACCCTGCGCGCCATCATGGGCATGGTGGGACGCCGCACCGGCTCCATCCGCTTCGCCGGGACGGAACTGGTCGGCATGGCGCCGCACCGCGTCCCGCGGCTGGGCATCGGCTATGTGCCGGAGGAGCGCGGCATCTTCGCCTCGTTGAGCACGGCGGAGAACCTGATGCTGCCGCCGGTCGTGCGCGAGGGCGGGATGAGCGTGGAGCAGATCCACACCCTGTTCCCGAATCTGCGCGAGCGCGGCGCCACGCAGGGCACGCGGCTGTCGGGCGGCGAGCAGCAGATGCTGGCGATCGCCCGCATCCTGCGCACGGGTGCCGAGCTGATCCTGCTGGACGAACCGACCGAGGGTCTCGCCCCGGTCATCATCGACCAGATCGGCGTCGCCGTGCGGCGGCTCAAGGACCGCGGCTTCACCATCGTCCTGGTGGAACAGAACTTCCGCTTCGCCGCGACCATCGCCGACCGCCACTACGTGATGGAGGAAGGGCACGTGGTCGACATGATTCCCAACGACCGGCTCGACGCGAGCATGGACCGGCTGCACGCCCGTCTCGGCGTGTGACGCGGGTCCGGAGCAGGAGACTTCCCGACGTGCTCGACCTTCTCGGCGTACCGCCGCAGGCGCTGTTCGGCCAGCTGCTGCTGGGCCTGATCAACGGCTCCTTCTACGCGCTGCTCAGCCTCGGGCTGGCGGTCATCTTCGGCATGCTCAACGTCATCAACATGGCGCACGGGGCCCTCTACATGGTCGGCGCCTTCGTCGCCTGGCTGCTGCTGACGAAATTCGGGCTCGGCTACTGGTGGGCGCTGGGGTTGGCGCCGCTGGCGGTCGGCGCCCTCGGCCTGGTGCTGGAGCGGGGCTTGCTGCGCCACCTCTACAGCGTCGACCATCTCTATGGTCTGCTGCTGACCTTCGGGCTGGCGCTGATGATCGAAGGCGGCTTCCGCCACGTCTACGGCGTTTCCGGGCAGGCCTATCCGATCCCGGACCTGCTGCGCGGCGGCACCAACCTGGGCTTCATGGTCCTGCCGTCCTACCGCGGCTGGGTGGTCGTCTTCGCACTCGCCGTCTGTTTCGGCACCTGGTTCGCCATCGAGCGCACCCGGCTCGGTTCGCGCTTGCGCGCGGCGACGGAGAACCCGGCGCTGGTCCAGGCCTTCGGCATCGACGTGCCGCGCATGGTGTCGCTGACCTACGGCTTCGGCGTGGCGCTGGCCGGTCTGGCCGGCGTGCTGGCGGCGCCGATCTATCAGGTGAGTCCGATGATGGGGACGAACCTGATCATCGTCGTCTTCGCCGTGGTGGTGATCGGCGGCATGGGATCGATCCTGGGCGCCATCCTCACCGGCATCGGGCTCGGCCTGCTGGAAGGCCTCACCAAGGTCTTCTACCCCGAAGCCTCCAACATCGTCGTCTTCGTCATCATGGCGGTCGTGCTGCTGCTCAAGCCCGCCGGCCTGTTCGGACGGGAGCGCTGACCCATGACCACCGACACCCGCACCGACCCGGCGCAGCCCGGCCTCCTCCCGGACGGGCGGACCCGCACGCTGCTTCTGGCCGCGGCCGGCTTCGCCGTCGCGGTGGCCGCACCCCACGTGCTGTACCCCGTGTTCGTCATGAAGGTGCTGTGCTTCGCGCTGTTCGCCTGTGCGTTCAACCTGCTGCTGGGCTTCGCCGGCCTGCTGTCCTTCGGCCACGCCGCATTCTTCGGCGGGGCGGCCTACGTCAGCGCCCACGCCGCCAAGGTCTGGGGCTTCCCGCCGGAGCTGGCGATCCTCGCCGGCACCGCGTCGGCCGCCATGACCGGCCTGCTGTTCGGCTGGCTCGCCATCCGCCGCCAGGGCATCTACTTCGCCATGATCACCCTGGCGCTCAGCCAGATGGTGTTCTTCCTGGCGCTCCAGCTCCCCTTCACCGGCGGCGAGGACGGCATCCAGGCCGTGCCGCGCGGCGTCCTCTTCGGCCTGGTCGACCTGAACGATCCGCTGGCGATGTATTGGACCGTGCTGGGGGTGTGCCTGTTCGGTTTTGCGGTGATCCGGCGCGCCGTCCATTCGCCGTTCGGGCAGGTGCTCAAGGCGATCCGCGAGAACGAGCCGCGGGCGATCTCGCTGGGTTACCGCACCGAACGCTACAAGCTGCTGGCCTTCGTGCTGTCGGCGGCGCTGGCCGGGATGGCCGGGGCCACCAAGGCGCTGGTCTTCCAGCTCGCCAGCCTGACCGACGTGACGTGGCAGATGTCCGGCGAGGCGGTTCTGATGACGCTGCTCGGCGGCGTCGGCACGCTGGCGGGGCCGGTGGTCGGCGCCGCCCTGGTGGTGACGTTGCAGAACCACCTCGCCGACAGCGGGGTGCCGGTGACCGTGGTCACCGGCTTCATCTTCGTCGTCTGCGTCCTGCTGTTCCGCCGCGGAATCGTCGGCGAGATCGAACACCGCCTGCGGCGCCGCGCGCCGTGACCGCTCCAACCACCCCGGGGGAAACGACCGAGACCATGTCCGCCGTGCCCGAATTCGCCCGCCGCTACGACACGCTGGTCGTCGGCGGCGGCAACGCCGCCCTGTGCGCGGCCATCAGCGCGCGCCGCGCCGGCGCCTCGGTGCTGGTGCTGGAAGGCGCGCCGCGCTTCTACCGCGGCGGCAACACCCGCCACACCCGCAACATGCGCTGCGTCCACGACAGCGCGACCGCGTTCCTCACCGGCCCCTATTCGGAAGAGGAATTTTGGGACGACCTGCTGCACGTCACCGGCGGGCGCACCGACGAGGAGCTCGCCCGCCTGATGATCCGCCGGTCGCGCGACATGCTGGGCTGGATCGCCGAGCAGGGGGTGCGGTTCCAGCCGTCGCTCGGCGGCACCCTCAGCCTGGGGCGCACCAACGCCTTCTTCCTCGGCGGCGGGCGGGCCATGCTCAACGCGCTGTACCGCACGGCCGAGGACCTGGGCGTCGTCATCGCTTATGAGTCCGAGGTGATCGGCCTGGACATCGCCGACGGACGGTTCGAGAGCGCCCTGGTGCACCGGGACGGCGTCCGCCACACGGTGCGGGCGGCGACCCTGGTGGCCGCCGCCGGCGGCTTCGAGGCGAACCTGGAGTGGCTGAAGGAGCATTGGGGCGAGCCTGCCGACAATTTCCTGATCCGCGGCACACCCTACAACCGCGGGACCGTGCTGCGCATGTTGCTGGACTGCGGAGTGGAGGCGGTCGGCGACCCCACCCAGTGCCATGCGGTGGCCATCGACGCGCGCGCGCCGAAGTTCGACGGCGGCATCATCACCCGGCTCGACTGCGTGGTGTTCGGTATCGTCGTGAACCGCGACGCCCGGCGCTTCCACGACGAGGGCGAGGATTTCTGGCCCAAGCGCTACGCAATCTGGGGCCGGCTGGTGGCCGCCCAGCCGGACCAGATCGCCTACATCCTGTTCGACGCGAAATCGCGGGACCTGTTCATGCCGTCGCTCTACCCGCCGGTCGAAGCGGCCACGCCGGGCGAACTGGCGGAGCGGCTGGGCCTCGACCCCGCGGCGCTGGAGCGCACGGTGGCGGAGTTCAACGCCGCGGTGCGCCCCGGTACCTTCGACCACACGGTGCTGGACGACTGCCGCACCGAAGGGCTGTCGCCCCCCAAGAGCCACTGGGCGCGCCGGCTGGACACGCCGCCCTTCTACGCCTACCCCGTGCGGCCCGGCATCACCTTCACCTATCTCGGCACCCGCGTCGACGGCGACGCCCGCATGCGCATGGCCGACGGAAAACCGGCCGCCAACATGTTCGCCGCCGGCGAGATCATGGCCGGCAACGTGCTGGGCCGGGGCTATGCCGCCGGCATCGGCATGACGATCGGAAGCGTCTTCGGACGCATCGCCGGGCAGGAGGCGGCGAGCCATGCACGCAACTGACGCTCTCAACGAGGCGGATCGGCTGATGACGGTGTGCAACTCCTGCCGCTACTGCGAGGGGCTGTGCGCCGTTTTCCCGGCGATGGAGCTGCGCCGCACCTTCACCGCGGGTGACCTCAATTACCTCGCGAACCTTTGCCATTCCTGCGGCGCCTGCTTCGACGATTGCCAGTTCGCGCCACCCCACGCCTTCGCCGTCAACGTACCGCAGACCCTGGCGAGCGTGCGCGCGGAGTCCTACCGGGCCTATGCCTGGCCGCGGGCCCTGGCCGGGGCGTTCGACCGCAACGGCCTGGTGATCGCGGTGGTGGCGGCGCTGAGCGTGGCGGCCTTCATCCTGGGTTTTGCCGCGCTCAACGACCCGGCGGTGCTGCTGGGCGCCCATTCCGGTCCCGGCGCCTTCTACCGGCTGATGCCGCACAACGCCATGGCCGCGCTGTTCGGCGCCGCCTTCCTCTACGCCATCGTCGCCATGGCCATGGGGCTGCGCGCGTTCCTGCGCGATGCCGGCACGCCCGGCCGGGCGGCTCCGACCGGTGTATCGCTGTGGCAGGCCGTGCGCGACGCCGGGCGGCTGCGTTACCTCGACGGCGGCGGCGTCGGCTGCGTCAATGCGGACGAGCGGCCGACCGATCGCCGCCGCCTGTTCCATCACCTGACCTTCTATGGCTTCCTGCTCTGCTTCGCCGCAACGTCGGTGGCGACCCTCTACCATTACCTGCTGGGCCGCGTGGCACCCTATCCCTGGTATGATGTGCCCGTGCTGCTGGGAAGTGCCGGCGGACTCGGCCTGATGGTCGGGACGGCCGGCCTGCTGGCGGCCAAATGGCGACGACGGCCGGAATTGCGCGACGACGCACGCTTCGGCATGGACGCCGCCTTCCTGGCCATGCTGTTCCTCACGGCGGCCACCGGCATGGCGCTGCTGGTCCTGCGGGCGACGCCGGCCATGGGCGTGCTGCTGGCGCTGCACCTGGGCGTCGTCTTCGCCTTGTTCATCACCATGCCCTACGGCAAGTTCGTGCACGGCCTTTACCGGTTTGCCGCGCTCGTCCGCTACGCCGGAGAGTTGGGAAGGATCTGAGAGCTTGTTCGTAGCAGGGGCGTCCCGACTCGCGGCGGTCGGGATGCTATTTTAAGGAGAACAGGGGGTTTAAGGAGAACAGGGGGGTGAACCACGCCGGGTTCGTCGGAGGTGGTTCGGATTGAGACCCCCACAGCATCTTTGATGCAAATGGCGCTTCCATATCTGGCCGGCCTATGATCCCTCGCCGCCGTCGGGTTCCAGCATTCCTTCTTCGCGGCCGCGATCGAGCAACGCCTTGACGCTCGACGGCGCCCGGGTCCGGGCTCCCGTCGCCGTGAGAACGCCCCGGCGCTCGAGCTGCCGGCCGATGCGGGCGAGCGTCGGCTGCTCGCCGTCCGCGGCGTTGTGGATTGTGGATCGGCGTCCACGTCCCGGCCGGGAGCCAATGCCGCCAAGCTCTTGGCTTTGCGAAGAAAACCATCATCCGGAGTGGCCCGCCATCCTCATTCGCGTTGACACGTACCGGGCCGCATCAGTCGAAGCCGCCGCGCAGGGCATGTCGCACGCTGCCCCGGCCCAACGCCGCCGCCACTCCGGCCCCCACCGCCGCCATGGCGGCCACCGTGGCGGCCGCGGCGGCGGCGGGGACGCCGGGGCCGGGCAGGGGGCTGCCGGGGCCGCTCACCGCAACGGCCACGGCGGCCCCGCCCAGCCAGCCCAGGGGGGCCGCCACCAGGGCCACGGCGGCGCCCAGCAGGGTGAACTCCAGCACCAGCGTGGCGGCCAGGCGGCGCCGGCCGATCCCCAGGACGTGCAGCACCGCCGCCTCGTGCCGCCGCCGCCGCAGCCCGGCGGCGACGGTGCCCAGCAGCACGACCGCCGCCGCCCCCAGCGCCGCCGCGGCCACCCCGTCCAGGGTGGCGCGCAACCGCTCCACCGCCCCGCCCAGGGTCTCCAGCACCTCGGCCGCGCGCACGGCGGGGGCGTCGGGTGCCAGGGCGGCCATGGCCGCTTCCACCGCGGGCACCGCGGCCGGATCGGACCACACCGCCGCGATCAGCGTGTGCGGCGGCGGCACGGGCGGCGGCGACAGCAGGACGGGAAAGTCCAGGTCCAGGCGCGACCAGTCGAGGGACCGCAGGTTGGCGACGGTCGCCGTCACCGGCCCCCGGGCCAGGGCCAGCGTCAGGGTGTCGCCCACCGCCAGCCCCAGCCGCCGGGCGACGCCGACGTCGACGGAGGCCAGCGGCGGCCCGGCGTAGCCCGCCGGCCACCAGGCGCCGGCGGTCAGCGCGGTGTCCGACGGCGGGCGGTCGCGCCAGCTCACCCCGCGGTCGCCGCGCACCGCCCAGGCGACGGAGCGCGGCACGTCCGCCTCGCCCACCGGCACGCCGTTCAGGCGGCTGATGCGGGCGTGCAGGAAGGGGGCGGTCTCCACCCGCGTCACGCCGGGAAGGCCGGCCAGCCCGGCGCGCACCGGCTCCGCCGCCGCCTGCGGCAGGTTGAGGAAGGCGACGGCGGGCATGGTCGCGGGCAGCGTCGCGTCGACGTGCCGCCGCGCCGCCCCGGCGGTGACGCCCACCGCCACCAGCAGGGTGAGGCCGATCCCCAGCGCCATGGCGACGGGCACGGTGGGCGCCCCCGGCCGGCCCAGGTTGGCCACCGCCGGGCGCAGCAGCGGCCCGCCGCGCCGGGCCAGCCGCCGCGCCGCCGCGGCGACGGCGCGGCCGAGCAGGGCGAAGGCGCCGGCGACGGCGGCGGCGACCAGCAGGAAGCCGGCCGTCGCCACGGGCATGCCGGTCCAGGCGGCGACCAGCAGGGCGAGCGCCAGGCCGAGGACCGCGACGGCCGCCGGCACCCGCCGGCCGGGGCGGGCCGGCGGCGGTTCCGCCGGGTTGCGCCACACCGCGGCCGGCCGGGCGGCGACGGCGCGGGCCAGCGGCGGCAGGGCGCACAGCAGGGTCGCCAGCAGGCCCGCCAGCGCCGCCAGCACCAGGGCGTCCGGCCGCACCGCCGCCGCGGCGCCGGGCATCCAGTCCGCCGGCAGGGCCCGCGCCGCCGCCGCCGCCAGCAGGGCGCCGCCCGCCGCGCCCGCCAGGACCGCCGCACCGGCCGCCGCCAGCGTCTGGCCGAGGAAGGCGGCGAAAAGCTGGCGCGGAGCGCCGCCCAGCGCCTTCAGGGTGGCGATGGCGGGCAGCCGCCGGGCCAGATGCGCCGTCACCGCGCCGGCGACCCCGACGCCGCCGATCAGCAGCACCGCCAGGGCGGCCAGCAGCACCAGGGCGCGGACGAGCTGCACCGTCCGCTCCACGCCGGGGATGCCCCGGGAGGCGTCGACGATCCGCCAGCCGGCGTCGGGGAAGCGCCGCTCCAGGTCGCGCACCACGGCGGCTCCGGCTTCGGCCCCGGCGGGCAGGGCGACGCGATAGTACCAATAGACCGCCGCCCCCGGCCCGGCGAGGCCGGTGGCGTCCAGGGCGTCGCGGGCGATGATGACCCGCGGCCCCAGGGTGAAGGCGCGGAAGGCGCGGTCGGGCTCCTGCACGATCACCGCCCGCACCGCCACCTCCAGGCCGC
This sequence comes from Azospirillum halopraeferens DSM 3675, assembly GCF_000429625.1. Taxonomy (GTDB): domain Bacteria; phylum Pseudomonadota; class Alphaproteobacteria; order Azospirillales; family Azospirillaceae; genus Azospirillum; species Azospirillum halopraeferens. The sequence continues at coordinate 142,770 of NZ_AUCF01000014.1, forward strand.
CCAGCCGCAGCCGGTCGCCGGGGGCGAGGGCGAGGGCGTCGAGCAGGGCGGGGTCGACCGCCGCCCCCCACACCCCGTCCCGCCGGGCCAGCGCGTCGTGCAGGGATGGCGCGCCCGCCACCACGGCGGTTCCGGCCAGGGGGTAGGCGGCGTCCACCGCCTTCAGCTCCACCAGCGTGCGGGCACCGCCGTCGGGGCGGGTGGCGACGGGGCGCAGCTCCGCCGTCTCGCTGACCGTGCCCGCCGCGTCCAGCGCCGCCCGCTGATCGGGGGTGACGGGGGCGTGGAACAGGCGCAGCGACAGGTCGCCGCCCGCACTCTCCCGCGCCGCGGCGTGCATGCCCGCCAGCACGCCGCCGCCCAGCGAGCCCACCGCCGCCATCACGGCGGTGCCCAGCGCCACCCCGAGGACGAGAATCCACAGGCTCGCGGCACCGCCGCGCAGGTCCCGCCATGCCAACCGGATCGCCGTGCCCACCCACATCATGCCCGCACTATCGCGGGCCGCGGCCGCCGCGGCAAGCCGCTGCGACCGTCGTACCCTCTTCCTCCTACGCCGCGACGATGGCGGCGTAGGTGTCCACCAGGCGGTTGGCGAACATGTCCACGCCGGGGATCATCTGCTTCTGCCGGCAGACCGCCAGGTCCAGGTGGCGCGGCATCACCGCGCCGTTGCGCAGGTCCCGCGGCGCCACCGCGTTGATGTCCCACAGGGGAAAGCCGGTGGGCGGGACGACCAGGCTGCCGCCGGGATGGGGGCAGTCGGTCCGGTTGGCCAGCACGACGGCCACCCGGTTGTCCTCCGCCCGGGGGATGGCGATCAGCTCGCGCTCGAACGGTTCGCGCAGGCTGGCCGGCCAGAGGATCACGTCGGCGCCGGCGATGGCCAGGCAGCGTGAGGTTTCCGGGAACAGGGCGTCGTAGCCGGCCATCACGCCGATCCGCCCGAAGGGCGTGTCGAACACCGGGTACTCGTCGCCGGCCACCGCCCAGTCCCGCTCCTCCGCCGTCAGGTGCGTTTTGCGGTAGACGCCGATCTCCCGTCCCCCCGGTCCGATCAGGATCGTGGTGGGGGCAAGGCCGGCGGCCGTGCGCTCCACCGTCGGCAGGGCGATCAGGCAGTCGTACGCGGCGGCGATCTCCGCCGCCCGCCCCGTCAGGTCGGCCCGCCGGTCGGCCAGCGCCGCCGCCTGCGCCCCGTCGGGCAGCCAGGACGGGGAAAGGGCGTATTCCGGCAGCGTGATGACCTTCACCCCCAGCTTGGCGGCGTGCCCGACCATGTCGAACACGGCGTCCGCACCGATGTCGCCGGCGGCGTGCATCTGGACCGCCGCCACCTTGGCGGTGGCGCGCGCCGGGATCAGCGGCGTCTCGGCCAGGGCCGCCACGGGTGTACGCGCGTACGGCACCGTCATCAGGCTGTACGTCTCCGGCCGGCGGTCGGCGATCCGGTCGTTGCGGGCGTAGATCCGCTTCTCCCCGGCCAGGCCGGGGTCCACGTCGGCGATGGCCAGGCCGTGGGTGTCATAGGGCACCTTGGACAGCACGCGCCCGCCGGGGTCCACGATCATGCTGCCGCCGGGGTAGTAGATGGAACGCTCGTGCCCGGCCTTGGTGGCGGCGACCAGCCAGACGCCGTTCTCGTAGCAGCGCGCCGGACCCCACAGGTCGGCCTGGTCCATGGTGAAGAAATTGGCCATGTCGACGATCACCTCGGCGCCCTGCAGCGCCATCGACCGGAAGATCTCGGGGATGCGCCCGTCGAAGCAGATCAGCAGGCCGATGCGACCGAGGTCGGTGTCGACCACGGGGCAGCCCAGCTCGCCGAAGGCGAACCAGTTCCGGTCGTGGGTGGCGAGGAACTGCTTGTGGTAATGGCAGGCCAGCGCGCCGCTGCGGTCGAACAGCACGCCGCTGTTGAACAGCTTGCGGCGCACCGGGTCCCATTCGGTGATGCCGCTGGCGATGTGGACGCCGTGGCGGCGGCTGAGCGCCGCCAGGGCCGAGACGAAGGGGCCGTCGGGGACGGTCTCGGCCAGGGCGCGGCAGTGCTCGGGGGAATCGAACAGGTACCCGGTGTCCATGCACTCGGGGAAGACGATCAGCTCCGCGCCCTGGCGGACGGCCTCCTCGACGTAGGCGGTGGCGAGCGCGATGTTGTGGTCGTAGTCGCCGAGCTTGGCCAGGGTCTGCACGGCGGCGGCGCGGAAGCGGCGCGTGGTCATGGGGGCTCCGTTGATGATGCGGGAAGGCGGGTGCGGGCTCAGCGGCCCTTCACCTCGTTCCAGAAGACGTCCAGGCAGTGGCGCTTCAGGTCGACGAAGCGCGGGTGCGTGGTGATCCGGGCGGTGCGCGGCCAGGGCAGGTCGATGTCGACCATCTCCGCCACGCGGGTCGGCCGCCGGGTGAGGAGCAGAACGGAATCGGCGAGCTGCACCGCCTCCTCCAGGTCGTGGGAGACCAGAAGCGTCGTGGTGCCCGTCTTCATGTAGATCTTCTGGATCTGCTCGCGCATGAACAGCGTCATCTCGTAGTCCAGCGCGGAGAACGGCTCGTCGAGGAACAGCACCTCGGGGTCGGTGACCAGCGCCCGCAGGATCGACACGGTCTGCTGCTGGCCTCCGGACAGGGTGTAGGGATAGGCGTTGATGTCGATGCGCACGTCGAACTCGGCCAGCAGGCGGGCGACGCGCTCCTCGCGCCGGCGCCGCGGCATGCCCAGGACCTTGAGGGGATAGTGGATGTTGTCGATGGCGCGCAGCCAGGGGAACAGCGCCTCCCGGTAGTTCTGGAAGACGTAGGAGATGCGTGTCTCCCCGATGGTCCGGCCGTCGTAGAGCACGCTGCCGGCGTCCATCGCCATGAGGCCGGAGATCATGTTGATCAGCGTGCTCTTGCCGCAGCCGTTGGGGCCGAACACCGAGATGAAGCGGCCCTGCGGCAGGTCGAGGTCGAGGCCGTCGTAGACCACCGCGTCACCGAACGTCTTCCTCAGCCCGCGGATGGCGATGGACCCCCGCCGTCGGCCGGCGGCGGCGGGCGGCGGGGCGGCGGCGGCGTCCGCCGTGGCGGCGGTGCCGCTGGCGGGTGCGCCGGTGACGAGGCGGGCGATGGAGCGTTTCATGGCGTGCGCCTCCGCGTCGGGGTCAGCCGGGGAAATCGGTCGGCTTCAGGATCTTGCTGCGGACGTCCATGGGCTCCGCCAGCACCTTCTCCTTGACGAAGATGTCGACGAACGCCTGGTAGGAGGTCATGTCCGTCTCGTCCAGGGCGTGGAACGGCCGAAGGTAGGGCTTGGCCAGCAGGTCGAGCTGGGTCTCCTGGATCGGCGTGTACCGGGGGATGATCGCCTTGTAGGTGTCGAAGTCGGCGTTGACCAGGTCGGTGGCGGCGTCGATCACCTCCACCACCCGGCGGGCCACGTCCGGGCGTTCGCGGATGAAGCGGGTGGTCAGCAGCGAGGCGCCGGAATAGAAGGGATCGGCGATCACCGCGGCAACCGGGTTGGTCATCGCCCGCTTCGCCTTGCCCGAAGCCGCGGCGACGGACCCCACCGGCTCCAGCGACAGGGTGGCGTCGACGCTGCCGCCGGCCACCGCCGGCACCTGCATGGCGACCGCCAGGTCGGTCAGCGTCACGTCGGTGTCCGGGTCCAGCCCGGCGGCGCGCACCATGTGGCGGGAGATGGTGCGCCACTGGATGCCGGGGACGTGCCCCAGCGTCTTGCCCTTCAGGTCGGCGAAGCTCGCGATGGGACTGTCGGGGCGGACGATGAGGGCGTCGTTGATCAGGTTGACGGCGATGCCGCCGCCTTGCAGGCCGAACACCTTGAAGGTGCCGGGGAATTTGGATTCCGCCAGCATCGCGATGCCGGCGGCGGCACCGGGCGGGCCGAAATCGGCGCGGCCGGCCACCAGCGCGTCGATGATGTGGTTGGGCGACTGCATCTTCTGGCTGTCGATCTCGATGCAGGCCTTTTCGAACAGCCCTTCCTCCAGGGCCACGTAGTAGGCGGTGGTCTGCATGATCGGCAGCCAGGCGGCCACCACCTTGTCCCTGGTTTCACAGGCCGTGGCGGCGGCGGAGCCGAGCACGAGCGCGACGGCCGCCGCGGTGGCGAGGGTCGTTTTCATGGTGCATGTTTCCTTGTCCGGCGGGCGCCGGGGCGCCCCTGTCGTTGCGATCCGGGGTCAGCGCCCCGACCAATGGACGAACGTCCGCTCGACGAGCAGAAGCAGGAGGTTGAGCCCGTACCCCATGGCGCCGGCCACGAGGATCGAGCCGTACATGTCCGTGAGCTGGTAGGCGATCTGGGCGTCGATGATGCGGTGGCCCATGCCGTCCACGGCGCCGATGAACATCTCGGCGACGATGATGACGACCAGCGCGATCGACACCCCGTTGCGCAGGCCCACGAAGGTCTGCGGCAGCGTTTCGAAGAACACCACGTCGCGGAAGATCCGCAGCCGCGACGCGCCCATGGAGCGGGCGGCGAGGATGCGCGTCCGGCGGGCGTTCATCACGCCGTAGGCGACGTTGAAGATGACCACCAGGGCGGCGGCGAACCCCGCCACCGCGATCTTCGACCCGTCCCCCAGCCCGAACAGCAGCAGGAACAGCGGGAACATGGCCGTGGCCGGCGTGGAGCGGAAGAAGTCGACGACGAATTCCAGCGACCGGTAGAGCCAGTCGTTGGCCCCCAGCACGATGCCGAGCGGCACCCCGGCCACCACCGCGATCGCCACCGCGTAGCCGACGCGCACCAGCGTGCGCAGGAAGTCGTGGGCCATGTCGCCGTGCACGATGTTGTGCGCCGTGTCGGCCAGCGTTGCGAAGGGTGACGGCAGCAGGTCGGGGTTCACCAGATCGCCGGCGTAGGCGATCCACCACACCAGGATCAGCACGATGGGGCCGGCGATCAGCTCCAGCGCCCGGCGGGTGCGCCGATGGTTCAGGAAGGAGCGCAGGGAAGGTGGCATCGTCCTCTCCTCCTTTGGGGTCGGGCGGCTCCGGCCGCCGCACCGCACGGCCATTGAAGCGGGTCGGATCGCCCGGCGAAATGCCCAGTTCTGCAAAGGGATGTGCAGAAATGCACGCTGGCGGCGGCAGCGCGGCGTTCACTTGGGAAAAACGCCTGCGTAGAAAGCAGGCGCTCCGGCAGTCTGCCCGATGCGTGTGCAGAAATCGGTGGTGCGGCTATTCGGCGGCGCGGTGCAGCGGCGGCATGAGAAAGGTCCGGTCGCCGGCGATGCGCCGGTCGAGGTAGCCCAGCAGCAGCTTGATGCGCGCGACGTGCAGCAGGTCCTCGTGCACCGAGATCCAGATGTCGCGGGTGGTGAACAGCTCCGGCAGGACCGGGACGAGGTCGGGGTGATGGGCGGCGACGAAGGACGGCAGCATGGCGATGCCGCGCCCCTCGGCGGCGCAGACGCACTGGGCCATCAGGCTGGTGCTGCGGAAGGGGACGGTGCGGGGCCGGACGATGTCCGACAGCCAGCGGTTCTCGTTGACCAGGACCAGCTCGTCGATGAAATCCACGAAGACGTGCTCGTCCAGGTCGCCCACCGTGCGCGGACGGGGACGGGCGTCGAAGTAGCGGCGTCCGGCGAACAGCGACACCTTGAACTCCCCGGCCTTGCGCACCGACAGGCGCCGCCCCGTCGGCTTGTAGAAGCTGACGAAGATGTCCGCCTCGCGCCGGCTGAGGTCGAGCAGGCGCGTGTCGGTGATCAGCTCGATCTGGATGGCGGGATAGAGCGCGCTGAAGGCGCCGACGCACCGGGTCAGGTAGAGGCTGCCGATGCCCTCCATGCTGGCGATGCGCACCGCCCCGCCGGGGCCGCCGTCGTCCAGGCCGATGGCCTCGCTGATGGATTCCGCATGGCTTTCCATGCCCTCGGCGTGGCGCAGCAGGCGCAGGCCCGTCTCGGTCAGGCGGAACCCCGCCTTGCTGCGCGTGAACAGGGCGGTGTTGAGGCTGCGTTCCAGCTCGCGGATGCGACGGCTGACCGTGGTGTGATCGACGCGCAGCTTGGCCGCCGCCCGCACCAGGCTGCGCTGGCGGGCGACCTCCAGGAAATAGACGATGTCATGCCAGTTGTAGCGCGGCTGCTGTACGGAGGACATGGACCCGCTCCCCTCGGCCGGATGGACCGGCGCGGTCCAAGCAGGTTTCGCGCCACACCGCCCCGCCGCCCTGCGTGGCGCCGCGTCCGCAAGAGAGTGCCGACGGCGCTCCGTCACTCCCGTGGTGGCGATCCGTGCCTTTTCTTGGTAGCTCCTCGAAACGATACGTGCCTCCGGGCATTCGGGGTGCGTAAACTGCGAGCGGCAGCATGCCGGAGGAGGGCGGGATGATCGACCTGGAGGAGTTGACGGCGCGGACGCAGGCCCTGAGCCAGAGGTTCCGGACCGCCGACGACCGCCACCGGGCGGCGGTCGCCGGCGCCCGCCGGGTGCGAGAGCAGGCGCGCCTGACCTGCGACCGCATTCGTCATGACCGACAGGCGCTGCTGGCGCCCATCGGCGATCCGCCGCCGGAAGACCAGACGTTAGGTATATGACCAGTGTCGCCCAAGAATGCCGGATGGCAGGCCTCCGGCCGGTGCTGCGCGTCCGCGAAATTCTCTTAACGATTCTGTAAGAAAGTTGAGAGCACTCTGTATAGCGAACAATGAAAACGTTGGAATCGCGCGCGGAGGAAGCGATGGCCGTAGTGCTTGTCGTGGACGATGAAGAACTTGTCCGCACGGTTCTGCGGCAATTTCTTGAGAAATGTAAATTCTCTGTTCTGGAAGCCAGAGACGGCGAAGAAGCTCTGGCGCTAATCAAGTCTCAACGTGTCGATATCGTGATTTGCGATCTGATCATGCCGCGCTTGGACGGAATTGCTACCATAATGAGCATTCGTCGTGTGGCGCCGGCGATGAAGATCATAGCGATATCCGGCGGAGGACGGAGTCAGGCCCTGGAATTGTTGAAGGTTGCCGGACACATGGGTGCCGATCATGTTCTCGGCAAACCGTTCACCAAAGATCAGATCCTGGGGCTGGTCGCGCGATGCCTGACGGAGTCCGTCGGCAAGGACGCCGTTGCCACCTGAGCCGGTTCGTCCGGGCGGGGTGATACGCCGGCGGAGTCCGGAATAACCCCGTTCGACGGCCGCTGAACGACCCCTGTCCAAGTTTTCAGAGGGACGGCCCATGCGCGTCTTCCCCTTCGGCGACGCCCTGCGCAACTGGTTGGGAACCGACGATCCGCCGGCGAAGCGGACGCCGGCAGCCCCGGCCGGTACCGAACCACGCGATGATGGCGAGCGGGAGCGCCTGCGCACCCTTCAGCGGCGGCTCCGGGAACTTCTGGCGCAGCCACAGCTTCTCGCCACGGGGCGGGTCCACATGATCAACCTGGACCGCGTGCGCGAGCGGCTGGGAGCGGCCTGGCCCGAACAGCGCGATCGCATCCTGGATACGGCGGACCGGGTGATCGACCGGCACCTCGGGAGCCGTGACGTGCGCTTCCGGGCCGGCGAGGGGGAGTACATCGTCGTCTTCGCCAGCCTGGACCGGGAGGCCGCGAAGCTGGTGTGTGCGAAGATCGCCGAGGAACTCCACCGCCTGTTCCTCGGCAACCCCGACCTGCGGGACGTTCGCATCGCCACGGCGGTGGCCACCGTCGATGGAACGTTGCTGTACGACCGGGCGTCGGTGGCCGATCTCCTGGTCGAGGCCGGTCGGGCGGCAACGGCCCCGGACGCCGGGGAGGCCGGTGCCGGCACGGAAGGCGCGCCCGATGCGGCCGCCGACGAGGCGGCGGCGTTGCAGCGGCTGCGTCTGGCGGGGCAGGAGTTCGAGCGCATCGACAGCATGTTCCGCCCCGTCTGGGACGTGGAGCGCCAGGTCATCTCGACCTACATGTGCACGCCGGTCCGACACTTTCCCGATCGTTCCATGCTCGAGGGGAGTGCGGTGCTGGAGGGGATCACGCAGCCGCAGCGGCTGGCGCGGATCAATGCGGATGCCCTCGTCTTCACGGCGGAGACGCTGGACGAGCTGTTCCGCAACAAGTTCCGCCTGATGGTGTCCGTCCCCGTCTGTTTCGAGACGCTTGCGGCGCGGCGCACGCGCCAGGACTACATCGGCCTGTGCCAGTCGATCCCCGATTACCTGCGCCGTTTCATCACCTTCGAATTGCTGCGCTTTCCCGCCGGGGTGCCGAACGGACGCCTGACGGATCTGGTGAACGAGTTGCGGCCGTTCTGCCGGTGGACATTCCTGCGGGTCGATCTGAAGCAGACCAGCTTCTCCAACCTGATCGGGTCGGGTCTGACCGGCGTCACGGCGGCGGTGCCGGCCGACCGCGCCGCCGAGGCGCGGGCGATGGAGGAGCTGAACGGCTTCGTCGCCGCCGCGGAGCGGGCGCACCTGCACACCTGCGTGGTCGGGATCAACACCACCAGCCTCGCCCTGGCGGCCCGCGGCGCCGGGATCACGTTCATCGCCGGCGACCGCATCGGCGGCCTTGAGGAGATTCCGCAGCACATGCTGCGGTTCGATTGGCAGGACCTGTTCCGTCGCGGCCGGCGGCGGACCTGACGACGGCAATGACCATGGTGGCGGAGGGCGCCCATGTCACGGACGGTCGACACGCACGGCACCTTGGTTCGCACGCTGACGCTGACGTCCGGTGACCTCGCGCCGCGGCGCGCCGCCCGCCGGCTGGCGGAACTGACGGACGGCGCCGGGGCGCCGCGTGTGGTGCTCGGCTTCGTTTCGCCCCATCTCGATGCCGACACCGTCGTCCGGACGGTCGGTGCCGGGCTGCCCGACGGCACCGTGCTGGTGCTTCTGTCGACCGCCGGCGAACTGTGTCCGTGCGAAACGGGCGGCGTCTACCTGCCGGCCCGGGGAGTGTGGGATTCCCTCGTCCTCCTGGCCTTCAGCCGGGCGCTGTTTCAGGATGCCAGCGTGCACGCCGTGCCTCTGCACAGCGAGGACATCCGGTCGGGCGACATCCGGTTGGACCATGATGAACGCATCGCCGCCATCGCCGGCGGCCTTGCCGGCATCCGTCCGCCGTTCACGCTGGATTGCCACGACACGGTCGCGCTCACCTTCATCGACGGGCTGGCGGCCAGCGAGAACCACTTCATGGAGGCCGTCTACGCCACCGCCGGCTTTCCGGTCCTGTTCGTCGGCGGATCGGCGGGAGGTGCGCCGCACTGCACGGACACCTGGATCTTCGATGGCACCAGCGTGCTGCACAACCATGCCGTCGTGCTGTTCGCCAAGCTGGCGGCCGGAATCCGGTACGATGTCCTGAAGTCGCAGAATTTCCGCAAGACGGAGACCGTGTTCACCATCTTCGACGCCGATCCGGTCCGGCGGACGGTGAGCACGGTCATCGACCCCGACACGCTGGAGGTCTCGACCTTCGTCGATGCCCTGTGCAAGGCTCTGGGGTGCGGTGCCGACGGATTGCAGGCGATGCTGACACGCCGCACCTTTGCCATCGATCTGAACGGCGAACTGCTCGTGCGGTCGGTCGCCCGCCTGGATGCCGACGCAGGCCGCGCCGTCTTCTACTGCGACGTCAATCCCGGTGACGAGCTGTTCCTGGTCGAGGCCACGGACTTCGTGGCGCAGACCGCGTCCGACGTGGCGGCCTTCCTGGCCGACAAGCCCGCGCCGGTTGCCGGCATCCTGAACGACTGCGTGCTGCGGCGGCTGAACAACCTCGCGAGCCTCGGCGCCATGACGATGTTCGACGGCTTGCCGGTCGCCGGGTTCTCGACATTCGGGGAGCTGCTGGGCATCAACATGAACCAGACCCTCTCGGCCATCTTCTTCTTTGCGGTCGACGATCGATCGTCCTTCCCGGACGATTATGCCAGCCGTTTTCCGGTGCACTACGCCCGCTATCAGGCCTATTTCGATCGGACGCGGCAGAACCGGCTGAGAATGCTGGACCGGCTGCGGGGGCACCTGGTCCGGTCGCTGCTCGACCGCGGCGACGCCTCTGCGGTCCTGTATCAGCGGTTCGAGCAGATCACCGCCTGTGCGGAGCGCGTGGCACCGGACGGCGACGGCCGGCTCTCCCGGTCCACCGCGGACCTGGTCGGTGCGGTGCGCCTTGCCCGCAGCGAACGCAACGCGGTCGCCGCCGCCCTGTCCCACCGCGAGGAGGAACTGCGCCTGGTGGAGGCCAGGCTTGAACTGGAGGCGCGCCTGCGCCGGGCCCGCAAGCTGGAGGCCCTCAGTTGCCTGGCCGGCGGCATGGCCCACGAGATCAACAACATGCTGCTGCCCATCATCGGTCTGACCGAACTGGCCCTGGAGGAGGTGCCCCGCGGCGGCTCCGTCCATCGCAACCTGACCCGCGTCATCGAGGCGGCGCAGCGTGCGCACGCCGTCACGGCGCAGGTCCTCACCTTCGGCAGCGACGACCGCATCCGCACCCGCCCGCTCCCCCTGGCGGCGGTCGTCCGCAACGCCGACCGGATCATCGACCTGCTCGTCCCGCGCGGCGTCACCATCCGCTGGTGCATCGAGGCCGAGGACGCCGTGGTGCGGACCGACGAGACGCAGGTGGTCCAGGTGCTTATCAACCTGGTCCGCAACGCCGCCGACGCCATGGAGGGCACCGGCGGGACGATCACCATCGCGCTGGAGAAGGCCGGCGTCGATTCCGACGACGGGAGCCCGCCGGTCGGCCGGTGTGCCGTGCTCAGCGTAAGCGACACCGGACGCGGCATCGATCCGGCGATCCTGGAGCGCGTGTTCGATCCGTTCTTCACGACCAAGGAGGTCGGCCGCGGCACGGGGCTGGGGCTTGCCGCCGTGCACGGGATGGTGACCGACTGGGGCGGCCGCATCGCCATCGACTCCTGCGTCGGCGCCGGCACCACCGTGCGCATCATCCTTCCGCTCTGCCCCGACGGGGCCGTCTAGCGGGCGCGATCTTTGCCCCCCGGTCCTGTTGATGGCCGGCGATCCCGCGACGGGATCCGATGACGGAAGGAGACACCGATGGCCGGCAAGAAGTCCATGCGCGACCTGCTGATCGAGGAACTGCGCGACGTCTACAACGCCGAGAAGCAGCTCACCCGTGCGCTGCCGAAGATGGCGCGCGCCGCCCATTCCGAGGATCTCAAGACCGCCTTCAAGGAGCATCTGGAAGAGACCCAGGGCCAGATCGAGCGTCTGGAACAGGTCTTCGAGAAGCTCGACGTCCGCGCCCGCGGCAAGCTCTGCCACGCCATGGAGGGCCTGGTGGAAGAGGCGAAGGACATGATGGAGGAGGGGCTGGAGCCCGACGTGCTCGACGCGGCGCTGATCGCCGCGGCCCAGAAGGTGGAGCATTACGAGATCGCCAGCTACGGCACGCTGCAGGCCTATGCGCAGGCTCTGGGCGAGAAGGAGGTGGCGAAGCTCCTGGAAGAGACGCTGAAGGAGGAGAAGGCGACCGACGAGCGCCTGAACAAGCTCGCCTGCGGCGACATCAACAAGAAAGCGGTCAAGGCGGCCTGACGGCGCCCGACCCGGAGACATCCCATGACCAAGACCCTATTGCTGGCCGGCGCCGCCCTGGCGCTGGCCCTGTCGGCGCCCCCGGCGTCGGCGCAGAGTCAGGGCCAGCTCGAAGCGCAGCAGGCGCCGGTGGAGCGGGCGACGCCCCTGGACACCCATGGCACCGGCCGCGCCTACAGCCCGGCGGAGAAGGGGGTGGGCGAGCAGCACGGCGGCCCGCCCGGCGACGCCCTGGCCCGCCCGGCCGTGCCGGACGAGGAGGCGGCGATGCCCCCGGCCGACGGCCGGGCCGAATTCGGTGACACCACCGCCACCAGCGCCCTGCCGGAAGAGGAGCTGATGGGCCACACCGACGGCCGAGCCGCGGCCGAAGACGGGTCCGGGCGCATCGACCCCGGTGGCCGCACGCCGATCCGCCGCGCGGGCGAGGACGTGGAGCGGAGTTGGGAAGATGCCGAGGAGCAGCAACAGTAACGCCACGGCCGGCTCCTTTGATACGCGGTCAGGAATATCCTGACCGCTGCGTTCAAACGCCACGCAGGCTTCGACGCTATCGGGCCGCGGCCGCCGTCGCGGCCGATACCGGGGGCGGGTGGATCACCCGCCCCCGATGCGCGTGCGCAGCCCGGCCAGCGCCGCTTCGCCCAGGCGGGCGTGAGCGGTGGCAGTGGGGTGCACATGGTCCCAGAACAGGTGGCCGTTGCAGCCGCCCGCGCCGCCGCAGGGCGTGGTCACGTCGGTGAAGCCGAAGGCGGCGGGATCGGCGGTCACCCGTTCCGCCATCGTCCACACGTCCAGACGGTGAAGGCGCAGGCCCGCGGGTGCCGCGTCCTGCAAGGCGCGGTCGACGGCGGCGTTGAAGCGGCGGCTCAGGGTGCGGGCCTCGGCGACCGCTCCGGGGCCGCGGGCGCGCACCTGCGGCGTGATGCCCACGTCCGGCAGGTTGGGGACCAGCACGTCGGTGGCACCGCGGCGGGCCAGGTCGGCGACGATGCCCGCCAGCACCGCGGCCGCCTCGTCCACCCGCCGCTCCGCCGCCGGTGCGCCCAGTGCGGCGAGAACGTCGTTGCCCCCGCCATAGACCACATGCAGCGTGCGTCCCGCCGCCCGCGGCGCCGGCCGGGCGAGGTACATGTCCGCCTGGGCGCGCAGCCCGAACGGGCCGGCCTGCGGGTCCAGCCGGGCGCCCCCCACCGCGAAGTTGGCGCCGCCGTCGCGGGCCGGGTGCAGCTCCAGGCCCAGATCGGCGGCCAGCCGCTCGGCCCACACCGGTCCGTTGGTGAAGCGGCCGGCGTTGCCGGTGTCGGACAGGCTGTCGCCGAAGACCACCAGGCGGTCGAACGCCTTCGGTGCCGCGGCCGCACCGCCGGCGGACGCGGTCACGGCGAGGAGGCCGGCGGCGAGAAGAGGAAGCAGGCGCATGTCATGGGACTCCCCGGTGTACGGATTCCCGCCGTTGGGTGGTGCGATGGCCGGCGGCGAGACGGGCGGCGACGATGCCGGTGACGGCACCCCACACCACGTGCGCCGCCAGCATCAGGGTGTTGCGGGCCGGCGGGTGGCGGGTGGCGGGGGTGAGAATGCCGGCAGCGGGCAGCCAGCCGAGATAGCTGGCCGCCCACACCGCCAGTCCGTAGCCGATGCCGCTGGCCATCGGCGGGCCGCCGATCCGTTGCGCCACCGCGGGATAGAGCGCGCCGGTGGCGGCACCGTAGGCGTAGTGGGCCGCCAGGGCCAGGTCCCGGCGGCCCCGCTCCCCCGCCGCCGCCGGCAGCCCGGTGGGGCCGAAGGTGCGATCGGTGATCAGCCGCGGCGGCAGCGGGTACCGGTCGTGCTCCGGCAGGGCGCGGAACATCAGGCGCATGGCCGCGGTCATGGCGACCGTGGCGGTGATGCCGGCGACGGCGCCGGCGGCGGTGCGGTTCATGGCGCAGCCGGTCAGCGCATCAGGCCGGCGGTCGGCGCCGCCATGGCGCGGATCTGCCGCTCGTGGTCGCGCAGGGCCGGCAACCAGCGGGCCGCGAACGCGCGGACGTCGGGATCGCCGACCCCGCGCGCCTGCGCGTCGTAGAGGGCGATGGCCACGGCGTGTTCGGCAAGCTGCTGTTGCAGGTACTGCCGGTCGAACTCGGCCCCTTCCAGCGTGCCCAGGGCCGCCGCCGTGGCCTGGCGGCCCATGTCGGGGGCGGTGGGGGGCGACATGCCCTTGGCCTGCGCCAGGGCCATCAGTTCCCGGTTCACCATGTCATGCTCGCTGACCATGCGCCGGCCGAGGTCGCGCACGGTCGGGCTGGCGGCGCGCTCCGCGGCGAGCTGCCCGGTCGCCACTTCCGCCAACCCGCCGTAGGCGGCCTGGGTCAGGAACGACTGGTCGGTGACGGTCAAGGTCGTGGCCGCCGACGCGCCGGAGGCATCGCCCGCGGCGGCCGAGGCGCCGAAGCTTTCCGTCGGCAGCGCGAGGTCGGACACGTCGGAATTCGCCGCGCAGGCGGTCAGGGCGAACACGGCCGCCGTCGCCAGAACGGCACGGTGAAATGATGACATCGTCCTCTCCGGAAGGGGAATGAACCTTGGTGCGTAACAGACAGGAGAGGATTCCGTTGCCGTTGCCGCCCGCCGCTTCAGCCCGGCGGCGCCTGTTCGCGGTCGTCCGGGCCGTAGTCGCGCACCACGGCGGCCACGCGCAGGCGGTAATCGGCGAAGACGCCGCCGCGGCCCTGCGCCTGCGCGGCGCGGTGGCCGGCGTGGGTGCGCCAGGCGGTCACCGCCGCTTCGTCGCGCCAGAACGACAGGGACAGGATCTTGTCCGGGTCGCTCAGGCTGCGGAAGCGCTCGATGGAGAGGAACCCGTCGATGGTCTCCAGCTCCGGCCGCAGGCGGGCGGCCAGGTCGAGATAGCGGTCGCTTTGCCCCTCGGCGGGGCGGACTTCGAAGATGACGGCGATCATGGGCGGTCTCCGGTTCGGGGTGCGGGTGCGGTCATGGCGGCGACGCCGCCGACGATCAGGACAAGGCCGAGCCAGGCGGTGGGGGCGGGTGCTTCGCCCAGCGCCAGGACGCCGATGGCGACGCCGACGGGAACGCGCAGGTAGGCCTGCGCCGTCGCCCCCACCGGCCCCAGCGTGCGGAACAGGCGGAAGTAGATCACGAAGGCCAGCGCGGTGGACAGCAGCGCCAGCGCCGCCAGCGCCACCAGCGAGGTGGCGGAGGGGTCCAGCGTCCACGGCCGGTCGAGGACCAGCCCGAGGGGGACCAGCAGCGCCGCCCCGCACAGCAGCGACCCCGCCGCCGGCACCATGGAATCCATCCCCCGGAACCGGGCGCCGTAGACCGCGGCGGCGCCGTAGGCGACGGTGGCGGCGACCACCGCCAGTTCCGCCCACAGGTCGCCGCCGGCACTCTCCAGCGCCCGCGGGCCGATGACCAGCACGATCCCGGCCAGCCCCGCCGCCACCCCGAACAGCTTGCGCGGGCCGGTGTCGCCCCGACCCGGCAGGGCCAGCGCGATGAGGAAGGCGAAGACCGGCGTGGTGGCGTTGAGGATCGCCGCCAGCGAGGCGTCCACCCGCAGCTCCGCCCAGGCGATCAGGGTGAAGGGCAGGGCGCTGTTCAGAACCGCCTGCACCGCGAACGCCCGCCAGGTGGCGCCGTCGGATGGCAGCGCCACCCCGCGCAGCCGCAGCAGCGCCAGCAGCGCCAGCCCGGCGATCAGCGTGCGCGCCGCGATCAGCGTCACCGGCGGGATGGTCGCCACCCCCAGCTTGATGAAGGTGTAGGAGGCGCCCCACAGCGTGGCGAGCAGGGCGAGCAGCGCCAGCTCGCGGGCAATGGCGGGAGACGGGGCGGGGGACGGGGCGGGCAGGGCGGATGCGGTCATCGGCGGCGGTCCGTGGCGGATGGCGTGCGCCGACCCTGTCACGCCGCCCCCTGCCCGTCACCCGCGAACGCTACGGCCGCGGCCGCACTGTCGCCGCGGGCGCCTGTCGCCAATTCCGGGTCCGTCTCAGGGACTCCGGACCGGCGCACGCAGCCCGGTCACCGGCCGCGGCGCAGCAGGGAGTCGCGCAGAGCCGTGATCTCGGCGCGCAGCCGTTCAAGGTCTCCCGCCTGCATGCCCGACGCGTCGAGGATGCAGCGGGGGATCGCCAGCGCCGGTTCATGCAGGGCACGCCCCTGATCGGTCAGGGACACCCGGACCTGCCGTTCATCGGCGGGATCCCGGGTCCGCCGGACGTGCCCCAGAGCCTCCAGCCGCTTGAGCAGCGGCGTCAGTGTGCTCGATTCCAGAAGCAGCTTTTCGCCCAGGCTCCCGACCGTCCGGCCGTCCTCTTCCCACAGCAGGACCATCACGAGGTACTGGGGGTAGGTCAGGCCGATCCGGTCCAGCAGCGGCTTGTAGACGCGGTTGAACGCGTGGCCGGCGGAATAGATGGCGAAGCACAGGAACTCGCCCAATTTCAGGATGTCGTCGCCCGGCGTCAGGGGGGTGTCGTCCTGCGGGGGCGGGGTGGCGGGGTTCGGCACGATGCAGCTCCTTCACGCGATCGTGATCATATAGGTCGCGCGCGATCAAATCGCAAACGCTTGACATCGGATCGCGCCGGTGTTTTATATAGCGCACGACCAAATCGCACACGATCATACAGAGCAGACCATGAGCACCACCGCACGCACGCCATCGCGTCGCAGCGTCATCGCCGCCGGCTCCGGCCTGGCCGCCCTGTCCGTGATGGCACCCGTCGCCGGCCGGCCGGCCGCGGCATCTCCCCGCACCCCGAATGGAGGAAAGACCATGAACACCATCACCACCCGCGACGGCGTCGAGATCTATTTCAAGGACTGGGGGTCGGGTCCGCCCGTCATCCTCAGCCATGGCTGGCCGCTGAACGCCGACAGCTGGGAGTCGCAGGCGTTCCACCTCGCGTCCAACGGCTTCCGGGTCGTCACTCATGACCGCCGCGGCCACGGCCGCTCCGGCCAGCCGTGGGACGGCAACGACATGGACCACTACGCCGACGACCTGGCGCAGGTGATCGAGGCGCTGGACCTGCGGGACGTCTCGCTGTTCGGCTTTTCCACCGGTGGCGGCGAGGTCGCCCGGTACGTCGGCCGCCACGGCACCGGCCGTGTCGCCAAGCTGGGCCTGATCGCCGCGGTGCCGCCGCAGATGGTGCAAAGCGCCACCAACCCCGGCGGCCTGCCCGTCAGCGTGTTCGACGGCCTGCGCGCCGCCAGCCTCGCCGACCGTTCCAAGCTCTACCGCGACATCGCGTCGGGGCCGTTCTTCGGCTTCAACCGGCCGGGCGCCACCGTCTCGCAGGGGATGATCGACGCCTTCTGGCTGCAGGGCATGCAGGCCGGCCACAAGAACGCCTACGACTGCATCAAGGCGTTCTCGGAGACCGACTTCACGGAGGATCTGAAGAAGTTCGACCGGCCGACCCTGATCGTCCATGGCGACGACGACCAGATCGTGCCCATCGACGCCGCCGGCCGCGCCGCGGCGCGGCTGATCCCGCACGCGACGCTGAAGGTCTATCCCGGCGCGCCGCACGGCCTGGCGGACACCCACAAGGACCAACTCAACGCCGACCTGCTGGCCTTCCTGACGGCGTGACCGGCGTTCCGTCGCGGTCATGGGCCCGCCACCCCGCGCGGCACGCGCCGCGCGGGTCCTGCATCACGGGGCGGGCGTGTCGACGAAGGGGGCGACGGTGGTCCGCCGGCCGATCATGAAGGCATCGGCCACCAGGCGCAGCGGTGCGAGGTCCACGTCCGAGCGGCCCCCGGCCAGCAGCGCGGCGAAGCGGGCGTAGATGCCGGCGTACTCGGCGTCGGGCTCGTCCAGCAGCACCGCGCCGTCCACCTCCAGGCGCCGCCCGCCGTCGCGGAGCAGCATCACCCCGGCGTCGGTTTCGGCGCGGATGTCCCAGATCTGCGTCCCCTCCCGCCGCCAGTCGAAGTCGGCGGTGATGTCGGCGCCGGTCTCGCTCGCGAAAGCCAGCCGCGCCGCGATCGGCGTCTCGCGATTCTCCGGCACCTCCAGCACGGCGGATTCGAGGCGGAGCGGGAAGGGCGCGATGGCCGTCAGGATCGACAGGGCGTTGATGCCGGGGTCGAACACGCCCAGCCCGCCGGCCTGCCAGATCCATTCCTGCCCCGGATGCCAGCGCCGCACGTCCTCCTTCCAGGTGACGGCGACGCGCCGTACCGTGCGCCCGGCCAGCCACGCCGCGGCGCGCGGCACCGCCGGGGCGAAGCGGGAATGCCAGGTGGCGAACAGGGTCACGCCGGCCGTGGCGGCGCGGTGCGTCAGGTCCTCCACCTCCGACAGGGTGGCGCCCGGCGGCTTCTCCAGCAGCACGTGGCGGCCGGCGGCGATGGCGCGGGCCGCCAGGGCGTGGCGCACCTGCGGCGGCGTGCACAGGGCCACCGCCGTCACGTCCGGCCGCGCCACCAGCATCGCGTCCAGGTCGGTGTAGGCGGGCACGCCGTCGAAGAAGCCGTGGCGGCTGACCGTCGCCGCCAGCGTGAAGGCGGGATTGCCGGCGATGCTCGGGCGGTGCTGGTCGCGGGCGATCTTGCCCACGCCGACGATCGCGATCCTGTGGGGCTCGGAGGGCATGGCAGGGTCCGTCAGTGGGAGTCGCGGCCGACGGCGCGGCCGCGGCAGCCTTTCAGGAAGTCGAAGTCGGCGCCCGTGTCGGCGCCTTCCACATGGCTGTGGAAGAGGCGGGCGTAGCCGCCGCCGGCCGGCGCGGCGGGCGGCCGCCAGTCCTCCAGCCGGCGGGCGATCTCGGCGTCCGGCACATCCAGGTGCAGGCGCCGCGCCGGCACGTCCAGCTCGATCATGTCGCCGCTGCGCACGATGGCCAGCGGGCCGCCGACCGCCGCCTCCGGGGCCGTGTGCAGCACCACGGTGCCGTAGGCGGTGCCGGACATGCGCGCGTCGGAGATGCGGACCATGTCCTTGACGCCCCGGCGCAGCACCTTGGGCGGCAGGCCCATGTTGCCGACCTCCGCCATGCCGGGATAGCCTTTGGGGCCGCAGTTCTTCAGCACCATGACGCAGGTCTCGTCGATGTCGAGGTCGGGATCGTTGATGCGCGCCTTGTAATCGTCGATGTCCTCGAACACCACGGCGCGGCCGCGGTGGCGCATCAACTCCGGCGTGGCGGCGGAGGGCTTGATCACCGCGCCGTTGGGGGCGAGGTTGCCGCGCAGCACGGCGATGCCGCCCTGCGGCGTCAGCGGCCGGTGCAGGGGGCGGATCACCTCCTCGTTCCGGTTCTGCGCGCCGGCCACCTCCTGCGCCATGGTGCCGCCCGACACGGTCAGCGCGTCGCCGTCCAGCAGCCCGGCGTCCAGCAGGGCCTTCAGCACCACCGGCAGGCCGCCGGCGTAGAAGAACTCCTCCATCAGGAAGCGGCCCGACGGCATCAGGTCGACGATGGTGGGGACGTCGCGGCCCAGCCGGTCCCAGTCGTCCAGCGTCAGCTCCACCCCGACGCGGCCGGCGATGGCCAGCAGGTGGACCACCGCGTTGGTCGAGCCGCCGACCGCGCCGTTGGTGCGGATCGCGTTGGCGAAGGCGGCCGGCGTCAGCACGTCCGACGGCTTCAGGTCGTCCTTCACCATGTCGACGATGCGCCGCCCGGCCAACTGGGCCAGCACCCGGCGGCGGCTGTCCACCGCGGGGATGGCGGCGTTGCCCGACAGGGCCATCCCCAGCGCCTCGGCCATCGACGCCATGCTCGACGCCGTGCCCATGGTGTTGCAGCTTCCGGGGGAGCGGGACATGGACTGCTCCGCCTCCAGGAAGTCGGCGGTGGTCAACTCGCCGGACTTCACCATCTCGCTCATCTGCCACAGCGCGGTGCCGGAGCCGACGTCGGTGTTGCGCCACTTGCCGTTCAGCATCGGCCCGCCGCTGACGACGATGGCCGGCAGGTCGACGCTGCACGCCCCCATCAGCAGCGCCGGCGTGGTCTTGTCGCATCCCACCATCAGGACGACGCCGTCGACGGGGTTGGCGCGCAGCGCCTCCTCCACATCCATGGCGCAGAGGTTGCGGTACATCATCGCCGTGGGGCGCAGCGAGCTTTCGCCGGGCGAGAACACCGGGAACTCCAGGGGCAGCCCGCCCGCCTCCCAGACGCCGCGCTTCACCCGCTCCGCCAGGTCGCGGAGGTGGGCGTTGCAGGGGGTCAGCTCTGACCAGGTGTTGCAGATGCCGATGACCGGCCGGCCGTCGAACAGGTCGGCGGGCAGCCCCTGGTTCTTCATCCAGGAGCGGTGATAGATGTTGTCCCGGCTGGTGCCGCCGAACCATTCGGCCGAGCGCAGCCGGCGCGGCCAGTCCGCCTTCCTGAACGTCATGATGCCGTTTCCTTACGCAGCGAGATACGCCGTCTTCACGGTGGTGAAGAACTCTGCGGCGTAGCGGCCCTGTTCGCGCGGGCCGTAGCTGGACCCCTTGCAGCCGCCGAAGGGGACGTGGAAGTCGACGCCGGCGGTGGGCAGGTTGACCATCACCATCCCCGCCCGGGCGTTGCGCCGGAAATGGGTGGCGTGCTTCAGGGCGGTGGTGCAGATGCCCGCCGACAGGCCGAAGGGGGTGTCGTTGGCCACGGCCAGCGCCTCGTCGTAGTCGCGCACCCGGATCACCGCGGCGACGGGGCCGAAGATCTCCTCCCGGCAGATGCGCATGGTGTTGCTGCATTCGGTGAACAGCGCCGGTTGCAGGTAGAAGCCGGGGGTGGCGCGGTCCAGCCGCTCGCCGCCGAAGGCCAGGTGCGCCCCCTCCTGCCGGCCCAGATCGATGTAGGACAGGTCGCCGGCAAGCTGGCGCTCGTCCACCACCGGGCCGATGTGCGTGCCCTCCTTCAGGGCGTGATCGACGGTGAGGCCGCGCAGCCGCTCCACCACCGCCGCCACGAAGGCGTCGTGGATGCCCGCGGTGACGATCAGGCGCGACGACGCGGTGCAGCGCTGGCCGGTGGAATAGAAGGCGCCGTTGACCGCGCACTCCACCGCCGTCTCCAGGTCGGCGTCGTCCAGCACCACCAGCGGGTTCTTGCCGCCCATCTCCAGTTGCATCTTGCGCATGTGCTGCGCGCAGGCCGCCGCCGCCCGCCGGCCGGTGGGGACCGACCCGGTGAAGGTCAGCGCGTCCACGTCCGGGCTGTCCAGCAGCACCTGGCCGACCTCGGCCCCCGTGCCCATCACCAGGTTGAGGACGCCGTCGGGCAGGCCGGCGCGGTGCAGGATGTCGACCAGGGCCCAGGCGGAGCCCGGCACCAGCTCCGCCGGCTTGAACACCACCGTGTTGCCGTAGCACAGGGCCGGCGCCAGCTTCCAGGCGGGGATGGCGATGGGGAAGTTCCACGGGGTGATGACGCCGACGACGCCCACCGGCTCGCGCGTCACCGCCACCTCGACGCCGGGCCGCACCGAGGGCACCAGATCGCCGGTCAGGCGCAGCGCCTCGCCGGCGAAGAACTCCATGATCTGGGACGCGCGCAGCGCCTCGCCGATGCCTTCGGCGCGGGTCTTGCCCTCCTCGCGGGCCAGCAGGGTTCCCAGCTCGTCCTTGCGCGCGGCGATCTCGGCCGCCGCGGTCTTGAGGATGGTGTGGCGCTGCATCGGCCCCGAGCGCGACCAGGCGGGAAACGCCGCCCGTGCCGCGGCGCAGGCGGCGCGGGCGTCGTCCGCCGTGGCGCGGGCGTACAGGCCGACCACGTCCGTAGTGTCGGACGGGTTGATGTTCGGCCGTCCGTCCTCGCCCGCCGGGGCGCCGCCGATCAGATTGCGATGGATGGTCAACGGGATGCTCTCCTTCCAATGCGTCGTCGCGTCGGGCTCCCGCCCGATCCTCCCCCGCCGGGGGCGGGGGAGGGCCACGATCGTTCTACAGCACCCTGACCGCCACCGCCCTGCCGTCCGGTGCCGGCTCGCCGACCAGGGGGTTGCGCAGGGGCAGGCCGAAGGCGGCCACCTCGATCTCGAAGACGTCGCCGGGCTCGGCGCGCATCCCGTCGGCAAACGAGATGGTGGCGGTGCCGAACATGTGGACGTGGACGTCGCCGGGCTGCCGGAACAGCGCGTACTTGAAGTGATGGTGCTCCAGGTTGGCGATGGTGTGGGACATGTTGGCCTCGCCCGACAGGAAGGGCTTTTCCCACACGGTGCGGCCGCCGCGGCGGATGCGCGAGGTGCCGCGCAGGTCGGCGGGCAGCGGGCCCACCAGGATCTCCGGCCCGAAAGAGCAGGGGCGCAGCTTGGAGTGGGCAAGGTACAGGTAGTTCCGCCGCTCCAGCACATGGTCGGAGAACTCGTTGGCCAGCGCGAAGCCGATGCGCGCCGGCGTGCCGTCATCGGCCACCACGTAGACGCCGGCGATCTCCGGCTCCTCGCCGCCGTCCTCGGCGAAGCCCGGCGACACCAGCGGCGCGCCGGGGGCCGCGACGGCGAAGCCGTTGCCCTTGTAGAACCATTCGGGCTGGACGCCGATCCGGCCGGGGGCGGGCTTGCCGCCGTCCAGCCCCATGCGGAACATGCGCATGGAGTCGGAGATCGTCTCTTCCGCGTCCGCCGCCGCCTGGTGCATGGCGTCGCGCGCCGCCGCCGACCCCAGGTGGGTCAGGCCGGTGCCGGTCAGGTGCAGGTGGGCGGGGTCGGGGTGGGTGACGGGGGGGAGCATGCGCTCCTCCTCGCCGGCGCGGGCGAGGTCCACCGCCTCGTCGAAGCCGCAGGCACCGATGCGGTCGGCCAGGGTGGTTCCGGCCCGCACGGCCTCCAGGGCCAGGGTGTAGACGCTGTCGGCGCCGCGGACGAGGTAGGCTTCGTGGCCGTCGCGGGCCACCACGCGGGTGCGGCCGTCGCGGTCGCGGATCTGCGAAACGAACATGGCGTGCGCCTTTCAGTCGCGGGACTTGTTGGTGACGTCGAAGATGACGGCGGCGAGCAGCACCAGACCCTTGATGAGCTGCTGCCAGTCGATGCCGATGCCGAGGATGGACATGCCGTTGTTGGTCACGCCCATGATGAAGGCGCCGACCACGGCCCCCATGATGGTGCCGACCCCGCCGCTCATGGATGCCCCGCCGATGAAGACGGCGGCGATCACGTCCAGCTCGAAGCCGAGGCCGGCCTTGGGCGTGGCGGTGTTCAGGCGGGCGGCGAACACCAGCCCGGCCAGCGCGGCCAGGAAGCCCATGTTGACGAAGGTGAGGAAGGTCAGCCGCTCCGTCGGGATGCCGGACAGGCGCGCCGCCTTCTCGTTGCCGCCGATGGCGTAGATGCGCCGGCCGATGGTGGTCCGCCCGGTGACGAAGCTGTAGACGGCGATCAGCAGCGCCATGACGATCAGCACGTTGGGCAGGCCGCGGTACTCCGCCATCAGCCAGGCGAGATAGACGATCGCCGCGGCGATCAGCCCGTGCTTGAGCGCGAAGACCGCGACCGGCTCGTCGGCGGTGCCGTGCCGGCGGTCGCGGGCGCGGCCGCGCAGGGCCATCACCACCATCGCCGCCGCCAGCCCCGCCCCGACCAGCAGGCACAGGAGGTTGAACCCCTCCACGCCGGGAATGTCGGGCACGAAGCCGGAGCTGAGCAGCCGGAACCCCTCGGGGAACGGCCCCAGCGACTGGCCCTGCAGCAGGGCCAGCGACAGGCCCTTGAACACCAGCATGCCCGCCAGGGTGACGATGAAGGAGGGAATGCGGAAATAGGCGATCCAGTACCCCTGGGCGGCGCCGATCAGGCAGCCCGTCAGCAGGCAGATGGCGCCGGCGATGATGAAGTGGACGCCGAACTGCACCATCAGCACCGCTGCCAGAGCGCCGATGAACCCCATGACCGACCCGACGGACAGGTCGATGTGGCCGGACACCACCACCAGCAGCATGCCCAGCGCCATGATGATGATGTAGCTGTTCTGCAGGACCAGGTTGGTCAGGTTGATCGGCCGCAGCAGGATGCCGTCGGTGACCACCTGGAAGAACGCCATGATCGCGACCAGCGCGATCAGGATGCTGTATTCGCGCAGGTGCCCGTGGATGAACCCGAGGTACGCGGCGGCCCGCGGGCGAGCGGGGATCCGGCTGTCCTGAACCGAGGTCATGGGGTCACCCGTTCCTTGCGATAATCATGTGCATGATCTTTTCCTGCGTCGCCTCGGCCGCCGGCAGCGCGCCGACGAAGCGGCCTTCGTTCATCACGTAGATGCGGTCGCACATGCCCAGCAGTTCCGGCATCTCCGACGAGATCATCAGGATGCCGGTGCCGGCGGCGGCGAGGTCGTTGATGATCCGGTAAATCTCGTACTTGGCGCCGACGTCGATGCCGCGGGTGGGTTCGTCCAGCACCAGCACCCGGGGGTCGGCGAAGAGGGCGCGCGACAGCACCACCTTCTGCTGGTTGCCGCCGGAGAGGGTGCCGGTCTTCTGCTCCACCGACGGGCTCTTGATGGCCATGCGCCGGCGGAAGCCGTCGGCGACCGCCAGCTCCCGGTGATCGTCCACCACCAGGAAGCGGGCGATGCCCTCCAGGTTGGACAGCGGGATGTTGCGGCGGATGGACTCGTCCGGCAGCAGGCCGCAGTGCTTGCGGTCCTCGGTGACGTAGCACAGGCCGGCGTCGATGGCGGCGCGCGGGGTGGCGGCGTCCACCGGCCGGCCGCCGATGCGCATGGTGCCGGCGGTCCACCGGCCGTAGCTGCGCCCGAACAGGCTCATCGCCAGCTCGGTGCGGCCGGCGCCCATCAGCCCGGCGATCCCCACCACCTCGCCGCGGCGCACCGTGAGGTCGACGCCGTCGACCACCGAGCGGTCGGGCTGGGTGGGATGGCGCACGGTCCAGCCGCGCACCTCCAGCACCGGCTCGCCCACCGTCGCGCTGCGCGGGGGGAAGCGGTCGGTCAGCGGCCGGCCGACCATGTCGCGGACGATCTCGTCCTCGGCGATGGTGCGGTCGCGGCAGTCCAGCGTGCGCACGCACGCCCCGTCGCGCAGCACGGTGATGCGGTCGGCGACCCGCGCCACCTCGTTCAGCTTGTGGGAGATCAGGATCGAGGCGATGCCGCGCGCCTTGAGCTGCAGCAGCAGCTCCAGCAGCGCCTCGCTGTCGGTCTCGTTGAGGCTCGACGTCGGTTCGTCGAGGATCAGCAGCCGCACCTCCTTGGCCAGCGCCTTGGCGATCTCGACAAGCTGCTGCTTGCCCATGCCGAGGCGCCCGCACAGGGTGCGCGGCGATTCCGCCAGGCCGACGCGGGCCAGCAGGTCGCGGGTGCGGGCGTGCGTCTCGCGCCAGTCGATGACGCCGGCCGTCGCCCGCTCGTTGCCGAGGAAGATGTTTTCGGCGATGGACAGCAGCGGGATCAGCGCCAGTTCCTGATGGATGATGATGATCCCCAGCCGCTCCGAATCGCGGATCGACCGGATGGTGCGCTCGGCGCCGTCGAAGACGATGGTCCCCTCGTAGGACCCGTGGGGATAGACGCCGCTGAGGATCTTCATCAGCGTCGATTTGCCGGCGCCGTTCTCGCCGACCACGGCGTGGATCTCGCCGGGGTCGATGCGGATGGTGACGCCGGCGAGCGCGGTCACGCCGGGAAACGTCTTGGTGATCCCGCGCATCTCAAGCAGGGGGGGCATGGTCCGGGCTCCGGGGGGTTGGGTGGGAGTGGTTGCGCCGGGGCTCCCGCCCGACCCACCCCCCATCGTCGACGGGGAGAGGGTCGGGCGGGGCCCGATGCGACTCCCGAACTCACGGCCGGATCTGTTCCACCGTGTAATAGCCGCTGCCGACCAGCACCTTCTCCCAGTTGGAGGCGTCGACCGGGATCGGCTTCAACAGATAGGAGGGCACGACCTTGACGCCGTTGTCGTAGGTCGTGGTGTCGTTGACCTCCGGCGTGCCGCCCTTCAGCAGGGCGTCGACCATGCCGACGGTGACCCTGGCGAGTTCGCGCGTGTCCTTGAAGACGGTGGAGTGCTGCTCGCCCGCGAGGATGGATTTCACCGACGGCAGCTCGGCGTCCTGGCCGGTGATGATGGGCATCGCCAGGTTGCCGGAGCCGTAGCCGACGCCCTTGACCGATGACAGGATGCCGATGGACAGGCCGTCGTAGGGCGACAGCACCCCGTGCAGCCGGCGGCCGCCGCCGTAGTGGGCGCTCAGCAGATTGTCCATGCGCGCCTGGGCGACCGAGCCGTCCCAGCGCAGCGTGCCCACCTTGTCCATGCCCGCCTGGCCCGAGGGGATCACCACCTCGCCCGCGTCGATGAGCGGCTGGAGCACCGACATGGCGCCGTTGTAGAAGAAATAGGCGTTGTTGTCGTCGGGCGAGCCGCCGAAGAGTTCCACGTTGTAGGGGCCGGGGCCGCGCCCGCGCAGGCCCTGCACCAGCGATTCCGCCTGCTGCACGCCGACCTGGAAATTGTCGAAGGTGGCGTAGTAGTCGACGTTGGCGCTGCCGCGGATCAGCCGGTCGTAGGCGATGACCTTGATGCCGCTGTCGGCCGCGGTTTGCAGCGCCTGCGACAGGGTGGTGCCGTCGATGGCGGCGATGACCAGCACGTTGACGCCCTTGACGATCATGTTCTCGATCTGGGCGAGCTGGTTGGGGATGTCGTCCTCGGCGTATTGCAGGTCGGTGGTGTAGCCGGCGTCCCGGAAATACCGCACCATGTTCCCGCCGTCGGCGATCCAGCGGGCCGAGGACTTGGTGGGCATGGCGATTCCCACATAGCCCTTGTCCGCCGCACCGGCCGTGCCGGCCAGCAGGACGGAGGTCATGGCCAGAGCGGCCAGGACGGTCTTGGCGATCTTCACGTGCTCCTCCCTGTCGGATGGGGACGCCGTTCGGCCGGCGGTCCGTTCATTCCGACGGGCAGGATCGATCCTTGCCTTATGCGGGTCAAATCAGTAGATCTGACGATCCCATATCTGAATTGTTATAACAGTAAGCGATGAGGCCGCCGTGGACGACGCCGCCGACAGCCGTTTCCTGCGCCGCGGCCTGAAGATCAGCCATCTGCGCCTGCTCCGCGCGCTGGCCCGCACCGGCCAGATGAGCGCCGCCGCCGACGCGCTGGGCGTGTCGCAGCCGGCGGCGTCGCGGCTGGCGGCGGAAGCCGAGCGGATCGCCGGGGCCAAGCTGTACGAGCGGACCAGCCGCGGCATCGTGCTGACCGTGTGCGGCGAGGCGCTGGCCCGGCGCGTCCACCACATCCTGGACGCGATCGGCCAGGCGGAGCGCGAGCTGGCGGAGATCGCCGCCGGCGCCGGCGGCACGGTCAACGTGGGCGCGGTGACCGGGCCGGCGGTGGAGCACATGCTGCCGGCCATCCGCGCCGCGCGCGTCGCCCATCCCGCCATCGCCGTGAACATGGAGGTGGCGACCAGCGACGTGCTGGCCGGCAAGCTGCTGGACGGCAGCCTCGACTTCGCCCTGGCGCGCCGCCCGCGCCACCTCAGCCCCGCCCTGTTCCGCGAGCGCGTGCTGGCGCCCGAGCCGGTGCGCCTGATCGTCCGCTCCGGCCACCCGCTGCTGCGCCGGCCCGTGCTGAGGCTGGCCGACACGGTCGACTACGACTGGGTTCTGCCGCTGGAGGGGACGCTGCTGCGCACCACGCTGGAGGCGGAGCTGGTGGCCCGCGGCATCCCGCTGCCGGGGAAGGTGCTCAACACCTCGTCGATCCTGCTGACGCTGGTGATGGTCAACCAGACCAACGCGGTGGCCCCGATGGCCGCCCCGGTGGCCGCCTTCTTCTCCGCCTTCGGCGCCCCGGCCGCCCCGGTTTGCATCCTGCCGCTGGAGGAACGCCCGGAGGTGGAGCCCTACGCCCTGCTGCTCGCCGCCGGCCGAACCCTCACCCCGGCCGCCCGCACCCTGTACGACCTGGTGTCACGGCCGCTGGACGCGCGGGAGGCGGGGTCGGGGAGTGCCGCCGGGTGACGCGTGCGCACCGGTGGCCTAAAGGGCAATGGCCGTCCTGATCTCGTCATAGTCGGCGCGCACGCCGTCGGCGGTTCGTTCGATGAGGCCGGCGGCGGCCAGCACGTCCACGTCCTCCCGCACCCGTTTGTAGTCGCGGCCGAGGGCGCGTGCGAGGTCGGCGACGGTGGCTGCGGGATGCCGGTGGACGTGGCGCAGCAACTCCACCCGCTTGGGCGACAGCACTGCTGCCAGCCCTGCCCAGCTCTCGAACGTGACATGGGTTTCCGACTCGACGTCCTCGCCGCGCTCCGCGCGCTCCCGGGCGTCGATGAACCGCTGAGCCGCCTTGCCGACATCCTCGCCCGCATGCAGTGTGAGCTTGCTCATAAGGACCCTCGCATTACCGTCACATCGGCCGGAAAGTCGGCCAGAAGCTTGCGCGCCGAGACATAGACCTAGGGCGATTCCTCGCCCCGGATGTGGCGGTGATCGCCCTTGCCCCGCTCGTTATCGTACCCGACCGGGCGCACGCCGTCGTAGCGGTATTACAGGCTGTGCCTCAGCCTGTAACGGCTTCCCGGGCGTCAAGCGCCCCATAGGGCGTCCGATGCCCCGTCCCACCCGCTCCGGACGTCGAACCGCGAATTATTTTCATCACAGACTGTTCGCGTACTTGCGTTTCGAAAAGTCATACAATATGCTTTTTCCACCCCGGCAGACAAAAGCCGCCCGCGAGGCGGGCGTGGCGCCGCGCATGGCGCGCCCGGGGTGAACCCAACCCAAGGGAGGACACCGGATGGTCCCGATGAAGCGCCTGGCGCCGCTCGCGGTTGCGTGCGCCTGCATGGTCACGGCCGCTCACGCCGCCGACATGACGGTCGGATTCTCGCAGATCGGCTCGGAATCGGGCTGGCGGGCGGCGGAGACGTCGGTCACCAGGAGCGAAGCCGCAAAGCGCGGCATCACCCTGAAGTTCGCCGACGCCCAGCAGAAGCAGGAGAACCAGATCAAGGCGATCCGCTCCTTCGTCGCGCAGGGCGTGGACGCCATCCTGCTCGCCCCCGTCGTCGCCACCGGCTGGGAGAGCGTGCTGAAGGAGGCCAGGGAGGCGGAGATCCCCGTCGTCCTGCTCGACCGCACCATCGACGCGGACAAGAGCCTCTACCTGACCGCCGTCACCTCCGACACGGTGCACGAGGGGCGCGTCGCCGGGGAGTGGCTGGCCGGGACCGTCGGCGACAAGCCCTGCCGCGTCGTGGAGCTGCAGGGGACCGTCGGCTCCAGCCCGGCGATCAACCGCAAGAAGGGCTTCGACGAGATCGTCGCCAAGCACGACAACATCACCGTGGTGCGCAGCCAGACCGGCGATTTCACCCGCACCAAGGGCAAGGAGGTGATGGAGAGCTTCCTCAAGGCCGAGGACGGCGGCCGGTCCATCTGCGCCCTCTACGCCCACAACGACGACATGGCGGTGGGCGCCATCCAGGCGATCAAGGAGGCGGGGCTGAAACCGGGCAGCGACATCCTGGTCGTCTCCATCGACGCGGTGCCCGACATCTTCATGGCCATGGCCAACGGCGAAGCCAACGCGACGGTGGAGCTGACCCCCAACATGGCCGGCCCGGCCTTCGAAGCCCTGGTCGCCTTCAAGGAGACCGGCAAGGAGCCGCCGAAGTGGATCCAGACGGAATCCCGCCTCTACACCCGGGACGACGATCCCCGGCGCGTGTACGAGGAGAAGAAGGGCATGGGGTACTGAGCCGAAATCCTCCCTCCCCCGGCTGCGCCCGGGGGAGGGCCCTTCGTTTGCACGGAGCCGCCATGGCCCATCCTTCCCCCCTCCTGGAGGCCCGGGGACTCGGCAAGAGTTTCCTCGGCCAGACGGCGCTGGACGGCGTCGACTTCACCCTGCGCGCCGGCGAGGTGCACGCGCTGCTCGGCGAGAACGGGGCCGGCAAGTCGACGCTGGTCAAGGTGCTGACCGGCGTCCACCGGCGCGACGCCGGCACCATCCTGATGGACGGCGCGGAGGTGGCGCCCCACGACACCGCCGGGGCGCAGGCGCTTGGCATCGGCACCGTCTACCAGGAGGTCAACCTCCTGCCCAACCTGTCGGTGGCCGAGAACATCTTCCTCGGCCGCCAGCCCCGCCGCTTCGGTCTGGTCGACCGCCGCGCCATGGAGCGCAACACGCGCACCCTGCTGGCCGGCTACGGCCTCGCCATCGACGTGGCGGCGCCGCTCGGGCGGTTCTCGGTGGCGGTGCAGCAGATCGTCGCCATCGCCCGCGCCGTCGACCTGTCCGGCCGGGTGCTGATCCTGGACGAGCCGACGGCCAGCCTCGACCGGCAGGAGGTGGAGACCCTGTTCGCCGTGGTGCGCCGGCTGAAGGCGCGCGGGCTCGGCATCATCTTCATCACCCATTTCCTCGATCAGGTCTTCGCCCTGGCCGACCGCGTGACCGTGCTGCGCAACGGCCGGCGCATCGACACGGTGGCGGTGGCCGACACCGACCCCATGGCGATCGTGCAGATGATGCTGGGCCGCGACCTGGAGGAGGTGGAGAGCGGCCCCGGCCGGCCGGCGGCCGCGGCCGGGGCGGCGCCGGCCATCGCCTTCGAGGGGTACGGCCGCCGCCGGTCGGTGGAGCCCTTCGACCTCGCCATCCGCCCCGGCGAGGTGATCGGCATCGCCGGTCTGCTGGGGTCCGGGCGCACGGAGACGGCGCGCCTGCTGTTCGGTCTCGACGCCGCCGACAGCGGCACCGTGCGGATCGACGGCCGGAGCGTGCGCATCGCCTCGCCGCGGCACGCGGTGGCGCTGGGCTTCGGCTATTGCCCGGAGGATCGCAAGACCGACGGCATCGTCGGCGACCTGTCGGTGCGCGAGAACATCGTGCTGGCCCTCCAGGCGCGCCGCGGCTGGCTGCGGCCCCTGTCGCGGGCCGAGCAGGCGGAGCTGGCCGACCGCTTCGTCGCGGCGCTGGACATCCGCACCACCGACATCGAGAAGCCGGTGAAGCTGCTGTCCGGCGGCAACCAGCAGAAGGCCGTGCTGGCCCGCTGGCTGGCCACGGAGCCGCGCTTCCTGATCCTCGACGAACCGACCCGCGGCATCGACGTGGGCGCCCACGCCGAGATCATCCGGCTGATCAACCGGCTGTGCGACGGCGGCATGTCGCTGGTGGTGATCTCGTCGGAGTTCGACGAACTCGTCGTCTGTTCCAGCCGCATCGTCGTCCTGCGCGATCGCCGCCACGTCGGCGAGCTGGCGGGCGGCGCCCTGACCGCCACGGCCATCATGCGCACCATCGCAGCCGGCGGCGCCGACGACCGAACGGAGGCCGCATGATGCCCGGCACCGCCACCCGCGCCCTGGCCGGCGCGCTGCCCCGGTTCTCCGTCCTGGCCCTGATCCTGCTGGCGAGCTGGCTGGCCTTTCCCGGCTATTTCGACGTCACCGTCAACGACGGCCGCCTCTACGGCAGCCTGATCGACGTTCTCAACCGCGGCGCGCCGGTGGCGATCCTCGCCATCGGCATGACGCTGGTCATCGCCACCGGCGGCGTCGACCTGTCGGTCGGCGCGGTCATGGCGGTGTCGGGTGCGGTGGCGGCGACGCTGATCGCCGACGGTCAGCCCCTGGCCGTGGCGCTGGCCGCGGCGCTGGGGGCCGGCGTGCTGTGCGGGCTGTGGAACGGCATCCTCGTGGCCGTGCTCGACATCCAGCCCATCGTCGCCACGCTGATCCTCATGGTGACCGGGCGCGGCATCGCCCAGCTCGTCACCGAGGGCGCCATCGTCACCTTCGTCGACGAATCCCTCATCTTCATCGGCTCGGGCGCCGTCGCGGGCATGCCGATGCCGGTGGTGATCGCCGCGGTGCTGGCGGCGGCGGCGGTGCTGCTGGTGCGCCGGACGGCGCTCGGCATGTTCATCGAGGCGATCGGCGTCAACCGGCGGGCCAGCGTCCAGGCCGGCCTCAACGTCCGCGTCGTGCTGATCGCCGTCTACGTCGCGTCGGGGTTCTGCGCCGCCCTCGCCGGGGTCATCGTCGCCGCCGACATCCGCGGCGCCGACGCCAACAACGCCGGCCTGTGGCTGGAGCTGGACGCCATCCTGGCGGTGGTGCTGGGGGGTGCGTCGCTGCTCGGCGGCCGCTTCTCGATCCTGATGTCCATCGTCGGCGCCCTCATCATCCAGGCCATGAACACCGGCATCCTCATCTCGGGCTTCCCGCCGGAGTTCAACCTGATCCTCAAGGCGGCGATCGTCGTCGTCATCCTGGTCCTGCAATCGCCGCAGGCCGGGCGGATCGCCGCCGCGATCGCCGCCCGGACGGGCATCACGCGGAGGCGCTGAGCCATGACCACCCGCATCCCCGACGCCGGCATGCTCAACGCCCGCCCGTTCAACGTGCGCCTGTTCAACGCCGGTACCTTGCCCCTGGTGGCCACGCTGGCGATCTTCGCCCTGGCCTACGCCGTGTGCGTGGTTCAGTTCCCCGCCATGCTGTCCACGCGCGTGGCGGCCAACCTGCTGACCGACAACGCGTTCCTCGGCATCGTCGCGGTCGGCATGACGTTCGTCATCCTGTCCGGCGGCATCGACCTGTCGGTCGGCTCGGTCATCGCCTTCACCGGCGTGCTGCTGGCGGTGCTGATCGGCCGCGCCGGCGTCCACCCGCTGGTCGCCTTCGCGCTCGCCCTGGCGGTCGCCACCGCGGGCGGGGCGGTCATGGGGGCGATGATCCACCATCTGGAGATGCCGCCCTTCATCGTCACGCTGGCCGGCATGTTCCTGGCGCGCGGCATGGCCTTCGTCCTCACCACCGACTCGCTGCCCGTGGAGCATGCCTTCTACGCCACCCTGCAGCAGCTCTACTGGCGGCTTCCCGGCGGCGGCCGTCTGACCCTGATCGCCGGCGTCATGGTCGCCGTCACCGTCGCCGGCATCATCCTGGCCCACCGCACGCGCTTCGGCGCCAACGTCTACGCGCTGGGCGGCAACCGCACCTCGGCGGCCCTGATGGGCGTGCCGGTCGGCGCCACCACGATCGCGGTCTACGCCCTGTCGGGCTTTACGGCGGGGCTCGCCGGCATCGTCTTCTCGCTCTACACCTCGGCCGGCTATCCGCTGGCGGCGGTGGGGGTGGAACTGGACGCCATCGCCGCGGTGGTGATCGGCGGCACGCTGCTGACCGGCGGGGCCGGCTTCGTCGCCGGCACCTTCGTGGGTGTTTTGATGCAGGGATTGATCCAGACCTATATCGTGTTCGACGGAACCCTGTCGAGCTGGTGGACCAAGATCGTGATCGGCGCCCTGCTCTTCGGCTTCATCGTCCAGCAGCGGGCCCTGGTCTGGCTGTCGGCCCGCAGACCGAGCGCCGGGAGCGCGACCTGACATGGACGACCATTCCATCGCCATCGCCACGCTCGGCCGCCCGGCGGCGCGCACCCATCACGCCCATGTGGTCCGCGAACTGGGCCAGCAGATCATCGGCGGGCATTTCCCGGTGGGCAGCGTGCTGCCCAGCGACGCCGTGCTGCTCGCCCGCTTCGGCGTGTCGCGCACGGTGCTGCGCGAGGCCATGAAGACGCTGGCCGCCAAGGGCCTGATCCAGGCCAGGGCGCGCATCGGCACGCGGGTGCTGGAGCGGTCGCGGTGGAACCTGTTCGATCCCGACACGCTGGCCTGGCACATCGAGAGCGGCGTCGACCGGCCGTTCCTCGACAGCCTGGCCGAGGTCCGCCTGGCGCTGGAGCCGGAAGCCGCCGCCCTGGCGGCCCGCCGACGCTCCGCCGCCGACGTGGCCGACCTCTACCGCATGGCCGACCGCATGGCCGCCCCGTCCAACACCGCAGCCGCCTTCGCCCACCACGACCTGGAGTTCCACCTCGTGGTGGCGCGGGCGTCGGGCAACCCCTTCATGCGCTCCATCAGCGCGCTGATCGAGGCGGCGCTGGCGGCGGCCCTGCGGATCTCCTCGCCCGCCGACGATCCCGCCAAGATGGCCGCCTCCGCCGCGGAGCACCGCAGCATCGCCGCCGCCATCGAGGCGGGGGACGAGGACGGTGCGCGCGCCGTCATGCGCCGCGTCATCCGCCGCGGCGCCGACCGCGTCGCCGACGCGCTGGGGACCGGCTCTCCGGACATCAAGCCGGGAGGACCGTCATGAGGCTGGTCGCCGACTGCGCCTGCGAACTGGGCGAGGGCGCGCTGTGGCACCCCGAGCGCGGGGAACTGCTGTTCGTCGACATCCTCGGGCACGCGCTCTACGCCATGGCCGGCGACGGCAGCGCCCTGCGCCGGTGGAGCCTTGACGGCCCGGTCTCGGCCCTCGGCCGGATCGACCGCAGCCGGGTGATCGCCGCCGGGGCCGATGGTTTCCTGGAGATCGACCTGGACACCGGCGCCGTCCTGCCCCGCCACCCGCTGGAGGCGCAGGACGCCCGCACCCGGTCCAACGACGGCCGCGTCGACCGGCACGGCGCCTTCTGGGTCGGCACCATGGGGCGGCGGGCCGAACCCGGCCTGGGCACGCTGTACCGCTACGACGGGCAGGCGGTGACGCCCGTGCGCTCCGGGCTGACGATCCCCAACGCCTGCTGCTTCTCCGCCGACGGCGGCACCGGCTATTTCGCGGACACCGCGGCCGGGGTGATCCGGCGCTGGCCGTTGGACCCCGCCAGCGGCCTGCCGGCCGGCCCGGCGGAGGTCTTCGTCGACCTCTCGGGCCGCGCCGAGTCCCCCGACGGCGCCATCGTCGACGCCGAGGACCATGTCTGGTGCGCGCTGTGGGGCGGCGGGCGGGTCGTGCGCTACCGTCCCGACGGCAGCGAGGAGCGATCGATCCCGCTGCCGGTGTCGCAGCCGAGCTGCCCGGCGCTGGGCGGCCCGGACCTGCGCACCCTCTACGTCACCACGGCCCGCGAAGGGTTCGACGACGCGCGCCGCCGTGCCGAACCCCACGCCGGTGGCGTCTTCGCCGTGGAGGTGGACGTCCCGGGCCTGCCGGAGCCGCCCTTCCGCGGCGCTGCGCGCGCCGCCCCCGGCCGGCCATGAAGGAGGGTGCCGGCCGTATCATACGGTCGGCAATTGATCACTTCCATCAATTGCCGACCGTAAAGCCCGGCAGATCAATGCGTTAGCTTTGATCGAGAGGGTGATACCGGCGGCATCCTTCAGATGCCGCCGGTATCACCCCCCGGGACCGACCAGCACGATGTCGGATGCGGAGAGCGACCGTACGTTGAGGGTTGCGATGGCCACGGCGGCGCCGGCGCCGTTGCCGTCGGCGTCGAAGGACAGCTCGCCCGTGCGGGTGTTGAAGACGAAGGTGGGCAGGGTCCCGGCCGGAGCGTCCAGGGCGAAGTGGCCGGACGGCAGGGTGCCCGTCAGGGTCAGCCCGAAGCCGGGGCTGTAGATGGCGATGCGGTCGCTTCCCGACTCGAAGTCGGTGATCACGTCGCCGCCGTCGGCGGGCCCGTTGAAGCGGAAGGTGTCGGCCCCCTGGCCGCCGGTCAGGGTGTCCGCCCCCTGGCCGCCCACCAGCACGTCGTCGCCCAGGCCGCCGTAGAGCACGTCGCCGCCCTGCCCGCCGAACAGGGTGTCCGCCCCCTGCCCGCCGAACAGCGTGTCGGCATCCCGGTTGCCGTACAGCACGTCGTCGCCCAGGTTGCCGTACAGCACGTCCGCCCCGTGGTTGCCGTGCAGCACGTCGCGGTCCTGGCCGCCGAACAGCGTGTCCTGATCCTGCCCGCCGAACAGGGTGTCGTCCCCCCGGTTGCCGTAGAGCACGTCGTCCTGCCGATTGCCGTACAGGATGTCGTTGCCGATGCCGCCGGTCACCGTGTCGTCGCCGTCGTCGCCGTACAGCACGTCGTCACCGCCCTCGGAGCCGATGACGTCGTTGCCGCCGCCGCCGCGCAGGGTGTCGTCGTCGGCGCCCAGCACGATGGTCTGGGCGCTGCCGTCGCCCACCACCACCTGCGATCCCGCACC
>NZ_AUCF01000015.1 GCF_000429625.1 Azospirillum halopraeferens DSM 3675
CGGTGGTGATCGACGCCCGCACCCTGCCGAGCGGCACGGTCATCGAGCTTCGCAACGTGGAGTTCGCGGCCGTCATCGGGGCGGTGACGGTGACCGGCGGTGCGGGATCGCAGGTGGTGGTGGGCGACGGCAGCGCCCAGACCATCGTGCTGGGCGCCGACGACGACACCCTGCGCGGCGGCGGCGGCAACGACTTCATCGGCTCCGAAGGCGGTGACGACGTGCTGTACGGCGACGACGGCGACGACACGGTGACCGGCGGCATCGGCAACGACATCCTGTACGGCAACCGGCAGGACGACGTGCTCTACGGCAACCAGGGGGACGACACCCTGTTCGGCGGCCAGGATCAGGACACGCTGTTCGGCGGCCAGGACCGCGACGTGCTGCACGGCAACCACGGGACGGACGTGCTGTACGGCAACCTGGGCGACGACGTGCTGTACGGCAACCGGGATGCCGACACGCTGTTCGGCGGGCAGGGGGCGGACACCCTGTTCGGCGGCCAGGGCGACGACGTGCTCTACGGCGGCCTGGGCGACGACGTGCTGGTGGGCGGCCAGGGCGCCGACACCCTGACCGGCGGCCAGGGAGCCGACACCTTCCGCTTCAACGGGCCCGCCGACGGCGGCGACGTGATCACCGACTTCGAGTCGGGAAGCGACCGCATCGCCATCTACAGCCCCGGCTTCGGGCTGACCCTGACGGGCACCCTGCCGTCCGGCCACTTCGCCCTGGACGCTCCGGCCGGGACCCTGCCCACCTTCGTCTTCAACACCCGCACGGGCGAGCTGTCCTTCGACGCCGACGGCAACGGCGCCGGCGCCGCCGTGGCCATCGCAACCCTCAACGTACGGTCGCTCTCCGCATCCGACATCGTGCTGGTCGGTCCCGGGGGGTGACGGGCTCCGGCTGCCGACTCCGGAAGGGCTCCGACGAACGGTGGGTTAACGGAAGATTCAATTGCCGATAAGACAATTGCTATGCTACCGGAACTCAATGGGGTAGGCCCTTTTGGAGAGGCGGCTATGTTCGACTTCGGCTTGGTGTCGCTGCCGGTGATCGCGCTGTCGGCATTGTTCGGATACGCAGTGTTGTTCGATGTGGACTCCGTCCTGTTCCACGAGATCGAGGTGCCCGCCTCACTGGAATACCAGGGCTACACCCCGAAGGTGATGGCCTCCCGCATGGCCCAGGAGGTCAAGGCGATCAAGCGGGAGGCCAGGACGGCCAGGGAGATGCGGCAGTTCAACCTGCCCGACGAGGAGTCGCCGATCCAGGCGCTCGGCCGCTACTACAACTTCCTGACGCCCATCGTGGCGACGCAGGAACTGATGGGGCTGGTGGAGTTCTCCTTCGTCGGCAACATGGTCAAGAGCAAGGACGGGCTGAAGCTGACCGTGCATGGCCTGAACACCAAGACCAACCGGGCCTTCCACTCCACCGTCAGCGGTGCGGACCCGGAGGAACTGGTGAAGAAGGCCGCGCTCGATGCCACCCGCTTCATCGACCCGTACATCGTTGCCTCCTATCATTACGAGCGGACGGTGGCGAGCGGCAGCTCCGATTTCACCCAGACGGTGGAAGAGCTGAAGCACTGCATGCACGCGCTGCCTGACGAGGACCAGCATTGGGTGCACAACCTGTGGGGGCTGGTGCAGCTTCGCCAGGGCAAGTTCGACAACGCGGTGGAGGAGTTCAACACCGCCCTGCGGATCAAGCCGGACTTCGTGCTGTCGGTCCACAACCTCGGCCGCGTGCACATGGCCAAGGGCGAGTACGAGAACGCCATCGGCAAGTTCAAGGAAGTGCTGGCCATGGACGCGGTCGGGCGGGTGCGCACGCCGCACGCCTACACCCTGTGGGGCGATGCGCTGGTGGCGCTGGGCCGGCCGGACGAAGCGGCGAAGATGTACGACATGGCCATCCGCGTCGAACCCGACTATCCCGACTCCTACAACAGCTACGGCAAGCTGCTGATGAGCCAGGGCAAGCGGGGTGAGGCGCGCATCATGCACGATCTGGCGCTGAAGCTGGAGCCGACGCGGGTGGAATTCCGCCAGGCGGTCGAGCAGTTCACGAACTGACGCGGGAATCGCCGCTGGCGGGGAGGGACGGATGCGGGGCCTGCTCCTGACGGTGTTGTCCGGTGCGCTGCTGGCGGCCCTCCCGGCCGCCGCGGCGGAGGATGGCGCAAAGGGCGCGCCGGCGGTCGACGTGGCGACCCTGGCGTGCCGCGATTTCGATGCCATGGCGGAGGCCGACGCCAAGGCGTACGCCGCCGTCACCGTCTGGCTGGACGGGTGGCTGAACGGCCGCGTCAACGAGACCGGCTTCGGTCCGCAAAGCCGCGCGGCGCGCGCCGAAGCGTGGCGGCAGGCGTGCCGGGAGACGCCGGACCGGCCGCTGCTCGACGCCGCCCTCGCCACCACCGCCGACCCCGACGATCCCGCCGCCGGCGACGGGTTCGACATGGCGTTCCTCAAGTGCTACCAGTTCATCGACCTGGCCGAAACGGACCAGCCGGCGGCGGTCACCATCGTGCGCTGGAACGACGGCTGGCACGCCGGCGCCATCGGCGAAACCGCGTTCACGGCCAAGGACCACGAGAAGATGGCCGACGGGTTTCTCGATGCCTGCGCCAACCGCAAGTACCACCGCCGGAACCTGATCCGCATCATGGCCGGCAAGTACCGGTAGCCGCCCTCCCGATCATACGGTCGGCAAGTGATCACTTCCATCAATTGCCGACCGTAAAACCCGGCAGATCAATGCCTTGGCATTGATCGAGAGGGTGATACCGGCGCCATCCTTCAGATGCCGCCGGTATCAGTGGTTGCCCGGCAGCACCATCACGGTGCGCCGCGGCAGGGTGGCACGGGAGAACTGCACGGTGGGGCTGTCGCGCACCACCACCTCGTACTCCGGCCGCATCATCTCCAGGAAGCGCGCCAGGCGCTGTTCGCTGAACCAGTGCATGGGCACCACGACCGCCGGGCGGATGCGGTCGATGGCGCGCCGCACCGTCTCCTGCGCCGCCGTGAAGGAACCGTCGACGGGCACCAGCAGCACGTCGATCAATCCCAGTTCGTTCAGGTGCAGGTCGGTCAGGTCGTGGTGCAGATGGCCGAGATGGGCAATGCACAGGCCCGCCGCCTCGAACACGAAGATGGAGTTGCCGGCCACCCGCGTGCCGCCGACGTCGCGCACGTTGGTGGGCACGTTGCGCACGCGCAGGTCCTTGACGTCGATGTCGTGCTGCGCCATCCCGCCGGCCGGGTCCCAGCCGCGCAGCACATGGGCGATCCCCGGATCGGGGGCGACGGAGTAGTGGGTGACGTGGGCGTTGTTCATGGTGGCCACATCCGGCGTCGCCGATGGCCGGAAGCGGTCGTTGTAGTCGGTCACCGCGCTCACACCGCCGGGTGTCTCGATCAGGAAGCTGGCGTGGCCCAGGAAGGTGACCCGGACGGTTCCCGCCCCCGGCGCCTCCGCCGCCGTCAGGGCCGCCGGCATGAACAGGCCGGGGATGCCGGCGATGGGCAGGCAGTCGGCCCGCGCGACCGGTGCGAGCAGCACCGCGGCAAGCACCGGCAGCAGTCCCGCCAGCCGGCGGAACGGGGAAACGACGGACCGGGCCATGGAGCGCCTCCGCGTGTGTGCATGAACGCTAACGACCTTGGTGCGCTGCGGCCATCGGCAAGGGCGGGGAGCGACAATCACGCCGCCCACGCCATCACACCCGCGTTACCGGATCGCCGCCGGCGATCCGACCCAGCGCCGCGGTGCGGTGGTGGGCCAGCGCCAGCGCCAGGCGGGCAAGCCAGATGTCGCCGGCAGCCGCGGCGGCGGACAGGGCGGCCCGGCGCCGTGCGGCGCCGCGGTGCGCCTCGGCCGCCAGGGCGGCGTGATGGCGCCGGACGGCGGTGGCCTCCAGCACCGCGGCGGCGGTCCGGCCGAGACGGGCGATGCGCACGGCACCGGCCGGCGGCGGGCCCTCGTGGCGTCGTTCCAGGTCGGCAAGCCGGGCGGCGATGCAGGCGTCGGGCGGGGGAGCGCACGTCATGGCGCAACCATGCCCGACGCATCCGGCGCTTTCAAGGATTTTTATCCTAGGATCGACCTACTGGCTGGCCCAGATGATCCGCGCCATCCAGGCCAGTTCGCTGCGCGGGATCACCCGGTCGGGGTGGGCGCGGTTGATGGACATCAGCTCCACCCGGGTGGCCGTCTCGCGCACGAGCTGCTTGGCCATCACCTCCCCCTCGCGCGTGCGCACCACGACGCGGTCGCCGCGGCGGATCTGCGCGGCGGGGGAAACGATGATGGTGTCGCCGTCGCGGTACACCGGCTCCATACTCTCGCCCGCCACCTCCAGCGCGTAGGCGTGGGGGTCGCCGAGGCCGGGAAACAGCAACTCGTCCCAGCCCGCCCCGGCGGGATAGCCGGCGTCGTCGAAATAACCGGCTGCACCGGCCTGGGCGTAGCCGATC
Organism: Azospirillum halopraeferens DSM 3675; assembly: GCF_000429625.1. GTDB lineage: Bacteria > Pseudomonadota > Alphaproteobacteria > Azospirillales > Azospirillaceae > Azospirillum > Azospirillum halopraeferens. The sequence goes on from NZ_AUCF01000015.1 coordinate 4,494, forward strand.
ACCGGCACCCGCTGCAGGGAGGTGCCCGCCGGCTGGTCGCCCACCAGGCTGACGAACTCCGCCAGGGAGGCGCCGGTGGCCTCCAGCACCTTGGCGATGCTTTCGGTGGAGGGCCAGCGCAGCTTGCCGTCGCCGGTGGTCCGCTTGCTTTTGTTGAAGGTCGTCGGATCCAGCCCGGCACGGCGCGCCAGGCCGGAGGCCGACAGCCCGCTCCGGGCCGCAAGCCGGTCGATCGCCCGCCAGATGTCAGCGTGTTTCAGCATGGGATCATTGTCCCATAATCCACCGGGACCGTCCCTAGGAACGTTTTCATATTGCGCTTGACACGGGCGTCCGAACGGAACATAACGGGAACAAGAGTTCCACCGCCCCGTGCGTCTCCGGTTCCGGCGCACGCGTCGCGCGAATCGTCGCGCATCGCAAGCCGTCGGCCGTGCCGGCGCGGGGCGCACGACAGGAGGTGAATCCCGATGCCCCGCGAACACCGCGTCCCCCGTCCGTCCCGGGAATGCGACGGCGTTCCTTTCGGCAGCGCCGAAGAGGCGTGGTTCTGGTCGGTGCAGGCCCACGACGCCAAGGCGGAAGGTGCCCGCGTCGTCGCCGGGCGCGGCCTCGTGGCCCGCCCGTGCGAACCCGACGACGTGCTGCGCACCGTCGACCGGCTGTACCGCCAACGCCGGCTGGTGCGCGACCATCTGCATGTTCTGGTCCATTACGGCCGCCGCCTGATGGCTCCCGATCCCGCCCGCCGCCTGGAGCAGCGCGCCAGCACCCTGTGGCGGGAGGCGTTCGCCTGCCTGTCCCCGGTGCTGCGCGACAAGGGGATCGTGCAGGACGCGGGCGTGCCGCGATGAGCCGCCCCGCCGCCCCACCATCCCCGCCGCCGCCCGCGGCGCTGGTGGCCTTCTCCGGCGCGGCCGAGCTGTGGTGGCTGCGCCTGCTGCGCCCCGGGTTCCGCCACTGCTTCGTGGTGGTGAACGACGGGCGTCACTGGGTGCTGCTGGACCCGCTCGCCCCCTTCACCGACGTCGCGGTGCTGGAGGTGGACGCCGCCTTCGACCTGGCCGGATGGCTGCGGGCCCGCGGGATGGCGGTCGTCCCTGCGCGGCCCCGCCGCGGCCTGACCCGCCCGGCCCCCTGGGCGCCCTTCACCTGCGTGGAGGCGGTCAAGCGGGTGCTGGGCCTGCACGCTCCCCTGGTCGTGACGCCCTGGCAGCTCTACCGCCACCTCGTCCGCGAACGCCTGCCCGCCTGAAGCCCGCCCCATCCACCGGAGGTTCCGTCCATGGCCAGCGTCTTCTCCGCCCCCCGCCCACCGTCCCAGCCCGCTCCGGAGCCGGCCCCGGCTCCCCCTCCGCCGCCGCCACCCGTGCCGCGGGAGCCGCCGCCGCCGGAACCGCCGCCCCCGCCGCCGCCGCCGCCGCCGCCGCCGGTGTGGGAGCCGCCCGCCCCGCCCCCCGCCCCGCCGCCGCCGCCGGCCCCCACGCCGCCCTATTGGACGGAGCCGCCGTGGTGGGTGACCAACCCCCCGGTCTACACCCCCCCGCCGGCCCCGCCGCCCGCGCCGACGCCCGACCCCCTGCCCGATCCCGACCCCGCGGAGGATCCGGACACCGCGGCGGAGGCGGCGCTGAACCGCCGGGCGCGCAGCCGCAGCGGCACCGTGCGCACCTCGTGGCGCGGTGTGCTGGAGCCGGGCGCGCTGGTCCCCGCCCGTAAGCGCCTGCTGGGGGAGTGAGGCTATGACCCCGTTCATTCCTTCCGCAGCGGCGGGCGATCCGGCGGATGCCGCCCGGGCGCTGCTGGACCGCTTCCGCGCCGCCAGGGCGCGCCGCTCCCCGTGGGAGGGGCACTGGCAGGACTGCTACGACTATGCCCTGCCCAACGGCCGGTCGTTCCGGGAGCGGGGCACCGCCGGCGACCGCCGGGTCGACCGGCTGTTCGACGGCACCGCCCCCGACGCGGTGGAGCAGCTCGCCGCCAGCCTGCTGTCCCAGTTGACGCCGCCGTGGTCGCACTGGCTGGGGCTCCGGCCGGGGCCGGAACTGACCGACGCCGAGCGCGACCGGATCGCCCCCCTGCTGGACCGGGCGGCGGGGATCGTGCAGGCCCATTTCGACCGTTCCAACTTTGCCGTCGAGGTGCACCAATCCTTCCTGGACCTGGCCACCGTGGGCACCGCCTGCCTGCTGATGGAGGAGGCCGCCCCCGGGGAGCCCGCCGCCTTCCGCTTCACCGCCGTGCCGCTGGCCGACGCGGTGCTGGAGGAAGGGCCGGAGGGGCGGCTGGACATCACCTTCCGCGCCGACGAGCTGACGCTGGCCCAGATCGAGCGGCGCTTCGCCGCCGCCGATCTGCCCGAGGCGGTGCGCCGCCGCGGCGGCGAGGAGCCGGACCTGCGCTTTCCCGTGGTCGAGGCGGTGATCCCCGACGGCACCGCCTACCGCTGGTCGGTGGTGCTGGACAGCGGCCTGGCCGAGCCGGCCCTGCTGGCGGACGGGCGCTTCGCCCGCAGCCCCTTCATCAACTTCCGCTGGCTGAAGGCGCCGGGGGAGGTCTATGGCCGCTCCCCCGTCATGAAGGCGCTGCCCGACATCAAGACCGCCAACAAGGTGGTGGAGCTGGTGCTGAAGAACGCCTCCGTGGCGGTCACCGGCATCTGGCAGGCGGACGACGACGGGGTGCTGAACCCGGCGACCATCCGCCTGGTGCCGGGGACGATCATCCCCAAGGCGGTGGGTTCGGCCGGGCTGACGCCGCTGGCCAACCCCGGCCGATTCGACGTGTCGCAGCTCGTGCTCGACGATCTGCGCGCGCGCATCCGCCACGCCCTGCTGGCGGACCGGCTGGCCCCGGTTGCCGATGCCCGCATGACCGCCACCGAGGTGATGGAGCGCGCCGCCGAAATGGGGCGCCTGCTGGGCGCCACCTACGGCCGCTTGCAGACCGAGCTGGTCACCCCCCTGGTGCTGCGCGCCGTCGCCATCCTGCGCCGCCGCGGCGCCATCCCGGACATCACCGTCGACGGCCGGCTGGTCGAGCTGCAGCACCGGTCACCCCTGGCCCGGGCGCAGGCCCAGCGCGACGCCCAGTCGACGCTGCGCTGGCTGGAGGCGGCGCACGCCCTGGGTCCGGCCGCCCTGGCCACGGTGGACGCCCCGGCCACCGCCCGCTGGCTGGCCGAGGCGTTCGGCGTGCCGGGCACGCTGGTCCGCCGGGCCCCGCTCCCGGAGCCGGTGCCGCCCCCGGTGCCGCCGGCTCCGGAACCCCCGGAACCGGCGGCCCTGCCGGCGGAGGTGGTCCATGGCTGACCCGGCAGCCGATCCCGGCGGCTGGGCCTGGTTCGCCGCCGACGCCCCGTCCGTTCCCGACGACGACCCCGCGCCGGTCTTCGCCCGCTGCTTCGCCGGTCCGGACGGCCGGCGGGTGCTGGCGGTCCTGACGGCGATGACGCTGGAGCGCACGCTCGGCCCCGACGCCGGCGATGCGGCGCTGCGCCACCTGGAGGGCCAGCGCCGGCTGGTCGCCACCATCCTCGCCCTGGTCGCCCGCGGCCGCGGCGAGGCCCCCCGTTCCCCCCTCGCGAAGGAGACCTGACTCATGGCCGAGAACCTGCTGACCGCCCCCGTGGGCGAGACGTCCGCCGCCGGGCGCCCGGCCCACGTACCGGACAAGTTCTGGGACCCCGCCGCCGGCGCCGTGCGCCTGGAGGCGCTGCTGAAGTCCTATCTGGAGTTGGAGCGCAAGCTGTCGGCCATGGCCGGCGGGGCGCCGGGCGCCGGAGAGCCGCCGGACCGCGCGTCCCTGCTGCGCACGCTGGGCGTGCCCGAGGCGCCGGACGGCTACTGCATCGCCTGCGACCACGGGCTGTTCCAGCCCGACCCGGAGATCAACGGCCGCCTGCACGCCGCCGGCTTCACGCCGGAGCAGGCGCAGCTCCTCTACGATCTGGCGGCGGAGCGCATGGTGCCGCTGATCCGGGACCTGGCGGCCGAGTTCCAGGCGGAGCGCGAGGTGGAGCGCCTGGTCGCCCACTTCGGCGGCGAGGAGCGGTGGCGGGAGGTGTCGCGCCAGCTCCTGGCCTGGGCCGCCAGAACCCTGCCGCCGGCCGCGGTGGAGGGGCTGTCGACCACCTACGAGGGGGTGATGGCGCTCCACCGGATGATGACCGGGAGTGAGCCGGCGGCCCTGCGCGGCGAAGGCGGCGGCCCCGCCACCGGCGGCAGCGAGGCCGAACTCCACGCCCTGATGCGCGATCCCCGCTATTGGCGCGACCGCGATCCCGCCCTGGTGACGCGGGTGACCGACGGCTTCCGGCGTCTCTATCCGGGGACCTGACGGCGGCGGCGCGGTCGCGGGCGCCGCCCGCACCGCGCCCCCCCTTTCCCGCGCCGCCGCACGGTTTACCTCTGTCGCGACCGCGGACGAGCGGCTATAACCGACGATCCGGCCACCGCGACCGAAGCCCTGCTTGCCATGCCTTTGCGAATCGAGACTTTTTCCAACGTCACCGGCGGTTTCAGCTTTTTCAAGGCGGTCGGGCATCCGATCGCGGCCCCCAAGGCGGCGGCGCTGGTGCAGCGGCTGGCCTCCGGCGGGCCGGTGGCCGTGGTCGACCCCTACGGCATGGCCGCGGCCTTCGCCGAATTCTACGACCTGTCCCGCGTCCCCGTCGAGGGGGTGTACGTGCAGGACGTGGAGGCGGTTGGGCGCACCATCCTGGGGCATACGGCCCGTCCGATCACCCTGCTGCCGGACAGCGGCGCGCGTACGGTGTTCGTGGCGGCGTTCGATTCCCAGCGGATCGAGAACCACATCGCCCACCTCGTGCCCCGCGGGAGCGACAGCCGTGCCGTCGACGTGGTGTCCCTGGACGCCATGCGGCTGCCCGAGGACATGCTGACCGACCCCACCAACTATCTGTCCCGGTTCAACTGGGCGACCAACTTCGCCTGGCTGCGCGACGCCGACGGGCGGCACACCCGCATCGTCTCGGCCAACTACTGGACCGGCTACGGCGCGCGGGCGCCGCGGCTGTGGGCGCGCCTGTTCGATGCCGACGGCACCGCCCTGGCCGACTGGACCGAGGCGATGCCGCCGGCCGGCGGCACGGTGGTGGTGGACAGCCGCGCGGTGCGCCACCGTTTCGGGCTGGGCGACTTCTGCGGCACCCTGTTCCTGCACGTGATCGGCGCCGCCGGCCACGACGTGGTGAAGTACGCCCTGGACACGTACGGCGACGACCCGGACGAGCTGTCGTGCACCCACGACGCCAACGCCTGGCCGGCCGAACGCTACGCCGGCCTGCCGGCCCCCAAGGAGGACGAGCGGGTGCTTTTGTGGGTGCAGAACAGCCACCCCTGCCCCATCCCGCCGGGCGCCGTCGGCCTGAACCTGATGGGGCGCGACGACATCCGCCCCCTGGAGGCGGAGGTGCCGCCCTTCGCCACCGTCGCCATCGACACCCGCGACCTGTTCCCCGACGCGCGCTGGCCGCAGCAGTTCGAGGTGCAGGCGGGCAAGCATTTCGTGCGGCCGCGCTACGAGGTGGTGGCCGACAGCGGCCGGCGCCGCATCGCCCACGCCAACGTGGAGCGCACCGACCTGAAGCCCGACCCCAGGCTGGCGGCCCTGGCGCCGCTGCTGGGCAAGGGGCACATCCTGCCCGCCCCCCTGCTGCCGCCGGAGCGCTGGCGCACCATCGTGCTGCCCACGCCCATGAGCACGGCGCAGGAGTCGCTGCCGGTGCAGGCGGTCGTCTACGACGCCTCCGGCCGCGAACGGGCGCGCCACCGCTTCGGCAACACGGCGCGCAGCGACAGCGTGGCCCTGGACGTCACCGATCTGTTGGGCGCCGCCGACCTGCCCGGCGGCTGGGGCCATGTGGAGCTGCTGTACGATTTCGATGCCGGCACCTGCGCCGACGGCTGGCTGCACGCGCTGTTCCGCTACGAGGCGCGCGCCGGCGGCCACGCCGCGGAGACCAGCTTCGGCAGCCACATCTTCAACACGGTCCTGACCTACCGGGACGAGCCGCAGAGCTACCACGGCCGCCCGCCCGGCCTGTCGACGCGGCTGTTCCTGCGCCTCGGGCCGGCGCCGTGGGACACCTTCTGCCACCTGGTCTATCCGGCGTCGACGCCGTGGCACGCCGCCAGCGACACCCATCTCGTGCTGACGCGCCGCGACGGGGTGGAGGTGGCGCGCCGCCGCATCGCCATTCCCTGCGGCGGCTCGCGCCTGTTCCAGTACGGCGCCACCTTCACCGAGGCGGAACGGGCGGCGGCCGGCGATCATGCCTATGTGATGATCCGCGACACCACCTGCCGGCTGTTCGGCTATCACGGCTGCCTCAGCGGTGACGGAGCCTTCAGCCTTGACCATATGTTCGGATATTAGTCATTCCTGACGGAAGTCCCATGGCCACCACGCACCACTCCAGGGTCCTGATCATCGGGGCCGGTCCGGCCGGCTACACCGCCGCCATCTACGCCGCGCGCGCCAACCTGCAGCCGACGCTGGTGCAGGGCATGCAGCCCGGCGGCCAGCTCACCATCACCACCGACGTCGAGAACTATCCCGGCTTCGCCGAGCCCGTCATGGGCCCGTGGCTGATGGAGCAGATGCAGAAGCAGGCGGAGAACGTCGGCACGAAGACGATCTTCGACGTGATCGTCGACGTCGACTTCACCCGCCGCCCCTTCGTCGCCCGGGGCGATTCCGGCGACACCTACACCGCCGACGCGGTCATCATCGCCACCGGCGCCCAGGCCAAATGGCTGGGGCTGGAGAGCGAGCAGACCTTCCGCGGCGCCGGCGTGTCCGCCTGCGCCACCTGCGACGGCTTCTTCTTCCGCGGCAAGGAGGTCGTGGTGGTCGGCGGCGGCAACTCCGCGGTGGAGGAGGCGCTCTACCTCACCCACCACGCGTCGACGGTGACGGTCATCCACCGCCGCGACGCCTTCCGGTCGGAAAAGATCCTGCAGGACCGCCTGTTCCGCAACGAGAAGATCCGCGTGGTGTGGCACGGCGTCGTCGACGAGATCGTCGGCGAGGGCGCCGGCACCCTGGACGACCCGCGGCGCGTCACCGGCGTGCGCGTGCGCGACGTGCGGTCCGGCGAGACGTCGGTCATCCCGTGCGAGGGCGTGTTCGTCGCCATCGGCCACGCCCCGGCGACCGAGGTGTTCAAGGGCAAGCTGCGGATGGACGAGGCCGGCTACATCGTCACCACGCCCGACAGCACCGCCACCGACATCCCCGGCGTCTTCGCCGCCGGGGACGTGAAGGACAAGGTGTTCCGCCAGGCGGTGACCGCCGCCGGCATGGGCTGCATGGCGGCCCTGGAGGCGGAGCGCTGGCTGGCCGCCAGCGAACCCGCCGCCGGCGCCCACGCGGTGGCGAGCCCGGCCGGCTCCTGGTAGGGGCCGGGACACTCCCCTCTCCCGCGGCCCGCGGGAGAGGGTTGCTGCGCACCGGCGCCTTACGCCAGCAGGCTGCGGAGCATCCAGGCGGTCTTTTCGTGGATCTGCAGGCGCTGGGTCAGCAGGTCCGCGGTCGGCTGGTCGTTGGCGGTCTCGGCCGTGGGGAACACCTGGCGGGCCGTGCGGGCCACCGCCTCGTGCCCCTCGACGAGCTGGCGGATCATGTCCTGCGCCTGCGGCACCGACGTCTCCTCGCGGATGGTCGTCAGGGCGGCGTACTGGGAGAAGCTGCCGGGGGCCGGGAAGCCCAGCGCGCGGATGCGCTCGGCGATCTCGTCCAGGGCGTTCCACAGCTCGGTGTACTGCTGCATGAACATGTCATGCAGCGTGTTGAACATCGGTCCGGTGACGTTCCAGTGGAAGCTGTGCGTCTTCATGTACAGGGCGAACGTGTCGGCAAGCACGCGGCTCAGCCCCTCGGCGATGGCTTTGCGGTCGCTCTCGGCGATTCCGATGTCGATCTGCATGGTCGAACACTCCTGTCTCAGATGAGGGTCAAAGGTAATCCCCGACCGGTAATTTAGAGCTGTTCCAAACTGTCGCACCCCTCCCGAAGGCGGGGAGATTCACCGGTTCGGGATGCTGAACCGCTGCCGGCCGTTGTCAAGCCTGTCCCGCGGGACCCTGGTCTTCCGTCACAGCCCGTCCAGGTAGGCCACCGGGTCGGTGGAGAAGAACCGGTACACGTTCCGTCCCTGCCCCTTGGACCGGTACATGGCGGTGTCCGCGTGCTTCATCAGGGCGGCCGCGGCCTGGCCGTCGCGCGGGAAGATGGCGATGCCGATGGACACCCCGATGGTCACCGTGGCCGCCTCCAGTTCGAACGGCTGTCCGACGGCGTTGATGATTCGCCGGGCGACCTCGCCCGCCTCCTCGTCGCACGCCAGATCGGTCAGCAGCACCACGAACTCGTCGCCGCCGAGGCGCGACACGGTGTCGTACTCGCGCACGCAGGCCCGCAGGCGATAGGCCACCGCCTGCAACAGCTCGTCCCCCGCCTCGTGGCCGTACGTGTCGTTGACCCCCTTGAACAGGTCCAGATCGAGGAACAGCAGCGCCAGCAGCTTGCCGCTGCGGTTGGCGCGGGCGATCGCCTGGTTCAGACGGTCCTCGAACAGCACGCGGTTGGGCAGCTCGGTCAGGGGATCGAAATGGGCGCGCTGCCACGCCCGCCGCTCGGCGTCCTTGCGTTCGGTGATGTCCTCCTTCACCGCGATGAAGTGGCGGATGCTGCCGTCCGCCGCCAGCACCGGGGCGATCGAGGTGTTCTCCCAATAGCATTCGCCGCTCTTGCGCCGATTGTAGAACTCGCCGCGCCACTCCTTGCCGGCGCGGATGGTCTTCCACATGTCGCGGTAGACGTCGGGCGGGGTGTGGCCGCTCTTGAACATGGACGGCGTCTTGCCCAGCACCTCGTCGGGGGTCCAGCCGCTGGCCTCGCTGAACTTGGGATTGATGTACTCGATGACGCCGTGCCGGTCGGTGATCAGCATGGGCACCGGGCTGTGCTCGACGGCGGCCAGCAGCGTCAGCACCCGTTCCTCCAGGCGCGCCCGCTCGGTCTCGCCGGCGCGCAGGTCCAGGGCGTTGCGTTTGAACACGTCGACGGCGCGGGCCATGGCGCCGATCTCGTCGGCCCGGCCGGTCTCCGGCACCTCGACGGTGGCATCGCCGCGGGCCAGCCGGTGCATGGCGCGGGTGATGCGCGACAGCGGCCCCAGCACGCGGCGCTGCACGTACAGGAAGGCTCCGGCCATGGCGGTGAAGGCCCCGACCGTCAGCAGGACCTGTGCGGCCAGCGCCACCGTCAGCGCCCGCACGTCCTCCGCGCCGTCGGCCCGGGCCGCTTCCAGATGCTCCAGCGAGCGATGGATGGCGATGCCCGCACCGGCCAGGAACAGCAGCAGGACGCACACCAGCACGGCCGCCAGCGTCGTGCCGATGACGCGCGGTGCGGGCGGCTGCCCGGCGGTGGGGTCGTTGCGGGCGGACTGGGGGATTCGAACCTCCGCGCCGGATGAGCGGCAGGGGCGACCCGGCCGGCGGCGAAACCGCACGGGCGGACTCACCCCTGCCGCAGCCGGCCGATGAACTGTTTCACCTCATTGTTGAGGGCCGCTGCCTGACCGTCAAGCAGTTCCGCGGCCTCCAGCACCTCTCCGGCGGCAACCCCGGTTTCTCCGGCGGCGGCGGAGACGCCGGCGATGGTGTGCGTCACCACACCGGTGCCGGCCGCCGCCTCCTGCACGTTGCGGGCGATGGCGCCGGTGGCCGCCGCCTGCTGCTCCATGGCCGCGGCGATGGAGGCGATGACGCGGTCGATGCCGACCACGGTTTCCCCCACCCCCCGGATGGCGCCCACGGCGTCCCCGGTGACCTGCTGCATGCCGGCGACCTGGGTCTGGATGTCGTCGGTGGCTTTGGCGGTCTGGGTCGCCAGGATCTTCACCTCCTGGGCCACCACGGCGAAGCCCTTGCCCGCCTCCCCCGCCCGCGCCGCCTCGATGGTGGCGTTCAGCGCCAGCAGGTTGGTGCGGGCGGCGATGGCGTTGATCAGGCCGACGATCTCGCCGATCCGGCCGGCCGCCTCCGACAGGCCGACGACGTGGGCGTCGGTGCGCTCCACCGCCCCCACCGCCTCGCGCACCATCGCGAAGGACCGGCGCACCTGTTCCCCGATTCCGGCGATGGCGGCGGACATCTCCTCGGTGGCGGCGGCGGCGGTCTGCACGCTGTCGCCCGCCTGCTGGCTGGCCGCGGCGACGGCGGCGGCCTGCTCGTCGGTGGCGGTGGCGCGCGCCAGCATGCCCGCAGCGTTGGTGCGCACCTGGTGCGCCCCGGCACCCACCTGCTGCACCACCTCGCTGACGCGCGTTTCGAACAGGTCGGCCAGGTCGCGGACGGCGCGCCGTTTCTCGTCCTCGGCGGCGGCCTTCTGCCGCTCCTGCTCGGCCTTCAGGTGCTCCACCTCGCGGGCGTTGTCGCGGAAGACCTGAAGGGCGCGGGCCATGGCGCCGATCTCGTTGTTCATCCCGGCACCCTCGATGGGGGTGTCGAGGCGGCCGGCAGCCAGCGCGCCGGTGCTGTGCGACAGGGCGCGCAGGGGCCCCGTGATGGTGCGCGCCAGCACCAGGCCGGACACCACCATGCCCGCCAGCACCAGCGCCATCACCAGGGCGAAGTCCCGCCGCGCTTCCCGCGATGCCTCGCGGGTGTCGGCGGTGGCGGTGGCGGTGGCGGTGGCGACCGCCTCGCGGGCGGCCAGGATGCGCTCGGTCAGGTCGGCGAACCGCTCGTCCACATGGGCCATCAGCGGGATGGCGATCAGCCGGTCGATGGCCGCCATCTGGTTCATGTCGGCCACCGCCGCGGCGTAGGCGTCCAGCCGGGCGGCGATGTCGGCGAGCATGGCGCGCTCGGCGTCGGGCAGGGACAGGCCGGCCAGGTCGCCCAGCGCCGCCCGCGCCTCCCCCAGGTTGGCGGCGATGTCGTCGAGGATCACCCGGAGCTTGGCGTCCTCCAGCCCCGACCCCGCCAGCGCCAGGTGGCGCGACACGTCGGAATGGATGCGGAAGGCGGTGGCGACCAGCCGCTCCATGCGCTCGCGCTGTTCCCCGGCCGAGCCGTGGATGGCGTCGATGGCCGACACCGCGCGCTCCGACTGGCGGTCGGCCGCCAGCAGCACCGCCACCGTCACCAGAACGCCGAGCAGCGGCGCCACGAACACCCGCACCGTCACCGACAGCCCGCTCAACCACGCCAGCATGCCCCGGCCCATGGTCCGCTCCTTTGCCCGCGAGGCGCGCCGCTGCGCGCTACTTGTAGATCCCGACGTAGGCGATCAGATCCCGGCCGGGCACCCGCTTCACGTAGGTGACCTTCGGCTCGATCCTGTTGGAGGCCGGGTTCAGCCAGCGGTACTCCACCCAGCCCTCGCCGGGGCCCCTGGCCACCGCGATGATGTCCTGCACCAGCAGCTTGCCGTCGGCGTCCTTGACGTTGAGGACGCTCTGCCCGACGCCGGCCGGGCGCGGCGGGTAGACCTTCCACACCCCGTCCATGTCGATGACGTTGACGTAGATCTCGCCGTACTTGAACGGGCCGTCGGCGTTGAACGTCGCGGCGGCCTCCTCCAGCCCGGCGGTGGCCACCAGGTCCGCCGCCTTCAGGGTCAGCGCCCGGGCGTCGTCCATGGTGGGCTTGTCCCCGGCGGCGGCCGGAGCGGCGAGGCCGGCGGCCAGAAGGCCGGCGGCGAGAAGGCGGAACAGGAAACGCATCGGTCAGGTCCCCGGATCGTCGGTTCGGCAATGCTGCGCTGCGGAAATTCGCCGTGCCGTCATACCCTGCAAAAGTTTCGCAATTTTGTCTGCATTGTTGTGGATCTGAAACCGGGCATTGCGGCACGGCAACATTTGATTCCGGGGCACGGGGCGCCGCGGTTCGCCCGTACGCTGCGGGGCGGACAGCGGTACGGGGCGGCCGTCGGCGACCTATTGCCGCGGTTGCGCCGCGGGCTCACAATGCGCTGCGGCGTGACGCCGGCAACGAAGACGACAAACGGGCGGGAGGACGCCATGCGAATCGCGGTGATGGGCAGCGGCGGCGTGGGCGGCTATTTCGGGGCGCGGCTGGCCGCCGCCGGGGCGGACGTGACGTTCCTGGCGCGCGGGCGCCATTTGGCGGCGATCCTGAACGGCGGCATGCGGGTGGTGAGCGGCGCCGGCGACCTGCATCTGGAACGGCCGGCGGCCACCGACGATCCCGCCGCGGTGGGCCCGGTGGACGTGGTGCTGTTCTGCGTCAAGCTGTGGGACACCGAGTCGGCGGCGGCGCTGTGCCGGCCGCTGCTGAAGCCGGACACGGCGGTGATCACCCTGCAGAACGGGGTCACCGGCATCGACGTGCTGACCGCGGCCCTGGGGCGGGACCATGTGGCGGGCGGCGTCGCCCACATCGCCGCCACCATCGCGGCGCCGGGCACCATCCACCACACCGGCACGCTGGCCCGCATGACCTTCGGCGAGATGGACGGCCGCCGCTCCGCCCGGCTGGAGGCGTTCCGCGCCGTCGCCGACCGGGCCGGCTTCGACGCCATCCTCAGCGACGACATCCTGTGCACGGTGTGGGAGAAGTTCGCCTTCCTGGCGCCGCTCAGCGGTCTCACGGCGCTGACCCGCCAGCCCCTGGGCGTGGTGCGCGCGGTGCCCGACACGCGCGCCCTGTTCGAGGAGGCGGTGGCCGAGGTGGCGGCGGTCGCGGCGGCGCGCGGCGTCCAACTCGGCCCCGACATCGAAGAGCGGGTGATGGCGCTGGTCGACGCGCTGATGCCGGAGATGCGCTCCTCCATGCTCAACGACCTGGAGCGGGGCGGCCGGCTGGAGCTGCCGTGGCTGTCCGGTGCGGTGACCCGGCTGGGAGCCGAGCTGGGGGTGACCACGCCGGTGCACCGGGTGATCGCCGCCGCCCTCGCCCCGTACGCCGACGGTCCGCCGCGCCATCCCTGACGGCGCGACGGCGTGCCGCAGCGGGGCCGCCCTGCCGCGGCCCCGCCATTTTTTCCATCGACAGCCCGGCCGCGCCGGGTGAAGCTGGCCGGTGAAGAAACCGGCGAATCCAACGCACGAGCCGCGGCGCGGCCGCCCCTCCCCGGGGTCGGCGCGGGGCGGCCGGAACCCGGTCCCGATGCGGCGGCTCGTGCCCCATGCCATCCGGGAGGTCTGCATGCCCCACACTCAGGTCCCGACCGCGCGCTGCGCTGCACTGGTCGGCCCCTATCTCAGCGGCAAGACGACGCTGATGGAAAGTCTGCTGTCCGCCACGGGGGCCGTGACGCGCAAGGGCAGCGTGAGGGACGGCAACACCGTCGGCGACGCCTCGGCCGAGGCCAGGGCGCGGCAGATGAGCGTGGAGGTCAGCCTGGCCACCACCGAATATCTGGGGGAGCGCTGGCACTTCCTCGACTGCCCCGGCTCGGTCGAGCTGGCCTATGAGACGCAGTGCGCGCTGATGGCCTGCGACGTCGCCGTGGTGGTGGCGGAGCCCCAGGCGGAGAAGGCGGTCATCCTGGCGCCGCTGCTGAAGTTCCTCGACGACTACAAGATCCCGCACATCCTGTTCATCAACAAGGTGGACACGCTGGGCGACCTGCGGGTGCGCGACGTGGTGCAGGCGTATCAGGCGGTGTCGTCGCGCCCGCTGGTGCTGCGCGAGGTGCCCATCCGCGAGGGCGACCGGATCACCGGCTACGTCGACCTGGTGAGCGAGCGCGCCTACCACTTCAACCCCCACAACCCGTCCGATCTCGTGGAGATCCCCGCCGCCCTGAAGGAGCGCGAGGCCGAGGCGCGGCAGGAGATGCTGGAGGCCCTGGCCGACTTCGATGATGCGCTGCTGGAGCAGCTTCTGGAGGAGGTCACCCCCGACACCACGCGGGTCTACGAGGATCTGGCGAAGGATCTGGCGGACGACCTGATCGTGCCGGTCTTCCTGGGCTCCGCCGAGAACGACGGCGGCATCCGCCGCCTGCTGAAGGCGCTGCGCCACGAGGGGCCGGACGTGGCGGCGACCGCCGCCCGTCAGGGCGTGCCCGAGAACGGCACCACCGTCCAGGTGTTCAAGAGCTTCAACGCCTCCCACGCGGGCAAGCTGTCGTTCGCCCGGGTGTGGCGCGGCACGGTGAGCGACGGCGTGACGCTGGGCGGCGAGCGGGTGTCGGGCGTCTACCGCATGATGGGCCACGCTCAGGAGAAGCTGGCGCAGGCCGGCGCCGGCGAGGTGGTGGCGCTGGGCCGCCTGGACAAGGCGGCGACCGGCGACATCCTCACCGACAAGGGCAACCTCGGCAAGCCGGACCTGTGGCCGGAGGTGCCGCCCCCGGTGTACGCCCTGGCCATCCACGCCGAGAACCGCAACGACGAGGTGAAGCTGACCGGCGCCATCCAGAAGCTGGTGGAGGAGGACCCGGCGCTGCTGTTCGAGCAGGCGGCGGAGCGGGGCGAGCTGGTGCTGTCCGGCCAGGGCGACATCCATTTGCAGATCGCCATGGACCGGCTGCGCAGCAAGTACAACGTGGCCGTCCGCGGCCACGCCCCGCAGGTCCCCTACAAGGAGACGATCCGCAAGTCGGCGGAGCACCACGCCCGCTTCAAGCGGCAGACCGGCGGGCACGGGCAGTTCGCCGACATCCAGGTGGAGGTGAAGCCGCTGCCGCGCGGCGAGGGCTTCCGCTTCGAGGACGCCATCGTCGGCGGCGTGGTGCCGCGCCAGTTCATCCCGGCGGTGGAGGCCGGGGCGCGCGACTACGCCGTGCAGGGACCGCTGGGGTTCCCGGTGGTGGACTTCCTGGTGCGCTTGGTCGGCGGCCAGTACCATGCCGTCGACAGCTCCGAAATGGCGTTCAAGACGGTGGCCCGCCAGGCCATGCAGGAGGCCCTGCCGAAGTGCGAGCCGGTGCTGCTGGAGCCGATCCTGCTGGTTTCCATCGCCGTGCCGGCGGAGTTCACGCCCAAGGTGCAGCGCCTGATCAGCGGCCGGCGCGGCCAGATCCTGGGCTTCGACGCCCGGCCGGGCTGGCAGGGCTGGGACGAGGTGAAGGCGTACATGCCGCGGGCGGAGGTGCACGACCTGATCGTCGAGCTGCGCTCCCTGTCCATGGGCGTGGGCACCTACACCTGGACCTTCGACCGGTTGCAGGAGCTGACCGGCAAGATGGCGGACAAGGCGGTGGAGCAGCGCAAGGAGATGCTGGCGGCGTCATGACCGTGTAGACTGCTGCCCGCGGGGGGCCATCCGGTCCCCCGCAGCCCCGCTAAGGAGGCGGCGATGAGCATGGGCGGCAAGATCGTCGGTGAGTTCGTCAAGGGGAGGGTGGACAAGTTGCTGACCCCCGACAGCGCGGACAAGGCCACCCGCCACCGCGTGCGGCAGTTCATGGAGACCATGGAGGCCGCCATCCTGGAGGCGAACTGCACGGTCATCGGCCAGCAGATCCCCCAGCTCAACCAGGAGACGTTCCTGCGCCTGGCGGTGCGGGTGGCGGAGTTGCGCGCCGATTACATCCGCGCCGGCCTGAAGGCGGCCGAGCACCGCCACCCCGACCCCGCCGCCGTCGCCGACCTGGCGCGCCTGCGCCAGGCGTACGAGGAACTGGTCGCCGTCTTCGAGGCGGCCCAGCGGGTGATCGAGCGCGGCTACGTCAAGCTGGGCTGAGCGACGGCGTCCGACCCGATCACCGTCACGCCCGCGTCGGCCATGCGCCGGCGCGCGGCGTTCAGCGACCCGTCCAGGTCGATGGCGCGGCAGCCGTCGTCCACCACCACCGCCGCGAAGCCGTGGCGCACCGCGTCTTCGGCCGAGAAGGCGACGCAGAAGTCGGTGGCCAGCCCGACCAGCACGACGCGGGTGAACCCGCGCTCCCGCAGGTACCCGGCCAGCCCGGTCGGCGTCGTCCGGTCGTTCTCGTAGAAGGCGGAGTAGGAATCGATGCCGGGGTGGAAGCCCTTGCGGATCACCAGCTCCGCCATGGGAATGTCGAGGCCGGCGTGCAGCGCGGCACCGTGGGTCGCCTGCACGCAGTGGTCCGGCCACAGGATCTGGGGGCCGTAGGGCATATCGACCCCGTCGAACGGCGCCCTGCCGGGATGGGACGACGCGAAGGAGGCATGCCCCGGCGGGTGCCAGTCCTGCGTCAGGATGGTGGTGGCGAATCGCCGCGCCAACCGGTTCGCCACCGGCACCACCTCGTCCCCGCCCGGCACCGCCAGCGCCCCGCCGGGGCAGAAATCGTTCTGCACATCGACCACGATCAGCGCATCGGTCCGACGCGGGATGAAGGGGGTGGGCATGGCGTGGAGACTCCGAACCGGATCAGGAGCCCCCGAGAATGCCGCACCGCACGCGCCGGAGTCGAGACGGGATGCGGCTTTCGTTCCGCTCCAGAACGACGCGGACCGCCGCCTTGCCGACGATCCGGGCGGATCGCTGCTCGATCGACTGCGGCGGTACGGCCGGAGGCCGACCTCGCGTGCGAGCCTCCGCGGGTCGGCGATGATCCGATACGGCCGGCGGGCCTTGGCTGATGCACCGACAGGGCGAACCGTGAAGTGAGGGGTGATGGTTGGCCGCTCTCCGGAATATGTCTGCTTTGCGCCAGGAGCGGACATTCGTCCGCATGTGGCGCTACCAGAATGCCTCGGAAACAGACACCTTTTCCGTGAGTTTTCCGCAAAGTAGATTAAACTGCACATCCGCACTTTGCGATTTTCTCAGTCGAACGTTCTTAGGGTTGGCTGAAAAGAGAAAACACTTGGAACTTCACGATCTTAAATTGCTGCTTCAGCAGCATCTAACCGATGGCCTTGTGACGATTGTTGGCTCTGGCCTGTCATGCGCCGAGGGACTGCCGAGTATGGGCGAACTGGCTACTCATCTCGATGCAGTGGTGGCATCCGGTCTGGCACCTGCGGATATCGGCCGGTGGAATGCAATCTCGCCGCTATTGCCCGCCAAAGGTTTAGAATCAGCTCTTTTGGAGGTTCCTCCCACTCCAGGATTGGAAAGCGCAATTGTTGCGCATACCGCTGAGCTAATCTGTGCACGCGAGCGCAAAATCGTTGCGGAAGTGTTCGCGCGTAGACGAACACTACGCTTCACACGATTGGTGCGACAACTATTGAAGCCACCATCCGGGCTTCCGATCATTACAACGAACTATGATCGCCTTGTTGAGGTCGCAGTCGAAGAAGCTGGTCTCGGCGTCGATACATTGTTCGTCGGCAATTTTGCCGGTGAGTTGAACGAACAAGAGAGTCGCTTGAGCTTCTGCCGGGAGGTGACCTTAAAATCTGGACGGGTGCAATATCGATATCGTCCACGCGCGAACGTGTTTAAGCCGCATGGAAGTCTTGACTGGTACCATCGTGATGGGAAGCCCGTCCGTTATTCCGGTGATCTTGACCTTCCAAGGCTCATCATCACGCCGGGTCTGAATAAGTTTCGGAACGGCTACGAAAGCCCATTTGACCGCCATCGGGAACGCGCCAATTCAGCAATTGACCGTGCCAGTCGCTTTCTCGTGATCGGTTACGGCTTCAATGATGACCATCTTGAAACGCACCTGACGCCGCGCATCCGGAACGGTATACCAACGCTCCTGTTGACCTACAGCCTGTCGGACAATGCGGCAAACTTGGTCAAAGATTGTCCGAATGTCATCGCCATTCAGCGCGCTATACAAAGCAGTGTGGCGGGTTCTGGCGTTTTTGTCGCCGGCACCGAAACCTTCTTTCCTGGCCTGGAACTTTGGGATCTTGGCTCTTTTATTACCGAGGTGCTTGAACCATGACTGAAGCCGCCCTTCAATTCGCTGAAGAAGATAAGATCGGGCGTGTCGCCTCGGTAGACACGAGTCGCGTCGCAATCGATGTGACAAACTCCGTTCTGCTCACGCGAATCGGCATAGGGCAGCTCATCGCCATTCGCGGGGCAACGGAACGCGAGTACCTTATCGCCATGACTGAGCGCGTAACTCGCAGCGTTCGGGAGGAACTTCCAAGTCCGGACGATGAGGACGCGGGCGGGACGCTGTTGGCAGCAATACCGACCGATCTGATCCAAGGTGTGTTGATTGGTACCTTTAGAACCGTGGAGGGAGATCGGAGAAACACCTTCAAGCGCGGTGCCGACAGTTTCCCCCAGATAGATCGAGACTGCTTTGTTATCGAAGGTGGAAATCTCCAGCGCTTCATGAGCATTCTGGGTGAAGGATTTAAAGAAGATGAAAGGCTCAAGCTTGGCACTTTTGTCGTAGACCGTACTGCTGATGCGATCGCCAGTGGTGACAAATTCTTTCAGCGACATGCTGCAATCCTCGGTAGCACTGGATCTGGTAAGAGTTGGGCGGTTGCACTGATCTTGGAGCGAGCCGCTAAGTTGAAATTTCCGAATATCATTGTGTTCGATATGCACGGTGAATACGCGCCGTTGGCTAATAGGGATGCCGGGGGATTTGCCACGCGCTTCCGTATCGCTGGCCCGGGCGATTTGGAGAACCCCGGCGAAGGCACCTTGTTCTTGCCCTACTGGTTGCTTAACCGAGATGAAATGCTGTCTATGATCCTTGATCGCAGCGACCAAAATGCACCCAATCAGGCATCACGTTTCACGCTGCATGTCCGCTCGCTCAAAGGGGAAACACTTGATACTGAGAGCAAAGCCAGCATCAAGAAGACCTACACCGTCGACTCGCCGATCCCTTATGATATAAAGGCACTAGTCAAGCTTCTTGATAAGGACAATACCACGAAGGGGGTCGGAAAAACTGGCCCTGTAAAGGGCGAATGGGAAGACAAGCTGACCCGCTTTCTATCTCGCCTTGAAGCAAAGTTGGATGACCGCCGTTATGGCTTTATGTTCACGCCGCCCCCTGCGGCGATGAAATATGACTGGCTTGCGACACAAGTGCTGAAGCTACTGGGATCTGGTGATGGAACAGGCATCAAGATCGTCGACTTTTCGGAGGTGCCAGCAGATGTTTTACCCGTTGTCACTGGCACTCTCGCCCGGTTGCTCTATGATGTGCAGTTCTGGATGGGCAGTAAATCCAGAACCCCGGTCACGCTCCTGTGCGATGAAGCCCACCTCTACCTTCCAGTGCGCGACGATGCCGATGCCGTACAACGTCAGGCCCTCGGATCGTTTGAGCGGATCGCTAAGGAAGGCCGTAAGTATGGCTTCTCTCTGCTGGTGGTGAGTCAGCGCCCATCGGACGTGAGCCGGACGATTCTTAGTCAGTGCAATAATTTTCTGGCTTTGCGGCTGACGAACGAGACCGATCAAGGAGTTATCAAGCGCCTGATGCCGGACTCGCTGGCTGGGCTCACAAGTATATTACCGTTGCTTGACACTGGTGAGGCTCTTTTGCTGGGCGACGCCGTTCTGCTGCCGACGCGGATTAAACTAGACGTACCCAAAGTTCCACCCGATAGTGCAACTCGCGATTTCTGGAAAGAATGGGGGTCGGCTAGGCCGGACGATGCCGCCATCGTTTTGGCCATCGAATGTTTGCGCAGCCAGTCGAGAAATGCTTGACCTACACTTACGCAGGAATTGAACTCTGCGCTCGTCAAATACGAACTGCCTCATTGTCCGCTTCGGGTCAAAAGCAGACGTCTTCCGAGGGTTCCGGCGGGCGTCCGCTCCCGGCGCAAAGCCGACGCCCGGATGCCCACCCACCCTCGTTGCCTCGGCTTCCGAAAGCACCATCAAGCCGCCACCGGAACCGCCAGCCCCGCCCTCAGTCAGCCCGCCGGCAGCAAACGGGGAGGCGCAGCCCGGCCGCGTCCCCCCTTGCTTCCCGTCAGCCCCGCAGGCCGGCGCAGAAGCGCTGGATGCGGCGGCAGGCATCCTTCGATTACCGACCTCCAAAACAGGAGCGCGTACAGTTCCCGGCATGTCGCTATTAGCGACACTTTCCCCTTGCCGACTTGGTCACTATCCGCGACATTACTCGCATGAGGCTCGAACTCCATAAGCAGGTCGTCAAGGCTCTCGGCCGCGTCCAGCCCAAGCTGGCGCAGGCCATTCTCTCCGACCTGAAGGCGATCGCCGCCGAGCCCTTTGGGCGGCATCCGAACGTCAAGGCGCTGCGGGACCGGCCGGACTATTTCCGGTATCGGCACGCGGGCTGGCGGGTGCTGTACCGCATCGACCGCAACGCAGACACCATGTTCGCGGAGCACATGGATACCAGAGGGGACATTTACTGATGGCCGAACGCATCACCATCGACCGCTCCGAGTACGACGCGCTGCTGGGCCGGGTAGCCGCACTGGAGCACGAGTTGGACGCCCGAGACGCCGACCTGCTGGACGAGGCGGCGAAAGAAGCGGCCGCGGGTACCCGCGACTACCTGCCCGTCGAGGCTATGGAGCGCATCCTGGCCGGCGAGCACCCGTTGCGAGTCTGGCGCGAAGAGCGCGGGCTCACTCCCCGGGCGCTTGCCGACCGCGCCGGCATCGGCCGCAGCTACCTGGTGGAGATCGAGACTCGCCGCAAGCCGGGATCCGTCGCGGCCTACCGTCGACTGGCGGACGCCCTCAGCCTCACCGTCGACGACCTTTTGCCGCCGGACGCCGGCGACCGTGCCGAGCACTGAATCGTCCGGAAAAGGAGAGTATGATTCCGAAGACACCGGAACCGCGCCCCCAATCAGCCCCCCGGCAGCACAACACAAGCGGGGAGGCGCGGCCCGGCCGCGCCTCCCTTGCTCCCCGTCAGCCCCGCAGGCCGGCGCAGAAGCGCTGGATGCGGCGGCAGGCTTCCTCCAGTTCCTCGGTCGAGGTGGCGTAGGAGATGCGGAAGTGCGGGGCCAGGCCGAAGGCCGAGCCCTGGACGACGGCCACACCCTCGGCCTCCAGAAGGGCCGTGACGAAGTCCTCGTCGGTCCCGATCACCTTGCCGTCCGGCGTGGTCTTGCCGATGGTGCCGGCGCACGAGGGGTAGACGTAGAACGCACCCTCCGGCTTCGGGCAGGAGATGCCGGTGGCCTGGTTCAGCATCGACACCACCAGGTCACGGCGCTGGCGGAACACCTCGGCGCGCTCGGCGATGAAATCCTGCGGGCCGTTCAGCGCCTCGACCGCCGCCGCCTGGCTGATGGAGGCGGGGTTGGAGGTGGACTGGCTCTGGATCACGCCGATCGCCTTGATCAGCTCCTTCGGGCCGCCGGCGTAGCCGATGCGCCAGCCGGTCATGGCGTACGCCTTGGACACGCCGTTCACCGTCAGCGTGCGGTCGTACAGCGCCGGCTCGACCTGCGCCGGGGTGCAGAACGACAGGCCGTCGTACAGCAGGTGCTCGTACATGTCGTCGCTCATCACCCAGACGTGCGGGTGGCGAACCAGCACGTCGGTGATCGCCTTCATCTCCTCGAACGTGTAGGCCGCACCCGAGGGGTTGGAGGGCGAGTTGAGGATCAGCCACTTGGTCTTCGGCGTGATGGCCGCTTCCAGATCGGCGGCGCGCAGCTTGAACCCCTGCTCCGCCGGGCAGGCGATGGACACGGGCGTGCCCTCGGCCAGCTCCACCATGTCCGGGTAGGACACCCAGTAGGGGGCGGGGATGATCACCTCGTCGCCGGGGTTCAGCGTCGCCATCAGGGCGTTGTACAGAACCTGCTTGCCGCCGGTGCCGACGGTGATCTGCTCGGGCGTGTAGGTCAGGCCGTTCTCGCGCCGGAACTTGGCGCAGATCGCCTTCTTCAGGGCCGGGGTGCCGTCGACGTTGGTGTACTTGGTGTCGCCGGCCCGGATGGCGCCGATGGCCGCCTCCTTGATGGAGTCGGGCGTGTCGAAGTCCGGCTCACCGGCGCCCAGGCCGATGACGTCACGGCCGGCGGCCTTCAGCTCGCGGGCCTTCTGGGTGACGGCGAGGGTCGGCGACGGCTTGATGCGCGACAGGCGGGAGGCGAGAATCGACATGACGCGTGTGCCCCTTTTAAGCCCCTTCAGGGTGCCAATTCAGTGGTGGACGGGAAAAGCGTCGGACCTTACTGCCGCCGGATTGGGCATGCAAGCGGGTGCCGGCGGCCCGGCAACGGTTTCGCGGCCCCCCGTGGCCGTCATGCCATGGCGGCGGTGCCGGGCGCCCCGGCCGACGGTTCCGGTTCCGGCTCAGCCGCCCCCGCCGCCGCTGCCTGCTCTTCCAGCACGCGCGGCAGGCGCAGCGTGAAGGTGACGCCGCGCCCCGGCCCGCTGGCCACCGTCACCTTGCCGTGCAGCGAGCCGGTGACGATGTTGTGCACGATGTTGAGCCCCAGGCCGGAGCTGCCGGCGCCGCGGCGGGTCGTGAAAAAGGGATCGAAGATCTTCGACAGGTGGTCGGGCGCGATGCCCCGCCCGTCGTCGCCGTAGACCACCTCCACCACCTCCGGCTCCGGCACGCGCACCGTGATCCGCAGCAGCCCGGACACCCCCTCGTCATAGGCGTGGACGATGGAGTTCATCACCAGGTTGGTCACCACCTGGGACAGCAGTCCGGGATAGCCCACCATTTCCACCCCGTCGGGGCAGTCCACCTCGATGCGGTGCGGCGTCTTGCGCAGGGTCGGCGACAGGCTGACGACGATGTCCTCCAGATAGCGCTTCAGGGCGAAGGGGCGCAGCACCTCCGCCGTGCGGTCGGTGGCGACCAGCTTGAAGCTCTGGATCAGGGCGGAGGCGCGCTCCATGTTGTGCAGCAGCAGCCGCGCCGCCTCGTCCGCCATGTCGAAATAGCCGACCAGGTCGGCCCGCTTCAGCTTGCCGTCGCGCAGCATCTCCGCCGTGGCGTGGGTGCGGTCGGCCAGGTGCGAGGCGGCGGTCACCGCCACCCCCACCGGCGTGTTGATCTCGTGCGCCACGCCGGCCACCAGCGCCCCCAGCGACGCCAGCTTTTCCGAACGCACCAGCTCCGCCTGCGCCCGGTTGAGGCTCTCCAGCGTCTCCTGAAGGTCGCGGTTGGCGCGCTTGAGGGCGCGGGTGCGCTCCTCCACCTGCTGCTCCAGGATGGCGCGGGCCCGGCGGTGCAGGGTGATGTCGCGCCCGGTGCCGCGGTAGCCGGCGAACCCGCCGCCGGCATCGAAGACCGGCAGGCCGGCCAGCCGGGCGAAGCGCTCCGCCCCCTCGGCGTCGCGCCACGTCACGTCGAACTCGTGCACCGGCCGGCGCTGGCGCAGCCGCTCCATGAAGGGGGCCCAGCCGCCCTCCTCCGCCGCGTCCACCCCCAGCTCGTCGGCGCGCCGGCCCAGCGGTGACACCACCGGGCGCACCAGCTCGACGAAGCGGTCCGACACGGCCACGTAGCGCAGCGCCTCGTCCAGCTCCCAGTACCAGTCCGACGCGGCGGCGGCGAAGTCGCGGAACCGCGACTCGCTGCGGCGCAGCTCCGCCTCCATGCGGTCGCGCTGGCGGGCCCGCTGGTCCAGGTCGCCGGCCATGGCGTTGACGCCGCTCTCCAGATGGCCCAGCTCGTCCACCCCCACGTCCAGCGCCGGCACGTCCTTCTCGCCCGCCCCGATGCGCCGCACGAACCCGACCAGCCGGCCGATGCGCCGCAGCACCGTCACCTTGAAGGCCAGGAACAGCATCGCCGACGTCAGCACCACGCACAGCAGCGAGGCGAGCGCGACGTGGGCCGCCACCGCCGCCTTCTGTTCCGTCACGCCGGTGGTGTTGACGCGGATGTAGGCGAACAGGGTCGGCACGTCGGCCCCGCGCACGTAGAGCGGGGTGACCGCCACCAGGGAGGTGTGGCCGTCCTCCGTCACCTCGGCCAGCGTCGGCCCGCGCGCCGCCGGCGAGAACCACTCCGGGTCCAGGGCGTGAAGCTGGCGGATGTCGCGGCCGAGCTGCCCGGGGTCGAGGGCGTGGAAGACGTTCCAGTTGGCGCCCACCACCATGCCCTCCTCCAGCTCCTGACCGATCAGGTCGGTCAGGATGGCGCGGTCGGCGACGGCGTCATAGGCCAGGACGCCGCTGGCCATCAGCTCTCCCGGCACGGTGATGCGGTCGCGCAGGCGGCGGTCCACCTCGTCGGACAGGCGCTGCACCGCATAGCCGCCGATGAAGGCCAGCACCACCACCTCCACCGCCACGACGGTGGCACCGATGCGGAAGGCCAGGCTGCGCAGCAGGCGCCGCAGGGCGCCCGCCGGCCGGCCCCCCGCCCCGGCGGACCGGGCCGGGGAAGCGGCGGGAGCGGTGTCCAGGGCACCGGCGGTCATGGCGTCACCAGAAAATACTGCGGCGGGTTGGTGGGGCCGGGCGACGGGTAGGGCCAGGCGTCGGTCAGGGCGCGCGGCACGTTGCGGAACGCCGTGCGGACCACGCCGGCGTTGCCGGGTACGATGGCGACGCCGATGGCGAAGAACTCGTCGGCGGCGATCTCCAGCACCTCGCGCATCAGCCGTTCCTGCGCCTCGGGGTCGGTGGTTTCGGCGATGCGGCGGTACAGCGCCACCTGGCGCTGCACGGCCGGCGGCGGCACTTCGGCGCCCGCGGCGGCGGGGTCGCCGTACCACAGGGCCCAGGCGGGAGCGACCTGGGAATCGGGAAAGCAGGGAATGAAGGCGTAGGCGTCGAACACCGCGTCCATGCCGCCGTCGCCGTAGCCGACCGCGGCGTCGAAGCGGTTTTCGCGAATGCGTTCCACCAGATCGCGCCGCGACACCGGGGTCACCGTGGCGTCGACGCCGATGGCGCGCCACTGGCGGCTCACCACCGCCACGGCCTCGGCGTGGTGGGTGCGGTCGGCGCGCACCAGCACGGTGAAGGACAGCCGCCGCCCGCCCGGCAGCAGGCGCACCCCGTCGCGATCGCGCGCCCCCAGCCCCTCGGCGTCGAGCCGGCGCGACGCCTCCTGCGGATCGTGCTCCAGGTGCTGGCGGGCCAGCCGCTCCAGATAGAAGCGCGACTCCGGGCGCGGTGCCATCTGGTAGGGTTCGCCGCGGCCGCCGAACACGGCGTCCAGCACGGCGCGCCGGTCGATGGCCAGCGACAGCGCGATGCGGATGTCGCGGTCGGCGAAGACCGCGCGCAGGGCCGGGTCGGCGTGGGTCAGGTTGAGGACCAGCGGCACCGTGTTGCTGTCCGACGGCTGCACCGGCAGCGGCCGGTAATCCTTGGCGAACAGCGGCTCCAGCAGCGGCTGCATGCCGGGGGCGACGACGTGGCGCGTCTGCAGGTCGATCCGGCCGTCGCTCAGGAGGCGGGCGAACACCGCCTCGGACGGGGCGGTGTGGACCTCCACCCGGTCGATGTAGGGAAGCTGCTGCCCCGCCGCGTCCACCTTCCAGTAATAGGGGTTGCGCTCCGCCACCAGGCGGGGCGGCTCCCCCGGCTCCAGGCGGTCGACCACCCAGGCGTGCAGCGTCGGGATGCGGGCCGCGGCCTGCGCGGCGTCCGGCGGCCCGTCCGGCCGGCGGCGCAGCAGCGAGGCGGCGTCGGAGCGGCTCAGGTAGGTGCCGGCGCGCAGATGGAACAGCTCCGTCCAGCCGGCGGCCCCGGCGGCCTCCACCTCCGCGGCGATGCCGTCGGGGTTGTGGCGCCGGTGATAGCGGGCCAGGGCGTGGCGCGGGTAGTCGGTGGCGCCCCGCCATTCCTGGCCCGACGCCAGGGCGGCGACGAACAGGCTGTTGGGTTTGGCGAACACGAATCGCACGGTGTGGGGGTCCGGCACCTCCAGCCGCACCCCGTCGGGGCCGGAGGGCAGCCAGCGCGGCGGGCGCGGCGTCAGTTCGGGATCGCACAGAACGTCCTCGAACCAGAAGCGCACGTCCTCGGCCGTGAAGGGCACGCCGTCGGACCAGCGCAGGCCCGGCCGCAGGTGGAACGTGACCGAGCGCGCATCGTCCGCAACCCGGAACGACTGCGCCACGTTGGGCACCACCCGGCGCCACGCGGGGTCCCAGCGCACCAGCGGCTCATAGCCGACGGTGCGGTACACCAGCAGCCCGTCGCCGTCGCCCACCATGGCCATCCGCCAGACGCCACCGTAGGCACCGATGTGTTCCTCCACCGGAATAAGCAGCGGGTTGCCGGGCAGCCGGTCCTCCACCGCGGGCAGCAGGCCGCGGGCGGCCCGCTCGGCCAGGTCCGGCGCCTCGCGGTAGAAGGGCGCCGCACCGGCCCCCGCCATGGAGAGGATCAGGACAAGAAGGAGGGTCAGGGCCGTGACCGCCGCCGGCAGGGCCCGCACCGTCGCCGGGGCACCGCTGCGCCGGGTGGCGCAACGGCCGGTCGCGGACCGGGACGGCGATGGGGGCGCACTCGGCGGCATGGACGGTTCGCTCCGGCGGTTCCGGCCTCTGCGGTAGTGGTATCATGAAGCGCCACACGGCGAAAGCGGATCACCGCCCGCCCTTTCCCGTCAATGCGGTGCAGCATGGCGTCGCAGCGGGGCCGGACGCCTTGACACACCGGACTCCCGCGGTGTGTAAGTGAGCATCCGCTAATTCATGAATCGAGGTTCCCGATGCTCCCCCGCATCACGCTGACCGCCGCCGCTCTCCTGATCGCCGGTGCCATGGGCACCGCCCTGGCCGACGGCGACATCGTCAAGACGCGCAAGGACGGCTTCGAGGCGAACAAGAAGGCCATGGGCGCCGTCAAGACCATCCTGGAAAAGGGTGAGGGCCTCGCCGCCGTCGGCGAGCACGCCCGCATGATGACCAGCTTCGCGGCCACCATCCCGACCCTGTTCCCGGCCGGCTCCGAGTCCGGCGACACCGACGCGCGTCCGGCGGTGTGGACGAACTTCGACGATTTCACCGCCCGGGCGAAGGCGTTCGAGACCGCCGCCAAAGCCCTGGAGGACGCCGCCGCCGCCGGCGACAAGGCCGCCGTGGGCAAGCAGTTCGCCGCCGTGGGTGCCAGCTGCAAGGCGTGCCACCAGGACTACAAGAAGGATTGATACGGCCGGAAAATGATCACTTCCATCATTTTCCGGCCGTGAAACCCGGCAGATCAATGCCTTGGCATTGATCGAAAGGGTCATACCAACGGCACCCTTCAGGTGCCGTTGGTATGATGCCGGCGCCCCCCGCGGGGGGCGCACCGGTCTGCACGGCCGGGGACGGGCGCCGGCACCGTCACCCGGCCAGATTCACCACCGCCGCCACGACCGCCGCCGCCACGGCCAGCGCCAGCAGCGCCACCACCGCGGGCGTGCGGCGCGGCGGGTCGACGACCCGGTCCGCCGCCACCGCCTTGCGGCCGGTCAGCATGGGCAGCACCAGATTCTCCCCCTTCACCACGCGGTAGAGGGCGATGGCCGCCACGTGCAGGGCGACCAGGATGACCAGCGCGTCGATGGCGACGCGGTGCACCGTGCTCAGCGTCTTGACCAGCGACGCCGACACCAGCCCGACCAGCGGGCCGTCGGTGAAGATGTCGTCGGTCGTGAACAGGCCGGTGGTCGCCTGGGCCAGCAGCAGGGCCAGCATCACCACCACCATCGCCCCGCCCAGCGGGTTGTGGCCGAGCGCCGGCGGCTCCGCCCCGTCGCCCCGCAAGCCCCGCACATAGGCCAGCATGGCGCCGGGCCCCCTGACGAAATCGGCGAAACGCGCGGTCCGGCTGCCGATGACACCCCAGATCAGGCGGAACAGCACCAGCGTCAGGATGGCGTAGCCCACGATGAAGTGCACGTCCATGTGACCGCGCTTGCCCGAAACGAACGCCACCACCACCAGGCCGGCAAGCAGCCAGTGAAAGGCGCGGGTCGGCAGGTCCCACACCAGGACCTGCCGGGTGGCACCCGGTTCCTGCCGAGGCATATATGAGATCCTTCTCATGTTTCAGAGGCACAAGCATGCCCGAAACCGGCCGATCGGCCCCATGCGGCATATGCGCCGCCCCGCGATTTCCCGTGTCCCCGCAAAACACGATGCCGGTGCCATCAACGGGCTTGAAGGCTGACGGGCAGGGCGGATATGACCGGTTGAATTTATCGCCAATAAAGGACGCGCCCATGCCTGACAAGCAGCTTCTCCATCTCGTCTTCGGCGGCGAACTGGTCCGTCCCGACAGCCAACAGTTCGTCGACCCGACGAAACTGCATGTGGTCGGGATCTTCCCGAACTACGATCTGGCGTACAAGGCATGGCGCGCCGCAACCGGCGCCACCATCGACGACGCCCACCAGCGCTATTTCATCGTGCACCTGCACCGCCTGATGGACCCGACGGACGGCAGCCACGGCCACGACGACGATCACGGGCACTGAACGGCGCCGGCGGTGAACGGCCGGCCGGGCGCCGCCGTTTCAGGAAGCATGCTTCCCGAACGGCACGCGAGACGGACGACCGATGAGGGTATTCTTCACCGCCGACACCCACTTCGGCCATGCCGGCGCCATCAGCCGCTTCCGGCGGCCCTTCACCGGTGTGGCGGAAATGGACGAGGCGATGGTGGCGCGCTGGAACGCCACCGTCGCCCCCGATGACACGGTCTGGCACCTCGGCGACTTCGCGCTGCGCCGCGCGCCCGACGCCATGGCGGCCCTGCTCGACCGGCTCAACGGCGTCAAACACCTGATCGCCGGCAACAACGACGGTCCCGCCACCCGCGCCCTGCCCGGCTGGGAGAGCGTGGCCGACTATGCGGAGATGGTGGTCGACGACACCCGCCTGGTCCTGTGCCACTACGCCTTCCGCACCTGGAACGGCATGTACCGCGGCGCCCTCAACCTGCACGGCCACAGCCACGGCCAGCTCAAGGGCATGACCCGGCAGTACGACGTGGGCGTCGATGTCCGCGACTTCCGCCCCGTCACGGTGGCGGACCTGACGGCGCGGCTTCGCCGCGGCCGGACTCCGCCTGGCCCCGCCCGGCGGTGAAGCGGGCGAACAGCGCCAGGCTGGCGGCCACGGTGGCGTTGAGGGATTCCACCGCGCCGGTGGTGGGGACGGCCAGCCGCAGCGCCGGCAGGTCGGCGGGCACCCCCTGCCCTTCCTCCCCCAGCACCAGGCGCAGATCGCGCGGCCAGGCGAAGGCGGTCAGGTCGGTGCCGCCGGCGTCCAGCGCCACCAGCGGCCCGGCGGCGGTGTTCAGCGCCGGCCAGCGCGGCCCGCGCAGCAGCGTCAGGGCGAACTGGGCGTTGGCGGCACCGCGCAGGCACCGGGGGTGGAAGGGGTGGGCCGATTCCTCCAGCAGCACCACCCGCCCGGCGCCGAAGGCAGCGGCGCTGCGCAGCAGCGCCCCGAGGTTGCCGGGGTCGCTGAGGGCGACGACCAGCTCCAGCCCCTCGGGCGGGCGGGACAAGTCCACCGGCGCCATGGCCGGCACCGGCCCCAGCAGCAGCGGGAAGCCGGTCCCCGCCACGTCCAGGCGGCGGAACAGGGCGGGCGCGAGCTGCACCACCTCCATCCCCGGTGGCAGGCGCCAGCCGGCCACCCGCTCCGCCGCGTCGGTGAGAACGGCGGTGAAGCGGCCGGGGTGGGCGGCCAGGGCCTCCGGCACCGTCTTCAGGCCGGACAGCAGGAACTGCCCGTGCTTCTTCAGGCCGCGGCTCTCCAGCAGCGACTCCCACAGCCGGAAACGCGGGTTCTGCGGGCTTTCGATCAGCAGCGGCGGGCGGGACATCGCGGGACCGGAGTCAGGGGGCGGAGATCCCTCCCGTCATGCCCCGGGCCACCGGCCCTGTCCAGAACGCAGGCGCACCCGTCGGGCCGCCGCGCCCCGCCGTCACGCGCTGCCCGCCTCCTCCCGCCCGCGCAGTTCCGGGGCGTGCACCGGGCGGGGCAGATGGTCGAGGGGGGCTACGGCGGGCAGTTCCGCCCCTTCGGGCACGGCGTCCAGATCGCGCAGGCGCCGGGCGGTGACGAGCACGCGCGATTCCAGACTGCCCACCGCCCCGTTGTAGCAGGCCACCGCCTTGCCGAGCTGGCCGCCCAGCCGCTCCATATGGCCGGCCAGGTCGGACAGGCGCTTGTAGAGGTCGGCGCCCAGCGCGCCGATCTCGCGGGCGTTGCGGGCCAGCCCGTCCTGGCGCCAGCCGTAGGCGACGGCGCGCAGCAGGGCGATCAGCGTGGTGGGGGTGGCCAGGATCACCCGGTGGTCCATGCCCGCTTCGATCAGGGAGGGGTCGTGCTCCAGAGCGGCGGAGAAGACGTTCTCCCCGGGCAGGAACAGCACCACGAACTCCGGCGTCTCGGCGAACTGATCCCAGTAGGCTTTGGCGCCGAGCTGACGCATGTGGTCGCGCACGTGGCGGGCGTGGCGGGCCAGCGCCGTGCGGCGCGCCCCCTCCTCCTCCGCCTGGACGGCGTCCAGGTGGGCGTCCAGCGGCGTCTTGGCGTCGACCACGATGGTCTTGCCGCCGGGCAGGCGGACCAGCAGGTCGGGGCGCAGCCGCCCGTTGGCCGTGGCGACGCCCGCCTGCTCCCGGAAGTCGCAGTGGTCGAGCATGCCGGCCATCTCCACCACCCGGCGCAACTGGATCTCCCCCCAGCGGCCGCGCGCCGCCGGGGTGCGCAGGGCGCGCACCAGGCTGCCGGTCTCGCTGCGCAACTGGTTCTGCGTCTCCACCAGCGACAGCACCTGCTGGCGCAGCCCCTCGTAGGCGCCGGCGCGGGCCTGCTCCATCTCCCGGATCTCGCGGCCGATGGCGTCCAGCGACTGGCGCAGCGGCGCCACCAGCGCCGCCACCGCCGTCTCGCGCTTCTCCAGCTCGCCGCGGGCCTGCTCCTGCGTGGTCGCCAGGGTCTCGCGGGCCAGGTCCAGGAAGCTGCGGTTGTTCAGGCGCAGGGCATCGGCGGACAGGGCCTTGAACGCCTCGCCCAGGCCGGCCTGCGCCGTTTCCAGCATGGCCAGCTTCTCGGCGGCGGCCGTGCGCTCCTTGTTCAGGGTGGTCGCCAGTTCGGCGTGGCGCTCGCGGCCGCGGGTGACGTCGGCCTGCAGGCTCTCGATGCGCCGGTCGCGCTCGGCGATCGCCTCGCGGAACTCCCCCTCCCGGCGGGCGTGGAAGTCGAGACGGGCGAGCAGCTCCGCCCGCTCCGCCCCCAGATCGGCACCGGCACCGGCGGCCGAGGCGCGCGCCAGCAGCCAGGCGATCAGCGCCCCGGCCAGCCCGCCGACCGCCAGCGACACCGCGTCGAACGCGAACTGAAAGGTGGTCGCGGCCATTCTGCCCCTAGATCTGGTGTGCCCGGCCCCACACTAGCGCAGATGCGGCGCCATGAGAACAGGTGTCGAACGGCGGTCCCGCCGCTTGCCGGCCGGCGGAGCCCGTGCCATATGGTGGCCCATGGCCGAGGAGATCCCCGACGACGATGCCCCGGAGAAGGGCCCCCGCGTGCGCGCCGTACCGCCGGGCGACGACCGCGAGCGGCTGCTCTGCCCGGACTGCGGCTTCGTCGCCTACCGGAACCCGCTGATCGTCGTCGGCGCCGTCGCCACCTGGGGCGAGGGGGAGGACGAGCGCATCCTGATGTGCCGCCGCGCCATCGAACCGCGGCGCGGCTACTGGACGCTGCCCGCCGGCTTCATGGAGGAGCGGGAGACCACCGTCGCCGGCGCCATGCGCGAAGCGTGGGAGGAGGCGCGCGCCCGCATCGCCGTCGAGTCCCTGCTGGCGGTCTACGACATCCCCCGGATCAGCCAGGTGCAGCTCATCTTCCGCGCCCGCCTGGTCGATCCGGAGGTGGCGGCCGGCCCGGAAAGCCTGGAGGTGGCCCTCTTCCGCTGGGCCGAGATCCCGTGGCGCGACATCGCCTTTCCCACTGTCCGCTGGGCCCTGCGCGAACACCGCGACCGCCGCGGCCGCACCGACTTCGCCCCCGCCGTCAACCCCGCCCCCGACGTGGCGGCGCGCTGGGAGACGATGCTTTAGCGATCATCGGGACCTTGCCCGGGATTGTGGCGCCGGATGGCATCCACCAGCGTGATGCCGTTGGCCGAGCGGTCCACCAGGGCGGTGACCACGCCGATGCGGCTGCCGGTCAGCAGGGCGACCGACGACGGGACGTGCCGGTTGAAGGCGGTGAAGGCGGGTTCGTACGATTCCGCCCCCTCGGCCCGGAACGCCTCGAAGATCCACCAGCGATTGCGGAAGCTGTGCCGCCACTCCGCGACGGCCCGCCAGGGGATGAAGACGTCCGCCTCGGGCAGCGACAGGCCGCGGGCGTCCACGGCCAGCGTCACCCCCATGGCGCGGCGGAAGCGCCCCAGGCTCTGGATGATCGCCGCCTCAACCACCATGAGGCCGGCGGAGATGAGAACGAACACCGGCTCCCCGCCGACCACCGGCAGGACGACGGCCGCGACGGGGAACGCGACGGCAAGGGCCAGCATCAGCGCCCACCACACCTTCAGGTCGGTCGACCGGAAGCGGAACGATTCGGCCCCTTGCGCGTGAAGCGGGGGATGCCGGGCGGTCATGCAGATCTCCTGTCCCATGGGTTTGGTCATGCCGGGGCATGGATGACGGCAGCGTCCGTCCCCTGGCGGACCGCCTCCACGACGGCGCGGAGCTGGGCCGGCGTCACCGGTTTGTGCAGCACGTCGAAGCCGGAGCGCTGCGCCTCCACCAGCCGGTCGGGACCGGTGTCACCGGTCAGCAGGATGCTGGGCACCGCCACGCCGCAGGCGGCGCGCACCTCGCGGATGAGGTCGACGCCGGTGCGCCCGCCGCCCAGGCGGTAATCGGAGATCACCACGTCGGGCGCCCGGCCGGCCGCAGCGACGGCGGCCAGCGCCGCGTCGGGGGTGGCTGCCGGCAGCACCCGGAAGCCCCAGGATTCCAGCATCGACGCCATGGCGGCCAGCACGATCGCCTCGTCATCGACGACCAGCGCCGTGCCGCGCACCCCGGCCGGGGGAAGCTCGCGTGCGTCGTCCTCGGGCGCCTCCGCCGGAGCCCGAACCTGCGGCACCGTCACGACGAAGCGGGAGCCGCGGCCGGGCGAGGAGCGGACCTCCAGCGGGTGGTCCAGCAGGTCGGCCAGCCGGCGCACGATGGCGAGGCCGAGGCCAAGACCCTGGCCGGATTCGCGCCCGGCGACGTCGATCTGCACGAACTCCTCGAAGATGTCGTCCAGCCGGTCGCGGGGAATGCCGGGACCGCTGTCCAGCACCTCCAGCCGCACCACCCCGCCGCGCCGGCGGCAGCCCAGCACCACCCCGCCCGAGGAGGTGTAGCGCAACGCGTTCTCCAGAAGGTTGCGCACGATGCGCGACAGCAGGGTGGGGTCGCTGGCCACCCAGGCGGCGCTCGGCGCCACCCGCAGGCGCAGTCCCTTCTCGGCGAATCGCGACGCGTATTCCGCCTGCATGCGCTGCAGCAGGGACGCGAGGGAGACGGGCTCCACCCGGGGCACCACCACCCCGGCCTCCAGGCGCGAGATGTCCAGCAGGCCGTCCAGCAACGCCTTCAACGCGTCGAGCGCCTTGCGCATGGTGTCGACGGTGCCGCGGGAGGAATGGCCGTCGAGGCGTTCGTACAGGGTGTCGGCGAACAGCAGCAGCGCCTGCACCGGCTGGCGCAAGTCGTGGCTGGCGGCGGCCAGGAAGCGGGTCTTGGCGGCGTTGGCCCGCTCCGCGCTGCGGCGCAGCCGCTCCTGTTCGCCCAGCGCCGTGCGCAGGCGCGACTCCGCGTCCACCCGGTCGGTCACGTCGCGCGCCACCAGCAGCACGCCGGTGATGGCCCGGCCGGGCTCCCCGTCCGCCAGGTCGTGGAGCGGGGTCAGGTGCTGGTCGTAGGTGCGGCCGTCGAGGCGCAGGCTGGCGGCCCGCGGCGCGCCGTCGGCGATCACCGCCCGTGCGCGGCTCTCCATGGGTTCCATCACCGACACCGGCAGGCCGAGATCACGCCACGTGCGCCCCGGCCAGCGGTCGCGGGGAATCCCGAACAGGGCCGCCGCCGCCGGATTGGCGTAGACGAAGCGCAGCCCCGGATCGACCATCAGCACGGCGTCGGGCGTGGCCGACAGGATCGCGTCGAAGGTGCGGGCCTGGCGCGCCACCTCCGCGGCCAGCTCCTGCTCGCGCTCCAGCGCCCGGGTCATCAGCGCCTGCGGGCGCACCATGCCGGTCTCCACCACCGCCCGGAATACGAAATAGCAGGCGACCGCCTTCAGCAGATGGCCGGCCATGTTGGCCAGGCCGTAAACGTCGGTGTAAAGCGTGAAGCACGCCTCCGCCACGATGCGCACCGCCACCGCCACCGCCAGATAACGCAGCAGCGTCGCGTCGAGCCGGCCGCGGCCCAGCCACAGCAACCCCAGCACCGCGGCGTAGCCGGCGATGATGACGTACTCCACCGCGATCTTGAACGGCGTCAGGCCCGCTCCGGCCACAAAGGCGTCGGGGAACACCGGCCACAGCAGGATGGAGGCGGTCCCCACCAACGCCGCCGCGCCGAAGCCGAGGTGAAGGGCCAGCGGGCGGTGGGTGCGCGCCGGCGCCGCCAGGGCCAGCAGGAAAACCGCGCACTCCACCCCGGCGGCCAGCAGCCAGAACTGGGTGGCGACGTTGAGTTCGTCCACCGGCAGCACGCCCATGCCCTTGTAGGTCAGGGCGTGCAGCGTGTAGAGCGCGGCGACGTACAGGTTCCCGACGCCGAGCACGAGCATGTAGTTGCCGCGCAGCAGGTGACGGGCGTACCAGGCCACCGTGAAGGTGCCGAGCGCCACCAGCACATGGGCGGCCTCCACCAGCGTGTGGAAGACCAGGTAGTCGACCGTGCTGAGCGCATAGAGGGCGATCACCACGGCCAGGCCGGCCCCGGCGGCGGCGATCCGGCGAAACGGTCGGGACGCTTGCCCCTGCGCGGTGTCATCCATGGCGACGGCGTGTCCGTTTTTGGCTGGCACGGTAGCACTGATTCGGTTGTACGGCCAAAGGCCAAGGTGTGTGTCGGGCGTGCAACGCCTGCCTTGCTAGCGCGGCAGCGTCATAATTTCCACCCGGCGGTTGACCGCCGCCGCCGGATTTGCCGGGTCCGCCGGCTCCTCCTCGCCGCGGCCCAGGATCTCCAGACGCTCCGGCGCGATGGCGTGGGTTTGCGTCAGGTAGGCGGCGACCGCGGCGGCGCGGCGGCGCGACAGGGCCAGGTTGGCCGCGGCCGCACCCACCGCGTCGGTGTGGCCGATCACCCGGAACGACTCCGCGCGCCCTTCCGGCGACTGCATCACCGCCGCCACCCGGTCGAGCACGGCGCGGGACTCGGGACGGATGCGGGCGGAGCCGAAGTCGAAGTTGATGAGGAAGGCCGCGCGCCGCACCGCCGCGGGCACGGCCGCCGGCGGTGCCGGGGCGCCGGCCGGGGGAGGAGCGGCACCGGGCCGCGGGGCGGCGGGCGGCGGGGCGGCCGTGGCGGCCGCGTTCGGGGCCGGAGCCTCGGGGACGGGGATCGGCGGCGGCGGTACGCGCCCGGCGGCGGCGGCCGGCGGACACTCCGGCGGGGCGGTGCCGAGAAGGGCGCGGGCGATGTCGCACTCGCCGGGGTTGCCGCCCAGCATCACCGCCGGCTCCGCGCCGGCGGGACCGGTCGCCACCGCCGCCGCCAGCCACCCCGCCACCGCCGGGACCACCGCCCCGCTCCGCGCCCGCCGCACCGCGCCCACACCCGCCTCCCCACCCCGTCCATCGGCGGGAGTGTCGGACACGCGGTGCCGCGCCGTCAAACGCCGCGGCGTCACGGCCGCCCGCGGCGCATGGCCCGCTCCACACCGCAGCGGTAGCCACCCGCCGGAGCCCTTGCTAGGATCGGCCTCCCACATCGGGACAAAAATTCGGGAGGAGTTCGATGACGTCGTTCAAGGCCCTGTTCGCCGGCCTGGCCCTGGCCGCCGCCCTGCTGCCGGGAGTTGCCGCGGCCGACTACAAGGCCGAGTACAAGCTGTCCACCGTGCTGGGCAAGCCGTTCCCCTGGGGCGTGGGCGGCGAGCGCTGGGCGGAGCTGATCCGCGAGAAGACCGACGGGCGCATCAACGTGAAGATGTATCCCGGCACCTCGCTGGTGAACGGCGACCAGACCAAGGAATTCACCGCCCTGCGCCAGGGGGTCATCGACCTCGCCATCGGCTCCACCATCAACTGGTCGCCGCAGGTGAAGGAGCTGAACCTCTTCTCCCTGCCCTTCCTGATGCCCGACTACAAGGCCATCGACGCCCTGACCAGGGGTCCGGTGGGCGAGGAGCTGTTCCGCATCCTGTCCACCAAGGACGTGGAGCCGCTGGCCTGGGGCGAGAACGGCTTCCGGGAGCTGTCGAACTCCCGCCATCCGGTGCGCACGCCGGCCGACCTGAAGGGCCTGAAGGTGCGCGTCGTCGGCTCGCCGCTGTTCCTCGACACCTTCACCGCCCTGGGCGCCAACCCGACGCAGATGAGCTGGGCCGACGCCCAGCCGGCCCTGTCCACCGGCGCCGTCGATGGCCAGGAGAACCCGCTGTCGGTCTTCGTGGCCGCCAAGATGGCGACGCTGAACCAGAAGAACCTGACCCTGTGGGGCTACGTCGCCGATCCCCTGATCTTCGTGGTGAACAAGGAGGTGTGGAACTCCTGGTCGCCGGAGGACCGGGAGGCGGTGCGCGCCGCGGCGCTGCAGGCGGCCGAAGAGGAGGTGGCGCTGGCCCGCAAGGGCATCGCCGGCGACGACACCTCGGTGCTGAGCGACATCGAAGGCACCGGCGTCAGCGTGGTCCGGCTCACGGAGGAGGAGAAGGACGCCTTCCGCCAGGCCACCCGTGCGGTCTACGACAAGTGGGCCAGGCAGATCGGGCCCGACCTGGTGAAGCAGGCGGAAACCTCGATCGCCGACCGCAACTGATCCTGTCCGCCCCCGCCCGCCCCTGCCGTGATCGCGGGGGCGGGTGGGGTGCCACCCACGCACCCGGCCCCCCATGCCCCCCATTCCCGGTCCCGAGGAGGACCCCGACGCCCCGCGCGTGCCGGTCACCATCGAACGCGCGCTGGCCGCGCTGGCCATGGCGGCGATCTGCCTGGTCACCTTCGGCAACGTGGTGGTGCGTTATTTCACCAACGTCTCCTTCGCCTTCACGGAGGAGTACGCGATCTTCCTGATGGTGGTGATGACCTTCCTGGGCTCCGCCGCGGCGGTGGCGGCCGACCGCCACATCCGCATCACCGCCCTGGTCGACCGGCTGCCCCGCGCCTGGCGCCGCTGGACCGACGTTGCGGCCTGGACGTCGGCGCTGATCATGTTCGCCGTGATCATCTGGTACGGCGGGCGCCTGACCTACGACCAGTGGCGGTTCGAGGAGACCTCGCCCGGCCTCGGCAACCCGCAATGGCTCTACACCGTGTGGATGCCGGTGCTGGCGGGCGTCGTGGCGTTGCGGGTGCTGGGGCGGATCGTCCGCCTTCTGCGGCGGCGGAGGGCGTGATGGCCACGGGCATTCTGTTTCTTGGATTTCTGGCGCTGATGCTGATCGGCGCGCCGCTGGCGGTGGCGCTGGGGCTGGCCGGCTCCCTGGCCATCCTGGACGCCCAGCTCGGCATCCTGTCGGTGCCGACCAACGTCTACACCGGCATCGCCAAGTACCCGCTGCTGGCGATTCCCGTCTTCATCCTGGCCGGCCTGATCTTCGAGCGCGCCGGCGTCGCCGGACGCATCGTCGCCTTCGCCTCGTCGCTGGTGGGGCCGCGCAACGGCGGCCTGGCGGTGGTGGCGATCCTGGTGTGCATGGTGATGGGCGGCATCTCCGGCTCCGGTCCGGCCGATGCGGCGGCGGTGGCGACGGTGATGATCCCGTCCATGCGCAAGGCCGGCTACCCGGCCCCCTTCTCCGCCGGCGTCATCGCCGCCGCCGCGGCCACCGCCATCCTGATCCCGCCGTCGGTGGCCTTCATCATCTACAGCGTGCTGGTGCCGCAGGCGTCGGTGCCGGCCCTGTTCGCGGCGGGCGTGGTGCCCGGCCTGCTGGCCGGCCTGTCGCTGATCGTGCCCACCGTGTGGCTGGCGCGCCGCCACGGCTTCGGTCTGGTGGACACCGGGCCGCGCCCGCCGGTGTGGGAGAGCTTCAAGGGGGCGATCTGGGGCCTGCTGGCGCCGGTCATCATCCTGGGCGGTCTGCGCACCGGCCTGTTCACCCCCACCGAGGCGGCGGTGGTGGCCGTGTTCTACGGCCTGGCGGTGGGGCTGTTCATCTACCGCACCCTGACCTGGCGCGCCCTGTACGAGGCGCTGGCCGAGGCGGCGGAGATGGCGGCGGTGGTGCTGCTGATCCTGGCGCTGGCCAGCGTCTTCGCGTGGGCCGGCAGCACGCTGGGCGCCTTCGACCGGCTGGCCGGCGCGGCGGTGGCGGCCACCGGCAACGAGACGCTGATCCTGATCCTGCTCAACCTGGCCCTTCTGGCCCTGGGCATGGTGCTGGACGCGGTGTCGATCTTCCTGATCCTGCTGCCGCTGCTGGTGCCGATCATGCAGGCGTTCGGCTGGGACCCCGTGTGGTTCGGCGCCATGATCACCATGAACCTGGCCATCGGCCAGTTCACGCCGCCGCTGGCGGTGAACCTGATGGTGACCACCCGGGTGGCCGGCGTCACCATCGAATCGACGGTGCCGTGGGTGCTGTGGATGGTCGCCGCCATGCTGGGCGCGCTGGCGCTGGTGGTCGCCTTCCCCGGCCTGTCCCTGTGGCTGCCGCGCACGCTGGGTTATCTGTGATCCACCCGCCGGGTTGCAAGCGCGATGCCGGCGGCGATCAGGGCGATGCCGACACCGTGGAACCAGTGCGGCCGCTCGCCCAGCCAGCCGATGGCGAGCAGGCTGCCGAACACCGGCATCAGGTGGATGGACAGGCCGGTGCGGTTGGCGCCGATCACCGCCACCGCCCGGTTGAAGCAGAGGTAGGCCAGGATCGACGGGAAGACCGCGACGTAGGCGATGGACCCCAGCGACACGGCGTTGACGGCCAGCGGCCGGCCGCCCAGGCTTTCGGCCAGGTAGACGGGCAGCAGCATCGCCGCCCCCAGGGTGAAGGTGGCGGCCAGGAGGCTGAGGCCGTGCACCGCCGGACGGCGGCGCAGCAGGGCCGTGTAGGCGGCGTAGGCGAGCACCGCGGCGATGATCCAGAGATCGCCGGTGTTGAAGCGCAGCCCCGCCAGGGTGGCGGGGTCGCCGCGGGCGATCAGCGTCAGGGCGCCGGCCAGCGAGACGGCGATGCCCAGCCCCTGCAGGGGCGCCACCGGTTCGCGGAACAGCATGAAGCTCATGGCGACGATCAGCACCGGCATGGCCGACTGCATCATCACCGCGTTCAGCGCCGTGGTGTCGGCCAGGCCGATGTAGACGAAGGTGTTGAAGCAGGCGATGCCCAGCGCCGAGAGCACCAGCACGATCCACCGGTGCGCCAGCAGCACCTCCAGGTCGCGGCGCAGGTGGGGCCAGGCGAAGGGCAGCACGATCAGCGCCCCCAGCGCCCAGCGCCAGAAGGCCAGCGCCACCGGCGGCACGGCGTCCGCCACCGCCCGGCCGAGCACGAAGTTGCCCGACCAGAACAGGGGCGGCAGCATCAGCAGCAGCCAGGGCTGCGCGAACAGCCCGGCCGCCGGCCGTGCCGGTCCGGTGGTGCCGGCGGCCATGGTGTCAGCCCCGCCGCCGCGGCTTGCCGGCCGGGGGCGCCGGCGGCGCCTTCAGCTCGGCCTCCAGATCGGCGATGCGCTTGGCCATGGTGGTGCGCAGGGTCGGCGCGGCATGGCTCTTCAGCGCGGCGAACTGGTCCTTCAACTCGCGGAGCTGGCGTTCCTTCTGCTCGCGCGAGCGCTTGATGGCGACGTTGTCGGAATGCTGGCCCTCGAAGGCGCGCATGGATCGTTCCTCGGACTGATCGGCGGGACCGGCCATGGCCGGCCCCTCGGGAACGAGGGAGTACGACGGCCCGGGGGGCGATTGCAACGGGGCGCATGGCACCCTTGCGGGGGGTGCGCCTATGCCCGGTGCCGGTCAGCGCGGTGCCGGCGAACGATGGCACGCGACGATCAGGCCATCGGGCTGAAAGGCCGGGGCCGGATCAGCATGCAGGAGATCGTACCGGGCCGCGAGCAGGGTGCGGACGCCCTCAAACAGAGCCGGCCCATGGGTGCCCACGATCAGCGAGCGGATGCGTCCTGAAGCGAGCAAGTCCGGCACGGCGGCGAGCACCTCCAGTTCGCTCCCCTGGATATCGAGTTTCACAACGTCCGCGGCGGCGCCGACATCCGCCATCAGGTCGGCAAGGGTAATCGTGGGCACATTGATCGTCGCCCCGGGCCGACCGGTCTTTCCGGCCGATTTCAGGTGACTGCCATAATGGAGCGGCACGAACTCGGACATTCCGGCGTGTGAGGAGATGGCATTGGTGCGCACCTCGATGGCGCCGTCGTCCAAGCCGTTCAGCGCCGCATGGGCGACGATGGCGTCGGCGTGGGCCGAAAGTGGCTCTATGGCAAGAACCCGTGCAAGCGGGTGCCTTTGCTTGACCAGGATGCTGTAGTAACCGACGCCGGCACCGATATCGATGAAGATCGGTTCATCGGTTCCACACCGCTCCAGCAGTCGTTCAAGCCATGCCTCTTCTTCCGGCTCGTGCAGGTTCGGATTGCCCGGCTCCTGATACCGTGCGAGCTGGACATCCAGCAGCATGTGCCGGAACAGGGTTACCCCGTTTGCGAAGCGGTAGGTTTCCGGTGTCATGATGCGCCATGTCAGAGGGGGATCTGCCGGTTGCCAGCGGGCCCGGGCGTCGCATCAATAGCCCGCCCGGGCCACGATGTCACCATGATGCCGCCGGAACAGTGCGACCTGTTCGTCCGAGAGATACTGCTTGAAGTTGCCGGCGCTCTTTTTCCAGAAGAAATGGCCGTCCTTCCTCGTTGATTGCTCGGCCCTTTCGGCTGCGGCATACACACGCTGACGGTCGGTAGTCAGGAAGTCCGCCAACCCGTCCAACGCACGGGCGCGGTCGGAAATCATATCCTCATAGCGGAGAACCAGCGTATTCGGACGCGGCAACCAGGACGACACGTTGTCCATCCATGACCCGGATCGTGCAAACTGCGGCTGCAATGTTCCGTACACGACGAATGCCTTGAAGAACAGATCCAGGCTTCCGTCCTGCAACGCCTGATCAACACCGGAACAGGGGATGGAAAACGGTCCTGACGCGGGCGGCCGCAAAGACTGATCCGCCACCGATTCGGGCTTCAGCAGGAAATAATTGAGCTGCGACAGAAACACATCGAGGGGATGTCGGACAATATAGATGTATTTTGTCTGTCGTATCGGCAAGCCCTGGAAGGCACCGATGGGGGTTTTATCATGACTCTTATAGAATGATATCCGCCGCCCTGCGAGATCAACGTACGGCGCATCGAATATATTATTCTTATAACAATCAGGAACAGCGGACCAGTCTCCGCCAAAGAACATTTCCGATACCACCGCCCGCAGCCACGTGTTTCCGGATTTCGGGAACGAGTAAATACCTATGAATTCTCGGGGATTCATGATTCACGTCTCCGGGTATTCAGCGATGGAGGTGTAAAGTGGCTCATGCCGGCTCGACAACGCAGGTGTAGCGTGCCCTGGCGTCGTCGAAGACGACACTGTGTATCGGTTCGGCGAAACGCTTCAGTTCGGGAGCCCCGAGGCCCGCACTCCGCAGCCGGAACCAAGCGACATGGCCGTCGTTGGACGGCAATCGGTCGATGTCCACATAGCGTGCCAGCACCCGCCGCGCCTCCTCCAGGTACCGGTCGCGCTGACGCCGGCTCTTCTGGTCGTCGTGCCGGCGAAAGGCGGCCAGGGGCATGTCGATGCCCCACAGAACGGCGTGCTCGAAAAAGCGGGCCCAAAGCTCGAAATCAGCGGCAAGGGACAGCGTGCGGTCGAAGCGGCCGCCGGCCCGTTCCCACAGGCTGCGGCGCCAGAAGGTAGATTCCTGTTGTATGAAACCATTCGAAGCCCGATTGGCTCCCGGCAAATAGTCACCGCGCCGGAACGCAGCCGCACTGAATCCACCTTTGGGCCGGCAATGCAGTCCGCTGCCGCGCTCCGTCAGCACAAGAGGGAACCTGGTGGTCAGCCACTCCACCTCCGGGCAGTCATGGAAGATCCTCTGGACCGTCTGCACCGTCCACGGGCACAGGATATCGTCGGAATTGATCCATCCCATGATCTCGCCGTCGCTTCGGGAGAACCCCTCTTCGATCGCAGCATACTGTCCATCGTCAGGATGCGAACGCCAGTAATGCAGCCGGCCCTCATACCTCTTGATGATGGCGTCCGAACCGTCGGTCGAACCGCCGTCCATGACCAGATACTGCAACTCCGCACAACCCTGGCTGAGCACGGACTCAATCGTATCTTTAAGATACGCCGCGTGATTGAAGGATGGGGTGATGAGGCTGAAGCCGGGCATTGACATGTCCGTCGATCCTTCACGGCTCCGATTCGCCGGATGATGTGCACACAACCTGGTTCCTGCGAACCCATGGCGCCCTTTGCG
The DNA here is from genome assembly GCF_000429625.1 of Azospirillum halopraeferens DSM 3675. Lineage (GTDB taxonomy): Bacteria > Pseudomonadota > Alphaproteobacteria > Azospirillales > Azospirillaceae > Azospirillum > Azospirillum halopraeferens. The sequence goes on from NZ_AUCF01000015.1 coordinate 46,962, forward strand.
AACCGCGAACGGGCTGCGAACTCTTTACGGCTTCCAATCGCAGGATGCTACCAATAGCTTTGCGACGCCGGCAGCGGTATCCCGGTGCATGAGAACCGGGCTTTCCGCCACAGGGGCCGGCGGGCATTGTCATAATGGCCGTACACCCCGCTTCCCGGCAGGTTCGCCTGCGCCCGTCCGCCCCCCCCCCCGGGACCCTCCGACATGAAGACACCCGTTGCACACCGCCCGGCCCCCCTCGACGACGCCATGGCGGCCGCACAGCGATGCCTCGGCGCGGGCCGGTGGGACGAGGGGTTGGCGCGGCTGGACGCCCTGCCCGGCGCGGTGGCGGCGACGCCGGCCGTTCTGGTCATGCGCGGCTTGCTCCTGCTGGGGGCCGGGCGGACCGGCGAAGCCCGCGGGGCGGTGCGGCGGGCACTGGCCGTGGCTCCCGATCATCGGGACGCCCATGTCCTGGCCGTGCGGGTCGAATCCGCCGACCGCCGGACCGGCGACGCCGACCGGCTGTTGCGCCGCGGCCTTCGCCTGCGCCCGGACGACGCCGTGCTGTGGCGCGACGCCGGCAGCGCCGCGTACGAGGCGGGGGCGCTCGGCGCGGCGCAGTCCGCCCTGCGCCGGGCGCTTGCGCTCGCACCCGCCGACCGCCGGGCGCGAGCGATCCTGGCGACGGTCTGCGCCCGCCTCTCGGCCGAGCGGCGCTTTCTGGGCGATCCGGAGGGTGCGCTTGCCGCTGCGGATCGCGCGGTGCGGCTGGACCCGGCCGTCGTGGCGGGGTGGTCGGCACGACTGTTCGCACGGCTGATGCTCGAAAGCACCACGGGCGCCGACCTGTACGCCGATGCCGCAGCCGCCGGACGGGCGCTCGGCGCCGCCGCGAAACCGGAAGCGGTGGCGCGGCGGCCCGAAGCGGGGCGGCCCGCCGGACGACCGATCGCCGTCGGGCTGCTGTCGACCTCGCTGGCGCAGAGTTCGGTGCGCTATTTCGTGGAGGGGTTGCTGCGGTCGGCCGATCCCTCGCGCATCGGCTTCACGCTCTACGACGAACCCGCCGACGGAGCGTCCGACGAGGCGTTCGAGGTTCCCGCCGGCGTCCGTTCGGTGGACGCCCGCGGACTCCGGGCCGGCGCACTGGCCGCGCGCATCGCGGATGACGGCATCGACGTGTTGATCGACCTGATGGGACACGGCTGGTACGGCCGGCGGCTGGCGGTGCTGATGGCCCGGCCGGCGCCGCACCTCGTCACGGCCATCGGCTATCCGGGCACGCTGGGGCTGCCCGTTCCCGTCCACAAGCTCACCGATCGGCTGATCCATCCGCCGGGCGGCCGCGAACGGCTGCACGAGGTGCCGCTCTACCTGCGCCACATGCATTGTTACGCGCCGCCGCCGTACGCACCGCCGGTGTCCACGCCGCGGGGCGACGGCTTGGTGTTCGTGTCCTTCAACCAGCTCTCCAAGCTCGGACCGACCGGTGCGCGCGCCTGGGCGGCGGCGCTTGCCGCCGTGCCGGGGTCGCGACTTCTGCTGAAGCGGCAGGATCTGGCCCGGGCGGACCGCGAGGCGCTGTTGGCACGGCTCGCCGGCTTCGGGCTGCCGCTCGACCGGATCGACTTCGATGACGCGGCGGATCACCACGCCGACCACCTCGCCGCCTACCGGCGCGCCGACGTGGCGCTGGACACCTATCCATACAACGGCACGACCACCACGTGCGAAGCGCTCTGGATGGGTGTCCCGGTCATCACGCTCGTCGGCGACCGGGAAACCTCCCGGACCGGCCTCTCCCTCCTCACCGCGGCGGGACGGAGCGATCTGGTCGCCGGCTCGGTCGAGGCGTTCGCCGCCTGCGCCCGCCGGCTCGCCGACGACGCCGACGGCCGCGCCGCCTTCCGCCGCGATGCCAGGACGCTGCTCTCCGCCTCCGCCCTGTGCGACGCCGAAGCCTATGCCAACGGGCTGGCCGGTGCGTTGGAACGCCTGGTCGACGGGGCGCCGGCCCGGCCGTGATGGCCGCCCGCCCCGGACATGGCAAGGGCCCGAAAGCGGTGAGCTTTCAGGCCCTTAGAATGGTGCCGCAGGTCGGATTTGAACCAACGACCTACTGATTACGAATCAGTTGCTCTACCCCTGAGCTACTGCGGCGTCGGGCGGCGACCATAGCGGCGTCGGGGGGGCGATGCAAGCGTGATATGGGGCGCCGAACCGGATTTTCCGGTCGGCACGACCCCTGACCATCGGCTTCGCACCATCATGTTAAGCGTTCGTTCAGTTTCCTGCACCAACAATATTGTACGAAAGTCCGGAGGGGGAATGCGATGGGGTGGCGGGCAGCGCTGGGCGGGTTGGTTCTGGCGGCGGCGGTGACGGTGTCCGGGCCGGCACCGGCCGGCGATCCCGGTGTCCACGACGATCGGATCGTGTTCGGCCAGGCTGCCCCCCTGGACGGGCCGGCCGCCGCCCTGGGGCTGGGCATGCGCGCCGGCATCCTCGCCGCCTTCGCCGAGGCCAACGCGGCGGGCGGGGTGCACGGGCGGCGGCTGGAACTGGTCAGCCGCGACGACGGGTACGAGCCGGCGCGCTCGGCCGCGGAAACCCGCCGGCTGATCGAGCGGGACGGGGTCTTCGCCCTGGTCGGCCCCGTCGGCACGCCCACCGCCAAAGCGGCGCAGCCCATCGCCGCGGCGGCCGGCGTTCCCTTCATCGGGCCGTTCACCGGGGCGGCGTTCCTGCGCGGCGCGGACCAGCCCACCACCGTCAACGTGCGCGCCTCCTACGACCAGGAAACCGAAGCCTGGATCGAACGGCTGACCGGCGATCTCGGCATCCGCCGCATCGCCATCCTCTACCAGGACGACGCCTTCGGCGAGGCCGGGCTGGCCGGCGTGGAAAAGGCGATGAAGGCGCGCGACCTGCCGCTGGTCGCCCGCGGCACCTATCCGCGCAACACCACGGCGGTCAAATCCGCCCTGCTGGCCATCCGCAAGGCAAAGCCCGAGGCGGTGGTGATGGTCGGCGCCTACGCACCCTCGGCCGAGTTCATTCGGCTGGCGCGGCGGCTGAAGCTCGACCCCGTGTTCGTCAACATCTCCTTCGTCGGGGCCGGCGCCCTGGCGGCGGACCTGGGGGAGGCCGGCGCCGGCGTGGTGGTGAGCCAGGTGGTGCCCCTGCCCGACGACGAGGGCATCCCCCTGGTCGCCGCGTTCCGCCGGGCGCTGGCCCTGGTGGAGGGCGGGCCGGAGCCGGACTTCGTCGCGCTGGAAGGCTACGCCGTCGGCCGGCTGGTGGTGGAGGCCCTGAACCGCCTGCCCGGCGAACCCACGCGCAGCGGCCTCCTGGACACCATCCGGCGGGTCGGCCGCTTCGACCTGGGCGGCCTGACGCTGACCTTCGGGCCCGACGACAACCAGGGCTCCGACAGGGTATTCTTCACGGTGATCGGGCCCGACGGCCGGTTCCGGGCGGTGGACAGCCTGGCCGGTCTGAAGGGCTGACGCGACGACGACGGCAAACCGCCGGCCACAGGCGGGGCATGAGGAGAGGAAGCGCACCATGGCGAAGAGCGCGACGGCACCCGGCGGCAGCCGGGCGGGCGGTCTGAGCATCGGCACCAAGCTGTTGGTAACGTTCGGGCTGACCGCCGGGCTGACCGTCGCCGCGGCGTTCGTCGCCAACGGCTCGTACGTGCAGATCGACAACAGCATCGAGGCGATCACCGAACGCGGCGTGCGCGCCCTGGACCTCTCGCGCGAGCTGGAGGTCGGCGCCGTCCGCCTGGGCGAACTGGCGCCGGCCCTGCGCACCGCCGAAAGCGAGTTCCTGCGGCGCGAGCTGGCCGACCGCATCGAGGCGCAGGCGCAGAGCGTCGCCAACGCCCTGGACGGGCTGCGCCGGCTGGGCATGCCGGAGGTGGACGCCGCCGAGGAGGCGGTGACCGGCATGAAACACGCCCTGGCCGAGCTGGCCGGCACCGTCACCGCCCTGGCCGACGCCCAGCGGGAACGGGCGCGCCTGCTGGAGATGTCCAAATCCGTGCACGCCGACCTGCTGGCCCGCTCCGCCGCGGTGGTCGAGGAGGCGACGGCCTCCATGCGCAACGGCGCCTCGGCCGCACTCGACGCCAACGGCATTGCCATCCGCCGCCTGATCGACGAGGAAGCCGGGGCGGTGCAGGCGGCGCTGGGCCTGTCGGCGGAGGCGAACCTGGCGGTGTCGCTGCTGATGGAAGCGGCCGGCACGGCCGACCCCGCCCGGCTGGAGCCGCTGCGCGAACGGTTCGAGATCGCCGGCCGCGGGCTGTCCCTGCACCTGGGCAATCTGCCCGACGGCAACGCCGCCGCGGAAGCCGCCATCCTCGTCGATTTCCTGCTCGACTACGGCCGCGGCCGCGACGACGTGTTCGCGCTGCGCGCCGCCGAACTGGCCGATGCCGGCCGGCCGGCCGCCGAACGCTCCGTGCTGGCCGGCCGCCGCGCCGGCATCCTGAAGGACATGACCGCGGTGCGCGACGAGCTGCTGGACGTCCTGTCCACCCTGGCCGACGAGGCGTCCTTCAACCTGATGATCGGCAGCGGCGACACCATCACCCGCAGCGGCGAACAGGTGGCGCGCCTGTTCAGCAACGAGGTGGAGGTTCTGCGCTCCGCCCTGGAGCTGCGCGGGGAGGCCAACCTGATGGCCGGGCTGCTCGCCACCGCCGCCAACGAAGCCGCGGCCTACGAGCTGTCGCAGCAGGACGCCGCCTTCCGGACGGCGGCCGAGGCCCTGGCCGCCGCCGCCGAGCGCAACGCGGCCTCCGCCGACGCCGCCACGCTGCGCACCGTCGCCGCCATGCTGACCGACATCGGCACCGGGCCGAAGGGCCTGTTCGCCCGCCGCTCCGCCGAACTGGGCCACGGTGCCCAGGCGCTGGGGCTGGACGAGATGATCCGCGCCAACACCCACACCCTGTCGGAACGGGTGGCGACCATCGCGGCGGCGGCCAAGGAGGCGATGACGCAGGCGTCGCAGGACGCCCGCGCCACCACGGACATGGCCCGCACGGTGATGATCGTGCTGGGGATGTCCGGTGTCGCCGCGGTGCTGCTGGTGGGCTGGTTCGTCGTGCGCAACGGCATCGTTCTGCGGCTGCGCCGTCTGACCGGCGCCATGAGCCGGATCAGCGAGGGCGACCTGAACGCCGAGGTGCCGACGGACGGCCGCGACGAGATCACCACCATGGCCGGATCCCTGGTGGTCTTCCGCGACAACGCCCGCGCCCTGGAACAGGAGCGCCGCCGCACCGAGGAGGAGCGGGAGCGCGCCGCCGGCGACCGCCGGCGCGCCATGCTGGACATGGCCGATCACTTCGAATCCAGCGTGCGCAGCCTGCTGGAGCGGGTGTCGCGCGCCGCCGACGACATGCACGGCATCGCCCGTCGCATGACCCACACCGCCGAGCAGACCTCGGGCGAGGCGGCGACCGCCGCCGCCACCTCCGAACAGGCGGCCGGCAGCGTCGAGGCGGTCGCCGCCGCCACCGAGGAGTTGTCCGTTTCCATCCAGCAGATCGGCGACCAGGTCAACACCTCCAGCCAGATCGCCCGGCGGGCCGCCGAGGAAGCCGAGCGGACCGACCACACCGTGGAAGGGCTGGCCGACGCCGCCGGCCGCATCGGCGAGGTGGTCAACCTCATCAACAACATCGCCAGCCAGACCAACCTGCTGGCGCTGAACGCCACCATCGAAGCGGCGCGGGCGGGCGAGGCCGGCAAGGGCTTCGCCGTGGTGGCGCAGGAGGTGAAGAACCTGGCCAGCCAGACCGCGCGGGCGACCGAGGAGATCTCCGCCCAGATCTCCGCCATGCAGACGGTGACCAGGGAATCGGTGGCGGCCATCCGGGAGATCGCCGGGACCATCCGCTCGATCAACGAGATCGCCACCACCATCGCCGCGGCGGTGGAGCAGCAGAACACCGCCACCCGCGAGATCGCCCGCAACGTCGGCGAGGCGGCCGATGGCACCCGGCACGTGCGCACCAACATCGACACCGTGGCCCGCGCCGCCGCCGACGCCGGTCAGTCGGCGCAGAGCGTGCTCGACGCCTCCTCCACGGTGGCCGATCAGGTGAAGGCGCTGGACAGCCAGGTCAACCGCTTCGTCAGCCAGATGCGCGCGGGGTGACGCCGGCGGCCGGCGGCGGGCACGGCGGCATGTCCGGCCGCACGCAGCCTTCCAGCGAACCGGCCGGCCGCTGCTCCGCCAGGCCGATCCAGGCGTCCACCGCGTCGACGTCGAAGCCGCAGCGGCGCTCCTCCCCCACCCGCATCAGCGGCCGGCGGATCAGCAGCGGCGTCGCCAGCAAGAGGTCGAGGGCGCCCGCCTCGTCCAGCGCCTCGGGCACCACGGCGCCGGACTTCACCGCCGGAGCGGCGCGGTTGAACCACTCCGCCACCGGCCGGTCGCCGAAGAAGGGGCGCAGGCTATCCCGCGTCCACGGCGCGCTCAGCAGGTCGCGCGCCTCCACCCGGTGCCCGGCCTCCTCCAGCAGGCGGCGCTGGCGGGCGTTGCCGGCGCAGCCGGGCTTCTCGTAGAACACCACCTCAACCATCGGTCCCTCCGGTTCGCAACAGCGGGGCGCGCGCCAGCAGGGCGTCGACCTGGGCGCGGATCTCCTGCTGGACGGCGGCGTCCAGCTTCTTCAGCCAGCGGCTCGGGATCGCCTCGACGCCGTAGGTGGCGCCGGCCAGCATGCCGGCAAGCGCGCCGGTGGTGTCGGCGTCGCCGCCCTGGTTCACCGTCTCCACCACGCAGGATTCCACGCCGTCGGTGCGGAAGTAATGGTGCAGCACGGTCTGCACCGTATCGACCACATAGGCGGTGGACAGGTTGCGGTAGGGCTCGAACTTGAAGGCGCGCCGCTGTGCCACCAGACGGTTCGCCACCTCGCGCACGGCGCGCACGCCGCCGCCGGCCAGCAGGACCCGCACCATCTCGCCGAAGGCCAGGGTCGCCGCGTCGGACAGGACGTTGTTGTGGGTGATGTGGGCCTGCTCCAGGCTCCAGGTGCGGAACGCGTCGTCGTCGCCCAGCGTCGCCAGCACCACCGGCAGGTTGCGCATCAGGGCACCGTTGCCGGCCAGATGCTCCCCCTCCGGCTCCTCCAGCGTGCCGTGCATGATGAAGCGGCGGATGCCGCGGCGGGTGGTGTCGCCCACGTCGACGGGCACGCCCTTCAGCCAGACCGCGAACTCCTCCGCGGCGCGCCGGACGTCCCAGTCGGGACCGGCCAGGATGGCGCGGCCCAGGTGGATCGACATCTCCGTGTCGTCGGTCACCTGGCCCGCCTGCAGGCGCAGCCAGCCGCCGCCCTTGATGTGCCGGTGCACGCCGTATTGGTGCGCAATCTCCCCTTTTGTCAGGAACTCGACAGTGGCACCCAGCGCGTCGCCGCAGGCGAAGCCGAGATAGGCGCCCAGGGCGCGGGAACGGAGGGTCGGATCGGTCATGCCCCGGATGCCTGCAAGATGGGGGCCGCTCGCCGGCCGGTCACAGCAGCGACACCGACACGCGGTAGTCGCCACCGACGACCAGATATTCGCCTTCACCCCGGAAGGGGTAGCGCGGCAGGATGTCGCGGAAGAAGACGATCTTCACCACCGGCACCCGGGCTTCCAGGATGTAATCGCCGAACTGGCCGGCGATCTCGCGGTCGGTGGAGAAGGAGCACAGGTTGTTCAGGCGCAGCACCGCGCTGCGCTTGTCCGGCCGTTCGAGGATGAAGTGCTCCTCGAAGTCGTTGACGCCGCGGTAGAGCGGGATCGCCATGGCGCGCGCCGGCATCGGCGCCTCCGGCCAGCCGCGGCGCATCCACCACTGGCAATACTCGTACAGCAGGTCGAGTTGCAGGTAGATGTTGTTGTTGTGGAAGCGCGTGGCCGTCTTCTCCTCGCCGTAGCGGTACCAGGCGCCGGAGGCGAAGCGGCGGATCGGCTCCTTGTGATAGGTGGGCATCAGACCGAAGCGGCTTTCCACCCAGCCCTTGAGCACCGCCCCCTCGGCGTTGTTGGAGTCGAACATCCACCCCTTGAGCAGGCGCAGGTAGCTGGCGCGGAACCGGCGCTTGCCATCGGCCCCTTGCGAGCCGGAGAAGTCGGGGTTGAGGTCGAAGGTGGCGGCGAGGTGGCGCTGGAACACCTCGGCCGCACGGTCGGCGTCGGGGGCTTCGTCCAGCGCCTCGAACAGGTCGGCGTGCTGGCCGCGGGTGCCGTGGATGCGCAGCGTGCGGGGCGACCCGTTGAAGGCGGCGGTGGACAGGACCTGTGCCGGCACGCCCACCATGTTGGTGCGGTGGCCGCGCAACGCCAGCGGCGAATCCGGGTCGATCCGCCGCCCGTAGGCGTCGCGGATCTCCGCAGCGCCGCCCGACCCGTCCCCGTCCGCCGTCCCGTCCGCCATACCCGCCGCAATCTCCATACTTTTTGTAAGGAATAGCGGGAAACGGGCGGCGGCGCCATGCTTTCGCGCGGGCCGCCGCAGGATCAGGCGGTGACGAACCAGGCGTCCTGCACCGCGTGGCGGGCGATGCCCAGAAGGGTGATGGTGTCGCCGTTGCCCAGATCGACCAGCGCCTCGGTGGCGGAGCCGTCGATCACCCGGTGGAACTGCCCGGGGCCGAGGTGGATGCGATCGCCCTCGGCGGCGTTGAAGTCGGTGATCACGTCGTGGCCGCTGCCGCGGGTGTACATGAAGCGGTCGGCGCCGGCCCCGCCGGTCAGCGTGTCGTTGCCGGGGCTGCCCCACAGGATGTCGTTGCCGATCCCGCCGAACAGCACGTCGTGCCCGTCCCCGCCGTGCATGCTGTCGTCGCCGGCGCCGCCGAACAGCGTGTCGTTGCCGGCCTCGCCCTTGAGCGTGTCGTTGCCCTGCAAGCCGTAGAGCACGTCGTTGCCGGCGTAGCCGCGGATGCTGTCGTCGCCCGACGCACCGCTCAGCGTGTCCGCCGCGGTGGTGCCGTTGACCACGCGGCCGGCTTCCGGAACCGGCTCCGAAGGGGGCTCCGGCGGCGGCTCCGGCGGGGCGGCGGCAGCGCCCGCATCGACGATGGCGAGGGGGCGGCCGTACAGCGCCTCCGCGTGGGCATCCACGGACCCGAAATAGCCCAGCGGGACCTTGCCCGTGAGGTCGGCCATCAGGGTGCCGGTGGTGGTGTAGCCGTTGAAGGTGGCGCCCCCGGCGTACTCGTCGAACATGCCGATCATGTGGCCGTACTCGTGCGCCGCCAGTTCGTCCTGGTAGGACGGCCCCCAGGCGGTGTCGGTGTACCAGTTCAGCATGTCGTACCGTCCGTTCCCCTCATGGACGGTGACCGTGTAGTGGGGGTTCGCATCGACGAAGCGGACATCGAAGGCGATGGGATAGAGGGCGCTGCCGTCGCTGAGCGCCGCCTTGCCGTTCCACAGGCTCTCGATCCCCTGTTCCCAGGTGGACCGCAGCGCGCCGGGATCGGCCCCGGCCAGAGAAATCCGTGTCTCCACCAGGAAGCGGGCGCCATCGAACCCCAGATCGTACTTCACCGACCAGCGGTAGCCGCCGTCGGAACGCGATTCCATATAGTTGACCGCTGCGATCGCCTGTGGCGCGTTCGGCAGGGCGGAACCGCCCGCCGCCGTTCCCATGGTGTACGTGACGCCGTGTACCGCGTATCCCCAGTCGAAGGCCATGACACGATCCCCGCTGCCGTTGTTGGAGCGGAGTCTGCCTTAACGTTTCATTAACCTCCTGTGACCAACGCTGACCCACGACCATTTTCCCGCCGCCCCGCCCGATCGGTGTAGCGGCGCATAGGACCGTCAGCCCGGGTTACCCCCGAAGAAGGCCAGGACGTCCGCCAGCGTCTCCTCCGGCCGCTCTTCCGGCAGGAAATGGCCGCCGGACAGGGCGCGGCCTATGGCGGCGGGGGCGTAGGGGCGCCACAGTTCCAGCGGGTCGGCGTAACCACGGCCGACAATGCTGTCGGCACCCCACAGCACCAGGGTGGGACAGGCGACGCGACGCCCCGCCAGCCGGTCGCCGCGGTCGTGTTCCAGGTCGATGGAGGCGGCGGCCCGGTAATCCTCGCACATCGCGTGCACGGTGGCGGGGTTGCGCATGGCGTGCAGGTAGGCGGCGAACGCCTCCTGCGCGAAGGCGCCGGCGCCGGACCCCCACGAGCCCAGCGTGCGGCGCAGGAAGAACTCCGGGTCCAGGCCGATCAGATGCTCCGGCAGGCCGCCGGGCTGGATCAGGAAGAACCAGTGGTAATAGGCGGTGGCCATGGCGCTGTCCATGCGCTCGAACACCTCCACCGTCGGAACGATGTCGATCACGGCCAGCCGCTCCACCCGGTCGGGATGGTCCAGGGCCATGCGGTGCGCCACGCGGGCCCCCCGGTCGTGGCCGCACACGGCGAAACGCTCGAACCCCAGGGCGCGCATCACCTCGACCTGGTCCTGCGCCATGGCGCGCTTGGAATGGCGCACGTGGGCGGGATCGCCCGCCAGCTTCTCCGACGCGCCGTAGCCGCGCAGGTCGGCGGCCACGACCGTGAAGCGCTCGGCCAGCGCCGGGGCGACGCGGTGCCACATGACGTGGGTCTGCGGGAACCCGTGCAGCAGCAGCAGCGGCGGTCCGTCGCCGCCGACCGCCGCGTGGATCTCGGCACCGCTGGTGGCGATGCGGCGATGGGCGAATCCGTCCGGCATGCCCTGTCCCCCCTGCCCGATACCCCGTTCCAAATGGCGCGCCCGCGCCGGGGGACCAGAGCCGGACGAGCAGAAGAATCGCCGGCAAGGGACGTACCGGTCGGGGAAACAAGGCCGCCACGGATTGCACGGATCGGGTTGGATTGCACGGACGTGTTGCCCTGCGTCACCGCCCTGAAGCGTCCGGCTGCCGGGCAGGACGATCAATCCGTGTCATACGGTCGGCAATTGATTACTTCCATCAATTGCCGACCGTAAAGCCCGGCAGATCAATGCCTTGGCATTGATCGAGAGGGTGATGCCGGCGGCATCCTTCCGATGCCGCCGGTATCATCCGCGTCCAACGTGCCGACAATGAAGCGACGACCGGGAATGCCGGGCGTTCACCCCTGCATGCGCTTGATGGTGTTGGTCGTGCTCTGCCCGGCGACGAGGTCGGCCAGCAGGACGCGGCCGCCATAGCTCTGCACGAAGTCGGCACCGACCACCTGGTCGATGCTGTAGTCGGCCCCCTTCACCAGCACGTCGGGGCGCAGCGCGCGGATGAGCTGTTCGGGGGTGTCCTCGTCGAAGATCACCACCAGGTCGACCGGCGCCAGGGAGGCGAGAACGGTGGCCCGGGCGGATTCCGCCTGCACCGGGCGGGTCGGACCCTTCAGGCGGCGCACGGATTCGTCGCTGTTCAGGCCGACCACCAGCAGGTCGCAGCCCGCCTTGGCCCGGGCCAGCAGCGAGACGTGGCCGGGATGCAGCAGGTCGAAGCAGCCGTTGGTGAAGCCGATGCGCTTGCAGCGCAGCTTCCAGCGGGCGACGCGCTCCACCGCCTCGTCGCGGGTCACCACCTTGGTCTCGCCGTGGCGCCATTCCTGTTCGTGCAGGGCGCCCAGCAGTTCCGGGGCGCGCACCACCGCGGTGCCGACCTTGCCGACGACGATGCCCGCCGCCAGGTTCGCCAGCCGGGCGGCGTCCTCCAGCGGCACGCCGGCGGCCAGCGCCGCGGTCAGGGTGGCGACCACCGTGTCGCCGGCGCCCGACACGTCGAACACCTCCCGCGCTTCGGCGGGCAGATGGGCGGCGGTGCCGTCGCGGGTGACCACGCTCATGCCCCGCTCCGACCGGGTAGCCACCACGGCGCCGACGCCGCAGGTGTCGATCAGGCGTTGGCAGGCGGCCGCAACCTCGGCGTCGCTGTCGGCGGGCAGGCCGGTGGCCTGCATCAGCTCCTTGCGGTTGGGCGTGAGCACCGTGGCGCCGCGGTAACGGGTGTAGTCGGTCCCCTTGGGGTCCACCACCACGGGCAGACCGGCGCGCTGCGCCGCGCCGATCAGGGCGGTGATCAGCGCATCGGACAGGACGCCCTTGCCGTAGTCGGAGAGGATGACCGCCCCCACCTCCGCCAGCCCTTCGCGGGCGGCGCCCAGCAGGGAGTCGAACCACAGCGGCCCGACGTCCGCCACCGTCTCGGCGTCGGCGCGCAGAAGCTGCTGGCGGCCGCCGATGAAGCGCGACTTGACGGTGGTCTGGCGTCCCGGCTCGGCGATGATGCCGGCGTTGTCGCCGATCTCCATCGCCACGAGGTGGCGCAGCTCGCTGCCGGCCGCATCGTCGCCGACGACGGAGACGAAGCGGCAGAGCGCGCCCAGCGCGATGACGTTGGCGGCGACGTTGCCGGCCCCGCCGAGCATGGCCGTTTCCCGCTCGATCCGCAGCACGGGGATCGGCGCTTCCGGCGACACGCGGTCGACCGATCCGTAGATGAACCGGTCGAGCATGACGTCGCCGACGCACAGCACGCGCGCCGTCGACAGGGCCTCGATGTGGCGGGCAAGGTCGCTCATGGCGGTGTCTTACCAACACCACCGGAACGACACAACGGACGTTGTCGGACCGCAGCAATGCAACCGCGGCAGGGGATGCCGGCGGAACCCTTCACGGCAAGGTGACTGGCGGGTGACGGGCGCCCGCGGCACCCTGGTAAGCGGAAACCAACCGCCCGAACCGGAGTGCCCGCGGCATGGCCGCAGCCGATCCTCCGCCGTCCGCGCCGTGGATGCGCCTGGCCCCGCTGGCCGTGCTGGCGGCGGGCCTCCTCGGCGTCCTCGCCGCCGGCCTGCACGAGCATCTCAGCCCGGACGCGCTGGCGCGCCACCGCACGGCCCTGACGGCGTTCGTGGCCGCCAACGGCGCGCTCGCCGCGCTGGCGTATGTAGCGGTCTACACGCTGGCGGTCGCCTTCTCGGTGCCGGGGGCGACGGTGCTGACCCTGGCCGGCGGGCTCCTCTTCGGGGTGTGGGCGGCGACCGCCCTGGCGGTCACCGGGGCGACGCTGGGGGCGGTGGCCGTCTTCCTGGCCGCCCGCACCGCCGCGGGTGGTTTCCTGCGCCACCGCGCCGCGCCGTGGACCGCCCGGCTGGAGGCGGGATTCCGGGAGCACGCCTTCAGCTACACCCTGTTCCTGCGCCTGGTGCCTCTGTTCCCGTTCTGGCTCGTCAACCTGATCCCGGCGGTGCTGGGCGTGCCGCTGCGCACCTACGCCCCGGCGACCCTGATCGGCATCGTGCCGGGGGCGCTGGTGTACGCGTCGGTGGGCAACGGGCTGGGCGCAGTGCTCGACGCCGGCGGCCGCCCCGACCCCGCCCTGATGATGGAGCCGGCGATCCTGCTGCCCCTGCTGGGGCTCGCCGTGCTGGCGCTGGTTCCCGTGCTGGTGCGCCGCCTGCGGAGGACGCCATGAGCGCCATCCGCTGCGATCTGTGCGTCATCGGGGCCGGGGCCGGCGGCCTGTCGGTGGCCGCCGCGGCGGCGCGCCTGGGCGCCGACACGGTGCTGGTGGAGCGCGGCGCCATGGGCGGCGACTGCCTGAACACCGGCTGCGTGCCGTCCAAGGCGCTGCTGGCCGCCGCCGCCGCGGCCCGCGCCGTGCGCACCGCCGGCCGCTTCGGCATCGGCGCGCCGGAGCCGGCAATCGACGCCGCGGCCGTGTACGCCTACGTACAGGCGGCCATCGCCGCCATCGCCCCCCACGACAGCCGGGAGCGGTTCGAGGGGCTGGGTGTACGCGTCATCGCCGCCCACGCCCGCTTCACCGGTCCCGACACCGTGATGGCGGAGGGCGCCGCCATCCGGGCGCGCCGCTTCGTGCTGGCCACCGGCTCCCGCCCGCTGGTGCCGCCGGTCCCCGGCCTGGACACGGTGGCGTACCTCACCAACGAGACGCTGTTCGCCGGAAGCACCCTGCCCGGCCACCTGCTGGTGCTGGGCGGCGGTCCGGTCGGGGTGGAGATGGCGCAGGCGCACCGCCGCCTCGGCGCCCGGGTGACGCTGGTGGAGCGGGCCACCCTGCTGCCCCGCGACGACCCGGAGCTGGTGGCGGTGGTGCGCAGCACCCTGGAGGCGGAGGGCGTCACCCTGATCGAAGGCACCGGCGTCGCCCGCGTCGCGCCGGCCGGGGACGGGGACGGGGACGGGGTGGCGGCGGAGCTGGCCGACGGGCGCCGGATCTCCGGCAGCCACCTGCTGGTGGCGGCCGGGCGCCGGCCGGTGGTGGAGGACCTGGGTCTGGAGGCCGCCGGCATCGCCGCCGGCCCCGCCGGCATCACGGTGGACGCCCGCCTGCGCACCACCAACCGCCGCGTCTACGCCGTGGGCGATTGCACCGGCGGCCCCGCTTTCACCCACGCCGCCGGGCATCAGGCGGGCATCGTCGTGCGCAACGCCCTGTTCCGCTGGCCGGGCCGCGCCGACCGCATCGCCCTGCCCCGGGCCACCTTCACCGACCCCGAACTGGCGCAGGTCGGCCTGACGGAGGCGCAGGCGCGCGCCGCCCGGGACGGCGACGTGACCGTGCTGCGCCAGCCCTTCGCCGGCAACGACCGCGCCCGCACCGAGGGCGCGCCCGAAGGGCTGGTCAAGCTGGTGGTGCGGCGCAACGGCCGCATCCTCGGCGCCGGCATCGCCGGCCGCCACGCCGGGGAGCAGATCGCGCCGTGGTGCCTGGCCATCGCCCGCGGCCTGCGGGTGCACGACCTTGCCGGCGTCGTGCTGCCCTACCCCACCCTGGCGGAAGCCGGCAAGCGCGCCGCCGGCGCCTTCTTCGAGCCGGTCCTGTTCGGCCCCCGCACGCGGTGGCTGGTGCGCTTCCTCGCGCGGTTCGGATGACCTAGACTGTGGGCCCGTGATCCGCCGCCCCGGCCGCCCCATGCCCCTGCCACCGCTGGCCCGCAGTCTTTCCGCCAAGCTTCTGGTGCTGACGGTGCTGTTCGTCATGCTGGCGGAGGTGCTGATCTTCACCCCGTCGATCGCCCGCTTCCGCCTGGCCTTCCTGCAGGAGCGGCTGGCCGCGGCCCACATAGCCGCGCTGTCGGTGGACGCGGCCCCCGACCGCATGGTGACGCGCCGGCTGGAGGCCACGCTGCTGGACCATGTGGGCGCCCACGCCATCGCACTGGTGCAGCCCAATTCCTGCGTCAACATGCTGTCCAGCCGGATGCCGCCGATGGTCGACGCGGTGATGGACCTGCGCGAGGCGACCACCGCGTCGCTGATCACCGACGCCTTCGCGACCATGGCGCGGGCCGGCAACCGGGTGGTCAAGGTGGTCGACCATTCCCCCAAGGACCCGGCGGTGACGGTCGAGGTCACCATGGACGAGCGGCCCCTGGCCATGGCCATGCACGAGTTCGCCGGCCGCATCCTGGCCCTGTCGATCGCCATCTCGCTGATCACCGCGGGGCTGGTGTTCGTCACGCTGAACGGCATGTTCGTGCGGCCGCTGCGCCGGCTGACCGCGGCCATGATGGCGTTCCGCCGCGACCCGGAGAGCGCGGTGCCCGCCTTCTCCGCCGCCGGCCGCCGCGACGAGATCGGCATCGCCCAGCGCGAGCTGGCGGAGATGCAGGCGGCCCTGCGCACCGCCCTGCGCCAGCGCGAGCGGCTGGCCGCCCTGGGCACCGCCGTCACCAAGATCAACCACGATCTGCGCGGCATCCTCGCCACCGCCTCCCTTCTGTCGGAGCATCTGGCGGCGAGCACCGACCCGGAGGTGCGCCGGGTGACACCGCGGCTGGTGGGCGCGATCGACCGGGCGGTGGCCCTGTGCGGCCAGACCCTGTCCTACACCCGCGACGGTGTCCTGCCCGTCGCTCCGGCGCCGCTCGATCTGCACGCGCTGGTCGCCGAAGCGGCGGAAGAGGTGGCACACTCCCTGCGCTCCGACGGGGTGCGGGTGGAGACGCGCTGGGTCAACCGCGTGCCGGAGGGGTTCCGCGTCACCGCCGACCGCGACCAGCTCGCCCGCGTCCTGACCAACCTGGGGCGCAACGCGGTGCAGGCCGGGGCCGGCGCGGTCACCGTCGCGGTCGAGCCCAACGGCGCCCGAGTCGCGATCCTGGTCACCGACACCGGGCCGGGTCTGCCGCCGCGGGCGCGCGAAAACCTGTTCCAGCCCTTCACCGGCTCGGCCCGCGCCGGCGGCACCGGGCTCGGCCTGTCGATCGCGCGCGAGATCGCGCGGGCCCACGGCGGCGATCTGACGCTGGTGGAGAGCACGGCGGCCGGCACCACCTTCGCACTCGA
This sequence comes from Azospirillum halopraeferens DSM 3675, assembly GCF_000429625.1. GTDB lineage: Bacteria > Pseudomonadota > Alphaproteobacteria > Azospirillales > Azospirillaceae > Azospirillum > Azospirillum halopraeferens. Next base: position 63,257 of record NZ_AUCF01000015.1, read on the forward strand.
CCTGCCCGCGAACAGCGCGCATTGATTCCCGTTGCCGCTTCGCACACTCTAGGCGCCGCCGGACCGGGGGGTCCGGGACGCATCATCGGACGGCACCATCGACCAACAAGAAAGGAACGGGACGTGGAAGGTTCGGGCAAGTGGATCGCCTCGGGCGCGATCGGTCTGTTGGGATTCCTGGGCCTCTACGCGGCTGCGCGGGCGGCGGACGAGGCGTTCTTCTACGGCGGCTGGCTGGTCGCCATCCTCTGCGTCGGCTACCTGTTCCTGGCGATCCACCGCCACTACAACGCGGTGGACGCCGAAATGGCCCGCAAGCGCGCCGCCGAGGCCGAGAGGACCGGCGGCACGCCGCACTGAGCCGCCGCCATGGCGTGGGATCCCGACCGGTACGGGCGGTTCGAGGCGTTGCGCCGCCGCCCGGCGCACGACCTGGTCGCCGCCCTGCCGCCGCTGGCCCCGGGCCGCATCGCCGACCTCGGCTGCGGCACCGGCGCCCTGGCGCGCAGCCTGGCGGAGCGCTGGCCCGGCGCGCACGTCACCGGCATCGACGGCTCGCCGGAGATGCTGGCCCGCGCCCGCGCCGTTCCCTCGCCCGTAGCGTGGGTGGAGGCGGACCTGCGCGCCTGGCGGCCGGACGCGCCGTTCGACCTGGTGATCTCCAACGCCGCCCTGCACTGGCTGGACGACCACGACCGCCTGTTCCCGGCGCTGGTGGCGGCGCTGGCCCCGGACGGCGTGCTGGCGGTGCAGATGCCGCGCAACTTCGCCGCCCCGTCCCACGCCCTGCTCTATGAGACGGCGCGGGACGGCCCGTGGGCGGACCGGCTGGCGCCGGTGCTGCGCACCACCCCGGTCGACCCGCCCGCGGTCTATTACGACCGCCTGGCCCCCCTGGTCCGCCGCCTGGACATCTGGGAGACCGAGTATCTCCAGCCCCTGGAGGGGGAACGCCCGGTGCTGGACTGGACCCGGGGCACGGCGCTGCTGCCCTTCCTGGACGCGCTGCCCGACGACGCCACCCGCGACGCCTTCCTGGCCGCCTACCAGGCCCGCCTGGCCACGGCCTACCCGCGGCGCCCCGACGGGGTGACGCTGTTCCCGTTCCGGCGGCTGTTCATCGTGGCGCAGCGGTAAAGCCAACCGGCCGCATGGTATTCCCGGTCCGTTGCTTCACTGCCGGCACGGATGACGCGGATTGATCCTCCCGCCCGGCGACCGGACGCTTCGGGCCGGGATGATACCAACGGCACCTGAAGGGTGCCGTTGGTATCATCCTCTTGATCAATGCCCGGGCATTGATCTGCCGGGTTTCATACGGCCGGAAAATGATGGAAGTGATCATTTTCCGGCCGTATGAAACGGGGCATGGCGTCCGTGCAATCCCTTCAAATCCGTGCAATCCGTGCAGACGTTGTTCCCGTCGACGGTTCGTCCCGAGCCGGTGATGACGGCGGCCTCCGTCATCCCCTTCCACCGATCACCCTGAAGCCCGATCCGACGCTTTGAGAAGGCGGATTGCGACGCTGCCATCGCGCGTGAACGGCGATGAAGTGCGGCGTATGAGGCGAATGTTCCTGCTTGCGGCAGTTGTCGCTTCGGTCCTGACCGGCTGTGCGCAGCCCGGCACACCCTATGAACGGTCGGTCTCCACCACCGCCGTGTACGATGCCCGCGACGTCCGGCCCCTGGCGCCGCTCGCCTACCCCGTGCAGGCGGTGTCCCTGACCGGCTATCCCCAATGGGGGGAAGAGGGGCCGGGCCGCACGGTGCCGTTGCAGCGCGACACCTGGATCACGGTGGAGCCGGCGGACCGCAGGCCATCAAGGAGACGGGCTATCCCTGGACCCGCCCGGGCTACACCTGCAACTGGGACCCCGAGGCGGCGAGCCCGGCGGGAGCGCAGGAGTACGTGGTCCCCGCCGGCGCCCCGGTGACGGTGACCGCGGTGATGACGCCCGAGTCGTACTGCACGCCCTGACCGCGCATCAGAGCGGCCGGCGTGCCTTCAGTGCGGCGGTGAGGGTGCCGTCGTCCAGATAGTCCAGCTCGCCGCCCACCGGCACGCCGTGGGCCAGGCGCGAGATCGCCACGTCCGCCTGCGCCAGGCGGTCGGTGACCACATGGGCGGTGGTCTGGCCGTCGACGGTGGCGTTGAGGGCCAGGATCACCTCCCGGACCTCGGGGTTGCGCGCCCGGTCCACCAGGGCGGCGATGGTCAGGTCGTCGGGACCGATCCCCTGCAGGGCCGACAGCGTGCCGCCCAGCACGTGATAGAGGCCGGTGAAGGCGCGCGAGCGCTCCAGCGCCCAGAGATCGCCGGCGTCCTCCACCACGCAGATGGTGGAACGGTCGCGGGACGGGTCGGCGCAGACGGTGCAGGGATCGCGGGTGTCCAGGTTGCCGCAGACGGAGCAGGTGCGCACCGCTTCGGCGGCCAGCGCCATCGCCTCCGACAGGGGCACCAGCAGGCCGTCGCGCCGCTTCATCAGCAACAGCGCCGCCCGCCGTGCCGAGCGCGGCCCCAGCCCCGGCAAACGCGCCAGGAGCTGGATCAGCCGCTCGATTTCAGGTCCGACCATTCCGGTATCGCACTCGATGGATCGCCCCGCCCGCGGGCGGGCGGGGATGGGCTCAGAACGGCAGCTTCATGCCGGGGGGGAGCTTCAGGCCACCCATCAGCTTGGCCGTCTCGTCGGCGACCTGCGCCTCCACCTTGGACTTGGCGTCGTTAAAGGCGGCGACGATGAGATCCTCCAGCATCTCCGTGTCCTCGGGATCGACGATCGACTTGTCGAGCTTCACCTTCTTCAGCTCGCCCTTGCCGTTCACCGTCACGTTGACCATGCCGGCGCCGGACTGTCCGGACACCTCGATGTCGGCCAGCTTCTGCTGCATCTCCTGCATCTTGGCCTGCATCTGCTGGGCCTGCTTCATCATCTGGCCGATGTTCTTCATGGCTTAGAGGTCTCCTTCGTCATCGAGCGGGTAGAACACCGCTTCATCATCGTCAGGCATCAGATCGTCATCGCCCCCGGCATCCGCAACCGCGGGCTCCGCGGCCGCGGCGGCGGCGAGGTCGCGCACCTCGGCGATGCGCGCCCCGGGGAACATCTCCAGGACGGCGCGCACCAGCGGGTTGGCCTCGGCCTCCGCATGGGCGCGCTGCTGGGCCGCCCGGTCCTGGTCGGCCAGCGTCGGCTGGCCGACGGCGTCGCTGACCGCCACCACCCAGCGCGTGCCGGTCCATTCGCTGAGCAACTGGCCGACCCGGTTGGCCAGGTTGGCGGGGGCCGAGGGGCCGGGCCGGATCTCCAGCCGGCCCGGCTCCAGGCGCACCGGGTGCACCGCGCCGAAGAGATGGCCATAGAGCGCGCCTTCGCGGCGGTCGGCGAAAAGCTGCACCAGCGCGCGGAAGTCACGCGGCATAGTGGCCCGCTCCTCCGCCGGCCGGGCGGTGGCGGCCGCGGCAAGCGGTGCGGCACCGGAGGGCTCCGGCGCCCGGGCAACGGCGCGCACCGGGCCGGGGGCGCCGCGGCCCGCCGCCACGGCCGCCACGGACCCGCCGCCGGCACCGCTGACACCGCCGGCACCACCACCGCCGGCACTGCCGCCGCCGGCCGGACCGCGCGGCGCCGCAGCACCGCCGCCCGCGTCGGATTGCAGGCGGCGAATCAGGTCGCCCGGTGTCGGCAGGTCGGCGGCGTAGGCCAGGCGGACGATCACCATCTCCAGCGCCTGCTGGGGCACCGGCGCCATCTGCACCTCGCCCAGCCCCTTCAGGAGAAGCTGCCACGCCCGCGTCAGCGCCGGCATGCCCAGCCGGCCCGACAGATCGGCGCCGCGCGTCCGCTCCGCCTCCGGCAGGGTGGGGTCGGCGGCGGTGGCCGGGACCACCTTCAGGCGGGTCAGGTTGTGCACCAGGTCCAGCAGGTCCTGCAGGATCACCACGGGGTCGGCGCCCACGCGGTGCAGGTCGGCCAGGATGTCCAGCGCCTCGGCCGCGCGGGCGGTGAGGGCCGACTCGAACAGATCGATGACCCGCTCGCGGTCGGCCAGACCCAGCATGTCGCGCACCTGCACCACCGTGACCGCACCGCTGCCCAGGGCGATGGCCTGGTCCAGCAGCGACAGTCCGTCGCGCACCGACCCGTCGGCGGCGCGCGCCAGCAGGGCTGCGGCGTCCGCCTCGATGGTCGCCCCCTCCAGCCCGGCGACGCGGGTGAAATGCTCCTTCAGCACCAGCGCGTCGACGCGGCGCAGGTCGAAGCGCTGGCAGCGCGACAGCACCGTCACCGGGACCTTGCGGATTTCGGTGGTGGCGAAGACGAACTTCACATGGCTCGGCGGTTCCTCCAGCGTCTTCAGGAGCGCGTTGAACGCGCTCTTGGACAGCATGTGGACCTCGTCGATGATGTAGAGCTTGTAGCGCGCCGAGACCGGGGCGTAGCGCACGCCGTCGATGATCTCGCGGATGTCCTCCACGCCGGTGTGGGAGGCGGCGTCCATCTCGATGACGTCGACGTGGCGGTCCTCGGCGATGGCGCGGCAGTTGTCGCAGACGCCGCAGGGCTCCACCGTCGGGCCGCCGGCACCGTCGGGGCCGGTGCAGTTCAGGGCCCGGGCGATGATGCGCGCCGTCGTGGTCTTGCCCACCCCGCGCACGCCGGTCAGCATGAACGCCTGGGCGATGCGCCCCGACGCCACGGCGTTGGTCAGCGTGCGCACCAGCGCGTCCTGGCCGATCAGTTCCCGGAAGCTGCGCGGGCGGTACTTGCGGGCCAGCACGCGATAGGCCGCCCCGGCGGCGTGTCCGGCGGGCGCGGCGAAAGACGGGGCGGTGTCGGCGACGGTCTGGTCGGTCACGCGGGCTTTCCGGAAACGGCGAAACGACGGCCCGCAGCATAGCGGCACCGTTCGGCGCTGTCGCGTCTTCCGTGGGGACCGGCGGGGGAGATGGCGGAGGAGAAAGGGGTGGGTGGCTGGACGAACGACCCGAGCCTGAACTCGTTGCGGCTGCTTCCTTCCGGACCTGACCGGGTTGGCGAGGGACCCGTCCGCCGCCAACCACCCGACCCCAATATCGTGACCCCGGCCCGGCTTTGCAAGGCGAATCGTGGCGGGGCGGTGCCGGGCGGAGCGGTCACCGGATCGTGTCGTTGTGCACCACCATCTCGACCGCCAGTTCGGCGGCGGCAAGGTCTTCCAGGGCGGTGCCGACCGACTTGAACAGAGTGATCTGGTCGTAGAAGCGCCGGCCCGCCCGCTCGCCGCGGGTCAGGTCGAACAGGTCGCCGGCCACGTCGTCGGGATGCAGGATGCCGCTGCGCAGGGGCTGGACGATGTCGCCCGCCTCCTTGCAGGCGCCGTCGCGGGTGTCCACGAAGATGCGGGCGCGGCGGATGCACTCGTCGTCGGCCTCGCGCATGTCGGGCGTGAAGCCGCCCACCAGATCCAGGTGCTGGCCCGGCTGCAACCAGTCACCGCGGATCACCGGCTCCTTCGCCAGGGTGGCGCAGGACACCACGTCGGCGCCGCGGACCGCACCCTCCAGATCGTCGGTGGCCTCGATGCGGAACTTCGGGCGGTGGAAGCGCGCCACCACCTTCTTCGCCTTCTCGAGACTGCGGCCCCACACCAGCACGTGGGTCAGCGGCAGGACGCTGGCGTGCGCCTCGATCAGTTCCGGTGCCAGGGCGCCGGTGCCGACCATCAGCAGCCGCGCGGAGTCGGGCCGCGCCAGGTAGGTGGCGGCCAGCGCCGAGGCCGCGGCGGTGCGCCGCTTGGTCAGCGCCGCCCCGTCGATCAGGGCCTGCGGCACGCCGGTCTTGCCGTCCATCAGCAGGTAGACGCCCTGCACCGCCGGCAGGTCGTGCGCGGCGTTGTCGGGAAAGACCGTCACCACCTTGACGCCGATGGACCGGCCGGTCTGCCACGCGGGCATGAGCAGCAGCGTGGCGTCGTTCTCGCCGTAGGTCGGCACCGTGTGGTGATGGCGCAGCGGCACCTCGACCCCGGCGCGGAAGGTCTGGCGCAGCCGCTCGATCAGCATCCGGTGGTGCAGGACGCTCCGCAGTTCGGCGCCGGTGACGGTGCGCATGGGCTCCCTCCCCCGGGAGTGTCGGCGGGATCCCCGCCGTCAGTGGACGGTCGGCGCGGCCGGCGCGGCCTCGGCCGGAACCGGCATGGTGCCGGTGGTGCGCGGCTGGCCGGACACCGGCGTCGTCATCTCGGCCACGCGCTTTTCGGCGGCGGCCAGGCGGGCCCGGGTGTCGCGCAGGTCCCGCTCCAGTTGCTGGACGCGGTCGGTCTGGACGCGGGCGCGGCGGCGGTTGCCGCCCTGGTTCACCCAGGCGATCAAGCCACCGGCCAGGAAGCCCACCACCAGCGCCACCAGCGTGGCGAGGTAGAGCGGCGCCTCCAGCGAGAAGGGCGTCGGCCACAGGGTGAAGACCACCGTGTCGCGGTTGGAGATGGCGAACAGGACCGCCACGACGGCGATCGGGATGGTGACGATCCAGGTGAGATAGCGCACGGGGCTGATCCTCAGGGAAAGTGGCGGCCGGTCCGGCACGGCCGCACCCGGCTTCAGTCGGTGTTCAGGCGTTCGCGGAGCTGCTTGCCCGTCTTGAAGAAGGGCACGTACTTCTCCCCCACGTCAACGGATTCGCCGGTGCGGGGGTTGCGGCCGGTGCGCGCGTCGCGCCGCTTCACCGAAAAGGCCCCGAAACCGCGCAGCTCCACCCGGTCGCCACGGGCCAGCGCGTCGGAGATCTCATCGAAGATGGTCCCGACGATCTTCTCGATGTCGCGCTGATACAGGTGCGGATTGCGCTCCGCGAGCCGCTGGATCAACTCGGACTTGGTCATGGCGGCCTTGATCCCCCCTGCACGGTGAGCGCGGTTGCCCCGCAGCCCTTCGCCGAATCGTGCCAAAAAGCAGCCGCCGCCGTCAAGGCAAGCGTAAGTTAAGCCGTTCTGGCGGAACCGCTTTCCCGCCGCCCGGCGGGGGATGCCGGGGCGGCGGGAGGGAGCAGACCGCCTACTGCTGCTGCGGTGCGGCGCCTTCCGGCTGCGCCGCGGGGGCGTCCGGCTGCGCCGCCGGCGCCTCGGGCTGCGGTGCCGCTTCGGGTGCGGCGTCGTTCTGCGGTGCGGCCGCGTCCGGCTGGGGAGCCGTCGCGTCCGGCAGCGGCGCCGGGTTCTCCGACAGGGTGCGCAGATAGGCGATGATGTTGGCCCGCTCCTGGTCGCGCTTGACGCCGGCGAACGTCATCTTGGTGCCGGGAGCGTAGGCCCGCGGGTCGTACAGGAAGTGGTTCAGCGCCTCGTAGTCCCAGGAGCCGCCGTGGTCGGCCAGCGCGGCGGAGTAGGCGAAGCCCTCGATGTGGCCGAAGGGCGCGTTGACGATGTCGTAGAGGTTCGGGCCGACCCGGTTGGCGCCGCCCCTGTCGAAGGTGTGGCAAGCCGCACAGGCGCGCGATGCCGTCTGTCCGGCCGCCGGATCCGCGGCGGCCAGCAGCGGCGCGATGGGCGCCGGCCCGGTGGGCGCCTGGTCCGCGGCCGGGGCCGCCCCTTCGGTTGCCGCCACGGTGAAGACCGGCTCGTCCAGCTCGTGCGGGTGGACCAGCACGCGGGCGGCGAATCCGCTCATCATGGCGATCAGCCCGGCGAGCAGCACGGCGCCGAAAATCTTATTGAACTCCATCCCCGTCATAATCGCCTCTACCCTTTCATTTCTTCATTGCCCGTGACGGTTCGACGCACCTTAGCCCGCCGCGCCCGCCTTGTCATCCGTCGAGGACACCGGCTTTCCGGCCCTTCCGCCCGGCGGAACGGCCGGTGCCGATCGTCGCGGGTTGACGCCGGCAGCATTCCGTGGTTCACCCCGTTCCCGTGCGATCCCGCCACCCCAGGACGCAAGACCCGGCCATGAGCACCGCCCCGCCGCCCGCCGCCCCGGTCATCATCATTCCGGCCCGCCTCGCCTCGGCGCGGCTGCCCGGCAAGCCGCTGGCCGACATCGCCGGCGAACCCATGATCGTCCACGTCTGGCGCCGCGCGGTGGAGGCGGACATCGGCCCCGTCGTGGTCGCCGCCGCCGAGCCGGAGATCGCCCGCGCCGTCGAGGCGGCGGGCGGGCAGGCCGTGCTCACCCGGCCCGACCATCCCTCCGGTTCCGACCGCATCTTCGAGGCGGTGTCGCTGATCGATCCGGAGCGCCGCTACGACGCCGTGGTCAACGTGCAGGGCGACCTGCCGACGGTGGAGCCGGCGATCATCCGCACCGCCTTCGCCGCCCTGGCGGACCCGGCGGTGGATATCGCCACCCTGGCCGTTCCCATCGTGCGCGAGGAGGAGAAGACCAACCCCAACGTGGTCAAGGCGGTGATCGAGCTGCCGGAGGCCGCGACGCGCGGGCGCGGGGTCTATTTCACCCGCACCACCGCGCCCTGGGGCGAGGGGCCGCTGTACCACCACATCGGCCTGTACGCCTACCGCCGCAGCGCGCTGGAGCGCTTCGTCGCCCTGCCCCCCTCGGCGCTGGAACTGCGCGAGAAGCTGGAGCAGCTCCGCGCCCTCGCCTTCGGGATGCGCATCGACGTGGCGGTCGTTGACGCCCTGCCGCTGGGGGTCGATACTCCGGCCGACCTCGAACGCGCCCGCGACCTGCTGGCCCGCCGCGCCAACCCCCGGGAATAAGCCCCGCCGCCATGCCGCACTCCAACGTGATCGCCTTCCAGGGCCTGCCGGGCGCCTATTCCGACCTGGCCTGCCGCTCCGTTCATCCGGAGATGGAGACCCTGCCCTGCGCCTCCTTCGAGGACGCCTTCGCGGCGGTGCGCGAGGGCCGCGCCCGGCTGGCCATGATCCCGGTGGAGAACTCGGTCGCCGGCCGCGTCGCCGACAACCACCACCTGCTGCCCGAAGGCGGCCTGCACATCATCGGCGAGCACTTCCAGCGGGTGAACCACCAGCTCCTGGCGCCGCACGGTGCCACCCTCGCCACCATCCGCACGGTGCGCAGCCACATCCAGGCGCTGTCCCAGTGCCGCCGCCTGACGCGCGAGCTGGGGCTGGAGGCGATCCAGCACGCCGACACCGCCGGTGCCGCCGCCGAGGTCGCCAAGCTGGACGACCCGCGGCACGCCGCCATCGGGTCGGAGCTGGCGGCGCAGATCTATGGACTGCAGGTCCTGCGCAGCGGCATCGAGGACGCCGAGCACAACACCACCCGGTTCCTCATCATGGCGCGCGAGCCGCTGATGCCGCCGGCCGGCGCCGGCACCACCATCACCACCTTCGTCTTCCGCGTGCGCAGCGTGCCCGCGGCCCTCTACAAGGCGCTGGGCGGCTTCGCCACCAACGGCGTCAACATGACGAAGCTGGAGAGCTACATGATCGGCGGCCGCTTCACCGCCGCCCAGTTCTATGCCGACGTGGAAGGCCACCCTGAGGAGCGGCCCCTGCGCCTGGCGCTGGAGGAACTGGCCTTCTTCGCCCGCGAGGTGAAGATCCTCGGCGTCTACCCCGCCAACCCGTTCCGCTATCAGGAAAGCCAGCGCGACGGCGACGATTGACTTGGCCGTGATCCCGACGGCCGCGGCATCCGGTCGCAGACCGCCCCCGGGCGGCGACCTTTGTGTTACAAATTGAATCAGAAGAGTCCGATTTACGGGCCTTCCCGCTGCGGCGCCGTTCGGGCTCGATCCCGGCCGGCCGCGGCATCATCGGATGGAGGTTGCGATGCTGACCTATGAGGACTGCATCGGTCTCTCCGACCTCGACAAGGACGAAGTCGCCGAGATCGCGGCGCATGAACGGCTCCCGTACATGACGGCGCTGGAAAAGGGAGCGGCGCTGCTGCAGCAGCCCTGGGGTGACGCCGCCATCCGGCAGATGGTGTGGGACAATCTGTGCCAGGCGAGCGGCAAGAGCGACGACAGCCGCTCGCACTCCCTCGCCGTCGTCTACCGGATGACCTGCGAACGCCACCCGAACCCTTGCGACCGCCGCCGGTCGCCGGTGCGTCCGACCCACCCGCTCTGGCATAGCTGACGCCGGGCGGGCGGGCGCGGCCCGCCGCCGGGCCCGTCCCGCTCCGGGGCCGGGCCTTTTTTCTGTCCCTATCGCGGCCCCCGGTCCGGCCGCTCGTCCAGCCACTCGTCCATCAGGCGCCGGGCGATGGAGTCGCGCCGCGGCGGGCGGAAGTGCGGATCGTCGGGGCCCGCGGCGCGCAGCCGGTCGCGGGTCACCCAGAACGCCTCCTCGATCTCGTCCTCCTGCACGGTGATCGCCGTGTCCAGCGCCCGCGCCGTGAAGCCGATCATGAGCTGGGACGGAAAGGGCCAGGGCTGGGAGGAGTGATAGCGCACGTCGGTGACGCGCAGCCCCACCTCCTCCAGCACCTCGCGGGCCACCGCCTCCTCCAGGCTCTCGCCCGGCTCCACGAAGCCGGCCAGCACGGAGTACATCCCCGGAGCGAAGCGGGGCTGGCGGTGCAGCACGCAGCGGTCGCCGCCGTCGTGGACCAGCATGATGACCGCGGGATCGGTGCGCGGGTAATGGGTGGTCGCACAGGCGGGGTCGGTGCAGATGCGCAGGTGCCCGGCCTCGACGCCCGCCGCGGGGGCGCCGCAGACGCCGCAGAAGCGGTGGCGCGCGTTCCACCAGGTCAGGCCGCGGGCGTAGGCGGCCAGCGCCGCGTCGGCGGGCGCCATCAACCCGCCGACCGTCCGCAGGTCGAGAAAGCGCGCACCGCCCGCGGCCGCGGCGGCGACCGCCGGATGCGTCTCCGGCGCATCCAGGGCGGACAGGTCGGCGGCGAACACCGCGGCGCCGTCCATCACGCCCAGCAGCACCGGCTCTTCACCGCCCTCCCACGCCCGGCCGGCCGGCAGCAGCGCCGTGCGGGGCGCATCGTCGGGTCCGTCGACCAGGGTGCGGGCCCGCCACACCGGCACGATGCGGGTCTGCGGCGCGGCGCGGGCGGCGGCCAGCCAGTCCGTATCCCGGCGCCGGTGATGGGCGCGGTCGACCGGGCATCCGGCATAGATGTTGGGAGGAGGGGCCATCATCCGGTCATGCCACGGCCGGCACCGGCCGGTAAACACCGATCACGCCGCGGCGCCGCCGACCAGCCGCCGGACGGCGTCGCGGAAGGAGTCGAGGGACGCGATTTCCAGCAGGAACAGGGCGCGGCCGTGCGAGAGGCCGGATTCCAGGGCCATGTCGATGCGCACGAACAGCACGGGATCGGCCGCCGTGCCGATCACCTGGTCGGCCGGACCGGCACGATAGCAGGGGACACCGCTCTCCACCTCTCCCTCCACCAGGTTGGCGAAGCTGGCGAGGCAGCCGTTGAGGATGATGTTGCCGATCTCGGTCAGGGCGTCGCGCGCGGTCTCGCCGTCGGGGCCGTCGGCACCGCCGGGGACCAGCCGATCGACCAGGGCAAGCCCGGCGCCCGCGGGGAAGACCAGCATCGCTTCGCCGGAGAAGGGACCGCGGAAGGACCCCAGCACCGCGCACACCGGTGCCGCCGCGCCCACCGCCGGGACCACGTCGGCGGCGATGTCGGCGCGGCGGGCCACGGTGACCGACGGCACCGACAGGACCACCGGCTCCCCCACCATGACGCTCAGCGCCGCCGCCGGCTCGCCCATGCCGATGTTGAACAGCTCGGCGATGGCGTCGGCCGCCGCCTCGTCGACGGCGAAGTCCGGGCGGGTCACAGCCCGGCTCCGGTGAAGAAGGTGCGGATCTTGTCCACGGTCACCGGCTTGGGAATGAAACGGCAGCCCAGCTCCTCCGCCTTGCGGCGCAACGCGTCCTGCACGTTGGCGGTGAGGATGCCGACGGGAAGCTGCGGCATCCGCTCGCGCAGGTGGCCGGCCAGGGTCAGCCCGTCCATGCCCGGCATGTTGAAGTCCACCAGCGCCGCCGCCGGTGCGGCTTCGGCCAGCCGGTTCAGGGCGTCGTCGCCGTCCACCGCGGTGACGATCGTCCAGTCCGGGTGCAATGCGGCGATGGCGCCGCTCACCATCTCGCGCGCCAGGCGGCTGTCGTCGACAACAAGGACGGTGGTCATGGGCAGCCCCGGAATGCTGGAATCGTCACTGTTCGGCCGATCCTGTTAGTAGCGCACCGCGGCATGGCGCATCAAGGCCGCGCTCAAGGACCGGCTGGACAGGGAACCGCGGCACCTGCCAGGATCGCGGCCATGCGCTGCATCCTCGACACCAACGTGCTGGTCGGCGCGGCGCTGCTGCCCGATCCGGTGCCGCAGCGCTGCCTGGCCCTCGACCGCTGTGTCGCGCTGGCGCGGCGCGGCACGCTGCTGTTCTCCGCCGCGACGCTGGAGGAGGTGCGGGAGGTGCTGCGCCGGCCCGTCTTCGATCGGCACCGCAGCCCGGCCGCCCGCGATGCCTTCCTGGACGCCCTCGTCGCGGCCGCAACCCTGGTGGAGCCGACGGAGACTCCGGCGCTCTGCCGCGATCCCGACGACGACAAGTTCCTGGCCCTGGCGCTGGCCGCGGACGCCGACGCGCTGGTGACGCAGGACCGCGACCTGCTGGTGCTGCGCCGCATCGGCACCACGCCCATCCTGCACCCGGATCGCTTCGTCGCCGGTGCCGGCGCACCCGCCCGGCCGTCCCATACGGTTGTGCGCACGGCCCTGAGGGGATAATACTTATTGCGTAACGGGCGAGCGGATCGCCCGTCGCAGGCGGGGCAGGACGCGATGCCGCTGCGGCCGAAAACGACGCTGCTGACCCTTGGACTGACCGCCGCGCTCGGGATCGGCGCCGTTCTCGGCATGCCGTTGTGGCAGGGATACGCGGACCGGCGGGCCGACGCCGCCCGAACGGCGGCCGGGGCCGCCCTGCTGGTCGGGGAGCACGCGCGGCAGACGCTGGCCCCGGCCGACCTGCTGGCGCGCCAAACCCGCGAGCGGATCGCCGAACTGGGGCTGGAGCGCTTCGTCACCGCGCCGGAGGAATGGCAGAACACCCGGCGTCTGGCCGAGTCCCTGCCGTCCGTGGCCGGGATCGTCGTGCTGGACGCCGACGGGCTGCTGGTGTTCGCCACCTCGGCCTTTCCAGCCGTCGTCCTGGACCTGGCCAACCGCCCCTACTTTCCGGAGCACCGCGCCGGTGCCGCCATGGTCATCGGACCGCCGGACGCCCTGCGCCCGTGGGACCATGCGGTGGTGACGGTCAGTCACCGCCTGGAGGACGCCGACGGCGGCTTTGCCGGTGTCGTCCTGGCGGCGGTCCCCGTCAACCATCTGCGCACGGTCTACGCCACCCCGGCGGGGCAGACCGCGGTGACCATCGCACTGGTGCGCGACGACGGCGTGGCGGTGCTGCGCGAGCCGGAAACCGGCGCGGCCATCGAGCCGGCGCGCCTGGCCGCCCTTGTCGACGCCGCCCTGACCGGGGGCGGGCCGGACGGCGCGCCGGAGGTGGTGTCACCCGCCGACGGGGTGCGCCGCTTTGTGGCGGGCCGGCGCATCGAGGGCCTGCCCCTGGTCGCCGTGGCCGGTGTCGCGGTGTCGGACGCGCTGGCGCCCTGGCGGCAGCAGGTCCACCGCAGCGCCTGGCTGTTCGCCGGGGCGCTCGCCGGATTCGGCCTGCTGACCGCCGCCGGGTGGCGCGGCATCACCGCCGAACGGGACGCCCGCGAGCACGCGGACCGCGCCGCCGCCTTCACCCACACGGTGCTGGATGCGCTGAGCACGCGCGTCGCCATCCTGAACGCCGATGGCGGCATCATCGCCGCCAACCGCGCCTGGTGCCGCTTCGCCGACCGGTTGGGGGCGCCGGGGGCGGCGTGGCAGCCCGGCGGCAACCTGCTGGCGCTGTGCGAGGTCGCCGCCGGCACCGGGTGGGAAAGCGCGCGCTCCGCCGCCGACGGCATCCGCGCGGTCATCGCGGGCGAGCGCGACGACTATGTGCTGGACCACCCCGGCCCGGCCCCGGAAGGGGTGCGCTGGTTCAATCTGCGGGTGCAGCGCGCCGCGGTGGCGGACCATGGCAGCGTCCTGGCGGTGGTCAGCCTGGAGGACATCAGCCATGTGGTGCAGACCCGCGAGGCCCTGCTGAAAAGCCAGGACCAGGTGCGCCGCAGCGAGGCCCTGTACCGCACCATCGCCGCCGGCATCCCCAACGGGGCCGTCGCCGTGTTCGACGGCGACCTGCGGTTCCGCTTCGCCGATGGCCGCGGATTGGCCGACCTGGGGCTGGAGCCGGCCCGGATCGTCGGCCGGACGGTGGGGGAACTGTTCGGCGCCGATCCCGGCGCGGTGCTGGAGCCTCTGCTGCGCAGCGCGCTGGCGGGCGAGCCGGGGGAGGCGGAGATGGTCTACCGCGACCGCATCCACCGCCTGTTCGCCATCCCCCTGCCCGACGCCGGGCAAACCGGCAACGCCGGCCTGCTGCTGACCCAGGACATCACCCGCCTGCGCCGGGCCCAGCAGGCCATGGAAAGCCTGAACCACCGTCTGGCCGAGCTGTCGGCCACCGACGGGCTGCTGGGGATCGCCAACCGGAGGCGGTTCGACACGGTGCTGGATTCCGAATGGCGCCGCGCCGCGCGCACCGGGGACCCCGTCGGGCTGCTGATGGTCGACGTGGACTTCTTCAAGGTCTACAACGACGCCTACGGCCACCTGGAAGGCGACCGCTGCCTGAAGGCCATCGCCGCCGCGGTGTCCGCCGCCGCGACCCGCCCGGCCGACCTGGTCGCCCGCTACGGCGGGGAGGAGATCGCCGTCATCCTGCCGGGCACCGGCATCTCCGGCGCGCGGCGCGTCGCCGGCCGCATCCACGAGAACATCCGCCGCCTGGCCCACCCGTTCGCCGATTCGCCGCTGGGCAACCATGTGACCGTCAGCATCGGCGCCGCCTCCCTGATCCCCGACAACGGCACCCCGGCCGAGGCGCTGGTGGCGGCCGCCGACCGCGCGCTCTACCTGGCCAAGGCGTCGGGTCGCAACCGCACGGTCGAGGAAACCGGCGCCGTCGCGGCCTGAGCACGGAAGATGTCGCCACCGGCGGCCAAACGTTTGCACCGGACGCGCTGCCCGGGGGGACAAGATCGCCACGGATTGCGCGGATTCAACCGGATGGCGCGGACTTCCTGTCCCGTTGCGGCAACGGGACATCCGGTCGCCGGATGGGGCGATCGATCCGTGTCCTACGGCCGGAAAATGATCATTTCCATCATTTTCCGGCCGTGAAACCCGGCAGATCAATGCCCGGGCATTGATCGAGAGGGAGATACCAATCCGCGCAATCCGTGTCCGACTTGCCGGCGATGGTACGGCGGATGGGGCTGCGGGGCGCTCCCCGGTCCGGTGTGCGTTGCAAGGCGCTCGACAAACGGGATCGGCTCTGTAGAATGAACCGTGAACGGATGACAGTGCGCAGGATGCGGCCATGGACGCGGGCCCGGGGGGCGGGCCGGTGACGGAACCGGCAACGGACGCGGAGATCGAGACGGGAACGGGCTCCGGGCTGATGGCCGGCGTTCGCCAACCCCTGCTGTTCGACTGCCTGCCGGAGGCCGAGCCGCGCTCCGGTCGCCGACGCACCCGGCGCGCCGGGACGGCGGCGGCAGCGGTGGCCGTCGACGCGGTGCGCGAAGCGGCGCCGGCCGCCCCCGGTCCGCTGGCCATGATGCGGCCGCCGCCGGTCCCCTCACCGGTTCCGGCGCGGGAACCCTTCGACCCCGCGGCGCTCACCAACCCCGAACTGCGCGCCCTGGTGCAGGCCCTGCCCGAGGCACGGCTGGCCCACCTGCTGGTGGAGGCGGCGCGCGAGGTGAAGCGGCGGGTCGTCCCGGACATCCCGGACGAGGACGCCGAGATCCCGTTCGAGCCCGACCCCGCGCTGCTGCGCGCCGCCCGCCAGGCGGTGGGGGAGCTGTCCGGCGACGATGCCTGATGAAGAGCGCCGCCGGGACTGAACCGCTGCCGCCGGACGAACATGGGGGGGAGCGGAATCCGGTGCGGCCGGGTGCGGGCGGGGTTGAACACGCCGGGCTCGGGACCAAATTGGCACATCGGGAGACGGAGCCTGACAGGCTTACCCCGATGTGTCATAGTACCCACCGGTCCGTATAGGACCCTCGTATCCACACGTGCAGGCCGCTTCGGTGCGTCCGGCGGGCTCGATCACAACCCCTTGGAGGCGCCGTTGGAATGGATCGACTGGCTTCGGGAGTGGGGTGACGCGTTCTATCCCATCGCCTTCCTCTGGTCCTTCTTCGAAGGCGAAACCTTCGTGATCTTCGGCGGCTGGGCCGCCTCCATGGGCATTCTCGACCTCAACCTCCTGATCCTGTCGGTCTGGCTGGGCAGCTTCATGGGCGACCAGTGCTGGTTCTGGATGGGCCGCAAATGGGGCGTCAAGGCGCTCGACCGCTTCCCCGCCGCGAACAAGCGCGCCGCCACCGTGCACGTCTGGCTGGAGCGCTACGGCGTCGGCTTCATTCTGTCCTTCCGCTTCCTTTACGGCATCCGCAACATCGCCTCGGTGGCGCTGGGCACGTCGAAGATCTCCTGGCGGAAGTTCATGTTCTGGAACTTCATCGCCGCCGGCATGTGGGCCGTCACCTTCGCCGGCGCCGGCTACCTGTTCGGCGAGGCCGCGGCATCCTTCGGCGAAACGGGCACCAAGGTGCTGGTGATCGCCGTCGCGGTGGTGGTCGCCGCGGTGGTGACGTGGAAGAGCATCGCCTGGAACCGTCGGCGCCTCGACGCCCGGCGTCTGGCCGCGGCGCAATCGGCCGCGGCGGAGTAGCCGGACCGGCAGCGGCGCCCATGCCCAGGCGGCACCTGCGCATGTTGCGCGTCGCCCTTGCCTTGCTTCCGGGCACCCTGCTTCTGGGTGCCGCGCTGGTGGCGGGCCCGTCGTCCGCCGGGGCGCAGGGTCTCGGCGACCTCGGCGGCGCCCTGACCCCGATGGGGGCCATCCGCGCCGCCAACGCGCAGGGCACCATCCCGGAATGGAGCGGTGGCATGACCGAGATGCCCCGGCTGTTCACCGCCGGGCGCCACCACCCCGATCCCTTCGTCGACGATGCCCGCTGGTTCACCGTGCGGGCGGAGGAGCTGGACCGCTTCGCCATGCGGTTGTCGGCCGGCCAGCGGGAACTGCTGCGCCGTCATCCCGACAGCTTTGAGATGCCGATGTACCTGACGCGGCGCACCGCCGCGGCGCCGCAGCGCATCTACGACGCCACCATCGCCAACGCCCGGCGGGCCCGCCTGACGGAGAACGGGCTGGCGGTTACCGGGGCGGAGGTGGGCATTCCCTTTCCCGTTCCCGCCGACGGGGCGCAGGCCATGTGGAACCACATCCTGCGCTGGCGCGGCATCGCGGTGCGCCGGTTCGACGGGATCGCCGTGCCGGAGCCGGACGGGCGCCTGGACCTGGGGCTCTACCGCGAGGAATGGCTGGCCGACCACACCGCCGGTGCCGGCGGCCTGACCGCCTTCTCCTACAAACGGACCGGGCTGCGGCCGGAGTCCGTGGCCGGCGGGGTGCTGCTGCTGCGCGAGACGCTGAATCCGCTGCGCCAGGAGCGCGCCGCCTGGTACCGCGCGCCCGGCAAGACGGCGGTGGTGCGCGCGCCCGACTTTTCCTATGGCACCCCCGACCCGGCGACCGACGGGCTGCGCACCGCCGATATGCTGGACATGTTCAGCGGCCTGCTCGACCGATTCGACTTCACCCTCGTCGGCCGGCGCGAGATGTACGTGCCCTACAACGCCTACCGCATGAACATGGCGGCCCTGGCGCCGCGCGACTTCCTGTGGCCCGCCCACCCCGACCCGGCGTTCCTGCGCTATGAGCTGCACCGGGTGTGGGTGGTGACGGCCACCCTGAAGCGCAGCTTCCGTCACCCCTTTCCCCGTCGCACCTACTATCTCGACGAGGATTCCTGGCAGATCCTGATGGCCGATCACTACGACGCCACGGGCACCCTGGCGCGCTATGCCGAAGCGCACGGGGTCACCCTGCCCGAGGTGCCCGTCTTCCTGCCCACCGTCGAGTTCACTTTCGACTTCGCCCGCGGCCGCTACGTGGCCGCCGGTCTCGACAATCAGGAAGCGCCACCGGTCTTCGAGACAACGCCGAAGCCCGCCGCCTTCACGCCGGAGTCCCTGCGCCCGGCGCGCCGCTGGTAGCCTCGGCCCCCCGCACGTCCTCCAGCCATTGGATGGTGCGGCAGACCGACGCCAGGGTGATGCGCGGATCGCGCAGCACGGCGCGCCGGTGGATGGCCACCGGGTCCGGCCGCGGCTGTCCCGTGGCGTCGCCGAACTCCCCCAGGACTTGCCAGATGACCCGTCGCTGGCCGGTCAGCCTCATCCCCCGATCCCGGCACCAAGACTCCGCATCCTGCCCCATCGCCGTGCTCCCCCGGTGACGCACTGCACACGAGCGTCATTTTAGTAAAAGTCCGGCGCGATACCTCAACGGCGTGCAGCGGCGGATGGCCGCAGGATGAAAACGCCAGGTTGATTTTCTCGGGATGCGGGAAAAACCCCAGGGTGTCGCCTGCCCCATACGGCAATCACAAAAGCTACACGTCACTGAGACATCCCGGCAATACGACACGCCTAAGGAGCAGGGAGCGCAGGCGTGCGAACGGCCGGGAATTGCCCCCGTCCGGGCGCGCGTCGCGATCGCGTTCACAGGGACCGCGTTCGCAGGGACCGCGTTCACCAGGGAGGCACAGAATGTTCCGTTTCAAGGCTTTGCTCGCCGGCACCGCGATGGCGCTGGTGGCGTCCGCCGGGTCGGCCCGCGCCGCCACCGAGCTGCAGTGGTGGCACGCCATGGAAGGCGGCAACAACGAGGTGGTTGAGCAACTCGCCCGCGAGTTCAACGAGTCCCAGTCCGACTACAAGGTGGTCCCGGTCTACAAGGGCAAGTACCCGGAGACGTTGCAGGCGGGCATCGCCGCCTTCCGCGCCCGCCAGGCGCCGCACATCATACAGGTCTTCGACGTCGGCACCGGCGTGATGATGGCCGCCAAGGGCGCCGTCAAGCCGGTGGCCGAGGTGCTGCGCGAAGCCGGCGCCACCTTCGACAAGAGCCAATACCTGGCGGGCATCGTCGGCTACTACTCGACCACCGACGGCGAGATGCTGTCGTTCCCCTACAACAGCTCGTCGCCGATTCTCTACTACAACAAGGAAGCTTTCCGTAAGGCCGGCCTGGACGAGAACACCCCGCCGCGCACCTGGCCGGAGGTGTTCGAGGCCGCCCGCGCGATCAAGGCGTCGGGCTGGGCCTGCGGCTACACCACGACCTGGCCGACCTGGATCCACCTGGAGAACTTCTCCGCCTGGAACAACCGGCCCTACGCCTCCGACGCCAACGGCCTGAACAGCCTGACGCCGAAGCTGGCGATCAACAGCCCGATCAACGTCCGCCACTTCCAGACGCTGGCCGACCTGCAGAAGGACGGCTCCTTCAGCTACGGCGGCCGCACCTCCGAGGCCAAGCTGAAGTTCCTCAACGGCGAGTGCGCCATCCTGACGGAGTCGTCGGGCGGTCTGGCCGACATCTCCAAGTCGACCATCGACTACGGCATCGGCCAGCTCCCCTATTACCCGGACGCCGAAGGGGCGCCGCAGAACACCATCCCCGGCGGCGCCTCGCTGTGGGTGTTCGCCGGCAAGACGGCCGGGGAGTACAAGGGCGTCGGCCGATTCTTCCAGTTCCTGTCGCAGACGCCGATCCAGGCCCGGCTGCACCAGGTGTCGGGCTATCTGCCGGTCACCATGGAAGCCTATCAGGCCACGAAGGACCAGGGTTTCTATGACAAGAACCCCGGCCGCGAGACGCCGATCCTCCAGATGATGGGCAAGGAGCCGACCGAGAACTCCCGCGGTGTCCGCCTCGTCAACCTGCCGCAGGTGCGCGACATCCAGAACGAGGAGATCGAGGCGATGCTGGCCGGCCGCCAGGACGCGAAGACCGCCCTGGACAAGGCGGCGGAACGCGCCAACGCCGCGGTCGAGCAGGCCGCCCGGGCCGTGGCGAAGTAAGCAACGACACTCCCCCCTCCCCCGGCCCCGCCGGGGGAGAAGGACTCCCATGCCCCTCCCCCGGCCCTGCCCGGGGGAGAAGGAATCCCATGCACCGACGCGTCCTCTTCCCCGGCACGCTGCTGCCCCTCCTGCTGGTGGCGCCGCAGATCGCCATCACCTCCGTGTTCTTCTTCTGGCCGGCCTACCGGGCGCTGGAAAGCTCCCTGTACCGGGAAGACCCCTTCGGCCTGTCGAGCACCTTCGTCGGGCTGGAGAACTTCCGTGAGGTGCTGAGCAGCCCCGGCTATCTGCATTCCCTGGGGGTGACGGCGGTGTTCAGCCTGTCGGTGGCGCTGCTGGCGCTCACCGCCGGCCTGGTCTTCGCGGCCATGGCCGACCGGGTGCTGCGCGGCCGCACGGTCTATCGCACGCTGCTGATCTGGCCCTATGCGGTGGCGCCGGCACTGGCCGGCATGCTCTGGCTGTTTCTGTTCTCGCCGGCCATGGGCACCCTGGCGATCTGGCTGCGCCGCGCCGGCGTTCCCTGGGACCCGCTGCTGAACGGCGACCAGGCGATGCTGCTGGTGGTGGTGGCCGCGTCGTGGAAGCAGGTGTCCTACAACTTCCTGTTCTTCGTGGCGGGCATGCAGGCGATCCCGCGGTCGCTGATCGAGGCGGCGGCGATCGACGGCGCCGGTCCGGCCCGGCGGTTCTTCACCATCATCTTCCCGCTGCTGTCGCCCACCACCTTCTTCCTGCTGGTGGTGAACACGGTGTACGCGTTCTTCGACACCTTCGGCATCATCCACGCGGTCACCGGCGGCGGCCCCGCCAGGGCGACCGAAACGCTGGTCTACAAGGTCTACAACGACGGCTTCGTCGGGCTGGACCTGGGCGGCTCCTCGGCCCAGTCGGTGATCCTGATGGCCATCGTGGTGGCGCTGACCGTGATCCAGTTCCGCTACGTCGAGCGCAAGGTGCATTACGCATGATCGAACGGCGCCCGGTCGGCACGCTGCTGGCCCACCTCTCGCTCGTCCTGGGAATCGTGGTGGTGGCGTTCCCGATCTACTACACCTTCGTCGCCTCGACGCGGACGACGGTGGAGATCCTGAGCCCGCCGCTGCCCCTGCTGCCCGGCGACCACTTCCTGGAAAACTATGCCGGCGCGCTGTTCGGCGGGGTCGGGCGCATCGGCGGCGTCGACGTCATGCGCCTGCTGTTCAACACCACCGTGGTGGCGCTGGCCATCGCGGCGGGCAAGATCGTCATCTCCATCCTGTCCGCCTACGCCATCGTCTTCTTTCGCTTTCCGCTGCGGATGGTCTTCTTCTGGATGATCTTCCTGACGCTGATGCTGCCGGTGGAGGTGCGCATCCTGCCGACCTACAAGGTGATGGTGGACCTGGGGCTGATCGACACCTACACCGGCCTGACCCTGCCGCTGATGGCGTCGGCCACCGCCACCTTCCTGTTCCGCCAGTTCTTCCTGACCATCCCGGACGAACTGGTGGAGGCGGCGCGCATCGACGGCGCCGGACCCTGGCGCTTCTTCCGGGACATCCTGCTGCCCCTGTCGAAAACCAACATCGCGGCGCTGTTCGTCATCCTCTTCATCTACGGCTGGACGCAGTACCTGTGGCCGCTGCTGGTGACGAACCGCAACGAGATGAACACCATCGTCATCGCCCTGTCGAAGATGATCTCCTTCGCCGACGCCGCCACGGAATGGAACCTGGTGATGGCGACGACGATCCTGGCCATGCTGCCGCCGGTGGCGGTGGTCGTGCTGATGCAGAAATGGTTCGTCAAGGGCCTGGTCGAGAGCGAGAAGTAACATGGCAAACGTCGACATCCGCGCCGTGCGCAAGTCCTACGGCGGTGTGCAGGCCATCCGGGGCATCGACCTGCACGTGGCGGACGGGGAGTTCCTGGTGCTGCTGGGTCCGTCGGGCTGCGGCAAGTCCACCCTGCTGCGCATGGTCGCCGGGCTGGAGGACATCACCGGCGGCGAGGTCGCCATCGGCGGGCGCGTGGTCAACCGGCTGGAGCCCAAGGACCGCGACATCGCCATGGTGTTCCAGAACTACGCGCTCTACCCGCACATGAGCGTGTTCGACAACATGGCCTACGGCCTGAAGATCCGCGGCCTGCCCAAGGCGGAGATCAGGGCGCGCGTCGACAAGGCGGCGGCGATCCTGGAACTGGGGCCCTTCCTGTCCCGCCGCCCCTCCCAGCTCTCCGGCGGCCAGCGCCAGCGCGTCGCCATGGGCCGCGCCATCGTGCGCGAGCCCGCGGTCTTCCTGTTCGACGAGCCGCTGTCCAACCTGGACGCCAAGCTGCGCACCCAGATGCGGGTGGAGATCAAGCGGCTGCAGGACCGGCTGGGCATCACGTCCCTGTACGTCACCCATGACCAGGTGGAAGCCATGACCCTGGCCGACCGGGTCATGGTGATGAACCATGGCGTGGCCGAGCAGGTGGGCACGCCGCTGGAGGTCTACGGCCGCCCCGCCAGCCTGTTCGTCGCGGGCTTCATCGGCGCCCCGCCGATGAACGTGGTGGACGCGGCCCTGGAGCCGGACGGCGTCACGGTGGGCTTCGGCGACGGCGTACGCCTGACCCTCGACCGGCCGTACGCGTCGCACGCCGGGCGCGCCGTCAAGCTCGGCGTACGCCCCGAGCATCTGTCCGCCACCCTCGACGGCCCCTTCACCGTGCGGGTGGATCTGGTGGAGGCGCTGGGTGCGGATACGGTGGTCCACGGGCGCCTGCCGGGCGGGGCCGCCCTGCTGGTGCGCATGCCGGGCCTGCCCGGCTGCCGCGAGGGCGACACCTTGCGCCTCTCCGCCCCGCCCGGCACCCTGCACCTGTTCGACGCGGAGACCGGGCGGCGGATCGAGGCGTGACGGCGCCCGCCAAACCGCAGTAAATTGGTCGGGCATCATCCGCTGCCCGGGAGCCGCCGCACCATGACCGCCCTCCAGCCCTTCCATCTCGCCTTCCCCGTCCGCGACAAGGAGGAGGCGCGCGCGTTCTATGTGGACGTCCTCGGCTGCGGTGTCGGGCGGGAGTCGGACCACTGGGTCGACCTGGACCTCTACGGCCACCAGATCGTCGCCCACGTGACCGAGGGCGCCGGGCCCAAGGGTCACAACCCGGTGGACGGCGAGGAGGTGCCGGTGCCCCACTTCGGCGTCGTGCTGGCGTGGGACGACTGGCACGCCCTGGCCGACCGGCTGCGCGCCCGTGGCGTGCGCTTCGTGATCGAGCCGCAGATCCGATTCAAGGGACAGGTCGGCGAGCAGGCCACCCTGTTCTTCCTGGACCCCAGCGGCAACGCGCTGGAGTTCAAGGCCTTCCGCGATCCCGCCCGGCTCTTCGCGCGCTGAACCGGACCGTCAGGCCAGCGGCACGGTGAGGGAGAAGACCGAACCGCGACCCGGCCGGGACCGCACCGCCAGGGCGTGCCCCAGCCCGTCGGCCAGGCGGCGGGCGATGGCCAGGCCGAAGCCGGCGCCCTTCTTGCCGGCGGCACCGTGCGCCTTGTGGAAATCGTCGAACAGCCGGGACACGTCATCGGGGTGAATGCCGGGTCCGCTGTCCCACACCTCGATGCACAGGACGCGACCGCGCCGCCGCGCCGCCAGAAGGACGCCGCCGCGGTCGGTGAAGCGCACGGCGTTGGACAGGAGCTGGCGCAGCAGGCGTTCCAGATGCCCGGTGTCGCTGCGCACCGTGGCGGCGCAGGGGCGCACCACCAGGCGCAGCCCCCTGGTCCCGGCCGGCCCCTCGAACTCCCGCAGCAGACGGCCGAAAACGCCGTCCAGCGGCACCGCGGCCGGCTGCGGGCGGTCGATTCCGGCGTCGAGCCGCGCCACCTCCACCAGCGCCCGCAGCAGCCCCTCCGCCCCTTCCAGCGCCTCGCCCATGCGCTCCGCCAGTTCCCGGGTGCCGGGGTCGCTCAGCCGGTGAAGCAACAGGTGCTGGAAAAGCTGCATGGCCTGGAACGGCTGGCGCAGGTCGTGGTTGGCCGCCGACAGGAACCGGACGGTGGCACCGCGCACCCGCTCCACCTCGGACCGCGCCGCTGCCAGTTGGGCGGCCAGATCCTCCGTCCCCGCGGCCAGCACCGCCACCCCCCACACTACGCCGCCCCGGTCGCGCACCGGCTCCAGACGAACCGGGCGTCCGGCCAGCGGAACGGAAGCAGCGGCCGGCACCCCCGAGGCGGCGACCCGGGCCGCCTCCCCGACCAGCGCCGCGGGCAGCCCGGCGGCGGCGGCCTCAACGCCCTCCAGTTCCGCCGGGGTGCGCCCCAACTCCTCGGCCAGGCGGCGGTTGACGGCGAGAACCTGCGCCGCGGGCGAAAGCAAAAGCAGTCCCTCACCGCCCGCCGCCAACAAAGAGTCCAGAAGATCCTCACGCTTGGTCATATGACTCTTGTCCCGTTGCGGCGGTGATCCATGCGTGGCGATGCGGGGTGGCCGCGCGTCCATGGGGACAATTATCTTGCCCCCGATCCCGATCTGTCAAACATAACAAACCCTTCCCAAGGCACGCCACGGCTGCGCCGAAACCCGTTCCGACGCCGGGCTGTTGCTGCCGATGGCCGGCGGTCTATAAAGGGTCCATGACGATTCGCCGCACCTCGAAGGCGCCCCGCGCGCTCGCCATCGCCGGACTGCCGGTGCCGCTGGAGTTGCGCGAGAGCCCGCGCGCCCGGCGCCTGACGCTGCGGGTGGACGCGGGCCGCGGGCTGATCCAGGTGGTGGTTCCCGAGGGCCTGCCGGAATCCGAGGTCCGCCGCTTCATCGACCGCCACGACGGTTGGGTGCGTGCGCGGCTGGAAGCGCTGCCGCCACAGCACCCCTTCACCGATGGCATGGTGGTGCCGGTGCGCGGGCGCGACCACACGATCCGCCACGACCCGGCCCTGCGCGGCGGCACCCGGTGCGAGGACGGCGCCCTTCTGGTGGGGGGCCACGCCGACCATGTGGCCCGGCGGGTGCGCGACTTTCTGACGGCCGAGGCGCGCCGGGTTCTCGCCGAACGGGCCCGCGCCAAGGCCGCGGGGATCGGCGCCCGCGTCGCCGCGGTGACCGTGCGCGACACCCGCAGCCGCTGGGGCAGTTGCTCCTCGACCGGCCGGCTGTCGTTTTCCTGGCGGCTGATCCTGACGCCCGACGCGGTGCTGGACTACGTCGTCGCCCACGAGGTGGCGCACCTCAAGGAGATGAACCACTCGCCCCGCTTCTGGTCCCTGTGCGCCCGCCTGACCGCCGACGTCGCCGGCCCGCGCGCCTGGCTGCGCGCCAACGGTGCCCGCCTGCTGCGCTACGGGTGATGCGGGGCGCCGCGCGGCGCGACCGCCGGCTGCAATCATCCGGCACGAATGCTCTGCGCTCGACCGTTCCGCCTGCGGCCTGCAACCCTAACTGGCATGCGACGAGGCGTCGCCACGCCCATGCGTATTTTCGGGATGCAGCGTCCCGGGTGTCGGCCGATAGTGGTGAGGGAACGGAAGCGCAGCGTGCACTCTCCATGTCTCGGCTGGTCTCCCGGAGAATCGTCAACCGCGGTGATGCCATGCCGGCGTCCCGCCCGTAGGAGCCGTGAGGTGTCCGATGATCATCGTCAGGAAGGATGGCCTTTCCCCGTCCGGGGCTGAGAAGGTCAGGCATCCCGAAGCTCGCAGCAGCGGGGCGCCGATCAACGTCAAAGCTGCGGCGCGTGAGGCAAAGGCGTTTCTCGCCGAACAGCCCACGCTGCTGAGCGACACCGCCACGTTGCTCAACGAATCCCCGAACGGCGAAGACGAGCCACATTGATCGGCCGCTGAAACGGAGGCGGGGCAGGGCAGCCATGCGCCGCACCCAAGGGGGCTTTGCCGGCGCGGCGTGATGTGGCTCGATGGGGGGTGGTGCCACTTCAGGCGGATACACTTCCCGCATGCCCCGTTCCGATTCCCTCGCCGTGCGCGTGCTGCTGACGGCCCTCGTCGCCTTCGGGCCGCTGTCGACCGACCTTTACCTGCCCTCGCTGCCAACCCTGGTGCGGGTGTTCGAGTCGGACATCGCCACCGTGCAGTTGACGCTGTCCGTCTTCCTGGTGGGCTTCGCGGTGTCGATGCTGGTGTACGGGCCGCTGGCCGACCGGTTCGGCCGCCGCCCGGTGCTGATCGGTGGGGTGGCCATCTTCCTGGCGGCCAGCGCCGCCTGCACCCTGGCGACGACGATCGAGCAGCTCATCGCCGCACGCTTCGTCCAGGCGCTGGGGGCGTGTTGCGGGCCGGTGGTGGCGCGCGCCATCGTGCGCGACGTGTTCGGCCGCGACCGCGCGGCCACGGTGCTGGCCTACATGACCATGGCCATGGCGCTGGCTCCGGCGGTCGGGCCCGTGCTGGGCGGCGCCCTGATCGAGGTGTTCGGCTGGCGGTCGAACTTCGTGGTGCTGACGCTGATCGCGGTGGCCGTCCTGGCGGCCGTGCTGATGCTGCTGGCGGAAACCAACGTCCACCGCGATCCCGAGGCGCTGCGCCCGGCGCGGCTGCTGAGGAACTACCTCACGCTCCTGGGCAACCGTACCTATGTCGGCTGCGTGCTGACGTCCGCCTTCTCCTACAGCGGCATCTTCGCCTTCATCTCCGGATCGTCCTTCGTGCTGGTGAACGGGCTGGGCCTGTCGCCGGGGGAGTACGGGGCCAGCTTCGGCGCGGTGGTGCTGGGCTACATGGGTGGCTCCTACGTCGCCGGGCGGATCAGCGGGCGGCTGGGAACGGAGCGGATGATGCGCGCCGGCACGCTGGTGTCGGCCGCCGCCGGTCTGACGGGGTTCGCCCTGGCCGCGGCCGGAATCATCTCGGTGCCGGCCATCATCGTCCCCACCGCCCTGTTCCTGTTCGGCACCGGGATGACCCTGCCCAACTCCATGGCCGCCGCCGTCGGCCCCTACCCCACCATGGCGGGGCTGGCGTCGGCCCTGCTGGGCTTCGTCCAGATGGGGGTGGGGGCAGCGGTGGGCATCCTCGTCGGCCACCTGCACGACGGCACGCCGGTGCCGATGGCGGCAGCCATCGCCGTGATGGCCCTGCTGGCGGCAGCGACGGCCTTCACCTTCATTCGTCACCGGGCCGCTGGCGGAACAGGCGCCGCTCCAGGGGCTTGAGCCCGATCAGCACGGCCAGGCTGATGACGGTGGCCATCAGCGCCACGGCGTAGATGCCGGCACCGCAGGCGATGCCCAGCGCCCCGGCGATCCAGATCACGGCGGCGGTGGTGGCGCCGTGGACGTCGGCGCCGCGCCGGATGATGACGCCGGCGCTGATGAAGCCGATGGCCTGCGCCAGGCCCTGGATGACGCGGATCGGATCAAGATCGCCGCGCCCGCCGTCCAGGGCGCCGTACATCTCCAGCGCCACCAGGGTGGTGGCGGCGGCGCTGACGGAAACCAGGGTGTGGGTGCGCAGGCCGGCGTCCTTGCCGCGCACCTCCCGGTCCACCCCCAGCAGGGCGCCGCACAGCGCCGCCAGGCCCAGGCGCAGCGCCACCTCGTCCAGCGGTATGGTCAGGGCCAAGTCCATGACGTTTCTCCGGTTTTCGTGCCAGGGGCGAGTCCCCCGCGGCACGCTCATTTTTTTCACCGGCCCTGCGGATTTTTCACTTTAAACGGCCGGCGGTTCGATTTATGTAACGCGAACTCGCAAGCGCACGTGCCGCTGGCCCGCCCTCGTTCTCATGGGATCCCCCCGACGGACGACGTGGTTATGCAACGACGTAACGCGTGATCCCCGACCGTCCCTTAAGCAAGGCGGCGTCTTGGAGGTTACGATGGTTGATGTTGTTGTCGGTGGGCCCCGACGGTCCACCCGTCTTCGAAATTCCCGTCCTCTCACCGGTTCTCCCGGTACACGGCCGACACCCGGCCGGTCCAGTATGGGCGGCCTGAACGCCTGACCGTTGCCTGATTGCACGGTCTGCAACGGCGCGTTCGGCCGCTCCGTACCCGACTCCACATCACCGATTCGTCCATAATCATCTTGTGTCCGGGAGACTGGGATGACCGAAAAGATTGCGCGCTTCTTCGAGGAGCGACGCCCGCAGACCCCGTGCCTCGTCGTTGACCTCGACGTGGTGGAGCAGAACTACCACGCGCTGGCGGACGCCCTGCCCGACGCGCGGATCTTCTACGCCGTCAAGGCCAACCCGGCGCCGGAGATCCTGCGCCTGCTGACCGGCCTGGGCTCGGCCTTCGACACCGCCAGCGTGCCGGAAATCGAGATGGTGCTGGCCGCCGGCTGCACGCCCGACCGCATCTCCTACGGCAACACCATCAAGAAGGAAGCGGACATCCGCCGCGCCTTCGAGCTGGGCGTGCGCCTGTTCGCCTACGACAGCGAGGCGGAGCTGGAGAAGATTTCCCGCGCCGCACCGGGAGCGCGCGTCTTCTGCCGCATCCTGACCTCGGGCGAGGGGGCGGAGTGGCCGCTGTCGCGCAAGTTCGGCTGCGATCTGCCGATGGCGCGCGAGCTGCTGATCAAGGCCCGGGGCATGGGGGTGGAGCCGTGGGGCGTGTCGTTCCACGTGGGCTCCCAGCAGAAGGACCTGACCCAGTGGGACCGCGCGATCTTCGAGGTGGCGCAGCTCTTCCGTGAGCTGGAGGTGCTGGGCATCGACCTCGGCATGATCAACCTGGGCGGCGGCTTCCCGACCCGCTACCGCTCCGACGTGCCGAACTCGCAGGCCTACGGGCAGGCAATCTTCGACAGCCTGCGCCGCCACTTCGGCAACCACCTGCCCGAGACCATCGTCGAGCCCGGCCGCGGTATGGTCGGCTCCGCGGGCGTGATCGAGAGCGAGGTGGTGCTGGTGTCGCGCAAGTCGGCCACCGACCGCAAGCGCTGGGTCTATCTGGACATCGGCAAGTTCGGCGGCCTGGCCGAGACCATGGACGAGGCCATCCAGTACCCCATCGAGGTGCTGGGCGACGACGGCAGCGACGCCGCGGCGGAGCCGGTGATCCTGGCCGGCCCCACCTGCGACAGCGCCGACGTGCTGTACGAGCGTGCCGAGTACCGCATGCCGGCCGACCTGAAGGCGGGCGACCGTGTGCGCATCCACGCCACCGGCGCCTACACCACGACCTATGCCGCGGTGTGCTTCAACGGCTTCGCGCCCCTGCAGCAGTACTGCATCTGATACGGCCGATCGATGCCGTGGCAGTGATCGAAGGGGCGGGGCCGATGCGCCCCGCCGCCCGCTCTCCCGAACACAAGAAAAAGGCCGCTCGCCCCTGACCCGGGGGAAGCGGCCTTTGTCTTGTGACCGGTGCGCGGCACGCTGCCCGGGCGCCGGACCCGGATCACTCCTGCCAGAAGTGCTTCGCCGTCTCCACCTCGACGTCGAGGGGCGACACGCCGATGTCGCGCATCATGCGCTCGTCCAACCGGGAGAGTTCCCGGCGGGTGGTGACCCGGTGCCGCCACAGCGCCAGGGTGTCCAGGACATGGTCCAGCCCGTTCGCCATCGCAGCGGTCAGCGAGCCCCGGCCCCCATGGGCCGAATGCAGTGCCATTGACATGATCTGATGAGTCCGTCGTTCGCTTCGGGGGGCGCCGATCGGCGCCCGGTGCTCGGTTCGTGATGGAAATAAAATTACTCCCTCCCTCCCCCGCCCGCCACCCCTATCGGAGCATATCGGGGGTGCCGGTTTCCCATGGCTGTCCCGGGAATATCCCATGCACCCCGGTGTTGCGCTGCGTTTTGCCGCGCTGCCGGCGGCGGTTCCGGTGTAGGCTGGCGCCGATTCCGTCGCGGAGTCGCCCCTGATCCCTCGCGGACCCGCCCACCATGATCGACACCATCGGCTTCGACGGCGACGACACGCTGTGGCACAACGAGTCCCTGTTCTCGATGACGCAGGACCGGTTCCGCACCCTGCTGGGCCACGCCGCCGACCCGGAAACGCTGAACCGCCGGCTGCTCGACGTGGAGCGGGCGAATCTGCGGTTCTACGGCTACGGCATCAAGGGCTTCGTGCTGTCGATGATCGAGACCGCCATCGACGTCACCGACGGGCGAGTCTCCGGCCACGACATCGCCACGCTGGTGGCCTTCGGCAAAACCATGCTCGCCCACCCCGTGGAGCTGCTGGACGGGGTGGAGGCGGCGCTGGACGCGCTGGCCGGCCGTCACCGCCTGCTGCTGATCACCAAGGGCGACCTGTTCGACCAGGAGAGCAAGGTGGCACGCTCCGGCCTGGCGGAGCGTTTCGCCGCGGTGGAGATCGTCAGCGAGAAGGACGCGGCGACCTACCGCCGCATCCTGGACCGCCACGGCGTCGATCCCCGGCGCTTCCTGATGGTCGGCAACTCCGTGCGTTCCGACGTGCTGCCGGTGCTGGAGGCCGGCGGCCACGCCGTGCACGTGCCCTATCACGTCACCTGGGCGCATGAGGAGGCCAAGCCGCCCGCCGACGGCTACCGCCGCATCGACACGCTGCGCGCCCTGCCCGCCCTGCTGGAGGAGTTCCGACCATGACCGATGCGCCCGTGCCCTTCACCCTGCTCGACCCGGCGGTCGCGGCCGTCGAAACCGGGGGGCCGGACCCCGGCCGCATCATCGCCGGCACCCCCGTGTTCACCACCCGCAACGCCTACGAATCGGCGGACGGCAAGCGCTTCGCCGGGGTCTGGTCCTGCACCCCGGGGGTCTGGCGCATCCGCTATGACGAGTGGGAGCATTGCCGGATCACCGAAGGCACCAGCGTCATTACCCACACCGACGGCCGGTCGTGGACGGTGCGCGCGGGCGACAGCTTCGTGCTGGAGCCGGGCTTCGAAGGGACCTGGGAGGTGGTGGAAACCACCACCAAGCAGTACGTCGTCATCCTGCCCTGACAGCGGCCACCCCCGTCCCGACCTCCCTTCCGCCCCCCGTCAGGCCCGGAGCCTAGCCAAAGGAGGGGCCATCCGCAAGAAGCGGAAGGGAGGCGGGGCCGGGGGCGGCGATCAGGACGGCCGCCTTGCGGCCCACCCCGACCAGCAGCACGCCGAGAACCACCACGGCGACCGCGAGGGCAGCGCGGGCAAGGCCGCGGCGCCGGGTCCGGCGACGGTCGAGCGCCCGGATCACCCGTTGGGCGATGCGCCGGCGGGCCGCCTGATGGCGGTGGTCGATGCGATCGTCGACGGACCACCGTGCGGGGACGGCAAAAGGGACGGTCATCGGCGCCTCCCGCGGTTCGGTGCGCTGCCTGCTTCTGTAAGCAATTTGTATCAATTTTTACGGAAATGCGCAACCGGATTCACGCGATTGCCGGGACAGCGCAATTCGTACCGCCGCCGCCACCATCCGGGCGTCGGCCAGGGCGTCGTGGGCGCCGAGATCGGGCACCCCCGGAATGTAGGTGTGCAGGGTGCCGCTGGAAAGCCGCGCCCCGGGGCGCCCGGCGGCCTCGGCCAACAGGGGGCCGGCGTCGATCACCGGCGTTCCGGCGAAGGGCGTTGCCATGCCGTTGAGGCCGCAGGTCTCGGCGATCACCTCCGCGTCGGCGCCGTTGCACAGAAGGGCGTCGGCTCCCGCGGCGAAGGCGGTGAAGCGCGCCAGCCCGTCGGGGAACGGCACGCCCTCGCTCTCCAGCCGCTCCTGCGTGATGCCGGTCAGGCCGGTGAAGTAAGCGCTGAGCCGCGGGTTCACCCGGGGGTGCACCAGCACCGACAGGGCGGCCGTTTCGGCGAACCCCTCGGCCGGGACGACGCGGACGGCGCCGAACTGCACCACCTCCCGGTGCTCCCCCGGCCCGGTCCAGCGCCGTTCCCGGGAGCCCTCCCAGGCCGTGTACTCCAGGTCGAAGACGATCAGCGCCCGCGCGGCGGCGAGCCGGTTCACGACTCCGAGGCGGACCACTGCACCCGGGGCTCCCGGCTCAGACCCTTGGCCTCCAACTCGGCCAGGTATTCCGCCCACAGCCGGTCGCGGTCCTCGCCCAGCTCGTACAGGTACGACCAGGTGTAGATGCCGCTGTCGTGCAGGTCGTCGAAGTGGATGCGCACGGCGTAGTGGCCCACCGGCTCCAGACGCATGATACCGATGTGCCGCTTGCCCCACTGGGTGACCTTCTGCCCCGGCCCGTGCCCCTGCACCTCGGCCGACGGGCTGAGCACCCGCAGGTATTCGGCGGGGTAGGAGAAGGTGCGCCCGTTGTCGAACGCGACCTCCAGCCGCTTCTCGTCCTTCACCAAGCGGACCTCGACCGGCCAGAAGCGGGTGCCCCCGGTGTCATCCATGCCCTGCGGTTCCGTTCCGGTCATGGCTCAATCCCCCGTTCCGCCGGCCGCGTCGTCGAGGCGGCGCGCCTCGTCCACCAGCATGATCGGGATGCCGTCGCGGATGGGATAGGCGAGGCCGGCGCGTTCGCTGACCAGTTCGCCGCGCTCGGCGTCGTAGCGCAGCGGGCCCTTGGTCAGCGGGCAGACCAGGATCTCCAGCAGCTTGCGGTCGACGCGCCCGCGGGCGTCGGCGGCCGCGCCGTCGGAGGCTCCGGTCTGGTCGGGGTTGGGTGCGCTGCCGGGTGCGCTCATGGGGCGTCTCGTCCTTGGCGAAGGGAATGGGGTCGCGAACGGGGGGCGGCTAATGGCGGTGGGCCGCGCAGTCGCCGTCGCGACAGCCGAGAATGGCCATCTCGATCAGCGCGATCAAGAGCTTCGCGCGGTCGCCCAGGCCGGGCGCCTCCAGCAATGCCTGTTTCTCGCTCGGCACGAAGGGGCAGATCATCGCCAGGGAGTTGATCAGCCGTTCGTCGGGTGTCGATTCGATGGCCTGCCAGTCGACCGACAGGCCCTGGACCCGCAGATAGTGCTTCAACCCCCGCAGCAGGCGCGGCCGGTCGAAGGCGCCGGAGCCCCGCGCGTCGGGGTCCCCCGGGTCCAGATCGGCGGTGAAGCCCTCCCACGCGGGGGTCACGCGGCGATAGCCGCACACCCCTTCCACCTCCCGCACCACGGTGAAGCGGCTGACCCCGGTCAGGGTGATGAGAAAGCGGCCGTCGTCGGTTTCCGAGAACCCGGTGATGCGCCCGGCGCAGCCGGTGCCGTACAGGGCCGGCGCGGTGCCGCGCGCGGCCGGGTCGGCCGGCTGGATCATGCCGATCATGCGGTCGCCGGCCAGGGCGTCGCCGACCATGGCGAGATAGCGCGGCTCGAAGATGTTCAGCGGCAACCGGCACCGCGGCAGCAGCATCACCCCGGCCAGGGGGAAGACGGCGAGCGTCTCGGGCAGACGCTCCGGGATCGGGGGGAACGGGCTCCGGCTCATGGCACTAACATAGAGCCCGCTTCCGCCCCGAACAGGACCTTAGCTGAACAGGATGGTCGACAGCTTGCGGCGGGACTGCACCGTCAGCGGGTCGGTGGGGCCGAACGCCTCGAACAGCTTGACGAGCTGCTTGCGCGCGGCGTCCTCGTTCCAGGTGCGGTCGCGGCGCACCAGTTCCAGCAGCTCGTCCACCGCCGCCTCGCGCTTGCCGGCGGCGTAGAGCGCCATGGCCAGGTCGTAGCGCGCCTCGTGGTCGTTCTTGTCGCGGGCCAGCCGTTCCATCAGTTCGGTCACCGGGCCGACGGCCTGCGCCTGCTCGGCCACGTCGATGGCGCTGGTGGCGGCGGCCAGCTCCGGGGACTTGGCCAGTTCCGCCGGGGCGGCGGCGATCATCTCGCGGGCGCGGGCCAGGTCCTTCATGGCGATCAGGCAGCGCACCATGCCGGCGTAGGCCGCGGCGTGCGCCGGGTCGTGCTGCAGGATCTGGCCGTAGATGTCGGCCGCCGCCGCCGCGTCGCCGGCGTCCAGCGCCTGGCGGGCGTGGGCCAGCGCCTCTTCCAGCACGGCGCCGAGGTCGTCGCCGCCGGCCGCCCCGCCGGCCGCCTTGATCAGGCGGTCCACCCACTGCTTGATCTGCGACTCCGGCTGGGCGCCGACGAAGGCGTCGACCGGCCGTCCCTGGAAGAAGGCGTAGACCGCGGGGATCGACTGCACGCGAAGCTGCTGCGCGATCATCGGGTTCTTGTCGGTGTCGATCTTGACCATGCGGACCGCGCCCTTGGCGGCGCGGACCACCTTCTCCAGCACGGGGCCGAGCTGTTTGCAGGGTCCGCACCAGGGAGCCCAGAAATCGACGATCACCGGGACCGTGCGCGACGCCTCGATCACGTCGGCCATGAAGGTGCGGTCGCTGCTGTCCTTGATCAGGTCGCCGGCGGCGGCGGGGGCGGCCCCGAAGGCACCGGAGTTGGCGGGCGGCGGAGAGAACATGGCTGTCACTATCCCGTTTCAAGACTGGGTGATTACATGAGCGCGACGGCGCCCGCGAACAAGTGAGGGTTCATCCGCCGCCCTCCCGGCCGAAGTCGACGATGCGGGGGTCGTGCCCGCAGGCGCGGATGAAGCGCAGGAGGTCGGCCGCGCCGATCGCCGTGGTGCGATCGTTGCTGAGCGGATGGTAGTTGAGCGGGTCGTGCTCCAGCATCGCCTGTTGCAGGACGACGCTGACGCGCCGGTGCGTGTCGTTGATCAGGGCGAAGGGCGTGACCGACCCCGGCCGCACCCCCAGCACTTCCCACAGCCGGTCGGCCGAGGCGAAGGACAGGCGGGCGGAGCCGATGACCTTGTCGAAGCTGTTGAGCGCCACCGGCGCGTCCTCCAGCGCCACCACCAGCCAGAAGGCGCCCTTGCGGTCCTTCAGGAACAGGTTCTTGCAATGGCCGCCGGGCAGTTCACCGCGCAGGGCCTTGCTCTCCTCCACCGTGAACAGCGGCGGGTGGGCGTGGGTGGCGGTGGCGATGCCCAGCGCCTCCAGCCGCGCCAGGAGCTGGTCCGGCGACGTCGGCAGGGGCGGAGGCGGCGGGGTGTGATCACCGTGGGACATGAGCGGACTTTTACCCCGCGGCACCGGGGTCCGTCCAGCCATCCCGGGAAAGCGCCAACATGACGCTTGCATTGCGTCGGCCGATCTGTATAGTCCGCCGCACGCCGGGCACCCCCTCCCCACCGGGGACGGACGGGCGCGGACGGCACGGAGCGCGGGCGTAGCTCAGGGGTAGAGCACAACCTTGCCAAGG
Organism: Azospirillum halopraeferens DSM 3675; assembly: GCF_000429625.1. Taxonomy (GTDB): domain Bacteria; phylum Pseudomonadota; class Alphaproteobacteria; order Azospirillales; family Azospirillaceae; genus Azospirillum; species Azospirillum halopraeferens. The sequence goes on from NZ_AUCF01000015.1 coordinate 98,416, forward strand.
TTGGGGTCGAGGGTTCGAATCCCTTCGCCCGCTCCAATTTTCCCGATAATTTCCTGTCAAGGCATTGAAATTGCCCCTTCGGGGCCGATTCAGCTTTGGCCGACCATCGCCCACCGGTTCCGGCCACGATTGATCGGCTGACCCGCCGCCCCTGCGCTGTTCGGCCCTGTCGCTACCCGAACAATGCAGCCACATCCGCCATCGGCCGGAACAGGCGCCGCGGCTGGTCGGGAAACGGCAGGAAGCTTTCGCGTTCGTAGAAGCGGCGGGCCTCATCATCCTTGGCCTCGACGATGACGGCGAAGGAGGCGATCTCGCTGCGCACCGAGCGGAAGAGCGCGTCGGCGAGCAGGAAGCGGCCGAAGCCGCGGCCACGCAGGCGTCGGTCAACCGCCAGGCGGCCCAGCAGGGTTGCGGGCACCAGGGGATAGCGTGGCAGCTTGCGGACGATCTCCGGCGGCAGTTCGGGCAGGGGAACGGCGGTTGCCGACAGGGTGTAGTAGCCGGCAACGGTGCCGTTCGACAGCACCAGGACAAAGGGCGCGGCAAGATTGCGCCGCGCGTCCTGCCCCGCTTGCGATCGGAAATAGCGGTCGAGCGGCTCGACGCCGCAGTCGAACGCCGCCCGGTCGTGGTGGGGCCGCAGCGGCTCGACCCGCGGAGCGGCGTCCCGTTCCGTCGTCACGCGGGTCACACGCCGGTGGCGTCGCGGTACCGGCGCACGGTGTCGCGCAGGCGGTCGTTGACCGGCTGCGGGTTCAGCAGCGCGTCCACGAACGCCCGGGCGTCGCGCACCGACAGGTCAAGACGCCGGTGATCCTCGATGGCGCGGCGGGCCGCGTCCTGCACGCTGGTCAACACGAAGTCGGTTACCGTCCGTCCCTGGAGGGCGGCGGCGTGCTCGATCAGCGCCTTCTGCTCGGCCGTCACCCGCGCCTCCAGCCGTTCGGCGCGCGTGCGCCCGCTCGTGGGCTTGCGTCGGGCTTCCGCCATGTCCGTTCTCCTTTGCATCAATGTACGGCCATTGGCCGGCTGATTCAAGGGCCGGGCGGCGCCGCCCCGTCCGGAACCTCGGCGATGCGACTCGCCATGGCCGGATCCCGGCGCAGCACCGCCGCCTCTCGCCGATTCGGGGGGCGTGCTCCGGAAGGCTGCGGACCGGGGGCGATGGCCGGCGCAGCACCGCCCCCGGGCGGACCCACCGGCCGGATCCTTTCTTTCGCACCGCAACCGTGCTTTAAAGGCGCGCCCGCCCCACCGCCCCGAAGGCCGCGCCATGCACCTCGTTCCGCAGATCGCCGGCATGTCCGCCATCGTCGATCGTTACGATGGAATGATCCTCGACCTCTGGGGTGTCATCCACGACGGCGAGCGCCCCTATCCCGGCGTGGAGGAGTGCCTGGACCGCCTGACCGCGGCGGGCAAGCGGCTGTGCCTGCTGTCCAACGCGCCGCGGCGCACCGACGGGGTGATCGCCAAGCTGGCCGGGATGGGCATCGGGCGCGACCGTTACCGGTACGTCATGACCTCCGGCGAAGCGGCGTATGAGGCGTTGCGGGACCGGAACGATCCCTGGCACGCGGCGCTGGGCACCCGGCTCTACCACATGGGGCCGGACCGCGACGCCGACGTCTACGAAGGTCTGCCCTACACGCTCGCCGACCGGCCGGAGGAGGCGGACTTCGTCCTCAACACCGGCATCGTCGACTTCGACGAAGGGCTGGACGACTATGTCCCCGCCCTGGAAGCCTGCATCGCCCGCGGTCTGCCGATGCTGTGCGCCAATCCCGACCTGGTGGTGATGGTGGGCGAGCGGATGGTCATCTGCGCCGGCACGCTCGCCGCCCGCTACGAGGCCATGGGGGGAACCGTGTTCCACCATGGCAAGCCGCACGCCCCGGTCTACGAGCGCTGCTTCGCCCTGATGGGCATTGCCAACAAGCGCCGCATCCTGGCGGTGGGCGACAGCCTGCGCACCGACGTGGCCGGGGCCAACGCCGCGGGCATCGACGCCGCCCTGGTCACCGGCGGCATCCACCACGAGGAGCTGGGCGGCGCCAGGGGCGCCCCCGCCGATCCCGAGCGGCTGGCCGCCGCCATCGAGGCGTCGGGCCATCTGCCCGCCTGGGCCCTGCCCCGACTCGTCTGGTAAGCCGGTCGGCGCCTTCTGCCCCTCAGCGGCGGCGGCGGTTGCGCGGGTCCTCGGGCAGGGGCACGGCCTCGGCCAGGGCCAGGTCCAGCAGGTCACCGCGGTCGGCGGGCTGCGGACGGCCATCCAGATCGGGTTGCGCCGGCTCCTCCAGGCCCGTTTTCGACGGGCGCGATCGCGGCCGCAACGCGGCGCGGAAGTAACTGACGATGAAGACCCGGATCGACGCGGTGAGATTGGCCTCGCCGCGGCGCGAATCGATCTCGGTGCACAGTTCGTTGAGCGTCAGGTCCTCGCGATCGCAAATCTCCTTCAGGGAATCCCAGAGCTGCGGCTCCATGCGCAGGCTCGTGCGGCGGCCATTGACCGTCACGTTGCGGCAGATCAGCGTCGACTGCTCCTTCCAATCACCGGAATTCGACCCAGAACTCGGCATGGTGCGCGGTGCCTCTCCCCCGTTCCGTCCCGGACGCCCCGCCCCGTGCCACCCCCGGGCACGAACTGCATCCGTATGTGTGTCAGAATAGAACAACGGGCGTGTGCCCGCCATGAAGAATTCGACCATCGGTCGCGCGCGGCGACACAGGAGGGATAAAACGAACGGGATCCCCCGCCGCACCGGCCCGCCGAAGCTGCGCAGCGGCCCGCCGGAGCCGTCTGCAAACCGGCAAATGGCGCTTCCAATCGCCACCGCTTCGCCGTACCAGTAGCCGAACGGGGGACTCCGCCGGGGTGCGGAGGAAACGGCACGAGGTGGGCGATGGGGTGGCCGGCAGCGGTGTGGGGGGCGGCGGCGGTGCTGGCGGCGGGGCTGGCCGCGGCCGGTCCGGTGCCGGCGGCGGCCGCCGCGGAGGCGGTGACGCCGCCGGCCGCGACCCGCCCCGCCCCCGACGCGGTCCACCTGGCGATCACCCGCGCGGTGCCCGATCTGTGGAGCGTCGAGGACGTGACCCTGGACGCCGCCGCCGACCCCGGCAGCGTGCGGTTCCGGGCGCGGTTGCGCCTGACCCGGCCGACCTTCACGGTCGAACAGCAGGACGGTCCGTTCACTGTGGTCAGTCCCGTTGCCCGGCCGGGGCTGGAGAAGATCCTGACCGGCACCGCCTCGGCGGCGGGGGACGGCGCGGTCCCGGTGCTGGCACCCGACAATCCCGACGTGCTGGACGGTATCGGCCGGCCGCTGAGCGAACTGCCGGGGCACACCGTCGTCGCCGGCACCGACGAGGCGCGGGAGCTGCGCGCGCGCCGCACCGCGGAAGCCGAGCAGCGCTTCGCCGACGAGCGGGCGCGCCGCGAACGCGAGGAGACGCTGCTGGCCGAACAGATCGCCGCCGCCACGGCGGAGGCCGAACGGGCGGAGCGGGAGCGGCACGCCGTTGCGGCGCGGGCGGCGCAGATCACCGATCTGCGGGCCCGGCTCACCGGCGGCGACCGGCCGGGGCAGATCGCGGCCTTCGAGGCGGCGCTGGGGGGCAACGACACCGCCCTGCGCAAGCTGGCCGTCGAAGCGGCGCTGAAAAGCCGCGACCCGGTGCTGGCCGGGCTGGCCCTGCGCGACTGGATGGCGCGCAAACGCATCATACCGGTGCAGCTCTTCGCCACCCGCGAGGACCCGCAGTCGGAAACGGTGCTGCACAATCTGGGGCCGCTGACGGTGGAGGTGGCGTCGTTCAACGCCGTCTCCGGCGCGCTGGTGGGCACCATGGGAGCGCCCGGCTACAGCATCGCCCGGCCCTCCACCGCCTCGGGCCAGCTCGCCCAGACGGAACTGGCGCTGCACGCCTACGGCTGCGGGCTGACCCTGCGCCTGAGCGAGCAGATGACGCTCGACGGGCTGTTCCGTTGCCAGACGCTGCCGACGCTGGTGGCGCGGGTCACCCTGGATTGACCCTGGCAATGGCTCGTCGCGCCGCCCGCCTGATCCTGCCGGCCCTGGCCCTGGCCCTGGCCCTGGCGCCGGGCGCCGCCGCAGCAGCAGCCGCGGACGAGGAGCGATTCACCCCGCGCCCGCCGCCCGATCCGGTACCGCCGCGCCTCACCCCCGTCCTGCCACCCGGCAGCGACGGGAGCCCGCCGCCGCGCATCGTCTGGCCGGCGCCGCAGCCCGACGTTCTGCTGGCCCCCCTGGCGCGGCCGGCCGAGCGCCCCGCGCCACGCGTGGAGCCGCCTCCGGTGGAGCCGGTGCCGGCACGGCCCCCCGTCGCCACCGCGCCGGCGGCCGAACCGCCTCCGCCCCGCCCCGCTCCGGCGCGGCCGGCGCCACCGCCGCCCACCGTCGCACCGCCCCCACCCCCGCCGCCACCCGCGGCGACGGCTGCGCCGGTGCCGGTGCCGGTGCCGAAGCCGACCCCCGCGGCACCGGCGGCAACCGCGAGGCCGGCGCCTCCCCCCGCCGCCCCGCCCCCCGTTCCGACCCCGCGCCCCGCACCGACGGCACAGCCGACACAACCCGCACCCCCGGGGCCGGCCGGACGCCCCGTCTGGGTGGCGCGCGAGGTCTGGCTGCGGGCGGCGCCGCGGCGGGATTCCGCCATCCTCGACGGCCTGCCGGAAGGCGAAGCGCTGCGGGCTCTCCCCGGAGCGCCGCCGGGCTGGACGCGGGTGGCCCGCAACGGCCGGCCGGCGGGCTACGTCTCGTCGGGTTACCTCACCGATCGCAGGCCGGCGCCGTCGGCGACCCCGAAGCCGCGCGCCGATTCGGCCGACGGGGTGACCGGCCTGTGCCAGATCCCCGACGGCCTGCCGCCGCCGCCGCTGCGCATCGCACCGCCGGGGACGGTGGCGCGGGCGCTGACCGACGCCTACATCCGCGCCGCCCCGTCCTGCGGCGCACCGATCCTGGACGTGCTGGAAAAGGGCCACACGGTGACCGTGGTGTCCGGCGGGAACGACGGCTGGTACCGCATCCGCGGCCGCAACGGCCAGCGCGGCTACATCGGCGCCCGGCTGCTGGCCGAGGCGCAGCGCCCGCGCTGACGCTGCGCCTCAACAAGATCACATGGTTAACGGCTCCTTAACGTTTGGCTAACAAGTCGTTAATGTGCTTGTATGGGCGGGTCGAACGAAGGAGGACCCCGATGGCCGAGATCCTGACCCTGCCCCGCACGCCGGAAGCCGACGCCCGCCTGGCGGAGCAGGCCGGCCATGCCGACGCCACCCGCGATGCCGCGGGCGCGCTGGCCGATCTGCGGCGGATGATGGCCTTCCACGCCGAGACCCGCCGCCACGCGGAAGCCTTCGAGCGGCTGTGCCACGGCGCTGCGGCGGGCGAGCCGGCGGGGGCCGGCGTGGTCGTTCTGCCCGTCGTCCTGTCCCCGACCGAGCCCGGCCAGCGCTGTGCCTGACCGCGGCCACGGGAGGGGCGTTCGGAGGATGGACGGCGCGCGGGTCGAACTGGTACATCCGGCGTGTCCACCACCATCCGCGGTGCCCGCCCGTGACCGACATCGATTCCGCCACCGCCGCCGCCGAACTGCTGACCGTCCGCGACTTCATCCGCCACGCCGTCAGCCGTTTCCGGGCCGCCGACATCGCCTTCGGGCACGGCACCGCGACCGCCTATGACGAGGCGGTGTTCCTGGTGCTGGAGACCCTGCACCTGCCCATCGACCAGCTCGAACCCTATCTGGACGCCCGGCTGACCGCGCCGGAACGCAGCGCCGTGGCGGGGATCATCGAGGCGCGGGTGACCACCCGCAAGCCCGCGGCCTACCTGACCCGCCGCGCCTACATCCAGGGCATCCCCTTCTATGTGGACGAGCGGGTGATCGTGCCGCGCTCCTACATCGGGGAGTTGCTGTTCTCCGATCTGTTCGGCGGCGACGACTTCACCCTGGTGGAGGACCCGACGGCGGTGGAGAGCGTGCTGGACCTGTGCACCGGGTCCGGCTGCCTCGCCATCCTCGCCGCCACCATCTTCCCGGAGGCCCGCATCGACGCCGTCGACCTGTCGGCCGACGCGCTGGAGGTGGCGCGGCGCAACGTGGACGACAGCGGCTTCGCCGACCGCATCACCCTGCACCAGGGCGACCTGTTCAAGCCGCTGAAGAACCGCCGCTACGACGTCATCCTCACCAACCCGCCCTACGTGGCCGCCGACGCCATGGCGGCCCTGCCGCCGGAGTTCCGCCACGAACCCGCCATGGCGCTGGCCGGCGGCGGGCGGGAAGGGTTGGACATCGTGCGGCGCATCCTGAAGGAAGCCCCCAGGCACCTGACGCCCGACGGCGGGCTGCTGTGCGAGTTCGGCAGCGGCCGCGAGGCGCTGGAGGCGGAGTTCCCCGACATCGAGTTCCTGTGGCTGGAAACCGCCGGCAGCTTCGGCGAGGTGTTCTGGGTCACCCGCGAACAACTGGCCTGACGCGGCGGCCCGACGCCGCCGGTCCGGTCACTGCAAACGCAGGTACGCCATGGCCGCCGCCAGCGCGGCGGCGTAGGCGGTGCCGTCGTCGGGCACCGGCAGGTCGAGATCGCGCAGGATGGCGTCGAGGCGCAGGTCGATGGCCGCCCGGGTGGCGCTGCGCCGCTTGCGGTCGTAATAGAGGCCCGACACCTCGATGCGCGGGTTGGGCAAGGCGATGCCGATCATCGGCTGGACCATGCGGTCCAGAACGCCCAGGGTGAAATCCAGGTCGTGGCCGACCAGCGGCCGGTTGGCGACGAAGCGCAGCAGACGGTCCAGCGCCGGTTCCGCCGGTTCGGTCGGCCAGAAGCTCAGCCGCAGCGCGCCGCTGGCCAGGATGCGGTGGCCCCGGATGGGCACCGCCGCCACCGCCCGCAGGTCGGCGCGGGCGGCGTCGCGCGACGTCGCCTCGATCTGCAGGGCCACCGGCTCGGCCCCGGCCGCCGGTTCCAGCAGGAAGGCGTAGGCCGGGTCGCTCAGCCTCTGGCCGGTCAGGCGCGCCTTCAGGTCGCTCAGCATCGCCGCCTCCCCTCAGTGCAGATTCAGGTGGAAGTGGTGGGAGATGAATTGCTTGAACGACTTGACCACGGCCAGGCAATCGTTGAAGCGGTCGCGGTCGAGCCGTGACATCTCCGCCGTGCGGACGGTGTTGTCGATGGCCCCGCCGGGGCCCCCCTGCTCGGTGTCGATGCGGGCCTTCAGGCGCAGGGTGGACAGCACCGTGAAGGTCTCGGCCAGCTCCGCCGCGAAGGGGCGGTCGAGGGCGCCGCGGTCGGCCAGCGCCCAGATGCGCGCCAGCGTGTTGGTCTCGCCCAGATGCTTTTCCAGGGCGAGCGCGCGCACCCCGTGCACCAGCGGGAAGATGCCCGCCTTCTTGATGTCCAGCGTCTGGCCGCCGCGCCGTTCGAACAGACCGCCGAACAGGCCCGTCGGCGTGTCGAAGGCCAGCACCGGCCGGGCGAACTGGAAGAAGAAGCCCTGGTTGTCCTGCACATGATCCAGCAGGTAGCGACGCGCCTCGTCCAGCAGCGCCGCGTCGCCGGCCACCGCCTGCGCGTCGTAGAAGATCGCCAGGTTCAGCGGCGCCGACTCGTCCGGCCGGTGGATCCAGCGGAACACCGATTCCTTGTAGCCGGAGAGCGGCCGCGCCCAGGCGGGGTTCGACACCATGATGTCGCCGGGGCACGGCGGATAGCCGAAGGCGACGAGGTGGCGGGTGAATTCGGCGGTGATCCGCTCCAGGTCCGGACAGGTGTAGCCGTCGCGCAGGATCAGGCCGTTGTCCTGGTCCGTCTTCAGCAACTGCTCCCCCCGCCCCTCGCTGCCCATGACGATCAGGCACGCGTTGGCCAGCAGGTCCGGCGGCGCCAGCAGTTCGAACAGGCGGCGGAAGATCTTGCGGTTCAGCTCGGTCACCAGATCGGCGATGAAGGGCACCTTGACGCCGGTGGCGTGCAGAGTGCGGATCAGCCCGATGGTGTCGTGGCTGGCGCGCGCCAGGTCCTCCGGATCGTCGGCGCGCTCCGCCCGCAGCGCCACCACCCGGGAATGGTTGGACAGGGCGCCCAGCAGGTCGATCTGCTCCAGCACGCCGGTCACCGCCCCCTGTTCGGTGACGACGATGCGCCGCACCGAATGCTTGGTCATCAGGAGAAGCGCGTTGAACAGCGGGTCGTCGGCGTCCAACGTGATCAGACTGTAGCGGGCCAGCGGCCCCACCGGTTCGCTCACCGGGCGGCCGTCCAGCACCACCAGGTCGCGCAGATCGGTGCCCGTGAGGATGCCGGTGCGCTCGCCGTCGCGCACCAGAACGGCGGTGGCACGCCGGTCGCGCATAGCCCGGGCGGCGTCGCGCAGGCTGGCGGACGCGTCGACGAAGACGGGCGGGTGGACGTACGCCTGGCGGATGCGCAGCATGGTCAGCGCCGTCAGTTCGCGGTTCGCCCGCTCGTCGGCCAGGGCGCGCAGGCGGTCGGCGAAGTCCCGGTGCACCCGGTCGGCGAAGTCGGGGTTGCTCCGCGCCAGCGCCTCCAGCGTCTCGCGCGGCACCAGGGCGCACAGGGTGTCGGCGGCGGCCACGAAGCTGTGGGTCTGGCCGCCGGTGAACAGGGCGCGCAGGTCGAACACACCCCCCGGCCCGTGGGTGGCCGCCACCTCGCCGCCATGGCGTTCGTGCACCAGCCCGCGCAGCACCACGAACAGGGCGTCGGCGGGCTCGTCACGCTGCAACAGCACCTCCCCCGCGCCGTAGACACCGAGGTCGAGGGAGTCGAGCAGAACCAGCCGTTGCGCCGGCTCCAGCCGGTCGAAGGGGGCGGCGTCCAGGGGAAAGGCGTCGATCAGGCCGGCGGGAAGGCTGCCGGCGGAGCGGGGGGCGGGCGCGTGGGGTGGGGGCATGGCCGGCCGGCTCCGTACGCGGGTGCTTCGGACAGGGACGACGCCCCGGGACCTGGGGTCCCGGGGCGTCGTTGAGGCTACACCACCCCCGCGCGTGGCGGAAGGTGATCATACGCGGTCAGGACCATCCTGACCGCTGCGTTCATACGGTTTCCGCCTGAAGGCTTCACCCGTATGCCCCTTTCAATGAAGGCCTGCGGCCTTCATCTGTCAGGTTCGACGGCTTCCAACAGATCCTACGGATCTGCCGGAAGCCGTATCAAACGCCACGCAGGCTTCGGCCCTGGCGGGCCGCGGCCGCCGTCGCGGCCGATACCGGGTTCGGACGTCGAGACTGACCGAACCCGGTAAATGGCCCCGTCAGTGCGCCGAGGCGCCTTCCGCACCCAGGCCGGTCTGAGCCCGGATGTACTGCGCCTCGTAGGCTTTCTGCTCGTTGCGCGCACCCTGGCTGCGGTCGGTGATCGAGAAGAACCAGATCGACACGAACGCCAGGGTCACCGAGAACAGGCCGGGGTTCTGGTAGGGGAAGATGGCCGTCTCGTGGCCCAGCACCGCCTTCCACACCGTCGGACCCAGCACCAGCATGACAACCGCCGAGATCAGCCCGATCCAGCCGCCGATGACGGCGCCGCGGGTGGTCATGCGGCCCCAGAACATCGACATCAGCAGGACCGGGAAGTTCGCCGAGGCGGCGATGGCGAAGGCCAGGCCGACCATGAAGGCGACGTTCTGGTTCTCGAAGGCGATGCCCAGCAGGATGGCGACGACGCCCAGCGCCACGGTGGCGATCTTCGACACGCGGATCTCGTCGCGCTCGTTGGCCCGGCCGCGGGCGATGACCGAGGCGTAGAGGTCGTGCGAGATGGCCGAGGCGCCGGCCAGCGTCAGACCCGCGACCACCGCCAGGATGGTGGCGAAGGCCACGGCGGAGATGAAGCCGTAGAACAGGTTGCCGCCGACCGCGTGGGCCAGGTGGACGGCCGCCATGTTGTTGCCGCCGCGGATCGCCGCGATCGGGTTGTAGCTGCCGTCGGCCGCCACCGTCATGTAGAACGGATCGGTCATCAGGAAGGTGATGGCGCCGAATCCGATGATGAAGGTCAGGATGTAGAAGTAGCCGATGAAGCCGGTGGCGTAGAACACCGACTTGCGCGCCTCCCTGGCGTCGGCGACGGTGAAGAAGCGCATCAGGATGTGCGGCAGGCCGGCGGTGCCGAACATCAGCGCCATGGCCAGCGAGATGGCGTCGATGGGGTCGCTGATCAGCGCGCCGGGGGCCATGATGGCGCCGTGCTTGGGGTGGATCTCCACCGCCTTCGCGAACATCGCCTCGGGCGAGAAGCCGAAGGCGTACAGCACGGCCAGGGCCATGAAGGTGGCGCCCGACAGCAGCAGCACCGCCTTGATGATCTGCACCCAGGTGGTGGCAAGCATGCCGCCGAAGGTGACGTACGCGATCATCAGCACGCCGACGATGATGACGGCGTACAGGTACTCCATGCCGAACAGGAGCTGGATCAGCTTGCCGGCGCCGACCATCTGGGCGATCAGGTAGAACGCCACGGTCGCCAGCGAGCCGCAGGCCGCCAGCGAGCGGATCGGCGTCTGCCGGAAGCGGTAGGAGGCCACGTCGGCGAAGGTGTACTTGCCGAGGTTGCGCAGCCGCTCGGCGATCAGGAACAGGATGATCGGCCAGCCGACCAGCCAGCCCACCGAGTAGATCAGGCCGTCGTAGCCGTTGACGTAGACCAGGCCGGAGATGCCGAGGAACGAGGCCGCCGACATGTAGTCGCCGGCGATCGCCAGGCCGTTCTGGAAACCGGTGATGCCGCCGCCGGCGGCGTAGAAGTCCTTGGCGGACTTGGTGCGGCGGGCAGCCCAATAGGTGATGCCGAGCGTGAACACCACGAAGATCGTGAACATCACGATGGCTTCGAGGTTCAGGCCCTGCTTCTCGATCTTTCCTTCAACCGCCGCGGCCAGGGCGGTCGCGGGCAGCAGGGCGGCGGACAGCAGGGCGGCGGCGGCGACGGCCGCCCGCGGGAGCAGCGGAGCCATCACTTCAGCTCCTCCAGGATCTGGCGGTTCAGCTCGTCGAACTCACCGTTGGCCCGGTACACGTAGATTCCGGTGAGGATGAAAGCGGAGACGATGACCAGGATGCCCACCGGCACCCCGACCGTCATCACACCACCCGCCAGCGACGCCCCCAGGAAGGACTTCCCGAAGGCGACCAGCAGGATGAACCCGAAGTAGATGACCAGCATCGCCGCCGACAGCACCCACGCGAAGGCGGACCGGCGGGCGACCAACTGTTGGAACTTCGGATTGTTCAGGATTTTCTGAGCGTTATCTTGCATCGCACGTCCCCTCATCGAGTACCATAGTAATTTTATCGGCTGATTTCCGGCACTCGCGATGCATCGTCTTTAAAACAAGGAGGATCGTCAACCAAATTGATTTGGTATTCCGCAAAAATGAGTCTTGACGCGGCCGAACATGAACAAATGTTTAGGCCCCGTCTTGCGACGGGGCCTTGACCGATACTGCTGGCTGCTCAGAGTGTTTTGCTTAGAATAGGAATTGTCACGAGTCGGTACGAGGCAGCCACGGGATGGCGGCGACGGAGACCCCCTCCTCGCGCAGTTCGCTGACCTCTTCGCCGCTGGCCTCGCCGTAGATGCCGCGGGCCTGCGTCTCGCCGTAGTGGATGCGGCGCGCCTCCTCGGCGAAACGGTCGCCGACGTAATCGCAGTTTTCCTCGACCGTGCGGCGCAATTCGCCGAGCTGGCGGACGACCTCCGCGGCAACCGCCGCCCGCTTCTCCTCCGCCGTCCGCCCCTTCGCGATGCGCGGCGCCATGGGGGCCTTGGTCACGGCGGTGTCACCGCACACGGGGCAGGCGATGGTGCCGGCGGCGGCCTGGGCGTCGTACGCGGCACCGTCGCGGAACCAGGCCTCGAAACGGTGATCGGACGTGCACTTCAACTGGAACAGAATCATGCTGCGGACGCATCCTTGCGAGGGGCGGGCCGGCGCTCTGCCCGGCGGGGTCCGTTCCGCCCCCGGCCCGATCCGAAGGATCCACTATATAGGAGGGTTCACCGATGAAAGCTTGCGATTCCGCAGCCCCCGGCGCCGCGGCGGCGTGGGTGGTCCGGTTCGCCGGGCTGGTGGCGCCGGAGGGATCGGTGCTCGACCTCGCCTGCGGCGGCGGCCGGCACCTGCGCCTGTTCCGCGACCGCGGCCATCCCGTCACCGGCGTCGACCGCGACCTCGGCGGAGTCGCCGACCTGACCGGCGCGCCGGGCGTCGAGCTGATCCGCGCCGACCTGGAAGACGGCAGCCCCTGGCCGCTGGCCGGCCGCCGCTTCGCCGGGATCGTGGTCACCAACTACCTGCACCGGCCCTTGTTCGGCCCGCTGATCGACGCGCTGGCGCCGGGCGGGGTGCTGCTCTACGAGACCTTCGCCGCGGGCAACGAGCGGTTCGGCAAGCCGTCCAACCCAGCGTTCCTGCTGCATCCCGGAGAGCTGGCGGAGGCGGTGCGCGGCCATCTGCAGGTGGTGGCGTTCGAACAGGGCGTGACCGCACGGCCCCGCCCGGCGGTCGTCCAGCGCCTTGCCGCCGTCGCCGCCGACGGGCCGGTCGCGCTGGACGGGTGAGCGGCATCATATCGGCGCCGTCAGGCGGCGGTGGCCCGGCGCTCGGTCCAGTGCTCGGGGTCGTGCAGGTAGGCGCGGATCTCCGCCAGGGCGCCCGCGTCCAGGTAACCGCCGCGCTCCGCCGCCTCCAGCACGTCCCACCAGTCGGCCAGGGCATGGACGGTCAGGCCCAGCGGCGCCAGGTTCTCGTGGATGCGGTCGAAGATGCCGTAGCGGAACAGGACGAAGACGTCGCGCACGTCGCATCCGGCGGCCCGCAGCGGTTCGGCGAAGCGCGCCTTGCGGTGCCCGTCGGTGGCGAGCTGCTCGACCAGAAGGACGCGCGCGCCCGGCTCGACCCGGCCCTCGATGCGGTGTTTGAACGGTTTGGCGTCCGGCGCGTCCTTGCGCACGAAGACCAGTGGCCGGTCGAGACGGTCGGCCAGCAGGGTGGCGAAGGCCACCCCCGCCCCTTCCGCCGCGGCAATGGCGTCGGGAGCGCCGTCACCGATCTCCTGCCCGATCATGCGCACGGCGAAGTCGAGCACGCGCCGCCGTGCCGCCACGTCGCCCAGCAAGGGACGGGTGTCCACGTGCATCGGGCTGACCAGCCCGGAGGCGTGGCGGCAGGGGTGGTCGGGATCGTAACGGATGCAGCCGGTTTCCAGCAGGAGCCGGGCGGTGTCGAGCGCGCCCTGGCGGAGTTCGATGTCCCAGGCGTCGGGTATCATGGCATTCCCCCGGTCGGTGTGCCCCGTGCGGCGGGCGGACGGCCGCATGGTCCCACGGGACCGGGGTGCGGCGTCCACCGCAACGGCACGCGGCGCGTGCGGGCATCGGGGGTACCCCGGTGGAGGGGTGCGGCGGTGCGTCCCTCCCCGGTCTCCTGCGCGGGAATTGACTTTCGGCAAGTGCCTCCCAAAAGTACCTCAAATCAGCGTTAGTGAGCGGCCATGGCGACCCTGGACGCGGACCCCGACGACCAGTCCCTGCTGTTCGCCGACGAAGAGGAGGAAGACGGCAGCGCCGAAGACGCCGCGCATGCCGTTCCCTGGACCATTCTGATCGTCGACGACGAGCCGGAAGTGCACGCCATCACCACCGTGGTGCTGGGCACCGTCCGGTTCGAGGGACGGCCGCTGGACTTTCTCGGCGCCCGTTCCGCCGCCGAAGCGCGGGATCTGCTGCGCAGCCACACGGACATCGCCGTGGTGCTGCTGGACGTGGTGATGGAGACCGACGACGCCGGGCTGCGGCTGGTGCGCTTCATCCGGGAGGAGCTGGGCAACCACCGCGTCCGCATCATCCTGCGCACCGGCCAGCCCGGCCAGGCGCCGGAACGGCGGGTGATCCTCGGGTACGACATCAACGACTACAAGGCCAAAAGCGAGCTGACGGCGCAGACGCTGTTCACCGCGACGGTGGCCGCACTGCGCTCGTACCAGCACATCACCACCATCGACCGCAGCCGCCGCGGCCTGGAGCACATCGTCGACGCCGCCGCCACCCTGTTCGGGGAGCGCACCCTGGACCGCTTCGCGGACGGCGTGGTGAGGTGGATTGGCCCGCTGCTGCACGGCGCGCGCGGCACCGTCCTGTGCGCTCCGCCGGCGGACGGGGGCGGGCTGACGGTGCTGGCCGGTTCCGGCGTCTACGCCGGCGGCGCCGGCCGGCCCGCCGGGGCGCTGGTGCCGCCGGAGATTCTGGAGGACGTGCACGCCGCCCTGACGGGTCCGGCCAACATCCACCGGCCGCACCACAGCGTCGCCGCCTTCCGGTCCCGCAACCACCCGGCCGGCGTCATCGTCATCGACGGCCACCCGCCGCCGTCCGATCTCGACCGCCGGCTGGTGGAGCTGTTCTGCGCCAAGATGGCGGTGGGGTTCGACAACGTCTTCCTCTACGACCAGCTCCTCAACGCCCAGCGCGCCACCGTGCACGCGCTGGGCAAGCTGGCGGAGTTCAAGGACGAGGTGACCGGCAGCCACGTGCGCCGGATCGAACGCTGGTCCACCCTGATCGCGGCGGAGCTGAACGCCCGCGGCACCTGCCCGGAGGCCGCCGATCCCGTCTTCGTGGAGCGCATCGGCCTGGCCAGCATGCTGCACGACGTGGGCAAGGTGGCGGTGCCCGACCACATCCTGCGCAAGCCCGGCCGCCTCGACCCCGGGGAAATGAGCACCATGCGCGAACACGCCGCCATCGGCGGCCGCATCCTGCGGGAATCGGCGGCGATGGTGGCGGGTGACAGCTATCTGACCCTGGGCAGCGCCATCGCCGAGTGCCATCACGAGAAGTGGGACGGCAGCGGCTATCCCCGGGGCGTGAAGGGCGACGCCATCCCCCTGGCCGCCCGCATCGTCGCGGTGGCCGACGTCTACGACGCCCTGCTCCACCGCCGCCCCTACAAGGAGGCGTGGGAACAGGCCACCGTCATCGACCTGATCCGCCGGGAATCCGGGGCCCACTTCGACCCCCGCGTCGTCGAAGCCTTTCTGGCCGTGCTGGAGCGCGAGGGGGCAGCGCCGGCGGCGTGAGGCAACGCCCCCTTGCCGCTGCCCGGCGGGCGCGCCACCATGGCCGCCGCCCGGCGGCCGCGCCACCATGGCCGTCCCGCCACCCCTGCCCCTTGCCGGCCCTGCGCGCCGGCCTCTCCCGCGGAGCCGCGCCATGCCCTCGCTCAACGCCGACGTCGCCGACGTCCTCGCCACCGTGGACCGCCCCGGTGACGTCTGCATCTCCGGCACCGTGGATCTGCCCAACCCCGGGCTGGTGGTGGACGGGGTCGGCCCCGTCGCGCTGCCGCTGCTGCCGGTGCAGGCGGAGCAGCTCGCCGCGGTGGCGGAGCGCGCGCCCTACGGCCGCCGCGCCGCGACGCTGACCGACCTCGGCGTGCGGCGGACCTGGCAGATCGACGGTGCCCGGGTCGGCCTGACCGGGCGCCACTGGCCGGCGGTGCTGGACGGCATCGTCGCCCGCGTCGCCGAAGGGCTGGGCGTTGAGGGGCCGGTGACGGCGGAGCTGTACAAGCTGCTGCTCTACGCCGAGGGTGATTTCTTCGTCGGCCACCGCGACACCGAGAAGGCGCCGGGCATGTTCGCCACCCTGGTGGTCGTGCTGCCCTCCGCCGGCCCCGCCGCCGGCGGCACGCTGATCGTGCGCCACCGCGATCGCGAGGAGCGGCTGGACCTCAGCCCCGAAGACGCAGCGGAGGCACGGTTCGCCGCCTTCTACGCCGATTGCGTCCACGAGGTGACGCCGGTCGCGTCCGGCCATCGGCTGACGCTGATCTTCAACCTGATCTGGCAGGGCCGCACCGGCCTGCCCCGCCCGCCCGACCACGAGCGGCAGACCGCCCGCCTGGCCGGCCTGCTGACCGGCTGGACGGTGGCCACCGGGCATCCGGACGACGACTGCCCCGACAAGCTGGTCATCCCGCTGGAGCACGCCTACACCCGGGCGGAGCTGGGGTTCGCGACGCTGAAGGGTGCCGATTCGGCGGTGGCCGCCGTGCTGGCCGATGCCGCCGGACGGGCCGGCTGCGCCCTGCATCTCGCCCTGCTCACGATCGAAGAGTCCGGCATCGCGGAGTACACCGGCTACGACCGGGGCTACGACCGCGGGTACCGCCGCGGCGGCCGGGGGGAACCGGAGATGGAGGCCGGCGAGGTCACCGAGCGGCGGGCCACCCTGTCGCAGTGGCGCGGCCCCGACGACGGCGACGCCGGGCTGGAGGAACTGCCCTTCGAGGACGCGGAGGTGGTGCCGCCGGAGCGGCTGGAGGAGCTGGAGCCCGACGAGGAGGAGTTCTCGGAGGCCACGGGCAACGCCGGCGCCTCGTTCGAGCGGACCTACAGCCGCGCCGCCCTGGTGCTGTGGCCGGACGTGCGGTTCCTGCGGGTGATCGCCGGCGCCGGCCGCACCATCGCCCTCGGCCATCTCGGTAGCCTGACGCAGCGGGCACGGAACGCCGGCGAGTCCGGTGACGGCGACTCTCTGCGCCGGCAGGCCCGGGCGCTCGCCGGCCTTCTGGTGGAGGACTGGCAGGGTTCGTCCCATTGGGTCCAGGACCGGCAACGGGCGGGCGACGCCACCCGGCTGATGGCGGCGCTGGTTCGGCTGGAGGATGGGGAGCGCATCGCGGCGTTCCTGCAGCGGCTGGGCGACGTCGGCGGCTTCGCCCCCGCCGACGCCCCCGCCCTTGCCGACGCCGCCGAACGGCTGGAGCCGGAGCGCGCCGCGGCCCTGATCGGGGGCATCGTCGCCGGCACGGCGGTCACGACGGCGACCCGCCTTGCGATGCTGGCCGCCGCCGCCGGGGTGCTGCCCGCCGATGCCCGCCGCAGCCTGGCGCCCGCCGCGGCGCTGCTGCTGGATGCGCTGCCCGGCGGCCCCGCCGCACCGCCGGAGCGTCAGGGATGGGGCGCACCCACGGCCGTGCCGCCCGAACTGCTGGTGGACGCGCTGCGCGCCCTGGGGCCGGTCGACCCCGATCTCGCCCGGCGCGCGGTGGCCCGCGCCCTGGCGCAGCCCGCCTCCTACACGCCCGACGCGACGCTGGTGCCCGCCGCCCTTGCCCTCGCCGACGGAGCCGGGGAGGCGGATGACGGCGTGCGCGCGGCCGCCGGGGATCTGCGGGATGCCGCACTCGCCCACCTGCGCGCCCGCATCGCCCTGCCGCTGGAGCCGCCGCGCGACTGGCGCCGCCCCGCCACCCTGCCCTGCACCTGCCCGCTGTGCGCCGAACTGTCCCGCTTCCTCGACGACCCCGGACAGGACTCCTGGTCGCTCAAGGCGATCCAGGGCGACCGCACCCACGTGGAGGAGACGATTCGCCGCTCCGCTTGCGACGTCGACACCCGGACCCTGCGCAAGGGCAGCCCCCACACCCTGGTCTGCACCAAGAACCGGGCGAGCTACGACCGCCGCGTCGCCCGGCGCAAGGAGGACCTGGCGGCCGCCGCGCGGCTGGGGGGATGAGGGCGCGGCGGTGAGATCGACCGCGGGCGGGAGATCGTCAACGCCGCGGCCCCCGTCCCCTTGCGCATCCGCAACGACACGGCGGCGGTGCCGGCGTTAGCCTTGCCGATGCGTTTGCGAGGAAGCCCCGCCATGAAATTCGCCGTCGCCAGCCAGAATTTCCGCACCATCACCGCCCACGCCGGCAAGACCCGGCGGTTCGTCCTGTACGATGCCGAGCCCGGAACACCCCCCGTCGAGACGGGCCGCCTGGATCTGCCGAAGGAGATGGCGTTCCACGGTTTCGCCGGCGGACCGCATCCGCTGGACGCGGTCGATGTGGTCATCGCCGGCAGCGCCGGTCCGGGCTTCGTCGCCCGCCTGCGCGAGCGCGGCGTCGTCACGGTGGCCACGGCGGAGACCGACCCGCTAACCGCCGTCGCCGCCTACCTGGACGGCACCCTCCCCCCGCCCGACCCGCACGACGGGCACGGGCACGGGCACAGCCACGGCCACGCCTGAAACCGCGTCAGCGGCCCCGGCACCGCGGTGTGTGCGGTGGTGAGCGCCACCACCCCTCGGGGCGGCGGCGCTTCTTTTTTCCCGGCCGCCACGACGTTGCGAATCATCAAGGCAACCTATGGGGAAACGTCCGTATACCCAAACAACAAATCGCCACCGCCTGCCCCGAGAGTCCATCATGCGCGCCCTGCACCGAACCATCGCGGCCGGCCTCCTGGTCCTGGCCGCCCTCGTGCCGATGGCGGCGGTCCACGCGGCCGGCCAGCCGGCAAGCACCGCCGACCATTCCCGCTTCGAGGCGCTGAAGGGACCCTTCGCCAGCGGACCGGAGGTCACCGAAGCCTGTCTGACCTGCCACAACGAAGCCGCCCACCAGGTCATGAAATCCGTCCACTGGACCTGGGACTTCCTCAACGAAAGAACCGGCGAGCGTCTGGGCAAGACGCGGACCATGAACAGCTTCTGCGGCTCGCCCCTGTCGAACGAGCCGCGCTGCACCTCCTGCCACGCCGGATACGGCTGGGTGGACAAGAACTTCGACTTCTCCCGGCAGGACAATGTCGATTGCATCGTCTGTCATGACACCACCGGGACCTATAAGAAGATCGCGCACGGGGCCGGCCACCCGGTCTACGAGCCCACCGAGTTCCCGGCCGGCAGCGGCCGGATGATGACTCCGCCGGACCTCGCCCGGGTCGCGCAGAGCGTCGGCGCCACGAGCCGCGCGACCTGCGGCGCCTGCCATTTCAGCGGCGGCGGCGGCGACGGCGTGAAGCACGGCGACCTCGACAGCTCGCTGAAGGCACCGCCCCGCCGGGTCGACGTGCACATGGCACCGGACGGCGCCAACATGGCCTGCTCCGACTGCCACACCTTCAACGCCCACATCCCGTCCGGCAGCCGCTACACGACCACGGCCAGGGACACCCACGGCAAGGACCTGCCGCACGACGACTTCAACCGCGCCACCTGCGAGTCCTGCCACGGCGACCGGCCCCACGCCGCCGCCGGCCACGCGAAGCTGGACGACCACACCGATCGCGTCGCCTGCCAGACCTGCCACATCCCCGAGTTCGCGCGCGGCGGTGTCGCCACCAAGACGCTGTGGGACTGGTCGACCGCCGGCCGCCGGGACGCCGACGGCAAGCCCGTCTTCATCCGGGACGACCACGGCCACCTCTCCTATTCCGCGGAGAAGGGCGACTTCGAGCATGGCGAGAACGTCCGCCCCCACTACGCCTGGTTCAACGGGGTGATGAACCAGACGACGCTGATCGACCGGATCGACGACAGCGCCCTGCTCATCCTCAACCGGTTCGCCGGCGGCCCCGACGACCCCGGAGCCCGCATCTGGCCCTTCAAGGAGATGCGGGGCAAGCAGCCCTATGATCCCGTCAACAAGACGCTGGTGGTCAACCACGTCTGGGGGCCGCCGGAAGACCGGACGGCGTTCTGGAACGGCTTCGACTACGACACCTCGATCAGGGTCGGCATGGACTACGCCGGCCTGCCCTACAGCGGCACCTACGGCTTCATCGAGACCCGGATGTACTGGCCGATCACCCACATGGTGGCGCCGAAGGAAAACGCCCTGGCGTGCGAGGAGTGCCACGCGCGCGACGGCCGTCTCGCCGGACTGCCCGGCTTCTACATGCCGGGGCGCGACCGCGCCCCTCTGCTCGACCTGGCGGGCTTCGCCCTGGTCGGTCTCGTCGGTGCCGGTGTTGCCGGCCACGCGCTGCTGCGCTTCCTGTCCCGCCTGCTCCGCCGGAGGTCCTGATGCCCGGAGTCTACGTCTACAAGCGCTTCGAGCGGTTCTGGCACTGGTCGCAGGCGGCCCTGGTGCTGTCCCTGATGGCCACCGGCGGCGAAGTCCACGGCCTGTGGCACCTGCTGGGCTGGGGTCGGGCGGCGCAGATCCACTCGCTGCTGGCCTACGCCCTGCTGATCCTGTGGGCCTTCGCCATCTTCTGGCATTTCACCACGGGCGAGTGGCGCCAGTACGTGCCGACGCTGCACCGGCTGACCTCGGTCGCCCGCTTCTACGCCGTCGGCATCTTCCGCGGTGAACACCACCCCTACCACAAGACCGTGGGCGCCAAGCTGAACCCGCTTCAGCGGCTGGCCTACCTGTTCCTGAAGCTGGTCATCAACCCGCTGCTGATCGTGTCGGGGGTGCTCTACCTGTACATCAACGAGGCGGCCGTGCGCGATCTCGGCCTGTCGCTTGAGGTCGTGGCCCTGATCCACACGGCGGCGGCGTTCCTGATGGCGGCCTTCGTCATCGCCCATGTCTATCTGACAACGACCGGCCACAGCGTGTTCGCGCACATCCGGGCGATGATCACCGGCTGGGAGGACCTCGACCACCCCGCACCCGCCGGCAGCACCGACACCCCGCGCCCGCCCGACCGGCCCGCCCCGGCGGAATGACCGGCAGCCGGCGTTGCGCAATTTCGACTGCCCGAACACTGTGCCGTCACACGACCCCGCCGACCCTATGGTTGGCGGGGTCTTTTTTGCAACTGCACAAAGACTTCCGGCGCGGTTGAGAATTCTTCAAAAAATTCCGCCGGGGGGCGGGGACATTTCAATGCGGCCTGCGGAACACTGCGTCAGCCTGCTCGCAATCGCCGGCGCCCGCCGGACACCGCGGCGCCCGGGTTCCCGCCAGGAGCAGATTGATGATCGACGATGCATTCGTTGAATTGTCGCGATGGCAATTCGCGGCAACGGCCATGTACCATTTCCTGTTCGTGCCGCTGACGCTCGGCCTTTCATGGATGCTGTTCATGATGGAGGCCATCTATGTCATGAGCGGAAAGGTCATATACCGCGACATGACGCGGTTCTGGGGCAAGCTGTTCGGCATTAACTTCGCTCTCGGCGTGACCACCGGCCTGACGATGGAGTTCCAGTTCGGCACGAACTGGGCCTATTACTCCCACTACGTCGGCGACGTGTTCGGAGCACCGCTCGCCATCGAAGGGCTGATGGCGTTCTTCCTGGAGAGCACCTTCATCGGCCTGTTCTTCCTGGGCTGGGACAAGCTGAGCAAGCGCCAGCATCTCGCGGTCACCTTCTTCACCGCGCTCGGCTCCAACCTGTCGGCCCTGTGGATCCTGGTGGCCAACGGCTGGATGCAGAACCCGATCGGCGCCGAGTTCTCGGCCGAGACCATGCGCATGGAGATGCAGAGCTTCGCCGAGGTCCTGCTCAACCCGGTGGCGCAGGTGAAGTTCGTCCACACCGTCGCCGCCGGCTATGTCACGGCGGCCATGTTCGTCATGGGCATCAGCGCCTGGTACATGCTCAGGGGCCGGGACCTCGCCTTCGCCGGGCGCTCCTTCTCCGTGGCGACGGGGTTCGGCATCGCCGCGGTGCTGTCGGTGATCGTGCTGGGAGACGAGAGCGGCTACGAGCTGGGCGACGTCCAGAAGACCAAGCTGGCCGCCATCGAGGCGGAGTACCACACGGTGCCGGCGCCGGCCGCCTTCACCCTGTTCGGCCTGCCCAACGACGAGACCATGCAGACCGACTACGCGGTCAGGATTCCCTATGCGCTCGGCCTGATCGCCACCCGCTCCACCACCGAACCGGTCACCGGCATCACCGACCTGGTGCAGAAGCACGCGGCGCGCATCCGCAGCGGCATGGTCGCCTACGAGAACCTGGAAAAGCTGCGCGCCGGCGACCGGTCGAACGCCGTGCGGGCCGCCTTCGACGCCCACAAGGTCGACCTCGGCTACGGCCTGCTGCTGAAGCGCTACACCGAGGACGTGGCCAACGCCACGGACGCGATGATCGAACGCGCCGCCCGCGACACCATTCCCCCGGTGGCGCCGCTGTTCTTCAGCTTCCGCATCATGGTCGCACTGGGATTCGCGATGCTGTTCCTGATCGGTGCCGCGTTCTGGTTCAACATGCGCCGCACCATCCTGCAGCAGCGCTGGCTGCTGCGCGCCCTCGTCTTCGCCATTCCGCTGCCGTGGATCGCCTGCGAACTCGGCTGGTTCGTCGCGGAGTTCGGCCGCCAGCCCTGGGCCATCGGCGAGGTGCTGCCGACCTTCCTCGCCACCTCCACGCTGACCACGGCCGACCTGATCTTCAGCCTGACCGGCTTCATCGGGTTCTACACGTTCCTGCTGGTGATCGAGATGTACCTGATGGTCCATTTCGCCCGCAAGGGTCCGGCGTCCCTGGGCACCGGCCGCTACCATGGCGAGCGCGGACGCGGCGCCGCCGACCTTGATGACGACGAACGGCCGCGCAGCGGCCATGCCGGCCCCCTTCCCACCCCGGCCGAATGACGAGGACACCCCTGCCATGATCCTGGATTACGAAACCCTCAAACTGGTGTGGTGGGTGCTGGTCGGCGCGCTGCTGATCGGCTTCGCCGTCACCGACGGCATGGACATGGGCGTCGGCAACCTGCTGCCCTTCGTCGGCCGCACCGACGCCGAGCGCCGCGTCGTCATCAACACCGTCGGGCCGCACTGGGACGGCAACCAGGTGTGGCTGATCACCGCCGGCGGCGCCATCTTCGCCGCCTGGCCGGCGGTCTACGCCGCCGCCTTCTCCGGCTTCTACATGGCGATGCTGCTGGTGCTGTTCGCCCTGTTCTTCCGGCCGGTCGGCTTCGATTACCGCTCCAAGATCGGCGATGCGCGCTGGCGCCGCGCCTGGGACTGGGGCCTGTTCGCCGGCGGGGCCGTCCCGTCGCTGATCTTCGGCGTTGCGTTCGGCAACCTGATCCAGGGGGTTCCCTTCCACCT
Organism: Azospirillum halopraeferens DSM 3675; assembly: GCF_000429625.1. Lineage (GTDB taxonomy): Bacteria > Pseudomonadota > Alphaproteobacteria > Azospirillales > Azospirillaceae > Azospirillum > Azospirillum halopraeferens. The sequence continues at coordinate 121,267 of NZ_AUCF01000015.1, forward strand.
GGATTCCCTGCTGCGCCCGCACTACGAAGGCTCGCTGTTCACCGCGCTGCTGCCGCTGCTCAACCCCTTCGCCCTGCTGGCGGGCGTCATCAGCTTCGCCATGCTCACCATGCACGGCGCGATCTGGCTGCAGATGCGCACGCTCGACCCCATCGCCGGGCGGGCGCAGGCGGCGGTGCGGATCATGGGCGCGGTGGCTATCGCCGGCTTCGCGCTGGCCGGGGTGTGGGTGGCGCTGGGCATCGACGGCTACCGCATCGTCAGCCAGCCGGCCCTCGACGCGCTGCCCAACCCGTTGGCGAAAGAGGTGGTCGTGGCCCCCGGCGCCCTGCTCGACGTCTATTCCCGCCAGCCCCTGGCGCTGCTGGCCCCCGCCGCCGGATTCGCCGGCACCGTGCTGGCCATGCTGCTCAGCCGGGCGGGCCGGCCCGGCCGGGCCTTCGTGGCGAGCGCCCTGTCGATCACCGGCATCGTCGGGACGGCGGGTCTGTCGATGTTCCCCTTCATCATGCCGTCGAGCACCCATCCCGGCTCGAGCCTGACCGTGTGGGACGCCGCATCGAGCCACCTGACGCTGACCGTGATGTTCTGGGCGGTGGTCATCTTCCTGCCGATGGTCCTCGCCTACACCGTGTGGTGCTACGCGCGCATGTGGGGAAAGGTCACCGTCGAGGAGATCGCCGCCAACAGCTCCACCGCCTACTGACCGCCGGAAAGGACACGGCCATGTGGTATTTCGCCTGGATTCTCGGCCTGACGGCGGCGCTGTCGCTCGGCATCATCAACGTCCTGTGGATGGAGGTGGAAGAGGATGCCCCCGACCGGCGTCCCTGACCCGAACGCCGCGGTCCGCACCATGCACGCTCCCGGCCCCCTGTCCGGCGCGCTGCCGGCGCACCGTCCCCGCCTGGCCCTGGTCGCCGGGTGCCACGGTGTCGCCGGTGCGCTGCTCATCGTCCAGGCATGGCTGTTCGCCGGCCTGCTGGACGGCGTCGTGTTCGGCGCGGCCCCGCCGCCCGCCGCGCACCTGTTCGCGGTGCTGCCGGTGCTGGCCGCCCGCGCCGGTGCGCTGTGGATGGCCGGCGTCCTGGCGGCGGACGTGGCCATCGCCGTCAAGGGGGAGGTCCGCCGCCGGCTGGTCGAGGCGCTGCGCCGCTCGCCGCCGGGCGGCGCCCGTCCGGAGGGCGGCCGCTTCGCCGGCCTGATGGTCGACGGCGTGGAGGCGCTGGAGCCCTTCGTCGCCCGCTATCTGCCGGCGATGGTGCAGGCGGCGATGCTGCCCCTTGCCATCCTGGCGGTGGTCCTGCCGCTGGACTGGCTGTCGGCGCTGGTGTTCGCGGTCACCGCGCCGCTCATTCCCGTCTTCATGATCCTCATCGGCCGCGGGGCCGAGCGGTTGAACCGCGCCCAATGGGCGACGCTGGCCCGGCTGTCCGCCTATCTCCTCGACGCGGTCCGGGCGCTGCCGACGCTGCGGCTGTTCGGCGCCGTGGCACGGGAAGGCGAGCGGGTGGCCGCCGCCGCCGAACGCTACCGGCGCGACACCATGCGGGTGCTGCGCGTCGCGTTCCTGTCGGCCCTGGCGCTGGAGTTCCTGGCGACCGTCAGCATCGCGCTGGTCGCCGTGTTCATCGGCTTCCGCCTGCTGTGGGGCGAGATGGCGTACGAACGGGCCCTGTTCATCCTGCTGCTGGCACCGGAATTCTATCTGCCGCTGCGCACCCTGGGCGCCCAGTACCACGCCCGCATGGAGGCGCTGGGAGCGGCCGACCAGATGGCGCCGCTGCTGGAAACGCCGGAGACGCCAGGGATGCCGGCACCGGCCGATCCCGCCTCCGCCCCCGTCCCCGCGGGTGCCGCACGGGGCGCGCCGCGGGTCACCGTCGACGCCGTCCGCTTCGGACACACCCCCGGCCGGCCGCTGCTCGACGGTCTCTCCTTCACGCTGGAGCCGGGCACCCTGACCGCCCTGGTCGGCGCCAGCGGCGCCGGCAAGAGCACGGTGATGGCGCTGCTGCGCGGCCGCCTCGCGCCGTGGTCGGGCGATCTTCGCATCGACGGCGTCCCGCCGGGCGCTGCCCCCCTGCGGCCGGCCTGGATTCCGCAGGCCCCCCACCTCTTCGCCGGAACCATCGCCGACACCATCCGCGCCGGCGCACCCGGCGCCCCCGACGAGGCGGTGCGGGCGGCCGCCCGGCGCGCCCGCGCCGCGCCCTTCATCGAACGCCTGCCCGACGGCTACGCCACCCGCATCGGCGAGCGGGGCGCCGGCCTGTCGGGCGGCGAGGTGCGGTGCCTCGCCCTGGCCCGCGCCTTCCTGATGGACGCGCCGCTGGTCCTGCTCGACGAGCCCTCCGCCAGCCTCGACCCCGACAGCGAGGAGGCGCTGGTCGCCGCGCTGGAGGACCTGCGCCGCGACCGCACCATCCTGATCGTCGCCCACCGCCTGACCACCGTGCGCACCGCCGACCGCATCCTCGTGCTGGACGCGGGCCGCATCGCCCAGTCCGGCCGCTTCGCCGACCTCGCCGGCCGCGACGGTCCCTTCGCACGCCTCGCCGGGGCCGCCTCGCCGCTGCTGCGCCGGCCGACGGCGGGAGCCGCAGCATGAGCCGCCTCGCCTTCCTGCTCCGCCTCACCGCGGGCAACCGCGGATGGATGCTGGCGGGTGCCGCGCTGGCCATCCTTTCGGCGCTCGCCAACATCGCGCTGATGGCCATATCCGGGTGGTTCATCACCGGCATGGCCATCGCCGGCGCCACGGCCGCGAGCTACAATTATTTCCTGCCGGCCGCCCTGATCCGCGGCTGCGCCATCGTGCGGACCGCCGGCCGCTACGCCGAGCGCCTGGCGACCCACGAGGCGACCTTCCGGCTGATCGGCGGGCTGCGGGCGCGGGTGTTCCTCGCCCTGGCGCCGCGGCTGCCGTTCGGCCTGCCCGGCGTGCACAGCGGCGACCTGGCCGGCCGCACGGGGACCGACCCGGACGACCTTCAGCAGGTGTACCTGCGCGTGGCGGTGCCGGTCATCACCGCCGCCGTTGCCGGCACCGCGGTGGCCGCTTATGCGGTCTCGGTGGATCGGGCCGCCGGCGCCGTGCTGGCCGGCGGGCTCGCCATCGGGGGCCTGCTGCTTCCCGCCGCGCTGGCGCGGGCCGGCCGGGAGCCGGGGCGGACCGCCGTGGCGGCCGCCAACACGCTGCGGACCCACGCCGTCGACCTGGCCCAGGGGCTGGAGGAGCTGGAGGCGTTCGGCGCAACCGCGCGCCGGGCCGGGCTGCTGGCCGGAGCCCACGACCGGCTTGCCGCCGCCCAGCGGCGCTCGGCCGTCCGCGATGCGATTGCCGCCGCCGCCGGCCAGACCATCGGCCCGCTGGCGCTGTGGGGCGTCATCGCCGCCGCCGGCCCGGCGGTTGCGGCCGGAACGCTGCCCGCCCCGGACCTGGCGATGCTCGGGTTTCTGGCTCTGGCCGCGGTGGAGGTGACGGCGCCGCTGGCGTCCGCCTTCCAGGCCCTGGGGGCCATGGCGGCGGCGGCCGACCGTGTCCGCCCGCTGCTGGCGGTGCACCCGCACCCGCCGGTGGCGCATCCGGCCACGCCGGATCCGGGGCCGGGGCCAGCGGCGCCGCACATCCGTCTCGACGGCGTCACGGTGCGCTACCCCGGTTCACCCGCCCCGGCGCTGCGCGGGCTGACGCTCGATCTGCCGCCGGGCGCCTGCGTCGCCCTGGTGGGGCCCAGCGGTTCGGGCAAGAGCACGGTGGTCGCCCTCCTCGCCGGCTTCCTGGAGGCGGAGGCCGGCCGGGTGCTGGTGAACGGCCGCGACGGCGCGCCCGCGCTCGCCGGCCGCCTCGCTGTGGCGCCGCAGACGCCGCACCTGCTGGCGGGGTCGCTGCGCCGCAACCTGCTGGTGGCGGCGCCCGGAGCGGCCGACGCCGCGCTGATCGAGGCGTGCGAGCGGGCGGCCCTCGGCCCCTGGCTCGCCGCCCTGCCCGACGGGCTCGACACCCCGGTGGGCGAGGGCGGCCGTGCTCTGTCGGGGGGCGAGGAGCGGCGCCTGTGCGTTGCCCGGGCCCTGCTCGCTCCGGGCGGCGTGCTGGTTCTGGACGAGCCCGGCGAGGGGCTCGACCCCGCGACCGAACGGCGGATGCTGGACCGGGTGCTGGACAGCCGGGGCGCACGCACGGTGCTGCTGATCACCCACCGGCCGGCCGGGCTGGAACGCATGGACCACGTGGCGGTCCTCGACCGCGGCCGCGTAACCGAGCGGGGAGCCCCCGGCGACCTCGCCGGCCGCGACGGGCCGTTCCGCCGCTTCCTGGAGCGCAGCTACGTGTAGGGAGTCAATCGATCCCGGACGCTTCGCGCAGCTCGGGCACGTTGCACAGCGCCACGTTGGGGGCGATCTCCCGCACCAGCCCCTGCCGCTTGAACTCGGCCACGGTGCGGCTGGCCGTTTCCATGGTGATCCCCAGCATGGCGCCGAGGTCCTCGCGGCTGAAGAGGCGGACCGGCCGGTCGGGCGCGTCGCCGGCGAGCTGGATCAGCAGCCGCGCCAGGCGCGCGCGCGCGCTGCCCGTGGACAGCTCCGTCAGCCAGTCGTCGGCCTGCTGCAACGCCTGGTGCCAGCGCTGCATGAGCTGCCGGTGAAGGCGCGGCGTCTCCCGGCTCAATCGCTCGATGACGTCGCGCGGGATGCGGCAGACCGCCACCTCCTGGAGCGCCACCGCCGTGTGCTGGTGCGTCGTCCCGACCAGCACCTCCAGCCCGGCCACCGCGCCGGGGCGCAGCAGGCGGACGATGCGCTGGGTGCCGTCCGGCAGGTACTGGACCAGCTTGACCAAGCCGCTGCGGATGGTGAACACGCTGTGGCCGTCGCCCTCGGCATCGTACAGCGTCGCCCCCGGCGGGAACGTCATCTCGTCGATGGGAAGATGGATCAGACTGAAGTCCGGCTCGGTCAGGTCGGCGAACAGGACCAGATCCCGGATGCCGCAGTTCCGGCATTCCGCGGTGCCCTTCCAGGCGGCATCGATCTGGCTGCGGCGCACGGTTCGGGTCCCGGAATGATGCTCGACTCACATACGGTTGGCGAGACTGCACCACGGCCCGTGCTTTGGCAAGGGGGGCGGCCGGAGCCGGGCGAACCCCGACTCAGCGGGGCGTGGCGGGGTGCCCCGCCCCCACCGCCGCCGCGACCGAGGTGAACCCGTCAGCCTTCAGCAGGGCGGCGAGGTCGCGCTTGATGGTGCGGAACAGGGAGGGGCCGCCGTAGACCAGGGCGGAGTAGATCTGCACCAGCGACGCGCCGGCGCGGATCTTGGCGTAGGCATCGGCGCCCGAGGCGATGCCGCCGACGCCCACCAGCGGCAGGCGGCCGCCGGTCAGCGCGTGCATCTCCGCCAGCAGGCGGGTGGACGGCTCGAACAGCGGCCGGCCGGACAGGCCGCCGGCCTCGGTGCGGAAGCGTTCGGGAATGCCGGGCGGGCGGGCGATGGTGGTGTTGGAGACGATCAGGCCGTCGATGCCGGTGTCCAGCGCCACCGCGGCGATGTCCTCCCTGTCGGCGTCGGTCAGGTCCGGCGCGATCTTCAGAAGCAGCGGCGGCTGCGCCGTGGCGGCGGCACGGGCCTCCAGCACGCGGTCCAGCAGCGCGCGCAGCGGCTCGCGCCCCTGGAGCGCGCGCAGGCCCGGCGTGTTGGGAGAGGAGACGTTGACCACCAGGTAGTCGGCCAGCGGCGCCAGCCGGCGCACGCCGGGAACGTAGTCGTCGGCCGCCTCGGCGGTGTCCTTGTTCTTGCCCAGGTTGGCGCCGACCACCCCGGCCGGCCGGCCGACGGTGCCGCGCCAATCCTCCAGGCGCCGGGCGAAGACCTCAAGCCCCTCGTTGTTGAAGCCCATGCGGTTGATCACCGCCTCCTGCTCCACCAGGCGGAACAGGCGGGGCCGGGGGTTGCCCGGCTGGGGCCGCGGGGTGACGCTGCCGGCCTCCACGAAGCCCGGACCCATGCGCAGCATCGGCCCGATCACCTCGGCGTTCTTGTCATAGCCCGCCGCCAGCCCCACCGGATTGGCGAACTCCAGGCCCCAGACGCGGGTGCGCAGCACGGGATCGTCCGCTTCGCGCTCCACCGGGCCGAAGCCAAGGGCCAGCATCTTCACCGACAGGGTGTGTGCCGCCTCCGGGTCCAGACGGAACAGCAGCGGCCGGATGTAGGGGTACAGGTCGAGCATGGCGTCTCAATCCAACGGCGGAAACACGTGGCGCCCGTCCGGGCCGAGCGGCAGCGGCGAGACGCGCACCACGGCCGACACCGGCAGGGCGCCGTAGAGATGGGGAAAAAGCCGGCCACCGCGCGACGGCTCCCATCGCAACGCCGGCCCCAGGCGGGCGGCGTCCACCGCCAGCAGCACCAGGCCGGTCTGGCCGGCCCGGTGACGGGCGGCGCTCTCCACCACCTGCGCGGCGGTGGAGAAATGGATGAAACCGTCGGCGGCGTCCTGCGACGAGCCGGGATAGCTGCCGGAAGGCAGCGCCGCCTCCCACTCCGTGGCCCGGCACATATGGTAGATGGTGGTCGCGTCGGTCATGGCGGCGGGACACTAACCCAATCCCGCGGCGGCGGCCAGCGCCCCGTTTCCGCCCCGTCCGCCCCGTTCCGCATTGCAATTTGCGAAGGGTCCCGGGAGTCCCGAAGCGCATTTTGCAGAAAGCCATGGCGAAGGAATCGGTCGGCGATTCGCACACATATCCATAAGCCTTTGAACGCAAACAACTCCCGGACCGGCATACAGGATTATGCAAGATGGCATCCGGATTGCTTTGAAGACGGGGCAAACACGGAGGACGCAATCATGAACGCTCTGACCGCGACGATGGTGACGGAACACCGGACCATGGCTCAATCGCGCGACATCGGATTCGACCTGGGGGCCGCGCTGACGGAGACCAGCCATGCCATGGTGCCGCTGAAGCCCTCGGCCGCGATGCTGGCCTCGGGCTCGCGCGCCGGCGGCGTGTCGGTCGAGACCGCCTGGAAGATCTATCTGGCGATGCTCAACGAGGCGGCCTGACCGGTTGGATCACGCCACGGTGTCGTAGAAGACGTGCCGTCCGATCTCGGCGCACGGCGCGTGGCCGATGCTCCAGGACGGCGTGATGCCGATGCGGTGGTAGTGGGTCGCCCCTCCCGTAGGGTCGGGCAGCAGGCCGGCGACGGCGCGGCGTGCCACCCGCAGGCAGGTGGCGAACACCGGGTCGGCGGCGGTCACGGCCAGCAGCTTGGGCCGGTTGGGATCGTCGGCGTTCCAGCACGAGAATTGCCGGGGCTTGCGGCAGACGGCGATGATGTCGTTGCCCCACCACAGGCCGCCGCGCCGCTCGGCGCGGCGCACGCGGTTGACGACGACGGCGGCCACCGCCTCGATGCCGCGCACCGGCTCGCCGCGCGCCTCCCCCCACAAGGTGCGGGCCAGGGTGTCGACGGCGGCGTCCACCGGCCCGCCGGCCGCCGGGGCGGCGGGCAGGCCCGGCGGCGGCACCGGCGGAACGGGCGGCGGCGCGGCGGCGGGGATGGGAGACGGGGTGGGAACGGGGATCAGGCGCCGGCTCATCGCCCGCCTCCTTCGGCGATCATGCCGCCGCGTTCCAGCTTGTGTTCGATGCGCAGCAGGTGGTCGGTCAGCCGCTTCTCCACGTCGCGCAGGGTGCCGACCGACACATAGGTCTTGGCCACCTCCAGCTTGTACGCCGCCAGGTTCTCCAGCACCTGCGCCCGCTCCGTCTCGGTGCGCGCGCGCAGCGCGTCCACCGCCTCGTCGGCATCGCGGCGCAACCGCATGATCAGCCAGAACAGGCCGGCCATGGCCGGCAGTTCGACGGCCGTGATCCACCAGACCACGTCCAGGGTCTCGTTCATCCGGATCTCCCGTGATGGTAAAGGACAAAAGGAAGGGGTGTGCGGTTCACACATCCCATTCGGCCGACGCGACGACCGGGGCCGCGCCCTGCCAGGCGGGACGGCGCCCGGCCGGCAGCGCGGGCCGGTCGAAGCGCAGGGGCTCGGCACCGAGGCAGCCGGCCACGGCGTCCAGCCCGTCGTCGTGCCCGCGGCTCCCGTCGGGCCGCCACTCGCGCATTTCACGCACGAAGGGCGTCTCTTGCACGCTGCGGTGGGCGAACAGACGGCCGGCGGCCAGGCGGGCGTCGAAGGCTTCCAGGATGCGCCGCGCCTTGGGCGCGGTGGAGGTTTGCGCGATCACCGCCGCGCCGACGCCGGCGCGGCGCAGCTCGGCCCGCAGCAGGCCGGGCAGGAAGGCGCCGATGCCGTTGGTTTCCACATGGACGCCCGGCAGGTTCAGCGTCTCCATCAGACGGACGACGGCGCGGCACTGCTGCACCGCCTCCTCCGTCGGATCAGCGGGGTCGACGGACAGGTACAGGGTGCGGTGCAGGTACTGGTTGCCGTCCGCACCGCTGAACACCACGGCGACGACGCTGCCGTCCCCGCGGCCGGGCGCCCCGTCGGGCCGGGCGAAGGCCGGGTCCCACCAGGCGCTGGCGGACAGGAGCGGCACGCCGTTCAGCGTCATCCACGCCCGCCCGGCCCCCTCGCGGTAGACCGGCTCCCCGTCGTAGGGGCGCAGCCGGTCGGGGTCGAGGTAGCCGGCCGCCACCGCGGTGGGGCGCAGCAGGTATTGGCTGGCAAAGCGCAGCGGCCCCTGGGCCGCCTCCAGTTCGGCGATGCGCGCGGGGCTGAACACCTCCGGCCAGGCGCCGGCGCCGGCGGCGTCGCGCACCGGCAGGCGCATGCGCTCGTAGCCGTCCAGGAAGGGCCGGCTCTCCCCGGCCTCCGGCCGCGCCTCCTCGGCGTAGATGGAATAGTAGGTGTGGGGCGTGCCGATGTAGAGGCGGGTGCCGTCGGGAACCAGCACGCAGTCGATCTCGGCCAGCTTCTCGCGCAGATCGGCGCGCTTGGCGGCGGTGTCGCAGGTGCGCGGCACCTCCACGTCGTCGCAGATGACCACGTCGGCGCGGCTGCCGGTGATGTTGCCGTCGATGCCGCGGGCCAGCATGGACGGGTCGCGCAACTCGCGCGGGCGGGCCACGGTGAACTGGTCGACCGCCCACTGGTCGCGCCGCGGCGGCTTGAGGGCGGCGGTGTTCGGGTGCTGTTCGACGATGCGCTTGGTGTTGCGCACCATCTTGGTGGCCAGCGCCAGGTCGGCGGCCAGCACCAGCAGCCGGCGGTTGGGGTCGGACAGCAGCAGCCAGGCGGCGAACAGGCCGACGATGGTGGACTTGCCGGCGCCGCGGAAGGCCATCAGCAGCAGCCGGCGGCTGCCGGCGTCCAGCCGGCCGGCCAGCCAGGCGGCCAGCACCCGGTGGTGGGCCGGCGTGACCTGCCCCTGCCCGGCGTTCCAGCGCTCCACGAAGGCGGCGAAGTCGGGGATCTCCGTGCCGTCCTCCATCACGGGTTCCGTCCCAGGATGTGCCAACCCGCCCCGTTGGACATCACCGTCACCGCATGGCCGTAGGCGGTCAGCGGGATGGTCTCGTTGTCGGGCCCCCCGCCACCGGCGGCGGTGACGGTGACGGGGTTGCCCGTCTGGTCCGCCTTCTTCACCGTCACCGGCCGTCCCACCGCATGGGGGGCGGCGGGGGCCGGCAAACGGACCTCCACCGCCCCGGAATGGGCGCTGACCAGGTAGAGGTTCTGGGTCAGCGCCGGCTCGAACAGGCCGGGCCGGTCGTGGTAATGGGCGTTGACCGGCATGGTGTTGCCGGCCACCACCCACCAGGCGGCGCCGTTGGACACCACGGTCACGATGTCGTAGCGGTTGGCCAGCGTCCACTCCCGCCCGTCGGGCCCGTTGCCGCCCGTCTCGGTGATGCGCACCGGGTTGGCCGAGGCATCCGTCTTCTTGATGGTCACCGCATGGCCGTTGGCCGCACCGGCCGGCGGCAGCCGCGCCTCCACGGCGCCGCCGTAGGAACTCACCAGATAGACCGAGGAGCGGAGGTCGAGGTCGACCCGGCCGCCGGCCGGCGGCTCCACGTACTCGGTGTCGTAGCGCAGGGCCTCCACCACCAGTTCCGTCACCCGCGTGCGGTCCAGCCGGTTCTTTTCCGGATAGCCGGCGTTGACGGCGGTGTAGCGCCCGCCGGAGAAGTCCAGGATCGCCGGGCCGGCGCTGGCGGAGAACAGGTTGACGATGGCGGTCTCCACCGAGCCCGCGTCCATCCGCACGTTGGGCACGCCACCCAGGGATTCGCAGTAGAGGTTGACGATCAGCGTCTTGTCGGTGTCGGCGCCGACGCGGAAGCAGGCGACCGCCATGGTCGACAGGTTGGCCTCGCAGTCGACGAAGGCGTTGTTGTAGCGGCCGTGCTCCACGAAGAAGCCGCTGCCGGAGATGGGGGCGGACAGGGAATAGACGCGCACCCAATGGAACCGGTTGGCGTTCGCGGTGTCGCCGGCGCCGCTGCGGGTCAGCCACACCCCGTGCACCGACGGGCGGGCGACCAGGACGCGGGCAACATTATTCCAATAGCAGGGCCGGTCGGGCGAGACGTAGCCGTCCAGCACCAGCCCGTACGCGGCATCCCAGATGGTGAGGTCGAGCAGCGCGTTGTTGACGCACGGGCCGTCCCGCCCGAACAGGCGTACACCGGCGAGCCCGCCCTCCAGCCGCAGGTCGCGCAGCGTCGCGTAGCCGTCGGGCAGATGCACCACGTCGGCACCGGGGTTGGTCGCCTTCAGGACCGACGACTGCCCGGCCCCGGCCAGGGTGCGGCCGTAGCCGAGCGTCAGGGTGTTGGTCAGCCGGTAGGTTCCGGGCGGCACGTACACCGCGCCGGACGCCCCCAGCGCCGCCTGGATCGCCAGGGTGTCGTCGACGGTGCCGTCGCCGATGGCGCCGAAGTCCTTCACGCTCACCATGTCCCCCAGCTTCTCGCGGATGGGACGGGGCCGCGCGCCGGGGCCGTCGGGCACGTAGGTGCTCAGCGCCTCCTCGTCCACGGGTGCGCGCGCGGTGGGGTTGCCGGCGGTGTCGAAGGCGAGCAGCCGGCCGGCCCGGTTGGCCCGGTCGGGAAGCACGGCCCCCGCCGGCAGGTCGGTGTCGGCGTAGCGCAGCATGCGCTCCTGGTCCGCCGCCACCTGCTGGAGCGCGGCGGTGAGGACGTCGAACTCCCGGTTGAGCGCGGTGGCCGGCAGCGGTCCGCTTTCCAGGAAGTCGGTCATCCGCTCGATGGGGATGCGGCGGCGCAGGGTGACCGGCGTGCCGGCCGGTGGCGGCGCCGCGAACGCCACCGTACCCCCGGCGGTGACACCGGCACCGGTGACGGTGAACCCGGTGTCCTGCGCCGCCGCCCCGAGAAAGACCTGGAGGTCCTCCGACGCGAAAATGGGAAACGGGAAGGTGAAGGCGGTCTGCACACCGTCGGCCACGTACTGCACGCGCGGCGTGCCGCGCGGCACCTGAAAGGACGCGGTCATCGGTCCCCCGTCAGAAGTAGCGGGACAGGAAGTCCAGGCGCTGGCGTTCGGCAAGCTGCGCCTGTTCCAGCAGGTTGCGGCGGCGGCGGTTGTCCACCTCCTGCTGGATCGCCTGGCGCTTCAGCGTGTCGAGGCGCGCGGACTCGCCGCGCTCGGCACCGGTGTCGGCCACCAGGCCCAGCAGGATGGCTTCGCCGGAGCCGTCGGCGGTGCCGGTGCCGGCGGCCCCGGCGCGGGCACGGGTGCGCCCGACGGCGTTGCGCAACGCGTCGCGCCGCCGCCGCTCCTCCGCCTGCGCCCGGGCCGCCAGGTCGGCGGCGCGGTTGCCGGCATCGGCTTCACCCGCCGCCTCGTCGACGGCGTGGCGCCCGCGCAGGTGCTCGTACTCCTGACCCTGGGCGCGCGACAGCCATTCCATCTCGCGCTGGCGGGCGGCCGCGGCCTGCGCCGCCTCCCGCTCCTGCTGCTGGCGGGCGCGCTCCCATTCCAGGCGCTTCATCTCCTGCTCGTAGGCGCGGCTGCGCGCCTGCTCCTCGGCGCGCCGGGCCGCGTCGGCCTCGGCAGCCTGACGCTCCTGCTCGTAGCGACGCTCCAGCATGTCGCGCTCGTACGCCTGGCGGGCGGCCTCCTGCTCGCTCCGGTAGGCCAGCTCGGCCGCGGACTGGTCGGCGCGGGCAGCCTGCTGTGACTGCGCCTGCCGCGCCTGCTGGCCGGTGCTCCAGGCCGACGCGGCGACCGGCAGGGCGGCGGTGAGGAAAGGAGTGATCTGGGCCATCAATCGTTCACCTTCAGTTCCATGGTCACCGAAAGGAGGGTGAAGGGCAGCGGTGCGTCCTGTTCGATGCGCCAGAGCGGCGCGTCGATGTCGCGCCGCCAGCCCAGCGCCCGCAGACGGCGGTCGCCGGACACCCGCGCCGGCGGTCCGTCGCCGGCCGGCCGGGGGCCGAAACGGTGCAGCGGCAGCTCGAAGGGGCCGCGGCCGAGGTCGACCCGCAGGGCCGCCGTGTCCTCCAGCCGGAAGCACGCCTCCACCAGCCGCACCCGGTCGCCGGCGCCGGCGGGTGCCAGGGCCGACGGCGGCAGCGGTTCCACCGTGTGGGCGTACGGCAGGCCCACCTCGACCCGCCGGGCCGGCGGGTCGACGGTGACGCGGCCCAGGAGGACGGGCACCTCACCGCGCATGGCACCGTCGGCCAGCACGCCCACCGTGCGGCCCTCCAGATGATCCAGGCCGGACCAGGTGGCGGCGGGCTCCTCCGCCTCGCCGACCAGGGCGGAGTCGAGGTTGAGGGTGTCGTCGAACCGCTCCACCAGCCAGGCGCCGTCGCGTTCGACCAGCACGTACACGTCGTCACCGACCACCGCGACCGAGCGTACGGCACCGTCGGTCGACAGCCGGGTCCAGGCGGTCACCTGTTCCGCCCGGTAGACGGTCAGGGCGGCGACCGACCCGTCCTCCATGACGACGAACAGCAGCCGGCGGTTCTTGTCGAAATCCTGGTCGCGGGGGCCCCGCACCAGATGGCGGGCGACCAGCGCCAGGTCGGTGGACCGGTAGGCCTGTTCGGCGTCGGTGTAGAGGAACTCGCGCACCTCGCGGCCGGAGCGCGACACGAACAGCGTCGCCCCGTCGACGTCGCGCGGCGCCAGCGTGCGGTCCACGGGCGATCCCACGCGGGTCTGGCGGTTCACCTGGATGTTGGCGGGGGTCAGGGGATCGCCGCTCACCATGTACTCAGCGCCCGAGGTGAAGACCTGGAGATGCCGGCCGGAGAAGACGGCCCGCACCGCGTTGACCTGATCGGACAGGATGCCGAACTCGATCGCCTCGTCGTCCTTGCCGGTGCCGAGGTTGAAGTTCCACAGATCGGCCGACCGGGACAGCCACAGGCGGTTGGGCAGGTCGCGCGAGCCGCCGATGACCAGCCGGTCCTGGTGGAAGGCCGCCGCCACCGGCCAGCCGCGCCGCGGCGAAAACGCCTGTTCGTCCCACAGCACGGTGGCGTCGGCGGAAGGGAGGTCGTCGCCCTGCACCGTCGCCTGCACCTCGGTGGCCGACGCCACCCCGGTGATCAGGAGCTGGCGCCCGCGGATGCGCAGGCGCGTGTTCTCCTGAAGCGGGTCGAAGACGGGTGCCGAGGCGGTGACGGTGATCGCCCCGGCGGTGCCGCCGGGGGTCAGCTCCACCTCCGGCGCGGCGAAGCGGTAGAAGGGCATGCGCACGGCCCCGTCCTCGACCACGTACGCCCAGGGCGCCAGCGCCCAGTCCGATGCGGAATCGCGCGTCAGCGTGCGCGGCTCCACGTCGGGATGGCAGATCAGCAGCGTGTCGGCGCTCTGCGTCCAGGCGATGCGGCCGAGCTGGCCGGCCGTCCACGGCGCCGGCACCGCGATCACGTGCGCGTCGTCGCGGAACACGTCGATCATGCCGTCGGTGAAGACCAGAAGGTACACCTGCTCGGTGTTGAACTCGAACGCCACCAAACGGCCGGGGCCGCGGGCGGTGTCCACGAAGGCCAGCCCGGAGCGGCGCGACACACCGCCGGTGGGATGGATGAAGACGTTGCGCAGGGCCAGCGCCCCGTTCTCGTAGGCGCGCAGGTCGCCGCGCCCGAGCAGCCGGCGCGACACCTCGCCGGCGGTGAAGTTGGTCTGGACCGTGCGGACGCGCGTCATGCCGTGCGGGCCTCCACCAGGGTGAAGCCTTCCAGACGCTCCTGGCTGTCCTGCTGGGCGTCGGTCAGGCGGGCGCGGCGGAACTCCGCCTCGGCCAGCCGGTGCAGGGTGTCGGCGCGGCTGGTGTTCTCGGTGACGGGGATGCAGAACTCCGCCGCCAGCCGGGCGATCAGCGCCTGGTCGAAGAAGGGCGGGAAGTCCTCCTCGGCGGGCCGGCGCACGTAGGTCAGCACCACCGCCCCGGCGTCGGCCTGCAGGGTGCGGCCATGGATGCGGTACTCCAGCCCACGCCCACGCCCCGCCCCGGCGGACAGGGCCCGCAGGAAATCGGCGGGAAGCTGGAAGGCATGGGTGTAGTCGGCGGCGGGTGCGCCATCCAGGCGCGGCAGCGTCGCCTGGACGGTGGCAAAGCTCCAGGGATGGGCGGACAGAAGCGCGTCGCGGGTCGGCGCGTACAGCGCGCCCGCCACCTCGGCCTCGGCGGTCCCTTCCTCGAAGGCGGTGATCGGCGTGGCGCCGATCTTGATGAGGGCACGGCTGCACAGCCCGATCGCGGTGAGCGACATGGGAGCGGTCCTTGGCAAGAGGGGGGGAGGGGGCACCCGCAGGCGGTGCGGTCGGCAAGGGACCCGGTGCGTCGCCTGCCGACCGTGTATCGCGGTTGATCAGTCCGTGTTGGCGGTGCCGACCTGGGTCAGGTTGGCGACGTCCACCGTGCCCGCCCCGGCGGCGGTCACCAGGAAGATGCCCCCCGCGGCGGTGCCGCCGGTGCCGGTGTTGGCGAGGATCATGTCCCCGGCGCGCAGCATGTCGGCGGCCCCGGCGAAATAGCCGGTGGTGTCCACCTGGGTGTGCGGGTCGGGGGTGGTGTAGTGCCACAGCGTGAAGCCGTTGGCGTAGGCGAGCACGCTGAGGTTCGCGGATGCGTAGGCCATGGCGAAAATCTCCGGAAGATCGAATGCCCCGGGGCGCCCCCGCAGCCGTGCGCGGGGGCGCCCGCCGTCGGTCAGCCCTGCGGTGCGGCGCCTATTCCAGGCAGCGCAGGGTGACGACCCCGGTGGCGTCGATGAGGCAGGCGCCCTGACTCATCATGTTGTTGACGAAGTGGGCGGCGCGGTCGCCGTGCCAGGTGATGTCGGTCTTGACGTCGGTGCCGGAGGCGTGGCCGATCGCGGTCTTGTGGTACCAGTGGCACAGCCGCGCCCCGTCCTGCAGGGTGAGGCCGGAGTGGGGGATCCACAGCGTGCCCAGCCAGCGCTTGGCCTGGGTGCCGCGCCACGGCAGCTCCTCCGAACCCACGTAGTCGGAGCTGGCGAACTCCTCGATGGAGAGGAGCTGGCTCCACTGCTTCCAGCCCACCACGGCGTAGCGCTGGCCGTCGTCGGGCACGTCGGCCCCGCCCAGGATCTCGAAGGCGGCCAGCACCTTCGCCCTGGTCATCCCGTCGTTGGCGGCGCCGGCGAAATTGCCGGACTGATCCATCGCCGTGATCAGCAGCTCGTCGGTCTTGCGGCCCAGCGCGTAGGCGCCGGCGCCGGCGATGATCTGGCGCTCGTCGATGTTGGTCTTCAACTCGTCCAGCTTGTCCACCCAGTCGCCGGCGTAGAAGTCGCCGAGCAGGCACTCGACCGGGGTGTGGTCCAGGTTCATCACCGGCACCGCGCCGTGCCGCGCCTTGGTGGCGGCGGTGCCCTTGCCGACCTTCTGGAAGATGGTCGAGGCACCCTGGACGTTGTTCTTGGTGCGCACCGTGTTGCGCAGCTTGGAGCCCATGCGCTGGTAGGCCTCGTGGACCTCGCGCTCAAACTGCTTGACGAAGGCCTGGGCGACCGTCGTGGCCATGGGGGGACGCTCCTTATGAGGGAAGGATCGGGACTGCCCCGGCGAATGGCGCCGCCGCGGGTTGTCGGGCGCGCGCAAAGGCGCGCGCACGGCCGCGGGGCGTGCGCAAAAAGGAAAGGGCCGGCCGGGCCTTTCGGTTGTCCGGCCGGCCCTTCCGGTGCCAGGCAGTGGGAGGAGGAAACGTCAGGCGCCCGAAGCGGAGGGGAGGACGCACCCCGGGCCTTGACGAGGGACACGATGGGTCAAAATTCCCATAGTGTCAAGAAAAAATTCCTTTCGCGTGGGTGCGGCCGGGTTCCGGCGCGGCACCCTCCGGAACCGCCGGTCAGGAGAGGGCCTGGATGGCCGCGTCGGCGTTGGTGTGAATCTCGAACAGGCTGGTGAAGCCGCTCATGTCGAACACCTCACGGATGGAGGCGGACATGGCGGCCAGCACGATGCGGCTGCCCGCCGGCCGGGCCCGCTTGGCCGCCACGAGCAGCGCCCTCAGCCCGGCGGAGCTGATGTAGGCGAGCTGGGCCATGTCGACGACCACCGATGCCTGGCCGGCGTTGACCGCCTGCACCAGCCGCGTCTCGAACGCTCCGGCCGTGCCGCTGTCGACGCGGCCGGCGGGCTTGAGCACGAGGATGCCGTTGCGGGTCTCTTCGTTGATGTCCATGGATCGCGTTGTCCCTGTTCCGCGGGGGTCGGTCCGACGTTTATCCCGCCCGTCCGGCGAAGACGACAGATTTTTCGCCGCCCTTCCCCGCCCTCCGTTCGTGCCCCTATAGCACAGGGCGCCCCTCCCGTCCCCGCCCCCGTTGGCGTCGGGTGCTTCGGATGCGGCGGGTTGCCGTGGATGACCGCCCCGGCCCCGCCTGCTATACCTTGCCCGCGACGGAAAACGGGACCGGGTGCGGGCCGGTCGGCCAGCGGGAGAACGGATCGGCATGCGTCCGGGAGGCGACAGTGCGGTGGCGGCGCAGGGCGGCGCGGCGGCGGCGGGTCCGATCCGCCTGACCGTGCCGTCCGATCCCCCGTGGCCGGCGGCGGCGCTGGCACGGGCCGTGCGCAATCCGCTGCTGGGGGCGGCGGCGCCGCTGCTCGACCTTGCCGGGCGGCTGCGCGACCTGCCCGCCCACGAGGATCCCGACGCCCTGCGCCGGCTCGTGCTTGCCGAGGTGCGCCGGTTCGAGGCCGCCGCGGTGACCGCCGGGGTGCCGTCGGAGGAGGTGCGGGTCGGCCGCTTCGCCCTGTGCGCCACCCTGGACGATCTGGTCCTGGCCACCGCCTGGGGCGCACGCTCCGTGTGGGCGCGCGACGGGCTGGTGGCCGCCACGGAACGGGACGCCGGCGCGGCGGAGCGCTTCTTCGACCTGCTGACCACCATGCTGGGCAACCCGCACCTGCACCGCAACGAACTGGAGCTGTTCTACGCCTGCCTGTCCCTGGGGTTCGAGGGCAAGTACCGCAACCACCCGCGCGGCGGCCACGACCTCGCCCACCTGCGCGACAGCCTCTACCGCCTGCTGCGGCGGGAGCGGCGGCGCACCGACCGCGCCCTGTCGCCGGCGTGGCGCGGCGTCGGCGGACGCTTCCGGCCGCTGGCGCGCACCGTGCCGCTGTGGGTGCCGGCCGCCGTGGCCGGCGCGCTGCTGCTGGCGCTCTATCTGGTCCTGGCCGGTTCCCTGGCCGAGCGCAGCGATCCCGTGGCCGGGCGTCTGGCCGCGCTGCTGCCCGACCGCCCGATCGAGATGGCGCGCACGGCGCCACCGCCGCCGCCCGCCGCCACCCCGGCGCTGGCCACCGCGATCGCCCGGGCGCTGGAGCCGGACATCCGGTCCGACGCCGTCCGGGTGCTGCCGGGAACCGACGGCGCCCTGGTGATCCGCATCCAGGGCAACCTGTTCCCCGGCGGCAGCGACGATCTGCGCGCCCGCTACCGCGCGGTGGCGGAGCGCATCGGCGAGACGCTGGCCGGGCTGCCCGGTCCGGTGCTCGTGCTCGGCCACGCCGACGACACGCCGGTGCGCTCCCTCCGCTTCGCCGGCGCGCGGGAGCTGACCGAGGCGCGGGCCCGCGCCGTGGCCGCCATCCTCGAACGGCACCTGGGTCCCGGCCGCGTCACGGCGCAGGGCCGGGCCGACGACGAACCCGTGGCCGCCAACGACACCCGCGAGGGCCGCCTGGCCAACCGGCGGGTCGACGTCCTCTTCTACCCCCGGTGACCGCGCCATGCCGCCGTTCCCGCACCGTGCGCTGATCCGCCTCCCCGCCACCCCCGGCCTGCGCCGGGCGATGGGGCTGGCCGGCGCGGCGGCCGCCGCGGCGGTGCTGTGGCACCTGGCGCCGCTCCTGTCGGTGGCCGGCCAGCGGCCGCTGGAGGAGGGGGCGGCGCGCGCCCTGCCGGGGCTGCTGGTGCTGGGGGCCTGGGCGCTGGCCGCATGGCGGGGGGTGCGGCGCGAGCGGACGGCCCACGACCGGCTGGTGGCGACCCTGGCCGGCCTGCCGCCGGGCGATCCCGACGCCCGGGCCGCGGCGACGGAGATCGGCACCCTGCGCGACCGCCTGGGCGAGGCGGCGGCCGGCCTGCGCGCGTTGCGCCTGCGCGGCCGGCGCACGCTGCACCAGCGCCCCTGGTATCTGCTGATCGGCGCGCCGGGATCGGGCAAGACGACGGCCCTGGCGGCGGCCGGCCTGAACTTCCCGCCGGGGGCGCAGCCCCACGCCGTGCCCCTGCCGTCCCTCGACACCACCCGCCACACGGTGGGCGGAACGCGCACCTGCGACTGGTGGATCACCGACGATGCGGTGCTGATCGACACGGCCGGGCGCTACACCACCCAGGACAGCCGCCACCCCGTGGACTCGCGGGTGTGGATCGGCCTGCTCGACCTGCTGAAGGAGCATCGGCCGCAGCGGCCGGTCAACGGCGTCCTGGTGACCGTCAGCCTGGCCGACCTCGCCGCCTGGAGCGACGGGGAGCGGCGCGCCTACGCCCTGACCCTGCACCGCCGCCTGCAGGAGCTGCAGCGCAACCTGCGCCAGCGGGTGCCGGTCTACGTGGTGGGCACCAAGGCCGACCTGCTGGCCGGGTTCAGCACCTTCTTCGACACCCTGACCCCCGACGAACGGGGGCAGGTCTGGGGGATCACCTTCCCCCCCGGCAACGGTCCGGGCGCCGCCGGCCCGTCCGCCTGGTTCCGCGACGCCTACCTCGGCCTGCTGCGGCGCCTGGACGAACGGCTGCCGGAGCGTCTGCACCAGGAACCCGACATCGCGCGGCGCAGCCTCGCCTTCACCTTCCCCGTGCAGATGGCGTCGCTGGAAGGGCCGCTGGCCGACCTGCTGGACACCGCCTTCGCGGTGGGGCCGGAGGACGAGGCGCTGCTGCTGCGCGGCGTCTACTTTACCAGCGCCACCCGGGGCGGGGCGGAGGTGGACCGGCTGGCCGCGCCGTTCGGCCCCCTGCGCACCGCCCCCGCCCTGCCGGTGGAGGCGGGTCCGGAGGAGCCGGTGAGCTGCTTCCTCGACCGGCTGTTCCACGATGTGGTGTTCGCCGAGGCGAACCTCGCCGGCATCGACCGCGTGACCGACCGGCGCGAGCGGCGCCGGCAGCGCGCCGCCATCGCCGCCACCCTGGCCGGCAGCGTCGCCGTCGCCGGCTACTGGGTGCACAGCCACGGCGGCAACGTGGTGTTGATCAACCGGGTCGCCGCCGCCGTGTCGGTGGCGGAGGCGCGCCTGCGCGCGCTGGACACCCCGCCGCGCTCGCTGACCCGCGTCGCCGACGCCGATTTCGCCGCCGTTCTGCCGGCGCTGGATGCCCTGCGCGCCATCCCCGCCGGCCACGCCGACCGGCCGTGGCGGCTGGCCGGCGGGCTGTACCAGGGGGACCGGCTGGGCGGCCTGGCCGACGATGTCTACCGCCGGGCGCTGCGCAGCATCTTCCTGTCGCGCATCGTGCTGCGGCTGGAGGAGCAGTTGCGCACCGGCTGGGCCCGGCCCGATTGGCTGCGCCGGTCCCTGCGCGCCTACCACATGCTGGGCGGGCGCGAGCCCCTGGACGCCGCCTTCGTCGGCGCCTGGATGGCGGCGGACTGGCAGCAGACGCTGCCCGGCCCCGACAACGGCGACCGCCGGCGGGCGCTGGGCGAACACCTCGCCACGCTCTTTGCCATCGGCTTCGCCGCGGTTCCCCTGGACGACCCGCTGATCGCCCGCGTCGGCGAGGTGCTGGACCATGGGCGCTGACGCCGCCGCGCCGCCGCGCCGGGGCTGAGCGATGCCGCCCTTCGGCCCCGGCTTCCACGGCAAGCTGCCGGCCCGCGGCGACTTCGTGCAGCAGGGGCTGCCGCCGGCGTTCCTGACGCCCTGGGACGACTGGGTGCGCGGGGCGCTGGTGGAAAGCCGCATGCGCCTGGGCGCCGCGTGGGAGCGGCTGTTCGCCGCCGGCCCGGTGTGGCGCTTCGCCCTGTCGCCCGGCCTGTGCGGCGACACGGCGGTGGCCGGCGTGCTGCTGCCCGGCGCCGACCGGGTGGGACGCCTCTACCCCTTCACCGTGGCGGCGTCGCTGCCGGCGGGCATCGACCTGGCCGCGGTGCCCTTCACCGGCGCCGCCTGGTACGGACGGGCGGAGGCCGCCGCCCGCCGCGGCGATCCCGACGCGGTCGCGGCGGCGGTAACGGCGCTCGCACCGCCGCCCGGAACCGCAGCCCCGGACACGGACATCCCCTTGCACCGGGCGCGTTTGCGCGCGATGGTGGGCGACCTGCCCGACCGGCCCAGCCTGTGGTGGACGCGCGGCGGCCACTGGGTGACGCCGTCCCTGGTGGCCTGCCGCGGCCTGCCGGCGGGAGAGCGTTTCGCCGCCTTCCTGGACAACGGCTGGCAGCGGTGGGGCTGGCACGACCTGGAACGGGACCCCGACGCCCAAGAGGCTGGCCCATGAGGCTGACGGACACCACACCCCCGCGGATCGGGCCCTACCGGGTGGTGGCCCCCCTGGGCGAGGGGGCGATGAGCACGGTCTACCGCGGCGAAGCGCCGGACGGCGGCGCGGTGGCGCTGAAGCTGCTGCGCGGCGATCTGCTGGCCTCGACCGAGCGGGCGGTGGTGCTGGCGCGGTTCCGCCGCGAGGCGGAGATCGGCCGGCGCCTGGCCCACCCGCACATCGTGCGCGTGCTCGACCACGGGGAGTGGCTGGGCAGCCCCTATCTGGTGATGGAACTGGCCGAGGGCCGCGACCTCAAGCACCGGATGGAGACGGGGGGCGTGGCGCCGGACCGGGCGATCGCGCTGATGGGCGCGGTGCTGGACGCGCTGGCCCACGCCCACGCCCTCGGCATCGTCCACCGCGACGTCAAGCCGGCCAACATCATGGTGGACGATGCCCTGGTGCCCAAGGTGATGGACTTCGGCATCGCGCAGATCCCGCGCTCCGACATCACCGGTCCCGGCGATCTGCTGGGAACGCCCGCCTACATAGCGCCGGAGCTGCTGCACGGCCGGCCGGCCGACGCCCGCAGCGACCTGTTCTCGGCGGGCGTGGTGCTGTACGCGCTGCTGACCCGGCGGCGGCCGTTCAGCGGCTCGGTCGCCGAGGTGATGCAGAAGATCCTGTTCGACGCGCCGCCGCCGCCCTCGGCGGTGGCCCCCCACCTGCCGCCCGCCGTCGATGCCGTGGTGATGACGGCGCTGGAGAAGGACCCCGCGCGCCGCTACCCCGGCGCGGCCGCCTTCCGCTCCGCCCTCGACGCGGCCGCGGCGGCCTTCGACGCCGACGCCACCCTCGCCGGGGTGACCCTGATCCCGGCCGCGACGGCCACCGGCGCGCCCGCGGCCGCCGACGCCCTGCGCGCGCGCATCGCGGCGCTGGCCGCCGTGCCGTTGAGCGAGAAGGAGCTGGCGGGGATCGCCCGGCTGCTGGACGACGCCCTGGCGGCGCCGGCCCGCCCCGGGCTGCGCGCGGCGGTGGTGGAGGACGGTGTGGTGCCGCTGGCGGCCCTGGTCGCCGCGGCCATGCCGGCGCCGGGGGCCGGGCCCGGGCAGGCGCGCGACGACTGGATGCGGCTGGTGCGCCTGCTGGCGCGGCTCGGCGACGCCGCCGACCGGCTGGACGGCGGGGAAGACGCGGCGGCGGCCATCGACGCCGCCGTCTTCGAGGTGCAGAGCGCGGTGCAGCTCTACGCCGACCGGCTGAGCCGTCTGCTGATGGCCGGCGACGAGCCGGACCTCGGCCCCATCGCCGCCGATTTCCTGCGCCTCGACGTGCTGCTGCTGGCGCTGGAGACGCTCGGCGCCGAGCGGGAACTGCGCGCCGCCCGCGGCACGCTGAACCTGTTCGCCAACCAGGTGATGCGCAAGGTGAACCTGATCCTGGCGGACGCCCTGGCCGGCACGCCGGACGACGGCCTCGCCGCGGTCCCGGAGGGCGACGAGGCGGCGCGGGCGGCGGCGCGCTTCGGCGTCGCCCTTGTCCTGGCGCGGGTGGAGGAGCTTCTGGCCATCGCCGGACGCCTGTCGGAGGCCGGGGACGCCCTGCGCCTGCGCGCCGTGGGTGACGCGGTGATCGCCGAGTTCATCGGCCACGCCCGGCGCCTGACCGCGCTCACCGTGGCGGAGTTGCGGGCCGAGGCGGCGGCGGGGGCGGACGCCCGGGCCTTCGCCGGACGGCTGGGGATGCTGGCGGCCCTCTACGCCTTCGCCACCCGCCTGCACGGGGCGGCGGAGCCGGCGGCGGCGGCCCTCGCCCTGACGGAGGAGCTGCACGCGGGCGTGCGCGCCCTGCTCGACGCCGTGGCGGCCGCCCCGCCGGGCGACCGCGACGGGACGCTGCGGGTGGCCGCCGTGCACGACATGGCCGAGCGGCTGGGCTGGGCCGAGATCCGCATCGCCGCCGTCGCGGTCCTGCGCCGGCGGCTGGTGGCG
The DNA here is from genome assembly GCF_000429625.1 of Azospirillum halopraeferens DSM 3675. Classification (GTDB taxonomy): domain Bacteria; phylum Pseudomonadota; class Alphaproteobacteria; order Azospirillales; family Azospirillaceae; genus Azospirillum; species Azospirillum halopraeferens. The sequence continues at coordinate 144,197 of NZ_AUCF01000015.1, forward strand.
GGATAGATCGGCCGCAGGTCTCAACCGCTGTTGCGCAGCCCCGCGGCGATGCCGTTGATGGACATCAGGATGGCGCGGCGCACCCGCTCGTCGTCGGTGCCGGCGCGGTGCCGGCGCAGCAGTTCGATCTGCACGTGGTTGAGCGGGTCCATGTAGGGGAACCGGTTGCGGATCGAGCGCTTGAGCAGCGGGTTGTCGGCCAGGAAGTCGTCGCGCCCGGTGATGGCCAGCAGGTGGCGCCGGGTCAGCTCCCACTCCGCGCGGATGCGGCCGAAGATGGCGTCGCGCAGCTCGGCGTCCTCCACCAGTTCGGCGTAGCGGGCGGCGATGGCCAGGTCGCTCTTGGCCAGCACCATGTCCATGTTGGACAGCAGCGCCCGGAAGAACGGCCAGGCGCGGTGCATGCGCTGCAGGTGCTCCAGCCCGTCCGGCGTGTCGGCCAGCCACGCCTCCACCGCACTGCCGAATCCGTACCAGCCCGGCAGCATCAGGCGGCACTGGGCCCAGGAGAACACCCACGGGATGGCCCGCAGGTCCTCGATGCGGTCGGACTTGCTGCGCGAGGCCGGCCGGCTGCCGATGTTGAGCGTGGCGATCTCGGAGATCGGCGTGGCGGCGCGGAAGTAGCGGGTGAAGCCCGGCGTCTCGTAGACCAGCCCGCGGTAGGCGCGCAGCGCCTTCTGCGACAGTTGCTCCATGGCGTCGTAGAACGAGTCCACCGGCTCCACGTCGTTCTCCATGTCGAGCAGCGACGCCTCCAGCGTTGCCGTCGTCATGATCTCCAGGTTGCGCCGGCCGATCTCCGGGTTGCCGAACTTGGACCCGATGACCTCGCCCTGTTCGGTGATGCGGATCTGGCCGTTCACCGCCCCCACCGGCTGGGCCAGGATCGCCTGGTAGGCGGGGCCGCCGCCGCGGCCGACCGAGCCGCCGCGGCCGTGGAACAGGCGCAGGTGCACGCCGTGGCGGTCGAACAGCCGCACCAGCTCCAGCTCCGCCTTGTAGAGTTCCCAGCCCGAGGTGAGGAAGCCGCCGTCCTTGTTGCTGTCGGAATAGCCCAGCATCACCTCCTGCTCGCCGCCGCGCGACGCCAGCAGGGCGCGGTAGGCGGGCAGCGTGAACAGCCGCTCCATGGTCGCCGGCGCACGGCGCAGGTCGTCGATGGTCTCGAACAGCGGGATGATGTTCATGGCGAGGTGCGGCTGCGCGCCCGGCGTCAGCAGGCCGGCCTCCTTCAGCAGCAGCGCCACCTCCAGCAGGTCCGAGGCACCGTCGGTCTTGGAGATGATGGTGTTGGGCAGGGCGGCGTCGCCGTAGGTGCGCTTGATCTCCCGCGCGGTGAAGAAGATCGCCAGTTCGCCGGCCGTCTCCTCGGAATAGGCGTGGTAGGGCGAGTGCAGCGGGCGCGGGCTGGCGATCTCCTCGGCCAGCAGGGCGATGCGCGCCTCCTCGTCGAGGGCCGCGTAGTCGGCGCAGCGGCCGGCCACCGCCAGCAGCTCCGCCACCGTGCGCTGATGCACGTCGGAGTTCTGGCGCAGGTCGATGGGGGCGAGGTGGAAGCCGAACACACCGGCCGCCACGATCAGCCGGCGCAGCCGCCCGCGGGCCAGCCGCTCCGCCCGGTGCGCCTTGAGCGCCGTGTCGAGCACCCGCAGGTCGGCCAGGAACTCGGCGCTGGCGGCGTAGGGCTCCGCCTTGCCGACGGCGTGCCGCGGCGCCTCGCGATGGTCGAGGTCGCGCACCGTCGCGGCGAGGCGGGCGTAGATGCCGGTCAGCGCCAGCCGGAACGGCTCGTCCCGGCGGTGGGGCGAGGGATCCGGGGAGCGGTCGGCCAGCGCCGCCAGCTCCGGCGAGATCGGCATGAGGAGTTGCGACAGCGGCAGCTCACCGCCCAGCGCGTGCACCTCCGTCAGGTAATGGTCCAGCGCCGCCGCCGACTGGAGCCGCACCGCCTCGCGCAGGATCGGGGCGGTGACGAAGGGGTTGCCGTCGCGGTCGCCGCCGATCCACGAGCCGATGCGGAAGAAGGCGGGCAGGCGCCAGTCCCGGTCGGGATGGCGCTGCGCCAGCAGATCCTCGAAATGGCAGTAGAGCCTGGGCAGTTCGGTGAAGAACGTGTCGGTGTAGTGGGAGATGCCGTTGTTCACCTCGTCGATCACCGCCAGACGGTGCGGGCGCAGCATGCGCGTGCGCCAGAGCGTGAGGATGGCGGCCTTCAGCTCCTCGTCCGCCTCGGCCTCCTCCTCGGGCGTCAGGCGGCCGCGGTCGCGGGCGTCGAGCAGGGATTCCACCTTGCGCTGCAGCGACAGGATGCTCTTGCGCTGCACCTCCGTGGGGTGGGCGGTCAGCACGGGGCTGATCAGGGCGGTCGCCAGGACCGCGGCCAGCCGGTCCGCCCCGACGCCGGCCGCCTCCAGCCGCTCCAGCGCGTGGCGCAGGGAGCCCTCGCGCGCCGGCGTGCCGGCGGCGGCCTGCTCGCGGTTGAGGCGGATATTATGGCGGTCCTCCGCGATGTTGGCCAGGTGCAGGAAGTACGAGAAGGCGCGCACCACCGAGATCATGATGTCGCGCGGCAGGCCGTTGAGGATCTCGGCCATCTCCCGGCCGGCCGAGGCGTCGTCGTGCCGGTTGAAGCGCACCGAGGCCTGGCGCACCGCCTCGACCACGGCGTAGACCTCCTCCCCCTCCTGCTCACGCACGGTGTCGCCGAGCAGCCGGCCGAGCAGCCGGACGTCGTCACGCAACGGCGTGTCCGCGGAGGCAGGCTCTTCCGCGGCGCACGGGTTCTGAACGAGGAAATCGGACGGCATGGGCGGGCTCACTTCGGCTGCGGTCGGACGGAACGGTGCCGAGAGTAGCGCGCTGCGGCGCAATGTCACGCACTGCGTTGTTCGAGCGACGCCGATCCGGTTGCCCTGCCCGCCCGGCCCACCCTCCGGATCCGGAGGATTCGGTGGTTTCTTCGCCGGCACCCGGGACTGTTCGTGTGCATATACGATCGCTACAATCGCCGCAGACCTGCGGGGAACCGCCGATGGTACGGGATGCCGGGATGGCGCGGATCAATTCACAACTTCCGGTGCTGACTTTCGGTCGCGCGTCGCTGACCGGTGCCGCGTGCTTCGAACGCTGGCGGAACATCCTGTCGATCGTCTTCGACGTGGAGCCGGACCATCGGGAGGATGTCGACAGCTTCACCGGATCTATGACCACCTATCACCTGGGCGGGCTTCTGCTGTCGGATACCGCCGGTTCCGCCGTACGGTTCCGGCGCAGCGGCGCAACCATCGCCCGCAGCGCCATCGAACATTATCTGGTCCAGGTCTATCTGGAGGGCGGCTATGCCGGCTCGGTGGGCGGGCGCGAGGTGGAGATGCGGGCGGGCGACGTCTGCGTGCTTGATCTCACGCGACCGCTCTCGACCCGCGCCGATACCTTCCGCAACATCACCATCGTCGTCCCGCGCGACAGCCTCGCTCCGCTGGTCAAGAGCCCGGACACGCTGCACGGCACGATCCTGCCGGGGGCATCGGCGGTCGGCTCTCTGCTGGGTGATCACCTGCGCACGCTTTGCGACCGGCTGCCCGACATGACCGAGCGGGAGGCCCGGGCGGTTGCGGGGGGAACCGCCGGGCTGGTCGCCGCCTGCCTCGGCTCCACAATCGATGCACACGAGCCGCCGCGGGCCGAACTGCACGCAGCGATGCTGGCGCGGATCAAGCGTTTCATCGACGAGCGGCTGGATAGCCCGGATCTGGACGCGGACACCATCTGCCGCACCTTCGGCCTGTCACGGTCGAGCCTCTACCGCCTGTTCGATCCTCTCGGCGGGGTGGCGGCCCACATCCGCGAACGGCGCCTGTCACGGGCGTTCGCCGATCTCGTCACGCCGCAGCCGGGACGGACGCGGGTGATCGACATCGCGCTGCACCGGGGATTCGGATCGGAGGCATCGTTCAGCCGGGCCTTTCGCGCCATCTACGGATTGACGCCCGGCGAGGCGCGCGCCATCGCCGACGGCATGCGCCGCCTCCTCGCCCCCGCCGATTCCGGGGACGCCGACAGCGTGCTGCAACGCTGGATGCATTCGCTTTACCCGGCCCGGACCGCCGGGGGGGCGTGATCGAGAATCTGGCGGCGGGCAATCGCCCGGAACGGACCGTCCTGTGCCATCAGGTCGCGATAGGTGCCGCGCTCGACGATGCGGCCGCGCTCCATCACGCAGATCAGGTCGGCGTGGACCACTGTGCTCAGCCGGTGGGCGATGACGATGCGGGTGGCGTTCAGCCGGGCCAGACTGTCGGCGACGATCGCCTGTGTCCGGTTGTCGAGAGCGCTGGTCGCCTCGTCCAGCAGCAGGACGCGCGGGCGGCGCACGATGGCGCGTGCGATCATCAGACGCTGACGCTGACCGCCCGACAGCGTCGCCGCCCCATCGGACAGCAGGGTGTGCATGCCCATCGGCATGGCCCTGATATCATCCTCCAGCCCGGCCAGCCGCGCCGCCTCCCACGCATCGTCGATACCCAGCGGCGCCGACCCGACAATGTTCTCCAGAATGCTTCCCGGCAGCAGCGTGCCGCGCTGGAGCACGACGCCGAGATGGCGGCGCACCGATGCGGGATCCACGTCGGTCAGCGACCGGCCGTCATAGGACACGCAGCCGCGTTCGGCCGTCTCGAACCCCAGCAGCAGACGGAAGAGCGTTGATTTTCCCGAGCCCGACGGCCCGACCAACGCCACGAAGGACCCCGGCGGAGCGCTCACGCTGACGTCCTCCAGCACCGCCGGGCCGTCGCCATAGCGGAAGGTGACGCCGCTGACCGCTACCGCGCCCTGCAACGCCTCGACCTCCGGCCGGTCGTCGGTGCTCTCCGGCACCGCATCGAGGATCGGCTTCATCCGCTTGAGAATCGGCACCGCGTCGAGCGACGCGGTCAGCGCCGTCACCACACCGAGTGCAGCACCGAGGAACTGGCCGAAGGCGGCGTTGAAGGCGACGAAGTCGCCGACGGTGATCGGCGTTTGCGCCGAGGCGATGACCAGGAAGAACACCAGGGTCGACAGCAGCGGGATCAGTGTGCTCAGCAACGCGAACACCGCCCCGGCCATGCCGGCGCGGAACCCTTCCCGCCGCTGGGCGGCGAACAGGCGCAGCCAACGGGCGAACAGGCGATCCTCCGCCCCGTTGACCCGAACCGTCGGCAGCGCGTTCACCGTATCGATCAGCGCCGAGGAGGTCTCGGCCGCCCGCTCGGCCAAACGGCGTTCGAAGCGGAGCTGCACCATGGCGGTCGCCGACAGCAGCAGGGCGGCCACACCGGACACCCCCAGCGCGGCGACGGCGAGCCGGCTGTCGTAGCTCAGCATCAGAACGAAGCTGACCACCGAGAACACGGCCGACAGTACGGTCGACAGCAAGGTGTCGGCAACCACCCGGCGAAGCTGCGTGGGGCCGAGCGCCCGCATCAGCAGGTCACCGGTGTGGAAGCGGCGGAAGAACCCGGCCGGCAGGCGCAACATGCGATCCCACACCGCAGCCTGAAGCCGGGCGTCGGCGCGGCCCTCGAAGCGGAGCAGCAGCAGGGCACGGACAAGCGAGAACATGGCGCTGCCCACCGCGACGGCGGCAAGGCCCAGCGCCATATGGATGATGGTGGTCGTTTCGGCAAAGGGAATCGACTCGTCCACCAGCACGCCGGTGACAACCGGGACCAGCAGACCGAGCAGCACCGCCATCACGGTGAACAGCATCGCCCGGACGATATCCTCGCCCGAGCCGCGGAAGGCGGTTTCCAGCAGGTCACCGGCCTTCAGCGCGCGGGCCGGCAACGGGCAGTAGAGCGCAACCCCGTTCGGGGCCAGCCGGCGTGCCACGTCGGCGGTCACGGCGTGACGGCTGCCGTCGCCATCGACGATCTCGTATCGCCGATGGCCGCGGCGCAGCACGGCGCAGGGCGCACCGTTCTCCTTCCGGGAACCGACGAAGGAGGGAATGTCGCGCCGCCACCAGGCCGTCGGCAGCGTGATGGCGCGGCAGCGGAAGCCGCTGCCGCGGGCCAGGCGCTGCGTCACGGTCAGGAGATTGCCCCCGGCCGCGCCGTCCGGCACCGGACGCACGGGAATCCCCAGATGGCCTGCCACCCGGTGCACCGCCGCGGCGGCGGCATCGCCGGGAACGGCCGTCCCGTCGATGGCCGTCAGGCCGCCGAGGATGCCGGCGGCGGCCCGCAGCGCGCCGTCGACGGCCGCGCCGTCGTGATCGCTGCGCGCCTCGATGGTCTCGCGCGCCTCCAGTCCGGTCAGGCCGATCTCGGCCGCCAGCCACAGCAGAACCTCGCCGCACACCGCATCCACCGGCCCCCACCCATGACCGGCCACCACCTGCGCGGTGCTGAGGCCGTGGGCGCAGCGGTCGGCCGCGACCGTATGCCAGATCCGCGACGTCAGCAGGTGGGGATCCGCGTCGCCGTCCACCAGAACCCAGCCAACCCGGTGGCAAACCACCGTCCGGGCCCGGTCGAAGCGCAGGGTCCCGCCGGGCTCCAGGCACAGCGCGTCGGCCGGAACGTCGGCCGGCGCTCGGGTGAGGCCGAACGCTGCCAGCACCGTGTCGAGACGGTCGGCATCGCCGGGCGCCAGCGTCTCGCGCGGCTGCACGATCGCGCACGCCACACCGATGGCGATCGCGAACAGGCCGATGCCGGTGCCGCGTTGCGGCCAGCCGGGCAAGGCATCGCCGACCCCTGCCGTCACCACATGCAGGCGGGTGCCGGAAGGCTCGCCGGCCGCATCCAGCCGGACGGCGAACACCGACACCCGCCCTTCGGTCACCAGCAGCAGGCGCGGCACCCCGTCCAGGCGCAACGGGCGGTTGCCCTGAAGGGTCAGGGGTTCGGCGCCGAGCCGGATCACGTCGCCGGGCATCGCGCTCACCCCGCCACCATCAGCCGGCGGTAGACGCCGTCGCGGGCGACGAGATCGTCGTGGCGGCCGCGCTCCACCACCCGGCCGCGGTCGAGAACAACGATCTCGTCGGCGTCGCGCACGGTGCTGAGACGGTGCGCGACAACGATGCAGGTGCAGCCGCGCCGGCGGATCGCCTCGTCGATCCGCTGCTCGGTGAGGGGGTCCAGCGCCGACATCGCTTCGTCCAGGATCAGGATCGACGGGTTGCGGGCGAGTGCGCGGGCAATGGCAAGGCGCTGGGCCTGTCCGCCGCTGAAGTTGACTCCTCCTTCGTCAATCGGTGCCGACAGACCGCGCGGCCGCGACGCCACCACCTCCATCACGTCCGCGTCGGCCAGCGCATCAGCCAGCGCCCGGTCGGAAACGGTGGGATCCCACATGGACAGGCTCTCGCGCACGCTGCCCGACAGAACGTGAACCTCCTGCCCGACCACGCCGATCGAGGCGACGAGGGTCGGGCGCGGCAGCATCTCCATCGGCACGCCGTCGAAGCGGATGACGCCGCTCCGGGGCGGGTGCAGACCGGCAATCAGCTTGGCGATGGTGGATTTGCCGCTGCCCGAACCGCCGACCAGGGCGATGCGGGCGCCGGGGGCGACCTCCAGGTCGAAGCCCTCGATCAGCGGCGGGGCATAGCGCTGGTAGGCGAAGCTGACACCGTCCAGCGTGACCCGACCCTCCAGACGGCGGGGCGCCGGGTCGCTCACCGGCTCGGCAAAGGGACGGTCCTGCGGGTGGCGCATGACGTCGTCGACGCGGGCGAGGTCGGCCCTGGCCTCCACCAGCACGCCGAACACGGCCACCAGGGACGCCAGCGGCCCCATGAAGCTCTGCACCAGCATCTGAAAGGCGACCAGCGTGCCGATGGTCATGTCTCCCTGGACCACCCGCATCCCTCCCAGCCCCAGGATGGCCGCGGTGGTCAGGCCGCCGATCAGCGGCGCCATCGCGGATGTCGCGATGCCGTAGCCGCCGAGCTGGCGCTGGTTGGTGTTGTGGATTGCCTGGAGGCCCGACCAGCGTGCGAAGTAATCGTCGTCGGTGGCGGTAGCCTTCAGCGTCTCGATGGCAAGGATGCCGGTGACGGTGGCGCTTTCGAAGCGGCCGAGGTCCCGGGCCAGGCGGCGCCCGGCATCCTCGCGGCGGCGGGCCAGCAGCTTCCACACCACAAGGTTGCCGGTGCCGAGCACCATGCAGGCCAGCGCCATCGCGGCGTCGAGCGACAGCATGACCATGGCGTAGAAGACGGCGGTGATCGCGTTGACCGCGCCGGTGCCCAATTGGGTGGCGGCGACCCCGGCCAGCCGGTCGTTGGCGGCCACCCGATTGGCAACGTCACCGGTGTGGCGACGCGCGAAGAACTCCACCGGCAGGCGCAGCAGATGCCAGAGGAAGCGTGTCGATTCGCTGATGGCAAGCGCCGTCTGAGCCCGCAGGAGCACCAGGTGCTGCAACCAGCTCAGCGCGCCGTAGACCACCGCTGTGCCGATCATGAAGACGATCAGCGGGCGCAACCAATCGGTCTTCTCATGAATCAGCACGTCGTCGACGAAGATCTTGGTGAAGGCGGGAATCAGCAGACCCGGTACGATCAGGACGAGGCTGATCAGAACCGACAGCGTCACCGCCGACCCGGCCTGCCGCACCAATGGCAGGAACCGACGCAACGGGCCGGCGGGCCGGGCGTCCCGTTGAAACTCCGGGCCGGGTGTGATGATCAGGGCGATGCCGGTGAAGCCCGCATCGAACTCCTCCTTCGTCACCCTCCGCGGCCCGGTGGCCGGGTCATTGAGATGGACCCAGCCCCCCTCGGTACCGTCGACGACCAGAAAATGGTTGAGGTTCCAGTGGGCGATGAATGGCATGGCCAGTTCCAGCGCCGCCGCCGGCTCCAGCCTCATCCCCCTGGCCTCGCAACCGTACCGACGGGCGGCGCGCAGGATGTCGCTGGCCTTGCTGCCGTCGCGTGACACGCCGCATTCGACGCGCAGTTCTTCCAGCGGCGGATGGCGGCCGTGGTGGTGCAGCACGATGCCGAGTGAGGCGGCACCGCATTCCACCCCGTCCATCTGCAACAGCGTCGGCGTCCGCACCCTGCGGCCGCGGCGGCGCCCGAACCGGCGGACCATCTCAGGCCCCGATCAGCGAGCGCAGGAACGGCAACACCAGCGTGGCGGGCGCCTGCTCGCGCACCGACACGGTGAGTCGGGCGAGCGTCCCCGGCTCGATGCGGAAATCCGGCCCATCGCCTCCCGCCCAGCGCAGCCCGGACACGCTGTCCGCCCTGGTTTCCAGATCGGCGCGCACGATGATCGGCGGTCCATCCTTCATGAAAAGGCGCACCAGTTCGTCGTTGTGCAGCATGGAGGCCAACGCCTCGCGCGACGCCGGCAGGTCCGACACGGTGCGCACGCGGCCCGGAATCGCCCCGTAATCCTCCTTCTTGGCCACACCGGGCTCGACCTGGACCGCCATCCCCGGACGGACCTGCTTGGCCTTCAGCGGCGGCAGGAAAACCAGGGCGTCCAACTGCCGGGCCTCCTGCACGATGCGCAGCACCGGCGCGCCGGCGGCTATGAAGTCGCCGAGCGAGGCGGACAGTTCGGTGACGATGCCGTCCACCGGCGCCTCGACGGTGGAGTTGGTGCGCAGTTCCAGTTCCACGGTCCGGAGCCTGTCCTGCTGGCGTTTGATGTCGTTCTCATGATCGAGCAGCTTGAGCCGCCACTCGGCCTGCCGCGACAACTCCTCGGCGGTCAGCGACAGCGTCTTCTGCTCCAGCCCGTCGATGCGCTCGGCCAGGTCGTTCAACTCCCGCTCGACGTCCAGCACGCGGGCACGGGTGGTGAGACCGCGTCCCAGCAGGCTGCGCTGGTCGGCTGCCAGGGCGCTCATTGCCCGGAAGCGGCTCTGCGCCCGCCCGAGCTGTTCCGCCAGAGCCTGCTGCTGCGCGTCGAGGATGGCGGCGCGGCGCTCACGCTGCTCGCGATCCTCGGCAACGAGATCGGCATGACGCGCCTGCATCCGTTCCAGCGTTGCCGCTTCGGAATCGCGGTTGCGGATGGTGAGGGTCTGATCAAGGATCGCCACCGTTTGGCCCGCGACCACCCGCTCGCCGGGCTTGACCCGGAATTCCATCAGCGAGCCCGGCCCCCTGGCCGGGGCGGAGAACACCTCGCCGCGCGCGCTCAGCAGGATGCCTTCCCCGGCGACGCGCGTCGGCAGACGTCCCAGCAGCGACCACGCCACCGCGGCACCGACCAGCAGCGCCAGGGCGGCGAAGGCGATCCAGTAGCCGGGCGACGCCGCGACGAACACGGTGTCGAGCCGTTCCGGGCCGGACAGGCGATCAAGCGCGCTTTTGCGGAACAGGGACATGGCAGCGGGTCAATCGATAGCGGCGCCGCGCGGCCCGGCGGCGTTTTCGCGAACGGTCGCGGCGAAAGGCTTCGGTTCGGACGTGCTCATGCCCCTCCCTCTCCCGTGTCGTTGCCGGGCGGACCCATGCAGCGCTGCAAATGAGTGAAGAGTGCGTCGAGATCGGGGTGTCTGAGGATCGGACCCGCCTTCGGCAGCGCAAGGCGCAGCCCGGCACCGAAGGTGAGGACGCAATGACCGGTACCGGTCGCGGTGCGGCAGGCGTCGATGTCCGCCGCGGTGACGTCGTAGCCGTCCTCCCGCAGACGGGCCGCCAGGGCACCCACCGACGGGAGGTCACGGTAGCGATCGAGCAGAAGCGGATCGGCCTCCACCGCATCGGCAAGGCGTTCGAGGCCGGCCGTGCTCATGGTCGGCCCCGGCTCGCGCCGGCCATCGTGCTCCGGTTCATGATGCAACCCTCGCGCCGGTTCACCGTCGAACGGTTCGCGACCTGCCCGGCGGGCGGCAGCGATCGCGTCGTCGGGTCAGCGGTGGCTCATACGGTCGGCAAGTGATCACGTCCATCAATTGCCGACCGTAAAACCCGGCAGATCAATGCCCGGGCATTGATCAAGAGGGTGATACCGGCGGCGTCCTTCAGGTGCCGCCGGTATCACTGGGGATAAAGGCGCGAGGCGAAATCGCGCAACGCGTCGGTAACCGGATTCTCCTGGCCGGTTGCCAGGCTGTGGATGCTGTTGGCGGCGATCACGCCGCCGATCACCAGCCCGCCGACCAGCGTGATCCCCGCCAGCCCGAAGACGAACCCCCCGCCGGTGATGCCGTCGAGTTCCTCATCGGTCATCTCGGTGCTACGGCGCCGGGCCGCCTCGATTTCGGCGTCGGCGATGTCGTAGCCGTCGCGGCGCAGCAGGGCCGCCAACTCGGCGACGCTGCCCGCCGCGACGTAGCGTTCGGCCAGCCCCGGATCGTTCAGCATCGCGGTGGTGAACCGCTGGAGTTCCGCTTGGCTCATGGTCCTGCCGTCATGATTTCGGTTGATGTCACCGACAACCCTACCAGCGGGGCCTTCCGGCAACCCGCCGCGTTGTCCCAGAAATTTGCCCGGCCGTCTCATACGGCAGATCAATGCCAAGGCATTGATCGAGAGAGTGATACCAACGGCACCTGAAGGGTGCCGTTGGTATCAAACGGTCACCAGGCCGCACAGTGCCGGCTTGACAGGACCGCCGCGGCAGGTGCTCCTGACCTTCAGAGAGTTGGGCGGGCGTATGGACATGGCCGACACCGCGGGGGGAGCGCACTCCGTTCTTCGCTTCGACAGCACGGAGATGGCGCCGGAGGAAGGGTTCCGGCTCTGGCGGGACCAGTTCTCGCCGATCTTCGACGTCAGCATCCCCGACGGCGGCGCGGTCGGCAGCTTCTGCGGCGCTCTGGAAACCTATCATCTGGGCAGTGTGCTGCTCGGCCGCTGCACCTCGGTGACCCAGACCTTCCGGCGCGACCGCCGGGTCCTGGCCCGCAGCGGCCTCGACCACTATCTGGTCCAGCTTCAGAATCGGGGAGGCTCGCGCGGGACCATGGGCGCACGGGAGGTAGCCGTCGGGACCGGCGACGTCTGCATCCTTGATCTGGCCCAATCGGTTCACACGGTCGACCACGACGTTGACTGCATGACCCTCTGCCTGCCGCGCGACATGCTGGCACCGCTGGTGACGGAACCCGACGGGCTGCACGGCCTGGTGCTGTCCGGCGGCAGCCCGGTCGGCGCCATGCTGGCCGGCCACATCCGCTCGCTCTTCCGGGTGGTGGACAGCCTGTCAGCGCGCGAGGCGCGGACGGTGGCGCGCGGCACGGCCGCTTTCATCGCCGGCTGCCTGGGGCCGACGGTCGACGCGCTGGACCTTGTGCGGCCGGAAGTCCAAGCGTCGCGTATGAGCGCCATCAAACGCTACATCGACGCCCATCTCGGCAATCCGCGGTTCGGCGCCGCCGACATCATGCAGGCGTTCGGCGTGTCGCGCCCGACGCTCTACCGGATGTTCGAGCCGATGGGCGGAGTCGCCGCCTACATCCTGCAACGCCGGCTCTCCCACGGTCTGGCCGATCTGATGTCATCGCAGCATCACCGCGTCGCCGACATCGCCCATCGCCGGGGCTTCAGCTCCGAAGCCGCCTTCAGCCGCGCCTTCCGCAACACGTTCGGGATGGCACCCCGCGATGCCCGGACCAGCGGGCAACGGGTCAACACCCCGGCCACCGGCATCGCCGATACATTCAAACGCTGGTTCCACGAACTGGCCGTTCCGTGAAGACGCCGGTCGTGCTTCACGGGGTCCGGTCCGCCGCAAGCGCCACGGCGTCTACCCCAGCAGACCGGCCATCAGCGCCCGCAACTGGGGCGGGCGGACCGGCTTGTTCAGCACCGTGCAGCCGTGCGCCTGCGCCCGCGCCGCCAACTCTGCGGAGCGGTCGGCGGTGATCAGGATGGCCGGCAGGCGGCGGCCGCACAGATCGCGCAGGCGTTCCACCTCGGTGATGCCCACCGCACCGTCGTCCAGGTGGTAGTCGGCGATCAGCAGGTCCGGCGGGCGGGGCAGATCGGCCAGCCGGCGCGCCGCCTCGTCGCCCGAGGCGGCCAGCGTCACCGCGCACGACCAGCCGCCCAGCAGCGCCTGCATGCCCGCCAGCACCGCCGGCTCGTTGTCGAGCACCAGCACCGACACTCCGGCCAGGCCGTCGCCGGCGGCACGGGCGGTGCGTGCGGCATTCCGCCCCGGCGCCGGGCGCACGCCGTAAGGCACGGTCACCGCGAAGACCGAACCGCGGCCGGGCTGCGAGCGCACGGTGACGGCCAGCCCCAGCATGCGCGCCACCCGGTCGACGATGGCCAGGCCGAGCCCGATCCCGCGCTGGCGGCCGTCGCCGCACGGGGTGTCGAGGCGCCGGAACTCCTGGAAGATCTCGCCCAGCTTGTCGGGGGGGATGCCGGGGCCGGTGTCGCACACCTCGATGCGCAGGCCGGCGGCGGTCCGCCGGCATCCCACGAGCACACGCCCGCGCGCGGTGTAGCGCAGGGCGTTGGAGACGAAGTTCTGCACGATCCGCCGCAGCAGGCGCACGTCCGAACGCACCACCGCGCGCGACGCCACCACGGTGAGGTCCAGCCCGCGCTCCCGCGCCACCGGCGCGTATTCCGTGGCGAGCGCCCCCAGCAGGCTGCCGATGGGAAAGTCGGCGAGGTCCGGCGTCACCGCCCCGGCGTCCAGCTTGGCGATGTCGAGCAGCGCGTCGAGCAGGTCCTCGACGGCTGCCAGTGCGGCGTCGATGTTCTGGACCATGGCGCGGTTGGCGGCGGGCTGGTCCAGATCGTCGAGGGCCGAGACGAACAGCCGGGCGGCGTTCAGCGGCTGCAGCAGGTCGTGGCTGGCGGCGGCCAGGAATTTGGTCTTCGACAGGTTGGCCTGTTCGGCCTCCGCCTTGGCCAGCCGGGCGGCGCCCTCGGCGGCGGCGCGCTCGCGGATTTCCTGCTGGAGCTGCAGGTTGAGCCGGGTCAGCTCCGCCGTGCGCTCCGCCACCCGATGCTCCAGGCTCTCCTTGGCGTCCTCCAGCGCCTGCGCCACCAGACGGCGTTCCGTGATGTCGTGGATCAGCGCGAAGAAGCCCAGCACCTCGCGCCGCTCGCCGAAATGCGGGATGTAGGTGGCCAGGGCGTAGCGCGCGGTTCCGTCGTCGCCGGCCTCCTCCATCTCGAAGGTGACGCTTTCGCCGGCCAGGGCGCGCAGGACGTAGGGCCGGCGCAGCGCGTACTCCCCGGCGCTCAGCACCTCCGCCATGGGCCGGTCGTCGATCTCCTCGCGCGGACGCCTGAACCAGTCCTCGTAGGCGCGGTTGACGAAGCGGTAGCGCTGGTCCGCGTCCACATAGGCGATCAGGGCCGGCACGGCGTCGGTGATCACCCGGATGCGGCGCTCGCCGTCGCGCAACGCCTCTTCCGACCGCTTGCGCCCGGTGATGTCGGTGAAGGTCAGCACGAAGCCGCCGTCGGGCATGGGGCTGCGGCTGATCTCCAGCACGGTGTCCTCCAGCCACGCCTGCTCCGTCACGCCGCCGCTGCGCAGCAAGGCGTCCCCGTGCAGGCCCCGTTCACCCAGGGCGGCGTTGTACGCCATCAGGTCGGCGAAGCCGGCGCCCTTGCGCGCGACGGGTGCGGGCAGCCGCAGCAGCGCCGCGAAGCGGTCGTTCCAGGCGACCAGCCGGTCCTCCCCGTCGTACACCGACACACCCTGCGCGATGGTGTCGAGCGTCGCCTGAAGCAGCGCCGATTTCTCGGCCAGTTCGCGCTCGCGCCGGCGGGTCTCATGCTCCTTGATGTCGGTGATGTCGGTGTAGACCCCGACCACGCCGCCGTCGCCGGTGCGCCGCTCGTTGATCTGGATCCACCGCCCGTCGGCCAGCCGGTGGATGTGGGCGCCCCGCAGGTCGCGGTGCTGCCCCAGGCGGTCGGCCAGCCAGTCGGCCGGCGGCCGGGTCGGGTCGGCGATGGCGTGATGGCTGGCGGCCAGCGCGGCGATCTCGGCGAAGGGCATGCCCGGCCGGATGCGGTCGGCCAGTCCCGGCCAGTAGGACAGGTACTTGCGATTGCACAGAATCAGCCGGTCGTCGGCGTCGTACAGGGCGAAGCCCTCGTTGACCGATTCGATCGCTTCCGACAGGCGGGTGCGCATGGTCTCGGCCAGCGCCTTGGCACGGGCGAGGTCGCGGTGGGAGTCCTCCAGCTCGCGAAAGGCCCGCTCCAGCTCCAGGGTGCGTTCGCGCACCTTGCCTTCCAGGACGATGGCGGTCTGAAACAGGGCGAAAGCGCCGCCCTGGAAGTCCATGGACCGCTCCACCCGGTCCATCAGCACCTTGTTGATGCGCCGGAGCTTCTGGTTCTCCCGTTCAAGTTCCGCCAGCCGGGCCCGGTCGGCCGGCTCCGGGGCGGGGAGCGCTCCCGTCGCCGCGCTCATCGCGCACCGATGGCCACACCGGTGAAGGTGTGGTTGGTGTGCATGCCGTTGTACTGCTCGCCGTAGGCGCTGAACCCGACGACGCGGTTGGCGCCGAACAGCCCCGACATGGCGCGGCTGAGCTGGCGCTGCTCCATCTCCAGGCGGCGCAGGATGCACTCGCAGCCCAGCACCAGGTCCGGCGCGCCGATCTCCTCGTGCAGGCGGGCCATCAGGGAGCGGAAGCTCTCCACCGGGTCGATCCCTTCGGCGACGGTCAGCACGATCCCCTCGTCGATGGCGCAGAAGAAGGTCAGGCTCTCGTCCTCGTTGACCTTCTGGATGGAGCGGACGTGGTACTGGCCGCCGACGCGCACGACCACGGGGTGGGATGCGAAGATCATCGGGGTCAGGCGCTCGCCGTCCAGCCCGACCAGGCGGGCGTACTCGCGCCCGGCCGGCTCGGCGTTGATCTCCGTGACGATGCGGCGCAGCGGATCGGCGCCGGTCACCACCATCTTGCCTTCGGTGGGCAGGAAATGCTCGGTGCGGAACACCTTGAAGCGCCGCGCCGAGGTGAACAGGGCGATCACCCCCGCATCCTCGTGGAACCGGCCGTCGTGCAGAACGAACGTCCGTTCGAAGCGCAGGTCGTCCCCGGCGGAGCCGCCGAAGAGCGGCACGTCCACGAGCACGCTGTGCAGCGCGCTGACCACCAGCTCCTCGCGCAGCGACATGCCGTCCACCAGCAGCATGGCGAAGCAGCCTTTGGCCTCCAGCGGCCGCGCCGCCAGCGCCCGGTCGCGCTTGTCCATCAGCGCGCGCATGATGCGCGGGCTGTCGGACACCTCGAACCCGGCCAGCCCGTCGATGCGCTCCGTGACGATCGAGAAGTCGCAGCGGGGGAAGCCGATGCCGGTCAGCGTGCCGTCGGCGTAGCCGGCGGGGGTGATCTCCCCGGCGGTGGTGCAGCCGATGACCGGCGTCCCCGCGAAGCTCTCCGCCAGCGCCGCCGCCAGGGCGTCGCGGGGGAAGCGCGGGGAGCAGAAGACCACCACCAGCTCCAGCTCCTCCCCCAGCGCCGCGCGCAGCTCGCGCGCCGCCGCGCGGGGGTCGTCGGCCCGGGCCGTGGCGCGCGGCAGCGGCGGCGAGGCGGCATCGCGGGCCGGCGGAGGAACGGGAACGGGCATGGGCGGACGTCTTCAGGGCGATGGCACGGGCAAACAGCCTATCGCAGCGCCGCCGCCCGGCAAAAGACCCCGGGCGGCCGGGCGGTATGCGACCTTCGTCTAGATCTCGTCGGCGCGCCGCACCGGCGGCAGGGCGGCGGTCTCCTCATCGGTGAACAGGCGCGAGCGGGTGAGGAAGCGCAGCCCCTCCGGCGCCTCCAGCGAGAAGCTGGCGCCGCGCCCCGGCACCACGTCGATGATCAGCGCGGTGTGCGCCCAATACGCGAACTGTGCGGCGCTCATGCAGAAGGGACAGCCGCCGATGGTGCCGAGCAGCACGTCGCCGGCACCGACGCGGAACTCCGCGCGCGGGAAGCACATGGGGGCGGAGCCGTCGCAGCAGCCGCCGGACTGATGGAACAGCAGGAGACCATGCACGCCCTTCAGCCGCTCGATCAGGGCGAGGGCGGCGGGGGTGGCCGTGACGCGGTCGGTCATCGACGCCTCCGGTGATGACGAAGCGGGATCGAAGGGCGGTGCCGGAGGCCCGAAGGCTCCCGGCACCGCCGCCCGGCGTTCCCGGTGGCTGATCAGAAGAAGCCCAGCGCCTTGGGATCGTAGCTGACCAGCAGGTTCTTGGTCTGCTGGTAGTGGTCGAGCATCATCTTGTGGGTCTCGCGGCCGATGCCCGACTGCTTGTACCCGCCGAACGCGGCGTGGGCCGGATAGAGGTGGTAGCAGTTGGTCCACACGCGGCCCGCCTGGATGGCCCGGCCCATGCGGAAGGCGCGGTTGCCGTCGCGGCTCCACACGCCGGCGCCCAGGCCGTACAGCGTGTTGTTGGCGATGGCCAGCGCCTCGTCCTCGTCCTCGAAGGTGGTGACCGAGACCACCGGGCCGAAGATCTCCTCCTGGAAGATCCTCATCTCGTTGTGGCCGGCGAACACCGTCGGCTCCACGTAGTAACCGCCCTCCAGCTCGCCGCCGAGATGGGCGCGCCGGCCGCCGATCAGCAGGCTGGCGCCCTCCTGCTTGCCCACGTCGATGTAGGACAGGATCTTTTCGAGCTGGTCGGAGGACGCCTGGGCGCCGATCATCGTGCTCGGGTCGAGGGGGTTGCCCTGCTTCACGTTGGCGACCCGCTCCAGGGCCTTTTCCATGAAGCGGTCATAGATCGACTTCTGCACCAGCACCCGGCTCGGGCAGGTGCACACCTCGCCCTGGTTCAGCGCGAACATGGCAAAGCCTTCCAGCGCCTTGTCCAGGAACGCGTCGTTGCCGTCCATGACGTCGGCGAAGAAGATGTTCGGCGACTTGCCGCCCAGTTCCAGCGTCACCGGGATGATGTTCTCGGACGCGTACTGCATGATCAGGCGGCCGGTTGTCGTCTCGCCGGTGAAGGCGATCTTGGCGATGCGGTTGGAGGTGGCGAGCGGCTTGCCGGCCTCCAGCCCGAAGCCGTTGACCACGTTCAGCACGCCGGGCGGCAGCAGATCACCGATGACGTCCATCAGCACCAGGATGCCCATGGGGGTCTGCTCGGCCGGCTTCAGGACGACGCAGTTCCCCGCGGCCAGGGCCGGCGCGACCTTCCACGCCGCCATCAGGATCGGGAAGTTCCACGGGATGATCTGGCCGACGACGCCCAGCGGCTCATGGAAGTGATAGGCGTAGGTGGTGTGGTCGATCTCGGCAATCGACCCTTCCTGCGCGCGCACGCAACCGGCGAAGTAGCGGAAATGGTCGATCGCCAGGGGAATGTCGGCGGCGGTGGTCTCGCGGATCGGCTTGCCGTTGTCCAGCGTCTCGGCGAGCGCCAGGACCTCCAGCTTCTCCTCCATCCGGTCGGCGACCCTGTTGAGGATGCGCGCGCGCTCGGCCGGCGACGTGCGGCCCCAGGCGTCCTTGGCCTTGTGGGCGGCGTCCAGCGCCAGGTCGATGTCCTCGGCCGTGGACCGCGCCACCTCGCACAGCGGCTTGCCGGTGATCGGCGTGAGGTTGGTGAAATACTGCCCCTTGACCGGGGCGACCCACTGGCCGCCGATGAAATTGTCGAACCTGGAGCGGATCGCCGACGCCCGGTTCAGCGACTCAAGAGCTTTCTGGAGCATTGTCCGTCCCTCTGTGCCGTGCCGGTCCTGTGCGCCGGATCACGGTGCGGTGTTGTGGCCTGCCCTTTTCTGGGCGACACGCCGTGGCACCGTAAATCCGACCATGGTCCCGTCCCGACCGGCGAACAGCCCCCGAAGCCGGCCGGCCGCCATCCGAAGCCGTGCGGACTCTGGCGATGGGCGCTCCCCCTTTCGTCGCATGAGGCGGCGGTGCCGGACGCATGCTTCCATAGTCGTATGTGAACGAAACGGATTGTCGCGTGGGCCTTGCTTGCGCGGGCGGTGGCGGTCATGATGTTTTCGGGAAACGCCCATAAGCATCGAGCGTGAATACACGCCATGAGCAAGATATTGATCGCCGACGACCATCCGATGGTGCGCGATGCGTTGCGCAACGCGGTGGGCTACGCCTGTCAGGCCGAACAGATCCTTGAGGCCGGCAGCCTCGACGAGGCGTCGCGGCTGCTGGGGGAGAACGGCGACGTCGACCTGGTGCTCCTCGACCTCAACATGCCCGGCATGAACGGGCTGGCGGGCGTCGTCAGCCTGCGTACTCTGTTTCCGGCGGCTCCGGTGGTGGTGGTGTCGGCCCATGACGACCGCAAGCTGGTGCGCGACGTGATGCGCTGCGGCGTGTCCGGCTTCATACCCAAATCCACCCCGCGCAGCGGCATCGCCGCGGCGTTGCGCCACGTCATGGACGGCGGCGTCTACATGCCGCCCGATTGCGAGGAGGACGATCCCGACGCCGACGCCGGCGCCGGCGAGATCGCGCAACGCCTGGCGTCGCTGACGCCGCAGCAGATGCGCGTTCTCGAACTGCTGGGGACCGGCAAGCTCAACAAGGAGATTGCCTTCGACCTCGGCATTGCGGAGACGACGGTCAAGGCGCACGTCTCGGCCATCTTGCAGAAGCTGAAGGTGTACAGCCGCACCCAGGCGGTCATCTTCGCGGGCCGCATGCAGATCGGCCAGCCGCGCGACGGTTTCTGAAGGGCCGGCGCGGAGACGCGGAAAAGTCCCTGACACCGCATGGCATCAAGGACTTTTTGATTTGGTTGCGGGGGCACGCAATGGCCGATGCCGACACCCGCTGAAGATCCCTGTTTGACGTTGATATGGACCATTCTCTGGTCTAACAATAGGGGCTCGGTGGATCGCCTCTTGGTCCGGAATGGAGCAAGCTATGCGGGTGTCTGTGACAGAAGCTAAGGGCCAACTGACCGAACTGGTGAGGCGGGCTGAGGCTGGAGACGAGGTCATCCTGACGCGGCATGGTCATGCAGCCGTTCGTCTGGTGCCGATCAAAGCAACCTTTGATAGAATATCGCGCCGATCTCTGCTCCACTCGGCGCGCGCTTCTGCGGCGGGAAAGGTAACCGCCGGGCCTACGGCGGCTCGAAGTCAGGACTTCCTTTATGATGATGCAGGCATGCCGGAATGATAGCAGTCGATACATCGGCATTAATGGCGATCCTGCTCAACGATCCGGAAGCAGATGCCTGCATCGCGGTGCTGGAGGCAGAAGAAGACCTCCTTATCTCGGCTGGCACGGTCGCCGAAGCGCTGATCGTTGCTGCCCGCCGGAATGTCGGCGAAGAAATGGCTCAAATCATTGATGGACTCGGGCTTGAGATTGTCAATGTGACGCCGGCAGCAGCGCGCCGAATTGCACGAACTTATGCACAATGGGGCAAAGGTGTCCATCCAGCGGCACTGAATTTTGGAGATTGTTTCTCATACGAAGTAGCAAAAGAGCACGGGTGCCGCTTGTTGTTCGTAGGGAAAGATTTCTCCCGGACGGATTTGGAAAGTGCCATTTAGATGATGCGGCGATACTGACTCAGTAATACGCGGTCAGGAAGATCCTGGCCGCGTCCCCCGAGGTGGTGTACGAGCTGTGGGTAAGCGGCCCGCCGCAGCGCCCCCCAGAGCTGGCGTAGGCGGGCCGCTTATCCACAGTGGGGCGGTCATCGAGGATCTCCGGTAGGTTCGGGTCACCACAACCTTGAACGAGACTGGCGAGGACCCCGATGACCATGGACAGAATGGCGCTTCACGAGCTTCTGGAGAAGGGCTCTGATTTGGACCTGCTGCGCGAGATGATCGGCTATGTCGCGCAGCGCCTGATGGACCTGGAGGTCGACGGCCTGTGCGGCGCCGGACACG
>NZ_AUCF01000016.1 GCF_000429625.1 Azospirillum halopraeferens DSM 3675
TTATTCCGAACCGAAAGGCAGGTTCCCACGTGTTACTCACCCGTGCGCCACTAAGGCCGAAGCCTTCGTTCGACTTGCATGTGTTAGGCATGCCGCCAGCGTTCGTTCTGAGCCAGGATCAAACTCTCAGGTTCAAGTCGGTCGGGCCGTAACCCAACCGCTCGTTCGGGGCCGCCCTCAAGCGACACACCTCAAACCTAAGCTCGATTCTGAACTTACCTTCAAGATGCGACTTGCGAACGACCCGACAATCCAATCCACTCCCGTGAACCGGACCACAGTGCCCATCCGCCTGCGCATCCTGTCTCGAAACACTCTTCAATTCTCAAAGACCCCGGCGCTCCCCGAGGGGTTCGCCCGGCGGCTCATCGCCGCCCGATGACCGGATATTTAGTCGGAGGCGCCGGCCCGGTCAAGACCAAATTCGCACCCGTTCGCTTTTTTTCGGATGTCCGTCCGGGATGCTCAATCGAACCCCGGATGGTGCGCCACGACAACCAATAAAGGCTGACCCGGCACTCCGAAAATACTTGGACACACCATGGGCGTTGCTTGCGACCGACCGAGGTCGATGGCAGCGCTCCAGCTCGGCATGTTCAAGAAAGCTGTCCCCGGTTGCCGATGCTCGATGGTACCGGCGGGGGAGGCAGGCTTATATGGGATGCCCCGGGGCCCTGTCCAGGGGTTTTTTGACAGCACCGTGACTCCCGGCGCCGGCGCCGCGGCCGGAACGGCGAAGGGCACGGGGGACGCCGGGCCCGGCGATGCGCCATGCAGCCCTGAACGTCCGCGTGCCCTTGGTATCCGCCGCCCCCTGCGGGGCAGCAACGGGGTGCCCGTCGGCGTTACGCCGGACGGCGGAACAGCGCCTCCGCGGCGGCAAAGGGATCCGTTTGCGCGCCGCCGGCGGACGACGGGGTGCCGGTGATCCGCTCCATCGCCTCGGCGATGCGGGCGAGCGTCGTCGCGCGGTCGGAGACGACGCCGTGGCGCAGGCCAAGGAGATAGTTGCGCACGGCCTGACGGATGGCCTCCGACCCGGACAGGCCCTTGACCTTGCCGGCGGCGGCCGCGAAGTACTTGCGCTCTTCGAGATCGGCGCTGACGCAAGCCTCGACCGCGCGCGTCACGGCCTCGCCGTGGCGGGGATGGGCGAGCAGGTCAAGCGCCCGGGCGATCGGGTCCGCGGCGCCACGGGGCTGCCGGCGGCGGCCGGACCGGTCGTCGATGCGGAGATGCATGGTGTCTCTGTCGTCGTTGAGTCGCGGTAGGCTCCCAGGAACAGATCGCCGAGAGCCCGTCTGAGCAGGATGGTAATGCGCGAACGCTGCCGATGTTCCGCACGCAGGCGGATCATCCGGCACCGCTGGCAGAGCGCCAGCAGGTGTCCCGCCGATGGCAGGACCGAATCATCCGCCGCAACGGCCGCGCTCCGGGCCGCCCCGTGGTCCACATCGTGCCGGCAGGCGGCAAGGATCACACGGGTGGTCCGCACCGACGTGTAGTCGATGATGTCGGGCCAGGCCGCCGTCCGCCCCCGACCGTCGCGCCAGGTGTCGCGGTCGGGGTCGAACCAGCGGCCGTCCGGCAGGCAGCGCACCCGCTGCCCATGGGGACGGCCGCAGCACTCACACCGGCCCTGCGCCCGCTCGAAGCGGACGAAGCGGCTCAGGTCAGGCCATTGGGCAGGAGCACACCGGATGTAGCAGCGCTCGGTCGACATGGATCGACATATAGCGCGTTTCGCATCCGGGGTGAATCCTGCAAATGGCGATTCAACGTCCGCGACCGTACGCCGGGGCCGCATGGGCCGTACGCGTGCCCGAGTCGCGGCCCTTCGGCCCGAACGTACGGCCGCCGCGGGGCGGGCCGCCGGCACGATGACCGCCCGGCCGCTTGGCGCGAGGCGCCGACTCGGCACGGGCCGACGGCTCCAGGCCGGGCACCCGGTGGACCGGCACGGCATCGCCGATCAGCCGCTCGATGCCCCGCAGCACCCCGTGATCACCGCGGGTGGCGAAGGAGATGGCGATCCCCTCCGCCCCGGCCCGGCCGGTGCGGCCGATGCGGTGGACATAGTCCTCGGGGTTGCGCGGCAGGTCGAAGTTGATGACGTGGGTGATGTCCCGCACGTCGATGCCGCGGGCCGCCACGTCGGTGGCCACCAGCAGGCGCACCCGGCCGTCGCGCAGACGGCTGAGGGTGCGGGTGCGCGCCTCCTGGCGCATGTCGCCGTGCAGGGCGGCGGCGGAATGGCCGTCGGCGCTCAGCGTCTCGGCCAGCATGTCGGCGTCGCGCTTGGTGGCGGCGAAGACGATCGCCTTGCCCACCTCGTCGAGACCGGCGAAGTGCTGCAGCAGGCGGCGCTTGTGGTCCAGGTCGTCGGCGAACAGCAGGCGCTGCTCGATCTTCGGCGCGCTGGCCGGCGTGCTCTCCACCGCCACCCGGGCGGGGTCGCGCAGCAGGCCGCGGGCGATGCCCTCCATGCGGCGGTCGAGCGTCGCGGTGAACAGCAGCGTCTGGCGCTCCGCCGGGCAGGCGGAGGCGATGGCCTGGATGTCCTCGGCGAATCCGAGATCGAGCATGCGGTCGGCCTCGTCGAGGATCAGCACCTCGACCTCGTTCAGCCGCGCCGTGCCCCGGCGCACATGGTCGAGCAGACGGCCCGGCGTCGCCACCACAACGTCGTTGCGCCGCGACAGGTCGCGGAGCTGCTGGCGGTAGGGGACGCCGCCCAGCACGTCGGCGACGAACAGGCGGCGGAACTTCACGTAGGTGCGGGCGGCCTGGGTGACCTGGCGAGCCAGTTCCCGCGTCGGGGCCAGCACCAGGACGCGCGGGCCGAAGGGGCGTACCGGGCGCCCGTCGCCGGTCGCCGCGGCGGCGGCGTCATCGGCCACCATCAGGCGATGCAGCGAGGGCAGCAGGAAGGCGCCGGTCTTGCCGGTGCCGGTGTCGGCGGTGGCAAGCACGTCGCGCCCCTCGACGGCCACGGGAATGGCGGCAGCCTGCACCGGGGTGGGCGAGGTGTGGCCGGCCAGCTCCAGCGCGCGCAGGAGATCGGAATGCAGAGCGAGATCGGAAAAGGACAAAAGGGACCTACCAGAGGCAAAGCGACGGACCCCCGGCCCGTCGTGAAGCCGCGGATCGGTCCTGGATGCTTGTGGGCCGGAGGAGAGGAGGCGCGTGGGTGCCGGGACAGTCCTTCCCGGCCGTCGGCTGCCCGACGGTCCGGGAGACCGCCGGCCGAGCTGTCGAACCTCGCTCGGACGACGAACACGCCCCCGACGAAAGCTTGTCTGATATAGGGGGTTGTGCGGCGCAATACCAGCTTTCTTTGCCGTCCCGGCGTTTCAGCGCGCCGGGCGGCCCGGCAGGCAGGCGGCGCGGGCGCGCCGGTCGGTCTCGCCGGCGGGTTCGGGACCGGCGGTGTAGGCCGCCACGGGCAGCCGCCCGCCCCCTTCCTGCAGGTGCCAGGCGAGCAGGCAGGCGCACAGCCGCGCCGCCTCCACCGGAGCGGCGGCGGTGGCGGCAACATACGGCCCCTGTTCGCAGGCGCGCACGAAGGCGCGGGAATCGGGCGCCCCCACCTCGGGCGGGGCGTCGCCGCCGAACACCAGGAACGCCGCGGCGACCGCCGCCAGCAGCAGAAGCAGATAACGCCGCAGGATGCCCACGTCCCGATACCTCCCCCGAAGGATTTACTTCGTCCGATTGGATCTCTTAAAGAGAGATCCGGCCCATCCGGGGTAAATGGAAGTATTACCCTGCACGCTCCCAAGTCCCGGATGGGGAAATTAATCTCCCGTTAACCGGCGGGATGGCTTGATCGGAGTCAGCACAGGGACACCACCGGCACCGGCCGAACAAACGGCCACCGGAAACGAACAGGAGATCACGCCATGACCACCCTCGCCGCCGCTGCCGCCGCCGTCGTCGCCTCCCGCTCCGTGGCCACCGCCTCGCAGGTCCACCGCGAACTGCTGGAGGAGTTCATGGCGCTCGTCAAGGACCGCCTGGAGGAGAACCGCGGCAATCCCTTCGTCGAGGAGAGCCTGAGGGACCTGCTGGTCACCCTGGCGGAGCAGCACGACGGCTATTTCCCGGCGGCCGAGCCGGTCGCGGCCTGATGGCCGTGATGCCGGTCGCGGCGTAAGGGAAGGACGGCGGAGCGGAGGGCCGGCCCGCGGCCCTCACCCCCGCCGCAGCCGGTCGAACAGGTCGGCGTTGGGGCAGAAGCCGTGCCGGTCGCCATCGGCATGGTCGGGGTCGGCCAGCCAATGGCTGCACTCCGCCACCGTGCGGCAGCGGCTGCATTTGCGCACGGCGCGGGCCATCGGCAGGCCGAGGCCGGCGGCGAAGGCCGCCTCGGGATCCACGCCCACGGTGCGCATCATCCGCCCCATGTTGACCGCGCGTTCGTCGGTCGTATCGTCGCCGTCCATGCCGATGGTCCCCCGCCGGGTCAGTCGTTCAGTTCGGCCCACATGGCCAGATCGCGCTCGGCGGTCCAGATGCGGGGATCGCGGATGCCGCTCATCTCGTCGAAGCAGCGGGTCACGTTGAACGGCATGCAGTGCCGGAAGATGACCCAGTGGCCGTATTTCGGCTCCAGCCGCGCCAGGGCGGTCTGATAGACCCGCTTCAGGCCGTGGCCGGCCGCCACCCCCTCCTGCACCACCGCGGTCAGGTCGGTGAGGAAGCCGCGGGTGTGGGCCAGCCCTTCCGACACGCGGGCGGGGTCGGTCAGCGCCTCGCCGCGCCCCGGCACCATCTTGTCCGCCCCGAAGGTGGCCAGCCGGTCCAGCGTGCCGGGCCAGTCCGTGAAGTAGGCGTCGCCGCAATAGGGGGTGGCGCCGTATTCCACCAGGTCGCCGGCGAACAGCACCTTCTCCTTCGGCAGCCACACCACGGAGTCGCCCTTGGTGTGGCCGCGCCCGGCGTGGATGATGTGGACCTCGCGGCTGCCCATCCACAGGATCATGCGGTCGTGGAACACCAGTGTCGGCCAGGTCAGGCCGGGGATGGTGGACACGTCGCGGAACAGGCGGGGGAAGCGCTGGATCTCCGAATCCATGTCCTGCCGGCCGCGCTCCCTGATCAGCTCCCACGTCTCGTCCGACGCGATCACCGTGTCCGCGTGATAGCCCGACGCGCCCAGCACGCGCACCGCGTGGTAATGGGTCAGCATCACGTGGCGGATCGGCTTGTCGGTGACGGTGCGGATGTGGCGCACCAGGTCTTCCGCCATGGCCGGGGTGGCGCGGGCGTCGATCACCATGACGCCGTCGTCGCCGACGATGACGCCGGAGTTGGGATCCCCCTCCGCCGTCAGGCAATAGACGCCTTCCGCCAGTTCGCTGAAGGTTTCTTTCTTTTCCTCTAGGTCAGCCTGCGACGCGAATGCCGTGGCCATGGTGCGTGATCCTCCCTGAAAACTCTTGATGCGGGGTCACCGGCCGCCGTAGCGGACGATCTCCTGGTCGATGGCGCCGAAGATGCTGGCCCCCGATTCGTCCGGCATCTCGATGCGCACGCGGTCGCCGAACCGCAGGAAGCCGGTCCGCGGCTGGCCGTGCAGGATGGTCTCCACCGTCCGCACCTCGGCCAGGCAGGAATAGCCGACCCCGCCCTCCCCGATCGGCTTGCCGGGGCCGCCGTCCAGCTTGTTGGACACGGTGCCCGAACCGACGATGGTGCCGGCGCCCAGGTGCCGGGTCGCCGCGGCGTGGGCCACCAGGCGGGGAAAGTCGAAGGTCATGTCGACGCCGGCATCGGGCCGTCCGAACGGCTCGCCGTTGATGAAGGACAGCAGCGGCCGGTGCACCTTGCCGTCGCGCCAGGCGCCGCCCAGCTCGTCCGGCGTCACCGCCACCGGGGAGAAGCTCGACGCCGGCTTGGAGTGGAAGAAGCCGAAGCCCTTGGCCAGCTCCGCCGGGATCAGGCCGCGCAGCGACACGTCGTTGACCAGCATCAGCAGCTTGATGTGGCCGGCCGCCGCCTCCGGCGTCACCGCCATGGGGACGTCGTCGGTGATGACCGCGACCTCCGCCTCCAGGTCGATGCCGTGCGCCTCGGAGATCGCTTCGACGGGGTCGCAGGGCCCGATGAAGCGGTCGGAGCCGCCCTGGTACATCAGGGGATCCGTCCAGAAGCTGGGCGGCATCTCCGCGCCGCGCGCCTTGCGCACCAGCTCCACGTGGTTCACGTAGGCCGATCCGTCGCACCACTGGTAGGCGCGCGGCAGCGGGGCGGCGCAGGCGCGGGGATCGAAGGCGAAGGCGCCGTCGGCCGCGCCGCGCTCCAGCCGCTCGGCCGCGGCGCGCAGCTTCGGCTCCGCGGCGGCCCAGTCGTCCAGGGCGGCCTGCAGGGTGGGTGCGACGTCGGGCACCCGCACGGCGCGGGCAAGGTCGCGCGAGACGACGACGAGCGTGCCGTCCCGGCCGCCCTCCTTCAGGGTCGCGAGCTTCATCGGTAGCGGTGTCTCCCTATTCTGCCGCCTTCGGCGGGGCCTATTCTGCCGCCTTCGGCGGGGCCGGCGTTTTCCAACTGTCGACGTAGCCCTCCCACTCCACGCTGCGGGCGGCGGCGCCGACCTCCAGGGCGTCGCGGGCGTCGATCATCACGGCGTATTCGTCGGTGGCCGGCTTCTTCGGCGTGAAGGCGTTGTTCAGCGCCTTGGGGTGGGGGCCGTGGGTGAAGCCGCAGGGATGGAAGGTCATCATCCCCGGGTGGATGTTGTCGCGCGAGAAGAAGTCGCCCGCGTGATAGAACAGCACCTCGTCATAGTCGTCGTTGTTGTGGAAGAACGGCACCTTCAGGGCGTCCGGGTCGCTCTCGAAGGGGCGCGGCGCGAAGGTGCAGACGACGAAGCGGTCGGCGACGAAGGTGGTGTGGGCGCTGGGCGGCAGGTGGTAGCGGTGGCTCATCAGCGGCCGGATGTCCGCCACGTTCACCTTCACCGGCGCCAGATCACCCTTCCAGCCCACCGCGTCCAGCGGGTTGAAGGGATAGGTCACGGTGCTGACGGCGCCGCGGCGCTTGATGCGCACCCGCCACTCCCGCTCGTCCTGCTGCGCCCGGAACGCGTCGTCGAGGGCGGGCACCTCCAGCATCGCCGGGTCGAAGATGGCGTGAGGCCCCAGCATCCCCTTGTCGGGCAGGCGGTAGGTGCCGTTCGTCGCCTCCACCAGCAGGGCCGTCACCGGCTCGCCGCAGTCGATCCGCCACATGGTGGAGCGCGGCAGCACGATGTAGTCGCCGGGCCGGAACGCCAGGTGGCCATAGTCGCAGAACAGGTCGCCGCGCCCGGCGTGGATGAACAGCAGCTCGTCGCCGTCGCCGTTGCGCGCCAGATGGTCCATGGTGCGCGGCGCCTTCCACAGGCGGATGCTCACCGCCGCGTTGTGCAGCACCGGCCCGGCGTCCCAGGGCGACGGGTGCTCGCCCGGCAGCGCCGCCAGATCGAAGGCCCGCGGCTTCAGCGGCCCGTCCCAGGCGGTCCATCCCGTCGGCGGGTGGCGGTGGTACATGTGGGTGGCAGGGCCGAAGAAGCCTTCCTTGCCCAGTTCGCGCTCGAAGGTGCCGGGGGGCAGGTCGGCGTGGGCCTGGCGCGACGCCGTGCCTTCTACCCTCGGGAATGTGATGTAGTGTTTCATCGCTCAACCCTTCCCTCGCCTTGGTGCCGGCGCTGCCGGAAGGGCCGCGAGACCCCCGGCGGTTGACGGCGTGGCGTTGGGGGGTAGAATTGTTTCAAACGAAACGAATTGCAAGTCCCTTGACGAAAGCCCTGCCATGCATCCTTCCGACGATCCGACTCCGCCGGCCGACCTCCTCCCCGACTCCGGCGAGCCGCTGGAGCTGGAACGCTTCCTGCCCTACCGCCTGTCGGTGGTCAGCAACCTGGTCAGCAAGGCGTTCGCGCGGCGCTACGAGACGGCGTTCGGCCTGTCGATCCCGGAATGGCGGGTGATGGCGGTGCTGGGGCGCTACGCCCCCGTCTCCTCGCAGGACATCTCGCGGCGCACCGCCATGGACAAGGCGAAGGTCAGCCGCGCCGTGTCGCGGCTCGTCGCCGCCGGTCTGGTGGACCGCGCCGAGAACGCCAGCGACCACCGCCGCAACGTGCTGACCCTGGCGCCGCGCGGCCGGTCCATCTACCGCGAGATCGTGCCCCTGGCCCGCGCCATCGAACGCGACGTCACCGAGGCCCTGACGGCGGAGGAGGTGGCGCAGCTCGACCGCCTGCTCACCAAGCTGCAGGGCCGGGCCGAGGCGCTCGCCCCCGGCGACGCGGCGGACGGGGTCGACTGATACTACCGGTCGGTGCAGGAGATGCAGGGATCGACGGACGCCTGGATGATCGACAGGTCGGCCAGCGGCTGGCCGATCACCATCGGCTCGATGGCGGGGATGTTGACGAACGAGGGGGTGCGGATCTTGACGCGGGCCGGCGTCGGCCCGCCGTCGGATTCCACGTAATAGAACGCCTCGCCGCGCGGCGCCTCGGTGCGCACGGTGGCCTCGCCGGGCGGGATCACCGGCACCCCCTCCACCGCCGCCAGCGGGCCCGGCGGCAGGCCGGCCAGGGCCGCGCGCACCAGCCGCACGCTTTCCAGCATCTCCGCCGCCCGCACCTCCACCCGCGCCAGCACGTCGCCGGCGGTGCGCGTGACGCTGCGGAACCCCAGGTCGGCGTAGGCCAGGTAGGGATGGTCCTTGCGCACGTCCATGTCGAGGCCGGAGGCGCGCGCCACCGGGCCGACGACGCCGCGGCGCACCGCCTCCTCCCGGCTCAGGCGGCCGACGCCGCGGGTGCGCGCCAGCGCCGTGGGGTTGGCCGTGAAGGCGGGGACCACCACCTCGGCCAGCCCGCGCTCCAGCGCGTCCAGGGCCGGCCCGTGGGCGGCCGGGTCGGGGATGTCGCGGTGGACGCCGCCGATGCGGTTCATGCCGTAGTTGACGCGGTTGCCGCTGATGGCCTCCAGCGTGTCCATCACCCTTTCGCGCAGGGTGAAGATCTCCATGAACAGGGAGTGGAAGCCGATGTCCTCGGCGCCGATCCCCGCCCACAGGAGGTGGGAGTGCAGGCGCTCCAGCTCGGCGATGACGGTGCGGATGTGCACCGCGCGCGGCGGCGCCGCGATGCCGGCGATGCGCTCGGCCGCCATGCAGAAGGTCATGGCGTGGGTGTTGGAGCAGATGCCGCACACCCGCTCGATCAGGGTGATGACCTCGACCCAGTTGCGCTTCTGCGCCAGCAGCTCTATGCCGCGGAAGCTGAAGCCGACCTCCACGGTGGCGGACTCGATGACCTCGCCGGAGCAGCGGACGTTGACCTTGAAGGGCTCCTCCAGGGCCGGGTGGTAGGGGCCGAGCGGGAAGGTGTAGGGCATGGCCGGGACTCCTATGGGCGGGCCAGGGGGGAGACCGGTGCCGGTGCGGCCGTGCGCGGTTCCGCCATGGCGGCGCGCAGCAGCCCCGGCGCGGCCCCGGCGGGGAGCAGCAGCGGTGTCGGGTCGGGGTGGCCGGCGAACGCGACGCCCAGCAGGTCGGTGATCTCCCGCTCGGCCCAGGAGGCGGCGGGGACCGCGGCGGCCAGCGAGTCCAGACGGCCGTTGCGCGTGCGCGTGCGCACGTTGACCAGCGTCGGCTCGCTCACCCAGTGGTGGATCACCGTGGTTTCGCCGTCCGGCCCCAGCGGCGTCGCGGTGGTGGTGACGAAGCGCAGGCCCAGCTCCGCCATCGCCGCGGCCAGGGCCGCCACGTCCAGCCGCGGCGCCTCCGCCCACAGGGCGTCGCCGTCCACACTCACCGAGTCGACCCCGGGTACGGCCGTCAGCCGTGCGATCAGGTCAGCGCTCGTGGGATTCTCACTCATGGCCCGCACCCTCCTCCGGCACCAGGGCGGCGTGCAGCCGCGCGCCCGCCGACCGGCGGCGGCACGCGGGGCAGAGGTCGCGCTCCGCCCGGTCCCCCCACAGCCGGTCGGCCAGGGCCGCCGGCAGCGGCACATGGGACGTGCCGCACCGCGGGCACGCGATCAGGGGGACGACGCTCTCCCGCTCCGGGCCGACGCCGCCCGCCGCCGGCATGTCCGCCGGCAGACGGATCGCCCCGGTCGGGCAGTTCAAGGCGCACAGCCCGCAGAACGAGCAGCGTCCGACCGACAGCCGCCAGGACACCGAACGGCCGGGCACCGTGGTGAACGCGATCGCCTTGGGGGCGCAGACGTGGCGGCAGGTGCCGCAGGCGGTGCACAGGCCGGCGTCGTGCACGGGCACCCCGCGCAGGGCCGGCGGCTCCGGCGGCCGTTCGGCGGGAGCCAGGGTGCGCGGCGGCCGCAGCAGGTTGGCCAGGACGGTCTTCAGCATGCCCATGGTGGCGATCCCCCTTACAACACCAGCACGGCGGCGACCGTGAGGGCCGAGGCGCAGCCGCCCCACACCCAGTAGAAGCGGAACGCCTGCGCCAGCCGCAGCCGCGCCGTGACCGCGGCCAGGGCGGTGATGCCCGCCAGCAGGGCGACCCCGGCCGCCGCGTAGACCACGGCGGTCAGCGCCGGCCACGGCGTCACCGGCACGAACACCACGGCGAACAGCCCGACCAGCAGGACGATCTCCAGCGCGTGGGCCAGCTTGAACAGGGCCAGCGGCGGGCCGCCGTACTCGATGTGGGCGTCGGCGACGATCTCGTGCTCGGCGTTGGCGATGGAGAAGGGGTTGAGCTTCAGCCGCGCCGGCAGGGCCATCAGGAAGGCGGCGGCGGCCACCGCATGGACCGGGCCGTAGGGTGCCGCCTGCAACGCCTGCATCTCGAAGCTGCCGACGTACTGCGCCATGGCGATGATGGACACCAGGAACGGCAGGTTGTAGGCCAGGGACAGCAGCGCCTCGCGCATCGCCGACACCTGCCCGTAGACCGAGCGGCTGACGTAGCCCGCCAGCACCTCGCACAGCACCGGCACCTCCAGCAGGTAGAGCAGCAGCACCACGTCGCCCGGCAGGGCGGGAACCGGGTTGCCCGGCAGCGGCAGGATGGCCAGCGCCGCCGTCACCGCCGCCAGCGACACCACCGGCAGGGCGAGGAACAGGCCGCGGCGCACGCCGGCGGGAACCACCGTCGCCTTCCCCAGCAGCTTCGCCACGTCGTAGAAGGGCTGAAGGAAGGGCGGCCCCCGCCGGCCCTGCAGGCGCGCCGTCAGCTTGCGCATGAACCACAGCATCAGCCAGCCCAGGGGCACGGCGCCCAGCAGGCCGGGCCACACCGCGAAGGCGACCAGATAGCGCCAGACCTCGCTCATGACACGCTCTCCCCCTGCTGGCTGCGGGTGGCGCCCTCCTCCAGCAGCCGGGCGGCGCGCAGGATGCCGTCCAGGATGGCCTGCGGACGCGGCGGGCAGCCCGGCACCCAGACGTCGACGGGCACCACGGTGTCGAGGGATTCGCCCAGCACCAGCGGGCTGTCGGCGAAGACGTTGCCCGACGCCGGGCAGGAGCCGAGCGCCACCACCGCCTTGGGCGCCGGCACCTGGGCGTAGAGGTCGAGGATGGCGCGGCGGGAGCGCAGCGTCAGCGTCCCGGAAATCAGCACGATGTCCGCGTGCTTGGGCGTGCCGTGCAGTTGGACGCCGACCTGTTCCGCATCGTAGCGCGGGCTCAGCAGGGGCGTGATCTCGATGTCGCAGCCGTTGCACGACCCGGCGTTCAGCCGGCACACCCAGGGGGACCGGCGGCGCCCGATGGCGACGACCCGCTCCAGGAGGTTCATTTCACACCTCCCGCCACGCTTGCGGCGGTGTTCAGGGACGCCGCGACGGCGGCCGGCGGGACGTCGGGGGCGGTGGCATGCACCGCGGCTTCGGGCGCGGCGACGCCGACCGCGCCGGGGACCAGCCCCAGGACCACCGGAGTGATGGCGAAGGCCAGCAGCACCGCGGCCGCCGCGCGCGGCAGCGCCGGCCCGCCGGCGGTCCCGCCGGCCGGCCCCAGCCAGGTGCGGTGGATCGCCCGGACGTAGCACAGGATCCCCATGGCCGATCCGGCGAACAGGGCCGCCAGCAGGACCGGCCCGCCCAGCTCCGCCCCCGCCAGATAGAGGCGCCAGTGCCCGAGGAAGCCCACGGTGGGCGGGATGCCGACGAACGCGAGCGCGCCCAGCATGAAGGCGGCGCCGGCCACCGGCAGGGACGACGACAGGCCGCGGGTGTCCAGAGTCGGCGGCGCGCCGAGGTGCCATTCCGCCGCCCCCACGGCGCCGAACATCACCAGCTTGCCCAGCGCGTGGCCGAGGATGGCGAACCACGCCCCGGCCATGCCCTCCGGCCCGCCCAGCACCACGCCCAGCAGCAGGTAGCCCATGTCGTGGATGGTGGAGAAGGCCAGCATCGGCTTCAGCTCGCTCTGCGCCAGCGCCAGCAGCCCGGCCCCCAGCAGCGACGCCAGGGCCAGCGCGATCCACACCGCCGCGTACCCCTCGAACACCCACGGCATCGCCTCGCGCAGGGCCAGCAGCTCGCAGAAGCCGGCCACGTCGACCACCGCCACGATCACCGCCGTGGTCATCACCGACGAGGCGCGCGCCACCGCCGGCAGCCAGAAATAGACCGGGACCAGCCCCAGCTTCAGGGCGAAGCCCAGCATCAGCAGCGCCACCGCCACCTTGTCCAGGGGGGCCGCCGGCTGCATCGTGCCGAAGCCGGTCAGCGCCAGGGCGGTGGCGATGGCCGCCGTGCCGGCGACCATCGCCCCCAGGAAGAGGCGCGCCGCCGCCGCGGCGGCGGGCGTTCCCCGGCTGAGGATCAGCGCGGCCGCCACGAGTTCGGCGGCGAACGCCAACAGCATCGCCCCCCAGCCGTGACCGGCCAGCCGGGATACCGCCACCAGGGCGATGGTCGCCGCGACCAGGGGCCACCAGGACCGGCCCCCCTGCGGAATGGACCGGGCGTAGAGCCAGACGCCCGCCGCGATCCCGGCGAAGAGTGGAAGCAGCACGGTGTCCATGGATGGGGACCTCCGAAGGATCGCGGAACTCAGACGAGCCAGACGCCGGCCGCCAGGGCCGCCGCCGTCAGGGCGACGGTGAGGACCGGACGGCGCTCCGGCACCGCCCGGGCGACGGACGCGGCCGCCGCGGCCAGACGGGTCAGGCGCCGCCAGCCCGCGCGGTAGACGGGATCCGGGTCGAGGGCGTAGACGGGGTGGAACGCGTCCTCCGCCATCCCGGCGAAGTCGCCCGCCCCCGGCCGGTCGCCGGCGGGCAGCGGTTCGCCGCCGGAATAGACCGACACGGGTCCGGCCACGGGCGCCCCGGCGAAGCGGTAGACGGCGTAGCCGAGCGCCACCGACGCCAGAACCGCACCGCCGGCGGTGGTCAGGGCGAGGGCGCCGCGCCCGGTCAGCAGGCCCAGCCAGCCCGCCTCCAGCGGCCAGGCGACGCCCAGCCCGGCCACCGCCGGCGCCACCACCGGCACCAGCAGCAGTTGCGGGGCGACGCCGAACACCAGGCAGAGCGCCGCCATCACCCCCATGCCCGCGAGCATGGAGGGCGGCGCCTCGTGCACCCGGCGCCCGGCCAGCGCGGCCGACGGTGCACCGTAGAAGGTGTTGACGGTGGCCTTGAGGAAGGAGAAGGCGGTGAGGATGCTGCCGATCCAGGCCACCATCACGATGGCCATCAGCCCCTGGTCCAGGGCGGCGCCGAACACCAGCCATTTGGCCACGAATCCGTTGGTCAGCGGCACGCCGGCGATGGAGGCGGCGGCGATGATCCAGATCCGCGCCGTCCACGGCATGGCCGCGGCCAGCCCGCCGAGGTCGCGCAGGTCGCGCGTCCCGGTGGCGTGCTGGACGGCGCCGGCGCACATGAACAGGGTGCCTTTGAACAGGGCGTGGCTGAGGCAGTAGAACAGGCCCGCCGCCAGCCCCAACCCGGACCCCAGCGACAGGGCCACGATGATGTAGCCGAGCTGGCTGACGGTGTGGAAGGCCAGCAGGCGCTTCAGGTCGGTCTGCGCCATGGCGAACACCACGCCCACCAGGATGGTGACGCAGCCGACGGCGGCCAGCGGCATGCCCATGGCGGCCTGCCACTGCCCGTCGCCCACCGTGTAGAGGCGGGCCACCAGATAGACGCCGGCCTTGACGTAGCAGGCGGAATGCAGCAGCGCCGACACCGGCGTCGGGGCGTTCATCGCCTCGGGAATCCAGGTGTGCAGGGGGAACATCACCGACTTGGCCATGGCGGCGACGAGGAACAGCGCCACCACCCCGGTGGTGAAGGCATCGGCGACCGCCGGGTCGGTCCATTCCGTGCCGCCGGCGCGGGCGTAGACCAGCACCAGCCCGACGAGGAACCCGTACCCCGCAAGGTGGGTGATCAGCAGCACCTTGCGCGCGCCGTCGGCCGCCTCGCGGCGCCGGTACCAGAAGCCCACGAGGCTGTAGGAGCACAGCCCGATGACCTCCCACGCGACGTAGGCGCCGAGCATGTCGGCGGCACCCGCCAGCACCAGCAGCCCGGCGATGAACACCAGCATGATCGCGTAGAACCGCGTGACGCCCTGCGCCTCGTGCTCCATGTAGCGGATCGAGAACAGCAGGATCGCCGCTCCGGTGCCGGTCCCCATCACCATGAAAAGGACGCCGAGGCCGTCGACCCGCAGGCGCAGGGCCACCCCGCCGTCACCGGCCGCCAGCAGGACGGCGTGCAGCACCGTCCCGTCCATGGCACCGGGGACCAGCAGCAGCGACGCCGCGAAGGCGGTGCCCGCCGCGGCGGTGGCCAGGATGCCCTTGCCCGCGGGCGTCAGCGTGCGAGCGAGGAGGAGCTGCAGCACGACCCCGGCGAGCAGGGCCAGGATGGGAGACGTGATCGGGTGCATGGGCCCGGCCCTTTCTCACCCCCCGGCCAGCGGGGGAAAGATGGAGACCTCGCAGTCGGCGGTCAGCGGGGTGTCGAGCCCCTGCAGCCCGCGCAC
Source organism: Azospirillum halopraeferens DSM 3675 (assembly GCF_000429625.1). GTDB lineage: Bacteria > Pseudomonadota > Alphaproteobacteria > Azospirillales > Azospirillaceae > Azospirillum > Azospirillum halopraeferens. The sequence continues at coordinate 14,978 of NZ_AUCF01000016.1, forward strand.
GTCGCGGCCGTCGACCAGGATGATGGCGAGGTTGGAGAGCGCGCCGTCCCGCAGCACCCAGCGGGCGAACTCCGGCCCGTACTCCGCGGCCAGGTCGCGCAGCAGGTGGCCGACCGTGGGCGGCGGGGGGTCCCGGTTCTCCCGGGATCTGCGGGTGGCGGTGCGCAGCAGCGCGAAATAGTGGATCTGCATGGAGAACGCGTCTCCGGGGAAGGCCGCCCCCGCCGGACCACCGGGGTCCGGCGGGGGGCGGGGTCAGGCGAGTTCGAGGACGTCGAGCGTCTCGCGCGTCGGCACGCCCTCGCCGTCCCAGCCGCGCACGGCGTAGTAGAGCGGCATCATCTCCGGCACCCGGCTGACGGCGCCTTTGGACGGCCCGGCCGGGATCGGCTCCCCGGTCATGCGCGGCGGCAGGGTGTCATCCACGGCCGACAGGCCGGCCTTCAGGTTCCACAGCCGCTCCAGGTTCCAGATGCGCTCGCCCGCCCGGATGAAGCGGTCGGCGGTGTAGGGGACACCGGTGGCGGTGGTCATCAGCTCCGCGAACTCGTCGGCGCCGATGCCGAAGGTCGTGAACAGGCAGCCGCCCGTGGAGTCCAGCGCCGCCGTCAGGTTCTGGAACAGCACGACCAGCTCCGGCTTGCCGTCGATGGCGTCCTTGTCGGCCTTCACGGGCACGCCCAGGATTTCCGGACTGATGGTGTAGCCGCGCACATGACAGCCGCCGCGGTTGTTGGTGGCGTAGTTCAGCCCGATCCCCTGCACAGCGCGCGGGTCGTAGGCCGGCATCTCCTGCTTCTTGACGGTCATGGAGAGTTCGGGGTGGCCGAAGCGGCTGGCCAGCCGGTACGACCCCTCGGCCAGCAGTACGCCCACGCCCTCGCCGGTCCCGGTGAGGCGCACCGCCTCGACCATCGCCTCGGCGTTGCCGAAGTCCAGCTCCAGGCCCGCGGTGTCCTCACGGGTGAGCAGGCCGCGGCTGAACAGCTCCATGGCGCAGGCGATGGTGCCGCCCATGGAGATGGTGTCCATCCCGTACTCGTTGCACAGGTAGTTGGCCTTGGTCACCGCGTCGAGATCATCGATCCGGCAGTCCGGGCCGAAGCCCCAGGCGGTCTCGTATTCCGGCCCTTCGCCCCGGCCCTTGTACTTCGGGTTGGTGACCTTGGTGGCGCGCCCGCACGAGATGATGCAGGCGAAGCAGCCCTTGGGCCGCTGCAACTGGTGTGCGGCCAGCGACTCGCCGCCGACCTTGTCGGCGGTTTCGAACCGCGCCTCCTGAAAATTGCCGGTGGGCAGGCCGCCCACGGAGTTCAGGATGTTGACCAGCACGTTGGTGCCGTAAAGGCGCAGCCCGGTGCCGCCCACCGGATGCTCCTTGATTTTGGTCGCCGCGCGGGTGACGGCACCGACGAACGCCTCGCGGTCGGCCACGGTGACGGCACCGGTGCCGCGCACCACCACCGCCTTCAGGTTCTTGGAGCCCATGACGGCGCCGACGCCGCTGCGTCCGGCCGCCCGCTGCATGTCGTTCATGATCGAGGCGATCAGGGCCATCCGCTCGCCCGCCGGCCCGATGCAGGCGACCTTGGCGTCGGCCGCCGTCTCCTCGTTCAGCCGTTCCGTCGTCTCCGGCACGTCCTTGCCCCAGAGATGGGCGGCGTCGCGGATGGCCACCGCGTCGTCCTCGATCCACAGGTAGACGGGCTTCGCGGCGCGGCCTTCGACGATCAGCAGGTCATAGCCGGCGTACTTCAGCTCCGGCCCCCACGCCCCGCCCGAGTTGGAGGCGGCGATGGCGCCGGTCAGCGGCCCCTTGGTCACCACGTCGAACCGCCCCATGGACGGCGCGAAGGTGCCGGTCAGGGGACCGGCGGCGAAGATCAGCTTGTTGGCGGGCGACAGCGGATCCACGGTCGGATCCACCTCGTCGTACATGATCTTGGTGCCGAGCCCGCGGGCGCCGATGAAGGCGCGGGCGGTCGCGGGGTTCAGCGCCTCGGTGCGGACGGTCCCGGACGTCAGGTCCACCCGCAGGATTTTTCCGGTCCAGCCGTGCATGGTCAAACCTCCGCAAAGGCGTTCTTGAGCTTGGCCGCGAAGGTCTGCTTGCGCGTCCGGGTCGACAGGGTGTCCTCGACCCATTCCAGGGCCGCGGTCGGACAGATCTCCGCACAGGAGGGATCGCCGCCGCAGGTGTCGCACTTCAGGATCTTCGCCGTCGCCAGGTCCCAGGCGACGCAGCCGAAGGGGCATGCCTGCACGCACATCTTGCAGCCGATGCACAGGGACTGGTCCAGCTCGACCTGCCCGGTCTCCCGGTTGCGGGTCATCGCCTTGGGCATGCACACGGTGGTGCAGGCGGCGTCCTTGCACTGCTGGCACATCATGGGAACCGAGAATCCCTCGCGCTCCCAGGTGTAGACATGGACGCGCGACGCCTTGGGGCGGAAGGCCCCCTCGTGCTCCATGACGCAGGCGAGTTCACAGTTGCGGCATCCGGTGCATCGGTCCGGATGGATCATCAGCATCATACCCATCGTGGGTGACCTCCTCGAAGCCGTGACGCACGGGTCCGCCGGTCGTGGGCACGCGTCGCGCACGGGAGAGCGCAGCCAATCGGATCAGAGACGGGAGCAAGCGTCGGGCGCCGAACAGTGGATGCACTGTCATCGGGCGGGCGCCGGCTGGCCGGTCAGATGGACAAGCCCAATGCTATCAATTAATGTCAGACAAGGTCAAGGACAGGACAGTCGTTTCAAAAGAAACGGCACAGTATTTTGGTTATGCGTTGTCGACCATAACGCGAGCCGTTCGCAGGAAATCCGGGTATTTTCGGGTGGTTTTCCTAACTTCATGTCGCTTTGGTGCATGCCTGCGAACAAAAAAGCGCCGCGACGGACAGATTTCGGCGCTTGCGCCGACGGCACCGGCCGGCGCCGGTGTGTCGCAATCTCTACGCGTCCTTGTGTCGCAGCATCCGCGGCGGGCCCGGGGGCCGCAGGGCGCGCCGATCATGGATTCCCGCCCCGGTTTGGGTATCACGGCGCGATGTCCGGTTGTATGATGTGGATCAACCGCCCCGCCCGGACCCCGTGACGGAGACCGCCCGTGCATGAACTGTCGCTGTGCCGGAGCATCGTCGACCTGGTCGTCGGCGCCGCGGCAGAGGAAGGTGTGCGGCGGATTCTCAGCGTCACCGTGGAGATCGGCGACGCCGCGGCGGTCGATCCTGACGCGCTGCTGTTCTGCTTCCCCGTGGTGGCCGAGGACACCGCGGCGGCCGGCGCCGCCCTGGTGATCACCCGCGTTCCCGTGACGGCGCTGTGCCACGGCTGCGGGGCGGAGTTCACCCCCGGCAACCGCACATCACCCTGCCCCGCCTGCGGCGGCTATGCCCGCACCCTGCTGGACGGCCGGCAGATGCGGGTCGTCTCTTTCGAGGCGGAATAGGGGGCCCGGGGCAACCGCATGGCGCCGCTGCAATCGGCGAACCCAACGATCATGTTGACATCGGCCCGGCAAACTCGTTTCATCTGAAACGAAACAGCGCCGGACCGGCGGCGGGACGGGCTATGCCCCGCCCGCGGGCTGCGCTACCATAACAACGTATCCATCGGGGAGAGATACATCCATGACCACCAGCGTGTCCCGCCGCAGTCTCGTGCGCGGCATCGGCGCCGGCGCCGCACTCGCCGCTGCGGGCGTCAGCCTTGCCATGCCGCGCCCGGCGCGCGCTGCAACGACTCTGACCTTCTCGTCCTGGTTGCCGCCCAAGCACCCGATCGTTGTCAACGCCTTCGAGCCCTGGGCCGAGGACGTGAAGACGGCCACGGACGGCCGCGTGCGGGTGCGCATCCTGCCCAAGCCCCTGGGCGGCGCGCCGCTGCACTTCGACATGGCCCGCGACGGCGTGGCCGACATCACCTACGGCCTGCACAGCTTCACGCCGGGCGACCGTTTCCTGCTCAGCCGCCTGGCCGAGTTCTCGTTCCTCGGCAACGACGCGGCCGAGCTGTCGGTGGCCTACTGGAACCAGTACACGGAGCGCTTCGCCGCGGCCGGGGAGCATGCGGGGGTCCACACCCTGGGTGTCTTCGCCCACGGCCCCGGCGTGCTGCACAACCGCGTGCGGCCGGTGCGTGTGCCCGATGACGTGAAGGGGCTGAAGCTGCGCGTGCCCGGCGGCTACGTCAGCGACCTGATGGGCCGCATGGGGGCCACGCCCCTGCTCGCTCCCTCGCCCGAAGTGTACGAGATGCTGTCCAACGGCGTCATCGACGGGGTTACCTTCACGCTGGAGGCGCTGACCGCCTTCAAGCTGACCGATCACCTCAAGCACTCCACGACCGTGCCCGGCGGCATCTACAACACCTCCTGGTTCTTCGTGATGAACCAGGCGAAGTGGAACGGCCTGGAGGACCGCGACAAGGAGGCCATCACCACCCTGTCGGGCGAGGCGTTCGCCCGGCGCGTCGGGAAGGCGTGGATCGACGCGGACATCGCGGCGATGGATCGGATCAAGGCCGCCGGCATCGCGGTGATCGACGCCGAGCCCGCCTTCGTCTCGGCACTGGCCGGGCACGCCACCGCGCTGGAGGCCGCCTGGGCCGACGAGGCGCAGGCCAAGCGGGGTGTCGATGGCAGGGCGGCGCTGGCCGCGGTGCGCGCCGCCACCGGCATCACCCTGCCGCCCACATGACGGTGGAGGCGCACCACGGCGTGCCGGACGCTCGCGCGGCGGGCGGCGAGGGGGAGCGGTTGCACCGCCTCCTCTCGCGCGCGCTCGGCGTCCTGGCGGCGGTCCTGCTGTTCGGCATGGCGGTCATGACCACCGCCGACGTGGCGGGCCGCGCCCTGCTGGGGTACGGCGTTCCCGGCTCGTACGAGCTGACGTCGATGATGCTGGCGGCGCTGATCTTTGTCGGCCTGCCGCTGACGACCGAGCGGGACGAGCATGTGGCGGTGGATCTGGCGGACCATGTGCTGCCGACGCGCTGGGTGCGGGTGATGGCCGCGGTGGCCGGCCTGCTCAGCACCGTGGTCCTGGCGGTGCTCGCCTGGCAGCTCGCGGTGCGCGGCGCCGGCCTCGGCGAGGAGGGTGCGGTCACCAACATCCTGCGCCTGCCGCTGGCCCCCGTCGCCTATCTGGCCGCCGCGACCACCGGCCTCTCCGCCGCCGTCCAGGCGGCCCGCACGCTGGCGGGGCTGCGGGGGCGGTAGCGAACGCCACCTCCCCCTTCCCCTCCCTCCCCGCCCGGACTTCACGATACGGACGCATCATGACGGAATCCCTGGTCGGGTTCGGCGCGCTGTTCACCCTGATCTTCCTGCGCATGCCCATCGGCTTTGCCATGGCGCTGGTCGGCACCGTCGGCTTCGCGCTGATGGTGGACTGGGGGCCGGCGCTGGCGATGCTGCGCCAGAACACCTTCGACGCCGGCTTCTCCTATTCCCTGTCGGTGCTGCCGCTGTTCATCCTGATGGGCAACCTGGTGACGCGCGCCGGCATCTCGACCGAGCTGTACCAGGCCGCCCACGCCTTCCTCGGGCACCGCCGCGGCGGGCTGGCCATGGCGTCGGTGGTGGCGTGCGGCGGGTTCTCCGCCGTGTGCGGCTCCTCGCTGGCCACCGCGGCGACCATGTCGAAGGTGGCGATGCCGCCCATGCGCTCCTTCGGCTACGCCGACAGCCTGGCCGCCGGCTCCATCGCCGCCGGCGGAACGCTGGGCATCCTGATCCCGCCCAGCGTCATCATGGTCATCTACGGGCTGCTCACCCAGTCCGACATCGGCAAGCTGTTCATCGCCGGCATCGTGCCGGGGCTGCTGGGCGTGCTGCTCTACGTCGCCGCCATCGCCGTGGTCACCCGCATCGACCCTCGCCAGGGGCCGCCGGGGGAGCGGATGCCATGGGGCAAACGGCTGCGCGCGCTGCGCGGCGTGGCCGGCATGCTGATCCTGTTCACCGTCATCATGGGCGGCATCTACGGCGGCCTGTTTACGCCCACCGAGGCCGCCGGCGTCGGCGCCTTCGCCGCCTTCGTCATGGCGCTGGTGCGCGGCCGGCTGACCGTCCCGGTGTTCCTCGACCTGCTGGTGGACAGCGCGCGCACCACGGCGATGCTGTTCGTGGTGATCATCGGCGCGCTGCTGTTCGCCAACTTCGTCACCTTCGCCGGCTTCGCCGACGCCCTGCGCGACTGGATCCTCGATCTCGACGTGTCGGCCATCGTGGTGATGCTGGCGATCGTGGCGATCTACCTGGTGCTCGGCTGCGTGCTGGAGAGCCTGTCGATGATCCTGCTGACGGTGCCGATCTTCTATCCCATCGTCATGGAACTGGACTTCGGCCTGGCCGACCCGGAGCTGGTGCTCGTGTGGTTCGCCGTCATCGTCGTGGTGGCGACGGAAATCAGCCTCATCAGCCCGCCCATCGGCATGAACGTCTTCGTGCTGCGCGGCGTGCTGACCGACGTGCCGCTGGCCACCATCTTCCGGGGTGTGCTGCCGTTCGTCGTGTCGGACTTCGTGCGCCTGGCCCTGATCATCGCCTTTCCGGCATTGACGCTGCTGCTGCCCTCCCTGATGTGACAGGAGCGCACACGCCACGGGCATTGTGCCGAAATGGTGGGCGCACAATGCCCGCCTGAGTATCAACGTGGCGAGATTATGCGAAAACTGCATGGCTCCCATCGTGTGCCGCCCGTTGTCCGTGCTCTTTGCACCGCAATATTCTTCAACGCAGACGCATTCCTGCGTTTCCTCCCAAGACTTCGGGCCGCCGGGGATTCCCCGGCGGCCTTTTTTCTGCTTCAATCACAGGTCGCACCGGGAACCGTACCGCGCCGCCACGGACCCGCTCCCCCTTTCGGGCGTTCACTATCCATGAGACGCAAGAAGCCACACCGCCAATACGCCGCACTGCCCTTTGCCATCGACGACGGCCTGCGGGTGATGCTGATCACCTCGCGCGAGACGCGGCGCTGGATCATCCCCAAGGGCTGGGCCGAGAAGGGGGTGCGCCCCCACGAGATGGCGGCGCGCGAAGCCTTCGAAGAGGCCGGCCTGCGCGGCACCGTGGCCGAAACGCCGATCGGCACCTACGAATACGTCAAGCGCCTGTCTCTCAAGCGTTCGGTGCCCTGTGTCGTCGACGTCTTTCCCCTGCATGTGGAAGAGGAACTGGACGACTGGCCGGAAAAACAGGAACGCGAACGGCGCTGGATGCGCCCCTCCCAGGCGGCGCTGCTGGTGTCCGAGCAGGGACTGATCGAACTTCTGCAACGCCTGCGCATCGGAACGTGATAGGGTCCGTCCCTCCGTCTTTCATCACCGGGACCTCGCGCCATGGATTTCCACCCCGCCGCAACGCCCATCCGCTTTGCCACAGGGGACATCCGAATCCATGCCCGCTTCCATCACCCTGTCCGACGTCGCGTGGTCCACGCCTGACGGCCACCCCCTCCTCTCCGGCATCACCCTGACGTTCGGCCCCGAACGGGTCGGACTGGTCGGCCGCAACGGGGTCGGCAAGACCACGCTGCTCGCCCTGATGGCGGGCGAGCGCACGCCGCGGGCCGGCAGCGTCACCGTCAGCGGCCGGTTGGGCGTCCTGCACCGGGCCATCGGCGCCGAACCCGGCGCCACCATCGCCGACCGCTTCGGCGTGACCGAGGGGTTGGCGCGGCTGCGCCGGGCCGAGGAGGGCCGCGCCGACGCCGCGGACCTCGCCGACGCCGACTGGACGCTGGAGGAGCGCATCCACGCCGCACTCGCCGCGGTCGGGCTGGACGCCGGCCCCGACACGCCCCTGTCCGCCCTGTCCGGCGGCCAGCGCACGAGGGCCTCCCTGGCGGCGGTGGTCTTCGCCGCCCCGGACATCCTCCTCCTCGACGAGCCGACCAACCACCTGGACATCGACTCCGTCACGGCGGTGGAGGCCGGGCTGCGCGCCTATGACGGCGCCCTGCTGGTGGTCAGCCACGACGAGGCGTTCCTCGACGCCCTCGGCGTGACGCGCCGGCTGGACCTGTCGGCCCGCTCGCCCTGACGGCAGTCGCCGCACCTCCTCTCCCGTCCGGGTTACCGCGCCTGCGGCCGGCGCACGTCGGGCCCGCGTCCTGTTGGTCCGACCGTGTCAGCCCGGAGGGAGGCCGCCGACGATGACCTTCACGCAGAACGCAGCCCGCGACCGCACCGCCGCCCGTGAATCCCGCCGCGATCAGCCGCAGGGGGGCGGCGCGCTGACGCCCGCGCTCGGCTGGTTCAGCCTCGGCCTGGGTCTGGCCCAGGTGGCGGCGCCGGAGGCGATGACCCGCCTGGTGGGGGCCGGCGGCGGCCGCCGCGAGGCGCAGACCATGCGCGCCGTCGGCCTGCGCGAGATCGCCACGGGCATCGGCATCCTGACACAGGACCGGCCGGCCGGCTGGATGTGGACGCGGGTCGGCGGCGACGTCATGGACCTGGCCATCCTCGCCGGCGCCTCCTCGTCCCGCGGGGCGCGGCCGGAGCGGCTGGCCATGGCCGGCGCGGCGGTGCTGGGGGTGCTGGCGCTGGACTGGCTGTCCGCCCGGCAGGAAAGCGCGGCGCACGACGGCCACCCCGCCGCCCGCGAGGACGGTCCGGTGCACGCCCGCGGCGCCGTCACCATCAACCGCCCGCGCGAAGAGGTGTACCGGTTCTGGCGTCAGCTCGACACCCTGCCCCGCTTCATGAGCCACCTGGAGGCGGTCGAGCCCGTGGACGCCACGCGCTCGCGCTGGCGCGCCCGCGGCCCCATGAACACCACCTACGCCTGGGAGGCGGAGATCACCGAAGACCGGCCGAACGAGCGCCTCGCCTGGCGCTCCCTGCCCGGCGCCGACGTGGACAACGCCGGGGAGGTGCGCTTCGAGCGGGCCACCGGCGGGCGCGGCACGGTGGTGCGGGTCGATCTGCGCTACACCCCGCCCTACGGCCGCGCGGGGATGGCGCTGGCCTACCTGTTCGGCCGCGAGCCCGGCGCGGAGATGCGCGACGACCTGCGCGCGCTCAAACAGATCCTGGAGACGGGCGAGGTCACCATGTCCGACGCCATGCTGGGTCGTGTCCGCCACCCGGCGCAGCCGGACCCCCGCCCGGTGCCCCACACCTCCGACCACGGGAGACCCGTATGAAAGCCACGTGCTGGATGGGCAAGCGCGACGTCCGCGTCGAGCGCGTCCCCGACCCGCAGATCCTGTCGCCCCACGACGCCATCGTCCGCATCACCTCCACCGCCATCTGCGGGTCGGACCTGCACCTCTACAACGGCTTCGTGCCGACCATGGAGCGCGGCGACATCCTCGGCCACGAGTTCATGGGCGAGATCGTGGAGACCGGGCGGGAGGTGAAGACGCTGAAGGTCGGCGACCGGGTGGTTGTGCCCTTCCCCATTGCCTGCGGCCATTGCCTGAGCTGCGAGAGCCAGCTCTATTCGGTGTGCGAGAACTCCAACCCCAACGCGGCCATGGCGGAGGGCCTGTGGGGCTACTCGCCCTCGGGGATCTTCGGCTATTCCCACCTCACCGGCGGCTATGCCGGCGGCCAGGCGGAGTACGCCCGCGTGCCCTACGCCGACGTGGGGCCCCTGAAGGTGCCCGACGGCATGACGGATGAACAGGCCCTGTTCCTGTCCGACATCTTCCCCACCGGCTACATGGGCGCCGAACTGTGCGGCATCAAACCGGGTGACACCATCGCGGTGTGGGGCTGCGGTCCGGTGGGCCAGTTCGCCATCCGCAGCGCCTTCCTGCTGGGTGCGGAGCGGGTGATCGCCATCGACCGCTTCGCCTACCGTCTGCGCATGGCGGAACAGGCGGGTGCGGAGCCGCTGGACTATGAGGACGTGCACAGCGTCCTGGAAGCCCTGCGCGAGATGACCGGCGGGCGCGGCCCCGACGCCTGCATCGACGCGGTGGGGATGGAGGCGCACGGGCTGGGCTATGCCCTGGATCGGGCGAAGCAGGCGATGATGCTGGAAACCGACCGCCCCATCGCGTTGCGCGAGGCGATCCAGTCCTGCCGCAACGGCGGCACCGTGTCGATCATCGGCGTCTACGGCGGCTTCGTCGACAAGTTCCCCATCGGCTCGCTGATGAACCGCTCCCTGACCATCAAGGCCGGGCAGGCGCACGTGCAGCGGTACATGAAACCGCTGCTCAACCTCATCCGCGAGGGGAAGATCGACCCGACCTTCGTCATCACCCACACGCTGTCCCTGGACGACGCGCCGCGCGGCTACGAGATGTTCCTCAACAAGCGTGACGAGTGCATGAAGGTGGTGCTGAAGACGTAAGGCGCGGGGGCGGCGGCTCCGGACCGCCGCCCCGTCGATGCCCGGTTCCGGAACCCGGCATCATGGCACCTCCAAAGGAAACCGGCCTTCGGCCAACCGCGCAGCCAGGCGGAGCGCCGGGAGAGAGCCATCGGCGATGAGGCGCCGGTAGGCTTCCATGCGCCAGGCACCGTTGTCGACAGTGGCCAGTTCCGCCGCGTCCAGCAGCGGGCCGAGCGCCGGATCGGCGCCGGCCGTTGCGGCAAGAGCGGACACCGGCACGGAGGACGGAGCAAAAGCCTGAACGTTGATCTTCACGGTGTTCATGCTGTCCGTGAGCGTGATGCGGTAAGACCCCGGCGTGAAGCTCCCTTTCGGCAGAACGATATCGGCCCGGCCCTCATTCTGCAGACCGGTCAATTCAATAAGCGCCTGCGAATCGGCTTCGAGGGTAATGGAGACCCCGCCTTGCCCGCCGACCCAGGCGATCGGCAGGCGGTCGCCCGTGGCGACGATCCGGTTGCCCTTGTCCCTTTGCAGCGGCACGGACAGTGCGGCGGTGCGCACACTGATGACATGCCTCTTTTCAGAGCCATCGGCAGGCCCGAACAGCCTATTGAGCCAATTGAACAGATTGTCCGGAAGCGAAGAGTCCGGACCGCGCGCAGCAACCGTGTGGGGACGATCAGGGCCCACGTGAATGGTCCGGAATGCCCCTCCCGCCGGTGCCATCTCGATCGTCGCGGCAGCGGCGGCGGAGATCACATCCTCCTCGCCGACGCGGAAAAGTTGTCCCGGAGGAATGGTCTCGGCGATGTCAGGCCGGCCCTTGCGACGGACCTCCACACCGACGCTTTCGGTGTAGCACAAGGCATGCCCCGCCGTCGCAAAGGCCACCGCCGGGGGCGGGGCGGCAACGACCAGCACGAGGATGGCCAGGACCAGGCGCAGGATCGTCATGTCGGTTACTCCACGGGTTCAACGGGACGGGTGGCGGCGGACGGCGGGGCCGACGCGGGCAACCCATCCGGCGCGGAGATCGGGGGAAGTGGAGCCCGGGCCGGTGGCGCGGCTTCGGTCCGTCCATGCCGCGCGTGCATGACCCGGTGAAGAATCTTGTGATGGACATAGGCGCTGATGGCCGGAACCGTCGCATCGACCCAGAACCCGGCACCCCACAGATACACCCCGAAGGCGGGAACGACGACCAGGCACGAAGCCGCCGGAAGCAGAGCCGCCGGGGCCACCGGAAGCCGCCACCGGGTCAGAACAACGATCAGGACCGCAGCCACGGCACTGATCGGAAGCTCGACCGTCAGAATGACTCCGAGCTTGCTCAGCGGTTTCGGCGGCGTCAGATTGACGACGGTGTTGAGGGCGTTGGCCAGAACGTACACGCCGGGCATTTGCCCCAGCGGCGTCACCGGCCAATCGCCGGAGTCGCGATGGACGCTGCCGATGAGCACGATGCGGCCGCGCACCGCGTCCGGCCCCGGCAACACCCCGTTTTCCGTCACGAGCCGGGCCGGAAGTCGTTCCACGATCGCCCGGCTCCGGTCCGAAGGAACGTCCCGGGGCAACGTGAACATGGTCAGAGTTTCGATCCGGTCGGCCCGCGGGTCCATTGCGACGGTTCGCCCGTTGAGCAAGGTTCCTGCGATGAGGTCCCGGCCCGCACCCGGGCAGGGCACGGGATCGATCCCGGTGCAGCCCGCCGCCGCCAACGCAAGAGTGCGGTCCAGATCCGCCATCGCAGCGGTGATCCATCCGTCGGACGGACGCGGGACGACGGCGGCCACGGCCAGGGCGGCCGACGGCACGAGTCCGGCCTCCCCGCGATCGGAGCGGCAGTCCCGTTCCCAGGGCGACGGCCGGACCAACAGCCCGTCGCTCTTCGAAGCCGACATGATGGTACTGACCCAGTGGACCTGAGGGCTGGCCGCAACGACTCCGTCATAGGGGGTCGGTAGGGACGGGGTGCAGTCCGCACGAGCCCCGGCGTGGTTGAACTCGCGCACCAGAAAGACCGGAACCCCCCGCGGATCCTGCAGGGACGCCAGAACGCCCTGAAGCTCCCGGTCCGGTTCCGCAACCCCGGCGATCCGGTAGTCGAGGAGGACCGCTGCGGCCCCGCCCTCCACCGCGAAACGCACCAGGCGGGCAAGCCGATCGTGCGGTGCGCGCGATTCCGCCCTGCTGTCGGCCTTCCTCCAGAGTTGATACGTCTCCTCATCGTTCTCCAGGATGAAAAAGCCCGCGACGGGTGCCTTAACGGGCGGAACGTTCTGCCAGATCATGGCGGAGTAATCGAAGAAGAACCGATCCACCCTGTATTTGAACGCCGTTCCCTGCATCAGCCCGACGACGGTCGACACCACCAGAGCGGTGACGACTCCGAGGAACGTCAGCACGACGATTCTCCCGGCATCGGACCGGATCGCGGCCCCGAACCGGCGCCCCCCCGCGGAGCCGCTCCGCGTAGCCTCCCCCTCCCCGGTATCCTGTTGTCCCGTCATGCGAAACTCCATCGGACCATTAACGGTTCAAACACCCGGACTCATATCGATCAATGCAAAGCATTGATCTGTCGGGATTCACGGCCGGAAACCAATGGTACGGATCTTTTTCCGGCCGTATCACATCCTCCCATCCGCTCCGATGACCGAGAATCCCGCCCAGAAGTAGGGGTGTGGTTTCTCCCGCATCATCGCCACCCGGGCGGTGCTCATGGCCTCCGCCGCCGGCTCCCCGCGCCGGAGCGCTTCGTAGAAATGCGCCATGAGACGGGCGCTGGCGCTGTCGTCCACCTTCCAGTGGCTTCCCACCACCGTTCGTGCCCCGGCAGCCAGGAAGCTCTCGGCCAGGCTAAGAAGGTCATCGCCGGTCGCCCTCTCCCGGAGTGCGGACTCGCACGCGCTCAACACCGCCATGGCGACCGGAAGGTGCAGGGCGTGGATCTGCTCCACCGTCAGGTCCCCGTCGGCGGGTGTGCCGGCCAGCAACAGGCGGCTCTTCATCGGATCGTTGCGGTTGAAGGTTCCGTGCGCGGCGATGTGCAGGAACGATTTGCCGCGCACCCCGGCGGCCAGGCGGTCTACCGTCGCATCGGCGCGGATGTAGGGTGTGGTCTGAGGAAAGATCCGCCGGATGGCGTCCGCCTCCTCCTCGGCATGGGGCAGCGACCAGTCCTTCCCGGGGTCTTGCCGCAGCGGATTGGCGAGGACCAACCCCCGCGGGGGCCGGCGGGCACCGTCGTCGGGGCGCAGAGCAGCCAGAGCGCTCAGGCTCGGGACGACGCGCAGGCGGTGGGTCGCCGCCAGGGGGCGCTCCCCGTCGTGCAGCGCCCCCAGCGGTATGGCGAACAGGCTGCCGAACGGCACCACCAGAAGATCCCTGGCGTCGGTTACCGCGAGCACCGGCCGGATCAAATGATCATACAGCCGCCGTGCCAACCGCTCATACCCGGTGCCCTCCGAAGTCTGAAGGGATTCAAGGAACACCTCCAGCCCGACCGGTGCCGGCCCCGGGGCACGATGGGCGGTGATGCGATCACCTTCGATGACCAGGGCGTGCCAGTGGTTCCGCACGGCGACGTACACGATCGCCGCCTGCCCGGGCTGTAGAGGCGGCAGCAGTTCGCGCCAGCGTCTCGGCTGCGCTCCGGTCATCCGGGCCAGAACGGGTGAGTTCCGTTCGATGCGCGCCAACACCGCGCGCTGCTCCCGGAGCGCGTCGGCGACCCCCGGTGCGGAGGTCTGAAGGCGCAGAATCTGGTCGGCGTTGCGGCGGGCGGCCAGGAGGTCCGCTGCCCGGTCGGGGGTGGTGTCGTGCGGCACCAGGACCGCTACGTTGGCCAGCCGCTCCACCAGGAGGCGGCCTTTCGCCCGCTCGATGGTTTCCAGCGCCCCTTCCGTGTCACGCTGTGCGATCTGCAGCTCGAACAGGTCGCCGTAGACCTCCCCGGTGTCCGCCTCGAACGCCGCCAGCGCCGGGTCACCGGCTATGGCGGACCGGCTCTGCTCGATCACCGCGATGGCCGCCCGGTACCGCTCCGCCGCGGCTGCCGGGTGTCCGGCGTTCTGCTCAAGCCGGCCGGAGAGATGGAGGACCTGCCAATGAACCCCGGCGTAGGCGGCGATGTGGGGGAAGGTGCGCAAGCGGTCCAGATAACGAGACGCTTCGGTGGTGTGACCCAGCGCAAAAAGGCAGCGCGCCGCCAGGAACTCCACATGAACGTTTGCAGCCGGGGCGTGGGAATGGGTGCCCAGGTACCCGATCTCGAATCCCCCCACAAGGTCCAGCCGGAACGTGGTCCGGCGGCCGGAGGTCAGGTCGCCCAGGCCGTACTCGTCGAGAAGGCGCCGGTTCGGGTCGCGAAGCAGCCGCAACGCGTTGGCGCAGTCGCCATATTCGGCATAGAGCGATGCGGCGAAGTACACGGGCTCCGGCTTCTGATGCCGGGCGAGGCTGTCGGCCACCGCTGTCGACGCCGTTGGTTCGCCGGTCCGGGCATTGTAGCGGGCTATGGCCAGCGCGTGGAGAAAGGCGTCATGAACGCCGGCGTCGGGGCGGAGCTGGTCACGAGCCGCCTCGAACCGGCCCTGGGCGAGAAACAGCAGGGCGCCGCGGCGGCGGGCGGCGGCGGCGGCCGTTTGATCGCCCGCCTGCTCGGCCTGCCGGCGGTAGTGCTCGTTGCAGTCCTCCGCCGGCTTGAACGCCTGCGCCTTCAGATGCAGGTCGCACAGCAGGTTCAGCTCGGCGAGCGAGAGAGCGCCGGTTGGCCGCGCGGCCAGTCGCTGCCGCAACGGTGCCAGAGCGCCGTCGGCGATGGCCTGCCGCACGCCGGCGTCGATGCCCTGCGCTTCCTGCTGCCGCTCGCCGATCGAACGGTCGACGACAAACAGCGCGGAGCCGCAGCCGGTCAGGGCAACGGTAAGCAGGACGGCCGTCGCGCGACGCCACGCCGGGACACGCCGGCGCTCGCCCCGCCGCGGGCCGCCGGGTTCAGAAGCGGTATCCGACATTGGCCTTGAACGCGTTGAAATTGTTGCCCACGGTGTAGGTCAGGCCGAGCCGGAAGGAATCCCATTGCTGGCCGTCATCGGTCTGCCGGGTCCCGGCCACCAGGCCGATCTCGTTGTAGCGCCGCACGTAGAGCCGGTCGCCGAACGTTTCGGTGTCGGTCACGTAGGCCTGCCATCGCATGGGACGCTCGAACAGCACGAGGTCAAGCGGCCCCTCCACGCTGATGCCGTTCTTCAGGACCACATTGCGGAGCTGATAGTCGAACGAATAGCCCTGCACGGAAAAGCTGCCCGAGCGGTAGTATCCGATGCCGTTGCCGATCCCGATCTCCAGGGAGCCGACATGGAAGCGGTAAAGGCTCGTCAGATCGGCGGAGTACATCAGCGCCGCGGACCCCAGTTCCACCGAGCCGGCGGCACCGACGCGCACCGAGGGCGTCAGGAACCAGGTGTCGGGGATGACGGGAACGCGCAGGGCGGTGCCGAACGACGCGATGCCCGAATGCGCCTCTTCCGTGCGCACGTAGGTGAGCGGCAGGTCGAAGATCAGCGCGTAGCCGGGATCGGCGAAGTGGTACGCGTATTTGAACGGCAGATGGACCGCCAGACTGGTGTAGCCGCCCGAGTACGCCATGCCCAGGTCACCACCGGCCGTGAACTGGTTGGGCATGACCGGACGGCCCGAATCGTCCGCCCGCCGCGGCGGCACACTGTCGAGGGTGCCGATGCCGGTGGCCGTGGTGAAGGAGGAGGCGCTCATCTGCGCCTGCAGGCTGTTGGGGTTGCCGGCCACCGGGTCGACCGGTGACGTCGCCGCCAGTTCACGCAGCAGGCGCGACATGATGTCATCGCCGTTCTTGAGCAGGAAGTCCCTGAACTGGCGCTGACTGGCGTTGCGCGTGCCGCCGTCGAAGGTGAGGTCGATGCCGATGGACGGAACGCCGAACCGCAGGGCCGTCTCGTTGGCCGCATAGGACGCGGTGGCGGCGAGACCGCGGATGTACAGCGCCGCCGACGCCGCCGATGTCGGTGTGTAGACGCTGAGATAGGATTGCAGATTCGCGTTCGTCAGGCTGTTGGCCAGCGAACTGATGTCCCGGAAGGACACCACCGCGTGCTGAGCGCCGCCGGACACGTAGCTGGTGATCAACGGGGCACCGGCATCGGGCATGCGAGGGCCCACGCCGCCATCGATCTCGGTGCCAGCGGTGGTTCCCACCCCTCCCGGCAGCGGCACTGAAGCTTCCAGGCGGAACAGGTCCTTCGCCTGCACACCGGATGGGCCGAGGGTCGGAAGCAGGACCGCGGACGCAATCGCTGCTTGCTTCGCAAAAACACCCATTCTCCCAGTGATAGAACCACGCAGGCCCATGCATATCCCCCAATACATCAATATTCATAATGCTGATCCATTGTATTGATATTTTTATATATGCCGTCAATCCCGAAGAAACATTCTTCGGATTATCGCATTTGCGCGGCAGAAATCACATACATAAGAATTCATTTGCATGAATACTATGAGTCGGAGAGGTGACTGTCATGCGCACGGGACTGGAAGCGTTGGGCTGATACGCCCTCCCGGACGGTCAGCCCGGTTCCGCCGTGGCGCCGAGGGTGCGCAGGTGGGCGGCTAGGCCGTCGACGAAGACGCGGACCTTCGCCGGGATGTGGCGGTTGGACGGGTAGACCGCGTGCACCGCGTGGGGCGCGAATCGCCAGTCGGGCAGGACGGGCTCCAGCTCCCCCGCCGCCACCCGCGGGGCGAGGTGGATCCCGTGGATCAGGCCGATGCCGAGACCGGCGGCGATGGCCTCGCCGGTCAGGGCCGAACTGTCGGAGCGCAGCACCGGGCGCACCGCCACCCGCGCCGTCTCGCCCGAGCGGTGGGTGAGCTGCACGGTCTCGCCGTCCCGCACCTCGGCGTGCAGGATGTAGGCGTGGCCCGCCAGGTCGGCGGGATGGCGCGGCCGGCCCGCGCGGTCGAGATAGGCGGGCGTCGCCGCCAGGCCGCGCTCCAGGGTGCCGATGCGCCGCACCACCAGCCGTTCGTCGCTCAGCGCGCCCATGCGGATCGCCACGTCCAGCCGCTCGGCCACCACATCGACGAACCGGTCGGACAGCGACACGTCCAGCAGCAGGTCCGGGTGGGCCCGCTTGAACGCCAGGAGATGGGCGGCGAGCACGCTGGTGCCGAAGCCGACCGGGGCGCCGACCGCCAGCCGGCCGGTCATCGCCGCGTCCGCCCGGCCGACGCTGCGGTCCGCCTCCTCCAGCCGGTCGAGAACGGCGCGCGCATGCTCCAGGTAGCGCGCCCCCGCCTCGGTCGGCGTCACCGCCCGGGTGGTCCGGTCCAGCAGGCGCACACCCAACCGGTCCTCCAGCGCCCGCACCTGCTGGCTCACCGCCGGCTGCGTCCGGCCCAGCGCCGCAGCGGCGGCCGAAAAGCCGCCGCGCTCGCACACACTCACGAAGCTGGTCAGCATGGCCAGACGATCCATCGGCCGTAACCCGTCCATTGATCATCGCTGCTTATAGGTATTAGAGGATTTCGCAGGGAACCGGAAGACAGCGTTATGGACTACGGTTGGCGTGCGGCCACGGGGCCGCGATCCACGCGGAGGCTTCCCATGTTCCCGTCCCGACGCCACATCCTCGCCGGGGCCGCTGCGGCGGCCGTCACCACCGTTTCGGCGCGTCCGTCCGCCGCCACCGCCGCGACGGCCGCGCCACCGCCGCCGGCCGGGCGGGAGCCGCTTCCCGGTGCCGTGCGCCGGCGCATCGGGGCGGTCACGGTCACCGCCCTGCTGGACGGCTTCATCACCCTGCCGCCGGAGCTGTTTCCCGCCGCCGATCCCGACGACGCCGCGTCCCTTGCCGCCGCCGCGTTCCAGCCGGCGCAGCCGCGGCTCAGCCCGGTCAACGCCTATCTGGTGGAAACCGGCGCGCGCACCATCCTGATCGACGCCGGCGGCGCCGGGGCCATCGGGCCGACGCTCGGCCGGCTCCCCGCCGCCCTGGCGGCCGCGGGGGTCGCGCCGGAGCGGATCGACGCGGTGCTGGTCACCCACCTGCACCCCGACCACGTCGCCGGCCTGCTGACCCCGCAGGGCGAGGCCGCCTTCGCCAACGCCGAACTGATCGTCCCCGAAACGGAGCACGCCCACTGGCACGACGACGGGGCGCTGAACCGGGCGCCCGAGACGGTCCGGCCGCTCTTCCGGACCGCCCGTTCCGTCACCGCCGCCTATGCCCGCCGCCTGACACTGATCGGCGGCGACGCCGCGGTCGACGGGCCGCTGCGCACCGCGGCGCTGCCCGGCCACACCCCCGGCCACTGCGGCGTCCTGGTGGATTCCGACGGCGCCGCCCTGTTCATCATGGGCGACGCCGTCCACCACGCGGCCTACCAGTTCGCCCGCCCGGACTGGAGCGTCGTCTTCGACGTGGACCCGGACGCGGCCGCCGCCACCCGGACCCGGGCGCTGGACCGCGCCGCCGCCGAGCGCGTCATGGTCGCCGGCATGCACTTGCCCTTCCCCGGCTTCGGCCATGTCGCCCGCGACGGCGACGCGTTCCGCTTCGTCCCGGCGGAGTGGGCCTACGGCGAGTGATCCGATGGCCGACGTCAGCCCGCCACGGCGCGCGCCAGGGCGCGGCCGATGTCGGCCATGGCGGCGTTGGTCGTCTCGAAGGTCGCCTTGGTCCGGGTGATGTAGACGGTGGCGAACACCGGGGCGCGGCCCGGCGGCCAGATCACGGCCACCACGTTGTTGGTGCCGTTGGCCCCGGCGCCGGTCCGGTCGCCGGTGCGCCAGCCGCCGGGCAGGCCGGCGCGCAGCCGGGCCTCGCCGGTGCGGTTGGCGACGAGCCAGTCGGTGAAGCGCTCCCGCGACGGACCCGACAGCGCATCGCCCGTCACCAGCGCCTGCAGATTGGCCAGCATGGCGGCGGGCGTGGTGGTGTCGCGCGGGTCGCCGGGGATGGCGGAGTTGAGGTCCGTCTCCATGCGGTCGAGCCGGGTGACGCCGTCGCCCAGCGTGCGGGCAAAGTCGGTCACCGCCGACGGGCCGCCCAGGCGCGTCAGGATCAGGTTGGCGGCGGTGTTGTCGCTCTGCGTCATGGTGGCGACGCACAGTTCGTCCAGCGTCATGCCGTCGCCGCCGGCCCGCTCCCTGGTGACCGGCGACCAGGTCACCAGGTCGGCGGCGGTGAAGCGGACGCGCTGCCCGAGATCCTCGCGGCCGGCGTCCACCCGCACCAGCAGGGCGGCGCACGCCAGCGCCTTGAAGGTGCTGCACATGGGAAACCGCTCGTCCGCCCGGTGCGACCACCGCCGCCCGGTCTGCGTGTCGAGGATGGCGGCGCCCAGTCGGGCGTCCAGCCGGCGTTCGACATCGGCCAGCGCCGCCCCCGGGCCGTCGCCCCCGACGGTGCCGGTGCCGGCGGCCGCCCGGGCGATGCCGGGGTGCACCGCGGCACCCGCCGCCGCTGCGGCGCCGAGCAGCGCCGTGAAGGCGCGGCGGTTCAGAATCATGGTCATGGAACCCTCCGTTGAGCGCGGTTGCGCACGCCCGTCCGCGGGCCGCCCCTTGGGGCCCGAGGCCGAACTGTTTTTGTGGCGGAAGCCGGCGGACATCCCGTCGTCACCGGCAGGCACAGGATAGGGGGGATTGGACCACCCGGACAAACCATGATATCCGGGCCGAACCACAAATTGAATTTGGGTCTCCATGGTCCGGCCACACCTGCCGCTGAACGCTCTGCGCGCCTTCGAGGCGTCGGCGCGCCATCTCAGCTTCACCCGCGCGGCGGTGGAGCTGTGCGTCACCCAGGCGGCGGTCAGCCACCAGGTGAAGGTCCTGGAGCAACGCCTGAAGGTCACCCTGTTCAAGCGCCTGCCCCGTGGCCTGATGATCACCGCGGAAGGGGAGGCCCTGCTGCCGGTGGTGCGCGACTCCTTCGACCGCATGGCGGAGATGCTGGAGCGGTTCGAGGGCGGCCAGGTGCGCCAGGTGCTGACAGTCGGCGCGGTCGGCACCTTTGCGGTGGGCTGGCTGCTGCCCCGCCTGCCCGCCTTCGCGGCGCGCCACCCCTTCATCGACCTGCGCCTGTCCACCAACAACAACCGGGTGGACGCGGCGGCGGAAGGGCTGGACCTCGCCATCCGGTTCGGCGACGGCGCCTGGCACGGCACGGAGGCGGAGCGGCTGTTCGAGGCCCCCCTATCGCCCCTGTGCATCCCCGCCATCGCCGACACCCTGCGCGAACCGGCGGACCTGCTGCGCCACACCCTGCTGCGCTCCTACCGCGCCGACGAGTGGCCGGCCTGGTTCGCCGCCGCGGGCGTCGCCGCGCCGGGACCGCTGGTGAAGGGGGTCGTCTTCGATTCGTCGGTGGCGATGCTGGAGGCGGCGACGCAGGGCGCCGGCATCGCCCTGGCGCCGCCGCGGATGTTCACCCGCCAGCTCGACGCCGGAGTGGTGCGCCGGCCCTTTGCCATCGGCGTGTCGATGGGCGCCTACTGGCTGACGCGGCTGAAATCCCGCCGCCCGACTCCGGCCATGCGGGGGTTCAGGGAGTGGTTGCTGGAAACCGCCGGGGCGGAAACGGACGCGGCCGGCGGCATCGGGACATCCTGATACCGCCGGCCGCGCACTGCATCACGACGCGTGGTTACGCCGCGCGGATCTGGTGCAGCACCTGCTCGATGTCGTTGCGCAGGGTGACCGCCTGCTGCGACACCTCGGCCGAGGCGCTCAGCACCTGGGTCGCCGCGGCACCGGCGCCGGCGGCGGCGGTGGACACGGTTTCCATGCTGCGCGACAGGGCGGTGGTGCCGGCGGCCGCCTGCTCCACGTTGCGGGCGATCTCGCGGGTGCCGGCCTCCTGCTCCTCCACGGCAGCGGCGATGCCGGTGGAGATGTCGTTGATGGTGGCGATGGTCTCCACGATGCGGCGGATCGCGCCGGCGGCCTCCATGGTCACCGACTGGATCGCGGCGATCTGCTGGGCGATCTGTTCGGTGGCGCCGGCCGTCTGGTTGGCCAGGTTCTTCACCTCCGACGCCACGACCGCGAAGCCCTTGCCGGCCTCGCCGGCGCGCGCCGCCTCGATGGTGGCGTTGAGCGCCAGCAGGTTGGTCTGGCTGGCGATGGCGCTGATCAGCTCCACCACCTTGCCGATCTCCTCGGCCGAGGATTGCAGGGTCTGCACGGTCTGATCGGTGCGCTGCGCCTCGCTGGCGGCCTGGCCGGCGAAGCGGGCGGACTCGGTGACCTGCCGGCTGATCTCGCCGATGGAGGCCGAAAGCTCCTGCGCGGCGGCCGCGATGGTTTCCACGTTGGCCCGCGTCTGCCCGGCGGTGACGGCGGCGTCGGACGCCTCGCTGCGGTTCTGCTCCGCCGCACCGGCCATCTTGCCGGCCATGGAGTGCATCTCGTCGGCGCGCGACGACAGGGTGCCGACCACCGCCTTGATCGACCGCTCCAGGTCATCGGCCACCGCGATCATGGCGGCGCGCCGGTCGGCGGCGGCCTTGGCGCGCTCCGCCTCGGTGCGGGCGTTGGCGGCCTCCACCTCGCGGGCCGTGTCACGGAAAACGACGAGGGCGTTGGCCATGTCGGCGATCTCGTCCTTGCCGTCGGCGCGGATCGGGTGGTCCAGATGCCCGGCGGCGACGGCGCGCATGGCCTCGGCCAGGGCGACCAGCCGCGCCACGATGTGACGCCCGACCACCAGCCACACCACCAGCACCGAAGCGGCGATGCTGACCAGCGCCAGCGCGGTCAGCCACACCCGCCCCTGGTTCACCGCCCGGTCGGCGGCGGCCGAGGCGTCGGCGGCCAGGTCCCCGGCGGACCGCACCAGCGTCGCCGCCGCGCCGGACAGGCGCTCGGCCGACTGGGCGTTGGCCATCAGCAGCGCCGCACCTTCCGCCTCGGCCCGCAGGCCGTCGGAGCGGTGGGCGAAGATGCTCTCCTCCCCCTCGCCGAAGGCGACGAGCGCGCGGGCCCGCTCCGCCAGGTCACCGGCGTCGCGGATGGTCGCCAGGGACTCCACCCGCTTGACGTACTCGGCCCGGGTGTCTTCGAAGAGGGCTTCCAGGTCGCCCAGGGCGCCGATGGTCGGCGCGGTTCCCGCCTGGTTCATCTGTCCGGCCAGCAGGTTGGCGTAGGCCGTCAGTTCCAGCAGCGTGCGCACCGCCACCAGGTCGCGCGACACCACGGCCAGGCGATCGGTCGATTCCGTCTTCAGGTCGATGGTGGCCAGCCGGAAAGACCCGCGGGTCATGCCGATGATCGATTCCAGCGCGCCCGTCAGGCTCCGCTCCAGCTCCGCGGCCCGGGCGACGTTCTGCTCCACCCGGGCGGTGAGGGCGGCGGCTTCGGCGTAGGGCGTGTCGGGGTCCAGCGCCTCGCGCTTCCACGC
The DNA here is from genome assembly GCF_000429625.1 of Azospirillum halopraeferens DSM 3675. GTDB lineage: Bacteria > Pseudomonadota > Alphaproteobacteria > Azospirillales > Azospirillaceae > Azospirillum > Azospirillum halopraeferens. The sequence goes on from NZ_AUCF01000016.1 coordinate 37,729, forward strand.
GAACGCGTCGGTCGGCGCGATGCCCAGCTTCAGCAGCTCGTCTACCTGCTCGGCGAAGCCGGACCAGCGCTGCCCTTCGCCGAAGCGGCGCGCACCGACCATCGCCTTGGGCGCGTTCATGGAGAAGTTGGACACCAGCTCGTTCACACCGGCCGCGTCGCGAACCGCCGGCAGGGCGCGCAGGGCCTCGGCCATGGCGCCGATGGCGACGCGCATCTCGAAGGCGGCGATCAGGTCGGCGCTCTGCTCGTTGTCCAGGCGGTCGGCGGTGGTGGTGATGACCTCGCTGAGCCGCGTCGCCGAGGATTCCAGCGTCGCGGTCCTGGCCGCCACCAGCGGCTCGATGACGCCGAGGAGGGCGCGGTGCGCGTCGTTGATGCCGCCCAGCACGCCGGCACCGCCCTCGGCGGCCCGGATGCGCGACTGCACCGTGGAATCCAGGCTGGTCAGGTTGGCGAACATGGAGTCCGCTTCGCTGCGCAACCCGGCGATGATGGCGGGCGAGGCGCCCAGGGTCTCGGCGTCGGCGATCAGGCCGGTGAGCAGCGTCTGCTTGTTCATCAGCTCCCGCTGCAGGGCGGCGCGGCGGGTCTGGGAGTCGGCAGCCGCCAGGGACGGGGCCATGGCGACGATGCGCGCGCTCTCCTCCGCCAAGCCATGCGCCGCGGACAGACTTGGCATGCTTTCTTCGGTGACCGCGGTCAATGCCGTGTCGACGGTGCCGAAGGACAGCCACCCGACGCCCGCCCCCAGCACGGCGATCGCCGAGATGGCGCCAACCGACACCAGGAGTTTGCGACCGATGCCGAACCGGCTGCGCGCGCGCGCTCCTTCGCCGCCCGCACTGGTGGAGGTGCCGCTCATTCCCCGCTCTCCATAGGATAGATGCTTGTTCTTCTGGGACACTTCGAATGCCGGCCCGAGATCTTCGCTCCTCGCGGCCGATCGCGAAACCTACGCGGGTGCCGTTTAATAAGTCGTCAACGGAAGGTAAAATGCGCTTGATTGCCGGAGCAATCCCGTGACAACGCCGGGGCGGAACCCGCCGGTGCGGCGCTCATCGGCTGTCGATGCCGTCGGGCCCACCGCCCGGCAGGGCCGTTCGGTGCGGTGATACGGGCCCGACGGCAAGCGCGGTGCGTGAGATCATGGTCCTTCCCCATCCCGAAATGTGTATTATTGGTTTGCTGAGCAAACTATCGGATCACATCCGCCGCGGTCCATGCAAGAGGGCTGTTGGCGTGGATGAAGGGGATACCGGGACGATGGAAACGATGGGGACGGCGCGCGCTGGCATACCCAATGCCGGCGTGCCATCATCCCGGCCCGCCACCGCGAGGACGCGCCCATGGACACCCCGCCTCCCTCCTTCACCCACGCCGCCTCCCGCACCGCCGGCGGCGCCATCGGCGCGGCCGAGCGTCGGGCGCGGGTCGATCTGGCCGCCGCCTACCGGCTGGTGGCGGAGCGCGGCTGGGACGACCTGATCTACACCCACATTTCGCTGGCCGTCCCGGACGAGCCGGGGCGGTTCCTCATCAACCCGTTCGGCCTGACCTTCGACGAGGTGACCGCGTCCAACCTGGTCAAGATCGGCCTCGACGGCGCCATCGTCGGCGACAGCCCTTACGAGGTGAACGTCACCGGCTTCGCCATCCACGCCGCGGTGCACGCGGCCCGCCCGGACGCGCGGTGCGTCATGCACCTGCACAACGAGGCCGTGATCGCCGTGTCCATGCTGGACTGCGGGCTGCTGCCGCTGTCCCAGCACGCGTTGCGCTTCTACGGCGACCTCGCCCGCCACCGCTACGAGGGGCTGGCCCTCGACCGTGACGAGCAGCATCGGATGGTGGCGGCGCTGGGCTCGCGCCGCGCCATGCTGCTGCACAACCACGGCAGCCTGGTGGCCGGGCGCACGGTGGCCGAGGCGTTCGTCCTGATGGACATGCTGGACAAGGCCTGCCGCATGCAACTGGCGGCGCAGGCCACCGGAGCCCCCCTGGTGGTGGTGCCGCCCGAGGTGTGCGAGAAGACCTTCCGCCAGCTCACGGCCGACCCGGAGCCGGAAGGCGAGGCGGAATGGCCGGCGCTCCTGCGTCGGCTGGACCGCCTTCACCCCGACTACAAGGATTGAACAGGAGACCCCCATGCCGCTGATCACCGTCCAGCTCTTCGAGGGCCGCACCGTCGAACAGAAGCGCGCCTACGCCAAGGCGCTGACCGACGCCACGGTGGAGGTGCTGAAATGCTCCCCCGACGCGGTCGACATCATCTTCCGCGACGTCAGCAAGAGCGACTGGGCCTCGGCCGGCAAGCTCTGGTCGGACGAGTAGCGGGGCGTCACCCGCACAGGGCGGTCCCGTGGGGGCAGGCGCCGCGTTCGATCTGGATGGTTGCGTGGACGACTCCGAAACGGTCGCGCAGGACGCCGCTGACCGCCGCCAGCACGGTGTCGGAATCGGCGGCGTCTTCGACGACCGCGTGCAGGGTCATCAGCGGACGCTCGCCGGTCAGCGCCCAGGCGTGGACGTGGTGGACGTCCACCACGCCCGGCACGGCGCGCACGGCCGCCCCGACGCGGGCGGCGTCGATCCCGGGGGGCGTGCCCTCCAGCAGGATGTGGGCGGACTCGCGCACCAGGCTCAGGGCGCTGCGCAGCACCAGCAGCGCCACCACCACCGACAGCAGCGGGTCGATCGGCGTCCAGCCCGTCCACAGGATGATCAGCGCCGCCGCGATGGCACCGACCGAGCCCAACAGGTCGCCCAGCACGTGCAGGGCCGCACCCCGCACGTTCAGATTGTCGCCACCGCCGCTGCGGTGCAGCACCCACAGGGCGACGGCGTTGACCAGCAGGCCCAGCACCGCGACGGCCAGCATCGGGCCGGCGAGCACCGGCGACGGCTCCATCAGGCGGGCCGCCGCCTCGACCATGATCCAGCCGGCGATGACGAACAGGGCGAGGCCGTTGACGAAGGCCGCCAGCACCTCGAACCGGAACCACCCGTAGGAGCGAAGCGCGTCGGCCGGGCGCCGCCCCATCCGGAAGGCTGTCCAGGCCAGCGCCAGGGCCGCGAAGTCGGTCAGCATGTGCCCGGCGTCGGCCAGCAGGGCCAGGGAGCCGGAGATCACGCCCCCCGCCACCTCCGCCAGCATGAAGGCGCCGGTCAGCAGCATCACCTGAAAGACCCGCCGCTCGCTGCCCGCCGTCACCGGTGCGGCGTGGCCGCCATGGGAATGACCGCTATGGGAATGACCGCCGTGGGAATGATCGCCATGCGAATGGCCCCCGTGGGTGTGCCCGCCGCCCATGTTCGTCCTCGTCCGCCGCCCGACCGGTGGCCCGCCAGTCTACACCGCCGCCGCTGCCGCGCGAGCCCTGTAATGGGCCATCGGGCGCGGGCATCGCGTGTCCGGCTCCGCCGCCATCACGGGAATGACGGGCACGGCATCACGGCGCTGTCCGGGCGGAGCGCACCCGATCGGAAGTGGTAGCCTACCCCGTCCTCGCCGTGGCGGGACCGGCGCATCCTATCGTAAGACCCCGGCCTCGCTGCGGCAGCCGCCGCGCTCCCCGCCCGCAACCGGTTCCGGAATCCCATGATGACCTCGGCCGACAAGAAGGCGGGCTTCACCCCGCCCGCGCCGCCGATCTGCTGCCACTGCGGCCAGCCCATCGAGCCCGCCCGGCCCCATTGGGCCGGCGACCCCGAAGGCCGCCCCTGGCATTATCACTGCGCCGAGTCCATGCGCCTGACCCGGCCGCTGCGCACGGTGTCGGCGGCCTGAGAACGCCGACGCCTCCCCATTGGTAAGACCCTCCTACCCGTTCGGTGGATAATCCCCAGAAGGTGCGGATAAGTCTGTGGGAGACTCCGGGACGATCCCGTGAATCGCCGCAGGCGGCAAGCGGCCCGGGGAATTGCCTGTTTTTTGGGCAGTTCGCTCTGACGGGGTGCAGCCCCGACCCGTGTGTTCGGGGGTTGCGGCGCAGTGCCGAATGGACTTTGATCCGCCCCCCGCGCCACCACCGCCGACGCCGATGCCCGCCGGAGATCCCGCTGCCGAACCCGCCACCGATCCCGCCGCCGCTCCGGTCCATGGCGCGTGGCGGCGCGCCCTGGTGCTCAGCCTGCCGATCCTGGTGGGCTACGTCGCCATCGGCGTCGCCTTCGGCGTGCTGTGGGTGCAGCAGGGCTTGCCGCCGGCCGGCGCCGTCCTGCTCAGCCTGGTGGTCTACGCCGGCGCGTCGCAGTTCATGGCGGCGGGCATGCTGGCGGCCGGCCAGGGGCCGGCGGAGGTGGCCCTGGCGACGCTGGTGCTGAACGCCCGCCATGCCGTCTACGGCCTGGCCTTTCTCGACCGCTTCCGCAGCGGGTGGAGCGCCGCCGGGGCCTATTTCGCCTTCGCCCTGACCGACGAGACCTACGCCGTGCTGGCCGCCGTCCCGCCGGAGGAGACGCACGGCCCCGCCGGCGATGGGCTGCTGTGGCGGGTGGCGCTGCTGAACCAGTCCTACTGGGTGGCCGGCAGCGCGCTGGGGGCGCTGCTGGGCGGCCTGCTGCCGGGCCAAGCCGGCGGATTGGAATTCGCCCTGACGGCGCTGTTCATCGTGCTGCTGCTGGAACAGGTGCGCACCGCCCGCAAGGGCACGGCGGCGCTGGTCGCCGCCGCCGCGGCGGCGGCGGTCTTCCTGGCCGCCGGACCGGCCGGCACCCTGCTGCCGGCACTGGCCGCCGCCCTGGCGGCAGCGGTCGCCGTGGACCGCTGGAGGCACCGTCCATGAGCGGCACCCTGATCCTCACCGCGGTGCTGATGGGGCTGGCGACGGCGGCCGCCCGCTTCCTGCCCTTCCTGGCCGGTGCGCGGCTGGCCGGACCGGCCCTGCGCCGCCTGTTCGCCGAACTGTTCCCGCCCGCCGTGCTGGCGGTGCTGCTGGTCTACATGGCCCGCGGCCTCGGCGACGCCGACGCACCGGCGCAGATGGCGCAGGCGGCGGGAGCGGCGGTGACCGTCGCCGCCCACCTGGGATGGCGCAACCTGCTGCTGTCCGTCGGCTCCGGCACCGCCGCCTGCATGCTGGTGCTGCACCTGGCGGGCTGACGGGCGCATCCCATCGTATTAGACAGCATACTGATTGACAGCACACTGACTGTTTGGTAGGGATAGCGGACGGTCACGTGCCGCAACGGACAAGAGCCCCGAACGGCCGACGTCGTCCAACCGGAGAGAGAGACCCCATGAGGATCCTGACTGCCGTCGCCGCGCTCGGCGCCGTGCTCGCCCCGCTCGTCGGCACCGCGGCACCGGCCGCGGCCGAGGAGATCAAGATCGGCCTGATCACCCCGCCGCAGCATGTGTGGACCCGGGCCGCCCAGCACTTCGCCGACCGCCTGAAGGAAAAGAGCGGCGGCGCGCTCACCGCGGCGATCTTCCCCGGCGGGCAGCTCGGCAACGAGCCGGAGATGTTCCAGCAGATGCAGACCGGTCTGCTCGACATGGGCATCATGACCGCGTCGATCACCAGCCTGCGCGAGCCCAGCATCACCGCCTGGTTCACCCCCTTCCTGTTCGCCGACGTGGGCGAGGCGGTCGCCGCCACCCGCACCCCCGCCGCCGGGCAGATGCTGGACAACCTGAAGGGCGTCGGGCTCCAGGGGCTCGGCTACACCTTCGCGGGCATGCGTCACATCCTCATGCGCGATGCCCCGGCGCAGTCGCTGGACGACCTGAAGGGCAAGAAGATCCGCATCGTGCCCTTCCCCGCCATGAAGGTCTGGTGGGAAGCGGCGGGCGCGGTGCCGACGCCGGTCCATCTGCCCGAGATCTACCAGAGCCTGCAGAACGGCCTGCTGGACGGCGTGGACATCGACCTGGACGCGCTGGTCGGCTCCCGCTTCCAGGACGTGGCCAAGGGGCTGACGGTCACCAGCCACATGGCGTTCCCCGCCATCGCCGTCTACAGCGGTGCCCGCTGGCAGACGATGACGCCCGAGCGCCGGGAGCTGATCCGCGAAACCATGGCAGAGACGCTGGAGTGGGCCAACACCGCCCAGATCGAGGCGGAGCGCCGGAACCTGGAAAGCCTTCAGGGGGCGCTGCGCATCGAGACGCTGGCCGACGCCAGGGAGCGCTTCGCCCGGGCCAACGATGCCTTCGCCGCTCAGTTCGGCGGCCAGCCGCTGGTCAAGGCGTTCCGCGAGCAGGCCGAGGCCCGCTGAGGCATCGGGGGACGCCCGCCGCGGGCGTCCCCCGACCCGGACACCACCCGGAGACACCCGTCATGCTGCGTACCACGGCCCGGCTCGCCGCCGGCTGGAGCCGGCTGCTGGCGCGCGCCGAGATGTTCGTCTGCAAGGCGCTGATCGTCGTGTTCACCGCCCTGCTGATCGTCAACGTCGGCCTGCGCTACCTGTTCAACGCGCCGCTCTTCTACGCCGAGGAGCTGGCGATCTACATCCTGATCTGGATGGCCTTCCTGGCGATCTCGGTGACCATCCACGAGAACGTCCAGGTGCGCATGACACTGTTCAGCGACCGCCTGACCTACACCCGGCGCCGCACCCTGTTCATCGTGACCGAGACGGTGGCCGCGCTGATGCTGGCGGCGATCCTCTACCACTCGGTCCACTGGATCCTGTCGCCGTTCGCTTCGTTCGACATGGCGGTGACCCTGGGCTGGCCGAAGTGGCCGTTCTTCCTGATCATCCCGCTGTTCAGCGCCGCCGCCCTCTGCCACGTGCTGGCCCACCTGCTGCGCGCGATCGCCGAGGCCGCCGGCGTCGTGCCGGACCCCGCCACGGAGCCGTCATGACCGTCGTCGTCGCCTTCGCCCTGCTGCTGGCGCTGGGCCTGCCCGTCGCCTTCGTGCTGATCGCCGCGACCTTCGCCTTCGTGGGGGCCACCGGCAACCTGCGCCTGCTGGAATCGCTGCCGCAGATCCTGTTCAACTCCATCGAGGTGTTCGACCTGCTGGCCATCCCCCTGTTCATCCTGCTGGGCGAGCTGATGAACGAGGGCGGCATCACCCGGCGCATCGTGCTGGCGGCGCGCGCCTGGCTGGGCTGGGTACCGCACAGCATGGCCTACGTGTCCCTGTCGGCCAACCTGCTGCTGGCCTCCATCATGGGCTCCGCCACGGCGCAGATCGCCGTCATGAGCCGCGTCATGGTGCCGGAGATGGAGCGCGACGGCTACAGCCGCACCTTCGCCGCGGCGCTGACCGCCTCGGCCGGGCTGCTCGGCCCGATCATCCCGCCGTCGATGATCTTTATCATCTACGGGGTGGTCGGCCAGGTGTCGATCAAGGACATGTTCATCGGTGGCATCCTGCCGGGCCTGCTGCTGGCGGCCCTGCTGTGCGCCGTCATCGCCTTCGGCGCCGCCCGCGCCCACGACGGCCGCACCGCCCGCGCCGAGCGGCCGGACCTGTGGAAGGCCACGGGCGGCGCCCTGCTGACCCTGTCCATCCCCGCGGTGATCGTCGGCGGCATCGCCTTCGGCATCGTCACGCCCACGGAATCCGCCGCCGTGGCGACGCTGCTGGCCGCCATCATCGGCGGCGTGGTGTTCCGCGAGCTGAAGTGGGCCCACCTGTCCCCGGCGCTGGAGCGCACGGCGCGCAACACGGCGACCGTGCTGTTCCTGATCGCCGCCGCCAAGGTGTTCGGCTGGGTGCTCACCTTCAACCAGGTGCCGCAGTCCGCCGCCGCCCTGCTCCAGGCCATGACCTCGGACCCCACGGTCTTCATGGTGCTGGTGTTCGTCTTCCTGATGATCGTCGGCATGGTGCTGGACGGCATCGCCGCCCTGATCGTGCTGGTGCCGATCCTGCTGCCGATCGCCCAGAAGACCTACGGCATCGACCCCGTGCATTTCGGGGTGATGACCTGCCTGACCCTGACCCTGGGGCTGCTGACGCCGCCCGTGGGGGCCGGCCTCTACGTCGCCGCGGCCATGAGCGGTGCGGCACTGGGGCGTCTGGCCCGCGCCATCCTGCCGTTCATCGCCGTGACCTGCGCGGTGATCCTGGCCGTCGTCTTCCTGCCCGCCCTCACCACCGCCCTGCGCTGACGCCCGTTCCCGTCCGGAGCCCTCCGCCATGACCGCGCCCCTGATCCTGCACAACTTCTTCCGCAGCTCCACCTCCATCCGGGTGCGCGCCGCCCTCAACCTCAAGGGTGTGGCGTACGAGCAGCGCACCTACGCCCTGCGCCGGGGCGACCACCGCGCCCCCGCCTACCGGGCGCTCAACCCGCAGGGTCTCGTGCCGGCGCTGGAGCTGCCCGACGGCACGGTGATCCCCCAGAGCCCCGCCATCCTGGAGTACCTGGAGGAAACCCACCCCGAGCCGCCGCTGCTGCCGCGGGGGGCCACGGCGCGGGCCCGCGTGCGCGCCCTGGCGAGCGCCGTCGCCTGCGACATCCATCCCGTCAACAACCTGCGCATCCTGCTGTACCTGGAGACCCGCTTCGGCGCCGACGAGGCGGCGGTGGCCGAATGGTTCCGCCACTGGGTGGCCGAGAGCTTCGGCCCCCTGGAGACCATGCTGGCCGGCAGCCCCGACACCGGGCACTTCTGCCACGGCGACGCGCCGACGCTGGCCGACGTCTGCCTGTTCTCCCAGGCCGTCAACAACCGCCGCTTCGCCGTGGACATGGAGCCGTACCCGACGATCCGCCGGATCGTCGACGCCTGCGCCGCCCTGCCCGCCTTCGAGCGCGCCCTGCCCGAAAACCAGCCGGACGCCGCCTGACCCGCGGCCGCCCGGAACAACCCAGCCCGAGAGGAGGAACCGTCATGTCCACCCAACTGGGGACGCTGGCCGACCTGCCGGCCGACTATGTGGACGCCCTGGCGGCCATGAGCGTCACGCCGCTGTGGCCGTCCCTGCGCGCCGTGCTGCCCTACGGCATACCCAGCCGCGCCACCCGGCCCTTCGCCTGGCGCTACGCCGACATCCGCCCCCACCTGCTGCGCGCCGGCGAGCTGACGCCCATCGAGAAGGCGGAGCGCCGCGTGCTGGTGCTCGCCAACCCCGGCCTCGGGCTGGAGCGGATGATGGCCACCCCCACCATCTATCTCGGCCTTCAGCTCATCCTGCCCGGCGAGACCGCCCCCAACCACCGCCACTCCCCCAGCGCCGTGCGCTTCGTGGTGGAGGGTCAGGGCGGCTTCACCTCGGTCGACGGGGAGAAGTGCCCGATGGAGAAGGGCGACCTGATCCTCACCCCGTCGGGCCTGTGGCACGAGCACGGGCACGCCGGCAGCGGTCCGGTGGTGTGGCTGGACGCCCTGGACCTGCCGCTGATCTACGGCATGGAGGCGTCCTATTGCCTGGAGGGCGAGCCGCAGACCATCCGCAACGCCGCCGACCGCTCGCAGACCACCTACCGCCGCGCCGGCCTGGTGCCCTACGCCGCGCTGAACGCCCGGCGCGCCGACTACCCGCTGATCCGCTTCCCGTGGACGGAGGTGCGGCAGAACCTGCGCGACCTGTCCACCGCCGTCGGCCCCGGCGAGGCCGTGCACCTCGCCTACGTCAACCCCGAGACCGGGGCGGAGTGCCTGCCGATCCTGGGCTTCTCCGCGCAGATGATCCGGGCCGGCGAGGAGGTGGCGCCGCGCCGCCGCTCGGCATCCAGCGTGCTGCACGTCATCGAGGGCCGCGGCCAGTCCGAGATCGACGGTGTCACCCTGACCTGGGAGGAGGGCGACACCATCGCCGTCCCCACCCACGCCACCGTCCGCCACCGCGCCGACCCCGCAGCACCCGCCTTCGTCTTCCACGTCGACGACGCGCCGCTGCACCGCAAGATCGGCATCTACGAGGAGTTCTGATCCGATGACCGCGTACGCCTTTCCCGTTCCGCCCGTCCCCGCCGTCCCGGTGCGCGGCAGCGGGGCGCTCTACCCCGTGTCCCGCATCTTCTGCGTCGGCCGCAACTACGCCGCCCACGCCCGCGAGATGGGCTTCGACCCCGACCGCGAGCCGCCGTTCTACTTCATGAAGCCGGCCAACGCGCTGGTCGCCTCCGGCTCCACCGTCGCCTACCCGCCGGAGACCGCCAACTACCATTACGAGATGGAGCTGGTGATCGCCATCGGCCGCCCCGCCTTCCGGGTGGCGCCGGAGCAGGCCCTCGACGCCGTGTGGGGCTACGCCTGCGGCCTCGACATGACGCGGCGCGATCTGCAGATCAAGGCCCGCGAGATGGGCCGGCCCTGGGACCTGGGCAAGGGCTTCGAGGAGTCGGCGGTGATCGGCGATCTCGTGCCGGCGGCCGACATCGGCCACCCGTCGTCGGGGGCGATCACCCTGTCGGTGAACGGCGTGGAGAAGCAGAACTCCGACCTGTCCAAGCTGATCTGGAGCGTGCCGGAGGTGGTCGCCCACCTGTCGCGCTACTTCCACCTCGGCCCCGGCGACCTGATCTACACCGGCACGCCCGAGGGTGTGGGCGCCGTGGTGGCGGGTGACCGGCTGGAGGGGGCCATCGCCGGCGTGGGGTCAATCACCTTCACCATCGGCCCCGCGGAATGACCGTGGGGAAGGCCGCGGGGACAACCCGGCGCATGGCCGCCGGCAGCCCGTCCGTGTTACCGGGGCGGCCTTCCCTCACACCGTCCACGAGGAACCTCATGCTGCCCGGCAACCTGCACCTCAAACCCGGCCACCTCATCCGGCGTGCCCAGCAGATCTCGGTGTCAATCTTCCTCGACGAATGCCGGGAGTACGACATCACGCCCATGCAGTACGCGGTGCTGGCGGTGCTGCGCTCGACGCCGGACCTGGACCAGATCTCCCTGGCGCACCGGGCGGCGCTGGACCGCTCGACCATCGGTGGACTGGCGGAACGGCTGGAGGAGAAGGGCTGGCTGCGCCGGGTACCGGGCGTCGAGGACCGCCGGCAGAAGCTGCTGTCCCTGACCGAGGAGGGGCTGCGGGTGCTGGAAGCCGTGGAACCCGCGGTGGAGCGCAGCCAGGCCCGCATCCTCGCCCCCCTGACGCCCGAGGAGCGGGCCATCTTCACGGCCCTGCTCGAACGGATCGTCGACGAGAACAACGAGGCCAGCCGCGCCCCCCTGAAGGAGGGCGCCCGGCCCTGATACGGCCGGCCGCGACCCCGTACCGGGGGGCGGTTCGGCGGCAGATAGACAGTATACTGATTGTCTCGATCTTGTAATGATCAACGAACCTCCGGGAGAAACCCCATGACGGACACAGTCAATCGCACCATGGTCGTCGCCGGCGGCGGCATCGGCGGCCTGTCGGCGGCACTCGGCCTCGCCAACATCGGCTGCCGGGTGACGGTGCTGGAACAGGCGGCGCAGTTCGGCGAGATCGGCGCCGGCATCCAGATCGGCCCCAACGCCTTCCACGCCTTCGACTATCTGGGGGTGGGCGACGCCGCACGCGCCAAGGCGGTCTACATCGACAAGCTGATCATGATGGACGGGCTGACCGGCGACCTCATCGCCGAGATGCCGGTGGACGCGCCGTTCCGCACGCGCTTCGGCAATCCCTACGCCGTGGTGCACCGCGCCGACCTGCACGGCGTGCTGCTGGACGCCTGCCGCGCCCGGGACGCCATCACCCTGGTCAACAACCAGCGCGTCGTCGCCTATGAGAACACCGCGTCGGGCGCGCTGGTGCGCACCGAGACGGGCGACACCTTCGCCGGCGACGCCGTCATCGGCGCCGACGGCGTGCGCTCGAAGATCCGCGAGCAACTGACCGGCGGCGACGCGCTGCGCCTGTCCGGGCACGTGGCCTACCGCGCGGTGCTGCCCATCGAGCAGATGCCCGAGGACCTGCGCTGGAACGCCGCCACCCTGTGGGCCGGTCCGAAGTGCCACATGGTCCACTACCCCTTGCAGGGCTGGAAGACCTTCAACCTGGTCGCCACGTTCCAGACCGACGTGTCCGAGGTCGGCACCAACGAGCCCGGCACGCGCGAGGAGGTCCTCGGCCGCTTCGGCGCCATCGTGCCCAAGGCGCGCAAGCTGCTGGAGAAGCCGACGGAATGGCGCCGCTGGGTGCTGGGTGACCGCGAGCCCATCGAGAACTGGACCGACGGCAACGTCACCCTGCTGGGCGACGCCGCCCACCCCACCCACCAGTACTTCGCCCAGGGCGCCTGCATGGCGCTGGAGGACTCGGTGTGCCTGGCGGACAAGCTGCGCCGGTGCGAGGGCGATCTCGGGGCGGCCTTCCACGCCTACCAGGAGGAGCGCATCGTGCGCGCCTACCGCGTCGTCCTGTCGTCGCGCATGCTGGGCAAGCTCTACCACGCCGAGGGTGTGGAGCGGAAAATCCGCAACGCGGTGATGGGCGCCAAGTCCCCCGACGACTTCTACAACGGCCTGCAATGGCTCTACGGCGGCACCGGCCTGTCGGCCGCCTGAACCGCGCGCGGCCCGGCCATCCATAAGCGCCACCGCTCCCCTCCCCCGCCGCCGGCGGGAGGAGGGGAGCGGCGACGTGGATCGGTGGCGGGTGGCCCGGCCCGGGAGTTGGTCCACGGCGGCCGGGAACGGTGTTCGGTCGACATCGCTCTCCGGCCAAGGCCAAGATTGCCGATGACTCACCCGGCAGGGCGCAAGCGGGCGGTCATAACGTCGATGCCGGGAAGATCGTGAAGCGCCGGACCTGTTCGCTCCGGAATCTCTACCGGTTCTCCGACCTGTTGGACTTCGGTCGGTCCGGGACGACAGCGTCGAGGCAACCGAAGAACCGGACCCCATTCCGGTGCTGATAAGGAACCCGGCGGACCGATCCGCATCCGCTACGTCGACGTTCTCAACGAGATTGCCACGACGTTGAATGCCGCGACCGAGGCATCCCGGCACGTTTGCTTGACGACCCTTCTCCCGCAGCCCGGCCGGAGCAGCTCGCATTGTGTTGATATGCAGGCTGCCCCATCATCCTGATCGTCAATCGTATGCCTGCCGCATCAACCCGCCCGGCGGATGGCGTCGGCCACCACGTCCATCAGGCGGTCCAGGTCGGCCGGTTCGCTGTGGAAGTGGGGGGCGAACTGGAGCGTGTCGCCGCCGTGGCGGACGTAGCAGCCGGCCTTCCAGCAGGCCATGGCGATCTCGTACAGCCGCCGTCCCGGCGCCGCGGGGTCGCCGGCAATCTGCACCGCGCCGGCCAGCCCGTAGTTGCGGATGTCGGTAACGCGGGGCAGACCCTTCAGCCCGTGCAGCACGGATTCGAAATGGGGCGCCAGGGCGGCGGCGCGGCCGGCCAGGTCTTCCCGCTCGAACAGCTCCAGTGCCGCCAGGCCGGCGGCGCAGGCCACGGGGTGGGCGGAATAGGTGTAGCCGTGCGGGAACTCCACCATGTGCTCCGGACCGCCGTTCTCCATGAAGGTGCGGTGGATGTCGCGCGACGCGATGACGGCACCCATGGGCACGGTGCCGTTGGTCAGCCCCTTGGCGACGGTCATGATGTCGGGCACCACGCCGAAGGCGTCGGCGCCGAACGGCGCGCCCATGCGGCCAAAGCCGGTGATCACCTCGTCGAAGATCAGCAGGATGCCGTAGCGGTCGCACAGCGCGCGCAGCCGTTGCAGATAGCCGCGCGGCGGCGGCAACACCCCGGCGGAGCCCGACAGGGGTTCCACCATCACCGCGGCGATGTTGGAGGCGTCGTGCAGGGCCACCAGCTCTTCCAGGGCGTCGGCCAGATGGGCGCCCTCCTCCGGCATCCCCCGGGAGAAGGCGTTCTGCGGCAGCACCGTGTGGGGCAGGTGGTCGGCGTCGATACCGGCGCCGAACAGCTTGCGGTTCGCCCCGATGCCGCCCACGCCGGTGCCGCCGAAGTTGACGCCGTGGTAGCCGCGGGCGCGGCCGATCAGCTTGGTCCGCGTCGGCTCGCCCTTCAGGCGCCAGTAGGCGCGCGCCATCTTCAGGGCGGTGTCCGCCGCCTCCGACCCGGAGCTGACGAAGAACACGTGGTCGAGGCCGGCCGGGGCCATGGATGCCAGGCGGTGCGCCAGCCGGAAGGCGGCGGGGTGCCCGTACTGGAAGGCGGGGCTGTAGTCCAGCTCGGCGATCTGGCGCGACACCGCGTCGACGATCTCGCGCCGGCCGTGGCCGGCGCCGCAGCACCACAGGCCGGACAGGCTGTCGTAGACGCGCCGGCCCTCGCCGTCGATGTACCACGCCCCCTCGCCGCGCACGATCATGCGCGGATCGGCCTTGAACTCCCGGTTGGCGGTGAACGGCATCCAGTGGGCGTCCAGTTCGGCGCGGGTCACGCCGGCGGCGCGGTCGGTGCCGTGCACCGGGGGGCTGTCCAGGGGGGGCATGCTCCGGTCTCCTCCGGATTGGGGGGCTTGGGCGAAAGGCAGTGTGCACCGGCGTTCGGTTGCGGTTAAATCCAAACAACCCAAACCTCACGCAAGCAAACGCTTACCTGAATGCCCCCCGCCCCGCCCGCAACGCCCCGCCCGCTGGCGGCGGTCTCCGACGTCGACATCCGGCTGCTGCGCGTCTTCCGCACGGTGGTGGAGTGCGGCGGCTTCTCCGCCGCGGAGGTGGAGCTGAACATCAGCCGCGCCGCTATCAGCCTGCACATGGCCGATCTCGAACGGCGCCTCGGCCTGCGCCTGTGCCGGCGCGGCCGCGCCGGGTTCCGCCTGACCGACGAGGGGCGGGCGGCCTACGAGGCTACCCTGCGCCTGATGGCCGACCTGGACCGCTTCCGCAGCGCGATCAACGCCGCCCACGGCCGCCTGCGCGGCGAGTTGACCATCGGCATCACCGACAACCTGGTGACGCTGCCCCACATGCGGGTGACCGACGCGCTGCGGGGCCTGAAGGAGCAGGGGCCGGACGTGCGCGTGAACATCCGCATGATCCCGCCCAACGAGGCGGAACGCGGCGTGCTGGACGGCCGGCTGCATGTGGGCGTGGTGCCGGCCGGGCGGCCGTTGCCCGGCGTCGCCCGCATCCCGCTGTACCGGGAGCACGCCTGCCTCTACTGCTGCCGCGGCCATCCCCTGTTCGACGACGCCCCGGCCGGGGTGTCGCGCGCGGCGGTGGAGGCGGCCGACGCGGTGGCGCCGACCCACGCCCGCCAGGCCCCTGACGCGGCCCGCCTGCAGCACGCCCTGAACACCACCGCCACCGCCACCGACCGGGAAGGCGTGGCGTTCCTGATCCTGACCGGCTGCTACATCGGCTTCCTGCCGACCCACTACGCCCGCCAGTGGGTGGAGCGCGGGATGATGCGCCCGCTGCTGCCCGACACCCACCGCTTCGACGTGGAATTCCACGCCATCACCCGCCGGGACGGCCAGCCGAACCCGGTGCTGGACCGCTTCCTCGACCTGCTGAAGCGGACCCGCCCGCCGGACGAATGAGTGTCGGGGCCACGGCGTCGGCGATGGCCTTGTTCCCCGCGTCGGAGGCGTGCAGATGGTCACCGGAGTCGTAGTCCGGCCGCAGACGCGAGGGATCGTCCGGATCGCGCAGTACGGCGTCGAGATCGAGCACGGCGTCGAACGCTCCGGACTCGCGGATCCAGGCGTTCACCTCGTGCCGCAGCCGGTCCTTCTCCGGCGTGTGGTACCCTTCGAAGGGCGTGCCGGCGAGAGCCCCGCGGAACGGCGTCAGCGTCGCGCCGACGATGGGCACGCCGGCCACCCGCGCCCGGGCGATCAGTTGACGGTAGCCGGCGATCAGGTCGTCGACGGCCGGCGGCGGCAGGTCGGGGGCGAAGGGGTGGCCTGGCCAGGCGATGTCGTTGATCCCGATCAGCACCACGACGGCGGCGACGTCGCCCTGCGCGAGGACGTCGCGGTCGAAGCGGGCCAGGGCGTTCCGTCCCATGCCGTCGTGCAGGAGGCGGGCACCGGAGATGCCGGCGTTCAGCACGGCGATGTTGTGCGGCGCCAGACGCGCCGCCAGGAAATCCGGCCAGCGTCGGTTGGCGTCGAGGGTGGACGCGGCGCCGTCGGTGATGGAATCGCCGAACGCCACCACGGTGCGCGCGCCCTCCGCCGCCTCGACGATGACCCGGCTGAGATAGGGGCGCGTGGTCGTCGGCACGGCGTCCGTCACCGCGTCCCGGTCGACCTGGTTGCCCGGCGCGATGGCGGCGGTCTGCAACCCGTCCCAATGGAAGGTCGTGACCGGCCCCGGTTGCGGAAGGTAGAGGCTGACGGCAATGGAGCCGAGCGGATCGACGGCCAGATCGACGGGATCGCTCAGCGCCGATGCCCCCGGCGGGACCGTGAAGGAGCGCCGGCCGGAGACGGTGACCGGGCGGACCGAACCGGGCACGACCGCACCGGGGGGTGCGTCGCCGGCGAGCGCCACCGCGGCGGCGCCGATCGCCAGCGGTGCCGCGCCGTAGGCGTTGGACACCTCGATGCGCAGGCGCGGCCCGCCGAGGCTGACCCGCAGGACCTGGCGCACCGTGCGGTCCCCCGGGTCACCGGGGACGAGAACCGGCAACGGAAAGGAGTCGTCCCACAGCGGCTGCGGGCTGGCCGTCCAGGACGGCACCCATTCGGCGGCCCGGGCCGAGCCCATCGCCAGGACGGTGACGGCCGCGAGCGCGAGGAACCGGCGGTGCATCATCGGTATCGTTCTCCGGTTGGGGAATCACAGCGGACGCCATCCTGGCTCCCACCGGGCTGTTCCGTGAATTCACGGACGACGCACAACATTTGTGATTCTTGATCAAAGATGGCAGCATGACCGGGACGGTCATCAGGATGGGCGTGCCATGGACAACCGGGCCGGTGAGATGGAGGTGTTCGTGCGGGCGGTGGAGCTGGGCAGCTTCTCCGCCGCGGCCCGCGCCCTGCGCCTGACGCCATCGGCGGTGAGCCGGTTGATCGCCCGGATCGAGGACCGGCTGGGCGTGCGCCTCGTCCTGCGCTCCACCCGCAGCCTGCAACTGACGCCCGAGGGGGAATCCTATTTCGACCGGGCCTCGCGCATCGTCGCCGAGATCGAGGAGGCCGAGCGCGCCGTGTCGTCGGGCGCCGGGGAGCCGCGCGGGCCGTTGCGCGTCAACGCCAACATCCCCTTCGGCACCCATTGCGTGATCCCGCTGATCCCGGACTTCCTGCTGCGCCACCCCGGCGTCGTGCTCGACCTCACCCTGACCGATTTCATGGTCGATCTGGTGGGGGAGCGCACCGACGTCGCCATCCGGACCGGTGCGATGCGCGACTCCAGCCTCAAGGCGCGCAAGCTGATCGAAAGCCGGCGCCTGGTCGTGGGGGCGCCGGCGTACTTCGCCCGGCACGGCGTGCCGGCGGTGCCGGACGACCTCGCCCGGCACAATTGCCTGAACTTCAACTTCCGCCGCCGGCTCGACGAGTGGCCCTTCCGCGACGGCGGCGGCGTGCGGACGATCGCCGTCACCGGCAACATGAAGGCGAACAATGGCGAGACGATGCGCCAGTTGGCGCTGGCCGGTCTGGGCATCGCCCGCCTGTCGGAATGGCACGTCGGACCCGACGTCGCCGCCGGCCGCCTGGCGTGCGTCCTCGATGCCTTCAACCCCGGCGACCGCGAACCGGTGCACGCGGTCTACATCGGCCACGAGCACCTTGCCGGCCGCATCCGGGCCTTCCTGGACTTCCTCGCGACGTCCCTGTCCCGGCCCGGGGCGCCGGCCGCCGGCCCTACGCCGTGACGGGTGCGGTCTCGCCGTACGCGGGATAGTCGATGTACCCCGCCGCTCCCCCGCCGAAGAAGGTCGCGGGGTCGGGCGGGTTCAGCGGCAGCCCCTCGGCGATCCGCCGCGGCAGGTCGGGGTTGGCGAGGAAGGGCCGGCCGAAGGTGACCAGATCGGCGTGGCCGGCGGCGAGCATGGCCGTCCCCCGTTCCGGCGTGTAGCGGCCGGCGACGATGATCGTGCCGGGAAAGCGGTCGCGCAGGGCCCGGCGGTAATCCTCCGGAACCTCCGGCGCGTCGTCCCAGTCCGCCTCGGCCAGGTGGAGGTAGGCGACGCCGGCGTCGTGCAGCGCCGCGGCCGCCAGCAGGCTGGTCTCCACCATCTCGGGGTCGGCCATGTCCTGCAAGGTCACGTGCGGCGACAGGCGCACCCCGACGCGCCCCGCCCCCGTCTCGCCGGCGACCGCTCCGACCACCTCCCGCAGGAAGCGGATGCGGTTCTCCGGCGAGCCACCGTAGCGGTCGGTGCGCCGGTTGGTGGTGGAGCGCAGGAACTGGTCGATGAGGTAGCCGTTCGCGCCGTGCAGCTCCACCCCGTCGAACCCCGCCTCCATGGCGCGCGCCGCGGCGCGGCGGTAGTCGTCGACCACCCGGGGGATCTCGCCCTCCTCCAGGGCGCGCGGCGTCTCGCAGTCGAGGAAGCACGGCGTACCGTCCGCCGGATCGATGACGTACACGCGCACGCCCCGCGCACGCACGGCCGAGGGGGCCACCGGGGCGCGGCCGCCCTCCTGCAGGACGGGATGGGACACGCGCCCGACGTGCCAGAGTTGGAGAAAGATGCGGCCGCCCGCGGCGTGCACCGCCTCGGTCACCAGCCGCCAGCCGTCGCGCTGGGCGGCGGTGTGGATGCCAGGCGTGCGGGCGTAGCCCTGCCCCTCGCGGGAGATCTGCGTCGCTTCCGTCACGATCAGCCCGGCGCCGGCCCGCTGGGCGTAGTAGCGGGCGTTGAGTTCGGTCGGCACGTCGCCGGGCCAGGCGGTGCGCGAGCGCGTCATCGGTGCCATGACGAGGCGGTTGGGAAGGGTGAGCGGCCCCAGGCGGTGCGGCGTGAACAGCGCGGGCCAGCGGGTCGTTGCGGCGGAGGTCATGGCGGGCGTCCTCACAGCAGCACCGGCTCTTCCCGGCCGACGGCCGGCCGGTCGCGATGCACGTGGGCGGGAACGGGAAGCGGGGGATTGCCGGAATCCAGGAACTCCACCGTGGTGAACACCAGGTCGCCGTCGCCCACGTTGGCCAGATCGTGCACCATGAACTCACCCGGCGCGAAGCAGAGGTGGCGGGTCAGGCCCGGTTCGTAGACGGTCTCCACCACCCGTCCGTCGTGGTGGCGGGAGCGGCCGCGGCCCGGCGTCACGGCGGTCCAGAAATAGTCGAGCACGTGGCGGTGGAAGCCGATGCGCTCGCCGGGCTTCAGGTGCAGCGACCACACGCGGACGCGCGGCGTCTCCGACACCAGCACGTGGCCGACGCAGCCGTTGGCCTGGTTCACGGCGAACTCCGCACGGGTGGCGTCGTCCCAGTCCGCCGGGGCGGCGACGGGACGGTGGGCCGGGGGGATGGACATCGGGAACTCTCCTTGGTCGGGGAAAGAGGGGGATGGTCAGACGGTCGGCAATTGATCACCTCCATCAATTGCCGACCGTAAAACCCGGCAGATCAATGCCCGGGCATTGATCGAGAGGGTGATACCGGCGCCATCCTTCAGATGCCGCCGGTATCAGACGACGGGGACGACGCCGCCGTCGATGCCGAACTGTTCGCCGCTGATGAAGGCGGCGTGGTCGGACGCCAGGAAGGCGACGAGGGACGCCACCTCCTCCGGCCGCCCGAGGCGTCCGGCCGGCAGGCCGGAGTGTGCGAGGAAGCGGCTGACCGCCTCGTCCCGGCCGCAGCCGTAGCGGGCGGCCAGGGCGTCGAGGAAGCCGCCGGGGCGGTCCCACAGGGCCGTGCGTATGTGCGCCGGGGCGACGACGTTGGAGCGTACGCCCCGCGACGTGTACGCCCGCGACAGGCACTTGGAGAGCATCAGCACCGCCGCCTTGGACACGCTGTAGTCGGGCAGCAGGGGATGGGGCATCCGCCCGGCTTCGGACCCGCAATGGATCAGCACGCCCCGGCCCCGCTTCAGCATGTGCGGCAGGACGGCGCGGGTCGTGCGCACGTAGCCCATGAGGTTGAGGTCGAGCGTGGCAGCCCAGTCCGCGTCGGAGACCGCCAGGAAGTCGTCGCGCGCCGGCGCCGCGGCGGCGTTGTTGAACAGGATGTCGACGCCGCCGAACCGCGCGATCGCCGTGCGCACCAGCGCCTCGCCGGCACCGGGGTCGCGCAGGTCGACCGCGACGGCGGCGATCCGCGCCGGCGGGCCGGCGTCGGCCAGCGCACCGGGGTCGAGGTCGCCGCCGACGACGCAGGCGCCCTCCCGCACCAGCCGCCGCACCGTCTCCAACCCGATGCCGGCGCCCGCACCGGTGACGATCGCCACGCGGTCTTCAAGGGCGAGTTCCATGGTCGGTCCTCCTGCTGCTGCCGGGGGTCAGGGGATCACCCGCTCCTGGCGGAGCTGGTCGAACAGATCGAGGAAGGAGCGTTCGGTGTCCTGATGATCGAGGAAGCCGAGGCGCCGGCTTTTCGACAGGTCGTTGACGCACTCGATCGGGCGGCCGAGGTCGGCGTCGGTGTGCCAGGCCGAAGCGAGCCGGTCGAGCGGGTTGGGCTGCAGCCCGTAGCGGGCGACCATGCGGTCCCACACCGGCCCGTCGTCGCGCATCTGCTGTTGCAGCGGGACGGCTTCGCCCGGATAGGGTGCCGGCTCCAGCCCGAAATAACGGGCGATCACGCCCCACAGCCGGGCCCAGCGGAAGACGTCGCCGTTGGCGACGTTGAAGGCTTCGTTGCGCGCCGCCGGCGCCGTCGCCGCCCAGGCGAGATGGCGGGCCAGCAGGCGGGCATCGGTGACGTCGGCCAGCGCCGTGTGCTGCACGGGGGAGCCGGGGAACAGGAACGGACGGCCCGTCTCCTTGCAGATCGACGCGTACACCGCCAGCGTCACGCCGATGTTCATGGCGTTGCCCACGGCGTAGCCGACGATGGTGTGCGGCCGGTGGACGCTCCAGCCGAAGCCGTAGCGCTCCGCCGCCTCGAAGACGGCGTCCTCCTGCACGTAATAGAAGTTCTCGATGGGCAGGCGCGGCTGGTCCTCGCGGAACGGCGTCTCCGGCCGGTTCCGCGCGTACATCTCGAAGGGGCCGAGGTAGGTCTTGGTGCCGGTGACCAGTGCCACGTGGCGCACGGCCCCCGACGGTCCGACGGCGTCCAGCACATGGCGCACCATGGCGCCGTTGACGCGGCAGTTCTCCGCCTCGGTCGGCATCCGCGTCCAGGTGCACAGGAAGACGTGGCTGGGCGCCAGCGCCGCCAGGGCGCGGGACGTCGCCGCGGCGTCGAGCACGTCGACGCACACGGGTTCGACCCCGGACAGGCCGCGCGGTGCGGTGCGGGCGATGCCGTGGACGCTCCAGTCCCCGCTCCGGACGAGGTGACGGGCCAGGTTGTTGCCGACGATGCCGGTGACGCCGACGATCAGGGCGCGTTTGTCGTGCATGAAAGGGTCCTCTCGATGGCAAAGGGGGGCCGGCGGCCGGCATGCGGGCCGGCGACAAGGGGATGGGAGAAGGCGTTTGCGGTCAGGCGCGCTCGGCGGCGGCGCGGCGGCTGTAGTAGCCGACCATCAGGATGATCACCCCGCCGTAGGCGATCTGCTTGAAGGCTTCGGGCACCTGGAGCAGCGAGAGCATGCTGGTGATCAGCGTGATGAGCAGCACCCCGGCGACGCACCCGCCGTAGGAGCCGCGCCCGCCGAGGATGCTGGTGCCGCCCAGCACCACGGCGGCGATTCCCGGCAGCAGGTAGGGGTCGCCCATGCGCTGGTACGCCTGGTTGGCGTAGCCGGCCAGCAGCATGCCGGCCACGGCGCTGCACAGGCCGGAGATCACGAAGGCGCCCAGCAGCACCCGGCGCGTGTCGATGCCCGACAGCCAGGCGGCGCTCTCGCGGGTGCCGACGGCGTAGAGACAGCGCCCCGCCACCGTGCGGCGCAGCAGGAACACCGCGGCGGCCGACAGCACCATCCAGACGACGACCGCGTTGGGCACCAGGGACCCGATCCACCCGCCGCCGAGCGTGGCCATCACCGCGGACGGCCGGCTGCCGGAGGCGTACAGGCCGGCGTGGAGGACGCAGACGCCCAGCACCACCATGTTGACGGCCAGCGTCCAGATCATCGACGGGAGGCGCAGGTAGGCGACGCCGATGCCGTTGACCAGCCCGATGCCGGCACCGACCGCCAGTCCGACGAGGAGGCCCAGCTCCCCCTGGGCCCCCTCGCCGGCCGCGCCGACGAAGGCGGTGGAGAAGGTGGCGGCGGCCGACAGCGTCCAGGGGACCGACAGGTCGATGTGGCCGGTCAGGATCACCACCATGGCGCCGATGGCGATCACCCCCAGGAAGGCGCCGGTGTGGAGCTGCTGGAGAAGATAGGCGGGGGAGAAGAACCGGGGATCGGCCAGACCCCCGGCCAGCAGCAGGACCACGAGGGCCAGAGCGATCACCCCGGCCGGGCCGGGTGCGGCGACGGGGCGCGGAAGGGCCCGGACGAGGGGGATCATCGGAACACCTCCAGCCGGTTGCGTATCCTGAGCAGGCGGCCGGCGCCGAGCGCCACCGCGACGAGGAGAACCGCGCCTTCGAACAGCGGCTGCGCCATCGGGTCGAGGCCGGTGAAGAAGATCAGGCTGCCCACCGTGCGCAGCACCAGCGCCCCGGCGATGGAGCCGGCGACGCTGCCGGCCCCGCCGGCCAGCGCCGTGCCGCCCAGCACCACGGCGGCGACCGAGTTCAGGGTGTAGGAGGCGCCGACCGACGGGTCGCCGCTCAGCGTCTGGAAGCCGAGGAACAGCCCGCCGAAGGCGGCGAACAGCCCGGCCAGGGCATAGGCCGCCACCTTGGCCCGGTCGACCGGCAGGCCCGACATGTAGGCCGCCGGTTCGGCCGAGCCGACCGCCAGGATGGTGCGTCCCGTGAGGCTGGCGCGCACCGGGCCCCAGATGGCGGCGACCAGCACCGCCAGCAGCAGCAGCGACACCGGAACGACGCCGCCGACCGTGCCGGTCAGCGCGTCGGCAAGGCGGTCGTCGACGCTGCCACCCGGCGTCGGCCGCACCAGCAGCGCGACGCCGGAGAGGATCGCGCCGGTCGCCAGCGTGGCGACGATCGGCTGGATGCGTCCCCTGACCACGATGAGTCCGTTCAGCGCGCCGCACGCGGCGCCGATCAGGCACACCGCGGCGATGCCGAGCGCCACCTCCGCCGGATCGCCCCGGACCAGGGCCGAGGCGGCGCAGTTGCACAGCGCCAGGATGGCGCCGGCCGACAGGTCGATGCCGCGGGTCAGCACCACGATGGTCTGGCCGACCGCGACGAAGGCCAGCGCCACCCCCTGGTTGGCCCAGGCCGCCAGCACGCCGCCGGAGGCCCCGCGGGGGTGGATCGACAGGAAGAGCAGCAGCAGCGCCAGCAGCAGCGCCCAGGCGGCCAATGCCCGGTCGTTGTGGCGGACCAGAAGTCGCAGCGCGGGGATCATGCCAGAGCCTCCCGGTGCGGGCGCCGGGAACCGGCGGCCGACGCCGCGGGGCGCAGGTTGAGGGCCGACGCGACGATCGCCTCTTCGGTGATCTCCGCCCCGCTGAGCCGCGCCGCCACCCGCCCGTCGTAGAGAACGAGGACGCGGTCGCACAGCCCGATCAGTTCGTCGTAGTCGGTGGAGTGGAAGAGGATCGCCACCCCGGCGGCGGCGAGGTCGCGCATCAGCCGGTAGATCTCCTGCTTGGTGCCGACGTCGATGCCGCGCGTCGGGTCCATCAGCAGCAGCAGCTTCGGCTCGGTCGCCAGCCATTTGCCGAGCACCACCTTCTGCTGGTTGCCGCCCGAGAGCGTCGCCACCGGGGCGTCGCGGTCGGGGGCCTTCACCGCCAGCCGCCCGGCCAGGCCGGCGACCAGCGCCCGCTCGGCGTCCGTGTCGACGATCCCGCAGCGGGACAGGCGGTCCAGCGCCGCGAAGCTCAGGTTGGCGGCCACGGACAGGCCGAGGAACAGGCCCTCGGTCTTGCGGTCCTCCGGGATCAGGGCGATGCGGCGGCCGGGCCCGCCGGCGGCGCGCGGACCGGAGGGCAGGCCCGCGGCCGTGCCGATGCGCACGTCCCCCGTCGTGCCGCGCAGCACGCCGGCCAGCGCCAGCAGCAGCTCCCGCTGGCCCTGCCCGTCGAGGCCGCCGAGCCCGACGATCTCGCCCGGCCGGACGTCCAGGTCGATGCCCTTCAGCACCCCGTCCCGGGCCAGCCCGCGAACCCGCAGATAGGGTTCGGCCGGAGGCGGCCGCTCGGGTTTGGGCGGGTAGACGTGGGCAATGGACCGGCCGATCATCAGCCGCACGATCTCGTCGTGGGTGCGGCTGCCGGCCGGGAAGGTCGCAACGTGCTCACCGTTGCGGAAGACGGAGCAGGTGTCGGCCAGCGCGTCCACCTCGTGCATGCGGTGGGAGATGAAGAGGACGCAGACGCCCTCCTCGCGCAGGCGGCGCAGGTGCCGCATCACCCGCTCCGCGTCCTCGGCGCTCAGCGCCGACGTCGCCTCGTCGAGGATCAGGACGCGCGGCCGGCGGGCCAGCGCCTTGGCGATCTCGACGATCTGCCGCTTGGCCAGCGGCAGGTCGGCGCAACGGGCGCGCACGTCGAGTCCGCTGCCGCAGCCCAGCGCGTCGAGGACGGCGCGGGCGCGGCGGCGCTGCGCCCCCCGGTCGATGGTGCCGATCCGCCGGCGCGGCGGGTCGGCGAGGCAGATGTTCTCCGCCACCGTCAGGTCGGGGATGATCGACAGCTCCTGGAAGATGCAGACGATTCCCTCGCGCAGCGCCGCCGCGGGCCCGTCGAGGCGGAGCGGCCGGCCGTCCAGGGTCACCGACCCGCAGTCGGCGGCGACCGCGCCGGCGAGGATCTTCATCAGGGTGCTCTTGCCCGCCCCGTTCTCGCCGAGGATGGCGTGGATGGAGCCGCGGCCGGCGGAAAAGGAGACGTCCCGGAGGGCGACGGCGCCGCCGTAGCGTTTGGCGACGCCGGCGAGGGCCAGGAACGCGGGATCGTTCGGCATGGTGTTCTCCCCTGGTCCGGAGGGCGGTCAGTTGCCGTCGGCGGACTGGCGCATCAGCTCGTCCGGGGTGAAGACCATGTCCGGGCCGCACGCCGCATAGCCGGAAACGGTCTCGTAGGTGTCGGGCATGTCCGGGAAGTAGTTGACGCCCGGCTTCATGTCGGCGGTGCGGACGTGCGGCGTCGGCAGATTGACCAGGGCGGGCAGGCTCTCGCCCTTCAGCAGCGCGATGGCGGCGCGCACGGCCACCGGCCCCTGGCCGGGCGAGGTCGACACCGAGATGCCGGGGATGCCGTTCTCCGCCAGCGCGCGCACGAAGCCGTTCTCCGCGTCGCCGCCCACCGGAACCTTCGGGTGGCCGGCCGCCAGCAGGGCGTTGGTCACGCCGCGGCAGCCGTGCTGGCACACCACCGCGTCGAATCGGCCGTGCACCGCCAGCGCGTCCGACACCACCTTCTGGACCGTGCCGGTGTCCCAGTTGCCGACCACCTCGACGACGCGGATCTCCGGATGCTCGTCGATCACCTGCCGGAATCCGGCGTGGCGGTCGCGGTCGGTGGAGTTGCCGGGGATGCCCCGCACCTCCAGAACGGTGCCGGCCTTGCGCGGCATCTGGTCCAGGACGGCCCGGGTCTTGATGGCCCCTTCGAACTCCATCCACTCCGGCGTGATGCGCACGACGTCCGGGTTGTCGACCGGGTTGTCGAAGGACACCAGGACCGTGCCGGCCGTGCGGGCGCGCCGGATGACGGCGTCGAAGGCTTTGGGGTTGACGGCAATGAAGGCCACGGCGTCGTAGCCCGCCTGGATGAAGTTGTCGATGGCGGCGATCTGCGCGGCGACGTCGGCACCCGTGCTGACGATCTTCAGCTCCGCGATGTCGGCGGCGTTCTCCGGCTTGGCCGCCCACGCCTTGACCGAGCGGATCATCTGCATGCGCCAGGGAATGCCCGTATGGCCGTTGGCGACGGCGATGCGGTATGGCCCCCGGCGCGGTTCGACGCGGATCACCCGTTCGCTGCCGGCCGCCGGCGTGTAGCACTCCGGCATGTGGGTGTCCGACGCCGCGGCCGGCAGGGCGGCGGACAGTGCAACTGCGGCGGCGGTCCACAGGATGCATCGGCGGACGCGGTTCTTCGTCGTCATGGTTCTCTCCTCCCGTCGACGTGTGGCGGGGGTGTTGGGCCGGGACGTCGCCGTCGCGCGGCCGGCACCCTCGCCGTTCGGCCGGCGGCGATCGGGAAAGACCGCGCGTGTCCGGCGTCCCCGAACTGTGGCGAAACGTCGCTTTGCGGACTATTGGGAGAGTAAGCAAACCGCCTGTGAACCGGATTCACAGATGACGGAAACCATGACCGAGCCGGGCCGTGCCCCTGCGCCGGGGGCCGTCCGCGACGCTCCGGCGGGCTTGTTCGCACCAAACAGAACTGTTATAAAGAATAATAGTTGTTGCACCAACCCAACCGGCGGCGCCCGCCGTCACGGTGATCCGTGGCGCGAAGGCCCACCCGTGTCCAACGAGACCGACCCCGGAGGAAACATGCCCGATCCCCGTTCCCCCGCCCGCCGCGGCCTGCGCGGCGCCCTGCTCGCCGCCGCCGCGGCCGCCATGCTGCTGCCCGGCGCGGCGCTGGCCGACATCACCGTCGGCCTGATCGTGCCGGCCACCGGCTCCACCGCGGCGCTGGGCATCCCCGCCCGCAACGCCGCCGCCCTGTTCCCCGAGACCCTGGGCGGTGAGCGGGTGCGGCTGATCGTCGCCGACGACGCCTCCGACCCCACCATGGCCACCACCCAGGCGCGCCGCCTCATCACCGAGGAGAAGGCGGACGTCATCATCGGGTCGGTGATGACCGGTGCGGCCATCGCGGTGGCCGGCGTGACGCGCGAAAGCGCCGTCCCGCACATCGCCCTGGCGCCCATCGACCTGCCGGCCGGCCAGGACACCTGGACCTTCCGCATGCCGCAGAACGTGACGCTGATGGCAAGGGCCGTCGTCGACCACATGAAGGCCAACGGCGTGAAGACGGTGGGCTTCATCGGCTTCTCCGACGCCTGGGGCGATTTCTGGGCGCGCGACGTCAAGGCGCTGGCCGGCGACGCCGGCTACCGGCTGGTGGCGGAGGAGCGCTACGCCCGCGCCGACACCTCGGTCACCGGCCAGGTGCTGAAGCTGCTGGCCGCCCGCCCCGACGCGGTGATCGTCGGCGCGTCGGGCACCGCCGCGGCGCTGCCCCACATCACCCTGCGCGAACGCGGCTACAAGGGCCCGATCTACCAGACCCACGGCGCCGTCACCCACGACTTCATCCGCATCGGCGGGGCCGCCGTGGAGGGTGCCATCCTCGCCTCCGGCCCGGTCATCGTGGCCGAACAGTTGCCGGACGACAGCCCGGTGCGGGCAAAGGCGCTGGAGTTCGTGACCGCCTACGAGGGCAAGTACGGCGCCAACACCCGCAACCAGTTCGCCGCCCACACCGTGGACGCCGCCACGGTGCTGGAACAGGCGGTGCCCATCGCGCTGAAGACCGCCCGCCCCGGCACGCCGGAGTTCCGCAAGGCGCTGCGCGACGCGCTGGAGACCGCCGGCGAGATCCCCGCGTCCCAGGGCGTCTACGCCTTCTCCGCGAACGACCATTTCGGCCTCGACCACCGCGGCTACGTGCTGCTGACCGTCGAGAAGGGCGCCTGGAAGCTGGTGAAGTAACCGTCGCCCGGCGTCCGCCCGTCGCCCACCGGAGGAAACCTTGGACCCGACCATCGCCCTGTTCCTGGCGCAGGACGGCGTGACGAACGGCGCGATCTACGCGCTGCTCGCCCTGTCGCTGGTGCTGGTGTTCACGATCACCCGCGTGATCTTCATCCCGCAAGGGGAGTTCGTCGCCTACGGCGCCCTGACCCTGGCCGCGTTCGAGACGGGCACCTTCCCCGGAACGGCCTGGCTGGCGCTGATCCTCGGGACGGCGGCCTTCACCGTCGACCTCGCCCGCGACCGTGCCGCCCGCACGCCGCGGCGCGCGCTGCGCGGGCTGGCGCTGGACGTGCTGCTGCCGCTGGCCCTGCTGGCGGCGGCATGGCACGCCGCACCGCGGCACCTCGGGCCGCTGGTGGAGGTGCCGCTGACCCTGGCCATCGTCGCCGTGCTCGGCCCCTACATCTACCGGCTGGTGTTCCGGCCGCTGGCGGAATCGCCGGTGCTGGTGCTGCTGATCGCCGCGGTCGGCGTGCACCTGGCCCTGGTGGGGCTGGGGCTGCTGTTCTTCGGGGCCGAGGGGCACCGCACCGCCCCCCTGCTCGACGCCAACTGGACGGTGGGGCCGGCGCTGGTGACGGGGCAGAGCGTCGTGGTGATGGGCGTGACCGGCGGCCTGATCCTGGCGCTCTGGGGCTTCTTCGGCCACACGCTGACGGGCAAGGCGCTGCGCGCCACGGCGGTCAACCGCCTGGGCGCGCGCCTGGTCGGCATCCCCACGTCGGCGGCGGGCGCCATGGCGCTGGGGCTGGCGGCGCTGCTGGGCGCCCTGTCGGGGGTGCTGATCGCGCCGGTGACCACGGTGTTCTACGACACCGGCTTCGTGACCGGCCTCAAGGGCTTCGTCGCCGCCATCATCGGCGGCCTGATCAGCTACCCCCTGGGCGCCGCCGCCGCCATCCTGGTCGGGCTGGTGGAGGCGTTCGCGTCTTTCTTCGCCAGCACCTTCAAGGAGGTGATCGTGTTCACGATCATCATCCCCGTGCTGCTGTGGCGCTCCCTGCGCTCCCCCCACGCGGAGGACGAGGAATGACCCGCCACACCCGCTATCTCGCGCCGGCGCTGCTGGCGGCCTTTGCCGCCCTGCCGCTGGTCCCGGCGACGCCGGAGTTCTGGATCACGCTGCTGAACTACATCGGCCTGGCCGCCCTGGTGGTCATGGGGCTGGTGGTGCTGACCGGTGTCGGCGGCATGACCTCCTTCGGGCAGGCGGCGTTCTGCGGCTTCGGCGCCTACACCACGGCGGTGCTGACCACCGCCTACGGCGTGTCGCCCTGGCTGACCCTGCCGGCCGCCCTGGTGCTGACCGGTGCGGCGGCGCTGGTGCTGGGGCTGCTGACGGTGCGCCTGTCCGGCCATTACCTGCCGCTGGGCACGCTGGCGTGGGGGATCAGCCTCTATTACCTGTTCGGCAACATGGAGGCGCTGGGGCGCCACGACGGCATCTCCGGCATTCCGCCGCTCAACGTCGCCGGCGTCGACCTCTACGGCGGGCGCGCCGTGTTCTACGTCATCTGGGGCTTCGTCCTGCTGGCGGCGCTCGCCACCACCCGCCTCCTGGACAGCCGCATCGGCCGGGCCATCCGCGCCCTGCGCGGCGGCGTCACCGCGGCAGAGGCGTTCGGCGTCGACACCGGCCGGGCCAAGCTGATCGCCTTCGTCTACGCCGCCCTGCTGGCGGCCGTGTCCGGCTGGCTGTTCGCCCACGTGCAGCGCGCCGTCAACCCCACCCCGTTCGGGCTGAACGCCGGCATCGAGTACCTGTTCATGGCGGTGGTCGGCGGCGCCGGCCACGTCTGGGGGGCGGTGCTGGG
The DNA here is from genome assembly GCF_000429625.1 of Azospirillum halopraeferens DSM 3675. Classification (GTDB taxonomy): domain Bacteria; phylum Pseudomonadota; class Alphaproteobacteria; order Azospirillales; family Azospirillaceae; genus Azospirillum; species Azospirillum halopraeferens. The sequence continues at coordinate 67,204 of NZ_AUCF01000016.1, forward strand.
GGCGGGGCTGGTGACGGTGCTGAAGGACCAGCTCCAGGCGGTGCTGCCGCGCCTGTTCGGCGGCGCCGGCAACTACGAGGCCATCGTCTTCGGCGCCATGCTGGTGCTGCTGCTGCACTACGCCCGCGACGGGCTGTGGCCGGCGGTCGCCCGCCTGCTGCCGCCGCCGGCACCGCCCGCCATCCGCCCCGACGCCCCGGCGCTGCCGCGCCGGCCGCCGCCCCGGCGCGGCGGGCCGATGCTCGACGTGGAGGGCCTGCAGAAGACCTTCGGCGGGCTGGTGGCGGTGCGCGACATCGCCTTCACCGTGCCGGCCGGCGCCATCGTCGGGCTGATCGGCCCCAACGGTGCCGGCAAGAGCACCACCTTCAACCTGATCACCGGCGTCCAGCGCCCGTCCGCCGGCACCGTGCGGCTGCTGGGGGAGCGCATCGACGGCCAGCCGTCGCGCGCCGTGGCCCGGCGCGGCGTCGCCCGCACCTTCCAGCACGTCAAGCTGCTGCCGGGGATGAGCGTGCTGGACAACGTCATGCTCGGCGCCCACCTGCGCGGCCGCGCCGGCGTCCTGGACGCGGTGCTGCGCCTGGACCGCGCCGAGGAGGACCGGCTGCGCGCCGAAGCCGTGCGCCAGTTGGAGCGCTGCGGGCTGGGCGACAGCCTGCACCGGCCGGCCGGCACCCTGGCGCTGGGACAGAGCCGCATTGTCGAGATCGCCCGGGCGCTCTGCCTCGACCCGCTGCTGCTGCTGCTGGACGAGCCGGCCGCCGGCCTGCGCCACGCCGAGAAGCGGGACCTCGCCGGCCTGCTGGACCGGCTGCGCGACGAGGGCACCACCATCCTGCTGGTGGAGCACGACATGGACTTCGTCATGGGGCTGGTCGACCGCCTGGTGGTCATGGAGTTCGGCGCGAAGATCGCCGACGGGCTGCCGGCCGGCGTGCGCCGCGACCCGGCCGTGCTGGAAGCCTATCTCGGAGGGATCGAATGAGCGGACCGACCCTGGCCCTGCGGGACGTCTGCGTGTCCTACGGCAAGATCGAGGCGGTGCGGGGCGTCTCGCTGGAGGTGGACGCCGGGCGCATCGTCACCGTCGTCGGCGCCAACGGTGCGGGCAAGACGACGCTGCTGAACGCCGCCATGGGGGTTCTGCCGGCGTCGGGCTCCATGCTGTTCCGCGGCCGCTCCATCGCCGACGACCCCATCGAGGCGCGCGTCACCGCCGGCCTGTCGCTGGTGGCCGAGAAGCGCGAGCTGTTCGGCACCATGAGCGTGGAGGACAACCTGCGGCTCGGCGCCTACACCCGGCCGCGCGGCGAGCGGCCGGGCGACACGCTGGATCAGGTCTACACCCTGTTCCCCCGCCTGAAGGAGCGCCGCGGCCAGGCCGCCGGCACCCTGTCGGGGGGCGAGCGGCAGATGCTGGCCATGGGCCGGGCGCTGATGGCGAAGCCCGCGGTGCTGATGCTGGACGAGCCCAGCCTGGGCCTGGCCCCGCGCATCGTCCGCGAGATCCTGCACCTGGTGGCGGAGCTGCGCGCCACCGGCGTCGCCATCCTGCTGGTGGAGCAGAACGCCCGCGCCGCCCTGCGCATCGCCGACTACGGCTACGTCATGGAGACCGGCACGGTGACCCTGCAGGGGCCCGCCGCCGCCCTGGCCAACGACCCGCGGGTCATCGAAAGCTATCTGGGCGCCGCCGAAAGCGCGGCCTAGGAGGACCCCCATGACGCTGAAGAACCTTCTGGTCCATCGCGACGGCGGGCCGCGCTCGGCGGAGCGGCTGGCGGTGGCGGTCGATCTGGCGCGCCGGCACGGCGCCCGGCTGACCGGCCTGTTCGCCCGCTGCGCCGCGCCGCGCACCGTCGGCATCGTCACCCAGTGGCCGAGCCCCGCCTACGCCGCCGCCGCCGCGGCGGACCGCGACGCCTTCGCCGCCGCCACCCGCGGCCTGCCGGACGCCCAATGGCGCGACGCCTACCGCGGCGGCACCCGCGAGGTGACCCATGCCCTGATCGAGGCGGCGCACCACGTCGACCTGGTCATCCTGGGCCAGGACGGCGGCGACGGCACGGTGCCGCCGGACCTGGTCGAGCAGGTGCTGCTGCACGCCGGCCGGCCGGGGCTGGTGCTGCCCTGCGCCGGGACGGTGGAGACCATCGGCCGGCGCCCGCTGATCGCCTGGAACCACAGCCGGGAATCGGCGCGCGCCCTGAACGACGCCCTGCCCCTGATCGCCGGCTGCACCCGCGCCGTGGTGCTGAGCGTCGCCGTCCGCCCCGACGAGGAGCGCGCCGCCGCCCGCGACTGCCGCCGCCACCTGGAGGCCCACGGCATCGCCGCCGACGTGGAGGTGCTGGTGCCCGAAGGCGTCGGCGTCATGGACATGATGCTGAACCGCGCCGCCGACCTGGACGCCGACCTGCTGGTCCTGGGGGCGCACGGCCACATCGGCTTCCCCTTCCTCTACCGGGGCGACGGCACCCGCCACATCCTGGCGCACATGACGCTGCCGGTCCTGATGTCCCATTGACGGGCCGCGCCAGACTGTTATACTTCATAACAATCATATGAAATCCCAGTCGCGCCCGGCGACGGAAAGGTACGACGATGCCCACCGGTGAACGAATTCTGGAACGGACCCTGCCCTCGTCCCTGCGCGCGGAACTGGCCGGCGACATCGCCGTGCTGACCCTGAACCGGCCGGAGAAGCGCAACGCCCTCAACGACGAAACCGTGCTCGGCATCGAGGCGTTCTTTTCCGCCCTGCCGGCGGAGGCGAAGGCGGTGGTGATCACCGCCGCCGGCGAGAACTTCTCCGCCGGCCTCGACCTGTCGGAGATCACCGAGCGCAACACGGTGGAGGGCATCGCCCATTCCATGATGTGGCACCGCGCCTTCGAGCGGATCGAGTTCGGGCGCGTCCCGGTGATCGCCGTGCTCAAGGGCGCCGTGGTCGGCGGCGGGCTGGAGCTGGCCTGCGCCGCCCACATCCGGGTGGCGGAGCGCAGCGCCTACTACGCCCTGCCCGAGGGGCAGCGCGGCATCTTCGTGGGCGGCGGCGCCTCGGTGCGGGTGCCGCGGCTGATCGGCACGGCGCGCATGGCCGACATGATGCTGACCGGCCGCGTCCACGACGCCGAGGCGGGCCAGGCCATGGGCCTGTCCCAATACCTGGTGGAGCCCGGCGCCGGCCCCGACACCGCGATGGGTCTGGCCGCGCGCGTCGCCGCCAACGCCCCCGTCACCAACTTCGCGGTCATCCACGCCCTGCCCCGCATCGCCGAGGCGGACCCCCGCCAGGGCTTCATGATGGAGGCGCTGATGTCCGCCGTCGCCCAGGGCAGCGACGAGGCCAAGGACCGCCTGCGCGCCTTCCTGGAGAAGCGCGCCAAAAAGGTGACGGAATTCTGATGCCGCCGGACCGGCCATAACGCGGATCACGGGCGGACCAAGAATCGCGCCGGGGCCAACGCCGGCGCCGCCCCCCCTTGGGAGGAACACATGAGCAAAGCCATGCGACAGGTGCGTCTGGGCTCGGTCGAGGTGGGCGTCGAACGCCGCCCCGACGGCTCCCTCGTGGTGCGGGCCGGGACGCCGCTCGGGCCCCATCCGGACAAGCTGACCCTGTGCCTGGAGCACCACGCGCGCACCGCGCCCGACCGGATCTTCCTGGCGCAGCGCGACCGTCACGGCGCCTGGCGCACCCTGTCCTACGCCGCCACCCTGGACCGGGTGCGCCGCATCGCCGCCGCCCTGCTGGCGCGCGGCCTGTCGCCGGACCGCGGCGTCGCCATCCTGTCGGGCAACGACCTGGAGCACGCGCTGCTCGGCCTGGCCGCCCAGTACGCCGGCATCCCCTACGCGCCGGTGTCCACCGCCTATTCCCTGGTCAGCACCGATTTCGGCAAGCTGCGCCACGTGCTGGGGCTGGCCACGCCGGGCCTGGTGTTCGCCGCCGACGGCCACCGTTACGGCCGCGCCCTCGCCGCCGCCGTGCCCGAGGGGGTGGAGGTGGTGGTGACCGACGCGCCGCCGGACGGCCGCGCCGTCACCGCCTTCGCCGATCTGGTCGCGGACCCCACCGACGTCGTCGACGCCGCCCACGCCGCGGTGGGCCCCGACACGGTGGCCAAGCTGCTGTTCACGTCGGGCTCCACCGGCGTGCCCAAGGGCGTCATCAACACCCAGCGCATGCAGTGCGCCAACCAGCAGATGCTGCGCCAGGTCTTCGCCTTCCTGGAGGACGAGCCGCCGGTGCTGGTGGACTGGCTGCCGTGGAACCATACCTTCGGCGGCAACCACAACTTCAACATGGCGCTGTACAACGGCGGCTCCTACTACATCGACGAGGGGCGGCCGATGGCCGACGGCGTGCTGCCGACGGTGGCCAACCTGCGCGAGATCGCGCCGACCATGTACTTCAACGTGCCCAAGGGCTACGAGGCGCTGGTGCCGCACCTGCGCGCCGACCCGGCCCTGCGCCGGCGGTTCTTCAGCCGGCTGAACGCCCTGTTCTACGCCGGCGCCGGCCTGTCCCCCCACATCTGGGAGAGCCTGGAGGAACTGGCCGAGGACGCCTGCGGCGAACGGGTGGTCTTCGTCTCCAGCCTGGGCTCCACCGAGACCGCGCCGGCGGCGCTGATCTGCAACCGGCCGGTCGACCAGCCCGGCATCATCGGGGTGCCGGCCCCGGGCATCGCCATGAAGCTGGTGCCGGCGGCGGAAAAGCTGGAGCTGCGCCTCAGCGGCCCGACCATCACCCCCGGCTACTGGCGCCAGGACGACACCACCGCCGCCGCCTTCGACGAGGAGGGATTCTACCGCATGGGCGACGCGGTGCGCTTCGTCGATCCCGACCGGCCGGAGCTGGGGTTCATCTTCGACGGCCGCATCTCCGAGGACTTCAAGCTGGCCACCGGCACCTGGGTCAGCGTCAGCACCCTGCGCGGCGCCATGCTGCGCCACTTCGCGCCGCTGGTCAGCGACGTGGTCGTCGCCGGCCACGACCGCGACTTCGTGGCGGTGCTGATCGTGCCCGACCTGCCGTCCTGCCGCGACCTGTGCGCCGACTTCGCCCGCGGCGAGGCCGACGCGGCGGTGCTGCACCGGCCGGAGGTGCGCCGGCGCTTCCAGGAGATGCTGGACGCCCTGGCGCGCACCGCCACCGGCAGTTCCAACCGCATCGAGCGCGCCATCGTGCTGGAGGAGCGCCCCCTGCTCGACGCCGGGGAGATCACCGACAAGGGCTCGCTCAACCAGCGCGCCATGCTCGCCCGCCGCGCGGCCCTGGTGGAGGACCTCTACGCCGACCCGCCGCCGCCCCACGTGCTGGTGGCCGAACGGGTGATGGCGTAGGCACCCGCAGGCTCTCCCCCGCCCCCGGCGGGGGAGGAGATCGTGACGTTGGCGGCCGGGCGAAACCGAGGGGGAGTGAACCACATGGACATCAGGGGCTGTGCCGCCGTCGTGACCGGCGGCGGGTCGGGGCTGGGGGCGGCGACGGCGCGGCGGCTGGCCGCCGCCGGGGCGCGCGTCGCCGTGCTGGACCTCAACGCCGACGCCGCGCAGGCGGTGGCGCGGGAGGTGGAGGGGATCGGCGTCGCCTGCGACGTCGCCGACGCGGAGTCCGCGGCCGCGGCGCTGGCCCGCGCCGCCGACGCCCACGGCGCGGCGCGGGTGCTGGTCAACTGCGCCGGCATCGGTGTGGCGCGCCGCATCCTCGGCCGCGACGGGCCGATGCCGCTCGACGCCTTCGACCGTGTCCTGCGCGTCAACCTGCTGGGCAGCTTCAACATGCTGCGCCTCGCGGCGGCGGCCATGGCGGGTCTGGAACCGCTGGCCGACGGGGAGCGCGGCGTGGTCGTCTCCACCGCCTCCGTCGCGGCGTTCGAGGGGCAGGTGGGTCAGGCGGCCTACGCCGCGTCCAAGGGCGGCATCGCGTCGATGACCCTGCCGGCGGCGCGCGAGCTGGCGCAGTTCGGCATCCGCGTCATGGCCATCGCGCCGGGCCTGTTCCTGACGCCCATGATGCGCACCCTGCCCGAGGAGGTGCAGGCCGGTCTGGCCGCCTCCATCCCCTTCCCGCGGCGCCTCGGCGACCCGGACGAGTTCGCCGACCTGGTGCTGACCTGCGTGACCAACCGGTCGCTCAACGGCGAGGTGATCCGCCTCGACGGGGCTTTGCGGCTGCCGCCGCGGTGAACTCCTCGGCCGCGTCGGCGTCGTCGCCCGCGGCCGGATCGCCCGGACCGACCAGGCCGTTCAGCATGGCGAACAGGGCGGTGCAGCCGGGTTCGCCGATGCGCTCGCGCATGCGGGTCTCGTGCTCCGTCCACAGCGCCTTCAGGCGATCCGTCAGGGCGCGCCCCTTGGCGGTCAGGTGCAGGGCGTAGGAGCGCCGGTCGTTGGGCGCCGGCTTGCGCCGCACCAGGCCGCGCTCCTCCAGCCCGTCCAGCAGGGGCACGAAGTTGGTGCGCTTGATGGACAGCGCCCGGCTGACCTGGGACTGCTTCAGGCCGGGGTTGCGGTCGATGATGATCAGCACGGAGAACTGCGCCGGCCGCACGTCCTCCACCGCGCAGGTGCGGATGAAGTCGTGGAAGACCGCCATCTGCGCCCGCTTCAGCAGGAACCCCGTCGATTCCGCCAGAATGCCGAGATCCACCGCGTCGTCACCGGCCGCGGTCTCGGGGGCTGCCGGTTCCGGAGCCGCAGCGGGAGCGGGGGCAGCGGCGGCGGGGGTAACGGCGGGGGCCGGCGCGCGCCGGCGCCGCGGGGTGGGGGCTTCGCTCATCGGGGGCTGTCGGTTTCCGGCGGGGTCCAGGGGCCGGAGTCTAGCAGAGCGGGGCGCGGTGCGGAACGCCGCATTATTGTTATGGAACATTACAATAATCCGTGATACCAAATTGTCTGTGCTGCAAGGGAGGGTGTCGGGCATGAGCTACAGGGCGCCGGTCGATGAGATCCTGTTCACCCTGAACCACGTGGCGGGGCTGGAGGCGATGCTGCGCGACGGCCTGTTCCCCGCCGTGGACGGGGATCTGGCGGCGGCCCTGCTCGACCAGGCCGGGGCCTTCGGCGAGGGTGTGCTGGCGCCGCTCAACGGCCCCGGCGACCGCGAAGGGGTGCGCTGGGTCGATGGCGCGGTGACCACCCCGGCCGGCTTCCGCGACGCCTACCGGCGCTGGGCCGAGGCGGGCTGGAACGGCGTGGCGGCACCGGAGTCCCGCGGCGGGGCCGGCCTGCCGGTGATGCTGAACACCGCGGTCATGGAGATGCACACCTCCGCCTGCATGGCCTTCGGGCTGGGTCCGGTGCTGACCCAGGGCGCCGTCGACACCCTGCTGGCCCACGCCGCACCGGAGCTTCAGGCGCGCTACCTGCCCCGGCTGGTGTCGGGGGAATGGACGGCGACCATGAACCTGACGGAGCCGCAGGCGGGCTCCGACCTCGGGCTGCTGCGCACCCGCGCCGTGCCGGCGGGCGACGGCAGCTACCGCATCACCGGCCAGAAGATCTTCATCACCTGCGGCGAGCACGACCTGACCGACAACATCATCCATCTGGTGCTGGCGCGCCTGCCCGACGCGCCGCCGGGGACGCGGGGGATCAGCCTGTTCCTGGTGCCCAGGCGCCTGGTCGGCGACGACGGCCTGCCCGGCCCTGCCAACGACGTCCGCTGCGCCGGCGTGGAGCACAAGCTGGGCCTGCACGCCAGCCCCACCTGCACCATGGTGTTCGGCGAAGCCGGCGACCACGGCGGCGGCGCCGTCGGCTGGCTGGTGGGGGAGGAGAACCGCGGCCTCGCCTGCATGTTCACCATGATGAACCGGGCCCGCCTCGCCACCGGCCTGCAGGGGGTTGCGATCGGGGAGCGCGCCTGCCAGCAGTCCGTCGCCTTCGCCCGCGAGCGCCGCCAGGGCCGCGCCCCCGGCGGTTCCGGTCCGGGCCCCGGCCCGATCGTGGAGCATCCGGACGTCCGGCGCATGCTGCTGACCATGCGCGCGCTCACCGCCGCCGGCCGCGCCATCGCCTACGCCACGGCCGAGGCCATCGACCGCGCCGAGCACGGCGACGACGACGCCGCGCAGGCCCGCGCCGACCTGCTGACCCCCGTGACCAAGGCGTTCTGCACCGACGCGGGGATCGAGGCGGCGCAGCTCGCCATCCAGGTCCACGGCGGCATGGGCTATGTGGAGGAGACGGGCGTCGCCCAACTGCTGCGCGACGTGCGCATCACCTCGATCTACGAGGGCACCAACGGCATCCAGGCCATCGACCTGGTCACCCGCAAGCTGCCGCGCGGCGGCGGCGAGGCGCTGGACGCCCTGATCGCCGGCTGGCGCGCCACCGTGGCGGCGGCGGCCCGGCGCGACGCCGCCGACTTCGGCGCGCTGGCCCCCTGCGTCGGCGAGGCGCTGGACGCCCTGGAGCGGGCGACCGCCTGGCTGCTGGTCGAGGGGCGCGACCCCGCCGACGCCCTGGCCGGGGCGTCGCCCTACCTGCGCCTGTTCGGGCTGGCGGCGGGCGGTGCCCTGCTGGCCCGCGGCGCGCTGGCCGCGCGCGCCATGCTCGACGCCGGGGCCGGCGACCCGGCCCTGCACGGCCGCATCGCGGTGGCGCGCTTCTTCGCGGAGAACCTGGCCATGGCCGCGCCGGGCCTGGCCCGCACGGTGACCGACGGTGCCGCGAGCGTGCGGGTCGACCCCGCCCTCCTCACCTGATCCGAACGCACCCTTGGAAGAACGGGGACCCCCGATGAACCTCGACGAACTCGTCGCCATCGACATCCACACCCACGCCGAGAAGTCCTGCCGCGCCCCGCTGGTCGAAGAGGCGCTGGAGTGGGAGAAGGCCAAGGCGCAGTACTTCCGCAACGACCTGGGCCAGCCCGGCATCCCGGAGATCGCCGAGTACTACCGCCGGCGCAAGATGGCCTGCGTCATCTTCCCCGTGGACGCGGAGTGCTGCACCGGCCTGCCCCGCGTGCCCAACGACGAGGTGGCGGAGCTGGTGGCGCAGAACCGCGACGTGATGATCCCCTTCGCCAGCATCGACCCGGCGCGCGGCAAGGTGGGCGTGCGCGAGGCGCGCCGCCTGATCGAGCAGTACGGGGTGCGCGGCTTCAAGTTCCATCCGACCATGCAGGGCTTCTTCCCCAACGACCGCATGGCCTATCCCCTCTATGAGGTGATCGCGGAGTACAAGCTGCCGGCCCTGTTCCACACCGGCCAGACCGGCATCGGCGCCGGCATGCCCGGCGGCGCCGGCCTGCGCCTGAAATACTCCAACCCCATGCACCTGGACGACGTGGCCGCCGATTTCCCGGACATGCCCATCATCCTGGCCCACCCCTCCTTCCCCTGGCAGGAGGAGGCGCTGGCCGTCGCCACCCACAAGCCGCAGGTCTACATCGACCTGTCGGGCTGGTCGCCCAAGTATTTCCCGCCGATCCTGGTGCAGTACGCCAACACGCTGCTGAAGCACAAGATGCTGTTCGGCTCCGACTTCCCGCTGATCACGCCCGACCGCTGGATCGCCGACTTCGAAAAGCTGCCCATCAAGGACGAGGTGCGGCCTCTGATCCTCAAGGACAACGCCGCGAAACTGCTGGGGCTGGCGGCGTAGCCGCCGATCATCCCCGGAGCATCCTCCGGATGCTCCGGGGATCACACCGCCCGCAGGTGCCGCACCGGCCGGCCCGGCGCCAATGCCGCGGCGGCGCGGATGATGCCGCCGGCGTCGATCCCGTAATGGCGGTACAGGTCGGCGATGGTTCCGGTCTGGCCGAAATGCTCCACCCCCAGCGCGCGGGTGCGGTGTCCGGCGACTGAGCCGAGCCAGCCCAGCGCCGCGGGGTGGCCGTCGACCACGGTGACCAGCCCGCAGTGGGGCGGCACCCCCTCCAGCAGCCGTTCCACGTGGGACCGGGCGTGCGCCGCGCCGCGCTCGCGCGCCCGCTGTGCGGCGCTCCAGCCCGCGTGCAGGCGGTCGGCGGAGGTGACGGCCAGCAGGCCGACGTCGCGGCGGTCCTCGCCCAGCATGCCCACCGCGGCGACGGCCTCGGGCGTTACGGCGCCGGTGCAGGCGACCACCACCTCCGCATTCGGCCCCGGCCGGCGCAGCCAATGGGCGCCGTCCACCACGTCGCGCGCCAGGGTCTCATCCATGGTGCGCACCGGCTGCTCCAGCGCGCGGGTGGACAGGCGCAGATAGACGGCACCGCCCGTCTCGTCGCGCAGCCAGGTCCGCTCGTCGGGGACATCCTCCCCGTCCCGCTGCATGTAGTCGAAGGCCCAGCGCAGGATGACCGCCAACTCGTCGGCGAAAGCCGGCTCGAAGGCGGCCAACCCGTCCTGGGCCATGCCCACCAGGGGTGTGGCGATGGACTGGTGCGCGCCGCCCTCCGGAGCCAGGGTCACCCCCGACGGCGTCGCCACCAGGATGAAGCGGGCGTCCTGATAGCAGGCATAGTTGAGCTGATCGGCACCGCGCAGGATGAACGGGTCGTAGACGGTGCCCACCGGCAGCAGCCGTTCCCCGAACAGGGAGTGGGACAGGCCGAGGGCGGAGAGCAGGATGAACAGGTTCGATTCGGCGATTCCCAGTTCCAGATGCTGGCCGCGGGGCGAGAACTCCCAGGAGAAGGTGGAAGGGATGCGCTCCTTCCGGAAGAGATCGGCCATCTCGCTCTTCGCAAACAGGCCGCGGCGGTTCACCCAGGCGCCGAGGTTGGTGGAGACGGTCACATCCGGCGCCGTCGTCACGATGCGCCGAGCCAGTTCAGTGTCCTCGCGGCCCAGATCGTTCAGGATCAGGCCGAACGCCGCCTGGGTCGACAGGATGCGCTGCCCCGGCGCCGGCAGCGCCGCCGGCACCGGAACGGCGGGGGCGGTGTAGCGCCGCCGCCCCTTGCGCGCGAAGGGTACGCGCTCCAGGAACCCGCGCAGCCGCGCCGCCGGCAGTCGGCAGCCCTCGAACGGCTCCCACTCGCGGCCGGGCCGCACCCCGTGCGCGGCCCGCAGACTCTCCATTTGCTCGGGCGTCAGCAGGCCCGCGTGGTTGTCCTTGTGGCCGGCCAGCGGCAGGCCGGCGCCCTTGACCGTGTAGGCGATGAAGCAGACGGGCCGGTCGTGAGCACGCGCCCGTTCGAACGCGTCGAGCAGGGACGGCAGATCGTGGCCGCCCAGGTTGCCCATAACCGCCGCCAGTTCGGCGTCGCTGCGCCGCTCGATCAGGCGGGAGACCGGCCCCTGATCGCCGAGGTCGTCCAGCAGCCGGCGCCGCCACGCCGCCCCGCCACGGTAGGTCAGCGCCGAATAGAGCTGGTTGGGACAGGAGTCGATCCACGCCTTCAGCACCTCGCCGCCCGGTTCGGCGAAGGCCTCCTGCATGAGCGTGCCGTACTTCAGGATCACCACATCCCAGCCGAAGGCACGGAAGATGTTCTCCAGCCGCTCCCACAATCCTTCGCGGATGACGGCGTCCAGGCTCTGGCGGTTGTAGTCGACGATCCACCAGGTGTTGCGCACTCCGTGCTTCCACCCTTCCTGGAGCGCCTCGAAGATGTTGCCTTCGTCCATCTCGGCGTCGCCGACCAGCGCCACCATGCGGCCCTCGGGCAGGCCGGCGGACCACCCTCTGGCCTTCAGGTAGTCCTGCACGAGCGAGGCGAACAGCGTTTGCGCGACACCCAACCCGACCGAACCGGTGGAGAAATCCACGTCGTCGCCGTCCTTGGTGCGCGACGGGTAGGACTGGGCCCCTTTGTAACCGCGGAACGCCTCCAGCTTGTCCCGGGACTGGTTGCCCAGCAGATACTGGATGGCGTGGAACACGGGGGCGGCATGGGGCTTGACCGCCACCCGGTCCTCCGGCCGCAGGACGGCGAAATAGAGCGCCGTCATGATCGTCGCCAGCGACGCCGACGACGCCTGGTGTCCGCCCACCTTCAGCCCGTCGGCGTTGGGCCGGACGTGGTTGGCATGATGGATGGTCCAGGCGGCGAGCCAGAGCACCTTGCGCTCCAGGTCCTCCAGGCAGTCGAGGTCGGGGCGGGTCGGGGCGGGCATGGTCATGGCGGTCTCCGTCGGGCCGGCGCCGGCCGCCGGGTCCGCATGCGATGGCTTCCAACAGGGAAATCGGCATCGCGTGACGCGCATCAAGCGCCACGGCACCATCCCCGCGACGATCCGCCGGCGGTTCATGGATCGGTCACACGGAAAGATTGGATGCCGGAAGACTGTGACAATCAATCCTGCGGGTGCCGGACGGGTGGGAGTCGCCTTATCGGGTATCATCGAAATGGGTATCCTGCCGCCGCCGGACGGGCGGGCACCGGTCGTATCGGCGGCTACAGAACCATCCCCGATGACCCGGAGGAGGAGACACAGGATGCAGAAGACGTTGTTCGCCGCTGCGTTCGCCGCGGCGCTTTCGCTCTCCGGCCCGCTCGCGGCCGCCGGCATCACCGCGGACGAGGTCGCGGCGGCGCAGAAGATCTGGGCCGAGGGAATCGTCGCCATCGGCGCGGCGCACACCGGCGGCCAGGACTACAAGTCGGCCGCGATCCGTCACATCGACACCCTCTACGCCTACGATTCCGGCCCTGTCCTGTTCAAGCCGACCAAGGCGGCGGTTGACCAGTTCCGCGAGACCAAGCAGCAGGCGCTCGACTACTTCATCGGCGCCGCCGGCACCGAGGACACCGGCTTCGCCATCACCCCGTGGACCGCGGTGCGCTTCGAGAACCACGGGATCGCCACGGTCGGTGACGGCGCCGTCGCCATGGGGAACTACTACTTCACCGACACGGCCGGCACGGAAACCAAGGTTGAGTACACCTTCGGCTACATCCGCGACGCCAACGGGGCGCTGCGCATCAACGTCCACCATTCCTCGCTGCCCTACCCCAAGCCCTGATCGCCCGGCGCGGCGGAGGCGGCGCGGTCCGCCTCCGTCACGCTTCGACACCGCGGTCTGCCGCTCGACTGCTCCCCGCATAGACTCCCGCAAGCGTTCCGTCACCTCTGCGCCGGATTCAGCGTGCTCGCGTTCGGGCGCGACAATTCGCGTTTCATGCGGTTGAGGAAATGAACGCCACATCGCAGCGCGTGATACGGCTTCCGGCAGATCCGTAGGATCTGCCGGAAGCCGTCGAACCCGACAGATGAAGGCCGCAGGCCTTCATTGAAAGGGGCATACGGGTGAAGCCTTCAGGCGGAAACCGTATGACACGGATGTGGCGACGATTCCCTGATCGAACAATGGAGGTTGACATGCCGCTTCTTCTCTGGCTGCTGGGCGTCCCCGGCATTATCGTCATTCTTCTCTGGATGACCGGGGTGATCGGATTCTGAGCCGGAGCGCCGGGGTGAGGTGACGTGGTGGACGGCCCTTCCGCCATGCCGGTGCGGTGACAAGCGGGTGCCGTCGATGACCGTCGATCAGTGGGTCTGAACCGGGCCGGGACCGTTTCCCGGGTCCGTGGGATTGCCGCGGGCGGGAGCCTGACCTTGCCGCCGGGCAACGCCTCCCATAGGCGCAGGGTCGTGCCGCCTGCGCGTTGCGCCGACACGACAGACGGTCTCTATCGGCTTGGGCGCGTCGTTTCCGATGTGAGCGGCGCGCCCGCTGCTGACGGCGTCTTCGCCGATGCGACCACGCGAGAGCGCGGGGCGACGAACCGGTGGTACCGACGGCGGATCTCCGGCACGCCCGGGGGCAGACGCCCGGTGGCCAGGTCCAGCTTCTGTTATGACAAATTCAATTTCCGATTGGGTTCCAATACAGCCGGAAAACGTTCCGTTCCATTGGTTTCCGGCCGCAAGACTCGACAGATCAATGCTTTGCATTGATCGAGAGGGACGGATCGACGGCATCATTCCGATGCCGTCGGTATGATCCTGAGAATGAAGAAGTCTTGCGATGCAGAAAGTGGATGATGGGGCGCTCGTAGAGTTTGTGGTACATCACACTTGCGAGGATGCCGGTGATGATGACAGCGGAAGCCGTCATGGCCCATTCTGTCGTGGGGTTGAAACCGGCCGTGTGCCGGTTGATGGCCGGAACCGCCCGGAACATCACCGAAATCAGCGGCAGGTGAATGAGGTAGATGGCATAGCTTGCATCGCCGAGCAGCAGGAGCAGACGCGGTACGTTGAGAGCGCCCGTTTTTTCCAGATAGCAGCCGCCCAACAGTATCAGAGAGAAGGGGATCGCGAAGAGCCAGCGGTGTTTGCCCACATCGTACGATAGGATCATTGCAAGGCTGATCACGCCCCCCAGAAGCAGGGAGGCCGCAACAGCGGGGCCGACGTTTAACCTCCGCCATACACACGCGCAGATCAGTCCAAAGGCGAACTCCAAATTGATGGTGGCGAGAAATCTGTAGAAAATCAGGTTCCCGGTCAGACCCGGGGAAAAAACCGCGTTTGCCGCTATGACAACCACCCAAGCACCAATGACGGCTATGAAAAATCTCCTCGATATGAAATATGTCAAAAATATCAAGTAAAACACCATCTCGTGGATCAGCGTCCACGCAACAATCAATGATGTCGGATATAGCGATGGGATCAGAAGAAAAGTAGACAGAGCTCCAATATTGTCCTTTGGGTAATTTCCTATGTTAGGATTTACGTAATAAATAAAGAAAGCGGTCGCTGCTATCGGCAGATATGGAGGGTATATGCGAATTATTCTTTTAAAAGAAAACGAAACAAGGCTTGAAACCCCAGACTTATCATCATAGTGCGCGTTCAGAATAACAAATCCAGAAATCACGAAGAAAAAATCTACACCGATATACCCCACAGACGATACAGATTCAAACCAATAAGGGTAAATATTACTGTAGTACGACACGGAGAAAAAGAATATGTGATATACCATAACAGAAAAAGCAGAAAACGCCCTACTAATCTGAATAAATTCTATCTTTTCTGAATGCTCAGGGCACATATCCGATCCATAAAGTCAACAATTCGTATGATATCATAAATTTCCTTACCGGAAACTTGTCGTTCCTCGTTTGCGCAAATCTTGTCCCACTTAAGGATTCCCGAGGAAATTGTGACCTAGAATTCGCATCGGCATGATACCGTTCGACAACCGGCACGAATGACCGCTTCGTCGGAAAAGCAGGCTTGCCATGGCGAACGGTATCATGCCGTCCGGGGCGTCGATACGGGCGTCGTCATCGCGACCGTGCCATAAGTCCGGTCAGAGGGCGACGCGGCCGCCGCCGCCTCAGCGCTTGCGCGCCGCGGCCAGCGGCAGGATGGCGCGGTGGACCAGGAGGATCAGCAGCACCCCCGGGATCAGGCCGAACAGGCCCGATCCCACGGCGCCGACCAGCCATTCCGCCGCCGCCGCCGGGCCGGGAGACACCGCGCCGGCGACCGCATGGCCGACGGCCGCCGCGGCGTCGTGGATGGCGTGGCCGATGCCGGTCACCCCGTACTCCTCCAGCCCGTGCACGATGATGCCGCCGCCGACCCACAGCATGGCGGCGGTGCCGACGACGCTGAGCACCCTGAGGAAAGGGGGCATGCCCAGCACCAGCCCGCGGCCCAGCGCCCGGACGGCGGGCCGGCGGTTGCCGGCCAGCACCACGCCCGCGTCGTCCGCCTTCACGATCACCGCCACCGCGGCGTATACCAGCAATGTGATGCCGACGCCCACCACCGCCAGGATCAGCGCCCGGTTCCAGAACGACGAGGTCTCGGCGGCGACGGCCGCCAGCGTGATCGCCATGATCTCGGCCGACAGGATCAGGTCGGTGCGGATGGCGCCGCGGACCTTCTCCTCCTCCAGTTGGCGGGCGTCAACGGCGGTCGCCGGCAGGACGCCGCCGGGGCCGTGGTGCTCCGCGTGGGGCCACAGCGCCTCGTACGCCTTCTCCGCCCCTTCGTAGCAGAGATAGGCGCCGCCCAGCATCAGCAGGGGCGTGATCGCCCACGGTGCGACGAGGCTGAGCAGCAGGGCCGCCGGCAGCAGGAACAGCAACTTGTTCCGCAGGGAGCCCATGGCGATGCGGGCGATGATCGGCAACTCGCGGTCGGCGGAGAACCCGACCACGTAGCGGGGCGTGACGGCCGCGTCGTCCACCACCACCCCCGCCGCCTTGACGCCCGCCCGGGTCGCTTGCGCCGCCACGTCGTCCAGGGACGCGGCGGCGACCTTCGCCAGGCCGACGACGTCGTCGACCAGCGCGATCAGCCCGGTGCTCACGCCGCCCGCCCCGCCGTGCGGCGGCTGTGGCTGTGGCTGCGGCGGTGCGCGGATCGGCCCATGCTGTCCTCACCCGTTCGGTTGCGTGACGGGAACAGTGTAAGCTGCTGCACGTTCCGGCCGCTACATCCGTCCTGCGGCGGCACGGTCGACCCGCGGCGCCGGGGCGTGCTAGGCTGCCCGCCCGACGGCTTGCAGCGGAACGCGTGCCCATGGGCAGAAACCACCGGAGCGACCGCGGGGCATCGCCCGACACCGACGCGCCCGCGCTGTCCCAGTCCTACCCGATCCCCGGCATGCTTTCCGACGCCGAGGCGGAGAGCGCGTGGATCGACGTCATCCGCAAGATGGACGAGACCTACGCAAACCTCGTCTCGCAACAAGTGGAGCTGGAGCGCAAGAACGCCGAACTGGAGGAGGCACAGGCCTTCATCGCCAGCGTGCTGGGTGCCATGACCGACGTGCTGATCGCCTGCGACCGCGAGGGGCGGATCGAGCAGACCAACGCGGCGGCGGAGCGCGCCCTGGGCTATCCCGGGCGGGAGCTGGCGGGGCGCAACCTGCGGGACTTCATCGACCCCGCCTCCCGCGCCGCCTACACCGCCCTGTGCGCCGCCGCCCTGCGGCGGGAGGAGGCCACGGATGCGGAGCTGAGCCTGCGTTCCCCCACCGGGCCGTTCCCGGTGGCGGTCAACTCCACCGTGCGCTACGACCAGCGCGGCCGCGCCATCGGGGCGGTGCTGGTGGGCCGCCCGGTGGGTGAATTGCGGCGCGCCTACCGCGACCTCGCCGCCGCCCACGAGGGGCTGAAGCAGACCCAGCAGCAGCTCGTCCATTCCGAGAAGATGGCCTCGCTCGGCCGCCTTGTCGCCGGCGTGGCGCACGAACTGAACAACCCCATTTCCTTCGTCTACGGCAACGCCCACGCCCTGTGCCGCTACGTCGACCGGCTGACCGCCTATCTCGACCGGGTGGAGGCGGGGGACGGCCCGGCGGCGCTGGCGGCCCGGCGGGCGGAGCTGCGCATCGACCGTGCGCGCGCCGACCTGCCGGCCACCCTGGACGGCATGCTGGAGGGCACCGAGCGGGTGCGCGACATCGTCGCCGAGCTGCGGCGCTTCTCGTCGGAACAGAAGCACGCGGCCGAGCGCGTCGACCTCACCGCCCTGCTGCGCTCGGCCGTCAACTGGGTGGCCAAGGCGCAGATGGCCGACATCGCCGTCACCTTCGATCTGCCGGAGCGGCTGGAGGTCACCGGCCACCCCGGCCATCTCCACCAGGTCGCCATGAACCTGGTGCAGAACGCCATCGACGCCATGCAGGAGGTGCCCGCCCGGCGGCTGGAGCTGGCGGGCGGGCTCCACGGCGACCGGGTGGCGGTGACCATCCGCGACACCGGGCCGGGCATCGCCGCCGACGTGCTGGCGCGCGTCTTCGATCCCTTCTTCACGACCAAGCCGGTGGGCAAGGGCACCGGGCTCGGCCTGTCGATCAGCTACCAGCTCGTGCGCGAGCACGGCGGCACGCTTGCCGCCGGCAACCACCCCGGCGGCGGCGCCCTGTTCACCCTGACGCTGCCCGCCGCCGGACACCGGGAGGACCGGTCATGACCCATCGTCCGCTGTCGGTGCTGTGGCTCCAGTCGGGGGGCTGCGGCGGCTGCACCATGTCCATGCTGTGCGCCCAGTCGCCCGATCTGCCGACCCTGCTGGAGATCGCCGGCATCCGCCTGCTCTGGCACCCCAGCCTGTCGGAGGAGACGGGGGCGGAGGCGCTGGCCCTGCTGGACGCCGTGCGCACGGGGCGGGAGCCCCTGGACGTGCTGTGCGTCGAGGGCTCGCTGCTGCGCGGCCCCAACGGCACCGGGCGCTTCCACGTGCTGGCCGGCACCGGGCGCCCCACCATCGACTGGGTGCGCGAGCTGGCCGGGCAGGCGCGGCACGTGGTGGCGGTGGGCACCTGCGCCGCCTTCGGCGGCATCACCGCCGGCGGGCTCAACGTGGCCGACGCCTGCGGCCTGCAGTACGAGGGAACGCGGCGCGGCGGCGCCCTGGCGGCGGACTTCCGGTCGCGCTCCGGGCTGCCGGTGATCAACGTGGCGGGCTGCCCCACCCACCCCAACTGGGTGACCGAGACGCTGATGCTGCTGGCCGGGGACGCCCTGGGGGCGGACGGGCTGGACGCCTTCCAGCGGCCGCGCTTCTACGCCGACCACCTGGTCCACCACGGCTGCACCCGCAACGAGTACTACGAGTACAAGGCCAGCGCCGAGAAGCACTCCGACCTCGGCTGCATGATGGAACACATGGGCTGTCTCGGCACCCGGGCCCACGCGGACTGCAACACCCGCCCGTGGAACGGCGAGGGGTCGTGCACCCGCGGCGGCTACGCCTGCATCAACTGCACCGCCCCCGGCTTCGAGGAGCCGGGGCATCCCTTCGAGCGCACCCCCACCTTCGCCGGCATCCCCGTCGGCCTGCCCACCGACATGCCCAAGGCGTGGTTCGTGGCGCTGGCCTCGCTCGCCAAGGCGGCGACGCCGGAACGGGTGCGCCGCAACGCCGCCGCGGACCGCATCGTCGTGCCGCCGTCGATCCGCAGCACCAACAAGGGCTGAGGCGTGGAACCGAAGAACGCGGAAGCGAAGGACGGGGCCCCGACGCGCCTGATCGTCGGCCCCTTCAACCGGGTCGAGGGCGACCTGGAGGTGCGGCTGGAGGTGGCCGACGGCGCCGTCGCCGCGGCCTACGTCAACGCCCCCCTGTTCCGCGGCTTCGAGCGCATCCTGGAGGGCCGCGCGCCCGGGGACGCGCTGGTGGTGGCACCGCGCATCTGCGGCATCTGCTCGGTCTCCCAGAGCCACGCAGCGGCCCTGGCGCTGGCGGCGGCGCAGGGGCCGGGGGCGGGAATGCCCGTCAACGGGCTGCTCGCCACCAACCTGATGACCGCCACCGAGAACGTGGCCGACCACCTCACCCACTTCCACCTGTTCTTCATGCCCGACTTCGCGCGCGCACCCTACGCCGGCCGGCCCTGGTTCGCCGCCGCCGAGGCGCGCTTCAAGGCGGCCACCGGCAGCGCCGTGCGCGCCGCCATCGCGGCCCGGGCGGAGCTGTTCCACGTGCTGGGGCTGATGGGCGGCAAGTGGCCGCACACCCTGACGCTGCGGCCGGGCGGCGTGGCGCGGGCGCTGGACGGCCGGGACCGCGTGCGCCTGATGGCCATCCTCGCGGCCTTCCGCCGCTTCCTGGAAACCTCCCTGTTCGGCGCCCGCCTGGAAGCGGTGGCTGAGCTGGCCGGGACCGACGATCTGGAGCGCTGGCGGACCGCCGGCCCGCCCGGCGACTTCCGCCTGTTCATGGAGATCGCCGCCGACCTGGGGCTGGAGCGGCTGGGGCGTGCCTACGACCGCTTCCTCAGCCATGGCGCCTACCCGCTGCCCGGCGGCGGCCATCTCTACGCCCGCGGCACCGTGGCCGACGGCCGCTCCGCCCCCTTCGACCCCGCGGCGGTGGCCGAGCACCACCGCTACAGCCGCATGGCCGGGCAGGACCGGCCGCACCCGCCCTTCGCCGGCTCGACCGAGCCGATCGGCGACCCCGACGACGACGGCTACACCTGGTGCAAGGCGCCGCGCCTGGACGGCCGCCCCTACGAGACCGGCGCCGTCGCCCGCCAGATGACGGACGGCCACCCGCTGGTGCGCGCGCTGGTGGCCCGCGACGGTGCCGGCGTGACCGCCCGCGTCGTCGCCCGCCTGCTGGAGCTGGCCCGCACCACCGTGGCGATGGAGGGCTGGGCCCGCACCCTCGACCCCGCCGGCCCCTGGTGCAGCGAAGGCGCCCTCCCCGACACCGCCCGCGCCGTCGGCCTGACCGAGGCGGCGCGCGGCGCGCTCGGCCACTGGCTGCGGATCGAGCGCGGCCGCATCGCCGGCTATCAGATCATCGCCCCCACCACCTGGAACTTCTCGCCCCGCGACCTGAACGGCGTTCCCGGCCCGCTGGAGGCCGCCCTGGTCGGCGCCCCCGTCCACCCCGGCGAAACCACCCCGCTGGCGGTGCAGCACGTGGTGCGCTCGTTCGACCCCTGCATGGTGTGCACCGTGCATTGACTTTAAGGGATTGTTTTCATTAATGCAGGCTTGCCGCGTTCGAAAAATTTCCGAAATTTGTTCGATATGGGTTCCGCATGCTGCGTCCGTGGACGGATACGGCCGCAAAGGGACAACGTGACCAGCCGGTCCTGTCCAACCTCCGCCACGCTCAGCACGTCCAGCGGACCCACAATTGATGTGTTGCAGTAGACACATCAATTGTGATACGTTTGCGAGATCAAGGGCGTGGAACACCATGGGCAAGCTGGCGACGATCGGGACGGTGCGAATCATCGTCCAGGGCCGCGACCACAACCCGCCTCACTTCCACGTCAAGGGACCGGGCGTCAACGCCCTGGTGCGCATCGACCCCGTCGCCGTCCTTCGCGGCTCCGTGCCCTCCGGCCTGTGGGCCGAGATCGCCGCTTGGGCCGTCGCCAATCGCGCCACCCTGGTCGCCGAGTGGACCCGCTGCAATCCCGAAGCCCCATCCGCTGAGAGGCAGGCGCCATGAGCGATGACGTCATTACCGGTATCGATCCCCGCCCCGTGCCGCTGATCGCCGCGGTCGAGGCCGGGCCGGGTACCATGCTGACCGTGCGCTGGCAAAGCGGCGGCGGCGTCTGCGTCGATCTGGCCGGCTGGATCAGCCTGCACGACGTCGCCGCCCTGCGCGTTCCCGGCATCTTCCTGAGGCCGGAGATCGGCGAGGATGGCGACACCGTCCAGTGGGCCGGGGATGAAAACCTGTCCATCGACAGCGTGCACCTTGAGTTGCTGGCTGAACAGCAAGCCGCTTTCGACGCGGCCGCTCTGGCCGCCTGGCAGAGCCGTCACAGCCTGTCCAACCGTGAAGCCGCCGACCTGTTCGGAGTGCACGTCAACACCTGGACCAATTATCGCAGCGCCACCAACCCGGTGCCTCGCGCCGTGACCATCGCGGCCCGCGCCATTGACCGCGACCCGCTGCTGCTCACCGCCTTCCTGCGCCCCCGCCGCCCCGGTCGCCCCCCGGCCGCCGCCGAGTAGGGGCGCCACGGGCTGACGCCGCGATCGCCGCCGTTCGACGTTGGAGGTGCGACACGTCCTCCCATCCTGGCGCCTTTACCTCCGCCGCCCTTCTGCGGTATGCCGGGTCTCCATCCGTGGCGAGAGTGGACGACGCCCATCCATGGCCGATCCTGCCATCCGTTCCCACCGGCCCGACACGGAGCCGCCCCCCTACACACCGCCCCGCCGGGTGTCGGCGGGAGAGCGGTTGAACGGTATGGTGCGGCTGATGCGGCCGCACCAGTGGATCAAGAACGGCTTCATCCCGGCGCCGCTGTTCTTCACGCCCGCGGCGGTCAGCGCCGCAACCGTGGCGACGGTGCTGCTGGGCACCCTGTGCTTCTGCCTGGTGGCGAGCGCGGTCTACATCCTGAACGACCGGCTCGACCGGGAGGTCGACCGCCGTCACCCGACCAAGTGCCGGCGCCCCCTGGCGGCGGGCACGGTCACGCCGGGGGCGGCCATGGTGATGATGGCGGTGCTGGCAGCCGGCGGGCTGGCCGGGGCGGCCCTGCTGTCGCCCGCCTTCATGGCGGTCGCCGCGGGCTATCTGCTGCTCAACGTCGGCTATTCGCTGGGGCTGAAGCACAGGGCGATCATCGACGTGCTGATCATCGCCATCGGCTTCGTCCTGCGGGTGGAGGCCGGGGCGCTCCTGGCCGGCGTGGTGCCCAGCGTGTGGATCATCGTCTGCACCTTCCTGCTGGCCCTGTTCCTGGCCCTGGCCAAGCGGCGGGACGACCTGGTCAAGCAGCTCGACGCCACCCACCGCCAAGCGCTGAACGGGTATTCCAAGCCCTTCCTGGATTCCGCGTTCACCGCAACGGCCGGGGCCCTGCTCGTCTCCTACGCCATCTACACCACTGACACGGACGTGATGGCGCGCCTGGGCAGCGAGCGACTGTACCTCACCATCCCCTTCGTCGCTGCCGGCATCCTGCGCTATCTGCAGATCATCTTCGTCGAGGAACGGTCCGGTTCGCCCACACGGATCGTGCTGACCGACGGCTTCATGATCGGCGCCGTTGCCGGTTGGATCGCCACCTTCGCCATCCTCCTCTACCTCTGAGAGGACCATCCCCGCCGTGCCGGCCTTCTCCCGCTCCTCCCTGCGCCGCGCCGAACACCTGACGGTGCTTGCGGTGGCGCTGACGCTGGGTGCCTTCGCCGCCGCCGGCGTCGCCACCGGCTGGCGCGAGGTGACGGCGCACCTGGCGCGGCTGGACGCGGCGGTGGTGGCCGGCCTGCTGGCCCTGTCGCTGGCCAACTACGCCGCGCGCGCGCTGCGCTGGCGCCTGTTCGAGGGGCGGCTGGGCATCCGCGTGCCGCCGGGGCACAGTGCGCTGTTCTTCACCGCCGGCTTCGCGCTCACCACCACCCCCGGCAAGGTCGGCGAGGCGCTGCGCCTGTGGCTGCTGGAGCGCCGCCACGCCATCCCCTACGCCCGCTCGGCCCCGCTGCTGATCGGCGACCGCATCGGCGACGCCAACGCGGTCATGGCCCTGTGCCTGCTCAGCCTCGTCGGCTTCGCCGCCTACGCGTGGCTCAGCCTCGTCTTCCTGGCGGCGCTCGTGGTGGCCAACGCCATGCTGCTGAAGCCGGCGCTGTTCGACCGGGCGATCGGCCTCGGCTTCCAACTGGCCGGGCGGGGGGCGCGGCTGTTCGCGGGTCTGCGGACCGCCCTGCGCCGCAACGCGCTGCTCTACGCGCCGCGCCTGTTCGCCGCCGCCCTGGTGCTCAGCATGGCCGGCTGGGCGGCGGAGAGCCTGGCGTTCCACTGGCTGCTCGCGACGCTGGGCGCCGATGTGGCGCCGGCGCAGAGCGTGTTCATCTTCGCCTTCGCCATGCTGGTCGGGGCGGCGTCCATGCTGCCGGGCGGCCTGGGCGGCACCGAGGCGACCATGATGGGGCTGCTGCTGGCCGTGGGGGTCGACGCCGACGTGGCGCTGGCGGCCACCGCCGTCATCCGCCTGACGACCCTGTGGTTCGCCGTGCTGCTGGGCTTCCTGGCGCTGCCGGCCGCCCTGCGCGTCGCCGGGCGCCCGGCCGCCGGGCGTCCGGGAGAGAGGAGCATCACGGCATGAGCCGCTGGAAGACCATCGCCCTGCCCGGCTGGGGCCGGCGCGACCGCGCGCCTCAGACCGCCGCCCGGCCGGAGCGGGTGGCGGAGGTGCGGGCCGCCGTGGCCGACGGCGTCGCTGCGGCCGGTGGCGTGCTGGCCCGCGGGCGCGGGCGCAGCTATGGCGACCAGGCGGTCAACGGCACGGGGCGGCTGATCCTGATGGAGCGGCTCGACCGCATCCTGTCCTTCGACGAGGGTACCGGCATTGCGGTGTGCGAGGCCGGGGTGACCTTCGCCGACCTGATGCGCGTGTTCCTGCCGAAGGGCTGGCTGGTCCCGGTGACGCCGGGCACCGCCTTCGCCACGCTGGGCGGCGCCGTCGCCAACGACGTGCACGGCAAGAACCACGACCGCGTCGGCAGCTTCGGCGACCACACCGCGTGGCTGCGGCTGCTGCTCCCGTCCGGCGAGACGCTGCGCGCCGCACCGGACGAGAACCCGGACGTCTTCGCCGCCACCATCGGCGGCTGCGGCCTGACCGGCGTGATCCTGGAGGTCGCGGTGCGGCTGGTGCGCACGCCGTCGCGCACCATGCGCGTGGCCGAACGGCGTATTCGCGACCTCGACGACTTCTTCGCCGCCTTCGTCGCGGCGCGCGACACCGCCACCCATTCCGTCGGCTGGATCGACGCGCTGGCGCAGGGCGGCGCCATGGGCCGCGGCATCCTGGAGACGGGGGAGATCGCCGACCACGACCCCGCCCCGCCGGTCCCGCCCCGGCCGCGGCGGGTTCCGGTGGAGTTTCCCGGCTTCGCCCTGACCCCCCTGTCGGTGGGCCTGTTCAACGCCGTCTACCGGCGCCGCGTGCCGGAGGGCGGGCGCGAGCGCGCGGTGCCCATGGAGCGGTTCTTCTACCCCCTCGATTCCCTGCTCGACTGGAACCGCATCTACGGCCGCCGCGGCTTCCACCAGTTCCAGTGCGTGATCCCCGACGCCGACGCCCGCGCCGGCGTGGGCCGCCTGCTGGAGGCCATCTCCGCCGCCCGCGCCGCCTCGTTCCTGGCCGTGCTGAAGACGCTGGGGGGCGAGGGGCGCGGCATGCTGTCGTTCCCCATGCGCGGCTACACCCTGGCGCTCGACCTGCCCCACGGCTCCGGCATCCCCGATCTGCTGGCGCGGCTGGAGCGCATCACCCTCGACCATGGCGGGCGCATCTACCTTGCCAAGGACTCCGCCCTGTCGGCCGACGGATTCGCCGCCATGCACCCGCGCCTCGGGGACTTCCGCGCCGTGCTGTCCCGTCTCGACCCCGACGGCCGCCTGTCCTCCGACATGGCGCGGCGCCTGCGCATCCGGGAGGACGCGGCATGACCGGTGAGACCTGGCTGATCCTCGGCGCCTCCTCCGCCGTCGCCCGCGCCTTCGCCCGCGCCGCGGCGGAGCGCGGCGACGCCGTGCTGCTGGCCGGCCGCGACGGCGACGACATGGCGCGCACCGCCGCCGACCTGCGCACCCGCTTCGGCACGCCGGCGGGCGTGCTGCCCTTCGACGCCGCCGACACGGACTCCCATGCCGCCTTCGTCGCCGCGGCCCGGCAGGCGACGCCCGGCACCCTCAACGTCTTCCTCGCCTTCGCCCTGATGCCCGACCAGACGGCCATGGAGACGGACGTGGCGCTCGCGCTGGCGTGCATCCGCACGACCTACCTCGGCGCGGTGTCGGTGCTGGCCCATCTGGCGCCGGTGCTGGAGGCGCAGGGGCGGGGCCGCGTGGTCGTGCTGGGCTCCGTCGCCGGCGACCGCGGCCGTCTGCCCAACCACATCTACGGCTCGGCTAAGGCCGGGCTGCACGCTTATGCGCAGGGGCTGCGGGCGCGCCTGCACCGCAAGGGAGTGACGGTCACCACGGTGAAGCCCGGCTTCCTCGACACCGCCATGACCTGGGGCCTGCCGGTGCCGCTCGCCGCCCCGCCGGACGCCTGCGCCCGCGCCTGCCTGGACGCCGCCGCAAGGGGGCGGGAGGTCCTGTACTTCCCCTGGTTCTGGCTGGGCATCATGACGATCATCCGCGCCATCCCCGAGCGCATCTTCAAGCGCCTGTCGATCTGACGGGACGCCCCCCCGCGCGCCTCAGGCGGCGGCACGGCGCCGGGCGTCCGTGAACGAAGGAGCGAGCTTGGCCTCCCGCTCGCGTACGGACTCGCGGGAGGAGACCGTCTGCGACAGCCCCGCTGTCACCGGCACGCCGGCGCGAAAGCGGCCGGAATTCTTGCGGCAACGTCTTCAGTCGAATTCAGTACATCCTGAATGACCTGCGACTGCCAATCGAAGTAAGGATTAAAGGTGAGGCGCGCATGAACCTTGCCCGGCTCCCGATAGTCCCAGTCGGAGTACCAGACGGGTTCACCCGACTGGCAGCGCGCCGTGGCCTCATCCGTCTGTCCGTTGAAGCAGATGCGTTCGCTGCCATGGCGCCCATACAGTGCGTTGTCCGGCGAGAACAGGATGCCCATGTGCGAGAACTGGCTGATGCGCTGCTGTGGAAGCGCATCGGTGCGCACCAGGATCCGCGACGAAGGGGTAGCCTCGGGCGGGATGTTTCCATACCAGATCAACCGGCTGGCCGCATGGGTGAAGCGGCACTTGAACAGGTGCCGCACATGGTGGACGTCGACGACGGAATCGTGCTCTGCGAGCACGAGGATCGCGGGACGATCGAAGGTTCGATGCCTCAGGTGCTTCCGGACCGCCACGCTGCTGCGGTAGAACTGGGCCAGGCCATTGGTGGGCACGATGTGATAGCGCAGCGGTGATTGCAGCGGATGTCTCTCGGGAGAGAGCAGCCAGGGCTTCACATGAACGAGCCACGGCGTGGCCCAGTCGAAGATCTCGTTCGAGCGGAATGCCGGGGAGAACAGCACCAGTCCACGAATATGGGGGTCGCCCAACGCATGGTCGAGCACCAAGTTGGCGCCGGTCGAAAAGCCTCCGAGCCAGACGTCGGCGAACTCCATCTGGAGCAGGCGGATTTGTTCACCGACCAGCCGTTGCCAGTCCTCCAGCCGGATGCCGATCAGGTCGGCAGGCTTGGTGCCATGTCCCGGCAGCAACAGCGTGCGCACCACATAGCCCCGATTGGCCAGATCGTGCGCCACATCGATGAAGGACCACGGCGAATCGCCCAATCCATGCACCAGCAGGATAGCCTTGGTGGTTGGCGTGGCCGGACGAAGCTCGAATGGGATGTTCCACTCGACTTCACCGTCCGGATTCTGCGTCTGGAAATTGCGATGCGCCCGAACCCGTTCCCGGGCAGTCTCGATATGGGTCCGGAAACCTGAGGAATTGTCCATGAGTTCCGCAGCGGCCCCTCGCACGGTGCACCCTCCTATCATCGCCGATCCCAATGCGGCAGCCACAAGAAGGAGCGTGGTGATGAGGTGTCCGGCCTGTCGTTTCATGTTCTTGTCTCGACCGATGGCAGTGAAGGTCCGTGCTGAGCGGCCAGGTGATCAACGGCTCAAGCCTGACATGCGGTGAAATCGTCGCATTATGTGTATGCCAGATCCACGATCCGGGCTATTCGCAGCGGTTGCGGCTGCTTTCGCACCGGCGTGGCGGTGACCGATGCGCGGCCCGCACGGTTCTTCCACCGTGACCATCGAACGCTCGGACCGGACCGCACACGGCCTATCGGCGATTCTGCGGCGATTGCTATAGCAGATCCTCAATCCGAAACGGCATCGAGCGCAGGCGCGTGCCGGTCGCATGGAAGATGGCGTTCGCGATCGCTGCCGATGCTCCGGCCATCACGACCTCACCAAGGTTCTTGAGCCCGGTGGAATTGGCCAACGGGTCCGGCTTGTCGACGAAACCGACCTCGATTTCGCCAATGTCAGCGTTTACGGCGACGAGGTATTCGGCAAGATCGCTGTTGAGATAGCCTCCGTAGCGGGGATCGATCTCGGTTGCTTCCCGCAAGGCTGCGCTGAAGGCCCAGACCACGCCGCCATGGACCTGGCTTCGCGCCGTGCGCGGGCTGATGACGCGACCGCAATCGACGATGCTGACGCAACGCGGCATCCGGATGCGGCGGGTGGTCGGTTCGACGCGGACTTCGACGAAATGGGCAATCCAGCTCATCGACGTGAAATCGGGATACTCCGGTCCGGCCGTCGCATCGCCACTCACCCGAAGATACTCCAGCGCCTCCGGAGCCTGGCCCGGTGCGACTTCGGAAACCTCAACCTGCAGGTAGGGGCGCCGGATGGTGGCCAGTTGCCGGTGGATGCTGCCCGGCACGGACCTGCCATCCAGGAGCTCTCGCAGGGCTGCCTGCATGTGCGTGACCGCCTTGAAGGTCGCCGGCACGCATCCGGCCGTGCCCCACGAGCCGGCCGTCTGGTGCTGCGGTGCTGCGCTCGTGTCGCCGACAACGACCTCCAGCCCCATCGGATCGATGTCCAACCCATCGAGCAGGACGTTGGCGATCGTCGTCTTGATGCCCTGTCCCATTTCATGGCCGGAAATCGCAATGCGTGTCTTGCCATTCGCGGTTATGCGCAAGGTCGCGATTGCGGGCGACATCGAAGACGGATAGTTGCCGAGCGCCATGCCCCAGCCGATTTGCGTCCCGTCGGGAGCGGTCATCGAACCGGGGGCGCGCGATCGCTGTGACCAGCCGAAACGGCGCGCACCCTCCGTGATGCATTCGGTGACGAACCGGGAGGAATACGGCTTGCCGGACATCGGATCAATTTGTCCGTCATTCTGCAGGCGAAGCGCGACGGGATCCATCCCGAGCTTGTGAGCGAGCTCATCGACCGCGCTCTCGAAGGCGAAACATGCCTGATGCGGGAACGGGCATCGCATGAACCCGGCATCCGGCCGGTCCAGACGAACCTGTATGCCGCCGCCATGGTAGTTCGCAATGTCATAGAGTCTGGGCGTTCCCTCATGGTACTCGGCGGGAGACAATCCGCCTGCGAGCGAATTCTCATGCTCGGCGACATACCGGACCGCGATCATCCTGCCGCTGGAATCGGCGCCGAGGCGAACATGATGCACGCTTTTCGGCCGGTAGGACGCGATATGGAAGATATGGCCGCGCGGGATGACAATCCTGACCGGCCTGCCGGTCAGGATGGCAGCATGCGCTGCGATCACCGAGTAGCCGTAAGCGTGGGCTTTTTGGCCGAAGCCGCCGCCGATCGAGGTGCTCTTCACGTCGATTCTGGCCGGGTCGATCCATAGCGAGGCGGCAATGGCGTTCTTGACGCCCATCGTATGCTGCGTCGTGTCGTAGATGGTCAGCCGTCCGTCCTCGAACACCGCCATCGCGCCCAGCAGCTCGAGCGGATTGTGATGCTGGGTTGGTGAAACATAGGTTTCGTCCACGACCACAGAGGCGCGGCCGAAGGCTTCCGCCGCATTCCCCGAGGTGATCTCTTCATCGATGGGTTCACGACGAGCGCCCGGGCTCTCCATCACAACCGAGAAAGGTTCTTCCTCGTATTCACCCGTGACTTTCTCCGCGCCCTCGATCGCGGCCTCGAGCGTCTCCGCGATGACCACTGCGATCGGTTGACCACGATAAGCAATCACGTCGACGACGGTGGAAGGAGCAGAAAAGCCCTCCTCCTCGTCTTCGTCATCCTCGCCGGTTGGGGCTTCGAAATCTGGATCCGGCTCCGGAAAATCCTTCGACGTAAGCAGTCGCAGCACGCCGGGGACGGCCAGCGCATCGGTCTCGTTGATCCGGACGACCGTTCCCTTGGCGATGGGAGAGGGGACGAGCACAGCATGGAGCATGCCCGGACTTTGGAAATCCGCCGCGTACCTGGTCGCGCCACGCACCTTGTCGAAGGCATCAATCCGCTCGCGATCGGGCAGTTTTTCGATGGACATCAAACTGTCCTCGTTCTTTCGGAAGCAATCATCAATGCATCCGCGAGTGTGCGGATGCCGAGTTCGACCTTGAAGCCATTGTGGCGGCCGGGCTGTGCGTTGACGAAAGCAAGCCGCGCTGCTTCCAGGGCTGTTTCGCGACGGATGGTCTTGCCAATCAGGAATTGCTCCGTCTCGGGGGCTCGCCAGGGCCGGGTCGCAACCCCGCCGAGCGCCACATGCGCGTGCTCGATCTTCCACCCGTTCAGCTCCAACGCCACTGCCGCGGATGCAAGGGCGAAGGCATAGGATTCCCGATCACGGACCTTGTGGTACGTTGAATGCAAGCCGGAAGCGGTCTTGGGAATGATGATCTCGGTGATCAACTCGCCGCGTTTGAGGTCGAACTCGAGGTGTGGAGTGTTTCCCGGCAGGCGGTAGAGACCCGAGACGGGAAGGTCGCGCCGACCGTTCGGCCCAAAGATATTGATGCGCGCATCAAGCGCGGTCAGCGCGACCGGCCAATCGCCCGGAGAAACAGCCGTACAGGCGCCGCTGACGCCGAGAACCGCCTGGGTACGATCGAGACCGCCGATGGCCGCGCAGCCGCTTCCCGGCTCGCGCTTGTTGCAGGGATAGATGCTGCCTGCCGAGGCGATTGCGCCGGCTCCGTGCCGGAAATACGAGCACCGCGTCCGCTGGAGCAGGTTCGCTCCTACGGTCGCCATGTTGCGCAATTGTTGCGAAGCACCCTTCAGCAGGGCTTCCGTCAGGATCGGGTAGTCGCGCGCAATGGTCGGATTTTCCGCGACATTGCTCATCGTCGCATTCGCGCCGATGCGCAATTCGGAGCCCGACGTCGAGATCGCATCATACCCAATGCGCGTTATATCGATCAGCCGGCTGGGACGTTCCACCCTGAGCTTCATGAGATCAAAAAGTGACGTTCCGCCGGCAACGTAGCATGCACCGGCTTCGGACATAAGCTCGCTTACTGCCTGCTCGGCACTGGTTGGGACGCTGTAGGCTATCGGTTCCATCAGCCCCTCCTCATTTTTGCGGCCGCGTCCGCGATCGCAGCGACGATGCCCGGATAGGCCCCGCATCGGCAGAGGTTCCCGCTCATGAATTCGCGTATTTCTTCAGGTGAATTCGCGTGCCCCTCGTTCACGCAGGCTATGGCAGCCATGATCTGGCCGGGTGTGCAGTACCCGCATTGAAGAGCGTCATGGTCGATGAAGGCTTGCTGCATCACATGCAACTCGCCACCGCTGCCAATCCCCTCGATGGTGGTGATCTCGCGACCGTCGGCCCAGGCAGCGAAGGTCAGGCAGGACAGGATTCTCTGACCATCAACATGCACGGTACAGGCGCCGCATTGACCCTGGCCGCAACCTTTTTTCGTTCCCGTCAGCCCCAGGGTATCCCGCAAGACATCCAGAAGTGATGCGCGCGCGTCGATCGTCAGATGGACGGGCTGTCCGTTGACCTTTGTCCTGAGGATAGCCCTGTTTGGTTCGGGTACGACCGGTTCGTGCGCTGCTCCGTCGCCTTGCGCAACGGCGTGATCGTCAACAAGTATTCCGAACGCCGCCACGGCAACCGGCCCCTTCAGGGTTGTCCGGCGGCTGATCGCGAGGTCCGCCGCGACACCGTTCGCCGGCTCTCCGACGGCGCGGTCCTCGCCCTGCTCAATGCCGGATGCAGACGAGCGCAGCGCGCACTTCTGGAGGCACGATGGAAGATGATCGGAAGCTCTGTCTGCCACTCGTCTGTTCTCCAAGCCTGTTCATTGCGCTTCGA
Organism: Azospirillum halopraeferens DSM 3675; assembly: GCF_000429625.1. Classification (GTDB taxonomy): domain Bacteria; phylum Pseudomonadota; class Alphaproteobacteria; order Azospirillales; family Azospirillaceae; genus Azospirillum; species Azospirillum halopraeferens. The sequence goes on from NZ_AUCF01000016.1 coordinate 98,333, forward strand.
CAACATAAGGCGTGTCGTGACGGCTTGAGTGTAGTGTGGCAGCGTCGCGGCCGTGTGCCGGACGGGCGGCGGAAATGTAATCGAGTGTCGCAAAATTCCGATTTGCGACAGCAGATTACAAAAAGTTGGCTAAGTCTTGAGCGTGGTTTCAGGTAATCTCTGCGTCATGACAACGACACCGAACATCCTGATCGTGGACGACCATCGCGAGATCCGGGACGCGCTGAAGCGCTATCTCGAGCGGAACGGTTTTCGCGCCACCGCCGTCGAGAGCACGAAGGCAATGGACAAAGCGATGGCCGAAAGCCGTTTCGATCTCGTCGTGCTTGATATCATGATGCCTGGCGAAGATGGCCTCTCTGCCTGCCGCCGTCTCCGTGTTGAACGTGACGTCGGCGTGTTGATGCTGACCGCGCTCGGTGAGGACACCGACAGGATCATCGGCCTCGAACTCGGCGCCGACGACTATCTCGCCAAACCTTTCAATCCCAGAGAGGTCCTTGCGCGCATCAAGGCGATCCTGCGCCGAACGGAACGCCCGCAGGTGGCGCTCGGCGGGCCATATGGCGGCAAGCGCTTGCGCTTCGACCGGTGGACGCTCGATGTCGATCGCCGTATCCTGATCGATGAGGATAACAAGGAAGTGGCCCTGACAATGGGCGACTATCAGCTTCTTGTAGCCTTCCTCGAACGTCCCCGCATGGTTTTATCACGCGATCGGCTGCTTGACCTGACCAGCGGGCGCGAGGCGACCCTATTCGATCGGGCAATCGACAATCAGGTGAGCCGCCTGCGGCGAAAAATCGAACGGGACGTGACAAGCCCCGAACTGATCGCAACGGTCAGAGGCGGCGGGTACTGTTTCATGGTCGACGTCACGGAGAACACGTGAAAATCCGTTTCGAAAGGCCGCGATCCATCCGTGGCCAGCTTGTCGCACTTCTGCTCCTGGCATTGGCCCTCGTGCAGTGTCTCAGCGTCTGGCTGTTCATCAAGGAACGAAGCGACTCGATTCTCGCAACGTTGGCCAAGGACGGCACCAGCCGTGTCCTGACGGTCGCCAATGCGCTCGAGGCAGCGCCGGGCGATAGGCACTCCGCCATCATGCAAGCCGCGGAGTCGCTCGATTTCCGGCTGAGCATCGACCGCAGTGCGCTTTCGGATGCCCCCGGCGCCGACCCGCTCTCGTTCCCGTCGGCGCACATCCGGAGCGTCCTCGCGGCTTCGCCTCAGCGGTCGGTCCGTCTGGCTCTGATTGAAGGTGAAGCGATGGCGGCCCTGCCGACCGGCTTGAGCCACGACGAGGATGACGACCCCTATCAGCTCGCTGTTTCCGCCTCCCTGCGAGACGGGCGATGGCTGAATGCGCGCATCGATACCGGAGGACCGCCTTTGCAATGGGCGTGGCCGGCCCTTGCCTCGATGCTCCTGACGGGCGCGGCAGTGATCGCCGTCGTGTGGGTGCTCGTCGGGCGCATTTCGCGCCCGCTGCAACAGCTTGCTGAGAATGCTGAACGCCTCGGGCGAGGCGGCGCGGTTCAACCGATGGGGGGCTCGGGACCCGACGAAGTGCGGCGCCTCGCGACGGCTTTCGACGATATGTCGGACCGGCTGACCAGGCTGCTTGCGGAGCGAGCAACCATGCTGGCGGCACTCGGCCATGACCTTCGCTCTCCGATCACCGCCATGCGCCTGAGACTCGAAATGGTCGACGAGGAGGAAACGCGGGAGCGCATGGGCAACTGCCTGGATGAGATGCAGACCCTCGTTGAATCGGCTCTCGCTCTCGCACGCGGGGCGGGGACCGCAGAGCCGATGGTTCGTGTGGACCTCGGTCGGATGCTCGGACACCTGGTCGATGAATTGCGGGAGGCGGGTGGCGATGCGAGCGCGTCCATTACGGATGACGTCATCGTTGAAGCTCGGCAAGCCAGCCTGAAAAGGGCTGTGCGCAACATCGCTGAGAATGCGATACGCTATGGGGGACAGGCGTGGATCACGCTCCTACGCAGCGAAGACCGCGCACTCATCATTATCGAGGACAACGGGCCGGGCATCCCTGTCCAAGAGCGGGAGCGTGTCTTTGAACCATTCGTGCGGCTTGAAACGTCGCGCAGCCGCGACACCGGAGGTTCGGGGCTCGGTCTCGCGATCTCGAAAATGGTGGTCGAGTCGAATGGCGGCTCCCTGACGGCTGAGGATGCACGCAATGGCGGTGCCCGCTTCGTCGTCAGCCTTCCGGTGAACGCACCGGGCCTATCCGGAATTTCGTGCTCGGCGGGGTTATCCTGAAGCAGAAGGAGACCCAGAATGGCGCGACGCAAAGAGCCGGTTATCCCCGACGCGATCCTCGACCAACTGCTGGCGGGGGCGGATGCCAAGACGGCGTTCGAGCAGAACGGCTTGCTCGACCAGTTGAAGGAGGCGCTGACGGAGCGGGCGCTGAAGGCGGAACTGGATCATCACCTGGCCGGTGACGAGAGCGGCAACCGTCGCAACGGCTACGGCCGCAAGACGGTGCTGACCGAGGGCGGGTCGATGGACCTGTCCATCCCACGCGACCGGACGGGAACGTTCGATCCGGCGCTGATCGCCAAGTACCAGCGCCGCTTCCCCGGCTTCGACGAGAAGATCATCTCGATGTACGCGCGGGGTATGTCGACGCGGGAGATCACGGGGCACCTGCGGGAGCTCTATGGCATCGAGGTCTCGGCCGACCTGATCTCCACGGTGACGGACGCGGTGATCGAGGAGGTGACGACGTGGCAGAACCGGCCCCTGGAGGCGATCTACCCGCTGGTGTTCCTGGATGCCATCCGGGTCAAGATCCGGGACGAGGGCCTGGTGCGCAACAAGGCCATCCATGTGGCGATCGGCGTGCGGGCCGACGGCACCAAGGAGGTGCTGGGCCTGTGGATCGAACAGAACGAAGGCGCCAAGTTCTGGCTGCGCGTTCTCAATGAGCTGAAGAACCGGGGCGTGGAGGACATCCTGCTGGCCGTGGTCGACGGGCTGAAGGGCTTTCCCGAAGCGATCGCCGCCGCCTATCCCGAGACGATCGTCCAAACCTGCATCGTCCACCTGCTGCGCCACAGCATGGAGTTCGCGTCCTGGAAGGACCGCAAGGCCATCGCCGCCGCGCTGAAGACGGTCTACGACGCCGTCGATGACAAGGCCGCCGAGGTGGCCCTGAGCGCCTTCGAAGACGGTCCCTGGGGCGAAAAATACGCGGCCATCGGCAAGGCGTGGCGCCGGGCGTGGCAGGAGGTCATCCCCTTCTTCGCCTTCCCCCGCGAGGTTCGACGTATCCTCTACACCACCAACGCCATCGAGGCCTTGAACTCCAAGCTGCGTCGGGCGGTGCGGGCCAGGGGGCATTTCCCCAACGACGAGGCCGCCCTGAAGCTCCTGTTTCTCGTCTTGAACCGCGCCGAGAAAGACTGGAAGATGCCGCCGCGGGAATGGACGGCCGCCAAGGCACAGATGGCCGTCATCTTCGGCGAGCGGTTCGCAAAGGCGATGACCGCCTGAAAATGAAATCCGCCCCGCCGAGCACGAAATTCCGGATAGGCCCACCGCACGGGATTCCCGGAGGTCCCGTTGCCTGAGACCATGGGGGAGACATCACCGAAATCCGCCCCCGACGCGTGACGATCATCCGCGCCGTCCCCGCGCGCATCGCCAGGCGCCTGTCCATCTGACGGGACGCCCCCCGCGCCTCAGGCGGCGCGGGGACGGCGGACGCCGGCGGCGGCGGGGTCGGTGGCGGGGCGGCGCATCGCCAGGGCGCGCGCCTGGTCGATCATCTGCACCAGGATGTCGCGAAACTCCTGCGCCGCCAGGTCGCTCCACTCCGGCGTCGCGTCCGGAAAGGTCATGCGGTCGGCCGCCGCTCCGAACAGGCTCAGCCACTCGTCCGCCTTGCCGGCCGGGTCGCCCGTGGCGAGGAACCGCTCTTCCATCAACTTGACCAGCAGCGCCCGCAGGGCCAGCAGGTTGACGTGCAGCAGCATGTTGCCGGTCATCGCCTCGTGGTCGTCGGTCACCATCATCCGGTTCCTTCGGTTGCGTGTCTCACCGTGTCACGGACGGCACCCCGAAAGCTGGCGCGGAAAATGTCCCGCGCACCCCGTTAAAAAAGTGCGCCAGCTTTTCCGGCCCGGTGCGTGAAACGCTTCGGAACATGGGGCAAAGGCGCAGCCGCAGCCCCCCGCCAGCCGACACACCGTCCCGGCGACGCGCAGGCCCTGCCCTGCGCGAACGGGACGCTGCACCCCGGAGACCATCCATGCAGGTCGACAACAACACCGCCACGACGCAGACGGCGTCCTCGACGAAAAGCTCATCGGCGTCCCTGGCCGAGAACTATCAGTCGTTCCTGACCCTGCTTCTCAAGCAGCTCGAGGTCCAGGATCCCACCAACCCGGTCGACGCCTCCCAGTACACCAGCCAACTCGTCCAGCTCGCATCCCTGGAACAGGACGTCGCCAACGGCAAGAAGCTCGACAGCCTCAACTCCGCGGTCTCCCGGATCGGGTCCGGCATCGCCGCCATCGGCTATCTCGGCCGCACCATCGAAGCGAAAGGCGACACCACCGCCCTGCAGAACGGCTCCGCCACCTGGGTCTATGAGCTGGATTCCGCCGCCGCGTCGGTGTCGCTGACGGTCACCGACGCGAACGGGACGGTGGTCTACCGCGCCGACGGGGAGACCGCGCAGGGCAGCCACACGCTGACCTGGGACGGCACCGGCAGCGACGGCACCAAACACTCCTCCGGAGCCTACACGCTGACCGTGACGGCGCGCGACGCCTCCGGAGCGACGATCGGCACCGAGACCCGCATCAAGGGGACCGTGACCTCGGTCGACACTTCCGGCTCCGCCACCACGCTCAGCGTCGGCGGCGTCGATGTCCGCATCGACGACGTCGTTTCGCTGTCCTGATCCCTCCGGCCTGCAACGGGTGCGACCATGAGCATTTCCAGCGCTCTCTACACCGCCACCTCCGGCCTGATGGCCCAGGGCAAGGCGCTCAGCTCGATCTCCGGCAACATCGCCAACTCCTCGACGGTCGGTTTCAAGGGCACCGGCACCAACTTCACCTCCTATCTCAACAAGACGACGTCGGTCGACACCCAGACCGGCGGCGTCCTGGCCTCCAACTACCGCAACATAGGCCGTCAGGGCGACATCCAGTCGAGTTCGACCACCTCGAACCTGGCGATCAGTGGCGACGGATTCTTCGTGGTGTCGAACTCCTCCGCCAACGGCGGGGTGATGTACACCCGCAACGGCTCCTTCACCCCCGACGCCAACGGCTATCTGACCAACAGCGACGGCGTCTATCTCTACGGCTGGGCGCTGGACGAAAACGGCAAGGTCATTGCCGGCAACAAGGGGTCGGTCGACAGCCTGACGGCGGTCAAGGTCACGGGCATCACGGGAACGCCCAAAGCGACCACCGAGATGGCGATCGACGGCAATCTGCCGTCCGACGCCGACGCCGGCGACAGCTTCACCTACGACGTGGAGATGTTCGACTCGCTGGGCAACAGCCACGCGGTCACCCTGACCTGGACGAAGACCGGGGAGAATTCCTGGTCGCTGAGCGCCAACGACCCGACCAAACCCACCGATTCCACGGTCACCACCGGCACCATCGGCGGCTTCCCCGTGGACATCACGTTCAACGCCGACGGTTCGCTCGCCACCATGGATCCCGACCCGCCGACGATCACGGTGACGGGATGGACGACCGGCGCCGGCGACAGCACCGTCACCCTCGACCTCGGCACCGCCGGACGCGCCGATGGATTGACCCAGTACGCGTCGGGCGCCTCCAAGCCGGCGCTGGACCTGGAGAACCGGCAGAACGGCTACAAGCCCGGCACCTTCTCCGGCACCCGGATCGACGAGAACGGAATCGTCCGGGCGGTGTTCGACAACGGCGAGAGCCGGGCGATCTATCAGATTCCCATCGCCACCTTTCCCAATCCAAACGGCCTGGACAGCGAAACCGGCAACCTCTTCAAGGCCACCGCCGAGGCCGGCGCCTACCAGCTCCGCACCGCCGGCGACGGCAAGGCCGGCTCCATCACCGCCAGCGCCCTGGAAAGCTCCACGGTCGAACTGACCGACGAGTTCAGCCGGATGATCGTCGCCCAGCAGGCCTACACCGCCGCCTCCAAGGTGGTGACGACCTCCCAGGAGATGATCGACACCCTGCTCGCCACGAAGCGGTGAGGTCCGGGCGATGGACACCCCCTCTGCCGACCCTGCCGATGCCGAACGGCGCCTGATGGGCGAGCTGCGGCGCCTGGAGGACCGGGTCGCCCGCCACCTCCGCGGCACCGCCGCGCCCCCGGCCGAGCGCCTGGCCCTGATCGACGATCTGCTGGATCTGCGCGGCCGGCTGCTGGCCGAGCACGGCGCGGTGGGGGCGCGGCTGCGCCGCACCGCCGCGGCCGGAGCCGCGGCCGTCGTCTACGGCCGCACCGGCAGCCTGCGGCGCTGATACCCCAACCACGGAAAGGACACGCCATGGCACCGACGCTGCGTCCCCGGATTCCCGACACCCTGCGCCCGGATCCCGTCGCGGAGATCGCCGATTTCGTCGCCCGCCTTGCCGACGACGCCGGGCGCGCCGCCCGCGCCGCGGCCGAGGGGCGGGCGCGCGACGCCCTGCTGGCGGCGGGCTCCATGCAGATGCTGCTGCGCGCCCGGGGCGACGCGCTGCGCGAGGCGCTGAGCGCCGGCCGCAGCGCCCGCGTCCCGCCCGACGTGCGCGCCGCCGTACAGGCCGCCACGCTGGCCGCCGCATCCGGTCCGCTGGCCGGCACCGCGCGGTCGGTGTGCACGCTCGCCGCCGCGGCGCGGGTGGCGCAGGCGCACCGTGACGCCATCGGCGAGGCGTTGCGTGCCCGGGCGCCGGCCCGGTCCGCCCTGCGGATCACCGTCTGATACCGACGGCATCAGAATGATGCCGTCGGTATCACCCTATCGATCAATGCAAAGCATTGATCTGTCGGGTCTCACGGCCGGAAACCAATGGAACGGATCTTTTTCCGGCCGTCTGAAGGAAGGATTACCGCCATGTCCCTGCGCATTGCCGGCAGCATCGCCAACGCGGCGCTGCGGGCCAACGAGGTGGGCCTGTCGGTCGCCTCGGCGAACGTCGCCAACGTCGACACCGAGGGGTACACCCGCAAGACGGCCACCGTGGCCGCCCGCGGCACGGGCAACGGGGTGTCGTCGGTGGACGTCACCGGCATCGGCAGCACGATCGACCTGCAGCTCATGAAGACGCTGGTGGCCGCCAGGACCGGCCTCGGCGCCGCGCAGACCACCGGCGAGTGGCTGGACCGGCTGCAATCGTCCCTCGGCACCGTCGATTCCGGCACCGGGACGGCGGCGATGATCGACACCCTGGCGAACGCGCTCGCCACCTTCGCCACCTCGCCGGAAAGCGGCAGCGCCAAAGCGGTGGTCGTTCAGGATCTGGCGAATGTGGCGGCATCCCTGCGCTCCGCCTCGGCCACGGTCCAATCGATGCGCGATCAGGTCGACAACGAGATCGCCACCACCGTGGAGGCGGTGAACCGGAACCTGGACACCATTGCCGACCTCAACGACCGGATCGTCAAAGCCAAAGCCCTGGGCAAGGACACCGCCGACCTGGAAGACAGGCGCAATCTGGCGCTGCAGGATCTCGCCGGCCACCTGGACATCCGTTATCAGACCGATGCCAACGGACAGGTGCGCATCGCCACCGCGTCGGGAACGGCGCTGCTGGACTCCTCCGTCCACCGGCTGTCCTACACGCCGGCGGCGTCGGTCGGCCCCGGAACCACCTTCAGCCCCATCACCGTCGACGGCAAGGACGCCACCGCGGCGATCCGGTCCGGCACGCTGGGGGCGCTGATCACCCTGCGGGACGAGACCCTGCCGGCACAGCAGGCGAGCCTCGACACCCTGGCGCTGGCGCTGAAGGACACGCTCAACGACATCCACAACCGGGGAACCGCGGTGCCGGCGCCGCAGACCCTGACGGGCACCCGCACGGTCACCGCCGGCGACGCCCTGTCGGCCTCCGGCACGTTGCGCGTCGCGGTGACCGGAGCCAACGGCACCGCCGTGTCCGTGCAGGACTTCGATCTGTCCGGCTTCGCCACCGTGCAGGACGCCATCGACGCCCTCGACGCGGTGCCCGGCCTGTCCGCCTCCCTGTCGGCCGACGGCAAGCTGGTGCTCACCGCCGACGACGCCGCGAACGGGGTGGCGCTCGCCGGGATCGACGATGCGGTCGGCCCCGGCGGCAAGGGATTCTCCGCCTGGTTCGGGATGAACGATCTGCTGGCCGGCAGCGGCGCCGGCGATCTGAACGTGTCCGCCGCCATCGCCGCCGACAGCAGCCGGCTGGCGGCGGGTACCCTGTCCACGGACGCCGGCCTGACGGCGGGGAGCACCGCGCTCGCCAGGGGTGACGCCACCATCGCGCAGGCGCTGAGTGCGGCGTTCTCCGGGACCGTCGATTTTCCCGCCGCCGGCGGCCTGCCGGCGCGCACCACCGGGTTCGCCGGCTACGCCGGCGCCATCGTCCAGGGCATCGCCACCGCCGCCGCCGGCGCCGCGTCGAGCCTGGAGGCGCAGAGCGCCTACACCGACGGGCTGGCCGGCCGGCTCGCCTCGCAAAGCGGCGTCAACCTCAACGAGGAGCTTGCCGCCATCCAATCCCTGCAAACGGCCTACCAGGCCGCTGCGGCGGTCATGCAGGCGGTGCGGGACATGTTCGACACCGCGCTCGGCACGGTGCGATAGGAGGACACCATGGAACGGGTTGCCACCGCCCATCACCAGTCCCAGCTCGTCCGGTACATGCTGAAGGCGGAGGCCAACACCGCCACCGCTCAGGTGCAGGCGGCAACGGGCCTGAAATCCACCGATTACAAGGGGATCGCCGACGACAGCGGCCGCCTGATCAACCTGGAGAGCTATTACCGCCGTTCCGAACGGTACGTGGACGAGGGCGAGGTGGTCAACGGCCGCATCCAGGCCATGCACAGTGCGGTCGGCGGCATGATCGACCTCACCAACCGGGTCGAGGCCCTGGTCACCAGCCTGCAAGGAGCCGCGGGCAAGGGGGCCGAGGGCATCCGCAGTGAGGCGGCCGCCCTGCTGGAGGAGTTCGCCGCCCTGCTCAACACCCAACTGGAAGGCCGCTACCTGTTCGCCGGTGCCGTCACCGACCGCGCGCCGGTCAGCGTGAACGGCACCGTCTATCCCCCGCCCCCCAGCCCGTCGAGCCCCGACACCGGCTATTACTCCGGCGACGGCACCATCGCCCTGTTCCGCGCCTCCGACGACCTGATCCTCGAATACGGGGTAACGGCCGACAACCCGGCCATCGAGAAGGCGCTGCGCGCCATCAACCTGCTCGCCACCATGCCGACGGACCCGATCGACACCGACCGGGTGAACGAGGCGGCGGAGCTGGCGGACGCGGCGTCCGACGCGCTGACGGTGGTGCAGACGCGCCTGGGTGCCACGTCGGCGACGCTGGAACGCACCATCGACCGTCATCTGGAGGAACAGCTCGTCCTGGAAACCCGGGTGGACGACGTGCGCGCCATCGACCTGGCCGAGGCGGCGACCCGCGCGTCGCAGCTCCGGACCTCGCTTGAGGCAACCCTGAGCCTGATCCGCACCCTGGAGACGACGAATCTGCTGAAGTACCTCTGATACGGCCGGAAAAAACCGCGCCAGCTTTCCCCCGTCCGTCCGTGGAAACAGCAAGGGCCGGCTTCGTCGACCCTTCCGCCGCCGGGCCGGCCCCGCGGCCGGCCCGCCCATCCAGGAGACTGAAATCATGCCCGTCATCTCGACCAACACGGCGGCCAATTCGGCCCTGCGCTATCTCAACATCAATTCCGAGAACCAGGCGAATTCGGTGTCGAAGATCGCCAGCGGTTCGCGCATCACCAAGGCGTCGGACGATGCGGCCGGCCTGGCGGTCGGCACCTCGCTGATCTCCGACGTGACGGTGCTGAAACAGGCGGCAACCAACGCGTCCCACGGGTCCTCGATCCTTCAGACCGCCGACGGCGGCATGTCGCGGATCTCCGACATCGTGCAGCGCATGCGTTCGCTCGCCACCCAGGCCATGTCGGGGGCGGTGACCGACACCGAGCGCGGCTATCTGAACGCCGAGTTCCAGCAGCTCATCGAAGAAATCAGCGGCATCGCCAGCGGCACCCGCTTCAACGACGACCCGCTGCTCGACGGCACCGGCAACTGGGCGACCGGCATCGACTTCCGGGTGGGAACGGAGGCGACCGACGTCATCACCGTCTCCATCGCCGACGTCAGCGCCACCGGCCTCGCCATCAATGCGCTGGACGTCACCACCGCCGCCACGGCCGGCGCCGCCCTGACCGCCCTGGACACGGCGGTGGAGACCCTGTCGAACTCCCGGGCCCAGGTGGGCGCCCTGATCTCGCGCTTCGAATTCCGCGGCGCCATGCTCGCCACCACCATCGAGAACACCGAGGCGGCGCAGTCGGCGATCATGGACGTGGACGTCGCCGCGGAGCAGGCGAAGCTGGCGTCCACCAAGGTGCTGACCCAGGCGGCCATCGCCGTCCTCTCCCAGGCCAACGAGATGCCGCAGAACCTTTTGTCGCTGCTGCGGTAATCCGCTGCCGGCTTCCTCCCCCGGCCATGTCCGGGGGAGCCACCCACCGACCGGGGGCGTCGCACCATGACGGAGATCTCGACCAACTACACCGCTTCCACCGGGACGTCGGCGCTGACGGCGTCGAACTCGGGCACCGGCATCGACTATTCCGCGCTGATTGAAGCCGCGGTGGCGAAGCGGCTGATGCCGGCCGACCGCATCGACAGCCGGATCACGGCGAATGAGACGAAGATCTCCGCCTACAGCGACCTGATGGCCAAACTTCAGGCGATGAACGGGGCGATCGACGGGCTGCGCAACCGCACCGCCTCCTCCGGCGCCACAAACAATCTGTTCGACCTGCGCGCGGCCTACCTGTCGAACACGTCGGCCATGGCGGTGACCGTGGCGCCCGGCACCGAGACCGGGGTCCACGCGGTGGAGGTGGTGCAGCTCGCTACCCGCCACAAGGTCGCCGCCACCGCGATGCCGAGCCGGACCGATGCGCTGGGCCTGACGGGTCCGTTCACGCTGGGCGTGGAGGGCGGCACCGCGGTGACCATCACGGTCGATGCGGGCATGTCGCTGACCGACCTGCGCGATGCCATCAACGCGCAGAAGGGGACCGCCGGCGTCACCGCCAGCATCGTCAACGTCACCGGGAACGAATTCCGGCTGATCCTGACCGCCAACGACTCCGGCAAGCCGATCGCGGCGAGCGATGGCGGCGGCGGTGTGCTCACCGGCCTCGGCCTCATCGGCGACGACGGCACGTTCACCGACGAACTGACGGCGGCACAGAATGCCGTCATCCGCATCGACGGGGTGGAGGTCACGCGCAGCACCAACACCATCACCGATGCCCTGGAAGGGATCACCATCGATCTCTACGCCGCCACGCCGGGCGAGACGATCACGGTGGAGGTGTCGGAGGACCTGGCGTCGATCAAGGCCGCCATCACCGGCTTCGTCGACGCCTACAACGACTATCGCGCTTTCGTCGTCGCCCAGCAGGCAACCACCTCCCGTGGCACCCGCAGCGACGAAGCCGTCCTGTTTTCCGACAGCCTGCTGCGCCAGATCAACAGCGCCGTGTACGACGTCCTCAACACCTCCGTGACGACCGCGGACGGCGCGCTCTCGCTCGCCGGCCTCGGCATCCGGTTCAGGAACGACAACACGCTGACCATCGACGAGACCGCGCTCAACGCCGCCCTGACCGGCAACATCGACGGGGTGCGCCAACTGCTGGGGCTGGAGATGACCGGCTCCTCCGCCGACATCCGGCTGCTGCGCTACGACAAGGCCCTCGGCCGGTCGGCCTTCACCCTGGACATCACCATGAACGAGGACGGCACGATCGCCTCGGCCACGGTCGACGGTGACGACTCCCTGTTCCGCGTCAGCGGCAACCGCATCATCGGCAACGACGGCACCGCCGTCGCCGGCCTGGTGCTGGTCTACAGCGGCACCGGGGGCAGCGTCGACCTCTCGTTCTCACAGGGGCTCGCCGATCGCCTCTACACGGCGCTGGCCGGGTACGCCGACGAGCGCACCGGAACCATCGCCACGGTGATCGGCCAGATGCAGACCGACAACGCGTCGATGCAGACCCGCTCCGACACCATCCGCAGCAGCGCCGAGACCTACCGCGCCCATCTGACCTCCTACTACGCCCGTCTGGAAGCGGCGGCCGAACAGGCGGCGCTGTTGCTCAGACAGCTCACCTACAAGACCGGCAACGACGACTGATACGGCCGGGACATGATCCGTTCCATTGGTTTGCGGCCGTGAAACCCGACAGATCAATGCCGTGGCATCGGCCGACAGGGTCATGCCGTTATTGAAGGACCAGCGCCATGACGCACCCCACTGCGACCCTGACCCGGGCGCTCGCCGCCTACGCCACCGCCAACAGCACGGCCATCCCGCCGCTGGTTGCCGTCGTGCGCCTCTACGAACGGGCATTGACCCATTTCCACCTGGCGCGCGACGCCGCGCGCGAGGGCCGCTTCGACGCCCACCACAACGCCGTCGATCGCGCCGTCATCATTCTGGCGGGGCTTGATTCCATCCTGGATCCGGTCAAAGGTGGAGACGTTGCACGGACGTTGCGGGACTTCTACCGATCCCTGATCCGGCAGGCCGGCATCGCCGCCGCCCGACGGGATCCGGTGGCCGCGACCGAGGCCATCATCGGCCAGCTCGCCGTCATGGCGAAGGCATGGCAGACCATCGCCGCAGAACGCGGCGGGTCCAACGCCAGCACCGGGGCTCCGGCCAAAGGGCCGCACGCATCCGGGATCGGGAGATCCATGGATCATGCGCGCGGAGGGATGTTTGGCTGAGACCGGGTGCGTCGATGCGACGGCGCCGGACTCCCGCAGCAGCGGCGTTGCCGGGGAAGAGACCGACGAGGTCCTGATGGCGCGCATCCGCGCCGGCGACCGGGCGGCCTACCGCGTTCTCGTGCAACGCCACCTCAGGCGCACCTACGTGCTGGCGCGCCGCATGTCCGGCAGCGACAGCGAGGCCGAGGACATCGTGCAGGACGCCCTGTTGCAGGTCTGGCAGCGGCGCGCCCATTGGACCGACGAGGGGGCCCGCTTCACCACCTGGCTCTACCGGGTGGTGGTGAACCGCTGCGTCGATTACCGCCGCCGCCCGGCCGGCGAGGATCTGGATGCGGTGGACGAACGGGCGGACGGGGCGCCCGATGCGGTCAGCACCATCCAGCGCCGCCAGGTCGCGGCGCGCCTGCGGGACGCCCGAGAGAAGCTGCCGGCGCAGCAGCGCGCGGCGCTGGCCCTGTTCTATTACGAGGGCCTGAGCAACGCCGAGGTCGCATCCGTTATGCAAATCAGCGTGACTGCGGTAGAGTCGCTTCTGAAGCGCGCCCGCCAGCAGCTCCGCATCCTGCTGCGGGCCAGCGCCGCCGCCGCCAGGGACAGCTTCGATGACGGATGACGAGTTTCGCGCGCTGCTCGACCGCCACGGCGGCGATCCGGAACGCTGGCCGCGCCCGACGCTGGGGCAGGCGCGCCGCCTGCTGGCCCGATCGCCCGTCGCCCGGGCGATGCTGGACGAGATGGTGGCGATCGAACTGGCCCTTGCGGAATCGGACTGCGAGCCCGCCGCCGATCTCGCCGACCGGATCTTCGACGCCGCTTTCGGCACCGACGCCGCGCCCGGCGACGGCGTTGCCGGAACACCGGAACACCGCCGCGACGTCATGTGATTCCCGCGTCAATGGGGCTTCGACACGCCCGGCGTGGCACGGCGGCCGGCGGTTTGCCGGCGGGCCGGGGCGGGTGCCGCGGCCGCGGCGGAGCGGGCGAGCGCGACCGCGCGGCCCAGCTCCCGCGCGATGCGGGCGAGCGCGTCCGCCGGGCACGCGCCGGGCCGCGGGGTGAAGACGCGCATGGTGGGGTAGCGGAGGCCGGCGTCCCTGCCCGGCCGGTCGCGCTCTCCGAAGCGCCACACCGGAACGCCCAGGGCACCGGCCAGCTCCGCCACCGAGTTGGCGGGAGCGATCACCAGGTCCAGGTTGGCGACCAGCGCCGCCGTGTTCTCCACGTCGCTTGCCAGGTCGAGCCGGCACATCTGGTAGATCGGCGTGCCGTACCGGCCTTCCGCCCGCTCGATCTCGGCGTCGCAGTCGTCGTGCTGCAGGTTCACGAAGGTGACGCCCGGCACCGTCAGCACCGGCCCCCACGCCTCCGGCGCCACACAGTTCCATTGGCGGGCCGGCGTCATGAAGCGGCTGCGCCAGGCGATGCCGACCCGCAGCCCGTCGGCCAGACCGTCGACCCGTATGCGCCAGTCCAACAGGCGACCGCCGTCCGGGAACAGCCACGACGACCGCGGCGGGAACGCCGGCAGGACCGGCCGCAGCAGCCCCGGCAGCGATCCCGCGGGGATGTGGACGTCGCATTCCACCCCCTCGATGACGGGACGGCCCCGCACGGGCTGCTCGGCCCGCACCACGGCGCGGGGGAAGGAGCGGGAAAACAGCGGCACCAGGCGGCGGTCGCATTCGATGATCACCTGCGCCGCCCGGCGGATGGCGTCGGCGTAGCAGGAGGCGGACAGGAACTCGTCCCCCGCCCCCTGTTCGCGCCAGATGAACAGCCGTTTGCCCTCCAGGGGCTCGCCCGCCCATTGCGGAATGGCGAAGCGCCGTTGCCGCCCGGCGCGGCCGATCTCGAAGCGGCGGTCGCAGGTCTGCCAGCCGCCCGCCATGGGACCGTCGGTCCCGGATCCGTCCGCGGTGTTCATGAACCGGTTGCGTCCTTCCGTTGGGAATCCGGCCGTTGAGAATCCGGCCGTTGGGAACCGGGGGCAAGGGGCCGGCGGAGTCCGCCGTCCGGCCCCTCGCGGTCCGATGACCGGTTTGACGCGTCGCCGGCCGGAGTCCAGCGCTCGCATGAAAGAAAAATTCCGACAATAAGTCGAAAATTTTCGCCGTGGGGCGCTGGAAGTGCGCCGGCGGGGCGTATCATGGGGACACACCCCGCGGCGGCCCGGCCCGCCCGGCGGAGACACCGGGCACAAGGGACGTCGCGTGAAGGGGTTCGACGAGGCGGACGATGAAACGCTGATGGCCGGGACGGCCGCCGGCGACCGGGCGTCATACGATGCGCTGGTGCGCCGTCACCTGCGCCGCAGTCTGGCGCTGGCGCGGCGCATCGTCGCCAGCGACGCCGACGCGGAGGAGGTGGTCCAGGACGCCTTTCTGCGGATTTGGACGCACGCCGACCGCTGGCGGGGCGACGGCACGCGGTTTACGACGTGGCTTTACCGCATCGTCGTCAACCGTGCCATCGACCAGCGGCGCCGGCGGAACTTCCGGCCCCTCGAAGAGGCCGCGGAGGTGCCGGACCCCGCCGCCGCCGCCGACACCGCCATCGCCGCACGCGAGATGGCGGCGGCAGTCGATGCCGCCATCGCCGCCCTTCCCGAACGCCAGAGGGCGGCACTGAGCCTGTGCTATTATCAGGGGATGAGTTGCGCGCAAGCATCGGAGGTTCTTCAGGTTTCGATACCGGCAATGGAAAGCCTGCTGGTCCGGGCGCGACGGATGGTCCGTTCCCGGCTTCACTTCATGAACCGTCAGAAGGACGGCGACCCGACATGACACTCAAAGAGTTCAATCACTGCGCCGACCTCTACGGCGGCGCCATCGACCGCTGGCCGGCGCCGCACCGCGGCGAGGCCATGTCCCTGCTCCGGACCTCGGACGAGGCCCGCGCCATCCTGGCGGAAGCCGTGGCGCTCGATACCCTTCTCGACCGGGCCGCACCCGTGATGGCGCAGGCAAGCGAACGGCGCGTGCTCGACGCCATCGCCCGGCACATCGACGGG
This sequence comes from Azospirillum halopraeferens DSM 3675, assembly GCF_000429625.1. GTDB lineage: Bacteria > Pseudomonadota > Alphaproteobacteria > Azospirillales > Azospirillaceae > Azospirillum > Azospirillum halopraeferens. The sequence continues at coordinate 114,370 of NZ_AUCF01000016.1, forward strand.
CCCCCGCCGTCACCGGGGATCACCTTGTTCGCGGCCGCCGCCCCGGTGCGCTTCTGGCCGGCGGCGGGACTGCTGGCGATCATGGCGATGGCCGGGATCGCCGCCACCAGCCAGGGTCTCTGGCCGGCGCAGACGGCGTGCGCCGTCTCCGGCTGGGACATCGTGGTGACCAGCGGCTACACCGAGATGATGCGATGATCCGGCCGACCGTCCGGTGCCGCTGGCCATGGTATCTGCTGGTTGCCTCGCTGGGGCTCAACATGTTCTTCGGCGTCGTCCTCGCCGCTCGGGCATGGCACCATCGGCCGCCGCCCTCCCCCGAGCATCGCTTCGAGCAGTTCATCGAGCGCGCGTCGGGCGTTCTGGGACCGGCGGACGCCGAACTGCTGCGTGAAGCCTTCGCCACCGAGCGTGCCAGCCTGGCGGCGATACACGCCAACATCGAGGTGCTGCGCCTCAAGCTGCGCGAGAGCCTCACCGCCGATACCTTCGACGCCGACGCGCTGGCGCGCACCTTCGACCGGACCCGGACGATGGAACTGGACCTGCGCCGTCGGGTGGACGCGCGGGTGGTCGAAACCCTGAACCGCCTGTCCGACGAGGGCCGCCACCGCCTCGCGGATCTCGGCCGGTGAGAGGAGCGTCGAGCATGCCCGCGATCCCGCGGACAGGGGCGGTGTCGGTGGAACCCGGAAGCGGCGCGTCGACCCGGATGCCGCGGCGGATGTCGTCGAGCGCCGCCCCGCTATCGCCTGACTGACGCGGAGAGGGACACGCGCTGCTCGTGAAGCAGGCAGCACTGACCGAGCGCTCGGCGGCGCGGGTGGAAGGCTCTCGACGGCATCACCGGGTACGGCCGGCTGCTCGTCCCGGCCATCCGATCAAGGAGAGGCTTCCACAATTGAATGCGACGTGGAGGCTGCCGTACCGCGCCACCGCCCCGTCCACGAACCGCCGGAGGTCGGATTCCCGCCGGACGCCCGCCCGATCGCGGAGGTGCCGCCGGCGCCTGATCGCTCATCCACGGCTTCGCCCATCGGCTGCCGGACGGCAAGGTCGGGCCGTCGGCCTTCCCGGCCTCCGGACGAGCGGTCCGATGCCGCCGGGTCACTCCCGGCCGGCGGCGGGCAGCCGGATCGTCACGGCGGTGCCGCCGCCGTCACGGTCGTCCAGGGACAGGCTGCCGCCGTGGCGGACGACGATGGCCCTGGCCAGGTACAGGCCGAGCCCGGTCCCCGGCACCGCCGTGACGTTCGACGCGCGGAAATAGCGCCGGAACAGGTTCTCCCGATCCGCCGCGGGAACGCCGCAGCCGCGGTCGAGGATGCGCACCTCCAGGCGGTCGGGAGCGCCGCCGATCTTCACCTCGATGGGCGATGGCGGCGGCGAGTATTTGGCCGCGTTGTCGAGCACGGCGCTGAACACCATGCGCAGCATCGTCGCGTCACCGTCAATGCTCGGCGGCGGCGTCCCGATCCGCACGCGGATGGTCCGGGCGTGCAGCAGGCGATGGTGCTGCACCACATCCTCGATCATGGCCATCGGGTCGAAGGGGGCTGTGTGCAGGACCAGCCCCGTTTCGTCCAGCCGGTCCTCGGCGAAGCACGCGTCGATGAGCCCCAGCAGCCGGCGCACGTTGGCCCGGATGTTGTCGAGCCGGCGCCGGGCATCATCGGCCAACGGCTGCACCAGCAGCGGAAGGACCTGCGCCGCGCCGTCGATCACCGCCAGGGGCGTCTTGAACTCGTGCGCGGCCATGCGGATGAACTGCCGCAGCCGCTGGCGCGCCGCCTGCTCGGCGACCAGCGCTTCCTCGGTGCGGGCGTTGGCTTCGGTCAGTTCGCGGGTGCGGCGGGCGACCAGGGTTTCCAGGCGGACGCGCATCTGGTCGGCCACCGCCAGCGCGAAGCCGATCAGCAGGGTGGCGAGGCCCATGGTAAACAGCTCGCGCACCCATCCCCGCCACGGCAGCAACTCCGGCGCCCACCGGTTGAAGGCCACCAGGTGCAGCGAGGTCAGCACCAGGAACGGCCCCATGGCCAGCAGCAGCGACCCGCGTTCCCGCCCGCCGACGCCGCGCTGCAAAAGCATGAGCCAGAGCGAGATCGCCGCCACGGCGAAGAACGTGACGGTGAGGCCGGTCAGCAGGCGGTGCGGCAGCATCACCATCAGGGCGAGGTTGGCGGCGGTCATCGCCGCCACCACACGATGGAGCCGGCGGTGAACCACCGGACGATGCTCGGGCAGATCGAGATAGGTGGCAACGAACAGAGGCAGGCAGTACAAGCCGAGGACGCCGCCGCCTTCGAGAATCCACCAGTCGGCATTGTCGGCCCAGGACAGGCCGTAGGCGCGGTTGAGCCCGGAGCCGAAGACGGACGTCGCCAGGATGCCGAGGGCGGCGCCGAAGGCGTAGCCGTACAGCCGGATGCGCAGCAACAGCCAGTGCGCCCCGAACAGCAGCGCCACGCTGGCCATCGATCCGGCCAGTGGGGCATGCATGCGGAGCATCTCCGCCTCATGCCGCATCTGGGCCAGGGCCGTGCGCAGAACCGGCGTCATCACCAGGGCGAAGCGCGACCGGATGGACAGGTACAGGGTCATCTCTCGGCCCGCGAAGGGGGTCAGGTCCACCCGGTCCTGGATCTCCCCCGCCGGCACGGCGTCGACGGCGAGCCCCCGCACCGCGTGCAGCAGCACCGCGCCGTCGTCGCCGACCAGGTGGATGTCCGCGCGCGCGATCAGCAGGGTTTCGATGGCCAGCAGCCAGCGGTCGGCTGCCGCGGCGTCGCGCAGGTCGAGACGGACTCGCCCCCACAGGGCGCCGGTCGTCTGGCCGAACGACGAGGGTCCTTCGGCCAGCGGGCGGAACCCACCGCCGCCGCCCCGTTCCGGCGCGACGTCGTCAAGGGACAGCACCCCGTCGGGGTCGAACAGCACCTCCAGGGCGGGGACCAGGGCCACCACGTCCGTCGCTCCCGGTCCGGCCGCGACCGTCACGGCGGCGGCGGCGGCAGGACGGGACCACAGGCCGGAGACCGCAATCAGGAATATGGCAACGAGGACGGCAATCTTCACGCGAACCTTCCCACGGGACCCGGTCGGCCGCAGGAGAAGAAGTCAATCCCGACCTTCGGTCAAGTGTCAGGACACCGGCGTTTCAAAGCGTTTCAATAACGCGAAAATATCGCTTTGACGAAAGCGGTCGCCATGGCCCATACGTCGGAGAGAGCGGTGGGAACCGGGAACGGGCGGAGCAACCATGGCGCGGATCGCCGTCGTCGAGGATGAAGCAGCGCTGCGGGAAGATCTGGCCCTGTACCTGCAGGCCGAGGGGCACGAAGTGCACCAGGCGGGGTGCGGCGCCGATCTCGATACCGTGCTCGCCGAAGGCGCCGACATTGTCGTGCTGGACGTCAACCTGCCGGGGGAGTCCGGGTTCGAGATCGCCGCGCGCCTGCGCGCCACCTCCGATCTCGGCATCATCATGCTGACGGCCCGCCGCATGGAGGATGACCGGTTGACCGGGCTGGATGCCGGGGCGGACATCTACCTGTCGAAGCCCGTGAGCTTCCGTGAACTGGCAGCCCATGTCCGCGCCCTCGGTCGCCGTTTGGGGTCCGTGCCGGTCGCGGAATCCGGTGCGGTGCCGCCACCGTGCTGGCGGCTGGACCGGACGGGCTGGTCCCTGGTGGCGCCCTCGGGCACCACCATCCGCCTGACCAAGCTGGAGATGCGCTTCCTGCTGCGTCTGGCCGACAGCCCGGAGACGCCGGTGGACCGCCACACCCTGTCCCTCGCCGTTTACGGCACGTCCCTGGACCACGACAGCCGGGCCCTGGATGCGCTGGTGCGCCGCCTGAAGACCAAGGTCGAGCGGGCGTGCGGCACCGCCCTGCCGGTGCAGGCCCTGTACGCCTCCGGCTATGTGTTCTCCGCGATCCTGCTGCCGTAGCCCGTTACCGGCATCAGGCCAGGGGGTGCGGGTTGGGGTCGCCGAATTCGGCGACCAACTGCTGATAGGCCTCTGCCCGGGCCCGCTCGTAGCGGCGGTCGAGCTGGCGGCGCGAAACGCCGGCCGGCTCCAGGTGCCGGTGCAGGTCGTCGAGCAGCGCCCCGTCGGCGGTGGTCGCCACCGCCTCGGCCAGAGTACCGGGATCGGGCGCGCCGCCCCCGGCGGGAAGCCGGGACCGCGCCCAATCGGCCAGCAGGCGCATGGTGCGCGCCCGGTGGCGGAACCGGAACGCGTCAAGCCGGGCGCACTCGTGCTCCTGCTTTTTCAGCAGCGCCCCGTGAAGATCGAACATGGGCCGGCTCGTGTCGTCGTGTTCGGTCCCGACAGTATCCCGTGAGCGAGAGGGCGCCGTCAATCCGACGTCGTATGATGCGGCTTCCGGCAGATCCGCAGGATCTGTTGGAAGCCGTCGAACCCGACAGATGAAGGCCGCCGGCCTTCATTGAAAGGGGCATACGGTAGAAGTCTTCAGGGGGAAACCGTATGACGCGAGGGCTCGCCCCCTCCCCCGGAGCCGGGCGTCAGGCTTCGACGAGGACGTCGAAACCGCCGAAGATCACCCGCTTCCCGTCGAAGGGCATGGGGTTGACGTCGGCCCGGACACGCGGATCGGCCATTACCGTCTTCATGCCCTCGTCGCGGACGGCGCGGGACGGCCAAAGGACCCATGAGAAGATGACCGTCTCGTCGTCGCGCCGCTTCACCGCCATGGGAAAGGACGTGATCTCGCCCTCCGGTACGTCGTCCCCCCAGCACTCGACCACCTGAAGGGCGCCATTCTCCCGGAACACGGCGGCCGCGGCTTCGGCGTGCCGGCGGAACGCCTCCCGGTTGGCCGTGGGAACGGCGGCGACGAATCCATCAATGTAAGCCATGGCGTGCTCTCCCTCTCCGGCTGCCGCCCCGCAGCGGAGCGGTCGGCTTATAGGTTGATATCAACGCATTTGCCGCCGATCAACCGCCGTCGCCCTCATGGAAGGGCGGCGGACACGGGCTGGCCGGTGAACGGGTTCCAGCCGCGCGCGGCCAGCGCCGCCCAGGCGGTGGCCCCCAGGTGAGGCCAGCGGTGATAGTGGAAGTCGTCGGTGGTGCTGTCCGGCCCGATGGCGAGTCCGGTGGTGATGCGCGGCCGGTCCGCCGCCCACACATAGCCGCCGGGACTGACGTGTGCCGCCACCAGCCGCAGCCGACGGTCCGCCTCGGCCGCGCGTCCCAGCATCCGGTAGACCAGCGCCGCCTGCGCCGTGCCTTCCAGCCAGACACCGTCGCGGTCGTCGTTGAAGTCGAAGCCGTCGCCCACCCCATGGGCGCGCTCGGCATGGTCCATGGCCCGCCGCCACGCCGCCGGGGCGTCGCGAAGCAGCAGCGGCCAGAGCTGGGCATCCAGCCCCGATGCCGCATGGCTGACCGTCACCCCGTCGGGGGCCGTGCCGATGGGAAAGCCCCCCTCGCCGGCCCGCCACACCGCATCGAGGAAGGAGCGCGCCTCCGCCTCCCGCTCCGTCCAGGGGCCGGGGTGGCCGGTGCGGGCCAGCCAGCCGAAAACGGCGGCCGCGTCGGCGTTGTGCTCGGTCGATTTCCAGGTGAGCGGCCGGGCCGACCCGTCGAAGCCGTGCAGGCCGCCGATGAAGCCACCGGGCCCGCGCGGGTCGCGGGCGTTGGCGGCGATCCAGCCGGCCAGCCGGGCGGCGCCCTCCAGGAACGCGGTGTCGCCGGTGCCCTCGTGCAGGGTCAACAGGGCCAGAGCCGCCCAGGCGACGTTGCCGGTGGCGGTGCCCACCTGGTAGGGGTCCTCCGCCCAGCGGTTCGCCGCGGCGTCCCACCACCCCATGGGCGGAACCGGCCGGTCCGGCTGGGGTCCGGCGCGGTAGGCGTTGCGCAGACGGCCGGTCTCCCCGGTGCGATCATCCGTCGCGGCGGCCAGCAAGGCGGCGCCGATCCGCACCGCCGCCGCCGGTCGCTCACAGGCGACCAGGGCGATCGCCGCCAGGGCGTTGTCGTAGCTGAAGGCGGCCGAGCGCAGGGCCGGCTCGCCCGGTTCCCCCTGCCCATCCGGTCCGTCGAAGCTGCGCAGGAAGACCGGCCCGTCGCCGGGGGCGCCGTCCACCCGCGCCGCCAGCGCGGCGCAGGTCTGCTCCGCAAGCGGTGACCCGGCGCCCGGCAGCCCGTCTGCCGCCACCGCGGACCCCGCTGCACCGGCAAGGATCAGGGCGACAACCGCCGGACGACCGAACCGCGTCCATCCGCCCGTCCGCCGCCGACCCTTTCCTTGCGCACTCCTCACGTTCCTTCCCCCTGTTTCCCGCCACCCGGCCTGCCGAAGATGGGCCGGGCCGGGCAGCGCGTCGAGGGGGGTGCGCCCGATCAGGCGGCGCGGACGTGCCTCAGGAACTCCGCCACCTGCTGGCGCAGGGTGTCGAACTGCTCCGACACGCGGCGGCTGGTGTCCAGCAGATCCTTGGCCATCTGGCTGGCGTCCACCACCTCATCGGTCACCAGGCCGATGTTGCTGGCGACCGCCTGGGTTCCCGTTGCGGCCGTGCTGGCCGCCCGGGAAATCTCCTGGGTGGCAATGCTCTGCTCCTCCACCGCGGCGGCGATGCCGGTGGCAATCTCCCGGGCGCCCTCGGCGACCTTGGAGATGTACTTGATCTCCTCCACCGCGCGCTGGGTGGCTTCCTGGACGCCGTTGATCTGAAGGGTGATGTCCTCGGTCGCCTTGGCGGTCTGGTTGGCGAGCTGCTTGACCTCGCTGGCCACCACGGCGAACCCCTTGCCGGCGTCGCCGGCCCGCGCCGCCTCGATGGTGGCGTTCAGGGCCAGCAGATTGGTCTTGCTGGCGATGTCGTTGATCAGCTTGACGATGTGGCCGATGCGCAGAGCCTGGCTGGCGAGCGCCTCGATGGTGTGGCTGGTCTGGTCGGCGGCGTTGGCGGTGTCGCGGGCCCCCTCGACCGACTGGTTGAGGCGCTGGGCGATCTCCGACGTGGTGGCCGACAGCTCCTCGGTGGCCGAGGCGATGCTGCCCACGCTTTGCAGGGTGTGACTGGTGTCGCTGGCGATCTCCACGGCGCCCTTCTCGGCCTGCGCGATGCGGCCGGCCATCAGGCGGGCGGATTCACCCATCTCGCCCGCCGACATCAGCGCCTTGTCGACCAGGCCGGAGACGTTCGCCTCGAACTCCCCGGCCAGGCGGGTGATGAGCGCCTTGCGCTTGGCCTCGGCCTCGGCCTCCATGCGCTCCCGCTCGGCGTCGAGCTGGCGCACCTTGGCGGTGCTGTCACGGAACACCTCGACGGCGCGGGCGATGGTGCCGATCTCGTCCGTGCGCCGCAGGCACGACAGGTGGATGTTCAGGTCGTTGTCGGAAATGCGCTGCATGGCGTCCGAGATCTCGCGGGTCGGCGCGATGATCAGGGAGCGGATCACCAGGAACAGCACCGCCACCAGAACCGCCACCACGCCGATCGAGATCATGACCGAGGTGCGGGTGTTGGCGGCGATCTGCTCCATGATGGCCAGCCGGCTCCAGGCGGCGGCGACGTAGCCCACCCGTTCGTTCTGTGCGCCGGAGGTGACCGCGGCCATCACCAGCGTCTGCGTGTCGGAGGTTTGGACGACGCTGCCCGTTTCGGCCTGCGCCAGGCTCTCTTGCGCAAAGCGCGTGATCACCGCATCGTCCAGGCCGTCGCGGACATAGGAATTGAGGAGCTTGCCCGACTTGTCGAAGACCAGCACGGCGTCGAGTCCGGCGTCCGCATCGCGGGCCAGCCCGTCATAGGCGCCCCGGATGGATTCGACGCGCGCGTAACGCACCGCGGCCGACATGTTGTCGCCCAGCAGCTTCGTCACCCGGGTGAACCCCTGGTCGAACGCGCGCAGCGCGATGTCGCGCGCCTGCATCGACTGATAGGTGATGAGGCCGCCCAGGCCCAGCGCCAGCAGGATCACGACGCAGGCGATGATCTTCTGATTGATGCTCCGCATGAGGAACGAACCCCGGGGGGCCGCTCCCGCCATATCACCGACCGACATCTGGAGATTCCTCTTCCCATCGGGACGCCGCCGTCACCGCGGCACCGGGCGCCACACTTCAAGCCATGGCGTGCCGCAGACGCCGCAACCATGTCACCTCGCATCCGCGACCGGGAGCCACCCCGGGCGGATCGGCGTGCCCGCCCCCCGCGGGGAAGCGGGCACGCCACCGGATCAGTTCATGCCGTAGGCCTGGACCAGCTTCTCGAAGGTGCCGTCCTGCTCCAGGACCTGCAGCGCGCCTTGCCAGTCGTCGGGGTTGAGGGACGACTGCTTGTTGGCCGCGAGATAGGCCGCCGCGACCTCCTGGACCTCACCCACGGTGAGCGCGCCGTCGCCGCCGACCGCCTTCCAGTCCGCCTTGGCGAACGGGTTGGGCTGGTAGACCGCGTCGACCTTGCCGTCCTTGAGGGCCTGCATCAGTTCGCGCGAGGACTTGATCTCGACGATGTTGGTGAATTCCTTGGCCTTCAGGAAGGTGAGCGAGGCGCTCGCCTCCGTGGTGCCGACCGCCTTCAGCGCCTTGGCCGCCTCGACCGTGTTCACCGCCGGCGAGCCGGGACGGGTGACGAACGAGCGGTTCATGTCGAACACCTTGGCGAGCCAGAGGTACTTGTCCTCCCGCTGCGGCGTGCGCGTCATCGGGAAGATGATGGTGCCGGGCTTGCCGTCGGCGATCTTCACCGCCTCGCTCCACGCCATGAACTGGATCGGCGCGCTGATGCCCTGGAGCTTCAGCATCTCGGCGACGACGTCGTGGATCAGGCCCTTCCGGTCGGGCGACGACTCGTCGGTCAGCGGGGCGAAGCTCGCCGTGACCGCCTGGGTCACCTGGGCGGCCGCCGGCTGCACGCCGAACGCGCCGGCCAGGAGCACCCCGGCGGCCACGAGTCGGGCGGCGGCGCCGAACGCCGATGCCAACGGATTCCGTTCCTTGCTGCTGAACATTCTTGTTCCTCACTTGACCAAAGGTTGTAATCGACGCGTAACTAACCTTCCGATACAGGCCTGCCGAAGGAAACTGGGACGGATTGACGCACCTATGACGGGCTTTTTATCCGACATACCGCGCTATGCATTGGCGGCTATGCGGAAATGCTATACTGACACGCTAGGCGCGTCAAACATGGTCGTGCCATGAGCGCAATGGTCACAGTCCGCGAGTGCCATTCATAAATAATTCATGGTTTGGCAACCATAAGGGGGATGCGTGCGCACTGCCACCACCACTGCGGTGACGGACCAGCCGGGGGGCGCCGTCGCCACCCTGATCCGGATGCTTCTGCTGGGCCTTACACTGCTGGCGTTCACGGCGCTGGTCGTCCCGGCGTGGAGCGGCCCGCTGGGCGATGCGGCCTCGGTGCTTCTGGCGCTGTTCGTTCCGCCGGCGGTGCTGCGGGCGCGGCGGGCGACGCGCGTCCTCTTCTCCGTGCTGGCCCTGGCGGTGGCGGGGGTGAGCCTGCACATCGGCACGCTGGCCCCGGTGTGGCAGGGGCTGCACAACGCCATGCTGCTGGGCGCCTTCCTGTGCGTGCTCCAGCTTCTGCGCACGGTGACCCACGCCGGCCCGGCGATCGGCGAGGTGCGCAGCCGCCTGGCCCGGCTGAAGAACCGGCAGGCCGGAGCCGGATTCGCGGTCGGGGCGTTCGGGCTGGGCTGCTTCCTGTCGTTCGGCGCGCACGCCGTGCTGGCGCCGCTGCTGGCCTCCGATGCCGACGAGCGGCGCCGGCGGGACGCCGCACTGGCTTCCATCCGGGGCATCAGCTTCGCGGCGTTCTGGTCGCCCTTCTTCGTCGGGGTCGCGTTCGTGACGCACCGGATGAGCGACGTGCCGACGGCGACGGTGATTGCGCTGGGGCTCGCCTGCGCCGCGGCGGCGCTGGCCGGCGACCTGGCCCTGTCGGGCACCGGACCGCGCGGTTTGGTGCGCATCCTGCACAGCCTGTTGCCGCTGCTGCCGGTATCGGCGGCCATCGCCGCCCTGTTCGCCGCGATCATCGCCGTGACGGGCATGAGCGCCATGGGTGCGGTCGTCGTCGGGGTGCCGCTGGTCGCCGCCGCGCTCATCGCGTTGCGCGGGATCCGGCAGGCGCCGGCCATCCTGCGCACCAGCGTGGCCGGGATCGTCTACGGCAGCGACGAGCTGCTGCTGGTGGTGGGGGCCAACGTGTTCGCGGCGGTGCTGACCGGGCTGCCCGGCTTCGTCGCCGCCGTCACCCCGCTGTTGCAGGGGCTCTCCGCCTTTCCCCTGCTGCTGGCGGCGATCGGCATCATGCTGGCGGCGGGGGCCGCCGGGTTCCACCCCGCCATCTCCGCCGCGGTGCTGCTCGGCGTCTTCGACAGCCTGCCGGGAGCGGTGGACCGCCTGGCGCTCGCCCAGGCGCTGATCATCGGCTGGAGCCTGGCGGTGACCATCTCGCCCGTGGGCGTCACGGTGATGGTGGCGGGCCAGATGTTCGCGGTGCCCTACCCCCGCCTGCTGCTCAGCCGCAACCTGACGGGAGCCCTGGCGGTGGGCGTGCTCAGCGCCGCCGGGCTGGCGCTGCTGCACATGGTGCGCAGCGGCGCCCTCCTCCTCCCCTGACCGTCCGGCGCCGGGAGGAGGGCGTCCCGCCCTCCCCTACGCCGCGACGGCGGCCGGGGCGGCAACCGGGGAGGTGGCGGGCAGGCCGACCAGCAGGCGGGCGAGCACGGCGCCCACCTCTCCCGGCCCGGCACGGGTGGTGTCGACCACCGCGGAGCGTTCGGGCGCCAGCGTGCGCAGCACCGCCACCGTGCGGTCGGGGTCGTAGTTGCGCCGCTCCGCCGCGATGATGGCGAACTTGGCGCGCACCTCGGCGGCGTCCAGCCGGCCGGCGGCCACCTCGACGCGCAGCCGCTCCACGTCGGCGGGCGACAGGATGCCGTCGGGGTCTGCCAGCTCCAGCTCCGCGGCACCGGCCGGTGCCGCGGCGCCGGTCGGCGCGACGCTGTCGAAGGCGTCGCCGCGGCCCAGCAGGCGCATCATGCGCACCGGGTCGGGCGCCGTCAGGGCCAGGAAGCGGGCGCGCGGCAGCAGTGCCACGGCGTGGGCGACCTCCGCCTCGCCGCGCAACCCGTCGAAGACCAGCGGCCGGGCGCAGCGCGGCCCGTCGGCGGCCAGCTCGCCCAGCACGGCGGCCATGCCGCCGGGGACGTCGCGGGTGAAGGCGCGGGTGATGGCGAAGCGCTGTACCCGGTCGGCCACCGGCCCGCCGGCGTAGCGCGGGATGATGACGCGGTCGGTCACCACGCGGCGGTCGGGCAGCAGGGTGTACTCCACCCCGCGCGCGTCGAGCGCGGCCAGGGCGGTCGACTTGCCGGCACCGGTGACACCGACCAGGACCAGCACGTCGGCGTCGGCCAGGGACCGCCATCCCGCGGGCAGCGGCGCGCCGTGGGCGATGCCGGGAGCGATGGCGGTGAAGGGATGCGGGGCCGGAGCGGTCATGCCGCGGCCCTCCGGTCGGCGGCGGCGGCGATCAGCGCGTCCACGTCGTCGTTGGAGACGCGGCGTCGGGAGGCGATCTCCTTCAGCCGGGCGGTGATCTCCTTCAGCGCCTCGGGCGCCAGCTCGTAGCCGAGCTGATCGGCCCGCGCCCGCAGCACGTTCCGGCCCACCAGCGCGTGGGCGACCATCACGGTGCGGTCGCGCCCGAAGTCGGTGGGGTCCAGCACCTCGTAGGTGCGGGGGTTGGCCAGGATCGCCTTGCTGTGCACGCCGGCCTTGTGGGTGAAGGCGCTGGATCCGACGACACAGTGGTCGAAGGGGATCTCGATGCCGGCCCGGGCGGCGACCGCCTCGGCCAGCGGCATCAGGGCGGGCAGGTCGAACCGCTCGCGCGTCGCCTCGGGGTCCTGCGCGTACATGGCGGCCACCAGCGCCTCCAGAGGCGTGATGCCGTTGCGCTCGCCCAGGCCGAGCACGCAGGTGTCGATGTGGGTGGCACCGCCCAGCACCGCCATCCAGGCGTTGGCCGTGGCGCAGCCGGTGTCGTTGTGGCCGTGGAACTCGATGCCCACGTCGGGACCCAGCAGGCGGCGGACCTTGGCCACCGTCTCCATGACCTGGAGCGGGCTGGCGGCGCCGACCGTGTCGGCGATTCCGAAGCGGTCGAACAGGCCGGTGGCGGCCAGCGGGCGGTAGATGTCCAGCAGCTCGTCCAGCGGGCTGCGGAAAGCGTCCTCGCAGGAGAAGCGGATGATGGCGTCCGGAACGGCGGCGCGGATCATGGTGGCGACCTCGGTCGCCCGGGCGACGATCTCCTCCACCCCGCGGCCGTGGCTGGAGGCGCGCAGGATCGGCGACGACGCCATGAACAGGTGGAAGGCCGTGATGCCCGCATCGATCGCCAGCCGGACGTCGTCGGGGTGGCAGCGCAGGTGGGCCGCGATGCGGGCCCGCAGCCCCATAGCCACCAGCGCCTCGCAGGCGCGGCGCGACTCGGAACTGACGGCCGGCGACGTTACCTCAATGAAATCGACGCCGAACCGGTCGAGCGCCGCGGCGATCTCGACGCGGTCGGCCAGCGTGAAATGGCTGTGCTCGAACTGCTCACCTTCCCGCAGGGTGGAATCAACAATCAGGCAATGATTCAACGACATCGTACGGCTTCCTCGTTGGCGGTACGTCGGGACGAGCGGCCGGGTTCCGGCCGACCGAAATCGCCGAGCGTTATTGGGTCTGAAACGAAGTTGACGGCGGCTATCCGGGCGGGAGTTATTCCGCCGTCATTGCGACCGACTGCTGTTCACCAGCCTGCTTCTTCCGAAACACGCGAGCAATCACCCGAGAAGGTCATGTTTTCAATTGTTGAAGCCGGATCGCGGGCCCGTTACTGGGACGCACCACCAACGCCTCACCCATTTTGTGTATGACACAATTTGAACAAATGCAACGCAAATGTTATCATACGTATATATGAGATCGCGCGGGTTGCAAAACCCGTTGAGCGAAACTTCGCTCCTGAACAAATGGTAAATTTGGAACTTTAGAATGGGGCGGGGCAGCCGGAAGCCCCGCGGCAACGGTCGCCCGCCGCCGCCCGGGACCCCCGGCGCCCGATTCGCGCCCCGGCCCGCTCAGGGGTTTTCCGGGCCGAACAAGGACTTACCCGAAACCGTCAGTCGACAACGCAGAACCGTCCCGCTTTCGGATTCCGTGATGTAGAGCCAGCGTCCGTCGGGGCCGCCGAAGGCGATGTTGGTGGTGAACAGGCCCACCTCGGAGACGATGCGCCATTTTGCCGCACCCAACCGGTCGAAGCCCCAGACGCAGCCGTTGCCGGCGTGCGCCACCCACAGGCCGCCGTCGGCGTCCAGCGCCAGCCCGTCCGGACCCGACAGCCCGCCGGAGATCTGGATGAACAGCCCGACCTTGGAGGTGGTGCCGTCCATGGCCAGCGGCACGCGCCAGATGGCGTTGGCCCGGGTGACGGCGACGTAGATCGCCGTTTCCGCCCGGTTGGGGACCAGCCCGTTGGGGCTGGGCAGCGTATCGAACAGGCAGGTCAGACGGCCGTCGGCCGACAGGCGGTACAGCCGCCCGGTCGGATCGTGGAGTCCGGTCTGCCCCTGGTCGGTAAAGTAGAGGTCGCCGCCGGCGGAGAACACCAGGTCGTTGACGCCCTTGAAGCGCTCCCCGCGGTTGCGCTCCAGCACCGGCTCGATCCGCCCCGTGGCGGGGTCCAGCACCAGGATGCCCAGCTTGTAGTCGGCGATGAACAGACGGCCGTCGCGGTGGAAGGCCAGGCCGTTGGGCTCCCCGTCATATTCGGCGACCACGGTGAAGACGCCGTCGGGTGACAGGCGGAGGATGCGGCCCCACGGGATGTCCACCAGCCAGAGGTTGCCGGCCGCGTCGAAGGCCGGGCCTTCCAGGAAGGAGTGCAGCTCCTCCCCCCGCTTGTTGGCGTCTGCCCAGGCGCTGCGCCGGCCGATGCGGCGCAGGCTGTCGGGCAGGCGGGCGAAGACCTCGGCCTTCAGGATCTCGGGTGGCGGGTAGAGGTTCATGGTGTCACGTCCACGGTTCGACGACGGGAGAGATAGAGGCGGCGCAGCAGCAGCCCGCCGCCGAGAGCGAAGCCGATGGACGTGGTCAGCGGCTCGGGCGCGTAGATCAGCGCCGCCGATGCGGCCAGCGCCAGCCGCTCCGCCACCCCCAGCCGGCCCGCGAAATAGCCGGCCACCGCCGCCGCCAGCAGCAGCACCGCCAGGGTCAGCGCGCCGATGGCCAGCACCACGCCGGGCAGCGCCGCCGGCGACAGGTCCTGCAGCATCAGCTCGGGCTGGTAGACCCACAGGAAGGGGAAGACGAAGGCGACGATGCACAGCCGCATGCTGTGCGCCGCGATCTTCAGCACCGGTTCTCCGGCGATGGCGGCGGCGGCGAAGGCGGCCAGCGCCACCGGCGGCGTGATCGCCGACATCACCGCGAAGTAGAAGACGAACAAATGGGTGGTGAGGGTCGGCAGGCCGAGCTGGCTGAGCGCCGGCCCGGCGGCGAACACCACCAGCAGGTAGGAGGCCGCCGTCGGCAGCCCCATGCCGAGCAGCAGCGCGCAGCCCGCCGCCGCGATCAGCGCCAGCAGCAGGTCGGCCCGGCCCAGGGCGACGATCCCCTGGCTGACCTTGATCGCCAGTCCGGTGGACGACACCGCGCCGATGACGATGCCGATGGCGGCGCAGGCCACCGCCACGGCCAGCCCGTCGCGCCCGCCCTCCACCAGCATGGCGGCGATCCGGCGCGGCCCCGGCCGCGTCTCGGGGAACAGCGCCGACAGCACCAGCAGCGCCGCGATCGCCCCCAGGCCGCAGAGGTCGACGGAATAGCCGGCGAACAGCAGCACCAGCAGCACCGCGAAGGCCCCCGACACCACCGCCATCTGGGCGCGCCGCTCCGCCGTCCACACCCCGTCCACCCCTTCGGGCGGGCGGATGCCCAGCCGGGCCGCCTCCAGCGCCGTCACGCAGGACAGAGAGAACAGGAACAGCAGCGACGGCACCAGCGCCGCCAGCATGATGTTGGCGTAGGGGATGCCGGTCACCTCCGCCATGATGAAGGCACCGACCCCCATCACCGGCGGCATGAGCTGGCCGACCACCGACGACGACGCCTCCACCGCCCCGGCGTAGGCCCTGGAGAAGCCGGCGCGGTGCATCATGGAGATGGTGATCGCGCCGTTGGCCACCACGTTGGCCGGCGCCGACCCGTTGATGGAGCCGAACAGCGCCGACGCGACGATGGCGCACTGGGCCGAGCCCGAGCGCCGGCCCATCGCCAGCACCCCGGCGGCCCAGTCGAAGAAGGACGCCGCCCCGGTGACCCGCAGCGCCGCGCCGAAGATCACGTAGATGAAGACGATCTCCACCACCGACCCCAGCGCCACGCCGAAGATGCCGTTGCTGCCGTAGGCCAGCTCGAACGTCTCGCCGACCGACAGGCCGCGATGGCCGATCCAACCCGGCAGCAGCCCGCCCAGCATCATGTAGGCCATGGCCGCCAGCACCACCGACAGCAGCGCCCAGCCCTCGGCCCGCCGCGCGCCTTCCAGGACCACCAGCGTGCCCACCACGTACGCCGCCATGTCCCGCGCGTTGGGCAAACCGTCGCGGAAGGCCGCGATGTCCCGGTAGTTCTCGATCATGTAGATGCCGGAGACCGCACCGCCAGCGGCCAGCGCCAGCGACAGCAGCGCATCGGCCAGCGGCCGGTCGCGCAGCGGCCCCGGCCGCAGGGCGAAGAGAGCGCCCAGCGCCAGGATCAGCACCACCTCGTACTGCACCCAGGCGGTGAGACGGCCGTGCACGGCGGCGATCAGGATGAACAGGGACAGCGCGCCGCACAGGGTCAGGCCGATCCACCGGCGCACCGTTTCCACGGTGGACGCCGTTTCGATGGTCGATGTCGTCAGGGTCATGCCGCGGATTCCGTCGGCCTGCGCCGCTTACAGCGCGCCGATGTCGGCCAGGCAGCGCCGGGCGCCGGGGTGGAGTTCCGCCGACAGGCCGGAGGCGGCATTGGCCGGATCCACCATCGCCAGCGCCGCGGAACCGGCGCGCACCGCCTCCACCTGGTCCCAGAAGGTGCGGCACAGGGTGTAGGCGGTGTCCTCCGCCATGTCGGCGCGCACCACCACCATGAAGGGGAAGGTCCAGAAACGCACGTCGCCGTCGCTCGCGACGCGGCCGCCGTAGGCCTCGGCGATGCGGGCGGCGGGGATGGTCCGATAGACGTAATGGGCGCCGTTCTCGATGGCCGCCTGCAGGGCCGGCAGGCTGCCGGGGTCGGGCGAGACGAAGCGCAGCCGGGTGCCCCGCGACGCCTGGTCGATGCCGGCCTGGGGCACGCTGCCCCACACCAGCGTGGCGTCGATCTGGCCGTTGCCGAGGCGGTCCAGGGAGGCGCCGTAGTCCAGATACTCGGTCTTCACGTCGCCGCGGTCGGGGTCGATTCCGTGCACCTTGAACAGATGGGTGGAGACGCGGCCGGCGTTGCCGCCGGGACGGCCGATGCTGACCCGGCGTCCCTTCAGGTCGGCCAGCGTGCGCACCGGGCTGTCGTCGCGCACCACGTACTGGCCCATGCCCGTGTCGATGGCGAACAGCACCCGCAGGCGGCGGTAGCCCTCCACCAGTTCCGGCGGGTCCTCCTTGAAGCTGCCGGTGCTGCCGAGCGCGTCCAGGTAATGGGGCGCGCCGATCAGCGACAGGTCGGCCCGCCCCAGGGAGAGCAGCCTCAGCCCCTTGGCGGTGCCGGTGGCGATGGGGGTGATGCGCAGGCCGGTCTTCTGCCGCCCCAGCACCTCCGACCAGGCCATGGCGAGCTGGAAGTCCTCGCTGGTCAGGGACACCGTGGCCATGGTCAGCTCGGTCGCGGCGACGGGGCCCGGCCGCAGCAGCGCCGCGGCACACAGCAGGAAGACGGCGATGGAGCGGCGAAGGGTGTGGGGCACGGGTCTGTGTCTCCTCCAAAGGACGGGCGGGCCGGCGGAACGTTCACACGGACGTGGGTGCGGGGGCCGGGGTGATTCCGACGATGCCCTCCGCGCTCAGCCCATCGATCTCCGCGTCATCGAGGCCGAGGTCGGCCAGCACCTCCCGCGTGTGCTGGCCGGCGCGGGGAACGTCGCGGTAGACGCCCGGCCGCCGGCCGTCGAACTCGACGGGCAGGGCCGGCAGGCGCGTGCGCGCGCCCGACGGCAGCCCGACGTCCAGCAGGCCGCCGGACCGGTCCAGATGGGGATCGTCGTAGAGCTGGTCGGGCCGCACGATGGGGGCGAAGGGCAGCCCCAGCGCTTCGAAGGTCTGCGCCAGCGCGTCGCGACCGTGCTCCCGGCACACCGCCGCCACCGCCGGCAGGATGCGGTCGCGCGCCGCCACCCGCAGCGGGTTGGTGGCCAGCGTCGGATCGTCCAGCAGCGCCTCCAGGCCGAAATGGCGGCAGAAGGCGGCCCACTGACCGTCGCTCACAAGGCCCAGGAACAGGTGCTCGCCGTCGGCGGTGGTGAAGACGTCGTACACCGCCCAGGCCGCCAGCCGTTCCGGCATGGGGGCGGCGGGGACGCCGGTCACGGCGTACTGCGCCATGTGCTGGCCCATCAGGAACACGTTGTTCTCGAACAGGCCGGCGCGCACCAGCCGGCCGCGGCCGTCGCGGTCGCGCGCCCGCAGGGCCGCCAGCACGGCCAGGGCCGCGAACAGCCCGCCCATGACGTCGTTCACCGACGCGCCGGCGCGCAGCGGCCGCCCGCGCGGGCCGGTCATGTAGGCGAGGCCGCCCATCATCTGCACCACCTCGTCCAGCGCCGTGCGGTTCTCGTAGGGGCCGGGCAGGAAGCCCTTGAGCGAGCAGTAGACGAGGCCGGGGTTGGCGGCGGACAGGGTGTCGTAGCCCAGGCCCATGCGCTCCATGGAGCCCGGACGCAGGTTCTCCACCAGCACGTCGGCGCCGCCGACGAGGCGGTGCACCAGCGCCGTCCCCTCCGGCCGGGTGAGGTCGACGGCGACGGAGCGCTTGTTGCGGTTGTAGGTGGCGAAGAAGCCGGCGCCCGACCCGGTCAGGGTCCGCGTCTTGTCGCCGCCGGGCAGCGGCTCGACCTTGATGACGTCGGCGCCCAGGTCGGCCAGCACGAGGCCGCAGGACGGCCCCATGACCATGTGGTCCAGTTCGATCACCCGGATTCCGGCGAGCGGAGCCTGCGTTTCGGCGGTCATGGCGGTCGTTCCGTTCACGCGGTGGCAGGCGGTGCGCCGCGGAATCCCTTGGGCAATCCGGCGCGGTGGATGTGGCCGACGAAACGCTCGCCGGGCAGTGCGGCCTCAAGGGCGCGGCGGGCGTCGAGCAGGCGGCCGATGTCGATTCCGGTCCGCAGACCCATGGATTCCAGCATGTAGACGAGATCCTCGGTGACGATGTTGCCGAGCGCCCCCGGGGCGAAGGGGCAGCCGCCGAGGCCGCCCAGCGCCGCGTCGAAGGAGCGGATACCGGCCTCCAGCCCGGCCAGCGCGTTGGCCAGGCCCAGGCCGCGGGTGTCGTGCAGGTGCAGCGCCGTCAGCCGCTCCCCGATCCCGGCGCGCACCGCCGTCACGACGCGGCGGATCTGCGCGGGGTCGGCGTGGCCGGTGGTGTCGGCCAGGCTGACGTCGTCGGCCCCGGCTTCGGCCAGCGCCGCCGCCAGCCGGCACACCTCCCGCTCGTCCACCGCCCCCTCGTAGACGCAGCCGAACACCGTCGACAGGCCGGCGGACAGCTGCGGCCGCCGCTCCGGCTCCAGCGACGCGAGGAAGGCGACGATGCGGACGAACTCGGCCAGTTGCTCGTCCGGCGTGCGGCGGACGTTGGCCAGGCTGTGGCTGCGGCTGACCGACAGGGTGAAGGTCAGCTTGTGCACGCCCGCGGCCACGGCGTCCCGCGCCCCGCGCAGGTTGGGCACCAGCGCCGCCACGGTCAGGCCGGGGATGGTGCGGGCCAGGGCGACCACGGCCGCCGCATCGGCGAACTGCGGCACCACCCGCTCCGGCACGAAGGAGCACACCTCGATCTCCCGCACGCCGGCCGCCGCCTCGGCGGAAATCCACGCCGTCTTGACGGCGGTCGGCACGAAATCCTTCACGCTCTGCAGGCCATCCCGCGGCCCCACCTCGCAAATCTCGACGGTGTCGGAAACCAACGCGAACTCCCCCGGCCGGCGTCCACCGCCCTCATCTCATGAACTTAATGGTGTAAATGAACGATGCCATCTGCACCGCACCGCGTCAATCCCGCACATTCCGGCACTTTTTCCGCGATTTCTCGCGGAATGAATATACTTGTATGATTCCGGCGACCACCGTCTACCCGCCGGTCCGGGCCACCAGGGGGACGCCGTCGGCCACGCGGTCACCCGGGTGCAGGACGACGGGGGTCCCGGCCTCCAGCCCGTCGCGGATCTCCGCCGCGCGCTCGTTGACCAGCCCGACCGTCACATGCCGCAGCTCCGCCCGCCCTCCGGTGGCGGCGAAGACGGCCCAGCGGTCGCCGTCGCGGAACAGGGCGCCGGCGGGCAGCATCAGCGCGTCGTCGCTGGCCCGCACGACGATGCGCACCTCCACCCGGAAGCCGTGGCCCAGCGATGCCCGGCGCCCCGGCGGGTCGGTCAGGTCGATGATGACGTTGACCCGCTGCTCCTCGACGCCCAGGGCCGACACCTTGGTGAAGCCGTAGGGCTCGACGCGGCGCACCCGGCCGGCCAGTTCCTCCTCGCCGCCCCAGCGGACGATGCGCACGGGCGCCCCCGGCGCCACCCGCACCGCGTCGGTGGACAGCAGCGGCACCACCACCTCCAGGTCGCCGGTGTCGCCGATCTCGACGATGGGCGTGCCGGCGGTGACGACGCCCTCGCTCTCGGTCAGCACCCGCAGCACCTGCCCGTCGACCGGGGCGGTGACAGGCAGGCAGCAGACCGCCTCGCCGGCGGCGGCGCGGGCGGCCGCGGCGGCGGGGTCGATCAGCGCCGCCCGGGCGGTGGTGAGCTGGTGGTGGCGCACCCGCCGCTCCGCCTCGGCGGTGGCCAGCGCCGCCTCGCGCGTCGCGACGTCCAGGGTGGCGAGGTCGAGGGCGCGCGGCGATGCGGTGCGCGTGCGCGCCAGTTCCGCGGCACGGTCCAGCTCGGCGCGGGCGAAGCCCAGTTCGGCCTGCGCCCGGGCCACCTCGGCGTCGGCCAGCGCCAGCGCCGCCTCGGCCGCCGCCACCTCCGCCTCCGCCCGGACGCGCGAACGGACGTCGAGGAAGGACGGGTCGGCGGGTTCGATGGTGGCGACCACGCCGGCACCGCCGGTGACGGCGTCGCCGGCGCGCACGTCGACGCGGCGGATGCGGCCGTCCACCGGAGCCGACACCACGTAGAGGTCGCGCACCCGCGTCCACCCCTGGTCGTCGACGGTGACCTCCATGGGGCCGTGCGCCGCCGTCACCAGGTCCACCGGCACCGGCTGCGGGCGGAACAGATAGACGAGCCCCGCCGCCACCGGCAGGACGACGGCCAGGATCGCCAGCGCACGGCGGACACCGGCTCGCATGGGCTACTCCCTCGTCTTCAGCACGGCGATCAGATCCAGGCGCACGACGCGCCGGCCGACCGCCGCGCCCGCCGTCACGGCAGCGGCGAGGACGACCAGGACGGCGCGCCCGTAGGTCCGATCCTCCACCTCCAGTGGCACGCGGAACAGCTCGGTGTCGAGCCCCGCGGCGAACCCCGCGGCCAGACCGTAGCCGAGCAGGCAGCCCAGCGGCAGCGCCGCCGCCGTCAGCACGGCCAGTTCGCCCAGCAGGATGTAGGCGACCTCGCCGCGGGTGAAACCCAGGACGCGCAGGCTGGCCAGCTCCCGCCCGCGCTCCGACAGGGTTATGCGGGCGCTGTTGTAGAGGACGCCGAAGGCGATCGCCCCGCCGAACAGCATGTAGAGGGTCAGCATCATGCCCATGGATTCGGCGATGGTGTCGCGAAAGCCGCCCACCGCGGCAGCGCGCAGGGTGATGCCGGCCACCCCCGGCATCTCGTTCAGCCGGCGGAACAGGTCGCCCGCGTGCAGCGGGTCGAGCATCAGGTGCGCCCCCGACACCACCCCGCCCTCTCCCAGCAGGCGGTTCAGCGCCGCCCGGTCCATGGCGGCGCCGGCGCCGATGAACTCCTCCACCACCAGGGTGACCGGTGCCGTGACGGTGCGGCGGCGGCCCTCCAGCACCTCCACGGTGACCGTGTCGCCGGCCCCCACCCGCAGCAGCGCCGCCAGCTTGGACGACAGCACCAGCCCGGCCGGCGGCAGCGTCACCGGCCGCAGTTCGGTGTCCAGCACCCGGCTCAGCGCGGCGTCGCCGTCCAAACCACGGATCTCGGCGCGCCGCACGTAATGGCCGGCGCGCAGGCGCACGGCGACGCTGCGGAATCCCTCGGCACTGCGCACGCCGGGCAGGCGGGCCACCTCGTGCAGCACGCCGTCGTGGCGCACGTCGGTGAAGACCAGGGTGGCGTCCTGCCGGTTGGCCCGGTAGTACTGGGTTTCCACCATCAGCTCCACGGCGTCGAGGCCGAAGGTGGAACCGATCAGCAGTGCCACCGACGCCGCGATGCCCAGCGTCGTCATGGCGGCGCGCAGCGGCCGGCGCACGATGTGGCGCACCACCATGCGCGACGGCCCGTCCACCACCCGCCCCAGCGCCGCGCCGAGGACGCCGCCGCGGCGGTAGAGCACCGGCGCCGCCGGCGCCATGGCCACCGCGGGGGCCAGCGCCACCGCCCGGCGGACCGCCAGCAGCGTCCCGGCCACGGTGGCGGCGACGGCCACCAGGGCCGACGACGCGTACACCGTCGGGTCCGGCCGGTACAGCAGCACGGGAAAGCGGTAGAATTCGGCGTACAGGTGCGTCAGCCCGTACCCCAGCCAGCTTCCCAGCGCCCAGCCCAGCGCCACCCCCGGCAGGGTCAGCGCCAGCACCAGCTTCAGGTAATGCAGGCCAATCGCCATGTCGCCGTAGCCGAACGCCTTGAGAAGGCCGATCTGCTCGCGCTCCGTGTCGATCAGGCGCGACACCACCATGTGCAGCAGGAACGCCGCCACCGCCAGGAAGACCGGCGGGATCATGGTGCCGGTCATGCGGAGCTGGTCCAGCTCGCCGGTCAGGAAGGCGTCGGACATCTGGTCCCGGCGCCCGTACGCGCCGATGCCGCCGTACGGCGCCAGCAGGGAGTCGATCCGGGCGATCACGTCGGCCTCCGGTACGCCGCGCATCAGGGCGACGGACAGGTCGTTGAACGCGCCCTCCAGGTCGAACGCCGCCGCCAGCGCCCGGCGGCCCATCCAGAACACCCCGAACCGCCGGTTGTCGGGCATGAGCTGGCCGGGACCCAGGGAATAGACGTACTCCGGCGACAGGGCGATGCCGACCACCCGCAGGGTGCGCCGCCGCCCGTTGACCGTCGCCTCCACCGTGTCGCCCGGGGACAGCCCGTGCGCCTCGGCGAACGCCTCGCCGACCAGCGCCTCGTCGGGGTGCAGCGGGTCGGGCAGCCGGCCGGCGCGCACCGCCGGCGCGTTCAGCAGCGGCTCCCCCCGCTCCGGCAGGGAGACCAGGCGGGCCGACACCGGCTCCGCCACGCCGGGCATGGCCAGGGTGGCGGAGCGGACGATGCGGGTCTCGGCGCGGGCGACGCCGGGCAGTGCGCGCACCCGGTCGGCCACCGGCTCCGGCGCCCGCGTCAGGGTGGCGAACACGTCGGCGAAGCGGTAGCGCTCGTAATAGGCGATGCGCGTCTCCTCCAGCGAGCGCAGTGCCCCGAACGACAGCACCACGGTCGCCACGCCGCAGGCAATCACCACGGCGATGGCCAGCGCCTGGCCGCGGATGCGCCGGACGTCGCGCAGCAGCTTGCGGGTCAGCGCGCGCACGGCCGCCCTACCACGACAGCTCGGCCGGGGGCCGGCGGACCGGGTTGGCGCGCACGCTCTGCAC
The DNA here is from genome assembly GCF_000429625.1 of Azospirillum halopraeferens DSM 3675. Classification (GTDB taxonomy): domain Bacteria; phylum Pseudomonadota; class Alphaproteobacteria; order Azospirillales; family Azospirillaceae; genus Azospirillum; species Azospirillum halopraeferens. The sequence continues at coordinate 137,427 of NZ_AUCF01000016.1, forward strand.
CAGCCCGTCGCCGAAGGTGACGACCCGGTCGGCCATGCCGGCGATCACCGCGTTGTGGGTGATGACCACCGACAGCGTGCCGAGGTCGCGGTTGACCCGCTCGATCGCCTCCAGCACCAGCACGCCGGTGCGGCTGTCCAGCGCCCCGGTGGGCTCGTCGCACAGCAGCAGGTCGGGCCGCTTGGCGATGGCGCGGGCGATGGCCACGCGCTGCTGCTCGCCGCCGGACAACTGGGCGGGGAAATGGTCCAGCCGGGCGTCCAGCCCGACCATGTGCAGCGCCTCCTCCGGCGTCATGGGATCGGCCGCGATCTCGGTGACCAGCGACACGTTCTCCCGCGCCGTCAGGCTGGGGACGAGGTTGTAGAACTGGAAGACGAATCCCACGTGGTCGCGCCGGTAGCGGGTGAGCCCCCGGTCGTCGAAGGCGGTGAGGGCGGCGTCGCGGAACCGCACCTCGCCGGCGCTCGGCCGGTCGAGCCCGCCGAGGATGTTCAGCAGCGTCGATTTGCCGCTGCCCGAGGGGCCCAGCAGCACCACCAGCTCCCCCGCGCCGAGGTCCAGGTCGACGCCGCGCAGGGCCTGAACCGCCAGGGGGCCGGTGCCGTACACCTTGGTCAGCCCGCGCACCGACAGCACGCAGGCGTGCCGGTCCGGGGCTGTCGCGGGCGGGTCCGCCATGCTCGTCCTCCACCGCTCGCCGATCGGCCGGCAGTCTACGGCAGCGGGGCCGGCGTGCCTACCGGGCCTGTCGGGGCAGCAGCCGCGCGTTCGCGCTTACGCCAGGCGTTCGATGCGCCGGGCCGCCTCGTCCAGGATGTCGACGGCGGCGTGCAGGGTCGCGGCGTCCACGTCCTCGCGGCCCAGACGCAGGGTCAGCGCGTTGCGCAGGTTCTCCATGGCGCGGCGGACCGGCGCGCCGTCCGTGCGCCCGCGCCGCTCCGCCAGCCCGCCCAGGCGGCTGACCACCGCGGCGACCGCATCCTGTTCGGTCGCCAGTTCGGCGGTGCCGGCGGCGGTGACGGTGAACGCCTTGCGCCCGCCTTCGGGATCGGCCGGGGTGATCAGGCCCTGCTCCTCCAGCAGGCTCAGGGTGGGATAGACGACGCCGGGGCTCGGCGCGTAGGCACCGCCCGACAGCTCCTCCACGGCACGGATGATGTCGTAGCCGTGGCGCGGCTGGTCGGCGATCAGCTTCAGCAGCAGCAGGCGCAGCTCTCCGGAATCGAAGACGCGCCGGCGCCCGCCGCGGCCTTCGCCACCCTCGTGGCCGTGGCCGAAGCCACGGCGCCCGTGGCGGTGCGGCCCGCCCCCGTGCATGTGCCGCTTGCCGCAGCCGTGTTCGCCCAAACGATCGGGAAAGGGATTCATGACCCGGTCTCCGTTATTACGATATATCTTAGATATGTCAAAATACGATCGACTTCAAGAGCTTTCGGAGGCGAGCGGACCGGCGTCACGCTCCGTCCGGCCGCAGGTGCTCCAGCGGCAGGGGGGCACGGTCCTTGACGGTGCGGATGACGAAGCTGCTGCGCACGTCCCTGACCATCGGCAGCTTCAGCAGCGTGCCCAGCAGGAACCGCTCGTACCCCTGCAGGTCGGGAACCACGACCTCCAGCAGGAAGTCCGCCTCGCCCGACACGAGGTGGCAGGAGATGACCTCGGGCATGCGCGCGAACGCTTCCTGGATGGCGGTGGCGTTGTCGTCGCGGTGGCCGTCCACCTTGACGCCGACCATGACGGTCAGCCCCAGCCCGATGCGGGCGCGGGCGAGGTCGGCGCGGTAGCCGGCGATCACCCCCGCCTGTTCCAGCGCCCGCACCCGCCGCAGGCACGGCGTCGCCGACAGGCCGATGCGCTCCGCCAGGTCGGTGTTGGGCAGGCGGCCGTCGCGTTGCAGCTCCTCCAGGATGCGGCGGTCGAAGGCGTCCGGGGTTTTGAGCATCTTTCACTCCATCGGGGGCTTGCTTCGGTGGATTCCTCCAATTGCCTGGCAGGTTCGGTGAAAAGTCGCAAGGACACGCCACCCCCCGCGGGTGCATCCTCCGTCCCCTTGGGGGATACGACGGGAGGACGCCATGAGCCTGCGGACGGACGCCGCGATCGCGGTGGATGCGTTGGAAGCCTTCGCCGGGGAGGCGCTGGACCGCCACGCCCCGGTCATCCGCCAGACGCCCATGGCGGACTTGCACCGGCGGCTGGACCCCGGCCGCCTGATCGCCGCGGGCGGCCTCACCGGCGACGCCCTGCGGGCGTTCCTCGCCGCCTATCTGGACTCCGCCACCCGCCTGCACCACCCCGCCTGCATGGCCCATCAGGTGGCGGTGCCGCACCCGCTGGGCGCCGTGGCCGCCCTGGTGGACGCCTTCACCAACAACCCCATGGCCATCTACGAGATGGGGCCGTCGGCGGCGACCATCGAACACGCCGTGCTGTCCTGGATGCTGGGAAAGGTCGGCTGGCGGCCGGAACCGCTGCCGGGCACCGGCGCCGGTGACGGGGGCGGCGCCCACGGCGGCCCCCATGGCGGCGGCGTGCTGACCCACGGCGGGTCGCTCGCCAACCTCACGGCCCTGGCGGCGGCCCGCGCCCGCATGGCGCCGCGGGCGTGGGAGGAGGGAACCCCCGGCAACCTGGTGATCGTGGCGCCGGCGGGCTGCCATTACTCCATCAGCCGCGCCGCCGGCATCCTCGGGCTGGGCTGCGGGGCGGTCCGGGAGGCGCCGACCGACCCCGACGGGCGGCTCGACCCCGGCCGGCTCGCCACCTTCATCACCGGGCTGCGGCGCGAGGGCGCGCAGGTCATGGCCGTCGTCGCCAACGCCTGCTCCACCGCCGTCGGGCTCTACGACCCGCTGCGCGCGGTGGCCGGCGTGTGCCGGGACCTGGGGGTCTGGTTGCACGTGGACGGTGCCCACGGTGCCTCGGCGCTGGTGTCGCCGCGGCACCGGACGCTGCTCGACGGGGTGGACCTGGCGGATTCCCTGGTGTGGGACGCCCACAAGATGCTGCGCACGCCGGCCCTGTGCGCCGCCGTCCTGGTGCGCGACCACCGCGACCTCGACGGCGCGTTCCGGGAGGAGGCCAGCTACCTGTTCCACGACAAGGACGAGCCCGGCATGGATTTCATCCACCGCACGGTGGAGTGCACCAAGGCGGCGCTGGGCCTGCGGCTGTTCTTCTCCCTGGCGGCCGAGGGCGAGCGGGGCGTCGCTGCCCACGTCGAGCGGCAGACCGCCCTGGCGGCGGCGGCGGCCGAGCGGCTGCGGGCGCAGTCGGGGTTCACGGTGGCGGTGGAGCCGCAGAGCAACATCGTCTGCTTCCGCGTCGACGGCGACGACGCGCTCCAGCTCCGGGTGCGCCGCATCCTGACGGAGGAGGGGCGCCACTACGTCTCCTCCACCGAATTCCGCAACCGGCGCTGGCTGCGCCTCGCGCTGATGAACCCGGCCACGGAGATCGCGGACATCGAGGCGCTGATCGCGGCGATCGAGCGCATCCGGTCGCCGGCCCCTCCGGCCTGACGGCGACCGCCCCAACCGTGTGAGCCGTTCCCGCCGCACAGGCGTTGACGACGGTGCGGGCACGCGCCGCCCGCGGGACCACAGGCGGGGGAACCCATGTCGCGCGTCATCCGGGCGGTCATGACGGGGGAGCAGCGTGCGGACTTGCTGGACGGGCTGAAGGGGGTGAACGGCATCGCCGGGATATCGGTGCTGCCGGGCGCTTCGCTCTCCCCGCCCGGCGACATCGTGACGGTGCAGGTGAGCAACGACGCGGCCCGGGCCGTGCTCGCCCGCCTCGGCGAGGCCGGGGTGCTGTGCCACGGATCGGTGACGCTGAGCGAGCCCACCGCCCTCATCGCGCCCGCCGACCGGGAGGCGATCGACCGGGAAAGCAACGAGGCGGCATGGGAGGAGATCGCGGCGCAACTGCGCCGGGACACCAACGTCGGCCCCAATTTTCTCGTTCTGATGGCCGCCGCCGGTGCGACCGCAGCCATCGGCATCGTGGAAGGCACGGTCCACATCGTCGTCGGGGCCATGCTGCTCGCTCCGGGGTTCGAGCCGATCCTGCGCATCGCCTTCGGCGCGCTGACCGGCGGGCCCGGCACCGGCCCGGTCAGCGGGCTGCGCTCCATGATCGCCGGCTACGCCGTCCTCGCTGCGGGCGCCGCGGCCGCCGCACTCCTGCTGAAGGCGCTGGGCCGCGTGCCCGACGGCGGCCTGTCGGACCTCCCCCTCGTCGGGTACTGGACGCAGGTCGGCGCCCCCGGCGTGATCGTGGCCGTGATCGCCAGCGTCGCCGGGGTGGCCATCCTCGCGTCGCGGCGCACCGTCTTCGCCGCCGGCGTCATGGTGGCGTTGGCCCTCGTCCCCGGCATCACCATCGCCGGCATGGGGCTGGTGCTGGGCGAGCCCGGCATCGCTGCCCGGGGCCTGCTGCGCTGGGCTGCCGACGCCGCATGCGTCGCGGGGGCGGGCGGCATCACCCTCGCCCTGAAGCGCCGGTCCGCGCACCGGCGCCGGGTGGAGGATTGAGGGGCGCCGGAGACCGTCGGCCTGGAAACCTATGTGCACATGCGACTAAATGGCATCTTCCGCCCCCGCACCCGTTCCCCCGAGGAGCCGTCGATGACCGACCTGTCCGCCTTCCCCGTCACCGCCCGCTGGCCGGCCCGCCATCCCGAGCGCCTGCAGCTCTACTCCTGGCCGACGCCCAACGGGGTGAAGGTCTCGATCATGCTGGAGGAGACCGGCCTGCCCTACGAGGCGCACGGCGTCAACATCGGCCGTGACGAGACGTGGACGCCGGAGTTCCTGTCCCTCAACCCCAACGGCAAGATCCCGGCCATCCTGGACCCCGACGGGCCGGGCGGGCGGCCGCTGGCCCTGTTCGAGTCCGGGGCGATCCTCCAGTACCTGGCGGAGAAGACCGGCCGGTTCCTGCCCGCCGACCCGGCGGCGCGCTACGAGACGATCCAGTGGGTCTATTTCCAGATGGCCGGCGTCGGGCCGATGTTCGGCCAGCTCGGCTATTTCCACAAGTTCGCCGGGCGGGAGATCGCGGACAAGCGGCCGCTGGAGCGCTACCGCGCCGAATCCCGGCGCCTGCTGGGCGTGCTGGACGGGCGGCTGGAGGGCCGCGACTGGATCATGGGCGACGCCTACACCATCGCCGACATCGCCCTGCTGGGGTGGGTGCGCAACCTGATCGGCTTCTACGAAGCGGGCGACCTCGTCGGCTACGGCGACTTCACCCGGGTGGCCGCCTGGCTGGAGCGCGGCCTGGCCCGCCCCGCCGTGCAGCGCGGCCTGACGATCCCGCCGCGGGACTAGCGCCGCACCGACCTTTTGATCGGCGATCGGATCGCATCCCATCGGTTCCGATGGGACGCGATCCGATCTAATGCCCGATCCGCGCCAGCACGTCGGCCTTCAGGAACCGCTCGATCACCAGCATGAAGCCGACCGAGGGCACCAGCAGGATCAGCGCGGTGATGGCGGCGATCTGGTAGTTGCCGCCCATGCTCGCGTTGAACATCAGCAGCGGCAGGGTGGTGACGTCGGGCACGCCGACGAAATAGGTGCCGGTGAACTCGTCCAGCGATTCCAGGAAGACGAACACGGCGCCGGCCATCACCCCCGGCGCCGCCATGGGCAGCGTCACCTCGAAGAAGGTCCGCAAGGGGGAGGCGCCGAGGTTGCGCGCCGCCTCTTCCAGCGAGCGGTCGACGGCGGCGAAGGCGGCGGTGGTGATCCACACGGAGAAGACCAGCCCGTGCACCGCGTGCACCAGCACCACCCCGGCCACCGTGCCGTTCAGCCCCAGCGTGTAGAAGATGCGCGCCACGTTGATGTAGACGGCGACGCCGGGGAACGCCTGGGGCAGCAGGAACATCAGCAGCACCGGGCTGCGCAGCGGCAGCCGCAGGCGCGCCAGCGCATAGCCCGCCGGCACCGACACGGCCAGGCACACGGCCACCGTCGACAGCGCGATGATCACGCTGGTGAACAGCGATTCCATGGCGTTGGAGCGTGGGCGGAACACCCGCTCCCAGAAGGCGAAGCCGTACTCCAGCGGCAGGGCGTGCGGGAAGTACCATTTCTCGGCGAACGCCCACAGCAGCAGGTTCGAGATCGGGCCGAACACCGCGAACGCCAGCAGCCCCAGCACGATGCCGCGGGGTATCCAGGCCAGCGCGTCCGCCCTCACGATCCCGCCCCGCGGCGCACGCCGTGGCTGAGATAGATCCAGGCCACCAGCCCGGCCATCAGGTACGAGACCACGCCAAGGGCGTTGGCGACGCCGTAGTCGCCATGGGCGTTGATGCGGTAGGCCATGTCCACGGTGATCATGGTGGGGTTGTTGGGATTGATCATCATCGGCACCGACAGCACCGACAGCATGGTGACGAAGCTGAGGATCAGCCCGACCACCAGGGTGGGGCGGACCTGCGGCACGATGATGTCGGCAAGGATGCGCAGCCGCCCGGCGCCCAGATCGCGCGCCGCCTCGATGCCGGAGCGGTCCAGCGAGGCCATGGCCCCGGCCACCATCAGCGCCACGAAGGGCGTCTGCTTCCACACGAAGGTCACCACGATGCCGCGCCAGTCCAGCAGGCTGACCGCCTGCAGCGGCTCGATGACGCCGCCGTTGACCAGCATGGCGTTCATCAGCCCGTTTTTGGCCAGGAACGAGCGCATCATCTGCGCCGCCACGATGAAGGGGATGAACAGCGGCCAGCGGTAGAGCCAGCGCAGGATCGCCACCGCCGTCGTGTTGCGCCCCAGCGTCAGATAGCCGCCAATGGCCACCGCCAGCACCGCGACGATGGCCACGGACAGGGCGACGATCATCAGCGTGAACAGGATGTCGCGCCCGTAGAACGCGAACGCCTTGGTGAAGTTGGCGACCGACCACGCCCCGTCGCCGTCCCGGAAGGCACTGACCACCGAGAACCCCAGCGGGTACAGGAAGAACAGCGCCACCATCGCCAGGGCGGGCAGGACCAGGAGCACGCCCCACAGCGCGGGCGGCAGGGGGCGCGGCGGCGCCGCACCCCCGATGGCCGGTTCAGTTTGCGACAGTGCGCTCATAGGCTTCCAGGATGTCGGTGAAGTACGGCGCCAGCGGGAACGGCTTGCCCTTGGCCGCGAGGTCTTCGGGCGAGACGTCGGTGAACAGGCGGTTCCAGGTGGCGTCGTCCAGCTTGGCACGGACGTGCTGCGCGTCGATGCCGGGGTACCAGTTGAAGCGCTTCACGATGCCCTCGGCCTGCACCTCGGCGCCGGTCGCCAGTTCGACGAACCGGCGGGCGAGGTCGGCACCGGCCGCCCCGGCGGGGATGACGTAGTACATGGGCTGGCCGGGCAGCCCCGGCTCGATCAGGGCCAGCTTCAGGTTGGGGTTCAGGCGGCCGTCGGCCTGCCAGGTGTAGAACATGTCCACCCACACCGGGCCCATGGCGATCTCGCCGCGGTTCAGCATGTCCAGCGTGCCGGCGTTGCCGGGCGTCAGGGTGACGTCGGTGTTGAACGCCTTCAGACCGGACAGAGCCTTCTCGATGGCCGGCTTCATGGCCGCGTCGTAGGGGCCCTTCTCCAGCACCGCGGCGTCGTCCATGTGGGCGGCGGCCCAGGCGGTGACGAAGCCGACGCCGGACATGCCGCCCTTGATGCCGTTGTAGCCGAACGCTTTCGGGTGATCCTTCACCCACTGCGTCAGGTCGGCGAAGGACTTGGGCGGCGCCGTCACCAGGTCGGGGTTGTAGGCCAGCGCGATCTGGCTGTGGAACATGGGCAGGACGTAGCCGGTGACGTCGGCGCCGAGCGCGTTGCGCACGCTGTCGCGGGTGGCCAGCCCGCCCGTCGCCACGTCGGCGACATAGGCGTCCAGCAGCCCTTCCTTCACCATCTGGCCGGCCATCTTCTGGTGGATGACGGCCACGTCCATGTCGCGGGTGGCGGCCCCGGCCTTGGCCTGGGCGTCCAACTTCTCGTAGATCTTCTGCGACCCGGCGTCGCCCGGCCCGGTGCCGGCGGCGCGCACGGTGACGCCCGGCGCCAGCGTCTCGAAGCGCGGGGCCAGGAACTCGTTGATGTAGTCCACCATGTTCTGGTCGCCGGCGGTGACGACGTTCAGCACGGTCTGGGCCCGGAGCGGCGCGGCAGCGAGGCCGGCGGCAAGCGCCAGGGCGGCGACGCTGGCGGTGAGGAGGCTCGGCTTCATCGGTCTTTCCCTCTTCCTGCTGGCTGGCGGTGATGACGGTGCATGGCGGGCGGCCTCACGCCGCCCCGGCGGCGGGGTAGGCGTGCAGGGCCGACGGCGGGATGGCGATGACGACGGCGTCGCCGGGGCTGCGGCGGGCGGCGTCGTCGACCAGGAAGCGGCGCCCGCCGGCGTCGACGGCGTAGCGCCACACCCCGCCGGGATAGGACGCCTGGACGATGCGGCCGCGCAGGCACAGGGCGCCGTCCGCCGGCGCGCCGGGGTCGGCGAGGCGCGCCGCCTCGCTGCGGAAATGGGCGTGGATGCGGCCGCCGCGGCCGCCCGGCAGGTGCACCCCGCCCTCACCCAGCGGCAGGCGCACCGCGTCGTGGTCGGGACCTGCGGCGACGTCCAGCACGCCGGCTCCCGGTGCGGTGATCCCCGGCGCCGCGATCTCCGGCGCGGCGTCCAGGGCGACCACGTTGTCGGCGCCCATGAAGCTGGCGACGAAGGCGGAGGCCGGGCGATGGTACACCTCCTCCGGGGTTCCTTCCTGGGCGATGCGGCCGGCGTCCAGCACGACGATGCGGTCGGCCATTACCATGGCCTCCTCCCGGTCGTGGGTGACGTGCACGGCGGTGATGCCCAGGCGCTGCTGCAGCGCGCGGATCTCGTGGCGCAGTTCCAGCCGGATGCGGGCGTCCAGGTTGGACAGCGGCTCGTCCAGCAAGAGGATTTCGGGATCGACGGCCAGCGCCCGGCCCAGCGCCACCCGCTGCCGCTGCCCGCCGGAAAGCTGGGTGACGTTGCGCCCGCCCAGCCCCTCCAGCTTCAGCAGCGTCAGCAGCTCCTCCACCCGCGCCGCGGCGCGGTCCCGCGACCAGCCCCGCAGCTTCAGCCCATAGGCCATGTTGCGGGCCGTGGTCATGTGCGGCCACAGGGCGTAGGATTGGAAGACCATGGCGGTGTTGCGCCGCTCCGGCGGAACGGCGGTGACGTCGCGCCCGTCCACGACGATGCGCCCCTGCCGCACCGGCACAAAGCCGGACACGGCGCGCAGCAGCGTGGTCTTGCCGCACCCCGAGGAGCCCAGCAGTGCCACGAACGCGCCACGGGCCACGCTCAGCGACACCCCGTCCAGCACCGGTGCCGCGCCGTAGCCGACGGTCAGACGGTCGATCGACAGAAAAGCCATGGCGCAGCGGTATCCCCCGATGATCCAGCGGGAGTTTCCTTAGGATGCGAACCATGACGCGGCGATGAGAGATCGGTGACGCTTGCGTGAACTACGGTCGCCGCCGGTCAGGCGGCGGGACGCCGCAGCCGGCGGAGCGCCCGGAACGGCCGGCCGTCGATGGCCGCCAGGCCGAGGCCGATCGTCGCCAGGCCGAGAAGGTACCGGGGCTCCGCCACCTCGCCCAGCACCGCGATCCCCGGCAGCGTCGCGGTCACCGGGATCAGGAAGGTGACAAGCGCGATGTTGGTGGCACCGGCCGTGGCGAGGATGCGGAAGAACAGGATGTAGGCGAGTGCGGTGGACAGCAACGCCAGGCCGACCACCGCCGCCACCGCACCCGCCGACGGCAGCGGCAGCGCCCGGGGTTGGTCGACCAGCAGCATCACCGGCAACAGCAGCAGCGCCGATGCGGTGATCTGGCCGGTCGCCGTCTGCAACGGCGTGATTCCCATGGCGCGGAACCGCCGACCGAAGACGCCGGCGACGGCGTAGGAGAGTGCTGCGGCCAGGCAGGCGAGCTGCGCCGCCGTTTGCGTGCCGGTGCCGCCGGGTATCGCACCGCCCACCATCGCGGCAACCCCGGCAAGCCCGACCAGCACACCGGCCAGGCGGCCGGCGCTCATCGGTTCGTCACGCACCGCCCGGTGCGCCACCAGGGCGGTGAGCAGCGGGGTGGTGGCGTTGAGAATGGAGGCAAGGCCGCTGCTGATGTGCCCCTGCGCCCATGTGATCAGGGTGAAGGGCACGACGTTGTTGAGCACCCCCATGGCGAGGAAGGCCAGCCACGCCGCCCGTCCCGTCGGCATGCCGGCGCCGACAAACCGCACCGCCGCGTGCAGGGCCACCGCCGCGAGTCCCACCCGCGCCGCGACGATGGTCAGCGGCGGCAGCTCCCGCACGGCGACGCCGACGAAGAAGAAGGACCCGCCCCACAGGATCGAGAGCGTCAGCAACAGCGCCCATTCCCGGGGCGTCATGGCGCGGTGGATGGTCGGTACGGTCATGACGGCCCCGGTCGCGGATGGTCGCACCTCTCCGGCATAGACCGGCCGGCGCGGCGGCGCAGCCCGATTCTTGCTCCGGCACCGATCATCCCTGCGGGGCCAGCCCGAACAGCTCGGCGTAGGCCCTCTCGCCCGCTGCCGTGACGGTCACGGCGCGGCTGTCGCGGCAGCGCAGAATCCAGCCCCGCTCCAGGGAGCGGTCGAGCAGTGCCGCCCCCAGCCGACCCGCCAGATGGGGCCGCCGCTCGCTCCAGTCCAGACAGGTGCGGCACAGCGGACGCCGGCCGCTCTCCGCCGGCGAACCGATGGCCGGCAGGTCGATGGCCAGCGCGTCGGCGAGGAACCGCCGGCCGGCATCGCTGACGTGGGCCACCCCGTCGCCGGGGACCACATGGCCGGCAGCGGCGAGCGCATCGGCCAGCCCGGTGCCCAGCCGCCCGGCCAGATGGTCGTAGCAGGTGCGCGCCGCCCGCAGCGCCGCGTCGCGCGGGCCGACCGGCCGGTGCCGCGGCGGCCCGACGGCCGCCAGCGCCATCAATCCCTCGATCGCCTGCGCCACTTCCGGCCCGGCCAGCCGGTGGTAGCGGTGGCGGCCCTGGCGGATCTGCGCGATCAGCCCGGCGTCGCGCAGCCTGGTCAGATGACCGCTGGTCGTCTGCGGGCTGACGCCGGCGTGCCACGCCAGCTCCCCCGCCGTCAGGGCGCGCCCGCCCATCAGCGCCACCAGCATGTTCGCCCGCGCGGTGTCCCCGATCACCGCGGCCACCGCCGCCAGCGTGGTTCCGGACACCATGGTCGTCATGGGGGCGGTCGTCATGGGGGTCGTCGTCATGGGACCGAGCCTACACCGGGCGGCGGCGGCGCGCACGGGGGCGATGCTTCGGCCGCGGCCGTATCATTCCGGCGGCATCCGAGCATGTTGCGGCCGTATCAATCGTCCTCGTACCGGCCGCGGGCGGCGTCGCGGTGGCAGGCTTCGCAGTTGGCCTTGGAGCGAATGTCCGGATTTTTCCGGACGTCGTCGCGGAACCGGTGTTCACGCTCGAACCAGCGCTGTTCGGTGATGCGCATCAGCCGCCCGTCGCCGCGGCCGGCGTGACCGACGAGATAGGCGCGGATGTCGGCGGCGACGTCGTCGGGCAAGCCGGCGTCGTCACCGAAATGATCCCGCAGGCCGTCCATGATGCGCGACCAGCTCTCGGCCGGCAGCAGGGCCGGCTGGAAGGCCATGTGGCATTCGCCGCATTCCTTCAGCGTCGCGGCGTGGGTGACGGGCGGCACCCGTTCGTTCTCGCCGGCCAGGGCGGGGGAAACCGTCAGGGTCAGGGCAAGTGCGGCAAGGATCGGAAGCATCGGTTCGGTCCTCATTGTTGAGCAAGCCAGGTGATGACATCGCCCTTCTCGGCGGCGCTGCAGGGGCGGCCCAGCACGGCGGGACAGTCGCGGGAAAAGCGCTTCTCCACGTCCGCGGCATCGGTGAATCGGGTGGGAGAGGCGGACACCGCCATCGGCTCGATGCCGCGGCCCGTGCCGACGTGGCGGCCGCGGGCGCGCGGGTCCGGGGTGTGGCAGGTGGCGCAGGCCGGCGTTTCCGGCTTGCCGCCGGTGTGCGGTCCCAGGTAGAGCGCCCGGCCGCGCTCGGCGGAGAAGCCGGCGAAGGACGGGCTTTCTGCCGCGGCCGCAGCGGCGTAGGCGGCGAGAATGGCATCGCGCGGCCCTTCGGCCGGGGCCGGATGGGCAAAGGACACGGCGGCCAGTGCGGCGAGCGGGATGACGGTCTTCACGGCATGACTCCCTTCGGGCGGGGTGCGGACCGGTGCTTCAGCCCGTGCAGGCCGAGCACCACGACGATGTGGCCGATGATCAGGGGCAGCGTGGCTTCGGCCAGGGCCTCGTGCAGCTTTTCCAGGGAGACGACGGCATCCGCGACCGCCCCGCTGACCGCCGCGGCGGACAGGCCGGCCAGCAGCACCGCGGCCATCCAGGCGACCAGCGGGCTGCGCTCGCGCCGGGCGGCGGCGTCGCCGACCGGCACACGACCCAGCCAGCCCCCCGGGGGGCGGACCCGCGGGCGCGGCAGGGCCAGCGGGGTTCCGGCCGGGGCGAACAGCCCGGCGCCAAGCCGCACCGCCAGAACGGTCAGCACGGCGTAGCCGGAGAAGACGTGCATGCCATAGGTGTCCTCGTCACCGGTCAGGTGGGCGACGATGAACGCGCCCGACAGCAGCGCGTGGAAGGTCAGGAGAAGCGCCGTTTCGGCGGGGGTCGGCTTGCGCGGGGGCATGGTCGGGGTCCTCGGGGGGAGCGTCAATCATCGTCGGCCAGGGCGGCCACAAGCGATTGCACGGTGGCGGCGCCTCCCTCGCCGTGGACATGCGCCTGCCAGGAGAAGGCGGTGGCGGCGACCAGCAGCGCGGCGGCCAGCGTGTGCAGCACCATCGTGCGGAGCATGGGCGGATACCTCTTCGGGAATGATGATGGTCGATGACGGGCAGTGTGACCCGCGCCGGCTGAACGGAGCCTGAGCCGGCCGTTCATCCGCCGTTCAGACGGCGAAGCCCATGGTTGGGCATGCTTGCCCTTGTTCCATCCGCCCTTGCGATCGCCCTCGCCGTGCTGCCGGCATCCGGCCGGGCCGACGACGGCCGTGACGACGACCACGACCGCGCCCGGCAGGCCCTGCGCGACGGCCGGGTGCTGCCGCTGGAAGCCATCGTCGCCCGCGCCACCGATGCCTTCGGCGGCACGGTGCTGGACGTGGAGATCGAAGACGACGACCATGGATCCCGCCGTGGCCGGGACCGGCGGCTGGTCTACGAGGTGAAGATGCTGGTGCCGGGCGGGCACATCGTGACGCTGATCTACGACGCCGGGACCGGTGATCTGCTGGCCAGCCGGGGCCGCCCGGCCCGCCGGAAGGACAGGTGATCCCATGCGCGTGCTCGTGGTGGAGGACGATCCCGACCTGAGCGCCCAGCTCGTCCGCCGGCTGGAACGGGAGGGCTACGCCGTCGACCATGCCGCGGACGGTGAGGACGGCGGGTTTCTCGGCAGCACCGAGCCCTACGATGCCGTGATCCTCGATCTCGGTCTGCCCAGGGTGGACGGGCTGACGGTGCTGCGCGGGTGGCGGCGCGAAGGGGTGAGCGTTCCGGTGCTGATCCTGACGGCCCGCGGCCACTGGCACGACAAGGTGGAGGGCATCGACGCCGGAGCCGACGACTACCTGGCCAAGCCGTTCAGCCCGGAGGAGTTGCTGGCCCGCGTCCGCGCGCTGATCCGCCGGGCCAAGGGGTTCGCCTCGGCCGAGATCGCCTGCGGTCCGGTGGTCCTCGACACCCGGTCGGCCCGCGTCACCGTCGCCGGGCGGGAGGTGGAACTGACGGGGTACGAGTTCCGCGTCCTGTCGTACCTGATGCACCGCAAGGGGCAGGTGGTGTCGCGCACCGAACTGACCGAACACGTCTACGCTCAGGACTTCGACCGCGACAGCAACACCATCGAGGTGTTCGTCGGCCGGCTGCGCCGCAAGCTGGGGACGGACATCATCCGGACGGTGCGCGGCCAGGGATACCGTTGCGAGGACCCATGAGATGGTCCCGTTCGCTCCGCTTCCGGCTGCTGGCCGGGGCGGCGGTGTGGATCGCGCTGGCCCTGACGCTGGCCGGCGGCATCCTGTCCGACCTGTTCCGCGAGCACGTGCAGACCCGCTTCGCCGCGGAACTGACCACCCATCTGGACCAGCTCGCCGCCGCGCTGGAAACGGGGGCGGACGGGGCACCGGCCCTGCCGCGCCCGTTGAGCGATCCGCGCTTCCGCCGCCCGCTGTCGGGCCTGTACTGGCAGGTGGAGGACGGCGGCCGACCGGTTCTGCGCTCGCGCTCCCTGTGGGACGTGACGCTGGCCCTGCCTCCCGACGCGCTGGCCGACGGGGAGATCCACCGCCACCGGATCGCCGGACCGGACGGGCAGTCCCTTCTGGCGCTGGAGCGGATGGTGTTCCTGCCCGATGCGGCGGAGCCCGTGCGCATCGCCGTGGCCGGCGACGAGGCGGAGACGGCCGCGGCACGGGCGTCCTTCGACCGCACGCTGGCCCTATCGCTGGCGGTGCTGGGCGTCGCCCTGATCGGGGCGGTCCTGGTGCAGGTCGCGGTGGGGTTGCGGCCGCTGGCCCGGCTGCGGCGCGAACTGGCCGCCATCCGCGCGGGGCAGCGACGCCGGCTGTCGGGTGATGTGCCGGAGGAGGTGCGGCCGCTGGCCGAAGACCTCAACGCCGTGCTCGACCACGGTGAGGAGGTGGTGGCGCGCGCCCGCGTCCAGGCGGGAAATCTCGCGCACGCGCTGAAGACCGACCTGGCCGTGCTGGCCAACGACGCCCGCGACCCGGCATCGGGCGGGGGGGAGCGGATCGTCCGCCGGTTGGAGCGGATGACGCGCGCCATCGACCACCACATGGCCCGCGCCCGCGCGGCGGCGGCCCATGGCGTCCCCGGCGTGCGGACCGAGGTGACCCCGGTGATCGAGCGGCTGGTGCGCACATTGTCCCGCCTGCACGCCGGACGGGTCCTCGCCTTTGCGGTCGATTGCGCTCCCGGCCTCGTCTTCGCGGGCGAACGGCAGGACCTGGAGGAGATGCTGGGCAATCTGCTGGACAACGCCTGCAAGTGGGCCGACACGCGGGTGCGGGTCACGGTGGCGCCCGATCCCGCCGCCGGGCTGGTGGTGACGGTCGAGGACGACGGCCCCGGTCTGGCGCCCGGACAGCGGGCGGCGGTGCTGGCCCCCGGTGTCCGGCTCGACGAAGCGGTGCCGGGCTCCGGCCTCGGTCTGGCCGTCGTGACCGACGTGGCCGGCCTTTACGGCGGGACGCTGGCGCTGGAGGACTCGGCGCTCGGCGGGCTGAAGGCCACGGTGAGGCTGCCGGCGGCGGACTGATCGCCCGCCGTTCCGGCCAGTTCCGAACACAGGCGCTCGCGCCCGGCCAGATACCGTTCCTGCGCCACGGAGAGTTGGTCGACCCTCGCATCGGGCGGCACATCGCCGAGGTGCCCGGCCAGGGACAGGGTGATCACCTCCTCCACCACCTCCACGGCGGCCAGCGTCTCCAGCGACACCGGCAGACCGGCGACCCCGAACACGGCGGCGTACAGCACCACATGGGCGGCGACCCAATCCGCCGTGAAGTCCCGCACCGTCCGGACACCGGTGAAGGGGACGACGATGAACGGGCCGGCCGGAACGCCTCGGGTGCACAGGGCCAGGCCGTAATCGACGGAACGGGTCGGCATCCCTTCGCCGGCAGCGCGGTCCACGACGCCGAGCCAGCCCCGGGTGATGTTCACGTACATCCGGTTCAGCGCCGTGCCCGCGAGATCCGTCCGCCCCGCCACCAGGAACGCGCCGGCGTTCAACGGCTCGCCGATCCAGGTCAGCGCGACATTCCGGGCGCCCTCCCCGACCTCGGGCGGGACGGGCGGCAGGACCGCGGCGGCGCCCTCCAGGGCCCCGGCAACACCGGCGTTGAAGGAGAACATGGCGCCGTTGAACCGGTCGAGCCACGATTCTTCGGCATGGATCGGCAGCGGGGCCACCATCGCGACCGTCATGATGGCCGCCGCAACGATCGCGCGGATCCCCGGCATGGCGTGCGTTCCTTTCCTTGCCGGCCGGCCACGACGGCGGCGGCGCTTACGTTTACGACGGCACGGCTGAACGGCTGATGAACGCGGGGACGGTGCCGGTGTCCGGGTCCATCCCCGGGAAGCCGGAGCCGCCGGCGGCGATCACCCGGCTGCGGTCGATCCAACCGGGGAGCGGGACCGATCGTTCAGGCATCCGCCGTCATGGATGCGTTTATAATTGTTACATTTCCCACATTGACGATCAAAGGTTGGATCTGCCAAAACCTTTATTAGGTCAATGCACCAGCCGAATGAGTCAAAGATCAATGACACTCTTTTAAACAAGAGCGTCATCAACGGACAACCCATGTCCGCAGTGCAGTACGGCCGCTATCCAGTCGCATTCAATCCATGCAATGCGACCGCTTGTCGAGATTTTCCAAAGGTATTCAGAGAGGATCTACGATCATGCCCGGCGTGTTTCAGTATTTCAAGGGCCTTAATGGCGTTAATGGGTCCGGCGACGTCCGCATCGGAACGGGCAGCACGCTGCTGGCAAACACCCTGAATACCAACACTTCCTTCAGCATACTTCTTGACAGCGGGATTTGGATTTTTTCACAAACCCCTCCCAATCTAGCTTTGCTTTCCGCTGAATCACTTGCTTTCACCAATCCTGACGTATCTTTTCTTTTTGATCTAACGGGCTTCACCGGAAACTACACTCTTACGGGCGGGCATGGGTACGCCGATACGATCATCGGTGGCAGCGGAAACGATTTGCTTATCGGCGGCAACGGCAACGACATCCTTTCGGGTGGCGCCGGCGACGACACGCTGTTGGGGGGCAACGGCGCCGACCTGATGCACGGCGGCGACGGTGACGACATCTTCAACCTGACTCCGCTGGAGGTGAATGACGACACCATCAGCGGCGGCGATGGACATGACATCATCGAGTTGTCGGGTGGACAGTTCGACTTTTCGATGGCCACCGTGTCCGGCATCGAGGAGATCCGGGTGGGATCGGCCTTCTCGTCGATCATGGGAGTATGGATACTCGGGCTGAATGCTGCCGGTTACACCATCCGGGGCAGCGAACTGACTGACGTCCTGTTTGGCGGTGCCGGCAATGATCTCATCTACGGTTACGGCGGCGACGGCCGGCTGGAGGGGCTCGAGGGGAACGACACGATCTTCGGCGGCAGCGGCAACGATCTGATCTACGGCGGCGCCGGCAACGACATCCTGTACGCAGGCACCGGCATCGACAGCCTGTTCGGCGGCGATGGCGACGACGTGCTGGTCCTCGCGTCGGCCGGCGATCTCTATGGCGGCGCGTTTCAGGTGTACAACGGCGGTGCCGGCAACGACACGCTGCGCATCGACAGCGGCGGCTCCTACAACCTGACCAACGTCGGCATGACCGGCATCGAGTCCATCGTCGTGGCCACCGGCGATGCCGTGACCGTGACCGGTACCGCAAACAACGACAGCATTCTCGGCGGCGACGGCCACGACCTCATCAGCGGGCTCGGCGGCCACGACATCCTCTATGGCGGGGCCGGAAACGACACCCTGGTGGGCGGCGACGGCTTCGACACCCTGGTCGGCGGCA
>NZ_AUCF01000017.1 GCF_000429625.1 Azospirillum halopraeferens DSM 3675
GCAGCCGCCGGCCGATGCCGGCGCCGCGCGCGTTGGGGTGCACGTACATGCGCTTCACCTCGCCGTAGCCGGCGGCGTCGTCGACGCGCAGCGCGCCGCACCCCACCGCCGTCCCGTCCCGCCGCGCCACGAAGAAGCGGACGTCGGGCGCCGCCAGCGTGGCCGGGTCGAGCAGGTGGTTCTCCTCCGCCGGGTAGAGGGCGTTGAGGTGGTCGTCCAGGTCGGCGATCAGTCGCACGACCTCGGGCGTGAGCGGGCTTTCCGCGGCGATTACGCAGGAGTCCATGGGAGTGGCCTCCGTCACGCCGGGGGCGCCAACAGGGCGCGCGTGGCGGCCGCCACGTCGTCCTGCCGCATCAGCGATTCGCCCACCAGGAAGCAGCGCGCCCCCGCGGCGGCCATGCGGGCAAGATCGGCGGGGCCGTTCAGGCCGCTCTCCGCCACCAGGGTGCGGCCGGCGGGAACGTGCGGTGCCAGATCCTCCGTCGTCGCCAGGTCGATGGACAGGGTCTTGAGGTTGCGGTTGTTCACCCCGATCAGGTCGGCGTCCAGGGTGAGGGCGCGGTCCAGTTCCGGGCGGTCGTGGACCTCCACCAGCACGTCCATGCCCCAGTGGCGGGCGGCGGCGGCCAGGTCGGCCGCGCGGGCGTCGTCGAGGGCGGCCATGATCAGCAGGATGCAGTCGGCGCCCAGCGCCCGCGCCTCCGCCACCTGGTAGGTGTCGACCATGAAGTCCTTGCGCAGCACCGGCAGAGGTACGGCGGCGCGGGCCGCCACCAGATACTCGTCCCGGCCGTGGAAATAGGGCTCGTCGGTCAGCACGGACAGGCAGGTGGCGCCGCCCAGCGCGTAGGCACGCGCCAGCGCCGGCGGGTCGAAGTCGGCGCGGATGATTCCCTTGGACGGGCTGGCCTTCTTGATCTCGGCGATCAGGCCGTAGCGGCCCTCGGCCACCGCGCGGGTCAGGGCGGCGGCGAAGCCGCGCGGCGGCGGAGCGTTGCGCGCCAGCGCCTCCACGTCGGCCGCGGGGCGGGCGAACTTGCGGGCGGCGACCAGAGCGCGCTTGTCGTCGCAGATGCGGGTGAGGACGTCGCTCATGCGGCGGAAACCGTTTCGTTGGTGATGGCGACCAGGCGGCGCAGCACGTCGCGCGCACCGCCGCCGTCGATGGCGTGGCGGGCGAGGTCGGCGCCGCCGCGCAGGTCGTCAGCCTTGCCGGCGACCACCAGCGCGGCGGCGGCGTTCAGCAGCACAATGTCGCGGTAAGGACCCGTGGCGCCGTCCAGCAGCTCGCGGATGGCGGCGGCGTTGGTCTCCGCATCGCCGCCCTTCAGCGCCTCGGGGGAGGCGCGGAACAGGCCGGCGTCCTGCGGGTCCACCTCGAACACCGTCACCTCGCCGTGGCGGAGCTGGGCCACCCGCGTCGGCCCGGTGGTGGTGATCTCGTCCAGCCCGTCGGAGCCGTGCACCACCCAGGCGCTGTCCGACCCCAGGCGCTTCAGCACGTGGGCCAGCGGCTCCACCCACTCCGCGGCGTAGACGCCGAGGAGCTGGCGTTTGGCGCCGGCCGGGTTGGACAGGGGGCCCAGCAGGTTGAACACGGTGCGCGTGCCCAACTCGACCCGGGTCGGGCCGACGTTGCGCATGGCCAGGTGGTGGCGCGGCGCCATCAGGAAGCCGATGCCGGCCTCCCACAGGGCCTTGCGCACCAGGGCCATGTCGCAGTCCAGGTTGACGCCCAGGGCGGCCAGCACGTCGGCGGCGCCCGACTTGGACGACATGGCGCGGTTGCCGTGCTTGGCGACGGGCACGCCGCAGGCGGCGGCGACCAGGGCGGCGGCGGTGGAGATGTTGTAGGTGCCGGCCCCGTCGCCGCCGGTGCCGCAGGTGTCGATGGTGCCCGGCGGCGCCTCGATCGGGACCGCCCTGGCGCGCATGACGCGCGCCGCCCCGGCGATCTCGTCCACCGTCTCGCCGCGCACCCGCAGCGCCATCAGGAAGCCGCCCATCTGCGAGGGCGTGGCGTTGCCCGACATGATGATGTCGAAGGCCAGCCCCGCCTCCTGCTCGCTCAGCCGCCGGCCGGCGGCGACGCGGGCGAGGATCGCCTTCATGTCGGAGAGGTCGCCGGAAACGGGCTGGCTCATGCGGCGGTCTCCAGCGGGCGCGTGGCGTTCAGGAAGTTTTGCAGGATGGCGTGGCCGTGCTCGCTCTCGATGCTCTCGGGGTGGAACTGCACGCCGTGGATGGGCAGTTCCTTGTGCATCAGCGCCATGATCAGCCCGTCGGCGGTCTCTCCCGTCACCTTCAGGCAGTCCGGCAGGCTGCCGCGCTCAACCACCAGCGAATGGTAGCGGGTGGCGCGGAACGGCGAGGGCAGGCCGGCCAGCACGCCCTTGCCGCCGTGCAGGATGTTGTCGACCTTGCCGTGCATGGGCTGCGGTGCGCGGATCACGTTGCCGCCGAACGCCTGCCCGATGGCCTGGTGGCCCAGGCACACCCCCAGCAGCGGCATGCGCGTCCGCTCCGCCGCGGCGATCAGGGGCAGGCAGATGCCGGCCTTGTCGGGATCGCAGGGGCCCGGCGACAGGACGATGCCGTCGGGCTTCATGGCCATCGCCTCGGCGACCGTGAGGGCGTCGTTCCGGCGCACCACCACCTCGGCCCCCAGCTCGCCCAGGTAATGGACGAGGTTGTAGGTGAAGCTGTCGTAATTATCGATCAGGAGCAGCATGGCAGCGATCCGCCGTTCCGGCCTCGTTCACGGGGGGTTACCCTAACCGGCCGGGGGGCGGATTTCCAGCGCCGCGGCGCGACCGGACAGGCGCTCCGTCTGGTCCTCCACGGCGCCGGTGGCGAGGCGGCGCGCGGCCAGGCGGCGCCAGCCCTCGGCCAGACGGGGCAGAGCCGCCATGGCGGCGAGGGCGTCGCGGTCGAACGGGTCCACGTACAGCAACCGCCGGAGCCGCTCCACGGTCCAGTCCGGCGCGTGCCGGTCGAGCAGCCGCAGGGAATCGCCGGGGCCAACCGTGCCCTCCTCCACGACGCGGCAGTACCAGCCGGTGCGGCCGCTGCGCTGCACCCGCAGGGCCATGTCGGCGACGGCGAAGCGGTGATTCAGCTTCCAGCAGGGCTGGCGGCCCTGGCTGACCTCGATGACCGCGGTGCCGAGCCGGAACATGTCGCCGATGGCGACGTCGGCCTCGGTCAGGCCGAGGGTCGAGAGGTTCTCGCCGAAGGCGCCGGGCCGGTCGAGCACGGCGCGGTCGCCGATCTCGCCCCGCCACGCCGGGTAATGGTCGAAGGGATAGTGGTGCACCGCCTTGTCCGGCCCGCCGTGGTGCCGCCGGTCCCCTTGGGCATCCCCGGCGAATCCCTCGCGGCCGAGCCGGACCGGAACGAGCAGCGGGTGCTTGGCGATGCCGCTCGGCACCGCGGCCGGTCCGAGCGGCGCGACGGTGCCGACCAGCAGGGCCTTCAGGGAGACGGTCACGGGCGCAGGCTCCCCAGCCATTCGGCGAACATGGCGCGGCCGGCGTCGCGCAGCCCTGCGGCGTGGCGGCCGGCCTCGGCGCGCAGCCGCCGGGGGTCGATGCCGGCGTCGGCCAGTTCCCGGGCGTGGCCGATCAGCCACCGCTCGAACCCCGTGGCCGCGTCCGCCTCCGGATGGAACTGCACGGCCATCACGTTGGTGCCGATCCGGAACGCCTGGTTGCGGCAGGCCGGCGTTTCGGCCAGCCGTTCCGCGTGGTCCGGCACCTCGAACATGTCGCCGTGCCAGTGCAGGACCGGGACGTCGCGCAGGTGGCGCAGGGGACTGTTCGCGCCGGCCCCGGTCAGCGTCAGGGGCGCGAAGCCGATCTCCGGCGTGCCGGTCGGGGCGACGGCCGCGCCGAGCGCCGCGGCGATCAACTGGGCGCCAAGGCAAATCCCGAAGGTCGGGCGGTCGGCCTCCAGGCGCGCCCGCAGGAACGCGCGTTCCTGCGCCAGGACGGGATAGGCGTCCGTCTCGTAGACGCCGACCGGTCCGCCCAGGACGATCACCGGGTCCGGCCGCAGTGCATCCAGCGCCGCCGGGTCGTCCACGCCGGCGTCATGGTAACGCACCGCATAGCCGGCAGCGGTGAGCACCGATTCGAAGGTGCCGAGGTCCTCGAAAGGGACGTGGCGCAGGGCGATGGCGGTGCGCGGCATGGGCGGGCTCCCGGATATTGAAGGAGGATGGCGCTTGCGGTACCGGTCATCCGGCCGGTTCCGCGATTTCCGATGGGCCGGATGATGCAGGAGATCGTCTTCGACCCGGACGAAGGCCTCAAGCGCTTTCACATGCGGGTTGACGCTCGGCCGGCGGACGTCGAGCGTCATGGCCGCGTACCGGATCTGCGGGTGCTCGGCAACAGCAATGAACGGAACAAGGAGGATGGGCGGTATCCTGCCGGACAGGATACCGCCGTTTACGAGACCGCGATGACGAGTGGTCCGCATGCCGGCGGTAGCTCAGACGACCGGCGACCTCTCGGCGCCGGCCCCTCGGGATCGAAGCAGCGCCAGACCGGCCGATACCGGTATGGCCATCGCCGTGGCGAAAAGGACCACGGGCCACGCTGTGTCGCCGTCCAGCAGCGTTACCGCCAGTGTTCCGGCGATGCTGACGATCAGGCTTTGAATGCAGAAGTAGAACGCGACCGCCGATCCCGCGATGTCGTCGAACTGTGCAAGAGCGCCATTCGCGGTAACGGACACCGTGACGACAATACCGACTGCGACAACCCACATCGGCAGGACGAAGCTGAGGAACGATGGCGAGCCGAAAAACTCGCCGATCCCCAACAGGACCGCACCGCAAACGAGCAGCGCCATCCCGCGCGCCACGCACCCTGCGATGCCCCATCCGGCGACAAAGGACTTCGCAAAACGGGTTGTCACGATCATGACAAGTGCCACGGTCGCGAAAGCCAAACTGAATCCGATCTCGGAATAGCCGGCTTGACCTATGAGCACGCGGGGTGCTGTCGAGAAGAAGACAAAGAAGGTTCCCATGGCGGCGCTAAAGGCGGCCGTGTAAACCCA
This sequence comes from Azospirillum halopraeferens DSM 3675, assembly GCF_000429625.1. Lineage (GTDB taxonomy): Bacteria > Pseudomonadota > Alphaproteobacteria > Azospirillales > Azospirillaceae > Azospirillum > Azospirillum halopraeferens. The sequence continues at coordinate 5,071 of NZ_AUCF01000017.1, forward strand.
GAACGCCGGGCTTGCGAATATCGGCCAAGCGGATCGGCGTGTTTGCGCCAGGTCCAACGGGCGGGTTTCGTGCCACCGAAAGCCGGCATTCAAAAGTGCGGGTAACATCAGTAAGGACAGCGCGACGAATATTGACCGCCACCCGAAAAACTCGCTGATCAACGCGCCGGCGATGGGGCCAGCGGCAGGCACGAAGGCCAACATCGAACTGAAAAGGCCATAGATGACGACGCCTTCGGGCCGACCGGCATAAACGTCCCGAACCGTCGCGAACGTCGCCACCAGCGCGGCTGACCCGCCGACGGCCTGAAGCAGACGGAAAGCGACAAAGGCTGCGGCAGTTGATGACCACGCCGCTCCGAGAGACGCAACGAGGAAAACCGCTCCGCCCGCAAGCAGGACCGGCCGTCGTCCGATGCGATCCGAAATCGGTCCGAAGACGACCTGTCCCACGCCGAGCATCACCATGTAGAGGCTCAACGTGAGTTGGATCACGGACGGCGTCGTATTCAGGATGCCGGGCATGGCCGGAACGACGGGCAGGTAGATATCCATCGCCAGCGAAGCGAGGATGTCGAAGGGAGCCATCAGCAGCAGTGCTGACGGCAGGGTGTAAGCCCACGCGGGGCGTGTGGTGGTCATGACGAATCGACCGCTCGATTGGAGTTACCGGGCGGCGTCTGCTCGTCAGCAATCAGGTGGGATTGGCCTTTACAGAACGCCGCAACAACGATGTTTGTTGTTGCGGCTTACTTGTCTGCCGACTTGCCGGCTCCCATGCCGATGACCTCATGCTGATAAAATTACGAATCGACCGGGATCTCTCGCGGGGGAAGTCCAACGGGTCGCACAGCATACCCGCTTCAACGCTCCGCATCCAGGAACTCGTACACGTGCGGCAGGGTGAACGCGGCGAGGCCCCGAACGGAACGCGACCTCCGGGCCGCAAAAGGGGCTTGACCTTCCCGCCGCTGGAAGGCGCAGTGTGCGCATCGTGGCGCGCCGCCGTCGCGGCGCCCCATCGGACCGTCGGAACCCGCCATGAACATCGGTACCGTCGCCCAGCGCTCCGGCGTGCCGGCGAAGACCATCCGCTATTACGAGAGCGTCGGCCTGATCCCCTCGGCCGGGCGCACCGCCGCGGGCTACCGCGTCTACGGCGAGCGCGACGTGGCGACGCTGCGCTTCATCCAGAGCGCGCGCTCGCTGGGGTTTTCGGTCAAGGAGGTGGGGGCGCTGCTCACCCTGTGGAACGACCGCGGGCGGGCCAGCGCCGACGTGCGGGCCCTGGCCCTGCAGCACATCGCGGACATCGACGCCAAGATCACGGAACTGCGCAGCATGCGCGGCACGCTCCAGCACCTGGTGGACCATTGCGCCGGCGACGGCCGGCCGGATTGCCCGATCCTCGACGGCATTGCCGATCCCGCACGCCTCGGCATCGCCGCGGCGTGCTGCCGTCCGGAGGGGGAGGCAGGCTGATGGCCGGGCGTCGCGGCGGGCGCAAAGCCGGCACCGGGGTGACGGTCGCCCCCATCCTGCTGGCGCTGGTGGCAGTGGCCGCGGTCTTCGGGTTTGCCCTCCTGGTGGCGTCGCTGCGGGACTCCGCCCCGACCGCGCCGAACACCCCGGCCGCGGTGGCGGTCGCCGTGCCTGCCGCGCCGGTGGCTGCCGTCCCGGCTCCGCCTCGTGTTGCGCCGGCGCCGCCTCCGACCGCGCCGGACAACCCTGCTCCGGCCGAGCCCGTGGTCGAGGCGCCGCCGCCGGTGCGCGCGGCACCGGCACCGCCGCCCCTTCCGCCCTCGGTCCTGCCGGAGCCCGTCGTGCTGCGGCCGCCGGCCGTCCTTCCGGTTCCGATACCGGGAGGCGTTCCCGCCTGGCGACGCCATGCGGTACCGGCCCCGGCGATCGACGGCCGGCCGGCCATCGCCATCATCATCGACGACATGGGCGTCGACGTGAAGCGCTCCGACCGCGCCGCGGCATTGCCGGGTCCGTTGACGCTGGCGTGGTTGCCTTATGCCACCGATTTGCCGCGCCGCGCCGCCGCGGCCCGGTCCGCCGGCCACGAGCTGCTGGTGCATCTGCCCATGGAGCCCGGCGGCCCCGCCGACCCCGGTCCCGGAGCCCTGCTGGTGTCGCTCCGGCCGGACGAGATCGTGCAGCGGCTCGATCGGGCCCTGGCGGCGTTCGGCGGCTATGTGGGCGTGAACAACCACATGGGCAGCCGCTTCACCGCCAACCGCGCGGGCATGGCCCCGGTGCTGGCGGAACTGCACCGGCGCGGCCTGCTGTGGCTCGACAGCCGCACCACGCCCGACACGGTCGGGCCCGACATCGCCCGCGGGCTGGGCATGCCGTCCGCCGGGCGCGACGTGTTCCTGGACAACACCCGCACCGTCGAGGCGGTGCAAGCCCAGCTCGCCCGGACGGAGGCGATCGCGCGGTCCACCGGCACCGCCATCGCCATCGGCCATCCCCATGACGCTACCCTGGCCGCCCTGGCCGGGTGGATTCCCGAGATGCGGCGGCGCGGCTTCGTGCTGGTTCCGCTCAGCGCCGTCGTGCGCGCCCGCTGCGCCTGCGAGTAATTCCAAATACCAACCGATCACACCACCGGAAGAGGAGTAGTCCCATGGCAGAGACGTTCAGGGTCGACGGCATGACCTGCGGCGGGTGCGCCCGCTCGGTGACCAACGCCATCGTGAAACTGGTGCCGCAGGCGCGGGTGGAGGTGGACCTGCCGTCGGGAACGGTGGCGGTCGACGGCGCGTCCGATGACGAGGTGCAGCGGGCGGTGGAGAGCGCCGGCTTCGATTTCCGGGGCAAGGCCGCCTGAGCGCGGTTGCCGAACGGCACGAAAAAGGCGTCCGGCGGGGACCGCCGGACGCCTTTCGTTTGCGTGCCGTAAGGCGCCGTTCAGGCTGCCAGCGACTCGCTGCGCAGGTGCCGGTCACGCAGGTTGCGGCGGACCCGCGCGATAAGATCCACCACGTGCTCGCGGCTGATCCCGTCGCGGCGCATCACGGCGACGACGATCGGGTCGTCCAGCATCTCGGCCAGAGTGGGCGTGTGTTGGGTGAGCGTCTGCATCTGGTCCATGCCTTTCCTCCCACGGCATAGGGCGCCGCCGGCGGGTGCGATTCTTGATGTCCCCCTTCCGCACCGGAGCGTCCGGAGCGATACTACCAACGCGCGCAAATCTCTGTCACTAACGCTTTGGCTAACCGGAGCCGGCGCTTCGGTGTGTATGCCTCGACGAACGGCCTAGACGATCTGCGCATCCGGTCGGCCGTCGGATCACTCCGGCCCGTGCTGCGCCGGCCGTGCGCGGGTCACGGCGACGCCGCCCTCGTTCTCGCCGATCTCCACCTCCACGCCGGCGCGGTGCACCCGCGATCGGGACAGGCAGAGGGCCGCCGCCCGCTCCGCCAGATCGCCGGGGCCGGCGACCGGGGTGCGGGCGCAGAGGTCGCGCAGGTCCTGCACGATGTCCTCATAGGACATGACGGCGGTGATGTCGTCGGGAAAGCCGGCGCCGGGGTGCTGCACGGTCAGTTCGATGGTGATGCGGGCGACCCGGCGCCCCTCCCGTCCCCGCTCCGCCACCGGTGCTGCGAAATCGCGCAGGAAAATGGTGTAGGTGGCGCCTCCGACGGGAGCGGCGGCACGGCGGAGGTCACGGTCATCGGCCAAGGAACGGGTCTCCCGGATGACGGCCCCCGGGGGCCGCATCGTCTCGAGGGGCGGCAGTATAGCCGATGACCCCGCGAATGCCACCCGCCGCGGCCGGACGCGGGGGCGCCATGCGATTTGCGGGGAGGTGGGCTGCTGCGCAAGGCTTGAATAATGCATTCGGGATCTGGTATGCCAGGAATGGAAATGTCGGGAACCAACCCCGGATCTTTGCGTATATGACCGTGAGTAGCCGCCGCACCCGGCGGCCCGTGCCGAAAAGGAGGTTTGCCGTGCAGATCGCGCGTCATCGCTGGTATGCTCCGCGCTCCAACTATGTCGAAGGCGCCGTGCGCGTTTCCGAGGCGTCGGCCGGTCACGTCATCTTCGTCGATGGCGACGGCAACAGGCGCTGCCAGCGCGCCTCCGCCTTCCGGGAACGGTACCGGGTGGCCAGCGGGGCGGAGATTGACGCGACCCTGGCGCGGTGGTGCGAATGAGCGCGCGGGTCATACCGGTACCCCGCGCCGGCGCGAAGGAGGGAACGGTGGACACGGCCGGCGAGCAGCGAACGACCGGGAGTACGGCCGACGAGGCGGCGGACGCGGCCCTGATCGCCGAAACCTACCGTCGGCGCGAAGCCGCACAGGTGTTGAAGAACCTGCGGATCTGCGCCGGCTCCCTGCCAATCACCGCGCTGGTGCTGCTGGCGGCGACCGGATCGGGTTATGACATCTTCGGCGGGCTGCTGCTCGCCGTCTGCCTGGCCGCCTACGCCCGGCTGATGCGCCGCTACCACGCGCTGACGGGGCAGTGGCGCTTTCTGTAAGCCCGATCAGCCGCCGTTGCGGGGCTGCACGGTGTCGGCGCCGGGGACGTCGGCCAGCAGCTCCGCCACCGTGCGGCCAAGAACCGGGTGGTGGAGCGTAGCCGCGACGTCGGCCAGCGGACGCAGCACGAAAGCCCGCTCCGCCATGCGCGGGTGGGGCACCGTCAGGTCCGGCGCGTCGATCACCCGGTCGCCGTAGAACAGCACGTCCACGTCCACCTCCCGCGGGCCGAAGCGCACGCCGCCGGCCCGGCGCCCCAGATCCGCCTCGATGCGCTTGCACAGGGCCAGCAGGTCCGGCGGGGCCAGCGCCGTCTCCCCCGCCAGCGCCATGTTGAGGAACGCCGGCTGGTCCGTGACGTACATGGGTGCCGTTTCGTACACCCGCGACCGCGCGGTGACGCGCACGCCGCCGGCCTCCAGCCGGGCGATGGCGCCCCGCAGGTTGGCATCCCGGTCGCCGAGATTGCTGCCGAGGGCGAGGTGTACGGGGATGGCGGCGCTGTCGCTCATGGCGGGGTGCTCCTGCGGCGGGCCGGATGCGGCGGCCCTTCGCATACGGCTGCGACGCCCGCTTCGTCAACCGCTGCGACCCGTTGGCAGTATCCGGGAACCGGCGCCCCGCTCCGGCCGTTTGACGGAACATTCGGCTCTGCACGGAATGGAGGCGCACGTGATCGCGGCAACACGTTTGACGATCCTGGCCGCCGGGGCGGCGCTGCTCGGCCTGACCGCCTGCGCCGATGCCCCCGCTGACCGCGGCCCCGGCCCGGTGGCGGCCGGCTGCGACACCTATGGCTTCGTCGACGCCAACAACGATGGCCTGCTGGATCGGCATGAGCTTGGCATGGGGGATGAGCGCCCCCGGGTCGGGTATTCCGGGCGGCCGGGGGTGCTGCTGCCGGGCGAGGGGATTGCCGGCTTCTATGACTGCGTCGATTACGGTGGCGGTGTCGGCCTGGTGGAGGGCGAAACCCCCGGCGGTTCGTAACGCCCGGATCGTAGCGGGCTCTGGCGCCCGGTGGTAGGTTGGCGGCCGTCCCGCCCGTCCGCCACCGAGGTTCCATGCCGCGCATCCCGACCCCCGCCGCCGTCCTGGCGCTTTGCCTGCTCGCGCCCGTCGTCGCCGCACCGGCCGGTGCGCAGACGCCGCGGCCCCTGTCGGAGATCCGCAAGGACATCGACGCGGTCGACCACGGGCTGCTGGAGCTGCTGAACCGCCGGTCCGGCATCAGTCTGGAGGTCGCAGCCGCGAAGAAGGACGGGCAGGGCCCCGTCTATCGCCCCGGACGCCAGGCGGCACTGCTGCGCCGCCTGGCCGAGCGCAACGACGGTCCGCTGCCCGACGCGGCGGCGTGGCGGATCTGGCAGGAGATCATCGCTTCCTCCATCGGGTTGCAAACCGATTTCCGCGTCGCCCACGCCGGGGCCGGGGTGGAGCCCTACGCGCTGGCCACTGCCTATTTCGGCTCCGGCACAGCGCTGGTGGCCGCCGACTCCGCGGCGGCGCTCGGCGCCCTCATCGCCGCCGGCGGCGCCGATGTCGGGGTGCTGGCGCTGGACGGCAACGGGACGTGGTGGCGCGATCTCGCGGCGCAGGGGGATGCTGCCCCGGCCTTGCAGGTGGTGGCGCGCCTGCCGTTCCTGCCGCCGGCACCGGGGCACGTCGCCGCCACCGGATTCGTACTGGCTCCCTACGAGGCCGATCCGTCCGGCGATGACCGCACCCTGCTGGTGGTCGAAACGACCGGCGCCGCGGCGGACAGAGCGGTGGCGACGGCACTGGAATCCCTGGGCTGGCGCGGCGCGTCGGTGCTGGCGCGGGTGGCGGACGGCGCCACCACCGGCCTCCTGGTCGAGGCGGAGGGTGCGCCGCCGGGCGACGGCGGGGCAGCGGGGCCGGTGGTGCGGGTCTCCGTTATCGGACGCTACGCCGTGCCGCTGCCGCGCTGACGGTGGGGGCGGAGCGGAACCGGTGCCGCGCACCGGGGTTTTCCAGATGAAGCAACGATCACGCCGGAGAGGGCCATGAACAGGGTGATGCGAGCGGCGGCGGTGGCGGGCTTGCCGGTTCTGGTGCTGGCGGCCTGCGCGACGGGCGCCGAGGACGCGGCGCTGGTGCAGCGGGCGCAGACGACGATGGTCGGCATGCCCAAGGCGCACCTCCTGTCCTGCGCCGGCGTGCCGGAGCGCCAGGCGGTGGCCAACGGGACCGAGTACTACACCTACGTGGCACCGCCGGCCTATGGCCGCGGCGGCCCGTCCACCAGCATCGGCGTGGCGGGCGGCAGCAGCGGCGGCGTCGGCGTCGGCGTCGGGCTGGGCTTCCCCCTGTTCGGCGGGGGCGGTGGTGCGCGGGGCGGCTGCCAGGCGAACGTCACCCTGCAGGGCGACGTGGTCCGGGGCGTGACCTATCCGGCCGGCGCCTATCTGCCGGATTGCGCCCCGATCCTGCGCAACTGCGTCGCTCCGGCCCCGGCGGCGCGCTGAACCCCGCCGCGGCCTGCGGCGGGGAGTCCGTCCAGCGGTGTCAGCATCCCGATGACGTAGTGGAGCACCCGCATCAGGTGGTGTTCGGCCGTCGCAAAGCGCAGCGCGAACTCGTCGCGGGACACGCGGACCACCAGCGCCCGACCGTGCACGCTCAGCGGCCGGCCGGGCATCGGCAGGTCCAGCGTGATGTCCACCGTCTGTCCGACGCGCAGTGCCGGCGGGGGATGGCGCACCCGCAGACCCCCCAGGGACAGGTCGGCAACGGGAAAGCGGTGTCCGTGACAGACCAGTCGGGTGCCGCCGGCGTCGAAGCGGCGGTCGCGGCGCCGGTCGGAGGACAGACCGAAGAACCGTCGCAGCATCGCAAGCCCTCCCTTCGTTCCTCTTCAGGTCATTGAGCGGCCGCCGGCAGTCGGCCGGCGCCGGTTTCGCTTCCGCCGATCGTCCCCATCAGCCCGCGCAGCCGCCGGGCAATGTCCCCGATGCTTGCGGCGGTGGCGGCGAGTCGGGCGGCGCGGGCATCGGTGGCTTCCGCGGCGGAGCGCATGGCGACGGTCTCGGCCGCCACGTGGTGGCTTTCCTGCGCGGCACCCTCGGCGACGCCCAGTGCATCGCGGGCCGCCGTGGCGACGCCGCCGATGCCGGCGGCGACGGCCTCCGCCTCGGCATGGGCGGCGCCGATACCGGCGGTGACCTGGCGTGCCGCCTCGGCCTGCTCCGCCACCGCGTCGCCCACGTCGCGCACCGCCGTGCCGAGGCTGTCGACCACGCCGGTGATGGCGCGGATGACCGCAACGGCATCGCCGGCCTCCTGCTGGATGGCGGCGATCTTGTGCTCGATGTCCTCAACCGCCCGGGCGGTTTGGCCGGCCAGACCCTTGACCTCCGATGCGACGACCACGAAGCCTTTGCCGGCCTCGCCGGCGCGCGCCGCCTCGATGGTGGCGTTCAGCGCCAGAAGGTTGGTCTGCTCGGCGATCTCACGGATCAGGCGCAGCACGTCGCCGATGGCGCCGGCGGCGCGGCCCAGGTCGTCGACCGTCCGGCCGGCCTTGCCGGCATGGTCCATGGCGCTGTCCACCACCCGCCGTGCCGCCACCATGCCATCTTCGATGGCGGCGATGCGGGCGGTGATGCGGCCGGTGTCGGCGGTGGCGCCGCCCATGTGCTCGGCCATGACGGCGGCGGCGCGGTCAATGCGGGCGGCGTGCTCGTCCACCGTGCGGACCGCGCCGGTCATGCGGTCCAGGCTGCCGCACACCGCCCCGGCTTTGTCGGACACCGTGCCGGCCTTGGCGGTGGTGTCGCGGGCCTGCGCCGCCAGCTCGTCCGACAGCAGGGCCAGGTCGTGCGCCGCCGCGGACAGGTCGCGCGCGCCCTCGGCGACGCCGCCGACGATGTGTTCGATGTTGTCGATCAGGCGGTTGTAGGCGAAGGCCAGGTCCGCGGCCTCGTCCCCCGACCCCTCATCCAGGCGGACCTTGAGATCGGCGCCGCCGCGCGACAGGGCCAGCATGTTGGCCAGCAGGGTGCCGGTGCCCAGCGTGGCGCCGTGCTCCGCCTCGTTGAGGCCCAGCAACTCGTGCTCGCGCGACACCCGCATACCGCCGCCGAGGCCGGCGTTCAGCAGCTTGAAGAAGATCAGCGACAGGCCGAACGCCCAGACGAAGGCGGCGGTCACCCCCTCCGCCTGCACCAGGAACTGCGACCAGACGTCGCCGGCCGGCATTTTGTCGGGCATGGCGAAGAAGGCGGTCATCAGCGTGCCCCAGGCGCCGCACACACCGTGGACGGGCACGGCGCCGACGGCGTCGTCCAGCTTCAGCAGCCGCTCCATCGCCTCGCCCGCCGCCAGCACGACCATACCGGCGGAGGCGCCGATGAACAGGGCGCCGGCGGTGCCCACCGCGTCGCATCCCGCGGTGATGGCGACCAGCCCGCCCAGCACGCCGTTGATCACCCGGTCGACCCGCCACAGCCCGTCCATGAGCCGGCCGATGATCATGCCGACCACGCCGCCGACGGCGCCCGACACGATGGTGTTGAAGACGATGTGCGCGAACTGGGGCGTGCCGGCCAGGGTGGAGCCGCCGTTGAAGCCGATCCAGCCCACCCACAGGATCAGCGCCCCGGAGGTGGCGAGCACCGGGCTGTGCCCCTGGATGGGGACGGACCGGCCTTCGGGCGTGAAGCGCCCGATGCGCGGTCCCAGGACGATCACCGCCGCCAGCGCCACCCAGCCGCCGACGGAGTGGACGACGGTGGAGCCGGCGAAGTCGATGAACCCCTCCGAGGCGAGCCAGGCGGGGTTGTCCTCGATCAGCGCGCTGCCCCACGCCCAGTGGCCGAACACGGGGTAGATGAGGCCGGAGACGAAGACCGTGGCCCAGAGATAGCTGGTGAAGCGCATGCGCTCCGCCACCGCCCCGGAGACGATGGTGGCGGCGGTGCCGCAAAAGACGAGCTGGAAGATGAAGAAGGCATAGTCCCAGTCGTTGGAATGATTGAACGCCAGCATGTTGGTGTTCCAGCCGACCACCCCGCCGGCGCTGGTCCCGAACATGACGGCGAAGCCGAACACGCCGAAGATGGTGACGGCGGCAACGAAGTCGACCAGGTTTTTCTGGGCCACGTTGATCGAGTTCTTGGAGCGCACCAGCCCGGCTTCGAGCAGCAGGAAACCCACCTGCATGAACATGACCAGCGCCGCAGCGGCCATCACCCAGACGAAGTTCAGGTTGGCCTGCACCTTCTCCACCGCCTCCAGACGGGCCAGAAGCTCCTCTGTCCGGGAAAACGCGGGTGTCGCGGTGCACAGGGTCAGGGTCATCGCCGGGACGGCAAGTCTCCACCCGGACATCCGACGGCGGTGGAACGGTCGTTCCGACAAACTTGTGCAGCGCAGCATTGGAGCGCCCATATCCATATCGGCCGACCCTGCTTCGGAACGTTGCCGTGCCGTGTTGCAAATCTTACGTTTACAATGATCCGGCGGCTGTAACATAAGCAACACAAGGGCGTCAATGCGCCGGTTTTGGGCGTATTGTTCGAATACTATGTCTGCATTGACGGGTTCTGCCTATCTGTTGAGCGTGATGCTTAAAATGCCTGCACGATTCCTGTCCATGGTGGCGGGCGGCCGTGCGTGCGCAGCCTCTTCCCCAACCCGTATCGGGAGGGGGACAATGGCGCCACCCATGGAGCCCCGGGAGAGGGTGCGATGAACCTGCGCGATCTGCGTTATCTGCTGGCAATCGCCGAGCACCGGCATTTCGGCAAGGCGGCCGAGGCGTGCCACGTCAGCCAGCCCACCCTGTCCGGCCAAGTCCGCAAGCTGGAGGACTGGCTGGGTGTCACCCTGTTCGAGCGAACCAACAAATGGGTCGTGCCGACCGAGATCGGCGAGCGCATCCTGGACCACGCCGCCCGTGCCGTCGCCGCCGCCGATGCGCTGGAGGCGGAGGCGCGGGCCGCCCGTGACCCGCTGGTGGGGGCGTTGAAGCTCGGGGTCATCCCGACCCTGGGACCGTATCTGATGCCGCTGATCTTCCGCCCGCTGCGCCGCGCCTGTCCGGCGCTGACCATCGAGCTGTGGGAGGACGTGACCGACAGCCTGCTGGAGCGCCTGCGCACCCGCAAGCTGGACGCCGCCCTCATCGCCACGGACGCGCCCGACGGCGACATGGCGGAGCGCTCCCTGTTCACCGAGCCGTTCCTGGCGGCCCTGCCGGAAGGGCACCCGCTGTCCGGGCGCGACCGGATTGCCGAGTCGGATCTGGCCGCCGACCTCATGGTGCTGGCCGACGGGCACTGCCTGCGCGACCAGGCTCTGGCCGCGTGCAGCGGGGCCGCGAACGACACCGCGGCGCTGCGCGCGGCCAGCCTGGAGACGCTGGTCAACATGGTGGCCGCCGGCTACGGCACCACCCTGATCCCCGGCCTGGCGGCCGGTGCCATGCGCGGGCGCGGCGTGGTGTTGCGGCCCCTGGCGGGCACAGCCTCGCGCACCGTGCGGCTGGTCAGCCGCGCCACCTTTCCGAGGAGCAGGGCGCTGGACGCCATCGCCGCCGTCATCCGGCAGGAGGTGGAGCCGTTCGGCTGAGCGTCAGCGCACGAAGGTGACCGCGTCCTCGGTCGCCGCCTGCCCGGCCGGCTTGGCCCCGTGGCCAAACTCTTGCGCCGCGGTCACCCGGCGGTACGCGCCGCGCGCCGGGGCGGGCCGTCCGGGGCGGGGCAGGGTGCCGGTGAACGCCGCCGCGGCGATGGCGCCCAGCCCGGCGAACAGGGCGACGGTGGCCCAGGGGTGCATCTCCGCCTGCGTGTAAAGGCTGGTGCCGCGCACGTAGCCGTGCAGGCCGGCGCGTTCGCGCCCGTTGCCGGACGGCGCCCACAGGCTGTCCCCGGGGTGGCGCTCCGCGCCGCCGGAACGCTGATAGCGCGTGAGGTAGCGGGACATGATGCGGTCGGTCAGGCGCGGCGCGAAGGTCTCGGCCAACTGGAACATCTTCCCCGCCCCGCCGACGACCAGGTCGCGCACGGGCGTCTGCGCGGCGTGCAGGATGGCCGCGGCCACGGTCTCGGGCGCGTAGAGTGGCGGCGGGTTCATCGGCTGGGTGCCGAAATGGTTGCGCCCGTGCTCCTCGAACAGGGTGTCGGTGGCGGTGGGCTTGATGAGGGTGACGGATACACCGGCGTCCTCCGCCTCCAGTTCCATGCGCAGGGCGTCGGTGAAGCCCTTCACCGCGTGCTTGGCGGCGGCATAGTGGCCCTGGAGCGGGATGGCACGAATGGACACCACGCTGCCGACGTTGATCAGGGAACCGCCGTGCGCCCGCAGATGGGGCAGGGCAGCCAGCGAGCCGTGGACGACGCCCCAATAGTCGGTGTCGAACAGCCGCCGCGCTTCGGCGACCGGGATCTCCTCGATGCGGCCGTAGATGGAGACACCGGCGTTGTTCACCCAGGTATCGATGCGACCGAAGGTCTCGATCGCGGTCCGCGCCAGCCGGCGCACGTCCTCTTCATCGCCCACGTCCACCGCGCAATGGGTGGCGGTCCCGCCGTCGCGGCGAATCTCCTCCGCGAGTTCCGCCAGGATGGCACCGTCGCGGGCGGCCAGCATGACCTGCGCGCCGCGCCGGGCGGCCATGCGCGCGGTGACGAGTCCGATGCCGCTGCTGGCGCCGGTGATGACGATGACCTGGTCCTCGATCGGCTTGAGGTGCACGCGCATGGGAGTCCTCATGGGGTTCTGCGGGGGAGGTTGGCAGACCGCGGCCTGTATCGGCCGCACGTTCCGCTGAGAACAGGGGTACCGCTCCGGCGTTCCCCGATCGGTTGCGACTTGGCGCGTGCGTTTCCCGCCCTTGAACGGGGCGTCCGCCGACCCACATTTAGATCACGGTACCCGGACGATTCGCTTGCCTCCATCATTGGCGACTGTCTGGACATTCGAACGCCGCATCGGTGCGCCGGCCGCACCGGTGCGGCGTTTTTCATGGGCATCCCGGCCGGGTGCGGAGTGTGACGTTTCCGCTGCAAAAGCCTCTTGACGGCATCCGGCGGAACGGGCATATGAGCGGCCTCCCGGCGATGGCCGGGACGGTTCTTGAAAAACCTAAGGTTCTGATGCGCTTGTGGCGGAATTGGTAGACGCGCTAGGTTCAGGTCCTAGTGGCTGCAAGGCCGTGGGGGTTCGAGTCCCTCCAAGCGCACCATGTGCGGACGTAGCTCAGGGGTAGAGCACAACCTTGCCAAGGTTGGGGTCGAGGGTTCGAATCCCTTCGTCCGCTCCATTACCGGCGGCCCTTACCAAGCCACCGGACGCCGCCTAACCACCGGCACCGCGCGCCCGTAGCTCAGCTGGATAGAGCACCAGACTACGAATCTGGGGGTCAGAGGTTCGAATCCTTTCGGGCGCGCCATTCTCTCTCTCGATACACGATCGACCTCATGTTCGGATGCGCCGGCTGGCAGGAAACATGCTCGCCAGGTCGAATTCGTCGACGTTCGGCAGGACCACGGCAAAGGACTCGTCCACCAGGGTCTCCAATCAGGCATCCAGCCCGCCCGTACAGACTTTCCCGGCGATCAACGAAGAGAATTCGACCCACGTCCGCTCCATCACCTCCGGCTCATGGCCTCCGGGGATCGGCGAGCAGCGCCCGGTATGCCGCCTCCACCGCCGCGGCCAGGGCGCGGGCGTCGCCGAGGGGGCCGTGGCGCAGGCGCGTGCGCAGCTCCGTGCGCAGGTCCGCCAGCCGTCCCGTGTCGGCGGCCAGCGCCACGGCGGTGCGCCGGTAGCCCTCCGGGTCGGTCGCCACCAGGTCGGGCAGGCCGACGCGGGTGAGCAGGGCGGCGCCGACCCGCGCGGCGTGGCGGTCACCGGCGAGGGTCACGACGGGCACCCCCATCCACAGGGCTTCGCAGGTGGTCGTGGTGCCGGTGTAGGGGAAGGGGTCGAGGCCCACGTCGATGCGCTCATAGAGGGCCAGGTGGGCCGCCCGGTCGGGCGTCCAGGCCACCGGGTCCAGGCGGTCGGCGGCCACGCCCGCGGCCGCGAACCGTGCCCGCAGATCGGCAATGACGGCGGGATCGCCGAGGGCGCGGCTCTTCAGCATCAGGCGTGAGCCCGGCACGTCCGCCAGGATGGCGGCCCACACCGCCACCACCGCCGGAGTGAGCTTGCCCAACGCGTTGAAGGAGCCGAACACGATCGGCCCCTCCGGCCGCGCCGCGCGCGGTTCCGGGGCACCGTCGGGCGGGCGGTAGCAGAGGAAGCCGCCGGGCAGCCGGATCAGCGGTTCGGAACTCCACGCCTCGGCCCCCGGCGGCTCGATGACGGGATCGGTGAGGCGGCCGTCGAGGGGCAGGCCGGTGGTGCCGGGATAGCCGATGGCGGTCAGGCAGACGGCGGCCGGGCGCCGGGCCAGCACCGCCAGCCGGCTGCCGCCGGTGTGGCCGCCCAGGTCGACCAGAACGTCGATGGCGTCGGCGCGGATCAGGTCGGCCAGGGCCGCGTCCCCCAGCCCCGCCACATCCCGCCAGCCGGCGGCGTGTGCCCGCAGGCGCGCCGTGGTGGCGTCCGGCCGGCGCACGGCGCTGTAGCACACGGGGTGGACGGCGCCGCGGTCATGGGCCTCCAGCAGCGGTTCGAAGAAGCTGGCCACCGAGTGGCTGCAGAAATCCGCCGAGAGGTAGCCGACGCGCAGCGGCCGGCCCGGCACCCACCGGGAGCGTGGGGCGGGCAGCGGCGGCGGCGCGTGCAGGCGGGCCCAGCGGCGGTGCTCCGCCAGCACGGCGCCCGGATCGGCGTCGGGGACGCTCTGAAGGAACAGCAGGGCGTCGGCGTGGCGTTCGCGGGGCAGGGCGGGGGTGATCGCCATGGCCCGGCGCAGCAGGGCCACCGCCTCCTCCGGCCGGCCGGCGTCGTGACGGGCCTGCGCCAGCACGCCCAGCGCCGCGACGGACCCCGGGCGCAGGCGCAGTGCCCGGCGGGCGGCCGTCGCCGCGGCGCCCGGCCGGCCGCGGTCGCGCAGAGCCTGGGCACGGTTGATCCACGCCTCCGCCAGTTCCGGATCGGCCGCCAGCGCGCGGGCCAGCGCGGCGCCGGCATCGCCGTCGCGCCCCAGGGCGCGCAGGGCCAGCGCGCGGCCGTTGTGCCCCTCCGCCAGGGTCGGGTTGCCGGCCAGGGCGGCGTCGAGCACCGCCAGCGCCGGCCCCGGCCGCTCCGCGGCGATCAGCGCCGCCGCGTGGTCCAGCGCCGCGGCGGGCCGGTCGGGAGTCATCCCGGCGGCCATGCCGAACGCCGCCGCCGCCGCCGCGGGGTCGGCGGGCAGCAGCAGCAGGCCGAGGTTGCGCGCGGCCGCGGCGTTGGCCGGATCGGCGGCGAGGGCGGCCCGGTAGGCGGCGGCGGCACGGCCGGGACGCCCCAGGTCGCGCAGCGCGTTGGCGCGGTTGAAATGCGCCTCCGTCAGGCCGGGATCGCGCCGCACCGCATCGCTGTAGGCGTCGATGGCGTCCGCCGTCCGCCCCGCCGCGTGCAGGGTGACGCCCAGGTTGTAGCGCACCCCCGCCGAAGCGGGCTCCAGCCCGGCCAGCGCGGCCCAGGGAGTGACCGCGGCGCCCGGCCCCTCCTCCCGCGCGGCGGCTTCGGCCAGGGCGTGCCAGACGTCGGGGCGGTTCGGTTCCAGCGCCAGCACGCGGCGCAGGGCCGGAACGCGCGGCCGGGACAGGGCGGCCAGCGCCGCCGCGTGGTTCAGGCGCAGGTCCGTGCGCTCGGGCGCCAGGCGGATGGCCGCGGCGAAGCGGTCGCAGGCGGCTTCGGGCCGGCCGTCGCGCGCCGCGGCGATGCCGGCGAGGTGCCAGGCGTCGGGCTGTGCCGGGTCGGCGTCGAGGATGCGCCCGCACAGGGCCTCGGCCTCGCCGAGCCGGCCGGCCTCCAGCAGATCGAGCGCGGCCAGCAGCGCCTCACCGATTCCGGCCATGGTCTCGTTCCGGGCGGGGGTGGGGAGTCGGGACCATGGCAACCGGTGGTCTGTCGTGCGGGGGCGGTGCACGATAGACCGGCCGCCGGCGTCCGCATAGCCGGAACGCCGGCGCGGAGCCTTACGCGTAGCGGTAGGGCGGGCCGGCGTTCTCAACACTGCCGTGGTCGCGTTCTTCAAGGACCGGCCGGAGGTCACGGAGTAGGGCCAGAGTTCTGAACTCCAAGCAATCTCCGCAGCCCAAGCCACTGATTATAAAAGAGAGTCGCACTTCAATCTTGAATTCAGTCGCCTACAGGCAAAATTCGTATAAGATGTCTTATGGAAAATACTTCCGGAGGGCTTCTGTTCCTCCGCGAAACGTGCCAGCATCCGGGCCTGTCCGCGGCGGCGGTTGCGCGCCCGCGGGTGATGCCGTCGCGGATGGGAGAGGGACGATGCCCGCCATGCCGACCCGCCGGGGATCCTGCCGTGTGCCCCGCCTTGTTTCCAACCCCGGGCTCCGTCGCATGGCCGCGGGCGCCGCGCTGGCACTGCTGGCGGCGGCCGTGCCCGGCCGGGTGGCCGGGGCGGCGGTGCCGGCCACGCCCGCACCGGTGGAACTGCGCTACGCCGTCCACGTCGGCGGGTTCCACCTGCTGGACGTGACGGTGGAGGCCCGGCTGCTGAACGGCCGCTACGAACTGACGGGGCAGGCCGCGTCGCGCGGCTTTCTCGACTGGTTCTCGCCCCTGCGCAGCCAATTCTCGGCAGCGGGCGTGCTGGAGCCGGGCGGGGCGCGGCCGGAGCGCTACCGGGCCGATCGCACCTGGCGGGGCCGCGACCGATCGGTCACGCTGGCCTACGACGGGTCGGCGGTGACCGAGGCGGTGGAGCCCCCGTCGGCCCGTGACGAGCGGGATCCGGTGCCCGACCCCCTCAAGCCCGGCACCCTCGACCCGCTGAGCGCCGGGCTGTCGGCCATGCTTGCGGTGTTCCGCGACGGGCGCTGCGGCGGCACCAGCCCGGTATTCGACGGCATGGCCCGCTACGACCTGATCGCCGGCGACGCCGGGGCCGCCACCCTGCCGGCGGCGCGCTACGGCCTTTATGCCGGCCCGGCGATCCGCTGCACGGTGGAGCCGCGCATGCTCGCCGGGTTCTGGCGCGGCGACGGCGACCGCCCGCGGCCGCAGGAGGGGGAACGGCGCACCGCCAGCCTGTGGCTGGCCCGCATCGGGCCGGGCGGCCTGCCCCTGCCCGTGCGCGCCGAGGTGGACGGCTGGTTCGGCGCCGCCGTCGTGCATCTGGTCGGCGGCAGCGGGCTGATGCATGCCGCGGCCGGCGCCGCCGGGGCGACCGCCGGGGTCACAGGGTCGCCAGCAGCATCAGCACCGCCAGGAGGCTGAAGAAGCCCAGCCCCAGCACATGCTGGGCAACGAGGCGGCGCTCCAGCGCCATGACCCGCCGGCTGGCCAGCCCCCACAGCCGTTGCAGGGCCGGCATGGGAGACGGCATGTCCGGCAGGTCGCGCAGGCGCGCCGCCGCGCGCACCAGCCGCGCCGCCGGCAGCGCCACATCCCCCGGCGGGACCGCCGGCACCCGCCAGCCCGTCCGCCACAGCACCGCCGCGAGGACCGCGCCGAGGGCCACCGGCCACAGCAGCGCCGGCAGATGGGCCAGCAGCGCCGCCGGGGCGGCGGCGGCCGGGGACCACAGGGCCACCAGCACCCACGGGCCGGCCAGCGCCGCCGCCGCCAGGCCGAGGAACGCCCCGGCCCCGCCCCGCCCCGCCGGCACCGTTCCGTCACCGCGGAGCAGCAGCAGGAAGCGCGTCATGTAGAGCACGGTCAGCGCCGAGGTCAGCGGCAACCCCACATGGATCAGGCCGAGCCAGGGCTCCGGCAGCATCCCGGCGGCGTCCTCCAGCCACGCCTTGGCCAGGGCGCCGCCGGTCGGCGGCAGCGCGGCCATGGAAAGCGCCAGCAGGGCCGCCACCGCAAGGCCGGAGCGGCCCCGCCCCACCCCGCCGGTGGCGAGCAGCAGCGCCGCCTTCACCAGCGCGTGGTGCACGGCGAAGAAGGCCAGCGCCGCGACCCCCGCCCTGCCACCGGGAGCCGCCGCCAACACGGCCAGGCCCACCGTCAGCATCCCCATCTGGCTGACCGTGGAATAGCCGAGCAGCGCCCGCGGCTGCCGCTGGGTGATCGCCAGCAGACCGCCGATCCAGGCGGTGGCCAGCCCCAGCACCACCACCGGCCCGGCCAGACCGGGCAGCGCCACCCCCTCCGGCGGCAGGAAGCGCAGCAGGCCGTAGACGGCGGCGTTCAGCACCGGTGCCGCGAACGCCGCGGCGGCGGCGGGCGGCATGGCGGCGTAGGCCGGCGCCTGCGCCACGTGCAGCGGCAGCACGCCCAGCTTGCTGCCCAGCCCGAACAGCAGCAGCAGGGCCGCCAGCTCCGGCGACCGGCCGGCGGCCATGATCATGAAGGCGGCCAGGGTCAGCAACTCCCCGAACAGGGCGACGGTCAGGTACAGGCGCCCGGCGCCCCTCCCCTCCGGGTCGGAACCGGCGGCGATCATGCCGTAGGCGGCGATGGTCATCACGGCGAAGAAGACGTAGAAGGCGACCGCATCCGCCACCATGGGGGCGCCCAGGCTGCCCGCCTGGGTCACCAGGAAGAACACGACGCGGCGCCGTTCGGCGGGGTCCGCCGGGTCGCTGCCGGTCAGGCGCCAGTGCAGGCCGGCGACCGCCCACACCAGGGCCGAGCCGCCGAGGAACAGCCGGCCGAGTCCGTCCGGCTCCAGCGTGGTGCCGAGGACGACGACCGGCATCGCCACCGACGCCCCGTCGGGCAGCAGCAGGGCGGCAGCCAGGGCCGGCAGCGGCGCCGCCGGCAGCAGCCGCACCGCCGACGGCCGGCCGGCCGCGGTGAGGGCGAGGGCGGCGACCAGCAGCGGCGCCAGTACCGCGGCGGGCAGGAGAAGGGCCGCGACCATCACGGAAACTCCTGTTCGGCGATGAAGCGGCTCCACCCCAGGGGGCTGGCGTCGAGCCCGGCGAGGAGTCCGGCGGCCAGACTCAGCGCCGCGGTGAACACCACCGGCCCGAGTAGCCGCAGGTCGGTCTCGAAGCGGCCGCGCCGGCCCTTGTCCTCGTCCGGCCAGGGGCCGGTGCGCGGGGTGAACCAGGCGCGGTAGAGGATGGGCAGGAAATAGGTGGCGTTCAGCGCACTGCTGGTCAGCAGCACCACCACCACCCAGCCCTGCCCCGCCGCCAGCGCGCCCACGCCCAGATACCATTCACTGATGAACCCGGCGACCGGCGGTGCCCCCATCATGCCCAGGGCCGCCACGGTGAAGGCGGCCATGGTCCACGGCATGCGCCGCCCCGCCCCGTCCATCTCGCTGATCCGGTGGATGCCCAGCGTCTCCGCCAGGTTGCCGGCGCAGAAGAACAGGGTGATCTTCATGATCCCCTGGTGGACCAGATGGACCAGTCCGCCCACGGTAGCGATGGGACCGGCCAGGGCGATGCCCAGGATGATGTAGGACAACTGGCTGATGGTGGAAAAGGCCAGCCGCCGCTTCAGGTCGTCCTGTTGCAGCGCCCGCAGGGAGCCGTAGAGGATCGTCACCGCCGCCAGCACCGCCAGCGGCGTGGTGACGCCGAGGTCCACCGCCAGCTCCTGCCCGTAGACGTCGTAAACCACGCGCACGATGCCGAAGGCGCCCGCCTTGACCACCGCCACCGCGTGCAGCAGCGCGCTGACCGGTGCCGGCGCCACCATCGCCCGCGGCAGCCAGCCGTGGAACGGCACCAGCGCCGCCTTGACGCCGAACCCGCCGACCATCAGCACGAAGCAGGCGGTCAGCGCCACACGGTGCTCCGGCCCGACGTGGTCGAGCGCTCCGCCCTCCTCCACGAAGTCGAACGTGCCGGCCACCACGTGCAGCCAGACGATGCCGACCAGCAGCGCCGCCCCGCCCGGCACGGCGTAGCGCAGATAGGTGCGCCCCGCCGCCAGCGCCGCGTCGGTGCCGCGGTGGACCACCAGCGGGTAGGTGGACAGCGTCAGGATCTCGTAGAACAGGAACAGGGTCAGCAGGTTGCCGGCCTGGGCGATGCCCACCGTGGCGGTGACGCACAGGCTGAAGAAGCCGAAGAAGCGGCTGCGGTGCGGCGCGTGCTCCAGATAACCGATGGCGTAGATCGTCGTCGCCAGCCACAGGGTGGAGGACAGGGTGACGAACAGCAGGGCCAGCGCGTCGATGCGCAGCACGAAGTCCATCCCCGGCAGCAGCGGGAACGTCGTCTCGAACCGCTCGCCGTGCCACACGCCCCACAGCATCAGCGCGGTCAGGGCCGTCTTCAGGATCGCCCCGGCCAGGTTCAGCGCGGTGCGCAGGCCGACGCGCTCCTCCGGCAGGACAAAGATGATCAGGCCGGGGATCAGCGAGGACAGCACGATCAGCAGGGGCGGCAGGCTGGTCCAGGTCATGGCGTGCCCACCTCCAGCAGCCGGGCCATCGGCCCGCCGGCCAGCCCCATCAGCAGCGACACCGTGGCAAGCACCAGCGGCACCCCCTGCATCCACGGCGACACCGGGGTGAAGGGGGTGTCCGACGCATCCCGGAAGGCGGGGGCGAGGATGGCGAAGACGTAGCCGGCGGCCAGCAGCCCGCCCAGCACCAGGACCACCGCCCACCACCACTGGCCACCCGCCAGGGCCGCCCCCAGCAGCAGCCATTTGGCCAGGAAACCGCCGCTGGGCGGCAGGCCCATCAGCGTCAGTCCGCCGATGCCCAGCGCGAACACCGTCAGCGGCATCCGGCGCACCGCGCCGTGGATGGACGACAGCCGGTCGGTGCCCAGCGCCTCAAGGATCAGGCCGGCGGCCAGGAACATGGCGGCCTTGGCGACGGCGTGGGCGGCCAGCAGCAGCACGCCGCCCGACCACGCCCCGACGGTTCCCGCCAGCGGGATCAGCAGCAGCAGGTAGCCGGTCTGCGCGACGGTGGAGTAGGCCAGCAGCGGCTTCAGCCGGTCCTGCCGCAGCGCCGCCACCGAACCCCAGAGCACCGACACCGCCCCGATGGCGCCCACGAACTGGCGCACCGCCTCCCCCGACACCACGCCGAACACGGCGTCCCACAGGCGCAGCAGCACCAGAACCGAGGCGGCGATCACCAGCCCCGACAGCAGGGCGCTGGCGTGGCTGGGGGCGGCGGAGTGGGCGGGCGGCAGCCAGACGTGCATGGGGAACAGCGCCGCCTTGGCGATCAGCCCGGCGGTCATCAGCGCCAGGGCGAGGCCGGCCGGCGTCCCCTCCTGCACCGCCGCGCCGAGCTGGGCAAGATCGAGCGTGCCGAACCCGTACAGGAAGCCGACGCCGATGAGGTAGCAGAGCGACCCCACCTGGGCCAGCAGCAGGTAGCGCATGGCCGCGGTGACCGCCGCCTCCTTGCCCTCCAGCGCCACCAGCACGACGGCGGCCATGGCGATCAGCTCCAGGCAGACGAACAGGTTGAACACGTCCGCCGCGAGGTAGAGGGCGTTCAGCCCCGCCCACAGCATCAGGAAGGGGGGCCAGAAGCGCCCCGGCGCCCGCTCCAGGTCGCCGTGGGTCTCGTACCCCGGGGCGAACAGCGACACCGCCCAGCCCACCAGCGCCGTGACCACCATCATCAGCGCCCCGGCACCGTCCAGGCGCCATTCGATCCCCAGCGGTGCCCCCCAGCCGCCCGGCGCATGGCGCACCACCTCCCCCTGCCCGACCGCGTCGGCCAGCACGGCCGCCCCCACCACCAGGACCGGTGCCGTCAGGTTGGCGATCCACGCCACCCGCCGTCCGCCGATCAGGAAGCACAGGGTGGCCGCCACCAGGGGCAGAGCCACCATCACGGAGATCCAGCCGCCGTAATCGTTCACCGCCGTCCCTCCCCGGGTGCGGGGGGGGCGCCGGCGGTGTCGGCCGCGTCGGCCTCGTCCGTCGCGGTGGGATCCACCGGATCGTCCACGGCGTCCAGGGTGTCCCGCCCCGTCTCGTCGGCGACGCGGCGCAGCAGCGACAGGGCGTAGGCGGTGACCGAGATGGAGATGACGATCCCCGTCAGCACCAGCGCCTGAAGCACCGTGTCGGGGCCGCCCTCGCCGTCGACGGGGGCGGAGCCGATCATGAAGGTGAAGGCACCGCTGGCCGCCACGTTCAGGGCCACGATCTTGCCCAGCAGGTCCGGCCGGTCGAAGATCCCGAAGACGCCGATGGCCAGGATCAGCACCCCGGCGACGGCGAAGACCGGTGCGGCATCGGTCACGGCGTCCATGGGGCCCTCCCCGCGTCCGGCGGGCGGCGCGGCGGCACGCCCACCACCAGGGCCGCCAGGCACAGGCCGATGGACAGGGTCAGCATGCCCTCCACCGCGACGATGATCCCGTAGGCCAGTCCGGGCGGGTATTCCAGGAAGGCCGCGCCGCCCCCCACCGGCCCGACCGCCGCCAGCAGGAACGCGAACAGCCCGATGGCCATGCCCGTGCGCAGCCACCACCGCCGGGCCGAGAACGGCAGGCGGCCGGTGAGGATCAGCCCCACCGCGGCCCCGGCCAGCACCGTGCCGCCCTGGAAGGCGCCGCCGGGCTGCGTCGATCCCGCCCACCACAGGTGCGCCGCCATCAGCAGCGCCATGGGCGCCAGACGGGTGCCGAAGGCGTTGGCGACCGGCGTCACGGCGGAGCCGAGGGCCAGCGGCTCGGTGGCGACGGGGGAGGCGCGGCCGACCGGGGCCAACAGGTGGATGCCCACCGCCGCCATCAGCAGGACGGCCACCTCCACCAGCGTGTCGTAGGCGCGGAAGTTCAGCAGCACGGCGGTCACCGGCTGGATCACGCCGCTCTCGGCCAGGTGCCGGTCCACCAGCTCACCCACGCGGGGAGCGCGCGGCATGACCAGGGCGCCCCGCACCATCAGGCCGGCAACCAGCACCGCCAGGGCGGCCGTGGCGATGCGGACGGCCCGTTCAGCGGTCATCGGACCTGCCCCCGCGGCGGCGCAGACGGCCGATGGTGTCGAACAGCACGACGCCGGTCACCACGCCGCCCACCGCCGCCTCGGCCAGCGCCAGGTCCGGCGCGTCCAGGCGCACCCACACCAGGGCCATCTGGAAGGTGAAGGCCAGGAACAGCAGCACGGTGCTGAGCGGCCGGGTGCGTCGGAGCACGACCAGCAGGGCCAGCACCACCAGGCCGCCGGCGAACAGCAGGTCGAAGGCCAGGGCGATCATCGCTCCGCCTCCTCCGGCTTCGCCGCGGGCTCGCTGCCCACGGGCATACCGCTGACCGGCACCCCGCTGACCGGTACGCCATGGTCGAGGGCCGCCTTGGCCAGCACGTTGCCGGCCACCGCCACGCCCGCCAGGGTGGCCATCCACACCAGCGCCAGCTTCGCCGCGTGGGCCCAGCCGGGATCCTGGAGGACCAGGCCGACGGCGATCAGCCCGACGCCCAGGTTGTCCGCCTTGGTCACCGCGTGCAGGCGCGTGTAGAGGTCGGGAAAGCGCAGCAGCCCCACCGTTCCGGCGACGAAGAAGCCGGCGCCGGCGAGGATGAAGGCGACGCTGAGGATCTCCGTCAGGGTCATGGCGCCCTCCCGTCGCGGTCGGTGCCGGGGGCCGGCGGCACCGCGTCGTCCTCGCCCGGCGGCGTGCCGCGCCACCACAGGCGGCGGGCGAACGTCAGGGAGGTGAAGGGCGCCAGCATCGCCGCCACCAGCGCCACGTCGTCGGCCGCCGCCATGCCCGCCGCCGCCCCCACCAGCAGGACGGCGACCACCGACGTGGTCCCCATCAGGTTGACGATCACCAGACGGTCGGCGATCGTCCGCTCCCGCCTCAGGAGCAACAGCCCCACCCCGGCGTTGGCCAGCAGGAACAGGGCGACGGCAATGTTGAGGGTCTGCACGGGCGGGGTCTCCCTTGCGGCGGGGCGGTCAGGGGGCGGTGTCGGCGTCGGGCAGGGCCCAGGCGATCCAATCCTCCATACGGGCGAGCATCGCCTCGTTCGGCAGGGTCCGGTCGATGACGTGGATCCGCAGGCCGTCGTCCTGCACGTCCATAACCAGGGAACCGGGAATCATCGTCGCGGCGAAACCCAGCGCTACGCCCACGTCGGCGCGGCCGCTGCGCAGCCGATAGGTGAGCACGCCGGGGTCGATGGCCGGGCGCGGTGTGAAGGCGCGCCACGCCACGTCCACCCCGCCCCGGATCGACACCCAGGCGAGCATGGGCAGCAGAATGGCGAAGCGGAGAACGCGCAGCCGCGTGCGGCGCGGCGGCACGAGGACGAGGCTGGCGGGAACCGCCAGCGCGACGGCGAGCAGACCATAGGCCCAGGAGTCCGCCGGCCGGCCCGTCAGCACGACCCACAGCAGGGCGAACAGCCCGATGCGGACAGCCACGGCGGGTGCCGTGTGCCGCCCGACGAGGCGGCCCCGGGGAACGCGGCGATGATCGCGTGCGCTGTCCGTCACCCCCTTCGCTCCCCGTCCGTTGCCGCCCCGCTGTCGACCTAAACCCAAGCCTGCGCTTGCGGTTCCCTGCGCGGCGCGGCTATTCGGCGCCGACGCCGGCGGATGGGATGATCAGCAGGTCGCACGGCGGCGCCGTGGCGGTCGCGGCGGCGATGCCGCCGAACAGCCGGTTCCCCGATCCGCTGGTCCCGATCACCAGCAGGTCCGGCCCGGCGTGCTTCACCTCGGCGTTGAGGACGGAGATGGTCTCGCCGTCGCGCAGGCGCAGGTCGATCTCGTTGACCAGGGCCGGCCGGCCGAGCCGCCGCCCCACCGCGCGGATGCGGGCGGCCAACGCCTCACGGTGCTGGCCGCCGACCTCGTTCCGGTTCTCCGGCGTGTCGAGGAAGCCGCCGAAGGGGACGTGGAAGGCGTGGACGACCGTGATCCGGCAGTCGGGGAACAGGGCCAGCGTGGCCTCCAGCCCGCGCTCCGCCGCGTCGGAATCGTCCATGCCGATCATCACCTTGCCATAGTCGTCGCCGGCCGGATCGACCACCGACAGCACCGGGGCGATGCCGGCGTCGGCCACCCGCTGCGCCGTGCCGGCGCTGAACATGTCGCGCAGCAGCGACGGCCGGTGGGCGCCGAGCACGACCAGATCGACGCCGCCGGCATGGACCCGGCGGACGATTTCCTCGGCCGGGTCGCCGACGCGCACCTCCAGGCTGACGGTCCGCCCCTCGACGGCGTGTCCCTTCAGCAGACGGGCGAGCTTCGCCTCCGCCTCACGGCATTGCTCGTCATCGCTGATTGCGTAGGACCCGTTCTCGACGGTGTGCAGGACGGTCAGGGTGCCGGCCGCCCCCGTCAGCCGCAGCGCCCGCGCCAGGGCGCGATCGGACTGCGTGGACAGGTCGGTGGCGAGCAGAACGGATCTCATGGTGTGCAACTCCTTCCTCCCGGAGATTATGCCCGCACCCGGAACGACAAACGGAATGGAAAACCGTTCCGGGCCAATCGAAACACGGCTCCTCCGTTAAGCCATTGCAATATTCGCATGGCCTGCGGAATTCGTCCATGACCTGGCGCAACGCGGGCGGGATGGGACATTTCGTCGCCGGTGCTGTTCATCCGCGCAGAGCGGCCCCGGCAGGGGCGATCGGTGCCGGAGAACCTTATGGACGCTATGCATTCCGACCGGCCGGCGATCCTGGCCGACCTCAACGATCTGCTGCAACTGGACCGTGACGCCCTGCCGGTCTATGCCGCGGCACAGGCGTCCCTGCCGGGTGACGCCGAACGCGAGGCGCTGGCCGATTTCCGGGCCGACCACGAACGGCACGTGCGCGACCTGTCGGCGCTGGTGCGCGCACTGGGCGGCCTGCCGGCACCACTGCCCCACGTCCCGACGGGGTTCCTCAAGCTGGGGCTTCAGCTCGCCGCGACCGCCGGGGGCGAGCGGGCGGTGCTGCTGGCCTTCCGGGCCAACGAGCAGCAGGTCCGCAACAAGTACGCCCGCCACGCCCGCCGCCCCTACCCGCCGGAGATCGCCGCCCTGATCGCCCGCCACGCGGCTGACGAGGAGCGCCACTACAACTGGGTGTCCCGGCGCCTGGAGGCGCTGGGAGCGGGGACCGGGACGCCGTTGGGCCGCGCCGCCGCGGCCTTCGCCGGCCTGCACGGCGCCAACGCCGACGCACTGGAGGCCGCCGGGCGGACCGCGATGGAAGGGGCGGCCCGCTGGCTGCCGGCGTCGTCGCGGCGGTGAGCGATCGGCCATCACCTAATGCTCCCGCGATTCGTGCAGCGAATGCTGGACCTCGGTGACCGAGAGCACCGGCAGCACGCGCATAAACACCAGGAACAGCAGCAGGAACAGCCCGACCGTGCCGGCCAGCAGCGTCCAGTCCCACACGGTCGGGCTGTAGGTGGCCCAGCGCGCCGGCAGGAAGCCGTGCGACTGGCCGGCCACCACCAGCACGTAGCGCTCCACCCACATGGCTGCGACCACCGCCGCGGACACCGCGGCCAGCGGCAGCGGGCGGCAGCGCACCGCCGGGAACGCCAGTGCCGCGACCGCCCCCAGACAGACCGCCAGCGCGCCCCAGTAGTGCAGGGCGTAGGGGCCGGCGACCCGCTCCGCCAGAGCGCCCAGGGGGGCGGGGTCGCCGCCGTAGAAGGCATGGAATTCCTTGACCCCGTGGGCGTAGAGCAGCAGCGCGCCGAACAGCATCATGCCGCGGCCGAGATAGTCGAGATGCAGCCCCGTGAGATAATGGCCGAGATCGAACGCCTGGCGCAGCACCACCGTGATGATCGCCAGCAGGGCGAACCCCGAGAAGATGCCCCCGAACATCACGAAGGCGGGCAGGATCGAGCTGTGCCAGTCCGGCAGAACGGAGGAAGAGAAGAGATAGGCGCCGCCGGTGTGGACGAACACCGCGGGAATCGCCAGAATCGCCAGGCTGCGGTAGACCCGCCGCCACACCGCCCATTGCCGGGCCGAGCCGCGCCAGCCCAGCGCCAGCACCCCGTAGACCACCGCGTGCCAGCGCCGCCGCGCGCGGTTGCGCAGCAGCGCCAGGTCGGGAATCATGCCGACGTAGCCGAACACCAGGACGTAGAGGAAATAGAACAGGTAGGAGAAGACGTCCCATTGCAGCGGGCTGCGGAACTGCGGCCAGACCTCCAGCGTGCTGGCGTAGGGCAGCAGCCAGTAGAAGTAATCGGGCCGCCCCAGGTGCAGGATGGGAAAGATGGCGGAGCAGATGGTGGCGTACAGGGCCATCGCCTCGCCGTAGCGGTTCAGCGACGTCCGCCACTCCTTGCCGATCAGCAGCAGGACCGCCGACAGGATGGTGGCGGCGTGGGCAATGCCGATCCACCAGATGGTGCCGACGATGTCGTTGCCCCATACCACCGTGTTGTTGAGGCCCCAGACGCCGACGCCGCTGACCAGCAGCACCGTGGTCGAGACCACCCCCGTGACGGTGAGCAGGAGGGCCGCGGCCATCATCAGGTACCAGCGCCGTCGCGTCGCCCCCTCCAGGGGAAAGACCGTCAGATCGCTGGCCAGGGTCCCGACGTGCCCGGCCCTGCGGTGGGCCTCTGCGGTAAAGCCGTGGGGCTGCAGGCCGCGCTGGGTCATCGGGGCTCCGGTCGGGCGTTCGGGGGCGGGTCCCCCGGTTAAACGCCCCCTCGCCCGATTGTTCCCGCCGCCCCCGGGGCGGGGCGCATCAGCGCCCGGTGGTGAGGGCCACGGACAGCCGGGGCGACGCCTGCGCCGCGGTATTCTGCCAGGGCGGCGGCAGGGTGGTCGCCGCATACACCGCCGCGATCAGCGCGACGCGGGCCAGGGTCACCAGGGTGGTGCGGGCATAGGGAGGAATCTTGGGCATGGTCGTCTCTTCTTCTTCCGGGTGGTCCGCGACCGGGTGGAGCGGCTCTGTGACGAATTTGAGCAAACCTCGTGCCAATTGGTGGGCACCGGCCGCAGCCCGTTCCCGCCGGCCTCCCGCCGGCAGGTGCGGCGTTGCGACGCGGCAAACCCTTCCCCGAGTAGGGGAAACCCGGCAATTTCGTACGGCCGGCCGGCAGATTTCGGATCGGTAACCGATGCCACCGCCATGGGAGCCCGCCATGACCACCCCGTCCCGGATGATGCAGGAGGCCCTGGCGGCCCCCGACGCGGTCCGGCGCCTGCTGGATCCCGCCGATGCTACCGGTGCCGCCGCGCTGGACGCGCTGGTCGCCCGTCTGGCCGCGGCCCCGCCCCCCTTCGCCATGACGGTGGCCCGCGGCAGCAGCGACCACGCCGCCGCCTACGGGCGTTACCTGTTCGAAACACGGATGGGGCTGGTAACGGCCGCCGCGGCGCCGTCGGTGGTGACCGCCTACGGCGCGGGGCTGCGGCTGGCCGGGGCGTTCGTGCTGACGGTGTCCCAGTCCGGCGAGAGCCCGGACCTGCTGCGCGTCACCGAAGCGGCGCGGGCCGGTGGTGCGGTGACCGCCGCCCTGGTCAACGCCGCGGACTCGCCGCTGGCGGGGCTGGCGGAGCATGTGCTGCCCCTGCGCGCCGGGCCGGAGACCAGCGTCGCCGCCACCGGGACGGTGATCGCCTCCCTGGCGGCCCTGGCCCGCCTGACCGGGCGGTTGTGCGGCGACGCCGCCCTGGCGGCGTCCCTGGACGCCCTGCCCGACCGGCTGGCCCTGGCGGCGGCGGCTGACTGGGACGCCGGCCTGCCGGCGCTGGCCGATGTCCACGACCTGCTGGTGGTCGCCCGCGGCCTGACCCTGCCGGTGGCCCGCGAGATGGCCCTGAAGTTCAAGGAGACCGCCGCCATGCACGCCGAGCCGTTCAGCAGCGCGGAGCTGCGCCACGGCCCGATGGCGCTGGTGGAGCCGGGCTTTCCCGTGCTGGTGGTCGCCACCGCCGACGCGACCCTGGCGGGGGTGCTGGACACCGCCCGCGCCCTGAAGGACGCCGGTGCCCACCTGCTGGTGGCGGCGGCCGATCCGGGGGCGCTGGCGCTGGCCGACACGCCCCTGCCGCTGCCGGCGCCGCTGCACCCGGCGCTCGACCCCATCGTCGCCGTTCAGGCGTTCTATCCCTTCATGGCCCGCCTGGCCCGCCACCGCGGCAGCGATCCCGACCGGCCGCGCCACCTGCGCAAGGTGACGCGCACGGTGTAGGGCCGCGTCAGCGCTGCGCCCGCTCGTCCCCGTCGGGGACGAGGCGCAGGACGGCGCCGTTGTCCTCGTCGCTCAGCGCGTACACCGCGCCGTCGGGGCCCTCGACCACGTCGCGGATGCGCACGCCCATGGCCAATCGCTCCACCTCGCGGGCGTCCTCACCCTCTATGGCGACGCGCACGATGGTCTGGCCGCGCAGGCCGCCCACCAGGACGTTGCCGCGCCAGTCGGGGAAGCGATCGCCGGTGTAGAAGGTCATGCCCGACGGCGCGATCGCCGATTCCCAGTAGAAGGCCGGGGACAGCAGGTCCGGGCGGGTGGGCGGATCGTCGATGGCGCCGCCGGTGTAATGGTTGCCCCAGCTCACCAGCGGCCAGCCGTAATTGCCGCCGCGCACCACCCGGTTCAGCTCGTCGCCGCCGCGGGGACCATGCTCCACCTCCCACAGGGCGCCGGTGCCCGGCTCGATCGCGGCCGCCTGGATGTTGCGATGGCCGTAGGACCAGATCTCCGGCAGCGCGCCGTCCTGCCCGACGAAGGGGTTGTCGGGCGGCACGGCGCCGTCGGGCGTGATGCGCACGATGGTGCCCATGTGGTTGGACAGGTCCTGCGCCGGGTCGAACTTGGCGCGCTCGCCCAGCGTGACGAACAGGTTGCCGTCCGGCGCGAACACCAGGCGGGAACCGAAATGGTTGCCGCCCTCCACCTTGGGCTCCATGCGGAAGATGACCTCGACGCCCTCCAGCGCGGTCTCGGTCAGGCGGCCGCGCGCCACCGCGGTCGAGGCTCCGTCCGGCCCCGGCTCGGCGTACGACACGTACACCATCCGGTTGGACGCGAAGTCGGGATGCAGCGCCACGTCCAGCAGGCCGCCCTGGCTGCGCGCGAACACCTCGGGCACGCCGGCCAGCGGCTCCGACACCGCGCCGTCCGCCGTCACCACCCGCAGCCGTCCCGGCCGTTCGGTGACCAGCATCCGCCCGTCGGGCAGGAAGGCCATCCCCCAGGGATTCTCCAGCCCCCGGGCCACCGTCTCCACGCGGATCGGGCCGGACAGGGAGTCCACCGTCCCCGGTGCGGCGCAGGCCGGCAGGTTGACGAGGGCGGCGACGGCGGCGGCCGCCGCGGCGAAACGAAACGTGCGGGTCATGGCTCCCGGTCTCCCCTGGTGCGTTCCGATTGCGGCCCCCAGAGACTCGTGCGCCCCACGGCCCGGTTCAAGCCGGCCATCCGTCAAGGCATGACCGGCAGACGCAAAGGGTTGAGTTCTATTCCTTAATCGGTATACCGTTTTCGGACACAAGGTTGCCGGACAACGGCGCCGCCGGGGAAGGACAGAGCACCGCATGCCGCAGACCGACGCCGTTGCCGGGGCGCCGCGCGTTTCCGATTCAGCCGCCGATCCCGTTACGGGGACCGCCGCCGCGCCCGCCGGGCCGGACCGGGCGGGCGCCGCCGCGTGCCGCGCCTGACACCTTCCCGCCCGCACCTCCGGAGTTGTGATCCATGAAACGTACAACCCGATTCCGCCGGCTCGTCGAAGCGCCGGAGATCCTGGTGTTGCCCGGCATCCAGGACGCGCTCACCGCGCGCATCGCCGAAGCCGCCGGCTTCGGGGCCATCACCTGCGGTGGCTACGCGGCGACCGCGGCGCTGCTCGGCGCCCCGGACACCTCGCAGCTCGGCATGATGGAGCTGGCCGACCATTACGCCCGCATCACCGACGCGGTGGACCTGCCGCTGTTCGTCGACGGCGACACCGGCTTCGGCAACACCACCAACGTGGCCCGCACCATCCGCGCCTACGAGCGCGCCGGCGTCGCCGGACTGTTCATCGAGGACCAGGTGTTCCCCAAGCGCTGCGGCCACATGGCCGGCAAGGCCGTGGTCCCGCCCGAGGAGTTCGCGGCCAAGCTGAAGGCCGCCCTGGACGCCCGGCAGGACCCCGACCTGGTGATCATGGCGCGCACCGACGCGCTGGCGGTGAACGGCATCGACGACGCCATCGACCGCGGCCGCCTGTACCGCGAGATCGGCGCCGACATGGTGTTCGTCGAGGCGCCGCGCGACGTGGAGCAGATGCGCCGCATCTGCCGCGAGATCGACGCCCCCGGCATGGCCAACAACATCGAGGGCGGCCTGACCCCGGTGCTGACCCCGGCGGAGTTGCAGGAGATCGGCT
Organism: Azospirillum halopraeferens DSM 3675; assembly: GCF_000429625.1. GTDB lineage: Bacteria > Pseudomonadota > Alphaproteobacteria > Azospirillales > Azospirillaceae > Azospirillum > Azospirillum halopraeferens. The sequence continues at coordinate 35,917 of NZ_AUCF01000017.1, forward strand.
ACGCCGTCTCGGTCCACCCGGTCGCCACCACCTACGCCATCACCCACGCCGTCACGCGCCTGATGAGGGCGCTGGCCGCGGACGGCACCACCGCCGCCGTGCGCGACGCCATGGTCGACTTCGACACGTTCAACCGCTTCATCGGCCTGCCGGACCAGCGGGCCGGGGAACAGCGCTACGCCGACTTCGCCCGCGACGTGACCGCGGGCAAATGATCCGAACAGGGAGGAAACGAACGATGAAGGCACTCGTTACCGGCGCGATCGTCGCCGCCGTCATGGGCACCGCCACCGCCGCGTGGGCGGCCGACCCCATCGTCATGCGCATCAGCCACCAGATGCCGCCGGCCCACCACATCGCCAAGCTGGTGGAGCAGTTCGCCGCCGACGTGGAGGAGCGCACGGGCAACAAGGTGGACGTGCAGATCTTCGGCTCGTCCCAGGTGTTCCAGCCCGATCAGAACCACCCGGCGGTGGCCCGCGGCCAGATCGAGGCGGCGATCGCGGTGAACTTCCAGTGGGGCAATACCATCCCCGAGATGAACGTCCTCACCCTGCCCTACTACTTCACCGACATGAAGCGCATCGAAGCCTTCCCCGGCTCCGAGGCGGCAAAGTTCCTGGAAGCGAAGCTGCTGGAGAAGGGGGTGAAGAACGTCGCCTGGTTCTACACCACCCGGCAGTCGGCCTTCACCTCGTCCAACCGGCCGCTGGTGAAGCCGGAGGACTTCAAGGGCGTCAAGATCCGCGGCCTGAACAAGCTGGTGGACAACGCGCTGACCGCCGTCGGTGCGGCCCCGGCGGCCATGCCCGGCTCGGAGGTGTACCAGGCGCTGCAGACCGGCGTGATCGACGCCGGCCTCACCGACGTATCCGCGGCCTACAGCCGCAAGTACTACGAGGTGCAGAAGTACGCCACCATCACCCCGTTCTTCAGCGTGTACTTCCACATGTACGCCAACCCCGCGTGGTGGAACGGTCTGCCTGAGGACGTCCGCACCGCCATCGGCGAGGCCGCCGCCAAGGCCGAGCGGGACGCCATCCCGATCACCGAGAAGTCCGCCGACGAGGCCATCGCCGAGCTGAAGGCCAAGGGCATGCAGGTCCACGTCCACACCGAGGACGAGGCCAGGGCGTTCCGGGAGGCGATGCAGGCCCCGGTGATAGAGGCGTTCCGCAAGGCGTCCTCCGATGCCGGCACGATCATCGACCTGGTGGACAAGCTGTAAGGAACGGCCTCCCCCTTCCCCGCTCCGGCGGGGAGGGGAGTGCCCTGAGGGAGACCCGCCATGCCCATCACACGCCCCTCCCCCGACGGGGGGACGGGTTTTGCCGCCCGTGCGGTCGCGGTGTTCGACGCCCTGGCCGCCGGGGTGAGCCTGATCGGCATGGCGCTCGCGGCGCTGGGGCTGCTGGCCTCACTGGGGTTGGTCGTCTGGGCCATCGGCATGCGCTACCTGCTCAACACCCCGGTGCCGTGGACGGACGAGCTGGTCGGCTATCTGCTGGTGGCCATCGTCATGCTGGCCGCCGCCGACGCGCTGCGCCGGGGGGAGCACATCGCCGTCGACGTGCTGACCGACCGCCTGTCCGGGCGGGGCCGGCGCATCACCGCCGCCCTCGGCCTGGTCTCGGTGATCGCCGCCGGCGGCGCCCTGATGGTCGAGGGCTGGAAGACGGTGGAGTTCACGCAGATGCTGGGCATCGTGTCCACCGGCTATCTGGAGATGCCCATGCACCTGCCCCAGGCCCTGGTGCCGATCGGCGGCGCCATGCTGGCGCTGGCCGGGCTGGCCGGGCTGGCGCGCATGGCCGTCGGGCGGCCGCCCGTCGACGGTCCCGAGGGAAAGGGTGAGGGCGAAACCATCGTGCACGGCGCGGGAGGGCACCCGCGGTGACCTTCTTCCTGATCCTGACCGGCGTCGTCCTGCTGCTGCTGACGGGGCTGCCGATCTTCACCGGGCTCGGCCTGTTCAGCGCCGGGCTGATGCTGCTGGCCCAGGGCGACCTGGCCGGACTGGGCGACACGGTGTTCGGCAAGCTGAATTCCTACCTGCTGGTGGCCATCCCGCTGTTCACCCTGATGGCCCACATCATGATCCGCGGCCGGGTGGTGGACGACCTCTACGGCACCGCCCACACGCTCACCCGCCACCTGCCGGGCGGGCTGGGGGTGGCGACGGTGGCCGCCTGCACCATCTTCGCCGCCATCTCCGGCTCCAGCGTGGCGACGGCGCTGACCATCGGTTCGGTCGCCATCCCGCAGATGATCCACTACGGCTACAGCCCGCGCGCCGCCTACGGCGCGGTGGCGGCCGGCGGCACGCTGGGCATCCTGATCCCGCCGTCGGGCCCGCTGGTGCTCTACGGCGTGGTGTCCGACACCTCCATCGGCGGCCTGTTCATGGCCGGCGTGGTGCCGGGGCTGCTGATGGCCGCGGTCTTCGCCCTGTGGAGCATGGTCACCGCCGGCCGCGGCGGCAACACGGTGCGGCGCGAGCCGGCCCCCCGCCCGGCGGAGGTGCTGGCGGCCCTGCGCCGCTCCTTCTGGGCGCTGATGCTGCCGGTGCTGGTGCTGGGCGGCATGTACCTGGGCGTCTTCACGGCGACCGAGGCGGCGGGGGCGGGCGCCATGGCGGCGCTGCTGGTGGCGCTGTTCGCCTACCGCGGCTTCGGCCTGCGCGACCTCTGGCTCTCGGCGGTGGACGCCTCGCGCACCTCGGCCATGCTGTTCATGATCCTGGCCGCCGCCGGCGTGTTCGGCCATGTGCTGACCAAGATGCGCATCCCGCAGGAGATGGTGGCCCTGGTCACCCACCTGGGCTTCGGCCCCATCGAGTTCCTGGTGGCGGTGATGGCCCTGGTCTTCGTCCTGGGCATGTTCCTGGAGACCATCTCCATCATCCTCATCACCACGCCGGTGGTGCTGCCGGTGCTGCTGCACCTGGGCATCCATCCGATCTGGTACGGCATCCTGCTGGTCATCAACCTGGAACTGGCGCTGATCACCCCGCCGGTGGGCATGAACCTGTTCACCATCAAGGCCATCACCCGCGCCCCCATGGCCGAGGTGGTGCGCGGCGTGGTGCCCTATGTGGTGCTGATGCTGCTGGGGCTCGCGGCGGTGCTGCTGGTGCCGTCCATCGCCATGTGGCTGCCCTCGACCATGGCGTACCGGTAACGGGATCACCCCGTCCCGGCCAGCAGCCAGACCAGGGCGCCGCCGGCCACGGCGTAGACGGCGCAGGCAAGCGTGGTGCGGCGCAGCACCTCGCCCTCGCGCCCCTGCAACCCCACGGTGGCGCCGCCGGCGACGATGTTGTGGGGGCAGACGATGTTGCCGACGGCGGCGCCGAAGCCCTGGGCGGCGATCAGCCACAGCACCGGCAGGCCCAGCCGCGCCGCCGTCGCCTCCTGGAAGTCGGTCAGCAGGATGTTGGAGGCGGTGGCCGAGCCGGTGACGAAGGTGCCCAGCACCCCCACCGCCGGGGCGAGCAGCGGCCACACCGGCCCGAAGACCTGCGCCGCCGCCTCGGCCAGGGTGCCGATCATGCCCGCATGCACCATCAGCCGGGCCAGCGCCAGCATGGCCGCCAGCGCGACCACCACCAGCGGCAGGCGGCCGGCCGCCCGCAGGGCCGCCTGTCCCATGGCCCGCGCGCTGCGGCCCTGGAGCGCCCCGCCCGCCAGGAACCCGATCAGCAGCATGGTGCCGGGGTGGTAGAGCGGCTGCACCGTCCCGTGGAACCCGCCGGGCAGGGTCCACGCCCACTCCACCGCCCGCAGCGCCTCGCGCACCGGCGGGACCAGCCGGGTGAGGAGGATGCAGGCCAGCAGCACCAGATAGGGCAGCATCGCCCGCAGCAGCACCCCGGCTCCGCCCCCGTCCGCCGCCCCGCCGGCGGCCCGGCCGCCGCCGCGCAGGCGCAGCAGGGCGACGAAGGCCAGCCCGCCGATCAGCGCACCGGCGAGCGTCGGCAGCTCCGGCCCGACCAGGCCGGACAGCAGAAGGAACGGCACCAGGAAGCAGGCCGCCGCGGCACCGGCCAGGATCCAGTCGCGCAGTCCCGCCCGGACCCCCATGGCCGCCCCGGCGATGCGGACCACGAAGGCCAGGAGAATCCAGCCGAGCAGCCCGTGCAGCAGCCCGGTGGCGCGGGCGATCTCCGCACCCGGCAGTTCGGTCAGGGCGACCTGCGGCAGCACCGGCGTGCCGACCGCCCCGAACGACACGCCCGCGGCATGGCCGATCAGCACCAGCGTCACCGCCGGCACCGGCCCGAAGCCCAGACTGACCAGGATCGGTGCCGCCAGCGCCACCGGCGTGCCGAAACCCGCCGCCCCCTCGATGAACAGGGCGAAGAACCAGGCGACCAGGATCGCCATCGACCGGGAATCGTCGGTCAGGCGGGCCAGGGCCGCCTTCAGCACCTCGAACGCGCCGCCGGCGAGCTGCAATTCATAGATGCACAGCGCCGGGAAGACGATCCACAGGATGGTGACGGCGACGAAGGCCGCCTCGGCCAGCGCGCCGCCCACCGCCGGCACCGGCCCCAGCTCGGCGAAGGTTGCCCGCCCGAAATCGAACCCGAACAGGGCGATGGCCAGGGTGGCGGCCAGCCCCGCCAGCCCCGCCGCGGCGGCCGGCCAGCGCAGGCCGACCATCAGCCCGAGGATCAGCAGGATCGGCGTGACGGCGAGCAGGGCCGGCATGGGTATCCCTTCTCCGGGGGGCGGCGGATTACGCCAGCCGTTCGACGGACACCTCGTGCAGCGCCCGTCCCTGCGCCTCGAAGGCGGTGATGTTGGCGATGGTGGTTTCGGCGATGGCCGACAGGGCCTCGCGGGTGAAGAACGCCTGGTGCCCGGTGATCAGAACGTTGGGGAAGGTCTGCAAGCGGGCGAAGACGTCGTCGCGCAGGACGCGGCCCGACAGGTCCTCGAAGAACAGGTCCGCCTCCTCCTCGTAGACGTCCAGGCCGAGACTGCCCAGCGCGCCGGACTTCAGCGCGGCGATCACCGCGCGGGTGTCCACCAGCGCGCCGCGCCCGGTGTTGATCAGCATCAGGCCGGGCTTGGCGCGGGCCAGCATGGCGTCGTCCACCAGATGGTGGGTGGCCGGGGTCAGCGGGCAGTGCAGGGTGACCACGTCGCTTTCGGCGAACAGCTCGTCCAGCCCGGCGTAGCGCACCCCCAGCACGGTGCAGGCGGGATCGGGCCGCGGGTCGTGGGCGATCAGCCGGCAGCCGAAGCCGTGCAGGATGCGGGCGACCACGGCGCCGATGCCGCCGGTGCCGACGATCCCCACGGTCTTGCCGTTCAGGTCGAAGCCCAGCAGGCCGTCCAGGGCGAAGTTGCCTTCGCGCACCCGGTTGTACGCGCGGTGGATCTTGCGGTTCAGCGCCAGGATCAGGGCCACCGTATGTTCGGCCACCGCGTGGGGGGAATAGGCGGGGACGCGGGCCACGGTCAGGCCGCGGTCGCGCGCCGCGGCCAGGTCCACGTTGTTGAAGCCGGCGCAGCGCAGGGCCACCAGCCGCACGCCCTGGCGGGACAGCCGGGCCAGGGTCGCGGCGTCGGCGGCGTCGTTGACGAAGACGCAGACCGCCTCGGCATCCTCGGCGAGCGCCACGGTTTCCACCGACAGGCGGGCCTCCAGGAACACCAGCCGGTGGCCGGCGTTGGCGTTCGCCGCCTCCAGGAAGGTTCGGTCATAGGGCTTGGCGCTGTAGACGGCGACGCGCATCGCGGCAACTCCCCTTCGGTGTCGGACGGCGGGTCTGCGAACGCTACCCGGCGCATTCCGGCCCCGCAACCCCTGCCGGTGTCCCGGTGCCGGTGGCGACCCATATTGTGCGGTAGCCCCATGGATCCATCCCCCGCCGGACGCGTTGAGGTGTCGCACCCCCTTGCCGTCGCCCCCGCCGCCGGTATCCCCGCCCGTCGCCTTCCGGACCGTTCATGCACGCCTTCTTCGAACGCCTGTTCCAGGCCCTCGCCCCGTCCGCCGCCGTCGTCCGGCCGCCGTCGGGGACGGCCGCCTTCTACGACCACCATCTGCGGCCGGTCCGCGGCCTTCTGATCGTCACGCTGATCGTGGCCGGACTGGCGTCCGTGTCCGAGCTGGTGCTGTACGCCTTCCTCGGCGTGCTGGTGGACTGGATGAGCACGGCGGGACCGGACGGCTTCCTCGACACGTACGGCTGGGCGCTGGCGGGTATGGCCGTGTTCGCCCTGATCATCCGGCCGGCCCTGGTGGTGGCGTCGCGCGGGCTGGTCAACCTGACGCTGGTGCCGGCGCTGACCGACGAGGTGCGCTGGCACAACTACCGCTGGGTGCTGCGCCAGAGCCTGTCGTTCTTCCAGAACGACTTCGCCGGGCGGGTGGCGCAGAAGGTCATGCAGACCGGGCCGGCGGTGCGCGAATCGGTGGTCAACGTCATCGACGGGGTGTGGTTCCTCATCACCTTCCTGCTCGGCACGGTGGCGCTGTTCGCGGCGCTGGACTGGCGCCTGCTGCTGCCCGTCCTGGCCTGGACGGCGGCCTACGCCGTGGTGATCGCCCGGATGGTCCCGCCGGTTCGGCGCAAGTCCGCCGCCCTGTCGGAGGCCACCTCGTCCCTGTCGGGGCGGGTCGTCGACAGCTACACCAACATCCTGTCGGTCAAGCTGTTCGCCCACGCGGAGCGGGAGGACGCCTTCGTCCACGCCGGCCTGTCCCGCCACCTGGACGCCTACCGCACCCTGACCCGCGCCATCTTCGACATGACGGTGACGCTGACCGTCATCAACGGCGTGCTGCTGGTGGTCACCGTGGGGCTGGCGGTGTGGCTGTGGCTGGCGGGCGCCGTCACCGCCGGCACCATCGCCATGGCGACCGGTCTGATCATCCGCCTGACCCAGATGTCGGGCTGGATCCTGCGCACCGTCACCGCCCTTTTCGAAAACGTGGGCACGGTGCAGAACGGCATGGAGACCATCGCCCGCCCGCACGCGGTGACCGACGCGCCGGGTGCGGCGGAGCTGGAGGTCCGCCGCGGCGCCATCCGCTTCGAAAACGTCAGCTTCCATTACGGCCGGGAGAGCGGCGTCATCGACAACCTCAGCCTGGACATCCGGCCGGGCGAGAAGGTCGGGCTGGTCGGCCGGTCGGGCGCCGGCAAGTCGACGCTGGTCAACCTGCTGCTGCGCTTCTACGACCTGGAGGGCGGGCGCATCCTGATCGACGATCAGGACATCGCCGGGGTGACCCAGGCCAGCCTGCGCGCCCGCATCGGCATGGTCACCCAGGACACGGCACTGCTGCACCGCTCCATCGCCGACAACATCCGCTACGGCCGTCCCGTCACCACCGACGAGGAGATGATCCGCTCCGCCGAGCTGGCGGAGGCCGCGGGCTTCATCGAATCCCTGCGCGACGCCCGGGGGCGCACCGGCTACGACGTGCTGGTGGGGGAGCGGGGGGTCAAGCTGTCGGGCGGGCAGCGCCAGCGCATCGCCATCGCCCGTGTCATCCTGAAGGACGCCCCCATCCTGATCCTCGACGAGGCGACCTCGGCCCTGGATTCGGAGGTGGAGGCGGCCATTCAGGGCCAGCTCGCCAACCTCATGCGCGGCAAGACCGTCATCGCCATCGCCCACCGCCTGTCCACCATCGCCGCCATGGACCGGCTGGTGGTGATGGACCACGGCCGCATCGTCGAGGAAGGCACCCACGCGGAACTGGTCGCCCGCAACGGCCTGTACGCCCGGCTGTGGCGGCGCCAGTCCGGCGGCTTCCTCGATCTGGCCGGCGACGACGCGGCCGACGGCACGACCGCCCGCCGCACCGCCTGAGCGGCGGGCGGTGCGGCCCCGGTCAGTTCGGGGTGGCCGGACCGACGGTGCTCCCGAAGGCGCGCTCCGTGTCGCCGCGGCCGCGCGGCAGGGCGGCGAAGCCGTCGGGGAACAGGTCCTTCACGGTATCCGACACCAGGAATCCGAAGGACAGGTCCTCGGGCTGCACGCGCCCGACCGACCGGTTGGTGCTGGTGCTGAGCGCCTGTTCCCCTTCGCACAGGGCCGCCGCGACGCCGAGCGCCGACGCCAGCCCCTCATAGTCGGGATTGGCCTGCTCGGCCATTTGCAGAGCCTCGGCGTCGGGACGGCAGAGGTCCGGCGTCACCGGCACCTCCGCGTCGTGAAAGGCGATGACGATGCGGTAGTTTCTCTGTCGGTCGAACAGTTCGTCCGACGTGAAATTCCGCGTCCCGTCCAGCAGCTCCGGCGGCAGATAGCCGACCACCGTACGGGCGAAGGCGTCGGGATCCATGCCTTCCTTGGCGCCGATGACGGACACCGCGAAGCCGCTGTCCTCGGGCTCCACGGTCATCGGTTCGGCCGCGGCGGGGCCGGTGAAGGCGAGTCCCGCCAGCAGGGCGACCGCCGGCACGCGCATCGATGCAACCATTGACTATCCCCCGGTGTTCAGTGCCGTACCCGCGGCCGCCCGGTCCGGGCGTCACGGACGCGGCTCAGCTTCGGAAGGAAACACGCCAGCGCCGGAAAGGTGCCGTCGGTCCCCGCCATCGGTGCCACCCGGACCGCGCCGCGCAACGCCGGCGCGGCAGGGCGGTTGGTCTGGTGTCCTCACAATCAACCGGGAGACGACCCATGAGACACGCCCTGTTCGCCACCGCCCTGCTGCTCTGCCCGGCCCTGGCCTCCGGCGCCGCGGCGCAGGCGACGATGCAAGGCCAGGGCCCCTCGATCCCCGGCCCGCTGCCCGAAGCGCCCGCCGGCCAGGCCTTCGCCACCGCCGAGCTGGCCGGACCCGACGGCGCGCGCCTGGGCACCGCCGCGTTCGTCGAGACGCCCGCCGGCGTGCTGATCCAGATCCGCTTGCAGAACGTGCCGCCGGGCATGCACGGGCTGCACATCCACGAACGGGGTGCGTGCGAACCGCCCGACTTCCGGTCCGCCGGCGGTCATTACAACCCCGACGGCCGCGCCCACGGCTACATGGCGCCGGGGGGGGTCCACGCGGGCGACCTGCCCAACCTCTTCGCCGCCTCCAACGGCGAGGCCGGCGCCGACATCCTGACCGACCGGGTGAGCCTCGGCACCGGCGCCAACACCCTGTTCCCGGAGGGCGGCACGGCGCTGGTCCTGCACTCCGGCCCCGACGACTACCGCACCGATCCCGCCGGCGCCTCCGGCGACCGCATCGCCTGCGGCGTCATCCTGCGCACGACGCAGCCGTAGTGACGGGCGGCCACGCGGCGACGCGGGGACCTTCCCCGCCCGCCGCGCGTTGCCTCCGGCGTGACCACCAAGCGGAGCCGGACATGGCCGCCTTCCTCAACCGCATCGGGACCGCGGTCCCGCCCCACGACATCCACGCCACCTTCATGGGGATGGCCGGGGCGCTGCTGCCGGACCCGCGGGCGCGCCGCCTGTTCGCGCGCATGGCGGAGCGTTGCGGGATCGAGCGGCGCCGGTCGGTGTTCGCACCGGGCGGCGCCGGCCACGGCGACGGCAGGGCTTTCGACCGCGACGGCTTCTACCGCCTCGGCGCCTTTCCCGGCACCGCCGCCCGCATGCGCGCCTTCGAGGAGCACGCCCCCGCCCTGGCGCTGGAGGCGGTCGCCGGGCTGAACCTGGACCCCGGGGAGCGGGCCGGGATCACCCATCTGATCGTCGCCACCTGCACGGGCTTCTACGCGCCGGGGCTCGACCTGCAACTGGCGGAACGGCTGGGACTCGATCCCGGTGTCGAGCGCACGGTGGTGGGATTCATGGGGTGCTACGCCGCCATGAACGCGCTGAAGCTGGCCCGCCACATCGTCCGCTCCGAGCCCGCGGCGCGGGTGCTGATGGTGAACGCGGAGTTGTGCACGCTCCACCTCCGGGAAAGCCCGGACCTGGAGACGGTGCTGAGCTTCCTGATCTTCGGCGACGGCGCGTCGGCCGGGCTGGTGACGGCGGAGCCGCACGGGATCGCCCTGGACCGCTTCCGCGCCGTGGTCATTCCCGGCAGCGCCGACCTGATCACCTGGCGCATCGGCGACGGGGGGTTCGACATGCACCTGTCGGGCACCGTGCCGGCGGCACTCGCCGGCGGCCTGCCGGGGGCTCTGCCGGACATCCTCGACGGCCGCGGGGCGGACGACGTGGAGCTGTGGGCGGTGCATCCCGGCGGGCGCACCATCCTGGACGCGGTGGAGCAGGCGGCCGGCCTGGACGGCGAGCGGCTGGCCGATTCCCGCGCCGTGCTGCGCGAGTTCGGCAACATGTCCTCGGCCACCGTGATGTTCGTGCTGAAGCGGATGCTCGACCGCTTCACCGCCACGGGCATCGGCGACAACGGGCTCGGCTGCGCCATGGCCTTCGGGCCGGGGCTGACGGCCGAGACCATGACCTTCCGCATGGCGGCCTGAGGGGCGCCGCCATGGCCTTCCTCGACCTGCCGCGGCGCCGGCTGGTGCCGGAGCTGATGGACACCCTGCCGGTGGACTACGCCGAGTTCCGCACCTGCCTGCGGCACCTGGAGGCGATCAACCGGGCGACCGGCGCCTACCGCCCGACCCTGCGCTGGCTGGACCGGGTCGCGGCGCGGCACGGCGCGGAGCGGCCCCTGCGGGTGCTGGACGCCGGGGCCGGGCACGGCGACATGCTGCGCCGCATCGCCGCCCGGGCGGCACGGCGCGGTGTGGCGGTGGAGCTGACCGGCGTCGACCGCAACCCCTGGTCCGCCCGGGCGGCGCGCGAGGCGGCGCCGGACGGCCCGCCGATCCGCTGGCTGACCGCCGACCTCTTCGCCCTGCCGGAGGAGGAGCGGCCGGACGTGATCATCAGTTCCCTGTTCGCCCACCACCTGGACGACGCGCAGGTGGTCGCCTTCCTGCGCTGGATGGAGGGGCGGGCGCGGCTCGGCTGGTTCATCAACGACCTGCACCGTCATGCGGTGCCCCTTGCGGCGGTGCGCGCGGCGGTGGCGGTGCTGCCGGTCAGCCGGCTGGTGGTCCACGACGCCCCGGTGTCGGTGGCGCGCGCTTTCACCCGGGCCGACTGGCTGCGGCTGCTGGCCGAGGCCGGCCTGGAGGGGGTGGCCCGGGTGGAGTGGTTCGCACCCTTCCGCCTGTGCGTCGGCCGCATCCGGTGACGGGGACCGAGGTTCTGGTGGTCGGTGGCGGGCCGGCCGGGGCCGCGGCGGCGGCGTGGCTGGCCGCGGCAGGCCGGCGCGTCCTGCTGGCCGAACGCACCGCCGGGCCGCACCAGAAGGTGTGCGGCGAGTTCCTCAGCGGCGAGGCGGTGGCGCTGGTGCGCGGGCTGGGCGTCGATCCCGCCGCCGCGGGCGCCCGGCCGGTGGAGTGCCTGCGCCTTGTTCGCGGCGGTGCCGAGGCCGTTGCCGCCCTGCCCTTTCCCGCCCTGTCGGTCGGCCGCGACGTCCTGGACGAGGCCCTGCTGGCCGCCGCGCGCCGGCACGGCGCCGAGGTCCGCCGCGGGGCCGCGGTGCGGCGCCTGACGGCCGACGGGGCGGGGGTGCGCGCCCTTCTCGGCGACGGGGCGGTGACGGCGGACGCGGCGGTGCTGGCCACCGGCAAGCACGACCTGCACGGCCACCGCCGCCCGCCCCCGGCCGCCGCCGTCATCGGCTTCAAACAGCATTGGCGGCTGGCTCCGGGGCCGGACCGGGCGCTGGACGGGCATGTGGAGGTGCACCTGTTCGACGGCGGCTACGCCGGCCTGCAACCGGCCGCGCAGGGCCGCGCCAACCTGTGCCTGGTGGTGGAAGCGGCCACCTACGCCCGCCTCGGCCGAGACTGGGGGGCGCTGCTGGCCCACGCCGGCGCCGGCTCGCCGCGGCTGGCCGAGCGGCTGGCCGGGGGCACCCCCTGCTGGCCCCGTCCCCTGGCGGTGGCCGGGCTGCCCTACGGCTGGGTGCACCGGGACGGCGGGCCGGCGGTGCTGCACCGGGTGGGCGATCAGCTTGCGGTCATACCCAGCTTCTGCGGCGACGGCATGGCCATCGCGCTGGATTCCGCCCGTCGTGCCGCCGCCGCGGTGGCAAGCGGCCGGCCAGCCGGCGACGGCGCCCCCTACGCCCGCCAGGTCGGCCTGGCCCGGGGTGCGGCGCGGCTGCTGCGGGCGCCGCGGCTGGCCGGGCTGGCCGTCGCCGCCCTGTCCCTGTGGCCGGGTCCGGCGCGCTGGGTGGCGCGGCACACCCGGGTCGCCGGGTGAGCGTCAGGGAAGCCCGACCGCGCTCCGCGCCGCCGGCACGATCTGGACCACGAGGTAGGCGGCGTAGCCCGCCAGGAAGGCCACCCCCTCCCAGCGGTTGATCCGCCAGCCGGTCGTGGCGAAGACGGCCAGCAGCAGGGCGGCGGCCAGCATCACCCAGATGTCGAACAGGACGATCTCCGCCGGCACCGGGATCGGCTGCACGACCGCGGTGACGCCGAGGATGCCGAAGGTGTTGAAGATGGTCGACCCCACCACGTTGCCGAAGGCGACGTCGCCCTGGCGGCGGATGGCGGCGGTGACCGTGGTCACCAGTTCGGGCAGCGAGGTGCCGACCGCCACCAGGGTCAGGCCGATCACCGCCTCCGACAGGCCGGCGGCGCGCGCCAGCACCAGCGACGCCCCCACCAGCAGGTCGGCCCCGTAGACCACCGCGGCGATGCCGGCCACCGCCAGGAGGACGGCCGGCACCACACCCATGCCGGGCGGCGATTCAGGGGGCGTCCCCGCGGCCCCGTCCCCGCCGGCGTCCGGCCCGCCGGCCGGCAGCCGCTCCGTCCGGTAGGTGTGGACGGTGTAGGCGAGCAGCAGCACCAGGAAGACGGCGCCGGTCCAGCGCTCCATCGTGCCCGCCAGCAGCACCACGGCCACCAGCAGCACGCCGGACCCGACCAGCACCGAGCCGTCGCGGCGGAACGCCTCCCTGGTCGTGACGATGGGCAAAAGCAGCGCGCCGATGCCGAGGATCAGCAGGACGTTGGCGATGTTGGACCCGACCACGTTGCCCACGGCGATGCCCGGCGAGCCGAGCTGCGCCGCCCGCAGGCTGGTCATCAGCTCCGGCGTGGAGGTGCCGAACCCGACCAGCGTCAGTCCGATCAGCAGCGGCGACACCCCCATCCGCGTGGCCACCGCCACGCTCCCCTTCACCAGCGCCTCGCCGCCGCCCAGCAGCAGCAGGAGACCGGCACACAGCTCGACAATGGTCACGCAAAGCCTCCGGAAGGACCGCCGCTCGTGCGGTCAAGCGGTATCCGAAGGCATTGGCCTAAGCAAGGCCGATGATGCGGTGCAGCAGCGGCCGGGACACGTGCTGAACCGGTCATACCATGCAAAAACGCCACCGGCGCGCGATGCCGCAGCGCACGCCCGCCGCTTGCCGACTCTGCGCTGCGGGGCTATAACACCTGCCCGAACGAGGGGGTGGAGCTTCCGGTGGATGAAGGCACCCCGACGTGACGTCGTCGCATGCCCGAAGAGTCCCGGCACCGGAAGCCGTTCGCACGGCCGCCGGAGCGGGCGTGCGCCGGGAAGCCTGTCGTCCAGCAACCCATAAGATGAGGTTCCACCGTGCTTGAAGCCTACCGGCAGCATGCCGCCGAGCGCGCGGCGCTCGGTATTCCGCCCCTCCCGCTGACCGCCAAGCAGACCGAGGAGCTGATCGGCCTGCTGAAGTCGCCGCCGGCGGGCGAGGAGGAGGTTCCGGTCGACCTCATCACCCACCGCGTCCCGGCCGGCGTCGACGACGCGGCGAAGGTCAAGGCGTCCTACCTGGCCGCCGTGGCCGAGGGGACGGAGGTCTGCCCGCTGCTCTCGCGCGTCAAGGCGACGGAGCTGCTGGGGACCATGCTGGGCGGCTACAACATCACGCCGCTGATCGAATTGCTGTCGGATGCGGAGTGCGGCGCCGCCGCCGCCGAGGGGCTGAAGAAGACCCTTCTGATGTTCGACTACTTCCACGACGTCAAGGCGCTGGCCGACAAGGGCAACGCCAACGCCGCGGCGGTGCTGCGGTCGTGGGCCGACGCGGAGTGGTTCACCGCGCGCCCCGAGGTGCCGGAGAGCCTGACCCTGACCATCTTCAAGGTGTCGGGCGAGACCAACACCGACGATCTCTCGCCGGCCCCCGACGCCTGGTCACGCCCGGACATCCCGCTGCACGCCCTGGCCATGCTGAAGAACCCGCGTCCGGGCATCGAGCCGGAGCAGCCGGGCACCCGCGGCCCGGTGAAGCTCCTCCAGGACCTGAAGGCGCGCGGCCACCTGGTGGCTTATGTCGGCGACGTGGTCGGCACCGGCTCGTCGCGCAAGTCGGCCACCAACTCGGTCCTGTGGTGGACGGGCGAGGACATTCCGTTCGTGCCCAACAAGCGCTTCGGCGGCGTCTGCCTGGGCTCCAAGATCGCTCCCATCTTCTACAACACCATGGAAGACGCCGGCGCCCTGCCGATCGAGCTGGACGTCTCGCAGATGGAGATGGGCGACACGGTGGAGCTGCGCCCCTATGAGGGCAAGGCGCTGAAGGACGGCAAGGTCATCGCCGAGTTCACCGTGAAGTCCGACGTGATCTTCGACGAGGTGCGCGCCGGCGGCCGCATCCCGCTGATCATCGGCCGCGGCCTGACCGCCCGCGCCCGCGAGGCGCTGGGCCTGCCCGCCTCCACCCTGTTCCGCCAGCCGGCCGCCCCGGCCGACACCGGCAAGGGCTATTCCCTGGCGCAGAAGATGGTCGGGCGCGCCTGCGGCCTGCCCGAGGGCAAGGGCGTCCGCCCCGGCACCTATTGCGAGCCGAAGATGACCACGGTGGGGTCGCAGGACACCACCGGCCCGATGACCCGCGACGAGCTGAAGGACCTGGCCTGCCTGGGCTTCTCGGCAGACCTGGTCATGCAGTCCTTCTGCCACACGGCCGCCTACCCGAAGCTGGTGGACGTGAAGATGCACAAGGAGCTGCCGGCGTTCATCGCCACCCGCGGCGGCGTCAGCCTGCGGCCGGGCGACGGCGTCATCCACTCCTGGCTGAACCGCCTGCTGCTGCCCGACACCGTGGGCACGGGCGGCGACAGCCACACCCGCTTCCCCATCGGCATCTCGTTCCCGGCCGGCTCGGGCCTGGTCGCCTTCGCCGCGGCCACCGGCGTCATGCCCCTGGACATGCCGGAGAGCGTGCTGGTGCGCTTCAAGGGCACCATGCAGCCGGGCGTCACCCTGCGTGACCTGGTCAACGCCATCCCCCTCTACGCCATCCGCCAGGGCCTGCTGACGGTGGAGAAGAAGGGCAAGAAGAACATCTTCTCCGGCCGCATCCTGGAGATCGAGGGTCTGCCCGACCTGAAGGTGGAGCAGGCGTTCGAGCTGTCCGACGCCTCGGCCGAGCGGTCGGCGGCGGGCTGCACGGTGCGCCTGAGCAAGGACCCGATCATCGAGTACATGCGCTCGAACATCGCGCTCATGAAGTGGATGATCGCCAACGACTATCAGGACGCCCGCACGCTGCAGCGCCGCATCGCGTCGATGGAGCAGTGGATCGCCGACCCGGCGCTGCTGGAGCCGGACGCCGACGCCGAGTACGCCGCGGTGATCGAGATCGACCTGGCCGACATCAAGGAGCCGATCGTCGCCTGCCCGAACGACCCGGACGACGTGAAGGTCCTGTCGGAGGTGGCCGGGGACACCATCGACGAGGTGTTCATCGGCTCGTGCATGACCAACATCGGCCACTTCCGCGCCGCCGGCAAGGTGCTGGAGGGCAAGTCCGACATCCCCACCCGCCTGTGGATCGCCCCGCCCACCAAGATGGACGCGATGATCCTGAACGAGGAGGGCTATTACAGCGTCCTCGGCAAGTCCGGTGCGCGCATGGAGATGCCGGGCTGTAGCCTGTGCATGGGCAACCAGGCGCAGATCCGCAAGGGTTCGACCGCCATGTCCACCTCGACCCGCAACTTCCCCAACCGCCTGGGCCTGGACACCCGCGTCTACCTCGGCTCGGCCGAGCTGGCGGCGGTGTGCGCGCTGATGGGCAAGATCCCGACCGTGGCCGAGTACATGGCGCAGGTGGAGGTGGTCAACAAGAAGGCCGCCGACGTCTACCGCTACATGAACTTCGACCAGATCCCGGAGTTCGCCGAGGCGGTGTGAACCTCCGCCTGAACCACGCTTCGGGACGGATGTGAAGGGCCCCCGCCGGGAAACCGGCGGGGGCCCTTTGTTTGACCGTATCGAAGTGTGGCAGAACAGTATCCCGTTCCGGTTCTATCGCCCTCCCGTTATGCGCGCTGCGGAAGAGGGAAAAAAGACAGCCGGAACGAGAATTCGACCGTCCGTGAGGAATTCAAGGTTCGCGTCATGCGTGACCGAGAACGCGACCGCGCAGCAGATCGACGCTGCATTCGGCCATACATCGTGCGCTTGATCGCCTCCACGACGAACCGGACGCGCCGCGGCTCCGCCCCTCGGCACCCCTCACCGCCCCTGGCGCCCCGCCAGGTCGATGACCCGGGCCGCAGGGGAGGTCAGCGGCAGGCGGGTGCGCCGCTCCTCCCAGCCGGCCAGGAAGGCGTCCAGCGCATCGGCGGGGAGCGGCGGGCTGACGAAGAAGCCCTGGATCAGGTCGCAGCCGATCCGCGACAGGGCTTCCCACTGGGCCGCCTCCTCCACCCCCTCGGCGACGACGGTGCGGTTCATGTCGCCGGCCATGCGGGTGATCGTCTGCACCATGCCGTGCGCGTCGGGTGAACGCGCGACGTCGTCGATGAAGCCCTTGTCCAGCTTCAGCGTCTGGATCGGCAGCCGGCGCAGGTGGGTCAGCGACGAATAGCCGGTGCCGAAATCGTCGAGCGCGATCGCGATGCCGTGGTGGTTCAACTCCTCCAGCCGGGCCACGGCCACGGCGACGTTGCCCATCATCAGGGATTCCGTGATCTCGAGCTGAAGGTTGCGCGGCGCCAGGCCGGTGGCGTCGAGGATGCGCAGGACGTCGGGAACGAAATCCCCGCGCGAAAGCTGCACCACCGAGACGTTGACGCTCATCTTCAGGCCGTCGCCGCCCGCGGCGGCCAGAGCCACGGCCCGGCGGCAGGCGGATTCCAGCACCCACAGGCCCAGCGGGATGATCATGCCGCTGTCCTCGCAGACGGGGACGAAGCGCGCCGGCGGCACCGCCCCCAACACGCTGTCGGTCCAGCGCACCAGAGCCTCGAAGCCGCGGATGCGGCCATCGGCGGTCGACGCCAGGGGCTGGTAGTGGAGCGTGAACGCGTCCTCCTCCAGCGCCGTGCGCAGGCGGCTCGACAGCCGCAGCCGGTCGACGATGTGGCGGTTCATGTCCGGCTCGAACTGCGACACCCGGCCGGGTCCGGCGTTCTTGGACCAGTGCATGGCCGTGTCGGCGTTCTGCAGCAGTTCGTCGAAGCAGCGGCCGTCCCAGGGATAGCGGGCGATGCCGATGCTGCAGGAGATGATGAAGTTCTGCCCCTCGACGGCGAACGGCGCCCGGAAGCTCGCTTCGATCTTCCGGGCCATCTCCGCGGCCGCCACCGCCTCCTCGCCCCGCACCACCGCCACGAACTCGTCGCCGCCGGAGCGCGACACGAATCCGCTGCCGACGATGCCGCGCAGCCTGCGGGCAAGCGCCACCAGCAGGGAGTCTCCCGCCTTGTGGCCGAACGAGTCGTTGATGTACTTGAAGCCGTCCAGGTCGAGCATCAGCAGCGCCAGGGATTCCTTGCACCCGCCCGCCTTCGCGGCGGCCAGCAGCTCGTCCACATGTCCGGCCAGGTGCAGCCGGTTCGGCAGGCCGGTCAGCGGGTCATAGTGGGCCAGCCGGTCCAGCCGGTCCTCCCGTTCACGCTCCGCCGTCACGTCGGTGTAGGATCCGGCCATGGCGACCGGGCGGCCCTCGCCGTCCGGCAACGCCCGGCCGCTGGCCGACAGCCAGACAAAATGGCCGTCCCGGTGGCGCATGCGGTAGACCGCGCGATACTCGGCCGCTTCCCCGGAGAGATGGCGGCGCAGCGCCGCCACGGTGGCATCGCGGTCATCGGGATGAATCGCCTCCATCCACGCCTCCGCATCGGAGATTGCGCCGGCGTCATAGCCCAGCACCTCCCGCACGCGCCCGGACAGCGTGCGCTGGCCGTTGACGAGGTCCCAGTCCCAGATGATGTCGCGCGCCGATTCCATCACCAGGCGCAGACGCTGCTCGCTGCGCCGCAGGGACTCCTCGCCGACGGTCAGGTCGGCGATGGTGTCCTGCAGGCTTTGCCGGGATGCCATCAGGTCCGTGTTGGCGGCGTGCAGGGCTCGCTCGGTGCGCCGGCGCCGGCGCGCCTCCAGGGCCAGGCCGGCCGACAGCGCGCTCAGCATGGCGATCACTCCCGCCATCGCAAGGACCAGCGTGCGGTCGGCCCCGAGGAAGGGGCGGGGGCCGTTGACCATTCGCACCGGGGCGGAGACCCGGTCGGCATCCAGGCCGAAGCGCGCCGCTTGGCGAACATCCACGGTGCGCACGATGGCGCGGCTGAAGTGCGGCGGGAGGTCCGTCACCGCGGCGCCGTTCAGGATGCGGCCGGCGAGGCGGCCGACCTCGTCCCCGTGGTCGCGGGGACTCGACAGGCTGCCACCCAGGAGCCCATGGCCCAGCAGATTCTCCTGAAGCCCGAACAGCGGCACGGCGCTGCGTTCGCTCAGCCGCTCGACGAACCGTTCCGGTGCCAGCACGACGCCCGTGGCATCCACCGAATAGCTGCCGAACAGGGCGAAGCCGTCGGGCGGCAGCGCGGCCAGGCGATCGGCCAGCTGCACCAGGGGCAGCGCCCCGAGGGCATGCCGCTCCAGCGTCGCACCCATGGCGTCCAGGACGTCGTGAAGCTCACGCTCCAGGCCGCGCCCGGATTCCGTGCGGTCGCTGATGAGGTGGAGCCGGCGATAGCCGGGGTTCAGCTCCAGCGCCATGGCGACCGTGCCGGCGATGTCCTTCGTCTCGTACACCCCCGTCACGTGGGCGCGGTCGGCGATCAGGGACATGGCGGCGTGCCGCAGGACACCGCCGAACACCAGCGGCACCGGGCCGAACAGGCGGTCGCGCAGGCGCAGGCCGAAGGCCAGGGCCGCGTCGTCGGTGCTGACGATCAGGTCCGGGCCCGACCCGGCGAAGCGGTGCGCCAGAAGGGTTTCCAGGGCGTCCAGGTTGGCGTCGGTGGGGTGGCGCTTCCAGTCCAGGAACACCACCTCCGGCTCCGCGTCGGGCCGGATGGCGTGAAGGCCGCTCCGGATGCCCTCGTCCTGGCGGTCCGTCCACTCGTACCCCGGGTGATAGGAATGGAGGATCAGGACGCGGGTCCCGGCGCCGAGGGGCACCGCGCCGGACAGCGGCGCCGACCACAGGGCCACGAAACACAACACCGCCAGCACGGCCGGCCAAAGGACGGGGACCGTCGGCGCCCTCCGCCGGGTGACGTGGCAGGATCGCATGGTGCGTCCACTCCCCGGCGACCGGACCGCCGCGTCGCCGACCATTCAGGATCATGCTGCATCAGGGCTCGGTTGCCGCGGCCCCGTCAACCCGATAGAGGTCCGTCATCCTTAAGCCGGAGCGGACCCGGGTGTGCCACCCCGGTCCGGCCGGGGACCAAAGCGGGTGCGCCGCCCCGGCGCACGCGCTACACTGGCCCTTCCACCGGTTCTGGCTGCACGGACGCATGGACGCAGAGGCAGAGGGCGTAGCGACGGGGCGGACCCCGCGGCTGACCGATCAGGTGGTCGGCGAGATCGAGCGGCGCATCGCCGCGGGCGAGCTGGCGCCCGGACTCACCCTGTCGGAACTGGGGCTGGCGGAGACGTTCGGGGTCAGCCGGGCGCCGGTGCGCACGGCGCTGCGCCGCCTGGAGCGCAACGGCCTGGTGCGGCGGGCCGACGGGCGCCGCGGCTATGTGGTCGCCGCGCCCCCGGCCCGCGGTTCCGCCACCGCCGCCGCGCCGGTCGCCGCCACCGCCGACGCCGAACCGGCCCCCCGCAAGCTGACCGCCGCCGCGAGTTGGGAGGGGATCTACCGCGACGTGTCCCGCCGGACCGTGGCCCGCGCCGCCTTCGGCCGGTGGCGGATCATCGAGACGGAGCTGGCGGCCCATTACGGCGTCAGCCGCACGGTGGCCCGCGAGGTGCTGGCCCGGCTGGAGCACGTGGGCATCATCCGCAAGGACGCAGGCTCGCGCTGGTACCTGCCCGCCCTCACCGACGGGCGGGTGGGCGAGCTGTACGAGATGCGCCGCCTGCTGGAACCGGTGGCCCTGCGCCAGGCCGCCGCGCACGCGCCGCGCGCCCTGCTGGTGCGCATGCGCGCCGACCTGGAGGCGGTGAGCGACCGGCCGGAACGGGCGCTGCCCCGTGATCTCGACCGGATGGAGCAGGATCTCCACATCGAACTGCTGTCGTTCGCCGACAACGCCACGCTGGTGGAGACGTTGCAGCACTACCACGCGCTGCTGATCACCAACGCCGTCCTCTACGAGGCGACCAGCGGCAGCTTCATCGCCGACCCCTTCATCGCCGAACACCTGGCCGTGGTCCGGGCGCTGGAGTCCGGCAACCCCGGTGCCGCGGCCGAGCACCTGGAGGAGCATCTGCGCATCTCCGGCGGCCGCGCCCTGCGCCGCATCGAATGCCTGGTGCGCACCGGCACGCTGGAGCCCCTGCGCTACCTGGCGCCGCTGCCCCTGTGATGGCCGGCCCCCGAAGCACCGAAACCTGAAAGGGACGGGTCAGCGATGCCGATTCCGGTGGAACCGTCCCGCCCCGTCGCCGCCGTCCTGGCGGTTGTGCCCCGCGGCGACGGGGTGCTGCTGGTGCGCCGTGCCAACCCGCCGGACGCCGGGCTGTGGGGGTTTCCCGGCGGCAAGGTGGAGTTCGGCGAGGCGCTGCCCGACGCCGCCGTGCGGGAACTGCGGGAGGAGACCGCGGTCACGGCGGAGCCGGTGCGGGTGCTGACGGCGCTGGACGCCTTCGAATGGCGCGGCGCACCGACGCCGCACCGCCATTTCATCCTGGTGGCGGTGCTGTGCCGCTGGCTGGAGGGCGAACCGGTGGCCGGCGACGACGCGCTGGAGGCCCGCTGGTTCTCCCTCGCCGACCTGACCGACGATTCCCCGGACCTCAGCCGGGACGTCGCCGCCGTCGCCCGCCTGGCGGCCGCGGCGGTGCCGCCGCCTTAACCGGCGGCCCGCTCCGCCCCCGCGCGCACCGGCATCGCCGGCAGCACGGCGTCCCACAGGCGGCGGGCGGCGGGGTGGGTGAAGCCGTGGCCGGAGGTCACCGGCCGCTCCTCGACCACCCGCCCGCCGTCCAGCACCACCACCCGCTCGCACAGGCGCGGCACCAGGCGCAGATCGTGGGTGACGAACAGGAACGCCGTGCCCAACGGCCGGCGCAACGCCGCCAGCATGTCCAGGATGCGGATCTGCATCACCAGGTCCAGGTTCGACACCGCCTCGTCCAGGATGATCAGCGCCGGTTCGGGCGCCAGGGCGCGGGCGATGCAGACGCGCTGCACCTGGCCGCCGCTCATCTGGCCCGGCAGCTTGCCGGCATCCTCCGGCGCCAGGCCGACCAGGGTCAGCAGCTCCGCCACCCGGTCGGCCCGGCCGGCCGGCGACAGGTCGGTGAGGTGGCGCAGCGGCTCGGAGATGATGCGGCCCACCCGGTGGCGCGGGTTCACCGCCCCGAACGGGTCCTGGAACACCACCTGGACGGCGCGCCGGTAGGCGCGCAGATCGGCACCGCGCAGTCCCGCCACGGGCGCGCCGCGGAACAGCACCCGCCCCTCGCCCGCCGGCTCCAGCCCCGGGAGCAGGCGGGCCAGCGTGCTCTTGCCGGAGCCGCTGGCCCCCACCAGGGCCACCCCCTCCCCCTCGCCCACCGTCAGGGTCACGTCGTCCAGCACGCGGCGCGGCGGCGGGCCGCCGAACAGGCCGGCGGGACGGTAGGTCTTCGCGACGCCTTCGGCGGCCAGCAGGATCATCGCAGCTCCTCCCCCGGATAGAGCGCCAGGTGGGCGGCCACCAGGGCGCGGGCGGGCGCGGTGCGGGGGGCCGCGAACAGCGCCCCGACCGGCCCGGTCTCGGCGATGCGGCCGCCGTCCATGACCGCCACGCTGTCGGCCAGGCGTGCCACCACCCCCATGTCGTGGGTGACCAGCAGCACCCCCAGCCCGCGCTCGCCGGCCAGCCGCTCGATCAGGGCGAGGACCTGCGCCTGCACCACCGGGTCCAGGTCTGTGGTCGGCTCGTCCGCCACCAGGAAGGGGGCCTCGCTGACCAGCGCCAGCGCCAGCATGACGCGCTGGAGCATGCCGCCGCTCATAAGGAAGGGATGCAGGGCGCGCACCCGCTGCGCATCCGGCAGGCCCACGGCGTGCAGGGCGTCGTCGAACAGCCGGTCGGCCGTCCAGCAGCACCCGCCCGCCGGTGGCGGTCACGCCCGGCGGCAGGATGCCCTGAAGCGCCAGACAGGTCAGCGACTTGCCGGAGCCGCTGGCGCCCACCAGGGCGGTGACGGCGCCGCGCCGGCCCGCCGGGTGGCCAGCCCCAGCCCCTCCACCCGCAGGGTCGCCGGCCCGGTCATGTGCCGCGCTCCGCCGCCAGGCCGAGGAAGGACAGGCCCGCCACGTGCAGCATCATGTGGCCGATGTCGAGGGTGGCCGGCACCACGAGCTGGGCCATGACGCCCGGCAGGATGTGCTCCCGGAACACGGTCAGGCGGCCCGCCCCGGCCACCCGCGCCGCCAGCACATGCTCGCGCTCGCGCAGGGACAGCACCAGGCCGCGCACCAGGCGGGCGTACCACGCCCAGTGGGACAGGGCGATGGCCAGCACCACGTTGGTCAGCCCGGTGCCCAGCACCCCCACCATGAACATGGCCAGCACGAAGGTCGGGACGGTCAGGAAGATGTCGCACAGGCGCATGATCACCTGATCCACCCGCCCGCCGGCGAAGCCGGCCAGGCCGCCCACCCCGATCCCCAGCGCCAGCACCAGCGCCAGCACGGTGGCGACCGCCCCAAGGGAGACGCGGGCGCCGTGCACCAGGCGCGCCAGGATGTCCCGCCCGAGATGGTCGGTGCCCAGCCAATGGACGGCGTCCGGCCCCTGGAGGCGCCGCGCCAGATCGACCGCGGTCGGATCGTGGGGGGTGATCAGCGGTGCCAGCAGGGCCACCGCGACCAGCGCCGCGGCCAGGCCGGCCCCGGCCGGGACCACCCCGGACCGCATCCGGTCCCACAGCGCCGGCCGCGTCCGGCCCCATCCCGCCGGGGTGTCCGTGTCCATCATGCCCCGGCCTCCCCCGAGAGGCGGATGCGCGGGTCCAGCCAGGCGTACAGGATGTCCACCGCGAGGTTGCACAGCACGAAGATCAGCGTCATCAGCAGGGTGAAGCACTGGATGACCGGATAGTCGCGGTTGTAGATGGCCGACACGACGTAGCGCCCCACCCCGGGCCAGCCGAAGATGCTCTCCACCACCAGGGTGCCGCCGATCAGCTCACCCACGTGCATGCCGATGGCGGTGACGATGGGCAGCAGGGCGTTGCGCACGATGTGCCCGCCGACCACCCGCGTTTCGCCCAGGCCGCGCAGGCGGGCGTACAGGACGTGGCGCTGGCCCGCCACCTCCAGCATGCCGGTGCGCAGCATGCGGGCGTTGATGGACAGCGACATGAACGCCGCGGCGAAGGCGGGCATGATCAGGTGCTCCGCCCCGCCCCGCCCCATGGGCGGCAGCCAGCCCAGCGACACCGAGAAGAACAGCACCAGCAGGAAGCCCAGCCAGAAGTTCGGCACGGACACCCCGACGAACGCGACGGCGCGCACGATATGGTCGGGCAGCCGGTCGCGACGCAGGGCCGTCCACATGCCCAGCGGGATGCTCAGCGCCAGCGTCAGCAGCAGGGCCGCCGCGCCGAGCTGGAGCGTCGCCGGCAGGTAGTACAGCAGCTCGTCCAGCACCGGCCTGCGGTTGACGTACGACAGGCCGAAATCCAGGTGCAGGGCGTTCCACAGCCAGGTCAGGAACTGTTCCGGCAGCGGCCGGTCCAGGCCGAGGTAAAGGCGTGCCGCCGCCACCGCCTCGTCGGTCGGCGGAACCTGCGACAGGCGCAGGTAGTCGAGGGCCGGGTCCCCCTGCCCCATGCGGAGCAGCAGGAACGTCATCAGCGACACCCCGATCATGATGGGCGGTAGCAACAACAGCCGCCCGAGGATGAAGCGCACCATGGTCAGCGGGCCCCGTCAGCGCGCCGCGGGGCGGATGGTTTCCAGGGGGATCTCGTTCTTCGTCGCGCCGAAGGTGACGCCCTCGATGGTGCTGCGCGCCACCGCGATGCTGGTCATGTAGGACAGCGGCAGATAGACCGCCTGGTCGTGCAGGGTGTCCCCCGTCACATTGATCTGGAGTGAGGCGGGATATGGCGGGACCGGGCGGGATATGGCGGGATCATCACCAAAATCAGAGGGATAGCGGTCACCGACGCGGCGGCGCGGGCGGGCTGCTTTGATCCTGGAGTGGGCGGCCAAAAGTCGCGCCGCGCCAATTGATGCTGGAGCACGATCAGAAGGGCCGTCGTCGTTAGCCGGAGGCGGTGCGCATATCGGACTATGCACGATATGCGCGTATCCGGCATGTTCAATTCTCATAAACGAATGCGGGTGTATGCCGGGCACCATGGGGGCTTTCACGAGCCTGACGCCGAGTGTTTGCCTTTGGCGGTGGTGCCCTTGCCGGAGCGCAGTTCCTTGTCGAGTTGGGTGATGATCAGAGGGATCATCGCGCGGCGAATGGCCGGGTCGGTGTGGGTAACGGCGATCTCTCCGGCCTTCTCCGACACCAGGGCACCGAAGTCCTTGTCGGCCAAGCGTGCGCCCCGCTCGCGATAAAGGCCGGCGATCGCGGCATACAGCTCCCCGAACGTCTCATCATCAAGGCCGGGCGCCATAACAATCGCCGGCGGCGGAACGGCGGGCGCCGACTCGTCCGGCCGCATCGGCCCCTTTCCCGTTGCCAACCATTCCAGAGCGACCCCGACAGCGCTGGCGAGGGCGATCAATCGTTGTCGCGATGGGTCCGAGTCGCCGGCGCGGTACTTGTCGATGACGCTCCGAGACAGACCGGACTTCTGCGCAAGCGCTGCCGGCCCGCCAGCCAGTTCCACGATCGTGTTTACACGTTTGCGGAAATCGCTGTCCACGTCAGAGTTCATGGCCTGAACCCTGACGCAAGGACGCCCATTCGAAAACGGCGTCAGAGTTGTTTAATATCAAAGTCTTACGCGCAGATCCGGCGCCGCCCACGAATGCGGAACCCTGACGCCACTTTCGTGGTTGCTCGGCCTTCACATTCATGTATGATTTCCCCGTTCGTCCAAAACAGCACAGCGATCCGGCCTGGCGGGGCCGGTGTGACAGGGGGGGCAATGGCGCGTACCACGGGCGACCTCAGCCCGGCCGAGATCCGGTTCCGGCTGAACCAGAAGGGCCTGACCTACGCCGACGTCGATCGGGCCTGCGGCCTGAAGGACGGGACGGCGCGGCGGGCGGCACGGCAACCGCACCCGGATGGCGAGCTGGCCATCGCGGAGATGCTGTCGTGCTCGCCGCGGGAACTCTGGCCCTCGCGGTTCAACGCGGATGGTGAGCGCCTGAAGCCTCAACCCCCTGAAAACTATACGGACCCGCCGCGGCTTTCGCACCGTCAAAAGCAAAGGGCTGCGTGAACATGAAGCCGTTGGGTCTGCAAGATGTCCCGATTTCCGCCATCGACACCGGGTTCCGGCTGCGCGCCGTGGACGAGGGGTACGTGGCGCTGCTGGCCGAGAACATCAGGGACAGCGGGCGCCTGCGCCAGCCCGTCGAGGTGCGCGTCCTGAAGGGCGGCGCCTATCGCCTGATCGCCGGCGCACACCGCCTGGCCGCCTGCACCAAGCTGGGATGGGAGGCCATCCCGGCGTTCGCCTTCGAGGCGACGGAGGACGAAGCCCGGCTGGCCGAAATCGACGAGAACCTTGTCCGTCACGAGCTGAACCCGCTGGATCGCGCCACGTTCCTGGTCGAACGCAAGGCGGTCTACGAACGGCTGAACCCCGACACGAAGGCCGGCGTGGCCGGCGGCAAGGCGCGGCAGGGTTCAGCAAACGAAATCGTTTCGTTTGCTCGGGACACCGCGGAGCGGGTCGGTCTGACCGACCGCACCATCCAGTTGGCGGTCAAGATCGCCACCGGCCTCGCTCCCGACGTCAAGGCGGCGGTGGCGGGCACACCCATCGCCAAGGTCCAGGCTGAACTGCTGGCGCTGGCCAAGCTGGGGCCGGCGGAGCAGCGCGCGGTGCTGGGCATGTTGCTGGGCGACGCGCCGAAGGCGACGTCGGTGAGGCAGGCAATGGCCCTGCTGACCAACCGGCCGGCCAAGGTGGCGGACGGCTTCGTCAAGCTGCTGACGGCGTGGCGACACGCCAGCCGGGAGGAGCGCAGTCAGTTCCTGCGACATCTGGTGGGCGATGCGTCCCACCAGCTCGGCTTCCGGATCGACACGCTTCCGGTGCCGAAGAGCGCCGCGCCCATGGCCGCGCCCGCCGACACGGGCGGTGACGAGCAGATCGACCTGGAAGAGGTGATCGTCGCCCTCAACGCCGCCGATCCTGACGCGCCGGGGACTTGACCATGGCCCGGCGCCCCCACGATCCGCACACGCTGGACCTACTGTCCTGGACGCCGCCGGAGCCGACGCGGGCGTTCGCCCGCGAGGACATCCGGGCGGCCAGCCTGCGGTCCATGGTGGCCAAGGCGGTGTCGCTGGCACTGAAGGAGTGCGGCAAGTCGCGCGAGGAGGTGGCCGAGGAGATCGGCGCCTACCTCGGCGAGCCGTGCTCGAAGCCGATGCTGGACGCCTACGCCTCGGAAGCGCGTGAGGATCACGTGGTGAACGTCGTGCGCTTCCTGGCGCTGATCCACGCCACGGGTGACCAGCGCCTACTCCAAATGCTGGCGGAACCGTTCGGCTGGGCGGTGATCGACCAGAAGTACCTGCCGGCGATCGAGGACGCGATGCTCGACGCCAAGATCGACGAACTCACGCAACGCCGCCAGTTGGCGCGCAAGCGGTGGAGGGGCTGATCATGTTCCAACCGTTCATTCGTCACCCGACCGTGCATCGTCTTGCGCGACTTCTTCCGGAAAGGGGTTTCCTTCGTCGAACGGCCACAGCGTCGGATAATTCGCAATCAGATCCACGGCTGCCCGCGCGGCTTGAGCGGACACCATGCGATAGGCTGGTCCTGGACCAACACCGTATCGGGCCGTCGTTTCAAGAAACGCCAGACCACATCGCGCGTGGTAAAGCGCCAGCAGAAGAAACATGGGGCGATCTCCCACGGCCACCTTGCGGAGCAGCGACTTGCGCTGTGTCGGCGTGGCGGCAACGAAGGTCAGCAGCTCGTTTTGTCTTTCCAGAGCCGCCGCGGCCACCCTGTCCCGCCCTTGATCGCGGCAGGTTGTGGCGAGCGCTGCGAGATCGCATTGGCGCACTTGCTCAAGCAATTCGTGAACGTGCGTCCAGGCTTCCGACGCGTAGCGGTCGATATCCATTCCTGCCCTCCGAAGTGAGGAATGCGGGAAACACTACTCCGGGCAATCGACGGGAGTCGACCGCCAGCCGTTACCGCTTCCCCTTGCGGGAGCCGCAGCCATGAAGGAGTGGTACTCCGCCGCCGAACTGGCCGGCATGGCGCTGCCCGGGCTGCCCGGTACGGAAAGCGCCACCATCCGACGAGCGAAGGCCAAAAACTGGCGCTCCCGCCCCCGCGGAGGCCGGGGCGGCGGGCTGGAATACCACGTATCGGCCCTGCCCTCGACGGCGCAGATCACGCTGACGCTGGCCGCGAAGGCCCGGACCGGGGCCGAGGCGATCCCGGCCGAGCCCGCCGCGGCCGACCGCCCCGACCGCGACACGCTGTGGGGCTGGTACGACGCCGCCACGGAAAAGAAGAAGGCCGAGGCGAAGCGCCGGCTGGACATCCTCGACGCGGTGGAAGTGCTGTACCGCAACGGCCTGCGCCGCGACGCCGCCGTCATGTCGGTGGCGGCGCACCACAAGGTCGGCGTCTCCACCGTCTACACCTGGATGAAGCTGGTGGAGGGGCGCGACCGCGCGGACTGGCTGCCGGCGCTGGCGCCGCGCCACACCGGCCGCATCGCCACCGTCGAGTGCGCGCCGGAAGCGTGGGACATGCTCCGTTCGGATTACCTCCGTCATGCCGCACCCCCCTTTTCGGACTGCTATGAGCGCATGAAGCGCGCGGCCGACGCGCAGGGGTGGGCGGTACCGTCGGAACGCACGCTGCTGCGGCGCCTGCACGCCACCGTGCACCCGGCGGTGGTCGCGATGTGCCGGGAGGGGACCGAGGCGGTCAAACGCATGTACCCCGCGCAGGAGCGCGACCGCACCCACTTCCACGCGCTGGAAGCCATCAACGGGGACGGGCATCGCTGGGACGTGTGGGTGCAGTGGCCGGACGGTGAGGTGGCGCGGCCGAACATGGTGGCGTTCCAGGACCTGTACAGCGGCATGATCCTGTCATGGCGGGTGGACCGGACAGCCAACAGTTGGGCGGTGCGCCTCGCCATCGGCGACCTGGTCGAGACCTGGGGCATCCCGCGCAAGGTGTGGCTCGACAACGGCCGCGACTTCGCCAGCAAATGGCTGACGGGCGGGACGCCGAACCGCTACCGCTTCACGGTGCGGGACGAAGATCCGGTCGGCATCCTGACGCAGTTGCTGGGGCCGGAGAACATCCACTGGACCACCCCCTATTCGGGGCAGTCCAAGCCGATCGAGCGGGCGTTCAAGGACTTCGCGAACGATATCGCGCGGCACCCTGCCTTCGAAGGCGCCTACACCGGCAACTCGCCCGTGGCCAAGCCGGAGAACTACAAGTCCCGCGCCATCCCGCTGGAGCGCTTCCTGGAGATCCTGGTCAGCGAGATCAACCAGCACAACGACCGCGCCGGCCGGGAGGCCCGTGCCTGCCGGGGCCGCTCGTTTCGGGACACGTTCCTGGAGAGCTACGCCAGCGCACCCATCACCAAGGCGACGGAGGAGCAGCGGCGGCTGTGGCTGCTGGCGGCGGACGGGGTGACCGTCAATTCCCGCGACGGCACCGTCAAGCTGTTCGATAACCGCTACTTCGCGGAGTTCCTGCATCTGCACCGCGGCGACAAGGTGATCGCGCGGTTCGACCCGGAGTTCCTGCACGACGGGCTGCACATCCACCGGCTGGACGGTGGCTATCTCGGCCATGCGCCGGTGCTCGACCCTGCCGGTTTCGACAACACCGAGGCGGCGCAGACCCACAACCGCGCCCGCAAGGCATGGCTGCGCGGCGTGCGCATGATGGCCGAGGCCGAGCGGCGCATGTCGCCGGAGAAGGTGGCGGATCTGGTGCCGCCCAATCTCGGGCCGGCGGTGCCGGCTGAGGCGCGGGTGGTGCAGCTCGCCCGCCCCACCCTGGACCTGAAGCGCGCGCCGGAGCCGGAGCGCACGGACGGCCAGGAACAACGCCACACCGCACTGATCGCCGAGTTCCGGCGGCCGGCCGAGGTGCCGCGGGACGAACGGACCGAACGGCTGGAATGGGCGATGCGGACCGAGGCGGCGATCGCCGCCGGGACAGCGACGCCGGAGGAGGCGGAGCGGTTCGCGCGCTACGCCCGGCAGCCGGAATGGAAGGCCCACAAGCGGCTGGCCGCCGACTTTGCGCAGGCCACGGCCTGAACGAAACAGCCCCCGGCCCTTTGCCGAGGACCGGGGGCGGAACAGGAAAGCATTGCCGAGGATGAACGATATGACCATCACCCCCTTTCCCGTCAAGCCCGGATCGGGCGATGAGATGCCGGACACGGCCCCGCTGGCCAACGTCGCCCTGTTCGCCGAGCTGCTGGAGCGGTTGCTGGGCCGCCACCGCAACCTGCCGGGCATGGCGGTGTGGTACGGCCCCAGCGGCTACGGCAAGACGAAGAGCGCCGTCTACGGGGCCAACCGCTTCCGGTCCTACTACATCGAGTGCGGCGCCACCTGGACGCAGGCGAAGTTCTGCCGGTCGCTGCTGACCGAGCTGGGCCTGCCGCCGACCGGCACCGTGGCCGACATGGTGGAGCGGGCGATCGGCGCGCTCAAGGTCAGCCGCCGGCCGCTGATCATCGACGAATTCGATCACGTGGTGGCCCGCAGGTACGTGGACGTGATCCGGGAGATCCACGATCAGTCCGGCGCTGCCATCGTGCTGATCGGCGAGGAGCTGCTGCCGCACAAGCTGAAGCAGTTCGAGCGCTTCCACAACCGCGTGCTCGACTGGCAGCCGGCCCAGCCCTGCGATGCGCGCGACGCCGGCATCCTGGTGCAGGTGTTCGCGCCCGGTATCGCCGTGGCGCCGGACCTGTTGGCGCGCATCGTCCGGGTGTCGGACGGCCGGCCGCGCCGCATCGCGGTCAACCTGGACCGGGTGCGCGAATACTGCGAGCTGGAAGGGTTGGGTGCCATCGATGCCGACCGCTGGGGGGTGCGCCCGCTGTTCTCCGGCGAGCCACCGGCGCGCCGGGCGGGAGCGTGAGCCATGGCGCGCAAGCCCGCCCACATCGTGGCGCAGATCACCGTGCGCGTTCCGTACGGCCAGGACGGCGTGTGGCAGGTGATCCGTGAGCTGCGAACGGTCACGTTGGGCGGCCTGCTGGAGCGGGTCGAGGCGGACCGGAGAACCGTGTCGGGTTACCTGGAGCGGCTGGAGCGCGGCGGCTTCATTGCCCGCGGCGTCGACGGAGCGTGGAGCCTGACGGTCGACCAGGCGGATACGCCCCGCCTGCGGCCGGACGGCACGCCGGCCCGCGAGGTCGGCCGGGGGCAGGAAAACCTGTGGCGCAGCATGAAGATGCTGGACCGCTTCAGCGCAGACGATCTGGCGCGGGCCGCCAGCACGCCGGATGTGCGGGTGTCTGCCGCCGCGGCCGCCAGCTACGCCCACCGTCTGCACCGCGCCGGCTACCTGACCGTCGAACAGCCGGCGGCAAGAGGACGGCGGGGTAAGGCGGTCTACTCCCTCGACCCGCGGATGAACACCGGACCGCGGGCGCCGATGGTCCAGGCCACAGACTTCATCTTCGATCCCAACACCCGGCGCGTGCATGGCGCCGCCGAGGGGAGGTGAGGCATGTCCCAATCCCGAACCCTGATCGCTTTCGCCCGGGACCTGCACCGCGTGCCGCCGGGCTTCGCCGCGCCGCGCGGGCTGTCGGGCGCCGAGGTGTCGCTGCTGGCTCATCGGCTGGACCGCATGGCCGAACCGCTGGTGGGCCTGGTGCCCGCGGCGGCCGAGCGGCTGCGGCTGACCGCGGCCGCGCTGACCGGCGCCCCCGCCCGCAAGGGCGTCACCGCCGCCGAGCTGACGGAACTCTGCGTGTTCCTGGCGATGCTGTCCGGCTACGTCGCGCTGCACGAGCCGGCGGCTGATGCCGCGGACGACGGGAGGGCGGCATGATGCGCGCCCCCCTGCCGCCGATCGGCGCCACGATCGAAGTGACCTGGCCCGGCCACAAGCCGGCCCGCTATGAGCTGCGGTGCTACCGCGACCTGGGCGACGGCCGGTACGTCGTGCTGGCCCTGGATGCCGGCGCCAACTTCGTCTCCTTCCGGGTCGGCCCGGCGGACGGCGGGTGGGTCGCGCTGCCGCCCGTCATGGCGGTGTCCGGCGCGATCCGGCTGGCCGAGCGGGTCCGGCGGGGTGAGACCCTGCCGGGGCCGGCCACGGCGCCGCTGGCGGCGCTGGCGGACGCGGTGCTGGCCCTGGCGGGCCTGCTGCCCGTGGACGGCCGGCCGGCGCCGCTGGTCTGCGTGGAGGGCTGCGCATGAGCGCGCTCGCCATCGCCCTGTTCGGCGCCCTGCGCCGCCCCTTCCGCCGGCCCGCGCGGCCGGCCACCTGGCACCCGGAGCGCCTGGCGCTTGGCGGGGCCGTCACCATCACCACCAGAAGGTAGGCAACCCATGACCACATCCGCGACCGAGCGGCCCGAGGGGCACCCTCTTGCCGACATCATTCCCGCCCTGCCGCCGGGCGCACCTACGCTGGCCCGGCACCTGCGCTGGGCGCTGGACACCATCGCCCGCAAAGTCCCGGGTGCTGTGGACAGTGACGATTTCGATGCCGCCCGGCAGGTGCTGGCCGGGCTGCCGGGCGTACCGTCCGGCACCGTTGCCATGGAGGGCCGCACCTTCTGGCGTGAGGAGGACGGCCGGCTCACGCCCGAGAACCTGGTCAGGGCGGAGAAACTGTTGGAGGACGCCTTCGTCCGCGCCGTCGCCGGCGGGGCGCTGGCCATCAGTGCCAGCCTGTCGCGCTTCAAAGTTCTGTCGTTCAGCGAGGCGAGCGCTCTGATCGACGCCATCGCCCGCGACTACGGCGTGCAGATCGGCGGGAAGGCCGGCAACACCGCATTCTTCACCTTCGACCGCGCCTTCAAAGTGCAGATCCAGGTGCAGGAGCGGGTGACGGTCGGCCCAACGATCCAGATCGCCAAGGAGGCTCTGAACGAGTACCTGCGCGAGGCCGATGCGTCCGACGAAGTGAAGGCGATCATCAACTCTGCCTTCGGTCTGGATGATCAGGGCCGGGTGCGCGTCGCCGAGCTGGTGCGGCTCAAGCGGCTGAACATTCAGCATTCACGCTGGCGCGCGGCGATGGCCGCGATTGACGACGCCATGGAGACGGCGGGCAAGGCCATCTACCTGCGCGTCTACCGCCGTCGCGAGGATGGCCGGTTCGACCTCATTCCGCTCGACCTGGCCAGCGCGTGAGGTGTCCCATGGGAAAAAGCGTCGACACCACCCGCGTGATCGTGGAAATCCCCGAATGCCCGCCGGGGCTTGGCGACCGGCAGGTCAGGGACCTGGAGCGGCTGCTGTCGGAGGTGGCGTCGCTGGCTGTCGCGATGCGACCGGCCGACGGCGGCCGGGTGCCTCAGGAAGAGGTCGAGAAGATCGAGGTGATGGCGCAACGGAGCACCAGCGCTGCGGAGGATCGCGACGTCTGCCTGCGGCTGGCGGCCGTCAGTCTGGTCGGGGCCATGGTGTACAGGAGCCGGCGGGGCCGGAAGGCTACCGGAAAGGCGGCCGGCCATGGCTGAACTTCCCAACCGTTGCGCCGTGCCGGGCTGCCCCTGCACCGTCAAGCGCGGCCTTCTGATGTGTCTCGCGCACTGGCGCCTGGTGCCGCGCGCCCTCCAGACGGCGGTCAACCGCACCTGGCGGAATTTCTGTTCCGCCCGCGGCGTCGGGGCCGAGCTGCGCGGCAAGGCGCTTGACGACTACCGGGAGGCCCGCGCCAGGGCCATCGCGGCCGTGCGGCGCGAGGAAGCCCTGGATGCCGGCGTGCCGGGGGAGGCCGCCCATGGCTGACCTATCTCTGACCTGCACCGTGGAGCTGGTGGAGTACCCGCCGCGCTGGGATGGGCCGGCGGGGGACGCGCTGGCCCGGGTCCTGTCCGACGTCGCGACCGAGCGGGTCCGGCAGGTCGCCAGGGGCTATGACGCCGCCCACGATGATCAGCACACCAATGCGGGGTTTGAAGATCACCTCTTCGAACGGATGTTGCTGCTTGACGCGGCCCGGCCCGAGGATCGCGCCCACCACCGCCGCCGGTGGGTGCAGATCGCCGCCCTGGCCGTGGCGGGCATCGAGCGCCTCGACCGCCTGCATGCCACCGATGGGGGTGCCTCATGACGGCCCCCGTGCATCTCGTCCTGTCCATCACCGTCCATGGCGACGACGACGGCGGCGTGCCGGTGCTCCAGGTCGTCGGCCTGCCGGACGCGCCGGAGGTGTGGGCGGTGGTCGACGACGCCGGCGCCGTCCGGTCGCTGTGGCGGGTGCGGGGTGTCCCGGCCCGCCTGCCCGAGCAGCCGATCGCGCCCCATCTGCCCTCGGTCGCGGCCCTGTGCCGCGGCGCGCTGGCGTAGGGAGAGGCCCCCCATGACCCGCGCGGTGCAGGATCTGGCCCTGGTGCTCGGCGTCGACGCCTACCGGCTGCGGCGCGGCCTGGCGCTTGACCAGGCCAGCCGGCGGGCGCTGGCCGATCACTTGCTGCTGGCAGCCGTCGCCCTGTCCGGCCGGACGCCGCCGGCGCGGGTCGACGCCGATCCCGCCGCCCTGATCGCCGCCGCGGTGGAGACCGCCCGCGCGGCCGGCGTGCCGGCGCCGGAGATCGTCGCGGCGGTCAACGACGCCCTGGAGCGCTGCGTGCGCCCGAACTGAGGAGATGACCATGCGCGCACCCACCAAGCTGCCGGTGTCCGAGGCCGGCTACAACGCCGCCTTCAAACTCGCCCAACTCGCCGAGGAGGCATTTCGCGGTCTGACGGCGGCGCAGGCGATGGAGGCGATCGCAATCCATGCGGGGGCCTGTGCTTTCCAGAACGCGGCCCCCGGCAAATCCGCCGAGGTGCTGGCGGTGCTGCAAATGATGATCGCGCAGGTGCACGACGGCTGCTGCCGTGGTGCCGGTGTGCCCGCCGGCCCGGCTGCCGGCAACGCCTGAGGCCGCCATGACGACAAGCCTCAAGCCCGCCGCCAACGCCCTCTCCCGGCACAAGAGGGAGCAGCCCAAGGACCCTGACGACTGGTATGTCGAGGAGGCGTTTTGCGTCCACGTCCTGCTGGACGTCCTGGAAGAGCTGGGCCTGCTGTCGCCGGGCCGGCCGGGCACGGTGCTGGACCCGCACGCCGGCATGGGCACCATCCCCGGCGTCTGCTGCGCGCGCGGCCTGTGCGACGTCACGGGGTCCGATCTGCGCGACCGCGGCTTCCCCGGCGTGACTGGCGGCGTCGACTTCCACGGCCTGCCCGCCTACGCGGCGCAGTCGCACAACTGGGTGATCACCAACCCGCCCTATTTCGGCGGCGCCGGGCCGCTGGCGACGCTGGAGCGGGCAGCGGCGGTGGCGCGGGACGGCATCGCCTTGCTGGTGAATATGCCGTTCCTGGCCGGCCAGAGCCGGCATGTCGTGTTCGCGCGGCCGGCGCCGGGCTGGGCGGTCAGCGACGTCGTCATCCTGTCCATGCGGCCGAGCATGCCGCCCGGCGCCGCCCTGGTGGCCGGCGCCGTCAAACAGAGGGGCGGCAAGGAGGATTTCTGCTGGGTCGTGCTGCGGCCCCGCGACCGGGTCGACGGAGCGGCGCGCATCCATTGGCGCATGCCTCGGCCGGAGCACACGCCGCCCGGCCGCGGGCTGAAGAGGAGCGGGACTCCATGAAACCGGACACCACCGCCCGCCTGATCGCGGCCGTCCAGACCTGCCGGCGCAAGGTCGCCGGGCTGGACGACGACACCGCCTGGCGCGATTTCCTGGAGAGGACCGGTGGCAAGCGGTCGCTGCGCGCGATGACCGGTCCCCAGCTCGGCCGCGTGCTGGACGCCCTGCACGCGGCCGGGGCGCCGCGCCGATCGGCGGGACGGCCGCGCTACGCGGACTCCGCGCAGGTGCGCATGATGCGGGGGCTGTGGCTGGAACTGGCTGACCTGGGAGCCGTCCAAAGCCGCGCCGAAGGGGCATTGAACGCCTTTATCAAGCGCCAGACGGGGCAGGATGTCGGCCGTCTCGACACGACGGCCGCCCACAAGGTGATAGAGGCGCTGAAGCGCTGGGTGGGGCGCGCGCAGGCGAAAGCCGGCGGAGCGCGAGCGTCATGAGAAGCGCCTTATCGGCATTTGAGCGCCATCCCATTCGCGATCGCGACATAGCTTGCGGCATGGAAATCCAGGCCGGTGGCCTTCTCGAAGGCGTCGTTCAGGATCTTCAGCCGGGGTTCTTTCCAACGCTCGACCGCTTTGTGGTGCTCGGACAGCATCTCCATGGTAAGGGGTTGCCCCGCCGGCGGGGCGGGCTTGATGCCGAACAGCCTGTCGGCCTCCTTCTGCAACTTTACCCGTTCTTCGTTCTCGTACTTGCACCAGATCGGCAGGACGGCACGCACCTCTGCCTCGCCGGGGAGGTCGGCCGCCACCACCACGGGCGGGACGGCAAGGGGTGCCGCAAAGGCGAGCGCGGCGAAGAGCAAAAGCAGGCGCATGGAGCGTCTCCGGTTGTGGTCATCCGGAACACTCGCCCGCTCGACGGACGCTCGTCAACCGTCATGGTTGCGGACCAATTTCAATGACAGCCGGATCGCCCCCCCTCGTCCTCCCCGGCGTCCTGGGCGAGATTGCCGAGGCTGCCGGCGAGCCGGCTGCGCTGGCCGTAGCGCGGGCGAAGGGAGGGAGGCGCGCCTACTTCCCGGCCGCACCAACGGCGGATCACTGGCTGGTCCGGGCGGTGGGGCCCGAGGCCGCCGCCACGATCTGCGCACATCTGGTGGCCGGCGGCACAGGGCTGGAGATCCCCGTGCCACTGGGACCTACGGGGACACGGCAGCGGGTGTGGGCGACCATTATCAGGGCGTTGGCTGAAGGCGCAACCACGGGCGATGCCGCCCGACTTGCCGGCGTTGACGAACGGACCGTCCGTCGCCATCGTAACGGGCACGTGCGGGGTGTGGCTGGCGACGACCGGCAGGGCGAGCTGTTCTAAAGGGGAGGCTGCCTTGGATGGGGCACCCCCCCGGACATCCGTCCGGGTGCTGCCGCGCGATAGGGGTAGCCAGAGTAGCGGGACAACCGACCGAGGTCCCGCGCCATGTCCCTCAAATCCCCTTGCCTGTCGCCGCGCCATTTGCGCGATGACGTGATCATCCCCGTGCTTCGCATCTGCGCCGGTGACGACGCGCCGGGTTTCGCCTCCGCCGCCGGCGTCGAGCTGGTGCTGGGCACCGCGGCCGTGGAGTCGCGACTGCGTGCATTGCGCCAGATCGGCGGCGGTCCGGCGCTGGGGTTGTGGCAGATGGAGCCGGCAACGCACGAGGATATCTGGGCGAACTTCCTGCGCTACCGGGCGAAGCTGGGCGAGCGCATCCTGATGCTGCGCGGCGAGTGCCCGCCGAAGGAGCGGCAGCTCGTCACCAATCTGGCCTACGGCGCCGCCATGTGCCGCGCCCACTACTACCGGCGGCCCGAGCCGCTACCGGCAGCCGGCGACGTGCTGGCACAGGGCTTTTACTGGAAGGCCCACTACAACACCCACCTGGGGGCCGGCAAGCCGGGCGACTACGTCGACGTCTGGCGCACGCTGGTCGCCCCCTTCCTTACCTGATCCGGGGAGCGCCCGCATGAACGCTGCGATTGCCTTCGTGGGCCTGGTGGCCTGCGCCCTTTTCAGCCGCGGGGTGTTCCTGCTGCTGCGGCCCGGCTCCCGCCTCGCTGACCTGGTGGCAGGCAAGCTCGCCGTGCTGATCGGAGCCATCACGCTGATGGCCGTCATTTCCCCTGCTTTCGCCGGTGAGAGGGTCTACGCCGTACCGATCCCGCCGGAGCTGCTGGCCGGCGCCGTCGACCTGGCCCTGGTGGCGCTGGCGACGGTCGGCGGCTTCGTGGTGCGGCGCGTGCTGGTCTGGTTGAAGGTCGACACCGACAGCAAGCTGGCGCGGCGCCTGGATGACGGGATGGTCATCGCCCTGGGCTGCGCGCGCGACCGGCTGCTGCTGATCGGCGCCAATCTCGACACCATCCAGACCAGGTCGGAGATGGTGGCGATCGCCGCCCGCTACCTCCTGCCGAAGATGCCGGAGACCATGAGGGCGCTGCGCATCGACGCGGCCGGCCTTGAGGAGCGGCTGGCGGCTCGCCTCGACCAGGTGGTGCCGCTGCCGGGTCAGGCTACCATTTCGGGCCGCCCGGTGCCGGACGATCTCTGATGGACGACGCCGACCGCGCACAGGAGGTGCTGCTGCTGTCCCTGGACGTGACCGTGCCGGTTGCAGCAGTTCGGGCCCGGCTGGCTGCTGCCGGTGCGTCAGCCTGCACCGACTGCGGTGACCCGATCGACCCGGCGCGCCGCGCCGCCCTGCCGAGCGCCACCCGGTGCTTCGGATGCCAAAGCGACCGCGAGGGGGGAGCATGTTGACCATGGCCGACGCAAAGGAGTGGGCGGCGTTGCTGGGGCTGGCCTGGCTGATCGTCGCCCCGGCCGGCCTGTGGTGGCTGGCCAAGACATTTCCGACCAGGCGGGAACTGGACGCCGTTCACACCCGCGTCACCAAGGCCGAGGAACGCCTGGCCGATGGCGACCGGCGCATCTCGGGGCTGGACGCCTCCGTGCGCGAGGCCATCGGCGCGGCGCATGCCGCGCGCGACGCCGCCGACAAGGCGACCCGGGCGGCCGAGAAGATCGGCAGCGCCCGGGTCGAGCTGGCCGAGCTGCGGGGCGACATCAAAATGCTGACCGCGATCCTGACGCGGCTGGAAGGCGACAGCCGCCGGATGATCGACGGACATCTTTCCATGACGGGATGACCATGACCATGAGCATGAGCGACCAGGTGCGCCGCGTCTTCGACGCCGATCGCCGCCTCACCTGCCTGCGCATCCTGTGCGAGGGCGGCGGCCGGGCCAGTTCGTCGACCCTGGAGAAGTCGCTGCGCCTCTTCTCTTTCGGGCGGGTCGATCGGGCATCGACCAACGCTGACGTGCGCTGGCTGGCCGCTGCCGGATTGGTGGAGACCGAGGAGCTGCGCCCGGACCTGCTGGCCGTGACCATCAGCGCGAGGGGCGAGCGGGTCGCCCGCGGCGAGGAGTTCATTGAGGGCGTGTCGCGCCCGTCGAGGGACTGACCAATGGCGGGCAAGCCGTCCAAGGTCGATAAGCTGCCGGAAGGGTTGCGCGAGGGGATCGCCCAGCTCTGGACGTCCGGCCGCTACACCGTCGATCAGATCCTGACGCACCTGCATGATCTGGCCGCCGGCCGGCGAACGATGTTGCCGCCGGAGCTGGACGTTGCTGTGTCCGTGACGCCCGAGGCGCTGCCGTCACGGTCGCGCCTGCACGCCCACCTCCAAGGTGTCGATCAGGTCGCCGATCGGCTGCAGCGGTCACGAGCGGTCGCTGAAGCGCTGGTCAAGAAGCTGGGCGATGAGCCGGAGAGCCGGACAGCCCGGCTGAACATCGAGCTGCTGCACTCCGCCGTGCTGGACCTGTTCATGGCGGCCGATGAGCAGCGGGCGTCCGATGGCGGCGGCAGCGACGACGCGCCCGAAGGCCCGCCGGTTCCGATGACGCCCGAGACGGTGATGTTCCTGGCCAAGGCGCTGAAGGACCTGTCGTCGGCCCGCAAGACCGATGCGGACCTGATCTTGCGCATGCGCAAGGAAGTGGCCGCGGAGATGATCAAGAAGCTGGACGCCGCCGAAACGGCCGCCAGGGCCGCCGGCGAAAAGGGCCTGTCACAGGCGCGCATCGCCCAACTCCGCCAGGTGCTGGCGGTCGGAGCGGTTTAGCCATGGATGCCGGCCGGGTGGCGGTCCGGGAACCGCCGGAGAGCGCCATCGACCGGATCGAGGCCGGCCGCGCCACGGCGGCCGACCTCGATCCGCTGTCCGAAGGCTTCCTGCTGAAGCACCAGCGCAACTGGATCGCCGATCCGGCACCGCTGAAGATCGCGCCGAAAGGCCGGCGGACCGGCATGACCTTCGCCGAGGCGCACGACCATGTGCTGATCGCGGCGGCCAGCCGCGAGGCCGGCGGCGACCACTGCTGGTACATCGGCGACACCGCCGAGAAGGGGCGCGAGTTCATCACCACCTGCGCCAACTTCGCCCAGACCGTCGCCAACGAGCTGTGCGCCATTGAGGACTTCGTCTTCGACGATCAGGAGGAACAGCCGGACGGCACGGTCAAGACCCGGCAGATCACCGCGTGGCGCATTCGCTTCGCCTCCGGCCACCGGATCACCGGCCTGTCGTCGCGGCCGGCGGCGATCCGCGGTCTTCAGGGTGTCGTCGTCATCGACGAGGCCGCTTTTCACGCCGACGTCGGCAAGGTGCTGGAAGCCGTACTGGCCCTGCTGATCTGGGGCGGAAAGGTGCGCATCATTTCGTCTCATAACGGTGCGACCAACGCGTTCAACACGCTGTGCAAAGAGGCGGAGAGCGGCAAGTTTCCGGCGTCGATCCACCACGTCCCCTTCGATGTGGCGGTGACCAACGGCCTTTATGAGCGGGTGTGCCTGGCGCGCGGCTGGACGCCCTCCGTCGCGGGTAAGCGCGCCTGGTACAACCAGATCCGGGCCGCCTACGGCACCCGCACCGCCGCGATGCGCGAGGAGCTGGACGCAATCCCGCGCGAGGACAGCGGCACCATGCTGGCGCTGGCGCTGATCGAGGCGGCCATGACGCCGGACTATACCGTGGTGCGCTGGGAGAAGCCGGCGCCCGATGCGGACGGCCGGGAGTTCGTCGATTGGCCGGAGGCCCGCCGCCGCGCCCATATGGCCGCGTGGATCGAGGCGCACGTCCAGCCCGCGCTGGACCGCCTGCCGTCGCGTTGGACCTACGGCATCGGCGGCGACTTCGCCATGCGCCAGGACCGGTCGGCCTATGCCGTCGCCTTCGCCGATCAGCAGCTCGCCCGCCACGTGCCGCTGCTGGTCGAGGCGCGCGAGTGCCCCTACGACCAGCAGAAGCAGATGCTGTGGCACATCGCCGACTTTCTGCGGTCAAAGCGCCGGCTGGGGTCGGGGGTGCTGGACGCCGGCGGCAACGGCATGGTGCTGGCGCAGGAGGCGCGCCAGCGTTACGGCGCCGAGCGGATCGTGGAGCTGATCGCCACCGACGCCTGGCTGCGGGTGCATTCGACGCAGCTCAAGACGGCGTTCGAGGATCGTACGATCCGGATCGGCGCGGATCTCGACGTGCGCGACGATCTGCACCAGTTCCGCCTGGTCAACGGCGTCGGCCGCATCCCCGCCGACGTGCGCAAGGTCGGCACGGACGGTGGGCGCCGCCACGCCGACGCGGCGATCGCCATCCTCAACGCCCATGCCGCCACCGCGGCGCCGGCCGAAACCATTGCCTATGAGGGTCTGCCCAAGCGCGGGCTGCCGCCGGGCGGCGACCGCCACGGCTTTCCCGGCGACGGCATCATGCAGGCCATGAGCCGCGCCGCTCGCCTCCTGTTCGGAGCTGACGATGACCGGTACTAGCCCCATCCTGGGCCCTGACGGGCGCCCCATGAAGCGCGTGGAGCGCGCCGCCACGAAGGCCGCGCTGACGGAGGAAGTGGCAGCCCCCTCGCTGTTCGGCGTCCGCCGCGTCTGGCAGGAGGCGATCGCCCGCGACCTCACCCCGGCGCGGCTGGCCGGCCTGCTGCGCCGTGCGGCCGAGGGTGACGCCGACGCCTATCTTGCGCTGGCCGAGGAGATGGAGGAACTGGACCTGCATTACGGCTCCGTCCTCGGCACCCGCAAGCGCGCCCTGTCCGGCATCGAGCCGCGCGTGGAGGCCGCCAGCGACGAGACGCGCGACCAGGAGATCGCGGACGCCGTCCGCAAGCTGGTCAACCCGCTGGTGTGGCCCGATCTGGTCGAGGACCTGCTGGACGGCCTGGGCAAGGGGTACAGCGTCGTCGAGATGATCTGGGACACCGCGGCCACGCCCTGGACGCCGGCGCGCTACGAACACCGCGACCCGCGCTGGTTCACCTACGACGACGCCAGCCGGCGCCGGCTGCTGCTGAAGGATGAGGCGGCGCCACGGGGCGCCGAGCTGCCGCGCCACAAGTTCATCGTGCACGAGCCGCGCCTGAAGAGCGGCATCCCCATCCGCGGCGGGCTGGCGCGGCTGGCGGCCTGGACCTTCATGTTCAAGCACTACACCGTGCTGGATTGGGTGCAGTTCTGCGAAACCTACGGGATGCCGATCCGGCTCGGCCGCTATGGCGCCGGCGCCGGGGAGGCCGATCTGCGGGTGCTGCGCCAGGCGGTCATGAACCTGGCTCGCGACGCGGCCGCCATCCTGCCCGACACCATGCGCGTGGAGTTCGAGCAGGTCGCTGCCGGCGGCGGCGGGTGGGAGGTGTTCCGGCGTCTGGCCGAGTACCTGGACAAACAGATCAGCAAGGCCGTGCTGGGTCAAACGATGACGGCCGACGACGGCGCCAGCCTGGCGCAGGCGAAGGTGCACAACGACGTGCGCCAGGACATCCTGCGCGCGGATGCGCGCCAGCTGAACGCGACGCTGAACCGCGACCTGGTGCGGCCCTTCGTCGACCTGAACTTCGGGGCGCCGCCGAACGGCTATCCGCTGCTGCTGCATCCCGTTCTGGAGCCCGAGGACGTCGCGCTGCTGGTGGACAGCCTGGCGAAGCTGGTGCCGATGGGGCTGGAGGTCGAGGCGTCGGTGGTGCGCGACAAGCTGGGCCTGCCCGATCCGCCGCCGCAGGAGAAGCGCGGGCCGGAGGTGGTGTTGCTGCGCGCGCCGGCAGCGCCGCCGCCGGACCTGGCCGGGGTCGCCAACCGCGCGGGCTGCGGGTGTCCGGCCTGCGGCGGTCTCGCGCGGGCGACCAACCGGGAAGATGCCGGTGACGAGCTGGACGAGCTGGCGGCCGACATGCTGGACGGCTGGCGGCCGATGATGGCACCGCTGATCGATCCCGTGGTCGCGACCATCCGGTCCGCCGGCAGCTATGAGGAGGTGCTGGCCCGCCTGCCGGAGCTGGCGGAGCGCATGGATGCCGACGCGCTGATCCGGGCGCTGGCGCGCGCGACCTTCCTGGCGCACGCCGCCGGCGATGGCGGTGATCGCTGATG
Organism: Azospirillum halopraeferens DSM 3675; assembly: GCF_000429625.1. GTDB lineage: Bacteria > Pseudomonadota > Alphaproteobacteria > Azospirillales > Azospirillaceae > Azospirillum > Azospirillum halopraeferens. The sequence goes on from NZ_AUCF01000017.1 coordinate 78,674, forward strand.
GCCGCGTATAGCGAAAAGCCCGGCTTCGGGTTCCCCACCGGCCCGGACGCCGAGACGCTGGCCTATCTCAAGGCCAAGGGCTGGGCACCGGCCTTCTCCCACAAGGATGTCCGGGGTGACGAGCACGCCTTCGCCTTCACCGTCGCGAAGGCAACGCAGATGGACGTGCTGCGCACCATCCGCGAGGAGCTGGAGCGGGCGCAGGCTGCGGGAGAGCCGTTCGACGCCTTCCGACGGCGGGTGACGCCGCGCCTGATCGAGCTGGGCTGGTGGGGTGAGGGCGAGGTGGAAGACCCCAAGGCGGGCGGTGCGAAGCGGCCGGGGCAGCTCGGCAGCCCGCGCCGCCTGAAGACGATCTTCGAAGCCAACATCCGCACCGCCCATGCGGCCGGCCAGTGGGCGCGGATCGAGAGGACCAAGGACGTCCTGCCCTACCTGGTCTACGAGCTGGGACCGTCGGAGCGGCACCGGCCGGAGCACGCGTCCAAGAAGGGGCTTCTGCTGCCGGTGGACAGCCCGTTCTGGAGGGCCTGGATGCCGCCGAACGGTTGGGGTTGCAAGTGCCGGGTCCGCCAGGTCTCGGCCGCCGAGGCGCGGCGCCGGGGCTGGGACGTCTCGGCCGAGCCGGACGTGCCGATGCGGCAGTGGACCAACGACCGGCGCGGCGAGACGATCGACGTGCCGGTGGGCATCGACCCCGGCTGGGCCAACAACCCCGGCCTGACGCGACGGCGGAACCTGGACGCGCTGACGGTGGACAAGCTGGCCGCGGCGCCGGCCGATCTGGCCCGTGCAGCCATCGCCGATATGGTGGCCCATCCCCGCTTCGCCGATTGGCTGGACCGGCCGGACGGGTGGTTCCCGGTGGCCCGCCTGCCGGACGAGGTGGCGGCGGCGATCGGCGCCAGGACGCCGGTGGCGGTGCTGTCGCCCGATACCATGGCCAAGCAGAAGGGTGAGCTGCCGGGGCGGCCCGGCCACCCCGAGCTGACCCTGGAGGAGTACCGCACGCTGCCGTTCCTGGGCGGCGATCCGCAGGAGGTGATCCGGAACGCCGAACGCACCGTCGTGGTCATCCGCCGCGACGGTGCGCTGTATCTCGCGGCCGTGAAGGCCGACGCGGAAGGGAACGCCGTCTTCGTGAGCAGCTTCCGCCGCACCAACGCGCGCGACGTCGATCGGGAGCGCGACAGGGGACGCGTGATCTGGAAGGAGGGGCGCGCGGTGGGGACTTCCCGTTCCCCCACATGACGCTCCGGCGGAAACCGCCGTGCTACGGCTGGAAGGTTCACCGTGTCGCGCGCGCCCTGTCCGTAAGATAGCACCGTTCGGGCCGGGCTTCCAGATGCGCGCCGGGACGGCCTTTCGCGCGCCGCCGGCCCTACCCCCATCGGATGGGCGTTCCCCCGCGTAAGATGCCTCTTACGGCCTCTTAAAGGGCATCGCAGGGAGCGGCTGTGGACGGGGTGCCGCTCCGCGCCTATGGTGGGGGAGAACGCCATCCGATCGCACGCCCCGGACATCTGTCCGGGTGCCGGCGGACGGCGGATCGGGCGAGGGTGGCGCTTCCACCGGACAGCCCGATCCCATGACCGCTCCCGCTCCCGATCATCATTGCGCCGCCGACCGCGCCGAACGCCGCGCGCTGTGCTTCGCGCTGCCGGCCGGCGGCGCGGCCCCGGAGTGGATCATGCTGCTGCCGGCCGGGGGCGTGGTGTCCGGCATCGACGGTCGGCGCTGGACGCTGAGCGATCCGGCCCGCGTGGTCGACGCCTTCCGGGATCGCGGGCTGGACCTGGTGGTGGATTGGGAGCATGGCAGCGAGACGCGCGCGCTCGCCGGCGAACGCACCCCGGCGGCCGGCTGGATCCAGGAGTTGGAGCTGCGCGACGGCGCCGTGTGGGGGCGCGTCACCTGGACCGAGGCCGGCCGCGCCGACATCGAGAGCGGCGCCTACCGCTACATCAGCCCCAGCTTCGATTTCGTCCGCTCCACCAAAGAGATCGCGCGGCTCACCTCCGTGGGCCTGGTGCACGCCCCCAACCTGCCGGCGCTGCCGGCGCTCAACCGCGAGGAGTTGATGGACCTGAAAGCTCTTTGCCGGGAACTCGGTCTGGCGGAGACCGCGACCATGGACGAAGTCCTGGCCGCGGTGCGCCGTACGAAGAGCGACCTGGCCACCGCCACCAACCGGGCCGAGACGCCCGACATCGCCCGCTTCGTGCCGCGCGCCGATTACGACACCGCCGTGGCGCGCGCCACCAACGCCGAGAAGGCGCTGGCGGACGTCGAGGCTGCGACGCTCAAAGCCGACGTCGACGCCCTGATCGAGCGGGGCAAGGCGGAGGGCAAGATCAGCCCGGCGACCGAGGACTTCTACCGCGCCCAGTGCCGCGACCGCGCCGGCGTCGACCGGTTCCGCGACTTCCTGAAGGCCGCGCCGAAGGTGCTGGACCCGTCGCCGTCCATCCCGGGCAAGCCGCCGGCCGGTGACGGGACTCTGTCCGACGACGACCGCGCCGTGTGCCGTCAGATGGGCTTCACCGAAGACGACTGGCGCAAGCACAGGGAGGGCCGATAGATGGCCGCCCTCACCGCCGGCCGGCGTACGCAGCAGCGCGCCGGCGACATCGTGTCCCACCCGCTGGCCGCGGCCGCCGTCATCCACCAGGGCGGCCTCGCCTGCCTGAGCGCCGCCGGCTATCTGGTGCCCGGCGCCACCGCCACGACCCTGACCTGCGTCGGCATTGCCGCCGAGAGTGTCAGCAACGCCGGCGGCGCGGCCGGCGCGGTGTGCGCGGACGTGCGGCGCGACGGCGCCTGGCGCTTCGACAACGCCGCCGCCGACCCGGTCGGCCGCCCGCACATCGGCAAGACGGCCTGGATCGTCGACGACCAGACGGTCGCCGCGACCGACGGCGGCGGCACGCGCAGCGCCGCCGGCACCGTCATCGACATCGACGCTGACGGCGTCTGGATCGAGTTCTAAGGAGACCCCTATGCGCGTGATCACCGCCGCCCTGCTGGCCAGCGCCAGCCAGGGCTTCCAGATGGCCTTCAACACCGGGGTGGAGGCGGTCGAACGCACCTGGCCCAAAATCGCCATGGAGACGCCGTCCTACGGCCGGTCCGAGATCTACCCCTGGCTGATGAGTCTGCCCGGCACCCGCGAGTGGATCGGCGAGCGGTTCATCAACAGCCTGGAAGCCACCGGCTTCGAAGTGGTGAACCGGACCTTCGAGAACACCTATGGCGTCAAGCGCACGGACATCGAGGACGATCGCCTGGGCATCTACAGGCCCGCCTTCGCCATGCTGGGCGAGTCGGCGGCCGAGACGCCCGACGAACTGGTGTGGGGCCTGCTGCCGGCCGGCTTCAGCACGATGAGCTGGGACGGTCAGTATTTTTTCGACGCCGACCACCCCGTGATGGATCGGGACGGTCGGGTGACGTCCATGTCCAATTTCGGCGGCGGTACCGGCACGCCCTGGTATCTCGTCTGCACCAAGCGGGTGCGCAAGCCCTTCATCTTCCAGAAGCGGACGGAGGTGGAGTTCGTCCGGCAGGACCAGCCGAGCGATGAAACCGTCTTCATGCGAGACGAGTTTCTCTACGGCGTGCGCCTGCGGTGCAGCGCCGCCTACGGGTTCTGGCAGATGGTCTACGCCTCGCGCCAGCCGCTCAACTCCACCACCTTCGACGCCGCCTACGCCGCGATGTGCGCGATCAAGGGCGACTACGGCCGGCCCCTCAACAACAAGCCCAACCTGCTTGTCGTGCCGACCAACCTGCGCGGCGCCGCGAACGAGGTCATCAAGGCCGAGCGCCTGGCCAACGGCGCCACCAACACCAACCGGGATCTCGTGGAGATCCACGTCGAGCAGCGGCTGTAAGGAGGCCCCGATGACTGGTCATCTGCGCATCGTCGCCAAGCGTGACGGCTTCCGCCGCGCCGGCCTTGCCCACCCGGACCGGCCCGTCTTCCACCGCCGCGCCGACCTGACGGACGAGCAGGTCGCGGCGCTGATGGACGAGCCGATGCTGATCGTCGACGAGATGGACCCGCCCGATGCCGCGACGCCGCCCGCCAGGACGGCGAAGGGCAAAGCCGCCGACGCGGCGATCTGATCGCAGGAGCCGCCCATGTCGTACGCCACCCTGCAAGACCTGATCGACCGCTACGGGTCGGACGAGCTGGTGCAGCTCACCGATCGCGCGGAGGTGCCGACCGGGGCGATTGACGAGGCTGTCGTGGAACGGGCGCTGGATGACGCCCGCCGGCTGATCGACGGCTACGCGGGGGCGCGCTACCGGCTGCCGCTCGCGCCGGTGCCCGATCTGGTGCGCCGCATCGCCTGCGACCTGGCGCGCTACTTCCTGCATTCGAACGCACCGACGGAGCTGGTCAAGGACAGCCACAAGGAGGCCCTGCGGCTGCTGGAGAAGGTGGCCGCCGGCGCGGTCGTGCTCCAGGCGGCCGGTGCGGAGGCGCCGGCGTCTCCTTACACCGGCGCTGCCTTCATCGCCGGCGGGGATCGCCTGTTCGGGCGCCGGGGGGGCTGACCGATGGCCGGTGCGCGGATCGAGGTGGCGGGGGCGGAGGCGGTGCGGCGGCGCCTGGTGGCGCTGGCGCAGGGCATCACCGACAAGCGCCCGCTGCTGGACAGTCTGGGCGGGCTGGTCGAAAGCCAGACGCGCCGGCGGCTGTCTCAGGACAAGGAAGGGCCGAACGGCGAGCCCTGGCCCGACTGGTCGGACAGCTACAAGGCCACGCGCCGGACCGGTCACCACCTGCTGGAGAGCACCGGCACGCTGATCGACAGCGTCCATTACATGGTCCGCGGCGACGCGGTCGAGGTCGGATCGGGGATGGTCTACGCGGCCATCCACCACTTCGGCGGCGCCGAGGCCGGCAAGCCGGAGATCCCGGCCCGCCCGTGGCTGGGCGTGTCCGAGGAGGACGGCCGGGAGATCGACGAGGTGCTGGGCGACTGGCTCGGGAGGATCGCGTGATTCCGGACCTTGAAACCGCCATCGTCGAGCGCCTGGGCGGCGCCGTTCCGGGCATCCGGGTTGAGGCGTTCCCCGAAGACCCCGCGTCCTACGCGCTGAAGCACCCGCGCGGCGCCGTGCTGGTGGGCTACGGCCGCTCGACCTACGGCAAGCCGGAAGCGCTGGGCGTGATCGCGCAGGAGCGACGGCTGGAGTTCGACATCACCGTTCTGGCGCGCAACCTGCGCCAGCACGACGGGGCCTATGCCCACCTGGAGGCCGTGCGCGTGGCGCTGACCGGCTGGCGACCGCCGGGCGCGCGCAAGCTGTACCCGCTCCGCGACCGCTTCCTGGGCGTGAGCAACGGCGTCTGGCGCTACGTCATCACCATCGCGACCTCGGCCGTGGCGCTGGAGACGGCCGAGACCGAACAGGCCGCTCTGCTTCGGCAGATCACGCTTGGCGAACGCCTTACCATGGGAGACGAGCCTTGACCCTCTACCGCTACAGCGGTCCGCCCTCCGGCGCCACCGTCGACGGCAAGGAGGTGCTGCTGCACCCCGGCGCCGACGTGGATCTGCCCCGCGACAACGATTACGTCCGCACCCTGGTGGCGCTGGGTCATCTGGCGCCGGTCCCGGTGTCGGCGGGGTCCGGGACGGACCGGGCGCCGCGCAGGGCGACCAAGAGTGAAGGAGCCGCCTGATGCCCGCCAACTTTTTGCACGGCGTCGAGACGGTCGAGGTGACGAAGGGGGCGCGGCCGGTCCGCCAGGTGAAGACGGCCGTCATCGGTCTGATCGGCACCGCGCCCGTCCATCACCTCGACGCCGGCGACCGGCGCATCAACGACCCGTTCCTGGTGCTGTCGGATCGCGATGCCGGCCGTCTCGCCGGGCCGGCCCTGTCCGGCTACACCGTCCCGCAGGCGCTGGACGCGATCGCCGACCAGGGGCGCGGCACGGTGATCGTCATCAACGTGTTCGACCCGGCCGTCCACAAGACGGCGGTTGCCGCCGAGGCGGCGACGCTCGGTGCCGACGGCACGGTGGCGCTCGCGCACGGCGACATCATCCAGGCGACGGTGAAGAGCCAGGACGGCACTGTCACGTACGCGGCCGGCGCGGACTACAGCCTGGACCGGGTGACGGGCACGCTGACGCGCCTGACCGCCGGCGCCATCACCGCCGGCGCCAGCCTGACCGTCGACTACGACTATGGCGATCCGTCCAAGGTCACGGCGGCCGACATCATCGGCAGCGTCGACGTGGCGGGCCGGCGGCTGGGCATGCAGGGGTTCCTGAACAGCTACAACCTGTTCGGCATGTTCCCGAAGATCCTGATCGCCCCGGTCTACTGCACACAGACATCGGTGGCGGTGGAGCTGGAGGTGCTGGCGGCGGCGTCGAAGTGCCGGGGCATCGCGCTGATCGACGCGCCGATCGGCACGACGCGCGACCAGGCGATCACCGGCCGCGGGCCGTCCGGCGCCATCAACTTCGGCTTCTCGTCCGAGCGCGTGGTGCTGTGCTATCCGCACCTGAAGGTCCACGACGCGGCGACCGGCGCCACCCGCCTGGAGCCGTACAGTCAGCGTCTGGCCGGCGTGATCGCCGCGACCGACGACGAGTTCGGCTACTGGTTCAGCCCGTCCAACAAGGTGATCAAGGGCATCGTCGGGGCCGAGCGCGACCTGTCGGCGATGATCAACGACCCGACCAGCGACGTGAACCTGCTGAACGAGGCCGGCATCGTCACGATCTTCAATTCCTTCGGCACGGGATTGCGGACCTGGGGCAACCGGTCCAGCGCGTGGCCGGCGTCGACGGCGCAGGGCAACTTCATCCAGACGCGGCGCACCGCCGACATGGTCCATGAGAGCCTGGAGTACGCGATGCTCCAGTTCATCGACCTGCCGATCAACGACGCGCTGATCGACAGCATCGTGGAGACGGGCAACGCCTTCATCCGCACCCTGATCGGCCGCGGGGCGCTGACCATCGGGTCGCGCTGCGAATTCAACAAGGAGAAGAACCCGCCGACCGAGCTGGCGGCCGGGCACCTGACCTTCGACCTGATCTTCTGCCCGCCGCCGCCGGCGGAGCGGATCACGTTCGAGAGCTTCATCGACATCACCTTGCTTGCCAATCTCGGAGGCTGACATGGCGATCGAGCTGAACACGATCTTCAACGCCAATGTCTATCTCGACGGCACGATGTCGCTGATCGGGCGCGCCGGCGAGCTGACCCTGCCCGAGATGTCGGTGGCGACGAGCGAGCACAAGGCGCTGGGCATGTTCGGCACGCTGGAGCTGCCGGGCGGGCTGAAGGCCATGACGTGCCAGATCAAGTGGACCGGCTTCTACGCCGACCATCTGCGCGCCGCCGCCAACCCCTTCAGGACCCACAAGCTCCAGGTCCGCGGCAACCTGGAGAGCTGGACGGCCGAGGGTCGGACGCGCGAGGTGCCGGTGGTCTGGCACCTGACCGCCGCCTGGACCACGGCGAAGCTGGGCGTGCTGAAGCCGCAGGAGGGTGCCGAGTTCGACGACGAACTCGCCGTCAGCTACGTCAAGGTCCTGCACGACGGCGCGGCCGTCGTGGAGATCGACGTCTTCAACAACATCTGGACCGTCAACGGCGAGGACGTCCTGGCCCGCTGGCGCGCCAATCTGGGAGTGTGAGCATGACCGCCAGGACCGACACCGATGCGCGCACCGTGACCCTGCCCGGCGGCCGGGTGGCCTGCATCCGCAAGGGCAAGGGCCGCGATCTGTTGCAGGCCGCCCGCATGGCCGGCGGCGCCGGCGACGGGATGAAGCTGACCATGGCCATCATCGCCGTGCTGACCGTCATCGACGGCCGGCCGCTGGTGATCGAAGACGTCGAGGAGATGGACATGGCGGACGTCATGGTCCTGATGGGGGCCGTCACGGGAAACGGCGCCTCCTCGTTGAGCAGCATTTCGTTGCCCTCCGGATCGACGGAGGGTTCGCCCACGCCGAGCTGATGGCGATGGACTGGGACGATCTGGTCCACGAAACGGCGGCGCTGGCGGAGTACGTCCGCCGCCGCAAGGCCGCCCGGGAGGCGGCCAACCGGCGCTGATGGCGCGCAATCCCGAACCCGGACACCATGGCCAACCCCTTTGACATAGCCGTCGTGCTGCGACTGGTCGACCAGTTGACCGGCCCCCTCGGCCAGGCGACGGCGGCGGTCGAGAACGTCGATCGCGTGGCCAAAGCCGCGCAGGGCCTGCGCAACTTCGGTCAGCAGGCCGCCGTGACGGGCGCCGTGGTGTCGGGCGCCGGCGCGGCCATCGCGGCGTCGCTGTCCACGGTGGTCAATCCGGCCGCATCCTTTGAAGCCGCCATGGATGCCGTCGGCGCGATCGGCCGGGCCAGCGACGATGAACTGGCCCGGCTGACCGAAACCGCCCGGATGCTGGGCGGCACCACATGGGCATCCGCCAGCCAGGCGGCCGACGGCATGCGCTTTCTGGCGGCGGCCGGCTTCGCCGCCAACCAGACCATCGCGGCCATGCCGGGCATGCTGGATCTGGCGCGGGCCAGCGGCGCCGGCCTGGCCTCGACGGCGGATGTCGCCAGCAACATCCTGACGGGGTTCGGCCTGGAAGCGGCCGAGATGGGCCGCGTCGCCGACGCCATGACGGCCACCTTCACACGATCGAACGTCACGCTCGGGATGCTGGGCGAAACCATGTCGTACGCGGCGCCGGCGGCGGCCGGTGCCGGTCAGAGCCTGGAAACCGTCGCGGCCATGGCCGGCAAGCTGGGCGACGCCGGCATCCAGGGATCGCGTGCGGGCACCGCGATCAACGCCATGCTGAGTTCGCTGGCCGGCCCGACCACCGCGGCCACGAAGCTGCTGGACAGCTTTGGGGTGGCGACGACGGACAGCGCCGGCAACCTGCGCAACATGGTCGACATCCTGACCGACCTCGCGAAGGGCATGGAGGGGATGGGCAACGGCGCGCGGCTGGACGCGCTGGCCACCATCTTCGGTCGCGAAGCGGCGGGCGCGGTCAACGTCCTGCTCGACCAAACGGACGGCCGGCTTCAGGATTTCGTGTCGACGCTGGAGAGCGCGGGCGGAGAGGCGGCCGCGGTCGCCCTGCGGATGGGCGACAACTTCGAAGGTGCGATGGCCGGCATCGGATCTGCCGTGGAAAGCGTGCAGATCTCGTTCGGGACGCTGCTGCTGCCGGCCCTGACCGAGGGGGCTCTCCGCGTGGCCGACATCGTCCGCGCCATCACGGTGTTCGTCGAGAGCAACCGGGATCTGGCGCGGACGATCGGCCTGGTCGCCGCGGGCGTGGCTGCCGCCGCCGTCGTCATCGGCCCCGCGGTGCTGGCCGTGGGCGCCCTGGCCAGTGCCGCCGGCATGCTGCTGCCCGTGCTGGCGGCGCTCGTGTCGCCCATCGGGCTGCTGATCGCGGCGCTGGCCGGGGCAGCCGTTTTGATCCACCGCAACTGGGACGGCATTGCGGCCTTCTTCGAAGGGCTGTGGGTCGGCATTGTCGCGGGCATGGCGCCTCTTCAGCCGGCCTTCGATGCGCTGGCCGCCGCGGTCACCCCGATCCTGGACGCCGGCGCCGGCGTGCTCGATTGGGTCCGGTCGCTGATCGCGCCGGTGGATGGCCTGGCCGGGGCGGCTGCGGAGCTGGGGCAGAGCTGGGGGGCCGCCATCGGCGGGATGGCGGCGGCGCTGACCGCGCCCTGGCTGACCGAGACGGCGGCCCTGGTGGCGTCCGCATGGGGGGTGCTGCCGGCGGTGTTCGACGCGGTGGGCAGCGCGCTGGGCCGCCTGCGGGATTGGGGGCAGGCGTTTTTCGCGGGCTGGATCGATGGCTTCCGGTCCGCGTTCGACCTGTCCCGCTTCGCGGCCCTGTCCGAGACGCTGGGGCCGCTGGGCAGCGCGCTGGGCGTGCTCGGCACCGCCGTGGCGGGCCTGTTCGACCGACTGGCAGCCCTGTTCGCGGGAACGGGCGACGCCACGGGCGGGCTGGCCAGCCTCGGGGCGCTGGCCGGCGCGCTGGCCGGTGGCGCGCTGAACACCCTGGCCGACCTGATCGCCATGGTCGCGACGGTCCTCACCGGATTGACCCAAGCCCTGGCCGGCGTGCTGTCCGGCGACTTCGGCGCCGTCGTGGCGGGGTGGCAGACGGCGCTGGGCGGGGTGTTGACCTTCTTCGACGATCTGGTGGCGCGCCTGACCGGCCTGTCGCTGTACGACGCCGGCGCGGCGATCCTGCAAGGGCTGGCCGACGGCCTGTCGGCCGGCGCGTCGGCGGCACTGGCGGCGATCGAAGGGGTCGGTGCGTCGATCATCGGCCGCTTCAAGGCGCTGCTGGGCATCAACTCGCCGTCCACCCTCTTCGCGCAGTTCGGGCAGTGGATCATGGATGGCCTGGCGAAGGGGCTGACGGAGAAGGTTCAGGCGGTGCTCGATACCGTGTCCGGCGTGGCCGGCGGCGTGGTGGGAAAATTTAAGTCGCTGCTGGGCATCAACTCGCCGTCCACCGTCTTCGCCGGGTTCGGTCTGAACATCGTCGAGGGGTTGGAGAACGGCATCAACGACAACGGCGCCGACGCCGCGGCCGCCGCGGCCGGCCTGTCACGGGCGGTGACCGCCGCCGCGGCGGCGGCGGCCCTGGCGCTGCCGCTGTCGGTGTCCGCGGCGGCGGCGGGCATTCCCGATCCGGGAGCGGCGGCACGGGCGATGGTCGTGCCGGCGGTGGCACCGCTGGCCGACCGGGGCGACGCCATGGCCGGCGGCGGGATCGGCGGCGCCTCGGCCGGCGGCGGCGCGCCGGTGACCGTCAACCTGTCGGTGACCCTCGACGGCGGCGATCCGGACGTGGTCCGGCGCCTGGAGGAGTGGGTGCGCGGCGACGGCGGCCGGCTGATCGCCGAGGCGGTCCACCGCGAGGACGAGCGCCGGGCGCGCACGGCCTTCGATCCGCGGGGGCGTGGCCGATGAGCACCGCCCTGATCCTCGGCCCCGTGCGGCTGGACACCCGCTCCGTCGTCCGCTTCAGCGTGACGGACGGCTGGCAGTACCCCGACCACGACGTGGTGGAAACCAAACCGAAGCTGCAATGGACGGGGACCCAACTGCGCAGCGCCAGCATCGGCCTGTGCTTCCACATGCGCTGGTGCGACCCGGCGGCGGAAATGGCGGCGCTGCACGGCCTGGGCGGTGCCGTGCGGGCGTGGCCGCTGATGCGCGGCACCGGCGCGTGGCTCGGCCGCTTCGTGGTGACGAACCTGAGCGAGACGGACCGGTGGACCACGCCGGACGGCGCGCCCCTGTGGGTCGAGGCCGACCTGAAACTGACCGAATGGGCCGGCCAGCCCCTGACCGGCATCGGCCCGGCGCTGGTGCGCGCCATCGCCACGCCCCTGCTGCGGAGGCTGCGGTGACGGATACGGTTATCGAGCACATCACGGTGGACGGCGACCGCTGGGACCTGCTGGCCATGGACCATTACGGCGATCCCCACGGCTATGCCCGGATCGTGCGCGCCAACCCGCACGTGGCGCCCACGCCGCTGCTGCCCGCCGGCGTGCGCCTGGCCATCCCGGTGATCGAGCGGCCGGTGTCGGCGCACGGCCTGCCGCCCTGGAAGCGGGGGGGGCGATGAACCGCGTGGACACACCGGTCTGGACGCTGACCTGGCAGGGCACCGACGTGACGGCCGACATCGCCGCCATGGTCACCGGCCTAACCGTCACCGACCGCAAGGACGGCGAGAGCGATGAGCTGGCGGTGACGCTGGAGGACCGCGACGGCCGCTGGCGCGGCGACTGGCTGCCGGAGAAGGGCGACGTGCTGGAGGCGACGCTGGGCTACGCCGGCGGCCCCGTCGTCGACGCCGGCACCTACCAGGTGGACGAGGTGGATCACAGCGGGCCACCCGATCGGCTGGAGGTGCGCGCCCTGGCCGCCGGCGTGACGGAGGCGCTGCGCACCAGGCGGCACCGGGCGTTCGAGGGCCGGACGCTGGCGCAGATCGCCGCAGCCGTGGCGGCCGACCACGGCATGGCGGTGATCGGCGATCCCGCCAGCGAGGCCCTGCAACGGGTGACGCAGGCGGACGAGACCGACCTGGAGTTCCTGAGCAAACTGGCGGCCGAGCACGGCTACGTCTTCTCGGCCCGCGCCCGCCGGCTGGTGTTCATGAGCGAGGACGAGCTGCTGTCGGCCGACCCGGTCATGACCCTGTCGCGTGCCCTGCACCACCCGGTGCGCTGGCGCTTCCGCGTGACGGCCCGGCAGGTCTACACCGCCTGCGAGGTGCGCTACCTGGACCCGGCGACCAAGCGCACGCGGACCGTCACGGTGAAGGCCGCGGGGCAGGAGACCAAGCCCAAGGGCGGCTCTCAGCGAACCGGAGGTTCGCCTGACGCCGTCAGCGGAAGCAAAGCTTCCGTGAAAGGCGATCTCCTGCGCCGGCGCATGCGGGTGGAGAGCGAGGCGCACGCCCGGCAGAAGGCGCAGGCGCTGCTGGACCGCGCCAACCGCGGCGAGGTGCGCGCCAGCCTGACCTTCCCCGGCCGGCCCGACCTGGTGGCCGGGATCAACGTCGTGCTCGCCGGGTTCGGCCGCGCCTGGGACGGCACCTATCACGTCACCGGGTCGACGCACCGCATGGTGCGCGGCGGCGGCTACACCACCGACATGGAGGCCCACCGTGTATAGGCGCGCGATCGTCGAGGCGGTTGATGCCGCCACCGCCCGCGTCCGTGTCCATTTTCCGGACGCGGACGGGATGGTCAGCTGGTGGCTGGAAGTGCTGCAGCAGCGCACGCTGGGCGACCGGTCGTACTGGATGCCCGATGTGGGCGAAGCCGTCGCCGTCCTGATGGACGAGCGGGACGAGGCCGGCGTGGTGCTGGGCGCCATCTACTCCGCCGCCGACCCGCCGCCGGTGACGTCGGCCGACACGCGCCACACCGTGCACCGGGACGGCGCGGTGTTCGAGTACGACCGGGCCGCCCACACCTGGACGGTGGCGGTGCCGACCGGCGGGCGGATCGCGATCAGCGTCGGCGGCACGTCGCTGGTCATGGACGACGCCGGCGCCCGCGTCGTCGCCCCCCGCATCGACCTGAACTGAGGGAGCGCCCGCGATGCCCGCCGTCACCCGCCTTGGCGACACCTGCACCGGTCACGGCTGCTGGCCGCCCCGGCCCAGCGCCGGCGCGTCGCCCGACGTGTTCGTGGACGGCCGACCCGTGCACCGCGTCGGCGATGCCTGGGCTGCCCACACCTGCCCCGACATCCCGGAGACCCACGCCGGCGCGCTGGCGGCGGGCAGCCCCACGGTCTTCGTCAACGGCCGGCCGGCCGGCCGCATCGGTGATCCGGTGTCCTGCGGCTCGGCCGTCGCGACCGGCAGCGGGACGGTGTTCGCCGACCGGGGGGGTGCGTGATGACGGGGCTGCCCGCGGTGGACTGGTCGCTGATGCTGGATGGCCCCGGCCGGACGGTCGAAGGCCCCGACGACGTGGCGCAGGCCGTGCGCATCATCATCACCACGCCGCTCCGGTCCGATCCGCACCGGCCCGATTTCGGCTGCGATCTACAGCCGTGGATCGACCTGCCGGTGCCGGTGGCCGCCCCCGGCATCATCGCCGCCGTGCGTGACGCCCTGGACCGCTGGGAGCCGCGCCTGTCCGTCCTGGACGTGGCCGTCGCGCCCGGCGCGGCCAACGCGGCGGGCGACGGCGCCGGCCTGATGATCACCGTGACGTGGCGGCTGGCGGGCGCCCCGGCGGGCGCCTTCCGGACCGAGGTGGCCATCCGATGATCGACCTGTCGGCGCTGCCCCGCGCCCGCTTCATCGACACCGACCCGGCGGCGCTTGCCGCCGCGATGGTGGAGAGCTTCGGGTCGATCTCCGGCCGGTCGCTGCTGCCGGCCCAGCCGGAGCGGCTGTTCCTGGACTGGCTGGCCTACCAGTTCGCGTTGCAGCGCATGGCGGTGCAGGATGCGGGCGAACAGACGCTGCTGGCCTACGCGCGCGGGCAGAACCTGGACCATCTGGGGGCGCTGCTGGGCGTGGAGCGCCTGCCGGCGCGGGCGGCCAGGGCGGTGTTCGAGGTGCGGATGGCCGCGCCGGCCGACACGGATCGCACGGTCGGCCCCCTGGCGGTGTGGGCGCCCGATCGCGCCCGCGCCTTCGTCGGGACGGTGACGGTGCCGGCCGGCGCCGTGACGGCCGAGGCGGTGCTGGTGGCCGACGTTGCGGGCGCCGCCGGCAACGGCTATCTGCCGGGGCAGATCACCGTTCCGGACGCGCCTGTCGCGGGGGTGGCGGCGGTGTCCAACGTCGGTGTCAGCCACGGCGGCGCCGACATCGAGGACGATGAGCGCCTGCGCCGGCGCATCCAGGAAGCACCCGAGAGTTTCAGCGTCGCCGGACCGGACGGCGCCTACCGCTGGCACGCGCTGTCGGCCCATGCGTCGGTGCTCGACGTCGCGGTGACGTCGCCGCGGCCCGGTGCGGTGACGGTGCATGTGCTGACCGACACGGGCCTGCCGTCCGACGCGGTCCTGGCCCTGGTGCGCGCGGCCCTGTCGGCCGCGTCGACCCGGCCCCTATCCGACACGGTGACGGCGGCGCCGCCGGTGGCGGTGCCCTATGCCCTGGACGCCACGGTGTGGCTGCGCGCCGACGCGGACGCACCGACGGTGCGGGCGCGCGTCGAGGCGGCCGCGGCGGCCTGGACGGCGGAGCGGGCGCGCGGGCTGGGCCGCGACCTGATCCCCAGCCAGGCGGTGGTGGCGCTGTCGGTGCCCGGCGTCCACCGCGTCGAGCTGGCGGCGCCGGCGTTCCGGCCGCTGGCGCCGCGGGAATGGGCGACCTGCACGGGCATCGCGCTGGCCTTCCGGGCGGAGACGGCCCATGGCTGACGTGCACAACCTGCCCCTGCCGGCCGGCATCGACGGGGAGCCGTTCCGCACCTTGGCCGCCCTGGCGGCGGCCGAGTTGCGGGCGATCGACGCGGCGCTGCCGCGCCTGGCCGTCTACCGCGTCGCCGACGTCGACGCGGAGCTGCTGCCCCTGCTGGGCTGGCAGATGCATCTGATGCGCGAGGGGTGGGACCTGGCCGACACGCCGGCGCGGCGCCGCGCGCTGATCCGTGACGCCATCCTCTTGCACCGGATGAAGGGCACGCCGGCGGCGGTGACGCGCGCCGTCGCCGCGCTGGGCTTCGACGGCGCCCGCGTGGTCGAGGCGGCGGCCGAGCTGCGGCGCGACGGCACGGTGCGGCGCGACGGCGGGGAGCCGTACGGTGACCGGTGGCGTTGGGCGACGTTCAGGCTGGAGTTGCCGGTGGCGGCCGACGCGGCGCTGGACGGCGACACCGTCCGCCGGCTGGCGGCCGCGATCGGGGCGTGGAAGCCGGCGCGCTCCCACCTGACGGCGCTGGGGGTGCGGGTCGAGGCGGCGGCCGGGCGCGACACGGTGCCGGCCCTGCGCGTCGGCCTGCGCGCCGGCCTGACGCTGCGCGCGGCACCACCGGCCGAGCGCGACGGGCGCCATGCCCGCGGCGGCTGGCGGCCGGTCGGCCGGCATGGCGCCTTCACCTATGACGGGTCAGCGACGCGGGCCGGGCTGCCGGTCGGCGGCCCTGTCATCGGGCCGCCGCCACTCACCGCCCGCCTGCGCGCCGGTCTGCACCTGCCGGCGCGCCGGGCACCGGGGCTGCCCCGCGACGGCGCCATCCGCATGGACGGCCGCCGGACCCGCGCCGACAGCGGACCCGTAATGCGCATGGGCCTGCGCGTGCGGCGCCGCGTGCCGCTGGCAGGGTCGGTCGGCTTCCGGGTGGCGGACCCGGGGGCGCTGGTGATCACCCATGTGGGGCTGGGCGCCAGCACCGCGCCCGAGGCTGACCACCTGACCGACGCGCTGCTGGTGCCGGTGACGCCCGTGCCGGACCCGCCCTCCCTGATCGTGCCGTGGACGATCGCCGCCGGCGTCGCCGCGGGCATGGACGTGGGGGAAATCGGGCTGGTCTGCGCCGACGGCAGCCTGGCCGTCCGCATCGCCTTCGGCGGGCCTGTACCGATCGGGCCCGACGAAGAGTGGACCGACACCTGGCACCTGGTGCCCGCCCCGACCCGTGAGGAGCTGCTGCCGTGACCGATTTCCTGCCCGTCTACTACGACACCGTGCGGAGGCTGCTGGCGACCGGAGACCCGGATATGCGGCTGACCCATGTGGGGCTCGGCACCTCCGGCGCGCCCGACGCCGAGACGCTGACCGATGCGGTGCTGGTGCCGATCGCCGAGGTGCATCTCCCACCCGATCAGCCGCGCAAGGCTTTGCTGCACTGGCGCGTGCCGGCGGGGACGGCCACCGGCCTGATGGTGCGCGAGATCGGGCTGCTGAGGGCCGACGGCGTGCTGGTGGCGCGCCGGGTACGGGCGAGCGCCATCGAAAAGACCGGCGATATGGAGATCGGCGACCTTTGGGACATCGACGTGTAGGGGGGGAGATGGGTACGCTCGAAAACCTGGCGCCGGTCTGGCGCGACGCGATCACGCAGCTGGAAGTGACCGACGCCATCACCGGCGGGCCGGACGGCAACGATAACCGACCCCACCGGGAGCTGGCGGAGCGCACGCTGTACCTGCGGGACCGGCAGGACGCTCTCGCCGCGGCGGTCCAGGACCACGCCGGCCGGGTGGCGCTTCTGGAGACGTCGGGCACCACCGCCGTCGCCGACGCCCTGCGCATCAGCTGGGCACTGAGCGACCGGGGCTTCGACTTCGAGCTGTTCGTTGCGGGCCATTCCTGGCGCGACCTGGCGCCGGTGGGCGGCGCAGCTACCGTCGCCGGCGATGATTCCGTGGACGTCGCCTCGACCGCGGGCGTGATGCCCGGCCAGACCTACGTGATCCACGAAGGCGGCACCACGCGGGCGGTGATCACCGTGGCGCAGGTGCTTTCCGCCACCCGCCTGCGGGCCACCGCGCCGATCGGCGTGACGCTGACCGGGGCGACGCTGTCCCGCACGTCCTGGACCGTCGGGACGGGGGCGGCGACGGCCGGCCACGGCGGGGTGCTGCTGTCGCGCCCGCTCTCCGCCCTGCGGTACACGTCGGACGGGCGGGTGGTCATCCGGCGCGACGGCGGGGACGGCACGCTGTCGGTCGCCTGGCGCCGCTCCGGCGAGCCGGCCTGGACGGAGGGGCGGCTGCTGGATACATCACAGCGCGAGCCCGGCACGCGCGATGAAGAGTGGGCCATCGGCGGCGGGGACGCCGTCGAGCTGCGGGTGACCGCCGCCCACGGACCCGGCGCCGGCGACATCGGGGTGCACTTCTTGGTAGCGCTAACGGCGCCGGAGGCCGGCGTGGCGACCGCGGTGCGGCGGCCTGCCGTAATCGACCCGGCGAACGGCGATGTGGAGATCGGCGAGACGCCGACCCTGACCGGGGCGGCATACCTCTCGCTGTATGGGCTGCCACAGGGGGCTGCGGAGTTCCGTGTTGCCCTGGACGAGGGGATGCAAAGCCTCGTCCACGCTGCGGTGACGGGGGCCGCCACCGCCTACGCGGTTCCGGCCGGGCCGCTACAGACGGGGCGGACGTACTGGTGGAGCTGCCGGTACGCCGATATCGAGGGTACGTGGTCGCCGTGGTCGGAGCCGGCAGGCTTTGCGACAGCGTCGACCTTCATCTACATCCAGAAACCGTCCGCGATCTCGCCGGCGTCGGGCGCGACGGGCGTGTCGCTGACCCCGACGCTTCAGTCGTCAGCTTTCGCCGTCCACGGCGGCACCGATGTGCACGTCAGCTCCCGCTGGCGCATTTACGCCGACGCCGCCTGCACCAACATGGTGCATTCCCACGTGCCGGCGATGGCGCTGACCTCCTACACGGTGCCGGCCGGCGTGCTGGCGGCCGATACGCCCTACTGGTGGACGGTCGAGCACCAGGGGCAGGCCCTGGGGTGGACGCAGCCGTCCCTGGCCGCGGCCCTGCGCACGCAGAGCCTGCCGGCGGCGCCGACGCTCCTTGCGCCGACCGAGGGCGCTACCGGGGTGGCGCTGTCCCCCACGCTTCAGTCCAGCGGCTTTTTCGTGGCGGGTGGCGGCACGGACGTCCACGTCGCCTCGCGCTGGCGCGTGTCGCTGCCCGACGGCACGCTGGTGCACGACAGCGGCGACACGGCCGCGCTGACGTCGTACACGGTGCCGGCCGGCGTGCTGTCGCCCCTGACGGCCTACCGCGCGGAGTGCCGGCACAGGGGGCAGGCTCTGGGCTGGGGGCCCTGGTCGGCCGCGGTGACCTATACGACTGCCGCGCCCTCCGGGTCGCAGGTGTTCACGTCATCGGGAGTATTCACCGTGCCCGCGGGCGTGACCAACCTCAAGCGGGTTCGCGTCATCGGCCCCGGCGGGCGAGCGTACAATGACACCTGGAACGGCGGCGGCGGAGGCGGCTACGCCCGCCGCAGCAACATCGCGGTCACGTCGGGGGAGCAGATCCCGGTGACCGTTGCGATGGGACAGACGACGTCGTTCGGGACTTACGTTTCGGCCACACCCGGCGCGGACAGCTCCGCCGGCGGCGAATACCCCGCCAAGACCTGGCAGCCCGGTGGCATCGGGGCCGGGGGCGACGTGACCGCGACCGGCGGGCAGGGGACGCCCTGGGAGTACGCCTGGGGCGGCTCCTGCGAGGGCTGCGGCGGCGGCCGCGGCGGCGAGGACGCGCAGGGCAACCCGGTCAGCGGCGGGACGCAGGCGGTCCCGGCCAGCGGCCCCAAGCCCACCTCGGGCGGCGCGCGCGGCGGCCTGGCAGTCCACGATGAAGGGCCGAACGGGGGGATGGGTGGGTGGTCCGCGCACCATAGCGGCTGGAGTTACGGCGGCGGCGCCGTGCGGGGTGGTCCCGCCGGCATCGGCATCTGCATTGTGGAGTGGTGACCATGTGGGCACGCATTGACGACACCGGGCGCTGCGCCGAAGTCACCGACGCCGATCCGGCCGGCCGGTTCCACCCCTCCTTGCGCTGGGAGCCGGTCCCGGACGCGCTGCGCGATTGGGTGGACCACCGGTACGTCGCGGTGGAGGGCGGAGGTGTTGCTCCCCCGTCGCCGGCCTACATCCGGACACAGGCGCTGGAGCGCCTTACCGAGCGGCGATGGCGCGCCGAAACGGGGGGCCTCACCATGCCGGACGGGGCGCGGTTGCTCACGCGCGACCGCGACAAGATGCTGTTGAATGGTGCACGCGACAAAGCCCTGGAAGAGATCGACGAGACCGTCGCAGCGTCCCTGGCCAATGGGGGTACGGCTGAGGATGGGCGCGCGACCGGACTTGCGCTTGTCCACACGGTCGACCTGGGAGGGCGTCCGCTCACCGCGACGAACGCGCAGTTCATCGCGATGGCTCGGGCCATCGGCACTCATGTGCAGTCGTGCTTCGACCGGTGGGGGGAGATCTGGCATGCCATCGACGCCGCCGAGACCTGGCAGGACACCGTCGCCGTCTACGCGACGGAGATCGACCGAGGCTGGCCGGGGAGCGATGCGCCATCACCGGAGGAAGGGGGAGCCTGACGCTCCCTTCCCACCCCGCCCCGCGAGCAGCTATCGCCAGTCCCACGCGCTCCAGATTTGAGTGTCCCACACTCCAGATTTAAGCGGCGCGCTTCACAGGGTGGTCAGGATGGTGCGGTAGAGGTCGCGGCGCCGGTCCTCGTCCACCGTCACCAGCACCTCGCCGATCATCCGGTCCAGCTCCGCCTTCATGGGCAGGCCGCTCTGGGCCTGAAAGTCGGCGTGCGACGGCCGGCGCATGGAGGCGACCGACGCGTGCGGCTCGTACGGCGCGCCCCAGGAATTGTTGAAGATCATGCCGAAGCGGCCGTCCTTCTGGCGGGCGTAGAAGGCGCCGGGCTCCTCGCCGACCAGGGCGACGTCGATGCCCACGGCCCGGAGGTTCGCCTGGATCACTTCGGCGACGGCTTTCTCCTGCGGCTCATTGCCGACGAAGCACAGATCCAGGCGCAGCGGCCGCCCGTCCTTCACGCGGATGCCGCCCCCCGCCGGCCGCGTCCAGCCCGCCGCGTCCAGCAGGGCCGCGGCGGCGGCGGGGTCGTAGCCGGCCGGCGGCAGGCCGAGGTCGCTGTAGGGCATGTTGGGGGCGAACAGGGTGTCCGCCACCGGTTCCAGCCCGTGAAGGATGGCCTCGGCGATCGACCGCTTGTCCACCGCGTGCTGGATGGCCCGGCGCACCGCCGGCTCGTCGGTGGGCGCGCGTCCGGAGTTGACGGCGAGCAGGCGGGTGGCCTGCGGCTGCGACACCCCGGTCCACAGCCGGCCGGAATCGCGCATCCGGGCGAAGGCGTTGGCGCTGATCTGGCTGCCGCTGCCGTAGATCAGGTCGATGCCGCCGGTCTCGAACGCGATGACGCGGGAGTTGGAATCGGGGATGACCTTGACGAGCAGCCGGTCGAAGGCGGGCTTCTCGCCCCAGTAGCGGTCGTTGCGACGGTACAGGTCGTACTCGCCGAGGCGGCTTTCCGCCGCCCACGGCCCCGTCCCGATCGGCGCGACGATGCCCTCGGCGGTGGAGCCGCCGGCGGGGATCGCCGACGGCACGACGAAGCGCAGCGGCCGCACCAGCGCCAGATCGAACAGGGCGGTTTAATAGGGCTGTTTGAGCGTCAGGCGGACGGTGCGCGGGTCCACCGCCTCGACGCCGGCGATCTGGTCCACCAGGGCCAGCCAGCGGTGGCGTTCCGCGTTCGCCAGGACGGCTTCGACGTTGGCCTTCACGGCGGCCGCGTCGAAGGGGGTGCCGTCGGAGAAGACGACACCGTCGCGCAGGGTGAAGGTGTAGCTCAGCCCGTCGTCGGACACCGTCCAGCCCGTGGCCAGCCACGGTTCCAGCGTCCCGTCGGCGCGGTAGCGGACCAGCGGCTCATAGACGAACGCCTGGGCGACCATCTCGTTGGGCGAATAGAGGTGCGGGTTGAGCGGGCCGGCGTTGCGCGGCCAGGAGTAGGTGAGCGTCGTCTCCGCCCGCACCGCCGGCGCCGCGACCGTTGCCGCCAGCACCGCCACTGCCGCCAGCACCCGCGCCGCTCCCCCGATCCGCCCCATGATCACCCCCTGCCCATGGCACGGCCCCCGCCGCGCGGTCGGCGGTCATCATCGGCCGGGGTCGGTAGGAAATCCAAGAAATTTTTCATACCGCACCGGCATTGGCCTACGCCACCCGCTCATAGCCCGCGCGGTCGTGGTAGAAGCCGTCGGCCAGCGGCATGCCGGCCACCAGATCCGCCAGATCCGCGGACAGGGCGGCGGCGTCGCGCCGGCCGTCCAGGACGTCGCGGAAGCCGCGGGCGACGCGCACCATGTCCACCGCGTGGGGTGAGAGACGCAGCCGCCGCACCCCCTGCGCCGTCAGGGCTTCCAGCGCGCCCGACAGGTCCAGGCAGGCATGGGACAGGGTCTGCGTGCCGTTGACGGCCAGAAAGGGCTGGGCGTCCAGCGTCGCCACCGCCAGCCCGTCGGGGTCGTTGCCGCACACGAACTGGCAGCCGTCCTTGTGCAGTCCGTGGCTGCGGGCGTGGTAGCAGCGGGCCGAGATGGCCAGGGGCATGCGGCCGAACACCTGCACCTCCACGTCCACGCCGAGGTCGGCGGCGGCGGCGGCCAGAACCCCCACCGATGGTGCCGGCAGTTCCGGGTTCAGGGACACCGATAGCGCGCCGCGCGCCGCCATCCAGGCCAGCGTCGCCTCGTTGTAGACATTGACGTACGGCCCCACCAGGTGCGGGCGGCCGGCCAGCAGGGCGACCGCCGCCAGATCGTTGGCCTCCACCGGGCCGGGGGCGGCCTCCACCAATTCGGCCAGAGCGGCGCGTTCGCGCTCGGTGGTCACCAGGATGGGGGTGCTGAGGACGACGGTCTTGCCCGCGGCCTCCAGCCGCTCCACCGCCGGGCCGAACTGATCGGCCAGGAAGGGCAGGCGCTTGGAACAGACGATCTCCCCCAGGTGCACCACGTCCACCGGCGCCTCGTCGGCGATGCGGGCGTAGAAGTCGCACCAGCGCTCGGCCGGCCAGTTGAACAGCACGGGGCCCAGCGTCAGCAGGGGCGGCGTGGTCATGGTCGTCTCCTTCCTCATCGCCAGGAGCGCCGGTAGGCGCCCGCGGTGTCACGGCCGCCCTCGACCGCCCCGTCCAGCCCGGCGTCGAGGCCGGGGTCGTCCACCCGCCCGGTGCGGGCGAAGCCGTCAATGGCGCGGCGGTAGGCGGACACCACGGCCGCCACATAGGCTTTGCCGCGCTGGCGCCCCTCGATCTTCAGCGCCTTCACCCCCGCCTCGTGCAGGGCCGGCAGGAGCGGCAGGGCGTTCAGGCTGGTCGGCTCCTCGAACAGGTACGACGCCTTGCCGGCCGCGGCGAAGCGGCCCTTGCACAGGGTGGGATAGCCCGCCGGCTCGCCCGCGGCGAAGCGGTTGATGGTGAAGCCGCCCAGGCGCGACACCAGGTCCTCGCCGCGCTCCTCGTAGCGCACATGCTCCGCCGGGGAGCACACGCCCTGCCGGTTGGGGGAACGGCCGGTGGCGTAGGAGGACAGGGTGCAGCGCCCCTCCGCCATCGGGCACATGCCGCCGAACACGAACACCTCGGTCTCCACGTCGGTGCCGGCGACCAGGCCGCGGATGTCCGCCACCGTCAGCACCCGCGGCAGCACGACGCGGCGCACCCCGAACGCCTCGCGGTAGAAGCGCACCGCCTCGGCGTTGGAAGCGGACGCCTGCACCGACAGGTGCAGCCGCAGCCCCGGATGGGTGCGCGCGGCGTAGTCCAGCAGGCCCAGGTCGGCCAGGATGACCGCGTCGGCGCCCAGGCGCGCGGCGTCGTCCACGGCGCGGCGCCACGGCTCCACCCGCCCCGCCGCGGGGTAGGTGTTGATGGCGACGAACAGCATGCGGCCGCGGGCGCGGGCGTAGCGGATGCCCTCGGCCATCTCCTCGCGGCTGAAGTTGAGGCCGGGGAAGTTGCGGGCGTTGGTCTCATCGCGGAAGCCGGCGTAGACCGCGTCAGCCCCGGCGTCCACCGCGGCGCGCAGGGCCGCCGGCGTGCCGGCCGGGCAGATCAGCTCGAACGGGGCCATGGCTCAGCGCCCCTCCCGGTCGAAGGCGGCGAGGCGCCGCTCCACCGCGGCGACCCGGTCGGCCAGCGGGCGCAGCAGGGCCGCCCGCACCTCCTCCAGCGCCACCAGCGCCCGCCCGGCGGCGCGCCGCGCCGGCGGCACCGCGCGCGCCAGCGGCCCGAAGGCGCCGGCCAGGTCGGCGACCACGTCCATGTCCTCGCCGTCGAAGGCGTTGCGCACCGCCAGCACCAGGGCCGTGTCGCCCTCGATGCGCAGGGTGCGGCGGAAGAACAGGGCGTCGCCGTCGATGCGCCCCTCCAGCAGGTCCATCAGGTCGGCCAGCGGCCCGCGCACCGCCGCGTCCGGCGGTGGGTCGTCGGGGCCTGCGACACGCAGCCGCACCGCCGGTCCGACGTCCAGAAGAAAGGCCGCGGGACGGTCCGCCGGCTCGATCCGCAGGGTCGCGGGCGGCAGTTCGGCCAGCGCGGCGAAGGCGCGGGGGTGGCAGCGGGCGACTCGACCGACGACCAGATCGAGCACGCGGCCCGACAGCGCCGGCGCGGTGCGGCCGGCCAGCGCCACGGCGACGCCGGCGGCGGCGGCCTCGATGCGGCGGACGGCAAGCTCGGGCGGAATCGGCGGCATACAAGGCACTCCAAGGGGATTCGGCGAACCGGGGCGGCTGCTCCGGACGTCATCGGGTTGACCGTCATCAAGCCGGCGCGGGTCCGGCGCGCCTACCCTCGTCCGCGAAGGCCGGCCGCCGGATCCTTCCGGTGCCTAAGGAGTTCGGACCGAAGGCGTGGCGGCGGCATTGACGGAGATCAAACGGGGGAGTCCGGTCATGACCGTCGTCCAGTTCGCACTTCTCGCCTCGACCGCCGCCGGCATCGCCACGGGGATCGCCCTGCACCGCAGCGGCGCCATCGGCACCGGCGGCCTGGCGACGGCCACCGCCGCCGCCGTCGTCATCGCCGCGTTCCTCTACTCGGCGCAATAGCGCCGGGCTCAATGGCTGGTGCCGCTGGAATAGGAAATCTTGTTCCAGACGTTGTACTTGCCGATGGGCTTGCGCATGGGCAGGCGGGCGACCTCCGCGAAGGTGGCGGCGTCGTAGACGACCAGCGCGCCCTCGTCCTCCATCACCGACACCAGGGCGTGGCGGCCGTCGCGGGTGAACTCCACATGCGCCGTCAGCTTGCCCGGCGCCGGGCGCAGGGTGCGGACGATCTCCAGGGTGCGGGTGTCGATGACGGGGATGACGTCCTTTTCCCGGCCCATGTAGGCGTCACCCCAGGCGTAGGGCGTGGTCTCGTGGCCGCGCAGGAAGAAGCCGGGACCGGGCATGGCGATCCGCCGCAGCGTCGTCCACGTCCCCGTGTCGATGACGCTGATCACCGCCTCGCGCAGGTGCGGCGTCGCCATCACCGTGCGCCCCTCGTGGCTGAAGCTGATGCCGGAGCCCAGATGGGGCATGCCCGGCAGGTCCAGCTCGGCCACCATGGCACCGGCGTCCATGTCCACGACGATGCCGCGTCGGCCGTCGCGCGAGGCGCCCATCAGGTGGCGGTAGGGCGGATCGAAGAAGAAATCGTCCAGGTGGTCGGCGGTCTCCATCCGGCGCACCGGGAACCGGCCGGGCTCACCCCAGGGGATCTCCCACACCTCCCTGATGTCCTTCAGCGCCGCGACGAAGGCGCCGCGCGGCGGCATGGCGTAGACCGCCGACACGCGCGAGCCGTTGCCGGCCGCGTCGGCCACGGGGATCACCGCCAGCGGGTTGAGGTCGCCGGCGTCCAGCGCCACCAGCGTGTGGGGCAGCGTGTTGCCCACCATCAGCACGCGCCCGTCGGCGGACACGGCGACGTTGCGGGTGTTGACGCCGGCGCGCACCTCCGCCACCAGGGCCAGGGAGTGCAGGTCGTACTTGGCGATCCAGCCGTCGCGCGAGGCGAGATAGACGAACCGGCCGTCGGGGGAATACTTGGCGCCGCCGTGCAGGGCGAACCGGCTGGGGAAACGGTCCAGCACGGTGAAGCGGTCGCCGTCGACGATGCTGACGTGATGGTCGCCGGCCTCCACCACGGTGAACAGGTTCAGCGGGTCGGCGCCGTGCTGCGGTGCCGCCGGCAGGGTGGCGGGATCCCGGTGGAGGATGCGCGAGGCGGTGATCTCCGCCTCCCCCCAGACGGGCATGGCGGGCAGCGGCGTGAAGACGTAGGCGGCCAGGGCCGTCACCGCGGCGTCGTCCAGCACGTCCGCGGCGAAGCCCGGCATCTGCGTCGCCGGCCGGCCGTGGCGGATGATGGATTCGGCCTCCGCCGGCTTCAGGCGGCCCAGGTTCTCCGGCAGCAGGGCGGGGCCGATGGCGCCCAGCCGGTCGCCGCCGTGGCAGGCGGCGCAGTGCTCGGTGAACAGGCGCGCCGGGTCCGGCGGTGCGGCGAAGGCCGGCGGAAGGTGCAGCGCGGCGCTCAGCGCCAGCGCCGCCAGGGCGACGGAACGCGTCGTGGGCATGGTTGCGGACTCCCGGTTCCGGCCGAACGGCCGTGCCGCCACTCTGCCCGATCCCGCCCCCCGGACCTTGACGGCCGTCAAGACGCCGCACCGGCCGCGGGGCCCCGGCACGGTCAACGGAAAATGTCCCCCGGCCGTGCGGCCGGGGGATGAAGTCTGCGTTGGGAGAGATTGCCCCCCGTCCGGGCCGTGCGAGCCGTTCGGGAGAAGTAGGCAGCAATCCGAGGCGAAGTGTTAAGCGGATCGCCCCTGCGACCACTTGACGATGGTCAAACCGGGCGGGAAAAAACGTTTGCGCATTCTTCCGGATGGCCGGAACCTTACAGCATCTCCAGCGGGCGCGGCCGGGTGGGCGGCGGGAAGGCGCGGTCCAGTTCGGCCAGTGCCGCGTCATCCAGGCGCACGTCGAGGGCGGCGCGGTTGTCGCGCACGTGCTCCGGCGCCGACGCTTTGGGGATGGCGATGACGCCGCCGCGCAGCACCCACGCCAGCGCCACCCGGGCCGGCGTGGCGCCCAGCCGGTCGGCGACGCGGCGCAGGGCCGGGTGGTGCAGCAGCCGGCCCTGCTCCACCGGGGAATAGGCCATGACGGGAACCCCGCGCTGCCGGCACAGGGGCAGCAGGTCGTATTCGATGCCGCGGCGGGTCAGGTTGTAGAGCACCTGGTTGGTCTGCACCCCGTCGCCGCCGGGCGTGTCCGCCAGCTCCTCCATGTCGGCGGGGTCGAGGTTGCTGACCCCCCAGGAGCCGATCTTGCCGTCGCGCATCAGCGCCTCGAACGCCTCCACCGTCTCGGCGAAGGGGGTGCCGCCGCGCCAGTGCAGCAGGTAGAGGTCGATGCGGTCGGTGCCCAGCCGGCGCAGGCTGCGCTCGCACGCCGCCACGGTGCCGCGGCGCGACGCGTTGTGGGGCAGCACCTTGCTGACCAGGAACACCCCGTCGCGGCGCCCGGCGATGGCCTCGCCCACCACCTCCTCGGCCCCGCCGTCGGCGTACATCTCGGCCGTGTCGATCAGCGTCAGGCCGAGGTCGAGCCCCAGGCGCAGCGCGGCCACCTCGGCGGCCCGCCGGCGCCGGTCCTCGCCCATGTACCAGGTGCCCTGGCCGAGCACGGGCACGGCCGCGCCGCAGGGAAGCAGGGTGGTGGGAACGCTCATGGATCGGCCTCCTGGTCCGCGTGTCGTGCCATCGGCAACGGACGGACAATCTGCGGCGGCCGGGCGGCGGCGTCCAGGGCGGGGCGAACCTTTTTCCGCCCCGCGGGTCAGCGGCCGGTGAAGACGGGCGGGCGTTTTTCCAGGAACGCCGCCATGCCTTCGCGGGCATCGTCCAGGGTGAGCGTGCGGTGGAACAGCCCGCGCTCCACCGCCAGACCGGCGGCAAGAGGCATATCGTCGGCGGCCCGCACCGCCGCCTTGATCATCGCCGCGACCGGTGCGGACAGGGCGGCGATGCCCGCCGCCGCCGCCAGCGCCTCGGGCAGCAGCCGCTCCGCCGGCACGACGCGCGACACCAGGCCGGCGCGCTCCGCCTCGGCGGCGTCCATGAGACGGC
Source organism: Azospirillum halopraeferens DSM 3675 (assembly GCF_000429625.1). Classification (GTDB taxonomy): domain Bacteria; phylum Pseudomonadota; class Alphaproteobacteria; order Azospirillales; family Azospirillaceae; genus Azospirillum; species Azospirillum halopraeferens. The sequence continues at coordinate 105,893 of NZ_AUCF01000017.1, forward strand.
CGGTCAGCAGCAGGTCGAGCGCCCGGGCACGGCCCACCGCCCGCGGCAGGCGCTGGGTGCCGCCGGCCCCCGGCATGGTGCCCAGCCGCACCTCGGGATGGCCGAACACGGCGGTGTCCGCGGCGATCACCACGTCGCACATCTCCACCAGCTCGCACCCGCCGCCCAGGCAATGGCCGTGGACGGCGGCCACCACCGGCTTGGTCACCGCCGCCAGAGCCTCGCAGCAGCCGGCGAAGCCGGTGCGCACCGCCTGCTCCGCCGGCATGGCGGCCAGCGCCCGCACGTCCGCCCCGGCGCAGAAGTGGCGCCCCGCCCCGGCCAGCAGCAGCACGCGCACGGCGGCATCCGCGTCCAGCCGGGCGAGCGCCGCGGCCAGCGCGTCGATCAGCGCCGGCGACAGGGCGTTGAGGGCCTCCGGCCGGTTCAGCGTCACCTGCACCACGCCCTCGCCGACGGGGCGCACGATGACGGGGGCGTCGTCGGAACGGGGGACGGCGGGGCTCATGGCGCTCTCCGGGACGGTTCACGGGACCGTCCCGACCATACGCCCGGCGCCGCCCGCCGGCAGGCGAGTAATCGGCGGCGTCGGGTGAGCGGCGTTCACCCGACGCGCGCGATCAGTTCCCGGTGTAGGGCGCGTAGCGGCCCTCGCTCCACTCGTACAGCACGTAGTTGGGGTTGACGTTGTCGCCCTTGGCGTCGAAGCGGATCTGCCCGACCACCGTGTCGAAGGTGCCGGCGCGCAGGGCCGCGGCAAGCTTGCCGCCGTCCGCCTCGCCCGCCTGCTGGAGTCCCTGGGCGATCACCTGGACCGTGGCGTAGCTGTAGAAGGCGAAGTTGCCCGGTTCGCTCAGGCCGGCGCGGCGGAACGATTCGACCAGTTGCCGGCCGGCCTCGCTGCTCGCCGCCTCCTCGCTGTCGGTGAACAGGGTGCCCTGGCCGGCCGGGCCGGTGATGGACCAGAACTCCGCGTTGTTCAGACCGTCACCGGCGACGAAGCGGGCGTCCAGGCCCAGTTCGCGCGCCTGGCGCACGATCAGCCCCAGCTCCGGGTGGTAGCCGCCGTAGAAGACCGCCTCGATGCCCCGCTCCTTCAGGTTGGTGACCAGCGCCGAGAAGTCCCGCTCGCCCGCCGTCACCGACGCGCGGAAGGCCACCGGCGTCCCCGCCTCTTCCAGGGTGCGGGCGACCACGTCGGCCAGCCCGCGGCCGTAGGACTGCTTGTCGTCCAGCACCGCAACCCGCCGGCCGGCGTAGCGCTCGGCCAGGAAGCGGCCGGCCACCACGCCCTGCTGGTCGTCGCGCCCGCACACCCGGAAGACGGTGTCGTAGCCGCGGTCGGTCAGCGCCGGGCTGGTCGCCGTCGGCGTCACCATGACGATGCCTTCCTCGTTGTACACCTCCGACGCCGGGATGGCCGAGCCGGAGCAGAGATGGCCGTTGACCGCCACCACACCTTCGGTGGCGAAGCGGTTGGCCACCGCCACCGCCTGGCGCGGGTCGCAGGCGTCGTCACCCACCCGCAGCACCAGTTGCCGGCCCAGCACGCCGCCGCGGGCGTTGATGTCCTCGATCGCCTGGCGGGCGCCGTACACCGTCTGCTCGCCCAGCGCCGCCACCGCCCCGGTGGTGGCCGTTCCCAGACCGATGACGATGTCGGCCTGCGCGGCCGCCGGAGCGGCCAGCAGCAGGGCCGCCCCGATGAAGGGAATGCTGCGGTTCATCCCTGTATCCTTCCGTTGTCTTTTGCTTTCGCAAGGGGGACGGCCGCGTCGATTCCGGCACCCCGGCTCCGTCACCCGCCGCCGGTCGGGCCGCGGGCCGGAACCGGAAGGCACGACAGGCGGCCGGCCTCGGTTCCGAAGAGCAGATAGCGCCCGTCACCGCTCCAGGCAAGCGCGCTTACCGGCGCACCCTCGGGCCGGGCGACCGCCACGGCCGCCGTCCCGTCGAGCGGTGTGATGATCACGGTGCCGTCGTCGTAGCCGGCGGCGACCACCGGCTCGCGCGGGTGCGGCGCCACCGCGGTGACCAGCCCGGCGCCGGCGCCGGCCGGTTGCAGCGGCGCCCGGTCCCACGGGCCGCCGCCGAAGAACGGCCAGCACACCACGCTCTCCGCCCCGCCGGTGGCGAGATGGCGTCCCCGCGCGGTCCACGCCATGGACCGCACCTTGGTGGGGTAGCCGCTCATCATCAGGTCGGCCCTGTCGCGCAGCCGCCAGCCGTGCAGGCCGTTCTCCTGAAGCGTCGTCATCACGTGGGTGCCCTCCGGATGCCAGAGGACGCCGAGGTGGGAGCCCTTCCACTCCAGCGTCGCCGGCGGACCGGGGCGCGCCGTCCACCACAGGCTGACGCCGCCGTACCGGGCAACGGCCAGGCGCTTGCCGTTGGGCGAGAAGGCCAGGCCGGCCACCGTCGCCGGGTGGTCCGCCATCGTCTCCCGCGGCCGGCCGGCCGGGTCCAGCAGATGGACCTGCCGGCCCGCGGCAAAGGCGCGCAGCCCGCCGTGCGGCTCGGCATCCACATGCTCGATCCAGCGCCCCGGCACCTCGGCCAGCGTCTCGGGCGCCCGGCCCGGGGCGATGCGGCACAGCCGGCCGTCATCGCCGCCGCTGAGGAAGCCCGCACCGTCGCCGTCGCGCGCCAGCGCCAGACAGGCGCCGCCGTGGGCCGCGACGACGGCGGGCGGGGCGCCGTCGTCCGCCGGATCGATCAGCCGCACCGTCCCGTCGCCCAGCGCCGCGGCGGCGTGGCTGCCGGCGCGGTTGACCGCCAGCGCGACGACGTAGGCGTCGGTGTCCCACCGCCGTTCCCGGACGCTCATGACGCGGCGCAGGCGGCAAAGCCGGCGCGCAGCGCGTCGGCGTCGAGATTGCGGCCGATCAGCACGAACCGGCTGGTCCGCGGCGCGCCCTCCGGCCACGGGCTGAGATTGCCGCTGTCGGCCAGCATGTGCACGCCCTGCACCACCGTGCGCCGGTTGCTGCCGCGCAAGGACAGGATTCCCTTGTAGCGCAGCAGGTCGGTGCCCCGGACGTTGATCAGCGTGCGGAACCACAAATCGAACGCCGCCGGGTCGAGGGGCCGATCCTCGCTCAGCGACACGCCGGTTACGGACTGATCGTGCTCGTGGTCGTCCTCGCCGAGGAAGTCCGGCTCCATCGCCAGCACCCGGTCCAGGTCGAAGGCGCCGAGCCCGAGGACATGGTCGAGCGGCACGGCGCACCGCTGCGTGCGGACGATTCGGGCGAAGGGGTTCATCGTCCGGATGCGGCGCTCCAGGGCGGCAAGGACCGCCTCATCCACCAGATCGGTCTTGTTGAGCAGCACCACATCGGCGAAGGCCACCTGTTCCTGCGCCTCGTGGCTGTCGTCCAGGCGCCGTTCCAGGTGGCCGGCGTCCGCCACCGTGACGATGGCGTCCAGCCGGGTGCGCGTCGACACGTCGGGGTCCACGAAGAAGGTCTGCGCCACCGGGGCGGGATCGGCCAGGCCGGTGGTCTCGATCAGGATGCCGTCGAAGCCGCCCTTGCGCTTGAGCAGGCCGTTGATGATGCGGATGAGGTCGCCGCGCACGGTGCAGCAGATGCAGCCGTTGTTCATCTCGAACACCTCCTCGTCGGCGCCGACGACCAGCTCGTTGTCGATGCCGATTTCGCCGAATTCGTTGACGATGACGGCAAACCGCTTGCCGTGGGGCTCCGACAGGATGCGGTTCAGCAGCGTCGTCTTGCCGGCACCGAGGTAGCCGGTCAGTACGGTGACGGGGATCACGGACATTGGCTCTTACCCTCCTGAGCGTGGATTTTAAGTTATGTTATAACATAACTTTCCCGCCCGACACCGGTTTGTTGGCCGATCGGGGGTTCCGGCGCCGTCCGACGGCACACGGCACGCTTGCAATCCTCCGGGGGCCCCGCCTAATGTGACCGCGATGGTGCCGCCGGGCCGAAGGGGCCGGCGGTTAAAAGGGAATGCGGTGAGGACGGCGACGTCCGAATCCGCGGCTGCCCCCGCAACTGTGAGCGGCGAGCCCACCCCCCACGAAACCACTGGCCCCCTGCCGGGGCCGGGAAGGACGGGGGGCGGGCGGCGACCCGCGAGCCAGGAAACCTGCCATCGCCCGACATTCCAACCCGCCGGGTGGGCGGAGAGAGGACCTGATCATGACCCGTATCGCCGCAGATGCCGGCCGGCCCGTCGCCGTGCGCCCGGTCGAGACCGTGACCGCCGCCCTGGGAGCACTCCTGCTGGGCTCCTTCCTGCTGTTCGGCGCCGGCTTCGCCCAGCCGGAGGCGATCCACGACGCCGCCCACGACGGGCGTCATTCCTTCGCCTTCCCCTGCCACTGAGCGGACGGCCATGTTCGGGCGGCTCGTCCTGGCCGCCGTGACCGCGGGAGTTCTCGCGGGCGCGGCGGTATCCGTCGTTCAGCAGGTCACCACGGTGCCGCTGATCCTGTCGGCCGAGGTCTACGAGGTGGCCGCCGAGGCCGCCGGCCATGCCGGTCACGCCGCCGCCCATGCCGGCGCCGGATTCGGCTTCGATGCGGCGCGCGTGGGGCTGACCGTGCTGACCAACCTGGTCATCGGCAGCGGCTACGGGCTGCTGCTCGCCGCCGCCATGCTGCTGATCGGGGCGCCGGTGAACCTGCGCCGCGGCGTCCTGTGGGGGGCCGGCGGCTTCGTCGCCTTCACCCTGGCGCCGGCCTTCGGTCTGCCGCCGGAACTGCCGGGCACCGCCACCGCCGAGCTGGCGGCCCGCCAGGCGTGGTGGCTGGCCGCGGCCCTGACCGCGGCGGCGGCGCTGCTGGCCGCCGCCTTCGCGCGCCGTCCCGCGTGGGTCATCGCGGCCCTGGCGGTGGCGGCGCTGCCGCACCTGATCGGGGCGCCCCATGCGGAGCCGGTGGGCAGCCTGACCCCGCCGGAGCTGGCGGCCCGCTTCGCCGCCGTGTCCATCGGCGTCGCCGCCCTGTTCTGGGCGGTGCTGGGTGCCGCCTGCGGCGCGCTGATGAGCCGGCTGCTGCCGGACGACGCCCGCTGACCCCCGCCCCCTGCCGGAAGCACCGCCCATGCCCGCCGCTCCGACCGCCGCCGCGCTCAGCGCGAAGGTCCCCGCCACCGTCGTCACCGGCTTCCTCGGCGCCGGCAAGACGACGCTGATCCGCAGCCTGCTGGAGCAGGCCGACGGGCGCCGCCTGGCGCTCATCGTCAACGAGTTCGGCGACGTCGGCGTCGACGGCGAGATCCTGCGCGCCTGCGGCATCGAAGGCTGCCGCGACGACGACGTGATCGAGCTGGCCAACGGCTGCCTGTGCTGCACCGTCGCCGACGACTTCGTGCCCGCCATCGAGGCGCTGCTGGCCCGCCCGCACCCGCCCGAGCACATCATCATCGAGACCTCGGGCCTGGCCCTGCCCAAGCCGCTGGTCCGCGCCTTCAACTGGCCGGCGGTGAAGACCCGGGTCACCGTCGACGGGGTGGTGGCGGTGGTCGACGCCGCCGCCGCCGCCGAGGGGCGCTTCGCCCCCGACCCCGCGGCGCTGGAGGCGCAGCGCCGCGACGCCGGCACGGTCGACCACGAGACGCCGGTGGAGGAGGTGTTCGAGGACCAGATCCTCTGCGCCGACCTGATCGTCGTCAACAAGACCGACCTGGTGGACGCCGACGGGCTGGCGCGGGTGGAGGCGCTGATCCGCGACGCCCTGCCCCACCGGCCCCGGCTGGTCCACACGGCCGGCGGCCGGGCGGATCCGCGCGTGCTGCTGGGCCTCGGCGCGGCGGCGGAGGACGACCTGGACCGCCGCCGGAGCCACCACGAGGACGACGGCGACCACGACCACGACGACTTCACCAGCTTCGTGGTGGAGCTGGCGCCGCAGCCCGACCCCGACGCCCTGGCGGAGCGGCTGCGCGCCGTCGCCGCCGCCCACGGCGTGCTGCGCCTGAAGGGCTTCGTCACCGTGCCGGGCAAGCCCATGCGGCTGCTGGTGCAGGGTGTGGGCGCGCGCATCCAGGCCCACTACGACCGCCTGTGGAAGCCGGGAGAGGAGCGCACCGGCCGCCTGGTGGTGATCGGCGAAACCGGTCTGGACCGCGCGGCGGTGGAGGCGGCGCTCGCCGGCTGAGCCATGCACCTCCTCGCCACCCGCCAGGAGTCGCTGGAGGCGGCGCCGCAGGCCGTCGACCTGGGACACCGCCCGGCGGACCTGGTGGTGCTGTCCTTCTCCGACAGCGACCTCGGCGCGCTCGCCGCCGCCGCCCGGGCGGTCGGCGCCGACCGGCGGCCGTCGCTGCGTCTGGTCGCCCTCGGCCAGCTCGGCCACCCGCTGTCGGTGGACCTCTACGTCGATGCGGTGATCCGCACGGCGAAGGTGGTGGTGCTGCGCCTGCTGGGCGGCGCCGGCTACTGGCGCTACGGGCTGGAGCAGGTGGCCGCCGCCTGCCGGGAGACCGGGGCGGCGCTGGCCGTGCTGCCGGGCGACGGGCGGCCCGACCCGGCGCTGGAATCCCACGGCACGGTGCCGCCGGAGGTCACCCGGCGCCTCTTCGGCTACTTCGCCGAGGGCGGGCCGGACAACATGGCCAACCTGCTGGCCTACGCCGCCACCCTGGCCGGCACGCCGCTGGCGTGGGCGGAGCCGGCGCCGGTGCCGCGCTTCGGCCTCTACGACGGCTGGCGCGGCGCCGTGCCGGCGGACGCGCCCGCCGCGGCGCTGGTGTTCTACCGCGCCTATCTGCTGGCCGGCGATCTGGCGCCGATCCACGCCCTGGCCGACGCCCTGGCGGAGCGCGCGCTGGCGCCCCGCCTCTACCACGTCTCCTCCCTGAAGGAGCCGGACGCGGCGGCCTGGATGCGCCGCACGCTGGCGGCCCTGCGGCCCGGCGTGGTGCTGAACGCCACGGGATTCTCCGCGCAGGTGCCGGGGGAGGACGGGACACCCCTGGACGCCGCCGGAGCGCCGGTGCTCCAGGTGGTGCTGTCCACCGGCGGCGAGGCGGCGTGGCGCGGCTCCCTGCGCGGGCTCGGCCCCTCCGACCTCGCCATGAACGTGGTGCTGCCCGAGATGGACGGGCGCATCCCCGTGCGCGCCGTCGCCTTCAAGGCGGCGGGAGAGCCCGACCCCGACCTGCAGTTCGCCGAGGTGGCGAGCCGGCCGGTGGCCGACCGCATCGCCTTCACCGCCGACCTCGCCGCCGCCTGGGTGCGCCTGGCGCGCACGCCGCGGGCCGACCGGCGGCTGGCGCTGGTGCTGTCCGACTACCCCGGTGCCGGGTCGGCGGGGGCCGGCACCGGCCACGCCGTCGGCCTCGACACCCCGGCCAGCGTGACGGCGGTCCTCGACGCGCTGCGCGCCGCCGGCTACGGGGTGGCGGGGGCGCCGGCCGACGGGGCGGCGCTGATGCGGGCGCTCGCCGCCGGCGCGGCGGAGGCCGCCCTGTCGCTCGCCGACTATCACGCCCTGGTGCCCGCCGCCGTGCGCCGGCGCATCACAGCCGTCCGGGGCGAGGCGGCGGCCGACCCGCTGGTCACCGACGGCGCCTTCCGCTTCCGCGCCGTGCGCTGCGGCGCCGTCGTGGTGGCGGTGCAGCCGAGCCGCGGCGACGGGCCGCTGACCACGGCGCAGCACCATGACCCCGAGACGCCGCCCGGCCATGGCTACGCCGCCTTCTACGCCTGGCTGCGCCGGGCCGTCGGCATCCACGCGCTGGTCCAGATGGGCGCCCACGGCACCCTGGAGTGGCTGCCCGGCAAGGCGGTGGCCCTGTCGGCGGAGTGCTGGCCGGAGATCATCGGCGGCCCCCTGCCCTGCCTCTACCCCTTCATCGTCAACAACCCCGGCGAGGGGGTGCAGGCGCGCCGGCGCATCGGCGCCGTGCTGATCGGCCACCTGACGCCGCCGCCGGTGCAGGCCGGCCTGCACGGCCCGCTGGCCGAGCTGGAGCAGGCCATCGACGAATACGCCCAGGCGGACGGGCTGGACCCGCGCCGGCTCGGCGTGCTGCGCGAGACGATCCTTGATCTGGCCTGGCGGTCCGGCGTGGCGGCGGACTGCAACCTCTCCCCCGGCGACGACCCCGACGCCGTGCTCGCGCGCATCGACGCCCACCTCTGCGACGTCAAGGAGATGCAGATCCGCGACGGCCTGCACGTCTTCGGCGCCGCCCCCGACGCCGGCGCCCGCGCCCGCCTGCTGGCCGCCGTCGCCCGCTTCCCCCGCCGCCGCGGCGACGGGGAGGATGCCGCCCTGCCGCGGGCGCTGGCCGCCGATCTGGGCCTGCCGACGGACAGCCTGTTCACCGCCCCGCCCGGCACGCCGTGGGACGGCCCGCCCCTGCCCGGCGAACGGGCGCGCACCGTCGCCGACGTGCGCGCGGCACTGGACCGCATGGCGGTGGAGCTGGTGGCCGGCCGCGCCGCGCCGCGGCCGCACTGGACGCGCACCGCCGCCGTGCTCGGCGCGGTGGCGGCGGAGCTGGCGCCGCGCCTGGACGCCTCGGCGGAGCGGGAGATGGCGGCGCTGCTGGACGGGCTGGACGGGCGCTTCATCGCCCCCGGCCCCGGCGGCTCGCCGGCGCGCGGGCGGGCCGACGCCCTGCCGACCGGGCGCAACCTCTTCGCCATGGACCCCCGCGCGGTGCCGACGCCGTCCGCCTGGACGCTGGGCTGGCAGGCGGCCGACGCGCTGCTCACCCGCCATTTGCAGGACCACGGGGCGTGGCCGCAGCGCCTGGTGGTGGACTGCTGGGGGACGCCGGCCATGCGCACCGGCGGCGACGAGCTGGCCCAGGCCATGGCCCTGCTCGGCGTGCGCCCGTTGTGGGAGGGCGGCTCGGGCCGGGTCACCGGGTTCGAGATCCTGCCGGCCGGCGTGCTGGGCCGGCCGCGCGTCGACGTCACCCTGCGCATCTCCGGCCTGTTCCGCGACGTCTTCCCGCAGCAGATCGCCCTGTTCGACCAGGCGGTGCGCGCCGTCGCCGCCCTGGAGGACGAGGACGGTGAGACCAACCCCCTGGCCGCCGCCGTCCGGCGCGAGACGGCGGAGCTGGCCGGCGCCGGCCTGGCCGCCGGGGACGCGGCGCGCCGCGCCGCCGCCCGCGTCTTCGGCGCCGCGCCGGGCGGCTACGGCACGGCCCTGTCGGGGATGATCGCCCGCGGCGAGTGGCGCGACCGCGCCGCCTTCGGCACCGCCTATCTGGAGGGGGGCTGTCACGCCTACGGCGCCGGCCTCGACGGCGTGGCGCTGCCCGCCCTGTTCCGCCGCCGCGTCGGCGGCGCCGACGGGCTGATCCACCACCAGGACCAGCGGGAGCACGACGTGCTGTCCCACGACGGCCATTACCAGTACCAGGGCGGCTTCGCCGCGGCCGCCGCCCTGGACGACGCGGCGCCGACCCTCTATCACCTGGACAGCGCCGAGCCGGACCGGCTGACGGTGCGCACGCTGGGGGACGAGATCGCCCGCACCCTGCGCGGACGCGCCGCCAACCCGCGCTGGATCGCCGGCATGATGCGCCACGGCCACCGCGGTGCCGCGGAGCTGGCGGCGACGGTGGAGGCGCTGTTCGCCTTCGCGGCGACCACGCGCGCCGTGCGCGACCATCATTTCGACCTGCTGCACGAGGCTTATGTGGACGACGACGCCGTCTGGGACTTCCTGATCGAGGCCAACCCCGCCGCCGCGCGCCATGTGCTGGACCGGCTGGAGGATGCGCTGGGGCGCGGCCTGTGGCATCCCCGGCGCAACCACACCGCCCACGCGCTGCACCGCCGCCGCGAGGGCCTGTCATGACCGCGCTGCCCGCCGCCGCCGGGCCGCGGCCGCGCCGGCGCGGCGCCTGCCCCGGCGCGGTCGCCCCCATGATGGTGGGGGACGGGCTGCTGGTGCGGGTGCGGGTGCCGGCCGGCGTGCTGCCCGCCGCCGCGGCGCGGCGCATCGCCGCCCTGGCCGCCCTGGCCGCCGCCCACGGCAACGGCCTGATCGAGCTGAGCCACCGCGGCAACCTGCAGATCCGCGGCGTCACCGCCGCCACCCTGCCGGCGGTCACCGCCGGGCTGGACGCGCTGGGCCTGCTGGCCGCCGACGCGGTGAGCGAGGCCGTGCGCAACGTGCTGACCGCCCCCGCCGCCGGCATCGACGCCGACGCCGTGCTGGACGTGCGGGCGCCGGCGCTCGCCCTCGACGCCCGTCTGGCGGCCGACGCCGCCCTGCACCGGCTGCCGCCCAAGTTCGGCTTCGTGGTGGACGGCGGCGGGCGCGCCCATCTGGCCGACAGCCGCACCGACTTGCGCTTCGACGCCGTGGCGACCCCGGCGGGGCCGCGTCTGCGGGTGGCCGCCGGCGGCACCCTGGCGGACGCCGCACTGCTGGGCCTGTGCACCCCCGGGGCGGTGCCCGACGTGGCCGCCGCCGCCGCCATCGCCTTCCTGGACCTGCGCGCCGCCCTGCCCGAGCCGCCGCGCCGCATGGCCGGGCTGGTGGCCGCGGCGGGGGCGGCGGCGCTGCGCGCCCGCATCCCCGGCCTGGAGCCCCTAACCGACACCGCCGCGCCGGAGCGGCCGGTGCGCACCGTGCTCGGGGTGCGGCCGGGCTGGCTGGGCGTCGCCTTTCCCTTCGGCCGGCTCACCGCGGCGACGCTGGAGACCATGGCCGATCTGGCCAACGCGCACGGCACCGGGGAGCTGCGGCTGACCCCGTGGCGGGCGCTGCTGCTGCCCGGTGCCGGCGGCGCCGCGGCAGAGGCCGCCCGGGCGGCCGGCGGCGTTCTCGACGACGGCGACCCGCGCCTGGCGGCGACCGCATGCAGCGGGGCCGCGGGCTGCGACGTCGGCACCACCGACACCCACGCCGACGCCCTGGCCCTGGTGGCGGCGGCCCCGGCGCTGATCGCCGCCGGCGGCACCCTGCACGTCTCCGGCTGCGCCAAGGGCTGCGCCCGCCCCGGCCCCGCCGGCGTCACCCTGAGCGCACAGGACGGCCGCTACGACCTGGGCGTGCTGGCCTCCCCCGGCGGCCCGGTGCGCGCCCGCGCGCTGGACCCGGCCGCGGCGGTGGCGGCGGTGGCGGCGCTGGACCGGCTGCTGCGTGCCAACCGCCGTCCCGGGGAGGACGCCGATGCGGCGCTGGCCCGCCTGGCGCCCGAGATCGACCGCCTGTTCGCCCGCGAGGAGCCGCCCGGTGCCTGATTCACCCTACGACTACATCCGCGACGGGGCGGCGATCTACCGCCGGTCCTTCGCCACCATCCGGGCGGAGGCGGTACTGGACCACCTGCCCGACGACCTGAAGCCGGTGGCGGTGCGCGTCATCCACGCCTGCGGCATGGTGGACGTGGCGGCCGACCTGATGTTCTCGCCCGACGTGGCGGCGGCCGGGCGGGCGGCGCTGAAGGACGGCGCCCCCGTGCTGTGCGACAGCGAGATGGTCGCCCACGGCATCACCCGCGCCCGCCTGCCGGCCGGCAACGCCGTGCTGTGCACGCTGCGCGACCCCGCCGTGCCGGATCTGGCGCGGAGCATCGCCAACACCCGCTCCGCCGCGGCGCTGGAGCTGTGGCGGCCGCACCTTGCCGGGTCGGTGGTGGCCATCGGCAACGCGCCGACGGCCCTGTTCCGCCTGCTGGAGCTGCTGGCCGACGGCGCGCCGCGCCCGGCGGCGATCCTGGGCTTCCCCGTGGGCTTCGTCGGTGCCGTCGAGAGCAAGGACGCGCTGGCCGCCGCCGGGTTCGGCATCCCCTATCTCGCCGTGCGCGGACGGCGGGGCGGCAGCGCCATGGCGGCGGCCGCGGTCAACGCGCTGGCGAGCGAGGACGAATGAGCACCCCACCCATCCCCACCGGCACCTTCTACGGCATCGGCACCGGCCCCGGCGATCCCGAGCTGATGACCCTGAAGGCCGTGCGCGTGCTGCGCGCCTGCCCGGTGGTGGCCTATTTCTGCAAGCGCGGCAGCCGCGGCAACGCCCGCCGCATCGCCGGCGCGTTCCTGACCGACGAGCACACCGAGCTGCCGCTGGTCTATCCGGTCACCACGGAACTGCCGGTGGAGCATCCCGACTACGGCCGGCAGATCGAGGAATTCTTCGACCGCTCGGCGGCCGAGGTGGCGGCCCACCTCGCGGCCGGGCGCTCGGTGGTGGCGCTCAACGAGGGGGATCCGTTCTTCTACGGCTCGTTCATGCACCTGTTCCTGCGCCTGGCCGGGCGCTTCCCGGTGGAGGTGGTGCCGGGCGTCACCTCGATGGCCGGCTGCGCGGCGCTGCTGCCCACGCCGCTGACCATGCGCGACGACGTGCTGTCGGTCATCCCCGGCACGCTGGGGGAGGAGGAGCTGGTGCGGGCCCTCGGCACCGCCGACGCCGCGGTGGTGATGAAGCTGGGCCACAACCTGCCCAAGGTGCGCCGCGCCGTGCGGGCGGCCGGGCTGGAGGCGCGCGCCTGGTACGTGGAGCGCGGCACCATGGCCGACCAGCGCATGCTGCCCCTGGCCGAGGCGCCGGAGGACGGCGCCCCCTACTTCTCCATGGTGCTGATCCCCGGCCGGGGGCTGCGGCGATGAGCGCCGGCCGCGTCGTCGTCGTCGGGCTGGGGCCGGGCGGTTCCGACTGGCTGACGCCGGAATCGGCGCGCGAGCTGGCCGAGGCCGAGGACCTCGTGGGCTACGGCCCCTATCTGGACCGCGTGCCCGCCGGGCCGCAGGTCCGCCACGCCTCCGACAACCGGGTGGAGCTGGACCGCGCCCGCCTCGCCCTGGACCTGGCCGCCGGCGGGCGGCGGGTGGCGGTGGTGTCGGGCGGCGATCCCGGCGTCTTCGCCATGGCGGCGGCGGTGTACGAGGCCCTGGACGCCGAAGCCGGCGGCACCGGCCGGCGCGACGTGGAGGTGCGGGTGTGCCCCGGCATCACCGCCATGCAGGCGGCGGCGGCGCGGGCCGGGGCGCCGCTGGGGCACGATTTCTGCGCCATCTCCCTGTCCGACAACCTGAAGCCGTGGGATGTGGTGCTGCGCCGTCTGCGCCTGGCGGCGGAGGCGGATTTCGTGATCGCCCTCTACAACCCGGTGTCGCGGGCCCGCCCCTGGCAGCTCGGCGCCGCCTTCGACGCCCTGCGCGCCGTGCGCGACCCCGCCACGCCGGTCATCCTCGGCCGCGCCATCGGGCGCCCGGACGAGCGGCTGACCGTCACCACCCTGGCCGCCGCCGACCCCGCCGCGGCGGACATGAGCACGGTGGTGATCGTCGGCTCCTCCCACACCCGCACCCTTGCCGGCCCCGGCGGCGCCCGGGTCTACACCCCGCGCCGCTACGGCACCGGGGGGTGAGCGTGGCCGCCGGCACCGCCGCCGGGCGCCGCCTCCCGGCGCTCCAGCCACGCCGCCGCCGCCGCGGGGTCGTGCACGACGGGGGCCGGGCCGGGCGGCGGGCGGTCCACCATCACCACGGGAATGCCGCGCCGGCGCGCCGCGTCCAGCTTGGCCCGCGTCGCGGTGCCGCCGCTGTTCTTGCTGACCACCGCGTCGATGCGGTGCTCCTCCAGCAGGGCCAGTTCCGCGTCCGGCGCGAAGGGGCCGCGGTCGAGCAGCAGGGTGAATCGGGGCAGCGCCGGCATGGGGTCCGGCGGATCCACGGTGCGGATCAGGTAGTGCTTCTCCGGCACCGCCGCGAAGGGCGCCAGCTCCTGCCGGCCCACCGTCAGGAACACCCGCTCGCCGAGGCCGCGCAGGGCCGCCGCCGCCGCCGCCATGTCGGGAACGGCGATCCAGCGGTCGCCCGGCTGCGCCGTCCAGGGGGCGCGGCCCAGCACCAGCAGCGGCACCCCCAGCCGCCCGCAGGCCGCGACGGCGTTGGCGGAGATGCGCGCGGCGAAGGGATGGGTGGCGTCCACCACCGCGGCGACCCCCTGCTCCGCCAGCCACGCCGCCAGGCCGTCGACGCCGCCGAAGCCGCCGATGCGGGTGGGCAGGGGCGGCAACACCGGGTTGGCGGTGCGCCCGGCCAGCGACACCGTCGCGGCGATGCGGGGATTGCCGGCCAGCCGGCGGGCCAGCGCCGTCGCCTCCGTCGTGCCGCCGAGAATCAGGACCTTCATCGCACCGCCGCCCCCCGCCATCGAGACCGCCCATGATTAGCACATCCTCCCCGCCGGCGGAGCGCTGGCTGTCGGTCGTCGGCATCGGCGAGGACGGCTGGGACGGGCTGTCCCCCGCCGCGCGCGCGCTGGTGGAGCGGGCCGAGCTGCTGGCCGGCGGGGCGCGCCACCTGGACCTGGTGCCGGAGCGGCCGGGGCAGGCGCGGCTCGCCTGGCCGTCGCCGCTGACCGACGCCCTGCCGGCCCTGCTGGCGCGGCGCGGCCGGCCGGTGTGCGTGCTGGCCAGCGGCGATCCCTGCTGGTACGGCATCGCCACGACGCTGGGGCGCGCCGTGCCGGCGGCGCAGACGCTGGTCGTCCCGGCCCCCTCCGCCTTCAGCCTCGCGGCCGCCCGCCTGGGCTGGGCGTTGCAGGACACGGTCTGCCTGTCGGTGCACGGCCGACCGGCCGAGCTGGTGCTACCCCATCTGCAACCGGGCGCCCGGCTGCTGGCGCTGAGCTGGGACGGCGCGACGCCGGCCCGCCTGGCCGCGCTGCTGCGCGCCCACGGCTTCGCCGCCTCGCGCCTGGTGGTGCTGGAACGCCTGGGCGGCCCGCACGAGCGGGTGTGGGAGACCACCGCGGCGGCGTCCGCGGTGGAGCGCGCGGCCGACCTCAACACCGTCGCCATCGACTGCGTCGCGGCGCCGGGCGCGCGGGCCCTGCCCCGCACCCCCGGCCTGCCCGACGCGTGGTTCGCCCACGACGGCCAGATCACCAAGCGCGAGGTGCGCGCCCTCACCCTGTCCCTGCTGGCGCCGCGCCGCGGCGAGCGGCTGTGGGACGTCGGCGCCGGCTCGGGCTCGGTGGCGGTGGAATGGATGCTGGCCGACCCCGCCAACCGCGCCGTCGCCATCGAGGCGCGCCCCGACCGGGCGGCGCGCATCCCCGCCAACGCCGCCGCCTTCGGCGTGCCGGGGCTGGAACTGGTGCAGGGCCGCGCGCCGGACGCCCTGGCCGGCCTGCCCGCCCCTGACGCGGTGTTCATCGGCGGCGGCGTGACCGTGCCCGGCGTGATCGAGGCGTGCTGGGCCGCCCTGCCCCCCGGCGGCCGGCTGTGCGCCAACGCCGTCACGGTGGAGGGCGAGGCGGTCCTCGCCGCCGCCGCGGCCCGGCTGGGCGGCACGCTGACGCGGGTGGCGGTCAGCCGGGCGGAGCCGCTGGGCGGCTTCCTCGGCTGGCGGCCGCTGTCGCCGATCACCCTGTGGCGGGCCGACAAGCCATGGGGGGCGCCGTGATCGCCGCCGGCCTGGGCTGCCGCCGCGGCTGCCCCGGGGCGGAGATCGCCGGGCTGGTCCGCGCCGCCTTCGACGCCGCCGGCCTGGACGGCGCCGCCCGCGCCGCCGCCGTGCTGTTCGCGCCGGAGCGCAAGCGCGGCGAGGCGGGACTGCCGGCCGCCGCCGCCCTGCTGGCCCTGCCCCTGCGCTTCCTGCCCGATGCGGCGCTGGCCGCCGTGGCGGACCGCTGCGTCACCCGCTCGCCCCGCGTCGCCGCGGCGGTCGGCCTGCCCTCGGTCGCCGAGGCGGCGGCGCTCGCCGGGGCCGGCCCGGCCGGCCGGCTGCTGCTGCCCCGCCTGTCCACCCCGCGCGCCACCTGCGCGCTCGCCCGGCCGGAGACCGCGCCATGACCGTCCACTTCATCGGCGCCGGCCCCGGCGCCCCGGACCTGCTGACCATCCGCGGCCGCGACCTGATCGCCGCCTGCCCGGTGTGCCTCTACGCCGGCTCCCTGGTGCCGCGGGAGATCCTGGCCCACGCCCCGCCGGGCGCCCGCATCGTCGACACCGCCCCCATGACCCTCGACACCATCGTCGCGGAGTTCGAGCGGGCGCACGCCGCGGGGCAGGACGTGGCGCGCCTGCATTCGGGCGACCTGTCGGTCTACAGCGCGCTGGGGGAGCAGACGCGGCGCCTGCGCGCCCTGGGCATCCCCTACACCATCACCCCCGGCGTGCCCGCCTTCGCCGCCGCCGCCGCCGCCCTGGGGCGCGAGCTGACGCTGCCGGAGGTGGGGCAGACCGTGATCCTCACCCGCACCGAGGGGCGCGCCTCGGCCATGCCGGCCAACGAGACGCTGGAGGTGCTGGGGGCGTCCGGCGCCACGCTGGCCATCCATCTGTCGATCCACGTGCTGGACCGGATGGCGGAGCGGCTGCTGCCCCTCTACGGGGCGGACTGCCCGGTGGCCGTGGTCTACCGCGCCTCCTGGCCCGACGAGCGGGTGGTGACCGGCACGCTCGCCACCATCGCCGGGCAGGTCGCCGCCGCCCCCATGGAGCGCACGGCGCTCATCCTGGTGGGGCCGGTGCTGGAGTCCGGGGATTTCCGGTGCAGCGCCCTCTATGACGGGTCGCACCTGCGCCGCTACCGCGGGCTCGGCTCGTGACCGGGGCTGCCGGGGCAGCCGGGGCCGCGCCAGTCCGCCACCCCGGCGACGGCGCCGGCGCGGTCGACCGCCAGCACCTCCACCGCCACCGGCGCGCCGTCGAGCACGCCGAGCGCCACCCCCTGCGCCAGCGCCGCCACGCGGTCGCCCAGCGGCAGGCCGGCGCCCTGCGCCATGCCCAGCACCTGCGCGGCGGTGTTGGCGCCGCGCGCCGCCGCCGCCAGCTCCGGCCCGGCCCCCAGTTCGGCCAGCCGGTCGGCCAGCCAGTCGGTGTCGATGCGGCTGCGCCTGGAGTGCAGGTCCAGGTGGCCCTGCGCCAGCTTGCTCAGCTTGGCGAAGCCGCCGGCCAGGGTCAGCCGCGGCACGGGGTGGCGGCGCAGGTATTTCAGCGTGCCGCCGGCGAAGTCACCCATGTCGATCAGCGCCACCTCCGGCAGCCCGTGGCGCCGCACCGCCGCCGCTTCGGAGGTGGAGCCGGTGCAGGCCGCCGCATGGCCGATGCCGGCCGCCCGCGCCACGTCGATGCCGCGGTGGATGGACGCGATCCAGGCGCTGCACGAATAGGGCACGACGATGCCGGTGGTGCCCAGGATCGACAGGCCGCCGACGATGCCCAGGCGGCCGTTCATGGTGCGGCGCGCCAGCGCCTCCCCGCCGGGGATGGAGACCTCCACCACCGCGTCGGCGGGCACGCCGGCCCGCGCCGCCGCGTCCTCCACGGCGCGGCGGATCATGGCGCGCGGCACCGGGTTGATGGCCGGCTCACCCACCGCCAGCGGCAGGCCGGGGCGGGTGACGGTGCCCACCCCCTCGCCGGCACGGAAGGTGACGCCGCCGCCGGGCGCGCCGCGGCTGACGCGGGCGCACACCAGGGCGCCGTGGGTGACGTCGGGGTCGTCGCCGGCGTCCTTGATCACGCCGGCCGCCGCCCAGCCGTCGCCGCGCTCCGCGCGGGCCAGCGCGAAGGACGGCGTCTGCCCGCCCGGCAGGGTGACCGTCACCGGGTCGGGAAAGCCGCCGCCGAACAGCGCCGCGGCGGCCGCACCGGCGGCGGCGGCGGCGCAGGTGCCCGTCGTCCAGCCGTAGCGCAGCGGCCGCCCGCCATCCGCGCCGCCGCCCCCGTCCGTCCCGTCCTCGCCGTCTGAGCGTTCCGCCATGGCCCCGTCCGACCTGCCGCCTGCCCACGATCTAAGCCAAGCCGCCGCCGCCGTCCATGGGGTGATGCCGCCGCCGGGCGTGATCATCGCCGCGCCGGCCTCGGGCTCGGGCAAGACGACGCTGACGCTGGGCCTGCTGGCGGCCCTGCGCGCCCGCGGCGTGGCGGTCGCCGCCGCCAAGGTCGGGCCGGACTACATCGACCCCGGCTTCCACGCCGCCGCCACCGGCCGCCCCGGCGTCAACCTGGACGGCTGGGCCATGCCGCCGGCCCTGCTGGACGCGCTGGTGGTGCGGGCCGGGGCGGGAGCGGATCTGGTGGTGTGCGAGGGGGTGATGGGGCTGTTCGACGGTGCGGCCGGGCCGGGACCGGGCGGCACCGGCTCCACCGCCGACATCGCCATGCGGACGGGGTGGCCGGTGGTGCTGGTGGTCGACGTGCGCGGCCAGTCCCATTCCGCCGCCGCCCTGGTGCGCGGCTTCGCCGGCCACCGCCCCGGCGTGCGCATCGCCGGCGTGGTCCTGAACGCCGTCGGCAGCCCGCGCCACCGCGCCATGGTCGAGGAGGCGATGGCCGAGACCGGCATTCCCGTGCTGGGCGCACTGCCCCGCGACCCGTCCCTGAGCCTGCCGGAGCGCCACCTCGGCCTCGTCCAGGCGGAGGAGACCGCGGGCCTGGCCGGTCACCTGGAACGGCTGGGCCGGCTGGTGGCGGCGCATGTGGACCCGGGCCGGGTGGTCGCCCTGGCCGCGCCGGCCGCGGTGGCGACGGCGGGTGCGGCCGCCCGCGGCCCGGCGGTGCGGCCGTTCGGGCAGCGGATCGCGGTCGCCCGCGACATCGCCTTCGCCTTCGCCTACCCCCATCTGCTGGACGGCTGGCGACGGGCGGGGGCCGAACTGCTGTTCTTCTCGCCGCTGGCCGACGAGCCGCCGCCGGCCGACGCCGACGCCGCCTTCCTTCCCGGCGGCTACCCGGAGCTGCACGCCGGCCGCCTCGCCGCGGCGGCGCGCTGGCGCGACGGGCTGCGCGCCTTCGCCGCAACCCGCCCGGTCTACGGGGAGTGCGGCGGCTACATGGCCATGGGTGCGACGCTGGAGGACGCCGACGGCACCGTGCACCCCATGGCCGGGCTGCTGGGGGTGCGCACCTCCTTCGCGCGGCGGCGTCTGCATCTCGGCTACCGGTGGGCGCGCCTGCTGGCCGACGCCCCGCCGGGTCCCGCCGGCAGCGTGCTGACCGGGCACGAGTTCCATTACGCCACCACCGTGGACACCGGCGGCGACGCCCCCCTGTTCGCCTGCACCGCCGCGGACGGCACCGATCTGGGCCCCGTCGGCGGGCGGCGGGGGCTCGCCGCCGGCTCCTTCATCCACCTGGTCGCCGGCCCGGTTGGTTGAGCGGGCCAATGATCCATCTCAATGCCCCATTCCGTACGGTCGCGTTAGATATCACTAAACATTGAATTAAAGCCGGCGATCCGGGACAGGGGCGATGGGTTCGGTCGTGGCTGCGTTATCCCGATGGTTCCCGGCGTCCTGCGCCCTGCTGCTCGCCGTCTGCCTGCTGCCGGCCGTCGCCCGGGCCGGGAATGGGGCCGCCGAACTGCGCTTCGGCGTCTTCGCCTATCTGGGGGAGGAACGCACACGGGCCAAATACCGGCCCCTGGCCGATTACCTGAACGACGCCCTGCCCGACCTCCGGGTCCGGCTGGAGGTGCTGCCGCTCGACGGTATCCATGAGCGCATCGCCGACGGCAGCCTCGACATCGTCACCACCAACCCCAACCACTTCATCGTCAGCCGCGGCCGGCAGCCGCTGACCGGGGTCATCGCCACCCTCGTCGAATCCTACGACGGCCGGGCACTCGACCGCCTGGGCGGTGCCATCCTGGTGGAGGATCGGCGGACCGACCTGACCCGTCCGGCCGACCTGCGCGGCCGGATCATCGCCGCCCCCAGCACCGAGCACATCGGAGGCTACCGGGCGCAGGCCCTGGAGCTGCTGGAAGCCGGCGTCCGCCTGCCGGCCGATGCGACGGTGGTGGAGGTGGGGCAGCACGACACCGCGGTGCAGGCCGTGCTGGACGGGCGCGCCGACGCCGCCTTCGTGCGCAACGGCGTCCTGGAGCATTGGGAGCGCAGCGGCAAGGTGGCGCCGGGACGCCTGCGCCTCATCAACGAACGGGCGGTGCCCGGCTTCCCGCACCGGGTATCCACCCGGCTCTATCCCGAATGGCCCGTCTTCGCCCTGCCTCACGTGAACGAGCGGGTGGTGCGCCGCGTCGCCGCCGCCCTGTTCGCGCTGGAGCCGGACCACCCCGCAGCGGTGGCGGCGGGCATCCACGGCTACACCATCCCGGCCGACTACCTGCCGGTGGAGGAGCTGGCGCGCACCCTGCGCCTGCCCCCCTTCGACCGGGCCCCCGACGTGACCCGGGCCGACCTGTGGCGGCATTGGGGGACGGTGCTGAGCGCCCTGGCCGCCGCCGGCCTGGTGGCCGCCGGGTCGGCGGCGGTGCTGATGGTGGCGCTGGGCCGCGAACGGGCGGCCCGCCACCGCTTCCAGACGCTGCTGTCGTCGCTGGGCGAAGGGGTCTATGGGGTGGACCGGCAGGGACTGTGCACGTTCATCAACCCGGCGGCCCTGCGCATGCTGGGCTTCACGCGGGACGAGGTGGTCGGCCACGACCAGCACGCCCTGTTCCACCACCGGCGCCCCGACGGCTCCCCCTATCCCCACGGGGAATGTCCGGTCCGCCGGACGCTGGAGGACGGCGCCTCGCGCGAGACGGAAGAGGTGTTCTGGCGCAAGTCGGGCGAGCCCCTGCCGATCCGTCTCAAGGTGGAGCCGGTGCACGGCGTCGGCGCGGACGCCGGCGCCGTGGTGACCTTCGCCGACATCTCGGAGCTGAAGGCGGCCGTGGACGACCTGGCGCGCTCCAACGCCGATCTGGAGCAGTTCGCCTACGTGGTGTCCCACGACCTGCGCCAGCCGCTGCGGATGGTGAGCAGCTACACCCAGCTTCTGGCGCGGTCCCTCGGCGACAGCGGCGACACCTCGGTGCGGGAGTTCATGGGCTTCATCCGCGACGGCGCCCGGCGCATGGACCAGATGCTGGTGTCGCTGCTGGAGTATTCGCGCGTCGGCCGCGGCGGCGAACCGATGGAGGATCTGGACAGCCGCGCCCTGGCGGACGAGGCGATCCGCTTCCTGTCCCCCGCCATCGCCGAGGCCGGCGCCCGCGTGACCATCGAAGGGGACTGGCCCACGGTCCGCGCCAGCCGCAACGAGGCGGTGCGCCTGTTCCAGAACCTGATCGGCAACGCCGTCAAGTACCGCGCACCGGGGTTCCCGCCGGTGGTGGACCTGTCGGTGCGGCCGGTCGCCGGGGCGTGGGAGTTCACGGTGCGGGACAACGGCATCGGCATCGACCCCGCCCAGTTCGGGCGCCTGTTCAAGGTGTTCCAGCGCCTGCACGTGCGCGACGCCTACGAAGGCACCGGCATCGGGCTGGCCATCTGCCGCCGGATCGTCGAACGGCACGGCGGCACGATCACCGTGGAGTCCGAGGGCGCCGGCCGCGGCAGTGCCTTCCGCTTCACCCTTCCCGACACCGGCGCCGCCCCTGCGGCGGCGCCCCGCTCCGCCTCCTGCCAGGAAAGCCGTCCATGAGCCCAGATCAGCCGCACTTCACCATCCTGCTGGTCGAGGATGAACCGGCGGATGCCGAACTCGTCCGCATCGCCTTCCGCGAGGCCCGCCTCCTGGTCGACCTGCACCATGTGGCCGACGGGGTGGAGGCGCTGGAATTCCTGCGCCGGGCCGGCGCTCCGCGCCCCGACCTCATCCTGCTCGACCTCAACATGCCGCGGATGAGCGGTCTGGAGTTCCTCGACGCCATCAAGGGCGATCCGATGACGGCGGGGATTCCGGTGGTCGTCCTCACCACCTCCGATTTCGACCAGGACGTCCACCGCGCCTACGCGAAGGGCGCGTCGAGCTACATCGTGAAGCCGGTGGACGTGGAACAGTTCATTGCCGCCATGAAGATGATCGAGCAGTACTGGGTCACCATCGTCACGCTGCCCCGCAAGGGTCCATAACTCCTCGCGGTTGCGTCAATCGGACGCACTGCCAAACGTCGTAGGGATCGATACAGAGTCTGAACCGATTCCGACGACGGTGAGCCACCGTGATCCTGCGGTGACGGACACGCCCGGCGAGGCAACGATACGGCAACGCGGAGTGTTTTCCACAGCACCGCCGGGGGACAGCACAGTGGCAATACCAGGGACCATCGGAAACGCCGGATGCGAACGCGGGCACGACGCGTTGCTCCGGATCCGGCGGGTCATCCTGTTGCAGACCGCACTGCCCTTCCTGGCACTGCTGGCGGGCATCGTCCTGTTCCTCCATGACACGACCCGGGACAAGCAGGGCCGATACCTTGCCGGCTACGATGCCGTTCTGGAGACCGCCTATCGGGCGGCCCTCGACCGCTACGTGCTGGTCATGGACACGCTCCATTCCGAGACGCTGGACCGTGGGGAGGTGATCCGCCTGTTCGCCGAGGGAAGCACCGCGGACGACGCCGGGGAGCGCGATCGGCTGCGCGACGCGCTGTACCGGATGCTGCTGCCCACCTATCGCACCCTCACCCGGCACAACGTCCACCAGTTCCATTTCCACCGGGCCGACGGTACCAGCTTCCTGCGCTTCCACCGGCCCGAGCGGGCCGACGACCCGCTGATGGACGTCCGTGCCTCCATCCGGATCGTCAACCGGGAGCACCGGCCGGTCAGCGGGTTCGAGGCCGGCCGCATCATCTCAGGCTTCCGCTTCGTCCGGCCCCTCGCTCTCGAAGGCCGGCATCTCGGCAGCGCCGAGATCAGCGTGTCCTTCGAGGCGATCCGCGACGCCATGGGCATCCTGAAGGCGGGGCGGGAGTTCGACTTCCTGCTCAACGCCGACGTCGTCGCCCCCATCCTGTTCGAAAGCCAGCGCGCGCTCTACCACCCCTCCGGCCTCCATCCCGCTTACTGGGAAGAGGACCGGCTCGCGGCGGAGCGTCCGGCCCCGGTGCCGTCGCACGCCGTGGCACAGGCCGCCGCCGTGCTGCGCGCGGACGCCGACGTGCAGCGGCGGATGTCCGACGGGGGCACCTTCACCACCACGGTGAACGCGGGCGGGGAGACGCTGGCCGTTTCATTTCTGCCGGTCCGCGACATCGAAGGCAGGCAGGTGGCCTACGTCATCGCCTACAGCCCGACCACCGCGGTTGCGGAGCTGTGGACCGTCTTCCTGACGGAGGTGACGGTGGCCGTCCTGCTGGTGGCGGTGGCGTTCTTCCTGGCATACCGCCTGCAGGTCGATCGCCGGACCCTGTTCGAGCGGACCCGCCAGCTCAACGCCATCGCCGACGGCATGGGGGAGGGGCTGTACGTCCTCGACCGGCAGGGCAGGGCCACCTTCGTCAACCGGGCAACCTGCCGGATGACCGGCTTCACCGCCGCGGACCTGCTGGGCCGGCCGATCCACGACCTGATCCACAGCCACGCCGGCAACGACGGGCTGGCGCTGGCGGACTGCCCGATCTTCCGCACCGTCCTGACCGGCCGGGATTTCTCGGGCATCGAATCCTTCATGGACAGGCAGGGGCGGGTCTTCCCGGTCGAGGTGACGAGCCGCCCGCTGGTGGAGAACGGGGCGGTGACCGGCGCGGTCACCATCTTCCGCGACATCACCGAACGCGACGCCGCACAGCGCGCCCTGCGGGAGCGGGAGGAACTGTACCGCTCGGTCGTCGGCACCCTGTCGGAGGGCATCGTCATCGTCGACGGCTCCGGCGTCATCGCCGACTGCAACCCGGCCGCCGAACGCATTCTCGACATGCCGGCGGACGTCCTGCGCAACCGCTCCGCCATGGATCCCGGGTGGGAGGCCGTCGGGCCGGACGGGGCGCCGCTCCCTGCGGACTCGCTGCCGGTGCGGCGCTGCCTGCACACCGGACAGCCGGAGCGCGACCGGCTGATCGGCCTTCCCCGCCCCGGCGGCCGCACCGCGTGGATCAGCATCACCTGCGAACCGTTCCGCAAGGGCGATGACGGCGGCAATGGGGTGGTCGTCTCCCTCACCGACGTCACCGCGCGCGAGGAAATGGACCGCGAGCTGCGGCGCTCCAACACCGAACTGGAACAGTTCGCCTACGTGGTGTCCCACGACCTGCGCCAGCCGCTGCGCATGATCAACAGCTACACCCAGTTGCTGGAGCGCCGGATCGCCGGTGTCGCGGACGAGGAGGTGCGGCAGTTCATGGCCTTCATCCGGGACGGCGGCCGGCGGATGGACCAGATGCTCGTCTCGCTGCTGGAGTATTCGCGCATCGGCCGCAAGGGCGAACCCATGCAGGAGGCGGACAGCCGCGAACTGGTCGACGAAGCCCTGCTGTACCTGGGTCCGGCGGTGGCGGAGTGCGACGCGGACGTGAGCATCACCGGCACCTGGCCACGCATCGTCGTCTCGCGCAACGAAGGGGTGCGCCTGTTCCAGAACCTGATCGACAACGCCCTGAAGTACCGCCGCCCCGGCGCGTCGCCCCGCATCGAGATCGCCGCCGCCCGCGCCGACGGGGACGCGGACTTCCTGGTGCGCGACGACGGCATCGGCATCGACCCCGCCCAGATGGAACGGCTGTTCAAAGTGTTCCAGCGCCTGCACACGCGCGACCGCTACGAGGGCACCGGCATCGGACTGGCCGTGTGCCGCAAAATCGTCGAACGGCACGGCGGCCGCATCCGGGTGGAATCACACGGTGAGGGTCACGGCGCGACCTTCCGGTTCACCCTGCCCGCGGCCCCCGCCGGTGCGGAGGGTTCCGGGCCATGATCCACCCCGTTCTCATGGCCGCCATCCTGGCTCTGGCGGCCGTCCTGGCCACCCCGGCCCCTTCGTGTGCCGGCGCGGAACCCTCGTTCCGCGAGATGTTCGAGCGCCACACCGCCGTCATGCTGCTGATCGACCCCGCCAACGGGGCCATCGTCGACGCCAACCCGGCCGCCGAGAAGTTCTACCGGCACGCCATGGAAGCGCTGCGCACGATGACGATCCAGGAGATCAACGCGCTGAGCGACGAACAGGTGGCGCAGGAACTCCGCCTCGCCAGCAGCGAGGGGCGCACCTACTTCGTCTTCCGCCACCGGCTGGCCACGGGAGAGATCCGCACGGTCGAGGTCCGCTCCCACCCCTACGAGTTCGCCGGCCGGACGCTGCTGCTGTCGATCGTCACCGACATCACCCCGCTGCGCCGGGATGAGGACACGCTGTGGCACTATCAGGCACGCCTGGAAGCGACGGTGGACGAACAGGTGGGCGAGTTGACGGCAACGCAGCGCCGGCTGACGCAGTTCCTGCTGGCCGGGGGTGCCGTGCAGACGGCGCTGATCGTCGTACTGGTGATCACCATCCGCCGCCGCCGCGATTCGGAACGGCGGTTCCGCGACGTCTCCGAAGCGGCCGGCGAGTACATCTGGGAGATTTCCACGGACGGGCGCTACCGCTACGTCTCCGACCGCTCGGCGGAGGTGCTGGGCTATCCCCCCGCCGACCTGGTGGGGCGCACGCCGTTCGATTTCATGCCCGAGGACGAGGCCCGCCGGGTGCGCGGGTGGTTCGCCACGGCACTGCGGCGGGGCCGGCCCTTCCGGGGCTTCCAGCACCGCGGCATCGACGGCCGGGGCCGGGCGATCTGGATCGAGATGAACGGCCTGCCGGTGCGCCGGCGCGGCGCGGTGGTCGGCTTCCGCGGCGCCGGGATGGACATCACCGAGCGCAAGCGCGCGGAGGCCGAGCGCGAACGCATGCTCGCCGCGCTGGCCCGGTCGAGCGAGGAGATGGCCCGGCTGGCCGAGGTCACCGCCCACCATTTCCAGGAGCCGTCGCGCCGGCTGGTCAGCTACGCCCAGCGGCTGCGCTCGGTCATCGCGGCCCGGCCGGACGACACCGACAGCCGCCTGGCGCTCGACATCATCGAGCGGGAGGCCATGCGTCTGCGGTCCCTGGTCCGAGACGTCCAGTTCTATCTGGCCGCCGGCCAGGCCGACCCGGAATCCGGCCCCACCGACGCCGACGCCGTCCTGGCGCACGAGCTGCGCCTGATGGGGACGGCGCTGGAGGGCGCCGGGGCAGCGGTGACCGCCGATCCGCTTCCCGCGGTCGCCGTCGGCCCCCGGCGCCTGCAGGCGATCCTGCACGCGCTGCTGGACAACGCCCTGCGCTTCCGGCGTCCCGACCGGACGCCGGCCATCCATCTGTCGGCGGCGCGGCGGGGCGACCGGGTGGAGTTCCGGGTCTGCGACAACGGCACGGGCATCCCGCCCGCCTATCGGGAACGGGTCTTCCGCCTGTTCGAGCGTCTGGACGGCCGGCCGGGCAACTCCGGCGTCGGGCTCTCCATCGTCCGTCGCATGGTGGAAGCGGCCGGCGGCACCGCGCGGATCGCGGATTCGGCGGAGGGTGGCGTGTGTGTGGTGTTCGACCTGCCGGCCGCTGCCGGCGGGAACGACGGGGCGGCACCGCCGCCATCGGGGATGCCGGCCGGGGCGCCGGCCGGGGAGATCGCATCATGAACGGAACGTCCGCGCCCCTGCGGCTGAACCAGCGTCCGTCGGTCCTTGTCGTGGAGGACGAACTGGGTGACGCCACCCTCATCCGCATCCAGTTGCTGGAACGCGCCTCCGACGCCTTCGACGTCCGCATCGCCCGATCACTGGCCGAGGCCGCGGCATTGCTGGGCGGAGGCCGGGAGGAGGATGCCTTCTGCCCGGACGTCGTGCTGCTCGACCTGAACCTCCCCGACAGCACCGGGATCGAGACGGTGCGGCGCTTCAACGGTCTGGCTCCTGCGGTGCCGATCGTGGTGCTGACCGGGCTGGACGACAACACGATGATCACCGCCGCCCTGGAGGCCGGCGCGCAGGACTATCTGCTGAAGGGCGAGGGCGGGTTCGGCCTGCGCCGCGCCGTGCGCTACGCCATGCTGCGCCACCAGCGCGACAAGGACGACCGGCTGGCCGCGACGGTGTTCGCCGTCACCGACACCGCCATCGCCATCGTGTCGCCCGGGGGTACGGTGGAACGGGTCAACCCGGCCTTCCGGCTGGTCACCGGGTTGGCCGGCATCGACGTCATCGGCAAGCCGCTGGACGCCCTGCTGGAAAGCCGCGACGGCGGCGGGCCGGACGATGCCGGCGGATCGGACGGCTGGCGCCGCGCCGCGGACGGCGAGGTGTGGGAGGCCGAGATCTGGTCCCGCCGGCCGGACGGCCATCGCTACTGCGCCTGGGTGCGCGTGCACCCCGTGCGCATCGGCGGCGCCCCGGTGGAACACTACGTGGTTCAGATCAACGACATCACCGCCCGCAAGGATACCGAAACCGAACTGGCCCGCCGCGCCACCCACGACCACCTGACCGGTCTGCCCAACCGCTTCCTGCTGAACGACCGCGTCGATCAGGCGATCCGGACGTCGCTGCGCGACGGCACCGGATGCGCAGTCCTGTTCATCGATCTGGACGGGTTCAAGCCGGTCAACGACACGCTGGGCCACGCCGCGGGGGACCGGGTGCTGACCGTCGTCGCCCGCCGGCTGGTGGATCTGGTGCGGGCGTCGGACACCGTGGCCCGGCTGGGCGGCGACGAGTTCGCCATCCTGCTGCCCGGCTGCGCCGGCGTGCAGGAGGCGGCGTCGGTGGCCGACAAGGTGCTCGCATCCCTGGCCCTCGCCATCCGACTGGAGGACGGCGAGGTGCGCATCTCCGCCAGCGTCGGCATCGCCTGCTATCCGGTGGACGGGCGCGACGGCGCCACCCTGATCGAGGCCGCCGACGCCGCCATGTACCGCGCCAAAC
Source organism: Azospirillum halopraeferens DSM 3675 (assembly GCF_000429625.1). Lineage (GTDB taxonomy): Bacteria > Pseudomonadota > Alphaproteobacteria > Azospirillales > Azospirillaceae > Azospirillum > Azospirillum halopraeferens. Next base: position 133,467 of record NZ_AUCF01000017.1, read on the forward strand.
GCCGGGGAAAGAACGCCTACGCCCTGGCCACGGACGACACCCGCGGCGCGGCGTAAGGGGCGGGAGGCTCAGAAGCCGCCGCTTGACAGGAACCCGGCGGCGGCTTCTCTCATCGCCGCGCCGGTGTCGGCCGGGACCTCCACCGTCTATCCCCTGACCCTGGAGAACTGCGGCACCACCATCACCCTCGCGCAGGCACCGCGCCGGGTCGTCTCCATCGGGCAGAGCAGCACCGGGATCCTGCTGTCGCTCGGCCTGGCCGACCGGATGGTGGGAACCGCCGTGTGGTTCAGCCCGGTCCTGCCGCGCTTCGAGGCGGAGAACGCGGGCATCGAGCGGCTGGCCGACAATGATCCGAGATTCGAGGCGGTGGTCGCCTGCGAACCGGACCCGGTGACCGCCCGGTTCGAGTGGCACGTCGGTCCCACCGGATCGGTGGCCACGCGCGAACGTTCGCCGGGCCGGGGATTCCCGCCTACGTGTCGCCGGCCGATTGCGTCAAGGACAACACCACCGGCGGCGACGGCACCCGCAAGGTTCCCTTCTCCATGGAACCGGTCCACCGCGAGATCCGCGAGCTGGCCGCCATCTTCGACGTTCAGGACCGCGGCGAAGCGCTCGTCGCCGACCTGAAGGCGCGCGAGGCGGCGGCCATCGCCTCGGTGCGGGGCGTCGGTGCGCGCGACGTGCCGGCCGTCGTCCGGTTCTCCGGCAAGGAGGTTCAGGGCGACCCGTTCGTCACCGGGGCGAACGGGATTTCCGCCTATCTGTTGCAGACGCTCGGCGTGCGCAACGTCATCACCACCGACGACGAATGGCCGCTGACGAGTTGGGAGAGCATCGCGGCCGACGACACCGCCGTGAAGCTCGCCATCCTGGAAAGCGATCCGGTGGTCGGCAAGCTGGACGCGGCACGCAGCAAGCGGTTCATCCTGATGGACGTGGAGGCGATGCACGCCTCGGTCCGCACGGTCGACGGCATCGAGGCGATCGCCGGCGCCATCGCGCGGTTCGGGCTGGTGTCGTGACGGCAAGGGGTGCCGCGCGCCGGAAGCCGGCTGCGGCAGGACCCGGCGCAGACGCCGGGCGAACTGCTGCCGGACGAACCGGCCAACCACGTGGACATCGCCCACCAACTGGAGGTGCTCTCCCTGCTGCGCCGGCTGCCGGCGACCAGCGTGGTGGCCCTGCACGACCTCAACCTCGCGGCGATGTTCTGCGACTCCCTGGCGGTGCTCCGGGACGGCCGCGCCGCCGCCGCCGGTCCCCCGGCCGAGGTGCTGACCGAAACGACGATCCGCGCCGTCTTCGGCGTCGCCGCCAGGGTCGAACGCTCCGCGCACAGCGGACGGCTGCACGTCCGGTACCTGCCCGACCGGGAGGACACCGCCGACGCGCACCCGGCCCCCGGTCACGTGGACGGAACGGGGATTCGCGATTTCCGGCGGATGGCGCGGGAGAAAACTTAGCGACTTGGCTATGTTTTCTCCTTGCGCCGCCGGCATGCATGCGATAGTTAGATACATGACTAAGCATGAGCCCGATCTCTCGCTGCTCTTCCATGCGCTGGCTGATCCGACCCGCCGCTCGATCCTGACCCGGCTTGCCGAAGCACCGGCGCGGGTGACGGATCTCGCCGGCCCCACGGGGCTGCGCCTGCCCACGGTGATGAGGCACCTGTCCGTGCTGGAGGAGGCCGGGTTGATCTCCACCGCCAAGGACGGGCGGGTGCGCACCTGCGCCATCGTGCCAGAGGCGCTGGACCCGGCGCGGACCTGGCTGGATGAACAGCGGGCGATTTGGGAGGGCCGGCTCGACCGCCTGGACGCATTCGTGACCAACGTGATGAAGGAGCGCACGAAATGACCAGAACCCCGGATTCAACCGGCATGGCCGGCCCGGCACCGGACAACAGGAATGACCGTTTTGCCACCCTGACCTTCGAGCGCGAGGTGGCCGTGTCGCCATCGGTGCTGTGGCAGGTCTGGACGGCCCCGGCGGCACGGATGGTCTGGGCGGCACCGGCACCCTCGGTCACCGTGGAATTCACCGAGGCCGACAGCCGGGCGGGCGGACGCGAGGTCTCGCTCTGCAAGGTGGAGGGGCAGCCGGACATCCGCTGCGAGGTCGGCTGGCTGGACATGCAGCCGGGGCTGCGCAGCGTGAATTACGAGTTGGTGTCGTCCGAGGGCGTCACGCAATCGGCCGCACTGGTGACGGCGGAAGTCTCGGGCGCGGGCGAGCGCAGCCGGCTGGTCGTGACGGTGCAGCTCTCCTCCCCGGCCGGCAACATGGAAGCGGGGTACCGGAAGGGCTTCGGCGCGGCGCTCGATAACCTCACGGGCGTGGCCGGGCGCACCATGGTGCTGGAGCGCGTGATACGGGCACCGCGGGCCGTGGTCTGGGGTGCGTGGATGAATCCCGAGACGCTGCCGCAGTGGTGGGGGCCGGAGGGGTTCTCCTGCCGGACGACACGGATCGATCTGCGGGCGGGCGGCGAGTGGGTCTTCGACATGATCGGGCCGGACGGCACGGTCTACCCGAACCACCATCGCTATGGCGACGTCCGGACCGGTGAGAGAATCGACTACACGCTCCTTTGGGGTGAGAACGGGCCGAAACATGCCGACGCCTGGGCCTCGTTCGAGGACCGGGACGGGGCAACGAAGGTGACGTTGGGGATGGTGTTCAGCACGGCTGCCGAGTTTCAGACGGCGAAGGGCTTCGGGGCTGTGGAGCTGGGTCAGCAAACCCTGGGCAAGCTGGAACGCTTCGTCGCATCCCGCTCCCGACCGGCCGGCACGCCGGGCGGAACCCGCTGACACGAACCCGGAGATGGAGCGCGTGGCCGGCCCCGGCCACGAGTCCGCCGGCGATGGCCGTGACGATCACCCGGCCCGCCGGCACCGACCACCGGCGGAGGGCTGCCTGCCTCATAGCATTCCTGAACTCCGGGATATGCGAAATTCATCTATGAGAATCGCCCCCCTCTCAGGGTTGCTGCGACTACGTTCACTCTTGACCGGCGAAGAATGCCGCAATGTTGTCGGCAGCAGCACCGATATGATGGCGCAATATCTCGACGGCCCGTCTTGCGTCACGATGTTCTGCCGCAGCCAGCATGTCCCGATGCTCGTCCTGTGACAGGTGGGACCGCCCCTTGGCTGCGAGTTGGAAGCGCAGATAGCGGTCGAACGAGGCCAGATAATTTTCCGTCAGCGCGATCAGCTTCGGGCGCCCTGCGGCGCCATAGAGCGTCATGTGAAAACGACGATTGAGTTCGCCCATGCGGCCGGGGTCCTCTTCACCATCCATCTCGGCGATGAGGTCACCGGCGCGCTCGAAATCGGCCCGGGTCAAATGCGGGATCGACCGCTCCAGAACGGCCGGTTCCAGCGCGAGCCGGATGGCATAGATGTCGGCGGCATCGGTGGCGGAGATGTCCGTCACCACTGCGCCCTTGTGCGGAACGAAATCCAACAGCGCCTGAGCTTCCAATTGCCGGAGCGCTTCCCGGATCGGCATCCGGCTCACCCCGAAGGACGCGGCGAGGTCTTCCTGGCGCAACGGCGTGCCGCCGCGAAGCCGGCCCGTGAGGATGGCGGTCCGCAAGGTTGCTTCCACGAACTCCGTGGCGGTGCGGTGCCGGCCACCGGCTTCCGCGATCAGCGCTGACAGGTCGAGCTTGGGCATCACAAAATATCCAATTGTCTATTGGATCCAATTATGCCACGGTGAATCGCCATTGTCACCTGCCCAAAGCCGTTCCCCGATGACCCATTCCCCTTCTTCAGCACCGCCGCTCACGGTTTCGTCGGCGATCCAGCCCGTAACCGCCGGACTTCTGGCGGCGGCCGTCGGCTTCGCCGGCGCGTTCGCCATTGTGCTTCAAGGTCTGGCCGGCGTCGGCGCAACACCGGCCGAGGCGGCTTCGGGTCTGCTGGTTCTGTGCGTCGGACAAGGCGCTCTGGCCATTGTGCTCGGCCTGCGCCACCGACAACCCCTCAGCATTGCCTGGTCAACGCCGGGTGCCGCCTTGCTGATGGGGGCGGGCGTGCCCGATGGCGGTTTTGGTGTCGCCGTCACAGCCTTTCTGATCACCGGTCTTCTGATCGTGATTGCCGGGCTATGGCGTCCTCTCGGTCGGGCTGTCGCCGCCATCCCCCTGTCGCTGGCCAGCGCGATGCTCGCCGGCATCCTGATGGAACTGTGCCTCGCGCCGGTCCATGCCGTTGCTCAACTGCCGGCCCTGGCATTGCCGATCATCCTCGCCTGGGTGCTCGCCTGGTGTCTGGTCCGCCGGTATGCGGTGGTGATCGCCGTTCTCGTGGCGAGCGTGATCGTCACGGCCACGACCACCATCCCGGCCGATGCGTTCGACCTTCTGAGACCGAAGCTGATCTTCATCCGGCCCGTGTTCGATCTCCTGCCGGCGATCGGCATCGCCATTCCGCTGTTCATCGTCACGATGGCTTCGCAGAACGTGCCCGGTGTCGCCGTTCTGAGAACAAGCGGCTACGATACGCCGGTCGATGAAGTGTTCGTGTCGACGGGATTGGGCAGTGTCGCCACGGCCGTGTTCGGAGGTCACGCCCTCAACCTGTCCGCCATCACCGCCGCCCTCTGCGCAGGGCCGGAGGCGGGAGCCGATCCGAATCGCCGCTATCTGGCAAGCGTCGCAGCAGGAGTCGCCTATCTCGTGCTGGGACCGTTGGCCGGCTTCGCGGCGGCTTTCATCGCCGCGTCTCCCCCCTTGCTCATCCAGGCGGTGGCCGGATTGGCTCTGCTGTCCAGCCTGGCGGCGTCGCTGACAACGGCTCTCGAAAGGGAATCGCACCGACTGGCGGCGCTCATCACCTTCATCACGGCGGCGTCCGGCATATCATTTCTCGGCGTCGGTGCGGCATTCTGGGGTCTGTTGGCCGGTGCCCTTCCGCTGCTTCTTGAAAGGGGCATCGACGCCATGAAACGAAAAGCATCCTGAGGCTTGAGCGCGCAATTCCGTCGGCACGGACGCTGTGGCGTGATCGGCGTCGGCGGAACGGCGTGACGGCTGCGACAGCCTTCCGTTGGCCGGTGATGGGGACTCGCACCTCCGGTTTGTTATGATATAACATAGCGAATCACCTGAACGAGGCAGCGACGACCATGACGAACGCAACGGCCGGCTCTCCCCCGCCCGAACACCCGGGGGCGGCTCTCGACCTGATTCGCGGGGTGTGGAGCGAGGCCGACGCGGGCGGACTGCCCGACCATATCGTGGCCCGGGCCATGATGATCGAGGCGGTGGACCGGCTGGCCGGGCTGCACGGGCCGGAGGTGACGGCCAGCCTGCTCGACCGCCTCGGCACGGAGGTTCTGCGCAGCGCCGACCGGGGTACCGGGCCGTTGCAATGAGCGGCGTCACCAACAACCGCATCGTCGGCGCCCGCTCCTGGCGCGAAGCGCGGCGGGTGCTGCTGCACCCCCGCTTCTTCGACGGATTCCGCGATGCCCTGGATGGCCTGCCGTTCAAGTACCGGGAGCTGGACGGCTGGCCGTTGCTGGACCAGCACCGCTACGAAAACGGCCGCGAGCTGGCCATCGAGTGCCGCTGCGGCGGCATCGCCGTGCGCTGGACCGACCGGACGCGCATCCCGCGGGAGCTGAAGGCGCTGGTGGTGGCACGCGCCCGCTCCCGCTGCGCCGGGACGCCCGCACCCTACCGGCCGTCCGCCGCCGTCTCCGGCACATAGATCAGGCGGCCGTCCGGCAGCCGGTAGGCGACGCCGGCCCTGGTCCCCTGCCCTTCACCGATGGCACCGTTCGATTCATAGCGGGTGAGGTCGCGGCCGTCCTTGACGGTGATGCGCATGTCCGCCTCGCCGGGGTTCTCCACCGGCATCCGGACCCGCTGCGCCAGCAGCTCTTATCGGTTGCAAAAACCTGGAATCAGGGACTGATGGCCGACGATTAGTAGAAATCCGTAGCAATTCCTTTCTTGCTGCGAACCCGAAAATATCGCTATCGGGATATGCACGACTCTCTAAAAGGGGTAGATGATGGCGGGCGCTATCACGGATTGGCGCAATCGGCTGGCCGGGGACGGCGATGCGAACCGCTTTCCCTCTGATCGCGTCGAGGATGTCGCGACAGCAGGGCCGTTCCCCGGGCCGGTCACCCTGCGGACCGCCGATCCCGCGGCTAACGACGGCCGGCTGGAGATCGCCTTCATCGATCCCGCGGTCGCCGGGTGGACGGCCCTGGTCGAGGGTGTCCGGCCGGGGGTCGAGGTCGTGCTGCTGTCCGCGTCCGGCGACGGCATGACGCAGATCGCCGGGTATCTCGCGCTGCGCGGCGGGGTCGACGCCATCCATGTGATGAGCCACGGATCGACCGGGCGCCTGGCACTGGGCACAGCCAGCCTCGACCTGGCGGCGCTCGGCCGATACGACGAGGAACTCGGCGCCATCCGGGCGGCGTTGAGCGAACGCGGCGACCTGTTGATCTACTCCTGCGATACGGGCGCCGGAGCGGTCGGTGAAGCGTTCGTGATCGCCCTCGCCACGGCAACCGGTTCGGACGTGGCCGCCTCCGCCAATCCCACGGGCGCCTCGGTTCTGGGTGGCGACTGGGTGCTGGAAACGACGGTCGGCGCCATCGAGACCACCGGTGTGCTGTCAGCCGGAGCCGAGAGCCGGTTCGGCCATCTGCTGGCCGCACCGGTCAACACCGCAAATCCCGCCATCTCCGGCACGGCGACCGTCGGCAACGCGCTGAGCGCAACAACCGGCACCTGGACCGACCCGGACGGCGATCCGCTGAGTTTCACCTACCAATGGTACCGGGCCGCCGACAGCAACGGCACCGATGAGTCCATGATCAGCGGCGCCACATCCACCTCCTACACGCTGACCACCGCGGATGCCCACAAATACCTGCGCGTGAGGGTCACTGCAAACGACGGTAACGGTCCCACGCAGACGGCCAGTTCGGCACGCACGCAGGTCATCAATTCGCCGCCGGTCAACACCGCGGTGCCGGGGGTCAGCGGCACGGCGACGGTCGGCAACGCGTTGGTCGCAACCACCGGCACGTGGAGCGACGCCGACAACGATAGCCGGACCTTCACATACCAATGGTACCGGGCCGACGACAGCGCGGGGACCGGCGACACGATCATCGCCGGCGCCACGTCCGTCAGCTACACGCTGACCACGTCGGACGCCCACAAATTCATGCGCGTGGAGGTCACCGCCAACGACAACAAAGGCGGCGTCGTGGCCGCAACCTCGACGCGCACGGCGGTTGCCAACTCTTTACCGGTCAACAGCGTAGCGCCGAGCGTCTCCGGCACGGCGACCGTCGGCAATGCGCTGACCGCGTCCAACGGCACCTGGAATGACGCCGACGGCGACGGCCGCACCTTCACCTACCAATGGTACCGCGCCAACGATACCGCGGGAACCGGCACCGCCCAGATCAGCAATGCCACGTCCAGCAGCTACACACTGACGACCGCGGACGCCCACAAGTTCCTGCGCGTGGTGGTCACCGCCAACGACGGCAACGGCGGCACGCAGACCGCGGCCTCGTCGCTCGTGCAGGTCACCAACTCGGTACCGACCAACAGCGCCGCACCGACAATCACCGGCACGGCGACCGTCGGCAACACGCTGAGCGCAACCAGCGGCACCTGGAGCGACGCCGACGGCGACACGCTGACCTACACCTACCAATGGTACCGCGCCGACAACACCGCCGGCGGCAACGAGGCGGCGATCAGCGGCGCCACCAACAGCAGCTATACGACGGGTGCCGGTGACCTTATCAAATTCATCCGCGTGGCGGTGACCGTCAGCGACGGCAGAGGCGGCACACAGACCGCCAGCACCACCCGCACCAGGGTAACGGCGCCCAACAACGCACCGGTCAACAGCATCGTGCCGAGCATCTCCGGCACGGCAACCGTCGGCAACGCGCTGAACGCAACCGACGGCACCTGGAGCGACCCCGACGGCGACCCCCTGACCTACACCTACCAATGGTACCGGGCCGACGACAGCGCGGGGACCGGCGACACGATCATCACCGGCGCCACGTCCGCCAGCTACACCCTGACCACGTCGGACGCCCACAAGTTCCTGCGCGTGGAGGTCACCGCCGACGACAACAACGGCGGCGCGCCGACCGCCAGCTCGACGCGCACGCTGATCACCAACTCGGCGCCGGTCAACAGCGTGGTGCCGAGCGTCTCCGGCACGGCGACGGTTGGCAACGCGCTGAGCGCAACCACCGGCACGTGGAGCGATGCCGACGGCGACAGCCGCACCTTCACCTACCAGTGGTACCGGGCCAGCGACAGCGCGGGGACCGGCGAATCCATGATCAGCGGCGCCACGTCCGCCGGCTACACCCTGACCACCGCGGATGCCCACCGGTTCCTGCGCGTGGTGGTCACGGCCGACGACAGCAACGGCGGCACGCAGTCCGCGTCCTCGGCGCGCACGCAGGTCACCAACTCGGCACCGACCAACAGCGTGGCGCCGACGGTGACCGGCACGGCCAACGTCGGCGCCACGCTGAGCGCAACCAGCGGCACCTGGAGCGACGCCGACGGCGACACGCTGACCTACACCTACCAATGGTATCGCGCCGACAACACCGCCGGCGGCAACGAGACGGCGATCAGCGGCGCCACCAACAGCAGCTACACGCTGACCCAGGCCGACCAGTCGAAGTACGTCCGCGTGGTGGTCACCGCCAACGACAGCAACGGCAGCTCGACGCAGACCGCGACGTCCACGCGCATGCAGGCGCTCGACGCGACACCGCCGACCATCACCGGCGTGACCATCCCCGACAGCGCGGCGAAGATCGACGATGTGATCACCGCCACCATCACCGTGGCATCGGACAGCGACACCTACTCGCTGCAATCCGGCACCATCGCGGGCTTCGCGCTGGGCAATTTCACCAAGGTCAACGACACCACCTACACGGCCACCTTCACGGTCACCGCCGGCGGCACCGACGTGGCGGCCGGCGCCGACATCCCGGTCAACCTCGTGCTGGTCGACAGCTCCAGCAACGCCAACACCGCCTACACCACGCCCATCAGCCAGGCGGCTGATTCCATCGACGCGACCGCGCCGACCCTGTCCGTCTCCTCCCCCGCGGACGATGCCACCGGCGTGGCGATCGGCGCCAACATCGTGCTGACCTTCTCGGAGTCCGTGCAGGCCGGCACCGGCAGCATCGTGCTCAAGCGGGTGTCCGACAATGCGGTGGTCGAGACCTTCACGGTCGGCTCCGGCAACCGCGTCACCGTCTCCGGTAACCAGGTCACCCTCGATCCGACCGCCGATCTGGCCCACGCCACCGCCTATTATCTGGAGATCGACACCGGCGCCATCGCCGACATGGCCGGCAACGGGTACGCCGGATTCAGCGGCAGCACGCAACTGAACTTCACCACGGCACCGCCCCCGCCGCCGGACAATGGCCCGACGACGGTGACGACGCCCGTGATCGGCAGCCAGGTGACGGTGGTCGGTTCCACCACGACCACCACCACCGTCGACGGTGCCGTCGTGGAGCAGCAGCGCCTCACCACCGGCAGCGGCACGGTGGTGGAGATCATCACGGTGCCGGTGGTGCCCGGCACCCGCACCGAAGAGAACACCAGCACCCCGCAGGCCGACATCCCCCTGGTCAGCGAGTCCGCGACCGGGCGGATCGTCCTGCAGGCCAGCGTCCCTGCCGGGGTCGGGCTGCGGGTGGAAGGGGTCACCGGGACGCTGGCCCCGGCCAACGCGCTGGCGGGCCTGATCCAGGCGATCGAGGCGCGCACGGCCGACCGGCCGGAATCCCGCGGGGCGATGACCGGTGTGGGCCAGAGCTTCCTCGGCTCCCTGCCCGCCGACGCCGACCTCCTGGTGCGCACCATCGTCCCGACGGTGGCGGCGGGAACCGCGACGGTGGCGGGCAGCCTGCGCATCTCCGGTGACTCGCCGACCGGCGGCTCCGCCCGGGAGGCGCTGGTGATCGACGCCTCCGGCCTGCCGTCGGGCACGGTGATCGAACTGGACAACGTCTCCTTCGCCGCCGTCGTCGGCGCGGTGCGGGTCACCGGCGGTGCCGGGTCGCAGACCGTGGTCGGCGACGACCGGGCCCAGTACATCGTGCTGGGGGACGACGACGACACCCTGCGCGGCGGCGGCGGCAACGATTTCGTGGCCTCGGCCGAAGGCAACGACGTGCTGTTCGGCGACGACGGCAACGACACGGTGGCCGGCGGCGTCGGCAACGACGTGCTGTACGGCAACCGCGACAACGACCTGCTGTACGGCAACGCCGGCAACGACACGATCTTCGGCGGCCAGGACAGCGACACCGCGTTCGGCGGCATGGACAATGACGTGGTGTACGGCCAGCTCGGCTCCGACGTGCTCTACGGCAACAAGGGGGCGGACACGCTGTTCGGCGGCCAGGGCCATGACACCCTGTTCGGCGGCCAGGGCGACGACGTGCTCTACGGCGGCATGGGCAACGACGTGCTGGACGGCAACCAGGGAGCGGACACCCTGTGGGGCGGCGCCGGGGCCGACCGGTTCGTCATCCGCCACCCCGCGGAAGGCGGCGACGTGATCGCCGACTTCGAGACCGGGGTCGACCACATCGTCATCGTCGGCCCCAACTTCGGCAACATCGCGACGGGCGTCCTGTCGGCGCAGCACTTCGCGCTGGACAACCCGCTGTCGGCCAACGCCTCCTTCGTCTTCAACACCACGACCGGCGTGCTGTCCTTCGATGCGGACGGCACCGGTTCGGGGGCGGCGGTGGCGATTGCCACCCTCAACGTGCGCACGCTGAGCCACACCGACATCCTGGTCGTCGGGGCCGGCGGGTGAGCCCGGTGGCAGAGATGGAGGAGACACCGTGCGCACCGACGCTGTCCGATGCACTGGCCCTTCATGAGGCCGGACGCCGGGCGGAGGCCCGGGCGCTGTATCGCCGCGTGCTGGCGCAGGTCCCGGCGGACGCCAACGCGTGGCACCTCCTCGGCGTGCTTCACGCCGAGGAGGGCGACCACGAGGCCGGCGAAGCCTTCATCCGCCTGGCGCTGACCATCGTCGAGGTTCCCGAGTTCCACTACAACCGCGCCATGTCGCTGGTGGCGCGGTCCCGGTTCGACGAGGCCGTCGCGGCCCTGGACGCCTGCGTCAGCCTGAACCCGGACCACACCGACGCCCGGTTCCACCTCGCGAACCTCTACCGGATGCAGCGGCGGCCGAACGAATCCATCGCCGCGTACCGTCATGCCATCGCCATCCGGCCGGACTTCGCGCAGGCGCATGCCAACCTCGGCGTCATCCTGCAGGAGGTCGGCCAACCGGACCTGGCCATCGCGTCCTTCTGCGCCGCGATCCAGCACCAGCCGAACCATGCCGAGGCCCACAACAACCTCGGCCACGCGCTTCAGATGCGCGGCCTTCTCAGCCAGGCCGCGGCGTCCTTCAGCGTCGCCATCGGCATCCGGCCGAACTTCGCCGCAGCCTGGTCGAACCTGGGCAACGTGTTCAAGGAGCAGGGGCAGCCCGACCGGGCCATCGCCGCCTACCGCACGGCCCTGTCTCACAGTCCCGGCTACGCGGCCGCCCACAGCAACCTCCTCATGGCGCAGCACTACGCCACGGAGTGCACCAACGCCGACATCCTGGCCGCGGCGCGCGATTGGGGGACACGCCTTGTCGGCCCGACGGAGCCCCGTCCTTTCGCCGCCCCCCTGACGCCCGGGCGGCCGCTGCGGATCGGCTATGTGTCGGGTGACTTCAACAGCCACCCCGTGGGCTATTTCCTGGAAAGCGTCCTGGGCGCGCACGACCGGTCGCGGGTGACGGTCGTCGCCTACGCCAACAACAGCCGGAGCGACGGTCTGACCGACCGGCTGCGCGCGCGGACCGACGCCTGGCGCGAGATCGTCGGGGTCGGCGACGACGCGGTGGAGGACCTCGTCCGCCGGGACGGGATCGACGTGCTGGTGGACCTGTCCGGCCACACCGCCGGCAACCGCCTGACCCTGTTCGCCCGGCGGCCGGCGCCGGTGCAGGTGACCTGGCTGGGCTATTTCGGCACCACCGGCCTGCCGGGCATGGATTGGATCCTGGCCGACCATACCGTGGTTCCGCCGGGGGACGAGCGGTACTTCACGGAATCGGTCCGGCGCCTGCCGAACAGCTACCTGTGCTTCACGCCGCCGGCGGACGACGTGCCCGTCGCGCCGCCGCCGCTGCTCGCCTGCGAGTCCGTCACCTTCGGGTGCTTCAGCAACCGGGCCAAGATCAGCCCCGCGACCGTGGAGCTGTGGGCGCACCTGCTGGCGGCGCTGCCGCGGGCGCGCCTGCTGCTGAAGGCTCGGCAGTTCGGCGACGCCGGCGTGCGCCAGGCCCTGCGCGACCGCTTCGCCGCCCACGGCATCGCCGCGAACCGTCTGCGGATGGAGGGGGAGTCGCCCCGGTCGGAATACCTGTCTGCGTACGGCCGCATCGACGCCGCGCTCGATCCCACGCCCTTCGCGGGGGGAACGACGACGGCGGAAAGCCTATGGATGGGGGTGCCGGTCGTGACCCTGCGCGGCGACCGGTGGGCCGGACGCATCAGCGCGAGCATCCTTGCGACGGTGGGCCTGGCCGACCGGCTGGTGGCGAACGACCCCGCCGACTACATCGCCAAGGCCGCCGCCCTGGTGGCGGATGCGGCCGGCCTCGCCGATCTGCGCGCGTCACTGCGCACCCGGCTCCTGACATCGCCGCTGTGCGATGCACCGGCGTTCGCCCGCGCCCTGGAGGACGCCTACCGCTCCATGGTCGAGGCGGCGGCCTCCCGACCGGGAGGGTAAGGGGGCACGACACGAGAGTGATCGGATTGTCCGGGATGTGATACGGCCGGAAACCAATGGAACGGAACGTTACACGGGCAGCCTCCAAAGCTACCGGTGGATGAACGGGCGGCCGTCGGGCCGCCCGTTGCGTTTTGCCACATTAACGCCCGGCTTGCTGGATCAGCTCCCGGCGAGCGGCCGCTGCGAGGAAGCCGGATCGAGAGGTCTCCCGTCGCTTGGCTTCCGCGTCGATGGCGGCGAGCAGGCCCTCGTCCATGGTGATGTTGATGCGGATAGCCTTGCCGGGGAGGTCCGCCCGCACCAGCAGCCTTCCGGCCTCCTCCACCTCCGGATCCCTTGCGACGTCCTCCAGCCGGGACGGTTCCGGGATGGGGTCGCCGTCCTCGACCATACCGGCGAGGTGCAGCGCAAGCGCAGCCTCGGCGTTGGCGAGGACGGCCTCCGAGGATTCGCCGAACGTGACGCATCCCGGGAGGTCGGGAAACGACGCGCTCAAGCCGTCTTCCGTACGTTCGAGGATGATAGGGTAGTATCGCGCACCCATGATTGCTTGCCCTCAATATTTAGTTATTTGGTAAGACCGAGTTGCCGGTCCTCACCGGAGCTTCAACCCGGACTGCCGTTCAATCGACTTAAGAGTACCGATGGGAATGTGTCTAACGGGGTGCTGAACTGTCACTCGACCTTTCTTTGTTGGGTGTTTGAACTGCTTGTGGCTGCCTTCGTGGTTCGCTTCGTACCATCCGTCGGCGGTGAGGCTTGCGATCACCTCTTTGCTGCTGAGTGTCTTCCCCATCCTCCGCTCCGTTGCTGATATGTGTATTCATACACACCGGAACGGAGGTCATCAACACGGAATGTGTATTGACACACACCAATTTCAAGGGAGGGGCGTCGCGCGCAAAAAACGTCCGTTTGTGACGCTCTCTATCGGCAGGGGGGCCAGCGCAACCGCGGCTGATGGTGTGCCGAAACAAGGGACCGAATGGGTGTGCCATGGCAGAGTGCGTCCGTTGAGTTATGGCGCTCTGGACACCCATGCTGATCGGTTACGCCCGCGTCTCCACCCATGACCAAAACCTCGAACCTCAACGCGATGCGTTGGTGGTTGCCGACGTCGACACCGAGCGGGGTCTACACCGACAAGGCGACAGGCGCAAACCTATCGAGCGGTCATGGACGTGCAACCGTTCGTGCAGGGGGTGATCGCCCGCTTCATGCTGGCCTGTTCACCTCCTCCGTCCTGAAAAGCCGGTAGCGGAGAGGGCAAACGTCGTTCGCGGCTGTAGCGAAAAGGAACTGCCGGATGGGTGAGGCAAAGGTAAAGAAAGAGCAATTCCGCAAGACGGCACCGGTATGCGTCTTCTGCGGTGTTCGAGACGGTACAACTAAAGATCACGTTCCCCCGAAAGGGATGTTTCCGCCCCCACGCCCTAACCTCATTACTGTACCGGCCTGCGTTACCTGCAACGGCGGCGCGTCAGAGATTGATGAGCGATTCCGCACCATGCTGAGCTTGAAGGTGGGGGCCGCGTCCCCCGAGGTGGTGTACGAGCTGTGGGTAAGCGGCCCGCCGCAGCGCCCCCCAGAGCTGGCGTAGGCGGGCCGCTTATCCACAGTGGGGCGGTCATCGAGGATCTCCGGTAGGTTCGGGTCACCACAACCTTGAACGAGACTGGCGAGGACCCCGATGACCATGGACAGAATGGCGCTTCACGAGCTTCTGGAGAAGGGCTCTGATTTGGACCTGCTGCGCGAGATGATCGGCTATGTCGCGCAGCGCCTGATGGACCTGGAGGTCGACGGCCTGTGCGGCGCCGGACACGGCGAACGCACGCCGGAGCGCGTCAACCAGC
>NZ_KE386929.1:0-86275 GCF_000429625.1 Azospirillum halopraeferens DSM 3675
AAGGAGGATTTCTGGCGCTTCCTGTGGGAGTGGGCCGGCGTGGCCGGCGAGCCCGGCGAGCGCGTGCTGGTGGACGGCGACCGCATGCCCGGTGCGCGCTGGTTCCCCGACGCCCGCCTGAACTACGCCGAAACCGTTCTGGCCGGTGCGCCGGCGGGTGACGCCGTGGTCTTCCGGGGCGAGGACAAGGTGCGCCGCCGCTGGAGCGGGGCCGAGCTGAAGGCCGAGGTGTCGCGCCTGCAGCAGGCGCTGAAGGCCGCCGGGGTCGGCGTCGGCGACCGGGTCGCCGCCTATATGCCCAACATGCCCGAGACGCTGGCCGCCATGCTGGCCACCGCCGGTCTGGGCGCCACCTGGTCCTCCTGCTCCCCCGACTTTGGCGCGCAGGGGGTGGTGGACCGCTTCGGCCAGATCGAGCCCAAGGTCCTCTTCGCCCCCGACGCCTACTGGTACAACGGCAAGGCCCACGACGTGCGGGCCAAGGTCGCCGAGGTGCTGAAGGATCTGCCGACCGTCACCCGCGCCGTCATCGTCCCCTATGTGGAGGAGACGCCGGCACTGGACGGCATCCCCGGCGCCGTGGCCTACGGCGACTTCGTCGCCCCCTTCGTGGCGGGCGAGCCGGAGTTCGAGCGGCTGCCCTTCGACCACCCGCTGTTCATCCTCTATTCCTCGGGCACCACGGGCAAGCCCAAGTGCATCGTGCACGGCGCCGGCGGCACCCTGCTCCAGCACATCAAGGAACACCGGCTGCACAGCGACCTGAAGCCGGGCGACCGCCTGTTCTACTTCACCACCTGCGGCTGGATGATGTGGAACTGGCTGATGACGGGGCTGGCGAGCGGCGCCACGCTGCTGCTGTACGACGGCTCCCCCTTCGCACCCGATGGCAACGTCCTGTTTGACTATGCCGACGCCGAGGGCATGACGTTTTTCGGCACCTCGGCCAAGTACATCCAATCCCTGGAGAAGTTCGGGATCGAGCCGGCCCGCACCCATCGCCTGGAGTCCCTGCGCGCGCTGGCCTCCACCGGATCGCCGCTGATGCCGGAGAGCTTCGATTACGTCTACCGGTCGATCAAGCCGGACCTGCACCTGGCATCCATCTCCGGCGGCACGGACATCGTGAGCTGCTTCGTGCTGGGTCAGCCCACCGCACCGGTGTGGAAGGGGGAGATCCAGGCGCGCGGCCTCGGCATGGCGGTGGAAGCCTTCTCCGACGACGGCCACCCCGTGCGCGGCGAGAAGGGCGAGTTGGTGTGCACCCGCCCCTTCCCCTCCATGCCGGTTGGATTCTGGGCCGATCCCGACGGGGAGCGGTACCGCGACGCCTATTTCCGGCGTTTTCCCAACGTGTGGACGCATGGTGACTTCATCGAGCGCACGGCGCACGGGGGGTGGGTGATCTACGGCCGCTCCGACGCGGTGCTCAACCCCGGCGGCGTGCGCATCGGTACCGCCGAGATCTACCGCCAGGTGGAGCAGTTCGACGAGGTCATGGAGTCCGTCTGCATCGGCCAGGACTGGGACGGCGACGTGCGCGTCGTGCTGTTCGTCGTGCTGCGCGAGGGGATGCGCCTGGACGCCGACCTGCAGGACCGCATCCGCAAGCGGATCAGGGCCAACTGCTCGCCCCGCCACGTACCGGCGAAGATCGTGCAGGTGACCGACATCCCGCGCACCCGCTCGGGCAAGATCACCGAACTGGCGGTGCGTGACATGGTGCACGGCCGCGCCATCCGGAACACCGAGGCCCTGGCCAACCCGCAGGCCCTCGACCAGTTCAGGGACCTCGGCGAGCTGACAACCGATTGACAAGGCCGGTGCGGCATGGCGGGGCGGGACCTGTTCCTCGACCTTGACGGCGTCCTGGCCGATTTCGACCGGGGCGTGCGGGAGGTTACCGGCAAGGCCCCCGAGGAATTGCCGATGAAGGTGATGTGGCGGGAGCTGTCCCGCCACAGGGACTTCTTCGGCACGCTGGCCTTCATGCACGACGCCCGCGACCTGTGGGCGTTCTGCGCGCCGCACGACCCGACGATCCTGACCGGATTGCCCCTCGGCTCCTGGGCGCCGGAGCAGAAGCGGCGCTGGGTGGCCCACATGCTGGGCCCCCACGTTCGCGTCATCACCTGCATGACCCGGGACAAACCGCGCCATTCCGGCCCCGGAAAGGTGCTGGTGGACGATCGCGAAAAGACCCGCGCGGGGTGGGAGGCGGCCGGCGGCACCTTCATCCTGCACACCACCGCCGCATCCTCCATCGCCGCCCTGCGGCGGCTGGGGTTCTGATGCGGCTTCCGGCAGTTCCGTAGGATCTTTTGGAAGCCGTCGAACCCGACAGAAAAGCCCGCAGGCCTTCATTGATAGGGGCATACGGTTGAAGCCTTCAGGCGGAAACCGTATGACGCGGGAACCTTCCGGCCGCCACCGCCATTGAACGGAGATCATCCGAACGGAGGATCCCCGATGAACGATCGCGACAAGGAGGCGTGGGCTCAGGCGGGAGCGGAGAGCCCCGACGACGTCGACGCCGGCAACCGCACCAGCGAATCCCGCCGCAACGAGCGTCCGGCCGGCGGTGACCGCAGCCCGGACGATGCTGACGCGGACAAGCCCTCCGGCGGGTCCGTGGACGATGCGTCGGGCAAGGCCCAGGAGGATGCCGCCCGCGAGCGTGCACGCAGCGGCGGTTACCAATAACGGTTCGGGCGCTCAGCCCCCTCCCGCCGGCGCGGGAATGACGACCCCCCATCGATTCGGGCCGGACCTGTGGCACCGGCGGCACGCCCGCCGGTGCTTACTGGTCTTATTGCGTTGCATTGCACGCAAACCGTGACGCAACGCCGCATTCCTTGATGCATTCGCGCCACACGTCGCCCACGAAGGCGATTTCGACAGTAAATTCGCAGTTGCCGATGATCCGTTCGCTCTTGTGCAAATGGAATGGTTCTGCCAATAACAGCCGAAATCCGCATCGCGAATGCATTTGAAGGGGTGCTTTCATGAACCAGGCCGAACTGATCGAATCCGTGGCGACCATGGCCGGCATCAAGAAGACGGAGGCCGCCAAGGTCGTCCAGTCGGTGTTCGAGGGCATTTCGGGCGCCTTGCAGCGCGGCGAGGAAGTCCGCCTCGCCGGGTTCGGCATCTTTGAGGTGGCCGAGCGCGCCGCGCGCGAAGGCCGCAACCCCCGGACCGGTGAGGTCGTCCAGATCGCCGCTTCGAAGGCGCCCAAGTTCAAGCCGGCCAAGCAGCTCCGCGACGCCATCAACGGCTGACGCCACCGTATCCAGCGGAGACCTGCCTCATGTCCACGATCGATCTTTCCGACCTGCAGGCGTTGACCGCCAAGGTCGTGGCCGCGTACGTCGGCAACAACTCGGTTGCCGTGACGGAATTGCCGATGCTGATCAGCAGCGTCCAGACGGCCTTCCGCAGCCTCGGCGACGACCGCGCCACCCCGGCCAAGACCGAGCAGACGCCGGCCGTGCCCATCAAGAAGTCGGTGACGCCGGACTACATCGTCTGCCTGGAAGACGGCAAGAAGCTGAAAATGCTGAAGCGTCACCTCAAGACCGTCTACGACATGACCCCGGACGAGTACCGGGTCAAGTGGTCGCTGCCGCCGGAATATCCGATGGTCGCTCCCAACTATGCCAAGGCGCGTTCGGAAATGGCGACCCGTCTGGGGCTCGGCCGCAAGAAGGTCGTCCAGGACTGATAACGGCTCCACGGCCGTCGCATACGCGGGCGCCCCATGGGGCGCCCGTTTTGTTTGGCCGCCGCTCAGTCCGGCGGGCAGTCGCTGCCGGGGCCCAGAGGGCGCTGCATCAGCACGCTGTCCACCCAGCGGCCGAACTTCCATCCCACCGCCGTCAGCAGGCCGGCGTGCACGAAGCCCATGCCGGCGTGCAGCCCGATGGACGCGGCGTTGGCGCTGTTGCCGATGACCGCCACCATCTGCCGGCATCCCGCAGCCGTGCAGCGGTCCAGCAGTACGCCCAGCAAGGCCCGCCCGGCGCCCAGACCCGTCCGGTCATGGGCGATGTAGATGGAATCCTCCACCGTGTAGCGGTAGGCCGGGCGCAGCCGGTACGGCCCGGCGTAGGCATAGCCGACCACCGCCCCCGCATGCTCGGCCACGAGGTACGGCAGGCCGCGGACCAGCACGTCGCCGCGCCGCCGCTCCATCTCCGCCACGTCGGGCGGGACCTCCTCGAACGAGGATAGGCCGGTCAGCACATGATGGGCATAGATCGCCTGAAGGGCGGGGATGTCGTCGGACCGCGAGTCGCGGATCAGCATGGAGGGCCTTCGTGTCGTCCGGGCCGGGGAAAAGGGCGGCATCGCCCATCATAACCCGAAAGGACGGGAACACGGATTCCCGATTGCGCATCCTGCGACACGCCCCATATGCCGCCCCGCCTCTCCCGGCCTTCCGGTCATGGTCGGTGCCGCGAATGCGGCCCCCCGGTTGATGCGCACCGCCGCAAACGGCCGATGCCCTCTCATCTCCCACCGTCCGAAAGTTACAAGGTTCTATTAAAATTCGGCCGAACGTCATGCCTGATGTTTTGTTGAGGTGATACAATGGCTCACCTCTCCCGGATGTCTTCGTTATGGATGGTTAGTTACGGCCATACGCCGAAAAACGCTTCTACATGCCGGTTTATGGGGTTGCCTTCCCCTCCTGGTCACGTCACATTGATCTTGTCTAGAGGCGCATAGCGGACAGTTTCGGCAATTCCCGGCACAAGCGGTGCACAGCGAGAAGAAAACCGAAGTTGCCCACGCCGTTCCCTTGTCATCCATGTGCGCCGGCGGTCCGTATGGACCGGGGGGTAGAGAGAGGAGGCTGTGGAGTGCTCAAGAAACTGCTGATCGGCGAGAACGCCAGCCTGTCCCGGTACGTCGAAGAGTCCAAGCGCTATCCCATCCTGGCCCCGGACGTGGAACACGATCTGGCGGTGGCCTGGCGGGTGCGCGGCGACCTCACCGCCCTGGAGAAGTTGGTCGGCAGCCACCTCCGTCTGGTGATCAAGATCGCCCGCGGCTTCGCCGGCTACGGCCTGCCCCTGGTCGATCTGGTGGCGGAAGGGAACGTCGGCCTGATGCAGGCGGCGCAGAAGTTCGACCCCGAACGGGGATTCCGCTTCGCCACCTACGCGACCTGGTGGATCCGCGCCGCCATCCAGGAGTACATCCTGCACTCCTGGTCCCTGGTCAAGATGGGCACCACCGCCGCCCAGAAGAAGCTGTTCTTCAACCTGCGCCGGCTGAAGAGCCAGCTTGAGGAGCTGGAGCAGGGCGACCTGTCGCCGGCCACCGTTGTGGCGATCGCCACCGAACTGGGCGTGCCCGAGAACGAGGTGGTGGAGATGAACCGGCGCCTTGCCTCGTCCGACAGCTCGCTGGATGCCACCCTGTCGTCGGACGGCGAGACCAACTGGCTGGAACTGCTGGCTGATGAGCGGCCGAGCCAGGAGGTGCTGATCGCCGAAGCGGACGAGATGGCCCTGCGCCGCCGCCTCGTCGGCCAGGCCCTGGAACGCCTGGACGATCGCGAGCGCCGCATCCTGTTCGAGCGCCGGCTGAAGGACAACCCGTCGACCCTGGAAGCGCTCAGCCAGCAGTTCTCGGTCTCGCGCGAGCGCGTGCGCCAGATTGAGGTGCGTGCCTTCGAGAAGTTGCAGAAGGCCGTGCTCAGCGCGGCCCAGGCGCTGCGGCGCCCGGCGCACGCCGCCGCCTGATCGGCTTCTCCCTCTTCCCCCGGCGTATGCTCGCGGCCGGTGTCCCCCAACGGGGGCACCGGCCGTTTTGCTTGCCACGCCCATGATTGACCGGCGAAATCGGGGGAGCCTGCGACAATGCGCAACCTTTCAAAGCGCGGACGCGTCGGAGAGTATGGCCCGCCGTCATGAATTTAAGTAGAAAGTTACCAAAAACCGCTCAGCCAACGCAGGCCATCGCCGGAGTGCCCCACGCCATGCCATCCACGGACCACACCCGTTCCATCTCCGATCGCATCCGGTTCCTTCGCATCGACGACGAAACCAGAAGCCTGCTCCGCGAGTTCCAGCCCCACCTGGCTGCCGCCATTGACCCGCTGCTGGAGGATTTT
This sequence comes from Azospirillum halopraeferens DSM 3675, assembly GCF_000429625.1. Lineage (GTDB taxonomy): Bacteria > Pseudomonadota > Alphaproteobacteria > Azospirillales > Azospirillaceae > Azospirillum > Azospirillum halopraeferens. The sequence goes on from NZ_KE386929.1 coordinate 6,125, forward strand.
TACGGCTATCTGCGTTCGGTGCCGGAAACCGCGGCACTTATGAGCAACCCGGCCATCATCGCGCAGGCCCGCAGCGCCCAGAAACAGCATTGGCTGCGCAACGTCTTCACCGGCACCTTCGACGATGCCTACATGGCCCAGGTGCTGCGGATCGGCCAGAGCCACCAGCGCATCGGTTTGGAGCCGCGCTGGTACACCGGCGCCTATTGTTTCATGCTGAACCGCCTGATCGACATCGCCGCACGGGTCTACCGCCGCAAGCCGGAACGGCTGGCGCAGGTGCTGCAGGCGATCAACAAGGCCGTCTTCCTCGACATGGACCTGGCCACCTCGGTCTACGTCGATCTCAACACCGCCGCCATCATCACCCGCGAACTGGGCAGCACCGCCGACGCCTTCGAACGGGAGGTCAAGAGCGTCGTCCAGGGCGTTGCCGCCGCCGCTGTCCAGCTCGAGGGCACCGCGCAGGTGATGAGCCGCACCGCCGAGCAGACGAGCGTGCAGTCCACCCAGGTGGCCGCGGCCGCGGAGGAAGCCTCGGTCAACATCCAGACCGTCGCCGTCGCCGCGGACAAGCTGACCGCCTCCATCGGCGAGATCAGCGGCCAGGTGAGCCAGTCCGCGCGCATCGCCAACGACGCCATGGCCCAGGCGGAGCGCACCAACGTAACGGTCCAGGGGCTGGCCGACGCCGCCTCGCGCATCGGCCAGGTGGTCAAGCTCATTCACGACATCGCCAGCCAGACCAACCTTCTGGCGCTGAACGCCACCATCGAGGCGGCGCGCGCCGGTGAGGCCGGCAAGGGCTTCGCGGTCGTTGCCAGCGAGGTCAAGAGCCTGGCCAACCAGACCGCCAAGGCGACGGAGGAGATCAACACCCAGATCAGCGCCGTCCAGACCGCCACCCGCGACGCCGTCGGAGCCATCCGGTCCATTTCGGAAACCATCGAGCGGATCAACTCCATCTCCGGCACCATCGCCACCGCGGTGGAGGAGCAGGGCATGGCCACCGGCGAGATCGCCCGCAATGTCCAGCAGGCGTCCATCGGCACCCGGGAGGTCAGCGCCACCATCATCGGGGTCAACGCCTCGGCCGCCGACACCGGCAACGAGGCGCGCAACGTTCTCGGCGCCACGGGCGAACTCAGCCGCCAGGCCGACATCCTGAGCCGGGAGGTGGATCACTTCCTCGCCCGCGTGCGCGCCGGCTGAGAACCGGGCGGAGCGGGTGGGGTCCGGGCCCGATGCCGCGGGTGTTGCGAACGGACCGGTGTCCGGTGTAGCTGAAGCACTCCGGCCGGGACGGTGCGGGGGTGCCGTCGGGCCCCCGGCGCCGCCGGGCCCACCGTGGCATCATGCGGACCATGACACCTGTCTTGACCACGCCCCTGGGGCGCCTTCACCAGGACGACTGCATCACGACCATGCGGTCGCTGGACGCCGAAACGGTGGACCTTGCCTTCGCCGACCCGCCCTTCAACCTGGGAAAACAGTACAATTCCCGGATCAACGACCAGCGGGCGGAGGACGAGTACCTGGACTGGTGCCGCACCTGGCTGGACGAGATGGTGCGCGTGCTCAAGCCCGGCGGCTCCCTGTTCCTGTGGAACCTGCCGAAATGGAACCTGCCGCTGGGCGCCCATCTCGGGCGGAGCCTGACCTTCCGCCACTGGATCACCGTCGACATCAAGTATTCCCTGCCGATCCCCAAGCGGCTCTACCCGTCGCACTATTCGCTTCTGTATTTCATCAAGGGGGACCGGCCGGCGATCTTCCATCCCGACCGCCTGCCGGTGACCTGCTGCCGCCATTGCGGCGGGGAACTGCGCGACTACGGCGGCTACAAGGACAAGATGAATCCCGCGGGGGTGAGCCTGACCGACGTGTGGACCGACATCCCGCCGGTGCGCCACAGCAAGTACAAGAAGTGGGAGGCCAACGGGCTGGCGCTGAAGCTGCTGGACCGGGTGCTGACCATGGCCAGCGACCCCGGTTCCCTGGTCCTCGACCCCTTCGGCGGCTCCGGCACCACCTATGTGGCCGCCGAACTGACGGGCCGGCGCTGGATCGGCTCCGACCTGCACTGCGGCGCCATCGTGGAGCGCTTCGCCAACCTGGACGACGACCGCCGCCATCTGGCGGAGATCCACGCCAACAAGAACGTCCTCTTCACCCGCGCCGACGTCGACCGCCGCCGCAAGTCGGGCAAGCCCCTGTCCAAATACTACCGCATCCCGGACGACGACGCCGAACCCGACGCCGCGCCGGCGGAGTGATGGTCCCCCTCTCCCGCACGGGAGAGGGGAAATCCGTTCAGACGCTGAAGTACTTGGCCCGCGGGTGCAGGATGACGATGGCGGAGGTGCTCTGTTCCGGATGGAGCTGGGACTCGTCCGACATCTCGACGCCGATGCGGCCGGCGTCGAGCAGGCGCAGAAGCTGGTCCTGGTCCTCGACCCGCGGGCAGGCGGGATAGCCGAAGGAGTAGCGGGAACCGCGGTAGCCCTGCTGGAGCAGCTTGTCCTTATCGCGCGCGTCCTCGGCGGCGAAGCCCAGTTCGGCGCGGATGCGGGCGTGGACGTACTCCGCCATGGCCTCGGTCATCTCCACCGACAGGCCGTGCAGGTAGAGATAGTCCTGATAGCGGTTGGCGGCGAACCAGTCCCGCGCCACCTCCGACGCGTGCTGGCCCATGGTGACCACCTGCAGCCCGATGACGTCGCGCTCGCCCGCGTCGACGTCGCGTACGAAGTCGGCGATGCACTCCCCGTCCTCCTTCGCCTGGCGCGGCAGGGTGAAGCGGGCGACCTCGCGCTCCCCGTCCTCGGCGAAGAGGATCAGGTCGTTGCCCTCGCCCGCCGCCTTCCAGTAGCCGTAGACGGCCTGCGGGCGCAGGATCTCCTCCTGCGCACATTGGCGCAGCAGCCGGTCCAGGATCGGCCGCAACTCCTTGCGCGACCATTCCATGAACTGGTCCAGCGTGCGGCCGTCCTTGCGGTAGCCCCACTGGAGCTGGAAAAGCATGCGCTCGTTCAGGTAGGTGACCAGTGTCTTCAGCGGCACGTGCTCCAGCACGCGCGGCCCCCAGAAGGGCGGCGGCGGCACCGGCACGCCGTCGGCCAGGCGCGTGCGCCGGGCCCGGGCCGCGGGCAGGTCGGCGGGGCCGGTGGCCGCCTCGGTCGGCTGGCCCAGGGTGCGGCGGCGGTTCACCGGTTTGCCCTGCCGCTTCACCTGCTGGATGGCGAGGTGGTTGTCGAAGGCGCCGGTGACCACCCGGTCCATCAGCGTCAGCCCATCGAAGGCATCACCGGCGTAGGCGACCCGGCCGCTGCCATAGGCGCGCACGCAGTCCTCCTCCACATAGCCGCGGGTCAGCGCCGCGCCGCCCAGCAGCACCGGCACGTCCAGCCCCTCGCGCGTCATCTCCTCCAGGTTCTCGCGCATGATCACCGTGGACTTGACCAGCAGGCCGGACATGCCGACGGCGTCGGCCCTGTGTTCCTTGGCGGCCTGGATGATGGCGGTCACCGGCTGCTTGATGCCCAGGTTGACGACCTTGTAGCCGTTGTTGGTGAGGATGATGTCGACCAGGTTCTTGCCGATGTCGTGGACGTCGCCCTTCACGGTGGCCAGCACCATGGTGCCCTTCTGCTGGCCCTCCGCCTTCTCCATGAACGGCTCCAGGAAGGCGACGGCCGCCTTCATGGTCTCCGCCGACTGGAGCACGAAGGGCAACTGCATCTTGCCGGCGCCGAACAGGTCGCCCACCACCTTCATACCGTCGAGCAGCAGGTCGTTGATGATGGCGATGGGCGAGTGCGTCGCCATCGCCGTCTTCAGGTCGTCCTCCAGCCCGGTGCGGTCGCCGTCGATGATGCGCTGCTTCAGGCACTCCTCGATCGTGTCGGGGCGGGTCTTCTTGCGGGCGTCGGCGGCCTTGCGGCCCTCGAACAGAGCGATGAAGGCTTGCAGCGGGTCGTATCCCTCAGCCCGGCGGTCGAAGATCAGGTCTTCCGCCACCTTGACCTCGGTCTCCGGAATCCGGTGCAGCGGCAGGATCTTGGAGACGTGGACGATGGCCCCGGTCATGCCCCGCCGCACCGCATGGTCCAGGAAGACCGAGTTCAGCACGTGCCGCGCCGCCGCGTTCAGGCCGAAGGAGACGTTGGACAGGCCGAGGATGATCTGGCAGTCCGGCATCTCCCGCGCGATGGCCTCGATCCCCTCCAGGGTCCAGATCGCCAGCTTGCGGTCGTCCTCATTGCCGGTCGCGATGGTGAAGGTCAACGGGTCGAACAGCAGATCGGCGGGGTCCAGCCCGTATTCGTTGACCGCCAGATCGTAAAGGCGCCGGGCAATGGCCAGCTTGCGGTCCGGCGTCTTGGCCATGCCATCCTCGTCGATGGTCAGGGCGATCACGGCGGCGCCGAATTTCTTGGCCAGTTCCAGGCGCTTGCGGGCCGGCTCCTCGCCGTCCTCGAAGTTGATGGAGTTGAGGATGGCCTTGCCGCCGTAGAGCTGGAGCGCCTGTTCCAGCACCGGGAACTCGGTGGAATCGATGACCAGCGGCGCGGTGACCGAGCCGACGAAGCGCCGGATCACCGCGTTCATCTCCGCCACCTCGTCGCGGCCAACGAAGGCGGTGCAGACGTCCAGGGAGTGGCTGCCCTCCTTCACCTGCTCACGCGCCATGTCGACGCAGCCGTCCCAGTCGTGCCGCTCCTGCAGCTCCCGCCACTTCTTCGATCCGTTGGCGTTGCAGCGCTCGCCGATGGCGAAGAAAGCGTTCTCCTGGCGCAGCATCACCTGCGAGTAGAGCGACGACACCGCCGGCACCCAATGGACCGTGCGCCCGCGCGGCGCCGGCCGGTGGGCGCCGGCCGGCGCCAGCTTGCGCAGCACCGCGTCGGCGGCGGCGATGTGCGGCACGTTGGTGCCGCAGCAACCGCCCACCAGATTGACGCCGTCCTCGGCGACGAAGCGCTCCAGCCAGGTGCCGAAGTCCTCGGGCCGCAGGGGGTAGTGGGTCTTGCCGTCCACCAGCTCCGGCAGGCCGGCGTTGGGCTGGACGGAGATCAGGCCGGGCCAGTTCCGGGCCAGCCAGCGCACGTGCTCGCTCATCTCCAGCGGCCCGGTGGCGCAGTTGAGGCCCAGCAGCGGCACGTCCAGCGCCTTGATGGCGGTGGCGGCGGCGGCGATGTCGGTGCCGACCAGCAGGGTGCCGGTGGTCTCCACCGTCACCTGCACGAAGACCGGCGTGTCGGTCCCCGCCTCCCGCCGCGCGCGCTTGACGCCGTTGACCGCCGCCTTGATCTGCAACGGGTCCTGGCAGGTCTCGATGAGGATGGCGTCGCAGCCGCCGGCGATCTGGCCGGTGGCCTGGACGTAGAAGGACTCCTCCAGCGCGGGATAGGCGATGTGCCCCAGGCTGGGCAGCTTGGTGCCCGGCCCGATGGAGCCCAGCACGAAGCGGTCGCGCCCGTCGCCGAAGCCCTCCGCCGCCTCGCGGGCCAGCTCCACCGCGCGCTTGTTGATCTCGAACGCCTTGTCCTCCAGCCCGAACTCGCCCAGCGTCACCGGCGAGGCGCCGAAGGTGTCGGTCTCCACCATGTCGGCGCCGGCCTCGTAATAGCCCCGGTGGATGTCGCGCACGATGTCGGGGCGGGACAGGGGCAGGATGTCGGTGCAGTTCTCGTGCCCCCAGAAATCCTTCTCGACGTCGAGGTCGAGCACCTGGATGCGGCTGCCGAAGCCGCCGTCGCACAGGAGAACGCGGTCACGCAGGGTGTCGAGAATGTGGGGCATGGGACGGGGATTCGCTTTCGGTTTTCCTGGTTCGGTTCAATCAAGGCCGTGGCGGTTCAGCGGCCACCATGACTCGTCAAGAAGCTGATCGAGGGAATAAGGGCAGTCATCGGGAAGAAGCCGTTCATCGACGCGGTCCTGGCCCAGCCCATCGATGGCGAAGCTGCGACCGCGCCGGAACACACCGTCCAGTGCGATCCGCCGCCGCAGGCTCGGGCTGTCTTCCAGCGCATCGACGGCCGACGCCCGCTGCTCGCGCACCGTTTTACGCCAGCCGCCGCGCGGTTCGGCGGCGGGCGAAAACTCCAGCTTCAGGAGGTGTTCGACAATGCGGGCGAGATGGCTTCCGACCGTCCGCAGGTCGCTCTTGCCCATATCCTCGATTTCCTCCGCAATGTGTTCCCAGTCGATGGAGGTATTGCTCCGCTGCTGCGCCGCCTCGCGCAGCAGGCGGGCCTGTTCCTGCGTCCAGGCGTAGTGGTCCTCGTCGTAGGCGTGCCGGCCGCTCATGGTCGTCCTCCCCGCGCCGCATGGATGGGCGACTCTAACATGGGTGTGCCGCTCCGACGGATCACTCCGCCGCCGGGGCGCCCTGGCGCGCCTTCACCCCCAGCCGGCGGCAGATGGCGATGGTCAGTTCGGCGCGGTTCAGGGTGTAGAAGTGGAAAGCGTCGACACCGCCGGCGCTGAGCGCCTGGCACTGCTCCGCCGCCACCGTCGCCGCGACGAGCTGGCGGGTGTCCGGGTCGGCGTCCAGCCCCTCGAACGTCTCCGCCATCCCGGCCGGCACGGCGGCGCCGCACATGGCGGCGAACTCGCAGGCGCGGGCGAAGTTGGTGATGGGCAGGATGCCGGGCACGATGGGCACCGCGATGCCCGCCGCCGCCGCGCGGTCGCGAAAGCGGAAATAGGCGTCGTTGTCGAAGAAGAACTGGGTGATGGCGCGGGTGGCCCCGGCATCCACCTTGCGCTTCAGGTTGTCCAGGTCGAAGACGGCCGAGGGCGCGGCGGGGTGCGTCTCGGGATAGGCAGCCACGGAGATCTCGAAGTCGGCGACCGCCCGCAGCCCGGCCACCAGATCGGCGGCATAGTCGTAGCCGCCGGGATGGGGTGTGTAGGCACCGGCGGCGCCGCCCTGCCCTTCCGGCGGGTCGCCGCGCAGCGCCACGATGTGGCGGATGCCGGCGTCCCAATAGGTGCGGGCGATGGCGTCGATCTCGGCGCGGGTGGCGCCGACGCAGGTCAGATGCGCGGCGGCGGGAATGCCGGTGTCGCGCTGGATGCGGCACACCGTGTTGTGGGTGCGCTCGCGCGTCGAGCCGCCGGCGCCGTAGGTGACCGACACGAAGGCCGGCGCCAGCGGGGCCAGCCGCTCGATGGCCTGCCACAGGCTCTGCTCCATCTTCTCCGTCTTGGGCGGGAAGAACTCGAAGCTGACGGACGGAGGGGCGGACGTCATGGAACGGCTCCGATGCTGGACGGGACGGAGGGGACGGGCCGGTCACCGCCCGGCGGGGCGGCGCGGGTGGCGGGCCAGATGGAAACGGTCAGGGGATCGCCGGCCAGGTGCACGACGGGGGCGCTCTCCAGCCCCGCCTGACGGCACCACTGGGCGATCTCCCCGTCGGCGAATCCGAGTCGGCGGTGGGCGTGCTCGCTGCGCAGGGATTCCAGGTCGTGCGGGGCGAAATCGACCACCAGCAGCCGGCCGCCGGGGCGCAGCACCCGCGCCGCCTCGGCCAGCACGTCGCCGGGCGACTCGGCGAAATGCAGCACCTGGTGGATCACCGCCACGTCGAAGGAGCCGGACGGGAACGGCAACTGGTACATGTCCGCCTGGCGGACATGGCAATGGCGCAGGCCGGCGGCCTCCAGGTTGATGCGGGCGACCGCGAGCATCTCGCGGGATTGGTCGACTCCAACCGCACGGCCGGCGCGCGGCCCCAGCACCTCCAGGATGCGGCCGGTGCCGGTGCCGATATCGAGCAGGTCGCCGATGGGGCCGTCGGGCAGCAGGGTGGCCAGCGCCGCCTCCACCTCCCGCTCCGGCACGTGCAGGGCGCGGATCTCGTGCCAGCGCGCCGCGTTCTCCCGGAAGTAGGCCGCAGCCGACTCCGAACGGCCGCGCTTGATCGACTCCAGGCGCTCCAGGTCCAGGGCCAGCGTCTGGTCGTCCGCCGGGATGGCATCCACCAGCACGCGCGCCAGTTCCGCCGACGCCCCCCGCTCGGCCAGCCGGTAGAAGGCGAAGGTGCCTTCACGGAAGCGGTCCAACAGGCCGGCATCGCACAGCAGCTTCAGATGGCGCGAGACGCGCGGCTGACTCTGGCCCAGGATATGGGTCAGTTCGCTGACGGTCAGCTCCCCGTGGGCGCACAGGGCCAGCAGGCGCAGCCGCGTCGGCTCCGCCGCCGCCTTCAGGGTCTGAAGCAGGTCGTCCATGGCCTGCGGTCCGCCTCGCTCCGGTGAGATCCGGATACAGATATAAAGATATCTTTATACAGCGTAAACAGAATTCGCTTGCGGCTCCGGGACGAGGCGCCCGACACGACACCTATAACGGCCGTGCAACACCCGACCGGCGCCGGTGAAACCCCGGCTTCCGCGCACTGGCCAAACGGTTGAGCCTGTGCTACGCACGAAAAGGGCGAACGTCGGCCGGGCTACCGAGACGGCGTGCGTCCGCCGTGAAGACCGATGCGACGACCCTGTCTCCCTGCCCCTCGCAGGACCGGACGCGGTCCGACCAGAGATGAGAGCTGTTGACCTCCATGAAGCTGGCCAGCCTGCGATCCCTCCTGCGCGCCGCAACGGCGGCGACCCTCTCCCTCGCCTTCGTCGGGTGCGCGTCGCTGCCACCGGACGATCCGGCCGCTCGCGACGCCTATTACGAGGCGAACGACCCGCTGGAGCCGATCAACCGGGCCATCTTCGGCTTCAACGAGGCCGCGGACATCCTGATCCTGGAACCGGCGGCCAACAGCTATCGCCTGCTGGTGCCGGATCCGCTGCGCGATGCCGTCCAGGCGTTCATCCTCAACCTGTTGAGCCCGCTGGTGATCGCCAACGAGCTGCTGCAGGGCAATTTCGAGGACGCGCAGGTCGCAACGGGCCGCTTCATCACCAACACCGTGCTCGGTGCGGGCGGCATCGCCGACGTGGCCACGGTGGCCGGCATGCCGTACGAGCCCGAGGACTTCGGCCAGACCCTTGGCGTCTGGGGAATCGGCAGCGGTCCCTACATCGTCCTGCCCATCCTCGGCCCGTCGAACCTGCGCGACGCCACCGGCCGCGCGGTCGACACCGTCGCCGATCCGGTCCGCATCTGGGCCTACAACACCGACAACAAGGGCTTCCTCGTCGGCCGTGCCGTCACCGGCGCCGTGGACACCCGGTCGCGGGTGATCACGGAAGTGAACGATCTGCGCCGCAACTCCGTTGACTATTACGCCGCCGTGCGCAGCCTCTATCGCCAGCAGCGCCAGGCCCTGATCAACGACAGCGCGGCACCGCAGTCCACCCCGGAGTTTCCGGATTTCAAATCGCAATGACCGTGGCCGCATTGGCCACGCGTCGTATGACCGTTGACAAGGGACGCTCCGCCGCCACCTTCATGTCGCCATGCTGACACGCCGCACCTTCGCCGCCACTGCGGCCCTGCTCGCGCTTAGCGGCTGGGTCGCAGCCCCGTCCTTCGCCCAGCCCGCCGACGCGGGTGCCCGCGACTTCATCGAAAGGCTGGGGAACGAGGCGATCTCCACGTTCGCCCGGACGGATCTGTCGCGCCAGCAGGCGCTGAGCAGCTTCACCCGCCTGCTGCACGAAGGCTTCGATGTGCCCTACATCGGCCGCTGGGTGCTCGGCCGTCACTGGAACGCCGCGACGCCGCAGCAGCAGCAGGAGTATCTGAACCTGTTCGAGCGGCTGATCGTCGACACCTACGCCAACCGTTTCCTGGAATATTCCGGCGAGACCTTCCGCATTGCCGGCTCCCGTCCCGAGGGTGAACGGGACACCATGGTGCAGACCCAGATCGTCCGCCCGGCCGGTCCGCCGGTGCAGGTGGAATGGCGGGTGCGCCAGCAGGCGCCGGGCACCTTCAAGATCATCGATGTGGTGGTCGAGGGGGTGAGCATGGGCGTCACCCAGCGCTCCGAGTTCGCCTCGGTCGTGCAGTCGCGCGGCGGCATCACCGGCCTGATCGACGCCTTGCGCAGCCGCGTCTCCCAGGGCTGACCCCGCTTGCGCTTTCACCGGCTGAAGCCCCTCCCCCGTCCGGGAGGGGCTTTTTCATGCGCCGCCCACGGCCACCTGCGACAGCGGCAGGGAGATGCGGAAGACGGCACCCTCCGGCACCCTCCGCTCCGCCCGGACGGTGCCGCCGATCTGCCGGGTTAGCGTGGTGATGATGCGCATGCCCAGGTTGGCGCTGCGCTGAAGATCGAACTCCGGCGGCAGACCGGGGCCGTCATCCGCCACCGCGAATTCCAGGTCCGATCCCGCGGACCGCAAGGTGACGGTCACCGTCACGGGCCGTCCGGCCGCGTGCTTGACGGCGTTGGTGATCAGTTCGTTGGCCACGAGGCTCAGGGGAATCGCGATGTCGATGGGCAGTTCCACCGTCTCGGCATCGAGCCGCAGGGTGCACGCGCTCGCACCACCGGATGCGCTGATGAGATCGTCGCACAGGCCGCTCAGATAGGCGGACAGTTCCACGCTCTGGAACCGCTCGGTCTGATAGAGCCGGCCATGCACCCTGGCCACCGCATGGATGCGTCCGATGGCGTCGCGGAAGTGATGGCGCAGGCGCTCGTCGGTGATGCCGCGCAGTTGCAGGGACAGAAGACTGGACACCAGGTGGAGGCTGTTCTTGATGCGATGGTTCACCTCGCGCAGCAACAGGCTCTTGTGCTCCAGAGCTCGCTGTAGGTCCGCCTGCACCCGCTTGCGCTCGGTGATGTCCCGCAGGATGCCCGTGACGAAGCCGGTGCCCTCGGCGGTCCACGGGGCGACCGATAGCTCCAGGGCCACCACGCTGCCGTCCTTGCGCCGTCCCGTGCCTTCAAAGGGTGCTTCACCGGGTCGGCCGGCGGCCGACAGCCAACCGTCGGCGGCATCGCCCAGCAGAGTCGCGATGGGCATTCCCGCCGCCTCCGCCGCGGTATAGCCGAACTGGCGCTCCGCCGACCGGTTGATCCACTGGATCCTGCCGGTGACGTCAGAGGTGACGATGGCGTCGGGTGCGGTGTCCACCACCGCACGGTAGCGTGCCTCGCGGCGTTCCCGCAGAAAGCGGTCACGTTCGGCCTGGACGGTTACGTCGGTGATCTGGATGAGGCACAGCGGGCCGCCGCCGGCATCGATGCGGCGCACGGTGGTGTTGTGGACCATCGGCGTGCCGTCGGATCGCCGCAGATCGAACAGAAAGCGGTTCAGCGTGTGCGACAGGACCGCCGGCGCTCCCGTGGTCAGCGCGTCGTCTATGGCGACCTGCACCCGCGATTCCGGCAGGGCGGGGAACACGGCCTTCAGCTCTCCCTCCAGCACATCGCCGGCGCAGCGACCGGTGGCGCGCTCCATCCAGGCGTTCCACGCCAGGACGCGCAGAGCCGGATCCAGCACGATGACTCCGCCATCCAGGCCATGCAGAACGGCGTACAGCATCGCCGACGGGTCACGCAGTCGGTCCACGCCGCGCCTCGATGGAGATGTCAGAGATGAAGCGGTGGATCAGTTCGCGCAGGGCATTGAGGGACGGCAGGTCCATCAGCAACGCCAGGTAACCGCGGATGTTGCGGCTGCGGACGGAGAAGTCGATGTAGAGCAGGAGCACCAGTTCCGCCGCCGGTTCCGGCCGGACCGGACCGAGCAGAACCGTCGGTCCATCACCGCGCACCACACTGGGCAGCGATATGTCGAGGCTCTCGTGCAGGGCGTTGGCGATCACCGACAGGCAGCCGTTCAGGATGACGTTGCCCATCTCGGTCAGCGCCTCCTGCTCCAGGTCGACGATCTCCTCCAGATCGTGATCGTCGCCGACCGCCGCGCGCACCAGTTCCAGGCTGTTGACTTCGGGAAAGATCAGCAGCGCCCGGCCGGAGAAGCGGCCCTCGAAACTCTGGCTCACCGCCACGAAGGGCGACGGACCGCTGCGGGTCAGGGCCTGCACCGCCGCGTCGCGAGCGACCACGCGCACCGAGGGAACCGACAGGGATACCTGTTCGCGGATCATGCGGCTGAGGTGCGTCGCCGCGCGCCCCACTCCCATGTTCACCAGCTCCGCCAACGCGTCGTGCTCCAGCTCGTCCAGATCGATCATGAGGTGTCCCCGGTGCGCCGCACCGCAGGACGGTGCCCTCCGACCGCGGCGTCTTCGAAGATGGCGATGGGGATCAGCAGCGGTCAAGTGTGTCTTTCGGCATCGCGCCGGGCAGAAGTCTGCCCCTTCCGGTCGAAAATCATCACATGCGGGCACCGCAAACGATGACGGCCGGGCGTGGACGCGGCATACTTGCGCTCCGGTACACCTTTGCCACGATTGCCGTTCCATGACCCAGCGGACCGGCGCCGAGATCGAAGAGATCAAGGCGATCATCATTGCCCATCAGACCTGGCTGAAGCGCCGGGGCGGCAAGCGCGCCGATCTCAGCTTCCGCGACCTGTCGTGCCTGGCCCTGGCGAAGGTCAGCCTGACCGGAGCCAAGCTGTCGGGGGCCAACCTGTCGGGTGCGAAGCTGATGGCCGCCGACCTCAGCCAGACCGACCTGTTCGGTGCCGACCTGGAAGGGGCGGATCTGTCCGGTGCGACCCTGGCCGGCGCCGACCTGCGCGGCGCCAACCTGCACCGCGCCTGCCTGACCGATGCCATCCTGCGCGGTGCCGATCTGCGCGCGGGCGAACTGGTGGGCGGCGGAACCGGCGCGGGAAGCGGCGGGACAGCCGGCCGCACCCGCCTGACCGAGGCGAAGCTGGAACGCTCCATTCTGGCCGGTGCGAACCTGACGGGCTGCGATCTCTCCGGCGCCGATCTCAACGATGCCGACCTGAGCGGTGTGGAATTGGGTTCGGCGGTTTTGCTCGGTACGGATCTCAGCGGTGCCACGCTCGACGGCGCGGTGTTCGGACAGACGGTCATCGACCGGGCGACGCTGCAACGGACGTTCATCCCCTTCGTCCTGACTCCGGACGCGGTGGCGGAACCCACCTACACCACCCTGCCGGCCGCCGCCCTGCTGGACGCGGTCGCCGCCCACGAAGCCTGGGTGGACAGCGAGGGAACGCAGGGCAAACGGCTGGACCTGGACCTGGTGGCCGTCGTCGGAGCGGACCTGAGCGGGCGCACGCTGTCGGCAGCGCGCCTGCGCCGCTGCCGGTTCCCGAAGGTGCGGCTGAGCGGCGCCGATCTTCAGATGGCCGATCTGTCCTACTGCGACCTGGAAGGCGCGGACCTGGCGCGAGCCAACCTGCGCGGAGCGACGCTGCGCCGCACCGGCCTGGCCGACTCGGCGCTGACGGACGCTGATGCGCGTTCGCTGACGCTGGCGGGCGGGAGGACCTGGCCGACGAACTTCGACGGCGCCGACCTGACGCGGGCGTCCTTGCGCAACGCCCGCCTGGACGGTGCGGTGCTGCATTCGGCGCGGCTCGATGGTGCAGACCTGGACGGCAGCGGCCTGACAGCGCGCGCAACCGCCGCGCCGCCGCCGCCCGCGCCCCACGAACGGCGGCGGCACAAGCGCTTCGCCCGGCCGCGCCTGGTGATCGACTGTCCGCACGGTCGCTTCGATACCCGCAACTGGTCGATCGGCGGCCTGTGCATCGAGGCGAAGGGGACGGTGTTCCGGCCCGGCGATGTGGTGGAGGGCCGCCTGACCCTGCCCGCGGGGGAAACCGTGACCGCCCCCGTCCGCTTCGTCGTGCTCCACCTCAACGGCGGCCGCGGTCATGTTTCGGTGCGGTTCGATAGCTACACCGACGGGCTGAAGGGATTGCTGAAAGGCGCCTTCCTGGAGCACCAGCGCACCACCGCGTGAATCCCCCTCACAGCCGCGCCGGATCGTTGCCCGGACCGGCCGCGCGCCACACCTTCGACGCGGTGGGGCCGGTGTCCCCCATGGTTTCCACGTACGTCACCGGCTCCCCGGTCTTCAGATCGTCGAAATCCACGTCGATGCAACTGTTGCGGTGAAAGTAGAGCTGGGTACCCGTGCCGGTGACGATGAAGCCATGATCCTCCGCCGGGAAGATTTGCGAGACACGACCGGGCTCCTCGGCGTCGTGGGGCTTCACGTCGCCGCGCTGCTTCTGCTTGAAGTCCACCAGTTGGCGTTCCGCCGCTTCGAAGGCATCGCGCACCGAAGTGCGGATGTCGGGATTGGCGTAGCGCTCCTTGGCCTTTTTCGGCTGCCGGCTGACCACCAGGTCCTTTCCCGGCACCATCAACTCGATGCGCACGTCGATCACGTTGCCGTTCTGGTGCTGGCGGTGCTGCGCCTCGACCGCGACCCGCACGCCGACCAGCCGGTCGTAGAACCGGCTGAGCTTTTCGCAGCGCTCGCGGATGTAGGCGTCCACGTCCGGGGTCGGCTCGATGCCGTGATAGGCGATTTCGAGATTGGTATCCATCGCGACAGCCTTCGTAGTGGGCATGGGGTATGGAGGTAAGCGGCGTCCGTCGGGCCGCGGCCCGTCAGCCGGCCGGCTTTCGCCGACGCCGCGGCGACGGCAACGGTTCGGCCGCGGCGGGGAACTGCGGCGTGCCGCTGCCCTGATCATCCAGGCCGGGCATTTCACCCTGGTTGATGACACTGATCACCGGTTCCACCGGCTCGGTGTGTTCAGCCGTATCCTCCGGCCCGCCCGCCGGGTTCGGCTTGAGCGTCGCGGCCTGGTTGTCTTCGATGGCGATCTCCTCGCGGGCAAGGGCCCAGTGGTCCGACGCGCGACCCTCCGGACGTCCGTCCCGCTCCCAGATCTCGTGCGCGCGCTGCCGGATGCGGTGTTCCAGATCCTCGGCCATCCGGGGTGTCTCCTCCTGTTGGGCGTACCGTTCCGGGCACGGCGGGACGCGGCGGCGGTGCCCGCGCCCCGGCATGCCCGGTCCATGCTTCCAACCGCCACCGCGTCCCGGCGTTCCCGCCGACCCCGGACGCCGTACGTGCCCGGACCTGCAACGACAGATATCGAATTTTGTCATGGCGTTGCGACCGTATCTTGTGGGCAACGCCGGCCCGGAAAGACCCCGGGAATAGCAAAAAAGTGTGACTTGTTGTTTGAATTACTCCGAACGGAGTGCTAGTCACGGGGTCATAGAACTGGTCCCGCGGGAACCGTCAGGAACGCGGACGGAAGTGATCGAGTAACCGCCCTTGTTCCACGCCCTTTCCCAGACACCCGACGCTCCCGCACGCCTGCGGTCATCGCCGCGCCCCGCCGCTCGCTCGGTGCGGTTGTGCTTGCTGGCGGGGTTGACCGCCCTGACGCTGGCCGGGGCCGTTTCACCGCTGTCCGCCGCGGAGACCGTTCGTCCGTCCGGGACGCCGGCGGCACGGACGGCGCCGGCGGCATCCGGTGCCGTGGTGCTGCAACTGGGCCTGTTCGCCGATGAGGGCAGCGCCTGGCTGGCCTGGCGGAAGCTCCAGCGCACCAAGCCGGAGCTGGCGGACGGGTTGATTCCCGGCGTGGTTCCTCTGGACCCGGCACCCGGGGCCGGCGTCGCCTTGCGGGCCGGCCTGCCGTCGGGAATCGACGCACCGACGCTGTGCCGGCGGATCGTGGGGGCCGGATTCGGTTGCCTGCTCCTGACGGACGCCGTTCCGGTTTCTCCGGCGCCGCCGGTAGCCAAGCCCGCCGTCCCTGCCACCCCGCCCCCGGCGGCACCGCCGGCCGCCGCTCCGGCGGCGGGATCGCGTGAGGTGGCCTTCGCACCGCTGCCGCGGGTGAAGCCGACACCGCCGCCCGATTCCTCGGCAGCCGCGCCCGCGGCCACGCCCCTTGCCGCCGCCACGCCGCCGCCGGCCGCACCGTCGGTCAGCGCGCCGGTCAGTGCACCGGTCGCCCTTGCGCCCCAGCAGGTCGCGACGATCGCCGCGCCGGCGCTGGCACTGGCCGTCAAGCCGCCACCGCCGCCGGTGGCGGACGGGGCGAAGGACGGCGTTCCTCCCGCCATGGGGGATGGCACCTTCTTTTACACGCCCGACGAGGCGTTGGAACTGGTCGAGATCGAAAAGCGCTCGCGGCGCCTGGGTGGACGTCTCGGCGCCGTGCTGCCCGACACCCGCTTCGAAGTCGCCCCCGCGGTGCTGCGGCGATCGGAGTGGAACATGTGCGCGCTGACCTTCGACGACGGGCCGCACCGTGTGCACACGCCGAAGATCCTGGAGATCCTGAACCGCGAGAAGGTGCGCGCCACCTATTTTCCGATTGCCCGGGTGGCGCAGAATCAGCCGGACATTATCAAGGCGTTCATCGCGTCCGGCCATGAAATCGGCAGCCACAGCCTGACCCACGCCAATCTGCGGCCCATGCCGGCGGCGGCGCAGCGTTTCGAGGTTACCGAGGCCAACCGCATTCTGCGCGCCATGGGGGCGAACCCGGTGCTGTTCCGTCCGCCCTATGGCCGATATTCGACGCAACTGCTGTCGATTATCCGCGACGAGGGGATGGTACCCGTCCTCTGGAACGTCGATACCCGTGACTGGCAGGTTCGCGATCCCGACAAGATCGTGGAGCATGTGCGCACGACCGAGGGCGCGGCCAGCGTCCTGCTGATGCACTCCACCTATCCCAGTTCGGTCAGCGCTCTCCCGGGGGTGATCGAAGGGCTGCGGGCGAAGGGTTGCGAATTCGTCACCCTGTCGGATTGGATCGAGAAGATGCGCACCGTCGCTACGCCGATGCTGGTGAACACGGCCGATCCGGTGATGAGCGCCAATGTTCCCCTGCCGGCCGGCCGCTGACCGGCCGGCCGCGGGCGCGGACGCCTATTTTGCGGCCGGCTTGCGCTTCTGGCGCTGGGCGTAGGTGCGCAAGGTCTGCTCCAACTCCGGCGTCAGGAGTTGGAATTCTCCGACCAGCTTGTCGCCCTGGACCTCAGCGATGGTCACCGTTGCGGGGAAGCTGAACCGGCCCACCTCATCGTCGACCTTGACCACCAGACGGGCATTCTGCCCCTTGATCAGCGACCCGTCGAAGCCGGTGGCCACGAAGCCCCTGGCCGTCAGGGCCGCCAGGGGGAAGCTCTTGTGGTCGACCTCGACGCAGCTTGCCGACCGGGGCTTTGCCCTGGCCGCCGCGGTCCGCTTCTTCGACGGATCGCTGACGATGATCTTCAGGAAATCGAACAAACCCATGCGTCCCCCCGCCGGCACCGTGCCGGCGCAGTGTAACCAGACGCACCGGCGAACGGAACGGTTTGCGCATCGGCCGCGCGTTCAGGG
This sequence comes from Azospirillum halopraeferens DSM 3675, assembly GCF_000429625.1. Taxonomy (GTDB): domain Bacteria; phylum Pseudomonadota; class Alphaproteobacteria; order Azospirillales; family Azospirillaceae; genus Azospirillum; species Azospirillum halopraeferens. The sequence continues at coordinate 23,368 of NZ_KE386929.1, forward strand.
ACCGCGGGCGCCCTCGGGCCGCGGGCTGCCGGACCAGGACCGGTGGGCGCGCATCGCGAAGGCCACGGCAAAGGGCGCCAACGTGACCACCACCACCCCCATGCCGCCCAGCGCCGTCAGTATCCCCGCCGGATCCGTCGGATCGACGAGCACCGCCAGTTCCACGAGAAGATGAAGCATGAGGGCCATGGCGAACGCCGCGGCCCCGCTGTGGAGGAGATAGGCCGGGACGCCCGGGCGAAATCGGGCCGGCCCCCGGCGCGACACGCTTCGGTCCGCTTCGGTCCGCCGCGGCTCGCAAGACGTCCGCATGACATCCTGCATGGGCATATCCTCCACCGCTCCGGGACCGCCTGTGGAGAAGCCGGGGCGGTCCGCTCCTTCATCCAATATAGATGCACGGCTTAAAATTGCAGCGGCGTCAATCAATCTATCTCGAAAGAAGAGGGCGGGAGAACAAAAGTCACCCTCCGTTCGGCCGGATACACGCCGAACGGACACTCCACAACACCTGTGGGTAAGTCTGTTGACAAGAATGCGGTAACCCCGATTCGCCCCAGGCGCCGCAACGCTCCCGCCACGTTTGCCTATATTCTGGGCATATGCGTAAGGCTATGATTGCAAAGGAAAATCGAATCAATCCCGAGTCGTCCCGGTGATCTCATGTCAATGGGGTAACACAATCGGCGGCTCTGCGTTGCAATCCTGCGACAATGGGGTGCCTGTTGACAAACGGTCCTGTGGCGCCTGCAACCGTCGGGTCCGGAAGGGCGTTAGGGTCTGCGGACCATGATGACGATCCTACGCACGATGCGGCGGGCACTGCCCTCGGTGCAGGCCAGACCCTTTCCCACGTTGGTGCGGCCGCAGGATCGGCTGCGCACCGTGATGCGCTTCTTCGCCTATCTGGTGCTGGTGATCGCGCTGCACACGGCCGCCATGGCGGGCATCGAGGGGATGGCGGCCGGCGACGCGCTGTGGCTGACGCTGACGACCATCACCACGGTCGGCTACGGCGACCACGCGGCACAAACGGTGGCCGGGCGGGTGGCGACGGCCGTGCTGGTCTATCTGGGCGGCATCTTCGTCCTGTTCCAGGCGGCGACCACCTATTTCGAGTATCGCGCCGAGCGGCGCTTCCTGATGCGCCGGGGACGATGGAGGTGGACGATGAAGGATCACATCCTGCTCCTGAACGTGCCGGAGGTGCACACGGAAGCGTATCTGTGCCGTCTGGTAATGGAGTTCCGCCACAGCCGCCGCTTCCGCCCCCTGCCGGTGATGATCGTCTCACGCGCCTTCGCCGGGGGACTGCCGCAGTCCCTGCTCGAACTCGGCGTTGTTCACCATCACGGCTCCGCCGGCGATCCCGGGGCGCTGGAGGCGGCCGGGGCGCGGGACGCGCGGGTGGTGGTGGTTCTGGCAAAATGGGAAATGGACCGGGCGTCCGATGCCCACACCTTCGACATCCTGCACCGGCTGACCGAGATGGGAGCGCAAGGCCGCATCCTGGCGGAATGCGTAACCGACAGCGACCGCGCCCGCCTGCGCACCGCCGGGGCGGACATCGTGGTGCGCCCCTTGCGCGGCTATCCGGAGATGATCGTGCGCGCCCTGGTGGCCCCCGGCGCCGAACACATCATCGAGGACCTGTTCACGAGCCGCGGTGACGAGTGCTGGCGCTACGACGTGTCGGTGTCCGGCCTGCGCTGGGCCGATCTGGTCGCCCATCTGGTGCGCCACGACATCGGGGTTCCCATCGCCTACCGCGCCGCCGCCGACGGCACCACCCGCTGCAATCCCCCGCCGGACACGGTGGTTACGGCCGACAAGCTGTTCGTGCTGGTGCGCGAGGGCAACAGCCGACCGGATGCCGAGGTGGCAGCCCTGCTGGGCCGGGTTCCGCCGCGATGACGGGAACAGCGGGCACGAACGGGAAAACTGGTGGGCCCGGCCGGATTCGAACCGACGACAACACCGTTATGAGCGGCGCGTTCTAACCGCTGAACTACAGGCCCCCGGGGGCGATGAATGTGCCTTGAACGCGTGTGCGGCGCAAGGGGGTGTGCAACGGGCGCACAGGGAAACGGGGGCCGTTTTGGCCCCCGCTCCACACCGATGCAACCGCCGGCCGTCCCGCTCAGGTGTCGAGGAAGCTGCGCAGCTTGCGGCTGCGCGAGGGGTGCTTCAGCTTGCGCAGGGCCTTGGCCTCGATCTGGCGGATGCGCTCGCGCGTCACGTTGAACTGCTGGCCGACCTCTTCCAGCGTGTGGTCGGTGTTCATGCCGATGCCGAAGCGCATGCGCAGCACCCGCTCCTCGCGCGGGGTGAGGGAGGCCAGGACGCGGGTCGTCGTCTCGCGCAGGTTCGCCTGGATGGCGGCGTCGAGCGGCAGCACCGCGTTCTTGTCCTCGATGAAGTCGCCGAGGTGGCTGTCCTCCTCGTCGCCGATCGGCGTCTCCAGGCTGATTGGCTCCTTGGCGATCTTCAGGACCTTGCGGACCTTCTCCAGCGGCATCATCAGCCGCTCCGCCAGTTCCTCCGGGGTCGGCTCGCGGCCGATCTCGTGCAGCATCTGGCGGCTGGTGCGCACCAGCTTGTTGATCGTCTCGATCATGTGCACCGGGATGCGGATGGTGCGCGCCTGATCGGCGATCGAACGGGTGATGGCCTGCCGGATCCACCACGTGGCGTAGGTCGAGAACTTGTAGCCGCGCCGGTACTCGAACTTGTCCACCGCCTTCATCAGGCCGATGTTGCCCTCCTGGATCAGGTCCAGGAACTGCAGGCCGCGGTTCGTGTACTTCTTGGCGATGGAGATGACGAGGCGCAGGTTGGCCTCCACCATCTCCTTCTTGGCGCGGCTCGCCTCCTTCTCACCCTTCTGCACGGTGGAGACGATGCGGCGGAACTCGGCGATCGGCAGCTTCGCCTCGTCCGCGATGCCGGCGATGTGCTCGCGCGTCCGGACGATGTCCGACTCGTACTTCTCGACGCAGCGGTTCCACGCCTTGTTGTTCAGCGCCTTGATGCGCTCCAGCCAGTTCGGGTCCAGCTCGTGGCCGAAATAGTGGTTCAGGAAGTCCTCGCGCTTGACCTTGGTGTCGGTGGCCATGCGCAGCAGCCGGCCCTCGAAGCCCGTCAGCTTGCGGTTGAGGGCGTAGAGCTGCTCGACGAGCTGCTCGATGCGCTGGTTGTTCAGGCGCACCGTGTTCATCAGCTCGACCATCTCGGTCTTGAGCCGGTCGTACTTCTTGTCGGACTGCTTGTTGACGTCCTCGCCGCGCTGCATGGCGCCGATGCGCGCCTCATGCAGCTTGTGCAGCTTCTCGTACGTCGCCTTGATCTTCTCGAAGGTCTCCAGCACCTGCGGCTTCAGCGCGGCTTCCATGGCCGACAGCGACAGGTTGTTCTCCTCGTCGCCCTCGCCTTCGCCCTCGATGCCGGGCTCGCGCTCGCCTTCACCCTCCCCTTCGGGGCGGGGGGCGGCTTCCGCCGTCTCCTCGCGTTCGCCGGCGGGCTCGGCCATGGCTTCGGCCGGCAGACCCTCGGGCAGACCCTCGCCGTCCGGACCGCCGCCGTAGGTGGCGTCCAGGTCGATGATGTCGCGCAGCAGCATCTTGCCTTCCATCAGGGCGTCGTGCCACTCGATGATGGCGCGGATGGTCAGCGGCGATTCGCAGATCGCGCCGATCATCATCTCGCGCCCGGCCTCGATGCGCTTGGCGATGGCGATCTCGCCCTCGCGCGACAGCAACTCCACCGAGCCCATCTCGCGCAGGTACATGCGCACGGGGTCGTCGGTGCGCCCCACGTCGTCGTCGTCGAGGTTGCCCGCGGAGCGGCCTTCACCGTCGCCGCGGTCCTCGGCGTTGGCGTTGTCGTCCTGCTCCTCGGACTCGACGATGTTGATGCCCATCTCGGACAGCATCGCCATGGTGTCCTCGATCTGCTCGGACGACGAGGAGTCCGGCGGCAGGGCGGAGTTCAGCTCGTCGTACGTGACGTAGCCGCGCTCCTTGCCGCGTGCGATCATCTTCTTGACCGCCAGACCCATTCCGTCCATGAGCGGACCGTCGCCCGTTTCCTCACGGGTTTCGGACACTTCCACGCTGTTTGCTGCTTTCGTGGCCATGCGTATGCTGCCCCCGCATTACCCCAAGAACTGAAATAGGTGAAAGACGGCGTGCCCGCGATGCTTCCCGCGTGGCTTCAACCGTCCTCCGGTTCCAACCGTGCCGTACTTCGGCGGTCCCCCTCCCCCGGGTGCCCGCCCAACCCTTCCGTTCCGTGAGCCCCCGCTCATCGAACGGCCTCTTCCATTCCACCGTCGTCCGGGCCGGCATCGTCGCCATCGTCGCCGATGCCCGCCGCCGTCCTGAGGATTTCCTCACGCAGGGCGACGACCCGGGCGTGCCGTTCCTCGCTGAACGCGCGAGCCAGAGATTCCTCCGCCTCCCTCAATTCGGCCAAGACCCGCCGGTGGTGCAGGTGCCGCCATGTCGGCCACCAGCCCTTCCGTGCATCCTCCGCGGAGGTGTCCGGACGGGCGAAGCGACCATGGACATACGTCGACCCGCTGAGCAAAGATGCCAAAATGGTATCAAAGCCGGCCGATGACAAATGGCTGTGGACGGCGGCGGCGTCAAGCCCCGAGTCGTACCGCGATTCGCTGCCCAGGGTGTCGATCAGGGCCTGACGCAGGTCTTCCAGGGGTCCGGGGGGAAACGGCAGCAACGCCAGGGCTTCCCCGACCTCGTCGAACAACTCGGGATGGTTGATCACCGTGGCCAGCAGGATCTTTTCGCGGGCCATGTCCTGCGACAGACGGCGCGGCGATGACCGGCGGAAGTCCGGCGGCGGGCTGGTGCGCAGCCCCGGCTCCCCCGGCACGTGGCGCCGCGGCGCCCGAGTCGCGCCGGGCCACCGGGGGCGGAACGGCGGGCCGGCCGGCCCGCGGGCGGCCCAGCCGAAGGCGGCGTCGACGCGCCGGCGCATCTCGGTCCGATAGAAGGACTGCACGGTGCGGTCGGCGATGGAATCGCAGCGCGCCTCCAGCGCCGCCTTGACGGCCGCCTTGGCCTCCGGCGTGTCGCTGCGCCGCCCCTCACTCTCCATGCGCCACACCGCCTCGGCCAGGGGGATGGCGGCGTCCAGCACGCCCTGCATGGCACGCGCGCCGTGGGAACGAATCAGGCTGTCGGGGTCCTCCCCTTCGGGCAGGAAGGCGACGCGGGCGGAATGGCCGGGCGCCAGGTGGGGCAGGATGCGCTCCACCGCCTTCCAGGCCGCCCGCCGCCCGGCGTTGTCGCCGTCGAAGCACAGGTACGGCTCCTTCTCACCGTCGGGAATCAGGCGCCACAGCTCCTGCACCTGGGTTTCGGTCAGCGCGGTGCCCAGCGGCGCCACCGCCCCTTCGAAGCCGGCGCACACCAGCGCGATGACATCCATATAGCCTTCGGCCACCACCACCGGCTTGCCGTCGGCCGCCGCCTGGCGGGCCCGCGACAGGCCGTAGAGCAGCGTGCCCTTGTGAAACAGGGGGGTGTCGGCGGTGTTGACGTACTTCGGCCCGTCACCCTCCAGGATGCGGCCGCCGAAGGCGATGACCTGGCCGCGGCGGTCGGTGACCGGGAACATCACCCGGTTGCGGAAGAAGGAGTAGGGTGCGCGCCCGTCGTCCGGGCGGCGCAGCAGGCCGACGGTGACCAGGTCCTCCTCGTCGCAGCGCTCGCGCAGCAGGTGGGTGCGCAGCGCGCTGCCATCGGCCGGGGCGAAGCCCAGGCGGAAACGGGCGATGGTGTCCGCGTCGAGGCCGCGCCCCTGCAGATAGGAGAGGCCGGCCCGCCCCGCCGGCTCGCGGAGCTGACGCTCGAACCAGCGGCACGCCTGCTCCATGACGTCGTGCAGCGTCTTGCGCCGCTCGTAGCGCCGGCGCTCCTCCTCGGTCGGCTGCGGCACCACCAGCCCGGCCAGGGACGCCAGGCTCTCGACTGCCTCCGGAAAGGCCAGGTTGTCGTAACGCATGGTGAAGCCGATGACGTCGCCATGCGCCCCGCAGCCGAAACAATGGAAGAAGCCCTTCTGGTCATTGACGTAGAAGGACGGCGTCTTCTCGTTGTGGAACGGGCACGGGGCCTTGAACTCGCGCCCGGCGCGAATCAGGCGGATGCGGCGCCCGATGACGTCGGACAGCGGCAACCGCTGGCGCAGCTCCTCCAGGAATTGGGGCGGAAAGGCCATGGACCACCGGGGCTGCGGGCGAACGCGACGGCGTGGTTAGCGCAAACGGGTAAACAAGTGCTTACCGGCCCGATCCTCCGGCCGCCGCCGGACGGCGGCTCAGCACACCGGCGCCAGGCGCTGCTTGACCATGCCGCTGGCCCTGGCAAAGTCCATCCGCCCGGCGTAGCGGCTGCGCAGCTCCGCCATGGTGCGCCCCATGTCTTTGACGCAGGTGGCGCCGATCTCGTCGATCACGGCGCTGACGGCCGCCGTCATCTCCGCCTCGGAAAGCTGTTTGGGCAGGAAGCTCTCGATGACCGCGATCTCCTCGCGCTCCTGCTCGGCCAGTTCGCAGCGCCCGCCCTGCTCGTACAGCGTGATGGACTCCTGGCGCTGCTTGATCATGGTCTGCAGCATCGACAGGATCTCGGTCTCGTCGATCCCGTCGGACACGCCGCGTGTCCGCGCCGCGATGTCCCGGTCCTTCAGCGCGGCGAGGATCAGGCGGACGGTGGAGACCGTGCGCTGGTCCTTGGACCGCATGGCCTCCTTCAAGGTCTCGTTCAGCCGCGTGCGCAGCATGATGGCATCCTCGTCGTGTCGCGATTGAAGAATTTTTCCACAATTTGGACTCGGATTGTTACCCAATTCCGCCGTCCGTCGCCAGCGCCGGATTCCACCGCAGCTCCCCTGGCAATTCCGCCGGGCGTCGTCATATAGACGCCGGTCGCGCCTGTCACCGTCATATACGACTTGACCCGATCCGCGCACGTGTCTATTCGATCCAGGCTCAGCCCGCCTTGCCCGGCCGCCTGCCCGACCGACCGCCCCGGACGCTTCCGCGTCCGTGCCGGCGCGCACGGCGGCGACGGGGACACGGTGGCAACGGGGACACGGGCGGCTCCGTGACCTGTGAATATGTCGTCGGTGGCGGGCTTTGTTAAGGTCCCACGAGGTTTAAGGTCCCACCAGGATGTCCGACCCCAATTCCCCCGACGCGCGGCCGGCCGGTGATGCCGGTACCCACACCGGAGTGCTGGTGCTGGCCGACGGCACCGTCTTCCGCGGACGCGGCATCGGCGCCGCGGGCGACGCGGTGGGCGAGGTCTGCTTCAACACCTCGATGACCGGCTATCAGGAGATCCTCACCGATCCCAGCTACGCCGGGCAGATCATCACCTTCACCTTCCCCCACGTGGGCAACGTCGGCGCCAACCCGGAGGACGTGGAGACCACGACCCCGGCCGCCCGCGGCCTGGTCCTGCGCGCCGACATCACGTCCCCGTCCAACTGGCGCGCCACGCGCCACCTGGACGAGTGGCTGAAGAGCTTCGACCTCGTCGGCATCGCCGGCATCGACACCCGCCGGGTGACGCGGCGCATCCGCGACCTGGGTGCGCCCAACGGCGTCATCGCCCACGACCCCGCGGGTGCCTTCGACATCGACGCCCTGGTCGCCAAGGCGAAGGCGTGGCCGGGGCTGGAGGGTATGGATCTGGCCCGCGACGTGTCGTGCCGCCAGACCTATGGCTGGGACGAGACCCTGTGGCAGATCGGGCGCGGCTACGGCCGGCAGGAGATGCCGCGCTTCCACGTTGTCGCCATCGACTTCGGGGCCAAGCGCAACATCCTGCGCTGCCTCGCCGACGCGGGCTGCAAGGTGACCGTGGTTCCCGCCACCGCCACAGCCGAGGACGTGCTGCGCCACAAGCCTGACGGGGTGTTCCTGTCCAACGGCCCCGGCGACCCGGCGGCGACCGGCGCGTACGCCGTGCCGACCATCCGGGCGCTGATCGACACGGGCGTGCCGCTGTTCGGCATCTGCCTGGGCCACCAGATGCTCTCGCTGGCCCTGGGCGGGCGGACCGAGAAGATGGAGCGCGGCCACCGCGGCGCCAACCATCCGGTCAAGGACCTGGCCACCGGGCGGGTGGAGATCACCAGCCAGAATCACGGCTTCGTCGTGGTGCCCGACAGCCTGCCGGCCGAGGTGGAGACCACCCACGTCAGCCTGTTCGACGGCACCAACGAGGGCATCCGGGTCCGGGGCAAGCCGGTCTTCTCGGTGCAGTACCATCCCGAGGCGTCACCCGGCCCGCAGGACAGCCATTACCTGTTCCACCGTTTCGTCGACCTGATGGACGGCAAGCCCCTGCCCTGATCACGGCAAAGGGGGCCGAACGGCCCCCGCGGCAAAGGGGACCGGGCGGCCCCCTTTGCCACACGCGTCAGTGCTTCACGTCCTCCGGCGAGGGGCTGCGGGCCGGTACGCGCTCGATCCCGCCGAAAGCGGTGGCGGCCCCGCGGGTGCCGTAGGCACCGGCCGCCTGCCCCACGTCGGTGGTGTCGCAGGCGGTGCCGCCGCCGTCCGGTTCCGCCGCCGACGGGACGCCGCCGTGGGCGATCCGCGCGATCAGGCCGCGCACCCGTGCGTCCTCTCCCTCGGCGGCACGAACCACCAGCAGCGCGCCACCGGCGGCGATGCCGTCGGCGTAGTTGGCCGCATCGGCCTCCGGCACGCCCAGCTTGCCCAGCGTCTGCGCAAGGTCCTCCAGCTCGGCGCGTTCCGGGGGTGGATCGCCGCCGGCCACGAAGACCTCGTCGCGCGGAACGCCCGCGTCGACCAGCCCGCCGGCCACCCGGCTCGCCTCGTCCGGACAATCGAAAAGGGCGATGATGATGCTCGCCATCCGGCAAATCTCCTCTCGAGCATCCGGCGCGTCACGGGAGACGTCCGATGCTCTCTATTCTTGTCTGTCGACTCTTGTCTGTCGACGGGATGAACGACGTCAGAGCGCCCACGCGGCCAGTGCGATCAGCAACGCCACCACCAGCAGCACGGGAATGGCGCCACCGCCGAAGCTCCAGCCGCGCGGCGGAATGTGCGGCGCCTTGACCGCCGTGGTGTCTTCAGCCGAGCGTCCGCCGCCCGGTTCGCCGGCACGTTCATACACGGCGTAAGGGCGCGGGCGGGCGCCGTCCGTCTTCAGCGTGGCGTCGCGCGCATGCTGCGGTGCCCCGCCGGTGCGGTGGGTATCGGCCATGATGGCACGCTCCGGTCCGTCCAGGTGATCCGTGATCAACAGGAGCGGCACGACCGGGGTTCCGGCCGTCACCGGACGGGGGCCCGCGTCCCCTCCCAACCGGCGGCGTCAGGCATGACGACCGCCATGGTGGCCGTGGCGATGATCGTGGTGGTGGTGATCATCGGGCACGTCATGATGCTCGTGCGGATGCTCGGGTAGCGCGGCCGGCTTCAGGGTGCCGGCGAACCAGTCGCGGATCGCTTGCACGGGGTCGGTCTGCGCGGTCAGCACCGGCTCGATCCCCCGGCGGCGCAGGTGATTGACGAACCCCTGCCCGGAGGTGCCGGCGACCAGGGCCTTCACGCTGTCGATGGGATGCGGCGCGCCGTCACCGTGGTGGTGCAGGGCCTGCGCTTCGCCCAGCTCCAGAGTCTCCACCAGCACCGGCTCGCTACCGGCCTCGGCCTCATAGACGAGAAAGCGCCGGGCGCGCCCGCCATGGCTGGTGACGGTCGCTCCGTCCCGGGTTGCGACGGCGATCCTCATGCGATCCCTCCGCGTTGGGAAATGGTCAATCCCGAGAAAATGACTATATTACCGTTCCATGGTGAACCCGCGCCGCGAAGCCCGTCAACGCCGACCGATCGCCTCCGGCCCGCAGCGTGCGGTGTGCGATACCGTGACGCACCGGGCAGATGCGGTCGCCGCCTCCAGGAACCGGATCGACGACGTGAAGAAGACCGATATCGCCGCGGCGTGGCAGGGACTCGCCAATTGCAAGGGGTGCGGTGTCCGCGACCTGGCGCTGTTCGCCGACCTGACCGAGGCCGATTTCGGTCTGGTTCACCTGCCCATCGACGAGCTGATGGTGGCGCCCGGCAGCGCCCTCTACCACATCGGGGACGATCCCAACGCCGTGTTCACCGTGCGCTCCGGCCTGGTGAAGCTGGTGCAGTACCTGCCCAGCGGCGGCCAGCGCATCGTGCGCCTGCTGCGCCGCGGCGACACCGCGGGGTTGGAGGCGGTGCTGGGCCAGCCCTACCAGCACACCGCCATCGCCGTGCACCCGGTGCTGACCTGCCGCATCCCGCGCGCCGTCATCCAACGCCTGTCCGACCAGACACCGCGCCTGCACCGCCAGTTGATGCACCGCTGGCAGAAGGCGGTGGAACGCGCCGACGCCTTCCTGGTGGAGCTGGGAACGGGCAACGCGCGCGCCCGCGTCGCCCGCCTGTTCCTGACGCTGGTCGGGGAGGACGGCGACGCCTGCGACCTGTTCGGCCGCGAGGACGTCGGCGCCATGCTGGGCATCACCACCGAGACCGCCAGCCGCATGGTTGCCGAGTTGAAGCGTCAGGGGGTGGTGACCGAACTGCGGCCGAATCACTTCCGCTGCGACCGCGCCGCCCTGCAGGCCATCGCCGACGAGGGTTAGACAGCCGTGCGCAGGCGCTCCAGGCACCGCACGAGCACACCCGGCTCTTCGGCATGGTCGGCCCGGAGGATCACCGGCAGGACCCGTCGGCCTTCGGTGAGGCAGACCGCCACTCCCGGTTCGGCCGCGTCCTGCACCCGCAGGCTGCCGAGAGAGGCGGCGAGCAGCACCGCGCGCACCGTTTCACCTCCCGACAGCACCAGCCCGCCGACACGCTGAAGATGGTCGGACACCAGCCGGCCCATGGCGACCGCCACCGCATGGCCGTCCCCCGGCTCCGGCTCTCCGTCGACACACAGCAGCGCGTCGCCGCCGCCGGTCAGAGCCTCGCGCAGCGCCTGTTCGGCGTGCCCCCATTCCGCGCTGCCCGGCCCCTGGCGCAGCACCTGCGACGCGACAGCGACGGAGCGCACGCCGTCGGCGGCGGCGAGGTCCCGCACCGCCGGACCGCGAGCGCCGGCAACCGTGAGCACGGGGCCGGCGGAGGTCGGCATGGCCGGGCGCGGCGGGGCCACCCGCACCCCGGTCGCCGCGGCGAGCCGGCCGGCCAGCGCGCGGCCGCCGACCCACACCACGGCGCCCGCACCATCCGGGTCCGGCCGCCGCGCCGCGGCGATCTCCGTCGGATCGGGCGTCGGATCGGGTTCCACCACGAGGCGCGCGGGGCCGTCCCCGTTGCGGGCCGCCGCCTCGCACAGCGCCGTCAGTTCCTCCGTGCGCCCGGGGTCCGGCGGGCCGGTCATGTAGCGGACCAGCGTCCGCTCCGGCCCGTACAGGCGCCGCACCGCGTCCACGGCCAGGACGGCCGCGGCGGCCGGGGCGAGGCGCGCGGTGTCGAGATCGACCACGGCCACCGGCACCTCCGGCACATCGGCGCGGGCCGACAGCATCAGGCCCGCGGGCGTACCCGCCTCAACGAACGCCAGCGCGGCGTCGACCGCACCGGCGAGAGTGTCCGTCAGGACGAGGATCTGCGCCATCTCCCCCCTATGCGCCCTTGCACCGTTCGGTCCCTCAACACGCGGGGGTGCCGTTCGTCGCGCGACGCCGGGAAAGGGGCGGTTGCGACGGCACGCGCATGACGGCGACTGGCCTCCGGTGGACAGACACCCCAACTCAAGTTAAAAGCACCCGTTCGGCCGCTTGAGGCAGACGCGTTCCGGAGCCCGACGATCCTATGAAGACCGCCAACGACATCCGCGCCACCTTCCTGGACTACTTCGCCAAGAACGGCCATCAGGTCGTCGACTCGTCGCCGCTGGTGCCGCGAAACGATCCGACGCTGATGTTCACCAACGCCGGCATGGTGCAGTTCAAGAACGTCTTCACCGGCGCGGAGACCCGTCCCTATTCGCGCGCCGCCACCTCGCAGAAGTGCGTGCGCGCCGGCGGCAAACACAACGACCTGGACAACGTCGGCTACACGGCGCGCCACCACACCTTCTTCGAGATGCTGGGCAACTTCTCGTTCGGCGACTACTTCAAGGACCAGGCGATCGAGCTGGCCTGGAACCTGATCACGAAGGAATTCGGGCTGCCCGCCGACAAGCTGACGGTCACCGTCCATACCTCCGACGAGGAGGCGGCCGGGCTGTGGCGCAGGATCGCCGGGCTGCCCGATGAGCGGATCATCCGCATCCCCACCGACGACAATTTCTGGCGCATGGGCGACACCGGCCCCTGCGGCCCCTGTTCGGAGATCTTCTACGACCACGGCCCCGCCGTGGCCGGCGGCCCGCCGGGCAGCGCCGACGCCGACGGCGACCGCTTCATCGAGATCTGGAACCTCGTGTTCATGCAGTTCGAGCAGCGCGGGCCCGACGACCTGGTGCCGCTGCCCAAGCCCTCCATCGACACCGGCATGGGGCTGGAGCGGCTGGCGGCCGTGCTGCAGGGCCGCCACGACAACTACGACATCGACCTGATGCGCTCGCTGATCCTGGCCTCGGCCGACGCCACGTCGAGCGCGCCGGACGGGCCGCACGCGGTGTCGCACCGGGTGATCGCCGATCACCTGCGCTCCTGCTCGTTCCTCATCGCCGACGGTGTGCTGCCGTCCAACGAGGGGCGCGGCTACGTGCTGCGCCGCATCATGCGCCGCGCCATGCGCCACGCCCACATGATCGGCGCCCGCGACCCGCTGATGCACCGGCTGGTCCCCGCCCTGATCACCCAGATGGGCGACGCCTATCCGGAGCTGACGCGCGCCCGCGCCCTGATCGTGGAGACGCTGAAGCTGGAGGAGACCCGCTTCAAGCAGACCCTGGAGCGCGGCCTGCGCCTGCTGGAGGAGGAGGAGGCGCGCCTCGACGCCGGCCGGGCGCTGCCCGGCGACGTGGCGTTCAAGCTGTACGACACCTACGGCTTCCCGCTGGACCTGACCCAGGACGTGCTGCGCGGTCGCGGCCGCGGCGTCGACGAGGCCGGCTTCAAGGCGGCCATGGACGAGCAGCGCCGCAAGGCGCGCGAAGCCTGGGCCGGCTCCGGCGAGGCGGCGACCGAGCGGCTGTGGTTCGAACTGCGGGACGAGCTGGGCGCCACCGAGTTCTTCGGTTACGACACCGAGGTGGCCGAGGGCAAGGTCACCGCCCTGGTCAGGGGCGACGCCCGGGTCGAGCAGGCGGGCATCGGCGATCAGGTGTTCGTGATCGTGAACCAGACCCCCTTCTACGCCGAATCCGGCGGCCAGGTCGGCGACACCGGCGTCATCTTCTCCCCCGGCGGGGCCGAGGTGGTGGTGACCGACACGCTCAAGAAGCTGGGCGCGGTGTGGGCGCACGCGGGCACGGTGACCAAGGGCACGCTGAAGGTCGGCGACGTGGTGGAGCTGCGCGTCGACGGTGAGCGGCGGGGCGCCATCCGCGCCAACCACTCCGCCACCCACCTGCTGCACAAGGCGTTGCAGGACAGGCTGGGCGAGCATGTGACCCAGAAGGGCTCTCTGGTCGCGCCCGACCGCCTGCGCTTCGACATCTCGCAGCCGACGCCCCTGGCGCCGGCCGACGTGGAAGAGATCGAAAAGGTGGTGAACGCCCGCATCCTCGCCAACAGCGAGGTGGTCACCCGCCTGATGAGCCCGGACGAAGCCAGGGCCATGGGCGCCATGGCCCTGTTCGGCGAGAAGTACGGCGACGAGGTGCGCGTCGTCTCCATGGGCGGCCCGCACGGCGATCTGCAGCGCGATTACTCCATCGAGCTGTGCGGCGGCACCCATGTGCGGCGCACCGGTGACATCGGCCTGTTCAAGGTGGTGTCGGAGGGCGCCGTCGCCGCCGGCGTGCGCCGCATCGAGGCGCTGACCGGCAAGGGCGCCTTCGCGTGGCTGGAGCAGCGCGACCATCTGCTGACCGAGGCGGCTTCGGCCCTCAAGGTGGCCCCGGCCGAGGTGCCCGCCCGCGTCGCCGCCCTCGTGGAGGAGCGCCGTAAGCTGGAGCGCGAGTTGGCCGAGCTGCGCCGCCAGGTCGCCATGGGCGGCGGCGGTCCGCAGTCCGGCGGCGGAGCCCGGGAGGTGAACGGGGTGAAGTTCCTCGCCCGCGTCGCCGAGGGCCTGCCCGCCAAAGACCTGAAGCCCATGGCCGACGACCTGAAGAAGCAGGTGGAGTCCGGCGTCGTCGCGGTGATCGCGGTCAACGACGGCAAGGCATCGGTGGTGGTCGGCGTCACCGACGACCTGACCGGCCGTTTCTCCGCCGTCGACCTTGTGCGCACCGCCGCCGAGGCGCTGGGCGGCAAGGGCGGCGGCGGCCGCCCCGACATGGCCCAGGCCGGCGGTCCCGACGGCGCCCGGGCGAATGACGCCGTCGCGGCGCTGGAAGCGGTTCTGGCGGGCTAACAAGGCAGTCTGCCCTCCCCCGCCGCCGGCGGGGGAGGATGACCGCAGCGCCACCAACCGACGATAACCCGTGAGTTGCTTCGCCCATGCGCTTCACCGGCACCGACAGCTACGTCGCCACCGAGGACCTGATGGTCGCCGTCAACGCGGCCATCGCCCTGGAACGCCCCCTGCTGGTCAAGGGGGAGCCCGGCACCGGCAAGACGGTGCTGGCGGTGGAGATCGCCCGCGCCCTGAACCGGCCGCTGATCGCCTGGCACATCAAGTCGACCACCAAGGCGCAGCAGGGGCTGTACGAGTACGATGCGGTCAGCCGCCTGCGCGACAGCCAGTTGGGCGACGCCCGGGTGCACGACATCGCCAACTACATCGTGCGCGGCAAGCTGTGGGAGGCGTTCGAGGCGCCCGAGGCCCCGGTGCTGCTGATCGACGAGATCGACAAGGCCGACATCGAGTTCCCCAACGACCTGCTGCTGGAACTCGACCGCATGGAGTTCCACGTCTACGAGACGCGCCAGGTGATCAGGGCGCAGCGGCGCCCGGTGGTCGTCATCACGTCGAACAACGAGAAGGAGCTGCCGGACGCCTTCCTGCGCCGCTGCTTCTTCCACTACATCCGCTTCCCCGACGCCGCGACCATGCAGCGCATCGTCGACGTGCACTACCCCGGCATCAAACCGGCCCTGCTGCGCGAGGCGATGGGCCTGTTCTACGAACTGCGCGAGGTGCCGGGGCTGAAGAAGAAGCCCTCCACCTCGGAGCTGCTGGACTGGATCAAGCTGCTGATGGTCGAGGACATCGATCCCGAAACGCTGCGCGCCAGGGACGCCCGCACGGTCATCCCGCCCCTGTGCGGCGCCCTGCTCAAGAACGAGCAGGACGTGCACCTGCTGGAGCGGCTGGCCTTCATCGCCCGGCGCGAGGGCCGCTGACCGGCAGGCCAGAGGCCGACCAGCCGCTCATCCCCCCTTGCAGGACCGACACGTCGGCCAGCCCGGCGCGCTTCAGCATGGCCGAGGCGCGCGCCGCCCGCGGCCCCGTCTGGCAGACCACCACGACGGCGGCGCTGCGGTGGGCGGCGATGCCCTCGCGCAGTTCGGCCAGCC
This sequence comes from Azospirillum halopraeferens DSM 3675, assembly GCF_000429625.1. Classification (GTDB taxonomy): domain Bacteria; phylum Pseudomonadota; class Alphaproteobacteria; order Azospirillales; family Azospirillaceae; genus Azospirillum; species Azospirillum halopraeferens. The sequence continues at coordinate 38,992 of NZ_KE386929.1, forward strand.
GCCGGTCCAGGGTGTCCAGCGGCACGTTGACGGCGCCGGCGATGTGGCCGCCGGCAAACTCTCCGGCGCTGCGCACGTCGAGCAGCAGCAGGTCGTCGCCGCGGTCCAGCCGCCCCTTGACCTCCGACGCCCCGACGCGGCCGACCCCGGCCAGGCGCATGCGGATCATCGGCCACAGCATCACCAGCGCCGCCGCCCCCACCAGGGCCACCGTCAGAACCGTATCGTCCATCGTCCCGCCGCGCTCCTATATTTTAGAACTGTCTTATGTAATGCGTTCCGGCGGGCGGCTGCAAGATGCCGGGCGGCCGTGCTAGGATCGGCGGATGATCAACGACGTCCGGCGGCGCGCGCTGGACACGGTGCGGCGGCTCGTCTTCGACCGGCTTGCCGGCTACCCCGCGCGCGTCTATCTCTTCGGCTCCTGCGCCCGCGGCGCGCCCCGGCCCTACAGCGACATCGACGTCGCCATCGAACCGCTGCACCCGCTGCCGCCGGCCCTTCTGGCCACACTGGCCGAGGATCTCGAGGACAGCACCGTGCCCTATTTCGTCGACGTGGTCGACCTCAGCACCGCCAGCCCCGGCATCCGCCGCGCCGTGACCGAGGAGGGGATCGAATGGACGCCGTGACCCGGCGCCTGGACACGGCCGGTTGCCTTGATCGTGCCATCACCGGGCCCCCACCCTAACCCTCCCCCACTGACGCGGGGGAGGGAACTGCTCCTCCCCCCGCGGAATTGGGAAAGATTGGGTAGAGGGCCCGACTCGACCCCGCCATCGGGCGATAAAGCCCCCACCAACACCGCAATATTACCCCACACCGGAAATCAGCACCCATGACCGACAGTCTTCGCCCCGTCCACGTCATCGGCGGCGGTCTCGCCGGCAGCGAGGCGGCCTGGCAGCTCGCGACCGCCGGCGTGCCCGTGGTCCTGCACGAGATGCGACCGGTGCGCCGCACCGACGCCCATCAGACGGACCGGCTGGCCGAGCTGGTGTGCTCCAACTCCTTCCGCTCCGACGACGCGGAGTACAACGCGGTCGGGCTGCTGCACGAGGAGATGCGGCGCTGCGGCTCGCTGATCCTGCGCTGCGCCGACGCCCACAAGGTGCCGGCCGGCGGCGCCCTGGCGGTGGACCGCGACGGCTTCGCCGGGGCGGTCAGCGCCGAGCTGGCCGGACATCCGCTGGTCACCGTGGTGCGCGAGGAGGTGGCCGGGCTGCCGCCGGCGGAGTGGGACAGCGTCATCGTCGCCACCGGTCCCCTCACCTCCCCCGCCCTGGCCGAGGCGGTGCGCGGCCTGACCGGCGAGGACTCGCTGGCCTTCTTCGACGCCATCGCCCCCATCGTCCACCTGGAGAGCATCGACCTGTCCAAGGCGTGGTTCCAGTCGCGCTACGACAAGCCCGGCCCCGGCGGCAGCGGCAAGGACTACATCAACTGCGCCTTCTCGAAGGAGCAGTACGAAGCCTTCATCGACGCCCTGCTGGCGGGCGAAACGGTGGAGTTCAAGGACTGGGAGAAGGACACCCCCTACTTCGAGGGCTGCCTGCCCGTCGAGGTGATGGCCGAGCGCGGCCGCGACACCCTGCGCTTCGGCCCCATGAAGCCGGTCGGGCTGACCGACCCGCACACCGGCCGGCGCCCCTGGGCGGTCGTGCAGCTTCGCCAGGACAACGCGCTGGGCACGCTCTACAACCTCGTGGGCTTCCAGACCAAGCTGAAGTACGGCGAGCAGAGCCGGGTTTTCCGCATGATCCCCGGCCTGGAGAACGCCGAGTTCGCGCGGCTCGGCGGGCTGCACCGCAACACCTTCCTCAACAGCCCGCGCCTGCTCGACCCCGCACTGCGGCTGAAGGCGATGCCGCGCCTGCGCTTCGCCGGACAGGTCACGGGCTGCGAGGGCTATGTGGAGAGCGCTGCGGTGGGCCTGATGGCCGGCCGCTTCGCTGTTGCCGAGCGGCACGGCCGCACCCCCGCACCCCCGCCGCCGACCACCGCCATGGGCGCCCTGCTCAACCACATCACCGGCGGCGCCGAGGCCGAGACCTTCCAGCCCATGAACGTCAATTTCGGCCTGTTCCCGCCCATCGAGGGCCGCATCAAGGGCAAGGAGCGCAAGCGCGCCTATTCCGTGCGGGCACTGGCCGATCTGGAAGGGTGGCGGTGATACCGGGTTCGGTACGTCCTGACGTCCGAACCCGGTATCGGCTGCGACGGCGGCTGCGGCCCGATAGGGCCGAAGCCTGCGTGGCGTTTGAACGCAGCGGTCAGGATGGTCCTGACCGCGTACAACAGCGGGGGCCTCTACCCGAGGATCGTCGCCAGACGGGCAAGCACCTCGTCCATGACGGCGTCCGGCACGCTTTCCAGCCGCCGCCCGTTGCGCGAGCCGATGTCGAGGGCTCGCGGCTGATCGCAGCGGATGACGCCGGTGGTCTTCGTACCGGCGCCGTCGAGAGAGACGGCAAAGCCCGCCGTGCGGGCGAACGCGCCGCCCGTGGTGATCGGCAGCACCACGGGCGTCCCGGTCAGGCGGTTGAAGGCGCCGGGCGAAACGATCAGAACCGGGCGGGTGCCCTGTTGCTCATGCCCGGATGTCGGATCGAGCGAGACCCGGTAGATGTCGCCCCGTTCCATCACGGCAGCTCATTGCCGGACGGCGGCGCGTCGATCCATTCCCGGTCCTCGGGCGACAGCGCGGCGCCGGCGTCGCAGCGGGCCAGCAACTCATCGAGCGTGTAGCGCGGCCGCGGCCGCGGCTCCACGATCAGACGGCCGTTGTCGACGTTCAGGCCGACCCTGGCACCGGCTTCGAGGTGCAGAAGATCAAGGAGGGCCGGCGGTACGGCCAGCATGATCGACCCGCCGACCCGGCGCAGATTCGTGGTGTGCATGGCGACGCCTTCCCGGAAGTTATATTTAAGTATAACGCACCCCGTGCCGTCCGGCAACGCAGGCCCCGCACGGGAGGGCGCCACGATGACGGCAAGCGGCTCCCGTCAGTACCGTCCCCGGAGTGCCGCCCAGGCGAGGCGGGCGTGGCGCAGCGGCGTGGCGCGCAGCAGGTGCGGTGCCAGCACGTCGTGGCCCGCCCGGGCCAGCCGGTCCAGGTGGATGTCGGCGACCACCGCCGGCAGCAGGGCCGGCACCGCCGCCTTCGGCACGTCGCGGCGCAGGGCGCGCGCCTGCCGCAGATGGTCGCGGGCGGCGGCGGCCACCTCCTGCGCCACCGGCCGGAGGGCGGGGGTGGCGCGCAGCTCCAGCACGTCGCGGGCGCGGGCACCGTGGGCCGCCATCCGGTCGGCCGGCAGCAGGACGCGCTGCTGGCGGGCGTGGAAGGGCACGGCGCGCAGGATGCCGGCCAGGGCGAAGCCGACGCCCACATGGCGGGCCACCGGTCCGGCCGCCGCCTCCCGCGCGCCCAGCACCTCCAGCGCCAGGCGGACGAGAGGGACCGCCGTCACCTCGGCATAGTTGATCAGACAGGTCAGGGTGGCCGGCGAGTCGTCGTCCAGGTCCGCCTCGCGGCCGTCGATCAGCCGATCGAAATGGTCCCGCGTCAGCCCGTGGGCGGACACCGCCGCGGCCAGCGGGCCGGCCACCGCGTGCTCCGGCAACCGGCCCTCGCCGTAGGCCGCGGCCACCGCGTCGCGCCACCATTGCAGACGCATCTGCCCCAGCATCGGCTCGCTGACCACCTCGCGGGTCTTGGCCACCTCCAGGTTGAAGGCGTAGAGGGCAAACAGCGCTTCCCGCCGGTCGACGGGGGCGAACAGACCGGTTAGGAAACGGTCGTTGTCGTATTTCCTGACCTCCTGTCCGCAATAGGACAGGCCGGTCGTCGCATTTGCCATAGGGTGTCTACCGGGAAAATTGGGGGTGGATGCTGTTGGAGAGACGCCAGGGCCGGATCGCGGCTTATATTAAGTCGGAGAAGTCACCGCGCCAGCCCCGTCGCGCAGCAGAGCAGGCCAGAACCGCCATGACGGACTTCAACATCGCGCCGACCACCCGGGCCCGCACCGGCCCGTTCGCCCGCAAGGATGCCGCGGGGGAGAATTTCCCCGTCGCATCGCGCCTGCTGCCGCGCCATCTGCGGCCGCACGTCCTGTCGTTCTACCGGTTCCTGCGGCTGGCCGACGACATCGCCGACGATCCCGAGCTGGAAGCCGAGAGCAAGCTGGCCTACCTCGACGCCCTGGAACGGGCGCTGACCTCCGGCCAAGCCAAGCATGCATACCTGAAGCCGGCGCTCGATCTGCGGGCCAGCTTCCAGGAAACCGGCGTCTCCGACCGCCACGCCCGGCAGGTGCTCCGCGCCTTCCGCCGCGATTCGGTGGGTGCGCGCTGCCACACCTGGAGCGACCTGCTGCTCTATTGCCGCTTCTCCGCCAACCCGGTGGGTCGCTACCTGCTGGAACTGCACGGCGAGGGGCCGGAGGCGGGTCCTGCGGCCGACGCCCTGTGCTCGGCCCTGCAAATCCTCAACCATCTGCAGGACGCCCGCGACGACTGGGTGGCGCTTGGCCGCTGCTACATCCCGCTGGCCTGGTTCGACGACGCCGGCATCAGCGTGGAGCGGCTGGTGGAGACGCAGACGGACCCCAAGCTGCGCGCCGTCTTCACCCGCGTGGTCGACCACACCGACCAGCTTCTGGAACGGGCCGCCGCCCTGCCCGGCCTGATCCGGCACCGCGGCCTGCGCATGGAAGCGGCGGTCATCCTCTGCCTGGCGGAATCCCTGGCGGCCCGTCTGCGGACCCGCGACCCTATGAAGAAGCGGGTATCTCTGGGCGCCCATCAGAAGATGTATGCCATGGCGCGGGGTATTGCCCGCGGGTTGGCCGGCTGACCCGGCGCGGGAGCTGTGCTATGGCTTGACGAGTCGGGACGGGGACCACCCGTCCCGACGCCGTTCCGGAAGCCCGAGCCCCGCATGACCGCCCCCCTGCCCGCCGCCGCCGCCCGCCGCCTCGCCGAGTCGCCGGCGCGCGTGGCCGGCCGCTCGGGCAGCACCTTCTACTGGCCGATGCTGCTGCTGCCGCGCTCCAAGCGCGCGGCGATGTTCGCCATCTACGCCTTCTGCCGCCAGGTCGACGACGTGGCCGACGAGCCCGGCGATCCCGAGGCCAAGCGCCGCGCACTCGCCGCCTGGCGCGGGACCATCCGCAGCCTCTACGCCGGCGCCGCCCCGACCGACGGCCTGACCGCCGCCCTGAAGGGCGCCATCGAGCGCTACGGCCTGCCGCGGGCCGAACTGGAGGCCGTGGTCGACGGCATGGCCATGGATCTGGCCGGCCTGATGCGCGGCCCCGACGAGGCGACCCTGGCCCTCTACTGCCGCCGCGTGGCGGGGGCCGTCGGGCTGCTGGCGGTGCGCGTGTTCGACCGGGCCGACCCGGAAAGCGAAGCCTTCGCCCTGGCCCTGGGGGAGGCGCTGCAACTCACCAACATCCTGCGCGACCTGGCGGAGGATGCCGGGCTCGGCCGGCTCTACCTGCCGGCGGAGCTGCTCGACGCCGCCGGCATCACCGCGCGGGATCCGGCGGCGGTGCTGGCCCACCCCGCCCTGCCCGGCGTCTGCGCCGCGCTGGCGGCCCGCGCCGAGGCCCGCTTCGTCGAGGCGGAGCACCGCATGGCCCGGTGCCGCCGCGCCAATCTGTGGGCGGCGGAGGCGATGATGGTGCTCTATCGCCGCCTGCTGGCCGCCCTGGTGGCGCGGGGCTGGCACGATCCGGGGCAGCGGGTGCGTCTGCGCAAGCGCGCCTGCGCCTGGGTCGCGCTGCGCTGCATGGCCGGCTGGCCGCCGGCCCGCTGACGGGGCGGGCGTCCTTGGCCACGGTCCACGTCGTCGGTGCCGGGCTGGCCGGGTTGTCCTGCGCCCTGACCCTGGCGGAGTCGGGGGTGCGCGTCGTGGTGCACGAGGCGGCTCCCGCGGCCGGCGGCCGCTGCCGGTCCTTCGCCGACGCCGCCCTGGGGCGCATGGTGGACAATGGCAGCCATCTGATGCTGTCGGGAAACCGCGCGGTGATCCGCCACCTGGAGCGCACCGGCGCGCGTGACCGGATGACGGCGCTGCACCCCGCGGCCTTCCCCTTCCTGGACCGGGCCACGGGGCAGTGCTGGACGCTGCGCCCCGGCGGGATGTGGTTTCTCGACCCCTCCCGCCGGGTGCCCGGCGGCGGCGCGCTCGACCACTTCGCGGCGCTGCGCCTCCTCACCGCCCCCGCCGGCGCGACGGTCGCCGACGTGCTGCGCCCCGGTAGCCCGCTCTACGCCCGGCTGTGGGCGCCGCTCGCCGTCGCCGGCCTGAACGGACGGCCGGAGCGCGTGTCGGCGCGCCTGCTGGGTGCCATCCTGCGCGAGACGCTGCTGCGCGGCGAGGCCGCCTGCCGGCCGCTGTTCGCCCCCGACGGCCTGTCGGCCGCGCTGGTCACGCCGGCACTGGCGCGTCTGGAGGCGCTGGGGGCCGAGGTGCGCTTCAACGCCCGCGTCGAAGGGCCGGAGACGGCGGACGGGCGGGTGACCGGCTTCCGGTCCGGCGGCGCTGCGGTCGCCGCGGGGGCGGACGATGCCCTGGTGCTGGCCGTGCCGCCGCGCGCCGCGGCCCGGCTGCTGCCCGGCCTGACCGTGCCACCGCCGGGCCCGGCCATCGTCAACGCCCATTTCCGGCTCGACCGGCCCGCGGCCCTGCCCGGCGGTCTGCCCTTCCTCGGCCTGATCGGCGGCACGGCGGAGTGGCTGTTCGCCCGTGGCGACGTGCTGTCGGTGACGGTCAGCGCCGCCGACGCCCTGGCCGAGCGACCGGCGGAGACGGTGGCCGCCGCCCTGTGGACCGACTGCGCCGCCGTGCTCGGCCGGCCGGCGGACGCGCCGGTGCCGCCGGTGCGGGTGGTCAAGGAACGGCGGGCCACCTTCGACCAGTCGCCTACCGGCGACGCCGCGCGGCCGCCGGCGGCGACCCGGCTGGAGAACCTGGTCCTGGCCGGGGACTGGACGGCCACCGGACTCCCCGCCACCGTGGAGGGTGCGCTCCGTTCGGGAGAGGCAGCGGCCCTTGTCCTGCTCGGCCGTCGAACTACCTCTTCTGCGCGGCCCGGCCTTTTTCAGGGCTTCACATTCCCCGGCCGCCGTCATATGTGACCGGGCGGAGGCGTTCGCGGCGTCGGCCACACGCCTTACCGTCCAAGGCAACACCGAAGAAGAGGGTACCGACCAATGGCATTCGAACTGCCGCCGCTCCCGTACGCGTACGACGCCCTGGAGCCGTTCATGTCGTCGCAGACCCTGCACCTGCACCACGACAAGCACCACCAGACCTACGTCACCAACCTGAACAACCTGGTGAAGGACACCCCGCTGGCGGACGCCAGCCTGGAGGACATCATCAGGCAGAGCGTCGGCGATGCCTCCAAGGTCGGCATCTTCAACAACTCCGGCCAGGTGTGGAACCACACCTTCTACTGGCAGTGTATGAAGAAGAACGGCGGCGGCGCCATCCCCGGCGAGCTGGAGAAGCGCATCGTCGCCGACTTCGGCAGCGTCGACAAGTTCAAGGAGGAGTTCTCGCAGGCCGCCATCACCCAGTTCGGTTCGGGCTGGGCCTGGTTGTACATCGAGAACGGCAAGCTGAAGGTCACCAAGACGGGCAACGCCGACACGCCGCTGGCGCACGGCCACTACCCGCTTCTGACCGCCGACGTGTGGGAGCATGCCTACTACGTCGACTACCAGAACCGCCGCGCCGATTTCGTCAAGGCGTTCATCGACAGCCTGTTGAACTGGGAATTCGTGGCCGAGCGCCTGTCCAAGGCCCCGGCCTGACGCGCACGCATCGCATCCGCCGTTGCGGAGAGGGGCCCCCGCCGGGGGCCCCTTTTCGATTCACGTCTCCGGCTGGGGTCCTGTTGGCGGGTCGGTTCCACGCGCCGGACGAAACCCCGGGTTACGGAAATCGTACGTGTTGGAAACGGCCGCGTGCGAGTAGGCTTGCGTCGTCCCGCACGCCGCGGGTGGTCCGCCGATCCGGCAACGCGGAGACGACTTGCGATGACGGCATCCCCGTCCAAACCCCCGGTCTGGCTGCTGATCGCCGCCACAGCGACCGGTCCGCTGGCTCTCAACATCTTCGTGCCGTCCATGCCCGGCCTGCCGGCCGCCTTCGACACCGTGCCGGCGACGGTGCAGCTCACCCTGTCGCTGTTCCTGATCGGGGTGGCGTTCGGGCAGCTCGTCTATGGTCCGCTGTCGGACCGCTTCGGGCGACGCCCGACCCTGCTGTTCGGATTCGGTCTCTACACCGTCGCCAGCCTGGCCTGTGCGCTCGCCCCCTCCATCGGGCTGCTTGTGGTGGGCCGGGTGGCGCAGGCGCTGGGTGGCTGTGCCGGCATGGTGATCGCCCGCGCCATCGTGCGCGACGCCTGGGGCCGGGAGGAGGCGACGGGGGTGCTGGCGCTGGTGATCGCGGGAATGGCGGTGGCCCCCATGGTGGCGCCGGCCATCGGCGGCTTCCTGGACGTCTGGCTGGGCTGGCGGTCGGGATTCCTGCTGCTGGTGGCCTTCGGCGGGGCGGTGTGGCTGGCCGCCGTGCGCCTGCTGCCGGAAACCCACCGCACGCCCACACCCATGCCGGGACCGTCGGCCCTGTGGGCGGCGTACCGGTCCCTGCTGGTGCGCCCGGCCTTTCTCGGCTACGCCCTGACCACCGCGGCGGTGACCGCGGTGTTCTTCTGTTTCCTGGCCGGCGCCCCCTTCGTGATGGTCGAGCGGCTGGGCCGGCCGCCCAGCGAGTACGGGCTGTTCTTCATCCTGCTGTCGGCCGGCTACATGGCCGGCAACCTCGCGGTGTCGCGCCTGTCGGGCCGGCTGGACGGCGACACGCTGGTGCGGACCGGCATGGCCTGCACCCTTCTCGGGCCGCTGATGCTGCTGGCCTTCCTGCTGGCGGGGGTGCTGTCGCCGGCGGTGCTGTTCCTGCCGTCGGTCTTGCTGTGCTTCGGCAACGGCCTGACGCTGCCGCCGGCGATGACCGCGGCGATCGGCGTGGAGCCCCGCCTGGCCGGGACGGCATCGGGTCTTCTGGGATTCCTTCAGATGGGCGCCGGGGCGGTGGCATCCACCCTGATCGGCGCCATCGGCCCCGGTGAGCCGCTGGTGATGACCCTGGGCATGGTGGCCTGCGCCGGGCTGGCCGTCGCCGCCTTCGCGCTGGCACGGCGGGGCTCCGACGTGGCGGAGCAGCGCGCCGCCGAAGCGCAGGCGGACTGATGCGGCGGTCACAAAACCCCTGTCCTCTTCTGGACCGCGGCCCTATTTGCTAGACAGACCGCGAGACCTGACGGAGACGCCCATGCCTTCCCCGAGCACCAGCCAGTCCGACGTCCTGAACCTGCTGGAGGACCTGATCCGCAAGGCGAAGGCCGCGGGGGCCGATGCGGCCGACGCGGTGCTGTTCGATTCCGCCTCGGTGTCGCTCTCCCAGCGGCTGGGCCGGCCCGAGCGGCTGGAGCGGTCGGAGTCCGGCGATCTCGGCCTGCGCGTCTTCATGGGCAAACGCCAGGCCATCGTGTCGTCCACCGACCGCAGCGCCCGCGCGCTGGAAGAACTGGTGGAGCGCGCCGTCGCCATGGCCCGGGTGGTGCCGGAGGACCCGTTCTGCGGTCTGGCCGATCCCGACCAGCTTGCCCGCACCTGGCCCGACCTGGACGTCTGCGATCCCGACGAGCCCTCGGCCGACGAGATGATCGAGCACGCCCGCATCGCCGAGGACGCGGCGCGCGCCGTGCCCGGTGTCACCAACTCCGAAGGGGCGGACAGCGGCTGGAGCCGGTCGACCATCGCCATCGCCGCCTCCAACGGCTTCGCCGGCGGCTACGCGGTGTCGCGCCGCTCCCTCGCCGTGTCGGTGCTGGCCGGGACGGGCACCGGGATGGAGCGTGACTACGAATACGACTCCAAGGTCTACGGCGCCGACCTGCGCGCCCCCGCCGACATCGGCCGCGACGCCGGAGAGCGCGCGGTGCGCCGCCTGAACCCGCGCAAGGTGAAAAGTCAGAAGGTCCCCGTGGTCTTCGACCCGCGGGTGTCGCGCAGCCTGCTGGGCCACCTGACCGGTGCCATCAGCGGGCCGGCGGTGGCGCGCGGCACGTCCTTCCTGAAGGACCGCATGGGGCAGGTCATTTTCGCCGAGGGCGTGACCATCGTCGACGATCCCTATGTGCGGCGCGGCCTGCGCTCCCGCCCCTTCGATGCGGAGGGAATCGCGGTGTCCCGGCGCACGGTGATCGACGGCGGACGCCTCGCCACCTGGCTGCTCGATCTGCGCTCGGCCCGCCAGCTCGGCCTGGAGACCACCGGCAACGCCACGCGCGGGACGTCCGGTCCGCCGGGTCCCGCCCCGTCCAACTTCTACATGGAGCCGGGCAAGCGCAGCCGCGACGCCATCATCGGCGAGATCGGCTCCGGCCTCTACGTCACCGAGATGATGGGCAGCGGGGTCAACGGCGTTACCGGCGACTACAGCCGCGGCGCCACCGGATTCTGGATCGAGGACGGCCGCATCGCCTACCCGGTCAGCGAGCTGACGGTGGCCGGCAACCTGAAGGACATGTTCCTCAACCTGGAGCCGGCCGACGACCTGGAGCACCGCTACGGCATGGACGCGCCGACCATCCGCGTCGACGGCCTGACGGTGGCGGGCACCTGATCGCCTCCCCCGCCCTCACGCGCCGGTGGGATCGCCGGCGCGCCGGGCGGCCGCGGTGCCGCCGGGCATGGGCACGATGAGGCGGCGGCGTTCCGGCTGGGCCTTGCGGGAGATGCCGGCGAAGATCTGCTTGGACGACTCCACCATGGTCACGCCGGCGAATGCCTTGAACCAGCGCGCCCCCACTTCCTCCCACGCCGGGGCGGAGCGCAGCAGGACGCGCGAGCGCACCGGCGGGATGAACAGGGCGTGCGCCGTGCGCTCGGGCACGAACATGGTGTCGCGCATGACCTGCTTGAGCTGGGAGGGCGAATAGGGAAAGCCATGGCCGAACGGCGTCCAGTCGGCCCGGGCCCACAGGCCGCGGCGGTTGGGCACGACGCTGAGCAGCCGCCCGCCGCCGGCCAGCACCCGCCAGATCTCCCGCATCATGGGGCGGAGCTGCTCGGTCCCCTCCAGCCCGTGCACCAGCAGCACCCGGTCGACCGACATGTCCGGCAGGGGCAGTTCCGCCTCGTCCGCCAGGGCCACCAATCCGGGGCCCTCGCGCGGCCAGAACGCGACGCCCTGGGTGGCCGGCATCAGGGCGATCACCCGCTCCGCCTCGTCCCGAAAGGGACGCAGATAGGGCGTGGTGTAGCCGATGCCCAGGACGATCTGGCCCCGCACGTCCGGCCACAGCTCCCGCAGGCGGCGGCGGATCATCCGCCGGGCCACCTGGCCGAGGCTGGTGTCATAGAAGTCCCGGATGTCGACAATATCGGTATACATGATGGCCGAAGGTTAACACAATCCGCCCGAGGGAGGGGCAAAACCCCATGGAAATCCACCTGATTCCGGCGTTCGACGACAACTACATCCACCTGCTGCGCGACGAGCCCGGCGGTGCCGTCGGCGTCGTCGACCCCGGCGACGCCGACCCGGTGGTGGAGGAGCTGGAGCGGCGGGGCTGGCGCCTCACCCACATCTTCAACACCCACCACCACGCCGACCACACCGGCGGCAACCACGCGCTGAAGACCCGCTACGGCTGTCCGGTCATCGGCGGACGCGCCGACGCGCACCGCATCCCCGATATGGATACGAGCCTGTCCGATGGCGAGACCATCGCGTTCGGAAGCGAGACCGCGACCGTTTTCGACGTGCCCGGCCACACCTCCGGCCACATCGCCTTCCACTTCCCGCGCGCCAAGGTCCTGTTCTGCGGCGACACCCTGTTCGCGCTGGGCTGCGGCCGCCTGTTCGAAGGCACGCCGGCACAGATGTGGGCGTCGCTGTGCAGGCTGCGCGCCCTGCCGGGCGACACCCGGGTCTATTGCGGGCACGAATACACCGCCTCCAACGCCCGCTTCGCCCTGACGGTCGATCCCGACAACCCGGACCTGCGCAGCCGCGCCGAGGAGATCCGCGCCCTGCGCAGCCGGGGCGAGCCGACCATCCCCTCGACCATCGCGGCGGAAATCCGCACCAACCCCTTCCTGCGCGCCGACGATCCCGGCGTCCGGGCGGCCGTCGGCCTGCCCGACGCCCCGGCCGCGGAGGTGTTCGCCGAGATCCGGCGGCGCAAGGACAAGGCGTGATCCCGAGTCGCCCGTCGGGGGCGCACGCTTAACCCAATCGTAGTCATCCGCCGTCATGGTGGCCCCGTCGCAAACGGGTGTCGGGGCGGGCCATGAAGGCGATCGTGCTGCTGGTGATCGGTCTGGCTCTGCTGGGCGGGGCCGGCTATGGCGGCTGGATGCTCTATCAGAAGTACATCGTCGGCGAGGCGGAGAGCGACGTCCCGCCGCCCCCGCCACCGCCGCCGGTGACCTCCTACGTGCGCATGAAGCCGGTGGTGGTCCCGGTGATCGGGCAGAACCGGGTGTCCCAGTTCATCACCGTCGTGGTCACCATCGAGGTCGTTGCCGCCAAGGCGCCGATCGCCCAATCCAACGTGCCGCGCCTGGAAGACGCCTTCATCACCACCCTCTACGGGGCGGTCGACGACCGGTCGATCCTGAAGGGCGAACTGATCGTCATCCCCACGCTGAAGGCCAAGCTGATCGAGGCCGCCACCAAGACGGTGGGGTCCGACGTGGTCCACGACGTCCTCATCCAGGTGGTCACCCAGCGCAATCTGTAATATCCGCCGCCCTCTCCGGCGTGCACGTGTTGCGCCGCAACATCCGCGGGCCGGCCGGTCACCGTTGCGTAAAATTGCCGCCATGAATCCACACCCCCCGACGACCGCTTAGGCCAAAGGGGGTAGATTGGAATCATTTCATTCGTCTCACCCCGCCATTGAACGGCCATTTCGCCGCGCTTTGCCCGGCATTGCCGCTGTTGCAAAGCGACGGCCGGAAAGGCATGCTCAACGGCGAAAAAATCGGCCTCAACACCGCCTCGTCTTGGCGAGGTGGGCGGGGGATTTATGGCCGATACAATGTTTTTGGGGGAACGGATGACAGTAGCGTTCATATTTGTCATCGCCTGCGGCTTCCTGGCCCTCGGTTACGGCGCCTATGCCGGCAGGGAGGTCATGGCCGCTCCGGCCGGGTCGGAGCGCATGCAGGCCATCGCAGGGGCGATCCAGGAAGGCGCGAGCGCCTATCTGAACCGGCAGTACACCACCATCGCCATCGCCGGCGTGGTCATCCTCATCATTCTCGGGGCCATCCTGGGCCTGGCGGTCGCCATCGGCTTCCTGATCGGCGCCGTCCTGTCCGGCGTTGCCGGCTACATCGGCATGAACGTGTCGGTGCGCGCCAACGTCCGCACCGCGCAGGCCGCCACCGAAGGGCTGGCGCGGGCGCTGGACATCGCCTTCAAGTCGGGCGCCATCACCGGCATGCTGGTGGTCGGCCTGGGCCTGCTGGGCGTCGGCGGCTATTTCGGCACCCTGTCCCTGATCTATGACCTGAGCAACGCCGCCGAACTGCGCCACGTGCTGGAAGCCCTGGTGGCGCTCAGCTTCGGTGCGTCGCTGATCTCCATCTTCGCCCGCCTGGGCGGCGGCATCTTCACCAAGGGGGCCGACGTCGGCGCCGACCTGGTCGGCAAGGTCGAGGCCGGCATTCCCGAAGACGATCCCCGCAACCCGGCGGTCATCGCCGACAACGTCGGCGACAACGTCGGCGACTGCGCCGGCATGGCCGCCGACCTGTTCGAAACCTATGCCGTCACCATCGTCGCCACCATGCTGCTGGCGGCGATCTTCTTCACCGGCGACGCCGTGCGCCCGCTGCTGCTCTATCCGCTGGTCATCGGCGCGGTGTGCATCATCGGCTCGGTGGCCGGAACCTTCTTCGTCAAGCTGGGCGCCAGCAACAACATCATGGCGGCCCTCTACAAGGGCTTCATCGGGTCGGCCGTGATTTCGGCGGTGCTGATCTTCCTGGTGACGCTCGTGATGTTCGGCTTCCGCTCGCCGATCCCCATGGCCAGCGGCACCACGACGGTGAACATCACCGGCACCAACCTGTTCGTCTGCTCGCTGGTCGGGCTGGCGGTGACGGGCCTGCTGGTGTGGATCACCGAATACTACACCTCCACGTCCTTCCGGCCGGTGCGCAGCGTCGCCCGCGCCTCGGAGACGGGCCACGGCACCAACGTCATCCAGGGTCTTGCCGTGTCCATGGAGGCGACGGCCCTGCCGGTGATCGTGATCTGCGCCGGCATCGTCATCGCCTACAGCCAGGCCCACGTCTTCGGCATCGGCATCGCCGCGACGACGATGCTGGCGCTGGCCGGCATGGTCGTGGCGCTCGACGCCTACGGCCCGGTCACCGACAACGCCGGTGGCATCGCCGAGATGTCGGAGATGCCCAAGGACATCCGCGTCACCACCGACGCCCTGGACGCCGTGGGCAACACCACCAAGGCGGTGACCAAGGGCTACGCCATCGGCTCCGCCGGCCTGGCGGCGCTGGTGCTGTTCGCGGCCTACGTCCAGGACCTGAAGCACTACTTCCCGGACATCGACGTCGCCTTCCAGCTCGACAGCCCGTTCGTCGTCATCGGTCTGCTGCTGGGCGGCCTGCTGCCGTACCTGTTCGGTGCGCTGGGCATGACGGCGGTGGGACGCGCCGCGGGATCGGTGGTGATCGAGGTGCGCCGCCAGTTCCGCGAAATCCCCGGCATCATGGAAGGCACGGCCAAGCCCGACTACGGCCGCGCCGTGGACATGCTGACCAAGTCGGCCATCAAGGAGATGATCGCTCCGTCGCTGCTGCCGGTGCTGGCACCGGTGGTGCTCTACCTGGTGATCACCGCCGTCGCCAGCCAGGCCGACGCCTTCTCGGCGCTGGGCGCCATGCTGCTGGGCACCATCGTGACCGGCATCTTCGTCGCCATCTCCATGACGTCCGGCGGCGGCGCCTGGGACAACGCCAAGAAGTACATCGAAGAGGGGAACCACGGCGGCAAGGGGTCCGACGCCCACAAGGCGGCGGTCACCGGCGACACCGTCGGCGACCCCTACAAGGACACCGCCGGCCCGGCGGTCAACCCGATGATCAAGATCACGAACATCGTGGCGCTGCTGCTGCTGGCGATCATTGCCCAGCTCTCCTGACCCGCGGCCCCCGGTTCTTCACCCCCCGGAGCCGGCGGCTCCGGGGGGTCGTTTTTTCACTCCCTCCGCTTCCCCCCGAATCAGAAAGGGCCGGGCGATCGCGCCCGGCCCTCCCCGTTCGTGCAGGCTCCGCAGAATGCCTCAGAGGCCGCCCGGCCCGCGGCCCTTGTCCTTGGCGCTGAAGCGGCCGACGTTGCCGATCATCTGCTCCAGGAAGGTCATCTCGCGGCCATGGGTCGGCGTGGCGCGGGAAACGATAGAGACGTCCTGTCCCGCCTCGGCGTCCATCTGCTGCACGCCGCTGACCACGCCGGACGGGTCGAACTGCACGACGACCACCCGGCGTTCCACCACGTCGGGCTGGAAGAAGGCCGTCTTCTCCGTCCGCTGGCCGATGTAATACCAGACGTCGGGATCGAAGGTGCCGACCGAGGTGGGCGTGCCCAGCAGGGAAGCCACGTCCTCCCGGCGGCTCTCGCCCGCCCGGATCGCGGACACCAGTTCGGGGTCCGTCATGTTGCCGCGGGTGGCCACGGTCGGCGCACAGGCGGTCGCGGTCAGGCCCAGCAGGGCGGCCGCGCACAGCGCGTGGATCGGTTTCGTCATGGCGGTCGGCTCGTTTTCCTGGCAGGAGGCGGGAGCGGCGCTTGACGGCGCACCCCCTTTGGCCCAAATGGGGTGACATTCGCACCGGCCCCTCGGCGCTGTCAATGGCGACGGCATCCCGAGTCGCGGCGCCGTTCCGTTCCATCCGACACCCATCCCGCCGTTGCGCGCGGGGGAGGACCCGATCCGTGTTCGCCCGCCTGTTCAACCGCCGTGACGTCCACGCCGACACCGCCTTCTACACCGCCATCGTCGCCCGGTCCCGCGACGAGGCGTTCTACCGCGACCTCGGCGTACCCGACAGCATCGACGGACGCTTCGACATGGTCGCCCTCCACGTGTTCCTGATCATGCACCGCCTGAAGGGCGAAGGCGGTGCCGCCGAGGCGACGGCGCGCCGCCTGTACGACATCATGACCATGGACTTCGACCGGACCCTGCGCGAGATGGGGGTGGGCGACAGCGGCCTCGGCCGGCGCGTCACCGCCATGGTGCGCGGCGTTGCCGGGCGCATCCAGGCGTACGGCGCCGCCCTGGCCGCCGCCGACGATCGGGCTCTGGAGGTGGTGCTGGACAACAACGTCTACGGCACGGTGCACGACGTCGATCCCGCTGCGCTGGCGGCCATGGCCGCCTATGTCCGTGCCCAGGCCGCGGCGCTGGCGGCGCAACCCCTGGCCGAGGTGCTGGCCGGCCGGCCGCGCTTCATCCCGGTGCCCCTGCCCGGCGGAGAGCCGGGCGGCGCGCATTCGGGGTAGGCCGCGAACCCGGGCCACCGCGGCCTGTTGACCGGAAGGGTGGAGACGAACGCCGGACCGCGCCCGTCGCGCGGCGGCTTCCGCTCCGCGACGAACTGTGATTGAGTCGCCGTTGCGACCACGATCGGCAGTCACGAAACAAGGCGGACCAACCGGCCATGCAGCACGGCACCACTCACGGCGGCGCCCCCGCGAGCCCGCCCCCCGAGTTTTCCCGCTTCGTCAGCGCCGACCGCGTGCAGCGCGGCGAGGTGGTGGAGGAGATCACGGCCGGCGAGGCGGAACGGCGCGCATTGGCCGCCCGCTTCGAGCTGGAGGCCATCGACCGCCTGACCGCCACCGTCCGGCTGAGCCGGGTGCGCGGGGAGATGGTGCGGGTTTCGGGTGAACTGGAGGCCGAGGTGGTGCAGACCTGTGTCGTCACGCTGGAACCGGTGCGCAACACCGTGTCCGAGCGGTTCGAGGCGCTGTTCGCCCCCGACGCGCTGCTGCCCGACTATGGCGACGAGATCGACATCGACGCCTGCATGCTCGACGAGGAGATGCCGGAGGCCATGGACAACGGCCGCATCGACATCGGCGAGCTGACGGCGCAGCACCTGTCCCTGGCGCTTGATCCCTACCCGCGCGCGCCCGGTGTGGAGCCGCCGTCGGCCGAGGAGGTGGACGCCTCCCCCGATGCCCGGCCCAACCCGTTCGCAGTGCTGGAGCGGTTGAAGCGCCCCCATTGAGGGGAACGGAACGGGCTTGCCCTTGGCGCGGGTTTGCCGTATTGAATGCGGCTCGCGTCAGGCGGCCCTCGTTCGGGCCGCCTTTTCCAATGATATGAGAGTATACCGTCATGGCCGTTCCGAAGAAGAAGACCTCCAAGTCCCGGCGCAACATGCGGCGCTCGCACCACGCGCTGTCGACCCACAGCTACGCGGAGTGCGCGAACTGCGGCGAGCTGAAGCGTCCCCATCACGTCTGCGGCGCGTGCGGCCATTACGATCAGCGCGAAGTGGTGAAGACCTCGGCGGCTTGATGCCGCCGTTTCGCCGGTCCGCCCTCCGTTGGCAGCAGGGAGTCCGTCCGAGGTGAGCCAGCGCCTGACCATCGCCCTTGATGCCATGGGCGGCGACCATGCGCCCGACATGGTGGTTGCCGGTGCGGACATCGCGCGCGAGCGGCATCCCGACGTCCGCTACCTGCTGTTCGGCGATGCCGCCCGCATCGAGCCGCTGCTGGCCAGGCGCCCCACGCTTCAGACGGTGACCGAGGTGGTGCACACCGCCGACGCCGTAGCGGGGGATGCCAAGCCGTCGGTGGCTCTGCGCACGGGGCGGCAGTCCAGCATGCGGCTCGCCATCGACGCCGTGGCCCAGGGACGTGCGGCCTGCGTGGTTTCGGCCGGAAACACCGGCGCCCTCATGGCGATGGCGAAGTTCGTGCTGAAGACGCTGCCGGGAATCGACCGGCCGGCGATCGCGTCATTCTTCCCGACCCAGGTCGGCGAAAGCGTGATGCTCGACCTCGGCGCCAACACCGAGTGCACGGCCGACAACCTCGTGCAGTTCGCGCTGATGGGAACGGTGTTCGCCCGGACGGTGCTGGGCCTGGCCGAACCGACGGTCGGCGTGCTCAACATCGGGTCCGAGGACGTGAAGGGCAACGAGACGGTGCGCGGCGCCGCGGCGCGCCTGCGCACCATGCCCCTGCCCGGCCGGTTCTACGGCTTCGTCGAGGGGACGGACATCGCGGCCGGCACCACCGATGTGATCGTCACCGACGGCTTCACCGGCAACGTGGCGCTGAAGACCGCCGAGGGCACGGCCAAGCTCTACACCGAGTTCCTGCGCCGCACCTTCCAGGCGTCCCTGACCGCCCGGCTGGGCTACCTGCTGGCGCGTTCGGCCTTCAAGAAGCTGAAGACGCGGACCGATCCGCGGCGCTACAACGGCGCCATGTTCCTCGGCTTGCGCGGCGTGTGCGTCAAGAGTCACGGCGGCACCGACGCGGTCGGCTTCGCCAACGCAATCGGCGTGGCGCTGAACCTGGCGGCCAACAGCTTCAACGACAAGATCATGGAAGAAATGCAGCGCCTCGCCAGCGCCGCTCCTCTTCCCGGAACCCAGGCGGCGGCGGTCTGATATCATGGTCAAGCGCTCCCGGATCGTCGGCTGCGGGTCGTACCTGCCGGCCAACGCCGTTTCCAACGAGGACCTGACGAAGCGGGTCGACACCTCCGACGACTGGATCGTCCAGCGCACCGGCATCCGCTCCCGCCACATCGCGGCGGATGGCGAGCTGACCTCCGATCTGGCGGTCGCTGCGGCACGGGCCGCCCTGGAGCGGGCCGGACTGCAGGGTGCCGACATCGACTGCATCGTCCTGGCGACCACGACTCCGGACAACACCTTCCCCTCCACCGCCACAAAGGTGCAGGCGGCGCTGGGCATGACCCGTGGCTTCGCGCTGGACGTCCAGGCGGTGTGCGCCGGCTTCATCTACGCCCTGTCGGTGGCCGACACCTTCGTGCGTACCGGACAGGCGACTCGCGCCCTGGTCATCGGGGCCGAGACGTTCTCGCGCATCCTCGACTGGAACGACCGCACCACCTGCGTGCTGTTCGGCGACGGCGCCGGCGCGGTGGTGCTGGAGGCCGCGGAGGGCGCCGGGACGGCCGCCGACCGTGGTGTGCTGTCCACCCATCTGCATTCGGACGGCCGTTACTACGACCTGCTGTACGTGGATGGCGGCCCATCGACCACGGGCACGGCCGGCTGCGTGCGCATGCACGGGCAGGAGATCTTCCGCCACGCCGTGACCAAGCTGTCGGAGGTGGTGGAGGAGGCGCTGGTGGCCAATGGGCTGGAGCCCTCGGCCATCGACTGGCTGGTGCCGCACCAGGCGAACCGCCGCATCATCGACGGCATCGCGCGCAAGCTGAAGCTGCCGGAAGACAAGGTCGTGCTGACCGTCGACCGTCACGGCAACACCTCTGCCGCCTCGATCCCGCTGGCCCTGGCGGAGGCGGTCAACGACGGCCGCATCAGGCGCGGCGACCTGATCCTGATGGAAGCCATCGGCGGCGGCCTCACCTGGGGATCCGCCCTGGTCCGCTGGTAACCCCGCGCCGGCCCGCCACCGCATTAGCCAAGCTTTTGAATTGACGGGGTTCCCGCGTCGCTCTACCGTTTCCCGACACGTCGCGGGAAGAGGACTGAGCGATGTCCGAGCACACCGTTACGCGCGCCCATCTCAGCGAGGCCGTCTACCAGGAGGTGGGGCTGTCCCGCAACGAGTCGGCCGACCTGGTGGAGCATGTTCTGAACGAGCTGTCCGACGCGCTGGCGCGCGGTGAGATGGTGAAGATTTCCTCGTTCGGCAGCTTCCAGGTGCGCCAGAAGGGCCAGCGCGTCGGCCGCAACCCCAAGACGGGGGAAGAGGTGCCGATCCTGCCCCGCCGTGTCCTGGTGTTCCGTGCCAGCCATGTTCTGAAGGACCGCATCAACCAGGGCCTGGCCCTGCAAGAGGCCGAAGCGGTCAAGGCGGCGTCCTGAGCCGGGACGGAGCCAGCCGGGGCATGAGACCGCAGACACCCGTCAAATCGGCCACCGCCTTCCGCACCATCAGCGAGGTGTCGGAGGAGTTGGACATACCGCAGCACGTCCTGCGGTTCTGGGAGACCCGATTCCCGCAGATCCGTCCGCTCAAGCGCGGCGGTGGCCGTCGCTATTACCGGCCGGAGGACGTGGAGCTGCTGCGCCGCATCCGCAGCCTCCTCTATCACGAAGGCTACACGATCAAGGGCGTCCAGCGCCTTCTGCGCGAGCACCGCGGCACCCTGCCCGCGGCCGGCCTGGCCCCGCCCCCGCCCGGCGACGAGGCCGACGATCCCGCCGACACCGCGATTCCCGGCGAGGCCGAACCCGAGACCACGCCTGCGCTGCCCGACACCGCGCGCGCGGCGATCGTCGACGTGGTCACCGAACTGAAGGCCCTGCGCGCCCTGCTGACTCCCGCCGATGAAAACGCGCCGGAGCGATAAGGAAGGGTTGCGTCGCCTTCCGAGGCTGGCTATATATGCCGCCCACACCGGCACCGGCTGACGGAGCGTAGCGCAGCCTGGTAGCGCATCAGACTGGGGGTCTGGGGGTCGCAGGTTCAAATCCTGTCGCTCCGACCAATTCCGGAGCCGGTGGAAAAGCCCCGAAGTTCAACGACTTCGGGGCTTTTGTTTTGGCCGCGGCGGGGCGATCCCTTTTCCGGGCGCGCAGGCGGCCGGACGGGTGCCGCCGCAGCTTCCCCCGCGGCTTGAATTCGCCGGGTGCCGTGGTAACCTCAGGGGCAGGAGGTGACGCGCTTTCCCCGCTTCCTGAAGGTGGGACCGGTTTCCCGGCCCCACCCCTTGGTTCAGCTACTCACGGTCCTGGTTGAAGCCGGCCTCGAACTCCAACTTCACCCGGAACCGGAAGCGGCGGAACCACTTCAGGAACGTTTTCAAACGCGTCACCTCCTTCCGCTTTGCCGTCCGGGATCAGTCCCGTCCGACGCGAGCATTTCACCTGAAGCGGCGCCGGACGGCGAGCAGAATCCAATGCGGATTCGCGTGTGGCGTGGACTCAGAAATGCACCCAGCCGCGCGCCGGGACGTCCAGAGGGGCGCCGGTGGCATCCGTGACGGTGACGGTGCCGGTCGGGCCGTCCAGCAGGTGACCGATCTCGGCGATGGCCACTCCGGTCCGGGCGGCCAGGGCCGCCACGTCGGCGCGCCGGTCCGCCGGGGCGGTGAACAGAAGCTCGTAGTCGTCGCCGCCGGTCAGCGCCCGCACCAGGAGCGCCGGATCGTCCCCCACCACGGAACGGGCCGCCACCGACAGGGGCACCCGGGCAGCCTCCAGGACCGCCGCGCAGCCCGATTCCTCGGCGAGGTGCGCCAGGTCGGCGACGAGGCCGTCGGACACGTCGATGGCGGTGATGGCCAGCCCGCGCAGGCCCCGGCCAACGGTCAGACGCGGCTCCGGCCGGCGCAGGCGGCCCAGCAGGTGCGCCTGCGCGCCGGCGTCGGCCACCTCCAGTTCGCCCAGCGCAACCGCCAGGCCCAGGGCGGCGTCACCGATGGTGCCGGTGACGAACAGCGGGTCGCGCCGCGCCGTGGCGCGCGGCAGCGCCTGCCCGGCGGGAACGGTGCCGAAGGCGGTGACGGCCAGCGTGACGGGGCCGCGCGTCGACACGGAGTCGCCGCCGGCCAGCGCGATGCCGTAGCGCTGCTGGTCCTCGCCCAGGGCCGCGGCGAAGGCGGCCAGCCATGCCTCCGGCAGGTCGCGGGGCAGCGACACCGCCAGGGTGTACGCCAGCGGTTCGGCCCCCATGGCCGCAAGATCGGAGAGGTTGACGCGCAGCAGCTTGGCGGCGATGTCGGCGGGCGGGTCGTCGGGCAGGAAATGGATGCCGGCGACCATGGCGTCCATGGTCACCACCAGTTCCCGCCCCGGCGGCACGGCGAACACCGCGGCGTCGTCGGCCAGCCCGCGGGCGCCGGCGAAACCGGCGGCCAGCGGCTTGAAATAGCGGGCGATCCGTCCGAACTCGCCCGAACCCGGCGGGGACGCCGGGGTGTCAGCCGTCGTCCCGGGCACGGCCCTGATCCGGCTGCTGCAGTTCGTCGGGGCGCAGGACACGGGCGACGTGGTCGAGCACGCCGTTGACCATCCCCGGCTCCCGCCCGGCGAAGAAGGCGTGCGCCACGTCCACGTACTCGCTGATGAGGATGCGGGGGTGGACGTCGCGGTGGGCGAAGATCTCGTAGGCGCCGGCGCGCAGGATGGCGCGCAGCAGCATCTCCACCCGCTCCAGGGGGAACTTGGGCGACAGGGCCGCGGTCACCAGGCCGTCCACTTCCGTGCGCCGGTAGGCGGCACCGCGCACAATGTCGGAGAAAAGCTGAGGGTCCGCGGCGACGAAGCGTTCCCCGTCGATCTCCTGGCCCAGCCGGTGCTTCACGAACTCTCCCACCACCGGCTCCACGTCGGCGCCGGTGAGGTCAATCTGGTACAGGGCCTGCACGGCCGACAGCCGCGCCGCCTTGCGCCGCGCCTTGGCGGAACCGCCCCCGCTCTTCCTGGTGCCGCGCCGCGCCTTGGCGCGTCCGGCCGCATCGTCGTTGCTCATGGTCTCTGGATTGCTCTGGTTGCGGAAAGGCGCCCTCACCGCGGGTAGAGGCGGAATTGGCGCTTCAGTTCGATCATGTCAAGGCAGGCGCGGGCCGCCTGGCCGCCGCGGTTGCGACCGCCGACGGCAGCGCGCACCCACGCCTGTTCCCGGTTCTCGACGGTCAGGATGCCGGTGCCGACCGCCAGCGTGTGCCGCAGGACCAGATCGTGCAGGCCGTGCATCGCCCGGCTGCAGATCAGATCATACGCGGTGGTCTCGCCGCGGATGACGCAGCCCAGCGCCACATAGCCGTCGTAGCGCCGGCGCGCGGTGTAGACGTCCATGGAGCGTACGGCGATCTGCACCGCCGCCGGGATCTCCAGCACGCCCGGCACCGGCACGCGGTGGTGGGTGGCTCCGGCCTTGTTCAGTTCCCCCAGGGCGCCGCGCACCAGTTCGTCGGCGATGTCCTCGTGACAGCGGGACTCCACCACCATGATGTGCGGCGCGTCGCTCATCGCCGCTTACCCGGCCTCCCCCGGGGCCGGCACCGCACGCTGGCCGACCACGGTGAGGCCGTAGCCCTCCAGCCCGATGATCGTCTTGCGCCGGTTGGTCAGCAGTTCCATCTTGCGCACGCCGAGGTCGAGCAGGATCTGGGCGCCGACACCATAGTCGCGCAGTTCCGCCCCGCCGGCCGCCTGCCCCTCCAGGCGCGCCCTGGCCAGCGCCGACAGGCCGGTCGCCTGCGGCTCGCGCAGCAGCACCACGACGCCGCGGCCCTCGCGGGCGATCAGCTCCATGCACGCCTGCAACTCCCCGTCGCGCCCGGCCGAGCGGTCGCCCAGCACGTCGTCCAGCACCGACAGGGCGTGCATGCGCACCAGCACCGGCTCGTCGCCCGAGATGTCGCCGCGCACCAGGGCGATGTGCTCGGCGTACGCCACCTTGTTGACGTAGACGTACATCTGAAAGCGGCCGCCGAAACGGCTGTCCAGGGTGCCGGCCAGCCGCTGTTCGACGATCGTTTCGATGCGGCGGCGGTAGCCGATCAGATCGGCGATGGTGCCGACCTTCAGGCCGTGGAACTGGGCGAACTTCACCAGGTCCGGCAGGCGGGCCATGGTGCCGTCGTCGTTCATGATCTCGCAGATCACGCCGGCCGGCGTCAGCCCGGCCATGCGGGCGATGTCCACCGCCGCCTCGGTATGGCCGGCGCGCACCAGCACGCCGCCGTCGCGGGCCAGCAGCGGAAAGACGTGGCCCGGCGTCACCAGATCGCCCGGCCCGGCGGCCGGGTCGATGGCCACCTGGATGGTGCGCGCCCGGTCGGCGGCGGAGATGCCGGTGGTCACCCCCTCGCGCGCCTCGATGGAGACGGTGAAAGCGGTGTGGTGCCGCGAGGCGTTCTGCTGCGCCATCAACGGCAGGTGCAGCTTGGCGATCCGCTCGCTGTCCATCGCCAGACAGATCAGGCCGCGCCCGTACTTCGCCATGAAGTTCACGACCTCCGGCGTCGCCATCTGGGCGGGGATCACGAGGTCGCCTTCGTTCTCCCGATCCTCGTCGTCGACCAGGATGAACATGCGGCCCTGCCGCGCCTCCTCGACGATCTCTTCGGCGGAGGACAGATAGGAGTGGTATTCGGAGGTCATTCCTGGCCCACCAGCCGCGCGACGTAACGCGCCAGCATGTCGATTTCCATGTTCACGCGGTCGCCGGGGCGCAGGCCCCCGAAGGTGGTGGCGGACTGCGTGTGCGGGATGATGTTGACGCCGAAGCGGGCGCCATCCACCTCGTTCACCGTCAGCGACACCCCGTCCAGCGCCACCGAGCCCTTGGAGGCCACGTAGCGGGCGAGGTGCGCCGGCACCTCGAAGGTGAAGCGGATCGATTCGCCGTCGGGCCGGATCTCCGTCACCATGGCCACGCCGTCGACGTGGCCGGACACGATGTGCCCACCCAGTTCGTCGCCGACCTTCAGCGCCCGTTCGAGATTGACGCGGGTTCCGGGCATCCAGTCACCCAGCGTGGTCTTCGACAGCGTCTCGGCGGACGCCTGGACGGCGAACCAGCCGGGCCCCTTGTCGACGACGGTCAGACAGACGCCGCTGTTGGCGATGGATGCGCCGATGGGGACCGTCTCCATATCGAAGACGGTCTCGATGGTGAAGCGCGTGTCGCCCTGCTTCTCCACAGCGCGCACGCGGCCGACGTCGGTGACGATTCCGGTGAACATGGGCCGGACTTTAGCAGGTTTTGCGCCGGGCGGAAGCGGCGAGCGCGCACCTCCGCCCTTTACGGCCACCCTGCATCGGCGTAGCCTCCTTAGACTATGCACCTCCGTTCCGTCCGGTGGATGCTCGCGGCGGCTCTTGTCCTGGTCCCGGCCGTCCCCGCGCACGCCACCGACCTGCACCGCCTGTTCGAGGACCGCTGCGAATCGTGCCACGGCCATGCCGGGGACTTCGCCCGCGAGGCCCTGCACGATGCCGACGGCGCACTCGCCGGACGGCGCCCCCGCCGTGACCTGATCACCTTCCTGGAACGCCACCAGGGCGGCCTGCCCCGGGATCTGGCGCTGGCGGTGCACGCCATGCTCCTGGCGCAGGTCCGCACGGACCCGCTGTTCCGCGACCGGTGCAGCCAATGCCATGGCCGCGCCGCCGATCTGGTCCGCGATACCCTGATCCGCCGCGACGGCGTGGTGATCGGGCGTTACACCGGCCGCCCCGTGGCCGAATTCCTGGCCGGCCACGGACGTCTCTCATCGGACGAGGTGCCGGTGATCGTTGAGTTGCTGACGCGCCTGGAGCGCGAGGTTCACTGGCCCTGACGGTCCAGCGCGAACTGCGCGATGATCGTGTGCTGCAACGGGCTGAAGTTGTCGTCGGAAACGAGATAGACCAGCGTCGTCCCGTCGGCCCCCGGCACCGCGGCGACCGCCTCGAAGTTGTCAACCAGCAGGGGCAGCGCCAGGCGGCCCAGTTCCTCCCCGCCCAGCACGGCGCCGGGCGCCGGAGCGGTTCCCGGCAGGCGCACAAGCCGCGCCTGCCAGCCGCCGATCATGGACACGAAGCGCTCCAGCACCAGCACGTCGCCGTCGGGGGTCACGGCGGCACCCGTGGGCCGGAAACCGGGTGCGGCCCGGTAGGTCAGGGGCGCCCAGTCGTTGCGGGCCCGCAGCGGCGCACCGGCGACCCAGCCGCGCCGTTCCGGCACACCGTCGTCCGCCCCCTCCTCCAGCACCAGAAGCCGCCCGTCGGGCAGCAGCGCCATGGCCTCCAGCCCGCCGTTGCGCGGCGCATCCTCCAGGCCGGGCGGCGCGGGCAGGGCCGTCACCGCGCCCTCGCCGCGATCGAAGCCGGGGGGATAGCGCAGGATGCGGTGCTCGCGCTCGAACGCCACCAGCCAGCCGCCGTCGGGCAGCCGCAGCAGTTCCTCGGCGTCGGCGGACCCGCCGGGGTGGGGCAGCGGCCGATGCGTCACGCCGGAGACGCCGGTCAGCCGACCCGAACCGTCGTGCGCCAGGCGACCGAACACCAGCTTGCCGCGGTCGCTGACCGCGGTGAACCGCTCGCCATCCTCGCGCAGGACGAAGCCGGACAACCCGCCGATGCCGCCCCCGCTCACCGCCACCGCGCCGAGGAAGCGCAGGCGCCCCACCGTCTCCCGCGCGGGGTCCTGCGAGTCCAGGTGCAGGGTCCGCACCGCGACGGACGGCGGACCGCCGGACCCTCCGGCCGCGGCGGAGCATCCGGCGGCGAGGACCAGCGCCAGCAGGCTGCGGCGCAATCGGGGGAGGACTCGACGATCGGCATGGAGCATGCGCCCAATGAACCACAGGATGCCGCCGCCGGGCGAGCGTGTTCCCGCCGATCGCGGCGGCCGCGGCCCGTCATCGGCCGGAGTATGACGGCCGCGGTACCCCCTTTGACCAGCCGCAGGCCCGGACATCCGTGCATAGATTCACCCGAGGTGCCCGTTTGCCATCGGCGAGCGGGAACTCCCGCCCGTTGAGCACAGGTTGACGTCCATGCCCTTCAGGTCATACCCGGTCGCCGCCCCAGCCGACCATGCCACGGGCGGCGCCGGTGCACAGCACGCGCCGGTTTCCGCAACGCCGGAGGCCACCGCCGACGCGCGCATCCGGGCCCTGGAAGCGGAGATGCGGGAGCTTCAGCACCGTGCCAAGAACAGCCTCCAGCTCGTCATCAGCCTGTTGAAGCTGCAGGCCGGGCGCATCCGCGACCCCGACGCCCGCATCGCCTACGAGCAGACCCTGGTGCGCATCGAGGCGCTGGCGATCCTTTACCGCCAGCTTCATGAAACGGGCAGCGGCACCCATGTGGACCTGGGCCGCTACGTCACGGCCCTGTGCGAATCGGTCAAGGAGGGCACGCCCGGCGGTGCTGCCAACATCCCGGTCACCGTCGAGGCCGAGCCCATGCAGATCGGCCTGTACGAGGCCATGCCGCTGGGGCTGATCATCGCTGAACTGGTGTCGAACAGCTTGCACCACGCCTTTCCAGAGCAGGGCTGGATCGTCGTCCGGCTGACCCGGGCGGACGAGCGCCGCGGCCGCCTGGAGATCGAGGACAACGGCCGCCCCCTGCCGGCCGGCTTCGACACCACCTCCGACGACGGGCTGATGCTGGCCGAGGCGCTGGCCGCGCAGCTCGGCGACACCCTGTCGACGGACACCGACTCCTCGGGCACCACGGCGGCGGTGCGCTTCCCGCTGTGAGCCCCGGCACCGACGATCCGGACGCCGGCCTGCCCCGCCTGTCGCCGGAGGAACTGGCCATCCTGCTGGGCGGCGGCCTGTCGGAAGAGGCGCGCGAGCGGCAACGGCTGCGCAACGCCCGCGCCAACACCCGGCGCACCGACCGCCGCCGCAGCGATCCGGCCTTCGCCGAAGCCCTGCGCACCGCCGACCGGGCGCGCCAGCGCCGCAAGCGCGCCGCCGCCGAACGCTCCCCCCGCCCGCCGGCGCCGGCGGCCCCCCTGCCCGCCCTTACCCCGCTGGAAGCGGCGCGGCGCCTGGAACGCCACCTGGAGAGCGTGCGCGACGCCCGCACCGCCCAGCTCCGCTCCAAACCGGATCTCGTGCAGCGCTGCGTCGACGGCTTCACCGTCTACCGCCATCTGTCGGCCGACGGCACACGCCCGACCCGCGGCGCCATGGCCGCCGCCTTCCGCGACCTGTTCGGGGTGACGCTGACCCCGTCGCAGGTGCAGAACGTCCGCGACCGGGTGGAGGACCTGGCCCGGCCCGGCGGCCCGTGGCACGGAGGGTAATGCCGGGTTGGGAACGTCCTGTCGTCCGAACCCGGTGTCGGCGGCGGCCGCGGCCCGATGGAACCGAAGCCCGCGTGACGTCTGAACGCAGCGGTCAGGATATCCCGGCCGCGTACCGGCTATCCCTCCAGCAGCTTCGGGTTGGCGATGGCGAGGCGTGCCCGCACGGTGGCGTCCAGGCAGTCGAGCAGTGCCCCGGCGTCGCGGTCGTAGGCTCCGGCGGCGATGTCCGCGCACAGCCGCCGTTGCAGGGCGTCGACGCGGTCGCTCAGCGCGGCGCCGGACAGGGACTCGTCGGCGTCGCTGCCGACCAGCGGGATCATCGCCGCCATCATCGCGTGGCCGGCGGCGTCCAGCCCATCCAGTTCGCGTGCGGCGATGGCCATGGCGTTGGCGATCATCAGGGCGGTGTAGCGCCGCTCCGGCGGCACGACGGGCAGCACCTCGGCACGGTAGGCGTCGAGAGCGGCGGCCAGGAGCCGGCGGGCATCGGGATCGTTGCGCATCATCACGCTCCCTGTTCGATGGCGCGGAGATGGATCAGCAGGTCGCGCTCGATCTCCGGCACCAGGCGGCCGGTCAGCGCCAGTTCCAGCGACGGTTCGGTGCCCGACGTGTGGCGGCGCCCCTGCATGATCGCGATGGCGGCCCAGCGCAGATAGGCCGCAGCCTCCCACCAGGCGACGCGGGCCGCATCGACGGACCGCCCCGCCGTTTCCTCATAGCCGGCATAGAGGTCGGCGCGGTCGGCGATGCCGCCGGCCTCGCGGTCGGTGCGGCCGAACCGCCAGGACCGGGCGCAGAACCAGCCGAGATCCTCCATGGGATCGCTCCATCCCGCGAACTCCCAGTCGAGGACCGCGGTCAGCCGGCCGTCCTCTACCAGATAGTTTCCGGTCCGGAAATCGCGATGGCACAGCACCACGTCCCCCGGTGCCGGCGCGTGCACCTGAAGCCAGCGCAGCCCCCAGGCCAGCACCGGGTCGCGGTCGGCCGCACCGTCCATCCAGGCGCGGTAGTCGCGCACCGCTGCGGCTGCCGCTCCGCCGTCACGGGGAAGCGGCAGGTCCAGATCGTCATCGTCGGGGCGCACCCGGTGCAGCCGGCCGAGGGTGCGTCCCAGTTCGCGCGCCAGGTCGCGCTGCGGTGCTTCGCAGCGGACCACCAGCCGTCCGGCGGCGGTGCCGGCGGCGCGGCGCATGACGTAGAAGGGACCGCCGAGGATGTCCGCATCCTCGCAGGCGAACAGCGGCTCGGGCACCGCCACGCCGGCGGTGCGGGCGGCGCACAGCACCGCGAACTCGTGCATCTTGTCGAGGCTGGCGGCCATGCCGGAGGCGGGGCCGATGCGCAGCACCACCGCATGGCGGCCGTCCAGCGGCCCGCCCGACACGGCCAGCGCCGCCCCGAGGTTCAGCGAGATGGCGCCACCGCCCAGCCGCTCCACGCTCTCCACCGCCACGCGCCCGGCGCCGGCCGCCCCGGCCAGCCAGCGTTCCAGGGCCGGCAATGCTTCGTCCGTTATGGGTCCGGCCATCTCACCCCCAGCTCCAGAACGCGTCACCTTCGTCCAGGTACGCCCCGCTCAGCACCATTCGGTGCACTTCCGAGGCACCGTCGACCAGCCGGGCCTGGCGGGCGTAGCGGTAGATCCACTCCAGCACCGTGTCGGTGGAATAGCCGCGCGCCCCGCACAGTTGAATGGCGGTGTCCGCCGCGGTGTGGAGCGTGTCCGCCACCAGCACCTTGGCCATGGACAGCTCCTTGCGGGCACGCCCGCCGCGGTCCAGGGTCCAGGCGGCCTTCATGGTCATCAGCCGGCCCAGCTCGATGCGCATGGCCGCATCGCCCAGCATCCACCGCACCCCCTCGCGGCCGGCAAGCGTGGTGCCGAAACTCTCCCGCTCCGTCACATAGGCGCCGGCGATCTCCAGACAGCGCTTGGCCAGGCCCAGCCAGCGCATGCAGTGGGTGAGCCGCGCCGGGCCCAGACGGATCTGCGTCACTTTCAGCCCGTCGCCCACGCCCATCAGCACATCGCCGTCCGGGATCTCCAGCCCGTCGAAGACCAGCTCGCAATGGCCGCCGTGTTCCTCCGGCCCCATGATGGGGATGCGCCGCACGATCTCCCATCCGGGTTGGTCGCGGTCGAAGAGAAAGGCGGTCAGCCCCTTGCGGGGGTCGTCGGAGGTGCGGGCGATCAGGATGAAGTGCTGCGCCACGCCGGCCCCGGTGATGAACCACTTGCGCCCGGACACGACCCAGCGGTCGCCCCGCCGCTCCGCCCGCGTGCGCATCATCGAGGGGTCTGAGCCCGAGCCGGGGTGCGGCTCCGTCATGGCGAAGGCGGAGCGCACCCGGCCGTCGATGATGGGCTGCAGCCAGCGCGCCTTCTGCGCCTCGGTGCCGACGCGGTTCAGCACCATCATGTTGCCGTCGTCGGGGGCGGCGGCGTTGAAGACCACCGGCCCGAAGATGGACCGGTTCATCTCCTCGTAGCAGGCGGCCATGCCGACCATCGCCAGGCCGCCGCCGCCCCGTTCGCGCGGCATCTGCAGGGACCACAGGCCCGCCGCCCGCGCCCGGGCGCGCAGGTCACCGAGGGCGGGTTCCGCGATGTTGTCGTGCTCGTCCCGGCAGGCCCGGTCGGCCTCGACGGGCAGGATCTCCTCCTCCACGAAGGCGCGGATGCGCCGGCGCATTGCCTCCACGTCGGCGGGCAGGGCGAAATCCATGGCGGTCTCCCCTATACGCGGTCCGGACCTGCCGAACCCTGTGTCACAGCGAGCTGACGAGATGGCCCCCGTCCACCGCCAGCACCGCGCCGGTCATGTACGCGCCGGCGTCGGAGCACAGCAGCAGCAGCGGCCCCTCCAGGTCCTGCGGCCGGCCGAGCCGGCGCTGCGGAATGCGGCGGACCAGCGCCTGCCCGGCGTCGGTCGCGAAGAAGTCGCGGTTGAGGTCGGTTTCCACATAGCCGGGGCACAGCGCGTTGACGCGGATGCCGTGGCGCGCCAGTTCCAGCGCCATTGCCCGGGTGAGGTGCACCAGCCCCGCCTTGGACACGGCGTAGGCGGACACCTGCCCGGCCACCCGCAGGCCGACGATGGAGGCGATGTTGACGATCGCCCCGCCCTGCCCGCCCTCGCGCATGGCGTCCGCGGCGGCGCGCGCCACCAGGAAGGCGCCCTTCAGGTTGGTGTCCATCACCCGGTCCCACGCCGCCTCGTCCAGGTCGAGCACGGAGCGCGTGTCGGTGACGCCGGCGTTGTTGATCAGGATGTCGATGCCGCCCAGCCCGACGGAGGCATCCTCCACCGCGGCGCTGACGGAGGCGGCGTCGGTGACATCCATCGGCACCGCGACGGCCTCTCCGCCCGCCTCCATGATGGTGTCGCACAGCTCTTCCAGGGCGTCGACCCGCCGCGCCGCGACGGCGACCTTCGCCCCCGCCAGCGCCAGCACCAGCGCGAAGTGCCGCCCCAGCCCGGATGAAGCCCCGGTGACCAGCGCCGCCTTTCCCGTGAGATCGATGAGATAGCCGGTCATTCAGAGTTCCCTGGCCCGTTGGCGGAGGACGAACTTGCGGATCTTGCCGGTGGCCGTCCGGGGCAGCGGCCCGAACACCACGGTGCGCGGCACCTTGAAACCGGCGAGACGGGCACGGCACCACTCGGTCACGGTGTCCTGCGTCACCCCGGCCGCGGCGTCGGGTTTCAGGGTGACGAAGGCGCACACGCTCTCGCCCCAGCGGGGGTCGGGGCGGGCGACCACGGCCGCCTCCATGACCGCGGGGTGACCGTACAGGACCTCCTCCACCTCCAGCGACGAGACGTTCTCGCCGCCGGTGATGATGATGTCCTTGGCGCGGTCCTTGATCTCCACATAGCCGTCGGGGTGCACCACCGCCAGGTCGCCGGTGTGCAGCCAGCCGTCGCGCAGCGCCTCGTCCGTCGCCGTCGGGTTCTTCAGATAGCCCTTCATGACCGTGTTGCCGCGCAGCGCCAGTTCGCCGAGCGTGGCGCCGTCGGCCGACACCGGCTGCCCGGTGGCAGCGTCCAGCACCGCCTGCCCGGCCAGGGTCACCATGGCGACGCCCTGGCGGGCCATCCGCGCGGCCCGTTCCGGCGGGTCGAGGGTGTCCCAATCCTCCTGCGGGATGCAGACGGTGGCGGGGCCGTAGCTTTCGGTCATGCCGTAGAGATGGGTCACCGCGAAGCCCATCGCCTCCATCCCGGCGATCACCGCGCCGGGCGGTGCCGCGCCGCCGGTGGCCACCCGGACGGGGCCGTGGGCGAAGCGACGCTTCGCCTCCTCCGGCGCGTGGATGAGCATGGTCAGGACCACCGGGGCGCCGCAGAGGTGGGTGACCCGCTCCTCGTCGATCAGGCGGAAGATCAGGGGCGGGTCCACCTGCCGCAGGCAGACGTGGCGCCCGCCCGCCGCCGTCACCGCCCAGGGATAGGACCAACCGTTGCAGTGGAACATGGGCAGCGTCCACAGATAGACGCTGCGCGGCGTGAGCCCGAAGGTCAGCGCGTTGCCCAGCGCGTTCAGATAGGCGCCGCGGTGGTGGTAGACCACGCCCTTGGGGTTGCCGGTGGTGCCGGAGGTGTAGTTCAGCGCGATCGACTCCCACTCGTCCGCCGGGCCGGCCAGCGGGCGGTCCGGGTCGCCGCCGGCCAGGAACTCCTCGTACTCCGCATCACCGGCGGGTTCGGTGTCGGCGGCGCCGGGGTCGTCGATCCACACCATCCGCGGCCGCACGGCCAGGCGCTCCAGCGCGTCGCGCGCCACCGGGGCAAGGCCGCGGTCGACCAGGAACACCTTCGAGTCCGCGTGCTCCAGGATGAAGGCGACGGCGGCGGCGTCGAGGCGGGTGTTGATGGCGTTCAGCACGGCGCCGGCCCCCGGAACGCCATAATGGGCTTCCAGCATCGCCGGGGTGTTGGGGATCAGCGCCGAGACGCGGTCGCCGCACCGCACCCCGGCCCGCTCCAACGCCGACGCCAGCGCGCGGGCCCGGCGGTCCAGCGCGGCATAGGTCAGCCGTCGGTCGCCGTAGACCACGGCCTCCTTGCCGGGGTGAACGGCGGCGGCGCGCCCGAGAAAGTCCAGCGGTGTCAGCGGCACATGGTTGGCCGCGCGTTTCTCCAGCCCGTGTTCCGCATCGTCCACGGCATCTCCCTCCCCCACCGTTGGCGGCGCCGCCGGTCGTCTCCGGCGTTGTTCGCTGCACCAACCATCGTAGGGCCGCGGCCGGTGACCGGGCAAGTGCGGGAGAGGGGCGTCCTCTCCCGGCGCGGGAGAGGTGCCCCGATTCGGCGTCAGTCGACGTCGGTGACCAGGCAGACGTTGTCCCGGCCCTTCAGGCTGCCGCACCCGTCGCTGCGCGGGGTGACGAAGCGGAACTGGACGCGGGCAGGGTCCACGCCGGCGGGCAGGAAGGCCTGGGCGACCTCCATGCGGAAGGCGGGAGAGACGGTGCGCACCTGCGCCGGTGTGGCGTCGGCCACCAGCGTGGCTCCGGCGGGCTTGCGCTGGGGCTGCGGCGACGGGACGGCGGAGGCAAGCGGTGCCGGAGCCGGAGCCGGAGCCGCGACCGGAGCCGGCGGCGGCGTGAGGGCGGCGAGCACTACGGGCGCCGGGGCGGGCTTGGCCGCCGGAGCGGGGGCGGTCCGGACCGGCGTCGGGGCCGGCGCCGGAGCGGGCGGCGGTGCGGCGGCCACCACAACGGGCGCCGGCGTCGGGGCCGGAGCCGCCGCCGGACGCGGGGCGGTCTCGCGGGCCGGGGCGACGGCCACCTCGATGGCGCCCGCGGCCGGATCGGCCTGGCGCGGCGACGCGCCGCGCACCACCGGCGTCAGGGCCGCCAGGTAGGAGCGCGTCTCCTGCGGCAGCCGCTGCTTGCCCGCCAGGTGGTTGGCGTAGCAGCCGGGGCCGCAGTTGTAGGCGGCGAGGAATCCCGGCGAGCCGAACAGGTCGTACATCTCGCGGATGTAAGCGGTGCCGGCCAGGATGTTGTCCCGCGGGTCAGCCGGGTCGGGACCCAGCCCGTAGGCGTTGCGCATCAGATTGTAGGTGCCGGGCATCACCTGCATCAGGCCGATGGCGCCGGCCCGGCTGGTGATGACGCGCCCGTTGACCCAGTGTCGGCCGCTGCTCTCGCGCATCATCACGGCGCGGATCCAGCTCTCCGGCACGTCGAAGCGGTTGGACGCCTCGCGGATGTGCGGCACCCAGGGGGCGAGCCGGTCGTTGGGATCGATGGGAGCCGCGGCGGGGGCCGAAGCCACCTCCGGCCCCTGCGGGGAGGAAGCGCACCCGGCAAGCGTCAGGCCGAGGATCGCCAGGGCGCCCAACGCGGTCCGCGTCGGGAGCCCCCGGGGGGCCATAGCGGCCCGTGTCTGCCGAAGTTCCACGTGTAAGGAGTCCGTTCTGGCGGGCACGATCGATAGGAGTAACGCGCTTTTTCGGCAACCGGGGCTGACAAGTCAAGTGACTTCGCCTCCCTGCGACCAAGTTTCCGCCACACTGTTGCCACGATGACTTGGTTTGCCGGAACATTTAATGCACATTCGTATGAAAATAGACTTATGAGCCGCGGCGCGCTTAGCGTTTCCCTTTTGTACCGGTGTCAGCATCGGCCTTGTCCGCGGTCAAGGCGAACGCCGCCGGCCATGCCACGGTGAGGCCCCGGTACCCCGACTCCGTCCCCGACCATGACACCACCCCTGCCCGCCGCCCGCCGCCCTGCCGGCCATCGCCTGTTCTTCCCCCTCGCCCTGGTCTACGGGGCGCTGGCCGTGCCGTACTGGACCGCGGGATGGCTGGGATGGTCCGCCACGGGGTGGACGGCGGCGGAGCACGCCCACGAGATGCTGTTCGGATTCGCCCTGGCGGTGGTCGGCGGCTTCCTGCTGACGCGCCCGTCCCCGGCCGCGCTGGCGGTGGCCGTGGTTGCCTGGGTGCTCGGCCGGGTCGCCGTGGCCATCGACCCGCCGGCAGCGGTCGCCGCCGCGATGGGGCTGGCGTTCCCGGCCGTTCTCTTCGTCCTGGCCGGAGTTCCTTTCCTGCGCACGGCCCGCAGCGGGCACAACGCCGTGTTCGGGCCGCTGATCGGCGCCTTCATCCTGGCGGAAGCCCTGTACCGGCTGGCGGGCGACGACGGGCGCACGGGGGTGCTGCTGGCGCTCCACCTCGTGGCGCTGCTGCTGTTCGCCATGGGCGGGCGGATCATTCCCGCGGCCACGGCGGGGGAGATGCGCCGGCGCGACGGCCCTCCGGTCGAGCGGGTGCAGCCGCGCGCCGAGCGGATCGGGCTGTTCGGCGGGATCGCGGCGGCGGCCACGCTTGCCTTCGGCGTGTGGCCGGTGGCCGGAGCCGCCGGCGCCGCCGCGGCCGGGGTGTGCACCCTGATCCGGCTGGCCGGCTGGCGCCCGCTGCGCATCCGCGACCGTCCGGAGCTGTGGAGCCTTCACCTGGGCTATGCCTGGCTGGGGATCGGCTGGCTGGCCATTGCCGCCGAGCGGCTGTTCCCCGGCGCCACCGGAGCGGCCTGGCACGTCCCGGCGATCGGGGCGCTGGGCACGCTGGCGTGCGCCATGATCGTGCGCGCCACGCAGCAGCGCGAGGCCGTGCCCATCCGCTTCCCGCCGGCCGTCACGGCGGCCGTGCTGCTCATTTCCCTTTCCACCGCGGCGCGCGCCGTGGCGGGATGGGAGGGTGCGTCACCCGCCCTGCCGGTCCTGATGGCCGCCGCCGCCGCAACGTGGAGCCTCGCTCTTCTGTTGATCCTGGCGTCGCTGCGGCGGATCCTGGCCGGCCGCTGAGATACGAGGACGTCCCATGCACGCCACTACCGAGACCGGCCGCCGCATCCACGAGGATCACGACCGCACCATCGCCATGCTGAACCGCCTGGAGGAGCACCTGCGCGACGCGGAGACCTTCGGCATTCCGACGCTGGGCCCGGACACGCCGGCCCGGTCCCTGGTTGCCGACCTCGACGCCCTCCTCGACCGCGAACTGGGGCCGCACTTCGACTTCGAGGAGCGGGCGGTGTTTCCCCTGCTGGCCGAGCGGGGTGCGCATGAGCTGGTGCAGCATCTCACCGACGAGCACGAGGCCATGCGTCCCGTCGGACGGCGCCTGCAACGCTATTGCGCCCTGGCGCTGTCGGAGGGGTTCGACGAAGAAAGTTTCGGCGCCTTCCTGCACTTCGCCGAAGACTTGGTGGAGCGCCTGGAACGTCACCTGCAGGTGGAGGAAACCGCGCTGCTCATGGCCGTGGAGACCATGCTCGCCGATGCGCCCGATCTCGATCGCGCGCTCGCCGCGGGATACGGCGGATGACCGATGCCGGGAAGTCGCCTTCGTCGGACCCCCATGTCAATGGGGGTAAATCACCTATGACGTCTGCGCGAAATCCTTTGATCGAGGCATTCCACGGACCGCCTTATTGACGGAAGAGGTTGGACATTTTAAGTCAATAGAAAGCGTTGCATCGCTTCCCGCCGATTTCGTTCCCTTCCGTCCATCGGACCCGCATCGGAACAAGAGCGACGGCGCGGCGGACACCGTCCCGTGGAATGACGAAGGGAACGATCAGATGGCGAACGGCCCGAAGCGCAGGCCCGCGGTGCCGTCATGTGGACCGCACTGAGCGACGGCGAAACCGACGCGCTGACCGAACTGGTCAACGTGTCCGTCAGCAAGGCCGCCGTGACGCTGAGCCGGATGATGGGCGGTGCGGTCACGCTGACGGTGCCGCGGATCACCGTGGTGGCGCGTGCGGAGGCCACGGCGGCCCTGAGCGCCGGCGGGGGCAACGACCGGCTGGTCGCCATCGGCGAATCGTTCGACGGCCCATTCTCGGGATCCGCCGTCCTGGTGTTTCCGGTGTCCAACAGCCTGGAACTGGTGCGGGCGGTGCTGCCCCATCTCGCCGACCTGGATGAGATCATCGAGATGGAGCAGGAGGCGCTCAGCGAGATCGGCAACATCATCATCAACAGTTGCCTGTCCACACTGGCCAACATGCTGCGCGAGCCGATCGCCACCTCGCTGCCGCGGGTCATCTACGGCGGCATCGGCGAGATCCTCACGCGCCCGGCCGACGACGGCGGCAGCGGCGGGACCTGCGACGCCGACGATCGGGTGATGTTCTTCCATGTGGATTTCGTGATGCGGGACCGCGACCTGCGAGGATTCATCGTCATCGTCATGAGCGTGTCGTCGCTGATGGCGTTGCGCGCCAGCGTGCAACGCCTTATGAACGCCCTCGCCGAACCGCCGTCGGCAGACCCGGCCGTGCCGTGCCGATGATCCCGG
The DNA here is from genome assembly GCF_000429625.1 of Azospirillum halopraeferens DSM 3675. Lineage (GTDB taxonomy): Bacteria > Pseudomonadota > Alphaproteobacteria > Azospirillales > Azospirillaceae > Azospirillum > Azospirillum halopraeferens. The sequence goes on from NZ_KE386929.1 coordinate 76,391, forward strand.
CCTGCCCCGTTGCGCCCGGCGTGCGCATCCACCTTTCCCGAACCCGGCCAGCCCCCCGCCATGGTTGAGCGTAACGACGAGAGCGCCTCCTTCGACGACATCGACCTGGGCATCGTGCTGCTCGACCGGGACCGCCGGATCGTGCAGTGGAACCGCTGGATGGCGGAGCACGCGGGCATCCCCACCGGGGCCGCCATCGGCCGCGCGTTCTTCGACCTGTTCCCCAACCTGGCGGCCAGCCGCCTCAGCCACGCCGTGGACGACGCCCTGGACAACGGCATGTCCTCGGTGGTGTCACACTATCTCAACCCCGAACTGCTGCCGCTCACCGACACCACCGGCGGGCAGCGCCAGCCGGTCCACCAGTCGATCATCACCCGGCCGCTGGGCCGTGGCCGTGGCGGCTGCCTCATCCAGGTCAACGACATCACCACCGCCGTCCGACGCGAACAGCAGTTGCGCCAGGGCCGCGCCGCGCGATACCGCGCCATCGTCGATTCCGCCACCGACGCGATCGTGACCGTCGACGAGGCCGGCCAGGTGCAGACCGCCAACCGAGCCGCGGCCGCCCTGTTCGGGTGCGGCGAGGGCGACCTGCTGGGCACACCGATCGAGCGACGGATCGCCCCCTTCGCCGAAGGCCGCGCCCATATCGAGCAGCCCGACGGCCGCAGCGTCCACGTGGACATCTCCATCACCCGCTGGACGGCGGAGGGCCGGCGCTTCTTCACGGCGATCATGCGCGACGTCACCGCGCGCATCGAGATGGAGCGCACGATCATCGCCGCCAAGGAAGAGGCGGTGGCCGCCCGCATCGCCGCGGAGCAGGCGAACCGCGCCAAGTCCAAGTTCCTGGCCGCCGCCACCCACGACCTGCGCCAACCCGTGCAGTCGCTGATGCTGTTTTCCTCGGCGCTGGCCACACGGGCGGCGGACGAGCGGTCGCGCACCATCACCGGTCACATGGACCAGGCGCTGACGGCGCTCAAGGGTCTGCTGGACAGCCTGCTCGACATCTCCAAGCTGGACGCCGGCATCGTCACGGCCAAGCCGGAAGGCTTCGCCATCGGCACCCTGCTGGACGCCATCGACCACGGATTCCGACCGATCGCCGCCGCCAAGGGGCTGTCCTGGACGGTGGAGGGGCCGCGCGACGCCATCGTGCGCAGCGACCCCACGCTGCTGGGCCGTATGGTCCGCAACCTGGCCGAAAACGCCATCCGCTACACCGGCCACGGCGGCGTGACGGTGCGGGCGGCGGTGGCGGGCAATCACCTGCGCATCGCCCTGAGCGACACCGGCATCGGCATCCCGCCGGAGAGCCAGGAGGAAATCTTTACGGAGTTCCACCAGCTCGCCAACCCCGAACGGGATCAGAAGCTGGGGCTGGGCCTCGGCCTGGCCATCGTCCGGCGCCTGTCGGTGCTGCTGGACCATCCCGTGGAGGTGCGGTCGCAACCGGACAGCGGCTCGACCTTCATCGTGTCGGTACCGCTCGATACAGCCGCGACGGGTGAGCCGGTACGCCCCGGGCCGCCCGAGACGGGCGCCGGCCGGGTCGTGGTGGTGGTCGAGGACAACGCCGTCGTCCTCCTCGGCCTGCAGGGAATCCTCGAACAGTGGGGCTATCGCGTGGTCCCGGCCGAAGCCTGCGACGACGCCCTGGCGGCGCTGACGGCCGCCGGGCTGGTTCCCGACGTCATCATCGCCGACTACCGCCTGCGCGACAACCGCACCGGCACCGAGGCGATCCGGAGCATCCGGGCCCGCTTCGGCCGCGGCATTCCCGGCCTGATGCTGACGGGGGAGAACAGCCCCGATTGCCTGCGCGACGGCGCGACCGAAGGCTTCGCCATCCTGCACAAGCCGATCGAGCCCCGGCAACTCCGCGCTGCGCTCGACACCGCAGCGCCCACCTGACGACTGACGCGAAAAACAGCCGTCAAAGAAAAACCCGGTGGTATGACCACCGGGCGCCAGTACCAGTTTTATATTTTGCAATGTTGGCGTTTTCCTCCCCCGAAGTCGAACCGGAGGTCTCCGTTCGCCTTCGCGTGGAGACCTTATGCCGGAAGAACCCATGCGAGAAAAGGGGCATTTGGTCATACCCGGGGGCAGCTTTGGTCTAAGGTCCATTCGACCAAAGTCGATAACGTATAGGGTATCCGTGTCACCTTGCCGGCAACGCTGACGCCGTCATTCCGCGGCGAGCGGGGCGTCCAGCGGCAGGGATTGGTCGCGCCAGGCGGCGACGTGGTCCGGCATGGGCGGGGAGTCCACCCGTTCGCCCAGGGCCCGCAGCACCTCGGCCGGCGACACGGTGCCACCGGGGCCGACGAAGGCACCGCGGACCACCGCCAGGGCGGCGGTGGTGGTGCCGGTGGCGATGCGATGCTCGATGTAGATCCACTTATCGTCCCAGCACAGCACACGGCTGATGAGGGTGAAGCGCCGGAAGGGCCGAAGAGGCCGGCGGAACCGGACGGTCGCCGCCCCCAGCACCGGCTGCCAGCGCCGCCGCCACAACAGCGCAACGACCCCGCCGCGCACCAGCAGGTCGAGCCGCCCCAGGTCCATGACGCTGAAATAGCGGGCGTTGGTCATGTGCAGGTTGACGTCGAGGTCAGTCGGCCACACCCGCAGGTGCAGCCGGGATTCCCCGAGAAAGCCGAAGCGCCGGCCGAACCAGCCGGCCAGCACGACGCCGATCATGCGGAACAGCAGGTTCATGGCCCGCCACCCTCCCGCCGCCGCACGCCGTGGTCATGCCACAGGGTCCCCATCCTTGCCTCCCTTCGGGGCCGGCGGGGACCGGTCCCCGCTCAGCCTTCGTCCGCGGCCGTTCCGCGCTCGCGCAGGGCGTCGAGCACGCGGCCCTCGATCTCCGCCAGTTCGGCCACCGTGGCCTCCAGATCCTGGCGCTGCTTCTCCAACTCCCCCAGCCGGTGGCGCACGCGGCCGAGCAGCAGGTTGAGCTGCCCGACGTTGCCCCGGTCGACGTTGTAGAGGTCCAGGTACTCCTTGATCGCCGCCAGCGAGAAGCCCAGCCGCTTGCCCCGCAGGATCAGCTTCAGCCGGGCGCGGTCCCGCTTGGTGTAGACCCGGTTGTTGCCCAGCCGGTCGGGAGACAGGAGCCCCTTCACCTCGTAAAAGCGCAGGGCCCTGGGGGTGATCCCCAACTCCTCCGCAAGCTGGTTGACGGTGTAGAGATCTTCCATGGGGCGCCCCTCGCGGTTCGCCCCGGTCGATCCCAGTACCTGACGCACACGTCAATGAACTGTCGCCGGGGCTACGGCCGTTGGTAGCACAGCACGCTGCGGTTACCAAGGCGCCGTTTCCCCTCGCGTCGCACCACTTCGGAAGAGATTACCTCTATTCGTTATGCCATTGACGTATAGGTTAAGCGTACCTACTGTCAAGGGTGACACACCGCGCCACATCCGGAGACGCCCCATGGTCGACGACCTCGTCCGCAACATGCAGTCCCGCTCGGCCGAGCTGCGCAGCCTCAACGCGCGCGTCCGCTTCGTGCTGGGGGCTCCCGACGCCATCATCCTGCTGGACGCCCGCAGCACGCCCGTCACGGTCACCCGCGCCGACGGGGAGGCGGAGTGCACGCTGCGCCTGTCCCCCGAGAACCTGGGGAAGCTGATGGATGGCCGACTCAACCCCATGTTGGCCTACACCATGGGCAAGCTGAAGGTGGAGGGGTCCACCGGCATCGCCATGAAGCTGGCGTCGCTGCTGGATTCCTGATGCGTGTCAGACAGCCGCGCGCGCTTTGTCGGACAAAACCTTGACGCGAGCGGTCATACCAGCTACGGTCCCCGCGCAACAGGCTTCTCCGATCGATCGACGTCGCGGGATATGGTGCCAGAACCGGCAAGAGCCGGCCGCCGCATCCCCTGGCTTTCGGGGAGGGAGACCGGGACCGCCCCGGCGGTGCCGATGACTGAGACACGGAAACGGCGGCGCGTCCTCGCGCCGCCGTTTTTGTGTTCGGATAGGGGATCAGATCCGGCGGGCGACCACCGGCCCGGCCGGCGGGGCGGTGTCGGCGACGGTGACGGCGGCGCGCACGACCGCCGCCGCCGCATCGGCATCGGCGTCGCTGCGGGCGTGCACCACCGCCAGCGGCCGGCCCCGCGGCCCCACCGCGTCGCCGGGGCCGGCCACCGCGTCCAGGCCCACCGCCGGGTCGATGGCGTCGTGGACGCGGACGCGGCCGCCGCCCAGGCCGACTACCGCGACGCCCAGCGCGCGGGTGTCGACCGCCGCCACCACTCCGTCGCGGTCCGCCGTCACCGGCCGGCGCACAGGCGCCACGGCCAGGTGGCGGTCCGGCGCGTCCAGCAGGTCGGCGGGTCCGCCCAGCGCGCGGACCATGCGGGCGAAACGCTCGGCCGCGGCACCGCCGGCCAGGGCGTCGGCGAACCGGCGGCGCCCCTCCGCCACGTCTGCGGCCAGCCCGGCGAGCACCAGCAGTTCGGCGCTCAACTCCGCCGTCACCGCGAGGAGCCGCGCGTCCGCGGGTTCGCCGCGCAGGATGGCTATCGCCTCGCGCATTTCCAGGGCGTTGCCGGCGCTGTGGCCCAGCACCCGGTTCATGTCGGTCAGCAGTGCCACGGCGGGCAGGCCGGCGCCGGCCGCGACGGTGACGATGCTCTCGGCCAGGGCCTCGGCGTCGGCGGGGGTCGCCATGAAGGCGCCGGAGCCGAACTTGACGTCCATCACCAGGGCGTCCAGCCCGGCCGCCAGCTTCTTGGACAGGATGGAGGCGGTGATGAGGTCCAGCGATTCCACCGTCGCCGTGACGTCGCGGATGGCGTAGAGGCGCCGGTCGGCCGGCGCGATGTCGGGGGTGGCGCCGATCACCGCGCAGCCCGCCTCGCGCACCACCCGTTGCAGCGTCGCCCGGTCGGGAAGGGAGCGGTAGCCGGGAATGCTGTCGAACTTGTCGAGGGTGCCGCCGGTGTGGCCCAGGCCGCGCCCCGACACCATGGGCACGAAGCCGCCGCAGGCGGCCACGGCGGGGGCCAGAATCAGGCTGACCTTGTCGCCGACACCGCCGGTGGAATGCTTGTCCACCACCGGCCCCGGCAGGCCGAGGGGCGCCCAGTCCAGCACCGTGCCGGAGCGGGTCATGGCGCGGGTCAGCGCCACCCGCTCGTCCAGCCGCATGCCGCGGAAGAACACGGCCATGGCGAAAGCCGCCGCCTGCCCCTCGCCCACCGACCCGTCGGTGATGCCGCGCACGAACGCCTCGATCTCCGCCGGTTCCAGGCGGTGCCCGTCGCGCTTGCGGCGGATGGTCTCCTGGGGAAGGAACACGGCCCGCGGTCTCAGTACGCCTCGGCCGCGTCGCGGACGGCCCCGCCCTCCCCCAGCACCGCCAGCAGGCTGTCGAGCAGGCCGGACGCCCCGAAGCGGAAGGTGTCCGGCTTGGCCCAGCCCTTGCCCATCAGCGCATCGGCCAGGTGCAGGAAGGCGGCGGCCGCCGCCGCGTCGCGGATGCCGCCCGACGCCTTGAAGCCGACGGTGCGGCCGCTCTGGCCGATGGCGTGGAGGATCAGCGCCGCGTTCTCCAGCGTCGCCGCGGGCTGGACGCGGCCGGTGGACGTCTTCAGGAAATCGGCCCCGGCGTTGATGGCGTCGCGCGCTGCCCAGTCCAGCAGGTCGGCGTCGGGAAAGGCGCCGGCCTCCAGGATCACCTTCATGGTGACACCCTCGCCGCAGGCGTCGCGGCAGGCGCGCAGCACGTTCAGGGGCAGGGTGCGCCCGCCCTCGATGAAGGTGCGGTAGGGCAGCACCACGTCCACCTCGTGCGCACCGTTGCCCACCGCGTCGCGGGTCGCGGCGGCCACCGTGGCGGCGTCGTCCTCGCCGTCGGGGAAGTTGACGACGGTGGCCACCTTGACGCGGCTGCCCTTCAGCGCCTTGCGGGCCGCCTTGACGAAGCGCGGCCGGACGCACACCGCCGCCACCGGCCCGACCGGCGTGACGGCCCGCCGGCACAGGTCGAGCACCCGCTCTTCCGTGTCGTCGTCGTTGAGGCTGGTGAGGTCGAGGAGCGACACGGCCCGGCGAGCCGATTTGGCAGTCGCGGCGACCGTAGCGGCCTCGTCGACGGCGAGTTGCAGTTCGGCGGAGAGTTTCATGGCTGGTTTCCGTCCTCAACCGTCAGTCCGTCCAGAAAGTCGATCAGCAGCCGCTCCAGATCGGAGGCGGCGGCGGCGGCGGTGCTCAGGGTGTGGGCGTGGTCGACCGTCCCCTCGCCGATGCCCACGCCGAGGTTGGTGATCACGGCGCAGCCGGCGACGCGCAGGCCGCAGTGGCGCGCCACGATGCATTCCGGAACCATGGACATGCCCACCGCATCGGCTCCCAGGGTTTTCAACATGCGGACTTCCGCCGGGGTCTCGAAGCAGGGGCCGAGCCAGGCGGCGTAGACGCCCTCGGCCAGGGCGATGCCGGTGCGGGCGGCGGCGGCGTGCAGGCGCACCCGCAGGCCGGGGTCCCAGGCGTCGGACAGGGACGGGAAGCGCGGCCCGAAGGTGTCGTCGTTGGGGCCCACCAGGGGGTTGGTGCCCAGCAGGTTGATGTGGTCGGCAACGGCCATCAGCCGGCCCGGCCCCACCTCCGGGCGCAGCGATCCGGCGGCGCAGGTCAGCAGCAGCGTGTTGCAGCCGGCCAGCTTCAGCGCCCGGATGGCATTGCGCAGCGGCGCGAAGTCCCCGCCCTCGTAGGCGTGCACCCGCCCCTGCATGCAGGCCACCGCCTGCCCGCCCAGGCGGCCCACCACCAGGCGGCCGGCGTGCCCCTCCACCGCCGGGACGGGGAAGCCCGGCAGCTCGCCGTAGGGGATGGACACCGCGTCCTCGACACGATCGGCCACCGAGCCCAGGCCGGAGCCCAGCACGATGCCCACCCGCGGGTGGACCCCGGGGGCGTGGACCAGGATGTCGGCGGCGGCGCGGGCTGCGGTCATGGTCCTGAACCTCTCCCGGTGCGGGTCATGGGTTGGCGCCGTCGGGGCCGAAGGCGTGCGGCAGCAGTTCGCCCAAGGTGAACGTGCGGCGCAAGCCCTCCGGTCCGCAGACGTGCACGGGGACGCCCGGCGCGGCAAACTCACGCAGCCTCTGGCGGCAGCCGCCGCAGGGGGTGCACAGCGCGCCGTCGCCCGCTTTTCCGCCCATCACCACCACCCGCCGGATGCGCCGTTCCCCGGCCGTGACCATGGCGCCGATGGCCGAGGCTTCGGCGCACTGGCCCTGGGGGTAGGCGGCGTTCTCCACGTTCGCTCCCACGAAAACACGTCCCGAGTCGGTATGGATCGCCGCGCCGACGGGAAACATGGAATAGGGGGCGTGGGCGTTGGCCATGGCCGCACGGGCGGCGGCGACCAGCGCGGCGATCTCCTCGTCCTCCATGGCCTTATCGCTCCTTCACGTAGGGAACGCCGGCGGCCCGCGGCGCCACGGCCCGGCCGACGAAGCCGGCCAGCAGCAGCACCGTCAGGACATAGGGCAGCATCTGGATGAACTGCACCGGCACCGTGCCGATCAGCGGCAGGTCCACCCCCTGAAGGCGGATCTGCACCGCGTCGGTCAGGGCGAACAGCAGGCAGGCGGCCAGCGTCGGCCACGGCCGCCATTTGCCGAAGATCAGCGCCGCCAGGGCCAGGTATCCCTTGCCGGCGGTCATGTCGCGCACGAACCCGGCGCCGTGGCCGATCGACAGATAGGCGCCGGCAATCCCCGTCAGCACGCCCGTCAGCAGCAGCGCGCGGTAGCGCAGGCCGGCGACCGACAGGCCGGCGGTGTCCACCGCCGCCGGGTTCTCGCCGACGGCGCGCAGGCGCAGGCCGAAGCGCGTGCGCTCCAGCGCGTAGGCGGTGACCGGCACCAGGGCGAGGGCCAGCCACACCAGCACGTTGTTGCCGTCCAGCAGCACGTCGTAGACCGGCCCCAGCACCGGCACCGAATCGGCCAGCGGCCCCGGCAGATCGACCGCGGGCAGGCGGGCGGAGCCCGGCAGCGGCGGCGTCTGGCCGCCCTGGCGGAACCAGGCGAAGGCCAGGGACGGCGCCAGCCCGGCGACCAGGATGTTGATGGCCATGCCCGACACCACCTGGTTGCCGCCATGGGTGATGCAGGCGAAGCCGTGCACCAGGGCCAGCGCCACCCCCGCGGCCACCCCCGCCAGCAGGCCCGTCCACGGGCTGCCGGTCATCGCCGCCACGGCGGCGGCGAAGAAGGCGCCGGCCAGCATCTTGCCCTCCAGCCCGATGTCGACGACGCCGGCGCGCTCGCACCACAGGCCGGCGAAGGCCGCCAGCACCAGCGGGGTGGCGACGCGCAGCGTCGCGTCGGCGATGTGCAGCATCCCGAACAGCAGCTCGGTCATGCCCGCCCCTCCCCGGCCGGGACGGCCCCGTCATCGTCGTCGCGGCGGCGGCGGCGGAGTGCCGCTTCGATGGACGGGCGGAACAGGTTCTCCAGCGCCCCGGCCAGCAGGATGACCAGCCCCTGGATGACCATGACCAGCTCCCGGTTGACCGCGGGGAAGTCGAAGGAGATGTTCGCCCCGCCCTGCGCCAGGACGCCGAACAGCAGGGCCGCGGGCACGATTCCGGCGGGGTGGTTGCGCCCCATCAGGGCCACGGCGATGCCGACGAACCCCACGCCGTTGGTGAAGTTCAGGATCAGCCGGTGCTGCGCCCCCAGGATCTCGTTGACGCCGACCAGCCCGGCCAGCGCCCCCGACACCAGCATGGCGACGATCACCGCCCGCCCCGGCCGGATGCCGGCGTAGACGGCGGCGCGGTCGTTGCGGCCGACCGTGCGCAGCTCGTACCCCCCGGGGGTGTGCCAGATGAACAGCCAGACGGCGACGCAGGCGGCCAGCGCCAGCAGGAACGACAGGTTGAGCGGCGACGGCGCCACCGTCACCCCCATCCCGGCGAGCACCCGATCGACCGTGGGCAGCCACGATTCCGGCGGGAAGGCGCGCGACTCGGGACTCTGCTGGCCGGGCTTGATCAGCACGTCCACCAGCAGCCACGTCATCACCGCCGCGGCGATGAAGTTGAACATGATGGTGGTGATGACGATGTGGCTGCCGCGGCGCGCCTGGAGCCAGCCGGGGATGAAGGCCCAGCCCGCCCCGAACAGGGCGGCCAGGACGACGCCGGCCAGCGCCACCGCCGGCCACGGCCAGCCGAACAGGACCAGCCCGGCCAGCCCGGCCCCCAGCCCGCCGATGTACGCCTGCCCCTCGCCGCCGATGTTGAACAGCCCGCAATGGAAGGCCACCGCGACCGCCAGCCCGGTGAAGATGTAGTTGGTGGTGAAGTAGAGGGTGTAGCCGATGGCCTCCGGGTACCCCAGGGCCTCGCGCACCATCAGGCCCAGCACGTCGATCGGGTTCTCGCCGATGGCGAGGATGACCAGCCCCGACAGGGCGAACGCCGCCGCCAGGTTGACCATGGGGATGACTCCCAGGTCCACCCAGCGCGGCACAACGCGCCCCCCGGCAGCGTCTCCCCCGCCCGCCATCAGCCCACCCCGCCCGCACATCCCCCGCCCCGACAGTGCCCCGGCCACCGGGTCCGGCGCAAGCGCGGCTTCAGGGGGGACGCCGGAGGAGGCGACCCGGCCGGAGGCCGGAGGTACCCCGGCACGACACCGGAGCCTCCGGAACGGCGCATCGGCAGACGCACGCAACCGCCCTCTCGCTCTCGCAGGGGGAGCGACTGCCGCAGCAGATCGGGGTTGGTGACGAACAGGCGGTTTCAACCCACGCTCCCGCACGGGGAGCGACACCAGCGCAAGCGGAGCGCCGGGAGCCGTGCTGTGGTTTCAACCCACGCTCCCGCACGGGGAG
>NZ_KE386929.1:86425-144391 GCF_000429625.1 Azospirillum halopraeferens DSM 3675
CGTTTCAACCCACGCTCCCGCACGGGGAGCGACCGTTCGAGATCGCCCGCACTCCGCAAGAGCTGTGGGTTTCAACCCACGCTCCCGCACGGGGAGCGACCGCTCGGTCCCTTGGTACGTGCTGACCGGCTCCTACGGTTTCAACCCACGCTCCCGCACGGGGAGCGACCTCCTCCCTCCTCCTCCCTCCCTCTCCTCCTCCGTTTCAACCCACGCTCCCGCACGGGGAGCGACCTGCTTGGGGTTACTCATCTCGGAACGCCCTCGGTGGTTTCAACCCACGCTCCCGCACGGGGAGCGACCGGAATGGCTGGAGGTGGACGACCCGCTTCTCGGCGTTTCAACCCACGCTCCCGCACGGGGAGCGACCTCCGTCACCCCGCCGCCGACTGCACAGGCCCTCGGGTTTCAACCCACGCTCCCGCACGGGGAGCGACGTCACGCACAACGGCATCGACTACTACGTCAACGGGTTTCAACCCACGCTCCCGCACGGGGAGCGACTCCCTCATTCTATGCACTTGTCCAAGAACCCGAAAGTGCGGCCGTTGCGCGAACCTCCGGGGCCGCGGCGGCGGGGACCAGGGTAGCGTGGTCGGGCGTCGGAGAAAAGAGTTGCCATCCAAGGGGTTGAGGCGTACGCGAACCGGCCGGGGATTCGGCGGGTGCTCGGGGTTCGCGCGGATGGCGGCCTGCCCTATCCCGCGCCCGCCATCATCAGGCCCAGCCGGCGCTCGTCGGCGTCGGCCGGGGCCACCTCGCCGGCGATGCGGCCGTCGACCATCACCAGGATGCGGTCGGCCAGCGTCAGGATCTCCTCCAGCTCCGCCGACACCAGAAGGATCGCCTTGCCGGCATCGCGCAGGGCCAGCAGGCGTTTGTGGATGAACGCGATGGCCCCGATGTCGACGCCCCGGGTGGGCTGGCCGACCAGCAGCAGGTCGGGGTTGCGCTCGATCTCGCGGGCCAGCACCAGCTTCTGCTGGTTGCCACCGGAAAAGCCGGCCGTGGGCAGGTCGGGCGCGCGGGGGCGGACGTCGTAGGCGTCCATCAGCCCGGCGCAGTGGGCGCGCACGGCGCGGCCGTCCATCAGGACGCGGCCGTTGTACGCGGCATCGTCGTGGTAGCCGAGGATGGCGCTCTCCCGCGCCGCGAAGGCGGTGACCAGGCCGACGCGCTGGCGATCCTCCGGCACATGGGCGACGCCGCGCCGGCGCAGGGCGCGCGGGTCAAGGCGCGCCGGCGGCGCGCCGCCGAGTCGCACCGTGCCCGCCGCAGCCGGGCGCATGCCGGCCAGGGCCTCCAGCAGCTCCGACTGGCCGTTGCCGGAGACGCCGGCGATGCCGACGATCTCGCCCGCGCGCACCGTCAGGTCGACGCCGCGCACCCGCTCCACCCCGGCACCGTCGGTCACCCGCAGCCCCTCCACCGCCAGCACCACCGGCCCCGGCGCCGCAGGGCGCTTGTCCACCCGCAGCGGCACCTTGCGGCCGACCATCAGCTCCGCCAGCTCCTCCCGCCCGGTGGCGGCGGTGGCGCGCCGGGCCACCACCCGGCCGGCGCGCATCACCGTGACCGCGTCGGTCAGCTCCATGATCTCGCGCAGCTTGTGGGTGATCAGGATGACCGTCCGCCCGGCAGCGGTCAGGGCGCGCAGCACGCGGAACAGGTGGTCGGCCTCCTGCGGGGTCAGCACCCCCGTGGGCTCGTCGAGGATCAGCAGCTCGGCGCCGCGGTGGAGCGCCTTGAGGATCTCCACCCGCTGGCGCGCCCCCACCGGCAGGTCGCCCACCGGCCGGTCCGGCTCCACCTCCAGGCCGAATTCCCGCTCCAGGCGCAGCAGGTCGGCACGCGCCCGCTCCAGCCCCGGCCGCAGCCGCGCACCGCCCTCCACCCCCAGCAGCACGTTCTCCAGAACGGTGAAGGTGTCCACCAGCATGAAGTGCTGGTGCACCATGCCGATGCCGCAGGCCATGGCGTCGCGCGGGCCGGTGATGGTCACCCGGCGCCCGCCCACCCGGATCTCCCCGGCGTCGGGGCGCAGGAAGCCATAGACGATGTTCATGATCGTCGACTTGCCGGCGCCGTTCTCGCCGATGATGCCGTGGATGGTGCCGCGCTCCACCCGCAGCGACACCCCGCGGTTGGCGTGGTTGGCACCGAACCACTTGTCGATGCCCACCACCTCCAGCGCCGGTTCCCCCGCCATGGCCGCCGTGGCCCTACGGCTGGTAGGGCTGCACCGTCAGCGTGCCGGCGACGATTCGCGCCCGCGCCTCCTCCAGCGCCGCCTCCATCTCCGGCGTGACCAGCGCCCGGTTGTGCTCGTCCAGGGCATAGCCGACGCCGTCCTCGGCCAGCCCCATCACCCGGTGCCCGGCCAGGCCGGCGCCGTCGCGCGCCGCCTTGAAGCATTCGTACACCGCGACGTCCACGCGCTTGAGCATCGAGGTCAGCACCCGGCCGGGATGCAGCCCGTTCTGGTTGCTGTCCACGCCGATGCCCAGCCGGCCGGCGTCGGCGGCGGCCTGAAGCACGCCGAGGCCGGTCGCCCCGGCGGCGGCGTAGACCACGTCGGCGCCGCGGGCGAACTGGCTGCGCGCCAGCTCGGCCCCGCGCATGGGATCGTTCCAGGCGGCCGGGGTGGCGCCGGTCATGTTGGACAGCACCCGGGCGTCGGGCCGGGCATGGGTGACGCCCTGCTCGTAGCCGGTCCGGAAGTTGCGAATCAGCGGGATGTCCATGCCGCCGACGAAGCCCACTGTGCCGCTCTGCGACGCCAGGGCCGCCAGCATGCCCACGAGGAAGGAGCCCTCATGCTCCTTGAAGGTGACGGAGCGGACGTTGGGCAGGTCCACCACCCCGTCGATCAGGCAGAAGCGGGTGTCGGGAAACTCCCTGGCCACCGTTTCCACCGCCGCCGCCTGGGAGAACCCCATGGCCGCCACCACGTCGGCGCCGCGGCGCGCCAGGGTGCGCATGGCCTGTTCGCGCTGCGTCTCGCCGGTCAGTTCGACCTCGCGGTAGGCGATGCCGGTTTCCGCCCGGAACCGCTCGGCCCCCACATAGGCGGCCTCGTTGAAGGATTTGTCGAACTTGCCGCCGGTGTCGTAGACGACCCCCGGCACGAAATCCGCCGCCGTCGCCCCGCCGGTCGCCAGCATGAACCCCAACGCCGCCGCCACAAGACCTGCCCGCACCATCCCCGCCTCCCGCGCTGCCCGCCGGCCCGCCCCGGCGGTCCGGCCCGCGCGCCAGGATAATCGCCACCCCGGCCCCGCGACAGCGGAATTGCCGGCAATCAATTCGCCGCGCCAACAGTTCGCCTGCATAATAGAGTGGTGAGCGCGCTGCAATGACGCACCGTTCGGTTGTCATATTTGTCTTTCATTCATGAAATTTTTGAAACACAATCATCGGGCCGGACGAATGAGCCGGGCGCTCCGGCGCCGGCGGCGGGGCGAAGCCGGCGACGGGTGGTCATCGAGTGCGGAAGATGCTGTTTGCCGAAGCGTTGCGCGTGATCGCGGATCAATCGTCGAAGGAATCGCCCGCCATGAGTCAGGAGACGGAGGAGCAGTACCGCAGCATCTTCGAGAACGCCGTCGAGGGCATCTACCAGACCACCGTGGACGGCCGGTACCTGCGGGTGAACCCGGCGCTGGCGCGCATCTACGGCTATGACGGCCCCGAAGAACTGATCGTCAACCTGACGGACATCGCCGGCCAGCTCTATGTGGACCCCGGCCGCCGCGAAGCCTTCGGCGAACTGATGGTCCGTCAGGGCGTGGTGCACAATTTCGAGGCGCGGGTCTTCCGCCGCGACGGCTCGATCATCTGGATCTCGGAAAACGCGCGCTGCGTGCGCGGTGCCGACGGGGCCATCCGATTCTACGAGGGCACCGTCCAGGACATCACCGAGCGCAAGCAGCACGAGGAGAAGATCCGGCTGCTGGCCACCGTCTTCCTCAACGTCGCCGACGGCATCCTGATCGTCGACCCCGAGCTGATGGTCCAGGCGGTCAACCCCGCCTACACCGCGATGACCGCCTTCGAGATCGATGAGCTGGTGGGGCAGCCGCTGGTGCTCTTCCACCACGGCAGCCACGAGCGCGCCTTCATCGAGGAGATCTGGCGCACGGCCCAGCAGGCCGGCCGCTGGCAGGGCGAGATCGTCACCTTCCGCCGCTCGGGCGAGGAGTTTTCGGCGGAGATGACGGTGTCCGCCGTGCGCTCCCCCGGCGGCACGCTGGAGCATTACGTGCTCACCCTGGCCGACATCAGCCAGCGCAAATATCAGGAACACCAGATCCGCTACCAGGCGAGCTTCGACCGCCTGACTGACCTGCCGAACCGCTGGCTGGTCTGCGAACGGCTGGAGGAGGCGCTGCTGCGCGCCCAGCGCAGCCGCACCAAGGTCGCCGTCGCCTTCCTCGATCTCAACCGCTTCAAGCAGGTCAACGACACCCTGGGGCACCAGGCCGGGGACGAACTGCTGAAGATGATCGGGCGGCGCCTGCGCAACGTGACGCGCGTCGCCGACACCGTGGGGCGGCTGGGCGCCGACGAGTTCCTGGTCGTCGCCCCCGACGCCGCCGACCGCCTGTCGGGCGGGCGGCTGGCGGAGAAGATCGTCTATTCGATGAACGAGCCCTTTACCATCTTCGGGCAGGAGATCTATTGCGGCGCCTCCATCGGCGTCGCCTTCTATCCCGACGACGGCGAAACCGCCGACCAGTTGCTGCGCAACGCCGAATTGGCGATGCACCACGCCAAGCGCAATCCGGAGCAGCGCTTCGTCCTCTACGACGGCACCATGCGGGCGCAGAACGGCTATCACCTCACCCTGGAAAGCGATCTGCGCCGCGCCATCGCCACCGGCGAGTTCGAGCTGTTCTACCAGCCCAAGGTGGATCTGGCGCAACGCCGTCTGATCGGGGCGGAGGCGCTGATCCGCTGGCGCCATCCCGGCCGCGGCCTGGTGTCGCCGGCGGAGTTCATCCCCCTGGCCGAGGACACCGGCCTGATCTGGGAGATCGGTTGCTGGACCCTGTACAGCGCGGCGCGCACCATGGCGTCGTGGATCGACCGGGGATTGGAGGCCGGGGTCGTGTCGGTGAACCTGTCGGCCCGCCAGTTCCAGGACGCCCGTCTGGTCGGTCTGGTCCAGTCGGTGATCGAGGAGTCCCGCCTGCCCCCCGACCGGCTGGAGCTGGAGCTGACCGAGGGCGCCATGATCGGCGACATCGAAAAGGCGGTCGGCGTGCTGAACGGGCTGAAGGGGATCGGCGTCAAGCTGTCGATCGACGATTTCGGCACCGGCTATTCGTCGCTGGCCTATCTCAAGCGCTTCCCCATCGACACGCTGAAGATCGACCGCAGCTTCGTGCGCGACATCGTCAAGTCCTCCACCGACCCCGCCATCGTCGGCACCATCGTGAGCCTGGCGGACAGCCTGGGATTCGCCACCATCGCCGAAGGTGTGGAAACGCGGGAGCAGGCGGACATGCTGCTCCAGCAGCGCTGCACCTGCATCCAGGGCTATCTGATCAGCCGCCCGCTGGAACTCCCCGCCTTCGAAGCGTTCGTGCGCCGGCCGGGCTTGCAGATCTGAAGAGGAGGCGTGCCGGCCGGCACCGGATTCCGGTGGCCGCTTCGCCCCGCCGCCGGTAGGCTGGGCAGCGCCGTTTCCGGGGGAAGAGGATTCATGCCGCGCCTGCTGCTCGTCCTTTGGGTCATCGTCGCGCTCGCCCTGCCCCTGCCGGCCGCGGCGGCAGGGGCGGCACAGGTGCTGCTGTACGAGGCGGTGCCCGCCGTCGGCGGCGACGCCCCGGCGGCGGCCCCTTATGCGCAGCGCGAGGCGCTGACCGGCCGGGTCGCGCGGGAGGTCGTGCCGGGCGTTCTCGCCGCTCTCGGCGTGGCGCCGGAAGCGGCGTCGACCAGCGCCACCTTCGGTGGCTGGCAACGGCGCACCAACCCGACCCTCGCCACCACCCTGGACCTGCCCGACCCCGACGCCGACCGGGTGGCGGCGGCCCTGGGATGGGTGCTGCGCCAGGACAGCGTCCTGGTGGCGGAGATCCCCGACCGCGAGCAGGGGGCCACCCGCTACGTCATCCTGCGCGTCGCCGAGGGGGCCCTGACCCCGAACCTGGGGCAGGCCTTCTTCGAGTTGCTGGCGGACATTCATCCCGGCATGGGCGGCGGCTACACCGCGCTCGGCGATTCGCTGCTGTTCCTGAACCTGCGCGACGGGACGGGTACGCCCTACAGCGGGCTCGACGACGCGTCCTTCGCGGCGGCGCTGGGCATGGCCGTCGACCTGTTCACCTACACCAAGCCGAAACTGTATGATTCCGGCCGGGCCGACGCCCGGCTGATCGGGAACGACTGGAGCGCGCATCCCGACGGGGCGGCCTATGCCGCCATCATCGGGCCGGATGCGCTGGACGCTCTGCGGCCCCTGCGAACCCGCGTCGACGCGCTGCTGCGCGACGCCGCCACCCCGCCCTGATGCCCCTGACGATGCGGTTGCCCATGCCCCGACTGACCCGCCGCCGTTTCCTCGCCCTGACGCTGGCGTCGGCCGCCGCGGCCCCGGCCGGCCGGTCCGGCGGTGCGGCGGCCGCCGGGATGGCACCGGCGCTGATCTATGCGGTCGGCCAGAAGTTCGACAAGAGCTTCAACGAAGGGGCCTACCACGGCGCGCAGGCCTTCACGGCCGAAACCGGCATCGGCGTGATCGAGGCGCAGCCGCAGGCGGTCGCCCAGTTCGCGCAGACCGTGAACGCGGCGGTGCGCCGCGGCGCAACCGACGTTGTGGTCATCGGCTTCTATTACGCCACGCCGCTGGCCGAGGTCGCCGACCGCCACCCGACGGTCCGCTTCACCATCGTCGACGCCGTGGTGGACCGGCCCAACGTGCAGTCCGTCGTGTTCAAGGAGCAGGAGGGATCGTTCCTCGTCGGCGTGCTCGCCGCGCTGGCGTCGAAGACCGGGACGATCGGCTTCATCGGGGCCATGGACATCCCGCTGCTGCGCAAGTTCATCGCCGGGTTCGAGCAGGGGGCGCGCCACGCCCGTCCCGACGTGCGCACCCTGGTCAACTTCGTCGGCGCGACACCGGACGCCTTCAACGATCCGGCGACCGGCGCGGAGGTGGCGCGCAGCCAGTTCGAACGGGGCGCCGACGTGGTGTTCGCCGGTGCGGGAACGTCCAATTTCGGCATCTTCTCGGCCGCCCGCGACGCCGGCCGCCTGGCCATCGGGGTGGATGCCAACCAGAACCCGCTGCAGCCCGGCACCATCCTCACCTCGATGCTCAAGCGCACCGACGAGGCGGTGAAGCGCGCGCTGCACGCCGCCCGCGACGGCACCTGGACGCCCGGCGTCCGGTCCCTGGGGCTGGAGGAGGGGGCGGTCGACTACGCCGTGGACGAGCACAACCGCCCGCTTCTCTCCCCGGCCATGGTGGAGGCGGCGGAGCAGGCCCGCCGCGCCATCATCGAAGGGCGCATCACCGTGGCCGTGCCGTAATCACGGCCGCGCCACGATCACGGCACCGTGCACAACACCCGGTCGCTGACGCGCATGTTCTCGCGCGCAGCCGCGCGGCGCGCCTCGTCCGCGTCGGCCCAGTGGCTCCGCCCGCCCAGCACCGTCAACTCACCGTTGCGCATCGCCACGTACAAGCCGGTCCGGCCCAAATTCACGATCCGCACCATCGCATTCCTCCCTCACCCGATGCGCAAGTCGCATAAAGTTTTATATGTTTCCATGAAGAACCCGCCGGCTTTGTTTATCACCCACATCGGCAATCGGCGAAGTTCTTTGTATAGAGACTGACCGAACAACCAAGGAACCGTCAAGCGGCGAATAGTCAATCCGCCGAAAGTAATGATCTACATTTTTGTTGAATGCGGTTGAATCCGCGCGGGCGAACGCGTCATGATCGTGACAATCCCGTGACCCTCCCCGCCGACCGCGGGCGGAACGGGCCGTCACAACCCGCGAACGCCCTCCCCCGATGGGATCTCCGCCCCGCTTCCGCGCCGCCGCCGGCTCCTGGCCGATCCTCGCGGTTCTCGCCGCCGTCAGCATCCTCAGCTACGCCGCGCTCGTCGCCGCCGGCCTGTGGCGGGACTATGAGCGCACCGTCGCGGAGGCGGAGCGCCATACGCTCGGCACCGTGCGGCTGGTCGCCGGCCTGCTGACGGCCACGGTTGCGGACATCGACCATCAGGCGGCGGATCTGCTGACGAACGCCGCAACGACCGGCGTCGTCGGACCGCTGCCGGAGCCGCTGGCGGCGCTTGCCGCCACGTCCGGCCGGGGGGAGCACCTGTCCGGCCCGGCCCCTCTCGCCACCCGCCTCGACCCGCACCGGGCCGACCGCGTGTCGCTGGTGCATGACGAGCGGATCGGCTGGATGGTCGTGTTCCGCCGGTCGCCGCCGGGGGTGGACGGGCGCGTCGCGGTCGCCGTCCCCGTCCGGGCGCTCCGCCGCATGCTCGATCCCGTCACGCCGCCCCCCGGCGGCCACATCGGCCTGGCGCTCGCCGATGGAACCCCGGTGTCTGGCGACCCCGGCGCGGCGCCGGTCGCCGGCGCGGAGCCGTTCGCGGATGCCCTGGCGCGGCACCCCTTCGGCACGGTGTGGACCGGGGACCGCGACAGCGTGCTCGTGGCCTACGACAGCGTGCGCACGGCACCGCTGGTCGTCACCATGACGATTCCCCGGGCTCCGGTGGTCGAGGGCTGGCGGCGCAGCGCCGCCGACGCGGCACGGGCCGGGGCGGTGGTGGGAATCGTGGTGCCCGTTCTGCTGGTGGTGCTGTTCCGCTGGATGCGCCGCGTGCAGGCGGCCGAAGAGGCGCGGCGGGCGGCGGAACGGGCCAACCGCGCGAAATCCGATTTCCTGGCGCTGATGAGCCATGAGCTGCGCACGCCGCTGAACACCGTGCTGGGCTTCGCCGAGATGATCCGCGACCGCGCCTGGGGGCCCCACGCGATCGACCGCTATGCGGAGTATGCGGCCGACATCCATGCGGCCGGCACCCACCTGCTGTCGCTGTTGAACGACGTGCTCGACCTCGCCAAGATCGAGGCCGGGCGGATGACGCTGACGCCGGAACCGGTGGACCCCGCGGCCCTGGCCGACGCCTGCCTGCGCCTGAACGCGGGCCAGGCCCGGGCCTCCGCCGTGACCGTCACCGCCGAGATAACACCCGACGCCGGGACGCTGCACGCCGACCCCCGCGCCCTGCGCCAGATCGTCGTGAACCTCCTGTCCAACGCCTGCAAGTTCACGCCCCGCGGCGGCTCGGTCCGCCTGGTCATCGACCGGCGGCCGGACGGCGGCTGCCGCGTGACGGTGGCCGATACGGGGATCGGCATGACGCCGGAGGGAATCACCAGGTCCCTGCAACGGTTCGGTCAGGCCCACGACCCTTCGATCGGTTCCGGCGTTGGAACCGGGTTGGGCCTGCCCCTGGCCAAGGGGCTGGTCGAACTGCACGGCGGCACCCTGTCCATCGACAGCGAGCCGGGCCGCGGCACGACCGTGACCCTCGACTTTCCACCCGCCCCCTGACGGGCGGGCCGGGCGATCAGCAGGGCGCCCCTTCGAAGCTGCGGAAGCGCAGGTCCGCGGGCGTCGCGGTGCGCCGGTGCGCCCCGGCGGCAACGGCACGGGAACGCAGCATGTCGAGATAGGCGGCGGCCCATTCCAGAGCCTCGGCGCGGGAGCCGGGCTCCACCGAGCAGGACGCCTCGAAGATCACGTCCAGACACTCCTCGTCATCGAACAGGTCGATGTGCGCGGCGTCGATCACGGTCCTGACGGAAGCGGGCATCGTCACAAAGGCCGCAGTGGACATCGTTCGGTTCCTTTCCCTGTCGTCTTGCACCGTCGACGCTAGCGCCACCGCGCCGGACCGGTCAATCAAGGCAATGGTCAAGGGTAGGACTCGATACCACAAGCGGGTCCTATGACCGCCGATGCCGTCGCTTACGACTCCGGATCCGGGTCCGGGCGTGCCCTGCCGCACAATGGACTCTCCCGGCGGTCCTATGCCGTTTCATGGATGCACGGCCGATGTCCCTGCCGAACAGCCGGGGCAGGCATTGGCTATACTTCCTTTTCCGGCGTTCCACGCAACCAAAAGCGGACTCGTTGCTCCACCAAATCGCGGTTATCTCCTTGGTGGCGGACAAGGCGCCCCTTCCGACGTCCACCCGACGGGGGCGCCGGGCCGCGAATGACAGGGTTTCTTCATCCATGACAGCAGGTGAATCGCGATGAACGCCGCACATGTTTTCCTCATCGACACCAACCGGCTCTTCCGCGAGGGGATGAAGCGGCTGTTCGACAATTCCCCCTACCGCGTGGTCGGCGAGGCCGGCAGCGCCCGCGACGCCCTTGCCGCCATCGAGGCGGCGCCGGTCCATCCGGACCTGGTCGTCGTCGATCCCGGTGCCGGCGGCGATGAGGTGGAGGTGCTGCGCACCCTGCGCGCCCGTCTGACGCAATCGCGCATCGTCGTCCTGGCCGACGCCCTGAGCACCCACCGCCTGGCCGAGGCGCTGAACGCCGGCGTCGATGGCTATCTCACCAAGGACATCGCGTCGGAATCGCTGATGCAGTCGCTGAAGCTGGTGATGATCGGCGAGAAGGTGTTCCCCACCCATCTGGCCGCCATGCTGATCGGCGGCAGCGAGCTGGAGGTGCACGTCCCGGTCAGCCGCAAGGGGCTGTCCCCGCGCGAGATCCAGATCCTGCGCTGCCTGCTGAACGGCAATTCCAACAAGATGATCGCCAACCACCTGCACATCACCGAAGCGACCGTGAAGGTCCACCTCAAGAGCCTGCTGCGCAAGATCAACGCCTCCAACCGCACCCAGGCGGCGATCTGGGCCATGAACAACGGCATCGGCGAACAGCCCGCCGCCGCCGTGGCCGACGTCACGCACTGACCCCGTGCTGCCGGCGGTTCCTACAGCCGCCGCAGGGCCGCCGCCACCGCGTCCGTCACCGCCTCCCAGTTGCCGGGGGCGGGCTGGCGGAACAGGCGCATGGTCGGATACCAGGGGCTGTCGTCCCGCTCCACCATCCAGCGCCAGTCCGCCTCGTAGCGCAGCAGGGTCCACACCGGCACGGCCATCGCGCCGGCCAGGTGCGCCACCACCGTGTCGACCGACACCACCAGGTCGCACGCCAGCATCGCCGCCGCCGTGTCGCGCAGATCGTCGCTGCGCGGCCCGCGGTCGCAGAAGGCGAGACGGCGCAGCCCCTCGGCCAGGGCGGGACCCCGCTGCAGACACACCCAGTCGATGCCCGGCAGCCCCGTCAGCCGCGACGCCAGGGCCGGCGGCAGGGAGCGCAGACCGCCGTCCCACGCCCCGGCCGCCCAGGCCAGTCCGATCCGCAGCCGGGCCCGCCCGGTCATGCCCGCGGCCTGCCGCCGCACCCGGTCCCGGGTCACCGCCGGGAAGGGAACCACCGCCGGCACCGTCGCCGGCGTGGTGCGGAAGGCGTGGAGCAGCTCCATCACCTCCGTCTGCACGTCGTACCGCGGCAGAGCGACATCGTCGCCCTGCGGCAGCAGGGCGGACACGCCGGGCAGCCCGGCCAGCAGAGGCAGGGCGGCGTCCGGCGCCTGCACGGCGACGCCGCGCGCGCGGCGCGCCAGCAGGGGCAGATAGCGGGCGAACTGCACGATGTCACCCAGCCCGTGATAGCACCGTACCAGCACCCGGCGCCCGTCGAAGGGCCGGCCGTCCCACACCGCGCGCTCGTGGAAGGGCCGGTCGCCCCGGTTGAAGGCGTCACGCGGCGTGCGCCGCAGCACCAGGTCGCTGATCGCCAGGGCGTGCGTGAACTCCCCCAGCATCATGTGCGCCGCCCAGCGCTCACCGCCCGTTTCCAGCGGGTCGACGCCGAGCGCCAGCGCCCGCCCGTGCAGGGCCAGGCAGGCGTGCAGCCGGCGGCGGCGGAACAGGATGCCGGCTCGCTCGACCAGGGCGCGGATTTCGGCGGTGACATCCGGACGGGCGTACACGGCCATCGTTTCCTTTCGGACAACCACGATGGCAGGCAACGCGTCCACCCCCCCGCCGGTTCATTCACCTTTTCGAAGGGGTGGAGGGCGGAGGATCGGCCGGAAGGCCGGCGGAGGGGAACGCCGGCCACCCCCCGGCGTTGAGCCGGGGATGGAGACGGGAGGGCCGCGGCACATGGGAGAGGACGCCATCCTTCAGCGCGACACCCTGGCGGTGCCGGTCACCATTCGCCTGTGCCGGGAAACGGACCTGCCGGCCCTGGAGTGGTTCGGCGAATTCACCCCGCACCGTGAGATCATCCGCCGCACCTTCGCCACGCAGGCCAGGGGCGACGGCAGCATGGTGCTGGCCGACGTCAACGGCTTTCCCGCCGGCCAGGTGTGGATCGACTACGAACGCAAGCGCCACCTGCGCCGGGCCACCATCTGGGCGGTGCGGGTCTTCCCGGCCTTCCGGCGCTGCGGCATCGGCACCCGGCTGATGCTGGCGGCGGAAAGGCTGGTGACGGCGCGCGGCGTTGACGAGATCGAACTGGGAATCGACCGGGACAACTTAGGCGTGATCCACTTCTACGAACGGCTGGGCTACGAGCCCTCCGGAACCGAGCGGGGCACCTACAGCTATCGCACCCCCGACGGACGCACGGTCGATGTGGCCATTGACCAGATCCTCCTGCACAAGCGGCTGAACGACCGCCACACCCGCCACGCCGCCCAATGAAAAGAGGGGCTGCCGCGGCTGCCGATTCCGCACTGCCGAAGGGGCCGCCGCCGTGCTAGGGTCGCCGCCGATCGCCCGCGGGGGCGTGATTCCCACAGGGTTTCCGGCACCATGCGTCTTCGTCCCTTGCTTCTCGGCGCCGCCCTGATCCTGGCTGCCTGCCAGCCGGGGAACCGGGTCGCCGCCGTTCCGCCGCCGCCGCCCGCTCCGCTGCCCACCGCTCCCGGCCTGGAACCGGTGGCGGGCACCTGGGCGGTGGACCGCGCCACGGCACTTTACGCCGCCCCCACCGCGGGATCGGCGGTGATCGCCCGGATGGGACCGGGACAGCCGGTCACCGTACTCGGCCGGGCGCGGGGCACCGACTGGATCGCGGTGTCAACGGGCAGCGGCACCGCCTACGTCCGCCTGCACCTGCTGCGCCTGCGGGACGACACCAACACCAACCGCGGTCCGGTGGTGATGCCCCGGCCGGCCGACCAGTCCGGCCCCGCGGTCCGCGCCGCTCCCCGCGGTCGGATCGACGCGGCGCCGCTGCCGGCCTCCTGACCGGCGACCCGCGGAACCGCAAAAAAGACGCCGGCACGGTGGACGCCCCGTCCGCCATGGCCGACACTGGCGGGACGGGGCGACCGCACCCGGCCGGAACCGGTGCGACCGGCCGGCCGTTCGGTTGCTGCCGCAAGGGGCGCCTGAAGGGAGGAAACCCGCAAATGCAGATCAAGATCCTGGCTCTGGTGCTGGCCGGCGGGAAGGGAACCCGCCTCCACCCCCTGACGGTGGAACGGGCCAAGCCCGCCGTGCCGTTCGGCGGGAAGTACCGCATCATCGATTTCGTGCTGTCGAACCTGGTGAACTCGGGCGTCTACTCGATCTACGTGATGACCCAGTTCAAGAGCCAGTCGCTGATCCAGCACCTGCGCGACGGCTGGCAGTTCGGCGGCATGCTGACCAACCAGTTCATCGTCCCCGTGCCGGCGCAGATGCGCACGGAAGGCGAGGAATGGTACCGCGGCACGGCCGACGCCGTGTTCCAGAACGCCAACCTGATCGAACAGTCGGAGCCCGACCTGGTCCTGCTGTTCGGCGCCGATCACGTCTACCGCATGAACGTGCGCTCGATGATCGAGTACCATCTGGAACACAAGGCCGACGTCACCATCTCCGCCCTGCCCGTGGATCGCAGGCACGCCGGGGAGTTCGGCGTGCTGCAGGTGGACTCCGACCGGCGAATCACCGGCTTCATCGAGAAGCGCGCCGACGCCCCCACCATTCCCGGCCGGCCCGACCAGGTGCTGGCGTCCATGGGCAACTACATCTTCTCGCGCCAGTGCCTGCTGCAAATGGTTTATGAGGACGCGGCGCGCAGCGACAGCAGCCATGATTTCGGCAAGGACATCCTGCCCCGCCTGGTCGGCACCTCGGCCATGTACGCCTACGACTTCGCCACCAACCGCATCCCCGGCCAGGCGGCCAGCCAGCCCGCCTACTGGCGCGACGTCGGCACCCTGGACGCCTATTACGAAGCCAACATGGACATGCGGGCCATCGAACCGCCCATCGACATCTACAACCGCGCCTGGCCGTTGCGCACCGCCAGCTATTCCGACCCGCCGGCCAAGTTCGCCTTCGACGATGACGGCCGGCGCGGGCAGGCCATCGATTCTGTCCTGTCGGGCGGCACCATCATCTCCGGTGCGACGGTGCGCCGGTCGGTGCTCGGCCGCTACGTGCGGGTGCATTCGTTCACCACCCTGGAGGACAGCATCGTCTTCGACAATGTGGAGATCGGCCGCAACTGCCGCATCCGCCGGGCCATCATCGAGAAGAACGTGCACATCCCGGCCGACACGGTGATCGGCTATGACGAGGCTGAGGACCGACGGCGCTACCACGTCTCGGACAGCGGAATCGTCGTCATCCCCGGTCCGCGCTCGCCGGTCAGCCTGACCACTATGACCGTATGACAGCTTGCGCGGGCAGCCGGGCATGCCGATGGGATACATCCTTCGCCCGGCCCCCGTGCAGGCCCGGGCGGCGCTATAACCATTGGAACGCTTCCCCCTCGTCGCGGTGACGCTAAGCTTCCGACGATAGAAAGTACCTGCCCGTCCCCGACGCAAACCGCGAGGTGTCGTGACCATCTACCGCCGGGATGACGCCACGGCTCCCGTTGCCGCCCCGGGTGCGCAGGGGCAGTGCCCGACGGCCGACGATCCGTTCGCAGGTGGCGGCCGCATGGGCGCGCTGATGGCCGCCTGCGACTGGTCGGCCACCCCGCTCGGCCCGCCGGAGGGCTGGCCGCCGAGCCTGCGCACCGCCGTGCGCATCATCCTGGCGTCGCGCTACCCGATGTTCATCTGGTGGGGACCGGACCTCGTCAACCTCTACAACGACGCCTACATCCCCGTGCTCGGCGCGCGCCACCCGCAGGCACTGGGGCAGCCGGCCCGGCGCATCTGGGCGGAGATCTGGCCGGTGATCGGCCCGCGTACCAACGCCGTCCTGGAACGCGGCGATGCGACGCTGGACCGCGACCTGCTGCTGCTGATGGAACGCTACGGCGTTCCGGAGGAAACCTACTTTACCTTCTCCTACAGCCCGCTGCCGGGTGATGCCGGCGGCATCGCCGGCGTGTTCTGCGCCTGCACCGAGGAAACGCAGAAGGTCGTGGGACAGCGCCGGCTGGCGCTGCTGCGCGACCTGGCGGCAGGCATGGCGCGGGCGCGCACCGTCGACGGAGCCTGTGCCGCCGCCGCCGCGGCGCTGGCCGCCGACCGCCGGGATCTTCCCTTCGCCCTGCTCTACCTCGCCGAGGGGGACAGCTTCCGCCTGGGCGCGCGGGTCGGCCCGGACGCCGACCATCCCGCCTGCCCGCCGATGGTGACGGCCGGCGGCGGGACGGCGGCACCATGGCCGCTGGAGGTGGTGACGGTGTCCGGCACGGCCGTCGTGGTGGAAGACCTTGACGCCCGCTTTCCCGGGCTGCCCGCGGGCATCGGCGATCACCCGCCGCGCTCCGCCCTGGTCCTGCCCCTGGCCGGCTCGACGCGGGAGGAACGGGCGGGGGCGCTGGTGCTCGGGCTGAGCCCGGTGCGCCCCCTGGACGAGGAATTCCGGGGCTTTGCCGACCTGGTGGCCGGCCATGTCGCGAGCGCGCTCGCCTCCGCCCGTGCCCACGAGGAGGAGCGCCGGCGCGCCGAGGCCCTGGCGGAGATCGACCGCGCCAAGACCATCTTCTTCTCCAACGTCAGCCACGAGTTCCGCACGCCGCTGACCCTTCTGCTGGGCCCGCTGGAGGAGGCGCTGGAGCGCACGCCCGACTCCCCGTCCGCGGACATCCGGGAACACCTGGAACTCGCCCACCGCAACGGGCTGCGCCTGCTGAAGCTGGTCAACGGTCTGCTCGATTTCGCGCGCATCGAGGCCGGGCGGCTGCAGGCGGCGTACGAGCCGGCCGACCTGGCGGCCCTGACCGCCGATCTCGCGGCCAACTTCCGCTCCGCCTGCGAGCGGGCCGGCCTGACGCTGTCGATCGACGCGCCGCCCCTGTCCCGGCCGGTCCATCTCGACCGCGACCTGTGGGAGACGGTGATCCTCAATCTCCTGTCCAACGCCTTCAAGTACACTCTGGCGGGCGGGATCACCGTCACCGTCCGCGAGAGCGGCGACGGCGCCCGGGTGTGCGTGCGCGACACCGGCATCGGCATCGCCGCCGCCGAGCTGCCGCGCCTGTTCGAACGCTTCCATCGGGTCGAGGGCGCGCAGGGCCGCAGCCAGGAGGGCAGCGGCATCGGCCTGGCCATGGTGCGCGAGCTGGTCCGCCTGCACGGCGGCACCATCACGGTGGACAGCACCCCCGGCCGCGGCAGCGCCTTCACGATCACCCTGCCCTTCGGCACGGCCCATCTCCCCGCTCCGGCCGGACGCGACGGGACGCCGCGTCCCGTGGCCGCCGCTCCCGTCCGGGCCGGCACCTTCGTCGAGGAAGCGCTGCGCTGGCTGCCCAACGGCGGACCGGCCGGGCGCCACACCGGCTCCCAACCGGCACCGGGGCCGGCAGCCGGTAAGGCGGCGGGTGGCCGCGTGCTGCTGGCCGACGACAACGCCGATATGCGCGGCTACGTCACGCGCCTGCTGGACGGGATGTACGAGGTCGAGGCGGTCGCCGACGGCGCGGCGGCACTGGCCGCGGCGCGCGCGCGCCGGCCCGACCTGGTGCTCAGCGACGTGATGATGCCGGGGTTGGACGGCTTCGCCCTGCTGGCGGCCCTGCGCGCGGATCCGGCGACCCGCGACGTGCCGGTGGTCCTGCTGTCGGCCCGCGCCGGAGAGGAGGCGCGGGTCGACGGGCTGGATGCCGGGGCCGACGACTACCTGACCAAACCCTTCACGGCGCGCGAACTGGTCGCCCGCGTGCGCTCCAACCTGGAACTGGCGCGCCAGCGGCGCAACGCCGCCGAGGCCATCCGCGCCAGCGACGCCCGCTTCGCCGCGGTGGTGGAGCAGGCCAGCGCCGGGCTCAGCCAGATCGACGCGGACGGCCGCTTCATCACCGCCAACGACTATTTCTGCCGTCTTGTCGGCATCGGACGCGACGCGCTGCCGGGTGTGCGCATGCAGGATCTCACCCACCCGGACGACCATGCCCACAGCCTGCCCCCGTTTGCCCGGGCGCTGCGCGACGGCAGCCCCTACGTGGTGGAGAAACGGTTCGTGCGCCCGGGCGGCGGTGTGGTCTGGGTGGAGAATTCGGTGACGGTCCTGCGCGACGGCAAGGGGCGGATCGACCGCCTGCTGGCCGTCACCGTCGACATGACCGAGCGCAAGCGCGCCGAGGCCGCATTGCGGGACAGCGAGGAGCGGCTGCGCCTCGCCGTGGGGACGACGGGGCTGGGCATCTGGGACTTCGACCCGGTGTCCGGCCGCCGCCGCTGGTCGGACGAGTTCAAGCGCATCATCGGCATCCCCCTGGACCGGCCGGCCGATTACGACCTGTTCGCGCGGCTGATCCATCCCGACGACCGTGAGGTGACGATCGCCCGCTACCAGGCCGCCTTCGCGCAGGACGGTGACCGGCTGCACGAGGACGAGTTCCGCATCCTGCGTGCCGACACCGGAGAGGAGCGCTGGATGCAGGTGCGCGGGCGTGTGCACCGGGACGCCGGAGGAGCGCCGGTGCGCGCGGTCGGCACCCTGCTGGACATCACCGAGCGCAAGCGGGCCGAGGAGCGGCAGAAGCTGCTGCTGGCCGAACTGAACCACCGGGTGAAGAACACCCTGGCCACCGTGCAGTCGGTGGCGCAGCAGACGCTGCGCGGGGCGGCGACCCCCGATGCCTTCATCGACACCTTCACCGGCCGCCTGCTGGCGCTGAGCCAGGTGCACGACCTGCTGACCCGCGAGTCCTGGCACGGTGCGTCGCTGAACGATGTTGTCCGCCGCACGCTGGCACCTTACATCGCGAAGGACGGGCACCGGATCGCCGTGGGCGGGCCGGAGCTGCGCCTCGGTCCCAACGCGGCGGTGACGCTCAGCATGGTGTTCCACGAACTGACGACCAATGCCATGAAGTACGGCGCGCTGGCCGGAACCGATGGGCGGATCGCCATCGCGTGGCGGATGGACGGGAGCGCGGTCGACCTCACCTGGACCGAAACCGGCGGCCCGCCGGTGTCGCCACCGTCGCGGCGGGGATTCGGTTCACGCCTCATCGAACGCGGCGTTGCCCGCGAACTCAACGCCTCCGTCAGCCTTGACTTCGCCGCCGGCGGTGTGATCTGCCGCATGCGGTTGCCGGTATCCACAAAGGTGATGCTTCCATGACCGCCGACGAACGACTTTCCGGCCTGCGCGTCCTCCTGGTGGAGGACGAGGCGATGGTCGCCATGATGCTGGAAGACATGCTGGGTGACCTCGGCTGCCGGATCATCGGCCCCGCCGCCAGCGTCGCCGCGGCCCTCGAACTGGCCGCCGATCCGGCGCTGGACGGCGCCATCCTGGACGTCAACGTGGGGGGCGAGCCCATCTATCCCGTGGCGGAGGCCCTGACGGCCCGCGGCATCCCCTTCGTCTTCACCACCGGCTACGGTGCTGCGGACATCGACGCCCGTTTCGCCGATGCGCCCGCCCTTCAGAAACCCTTCAGTCCGCCCAGCCTGTACGACGCCCTCGCTGACGCCGTCGCCGCCCGGCGGCGATAGCGCCGCCTTGCGGACGGGGGCGGCAATCAGCCGCCTCGGCGCCGGTCATTTCAATGCACCCCCGGCCGTTTGGGCCGATAGCGGAGCTGGTCGATGCGGTCGATCAGCTCCCCCACAGACACCGCATCGTCGAGCCGTCCTCCGTGCGCAAGCCCCTTGGCGTAGGCGGCGAGCGCGCCGATCACCGCGCGTTCGTCGCTGACGCCGTGCACCGGCTGTCCGGCACGGTCCACGATCAGCACGCCGAGTGCCGCCAGCGCCTCCGCCACGTCGTTCACGGCCTGCACCAGTTCGCCCTCGTCGTCCTCGGCCACGCAGAGCACCGGCTCCAGCACATCGGCCAGCGAAGCACCTTCGGTCGACCAGCTCATGCTTGCACACTCCGGGAGGCTCCCGTCCGGGAACACTCCTTCCTCCGTTGATCCGTGACCGGCCGGGGCCGGTTGTCCTCTGGAAGAACAGGTGGCGGGGCCTTTGGTGCCACGGACGGACGGGGGTGGCCCGGTCGGGCGGGTTGCGCTGGATCAATGTCGCTGCACCGCACCCATCCCTAGACTTCCGCAACCAAAAAAGTACCCGGGAGGAACGCGCATGTTCCAGGTACGCATCCACGGGCGCGGCGGACAGGGGGTGGTCACGGCCGCCGAGATGCTGTCCGTCGCCGCCTTCAGGGAGGGCCGGCACGCCCAGGCTTTTCCCAGTTTCGGGTCCGAGCGGACGGGCGCCCCCGTCGTTTCCTTCTGCCGCATCGCCGACACCGAGATCCGCGCGCGGGAACCCATCCGGGTCCCCGACGCCCTGATCGTCCAGGACCCCACCCTCTTCCACTCCGTCGACGTCTTCCAGGGCCTGCCCGACACCGGGTATGTGCTGGTGAACACCGGTCTCGGCTTCGACGGGCTGCATCTGGCCGACGTCATGGCCCGCTTTCCCAAGGGGCACGCCCGCTGTGTCCCCGCCACCGAGATCGCCCGGGCCCATGTGGGCCGGCCGGTGCCCAACGCCGCCCTGCTCGGCGGTTTCGCGGCGGTCACCGGCCAGATCCACCTGGACTCGGTGCTGGCCGCCATCCGCGAGACGTTCCCCGGCCCCATCGGGGACGCCAACGCCAGGGCCGCGACCGCCGCCTACGAACACTGCCTCTCCTGAACCGGGGGACGTCCCATGCTGAAGCAGATCGAAGGCAGCCGCGCCATGGCGGAAGCCATAGCCCTCTGCCGGCCCGAGGTCATCTGCGCCTATCCCATCACGCCGCAGACCCACATCGTGGAGGGGCTGGGGGAACTGGTGCGCGACGGGCACCTGACGGGGTGCGAGTTCATCAACGTGGAATCGGAGTTCGCCGCCCTGTCCGTGGCCATCGGCGCCTCGGCCGCCGGTGCCCGGTCCTACACGGCCACCGCCAGCCAGGGCCTGCTGTTCATGATGGAGGCGGTGTACAACGCCTCCGGCCTCGGCCTGCCCATCGTCATGACGCTGGGCAACCGCGCCATCGGTGCGCCGATCAACATCTGGAACGACCATTCCGACGCCATGTCCGTGCGCGACGCCGGCTGGATCATGCTGTTCGCCGAGACCAACCAGGAAGCGGTGGACCTGCACATCCAGGCGTTCCGCCTGGCGGAGGAGCTGTCGTGCCCGGTGATGGTCAACGTGGACGGCTTCATCCTGACCCACGCGGTGGAGCGGGTGGACGTGCCCGACCAGGCCCGGGTGGACGCCTACCTGCCGCCGTTCGACCCGGTGCAGGTCCTTGACCCCGCGGAGCCCTTGTCCATGGGCGCCATGGTCGGCCCCGACGCCTTCATGGAGGTGCGCTACCTCGCCCACCACAAGCAGATGCGGGCGCTGGAGCGCATCCCCGAGCTGGCGGCGGAGTTCCGCGCCGTCTTCGGCCGCGAGTCCGGCGGGCTGGTGCGGCCGTACCGCATCGACGGCGCCGACACCGTCGTCGTCGCCATGGGATCGGTCATGGGCACCGTGAAGGACACGGTGGACGCCCTGCGCGACGCCGGCCACGCGGTGGGTGCGCTCAACCTGTGCGCCTTCCGCCCCTTCCCGCTGGACGACGTGCGCGAGGCGCTGCTGGGCGCGCGGCGGGTCGTGGTGCTGGAAAAGGCACTCGCGGTGGGCATGGGGGGCATCCTCGCCAGCCATGTGCGGATGGCCCTGCGCGGCTTCGGCAACCGGGTCTACACGCTGATCGCCGGCCTGGGCGGACGGCCCATCACCGGCGACTCCCTGGCGGACTTCCTGCGCAAGGTGGAGCGGGAGCCGCACTACGACGTCCACTTCCTCGACCTGAAGTCCGACGTGGTGGAGGCGGAGATCGCCCGCATGGAGCGCACCCGCCGCGCCGGACCGATCGCCGAGAACGTCCTGCGCCGCGTCGGCGCCGGCCGCGCGTCGTGAAGGGGGAGCATCGGCCATGACTCAGACCGTCAAGTTCTACCAGACCGGCACGCTGACCGTCGGCAACCGCCTGCTCGACTCCGACAAGCGGACGGTGCAGGCATCCCGCAACCGCTCCAACGCGCTGACCTGCGGCCACCGCGCCTGCCAGGGCTGCGGCGAGGCGCTGGGGGCGCGCTACGCTATCGACGCGGCCATGCGCGCCGCCAACCGCGACCTGGTGTGCGTCAACGCCACCGGCTGCCTGGAGGTGTTCACCACGCCCTATCCCGAAACCTCGTGGCAGGTGGCCTGGCTGCATTCCCTGTTCGGCAACGCCGCGGCGGTGGCGTCCGGCGTGGCAGCGGCCATGCGGGTGAAGGGCAAGGCGACCCGCGTCATCGCCCAGGGCGGCGACGGCGGCACCACCGACATCGGCTTCGGCTGCCTGTCCGGGATGTTCGAGCGCAACGACGACGTCCTCTACATCTGCTATGACAACGAAGCCTACATGAACACCGGCGTGCAGCGCTCCAGCGCCACGCCGCCGGCGGCGCGCACCGCCACCACCCCGGCGGTGGGGGCGGCACCGGGCAACGTCTTCGGCACCGGCAAGAACCTGCCGCGGATCGCCATGGCCCACGGCATCCCCTATGTGGCCACCGCCACGGTCGCCGACCTGCACGACCTGGAGGCCAAGGTGACCCGGGCCATGGGCCTGCACGGTGCGCGCTACATCCACATCCTGGTGCCCTGCCCGCTGGGCTGGGGGGCGGCCAGCCACGACACCATCCGCCTGTCGCGCCTGGCGGTGGAGAGCGGCCTGTTCCCCCTGTTCGAGGCGGAGCACGGAGAGGTCACGGCCACCACCCCCATCCGCCGGCGCGTCCCGGTGGCGGAGTATCTGAAGCCCCAGAAACGCTTCGCCCATCTCTTCCGGCCCGATGCGCCCGGGGCGCAGGAGGCGCTGGACCGCCTGCAGGCCATGGCCGACGCCAACATCCGCCGCTTCAACCTGCTGAGCGCCGAGGAGGCCGTGCGATGACCGAGCATCCCTTCGCCATCACGCTGGACGCCGGCACCTCGCTGGCCAACCGCACCGGCTCGTGGCGCACCTCGAAGCCCGTCTACGCCGACCACCTGCCGCCCTGCAACGCCCGCTGCCCGGCCGGGGAGAACATCCAGGGGTGGCTGTACCACGCGGAAAGCGGCGACTACCGCGCGGCGTGGGAGGTGCTGATGCGCGACAACCCGCTGCCCGCCATCATGGGCCGCGCCTGCTATCACACCTGCGAGGACGCCTGCAACCGCGGCCGCCTCGACCAGGCCGTGGGCATCCACGCGGTGGAGCGCTTCCTGGGCGATCTGGCCATCCGCGAGGGCTGGCGGGTCGAGCCGGGCCCGCCCACGGGCAAGCGCGTGCTGGTGATCGGCGCCGGCCCGTCCGGCCTGTCGGCCGCCTACCACCTCGCCCGCATGGGCCACACGGTGACCATCGCCGACGCCGGGCCGAAGCCCGGCGGCATGATGCGCTTCGGCATTCCCCGTTACCGCCTCCCCCGCGAGGTGCTGGACGCCGAGGTGGAGCGCATCCTCGCCATGGGGGTGGAGCTGCGTCTGAACACCGCCATCGACGACATTCCCCGCGCCATGGCCGAGGGCGGGTATGATGCCTGCTTCGCCGCCATCGGCGCCCATCTGGCGCGGCGGGTCGACATTCCCGCGGTGGCGGCGGGGCGCATCCTGGACGCCGTGTCGGTGTTGCGCGGCATGGAGACGGGGGCCGAGCCGCCGAAGCTCGGCCGCCGGGTGGTGGTCTACGGCGGTGGCAACACCGCCATCGACGTGGCCCGCACCGCCCGGCGCCTGGGTGCCGAGGAGGCGCTGATCGTCTACCGCCGCACCCGCGAGATGATGCCGGCACACGATTTCGAGGTGGAGGAGGCGCTGGAGGAAGGGGTGCTGGTGCGCTGGCTCAGCACCATCCGGCGCATGGACGAGGGCTCGCTGGTGGTGGAGCGGATGGAGCTGGACGACACCGGCTGGCCGCGGCCGACCGGCGAGGTCGAGACCATCGAGGGCGACACCCTGATCCTGGCGCTGGGCCAGGACGTGGACACCACGGTGATCGAGCGGGTGCCCGGGGTGGAGGTCAACAAGGACCGCACCATCCGGGTCGGCCCCGACCTGCAGACCGGCCACCCCGGCCTGTTCTGCGGCGGCGACATGGTGCCGTCGGAGCGCACGGTGACCGTTGCCGTCGGCCACGGCAAGAAGGCGGCGCGCCACATCGACGCCTATCTGCGCGGCGCACCGCAGGAGTCCGCGCCCAAGCACGCGGTGGCCGGGTACGATCGGCTGAACACCTGGTACTACACCGACGCCCCGCGCACGGTGCAGCCCGTCCTCGACGCCCTGCGCCGGCAGACCACCTTCGACGAGGTGAAGGGCGGCCTGGACGAGACCACCGCGCTGTTCGAGGCTCGGCGCTGCCTCAGTTGCGGCAACTGCTTCGAATGCGACAACTGCTTCGGCGTGTGCCCGGACAACGCCGTGGTCAAGCTGGGCCCGGGCAACCGCTTCCGCATCGACTACGACTTCTGCAAGGGCTGCGGCCTGTGTGCCGCCGAATGCCCCTGCGGCGCCATCGACATGGTGGAGGAGGAGATCTGAAGGACGGGTACTGTCTGATCGGGACGCCGCTGCTTCGAGCCCCCACCCAACCCTCTCCCATCTTCGACGGGGGAGGGCTTCATACCGGAGACAACGGGGATGATCCCGGACCGGTGAAGCGCCTACACCCGCCCCGCACCCCGTCCGGCGGACGCGACGTCGGCGTTGAAGCCTTCGGCGACCCGGTCGTTGCCACCGGAGGCGAGGCACAGCGTCACGTTGATCGCCGCGAGGATGGTGTGGTCGATCTGATCGGGCTGTCGATTGTAACGCTTGATGGCAAGAAGAGCGCGGGTAACGGACGCGGCCATTTCCGTGAACTCCGTCGGTCCGGGATGGACAGTGCCAACCGTCTTAAGACCGATGGACTTAACCGGAGGTAAACAGGCCACCCTGTTCTGCCGGCATACTCCCTTTCCGCAGAGCCTCAATCTGCCCGGCGGTGCCGGGCGAGGTAAAGCGGTGTGCGCGACTTGGGAATCTTGAAGACGAAGTTGTACCGCGCGACGTGGTAGCTGGGGTCGAAGCCGTAGAAGTTGAGGTGCATGCGTTCCAGCTCTTCCTCGCGGTAGCGCTCCAGCGGCTTCTCCGCCTCGTCGGCGGCGCGGCGGCGGCGCTTTTCGGCCAGGAGCTCGGGCAGCACCGGGTCGGCCGCCAGAGCCTCGGCGCGGGCGCGGACGCCGGCGCGGAAATCCTCCACGGTGGTCCCGAACGCCTCGTCCACCAGGCCCCGGCGCACGGCTTCCGGCGCGCCCATGGGCAGGCGCGCCTCGGTCACCGCGCGGGCGTGCTCCGCTCCCACCCGGCGCGGCAGCACATAGGTCCAGTATTCCGAGCCGTAAAGGTTCCCCATGCCCCGGTAATGCGGGTTCAGCACCGCGCCGCGGCGCGCCCACACCCGGTCAGCGGCCAGCGCCAGGAAGACGCCGCCGGCCCCGGCGTTGCCGGCCAGGGCCGACACGGTCAGCGTGTCCCCGGCGGTCAGCACCGCCCGGGCCACGTCGTTGATGGCGTTGATGGTCCGCCAGGATTCGTCGGCCGGGCTGTCCGCCGCCTCGATGAGGTTGAGGTGGATGCCGTTGCTCCAGAAATCCGGGCCGCCCATCAGCACCAGCACCCGGGGGGCCCGCCGCAGCGCCGTCCCCAGCGCCGCCAGCAGGCGGGCGCACTGCCCGGCGCCCATGGCGCCGTTGTAGAAGGGGAAGTGCAGATAGCCGACCCCCGCCGACTCCTCGTACCACACGTCGCGGTGGTCACCGTCCACCTCGGGCAGGCCGACGGCGGCGTCGCCCAGCACCATGGCGGCGGGAAGCTTCAGCGTCGGCGCCGCGGGGTCGGCGGAGCGCCGCTTCATGTGGCCGATCCACACCGCGCCGTCGACGGTGGCGCGGCACACCGCGCCGTGGTGCTGCGCCAGCAGGGCGCCCGGCGGGCCGGTCAGCCGGCTTTCCGGATGGGCGTCGAACAGGTTGACGTGAAGGCCGGCGACACGGTCCCGCACCCCGGGCACGCCGTCGGCGCTGCGGATCTTGCGCAGCACCGTGGCGGTGTCGTCGGCGGCCCAGTCGATGGCGCGGGAGGACCACGGCAGGACCGGGCGGGAGCGCACCGCCGCCGGGTCCACCGGCATCGGCGCCCCGCCGCCGGTCAGGCGCTCCAGCGCCTGCATCACCGCCGTCACCGCAGCCTCCGTCACCTCGCGGCGGTAGAGGCCGGCCTTGGCGGCGTCGCGCATGGGGAAGGTCTGCGACGCCCACACCGGGCCGGCGTCGAACTCGCCGTCGGCCTGCAGCACGGTGACGCCCCAGCGCTCCGCCCCCTCCAGCACCGCCCAATCGAGGGACGAGGGGCCGCGGTCGCCGGGCGGACCGGGGTGGACGATCAGGCAGGGCACGCGGCGCCACACGTCTTCCGGGATGGCGCGCTTCAGAAAGGGGGCGAGCACCAGGTCGGGGCGCACGGCGGCCACCGCCTCGCGGGTGACGGCGTCGTTGACGTCGAACTCGATGGTGAGGTCGTGGCCGCGCTCCGCCAGTTCGACGAACAGGCGCTGGGCGAGGCTGTTGAACGCGTGGACGAGGAGCAGGATGCGCATGGCTCAGGCCGCCCCCGCGCGCCGGTCGCGGAACCGCCCGTAGGTGTAATGGGCGGCGCACGCCCCTTCCGCCGAGACCATGCAGGACCCCATGGGGTTGTCGGGGGTGCAGCCCGTGCCGAACAGGACGCAGTCCGTCGGCGTCTTCAGACCACGCAGGATGGCGCCGCAGGCGCAGCCCTTGTGGTCGGGCACCGAGGCGTTGGCCGTGGCGAAGCGCCGCTCGGCGTCCCAGTCGGCATAGGCGGCCTTGATCCGCAGGCCACTGTACGGCACCCGGCCGAGACCGCGCCATTCGAACGAGCGGCGCAGCTCGAACACCTCCGCCACCAGGGCCTTGGCCTTGGCGTTGCCGTCGCGGGTGACGGCGCGGGTGAACTGGTTCTCCACCTCCGCCCGGCCCTCGTTGATCTGGCGCACCAGCATCAGGATCGCCTGCATGACGTCCAGCGGCTCGAACCCCGCCACCACGACCGGCTTGCGGTATTCCTCGGCGAAGTACTCGTAGGGGCGGCTGCCGATCACCGTGGACACGTGGGCCGGCCCGATGAAGGCGTCCAGCGGCACGGTGCCCAGTTCGCGCACCTCCGGGCTTTCCAGGATGTTCTGGATGGCGGAGGGCGTCAGCACATGGTTGCAGAGAACCGAGAAGTTGGCGATGCCGCCGGCGCGGGCCGCCCGGAGCGCCACCGCCGTGGGCGGCGTCGTCGTCTCGAAGCCGATGGCGAAGAACACCACCTGCCGGCCGGGGTTGGTTTCGGCGATGCGCAGGGCGTCCATGGTGGACAGCACCATGCGCACGTCGGCCCCCGCCGCCTTGGCCTTCAGCAGCGACAGGCGCCCCGATCCCGGCACCCGCAGCACGTCGCCGTAGGTGCACAGGATGGTGTCGGGCTGGCGGGCGATGGCGATGGCGTCGTCGATCCGCCCCACCGGAAGCACGCAGACCGGGCAGCCCGGCCCGTGGATCAGGCGGACGGCGGGCGGCAGCAGGTCGGGGATGCCGTAGCGGGCGATGGCGTGGGTATGGCCGCCGCAGAACTCCATGATGTGATAACGGCGATCCGGCCGCACCGCCGCGCGGATCGCCCCGGCCAGGCCGCGGGCGAGTGCGGCGTCGCGGAACTCCTCGACATACTTCATGGGCGACATCCGATCTCCGGCGGCAACGAGACCATACCCTGCCTGCCGCGGCCACGCCCCGCGTTGATCCGCGTCAACGGCCGCGCACCACGCTCCACGCCGTCAGGACGATGAACAGGCCGATCGCCGCGGCGTTGGCCGCCCCGCCCCACTGGCGCAGCATCAGGTCGTCCGCCAGCACGCCGGCGG
The DNA here is from genome assembly GCF_000429625.1 of Azospirillum halopraeferens DSM 3675. GTDB lineage: Bacteria > Pseudomonadota > Alphaproteobacteria > Azospirillales > Azospirillaceae > Azospirillum > Azospirillum halopraeferens. Next base: position 113,900 of record NZ_KE386929.1, read on the forward strand.
TGCGCATCGCCACGCCCAGGTGCAGGGCGACCAGCGGCAGGTAGAGGCGGCGGCCGAAGGGCACGGCCAGGCGCAGCACGGCGGGCAGGATGATCGGGGCATGGCCGAACACCATGGCGAAGACGAACCCCAGCATGACCGCGTGCAGCACCGCATCGTACAGCGGCCCGGTCGCCGGCGCGGCCGATGCCAGGGCAATGAGGCCGCCGGCCAGCAGCCCGCCGTAGCCGGAGAGCAGGCACAGGGCCACGAAGCGCGGCAGCCCCGGCATCCGCACGGTCTGCCGCGCCACGTCGAAGCGCACCAGCCACAGGGCCAGCGCCGCCAGACCGACGCCCGTCAGCCGCAGCCCGGCGTCCGGCGCCACCGTCGCCAGCACGGCGCCGGCCACCAGCGCCGCCACCGTCACCGCGAAGGCCGGCGCCGCCCGGCGGTCCGGCGGGCGAAAGCGGCTCAGCTCCAGCCGCTCGCCGGCGATGGTCAGCACGAGGAACAGCATCCACCACGTCACGGCGGCCGTGGCCGGCCATCCCGCCAGCCACAGCCCGTTGCCGACCAGCCAGCAGGCCGCACCCCCCGCCATGGTGGCGGTGAAGCCCGCCGGCTGCTGCCGCCACACCCACAGCGAGGCAGCCAGCAGGATGGCGGCGGCAAGCGTCAGCAGCGCCGCCCCCGCCGCCTCCGGCCCGCCCGTCACCAGCAGAATCCCGCCCGCCCCCGAGGCCAGCGGCCCCGCGAACACCGGCCACCGGCCAAGGGCGGCGGCCCGTTCCAGCCCGATCACCGTGCCGAAGAAGCCGGAGACCATCAGCGGCCCGTGCAGCAGCGCAGCACCATCGTGGGGCAGCGGCAGCGCCCAGCCCATCCGGGCCAGGCCGGCCAGCACGCCCACCACCAGCGACGCGGCCCCGAGGGCCAGGAGCGGCAGGCGGCGCGCCCGCAGGGCGGCGGCGGTCATGGCCTCACGCCTCCGGCCAGCCGAGCCGCCGGCGGGCCGCGGCGGATATGCGTTCGGGCGCCCACGGCGGGTCGAGGACCAGCGTCACCGCCACCCCCGTGGCGTCGGGAACGGCGGCGCGGATGGCATCCTCCGCCGTCGCGCGCATGAACTCGCCCAGCGGGCAGGCGGGCGAGGTCACGGTCAGGCGCACGGACACGGCCCGGTCGTCGTCCACCGCGATGCCGTACACCAGGCCCAGATCCACAACGTCGATGCCCATTTCGGGGTCGATGACACCGCGCAGGGCGTCGCGGACGGCGTCGGTCAGGGTGGCGGTGTCGTTCATGGCGGATCTCCTTCAGGCGTCGCCGGTCCGGTAGGCGATGCAGCGCTCGCACACGGTGCCGGTGACGTCGCGCTCCAGGTGGGCGGCGCGCAGATCCCGGAAGCGGGCGCCGTTCCAGGCATCGCGGAACGGGGTGGTGGTGAGGTCGCCCATGTCGAAGCGCCCGTCGTGATCGAAGCAGCAGGCGGAGAGCTTGCCGTCATAGGTGACGTGGCCCTCGGTGAACACCGCCCAGCAGGGCAGCGGATCCCGCAGCGCGCCGACGCGGCCGATGTTTCCGGCGACCGGCGTCGTGCCGCCGGCCCCCGCGGTGAAGCCCGCCTGGTTGTAGAGCGGCAGGTAGTAGTGCTCGTCCACGTAGGGCAGGATGGCGTCCACGGTGCGCTGCATGCGCTCCTTCTGCTCCCCGTCGTAGAGGATCGACGAGGCGTAGAGCCCGCAGCGATGCCCGGTCTGCGCCAGCACGGCGTCGCGCACGGCGCGCGCCTCCTTCAGGTTGGCGATGACCCGGTCGAAGGCGTCGACGCGGGTGATCTCCTTGTATTGCCGGGCATCGGCGGCGTTGATGGAGAACTTCAGGCTGTCCAGCCCCGCCTCCATGCAGGCCCGCACCTTCTCCGGCGACGCCATGCGGCCGTTGGTGGTCAGGAAGACATAGGGATAGCCGCAGTCCCGCTTGGCCACCGCGACCGCCTCGGCCAGGCGCGGGTAGAGCATCGATTCGCCGAGGTAGAACAGGCCGATCTCCTCGACCCCGGCGGCCCGCATCTCGTGCAGCAGGCGGACCAGCAGGTCCCGGTCGATGTCGGCGCGGTCGCGCAGCTTGTACCCCGTGGCGCAGAAGAAGCACTGCAGGTCGCAACGGGCGGTCAGCTCGATCTTGACGCTGCGCGGCGGCGGCGGTGCGGCGGTAAGGTACGCCTGCGGGATCGCCGTGATGGCGTCGACGCGCCGGGTAATCGAAGACATGCCGTTCGCTCCGGACCGAAAAACCATGGTCTGTCCATAGCCGACACGGGGGCCGGCCGGCTTTGATCACGGTCAAGGGGCCGGAACGCTTCGGGCCCGCGGGCATTGAGGTGGCAGACCGGGCACGCCGAGGACCCGCCATGCTCGACACCGCACCCGCGCACGCGGCACCGCCCTCCCGCCTCCGGTGGGCCGGATTCCTGTTGGGCTTCGCCATCGGCGGGTTCTTCGACGGAATCCTGCTGCACCAGATCCTGCAATGGCATCACCTGCTGTCGGCGGTGGAGGGTGCCGCCTTCCGGGACATCCGGGTCCAGATCCTGGCCGACGGGCTGTTCCACGCGATCATGTACGTCGTCGCGGCGGCGGGCCTGTGGCTGCTGTGGCGCAGCCGCCGCGCCTTCGCCGGGCCGGGCGCCGATCGCCGGCTGTTCGCTGACGCCCTGATCGGATTCGGCGTCTGGCACGTGGTGGACGGCATCCTGTCCCACTGGATTCTCGGCATCCACCGCATCCGCATGGAGTCCGCCAGCCCCCTGCTGTGGGACCTGTTGTGGTTCGTGGTGTTCGGCGTGCTGTTCATCGCCGCGGGCCTGTGGCTGCACCGCCGAGGCGGCACCGATGACAGCGGCGGCGGTGATCGCCGCACCCGGCGGGCGGCACCGGCGGCCCTGGCGGCGGCCGTGCTGGTCGCCGGTCCCCTTGCCGCCCTGCCGCCGCCCGACGTCACCATCCACATGGTGCTGTTCCGTCCCGGCACCGCCATGACCGACGTGGCGGCGGCGGTGGATGCGGTGGACGGGCGGCTGGTGTGGGGGGATGGGTCCGGGCAGTTGTGGGCCATCGACGTCGGCCCCGGCGGGTCGGTCCGGCCTCTCTACCGCCATGGCGCGCTGCTGGTCAGCAACGGCATTCTGCCGGCGGGCTGCTTCGACTGGCTGAGGGTGTGACGCGGCAGCGCGGCCGGCGATCTTGATCCTGGTCAATTCGTCGCAGGATCGCTATCCGGTATGGTCCGCATCCAGATCCCGCCACCAGGTCCGCGACATGCCCGACGGTACTCCGTTCAAATCCGCGCCGGAGCAGGCCCCCCTCTACGAATCCCACAAGAAGATCCACCCGCGTGCGGTGTCCGGCCGCTTCCGCCGCCTGAAATGGTCGGCGCTGGGCATTCTGCTGGCGATCTTCTTCGTGGTGCCGTGGCTGCGCTGGGACCGCGGGGCGGAGGCGCCGGGCCAGGCCGTGCTGTTCGATCTGGAGCAGGCCCGCTTCTTCATCTTCGGGATCGAGATCTGGCCGCAGGAGATCTATTACCTCACCGGCCTGCTGATCATCGCCGCCGTCGGGCTGTTCCTGGCCACCGCCCTGGCCGGGCGCATCTGGTGCGGCTTCGGTTGTCCCCACACCGTGTGGACCGACCTGTTCATCCGGATCGAGCAGTTTTTCGAAGGCGACCGGGCGGAGCGCATCCGCATGGACAAGGCCCGCTGGTCCCGGCGCAAGCTGATGCGCAAGACCGCCAAGCATGCCTTCTGGGGTGTGGTGTCGCTGGTGTCGGGCTTCGGCTTCCTGGCCTACTTCACAGACGCGCCGACCCTGGCAGCGGACATGGCGACGCTGAACCTGTCGGGCAACGCCCTGACGTTCCTCGGCCTGTTCACGGTGTCCACCTACACCATGGCCGGCTTCGCGCGCGAGCAGATGTGCAAGTACATGTGCCCGTGGCCGCGCATCCAGTCGGCCATGCTGGACGAGCACAGCCTGGTCGTCACCTACCAGCCGCTGCGCGGCGACACCCGCGCGCCCAAGCGCAAGTCGGAAAGCTGGGAACAGCGTCAGGCCCGCGGCTATGGCGACTGCATCGACTGCGCGCAATGCGTCCAGGTCTGCCCGATGGGCATCGACATTCGCGAGGGCGCCAACGCCGACTGCATCAACTGCGGCCTGTGCGTCGACGCCTGCGACAAGATCATGGACTCGGTCGGCCGTCCGCGCGGCCTCATCGCCTTCGACACGCTGGCCGGCCAGGCCGCCGCCGCGCTGGGGCCGGCCGCCGCTCCCGGGCCCGCTGCCGCGCCGGCGGCGGCAACCGGCTGCGGGGCCGGCGGCGGTTGCGGGACCGGCGGCGGCTGTGCCGTCGCAGCCCCGGGGTACCGGGTGCCGCTGATCCGCGCCCGCGTGGTGGTCTACCTCGTGGTCATGATCCTGGTGGGTGCCCTGATGACGGTGACCTTCGCCAACCGCGCCCGGTTCGAGGTGTCGGTGCTGCGCGATCGCGCCCCGCTGTACGTCACCTTGCAGGACGGCTCCCTGCGCAACGCGTACACCTTCAAGGTCGCCAATAAGACGCGCGACAGCCGCGCGTACACCCTGGCGATCAGCGGGCTGACCGGGGCCGATCTGGCCACCGCCGGCGACGGCGACACGAACGGACCGGTCACCATCGAGGCCGATCCCGACAGCGTCGCCACCTACCGCGTCTATGTGACGGTACCGCCGGGGTCGGTCGGCGCCGCCTCCACCCCGCTCACCTTCACCCTGACGGAGCGGGTGCGCGGCGACACGCAGACCTACACCTCCGTCTTCCTCGCCCCCCACGATTGACGTCCCGGCAGGAGTCCCGGCCATGACCACGCCCGGCAGCGACCGGCCCTTGCGCATCGGCATCGTCACCGTGTCGGACCGCGCCAGTCGCGGTGTCTACGAGGACAAGGGCGGCCCGGCCATCCGGGCGGAGCTGGAGCGCATCATCACCTCCCCGTGGGAGCCGGTGGCCCGCCTCATCCCCGATGAATTCGAGGTCATCGCCGCCACCCTGGCGGAGCTGACGGACGCCGAAGGGTGCGACCTGGTCGTCACCACCGGCGGCACCGGCCCCGCCCCGCGCGACGTGACCCCGGAGGCGACGGAGAGCGTGTGCGCGAAGATGATGCCCGGCTTCGGGGAGCTGATGCGCACCGTCAGCCTGGCTGTGGTCCCCACCGCCATCCTGTCGCGCCAGACCGCCGGCATCCGCGGCACGGCGCTGATCCTCAACCTGCCGGGCAAGCCGTCGGCGATCCGCGATTGCCTGATGGCGGTGTTCCCCGCCATTCCCTATTGCCTGGACCTGATCGGCGGCGCCCGGATCGACACCGATCCCGCGGTGTGCGCCGCCTTCCGGCCGAAGGCCTGACCCCGCAGGGACGCACCGGCCGTCGGGGTCAAAGACCGCACGCCGGTTATGGATTGTTCATACCCCAACCGCTAAGGTTGGCATACAATCCGTGCGTTCCCTCAATCCTTCGCTGACCGGGGATGCCCATGATCCCGCGCCTTTCCCATTGGCCGATCCGACGCCAGGTGCTGGCCGCGCTGGCGGTGTCGATCGTGGCCCTGGCCGCCCTGTCGGCGGGAGTCGTCGCGGACCGGTGGCGCGCCCTGTCGGAGATCACCCGGCTGCGCACCCTGGCCGACGTCACCACCACCGTGGGGGCCCTGGCGCACGAACTGCAAAGAGAGCGCGGGGCCAGCGCCCTCTACATCGGCAGCCGGGGCAACCAGTTCCGCCGCGAGCTGGACGCCCAGCGCACCCTGTCCGACGGGGCGCTGGCGGGGCTGACGGGCGCGCTGGCGGGGCTGCGGGGCAGCCCCGACTATGAGGGGTTCCTGGCGTCGGTAGCCGATGCCGAGTCGCTTCTGGCCACGCTGGCGCAGCGCCGCGGCGCAATCGACCGCCTGGCGGTCCCGGGGCCGGAGTCCTTCGCCTTCTACACCCGCGTCATCGGCGGCCTGCTGGATGCCACCTACGAGGTCAGCCGGATCACCGGCGACGCCGACCTGAAGAACGTGGTCGTCGCCTACACCGCCCTGATGCAGGGCAAGGAACGCGCCGGGCAGGAACGGGCCACCGGTTCCGGCGGGTTTGCCGCCGGGGCCTTCGACGGCCCGACCTACCGCCGCCTGGTGTCGCTGATCGCGGCCCAGGACACCTATTTCGCGGTCTTCCGGGGAGTCGCCGCCTCCGACGCGGCCGCCCTGTTCCGCAGCCGGGCCGAGGGTTCGGCGCTGGAAACGGTCGAGGCACTGCGCCGGGTGGCACTCGACGCGGGGATCGCGGGCGACCTGAAGGGCACCGCCGCCCCCGACTGGTTCCGCGCCACGACGGAGCGCATCGACCGTATGAAGGAGGTGGAGGACCGCCTGGCCGACGATCTGCGCGCCATGGCCGACGCCAGGGCCGCGGCGGCGCGGCGGGACTTCGCGCTGGTCCTGGCGGTGGCGCTGGCCGGGTCGGGGCTGGCGCTGCTGGTGGGCATCGCCGTGGTGCGCTCTATCACCGGCACCATCGGTGGCCTGACGGCCGCCACCGAACGCATCGCGGCCGGCGAGGTCCAGGTGCCCGTGCCCGGCGACGAGCGCGGCGACGAGGTCGGCGCGCTGGCCCGCGCCATCCATCACATCCGCACCGCCGGCGTATCGGCCATGCGCATCAAGACCGCACTGGACACGGTGTCGGCCAACGTGATGATGGCCGACACCGACGGGCGGATCATCTACCTGAACCGCGCCGTGCTGGAGATGTTCCGCCGGGCGGAGGCGGACATCCGCGCCCGGCTGCCGCGGTTCGACGTCAACGCCCTGCAGGGCTCCCACATCGACGACTGGCACCGCGACCCGACGATGCAGCGCCGCCTCCTCTCGACGCTCACCGGCTCCCACCGCTCCCGGGTGGACATCGGGGTGCGCCGCTTCGACCTGATCGCAACGGCGGTTTTGGATGAACAGGGGGCCCGCCACGGGACGGTCGTGGAATGGCGGGACGTGACCCAGGAACTGGCCATCGAAGACGAGATCGCCGCCATCGTCCGCGCCGCCGCCGAGGGCGACTTCTCCAAACGCTGCACCACGACGGGAAAGGAGGGCTTCATGCTGGAGCTGGCGCGCAGCATGAACGCCCTGACCGGAACGTCGGAGCGGTCGCTGCGCGACGTGGTGGAGTTCCTGGCGGCGCTGGCCGACGGCGACCTGTCCAAGCGGATCGACGGCGACCAGCGGGGCATGTTCGGCCGCATCGGGCAGGACGCCAACCGTACCGCCGAACGGCTGGGCGACATCGTCGCGCGCATCGCCGCCGCCGCGGACACCATCGGCACCGCGTCCGGGGAAATCGCGCTGGGCTCCACCGACCTGGCGGAGCGCACGGAGCAGCAGGCGTCGTCGCTGGAAGAGACGGCGGCCAGCATGGAGCAGCTCGCCGCCACCGTCCGCTCCAGTGCCGACAACGCCCGGCACGCCAACCGCATGGCCGAGGACGCGCGCCGCTCCGCCGAGTCGGGCGGCACCATCGCCGGCTCCGCCGTAGCGGCCATGAAGCGGATCGAAGAGGCCAGCCGTCGGATCACCGACATTATCGGGGTGATCGACGAGATCGCCTTCCAGACCAATCTGCTGGCCCTGAACGCGGCGGTGGAGGCGGCGCGGGCCGGCGACGCCGGGCGCGGCTTCGCCGTGGTGGCGCAGGAGGTGCGCAACCTGGCCCAGCGCTCCGCCCAGGCGTCGAAGGAGATCAAGACCCTGATCCTCGACAGCGACGGCCAGGTGCGCGACGGTGTGGAGCTGGTCGGCCGGGCGGGTGACGCGCTGGCCGGCATCGTATCGGGCGTGCAGGAGGTGGCGGCCCTCATCGCCCGGATGGCGGCAGCCTCGGCCGAACAGGCCACCGCCCTGGACGAGATCAACGCCACCGTCGCCCAGATGGACGAGATGACCCAGCGCAACGCGGCGCTGGTCGAGGAGACCACCGCCGCGTCCCGCTCCCTGGCCGATCAGGCCAACGACCTGCGCGGCCTCGTCGCCTTCTTCCGCCGGGTCGCCTGACCGGGGTCAGGCCGGCGCCGCCCCGGTGAACTCCAGCACCATGGCGGCGTAGTGGCAGCCGGCACCGATCAGCACGAAGACGTGCCAGATCGGATTGTAGTAGGGGATCCAGACCTGGTGGTGGATCCAGGCGCCAAGGGTGAAGGCAACCCCCTCCGCCAGGATCAGCGCGAAGGCGGCGGCGGACAGCGACGCCTGCAGCGGCCCCACCACCGCCAGGGCGGCCCAGCCCATCAGCAGGTAGAGCACCAACCCCGTGCGCTCGAAACGGCGGGGGAACAGCAGCTTCAGCGCGGCGCCGGCCAGCGCCATGCCCCACACGGCCATGCACAGCACCAGCCCCTCGCCCTCGCCGTTCAGGCGGGTGAGCGACAGCGGCGTGTAGCAGCCGGCGATGGCGATGTAGATCATCGCGTGGTCCGCGCGGCGGAACCGTTCCTTCCACCAGCCGGCCGGCGTCATGTTATAGAGCGCCGAGGAGGTCAGTACGCCCACCATGCCGGCGCAGTAGATGGCAAGCGCCGTCATTTCCAGGGGCGTGGCGTGGACCGCCGCGGCGCTCATGAGCCAGGCGGCGGCGATGATGGCGCCGGGAACGCCCACCACGTGGACCACGGCATCGGCCGTGCGTTCCCGGTCGGTGTAGTCGGGGAAATCGAAAGGGGCGCTGGTCATGGCGACGGCGCCCCCCGGTGGCGCGCGGCGCCGAAGCGGTCGCGGGGCATCGGTCCTCCGTCCTTGTCCGGCGGTCCGGCCGCCGTCAAAGGATCAACGCGATGCCCCGTGCCGTGCTCCGCGATCCGGGGAGGTTAAAACCTCAGTAGGCGTACTCCCGGAACACGGGGTCGACGCTGCCGCCCCAAACCCCGTGGTAGCGGGCCAGCAACTCGTCGGCCGGCGTCTGCCCGGATTCGGCGATGCCCTGGAGCGTGTCCAGGAAATGCGCCTCGTCGTCGCCCCAGTTGTCGTTGCGCCGCCGCCGCACCAGACCGCCGCGGGCGATCTCCAGCACCTCCAGCGACACCTCGCGCAGGGTGCGGTCGCGGAACGGCGTGCGCAGGCCGTGGCGGGGCACGTCGGCGCGCAGGCGGGCGCGCTCCTCCCCGGTCCAGTCCTTCACCAGGTCCCACGCGGCGTCCAGCGCCGCCGTGTCGTACAGCAGCCCGACCCATAGGGCCGGCAGGGCGCACAGGCGCCGCCACGGGCCGCCGTCGGCGCCGCGCATCTCCAGGTACTTCTTCAGGCGCACCTCGGGGAAGGCGGTGGTCAGATGGTCGACCCAGTCGGTGATCCGCGGCGTCTCACCCGGCAGGGCGGGCAGCCGGCCCGCCATGAAGTCGCGGAAGGACTGGCCGGAGGCGTCGATGTAGGTGCCGTTGCGGTAGACGAAGTACATGGGCACGTCGAGCATGTAGTCGACGTACCGCTCGAACCCGAAACCGTCGGCGAAGACGAACGGCAGGTCGCCGGTGCGGTCGGGATCGGTGTCGGTCCAGATGTGGCTGCGGAAGGATTGGAAGCCGTTGGGCTTCCCCTCGGTGAAGGGGGAGTTGGCGAACAGCGCCGTCGCCACCGGCTGGAGCGCCAGCGACACCCGGAACTTCTTCACCATGTCGGCTTCCGAAGCAAAGTCCAGGTTCACCTGCACGGTGCAGGTCCGCGTCATCATGTCGATGCCCAGCCCGCCCCGCTTGGGCATGTAGTCGCGCATGATGCGGTAGCGGCCCTTGGGCATCCAGGGGATGTCGTCGCGCGTCCATTTGGGCTGGAACCCCAGCCCCATCATGCCGATGCCCAGTTCCCCGCCGACCTCCTTGACCTGGCGCAGGTGGCGGTGCACCTCCGAACAGGTCTGATGCAGGGTGACCAGCGGTGCGCCGGACAATTCCACCTGCCCGCCCGGCTCCAGGGTGATGTTGGCCTTGTCCTGCGTCAGGGCGATGACGTTGCCGTTCTCCTCCACCGGTTCCCAGCCGAAGCGCTGCATGCGCGTCAGCAGCTCGCCGATACCGTCGGGCCCGTCGTAGGGCAGCGGCCGCAGGTCGGACAAGCGGTAGGCGAACTTCTCGTGCTCGGTTCCGATGCGCCAGTCCTCGGCCGGTTTGCTGCCGGACTCCAGATAGGCGACCAGTTGCCGCCGGTCGGTGACCGGTTCGCCTTGCGCGGTGGGGGGAGCGGACATGGCCGTGCGTTGCCCTGATCAGGAGGTGGGCGTCGCCGGAGCATCCGGCGACCGGTACGGCGGTCTGGCGTCGCCACCCGCGGCCCAGTCCCCGGCGAGGGCCTGCCAGCACGCGAGCGCGGCGAAGGCCGCCGTGTCGGCCCGCAGGATACGGGGCCCCAGGCCGACCGGAACAACAAAGGGAAGATTGCGGATGGCGTCAAGCTCCCGCGTGTCGAAGCCTCCCTCCGGTCCGACCAGGAAAGCGGCCGGACGCGTGGCGTGGGCACGCACGGCCTCCGCAACGGGAATGGCAGACCCGCTCTCGGCGCAGAAGAACAGCACGCGATCGGCCGGCCAGCCGGCCAGAGCGCGGTCCAGCGGCACCGGCTCGGCCAGTTCCGGCACGGTCAGGCGCTCGCACTGCTCGGCCGCCTCCACGGCGTTGGCGCGCAGCCGGTCCAGGTTGACCCGGTGGGGGTCGGTGCGCCGGGTGAAGACCGGCCAGATGCGCGACGCGCCCAGCTCGCTCGCCTTCTCCGCCACCGTGTCGATGCGCCCGCGCTTGAGCGGCGCGAACAGCAGCCACAGGTCGGGGGCCGCCGTCTGCGCCCGCAACCGCCCGTCCACCGTCAGGGAGCACCAGCCCTTGCCGAACCCGTCGATGGTGGCCCGCCATTCTCCGTCGCGGCCGTTGAACACGGCGATGGCGTCGCCGCGGTCCCGGCGCATCACGTGGCGCAGGTAGTGCGCCCGCTCGTGGTCCAGCCCGACCGCCTGGCCGGTCGCCAGGGGACCGTCGACGTAGAGGCGGATCTTCGGACGGGCATCCGGATGGTGGTCGGTGGCGGTGCTCTCGGACATGCGCGGTCGGGCCTTCGGCGGGCGCTGCGGATCGGCGGATTCCGCCCGACTATAGACCTAATGCCCGTCCGCGGCACCCCGCCTTGCGGGGGCCGCGGGCGGGGGCTAGGGTGGCGCGCATCTCGCCGACCACGGAACACCGGCCGCCATGCCCACGCCCCCCTCCCCCGCGCCAACTCCGGCCCCGGGCTTCACCGACATTCGCCGTGACGACTGGATCGACCGCCTGGCGCCGGCCGCCGTCCGCCCCTATCTGCGGCTGGCGCGCCTCGACCGGCCGATCGGCACCTGGCTGCTGCTGTTCCCCTGCTGGTGGAGCGCGGCGCTGGCGTCGCCCGGATTGCCCGACTGGCGCCTGCTGGCGCTGTTCGCGGTGGGTGCCGTGGTGATGCGGGGCGCCGGCTGCACCATCAACGACATCCTCGACCGCGACATCGACGGGCGGGTGGAGCGCACCCGCGGCCGGCCGATCCCCAGCGGCCAGGTCAGCGTCCGCCGGGCGCTGGCCTTCCTGGTCCTGCAATTGCTGATCGGGCTGGCGGTGCTGCTGCAGTTCAACGCGGCGACGGTGGCCTGGGGGGCGCTGTCGCTGGTGCTGGTCTTCACCTACCCCCTGATGAAGCGGATCACCTGGTGGCCGCAGGCGTTCCTGGGGCTCACCTTCAACTGGGGGGCTCTGGTGGGCTGGACGGCGGTGCGCGGCGAGCTGGAGGTGCCCGCCCTGCTCCTCTACGCCGCCGGCATCGTGTGGACGCTGGGGTACGACACCATCTACGCCCACCAGGACAAGGAGGATGACGCCCGCATCGGCGTGAAATCGACGGCCCTGCGCCTGGGCGACTCCAGCAAGATCTGGATCTACGCCTTCTACACGCTGACCTTCGGCGGTCTGCTGCTGGCCGGGCGGATGGCCGGGGTCGGCCCCTGGTTCCAGCCGGTGCTGATGCTGGCCTGCCTGCACCTGGCATGGCAGGTGGCGACCTGGAACCCCGACGACCAGACCGATTGCCTGGCCAAGTTCCGCTCGAACCGCTGGTTCGGCTGGCTGGTGCTGGCGGCGATCGTCGCCGGTCGGGTCGTGTAAGGGGAGTTAACGTTCGGCGCTGGCGACCTGATGGGAGCCGGCGCCGGTGCGGACGGGCTTGCGGGCGGGCTGGACGGTCGGCGGCAGGGCCGCAACGGTCACCGGCCGGGCATCGGCGGGCGCGGCCGCAGCGGTGGTGACGGCGGCGGCCGGGCGACTCCCGGGCTTGACCCCCGGCAGCACGGTGGCGACCGTGACCGGAGCGGCGGCGGGAGCGGCGACCGGTGCCGTCGGGGCGGGCACGGCGGCGGTGTGCAGCAGTGGCTTGCGCGCCGGCACCACCGGGATCGCCGCCTCGGCGATGCGGGCCTGAACATCGCGTCCGCGCGGGGCGCGGCCGGAGGGAGCCACCGCGTACTCCATGCGCGGACCGGTGCGCTGCGGCTCCGTGCCGTCGGGCAGGATGAACCCGTAGGTGGGATAGGTGCGCAGGCCCCATTGGGCGCTGGGTTCGTGCCAGACACGGACGGTGGACCAGTCGCCGCGGCCGGAGACGTCCATCACCCGCATGTTGCGCCGCAGCCCCTCGCCGTCCAGCCAGGTGTGGTCGACCTCGATGGTGCGGCTGTCAATGACGCGGCTGACCAGCGACACATGGCCGCGGTTGAGCCGGCCGCTGCGCTTGAACACCAGCACCGAGCCGGCGGCCGGCCGGGTGTCGCGGGCGTACTGACCTTCCGCCCGGCTCCACCAGAGCCAGGCATCACCGCGAATCGTGAAGTCGGAAAGGGCGCGAACGGTGCGAACGCAATCCTGTGCCTGCGCCGCGGGGACGATCATGGGGCTGAACGCGAGAAACGCGGCAAGCGACAGGCGGATTCCCAGTCCGTTCGATCGCATGACTCCCCCACCCCGTTGTATTCCCTGTGTCGGCTGGGTAACACGATGCGCAGGACCTGTCCACTCCGTTTGATTTATGTAACATGACGCGGCTGTGGATAAGTTCCCCTGCCCCGCACCCCGCAACCGTCACGCACGAGCCGCGCCGATGACCTCCCCTTCGCCCGCGGACTTCGTCCGCACCAACACGATTACCGCCCCGCCGCCCCTGATTCCGGAGATCCGCCTTCATCTCGCCACCGAGGTGACACCCCTGTGGGAGGCGACGGAAGAAACGTTACGGAAGTCCAATCTTCCGCCCCCGTACTGGGCTTTCGCCTGGCCCGGCGGGCAGGCGGTGGCGCGCCATCTGCTGGACCGTCCCGACCTGGTGCGGGGACGCCGCGTCGTCGACTTCGCCGCCGGCAGCGGGCTGGTGGCCATTGCCGCACGCCGGGCCGGTGCCGCCTCGGTCCTGGCGCTGGAGATCGATTCGTTCGCCCTGGCGGCCATCGACCTCAACGCCGCCCTCAACGGCGTCACCGTGGACGCCCGCTGCGAGGACCTGATCGGCGATCCCCTGCCCGGCGTTGATCTCGTGTGCGCCGGCGACGTCTGCTACGAGAAGCCCATGGCCGGCCGCGTCACCGCGTGGCTGCGCACCCTGGCGGCGGCCGGCGTCACCGTCCTGCTGGGCGACCCCGGCCGCAGCTACCGCCCCGACCAGGGCATGGAGCATCTGGCCCGTTACGCCGTGCCGACGTCGCTGGAACTGGAGGACCGCACGGTCCGGGAAACCGACGTCTGGCGGATGCTGCCGGGGTGACGGCCCGCCCGGCCACCTCAGTCGATCGACCAGCGGGTCATGTGGGGAAAGGGCGGCAGGCCGTTGTTGCCCATGTGGTCGAGCAGGCCGGAAAAGCCGGTCATGCCCGCCTGGGCGAGCGCGAGGGGGCCGAAATGGGTCCCCCGCTCCAGCCACGCCAGCATGGGGTGAAGCCCTTCATACTCGTGAAACTGGTAAGACCCGCGGAAGAAGATGGCCTCCTGCGACACGCTCAGGTGCCGGGCCACCGCGTAGGACCAGGCCTGCGACATGAACTCCCCCATCCGGACCGCGGCGACGAGCTGCGGGTCGGCGGTGCCGCCGTCCGCCGTCTCTTCGGCGACGAGAGCCTCCAGGTCGGCCTGGATGTCGCGCCCCAGCCGGGGCCAATAGCGGCGCGGCACGACGGCGATGTGCCCGGCCTCGTGCAGGACGTCGCCCGATCCGACCAGGGTGTCGGGATCCACGTGGATCACCCCGTCGCGGATGTTCACCCCCGGCAGGAAGCCGCCGCGGGCCCCCTCGCCATACTCGACGGAAATGCCGACGCCGCGCACGAAGTCGACGATGGGCTCCAGGGCTTCGCGATGATGCATCGACCTTCTCCGCTCGCGTGAACGCCGGGCGCGATATTCGCCAACAGGACGCACGGACGCAACCGGGAAGCACCGCCCCGCCGCAGAGGGACCTGCCTTTTCGCTACGCCGCTTCGCGCGGCTGAATGTCGCGCTCGATCTCGCCGCCGTGGTCGTGCGCAGCCATCGACAGGTCGTGGTTCGTCTGAAGGTTCATCCGGAATTGCGGCGTCGTCCCGAAATAGCGGGCCAGCCGCAGGGCGGTGTCGGCCGTGACCGCGCGCCGCTCATGGACGATCCCGTTCATGCGCGACACCGGAACGCGCAGCGCCAGCGCCGGCGCGTCGACCGACAGGCCCATCGGCTCCAGGAACTCCTCACGCAGGATCTCGCCGGGATGGGTCGTGATTGGCATGGTGTACAATTCCCCCGTCGCGGGCACGTTCACGGCGCTTGACGAATGCGGCGCGCCGCCGAACCTTACGGCCTCGCACTCGCTCGCCGCCGGGATAGACCGTCATGCCGTACACGTCTTTACGCGACTTCATCGACCGGCTGCAAGCCGACGGGCAGCTTGTGGTGGTCCGCGAGCCGGTCTCCACGGTGCTGGAGATGACCGAGATCCAGACCCGCCTGCTGGCGGAGGGCGGCCCGGCGGTGCTGTTCGAGAACGCGATCAAGGCGGACGGCACGCGCTCGGAGATGCCGGTGCTGGTCAACCTGTTCGGCACGGTGGAGCGCGTCGCCCGGGGCATGGACCGCGAGGCCCACGAGTTGCGCGCGGTGGGCGAGACGCTGGCCTTCCTCAAGCAGCCGGAGCCGCCGGGCGGCTTCCGCGAGGCGCTGGAGCTGATCCCGCTGGCCCGCACCGTGCTGGCGATGAAGCCGAAGACCGTCGGCTCCGCCCCCTGCCAGGAGGTGGTGCTGAAGGGCGACGATGTGGATCTGGGCCGCCTGCCGGTGCAAAGCTGCTGGCCGGGCGAGCCGGCACCGCTGATCACCTGGCCGCTGGTGGTGACCAGGGGCCCGACCGGCCGGCGCGAGGACGACTTCAACCTCGGCATCTACCGCATGCAGGTGCTGGGGCGCAACCGCACCATCATGCGCTGGCTGAAGCACCGCGGCGGGGCGCAGCACCATCGGCGCTGGGCGGCATCGGGCCGGCCGGAGCCGCTGCCCTGCGCCGTCGTGCTGGGCGCCGACCCCGGAACCATCCTGGCCGCCGTGACGCCGGTGCCCGACACCCTGTCGGAGTACCAGTTCGCCGGCCTGCTGCGCGGCCGCAAGGTGGAGCTGGTGGACTGCAAGACGGTGCCGCTGAAGGTGCCGGCGCAGGCCGAGATCGTGCTGGAGGGCCACGTCAGCCTGGACGAGACGGCCGACGAGGGGCCCTACGGCGACCACACCGGCTATTACAACTCGGTCGAGCCGTTTCCGGTGTTCACCGTGTCGTGCATGACCATGCGGCGCCGGCCGATCTACCTGTCCACCTTCACCGGGCGCCCGCCGGACGAGCCGTCGGTGCTGGGCGAGGCGCTGAACGAGGTGTTCATCCCCCTGCTGACCCAGCAGTTCCCGGAGATCGTCGATTTCTGGCTGCCGCCGGAAGGCTGTTCCTACCGCATCGCCGTGGTGTCCATGCGCAAAGCCTATCCCGGCCACGCCAAGCGGGTGATGATGGGCGTGTGGTCGTTCCTGCGCCAGTTCATGTACACCAAGTGGGTGATCGTCGTGGACGACGACATCGACGCGCGGAACTGGAAGGACGTGATGTGGGCGATCTCCACCCGCATGGACCCGGCCCGCGACATCACGGTCATCGAAGGCACCCCCATCGACTATCTGGACTTCGCCAGCCCCGAGTCGGGCCTGGGCGGCAAGGTCGGGCTGGACGCCACCAACAAGTGGCCGCCCGAGACCCGGCGCGAATGGGGCGAGAAGATCCGCATGAGCGACGCGGTCATCGAGGAGGTGACGCGCAAATGGGCCGGCTACGGCCTGCCCGGCAGCGGCCGGCCCATCTGGAAGTAGCGCCCGCCTTTACGACCGTTCAGCCCGCTCCACCCGCTGCACCATGTCGCGCGAGGCGCGCATGGAGATGTCCAGCAGGCGGTTCTGCATGTCGAGCCAGGCGTTCATCGCCTCGCCCACCACCTCGCCCTGCACCGCCGCCAGCTCCTGCGGCGAGGTGCAGCGGGTCAGCCGACGGCCGGCCTCGCTGCCGGCCAGCGCCGTGCGGTTGACGTAGGCGATCCACGCCGCCCCGGCCTCGCTGGCCGCCCGCGCCGCCACGTTGGGGGCGGTGCTGATCGCCAGCATGCGGTCGCGCACCGGCTCGGCCATGCGGTCCATGGCGCCGGCCGCCTGCAACGCGGTCCGGGCGCCGGTGCGCGCCGCGTCGACGCCGCTGCGCGCCGCGGTGCGGGCCACCTCGGCGCCCGCCTGCGCCGTGCTGCGCGCGGTCTCGGCGGTGGTCTGCGCGGCGTTGCGCGCGGTCTCGGCCGTGGTCCGCGCGGCGTTGCGCGCGGTCTCGGCGGTGGCCTCCGCCGCCTCGCGCTGGCGGCGCGCCTGTTCGGCCTCGGCCCGGCGGGCTTCGACCATGCCGGCCTTCTGCTCCTCCAGCGACTCGGCAAGGCGCTGCTGCTCGTCGTCGCTCAGCGCCTTGCGGACGGCGGGCAGCAGTTCCTTCTTCTCGTCGCGGACGTGCTGCTGGAACAGCCGGCGCAGTTCCCCGACCTTGTCACCGAAGGCCGCGCCGTCCCTGGGCATGCCCTCCAGTTCGGAGAGCAGGGCACGGACCTTCCGGTTGTCATCGATGGCGGCGGGGACGAGGTCCTTCGTCTCCTTGTGGCGGCGCAGCAACGGGAAGAGGTGTTCCTCCTCCAGCCGGGCCTGCTGCTCCAGCTCCTCCTTCAGCTCACCGAGCAGACGCTCGCGCGTCTTCACGGCGCCATCGCTGGTGTCGGCCAGCTTGGCGAACAGTTCGTTCGCCTTCGCCGGCATGGATTGCAGAACCTGAGTGATGCTCATGAGTGCGTTCCCCCGTCGGTGTTCCGCGGCGCAACATGCGGATGTTGCGCCGCAATACGCCGGAGAAAACCGTGTGGCCGCGCCACGGTTCCGGAAAAAAATGCGCCGGCCGCGGAACGCCCCCGGCGCTCGCGCCGTTGGCGCGCGCAGCCGCGCCGAGTTCACCGCTCGCGGCGCCCGATGCACCGGAGAACGCCCCATGCCCCACCGCCCCGCCGAACGCCTGCGTGCGGTCCCGCTGCACCCGGCCGACCCCGACGCCGGATCCGATGCCCCGGCCGAACCGATTCGCGCCAACCTCTCGGCGATCGAAGCGGCGGGGCCGGCCCTGTTCGTCGGGTCCGACGAGGGGGCCCGCATCGAACGGCTGCTGCGCACCGATGACAGCGCCGGCTACGGACGACACCGGTCCTATGCGCTCGCGTCCTTCTTCGACCTGCCGGCCGGCTCCGATGGCGAGGTGGATGTGGAGGGGCTGGCGGTCGACGGTGGCTGGCTGTGGGTGACCGGATCGCACAGCCTGGCGCGCCGGAAGCCCAAGCCCGACGAACGGGACGCCGCCGCCGCCCTCGCCCGCCTGACCGACGTGAAGCGTGAACCCAACCGGTACCTCCTGGGCCGTATCCCCCTGGCCGGCGCCGACCCGGAACCGGTGCGCCGCGACGGCCCGCGCACCGCCGCCTGCGTGAAGATGGGGGACCGCCGCAACGCGCTGGCCAAGGCTCTGAAGCACGACGCGCACATCGGCCGCTTCCTGAAGGTTCCCGCCAAAGAGAACGGATTCGACGTGGAAGGGCTGGCGGTGCGCGGTGACCGGGTGTTCCTCGGCCTGCGCGGGCCGGTGCTGCGGGGCTGGGCCTGCGTGCTGGAGCTGCACCCGGCGGACGCGGGGAACGGCCGCCTGGACATCACCCCCATCGGCGCGGCCGGCGAGCCCTACCGCAAGCACTTCCTCGACCTGGACGGGCTGGGCGTGCGCGAACTGGCGTTCGACGGTGACGACCTGCTGATCCTCGCCGGTCCGACGATGGATCTGGACGGCCCGGTCATCGTCTACCGATGGAGCGGCGCCGCGGATGTCGGCGATGCGACGATCATCCCCCGCGATCGGCTGACCCGCACGCTCGATCTGCCCCACGGCACGGGCTTCGATCACGCGGAGGGCATGGCCCTGCTCGCCACGCCCGAAGGGCCGCGCCTGCTGGTCGTCTACGACAACCCCGGCGCGGGACGGCTGCACGCCGACGGCAGCGGCGTGGACGCGGACCTGTTCGCCCTGCCGGACCGGTGACGCGGCCGCCCTACACCGGGAACAGCGCGGCGGCCACCCGGCGGCCCTCGGCCATCAGGACGTTGTAGGTGCGGCAGGCGGCACCGGTGTCCATGGGCTCCAGCGTCAGGCCATAGGGCCGCAGGGCACGGCGCACCTCCGGCGGCGGAAGGATCGCCCGGGGGCCGCAGCCGAGCAGCAGCACCTCCACCTTCGGCTGTTCCTCCAGCACGGGGCGGAAGCTGTCCGGGGTCAGGGAGGCGACGCCGTCGACCTCCCAGTCCAGGGCCCGGTGGGGGAAGACAATGACCGGCCCCGACCGCCACGTGCCGGCGACGCTGATCTGCCCCTCGCCGTAACCATCGATGATGAAACGGTCATGGGGAATGAGCGGCGTGATGTCCATGGACGGTCCTCGTCGTGCAGCGGGTTCCGGACCTCAAATGGGGACGAGCTTCGGCTTCGTCCGCCGCATCCACGCCACCACCATCAGGCGGGTCACCCAGATCGCGGTGAACAGCGAGGTGACGATGCCGATGGTCAGCGTCACCGCAAAGCCGCGGATGGGGCCGGAGCCGAAGGCGTACAGCAGCACCGCGGCGATCAGGGTGGTCAACTGGCTGTCGATGATGGTGGTCAGCGCCCGGCTGTAGCCGGCGTCGATGGCCGAGATCACCGAGCGGCCGTTGCGCTGCTCCTCGCGGATGCGCTCGAAGATCAGCACGTTGGCGTCCACCGCCATGCCGATGGTCAGCACGATGCCGGCGATGCCCGGCAGCGTCAGCGTTGCCTGGAAGGCCGACAGGGCGGCGAAGATCAGCACCATGTTGATGACCAGCGCCGACACCGCGAACACGCCGAACAGGCCGTAGGTGGCCAGGATCAGCACGACCACCAGGGTCAGGCCGGCGACGCTGGCGATCTTGCCCGCCTCGATCGAATCGGCGCCCAGGCCGGGACCCACGGTGCGCTCCTCGATCACGTTGAGCGGCGCCGGCAGGGCGCCGGCGCGCAGCAGCAGGGCCAGGTCGCTGGCGGTCTGCACCGTGAAGTTCCCGGAGATGACGCCGGCCCCGCCGAGGATCGGTTCGCGGATTACCGGGGCGGAGATGATGCGGTTGTCGAGCACGATGGCGAACAGCCGCCCCACGTTCTCCCGCGTGGCGTCGCCGAAGCGGCGCGCGCCCACCGAGTCGAAGCGGAAGCTGACCACCGGACGGCCGTCCTGGAAGGTGGCCTGAGCGTCGGTCAGGGTGTCGCCGCTGACCATCACCCGCCGGTTGACCGCCATGTACTGGCCCGGCTGCTCCACCAGCGGCAGCCGCAGCGTGCCGGGCGGCACGCGGCCGGCCATCATCTCGGCCGGGCTCACCGTCTCGTCGACCAGATGGAAGGTCATCTTGGCGGTCTGGCCGATCAGGCGCTTGACCCGCTCGGGATCGTCGATGCCGGGAAGCTGAAGGAGGATGCGGTCCTCGCCCTGGCGCTGGATCGTCGGCTCGCGGGTGCCGGTCTCGTCGACGCGGCGGCGCACGATCTCGATGGACTGGTCGACGGCCTGCCGGCCGCGCGCCGCGATGGCCTCTTCGGTGGGGCCGACCCGCACCCGGCCGGCGCCGTCCACCGAGGTTTCCAGCGCCCCCGATTCGATGCGGCGCACCAGGTCCCGCGCCTCGTCCACCCGCCCCGGCTCGCGCACGGTGAAGGCCACCGCGCTGCCGTCGATGGCCAGGTCGAGATAGCCGATGTTGGCGGTGCGCAGTTCCGACCGGACGCTGTCGAGCAGGGCGTTGAGACGCTCCTGCGTCACGGCGCGCAGGTCCACCTCCAGCAGCAGGTGGGAGCCACCCTGCAGGTCAAGGCCGAGGTTGATGGTGCGCGTCGGCGCCCACGACGGCAACTCACCCTGCAGCCGCTCCACCGTCTGCCGGTCCAGGAGGTTCGGCGCGGCGTAGATGACCCCGAGCGTGCAGAGCACGAGGATGAGGACGATCTTCCACTTGGCTAGATAGACCATGGTCCTGGCCGGTTGCCCCGTTCGTTGCGTTGCGCATCGGGCGCGTCATGCGCCCGGCGATCGGTCTCGTCCACCGATCGCCGGCTGCGAACCCGACGGATCAATGCCCCGGCATTGATCAGGAAGGTGACGTCGGCGGCACCCCGGGGGGAGCCGCCGGGGATCACTTGCGGCCGAACATCTTGCCCAGCGACTTGGCGGCGCCTTCGGTCTTCGGCGCCTCCGGAGCGGCGGCGGCCGCCTCCTCGCCCTTGGCCGGCTCGCCCTTGGAGAGGACGAGGTTGACGGTGGAGCGCAGCACGCGCACCCGCACATTCTCCGCGATCTCGACGGTCAGCTCGTCCTCGGGCCCGACCTTGGTGATCGTGCCGATGATGCCGCCGCCGGTGACGACGCGGTCGCCGCGCCGCACCGCATCCAGCATTGCCTTGTGTTCCTTCATCTTGCGCTGCTGCGGACGGATCAGCAGGAAGTAGAAGACCACGAAAATGAGGATGAGGGGCAGCATGGACATGAACATGTCGGCGCCGCCGCCCGGCGCCGCGGTCTGGGCGTAGGCCGTCGAGATGAACATCCTGAAGCTCCTGATGGTTGGTCGATGCCGCAGGGCATGGGAACGCGGCGACTATAGCCGCCCGTGGCAGGGATGCAACGCCTTCCGGTACCCCGGCCCGCCCGAACCGAGGCTTTCCCTTGTCGGCGGGGGGCCGGCACCGTAGGCTCGCCACCCCCGATCCCGTCCGCATGCCGAGCCCGCGATGTCCGAGTCCCAGCTTCTTCCCCTGCTTGCCCGCATCGCCGACGCCCTGGAGCGCCTGGCCCCGCCGCCCGCCGCCCCGGTCGAGGCCGGTGCCGCCGACGCCTTCGTCTGGCACACCGACCCCGACCGGCTGGAGCCGGTGCCGGCGGTCAACCGGGTCGACATCGCCCTGTTGCAGGGCGTCGAGCGCCAGCGCGACACCCTGCTGGAGAACACCCGCCGCTTCGCCGCGGGACTGCCGGCCAACAACGCCCTGCTGTGGGGCTCGCGCGGCATGGGCAAAAGCTCGCTGGTCAAGGCGGCGCACGCCCGGGTGAACGAGGAGCGGCCGGGCACCCTGGCCCTGGTGGAGATCCACCGCGAGGACATCCCGTCCCTGCCCCGCCTGCTGGCCCGCCTGCGCGGGCTGGAGCGCCGCTTCGTCCTGTTCTGCGACGACCTGTCGTTCGACCATGACGACGCCCACTACAAGTCGCTGAAGGCGGTGCTGGAGGGCGGCATCGAGGGGCGGCCGGACAACGTGGTGTTCTACGCCACGTCCAACCGCCGCCACCTGATGCCCCGCGACATGATCGACAACGAACGCTCCACCGCCATCAACCCGGCCGAGGCGGTGGAGGAGAAGGTGTCGCTGTCGGACCGATTCGGCCTGTGGCTGGGCTTCCACAACTGCGACCAGCAGACCTTTTTCGCCATGGTCGAGGGCTACGCCGCCCGCTACGGCCTGGACCTGCCGCCCGATCAGCTCCGCGCCGAGGCGGTGGAGTGGTCGGTGACCCGCGGCAGCCGGTCGGGCCGCGTCGCCTGGCAGCTCATCCAGGACCTGGCCGGCCGGCTGGGGAAGCCCCTTCGCTGACGCGGGCACCTTCCAGTTCGGTGCGCGGGTCGATGGCCTGGCTGCCCTTGCGCAGCTCGAAATGGAGCTGCGGGGTGGACACCGACCCGGTCTGGCCGACCGTGCCGATCGCCTGGCCGCGGCGCACGGTGGCGCCGCGCTGGACGTCCATCCGGTCCAGGTGGGCGTAGGCGCTGATGAAGCCGTCGGCGTGGCGGACCAGCAGCAGATTGCCGAAGCCCCGCAGCTCGTTGCCAGCATAGACCACGACGCCGTTGTCGGCGGCCACCACCGGAGTGCCCTTGGGTGCGGCGATGTTGATGCCGTCGTTGTGCATGCCGTCGGTCTTGGTGCCGAAGGTGGACACCACGGTGCCCTTCACCGGCCACAGGAAGCGCGAGCCGCCGCGCGGCGGCGGCCCCTCCTCCGACGGCGGGCGCGGCGGCGGCGCGGCCGCTACCTGTGCCGGTGCCGCCGGCGCGGGCTTTGCCGTGGCCGGCGGCGCTGCCGGGGGCGGCGCCGCGGCGGGAGCGGGAGCGGGCGCCGCGGCCGTAGCCGGCGGCGGCGAAGCGGCGGCGGGCGGCGCGGCCGGTGCGGCGGTCGGCGGCGGCAGCGGGGTGGCGGTGACCTTGGGGGAGGCGGCGGTGCCTGCGGGCGGCGGTGCGGCGGCGGGTGCCGGCGCCAGGGCGATGGGCTCCGAACGGGGCGGCGGCGGCGGCGCAGCGGCGGTCACCACCGGGGCGGGCTTGACACCCGGCGCCCCCGCGGGCGGCGGCGACCAGTCCCGCGCCACCTCGACCCCGCCGCGCTCGGGCGGCAGGCGGAGCTGCTGGCCGGACTGGACTGCGTACGGCTCCTGCAAGCCGTTGAGGCGCGACAGCTCGTTCATGCCGACGCCGGTCATGCGGGAGATGCCGTGAAGCGTATCGCCCCGCTGCACCGTGTAGACGCGGGTGCGCGGCAGGGTCAGCCGCTCCCCCACCTGCAGGGCGTAGGGTGGCGAGGCCCGGTTGACCTCGATGAGGTCGCGCAGCGGCACGTCGTAGCGCCGCGCGATGCCGTACAGCGTGTCGCCCTTCTGCACGATCACGGTGCCGCCCACGGAATCCCCGGCCTGGCGGACCAGGGTGACCGGGGCCGGGTCGCCGGTGCGCTGGCAGGCGGCCACGGCCGGCAGCGCCGCCAGCAGGGCCGCGGCGACGCACCGGCCCGTCAGGCCCGCCGGGCGTGCTCCACGCCCGCCTCGGCCGGCTGCTCCGGCTGCGGCTGGTCGGACAACAGAGGGACGAAACGGACGGGCCACAGATCCTCCCGATCGAAACCGGTTTCGGTGCGCCGGATGCGGACGACGCGCTGGTCGCCGTACCCACCCAGCGGAATGACCATGACACCACCAACGCCGAGCTGATCCGTCAAGTCCTTCGGCGGCTCGGGGCCGCCGGCGGCCGTGACCATGATGCGCTCGAACGGGGCCTGTTGCGGCCAGCCGCGCGTCCCGTCGCCGTGACGGGTGGTGATGTTGTGCAGGCGCAGCGCCTGGAACCGGCGCTCCGCCTCGTGCAGCAGCGGCCCGTGCCGCTCGATGGTGTAGACCCGGCGGCACAGGCGCGACAGCACCGCCGCCTGATACCCCGATCCGGTGCCGATCTCCAGCACCTTGTGACGGTCGTGCACGTCCAGGGTCTGGGTCATCAGCGCCACGATCATCGGCTGGCTGATGGTCTGGCCGTGGTCGATGGGCAGGGCCGTGTCCTCCCACGCCTGGTCGTGGAAGGAGGGCGGGACGAACAACTCGCGCGGGACCCGTTCGATGGCCGCAAGCACCCGGGTGTCGGTGACGCCCGACCGGCGCAGGGCCATGATGAGACGGATCTTGCGCGCGTCGACGGTCACACGAACGCCTGCTTCAGCGTCTGGAGCGTGGGGGTGTGGGTGAGGTCGAGGAACAGCGGCGTCACCGAGATGCCGCCGTTCAACACGACATGGATGTCCGTGTCCTCCGCCACCTCGGCCTCGCCGCGCAGGGCACCGATCCAGATGTAGGGACGGCCGCGGGGGTCCAGCCGCTCGAACAGCTCGTCGCCGATCTTGCGCTTGCCGTGGCGCACGATGTGGATGCCCGTGACGGCGTCGGGTGCGACGGCCGGGAAGTTCACGTTCATCAGCACGTTCTTCGGCCAGGCCACCGACACCGCCTTGCGGATCACCTCCGGCCCCAGGCGCTCGGCCGTTTCCCAGTCGGGCGGCCCGCCCGGCTCGATGTGCTGCGACAGGGCGATGGCCGGCACGCCCAGCAGGGTGGCCTCCATGGCCGCGGCGATGGTGCCGGAGTAGGTCACGTCCTCGCCGATGTTGGAGCCATGGTTGACCCCCGACAGCACCAGCGTCGGCTTGTGGTCCCGCAGGATGTGGTTGATCGCCAGCAGCACGCAGTCGGTCGGCGTGCCGTCGACGGTGTAGCGCTTGTCCCCCACCTGGCGCAGGCGCAGGGGCCGGTGGATGGTGAGCGAATGGCTGGCGGCGGACTGCTCCGCCTCCGGCGCCACCACCCACACGTCGTCGCTCAGGGTGCGGGCGATCCGCTCCAGCGTCCGGATGCCGGCGGCCTGGATGCCGTCGTCGTTGGAGATGAGGATGCGGGCGGACGCCAGGTCGAGCGGCAGGGCGAACATCAGGGGACGATCCTTTCCAGCCCGTTCATGTACGGGCGGAGCGCCTCGGGAACGACGATGGAGCCGTCGGGCTGCTGGTAGTTCTCCAGCACCGCGATCAGGCAGCGCCCGACCGCGACGCCCGACCCGTTCAGGGTGTGGACGAACGCCGTCTGCTTCTCGCCGCCGGGACGGCAGCGCGCCTTCATGCGGCGCGCCTGGAAGTCGCCGCAGTTGGAGCAGCTCGAAATCTCGCGGTAGGCGTTCTGGCCGGGCAGCCACACCTCGATGTCGTAGGTCTTGCGGGCCGAGAAGCCCATGTCGCCGCTGGACAGGGCGACCACCCGGTAGGGCAGGTCCAGGCGCCGCAGCACCGTCTCGGCGCAGGCGGTCATCCGCTCGTGCTCGGCGTCGGAGGCGTCGGGGGCGGTGATGGAGACCATCTCCACCTTCCAGAACTGGTGCTGGCGGATCATGCCGCGGGTGTCGCGCCCGGCCGATCCCGCCTCGGCGCGAAAGCACGGGGTCAGCGCCGTGAAGCGCAGGGGCAGTTCCTCCTGCGCCACGATCCGGTCGGCCACCAGGTTGGTCAGCGGCACCTCGGAGGTGGGGATCAGCCAATGGTCGGTGGTGGTGCGGAACAGGTCATCGGCGAACTTGGGCAACTGGCCGGTGCCGAACAGGGCGGTGTCGCGCACCATCAGGGGCGGCGCCACCTCGGTGTAGCCGTGCTCGGTGGTGTGCAGGTCCAGCATGAACTGGGCCAGCGCCCGTTCCAGCCGGGCCAGGGCACCCTTCAGCACGGTGAAGCGCGCGCCGGACATGCGGGCCGCCGCCCCGAAGTCCATCAGCCCCAGCCCCTCGCCCAGGTCGAAATGCTCCCGGGGGTTGGCTATGGGGCGCGGCTCGCCGTGGCGGCGGATCTCCACGTTGGCGGTCTCGTCCGGCCCGTCGGGCACGTCGTCTGCCGGCAGGTTGGGCAGTGCGGCCAGCAGGGCGTCCAGTTCGGCGCCCACCTGCCGCTCCTCCTCCTCCGCCTCGGGCAGGCGGATCTTGAGGTCGGCCATCTCGTCCAGCAGCGGCTGCGCGTCGCGCCCCTGCTTCTTGGCGAGGCCGATCTCCCGGGCCGCCTCGTTGCGGCGGGCCTGCATCTCCTGCATGCGCGTCTGGGCGGCGCGGCGGCGGGAGTCGAGGTCCAGCACCACGGCGGACAGGGGCTCCAGCCCCCGCCGGCCAAGGCCGCGGTCGAAGGCGTCGGGATTGTCGCGGATGGCGCGGAGATCGTGCATGGCGGAACGGACGTTGCGGGGACAGGAGGCCGGTTATAGACCCCCTCCCCGTGCAAATCCAGAGTGCGGGCGGCCGCGGGGCCGCCGCCTCCGCCGGGTCAGATGTTCTCCGCCATGTGCACGGTGGCGTTGGACGCCTGCGCCGAGGCGGTGCGCTGGCGCACCTGGCGGGCCAGGCGGAAGGGGTTGGGCAGGCTCCACAGCAGCCCGCCGGCGCCGCGCAGGCGCGACGCCGCCTTGCCGATCCCCATGACGTCGCCCAGGCGGCGGTCGAGGAAGGCGCGGGTGTCCGCGCGCCCCTCCGACGGGTCGTCCAGCCAATAGAGCGTGGTGGCGCTGACCACCGCCGCCAGGGTCGCCCGCTTGGTGTAGTGGTTGACGTCGGTGGCCTGGTCGCCGGCGGCGTACCACATGGCGTCGACCGCGCGGTAGAGCAGGCGCAGGCCGAGCCCCAGGTTCTGCGGCATCGCCAGATAGGCCAGCAGCCGGCGCTTGGCCTCCCTGTGGGGCTCCAGCGCGTCGAGGCGGGCGAGCACGGCCAGGCGGATCTTGTCGGGCGTGCGCATCTCCGCCAGCGGGTGGCGGTGCATCTCCTCCACCATCAGGCGATCGCACCGGGCGCTGAAATGCTCCACCAGATCGCGCACGCCGCCGGGGAAGGCGCGCAGGGCCATGGCCGCGTCGTAGCCCGCCATGCGGGCGCCGTCGCGCATCGCCAGTTCGCTCCAACTGTCGAAGACCACGTTGGGCAGCGTCGCGTCCAGGATCTCGTCCCTGATCCGGTCCATCTCGGCGGCGGTTTCCATGGGCGTGCTCCCCTCCCGTTCAGGCCGACAGGGCGGCCGTGATGTGTTCCGATTCCTCGTTGAACGCCAACAGGCGCAGGTCGGGCATCCGGTCGATGTAGAGGATGCCGTCCAGGTGGTCCACCTCGTGCTGCAGGACGCGGGCGTGAAAGCCCTCGGCCTCCCGCTCAATCGGATTCCCCGACAGGTCGACGCCGCGGTAGCGGATGCGGCGGTGGCGGGGCACGATGCCGCGCAGGCCGGGAATCGACAGGCAGCCTTCCCAGCCCGCCACCAACTCCTCGCCCAGCGGCTCGACGACGGGGTTGATCAGCACCGTATCCGCCACCGCCTCGCCACCGGACCGATCCGCCGGCACCCGGAACACGACGATGCGCAGCCCCCGGTGGACCTGCGGCGCCGCCAGCCCGACTCCGGGGGCGTCGTGCATCGTCTCGATCATGTCGGCGGCCAGGCGCCGAATCGCGTGATCGGTCGGGTCGCGCACCGGCTCCGCCGGGGTGCGCAGCACCGGGTGCCCCATGCGGGCGATCTTGAGCAAGGCCATGAGCCATTATCTGGGAGGAACGGCGGGCTCGGCAACGGCCTCCCGCTCACTTGGGCTTCACAAGCACCCCTGCCCGTGCTATATGGCGTTTCCTCTCCGGGGGGTGCGCCCGTCGCGCCACCCTGGAACTCGTCTTGTCCAAACGCGGCCCCGGAGGGGGCTACAGAAGGGGTGACGGTCAACCGTGCAAGTTCTGGTCCGTGACAACAACGTCGATCAGGCCCTCCGCGCGCTGAAGAAGAAGATGCAGCGCGAGGGCATTTTCCGGGAGATGAAGCTCCGCCGGAACTACGAAAAGCCCTCCGAGAAGCGTGCGCGCGAGAAGGCGGAGGCGGTGCGCCGCACCCGCAAGCTGCTGCGCAAGCGCATGGAGCGCGAAGGCTACTGAGCCGCCGCGCGCGATACGCGCCGGCCCGCGGTCAGCCACGACGTCACCAACCGCCCACGCGCCCCGCGTGCGGGCGGCTTTGGTGTTTGTGGATAGTGAACACAACGTTCGTGTCGATTCGAGAGGTGGAGTGGTGAGCACCGCCAAGGAAACGCGCCGACTCGGCGTTCCCGACCTGCGCGCCCGCAAGGGCGGCGAGCCGATCGTCAGCCTCACCGCCTACACCACGCCCACGGCCAAGCTGCTGGATCCCCATGTGGACCTGATGCTGGTGGGCGACAGCCTGGGCATGGTGGTCTACGGCTTCGACTCCACGCTGCCGGTGACGCTCGACATGATGATCGCCCACGGGGCGGCGGTGGTGCGCGGAACCCGGCGCGCCTGCGTGGTGGTCGACCTGCCCTTCGCCAGCTATCAGGAATCGCCGCAACAGGCGTTCCGCGCCGCCGCCCGCGTCATGGCGGAAACGGGGGCACAGGCGGTGAAGCTGGAAGGCGGGGTTGAGATGGCGGAGTCCGTCGCCTTCCTCACCGCCCGCGGCATCCCGGTGCTGGGCCATGTCGGGCTGATGCCCCAATCGGTCAACACCCTGGGCGGCTACAAGGCGGTGGGCCGCGACGCCGCCGCGGCGGAGCGTGTCCGCGCCGACGCCCGCGCCATCGCCGACGCCGGCGCCTTCGCCATGGTGGTCGAAGGCACCATGGAATCCCTGGCCCGCACCATCACCGAAGAGGTGCCGGTCCCCACCATCGGCATCGGCGGCTCGCCCGCCTGCGACGGCCAGGTCCTGGTCACCGACGACCTGCTGGGCCTGTTCAGCGACTTCACGCCGAAGTTCGTCAAGCGCTACGCCGCCGTGGGGCAGACCATCAGCGAGGCCGCCGCGGCTTACGCCGCCGAGGTGCGCAGCCGCACCTTCCCGGGGCCGGAGCATTGCTTCGGGATGAAGAAGCCGGGCTGACGGTGCTATGATGCCGGCGCCGCAGCCCACGAAGGCCCGCCCGATGACCGTCCGCCGCCGTTCCGCCGCCGTCTGCCTCGCCCTCGTGCTGGCCGCAGCACCGGCCGGCGGGGCAAACGCCCAATCCCTGTTCAACTGGAACGGCGAGACCCCGCCCGTCAGTCACGGCAACAACGGCTCGCCGATCCCCACCATGACCAGGGAAGAGTACACCAGCTTCCTGTGCATGGCCGGCGGCGCCCTGGCCGGGACGATGACGGTGCTGGCCGGCGGTGCGGCGATCATCGCCACCGGCGCCAACGCCACCACCACCGAAACGGCGGTGGCCGTTCCGGTGCTGGTGGCCACCATTGCAGCCGGCTGCGGCCTGGGCACCGCCATGGCGCCCGCACTGGCCTGGCTTCACAACCGCGGCGATGCGCTGGTGCGGGAAATCGAAGCGCTGAAGTAGGCGGGGCTGTATTACACCCCGTCCACGATGATGATGGACATGCGCGCGGCCCCCGCCCGTGCGGCGCGGGCCGCGGTGTATTCCGGCCCCTCGTAGAACGCCCGCGCCGCCGCCCGGTCGGGAAACTCCAGCACGGCCACGCGGGGCGGCTGCCAATCCCCCTCCAGGACATCGACGGGCCCGCCGCGCACCCGGAAGACGGCGCCGTGCGCCTGCACGGCGATGCCGGAGAGGCGCTTGTATTCCTCATAGGCGGCGGGGTCGGTAACGTCGGCAGTGGCGATGATGTAGGCGGGCATGGCGGGCTCCTCGGAATGCGCGGCGGCGTCTCCGCCCGCCCCGCGGCGTCACCGCGGAACGGGCGGGTCGGCGGGAGCTTACGCGTGCTCCATCGATTTGACGACCTCTTCGGTGACCTTCTTGGCGTCGCCGAAGAGCATCATGGTGTTGGGGCGGAAGAACAGCTCGTTCTCCACGCCGGCGTAGCCGGACGCCATCGAGCGCTTGATAAAGAAGACGGTCTTGGCCTTCTCCACGTCCAGGATCGGCATGCCGTAGATGGGCGACTGCGGGTCGGTCTTGGCCGCCGGGTTGGTCACGTCGTTGGCACCGATCACGAACGCCACGTCGGCGGTACCGAAGTCGCGGTTGATGTCCTCCAGCTCGAACACCTCGTCATAAGGCACGTTGGCTTCGGCCAGCAGGACGTTCATGTGGCCGGGCATGCGCCCCGCCACGGGGTGGATGGCGTACTTGACGTCCACGCCTTCCTTCTTCAGCAGATCCCCCATCTCGCGCAGGGCATGCTGGGCCTGCGCCACCGCCATGCCGTAGCCGGGAACGATGATGACGGACTGGGCGTTCTTCATGATGTAGGCGGCGTCTTCCGGCGAGCCGGCCTTGACCGTCCCGCGCTCACCGCCGCCGCCGGCCGCGGCACCCGCCGACTCGCCGCCGAAGCCGCCGAGGATGACGTTGAAGATCGAGCGGTTCATGCCCTTGCACATGATGTAGGACAGGATCGCGCCCGAGGAGCCGACCAGC
>NZ_AUCF01000020.1 GCF_000429625.1 Azospirillum halopraeferens DSM 3675
TCAAGATGCGACTTGCGAACGACCCGACAATCCAATCCACTCCCGTGAACCGGACCACAGTGCCCATCCGCCTGCGCATCCCTTCTCACAACACGGTATTCAGTTTTCAAAGATCCCGCAGCCCCGCAACCGGAACCGCAACGGCCTCGCCCGCCTCGCAGAGAGGCCGGCAGCGCGCCGTGATGTCATCTGGTGCGGTTCGGAGACAAAAAGCGCAACGCCGAACCGGCGTTGCTTCGTCGACCTCGCGGCCGCCGCATCACCTCTCGAACCTCTGGGCTCATCACCCGTCCAACCCGCCGGCCAACCGGCCACCGCGTCGGTGGAGCGGTTTATAGGTCCCTCCCCACCGACCGCGCAAGCGCTTTTTTGCCGTGGGGTGAAGAATTTTTGACGGGCACCCGGCGCGTCGATGGTGGTAGGGAGTCGGCAGCACCGCCCGCAAGGTCAGAAACGGGTCTTGTGGATGGTACTTACAGTCCGCCGTTCGCATGCGGCGCCGTTGTCGGTTGACTCCGTCAATACCGGCGCGCATGGTCCATCGAAGAGACGCTGAACAAGGATGCACCGGCCGGGCGTTGCGCGCGACGGTTCTGCATGGTTTGAGCACGAAGATAGGGAGGAAGCCGGTGCGATTGAGGGACGTCTGCCTTCCCGCTCTTGCGTTGTGTGCCGCCGGAGCTGCCGGCTTCCTGGTACCCGCCGCTTTTCCGTCCGCCAGCGCGGCGGACCGCTCCGCCGCCCCTCCCGCCTTCATCCTGCCCCCGGTCAAGCCGGAGATCCCCGGCTCGTCGGCCGACGGTCCCGCCGCTGTCGGCGGCGGTGAGGAGGCTGCCGCCGGCGGTGAGGAGATCGCCGCCGAGGTGGTGCCGGCGGCGGCCGTACCGGACGGCGACGACACACCCGTCACTCCGGCGGTGCTGGTCACCGCCGACCCGCCTGCCGCCACCGTATCCGGCGAAGACGCCGACAGCGACGCAGAATCCAATCTCGACCGCCGGGTGTTCCTGGTCAGCCGGGGCGACACGCTGCTGAACCTCCTGGTCGGCGCCTCCGTGCCGCGCACCGAGGCGGCGGGGGCCATCCGGGCGTTGCGGGAGGTGTACGACCCCCGCAGCCTCCAGGTGGGCCAGCAGGTCACCGTGCTGTTCGAGCCGCGCCGCGGCGGTGCCCGGCAGTTCGTCGGGCTGGAGCTGGAGCCGGACGTGGTCCGCTCGGTCACCGTGGCACGAACCGGCGATTCGGGCTTCGAATCGGCCGAGGTGGAACGGGCGGTGGAGCGGCGCCGGGTCGGTGCGGCGGCCGAGGTCCGCTCCAGCCTGTTCGAGGCCGGTTCCGCCGCCGGAGTCCCGGTATCCGTGATGATGGCGGTGATCCGTCTCTATTCCCACGAGATCGATTTCCAGCGCGACCTGCAGCCCGGCGACCGCTTCGAGGTGCTGTTCGAACGGATGGTGACCGACGACGGCCGCGTCGCCGGGGACGGGGACGTGCTGTACGCCTCGCTGGTGCTGAGCGGCAAGGAAAGGCCGATGTACCGGTTCAAGACGCGGGACGGCCGCGTCGATTATTATGACCGCGACGGGGCCAGCATCCGCCGGGCCCTGCTGCGCACACCCATTGACGGCGCCCGGATTACCTCCGGCTTCGGCATGCGCCGGCATCCGATCCTGGGCTTCAGCAAGATGCACCAGGGGATGGACTTCGGCGCCCCGACGGGCACCCCCATTTACGCCGCCGGCAACGGGGTGGTGGAGGAGGTCGGTGTCAAGGGCGCCTACGGCAACTATATCCGCATCCGCCACAATTCCGAGATGGCCACCGCCTATGCCCATCTCAGCCGGTTCGCCGGCAACGTCCGGCGCGGCGGGCGGGTGCAGCAGGGCGAGGTGATCGGCTATGTGGGCTCGACCGGCCGGTCGACGGGACCGCACCTGCACTATGAGGTGCTGCGCCACAACCGGCAGGTCAATCCGGCCAGCGTCGACCTGCCGACCGGCGAGAAGCTGGACGGCCGCGACCTGCGCGATTTCCTGCAAACGGCGAAGGCGCTCGACCGGGCGTTCGAGGAGTCGAAGCAGGGTCTCCAGCTCGCCCGCACCCCGGCGGTCGAGGACAAGGGCTGCACCAACGAGACCGCCTGCTGACCGTCACCCTTACGGGTGCAGCGTTTATTGGCGCAGCATCCGCCGGATGGCGTCGGCAAGGATCTGAAGCCCCTTGTCGTCGTCCTGCGCCAGTTTCTGCAGGCGTTCGCGCATGCGCTGCACGTTGGAACTCTTGGCAGAGGCGCGCTCGATGGCGAGGTTCGCCTCCTCGGGCTTCATCATCTCATCGTCGGCCATGGCGGTCTCCCTGCTGAACGCCCCATCGTGATCCTTCCCGCCGCCGCCCGCAACGGGCGCCGGCGCGGCCCGTCGGTGTTACCGGTACAGGCCGACGGTTTCCGTCGCCTCGCCGCCGGTGCCCAGCTTGAACTCGGTCACGCCGGGGGCGGTGTCCGGATTGATGCCGCCGAGGTCGAGCCAGCGGAAGCCCCGCTGGCGCAGAGCCCCCATCGATTCCCAGAGAACCAGGCGCATGGCGCTGGTCTTGCGCCCGACGTCGTCGGACCAGCCGAGCTGATAGGTGGCGGTGGTCCCGTGCCCCAGGAACAGCGCCGACGACACCGGCTTGCCACCCTTCAGGGCCGCCGTCATCAGCACCCCGTCGTCGGTGTGCAGGGCGTTGCGCAGCCGCACCACAAGGGGGCCGGACATCTCGCGGTACTGCTTGACGCGCGCCTGGTC
Organism: Azospirillum halopraeferens DSM 3675; assembly: GCF_000429625.1. GTDB lineage: Bacteria > Pseudomonadota > Alphaproteobacteria > Azospirillales > Azospirillaceae > Azospirillum > Azospirillum halopraeferens. Next base: position 2,790 of record NZ_AUCF01000020.1, read on the forward strand.
GTGCTCCTGCTTGACCAGCCAGGGCAGGTTCTTCGCCTCCGGGTCAAGGTCGAGGGTCAGCCCCGCCTTGCGGGCGCCCTTCAGCGCCTGCCGCCACCCGCGGGACAGGGCCGCGCCCAGTTCCTCGTCGCTGCGGGTCAGATCGATCCACACCGTGCGGTAGCCGGGCCCCACCTTGCGGAAGCCGCAGCGCACCATCAGCTCCGCCGTCATGTCCGACGCCGGCAGTTCCGGCAGGAAGCTCAGGCGGCTCAACGGGTTGTCCGGGCATTCCCGGCGCAGCAGCCGCAGCACCGCCTCCAGGACCGCCGGCTCCGGCGGGCCGTCGAACCACAGAGGGCCGCGGTGAAGCCGGCGCTGCACGAACAGCTTCAGGGCGCGGCGTTCCAGGACCTGCAGCATGCCGATGGGGGTGCCGTCGCGCTCGATCATCCCCAGGCGCGGCACATGGCCATGGGTCCGGCCCATGGCCCGGGCGTAGCCGAAGCACTGGGTCAGGGTCGAACGCTCGATCCGCGCGAAGGCGGCGCTCCAATCGCCGAGCGTGCCGTCGTTCCAGACGATGCGGACGGAGGGTGCGGTCATCACGCCTACGCCGGCGGCAGGGCCGCCGTCGCCTCTTCCACCTGGGCGAACGTTGGTCGGTATTCCGGTTCCAGCACGTTTCGTGCGTATTCCACGGAAATCGCCGGTGCGTAGCCCGAGAGGTGGGCGAGAAGACCGGTCTTCATGCACTGATAGTATTTGGTCTCGGCGTGGTACACGGCCTTCAGGCCGGCGGCCATCGGGCCGAAGAAGCCATACGCGAACAGCACGCCGGAGAAGGTCCCCACGAGGGCGGCGCCGATCAGCTTGCCCAGCACTTCCGGCGGTTCGGTGATGGAGCCCATGGTGTGGATCACGCCCAGCACGGCGGCGACAATGCCCAGCGCCGGCACGCCGTCGGCGACGGTCTGAATGGCGTCGGAGACGCGCTGGTGCTCGTGGTGGATGGTTTCGATGTCCTCCTCCATCAGATCGACCAGCTCGTGCGGGTTGTCGGCCCCCAGCGACATCAGGCGGAGATACGTGCACAGGAAGGTGATGGCGTGATGATCGCTGTAGAATTTCGGGAACTGCTGGAACAGGGGTGAGTCCTCGGGCTTCTCGATGTGCTGCTCGAGCGCCAGCAAACCCTTGGTCTTCGCGATCTTGAAGACCTGGTACATCATGGTGAGCAGTTCGAGAAAATCATCCTTCTTGTACTTCGGTCCCTTGAACAGGTGGCCGATTTCCTTGCCGGTGTGGCTGATGACGCCCTTGGGGTTGGCGATGAAGAAGGCACCGGCGGCGGCGCCGAGGATGATCAGGTATTCGAACGGCTGCCACAGCACCCCCAGGTGACCGCCGGCCATCGCGTACCCGCCGAACACGCTGAAGATCACGATGCCGAAGCCGATCATGACGAACATGGTAGAGAACTCCCAGCGGCTTGCTCCGGCTCGACGGTGTCGCACACGCAACCCCGCACCCGCGGCACCATGGACCACAAAACCCTAAGATTTGTGTAAACTTGGCAGGACATCGGGCCCGCCGACCGGCGGGCGCGGCGGATTCTAGCCACCGCGCGGGGGGCTGTCACGAAAGGAGTAGGCGGCCCCGCCCTACCGGGCGAAGAAATACTGGAACGGGTTGGTCGGTCCGGGCGTCGGATAGATCCAGGCATCCATCATGAAGGACGGCACGTTGCGAAAGTCCTCGCGGACCAGGCCATAGCCGGCGGGTGGCAGGGAGAAGCCGATCAGGAAGAACTCGTCGGCGGCGATGTCGAGAATGCCGTGCATCAGCCGGACCTGCTCGTCCGGATCCATGGTCTGCCGGATGCGGCGGTAGAGGTCGATTTGCCGCAGCACCGGCTCCGGCGGGGTTTCGGCCAGGCCGCTGCCCCGCCCTTCCAGCCAGTGCACCCACGCCAGCCCGAACACCGAATCGTCGGTCGCGGGCATGAAGGGGTGCGGTTCGATCAGGGGGTCGATGCCGCCGTCGGTGGCGGCCGTGGTCATGTCGAAGGCGATCTCCTCGCGCGCATGGTTGACGACGCCGCGCTCGCGCGCGGTCACCCGCGCGTCGATGCCGATGGCGCGCCAGTCGGCGGCGGCCAGGGTGGCGATCTCCACGAAACGGGCGCGGTCGCTGCGCACCAGGATCTCGAACCCCACCCGCTCGCCGTCGGGGCGCAGTCGGAACCCCTCGGCGTCGCGCCGGGCCAGGCCCAGGGCGTCCAGGGCGGCACCGGCCGCCGCGGGGTCGTAGGCAAGATGCTGGCGTGCCAGCCGCTCGTGATAGAAACGGGATTCCGGCCGGGGCGCCGGCTGATAGGCCTCCCCGTCGCCGCCGAAGACCCCGGCGACGATGGCAGCGCGGTCGACCGCCTGCGACAGGGCGACACGGAAGGCGCGCTCGCCGAACAGCGCCCGCTTCGCCGGGTCGCGGTGGGTGAGGTTGAGCCCCAGGGCCAGCGTGTTGTTCTCCGCCGACAGGGTCCGGAACGTGCGGTACCCGCCCGCCTCCAGGATGGCCGGCAGGGCGTCGCGCGGGATGCTCGCCTGTATGTTGCGGGTCTGCATGTCGATGCGCCCCTGTTCCACCAGCGCCCGCAGGCCGGCGGGCTTGTCGACGTGCTGCACCACCAGCTCGTCCACATAGGGCAGTTGCTGGCCGGCCGGATCGATCTTCCAGTAATAGGGGTTCCGGCGCAGCACGAAGCGCGGCGGCTGCCCGTCCTCCCAGCGGTCGATCACCCAGGCGGCCAGCGTCGGCACCGGCTCCGCCGCCAGGCTCTGCGCGCCCGCCTCGACCGGCCGGCGCAGCATGGCCGCGGTGCTCGACACGTAATGGTCCACATGGGCCTTCAGCCGGAACAGTTCCGCCGCGGTGCGCACGCCGGCGGCGGCGATCTCCCCCGCGATGCCGTCGGGGTTGTGGCGGGGATGGAACCGCGCCAGCGCATGCCGGGGGAAATCGGTCGGCCCCTTGGTGTCGTAGGCCGAGGCAAGGCGCGCCAGGAAGGTGCTGTGCGGCGTCCGGAAGACGAAGCGCACGGTGTGGGGATCGGGCGCCGTCACCCGGCCGACCTCGCCGCCGCTGGACATCCAGCCCATGTGGCGGGGAGACAGGTCGGGATCGGTCAGCACGTCCTCGTACCAGAACAGCACGTCGGCCGCCGTGAAGGGATGGCCGTCGGACCAGCGCATGCCGGGGCGCAGGCGAAAGGTGAACTCGGTGGCGTCGGCGTTCACCTCGAAGGACTGGGCGATGTTGGGCACCACCCGGCGCCAGGCGGGGTCCCAGCGGACCAGATGCTCGTACCCGACGGTGCGGTAGATCAGCAGGGCGTCGCCGTTGCCGATCATGCCCATCCGCCAGGAGCCGCCGTAACGGCCGATCTCCTCCACCGGCTGCACCAGCAGCGGCGTACGCGGAAGCCGCTCGGCCACCGGCGGCAGCGTGCCGTCCGCCACCGCGCCGGCCAGCACCGGCGAATCCTTGTAGAGGGGCTGCGCCGCGGCGGTCCCGCACCACACGGCCGCGGCGATGGCCAGCACCAACGACACTCCGCGGCTCGCCCGATGCATGCTTTCCCCCTCCATACGGTGCCGACCGTACGCCCGGCCGGTGCGGTTGCAGAACGGCCCGCCGTACGGCACATACGGGAGTATAGGGGTAACACGAACGGCGCTCGAAGGGAAACACCGCCGTCACGGACAACGGCGGGCCACCCGAAGATGGCCCGCCGTGCCGTTGAGCGTGGTATCGCCCTGCGTGAAGCGGTGCGTGGTGCCGTCAGCCGGCCCGCACCACTTCGGGCGCCGTCTCCAGCCGGGCCAGCAGCGCCGTGCGCTCCTGCTCGAACTCATCGGGCAGGTGCTTGCCGAACCGGGCGAAGAAGTCGGCCTGGTCTTCGGCCTCGGCCCTCGCCTCGTCGGTGTTGATGTCCATGATGCGATGGAACTGGTCTTCCGTGAAGTCCAGACCGTTCCAGTTGATGTCCCGGTAATGGGGCATGTAGCCGAACGGACTTTCCACCGGCGCGGCGGCGCGGCCGCGCACGCGGTCGACGATCCACTTCAGGACCCGCATGTTGTCGCCGAATCCCGGCCAGGCGAATTTGCCGTTCTCGTCCCGGCGGAACCAGTTGACGCGATAGATCCGGGGCAGGTCCTTCACCTTGCCCTCGAAGCTCAGCCAATGGTTCCAGTAATCGCCCATGTTGTAGCCGCAGAACGGCAGCATGGCGAAGGGATCACGGCGGATGGCGGCCTGGCCGACGGCGGCGGCGGTGGCTTCCGAACCCATGGTGGCCGCCCAGTACACGCCCTCGCGCCAGGTCTTCGCCTCGAACACCAGGGGGAAGGTCCGGGACAGCCGGCCGCCGAAGATGAAGGCCGAAATCGGCACGCCGGCCGGGTCCTCCCACGCGGGGTCGATGGACGGGCACTGGCTGGCCGGCGCGGTGAAGCGCGAGTTGGGATGCGCCGCGGGGCGGCCGCTGGCGGGCGTCCAGTCGTTGCCCTGCCAGTCGATCAGGTGCGCCGGCGGCTCGTCGGTCAGGCCCTCCCACCAGACGTCGCCGTCATCGGTCAGCGCCACATTGGTGAAGATGCAGTTGGCGTGCAGCGTCTTCAGGGCGTTGGGGTTGGACTTCAGGCCGGTGCCCGGCGCCACGCCGAAGAAGCCGGCCTCCGGGTTGATGGCGCGCAGGGTGCCGTCGGGCTGCGGCTTGATCCAGGCGATGTCGTCGCCGATGGTGCGGACCTTCCAGCCCTCGAAGCCCTCGGGCGGCACCAGCATGGCGAAGTTGGTCTTGCCGCAGGCGGACGGAAAGGCGGCGCCGACGTAGGTCTTCTCGCCCTCCGGGCTCTCGACGCCGAGGATCAGCATGTGCTCGGCCAGCCAGCCCTGCTCGCGGCCCATGGAGGAGGCGATGCGCAGGGCGAAGCACTTCTTGCCGAGCAGGGCGTTGCCGCCGTAACCCGAACCGTAGGAGACGATGGCGTGCTCCTCGGGGAAGTGGACGATGTACTTGTGCTCGGCGTTGCACGGCCAGGCCACGTCCTTCTGCCCCTCGGCCAGCGGCATGCCAACCGAGTGCAGGCACGGGACGAAATCGGAATCACCCAGCTCGTCCAGCACCTTCTGGCCCATGCGGGTCATCAGGCGCATGTTGACCGCGACATAGGGGCTGTCGGAGATCTGCACGCCGATGTGCGAGATGGGCGAGCCCAGCGGCCCCATGCTGAAGGGCACCACGTACATGGTGCGGCCGCGCATGCACCCGTCGAAGAGGCCGTCCAGCTTGGCCTTCATCTCCGCCGGGTCCATCCAGTTGTTGGTGGGGCCGGCCTCTTCCTTCGTCTTCGTGCAGATGAAGGTGCGGTCCTCGACCCGCGCCACGTCACCGGCGTCGGAGCGGCAGAGGAACGAGTTCGGCCGCTTCGCCGCGTTCAGCCGGATGAAGGTGCCGGAGGCCACCATCTCGGCGCACAGGCGGTCGTATTCCTCCTGCGAGCCGTCGCACCAGTGAACCCGCTCCGGCTTGCATTTGGTCGCGATCTCCTCGACCCAGTCCAGGAGCTTCTTGTTCCTCGTGCGAGTCAGTCCAGTCATAGCGTCCTCTTCCACGTGTCCCGCCGGCTCCGGCGCGCCCCGTCCCGTGGGCGTCCCGGTTGCCCGGGTGCAGCCGGGCGGGATTCTTGCTTGGTTGCGCGGCCCCGTCCGGGACCGCCTCGGTCGACCCGATCCGGCGTGCGCCACGCCGGACCGAACATCACACCCCGGCGCGGACTCGCGACGGTGGCGGCGCCGCGGGCGCTGCCCTCGGAAGGCGCCGCCCGGCGCGGGCTTGCCGCGGGCGGATCATGGTCGGTCCGGAATGCTGCACGGTCAGTTCTCCTGGTTGCTTCTTGTTATGGTCCGCCGGCATCGTCCGGCCGGCGGCCGTGTGAGGGGGGCGTCCCGGCCCCCTCCCGGCGGGTGCGCCGAACGAGGTCGGCGATGGCCGCCTCCGCCCCCTCGGCGTCCTCGGCGCGCCCGTCGAAGTCCCATCGCGCGACCGCGCCGTCACGGCGCAGGTCCGCCCCTTCCGGGTCGATCCCGGTCAGCGTCCACCCCTCTCCACGGGGGTATCCTGCCGCATCGGCTACCCCGGTTTCATTGAGCCTGATCAGAAGTTCGCCCTCCGCCGCCGCCAGGGCGGGGGGCACCCGGTCCAGCAGCAGATCGGCCGCGTCGATGCGGTGGACACGGCCGAAACCGGCGACGAAATGGGCGCGCTCCACCGCCACGCGGTAGATCGCGAAATCGGCGAATTCCATGGTGAAGGCGGCGCCGGGGTGGCGGGCGCGGAAGCGGGCGCGGTGGCGCGGCTCGTCGCTGCGCTCCGCCCGGCCCAGCACCGAGACGCGGCCGCCGGCCAGCGGCCGGGCAAGACCCGCGGTGGCGTCGAACAGCAGGCCGACGCGCCCGTCGGCGGCGATGTTGGCGGTGTGCAGGGCAAGCGTGGACAGCAGCAGCAGCGGCGTGGCGTCGTGGTCGAGAGCCACCAGCACCAGCGAGGGATAGGGCCAGCCGCCGTCGTCGCACGACAGCGTGGCCAGGGTGGCGCGATCGGTGGCCCGCAGGATTCGGCGCGCCACGCGGCCCGGCGGTTCGGCCGGTGTGTCGGGGCTGTGCGCCGCCCCCGCGCCGGAGCCCGCTCCGGGTGTGGGACCGCTCGGTGTTCGAATGGAACTCATGCCCTAAGCGTGCGTCCAACCCTGCGGCAAGACCTTTCAGGCCGCCGTTTTGGTGCCATATTGGCGCGTAGACTGCCGCGAAGGAAGGGAAAACTTGGCCGTCCCCCTTCCGCCCCGCCGCCGTGGCCCATCAGCCGGGAGCCCGCCCATGGCCCAGACCATCGCGCTCGTCGACGACGATCGCAACATCCTGACCTCGGTCTCCATGGCGCTGGAGGCCGAGGGATTCGAGGTGCGCACCTACACCGACGGCTCGGAGGCGCTGCGCGGCCTGACCCAGCGCCCGCCCGATCTGGCCGTGCTGGACATCAAGATGCCGCGCATGGACGGGCTGGAACTGCTGGCCCGCCTGCGCCAGACCTCTCACATGCCGGTCATCTTCCTGACCAGCAAGGACGACGAGGTGGACGAACTGACCGGCCTGCGGATGGGCGCCGACGACTACATCCGCAAGCCCTTCTCCCAGCGCCTGCTGATCGAACGCATCCGCGCCCTGCTGCGCCGCGAGTCGCTGTCCCGCGGGCCGGCCGCCGCGGCGGACCCGGGACAGGTGTTGACGCGCGGCTCCCTGGTGCTGGACAGTGCCCGCCACGCCTGCGCCTGGAAGGGCCGACCCATCGACCTCACCGTCACCGAGTTCCTGCTGGTCAAGGCGCTGGCCCAGCGCCCCGGCCACGTCAAGAGCCGCGACCAGCTCATGGACGCCGCCTACGGCGAGCACGTTTATGTCGACGACCGAACCATCGACAGCCACATCAAACGCCTGCGCAAGAAGTTCCGGGCGGCGGACCCCGACTTCGGCCAGATCGAAACGCTCTATGGCGTCGGCTACCGCTACAAGGAGCAGTGAGGGCGACGGGCGGCGGCCACGGCGGCGGCGCTGGCTGCCGTCACCGCTGACCCGGCGCATCCTCGCCGTCAATGTGCTGGCGCTGGCGCTGCTGGTGGGCGGGCTGCTCTACCTCGGCCCCTACCAGGACCGCCTGATCGCGACGGAGCTGGAGGCGCTGCGCACCGAGGCGCGCATCTTCGCCTCCGCCCTGGGGGAAGGCGCGGTGCAGCGCGCCTTCACCGATGCGGGGGAGGAGATCCACACTCTGTCGCCGGAGCTGGCCCGCCAGATGGTCCGCCGCCTGGTCGAGACGACCGAGACGCGCACCCGCCTGTACGACCAGGCGGGGACGCTGGTCTCCGACAGCCGGGTGCTGGTGGGGTCCGCGGGGACCATCCAGATCGAGGAGCTGCCGCCCCCCGACAGCCGCAGCGTGCCGGCCCGCGCGGCGGTGCGGGTGTACCAGTGGTTCACCGACGCCATTCCCGACCGCGCCGGCCTGCCGCTCTACCGCGAGGGGCCGGCCGACGGCAGCCAGCGCACCGCCGACGTGGACCGGGCGCTGGCCGGCGACATGGGTGCAACCGTGTGGCGCACCGACGCCGCGGCGGGTCGCGACGGGCCCGGCCTGGTGCTGACGGTGGCGGTGCCGGTGCAGCGCTACAAGCAGGTGCTGGGGGCGGTGCTGCTGTCGCGCAACGGCGCCGAGATCGACGAGGCCATCCGCTCCGTCCGCTTCGACATCCTGCGCGTCTTCGCGGTGGCCCTGGCGGTGACGGTGCTGCTGTCGCTTTATCTCGCCGGCACCATCGCCCGGCCGATCCGCCATCTGGCGGCGGCGGCGGAGCGCCAGCGCGGCGGACACGGCCGCCACGCCGAGATCCCCGACCTCACGCCGCGCGGCGACGAGATCGGCGATCTCTCCGGAGCATTGCGCGCCATGACGGGGGAGCTGTGGGCCCGCATGGACGCCATCGAACGCTTCGCCGCCGACGTCGCCCACGAGATCAAGAATCCCCTGACCTCCCTGCGCAGCGCGGTGGAAACCGCGACCATCGTCAAGGACCCGGAGCGGCGCGAGCGGCTGATGGCGATCATCGCTGACGACGTGCAGCGCCTGGACCGCCTCATCAGCGACATCTCCAACGCCTCCCGCCTGGACGCCGAACTGAGCCGGGCCGAGCCGGAGCCGGTCGACGTCGGCGCCATGCTGACCATGCTGGCCCAGCTCAAGGCGGAGCTGAAGGCCGACGGCACCCCGGACGGGCCGCCGCGCCTGACGGTGGAGCTGGCGCCCGACGCCGACCTCACCGTTCCGGGGCTGGAAGGGCGGCTGACCCAGGTGTTCCGCAACCTGATCGCCAACGCCCTCTCCTTCTCGCCGCCGGACGCGCCGGTCCGACTGGCGGCGCGGCGCGACCCTGCGGGATGCGTCGTCGTCACCGTGAGCGACGACGGCCCCGGCATCCCCGAGGGCAAGGAGGAGGCCATCTTCGAGCGGTTCTACTCCGAGCGCCCGGCCGGGGAAAAGTTCGGAACCCATTCCGGCCTCGGTCTCAGCATCTCGCGCCAGATCGTCGAGGCGCACGGCGGCACCCTCGTCGCCGCCAACCGCTATCGACCTGATGGCGGTATCGCAGGCGCGGTATTCACCGTCCGGTTGCCCGGAACCCGCTGGTCGACGTAAGGGTTGCGCAGCACCGGATTCCTATGGACAATGCTCCCTTCCGACCCCTTGTCCGGGCCGGGCGGGCGCCCCTCCCGGTGCCGGCCGGTGCCGTGCGGCTTCCGGGGCACCCACGGATGGAGGGGCCGATGGCCGTCACCCCCGTCGCCAAGGTCGTCGATCTCCAACGCTACCGCCTGGCACGGCTGATCCGTGACGCGGGTCGCCAGCAGGGGGAACTGGCCCGCATCATGCGGGCCTCCACCGAGGAGCGCGCCCAGCTCGCCCGCGCCCTGCACGGGGCCCAGCGCCACCTCGCGCGCATCGCCGATTCCTACAAGGTCCTGCTGGTCCGCCTGGAGGAGGAGAAGGACTTCCGCGAGGCGTGCCGGGAAGCTGCGGAACTGGACGACCTGGACGAGATGATCCGCCGCCGCGACGTCCTGGCCCGGCGGCTCGAGGACATCCGCCGCGACGCGCGCCGCCCGTTGCTGACCGACGACGATCCGGAAACCTGAGGGCGCCGTCACTCCGCCTGCGGCAGCGTCAGTGTCACCGCCGTCCCGGCACCCGGCCGGGAGTCGAGCGTCACGCGCCCGCCCAGCGGACCGGTGACGGTGTTGTAGACGATGGTGAGCCCCAGGCCCTTGTGGCCGCGGGCGCGCGCCGTGGTGAAGAAGGCGTCGAACAGGCGGGCCCGCGCCTCGGCGGGAATGCCGGGGCCGTGGTCCCTGACCGCCAGCGCCCAGGCGGGACGGCCGTCCAGCATGGCGGCGACGACGCTCACCTCCACCGCCCCGCCGGCCGCCGGATAGGCGTGGTGGGCGGCGTTGGCGAACAGTTCGAACAGGGTGCGTTCCAGGTGGACCCGGGCGCCGCGCCAGCGGCAGGGGCCATCGCCGGGCGCGGTCACCGCCACGGTGAGGCGGGCGGACGGGTGGTCCATGGCGAACAGCGCCGCCGCGTGTTCCGCCGCCTCGACCAGGTCGAGCGTCTCCGGCGGCTCGGTGTGCGGCCCGGCGGCGATGGCGGTGAACGCCTCCACCAGCGCCACCGCGCGGCCCAGGTTGGAGCGCAGCATGCGGGCGGGCTCAATGAAATCCGCCGCCGCGCCCTGCCCGTCTTCGGCCAGCGTCTCGATGTGGCTGGCGGTGGTGACGCAGACGCCCAGCGGCGTGTTCAGTTCGTGCGCCAGACCGGTGACCGCCTGGACGATCGAGCGGTGGCGGGCCAGTTCCGCCTCCGCCGCGCGCATCCGGCCGTCCAGATCCTCACGCGCCAGCCGGTCGGAAGCGTCGCGGAGCTTGCGGCACAGCTCGCGCATCAGCTTCGCCAACAGCTCCGGGGACGGCACCACCAGGTCGAGGAACTGCGTGCGCTCCAGCACGAAGAGGCGCAGCGGCGTCGCCGCCACCACGGTCGCGGAGCGCGGACCGCCGTCGATCAGCGCGATCTCGCCAAAGCAGTCGCCGGGGTGGCGGCGCGCCACCTCCACCGCGTGGCCGGCGGGGTCGCGGCGCAGGATGCGCACCACGCCGTCCAGCAGGACATAGAGGGCGTCGCCCTCCTCCCCCTCGCGCACCAGCACGGTGCCGGGGTCGACGGTGACGACGCGCCCGCGCGCCGCCACGGCGTCCCGTTCCTCCGCCGAAAAACGGTCGAACAGGGCGATGCCGTCGAGGACCCCGCGAGGGGCCGGGCCGTCCGAACGCGATTCCAAACGCGGTGCTCCGGTTGGGTCATGGCCGGCCACCATACCCCATGCGCGCCCTCGCTGTCGCGTCGGCCGGTGCGAACATTGCGCATCATGGATACGATTGTGTCGCCCGATACCTTTGCTATGGGCCGGCGAACCGGGTCACCGTACGGCGCACCGCGGCGCCGTAGGAACCGCCGAACAGGCGCACGTGCACCAGCAGCGGGTACAGGTTGTACAGGTCCCGCCGCACCTCGAAGAAGCCGGGGCGCAGCGGCCGGATGGCATCGTAACGGCGGAAGAATGGCGTGCCGAAGGTGGAGAACAGGGTGGTGAAGGCCAGCTCGATCTCCGCATCCGCGTGATAGAGCGCCGGATCGATGAAACCGGCGACGCGCCCGCCGCGCACCAGCACATTGCCGCCCCAGAGATCGCCGTGGATGAGGACCGGCGGAGCCGGGGTGCCGATCAGCTCGGGGAGGCGGGCGGCGAGTCGCTCCAGCCCGGCCATGAGCGCGGCGTCGATGCGCCCCTCGGCCAGGGCCGCCCGTCCCATGTGCAGCAGCCTCCGGTCGCGGAAGAAGGCGATCCAATCGTCGGACTCGCCGTTGAGCTGCGGCAGAGGTCCGATGACGGTATCGCGCGGGAAGCCGTAGCGGTCGGCGGTGACGCCGTGCAGGGCGGCGACCAACTCCGCCGCGTGCTCCTCCGCCGCCGGTGTGACGGAGTCGCCGCCGTCCACATGGTCCATCACCAGCAGGGTGTCGTCGGCGTGGTGCACCGCCGGCACCGGCAGAGCGGTGCGGGCGGCCAGGTGGCGCAGCATGAAGCCTTCCGGCTCAAGTCCCCGGCCCGCCTTGGCGACCAGCGTGCGGCCGTCGGCCAGCCGCACCCGCAGCAGCACCGCGTTGTGCCCGCCGGCCAGCGGCGCCACCGCCGCCACGGCGCTGCCGGCGGCCCGCTCGATGGCGGCGCGCCGGTCGGCGGTCAGGGTCATGGCCCTACAACCGCTCGCGGCGGATGTGGTCGAGCAGACCGCGCGCCCCGGCCTCCACCAGGTCGAGCACCTCGGTGAAGTGGTCGCCCTGGCCGTAGTAGGGATCGGGCACCTCGCGCCGCGGTGCCTCGGGGGCGTAGTCCAGGAACAGGCGGACGGTCGCGGCAGCGCCGTCGGGGGCGAGGTGGCGAAGCCGGGCAAGGTGCCCGCGGTCCATGGCCAGCACGTAGTCGAAGGTGTGGAAATCCTGTTCCGTCACCGCCCGTGCCCGCAGATCGGACAGATCGACCCCGCGCCGGCGCGCCGCCGACCGGCTGCGCGGGTCCGGCGGCTCGCCCGCGTGGTAATCGGTGGTGCCGGCGGAGTCGGTGGCGATGCGGCCGTCCAGCCCGGCCTCGCGGACCAGGTGGCGGAACACCCCTTCGGCGGTGGGCGAACGGCAGATGTTGCCGGTGCACACGAACAGGACCTTGACCATCCCGCCTCCCCCGCGTTTTCGTTGGCATCAACAGCCAATTCTTTACCACACCGGCCGCCGGAGTGCCCATGCCGCTTCACCGCACCGCGTCCATCGTCGTCCTCACCGGCGCGGGGATCTCGCGCGAATCGGGGCTGCACACCTTCCGCGACGCCGACGGCATCTGGGCCACGGTGCGGCTGGAGGACGTGGCGACGCCCGAGGCGTTCGCCCGCAACCCGCGCCGGGTGCAGGAGTTCTACAACGCCCGCCGGCGCGGCCTGCTGGACCCGGCGGTGCGGCCCAACGCCGCCCATGCCGCCCTGGCCGAGTTGGAGCGGCGCTGGGGCGGCGGCGTGCTGGTGGTCACCCAGAACATCGACGACCTGCACGAGCGCGCCGGCAGCCGCAACCTGATCCACATGCACGGCGAGCTGCTGAAGGCCGTCTGCGTCCGCTGCCGCACGGTGACGGAGTGGCGCGGCGACCTGTCGATGGAGGACGTCTGCCCCGCCTGCGCCCGTGCGGGAGGGTTGCGCCCGGACGTGGTGTGGTTCGGCGAGATGCCCTATCAGATGGACCGCATCGGCGAGGCGCTCGCCGGCTGTGACCTTTTCGTGTCCATCGGCACCTCCGGCAACGTCTATCCCGCCGCCGGCTTCGTGGCCGAAGCCGGCCGATACGGCGCCCAAACAGTGGAACTGAACCTGGAACCGTCGGCCGGAGCGACGGAATTCGCCCGCAGCATCCACGGACTCGCGACGGCGGTGGTGCCCGCCTTCGTCCGCAGCCTGCTGGACGGCGCCGACATTTGACCGGAACCCTCCGCCGCCCTCCCTGTTGCCTGACCCGTACGACCGGAACCCACCGGTCAAGCGGAGCAATCCGAAGGGAGTTTCCAATGCTGAAGCAGACCATGACCGCGACCGCCGCGCTGATGCTGGGCCTCGGCCTGAGCGCCGCCCCCGCCATGGCCGGGGGCGACGGCATGCACAAGAACCAGACCACCATGGAGCAGGGCTCCGGCATCGGCGGCGACACCGCCATGGGTGCCGAGGACCGCATCCTGCTGGACGAGCAGGGCGCCGCCGCCACCGAGGAGGGCTGGAGCCAGGAGAATGAGGGTTTCGCCGAGGGCGAGGCGTTCGATGACGACACCGCCGACGTCGGCGATCCGGCCGTGACCGAGGACTGGAACGCTGAGGCCGGGGCCGGGAACCAGGGCGTCGCCGGGGATGAGGGCTTCGCCGAGGGCGAGGGTCTCGGCACCGGCACCGACACCTTCGGTGCGGGTGATCCGGCCGCGTCCGACGACCTGCGCACGCAGGACGACAGCCTCGCGCAGGACCCCGCCACGGGTGATGACGTCGACACCTTCGGCGCCAACGAGCCCGGCGATGTGACCATCGAGCAGCCGAGCGCTGTCGACTCGGACCGGGATGATGTCATCGAGCAGTAACACCGACCATCGGCCGGACGTTACAAGTCGAGGGCCGGAGGCGTACGCCTCCGGCCCTTTCGTCATGTTCGGCGGCGATTCGGGAACAGGGGTGGTCAGGCCGGCGTTTACTGGTCAATTCCCGAATGGATCGGACCGGAAAGGACGCCTTCCATGCGCAAGGCTTTTACCCTCCTGTTGACCGCCGCCGCCCTGGCCTTCACGCCGATGCTGTCGGCCGCCGCCGCGGCCGCCACCAACGACCCCACCGCACCGCTCGACGCAGCCGACCATCGTCCGGCATCGGATGGAGACCTGAGCGAGCTGCCGACGCTTCCGACGGAGCGAGCCCTTCTGGACCCCCATGCCGATGTGGCCACCGCCGATCCCGAAGCGCTGGGGGTCAGCGAGCACCGGATGGAGATCTTCCCGGCGCCCGAGATCGACATCCTGCCGCTGCTCGGCGACGCCAAGTAGGACACACCGGGTTGCGAAACGGAACCGGGGGCCGCGAAGGGCCCCCGGTCGGCAGATCCACCGTCTATGGTCCGCGTGCGGGCGGATCAGGCGCGGTTCATGCGGTTGTCGACCAGCTCGTTGACCACCGTCGGATCGGCCAGCGTCGAGGTGTCGCCCAGCGCGTCGTGCTCGTTCGCGGCGATCTTGCGCAGGATGCGGCGCATGATCTTGCCCGAACGGGTCTTCGGCAGGCCGGGAGCCCACTGGATCAGGTCGGGCGAGGCGATCGGACCGATCTCCTTGCGCACCCAGGCCACCAGTTCCTTGCGCAGCTCTTCCGACGGCGTCTCACCGGCGTTGAGCGTGACGTAGGCGTAGATGCCCTGGCCCTTGAGGTCGTGCGGGTAGCCGACCACGGCCGCCTCGGCGACCTTGGGGTGGGCGACCAGCGCGCTCTCGATCTCGGCCGTGCCCATGCGGTGGCCGGACACGTTGATGACGTCGTCGACGCGGCCGGTGATCCAGTAGTAGCCGTCGGCGTCGCGCCGGCAGCCGTCACCGGTGAAGTACTTGCCGGCGAAGGTCGAGAAGTAGGTCTGGACGAAGCGCTCGTGGTCGCCGTAGACCGTGCGCATCTGGCCGGGCCAGGAATCGGCGATGCAGAGGTTGCCCTCGGTCTCGCCTTCCAGAAGCTGGCCCTCGTTGTCGACGACGACCGGCTTGACGCCGAAGAACGGCTTGGTCGCCGAACCCGGCTTCTGGCCGATGGCACCGATCAGCGGGGTGATCAGGATGCCGCCCGTCTCGGTCTGCCACCAGGTGTCGACGATCGGGCAACGGGCGTCGCCGACCACGTTGTAATACCACAGCCACGCCTCGGGGTTGATCGGCTCGCCCACCGACCCCAGCACGCGCAGCGAGGCGCGCGACGTCGTCTTCACCGGGCCCTCACCCTCGCGCATCAGCGACCGGATGGCGGTGGGGGCGGTGTAGAAGATGTTGACCTTGTGCTTGTCGATCACCTGCCAGAAACGCGACACGTCCGGATAGGTCGGCACGCCTTCGAACATCAGCGTCGTGGCGCCGTTGGCGAGCGGCCCGTAGATGATGTAGCTGTGGCCGGTAACCCAGCCCACGTCCGCGGTGCACCAGTAGACCTCACCGTCCTTGTAGTCGAAGACGTACTGGTGCGTCATCGAGGCGTAGACGAGATAGCCGCCGGTGGTGTGCAGCACACCCTTGGGCTTGCCGGTGGAGCCGGAGGTGTAGAGGATGAACAGGGGGTCCTCGGCGCTCATCTCCTCCGGCGGGCAGTCGGCGGACACGGTGGCGGCCTCTTCATGCAGCCACAGGTCGCGGCCCTCGGTCCACGCCACGTTGCCGCCGGTGTGCTTGACGACCAGCACGTTCTTGATGCTGGGCGCGGCGGTGACCGCCTTGTCGGCGTTGGCCTTCAGGGGCACCTTCTTGCCGCCGCGCAGGCCCTCGTCGGCGGTGATCAGGAAGTGGCTGTCGCAGTCGACGATGCGGTCCTTCAGGCTGTCGGGCGAGAAGCCGCCGAACACCACCGAATGGATGGCACCGATGCGCGTGCAGGCCAGCATCGCGTAGGCCGCCTCGGGGATCATCGGCAGGTAGATGGTGACGCGATCGCCCTTCTTGACGCCGTGCTTCTTCATCACGTTCGCCATGCGGCAGACCTGCTCGTGCAGCTCTTTGTACGTGATGTTCCTGGACACCGAAGGATCGTCACCTTCGAAGATGATGGCGATCTGGTCGCCGCGCGTCGCCAGGTGGCGGTCGATGCAATTGGCGGAGACGTTCAGCGTCCCGTCGTAGAACCAGCGGATGTGGACGTCGCCGTTGAAGTCGACGTCCTTGACCTTCGTGTAGGGCTTGATCCAGTCGACGCGCTTGCCGTGCTCACCCCAGAAGGCATCGGGGTCCGCGATGGACTGCTCGTACATGCGCGCGTAAGCAGCCTCGTCGACCCAGGCCGCCGCGGCGACCTCGGGCGTGACCGGGAAAAAGGTGTTCGTGTCGGTCATTTGTACGCGTATCCCCCGCTGACTTCTGGTTAGGCCCTTCGGGCACTCCGGAACGACCGGTTGCCGCCCCGTTTGGCCGGCATTATCCACACAAGGCCGAGCCGCGACAAGTCGCACGGGCCGATCGTTCCTCGCGGTCGCGTTCCGCGGGACGCCCTTATGCTGCAATGCAGCGCGACCGTCCCGGCAAGCCGTTGACGCAGCGCGGGAAAGGGTGCGTCGTCATGCCGCACCGCCTTTGGCATCATACCCTCCGCCGAACGCTTAAGACCCCATTAACCGACGGGCGTTAGGGTGACGGCTGACGGTCTCATCACAGCCCACGGTCCTTTCCATGACCACCAGCACCAGCGCGGACGGTTCCTCCGACGGCAGCGACCTGACCGGCCGCCTGACGCGGATCACCAACCGCACCAACCTGATGGTGATCGACGCGACGCTGAGCGCCGTGCCGCAGGACGCCGCCGGCTACGCCACCGCCGCGGCCGAGGTGCAGGCGCTGGCGCGCCGCATGGCGCGCGCGGTGAACGACTTCGCCGAAACCATCGAAATCCGCGCCGAAGCCATCGAGATCCGGCACGAACCGGCGGTGTGATACGGCCGTCTGCGATCCGCGTTTCCGGCACCGGCCCGGAACGGGGGCGTTCCGGACCGGACGATGGGTGCCGGGCTACGCGTCGATCCCTGCGAGGGCGCACACGTGCGCCCACTCGTCGTCGCTGACCGGACACACGGACAGGCGGGACTGGCGCACCAGGGCCATGCCCTGCAGCAGCGGGTCGGCCTTCATCTGCTTCAGGGTCACCGGCGTTTTCACCGGCATCAGCGCGCGCACGTCGACCATGCCGAACCTTCCCGCGGGGTCGGAGGGGTCGGGGTAATACTCCCGCGCCACCTCCACCACGCCGACCACCGCCAGCCCGTCGTTCGAATGGTAGAAGAAGGCGCGGTCGCCGACCCGCATGGCCTTCAGGTTGTTGGACGCCTGGTGGTTGCGCACGCCATCCCAGTGGGTGGTGCCGTCGGCGACCATGCGGTCCCAGGAATACTTGAAGGGCTCGGACTTCAGCAGCCAGCGGGCCATGGCACCGGTCCTTCCGCTCAGCCCTTCGGGAAGACGCGGCGCCACGGCCGGATCTCGACGCGTTCGAACAGGCCCGCCGCGGCGTAGGGGTCGGCGGCGGCGAAGGCGTCCGCCGCAGCGCGGTCGGCGCAGTCCACGATCAGCAGGCTGCCGACCATGCCCGTGCCGTCGTCGCTCAGCAGCGGCCCGGCCGCGAACAGACGGTCGGCGTTGGCCTCCAGATAGGCCAGATGGGCGGCCCGGTTGGCGCTGCGCACCTCGGCGGCCCCGGCCTTGTCAACGCAATGGAACATGAACAGCATGGTGTCTCCCTCCCCTTTCGGACGGGGGACCCTAGCGCAAGCGGCAGCCCTCTGGCAAACGCCCGCACCGGTGGCAGGGGGAACACCGCCGGCTCACCGCGTCAGCATGGCGCTTTCCTTGCCGCAGAGCACGAAGACGCGGGAATAGACCTTGAGCAGGGCGCGGATCAGGGCGTCGACGGGCGCGCTGCCCATGGCGCCGGGGTGGGCGGGGTCGACGTGCAGGACGGCGCTGTCGGGGGTGTCGTTGAAGGCGGCCAGCGCGTGGATGCGGTCGGGCCGCAGATCGTCGGGAAAGCCCGCGTCCATCAGCCAGAAGCACTCGAAGTTGCGGCACGACGGCGGCCGCTCGGCGTAGACGGTGCAGCCGGTCCCGCGGTCGCAGCTCGCGCACCAGCGGGCGGCGGGCTTCTTCAGCTCGGGCACCCCCATCAGCTTGCAGCACAGGGTGCAGTCGCCGCAGGTGCGCCCGGCCGGCGGAGTCGTTCCATCGCTCGCGTCGCTCACGTCCTATCCTTCCTCTTCGCGGAACGGCCGCGACAGCAGCCCGCGGATGGTCTCGTCCACGCCGGCGCCGCCGGTCAGGATGGCGTCGACGGCCCGGCAGATCGGCATGTCCACGCCCAGTTGGCCGGCCAGGGCCACCACGGCGCGGGCGGTGTAGACGCCCTCCGCCACCGAGCGCCGCTCGCCCAGCACGTCGTCCAGGGCCCGCCCCTCGCCCAGCGCCGCCCCCAGCGACATGTTGCGCGACTGCAGGCTGGAGCAGGTGAGCGTCAGGTCGCCCAGGCCCGACAGGCCCATCAGCGTCTCCGGCCGGCCGCCCAGCGCCACGGCCAGGCGGGTGATCTCGGCCAGGCCGCGGGTGATCAGGGCGGCCCGCGCGTTGTCGCCCAGGCGCCGGCCGACGACGACGCCGCAGGCGATGGCCAGCACGTTCTTGACCGCGCCGCCGACCTGCGCGCCGATCACGTCGTCCGTCAGATAGGGCCGGAAGGTCAGGCTGCCCAGGGCTTCCAGCAGGCGTGCACCCAGCGCCGCGTCGGCGCAGGCGAGCGTGACGGCGGTCGGCAGGCCGCGCGCCACCTCCGCGGCAAAGGTCGGGCCGGACAGCACGGCCAGCGGCGTGCCCGGCGGCAGCACGGCGGCCACCGCCTCGGTCATCAGCGCCCGGGTGCCGATCTCGATGCCCTTGGCGCAGATCACCGCCGGCGTGCCGGGCTTCAGGTGCGGCGCCAGGCGCGCGGCGACGCTGCGCAGGTGCTGCGCCGGGGTGACCAGCAGCACGGCGTCGCAGCCCGCCGGCCCCGCCGGGTCGGCGGTGGCCTCCAGCTCGGCCGGCAGGGGCACGCCCGGCAGATAGTCGCGGTTCTCGCGGTCGCGCCGGATGGCCTCCACCACCGCCGGCTCGCGCGCCCACAGCACGGTCTCCCGCCCGGCGCGCAGGGCCGCCAGCGCCATCGCCGTCCCCCACGCGCCGCCGCCGACGACGCCGACCCGCCGTACGTCCTCCGTCATGCCCCGCCCTCCCCGCTGCGTCCGGTCCGCCATCCATAGGCGAGCGGACGCCGGACCGCAAAAGCAAAACAAAACGGCGGCTGAAGCGTTGTAGTCACGAACCCGTCCGCCCCGGCGCCGGACGGGCCGCTTCACATGGGGAAAAAAAGGAGACCACCATGCCGCAACGCACGACCGCCACCGCCGCCCTTCTCGCCGCCGCCCTCGCCACCGGGCTTGCCGGCTGCCAGACCGGCGGCCAGCAGGGCGGCATCGGCAACACCGGCGGCGGCGCCGTCCTGGGGGCGCTGGGCGGCGCCGCGGTGGGCGCGCTCACCGGCCGCGACGCCGTGGAACGGCGCCAGCGCGCCCTGATCGGCGCCGGCATCGGCGCGCTCGCCGGCGGTGCCGTCGGTTACTACATGGACAACCAGGAACAGCAGCTCCGCCGCGAACTGGCGGGCACCCCGGTGGCCGTGGAGCGCCAGCAGGAGACCATCGTCCTGACGGTGCCCAGCGGCGTCACCTTCGCCCATGATTCGGCGGCCCTGATGCCGCAGGCGCAGCAGTCGCTGGACGAGGTGGCGCGGGTGCTGACCGCCAACCCGCAGACCACCATCGACATCATCGGCTACACCGACAGCACCGGCAACGCCGCCTACAACCAGCGCCTGTCGGAGCAGCGCGCCACCGCCGTGGCCAACCACCTGATCAGCCGCGGCGTGCAGCCCGCCCGCATCCTGGCGGTGGGCCAGGGCATCAACAACCCGGTGGCCAGCAACGCCACGGCCGAGGGCCGCGCCATGAACCGCCGGGTCGAGATCCGCGTCAACCCCTACCGCCAGCCCATGGCGTAGGCGTAGGCGCAGGCTAAGCCTTCACCCCCGCCCCGACGCCGGGACGGCCGATGGCCGGCCCGGCCGCGGGGTCCAGCGGCCAGCGCGGGCGGGGGGCGAAGTCCAGCGGGTCGCTGCGGCCCAGGCGCAGGTGCTCGACGCCGGCCCAGGCGATCATCGCCGCGTTGTCGGTGCACAGCCGCAGGGGCGGTGCCACGAAGGGCAGTCCCTCGGCGGCGGCCAGGTCCGCCAGGCGGGCGCGCAGCGTCCGGTTGGCCGCCACCCCGCCGGCCACCACCAGGGCACCGCCCTGCGGGTGCGCCTCGCGGAACAGGCGGATGGCGCGGCGGCAGCGGTCGGCCATGACCTCCGCCACCGTCGCCTGGAAGGCGGCGGCGAGATCGTTGCGGTCGGCCTCCGGCAGCGGGTCGGGCAGCCCTTCGGCGATGCGCCGCACCGCCGCCTTGAGGCCCGAGAACGAGAAGTCGCAGCCCGGCCGGCCCACCATCGGCCGCGGCAGGGCGAAACGGCCGGGGTCGGTGGCCAGGGCGGCCGCCGCCTCCACCCGCGGGCCGCCGGGATAGCCCAGCCCGATCAGCTTGGCGGTCTTGTCGAACGCCTCGCCCACCGCATCGTCGATGGTGGTGCCGAGCCGGCGGTAGCGCCCCACCCCCTCCACCACCAGAAGCTGGCAATGGCCGCCCGACACCAGCAGCAGCAGATAGGGGAAGGCCACCCCGTCGGTCAGGCGCGCCGTCAGGGCGTGCCCCTCCAGGTGGTTGACCGCGACGAAGGGCAGGCGGCGGGCGGCGCAGATGGCCTTGGCCGTCAGCACGCCGACGATGACGCCGCCGATCAGGCCGGGCCCGCCGGTGGCCGCGACGCCGTCCAGCTCGTCCAGCCCGACACCGGCCTCGTCCAGCGCGCGGCGGATCAGCCCGTCGAGGTGGTCGAGGTGCGCGCGCGCCGCCACCTCCGGCACCACGCCGCCATAGGGGGTGTGGTCGGCGATCTGGGACAGCACCACGTCGGCGCGGATCTCCCGCGCGTCGGTGACCACGGCCGCCGCCGTCTCGTCGCAACTGGTTTCGATGCCGAGGACGATCATGCGCGCAACCCTAGATCGGATCGCGTCAAATCGGAACCGATTTGACGCGATCCGATCGCTTACCAAAATGCCGGAGCAACATGCGTTTCACACAAAACGCATGTTGCTCCGGTCGGTCCCGGCGCCGTGGTATAGAGTCTTGTCCCCCGACGAAAGCGTGATCCCATGAACCGGGGCGTGCCGCCCGACGACGCCACCATCGTCTATTACGACGCCGAGTACCCCTCGCTGGAGGACGGCGACGTGCGCGCCGACGATGTCGCCCGCCTGGCCCGCCAGTCGGTGCTGGGCGACATCGCCTTCTACAAGGAGGCGGCAGTGCGCGCCGCCCCGCCCGGCAGCGGCCGCGTCGTCGCCGACGTGGGCTGCGGCACCGGGCGCCTCGCCCTGCCGCTGGCGCGCCTGGGGCTGGAGGTCTTCGCGGTCGACGTCTCGCCGGCCATGCTGGACCGTCTGCGCGCCAAGCTGGCGGCCGAGCCGGAGGCGGTGCGCGCCCGTGTCCGCGTGGTCTGCCAGGACGCGGCGTCGCTCGACCTGCCGCGCCGCGACATCGCCTTCGCCGCCCTGCCCTTCAACGTGCTGATGCTGATCGCCGGCCTGGACGACCAGCGGCGCACGCTGGCGGCCCTGGCCCGCCACATGGCGCCGGGCGGGGTGCTGGCGCTGGACCTGATGAACCCGCTGATCCTGCCCCTGGACGCCCAGCCGACCCCGGCGGTGTCGCAGCCCTGCCGCGACCCGCGCTCGGGCAACAGCTACGTGCGCCATTCCATGCACGGCCGCCTCGACGCCGACCAGCGCCAGCGCGTCTACGGCGTCTACGAGGAGATGACGGCGGACGGCGGCGTGCGCATCACCGACTACGCCTTCCACTGGCGGATGGTGTTCCGCTGGGAGGCCGAGCTGATGCTGAACGAGGCGGGCTTCACGGTGGATCGGGTGGCCGGCGATTTCGAGGATACGGACTGGGACGTCGACAGCCGCCGCATCGTCGTCACGGCGCGCCGCCGGCCGGACGGCGGTGATGCCGCGGATCGGCCCGCCGGTCAGCCGAACCAGCCGAGCACCCGCAGCAAATAGACGGCCGTCCCGGCGAACACCGCCAGCCCGCCCAGCGTGGCGGCGGCCAGCACCGCCTCGGCCACGGCGGCGGCACGCTCCGCCCGCTCGTCCTCCGGCACCGCGACGTCCGGCCGGTCGGCGTCGCGATCGCCCGTCATGCCCGCGGCACGGCCGGCTGCGTCGCCCTTCCCGACGTCCATGGCATCCCCCTTCCGGCCGCGCTCCGGGCGCGGTTGTCTAAAACTGTAGACAGTCCGCGGCCCGGCGGCTGTGACGGCCGTCACAGGGGATTGATCATTCGTGTACCCGGGGGCGGATTTTCAATGGAGACGCCATTCCGCGGCGACGCGCAGACGGGCGTCGGCGACCAGGGTGCGGTTTGCCAGGCGCACGGAATGCAGCTTGCCGTCCAGGTTGGCGTGCCAGAAATCCAGGAACCGGCGCAGCACGGGAAAATCGGGGGCGAGGTCGAGGTCCTGCCAGACGTAACTTTGCAGGAGGCCCGGGTGGTCGGGCATGTGGTACAGGATCTCGGCGGTGGTCAGGCGGTAGTTGCGAAGCTGAAGCGCCAGATTGGCCATGCGCGGTCTCCTCTCAACACATCAGGCGTTTGCGATGCGTCCGGCAGCGTCTCCCGATCGGGCGTGGCGCCCGTTTTGTGTCATTTCGGAGAAAGCGTGCCATCGCCGGGCACAACGCGCAAGGGAGCTTTTTGTTCATTATCAATGCGTTAGCAGCAGAACTCGGCGTCTGCTGCCGGGATCGGCGCGTTTTCGCCGCACGAGCCTCTTGAATCGTCCGGGGTACTCGATTAGCTGTCTGGCACTCACCGGCGCCGAGTGCTAACACCACCCGGCACCGGCACCGCATTCCTTAAAGCGCCTTAGTCTACCAGGAGGCAAGCATCATGAAGTTCCGTCCGCTGCACGACCGCGTCGTCGTCAAGCGTCTGGAGTCCGACACCAAGACCAAGGGCGGGATCATCATCCCCGACACCGCCAAGGAGAAGCCGCAGGAGGGCGAGATCGTCGCCGTCGGCCCCGGCGCCCGCGACGAGAACGGCAAGATCGTCGCCCTCGACGTCAAGGCCGGCGACCGCATCCTCTTCGGCAAGTGGTCGGGCACCGAGGTGAAGATCGACGGTGAGGACTACCTGATCATGAAGGAGTCCGACGTCATGGGCATCATCGAAGCCTGATCGGCTTCTGACGCTCCTGATCGTCCAATCACTTAGAGAATTCAGAGGAATCGAGCAATGGCTGCCAAGGAAGTCAAGTTCTCCACCGGTGCGCGCGAGAAGATGCTGCGCGGCGTGGACATCCTGGCCGATGCGGTGAAGGTCACCCTGGGCCCGAAGGGCCGCAACGTCGTCATCGAGAAGTCGTTCGGCGCGCCGCGCATCACCAAGGACGGCGTCACCGTCGCCAAGGAGATCGAGCTGGCCGACAAGTTCGAGAACATGGGCGCCCAGATGGTGCGTGAGGTCGCGTCGAAGACGAACGACCTGGCCGGCGACGGCACCACCACGGCGACCGTTCTCGCCCAGGCCATCGTCCGCGAGGGCGTGAAGGCCGTGGCCGCCGGCATGAACCCGATGGACCTGAAGCGCGGCATCGACATGGCGGTCGAGACCGTCGTGAACGACATCAAGGCGCGCGCCAAGAAGGTCACCACCAACGGCGAGATCGCCCAGGTCGGCACCATCTCCGCCAACGGCGAGGCCGAGATCGGCGAGATGATCGCCCGCGCCATGGAGAAGGTCGGCAACGAGGGCGTCATCACGGTCGAAGAGGCCAAGTCGCTCGAGACCGAGCTTGAGGTCGTCGAGGGCATGCAGTTCGACCGCGGCTACCTCAGCCCGTACTTCATCACCAACGCCGACAAGATGATCTGCGAGCTGGAGAACCCCTTCATCCTGCTCCACGAGAAGAAGCTGTCGGGCCTGCAGGCGCTCCTGCCGGTTCTGGAGTCGGTGGTGCAGTCCTCCCGTCCGCTGCTGATCATCGCCGAGGACGTCGAGGGCGAGGCCCTGGCCACCCTGGTGGTGAACAAGCTGCGCGGCGGCCTGAAGGTCGCGGCCGTGAAGGCGCCGGGCTTCGGTGACCGCCGCAAGGCGATGCTGGAGGACATGGCCATCCTGACCGGCGGCCAGGTCATCAGCGAAGACCTGGGCATCAAGCTGGAGAACGTCACCATCGACATGCTCGGCACCGCCAAGAAGGTCGTGATCTCCAAGGAGAACACCACGATCGTCGACGGCGCCGGCTCGAAGGAGGACATCCAGGCCCGCTGCACGCAGATCCGCGCCCAGATCGAGGAGACCACCTCGGACTACGACCGCGAGAAGCTGCAGGAGCGTCTGGCGAAGCTGGCCGGCGGCGTGGCCGTCATCCGCGTCGGCGGCGCCACCGAGATCGAGGTGAAGGAGCGCAAGGACCGCGTCGACGACGCCATGCACGCCACCCGTGCGGCGGTCGAGGAGGGCATCGTCGCCGGTGGCGGCACCGCGCTCCTGTACGCCGCCAAGGCCCTGGAGTCGCTGAAGCCGGCCGATGACGACCAGCGCGTCGGCATCGACATCGTGCGCCGCGCCCTGCAGGCCCCGATCCGTCAGATCGCCTACAACGCCGGCACCGACGGCTCCATCATCGTCGGCAAGCTGATCGAGCAGAGCGACACCAACTTCGGTTACGACGCCCAGAAGGGCGAGTACTGCAACATGGTGCAGGCCGGCATCATCGACCCGGTGAAGGTGGTGCGCACCGCTCTGCAGGACGCCGCCTCGGTGGCCGGTCTGCTGATCACCACCGAAGCCATGGTCGCCGAGAAGCCGGAGAAGAAGGCTCCGGCCATGCCCGGCGGCGACATGGGCGGCATGGGCGGCATGGGCGACATGGGCTTCTAAGCCCGCCGCTCACCTCCGTGACGAACGAGAGGGGCGCTCCCGCAAGGGGGCGCCCCTTTTTCGTGGGTGCGACGACCTCATGCGGCAGAGCGATGCTGCGGCATGGATCGAGGGGCATGCCCGCTTGACACCGCACACGAGACGCGGTGCCCTGGAGGTCATCGAAGGAGGTTCGGCATGTCCGAGCGTGTCGCCGCGTGGATACGACAGTCCCTGGCCGACCTGGCTCATGCCCGCAAGGCACTTGCGGAAGACAGCCACGATTGGACCTGCTACGCCGCGTCCCAAGCGGCGGAGAAGGCCCTGAAGGCAGGACTCCTGGCACTCGGTGCCGAGTCGGTTTGGGGACACAACCTGGTGGCCCTGCTCGACCGCATCGGCAAGGAAGCCGCGCTGGAGATCCCCCGAACGGCACTGGACGATGCCCGCGTCCTCACCCAATTCAATGTCATGGCGCGCTACCCCGTGGGTGACGAGACGATAGCTCCGTCCGACCTGCTGACCCGGGCGCAGGCGGTGGAGGCCGTAGCCGCGGCCGAGCGCATGATCGATCTGGTGCAGACCCATGTCCTGGGCACCTGACCACCTTCCCCCCGTCACCGTAGCGGCGCGTGCCCGCCGGCGCGAAGCGGTCGTCGCTTCCCTGCGCGAGGCTCTGGCGCACCGCCGTCCGGCGGGCGTACGCGAAGTCGTCCTTTTCGGCTCCTGGGCGCGGGGCACCTTCGACGGCCGCTCGGACATCGACCTCCTGGTCGTGACCGATGATGACGGCATCGCATTCGACGTCCGCGGCTTGCCGGACGCCGAGCGGATCGACGCCGTGGTCATCCCGGCGGCCCGCTTGGCGGGCTTTCTGGCCAATGGCCACACCTTCTACCGCACGGCGGTGGCCGACGGTGTGCGGATCTATCCCTCCGCCCCCCATCTCCGGGGACCCGTTTGAACGGGGCCGGCACCGGGTGATCGGCAGCGCGGCTGCACCTATCCCTGAACCGGTTGTTGATCGGGCGCTGAAAGCGCTGCCACCTCCGTGATGAACGGCGTCCGAATCGGACCGGCGGTGCCAATACCGTCACCGTATCGCCCCTGAATACTTGCCCTTGTCCCCGGCCATGATGCGTTCGAGCACCCCTGATGCGGTGTGTTCGGCGGCGGTGATGCCCGTGACCGACCGGGCAGGGAACACATACTTGCGTCCGGCGCATGACGTCGATGCCGACGGCGAATTTTAACCTCTCGTTAAACTTGCCCCGGGAGACATAATAGGAAAGGGTCGTCGCAATAAACTGTCGCATTGGCCCGCTGCGCGAGCCCGCAACCGTCGTCGAGGATCGAGGCATGGCCGTCCACACCGTCACCAACACCGACGACAGCGGCCCCGGTTCGCTGCGGGACACCATCGCCGCCGCCCAATCCGGTGACCGGATCGATATGACCGGCCTCATCGGGAACATTATCCTGTGGAGTCCGCTTCCCGCCTTTTCCGGTGAGTTGCATTTCGCCGGGCACGTGATGATCGACGGCACGTTCACCGGCACCGGCACCTTCGTCAAATACGGCTCGGAGACGATGACGCTGACCGGTAACAACACCTACACCGGCGGCACCAGGATCGACGCGGGCACCCTGCGGATCGGCGACGGCGGCACCACCGGATCGATCAGCGGCGCCATCACCAACAACGCCGCGGTGGTGTTCGACCGCTCCAACAGCGTCACCCACTCCGGCGCGATCTCCGGCACCGGGACGGTGACCAAGCAGGGGGCCGGCACCCTCAGTCTGGCGGGTGACCTCACCCACACCGGCGGGACCACGGTCAGCGACGGCGCCCTGAGGATCGGCGCCCTCGGCAGCAGCGGCGGGTCGATCAGCGGCGACATCATCAACAACGCCGTCGTCATCTTCGCCCGCGACGTCGATATGGTCTACGCCGGAAACATGTCCGGAACCGGCGCGCTGACGACCATCGGTGCCTCCGGCGCCCTGATCCTGACGGGTGACAACACCCACACCGGCGGCACGATGGTCACGTCCGTCCCGCTGCGGATCGGAAACGGCGGCACCACCGGTTCGGTTTCCGGCGCCATCAACAACCAGTTCACCGTGGTTTTCGACCGCGCCGACTCCTTCACGCACGTCGGCGCCATCAGCGGCAACGGCACGGTGACCAAGCTGGGCGCCGGCACCCTGACCCTGACGAACGCGAACACGTACACCGGCGGCACCACCGTCAGCGCCGGCACCCTGCGCATCGGCGACGGCGGCACCACAGGATCGATCAGCGGCGCCATCACCAACAACGCCGCGGTGGTGTTCGACCGCTCCGATGCCCTCACCCACGCCGGCGCCCTCTCCGGCACCGGCAGCGTGACCAAGGAAGGGGCGGGCACCCTGACCCTGGGGGGCAACTACACCCACAGCGGCGGCACCACCGTCAACGCCGGCACCCTGCGCATCGGCAACGGCAGCGTCACCGGATCGGTCGGCGGTGCCATCACCAACAACGCCGCGGTGGTCTTCAACCGCGCCGACAGCACCACCTACGCCGGCGTGATCTCCGGCACCGGCAGCGTGACCAAGGAGGGCGCGGGCACGCTGACGCTAACGGACGCGAACACCTATTCCGGTGGCACCACGGTCAGTGCCGGCACGCTGCGCATCGGCGACGGAGGCACCACCGGAGCCGTTACCGGTCCCATCACCAACAACGCCACGGTCACCTTCAACCGCTCTGACAGCGTCACCGTCGATGGCGCCATCTCCGGCACCGGGTCGGTGATCAAGGACGGCACGGGCACCCTGACCCTGACGGGCGCCAACACGCACACCGGCGGGACCACGGTCAACGCCGGCACCCTGCGCATCGGCGACGGCGCCACCACCGGGTCGATCGGCGGCACCATCACCAACAACGCCGCGGTCACCTTCGACCGCTCCGACGATGCCACCTTCGACGGCAACGTCGTCGGCACCGGCACGCTGACCAAGCTGGGCGCCGGTACCCTGACCCTGACGGGTGCCAACACCCACACGGGCACCACGACGGTCACCGGGGGAACGCTGCGGGTCGACGGCTCCCTCGCCTCGGGCGTGACGGTGGCCGGCGGCGGCACCCTGGGCGGCAGCGGCGCCATCGCCGGCGGGGTGACGGTGCAGAGCGGCGGCACGCTCAGCGCCGGCGCCAGCCCCGGCACCCTGACCACCGGCGACCTGATCTTCACCACCGGTGCCGTCTTCCGGCAGGAACTCGCCGGGACCGCCATCGGCACCTATGACCGGATCGTCGTCAACGGCACGGTGGCGCTGGGCGGCGCCACCCTGTCAACGCTGCTGCTCGATTCCTTCGTGCCGCCGGCCTCCGCCACCTTCACGATCATCGACAACGACGGCGCCGACGCCGTCTCCGGCACCTTCGCCGGGTTGACCGAAGGGGCGAGCTTCACCGCGGGCGGCTACGTCTTCACGATCAGCTACGTCGGCGGCGACGGCAACGACGTGACGCTGACCCACACCCCGCCCGCCCCGCCCCCGCCACCGCCCGATCCGGCGCCCTCCGATCCCGCCCCGGCCCGGCCCGGCCCGACAACGGCGAGCGACCTGCTGAGCGGCGGCAGCGGCCCCGACCTCATCAGCGCCATGGCGGGCGATGACACGGTCTTCGCCGGCGACGGCGACGACACCGTGTTCGGCAATCAGGGCGACGACGTGCTGTACGGCAACCGCGGCGACGACGTGCTGTTCGGTGGCCAGGGCAACGACACCGTCTTCGGCGGCCAGGACGCCGACCGACTGTACGGCAACCTCGGCGACGACGTGCTCTATGGCAACCTCGGCGATGACGCGCTGTACGGCAACCAGGGCAACGACGTGCTGTTCGGCGGTTCCGGGGCGGACACGCTGTTCGGCGGCCAGGGCGACGACGTGCTCTACGGCGGCGCCGGCGACGACCTGCTGGTGGGCAACCGCGGCACGGACACGCTGTACGGCGGGGCGGGAGCCGACGCCTTCCGCCTGGCGGCGCCGGGGGACGGAATCGCGGTGATCGCCGACTTCGAGGCGGGCATCGACCGGATCGAGGTGGTCAGCGCCAACTTCGGGCGGATCGCCGCGGGCACCCTGTCGGCCGCCCTCTTCGCGCTGGACAACCCCGCCTCGGCCGAGGCCGCCTTCGTCTTCGACACCGCCACGGGGGTGCTGTCGTTCGACGCCGACGGCACCGGCGCGGGCGCGGCGGTGGCCATCGCCACCCTCAACGTCCGCACTCTTGGCCACACCGACATCGTGGTCATCGCCGGCTGACGGCGGCTGGAACCGGAGGGTGCCCACGCGAGGGGCTTGCGGTTCGGGGCGGCCGGTGCACCTATGGCAGCGGCGCGCCGGGCGCGCCGGGCGCGCACGGCACAGGCCGTCGCAAACACCCCTGAACAGGTTGGGACACGGCGTTGAGCGACACTCTCCAGGGCGACATCCGGTGTGACGTGGCGGTGGTGGGGGCCGGACCGG
Organism: Azospirillum halopraeferens DSM 3675; assembly: GCF_000429625.1. Lineage (GTDB taxonomy): Bacteria > Pseudomonadota > Alphaproteobacteria > Azospirillales > Azospirillaceae > Azospirillum > Azospirillum halopraeferens. The sequence continues at coordinate 32,453 of NZ_AUCF01000020.1, forward strand.
CCGGGCTGATGGCGGCGGAGCGGCTGGCCGGCGCCGGCCTGACCGTGCGGGTGTTCGAGCGCATGCCCACCCCCGCGCGCAAGCTGCTGCTGGCCGGGCGCGGCGGGCTGAACCTCACCCATTCCGAACCCCTGCACGCCTTCCTCGACCGCTACGGCGCGCGGCGGCGGATCATTGCCGGCTGGCTGGAACGCTTCGGGCCGGAGGACCTGCGCGCCTGGGCCGCCGGGCTGGGGGTGGAAACCTTCGTCGGCACGTCGGGCCGCGTCTTCCCCGTGCAGATGAAGGCGTCGACGCTGGTGCGCGCCTGGCTGCGCCGGCTCGCCGGGATGGGGGTGACGCTGCACACCCGCCACCGCTGGCTGGGATGGAGCGAGGACGGCACCCTGCGCTTCCTGGACGGCGCGGGTGCGGCGGTGAGCGTCCACGCGCGCGCCGCGGTGCTGGCCGCGGGCGGGGCGAGCTGGCCGCGCACCGGCTCCGACGGGACCTGGACGGACATCCTCGCCGCCCGCGGCGTGGCGGTGGAGCCGTTGCGCCCGGCCAACGTCGGGTTCGAGGTGCCATGGTCCGATCACCTGCGCGAACGCTTCGCGGGGCAGCCGGTCAAGCCCGCGGCCCTGACCCTGGGGGGCCGGCGCGTGAAGGGGGAGTTCGTCATCACCGACACCGGCGTCGAGGGCGGCGCCGTCTACGCCCTCAGCGCCCCCTTGCGCGACGCGGTGGAGCGCGACGGCTGGGCGGCGCTCGGCCTCGACCTGCTGCCCGACCTGGAGGCGGCGGAGGTGCGCCGGCGCACGGCGCGGCGCGGTGCGGAATCCCTGGCCACCTTCCTGAAGAAGGCGTTCGCCCTCACCGGCCCGCGCGCCGCCCTGCTGCGCGAGTTCGCCACCCGCGACGAGCTGGCCGATCCCGCGGCGCTGGCCCTGCGCCTGAAGGAGCTGACGATCCCGGTCACCGGGGTGCGGCCGCTGGACCGCGCCATCTCCTCGGCCGGCGGCGTGCGCTTCGACGCGGTGGACGAGCGGCTGATGCTGACGGCGCTGCCCGGCACCTTCGTGGCGGGCGAGATGTTGGACTGGGAGGCGCCGACCGGCGGCTACCTGCTGCAAGCCTGCTTCGCCGGCGGCGTGCGGGCGGCCGAGGGCGTGGCGGAGTGGCTGGCGGACGGAAACCGGCAGGGGGAGCAGCGGTCATGACCGACGAGATCAACCGCAAGCTGATCGCAACCAAGGAGCAATGGGCGCGCGACGGCCGCGGCCTGACCGGCGCGACGGCGGACCCGGCCCTCGACCGCCTGCCGCCCGGCCAGCACACGGTGAAGACCTGGCCGGTGCTGGACCTGGGCGTGCAGCCGCGCATCGACCCGCGGCTGTGGCGTCTCACCGTCGACGGGCTGGTGGAGAACCCCGTGGTGTGGAAGGCCGACGACATCGCCGCACAGCCGCAGGCGGAGAGCGTGTCGGACATCCACTGCGTCACCACCTGGTCGCGCTACGACAACCGCTGGCGCGGCATCGCCGCCCGCCACCTGCTGTCGGTCGTGCGTCCGGCGCCGGAAGCGCGCTTCGTGCTGTTCCAGTCCTACGACACCTACACCACCAACATACCCCTGGCCGCCTTCGACGACGCGGACGTGCTGCTGGCCACCCATTGGGAGGGGGAGCCCCTCACCCTCGACCACGGCGGGCCGCTGCGCGCGGTGGTGCCGAAGCTTTATTTCTGGAAGAGCGCCAAGTGGGTCAAGCGCATCACCTTCGCCGCCGAGGACCGGCCCGGCTATTGGGAGGTGCGCGGCTACCACAACGACGCCGATCCGTGGAAAGAAGAGCGGTACGCCGACGATGCCGATCCCCTGATCTGATCCGGCAACCGCGACTCATTCGCATTTCCTGCGTCAAAACGCGCCCTTGCACGCCCCCGTTGCGCCAGATCATTTCCTCACCCTTGTGAACCCGCGTAAGGACCTGACCGGTGGTGCAGGTCCGGCCCTGCCCGGTCAGCGGGGAGTGCATGGCCAGGCGATGAAGGAAGCGACGATGACGGTGGATTCGGTCACGATTGCCCTGGTGGGCAGCGGTGGCGCCGGCGTGATGACGGCCGGCCAGATGCTGCTCGACGCCGCCGCCCATGTGGGGTGGTACGGTCTGATGTCCCGCTCGTCCGGGCCGCAGATCCGCGGCGGGGAGGCGGCGGCGTTCGTCCGCCTGTCGCCGCGGCCGGTCGCCGGGCCGGGCGACCGCTTCGACCTGATCGTCGCCTTCGACTGGCAGAACGTGGAGCGCTTCGCCGCCGAACTGCCCCTGTCGGAGCGCAGCGTCATCGTCACCGACCCGTCCCAGGGCGCGGTGCCCGCGGTGCTGGCCGCCAGCGGCGCCCGGCAGATCGAGCTGCCCATCAAGGAGTGGGCCGCCTCGGTCACCGGCGGGCGCGTCAACATGGTGGGGCTGGGCGCCATCGCCGCCGTCGTCGGCCTGCCGCAGCAGGGCATCGCGGCCGTCGTCGACCGGGCACTGGGCAAGAAGGGTGCGGCGGCGGTGCAGGCGTCGCTGGCCGCCGCGGAGGCCGGCGCCCGGGCGGCGGCCGGCTGGAACCTGGGGCTGGAGCTGACCGCCCCGCAGGAGAGCGGCACCGGCCCGCGCTGGAACATCTCCGGCAACGAGGCCGCCGCCTTCGGCGCGCTGAAGGCGGGGGTGCGCTTCTGCGCCGCCTATCCCATCACCCCCGCCACCGAGATCCTGGAGTGGCTGGCCCCCAACCTGGCCCGCACCGGCGGCACGCTGGTGCAGGCGGAGGATGAGCTGGCCTCCATCAACATGTGCATCGGCGCCTCCTACGGCGGCGTGCCGTCGATCACCGCCACCGCCGGCCCCGGCCTGTCGCTGATGATCGAGGCGCTGGGCCTGGCGGTGGCGTCGGAAACCCCGGTGGTGGTGGTCGACGTCATGCGCGGCGGCCCCTCCACCGGCATCCCCACCAAGTCGGAGCAGTCCGACCTCAACATCGCCGTCTACGGCCTGCACGGCGACGCGCCGCACCTGGTGGTCGCCCCCAACTCCATCGCCGACTGCCTGACCGCCACCCAGTGGGCGGTGCATCTGGCGGAGGCGTTGCAGACCCCCTGCATCGTGCTGTCCGACCAGGCCATGGGCCAGAGCCGCGCCGTGGTGGACAAGCCCGCCGCCATCCCGCACCGGGCCGAGCGCCTGCTGGCCACCGACCTGACGGAGGGGTTCCGGCGCTATGCGGTGACCGACAGCGGCGTCTCGCCGACCGCCGTTCCCGGCATGCCCGGCGGCGAGCACACCGCCGACGGGCTGGAGCACGCGGAGAACGCCCTGCCTTCCAGCCAGGCCGCCGACCACCACAAGCAGCTCGACAAGCGCCTGCGCAAGCTGACCGGCCACGACTACGGCGCCCTGTGGGCCGACGTGGAGGGTGAGGGCGAGGTGGCGGTGCTGACCTGGGGTTCCGCCACCGGCCCGGCGCGCGAGGCCGCCGCCCGGCTGCGCGCCGGGGGCACGCCGGTGCGCCTGGTGTCCCTGCGCCTCCTGTCGCCCATCGACCCGGCGCGGGTCGCCGCGGCGCTGGACGGCGTCACCCGCGTGCTGGTGGTGGAGCAGACCCACGGCGCGCAGTTCCACAAGTACCTGCGGGCGCACCTCGACCTGCCGGGGCAGGTGACGGTGCTCAGCCGCCCCGGCCCCCTGCCGATCCGCGCCCACGAGGTGCAGGCGTCGCTGGCTTCCCTGATCTGACCCGCGCGGGAGAACGGACATGGACACGCACATCAACGACGGAGCGGCCCCCGCCGCCCCGACCGCGCAGGACTACAAGTCGGCGGTGAAGCCCATCTGGTGCCCCGGCTGCGGCGACTATTCGGTGCTGGCCGCGGTCACCCGCGCCTTCGCCGCCATGGGACTGGAAAGGCACAACACCGCGGTGGTGTCGGGCATCGGCTGCTCGTCGCGCATCCCCGCCTACACCTCGGTCTACGGGTTCCACGGCGTGCACGGCCGGGCTCTGGCCGCCGCCTCCGGCCTGAAGCTGGCGCGGCCGGACCTGACGGTGGTGGTCTTCGGCGGCGACGGCGACGGCTTCTCCATCGGCGGCAACCACTTCCTGCACGCCTGCCGGCGCAACATCGACATGACCTACGTGGTGATGGACAACCAGGTCTACGGCATGACCAAGGGCCAGGCGTCCCCCACCACCGAGTCCGACTGGTGCGAGAGCAAGCTGACCCCCACCGGCCCCGGCGTCTCCCCGATCCAGCCGGTGCAGCTCGCCATCGCCTGCGGCGCCAACTTCGTGGCCCGCGGCTTCTCCGGCGACCCCAACGGGGTGGCGAGGCTGATCACCGAGGCGATCAACCATCCCGGCTTCTCGGTGGTGCAGGTGCTCAGCCCCTGCGTCACCTTCCGCCCCGAACAGCGGGAATGGAAGAGCACCGTGCGCCCCTACGGCCGCGAACCGGCGGCGGACCCGGCGCTGGCCATGCGCAACGCCCTGGAGGACGACGGGTTCGGCCTGGGCATCTTCCTGGCCGGCCAGCGCCGCCCCTACCGGCCGGAGCGCGCCGACACCGTCTCCATCGCCGCCATCGAGGAGGAGTTCGCCGTATGACCACCAAGGTGACCAGCGGCGCCTCCGGCGTCGGCCTGTTCCTCGCCCACGCGGTGGAACTGGAGACCGAGGCCGCCGACCGCTATGAAGAGCTGGCCGACAGCATGGAGGCCCACAACAACGCCGAGGTGGCCGCCCTGTTCCGCGACCTGGCCGCCTGTTCGCGCAAGCACCGGGACGAGGTGCGGACCATCGCCGCCGAGTTCGGCCCCCTGCCCTCCGTGGCGCCGTGGGAGTTCGAGTGGAACGCCACCGCCGAGTCGCCGGAGGCCGCCGCCTTCGAGAACACCCATTACCTGATGACGGCGCACCACGCCCTGAGGATGGCCCTGCAATGCGAGACGCAGGGCTGTAAGTACTACGCGGGCGTCGCCGCCGAGACCCGCGACCCCCGCGTCGCCCACCTCGCCCGCGAGTTCGCCGACGAGGAGGCCGGCCACGTGGAGCTGGTGAAGCAGTGGCTCCGGCGCTACCCCACCCCGCCCGAGGGCTGGGACGACGACCCCGACCCGCCGAACGTGTCGGACTGACCGGGGCGGCTCACCCCGCCGCCCGCCGCACCGTGCGCGAGGGGGGCTCGCCGTATTGCGCCGCGTAGTAGGCGGAAAAGCGGCCGAGGTGCCAGAACCCCCATTTCATGGCGATCTCCGACACCGTCGCCCCGCCGGCGGTGCCGGACGCCAGGTCGCGGCGCGCCCCGTCCAGCCGGCGCTGGCGCAGCCAGGTGCCCGGCCCGACACCGACCGACGCCAGGAAGGCGCGGCGCAGCGCCTCCCCCGACACCCCCAGGCGGCGGGCCAGCTCGGCGGCGGTGACGGGCTCCTCCGTCTCGGCGGCGACCAGATCGCGGGCCCGCCGGAACAGCCGGAAATCGGCGCCGGTGGCGGAGTCGCCGGGGCGGCCGGCGGCGGCGATGCGGCCGAACAGGTGGGACAGCTTGTCGGCGACCAGACCCACCAGCACCGGGGCGTGCTCCGCCGCCCCCGGCACCTCCGCCACCGCGGGCCCCAGCAGCAGCGACAGGAACCAGGCCCCGGCCATCTCCGCATCGGGAAAGCTGCGGGCGACGCACAGCGGCTCGGCCGGCCGGGGCGGCGGCTCCGGCAGGCGGGCGTCGTCGACGGTGACGATCAGCAGATCGCTCGGCCCGTCCACCGCCACATGGATGTCGGCCCCGCCCTTCAGCATCATCACGCTGTCGTCGGCGAGGCGCGCGGCGTTGGCACGGCCCAGCGCCCCCGGCGCCAGCGGCTGCACGAACACGGTGTGGCCGGGGGGTGCCGCTACCCGTTCCTCCACCGCCACTCCCACCCGTTCGCGGGCGATGGTCAGCCCGGGCAGGCGCAGCGACTCGATCGATCCGCGGTAACCGCCCGGCCGCAGGGGCATGTAGCGCTGCGACCACCCATCAAGTCCGCGCTCCTGCTCGCACGCGTCCGTGTATTCCCGACGACTGAACTGCAACGACCGACTCCGAACGGTTCCCTGCGAAGCGGAAGCATCGGCGTAAGCCTATTATTTCGTCAAGTCCCGTGAGTGCTTATAAAATGTGCAGACATATCCGGGAAAACCGGATAGCGCCGCTCCGGTTGCCGGGCGTACCGTCTTTGGCATTCCAAGCAGGGAGGCACCGACGTGGTCCATTTGGAACGAATTGCCCTGTGCGCCCTGCTGGCCGTCGCCGGCACCCCGGCCCTGGCGCAGCAGGCGGAGTTCACACCGGAGCAGCTCACGGTCAGGGACGCCATCGACCCCGGCCCGAACGTTCTGGTCTATCAGCAGGAATGGAAGGGCGCCGGGTCGATCGCCGTGTTCGGCAAGAACGACCTTGCCTTCAAGGGGCTGATGACCAGCGGCATGATGGGGCAGATGGTGGTGGCCCCGGACGGACGGCGCGCCTACGGCCAGTCCACATTCATGAAGCGCATCGTCTACGGCGACTTCGAACAGGTGGTGCAGATCTACGACGTGCCGACCCTGTCGGTGGTCGGTGAGATCGCGCTGCCGCCCAAGGCCGCCATGACCCTGGGGTACGAGCCGATGTTCCGGCTCAGCGCCGACGGCGCGTTCCTCTACGTGCAGAACGGCACCCCGGCGGCGTCGGTGACGGTGGTCGACACGGCCAAGGGGACGGCCGTGCAGGAGATCCCGACGCCCGGCTGCTGGGGCATCTACCCGTCCACCGCCGGCCACGCCTTCTCCACCATCTGCGGCACCGGCACCTTCCAGACCTTCGCCCTGTCGGCGGAGGGCACGGTCACCGGGAAGACGCAGAGCGCGGCGATCTTCGACGTCGACACCGACCCGATCTTCATTTCCGGCGCGCGGGTCGACGGCGATCTGGTCTTCGTGTCGTTCAACGGCACGCTCCACCGCCTGTCCGATGCGGACGGCACGGTGAAGGCCGTGGCCTCCCGCAGGATCACCGACGGGGTCGAGGGGGCGTGGGCGCCCGGCGGCTACAACCTGATCGCCTACGCGGCGAAGGCCGGCGTCCTCTTCGTGGGCATGCACGCCAACGCCGGCGACGGCAGCCACAAGAACCCGGCGGAGGAGATCTGGGCCTACGACGTCAAGGGCGGCACGGTGCTGTCCCGCTCCCCCGTGGAGCACATCGCGTCCCTGACCGTCAGCGACGACGACGCCCCGGTGCTGTTCGGCCTGTCGGAGGAGCCCAAGCTCTACCGCTTCACCAGCGATCCCGCGGCGGGCTTCACCCTGACCGCGGCCGGCACCGCCGCCATCACCGGCTTCGCCTCGGTCGCCGCGGTGACGCCATGACGGCCGACGGCTGGACCGGCCTGGCCGCCGGCACGGCGGTGGTGTTCACCACCCTGCTGTTCGCCCGCGCCGCCCTGCACAAGCTGTGGGACTTCACCGCCTTCACCGGTTACGTGGCCGATTACCGGCTGGTGCCCGACGGGCTGTCCCGCGCCGCCGCCATGACAGCGCTGGGTGCCGAGCTGCTGTGCGTCGCCGCCCTGGTGGTGCCCGGCGGGCAGGCGGCGGGGTCGCTGCTGGCGGTCGCCCTGCTGCTGGGCTACGCCGCCGCCATGGGGGTCAACCTGCTGCGCGGCCGCGACCGCATCGAGTGCGGCTGCGGCGGTGCGGTGCAGCCCCTCGGCCGCGGCTTGCTGGTGCGCAACGGCGCGCTGGCCGCCGTCGCCGCCGTCGGATTGGGTGGCGCCCCCTACGCCCTGCCGGCCGGTGCCGCCGTCGCCACGCTGCTGGCCGGCGCCACCCTGTGGGTCGGCTACGTGCTGGTCGAACAGCTTCTCGCCAACGCCGCCTATCTGCGGCGCCGCGCCTGACGCGGCCGTCCGCATCGGAGGAATAGGGACATGGATACGGTAACCATTCTGACGTTCGCCCTGGGCGTGCTCTGGCTGGTGGTGATCGCGCTGATCATCGCCCTGTTCGCGCTGGCCCGCCAGGTCGGGGTGCTGTTCGAGCGGATCGCGCCCATGGGCGCGCTCATCAACGATTCGGGCCCGCGGGTGGGCGAGGCCACGCCGCGGTTCGCCCTGCCCAGCCTGACCGGCGGCACCGTGACCATCGGCCCCGGCGCGGAGCGGTCGACGCTGGTGTTCTTCGTGTCGCCGACCTGCCCGGTGTGCAAGAAGCTGCTGCCGGTCCTGCGCTCGGTGCGCCAGAGCGAGCGCGCCTGGCTGGACGTGGTCCTGGCCAGCGACGGCGAGGAGGAGAAGCACCGGCGCTTCATCGAAACCGCCGACCTCAAGGCCTTCCCCTACGTGGTGTCGACCGAGCTGGGGCTCGCCTACCGCGTCGCCCGCCTGCCCTTCGCGGTGCTGATCGACGGTGCCGGCACCGTCCGCTCCAAGGGGCTGGTGAACACCCGCGAGCAACTGGAAAGCCTGTTCAACGCCCACGAGATGGGTGTGGCCTCGATCCAGAGCTATCTGGACGACGCCGCGGCGGCCCGCACCTGACCCGCACGAGAGACGGAGGATCGACGTGACCAATCTGTTCGACGCCATCCTGGACCGCTTCGACCGGCTGACCGAGCGGGGCACCCGTGCGGTCGCCAAAACCAGCGGCCGGCGCAGCTTTCTCGCCCGCGCGGGGTCGGCCATGCTGGGCGGTGCCATGATGCCGCTGCTGCCCTTTGACCGCACCTTCGGCCAGGCCTTCGCCGCCACCCCCGGCGGTGCGGTGGACGAGGCTCTGCAATGCGAGTACTGGCGCTACTGCGCCCTGGACGGCAACCTGTGCAGCGCCTGCGGCGGCTCGCTGACCCAGTGCCCGCCGGGCTCCGAGGCGTCCAAGGTGGCGTGGGTGGGCACCTGCCGCAACCCCAACGACGGCAAGGACTATCTCGTCTCCTACAACGACTGCTGCGGCAAGCCGATCTGCGACAACAGCCCGTTCTGCCTGACCTCCAAGGGCGAGCGGCCGGGTTACCGCATGGGCCTGCACAACGACATCAATTGGTGCATGGCCAACACGTCCAAGGGCTACCATTGCACGGTGGCCGTGCTGGTCGGTCTGGCGGAATGAGGCGGCCGGCCCGCGTACCCGCGGTGATGGCGGCGGCGATCACGGCGGCGGCGGTGTTCGCCGCCCCGGCCGCGGCCGCCGACGGCGCCCGGGTCTTCGCCGAGGTCTGCGCCGCCTGCCACCAGGACGGGGGCGTCGGCGCCCCCGGCCTGGCGCCGCCGCTGGTGGACGCGCCGCTGTGGCAACGCCTCGGCGACGCGGCGCCGGCCTATGTCGCGGGCGTGCTGCTGGGCGGTCTGTCGGGCACCATCGAGGTGGCCGGGGAGCGCTACATCGGTCTGGTGATGCCGCCCCAGGACGCGCTGGACGACGCCAGCCTCGCCGCCGTCGCCACCTATGTGCTGCGCGACCTGAACGGAGTTGCCGTCAGCGTGGACCCCGGGGTGATCGCCGGCCTGCGCGGCGCGATCCCCTCGCACGGCGCGCTGCGGACGATGCGCAAGGGAGGGTGAGATGGAGGGCGATCCGATGCACCGCCGCCCCGGAAAGCGCCGACGGCCGGCGGCCGTCCCGTTCCTGGCCGCGGCCCTCGCCGCGGCGCTGACGGCGGGAACGGCACCGGCGACGACGGCCGCTGCCGCCGCGGAGCTGAAGCCGCGCACCAACTACATCCTGCGCTGCACCGGCTGTCACGGGATGGACGGGGCCGGCCTTCCCGCCGGCGGCATCCCGGACTTCCGCGATTCCGTGGGGGCGTTCACCGGCGACGACGAAGGGCGCACCTACCTGCTCCACGTCCCCGGCGTGATCGGCGCCGGCCTCACCGACCGGGAGATCGCGGCCGTCCTCAACTTCATCATGGACACCTGGGCCGGCCGGTCGCTGCCGGACGACTTCCGCCCCTTCACCGGCGGCGAGGTGACCGAGCGGCGCGCCCGGCCGGTGGAGGACGTGGTGGTGCTGCGCCGCTCCATCGTCGCCCGCCTGCGCGAGCGCGGGGTGGAGACGGCCGACTACCCCTGGCCGTAACGGCCGCCCGCCTACCGGCCCAGCCCCATGCCGCGGGGCGGCTGGCGGGCGGCACGCAGGCTTTCCGCCGCCTGCGCGGCTTCGGTGAGGGTGAAGGCGAAGGTGCCGAAGTGCATCAGCGCGTCGGTGACGCAGTAGGGACACCAGGCGCGGTCCACCTTCGGCATGGTGTGGAACAGGTACTTAGCCGCCACCGCCGCCTGTGCACCGGCGAAGACGGCGGCCAGCATGGGCAGCCAGGGTCGGGTGCGCACCCGCTCCGGCGGGCCGGCGGCGGCCAGCATCAGGTTGCCGGCGTGCATGGCCAGCGTGATCGGCCCGTCGGGCATGCCGTAGCCCCACGCTTCGTCGCTGGAATTGACCTTCGCCGTGTCGAAGTGCGGCCGGCGCACCGGCGGGTCGGGCAGGCGCCGGAGCAGGCCCGTCTGATAGAGCGTGACCGCCGCCATGCTCGCCATGCCGATCAGCGAGGTGGCGACGGTGGCGCGGCGCAGCGCCATCCCGGTCCCGCCGCGGCGCCGGATGCGACGGCGCAGATCCTGTGGCGGCAGCGGACCGGCCAGGGTGCGGTGCATGGCCTGCTTGACGTCGTGCATGATGGCGTTCCTTCCCCGCGGCGGTCTCCCGCTCCAACAGCCGGCCGCCGCGGAAGGTCACGGGCAGCGCCCGGCGGAGCAGGGTGCCGGACAACGACGGATTTCCAAAGACCGGCGCAACGACTATGCTCGGCGCACGTCCGGCCGCTCTTCGGCCGGACGTCGCAGCCACGGAGGACAGCGGGTGCCGACCAGTCCGCACCGCCACGGGACCGCCACGGCGGCGTCGGCCCGCGCCGACGCGCGCGCCGCCACGGTCGGCCGCGGCAAGCCGAGCCTGCAATCGGTGGCGGTGGCGGCGGCGCTGGCCATGGCCTTCCTCGTCATCGGTTTGAGCTGGAGCATCGGCGGCGCCTTCCGGCAGGTGCTCGACGTCGCCGAAGAGGCGCAGACCGCCATCATCCCCCGCATCAACCGCCAGCAGGAGTACGCGGTCGTCGCCGCCCGCCTGGGCCAGCTCGCCGAAGCGGTGCTGAGCGCCCGTTCCTCCGAGTCGCGGCAGCGGGCCCTGGGGGAGGTGGAGACCCTGGCCGGCCGCTTCGCCACCGATATCGACCCCGCCCTGCTGACCCGCCTCAACCTGGCGGTGCATGCGGTGCGGCGCACCGCCGAACGGGCGGACCTGCTCGACACCCTGGGCGGCGGGATCGCGGCCACGCGGGACCGCGCCGATGCGGTGTTCCTGCGCGTCCTCGGCTCGGGCACGGCGCTGGCGGCGCAGGAGCCGTTCTTCCGCATGCTGGAGGTGCTGGGCGAAGCGGCGGCGGCCCCCGACCAGCCGCGGCTGGAGGTCCTGGAGGAGCGCTTCCGCACCCTGGCCGCCACCGTGCGCATCGCCCTGGCCACCTCGGAGGGGGCGGAGATCGAGGCGCTGTTCCGCGACATCGACGCCCTGACCGACCTGTACGTGCGCCGCCGCGAAATGCTGGTCAACGAGGCGGAGATGGCGCTGGAAACGGACAAGGCGCACGCGCTGCTGCGGGAACTGACCGAGAGCCTGCGCGCCGACGCCGCCTCGGGCACCGACCGCATCGCCGAGCTGCTGATCGACAACGGCCGCAACGGCATCCTGGTGGTGTCGGTCGGGCTGGGGGCGGCGGCGGCGGTGCAGCTCGCCCTGTTCATACTGCTGCGGACCCATGTGGTGCGGCCGATCCGCCTGGCCAGCGAGGCACTGGCCGAGGTCCAGCGGGCGCGCCGGGTGGTCCGGCTGCCGCCCGCCCGCTTCGCCGAGATCGACGCCATCACCAGCGGCGTCGAGCGCTTCGGTGAAGCCCTGGTGGACGCACACGAGTACGCCGACGCCCTGAAGGCGGGGGAGGCGCGCCTGCGCACCATTCTGTCGGCCTCGCCCTTCCCGGTGGTGATCGCCCGGGTGTCCGACGGCTCGGTGCTGTTCTTCAACCGCCAGGCGGAGGCCCGCTTCGGCGTCGACGGCGCCCGCCTGACGCTGACGCGCGATGCGCGCTTCTTCGCCGACCCGGCCGACGCCCACCGGCTGATGCGGCGACTGGAAGAGGAGGGGGCGGTCGGCGACCTGGAGATGCGGCTGCTGACGGCGCAGGGCCGGCCCTTCTGGGCTCTGCTGTCGGCGGTGGAGATGCGCGACGGGGACGAGCCGGCGTTCCTGGTGGCGATCAACGACATCACCCAGCAGAAACGGTCGGAGCAGGAGGCGCACGCCGCCAAGCAACGCGCCGAACAGGCGCTGAGCGACCTGCGCCACGCCCAGGAAACCCTGATCCAGTCGGAGAAGATGGCCTCGCTGGGGGCGCTGGTCGCCGGCGTCGCCCACGAGGTCAACACCCCCGTCGGCGTCGCCCTGACCGGCATCACCCACCTGGCCGACGCCACCCGTCAGTTCCGCGGCCGCATCGCCGAAGGGGCGGTCCGGCGGACCGATCTGGCGGAATACATGGACACCGCCGCGGAGGTCTGCGCGCTGATCGAAACCAACCTCCACCGCGCCGGCGAACTGATCCAGAGCTTCAAGCAGACCGCCGTCGACCAGACCAGCGAGGAGCGCCGCGCCTTCGACCTGAAGGACTATCTGGATGACGTGCTGACCAGCCTGCACCCGCGGCTGAAGAAGATGCAGCACGGGGTCGGCGTGCAGTGCCCCGAGGGGTTGATCGTCGACGGCTATCCCGGCGCCCTGTTCCAGGTCCTGACCAACCTGACCATGAATGCCCTGACCCACGCCTTTCCCGACGGTCAGGCGGGACGCATCGATCTGAGCGTGACCCGCTGCGGGGCCGACGAGGTGGAATTGCGCTTCACCGACGATGGCTGCGGCATTCCCGATGCCAACCGGCTGCGGATCTTCGACCCGTTCTTCACCACCAAACGCGGTGCCGGCGGCAGCGGGCTGGGCCTGCACATCGTCTACAACATCGTCACCAAGCGCCTGCGCGGCACCATCCGCGTGGAAAGCGAGGAGGGGAAGGGCACCACCTTCATCCTGCGCTTCCCGCTGCGCATGGCGCCTGCCGCGGGTGCCGACCGGCAGGACGCAGCGCCGGTGGCCTGATGCGGCCGGCGCAAACAGGGCGCGCGGGGAAAAGCCCCCGCGCGCCCCGGACACCCGTTTCCTGCAGGCGTTTACTCGGCCGTGCCGCCGCCCATGCCGCCGTCGACACCGGAGCCCTCGGCCCCCATGTCGGCGCCCGACGTGCCGCCGGCGGTCGCCTCGGGACCGCAGTTGGGACGGCCCGGCGGGCAGTGGGTGCCGGTCGCCGTCTGGTTCTGCTGCGGCGACAGCGCCGAGGTGCCGGCGCGATCGACGTTCGTCCCCGTGCCGGTCATGCCCGAGAGGTCGCCGGACCCGATGGTCTCGTCGTGCGGGCCGACCACGTTGCCGCCGACGGCCGTGTCCGACTGGGCCACCGTGCCCGCGCCGGCCGTGCCCATCGCCGTCCCGCCCGACAGGCCATCGCCCGCCGCCAGGACGGACCCAGTGCTCAGCACGAACGCCGACACCGCCGCGATCAGAAGGTTACGCATCGTCTGCTCCCACATGTGAAATCGGTCTGTGTTCGTTGGCGGAGCCGTTCGCGGCCCGCCCCGGTCCGCGGCCAAACAGTTGGTTCGCCGCGATCCCCGGCATCGGCCACCCGCGCCGGGCTCCGTTGTCGTCAACACGGGGAATCGGTGTCCGTCCCCTTTCGCAAAAGGGGTAACGGCACGCCGGGGAGCAGGGGGATAGAGGGACGCGCCCCCGTCAGGCGGAGGCGTCGGCGGCGTCCGGGGGAGCGGCGGACACGCCGTAGATCTCGTCCTCGGTGCGGCCGCAGCCCTGGCAGCGGCCGTCCTCACCGATCATGCACACCCCGATGCAGGGGTTCTCGTCATCATCCATCACGGTCGCCGCCAATCCACGCGGTGCAGGCACGCCGTGCCATGTGGCACCGGGCACGGCCCCGGTCAAGCCCCCGGCAGGGCGCGGCGCAGCGCCTCCTCCGGTCCGAAGTCCTGGCCGGTGGGCGGCGCGGCCAGGCGCTCCAGGGTCGCAATCACCTCTGCCGCACCGTCGTCGCCGCCGATGCCGGCGTCGCGCAGCGCCGCCGCGGTCCCGGCCAGGATGGTACCCGCGCGGTCGAGACCGTCGGCCGTCCGCCGTCCGTCTGCCATGTCCCCCGCCCCGTCGTCGATGGCGTGCAGCCGCCCGACGAGGTCATCGAACAGGCGCTTCTCCTCCTCCGCCTTCCGCAACCGGGCGGCGCCGTCGATCTGCGCCGCCAGGACCGTCTGGACCCGCCCCAGCCCGTGGCGGATGACCTGCGCCGCCTCGTTGGACTGCCGCGCCAGGTCGCGCACCTCGTTGGCGACGACGCGGAAGCCGTGGCCGTACTCGCCGGCCCGCGTCGCCTCGATCGAGGCGTTGAGCGCCAGCATGTTGGTGGCGGACATGATGCGCGCAACCGCGTCGATGGAGTCCTCCAGCCCGCGCATCTCGGCAGCGATCCGTTCGAAGCGATCGCCGTCGGCGGCGATCTCCGCCTCGCGCCGCTCCCGGTACGCGTCCAGGCCGGACAGCAGGGCCCGCCCCGCCGCCGCCCGGCGGTGGACGGTTTCCAGGGCGGCGGCGGACTCCTGCCGGGCGGCGGCGGCCAAGTCCGAAAGATCCGTCGCCAGCGCCTCCAGATGGCCGGCGGCGTCCGTGAAGGCGCCGGCGATGCCTGCCCGGCCGGCTGCGGCGGCCCGCAGACGGTCGGCCAGATCGCCGCACAGGCCGGGAAGGCGCTGCATGGCCTGCGTGGCCGCCGCGGCGGCGGCGGCGCATTCCTCGGCGAACCGCAGGCGGGCGGCGCACAGGTCCGCCGGATTGTCGGGCGGGTCGCCCGCGCCGTGCCGGCGCAGCAGACCCCGCCAGGTCTCGGCGTCCTCCACCAGCAGCGTGACCAGCCGGCGGGCGTCCGCCGCCGCCATGCGCCGGCCGCCGATCGTCACCCACTCGTCCGGCCGCAGGTTGAACAGAGTGGTGAGGGATGCCCGATGGCTTTCCAGGGCGTAGTATTGCAACGCCATGGTGACGATGATGACGCTGAGCATGCCCAGCGCCGCGGCCGGCCCCTCGGGCACGCCCAGGGCGTCCAGGGCAGCGTTCCAATAGGGGTTGAGCGTCACCACCACCAGCATCAGGGGCGCGCCGATCACACCCAGCAGCACCGCCTGGGCGCGGAAGAAGCCGCGACCGGTGATGCGGGCCCCCGCCGACTCCGCGTCCGTGGTTGCCGCCATCACCGTCCCCATCATCGCCGTCATGACGCCCACCGCCGCACCGTTCGACAACATTTTCGTAATATGCAAAATGCTGCGGCCCCGTGTCCTGCGTCACGGGGCCGCAATCGGTGATCTGAACGGTGGGACGGGGCCGCGGGTCAGCGGACTTCGGCGACGGTCCCCTGGTCGGGCAGAACGATCTCCACCCGTCGGTTGGACTGGCGGCCCGCGTCGGTGGCGTTGGTCGCGACAGGACGGGCGGCACCGTAACCGGCGATGGCGATGCGCTCCCGGCCGACCCCGCGGTCGATCAACGCCTGTTGCACCGCCGCGGCACGGTCCTCCGACAGGCGCAGGTTGACGGCGGAGGAGCCGGTGCTGTCCGTGTGCCCCTCGATGCGGACGGTGCGCCCGGGGTAGCGGTGCAGGAACTCCGCCAGACGGTCGATGCGCGTCAGCGCACCCGGCGTCAATTCGGCCCGGCCGGTGGCGAACAGCACGTCGCCCAGCGTCATCACCAGTCCGCGTTCGGTCTGTTCGGCCTGCAGGGCGCGGAGCTGCTGTTCCAGCGCGGTGTTGCGGGCCTCCAGGCGCGCGGTCTCGGCGCCGGCGACGGTGGCGCGGGCCGATCGCATGGCCGCGGTTTCCCGCGCCACCTCGGCCTGGCGGGCAGCCACGTAGGACCGGTGCGCCACCTCGTCGGCACCGTCGCCCGAGGACTGGGCGGCCTCGGCGGCGCGCAGGGCCGTTTCCGCCCGCCGCAGCTCCAGCGGGGCGCGCTCGGCCACCGCCGGATCGGTGGCGGCGGCCATGTAGGCTTCGCGCGCCTGCAACAGCGCCGTGGGGTTGCCGGGGTCCGACGCGCAGCCCGCGAGCACGCCGCCCGCCAGCAGGGCCGGAAGCACCGGTGCCAGGCGGAACGTCAACGCCATGTGGAGCCTCCTCCGATCGGGTTCGCGGGGGCCGGGGCGGCGGACCAGCCGCTGAGCGCCTGCGTCTCCCGGCTCACGGCCACGGCCGCCTCGCTGGCGGCCGCCTGCTCGGCGCGCACCGCGGCCAGTTCGGCGTCGGCGCGGGCCTGCTCCGCCAGCCGGCGTGCGGTGGTGCGGTGGTCGTCCTGCATGGCGGCGTCGGCGGCGGCCAGCTTGTCGCGCGCGTTCTGCAACTCGATCGGGGCGTGCTGCAGGGCGCCGGCGCGCTCGGCGGTGTCGATGGCCTGGGCGGCGGCGCCCATCTCGGCGGTGGGCGGCGGCGGGCCGCCGGCGCAGGCGGCCAGACCCAGCGACAGCAGGGCGGCGGCGGTCAGCGCGCGGCCGCCGCTCATGGTGCGGCAGCGTGTCATGGTTCGGCGTGTCCTTCGGTCCGTGCAGCCGGAAACGGCTTCCGCCGCCACCAACGTGGGTCCGGGGCGAAAGTTCCCGGCCCGCCGATGGTCCGCTTGACCCGCATCAAGACATCGGCGACGGATCCGGTGTTGATGGACGGGACCGGATGCCGCATTCCCCTGCCCAGCGAACGCCATGTCGACCACCCTCTATCTCCTGTCCGCCGCCGCCCTGTTCGCCGGGCACGCCGTGCCTTCGTGGCCGGGGGTGAGGCCGGCGCTGATCGCGCGGATGGGGCGCACCGGCTTCATCACCCTGCACTCGCTGCTGTCGCTGGTGACGCTGGCCCTGTTCGTCCACGCCTATCGGACGGCGGAGGTCTACGGCCATGTCTTCTTCCCCGCCGACGGGGCGGCGATGGCGGCGGTGGTGCTGATGCCGGTGGCGGTGTTCCTGGTGGTCGCCCGGCTGATGCGCCCGTCCGGCGAACCGCAGACGCCGCGGCCGCCGGCCGGCATCTACCGCATCACCCGCCATCCCGGCAGCATGGGCCTGCTGCTGTGGGCGCTTCTGCACCTGCAGGCCACCGGCGATCTGCGGCGGGTCATCCTGTTCGCCACCATGGCGGCCATCGCGCTGTTCGCCATCGTCAAGAACGACTGGGTGCTGCGCCACGCCGGCACGCCGGAGGCCGGCACCTTCCGCACGCGCACCTCCGTCATCCCCTTCGCCGCCATCCTGTCCGGGCGCCAGCGCCCGGTGGTGTCGGAGATCGGCGTCACCCCGTTCCTGGCGGCGCTGACTGCGTACGCCGCCCTGCTTCTCGCCCATCCCCGGGTCTTCGGGGTGGATCCCCTCTACTGGCTGCCGTGAGACGTCCGCCATGCCCAACGACACCGACTGGTTCGTCCAAGCCGAACGCCACTGCGGGGAAGCGCTCGACGTGCGCCCGCTGCTCGCCCGCGGCCAGGACCCCTTTGCCCGGGTGATGGAAGCCTCCGACCGGGTGGAGCCCGGCGCCTTCCTGATCCTGGACGCCCCCTTCGACCCGGCACCGCTGCGCCGCGTGCTGGCCGGCAAGGGCTTCACCTCGCTGGGGCGCGAGGTGGCGCCCGGTCACTGGCGGATCTGCTTCCGCCGCGACGGCGGCGAGGAGGCGGGAGCCGCCGCCGGCCCCGCCGCGCCGGTGCGCCTGCCCGGCGAAACCTGGCGGGAAGGGCATGTCACCCACATCGACCTGCGCGGCCTCGCCCCGCCCGGCCCGCTGACGGCGGTGCTGCGGCTGGTCGACGGCGGCGAGGCGGAGATGATCATGGTCCACCATGACCGCGACCCCGCCCTGCTCTATCCCGAGCTGGAAGCCCGCGGCTGGGAGTGCATGGCCCGCCAGAACCACGGGGACGAGATCCGCCTGATCCTGCGGCCGGCCCGCACCGCGCCCTGACCGGCGCCACGCCGCGGCCGGCGGCGGTCACCCCGGCGGGGCCAGATGGTCCAGCAGCGGCTCCTCGCCGGTGCGGCCCTGCCAGCGGTCGAACCACACCACCTCCGCCAGGGGCGTGCGGGACCGCCACCCCGCGGTCTCCAGTTCCGGCCGGTCGCGGAAGCCGGCGACGTAGCCGACGCAGAGATAGGCGATGGGCTGGATCTCCGGCGGAATGCCCAGCGCCGCACGCAGATCGTCGGGGCGCAGGATGCTGACCCAGCCGACGCCCACCGACTCCGCCCGGGCGGCCAGCCACAGGTTCTGCACGGCGCAGACCGCGCTGTAGAGGTCCATTTCCGGCTGGTGGGTCCGCCCGAGGACGACGGGCCCGCCGCGGGCGCGGTCGCAGGTGACGCAGATGCCCACCGGCGCCTCGACGATCCCCTGGAGCTTCAACGAGCGGTAGAGACGCTGACGTTCACCCTCGAACAGGGCCGCCGCCTCGTCGTTGGCGGTCGTGAAGGCGTCCAGCACCCGCCGTTTGACGGCGGCGTCCCGCACGACGATGAAGTCCCAGGGCTGCATGAAGCCGACCGACGGGGCGGCGTGGGCGGCGCCGAGGATGCGCGCCAGCACCGCGTCGGGCACCGGGTCGGGCAGGAACGGCCCGCGCACGTCGCGGCGCTGGCCGATGCACCGATACACGGCGTCGCGCTCGGCCTGCGAAAAGGCGGGGTCGGCTTGGGTCGGGCCGGTGTCCATGGCGGTCCCTTCGTGGACGTGCGGCGATCCTGGCACGGCGGGCCGCCGGTGGCCAAGCCGTTTGACGGACGGGGCCAGACCCACCATGTTGCGTTGCGTACCCCGAATGCCCTGCGGAACCCGCCCCCGTGACCTCCCTCGCCGAGACCGCCTTTCCCCGCGCCCCGCGCCCCGCCCCCCGCCCCGTCGCCCTGTGGCTGCTCGCCTGCTGCGCCATGGTGTTCGCCATGGCGGTGATCGGCGCCATCACCCGGCTGACCGAATCCGGTCTGTCGATGGTGGAGTGGAAGCCGCTGATCGGAATCCTGCCGCCGCTGTCCGAGGCGGAGTGGGAGCGCGTCTTCGCCCTCTACCGCGAGACGCCGGAGTACCGGGTCTACAACGCCTGGATGGACCTGGACGGGTTCAAGCGGATCTTCTTCTGGGAGTGGTTCCACCGCCTGTGGGGCCAGCTCATCGGCTTCGCCTATCTGGCCGGCTTCGTGTGGTTCCTGGCGCGCGGCGCGGTGCCGCGGGCGACGCAGCCGCAGCTCTGGGGCCTGTTCGCGCTGGGCGGGCTGCAGGGGGTCATCGGCTGGTTCATGGTCATGAGCGGCCTGGTCGACCGCCCCGACGTCAGCCATTACCGGCTGGCGCTGCACCTGGGCGTGGCCTTCCTGATCTACGCCCTGATGCTGAAGGTGGCGCTGGGCCTGCTCGACCCCGCCCCCCTGTCGGGCTGGCGCGGCGGCACCCGGCCGCTGCGCCGCCACGCCGGCTGGGCGCTGGGGCTGGTGAGCATCACCATCGTGTGGGGCGCCTTCGTCGCCGGCATCAACGCCGGCCTGGCCTACAACACCTTCCCCACCATGGCCGGCCGCTGGATTCCGCCGGAGATCGCCACCCTGCAACCCTGGTGGTTGAATCCCTTCGAGAACACCGCGGCGGTGCAGTTCATCCACCGCTGGCTGGCCATCGTCGCGGCGCTGGCGGTGCTGGCCCTGGCCTGGCGGGTGCGCGCCGCCTCCCTGCCCGGCCGCGCCGGCATGGTGGCGGGCCTGCTGGCGGCGATGGTGCTGGTGCAGGTGGGGCTGGGCATCGCCACCCTGCTGACCGTGGTGTGGATCCCCGTGGCGGCGGCCCATCAGGCCGGCGCGCTGCTGGTGGTCACCCTGCTGGTGTGGCTTCTGCATGAACTGCAACCGCCGGCCACGGGCCGGCCCGGCGGGGGGTGAGGGCGGCACGCAGGAGTTCCGCGGGGGATTCCCGTTGTTAGGCCGTACGCGGAACGACGCCGCCCCGGCGCGCCCTCAGCAATGTGAGGAACGTCGCCTTGATGTCCTCCATAAGCGCATGGGGCAGCAATCCATGAGCCACGCTTCCGGCGTCTCCCGGGCGCAGGGGGCGCAGATCGGGTCCGGGCCAGACAAAGGGTTGGCGTCCGTCAGCACGATCCATGACCGCGCAGCGTCGAGAACCGGACGTTGCTTCTTGGCGTGGGGAGTGACCGGGATCACGGCACAGGGGCGGTCTTCCACCCCTTCTTCCTGCCCACGGGCATGTTCATGGTGCCACCGTTAGCTGTAGCGAATGACCGGGCCCTTTACCGGTGTCGGGGAACGTCACCGCAACCGGAACCTATAGCTCGCCGTTGAAGGCCATGGATTCCGGGACGGGGGTCGACGCCTCCAGAGCTGCGATGTCGGCGTCCGCGAAATCATCGAGACTCAGCGCGTGCCGATCACGCCGCTTGAGGCGTTCGTGCTCTTCCCTGGAAATCAGCACCGTGCTTTCCCGGCCATGCCGGGTCACGGTCACCGCCTCACGCAGCGCCGGATCCTGATAGCGCCCGATGCTGCGCCGGAACTCCGCAGCGGAAACCTCATGCATGACGATCACCTCGCTGATCCCGGAAGAAAAGGCCCATCGGACGTCATCATCAATCCGTGCGTTGTGCCCTCAGGGAACCGCAACCACCGCCCGCACCGGCAGGTGGTCGGAGGCGCGGCGGGTCATGGTGGTGCGGACCACCTCGAAGGCGGGCAGGCGCAGGCCGCCGCGCACGTAGATGCGGTCGAGGCGCAGGGTGGGCATGCGGGCGTGGAAGCTGCGCGGGCTGGCCCCGTCGTCGAAGAACTGGTCGAGGCGGCGCAGCCGGGCCGAGTTGGGCGCCCATTCGTTGAGGTCGCCCATGAACAGGGCGGGCAGATCGGGGTCCCGCTCGATCAGGGTGAGCACGCGGGCCACCTGCTTGGCGCGCTCCCACGGGTCGAGGCCGAGGTGGGCGACGACCACGCGCACCGGCCGCCCCTCCACCTCCACCACCATGTCGATGCCGCCGCGCGGCTCCCGGTGGGGGACCCGCAGGTCGATGGGTGCCACCGAGCGCACGGGCAGCCGGGTCAGGATGCAGTTGCCGTAATGGGCGCGGGCGTTGTGCTTGGTCGGGGCGGGATAGGCGGTCAGGCCGGTGGCCCGCGACAGGTACTCGAACTGGTCCAGGCCCGCTTCGCCGCGGTGGTGCCAGCCCACCTCCTGCAAGCCGACGAGGTCGGCGTCGAGGCCGCGGATCACCTCGGCGATGCGGTCGGGGGCGAAGCGCGCATCCAGGCCGACGCAGGAGTGGATGTTCCAGGTCGCCGCCGCGAAGGAGGCCATGCCCTCCGGCACCGCCTCCTGCCGCCCCTCGGGCGGGCGGGAACGGCGGCGGATGCGGGCGGCCCGCAGCGCCGCGGCCAGTTGCAGGACTCGCTCTCGACTCACACGGATCACGGTCGCTTCGCTCCCTTCGTCTTGCCGCGCGCCCGGATGCCGGACAGGACGCGGCCGGCCAGCCATCCCGCGGCCACCGCCAGCACGCCGGCACCCGCCAGCAGCGCCACGTCGGCCGCCGTCGGATCGTACAGCGTCCGCCGGAGCTGCTCCCCCAGCAGGCTGAACGCCAGCGTTCCCGGCGCCAGCCCGATGGCGGTGCCGATCACGAAGTCCGGGAAGCGGACCCGCGACGCCCCGGCCGCCAGATTGATTACGGTGTACGGGGCGACCGGCACAACCCGGATCGTCGCCACCGCGAGGATTCCGCTGTCCGCCAGGGACCGGCTGGCCCGCATCAGCCGCCGCCCGCCCAGCCGCTCCAGGGGCCGCCGGCCCAGACGACGGCCCACCCAGAAGGCCGCCGCCGCCGAAGCCAGCGCCCCGGCCATGGCGGTCAGGAAGCCCGTCAGCGGCCCCAGCGCGATCGCCGTGGCGGCGACCAGCACGGTCAGCGGGAACAGCACGAATCCCGCCGCCACATAGACGCCGACCAGCAGCAGCGGCGCCAGCGCCGATTCCCCCAGCGCCTGCAGGGTGTCGAGCACGGTGTCGAGCGACGCCCAGGCGGACAGGTCGCTCCACCGCCACAGGGCCGCCAGCCCGCCGAGCGCCAGCAGCGCCACCAGAAGGACCGCCCACTGACCCCAGCGCCGCGGAATGGTCGACGGCAGGGCACGGCCGATCAGTTCCGTCGCCGCCCGCGGCCGGTCGGGGTCGAGCAGGCGCGACTCCGCCACCAGCCCGGCGATGGGGCCGGGATCGGTGTCGGGCAGCGACTCCAGCGGCACCATCCGGCGCCCCTCGCCGCGGTCCAGAGCCTCCACCGTGGCGACCAGCGAACCGGTCGCGGCAAGCACCCGCTCCACCCGTTCCGGTGTCGTACCGAGATGTTCGGCAATCAGATCGTTTCGGGTGCGTGCAATTGCGGCGCGGCCCTCGGCGTCGTCCGCGCCCGCCTCCAGCGCCAGGTCGCATTCGGTGTCCAGACCCATGGACCGATTGGCGAGGTTGGCCGAGCCGATGCGCAGCAGCCGGTCGTCGACGACCATCAGCTTGGAGTGGACGGTGATGCAGCGGTCGCCGTCGGTCACTGCGGCGTAGAGGCGGAAGCGCCCGTGCCGGTCGGCCGCCCGCAGCGCCTCGAACAGGCGGCAGCGGGCGGCCGACATCACCGCGTTCTCCATGCCGTTGGGGGTGCGGATGGGATTCACCACCACCACCTCCGGCCCGTCCGGTTCGGCCAGGCGGGCCTTCAGCGCCTCGGCCACGGCGTCGGCGGCGAAATACTGGCTCTCGATGTAGATCGAGCGGCGCGCCGCCGCGATGGCCGTGCGGAACAGCGTCTCCACCTCCACCACCTGCGGCCGGCCGTTCCACGCGGGATCGGTGCGGGCGATGGCCACCGTGCGGTCGCGCAGCAGCGGTTGCAGGCGCATCGGCCAGGGGTCGCGCCGCCCGCTGCCGCGCGGCGGCGGCGGCAGGACGGGGGGCGCCACCTCCTCCCCCGTGGCGCGGCGCCAGCGCTCGCGCAGCAGGTCGCCCAGCGCGCGGGCGGCATCGCCGTCCACCGCCATCATGGTGTCGTGGAAGGGTTCGTACGGCGTTCCGTCGGGCTGCCGGCGCAGCGGTTCGTCGGCGCGATGGGCGCGCGTGTCCCAGCGGTTGGCGGTGATGTCGATGCCGCCGCAGAAGGCGACGCGGTCGTCGATCACCAGGACCTTCTGGTGGTGGCAGCCGCCGGTGGGGTGGTCGGTGTCGATGCGGTAGCGCAGGCGCGGGTGGGTGAACCAGCTCTTGATGGCCAGCGGCTTCTGCCAGCGGGTGACGGCGAACAGCTCCGCATAGCCCCACTTCAGCACCCGGATCTCCAGTCCCGGCCGCGTCGCCGCCAGCCAGTTGAGGAAGGTGCCGAGCCGGTCGGGGCGGCCGTGGCGGCGGTCCTGCGGCGTCAGGCGGACGCGGGTGTCGACGTCCCAGGCGGCCAGCAGGATCGACCGGCGGGCGCGCCGCATCGCCTCCTTGGCGGCGGCGAAGTACTCCTCGGCGTCGACCAGGACGGCGACGCGGTCGGCCCGCTCCAGCCGCCAGCAGGTCTCGCCGGGGACCAGCAGAGGCCGGTCGGCGGAGGGATCGGACGCGGTTCGGGCGGACGGAGCGAACATGGATCGGCTTCGGTCGGTGGATGCACCCGAGAGTAACACCGCGGCGGCCCGGGTCTCCCCAACAACGTTCGGGCATCCCCCTACGGAGACCGGAAACCCTTGCCGCCCGGCGCTGCTGCGCTTACCGTCGCCGGGTCCGGGGCTGTCCGCACCGCCGGTCTCCGTCCCCCTCTCTTTCCCCGTCCCCGATGATCCCGTTGCCGCACCGGCCCGCCACCGCCCCCTCCCGATCGCCGCGACGGGCACGCCGATGCTGAGCGCGGCGGCGCGACTGGCCGGCCTGCTGGGGGGCCTGGCGCTGCTGGCGGCCGCGGTGGCGTTCGCCGCCCCGGAACCCGTCGCCGCCGCCCTGGCGCGGGCCGCCGCCGGCCTGCCGGACAGCACCGCACTGCTCCTGGCCGCCCTGGCCGGCGGCCTCGCCGCGGGCACGGCGCTGGGCCTGGCGGCCGCACGGCCGGCGGAACCGGGGACCGGCACCGACGGCACACCGGCAGGACCGGCGGTGCCGGCCTTCCTGATCGTGGCGGTGGCGGTCGCCGCGGCCGGCCGGCCGGGCACCGCGGTGCTCGCCGCCGCCCTGGCGGTGGTGCCGCTGGTGCACACGGCCCGTCTGGCCCGGCGCAGCCTCGGCGCGGCGCTCGGCGGCGGTGTCGTGCTGGCCGCCCGCGGCCGCGGCGCGGCCGCCCGCACCGCCCTGTGGCGCCACGCTTTGCCGACGTCCCTGGCGCCCGCGGCAGCCGCCATCGGGCCGCTGGCCGCGGCGCTGGTGCCGGGCGTGGTGGCGGCCGAGGCGCTGACGGGCCGGCCGGGCGCCGGCGCCACGCTGGTGGCGGCCCTGGGCGACGGCGACGGGGTGACGGCGCTGGCCGCCGCGGCGCTGCTGGCGGCCCCGGTGGCGGTGCTGCACGCCGCCGGCGTCACCCTGCGGGCGGTGCTCGACCCGCGGCCGCCGGCGCGCTGAGGAGGATCGCGATGGCCGGCTCCGGTACCGGGCACCCCCTCGAGACGCCGGCACGGCGCGCCTGGCGCCGCTTCGCCCGGCACCGGCTGGCCGTCCACGCGCTGGGCCTGCTGACCGCCCTGCTGCTGACGGGACTGCTGGAGCCGCTGATCAACGGCCGGTACCAGGCCGATCCGCTGCTGCGCGCGCTGGGCGCGGCACCCGAGACCCTGGCACTGGCGGTGCTGGCCGGGGGAACGGGCGCGGTGGCCGGGCTGGCCTGGGGCTGCGCCGCGGCCCTGGCGGGCGGGCGGGCGGCGCGGGCGCTGGTCGCCCCGGCGCGCGCCCTGGCCGTGCTGCCGCTTCCCCTGCTGCCGGTTCTCGCCGCCGGGCTGTGGGGCCGCGATCCCGGCCTGCTGGCGCTGGCCATCGGCGCCGCCATGGCCCCGGCGGTGGCCGTAGCGGCGCACCGGGCGACCGTCGCCTCGGCCCGGTGGACCCACCTGGCGGCGGCCGAGGCGGCCGGGCTCGGCGCCGGCCGCATCCTGATGCACCACCGCCTGCCCGGCCTGACGGGTCCCTTCCTGCTGGCCGCCTGGCCGGCCTTGCCCGGCGCCCTGGCGGCGGAGGGCTTCGCCGGGCTGCTCGGCTTCGGCATGCCACCGGAGCCGGCGACCTGGGGCACCCTGCTGGGCGCCGCGGCGGCGGGCCCGCTCGGCGCCGGTCTGCTGGCCCCGGCCGGGCTCCTGGCACTGGCGCTGGCGGCCCTGCACGTCATCGGCGACGGGGTGCGCCGCGCCGTGGGGGAGGTGGCGCCGTGAGCCATGCCGCCCCCCTGCGGGCCGAGGGGCTGACGGTCCGGGCGGGATCGGTCCTGCTGCTCGACCGCATCGCCCTGACGGTGGCGCCGGGCGAGGTGGTGGCGATCCGCAGCCACGGCGACCCGGGGGCCGGCCTGCTGCTGCGCGTGCTTGCCGGCCTGCCGCCGCCGGGCGTGGCGGTGGAGGGCACGGCCGCCGCACCGGCCCGCGCCGTGCTGCTGCCCCGCGGCGGGCCGCTGACGCCCCACCGCACCCTCGGCGCCCACTTCACCGAGGTGCTGGCCACCCGGGGCCTCGACCGCCGCGCC
Source organism: Azospirillum halopraeferens DSM 3675 (assembly GCF_000429625.1). Taxonomy (GTDB): domain Bacteria; phylum Pseudomonadota; class Alphaproteobacteria; order Azospirillales; family Azospirillaceae; genus Azospirillum; species Azospirillum halopraeferens. The sequence goes on from NZ_AUCF01000020.1 coordinate 58,421, forward strand.
GCGGAACGCCGGGCGGTGGAGCTGCTGGAGGAGCAGGAGGTGCCGGCGGCGGCGCGCCGGCTGGTCCTGCGCCCGCACGAACTGACGCCCGGCCTGCGCTGGCGCGCCGTTCTGGCTCTGGCGCTGGCCGCCGCACCGGCGGCCATACTGGCCGACGCGCCGGCCGCCGAGCTGGACGCGACGGTGCGGGCGCACCTGCTGCACCGGCTGGCGGCGCGGGCGCGCGCCGACGGCATCGCGCTGCTGCTGGCCGGACGGGACGGCGACGGCACGTCCGCCCCGGCCGACCGGGTGCTCGACCTGGACGGCGGCCGGCTCGGCCCGGCTCCGGCGGCGGTGCCGCTGCCCGCCCTCGGCGACGCCGCGCCGGCCGGACCGCCGGCCCTGTCGGTGCGCGACCTGCGCGTCGTCTTCCCTCTGGGGGGCGGCAGGGACCTGGCCGCGGTGGACGGCGTCGGCTTCGATGCCGCCGACGGCGATGCCATCGCGCTGCTGGGCGAGAGCGGCAGCGGCAAGGCGATCCTGGCGCGCGCCCTGGTGCGGCTGGTGCCGGTAGCCGGCGGGCGCATCACCTGGCTGGGCCAGGACCTCACGGCCCGCGACCCCGCCACCCTGCGCCTGGCCCGCCATGTGGCGCAGCCGGTGTTCCCCGACGCGCGGGCGGCGCTGACCCCCGGCCTGACGGTCGGCGAGCAGATCGTCGAGGCGGTGGCGGCCCTGGTGCCCCGGGCCGACCCGGCGGCCCGCCTCGACCTGGCCCTGCGCGAGGCGGGGCTGCCCGCCGCGGCGGCCCGGCGCTATCCCGCCGACCTCACGCCGGGCGAGGCGGCGCTGGCCGGCCTGGCCCGCGCCCTGGCGCCGGGGCCGGCGCTGCTGGTCGCCGACGAGCCGCTGGCGATGCTCGACGCGGGCGAGCGGGCGGCCGTGCTGGACCGGCTGCTGCACGCCCGCAGCGCCCATGGCCTGACCCTCGTCCTGGCCACCGCCGACGCCGGACTGGCCCTGCGCGCCGCCCACCGCATCCTGGTGATGATGGGGGGGCGGGTGGTGGAAAGCGCCGACGCCGACACCCTGCGCCGCGGCGCCCTGCACCCGCTGACCCGGGCCCTGCTGGCGGTGGCCGACGGCCGCCCGCCGGACCTGACGGGCGACCCGCCGTCACCGCTGATGCCGCCGTCGGGATGCGCGCTGCGCCTGCGCTGCCCGCACGCCCGCGACCATTGCGCCGGCACCGTGCCGGACCTGGAAACCGTCGGCCCCGGCCACCGCGTGGCCTGCCACTTCCCGGCGGACGCCGGGGTGCCGCGGCCTCTTCCCCCGGCATAGGGACAAAAAGTCGCAACCCCCGTCCCTTGCCTGCGGATGAGTGTGTCGGTTCTGTTGCCGATGAGTCTATCGTACGAGTTGATGCCGAACGATCCTTGCCACTCGATGACCGCAATCCACCCAGAAATGACCGGGTGCGGCGGGTTCGGTCTGCTGGAGGGGCTGTCGACGCCGCTGTGGCTGCTGCGGTTCGACGGCAACGTGGTCTGGCTCAACCGGCCCGCCCGCGCTCTCCTGGACCTGCCCGACGGCTTGCCCCTCCGGACGGCGCGCGCCGACGTGCCGGCGGCGGTGCTCGACGCCCTTGCCGGGGCCGGGGCGGACGCCAGGGTTGATGCCCGCATCGCCTTCCGCTGCGGCGATCGCCGCGGCGAGGTCGCGGTGGACGCCCGCCTGTCGGTGGCCCGCGACCCCGCGACGGCGGCGCACGGGCGTCTGGTCCTGGTGGAGGCACCGGGGGACGCGCCGGCCCGGCAGGAGGTGATCCGCCTCACCGAACAGCTCGTGGCGCTCTCCTACGCCTATCCCGACATGCGCTTCGACCTGCGGCACGACGGCACGATCCTCGACTTCGCCGCCGCCAGCCCGTCGGAGCTGAACATCCCGGCCGAGCGGTTCCTGGCCCGGCGCGTGCAGGACGTGCTGCCCGATCCCGCCGGCGGCCTGATCGGCGCGGCGCTGGAGCGGCTGCGGTCGGGCGACACCGTCACCGGGGTTGAGTTCGAATTGCCCGGCCCGCAGGGGGAGCGGGTGTTCGAGGCGCGGATGGTGACGCTGCCGGATGGCGGGCGCATCCTGTGTTCAATCCGCAACGTGACCGAGCGGGTCACCGCCGAGCGCCGGGCGCGGCACGCCCACGCCCTGCTGATCCACGCCATCGAAAGCATCGACCAGGGCTTCGTGCTGTACGACGCCGACGACCGGCTGGTGCTGTGCAACGGGCGCTACCGCGAACTCTACTCCACCTGGGCGGACCTCATCCGGCCGGGCGCCCGCTTCACCGACATCCTGCGCGCCGGTGCCGAGCGCGGCCTCTACGCCGTGCCGCCGGAGGCGCTGGAGGCGTGGCTGGCGGACCGCCTGGACCGCCACCGCGATCCCGGTCCGCCCTTCGAGCAGTTGATGAGCGACGGCCGCTGGATCCTGGTGGAGGAGCGGCGCACCGTCGACGGCGGCACGGTCGGCCTGCGCACCGACATCACCGACCTGAAGCGCCGCGCCGCCGACCTGCAGGCGGCGCGCGACGAGGCCGAACGGGCCAACCGCCGCAAATCCGACTATGTGCACCACCTCAGCCACGAGTTGCGCACGCCGCTCAACGCCGTAATGGGCTTCGCCCAGATCATCGCCGACGAGATGATGGGGCCGGTCGGCACCCCCTGCTACCGCGACTACGCCGGCCAGATCGCCACCGCCGGCGTCTACATGCTGGACCTCATCAACGGCATTCTCGACCTGGCCAAGATCGAGGCGGGCCGGATGACCGTCGCGGACGAGCCCTGCAACCTCGCGCTGATCATCGACCTGACGTTCGGCATGATGCAGCCCCGTGCCGAACGGGCCGGGGTGGTGCTGGTCAGCGACGTCCCGCCGGAGTTGCCGGCGGTGCTGGGCGACGTGCCGCAGATCCGGCAGATGCTGACCAACCTGATCGCCAACGCCATCAAGTTCTCACGCGGGGAGGATCGCCGCGTCATGGTGCGCGCCGTGCGGTGCGACGACGGCGGCATCGTCGTGTCGGTGGAGGACAACGGCATCGGCATGGCGCCGCAGGACATCCCCCGCGCTCTCGATGCCTTCGGGCAGGTTCACGACCGCCCGCTGCCCGGCGACCGGGGCACCGGCCTCGGCCTGCCCCTCACCCGCGCGCTGATCGAGCTGCACGGCGGCAGCCTCGCCATCACCAGCACGCCGGGCGTCGGCACTACGGTGAGCCTCGCCTTTCCCGCATCACGGGTGGCGGCGGAATAGGCGGACAAAGAGAGAAAAAGCACAAAAGAAAAGGGCGGCGCACGGAACCGGCGGGCCGCCCGGCAGGAAAGACCGGCGCTCCGGCGGGCGCGAAAGGCCCGGCCGGGAGCGTCCCGAACGGGATCAGGCGGCCTTCTTCAATGACGCGGCCTCGCCGAAGGCCTTCACCACCTGCTCCACGAAGGCGGGCAGGTCATCCACCGAACGGGCGGTGATCAGGGTGTCGCCGACGACCAGCGGCTCCTCCGACACGGTGGCGCCGGCGGCGGTCAGCTCGTCCTTCAGCGCGTCGGGAGCGGTCAGGGTGCGGCCCTTCAGCTTGCCGGGAATGGCAAGGAGCTGCACACCCTCGTCGATGGCGGCCACCGGCTTGCCGGCGTCCAGGAAATGGCCGACGATGCGGCGGGTGTGGGCGTTCTGCAGCAGCTTGACGATGCTGCGCTCGCCACCGGGCAGCAGCAGCATGTCGTAGTCGGAACCGAGAACGTCGCCCACCTGCTTGTCGACCGGGAAATAGTGGCCCCAGGCCTTGCCGTGCCAGCCGTTCACCAGCCCCTGCTCGGGCGAGATGGTGCGCAGCGCCGCACCGGTCTTCAGCAGAGCCCGCTGGGGCTCCGTCATCGTGGTCTCTTCGAAGCCGTTGGCGACGAGAATGGCAATGGTCTTTCCTGCAAGGGGTTGATCCATGCTGTACGATCCTCTCGTTTGTTGGTCCTGAACGACGAAGCGGCCCGCGGCCGTCACCCCCTACGCCACCCGGCTTGCGCGCGCTTCGGACGCGCCCGGCCGGGTAGAGCCTTCACATCCGGAAACGGCGATCCGCCACCGGGCCGGGGAACGGGCGCGGTGCGGCGAAGGGACCCGACGCCGGTCCTTCATGGGGTGCCGGCGCAGGGGCAGGGATGCCCCGGTCGTTTCGATTTTTGCATGCAACACAAGTGGGGCCTCGAAGGTCCCGAGTCAATCATTAGATTCCGCGCTGCACCGTATGCCGGACCCGCGGCAGGCGCAGGCGAGGCCGTCGCCATTTGTGGCGTCGGCGCGCATGCCCTATGCTCGTCACCCGGACGACGGCTTCGGGGGCGGGTGATGCGGGGTGGACGGCGGACCGGGTGCGGCGGGCGGGCGGTCCCGGTGGTGGCGGCGGCGGTGCTGGCCGGTGCGGCGGGAAGCTGGCCGGCGGCGGCGCAGGTGGCTACCGATGGCACCATGGGCCCGGCGGTGACCCTGACCGGCCCCGACGTCGCCATCCCCGCCACGCTGGGCACCCGCACCGGCGCCAACCTGTTCCACTCCTTCGCCACATTCGGCGTGCCGGCGGGCGGCAGCGCCACCTTCGGCGCGCCGGCCGACGGGGCGCCGGTGAGCGCCGTGGTGGCGCGGGTCACCGGCGGCGGTGCCAGCGCCATCGACGGGCGCCTGGCGTCGGAGGTGCCGGGGGCCGACCTCTACCTGCTGAACCCGGCCGGCATCGCGTTCGGCCCGGGCGCGTCGCTGGACGTGCCGGGCGCCTTCCATGCCGCCACGGCCGACACCCTGCATCTGGCCGACGGTGGCCGGTTCGACGCGCGCGACCCCGGCGCCTCGGTGCTCACCGTTGCACCGCCCTCCGCCTTCGGCTTCGCCTCCGCCAACCCGCCGGCGGCGCTGACGGTGGATGGCGCGACGCTGGCCGTGGGAACGGGACGCACCCTGTCGCTCGCCGGCGGGGCGGTGGCGCTGAACGGGGGGCGGGTCGCCGCCCCCGGCGGCACGGTCACCGTCACCGCGGCCGACGGGCCGGTGACGATGGGCGGCGGGGCCGTGGTGTCGTCGAGCGGCAACGGCGGCGGGGAGGTGCGCATCGTTGCCGGGTCCCTGGTGGTGGAGGGCGCCGCGGTGCGCGCCGACAACACCGGTGCCGCCGACGCCACGGCCGGTGTCACCATCGCCGCCGGCACGGTGACGGTGCGCGACGGCGGCCAGGTCACCGCCCACACCGGCGGGGCCGGGCGGGCGGGCACCGTCGCCGTATCGGCGGACCATGTGGCGGTGATCGGCGACGGCCGGACGGTGAACACCGTCGTCGGCGCCCGCGCCCTGCGCGGCTCCGCGGGCGACGCCGGCACCGTGCGGGTCACCGCCGACGTGGTGGAGGTGCGCTACGGCGGCATGTTCAGCACCTCCAGCCTGGACGCCGGCAACGCCGGCCGCATCGAGGTGGAAGCCGGGCGCACCGTGATCAGCCACGACGACGGCGCGGTGGGATCGGGCACCGGCCTGTTCTCGCTGGCCTCCGCCGCCTCGCGCGGCGACGCCGGGTCCATCGTCATCCGCGGCGGCAGCCTGGAGGTGCTGGGGGGTGCCCAGGTCAGCACCCGCACCGCCTCGACCGGACAGGCGGGGTCGGTCGACATCAGGGTCGGCCACCTGGCGGTGAGCGGCCACAGCCGCGGCGACCCGTCGCTGATCAACAGCCAGAACGCCCCCGGCACATCCGGCGACAGCGGCAGCATCACCATCGTGGCCGACGCCGTCGAGGTCCGCGACGGCGGGCGCATCGGCTCCAACACCCGCGGGTCCGGCAGCGGCGGCGTCATCACCATCACCGCCGGCCGGCTGGTGATGGCCGACGGCGTGGCCGGGCTGGACACCGGCATCGGCAGCCGCGCCACCATCGGGTCCACCGGCAACGGCGGCACCGTGGTGATCCGCGCCGGCCACCTGGAGATCCGCGACGGCACGGGCATCACCACCTCCACCAGCAGCACCGGCCAGGCGGGGTCCATCACGGTGACGGCGGGGACGCTGGTGATCGACGGCGCCCGCGCACCGGCGGGGTCCACGCCGACGGGCATCACCTCGTCGGTGGAATCGACGGCCGCCGACGCCGGGAACGGCGGCAGCATCGTGGTGCAGGCCGACCGCGTGCGCATCGCCGCCGGCGGCCGCATCGCCGCCACCAGCGACGGCGGCGGCACGGCGGGCGACATCCGCATCACCGCCGCCGACCGGCTGGAGCTGCGCCCCGGCGGCTTCATCACCACCGCCACCACCCGGTCCGACGGCGGCAACGTGGCGGTGGACGCCGGCCACCTGGTCCACCTGTCGCAGGGCGAGGTGACCACCAGCGTCGCCGGCGGCGCCGGCAACGGCGGCAACATCGCCCTGACCACCCCCATGCTGGTGCTGCGCGACGGCACCATCCAGGCCAACGCCTGGGGCGGCAACGGCGGCAACATCGCCATCTCCGCCGAAAACCTGCTGTCCACCCCGGACAGCCGGATCGAGGCGTCCTCCCGGCTCGGCCTGTCGGGCAGCGTGACGGTGCAGGCACCCGACGGCAAGGCCACGGCCAACGCCGTGCCCCTGTCCACCGACGTCACCGACCCGGCGACCCTGCTGCCCGCGGCCTGCGCCGCCCGCGCCGCCGGGGCCCCGGCCAGCACGTTGGTGGGCGGCGGGCGCGGCGGCGTCGGCCCGCTGCCCGACGGGCCGCTGCTGGCCTCCGCGGAACCGCCGGCCGCCCCGGCAGCGGCCGGCGGCGGCCCGGTCGTCGTGGCGTGCGCCCCGTGATGGCGGCGGTCCGCGGCACCGTGTGCCGGGTCGCGGCGGTGCTGCTGCTGGCGGCCGGCCTGTTCCCGGCGGTTCCGGCGGCGGCGGCGGACACCGCGACGTCGGTGGACGGGCTGACCGCCACCCTGTCCACCCCCGGCACCGCGGCGGCCGAACGCGCCGCCCTGCTGCTGCGCCGCGCCGACGCCCACCGGCGCCTGGGCTTCGTGCCCCGCGCCGCCGAGGATTTCCGCCGCGCCCTGGCGGAGGCCGAAGCGGCGGGCGACGGCGCCCTGGTGCGGCGCGCCCACGCCGGCCTGGGCAACGCCTACCTGCGACTGGGCGAGCGGGAGGCGGCGCACCGCCACCTCGACGCCTGCGCCGGCCTGTCCCGCAGCGCGGGCGACGCCGCCACCGGTGCCGCGGCGCTGGTCGGGCTGGGGGTGCTGCACGACCTGTCGGGGGACCGGCCGGCGGCGGAACGGGCTTTCGCCGCGGCGCTGGAAGCCGCCGACGCCGGCGGCCGGCCGGTGGTGGCGGCGCGCGCCGCGCTCAACGCCGCCCGCCTCGCCCTCGACACGCCGGATGGCGCCGCGGCGGCCCGGCCCTGGCTTGCCGCCGCCGCGGCACGGCTGGCCGCGGCACCCGACGACGCGGACACGGCGATGACCCTGGTCGCCTTTGCCCGCCTCGACCACCGGGCCGCCGGCGGCGCCCCGACCGAGGCGGCGCACGGCTCCCTGGTGCGCGCCGCGGAGCAGGCGGAGCGCCGCGGCGACCGCCGCACCGCGTCCTTCGCCCTGGGCACGCTGGGGGGACTGTACGAGTCGGCCGGACGGACCGCCGACGCCCGGGCGCTGACGGCGCGCGCCGCCGCCGCCGCGGTCGCCGCCGGCGCGCCGGAAAGCCTGTACCTGTGGGAATGGCAGGCCGGCCGGCTGGCCGAGGCGGCGGGAGACGGCGACGCGGCGCTCGGCGCCTTCGCCCGGGCGGTGGAGGTGCTGGACACCGTGCGCGGTGAACTGGCCGCCGAGGCCCTGCCCGGCCCCGGCCTGTTCCGCGAGGTGGTGGAGCCCGTCTACCTGGCCTACGCCGACGCCCTGCTGCGGCGGGCCGGACCGGACGGCGACCCGGTGCTGCTGCGGCGCGCCCGCGCCGCCATGGAGCAGCTCAAGGCGGCGGAGCTGGAGGACTACTTCAAGGACGACTGCGTGGCGGCGCTGGAATCGCGCACCCGGCCCATCGACCGACTGGCCCCGCGCACCGCGGCACTCTACCCCATCCTGCTGCCCGACCGCACCGAACTGCTGGTCAGCATCGGCGACGACATCCGCCGCGTCACCGTTCCGGTCGGCCGGACCCTGCTGGCGCAGACGGCGGGCACCTTCCGCCAGCTTCTGGAGAAACGCTCCACCCACCAGTACCGCGAGCCGGCGCAGCAGCTCTACGACTGGCTGATGCGGCCGCTGGAAGGGATGCTGGAGGCAGCCGGCGTGGACACGCTGGTGGTCGTCCCCGACGGCCCGCTGCGCGCCGTCCCGCTGGGCGCTCTGCACGACGGACGGGACTTCCTGGCCGCGCGCTACGCCGTCCCGGTGTCGCCCGGCCTCACCCTGGTCGATCCCCGTCCGCTGCCCCGCGACAGGGTGGAGACGCTGCTGGCCGGCCTGTCGGTCAGCGTGGACGGCTACCCCGCCCTGCCGCAGGTGCGGGCGGAGCTGGAGCGCATCGCCGCCCTCTACCCCGCCCGCGTCCTGCTGGACGAGGACTTCCGCGCGGAGTCGCTGGCCGGCGCGCTGCGGCGCACCGCCTACACGGTCGTCCACATCGCCTCGCACGGGGAGGTCCTGGCCGATCACAGCCGCAGCTTCCTGCTGACCCACGACGGGCGCCTCACCCTGGACCGGCTGGAAGCGCTGGTGAAGCTCGGCCGCTTCCGCTCCGACCCGGTGGAACTGCTGGTGCTGTCGGCCTGCCGCACCGCGGCCGGCGACGACCGCGCGGCCCTGGGCCTGGCCGGGGTGGCGATCAAAGCCGGCGCACGCAGCGCCCTGGCCAGCCTGTGGTACGTCAGCGATGACGCCTCGGCCGAACTGATGCAGGGATTCTACGCCACCCTGCGCCGCCCCGGCATGTCCAAGGCCATGGCCCTGGCCGGCGCGCAGCGGTCCCTGATGGCCGACCCGCGCTTCCGTCATCCCTATTACTGGTCGGCATTCCTGCTGATCGGCAATTGGCTGTGACGATAACTTTCGCAGGCGCGGCGGGGGTGCTGCATACGCGGATACGCGATCAATTCAACCTATTTCGCAACCAGTGCGGATATGCTAAGGTCCCGCTCAGGTTTGAATGCGAACCGTGGGCGCGGCATGACCGCTGCACCGGATTCGGCGGGAAAGGCATCGGCACGATGACGCATCGGTCCGGAACGGTCCGGGTGATCATGGGGACGGCGATGGTCGCCCTGGCGTTGGGCCTGTCGGCACCGGCGGGTGCGGGCGAGGCGGACGGCATGGCCGCACACCCGCCCGCCACCGCCACCTCCATCGTCTTCAGTCCCACCGGCCGCGGCACGCCGGGAACCCGCATCATCGGCAGCGTGCGCGGTGTCGCCGGATCGCCGCTGGTGGCCGCCCTGACCCCCCCGGACACGGGTGAGACGACGCTGGCCCAGCCGACCCTCCACTGGTTCGTCTCCCACCCCGTGGAAGCGCGGGTGGAGATCACCGTGGTCGACGAACGCACCCAGCGCACCGTCCTGGAAACCACCGCCGATGGTCCGGTCCGTCCCGGCATCTGGGCCTTCCCCCTCGGTCCCCACCGGGTGACCCTGGAGCCGGGGGTGGAATACCGCTGGTCGGTGTCCCTGGTGCGCGACCCCGCACAGCGGTCGCTGGACCTGTTCGCCAGCGGCACCATCCTGCGCGTCGACCTGCCGCAGGACCTCGCCGCCCGCCTCAACCGTTCCCGCCCGGCGGAACTGCCCTACGCCCTGGCCGGAGCCGGGCTGTGGTACGACGCGCTGGCCATCCTGTCAGCCCAGATCGCCGCCGACCCCGCCGACCCCGCCCCCCGCGCCGCGCGCGCCGACCTCCTGCGCCAGGTGGACCTGCCGGAAGCGGCGGCGTTCGACGGGGCGAGGGGCTGACCGTCCGGCCCCGGCCCGCTCATACGGCCGGAAAAAGATCCGTTCCATTGGTTTCCGGCCGTGAAGCCCGACGGATCAATGCTTTGCATTGATCGATAGGGTGATACCGACGGCATCATTCTGATGCCGTCGGTATCAGAACGGGACCACGGTCAGGCGGAAATGGATGCCCCGGTCCTGGAGATCGGTGCGGCCCGGCATCTGCACCCGCTCGAATCCGTGGCCGTAGTAGACGGTCATGCCGATGTGGCGTGTCGGCGACCACAGCAGGCCGAAGCCGGCGCCGGTCAGCCGGTCGGGACCCGCCGAGTCGCCGCCGCGGTCGAAGGCGCGGCCGACGTCCACGAAGGCGGCAACCTGCACGGTGCCGTCGTCGGCATCGCTGCCACCGGGCGCCAGACGGGCGACCGGCACGCGCAGCTCCGCCGAGCCCACCAGGGCGTTGTCGCGCACCAGCAGGTTCTCCCGGAAGCCGCGCACGGTGGACAGGCCGCCGACGGCGAACCGCTCGATGGCCGGCAGCGGACCGTCGGCGAACTGGGCGTCGGCGCGCAGGATGAGCTGGGCGCCGCTTTCGGTCAGCCGCCGGGCGAACTGCACCTGCCCCAGCCAGGTGACGAAGCGGCCATCGCCCCCCTGCGCCGACCGCGTCGCCCCGAGGACAGGCAGGCCGAGGCTGAGGGTGGAGCGGGCGGCCAGCGCCGTGTCGGTGCCGCGCCGCGTCCAGGTCTGCCCCAGCCGCAGCACGCTGACGTCCACCACTCCGTCGGACCCGGAGAAGCCGAACCGCTCCCCCAGGAGCCAGGTGGAACTGCGCCGCCGCGCCGCCGTGACGTCCAGGCTGACGTCCTCCACCGCCGTGCGGTGCACGGGATGGCTCAGCCCGACCTCCAGGGTGGTGGTGCGGCTGACCAGGTCGAGAACGGAGAACGGCGCCTCCACCACCCGCGCGTCGGTGTGGTCGACGGCGACGCGCAGCCGGGTGCCCGCCGCCGCCAGCGGCACGTCGGCCGCCAGCCCGACGTCGGTGAGTCCGCGGGTGGCGGCCGCCCGCGCCCACCAGCGGTCGCCGGCCCCGGACAGGTTGCGCAGCAGCAGGTCGCCGCGGGCCGCGGTGGCGCCGGTGGCCGGGGTGCGGTCGTTGGCCAGGGTCACGGTGCCGGAGGCGAGCGGCGTCTCCTCCACCCGCACCGCCAGCACCCCCTCGCCGGGGCGCAGGCCGGGCTCCAGCCGCGCGTCCAGCCGTTCGATCATGGGGTCGCGCAGCAGCACGGCGATGCCGTCGCGCAGGGCGGCGATGTCCAGGGGCTCGCCGCCGGTCCGCTCCAGCCGGCGGACGACGTAGCCGGGGTCGAGCCGTTCCGGCCCCGACACCTCCACCGCCGTCAGCCGCCCTTCCACGGCCTGCATGACCACCACCCCGTCGACCACCCGCTGGTCGGGCAGGACGAAGCCGGAGTTGACGAAGCCCCGCTCCACGTACAGGGCGGTCAGGGCGCGGCGCAGCGCCTCCAGCTCCGCCGCGCCGACGCGGCGGCCCACATAGGGGGCGGCGGCGGCGCGGATGGTCTCCTGCGGCAGGACGCCGTTGCCGACGACGCGCAGCTCGCGCAGAAGGACGCTCGCACCGGACGACGGCGTGTCGGATGCCGGCGGCGGCAAGGGCGGCGGCGGCAGGGTGAAGGGCGGCGGTGCGGCGAAGTCCGGCAGCGCCGGCCGCACATCGCCGGGGCGCACCGCCGGCGGGGCCGCCGGCACGCCGATCCCCTGCGCCGCCCCCGGCGGCGCCGCCACGACCAGGGCGCACGCCAGCAGCAGCGCCGCCGACGACGACGGGCGGAAGGCGCGGCACCGGGGCGGACGGGCATGGGGCGGCGTCACGAGCGATCGCAGCGGTCGGGGAGCATCGAAGGGGCGCCAACTTAATGGCAAAGCCCGCGGCGGGCAAAAGCAATCGCCACCGGCAGGCGGTCGCGCGCATCCCGGCGCTTCCACTAGGCAAACGCGCGCGGATCGCCTAGAAATCGTCCATGAGCACTGCACTGCGAATCGGCACGCGCGGCAGCCCCCTGGCGCTGGCGCAGGCCCACGAGACCCGCGACCGCCTGGCCGCGGCGCATCCCGACCTCGCCGCCCCGGACGCCATCGAGATCGTGGTCATCAAGACCACCGGCGACCGCATCCTGGACCGTACCCTGGCCGAGGCCGGCGGCAAGGGCCTGTTCACCAAGGAGCTGGAGGAGGCGCTGGCCGACGGCCGCGTTGACCTGGCCGTCCATTCCATGAAGGACGTGCCGACCTGGCTGCCCGACGGCATGGCCCTGGCCTCCCTGCTGCCCCGCGAGGATCCGCGCGACGCCTTCTTCTCCCGCGGCGGTCACGGGCTGGACGACCTGCCGGCGGGGTCGGTGGTCGGCACCGCCGGGCTGCGGCGGCAGGCGCAGGTGCTGGAACGCCGCCCCGACCTGACGGTGGTGCCGCTGCGCGGCAACGTGCAGACCCGCCTGTCCAAGCTCGATGCCGGCGAGGTGGACGCCACGCTGCTGGCACTGGCCGGCCTGCGCCGTCTCGGCCTGACCGAGCGGATCACCGCCGTGCTGGAGCCCGACGTCATGCTGCCCGCGGTCGCCCAGGGCGCCATCGGCATCGAGACGCGCAGCGCCGACGACCGCACCCGCGCCTATGTGGCCGCCCTGAACTGCCCCGCCACCGCCACCCGCGTGACGGCGGAGCGGGCGCTGCTGGCGGCCCTGGACGGATCCTGCCGCACGCCCATCGCCGCCTTGGCCCGCCTGGACGGCGACGCCCTGACGCTGGAGGCCAAGGTGCTGTCGCCCGACGGTCGCCGGGTGTTCCGCGCCGGGCGCGCCGGCACGGCGGCCGAGGCCGCCGCCATGGGGGCCGACGCCGGCGCCGAGATCAAGGCGCAGTTGCCGCCCGACTTCTTCCGCACCTGACGGCGCGCCGGTGAGCGACGACCGCACCCGCGTCCTGATCACCCGCCCGGCGGAGGACGCCGCCCCCCTGGCCCGGCGCCTGGCGGCGCTGGGCTATGAGGCGTCGGTGGAGCCGATGCTGGACATCGCCTGGCTGGACGGGCCGGAGCCCGGCCTGGACGGCGTACGGGCCCTGCTGTTCACCAGCGCGAACGGGGTACGGGCGTTCATTCGGCGTACGGCCCGGCGCGAACGGCCGGTCTATGCGGTGGGCGACGCCACCGCGCGGGCGGCGGCGGACGCCGGTTTCCGCCATGTGGAAAGTGCCGGCGGCGACGTGTACGCCCTGGCCGATCTGGTGGCCCGCCGCTGTCCCGCCGGGGAAGGGCCGCTTCTTCATGTCGCAGGCACCGTGGTGGCCGGCGATCTGGCGGGCCTGCTGGGCGAAAAGGGCTTCGTCGTACGGCGCGAAGCCATGTACGAAGCCCTCCCTTCGGCCGGTCTGACGGCGCGAACGGCGCACGACCTGGACGAAGGTCACATCCGGGCCGTGCTGATTTTCTCTCCCCGTACGGCGCGTTCGTTTGTTAGTTTGGTCGGTGAGGCCGGGCTGATCGAACGCTGTCGTACGGTCGACCTCCTCTGCCTCAGCCCCGCGGTCGCGGAGGCTGCCCGTACGTGCGGCGAGGAGCCGGTCCCCTGGCGGTGCGTACAGGTGGCGGAACGGCCGGAGCAGGACTCCCTGCTCGCCTTGCTGCCGGATCGCAGCGGCGGTGCGGCGTAGGGGTTCCGAACGCGGACGAGGCTGCGGCGCATCCAACGCCGCGGCCCGGTTGCCGTTGAACCATTCAAGACGTGAATCAGTCAAGAACGCGACCAAGCGCGACCAAGAAGGCAGTTCATGACCCCTCGCCCAGGCTCTGATCACCCCGAGGGGGAACCGACCGGCCAGACGCCGTCGGAGTCCCCGTCCGCCACCGACGGTGCCGCCGTCGAACGCATCATCGAGCGGTTCGGGGGCATCCGCCCCATGGCCCACAAGCTCGACACGCCGGTCACCACCGTGCAGGGCTGGAAGAAGCGCGGCGCCATACCGCTGTCGCGCCACCCCGACCTGCGCGCCGCCGCCGTCAAGTTCGGCATCCCGCTGGACGAGGCCGACCTCGAAGCCGCCACCCCGGCAGAGGACCGCTCCCCGCCGACCGGCGAACCGGCCGACGCCGCCGGAACCGTGCCGGAGACCGGGGCCGCCGCGCCGGAGCCGCAGGACCGGGACGAGGCGCCCGCTGCCGCCGCCGCCACCCCGCCCACGGCCACACCCACGGCCGCCGGAGAGCGTCCCTATTCCCCGCCGACGCCGGTGGTCACGCAGGACACCCGGTCCGGCGGCGCCGGCTTCGCAACGTTCGTGTCGCTGGTCGCCCTGCTGGTCGGCACCGCGGCGCTCACCGAGCGCTGGTGGGCGCCCCACGTCCCCGGCTGGCAGGCCGAGGTCGCGGCTGAGCCGGACCCGGTGCTGAGCGAGCGCATCCGCACCCTCGACGACCGCATCGCCGCCCTGGAGAGCCGGCCCGCTCCGGCGGCCGGGGTCGCACCGGGCGAGGTGCAGGCGCTGGCCGACCGTCTCGCCGAGCTGGAACAGCGGCCGGCCCCGGCCGCCGGCAACGGGACCGCCGCCGGAGGGGCCGACCCGGCCGCCCTGGACGCCCTGGCCGAACGGGTCGCCGCCCTGGAGAACCGGCCGGCGGAACCCGCCGCGGCCGCCGAACCGGCGCCGGATCCGCGCGTCGGCCAGCTCGCCGACGCGGTGACGGGCCTGCGCGACAGCGTGGGAACGCTGGAGGGCCGGCTTTCCGCGGTCGACGCCAACGCCCGCGCGGCGGAACAGCTCGACCAGCGTCTCGCCGGTTTGCGGCAGGAGGTCGAACAGCTCGCCGGCCTGCGTCAGGAGGTCGAGCAGCTTGCCGGCCGGGTGCAGGCGGGCAACGACCGCGAGGCGGCGATGCAGGCGCTGGTGCTGGCCGCCGGCCAGCTCCGCAGTGCGCTCGCCGCCGGCCAGCCGTTCCGGCAGGAGCTGGATGCAGTGCGGTCCCTGGGCATCCGCGACGACGCGGTGGCGGGGGCGCTCGACGCCGTCGCGCCGTACGCCGACCGGGGCATCCCGACCCGGCCGCAACTGGCCGAGCGGTTCGAGCCGCTGGGCAGCAGCATCGTGCGCGCCGACATCCGGGGCGAGGGCGGCGACTGGCTGGACCAGGTGCGCGGCACCGTGTCGACGCTGGTCACCGTGCGGCGCCAGGGCGGCGGCGTGGTGGGTGACAGCGCCGAGGCGGTGGTCGCCCGCGCCGAGGCGGCGGTCCGCGAGGGCAGCCTCACCGATGCCGTGCGGGAGCTGGAAACCCTGCGCGGCCCGGCCGCCGAGGTGGCGGCCGACTGGGTGCAGGCGGCGCGCGCCCGCCTGGCCGCCGACACCGCCATGAACACCCTGTCCGGCCGCGCCATCGCCCTGCTGGGCGAAGGAGCCCGCTGATGGCCCGCGCCCTCTGGTTCCTCATCAAGGTGGCGATCGTCGTTGCGATCGCCGTCTGGCTCGCCGAACGGCCCGGAACGGTGGCGATCGCCTGGCAGGGCTGGGTGGTGGAAACCTCGGTCGGCGTGGCGGTGCTGGTCACCGTCGCGGCGCTCGGCCTGGCAGCCCTGCTGTACCGCCTGTGGCGGGCCGTGTGGGGCGGGCCGTCGTCCCTGCGCCGCTACCGCCGCACGCGCCGGCGCGAACGCGGCTATCAGGCGCTGACCAAGGGGCTGGTGGCGGTCGCCGCCGGCGACGCCGGCACCGCCCGGTCCATGGCGCGCAAGGCCGACGGGCTGCTGAACGAGCCGCCGCTGACCATGCTGCTGTCGGCCCAGGCCGCCCAGCTCACCGGCGACGACGCGGCCGCCCGCCGCTATTTCACCGCCATGCTGGAGCGTCCGGAGACCGCCTTTCTCGGCCTGCGCGGCCTGCTGACCCAGGCGCTGCGCAAGGGCGACCGGGTGGAGGCGCTGACGCTGGCCCGCCGGGCGCGGCAGATCCAGCCGGACACCCCGTGGCTGCTCGCCACGCTGTACGATCTGGAGGCGCGCTCCGGCGATTGGGCCGCGGCGGAAGCGACGCTCGAGGCGGCCGTCCGGGCCGGCGCCGTCACCCCAGAGGACGGCCGGCACCACCGCGCCGCCCTGCTGCTGGAACGCAGCTTCGAGGCGGAGCGCCGCGGCCGTTCCGATTCGGCCCTGCACCACGCCCGGGCGGCCCACGACCTGCTGCCCGGCTTCGTGCCGGCCGCCGCCCGTCTGGCCGGCCTGCTGGCCGGCGGCGACCGGCTGAAGCAGGCGGCCAAGGTGGTGGAGCGGACCTGGCGCCTGCTCCCCCACCCGGAACTGGCCGACGTCTACCGCCAGGTGCTGGAGGGCTACGACCCGCTGGCCCGCGTCAAGATGTTCCAGAAGCTGCTGTCCCAGTCCCCCAACCACGTGGAAAGCCATCTGGCGCTGGCCCGCGCCTGCCTGGACGCCAAGCTGTGGGGTGAGGCCCGCACCCACCTGACCAAGGCCATGGAGCTGCAGCCCTCGCGCCGCATCCACCGCCTTCTGGCCGAACTGGAGCGGGGCGAGCACCAGGACGAGGACGCGGCGCGCGCCTGGCTCGTCCAGGCCGCTTCCGCCCCCGCCGACCCGGCCTGGACCTGCCGCTCCTGCGGCGCGGTCAGCCGCGATTGGGCCGGCCTGTGCGGCCATTGCAGCGCTTTCGACAGCCTGGACTGGAAGCAGCCGACGGTGGCCTTGCACCCGGCACCGGCGGATGCGGTCACCGGCCCCGCCCCGGCCCTGCCCACCGCCATCGGGACGCTGCCCGCGGTCCCCGAACCGGCGCGCTGACCACCGCCCATCGCGTTCCGCCACAGCGCGGCGATCACCGGGGCCCCTCGTCCGCACGGCGGAGGAGGGGCCCCGCGTCGTTTGGCCGTCTGGATTCGCCCTGCGGGAGTCCCTAAGCTCGGCCGGACAACCGATCCCGGCCACCCCCAACCCGCAGGATGCGCATGACGTCCGATCCCCCCGACGCCATGCCCGAGAACCCGGCCCCCGAACATCCAACCGATGCCCTGCCGCGGGCCATCGTCGACGGTGCGCTCGACGCCATCCTCGTCATGGATGCCGACGGGCGCCCGGTGACGGTCAATGCCGCCGCCGAGCGCATCCTCGGCTTCGACCGCCACGCCGCGGCGGGACGCCCGGTCGAGGAACTGATCGTCCCACCCGACGGACGCGAGGCGTTCCGGCGGGCGGTCGCCACCTGCCCGGGACCCGGCGGCGCCGTGAACGGCCACCGGGTCGAGACGACCTGCCTGCGGGCCGACGGCAGCGCCTTCCCGGCGGAGATGACGCTGACCCGGACGCCGGTGAACGGCACACCATACGTCGCCATCCACCTGCGCGACATCGGCGAACGCAAGGCGCAGGAGCGGGCGCTGCTGGAGGCCAAGGCGCGGGCGGAGGCGGCGGCCCGGGCGAAGAGCGTTTTCCTCAACACCATGAGCCACGAGCTGCGCACCCCCCTCAACGCCATCATCGGCTTTTCGGAGTTGATCCGCGACGGCGCCCTGGGGCCGCTCGGCGATCCGAAGTACGGGGAGTTCGCCGCCGACATCACCGAAGGCGCGCGTCACCTCCTGGGGATCATCAACGACGTCCTCGCCGTCTCGCGGATCGAAGCGGGCGAGCAGCGGCTGATGCCGGAAACCATGGATCTGGGGGCCGTGGTGCGGTCCTGCCTTCAGATGGTGCGCGACCGGGCGGCCAAGGCCGGGGTTACCCTGGTCGACGACACCGGGGCGCTGCCGGTCGGCCTTCACGCCGACCGCGGCGCGGTCATGACCATCCTCGTCACGCTGCTTTCCAACGCCGTGAAGTTCACCCCGCCCGGCGGCGAGGCGCGCATCGGTGTGGCCATGGGGTCGGACGGCACGCTGCTGCTCACGGTGACCGACACGGGCATCGGCATCCCGCCCGACGCCGTGGACCGGGTGTTCGAACCCTTCCATCAGCTCGACGCCGGTCCCGGCCGCCGTTACGAGGGCGCCGGCCTGGGCCTGACCATCGCCCGTGCCCTGATGGAGCGTCACGGCGGCTCCATCGACCTGGCCGGCACGCCCGGCGGCGGGACCACCGCCACCCTGCGGTTCCCCCCGGTGGACCGGTAGAGGTATCCTTCAGCCCTCGGGACCGCCGCGGGTGCCGTCCAGGATGGCGCCGTCCAGCCGGGCGTCGGTGGCGATGCAGCCGGTGAGGTCGGCCCGCGACAGGTCGGCCCGGCGGAGGTCCGCCGCGATCAGCGACGCGCCGGCAAGGCGGGCGCGCACCAGGGAGGTGTGCAGCGTCTGCTTGGCCCCGGCGATCACCAGGGCCGACAGGTTGGCGCTCTCCAGGTCGGCGCCGATGAGGATGGCGCGGTCCAGCGTGGCGCCGCGCAGGTCGGAATGGCGCAGGTCGGCCGACCGCAGGTCGGCGCCGTCGAAGCGGACAGCCTGGAGCTGGGCGCCGGCCAGCACCGCGTTGCGCAGGTTCACCTCACTGCCCACCGCCAGCGTCAACA
The DNA here is from genome assembly GCF_000429625.1 of Azospirillum halopraeferens DSM 3675. GTDB lineage: Bacteria > Pseudomonadota > Alphaproteobacteria > Azospirillales > Azospirillaceae > Azospirillum > Azospirillum halopraeferens. The sequence continues at coordinate 76,968 of NZ_AUCF01000020.1, forward strand.
CCGCACCGGTCAGGTTGGCGCCTTCCAGGTTGCGGCCGGACAGGTCCATCCGGCGCCCGACCTTGCCGCCGGAGCCGAGCCACAGCATGTGCTGGCGCTGCATCTCGGCAAACACCACCACGGTGCCGTCCGGGGGCGGCGCGGCCACCGGGGGGTGGTGCGGGGAGGCGGGCTGCCGCGCCTCCGCCGCCGCCGCCTGTTCGTCCGTGCGGACGGCGGCGGTCAGGTCCAGTTCGTTCATGAACGCGCCGTCCAGGCTGGCACCGCGCAGGTCGGCGTCGGTCAGATCGGCGCCGTGCAGATCGGTGCCGACGAAGGTGCAGTCGCGCAGGTCCGAACGGTCCAGCCGCGCCCCGATCAGGGAGCTGTTGGTGAAGTCGACGGAGCGGGCCAGGCTGCCGGTGAGCCGGGCGCGCGACAGGTCGGCGTTGGTGACCCGCGCCGTCGACAGGTCGGCCGGGCCGGGGATGAAGCCGACCACCTTCGTCTCCGCGGTGCTCTGCTTGGAGACGGTGCTGCTGTCGCGCAGGTCCACCTCCACCAGCGCCGCCCCTTCCATGTTGGCGCCGCGCACGTTGGCGCCGCGCAGGTCGGTGCGGAACAGGCGGGCGTTGCGCAGATCGGCGTTGCGCAGGTCGGCGCCGAACAGGTCGGCGTGGTCGAGGATGGCACCCTGAAGCCGGCCCCCGCGCAGGATGGCGCCGGAAAGGTTGGCGCCGGCCAGGTTGCGGCCGGAGAGGTCGAGACCGGTCAGGTCGAAGAACGGCAGGTTGGCGCGCGCTCCGCCCGGCCGGCCGTCGGCGAAGCGGGCATGCCGTTCGCAGACCCGGTCCAACTGCTCCTGGGTGAGGCGGATGCGTGTCCTGAGCTTGCCGTCGTAGGCCATGGTCCGTCAGGCGAATAGTTTGTCGATGTCGTCTTGCGAGAACTTCTCCACCTCGCCCGGCGGCGCGGCCGGAGGAGGAGGAGGTGGTGGTGGTGGTGGTGGTGGTGGTGGCGGCGGGGCCGCGGCGGGAGTCGGAGCCGGCGCCTCGCGCTCCAGCACCTCGGGCATGCTGGTGGCCATCTGGTCGAAGATGGCGTCGATCTCGCCCTGGCTGACCCCGTGGCCTTCGAGCTGCGGACCGTTCAGCAGATGGGCGTCGGGACGGTCGTCGTTGAGCTTGCGGTGGGCCGCCACCTCGCCGTCGCCGAATCCGAGGGCGGCGCGGTCGACCCCCCAAATCTCGATCATGGTGTTCACGCGCTGCTCGATGTAGCGCAGCGTGTTGACCACCTTCGTGGTGCGCTGGCCGGTGATGTCCTGGAACGAGCAGGCGGTCATGATGTCGATGCACTGCGCCTCGATCCCGCCGCCCAGTTCGGCCCAGTCGGGGTCGTCGCGGGGGATGCGGGAGGCGTAGTCGAGAATCCGCTCCGTGGCGTTCAGGATGTCGCTGGTCGCCCGTTCGGTGGCGGCCACGATGGCGTCCAGTTCGGCGGTGGCGGCCATGATGCGGTTGGCGCCGTTGTCCGACGGCTTCAGCGCCGCGATGTCGCTGCGCGCCTGCTGCACGAAGCGGCCGATGGCGTTCAGCTCCTCCTGGATGCGGGTCAGGGCGCCGTCGCCGGGACCGGGGGCGGGAGCCGCAACGGCGGCGCGCCCGGCGGAGGCGGCACCGTGCAGCGCGCCCAGCCGGTCCACCTGAGCCTTCAGGTGAAGGGCAACCCGCTGGAAGTCGTCCACGGCGGCCAGACGGGTGCGGCGATCGCGCATGCGCAGGAAGGCCCTGCCGCGGGCTGTTTGCGACAGAGCTTCTTCAACCTGAAGGTATTCCTGCTCGCTGATCTCGAGCAGAGGCATATCGGTCATCCCCGGCTCCGGCAAGGGCGGGTTGCATGGTTCGTCCGCTGGGCGGACTCTATCCTTCCCCCGGCGGTGCGTAAAGCCGCGCCGCTGCACTCAGGCAGCGACAAGTGTGCGCCGGCCCCATAATGTCGCTTATGATCCGTCTCATCCGGGATACATCGTTGCGTTCATGAAACGTTACCTGCTTCCCGCCGGCCCCCGTCCCCGCGATGCTGCGGCCGCCGATGCCCCCGGCGCGCCCGCCGGCTGGGGTGTGCGCCGGCACCTGGTGGCGCTGGTGCTGGCGGTCACCCTGCCCATGGTGACCCTGGCCGGCGTGCTGAGCGTGCGCCTGGCGCACGTCCAGGGCGCCACCCTGGAACGCTCCCTGGACGAGACCGCCCGCGCCCTGGCACTGGCGCTCGACGCCGACATCGGCGGCGTGGCGGCGGTGCTGGAGGCGGCGATGCTGGCCGGCGGGCTGCCGGCCGCCGACCCCGAACGGTTCGCCGCCACGGCGGCGGCGCTGATGGCGGCGCAGCCGTCCTGGCGTTCCCTGTTCCTCACCGACCCCTACGGCCACACGCTGGTCCGCGCCGGGGAGGCGCCCGACGCCGCGGCCGGTGCGGCGGTGGCGGCGACGGTGCGCGCCGTCATCATCGGGAACCGGATGATGGTATCGGACCTGCTGCCGGCGCCGGCCGGCGGCTCGCCGGTGGTGGCGCTGGCGGTGCCCGTGCGCCGGGAGGGCGCCGCGGAGGGGCCCGTGGACGGAGTCCTGGGTGTGACCCTCGCGGCGGCGCGGTGGAGCCGCATGCTCCAGGAACACCGGGTTCCGCCGGAATGGCTGGGCGTCGTCGTCGATGGCGGCGGCACGGTGCTGGCCCGCGCCCGCGACGCCATCGACTATGTGGGGCGCCGCGCGCCGGACTGGTACATCGCCGCCACCGCCGACGCCGAGGCCGGCATCGCCGAAGGGATGGCCCTGCAGGGGCATACGGTGACCCTGGCCTTCCGCCGCTCGCCGCTCAGCGGCTGGACGCTGGCCTACGCCGCACCCAGCACGGTGGTCGAGAGGCCCCTGTGGGAAAGCGTGTGGACCGCCCTGCTGGCGGGGACGGCGCTGACCCTGCTGGCCGGCCTGCTGGCCCTGCGCATCGGCCGCCGCATCGCCGAACCGCTGCGCAGCCTGGCCGCCGCCGCCCGCTCCGGCGCCCCGGTGCCGCCCCTGCCCGCCTCGGCGGCGCGCGAGGTGAACGAGCTGCGCTCCGCCCTGGCGACCGCCGCCGGGGAACTGGGCGCTGCCGCGGCCGAGCGCGAACGGCTGCTGGCCCGCGAGGCGGACCGCCGCCGCGAGGCCGAGCAGGCCAACGCCGCCAAGAGCCGGTTCCTGGCCGCCGCCAGCCACGACCTGCGCCAGCCCTTCCAGGCCACCCGGCTCTATCACCACCTGCTGGCCGACCACCTGGCCGATGCCAAGGGGCGCGACCTGCACGAGCGGCTGGGCACCGCCCTCACCTCCGGCGAGACGTTGCTCAACGCCCTGCTCGACGTGTCCACCCTGGAGGCGGGGACGGTGCGGCCGGTGCGCTCCCCCTTCCCGGTGCAGGACCTGCTGGACGCCAAGCTGGCCGAAGTGCAGGAGGCGGCGGCGGCCAAGGGGGTGCGGGTGACCTGCCGCCCCTGCCCGGCCATCGTCGACAGCGACCCCATGCTGCTGGGCCGCATCCTCGGCAACCTGCTGGGCAATGCGGTGCGCTACACCACCGCGGGGCGTATCCTGGTGGCCGGCCGCCGGCGCGGCGGCGCCCTGCGCATCGAGGTGTGGGATACCGGCGTCGGCATTCCCGCCGACAAGCTGGAGTGCGTGTTCGAGGACTTCGTCCAGATCGCCAACCCGCAGCGCGACCATCGCCACGGCCTGGGGCTGGGGCTGGCGGTTGTGCGGCGCACCGCCGCCCTGCTGGGCCACCCGGTGACGGTGTGCTCGCGCCCCGGCCGCGGCTCGTGTTTCGCCGTCACGGTGCCCTTCGCCGCAGCCGGGCCGCTGGCCCTGCCGCCGCCGCGTTCCGCCGCCGCCCCCGCCGCCACACGGCGAAGCCTGTCGATCCTGGTGGTCGAGGACCACCCCGACCAGCGCGCGGCACTGGTGCGGCTGCTGGAGGACGCCGGACACCGGGTCACCGCGGCCGGCGACGGCGACGAGGCCCTGGCCGTCCGCCTGTCCGGACCGCCCGACCTGGTGCTGAGCGATTTCCGCCTGCCGGGCGGACTCGACGGCATCGAGCTGGTGCGGCGCCTGGGTGTGCGCTTCGGGCGCCGCCTGCCCGCCGCCATCCTCACCGGCGACACCGATCCGTCCCTGCTGCGCCGGGCCGACCACCACGGCCTGCGCCTGTTGCACAAGCCCACCGGGCCGGCCGACCTGCACGCCGCCATCGCCGACCTGACGCGACCGCCGGCGGGCGGCGGGCGGTGACAGCCGCCGTCAGTCCGATGCCCGCCGCCGTCGCCGGGCCGGAGCGGGCGGCGGGAGGGGTGCCGGTACGGGTTCCGGTGCCGGGGCCGGCTCCGACCGGGACGCGGGCGCTCCGGCGGGGGCAGCAGGGCCGGCTCCGCCACCGGCCATGAACGCGCCGACCCACAGGGGCGGCGCCCAGTGGAAGGGCGATGCGGCCACCAGCACGCCGGCCGGCAGGAGCGGTGCCGTAGCGCGGGCAAAGCCGGCCCACCAGCGCAGGACGGCGAGCGCCGGCCAGGGCGCGTTCGGATAAGGCGCGGGCGTGGTCATGCCGATTCTCCTCGGGCGCGGCCGTCGCGAACGCGGCGGCTCTTCCGGCAGCTTGCGCCCTCCGCGGCTTGAATCAACACCCCGTTTCACCCAAATTTCGCGCGCCGTAACGCATGGGAGAGTGGAATGAACGCAGGACGCGGGCTGATGGTGGCCCTGGCGCTGGCCCTGGCGGCGGGCATCGGCGGCAACCCGGCGACGGCGGCCCTGCCGGCGGCGGTCAACGGCACCACCACCATCGCCCCCATGCTGGAGTCGGTGACCCCCGCGGTGGTCAACATCGCGGTGATCTCGCAGGCTCCCCAGCACGACAATCCCCTGCTGCGCGATCCCTTCTTCCGCCGTTTCTTCAACATCCCCGACATGCCGCAGGGGCGCCCCCAGGCCAGCGCCGGGTCGGGCGTCATCGTCGACGCGGCGCGCGGCTACGTCATCACCAACCACCACGTCATCGCCAATGCCCGGGAGATCCAGGTCACCCTGAAGGACCGGCGCCGCCTGCGCGCCCGGCTGGTGGGATCGGACGCGGCGACCGACATCGCGCTGCTGCAGATCGAAGCCGCGGGCCTGACGGCGCTGCGCTTCGGCGACTCGGACCGCGCGCAGGTGGGCGACTTCGTGGTCGCCATCGGCAATCCCTTCGGCCTGGGCCAGACGGTGACGTCGGGCATCATCTCGGCCCTGGGCCGCAGCGGGCTGCGGGTGGAGGGCTACGAGGACTTCATCCAGACCGACGCCTCCATCAACCCCGGCAACTCCGGCGGGGCGCTGGTCAATTTCCGGGGCGAGCTGATCGGCATCAACACCGCCATCATCGGCCCGGCCGGCGGCAGCGTCGGCATCGGCTTCGCCGTGCCGGCGGCCATCGTGCGCGCGGTGATGGACCAACTGGTTGAACATGGCGAGGTCCGGCGCGGCCGGCTGGGCGTCGCCATCCAGGACCTGACGCCCGACCTGGCCGACGCCCTGCAGGTCACCGGCGAGGCGGGAGCGGTGATCGCCCAGGTGGAGCGGGGCTCCGCCGCCGACCGCGCCGGCATCCGGCCGGGTGACGTGGTGATATCGGTGGACGATCAGCCCGTCGCCAGCGGCACCGAACTGCGCAACCGCATCGGACTCTTGCGGATCGGCACCCCGGTGCGGTTGACTTTTCTGCGCGGCGGCACGCCGCAGACCGTGACCGTCCGCACCGCGAAGTGAGGTCGATGCCGCTTCCACCGTCCCGCCGCTCCGCCGGCTCCCCCCGCGGCCAGCCGCCCGGCCGCCCCGGACCGGCCGCCGCCCCGCCCGACCCGGCGGCGCGGCGGCGCGAGGCGGCGACCATGCTGATCCGCCTGGACGAGATGCTGCGCACGGCGGGCGACCTGGCGGCGGCGGCCCGCGACCGCGTCAGCGTCGGCGGCCTGACCCGCTACCGCCGCTTCACCCGCAAGGTGCGTGATTTCTTCGCGCTGGCCGCCCTGGCGGACGAGAAGCTGGAGGCACTGCCGCCCGACCTGGCGGCACCGCTCGCCACCGCCCTGGACCGGCTGCACGCCCGCATGGTGCTGGTGTTCGTGGAGGAGAGCGCGGCCTTCTTCGCCATCTTCGTGCGCGTCAAGCACCTGCCCATCGGCACCCACGAGATGTGCGGGCTGGAGCTGCGCGGCCTGCTGGCGATCCGCGGCTTCCTGGACGATCCCCGCTACGAGGGGGAGCGCGGCCTGGCCCTGCGCGGCAAGGCCGACCGCATCGCCGAGCTGATGCGGGCGGTGATGGCCCGCATCCCGCCCCTGCCCGACTTCGGCGACCTGCCCAGCGTCGGCCCCAAGGGGTCGGTGAACAAGCCCATCAAGGCGGCCCGCGGCCGGCCCGCGGCACCGCCCCCGGCGGCCGGCCCGGCGGCACGGCCGGCGCCGCCGCCGGCTGCACCGCCGGCGGCGCCGGAGCGGCCGCCCGAGGTTCGCCAGCTCACGCTGGACGATTTTCAGTAACGCGCGCTCAGCGCTTGCCTTCCGGGGCCGTCAGGGCGCCCACGGCGGCACCGCCCGCGGCACCCACGAGACCGCCGACCAGCGCGCTGCCGCCGGTGACACCGCCGATCAGCGCACCGCCGGCACCGCCGACGGCGGCCCCCGTCAGGGCGCGGTTCTCACGGTGCGACAGCCCCTGGCAGCCGGCCAGAAGCAGGGCGGCGGCGAGGACGATTGCGGATGACTTGAACATGCTCCAACCCGTTTCTGTGGTTCGATGACCAGAGTTTTGGGGATCCGGCGCGGCCGCGGCCGTGACGAATTTGGGGTGGAGCCCCCGATCGAACGGGGTGGTGCCGGACGGACACAGGGGAGGGGGAGCGTCGCCGCACGCCCCCCGCCCCCCGCCATCCGCTCGCCGTCACTTCTTCAGCGCGGGGTCCTCTCCCTTTGAGCGGGCCTTGCCCGCCTCCTCGGCGCGGCGCAGGTCCTCGCCCTGGGGACCGTCGACGGCGTCGCGGGCGCGCCGGGCGTCACCCTCGACGTCATGGTTCTCCACATGATCACGCACCCCCTCGCGGTAATGACGGTCGGCGGTGCGGTTGCCTTCACCCTCATTGCCCTTGGCAGCCATGGTTTCCTCCGGTTTCGGGTTGATACCAATTTGCTTCAACCGGTGATCGGGCCGACGGTTTCATGGGGATGGAAGTCGATATCGATGGCATTACCGCATACGATACCCCACAATTCGTTTATGGCTTTTAACCGCTTCGGGGAATATTGAGATTACTTCGATGTTTCACTTTACGAGGAATGGGCGACCCGGTACATGAACGCCAGGTGATGCAACCGGGCGGTGGCGCGGCGGCATCCCTTTCACCCCTGACCAGACCGCCGAGTGATCGCCCCGATGCCGCCAAACGCCCATGCCTCGCTTCCCCGCAACGCGCACACGCCGGCCCCGACGCTGGGACGGGTGATCCATCTGCAAACCGCGGACGTCTGGGTGGTGCGGCACGGCGGCGCGCTGGCGGAACTGGACGGGCGCACCTTCTGGTCCACGCCCGAGGCGCTGCGGGCCGCCGCGGCCCGGGCGGGGCTGGCGCTGTCGGACCTGGTGTGCCGCACCGGCCACGACCGGTAGCGCCGCGCCCCGTCCGGGCGGTCGTCGCTTTCACGGCCGCCGGCCCCGGCGGTTTCACGGTCCGGGGCCGTTCAAGCGGAGGGAACGCTTCCGAAGTGCGGAACCGGTTCGCGAACCGCCCCGCGCAGGATGTCCAGGAACCTGGCCGGGGCCGGTGAGAGTGTTCGGCCGTTCTTGCGGATGACACCGATCTTTCTCGTCAATCCGGGGGTCCGGATCGGCATCATGGACACCCCCTCGCACGATGCGGAGTCAATGGCCGACTCGGGAAGAATGGACACACCCAGCCCGGCCCGCACCATGCCGATGGCCGTGGACATGTAGTTCGCTTCGCAGACGAGGTTCACCGCCAGGCCGTCCTTCTCCAGCGCCCGGTCCACGAGGGCGCGCACGCTGCTGTCCCGCGCGGTCAGAATGAGAGGATGTTTCGCGACATCGCGCAGTGTCAGGGCGCCCGACGTCCGCAAGGGATGGTTGGCGGGGAAGAAGGCGCACATGCTGTCCGTCAGGAGATCGGTGAATTCAATCTCCCGCTCCGGCCGCACGCGGGGGCCGACACCGAAGTCAACCTCCTCCGACCTGACCAGCCTGACGATGTGATCGGCCACGACGTCGACGACCTGGATCCTGATCCCGGGATATTCCGCCGTGAAGCGCCGGATGACCCTTGGAAGCAGGCCGGCGGCAACGGACGGCAGCGTCGCGACGGTCACCGTGCCGCGCTTCAGTCCCGCCAGGTCATGGGAGGAGTTCATCACGGCTTCCAGATCGACCAGAACCCTTTGAAGAGGGGGCATCAGGTCTTTTCCGGCCTCCGTCAGCATCACCTGGCGCTTGTTGCGATCGAACAGCTTCACGCCCAGCGCCTCTTCCAGTTGCCGGATCTGCACCGTCAGGGCGGGTTGGGAAACATGGAGTTCCGCGGCGGCTTTGGTGAAATTGCCGGTGCGTGCGACCGCGAGGAAAGCCTTGATATGGCGGAGCCCCTGAATCATAGCAGATGCCAAATAACCGTTACGCCTTCAGTTCCATAGAGAAACTAATATAGAAACGATAGCCTGTCAATCGCACCGCGTCTCAATTTCAAAGTCATGAATGTTTCGCAGGGTTTGTGATGTCGCGGCAATTCTCAAGGAATTTGGCAAAGGAGAACCTTCGGGCATCACCGTATTTTTCTGCGCCGCCGAACCCATCGGCCCGATGTCACCGCCCTGGCCGGGTTGCAGGGTCATGCCGAAGGCCATGCTGCGGCATTTCGCCATCCGCCCCTCTCCGGCCCACCGATCGCCGCGGCACATGCCGCCGCAACGGATATCCGCCCACGGTGCCGACCGTTGGCCGGTTGCCGGACATCCCCCGCCGGCGCCCCGCAAATCCGCCGTTTCGGTACCGCTCCCGACCGTCCGGCGGCCGGACACCGTGCCGTGCCGAGTGGGGAAACAAATTAAGAAAGCTGATCACTGTAATACCATAAATTAATTTCTATTATGAAATTCCGGCCGGTAATGTTCCATTTGAGCGGGGTTGTTGGCCACCGGCATGAACGGCACGTCACGCCAATCAAGCGGGGTCATCAACCGAATACGCGACGTCATGCTTGAAAAATTCACGCGATCACCGGGCGTATGAGGCTTTGGCATGGTTGCCATAAGCCAAGCATCACGCAATCAGGCGACGGCGCTTTCGCGCTCGCAAAGAATACACAACCCACAGAGTTGGTGTTGTATATAAGGAGGTGTCCATGATTGCGTTAGCCGGGCTTCTGACGATCGTACTCGTCTTGGCTGGCATTCTCAGCAAGAGACTGTCACCCATGGCGGCACTGATCGTCATACCGATCCTCGCCGCCCTTCTTGCCGGTTTCTCCGTCGCCGACACCGGAAAATTCGCGGTCTCCGGCATCCGGAACATCGCGCCCGTCGTCGGCATGTTCGTCTTCGCGATTCTGTTCTTCGGCATCGTGAAGGACGCGGGAACGCTGGACCCGATCATCGACGGAATCCTGCGCGCCGTCGGCGTGCGGCCGTCCCGCATCGTCGTGGGCGCGGCCGTTCTGGCCGCCATCGTCCACCTGGACGGCTCGGGCGCGGTGACGTTTCTCGTGACCATTCCGGCGATGCTGCCGCTGTTCGACCGCCTGAAGATGGACAAGCGCATCCTCGCCTGCGTGGTCGCCATGGCGGCGGGCACGGCGAACATGCTTCCCTGGGGTGGCCCGACGCTGCGCGCCGCCACATCCCTGCAGGTGCCGATCGGTGATCTGTATCTGCCGGTCATGCCGGTCCAGATCACCGGCCTGCTCTTCGTCTTCCTCTGCGCCTGGGTGCTGGGACGGCGCGAGGAGAAGCGTCTGGCGCTCACCGGCGCCGGTTCGGCAGCGGACATCGAGTACACCCGGCCGCCCCTGAGCGAGGCCGAGCAGAAGCTGGTCCGTCCGAAGCTGTTCCTGGTCAACATCGCGCTGGTGCTCGCCGTCCTGGGGACGATGATCGCCGAAGTCGCGCAGCCGGTGATCTGCTTCATGGTCGGCACGATCCTGGCGCTGATGATCAACTATCCGGACATGAAGGCCCAGCGCGAGCGCATCGACGCCCACGCCAGGGCCGCCCTGATGATGGCCTCCATCCTGCTGGCGGCCGGCGTGTTCACCGGTGTCATGAAGGACACCAAGATGCTGACGGAGATGGCCAGCTTCGCCGCCGCCCATCTTCCGAGGGATCAGGTGCAGCACATGCCCGTCATCCTCGGCCTGATTTCCATGCCGCTGAGCATGCTGTTCGATCCGGACTCCTTCTACTTCGGCATCCTGCCGGTCCTGGCCGAGGCCAGCAAGGTGATGGGGCTGGATCCCGTCCAGATGGGCCAAGCCGCCGTCCTCGGCCAGATGACGACGGGCTTCCCGGTCAGCCCGCTGACGCCCGCCACCTTCCTTCTGGTGGGGCTGTGCAACATCGATCTGGCCGAGCATCAGAAGTTCACCTTCCTCTTCCTCTGGGCAACGTCGGTCGTCATGACCATTGCTTGCCTCGTCTTCGGGGTCTTCTCTCTCTGAACGGGGATTGCCACCATGAAAACCATTCGCATCGGATCGGGCGCCGGCTACTCGGGCGACCGCATCGAGCCGGCAGTCGAACTCGCCGAGAGTGGCGACATCCAATACCTCGTCTTCGAATGCCTGGCCGAACGCACCATCGCCATCGCCCAGCAGGCCAAGCTGAAGGACCCGGCCAAGGGCTACGACCCGCTGCTGGCCGACCGCATGCACGCCGTGCTGCGCCTGTGCCATGACAAGGGCATCCGGATCATCACCAACATGGGCGCCGCGAACCCCGCGGCCGGCGCCGCCAGGGTCCGGGAGATCGCCCGGTCCCTCGGGCTGCGGAACCTGAAGATCGCCGCGGTGTCCGGCGACGACGTTCTGGAGACGCTCAAGGCCGGCGACCACCGCATCGAGGAAACCGGTGCCCCGGTGGCGTCGATGGCCAACACGCTGGTGTCGGCCAACGCCTATCTCGGCGCCGCCCCCATCGTCGAGGCGCTGAGGAACGGGGCCGACGTCGTCATCACCGGCCGGGTCGCCGATCCGGCGCTGTTCCTGGCGCCGCAGATCCACGCGTTCGGCTGGGCGATGGACGACTGGGACCGCCTCGGCAAGGGCACCGTCGTCGGCCATCTGCTGGAGTGCGCCGGCCAGATCACCGGCGGCTATTTCGCCGACCCCGGCGTCAAGGATGTGGCCGCGCTGGCCCGTCTGGGCTTCCCCATCGCCGAGGTGTCCGAGGACGGCAGCGCCGTCATCACCAAGGTCGAGGGCTCCGGCGGCGCGGTGACCACCGCCACCTGCAAGGAACAGTTGCTCTACGAGATCCACGACCCGTCCACCTACCTCACCCCTGACGTGGTGGCCGACTTCTCGCACGTCACCTTCGAGCAGGTCGGCACCGATCGGGTGCGGGTCTCCGGCGGCACCGGGCGCGCCCGGCCGGAGACGCTCAAGGTGTCGGTGGGCTACATCGACAGCTACATCGGCGAGGGGCAGATCTCCTACGCCGGACCGGGCGCGGTGGAGCGCGGGCGGCTGGCGCTCGCGATCGTCCGCGAGCGGCTGGCGCTCACCGCCGTTCAGACCACCGAACTGCGCTTCGACCTGATCGGCGTGGATTCCATCCATGGCGACCGCGTCGCCGCCGCCGCTCCCGAACCGTACGAAGTGCGCGTGCGGGTCACCGGGCGGGCCGACTCCCTGAAGGAGGCGGTGCGCGTCGGCAACGAGGTGGAGACCCTCTACACCAACGGCCCGGCCAGCGGCGGCGGCGCCACCAAGTCGGCCAGGGAGGTCGTCGCCATGCTGTCGGCGCTCCTGCCCCGCACCCTGGCGAAGCCCGCCGTCGAATTCCTGGAGGCATGACATGAAACTCCGCGACATCGCCCACTCGCGCACCGGCGACAAGGGCGACATCTCCAACATCTCCGTCATCGCCTTCGACGAGAAGGACTTCCCGCGCATCGCGGCGTACGTCACCCCGGAACGGGTGAAGGAGCACTTCGCCGGGGTCGTCCATGGCGACGTCGTCCGCTACGCGATCCCGAGCATCGGCGCCCTGAACTTCGTGATGCAGAAGGCGCTGGGCGGCGGCGTGACCCGCTCGCTGGCGCTCGACGCCCACGGCAAGTGCCTGGCATCGGCGCTGCTGGACCTGGAGATCCCGGACGGGGCGGCCTGAGGCTTTCGGACGCGGTGCGGGCGCGGCGCCCGCACCGCCCGGACGGTCGTCACAGGACGCACAACCGGCCGTGCCTCTGCCCGGCAGGCAATCGCACGGCATCAAATGCAGCGGCCCCCGCATCGATGCGCTCGAAGCGGTCCGGCGCGCGAACGAGGATCGGTCATGAAGAAAGTGGTCAAACTGACCGACGCCGTCTCCCGCATTCCCGACGGCGCGGTCCTGATGATCGGGGGGTTCATGGGAGCCGGCACCCCGCCCGGCCTCATCGACGAACTCGTCCGCCAGGGAAAGCGCGAGCTGACGGTGATCGGCAACGACACCGCCCGCCCGGGGGTCGGGATCGGCAAGCTCATCGCGGCGCGGATGGTGCGCCGGGTGATCACCAGCCACATCGGCACCAACCCCGAGACGCAGCGTCAGATGATCGCCGGCGAGACCGAGGTGGAACTGGTGCCGCAGGGCACGCTGGCCGAGCGCATCCGCGCCGCCGGCTTCGGCCTGGGCGGCGTGCTCACGCCGACCGGCGTCGGCACCGTGGTGGCGGACGGCAAGCGCACGATCGAGATCGACGGCCGCAGCTTCCTGCTGGAACTGCCGCTGAAGGCCGACTTCGCGCTGATCAACGCCTGGCGCGCCGATTACCTCGGCAACCTCGAATTCGCTCTGACCTCGCGCAACTTCAACCCGCTGATGGCGATGGCGGCCGCGGCCGTCATCGCGGAGGCCGAGAACATCGTGCCCGTCGGCGTCATCCCCCCCGACTCGGTCGGTGTGCCCAACGTGCTGGTCGACCATCTGGTCGGCAAGGAGCGGTCCCATGGATGAAAAGACGCTGATCGCCCGGCGCGTGGCGCTGGAGTTCCGGGACGGTGACCTGGCCAATCTGGGGATCGGGCTGCCGACCCTGGTGGCGCGTCACCTGCCCCCCGGCATCGATGTGTTCTTCCAGTCCGAGAACGGCATCATCGGCATGCAGGCTCTTCCGCACGAGGGCGTCGCCTGGAACGACCTGACCGACGCCGGCGGCAGCCCGATCGGCGCCGTTCCCGGTGCGGCGGCCTTCGACAGCGCCCTGTCGTTCGGCCTGATCCGCGGCGGGCACCTGGACGTGACGGTTCTGGGCGGCCTGCAGGTGGACGAGCAGGGGCAGCTCGCCAACTGGATGGTGCCCGGAAAGATGGTGCCCGGCATGGGCGGCGCGATGGATCTCGTCTCGGGCGCCAGGCGGGTGATCGTCGCCATGACCCACACGGCCAGGGGCGAGCCGAAGATCATGAAGCGCTGCACACTGCCGCTCACGTCGGTGCGCCGGGTCGATCTCGTGGTCACCGACATGGCCGTCATCGAACCGACGGCGGACGGCCTGGTGCTGAAGGAAACCGCGCCGGGCATCACGGTCCGCGACGTCCTGGCGGCCACCGAGGCCACGCTGATCGTCCCGCCCGACGTGCCGGTCATGCCCATCACGGCCTGACCCCCCTTCCCGTGGCCGGCACCCGATCCGGGCACCCCGGATCGGGCCCCCGTGCCGCACGCGTGCGCTCGCAGCGCATCGGCTCTCCCGACGCCTGAACAAGGACTCCCTCCCATGTCCGCATCCACCATCATCACCGTGACCGTGCCGGTCGCGTTCCGGATCTCCGTGGAGGTTCCGGCCAACGGGCCCGCCACGGCCGAGACGATCGCCGCATCGGCGGCGGAGCATTTCGCCCACGTCAGCCGGGCGCAGGTCCGTGCCTTCAACGAGGTGAACCGCATCCACGCGCCCGGCGCCGGCGTGGTCACCGCCGTGACCAGCGGCCTTGACGCCGCCCGGCAATCCGCCGCTTGAGGAAAGAGAGCAGAGCCATGACTGCCGTCGTGATCGCCGGCGCCGCCCGCACGCCGATCGGCGCGTTCAATGGGGGCCTGAGTTCCGTTCCGGCGCATGCGCTGGGTGCCATTGCCATACGCGAGGCGCTGAGGCGCGCGAACACCGATCCTGGCGACGTCGACGAGGTCATCCTCGGCCAGGTTCTGACCGCGGGACAGGGGCAGAACCCGGCCCGGCAAGCCGCGGTGAACGCCGGCATCCCGGTGGAGAGCAGCGCCTTCGGGATCAATCAGGTCTGCGGGTCCGGGCTGCGTGCGGTGGCCCTCGGCTATCAGGCCATCCGTCAAGGGGACGCCGAGGTGATGGTGGTGGGCGGCCAGGAGAGCATGAGCCGGTCCCCGCACGCCATGCACCTGCGCGGCGGCACGAAGATGGGCTCGGCCGAGATCCTCGACACCATGATCAGGGATGGCCTGTGGGAGGCGTTCCACGGCTATCACATGGGCACCACGGCCGAGAACGTGGCGCGCTCCCTGACCCTGACCCGCGAGGAGCAGGACGCCTTCGCGCTCGCCTCGCAGCGGAAGGCCGAGCTGGCCATCACCGCCGGCCGGTTCAGGGACGAGATCGTTCCGGTCACCATCAAGGGCCGCAAGGGCGACGTGATCGTCGATGCCGACGAGCACCCGAAGTTCGGCACCACCTTCGAGTCGCTGACCAAGCTGCGCCCGGCCTTCGCCGCGGACGGCACGGTGACCGCCGGCAATGCCTCGGGCATCAACGACGGTGCCGCGGCGCTGGTGCTGATGAGCGCCGACAACGCCGCCCGGCGCGGCGTCGCCCCGCTCGCCCGCATCGTTTCCCGGGCGACCGCCGGTGTCGATCCGGCGATCATGGGCACCGGCCCGATCCCGGCCTCCCGCCTCGCTCTGCGCAAGGCGGGCTGGACGGTCGAAGACCTCGACCTGATCGAGGCGAACGAGGCGTTCGCCGCGCAGGCGCTGGCCGTCAACCGGGAGATGGGCTGGGACCCGGCCAGGGTCAACGTGAACGGCGGCGCCATTGCGCTGGGGCATCCCATCGGCGCATCCGGCGCGCGGATCCTGACGACCCTGATCTTCGAGATGCAGCGGCGCGGTGCCAAACGGGGCCTGTGCACGCTGTGCATCGGCGGCGGCATGGGCGTCGCCCTTTGCGTCGAGAGGGACTGAACGCCGGCCCGACGGGCCATGGACGAGAACCGGGGGAGGCACGCAATCCCCCGGTTCTCGGCGCAATCGACAACGGTGCGCGGCCGGTGACCGGCCGTGGCGCAGAGGGATCGGACGGCGCCGGGAACCCGGCCGGGATCCCCCCGATCGGAGCGTCTCGCAATGCAAGCCAATGGTGAAGTCGGCGCCACTTCGAGCGCCATCGAGAACGTCACGTTCGACGCGATCCGGATCGACCAAAGCGCCGGTCCGGCGCTCGCCGTGGCCGCCGAGTGAGGAGCCCCGCCATGTCCGCACGCAAGGCGTACCTGATCATCAACGCCGGCTCGTCGAGCCTGAAGTTCTCCGTCTTTCACGGCAACGGCACGGCCGATCCGGAGGCCGTGATCACCGGCCAGATCCAGGGCATCGGCACCGGGCCCGGGTTCGAGGCGAGGGATGCCGCCGGTCGTGCCGCGGCCGGGCATTCCTGGTCCGGGGGCCGGTCGGTCGACCGGTCGGAGCTGCTGCGCTTCCTGCTGGACTGGCTGGAGCAGCGCCCGGAGGGCGCCGCGCTGGCGGCGGCGGGGCACCGGGTGGTGCACGGCGGCACCCGCTTCGCGGCACCGGTGCGCATCACACCGGCGGTGCTCGCCGAGCTGGAGGCGCTGGTGCCGCTGGCACCGCTGCACCAGCCGCACAATCTGGCGGCCATCCGGGCGCTGGCCGCGGTGTACCCGGAGCTGCCGCAGGTGGCGTGCTTCGACACGGCCTTCCACCGGACGCAGCCCTGGCAGGCGCAGACCTTCGCGATCCCGCGGGACCTCACCCGCGAGGGCGTGCGGCGCTACGGCTTCCACGGTCTGAGCTACGAGTACATTGCCCGGCGCCTGCCGCAGGTGGCGGCGGAGCTGGCCGACGCACGGGTGGTCGTGTGCCATCTGGGCAGCGGTGCCAGTCTCTGCGCCATGCAGGCGGGCAAGAGCCGGGACACCACCATGGGCTTCACGGCGCTGGACGGGGTGCCGATGGGCACGCGGCCGGGCACCCTCGATCCGGGGGCGCTGATCTACCTGATGCGCGAGAAGGGGATGGGAGCCGACGAGCTGGAGGCTCTGCTGTACAAGCGGTCGGGGCTGCTGGGTGTATCGGGCATCTCCAACGACATGCGCGACCTCCTGAACTCCGACGCCCCGGAGGCGGCGGAGGCGGTCGAGTTGTTCTGCCACGGCGTCGCCAAGCAGACGGCGGCGATGGCGGCATCCATGGGCGGGCTGGACGCGGTGGTGTTCACGGCCGGTGTCGGCGAGCATTCGGCGCCGGTGCGGGCCCGGGTGGCGGCGAAGCTGGGCTGGCTCGGCGTGTCGCTCGACGACGCGGCGAACCGGGCCAAGGCGACGCGCATCTCCGCCCCGGACAGCCGCATCCCCGTGTTCGTCATCCCCACCGACGAGGAGCGCATGATCGCGTCCCACACCCTTGATCTGCTCAACGCGCCGGCACCCTGACGCGCCCGGCCTTCTCGATCACAGGAAACCTGATGTACGCACCCTCGCCCACCGGCCACCGCTTGGCGGAACCGATCGCCGCTCCGTCTGAACCGGCGCGCAAACCCGGCAACCCCGCCGTCGTCGGGCTTGCCGGGTTCGGTCTCTCCACCCTGCTCCTGCAATTCCACAACGTCGGCTGGGTCGGCATCGGCCCGGTGGTCTGGCTGGGACTCGTCTTCGGCGGCGGCGCCCAGCTCGTCGCCGGTCTCCAGGAAATGAAGGCCGGCAACAACTTCGGCTACAGCGCCTTCACCGCCTACGGTTGCTTCTGGATCGCCCTTGCCCTGATGCAGATCGGCAATGCCACGGGACTGTTCACGGTGACCGAAACGGATGTCGGCTGGTATCTGGTGGCCTGGACCATCTACACCGCCGTGATGACCTTCGGCGCCCTGCGGATCAGCACGGTTCTGGGATTGGTTTTCGTCACACTTCTGATCGGCTTCATCCTGCTTGATCTGGCGCACTTCGTGTCCCCGGCATTTACGGTTGTCGCGGGCTACGAACTGATGCTCTGCGCCGGTCTGGCGCTCTACGGAATGGCGCACGCCATATTCGCGGATGTCTTCGGGCGCGACGTCCTGCCGATGGGAAAACCGCTCATCCCTTGACTGCCGAATACAGCGTTCCATCAACCGGGGAATCCTGCCATGCACTTACTGAGAAACGTCTCCATCCGCATCAAGCTGTCCGCTCTGGTGGCCGTCTCGTTGCTGGCGCCTCTGACCGTCATCGGCGTCAGCAGCACCTTCACCTATCAAAGAATGGTCGAAGACCGCGTCTCGACCATTCGTTCCGTGGTGGAAATGGCCGCCGGATTCGCGAAGACCCTCAACGCCGAGGTCGAGGCGAACGCCATCACGCGGGACGAGGCGCTGACGCGCTTCCGCAACGCGGTGCACGGCATGCATTACAACGGCGGCGCCGACTACCTGTTCGCCTACGACATGAGGGGTGTCGCGGTGGCGAACCCGTCCAATCCGAAGGTCGTGGGCAGCGACCGCACCCACCTCCAGGACAAGGCGGGGAAGTATTTCGTTCGCGAGATCGTCGACACCATGCAGCGGCAGGACAGCGCCATCATCCGCTATCAATGGCCGAAGCTGGGTTCCGACGTGCCGCTGGAGAAGACCAACTACGTGCAGCGCTACCAGCCGCTTGACCTCATCATCGGCTCCGGCGTCTACACCGACGATATCGACGCATCCTACTACAAGTTCATGACCGAGCTGGGCACGACGGCAGCCGTTCTTGTCTCTATCCTCTTATTAGCGGCCTTCCTGATCAACCGCAGCATCGTCGGCTCGCTTGAGGTCTTGCGGAACAAGATGGCGGCGCTGGCGGACGGCGATCATTCCGTCTCCTTCCCCGAGGCGGAGCGGCGGAACGAGATCGGCGGCATGGCGCGAGCGCTCAAGGTGTTCAAGGAGCAGGCGGAGGCCAAGGCCGACCTGGAAGCCCGTCAGGCCGAACTGGCCCGCCTCGCCGAGGAGGACAAGCGCCGGGCCATGTCCGCCCTGGCCGACACCTTCGAGCAAACGGTCGGCGGCATGATCCGGGCCGTCGCGGAGCAAGCCGGGGTCATGGAGGAACGCGCTCAGGGCCTGACCCGCATCGCCGACAAGGCCGGCCATCTCGCGGGCAACGTCGCCACGGCGACCGAACAGACCTCGGCCAATGTGCAGACGGTCGCGTCGGCCACCGAGGAGTTGTCGAGTTCCATCGCGGAGATCGGCAGTCAGGTTGGCCGGTCCTCGCAGATCGCCCACGAGGCGGTCGGCGTCGCCGAGCGCGCCACCGGCAAGGTGACCGGCCTCGCCACCGCGGTCGGGCGCATCGGTGCGGTCGTCGATCTGATCAACTCCATCGCCGGGCAGACCAACCTGCTGGCCCTGAACGCCACCATCGAGGCGGCCCGGGCCGGCGAGGCCGGCAAAGGCTTTGCCGTCGTCGCCAGCGAGGTGAAGGCGCTGGCGAACCAGACGGCCAAGGCGACCGAGGACATCGCCGCCCAGGTTGCCGGCATCCAGGCGGTGACGGAAGAGGCGGTGCAGGAAATAGGCGGGGTCACCCGCATCATCGCCCGGATCAACGAGGTCTCCGCCTCCATCGCGTCGGCCGTCGAGGAGCAGGGTGCGGCCACCCGGGAGATCAGCCGCAACGTCCAGCAGGCGGCGCACGGCACACGAGAGGTTTCCGGCAACATCGTCGATGTGAACACCGCCGTGGTCCGGAGCGGCGAAGTCTCCTACGAGGTGCTGGAGTTCGTTCGCCATCTCTCCGTCGACACCGAATCGCTCCGTCGCGAGGTGAACCACTTCATGGAGCGCGTGCGCGCCAGCTAGATCACACCGCGCGGTCAGGACCGTCCTGACCGCGCGTTACGCTTCCATGTTCAGCGTCTTGATGGTTTCGACCCGGATCTCTTCGGTCAGCCGCTCCTTGTAGGCGGCGAAGGCGGCGCTGGTCTTGACCTTGTAGGACCGGGGGTGCGGCAGGTCGATGGCGATGTCGCACTTGATGCGGCCGGGCCGCGCGGACATCACGACGACGCGGCTGGCCATGAAGATCGCCTCGTCGATGTCGTGGGTGACGAACAGCACGGTCTTGCGGTGCTGCTCCCAGATGCCCAGCAGCAGCTCCTGCATCAGTTCGCGCGTCTGGTGGTCGAGCGCGCCGAACGGCTCGTCCAGCAGCAGCACCCCCGGATCGTTGGCCAGCGCCCGCGCCAGCGCCGTGCGCTGCTGCATGCCGCCGGACAACTGGCTGGGCTGGTGGTTCTCGAAACCCTTGAGCCCGACCTGCGCCAGATAGCGGTCGGCGATCGCCAACTGCTCGGCCCGCGGCACGCCGCGCTCGCGCAGGCCGAAGCAGACGTTGTCGCGCACGCTCAGCCAGGGGAACAGGGTGTAGGACTGGAACACCATGCCGCGGTCCGGACCCGGCCGGGTGACCGGCCGGCCGTCCAGGGTGACGGTGCCGGCGGTGGGCGTCTCCAGCCCGGCGACGACGCGCAGCAGCGTGGACTTGCCGCACCCCGAGGGGCCCAGGATGGTGATGAAGTCGTTGTCGCGGACCTCCAGGTCTGTGGGCTCCAGCGCGCGCGTCGGCGCGGCGCGGCGGCGGCCGGGGAAGGTCTTCTCGATGCCGCGGATGGACAGTCGGCTCATCGCTCAGCGTCCCTTCGCCCAGGGGAACAGGCGGGCGTTGGCCGCCTGGAACAGGACATCGGTGATCAGGCCGATCATGCCGATGATGAAGATTCCGAAGATCATCTGCCCGGTGTCGAGGAAGCGCTGCGCCTCGATGATCATGTGGCCGATGCCGGCCGAGGCGCCGACCAGTTCGGCGACGATCACGTAGGTCCAGGCCCATCCCAGCACCAGGCGCAGCGACTCGGCCATCTGCGGTGCTGCGGCGGGCAGCAGCACCCGCAGCACCACGCCGCGCCGCGAGGCGCCCAGGGTGTAGGCGGCCTCCACCAGGTCGGTGCGCACGGACCCGACGATGACGGCGATCATGATGACGATCTGGAAGACCGAGCCGATGAAGATCACCAGGATCTTCTGCAGCTCCCCCACCCCCGCCCACAGGATCAGCAGCGGAATGAAGGCCGACGCCGGCAGGTAGCGGGCGAAGGAGACGAAGCCGGAGAAGAACGCCTCCACCGGCTTGAACGCCCCCATCAGGATGCCCAGCGGCACCGCCAGCAGCGCTGCCAGCGCGAAACCGGCGAACACCCGCCACACGGTCACCAGCACGTCCCCGGCGAAGCCGTACTCGACGAACAGCTCGCCGCCCTTCAGCAGCGTCTCGCCAGGGGAGGCCAGGAACAGGGGCTGCACGAAACCGCCGTAGGTGACGATCCCCCAGCCCAGGAAGAAAAGAACGAAACAGAGGATGCCGAGAACCGGGCGCAGCCCCGGCGGCACCGGCTTCAGCGGCGCGAACAGGCCGTCCATGACGGGGATCCGTGGATAGCGGGAAGGGAACGGCCGCCCGCGCCGGCGCGGGCGGCCGGAACGTTACCGGACGAAGGCGGGATTGGCCATCACGGCCAGATCCTGCGGGGCGCGGCGGATCAGCCGGGATTCCAGCATGACGTCGCGCACCTCCGCCAGGAACGGCGTCATGGTGTCGGCGAAATAGGCCCGGTTCATCTCCTTATCGTACCAGCGCACGTTCTTCGCCGAGGCGGCGAACTGCTCGGCCGACTGGTTGACATCCTTGCCCATCACCGCGTAGGCGGCCTGCGGGTCGGCCTTGATGACCTCCAGCGCCTCGAACCAGGCGTCGATCACCGCCTGCACCACCTTGGGGTTCTTCTCGATGTAGGCGGGCTGGAAGGCCAGGGTGTCGATGATGACACCCGGCGTCTGGTCCGACGTGACCAGAACCTTGCCGTCGGCGTTGCGCACGTTGGACAGGTACGGCTCGTACGTCACCGCCACGTCGGTCTGGCCGGCCACAAAGGCGGCGGCGGCGTCCTTGGGCGACAGGTTGGTCTGCTGCACGTCGGCCAGGGCCATGCCGTTCTTCTTCAGAACGTAGGCCAGCCAGAACTGCGGCACGCCGCCGGTCTCCACGGCGATGGACTTGCCCTTCAGGTCCTCCACCTTCGCGATGGCCCCGCGCACCGCAATGCCGTCGCCGCCATGGGAGCTGTCGAGCACCAGCACCTGCTGCACCGGCACGCCGGACGAGGCGTACACCATGTGGGTGTCCACGGTGGTGGCGATGGCGTCCACCTCGCCCGCGACCATCGCCTGGTGGCGGTTGGAGACGGGCATCTTTTTGATCTCCACCTGCAGGCCGCGCTTCTCGAACAGGCCGGTGTCCCTGGCCAGCGTCAGCGGCGCGAAGCCGGTCCAGCCGCTCATGGCGATGGTCAGCCTGGTGGTCTCCTGCGCGCCGGCCGTCGCGGCGCCCAGCCCCGCCAGCGCCCCCACCAGCGTCCCCAGCACCCAACTCCTCATGCTCATATCCCTGACTCCCTGTGTGCGACGTCGTGCGTCACGGACTTGGGGTCGGTCCCGCCGCTGTGGCATGGCGCCACAGGTGCCGCGCGGTCCGGCTCCGGATCGCCCATATTGACCGCTTTGCCGCCCCCTTGGAAGGCCCGCCCGGTCGCGCGCCGTTGCACTGCACCCGGCGGCATCCCTATATTCGGTGCTCGCCTTACCATATGTTGGGACCAGCGACGGGAGGCAGGCGGATTGACCCAGCAGCTGCATCGGAGCGGAACGGTCCGGCCCCTCAGCGACGACGATCGCCGGCGCACGCTCCAGTACTTCGAACGCCTGGGCAAGGACCGGGTGCGGTTGTACGCCGCCGTGGACTGCGACCGCTTCCTCGGCAACTGGCAGGTCCGCGAGCTGGCCGACGCCTGGCTGGCCGAGAAGGACGAAGAGGAACGCGCCGCCCCCTTCTGGCGCCGCCTGCCCTGGCGGCGCTAGCCCGGATCGCGTGACATCGGAACCGATTTGACGCGCGAATCCGATCGCTGATCAAATTGATAGGGCGCCTCCGCCATCAGTCGATCAGGCGGTCACCGTCGAAGAACGGGTAGGGTCCGTCGAAGGCACCGATCACCGCGGTGTGGCTGACGATCCCCTCACCGTCCCGCCACAGGTGGAGCTGGAAGCCGGGCGGCTCCATGACGAAGGCGGACGGCCCGTCGGGGCGCAGGTCCAGGGCCACCTGATGGGCCACCGACGGCGCGGTGGACGCGACGGTGCCGGCCCAGCGGGCCAGGATCGGACGGTGCAGGTGGCCGGCCAGCGCGCGTTCCACCTGCGGGTGGCGGCGCACCACCGTGGCCAGGGCGTCGGCCCCGGCCAGCCCGATGCGGTCCATGTGCGCGATGCCCGTGGCGAACGGCGGGTGGTGCAGCGCCAGCACGGTGGGACGGTCGGGCTGCTCCGACAGGCGGGCGTCGAGCCAGGCCAGCCGCTCGGCGCACAGCCGCCCGGCGCCCGAGCCGGGCTCCACCGTGTCGAGGACCACCAGCCGCACCGGCCAATCCTCCACCGTGTGGTGGAGAAAGCCGCCGTCGCGCGGCAGGCGGGGATCGTCCGGCCATGCCGCGACCATCGCGCCGCGGTCGTCGTGGTTGCCGGGGACGAGAATGGCCGGCGCTTTCAGCGGCCCGGTCAGGTCGCGGAAGAGGCCGTATTCCTCCGGCCGGCCGGCGTCCACCAGGTCGCCGGTGAACAGCACCACGTCGGGCCGCGGGTCGAGCGCATTGACTGCGGCGACGGCGCGTTCCAGACAGGCGGCGGTGTCCACCTGCCGGTAAGCGAGCCGGCCGCGCGGCTTGATGTGGGTATCGGTGAGCTGGGCGATGAGCATTCGGGTCCGCCGGTCAGGGTGATGGCGCTCAGAGCGAGAGGAAACGGGCGGGGTCGAGGCGCAGGCCGACGGTGTCGCCCCGCGCGACGGCGGCACGCCCGGCGGCGTCCACCGTCAGGGTGTGGCCGCAGGCGGTCTCCACCACCACGCGGGTGCGATCGCCCAGGAAGACGGCCGCGGCGACGCTCCCGCGCAGGTGCGCGTCCGCGTCCGCCAGCGCCACGTCCTCCGGCCGGACCAGCACCTCGGCAGGGCCGGCCGGGCCGGCCCACGGCAGCGCCGCCCCGCCCAGCGCCAGCATCCCGTCGGCCGCCTGCCCGTGCAGGCGGTTCATGGTGCCGACGAACTCCGCCACGAAGGCATCCGCCGGACGGTAATAGATCTCGCGCGGGGTGCCCACCTGGGCGACGCGGCCCCTGGCCATCACCACGATGCGGTCGCCCAGCGCCATCGCCTCCGCCTGGTCGTGGGTGACGTAGACGGCGGTCACCCCCAGCGTGCGCAGCAGGCGGTCGATCTCCAGCCGCAGGCTGTCGCGCAGCTTGGCGTCCAGCGCCGTCAGCGGCTCGTCCAGCAACAGCACGCGCGGGCGCACCACCAGGGCGCGGGCCAGCGCCACCCGCTGCCGCTGGCCGCCGGACAGCTGGTCGATGCGGCGCCCGGCGAGGTCGCCGATGCGCATCAGTTCCAGCATCTCCCCGGCCCGGCGGCGCCGCTCCGCCGTCGCCACCCCGCGCACCCGCAGGCCGTAGGCGACGTTGTCGGCAACGCTCATGTTGGGGAACAGGGCGTAGCTCTGGAACACCATGCCGACGTTGCGCCGCTCGATGGGCAGGCGGGTCACGTCGTCGTCGCCGAACCACACGCGCCCGCCGGGGTCGGGGCTTTCCAATCCGGCGATCAGGCGCAGCGTGGTGGTCTTGCCGCAGCCGGACGGTCCCAGGAACACCACCGTCTCGCCGCCGGCGATGGACAGGTCCAGGGGTTCCAGCGCGCGCACGCCGCCGTCGTAGGTCCGGGCGCAGCCCTCCAGCCGGATGGGCACGCCGTCCAGATGGAAACTCCCGCTCATCGGCGCCCCCGGCGGCCGAGGAGCTGGAGCAGGATCAGGCTGGGGATGATCATCAGGAAGAACACCAGGGTGTAGGCGCTGCCGATCTCGATCCGCATGGAGGCGTAGCTGTCGGCCAGGCCGACGGGCAGCGTCTTGGTCAGCGGCGTGTGCAGCAGCCAGGTCAGGTTGAATTCGCCCACCGACAGGGTGAACACCATCAGCGAGCCGGCCAGGATGCCCGAAGCGCAGTTCGGCACGACGACCTGAAAGAAGCGCTGGACAAAGGAGGCCCCCAGGCTGGCCGCCCCCTCCTCCAGCGTCTTCAGATCGATGGACGTCATCACCGCCAGCACGGCGCGCACCATGAAAGGCAGCGTGAACAGCACATGCCCCACCAGGATGAAGAGCCAGCTCCGCCGGAAATCGCCCGCACCGCCGTAGGTGACGATCAGCGCCAGGGCGGTGGCGAGGCCGGGCACCGCCACGGGCATGACCAGCAACTCCTCGATGGCGCGGGCCACCGGCCCCTTCGCCCGCGCCAGCACATAGGCCGCCGGCACCCCCAGCACCAGCGTGCAGGCGAGGCAGGCGACGGCGATGCCCAGCGACAGCCGGATGGTGTCGGCGTAGAGCGCCCACACCTCCGCCACCCAGCGCAGCGTCAGCCCGCTGCGGATGCCGACGAAGTAGTTGACGGTCAACCCCGCCGCCATGGACAGCACCACCGGGACGACCAGCAGCGCGCACACCAGCAGCGTGAAGGAAAGCTGCGCCCAGAAGGCGGGTCCGTAGCGCCGCATCGCCGTCACCCCGCCGCCGCGACGGTGGAGCCGGCGAAGCTGCGCGCCAGCGCCAGCGCCGCCCAGGTGACCAGCCCCAGCACGAAGCTGAGCGCCGCGGCCATGGCGATGTTCGCCTGAAGTGTGAATTCCGTGTAGATGACCATGGGCAGCACGTTGATCCGGGTGGCGAGGGTGAAGGCGGTGCCGAAGGCGCCCATGGCGGTGGCGAAGCAGATGGCGCCGGCCGACAGGAAGGCGGGCTTCAGCGCCGGCAGCACCACATGGGCCACCACCTGCCACGGCCGCGCGCCCAGGGAACGCGCCGCCTCCTCCAGTTGCGGGTCCAGCTTCTCCGCCGCGGCCATGACCGTCAGGATCACCCGCGGGATCGAGAAGTAGATGTAGCCGAGGAACAGCCCGGCCATGGAATAGGCGAAGACCACCCGCCCGCCGGTCAGCGCGTGGGTCGCCTCGCCGATCAGGCCCTGGCGCCCGGCCAGCATGATCACCATGAAACCGACGACCACGCCGGGAAAGGCCAGCGGAAAGGTCAGCATGGCCAGCAGCAGCGCCCGCCCGGGAAAGCGGTTGCGCACCAGGAACAGCCCCGACACGGTGGAAATCGCGAGCGTCGCGGCGGTGACCCCGGCCGACAGGGTCACGGTGGAGACCAGGCTCTGAAGATGGCGCGGGTTGGTGACCACGGAGGCATAGGCGGCCCAGCCCTGCGGCCCGCTGCCGCCGATCACGAACAGCTCGGCCAGCGGCAGCAGGAAGAAGGCGCCGAACACCACCGCGGCGGGGGCGATCAGCAGGGCCAGGGTGAAGGGGTCGCGGCGGTGCATGGCGGTCGCGGGGACGGTTCCGGACAGGGGCCCCCGCGGCGCCGCCGCGGGGGACGGGAGGACGGCAGCGGTCAGTTCACGTCCGCCAGATAGCGGTCGGTGAAGCCCTTCTGCGCCGCGGCCATGCGGTCGAGGTCCACGGCACGCGCGCGGGCATAGTCGGCGGCCGGCAGGAACTTCGCGGCCAGGTCCGGCGCCATGGCGCCGGCGCGCACCGGGCGCATGAAGGCGTTGGCCCACAGCCCCTGCCCCTTGTCGGACAGCACGAAGTCCAGCACCGTCTTCCCGTGGTCCGGATTCGGGCCATTGGCGACCAGCGCCATCACATAGGGCACAGCCACCGTGCCCTCGGCCGGGATGACGAATTCCACCGGCGCCTTGTCGGTGTGCATGGCGCGGTACGCGTTGAAATCATAGTCGAGCAGGATCGGGATCTCGCCCGACAGGACGCGGGCGTAGGAGGTCTGCTTCGGCACGATCGGGCTGTTCCGGTGCAGGTCCCGGAACCAGCCGATGGCCTTGTCGAAACTGTCGTAGTCGCCGCCCAGCGCCAGATTGACGGCGACCGCGCCGACATAGCCGACGGCCGCGCTGGTCGGGTCCAGATAGCCCACCATGCCGGCGTAATCGGGCTTCAGCAGATCGGCCCAGGACTGCGGCACCGGCTTGCCGCCCAGGGCGTCGCGGTTGACGAAGAAGCCCAGCGTGCCGGAGTGGATGGTGACCCAGTGGCCGTCGGGGTCCTTCATGTCGGCCGGGACCTCGTCCCAGTTGGCCGGCCGATAGGGGGCGGTAACGCCCGCCGCCTTGGCCTGGATGCCGAACGGCCCGCCCAGATAGACCACGTCGGCCACCGGATTGGCTTTTTCGGCGATCAGGGCCGCCAGCGACTGGCCGGAGTTCTTGTTGTCGTGCGGGACGGTGACGCCGGTGTCCTGCTTGATGGCGCGGAGCTGGGAGGCCCAGTCCGCCCATTCCGGCGGGCAGTTGTAGCAGATGGCGGTCTGCGCCGCGGCCGGGGACACAGCGACGGCCAGCAGGGCCGCCGCGCCAAGGAAGAGGTGCTTCAGCATGGCGATCATATCCTTGCGTCGGGTTGGGACGTGAGGTCGGGTCCGGACGTGCGGAGGGCGGGGGCGGGCCCCAGCGTCTCCCCCGTGCGGACGGAGAAGGGCAAGGTCACCTGTCCGGGGCGTGGACCACCGGCCAGATGGGCGAGCAGATCCTGCATGGCCCGCGCGCCCATGGCGCGGGCGGGCTGCACCAGGGTGGTCAGGGCGGGGGACACCAGCGCGCCCACCGCGATGCCGTCGAAGCCGGTGACCGACACGTCCGCCGGCACCGCCAGCCCCAGGTCGCGCAGTGCCCGCACCGTCGCCAGCGCCACCAGATCGTTGGAGCCGAACAGCGCGGTCGGCCGGTCGGGCCCGTCCAGGCGGACGGCCAGCCGCCGCTCCGGCGCGGCGTCGGCGAAGTCCACCTCGATCAGCGGTCCGGGGGCGAGGCCGGCGGTGTCCAGTGCGGCGCGGTAGCCGTCATGGCGCAGGCGCGAGCGGTCGGACTGGCGGAAGCGGCCGGCTACCATGCCGATGCGCGTGTGGCCCAGCGCGATCATGCGCTCCACCATGGTGCGCGCCGCCGCCACGTTGTCCACCGACACGAAGGGGCGACCGCTCGCCCGCGGCTGGTTGTAGACAAGGACATAGGGCAGATCGGCGGCATCCAGCGTGTCCAGCACCGCGCTGCCGTCGGCGTCGGCGACCGTCAGCACCAGCCCTTCGACCCGGTGCGACAGCAGGCTTTCCACCGCCTGCGCCTCGCGCCCGGGATCGTAGTCGGTGGAGGCGATCAGCAGCGAGTAGCCGGCATCGGCCGCCGCGTCCTGCACGCCGGCCACGCTGTCGGCGAACACCGGGTTGGACAGCGACGGGATCACCACACCCAGGGTGCGGGTGCGGGCGGCCTTCAGGCTGCTGCCGATGCGGTTGGGCCGGAAGCCCAGCTCCGCCACCGCGGTGCGCACCCGCTCCGCCGTGTCCGGCGCGGCGGTGCCGGCGCCGTTCAGCACCCGCGACACGGTGGCGATGGACACGCCCGCCCTCTCCGCCACGTCGCGTATGGTCACCGCCTTCGCCATGCCGCCTCCCCCGTTCGCGGGGGATGATGCGCCGGACCCGTTGCAGCTTCATGACGGCCTGTAAACGTTTCCATGACATTTGGAAACGTTTACAGGACCGGAAAATGCGGGCGGGACGGCGTCCGGCCGTCAGATCGGCGCCGTCAACTCCCGCACCTCCGCCGGCCCCGGCCGCGCGTGGTCCGGCCAGTGGCGCAGGTTGAGCACCTGGCCCTCACGGCGCACCCGCTCCACGGCGGCGAGGTCGAGGTCGGCGTAGAGCCAGCCGGGCTCGTTCATGGTGCCGATGGCCACCACGCCGTCGTCGGGCATGCCCACGTCCGGCGGGGCGTAGACGGCGGCGGCGCCGACGTTGACGTCGATGGCCGGGCACCAGGGGGCCGCGCCCACCGTCGGGGACTGCACCACGAAGCACTGGTTCTCCAGCGCCCGCGCGGCGGCGCCGACGCGCACGCGGTGCCAGCCGGCCGCCGTGTCGGTGCAGCTCGGCACCAGCAGCAGCACCGCCCCGGCCTCCGCCTGGGCGCGCGCGATCAGAGGAAACTCGGCGTCGTAGCAGATGCACACCCCCAACCGCCCCCACGGCGTGCCAAAGACGCGCACGGCGTCGCCACCGCCGAGGTCCCAGTGCTCGCGCTCGAAGCGGGTGGGGACCAGCTTTTCCTGCTCGCCGGCGCGGCCGTCGGGCGCGATCAGGCGGGAGACGTTGCGCAAGCGGCCGTCGGGCCGCCGCACCGGCACGCCCGGCGCCAGCACCCACACCCCGTGGCGCCGGGCGAGATCGGCGAACGTCCCGAACACCAGCGGCACCAGGGGCTGCAGGGCGGCGGTCTGGGCGGCGAGGTCGCCGTCGGCGCCGGCCGTCGCCGTCAGCTCCATGGCTCCGTATTCGGGGAAGACCAGCAGCTCCGCCCCGTTGCCGGCGGCCTCGGCCACCCAGCGTTCGGCCCTGGCCCGCCAGGCGTCCGGGGAGGCGACGCGCTCCGGCGGGTACTGGGCGGCGGCGACGCGCAGCCGGGCCATCACGCCAGGTCCTTGATCCAGAAGCGCATGAGCTTTTCGCTCTCGCCGTCCTCGTCGAGGTCGCGCCAGGAGAAGCGGCAGGTCACCCCCGGCAGCGGCCGGAAGCCGCGGTTGCGCCAGAACCCGTCCAGGGGGACGTGGCCGGCGGGACGGCGGGGATGGTCGTCCGGGCGGTCGACGGCGCAGAACACCGCATGGTCGAAGCCGCCGAGGCGCCGGGCGTGCGCCTCCCGCTCCGTGAAGAAGCGCACGCCGACGCCGCGGCCGCGGTAGTCCGGCAGCAGCACGGACTCGCCGTAATAGAAGACGCGTCCGACGTCCAGCCCGGCGTCGGCCAGCGGCCGGGTCACCGTGTCGGGTTCATGGCGCAGCGGCAGCCCGGTCGCCGCCCCCACCAGCCGGTCGCCGTCGCGGGCGCCGACGATGACGCTGCCCGGCGCGTCGGCGTAGGTGGCGAGGTAGCGCTCCTCGTACGCCCGTGACCCCTCGTACAGGTAGGGGAAGGCGCGGAACACGGCGATGCGCAGATCCGCCAGGTCCGCCAGGTGCCGGCGCAGGGCGTCGCCGGTCAGGGGTTCGATGCGCAGGGCGTCGGCCATGCCGGTCCTCCCTCGTCCTCCGGTTCGCGGTCACGATCCTTCGTAGGCAGGGGATGGCGGACGGTCAAGGGCGCGTACGGAACCGGCCCCGCCGGCCGGTGTTGTTGACAGGCCATGGACACCACCCTCCGCATGCCCCCTCGCCGCACCGCTCCCGACGGCTCGCCGCGCCGCGTCGGCGTGGAGCTGGAGTTCGCGAACCTGGATGCGCCGGCCGCCGCCCGGACCGTGCGCTCCCTGTACGGCGGCACCGTCGCGTCCGAGAATCCCCACCGCTGCCGGGTGTTCGGCACCCGGCTGGGCGACTTCGCGGTGGAGCTGGACATGCAGGCCGCCCACAAGAAGCCGGACGCGCCGCCGGCGATGCCCGACACCCTGGACGCCGCGCTGGACGCCGTACTCGACCGGCTGCGCCCGCTGTGGGGCAGCATCGGCAGCCTGGTCATGCCGTTCGAGATCGCCGCCCCGCCCATCCCCATGGAGCGGCTGGGCGAGCTGGACGCGCTGGTCCACGCCCTGCGCGCCGCCGGCGCCGCGGGGACGGAGGCGAGCCCGCTGTTCGCCTTCGGCCTGCACTTCAACCCCGAGGTGGCGGACACCGGCGCCGACTACGTGCTCGACCACCTCAAAGCGTTCCTTCTGCTGGGGCCGTGGCTGCGCGCCGGCATCCGCGTCGACCCGACCCGGCGTCTCAGCGGCTTCGTCGCCGCCTTCCCGGCGGACTACGCCGCCACCGTGGTGGACCCCGCCTACCGGCCCGACCTGCCGGGGCTGGTGGCCGACTACCTGGACGCCAACCCCACGCGCAACCGCGAGCTGGACCTCTTCCCCCTGTTCGCCCACCTGGCGCCGGAGGTGCTGTTCGCCAGGGTCAGCGACCCCCATGTGCGCGCCCGCCCCACCTTCCATTACCGCCTGCCCAACGCCCGCATCGGCGATCCCCGGTGGTCGCTGGTGACGGAATGGAATCGCTGGGTGGTGGTGGAGGAGCTGGCAGCCGACCGCGAGCGGCTGGACGGGCTGGGCCGCGACTACCGCCGCCACGCCGCCGAGGGCCGGCTGGCCGGCTGGGCGGCGGAAACGGGGCGCCGGCTCGCCTCCCCGGCGGGTTAGGGCCATGGCGGCGCGTCCGCTCATCGGCGTCACCGCCTCGATCCACGGCAGCCGCGCCGCCTGGTGGGCCAACCGGCTGGCCCTGTGGCGGGCCGGTGCCCGGGCGGTGCGGATCACGGCGAACCGGCCTTATCCGATCGAGCGGCTGGACGGGCTGGTGGTGGGCGGCGGCGACGACATCGACGCCGGCCTCTACGGCGCCGGGGCCGATCCGCAGGTGCGCATCGACCCCGCGCGCGACCGGCTGGAGCTGGCCGCACTGGACGTCGCCGAACGGCTGGGCCTGCCCGTGCTGGGCATCTGCCGCGGCTCGCAGATGATCAACGTGCACCGCGGCGGCTCGCTGCACACGGACATCCACGCGATCTACGAGGAGGCGCCGCGCATGCGCACGGTGCTGCCGCGCAAGCGCGTGTGGATCGAACCGGACAGCGGCCTCTACCGCGTGCTGGGCCTTGGGGAGTGCCTGGTCAACGCCCTGCACCACCAGTCGGTCGACCGGCTGGGCGACGGCCTGGCGGTGGTCGCCCGCGACCGCCACGGCATCGTCCAGGCGACCGAAGCGGCCGGCGCGCCGCTGCGGCTGGGCGTGCAGTGGCACCCGGAATACCTGGTGGCCGACGACCGCCAGCAGAACCTGTTCCGCACCCTCGCCGCCGCCGCCGCCGGCACGGCGACGGCGTTGACGGGGCGCGAGGCCCCCTACCGCTCCACCCACCACGCATCCGGCATCGCCCCGTAGAGGGGGATGACGGCCGGATGCTTCACGTGAAACCATCGGGCGATGCGGTCGGCCGAGGGATGGAACAGGGGCACCCGGTAATGCCCCCACATCAGCACGCGGTCCAGCGCCCGCACCCGCGCCACCAGATCCTCGCGCGTGCGCGCCGCGGCGATGGAGCCGGCGATGGCGTCCACCACGGGGTCCCGGATGCCGGCGTAGTTGCGGCTGCCCGGCTGGTCGGCCGCTTCGGACCCGAAGTAGTAGAGCTGCTCGTTGCCCGGCGACAGGCTGGACGCCCACCAGCGCACGGTCATATCGAAATCAAAACTATCCAGCCGCCCCTGGAACTGGGCGCTGTCCACCGTACGGACCCGGGCGCGGATGCCCAGCCGGTCCAGACCGCGGGCGTATTCCAGCGCCACCCGTTCGTCGCCGGGATCGCCCAGCAGGATCTCGAAGGTGAAGGGACGGCCGGAGACCGCATCCACCAGCCGCCCGCGCTCCAGCCGCCAGCCCGCCTCGGCCAGCAGGCGCAGGGCTTCGCGCTGATTGTTCCGGCTGGCGAACGGACCGCTGCCATCGGTTTCGGGCAGGCGGAAGGGGCGGGTGAGCAGCTCGGGCGGCAGGCGGTCGCGGAACGGCTCCAGCACCGCCAGTTCCTCCCCCTCCGGCGGGCCGTCCGACGCCGCCAGCTCGGAGTTGGGGTAATAGCTGGGGGAGCGGTCCAGCCCGCCGTGGAACAGGGTGCGGTTGATCCACGCGAAGTCGGCGGCGTAACCCAGTGCCGCGCGCACCCGCACGTTGTCGAAGGGCGGCCGGCGGGTGTTGAAGATCAGGCCGCGCGCCGCTTCCGGCCGGCCGTGGGGGAACTGATCCAGCACCATGGCGCCGCGGGCCAGGGCCGGCCCGGCGTAGCCGGCCGCCCAGGTGGCGGGGCTGGCCTCGCGCCGCAGGTCCAGGTCGCCGGCCTTGAACGCCTCCAGCGCGATGCGGTCGTCGCGGTAGTAATCGACCTCGATGCGGTCGGGGTTGTAGAGGCCCCGCCGCACCGGCAGGTCGGCGCCCCAATAGTCGGGCCGCCGTTCGTAGACGATGCGCCGGCCGGGATCGACCGCGGCGATGCGGTAGGGTCCGCTGCCCGGCGGCGGCTCCAGCGTGGTGGCGGCGAAGTCGCGCCCCTGCCACCACGCCTCCTGATGGATCGGCATCAGCCCCATCAGCAGCGCCATCTCCCGGTCGAGGGCGCCGTCGGGCATGGGCGCGAAGGTGAAGCGCACCGTCCGTGCGTCCAGCCGCTCCGCCGTTGCCCGGCCGTAGTACAGGCGCCGGTTGGGGCTGCCGTGGCGGCGCTGGGCGTCGAAGGAGAACAGCACGTCGTCGGCGGTCACCGGCGTGCCGTCGGGCCAGCGCGCCCCGGACCGCAGGACGAAGGTGGCAGAGGAGCGGTCGTCCGGCACCGCCACGCTTTCGGCCAGCAGGCCATAGAGCGAAAACGGCTCGTCCCAGGCCCGGGCCATCAGCGTTTCGAAGACGCCGCCCGCCGTGTCGTAGGGGCTGCCCACCCACCGCGCCGGCACCCCCTTCACCACGTGCGGGTTCAGCGTGTCGAAGGTGCCGGGCGCCGCCACCCGCAATCGCCCCCCCTTGGGGGCGTCGGGGTTGACGTAGTCGAAGTGGCTGAAGTCCGGCGGGTACTTGGGTTCGCCGTGCATGGCGATGCCGTGCCGCGGCTCGGCGGCACCGGCCCCGAGGGTCAGCAGCAGGACGAGGAGGGCCGGGAGGGCGGCGGGGATCGGTCTCATGGCCGGGAAAATGTCGCAGCGCAGCAAAACCGCTGCAAGCGGATTGGACTCCTTATGCCTTTGCGCCTAAACTCCGCGCGCGTGCGCCCCCGTGCGGCGGGTCCGCCGCCGGAACGGTCGCGCGCCAAGCTGATGCCAGGCAAAGGACCGCACTCTATGGATCTGAGCAAGGTTCCGGTGGGCAAGAACCCGCCGTGGGACGTGAACGTGGTCATCGAGATCCCGTTTCGCGGCGAACCGGTGAAGTACGAAGTCGACAAGGACTCCGGCGCCATGTACGTCGACCGGTTCCTGCACACGGCCATGTACTACCCCTGCAACTACGGCTTCGTCCCGCACACCCTGTCGGGTGACGGCGATCCCGTGGACGTCTGCGTGGTCGGCCGCACCCCGGTCATCCCCGGCGCCGTCCTGCGCTCGCGCCCCGTCGGCGTGCTGTACATGGAGGACGAGGGCGGCGAGGACGAGAAGCTGCTGGCCGTGCCGGTCAGCAAGCTGCACCCGTTCTACGCCGATGTCACCTCCTACAAGGACCTGCCGGAGATCCTGACCGAGCAGATCGCCCACTTCTTCCAGCACTACAAGGACCTGGAGAAGGGCAAGTGGGTCAAGATCCTGCGGTGGGGCGACGCCGACGAGGCGGCGCAGAAAATCATCGAGGGTGTCGAGCGCGCCAACGCCGCCAACCGGGGCAAGCCGGGTGTCATCATCTGACGACCACCCGGCCGGACCGCGCCCGATGGCGCCCCGCGGCGATGGCGTGGTCACCGTCGCCGCGGGCGGCGGTACGATCACCATCGCCGTGGGCGACATCACGCAGGCCCGGGTGGACGCCATCGTCAACGCCGCCAACGGTGCGCTCCGGCGCGGCGGCGGTGTCGACGGGGCGATCCACCGCGCCGCCGGCCCGGCCCTTCAGGACGAGCTGGACCGCTTCGGCGGCTGCCCCACCGGCGAATGCCGGGTGACCGGCGGCCATGCCCTGCCGGCCCGCACGATCCTGCATTGCGTCGGCCCGGTGTGGCAGGGCGGCGGGCACGGAGAGGACGCGCTGCTGGAGCGCTGCTACCGCAGCGCCTTCGCCGAGGCCCGCCGGCTGGCCCTGCGCAGCATCGCCTTCCCGGCCATCAGCACCGGTATCTTCGGCTTCCCCAAGGAGCGGGCCGCCGCCGTGGCGCTGGCCGCGGCGCGCGACGAGCTTGCCCGCCCCCCGGCCCCGGCGGAGGTCCGCTTCATCTGTTTCGACGACGAAACGGCAGAGATCTACAGGAGGCTTCTCCGAACGCCCGACGGTGGCGGCGGATAAGGGTCGGGCGGGCCGGGGGCGTCGCGACATTCCGTCGCCGTGTCCGCTATCGCTTGCACCCGCGGCGGCGGTTCGTCATTCATCCGTCGCGCATCCGCGGTACTGTGCGGTGCAGCATACCCTTCATCCGAACCACCGGCGGATCCGGCCATGACCGTTCGCAACCTCGACCACCTGTTCCGGCCGGCCTCGATTGCCCTGATCGGCGCCAGCCGCAAGCCGATGTCCATCGGCGCCGTGGTTGCCCGCAACCTGTTCAACAGCGGCTTCGACGGCCCCATCCTGCCCGTGTCGCCCACCGAACGGGCGGTGGAGGGTGTGCTGGCCTACCGGTCGGTGGAGGATCTGCCGATCGTCCCCGACCTGGCGGTGATCTGCACCGCGCCCGACGGCGTGGCGGCCGCGGTGACGCAGCTCGGCGCGCGCGGCACCCGCGCCGCCATCGTCATCTCCGACCGGTTCAGCCGCGACGCGCAGGAGGCGATGCTGCAGGCCGCGCGGCCGCACCAGATGCGCATCCTCGGCCCCAACAGCCTGGGCGCCATGGTGCCCGGCCGCGGCCTGAACGCCAGCATGGGCCACGTGACGCCGCACAAGGGCGACGTGGCGCTGGTGGCGCAGTCCTCGATGGTGGTCACCTCGATCATCGACTGGGCCACGGCGCGCGGCATCGGCTTCTCCCACCTGGTGTCGCTGGGCGAGAAGGCGGACGTCGATTTCGGCGACATGATCGACTATCTGGCCTCGGACGGCGGCACGCGCGCCATCCTGCTCTACATCGAATCCATCAACGACGCCCGCAAGTTCATGTCCGCCGCCCGGTCCGCGGCGCGCCAGAAGCCGGTCATCGTCGTCAAGGCCAGCCGCAGCCCCGAGGCCCAGCAGGCCGCCGCCTCCCACACCGGGGCGCTGGCCGTGTCGGACGCCGTCTACGACGCCGCCTTCCGGCGCGCCGGCATCCTGCGCGTGCAGGACCTGGACGAGCTGTTCGACGCCGTCGGCACCCTGGCCACCGGGGTGCCCATCGTCGGCGATCGGCTGGCCATCCTGACCAACGGCGGCGGCATGGGCGTCATCGCCACCGACAGCCTGATCCAGGCCGGCGGCCGCCTGGCGGCGTTCGACGCAGGCACCCAGACCCGTCTGGACACTGCCTTCGGCGCGGCCGATGGCGGCCGCGGCAACCCCCTGCGCATCGGCGGCGACGCCACACCCAAACGCTACGCCGATGCCCTGGCGGCCCTGCTGGAGGACACCGGCAACGACGCCATCCTGGTGCTGCACTGCCCCTCCGCCCTGTCGGATTCCGCCGCCACCGCCGCCGCGGTGGTGGAGGCCATCCGCAAGCACCCCGGCCGCCGCCACCCCGTGCTGACGAGCTGGGTGGGCGACGCCACCGCCGGCGAGGCGCGGCGCCTGTTCGCCGCCAACCGGATCCCCACCTACGACACCCCCGGCCACGCGGTCCGGGCGTTCATGCACCTGGTGCAGTACCGCCGCAACCAGGACCTGCTGATGGAGACGCCGCCCTCGGTGCCGGACGCCTTCCAGCCCGACGGCATCACCGTGCAGAAGCTTATCGCCCGCGCCATCGCCGAGAAGCGCGAGTGGCTGACGGAGGTGGAGGCCAAGCGGGTGCTCGCCGCCTATGGCATCCCGGTGGTGGACACCCGCCGCGCCGAATCGCCGGAGGAGGCGGAGCGGGCGGCGCAGGCCATCGGTGGCCCGGTGGCGCTGAAGGTGCTGTCGCCCGACATCACCCACAAGTCCGACGTGGGCGGTGTCGCCCTGCACCTGACCGACGGCGCCGAGGTGCGGGCCGAGGCGGAGGCCATGCTGGCCCGCGTGCGGGCCGCCGCCCCGGAGGCGCGCATCGAGGGCTTCACCGTGCAGGAGATGGCGGTACGCCCCGACGCCTACGAGCTGATCGTCGGCATGACCGAGAACGCCCTGTTCGGCCCGGTCCTGCTGTTCGGCGAGGGCGGCATCGGCGTGGAGGTGGTGGAGGACTACGCGCTGGCCCTGCCGCCGCTCAACGTCAAGCTGGCGGGGGAGCTGATGGGACGCACCCGCATCTGGCGCCAGCTCCAGGGCTACCGCTCCCGCCCCGCCGTCGACCTGGACGCGGTGGCGGCGACGCTCAACAAAATCTCCCAGCTCGTCGTCGATTTTCCCGAGGTGGCGGAACTGGACGTCAACCCGCTGCTGGCCGACCAGGAGGGGGTTCTGGCGCTGGACGCGCGCATCAAGGTGGCGGTGCCCGCCCTTCCCGGCGCCCGGCGCCTGGCCATCCGCCCCTACCCCAAGGCCCTGGAGTCGGACGTCCGCATCAAGGACGGCCGCCAGTTCCTGGTCCGCCCGATCCTGCCGGAGGACGAGCCGCTGGTCCACGGCATGTTCGCCCGCATGACCCCGGAAGACATCCGCCTGCGCTTCTTTGCGCCGATGAAGCGCCTGTCCCACCAGGCTGCCGCCCGCCTGACCCAGATCGACTACGACCGCGAGATGGGGCTGGTCGCCGTCGGCCCCGACCCGGCGACGGGCGAGACGATCATGTACGGCGTGGTGCGCATCGCCGCCGACCCCGACAACCAGCGGGCCGAATACGCGGTGATGGTGCTGTCGGAGATGAAGGGCCAGGGGCTGGGCTTCCAGCTCATGAACAAGATCCTGGACTACGCCCGCTCGCGCGGCATCCGGCAGGTCTACGGCGAGGTCCTGCGCGAGAACATCACCATGCTCGGCATGTGCCGCCGGCTGGGCTTCGTGCGCCGCGAAAACCTGGACGAGCCCGGCGTGGTGGAAGTCTGCATCGACCTGACGAAAGATCTGGGGTAATATCCGGGTTCCGCCCTCTCCGGACACGGCAGAAGGCGGAGCGCCTCAGCTTTCCAGCATGCGGCGCAGCAGCTCGACATCTTCGGCAAAGGCCGGGTCGGTGGTGCGCAGTTCTTCCACCTTGCGCACGGCATGCATGACCGTGGTGTGGTCGCGCCCGCCGAACTTGCGGCCGATTTCCGGCAGGGAACGGGCGGTGAGCTGCTTGGCCAGGTACATGGCCACCTGGCGCGGCCGGGCGACGGCGCGGGCGCGCCGGGCGGAATGCATGTCGGCGACGCGGATGTTGAAGTGTTCGGCCACCCGCTTCTGGATCTCGTCGATGGTGACGCGGCGGTCGTTGGCGCGCAGCAGGTCGTGCAGCACCTCCTGCGTCGTCTCCAGCGAGATGGCGCGGCCCACCAGTTCGGCGTGGGCGACGATGCGGTTCAGCGCCCCCTCCAGCTCGCGCACGTTGGAGGTGATCTTGTGGGCGAGGAATTCCAGCACCTTCTGCGGAACCGTGGCGCCCAGCGCGTCGGCCTTCTGTTCCAGGATGCCCAGGCGCAGCTCGTAGGTTGTGGGGTGGATGTCCGCCACCAGCCCCCAGCCCAGGCGCGAGCGCAGCCGCTCCTCCATCCCCTCCAGATCCGACGGGCTCTTGTCGGCGGAGATGATGACCTGGCGGTTCTGGTCGACCAGGGCGTTGAAGGTGTGGAAGAACTCCTCCTGCGTGGAGTCCTTGCCGCTGATGAACTGCACGTCGTCGATCATCAGCACGTCGACCGAGCGGAACTGCTGCTTGAAGGCCATGGTGTCCTTGAAGCGCAGGGCGCGGATGAACTGGTACATGAACTTCTCGGCCGACAGGTACAGCACCTTGCGCCGCGGGTCGTTCTTGCGGATCTGCCAGGCGATGGCGTGCATCAGGTGGGTCTTGCCCAGCCCCACCCCGCCGTAGAGGAACAGCGGGTTGAAGGTGACCGCGGTGGCGTCGGCAACCCGGCGGGCGGCCGCGTGGGCCAGCTCGTTCGGCTTGCCGACCACGAAGTTGTCGAAGGTGAAGCGCGGGTCCAGGGGCGCCGACAGGGTGGCCTGCACCTCCATCACCGCATCGGTCGCCGGCGATTCGTCGGATGCTCCCGGCGATCCGGTCGACGGCAGCCCGTAGGGCCCCGCGGTGTAGCTGCCGGCCCCGTACGGGGCCGCCGGCATCACGGGAGCCGCCGGGACCGGATCGGCGGCGCGGGAGGGGGCGCCGGGGGGCTCGTCGTCGGCACCGGCCGGCACCGGGGGCAACTGCCCGGACGCGACGATGACGTCGATGGCCTGGACCTCAGGATTCTCCCCCGCCCAGAGCGCCCGGATGCGGTCGGCATAATGGGTCAGCACCCAGTCGCGCATGAAACGGGTGGGCACTACGATTCGCACCTCGCCGCCGCGCAGGCCGGCGACGCTCAACGGCTGCAGCCAGCTGCGGTAGGCGATCTCCCCGACCTCGTCCTTGAGCCGGCCGCGCACGCGGGCCCATTGCTGATCCAAAGACGCGCCGACCGACATGCTCGCCAACTCCCGCTCCTCCCGCCCCGCGGACACGTTTCGAAGTGCAGGCCGGGCGGCGGACCGGCCGGTTTTCCCGTGCACCATGGCCCTGCGCACCCCAACCCCGGACATAAGCGCCGCCGGCCCCTCTTCCTCTCCCTCGGAAGACTCCCGATGGTGGGTACCCCAAACACAACACGGCACGAATCCCCGGCGAAAAGTATCCGCCGAAGAAAAGCCGGCATTATGTTTAAAGTTCGAGACTTGAAAGACGGGATATCGGAGATTGCCTATGATGCCCGCATTCCGCATACTGAAGCGGCACCAAAGCACATCAGCAAAGCGCAGCTTTTTATCGAATCGATGCTGCGACACACCGGCTCGATACTGCGTCGACGCGTTCCCGCTGGCCCCGTTTGTCAGCCCCTACTCTTCAAGTCTAATCCGCACGGCGGTGTGCCGCAACGGGACAGAAGGCGAACACCCAAAAAAGCCGGGGCATCGGCCTGCATTCGTATGACCATTGATTGGTTTTCAAAGTAAAACTTAGCTATTCAGCAAGACCCCGTATGCTAAACGCAAAAAGCCGCGCTCCTTTGCCGGGCGCGGCTTTTCCGGGGCAGAGGCGTTCAGAGCGCCTTGATGCGAGCCGACAGGCGCGAAATCTTGCGCGCAACGGTGTTGCGGTGCACAACACCCTTGGTGGCGCCGCGCATCAGCTCGGGCTGAGCGTCCTTCAGGGCCGCCTCGGCGGCGCCCTTGTCGCCGGTGAGAATGGCGGTCTCGACCTTCTTGACGAAGGAACGGATGCGGCTGACACGGGCGCGGTTGACTTCCGTGCGGCGTGCGGTCTGGCGGATGCGCTTTTCGGCGGACTTGTGATTGGCCATAACGAACCTTGCTTCGAGACCCCTGAACCCAGTGCGAGCGCGCCTTATACGCCCGCCCGAACGGCGAGTCAAGGCGCCGGCCGCTTCCGATCGCAGGCGATCCGGGAGCGGCCGGCGCCGTGCCGCCTCAGCGGTTCTTCCAGTCGGGCTGGCGCTTCTCGGCGAAGGCGGCCATGCCCTCCTTCTGGTCGTCGGTGGCGAAGGTCGCGTGGAACACGCGGCGCTCCACCTTGATGCCCTCGGCCAGCGTCGTCTCGTAGGCGGCGTTGACCATGTCCTTGGCCATCAGCACGATGGGCCGGGACAGCTTGGCGATGCGCTCGGCCACCTTGATCGCCTCGTCCACCAGATCGGCGACCGGGACGATGCGGCTGACCAGGCCGGAGCGCTCGGCCTCGGCGGCGTCCATCTGGCGGCCGGTGAGGACCATCTCCATGGCCTTGGACTTGCCGACGAAGCGCGTCAGGCGCTGGGTGCCGCCGGCGCCGGGGATGGTGCCGATGGTGATCTCGGGCTGGCCGAAGCGGGCGTTGTCGGCGGCGATGATGA
Source organism: Azospirillum halopraeferens DSM 3675 (assembly GCF_000429625.1). Taxonomy (GTDB): domain Bacteria; phylum Pseudomonadota; class Alphaproteobacteria; order Azospirillales; family Azospirillaceae; genus Azospirillum; species Azospirillum halopraeferens. The sequence continues at coordinate 117,497 of NZ_AUCF01000020.1, forward strand.
AGTCGCACATCATGGCCATCTCGCAGCCGCCGCCGAGCGCGTAGCCGGCCACCGCCGCGACGACCGGCTTGCGGCACTTGGCCACCCGTTCCCACTTCGCGGTGATGAAGTTCTGGCTGTAGACGTCCATGTAGGAGAAGCCGGACATCTCCTTGATGTCGGCGCCGGCGGCGAAGGCCTTCTCCGAGCCGGTGATGACGATGGCGCCGACGGCGTCGTCCGCCTCGAAGGCGTCCAGCGCCTGGCCCATCTCGGTGACGAGCTGGTCGCACAGGGCGTTCAGCGCCTTGGGCCGGTTGAGCGTGATCAGCCCGACGGGGCCGCGCGTCTCGACGATGATCATTTCGTAGGGCATGGCTTCAGAAAACCTCCCGAAAAGCTGGCGGCCCCGGTTGGCGGGGCGGTCGATGGGTGTTCGTTATTCCGGAATGAGGACGAGGCGGACCATGGTCCGCCCGCCCCCGGCCTTCGGAAACTCCAGGCGAAGCTCCTCCCCCTCCCGCAGGAAGTGGCCGTCGGCGCGGCGGCGCCAGCCGAGCTGGGGAAGGGTGCGGGCGTAGAAGGTGCGCACCGCGTCCGGCGCCACCGCCCCGCTCAGCACCGCCTCGACGATGCGGCCGGACGGCTTGTCGAAGACCAGCGGCTCGACGCCCGTCGGCTCCAGGCCCGGCATCACCGGCACGTCGCCCATGCCGGCGACGAAGCGCGTGCCCGCACCGGCAGCCGGTTCGGCGGCGAAGGACGGATGGATCGGCCCCGCCCAGCCGGCGAACGCGGCGGCGGAGACGAGAAGGGCGGCGCACGCCGCCCGGACGGAGGCCGGAAGTGCCATCATGGGCCAACACGTATATCAGCGTTGGCGCTGCGGACAATAGAAAGTCGAGCGGCCGGCCTGGACGATGCGGTGCACCCCCCCGGTGCGGGCGACGTCGCAGGTGCAGCCGGGGCAGGGCTCGCCCTCCCGGTCGTAGACCGCGAACTGGTGCTGGAAGTAGCCCAGCTCGCCCGACGCCTGGCGGTAATCGCGCAGGCTGGAGCCGCCGGCGGCGATGGCGCGGGCCAGCACGGCGCGCACCGCCCCGGCCAGCCGCTCCGCCCGCGCGCCCGACACGGTGGCGGCCATGCGCTTCGGGCTGAGGCGCGCCTCGAACAGGGCCTCGGCCACGTAGATGTTGCCCAGCCCGGCCACCACGCTCTGGTCCAGCAGGGCCGCCTTGATCGGCGTCATCCGCCCGGCCAGCCGTTCGGCGAGCACCGGACCGGAAAAGCCGTTGCCCAGCGGCTCCGGCCCCAGCCGGGCGAGCAGCGGGTGCTCCCCCAGCGATTGCTCGGTGGTCAGGTCCATCAGGCCGAATCGGCGCGCGTCGTTGAAGGTGACGGCGGTGCCGGCGTCGGTCACGAAGACCACGTGGTCGTGCCGGCCGGGCTCGCCGGGGCCGCCGGTGTCGATCAGCATGCGGCCGGACATGCCGAGGTGGACGATCAGCACCGTGCCGTCGTCCAGATGCACCAGCATGTACTTGGCCCGCCGCCGCACCGCCGCGACGCGGCGCCCGGTCAGCCGTTCGGCGAATCGGGGCGGAAAGGGCACGCGCAGGTCCGCCCGGTGCGCGGCGACGCGGGCCAGCACACGGCCTTCCAGGTGCGGCGCCAGACCGCGGCAGACGGTTTCGACTTCGGGAAGCTCGGGCATGCCATGACATCTGCACCGTGCCGGGCGCCGGCGCAAGGGCCGCGCTGGACAGGCCGCGGTTGCCGCGGTGATAGTGGGGCCGCCCGTCCAGCCCGTTCCACCCGCCGGGTCCCCGCCCATGCCGACCACCGCCGTCTCCGGGTCCGCGCTCCGCCGCCTGCTTCTTCCGGTTCTGCTCGCCGCGGTGCTGGCCTGCGCCGCACCGGCCATGGCGGCCGACGGCGATCCCGAGCCGCCGCCCACCGCGCCGTCGTGGGTGACCGCCTTCTATAAGGCGCTGAGCTACGAGGCGATCACCGGCTACATCAATATGGGTTCGCTGAGCGCCCGGCCGCCCTACTGGATGACCCGCGGCTATTTCGGGGCCGACGCGGCCACCGGCATCGCCACCTTCTACGCGCACGAGCTGATCTGGTCGGCGCTGGGGCCGGCGCCCGGCAGCGAATCGGTGGCCGCCGTCGGCCTGGGCAAGGCGATCACCTTCCGCGCCGTCGACATGGCGCGCGCCTTCGCCCTGACGCTGGCCTTCACCGGCGACCCGATGACCGCGGCGGGCATCGCCACCGCCTCGGTGGTGGTGGACACCAGCGTCTATCTGCTGAACGAGTACGGCTGGACCCTGTTCGGCCCCCAGCCCCCGGGCACCCCCGCCCCGCCGCCCCTGCCGGTGGCACGACGGTAGAGCATGGCCGGAAACGGGAGCGGAATCGGCGCCCACAGCCACCCGGCACCGATAACGAGCCTGCGCAGCGCGGCGAAGGACATCGGACCGGAGCGTATCCGGTGCATACCGGGTATCCGCGAAAAGCCGGGCCGCACCATCCCCGGAGCGCGAATTTTCTTAGACCGCCACGCTCTCAGATGGTATCGTCTACCCGCAAATGTATGGATAGGGGGTGCCGCCGGGTTGCCCGGGTGGCCGCGACGAGGGTGAGATTTTCCTATGCTTTCTATTTTTTCCAGGTCGCCCGAATTCTGGGAGAAGACGACCCGATCGCAGCGCATGCTGTTTCTGCACATTCCCAAAACGGCCGGCATATCCTTCTATAAGACACTTCAAGACGTCCATGGAGCAGACAACGTCTGGATCCCTTACAAGGACGAAATCGGAAACGCGCGAGAGATTATCCAGATGGACTGGGCAGCTCGCGCGCGTTTCAAGGCGATCGCCGGTCACATGCCGTTCGGTGGTCACGGATTGTTTAACGATTGCGTCTACGCGACGTTCATCCGGCACCCGATCGAGCGGGTTCTCTCCTCATACTTCTTCAATCACGAACGGGAGGATTCGCCAACCTACAAGAGCGACATGGCGGCCAATGTGTCGATCACATCGTTTGCGCAGCAGCATGACAACGTCATGACCCGCTATCTCATGACCAGCCATTTCACCGACGCGACGTATTGGATGTCGTCGGAGGTGGTGCCGGACATCGCGGGACGTTCGTTCCTCGGGTACGATTTCCGGCGCCCGGTCGAAGTGCGCGGGTTCCGATTGAAGCAGTGGAGCCTGGGGGTCACGGATGTCGCCGGCAAAGGCCGAAGGGGCCTCGTGTCGCGTGTGCGGGTCCAGGCGAGCGACGACGGATTCCGGGAGCACTGCGTGACCATCGCCAAGGTCACCCTGGCCAACGATGGTGCGGCGAATCTCTATTCGGTGGCCCCCTCGCGCCCGGCCCGCTATTGGCGCCTGCTGGCCGACGTCAACCCCCAAACCGCGCGGTGGGGGGTCATGACCCTGGCCTTCTATGATCAACCGCTCGATGATGAGGATAAGGCAATGCCGCCGGCCCCCGCATCGGTCGACGGCGAGGCGATCGCCAGCGGTTGGACCGGAGCCTATCGTCCCGCGAATGCGTTTGACGGCTACAACGTGCTCGCTCCCTGGCAGCGGACACCGGGGAGTTTGACGCAAGCGCACTGTGACGAGGCCATCGAGAACCTGCGGGAGTGGGTCGTCATCGGGCTGGTCGAACGCTACGTCGAGTCGCTCGACCTGATGCGGGCCGCCTTCCGCTGGCCCCGTGCGCCGGAGCACCGGGTGAACACCGGCACTGTCCGGCGTCACGCCGGTGTTTTCGGGCCCGGGGTGCAGCGTGAGTTGGAGGCCATCAACCGCTACGACGTGCAGGTCCACCGGGCAGCGGTGACGCTCTTTGAACAGGATCTGAAACACTGGGCACTGCGCCGCGACGACGCGTGATCCCGCCGAATAGACCGTCGCACCCGCACGCCCGCGCTGGCGCGCGCCGGTGCGGCGCGGTATGGTCCGCGCCATGAGCGAGACGCCCCCCACCGACACCACCGCACCGGAAGGCCAGGAGGCCCGCTGGTTCGGATTCCGCCCCGTCGATCCCGCGGCCAAGGCCGGTCTGGTGCGCGCCGTCTTCGACAGCGTGGCCGGCCGCTACGACCTGATGAACGACCTGATGTCGGGCGGCATCCACCGGCTGTGGAAGGACATGCTGATCGACCGGGTGGCGCCGACGGCGGACATGACGCTGCTGGACGTGGCCGGCGGTACGGGCGACGTCGCCTTCCGGTTCCTGGAGCGGGGCGGCGGCCGGGTCATGGTCTGCGATCTGACCGAATCCATGGTGCGGGTGGGGCGCGACCGCGCCGTCGACCGCGGCCATCTCGGCGGCGTGGAGTGGCTGGTGGGCGACGCCATGCGGCTGCCGGTGGCGCCGCGCTCGGTGGACGCCTACACCATCGCCTTCGGCCTGCGCAACGTCACCCACATCGACGACGCGCTGAAGGAGGCGCACCGGGTGCTGCGGCCGGGCGGGCGCTTCTTCTGCCTGGAGTTCAGCCACGTGGTGCTGCCCGTCCTGCGCGAGGTGTACGATCTCTATTCCTTCCGGGTGCTGCCACGGCTGGGCCGGCTGGTGACGGGGGACGAGGACTCCTACCGCTACCTGGTGGAGAGCATCCGCCGCTTCCCGGAGCAGGGGGCGCTGGCCCGGCGGATCGAGGCGGCCGGCTTTGCCTCGGTGCGGGTGAGCAACCTGACCGGCGGGATCGCGGCGATCCATTCGGCCTGGCGCGTCTGACCCGGACCGGCATCCCGTGATCCGCACCGCCCGCACCCTCTACCGTATGGCCGTCATCGCCCGCACGCTGGCGCGCCACAACGCCCTGCCGGAAACCCTGGCCGACCTCGGCCCCGGCCTGGCCCTGGCCTGGCGCACGGTGGCCCGGCGCGACACGCCGGGCCGGACCGGCCAGCGCCTCGCCGCCGCCCTGCGCGACCTCGGCCCCAGCTTCATCAAGCTGGGGCAGATGCTATCCACCCGCTCCGACCTGGTGGGCGAGCGGATGGCGGCCGACCTGGCGGAGCTGCAGGACAAGCTGCCGCCCTTCCCCGGCCACGCGGCGCGCGCCATCGTCGAGGCGGAGCTGGGCCGGCCCATCGAGTCGCTGTTCCTCAGCTTCGACGACAAGCCCGTCGCCGCCGCCTCCATCGCCCAGGTCCATTTCGCGGTGACCACCGACGGGCGCGAGGTGGCGGTGAAGGTGCTGCGCCCCGGCATCGAACGCGCCTTCGAGCGCGACATCGACCTGTTCTGCTGGCTGGCCGAATGGGGCGAGCGGGTGTGGCCGAAGCTGAAGCGCCTGCGCCCGCGCGAGGTGGTGGACATCTTCGCCCGCACCTCGCGGCTGGAGATGGACCTGCGCATGGAGGCGGCGGCGGCGTCGGAGCTGGCGCAGAACTTCGAAGGCGACCCGACCTTCCTCATCCCGCGCATCGACTGGGACCGCACCGCCAGGCGGGTGCTGACGCTGGAGCGCATCCGCGGCGTCAAGGTCGACGAGATGGAGCGCATGGTCGAGGCCGGCTACGACCGTGACGAGATCCTGGCCAAGGCCTCGGCCGGCTTCTTCAACCAGGTGTTCCGCGACGGCTTCTTCCATGCCGACCTGCACCCCGGCAACCTGTTCGTGGTGGAGAACGGCAACATCGCCGCCGTCGACTTCGGCATCATGGGCCGGCTGGACCGGGCGACGCGCTATTACCTGGCGGACATGCTCATCGGCTTCCTCACCGGCGATTACCGCCGGGTGGCGCTGGTGCATTTCCAGGCCGGCTACGTGCCGGCGCACCAGTCCATCGAGCTGTTCACCCAGGCCTGCCGCGCCATCGGCGAGCCGTTGCAGAACAAGCCGCTGAACGAGATCTCGGTGGGCCGGCTGCTGGCCCAGCTCTTCGCGGTGACCGAGCAGTTCGAGATGGAGACGCAGCCGCAACTGCTGCTGCTGCAAAAGAGCATGCTGACCGCCGAGGGCGTGGGGCGCATCCTCAACCCCAACGTCAACATGTGGGAACTCGCCCGCCCGCTCATCGAGGAGTGGATGCGCGAGAACCGCGGCCCGGAGGCGCAGCTTCTCGACGACGTGGAGGCGGCGGTGCGCACGCTGCGCCGCCTGCCCGGGCTGGTGGAGGAGGCCGAGCGCGCCGCCTCCCGCCTGGCGTCGGACGGCGTCCGCCTGCACCCGGATTCCGTCAACGCTATCGTCGACGCCCGCACCAGGCGCCGCCGTGCCGAACTGATCCCCGTGTGGGGCGCCATCGTCTTCCTGGCGCTGCTGGTCCTGGTGGCGCTGTAGCCCTGTCCCGTCGCCGTCCCGTCCGGGCGGATCATGGCGCCGGAGCCGACCGGAACGCCGTGAGCACAACATGGCGATCGGCATGAAGCAACGGCGCGCAAGGCCGCTATGATGCCGTCAGGCCCGCCATTCCGGTTCAATCGTCCGACAGCTCACAGTCCGCCATCTTCGCGTCGGCGAACATCGCGCGGGTGAGGGTCGGGGCGCGCAGGTCGCAGTTGCGCACGCTGGCGTCGGTGAAGCGGGTGGCCATGGCGCCGCCGCTGCGCAGAACCAGCGGTGACGCGTCGCAGGTCTCGAAGCGGCAGAACTGGATGGTCGCGCCGGTGAAGTTGGCGCCGCGGATGTCGGCACCGGACAGGTCGGCGTACTGGATGGTCGCACCGCGGAAGTCTGCCGCCGCGAGGTTGGCGCCCGACAGGTTGACGCCGCTGAGGTCGGCGCCGTTGAAGGACACGGTGGCCAGCATCATGCCGGACAGGTCGATGCCGCGCAGATTGCGGCCGGCGAAATCGGCGCGCTCGCCCTCGCCGCCGCCGCTGTCCACCCAGCGCTGGTGCCGGCGGGCCTGGTCGCGCGCCGCCGCCCGGTTGTCCAGGTATTGGCGGAATCCGTCGTTGAACTGAAGCGCCGCAATGGTGTGCGGCGTCACGTCGAAGATGGTGTTCTCGACCGTGACGTTCGTCAGGTTGACGTCGGCCAGCACCGCTCCGGCGAGGTTGGAGCCGGACAGGTCGGCCCCCGACAGGTTGGCGCCGCTGAGGTCGGCCCCGGACAGATTGGCGTTGCGGATGCGGCAGTTCGTCAGGACCGCCCCGCACAGGGAGGCGCCGGAGAAGTTGGAATGGGACAGGTCGGTTTCCTGGACGATGGCCTGTTCCCGCCGGCCGCCGCTGCCGCGGGGATCGGGGCGGTAGACCATGACCGAGCCCTGCTTCAGGCTGGCGTCCTGCAGCCTGGCGTCGCGCGCGTCGGCGTAATGGAAGCGCACGCCGTTCAGCACCGCCCCCGCGAAATCGGCCTTCGTGAGATTGGTGCGGATGAACAGGCTGTTGGTCAGGTCGGCCCCGGTGAACCGGCTGCCCCCGAGGTTCGAATAGGAGAAATTGCAGGATAGGAAGGTTGCGCCACCGAAGTCGAAGTTCTCCAGAATGACGTGCGACAGATTGGACATCATCAGGTTCAGGCGCTTGCCGCCCTTGCCCGCACGGTGCAGGATGTGGTCGCGCAGCGCCTCGCGCAGGCGGGCGATGCGGTCGGCCTGATCCGTCTCCGCTGCCGCCCGTGACCGTCTGTCGCTGGTGTTCATCGCCGTGGAACCGATCATCGCCCGCCCGCCGCCGGGTTTGTTACCTTGGCAGAAAAAGATTTAGAAGATGGTAACATGATGCTTCGACCGTCCTCCTGAGCCGCGGAAGGGAAAAACGTGCCAGCGTCCGCTACTCTCATGTCGACCAGCGTCGACATCCTCGACGACGATCACGAACAGCTCCTGTACCACCTTCAGAACGTGGCTTACAGCGATGAAATGTCACAGGATGACATAAAGGACATCATCAGTCATGTTCGTGAACATTTTGATCACGAACAACCGTACCTGGCTCTTCTGGGCGGTGAATTGGAGCGCCGCCACGCCTTCGCCCACGCCTGCTTCATCCGCAAGCTGGAGGAGATCGCCGGGATCTGCGAGGAGGCGCCGGAGGCGGCCCGCGCCGACCTGATCGGGGTGCTGGCGCAGTTCATCAGCCACACCAACACCGACGACCAGGAGATCGATGCCGCGCTGCGCCGGCGCGGCATCGTCGCGGCCTGATACGGTCGGCAATTGATCACTTCCATCAATTGCCGACCGTAAAACCCGGCAGATCAATGCCCGGGCATTGATCGAGAGGGTGATACCGGCGCCGCGCGCCCCTACGCCGCGGCGCCGCGCGCCGGCCGGCGGACGGCCCGGACCCTGCCGCTGCGCCCGCCGCCGCAGAAGAAACGGTCGGCGCCGTCGCTCTCCAGCCCCGAGACGCCCGTGCCTGCCGGCATGTCCAGCCGCTCCAGCACCTCCGCCGTCATCGGGTCGATCCGCCGCACGTCGCTCTCATCCCCCTCCCAGGTGCCGTGCCACAACTCCCCGTCGACCCAGGTGACGCCGGTGACGAAGCGGTCGGAGTCGATGGTGCGCAGGACGGCACCGGTCCGCGGATCGACCTGGTGGATCTTCCGGTCCTGATAATGCCCCACCCAGAGCGACCCTTCGGCCCAGGCCATGCCCGAATCGCCGCCCCCGCCGGGAGCCGGGATTGTGGCGACCACCCGGCCGGTTTCCGGTTCGATGGTGTGGATGCGGTCCTCGGCGATCTGGTACAGGTGGCGGCCGTCGAAGGCCGTGCCCGCGTGCGCCGGCACGGCGATGGACCGCACCGCCTCACCGCTGTCCGGATCGACGGCGGTCAGCCCGTCGCCGAAGGCGACCCACACGTGCCGTCCGTCGAACGTCACGCCGTGCACGTGCTCGATCCCGGGAAACGGCCCGTACTCCCGGATGATGTCGGCTTGCGATCGAACCATCTGTCCCTCCGCTGATGTCGTGGAAACGATGGGCCGATGCTAATCGCCGGGCAGAGGGGCCGGGAGTAACAAGGTCGTCGTGAATCCCGGCAGCGGCGGCGTCACCCAGCGCCGGGCCCGCCCGTCGCCGAAGGACTGCACCGCTCCGGCCGCCGCCAGGGCGTCCAGCGCCCGCTGCACGGTGCGCTGGCTGGTGCCCAGCACCAGCGCCAGCGCCGAACTGGACCACGCCTCCCCGTCGGCCAGGACGGCGAGCACGGCGGCGTGCCGCTCCTCCACCGGCCGCTCCAGCACGAGGACCGTGCGGGCGCGCAGCGGGGCCAGCGTGAAGCCCCGCCGGGTGGCGCTCACGGCGGCGAGCGGGCGCAAGGCCGCGCGCAGCCGCCCGACCTCGACCCGCAACCGCGCGCGGTGGGACTCGTCGGCGTGCCGGGCGCCGAACGCCCGCGCGATGAGAGTGTCGCGCGGCACGTCCCCCGGCCACGCCTCCCCCAGCGCGCGGGCCAGCGCGAACAGGACCGGGCGTCTGGCCAGCGCGATCACGGCGGCGCCGTCGCGCACGGCGTGGCGGCAGGCGTCCACCACCAGGGCGTCCGCGCCCTGCAACGCCTCGACCTCGTCGAGCCGGAGAAGCCGCGGCTCCCCGCCGCCGCCGATCAGCCGTGCCGCGGGCGCCTCCAGCACGCGCACCGCGCGCTCCACCTCCGCCGCCAGTGCGGGAATGCCGGCCGCGCGCGCCGCCCGGCCGGCCGTTTCGAGCGCCGCGCGGGCCGGGGCCGTGCGCAGGCGGCGCAGCGCGATGCCGGCGACCACCAGATCGCGGGCGGCCCGCAGGGCCGGTGGCAAGGGAACCGGGTCGAGGGCGGTGAGCGCGCGTTCCGCCTCGTCCAGGCGGCCGATCAGCACCAGACGGCGGATGGCGAGGAGCCGGGCGTGCGCCGCGTTCACGCCGTCGCCGTGCCGCTCCAGGGTCGCCCGCGCCGCGTCGAGGGCCGCCGGCGGCCAGCCCAGGTCGCGCGACGCCAGGGCGATCTCCGCCTCGGCGACGATGCAGCGCGCCCGGGCCACCGCCTCGGCCGGACCGAAGGCGCGCGCCGCGCGCCGCACCAGGTCCCCGGCACGGGCGAAGTCGCCGAGCTGGGCCATGGCGATTCCGCGCAGCGCCAGGGCCGGCGCGTCGTTGCGCAAGGCGATTCGGTTCAGCGCCCCGAGGGGATCCCCGTGGGCCAGCGCGCGCGCCGCGGCGGTGATCAGCGAGTCCATGGGACACCCGTCCGGCGCCGGTGCGCCTGTAGCTACAGCCAGCCGCGGCGGCGGAAGTACCAGAGCGGCAGGACGGCGGACAGCACCATCAGGGCCAGGGCCATGGGATAGCCCCACTCCCACGCCAGCTCCGGCATGTGGGCGAAGTTCATGCCGTAGGCGGAGGCGATCAGGGTCGGCGGCAGGAAGGCGACGGCCGCCACCGAGAAGATCTTGATGATGGCGTTCTGCTCGATGTTGATGAGGCCGAGCGTGGCGTCGAGCAGGAAGTTCGCTTCGTGCGCCAGGAAGCCGGCGTGCTCGTTCAGCGAGCGCAGGTCGCGCGCCAGGGTCTTCAGCGCCGCCTTCTGTTCCTTGCCCAGGCGGCCGGCGGTGACCGAGGTGAGGAAGGCCACCAGCCGGTCCAGACCGGCCAGGCTGTCGCGCACCTTGTGGGTGAGGTCGCCGGCGCGGCCGATGCCGCGCAGCACGTCCTGCAACTCGTCCGGCTTGCGGCGTCCGCCGAAGCCGCGACCGTCCAGACTGTCGGTGAAGATGCGGGTGGACAGGGCGTCGATGCGCGTGCCGATCAGCTCCAGCACGTCGGCGACCCGGTCGATGACCGCGTCGAGGATGCCGAGCAGCGCGTCCTCGGCGCTGGCCAGCAGTTCCGGCTGGCGGCCGGTGCGCGCGGCGAAGGTGGCGACCGAGCGCGGCTCGGTGTAGCGCAGGGTGATCATGTGCCGCGGCGTCAGGACGAAGGTGATCTCCCCCTGTTCCGGACTGGGCGTATCGGCCCGCGCGATGACCGTGGTGGTCAGATAGATGCCGTCGCCCTCGACGTAGAGCTGGGAAGACGCCTCGATCTCCCGCATCTCCTCGCGGGTCGGCAGCTCGCAGCCGGCCAGCCGGCCGACGTGGGCGCGCTCCGCCTCGTCGGGGCGCAGCAGGTCGATCCACACGGTGCCGGGCGGCAGCGGATCATCGGCGCCCAGCGGCTGTTCGATCACCCGCCCGTCCGCACTGCGGGCGTGGACGGTGATCACGGGGCGGCCTCGGCGGGCAGCGGCGCGCCGGCGGCCCGGCAGGCGGCGGTGAGCGTGTTCAGCATCAGGCAGGCGATGGTCATGGGACCGACCCCGCCGGGCACCGGGGTGATGGCGCCGGCCACGGCGCGCGCCTCGTCGAAGGCGACGTCGCCGACCAGGCGCGTCTTGCCCGGCTGGTCGGCGGGAATGCGGTTCATGCCCACGTCGATGACCACGGCCCCCGGCTTGATCCAGTCGCCGCGCACCATCTCCGGCCGTCCGACGGCGGCCACCAGGATGTCGGCGCGCCGGCATTCGTCGGCCAGGTCACGGGTGCGGGAATGGGCCATGGTCACCGTGCAGTCCGCCTGCAGGAGAAGCTGCCCCATGGGCTTGCCCACGATGTTGGAGCGGCCGATCACCAGCGCCCGCCGGCCGGACAGGTCGCGGCCCAGCACGTCGCGGATCAGCAGCATGCAGCCCCAGGGGGTGCAGGGGATGGTGGCGCCGGCCTGGCCGGTGGCCAGCAGGCCGGCGTTGACCACGTGGAAGCCGTCGGCGTCCTTGGCCGGGGCGATGCGGCCCAGCACCGCCTGCGTGTCGATGGCGCGCGGCAGCGGAAGCTGCACCAGGATGCCGTGCACCGCCGGGTCGGCGTTCAGCGCGTCGATCAGCGCCAGCAGCTCCGCCTGCGTGGTGGTGGCGGGCAGGTGGTGGTCGATGGAGTTCATCCCCAGCTCCACCAGCGCCTTTTCCTTGGAGCGGACGTAGACCTGGCTGGCGGGATCGTCGCCCACCAGCACCACGCCCAGGCCCGGCGTCACCCCGTGCCCGGCCTTCAGCGCCGCCACCCCCTCGCCCACCCGGGCCCGCAGGCCGGCGGCGAAGCCCTTGCCGTCGATGATCCTAGCCTCGCCCATCGCCCTGCCCTCCTTGCACCAGCACGCCGAGACGGCGCATCAGTCCATCAGCGCGCCGAGACGGCGCATCAATTCGGCCGGTTCGCCGGCCACGTGCAGCACCTTGTTGCGGTCGGTGGCGCCCGTCACCACCGACAGCGCCGACTTCGGCAGCCCCCAGGCTCCGGCCAGCAGCTTCACCACCGCCGCGTTGGCCTTGCCGCCCTCGGGCGCCGCGGTCACCGTCACCTTCAACGCCAGCCGGCCGGGCGCCGTCTCGGCCACCCCGGCGACCGCGTTGCGCGCGGCACCGGGCGTCACCCGCAGCGTCACCCGCACCCCGTCGGCCACCGCCGTCAGGGGGCCGACGGCCGGATGGTTCAACGCAGGAGCCCGTAATTGACGATCAGGCTTTGCAGGAACCACACGCCGAGCAGGGCGATCAGCGGCGACAGATCGATCCCGCCCAGGTTGGGCATGACGTTGCGGATCGGCCGCAGCACCGGCTCGGTCACCCGGTACAGGAAATCGCTGACCAGATAGACGAAGCGGTTGCCGGTGTTGATCAGGTTGAACGCGACCAGCCAGCTCATCACCACGGTGATGAGGAGCAGCCATTTGAACAGGTCGAGGATGATGTAGACCAACCCGAACAGGGTCGCGACCAACGGCTCCATGACGGCTCTATCCCTCCGGTTTCGCGGCTGGGCAGCACCCTAATCGCGGTCCCCGCCCCTGACAAGCCCCGCCCTCGGCCGGGGTGGTCCCACCCCTTGCGCGCACCGCCCGGCGCTGCCGTGGCGGTCAAAACAAGCGCTTGACAGGACCCGGCGGGATCACCATTATCCCGCCCACGCCGCGCCGGAGACCCCGGCGGGGCGCACCGCAAGCCGGTGTGTGTGGGGCCGTAGCTCAGCTGGGAGAGCGACGCGTTCGCAATGCGTAGGTCGGGAGTTCGATCCTCCTCGGCTCCACCAATTCCCCCCAAGACGTTGATGTGATTGAAAAATCCGTCCTTTCGGGGCGGAGTTCTCCTCGGTGCGACGCGGCCCTGTCGCACACGCCGTCCTCCGAATCGCCCTCTTCGCCTTCGAGATCCGCAACCACAGGCCGTCCGGGGTGTCGCACGTCCGCGTCGCCCAAGCGGCGTCCAATCGGTCTGTGGCTCCGGGGAACGGTGTGGCAGTTCCGGACCCGCGTCCCGGCCGATCTCCGGCCTGTGATCGGCCGAACGCACGTCAACCGGTCCCTCCGGACCAACAGCTACCCCGATGCCGTCCGGACAGCCCGCCGGGTCGCGTTCGAGATCGAGACCGAGTTCGAGGCGATCCGCCGGGGCGTCGGGCACGATTCGGAGGACGCCGTGAGCGACAGGGCCGCGTCGCCGATGCCGACCACGCCCACGGTGATGACCGCCAC
>NZ_AUCF01000021.1 GCF_000429625.1 Azospirillum halopraeferens DSM 3675
CTCGGGGGCGTAGAGCCGAAGCACGGCGTCGATGTGCACCAAGTCGGCCCGGTGCTGGGCGATGCGCTTCTCAAGGTCCGCGATGATGCCCGAGACTTCGGCGCGCTTGGTGGTCAGGCCGGAGATGATGTAGGTGTCGCCCATGGCTTCCTCTCTGGAAGGAAATGGGATATAGTGCAGCTAAATCAATTGGTTAGCGGCTATCTGGGCGTGGTGTATTTGCTACCGAATACCGAATCTATTCGACTGCCGGCGCACGCAGCCGGAGGAACGTCGCCGAGTGGCATAGCCACCCGATCCCCGTCGCTCTCCCCACCCCCCGCATCGTCCACCCGTCGCGGCGGCACCCGCGTGCCGCCGCTCTTCCTCACCGGCCGGCGGGTTGGAAGGAGGTCGGGTGCAGGCCGGGGGCTTCCTGGCCGGTGCGGGCCACATACTCCGTATAGCCGCCGCCGTATTGGTGGATGCCGTCGGGGGTCAGTTCCAGCACGCGGTTCGACAGGGTCGCCAGGAAATGGCGGTCGTGCGACACGAACAGCATGGTGCCCTCATAGGCGGACAGGGCGGTGATCAGCATCTCCTTGGTGTCGAGGTCCAGGTGGTTGGTCGGCTCGTCCAGAACCAGGAAGTTGGGCGGGTTGAACAGCATGATCGCCATCACCAGCCGCGCCTTCTCACCGCCGGACAGGACACGGCATCGCTTCTCCACGTCGTCGCCGGAAAAGCCGAAACAGCCGGCCAGCGCCCGCAGCGCCCCCTGGTCGGCCAGAGGGAAGGACGCCTCCAGGGACTCGAACACGGAGCGGTCGCCGTCGAGCAGTTCCATGGCGTGCTGGGAGAAATAGCCCATCTTCACGCTGCCGCCGACGGTGACCGTGCCGGAATCCGGTTCGGTGCTGCCGGCCACCAGTTTCAGCAGCGTCGACTTGCCGGCACCGTTGACGCCCAGGACGCACCAGCGCTCCTTGCGGCGGATCGTCAGGTCCAGCCCTTCGTAAATGATCCGGCTGCCATAGCCCTTGTGCACCCCCTTCAGCACCGCCACGTCCTCGCCCGACCGCGGGGCCGGGGGGAAGTCGAACACAACGGTCTGGCGGCGCCGGGGCGGCTCGAAACGCTCGATCTTGTCCAGCTTCTTCACCCGGCTCTGCACCTGGCTGGCGTGCGAGGCGCGGGCCTTGAAACGCTCGATGAACTTAAGCTCCTTCGCCAGCATGGCCTGCTGCCGGTCGAACTGCGCCTGCTGCTGCTTCGCATGCAGGGCCCGCTGGCGCTCATAGAAGGCGTAATCGCCGGAATAGCTGGTCAGCGAGCCGTCGTCGATCTCGATGATCTTCGACACGATCCGGTTGAGGAACTCGCGGTCGTGCGACGTCATCAGAAGGGCGCCGTCATAGCCCTTGAGGAACGCCTCCAGCCAGATCAGGCTTTCCAGGTCCAGGTGGTTGCTCGGCTCGTCGAGGAGCATGACGTCGGGCCGCATCAGCAGGATGCGGGCCAGCGCCACGCGCATCTTCCAGCCGCCCGACAGGGCCCCGACGTCGGCGTCCATCATCTCCTGGCTGAAGCTGAGCCCGGCCAGCACCTCGCGCGCCCGGCCCTCCAGCTCGTAGCCGCCCAGCTCCTCGAAGCGGGCCTGCACCTCGCCGTAGCGCTCGATGATCGCGTCCATCTCGTCGGCGCGGTCGGGATCGGCCATGGCCGCTTCAAGCCCCGCCAGCTCCGCCGCCACGGCGCTGACCGGTCCGGCCCCGTCCATCACCTCGGCCACCGCGCTGCGGCCGGCCATCTCGCCGACATCCTGGTTGAAATAGCCGATCGTCACCTGCTTCTCGACCGTCACGCGGCCGTCGTCGGGCGCTTCCTCCCCGGTGATCATCCGGAACAGCGTCGTCTTGCCGGCGCCGTTGGGACCGACAAGGCCGATCTTCTCCCCACGGTTCAGCGCCGCCGACGCCTCGACGAAGAGGATGCGGTGGCTGTTCTGCTTGCTGATGTTCTCAAGGCGTATCATGTGCGACCGGGTTCCCGTGGCTTGGCGGGCACCTTATGCCACAGGATGGCGACGCGGCGGTATCCCGATGGCCGGGCCGGCGCGCGTCACCGCTGGTCGCAGCGGAAGGCCGCGACGTGGTCCTCGCCGGCGTCCGCCGGCTCCGCGCCGAAGCCGATGAGGCCGCTCCCCACCAGCTTGGTGCTGTCGCGCTTCAGCGCCACGGGCCGGGAGTCGCCGGCGCGCACGAAGGTGCCGTTGGTCGACTGGTCCGTCAGGATGAAGCTCTCGCGGCTGAAGTCGATGGTGGCGTGCTGGCGCGACGTGCGGCGCGACGGGATGCGCAGGCCCGCACCCTCGCCGCGGCCGATGCCCAGGCGCGGCCGGTCGCGGCCGACGGTCAGCCGGGTGCCCCGGTAATCGATGTGCAGCACCATGTCGGGGGCGGTCAGAGCCGCCAGGTCGTTCATGGTGAAACCGATGGTCGTGCTGTCCAGGGCATCCTCCGGGTCCTCGGGCCCGTCCGGGTGGAAGCGGTGGATGCGCAGCGGCATCGAGCGGCCCTTGACCGCCACGTTGTTCAGCAGCCGGGCGTGCCTCCGCTGATCCGGCGTCAGGCGATCGACGAAATCCTCGGTCGCCAGCACCTCGCCCGGCCGCGCCATCGCCTCGACCCGGGCCGCGACGTTGCAGGCGTCGCCGTACAGGTCCTCCTGGCGCTGCACCACCGGGCCGTGGTGCAGCCCGATGCGCAGGGTCAGGCCCAGCACGTCCTGGAAGCGCATCATGGTGGCCGCCGCACAGGCGGCGTCGTCGGCGGTGGAGAAGGCGCCCAGCAGCCCGTCGCCCAGCAGCTTGACCACGGTGCCCTCGTTGGCCTCGATGGCCAGGCGGAGCAGCAGCAGCATCTTGCGCGTCAGCGCCGCCGCCCGCACGTTCCCGATCCGCTCATAAAGCGGGGTGGAATCGGCGATGTCCACGAACAGGATCGCGAGGGGCTTTTCCATGGTCCCGACCGGGCCACCCTTGGGTTCCCACGGTGATAGCACACCGCCCCCGCCGGGTGGGAGCCCGCTCAGAAGCGCTTGATCTCGATGTTGTACTTGCGCAGGGCGTAACTGACCTGGCGCGTGGTCATGCCCAGCAGACGGGCGGCCTTGGCCTGCACCCAGCCCGTGCGGTCCATCGCCCAGATCAGCCGCTCGCGCAGGGACCCAGAATCCGGCTCGTCCGGCAAGTCCACCGGGCCGTCACCGTCCGGGTCGGGCGGCAGGGCGGAGGCGGGCGGTGCGGCGGGACCGGCGGCGGCCGGACCGGCCGGACCCGCGGGGGCGGCATCGGCCGCGGCATTGCCCGCGGGGGCGGGGGCCTGGCACGGCTGGCCCGGCGCCGCACCGCAGGTGTTGCAGCCCGTGGGCGGCGCCACATGGGAGGCCGCACCCGGCACGATCGCTCCGGGGCCGTGCACCGCCGGGGCCAGGCCGCCCACCGCCTTGCCGGCCGTGCGGTACTGCAACAGGATCGAGGAGTTGCAGAGGTTCTGGCTGCACGACAGGTCGACGGCGCGGATGGTGCCGTCGCGGCACTGGGTGGCCGCGCGCTCGATGCAGTTCTCCAGCTCGCGCACGTTGCCCGGCCATGGACAGCGGCTCAGCACCTCCTGCGCCTCGGTCTCCAGCGCCAGGGTCAGGCCGTTGTCCTTGGCGAACTTGGCCACGAAGTGGCGGGCCAGGGGGGCGATGTCGCTGCGCCGCTCGCGCAGGGGGGGCAGGAAGATGCTGACGACGTTGATGCGGAAATAGAGGTCGGCGCGGAACTTGCCCAGCCCCACGGCCTCTTCCAGGTTCAGGTTGGTGGCGCAGATCAGGCGGACGTCGGTCTTGATGGTCTTGGTGCCGCCGATGCGCTCGAACTCCTGCTCCTGCAGGACGCGCAGCAGCTTGGCCTGGAAGTTGGACGAGATGTCGCCGATCTCGTCCAGGAACAGGGTGCCGCCCGACGCCAGCTCGAACCGGCCCTTGTGGTCCTTCTGGGCGCCGGTGAAGGCCCCC
Organism: Azospirillum halopraeferens DSM 3675; assembly: GCF_000429625.1. Classification (GTDB taxonomy): domain Bacteria; phylum Pseudomonadota; class Alphaproteobacteria; order Azospirillales; family Azospirillaceae; genus Azospirillum; species Azospirillum halopraeferens. The sequence continues at coordinate 4,045 of NZ_AUCF01000021.1, forward strand.
TTCTCGTGGCCGAACAGTTCCGACTCCAGCAGGGATTCGGGCAGGGCGGCGCAGTTGACGCGGATGAACGGGGCGTCCTTGCGCGGCGACAGGTTGTGGATGGCCCGGGCGATCAGCTCCTTGCCGGTGCCGCTCTCGCCGCGGATCAGCACGCTCGACTTGAACGGCGCCACGCGGTGCACCTGGGCCAGCACGTCCACCATGTTGGGGCTGGAACAGACGATGTCGGCAATGGGCTCCGGCGCGCGCAGTTCCTTCTGCAGGCGGAAGGTCTCGCGCATCATATAGCGCCGCTCCTCCGCCACCGTGCGGTGCAGGCGCACGGTCTGGCCGATCAGGTTGGCGACCATGGTCAGGAATCGCACGTCGCTGCCGAAATGGGTGGTCGGCCCGTCGTCGCTGATGCGGTCGATGGTCAGCACGCCGACCGCGCTGCCGGCCACCTTGATGGGAACGCCCACCAGGGATGCCACCACCTCGTCCAGGTCGTCGCGCCCACCGGTGCGATTGAGGAACAGCGGCTCCTCCGCCAGGTTGGGCACCACGGCGGGCATGCCGGTCTTCAGGATGCGGCCGATGATGCCTTCACCCTCGCGCAGCTCCACCTGTCGCGCCTCATCCACCGGGGCGCCGTTCACCGCGACGAGCCTCAGGACCTGGTCGTCGCCCAGCAGCCACACGCGGCCGCGGTGCATCTGGAGCTGGTAGGCCAGGACGCGCAGCACCTCGCGCAGCGTCTGCTGCAGGTCGAGCGACGAGCCCAGCACCTTGCTGACCTCGTAGATGGCCATCAGTTCCAGGTTCGACGACGCGGCGCTGCGCGTTGTGGACGGCATTCCCGACACCTCTTCCTCCACCCATCCGCCGCGTCCCTGCGGCGGTGTTGTGCAATCCGAGCTGTCTCCACCCTCTACCGGCCGGCTGTCGTGTCACCGGGCGCGGCGGCCAATGCCCCGCACCCGAAATCCACCGCCGTCGTCCCGCATTTCCCTGAGCGGGTGCGGCAAAGTTTCGGGGACATTGCAGGCAAACGCAAGTGCTTTCGCGGGACGATGCTGCGGTGCAGCAACGTCCCGCGCCGCCCGATCGGCGGTCAGGCCAGTTCCGCCAGCGCCTTCACCGCGTTGGCGGCGCCGTCGGCGATCTGCGAGACGCTGGCATCCAGCATGTAGCAGGGGGCGGTGACGATCTTGCTGGCGCGGTCGACCACCACCTCGCAATGGGTGGTCGCGGTGTGGCGCGCCCCCATCGCCTGAAGGGCCGCCGCCGTCTCCGCGTCCGAGCCGATGGTCAGTTCCACCCCCTCGCCGCCCATCAGCCGCGCCAGGATCGCCGGGGCGATGCACAGGGCGCCGATCGGCTTGCCGGCCGCCTTCATGGCGCGCACGGCCGACTCCACGTCGGGGTTGACGGCGCAGTCGGCGCCCTTGAAGGCGAAGTCGCAGAGGTTCTTGGCGGCGCCGAAGCCGCCGGGGAAAATCAGCACGTCCACGTCTTCGGCGTTGAAGGCGGCGAGCGGCGTGATCTTCCCCCGGGCGATGCGGGCCGCCTCGATCAGCACGTTGCGGCGCTCCGCCGTCACCTCGCCGGTGAGGTGGTTGACCACGTGCGCCTGGTCGACGTCGGGGGCGTAGCACTTCGCCTCGCCGCCGATGCGGTCGATGGCCAGCAGGGTGCACACCGCCTCGTGGATCTCCGCCCCGTCGAAGACGCCGCAGCCGGCGAGCACGACGCCGAACCGGAGCTTCTTGTCGGCCATGGGTCCATCCTCCTTCATGGGTGCCGTTTGGTTGTGCCGCGCGGGCGGGCGCCAGGGTAACCCGGGCGCCGCCCGCGGTCACGGGCCGAAGGTGGACGATGCAACCCCGCTCACGCCGCCGCCGTGCGCGCCGCGCGGGTGCGCATCAGCAGCCACACCGCGGTGATGCCCGCCAGCTTCGACGCCAGCGCCACCGTCCACACCTCCGGCGCCCAGATGCCGATCATGCCGAAGAAGATGGCGGTGTCCACCGGCACCGAGATGGCGGAGCTGATCCACAGCCGGTCGCGCAGCGGCCGGCGGGTGATGGTGAAGACGGCCCAGTCGATCATCTCCGACACCGCGAAGGCGGTGACGCTGGCCATCGCCACGAAGGGATCGGCCAGCCCGTAGGACACGGCGCAGGCCGCGAGCATGGCGGCAAGCGACCAATGGCCGTAGCGCACCTGCACCATGTCGCGCAGGATGAAGATCAGACCGGCCCAGCAGGACCAGAGGATGTCGAGGTGGGGGGCGGCGCTGAAGGCGATGTTGATCGCGATCACGCTGCCCATGTAGGCGGCAAGCCAGAGCATGGCACAAATCCTCGTTGCCACCCGCCTGAACGCGGGCGCCACAGTGATGAAGGGCGGGGCGGACCCGCATGAACGCGAGGGCCCCTCGGCAGCTCCCCGCCCCCCGGAAGGGGAGGGGGAAAACGGGTTACGAACGCTTCCAGGTGGTGCCCTGCGGGCCGTCCTCCAGGATGATTCCCAGTTCGGCGAGATCGTTGCGGATGCGGTCGGCGGTGGCGAAGTCCTTCGCCTTGCGGGCGTCGCGCCGCTCGACGATCATCCGCTCGATCTCGGCGTCGCTCGGCCCCGCCGCCCCCTTGGGCGCGCGGCGGAACCACGCCTCGGGGTCCTGTTCCAACAGGCCCAGCGCCTTTCCGGCGGCCAGCAGCGCCCCCTTGGCGGCGGCCCGGGCGCCCAGCGTGTCGGCCTTGTTCACGGCCGACGCCAGCTCGTGCAGGTGGGCGATGGCGAGCGGGGTGTTGAGGTCGTCCTCCAGTGCGGCCAGCACCTCGAAGGGCAGTTCCGCCTCGGCCGGCACGGGGTCGCCGCGCAGGGACTGGTACCAGCGGTCGAGCGCCGCCCGCGCCTGGCGCAGCCCGTCGCGGGTGAAGTCCAGCGGCTGGCGGTAGTGGGCCGACAGCAGGGTCAGGCGGATCGCCTCGCCGGGGTGTTCGTCCAGCAGCTCCTGGACGGTGAAGAAGTTGCCGAGCGATTTCGACATCTTCTCGCCCTCGACGGTGACGAAGCCGTTGTGCACCCACGTTCGCGCCAGCGGCGCGCCGGCGTGGGCGCAGCGGCTCTGGGCGATCTCGTTCTCGTGGTGGGGGAAGATCAGGTCCAGCCCGCCGCCGTGGATGTCGAAGGTGGCGCCCAGGTGCTTCTCCGACATGGCGGAGCACTCGATGTGCCAGCCCGGCCGGCCGCGGCCCCACGGGCTGTCCCAGCCGGGCACATCGTCGGCACTCGGCTTCCACAGCACGAAGTCCTGCGGGTCGCGCTTGTAGGGCGCCACCTCGACGCGCGCGCCGGCGATCAGCTCGTCGGGCGAACGGCGGGAGAGCTGCCCGTACTCCGGCATGGACGGCACCGAGAACAGCACGTGCCCGTCGGCGGCGTAGGCGTGGCCCAGGTCGATCAGGCGGGCGATCATGGCGATCATCTCGCCGATGTGGTGGGTGGCGCGCGGCTCCACGTCGGGGCGCAGCGCGTTCAGGGCGCCCATGTCCGCGTGGTACTGACGGGCCGTGCGCTCGGTCAGGGCCTCGATCGGCTCCCCCGACTCCCGCGAACGGTCGATGATCTTGTCGTCCACGTCGGTGATGTTGCGCACGTACGTCACGTTGGCGTACAGCCGCTTCAGCAGGCGGTACAGCACGTCGAACACCACCACGGGGCGGGCGTTGCCGATGTGGGCCGTGTCGTACACCGTCGGACCACACACGTACATGCCCACCGTGTCGGCGACGAGCGGCTCGAAGCGCTCCTTCCGGCGGGTCAGCGTGTTGTACAGGTCCAGCGGCATTGCTCCGGCTCCATCTCGGCGGGCGCGTCAGGCGGTGTCACCGGCCAGGCGCCTGGCGGCCCGGTCACGGCCGATGAGGGGTAGCAGGTTCTTCAGTTCCGGTCCATGGTCGCGGCCGGTCAGCGCCCGGCGCAGGGGGAGGAACAGGTCCTTGCCCTTGCGGCCCGTCGCCTGCTTCACCGCGCCCGTCCAGGCGCCCCAGGTGGCGGTGTCCCACGGCTCCGGCGGCAGCAGGGCGGCGGCGGCGGCCGTGAAGACGGGGTCGTCGATGGACGGGACGACCGGGGCGTGGGTCACCGCCCACCACTCCGCCGCGTCCGCCAGCCGGGTCAGGTTGGGCCGCACCGCCTCCCAGAACGCGGCGTCGGCGCCGGCCAGACCCGCCCCGGCCAGACGCTCCCGCACCGCGTCGAACGGCGCCTCGTGCAGGACGCGGGCGTTGAGGCGCATCAGCTCGTCCGGATCGAACTTCGGCGTGCCGCGGGCGATGCGGGCCATGTCGAACTCCGCCGCCAGGGTGGCGAGGTCGGGCCGCGGCTCGATGGGGTCCGATGTGCCGAGACGGGCGAGCAGAGAGAGCAGTGCCATGGGCTCCACCCCCTCCTCCTCCCGCAGGCTCCGCACCGACAGGCTGCCCAGGCGCTTCGACAGGCCCTGGCCGGCGGCATCGGTCAGCAGCGGCAGGTGGGCGAAGACGGGCACCGCGGCGTCCAGCGCCTGCCACAGTTGGATCTGCACCGCCGTGTTGGCCACGTGGTCCTCGCCGCGGATGACGTGGGTGATGGCGAGGTCGGCGTCATCCACCACCGAGGTCAGGGTGTAGAGCGGCCGCCCGTCCTCGCGGATCAGCACCGGGTCGGACAGGGCGGCGCCCTCGAAGCGGACGGGGCCGCGCACCAGGTCGTCCCAGGCCACCGGCCCCGGTTCCAGCAGGAAGCGCCAGTGCGGCCGGCGCCCCGCCGCCTCCAGCCGGGCGCGGTCGGCGTCGGTCAGCTTCAGCGCGGCGCGGTCGTAGATCGGCGGCTTGCCGCCGGCGGCGAGGCGCGTGCGCTTCAGCGCCAGCTCCTCCGGCGTCTCGTAGCAGGGGTACAGGCGCCCGACCGCCTTCAGGGCCGCCGACACCGCGTCATAGCGGGCGTAGCGGTCGCTTTCGCGGGCGAAGCGGTCGGGGATCAGGCCCAGCCAGCGCAGGTCCTCCTCGATGGCCACGGCGTATTCGGGCCGCGAGCGCTCCGCATCGGTGTCGTCCAGGCGCAGCAGGACGGTGCCGCCGTGCTTGCGGGCGAACAGCCAGTTGACCAGCGCCAGGCGCAGGTTCCCCACGTGCAGCAGGCCGGTGGGGCTGGGGGCGAAACGGACGGCGACGGACATGACGGAACCGGCGGGCTGGTGTGGCGGGAACGGCGGGAGGCGGCAGCCATAGCACGGAACCGGCGGGCCCGCGAACCCGTCCGTTGCCTCATCCCCCCATCTGGTCCGGCGCGAAGCCGGGGTCCTCCAGGCGGTGCAGGCGGCCGGCGGCGGCGAGGGCGGCGCGCAGCACCACCGCCTTGCGGCGGGCGGCGGCCAGCTTCGACGCGGGGGCATCGCGCAGCAGCGCCGCGCCGAAGGCGTCGGCGACGTACAGCCCGCAGTCGTCCGGGATCAGGTCGGCCGGGAACGCCTCGTCCACCGCGAAGTAGAAGGCGTCGCACCAGTCCCGGTACTCCGTCCACTTGCGGTCGGCCCGGAAGTCGGCGACCGAGCTTTTCACCTCGACGATCAGGACCGTGCCGTCGCCATCCACCGCCAGCACGTCGGCGCGCCGCCCGCTGGCCAGGCGGAACTCGGTCAGGGTGGCGAAGCCGCGCTGGGCGAGCGCCCGGCGCACGCCCCTTGTGATGGCGACGGCGCCCGCGGGCTCACCGCCGGGCGCCTCGGTAAGCGGGTCGGACATGGGGCGCAGCATGGACCGGCCGGGCCCCGGCGCGCCAGCGGGAAACGCCCCGGACCGGACGCCCCGCATCCGACAAAGGCCAGGGTTGAAGGATCGGCGCAAATCCTTAGGGTTGCTTGGAAGGGGGCAGCGGACCGACGGGGGCGGGGAGTCGTGCAGTCGGAAGGTGGAGGTGCCGGGACGGCGGTGCTGGTGTTCGACGGGGGTGGCCGGCTGGCTGCCTGGAACGACGCGGCCGCGGCCCTGCCGGCGCTGGCGGGCGTGCTGCGGACGGGCCTCGCGGTGGAGGCGCTGGATGCGCGGCTGGCGGGACGCGCCCTCAGCGACCGCCGGCTGTGCGACGGCGGGCTGGTGCGTGTGGTGGGCGAGGGCGGCGGGCTGACGGCGGAGCGCGGCAGCCGCCTCTTCGCCGCCGCCAGCCACGACCTGCGCCAGCCGCTGGCGGCCCTGTCGCTGCTGGTGGGGGCGCTGGACGGCCGCGTCGGCGACCCCGCGGCGCGCGACGTGCTGAAGGCCATGGGCACCGCCGTGCAGTCCATGAAGACCATGGTGGACGGCCATTTCGACCTGGCCCGGCTGGAGGCCGGCCTGATCGAGCCGGACATCGGCCGCAGTGCCGTCAACGGCATCCTCACCCGCCTGGCGCTGGAGTTCGCCCCCCGCTTCGAGGGGCGCCGGCTGCGCTTCACGGTCATGCCCTGTTCCGCGATGGTCGAGACCGATGCCGTCCTGCTTGAGAGAATCCTCCAGGCCCTGCTCGGCAACGCGCTCCGCCACACCGGCCGTGGCCGGGTCCTGCTCGGCTGCCGCCGGCACGGCGGCGACGGTCTGCTGGTGGGGGTGTGGGACAGCGGGCGGGGCCTGCCGCCCGAGGAGGTCCGCACCCTGCGTGAAGAACTGGCGCGGACGCATGCCGGCGAGACGCCGGGTCGGGTGCTCGGCCTCGGGCTGACGCTGGCAGGGCGGCTGGCGCGGCGCCTCGGCCTGCGCCCGGTGGTGGAGTCGCGGACGGGGCGCGGCATGCTGTTCGGCGTCGTGGTGCCCCGGGTGTCCGACGACGAGGAGGGCATGCCCGCGGCCCCGGCGCCCGAGGAGACGCCGCGCGAGATGGATGTGAGCCGCGCCCGCGTCCTGGTGATCGAGGACGACCGCATGGTCCTCGATGCGCTGGGTGTGCTGCTGGGGCAATGGGGATGTGCGGTGATCGGCGCGGACTCCTATGATGCGGCGATGACCCGCCTGGGACCCGACCCGGAGGTGCCCGACCTGGTGATCGCCGACCTGCGCCTGAAGGGAGCGGCCAACGGCATCGTCGCCATCCGGCAGATCGCCAAAGCGCTGGGGACCGCCGTGCCCGGCCTGGTCCTTACCGGCGACACCGATCCGATCCGCCTGCGCGAGGCGCGGCTGTCGGGCTATCCGGTCCTGCACAAGCCGGTGGCGCCGCTGGCCCTGCGCACCGCGGTCGCCCGGCTTCTCGGTCGCGACCGGCTGTCACACTGAAATATGAATCGTGTTTTATTGTATGAACCGCGAAATATTCCAATGCGCGGATTCCGTCTCATTACAACAATGAAACTTCGTCCACGTTCGAGCGCTGCGAAGTCCGGTCATATTGCTATCCTCAGGGAGATAATTGCCGCTTTGTCCTTCATACGGACGGCGAAAACATGATAGGCTTTGGGAAACGATAGATTACGAACGATCCGACACACGGTATGGCTCCATGCTGCTGGGAGGACGACGGCGACGCACCGGAGCGATGGCAATTCCGCTGCTGGTGGTGGTCGGGGTTGCGCTGTCGATCGGGATGTTCGTCCTGCTGCAGGTGCAGGCCCGCGAGGCTGCCCGCGACCGGATGGAGCGCGCGGCGACCCAGTACCGCCTGGCGGTCGAAGAGCGGCTCCAGGACACGGTGTTCGTCCTGACCGCGCTGCGCGGGCTGTTCGCCGGATCCGTCGCGGTGACGGTGGAATCCTTCGCTGCCGCCGCCGACCCGCTGCTGCCGCTTCATGATAGCCTGACCGCGGTCGGCTGGGCCACCCGGCTCGTGCCGGGCGAGGAGGAGGAACTGGAGCGGGAGGCGCGGGCGCGGGGCGTCGCCCGGTTCACCGTTGCACCGGAGTCCGGTGCCGCGGCCTCGCCCGGCGGCGATCGCTTCGTGCTGCTTCATGTCCAACCCGCCGATTCCGCCACGGTCCTCGCCGGCCTGGATCTCGTCGCCATCCCCGGACATGGCGCGGCGCTGGCGCGGGCCTGCGCCGACGACCGCATCACCGGCGACGCGCCGTCGGCCGGGCTGCTGCGGCTGTTCATGCCCGTCTATTCCGCACCCGCGCTCCGCCCGGAAGCCGATGCCCGCTGCGACGCCGTGACCGGTTTCCTGATGGCGGAGATCGCCATCGACCGGCTGGCAGCGCGCGCCTTCGCCGCGGTCCCGTCGCCGTCACCGCCGGCACTTCTGGTGGATGGGTCGCCGGCAGGTGAGGGGAGGGTGCTCGCCGCCACCGGCTCAGCCGGCCGCGAGGGGATTTCCGAAGGCGCGGCCGTGCAGTCCCTGTCGGCCGGAGACATCCCCTGGCAGGTGGTGGTTCCCCCGAACGGCGGCGTCCTGTTTCCCGGTGATCCCACCGCGTGGGGAACGCTGGCGGTGGGCCTGGTGCTGACCGGACTGCTGGCGGCCTACCTGCACCGCGAGGGGCGCGCCCACAGGCTGCTGCAGGCGGAAGCGGTCGCCCGCTCCGCCATGGCCCGCATGCTGCGCGAGAGCGAGGAGCGGTTCCGGCTGGCCCTGCGCCATTCCCATGTGTCGGTGTTCAGCCAGGACCGCGACCTGCGCTATGCCTGGGTCTACAACCCGCAGCTTCCCATTCCGGCGGAGCGGTTCATCGGCCGCCGCCACGCCGACCTGTTCGGGCCGGCGGAGGCGGAGCGGCTGGACGCCCTGAAGCGCAGGGTCATGGAGAGCGGCACCGGTGTGCGCGAGGAGATGGCGTTCACCACCGGCGGCCGACTCACCGTTCTGGACCTGGTGGTGGAACCGCTGCGCGACGACGACGGCGCGATCGCCGGCGTCATCTGCGCCTCGATCGACATCACCGAGAGCACGCGCATCAAGACCGCCCTGGCCGAGGCCCACGCGGAGGCGGAGCGGGCGAACCGCGCCAAGAGCCGGTTCCTGGCGGCGGCCAGCCACGACCTGCGCCAGCCCTTCCAGGCCATGAGCCTGTTCCACCACGTGCTGTCGGCGTCCCTCACCGATCCCCGCCAGATCGAGATTGCCGGCAAGCTGGGCGAGGCGCTGGCCGCGGGCAACGCGCTGCTGACGGCGCTGCTGGACACCTCGGCGCTGGAGGTCGGCAGCGTGACGCCGCGCACCGGCGACTTCCCGTTCCGCACCATTGCCGACCGCCTGGCCATCGAAACCGCCGGTCAGGCCGCGGAGAAGGGGTTGGAGTTCCGGATGGTGCCATCCCGCGCGATGGTGCACAGCGATCCCGTGCTGCTGGAGCGCATCCTGCGCAACCTGCTGGTCAATGCCCTGCGCTACACCCGCCGCGGCCGCATCCTGATGGGCTGCCGGCACCGCGGCGACCGCCTGGTGGTGGAGGTGTGGGACACCGGGCCGGGCATTCCGCAGGACCAGTTGGAAAGCGTCTTCGAGGATTTCTATCGCGGCCATGCCGACCGCGACGACGACAGCCGCGGCCTGGGGCTGGGCCTGTCCATCGTCCGCCGCACCGCCCGGATGCTCGAACACCCCGTGACGGTCCGCTCGGTGGTCGGGCGCGGGACGGTCTTCGGGATCTCGGTGCCGCTGGCCCGCACGGCCGGGGGCGACGATCCGGGCGGCGGTGCCGGTACCGTCGCGCGCCCTGCCGCACTGCCGCATTTTGCCGCAGCGCGGCGAGGCGGCGGGTCGCCGGACGTCAATGGTTCCGATTCGCCCCATCCGGCACCCGCCGGCTAAGTGTCTCCAGGATCGCTGCACCGCAGCGGCGTTGATCTGGATCAAATTGTCGACCGTTCATCTCCCTTAAGTACTTAGGCGTCCATAGGGTGGAGTGTCGGCTCCGACTTGACGTGTCGACGCTCAATTCTGTAGACAAAGGCTCCCGAGGCCGGAGGCAACCGGTTGAGTGCAAAGCGATTTGCCGCACGCACCGAACGATCGCGGGCGAACGGACCGGCAGCGGGCCGGTGCGGCGGCGCCTGTCACACCGGTTTCATCATGCCGCGGTATGAACCGGGACCGCGGCCGCCGATGGCCGCACCGCTCCCTTCCCCGCGCGGCGGACGCCGTGCGGCGGGCGGGGGCCAACAACGACAAGCAGCGCCGGGAAGCGCCCGCGGGGCGGCAGCGGCGATGGGAGGATTCGGCCAGGACGACCCGAGCCGACATCCCTTAGGAGCACGGACGCAATGGACATCGCCTTCGAGGCCGGCAAGCCAGGGGCCGCAGCCATGATTGAGAACCTGACCTTCGACGAAATCGAGATCGGCCGCTCCGCCAGCCTGTCCCGGCGCCTGACCATGTCGGACATCGAGTTGTTCGCCACTGTCTCCGGCGACATCAACCCGGCCCACCTCGACGAGGAGTACGCCGCCGACAGCCTGTTCCACAAGGTGATCGGCCACGGCATGTGGTCCGGCGCACTGATCTCGGCGGTGCTGGGCACGCTGCTGCCGGGGCCGGGCACCATTTATCTGGGCCAGGACCTGCGGTTCCGCCGGCCGGTGGGGGTGGGCGACATCATCACCGCCACCGTCACCGCCCGCGACAAGACCGCCGAACGCAACGTCGTCGTGTTCGATTGCGTGTGCGTGAACCAGGACGGCAAGGAGGTCGTCACCGGCACCGCCGAGGTGATCGCCCCCACCAAGAAGGTCCGGCGCGCCGCCCACGAGTTGCCGCAGGTGCAGTTCCTGCGCCACGACAAGCACGAACTGCTTCTGAAGAAGTGTGACTCGCTGCCGCCGGTGCCCACCGCGGTGGTCCACCCCTGCGACGAAAGCTCGCTCAAGGGTGCGGTCGAGGCGGCCGAGGCAAACCTGATCCAGCCCGTTCTGGTCGGGCCGGAGGCCAAGATCCGCTCGCTGGCCGATGCCTTCGGCCTGAACCTGGCGTCCTACCGCATCATCGATGTGCCCCACAGCCATGCCGCCGCCGAGGCCGGCGTGGCGCTGGCCCGCAGCGGCGAGGTCGAGGCGGTGATGAAGGGCTCGCTCCACACCGACGAGCTGATGGGCGAGGTGGTGCGCAAGGAGACCGGCCTGCGCACCGGCCGGCGCCTCAGCCACGTCTTCGTGATGAACGTCACCACCTATCCCCGGCCGCTGCTGATCACCGATGCGGCGATCAACATCTATCCGACGCTGGAGGACAAGGTCCACATCGTGCAGAACGCCATCGATCTGGCCAAGGTGCTGGGCGTGGACGTGCCGAAGGTTGCCATCCTGTCGGCGGTGGAGACGGTCAATCCCAAGATCGCCTCGACGCTGGAGGCGGCCGCGCTGTGCAAGATGGCCGACCGCGGCCAGATCACCGGCGGCATCCTGGACGGCCCGCTGGCCTTCGACAACGCCATCTCCGCCGAAGCCGCGCGCACCAAGGGCATCGTCTCGCCGGTGCCCGGCGAGGCCGACATCCTGCTGGTTCCCGACCTGGAGGCCGGCAACATGCTGGCCAAGCAGCTCTCCTTCCTGGCCAACGCCGACGCGGCCGGCATCGTGCTGGGGGCGCGGGTGCCGATCATCCTGACCAGCCGCGCCGACACCGTGCGCACCCGCCTGGCGAGCTGTGCGCTGGCCACCCTGATGGCCGCCGCCCGCCGCCGGGGCGCCGCCACCGCCGCCGCTGCGGCCGCCGCGGAATAAGGGGTGCAGTCATGCAGATGTCCACCGACAGCGCCGTTCTGGTGATCAACGCCGGCTCGTCCAGCCTGAAGTTCTCGGTCTTCCGGGGGGTGGGGGCGGAGCCGGATGCGGTCATCAACGGCCAGATTTCCGGGATCGGCACGGCGCCGCGCTTCGAGGCGAAGGACACCGCCCGGCGGGTGATGGCCGACCGCACCTGGGGCGAGGGGGAGGCGGCGGATCGCGCCGCCCTCCTGGGCTTCCTTCTGGACTGGATCGAGGACCACCTGGACGGTGCGCGCCTGATCGCCGCCGGTCACCGGGTGGTGCACGGCGGGGCCACCCACTCCTCTCCCGTGCGCATCGACGACGGCGTGCTGGCGGAGCTGGAGCGGCTGGTGCCGCTGGCCCCCCTTCACCAGCCCCACAACCTGGCCGCCATCCGGGCGCTGGCCGCGGCGCACCCGGAACTGCCCCAGGTCGCGTGCTTCGACACCGCCTTCCACCGTGGCCAGCCCTGGCAGGCGCAGACCTTCGCCCTGCCGCGGGAGATGACGGAGGCGGGCATCCGCCGCTACGGATTCCACGGCCTGTCCTACGAGTACATCGCGCGCCGCCTGCCGCAGGTGGCGCCGGTGCTGGCCGATGGCCGGGTGGTCGTCTGCCATCTCGGCAGCGGCGCCAGCATGTGCGCCATCCACGGCGGCCGCAGCGTCGACAGCACCATGGGCTTCACCGCCGTCGACGGCCTGCCCATGGGGACGCGGACCGGCGCCCTGGATCCCGGGGTGCTGATCTACCTGATGCGCGCCAACGGCATGGACGCCGACGCGCTGGAGAAGCTGCTGTACTACCGTTCGGGCCTGCTGGGGGTGTCGGGCATCTCCAACGACATGCGCGTGCTGCTGGAGTCCGAGGATCCGCATGCGGCCGAGGCGGTGGAACTGTTCTGCTTCCGCGTGGCCAAGGAGGCGGGGGCGCTGGCCTCCTCCATGGGCGGCATCGACGCCCTCGTCTTCACCGCCGGCATCGGTGAGCGTTCGGCACCCGTGCGGGCGCGGGTGGGCGAGAAGCTGGCCTGGCTGGGCGTGGCCATCGACGAGGCCGCCAACGCCGCCAACGCCACGATGATCAGCGGTCCCGGCAGCCGCATCCCCGTGTGGGTGATCCCCACCGACGAGGAGCGCATGATCGCCCTGCACACGCTGCGCGTGATGGGAGCGTAAGCCGGCTGCGGCCGGTCCGGAGGCGGGGGAGGGGCCGGGCCTTCACCCCCGCTGCCGGCGCAGGTATTCCAGCAGTTTGCGTTCGAAGAAGGGCTGCGGGGGCTGGTAGCGGGCGACCAGACCGCTCTCCGCGTCCAGGCGCACCACGATGCCGCTGCAATGGAATTCGACGGGTTCGTTGTCCAGGTCGAAGGCGATGCGGAAATCGAAGCGCTGGCGGGCGATCAGGTCGCCCTCATAGGGCCGGATGCGGAAGGAACCGGGGGCGAACTCCTCGGTCTGGTAATCGTGCCGGTCGATGATGACGTGGGGCAGGGCGACCGGACCGGCCTTCGGGGCGGCCGCGTCGGTCGCGGTGGTCTTGCCTCGTCCGCGGAACATCGAAAGAAACGACATCGTCAACGGATCCTTATCCGACGAATACCGGGGGCCGGCCGAAGCCGGCGCCGTGGAGATGATCCAACCGGGACTCCCCGGTGGAAACCGCGCGTTAACCGAGATCGCCCGCACACAGTGTCCGTGACCGCAGGTTGATCAACCGTTAACGCATCGGCACTCCGATCAGAATGTCGCACAGATTCCGTGCCACAGATTCCCCGAAAGGCGGGCGACGGGCGGTTTTGTCGCATGCTGCATCCTCATGTCACCCATGCCCGCGGCCGCGGTCGCCCGACTCTGCAAAAGAAGATAGTCTTTTTTCATCGCGCCGCCCGTCGATCCAAAGATAGACAAAGTTCTCGCCCGCGGATGTTTTTGCACATGCGTCGGAGTTTGTGTGCGACGCAGAATGGCGAAGACTTGCGGGGCGTTTCGGGGACTTCGGCGGTCATCGGATACCGCAGCGGAGCCGGGCCGCGTCAGGTGCGGACCCGCCCGCCGGAAAAAATGGGGAGAACCGCCATGATGCATCGCCACGTCGGGGATCTGCTCTCCAGCCGTCACGTGGTCAGCCTGCCGCCCGACAGCTCCGTGCGTCTGGCCGCCACGCGGATGAAGGCGGCGCACGTCGCCTCGGTGGTCGTTACCGACGGCGAGGACGGGCACCTGGAAGGGATCTTCACGGAACGCGACCTGACCGAGCGGGTGGTGGCGGGCGGGCTGGACCCGGATGGCACGGCCCTGTCGGTGGTGATGACGCCGTGCCCGATCACCGTGGACGTGGACACTTCGATGCGCGACGCGCTGCGCCGCATGTTCCTCAACGGCTTGCGCCATTTGCCCGTGGTGCACGGCGGCAAGGTGGTGGGCATCCTGTCCATGCGCGATTTCATGGGCGAGGAACTGGCCCAGCTCGACCGCGAGCGGGAACTGGTGGAAAGCCTGACCGAGGTGTTGTGACGGGCGGCGCGGCGTCAGCGCCCGAAGGCGCGCCGCCGCGCCGACGCCTCGTCGGCCGGAACGATCTCCATGCCGATGGGCCACAGCGCCAGCCCGGCCAGCTTCAGGTGCGCCCAGGCGAAGGGGATGCCGATGAGGGTCAGGGCCAGGCCGACCGCCGTGATCAGGTGACCCAGCGCCAGCCACCAGCCGGCGAAGACGAACCAGACGATGTTGCCCAGCGCCCCCAGCGCCCCGGTGCCCATGTCCTCGCGCCCGCCGTAGGCGTCGCGGCGGACCGCCTCCTGCCCGAAGGGCAGCAGGGTGTACCAGGCGATGGTGAAGGCGGAGCGGGCCCAGGGGATGCCGATGATGGTGATGATCATCACCACGCCGGCGATCAGCCAGCCCAGCGCCATCCAGATCCCGCCGGTCACCACCCAGAGAATGTTCAGCACGAGGCTCAGCAAGGGCATGGATCGGTCTCCTCTTTTGCCCACATGTGGGGTGCCGGCGTGTGCCGGACCAGACCCGCGGCGGGGGGAAAAGCATGAGCGAGACCGCAACCGGCTTCACCGGACGCGAGGCGTCGGCGCGCGCGCTGTGGCGCCTGGACTCCGGCGCCGCCTATCTGAACCACGGTGGCTTCGGGGCGACGCCGGGTGAGGTTCTCGACGCCCGCGCCGCTCTGGCCGACCGCATCGAGGCGGCCCCCGGCCCCTTCTTCACCCACGACTATCCGGCTCTGCTGCGCGCCGCCGCCGATGCAGTCGCGGCATGGCTGGGCGCCGACGGGCACGACCTGGTGTTCGTCGACAACGCCACCGCCGCGGTCAACGCGGTGCTGCGCTCGTTTCCCCTGCGCCCCGGCGACGAGATCCTGGTGACCACCACCACCTACGGCGCCGTGCGCAACACCGCCCGCTTCGCCGCCGCCGCCGCGGGGGCGCGTGTTGCGGAGGCGGTGCTGCCCTTTGCGCCCGACGACGCCGGCGCGGTGGTGCGCGCGGTGGAGGCCGCGGTGACACCGCGCACGCGGCTCGCCGTGATCGACCATGTGGTGTCGGAAACGGCGCTGGTCCTGCCGGTGGCCGAGCTGGCCGGCCGCCTGTCGGCGCGCGGCGTGGCGGTGCTGGTGGACGGCGCCCACGCGCCGGGACAGGTGCCCCTGGCGATCCCCGCCATCGGCGCCGACTGGTACGCCGCCAACCTGCACAAATGGGCCTTCGC
Organism: Azospirillum halopraeferens DSM 3675; assembly: GCF_000429625.1. Taxonomy (GTDB): domain Bacteria; phylum Pseudomonadota; class Alphaproteobacteria; order Azospirillales; family Azospirillaceae; genus Azospirillum; species Azospirillum halopraeferens. The sequence continues at coordinate 19,445 of NZ_AUCF01000021.1, forward strand.
GCCGCGATCCTGCGGGGTGCTGTGGGCGGCGGCGCAGCGTCAGGAGGGGCTGGTGCCGCCGGTCGTCTCGTGGGGATGGGGACAGGGTTTCACCGCCGCCTTCGATTGGGTGGGGACCCGCGACCCGACCCCCTGGCTGGCGGCGCCGGCGGGAATCGCGGCCCACACGCGGCTGGGCGGACCGCGCCTGATGGCGGAGAACCGGCGCCGCGCGGCGGCGGCCGTCCGCATGCTGGAGGAAGCGTGGGGCGTGCGGGCGCCGGTGGTGCCCGAGACGATGACCGGGGCCATGCGGCTCGTGCCCTTGCCCGACGACGGCCTGGCGGCCGACCGGGCCTCGGCCGACGCGCTGCGCCGCCGCCTGTGGCAGGAGTTCCGCGTCGAGGTGCCGGTGCTGGCGCTGGAGGGCCGGCTGTGGGTGCGTCCGGCGGCGCAGGCTTACACCACGCCCGACGACGTGCGGCGCCTGGCGGCGGCGGTGGGGCGCATCGCCCGCTGAGCGGCAGGACGGGCGCGGCGAAATGTACCATTCGAGGGGAAATCAAACCATTTTCGTTGCGGAATTGACACATTCCGCCTAGCATCCACTGCGCGAGAGCCATCACCCCAATACAACAATGATGGCCATTCCGGGGGAAGCCAGGACATGCACGGGGTCGTCGACGCCGGCAATGGGTCGGTTCGTGTGAAAGGCGGGGATGGCGGCATCGGACTGCCGCCCGACGGCGGGGCCGAGCCCCGGCAATGGATGCTGTCAATTCTCCAGGGGCTGCCGGTCGCCACCTTCGTGATCGACGCCGACCACCGCGTCACCCATTGGAACCGTGCGTGCGAGGTGATGATCGGCGTTGCCGCCGACCGCATGATCGGCACCCGCGACCAATGGCGGGCCTTCTACACCGAGCCGCGGCCGATCCTGGCCGACCTCATCGTCGACGGCATCGGCGAGGAGGTGTTGACCCGCCTCTATCCCGGCCGCTGGGCCCGCTCCTCCCTCATCGAAGGCGCTTACGAGGCGGAATCCTACTTCCCGCATTTCCCGGGGGGCGGGCGCTGGATGTCCTTCACCGCGGCGCCGCTGCACGATGCCGACGGCCGCATCATCGGCGCCATCGAGACGTTGCAGGACATCTCCGAACGCAAGCGCGCCGAGGCAGCGGAGCGCGAGCGCGACGCCGACCGCCGCCTGGCGGAGGTGGTGCGCAACAGCCCCTTTCCCACCTTCGTCCTCGACACCGAACACCGGGTCACCGTGTGGAACCGGGCCTGCGAGGCGGTCATCGGCGTGCCCGCCGACGCCGTGGTGGGCACGCGCCTGCACTGGCAAGCCTTCTACGACCGCGAGCGGCCGGTGATGGCCGATCTGGTGCTGGATGGCGTGCCGGAGGAGGCGATCGCCGCCCATTACCCCGGCAAGTGCCGCCGCTCGCTCTACATCGACGGCGCCTACGACGCGGAGGACTTCTTCCCGAAGTGTCCCGGCGGCGGCCGCTGGCTGTCGTTCACCGCGGCACCGATCCATGACGCTGCGGGGCGGGTGGTCGGCGCCATCGAGACCATGCACGACGTCACCGAGGCGCGCCTGTCCGCCGAGGCGCTGCACCTCTACCAGCGCGCCGTGGAATCGGCCACCAACGGCATCATCATCTCGGACATGCGGGCGCCGGACAATCCTGTCGTCTACGCCAACCCCGCGTTCGAGCGGATGACCGGCTACCGGGCGGAGGAGGTGGTCGGGTGCAACGCCCGCTTCCTGCTGGCGGGCGACCGCGACCAGATCGATCTCCAGTCCATCAAGTCGGCCCTGCGCCAGCACCGTCCCGGCAGCGGGGTGCTGCGCAACTACCGCAAGGACGGCACGCTGTTCTGGAACGAGCTGTTCGTCGCACCCGTGCGCGACGGCGCGGGTGTTGCAACGCACACCGTCAGCGTCATGACCGACATCACCGAGCGGCGCCGCTACGAGGAGGAACTGGAGCATCAGGCCAACCACGATGCGCTCACCGGGCTGGCCAACCGCAGCCTGATGAAGGACCGGCTGGAGCACGCGCTGACCTACGCCCAGCGCTACCACGGCAAGGTGGCCACCCTGTTCGTCGACCTCGACAACTTCAAGACCATCAACGACACGCTGGGGCACGGCGTGGGCGACCGGCTGGTCCAGGCGGTTGCCAAGCGGCTGGTCAACTGCCTGCGCGACGTCGACACGGTGGCGCGCCTGGGTGGCGACGAGTTCGTCATCATCGTCTACAACCCCCACGACGAGAGCGACGTCACCCAGGTGATGCGCCGCATCATGGAGACGCTGAACAAGCCGTTCCGCATCGACGAGGCGGAGCTGTACGTCACCTGCTCCATCGGCGCGGCCCTGTCGCCGCGCGACGGCTCCGACGTGGACACGCTGCTGAAGCACGCGGACGCCGCCATGTACCGGGCCAAGGAACTGGGCCGCGGCGGCTTCCAGTTCTTCACGCGCGAGATCAACGAGCAGGTGTCGGAGCGCATGGCGATCGAGCGCGAGCTGCACGGCGCCATCGCCCGCAACGAACTGGAGGTGCATTACCAGCCCCAGGTGGACGTGCGCACCGGCGCCATCATGGGGGCCGAGGCCCTGCTGCGCTGGACGAACCCGCGTCTGGGCGCCGTGTCGCCCGCCCGCTTCATCCCCGTCGCCGAGGAAAGCGGTCTGATCCTCTCCATCGGCCGCTGGGTGCTGGAAACGGCGTGCCACGATTCCAAGCGCTGGATCGCCGAGGGTTGGACCGGTGCCCGCCTGTCGGTCAACCTGTCGGCCCGCCAGTTCCGCCAGACCGACCTGTTCCGCCACATCGAGGAGCTGCTGCAGGATGCCCACCTGTCGTCGCTGGTGCTGGAGCTGGAACTGACGGAAAGCATGGTGATGCAGAACCCCGAGGCCGCCATCGGCACCATGCGGGCGCTGAAGGACATCGGGCTGCGCCTGGCCATCGACGATTTCGGCACCGGCTACTCCTCGCTCAGCCATCTGCGCCACTTCCCGCTGGACATCCTGAAGGTCGACCAGACCTTCGTGCGCGACATCTCCAGCCACTCCGACGGCGAGGCCATCGCGGCGGCGGTCATTTCCATCGGCCATGCGCTGGGCAAGAAGGTGGTCGCCGAAGGGGTCGAGCAACCCGAGCAGCTCGACTTCCTGCGCGGCCACGGTTGCGACGAGTACCAGGGCTTCCTGTTCAGCCGCGCGGTCCCGGCGGGGCGCTTCCGGGAGTTGCTGAAGCACAATGGCCAGTTGCCGGATGCGGTCGGATAGACGGGGCGCGGCTTTCCGTCGCGGGTACCGGGCCCGGTGGCGGATCGCCCGCGGGCGACCGGGCTTGCATCGCTCCCGCCGTTCGGGAATCTTTGTCCCTGGCCGAACGGGGTAATATGCCTCTGCCGGGCGGAGGAGTTGTTGCCGGATACCGTCATCGACATACCCCTTGAGGAGCCGCGCGAAGCGGACGAGGCGCGGGTTTACCGGCTGCAGTTCCTGGCATCGCTGACGCTGTCGGCATTGCTGGTGATCGGGCTGGGCCTGTTCTTCGTCTACCAGCACGTCATGGATTTCCAGGCGGCCCGCGAACAGGCGGAAGCGCGCCACCTGGAGGACCAGCGCGTCGCGCTGATGCAGCAGGTCGAACACGCCCGCGACTACCTGGAGTTCATGCGCTCGCGCACCGAAACGGTGCTCAAGCTGGAAATCCGCCGGCAGGTCGATTTCGCCCATTCGATCGCCATGGCGATCTACGACCGCGACCGCGACCATCGCCCGCCCGAGGAGATCCAGGCGGCCATCCGCGAGACGCTGCGGCCGCTGCGCTTCTTCGATGGGCGCGGCTATTTCTTCGTCGATGACCTGGAAGGCAACTGCATCCTGCTGCCCATCAATCCGGAGCTGGAGGGCACCTCTCTGCTCGACAACCGGGACGACATGGGCACCTACATCATGCGCGACCTGATCCGATCGGTGCAGACCCCGGAACGGCAGGGCTATTCCCGCTACCGCTGGTATGCGCCGGGCGGCGGCGGGCGGATGATGGAGAAGATCGCCTATTCGCGCCTGTTCGCCCCCTATGACTGGCTGATCGGTGCCGGTGAATATCTGGAGGTGGTCGAGGAGCTGTTGCAGGAGGAGGCGCTGGAACGCCTGCGGGCCCTGCGCTTCGGGCGCGACGGCTACATCGCCGTGCTGCACGCCGACGGCATGGTCCTGTCTTCGCCCACGGTGCCGGAGTCCGAGGGGCGGGCCGTGGAGAGTTTGGCCACCCGGGAGGAGCGCGACCTCGTGCGCCGCCTCATCGCGCTGGGGCGCGAGGGCGGCGGAACGCTGCGCTACGACTGGATCCGCCCCAGCACCGGCCATACGGCGCCCAAGCTGTCGTACGTGTCGGCGCCAAACGCCTGGGGCTGGATCATGGTCGCCGGCGTCTACCTGGACGAACTGGAAGCCGCCATGGCGGCCCAGCGGGACGAGCTGTGGGTGGGGGTGGAACTGCGCATCGTCACCACGGTGGCCGTGCTGCTGCTCGCGCTCGCCGGCTCGGTCGTCATCTCCTGGCTGGTGACCGGGTGGATCCGCCGGATCGTCGGCGGCTACCGCTCGCGCGTGCGGCAGAGCGACAGCATGCTGCGCGAACGCGCGCGCCAGCTTCACCTCTCCAACTTCTTCCTCGACCACGTGTCGGAGGTGGTGGTGCTGGCCGACGCGGAGCGCCGCGTCGTCTACGTCAACCCCTTCGGCTGCCAGGTGCTGGGCGCCCGTGCGGAGGACCTGACGGGGCGACCCGCCGCCCTGCTGGAAGGCTGCGCCCCCGACGTCGACCGCGACACCCGCTATGAGACGACGTTGCGCACGCCCGACGGGCGCACGCTCCACCTGGAGGTGACGGCCAGCCGCATCATCTACGACGGGCACGGCCATCTCTGCGCCATCGCCCGCGACGTCACCGAGCGGCGGCGCGCGGAGTGGGAGATGCGGCTGGGCGCCAAGGTGTTCGACCACGCGGCCGAAGGCATGATGGTCACCGATGCGGACAACCGGCTGGTGGCGGTCAACGACGCCTTCGAGCGCATCACCGGCTACAGCCGGGCCGAGGCCATCGGGCGGAACCCCGGCATGCTGGCCTCCGGCCGCCACGGACCGGAGTTCTACACCGCCATGTGGCGCTCCCTTCAGGACGAGGGCGGGTGGAGCGGCGAGGTGTGGAACCGCCGCAAGTCCGGTGAGGTCTATCCGGAATGGCTGAGCATCCGGGTGGTGCGCGACGCTGACGGGGTGGTCGGAAACTACATCGCCGCCTTCACCGACGTCAGCGAGTCCCGCGCCCAGGAGGAGCGCATCCGCCGTCTGGCCCAGTACGACGTGCTGACCGACCTGCCCAACCGGGTGCTGCTGCGCGACCGGCTGGACCGGGCGCTGGCGGCGGCGGTGCGCACCGGCCGCAAAGTCGGCGTGCTGTTCGTCGACCTGGACCGTTTCAAGACCATCAACGATTCCCTCGGCCACGCCGTCGGCGACGCCCTGCTGCGCGACGTCGCGCACCGTCTCAGCGAGGCGGTGCGGGGTGCCGATACCGTCAGCCGCCAGGGCGGCGACGAGTTCGTGATCCTGCTGAGCGACCTGGAGATGCCGGAGGCGGCCGGAACGGTGGCCCGCAAGCTGCTGGCCCTCCTGTCGGAGCCGTACCGGATCGAAGGGCACGAGCTGCGCGTCACCCCGTCCATCGGCATCGCCGTCTTTCCCGACGACGGCACGACGGGCGACGCGCTGCTGAAGAGCGCCGACATGGCCATGTACGCGGCCAAGGAGTCGGGTCGCGCCACCTACCAGTTCTTCACCATGGAGCTGAACCGGCGCGCGTCGGAGCGGCTGTGGCTGGAAAGCAACCTGCGCCGGGCCATCGAGAACGGCGACATGGAGCTGCACTACCAGCCCCAGGTGCGCATCGAGGGGCGCCGCATGGTGGGCTGCGAGGCGCTGGTGCGCTGGCGCCAGCCCGACGGGCGCCTGATCCCGCCGTCCCATTTCATTCCCATCGCCGAGGACACCGGGCTGATCCTGCCGCTGGGCGACTGGGTGCTGGACGAGGCGTGCCGTCGCGCCGCCGATCTGCGCAACGCGCCGGGCGGGCACATCGCGGCGGGGGAAATGTTCCGCATGGCCGTCAACCTGTCGGCCGTGCAGCTCCGCCGGCCGGGCCTGCCCCAGCGGCTGGCCGACATGCTGAGCCGCCACGGGTTGGCGGCGGCCGCGCTGGAGCTGGAGGTGACCGAGTCCATGCTGATGGACGATTCCGAAACCATCGCAGACACCATGGCGCGCCTGCGCGAGATGGGCGTGGCCCTGGCCATCGACGATTTCGGCACCGGCTACTCGTCGCTCAGCTACCTGAAGCGCTTTCACGCGGACAAGCTGAAGATCGACCGCAGCTTCGTGTCCGGTCTGGCGCGCGATCCCGACGGCACCGCCATCGCCGGCGCCATCATCAGCATGGCGCGCGCGCTGCGCATGGAAACGCTGGCGGAGGGGGTGGAGACCGACGAGCAGCTGGAACATCTGGCCGCCATGGGGTGCGAACAGATCCAGGGCTTCCTCATCGGCCACCCCATGCCATTCGAGGAGTTCGTCGAATTCCTGGCGCAGCACCGGGGTGAGCGGCTGGAGGCGTGAAAGGGCCGGGGCGGCGGCATCACAGCCGCCGGCGCACCACCCGGGCGATTTCCGCGTCGGTCAGCACCACCGGGTTTGTGGTCATGGAGGAACCCCGGCTGTCGGCGACGATGCGTCCCACATCCGCCTCCCTCACCCCGAAGGCGCCCAGCCGCGGCAGGGCGAGGCGTTCCTGCCAGCCGTGCAGCAGGTCCACCAGGGCATGGCGAGCGGCACCGTCGTCGAGCCCCCTCAGGCCGGTCAGCAGCCGGCCGGCACGGGCGTAGCGGGCAAGTGCCGGCGACTCCGGCAGCCGTTCCTCCAGGGCGCGGATGTTGACCGCAGTGGCCTCGCCGACCAGCGTTCCGCACGCCACCCCGTGGGGAACGGGAAACAGGGCGCCCAGCGGCGCGGCCAGCCCGTGCACCGACCCCAGCCCGGTTTGCGCCAGGCAGATCCCCGACAGCAGGGCAGCGTAGGCGAGCTGGCCGCGCCCGGCGGCAGCCTCGGGCCCGGCACCCCGCCAGGTGGGGAAGAAGCCGGCGGCGAACGCCTCCAGCCCCGACCAGGCCAGCGCCTCGGTCAGCGGGTTGGAACGGGTGGAGACCGCCGATTCCAGAAGCTGGGTGAAGGCGTCCATGCCGTTGGCGGCGATCAGGCCGGGCGGGCAGGTGGCCAGCAGGTCGGGATCGACCAGGGCGACGCGGGCGACCAGCGCGTCGTCGCGGAACGACTTCTTGTAGCCATCCGGACCGCGGTGGCTGAGCACGGCGTTCTTCGTGGCCTCGCTGCCGGTGCCGGCGGTGGTGGGGACGGCGACGAAGGGCAGGGCGGGTCCTGCGTAGGGCAACCCGCGCCCCACCCCCTCCAGGTGGTCCAGGACGGAGTTGCCGGGCACCAGCAGCCCCGCCACCGCCTTGGCGAAGTCGAGCACCGAGCCGCCGCCGATCCCCGCCACCACCTCGATGCCGTTACGGCGGTGGGCCGCGACGGCGGCGTCCACGTCGTCGGGCGACGGTTCCCCGGCCACCGCCGCCATCTCCACCGCGACGCCGCGCTCCGCCAGCCCGTCGAGCAGCGGTTGCCAGGCGGCCGAGGCGCGGAACGACCCGCCACCGGTGACCAGCAGCACCCGCCGCCCCAGTGCCGCCACCTCGTCGGGCAGGCGGGCGAGGCTGCCGGCACCGAAGACGATCCGGGGCAGGCGGGCAATGGCGAAGGGGGCGATGGGGAGCATGGGGGCGGTCACGTCTGCGGTTTCGGAAGGGCCGCACCCTCGTCCTTCAGCCCTACGCCGGTGAGGCCGCGCTCGCGGGCGGCGTGCATCAGGCGGACGAGGGTGTCGGCGGCGGCATCGTACCCCAACCCGTCGGGCGGATGGATGTTGGACAGGCAGTTGCGTTCGGCGTCGCTGCGGCCGGGGCGCGGGTCCAGGGTGAGATAGATGCCCAGGCTGTCGGCGGCGCTGAGGCCCGGCCGCTCGCCGATCAGCACGGCGACCATGGCGGCCCCCAGCCGTTCGCCGATGGCATCCCCCAGCGCCACGCGCGCCTGGTGAGCCAGCACCACCGGGCCGATGCGCCAGCCGGCCAGGCGGGCCAGCACCGCCGTCAGCGTCGGTGCGGCGTGGGCGTGCACGGCGGTGGCGGACAGCCCGTCGGCGATGACGAAGACGATGTCCGGGGTCCCCGGAGTCAGCCGGGCGGCGCTCTCGGGCGCCAGGCGGCGGCCCAGGTCGGGGCGCTTCAGGTAGGTGGCGCGGTCGGGGGCGGCGCTGCGCACCTCGACCACCGCCGGCACCCCCTCGGCGCCGTCCAGGGCCGCGGCGACGGCGGGCGCGTCGAAGGGGGTGTGGACGGCGTCGCGGGCGCGGGCGTGGGCAAGCTGGAAGTCCAGCAGCGGCGCCGTCGGCAGCCCGTCGCCGCACCGCCCCAGCCCGATGCGGGCGCGGGTGGCGGCGCGCAGGGTGGCCCAGGGATCGGCAACCGGCGGCCGGGTCATGCCGCGCCCTCCGCCGGGGTCAGCAGCGCCCGCAGGCGGGGCGGCGGCAGGTCGCGCACCCGGCCGCCGGGGTCGAGGATGCCCATGCCTTCCAGCCACCGCGCGAACTCCGGCGCCGGCCGCAGGCCCAGGGCGGCGCGCAGGTACAGGGCGTCGTGGTAGGAGGTGCTCTGGTAGTTCAGCATGACGTCGTCGGCCCCGGGGACGCCCATGATGAAGGTCACGCCGGCGACACCCAGCAGGGTCAGCAGGGTGTCCATGTCGTCCTGGTCGGCCTCGGCGTGGTTGGTGTAGCAGACGTCCACCCCCATGGGCAGGCCCAGCAGCTTGCCGCAGAAATGGTCCTCCAGTCCGGCCCGGGCGATCTGCTTGCCGTCGTACAGGTATTCCGGCCCGATGAAGCCGACGACGGTGTTGACCAGCAGCGGCCGGAAGGCGCGGGCAACGGCGTAGGCGCGGGCTTCGCAGGTCTGCTGGTCGACGCCGTGGTGGGCGTCGGCGGACAGGGCCGAGCCCTGGCCCGTCTCGAAATACATGACGTTGTCGCCGACCGTGTGGCGCTTCAGGGACAGGGCGGCGTCCCGCCCCTCCTTCAGCACCGCCAGGTCGATGCCGAAGGCGCGGTTGGCCGCCTCGGTCCCGGCGACGGACTGGAAGACCAGATCGACGGGCGCCCCGCGCTCCACCGCCGCCAGGGTGTTGGTGACGTGGGTCAGCACGCAGGACTGGGTGGGGATGGCGTAGCGCTGCCGCACCTCGTCGATCAGGGTCAGCAGCGCCATGGCCTGCGGGATGCTGTCCGTGGCGGGGTTGATGCCGATGACCGCATCGCCGCAGCCCATCACCAGCCCATCGAGGATGGAGGCGGCGATGCCGGCGGGGTCGTCGGTGGGGTGGTTGGGCTGGATGCGCACCGACAGCCGGCCGGGCAGGCCGATGGTGGTGCGGAACGCCGTGACGACGCGGATCTTGCGGGCGACGGCGATCAGGTCCTGGTTGCGCATCAGCTTGGCGACGGCGGCCGCCATCTCCGGCGTCACCCCCGGTGCCAGGGCGGCCAGCGCCGCTCCGTCGGCGGCGTCGGACAGCAGCCATTCCCGGAACGCCCCGACGGTGAGGGACGCCACGGGGGCGAACGCCGCGGCGTCGTGGGTGTCGATGATGAGGCGGGTCACCTCGTCCGTTTCGTAAGGGATCACGGCCTCGGTCAGGAAGGTGGCGAGCGGCAGGTCGGCCAGCACGCGCCGCGCCGCCACCCGCTCCTCGTCGCTTTGCGCCGCCACCCCGGCCAGCGCGTCGCCGGAGCGCAACGGCGTGGCCGCCGCCAGCAGCGCCTTCAGGTCGGCGAACGTGTGCCGGGTGTGCCCGACCGTCGCGGCATACATGGTGCGTTCCCCCCGCCTGCCCCGCGTTGCCGGCCAGCGTAGCGCATGCCCGGTCCGTGCTGAAGCGGGACATTGGGCGGGTGAGGTGATGCGGTGGACGGTCCTTTTCCCGCTTGTCGGTGAAAAGCGTTTGATGCCGAAGAGACCATCTCACTTTTTTGTCATTGGCGCGCACCCTTGGTATGGGCATAAAGCACGCCCTGATCCCGCAGCGAACCAACCGACGCCGAATGATAAACCGCTAATGTATGATCATTATAATGGCTATTTCATGGCGATTGGCGTTGAATCGCTCAATATGACAAAGCGAAATATCATAGGTCTTAAGTAATGCGCAAGTATTTTTCTATCGTTTCAATGGGGCGGAGCGGCTCAACGCTTTTGGAAAGGCTTCTCGCATCGCACCCGGATATTACATCGCTCGGAGAGGTGATTAGCCCGTATGGGAAATACGGCAAAAATTCAAGCATACCAATCAGGCAGTTCATCGAACACGAAATGTTTGGAGAACGAACCGGCATCTGTGGGTTCAAGATGCCGTTTGATTGGATGCTGACATACCCTGATGTGTTCGGTGCATTCTTTGATCTTAAGTTCAAGATCATCTATCTGAAAAGAGCCAATAAGCTGGACCAATTCATCTCTATGAAGCTGGCGCAAAAAACAGGAGTGTGGGAATCCAATGCGAATTATAAAGGCGCTCGAATTGTGATAAAAATCGAAGAGATTGGCAAATTTTTCATTAGCGCTAACTACGCTGACGAAGTGCTGCGCCAAATGACGTCCCGGTTTCCGAAGGTGGAAGTGACATATGAAGGACTAATTGCCGGCGATAGCCACCAGGATATTTTGAATTTTCTTAACGCATCAGGCCATCCGCTCACCACAAACACCGTTCGCTCAAGAACGATGAGCCGTCGTGACGTGATTGAGAATTTCGACGACGTTGCGGAAGCGTTCTCCGGCACACCCCATGCTTGGTTCTTCACAGCTCCGGAGTGATTTCTTCTGTAATGGTGATTGCTCACCGGGCTGGCTGAGCGCGTGAAGGCGGTCGGCGCTCTGCGCATTGGAGGCGGCGAGAGGTCGGGTGTTGCGACGACCGCTTGAATCCACCCAATACGTTGCCATCAAATACACCGAGCGTCTCACCGACGCCGGCGTCGAACCCTCCGTGGGCAGCGTCGGCGACAGCTATGACAACGCCTTGGCCGAGACGATCAACGGCCTCTACAAGACCGAGGTGATCCGGCGCCGCGGACCGTGGCGCACCCTGGAAGACGTCGAGTTCGCCACCCTGGAATGGGTGGACTGGTTCAACCACCGGCGCCTCCTCGAACCCATCGGCAACATTCCTCCCGCCGAGGCCGAGGCGCGCTACTATGCTCAAGCCGAGGACGTCGCCATGGCGGCGTAACTCAAGCAAAATCGCCTCCGGAAAACCCGGGGCGGTTCAACCTACCGCGAGTCGGGCACCTGCTCGAACAACCGAACGATTCGGGTGACGGAACTGCAGGAGCGGGTAGTCGCGGGGCTGACGGCGCGCCTCCTCTCCCCGGAGGCTGTCGCGCTGTTCATCAAGACCTACGCCGAGGAACGTCGCCGTCTCCGCACAGAGGCCCGACGTGAGCATGCCGAGGTCGAAGCCCGGCTTGCCAAGCTGACGCGCCAGATCTCGAACATCATTGATGCCATCGCCGATGGTGCCGCGAGGCCGTCCATGCGGACGAAGCTGATGGAACTGGAAGCCGAAGGCCGAGGTCGAACGTGACCTGGCGGCGATCCTGGAGGCGGAGAGCGCAGACGAATCGGTGGTCGCGTTGCATCCCGCTGCTGTCGAGACCTACCGCCGACAGATCGAAGCCCTGTACAAGGGATGGTCCGACGACAGCGAGGCGCGCCAAGAAGCCGTGAACGCCATGCGGGCACTCATCGCGCGCATTGAAATCGCACCCGGCGAGCGCCGTGGCGAAACCCACGTCAGGATTCTGGGGAAGATCGAGGAACTGCTCGGCCTCACCCAGCCAAAGCTGGATGAGGCCTGCAGCACAGTCGCTAGGACTGCATCGATGGTAGCAGCGGAGGGATTTGAACCCCCGACCAAGGGATTATGATTCCCCTGCTCTACCACTGAGCTACGCTGCCATCGGGTCCGGCCGTTGCCGGCCGGGAGCGCTTAATTAGGCGAAGAGACGGAGTGTGTCAAGCGCTTGTGTGACGGGTTCGCGGCGCCTTTTTCCGCCTCACGCGGCGGCCGCGATCCAGCCGCCGCCCAGCACCCGGTCACCCCGGTACAGCACGCACGCCTGGCCCGGCGCGATGCCGAACTGCGGCTCGTCCAGCGTCACCTCGGCCGTGCCGTCGCCCGCCAGGCGGACGGTGGCGGGGGCGGGGGGCTGGGCCGAGCGCAGCTTGACCTCGACCGCCACGGGCTCACCGGGGGCGGCGTCGGGACCCAGCCAGTTGACCTCGCGCACCCGCACGCCGGCGCGGGCCAGGGTGCGCTTCGGGCCGACCACGACGCGCCGGGTCGGCGCCTCGACACGCACCACGTACAGCGGCTCCTCCTCGCCCCGCAGGCCGCCGATGCCCAGGCCCTTGCGCTGCCCCACCGTGTAATGGACGATCCCGCGGTGGCGGCCCAGCACCCGCCCGTCCACATGGACGATGTCGCCCGGCTCCACCGCCCCGGGACGCAGCGCCGCCACCACGTCGGCGTAGGAGCCGTCGGGCACGAAGCAGATGTCCTGGCTGTCGGGCTTGTCCGCCACCGCCAGGCCATAGCGCTCGGCCAGGGTGCGGGTCTCCGGCTTGGTCAGGCCGCCCAGGGGAAAGCGCAGGAAGTCGAGCTGGTCGCGCGTCGTGGCGAACAGGAAATAGCTCTGGTCGCGCGCCGGGTCGACGGCGCGGTGCAGCTCTGCCCGGCCGTCGGGCCCGGCGACGCGGCGCACGTAATGGCCGGTGGCCAGGGCCGCCGCCCCCAGATCGCGGGCGGTGTTCAGCAGGTCGCGGAATTTGACCCGCTGGTTGCAGCGCACGCAGGGAATCGGCGTCTCGCCGCGCAGGTAGCTGTCGGCGAAATCGTCGATCACGTCCTGGCCGAATCGGCTCTCGTAATCCAGCACATAGTGTGGAATGCCGATGCGGTCGGCCACCTGACGGGCGTCGTAGATGTCCTGGCCGGCACAGCAGGCGCCCGCCTTGCGCAGCGCCATGCCGTGGTCGTAGAGCTGCAGCGTGATGCCGACGACGTCGTACCCCTCCTCCCGCAGCAGGGCAGCGGTGACGGAGGAATCGACACCGCCGGACATCGCAACCACCACGCGGGTGTCCTGCGGGCGTCCGGGCAGGCCCAGGGAATTCACACAAGCGCTCATGGGGGCCCTATATGGGCCGGCCGGCCGCCGCGGCAAGCGGGGTGCCGGCCGGCCCGCACGCATCAGCCCATGGCGTTGCGCGAACCGCCGGGCAGGCGGACGGCCAACCCGTCCAGCTCCTCGGTCATGATGATCTGGCAGCCGAGCCGCGACGTCTTGGTCAGGCCGAAGGCGAGGTCGAGCATGTCCTCCTCCTCCTCGCTGGCATCGGCCAGCACGTCGTACCATTCCGGCTCGACGATGATGTGGCAGGTCGAGCAGGCGAGGGAACCCTCGCACGCACCTTCCAGATCGAGCCCGTGCTTGTGCGCGACCTCCAGCACGGACAGGCCGAGCGGAGCGTCCACCTCGCGGCGGGTGCCATCGGGTTCGATGAAGGTCATCTTCGGCATCGGTTCGCAACCTCCCAGGTGCGCGGTTCGGTGTGGGGATCGGGGACGGAAGGGGGTCAGGCCGGCGGTACCGGCGGAGCGTGGCGGGTGCGGCGGGCGCGGGCATCGGCGGCCACCGCCTCCAGCTCCTCCAGCCGTCCCAGCACGCGGGCCGCGGTGCCGGTCAGCCCGACGCGGAAGGCGTGGGCCAGTTCGCGGATGCAGCCCTCGATGCGGTGCGCCACCTCGTGGGCAATGCGGTCGATGGCGATGGCGTCGGTGGCGGCGTCCAGCCGCCGGCGCAGCTCCGCCACCTCGGGGCCGGAACCGGGGTCGTTCTCGACCGGGCCGGCTTCCAGCAGGGTGAGCAGGTACCGGGCGCGGCGCACCGGGTCGCGCAACACCGTCTGCGCCTCGTCCAGGGCGCGGGCCTGGGCGGCGGCGTTGGACTGCTGGCGCACCCCGCGGGCGACGAATCGCTCCGGCGTGAGCGCCCGCGACAGGCCGGCGTGCTGACGGGCCAGGTGCTCCGGATCGATGTCGAACCGGCGCTCCAACCCCAGGCGGGTGAAATGGTCCAGATCGCGCGGCGGCTGGACGGCGCCGCAGCCGTGGCAGAACAGGGCGCGAATCCCAACCGAGCGCCCGCACAGCCAGCAGGGCTGCAGGTCGCCGTCGATGGTGCCGGCGATGCGCGGGCCACCGGTGCCCTTTCCCGACTCGGTCATGATTGGCTCATCCGGAACGTGCTCACCAGGTCGTGCAAACATCCGCGTCGCGTGCGGGCGCGCCGCGGACGGGGGCGTGGCCGGGGGCCCGTTCCGGCGCGTCATACCGACAACCGCCGCCGGACGCAATGATAACCATGGCAAATCGGATGGATGGAGCCATCACGCCGCACCGTCCGTTCGGCCGGCGCCCGGCGTCAGGCGCCGCGCCACCGCCGTCCAGGCGTCGAGAAACCGCTCCACGTCCGCGGCCGTGGTGGTCCAGCCCAGGCTGACCCGCACCGCCGACCCGGCGGTGGCCGCGTCCTCACCCATGGCCGACAGCACGTGGGAGGCGCGGACGGTGCCGCTGGAGCAGGCCGCTCCCGTCCCCACCGACACGCCCGCGAGATCCAGCGCCATCATCTGGGTCTGCGCCGGCACGCCGGGCAGGGCGAGGCAGGTGGTGTTGCCGACCCGCGCCGCGCCCGCGCCGATCACGCGCGCCTGCGGCACCGCCGCCAGGGCCCGCTCCTCCAGCGCGTCGCGCAGGGCGGTCAGCAGGGCGTTGCGGCCGGTCGCCGCCGCGTCCTCGCACGCCAGTGCCGCCGCCGTGCCGAATCCCACCAGGCCGACCACGTTCTCGGTGCCCGCCCGCCGCCGCCGTTCCTGCCCGCCGCCGCGCAGCACCGGTGCCGGGTCCAGCCCGTCGGCCACCAGCAGCGCCCCGGCTCCGGCCGGCCCGCCGATCTTGTGCGCCGACAGGGTCACCAGATCGGCGCCCAGCGCGTCCATGTCCAGGGGCAGCCGCCCGGCCGCCTGCACGGCGTCGGTGTGCAGCAGCCCGCCGCGGGCGCGCACGAGCGCCGCCGCCTCGGCTACGGGCTGGACGACTCCGGTCTCGTTGTTGACCAGCATCAGGGACACCAGCGGCGGCCGGCCGTCGCCGGCGGCCAGCAGCGCTTCCAGGGCCGTCAGATCGACGACTCCGTCGCGGCGCACCGGCACCCGCTCCGCCTCCGGTGCTGCGGCCAGCACCGATTCGTGCTCCACCGCCGACACCAGCAGGCGCCGGTCGGGAAAGCCGCGCAGGGCCAGATTGTTGGCTTCCGTGCCGGAGGATGTGAACAGAACGCGCTCCGGCGCCGTTCCGGCCAGGGCGGCGACGCGGGTGCGCGCCTCCTCCACCGCGCGGCGCACGGCGCGGCCGTGGGCATGCACCGACGACGGGTTGCCGACGAGGTCCAGCGCCTCCCCCATGGCGGCCTTGACGGCCGGCTTCAGGGGCGAGGACGCGTTGTGGTCGAGATAGGCGGCCATGCGGCGGCGGAGGCGGGGCCCGGTGTCGGGCTACTCCGCAGCCACGGCGGCGCCTTCGGCGTCCGGCCCCGCCACCGGCTTGAGGGTCAGGGCGCTGGTGCCGATGACGCGCCGTTCCACCACGTCCGCCACGGTGACGGAGGAGAGATACATGTGGATCTGGTTGCCCAACTCCTCCCACAGATCGTGGGTCAGGCAGCGCGACCGGTTGGTGCGGCAACCCTGGGGCGTGATGTTGGCGCAGCGCGTGGTGCGGATCGGTTCGTCCACCGCCAGGATGATGTCCGAGATGCGCGTGGTGTCCGCCGTGTGGGCCAGCAGGTAGCCGCCGCCGGGGCCGCGCACGCTCTTCACCAGCCCGCCCTTGCGCAGCTTGGCAAACAACTGCTCCAGGTAGGAGAGGGAGATTTCCTGCCGTTCGGCGATGTCCGCCAGAGCCACCGGGTGGCCGTTGCTGTTGGCCGCGAGGTCGACCATGGCCATGACGGCGTAGCGTCCCTTGGTGCTCAGTCTCATCACTGCTCTCCCTCTGTCCGGACCGGGGCAGCCGTCCGTGGGCGGCCCGGTGTCCGGTGCGCTGCGGCCGGTCGCTCCCGGCCTTGGTTCAACAGGGACCGACGGGCCCGGCCGTCACGGGCCGCCGCTCGTGCACCGGTGCGTCGCCGCCGGCCGGCACCTCCTCTCCGTCGGGCAGGGCCGCGGGGTCGCGCACCGACTCCAGCTCGTCCACGCGCCGGCGCAGGCTCTGCACCTGGTCCAGCAGGCCGGACAGCGCGCGCGCCACCGGATCCGGGATGTCGCCGCACGGCGTGCCGTAGGGCAGGAACTTGCCGGTGTCCGTCTTGTCGCGCGGCACCACGACCCGGCCGGGGATGCCGACCACCGTCACGCCCGCCGGCACCGGCGCCACCACCACCGCGTTGGCGCCCACGCGGGCCCCCGCACCGACGGTGATGCCGCCCAGGATCTTGGCACCGGCACCGACGATCACGCCGTCCTCCAGCGTGGGGTGGCGCTTGCCCTGGTGCAACGAGGTGCCGCCCAGCGTCACCCCGTGGTAGAGCATGACGTCGTCGCCGATCTCCGCGGTTTCGCCGATCACCACACCCATGCCGTGGTCGATGAAGAACCGCCGGCCGATGGTGGCGCCGGGGTGGATCTCGATCCCGGTCAGGGCGCGCGCCGTCTGCGATACCAGGCGTGCCGCCAGCGTCCAGCCGCGGTCCCAGAAATAGTGGGCGATCCGGTGGGCCAGCAGGGCGTGCAGGCCGGGATAGCACAGGGCCACCTCCAGCCGCGACTTGGCGGCCGGGTCGCGGGCCATGATCCCGTCGATTTCTTCGCGAAGATGCTTGAACACCGACTCATCCGCCGTGGTATAGTCCGCGCTCTCATTAGGATCGGTACGAACCCCAGCCTTTCCGGTTGCGCGGGGAGCCCCGGACGACATACCGTCGCATATATGATGACCAAGGAAAACGGTCAAGAATTGGATTCACGAAAAACGTGGCCCGGACCGCGCAACCACATTAGCTTGTCGCCCACTGCGGGCGGCGCCCGCGGGGTGGTTTGTGTCTGTCCCTGTTCGCGTCAGGATCGTCGCCCCTATGCCTGAAGTGATGATAAACGGCCCGGCCGGTCGCCTTGAGGGGCGCTACGCCCATGGCAAGACGCCCAACGCTCCGGTGGCCCTGATGCTGCATCCGCACCCGCAGCACGGCGGCACCATGAGCAATAAGGTCGTCTATACGCTCTTCCAGACCTTCGTGAAGCGCGGCCACTCGGTGCTGCGCTTCAATTTCCGCGGCGTCGGGCGCAGCCAGGGCTCCTTCGACAAGGGGGAGGGGGAATTGGCCGATGCCGCCGCCGCCCTGGACTGGCTGCAGACCTACAACCCCAACGCCTCGCTGTGCTGGATCGCCGGCGTGTCCTTCGGGGCATGGATCGGCATGCAGCTTCTGATGCGCCGGCCGGAGATCGACGGCTTCGTCACCGTGTCGCCGCCGGTCAACCGCTTCGACTTCTCCTTTCTGGCCCCGTGCCCGTCGTCGGGCCTGATCGTCCACGGCGACCGCGACGAGATGGTGCCGGGGGCGGCGGTGCAGAAGCTGGTGACCAAGCTGTCCACCCAGCGCGACATCCGCATCGACCACCGTACGGTCCCCGGTGCCGGCCACTATTTCGTCAACCGCACCGACGAGCTGGCGCGGGAGGTGGACGACTATCTCGACCGCGCGCTGGGCAACCCGCTGGCGGCCGTTGCGGAGTAGGCGCTCAGGTCGCGAAGCACTCCGCACGGTCATCGCATTGCTCGCAGTTGGGTGACTTGCACAGCAGGAACCCTTCGCGGGCGCAGAGCTGGCGGTAGAAGAACTTCTTCCACTTCATGTCGGCGGCGTTGGCCGCCACCAGGGCCGGGAAGTGGCGGCGGAACATGGCGTTCAGCTCCCCCCGGTTGGCGAATCCCATGTCCTGCCACAGGTGCTGGCCACCCATGCTGCGCCGCGCCACGATGGCGGCCAGCCACTCCTCCTCTTCCCCCGCGCCGGCCCGGTGTTCCAGCACCAGGGCGCGCAGGTCGGTCTCCTCAAGTTCATCCTCCCCCGGTCCGGCGTCGGCGGGGAGGGCGGCCACGGTGGCGGCGAAGGCCGGTGCGTGTCGGTCCACCAGGCGGGCCAGGGCACTGCGGCTCAGCCCCAGGGCGCGGGACAGCGGCTGCCCGGTCTCGGCGGCGGCGTGGGCGACGATGCGCGTGAACAGCAGCGAATCCGGGACGGCCGCGGATTCAGGCGCGGCGGGAGCGGGGGCGGCGGGATCGGGCATGGCGGCGGTCTTCCGCAGTGCAGCACACCATGCCATTTGGCCCGGGTCTTCAGGGATTTTTCAAGGGTCGTCTCCGGATCCGCGGGCGGAGTCGGGCAGCGTCATGGGGTCCAGCCATTCCAGATGGGGACGCGCCGCCTCTTCGGCCGCGCGCTCCATGGCGCGGTAGCGCTCCACCAGTTGCGCGCCCAGCGCCGTCAGTTCGGCACCGCCCCCGGTGCGCCCGCCGGCGCTGGCGCGGACCACCGGCTCGCGGAACACCCGGTGCATGGTGTCGATGAGCTGCCAGGCCCGGCGGAACGGCATGTCCAGCGTGCGCGCCGCCGCGGAGATGGAACCGGTGCTGCGCACCGCCTCCAGCAGGCGGATCTTGCCCGGTCCCACTGAGCCCCCTGCGTACAGGATTCTCAACCGCAGCTTGCCGTGCCCATGCTCCCCGGTGTCACCCTCCATGCTCCGCTCCTTCGCCGGTAAATCCATACGTTATCGATGGTTGGGCATGTCGCGGGCAAGGGCAAGGGGGGTGGCTGCATGGCAGGGGCCGATCAACCCCGCCGCGCCCATTTGCGCGTTGATGTGGCGGCGTTTCCGGTCCACGATCAACGGGATTTCGAGGCGAATTGGCGCGATGCGCCGTGACCTCGCAGACCGTGGAAGGTGGACGATGTCTGAGGCAGCCGTAGGGCATGTCCTGCTGGCTCGGCTCGCCGCCCTGCGCGACCGGCCGGAGGAGCTGGCGGGTCTGCTGGCCGATCTGCGGTCGGTGGAGCACGGGAACGATCCGCGATTCGCCCTGACCCTCGACCATTATCTGGAAAGCTGGCTGGGCGACCGCCCGCGCGAGGTGTTCCGGCTGCCCGGTCCGCGTGTCCTGATCCTCGCCCCCGCCGCCGCCGCGCCGCTGCTGGCCGGCGGGGCGGGCGCGCTGGCCCGGCTGCTGCGCAGCCACGGCTTCGGCGCCATGGGTGTCGCCGCCTACGACCTTCCCCGCGACCTGGAGCGGATGATCGCCGACCTGGTGCCGCCCGCGGCGATCGACCGCCTGCGGGTGGCCGCCGCGGCCGAGCGGGTGCCCACCGCCGCCCTCGATCAGGTGCTGGCGGTCGAGCGGGTGCTGCACGGCGCCGATCTGGCAAGCCTGCTGCGTGAGGAAACCCTGTGGGCTTTCGGTCCCGACGGCCCGCAGCCCCGGCTGACCGAACTGGCGGTGTCCCTGGACGAGCTGGAGGGGCGGCTGGAGCTGTCGCTGCGCCGCGACGCCTGGCTGCGCCACGAGGTGGCCTCGCTGCTCGACCGCGGCGTGCTGCGCCACGTCGCGCGCGACCGCAGCCGGGGGACCGAGGACTACGCCTTCGACCTGCACACCGCCACCGTGCTGGACGACGGCTTCGCCGCCCTGGCCCGCGCCGTACCGGTGGAGCGGCGGCGCCGGCTGACGGCGGAACTGGCGGCCTGGGAACTCGGCCTTTCGGCCGATCGTTTCGCCGCCGCCGCCGCCCGCCTGGCCGACCTGGGGCTGGCGGTGGCGATCGACCATGTGCCGCTGGCGGCGCTGGCGACGCTGGATTCCGGCGGGGTCGAGCCCGCCTACGTCAAGGTTCTGGCCGATGGTGCTCCGGCGGGGGAGGTGCCGGCGCTGCTGCGCGCCGGCGTGGAGCGGTTCGGCGCGCAGCGTCTGGCGGTCTGGCGGTGCGAAACACCCGCCCTGCTGGAGGCCGGGCGCGCCGCCGGGGTGTGCCTGTTCCAGGGGACGGCGGCCGACGCCGCGGCGCGGGAGGAGGCGCGGACCGAGGCCGAATCGCCGCCGCATCGAAGCCGCCCGGCGGACGGCGCTCCAAGGGAGGAGGGTGGTGCCGAGGGTGGCGCGGAGGGCGAACCGCCGCCGCGCCCGGGCTTCCTGGCGCGCCTGTTCGGGCGTCTGCGCTGAGCGGCGGAGGGGGGTGATCCATGCCCGATCGGCCGAACGGCAAGGGGATCATGACCTCGACGGTGCTCGGCATGGCCGGGGCCATGGGCTTCCTCGGCTACATCGGCATGGGCGAGGGGATGGCGGTGCTGTGGAACCCGCCCAGCCTCGGAATCGTGCTGGGCGGCATCCTGGTGGCGGCGCTGGTCGCCTTCCGCACCTCCGAGCTGGCGGCGGCGCTGGTTTCCGTGATGACCATCTTCCGCGAGGAGGAGGACATCCGCCCCGACATCGCCGAACTGGTGGAGGTCGCCCGCCTGCTGCAGCGCAACCAGATCCATGAGGCGGAGGAGCGGGCGGGGCGCGTGCGCAGCCCCTTTCTGCGCCTGGGGCTGCAGCTCATCGCCGACGCCGCCCCGGTGAACGACATCCTGCATGTCATGACCTGGCGCATCCAGAAGATGACGGAACAGGAGGCGGCGCAGGCCCGGCTGTTCCGCACCCTGGCCGCCCTGTCCCCGGCGTTCGGCCTGCTGGGCACGCTGGTGGGGCTGGTGGGAATGATGCAGCACCTGGGTGCGGCCACGGTGGAGCAGATCGGCATGAACATGGCGGTGGCGCTGACCACGACGCTGTACGGCGTGGTGCTGGCCAACATCGTCTTCAAGCCCATCGCCATCAAGCTGGAGCAACGCACGGCGCGCCGGGCCGCGGCGCTGAACGTGCTGCTGGAAGGGGTGCTGCTGGTGCGCCTGGGCCGCTCGCCGACCATCGTGGCCGAGGCGCTGGCCGAGTTCGTGCGCGAACGCCGGGACGAACTCCATGGCGCCGCGTGATCACGGCCCCGGTGGCGGCCCGGGAGGCGGCCCCGGTGGCGGCCCGCCCCGTCGCGAACCGGAACGGCCGCCGGAGCCGGCGGTCCCGCCCTGGATGACCGTGCGCAGCAACGGTTCCGGCACGCCGCCGGACGAGGACGAGCTGTGGCTGGTCACCTACAGCGACCTGGTGACCCTGCTGTTCGCGGTGTTCGTCATGCTGCTGGCCCTGGCCACGGTGAAGGACCTGACCCCTGATGCGCCGCTGCCGCCCGAACAGCCGCTGGTCACCGTCCCCGAACCGGTCGAGGCCGACGACCGGGTGCGCAGCCTGACCCCCGCCACTCCCGTGCCGCCCGCACCGCCCGGGGAACCGCTCCGGGAGCCGGCCCCCGACGGCCCCCGCCTGCGCGAGGACGAGGTGGCGGCCAGCGCGCCGGAGCCGCTGGCCGACCGCTGGCGGCGGCGGCTGGAACAGGCAGGCATGCCCGCGGGCGTCGCGGTGACGGTGCAGCACAACCGCGTCGGCATCGTCATCGGCGACGCCATCCTGTTCGCGCCGGGGCAGGCCGACCTGTCCCCGTCCGGCCGCGACCTGCTGGCGCGCCTGGCCCCGGTGCTGGCGGCCACGCCGGGCGAGGTGGTGGTGGAAGGGCACACCGACGCCATTCCCATCGCCACCCCGCGCTTTCCTTCGAACTGGGAACTGTCGGCGGCGCGCGCCGCCGCGGTGGTGCGTCTGCTGGAGGGGCTGGGCCTGCCGCCGCACCGCCTGTCGGCGGTTGGCTACGCCGACACCCGCCCGCTGGTCCCCGAGACCGACGCCGAAAGCCGGGCGCGCAACCGGCGCGTCACCCTGTCGCTGCGCGCCGAGGGACCCTGACGGTATGACCCGATCGATCAATGCAAAGCATTGATCTGTCGGGTTTCACGGCCGGAAACCAATGGAACGGATCGTTTTCCGGCCGTTTCAGGGGGCGTTGCGGTCCCCGTGCTCCCCGACCCACTCGAAGGCGGCCACCGCCTCGGTGAAGCGGGCGAAGAAGCGGTCGGCGTAGCCGGTGGCGCTGGAGCGCACCAGGCGCCCGGCCAGCGCCGCGATCCGGCCGCCCAGGTCGGCGGTGGCGGTGTAGGTGACGCGGGTGTGGCCGTCGCCGACCTCTTCCAGGCGCATGCGGGCGACGGCGCGCACCATGCCGGCCAGGCCGCCGCGGCCCTCGCCGACCAGGGTGTAGACGTGGGGCGGATCGATGGGATCGACGGTCAGGCGGCTGTCGAAGCCGACCTTCAGGGGGCCGATGCGGGCGATCACGCGGGCGGCGTACTCGGTCTGCGACAGGCGGGTCACATGCTCGCACACGGGCACGCAGAACTTCAGCACGCCGGGGTCGCACAGGGCGGCGAAGACCCGGTGGCGGTCCGCGGGGATGTGATAGCTGCCCGTCAGTTCCATACCCTCTCCGCTGCCTGCCATCGCGCCCTTCTCCCTGTCGACGGTCCCGGCCGGCGAACGGCGCGTCGCCGGCCTGCGGGTGAAAATGATGCTTGAGCTTGCCGCCCGGTAGGGCTAAGGCCCCACACGCTGTCGATTGGTTCACTCAACAGGGATACCGACTTCGCATGGCGATGATCGTGATCGAAAGCCTGGTGAAACGCTTCGGCGCCTTTACCGCCGTCGACGACGTCAGTTTCGCGGTCGAACGCGGGACGGTCCTGGGGTTCCTCGGCCCGAACGGCGCCGGCAAGTCCACCACCATGAAGATGCTGACGGGGTTCCTGGCGCCCACCGCCGGCCGGGTGCGGGTCTGCGGCTTCGACGTGGAGACCCGGCCGCTGGAGGCGCGGCGGCGAATCGGCTACCTGCCGGAGGGGGCGCCCACCTATCCGGACATGACTCCCGCGGGATTCCTCGGCTTCGCCGCCGCGGCGCGCGGCCTGCGCGGTGCGGCCGCCCGCACCGCCATCGACCGTGCGGTGGATCTGGTGGAGCTGAAGCCGGTCCTGCACCAGCCCATCGAGACCCTGTCCAAGGGATTCAAGCGGCGGGTCGGGCTGGCGCAGGCCATCCTGCACGACCCCGACGTGCTGGTGCTGGACGAACCGACGGACGGCCTGGACCCCAACCAGAAGCACCAGGTGCGGGCGCTGATCCGCTCCATGGCGACTGAAAAGGCCATCGTCATTTCCACCCACATCCTGGAGGAGGTCGAAGCGGTGTGCACCAGGGCCATCGTCATCGGCCACGGCCGCATCCTCGCCGACGGGGAGCCCACCGGCCACGGCTGGCGGCTGGGCCCGCACATGGCGGCCCCCGGTCGGCTCGACGACGTGTTCCGCAGCATCACTCTGGGGGCCGGCGCGCCGGCGCGGGAGGTGCTGCCATGCTGACCGGTGCGGGCCCCGTCTTCCGCCGCGAACTGGCGGGCTATTTCGCCACCCCCGTGGCCTATGTCTTCATCGTCGGCTTCCTGCTGCTGGCCGGCATCCTCACCTTCTACGTCGGCAACCTGTTCGAGCGCGGGCAGGCCGACCTGAAGCCCTTCTTCGCCTTCCACCCCTGGCTCTACATCGTGCTGATGCCCGCCGTGGCCATGCGGCTGTGGGCGGAGGAGCGGCGGTCGGGCACCATCGAGCTGCTGCTGACCCTGCCCGTGCAGGTGGCCGGCGTGGTGGTCGGCAAGTTCCTGGCCGCCTGGGCCTTCACGGCGGCGGCCCTGGGGCTGACCTTCCCCGTGTGGATCACCGTCAACGTGCTGGGCGATCCCGACAACGGCGTGGTGCTGGCCGGCTACATCGGCAGCCTGCTGATGGCCGGCGGCTATCTGGCCATCTGCGCCTGCCTGTCGTCGCTGACCCGCAACCAGGTGGTCGCCTTCGTCGTCGGCGTGGTGGCGTGCCTGCTGTTCACGGTGGCGGGCAGCCCCATCGTGCTGGACGCGGTGTCCGGCTGGGCGCCGTCAGCGCTGGTGGACGCGGTGGCGTCCTTCAGCTTCCTCAGCCGATTCGCGGCGATCATGAACGGCGTCATCGACCTGCGCGACGCGGTGTTCTTCGCGTCGCTGATCGCGTTCTGGCTGTTCGCCAACGCGGTCGTCGTCGACCTCGGCAAGGCCGGCTGAGGGAGGGCGGTAACGATGACCCGCAAGACCGTATCCCTGATCGCCCTGGCGCTGGCCGCCGTGCTGTTCGTGGCGGTGAACGTGCTGGCCCAGGCAACCCTGCGCAACGCCCGCCTCGACCTGACGGCGGACCGGCTCTACACCCTGTCTCCCGGCACGTTGAACGTGCTGGCCGGCGTGCGCGAGCCGGTGACGCTGCGCCTGTACTTCTCCGAGCGCCTGGCCGGCGACGTCCCGGCGCTGCGCACGTACGGACAGCGCGTGCGCGAGCTGCTGGAGGAGTACGAGGCCCGCTCCGATGGCCGCGTCCGGCTGGAGGTGATCGACCCCGAACCCTATTCCGATGCCGAGGACCGCGCCGTGGAGGCCGGCATCACCGGCGTGCCCCTGGACCGCGCCGGCGGCCGGCAGGTCTATTTCGGGCTGGTCGGCACCAACACCATCGACGGGCAGGAGGTGATCCCCTTCTTCCAGCAGGAGCGCGAGGCGTTCCTGGAGTACGACCTGACCCGCCTGGTCCACGCCCTGGCGCAGGCGAAGCGGCCGGTGGTCGGCGTGCTGACCGCCATGCCGCTGGAGTACGGGCCGGGCGGCATGATGGCGGCCATGCGCGGCGGGGCCCGGCCCTACGCCGTGCTGTCGACGCTGCGCGCCCTGTTCGACGTGCGCATGCTCCAGCCGGGGGGTGGCGCCATCGACCCGGACATCGACGTGCTGGTGGTGGCGCGGCCGCGCGACCTGTCGCCGCGCACCCTCTACGCCATCGACCAATTCGTCATGGGCGGCGGCCGGGCCCTGTTCTTCGTCGATCCCTGGGCGGAGAGCGAGGCGGTGGCCGGCCCCGGCGGCATGCCCAACCCCGTGGCCGATCGGGCGGCGGCGCTGCCGGAGCTGTTCGACGCCTGGGGCATCGCCCTGGAGGCCGGCCGCTTCGTCGCCGACCCGCAGATCGCCATTTCCGTCAGCACCGGCCGGCGGACGCTGCCCTACGCCGCCTGGCTGGCGGTGGGAGAGGCCGGCCGGGCGCGCGACGACGTGGTGACCGCCGACCTCGGCGTCGTCAACCTCGCCTCCGCCGGCAGCCTGGCGCTGAAGGAGGGATCGCGCCTGACCCTGACGCCGCTGCTGACATCGTCGGCTGCCGGCCGGCTGGTGCCGGTGGCGCAGCTCATGGGCCGGCCGGAGCCGGAGAAGCTGCTGGCCGGCCTGAGCGGCGAGGGCTCCCGCCACGTGCTGGCGGCCCGCCTGTCGGGACCGCTGACCTCCGCCTTCCCCGACGGCCCGCCGCGCGCCGACGATGGGGAGGAGGGCGAGGCCGGCGATGGGGAGCCCCCGGCACCCCCCGCTCCGCACCGGGCGAGCGCCGACGGCCCGGCCAACCTGATCGTGGTGGCCGACAGCGACCTGCTGGAGGACCGGTTCTGGGTGGAGGATCAGGCGCTGCTCGGCCAGTCACTGGCCATGCCCTTTGCCGGCAACGGCGACTTCGTGCTGAACGCGGTGGAGAACCTGGCGGGATCGGCCGACCTGATCGCCCTGCGCGGTCGCGCCGGCTCGCAGCGGCCCTTCGTCCTGGTGCAGGACCTGCGCCGCGAGGCCAACCGCGAGATGCTCGCCCGCGAGCAGGAGCTGGAGGCCGAACTGCGCGACACCGAAACCCGCATCGCCGAGCTTCAGGGCAAGGCCAGGGCCGCCGCCGGGCCGCTGCTGTCGGCGGAGGAGCAGGCGGCCATCGACCGCTTCCGCGGCGAGGTCGTGCGCATCCGCAAGGAGCTGCGGGCGGTGCAGCACAGCCTGAACCGCGACATCGAGCGGCTGTCGGCCACCGTCAAGGCGGTCAACATCGTCGCCGTGCCGCTGGCCGTGGCGCTGCTGGCGGTGGTCATGGCGGGCTGGCGGGCCCACCGCCGCGCCCGGCTGGTGCGCGAGTAGGAGCGAGGAGGACGCGATGCGCAACACATCCCTGGCGGTGCTGGCGCTGGTGACCGCCGTCACCGTCGCCGCCGCGGCCGTCGCGGTGACCCGCACCGGGCCGACCGGCGTCGACGCGGCCGCCGCCGGTACCCTGTTCCCCGGCCTGAAGGAGCGGATCAACGACGTGGCCCGGCTGGAGATTGCCACGTCCCGCGGCCGGGTCGGCGTGACCCGCGCGGCGGACGGGGCGTGGGTGGTGGCGGACAAGGACGGCTATCCCGCCGATATGGACGCGGTGAAGGGCCTGGTGGTGGCCCTGGCGGACATGACGGCGGTGGAGCCGCGCACCGCCCTGGCCGATCTCTACCCCCGCATCGGCGTGGAGGACGCAGGGCCGGGCGCCGGCTCCACGGCCGTCGTGCTGGAGGGGGTGGACGGCAAGCCCCTGGCGTCGCTGCTGCTGGGCAAGACGGCGTCCGCGACGCCGGGCGGCGGCGGCACCCACTATGTCCGCCGGGCGGGGGAGGAGCGGTCGTGGCTGGCCCGCGGCCGGGTGGTGCCGCCCGACAGCGACCCTTTGCGCTGGCTGGACCGCCGCATGCCGCAGATACCGCGCGACCGGGTGATGGCGGTGGAGATCCGCCAGTCCGACGGCAGCGCGGTGACCGTCAGCCGGCCCGATCCGCAGACCCGCACCTTCACCGCCGAGGGCCTTCCCGGCGGTGCCGAGCCGCGCGCGTCAGCCGTGGAGGAGGTCGTCGGGGCGCTCGCCTATGTCTCGTTCGAGGATGTGCGGCGCGCCGACCCCGATCTGTTCGCCGACGCGGCGACCGCCATCATCCGCACCTTCGACGGGGTGGTGCTGACGGTCCGCACAGCCCGCCGGGACGATGCCGACTGGATCACCATCGCCGCCGCCTATGACGCGGCGGCGGTGACGCCGGACGCCGCCCCTGCCCATCCGGCGCTGCCATCGCCCGAGGCGGCGCAGGCCCAGGCGCAGTACTGGCAGGCGCGCCATTCCGGCTGGGCCTACCGCGTCTTGCGCTCCACCGCCGATCCCCTGCGCCGCCGCCCCGAGGCGTTCGCGGAGGGATAACGTCTCACCAGTACACCATCGCGTCGGCGTAAAGGGCGCGCAACTCCTCCTCGCCCACCGGGCAGGGGGCGATGGACAGCAGGCGCTGCTGCGCGGCGGCGCCGGCGGCCAGCGCCGGGATGTCCGCCGCCCCGTAGCCGAGAGCCGACAGGCCGTTGGGCAGGCCGGTTGCTCGCATCAGGGCGATCAGCCGGTGGGCGAGCGCCGCTCCGGCTTCCTCCGGCCCGGTGCCGCCGGGGTCGGCGCCCAGCGCGGCGGCGGCGCGCCGGTGGGCATCGGGGGCGGCGGGTCCGGTGAAGCGAAAGGCGGCGGGTGCGTTCAGCACCACCGACAGGCCGTGCGGCACCATGGGCGGTGCCGATTCATAGCCGGCGGCGCGGAACGCGTGGTTCATGCCGGCGACGGAATAGGACATGGCGTGGGGGATGTGCACCCCGGCGTTGCCGAAGGCGAGGCCGGCGAGCGTCGCGGCGAACATCAGCGCATCGCGCGCCTCGTGATCCCCGGGATCGGCGACGGCGCGCTCCAGGTAACGGCCGCCCAGACGGATCGCTTCCAGGCTGCCGATGTCCGACCATGGGTTGGCCCCCTGGTAGGGCGGCCGTGCCGCCGGGCCGTCGGGGCGCGGCCGGGTGCGGAAGGGGCGGGCGGTGTGCGATTCGATGGCGTGGGTCAGCACGTCGAAGCCCGTCGAGGCGACGACGCCCGCCGGCAGGCTGTAGGTGGTCGTCGGGTCGACCACCGCCAGGGTCGGGCGCAGGTGGCGGGACGAGATTCCCGTCTTCACCCGGCGCTCCACATGGTCGAAGATGGCGACGCCCGTGGTCTCGCTGCCGGTGCCGCAGGTGGTGGGGCAGGCGATGTGGGGCCGCACCGGCCCCGGCACCGGCCGGCCCTCGCCCAGCGGCTTGTTGACGTAGGCCAGGAAATCGGCGGGGTGGGTGGCGTAGAGGTTGGCCGCCTTGGCGGTGTCGATGACCGATCCGCCGCCGATCGACACGAAGCCGTCGAAGGCGCCGTCGCGGGCGAATGCGGCAGCCTCCAGGAAGGAGGCGCTGGTCGGCTCCACCCGGCAGCCGTCGAAGAGCACGACATCGGCCCCCTCCCGCCGCAGGCTGTCCACCGCCGACCGGAAGGGAGGCGTCTCCGCCACGTTGGGTTCGGTGAACACGGCGACCCGGCGCAGCCCCAGCGACCGGGCGTCAAGGCCCAGTTCGGCGAGCATGCCGGGGCCGAACTTCATGGCCGCGGCCTCTACGGTGAAGCCCCGCTCGCCCTGCGGGTCGATGGGGAAGGGCTGGGGCATGATCGGTTCCTCCCGCTGATTGTTCGCAAACTCCCGTTTCCGCCATGGGAGCGCGAAGTCGGGGGGCCGTCAACTCATACGCTCGGCCACCCTGCGGTGAGCCGGTCGCGGATCGCCAGGGCGTCGGCGGTGGCGTGGCCCAATGCGGTGTTGTCGAAGATGCACCACACCGGCCGCAGCGCCGCGTCGGCGCGCAGCAGCGTGGCGATGCGGTCCAGGGCGGCCGCCGGGTAGGCCGAGCGGTACATCTCCGGCGATCCGTGCAGGCGCACGTAGACGAGCCCGTCCCAGCCGCCGGGCACGTCGGCCCCGGGTGCCGGGGACGGATCGGCGGCGACCCGGGCGACGCGGTGCTCCGCCAGCAGGCGCTCCGCCGCGGGCACGAACCAGGAGGGGTGGCGCGGCTCGCACACCGCGTCGCCGGAAAACCGTGCCCGCAGGTCGGTGAAGAAGGCGTCGGCGACGGCTGCGTCGAAGCGCAGCGACGGGGGAAGCTGCACCAGCAGCGGCCCCAGCCGGTCGCCCAGACGTCCGGCCTCTCCCAGAAAGCGGTCCAGCGGGGCCATGGCGTCGACCAGCCGGCACTCGTGGGTCACCGCGCGGGGCAGCTTGACGGCGAAGCGGAAGCCCGGCGGCGTCGCGGCGGCCCAGCGGGCGTAGGTGTCCGGCTTGTGGGGTCGATAGAACGAGGTGTCGATCTCCGCCGCCGGCAGGATGCGGGCGTAGCGCTGAAGGTGCGTGCCGTCGCCGGGGAACGCGTCGGCCACCGCCCGGGGCACCGACCAGCCGGCCGTGCCCAGATGGATCGGGTGTGCGGCGGCGCCGGTCACGCCGCCGCCGCGCGGTCGCGCCGACGACGCTCCTTCTCCGCCTCATAGAGGGGCCGGTACTTGCCGACGAATCCCTTGCGGCAGGCGCGCCGGAACCGGCCGGCGGCGGACTGCCAGTCGTCGCCGGGCCGCACCCAGCTCACGTAGGTGACGCCGGTGCGCGGGTCGGTGCGCAGGTAGCGGCCCCGGCCCTTCTCCCCGCTGACCCATTGCCCCGGTTGCAGGCGCAAGGCGCCGTGCCGGAGCAGCAGGGCAATCTGCGGCGTGATGTCGATGGTTGGAAGATACGGCATGGCTGTGCGAGCGGAGCCGCGCTCCGCATTGGTAAACACGATGTCTTTCGGGGGGGGGGGGGGGCGGCCCTGGCCGGCTGAGTGATCATATGGGGACTCCGGCCCGATTCCGCAATGTTTCGGGGCGGTGGCGGTCCCCGGCCGCTTTTGCCCGTTGAGCCCCGGCCCCGGCATGCCTAACCTGCGGTCCATCCACCACCACCGGTGCAAGGCGCATGCGTCCGATCAGTTCCCTTTCCGTCCGCGTCCTTCTCGCTGCCGGCGTTCTGGCCGGGTGCCAGACGACCGGGACCGCCCCCGAGGCCGCCACCGCCACCGGGTCCGGCGGCACGGCGACTGCCGCCGCGTCGGCGGTGCAGGTGCCGGCACGCAAGCCGCAGAGCTTCCGGGACTGGCTGGCCGAGCTGCGGCGCGACGCGCTGTCCCGCGGCGTCAGCGCCGCCACCTTCGACCGGGCCTTCGCCAATGTCCGCTTGCAGGACCGGGTGCGCCAGCTTGACGGCAACCAGGCGGAGTTCAACCGCATGGTCTGGACCTATCTGGACAGCGCCGTATCGGACCAGCGGGCGCGCCAGGGCCGCGAGCGGTTGCAGGAGAACGCCCGCCTGTTGAACCGCGTGTCCGGCGAGTTCGGCGTGCCGCCGGAGATCCTGGTCGCCTTCTGGGGCATCGAGACCGATTACGGCCGGCAGACCGGCGGCTTCTCGGTGATCGACGCCCTGACCACGCTGGCCTACGAGGGGCGCCGCGCCGACTATTTCCGGCGCGAGCTGCTGGCGGCGCTGGAGATCCTGCAATCCGGCGACATCGCGCCGGACCGCATGACCGGCTCCTGGGCCGGGGCCATGGGGCAGACCCAGTTCATGCCCACCGTGTTCCTTGCCCACGCTCAGGACGAGGACGGCGACGGCCGCCGCGACATCTGGGGCAGCCTGCCCGACGTCTTCGGATCGACCGCCCGCTTCGTGAAGGCCAACGGCTGGAAGACCGGCGAGTCCTGGGGGCAGGAGGTGGTGCTGCCGTCCGGCTTCCCCTACGAGGAGGCGGAGCTGACCATCACCAAGCCCATCGCCGAATGGCGGCGCCTGGGCGTGCGCGGCGCCGGCGGCGCGGCGCTGCAAGGTGAGGGGACCGCAGCGATCCTGGTGCTGGGCGGCCACCAGGGCCCGGCCTTCCTGGTGCGCGACAATTTCCGCGCGATCATGCGTTACAACCCCTCCACCAGCTACGCCCTGGCGGTGGCGGTCCTGTCCGACCGCATCGCCGGTCGCGAGGGCATCCGGGCGGGCTGGCCGCGCCACGAGCAGCCGCTGACCCGCGAGGAGCGCGAGGAGGTGCAGCAGCGCCTGGCGACGCTGGGCTTCGAGCCCGGCCCGGTGGACGGGCTGATCGGCGCCAACACCCGCAACGCCCTGCGCCGCTTCCAGGCCACCGCCGGCCTGGTGCCCGACGGCTTCGCCACCAAGGGCCTGCTGGAGCGGCTGCGCCGCGCCTCCTGATGCCGCCCGTTCAATCCGCCAGCAGGTGCAGCACCACCTGCCGGCTGTGCGGGCGGGTGCGGTGTTCGAACAGGTGGATGCCCTGCCAGGTGCCCAGCACCATCCGTCCGTCCTCGACGGGGATGGAGAGCTGGACGCCCGTCAGGGCGGCCCGGATGTGGGCCGGCATGTCGTCCGGCCCTTCCGCCGTGTGCTCGTAGAGCGCCGGGTCCTCACGCACCAGACGCTTGAAGAAGCGTTCCAGGTCGGTGCGCACGTCGGGGTCGGCGTTCTCCTGAATCACCAGGGACGCCGAGGTGTGGCGGCAGAACAGCGTCAGCAACCCCGTCCCGCACCGCCGGCCGGCCAGCCAGCGGGCCACTGGCGCGGTGATCTCCACCAGTCCCTGGCCGCGGGTTTCGACGGTGAGCGTGGTGATGGACTGGGGCATGGCGCGACGGGGGTGCCGGAGGCGTCCTTACAGGGCTGTCGCGGCGGGTGCCGCGGCGCCGCCCATCCAGCCGCCGACCGTCGCGGCGCCGCGGCTGACGGCGCCGGCGGCCATGGTCATCCCCTGGCCCAGCGCGCTGCCCGCGGCCGTCAGCCCCTGGCCCATGGCGGCCCCGGCGGCGCCCAGCCCGGCCGCGACGCCGTTCCCGGCGGCGATCAGCGCGCCCGGCGGCATGAAGTAGGCGATCACCAGCCCGCCGATGATGCCGGCGGCGGTCGCCGCCACCACGGCGTCGGCGCTGTAGGTTTCCGCAGGCGGCGGGGCCGGCTCGACCGGGGTGGTCTGGGCCATGGCGTGCCCGGGGGCGTGCAGGGTCATGCCGGCGACGACGGCGGCGAGGAGCAGGGTGCGCATCGGCAGGGTCTCTCTCTCGGCTGGTGGGGCGTTGAACCGCAGGTGGACGGATTGTTCCACCGGCAACCGGCGGATACAAGCGGCTTGGCCGGGTGGCCGCCCCGGACCTTTGGCCGATTGACCTTTCTCCTGCCCCGGTTGGGGGTGCCCATCCGCACCGGGTGACGGGCGGAACCGCCCGGCCCATGCTTCGTTCACCCCGGGAATGCCTCGGGGATCGGTGACCGGAACAAGCGGGTGGCGGGGATGACGGGTGTGGGACAGGGTCCGGCCGGCGGCGCCGGGGTGCGGGTGGCGCTGGTCGGTGCCGGCAATTGCGCCTCGTCCCTGGTCCAGGGGGTGCACCATTACCGGGACACGCCCGACGACGCCGACGTCCCCGGGCTGATGCATGTGCGCCTCGGCGGCTACCACGTGGGCGACGTGACGTTCTCCGCCGCCTTCGACGTCGCTGCCGCCAAGGTCGGCCGCGACCTGTCGGAGGCCATCGCCGCCGCTCCCAACAACACCGTCCGCTTTGCCGAGGTGCCGCACCTGGGCGTGCCGGTGCTGCGCGGGCCGACGCTGGACGGGCTCGGCCGCTATCTGAAGGACGAGGTTCCGGAATCCGACGCGGCACCGGTCGACGTCGCCGCCGTCCTGAAGCGGACGCGCACCGACGTGCTCGTCTCCTACCTGCCGGTCGGGTCGGAGGAGGCGACTCGCTGGTACGCCGAACAGGCGCTGGAGGCCGGCTGCGCCTTTGTCAACTGCATCCCCGTCTTCATCGCCTCCGACCCCGCCTGGAGCCGCCGCTTCACCGAGCGGCGGGTGCCGCTGATCGGCGACGACATCAAATCGCAGGTCGGCGCCACCATCGTGCACCGCGTGCTGGCCAACCTGTTCCGCGAGCGCGGCGTGCGCCTGGACCGCACCTACCAGCTCAACTTCGGCGGCAACACCGACTTCCTCAACATGCTGGAGCGGGAGCGGCTGGAATCGAAGAAGATCTCCAAAACCCGCGCCGTCACCAGCCAGCTCGGCCGGCCCATGGCCGGGCGGGACTGCCACATCGGCCCGTCCGACCACGTGCCGTGGCTGGAGGACCGCAAATGGTGCCACATCCGCATGGAAGGCACGGCGTTCGGCGGGGTTCCCATGGCCATCGACCTGAAGCTGGAGGTGTGGGACAGCCCCAACTCCGCCGGTGTCGTCATCGACGCGGTGCGCTGCGCCCGGCTGGCCCTGGACCGCGGCATCGGCGGGCCGCTGGAGGGGCCGTCCGCCTACTTCATGAAATCCCCCCCGGTCCAGTTCACCGACGCCGAGGCCCGTCTGCGCACCGAACGCTTCATCCTGTCCGGCGATCCCTGCTGAGCGGGGTGCCGGCATGACGACGCTCCACCTCATCCGCCACGGGGATCACGACTGGATCGGCCGCGGACTGGCCGCACGCCTGGACGTGCCGCTGAACGAGGAGGGCCGCGCTCAGGCGGCGGCGCTTGCCCGTCATTACCGCGGCCGGCGCGTCGATGCGGTGTGGGCGAGCCCGCTGCGCCGGACCGTGGAGACCGCAACCCCCGTCGCGGACGCGCTCGGCCTGGAACTGCGCACCGCCGATGCCCTGCTGGAGGTGGATTTCGGCGCCTGGTCGGGCCGCAGCTTCGCGGATCTGGAGGAGGATCCGGAGTGGCGGCGCTGGAACGGCGCCCGGTCGCGGGTCCGGGCGCCCGGCGGCGAGACGATCGCCGAGGTGCAGGCGCGGGCCGTCGGGTTCCTCAACCGCCTGTGCGACGACGATCCCGGCGGGGTCCACGTGGTCGTCGGGCACGGGGATCCCATTCGGGCCGTCCTGGCGTATTACCTCGGGGTACCCATCGATTTGTTTCTGCGTATTGAAGTCTCGCCCGCCGCCATCAGTGTTCTATCGGTGGACGGATGGGGCCCGCGGGTCCTGCACGTCAATGCTTCCATCGATGACCGCAAGATCGGGGCGGGACCATGAAGTTCGTCATCTTCGGGCTGACCATCAGCTCTTCCTGGGGCAACGGCCACGCCACGCTGTGGCGCGGGCTGGTCAAAGCCCTGGCGCGGCGGGGGCACCGGGTGGTGTTCTTCGAGCGCGACGTGCCCTACTACGCCGAGGCGCGCGACTACGGCGAGATTCCCGGCGGCGACCTGGTGCTGTACCGCGACTGGACCGGGGCATCCGCAGTGGCGGAGCGGGAGGTGGCCGACGCCGACGTGGCCATGGTGACCTCCTACTGTCCGGACGGTGCGGCGGCTGCGGCGCTGGTGCTGGCCTCGAACGCGGCGCGCAAGGTCTACTACGATCTGGACACGCCGGTGACCCTGGCGCGGCTGGAAGCCGGGGAGCGGCCCGACTACCTGCCCGCCGACGGGCTGGGCGGCTTCGACCTGGTGCTCAGCTACACCGGCGGAGCGGCGCTGGACGCGCTGCGCGACCGGCTGGGGGCGCGGCTGGCCCGGCCGCTGTACGGCTGGGTCGACCCTGAGGTGCACCGGCCGGTCGACGCGGTGCAGGACTACATGGCCGACCTCTCCTACCTCGGCACCTACGCCGCCGACCGCCAGGAAGCGGTGGAGCAGCTTTTCGTCGAACCGGCGCGCCGGCTGACCCGGCGGCGTTTCGTGATCGGCGGCGCCCAGTATCCCGACACCTTCCCGTGGACGAAGAATATCTTCTTCGTCCGCCATCTGCCGCCGTCGGAGCACCCCGCCTTCTTCGCGTCCTCCACCCTGACCCTGAACGTCACGCGGGCGGCCATGAAGCGCATGGGGTGGTGCCCGTCGGGCCGCCTGTTCGAGGCGGCCGCCTGCGGCACCGCCATCGTCTCGGACGCCTGGGAGGGGCTGGAGAGCTTCTTCGAGCCGGGGCGGGAGATCCTGGTGGCCAGGGAGACGGATGACGTCACCACGGCCATGTCGCTGCCGCGCGACCATCTGGCCAGTCTGGGCCGTCGCGCGCGGGAACGGGCGCTGGCCGAGCACACCGCCGAGCACCGTGTGGCCGAATTGCGCAACCTGCTCGACCAGTGCGGCGGGCCGGCGGCGGGCGGGCAGAGCTGACCGGTTCCTTTCATCCTCGCGCAGCAGGAGCATCCCGAGCCATGTGGGGCATCATCCCGGCCGCCGGCAGCGGCACGCGCATACAGCCGCTGGCCTTCTCCAAGGAGCTGCTGCCCGTCGGCAGTCGCCTGGAGAACGGCACCGAGCGGCCGCGGGCGGTGAGCGAATATCTGGTGGAGCGAATGCTGCGCGGTGGGGCCGACAAGATCGCCTTCGTCATCGCCCCGGGGAAATTCGACATCCTGCAATACTACGGCAACCGGCTGGACGGGGCCGACTTCGCCTATGTGGTGCAGCCGCGCCCCGGCGGGCTGTGCGACGCGCTGTTCCGCGCGCACCACCTGATCCACCCGTCGGAGCCGGT
This sequence comes from Azospirillum halopraeferens DSM 3675, assembly GCF_000429625.1. Classification (GTDB taxonomy): domain Bacteria; phylum Pseudomonadota; class Alphaproteobacteria; order Azospirillales; family Azospirillaceae; genus Azospirillum; species Azospirillum halopraeferens. Next base: position 55,154 of record NZ_AUCF01000021.1, read on the forward strand.
GATGATCGGCCTGCCCGACACTGTGTGGTTCCCCGAGGACGCGCTGGCGGCGCTGCCCGACGACCGGCTGTCGTTTCTGCTGTTCCCGGTGGACCGGCCGGAGCTGTTCGATGCGGTGGTGACCGACGAGGCCGGCCGTGTCCGGGAGATCCGGGTGAAACACCTCGATGCGGGCACGCGCTGGATCTGGGGGGCGTTCAAGATGCCGGGGCGCGTGTTCCACGACCTGCACGCCCTGTGGCGCGGCCGGGGCGAACGGGACGAGTACATCGGCACCCTGGTCAACGCCTACATCGATGAAGGGGGGGAAGCGGTGGCGGTGCGCGCCGGCACCTCCTACGTGGACGTCGGCACCGTCCGGGGATACCGCGCGGCCATCGGCCTGCTCAGCCGGGCGCTTCCGGAGGCCGCAGAGTGATGACGGGGGAGAACGGCGTGCTGACACCGGAAGCCATCGAACGCCGGGTTCGCGAACTCGGGCAGTGGTTCCACAACATCGACCTCAAGGGCGTGCAGACCGCGCCCGACCATTTCCTCGGCGACTACCCGCGCGTGAAGTGGCAGCGCTTCGCCCATGCCATCCCGCAGGACCTGTCGGGGATGAGCGTGCTCGACATCGGCTGCAACGGCGGCTTCTACTCCATCGAGATGAAGCGTCGCGGGGCGGCGCGCGTGGTCGGCGTCGATTACGACGACGCCTATCTGGCCCAGGCCCGCTTCGCCGCCGAAGTGTCGGGAGCGGACATCGAGTTCCGCCGGCTGTCGGTCTACGACGTGGCGCAACTCGGCGAACGCTTCGACCTCGTGCTGTTCATGGGCGTGTTCTACCACCTGCGCCACCCGCTGCTGGCGCTCGACCTCATCCGCGAACACGTGGCCGGTGATCTCGTGGTGTTCCAGTCGATGATGCGCGGTGCGTCCGATGTGGAGCCCGTTCGCGACGACTACCACTTCTGGGAGACGGATCACTTCGAACGCCCCGGTTACCCGCGGATGGTTTTCGTCGAGAACAGGTACTGCGGCGACGAAACGAACTGGTGGATTCCCAACCGCGCCGGCGCCGAGGCCATGCTGCGCTCGGCCGGTTTCCGGGTGATCGACCATCCCGAGGAGGAGGTGTTCGTCTGCCGTGTCGGTGACCGCTCCGCGTGGGCGACGCCGGTGTATCCGTCTTCCGGGTCCGCCCCCGGCCCCAACCGAGAGGACTGAGGCATGATCGAAGCGGTGATGCTCTGGAACGAGCCCAACAACAAGTCCCACTGGGATTTCCAGCTCGATCCGGAGTGGACGCGGTTCGCGGACATGGTGAAGTGCGCCGCCGACGCCATCGCCGCGGCCAATCCCCGCCTGCCCCGGGTGCTGGGCGGCATCTCGCCCATCGACGCGGGATTCATGGCCAACATGAAGGGGCAGGGGGTTCTGGACGCGGTGGACGCGGTGGCGGTGCACGGCTTCCCGCTGGACTGGAACCACTGGCAGATCCACGAGTGGCCGGCCAAGCTGGATGAGATCCGGGCCGTCACCGACCGGCCCCTGTGGGTGTCCGAGGTGGGGGTCAGCACCTTCGGCGCGGAGGAGGTGCAGGATTGGGGCCTGCAGCGCACGGCGGAACTGCTGATCGGCCGCGCCCCGCGCATCCACTGGTACAGCCTGTTCGACCTGCCGCGCGCCTGGCCGGCCACCACCCGCCACCGCGAGGCCGAGGGGTCCAGCTATTACCGGCACTTCTACATGGGGCTGGTGCGCGAGGACGGCACCGAGAAGCCCGCCTACCGCACCTTCCGCAGGTTCGCCCCCGCCATGGGGCTGTGCCAGTGGTTCCACTTCCGCGACCACCGCCTGGACGAGGCGGTGGCGCGCATGAAGGACCTGGGTGTCACCCACCTGCGCACCGGCCTGTCCTGGGCCGACAGCTACCGCGACGGCGCGCTGGACTGGTTCGACCGGCAGATGGAGGCCCTGGCCGACTTCGACGTCACGGTCACCTTCTGCTTCACGCCGGAGCACCGCGGCATCGAACCCCACCACACCAGCCCGCCGCAGGTGAAGGAGGAGTTCGCCCGCTTCTGCGCCGACATGGTGCACCGCTACGCGCCCGCCCGGAGCCTGACCGCGGCGGCGGCGGATTGACCGGGGGATGCCATGACGAAACGGCCGCGGCGGCTCCCGGCGCATGAGATCCCGGCCGCACCGGAAACGGAGGGTGTGCGATGACCCTGACGGTACTGTCCGTCGCCTATCCCTTCAACGCCGTCGGGCCCGATTCGGTGGGCGGTGCGGAGCAGGTGGTGGCGGCGCTCGACCGGGCTCTGGCGGGCGGCGGCCACACCTCGCTGGTGATCGCCTGCGAGGGCTCCGCCGTTGCCGGCACCTTGCTGCCGGTCCCGCGGGTGCGCGGTGTCGTCGATCACGCCGTACGGGCCGCCGTCCACGCCCGCGTGCGCGCCGCCGTGGCGCAGGCGCTGGAGCGCCACCCGGTCGACCTCGTGCACCTGCACGGCGTCGATTTCCACGCCTATCTGCCGCCGCCGGGACCGCCGGCACTGGTGACGCTGCACCTGCCGCTTGACCACTATCCCCCGGCGGCGCTGACTCCGGCGCGGCCGGACACCCATCTGCACGGCGTGTCGCGCGCGCAGGTGCGCGGCGCGCCGGCGGACCTGCGGCTGCTCGACCCCATCGAGAACGGGGTTCCCGTGGATCGGCTGGCCATCCGCATCCCGAAGCGGCGGTTCGCCGTCGGACTCGGCCGGATCTGCCCGGAAAAGGGATTTCACCACGCGCTCGACGCCGCGGCGCTGGCCGACATCCAGTTCCTGCTGGCCGGGGAGGTGCAGCCCTATCCCGAACACCGGCGGTATTTCCGCGAGACCATCGAGCCGCGCCTGGACCGTGTCCGGCGCCGCTTCCTCGGTCCCGTCGGCTTTGCCCGCAAACGCTGGATGCTGGGGGCCGCGCGCTGTCTGCTTGCCCCCAGCCTGGTGGCCGAGACCGGTTCGCTGGTGGCCATGGAAGCGCTGGCCTGCGGCACGCCGGTGGTGGCCTTTCCGTCGGGCGCCCTCGTCGACGTGGTCGATCCGGGGGTGACGGGATTCCTCGTCAATGATGTCCGCGAGATGGCCGATGCCATCGCCGAGGCCGAGCGCATCGACCCCGATGCCTGCCGCGCCGCGGCGCGCGCGCGCCATGGGCTGGACCGGTCGGTGGAGCGCTATCTCGCCCTGTACGAGAGGCTTGCCGCCGGCCAGGCCGCTCCCGCCGCGGCCACCGTCGGAGCCGCCTGACGGCGGTTCTCTCAAGGCTGCCATACGACGGCTGCGCACCGCCCGGGTGGGCGAGGCCGTGCTGCGGCGCATTATGGACTGGCGCCGACCGGCGGCACTCACTATTACATCGGCGGTTTTGCGCCGGGACGGCTGCCGTCCGGCGACACTGTCAAAGGCTGGGACCACTGATAATTGAGTTCGGGAAAATCAGTGGACGCGGCATTAGGCATGCTGTATACCAGAACCGGATCCGGGCCCCTCTGGCGGTCGAGCCGTCGACCGCGATGTCGGATACCTTCACATGCCTTTGGCCGACGGGCCGGAACGCACCTGGAGGATCCGATGACCATGTTCATCGGATGTGGTCCCGTCCGATCCTTCCCGCGCGTGCCGCCGCGTGAGCGTCACCTCCGGCTTCGGGGAGCCGGGGGCAGCGTCCGTCGTGTCCGGGCCAACCTGGACGAGGGATAGGACAATGGAATTCACGGACAGCGCCTTCTGGGTGGCGCTTCTTCAAATCATCTGGATCGATATCCTGCTCAGCGGCGACAACGCGGTGGTCATCGCGCTGGCGTGCCGCTCGCTGCCGGATCACCAGAAGAAGATGGGCATCGTGCTGGGGGCCGGTGCCGCCATCGCCCTGCGTGTCATTTTCGCGACGTTCATCGTGTATCTCATGGCGATTCCCTTCCTGAAGATCGCCGGTGGTCTTCTGCTGCTGTGGATCGCGGTCAAACTGATCATGCCGGAGGAGGAGAGCCACGGCGGTATGTCCGGCGGCACGACCCTGTTCGCCGCGGTCAAGACCATCGTGATCGCCGACGTGGTGATGAGCCTGGACAACGTCATCGCCATCGCCGCGGCATCGCATGGCAGCGTGGTGCTGCTCATCCTCGGCCTGCTCATCAGCATCCCGCTGATCCTGTTCGGCTCCGCCTTCATCCTGAAGATGATCGAGCGGTTCCCGATCATCGTCACCTTCGGCGCGGCCCTGCTCGGCTACATCGCCGGTGAGGTCATGGTCACCGACCCGACCGTGCACCACTGGATCGAGGCGAACGCCAACTGGCTGCACACGGCGGCCCCGATCATCGGCGCCATCGCCGTCGTCGCCACCGGCCACCTCCTGGCCCGCCGCGCCGCCGCCGGCCGGGTCCAGGAGGAAGAGGTCGCGCAGGAAGCCCACGAGACCACCTGACGGCCGTCCGCTGACCCCGCCCCCATCCGCCCCACGCTGTGCGTGGGGGGGTGGGGGTTGTCATGCCTGAGCGTTCGGCCGGCCGATCGATTTCCCGAGGCAGCGGGATTTCGAACTTGAGGAGGATCGCTCTTGGCGGATGCGCCTCCCTGAGGAGCCGGTTCAAGAGGAACCCGATCCCGATACGCAACTGTAAGGACAAGCGGACGTCCGACTTCATGGCCGGTAAACGGGTCAAGGAGTTCCGGGCGTTCGACCATAAGGCTGCGAAGGCACTGACGAAGCTCCAGGCGGCGACGCGGCTCGTCGACCTGCGCCATCCGCCGTTGAATCGTTTCGAGGCACCGGGGGGGCGACCGCATCGGGCAGTGCAGCATCCGGATCAACGCCCAATGGCGGTGTGTTTGCGCTGGGCGGCCGGCGGAGGCATTCCCGCCGGTGCTGACGTGTTGGTGCTCCCGGGCGAAGCCTACGACGTCGAAATCACCGATTTCCATTGAGGCCCGTCATGACCCATCCGGCTACCGACGACCTTCCGCCGATCCACCCGGGCGAGATCCTCTGCGACGAACTGGAGGCGCTGGAGATGAGCGCCCGCCGCTTCGCGGATCACATGGGCGTTCCACCGAACGCGGTGACGGAAATTCTGAACGGCGAACGGCGGATCACCGCTCCCATGGCGCTTCGCCTCGGCAAGGCGTTCGGGACGGACCCCGGGTACTGGACCAACTTGCAGAGCCTATTCGAAACGAAGAAGGCGCGTGCCGAACTGGGGCACGTCCTGGATGCCATCCAGCCCCTGCCGCACGTTGGCAGAGCGGCCTGACCTGTCAATCGGCTTAGAATTTCCGCACGTCCTGCTGCATGCGATCGGAGGCTGTGTTGACATTGTCAACACAGGTCTGTATACTCATTGTCAACACGTTGATGGCAGAGGAGTCAGTCCAATGACGGAGTATGCGTCCGACCGTTCGGACGACCGCTCTACCGTTATCAATCTTCGCGCCCCGAAGCGGCAGAGGGATCTCGTTGATCGGGCCGCACAGATCCTCGGGAAGACACGCACCGACTTCATCCTGGAAGCGGCGTCCCGAGCGGCGGAAGAGGTGCTGCTTGACCAGCGCCTGTTTGATCTCGACGAGGAGCGGTATCGCAAGTTCATCGAACTCCTGGACGAACCGCCGCAGGAGAATAAGAAACTTCAGACTCTGATGAGAAAGTCACCTCCATGGTCGACATAGCAGACCCACGGCCGGGGCGGCTGTTAGCCCCGGTATCCCTGACAGCATCACATAACACCCTCCCGTTTCGCAGCGGTGCTCCGTCCCTGGACGCGTGGCTCCACGAGTGGGCCCTTCCCAACCAGCGCTCCGGCGCTTCGCGAACCTACGTCATCTGCGACGGTGACGTCGTTCGCGGCTATTACGCTCTCGCTACCGGGGCGGTTCGGCGTGCCGACGCCGCCGGTCCGGTGCGGCGGCAGATGCCCGACCCCGTCCCTGTGCTACTCCTCGGTCGCCTTGCGGTCGACCTCTCGCATCAGGGGCAGGGCAACGGCGCAGTCCTCCTCCAGGACGCGCTGAAACGCTGCCTGCAGGTTGCCGACACCGTCGGCGTGCGCGCCGTGCTCGTCCACGCCATCGACGACCGGGCAGCCGCTTTCTACCGCCAATACGGCTTCCGGCCATCGCCCGTCGGCGAATGGACGCTGATGGTCACCATCGACGCCATCCGCGCCAGCCTCTGAAGCCGCCCCGTCAAACAAATCGCCCTCCCCGATCGCTCGGGGAGGGCGTCTTGCAGTTTGGGGAGGAGAGACGGATCAGGCAACGGCCCGCGCCGGGCAATCGCTCCAGGCCGGCAGGATGGCGGCCGGGATGTCGTAGCACCAGGCGGAACGGTCGGCGAACAGCGCGTGCAGCAGCTTGTTGTTCAGGGCGTGGCTGGACCGGCAGCCGTGGAAGTGGCCGATGATCGGCGCGCCGGCCAGGTAGAGGTCGCCCACGGCGTCCAGGATCTTGTGGCGCACGAACTCGTCCTCGAAGCGCAGGCCGTCCTCGTTGAGGACGCGGTCGCGGTCGATGACGATGGCGTTGTCCAGCGAGCCGCCCAGCGCCAGGCCGGCCCGGCGCATGGCGTCCACCTCGTGCAGGAAGCCGAAGGTGCGGGCGCGGGCGATGGACTCGGCGAACGAGCCGGGGACCAGGTCGAAGCTGGCGGTCTGGCGGGCCACCACCGCGTTGTCGAAGTCGATCTCGAAGCTGTAGGTCGTGCCCTCGCCGGGGACCAGGCTGGCAACCTTCGACCCCTCGGTCACGTAGACCGGCTTCAGGATGCGGATGGCACGGCGGGGGGCCGCCTGCTCCAGACGGCCGGCGCGCTCGATCATCGCCACGAAGGGGGCCGAGCTGCCGTCCATGATCGGCACCTCGCCGGCGTCGATGCGCACCTCGGCGTTGTCGATGCCGCAACCGGCCAGCGCCGCCATCAGGTGTTCCACGGTGCCGACCGTGTTGCGGTCGGCGTTGGCGATCACCGAGCACAGGCGGCTGTCGGCCACCGCGTCCCAGGCCGCCGGGATCAGCGCCGCGTCGCCCCGCTTGTCGGTGCGGATGAAGGTGATGCCCGTGCCGGCGTCAGCCGGCGCGATGGTCAGGCGCACCGTGGAGCCGGAGTGCAGGCCGATGCCGCTGGTGTGAATGGCGCTCCTCAGCGTGTGCTGGAACAGCCCGTTGGAGGTGGCGCGGATGTGGGTCACGGCGTTTACCTGCTCTTGTCGTCGGGAGTGTCCGCGTCCGCCGGTGTCTCCGGTCCGGCGGGCGGGCGGCCGCACCGGGGCACGACCACGCTTACGAGGTAACATCGGGGGCGGGAGAGGACAAATCACTCTTTATTACGAAATGTTGCAGGTCCCGCAGGGGTGCGCGGCGAAGGAGAATGTCGGTTCCGCGTACAATAAATGGGACAACGAAAAAACCTCCGGAGGCGCCGGGGCGCTCCGGAGGTCAAGTCAAAGGGAAGGTTGTGCTCGACCCGCCGGCACCGGGTGGCCGGTGCCGGCGGGGTCCTTTGGAGGAAGGACCTCGGTCAGTTGGCCTGGCGGCGCAGGAACGCCGGGATGTCCAGCACGTCCTCGTCGTGCGGGGCCATCTTCGGCTGCGCCGTGGCCTCGATGCCGATGCGCGGCGGCTGCTGGGCAGCGGCCGGAGCGGCGGCGGAAACCGCGGGGGCGGCGGGGGCATGGACCGTCGGAGCGGCCGCAGGCGCCTCGGGGGTGTCGTCCCGGCGGCGGCCCAGGCCGGTCACCAGGTTGAACAGCGACATGCGCTTGCGGCCGGCGTCCGCCGCCTCGGGCACGGGGGCCGGGGCGGGGGCGGGACCGGCGGTCAGCGTCGGGCGCGGGCCGGGATCGACCGGCTTGGGCGCGATGAAGTGGCCGTCACGGCGCTCCGCCGTCACCGGGCCGGCGGCCGGGCGGGGCTGGGCGGCGGCCGGCTGCTCCACCTGGACCGCCGGGGCGGGCTGCGGCGCCGGCTCCGCGGGAGCGGCGGCGTAGCCCTGGACCGGCGCCGCCTCGGGCTGTGCCAGCGGGGCTTCCAGCGCGTAGGCGGTGGCGGCGGTGGTGATCGGCTGGTTCTTCAGGGGCTGTGCCGACGCGGTGGCGGTCATGGCGCCGGTCGCGGCCGGAGCCGCCGGGGCGGTCGCGGTGGCGGCCGGAGCGGCGGCGGCCAGGCCGGGGATGCCGCCCGGCTTGCGGGTGCGGTCGGAGACCACCGACAGGCTGACCGGCTGGGCCGGGCGCGGTGCGGCCATGGCGGCGGCGTCGATGCCGGTGGCGACCACCGACACGCGCATGGTGCCTTCCATGGAGCTGTCGAAGGTCGAGCCGAAGATGATGTTGGCGTCGGGGTCGACCTCGTCGCGGATGCGGTTGGCCGCCTCGTCGACCTCGAACAGGGTCATGTCATAGCCGCCGGTGATGTTGATGAGGACGCCGCGTGCCCCCTTCATCGACACGTCGTCCAGCAGCGGGTTGGAGATGGCCGCCTCCGCCGCCTCGATGGCGCGGCGCTCACCGGTCGCCTCGCCGGTGCCCATCATCGCCTTGCCCATCTCGGTCATGACCGAGCGGATGTCGGCGAAGTCCAGGTTGATCAGGCCGGGCATGACCATCAGGTCGGTCACGCCGCGCACGCCGGAATGCAGCACGTCGTCGGCCATCTTGAAGGCGTCCGCGAAGGTCGTCTTCTCGTTGGCGATGCGGAACAGGTTCTGGTTGGGGATGATGATCAGGGTATCGACGTACTGCTGCAGCTCGGCGATGCCCTGTTCGGCCAGCCGCATGCGGTGGGCGCCCTCGAAGTGGAAGGGCTTGGTCACCACGCCGACGGTCAGCAGGCCGCGCTCGCGCGCACACCGGGCGATCACCGGTGCGGCACCGGTGCCCGTGCCACCGCCCATGCCGGCGGTGATGAACACCATGTTCGCCCCTTCCAGGTGCTGGGCGATCTCCTCCATCTGCTCCTCGGCGGCGGCGCGGCCGACGTCGGGCTTGGAGCCGGCGCCCAGACCGCGGGTCACCGTGTTGCCGAGCTGGATGCACTTCTCCGCCAGGCTGCCCTTCAGCGCCTGCGCGTCGGTGTTGCCCACGACGAAGTCGACCCCCTCCAGGTTCGACTTGATCATGTTGTTGACGGCGTTGCCGCCGGCGCCGCCGACGCCGAAGACGGTGATGCGCGGCTTCAGTTCGGGCTCGATCTGGGGAATGCTGACGTTGATCATGTTAGCCTCCACAACCTTCCAATTTCGTTTGTCGCTCTATCGTCGATTCGCCGGTTGGTTCCGGCAGAGGTGCTAAGGCGTCTTCCGGCAGGACCGCCCCCGCCGCTCCATCCCCTTGCGTCCGGGGGACGCAAGAGGCGGCGGGGGACTGAAAAACGCGTTGGGGTCGGGGATCACCATCACAGGTTCTCCCTCAGCCACAGGCCGACGCGCCCCCACAGGCCCGAAGCGTGCGCGGTCTCGTGACCGGACACGGGCAGCTCGGCGGGGTGGCGGACGGCGTGGATCAGCAGGCCGGCGGCCGTCGAAAAGGCCGGACCGCCGGCGGCGTCGGCCAGTCCGGCGATGCGGGTCGGCCGGCCGGGCCGTACCTGTTTGTCGAGGATGAGCTGGGCCAGCTCGCGCGTGCCGGGAAGCTGGCTCGCCCCGCCGGTCAGCACGACGCGCCGCCCCGCCAGCTTGGCGAAGCCCGATTGCTCCAGGCGCGAGCGCACCAGCTCGAAGATCTCCTCCAGGCGCGGCTGGACGATGCGCACCAGCAGGGAGCGGGGCACCTGGTTGGCGCTGCCGCGCTCCTCCTCGCCGACCTGGGGCACCTCGATCATCTCCCGCTCGTCGGCGGCGCTGGCCATGGCGCTGCCGTACAGCGTCTTCATGCGCTCGGCGTGGACGACCGGGGTGGTCAGGCCGCGGGCGATGTCGTTGGTGACGTGGCCGCCGCCCACGGGGATGCAGTCGGTCCACACCATGTTGCCTTCGAAGAAGACCGAAATGGTGGTGGTCCCGCCGCCCATGTCGATGCAGGCGACCCCCAGCTCCATCTCATCCTCCACCAGGCAGGCGAGGCCGGAGGCGTAGGGGCTGACCACCTGCGCCTCGATGTCGAGATGGCAGCGGGCGACGCAGGTGTGCAGGTTGCGCACCGCACCGGCCGACGCGGTGATGACGTGGACCTGGACGCCCAGCCGGTCGCCGTACATGCCCCGGGGATCGCGGATGCCGCGGTTGCCGTCCAGCATGAAGCCGACGGGAATGGCGTGGATCAGCGCCTGGTCGGGGCCGATCTGCAACGCGCGGGCGTGCGCCAGGGCCCGCCGCACGTCGCTGTCCGTCACCTCCTGCCCCGGCGCCGACACCTCGGCGTTGAAGGCGTGGGAGGTGGGATAGCCGCCGGACACGTTGACGACGATGTCGCGGATCGTCTCGCCGGCCATCTGCTCGGCCGCGTGGACGGCGGCGCCGATGGAGGTCTCGGCCGCTTCCATGTCGATGATGGCGCCGGCCCGCACGCCGGCGGCGAGCTGGTGGCCCATGCCGATCACGCGCACCGTGCCGGCGTCCTCCACCCGCGCGATGAAGCAGCACACCTTGGTGGAGCCGACGTCCAGCGCCGCGACGATGCCGCCGCGGGTCGGGCGCTTCGGCTTCTTGCCGCCGCTGAACCCCATCGTCAAATCCCCCTGGCCTCGTTGACGCTCATGTCCTGTTCCCCGCCTTCTTCTTCTTGGCGGAGTCGTCGGGCACCGCCGCCGTCGGGGTCAGCAGGACCACCCGGTCCGGCACCCGCATATCCACGGCGACGATGTCGCGGTCAAGCACCCCGTTCTGCGCATCCATCTCGGCGAGGTGGTGGAGCGCACCTTCCATGTCCTCTTCCGGCAGCTTGACCAGCACGCCGTTGTTCAGCGTCAGGTCCCAGCGGCGGTCGCTGACCCGGGTGGCGGCGGCGACGCGCCGGTGCAGGGTCGGCACCTTTTCCAGCGCCGCGAGCAGGCCCGGCACCCGGTCCGGGGCGTTGGCGCCCACCACGTGGGGCAGCGTCTCGATGCGGGTGTTGCCGCGGCTGGCCATCTCCACCGCGTCGGCCAGCGGCCGGCCGTCGCGGTCGATGACGGTCAGCCGGCGGTCGTGCTGCCAGATCGCCATGGGGTGGCGCTCGGTCAGGCGGATGAACAGGATGTCGGGCAGGCGCCGCTCCACCGAGGCGGCGGCGACCCAGGGCAGAGCCTCCAGCCGCTCCTTCGCGGCGACCAGGTCGATGTTCAGGATGGGGTCGCCGCGGTTGATGCCCAGCGCCCGCAGGATCGCCTCCGGCTCGGTCTCCTCGCGGCCGTCCACCACCACGTCGGCCAGGGCGAAGCCGGCCTCGGCGCTCAGCGCCACGGCGGCGTCGTGCACCCGGGCCGTGGCGGCCGAGAGGGTGCCGGCCTGCCACATCCAGAACGCGGCGGTGAACAGGCCGGCCACCGGCAGCAGCGCCAGGCCGGAGCGCAGCATCGGCCGCGTCCAGCGCGGCCAGGCGCGGCGGCGGTTGCCGCGCTGCGCCGCGTGCGCCATGGCGCGCGGCGGCGGCGGCATCTCGATGCGCGCGCGCGGGCGCGGCGCGGCGGAGGCGGTGCGGGCGGTCATCGGGCGATCTCCCGGCCGGGGCATGCGCGCAGCACGCCGGCCGCTCCGGCCGGGACCGCCGCCGGACGAGTCCGCCCGGCGCGGCCCCGGCCGCGGTGCGGCGGGATGGCGTGCGTGCGCGCGTCGATCATTGCGCGGCGTCCCGCCCGGGGCGGGCCATCAGCGGGTTGCGGCGCGGCGGCAGGTGGGGGCGGCGCGGCACCGCCGGGCGGGATCGCTCCGCGACCGGGGCGACGGCCTCGTCCAGCAGGCGCTCGATGCGGTCGTCCGCACCGCCGTGAACCATGAACGCGCGTTCCATCACTCGACTCCCCTGGCAATGCCCAATCGCTTGATTTCCCATTCCAGTTCGACCCCGCAGGTCTCGCGCACGCGGCGGCGGACCTCCTCGCCCAGCGCCTCCAGATCGGCGGCGCTGGCGGCACCGAGGTTGAGCAGGAAGTTGCAGTGCTTCTCCGACACCTGCGCGTCGCCCATGCGCAGGCCGCGGCAGCCGGCTTCCTCGATGTACTGCCACGCCTTGCGGCCGCCCGGCGGGTTCTTGAACGTGGACCCGCCGGTGCGGGCGCGCACCGGCTGCGTCTCGCCGCGCTGACCGGCGATCTCGGCCATGCGGCGCTGGATCTCGATCGGCTCGTCCTCATAGCCCTGCAGCATGGCGCCGACGAAGATCAGATCGTCGGGCACCGCCGTGCCGCGGTAGCGGAAGCCCATCGCCTCGGCCGAGAAGCTGTGGGCGTTGCCCCGGCGGTCCAGCGCCCGCGCCGACAGCAGCACGTCCTTGATCTCGCTGCCGTAGGCGCCGGCGTTCATGCGCACCGCACCGCCGATGGTGCCGGGGATGCCCGACAGGAACTCCAGCCCGGCCAGGCCGGCGTCACGGGCCACCGCCGCCACGTTCACGTCCAGCGCCGCCGCCCCGGCGGCGATGGTGGTGCCCGCCACCTCCACCTCGGCAAAGGCGCGGCCAAGGCGCACGGTCACGCCGGGGATGCCGCCGTCGCGGATCAGCAGGTTGGACGCCACGCCCAGCACCGTCACCGGCACGTCGTCCGGCAGAGCGGTGAGGAACGCCGCGAGGTCGTCCGCGTCCTCGGGACGGAACAGCACCTCGGCCGGGCCGCCGACGCGGAACCAGGTGACGCTGGCCAGCGGCGCGTCGGCGGTCAGCCGGCCGCGGCACGCGGGCATTCGGTCGATGAGGCGGGGGTGGGTCATGGCCGGTTCCGTTCTCAGGCCGTCCGCCCGGCGGCGAACAGGGTGTCCAGCTCGGCCGGCAGGGCGTTCGCCCACTGGGTGATGTTGCCGGCGCCCAGGCAGACCACCAGGTCGCCGGGACGGGCCAGGCCGCCGATGATGCCGGCCAGATCCTCCGCCCGGGCCAGCGGCACCACGTGGCGGTGGCCGTGCATGCGCAGACCCTCCACCAGGGCATCGCGGTCGATACCCTCGATGGGCGCCTCGCCGGCGGAGTAGACGTCGGCCACGACCACCGCGTCGGCGTCGTTGAAGCAGGTGCAGAACTCCTCGAACAGGCTGGCCAGGCGGGTGAAGCGGTGCGGCTGCACCACCGCGATGGTGCGCCCGGTGCCGGCGGTGCGCGCCGCCTTCAGCACGGCGGCGATCTCCACCGGGTGATGGCCGTAGTCGTCGATCACCGTGATGCCGTTGGAGATGCCGGTGCGGGTGAAGCGGCGCTTCACGCCCGTGAACTTGGCCATGGCGCCGTGGATGACCTCGTCGCTCAGCCCCATCTCGTGGCCGACGGCGATGGCCGCCAGCGCGTTCTGCACGTTGTGGCCGCCGAACATGGGCATGCGGATGCGCGCCAGCCGGCGCGTCTCGCCGGTGTGGCGGTCGGACAGCAGGGCGTCGAAGATCGCCCCGTCGGTGCCGAGCGTCACGTCCACCGCGCGCACGTCCGCCTGGGGGGAGAAGCCGTAGGTGATGATCCGGCGGTCGGAGACGCGCGGGATCATCGCCTGCACCTCCGGATGGTCGATGCACAGGGCGGCGAAGCCGTAGAAGGGGATGTTCTGGACGAAGGTGTCGAAGGCGTCCCGCTCGCGATCGAAGGTACCGTAGAAGTCCAGATGCTCGGGGTCCATGTTGGTGACCACGGCGATGCAGGCGGGCAGCTTGGTGAAGGTGCCGTCGCTCTCGTCCGCCTCGACCACCATCCAGTCGCCTTCGCCCAGCCGCGTGTTGGTGCCGTAGGCGTTGATGATGCCGCCGTTGATGACCGTGGGGTCGAGCCCCGCGTGCTCCAGCAGCGTGCCGATCATCGAGGTGGTGGTGGTCTTGCCGTGGGTGCCGCCGACGGCGATCGCCCATTTCAGGCGCATCAGCTCGCCCAGCATCTCGGCGCGGCGCACCACCGGGACCATGGCGTTGCGGGCGGCCACCACCTCGGGGTTGTCGCGCTTGACGGCGGAGGAGATCACCACCACCGCGGCGGAGCCCAGGTTGTCGGCCCGGTGACCGATCGCCACGGGAATGCCCAGCCCGCGCAGCCGCTTGACGTTGGCGTTGTCGGCGATGTCGGAGCCCTGGACGGCGTAGCCCAGGTTCTTCAGCACCTCGGCGATGCCGGACATGCCGATGCCGCCGATGCCGACGAAATGGATCGTACCGATGGTCAGGGGAAGCGCGCGCATGTCAGCGGGATCCTCGGCGAAGCATTAGGCTCAGGGTGGCGTCGACCGACTCGTCGGACAGGCGCAGGGGCAGAGGCACCGCCCCGGTCATCACATGCAGGCGGTCGCGCAGGAAGCCGGTCGACGCGATCGCGCGCGGCAGCAGCGGGCAATCCGGCCGCCGGCTCCACTGTCCTTCGGAGCGGGTCAGCTCCGCCGGCCAGTCGCACAGCGATCGGGCGCTGCGGCGCGTGATGTGGCGCATGGCTTGCTTCATGGCGCGGCCTCCGTGGGGGCGTTTGCGGGTGCGGCGGCGTCCGCCATCTCCAGCACGGCGTCGGCAAGGCGTTCGGCGGCGTCGTCGCGGCCCCGGGCACGGGATGCCGCGGCCGCCGCCGCCAGGGTGTCGGGATCGTTCAGCAGCGACTCCAGCCGGGCGGCCAGCGCCTCGGCCGTCAGCTCGGGCTGCGGCACGTGCCAGCCGGCACCGTCCTGCGCGATCCGGGCGGCATTGGCGGTCTGGTGGTCGTCGGTGGCGAAGGGGTAGGGAACCAGCAGGGCCGGGCGCCCGATGCAGGTCAGCTCGGCCACCGTGGAGGCGCCGGCGCGGGTCAGCGCCAGATGGCAGGCGGCCAGCCGGTCCGGCACGTCGCGGAAGAAGCTGTCCAGCTCCACCGCGGCCAGGCCGAGGCCGGCGACGGCGGCGCGCACCGCGTCCAGGTCCTCCGGCCGGCACTGCTGGGCCAGGTGGACGCGGGCGCGCAGGGATTCGGGCAGGCGGGCCAGGGCGGCGGGCACCACCTCGCTGAAGACCCGTGCCCCCTGGCTGCCGCCCAGCACGACCAGGCGCAGCGGCCCGCCGGCGGCCGGCGGTTCATAGGGCGTCGCCCGTCGGGCGGCGACGGCGGGCCGCACGGGGTTGCCGGTCAGCACGATCTTCGCCCGGTCGCGCTCGCGCAGGCCCGACACCTCGGGATAGGCGACGGCCAGGCGGCGGGCGCCGGCCGCCAGCATGCGGTTGGCGCGGCCCAGCACGGCGTTCTGTTCGTGCAGCATCACCGGCACGCGGGCGTTGGCGGCGGCGTAGACCGTGGGGACCGAGGCGTAGCCGCCGAAGCCGACGACCGCCGCCGGCTCCAGGTGGCGCATCAGGGCGCTGGCCCGCAGCAGGCCCAGGCCCATCTTCCAGCCCGCCGCCAGCTTGCCCACCAGACCGCTTCCGGGGGACGCGGCATTGACGCGGTGCACTGCCACCTCCGGCAGGGCATCGCCGAAGGCGTGGCCGCGCTTGTCGGTCACCAGCTCCACCGTGCGGCCGCGGGCCAGCAGGGCGCGGGCCAGCGCCTCCGCCGGGAACATGTGCCCGCCGGTGCCGCCGGCCGCCAGAAGGATGGGTTTGGAAGGGCTCATCGGCTCATTCCCCCGGGCCGAAGCGCTTGCGGGTCAGCGCCAGCACCATGCCCATGCCGAGCCCCAGCGCCAGCAGCGAGGAGCCGCCGTAGCTGATGAACGGCAGGGTCATGCCCTTGGTCGGCATCAGGTGCAGGGCGGAACCCATGTTGATCATCGCCTGCAACCCGAACTGCACCAGCAGTCCGGCCGTCGCCAGCATGATGAAGTAGTTGTTCTCGTTGAACACCCGCGCGAAGCCGCGCAGCACCACGAAGGAGAACAGGCCGACGATGAACAGGCAGAAGATCAGCCCCATCTCTTCCCCCGCCACGGCGAAGATGAAGTCGGCGTGGCTGTCGGGCAGCGAGAACTTCACCGTGCCCTGGCCGGGGCCGGTCCCCATCAGGCCGCCGTTGGCGAACGCCTCCAGCGAGCGGGACACCTGGTAGGTGTCGCCCGACTGGGGGTCGAGGAAGCGGTCGATGCGGCTGGTGACGTGGGGGAAGGTGAAATAGGCGCCGACCAGCCCGACGATGCCCAGCACCGCCAGCGCCCCCACCAGCATGATGTTGAGGCCGGCCAGGAAGAACTGGGTGAACCACACCGCCGACACCACGAAGGCCATGCCCAGGTCCGGCTGCATCAGCAGCAGGCCGACGGTCAGCCCGTACAGCGCCATGGAGACCAGGGCGCCGGGAAAACCCGGCGCGGTGCGCGACAGGGAGAACAGCCAGCCGGCCACCACCGCGAAGGCGGGCTTGACGAACTCCGACGGCTGCAGCGACAGGCCGGGGATGTGGATCCAGCGCCGCGCCCCCTTGATCTCGACACCGACCACCAGGGTCGCCGCCACCAGCGCCAGGGCCGCCAGGAACATCAGCAGGGCCACCCGCCGCACGCCGCGCGGCGACAGCAGCGACACGCCGATCATCACCAGCACCGCCGGCAGCAGCATGATCAGGTGGCGTTCGACGAAGTAGAAGGTGTCGTCGATGCCGATGCGCTCCGCGACCGGCGGGCTGGCGGCGGTGATCAGCACCGTCCCCAGGGCCATCAGGATGGCCAGGGCGGTGAGCTGCCAGCGGTCCACCGTCCACCACCAGCGGCCGAAGATGGACTGGTCGGTGCGATCGAACGTCATCATGCCGCACCGTCCTTCAGATCATGCACCAGGTGGATGAACGCGTCGCCGCGCGCCTCGAAGTTGGCGAACTGATCCCACGACGCGCAGGCCGGCGACAGCAGGACGGTGGCGCCGGGGCGCCGCTCCTCCGCGGCCATCGCCGCGGCCCGGGGCACCGCGACGTCCAGCGTGCCGCAGCGGGTATAGGGCACGCCCCGGGCGTCCAGCCATGCGGCGAAACGCTCCTGCGCCTCGCCGATCAGGAAGGCGTGGCGCACTGTCCCCAGGTGGGGCTCCAGCCCGTCCAGCCCGGTGTCCTTGGCCTGGCCGCCGAGGATCCAATAGATGGCTTCGTAGGTCGCCAGGGCCTTTTCCGCGGCGTCGGCGTTGGTGGCCTTGCTGTCGTTGACGAACCGCACGCCGCCGATCTCGCGCACGAGCTGCTGGCGGTGGGCCAGGCCGGGGAAGCTCTTCATGGCCGCCACCACCGTGGCGGCGGGAATGCCGGCCGCGGTGCAGGCGGCGTAGGCGGCGGCCGCGTTCTGGTGGTTGTGGCGGCCGGGCAGGGCGCGGAACGCCGTGAGGTCGGCCACCCGCTCGTGACGGCCGGCCGTGTCGTCCCACAGCCAGCCGTCGAGCGCGTAGACGCCGCCGGGCTCCCGCCCCGTGGCGGACACCGGGCGGATGATCTGGTCGCCCGCCGCCTTCAGGTCCTCGAAGATGGCCCGGCACTGCGGGTCGTCGACGCCGATGACGGCGGTGCGCGGCCGGGTCTGGCGGTGGAAGATGGAGCGCTTGGCGGCGACGTAGCCGTCCATGCCGCCGTGCCGGTCCAGGTGGTCCGGCGTGATGTTCAGCAGCACCGCCACGTCCCAGGTGATGGAGAGCGTGAGTTCGAGCTGGTAGGACGACATCTCCAGCACGTAGGTGCCGGCCGACCCCATGGCGGGCAGGGTCAGCACCGGCGTGCCCAGGTTGCCGCCCACGGCGACGCGCCGTCCGGCCTCGGCGAAGATGTGGCCGATCAGCGCCGTCGTGGTCGACTTGCCGTTGGTGCCGGTGATGCCGACGTAGGCGGCATCGCGCTCGGAGCGGGCCAGCAGTTCGATGTCGCACACCAGTTCCAGCCCCGCCGCCCGCGCCCGCACGGCCACCGGATGGGGGCGCGGGTGGGTGTGCGCGATGCCCGGCGACCACACCATGGTGGTCAGCTCCGACAGGTCGGCGGTGGTGAGATCGACCAGCGGGATGCCCTCGCCCCGGGCCTTGTCGCGCCCGGCGGCGTTGTCGTCCCAGGCCCACACCTCGGCCCCGCTCGCCATCAGCGCGCGCGCCGTCGCCAGGCCGGACTTGCCGAGCCCCATGACCGCGACGGGAAGGCCGTTCATGTAGAACAGGTCGATCATGCCCGCCTCACCGCAGCTTCAGGGTGGAAAGGCCGATCAGCGCCAGGATGGAGGCGATGATCCAGAAGCGGATGACGACGGTGGGCTCGGCCCAGCCCTTCTTCTCGAAGTGATGGTGCAGCGGCGCCATGCGGAACACCCGCTTGCCCGTCAGCTTGAACGAGGCGACCTGGACGATCACCGACACCGTTTCCAGCACGAACAGGCCGCCGATGATGGCCAGCACGATCTCGTGCTTGGTCACCACCGCGATGGTGCCCAGCGCCCCGCCCAGCGACAGCGACCCGGTGTCGCCCATGAACACCATGGCCGGCGGGGCGTTGAACCACAGGAAGCCCAGACCGGCGCCGATCAGGGCACCGCAGAACACCGTCAGCTCGCCGGCCCCCGGCACGTGGTGGATCTGCAGGTAGTTGGCGAAGATGGCGTTGCCGGTGAGGTAGGCGATCAGGCCGAAGCAGCCGGCGGCGATCATGGTGGGCACGATGGCCAGCCCGTCCAGCCCGTCGGTCAGGTTGACCGCGTTGGCGGCGCCGACGATGACGAAGGCGCCCACGCCGAGGAAGAACCAGCCGAGGTTCAGCACGAAGTCCTTGACGAAGGGGATGGCGAGGCCGTTGGACAGGGCCGGCTCGGCCACCAGCATGCAGGCCAGCGTCGCCGCCAGGGCGATGGCGACCTCCGCCCCCAGCCGCTTGCGGCCCGACAGGCCCTTGGTGTTGCGCTTGGTCAGCTTCAGGTAGTCGTCGCCGAAGCCGATCAGGCCGTAGGCGACGGTGACCATCAGCACGATCCAGGTGTAGGCGTTGGTCAGGTCCATCCACAGCAGCGTGCTGAGGCACATGGCGATGAGGATCATCAGCCCGCCCATGGTGGGCGTGCCCTTCTTCTTCAGGTGCGTCTCCGGCCCGTCGGCGCGGATGGGCTGGCCCTCGCCCTGCTTGCTCTTCAGCCAGGCGATCAGGCGGGGGAAGAAGACGAAGCTGATGACCAGCGCCGTCAGCACCGCGCCACCCGTCCGGAACGTCAGGTACCGGAACAGGTTGAACGGGGTGAACACGTCGGCCAGGGGGAAGAGGAGGTTGTAGAGCATGGCCCCGCCCCTCACGCCTGCCGCGGGCGGCGGCGGGCCGCGCCGGGGGAACGGGTACGCAAGGTCGGCTCGGACACGGTCATGCTCCACACTCCGCTGCGGCGGCCCGCGCTTCGGCGGCGTCGTCGAACGGCCGCACCTCGGTGCCGATGGTCTGTCCCTGTTCGTGTCCCTTGCCGGCGATCACCAGCACGTCGCCGGGTTGCAGCCCGGCGACCGCGGTGCGGATGGCCGTGCGGCGGTCGCCGATCTCCTCGGCGGCGGGGCAGCCGGCCATCACCTCCCGGCGGATGGCGGCCGGCACCTCGGTGCGCGGGTTGTCGTCGGTGACGATGGCGCGGTCGGCCAGGCGGCCGGCCAGTTCGCCCATGACAGGGCGCTTGCCGCGGTCGCGGTCGCCGCCGCAGCCGAACACGACGACCAGGCGGCCCGCCGCGTGCGGCCGCAGCGCGGTCAGCACCGTCTCCAGCGCGTCGGGCGTGTGGGCGTAATCGACGAACACCGGTGCTCCGTTGGGATGGGTGGCGACGTGTTGCAGACGGCCCGGCACGCCTTCCAGCGACACCAGCGCCCGCACCGCCGACGGCGCGTCACCCCCCGTGCCGATCACGAGGCCGAGCGCGCACATCGCGTTCCACGCCTGGAAGCGGCCGACGAGCGGAAGGTCGACGACCGCCTCCTCCCCCAGCACGGTGAGGGAGAGGCGCTGTCCGTGCGGCAGGGGTTCCACCGACCGGACCGTCAGCTCGCGGCCGGCGAACCCATAGCCCAGAACGCGGTGGTCGCGCCTGGTACAAATCGCGGAAAGGCCATCGAATTCCGGAATGTCAGCGTTCAGCACGGCACAGCCGCCGGGTGCCAGCACGCGGTCGAACAGCGCCGCCTTGGCGGCGAAATACGCCTCCATGGTGCCGTGGTAGTCGAGATGGTCGCGCGTCAGGTTGGTGAAGCCGGCGGCGGCAAGACGCACCCCGTCCAGCCGGTACTGGTCCAGGCCGTGGCTCGACGCCTCCATGGCCAGCCGGTCGATGCCGGCGTCGGCCAGGTCCGCCAGCACCGCGTGCAGGGTGACCGGGTCGGGGGTGGTCATGGCGCCGTAGCGCTCCATCCCCGGCGCCGCCACGCCCAGGGTGCCCAGGCTGGCCGCCCGGTGGCCCAGCGCCGACCAGATCCGGCGGGCGAAGGTGACGGTGGAGGTCTTGCCGTTGGTCCCCGTGACGGCGGCCACCGCATCGGGCTGCCGGCCGTGGAAGGCGGCGGCGGCGCGGGCGAAGGCGAGCCGCGGCTCACGGTCGGTCACCAGCACCGCCGCCCCGGAGCCTTCGGGCAGCACGGTCCCCTCGGGCGCCAGCACCGCCGCGGCGCCGCGGGCCAGCGCGTCGGCGATGAAGGCGCGACCGTCCGCCCGGCTGCCGGGCAGCGCGGCGAACAGGCAGCCGGGAACGACCGCGCGGCTGTCGGCGGTCAGGCCCGTCACCTCGATGTCGCGGCCCGCCGCCTCAGTTCGGGCGGCCGGCAGAAGCTGGGACAGACGCAACGTTGTTGTCCTTGGGCAGGGGAAGGGTGGTGGTGCCGTTGGGGTTGATGTGGACAGCCTGGACGACGCGCGGCGACGTCTCGTCGACGGGCCGGACGCCGAGCAGGGGACCGATCTGGCGGATGATGCGGCCGGCCGCCGGGGCGGCGACCCAGCCGCCGGTGGCATAGCCGTAGGTGCGCGCCGTCGCCTTCGGCTCGTCCACCATGACGAACACGATGTACTGCGGGTCGTACATCGGGAACGCGCCGAGGAACGAGGAGAGGCGGGCGTTGGTCGAGTAGGAGCGGCCCTTCTGCTTGTCCGCGGTGCCGGTCTTGCCGCCGACGATGTAACCGGTGACATCGGCCGACTTCGCCGTGCCCTCGGTCACCACGAGGCGGAGCAGGCGGCGCATGACCGCGGAGGTCTTCTCGGAGATCACCCGCTCGCCGGGGATCTCCGCGCCCTCCGGGCGCTTGATGATGGTCGGCTTGTGCAGGACGCCGCCGTTGATCATCGAGGCCGCCGCCGCCACCGTGTGCATCGGGCTGACCGACATGCCGTGCCCGAAGCTGATGGTCATGGCGTTGACTTCGCGCCACGGGTTGGGGATCAGGGGCCAGCCCATTTCCGGCAGCTCCAGGGGAACCGGGCGGAAGAACCCGACCTTCTGCATGAACGCCTGCTGCGCGGGAATCCCCGCCGTCAGGGCCATGCGCACCGATCCGATGTTGGAGGAATGCTGGAAAATCTCCGGCACGGTCATCCAGCGGTGCTTGCCGTGGAAGTCGGAAATGGTGAAGCGCCCGACCTGGATGCCGCGGGTGGCGTCGAAGCTGTCGGTGAGGCGTACCTTGCCGCTGTCCAGCGCCATCGCCGAATTGAAGATCTTGAAGGTGGAGCCCATCTCGTAGACCCCCAGCGTGTTCCGGTTGAACAGCGTGTCGGGGTCCAGCCCGTCCGGCTTGTGCGGGTCGAAGTCGGGCAGCGACACCATCGCCAGGACCTCGCCGTTGCGCACGTCGAAGATCATGCCGGCCGCGCCGATGGCGCGGAATTCCTCCACCGCCGCCGCCAGCTCCTTCTTCAGGATGTGCTGCAGGCGCAGGTCGAGGGAGAGCTGAAGGGGCTGCGACTGGTTGCGCAGGTGCTTGTCGAAGCTGCGTTCGACGCCGGCCAGCCCGGTGTTGTCGACGCCGGTGAAGCCGACCACGTGCGAGGCGAGGTTGCCGGCCGGGTAGAAGCGGCGCTCCTCACGCTCGAAATAGATGCCGGGAATGCCCTGGCGGTGCACCAGGTACTGCTGGCGGGGTGCCATGTTGCGGCGGATCCAGACGAACCGCTTGTCGCTGGACAGCTTCTGCACCAGGTCGGCGTAGTCGAGTTCGGGCAGCACCGCGATCAGCTTGCGCGCCGCTTCGCGCGGGTCGATGACCAGCTTGGGATCGGCGTACAGCGAGGCGGTGGCGAGCGACGTCGCCAGCAGGTTGCCGTTGCGGTCGACGATGTCGGCGCGGCCGACCGGCAGGGAGCCGGCCTCCGCCGCCTTCGTCTGACGGGGTTCCGCCCCCTCGCGCAGCAGCGTGGCGTCGACGAGTCGCACACCGATGGTGGTGAAGGCCAGCGCGATCACCGCGGCGGTCACCATCAGGCGGTTGCGTGCCTGCTCCAGCGCCACGGACAGGGCGCTGCGCGGCCGGCTGGCCGGCGGCGCCCGGAAGGTGTGGGCAAGCGATTCGTAGACGTCCCGGCGGCCGTCGAGGGGGGTGTCGGTCATTGGCCGTTGACTCCCAGGCGGGCGATCATCACGCCGATGGAATCGTTGGGTGCCGGGGCGACCGGCCGCACCCCGGCCGGCGGCGTCAGCGTCTTCGGCGCCGCGGCGGGGACCACCGCCGGCGCGGGCGCCGGCCTGACCGGGGCGGCGGCGGGCGCCGGCTTGGTGACGGGGCGCGGGGCGGGGGCGGCGGTCTTCACGACCGCCGGTTCGACCCGGGCGGGGGCATCGGCGTTGCGGGCCGGTTCGGTCCGCACCGTCGCCGGAGCGGCGTTGGCGAGCACCGGGGCGGACGCCCGCGCCGCGGCCGGCACGACGGCGGCGGTTGCCGCAGCGGGCTGACCGGCGGCGGGGGCCATCGCCTGGACGGTCGCCCGGTAGCCCGGCGGCACCTGGCCGGTCGCCGCGGCAGGGAGGACGGTGGCCGGAGCGGCCTGCGGCGCGCGGGCCGGCAGGGCGTCCAGCGACGCGACGAACTGGCGCGCGTCGGTGGGGCCCAGGTTCAGATGGGTGCGCGCCAGCGTCTCCAGCCGCACCGGATCATTGAGGAAGCTCCATTCCGCCTTCAGAACCTGGATCGCCTCCTGCTCCTGGACGATCCGTCGGTTCAGGGCGGCCAGCCGTTCCTCCAGCGCCTGCGCCTCGTAGCTGGTCTGGAACAGGACACCGCCCGCGACGGCGGCAAGGCCGAGCCAGAACAGCGCGGTCTTGTACTTCATGCGGCCTCCTTGCCGGGCGCCGGAAAGGCCGGCGCCGGTGTGCGTTCGGCCGCGCGCAGCCGGGAGGACCGCGCGCGGGGATTGGTCGACAGTTCCGCAGGGCCGGGCGTGACCGGCTTGCGATGGAGCAGGCGGAACGAGGGTTCGTAGGGCACGGCCACGGCGGCCGGTGCGTGGCGTGACGGGGACGGCGGCGGCGACGACCGTTCCTTGAGGAACGCCTTGACCTCGCGGTCCTCCAGGGAATGGAACGACACCACGGCCAGCCGGCCGCCGGGTTTCAGCATCCGCTCCGCGGCGGCGAGACCGCGGCGGACCTCGCCCAGCTCGTCGTTCACGTGGATGCGCAGGCCCTGGAAGGTGCGGGTGGCCGGGTCGATGCCGTCGCGCCCCTTCGGCACCACCGACCGGACCACCTCGGCCAGCCGGCCGGTGCGGTCGATGGGGGCTTCGGCGCGGGCGGCGACGATGGCGCGGGCGACCCGGCGGGCCATCCGCTCCTCGCCATAGTGATAGATGATGTCGGCCAGGTCCTGTTCCGAGGCGGTGTTGACCACGTCGGCGGCGGTCGGCCCATGGCGTCCCATGCGCATGTCCAGCGGACCGTCGGATCGGAAGGAGAAGCCGCGCTCCGGCTCGTCGAGCTGGGGCGAGGAAACGCCGAGGTCGAGGGCGACGCCATCCACCGATTCGACACCTTCGCCGGCCAGCAGCCGGTCCATGGCGCCGAAGCAGCCTTCCACCACCCGCAGGCGCCCGCCGGTCTCCGGCTCCAGCGCGCGGGCGCGGTCGATGGCGGCGGGGTCGCGGTCGATGCCCCAGACGCGGCAATCGGCTGCGGCGAGGATGGCGCGGCTGTAGCCGCCGGCGCCGAAGGTGCCGTCCACATAGACGCCACCGTCGCGCGGGGCCAGGGCTGCCAGCACCTCCGCCAGCAGGACGGGCGTGTGGGGTGAGGAGGGGGCCGCGGTCATGCGCCCTCCTTGCGGGCGGCGGAGCCGCGCTGCGCCTTGGCGACGATCTGGCTGAGCGAGATGTCCTTGCGCACGACCTGATCGCGCAGGGCGTCCTCGTGGGCCTTGAGCGCCGTCGGCTCCCACATCTGGAACGTCTTGCGGCGGCCGATGAAGGCCGCCTCTTCGGTGATGCCGGCGAATTCGGCAAGGTCCTTCGGCAGGACGATGCGGCCCTCGTTGTCCACCTGCAGGGGAATCAGCTTGCCGAAGATGAAGGTCTCGATCATCTCGCGCTCATCAGGATCCAGGTCGGGCGATTCGAGGCTGTCGCTGAGCACGTCCAGATAATCCTGGTCCGCCCCTTCCAGGGCCCGGTGGTTCAGGGACGGCCAGAGGTAGATCATGCCGGGCGCCGACGACTTGGCAAGCGACGCCCTGAACTGCGCCGGAACCGAGCAGCGGCCTTTCCTGTCAACCTTGTTGACGTATGTGGACAGGAACACGGCCATTCGGCTCTTACGACCCCCTGACTATCTCTTGCGTCTGCCCCGGGCTGCCGCCCGCTCCCCACCGAAAACCACCCAGGAATGCCCCGATCAATGGGATGAGGACCCTCCGTTTGGGATGACGTGGGATAGCATGGGTCGACGCGGAACGTCAACGGCCCGCTAGTATTCAACCCATACTGTCAAGAGTTTTCGCAAGCAGTGTGGCTGGGGTGCAAGCAGGGGGGGCGAATCGGAAAATTACCTCAAGTTTTCCTCATTACTAACAGCCTGTGGATAAATCAGACCTAGTGGGTTCGGCGAATGTTCTCATTCAGTGCGTGATGGAAACAGTCAAGCAGAATTGTTGACCTGCGAATCAGCATTCCGATGCATGCGGCCAAGAGGCGCGGAATCCGTGGGGATTCCATGGGATGGCATGGGATCTCGCGCCACAGATATCCACAGCGGTGGATGAAACTGGGGAAAAGCGCCAGACGGCCTGTAAGCCGGGTTCTGTCCCCGGGGCCTAAGCCTTCGGGTGATGGTCATTCATCTGGGACGCCCGTTACCGGACGCCTCGCGCGACCAACCCGGGCAGCAGCGCGGAAACGCGCCTGACCCCATACCGACCCATGGCGGACCATGGTTCGGCGGGCCGTGCCGCCCCTATTCGGTCTTGCTCCCGGTGGGGTTTACCGTGCCGCTCCCGTTGCCGGCAGCGCGGTGCGCTCTTACCGCACCCTTTCACCCTTACCGCTGCCCGGTTGGACGACGGCGGTTTGCTTTCTGTGGCACTTTCCCTGGGGTCGCCCCCGCCGGCCGTTAGCCGGCACCGTGTTTCCGTGGAGCCCGGACTTTCCTCCCCCGGACGCTTGCGCGCCGAAGGCGACCATCCGGCCGTCTGGCAGGCGCCTATGTAAGGGGTTGCCCGTCGGGACGCAATGGCCGATTCGCGGCGGGTGCGGCGGTCGGGCCGCGCCGGGGCACTCTATATAATAGGTGAGCGTGGCCGGCTCAGCTCGGATCGGCCGCGTCCTCGCCAAGGTCGACGTTGGCGTAGACCTCGGCCAGGGGAACCGCCTGCCCGATGGCGGGCAGGGTGAGGAGCGACTCGGGCTCCGTCAGCAGGTCGGTCTGCCAGCGCTCGCCATCGAGGCGGCGGTGGACCTTGCAGTAGAGCGTTTCCGCGTCGATCAGGACGATCTCCCGCACGCTGGCGATGGAGCGGTAGACCGGCAGCTTGACCTTGCGGTCGTGGACGGCGGTCGAGTTACCGACCACCACCTGATGCGCGCCCGACGCCGGAACCATGGCGACCGGCACCCCGTCGATCAGTTCGTACCGGGTGTCGGTTCCGTCGTCCCGGACCGGTTCCTGACCGCTGCGTTCAAACGCCACGCAGGCTTCGGCCCTGTCGGGCCGCGGCCGCCGTCGCGGTCGATACCGGGTTCGGACGTCAAGACGTACCGAACCCGGAAACAATACAGCGGGTGCCGGCCGCCGTCTCTAGCGGCCCATGGCACGGACGAGCGCGCGCAGCAGCGCCACGGTCTCCGAGTCGGCGACCCCCGTCAGGGCCGCCGGCCGATAGCGGCGCTGGACGGCGAGCAGGACCCGCGGAGCGGCGGCGTCGTAGCCGGCACGGGTCAGCAGGGCGGCGACCTCCGCGGCGTCGAACGGCCCCTGATCCTCCCGGGACGGCATGGGCCAGAGGCCGATTCCGGCACGTGCGAGGCGCGGCCAGTCGAACAGTTCCCCCGGATCCTCCTTGCGGTCGGGGGCGACGTCGCTGTGGGCGACCACATCGGCGGCGGATATCCCATGGCGTCCCATGACGGCCCGGCACAGACCTTCCACCGCGTCCATCTGCGCGGCCGGGAAGGGGCGGTAGCCGAATTCGTGTCCGGGGTTGACGATCTCGATCCCGATGGAGCGGCCGTTGACGTCGCCCGCCCCGCGCCAGGTGCTGACACCGGCGTGCCAGGCGCGGCGGTCCTCCGGCACATGGGCGTAGACGGTGCCGTCCTCGTCCACCGTGTAATGGGCGCTGACCCCCGAGGCGGGGTCGCACAGGCGGGCCAGCGCCGCCGCTGCCGTGGGCATGCCGGTGTAGTGGAGGACCAGCAGCTCGACCGGCATCCCCACCGGCCGCGGCCCGTGGTTGGGGGAAGGGCGGGGGACGATGGTCGGGCTCACGTCGGGTCCCTTCACGTCGGATTCGTCGCCTTCTCGTTCACCGTGCGCGGTCGCCGGAAGATGATGACGCCGACGCCGGCGATCACCAGGGCGCCGCCGATCAGCAGCGGCAGTGTCACCGGCTCTCCCAGGACCACCACGCCGGAGATGACGCCGAACACCGGTACCAGCATGAGGTATGGCATGGTCTGATTGACCGGATAGATGCGCGCCAGACGATACCACAGTCCATAGGCGGCCAGTGTCGACCCGAGAATGATAAAGGCCAGCGACGCCCAGGCCAGGGCCGGCGCCTCGACCGTGGAACGGACCTGTCCGGTTTCCGTCAGCAGCGACAGGATCAGCACCTGCGGTGCTGCGAACAGGGCCATCCAGCCGTTCAGCGTGAAACCGTCCAGCTCACCGATCCGCTTGACCTGGATGTTGGAGACGGCGAAGGCGAAGCTGGCGATGACGATCAGCGCGATGAAGTGCAGGTTGCCCTGCATCCGCGGCGCCCCGGCGATGACGGCGATGCCGGCGAACGCCACCACCATCCCCAGGAACCGCCGCCAGCCCAGCACATCCTTGTAGATCAGCGCCGCCAGCACGGACGAGAAGGGGACCTGAAGCTGGACCACCAGCGCCGCGGTGGCGGCATCCACCCCGCGCACGCCGATGAACATCAGCGGGAAGTGCAGGCCGCCCAGCAGCACCGACAGGATGGCGATGCCCATCACCTTGCCGCGCGGGATCGGCACGAACGGCACCACCAGCGCCGCCACCACCGCAAACCGCAGGAACAGGAGGAACATCGGATCGAAGGTCTGGAGCGCGGTCTTGGCGGCAACGAAATTGAACCCCCAGCAGGCCATCACCAGCAGGGCGAGCAGGGAATCGCGCAGGCTCATCCGCGGCCGCCTTCCAGTTCCTCACGCAGGGATTCCAGTTCGAGCCAGCGCTCCTCGGCGGCCGCGAGTTCGGCCTGCCGGGCGTGCAGGGATTCGCCCGCCCGCGTGAAGGCCGCGGGGTCGCGGGTGAACAGGTCGGGGTCGGCCAGCATCCCTTCCAGGCGCCCGATCTCCGCCGCCAGGCGGTCCAGGCGCGCCGGCAGTTCGTCCAGTTCCCGCTGGTCCTTGTAGGACAGCTTGCCCCGCGCTTTCGGCGCGGTGACGGCAGCCGGCGCGGCCGGCTTCGCCTTCGGTGCGGCTGCGGGGGCGGGGGTGTCGCGCGGCGGGCGCTGGAGCAGGTAATCGGAATAGCCGCCGGCATACTCGGCGGCGCTGCCGTCGCCTTCCAGCGCGATGGTCGAGGTGACGAGCCGGTCGAGGAAATCGCGGTCGTGGCTGACCAGCAGCAGCGTGCCCTGATAGTCGCCCAGCACCTCTTCCAGAAGGTCCAGCGTGTCCATGTCCAGGTCGTTGGTCGGCTCGTCCAGGATCATCAGGTTGGACGGGCGGGCGAACAGCCGGGCCAGAATCAGCCGGTTGCGTTCACCGCCCGACAGAGCCTTGACGGGGCTGTCGAGCTGCCGGGTGTCGAACAGGAAGTCCTTCATATAGCCGGCGACGTGGCGCGACTCGCCGTTGACCACCACCCGGTCGCCGCCGTAGGGGCACAGCACGTGGCGCACCGTGTCCTCGGGGTCGAGCGTGGCGCGGCGCTGGTCGAAATAGGCGATCTCCAGGCTGGTGCCCAGACGGATCACGCCGCTGTCGGGTTCCATCTGCCCGGTCAGCATCTTCAGCAGCGTCGACTTGCCGGCACCGTTGGGGCCGATGACGCCGATGCGGTCGCCGCGCAGGATGCGGGTGGAGAAGTCGCGGACGATGGGGCGCGGTCCGTCGGGGGTGTCGAAGGTCTTGGCGATGCGCTCCGCCTCGATGACCAGCCGGCCGCCGCGCTCCGCTTCCGAGATGGCCAGCTTGGCCTGCTGGCCGCCCTTGATGCGCTCGGCCCGGTCGGTGCGGAGTTGCAGCAGGGCGCGCACGCGGCCCATGTTGCGGGTGCGCCGGGCCGAGATGCCCTCGCGCAGCCACTTCATCTCGCCTTCGATCTTGCGGTCCAGCTTGTGGGACGCCGCCTCGTCGGCGGCGAACACCTCGGCCTGCCACTCCTCGAACCGGGCGAACGGCTTGTCGCTGACCCGCAGGCCGCCGCGGTCCAGCCACAGGGTGCGGCGGGCCAGGTGATTGAGGAAGGCGCGATCGTGGCTGATCAGCAGCAGGCCGCCGCGGAACGCCTGCAGTTCGCTCTCCAGCCACTCGATGGTGGGAAGATCCAGGTGGTTGGTCGGCTCGTCCAGCAGCATCACGTCGGGGTTGCCCACCAGCGTGCGCGCCAGCGCCGCCCGTCGCGCTTCGCCCCCCGACAGGGAGGCCGGGGCCAGCCCGCCGTCGATCTGCAACCGGTCGAGCACGGCGTCGACCCGGTGCGCCTCGTCCCGCTCGGTCTCCGGCAGGCCGGCGGCGACGTAGTCGTGGACGGATGCGAAGCCGGTGAAGTCCGGCTCCTGCGGCAGGTAGGCGATGCGGGCGCCCGGCTGGACGAACCGCTCACCGCCGTCGGCGGCGACCATGCCGGCCAGCACCTTCATCAGCGTCGATTTGCCCGACCCGTTGCGGCCCACCAGGCACGCCTTGTCGCCGCGCCCGACGGCGACGTCGACGCCTTCGAACAGCGGCCGGCCGCCGAAGGTGACGGATGCTCCTTGCAACGCGACGATGGGGGCGGGAGGGGCCATGGGAACACGCCGGGGCTGCGGTGCGGGGAGGGGAGGCGCGCCGTTATAGCGCGCCCGCCCCGGCGCCCGCGACCCCCAAGATGCGCATAGCCGCCGTCAGGCGGGGGCGCGATCCCGGACCGCCACCCCCTCTTTGCGGATCTGATCATAGGCGGCGTTGATGGCGGCCATGCGCTCGTTCGCCTGGGCGATGAACTCCTCCGGCAGGCCGTGGGCGATCAGGAGGTCGGGGTGATGCTCCCGGACCAGGCGGTGGTAGGCGGCGCGCACCGTCGCCTCGTCGGCGCCGCGGGGCACGCCCAGTGCCGTGTAGGGGTCCACGTTGGTCTGGCCGCAGCACAGGCAGTGCTCCGACACGATGCGGTCGAACTCGGGCGCCGGGAAGCCGAAGATGCCGGCCACCGTGCCGAGGAACGTCATCTCCGCGTCGCACACCGTGCCGTCGGCCTCGGCGATGCGCAGCAGGCTCTCCAGCAACTCTTCCAGGACGGGATCGCCGGGCTCGAACAGGGCGGCGATCTGGCGGGCGTAGACCTCGTACCCCGCGGCATCGCGGCGGGCCTGATCGAAGACGCGGCCGACGTTCTTCATCTCGTCGGCCGGAATGTCGAACAGGCGTTTGAAGGTCTCCACCTCCACCCGCTTCACCATGCCGTCGACCTTGGCCATCTTCGCCGACAGCACCACCACGCCGATGGTGAAGACGATGGAACGGGTGGGATCGTTCGCCTCCCCCGCCTCACCGGCGCGCAGCCGGTCCACGGCGTGCCCGGCCGCGGTGCCCAGCAGCGCACCCAGCGGACCGCCGATCGCGAGGCCCGCCGCCCCGCCCAGGATCTTGCCCCAGATGCTCATGGTTCCTCATCCCGTGCCCTGCCGTGCCCGGAGGTGGCCTGCTGCCTGTTGCGCATCTGCCACGCCCGGCGGACTTCATCATTGCCGCCGAACGTTCCTACCCCGGGACGTGTTAATGTTGCAATGCAACATCGACGGCTCTCTCTCCCGAGCTGCCGTCGGATGGTGACGCCCGGCGCAACGGGTGTCCATACGGGGAAACGTCCTGCGACGCGTGCCATTCCACGAACGACACGGGTTCAGGGCCATGCCGGTACTACGCAAACTGTTTCCCGCGGAATGGGACCGCTACGAGCGGCACCTTCTGCGTCTCGACCCCCACAGCCGCCTCATGCGCTTTGCGGGGAACACATCCGACGCGGCCATCACGCAGCGCTGCCGCACCCTCGACCACGGCCGCACGGTGATCGTGGGCTGTTTCGTGCAGGGCGAACTGCGCGGTGCGGTGGAGATCGCCGTCGACCGCACCCTGTGGCCGCGGGACGCCGAACTGGCGTTCAGCCTGGAAGCGCCGTTCCAGGGGCTGGGTCTGGGCGCCGTCCTGATGGAGCGGGCGCTGACCATCGTCCGCAACCGCCGCATCCGGCGCATCCACATGCTGTGTCTGCACGAAAACCGGCGCATGCGCGCCCTGGTCCGCCGTTTCGGCGGGGCGCTGACGTTCGATGGCGGGGAACTGCTGGCGGTCTTCGACCTGCCGCCGCCCAACCACCTGTCGCTGGCGGTGGAGGCCATGGAGGACGGCGCCGGCGCTGTCGGCGCCTGGCTGTCCGCGATTGCGCCGACCGAGCGCTTCGCCGCGTGACCGCCGTACGCCGCGCGCGTTGCGCGAGCGGGTTGACCCGGGCCGCCGGATCGTCACACTGCGCGACGACGATCACAGGGGGACCGGGGCATGGACGGCGGCGGCACGGCGCAGGGGCAAGGGCAGGGGCAGGGGCGCTGGCAGTTCTGGATCGACCGCGGCGGCACCTTCACCGACGTGGTGGCGCGGCGCCCGGACGGCGCGGTGGTGACCCACAAGCTGCTCTCGGAAAATCCGGAGCGCTACCGCGACGCCGCCATCCAGGGCATCCGTGACCTGCTGGGCCTGCAACCGGGCGAGCCGATCCCGGCGGACCGGGTCGAGGCGGTCCGGATGGGCACCACCGTGGCCACCAACGCACTGCTGGAGCGCAAGGGCGACCGCACCCTGCTGCTGATCACCGAGGGGTTTGCCGACCAGCTCCGCATCGGCTACCAGGCGCGGCCGCACATCTTCGCCCGCCGCATCGTGCTGCCCGAACTGCTCTATGAACGGGTGGTCGAGGTGCCGGAGCGGCTGCGCGCCGACGGCGCCGTGCTGCGGCCGCTCGACCTGCGCACCGTCCGCCTGGGGCTGGAGCAGGCGTATGCCGACGGCATCCGCTCCTGCGCGGTGGTGCTGATGCACGGCTACCGCTTCCCCGACCACGAGCGGCAGGTGGCGGCCCTGGCCCGCGCCGTCGGCTTCACCCGGGTCTCGACCGGGCACGAGACCAGCCCGCTGATGAAGATCGTCGGGCGCGGTGACACCACGGTGGTCGACGCCTACCTCTCGCCCATCCTGCGCCGCTATGTGGAGCAGGTGGCGGCGGAGCTGAACGGCGTGCCGCTGATGTTCATGCAGTCCAACGGCGGGCTGACCGACGCCCGCCGTTTCCAGGGCAAGGACGCCATCGTCTCCGGCCCGGCCGGCGGCGTCGTCGGTGCCGTGCGCACGGCCGGGATGGGTGGCTTCGACCGGGTCATCGGCTTCGACATGGGCGGCACCTCCACCGACGTCTCCCATTTCGCGGGGGAGTACGAGCGCACCTTCGAAACGGTGGTGGCCGGCGTGCGCATGCGCGCGCCGATGATGAACATCCACACCGTGGCGGCCGGCGGCGGCTCCATCTGCACCTTCGACGGCGCCCGCTTCCGGGTCGGGCCGGAGAGCGCCGGAGCCAACCCCGGCCCGGCCTGCTACCGCCGCGGCGGGCCGCTCACGGTGACCGACTGCAACGTCATGGTCGGCAAGCTCAACCCCGACTTCTTCCCGCACGTCTTCGGTCCCGACGCCAACCAGCCGCTCGACGCCGCGGTGGTGCGCGCGGCGTTCGCCGACCTGGCGGCCGAGGTGTCGGCGAAGACCGGCCGGACCATGACGCCCGAGGCGGTGGCCGAGGGGTTCCTGACCGTCGCCGTGGACAACATGGCGAACGCCATCAAGAAGATCTCGGTCCAGCGCGGCTACGACGTCACCCGCTACACCCTCAACTGCTTCGGCGGCGCCGGCGGCCAGCACGCCTGCCTGGTGGCCGACGCGCTGGGCATGCGCACGGTGTTCATCCATCCTCACGCGGGCGTGCTGTCGGCGTACGGCATCGGGCTGGCCGACATGGTGGCCATGCGCGAGAAGGCGGTCGAGGCGCGGCTGGGCGACGAGGTCATGGCCGGCCTTGCCAAGGCGCTGGACCGGCTGGCCGAGGAGGGACGGGCGGAGCTGCTGCGCCAGGGCGTGGAGGAGGCGCGCATCACCGTCCTGCGCAAGGCCCACCTGAAGGTGGAGGGGTCTGACACCGCCCTGACGGTCGACTTCGCCGGGCGCGAGGCCATGGAGGAGGCGTTCGCGGCGGCGCACCGGCGGCGCTACGGCTTCGTCATGGAAGGCAAGCCGCTGGTGGTGGAAGCCGTGTCGGTGGAGGCGGTCGGCCGCACCGACACCGCCGACGACCCCGACAGCCCCGTTGCCCCCACCGGCGCCCTGCCGCGCCGGCTGGCGACGCTGCGCCTGTGGTCGGGGGGCAAGTCCCACGACGCGCCGGTCTACGACCGCGACGCGCTGGTCCCCGGCAACCGGGTGGTCGGCCCCGCCATCCTGAAGGAGCGCATCGCCACCACGGTGGTCGAGCCCGGCTGGATGGCCGAGGTGACGCGCAAGGGGCACCTGGTGCTCACCCGCATCGAGGCGCCGGCGGCCCGCACCGCCGTCGGCACCGCCGCCGACCCGGTGATGCTGGAGGTGTTCAACAACCTGTTCATGTCCGTCGCCGAACAGATG
Source organism: Azospirillum halopraeferens DSM 3675 (assembly GCF_000429625.1). Classification (GTDB taxonomy): domain Bacteria; phylum Pseudomonadota; class Alphaproteobacteria; order Azospirillales; family Azospirillaceae; genus Azospirillum; species Azospirillum halopraeferens. The sequence goes on from NZ_AUCF01000021.1 coordinate 88,752, forward strand.
GGCTTCACCCTGGAGAAGACCGCCCATTCGGTGAACATCAAGGAGCGGCTGGACTTCTCCTGCGCGCTGTTCGACGCGTCGGGCGGGCTGATCGCCAACGCGCCGCACATGCCGGTTCATCTCGGTTCCATGGGCGAGAGCGTGCGCGCGGTGATCGCGGCGCGCGCCGATACCATGAAACCGGGCGACGTCTACATGCTGAACGACCCCTACCGCGGCGGCACCCACCTGCCGGACATCACCGTGGTCACCCCCGTCTTCGACGACGCGGGGCGCGAGGTGCTGTTCCACGTGGCCAGCCGCGGCCACCACGCCGACGTGGGCGGCGTCACCCCCGGCTCCATGCCCCCCGACAGCCGCACCATCGCGGAGGAGGGCGTGCTGATCGACAGCGTCCCCCTGGTGGAGGGCGGCGCCTTCCGTGAGGAGGCGGTGGTGGAGCTGCTGACCGCCGGCCCCCATCCCGTGCGCAACGTGCAGCAGAACCTGGGCGACCTGAAGGCGCAGATCGCCGCCAACGAGAAGGGCGTGCGGGAGCTGCGGCGCATGGTCGCCCAATTCGGGCTGGACACGGTGCGCGCCTACATGCGCCACGTCCAGGACAACGCCGAGGAGCAGGTGCGGCGCGTCATCGACGTGCTGAAGGACGGCCATTTCGTGCAGGAGATGGACAACGGCGCGGTCATCCGCGTCACCATCGCCATCGACCGCCGCAACCGGTCGGCCAGCATCGACTTCACCGGCACCAGCCCGCAGCAGGACAGCAACTTCAACGCCCCCTCGGCGGTGTGCCGGGCGGCGGTGCTGTACGTGTTCCGCACGCTGGTGGACGACGACATCCCCATGAACGAGGGCTGCCTGAAGCCCCTGACCATCCGCATCCCCGAGGGCTCCATGCTCGCCCCGCGCCATCCCGCCGCGGTGGTGGCGGGCAACGTGGAGACCAGCCAGTGCATCACCGACGCCCTCTACGGCGCGCTGGGGGTGATGGCGGCGGCCCAGGGGACCATGAACAACCTGACCTTCGGCAACGAGCGGTACCAGTATTACGAGACGATCTGCGGCGGCTCCGGCGCCGGCCCCGGCTTCGCCGGCACCGATGCGGTGCACACGCACATGACCAATTCCCGCCTCACCGACCCGGAGGTGCTGGAATGGCGCTTCCCCGTGCTGGTGGAGGCGTTCCGCATCCGCGCCGGGTCCGGCGGAGCCGGGCGCTGGCGGGGCGGTGACGGCGTGGTGCGACGGCTGCGCTTCCTGGAGCCGATGACCGCGGCCATCCTGGCCAACCACCGCCGCGTTCCCCCCTTCGGGCTGGCCGGCGGCGGGCCGGGGGCGGTGGGGCGCACGCGGGTGCACCGCGCCGACGGCCGCGTCGAGGAGCTGGGCTCCACCGACCGCGCGGCCATGGCGGCCGGCGACGCACTGGTGGTGGAAACGCCGGGCGGCGGCGGCTACGGGTCTGTCGACGGGTGACGGAGGGGCTGACGGGCGGTTATACCAACGGCACCTGAAGGGTGCCGTTGGTATAACCCCTTCGATCAATGCCAAGGCATTGATCTGCCGGGTTTCACGGCCGGAAAATGATGGAAGTGATCATTTTCCGGCCGTATTACTTGACCGCCCGCAGCACCACGCGGATCTCGCGGATGATGTTGTTTTGCGTCAACGCCAAATCCCGCAACTGTTCCCTGGTCACCTCGCCGGCCTGGAGCTTGCGGACCCAGTGCGCATCGTACTCCTGGCTGGCGTCCTCGATCTCGAAGTCGATGCCGTACATGAGGGCCAGCATGGTGTAGTTGGCGCGCGCGCGGATCCATTCCTCGTTGCGCTTGCGCGACATCATCTCGAAGGTCAGCCGGGTGAACGGGCGGACGTGGGTGGGGTCGGAATGGAAGGTGTCGTGCCGGTGGTGCGGCACATGGACCTCGAACCGGCCGCCGGGTTTGCAGATGCGGTACACCTCCCTGAGGATGGCGCCCAGGTCCTCGGCGGTGCGTCCGACGTGTTCCAGCACATGCTTGGCCAGGATGTAGTCCACGCAATCGCTGTCGAAGGGCCAGGGCGGGGACTCGATGTCCATCAGCACGTCGGGTTCGCAAGCCGTGAACTTGTCGACGTTGACGAAACCGTCCCGCTTGTCGAACCCGCAGCCGAGATTGATTCGCATACCGTTGCTCCGCACCAGGGTGATGGAACCGTTCTTCCCTGTTCTCCGGCGTTTGGCAACGGGTATCGGGAGATGGGCATGCGCCGGTCCGATCGTGACCACACCCCTGTGTTATCGTGTCGCGTTGACGTAACAGGATTGCACGGGCAGCTTGTTCGCATGCACAACAAACATGAACCATCCCTGGAGGATGTGCTCGGCAACCTCCGCTCTCTGCTGGAGGCGGAGCGGGAGGTTGCAGCGGATTGCCGCCCGGCCGCTCCCTATGCGATGGGGGGCGATCTGAACCACCAGCTCATCCGGCTGGAGCGGCTGCTGGCCGACGTGCTGGCCGGCCAGGCGGACCTGCGGCGGCGCCTGCACGCCATCGAGCAGGGGCGCACCGACGCCTCGCGGCTGGAAGACCTGGTGCTGCGGCTGATCGCCCGTCTGCCGCTGGCCGGGCTGGACACGGTGGCGACACCGGCGGTCGAAGCCGTCAATTGACGCACCCCTCCCATCGGTACGGCCGGCTTGCCAGATCCCCCGGCGGCCGCTTAGCTTGCTGCTGGTCATACCACGCAAACCGAGCCGAAGACCGGTCGAGGAGGGAACGTCATGTCCGTCGCCACCGCCACCCCGCGTCCCCCGAGCGCCGCGGCGCTGGATGAGCTGCGCGCCCTGCTGGGCGACCGCCTCAGCACCGCCGGCGCGGTGCGCGAGCATCACGGCAAGGACGAATCCTATCACCCCGTTTGCCCGCCCGATGCGGTCGCCTTCGCCCTGTCCACCGAGGAGGTGAGCGCGATCGTCCGCATCTGCGCCCGCCACCGGGTGCCGGTCATTCCCTTCGGCACCGGCACGTCCCTGGAGGGCGGGGTGGCCGCGCTGCAGGGCGGCGTCAGCGTCGACGTCTCGGGCATGAACGCCATCGTGCGGGTGTCGCCCGAGGATCTGGACGTCACCGTCCAGGCGGGCGTGACGCGCAAGCAGCTCAACGAGCATCTGCGCGACACCGGCCTGTTCTTCCCCATCGACCCCGGCGCCGACGCCTCGCTCGGCGGCATGGCGGCGACACGGGCCAGCGGCACCAACGCGGTGCGCTACGGCACCATGCGCGAGAACGTGCTGGGCCTCACCGTGGTGCTGGCCGACGGCCGCGTCATCCGGACCGGCGGGCGCGCCCGCAAATCGGCGGCCGGCTATGACCTGACGCGGCTGTTCGTCGGCTCCGAAGGGACGCTGGGGATCATCACCGAGGTGACGCTGCGCCTCTACGGCATTCCCGAGGCAGTGTCGGCCGCGGTCTGTCCGTTCCGCGACATCCGCGGCGCCGTCGATACCGTGATCCAGACCATCCAGTCCGGCATCCCCATCGCCCGGGTGGAATTTCTGGACGAGGTGCAGATCGACGCCATCAACCGGTACTCCAGGATGTCCATGGCGGTGGCGCCCACCCTGTTCTTCGAGTTCCACGGCACGGCCGCCGGCGTTCAGGAGCAGGCGGAGATGGTGGGCGCGCTCGCCCGCGAGAACGGCGGCATGGACTTCGAATGGGCCAGCCGGCCGGAGGACCGCTCCCGCCTGTGGGCGGCCCGCCACGACGCCTATTACGCCGCCATCGCCCTGCGCCCTGGCGCCAGGGGATGGCCCACCGACGTGTGCGTGCCGATCTCCCGCCTGGCCGATGCCATCCTGGAGACCAAGGAGGACATCGCCGCGTCCTCGATCCTCACCCCCATCGTCGGGCATGTGGGGGACGGCAATTTCCACCTGCTGTTCATCATCGATCCCGACCGGCCGGAGGAGATGGAGGAGGCCAGGCGCCTCAACGACCGTCTGGTGGAACGCGCCCTGCGCCTGGGCGGCACCTGCACCGGCGAGCACGGAATCGGCTACGGCAAGATGGATTTCCTGGAGCAGGAGGCGGGCGACGCCATCCTCACCATGGCTGCCATCAAGCGGGCGCTGGACCCGGACACCATACTGAATCCGGGAAAGGTGATCCGGGTGTAGACGGGACCGCTCCTCTCCCCGCGCTGCCGGGATCGCCTCTTGTCCGCGCCCCCGGTTGTGTTAAAGACTGGACGCGAGCCGCGTTGCGGCGCAACGACGCCCGCAGCCCGGGCGAGAGCTAGGGAAGGACACACAGGCAATGACCAATAAGAAGGGCTTCCAGGACGCGCCGCCGGACGAGGGGAGCGCGATGACCCCCGACCAGGAAAGCGCCATCCGCATCATGGCGAACAGCCTGCACCGTCTGAACGAAGCCGTCGTGAAGTGCGTCGACGCGGGCATCACGGTGGAGCTGATGCGCACCGCCCGCTACCACAACGAGTCGGGCAACTGGGGCGACCAGCTCACCCCCGTCATCCGCACGAAGTAAGCAGCACCGGTCTACGGCCCGCCGGTTCGCCCGGCGGGCCGCCTTTGCCTGAAGAACCGGGAACAGGTGCCCTCCCGGTGCGTTGGACCCTTGCGAGACGCGCAACGTCCGACGCAGAGGCGCCCCCCGCATGGCTCAGGTGTTTTCGCGCCGCGCCGACACGATCGCCCGGACGGTGATCGCCGTCGCGGTGCTGCTGGCCGTTCTGGCCGTGTTGCGCCTGGTCGGGATCATCCCGCCGGGTGCCTTCGCCGGCACCGCCGCCGCACCGCCGCAGCCGCGGCCCTTTTCCCATTTCCACCACGTGGCCGAGATCGGCATCGACTGCGCCTATTGCCACACCGGCGTCCACCGCGGCCCGGTGGCGGGGTTCCCGTCGGTGGAGACCTGCGCCGGCTGCCATCTGCCGGTGGAGCCGCGCCCCGACCTGCCGCCGCCCCTGGCGTGGAACCGGGTGGTGGACATGCCCGACCACGTGTTCTTCGACCACTCCGCCCACGTCACCGGGGGCATCCCGTGCGCCGCCTGCCACGGCGCGGTGGAGGAGATGGACAGCACCCGACAGGCGTTCCCTCTGACCATGGCGTTCTGCCTGGACTGCCACCGCACGGAGGCCGCGGCGCGCGGGCTTCCCCAAACCGCCCTCACCAACTGTTACGTGTGCCACCGCTGACATGACCCGTTCCCCTCGCCCCGCCCCCTGGCGCAGCCCGGAAGAGCGCGCCGGCCACCCGGACCGGCCCCCCCCCGTGCTGCCGGAGACCAGCCGGCGCGACGTGCTGCGCATCATGGGCGCCACCCTGGCGCTGGCCGGAACCGCCGGCTGCGACGGCTCCCCGCCGGAGCGGGCGATCCCCTACGCCGTGGCGCCGGAGGACGCGGTGCCGGGCGAGCCGCGCTATTACGCCACGGCGGTGACCCTGGACGGCTACGCCCAGCCCGTGGTGGCGGAAACCCACGAGGGCCGGCCCACCCGGCTGGACGGCAACCCGCGCCACCCGCTGGTGGAGGGCCGCATCGACGCCTTTGCCCAGGCCGCGGTGCTGGACCTGTACGACCCCGCCCGGTCCGCCGCGGTGTGGCACGCCGGCGCGCCGGTGAACGGGGACGCCTTCGACACGGCGCTGGCGGCGCTGCGCGCGGACTGGGCCGCGACGGCGGGGGAGGGGGTGCGGCTGCTGACCGGGCCGCTGACCTCGCCCACCCTGCTGCGCCGGGTGGCCGCGTTCCTGGAGGCGTACCCGCGGGCGCGCTGGCACGCGCACGCCCCGGTGGGGCCCTACGGCCGCCAGCGGGCGGTGGCGCTGGCGGCCGGGCGTCCCCTCGACCGGCGTCTGCGGCCGGAGCGGGCGGCCGTCGTCGTGTCCATCGGCGACGACCCGCTGGGGCCGGGGCCGGAGCAGGTGGCCTACGCCCGCGGCTGGAGCCGCCGCCGGCAGGGCGTGCGCGACGGCGACGCCGGGGCGCTGCGCCTGCTGGTGGCGGAGGCCACGCCGACCCTGACCGGTGCCGTGGCCGACCGCCGCTGCGTCGCCGACGCCGGCCGGCTGGCGCTGCTGGTGGGCGCGCTGGCGCACCGGCTGGGCAGCGCCGCGGCGCCGGCCGTCCCGCCGGAGCTGAGCGCGGCCGAAACCGCCTGGGTGGCCGAGGCGGCGTCCGCCCTGGAGGGGGCCGGCGGCCGCTCCCTGCTGCTGGCCGGGCCGGCGCTGCCCGACGACGCGCAGGCCCTGGCCCTGGTGTTGAACGCCGAACTGGGCAACCTCGGCGCGACGCTGGACCTGGTGGAGCCCATCGCCCCGCCGCCGCCCGACGGGGCGGACTCCCTGGCCGCCCTGGTGGCGGACCTGGAGGCCGGCCGGGTCACCGCCCTGATCGCGCTGGACGTCAACCCGGTGTACGCGTCGCCCGGCGACCTGGACGTGGCCGGCGCCCTGTCCCGCGCGGCGGTGACCATCCACGCCGGCCTCTACCGCGACGAAACCGGGGAGCGGTGCACCTGGCACGTCCCCCTGGCCCATGCCCTGGAAAGCTGGGGCGATGCCCGCGCCGTCGACGGCACGGTGACCATCCAGCAACCGATGCTGCGCCCCCTGTTCGGCGGGCGCCCGGCCGCCGCCCTGCTGGCGGCCCTGACGGACGGCGGCGAGGCCGGCGACGAGGAGGCGGTGCGCGCCACCTGGCGCGCCGCCTTCGGCGACGGGTTCGAGGCGCGGTGGGCCGAGGCCCTGCGGCTCGGCCACGTTCCCGGCAGCGCGCCGCCGTCGGTGGTGCCGGAGCGGCTTGCGGCTCCGCCGCCGTCCGCGGAGCCGGTGCCGCCGGGCGATGGCTACGACCTGCTGTTCCTGCCCGATCCCACGGTGTGGGACGGCCGTTTCGCCGCCAACGCCTGGCTTCAGGAGTTGCCCAAGCCGCTGACCAAGCTGTCGTGGGACGCCGCCGTCCTGGTGGCGCCCGCCCTTGCCGCCGGCCTCGGTGTGGAGACGGGCGGGCTGCTGACGGTGGCGGTCGGCGGGACCCGCCTCACCGCGCCGGCGTGGGTGATGCCGGGGCAGGCGCCGCGCACGCTGACGGTGATGCTGGGCCACGGCCGCGGCGCCCCGGCCGGGGTCGGGGCGGGGGTGGGCTATGACGCGTACACCCTGCGCCGTGCGGGTTCGCCGTGGCTTGTGCGGGGGGCGGCGGTGGAGCGGGCGGGCGGCACCGCCGGCGTCGTCACCACCCAGACGCACGGCCGCATGGAAGGGCGCGACATCATCCGCATCGTGGCACCCGGCGGTGGCGGCGGGCCGGAAACCATGGGGCGGGAGCAGCCGTCCCTCTACCCCGACTGGCCGTACGAGGGGCACGCCTGGGGGATGGTCATCGACCTGGACGCCTGCATCGGCTGCAACGCCTGCGTCATCGCCTGCCAGGCGGAGAACAGCGTGCCCGTGGTGGGGCGCAACGAGGTGGCGCGGCGGCGGGAGATGCACTGGCTGCGCATCGACCGCTATTACGACGGTGACGCCGCGAACCCGCGGACGCTGTTCCAGCCCGTGCCCTGCATGCACTGCGAGAAGGCGCCGTGCGAGATGGGCTGCCCGGTCAACGCCACGGTGCACGGCCCGGAAGGGCTGAACCAGATGGTCTACAACCGCTGCATCGGCACGCGCACCTGCGCCGCCTACTGCCCCTACGAGGTCCGGCGCTTCAACTATTTCGATTACGCGGCCCTGGAGCCGGAGGGGGCCATCCCCGTGCGCAACCCGGACGTGACGGTGCGCAGCCGCGGCGTCATGGAGAAGTGCACCTACTGCGTGCAGCGCATCAACGCCGCCCGCCGCGACGCCCGGCGCGAGGGGCGGGAGATCCGCGACGGCGACGTGCGCACCGCCTGCCAGGGTGCCTGTCCGACCGACGCCATCGTCTTCGGCGACATCAACGACCCCGGCAGCGCCGTCGCCCGGGCGCGGCGCAGCCCGCGCCATTACGCGCTGCTGGGCGAACTCGGCACCCGGCCGCGCACCACCTATCTCGCCCGCGTCGCCGATGAGCCGGACGGGGAGGGGGCGTGACCATGACCCGCCTGCTCGCCCTGCTGCTGCTGCCGGTCCTGGCCGCCTGCGACGACATGGAGCGGCAGGCGCGCCACGACCCGTACGAGCGGGCGCTGCTGCTTCCCGGCGGGCGGGTGGCGCAGCCGCCGGTCCCCGGCACCGTCCCGTGGGACGCCGCGCCCCGGCCCGGCCCGCCGCTGGTGACCGCCGCCCTGCTGGAGCACGGGCAGCGGGGCTTCGCCGCCTTCTGCGCCCCCTGCCACGGTCTTGCCGGCACCGGTGACGGCATGGCCGCCGGCCGCTTCGTGCCTTATCCGCCGAGCTTTCACGATGACGCCCTGCGCGCGGTGGAGCCGGCCCACGTGGTGCGGGTGATCACCGAGGGGGTGGGGCGCATGTACACCCATGCCCACCAGGTGGAGCCGGCGGAGCGCTGGGCCATCGCCTGGTACGTGAAGGCGCTGCAACGCCATTGGGCGGAGGGCGGCGTCGCGGTGGTGGCGGAGGAGGCGCCGGAGCCGGGGCGGATGACCGCGCTGCGCCGGGAGCGCCTGGAGCGCGAGCGGGCGGCCCGCACGCGCACACCCGCCGTCGCCGACCTGGAGCGGCTGGCGGACACCCTGGCCGCGGAGGCATCCCCGGCGTCGCCGTGACGGGTGCGCGGACCGGCTGCGGTCGTCCGATATGCCACAGGGCGATTCGGCAAAGGGCGTAACCCGATCGAGGCGGTTCGCGGTTGCCTCGGTCCCTGCGTTAATGGGCGGCCACATCGCCGGACGGACCCGTGCGTTCAATGGCTTCGGAGAGGATGTGAAGATGCAGCGTCAACGGGAGATCCTCATCGCCGAAGACGATCAGCACATCGCTGCGGCCCTGTGCGCCATCTTCGACGACTTCGGTCACCGCGTCGTCCGGGTCGTCGACACCGCCGAAGCCGCCATCCGCGCCGCCGTCGAGCGGCGCTTCGACCTGGCGGTGATCGACGTGTGGCTGGCCAACGGCTCCAACGGGCTGGTGGCGGTGGAGCGGCTGGCCGTCCGCCACCGCATCCCGGCCATCGTGTGCAGCGCCCACGCCCGTGCCGAGGAGTCCTTCGCCGCCGGTGCCGCCGCCTTTCTGGAAAAGCCGTTCTGCGTCGCCGACCTGGAGCGGGCGGTGGACGCCGCCCTGGCGCCGCCGGTGTGGACCGGTGCGCCCGCGGCCGGCATCACACCCGCCGCAGCGCCAGGAACATGGCACACCACACCCCGCCGACCGCCACCAGCGCGGCGATCGTGAGCAGCACCGGCACCGGCGCCCCGGTGCCGGACGGCAGGACCAGCCACGCCGCTTCCACCGCGCGGGCCGCCAGCACGCCGCCCGCCACCGCCTTCAGCGCCGCCGGGCTGTGACGCACCCGGCGCAGCGGCAGCACCACCACCGGCAGCACCGCCTGCAGCGCCACCACCGCCACCAGGGCCAGGCCCGGGACGCCGGTGCCACGGTCGAGGTACCAGGCCGCTTCGGCCGGCAGATCGCCCGACCAGGCGACGAGGTACTGCATGTAGGCGAGATAACTCCACACCAGCGCTCCTGCCAGCAGCATCCCCGCCAGCGCGTCCAGTTGGCGGGGCAGCGCGTGGTCAAGCCGGGCCCCCAGCATCGCGAAGGCGAACGCGGCGATGATCTGGTGGGCCATGAAGTACAGCCCGAACTGCGAGGCGTTGAAGGCGGGATCGCGCGACAGCACCCAATCGACGCCGGCCACGGTGGCGGTCAGCGCGTACACCACCAGCCCCACCGCCGCCGCAGCGCGGCCGGTGGACCGGCGCACCCAGACGTACAGGGCCGCCCACAGCACGACCACCGCCACCGTGCGGGCGATGAAGAAGGGCGTGTTGAGGTACAGGGCGCGCACGGGGTTGTCCGCCTGCCACTGCGGCGCCGCCCAGGGATAGACCAGCGGCAGCAGCAGGAGCAGCGGGACGAACAGCAGCGCCGTGGGCACCAGCGTCCGCCCCGCCGCGGCGAGGGAGCGGTCCATCACCAGCGCCCAGCTCTCGCCGCCGAACAGGCGCGCCCCCATCATCAGGGCCAGCGCCCCGGCCGGCAGCACCCCCCACAGGCTGAGCGCCGCAAGGTAGCCGGCTGCCGCCGCCCCCGGCGCCTCCGCCCCCAGGGCCAGCAGGGCCGCCGTCGCCGCCACCCCCGCGGCCAGGGCCGGGAACGCCAGGCCGCTCATCGCGGCACCTCGCCGATCCACACGGCGTCCAGGCGGGCCAGCAGGTCACGGGTGGCGCGGGGGTCGTAGCGGGGGTCGTCCGGCTCCACCGCCAGCAGGAAGCCGGTGCCGCGGCTGCCGCCGAAGCGCTCCGCCTCGAACAGCGGGTGGTGATAGCGGGGCAGGCGGGCCAGCACCAGCAGCGCCAGCAGGGCCGTCAGCGTCGCCCCGGCCACGCCGATCTCGACCGCGGGCAGGGCGAAGGCGGTCCAGGCGTCCAGCGGCCGGCCGCCGACGTTCAGGGGATAGTCCACGGCGTTGGTGTACCATTGCACCGCCAGCCCGGCGACCAGCCCGGCGATGCCGCCGGCAGCGGTGATGCGGCCGAGCGGCGGCGGCCGGACGGCGAGCACCCGCTCCAGCCCCTCCACCGGGAACGGGCTGTACGCGTCGAACGACCGGTAGCCGTCGTCGCGCAGCCGCTGCGCCGCCGCCAGCAGGGCGTCGGGGTCGCGGAATTCCGCCAGCAGGCACGGCGGGCCGCTCCGCTGGCCGGTGTCGTTTGGCATGGCGGTTCTCCCGGGGGTCAGTGCAACGCTCAACGCCGCGCGGCGGCGATGGTTTCCCCGCTCACCGCCGGGCCAGCGCCGCCGCCCCCAGCATCAGCCCGGCCGCCACCGCGGCGCCGGTGGCGGCCAGCGCCAGGCGCGCCGTGGACGCGCGGGTGTAGTGGCCGGGCAGGGACTCGCGGAACGGGCCGTCGACGGCGTGCACGCCGGGAACCGTCTCGTACAGGTTGTCGCGGTAGTGGGCCGGCAGGGGCTCGCGGCGGAACTGGCCGTCCCACGCGCGCCGGGCGAGGATGCGGTCCATCAGCGCCGGCGCCACCATCTGGCCCAGGATGGTCTGGAAGGTGGACTTGCCCACCCACAGCTCCCGCCCGCCGTGTTCGGCGGCCCACACCACGGCCCGCGCGGCGCGGTCGGGCGCCAGGGTCGGGCCGGCCGGGGCGGGGCGGCGGCGGAAGCGGGTGCGCGCCCACTGGAACTGCGGCGTGTTCATGGCGGGCATGTGGACGACGGTCAGGCGGATGCCGGCGTTCTCGTGCAGCAGCTCGCAGCGCAGGCTGTCGGTGAAGCCGACGATGGCGTGCTTGGCCCCGCAATAGGCGGATTGCAGCGGGATGCCGCGGTAGGCCAGGGCCGAGCCCACCTGCACGATGGTGCCGCGGTTGCGCGGGCGCATGCGCCGCAGCGCCGCCATGGTGCCGTGGACATAGCCGAAATAGGTCACCTGCGTCACCCGGTGCAGCTCCTGCGGTTCCAGCGCGTGGACGGGGGAGAAGGCGGTGGCCATGGCGTTGTTGACCCACACGTCGATCGGCCCGAACGCCGCCTCCGCGGCGGCGGCCGCACCGTCGACGGCGTCGAAGTCGGCCACGTCGGCGGGCAGGGCGACGGCGCGGCCGCCCAGCCGTTCGACCTCGCGCCGGGTGTCCTCCAGGGCGTCGGCATCGCGGGCGATCAGGCCGATGCGGGCGCCGCGGCGGGCGAACGCTCTTGCGACGGCGCGCCCGAGGCCGGCGGAGGCTCCGGTGATGACGACGGTGGGGTCGGGTCTCATGGCGGTCGCTGCTCCTGTTGCCGGGGCCGGGGTTGCCATGGGTAAACCCGCCGCCGCGCTTCCGGTGCCCGCGGAACCCGCCGATTCCGGTGCCGTTGTCGGCAGGGAACCCATGACCGAGCCCATCAACGAGGAGGTGCCGCATGCCCGGACCCATCGGCAAGACGCGCTGGGCCATCGCCGAAGGCTACATTCCCGGCTGGAGCCACGGCCCGGCCCCGGCGATGGAGAGCCACGAGGCGGTTTGCATCCTGAACGCCGGCGACGAGGAGGCCAACATCCGGATCACCGTCTATTACGCCGACCGGGAGCCCGCCGGCCCCTACCGCTTCACCGTCCCCGGCCGCCGCACCGCCCACCTGCGCTTCAACGACATGACCGACCCCGAGCCGATCCCCCGCGAAACGCCCTACGCCAGCGTCATCGAATCGGACCGTCCGGTGGTGGTCCAACACACCCGCCTGGACAGCCGCCAGGCGGAGAACGCCCTGCTCAGCACCCTGGCCTACGCGGCGGAATAGACCCGGCGCCGGCCCTTCCCCGCGATGCGGGGGAGGGCCGGTGGTCGTGTCTCAAGCTCTCCGCCGCCCCCGCGCGGGGGTGACACTCAGCGGCCATGTCCTTGTTGAACGGTATTATGGCGCAAACGCCACCAGCACTTAGATAGCGAAGCGTATTCCCGGCCGGTATCCTCGTCACTTTCCCACACCGCGACGAGTCTACCATGGGCGACACCTACGTCATCTCCGGCCTGACCACCAAGCGCGCCGAAGTCTCGGGCATCATCGCGGACCTTGAGAAGCGCATCGCCCAGCACCGGGCCGACTTGGTGCACATCGACGCCGTGCTTCGGCTCTACGCCCCCGAGGTGGAGCCCGAGAGCATCGCACCCAAAGCCGTCCGCAAGCGCAACGACTGGTTCAAGCCCGGCGAGTTGTCCCGCATGGTGCTGGACATCCTCCGCATCGCGCCAGCGCCGATGACGGGGAAGGAGATCGCCGCCGAGGTGATGCAGCGCCGCGGGCTCGATGCCAGGGACGCGCGCACCGCCCACCTCGTGGGGAAGCTGGTACACAACGTCTGCACACGGCATGCGGCGGATCTCGTGGAGCGCGCCGGGGATGGGAAGGTCGCGGCGTGGAGGGTCGCACGTTAATCATTTGATTGTGCGCAAATGGGAAATCAGATGACTGCTCGCTTGAATAAATGCTAGCCTTTGGTTTTTGTCTGAGGCTGTTTGCTAAAATCTATATAGAAATTCTCGTCGATAGGGGCTATCAGAAAGTCTCTTTCGATATTTTGGCTAGATCCGCTGGCAAGACTCGACGTACCCGCTTTCCGTTTTGGAAGTAGGTCAGAGCGCTTTACATACCTATTCTGGTCGTTCCTTACCTTGTCCATGAAAACCTAAACCTTAGTTAGCACCTAGGAACTTTTGGATCTCCTTTTCAGGAAACGTCGCCTTGCACGCTGCCATGACACGAGTCCGCTTGCCGGAAGCTCCTGTCTTGTAACAGATTGACTCACCGTTACGTTTCACGGTGAGCGCCATCGAAGTTCCGTTTTCGTTCTTCTCCCACACTCTTGTATCAGGAGACTCGGTCAGGCGCCAGTCCAAAGTGCTCCCGTCAACGTCAGCAAGCGCGTTGGCCACGTCGAGAGCCGACTGATACCGCTCAGCCGGATCAACTTCCAAGCATTTCTTTACAATGCTCCTTAATTTGTTCGGGATATGTGGCGCAAAGCATTTGCGGTCAGGGAACTTCCCTGCAAGCAAGTCTTGCTGGAAAAGTACTCTGTCCATCACGTCACCCACCACATACCGCGAGAATTGGGCACGAAAGACGGCGTTCCCGTTGCACATTCTGTACAATGTTAGGCCGAATTGATAGATATCAAAAGTTCGGTCGAACTCGTTCTGGCGCGTTGCCTCCGGCGGGATCATCGGAGTGTAATGACGCTGCTGGTAAGCTACGCCATTCAGATCTATCTGCTTAGATTTCCCGAAGTCAGAAATAAGTGCCTCGCCTCTATCAGACAGCAGAATGTTATCAGGCTTAACATCAAAATGCACAAGCCCTTTTGAGTGAATGTTGTGTAAGCCGCTAAGCACTTGGCAGCCAGCGGTTACTATTTCTCGGACAGTCATGTGCCGGCCCGTAATCAGACCTTTTACGGAGCCGCGCCGGTAGTATGGCATAGCCAAATAGATGTGATCAGCGTCCTGGCAGGCGTAGTGGATTTGTACAACATTTGGGTGAGCGCTGGCATAGAGCGCCTTTGACTCATCAAAGAAATTGTCTGGAGATCGAAGGCTAGCCTTTAAGAGCTGCTTTGTGACGATCTCGGCATCTAATTGATGGTCACGCGATATGAAAGTGCGGGAGTTTCTTCCATCGCTCCCGATCTCAGATATTATGTCAAACGTTAACTCAGCTTTGTTATAAGGCTTAAGCATTTACTGCCGCCATAGCGCAGAGTATCGCTTCCCGCTCAGATTGGCCTAGCTCCCCCCAATTCTCCACCTCAAAGTCTCTTTCTCCATTCACCAGCACTTTGAAATCAGTCCTCGGAATGCCCAAGCGAGATGTTATTGAAGATATGTGGCCTACGTAATAGCCGGTTAATTCGCTGCTGGCGAACGCCTCCTGTATTACGCCCTCCATCTGAATTCGCCTGATATCCGGGTTCTGGGCGTTTGGCTCGCATGCGCGTATGCCAGCTTTTGAAACCCGGAACTCGCGCAAAACATCGAGAAGATTGCTGCGCAAATACTTTAAAGCGTCCGGAGCCGCGAACGCGGCCGGAATTTTAATTTCTTCGATGTTAATGATCTCGCGCGAGTCAGAGTCGTAGATTGCGAAGGTGACTGTCTTTGGGGCAGCGCGAATGCCAATAGTAATCACCTAAACCTCCAGCTCTCCCCCGGAACGCACATCCGAAAGGGTATGCTGCGAAGCGAATGAATTACAGCGGGAAAATTGCCGCTGGCCATGCAGAGAGGACGGCCTAGGCCGCAGCCTTGCGCTGCCAGTAGCCGGTGAAGTCCACCGACTGCGCCAGCTTGGCGGCGCGGCCCGCCACGAGGCGGAACAGCTCGCCATTCGACCGGCGACGGTGATCCTCACGCCACGCCATCTCACCAGCGTAGCGGGCCAGATAGGCGCCGCTGATGTGGTGGTGCTGGCCCCATTCGGCGCGGCGCAGGCGGGAGAAGAACGACTCCGCCATGTTCGTGCACGCGCCGTCGAGGCTGTAGGCTTCCGAGTGGTTGATGCGGTGCATGGTGAAGCGGGCGTGCAGCGCGTCCCAGGAGCGGGCCTCGTCCGCATGAACGGCGGTGCCGCGGGCCACCCGGTTCGCGATGAAGCCGGTAGCCTCGTCCTCGGAGCGGAACACGGAGGTGACGGTGCGCCCGTCGCGCTCACGGATCGCCACCACCACGCGGCGCTTGCCGTTCTGGTTGACGGCCTTGCGGCGATCCCGGCGGTTCTCCTTGTGGTTGGCCGGCTTGACGTAGCCGCCCACATGACAACCGTCGATCTCCACCGCCGCACCTTCACCACCGACGACGAAGCCCCGCGTTTCGGTGGCCATCGCCTCGCGCAGCTTGTGGCACAGGACGAACGCGCTCTTGTAGGACAGGTCCAGGTCGCGGCCGAGCTGAAGGGCGCTGATGCCCTTAACCGCGTTCACGAACAAAACGACGGCGGCCAGGTACACGTTGATCGGCTGCTTGTGGTAGGCGAACAGCGTGCCGCTGGTCGGGCTGAAGTCCTTCCGGCAATCCTTGCAGCGGTAGCGCGGGTGCGTGCTGCGCGACACGTCGTAACTGGTCAGCGAGCCGCAGTGCGGGCAAACCGGCTGGCCATCGGTGTTTTCCCAACGGATGCGGCAGAAGACGGCCCATGCCTCCTTTTCCTCCATGCGCAGCACGCTGCGGAGCGAGATGCTCCGTGCGGCTGCGGAAAGGAGGAAGTGCTGGGACATCGTTGCGCGCCATCGCGTGCGTTACTGATGTAACGTATATAATGGCATCGCCGTCTTGTTGTCAATGGCATTTGTAACGCCTATGATGGCATCGGCACCGATTATGGAGGCGCGGATGCGAACAGAGGACGAATGGGCCGATCTGGTGAAGCGGCTGCTGCGCGCAGAGATGACGCGCCGGGGCGTGACCTATGAGGATCTGACGGAGAAGCTGGCCGGCATCGGCGTGCACGACACGGCGGTGAACATCCGCAACAAGGTAGCCCGCGGGAAGTTTACCGCTGTGTTCCTGGTCCAATGCCTAGAAGCAATCGGGTGCAAGACGCTTGCCCTGACAGTGGACTGAATGGGGCGGCCGAAGCCGCCCCGGTTGGAGGTTGGCGACTTGTTAGCGCTTGTCGCTCTTGGGCTTCTCACCCTTGGGCTTGAAGCGGTACAGACCCCCGCGGGGGTGGTAGATCCGCTTGCCGTTCCGGGTGATGTAGCGGGTGTAGACGTAACCGTCGTCCGAGTGGGCGACCTTCATAGCAGTGTCCTCGGGGTCTTCGATCTTGCAGTTACCCCGCGGAATGACTAGACTCGTTCTGCTACGAGGAGCCCGCTTCCTTGAGGCACAGCTTTCCCAGGCGCCCCAAGCCTGGATCGCTCTGCATTTCGAGTGGGTGCCCACCACGGCCCGTTCCTGATCCATGCTCGCCAGCGGGAAATCAGGAACGGGCCTTCTCGTATCTGCCCCGAGCGCCGGTGGGCTCGAACGTCGGGGCCGCAACTCTTCTGGCCATCGCACTCCTTTCGATAAACGCGCAGACCGATGCGGCGCGTATAAGCCGTATACGCGTTAACGCGGCACGCATCAAGAACAAAGTTGACCTATACGTGGGAGCGATATACGTTAGGCGCATTCGGATAGCGGAGGCAAGACAATGGCAAACGACGTTCAGCGGGTACGAAGCCCCCGCTACCCGTCAATCGGGCTACCTGACGCACTTGATCTGCTGGGAAAGGTGTATAAAAAAAACCATACATACGCGGTTCCAAAAGAAGCCGTGATTAAGGCCATGGGTTACTCTACCGTTAACGGCGCATCTGCTACGGCGCTTGCCACTCTAATGCAGTATGGCCTGATGGAGAAGGCCGGTCACGACTATAGGATCTCGGGTGTTGGGCTATCGATATTGGAGCCGCATGGCGCCGATGAGAAGCCGAGGGCACTTAGGGCCGCGGCAGAGGCGCCGAGCCTTTTTGCGGAATTGCTGAACGCGTATCCTGGCCCCCCGCCTGGGGCTGACCTTCTACGCGCCTACCTTGTTAGGAAGGGGTTTACCCCAGCTGCCATACCGCAGGTAATTCGGTCATTTCTGGACACGCTAGAACTTGTTAGGCGCGAGTCGGCAGGGTATAATTCCGAGTCGCCACCCCAGCAGCGCGAGGAACCAGTGCGCGCCGAACCTGTTCAGCCCAGCATGGCGCCCCAACCGATGTACTCCCCGCCGCCGCCAGCAGGCCCAGCGGCGGATCTTGAACTCAACGAGCCGAACCTGAGCATCCGCGGCGGACAGGTTCGGATCGAAGCTTTGCTGGATTTCGATGGCCTCACGCAGCTTGAAGAGCAGATCAAGGCACTTAAGCTGCTGATGAAGCCGAAGGCGTCCACTCGCCCAACGCCTCCCTCCGAGCCGAACTAGCGCCGCTGGGGCGAGGCGCTATGCTCCACCTATTCCATTGCGCAAGCCCCGGCCTGTTGACCGGGGCTTCGCCATTTCTGGAGGGGCGGCTTGGTGGCGTTTGCGCCATAATACCGTTGTTGAAGCCCATGTCGTTTCAACCCACACCCCCGCGCGGGGGGTGACGCCGGCGGAGTGCAGGCCACCGCCCAGCACGGTGCCGTTTCAACCCACACCCCCGCGCGGGGGGTGACGCACCATCGATCACACCGATCCATCCGAAAGGGAGTTTCAACCCACACCCCCGCGCGGGGGGTGACCACTGGAATTTGCGCTTGCATAGCGCATGCGTATTCGTTTCAACCCACACCCCCGCGCTGGGGGTGACCGGCGCTATTGGGCGGGCGGCGTGGTGTTCCTGGACGTTTCAACCCACACCCCCGCGCTGGGGGTGACGGTAATCGGCCCCGGCCTTGCGCAGCGCGCGTCGGTTTCAACCCACACCCCCGCGCTGGGGGTGACCCGGCGCCGGACGCCCCGCCAACGCCGCCACACGCGTTTCAACCCACACCCCCGCGCTGGGGGTGACTCGAGCATGGACTCAAGGTGCTGACCGATGCCGGCGTTTCAACCCACACCCCCGCGCGGGGGGTGACCCTCCGCGCGCACCTCCGCCGATCTGAACTACAGGTTTCAACCCACACCCCCGCGCGGGGGGTGACAGATGACCGACGCGCTGCCCGGCTGGAGGTCGCCGTTTCAACCCACACCCCCGCGCGGGGGGTGACTGCCTCACTCTATCCACTTGTCCAAGAAGCCGAAAGGGGGCCGGTTGCGCGAACCTCGCCGCGGCGGACGCCGCGGGGTGGGGCGGCGGCGGTGGCTCGGCATGAGAATGGTGATCTTACAACGGGTTGCGGGGTGCGCGAAAGGGGCGGGGTTTTGGCGTGTGCCGGGGGTTCGCGCACACCTCAGAAGACCAGGGGGCCGTTCAGGTCCAGGGCCGGCTTGGCGCCCACATGCTCGATGCGGCGTTGGGCGTCGGCGCCGAGGTGGTAGAAGCGCAGGCTGTCGGTGGCCGGGTCGATCTCGGCGATCAGGCGGGCGCGCAGGGCGGTCCATTGGGCGGGGTCGACCTCGCATTCGAACACCGAAAGCTGCACGCGCTGGCCGACGTCCCGGCACGCCTTGGCCACGCGGCGCAGACGGCGGCGGCCGGCGGTGGTTTCGGTGCTCACGTCGTAGGTGATCAGCATCAGCATGGGCGGTGCTCATTTCCACACGAACGGGGGATAGCCGCCCGGGTCGCCGCGCAGGTGGCGGGCCAGCAGTTGCGCCTGCACGAACGGCAGCAGGCCGAAACTGACCTTCTCGTCGAGGAAGGGGTGGACGATCTCGTCCTTCTTGCGGTCCTGATAGGCGGTCAGAACCGTCCGCCGCGCGTCGTCGTCCAGCAGCACGGCGCCGTTGCCGGGGCGTCGGAAGTCCTTCGGCCCCACCTGGCGGCGGTTGATCAGCGACAGGGCCACGCGGTCGGCGAGAACCGGCCGGAACTCCTCCATCAGGTCCAGCGCCAAGCCGGCGCGGCCCGGCCGGTCGCGGTGCAGGAACCCCACCTGCGGGTCCAGCCCCACCGATTCCAGCGCCGAGCGGCAGTCGTGCCCGAGCATGGCGTAGAGAAAGGACAGGAGCGCGTTGGGGGCGTCCAGCGGCGGCCGGCGGCTGCGGCCGGAAAAGCGCATGGCCGGGTCGTCGTGGCGGATCAGCCGGTCGAACACCCCGAAATAGGCGGCGGCCCCGTCCCCCTCGTGGCCGCGCGCCTCGTCCACGCCGGCGGCAGCGGCGGCGCGGCGGGCCACGTCGCCCAGCCGGCGCTGCGCCTCCTCCAGGCGGTCGCGGCCGTCACCGTCGGGGGCCGCGCCGTGGTCGCGCAGGGCGCGCCGGATGACGGTGCGCTGGTTGGCCGTCTTGGCCGCGACGATGGCGCGCACCACCGGCAGGCAGGCGTCGGGATCGTCGGCCATACGGTACTGGCGCCGGCGCAGCAGCACGTTGCCGCTGCACGGCCCCTCGACGCGGGCGAGGAACCGGCCGTGTTCGGACAGGAACGAGACGGCGACGCCCAGCTCCGCGCAGTACCCCATCAGCGGCGGCGACAGGCCGACGCGGCCGAAGCAGACCACGCCGCCCATCATGTGGATGGGCACCCGGCCGCGCTCCGCCCCCTCCACCTCCACCACGATGTTCTCGCCGTCCTTGCGCAGCCAGGACCCTTCCGTCGTCACGAACAGCGTGTTCAGGTGGCGCCGCATCGCATCACTCCTCGCCCGGATCGGCCAGCCGCTCGGCCAGCCATGCGGCGACCGGCGGCGGCCGGGTCAGCCGCTTGGGCCGGCACGCCTCGGCCAGGGAACAGGCGCCGCATTTGCGCGCCTCGTAGACCGGCGGCGGCGTGCGGCCGTCGCGCAGCAGCGCCCGCACCGCCGCCGCGGTGTCCTCGGTCAGCCGGCGCAGGCCGGCGTCGAAGGCCACCGGAACGCGCCGCCGCGTCTCGCCATAGAACAGGGCACCCTCGGGCACCGGCGTCCCGGTCATCTCCTCCAGGCACAGGGCCTGAGCGCAAAGCTGCACCTCGTCGGCGCGGTGGGCCTTGGGCCGGCCGCGCTTGTACTCCACGGGGAAGGGGCGGCGGCCGGGCGGGTGGAACTCCACCGCGTCGGCCACCCCGGCAAGGCCGAGGCGGGCGGAGCGCAGGGGCAGCGCCCGCACCGTCTGCACCCCGCCGCGCTCGTCCCGGCCGCCGGCGTCGACCTGCTCGTGCAGCAGGCGGCCCTCCGCCGTGAAGCGATTCTCCGCCCACTGCCGCTCCACGTGGATCAGCGCGCACTGGCGCGGGCAGTAGAGGTCGTGCTGCAACGCCGACAGCGGGACGGGATCGTCATCCTCCTCCATCGCGCGCTCCCCCCTTGCGTCAGAACCGCTCCACGATGGTCACGCCCGCGGGCAGGTCGGTGCGGTCGACGCTCACCGCATAGTCCTCGAAACGGCGGGCCGGGGGCAGGTTGTGCAGGCCGGGGCCGGTGAGGTCGTAGCCCTGCCCCCGGAAGCGCCGGGCCACCGTGACGCGGCGGAACAGAGCGGTGGCGGAGGCGTTGCCCAGCGCCCCGTCGTGGCGGAAGACGATCAGGCGGCGGCTGCCCATCTCGCCGCGGGCGGCGGAGCGGTCGTGGTCGAACATGCGCTCCAGCGCCGTCCACAGCACCTCCAGGTCGCCGTCGTCGAAGCCGGTGCGCTCCGCCAGCTTGGCGGAGATGTAGCCGTGGGCGCGGTAGAGGCCGTAGGGCACCACGTGCTTGCGCCCCATGGTGCGGTTGTCGCGCCGCTCGTCGCCCTGCGCCGGCTCTTCCCCGTCCTTGCGGGCCTTCGCCTCCTTCTCCGAGGTGGCGGCCATGCGGGTGATGGAGATTTCCAGCGGCAGGATCGGCTCCACCGACTGGGCGAAGGACATCTGCACGGGGCCGCGCACCTGGCCGCAGTTGATGCCCGTGCTCATCACCGCGCCGAAGGTGCGCACGTCGAAGTAATTGTCGCACATGAAGCGACGCACCGCGGTTTCCTCCGCGTCGGTCTTCGGCGACAGCTTGGGCGACGTCTTCACATCCGCGTCGTCGGGGCGCACGGCCGCGTACGCCTTCCGGTGCGTCTCGTTCAGGATGGCGCCTTCGCGGACATAGACGTCGTAGCGCGTCTCCCCCTCGTGGAACAGGGTGACGAAGTTGCGGATCTTGCGCTTCAGGCAGACGTCGGTCACCAGCCCGTGGTTGGTCTCCGGGTCCAGGCGCGGCAGGTTGCCGGCGTCGGGGTCGCCGTTGGGGTTGCCGTTGGTCACGTCGAACAGCAGGACGAACTCGTGGCGGTTGGCGATGGCGGTCATGGCGGTCACTCCGGATCGGCGGCGGCGAGGTCTTCGGGGGTGTCGGATTCGGCGGCGGTCGCCTTGGTGCCGTAGCGCTGGTGGTAGTAGCCGACGGCGAAGCGGCCCTGGTCCTCCAGCCGCAGGTGGCGGGGCAGGGTCATGTCCAGCGCCCCCATGATGTCGCCGATCTCGCGTTCGAACCACACGGCCAGGCCGCCGGTGCGGCTGTCCTTGCGCAGCACGGCCAGATGGTGGTTGGCGTTGCGCAGCAGCAGCGGGAACACGCTGGCCGGCGTCGCCGAGGCGGCGCCGAAATAGCGGTCGCGGATGCTGGCGTTGACCCGCCCCAGGGCGGCGCGCTGGACTCCCTCCAGCACGGCGAACAGCCGCCCCAGCCGGTAGGCCGGGTCGGTCTGGTTGCGGTCGAGGCTCACGGGCACCTCCTTCGCTTCGTAAGTGGACGCGTCGAGCCCGCGCGCCTCGCGGTCGCGGCGGATGCGGACGTCGCGCTGGATGACGGCCTTGCAGATGGCGGCGCGCGCGCCGGTGATGGGGTCGCCGGCGCGGATGCGCCGGATCACGGCGGCCAGCAGGGCGCGGGGGTAGCGCCCGCCGGTCAGCACGGCGCGCACCAGCTCGCCCCCCAGCAGCGGCGGGATGTTGTCCGCCTTCTCCTGAAGGGCGGCGGGGAACAGCAGGGCACGGACCGCCGGCGGACCCTTCCAGGGGGACGGGTCGATCTTCAGGTCCGCCCAGTGGTCGTGCAGCCGCGCCGCCAGGTCGCGCAGCGTCGTCCGGTGCCAGAAGCGCACCGACAGGCGGGCGGCGTTGGGGGCGAGGCCCAGGATGTGGAAGCGGGTGCCGGGATCGAACTCCGGGTCGATCTCCTCCACCGCGCGGCCGGCGGCGATCTGCTCCAGCGCCTCGCGCAGCTTGCGCGTCTCCTCCGCGTCGGCGCGGGCCTCGGCACGGGCAACGCGCGGGTCGTCGGGCGGGCGCGGCGGCTCCAGCGCGGCGTGGACCAGCGCCTCGGCGCGCTGCGCCTTCTCCTCGCCGGCCGCGGCGTCGGCCCAGAACGCGGTGGAGGCGTCGGCGATCTGCACCCGGTTGCGGCTGTCGCGGTCCAGCAGGTGGTTCAGCGCCACGCCGTAGTTGCGCGCCGCCATCTCCGACACCGGCGCGTTGTCCCCCTGCTCCTTGCCGTAGGAGGTGAAGGCGTCGAGGTTGAAGGACACCAGCGAGGCGCCCGACGTCCGGGCGCCCCACACCCCCTTGATCGCCGGGTGCAGCCGCGCCACCGGGCCCGTCAGGCCGCTGACGAGGCACATGCCCTGTGCGCCGCCGTGACCCGCCCGGTGCCGCTCCCACACCAGCCGGGCGGCGGGCCGGTCGTGGACGAAGCGGGGGCGGCCACGCTCGTCCCGGTCGCCGTCGAGACGGAAGACCAGGTTCTGGTCCATCATCTCCGCCGTGAAGGGGGATGCGGCGACGGCCTCCGGCGTCCGGATCCGCAGGAAGGCCAGCACCGCCCGCAGGCCGTCGTCGTCGGTGTCGGCCAGGAGGCGTTCGTGGAACTCGCGAAAGGCGGCGGCGTGGGCGGGATAGTCCGCCACGCCGGTGCCGCCCTTGGCCGTGCCGATGCCCAGCACGTACTTGCTGTTGTCCCACAGGAAGAAGGGCGGCGGCTTGGTGCCGGAGCGCTTGGCCGACTCCGGCACGGTCATCCGCCGGCCGGTGCGCTTGCGCCCGTCGCCGGTGCGCAGGTCGAGGACCGCCACGGGTTCCCCCGCGTACGACAGGGTGATGGCGAAGCCGATGGTTTCGGTGGAGAAGCCGACGGGGGCGACGTCGCCGCGCGCCTCCAGCCGGCGGTAATGGGCGTCGAGGGCGGACAGGATGGTCACGACCGCACCTCCGCGTCCGTCAGGGGCGGGACGTCCAGCACGCCGTTGCGCAGGGCGGCCCGGAAGAACAGCGACTCGCCGCCGCCGTCATGGTTGATGTCCAGCAGCATCCAGCCGAGATCGCGGTCGCGCTGGTCGTCGGGCAGGGCGTGCGGCGGCACCGCCCCCTCCAGCAGCTCGAAGTCGGCCGGGAACTCGCGGGTGCCCAGGCAGGGCTGGTGGAAGCACTGGCCGGCCGCCGCCCGGCGGTTGAACATGTCCAGGTGCTTGCCGGGGTTGTCGTCGGGGCCGGCCTTGGGCGTCAGGGTGAAGTGCGCCTCGATGACGTAGTCGACGTGGACCAGGATGGTGGCGGCGCGCTGCTGCCGGTCGGCCGCGGCGTCGTGGTGCAGCCCGTCGGGCGTGCCCGCCTTCATGGCCCGGCGCACGTTGGCCACGGGCACCTTGTGCCCCACCTCGTTGCGCCGGATCGATTGGAAGCGGATCGGCGCCAGCACATGGATGCGGTCGATCGCCCAGCGGATCGCCGGCTTCCAGTGGATCGCCTCCAGAATGCCGCGCGCCGCCGACGGGGTGATCACGTCGTAGGACACGCGCTCGACCTTCATCTCGGGCCGCGTGAAGCAGGCGCGCGGGCCCGACACGCGCAACTTGATGCCGTACGGCATGGGCGGTGGCCTCCGGACGGTTGGGAGGATTGGCGGCTGATGATTGTGCATCTACCGAGATGCGGCAAGGATCATTGGTCTCTCTTTGAGAGAGTTTCCCCCGATCATTCACCCACTATCTGCGCGATGTCCCTTCCCCGGCTCCGCCGGGAGAGGAAGATGTTGACGGCAATCGGGTCAGAACAGCCCGCGCTCCACCGACCGGTACTCCGGATCGTCCCAGTCCAGGCCGCTTTCGGTGTCGTAGAGGTCGCCGTTGTCCAGCACGACGAACTGCTCCCCGAACCGGTCCGGCCGCACGGGGTGGGCCGCGCCGGCGCGGAGCAGGCGGTCGCGGGCGCTGCGGGGGATCTGGACGAGATAGGGTTGCAGGCCGCGGGCGATGGCCCCGGGCAGGGGGGCGTGGTCCAGGCGGTCCAGCAGGGCCGCGATCTCCGCCGCGGCCGGGCCGTAGGGGACGATCACCGGAAGCTGGGTGTCCGCGATGATGCGGAAGGCGGCGGCGATGTCGGCGTAGGGAATGTCCAGGCTGCGATCGCATTCCAGCAGGGCGGCGAGGATGCCCTTGTGTCCCCCCACCTCGGCCGAGTCGAGACGGCAGGTCCCTTGGCGCCAGTTGCCGGCGCGCTGCCAGTAGACGCGATCGAAGTACGCGTGCAGCACGTCCAGGCCCAGCGGGTCGGCGTCGCCGGCGATGCGCAGGATGTCCCGCGCGGCGTCGATCAGGGGTTTCAATTCGCCGGGCGGCTCGTGGCCCTCGTCGGGGGCGGGCTCGAAGATGAAGACCCGGCCGCCCTCGCGGCCGAGGTGGCCGTGGCGGTTGCAGCGGCCGGCGGCCTGGGCGATGGAGTCGAGGCCGGCAAAGGCGCGGTAGACCACGGGGAAATCCACGTCCACCCCCGCCTCGATCAGCGAGGTGGCGACCAGCAGCACCGGGCGCTTGTGCACGAGGTCGTCGCGCACCGCCGCCAGCACGGCGCGGCGGTGGGCGGCGCACAGGGCGGTGGTCAGCAGGCGCGCGCCGGGGGCATGGCGCCGCTTCAGCGCGCGGAACAGGTCACGGGCGTGGCGGCGGTTGTTGACGATCACCAGCGCCGTGCCGTCCTTTTCGAGCCGGTCGGCCAGGTCCTCGACACCCAGCGGTTCGGGGCAGCGGGTGACGGTGACCCGCTTCAGCTCGTCGTGCAGCTCTTCCGGGTCGGGGGCCAGTTCGCGCACATCCTCCAGCCCGTCGTCGAAGCCATCCTGCGCGCGCACCGCCGGCTGGGTGGCGGTGCACAGCACCACCGAACAGCCGTAGTCGGCGGCCAGCGTGCGCAGCGCTTCCAGGCAGGGGCGCAGGAAGGGCAGGGGCAGGGTCTGCGCCTCGTCCAGCACGATGACCGAGCCGGCGATGTTGTGCAGCTTGCGGCAGCGGGCGGGGCGGGCGGCGAACAGGCTTTCGAAGAACTGCACGGCGGTGGTGACCACCACCGGGGCGTCCCAGTTCTCCGCCGCCAGGCGCAGCTTGGCGCCGCCGTCCCGCGCCTCGTCGTCGGTGCCCGCACCTTTCGCGGCGGCAGGGCCGGGGTCGAAGGCGCTGTGGTGCTCCAGCACCGCATCGTCGCCCAGGGCGGCGCGGAAGACCTCGGCCGTCTGCTCCACGATGGAGGTGAAGGGGATGACGTACAGCACGCGGCGCAGGCCGGGGTGGCGGGCCGCGTGCTCCAGCGCGAAGGCGAGCGAGGTCAGCGTCTTGCCGCCGCCGGTCGGCACGGTCAGCGAGAACAGGCCGGGCGGCAGCGCGGCCTGCGCCACCACCGCGTCCAGGACGCGGGCGCGCAGGGCGTTGACCGGGCTGAGCGGCCGGTCCGGGGCGGGCCGCATCGCGGCGAGGCGGGGGGCCAGCCGGTCGCGCAGCATCGCCGGCGTGAGGGGCGAGCCGCGCTCCACCTCCCCGCCGTCCTGCGACCGGTAGAAGCGCTCCGTCTCCAGATAGTCGGCGTCGACCAGGCAGGAGAACAGCATGCGGCCCAGCAGGGAGGCGGCCAGCGGCGCCGAATCGGGGTCGCGGCGGCGGGCGGCCAGCGCCTTCCCGACGGCGTCGGCCGCCGGCGGGTCGATGCCGGCGGGCAGGCGGGGGGCGGCCGTACCCTTCAGCCGGTCCTTCAGCGGCGTCGGGCCGGCACCGGGACGGCTGGCGTTGGCCAGACCGGCGTGATGGCCGGCGATGCCGAAGGCCAGCAGCCGCCCGTCGGTCCGGCCATAGCGCTCCACGGCCAGCACGGCCCCGGCGGCGGAATGGTCGGGGCTCTTGCCCGTGCCGCGGATGTACGCCTGGAAGGCGGGCGCCGCCTTGCCCAGGTCGTGCAGCAGCCCCATGGCGCGCGCCGGCTCGGCGCAGCCGAACGGGGCGGCGAAGGCCGCGGCGCGCCCGGCCACCGCGTACAGATGGTCGGCCAGCGGTTCCCAGGTGCTCTCGTCACGGTCGCGCACGGTGTGGGCGTACAGCGGGGATGCGGGCATCGGCGGTCCGGACGTCGCGCGGGGGTGGCGGACGATGGTCGCCGAAGGAGGGATGGATGTAAAGCGCCCCTTCCCCTGAGCGCCGATCAGGGCGGCGTTGCGTCGTCCGCCGGGATCAGCAGGCGGGCGCAGATGGCGCGGGCCTCGTCGAAGGGCGCCACGGCGTGGTCGTGGACCAGCAGGCTGTCGCCGAACACGAAGGAGTAGAAGAGATGGGCGCGGGCGAACGCCTCCTGCGGCGACAGGCCCATGGCGGCGAACAGGTCGGACACGCAGGCCAGACGCTCCCGGTCCACCGCCGCGACCGCGGCCCTGGCCTGCTCGTCGTGGCGGGCCCAGTCGCGCACCGCCAGTTCGATGGCCATGCCCCGGGGGTTGCCGCGGTCCATGTAGAGCGACAGCAGCGTGCGCAGCCGCTCCGGCGGGGTGGCGCCGTCCAGGCGGGTCTGCGCCTTGATCGCCTCGATGCGCCGCTCCCGCCACGACTCCAGCATCGCCGCGGTCAGCGCCGCCCGGTCGCGGAAATGCCAGTAGAAGCTGCCCTTGGTGACGTGCAGGCGCTTGGCCAGCACCTCCACCCGCACCCCCTCCACCCCGTCCCCGGCCAGGGCGGAGAAGGCGGCCGACAGCCACGCGTCACGGGTCTTGGCCTTCGCCGCCACGGTCGGGTCATCGGTCGTCATGGGAAACTCCGTTCCGGTCCACGCCCTCCCCCGGCCGGGACCGGGGGAGGGCCGGGATCACCGTAGCGCCCCGGTCAGCTCCGGCACCAGCTTGAAGAGGTCACCCACCAGGCCGTAGTCGGCGACCTGGAAGATCGGCGCCTCCTCGTCCTTGTTGATGGCGACGATGACCTTGCTGTCCTTCATGCCGGCCAGGTGCTGGATGGCGCCGGAGATGCCCACGGCGATGTACAG
>NZ_KE386930.1:0-40775 GCF_000429625.1 Azospirillum halopraeferens DSM 3675
GTCCATATCGACGGAGTCGTTTGGCACCTCGATGTCGGCTCATCACATCCTGGGGCTGGAGCAGGTCCCAAGGGTTCGGCTGTTCGCCGATTAAAGTGGTACGTGAGCTGGGTTTAGAACGTCGTGAGACAGTTCGGTCCCTATCTGCCGTGGGTGTAGGAATGTTGCGAGGATCTGTCCCTAGTACGAGAGGACCGGGATGGACGCACCTCTGGTGTACCGGTTGTCGCGCCAGCGGCACCGCCGGGTAGCTAAGTGCGGACGGGATAACCGCTGAAAGCATCTAAGCGGGAAACCCACCTCCAAACAAGCATTCCCCGAGAGCCGTGATAGACCATCACGTCGATAGGAGGCATGTGGACGCGTGGCAACACGTGAAGCTGAGCCTTACTAATCGCTCGATCGGCTTGATCTCGCCGCGCGCGCCATGCGCAGCAGCAAGCTCGCAACACACGCACCCTACGCTTCGTCCCGTCACAGAACCTTCTCATTGCACACGACGACACCGCGCGCCGGCCTGCCATGGCCGGCGCGCGGTGTCGTCGTGTGCTGAGCAAGCGGCGCAAGGCACGGCAATGAACCGCTTGCTCCGCGGTTCCCGACGGGCTTACCGTGCTCGGGTGGCGGAGGATGGCAGGCGGACCATGCCGGAGAGCGGGAACAGCGAGACGCCGGAGACCGCTCCGGAACGGTGGCTGCTGGCGGTGGCCCGCGATGGCGACCGGGCGGCGTTCGCCGCCCTGTACCGGCATTTTGCACCGCGGGTGAAGAGTTACGCCATGCGCCTGGGCCTCGACACCGGCGCGGCGGAGGAACTGGTGCAGGATGTGATGCTCACGGTGTGGCAGCGCGCCGCCACCTATGATCCGGCGCTTGCCGGGGCAGCCACCTGGATCTTCACCATCACCCGCAACCGCCGGATCGACCGGCTGCGGCGTGAACGGCGGCCGGAGTTCGATCCGGAGGACCCCGCCCTGGTTCCCGATCCCGCCGTTCCCGCGGACAGCGCCGTCGCCGCGGCGCAGGAGGCGGCCCGTCTGCGCCGGGCGCTGAAAACCCTTTCGGCCCCGCAATCCGAGGTGTTGCGCCTGGCGTACTTCGAGGAGAAGTCGCACAGCACCATCGCCGCCGAACGGGACATCCCGCTGGGCACCGTCAAAACCAGGGTGCGCGCGGCGTTGGCCCATCTCCGGCGCAGCATAGAGGAGCAGGTGTGAACGGCCCGTCCCACCATCCCGATGACGACCTCCTCCTCGCCTACGCCGCCGGCGGACCGGGCGGCGTGAAGGCGTTGCTGGTGGCGACCCACCTGGCGTTCTGCCCGGACTGCCGGCGCCGCGTCGCGGCCTTCGAGGCGGAGTGCGGTGCGTGGCTGGAGACGCTGCCGCCGTCCGACGGGACCGACGACGGGCTGACGGCGCTGCTGGCCCGCCTGGACGACCAACCCCGGTCTCCGGCCCCGCCGGTGCCGGCGTCGCGCCGCCGCACCGTTCCGCTCCACAACCCGACGATTCCGGAACCGCTGCGCAGCCGCCTGGGCGGCCCGGTCGAGGGGTTCGCCTGGACGCCGGTCAGCGAGGGCGTCGATCTCTCCGTATGGTCGCAGGCCGACGGCGGGTCCAGCGTGTGCCTGCTGCGCATGGCCGCCGGCCATCCGGTGCCGCCCCACCACCACACGGCGGGGGAAATGCTGCTGGTGCTCAAGGGCGGCTTCCGGGATGAGTACGGGCATTTTGTCCGGGGCGACGTGGCGAGCTATGTCGGCGACAGCGACCATCACGCCGTCGCCGATACGGACGGCGAGTGCCTGTGCCTGTTCCTGCTCGACGGCCCCATCGAGTTCCTGGATGCGCCGGCTACTCCGCCGGCCTGACGCTGCTTGCCGGTACCCGGCCGGCGCGGCGCGGGCGCAGCATGGTGTAGACGGCGGGCAGCAGCAGCAGCGTCAGCACCGTGGCCAGCCCGATGCCCGCCAGGATCACCACCCCGATCACCGCCCGCGCCTCCGACCCCGCCCCGGTGGAGATCACCAGCGGCACCGCCCCGGCGGCGGTGGACAGGGCGGTCATCAGCACCGGCCGCAAGCGCACGGCCGCCGCCTCGATGGCGGCGCTGCGCGGGTCCAACCCTTCCTCCTCCTCCAGGCGGGAGGCGAACTCCAGCATCAGGATGCCGTTCTTGGCGGCGATCCCCACCAGCATGATCAGGCCGATCTGGCTGTAGAGGTTCAGGCTCATCCCCGCCGCCCACAGCCCGGCCAGGGCGCCGGTGACCGCCAGCGGCACCGTCAGCATGATGCCGACGGGCAGGCGCAGGCTCTCGAACTGGGCGGTCAGCACCAGGAAGGCGATCAGCAGCGCCAGGGCGAAGGTGTAGACGCCCTCGGCGCGGGTCTCCAGGAACTCCCGCGCCTCGCCGCGGGTGTCCAGGCGGGCGGACGCCGCCGGCAGTTCCTCGCGGGCCAGGGCCTGCAGGTACTCCAGCGCCTCGCCCAGGCTGTAGCCCGGCGCCAGCCCGGCGGAGATGGTGACCGACCGCATGCGGTTGAACCGGTTCAGCCGGTCCGGCCCCGCCTCCTCGGTCAGGGCGACCAGGTTGGACAGGGGGATGGCGGCGCCGGTTGCGGCGGAGCGGACGTAGACGTTGTCCAGGTCGCGCGGTGCGGCGCGGTCCCCGGGGCGGAGCTGGAGGATGACGTCGTACTCCTCGCCGCGGTCGAGAAAGGTGGTGACGGTGCGCGACCCGAACAGTGTCTGCAACGTGGCGCCCACCGCCTGCACCGGCACCCCCAGCTCGGCCGCGCGTTCGCGGTCGACGGCGACGGCGAGCTGTGGCCGCCGCTCCTCATAGTCGGAATCGAGCCCGACCAGGCCGGGGTTCTCGCCGGCGCGCTCCAGGATGCGGTCCCGCCACACGGCCAGATCCTCGTAGGAGGGGCCGCCGATGACGAACTGCACCGGCCGCCCGCCGCCCTGGCGCCCCAGCGACGGCCGTCCGCGGGCGAACCCGGAGGTGCCGGGCAGGGAGCGCACGAAGGCGGACAGTTCGGCGACCAGCTCCTGCTGGCTGACGTCCCGATCCCGCCAGTCGGACAGGGCGACGATGGCCCGCGGTTCCGGCCGCCAGCCGCCGGCCACCGCCAGCACATTGGCGACCGTGCCCTCCTCCACATGGGCCAGCAGGGCGCGTTCCAGAACGTCGAGATAGCCGGCGGCGTAGTCGAAGCCGGTCCCCGGCCCGGTGTCCAGCAGGACGAACAGGCCGCCGCGGTCCTCAGGCGGCACCAGCTCCTGCGGCAGGGCGCGGTAGGCGACGACGGCCAGCGCGGCGATTCCGGCGAACCCGGCCAGCGCCAGGGCCCGGCGGTCGACCATGGCGGTGACGACGCGGCGGTAGCCCCGTTCCAGCCCGCCGAAGCCGCGGTCCACCGCCCGCTGGACGCGTCCGGGCGCCGCCCGCCGGCGCAACAGCCACACCGACAGGGCGGGCACCAGGGTCAACGCCGCCACGCTGGACACCACCACCGTGCCGGCGATGGTCAGCGCGAACTCCACGAACAGGCGGCCGGTGTCGCCCTGCTGCAGCCCGATGGGAGCGAACACCGCGACCAGCACCGCCGAGGTGGCGACCACCGCGAAGAACACCTGCCGGCCGCCGCGCGCCGCCGCCTCGGCCGGCGGTTCGCCCCGCTCGATGCGGCGCCAGATGTTCTCCAGCACCACGATGGCGTCGTCCACCACCAGCCCGGTCGCCAGGACAAAGGCCAGCAGCGTCAGGATGTTGATGGAGAAGCCGAAGAGGTGCACGGCGGCCAGCCCGCCGATCAGCGACACCGGGATGGTCAGCGCCGGAATCAGGGTCGCCCGGCCGCTGCCGAGGAACAGCAGAATCACCGCCACCACCAGCACCACGGCGATGGTCAGGGTGATCAGCACCTCGCGCAGCGCGTTCTCCACGAACAGCGAGCTGTCGTAGCTGACGCCGATGCTCAGGCCCCCCGGCAGCTCCGCGACGATGCGGTCCAGCTCCGCCCGCACGGCGCGGGACACCTCCAGCACGTTGGCCCGGCTCTGCGCCACGATGCCGAGCCCGACGGTGTTGCGTCCGTTGGCGCGGAACAGCACGTTGGGCTCGGCCGGCGCCACCTCCACCAACGCCACCTCGCCCAGGCGCACCGTCGCCCCGTCGCGGGTCGCCACGGGCAGGCGGGCGAAGGCGTCGGGGTCGGCATAGACGCGCTCCATGCGCATGGTGACGGTGCGCGTCGCCGATTCCAGACGGCCCGCCGGCAGCTCCAGGTTCTCCCGCCGCAGCGCCTCCTCCACGTCGCCGGCGGTGACCCCGCGCGCCGCCATGGCCGTCCGGTCAAGCCAGACCCGCAGGGCGGGCCGCCGCTCGCCCCCCAGGTTGACGCGGCCGACCCCGTCGATGGCGGTCAGCCGGTCGACCACCAGACGGTCCGCCAGATCGCTCAGCGCCATGGGGTCCAGGCTGTCGCTGCGCAGGGACAGCCACATCATCTCGTCGGCGTTGTCGTCGACCTTGGCGACCTCCGGCGCGTCGATGCCGTCGGGCAGGTCGCGCAGGGCGCGGTTGACGCGGTCGCGCACGTCGTTGGCGGCGGCGTCGATGTCGCGCCCCGGATCGAACTCCACCCGCACCGTGGAGCGGCCGTCGGTGCTGGCGGAGGACAGGGACTTGATCGCCTCGATGCCGGCCAGATGGTCCTCGACGATGCGCGAGACGCGGGCCTCCATCACCGCCGCCGAAGCACCGGTGTAGGTGGTGCGCACGGTGACCACCGGCGGGTTGATGTCGGGCGCCTCGCGCACCGCCAGCCGGTCCAGCGCCACCAGCCCGAAGACCACCAGCAGCAGGTTCAGCACCAGGGCGCCGAGCGGCCGGCGCACCGCCAGTTCGGAGAGGGTCACGGAGCGCGCCTCCCCTACTGCGTCAGGGCCGGCGCCGGTCCCGGCGCGGCCGCGGGATCGCCCAGCAGGTCGGCGACCGGCGAGTCCTCAAGGGAGCGGACGTCCAGGCGGTCGCCGTCGGACAGCTTGGCGGCCCCCTCGATCACCACCCATTCGCCGGGGGCAAGACCGGAGACGATCTCCACCCGCCCGGCCTCGCGCTGCCCGGTGCGCACCGCCCGCCGCAGCGCCCGCCCGTCGGCGTCCACCAGGAAGACGTACGCGGACGGGCCGACCGGCACGACCGCGGTGTCCGGCACCACCACGGACTCCCGCGTCCCCGTCACCAGCACCACCTGCATCAGCATGCCCGGACGCAGGGCGTCGTCGGGGTTGGCGATGGTGGCGCGCACCACCGCCTGGCGGGTCAGCGGGTCGATCGTCGTGTCCACCTCCCGCACCCGGCCGGCGAAGGTCCGGCCGCCGTACGCGCGGGTGGTGGCCAGTACCGGCTGGCCGGGCGCCAGCCGGCCCAGATGGTCCTCCGGCACCCGGAAATCCACGTCCACCTCGGTGATGTCGACCAGCGTGGCGATGGGATCGCCGGGGCTGACGAAGGCGCCGGGGCTGATCTGACGGAAGCCGAGCACCCCGGCGAACGGGGCGGTCACCGTGCGCCGCTCCAGCCGCGCCTCGGCCAGCGCGACCTGCGCCCGGGCGGCGTGCAGCGCGGCCTCAGCCTCCTCCAGCGCCGCCGCCGAGGCGGTGCCGCGGGCGCGCAGGGCGCTGGCCCGCTCGTGCGCGCGCCCGGTCCGCTCCAGCTCGGCCCGGGCGGTGTCCAGCTCCGCCTCCTCGATCTCGGTGTCGAGGCGGACCAGCACCCGGCCGCGCTCCACCCGCGCCCCGTCGTCAAAGGCGAGCGTGCGCACCTCCCCCTGGGCGCGGGCGGTGATGACCACGGATTCGCGTGCCCGTGCCGTGCCGACCGATTCGATCCGTTCGCTCACCGCCGCCGTGGCCGCCGGTTCGGCTGTCACCACCTCGGCCGTGCCGCCCCGCGCCTCCTGCGGCGCGGGTGCCGTTTCGTCCGCCGGCCACAGCCGGTCCCGACCGAAGTAACCGCCGGCGGCGGTCAGGGCCAGGACCAGCGCGATGATCGTCCATCGCCCCATGAAGGTCCTCCGCCGCCCGCCGGGGGTGTCGCGTCGGTCCGCCGGGCCTTCCCTTATCTAGTACGGCAACCGGGGGCTGCCATGGCCGGGCGGGTCGCGGGGGTTGCGGCCATTGATCCCGCCGGTGATCCCGGCTATAGGGTCGCCGCCTTGGCCCCTTCGGAGGATCCCATGGCAGCCTGCGGCCTCGACTTCGGCACGTCCAACACCACGCTCGGCGCGGCGGCGCCGGACCGGACGCGGCTGGTGTCCCTGGAGGGGGACCACACGACGCTGCCCAGCGCCCTCTTCTTCGACTTCGCCGGCGACGCCACGGTGTTCGGCCGCGCCGCGGTCGCCGCCTATGCGGAGGGGGAGGACGGGCGGCTCATGCGCTCCATCAAATCGGTGCTGGGCACCGACCTGATCGACGCGGACACCACCCTCAACGGCCGGCGAATCGCCTTCCGCGCGGTCATCGCCACCTTCCTGGGCGAGGTGCGGCGGCGCGGCGAGCGGGCGGCGCAGGCGCCCCTCGACGCGGTGGTGCACGGGCGCCCGGTGCATTTCGTGGACGGCGACCCGGCGGCCGACGCGGCGGCGGAAGCGGTGCTGGCGGAGATCGCGCGGGCCGTCGGCTTCGCCGACGTCTCGTTCCAGTACGAGCCGATTGCCGCCGCCCTCGATTACGAACGCCGGGTGGACGGCGAGGAGCTGGCGCTGATCGCCGACATCGGCGGCGGCACGTCGGACTTTTCCATCGTGCGCCTGGGACGGGAGCGGCGGGGCCGGGCGGAGCGCGGCGACGACATCCTGGCCAACGACGGCATCCGGGTCGGCGGTACGGACTTCGACCGCGACCTGTCCATCGCCGCGGTGATGCCGCACCTGGGCTACGGCAGCCCGATGAAGCGGGCCGGGCTGGTGGCGCCGCGGGCGCCCTTCCTCGACCTGGCGACCTGGTCGAAGATCAACTTCCTCTACACCGCCAAGGCGCTGGCGGAGCTGAAGCGCCTGCACCGCGACAGCGCGCGGCCCGACCTGATCGCCCGCCTGATCGGCGTGGTGGAGCAGCGCCGCGGCCACGCCCTGGCCATGGAGGTGGAGCGCGCCAAGATCGCCCTGTCCGGGTCGCCGCGGACCGTCCTGCCGCTCGACTTCGAGGATGCCTCGGAAGCGGCGGAGCTGGCGGCCCGCGACCTGGTGGAGGCGACCGGGAGCCTGGCGGCGCGTATCGGCGGGCGCATCGACGCCTGCCTCGCCATGGCGGGGTTGCCGGCGGGGCGCATCGACGCGGTGTTCCTCACCGGCGGCTCCACCCTGCTGCCCCACGTGCGCGCCGCCATCACCGACCCCCTGCCCGACGCCCGCGTGGTCACCGGCGACACCTTCGGGTCGGTGGGGCAGGGGCTGACGCTGGAGGCGCAGCGCCGCTACGGCACCGCCTGACGGGGGAACCCTGCCGCAGCCGCGGCGTTGGCCCGGGGGAACCATCGCGGAGGATACCCCCATGGAGCCGGCCCTGAGCCCCGCCCGGCAGGCGGTCAAGCCGGACTGGTTCGACCCGCTGCTGCACGTTCTCGCCACCGTGTTCGAGGGGGCGGGGGTGCTGGTGATCACGGTCGGCACCCTGTCCGCCCTGGTTCTCTTCGCCCTGCGCCTGCACCGCGGCGACGATCGCTCGGACGCCTTCCGCCGTCTGCGCACCGGTCTGGCGCGCGGCATCCTGCTGGGGCTGGAACTGCTGGTGGCGGCCGACATCATCGGCACGGTGGCCGTCCGGGCGACGGTGGAGAACCTGACGACGCTGGCCCTGATCGTGCTGATCCGCACCTTCCTCAGCTTCGCTCTGGAGGTGGAGATCGACGGGCGCTGGCCCTGGCGCAAGGCGGAGGTGGAGCGGCGCCGGGAGGCACCGGCGCCGCCGCGTTGATTCTCCGGATCAAAACCGGCCGAACAGCAGGTTCGGCACGAACAGCACCGCGTCGGGCAGGAAGACCAGCAGCAGGGTTACCGCGGACACCGCCAGGAAAAAGGGGACGGATTCGCGGGTGTACGCGCCCACCGGACACTTCAGGATGGAGCATACGGCGTACATGGCCGCCCCCACCGGCGGGGTGAAGTTGCCGATGGTGGCGGCGACGATGAAGATCGCGCCGAAGTGCACGGGATCGCCGCCGAGGTCGCGCACCAGCGGCAGGAAGATCGGCGTCAGCATGATCACCAGCACCGTGCCGTCGATGACGAAGCCGATCACCAGCGCGAACAGCACGATCAGCACCAGCACGCCCTGAAGGTTGTCGGTGATGCCGAGGATGGCGCCGGCCACCGCCTCGGGCACGCGCTCCAGCACGATGCCGTAGCTGAAGATGGCGGACAGGGCGATCAGGAACATCACCGCGCCGACGTCGGCCAGGCTGCCCTCCAGCGCCTCCAGGATGCTGCGCCGGCCCAGCCGGCGGTAGACCAGCAGGCCGATGACCAGCGCGTACACCACCGCGAAGGCACCGATCTCCGACGGCGTGAAGACGCCCAGGCGCAGGCCCAGCAGCAGGAAGACCGGAAACAGCAGCGCCCAGATCCCGGCGCGCAGGGCGGCGGGCACGGCGCCGCGGGGCAGGGGTTCGGTGCGTTCGGGCGCGTAGCCGCGGGCCCGGGCCGTGAGCGCCACGGTCAGTGCCAGCGCCGCCCACAGCAGCAGGGCGGGCACGAAGCCGGCGGCGAACAGGCGGCCGATGGAGACCTGGCCGATGGTGCCGTAGAGGATCATGCCGATCCCCGGCGGGATGACCGGTGTCAGCACCGAGCCGAAGGCCAGCACGCCGGCGGCGAAGCCGCGGCTCATGCCGCGCCGGATCATGCCGTCGCCCAGCATGCGCGCCTGCATGGCGGCGTCGGCGATGGCGGAGCCGGAGACGCCGCCCATCAGCCCCGACAGGACCAGCGACACCTGGGCCAGCCCGCCCTTCCACCGTCCCGTCAGCACCGAGGCGAGGCGCAGGAGCTGTTCGGTGATCCCGGACTTGTTCATCACGTTGCCGGCCAGGATGAACAGCGGGATGGCCAGCAGCGCGAAGTTCTGCGTCTGGGAGACGGTGACCTGGACCGGGATGGTGAAGGGCAGCTCCGGGTTCTGCACGAAGAACAGCGCGCCGGAGATGCCGATGGCGAAGGCCACGGGCATGCCCATCAGCACCAGCACGACGAAGGCAAGGGAAACGATCAGCATCGGGCACCCTTCGTCGCGGTGTCGCCGGCCGGTGCGGCGTCCGGCGGCTCGCGGAGCAGACGGCGCGCCTTGAGCGCGGTCGTGATCAGCAGGAGCGCGGCGCCCACCGGCAGGCTCATGGTCACCCAGGAGTAGCTGACGCCCGGAATGCCCTGGAAGCTGCGGGCGCGGCCGACGTAGGACATCCACAGCCCGGCGCCGATCAGGAACACCAGGAAGGCGGCGATCAGCCCCAGGTTGACCAGCGCCAGCCGGCGCTGCGCGCCCGCCGGCAAGCGTCCCGACACCAGGTCGATGGCCATCAGTCCGTCCTTGCGCCAGGCCACGTCGGCGCTGAGGAAACAGGCCCAGGCGAACAGGCAGGTGGCGACGTCCATGGTCCAGTTCATGGGCGTGTGCAGCAGCCGCGCCACCCCGCCCAGGAAGATCATGGCGACCATCAGCACCAGGAACGTCCCGGCCACGGTGGCTTCGATCCGGCACAGCCAGCGGTAGGCGGCGGTCATGGCGTGCGGCCTCCGGGTCTGGCCGGAGGTTCCCCCCTCGTGCAGCGGGGCCGAGGGGGGACAGCGGCGAGGCTCACGGCTTGCCCATCTCGCGCGCGACGGCATCGCGGGCTTCGCTGAGGTTCAGCGCCTTGTAGGCGGCGTCGCCGGCACTGCGGAAGGCGTCGCGGTCCACATCCTCCACGATGGTCATGCCGCGCTCCTTCAGCGTCGCCCTGGCCTGCTGCTCCAGCGTCTGCAGGTTGGCCGAGGTCTCGGCGCCGGCCCGCCGGCACTCCTCCACCAGCGCGGTCCGGTAATCCTCGGGCAGGGACGTGAAGAAGGCGTTGGACACCACCTGGAAGTTCACCAGCAGGATGTGCCCGGTCTCGTTGGCGTACTTCAGCACTTCGTAGAAGCGGCCGCCGGGGATGTTGTTGTAGACCAGTTCCACCCCGTCGATGGCGCGCTGCTGGAGCGCGGGGTACATGTCGCCGAAGGCCATGGCGACCGGGGCGGCGCCCAGCGCCCGGATCGATTCCTGCCAGATCGGGGCGGGCGGCGTGCGCACCCGCAGGTTGGCGACGTCCGCCGGTGTGCGCACGGGCTTGTTGGTGAAGAAATGGCGGAAGCCCTGCACCCAGTCGAAGCAGACCACCTTCAGGCCGTGTTTTTCCGCCAGCTCCTCCTGCCACCGCACCATGGTCGGCGCTTCGGCCAGCCGGGCCACGTCGGCGGCGGAATCCAGGAAATAGGGGCCGTTGACCACGGCCATGCCGGGCACGTAGATGCCCAGGCGCGCCGCGTCGGTGTTCTGGCCGACGTTGGCGCCCTGGCGCATCTGTTCGATGATGTCCTCCTCGACGCCGAGCTGGGCGGAGTGGAACACGTCGATCTTCAGGCCGCCGTTGGTCCGCTCCTCCACCCGCTTGGCCCAGTCGAGGAATCCCTGGTGGAAGGGTTCCTTGGGACCGAGCACGTGGTTGAAGCGCAGCTTGAACGTGTCCTGCGCCTGCGCCGCGCCGGCGGCGGCCAGCAGGCCCAGCGCGGCACAGGCGGCCGCCAGCGTCTTGCCGAGAGAAGCCATGTCCGTTTCCTCCTCAGGGTGTTCGGTTCGTTGTTCGAGGGCCCGGCGCTCACGCCGGGTCCGGCACCGCGATGGCGTAGCGCGCCCCCAGGCGGGCGAACGCCTCGGCCGTCGCGGGGTCGATGGGGATACCGGCGACGGCGCGGCGGTCGGCCTCGGCCCATTCGCGGTCGCCGGGCGCCATCACCGTGCCGCCCGGCACCGTGCGCGAGCCGCGCAGGGCCGCCAGATAGCGGGTCATGCCGTCGCGGAAGTCGTCAGCCGGCAGGAATGCCTCCGGTCGCAGCGCCAGCACGAAGGCCCCCATGCCGCGGGGCGTCGACAGGTCCGGTCCGGCCATGGGCAGGATCTCGACGCTGAGCTTCATGCCCGTCAGCACGGCGCTGAGGATCTCCACCAGGCCGGCCAGGCCGGCGCCCTTGAAGCCGAAGGCACCGCCCAGCGGCGCCAGCATGTCCGCCACCTCGGCGTCGGTGGTGTCGCGGCCGCCGGCATCGGAGGCGACACCCTCCGGCAGGGTGCGGCGCAGGCTCCGGTAGAGCTGGATCCGGTTGTAGGGGATGGCGCTGGTGGCCATGTCGAACAGCCAGGGACGCTGCCCCTCCACCGGGACCGCCACCGCGATGGGGTTGGTGCCGTGGAACCGCTCGGCCCCGTCGTGCAGGCGCACGAAGCTGTCGGAGTTGCACACCGCCAGGCCGACGCAACCCGCCTCCGCCGCCGCCAGCGCGAAGGCGCCCGCCGGCCCGAAATGGGAGGAGTTGCGGATCGCCACGGCCCCGATGCCGAAGCGCCCGGCCAGCTCCACCGCCCGTTCCTGCGCCGTGTAGGCGCCCAGCGCGCCGTGGCCGTGGCCGGCGTCGAGGGTGGCGACGGCGCCGAACTCCGCCACCACCCGCACGACGGGGCGCGGGGCCACGCGCCCTTCGGTCATCACCGTGACGTAATGGGGCAGCAGGCGCACGCCGTGGCTGTCGATGCCCAGGCGCGACGCGTGCATCATCGCCCGCGTCGCCGCGTCCGCAGTCGCCTCGTCGGCCCCCGCGGCGAGGAACACGGCGCGGCAGAAGCCGGCCAGCGCGTCGGCCGCCACACGGGCCGAAGGGGCGGGGGCGTCGGGTATCCCGGTGCTCACAGGGTCTGTCCTCCGTCGACGACCAGCAGGCCGCCGGTCATGAATGCGGAGTCGTCGCAGGCCAGGTAGACCGCGGCGGCGGCCATCTCCTCCACGGTGCCGAGGCGGCCCATGGGCTGGCGGGCGACGAAGCGGCGCCGCGCCTCCTCCGGATCCGGTTCGGCCAGGATGCGCGCTTCCAGGGAAGGGGAGCGGGTGGTGCCGGGGCACAGGGCGTTGCAGCGCACGCCCGAGGCGATGACGTCGCGGGCCACCGCCTTGGTCAGCCCGATCACCGCCGCCTTGGTGGTGCCATAGGCGGCGCGGTTGGGCACGCCGGTGATGCTGGACGCCACCGAAGCGACGTTGACGATGCTGCCGTGCCCGCGCGCCAGCATCGCCGGCAGGGCGGCGCGGATGGTGTGGAACATGGACGTCACGTTCTGGTCCCAGCTTCGCGCCCAGTCCTCGGCCGTGCAGTCCATCAGCGTGCCGTTGTGCACCCAGCCGGCGGCGTTCACCAGCACGTCCAGCGGGCCGGCTGCCGCGACGGCGCGCGCCACCGCCGCACCGTCGGTGACGTCCAGCGCCACCGGCGCGATGGCGGGGTTCAGGGCGGGCAGATCCTCCATCTTCGCCGCCGTGCGGCTGGCGGCGACCACGTCCGCCCCCTCCGCCGCGAAGGCCAGCGCCACCGCCCGCCCGATCCCCTGTCCGGCGCCCGTCACCAGCGCCCGTCTGCCCGCCAGCCTGCCCGCCATGGCCCTGTTCCGCTCCGTCCGTCCGATCTTGTGTCCTATGTATACACTAGACATACTTTGGTGGGCGTGCAATCGGAATCGGCGGACGCCGGCGCCTGCGGCGGCGTTCAATCGCAGCGGGAACACAACATTTGTTTAATTAATATCGGGTAGCGTAACCTCGCCGGGGAAACCGGAT
The DNA here is from genome assembly GCF_000429625.1 of Azospirillum halopraeferens DSM 3675. Lineage (GTDB taxonomy): Bacteria > Pseudomonadota > Alphaproteobacteria > Azospirillales > Azospirillaceae > Azospirillum > Azospirillum halopraeferens. Next base: position 12,916 of record NZ_KE386930.1, read on the forward strand.
GTCCGGTGCGTCTGTCAGGCCACGTTCGGGGGGTACATGTTCATCCAACTGTCACGCGCGGCGCGAAGGACGCTCGCCGCGATTGCCGTTCTGGCCGCCGTCGTGGCGACGGCACCCGCATCGGCGGACGGGCTGAAGGTCGCCTATGTGGAATTCCCGCCCTTCTCCCACACCGAGGATGGCCGGCCCAAGGGGTCGCTGATCGACCTGTTCGACGCCATCGCCCGCGACGCCGGCCTGACCTACACGGCGGAGTCGGCACCCGCCCGCCGCATCTTCACCGGGATTCCCGACGGCAGCTTCGACGTCTTCCTCGGCATCCGTACGCCGGCGGAGTTCGAGGGCACCACCCTGACCAGCAAGGAACCGCTGGGCACGCTGGAACTGCGGGCCTGGGGCATCGGCAAGGTGCCGACCATCAAGGCGAAGGAAGACCTGATCGGGATGACCCTGGTGGTGCAGACCGGCTTCTCCTATGGCGGCTGGCGTCCGTGGATGGGCGATCCCGTCAACCACGTCGATCTGGTGGAGGCGCGCACGCCAGAACAGGCGCTGGCACTGCTGCGGGCGGGCCGCGCACCGGTGCTGCTCCAGTACGCACAGTTGATGGATCAGGTGCTCGCCGCCGGCGGCGCCGTGCCGGATCTGGTGTCGAGCGTCGTGTCGGCGCCGGAGATCTACATCGTGCTGTCGAAGAAGACGCCGGGGGCCGAGGCGCTGATGGCCCGGCTGGACGCCAGCGTTGCGAAGCTGAAGGCGTCCGGCGCCATCCGCTGACCGGATCGGGGAACAGGGAAGGGTGGGGGCGGTGATGGCGGTACAGGGCGAGGCCGGGCGGGCGCCCGGCGGCATGGGGCTGCGGCTCCGAACGGTGCTTCTGATCGGGTTGGTTCTGCTCGTCTACCAGGCGCTCAGCATCGGGCTGGGCGTCGTGCGCTCCATGGAGGACGCGCGGGAAACCCTGGACGCGCGGGGCCGCATGATCGCCGCGCTGCAGGCCCGCGCCGCGGCCCTGCCGCTCTACGACCTCGACCTGGAGCAGGTGCGGCAGGTGGTGAAGGCTCCGTCGGGGGATCGCGACTATCTCGGCAGCTTCGTGCGCGACGACAAGGGCAAGATGGTGGCCGAGGACGGCGACGTCCGCGCCGACCGCGGCTATGTGGAGGCGGTGCAGCCCATCGTCGCCGGGGCGGCGGGGCAGGAGCGGCGGATCGGCGACTATGTGCTGCGCCTGCGCACCTCGCGCGTCGAGGCGCGCATCGTCGACGACGCGCTGATGCAGGTGGCGGGCGGTGTGGCCGCGTTCCTGGCGATCATGGCGGCGCTGTGGCTGGTGGTGACCGCCATCACCGGGCCGCTGATGACGATCACCGCGGCGGTGGCGCGGCTGGCCGACGGCGACTACGGCATCGCCGTGCCGGCGCTGGACCGTCGCGACGAGGTGGGCGCCATGGCCCGGGCCATCGACGTGCTGCGCCGCAACGCCGGCCAGCGCGAACAGCTCGAAGCGGAGAAGCAGGCCCGCCGGGCCGAGGATCTGGAGCGGGCGGATCGGCTGACCCGGCTGGCGGCGGAGTTCGAATCCGCCATGCAGCGGGCGGTGCAGGAGGTGTCCGCCTCCTTCGCGCAGATGCAGTCCGCCGCCGGCACCATGCTGGACGGCGCCCACCGGGCCGAGGACTGCAACCGCACCGTGGCCTCGGCCGCGGACGAGACGGCGCGCACGGTGGAGACCGCCAGTGCCGCGGCCGAGGCGCTGACCCGGTCCATCCGCACCATCGCCGCCACGGTGGAGCAGTCGGTCGCCATGTCGCAGGAGGCGTACGGCCGCGTCGACTCCACCCGCCGCACGGTGGAGACGCTGGCCGCGTCGGCCGCCAAGATCGGCGAGATCACCAGCCTGATCAACTCCATCGCCGGGCAGACCAACCTGCTGGCGCTGAACGCCACCATTGAGGCGGCGCGGGCCGGCGAGGCCGGCAAGGGCTTCGCCGTCGTGGCGTCGGAGGTGAAGACCCTGGCCAACCAGACGGCCAAGGCCACCGAGGAAATCTCCGGCCAGATCGCCGCCATCCAGGGTGCCACGCAGCAGACGGTGCAGGCCATTGCCGGCGTCTCGGAAACCATCGCGTCGCTCAAGCAGCGCGCCTCCGACATCGCCGGCGGGATGGAGGAGCAGCTCGCCGCCACCGGCGAGATCGCCCACCAGGTCCGCCGCGTCGCCGACGAGGCCACCACGGTGACCGGCGCCATCGGCGTGGCCAGCGGCGTGTCCGCCGACGTCGCCCGTTCGGCGGGAGAATCGGTTGAGGTGGCGCGCCAGCAGCAGCAGCGGTTCGCCGTTCTCGACGACACCGTCCGCCGCTTCCTGACGGCCATCAAGGCGGGCTGACCCACGGCGGCATCCCCGCCCTGCGGCCGAGCGTCTGGCCGCGGGCGGGGGGATGGGGTAAGACGGGATCGTTCACAACAAGAACGACCTCACGGCAAGAACCACAGGGACAGACGCACCCCATGGACACCCCCACCCGCATTGCGCGCGCCGCCGATTTCCTGATCGCGGCGCGCACCGGGGCTTCGCGCCCCGACGATCTGCCCGAAGACCTGCGCCCGGCCGATGCCGAGGACGCCTACGCCATCCAGGACGCGGTGGTCCGCCGCATCGGCCCTGCCGGCGCCTGGAAGGTCGGCGCCCGTACCCCCGAGGCCGAGCCCAACCGCGCGCCGATCCTGACCTCGGTGATGAGCGCCGCTCCGGCGGCGCTGCCGGGGACCGCCTTCTCCATGCGCGGAATCGAGGCGGAGGTAGCCGTGCGCCTGGGCCGCGACCTGCCGGCGCGCGAAGCCCCTTATGGCCGCGACGAGGTGCTGGACGCCATCGACGCGCTGATGCCGGCGCTGGAGGTGGTGGACACCCGGTTCCGCGACCGCACGGCCGCGGCGCCGCTGTCGCAGCTCGCCGATTGCCAGTCCAACGGCTGGTTCGTTTACGGCGCCCCGGTCACCGACTGGCGCGGCCCGGACCTGCTGACCCTGCCGGTCCGCCTGTGGATCGATGGAGAGGAACGGCTGTCGGTGCGCGGCGGCAACACCGCCGGCGACCCGCTCGCCCTGGTGGTCTGGCTCGCCGAGTCCCTGTCGCGGCGCGGCGCCGGGCTGCCGGCCGGCACCATCATCACCACCGGCACCTACACCGGCATGATCCCGGTGGGGCCGACGGCCACGATCGCCGCGGAGCTGGAGGGGTTGGGACGCGTCGAACTGCGCTTCACCTGACGGTCCGGGGCACGCCTGCCGGTCTTCATCCGTGGATCCGGGGCTGGCCCGACCGGGGTCGCTGACCCAGGTTAAGGGGCGGCCGGGGCGCATGCGCCTTCCGGCAAGGGGAGGAGCCCATGGGCCCCATGGAACGGGTGAAGACCTTCGTTGTCCTGCTGGTCGCAGGGCTCGCGACGGTGCTCGTGGCGGCACTCATGTCGGGGCCCGCCATCCCGGCCGAGCGGGTGGATGCGGCCGGCGGCGCCGTGGTGCTGGACGTGGACGGCCCTATCGGGCCGGCCACCGGCGACTACGTGGTGCGGGGGCTGGAGCGCGCCCGTGATCGCGGTGCTGCGCTGGTGATCCTGCGCATCGATACGCCGGGTGGCCTGGATTCGTCGATGCGCACCATCATCCGCGGCATCCTCGGCTCCCCGGTGCCGGTCGTCGCCTATGTGGCCCCCGGCGGGGCGCGGGCGGCGAGCGCCGGGACCTACATCCTCTACGCCGGGCATGCCGCGGCCATGGCGCCGGCGACGACGCTGGGTGCGGCCACGCCGGTGCAGGTCGGCGGCAGCCCGTTCGGGGACGACGCCGGACCCGGCGACGGTGACGGCGACCGCGACGGCGACGGCGGCGTGCCGCAGCCGCGGAGCGCTGCGGAGCGCAAGATGATCAACGACGCCGTCGCCTACATCCGCGGCCTGGCCGACCTGCGCGGGCGCAACGCCGACTGGGCCGAGCGGGCGGTGCGCGAGGCGGCCACCCTGACCGCCCACCGGGCGCTGGACGCCGGGGTGGTGGAGATCGTCGCCCGCGACATCCCCGACCTGCTGCGCCAACTGGACGGGCGGGCGGTGCAGGTGGGGGAGGAGACGCGCACCCTGCGCACCGCCGGCCTCGCCGTGGTGGCGATGGAGCCGGACTGGCGCACCCGCCTGCTGGCCGTCATCACCAGCCCGAACGTCGCCTACATCCTGATGCTGGTGGGGTTCTACGGCATCCTCTACGAATTCATTTCGCCGGGCGCCCTGTTTCCCGGCGTCGTCGGCGCCATCTGCCTGTTGCTGGCTCTGTTCGCCTTCCAGGCCCTGCCCATCAATTACGCCGGGCTGGGCCTGATCGCGCTGGGCCTCGCCTTCATGGTGGCGGAAGCCTTCATCCCCAGTTTCGGGGCGCTGGGCATCGGGGGGATCGCCGCGTTCGCCATCGGCTCCGTCATGCTGTTCGACAGCGACGTGCCGGGTGTCGAACTGGCCCTGCCGGTGGTGGCCGCGGTGACCCTGGTGACGGCGGCGGCCATGGCCGGCATCCTGACGCTGGCCCTGTCCGGCCACCGGCGTCCCGTGGTCAGCGGCCGCGAGGGCATGATCGGGGCCGCCGGCACGGTGGTGACGGGCGGTGACGCGCCGCGGGTGCGGGCCCACGGAGAGATCTGGGCGGCGCGCGCCGCCGTCCCGCTCCGGCCGGGCCAGCGGGTGCGCGTCACCGGCCTGAACGGCCTGACGCTGGAGGTCGAGCCGGACGAACCACAACACGGGAAAGGAGACGGACCATGACCCAGGCCGCCTACGTGCTCATCGCGCTGGCCATCCCGATCATCGCGCTGATCGCCGTCATGCTGCGCATCCTGCGGGAATACGAACGCGCCGTCATCTTCCAGCTCGGCCGGTACTGGGGCGTCAAGGGGCCGGGGCTGATCATCCTGATCCCCTTCATCCAGCAGATGGTGCGCGTGGACCTGCGCACGCTGGTGCTGGACGTGCCGCCCCAGGACGTCATCTCCAAGGACAACGTGTCGGTCAAGGTGAACGCCGTCATCTATTACCGCGTCATCGACCCGGCCAAGGCGATCATCCAGATTGAGGACTACCACGCGGCGACCAGCCACCTGGCCCAGACGACCCTGCGTTCGGTGCTGGGACAGCACGAGCTGGACGAGATGCTGTCGGAACGCGAGCGGCTGAACCTGGACGTCCAGCGCATCCTCGACGAGCAGACGGACGGCTGGGGCATCAAGGTGTCCAACGTCGAGATCAAGCATGTGGACATCGACGAATCCATGGTTCGCGCCATCGCCCGCCAGGCGGAAGCCGAGCGCGAGCGGCGCGCCCGCATCATCAACGCCGAGGGCGAACTCCAGGCGGCGGAGCGGCTGACCGAGGCGGCCCGCATCCTCTCCGCCGGGCCGGGGGCGATGCAGCTCCGCTTCCTCGGCACCCTGCAGGCGATCGCCAACGAGCGCACCTCCACCATCGTCTTCCCGCTGCCCCTGGAACTGGCCACCGCCCTGCAACGCCTGACCGAGGGCAAGGGGGCGCCACCGGCCTGAGGGCTCCCGGGCACCTCCGGGGCCTCACCGTCTTTCCGGCACCACCGTCACGTCCCGCGGCGATCACGGGTGGGGGACGCAGGGTGCGTCCACCACCGTATGCCTGCCCGCACCGTGAATACCGTGGGCGCCCACGGCCGTGTTCTCCCGATGACGGACTCTCCCTTTCCCCGCAGGAACTTTTCGGGTTCAGGTCAATTGACGGCTGGCGCCTCCCGTCCCGGCGCCGGTCCGGGCAAGGAAGAGGCGGTGATCGCCTGTGCGCTCATCGGGGACCGGGGCTGCGGGCGTGCCCATTCCGGTCTCCGGGAGAAGGGATTCATGAGCCGCATTCAACCGACCGTCGACGAAGTGAGGGGCAAGGTCGCCATCGTGACCGGAGCCGCCAGTGGCATCGGCCAGGCCACAGCCGAGTTGCTGCACGCGCGCGGTGCCCGCGTCGTGGCCGAGGACATCGATCCTGCGGTGGGCGACCTGGAGCGTGACGGGCTGGTGCCCCTGATTGCCGACATCACAAAGGACGGCAGCGCCGAGCGCGCGGTGTCCACGGCCCTGGACCGGTTCGGAAGGCTCGACCTGCTGGTGAACAATGCCGGCCGCATTCTCTACAAACCACTGGTGGAGATGACCCGGGAGGACTGGAACTGGCAGATGGAGACGAACGTCACCGGCGCCTTCCTTCATTCCCGGGAGGCTATGAAGGCCATGATCCCGAACAAATCCGGGGCCATCGTCAACATAGCCTCATACGCCTCCTATTTCGCCTTTCCCGGCATTTCCGCCTATACGGCATCCAAGGGCGCGCTGGCCCAGCTCACCCGCACCCTGGCATTGGAAGCCATCGACCACGGCATTCGGGTGAACGCCATCGGTGTCGGCGATGTGGTCACCAACCTGCTGAACCACTTCATGGAGGATGGCCGCGGCTTCCTGGCTGAGCACGGGAAGAACGCGCCGATCAAGCGGGCCGCCGACCCGGCGGAGATCGCGGAGATCGTCGCCTTTCTGGCATCCGACAGGGCCAGCTTCATCGTCGGCTCCGTCGTCATGGCGGACGGCGGCATGAGCGTTCCCGTGGGTTGATCGATCAAGGCGCACGGTGCCCGGAGCCCATCCGCGCACCGTGCGCCGGCAGCCGACCCGCTCGGGCGTCGGGGCATCCGGCAACCGGCGCTGCCGGACCCGCCCGATCAGCGCCGCCCGTCGCCGTTGCCTTCCAGCGTCGACAGGTCGCCCTCGGGAAGGCCCAACTCCCGGGCTTTCAGCAGGCGGCGCATGATCTTGCCGCTGCGGGTGTGGGGCAGGGCGTCGCGGAACTCCAGCGCCCGCGGCGCCACCGCCGGTCCCAGGCGGGCCCGGGCGTGGCCGATCAGGGCGCGGGCCAGCGCCTCCGACGGGGTGTGGCCGGCCTTCAGCGTGACGAACGCCTTGACCGTCTCGCCGGCGATGGGGTCGGGGACGCCGATCACCCCGGCCTCGGCCACCGCCTCGTGCTCCATCAGGACGCTTTCCACCTCGAACGGGCCGATCAGGTGGCCGGCGGCCTTGATGACGTCGTCGGCGCGGCCGACGAAGCGGAAGCAGCCGTCGGCGTCGCGCACGCCGAGGTCGCCCGACAGGTACCAGCCGTCGGCGAAGCAGCGGCGGTAGCGCTCCTCGTCGCCGAGATAGCCGCGGAACATGGACGGCCAGCCGGCGCGCAGCGCGATCTCCCCCACCGTGCCGGGCCCGTCGGCGACGCGCACGCCGCCGCCGGGCGTGCGGGTGACGATGGCCGCCTCGATCCCCGGCTCGGGCCGGCCCATGCTGCCGGGCCGGACGGGGGCGTCGACGGCGCAGGCGATCATGATCGCCCCGGTCTCGGTCTGCCACCAGGTGTCGCGGACGGGCAGGCCCAGGGTGTCCTGCGCCCAGGTCACGGCCTCGGCGTTGAGGGGCTCGCCGACGCTGGCGATGACGCGCAGGGCGGGTCGGTCGTAGCGGCGGGCCACCGCGGCCCCGGCCTTCATCAGCATGCGGATGGCGGTGGGGGCGGTGTACCAGACGGCGACACGGTGGTCGCGCAGGATGGCGTACCAGCGCTCCGCATCGAACTCCCCGTCGTCCACCAGCACGGTGGCGCCGGCCGCCAGGGGGGCGACGATGCCGTAGGAGGTGCCGGTGACCCACCCGGGATCGGCGGTGCACCAGAACACGTCGTCGGCGCCCAGCCCCAGGGCGTGCCGGGCCGTCGCCAGATGGCCGACCACCGCCCCGTGCACATGCACCGCCCCCTTGGGGCGGCCGGTGGTGCCGCTGGTGAAGTGCAGCAGCGCCATGTCCTCCGGCCCGGTGGGGGCGCAGGGGGTGTCCGGGTCGGCGGCGGCCAGCGCCGGGTGCAGGGCCACGGTGCCGGGCCCCTCGTCGCCGTCGGCGGCGCCGTCCACCAGCAGCACATGGCGCAGCCCCGGCAGGGAACCGCGCAGGCACGCCACCTTGCGGCGGTACAGGGCGCGGGTGGTCACCAGCACCCGCCCGTCGCCCGCCGCCAGACGGGTGCGCACCGGCTCCGGCCCGAAGGCGGAGAACAAGGGCGAGAGGACGCAGCCGGCTTTCAGCGTCCCCAGGGCCGCGGTGTACAGGTCGGGCACGCGGCCCAGCAGGGTGAAGACGCGCTCCCCCCGCTCCACCCCGAGCCGGTGCAGCAGCCCGGCGAAGCGGCCCGACAGGCCGGAAAGCTCGGCGTATGAGACCGTGCGCACGGTGCCGTCGCGCCCCGGGCAGCGCAGGGCCACCCGGTCGCCCCGGCCGCGGGCGACGTGGCGGTCCGCCGCCTCGTGGGCGATGTTCAGCCCGCCGCCCGGCAGCCCGTCCACGCCGGGCCGGGCGCCGTCCCGCTCGTCGCCGATGCCGTGCACCATGCTCCACCTCGCCGCTTGCGGCCCGCCATCCTTGCTAGCCGGGCGGGCGGGGGATGTCCATGCGGCAGGGCATCCCGACCCGAAAGAGGCCGGATGCCCTACGGTCGGCGTTCCGGTTGCGCGCTTGCGGCGGGGGCGGGCGCATCCTATCGTAACCTTAACGGGAGGCCCGCGCCTCCGATGCCTACCCACTGCCCGGAAAGGGTTCGATACGATGCTTCAGACGCCCCGCAGCCTGCGCGGCATGGTGACCTCGCCCCATCATCTGGCGAGCGAGGCGGGGTTGCGGGTGCTGCGCGACGGCGGCAACGCGGTGGAGGCGGCGGTGGCCGTCGCCGCGACGCTGGCGGTGGTCTACCCGCACATGACCAGCATCGGCGGCGACGGGTTCTGGCTGATCGCCGAGCCCGGCGCGGACCCGGTGGCCATCGACGGCTGCGGCGCCACCGGCGCCGGCGTGGATGGCGCCCTTTACGCCGGCCGCGACGCCATTCCCTGGCGCGGGCCGCTGGCCGCCAACACCGTGGCCGGCACCCTGTCGGGCTGGCAGGCGGCGCTGGAGCGGGCCGCCGGCTGGGGCACGGCGCTGCCGCTCGCCCGCGTCCTGGAGGACGCCATCGCCCACGCCGAGCACGGCTTCGCCGTGACCGACAGCCAGGCGGAGCTGACGGCGGCCAAGCGGCCGGAACTGGCGGACGTCAGCGGCTTCGCCGATCAGTTCCTGACGGACGGCCATGCCCCCGCGGCGGGCAGCGTGATGACGCTGCCGGCACTCGGTGCCACCCTGCGGCGCATCGCCGAGCGCGGCCCGCAGGATTTCTACACCGGCGAGACCGCGCGCCGGATCGCCGCCGACCTGGCGCGCGCCGGCGCCCCGATCACCGCGGCCGACCTGGAGCGGCACCGGGCGCAGGTGCGCCGGCCCCTGTCGGTGGCGGTGCGCGGTGCGCGCCTGTTCAACTTCCCGCCGCCCACCCAGGGCATCGCGTCGCTGCTGATCCTCGCCCTGTTCGACCGGCTGGGGGTGCGCGAGGCGGAGGGCTTCGACCACGTCCACGGGCTGGTGGAGGCGACCAAGCAGGCGTTCCTGGTGCGCGATGCGGTCGCTATCGACCCCGCCCATTGCCCGCACGACCCGTGGAGCTTTCTGGCCGAGGACGCGCTGGCGCGGCTGGCGGGGCGCATCGACCGCGCCCGGGCCCTGCCCTGGCCGGCGCCCCCCGGCGGCGGCGACACCGTGTGGCTCGGGGTGATCGACGGGGCCGGCCGCTCCGTCTCGATGATCCAGAGCATCTATTTCGAGTACGGCTCCGGCGTCGTGCTGCCGGAGACGGGCATCGTCTGGCAGAACCGCGGCTCCAGTTTCCAGCTCGCCGACGGGGCGGTCAACGCGCTGATGCCGGGGCGCAAGCCGTTCCACACCCTGAACCCGGCGGCGGCTCGCTTCGACGACGGGCGGACCATGGTCTACGGCACCATGGGGGGCGAGGGGCAGCCGCAGACGCAGGCGGCCGTGTTCTCCCGCTACGGCATGTTCGGCCAGCCGCTCCAGCAGGCGGTGACGGCGCCGCGCTGGCTGCTGGGGCGCACCTGGGGCGAGCAGAGCGTCAGCCTGAAGCTGGAATCCCGCTTCGACCCGGCGCTGGTGCAGGCCCTGCGCGACGCCGGCCACGACGTGGAGGTGCTGGCGCCCTACACCGCCACCATGGGCCACGCCGGGGCCATCGTGCGGCGGCCCGACGGCGTGCTGGAAGGGGCGACCGACCCGCGCAGCGACGGGGCCGTGGCGTCCTTCTGAGCAACCCCGGAGCATCCGGAGATCCGCGACCAAGGGCGGTCCGTGCCTGTTGATGAAGCGGCACGGACGACAGCGGAGGATTCGATCGATGACGGGCAAGCGGATACTGATCGTCACCACGTCCCACGACCATCTGGGCGACGGCGACCACAAGACCGGGCTGTGGCTGGAGGAACTGGCGACCCCCTGGTACGCCTTCCTCGACGCCGGGGCGGAGGTGGTGCTGGCCTCCGTCGCCGGCGGCGCCGTGCCCTTCGACCCGCGCAGCCTGCCGGCGCAGGCGGGGCGGGGCGGCGAGCAGCCGGAGGAGCGGCCGGACACGCCGGCTTCGGTGCGCCGCTTCCTCGACGACGAGCGGGCGGTGCAGGCGGCGCGCTCCACGCCGTCGGTGGAGCAGGTGGCGGGCGAGCCGTTCGATGCCCTGTTCCTGCCGGGCGGCCACGGCACCATGTGGGACTATCCGGCCAGCGACACGCTGGCCCTGCTGGTCGGCTCCTACGCCGACGACGGCCGCATCGTCGCCGCGGTCTGCCACGGTCCGGCCGGGCTGGTGGCGGCGAAGCACAACGACGGGCGCCCCATCGTCGACGGGCGGCGGGTCAGCGCCTTCACCAACTCCGAGGAGGAGGGGGTGGGGCTGGCGCAGACCGTGCCCTTCCTGCTGGAGGACCGGCTGCGCGAGCTGGGCGCCCGGTTCGAGCGGGGGCCGGACTGGCAGCCCTTCGCCGTGCGCGACGGCACCCTGATCACCGGCCAGAACCCCCAGTCGTCGGAGCTGGTGGCCCACCATGTGCTGGTGGCGCTGGGCCTCGGCCTCGACCCCGACCTGACGTCGGAGCAGCGGGTGCGTGAACGCGCCTATGCGATCTGGGAGGCCGAGGGGCGTCCCCACGGCCACCATGAGGATCATTGGGCGCGGGCCATCCGCGACGTCAACGCCGCCGGTGCGCGCCCCGGCACGACCCCGGCACGCGGCGTGCAAAGCGGCACGGTGGTGGAAGGGGCCGACAGCGGCGGCGAGCGCACGCTGGGCGGCACCGGCTCCACCGGGACGCTGCGCACGCCGCGGCCCTGACCCTCTCGAAACCCTTCCGGAGACCGGAATGTCCGACAGCATCCCCAACCACAGCTCCGCAAGCTTCCGCCTGGCCTTCGAGGACCGCGACTTCATGATGAGCGCCTCGATGCGCGGCGTCCGGTTCATGCTGGAATACGCCAAGCCGGAGGAGCGCCTGCAAGCCTGGGGGGTGCGAACGACCATCGTCGCCTTCGGCAGCGCCCGCGTCCCCTCGCCGGAGCAGTCGCAGGCGGAGCTGTCGGCCGCCCGCACGCCCGAGGAGCGGGCGCGGGCGGAGCAGCGGGCATCGCGGGTGCGCTGGTACGAGGAGGCGCGCCGCTTCGGCCGCCTGGTGTCGGAACGCGGCGGGGCGCTGGCCCCGACCGCGGACGGCCAGCGCGACAACGTCATCGCCACCGGCGGCGGTCCCGGCCTGATGGAGGCAGCCAACCGCGGCGCCGCCGACGCCGGGGCGCCCAGCATCGGCTTCAACATCACCCTGCCGCGCGAGGAGCGGCCCAACCCCTATTCTACCCCCGACCTGACCTTCCGCTTCCACTACTTCGCCATCCGCAAGATGCACCTGGCCATGCGGGCCAACGGGCTGGCGGTGTTCCCCGGCGGCTTCGGCACGCTGGACGAGGCGTTCGAGATCCTGAACCTGCAGAACACCAACAAGGCCACCCGCCTGCCCATCGTCCTGGTGGGCCGCGACTACTGGAACGAGATCATCAACTTCAGGGCCCTGGTCGACCACGGCATGGTCAGCCCCGAGGACGTCGAGCTGTTCGACGTGGTCGACACCGCGGAAGAGGCCTGGGACGCCATGATCCTGCGCGGCCTCAAGCGCGGCTCGCCGCCCCTGGGCGCCGCCGGCACGGGGATCGAGGCGGGGCAGGACGCGGACTAATACGGCCGGAAAGAGATCCGTTCCATTTGGTTTCCGGCCGTGAAGCCCGACAGATCAATGTCTTGCATTGATCGATAGGGGCAGACCGACGGCATCAGAATGATGCCGTCGGTCTGACGCCCGTCACCCCATCGCCATCAGGCTGGCGTTGCCGCCGGCCGCGGTGGTGTTGATGCTGACCACCCGCTCCTCCAGCAGCCAAAGCGGGTCGCCATCCGGGCCGTCGAGCGCCACCAGGGGGCCGGGAGCCTCGGCGAGCCGGCGGTCGAGGGCGGCCAGGCGTTCGGCATCGCCTTCGGCCAGGGCCGCGGCGACGGGGGTGCCGGGCGGGCGCAGGCGGGCCGCCAGGTCCGCCGGCAGGCCGTCCAGCGCCGCCGCCACCGCGGTGTCGGACACCTCCACCACCGCGTCGTTGCCGGTGGCCAGGACGGCCCCGAACAGGGTGAGCAGGCCCGCCGCCGTCTCCGGCAGCAGCCGGACGCAGCCGCGCGGGCGCACGGTGTAGAGGTTGCGCTCACCCACCGGACCCGGCAGTTCCAGCGTCGCGCCGAGGGCGGAGCGGGCGGCGTACGCCTCGCACCGGTCCGCCGCCTCCGCGTGGCCGCGGCCGCGCAGCCAGGCGGTGTACGCGCGCGCGGGCGCCAGGGCCGCGGGGTCGGCGGTCAGGCCGGGGGCGCCGGCCGGGCGCCGGGCGGTGAGGCGGTGCAGGTACAGCGGCCCGCCGGCCTTGGGGCCGGTGCCCGACAGACCATGGCCGCCGAAGGGCTGCACGCCCACCACGGCCCCGACGATGGTGCGGTTGATGTAGAGGTTGCCGGCGGGGGCGCGGGCGACCACCCGCTCCACCGTCGCGTCGATGCGGGTGTGCAGGCCGAAGGTCAGGGCGTAGCCGGTGGCGGTGAGGTCGTCCAGCAGCCGCTCCAGCCCGTCGCGCCGGTAGCGCAGGACGTGCAGCACCGGCCCGAACACCTCGCGCTCCAGCTCCGCCACCCGGTCGATCTCGATCAGGGTGGGGGCGACGAAGGTGCCGCGGGCGGTCTCCGGCGGCAGCGGCAGCGCCTCGACCCGGCGGCCGCGGGCGCGCATGGCTTCGATGTGGCGCAGGATGCCGTCGCGGGCGCCGGCGGTGATGACCGGTCCCACGTCGGTCGCCAGCCGGTCGGGGTTGCCGACGCTCAGCTCCGCCATGGCGCCCCGCAGCATGGCGAGGGTGCGGTCGGCCACCTCCTCCTGCACGCAGAGGATCCGCAGGGCCGAGCAGCGCTGCCCGGCGCTGTCGAAGGCCGAGGCCAGGGCGTCGGCCACCACCTGCTCCGCCAGGGCCGAGGAATCGACGATCAGGGCGTTCTGCCCGCCGGTCTCGGCGATCAGCGGGATCGCGGCGCCGTCGGGACCCCGCCCGGCGAGGCTGCGGCGGATCAGCCGCGCCACCTCGGTGGAGCCGGTGAACAGCACGCCGCGCGTTGCCGGATGGGCCACCAGCGCCGCCCCGACGGTGCCGTCGCCGGGCAGGAGCTGCACGGCGCCCGGCGGCACGCCGGCGGCGTGCAGGATGCGAACCGCCTCCGCCGCCACCAGCGGCGTCTCCTCCGCCGGCTTGGCCAGCACCGGGTTGCCGGCGGCCAGCGCCGCCGCGACCTGCCCGGTGAAGATGGCCAGCGGGAAGTTCCACGGGCTGATGCACACCACCGGTCCCAGCGGTGATCCCAACGGCTCCTGCGCGGCGCGGGCACCGTAGTAGCGCAGGAAGTCCACGGCCTCGCGCACTTCCGCCACGGCGTTGGCGGCGGTCTTGCCGGCCTCGCGGATCAGCAGGCCGATCAGGTCGGCCGTGCGCGCCTCCAGCGCGTCGGCGGCGCGGCCGAGCGCCGCGGCGCGCCCGGCCGGCGGGGTGGCGGCCCAGGCGGGTGCGGCGTCGGCCGCGCGGGCGAAGGCCGCGGCGACATCGGCGGCGGTGGCGGCGACCACGCTGCCCACCACGTCGCGGTGATCGGCGGGGTTGCGCACGGGCTGCGCCGGGCCGGTGGGCTCCCCGTCCGCCGGCAGGGGTGCCGCCCGGCGGGCCGGTGCGGCGCCGGCCGCCAGCGCGGCGGCGAGGGTGCCCAGAACCGCCTCGTCCGCCAGGTCGAGCCCGGCGGCGTTGGCGCGCTCCGCCCCGTACAGGACGCGGGGCAGGGCGATGCGCGGGTGCGGGCTTCCCGGCGGGGTGATCGCCAGGGCCTCGTCCACCGGATCGGTCACCAGCTCCTCCACCGGCACCGCGGGGTCGGCGATGCGGTTGACGAAGGAGCTGTTGGCGCCGTTCTCCAGCAGGCGCCGCACCAGATAGGCCAGCAGCGTCTCATGGGTGCCCACGGGGGCGTAGATGCGGCAGGGCCGCGCCATGGGGCCGACCACCTCCTCGTACAGGCCCTCGCCCATGCCGTAGAGGCACTGGAACTCGTAATCGCCGGGCCGGAACGCCTCGCCGGCCAGGGCGTGCACGGTGGCCAGCGTGCGGGCGTTGTGGGTGGCGAACTGGGGGAAGACCGCGTCGGGGGCGGCCAGCAGGGCGCGGGCGCAGGCGACGTAGGCGACGTCGGTGTGGACCTTGCGGGTGTAGACGGGGAAATCGGCCAGCCCGTCCACCTGGGCGCGCTTGATCTCGGCGTCCCAGTAGGCGCCCTTGACCAGGCGCACCATCAGCCGGCGGCCGCTGCGCCGCGCCAGGTCGATCAGCAGGTCGATGACCGCCGGGCAGCGCTTGCCGTACGCCTGCACCACGAAGCCCAGCCCGTCCCACCCCGCCAGTTCGGGGTCGAAGCACAGGGCCTCCAGCAGGTCCAGGGACAGTTCCAGGCGGTCCGCCTCCTCGGCGTCGATGTTGAGGCCGATGCCGTAGCGCTTCGCCAGCCGTGCCAGATCCGCCAGCACCGGCAGCAGTTCGGCCATGACGCGCTCCGCCTTGGCGCGGGCGTAGCGGGGGTGGAGCGCCGACAGCTTGATGGAGATGCCCGGCCCGTCGATCGGCCCGGCGCCGGCGGCGGCGGCGCCGATGGCGTGGATGGCGGTCTCGTAGTCGGCGCGGTAGCGCTCGGCGTCGGCGGCGGTCAGCGCCGCCTCCCCCAGCATGTCGTAGGAATGGCGGAAGCCCGCCGCCTCGCGCCGGCGGCCGTGGGCGATGGCCTCGGCGATGGTGCGGCCGGCGACGAACCGCTCGCCCAGCAGGCGAATGGCGAAATCGACGCCGCGGCGGATCAGCGGCTCGCCGCCGCGGGCGATCAGCCGGGTCAGCGCCGATGACAGGGCGTGGTCGGCCGCGGCGGCGGTGAGCCGGCCGGTCACCAGCAGCCCCCAGGTGGCGGCGTTGACGAACAGGGAGCGGCCGGAGCCGAGATGGGCGCGCCAGTTGCCGCCGGCGATCTTGTCGCGGATCAGCGCGTCGCGGGTGGCGGCGTCGGGGATGCGCAGCAGCGCCTCCGCCAGGCACATCAGCGCCACCCCTTCGTCGCTGGACAGGCTGAACTCGCGGATCAGCCCGTCGACGCCGCGCGCCGGCGGCTTGGCGCGCAGCGCCGTGACCAGCCGGCGCGCCGTGGATTCCGCCAGCGCCGCGACCTCCGGCGGCAGGGTGGCCCGGGCGATCAGGGGCGGCACGCACACCGGCTCCGGCACGCGGCAGGCGGCGGTCACGGCGTCCCGCAGGGCGTCGCGCCGGCGCAGCGGGCCGGCGAAGGACGCGAAGGGGCGGGGGTCGGCCGGCGGAGCCGGGTCGGAGGAAACGGCGGTGCTGGTCATCGTCGCGGCGCTCCCGGCGGCGCTGTGGAGGTGTGGGAGAAAGGCTAGGGTGGGGAAGGCCGGATTTCCATGGACGGAATTGCCGGGGCTGCCGTAGAAAATCCGGCCAAACACGGGATGGGGCGCGATGACGACGGATCTGGATCGGATCGACCGGCGCATTCTCGCGATTCTCCAGGTCGACGGCCGCATCGCCGCGGTGGACCTGGCGGAGCGCATCGGCCTGTCGCCCACCACCACGGGCGAGCGGCTGCGGCGTTTGCAGAAGGAGGGCTACGTCACCGGCTTTGCGGCGCGGGTGGACCCGCAGCGGGTGGGGCTGGGGCTGCTGGTGTTCGTGGAGGTGCTGCTGGACAAGACGACCCCCGACGTCTTCGACCGCTTCGCCGCCGCCATCCGGCGGGCGCCGGAGGTGCTGGAGTGCCACATGGTGGCCGGCGGCTTCGACTATCTGGTCAAGACGCGGGTGGCGGACATGGCGGCTTACCGCCGCTTTCTGGGCGACGTCCTGCTGTCCCTGCCGGGCGTGCGCGAGACGCGCACCTACGCGGTGATGGAGGAGGTGAAGAACGACGGGCCGCTGCCGTTGTGAGGGCGTCGCGCCGGGTGGGGGGCCCGGCGCGACACCCCTGCCCCTACACCTCGAACCGGATGCCCTGGGCGAGCGGCAGGGCGTCGGAGTAGTTCACGGTCGCGGTCTGGCGGCGCATGTACGCCTTCCAGGAGTCGGAGCCGGATTCGCGGCCGCCGCCCGTCTCCTTCTCGCCGCCGAAGGCGCCGCCGATCTCGGCGCCGCTGGGGCCGATGTTGACGTTGGCGATGCCGCAGTCGGAGCCGGCGGCGGACAGGAAACGCTCCGTCTCCCGCACGTCGGTGGAGAAGATGCAGGACGACAGCCCCTGGGGCACCGCGTTCTGCAGCGCGATGGCCTCGTCCAGCGTGTCGTAGGACAGCACGTACAGGATGGGCGCGAAGGTCTCGTGCCGCACCACGGCGGTCTGGGCCGGCATCTCCACGATGGCCGGTCGGACGTAGCGGGCGTCCGGCCAGCGGTCGGCCAGCACCCGTTCGCCGCCGGTCACCGTGCCGCCGTCGGCGCGCGCCGTCTCCAGCGCCCGCTGCATGGCCTCGAAGGCGTCGGCGTCGATCAGCGGCCCGACCAGGGTGCCGGCGTCCAGCGGGCTGCCGATGGGGATCGAGGCATAGGCGGCCTTCAGGCGGGGCAGGAGCCGCTCGCGCACGTCGCGGTGGACGATCAGGCGGCGCAGCGTCGTGCAGCGCTGGCCGCAGGTGCCGACGGCGGAGAACAGGATGGCGCGCAGGGCCAGGTCCAGGTCGGCCGACGGGGCGACGATCATGGCGTTGTTGCCGCCCAGTTCCAGGATCGAGCGGCCGAACCGTTCGGCGACCGCCACCGCCACCTGCCGCCCCATGCGGGTGGATCCGGTGGCGGACACGACGGGAAAGTCCGGGCAGGCGACCAGCGCGGCGCCGAGGTCGCGCCCGCCGACGGTGACCTGCAGCAGGTGCTCCGGCGCGTCGGCGCCGAAGCGGGCGGCGGCGCGCTCGAACACGCGGCGGCAGGCCAGCGCCGTCAGCGGCGTCTTTTCCGACGGCTTCCACACCACGGGATCGCCGCACACCAGCGCCAGCGCGGCGTTCCACGCCCACACCGCGACCGGGAAGTTGAAGGCGCTGATGACCAGGCAGGGCCCCATGGGGTGCCAGGTCTCGCGCATCGCGTGGCCCGGCCGTTCCGAGGCGATGGTCAGGCCGTAGAGCTGGCGCGACAGGCCGACGGCGAAGTCGCAGATGTCGATCATCTCCTGCACCTCGCCCAGACCCTCCTGAAGGATCTTGCCGGCCTCCAGGGAAACCAGGCGGCCCAGGTCCTCCCTGGCGGCGCGCAGCTCCTCGCCCAGCAGGCGGACCAGCTCGCCGCGGCGGGGGGCCGGCACGGTGCGCCAGGCGTCGAAGGCCCGCCGGGCGTTCGCCGCGATCTCCGGCACGGCGGCCGGGTCGGTTTCGGCGACGCGGCCGATGACGGCCCCGTCCACCGGGGACCGGACGGTCAGGGTGCCCGCCGCGGCGGCCGGGGTCAGGTCGAAGCGGGCGAGAATGGCGTCGTGCTGCACGGGTGAAGACTCCATCGGTCGGCGGGGGGTGCCCGGAGGGGCGTGCTCAGCGCGGCCGTCCGGCCGCCCGGATCTCGGACAGGGTGCGGTTGGGGGTCAGCGCCTCGGGGTCGATGCGCAGGTGGAGGATGGCGGGCAGGCCGGACGCCTGCGCCCGCGCGAAGGCGGGGCCGAAGTCGGCGTCGCGCTCCACCGTCTCGCCATGGCCGCCGCAGGCGCGCGCCAGGGCGGCGAAGTCGGGGTTGCGCAGGGCGGTGCCGCTGACGCGGCCGGGATACTCCCGCTCCTGGTGCATGCGGATGGTGCCGTACATGCCGTTGTCGATCACCAGCACGATGACGGCCGCTCCCTCCTGCACCGCGGTGGCGAATTCGGGAAGCGTCATCTGGATGCAGCCGTCGCCGGCGAAGCAGACCACGGTGCGCTCCGGCTGCGCCAGCTTGGCGGCCACGGCGGCCGGCAGCCCGTAGCCCATGGAGCCGCTGACCGGGGCGAGCTGCGTGCCGAAGCGGCGGAACCGCCAGAAGCGGTGCAGCCAGGTGGCGTAGTTGCCGGCGCCGTTGGTCATCACCGCGTCCTCCGGCAGGTGGGCGCGCAGCCAGCGCATGACCGCGCCCATGCGCAGCGCCCCGGGGGTGTCGGGGGGCTCGTCGCTCCAGGCGCGGTAGTCCGCGTGCGCCACCCGCGTGTGGTCGCTCCGGCCCGGCGGCGGGGCGGGCAGCCCTTCGGCGGCGTCCAGGAAGGCGCCGGGCGTGGCGTTGATGGCCAGCGCCGGGCGGTAGACGCGGCCCAGCTCCTCCGCCCCGGGGTGGACGTGGACCAGGGCGGCGGCCGGTTCCGGGATGCCCAGCAGCTCGTAGCCCTGGGACGGCACCTCGGAGAAGCGTCCGCCCAGCAGCAGCAGCAGGTCGGCGTCGCGCACCCGCGCCGCCAGCTTCGGGTTGATGCCCAGCCCGACGTCGCCGGCGTAGCAGCGGTGGGTGTGGTCGAACAGCATCTGGCGGCGGAAGGTGACGCCGACCGGCAGATCGAACCGCTCGGCGAAGCGGTGCAGGGCGGCGACCGCGTCCGCGGTCCAGCGCGAGCCGCCGGCCAGCACCAGCGGCCGGTGCGCCCGCTCCAGCAGGCCGGCCAGTTCGGCCATGGCGGCGGGCGACGGGGCGGGCTCCGCCGCCCGCGCCGCCGCCGCCGGGGCCGCGTCGGCGGTGCCGGTCAGCACGTCCTCGGGCAGGGCCAGGACGACCGGGCCGGGGCGGCCGGACAGGGCGGTGTGGAAGGCGCGGCTGATCATCTCGGGGATGCGGCGGGGGCTGTCGATCTCCGCCGCCCATTTGGCCATGCCACCGAACATCCGGCCGTAGTCCACCTCCTGGAAGGCGTCGCGGCCGCGCATGCCCCGCTCGATCTGGCCGATCAGCACGACCAGGGGCGTGGAATCCTGCTGCGCCACGTGGATGCCGGCGGCGGCGTTGGTGGCGCCGGGGCCGCGGGTGACCATGCACACGCCCGGCCGCCCGGTCAGCTTGCCCGTCGCCTCCGCCATCATGGCGGCCCCGCCCTCGTGGCGGCACACCACGGTGCGGATGGGGGAGTCGTGCAGGGCGTCGAGCACCGCGAGGTAGCTCTCGCCGGGCACGCAGAACACCCGTTCCACCCCCTGCGCCTCCAGCGCCGCGACGACCAGTCGGCCACCCGTCATCATACCCGTTCTCCCCCCTCGTTCGCTGCGGCCTTCGGCGTGCCGTCCCACCCGTATGTCAGGACGGCACCCGGCAATGTCAAAAGACGTGCCCCGGCGGATTCAAAAACGTGCCCCGGCAGCGTGGGCGATCTGCGCGCCGACCTCGTACCAGGCTTCCCGCGCGGCGCGCCAGCGGGCCGGCTGCGGGTCGGTGACCGGCAGGGGCAGGGCGCTGTCCGGCAGGCTGCCGGACAGGTGCTGCGCCAGGCAGCGCCCGAACACCGTGCCGGGCGCGATGCCGCGGCCGTTGTAGCCGCTGAACCCCACCACCCGCCGGGCCAGCCGGTGGAAGCGCGGCAGGTGGTTCGCGGTCATGCCGATCCAGCCGTACCACTGCGTCTCGAACACCGTGCCGCGCAGGGCCGGGAACAGCCTGGCCAGCGCCCGCCGGCCCCAGCCTTCGTGGATGGCCCGGCCGCCGCCGCGCAAGGCGCCCACACTGCCGAAGACCAGCCGCCCGGCCCGGTCGAAGCGGAAGGAGCTGAGCACCGCGTTGGTGTCCCACGCCCCCTGCCGCTCCGGCAGGATGGTCCTTTGCAGCTCCGCGTCCAGCGGCGGCGTCGCCATGTTGAAATAGGGGAGGTGGACGAGTTCGGCGCGCACCTGCGGCCAGGGGCCGGCGGGGCAGGCGTTGGTCGCCACGATCACCCACGGGGCGCGCACGCTGCCGCCGGGGGTGTGCAGGCGCCAGGCCGTCCCCTCGTCGACGGCCGCCGTGACGGGGCTGCCGGTGTGGATGCGGGCACCCGCCGCCATGGCCGCTGCCGCCAGCCCGCGGGCGTAGGCCAGCGGCTGGATGGTGCCGGCGCGCCGGTCGAGCAGGGCCCCGGCATAGGTCCGCGTCCCCGTCAGGCGGGCGGTGTCCGCGGCGTCCAGCAGCTCCACCGGGGCGCCGCGGGCCTGCCACTGGCGGGCGCGCTCGCGCAGTTCCTCCAGCCCGCCGCGCCCCGCCGCGCAGTGGAGCGTGCCGCGGTGCTCCGCCTCGCAGTCGATGCGGTGGCGCCGCACCAGGTCGAACACGGCGGCCGGGGCGTCGCCCAACAGGTCGAGCAGCCGCGGCCCGTAGACCGGCCCCAGTTCCGCGGGCAGCCGGTCGGGCATCACCCACATGCCGGCGTTGACCAGCCCGACGTTGCGGCCGGAGCCGCCGAACCCGATCTCCGCGCCCTCCAGCACCGCGACGGTGGCGCCGGCCTCGGCGAGGTGGAGCGCCGCCGACAGGCCGGTGTAGCCGGCACCGACGACGGCGACGTCGGCCATGGCGTCGCCGGTCAGGGCGGCGGTCGTCGGCGGCGGCGGGGCGGAGCACTCCCACAGGCCGTGGCTCAACGGATCGTTCTGCATGCGGGCTGGCCCCTGGTCATGACCGGACCGCATCATCCTGGCGCGCCCGATCCGTTGTTTCAAACGATGGTGGCGTGTAATGTCATGAGCAAACGGAATGACCCTGGCCGCGACCGGAGGCGGCACCGATGACCATCGTGCGGCGGTTCCTGCCGTCCATGGCGCTGCTGTCCGCCTTCGAGGCGGCGGCCCGCCACCAGAGCTTCACCGCGGCGGCGGCCGAGCTGAACCTGACCCAGAGCGCCGTCAGCCGGCAGATCCGCGCCCTGGAGGAGGTGCTGGGGGCGGAGCTGTTCGTGCGGGAGCGGCAGACCGTGCGCCTGACCCTGGCCGGGGAGCGCTACGCCCAGACCGTGCGCGAGGCGTTGCAGCACATCTCCGCCGCCACCCTGACCTTCCGGGCCAACCCGCGCGGCGGCACGCTGAACCTGGCGATCCTGCCGACCTTCGGCACGCGCTGGCTGGCGCCGCGCCTGCCGGGGTTCCTGGCCGGGCATCCGGGGATCACCGTGAACCTGACCACCCGGCTCGCGCCGTTCGACTTCCGCATCGACGCGGTGGACGCGGCCATCCATTTCGGCGCGCCGGACTGGCCGGGGGCGGAGCTGGACGACCTGATGGGCGAGACGGTGGTGCCCGCGTGCAGCCCCGCCCTGCGCGACCGGCTGCGCCCGGCCGGTCCGGAGGACCTGCTGGACGCGCCGCTGCTGCACCTGGTGTCGCGCCCCGACGCGTGGGAGCGCTGGTTCGAGGCGGCGGGGGTGCCGGCCAAGGGTGTGCGCGGCATGCTGATCGACCAGTTCGCCACCGCCGCGCAGGCCGCCACCGCCGGCCTCGGCGTCGCCCTGCTGCCGCGCTTCCTGTTCGAGGCGGAACTGGCCCGCGGCGACCTGGTGGAAGCCGTCGCCGCCCCGGTGGAGAGCCCCGGCCGCTACTACCTCGCCTGGCCCGGCCGGCGCGAGGGCTACCCGCCGCTTCAGGCGTTCCGCGACTGGATCCGCGCGGAGGTGGCGGGGCGGGGCGAGCGCACCGCTTCCGCAACAGGCGTTGACGCAGCGTGTTGATAGGCGCATCTATCAATGCAATCCGTCAACCAAGGCGCTTGCCATGATCACATCATTCATGACCGCCTCGACGCCGCCGCACGCACCGGAGCCGGCCGCGACGGCCGCCGTCGGGTGCCATGTCGATATCGACCGGCTCACCGACATCACGACCAGGGTGGAGGCTGCGGCGACATTGCTGAGCTTCGCACTGGCATCGACGGGCATCGAAGCACGGCTTCCCAAGCCCGGGCGTGCCGCTGTCCCGGACATTCCCGCGTCGGCACTGTGGTCGTGGGAGGTGACGCGTGCGTGCCGGAACCGGTTGAACGAAATCTCCGCCGCAATCCACAGCCTCTCGGCCGCGTCCGGGGCGTTTTCGCCCACCCGACCGGCGGCGTCCGCAATCGGCTGGCTGCTGCCCCTGACCTCGGCCGGCAGGCACCTGGGCGTTCTGATGGAACGGGACCGGGAGAAGGGGGTCAGGGAACTCATCACTCAGTTGGGCGTGGTCGACCGGGAACTTGAAGCCACGCAGAAACTCATCGTCACCGTGTCCAATGCCCTGGCGCCGGATCACAGGGATGGCGGAACCGATGGAGCGGGCTTCGCCGGTGCACGCGATGCGCTGCTGGAACGTGCGGGTGGCTCCCTGTCACTGACCGAGGCGGCCGCCGCCATGGGCATCAGCAGGCAGGCGCTGCACCGCCGGATCCGGACCGGCAGTGCATTGGGGATGATGCGCGACGACGAGATCGTCATCCCGGTGGTCCAGTTCGTCGACGGTTCCGGTACGGCGGCGGGCAAGAAGGTGGTGCGACCGGGCATCGCCCCGGTGGTGAAACTGTTCGAGACGTCCGGGGCGGGCCCGTGGTCGGCGCTTCAGTTCCTGATCGACACGGACCCCAATCTGGGGCGCCCGCCCGTCGAGGCGCTTGCCACGGGTGATCCGTCGGCGGTGAGGGCTGTCGAGCATGCGGCCAGGGCCTATCTCGGCGAGGAGAATGGGGGGGAGGAGGGTGGATGACGGCACCGGCCTTGCCGTTTCCACGGGGCCTGAAGTCGGAAACCATTCCGGCGGGAGCGGCGCTCGTCCGAATTCACCGGGACGACAACGGTCCGATCTGGTTCGGTCCCGGGCCGGGAGCACCGCCCGCCTACAGGTTCGATGCGCCCGGCGGTGAATACCGGACGCTTTATGCCGCCGCAGCCCTGGAAGGTGCGTTCGTCGAGACGGTTCTGCGCAAGCCGAAGGGGCGCATCCTGAAGCGGGAGTTCGTCGACCGCAGGGTGTGGACGTCGCTTGCCCCGACCCGCCCTCTGGCCGTTGCGAAGCTCTACGACGAAGGTCTGCTGTGGCACGGCACGGATGCCAACGTCAGTTCATCCGATGACTACGGCGAATCCCGGCGAATTGCCCTCAGCCTGTATGCAACCTTCACCGATCTTGACGGAATCGCCTACAGGGCGCGCCACGACAACGGAGAGATCTGCTACGCCCTCTTCGATCGGGTGTCAGCGGCCGAACTCGATCCCGGTCCATCGGCCCGTTTCCGGGACGATCCGGCGATGGTTGATGCCCTGATGCGGCGCTACGGCGCCGTGTTCGACACCGGCGCACCCCTGCCGCCGCGTCCGTGATGGGCCGGGCATGAACACCGGCCCATCCGGATACCCCCGTCCGGACAGCCTCGACTCCCACAGGTTGGAATTATTCTAACTGATGGCGCCGCCCGTGCCGACGACCGGGCGCGGTGACGGTCCGCCCCACGCCGCACACACGACAAGGGAGAGAACGATGGCACGCAAGCCCGACGCCGACGAACGCGTCCTGACGAACCGCCAGGGACACCCCATCACCGACAACCAATCGCAGCGCACCGTGGGGCCGCGCGGCCCGGCGACGCTGGAGAACTACCAGTTCCTGGAGAAGATCACCCATTTCGACCGGGAGCGCATTCCCGAGCGCGTGGTGCATGCCCGCGGCTTCGTCTGCTATGGCGAGTTCGAGGCGACCGGCAAGATCGGCGAGGAGCCCGCGTCCACATACACCCGCGCCAGGCTGTTCCAGACCGCGGGCAAGAAGACGCCGCTGGCCATCCGCTTCTCCACCGTCATCGGCGGCCGGGATTCGTCGGAGGTGGCGCGCGACCCGCGCGGCTTCGCGGTGAAGTTCTACACCGAGGACGGCAACTGGGACCTGGTCGGCAACAACCTGGCGGTCTTCTTCATCCGCGACGCCATCAAGTTCCCCGACGTCATCCATTCCCTGAAGCCGGATCCGGTGACCTTCCGGCAGGAGCCGAACCGCATCTTCGACTTCATGAGCCAGACGCCGGAATCCATGCACATGCTGACGCACCTGTTCAGCCCGCGCGGGATTCCCGCCAGCTACCGGCACATGGAAGGGTTCGGCGTCAACACCTACAAGATGGTGAACGCCGCGGGCGACACGGTGCTGGTCAAGTACCACTTCCATCCCCGCTGCGGCGTCGCCAGCCTGACCGCGGCCGAGGCGGCCAAGGTGCAGGGGGAGGATCTCGGCTCCGCGTCGAAGGACCTGTATCAGGCGATCGAGCGCGGCGAGTACCCGCAGTGGGATCTCTACGTCCAGATCATGGAGGACCACGACCACCCCGAACTGGACTGGGACCCGCTGGACGACACCAAGATCTGGCCGGAAAAGGACTTCCCGCTGCGCCACGTCGGCGTCATGACGCTGAACCGCAACGTCGAAGATTTCTTCAATGAGAACGAGCAGATCGCCATGGGCACCGGCGTGCTCGTCGACGGGCTCGACTTCTCCGACGACAAAATGCTGGTGGGGCGGACGTTATCCTACTCCGACACGCAGCGCTACCGGGTCGGTCCCAACTACCTCCAGCTTCCGGTGAACCAGGCGAAGAACGCCCGCGTGGCGACCAACCAGATGGGTGGCCAGATGTCGTTCCACCGCGACCTGGCGCCGGGGCAGAACCCGCACGTGAACTACGAGCCGTCCATCCACAACGGCCTGCAGGTGTCGGCGCGCGAGGCGCCCAACAACCCGCCGGAGATCCGCGGCCGCCTGACCCGCGCGGTGCTGGAGCGCCGCAACGACTACGCCCAGGCCCGCGCCCGCTACTGCACCATGATGGCGTGGGAGCGCGACGACCTCGTTCTCAACATGGGCACCCTGCTGGGGCAGTGCGAGCGCGACGTGCAGGAGCGCATGCTGTGGCACCTGTTCATGGTCCACGACGATTACGGCGCCCGGGTCGGCAGGGCGCTGGGCCTGACGGCCGACGACGTCCGCCACCTGGCCCCCCTGCCGGGGCAGGTGCTGACCGACGCGGAGCGCAAGCGCCTGGCATCCCTCGGCGCCAACGGCGACACCATCGACCCCACCGTGTGGGGGCAATGGACCGGTTCCGTCGTCAACCACATGGTGACGGCCGCCGACGTGCTGGGCGGCCTGCGCACGCCGCTGTCCAGCCAGCCGCCGCAGCAGGGCCGCGCCGCGGAGTAGGCCGGTCGTCCCTCCTCCGGCCCGGCCGGAGGAGGGCCCGGCGGCGCGGCACGGCATCGGCGTGTTCGGCTTGCCGGTGCGTGCGAGGGATGTATAGTGGCGCATCGTCAACCCGAAGCGATCGCTGCGTCATGCCCGATGATGCCCTGCGGATTGAGATCCGCGACATCCTGCTGTGGGCGGAGCGCGCCGAGAGTCGCGCCGGACTTCCCGAACTGGTGCACCGCCTGATCCGCGAGACCGTGCGCGTCCGCCTCCTCGACCTGCCAACGGGCGATGTCGTTAAATATCCGGGCTGGGACGGGGTGGTGGTCGCCGACCGCTCCGCCTTCGTGCCCGAGGGTCCATCGGCCTGGGAAATGGGGGTTGGCGCGAATCCGCGCGCCAAGGCCGACGACGACCATGCGAAGCGGCTTGCGAACCCCCTTGGCCTCGACCCGGCGCAAACCGCCTTCGTCTTCGTCACCGCCCGGGAATGGCCGGGCAAGCGTGCCTGGGCCAAGGCGCGGCGGGCCGAGGGGGTGTGGAGGGACGTTCACGTCCTGGACGCCGGCGACCTGCACCAGTGGCTCACCGACGCCCCCCGTGCTTCGCTGTGGTTCGCGGCCGAACAGTTGGGCCGCCCGGCCGCCCGCGACGCCTTCGTCGAGCCGACGCGCGACTGGCGTCCCGAGGCCCTTGCCGTCGACAAGAGCCCCCTGGCGTGGCTGACGTGGAACGCCCGCCTCACCGACCTGATCGGCCGCGACGCGGAGACGGCGGACCTCCTGGCCTGGGCGCGCAGCGGCGGCGGGGTGAGCGTGCGCCTGCTGGCGGGCGAGGGCGGCACCGGCAAGACCCGCCTGGCCCACGAGGTTGCGCAGACGCTGGCGCAGGACCCCGGCTGGGCCGCCGGCCTGGTGCCCGCCGACCGGCCGCTTCCCCTGGACGCCGGGCGCGCCGGCTGCCTGCTGCTGATCGACTATCCCGAGGAACGGCGTGACGCCCTCGCCGCCCGCCTGCGCGAGGTGGCCGCGGCGGCGGCCGACCCGGACCGGCCGGTGCGCGTCCTCCTGCTCAGCCGCCGCGGGCCGGAGGAGTGGGACGCCGCCTTGCAGGACAGCGGCGCCCACCTCCGCGCCGCGCCGCCCCTGATTTTGGGCGAGCGGATGGACCCGGCCGCCGCCCTGGCCATCTTCCGCTCCGCCCTGGCCCGCGTGCCGCGCCCGCCCGGCGCCGCCGCGCCGCAGGAGGTGACGGAGGAGGCGTTCCGCGCCTGGCTCGACCGGGTGCCGATCAACCACCGGCCCCTGCTGATCGCCGCCGCCGCCATCCAGGCGGTTGCCGACCCCGCCCGCGCCGTGGTCGACCTCACCGCCGCGCAGGTGGTCGACGCCCTGGCCGACCGCGAGGCCCGGCGCCTGCGCCGCCTTGCCGAGGCGCACGGCTTCGCACGGGACGCGCTCTGCCGGCTGGCCGCCCTGGCGGCGGTGCGGGGCGCGCTGGACGGGCGCCTTCTGCGCCGCCTTGCCGCGCCGGACCTCGACCTCGGCCTCGGCCCGGCGACCGGCCTGATCGACCGGCTGGAGCCCACCGGCCTGCTGGCGGCCGGCCGCTTCCCGGCCCCCCGGCCGGACATCGCCGCCGCCGCCCTGACCCTCCGCACCCTGGCCGCCCGTCCCGATGACGCGCCGGAGTGGCTGTGGGCGGTGGTCGAGGACGCGCCGACCGAGACCCTGGCCCGCCTGGAACGCCTGAGCTACGACATCGACGTGGTGCTGGGCCACCACGCCCGCGGCTTCTCCCGCTGGCTCACGGCCATGGTCGACGGCCGGGTGGACCGGGCCACCGTGGTCGACGCCCACCTGCCGCCGGTGGACCTGTCCCCCACCGTCTCCCCGCTGGCCGCCGCGGCGCTCCGCGTCCGCATCGACGCGGGCATCGCCGACCGGGCGGAGTTGGCGGGGGCGCTGAACAACCTGTCGGTCCGCCTGTCGTCCGCTGGCGACGGAGCGGGGGCGCTGGCGGCGGTGCGCGAGGCGGCGGGGCTGTACCGGGACCTGGCGACGGCGAACCCG
>NZ_KE386930.1:41517-114914 GCF_000429625.1 Azospirillum halopraeferens DSM 3675
GCCCCGGAGCTGGCAATGGCGCTCGGTAACCGGTCGTGGCGGCTTCTGGCGCAGGGTGAGGTGGAGAGTGCGCTGGTGGACATCGAGGATGCCGTGCGGCTGATCGAGCCGGCGGCGCAGGCGTATCCGGATTCGCTGTACGGGCGCTGGCACCGAATGATGCTGAAGCAGCGCCGTGTGGTGCGGGAAGCCGCGGGATGGAGCGAGGCTCCGCCGGACGGGACAGCGTCCGGTTAGGGGCGGGCGGTCCGGGTGGCGCAGGGCGGCGAACCCTCCCTCGCCTCCGGCGGGGGAGGGCGGGTGGGGTGGAGTGGTTGCGGTGGGCCCCCACCCAACCCTCCCCCACTGCGCGGGGGAGGGCTTTGGTCCTCCCACCGCGCCATGGGGACCGGGGCGGACGGTGGCGGGCAGGGCATGGCTGCCATGCGTCACGTCCGGGGGCGGTGGGGCGTCCTGGTCGTGTGATCCGCACCAGCGATAGGATACCCACCATGACCGTTCGCATTGATGTCCAGGCCGACGCTCCCGGGCTGTACGCCGCCCTTCTCACCGTTTCGACGGCCGTGATGAAAGCCGGCCTGCCGGAGCGGTTGCGGCACCTGATCGATCTGCGGGTGTCGCAGATCAACGGCTGCGCATACTGCATCGGCCTGCACACGGACTGGGCGCTCGGCGCCGGAGAGAGGCGGGAGCGGCTGGAGGCCCTGGCCGGCTGGCCGGACTCCGACCTCTTCGACGCGGCCGAGCGGGCGGCGCTGGCCTGGGCCGAGGCGTTGACCCGCTGCCGCTCCGACCAACTGGACGCCCTGCACGGGGACCTCCGGCAGCACTTCGACGCGGCGGCCGCGGCGGCGGTCACCATGGCGGTGGCGACCATCAACGCCTGGAACCGCATCGGCATCGCCCGGCACCGCGCCGCCGCCGCCGCCGCCCCGGCCACCGCCCCCGCCGCCGCGACCGCATGACCGGAGCCGCCGCCGCCGGCCTGGATGCCTTCATGGCGGAGCGGCCGCGGCTGCGCGCGCTGGCCTACCGCATGCTGGGCTCGCTCAGCGATGCCGACGACGTGGTGCAGGAGGTGTGGCTGCGCTGGGCCGCGGCCGACCGCAGCGGCGTGGCGGCCCCCGCCGGCTTCCTCACCACCGTCACGGCGCGGCTGGCGCTCGACCGGCTGCGTGCCGCCCGGGCCAGCCGGGAAACCTATGTGGGCACCTGGCTGCCGGAACCGGCGGTGGTGCCCGCGGACGGACGCGGGGAGGGGGCGGGGGCGGGGGAGGACTCCGTCCCCCTGGCCCTGCTGACGCTGATGGAGCGCCTGACGCCGGAGCAGCGCACCGTCTACGTCCTGCGCACGGCGCTGGAGATGGACTACGCCGCCGTTGCCGGCGTGCTCGGCCGGTCCCCCGACGCCTGCCGGCAGATCATGCGCCGCGCCCGCGACGCCCTGGCCGGGCCGCCGCGCTTCGCCCCCGACCGGGGGATCGTCGGGCGCATCGCCGAAGCCTTCCGCGACGCCTGCGACGCCGGCGACCACGCCCGCCTGGTGGCGCTGCTGGCCGGCGACGCGGTGATGCTGGCCGACGGCGGCGGGGTCGTGCGCACCGCCCTGAACCCGATCCGCGGCGCCGGGCGCATCGCCCGCCTGCTGCTGGGGCTGCGGCGCAAGCACGGGCTGACCCTCGCGGCCGAGCCGCTGCGCGTCAACGGCGGCCCCGGATTCGCCGTGCT
Source organism: Azospirillum halopraeferens DSM 3675 (assembly GCF_000429625.1). Lineage (GTDB taxonomy): Bacteria > Pseudomonadota > Alphaproteobacteria > Azospirillales > Azospirillaceae > Azospirillum > Azospirillum halopraeferens. Next base: position 43,246 of record NZ_KE386930.1, read on the forward strand.
GCTGGGCGGCCGCTTTCACGGCGTGCTGGCGCTGGACACCGACGCCGGCGCGGTCACCCGCCTGTATCTGATGGTCAATCCCACGAAGCTGCACACGGTCGGGGGCCCGGCAGCCGGTCGCTGATCGCGGCCGACCCTGCGACCATTTGTCGCATTAAACTGCGAATGCGAATCATCCTCATTCGCATTGCCGAGGCGGGCCGTTCGTTCTATACGGACGGGATCGTTCGTTCGGGAACGTTTCCGGCTCGGGGGGCCGGGGCGGCCCGAACCGGCTATTCCTTGAGGGAGTTTCGCACGTGCGCACGCGCATGCCGGGGGCGCCGTTTGCCGCCCTGTTCCTGACGACGGCCCTGTCGACCATGGCCCTGCCCGCCGCCGCCGATGACCGGTCCGAGCTGGCACAGGTGCTGGACCCGCTGACCGTGACGGCGAGCCGGACGTCGCTCCACTCCACGGCCGAGGCGCCGGCCTCCGTCACCGTCATCGACGCCCGCGAGGCGGTCGCCAGGGGGGCGACCAACATCCTGGACGCGGTGCGCGGGGTTCCCGGCGTCACGCTGAAGGGCCGCGGCGTCGGCGGCCGCAAGACGTTCAGCATCCGCGGCGCCGAGGGCAAGCACACGCTGGTCCTCATCGACGGCAAGCGCGTCGCCGCCACCGACGACGTGGTCGGCCATTCCGATTACCAGTACGACTGGATTCCCCTGGACGCCGTGGACCGGATCGAGGTGGTGCGCGGGCCGATGTCGGCGCTCTACGGCTCCGAGGCGGTGGGCGGCGTCGTCAACATCATCACGAAGAAGGCCGCCAAACAGTGGACGGGCGGCGCCACCGCCCGCGGCGATCACGTGTTCGACGACGGCGGCAACAGCCGCCAGTTCGCCGGCTCCGTGCGCGGGCCGATCGGCGAGCGGGTGACCCTGTCCGCCTTCGCCGAGGACTACCGCCAGGCGGACACGCCGCTGAAGGAAGACCCGCTGCTGTCGGAGATCGAGGGGCGCCAGCGCCGCACCGGCATGCTCGGCCTGACGGTGGAGCCCTTCGACGGCCACACCGTCGACCTGAACGTGCTGGAATCCTTCGAAGAGCGCTGGCGCGACAACCTCTCCACCAGCGGCGGCCGGCGCACCTATTACCGGGACGAGTACGAGCTGCGGCGCCGCCAGCGCTCCGTCGGCTACGCCGGCGACTGGGGCCCGGCGCGCACCGAGCTGCGCTACACCGCGGTGGAGTTCGACGTCTCCAACGAGCGTTCCCGCGGCGTCACGCCGACCCGGCCGCAGAACCTGAAGGACCGCATCCTCGACGGCACCGTCGCGGTGCCCCTGTTCGATTCCCACCTGCTGACCGTCGGGGCGGAGCACCGCAAGGAGACGCTGACCAACGCCGGCCTCGCCGGCGGCAGCGACAGCGCGCTGCACCGCGCGGTCTACGCTCAGGACGAAATCGCGCTGACCGACGCCCTGACCCTGACGCTGGGCGCCCGCCTGGACGACCACGAGATGTTCGGCAGCGAATGGAGCCCGCGCGCCTATCTGGTCTGGCGCGCCATGCCGTCTCTGGTCATCAAGGGCGGCTACGGCGAGGCGTTCCGCGCGCCGACGCTGAAGCAGATCTCGCCCGGCTATGTGGCGTCGGAGGGGCCGCACACCTTCTACGGCAACGCCAACGTCAAGCCGGAAACCAGCCGGTCGTGGGAGATCGGTTTCGACTGGACGCAGGGCGGCACGTCGGTGAGCGGTGCGGTCTTCACCACCTCCATCGAGAACCTGATCGAGACGCGGCTGATCCGCAGCGTCGGCACCCGGCGCGAGTACATCTACGACAACGTCAGCGAGGCGCGCATCCGCGGCGGCGAACTGGCGGGACGCCGGGAGCTGGGCGCCGGCTTCGCCCTGGCGGGCAGCTACACCTATCTCTACGCCACCAACGAGGACACCGGGGCGACGCTGGCCGACCGGCCGCGCCACAGCCTGACCGGCACCCTGTCCTGGGCCGACGGCCCGTGGTCGCTGGGCCTGACGGCCGAACACATCGGGCGCCAGTACATCGAAGCCACGGCCGGCCCCGAAAAGGCGCCGTCCTACACCCTGTGGCACCTGGCCGGCTCCTACCAGGTCAACGACAACGTCCGGGTGCGCGCCGGCCTGCGCAACATCGGCGACGTCCGGCTGGCCGAGGAATCGCCCCTGTTCGGCTATTCCGAGCAGGGCCGGACCGTCTACGTGGCGCTGGGCGCCAGCTTCTGATCCGGCCGGGAAAGGACTCCCCCCGATGCTCCGCTTCTGCCTGTCCCTTCTGGTGCTGCTGCTGGCGATGGCCGAACCGGCCGCCGCCCGCAGCGTGCTGTTCCTCTACACGCCCCCCGTCCAGCCCGGCAAATTCCAGCGCATGGAGCCGCTGGCGCAGGCGGCGGGCGTCATCGTCGCCCACCGCGCGGTCGACGACCTGAACCTCGAAACCGCCGCGGCGGAGTTGCAGGCGTACGACCTGGTCATCGTCGACGCGCCCTACGGCATGACGCTGCAAAGCGCCAGGGCCAAGCTGTCGCCGGTGCTGGGCGCGGTGTCCACGCCCTGGCTGTGGGTGCGCAACGACGGCTATGAGGAGCGCGGCCTCGGCGCCGGGCCGGCGGAACGGCTGGTCCCTTATTACCGCAACGGCGGGCGGTGGAACGTCGCCGGCCTGTTCTGCCAGTTGAACGCCGGCGTCTTCGCCCCGCCGGCGGCGGCGGGCGACCTGCTGGCCCCGCTGGCGCGGCTGTGGAGCGGGGCGGAGGCCGGCTGTCCGGCCGCCCGCGTCTTCCCGGATTCCGCCATCTACCACCCCGAATACGAGGACGGCGTGTTCCCCGACTTGTCCGCGTACCTCGCCTGGCGCGGCGTGGACCCCGCGGCGGGGCGGCAGGCGGTGGGCATCCTGTTCCACCAGGCGTACATGGCCGCGGGGCTGACCGGCTTCCTGGACGACATGATCCGCCGCATCGAGGCCGCGGGGGCGGTGGCGGTGCCCGTCTACACCCCGGCCATGGAAAACGGCGCGATCACCCGGCTGGTGACGCTGCCGGGCACCGGCCGGCCCTTCACGGACGCGCTGATCAACACCCAGATCCTGCTGAACCCCGAGGGCCGCAAGGCGGAGTTCGAGGCGCTGGGCGTGCCCGTTCTCCAGGCCATGCCCTACCGCAAGGGCGAGGAGGCGGACTGGCGCGCCGACCCGGTCGGCCTGACCCCCACCGACGTGCCCTTCTACCTGGCGCAGCCGGAGTACGCCGGCGTCATCGACCCGCTGATCGCCGCCTACACGCGCGAGCGCGACGGCGACATCGTCGCCATGGACGCGCAGGCGCAGGCGGTGGTCAACAAGGCGGCGGCCCTGCTGCGCCTGCGCCGCCTCGCCCCGGCGGAGCGCCGGACGGCGTTCCTCTACTGGAACTACCCGCCCGGCGAGACCAACCTGGGCGCCTCGTTCCTCAACCTGCCGCGCTCCCTGGCGACGGTGCTGGAGGCCATGGCCGGGCAGGGCTACGCCGTGGAGACGCCCGACGACGAGGCGCTGACCGCGTCCATGAAGGCCCTGCTCGCCCCCTATTACCGGGAAGGCCGGCTGGCCGATCTGCTGGACGCCGGGCTGGCGGAGACGCTGCCACTGGCGCGCTACCGGCAGTGGTTCAACGCCCTGCCGGCGGCGGTGCGGGAGCCGGTGACGCAGCGCTTCGGCCCGCCGGAATCCTCCGCCATGGCCACCGTGATCGATGGCGAGGCGGTGTTCGTGGTGCCGCGCCTGGCGCTCGGCAACGCCGTGATCCTGCCGCAGCCGCCGCGCGGCGAGGCGTCGGACGACCGGGAGAAGGCGCTCTACCACGACACCCGGGTGCCGCCCTCGCACTTCTACCTCGCCGCCTATCTGTGGGTGCGCGAGGGGTTCGGCGCCGACGCGCTGGTCCATTTCGGCACCCACGGCACCCAGGAATGGCAGCCGGGCAAGGAACGGGGGCTGGCGGTCACCGACTATCCCTATCTGGTGCTGGGCGACACGCCGGTCCTCTACCCCTACATCGTCGACAACATCGGCGAGGCGACGCAGACCAAGCGGCGCGGCCGCGCCGTCGTCATCTCCCACAACACCCCGTCCTTCGCGCCGGCCGGGCTGCACGGCGAGATCAACCGGCTGCACGACCTGCTCCACACCTGGATCAACATGGACGAGGGGGAGGTGAAGGCGAAGACCGCGGCCGAGATCAGGGCCGTGGCGGTGGCCGAGAACCTGCACAGCGACATGGGCTGGGACGCGGCGCGCATCGACGCCGATTTCCGCGGCTTCGTCGACGCCCTGCACGTCATCCTGCACGATCTGGCGCTGCACAACCAGCCGCTGGGACTGGCCACCTTCGGCGCGCCGGCGGAGCCCGACCTGCGCCTGTTCACGGTCATGCAGATGCTGGGGTGCCCCTTCCTGAAGGCCCTGATGCCGGACGATCCGGAAGAGATGGTGGTGGCCGACTACAGCCTGCTGAAGGAGACGCCGGCGTGGACGCTGCTGGAGCGCCACGTCCGCGCGGGCGAGCCCTACGACGGCGGCGACGCCGCCCTGGCGGACCTGCTGGAAACGGCGCGCAGCCACTGGCGGGCGCTGGGCGAGAACCGGGAAATCGCCGGGCTGCTGGCCGGGCTGGAGGGGCGCCACGTCCCCACCGGCTATGGCGGCGACCCCATCCGCAACCCCGAGAGCCTGCCGACGGGCCGCAACCTCTACCCCTTCGACCCCTCACGGGTGCCGACGAAGCAGGCGTGGGAGGCCGGGCGCGAGGCGGCGGAGAAGCTGATCGCCCAGCACCGCGACACCCACGGCGCCTATCCCGACAAGCTCGCCTTCACGCTCTGGTCGGTGGAGACCATGCGCCAGTTCGGCGTGCTGGAGGCGCAGGCTCTGGCCGCCATGGGCTTCCGCCCCGTGTGGAACGCCGGCGAGCGGGTGGTCGGCGTGGAGCCGATCCCGGCGGCCGAGCTGAAGCGGCCGCGGGTCGACGCGGTGATCTCCGCCACCGGGCTCTACCGCGACCACTTCCCGCAGGTCATGAAGCTGCTGGCCGAGGCCGCCCGGCTGGGCGGTGAGCTGGACGAGCCCGACAACCCCATCGCCGCCAACACCCGCGCCGTGGAAGCCGCCCTGCTGGGCCGGGGGGTGGCGGCGGCCGACGCGCGGCGGCTGGCGCAGACCCGCGTCTTCTCCTCGGAATCCGGGGCCTACGGCACGGGGCTGGACGACGCCACCCTGGCCACCGACACCTGGGGCCGCACCGCCGACGGCCGCGAGGACCGGCGGGAAGCGGACGCCAAGCTGGCGACGCTGTACCTGTCGCGCATGCAGTTCGCCTATGGCCCCGACGAAAGCACCTGGGGCGAGAAGCCGCCCGTCAACGCCTACGCCGAGCATCTGAAGGGCGTCGACGGGGCGCTGCTGTCGCGCAGCTCCAACCTCTACGGCATGCTCACCACCGACGACCCGTTCCAGTACCTGGGCGGGCTGAGCCTGGCGGTGCGCCACCTCTCCGGCACCTCGCCGGAGCTGTACATCGCCAACCTGCGCGAGGCGGGCAACCCGCGGGTGGACTCCGCCGCCGGCTTCCTGGCGACCGAGCTGAAGGCCCGTTATTTCCACCCCAACTGGATCGCGCAGATGCAGAAGGAGGGCTACAGCGGCACGCTGGAGATCCTCGGCACCGTCAACAACCTGTGGGGCTGGCAGGCGGTGGCGCCGGAGACGGTGCGCGACGACCAGTGGAACGAGGTCAAGGCCGTCTTCGTCGACGACAAGCACGGCCTGGGCGTCCGGGAATGGTTCGAGGCGCACAACCCCGCCGCACAGGCGCAGATCATCGAGCGCATGCTGGAGGCGGCCCGCAAGGAGTACTGGCAGGCCGACCCCGCCGACGTCGCCGCCCTGGCGCAGCGCTGGAAGGAGCTGGCCGACGCCCACGACGTGCGCAGCGAGAACGCGCTGTTCCGCGACTTCGTGGAGGCGGCGGCCGCGCCGGGCTTCGGCCTCGCCGCCGCCGCGGCCGCCGCGCAGGCGGCGGCGGCGGACGCGGCTCCCGCCGCCCCGGCCGAGACGGTGCAGGGCCAGCGCCTGGAGCTGCAGGAGACCGCGGCCGAGCCCGTGCCCTTCGACGCCTTCGCCCTGTGGTCCTTGCTGGGCACCCTGGGGCTGCTGGGCGCCGCCTTCGCGGCGGGGGTGGTCCACCAGGCCGCCCGCCGCCCCGTCACGACCTGATTGCCGAGGATACCGATCCGTGCAGATCGCCATTGAAACGTTGCTCTACCACGCCAGCCAGGTGTTCATGCTGCCGGTGCTGCTGGCGGTCATCGCGCTGGTGCTCTACGCCTTCTACGCGCTGGGCGCCTTCGCCTGGCAGGCGCGCCAGCGCCGCCGCGCGGGGGGTGCCGGCTTCGACCTGCTGGCGTCCTGGCGGGCCGATCCCTCCCTGACCCCGACGGCGCTGGAGACGCTGGCCTTCCGCCGGCTGGAGGCGCTGCGCATCGCCACCCGGGTGGCGCCCATGCTGGGGCTGGTGGCCACCATGATCCCCATGGGGCCGGCGCTGAAGGCGCTGGCCGACGGCCGGCTGGAGGCGGTCAGCGCCAACCTCACGGTGGCCTTCTCCGCGGTCATCCTGGCGCTGGTCGCCGCGTCGGTCACCTATCTGGTGGTCAACGTGCGGCGGCGCTGGTACGCGGAGGAGCTGGTCGACATCGAACGCCGGCGCACGCAGCGGGTCCCCGACGAGGGCCTGCCCGAGGCGGTGCACGGCCTGACCGGGGAGGCGGCGGACTGATGAGCCTGAAGCTGCTGGAGGACGCCGAGGCCGACGACCCGATCCTGTCGGTCGTCAACCTCATCGACGTGTTCCTCGTCATCATCGCCGCCCTGCTGCTGGCGGCGGCCAACAACCCGATGAACCCGTTCAGCCACGACCGGGTGACCGTCATCAGGAATCCCGGCGCCCCGGACATGGAGATCGTCGTCAAGGACGGCGAGCGGCTGGACCGCTACACCGCCACCGGCTCCATCGGCCAGGGCGAGGGCACCAAGGCCGGCGTCGCCTACCGCATGAAGGACGGCTCGATGGTCTACGTGCCGGAGTGAGGGGGCGCCATTGGCGGAATCCGGGTGATTCTCGCAGGTTCTTCGGCGATCGGGTGCAAGACCCTCACCGGTGCCGCCGGCGCGATCGTCGAACCGGTCGAGGGCGAGGAGATGGTCTACCGTGTCGCCGCCGGCATGGCGGCGGCGCAACCGGGCCTGCGCCTCAACCGGGAGGGCAGCCTGTCCGGCCTGTGCGTCACGCAGGCGCGGGTGCTCTATTGCGAGGATTCCGGGACCGACGACCGGGTCGACCGCGAAGCCTGCCGCGGGGTCGGCCTGCGTTCGATGGTGGTGGCCCCGCTGATCCATGCGGGGACGCCCGTCGGCGTGGTGAAGGTCGCGGCGCCATCGATGAAACGGTACACGGCGAGGAACGCATGATCACCCTCGGGATGGGCGCCCGGCCCATGCCCGCCGACGAAAAAGGGCTCCGCAAGCTGGTGAACGTCCTCAAGCTCCGCGAGCGGCCGGGAATGACGCAGGAAGCGTTCGCCGCAACCTACCGCATTCCGTTGGAAACGCTGCGGGATTGGGAGCAGCGGCGGAAGAACCCCGACGCGACGGCCCGCGCCTACTTGCAGGTGATCGACCATGATCCGCTGGGCGTCGCGGCCGTGGTGGCGCCGCGGGCCGCCTGAAGTCCATCACGCTTCCCGGTGTGATGCCCGGCGGACGGGCGGCACAGAGCCCGGCATCACGAGACCCGCCCCTTCGGGCCCTACCCCTGCGGCCGCGTGAAGTCCACCCGCTGCGGCCGGCCGGGGAGGGTCAGTTCGGCGGTCACCGGGGCGGTGCGCGCCACCACCCGGCCGCGGCGCAGCACGGCGAGGCGGGCGGGGCGGGTGCGCAGGGCCTCCACCGGGTCGGCGGCCTGGAGCACCACCAGGTCGGCGTGGCAGCCCGGCGCGATCCCGTAGCCGTCCAGGTGCAGCAGCGCCGCGGGGTTCTCCGTCACCGCGGCGAAGCAGGCGCGCATGGCGTCGACGCCGGTCATCTGGCCGACGTGCAGGCCCATGTGGGCGGCCTCCAGCATGTCGGCGGAGCCCAGCGGGTACCAGGGGTCCATGACGCAGTCGTGGCCGAAGGCGACGGTGAGGCCGGCCGCCATCAGCTCCGGCACCCGGGTCATGCCGCGGCGCCGGGGATAGGTGTCGTGGCGGCCCTGGAGCGTGATGTTGATCAGCGGGTTGGCGACCACGCCCAGGCGCGCCTCGGCCATCAGCGGGATCAGCTTCGAGACGTAGTAGTTGTCCATGGAGTGCATGGACGTGAGGTGCGAGCCGGTCACCCGCCCGTGCAGCCCCAGGCGCTGCGTCTCGTACGCCAGGGTCTCCACATGGCGCGACAGGGGGTCGTCGCTCTCATCGCAGTGCATGTCGACCGGCAGGCCGCGCTCCGCCGCGATCTCGCACAGCAGCCGCACCGACGCGGCCCCGTCGGCCATGGTGCGTTCGAAGTGGGGGATGCCGCCGACCACGTCGACGCCCATATCCAGCGCCCGCGTCAGCCGGTCGACGGCGCCGGGGGAGCGCAGCACGCCGTCCTGCGGAAAGGCGACGAGCTGCAGGTCGAGATAGGGGGCGACGCGCGCCTTCACGTCCAGCAGCGCCTCCACCGCCAGCAGGCGCGGGTCGCAGACGTCCACGTGGCTGCGGATCGCCAGCAGGCCGCGCGCCACCGCCCAGTCGCAATAGGCCAGCGCGCGCTCCACGATGGCGTCCTGGACGAGCTGCGGCTTCAGTTCCCCCCACAGGGCGATGCCCTCCAGCAGCGTGCCGGAGCGGTTCACCCGCGGGATGCCGTAGGTGAGGGTGGAATCCATGTGGAAATGGGCGTCCACGAAGGGCGGCGTCACCAGCCGCCCGGTGGCGTCGATCTCCTGGGCGGCCGCGCCGGGCAGGTTCGGCTCCACCGCCGCGATGCGCCCGCCGCTGACGGCGATGTCCATGCCGGTCCGCCCGTCGGGCAGGGTGGCGCGGCGCAGGACCAGGTCGAACATGGGCAGGGTTTCCCCGAAGGCGCGGTGCCGGACCGCGGGGCAGTGACTGTAGCGCCCGCTCCGCGGCCGCGCCACCCCCGGCGTGTCGGGAGGCGCCGCCGCGGCACGCCGGACCGCCCCGGCTGTTCCCGCCGGAGAGATGCATGGGGTGCAAGGGCATGTGGGACCGGATCCGGAACACCTGGGAAGGACTGCGCAGCGGCCTCTGGCTGGTGCCCGTCGGCATGGGGTTGCTGGCGTTCGCCCTGTCGCGGGGAGCGCTGATGATCGACGCCGCCGTGCCGGACGCCGCGCAGGCGTTTCCCCGTTTCCTGCACGGCGGCAGCGGCGACGACGCCCGCAACCTGCTGACCGCCCTGGTCACCGCGTTGCTGTCTCTGGCCGGCGTCATGTTTTCCATCACGATGGTGGTGCTGACGCTGGCGGCCAACCAGTACGGGCCCCGGCTGGTCCGCACCTACACGGGCGACCTGAAGACGCAGGCCGCGCTCGGCACCTTCATCCTGACCGTCGTGTATTGCCTGCTGGTTCTGCGTGCGGTCGGGAAGGACATGCCGGCCGAGGCCGTGCCGCAGGTGGCGGTGACCCTCGGGCTGGTGCTGGCGATGCTGTGCCTGCTGGCGCTTCTGATGTTCCTCGGCGTCGTTACGCGCCTGATCGTTGCCGACGCGGTGATCGCACGGGTGGCCGAGGAACTGGACGACGTGATCTCCGGCCTGCCGCCGGCCGCGGATACGCCCGCACCGGAGTGCGCGGGGCCGGAGCACCGGGTGGCTGCGGACGGGGAGACGCACCCGGCCATCATCCGCTCCCGCGACGAGGGATACGTGCAATCCATCGACTGCGCCGCCCTGGTTGCGGCGGCGGAGCGTGCCGGCGCCCTCATCCGCCTGGACTATCGGGCGGGAGCCTTCATGTGCCGGGAGGGGTGGCTGGCCCGGGTGCAGCCCGCCGACGCCGTGACGCCGGACCTGAGCGCATGCATCCGGCGGGCCATCATCATCGGAGTGCGGCGAACGCCCACCCAGGACCTGGAATTCTCCGTCCGCCACCTCGTCGACGTGGCGCTGCGCGCCCTGTCGCCGGGCATCAACGATCCGAACACGGCCCTGGCGGTGATCGACCGGCTGCGCGGAGCCCTGGCGCGGATCATGGCCCGGCGGCTGCCCGGTGCCGTCCACCGGGACCGGAGCGGAGCGGTGCGGCTGCTGGTCGACGGGACCGACTTCGACGGGCTGATGAACGCCGCCTTCCACCAGATCCGCCAGGCGGGCGCGGCCAAGCCGGCGGTGGCGATCCACCTGCTGGGCAGCATCGCCCGCCTGGCCGAGCACGTCCGCACCCCCAGGCAGCACCGGACGCTGCTGCGCCACGCGGAGATGTCGGCCGCGGCGGGCCTGCGTCACGCGGAGGACCCCAACGACAAGGCCGACATCGGCGCGGCGCTGGCGGCCACCCGCGGCAAGCTGGCGGCAACGGCCCCGGACAGCGCGGACCCGCGGGCGCGGGCGAACGACGCCGGTCCCGATTCGTTCCCGCGGGCATCTTGATCGGCGGCCAAACGACCCCATATCGGTAATCGTTCCCGATTCTTCCAGTCACACCTTCGGGCTGCCCGCGGGGCGGCGCGACGGATCCGTCGTCCGCTCATGTGGGGGTTGTCCGTCGGGAACGCCAGTTGGGGGAGACCGATTTGACTCATCCGATCGCCAACGACGTCACGCTCGACCTGTACCTCAGGGACGCCCGCCGTTACGCCTACCTGACGCCGGAGGAGGAGCTTGACCTGGCGCAGCGCTGGCGCAACGGGCAGGACGCCCGTGCGTTGGACCGCCTGGTCGGCGCCCACCTGCGTCTGGCGTTCAAGGTGGCCAAGGGGTTCCAGGGCTATGGCCTGCCGCTCGCCGATCTGGTGGCGGAGGCCAACCTGGGCCTGATGACGGCCGCCCGCAAGTTCGATCCGGACAAGGGATTCCGCTTCGCCACCTACGCCACCTGGTGGATCCGCGCCGCCGTCCAGGAATACGTCCTGCACAACTGGTCGCTGGTCAAGATCGGCACGACGGCGGCCCAGAAGAAGCTGTTCTTCAGTCTGCGCCGCCTGAAGGCGGGCATGCGCGAGCTGGAGGGCGGCGACCTGACGCCGGAGGCCGTCACCAGCATCGCGACCACGCTGGACGTGCCGGAGTCCGAGGTGGTGTCGATGAACCGCCGTCTGGGCAACGACCGGTCGCTGAACGTGACCCTGGCCGAGGACTCCGACATGGAGTGGCAGGACCTGCTGGCCGATGAGGACCAGAACCAGGAGCGCGCCCTGGCCGAGTCCGAGGAGCGCAGCCAGCGCCTGGACTTCCTGAAGCTGGGCCTGGACGTGCTGGACGACCGCGAGCGGCAGATCCTGGTGGCCCGCCGTCTGAGCGACGAGCCGCAGACGCTGGAGGAGTTGAGCCAGGTCCTGAAGGTCTCGCGCGAGCGGGTGCGCCAGTTGGAGGTCCGCGCCTTCGAGAAGGTCCGCAAGGCCGTCGTCGGCCTGGCCCGCGCCCGCGAGGCGGGTCTGCCCTTGCTCGGCGGCGCGGTCCCGGCCTAACCTGTTCCGCGCACCACCGCCGCGGCGCCCCGATGCGGGTGCCGCGGCTTTTCTTTGCCTGCGATCCTTACGCCCCGGCCGCGGCTTCCCGCCGCTCCACCAGCAAGCCGCACCGATCGCCGTAAAGCAGACGCACCGCATCACGGTCGTTGCCGCCCTTCCGCCGTGCCTGCCCGGTCCACATGTCGTCGACCCGCTCCGCCAGGAACACGACCCGGTCGCGGTCCAAGCCGCGGGAAACGGGTTCCGGCAGCTCGGCCATCAGCCGATCGAGCCGGCTCCGGTCTCCCTCGGGGGCGATCAGCGGCAAGGGGCAGCGGCATTCGCTGGCTTCCACCGGGAACGCCTCGCCGTCCCGCGCGCCGAGCAGCCGCGTCCGGCCGTCCTCCACCACGGCCAGGATCACCGAATGGCCATCGAGCAGGCGGGTGCGGGGCTCGCCGTCCGCCCCGGCCCCTGCCTCCGCCGCGTCCGACCAGTCGTTCAGCAGCCCGTCCCGGAAACTCAACCGTGCGCGCCGGCCGGCCGCCCGCTCCTCCGCGTCCGCGCCCTGCGCCGCGTGGTGGCGGCCCAGCAGTTCCGGAGGCACTCCCTCCGGCGGGTCCGCGTACACCGCTTCCAGCAGCGGGCGCAGGTCGCGGGCGAGGATGAGTGCGGGATCGTCGCAGCCGCGTCCCGGAATGCCCGCCGGGTCGAGCAGGTGGCGGGCGGACAGCCACAGGCGGGCATCGTCGTCGTAGACCGCGCCGGCCCGGCGGAAAAACGACGCGTACCAGTGCCGGCCGGCCGGTCGCAGGGGAGGGGTGAACAGCAGCGCCGGACTGTCGGGCCGGCGGTCGACGCCTTCGTCCGTCAAGGCGCCGTCGGCGGTGCGGGCGTGCCGCCGCCGTCGTCCCAGGCGCTGGATGATGGAATCCGCCGGCGCCAGGTCGGTCACCATCTCGTCGGCGTCCAGGTCCAGGCTCTGTTCCGCCGCCTGTGTGGCGATGACCAGTCGGCCCCGCCGCGCGCCGGGCGGTGTGTGCTTGCCCAGAGCCGCCATCAGTTCCGCTTCCCGCGCCGCCCGGTCGGCCGGCAGGAATCGGGCGTGGTACAGCAGCGGTTGGTGGGCCGCCAGGCGGCGCCAGGCGGCGACCGCGTCGTCCACCGTGTTGCGGAACCAGATCACCGAGCGGCCCGCGGCGATCCACGCGCCGATCCGGTCTTCGACCGCTGCCAATGAATGCACCGCCTCGAAACGGACCGGACGGGTGCCCGGTCCGGGGACCGCAGCCACCGGGTGCCGGACGATCCCGCTGCGGCTCACCAGGGTCAGCAGCGGATAGGCGCCCGGCCCGGCGCCGTCGCCCGCCTCCGCCACGCCGGGCCAGCCCGCCCCTTCGGCGTAGGCGCGGATCAGGGCGGCGCGGGCCCGGGCGGTCAGGGTGGCGGACATCAGCACCACCGGGTCGCCCGTCGATCCCTGCCAGCGCAGCAGACTCTGCAACAGCGCCTGCATGTAGTCGTCGTAGGCGTGCACCTCATCGACCAGCAGCACCTTGCGCCACAGACCGGCCAGCCGGACCGTGGCGTGGCGGGTGCGCAGGGCGCCGGCCAACGCCTGGTCCACGGTGCCGACGCCGACCTCGGTCAGCAGGGCCCGGCGGGAGGAGGAGGCGAACCAGCCGCTCGCCATGCCCTCTCCCTCCTCCACGCCGGCCCGGGTGGGGGCGAAGCGGAAGGTCCGGTGCCGGTGGCGCCGGCTGTGGGCCAGCATCACCTGCGGGGCATCTCCGAACAGTTGCTCGCCGTACGGCACGGTGCCGTCGGCCGCGAACTTGCGGTCGAAGGCCGCATCGGCGGTCGCCATGGTGGGCAGGCCGGCATAGACGCCGTCCGCCCGTCCGAGAGCGACCAGCCGCTGCACGATCAGGTCGCCGGCCTCGGTCTTGCCGGCCCCCGGCAGATCCTCGATCACCACCAGCAGCGGCCCGTCGGGCAACGCGCCGGCCGTGAACAGACGGTCCGCCAGCGCCTGCAAAGGGGTCGGTGCCGGGGGTGCGCCGGATCGGGCGAGCCGGGGAAACAGGTCCCGGAAGGCGGCCGGCGGGCGCGGCGCCAGACGGCGGAACGGGGATGGCTGCACGTCATCCAGCACCCGTTCGGCCGTGGGAAGGGCGGTGCCGGTCCAGTACGCCCGGAGATCGCAGGGTTCTTCCCGGTACACGAAGGCGTCGGCGGAGCCGAGCCAGTCGCTCAGGATGAACAGCCCGTTCAGCAGAGGCGACAGGCGCTTCAGGCCCGCCCCGTCGGGCAGTCCGTCGCGCCACCCGAACAGGTCGGCCATCGCCCCGATCAGCGCGGCCGCTATGTCCGCATCCTCCGGCGTGCAGTCTCCGGCACGCCGCAGCATCAGGAACGTCGGCGGGTTCACCGGGGGACAACCGTGGTGGCCGGTGCTGACGGCGAACAGCAGCCGCGTTTCCGGCCAGTCCGCCAGCGCTGCGGGAAGGCCGCACGCCTGCCGCCGCTTCACCAGCAGCTCCGTCGCCAGGGCCTGGCCCACCGCATCGTGCCGGGGGCGGCAGGGCAGCCGTTCCATCGGCACCTGCCCCGTGCGCCGGGCAGCGTCGGGGTTCAGCGCCTGAAACCTCGCCCCCGCCTTCCCCAGGTCGTGCAGCGCCAGCACCGTCGTCAGCATGCGCACGGCATCGTCCACCGTCATACCCAGCCCGTCCGCCAGCGCGTCGCGCAGGGTCGGCCGCCGCGTCAGCCCGACCGCCAGCACCGCCGCCACATCCAGCATGTGAAAGGGCAGCAGGTGACAGCGCTCCGCCTGACGTGCCTTGCCCCAGCGGCTAAAGATGGTGGTCATCCGCAACCCTGGTTGTGTGATGGCCATGCATGAGTCAGTATGACGAGAGCGGGATGTCGCGCACAATCGCCAATGGCGGCCGATCATTCTTGAATGGTGAGGAAGCGTCCCGTGTCGGCGCCGTAATCCCTGCCGATGCAGGGGACAAAGCGGACTGCTCCGCAGACCCGGACTGACTTGGGTTCATCCCGGAGTGTTCCGGGGGTGCTGACACGGGACGGTGTTCCGCCGGTAGAGCGATGCCGACACGCGTACGATGCATCAGGCCGGCGCGACCGGAAAGTGGAAATCCATCTTGGGCTGTCCGGCGGTGGATCGTTCCGGTATCGTAGGGGTGGTGAGGTTTTTTCAGACACGAACAGACTTGATGCAATCAGCGTTGACTCCCGGGTGCGCAAGCCGTACGGTTCAGTGTGTCCAAGATTCTTGCCGTACGGGTGCCATCCGCGGGGGAAAGACATGCACGACCCGGAGGTTCTGAATTTCCTGACGATCCCGGTTCCCGTGGTGCGCCGGTCCGGTCCGGGGCTGGCGACGCCGGCGGAGATCACCGCGGGCCATGCCGACGATCCGGTGGTGGGGGTGCGGCTGGGGCATCCCCTGGCCGATCGCGGGTTCGAGTTCCTGATGCGCGATCTTCTGCAAGCGGCCCTGGCGCCGGCCGATGCCGCGGCGTGGCGGCGGATGCTGTTCGATCCCCCCGAACCGGGGGATCTGGCGGAGCGGCTGGCGCCCTACCACCCCGCCTTCGGGCTGACGCATCCCGCCCACCCGGCGATGCAGGTTCGTCCCGATCCGCAGCGGCTGGCGCAGGCGGCCGCGCGCGCGCCGTCCCGGTCCCGCCGGCCCGCACCGGGCGACGATGATGATGACGGCGACGGCGGCGAGGCGGGGACCCTGCCGATCGCCGCCCTGCTGCCCGATCTGCCGACCGGCGAGGCGGTGAAGCAGGACGCCGATTTCTTCGTGCGCCGGGGCGGGGTCGAGGCCATCGGCGCCGCCGCCATCCTTCCGGTGCTGTACGCCCACATGGTGCTGTTCCCGCCCGGCGGCGGCGGCTATCTGGGCCTTCCGCACGGGGCGGACAGCATCAAGTTCCAGCTTCTCGGCGGGACCCTGTGGCAGACATTGTGGCTGAACGTCCTGTGCCGGGAGGCGGAAGGCGGGGGCGACGCCCGATGGCCGGCGCCGGTCGATGAAGGGACCTTTCCCTGGCTGGACCCTACGCTGGCGGTCATGCCGCTTGGCCGCAACGAGGACGGGGCGGCCCGGCCGGTCGGGCGGGGAGGGCTCCACCCGGCCCACATCCCCATGCCGCGCCGCTACCTGCTGGCACCGCCGGTGCCGGGGCGTTGCGCCCTGACCGGAGTGGAGGGGCCGGTCTTCACCGCCTACAGCCGGTGGCCCAAGGGGTTGCAGTACCAGCCGCAGGGCTGGTGGCATCCCGCGGTCTCCCGCATCGAGGACACTGCAAAGCCGGACGATCCGCCCCGGTTCGTCCGCGCCCGCGGCCCGCTGCGCTTCGACGACTGGCTGGAAACGGCGCTGCTGCGGGAGGGGGCGCCGCCCTCCGGCAAGGCGCAGGTCAAGCGGCGGCTGTTCCCGCCGGTCCTGCGCCAGTTTGCCAGCCAGCGCGACACCCTGGCGTCACCGCGCCCGGACGGGGCGGCCACCGCGGTGATGGAGGAGGGCATCTTCCGGGTCCGTGCCTTCGCACAGTTCAGTTTCGGCAAGGCGCCCGGCGGGATGAGCCAGCGGGAGCTTCCCGTCTGGCTGTCGCCGGAGCCGGGAGACACCGCATGGCTGGCGATGGAGGTGACGGAGGTCGCGGGGCTGGTGAACGACCTGGCGGGCAACCTGTTCGTATCGGCCCGCGCCGCCTGCACCCTCGGGCGGCGGGACGTGACGGCGGCCCTGCCCGACACCCTGAAGGACGCGCTGCTGGCGGAGATGGACGCCGCCGTGCTCGACCTGCCCGGCCGGCTTGCCGCCATCATCCGTGACCACGCCACCGACGCTGCGCGCTTCGCCGCCGCCGACGGGCACCGCCGGCGTCTGCTGACGCTGGGCCGCAACGCGGCGCTGCGCCTGTTCGACGACGCCTTTCCCATCGACGGAACCGGCCCCTCCGACGGCCGGCTGGCGGCGGAGCGGGCCGCGCTCGTCCGCCGCCTGCACGACACCCTTTCATTCGGACTCACCGCACAGGGGGCATCATGAGCGCCCGAGGCAATGCCACCGCCGCGAATGCGGCATCAGAGACATCCGCGAATGCGGCATCAGAGACATCCGCGGATGAGGCTTTGGCCAAAGCCATCCGCGACTGGCACCGGACCTTGCGGGATCAGCGGGGTGACCGTGCGGCCCTGCGCCGGGCGCAGACGGTCGATGACGTCTACGGGGTGCTGGCCTTCCATCACCTGTTGCGTCGCCTCGACACCATGCCGCCGGATGCGGCCGCCCGCGTCGCCATCGCCGTGGCCGAGCTGGACGGCGACAGCGGCCGGACGGCGCGGCGGCCCGGCGGCGCGCTCGGCCGGGACCTGGCGGCGCTCAGCGCCGACCGGCTGCGCCTGCTCTGCACGGCGGAGGAACCGGACGAGTTCCTGCGCCTGCTGCGCGGGGCCTTCCAGATTCTGAAGCGCCGGGCCCCGTTGGCCGACGTGGCCGCCGTGGTGGCGGACTGGCATTACCCGTCCGGCCGCGCCCGCGTCCGCCGCGAACTCTTCCTGTCCTATTTCGGCGCGAGCCTCGACGACGCGGCCGAAGACGATTCCGCCCCCGACCCGGAGACCACCGATGCCTGACAGCCTCCTGCCGCCCGCCGTGCGCGCCGATCTGCTGCAGTTCCACGTGCTCACGGCCTTTCCGCCCCACAACATCAACCGGGACGAGGACGGACGCCCCAAGACCTGCCGGTTCGGCGGCGCGGTGCGTGGCCGCATCTCCAGCCAGGCGCGGAAGCGGGCCCTGCGTTTCGCACCGCATTTCCCGGACGCGCAGCGCGCCACCCGCACCCGCGAAGCGGGGATCGAGGTGTTCCGTAGCCTGACGTCGGCAGGAATCGACGATGTATCGGCGCTTCTGGCGGCACTGGCCGTCAACATGGCCACGGGCGCCGGCGGCCCCGTGCCCAAGGAGGAGGACGTCCGCACCATCGTCTCCCCGGACCCGAAGAAGCAGAAGAAGGTGTTCGACGAGAAGGAGAAGACCCTGGCGGACGTCATGGCGAAGTACGGAATGGACCGTGCCGCCGCCGAGCGATACCGGCTGGAGCGTTACGCCGGAACGGAGCAGGGGTTGGTCATCGGCACGCGCGAGTTCGTCCGCATCCGCGAGGCTGTCGCCGCGTTGATCGACATCCGGGCACGGGACCCGGACGCCTTCCCCGACGCGTTGCAGGGCTGGGTCCGTGCGGTTTGCCGCGACGGCCTGCTGACCCGCGCCGACCACGACCTGGACACCGCCCTGTTCGGCCGGATGGTCGCCGCGGATCCTGCCTTCAACGTCGAGGCCGCCTGTGCCGTCGGCCACGCCTTCACCACCCACGCCTTCATGACCGAGGGCGACTATTTCTCGGCCGGTGAGGAGCTGAACGTGCTGGGCGGGACGGGGGCGGCCATAACCTCCTACGCGTTCTTCGGCGGCGGGGTCTATTATCAGCACGCCGTTCTGGACCGCGGCCACCTGCGCGAAACCCTGTCCCGGGGGCGCACCGCGGAGGAGGCGGACCGGCTGGCGGTGGAGGCGGTGGACGCCTTCGTCACCGGCCTGCTGTTCGCCCAGCCCAAGGGCAAGCGCAACAGCCACGCCAGCGACGTGGCCGCCAGCTATGTGCTGGTCACCCGTGGCGGCGACCCGGCGATGAACCTGGGGCTGGCGTACCTTCAGCCGATCGATTCGCAGGGCGATATCATGCTGGCGTCGATCCGCCGCCTGGACGCCTTTCACGACACCGCGCGGTCGGCCTATGGCCTGTCCAACCGGGTGTGCGCCTTCAACGGCTACGGACCCGCCCGCACCGGCAACGCCCCGGCCGCGCCGGAGGTGTGGACGGTGGAGGAGTTGCGCCGCTTCGTGCTGGAGCCCGCCCGATGAGTGCACATCCAACGGGCACCGCCTTTCCCCAGGTCTGCTTCACGCTGATGGCCCCCTACGGGGCCTGGGGCGCCGCCTCCCTGTCGTCGGCCACGACGGCGTGGAAGGCGACCGAGTCGGACCCGCCGAAATCCGCCCTGATCGGCCTGCTGGGCGCGGCGCTGGGGCTGGAGCGCGGCGGTCTGGCGGCGCTGTCGGCGGCGCTGCGCGTCGCGGTGCGCACGGGCATCCGGCCGGTCCGCGACCCGCGCCCCGACTTTCACACGGTCAGCCGCGCCCGCCGGCCCGAGGGGCGCGGCCGGTGGAGCCGCTTCGAGGAGGTGCGTCCCGCCCTGGCCGGGCAGGAGCACACCGGCGCCCTGCTGTCGAAGCGGGAGTATTGGTCCTGCGGCCTGTGGACGGTGGCTCTGGCCGCCGTCGACCCCGACGCCGCCCCGCCGGATCGGCTGGCCGCGGCCCTGGCATCGCCGCGCTGGCCGCTGTACGCCGGGCGCAAGTCCTGCACGCCGGGCCTGCCGCCCGATCCGGAGATCGTGACGGCGGCGGGCCCGGCCGCGGCGCTGGCCGCCTATGGCTGGCCGTGGCAGCGGCGGCCCGCCATGGCGGCGGCCCTGGCGCCGCTGATCCGGTGGAAGGCCGAGCGGGGCGAGACGGAAACCCTGGCGTGGGACGAGGACTACCCGGGCGCGCCGGAGCCCGGCGACGGCCACACCGTGCGCGCGGTGCGCCGCCGCGACCTGCCGGACCCGCTGCCCCTGGACGGCGGGCGCATCTACCAGCGTTTCCGGGAGCGCACGGAGCGGCGCGCGGTCTTCCCCGCACCCCCCGACGAAGCGGAGGCGACATGAACGGCGCCGTGACGATCCCCGATGCCGACGCCCCGGCGGCGACCGGCAGCGAACCGCTGTGGGAAAGCCGGGTGGTGCTGACGCCGCGCGACCCGGCCGCCCTGCGCTCCATCCTCGGGGCGGACATGCGCCGCAGCGACGCCCAGTTTGCCCACCGCATGATCTGGACCCTGTTCCCCGGTGCACCGGCGGAGCGGCGCCAGGGCCTGTTCCTGTTCCATGTGGAGCGCAACCACCCCTTCACCGCCATCGTGCGGTCGCGCCGGACACCGCAGGACGGGCTGGGGGGCGTGTGGACCATCGAGCGCACGCGGCCGTTCGCGCCGGTTCTCGAAGCGGGGCAGCGGCTGCGGTTCCGCCTGCGGGCGGTGGCCAACCACTGGATTGCGCAACCCGGTGCCGTGCGGGGCCGCCGGGTGGACGTGGTCACCGCCGCGTGGGACCGGCTGGCGGAGGACGAGCGCACCCCCGACCGCCTGGAGGAGGCGGGGGAGCAGGCGGCCCTGGCGTGGCTGGCCCGCCAGGGGCAGCGGTGCGGTTTCGCCCCGCGCGACGGCGCGGTGGCGGTGCTGAACTACGACCTCACCCGTCTGCGGCCCGCCCGCCGGGGCAAGGACATCCGGTTCGGGGCGCTGACCTTCGAGGGGATGCTGACGGTCACGGACCCGGTGGCCATGCGCACGATGCTGGCCGACGGGGTGGGCGGCGGTCGCGCCTATGGCAACGGCCTGATGCAGATCGCTCCGGCCCCCTGACGGGGGCGGCATCCTTGCCGGTGCCGCCGTCTTCACCGGGCCGACGGATCCTGGACATGGTGAATCCCGATGGATTCCGCCGCCCGGCCAGCGGATCGGCCGGGCGGCGGCAAACCCCGCGCGGGATGGTGCCGCGCGGGCGAACGCGGCGATGGGACGAGGACGACGAGGAAAGGAGGTGCCGGCATGCTGAAAGGCCGTCTTGGGATCGACGAGGCCCGGATCCCGCAGAAATCCCGCAACGGGCTGATCTATGTGGAGCGCTGCCGGCTGTCCATCGACAACGGCAGCCTCGTCCTTGCCTTCGACGACAAGGGGGATGAGCTGGAATTGCCCTACCAGCGACTGAACGCCGTGCTGCTGGGACCGGGCAGCGCGATCACCCACGATGCGGTGCGCCATTGTTCGGCCCACGGGACCTGCATCGCCTTCGTCGGCACGGACGGCACCCGGCTGTACACCGCGCCGCCCCTGTTCGACCGGGACAGCACCCTGGCGCGGCAGCAGGCGACGTGGTGGGCGTCGGAGTCGACCCGGCTGATGGTGGCCAAGCGGATGTACGCCAAGCGCTTCGGGGAGACGCCGCGGGCGACCTCGGCCGACGCCCTGCGGGGCATGGAGGCGGCCCGCATCAAGAGGAGCTATGAACTGACCGCCGCGCAGGTCGGCATCGTCTGGAACGGGCGCCGCTTCGACCGTGCCGACCCCGCGGCGACCGATACCCCCAACCAGGCGATCAACCATGTGGTCACGGCCCTGGAGGCGTGCGTCGCCATCGCCGTCCAGGCCACCGGCACCCTGCCGCCGCTGGGTTTCCTGCACGAGGACAGTGCCAAAAGCTGGGTTCTCGACCTGTGCGACCTGTACCGCACGACGGTGACGGTGCCCCTGGCCTTCCGCTGCGCCAAGCGGATCGAGCAGGGCGCGGCGGACGGCCTGGACCGCCTCTGCCGCCGGGCCGTCTCGCGCCATGTCCGGGACACCCGCTTCATCGATACGGTCATCGACGACATCAAGGAGTTGCTGGCCTCATGATCGTGATCTGCCTGTCCGATACCGCCGACCGCTTCCACGGCTTCCTGCGCTCCGTCATGATGAACGTGCACCCCGGCGTGTACGTCAGCATGGATCTGGACGCCGGTTCGCGGGATCGCATCTGGACCATTCTTGAACGCTGGTGGGAGGCCGAACCGCAGGGCATGGCGGTCATGATCCACCGGGACAAGGACAAACCCATGGGCATGGACTTCCGCTCACTCGGCGCACCCAAACGAACCATTGTCGAATACGAGGACCATTATGCTCTGCATCGAAAAACCACAGAAACGTCCTAGACTTTCCGGAAAATATCGTGTTTCATGAAAGGCTTGGAAGCACGGTTGCCCCTGCATCCGCAGGGATGAACCCCCGGACGTCTGGGGCCGCGACCGCATCGCCCGGTTGCCCCTGCATCCGCAGGGATGAACCCCCGTGGGACATGGTCGTCGAGCACAGCAACATGTTGCCCCTGCATCCGCAGGGATGAACCCCCGTCTTCTGCGCCTTCTTCTTCAGTGCCGCCGTTGCCCCTGCATCCGCAGGGATGAACCCTGGTGGTGACCAGCGTCCCGTTCTCGACGCAGGTTGCCCCTGCATCCGCAGGGATGAACCCCCGCGGCCGCGGACCCTGACGGTGTTCTTCGCGTTGCCCCTGCATCCGCAGGGATGAACCCTGGAAAACGAGCACGTTGTGCTGCACCGGCTGGTTGCCCCTGCATCCGCAGGGATGAACCCCGGCCTACTTCCTCGACGGGGTGAAGTACGTGGTTGCCCCTGCATCCGCAGGGATGAACCCTACGCCGACGGCTCGGTGCAGCCGCTGCTGGTGTTGCCCCTGCATCCGCAGGGATGAACCCGAGAACGAGGCTGCCAAGAAGTCGCGCGCCGCGTTGCCCCTGCATCCGCAGGGATGAACCCGACAGGGCGCTTGCTCTATTCGGGTGATCGCAGTTGCCCCTGCATCCGCAGGGATGAACCCCAAAGAGAGATCGTGCGGGCGCTGCGTCAGTCGTTGCCCCTGCATCCGCAAGGATGAACCCCAAGACGTCGTGGTCCAAGCGCAGATGGGGACGTTGCCCCTGCATCCGCAGGGATGAACCCTTGGAGGGCAAAGAAGCGTCCATCCTTGATGCGTTGCCCCTGCATCCGCAGGGATGAACCCTCTGCCGAGCAGTATGCGGCCATCCTGGCGGAGTTGCCCCTGCATCCGCAGGGATGAACCGAAGCCGCTGGCCGAGTCCCGGACGGTCAAGGGGTTGCCCCTGCATCCGCAGGGATGAACCCATGCGATACCCCCATCCGGCCAGCCGGTGTTGGTTGCCCCTGCATCCGCAGGGATGAACCCCCAGCCGCCGGCTTTGTGGCGTCGATGTTGCTGTTGCCCCTGCATCCGCAGGGATGAACCCATGCGATACCCCCATCCGGCCAGCCGGTGTTGGTTGCCCCTGCATCCGCAGGGATGAACCCCCAGCCGCCGGCTTTGTGGCGTCGATGTTGCTGTTGCCCCTGCATCCGCAGGGATGAACCCTCTGCCGAGCAGTATGCCGCCATCCTGGGGGAGTTGCCCCTGCATCCGCAGGGATGAACCCCGCCAGGCGCCCCGCCGCCGCGCGGCCGTAGAGTTGCCCCTGCATCCGCAGGGATGAACCCAAGTCCCTGGAAGGCTTCGACTGGGCATGGGTGTTGCCCCTGCATCCGCAGGGATGAACCCCATTGATGTCTCCAGATCGTGGCCAGACAGCCGTTGCCCCTGCATCCGCAGGGATGAACCCGCCACCTGGGCTTGGTGGCAACGAGA
Source organism: Azospirillum halopraeferens DSM 3675 (assembly GCF_000429625.1). Taxonomy (GTDB): domain Bacteria; phylum Pseudomonadota; class Alphaproteobacteria; order Azospirillales; family Azospirillaceae; genus Azospirillum; species Azospirillum halopraeferens. The sequence continues at coordinate 66,372 of NZ_KE386930.1, forward strand.
CAGTCCGTTGCCCCTGCATCCGCAGGGATGAACCCTTCGGGGCGCGCGTCGCGCGCGAACATGGTATGTTGCCCCTGCATCCGCAGGGATGAACCCTAGGACGCACTGGCGAAGGTCATCGGGGCGCGGTTGCCCCTGCATCCGCAGGGATGAACCCATGACGACACCACCTCGATCTGCACCGCCCAGGTTGCCCCTGCACTCCCGGGGATAAACTGCGGAGGCGATGGCGCGGCCGATGTGGCTGGTGTTGCCCCCGCACCCTCAAGGTCAAGCACCTCGCCCCGGCTCCCCGGGATTGCCCGGCTGGCCCGGTCCGGCATAAAAGGGGCGGGCCGGTTGGGGGCCGGGGGCGAAGCCGGTGCGGGGCTGCGGACCGTGATCGATTGCCGTGTGCCGGATACCGCCCGGGCGCGCTTGGACTGGACGCGGCTTGTGATAGGACCCGCCATGGATTGGGCTGCCGGTTACGTCGTAGACACCCTGTGCTCGCCCGGGTTCTACCGGGAGATGGCGCCGGCCTATGCCGGGTTCGCGGCGCTGCTGGCGGGGCGGCCGCCGGCGTTCGGGGAAGAGGGGCCGCGCGCGGCGCTGGAGCTGGGGTGCGGGGTCGGCTTCGGCACCGCCCTGCTGGCCGCCGCCAACCCCGACGGCGCCTGGACCGGCATCGACTTCAACCCCGACCACATCGCCGCCGCCGAGGCGTTCCGCGCTGCCGCCGGCCTGACCAACCTGACCTATCGCGACGCCGCCTTCGCCGACTACCGGCCGGACCCCGGCGCCTTCGACTACGCCGCCCTGCACGGCGTCTATTCCTGGATCGGCGAGGCCGACGCGGCGCACGTCGGGGCCATCCTGCGCGACGGGCTGGCGGTGGGCGGGGTCGCCTACGTCTCCTACAACGCCATGCCCGGCTGGGCGGCGGCGGTGCCGCTGCGCCGCCTGCTGGCGGAGCACGCCCGCCGCCAGCCCGGCACCGCCGCCGAGCGGGCGGTCGCCGCCGTGGCCTTCGCCCGCACCCTGGCCGACGCCGGCGCCGCGTGCTTCGCCGGCAACCCCGGCCTCACCGACCGCCTCGCCGTGATCGCCGGGCAGGACCCGCGCTACCTCGCCCACGAATACCTGAACGCCGCCTGGCGCCCGCTCTTCCACGCGGACGTGGCGGCGGAGCTGGGGGCGGCGCGGCTGACCCACGTCGCCTCCGCCGATCCGGTGGACGCCTTCCCTGACCTGACCCTGGCGCCGGAACTGGCGGAGCTGGTCGCCACCCGGCCCGACCGCATCATGGCCGAAACCGTGCGCGACCTCGCGATCAACCGCGGCTTCCGCCGCGACCTCTACGCCCGCGGCGCCGTCACCCTGACGTCGGCGGAGCGGCTGGAGCGGCTGATGGCGACCCGCATGGCCACACTGGTCTTCCCCGACGACCTGCGTCTGTCCGTACGCACCGCCGCCGGCGAGGCGGCGGCCGACGCGGCGGTGGCCCGGCCGCTGGTGGACCGGCTGTGGCGGGACGGCCCGCAGCCCCTGTCGGCCTTCGCCGGCGGCCCCGGCGGGACCGACGCCCTGCTGGCCGCCGTGGCGGTCCTGGTGCAGGGGGGCCAGATCCACCCGCTGGCCCGCCCGGCGGACGAGCGGGCGCGCGCCGTCGCCCGCCGCTTCAACGGCGCGGTGTGCGAGGCCACCCGCGGCGGGCGCGACCCCGGCTTCCTCGCCGCCCCCGCCATCGGCAGCGGCCTGCCCGCCGGTCCGCTGGAACAGGCGGTCTACCGCGCGCTTCTGCTCCGCGGGGCCGGTTGCGACGACGACGCGGCGCTGGCCGACGCCGTGCTGCCCGAGCTGGAGCGCGCCGGCCGGCCGCTGCTGCGCGACGGCCGCCCCATCGCCGACCCCGCCGAACGGCGGGAGGAGCTGCGCGCCCGCCTGGCCGTCCACCGCGCCCGCCGCCGGCCGGTGTGGCACGCGCTGGGCATGCTGTAGGCGGCGGCGGAAACGGTCATCCACCGGCGCCGGGTGCGAACAGAGCCGCGTAGCGGCGCTGCATCTCCTCGGGCGTCACCTCCTCGACGGCGTGGCCGATCAGCCAGGTGTAGCCGAAGGGGTCGAGCACGGCGCCGCTGCGCTCGCCGTAGAAATGGTCCTGCGGCGCGCGGACCAGCCGGGCGCCGGCCGCCACCGCCCGATCGATGAGCGCGTCGGCGTCGTCCACATGCAGGTGGATGGACACGGCGGCGTCGGTTCCCTCGGCCGGGGCGTGGATGCCGTACTCCGGAAACGGGTCGGAGATCATGAGGATCGACGGGCCGATGGTGAGTTCGGCGTGGCCGATGCGGCCGCCCGGCTCGACCAGGCGGAACCGTTCGGCAGCGCCGAAGGCGGCCGTGTAGAAGGCGATCGCCGCTTCGGCGTCGCGGGCGCGCAGATAGATGAAGACCTCGCGGATCGTCACGGACCCCTCCCGGTGTTGGATGTCCGCGTCAGTTCACCACCGATCGGCACCGGCGTCTTGAACGGAACGGACGTGGCGGGCGTCCGCCGGCGCCACCGGCACATGATGGGCGAACAGGGGGGAGGCGCTGCGGTAGCGGCCCGGCGTGATGCCGGCGAACGCCGCGAAGTCGCGGCTGAAGTGCGCCTGATCGGCGTAGCCGGCGGCGGCGGCGATGTCCGCCAGCCCGGCGGCACCGTCCCCGTGCAGGCGGGCAAGGGCCCGGGTGAAGCGCACGACGCGGCCGTAGCGCGCCGGCGCCAGCCCGACCGCCGCGTGGAAGCGCCGTGCGAAATGCCTGTGGCCGAGACCGCAGGCGGCGGCCACCGCGGCGACGCCGCCGGCGCGGCCGAGGCGGGCGGCGGCGGCGGCGATCAGGGGATCCACGCCGGCGTCCGGATCGAGTCGCGCCGTCAGGGCCGCTTCGAAGACCGCGATGCGGCGGGCCGCCGATCCCGCCGTGGCGAGACGGTCGCGCAGCGTCTCCACGTACCCGCCGCCCCACAGGGCGTCCAGCGGCGTGTGGGCGCCGGCCAGGTGCGCGGCCGGCACGCCCGCCAGCGCCGCGGCGCCGCCGGGGCGCAGCACCGCGCCCACCGTGGGCACGGGGTGCGAGACGTCCTTCAGCCAGGGCCGGGTGCCGGCGCCGGCGATGACGCCGCCGGCGACCGTCCACCCCACGGGATCGTCGACGCCGTGGTACAGGCGCAGGGGTGCCGGCCCCAGCCGGAGGCAGAGGTGGACCGTGCCGGTCGGCAGGGACCGTTCGCGCCCCGACGCGGGCGGCGGTGCTTCGTCCCCGTCCGAAGCCCAGATCCTCTCGACGATCCGCGCCAGCGGTCCCGCCGGTCGGCGGCACAGCATCGTTCGGCCTCCTGCGCCGCGGCAACCGGTGCCAGGATAGGGCGGAGGCACCCGGCTGTCCATGGCCCGGCGCCGTCGGGCCGCCCGGCAGCTTCTCCACGCGCACCTCGGCGTCGCGCAGTGCCGCCATCGTCCCGGTCCCCGCGATCTCGCCGTCGGCCGGGCCGATTCCCGGCGCCCGGCCGCCGCGCGACGGCGTGGAGCGGATGGAGATGTAGCCGATGACGGCACCGTCCTCGGTGATGGGGGTGGCGTCGGCCTGCACCCAACAGTGGTCGCCCGAGCGGGCCCGGTTCTTCACCAGCCCCCTCCAACGGGCGGCCGGCCTTCATGATCGCCCACAGGTTGGCGAGGGCTTCGCGCGGCATGTCGGGATGGCGCACCAGATTGTGCGGTGCGCCGAACGCCTCGTTGGCGACGGTGATGCGCCCTCCGGTGTCGGTCTTCGACACCGGAACGTCACCATCCTCCATATCGATCCCGCGGTTGGTAACCGGCCCGTTGTTGCGCATGGTGTGCCCCGCAATGTTCAGTGTTCAAATGAGAAAATGGCCACGATCTTCGCATTGGCGGGCCGTATGGGAGATCAATGATGGAGATGATGGAGACGTCGCGCCGAAGCATCAAGCGAGGGTATCCTACCTGTGCTTGTGCACCGCAGGATATCGTGGGGGGTATGACGGATGAAGACAGTGTTTGTTTTGTCCATGAAGATATTCGGCGATCGCGGCGATTGCCGCCGTAGCCGCGGCATGCCGGCGGGGTCGGCGCCGCCCCGCCTGGGGGCGGCCATATCCCGCGAATATCCCTTGAATACGAACCGTCCTATGCCGGATGTACGGGGGGCAGCCATTCGGAGAACCGTCCCATGCCCCTGCGCACCCCGCTTCGCCACAGCCGCCGTCTTCTGGTCGCGGCGCTGGCCGTCGCCGCCGTCCTGACCCTGTTCGGTCCCCGCGCCGACGCGGGCGAGCTGTCGATCGTCTTCACCTCCACCATGGCCGACATCGAGCCGGTGAAGGACGAGGGCGGGCTGCCCCACCTGGCGACGCTGCTGGAGCGGCACCGCACCGAGGGCGCGGCCCTGTTCCTGCACGGCGGCGCCTCCCTGGCCGCCGGTGTCCTGTCGAGCTTCGACAAGGGCGCCCACATGATCGACCTGCTGAACGACCTGGCCCCCGACATGATGGCGGTGACCAAGCGCGACCTCGCCTTCGGCGAGGACGAGCTGACGCTGCGCGCCTTCGAGGCGCGGTTCCCCCTGCTCAGCGTCAACACCATCGACACCGCCACCGATGCCGTGCTGGAGGGGCTGGAATCGGGTCTGCTGCTGGACACCGCGGTGGGCAAGGTGGGTGTCGCCGCCGCCATCTCGCCGGAGCTGACCGTGCAGTACATCGTGCCGCGGATCACCGTGCGTCCGCCCGCCGAAACGCTGGCCGCCGCGGCCCGCGCCCTGCGCGCGCAAGGGGCGGAATTCGTCGTCGCCATCCTCGACAACACGCCCGAGGACGTGGAGGCGCTGCGCCGCGAGCCGGCCATCGACGCGCTGCTCCAGCTTGCCGCCGCCGGCAAGGACAGCCTGGAGATCGCCGGCGGCCGCGCCTTCGGCGTGCACACCAACGTCAAGGGCTCGGCCTTCGTGCTGCGGGTGGTGCGCGACGGGGCCGCGCCGCCGGCGGTGGCCTCGGGCGAGATCGTTGCGCTCGCCGGTCTTCCCCCCGATGCGGCGACCGAGGAACGGGTCGGCCGCTACCTCGCCCGCCTGTCGGAGCTGATGGACGTCCGGGTCGGCACCACCGCCACGGCGCTGGACACCACGCGCGAGGCGGTGCGCAGCCGCGAGAACGCCTTCGGTTCCCTGGTCGCCGACGCCATGCGCAGCCTGCTGGGCACCGACGTGGCGTTCTTCAACGGCGGCTCGATCCGCGGCAACCGGGTCTACGACGCCCACACCGTGCTGACCCGCCGCGACATCCAGCGCGAGCTGCCGTTCCGCGACTTCATCACCCGCGTCACCCTGAAGGGCGCCGCCCTGCGCGAGGCGCTGGAGCTGAGCGCCGCCGGCGTCGACACGCTGAAGGGCTCGTTCCTGCACCCGTCCAACCTGCGGGTGGTCTACGACCTGAAACAGCCGGCGGGCAGCCGGGTGGTGGAGGTCACGGTCGGCGGCAAGCCGCTGGACGACGGCGCCGACTACAGCGTGGCGCTCAGCGGCTACCTCGCCAGGGGCGGCGACGCCTACACCATGCTGAAGGCGTCGGACACCGTCTCCCCCGGCGAGAACGGCCGGCTGCTGTGGGAGGTCATGGCACAGTACCTGACGGACAAGGGCACCGTCGCGCCGCAGCTCGACGGGCGCATCGCCCTGAAATGACCGGGTCCGGCCCCGGCGGCTCCCTGCGCCGGCCGCCCCGCGGCGGCGTCGGGCGGCGCGTCGGCGTGGGGCTGCTGGTGATGGCCGGGGTGCTGCTGGGGGTGTCGGGCACGGCGCTGTACCACCTGTCGCAGTTCCGCGAGGCCCTGTCGACCCTGGCGACGGCGTCGCTGCCGCGCATCACCGCCGGCGCGGTGCTGACCGGTGATCTGCAGCAGCTCCTCTCCCAGGTTACCCGGCTGGGCGCCGCGGCCAGCCATCCCGAACGCCGGGTGGTGCTGGCCGAACTGACGGTCAAGCTGGACGCCGTCGCCGCCACGGCGGCGGATCTGGCGGGCGTGGCCGGCGGCGAGACGCTGCCCGGCGTGCTGCGCACCCTGACCCTCACCGTGCACGACCTGGACGGGCTGGTGGCGGAGCGCATCGACGCCGCCGCCCGTGCCGAGGCGGCGCAGGACGCCGCCCGCGCCCTGGCGGAGGAGGCCGGCGCCCTGGCGGCGGCGGCGCTGCCCGGACTGCCGCCCGACCGGCTGGAGCCGCTGACCGCCTGGATCGGCGCGACCAACGGTCTGGTGAGCGACGCGCTCCACGCCGCCAACGCCCGTTATCTGCGCGACCTGCGCCGCCTGGAGCGGACCGCCCGCACCACCCTGGCCGCCCTGCCGGCCCGCATCGACGGGCTGGAGCCCGTGCAGGCCGCCCGCTTCGCGGAACTCCGCCGCCGGCTGGACACGGCGCTGCTGGACCGCGACGGGCTGCTGCCGGCGCTGGCCGAGCGGCAGACCGCCATCGCCCGTTCCCGCGCCCTGACCCACCAGGCGCTGGTGATGGTGGAGGAGGTGGTGAAGCTCTCCCGCACCCTGTTCGAACGGGTGAACACCGCCGCCGATGCCGAGGCGGCCGCCCTCTCGCACACGGTGGAGCGGCAGAACCGCGTGCTGGTCGGGCTGGCGGCGCTGGGGTTCCTGGTGGCGCTGGGCGTGCACCTGTACCTGCGCCGCTTCCTGACGTCGCGGCTGGTGCGCCTGAACGCGGCGGTGCTCGACCGGGTGGACGGGCGCGAGACGCCGCTGCCCGACGGCGGCGGCGACGAGATCGCCACCATCTCCCGCTCCATCCGTCACTTCCTGGACGAGATCGCGCGGCGCCAGCGCGAGGTGGAGGAGGCCCGCCGGCGCGCCGAGGAGGCGTCGCGCGCCAAGGGCGCCTTCCTGGCCACCATGAGCCACGAGATCCGCACGCCCATGAACGCCATCCTCGGCCTGAGCCACCTCGCCCTGCGCGGCGACCTGCCGGAGCGGCCGCGCAGCCACCTCACGCGCATCCGCGCCGCCGCCACGGCGCTGCTGGGCATCGTCAACGACGTGCTCGACGTGTCGAAGATCGAGGCGGGCATGCTGACGCCGGAGCACACGCCCTTCGCGCTCGCCGCCGTGCTGGACGGCGTCGCCGGCGTGGCCGCCCTGCCCGCCGGTGAGAAGGGGCTGGACCTGCGCATCGCCGTCGATCCGGACGTGCCGCCGGTGTTGGCGGGCGATCCGCTGCGGCTGGGGCAGGTGCTGCTCAACCTCGTCAACAACGCCGTCAAGTTCACCGAGCGGGGCGAGGTGACGGTGCGCGTCGCCCTGGAATCGCGTGCGGCGGAGACGGCGGTGCTGGCCCTCACCGTGCGCGACACCGGCATCGGCATGACCGCCGCGGCCATGGAGCGGCTGTTCGAATCCTTCACCCAGGCCGACAGCTCCACGACGCGGCGCTACGGCGGCACCGGCCTCGGTCTGGCGATCAGCCGCCGGCTGGTCCGGCTGATGGGCGGCGACATCACGGTGGAGAGCGCCCCCGGCCGCGGCAGCGTCTTCCGCTTCACCGTGCGTGTCGGTATCGCCGCGGAATCGGCCCTCGGGGCCGATGCGGCGGGGCAGGGCGGGGCCGTCGTCCCGCCGCGGGTGGCGGGCCCGCTGCGCGGCCTGCGCGTGCTGGTCGCCGACGACAACGCCATCAACCGGGAGATCGCCCGCGGCATCCTGGAGGACGCCGGGCTGGAGGTGGTCGAGGCCGCCGACGGGCCGGAGGCGGTGCGCCTGGCGCTGGACCCCGACGCGCGCATCGCCGCCCTGCTGACCGACGTGCAGATGCCCGGCATGGACGGCCCGGAGGTGGCGCGGGCGATCCGCCGCCGTGTCGGCCCCGACCGCTTGCCCATCATCGCCCTGACCGCCCACGCCCTGGACGAGGAGCGCCGCCGCTGCCTGGACGCCGGCATGGACGACCACGTGTCCAAGCCGGTGGAGCCGCGGCACCTGGTCGCCGTCCTCGACCGCCTGCTGGCGGCGCGGTGCGCCGGCGGCGCCGACGGATTGCCGGCGGTGCTGCCCGGGTTCGACCTCGCGGCGGCGCTGGCGCGCATGAACGGCAACGCCCGCACCCTGCGGGCCGCCATCGCCGATTTTCACGACCGCTGCGCCGGCGCCGGGGGTACCCTGCGCGCGCTGCTGGCGGCGGAGGACCGGACGGCGATGGAACGGCTGGCCCACGGGGTGCGGGGAACGGCGGGAACGGTGGGGGCCGTCGCGGTCGCCGATGCCGCGGCGCGGCTGGAGACGGCGTTGCGCCGCCGCGACACGGCGGCGGTGCCGGAGCGGCTGGCGGATCTGGAGGCGGCGCTGGCGCCGGCCGTGGCCGCCGCCGCCGGGCTCGGCCGGCCGGCACCGGCCGCGGCGTCCGCTCCGGCCGGCGGCGGAGGGCAGCCGGCGGGGCCGCTGCTGGAGGCGCTGGCGGCGGCGTTGCGCGCCGGCAGCCTGGCGGCGCCGCGGCACCTGGCGGCCCTGCGCGGCGCCCTGGCGGGACGGCACGCCGATCGGCTGGACGCCGTGGCGGCGGCGGTGGACGCCCTGGACTTCGCCGCGGCGCAGACGGCGCTGGCCGGGCTGGCCGAAGCTCTCGCGGCGGAGGGAGCGGTGACGCCATGAGCGGGCACATCCTGATCGTCGACGACGACACCGCGACCATCCGCGCCCTGGGCGCGCTGCTGGAGGACGCCCACGAGGTGCGGTTCGCCACCTCCGGCGCCCGCGCCCTGGAGCTGATCGCCGCCGACCCGCCGGAGCTGGTGCTGCTGGACGTGGTGATGCCCGGCATCGACGGGTACGCGGTGTGCCGGCACCTGAAGGCCGACCCGGCCACCGCCGACCTGCCCGTCATCTTCATCACCGCGCTCGCCAGCCCGGAGGAGGAGGCGCGGGGACTGGAGACCGGCGCCGTCGATTACGTCACGAAGCCCTTCAGCCCGGCCATCGTGCGCGCCCGCGTCGCCACCCACCTGACGCTGCGCCGGGCCGGGGCGGCGCTGCGCGACCAGAACCGCCACCTGGAAACCCTGGTGGAGGAGCGCACGCGCAAGCTGGCGGCGGCGGAGCGGGAGAAGATGGCGGCCCTGCGCCGCCTCGTCGCCGGCGTGGCGCACGAGATCAACACGCCGCTCGGTGTGGCGCTGGGCTGCGCCTCCCACCTCGGCGACCGCGTCGCCGCGCTGGCCCGGCAGGCCGCCGGCAACGGCCTGCGCCGCGCCGACCTGGACCGCTTCGTGGAGAGCGCCGGGGAACTGGCGGGCCTGCTGTCGGCCAACCTGGTGCGCACCGGCGACCTCGTCCGCCTGTTCATGGAACTGGGGGCCGACCGGCGCGGCCGCCGCCGCGCCTTCGCCCTGGCGCCCTTCCTGGAGGAATGGGCGGCCGGGCCGGAGGCGGCCGTCGCCACCGCTGCCGGGCATCGCCTGGCCGTGTCCTGCCCCGGCGGGCTGACCGCGGAGGGGGAGCCGGCGGTGCTCGCCGCCGTCCTCGAGCGACTCGTCCGCAACGCGGCCGAGCACGCCTTCCCCGCCGGCACCGCCGGGCGGATCACCCTGTCCGCCGCCCCCGACGGGCCGGACGGCATGGTGCTGCGGGTGACCGACGACGGCGCCGGCATTCCCCCGGACCTGACGGAGCGGGTGTGGGAGCCCTTCTTCACCACCCGCCGCGCTGCCGGCTCCATCGGCCTCGGCCTCGCCATCGTCCACAACCTCGTCACCGATCGCCTGGGCGGCACCGTCGCCGCCGAACCTGCGCCCGGCGGCGGCACCGTCGTGACCCTGCGCCTGCCGCTGTGCCAGCCCGCGCCGCCCTGAGTCCGGCACGCCACCCTCCGCGACTCCCCGATTTCCCGACGGTTTGATGCGCATCCTGCTCGACGCGCGGCCCGCCGGCCCGGCGCCCGGCCCTGCAATTGTCTCATCATATGGGCATGCATCTTTCTATTTGACACACTGTCGCGGCGGGCGTAAATTGTTGGCCAGGTCGACGAGCGACGGATTTTCCAGCCATGGACGACGACGGGTCGGTGCTGACGGAGACGCCGGAGCGGCAGCAGGTCAAGGGCACGCAAACCCTGCTGCGCGGCCTGGCGTTCCTGGAGTGTGTGGCCGACGGTGTGGGCGACGTGAAGGGAATCGCCGCCCGGCTGGGCACCCCGCGCAGCACCACCCACCGCATGCTCAGCAGCCTGGTGGCGGAGGGTTACCTGCACCACGTCCCCTACAAGGGTTACCTGCTGGGGCCGAAGCTGATCGCGCTCGGCGGTAAGGCGCTGGAACAGCGGCCCCTGGTGGCGCTGGCCCGGCCGCATCTGGAGGCGCTGGCGCGCTACACCTGCGACACCGTCCATCTTGGCGTGATCGAGGGGGCGGAGGTCTTCTATCTGGACAAGATTCCCGGCACCCGCGGGCTGGAGATGCGCTCGCGCGTCGGCTACCGCATGCCGCTGGCCTCCACGGGCCTGGGCAAGGCGCTGATGCTGGGTTTGCCGCGCAACCGCTGGCGCGCCCTGTACGACCGGGCGCAGGAGTTGTCGGCCTCCGTGCCGGACCGGCCGCCGCTGGCCCCCTGGCCGGAGTTCGAGGAGCGGCTGGCCCGTTACGTGGGCGACGGCTGGTCCTTCGACCTGGAAGAGAACGAAATCGGCATCCGCTGCGTCGGTGCGCCGGTGCGGGACATCCGCAACCGGGTGGCGGCCGCGGTCAGCGTGGCGAGTGCCGTTCCCTATATGCCGGACGACCGCATGGCGGAGCTTGGCCCCATCGTGCGCGCCACCGCCGACGCGATATCAAAGGAACTGGGATGGACACCGGAATTGACCCCGAACGGGCCGCGCTGATCGCGCTGGACTGGGGCACCTCCAGTCTGCGCGGCTTTCTCATGGGGCGTGACGGCCTCGTTCTGGCCGAGCGCGCCACCGCCCACGGCATTCAGAACCTGCCGGTGCCCGGCGTGGCCGGATTCGAGCAGGCGTTCGCCGAACTGTGCGGCGACTGGCTCGCCGCCTGGCCCGATCTGCCGGTGGTGGCCGGCGGCATGGTCGGCAGCGCCCAGGGCTGGGTCGAGGCGCCGTATGTGTCCTGCCCCGCCGACACGCGTACGCTGGCGTCCCGCGCCGCCGTGGCGACCACCGCCGCGGGTGTGCGCGTGGTGATCGCGCCGGGCGTGCTGCACGACCCGGCGGGTGCTGCCCCCGACGTCATGCGCGGCGAGGAGATCCAGATCGCCGGGGCGCTGGCCGACCGGCCGGACTGGGCGCGCGCCGCCTGCATGGTGCTGCCCGGTACCCATTCCAAGTGGGTGCGGGTGGCCGACGGGCGCATCACCGGCTTCGACACGTACATGACCGGCGAGATGTTCGCCCTGCTGTGCCGCCACTCCATCCTCGGCCGGCTGATGCCGGACGGCGGGGCGGCGGACGCGGCGGCGGCCGACGCGGCCTTCGCCGAAGGTGTGCGTACGGCCCGTGCCAGCCTGCCCGGCGACCTGACGCACCAGATCTTCGCCGTGCGTACGCTGGGCCTCACCCGGCGCATGGCGCCGGAGCTGCTGAAGGATTACCTGTCGGGCTTGCTGATCGGCCATGAGCTGACCTCCGGCCTGGCCCGCGCCGGCCGGTCGCCGGACGACGGCACGCCGCTTCTGCTGATCGGCGACGGCGCGCTGTGCCGCCGCTACGTGCGGGCGCTGGAGCTGGTGGGTGTCCATCCCGCCGCGCGCCTTGAGAACACGGCCCCCCGGGGGCTCCACCGGTTCGCCGCGGCGGCCGGCCTGATCGCCCCGATCGGAGAGCACCACCATGCCTGACGCCACCCTGACCGCCCGCCTGGACGGCGCCTTCGCCGCCCTGCCGCTGGTCGCCATCCTGCGCGGCCTGACGCCCGCCGGGGCCGACGGCGTTGCCGACGCCCTCTACGGCGCCGGGTTCCGCCTGATCGAGGTGCCGCTCAACTCGCCCGAGCCGTTCGACAGCATCGCGCGCATCCGCCGCCGGCTGCCCGCCGACGCCCTGGTCGGCGCCGGCACCATCACCGCCGTGGAGCAGGTCGCGCATCTGGCCGCCCTCGGGGCGGAGCTGGCGGTGATGCCCCACGCGGACACCGCGGTGATCGCTGCGGCCGCCGCCGCCGGCCTCGTCTGCGTCCCCGGCGTCGCCACCCCGACCGAAGCCTTTGCCGCGCTGAAGGCCGGTGCCGCCGCGCTGAAGCTGTTCCCGGCGGAACTGCTGCCGCCGGCCGGCCTGAAGGCCATGCGCACGGTTCTGCCGCCCGGCACCCGGATCCTGCCGGTGGGCGGCATCACCCCGGACACCATGGGTCCGTACCTGGCGGCCGGGGCCGCCGGCTTCGGGCTGGGGTCCGCGCTCTACAGTCCCGGCCTGCCGGCGCCCGAGGTGGCCGGCCGGGCCGACCGTTTCGTCGCCGCGTGGCGGGCGCTCCGGCCCGCCTGAGGCCCGTCCCGCGGCGGCAAGGGTCCGTAAGGCGCCGAACCACAACGCGTCACGGGCCACCGTCCAACCCGAGCAACCAACGCGATACCAAAGCCAAGGTCCCAAGGGAGATCGTCATGAAGTGTCTTCGTCTCGTGACCGGCGCCGTGGTCGGCGCCGTGGTGTCCGCCGGCCTGGTGGCCGGCGCGCAAGCCGCCGAGTACCCGACCAAGCAGATCGAGCTGATCGTTCCCTACGCCGCCGGCGGCGGTACCGATCTGGTGGCCCGCGCCTTCGCCGACGCCGCCAACCGCCACCTGCCCAAGGCCATCGGCGTCGTCAACAAGACCGGCGGCGCCGGCGCGGTCGGTCTGACCGAGATCATGGCCGCCCGTCCCGACGGCTACAAGGTGGGCATGGGCACGGTGGAGATCACCATGCTGCCGCACCTGGGTCTGGCCCGCTTCACGGTGGAGGACTTCACCCCCATCGCGCGCCTGAACGCCGAGCCCAGCGCCGTCACCGTCAACGCCGACGCGCCGTGGCAGACGATCGAGGAGTTCCTCGCCCACGCCAAGGCGAACCCCGGCAAGGTGCGCATCGGCAACTCCGGCACCGGCGCCATCTGGCACCTGGCCGCGGAAGCGATGGCCAAGAAGGCCGAGGTGTCCTTCAACCACGTCCCCTATGACGGCGCCAACCCGGCGGTCACCGCGCTGCTCGGCAACCACATCGAGGCGGTCACCGTCAGCCCGGCCGAGGTGTCGAGCCACGTGGCGGCCGGCAAGCTGCGCATCCTCGCGGTCATGGACGAGAAGCGCTCCGCCACCTTCCCGAACGTCCCCACGCTGACGGAGAAGGGGATCGACGTGACCGTGGCCACCTGGCGCGGCATCGTCGTGCCCAAGCGCACGCCGAAGGACGTGGTCGAGACCCTGCGCTCCACCGCCAGGGCGGCCGCGGACGAGGCGTCGTTCCGTGAGCAGCTCCAGAAGATGAACCTCACCCACGCCTACGCCGACTCCGACGCCTTCAAGGCGGTCATGGAGAAGGACAACGCCTTCTTCAAGGAACTGATGACCGAGCTGGGCATCGCGCAGTAACGCGCCGCCATCGCTCCCTCTCCCCCGCGCCCGCCGCGGGGGAGGACGGGGGCGGACAGCGCACCGGTAGGAGTTCCCACCATGAGTCACGCCCCGTTCCAGGGCGGCGACGACGAGTCCGTGCGGCCGGGCGAACGCATCGCCACCCTCGTCATCGCCGGTGTCGTCTGCGTCGTGGCGGTGGCCGCCATCGTCGCGGCACTCGATTTCCCGGCCACCCGGCTGGCCACCGACGTCGGCCCCGCCCGCTTTCCCATCGTCTACGCCGTCGCTCTGATCGGCCTGTGCGGGGTGCTGGCGGTGAACACCCTGCGTGCCCCCGTATCGCGTTCCGAGCCGGACGCGGACGCGGAGAAGCCCAGCTACATCAGCGTGGCGCTGGGCATGGCGGCGACCGCCGCCGGCATCTTCGCCATGGGCTACGTCGGCTTCCTGCCCGCCACCGTCGTCTTCCTGTTCGCGCTGATGCGGCTGATGGGACGGCGCAACCTGCTCCTGAACGCGGTCTTCGCGGTCGTGCTGACGGCGGTGATCTACGTCGCCTTCCAGCATGGACTGAACGTGCCGCTTCCGGAGGGAAGCCTCTTCGAATGACCCGGCGACCCACGGTGCCGGCGGAGGCCTGAGATGTTCGAATTCAATCTGCTGCTCGAGGGCGCGCGGACGCTGATGGGTCAGCCCATGGCGCTGCTGCTGGCCCTGATGGGCGTGGCCCTGGGCATCGTCATCGGTGCCATGCCGGGCCTGACCGCGACCATGGGCGTCGCGATCCTGCTTCCCTTCACCTTCGGCATGGACCCGTTGTCGGGCCTGCTGATGATCTGCGGCGTGTTCTTCGGCGGCATCTACGGCGGTTCGGTGACCGCCATCCTGCTGAAGATCCCCGGCACGCCCGCGGCGGCGGCGACGGCCATGGACGGCTACGCCCTGACGCGCCAGGGCAAGGCCGGGCTGGCGCTGGGCACCGCGGTCTTCTCGTCCTTCCTGGGCGGCACCGGCAGCGTGCTGGTGCTGATCTTCATGGCGCCGATCCTGGCCAGCTTCGCGCTGAAGTTCAGCGCGTCGGAATCCTTCGCGCTGGCCGTCTTCGGCCTCAGCATCATCGCCAGCATCTCCGGCAAGTCTGTGATCAAGGGGCTGATCGCGGGCTTCCTCGGCCTGCTGCTGGCCACCGTGGGGCTCGACCCCATGGGCGGCTTCCCGCGCTACACCGGCGGCTACACCGAGCTGTTCGCGGTGCCCTTCATCCCCGTGATGATCGGCCTGTTCGCCGCCGCCGAAGCCTTCAAGGCGATGGAAGATCCCGAGGTGCGCGGCGGCATCGCCACGGCGCTCGGCCGCATCATCCCGCCGTGGCGCGTCTACCGCCGCATGCTGCCCACCGTCGGCCGGTCCGCCGGTCTGGGCGTGGCCATCGGCATGATCCCCGGTGCCGGCGCCGATATCGCCGCCTTCGTCGCCTACAACGAGGCCAAGCGCTTCAGCAAGACGCCGGAGACCTACGGCAAGGGCGAGCCCAACGCCGTGGCCGCCTGCGAGGCCGGCGCCAACGGCTGCACCGGCGGCGCGCTGCTCACCATGCTGACGCTGGGCATTCCCGGCGACGCGGTGACCGCGGTGATGCTGGGCGCGCTGACGCTGCAGGGCCTGCAGCCGGGGCCGCTGCTGTTCCAGGACCACGCCGGGCTGGTGTTCACGCTGTTCGCGGGCATGCTGTTCTGCTACGTCGCCATGCTGGTGGTGGGCCTGGGCTCGCTGCGCTTCATGGGCCGCATCCTGCAGATGCCCAAGTCGGTGCTGACGCCGACCATCCTGGCGCTGTGCATCGTCGGCACCTACGCCCTCAACAACAGCCTGTTCGACGTCGGCATCATGCTGGCGGCGGGCGTCGTCGGCTACTTCATGCAGAAGTGGGACTTCCCGGCCTCGCCGGTGGTGCTCGCCCTGATCATGGGGCCGATGGCCGAAGCCAACTTCCGGCGCGCCCTGTCGCTGTCGGACGGCGGGCTGGACTTCCTCTACACCCGCCCGATCACCGTCGGCCTGCTGACCGCCGCGGCCATCACGCTGGTGCTGCCGCTGGCGCGGCGGTGGCTGGCCGTGCGCTCCGCCGCCAGGGTGCGGCAAGACGGGCGTCAACCCAACGGAAAAGGCGCCGCCTTCGACCCGGCGGCGAGCCGCGAATGACCACCGTGACCACCATCGGAACGGACGCCGTCATCGTCCCCGACCTGCGCACCGGCACCGGCGAGAACCCCGTGTGGGACGCCGGCACCGGGCTGTGGACCTGGATCGACATCCCGGCCCGGCGGGTCCATCGCTACGACCCGTCGTCGGGCGCACTGATGACCTGGACGCTGCGCGAGATGATCGGGTGCCTGGCGCTCACCGCCGGCGGCGGCGCCGTCGCCGCCTGCGAGACCGGGCTGTTCGCCCTCTCCCTGCCCGAGGGGGGCGGGGAGGCGGGCATGACCCCGCTGTCCTCCATCACCTTCCCCGGGCCGGGCATGCGCTTCAACGACGGGCGCTGCGACCGTCAGGGGCGGCTGTGGGTGTCGTCGATGGTGATGGACATCACGCTGGGTGACGCCAGCGGGTCCTGGTACCGCTACACCCCCGGCGAGGGGCTGGTCGAGGGCGGGCTCGGCGGGTACATCATCCCCAACGGCTCCGCCTTCAGCCCCGACGGGCGGACGTTCTACCACTCCGACACCCACCGCGACGTGCGCACGATCTGGGCCCGCGACTACGACCCCGACGAGGGACGGGCGGGCGACCGGCGCGTCTTCGTCGATCTGACGGGCACCGGCGGGCGCCCCGACGGTGCGGCGGTGGACGCCGACGGCTGCTACTGGATCTGCTGCCTGGACGAGGGCTGCATCAAGCGCTTCACGCCCGACGGGCGGCTGGACCGCCGGGTCGACGTGCCCATGCGCAAACCCACCATGTGCGCCTTCGGCGGCGAGGACCTGGGCACCATGCTCGTCACCTCCCTGTGCCGCGGGCCCGACGACCTGGCCGGCGACCCGCACGGGGGCCGGGTGCTGATGTTCCGCCCCGGTGTGCAGGGACTTCCCGAACCGCGCCTGCGCGCCTGATACGGCGCTGCGGGCCATCGATCACGATGTTACGAGAGGCTGAAGCGACATGTTCGACGATCTCAAGGGCAAGCGCGTCCTCATCACCGGTTCCACCCTGGGCATCGGCCTGGCGGCGGTGGAGGCGTTCGCCCGCGCCGGCGCCAAGGTCGGCATGAACGGCCGCCGCACCCCGACGGACCTGGAGGCGACGCTGGCTCGCCTGAACGACGCGGACGGCGAGGTCGCCTTCTTCGCCGCCGACGTGTCGAAGAGCGCGGACTGCGAGCGCCTGATCGAGGCGTTCGTGGCGCGTTTCGGCGGGCTGGACGTGCTGATCAACAACGCCGGCGGGCTGGTCGGCCGCACGCCGCTGGAGGAGATCGACGACGCCTTCTTCGACGCGGTCACCGACCTGAACGCCCGCTCCGCCCTGATGATGACCCGCTTCGCCCTGCCGCACCTGCGCGCCGCGGCGAAGGAGAGCGGCACCACGTCGTCGGTGATCTCGGTCGGCTCGGTGGCCGGCTACACCGGCGGCGGGCCGGGCGCCGGGCTGTACGGCGCAGCCAAGGCGTGGCTGCACAACATCCAGAAGAACTGGGTGACCTTCCACACCGCCGACGGCATCCGCTTCAACATGGTGTCGCCCGGCGTCTTCGACACCGCCTTCCACGCGGACAAGGACGAGGCGACCAAGGCGGCGATCGGCAAGGGCTTCCCCATGGGCCGCCTGGGCCGTCCGGCGGAGTGCGCGCCGGCCTTCCTGTTCTTCGCGTCGCACGCCTGCAGCGGCTACATCACCGGGCAGGTGCTGGACGTCAACGGCGGGCAGTACATGCCGTGACCGGGCCCTTCGACCTCACCGGCAAGGTGGCGCTCGTGACGGGCGCCAACACCGGCATCGGCCGGGCCATCGCGGTGGCGCTGGCCGGGGCCGGCGCCGACGTGGCGGTGGCCGGCCGCTCGCCGCCCGACGAGACCCGTGACGCGGTGGAGGCGGCGGGCCGCCGTTTCCTGGCGCTTACCGCCGACTTCACCGACCCCGACCCCGCCACCCCGGGCGGGCTGGTGGCGGCGACGGCCGAGGCGCTGGGCGGGCCGGACATCCTGGTCAACAACGCCGGCACCATCCGCCGCGCTCCGGCCCTGGAGTTCACCGCGCAGGACTGGGACGCGGTGATGGACGTGAACCTGAAGTCGGTGTTCTTCCTGTGCCAGGCCTTCGCGCGGCCGCTGATCGACGCGGGCCGGCCGGGCAAGATCATCAATGTGGCGTCCCTGCTGTCCTTCCAGGGGGGCATCCGCGTCGCCTCCTACACGGCGGCGAAGAGCGGGCTGGCCGGCATCACCCGGCTGCTCGCCAACGAGTGGGCGGGGCGGGGCATCAACGTCAACGCCCTGGCGCCCGGCTACGTGGACACCAACAACACCGCGGCCCTGCGCGCCGATCCCGTGCGCAACGCCGAGATCCTGGCGCGTATCCCCGCCGGCCGCTGGAGCGTCCCCGCCGACCTCGGCGGCCCGGCGGTCTTCCTCGCCTCCGCCGCGTCGGACTACGTGCACGGCGCCATCCTGCCGGTGGACGGGGGCTGGCTGGCCCGCTGAGGCGCAGGTTCCGCTGTCGACCCGTGAAAGGGGCCCTGCCGGTGGCAGGGCCCCTTTTTCGTGGCGCGCCCGGGACGGGCACGGACGCCCCATTGCCGGATGGCGACCGCCTCCGCAAGAGGAGTCCGGGTTCTGCATCCTTTGGATACACCGGCAGCGACGCGTGGACACCGCTCGTCCTGCGTCCCATGCGAGGCCTTTCCTTCGATGCGGTGCGGCTACCGTGCACAATCCGGTCCCTGTGGCGGCAAGGTTGATCTGATGAATCCCGGAGAGCGACGGCCGGGAGGTGTCTTGATTGATGGCCCGGTAAGGAAACAACTTGCTTGCTGAGGCGTCCATTATCGGGCATTGTTATGGCGCCATGCTTGTCTCGGGCGATTACAATAGCGGCAAGATGGTTGTCAGGTTGCATGAAAATGCGGCCCCGGGGATCGCGAGGTGTAGCTTACTGACGCTTGGGGGGTGTCTCTCCCGGCGATCGTCGGAGAGAGATCGATTGCCAATCAGAGTGCCGAGCCGCAATGGCGCGGAATAATTTACGTTTCGTGAAAAATAAGAGACAATTTACGATGGTGAACCGTTTCGGCGCAATTGTATTGTCCATTTTGATTGCGGCGACTGTGCTGGGGGTGACAGCACTGGTTCTGCCCGCATGTGCCATCGGTGTCTTCTCCTGGTCCAGCGCATGCCCTCCCGCAGCCTCCGCGGATGGAAGGGAAGCCGAGCGGCCCTCCTCATTGCATGCACTGGAATCGCAGCGGCGGGCTCTGGAGTCCGAGATCACCACTCTGCAACGCCGGATTGCAGCCCTTCCGGTATGCCCCCGGCCGACAGTCGCGCCGGCTCCCGGCGGGGACGTTCCCGTCGCCCCGACGCCTGCGCCGCCCGGGCAATCGCGTCCGCTCATCCGGCACCATCGAACGGTTCCCGGTCGTTCCCCCCCGGCCCGCCTTCGGGCCGGTGGCGCGGGGGCCCGCCGTTTGATCAGACACTCCTGAACGAGACCGTCATGGACAGCCATTATCTCACGAAGACCGTCCTTGCTCCGGCCAATCTTCTGCGGGTCGGCGACGGCACGGTGCTCGAGCAATACGACGCTCTCGAGCGAGCGCTCAACGTTCGGGGTGACGGCGGTCCGATGACGCTGTTCGCGCAACCCTTGCCGGGTTCATCGGGCGCCGACGGCGTCACCATTGCCTGGTACACCCGTCTCACAGGGCAGGGGCGGCGCCTCGTTGATCTGGACGGGGAAGCTGCCGCCGACGCGGAAGCCCGGCTTCGCACCCGGCTTGCCGCGATCGCCCCCTTGCTGCGTAATCCCGATGTTGCACCGTTGCTCGGCGCCGCACTGCTGATCAATGACCTCGACAGCATCAGGGTGATTGACGGTGAGCCGGTGCTGGTGAACTGGGGTGCAGCCCCCCCTCCCGCCGCTACCGATGCCGCAGCCCGTACGGCGCATTACCAGCAGACCCTTGGCCGTTATCTTCCCCTTGACCAGGCTCCGCCGATTTCCGTGGCGGAGTGGCGGGCCCGCGGCGGATCGGCGGCGCTGGCTGCGGGCGTTGCCGCGGCGGTCGGTGGCGGGCGCCCGGTCGCTGCCGCACCGGCGGGAGGTTCGGAGGCCGCGGCATCGGGCGGGACCGTACGGCAGCAAGTCCATGCCGGCGTCGTTTCCGGAGTGATGCCGGCGGACACGCCCGTTGCGCCGGTCCACATGACGCTCGGTGTCCGGCATTGGGTGCCGCTGCTGCTGTTGCTGGGCGTGGCGCTGGTCGTGCTGTTCTGGCTCCTTCTTCCCGGGACGCGGCTGTTCCCGGAGCCGCCGGCGCCGCGCGTCGTTGCCAACGCCGAAGCCGAGCGGATACTTGCCGAGGTCAACCGCACGCTGGAAGAACGGGCCGGAGCATTGCGTGATGCCCTGGCCGGTGCCGTCTGCACGGCAGACGGTGTGATGGTTCTGCCGGACGGACGCACCGCCGAAGGCCTGGCTCCTTCCGCCGCCGGCGTGAACACGCCCGTTCCCGCTCAGCCCGCCCCCGCCCGACCGGACGCACTGGTTCCCCCCGATCCCGGCCGCGTCGATGTGCAGCGCGCCAGCGGCGCGTCCGCCCCGGGTGAGGGAGAGACGGTTTCACTTCTGCGGACCATCGAGGAACAAACCACGCTGGTTCTGTCGCAGGCCCGCAGTGGGTCGGGTACCGGCTCGGGCTTTTTCGTCGCCCCCGATCTCGTGGTGACCAACCATCATGTGGTCGAGGGAGCCATGGCGGGCGGCGGCAAGGTCTTCGTGGGCAACCGCAGTCTGGGCCGCCTTCACGAAGCGACGATCGTCGCCGCGCTCGGCCCGCTGGAGACGGCGAACGCAGATTTCGCACTGCTGCGGGTGGCCGGTGTGTCGATGCCGTTCTACACGCTGCGCTCTGCCGTCGAGACCATGAAGCTGCAGAACGTCATCGCCGCGGGCTATCCCGGCGCGATCCTGGAGACGGATGCCAACTTTCAGCGGCTGCGGGAGGGCGACGGGACGGCGATTCCCGATTTGAGTGTGACCGCAGGGATCGTGAACACTGAGCAGGACCTCGCACCGGGCATGCGCGCCCTGATCCACACGGCCGTGATTTCACCGGGCAATTCGGGTGGTCCTCTGGTCGACAGTTGTGGCCGGGCGGTCGGCGTGAACACGTTCGGGCGGACGTCCGATCAGCGTCACCTCAATTTCGCCCTGGCGACCACCGATCTGATCCGGTTTCTCGACGCGCAAGGGGTGCCCCTGGCGCGGAACAGCGAACCGTGCGTGCCCAACGTCCGCCCGCCCGCCCCACCTCCGCGCCCGCCGGGTGATGCGGCGGCTGCAACCGGCAGCGCGCCGGTCGATGCCCCGTCGGCGCCCCGGTGACGGGACGGGTGCGGCTATGGATTGGTCATCATGATCCAGCTCAAGCTAACGACCACCGCTTCGGCGGGATTGAGGCCGCTCGGAACGCCGGGTCAGCGCTCGTTCGAGCTGATTGTGCCGACCGTGCAGCGGGCGCTGGGAACGGCGCACGCACAGATCTTCGCCGAACCGGTCCCCGCTCCCCTCGGTGACGTCACCGACTGGTACGCACCCCTGCCGGGCACGGCCAGGCGCCTGATCGACCTCGACCCCGACCGGCAACGGGCGGCCCGGGATCATCTGGGTCACCTCGCGGCGGATATCTTCGCCATGGCCGACCGGCTTGCCGGCGGCGCCGACCCCGAGAGTCAGCGGCTGGCGCAAGCCTTGCGCAACGCCCTTGAGGTGCCTGACGAGACGGCCATCTACGTCATCGGACAGCAACCGGTCCTGACGAACTGGGCGCATCAGCAGGACGTCAAGGAAGCGCCCCGTGGCATCCTGTCCACCATGGTCCCGGCACGCCGGCCGCCGCCGCCGTCGCCACCCCCCCCACCGCCCGGCCAGCCC
This sequence comes from Azospirillum halopraeferens DSM 3675, assembly GCF_000429625.1. Lineage (GTDB taxonomy): Bacteria > Pseudomonadota > Alphaproteobacteria > Azospirillales > Azospirillaceae > Azospirillum > Azospirillum halopraeferens. The sequence goes on from NZ_KE386930.1 coordinate 88,120, forward strand.
GCGGCACCGGTTCCCGTACCGCCGGTGCCGGTTCTGCGCCACTGGACGTTCTGGTTGTGGTGGCTCCTGGTGGCGGTGACGGGTGCCATCCTTGCCACCATCATATGGTTGTTGATCGCACCGTGCGGGCTGAGCGGCCCGGCGTTTCTCAACACCTGCCCGGCCCCGCCCGAAGTGTCGGTGATCGATCCGACCCTTGAGAACCGGCGCGTTCAGATCCAGTCGGAAATCGCCATGCTGGAGCGCCAGGCCCTTGCAGCGGAACGGGCCTGCCAGCCGGAGCCTCCCCCGCCACCCGCTCCCCTGCCGGCCGCGGAGCCGGCGCCCGTGGCACCGCCACAGGATGAGATCGATGAACGCCGGGAACGGGCCGGCGGTCAGCAGGGCGAGTTGACCATCACGCTGGCGTGGGACAGCACGGCTGACCTCGACCTGCATGTCCGGTGCCCGGCCAATCAAGTGATCTTCTTCCGCAATCGTGCTGCATGTTCGGGCGGCGTGCTGGATGTGGATGCCAACAGCGACGCGGGAACCCGCACCAGGACTCCCGTCGAGAACGTCTTCTTCGGAAGCGGAGCCGCGCCGGGGACTTACCAGATTTCGGTCCACCTTTTCAGGGACAACGGCGGCAGAAGTCATGATTTTACGGTAAGGGTGCGGATGGGTGCCGGAACACAAGATCTTCGCGGCACGGTCAGTACGCGACAGCCGGTCTGGACGCACACCATCGAGTATAGGGAATGACCATGTCCGGAGCAGAACCGGAGTTGCGGCGCCTGTGTGACTGGAAGGGCGAGACGACGCTGGTGCCGTTCAGCGGCATCCAGATCCTCGATTTCGGCTTTGCGATCGACCGGGCACCCTTCCGTGCCAAGGGGTTCATCGAACGGATCACCGGCAGGGAAGGTGACCTGGACGTCTGCACCCTGCTGCCTTTGACCGGCGATGACGACCTGGACGCCGATGTCCTGAAGGCCGGGCAAAGCGATGACACGGCGTACGACATCACGCTGAAGCAGGCGCTGGAGCCGTTTCTCGGCGCCTGGCTGCCGGCTCCCCTGCTCCGCATCCGCCCGGGACGCGGGGCGAACGGTGCCGAGTTGTACGACGCCGGTCCATCGACGTGGTGCCGGGTACGGATCATTGCTTTGCCTGCTCCGGACGGGGCGGGAAACACGCACCGCGTGCAGCTTGCCATCGACACGGCGCTCGTGGCGGAAGATGATCTCGCGTACTATCTCACGCCGTCGCGGAAGGATGCCGAAGACGAACGGGAGTTTCGCTTCGTCGCCGACGCCTCCGACGTTGCATGGTTCCTGCGCCGCCCGACGGCACTTCCGACGGGCGAACAGATCGATGTGCAAAGCTGGGTCAGCGAGTGGCTCGAAGAGGAATTCCTCGATTACAAGCGTGCCCAGCGGCGCGGCAAGCCCCTGCGCGACGAGGACCTGCCCTACCGATTCGAGCACTGGGCTCGCTACCTGACCCTGATCTCATTGATCGAGGCCGTGGTTGACATTCCGAAGATCCGGCTGCTCGACGTGGTTTCGGCCGAGAGCCGTTACGCGCCGGTGGAGGTGGATCTCGTTCTTGACGTCGGCAACAGCCGCACCTGCGGCATCCTGATCGAGAGCTTCCCCGGTGACGCCCGGGTGAACCTGAACGATTCGTATGCACTGGAACTGCGTGACCTGTCCCAGCCGGAGCTTTCCTACTCCCGGCTGCTTGAAAGCCGGGTCGAGTTTGCCGAAGCGACCTTCGGCAGGGAGCACGTGGCTCGCCGCTCCGGTCGGCGAAACGCATTCATCTGGCCCTCCTTCGTCCGCATCGGTCCGGAGGCCATGAACCTTGTCCGTCGTGAGGAAGGCACGGAGATCACCTCCGGCCTGTCTTCGCCGAAGCGCTATCTCTGGGATGAGGCGCCCGTTAACCAGAACTGGCGCTTCCAGAATGTCGGCGCGAACCAGGCCCTGCCGATGATCGCCCGCTCCGCGTTCCGTTTCCTGAACGAACGCGGCGATGTGATCCGCCAGTTGGAGGAAGAGGAAAAGCGCGGCCTGCGCCGCCGCAACCGGGTCAGCAAGGATCCGGCGATCCGTCCCCGCTTCTCGCGCTCATCTCTGTTCGGCTTCATGCTGGCTGAGATCTTTTGCCACGCGCTGGTGCAAATCAACGACCCGGCCGCTCGCGCCAGCCGTGCGCAGTCGAGCCTGCCGCGCCGTTTGCGCAGCATCATACTCACCCTTCCGTCGGCAACGCCCATCCAGGAACAGGCGATCATCCGCTCGCGCGCGGAAGGGGCGCTCAAGCTGATCTGGTCGATCCTCGACATCCGGGAGAGCACGGCAACCACCTGCCGGCGTCCCAACCTGATCGTCGAATGGGACGAGGCGACCTGCACCCAACTCGTCTTCCTCTACACGGAGATCAGCCGCAAGTTCAACGGCGATATCGATGGGTATCTCGCGCTCAAAGGCAAGCCACGCCCCCTGGCCGGCCAGCCCGGCGGTGCGCCGCAGCCGTCCCTTCGCCTGGCGTGTGTCGACATCGGCGGCGGGACGACGGACCTGATGATCACGACCTACCACGGTGAGAGCAACCGCGTGGTGCACCCCTACCAGACGTTCCGGGAGGGATTCCGCATTGCCGGAGACGATTTGCTGCGCGACGTGATTTCGGCTCTGGTGCTTCCCCGCATTCGCAACAGCATCGAGGCGGCCGGCGGCCAGTACGCCCAGGAGCGCCTGAAATCCCTGTTCGGCGGCGACGTCGGCGGGCAGGACGAGCAGATCCGCCAACGCCGCAGGCAGTTCGCGTTGCGGGTCCTCATGCCGCTCGGCCTGGCACTGCTTGAGCGCTGCGAGCATGCGGCGGAAAATGACATCATCCATTTGCGCGCAGTCGAGGTTCTGGGAAGGCCTGTGTTGCCGCGCAAGACCGTCGGCCCCGCCGGTCGCGATGCGGTGACGAGCGAAGGCGCACCCGTCGAACTCGCGCTTCCCCGGGTGTTGATCGATTATCTGGAGGCTCCCGCCCGTGCATCGGGAGCCACCGATTGGTCGCTCGCCGAATTCGAATGCACGATCAACCGGGCGGAGGTCGACGCGGTCGTTCGCGACGTCTTCCAAAAGGCGCTGAGCAACATGGTCGAGGTGATCGGCCATCTGGACTGCGATGTCATTCTGCTGACCGGCCGTCCGTCCCGTCTTCCCGCGGTGAGGGCCATTCTGCGGGAGATGCTGGCGGTCACGCCCGACCGGCTGATCTCGATGCACCGGTACCGGGTCGAGGGATGGTACCCTTACCGCGACCTTATCACGAACCGGATCAGCGATCCCAAATCGACCGTGGCGGTGGGGGCCATGCTGTGCGCCCTGTCCGGCAGCCGGATCGACAACTTCCGCATGATGACCAACCGGCTGGGCATGCGATCCACCGCACGTTTCATTGGTGAAATGGCGCTCAACGGCCAGATTCTCAACGACCGTCTTCTGCTTCACGATATCGACCTCGATGGCGGCGAGGGCGGCGAAGAGGTTCAGGTCAAACTCTACACGCCGATACACATCGGCTTCCGGCAGCTTCCGCTGGAGCGGTGGACGACGACACCGCTCTATCGACTCGAATTCAGCAATCCCGGGGCGGCGAGCAGGCCCGCGCCCCTGAGCGTGACCCTGCGGCGCAGTGAATTCGATTCCGAGACCGAGACTGCAGAGGAAAACCTCAAGGTCCAGGCCCTGCGCGAGGCTTTCGAGGTCATTGAGGTCGAGGACGCTGATCAGGTCCGCTGCATGACGTCCGATGTTCGCCTCACTCTGCAAACGATCGGATTCGAGAGCGATTACTGGCTCGATTCCGGTGTGTTCCGGTTCGTGTGAGGAGAATGACATGACGACACCGGATCTTGCGGCGATCTGCACCCGCACTGCCGAACTGGCCGGTTCGGCACTGGACTGGATCACGGATCGGGAGAACGCCGACATCGTCGGCAGCCAGGTGCCCTCTCTGACCCGCGAACTGCGCCGGGCGGCGTCCCGCGCCCGCAAATTGGCTACGGCCGCGGAACGGAACATGTGCGTCGGCGTGTTCGGCCCGAGTCAGGCCGGCAAGTCGTTCCTCGTGTCGGTCCTGGCGCGCCCGCAGAACGGCAATCTGGCGGCCGACTTCGACGCACCCCTGGGGCGGAAGGATTTCATCTCGGAGATCAACCCGCCCGGTGAAGGCGAGTCCACCGGACTGGTGACCCGCTTCACGATGCGGCGCGAACCCTGTCCGAGCGGCTATCCGGTGCGTCTGCGGCTTCTTTCCGAAGCCGATCTGGTGCGTGTGCTGGCCAACACCTTCCTGATGGACGGCGACCAGACTGAGGAGCCCCCGACGCCGGAGGAGATCAACGGGCTGCTCGAAACCTACTCGAAGAAGAAGGGGGCGGGCGTCGGCATGTCCGCCGAGGAGGTCTGGGACATCCGGGAGTACTTTGAGAAGGGGTTCTCGCGCTCTGCCTACGTTGCGGCACTGAAGCCGTTCTGGGAGGAGGCGGCCGACATCGCGCCGGGGCTCGCGCCGATCGATCGTGCCCGCTTCCTCTCCATCCTGTGGGGCCGCCACGACCTTTTCACGGACGTTTACACCACACTGTCGGCAGCACTTGCCAGGATCGGCCATGCGGGCGAGGTGTTCGCGGCGCCCGAGGCCCTGCTGCCGCGCGACGCGTCGATCATCGACGTCAAGACGCTGGCCGGTCTTGACGGCGGCGGCATCCAGACCGAGGTCGCCCTTCGCACTGCCTCCGGTATCACCGCAAAGCTGACCAAGCCGATCATGACCGCCCTCACGGCGGAGCTGGTCATCACCATGGCCGAGCAGCCCTGGGACATGTTCTCCCGGACCGACCTTCTCGATTTTCCCGGTGCCCGGGCGCGATTCACCAACAATCTGGCAAAGACCTTCGCCACTGCGGAAACCCCGCGGAAGGACACGTTCCTACGGGGCAAGGTGGCCTATCTGTTTGACCGCTACGTTGCCGAGCAGGAGCTCACCTCGATGCTGCTCTGCATTCCCCCCTCGAACATGGAGGTGACGGACCTGCCGGGGCTGGTCGAGGACTGGGTCACGGCAACGCACGGCGCGACTCCCGGTGAGAGAGCGCAAACGGAATGCATCCTGTTCTTTGTGTTCACGAAGTTCGACATGCATCTCGCTGACAACGCAGCGACGGGCACCGACCCGGTGACCCGGTACGAGCGACGCATCGCAGCCTCGATGACCGATCCCTTCGGAAAGCTGTCCGACAGTTGGGTGAACGACTGGGCGCACGGGCGGGCATTCGACAACTCCTATTGGCTGCGCAACCCGAACTATCCGGCCGAGGCGTTCATTCGGTACGACGCCAACCTGCGTGAAACCGGATTCGTGGCCGAAAAGGAAGCGCGGCTGGCGGAACTGCGGGCCGGTTGCCTTTCGGTGCCCGCTGTGCGCAAGCACTTTGCCGATCCGGCGCGCGCCTGGGACGCGGCGATGAGCCTGAACGACGGCGGCGTCTCCTATCTTGTGGAACGGCTCACCCCGGTCTGCCGTCCGGAAATCAAGGCCAGACAGATCGGGGCTCAACTCGCCATCGTCTGTCGCCATATCCAATCCAAACTCCAACCCTTCTATGTTTCCGATGAAATAGAAACGCGGCTGGAGGAAAAGCGCGCCGCCGCGGCGGACGTGCTGGCGGCGTTGTCCCACGCCGGCGAACTGTCGAAGTTCGGCGAGGTGCTGGAGGCGCTCATGGTGGACGCCGACGCCATCGCCGATCGCATCCTGCGGGTTCCGGACAGTGTGCGGATCGTGGCCGGCAGCGGCCCGCGAACTCCGTCGATGAGTGATCCGACGCCGTCCGCCTCGGGTGGCGCGCGTCCCGTCCTGCCCGGCAGCGGGACGGGGCCGCGCCCGGTTGTGCCCGGCGGCGGCGTTGCCGCGGCCCGTCCGGTTCTGCCCGGCGGGATCAGAGTTGCGGCCCCCGCAACGGCTGCCGGGGCCCCTCCCTCCTCATCCCATGGCGGAGGCAACGCGCCGGTGGTGCGCAGCCTGACCCGGGAGGCGTTCCAGGCGGAAATGGCCATGCTCACCTGGGTCGAAACCATGCACGATTTCGCCGCGCGACCGGATCTCTACGCCCATTTCGGGATTTCGCCGGAGGTGGCGGACAACCTGGTCTCCGAATTGGTGGCGGCGGCGCGCCGGTTCGGTGTCCAGCGCAAGCTTACCGAAGAACTGGCGAAGCTGAACTTCTTCCTGCGCGCGGAAGGCCTCTCCGGACCCGTTGCGACGATAGCGGGCGACAGGATTTGCCGTTTCGTTGCCCGGCTGGGTGTCGATGACCTGCCGCCCGCTCGGCGGCCCAGGGTGCAGTATGAGGACGGATCGGAGAAGCCGGTATTTCAGCCCCGTCCGCTCCGCTTTTCCGCCGAGGATCTGCCGGAACAGGAACTGAACGAGGCGGCGGTGTATCTCACCGACTGGTTGTTCGCGCTTTACCAATTGTACGAAGACAACGCAAGAAGCACCGAGGGAGCCTCCATCAACGTCGAACAGAACAGCCGCCTCGGCGGCATTCTGCGGTCGATCGAAGGCATCAAGGTCTAGGAAGCGCGCCATGAGCATCACCGTTGGACCCGATCCAGACCATCCGCACGGTGGGCATGCCGTCCTGACCGTGGCCGGGACGGTGGTGACCGGCCCCGTCAATCTGTCCGTCTTCGACCTGTTCTCCGACCGCCACCTCGGCCCGAAGGGCTGGCAGGCGGCACCCGTTGCCCTGGGTCCCTACAACCCGCAGGTCGTCGGCGATGCGCTGCTGGTGCGCGTGGGTCCGGAAGTCGTCGATCATATCGAGGCCTTCACGACGGTGCGGCTCACCGTCGGGACCGTGACGACGGACCTGGCTTGGCCCGATACGGTGCGCATGTCGCCGCGACGGGCGGGCCTCGGCGGCATCCATGTGGCACCGGACACGCCACCGGCACCCCCGCCGCCACCCCCGCCGCCGCCGCCACCCCCGCCGCCGCCACCCCCGCCGCCGCCGCCACCGCCCGAGCCATCGCCCGAGCCACCGCCTGAACCCGATCCCCGTACCGAAGGGCGCCCCGGCTCCCGCCGGTGGCTGATCCCGGTCGGTCTCTCGGCCGTTGCGGCGGCGGTTGCGGCCATGCTGTGGTGGGGGTCGGTGCCGGTGCCGCCCGACGAGCCCGTGGGCGCGGTCGCGCAGGACGTTCCGCCGGTCGATGCGCCGGCGCCATGCAGCGCCGCACGGCTGACGTCGGCCGTGGCCATGGCGCCGGCCGACGGCTTTGCCATTGTCGCCGCTTGCGGCGCGGAAGGCGATGTCGAGTTGCGTTTCCGGGCTATCGCCGCCGCGGCTGACGCCGGTGTCGGGGAAGCCATCGCCATGCTCGGCCGCTGGTGGGATCCCGCGGAAGCCGCTGCCGTCGGCTCCGGATACTCCAGGCCGGATCCGTCTCAGGCCGTCCGCTACTACCGCGACGCCGTGGCGGCCGGATTTGCACCGGCGGAAGCCCTGCTGCGCCGCGCCTGCGGCGCTCTCAACCCCACCGCCGATCCGATTCACGAAAGCGCCCGCGACCTCTACTGCCGGTAACTCCGACGATATCCAGCCAGGAGCCTTGCCATGTTCGCCGTGACCAGACTGTGCATCGCCGCGGCATTCGTCAGCGTTCTGTCCGGTCTTTTGTGGCCGGCGCCGTCAGAAGCGCAGAATCGCCGGCCCCTGCTCATGGAAGGCCGCCAGACCGTATTCCAGCGCGTGCTGACCCGGCCTCTGGCTACACTGCACGCATCCCGGGGCGGCCCGGTCCGGAATCAGTTCTCCCCCTTCGAACCGCTTTACGTCTACGGGCGTGACGGGGAGTGGCTGGAGGTGGGCCGTTCGATGTTCCGCGGTCCTACGGGCTGGGTGAAGGCGGAGCAGGTGGTCCCCTGGCGTCAGAACATTGTGGCCGCCTTTACCAACCCCGCCGGTCGCCAGAGGAACCTCTTCTTCGCAAGTCGCGACTCCCTGGAGGCGGTGCTGAACAGCGAATCCAGCACCGCGTTGGCCCGGCGGTACCAATCCGCGGCCGTTTCCGGTCGCCCTTTGCCGGAGAGCGGTGTCGTCGCCGTGGAGCCGGCCGAACACGTCGACATCCGCAGCCGGTTCTATCTGCTTCCGATCCTCGAGTTTTCCGAGGATTTCCATCCCATGACCTCCGATCCGTTCCTGAAGCTGCGGGTCGCTTCGTTGCCCCTGCGCGACAGCGGGGCCAATCGCGGGGGGGCTTCCGACGCGATGGCCGGCTTCGACGTCGGCGTGGTGTTCGTGATCGACACCACTCTGTCCATGGACCCTTACATTGCCGAAACGCTGAACCAGGTACGGTCCATCGTCAACCGCATCGGCCAGACGGACCTCGCCGGCCGCGTGCATTTCGGCCTGTGGGGCTTTCGCGACAATCCGGCCGCGGCGCCCGGCCTGGAATACCGCACCCGCGAATACCTGCCATTGGCGCGTCGCAACGGATTCGATCCGATCGTTCAGGCGCTGTCCTCCATGGAAGCGACCCGCGTCAACAGCCCGGGCTTCCCGGAAGACAGCGTTGCCGGTGTCGAGGATGCGGTTGAGCGCGTGAACTGGGCGCCCGACGGCCGCCCCTTCGGCGGGCGCTACATTCTATTGATCACGGATGCGGGTCCCAAGCCGTTCGGCGACAGCAATGCCCGCTCCGATCTCGATACGGCCTCCCTGCAGCCCCGTGCGCGCGAACGCGGCATTGCCGTGATGACGCTCCACCTCAAGACGCCGGCCGGGCGCGCCAACCATGCCACGGCCGAAAAAGCGTACCGCACCCTCTCGCGCTTTGACGAGGCCACCTTCTATTACCCCATAGAGAACGGCGATCGGGAAGCCTTCGGCCGTCAGGTGCGCGCGTTCGTCGAGGGGTTCACCAACCATGTCCGTGCGGCGATGGGGCGGCCCCCTGAGCCGACCGGCACCGCGGATCCCGATCTCGACCGGCTGGGGCATGCCATGCGCCTTGCCTATCTCGGGCAGCAGGCCGGCACCGCGGCGCCGTCGGTGTTCGAAAGCTGGGTTTCGGACAAGGCCATCGAAGACGGACGCATCAGCGCCCTTCAACCGCGTCTGCTGATCACGAAGAACGAACTCTCCACCATGCGCAACGTGCTTCGCACGGTTCTGGATGTCGCGGAGCGCAGCCAGGGCCAAACCGATCAGGTGGGATTCTTCAACCAGATCAAAGACGCCATGGTGAGGATGTCGCAAAATCCCGACACGCTGGTCAATGCGGACTTCAACACCCTCGGCGGTGCATTCGGAGAAATTCTCGCCGATCTTCCGTACCGATCCGAGATCATGGAGATTACCGAGTCGCGCTGGGCGAATTCGAGTACGTTGCAACGCGAAATCCTCGACCGGCTGCGCGCCCGACTGCTGCTGTACGAGCGCTGGCATGATGATCCGGCCAACTGGACGCGGCTTTCCGACGAGGCTCCCGATGGCGAGCACGTCTTTGCAATGCCCTTCTCCGCTCTTCCCTGAGGCCCGGCAATGCGCCTGGTCATTCAGGGGTTGGTCAAGACGATGCATGACGCGGGGCGGCGTTTCACCCTGGTGGTCCCCCGGTTCAGCATGGCCGTCGGCGAAACGGTCGCCCTGGTCGGCCCATCGGGATCCGGCAAGACCACACTGCTCGAACTCCTCGGGCTGGTGTCGGAACCGAGCCGGGTAACGGCGTTCCGATTGGAAGGGGATGGTGAAGCCGTGGACATCGCCGCGTTATGGCAGCGCCGGCGGCGGGCCGCGCTGGCGCGGTTGCGGTCGCGGCGTTTCGGCTTTGTGCTGCAGGCCGGCGGTTTGTTTCCCTTTCTCTCGGCGAATGCGAACGCGAGCCTGCCCCTGCACCTGTTCGGAGCACCCGATCCTGTCCACCTCGCAACGCTCATGGCCCGCGTGGGCCTGGAAGACGTGGCCGCCCTGCGCCCGGCAAAGCTCTCCATCGGCCAGAGACAGCGTGTGGCCATTGTGCGCGCCCTCGTCCATCGGCCCGCTTTCGTGATCGCCGACGAACCGACGTCGGCGCTCGATCCGGATACAGCGGATTCCGTTCTGTCCCTGCTGCTGGATACGGCGGCCGAGCAGAAGACCGGCGTCATCCTGTCGTCCCACAATATCGGGCTGATCGAACGCCACAATCTGCGTCGTATCGAACTGGCGCGCTGGTCCGGCGAAGCCGATCACTACGTCAGCGCCCTGGGTGCCGCATGAGACTGGCCCGGTTCGCCCTCACCGATTTGCTGAACGAGCGGGTGCACCTGGCCTGCGCGATGGCCATGATCATGGGCGTCATGGTGCCGCTCATGATTTTGCTCGGCGTCAAGACGGGAGTGTTCGCGGCGCTGATGGACGATCTGCGGGCCGACAGGGACATCCTGCGCATCACCATTCCCGGAGACCATCCGTTTTCGATAGCGGATGCGGATGAGGTCCGTGGCTGGCCGGAAACCGGTTTCGTGGTCGTCAACACCCGCTCCATTGCCCGCCGGCTCAACGTGAAGCGTCAGGACGGGAACCGGATGCGCGGCGTCAGCCTCGTGCCGACCGGGCCGGCAGATCCGCTGCTGCCATCGGGGCAACGGCTGACCGGGTTGGACGTCGCGGCCAGCGCCGGACTGGCCGCCCAGCTCGGTCTTGAACCCGGCCATCGTCTGGTGTCCGTCATCGGACGCGGCGACCCCGTCAACGAGCGTCTGACGATCTCGCTGACCGTGGCGGCGGTGCTGCCGCGCGTCGCGCTGGAGGGAGAGGCACTGCTGATGGATCCCGAAACCATGGATGGGATCGAGGCCTTCTATGACGGGTACGCACTGCCTCAATGGGGGCTTGGTACCGGCCGCCCCCTCCACGAACGCGTGGTGGAGTACGAAAGCCTGCGTCTGTACGCGCGTGACCTGCACGATGTGGCCGTGCTGGAGGCGCGGTTGCGTGACCGTTTCGATATCCCGGCCAACTCCAGGGCGGCTCACGTTGCCGGGCTGCTGAGGCTTGGACGCAATCTTGACCTGGCGCTTTCCCTCGTCGCCTCCGCCGCGTTGGGCGGTCTGTTCGCCGCCCTGCTTTCCAGTTTCTGGGGGGTGGTGCAGCGCAAGCGGCTGATGCTGGCCACCCTTGGCCTGGTCGGCGTGACGCCGATGGGACTCGCCGCCGTGCCGGTGGTGCAGGCCGCCGCCACGGCGCTGGCGGGTGCCGCGGCATCGCTGATCATGTTCGCGCTGTTCGCAACCGTTGCGGAGGCTCTGTTCGCCGACGCTCTCCCCGCGGGTGCGTCCGTGATCCGCATGCCCGCTGGAACTCTCGTGATGCTGACGCTCGGTGTCGTCCTTCTCGCGGTATCGGCGGCCTTCGTCGCCGCTCGGGCAGCGGCACACATCGACCCTGCGATCGTCATTCGGGAGGGACAAGCGTGAAACACGCCTGCTTTGCATTGGCCGCGTTATGGGCATTACCGGCAGCGGCGGAGACCATCACCTGGGACAAAAAGATGTTCGACCCGGCCGGCGGGGCCGACCTGGTGCTTCCCATGCCGTGCGGCGGTGCGATGGCGTTTCAGCGGGTCATCACCCCGGTTGCCCCGGACGATCCGCTGGCGGACCGGCGGGTGCATCTTGGCGTGGGGCAACCGGAAACCGGCTATGCCGACTACACGCGCCTGGACCATCTGCGCGGCGGGTTCACCGACGCCGGCAAGGGCGAAACCTGGTTTTATATAGCCCGCTACGAGTTGACGCGCCAGCAAGCCAAGGCGCTGCGCGGAGACTGTGCCCCCCCGGACCAGCGGGGAATCGCGCCCGAGACGGGGATGAGCTGGTACGACGCCGTGGATCTATCGCGCCGGTTTTCCGAATGGCTGCGTCAGAAGGCGCCGGAGTCCCTGCCAAAGGAAGAAGGCGTTCCCGGGTTCATTCGATTGCCCACGGAAACCGAATGGGAATACGCCGCCCGCGGCGGGGCAAAGGTGTCGCCCACAGAGTTTCAGGGGCGCCGCTATCCGATGACGGGCGCCCTGCGCGACCACGCCTGGCATCAGGGCGCCGACAGCGCGCGGGGGCAATTCCGGCCGGTTGGGCGCCTCGCACCCAACCCCCTTGGTCTGTACGACATCTACGGCAATGCCGAGGAGCTGATCCTGGAGCCGTTCCGCATCAACAATGTCGGCCGGCTCGGCGGGCAGGCGGGCGGCGTTCTCACCCGCGGCGGGTCGATCTTCTCGGACGCAGAGGCGATCTACAGCGCCCAACGCCAGGAATGGTCGCCTTTCGACGCTGCCACCGGCAAAGCCCAGGCGCAGGACACGTTCGGTGCACGCTTTGTCCTGGCAACGCACGTGACCCTGACCCTGGAGCGCATCAACAACATCCGATCGATCTGGATCGCCCGCAGCAGCGCCAATCCGGACGTGGAGATCGACCCGCTTCGCCGCATCACCGGCCTGATCGATGACGAAACCCAACCGGAACGCCGCGCTTCCCTGGAAGCGGTCCGCGGGGACTTCGTAAGTGCCGAGCGCTTGCGCAACGAGGCGCGCCTGGAGGCACTCAAGGCAACTCTGTTCGGCGGTGCAGTGCTGATCGCGGCATTGATGGACATCGAGGATCAACTGGTTCGCATCTCCAAACTTCTCAAGGAAATGGAGACGGCAAAGGCAGAATCGCTGGCTGCCAACGATGCCAACGACGTCGCCTTTTACACGGAACAGGTCGATGTCATCAAAGGGCGGATCACCACGTTTCGCGAATCCCGAAAGTTGAGTGTGCTCAGCTTCGAACGGCAGCTTGTCGCCGCCGCAAGCCCGGACCACGCCGCGATCTTGCGTCGCCAGGCACGGGACGTGCTTGACCTGGAATTGGCAACCGCGGGGCTCACGAACATGCGTCCACTGGTACAGCGCTTTGCCAGCGTTGCCGACACCTATGCGGCGCGACCGGATCGATCGATCGACGACATGGTGAGATCAGCCATCCTTCCGTAGATGTCAAGTGGAGGACCTCATGCATACCATCCAAGCCTCGAGGATAGCCGCAATGACAACCAACAGCGTATTTGGCAGACCCGTACTTATAAGCTTACTCGCAGCGAGCCTGATCATCGGCGGCTGCGCGAGCAGTCGTGACGGGTCGACGCCCAATATCTTCTCTGATATTTCTGCAGCATTCGAAGACGACGACCCGACTTTGTTGCCGGAACAAAGGGCGTTGCGCCGCCAGCAGCGTGAGTATTCCGAAGCCCGTTTGACGTCGGCGGCGGTCGGGGCGGCGGGCGGTGCCCTCGCAGGGGCCGTCATCGGTGCGGCCCTCGGCGGAGGCCGAGGGGCGGCCACCGGTGCCGCCGTGGGGCTCCTTGCGGGGGGTACCGCCGGATACATCGGTGGCACCTATCTGACGCGGGATCATCAATCCTTCACGGTGTCGCGCGACACGCTGCAAAACGACATCGACGCCGCCAAGGCGGAAACCGAGAAAATGCGGAGCAACGTGCAGGTTGCCGAAGTGGCCCTTGCCGCGCAGCGCACGGAGATCAACCGCCTCAACGCCAGTCTGCGTGCCCGTCAGATCAGCGAAGAGGCTGCTCGTCAGAAGCTTCAGACTGCCGCCGCCGATGTCGCAGCCATCCGGGCGCTCGCCGAAGAAAGCGAACGCCGCAACGTCAAGTTGGCAGAATCCGCGGCACGGTATCGTCAAGCCGGACTGCCCACCGGTCAGCTTGATAGCGAAATCGCCAGGCAGAAGGCGGAGGCTGCCAAGCTGCGGAATCTTGAACGGCAACTGGTCGAAGCCATTAATCGCACGCCGGCCAACGTACGTCCGGTGACTTGATAGCGCGGAAGGTCGGAAGACGCCGCGCGATCCATTGCTTCGGCGGCGCTTCTTTTTCATTTCTTTATGGAAAAAGGACTGCGGCGTGCAAAAGCCAGCTATTGTATCTGCATTGGCTTTCGCTCTGATGGTGAGCGGAGCCTGCACCCAAACCACAAGCAACTCCTGTGCGGGAGCCAATGCTCCGATCACCTTCAGCAATTTGCTCAGCAATTCGCTGGCAAACAACTATGACAAGTGCCTGGACACGATGCGCGAGGATCTTGCGATCCTGCGCCTGCAGGCCCGGGCGATGGAGGCCAAGGCCGAGGAACTGCGTCGGGATGCGTCACGGCTGTCCGGCGAACGGGCGCGCAGTGCGGCGCGTCTGGCCGAGGTGAATCAACGTCACGCCGGAATCCTCTCGGAATTGAATGCCACCAACGCGCAGCGTGTGGTGGAGCGAGGCCAACTGGAAGCGCTGTTGGCGGAGGAAAAGCGACTGCGGGAAGACATCGACCGTATGAACGCCAGCGGCGGCGCCACGGAAGCACAGGCGGCCGCCAAGGCACGCGAGCAGGATCGTTTGCGCAGATCGGTTCGCGCCGTCGTGGGGGCATCCTGATCCATGCCGGGCTTTTCCTGAAACGCCTGCTTCCCGGGCACACGAGACACCGCGACATTCCGCCGAGATGACGCCGGCTACCAACGGAAATGCCACATGAACGCAATCATCGGCCGATCGATAAGCCTTGTCTTGCTTGTTGCACTCGGCGTGTTCCCCTGCAACGTGTCGGCGAGAGATGATGATGAGACGGCCGACGCCGAGCTCGGCAAGGTCGAGTTCGCCCTTAGCTGTGGCGCACGGTTCGGAGTGATTGAAGATGTGAAGGTGTTGCTGCGCAATGTCGACAGCAGCGGGTATGTCGTCCTAAAAGGAAAGTATCTCCAAAGACTTTCCATTGGCGGTCGATTCGGCCCTTTCGATCAAAGCGGGGGATCGGAATATACCGGGACTTTTGTTGCCATTTTTGACCAGGAGAGAAACGTCAGAAAAGTTTCATGGAACATCAGCATGCGATCCGGAGATGTTCCGGCGCGATGCCTTGACCGGTAAAATCCACATATTGAGAGACGGAGAATACATGATTGGACGTTGCTTGTTTATCTTGGTGGCAATCGTCTTTTCCGTGGCGGCTGCGGGATCACACCCGGCGACGGCGAATGGCGTCGTTTTGATTGCCTCGGACAGCCACCGTGTCGAAGCGCTGCAGAGTTGCCACAAGGACTGCACGCGTGTTCGCACTGCCGATGTCAAAGCCTGTCAGAAGATCACGGACAGTTCCCGTAGGGATCAGTGCATCGGAAGGGCAAACAAGGATGAAGACCAGTGTGATCGGCAATGCGAGAAGAAGTATGGAAAGAAGTAATAACTCCCTGACCTGATCGAGAAAGCCGGTGCGGAGCGAGCGCGGCAAAGCAAACGGCAGGCGAGCGCCGATTTCGGTGCTCCGATCCTGTTGACGCATGCGGTTGCCTTCTCGAACTGCGTACGCCATCAGGGGAGCAAGGGGGTGGGGCGCGTCCGATCGAATTCGACAGGGTGCGGCCGGGAAATGATCGCTTCCATCATTTTCCGTCCGTACGACGCGTGACCCCGACCATCGGCCCGGACCATGGACCGCTTTTTGAAGGCCGTCGGCCCGCGACGCGCAGTCGGCTGCAAAGCCGTGAATGCCGTCATCTCCACTCTATGATCGATGTCACCGCCGTCGTTTCCGGGGCGCTGACTCATGCCGGCATGTCCAAGCCACGAGGGCAGGGGCGGGCAATCCGCCATACCGCCAGCCGGGTGGCAACATTGTTGCCATAGTGACAATCATCCTGCCATTCTGCCGTAACGCTGATGTCCACAATTGTTGTAAGCATCAGCGGATGTCTTCAGGAACCGCCCGGATTCCAGCGCCTTAGACATCGGCCGCCGCTTTGGCACGGCGCTTGTATGTCAGTGGCGTGACGCGGGAGACCGGCAGCGGGCCGGCAAGGGAAAGGACGGTCATGGCGGAGGGCGAGCGCATCCTGGTGCTGGGCATCGGCAACATCCTGTGGGCCGACGAGGGGTTCGGCGTGCGCGCGGTGGAGCGGCTGCGCGACGGCTGGGACCTGCCGGCACGGGTCACCGTGCTGGACGGCGGCACCCAGGGGCTCTACCTGCTGCCCCACCTGGAGGAGGCGGACGCTCTCATCATCGTCGACGCCATCGACTACGGGCTGGAGCCGGGGACCCTGCGGGTGTTCCGCGACGGCGACGTGCCCGCCTTCCTCGGCGCCAGGAAGATGAGCCTGCACCAGACCGGGTTCCAGGAGGTGCTGGCCAGCGCCCGGCTGCTCGGCCGCTGCCCCGACCGGCTGGTGCTGGTGGGCGTGCAGCCCCGCACGCTGGACGATTACGGCGGCGGGCTGACGCCGCCGGTGGCGGCGCAGGTCGGTCCCGCGGTGGATCTGGTGCTGCGCCTGCTGGCCGAGGAGTTCGCCGTTGCCGCCACCCCGCGCGCCGCCGCGCCGGAGACGGCGGACCCCGTATCCCGCGACGCCTACGAGGCCGGCCGGCCGAGCGCCGAGGCGGCCTGCCGCGTCGGCGACGCCCGCGTTCTGTCCGGCGCCTGCGGCGGTTGAGGGGGGCGGCATGTGCATCGGCATTCCCCTGCGGCTGACCGCCGTCGACGGCGTGGTCGGCCGGTGCGAGGACGGCTCCGCCATCGACCTGTCGCTGTTGCCGGAGGCGCGGCCGGGCGACTGGGTGCTGGGCTTCCTCGGCACCGCCCGCCGTGCCCTCGACGCGGCGGAGGCGCACCTCATCCGCGAGGCGCTGGACGCCGTGGCCGCCGCCATGCGCGGCGAGCCCTGCCACCTCACCGGCCCCGCCGCCGGCGGCCCGACCCTTCCCCCCCACCTGGAGGCGGCCCGCGCCGCCGGACGTACGGAGGCATGACGCCGATGGCTGCCACGGTTGCCGCCGCTCCTCCCGCCCTGCCCGCCGCCGTCGGACGGCTGGTCCGCGACCTCGGCTACCCGCTGCTGGAGGCGGACGACGCCCCCTGGCGCGACGACTCCGCCCCCTGGGTGGTCTTCCTGCCCGGCCACGGCCGGGGCAACGCCGAAACCGCCGACATTGCGGTCATCCTGCCCGAACTGCTGGCCACCGTCGGCGGCGCCCTGCGCCCGGCGGTGGCGGGGGCCGCGGCGGAGCGCGCGCTGGTGGAACGGGCCGGCGGCCTGGCCCTGCCGGCGCTGATGATCCTGCGCGGCGACGCCGTTCTGGACAGCATTCCCCGCGTGCGCGACTGGGGCGATTACCGCGCCCGCATCGCCGCCATCCTCCGCTGAGGCCCGCCATGACGGCAATCAACGCCACGTTCCGTCCCCCCGTCGGCTTCGGCCCCGGCACACAGCCGGAGGCCGGCGAGGAGGGGCTCGCCTACCTGCCCATGCCGTCGGGCATGCGCACCTACGAGCCGCACGTCCCCACCCTGGCCGACGCGGCGGCGGTGGCGCTGTTGGAGCGCATCCGCGACGCCCTGACCGCCTGGCGGCCGGGGGAGGAGACGCGCGTCCCCCTCGACGGCGTCGCCGCCGATGTGCTGGCGCCCCTGGACGAGGCGCTGGGGGAGGGGGAGGTGTCGGTGCTGGTGGACACCGCCGGCGCCCGTCTGGAGATCCAGGAGGCGGCGCTGGCCGGCGTCTGGCGGGTGCGCGCCGTGGACGGCGCCGCGCCGCCGCGCCACGCGGTGCTGATCGGCGCCTTCCCGCGGGTCGCCGTCAACCGCGCCTTCACTCCCGCTCCGGCGGCTCCCGCCACCGCCCCGGCGGCGGGGCTGATGAACGCCCTGCCGATCCTGGCGGAACTGACGGACCGCAGCGCCGCCCGGCGGCCGGGCGCGCCGGCGCACGCCGTCAACTTCAGCCTGCTGCCCCACACGCCGGAGGACCTGGCGTTCCTGGAGGCGCGGCTGGGCCGCGGCGCCACCACCATCCTGTCGCGCGGCTACGGCAACTGCCGCGTCACCGCCACGGCGACGCCGCACGTGTGGTGGGTGCGCTACTACAACTCGGTCGACACGCTGATCCTGGACACGGTGGAGGTGACGGACGTTCCCGCCGTGGTCTGCGCCGCGCCGGAGGACATCGCCGACAGCGCCGAACGGCTGACCGACATCCTGGCGGCCCTGGCTGCGGAGGCGCGGCCATGACCGCGCCGCCGACCGCCCGCTTCGAGGGCTCCTACCTCGGCGACGCGTCGCGCATCGCCGCCACGGCGCGCATGGAATGCAAGATCTGCTGGCACGTCTACGACCCGGCGCAGGGCTGCGACGTCTGGCAGGTGCCGCCCGGCACGCCCTTCGCCGCCCTGCCGGCGGAGTGGCGCTGCCCCGTCTGCGACGGCGAGCGGACGCAGTTCATGACGCTCGACCCCGGCACCCCCGCCGCGCCGGCGGCGGTGGTGCCGGCACCGGCCGGCGCGGCGGGCGCCGATCCGGCAGCGCCCGAGCGGCGGCTGGAGGCGGCGTTCCGCGAGATCCACCTGGCCCAGATGCGCGGCGTGCCCATCGTCAACGAGGCCCTGTCGGTCCGCGCCGTCGGCTTCCGGCCATGGCAGGGGCGCCGGCTGGGGGCGCTGGTGACGCCCTGGTTCCTCAACCTGGTGCTGCTGCCCGGTGCGGAGGACGACTGGTCGGACCTGCGCGCCGGCACCAAGGAGCTGATCGACTTCCCCTCCGGCCTCTACGAGTTCGTGCACGCGGTGCGGCCGGACGTGGGGCCGTACAAGGCGTGCTCCCTGTTCTCGCCGATGTTCGAGTTCACCACCATGCTCCACGCCACCGAGACGGCGGCCGCCGCCGTGGTCGCCCTGTTCGACCCGTCCCTGCGCGAGGACGCCGCGGCGCCACCGCCCGAACCGGCACCGCCCGCACGCCCCGACCGGCGCGCCCTGCTGCTGGGCGGCGGCGGTGCCCGGGCGTCGCGCGGATGAGGCGATCCCATGCATGAGATGGCGCTGTGCGAGAGCCTGCTGCAGGCGATGGAGGAGGCGGCCGGCGCCAACGACTTCCGCCGGGTGCGTCGGGTGCGGCTGGAGATCGGCCGCTTCGCCGGCGTCGAGGTGGAGGCGCTGCGCTTCGGCTTCGACGTGGTGACCCGCGGCAGCCTGGCGGAGGGGGCGGAGCTGGTGGTGCTGGAGACGCCGGGCGAAGCCTGGTGCTTCGGCTGCGAGGCCACGGTGCCGCTGGACCACCGTCTCGATCCCTGCCCGCGCTGCGGCGGCGAACGGCTGGTGGCGACCGGCGGAACCGGCATGACGATCAAGGACCTGGAGGTGGAGTGATGTGCGCGGTGTGCGGATGCCCGGTGGCCACGGACCACCATCACGGCCATGGCCATGGCCACCATCATGATCACGACCACGATCATGACCACCATCACGATCATGACCACCATCACGATTATGATCACTCCCATGATCATGATCACGGGCACGATCACGGGCACGGCCATCACCACGCCCACGCGCCGGGGCTGACGCCGGCGCGCATGGTGGAGATCGAGCGCGGCATCCTCGCCAAGAACGACGCCTACGCCGCCGACAACCGGGCGCTGTTCGCGCGCGCCGGCATCACCGCGGTCAACATGCTGTCCAGCCCCGGATCGGGCAAGACGACGCTGCTGGTCGCCACCCTGCGCGCCCTGGCCGGGGCGCGGCCGGTGGCGGTGATCGAGGGCGACCAGCAGACCGCCAACGACGCCGAGCGCATCCGCGCCACCGGCACCCCGGCGGTGCAGATCAACACCGGCAAGGGCTGCCACCTGGACGCCCACATGGTGGGCCATGCGCTGGAACGGCTGCCGCTGCCCCTTGGCGGGCTGCTGTTCGTGGAGAACGTCGGCAACCTCGTGTGCCCCGCCGGCTTCGACCTGGGGGAGGGGCGCCGCGTCGTCCTGCTGTCGGTCACGGAAGGGGAGGACAAGCCGCTGAAGTACCCGGACGTCTTCGCCACCGCCGACCTCGTGCTGATCACCAAGACCGACCTGGCGCCGCACCTGGACGTGGACTGGGCGGCGATGGAGGCGGCGCTGGACCGGGTCAACCCGCGGGCCGCACGGCTGCGGGTGTCGGCCCGCACCGGGGAGGGGCTGGACGCCTGGCTCGCCTGGCTGGGCGAGGGCTGAACGCCATGGCCGCCGCCCGCCCCGCCATCCTGGTGGTCGACGACGAACCGCGGTCCGTGGAGGTGATCGCCCGCCTGCTGGACGAGGAGTTCGACGTCCACACCGCCCTGTCGGCCGCTGACGGGCTGCGCATCCTGGAGAACGAGCCGGTGGAGGTGATCTTCTCCGACCAGCGCATGCCCGAGATGAGCGGGGTGGAATTCCTGACCCGGGTGCGCGAGCGCTGGCCGGACGTGGTGCGCGTGGTCATCACCGGCTACATCGACCCCGAGGACATCATCGCCGCCGTCAACACCGCGGGCATCCACCAGTTCATCACCAAGCCCTGGCACCCCGACCACCTGCTGCTGACCGCGCGCAACGGCGCCCGCCTGTACCGTCTTCAGCGCGAGCACGAGCGGCTGTCGCTGGAGCTGAAGGCGCTGCCACCGGTGGTCGAGGGCCGGGTCGCGGCGCGGCGGGAGCGGGTGCGCTCGCGCTACGAGTTCGACGCGATGGTGCGCGCACCCGGCAGCCCGCTCGACGACGTCTGCCGCAAGGCGGCGCAGGTGGCGCCCTTCAACGTGCCGGTGCTGATCCTGGGGGAGACCGGCACGGGCAAGGAGCTGCTGGCCCGCGGCGTCCATTACGGCGGCCCGCGCGCCGACCGGCCCTTCTTCGCCGAGAACTGCGGCGCCATCCCCGACGAGCTGCTGGAAAGCGAACTGTTCGGCCACCGCAAGGGCGCCTTCACCGGCGCCTACAGCCACCGCACCGGCCTGCTG
Source organism: Azospirillum halopraeferens DSM 3675 (assembly GCF_000429625.1). Lineage (GTDB taxonomy): Bacteria > Pseudomonadota > Alphaproteobacteria > Azospirillales > Azospirillaceae > Azospirillum > Azospirillum halopraeferens. The sequence goes on from NZ_KE386930.1 coordinate 109,020, forward strand.
GAGCAGGCGGACGGCGGCACGGTGCTGCTGGACGAGATCGGCGACATCTCCCCGGCCTTCCAGGTGAAGCTGCTGCGCTTCCTCCAGGAAGGGGAGATCCGCCCGGTCGGCGCCAACGAGACGCGGACCGTGGACGTGCGCGTCATCGCCGCCACCCACCGCGACCTGCTGGCCGAGGTGCGCGCCGGCCGCTTCCGCGAGGACCTCTATTACCGGCTCAGCGCCATGGTGCTGACCATGCCGCCGCTGCGCGAACGCCCGGCCGACATCCCGGTGCTGGCCCGCCACCTGCTGGTCCACCTGGGCGCCGCCCACGGCAAGCCGATGACCGACTTCGCCCCCGACGCGCTGGCCTGCCTGCAAGCCTACGACTGGCCGGGCAACGTGCGGGAAATGCAGAACGAGATCCTGCGCATGATCGTGCTGTGCCGGGGCGACCGCCCCGACGCCGCGCTTTTGTCGGATCACGTCCTGCGCGGCGCCGCGGCCAACGCCACGGAGCGCCGGACCCCGTCGGGCGACGGCGGCGCCATGATGGAGGCGCTGGCCGCCGGCGGCCCCCTGAAGGCGCGCATCGAGCGGATCGAGGCCGGCATCCTCATGGAGACGCTGGTGCGCTGCCGCTGGAACAAGAGCCGCGCCGCCGACGAGCTGGGCCTGTCGCGCATGGGCCTGCGCGCCAAGCTGGAACGCTACGGCATCGAGCGCGGCGGCCCCGGCGCCGGGCGCACCCACTGACGGAGGACCCTTTCATGTGCCTGGGCATACCCGGCCGCATCGTCGCCATCGTCGACGCCGCCGCCGGCCTGGCGACGGTGGACGTCTCCGGCGTCCGCCGGACGGTGGACGTGCAGTGCGTTGCCGAACCGGGCGGCACCCCCGACCAACTGGTGGGCCGCTGGGTGCTGGTGCACGTGGGCTTCGCGCTCAGCATCATCGACGAAGAGGAGGCGCGGGCCACCCTGGAGGTGCTCGCCGCCATCGGCGAGGCGGAGGTCGAGATCGCCGCCATCCGGGCGTCCATCGAGCCCTCCCCGGCACCGTCGGTGGCGCCGTGACCGCCGCCGCGGACGCCCTGGCCGCCCTCTACCCCGACGACGACGGGGCGGACGGCGGCGACGGCGCCGACGCCCTGCTGGCGTCGGTGCGGCGCAAGGCCGACGACCATCTGGCGGTGGTCCGCGCCTTCATCGACGGGGAGGCGGCGGGCCTGCTGCGCGCCGCCGGGCTCATCGCCGACGCCTACGCCCGCGGCGGCCAGGTGCTGACCATGGGCAACGGCGGCTCGTCCTGCGACGCCGCCCATCTCGCGGTGGAGTTCGTGCACCCCGTGACCACCGGCCGCCCGGCGCTGCCCGCCGTCGACCTGGGCGCCGACACCGCCATGCTGACGGCGGTGGGCAACGACGTCGGCTTCGACCATGTCTTCGTGCGCCAGGTGCTGGCCCGCGGGCGGCCCGGCGACGCGCTGGTCGGCTTCTCCACCAGCGGCAACTCCGCCAACCTGCTGGCCGCCTTCGACACGGCGCGCCGGCGCGGCATCGTCACCATCGGCTTCACCGGCGGCGACGGCGGCGCCATGGCGCGGGCGGTGGACGTCTGCCTGGTGGTGCCCACCCGGTCCATCCACCGGGTGCAGGAGGTGCATCTGCTCGCCTACCACATCCTGTGGGATCTCGTTCACACCCGGCTCGCCGGCCGGCGCCCGGCGCCGCCGCAGGAGGCCACGCCATGACGTCCGTTACCGACCCCGCCGCGTCCGCCGGATCCGGCGATCCCACGGCGCCCTTCCATGACCGCGACACCGGCCGCCGCCTGATCGGCCGCATCGCCGGGCAGCTCGACCGGCTGGGCGCCGACGCGGACCGGCCGGTGCGCCTGATGGAGGTGTGCGGCGGCCACACCCACGCGATCTTCCGCCATGGCCTGGCCGGGGTGCTGCCGGCGGGGGTGGAGTTCCTGCACGGGCCGGGCTGTCCGGTGTGCGTGCTGCCCATGGGGCGCATCGACGACTGCATCGCCATCGCCGGGGACCCGCGGGTGATCTTCACCACCTTCGGCGACGCCATGCGCGTTCCGGGGTCGCGCAAGACCCTGCTGCAGGCCAAGGCGGACGGGGCGGACATCCGCATGGTCTACTCGCCCCTCGACGCGCTGGAGCTGGCGCGCCGCCATCCCGACCGCGAGGTGGTGTTCTTCGGCCTGGGTTTCGAGACGACCATGCCCGCCACCGCCCTGACCGTGCTGCGGGCGGAGCGCGAGGGGATCGCCAACTTCTCGCTGTTCTGCAACCACATCACCATCGTGCCGACGATCCGGGCGGTGCTCGACAGCCCCGGCATGACGGTGGACGGCTTCATCGGCCCCGGCCACGTCAGCATGATCATCGGCCTGCGCCCCTACCGCTTCATCGCCGAGCGCTACCGCCGCCCCCTGGTGGTCGCCGGGTTCGAGCCGCTGGACGTGCTCCAGGCGGTGTCCATGCTGCTGGAGCAGATCGCCCGCGGCGCGGCGGCGGTCGCCAACCAGTACGCCCGCATCGTGCCGGAGGACGGCAACCCCGCCGCCCTGGAGGCCATCGCCGCGGTGTTCGAACTGCGCGAGTTCTTCGAGTGGCGGGGGCTGGGCAGCATCGACCGCTCGGGCGTGCGGGTGCGCGAGCGCTACGCCCGCTTCGACGCCGAACGGCGGTTCGCCGTGCAGGGCGTCACCGTCGTGGATCCCACCGCCTGCCAGTGCGGCGAGGTGCTGAAGGGCGTGCTCAAGCCCTGGCAGTGCAAGCTGTTCGGCACCGCCTGCACGCCGGAAACCCCGGTCGGCGCCCTGATGGTGTCGTCGGAGGGGGCGTGCGCCGCGTATCGCCAGTACGGCGGCCTGCGGGGTGCGGCATGACCGCCCGGCGCCGGCTGTCCGCCGCCACCGTCACCCTGGCGCACGGCGGCGGCGGCACCGCCATGCGCGACCTGGTGGAGGACGTGTTTCTCGCCGCCTTCGACGACGCCGGGGCGGTCCCGGCGGCGGCCGAGGATCAGGCCCGTCTGCCGCTGGCCGATCTGGTCGCGCGGGGCGACCGGCTGGCCTTCACCACGGACAGCTTCGTCGTCGATCCCCTGTTCTTCCCCGGCGGCGACATCGGCCGACTGGCGGTGTGCGGCACGGTCAACGACCTGGCGGTCGGCGGTGCGGTGCCGGTCGCCCTGTCCTGCGCCGTGGTGATCGAGGAGGGGCTGCCGGTGGAGACGCTGCGCCGCGTCGCCGCGTCCCTGGCGGCGACGGCGCGCGAAGCCGGGGTGCGCGTGGTCACCGGCGACACCAAGGTCGTGGCGCGGGGGGCCTGCGACAAGCTGTTCATCACCACCAGCGGCGTCGGCGTCATCCGCGCCGGTTTGAATCCCGGCATCGACCGGGCGCGGCCGGGCGACCGGGTGCTGGTCAGCGGCCATTCGGGCGACCACGGCGCCGCCATCCTGGCGGCCCGCGGCGAGCTGGCGGTGTCGGTGCCGGTGGACAGCGATTGCGCGCCGCTGACCGGCGTCATCACCGCGCTGCTGGAGGCGGCCCCCGGCACCCGGCTGATCCGCGACGCCACCCGCGGCGGCGTCGCCGCCGTGCTCAACGAGCTGGCCGAGGCATCGCGGGCCGGCGTGCGCGTCGTCGAGGAGTCCATCCCCGTCCGCCCCGAGGTGCGCGGCCTGTGCGACCTGCTGGGCCTCGACCCGCTGTACCTGGGCAACGAGGGGGTGATCGTGGCGGTGCTGCCGCCGGACCAGGCGGAGGCCGGGCTGGCCGCCGTGCGCGCCCACCCGCTCGGGCGCGCCGCCGCGCTGGTTGGCACCGTCACCGACGATCCGCGGATGCGTGTGGTGATGGAGACGCCCTTCGGCGGCACCCGCCTCGTCGACCGGCCGGTCGGCGACCCGCTGCCGCGCATCTGCTGACCGGCGCCGGGGGGCGCCTATCGAGGTGACGACACGGAAATGCAGTGCCAGGGCCAAGCCATTCTGCCGGGGATAGGCTGCCAAGCGCATCAACATGGCCGAGACGGTTACCGTGCCGGCGCGGATCGAGGTCGTCAGCCGCAGCAACTCCTCCCGGTGGGTTGCCAAGTGTTCGACATCGATGGCGCTGTTGATCAGAGGCCGGAGCGTCGGCGGGGCCTCATCCCCCAGGAAGAGGTAAAGCCGGTGGTCCTTGAGATCGCGGACGGCGACGGGCAGCGCGTTCTCTTCGCGCCAGGCGTTGAAGGTCGGTCCCGGCACCAGGCAGGACTCGAAGTCGCGGAACTGGCAGCTTCCCTCGACCCAGACGTCGCCGACGTGTAGCCGGTCGCGCGGCTCCGAGAGGGCGCAGATCTCGTAAGCCTTCCGATCGATCACCCCGCCGGACATGACCAAGCGGCGCCAGGACCGGCGGATAAAGCCGGTCGGCGGCTTGGCCGGCAAGGCTGCACTTGCCCGAGGCGTGCATGGCCCGCAGCACCTCCAGCGCCCGCAGGAGCGACAACCGCGGGGCCGTCCTTGAACTGGAACGCGCCCGGCAGTGTTGGCGCGACGACGCAGATGGTGGGGTACCGTCCCAGCAGATCAGCCTGCGGGTCTGTGGTGTCCGGCCGCGCCAGCATCTCGGCGTCGGCGACGCTGGCCACGAACTTGTACCAGCCGATGCTTTTGTCCAGCGCCTCGAATGGGTCTCGGCCGCCTTCGCGCGCATTGATCAGCGCGGCAGGCGGCGACCAGAGTCCGGAGCTAGCCCTGCGTCTCTTTGAACGACTTCAGGGTCTTCTCCGCTGTGCGGTTCTCCGCACGGCGACCAAGCGAAACCATGAGCTTGTCGAACATGCCGAGCACCGTGTCGGTCAGCGTCGTCTCCGTTCGGATTGCCGTCGCGGCCAACAGCGCATGCCGGCGAACCCGGGACAGGTCGCGGATGTGATGCACGGTCATGCGCACGCCTTCGGCCGCCAGCCGCTCGAACGCCACCTCAGGCGCCTGTCCCTGCACGGATCGGTCGATGGCAAGGCGGTGCAACGCTTCGAGGCGGTCCACGACCGAGACCAGGTTGCGCGGCGCCGGCGACTGGGGCGCCATTTCCGCTCATGATCCGCTCAGGGCGATCATAGCTCCTTTTCGCTACAGTGCCTCGTTGCCATCAGCCGCATTCAGCTAACCTCAGTCCTCACCATCATCGTCCAGAGCCATCTGCCCGGTAGCTGCAACGGCAACATGGCGGCCAGAGTAAAAATTGAATAGCCACATTGTTGCTTTGGGATCGTCGTCCACTCGTAAGACTGAGTACTCGAATGCCGTTCCCACCTGCCGGATCTGACCGGCGCTGAAAACCTCACGCATTTCCGCATCAAGTTCCTGCATATAATGTGTGGATATTGGAGTATCATGGGATAGCACTGTCCGGAATTCATGATAGTACAAACCGCGAGCTATCCGCGCGATGGTGCGGTCGTGAGTGTTCACATCCCAACGGATGACTGGCACCTTACCAAGAACCTCACCATCCGGGCGCTTAACGATGGCCGTTCGTGCGCCTTCCGCCAGTTCGCGCTGGAAACGCTGGTTCTTCTGAAGTCCTGGAAGAGCCAGTGCCTGCCAGAACAGCTTCGTTTCCGCGCTGCCGGCGCCCACCTTGATCGTGCCCCGGCACGTGGTGTACGAGCGAAGGGGTTGGTCATCGCTCTCCGGCGGGTTGAGCCGGGTCAGGTTGCCACGGCGGACAACCTGGAAACGTCATTATGCCCCAGTGGCGTCATGGTCTCCAAGCTCATGTAGCGGCGGCTGGCCGCCCACTCATCATTTTGCTCCAGCAGGATGGCCCCTCCCAATCGGAAGATCGCCGCTTCATTGGGGAAGATGACGACGACATCGGTGCGCCGCTTGAACT
>NZ_KE386931.1:0-91969 GCF_000429625.1 Azospirillum halopraeferens DSM 3675
CACTGTGGATAAGCGGCCCGCCTACGCCAGCTCTGGGGGGCGCTGCGGCGGGCCGCTTACCCACAGCTCGTACACCACCTCGGGGGACGCGGCCCAGCGGGCCGGATGAACCGCGCCGGATTGGCCGGATGCCCCGCGCCCTCTGAAGCTGAGTTCACGATAACGGAAGCCAACATTTCCCGGAGTCGCCTTCGGCGTCCGTGAGCGCGCGATTCGGATGGTGTACGAGCACACCTCGCAACGGGCGGCGATCCGTACGATCGCGGCGGCGAGCGGCTGCACGTCCGGTGCCGTTCGCCGGGACCGGCGTGATGATTGGAAGGAATATTGGAAAGAGAGTTGGTTGGGGGCCAGGACGGGGAGCCTACCCCCTGAGTATATGAGAATCCGTCTCCCAACGAGGAGGCGTCCGCGGCGGCTCGCCGTGCGTGGAGCACCAGATTGGCATTGTTCACTGGCGGAAGAAAGTGGCGACTTTGGGAGAGGAACATTTCTCTCGGGCCAGTCCTAAAGGAGCAAATGGGCGGTGGGCGCATAACTAAGGCCGCAGGTTCAAGTCCTGCCGTTGCTGCCATCGATGCAGTCCTGGCGACCGTGCTGCAGGCCTCATCCAGCTTTGGCTGTGTGAGGCCGAGCAGCTCCTCGATCTACCCCAGATTCCTGACGTGGGTTTCACCACGGCGTTCGCCGGGCGTGATCTCAATGCGCGCGATGAGTGCCCGCATGGCGTTCATGGCTTCTCGGCGCGCCTCGCCGTCGTCGGACCACCCCTTGTGCAGGGTTTCGATCTTTCGGCGGTAGGTCTCGACAGCAGCGGGGTGCAACGCGACCACCGACTCGTCCGCGATCTCCGCCTCCAGGATCGTCGACAGTTCACGTTCGGCGTCGGCCTTGTCGGCAGTTCCGGCAGGTTTCGGTCCATCTTGCCACCAGCGCGGCCTGCTCGCCGTCGCGTAGGGCGCGGCGTTCGCCCTTTGGGGTCCCTTGCGGCGCCGGCCCGGGCGCGGCACGACATCTGACGGAACCATCACGCGATGCACTCGCCGCCGTCGACGACCAAGGCGTGGCCGGTCATGTAGGCGGAGCGGTCGGAGACGAGATACAGGATGGATTCGGCGATCTCCTCCACCGTCGCCCAGCGCCCGAGCGGAATGGTCTCGCGCACGTAGCGCTCCAGCGCGGCGCGGCCGCCCATCTGGCGTGCGTAGGGCTCGTTGAAGGGCGTGTCGACGAAGCCGGGGCACAGTGCGTTCACCCGGATGTTGTGGCGGGCGTAGTCGAGCGCCATCTGCTTGGTCATCATGATGGTGGCGGCCTTGGACGTGATGTAGGCCAGCATGCCGTGGTCGAGGAACACGCCGGAGTTGGACGCGGTGTTGAGGATGACGCCACCGCCCTGCGCCTTCATATGCGGCACCGCCAGCTTGCACGCCAGGAAATGGGCGCGGGTGTTGAGGCGGTAGGACGCATCCATGTCCTCCGGGCCCACCTCCTCCAGCGTGCCACCGACCTGGATGCCGGCGTGGTTGTGCAGGATGTCGATTCGCCCGAGAGTGTCGACGGAGAAAGCGACCATGCGTTCCAGGTCGGCATCGACCGACACGTCGACGCGCAAGGGCTCGGCGCGCCCACCGGCGGCGCGGATGCGTTCGGCGGTCGACTGGCCGGCCGCCTCGTCGCGGTCCGCCACGACCACCACCGCGCCCTCGCGCGCCATGATCTCCGCCCCGGCGCGCCCGATGCCCGACCCGGCCCCGGTCACCACCGCGATTCTGTCCTTCAGGATCATCGCCTTCCCCCTTCCGCCGACGGCGGCCGCCGGGCCGGCCCCGCTCAGGGCGGCTCGGGCCCGTTGACCGCCAAGTGAACGCGCGCGCGGTCGAGCGACCGGCGCAAGGGCCCCGTCGGGACCCGGTCGGTGACCAGCCGGGTGACGTCGGCCCAGGTGAAATAGAGGGCCAGCGACACTTGGTCGAACTTCGTGTGGTCGGCCACGATCATGGTCTCGGCCGAGCGGCCCATCATGGCGCGGTAGACCGCCGCGGCGTCCGCATCGGCCTCGTTCGGACCCTCCGGCGTCATGCCCGTCGCGCCGAGGATGGCATGGTTGGCGTAGAACCCGGCCAGGTACTCCACCGTCGCCGCCCCGGCCATCAGCCCCTCGTGGGCGTTGTAGCGGCCGGGGCACATGAAGATCGTGAAGGTCGGGTTGACGGCCAGCACCGTCGCCACGCCGAAGGCATTGGTGATGATGGTCAGATCGCGCTTCTCGGCCGCCAGCCGCCGCCCGATGTGGACGGTCGTGGCGCCGCCGCCGATCATCAGAACGTCGGAATGGTTGACATAGCGCGCCGCCTCGGTCGCGATGGCCTCGCGCTCGGCCACCATCATGCGGTGGCGCTCGGCGATCGTCGGCTCCAGGCCGAAGGGGCGCACGGCACCGCCGTAGGTGCGGTTGATGAGGCCGCGCGACTCCAGCTCGTCCAAGTCGCGGCGGATGGTCTCGGTCGAGACACCGAGGTCGGTCGCCAGTTCCGACACTCGCAGCGTCGGTTGCGCCCGCAGCTCCGCGACGATGCGCTCCTGCCGCCGGTCCTTGCGCAGCCGCTGCCTGGGTGTGTCCGTCATGTCCGTCATGGTTCAGTCTCTTTGCGCCGCGGAAGGTCGGCGCCGGCCGTTGCATGTTCCACAAGATTCATTGCACATTCTTCATGTTCACGCCCCCGGGCGAGCCTCTTACCACATTTCCAAGCCGTTGCGAGGATGGCATGCAGAGATGGAAGACCGCGCATCGCTCCTTCTACTACCAGGGCGCTCCCGAACCCGAGGACCCCGTCCTGACCCGGGGCGGGGTGGCACTGCTGTGCATCGACGTGCAGAACGTCTACCTGCAGCGTGAGGATCCAGCCAGCCTGTCGGGGGCGGCCCTGGAACGCTGGCACGCATGGACGCCCTTCCACGAACGCATGCGCGATGTCGTCATTCCCACCGTCGCCCGCCTCCAGGCGGCGTTCCGCGCCGCCGGGCTGGAGGTGGTGCACGCCCGCATCGCCTGCCGCACCCGAGACGGCCGCGACCGCTCGCTGAGCCAGAAGAAGCCGGGCTGGAACAACCTTCTGCTGCCCGAGGACACCGAGCCCTCGCGCATCGTCGCCGCCATCGCGCCGCGGGACGACGAGATCGTGGTGACTAAGACCACGGACAGTGCGCTGACCGGCACCAACCTGCGCCTCCTCCTGTCCAACATCGGCATCACGCACGTGGTCTGCTGCGGCATCTTCACGGACCAGTGCGTGTCCTCGACCGTGCGCAGCCTCGCGGACGAGAGCTTCGACGTCATCGTGGTCGAGGACGGCTGTGCGGCGGGCTCCCACGAGCTGCACCTAAAGGAGCTGGAGATCATCAACATGATCTACGGCCACGTCATGAGCGCCGACGAGTTGCTCGGCTACCTGCCGCGCTAGTGCCCGCGGGCCGGCCCGGGCGGCGGCGGTCACGCCGCCCGTTTGGCCTCCGCGGCGAGCTGCCGGGCCCGCGGCAACGCCGCCTCGAGCCGCTCCAGCACCTCGTTGCGCAGGGCTGGCTCGATTAGGATGCCCGGCTTGAACTGCAGCACCTGCGGGTCAAGGGTGGAGAAGATGGCCCACACGCCATTCTCGTAGAGCGCGCGCGAGACGAACTTCGCCCCTTCGGGATGGGCGAACTCCAGCCCCATGACGAGGCCGCGCTGGCGCACACCGGCGAAGAAATCGCCATGGCGGGAGCGGATGTCGGCCAGCCCATCGCTGAAGTGGCGCGTGGCGGCGTGGACGTTGGCAACCACATCGGGGCGCTGCGTCATTTCCAGCACGGCCATGCCGACGATGCAGCCGAGTTCGGCGCCGCCCGCCGTCGACATGTGGGCGAAGCCGTCCTCCTCCAGCCAGCCGGCCGCCTCGCCGCGCACCATCACCACCGCAATGGGGTAGAGGCCACCGCCGATCCCTTTGGCGGACACCACCAAGTCCGGCACGATCCCGTAGCCCTCGTAGCCCCACAGCGTGCCGCAGCGCATCAAGCCGGTCTGCACCTCGTCGGCGATGTAGAGGGTGCCGTGCGCCTCGCACAGCGCCTTGACCCCCTGCAGGTAGCCCTCGGCGGGCAGGGGGAAGCCGTAGGTCGCCGGGATGGTCTCCAGGATCACCGCCGCGGCGTCGTCGCCGGCGAGCGCCGCCTCCATGGCCTCCAGGTCGTTGAAGGGCACCTGGACGAATTCCGCCGGCCGCTCCGACAGGAAGCGCCGCGAGAAGCGCTCGTCGCCGGTGCACACGGCCAGCCCGGTGTGGCCGTGGTAACCCTTGACGATGCTGACGATCTTGCGCCGGCCGGTCGCGGCGCGGGCGGTCTTCAGCGCGAGATCGACCGCCTCCCCGCCGGCCGCCGCGAACAGGGTGTAGCAGCGCGCCCACGGCACCGTCCGGGCGAGCCGTTCGGCAAAGGCGGTGCGGGCGAGCGACGGGAAGTGGTGGTTGCCCATGTCGAAGTGGTCGAGCGCCTGCTTCAGCGTCGCCACCAGCTCCGGATGACGGTGACCCAGGTTGTACGTACCGCCGTTCAGATGGACGTCGATCAGCCGGGCACCGTCCATGTCGTAGAGGAAGTACCCTTCGCGCCGGTCGATCACCAGGTCGACCCCGAGTTGCTGCCAGAACCGGGTCTTGTCGGGATTCCAATAGGCGATCGACTTCTCGATCATCTCCTGCTTGGATCCGTAGGAGAAAAAGCCGTAATCGTGCATGGACGTCTCCTCAGGCGGCGCGGCGCCGCTTCATCAGCATCGCCGCCAGCGCGCCGATCCCGAGCGCCGACGCGGCAGCGATGGTGCTCATCGTGCCCAGCGTGGGGACCATCGGCGTGTAGCCGGCGATCATCTTGGCGTAGAGCCATTCGGGCACGGTGGAGTCCGCGCCCGTGGTGTAGAGCGACAGCGGAAAGTTTCCCCAGGACAGCAGGAAGGCGAACAGCGCGCCCGACCAGATGCCCGGCCACAGGATCGGCAGGGTCACCTCGCGCAGCACCTGCAGGCGCGAGGCGCCGAGGTCGAAGGCGGCCTCCTCCAGCGCGGGGTCGAAGCCGTAGACCTTGATGGCGATCACCAGAGTCACCACCGGCACGATCCACACGAGGTGGGCGACGATGGCGGTCCGCCAGGACATCTCCATTCCGACGGCGTTGAACCACAGCAGCAGCGCCAGCCCCAGCACCGGCTGGGGAAAGAAGATCGGCAGCAGCACGATCTTCTGGTAGAGGCGCCGCCCCGACCAGTCGTAGCGGGCAAAGGCCAGCGCGCCGAAGAAGCCGGCGGCCACCGCCACCACCGTCACCGCCGCCGCCAGCGCCAGGGAGGTGCGCAGCAGCATGCCGATCTCGATCGAATCGAGCGTGCGCGCCCACCAGTCGACCGACCAGCCGCGGATGGGGAACAGGAAGTAGCGGCCCTTGCCCAGCGACGCCAGCGCGCTGCACAGCACCGGAAGGTAGATCACCAGCAGCACGAAGCCGGTCCACGCGGCGGTCATGAGGCGGGCACGCCGCAGGCGCTGCTCTTGCGGGTTCATCACGGCGCCTCCCTCATTTGCGACCCAGAATGCGGTCGAGGTCGAGCCGCGACAGCGCGGCCAGCGTGAGGCCGCCGATGATCAGCATCAGCAGCACCGCCAGCGCCGAGCCGAGCGGCCAGTTCTGCGAGTAGGTGAAGGCGATCTCGATGTCGTGGGTGATGACGATCACCGACTGGCCGCCCAGCACCTTGGCCTCCGCCACCGCACCGGCGGCGAGAACGAAGGTCAGCAGCATGCCGATGAGCAGGCCGGGCATGGCCAGCGGCAACTCCACCTCGCGCCAGGCCTGCAGGCGCGTCGCCCCCATGTCGAGGGCGGCGTCGACCACGTCGCGCGGCACCAGCGACAGGCCGAGCACGGTGGGGAACAGCATGAAGGGCAGATAGGTGTAGACCATGCCGAACAGGATCATGCCCGGCGTGAACAGCACGTCCGGCCCGCCATCCGTACCCAGCGCCTTGAGGCTGCCGTCGAGGACGCCGTTGCGGATGAAAAACAACACCCAGCCGAACAGGCGGACGTTCTCGGAGATGAACAGCGGGAAGACGAAGAGGATGCCGACCAGCCCCGACCAGCGGCCGAACAGGTGGACGATGCCGTAGGCGATGGGGTATGCGACCACCGCCAGCAGCGCCACCGTGAAGGCGGCGAAGCCGAGCGACCAGGCGAACGACAGCCACACCGTGTTGGCGGGGTCGAAGATGGTGGCGTAATTCTCCAGCGTGAAGGTCGCGAACACGTCGAACGAGCGCGGCGTGGCGAAGGAGAAGGCGACCACCGCCACCAGCGGCGCGGCGAAGCCGACCGCCAGCAGCAGGTAGACCGGCAGCGCGCAACGCGCGCCGGCCGACAGGAAGGCCAGCGCGCGGGAACCCGGCGCCGGCCGCGGCGCGGTTTCGGACGGGGCGGGGGCCTCGAGCATGTCGGTGGCCATGGCCGTCACTCCGCCACGAAGATGGCGTCGCGGGCGTGCCAGCCGATGCGCACCGGCCGGTCCGGCGCGCCCGAACAGGCGTGGCGCCGCGACTGCTCGACGATGAAGGTCTTGTCGCCGACGCGCACCTGGTACTGCATGCGCGAGCCCAGGGAGTATTCGTTGTAGATGGTACCGACGATGACGTTCTCGGTCGTCGTGTCGTCGTCCTCGACGAAGTGGAGGAACTCCGGCCGCACCACGATGAAGCCCTTGGGCGGCTGCGGCCCGCCCGGCGGCGGCGTGAACCGCCCGGTCAGACCGGCGCAGACGTAGGCTCCGTCCGCCGCCACCACCGGCAGCACATTGACCTCGCCCATGAACTCGCAGACGAAGCGATCGGTGGGCCGGGTGTAGATGTCCTCCGGCGTCCCGACCTGCACCAGCCGGCCGCCGCGCATCACCCCGATGCGGTCGGACATCACCATCGCCTCTTCCAGGCTGTGGGTGATGTAGATGAAGGTCTTGCCGGTCTCCTTGTGGAGGTCCTTCAGCTCCTTCTCCAGGGTCTTGCGCAGCTTGTAGTCGATGGCCGACAGCGGCTCGTCGAACAGCAGGATCTCGGGGTCGTAGGCGAGGGCGCGGGCGAGCGCCACGCGCTGACGCTCGCCGCCGGAGCATTTGGTGACGTTCTTGGCATAGTAGCCTTCCGGCAGCCGGACCATGCGCATCAGCTCCAGCGCGCGGACCCTGCGATCGGCGGGCGGCACCTTGCGCATCTTCAGTGGGAACTCGATGTTCTCGCCGACCGTGCGGTGCGGGAACAGGGCCAGCGACTGGAAGACAAGGCACGTCGGCCGCTTGTTGGGCGGCAGGTGGCGCACGCTGCGCCCGCGCACGATGATGTCGCCCTCGGTCGGGTGCTCCATCCCCGCCAGCATGCGCAGCAGGGTGGTCTTGCCCGACCCGGACGGGCCGACGATGGTAAAGAACTCCCCCTCCGCCACCTGCAGGTCGATGCGCTCCACGGCGACGAAGCCGTCGAAGGTCTTGCGCACGCCGGCCAGCTCGAGAACGGGGCCGGCGCCCGGCGCGGTGTCCGGTCGGTCCTCGTGCATCACCACTGAATCCCTCATCGCCCAGCGATCCTGTTCCGGTCATGGCGGCCGGTTCCGGGGCGGTTCGCGCCGCCCCGGCCGGTCCCGCGTTCGGTGTGGGGCGTCCGTTCAGCCGCGGCTGCGCTTTGCCGCGTTCATCAGGTCGAGCGCGCGGTCGTAGTCGGGCACGATGTCGTACTCGACCGAGCGCGCCATCTCCTCCTCCAGGCTGTCCCACTGGATGGCGTCGAGCTGCTCCTTGGTGAAGAGGTTGAAGCAGGCCGGGTTGCCCATCTGCGTCACCGGGTTGAAGGTGCCCTCGGCGAAGGCGACGGTGTGGGCGATGTCGGGCGCCTGCACGTATTTCAGGAAGTCGGCGGCCAGCGGCGAGAGGTCCGGGTTGTTCACCATCGAGGTGATCTCGATCCAGGCGATGCCGCCCTTGCCGCCCATCGGGCCCTTGTTCGGCGTGATGCCCCGCAGGTTGACGAAGCCGTCGGCGCGCGCCGGCGAGATCGAGTAGGTGCCGCCCGTCAGGTGCAGGTCGATCTCGCCGGAGATCAGCGCCTGGTTCATGGTGGCGATATCGCCGATCATCCTGGCCCCGGCGAAGACGCGCTTGGCCGTCTGCTCGAAGGCGGCCATCTCTTCGGCGGTGTGCTGCTTGAACGGGTCGATGCCGGCGATGACGAAGATGCCGAAGACGTTCCAGTCGTCGGATTCCAGGATGCCGTAGCGGCCCGCGAGCTTGGGGTCGTTGAACAGGTCCCAGCCGGTGTCCTCGGCGGTGGCGCGGCTGATTTTGTCGGTGTTGACCACGAAGCTGTAGGGTCCGAAGCGCTGCGCCATGCCCAGCAGCTCCTTGCCGTCGTCGCTGAGCGCCCAGCGGTATGGGGGTTTGAACGACGGCAGCATGGTCTCGAAGAAGGGCTCGAACTCGGCGCGCGGCAGCGGCTTGATCAGCTTCTCCGGGAGCATGACCTTGCGCGCCCAGGGGTTGTTGACGTTGATCAGGTCCCAGGTGTTGGTCTCGCCGGCGCGCAGGCGGTTGATCATCGTCGGGTCGTTGGTCAGCGACTCCGCCCGGACGGTGGCGCTGCGGCTCTTGCGGAAGGGATCGAGCACCTGCGCGGAGTTGTAGCCCTCCCAGCACAGGATGTTCAGCTCCTTCGGGCGCGCCGCCAGGGCGGCGCGGGATAGGGCCGTTGGGCCGCCCAGCGCCACGGCGCCGGCGCCGATCAACTGCAGGACCGCACGTCGGGAAAACTGCGTCATCCGTCGTCTCCTTCACCTGCTGGATGGGCCCCGAGCCCCGCCGCGCCTCCCTGTCCGTCCCGGCCGGCGATGCCCGGCCCGATCGCGCATTGTGTGGGACTCGCCTCAACAATGTTGGATGCTACACGCCGGATTGGAGGGTTTACAACACCAAACCGCTGCATCATGATGAACCTCACACAAAGAAAGCGGCATAACCAACAGTGGACCACAGTGGTGCACGCCACGACGGAAAGCCGCCGAACCGAGGAGGGAGAGCGGAAGGCCATGGCTGGCGAGTATGCTCCGGAGGTCCTGACGGACCTTGAGGCGGCGGTCCGCGCCGCGCTTCCCGTCTGGTCTCTGTCGCCGCGCAGCGACGTCCGGCTTCTCAACGTGTCGGAAAATGCGACCTACCTCCTGAGCGACCCCGACGACGGCCGCAACCTGGTGCTGCGGGTCCATCGCCGCGGTTACCACACGCCGGACGAGATCCGGTCGGAGCTGGCGTGGATCCGCGCCCTGCAGGCGGAGCGGGTGATCGACACCCCGGCGCTGGTGCCCGGCCGCGACGGCGAACTGCTGCAGCGCATCGAATCCCCGGCCGGGTGGCCGGCCCGTCACGCCGTGGCGTTCGAGTACGTGCCGGGACGCGAGCCGGAGCCGAACGCCGATCTGGTGCCGTGGTTCCGCACGCTGGGCGCGCTGACCGCGCGCATGCACATCCACGCCCGCTCCTGGCCTCTGCCGCCGGGGTTCCGCCGCAAGACCTGGGATTGCGAGGCCATGTTCGGGGAACGGCCGTTGTGGGGGCCGTGGCGCGCCGGCCTGGGCCTCGACGCCGAAGGCACCGCCCTGATGGAGCGGGCCATCGCCCTGATCGCCCGCCGCCTCGCCCGCTTCGGCACGGAGAGCGACCGCTTCGGGCTGGTCCACGCGGACCTGCGGCTGGCCAACCTGCTGGTCGACGGCGCGACCATGCGCGTCATCGACTTCGACGACTGCGGGGTGAGCTGGTACCTCTACGACTTTGCCAGCGCCGTCAGCTTCTTCGAGCACGAGCCCATCGTCGACGACCTCATGGTCGCCTGGGTGGACGGCTACCGTTCGGTCGCCCCTCTGTCGGACGAGGAGGCGCGCGAGCTTCCCGTCTTCGTCGCCATGCGCCGCTTCCTGCTGGTCGCTTGGCTCGCCTCCCATTCCGAGGTGCCGCTGGCGCAGGAGATGGGCGTCGACTACACGCGCGGCGCGCTCGCCATGGCCGAGCGGCTGCTGACGACCCATTCCTGACCACCGCTCCACCTGCCCCCGTCCGGTTCCCGCCAGCCAGGAGAAATGCCCATGTTCACCTCACTCGCAGGCCGTTCCGTCATCGTCACCGGCGCCAGCAAGGGCATCGGCCGGGGCATCGCCCGGCGCTTCGGGGCCGTCGGCTGCAAGGTGCTCGCGGTGTCGCGCCACCTCGCCGAGGCCGAGGCCGTGGCCGCCGATATCCGCGGGGCCGGCGGCACCGCCGAGGCCTTCGCCGCCGATGTGTCGCGGCCGGAGGACTGCGAGGCCATGGCGGCGGTGGCGGAGCAGGCGCTGGGCGGCATCGACATCCTGTGCGCCAACGCCGGAATCTTCCCGGCGGCGAAGCTGGGCGCCATGACCGAGGCCGACTTCGACCTGGTCATGGGCACCAACCTGAAGGGCACCTTCCTGTCGGTCTCCGCCTGCCTGCCGGCCATGAAGGCGAAGCGGCGCGGCCGCATCGTCGTCACGTCCTCGATCACCGGGCCGATCACCGGCTATCCCGGCTGGTCGCACTACGGCGCCAGCAAGGCCGGCCAGCTCGGCTTCGTGCGCACCGCCGCCATCGAGCTGGCGCCTTACGGCATCACCATCAACGCGGTCCAGCCCGGCAACATCAAGACCGAGGGACTGGACGGCATCGGCGGCGATTACATCGCCAAGATGGAGGCCTCGATCCCCATGAAGCGGCTGGGCACGGTCGACGACATCGCCAACGCCGCGCTCTTCTTCGCCAGCGACGAGGCCGCCTACATCACGGGCCAGGCCATCGTGATCGACGGTGGGCAGGTCCTGCCGGAATCGCTGATGGCGCTGGAGGAGATGGACGTGGTCCCGGCCTGACCGGCGCGCGCGTCCCGGACATCCGGGCGGCCACCGGCGGCCGCCGCATCGAGGGGTAGCCTGCCATGCCCACGCCAAACCGCTGGCGCCGCTTCGCCGAATGGGACGAGCGGCCGCTGCGCCTCGACCGCTTCGCCGTGGAGGACGCGGCGAACGGCTTCGCCGCGGTTGCCGGCCTGCGTGACCCCGAGCCGGGGCTGACGCTGGAAGGCGGCGCCGTCGCCGTGATGGACGGCGTGTCGGCGGCCGAGTTCGACATGATCGACACGTTCATCGCCACCCATCACCTCGACCCCGAGGTGGCGCCGGAGGCCATGGCCCTGCCGTCGCAGACGGTGGCGCGTATGCTGGTGGACGTCAACGTGCCGCGGGCCGAGCTGGTGCGGCTGGCCCGCGGCATGACGCCGGCCAAGCTCGCCGACGTGGTGGCGCGGCTGAACGCGGCCGAGATCACCTTCGCCTACGCCAAGATGCGGGCGCGCGCCACGCCCGGCAACCAGGCCCACGTCACCAACGCCAAGGACGACCCGTTGCAGCTTGCGGCCGACGCGGCGACCGCCGTCGCCTTCGGCTTCGACGAGATCGAGACGACCATGCGGGTGTCGCGCAACGCCTGGTCCAACGCGCTCGCCTGCTGCGTCGGGGCGGCGGTCGGTCGGTCGGGCACCCTGTTCCAGTGCTCCTCGGAGGAGGCGGAGGAGCTGCGCATCGCCATGGCCGGCTTCACCTCCTACGCCGAGACCGTCTCGGTCTACGGCACGGAGCGGACCTTCGTCGACGGCGACGACACGCCGTGGTCCAAGGCCTTCCTGGCCGCCGCCTACGCCTCG
This sequence comes from Azospirillum halopraeferens DSM 3675, assembly GCF_000429625.1. Classification (GTDB taxonomy): domain Bacteria; phylum Pseudomonadota; class Alphaproteobacteria; order Azospirillales; family Azospirillaceae; genus Azospirillum; species Azospirillum halopraeferens. Next base: position 11,831 of record NZ_KE386931.1, read on the forward strand.
CGCGGGATCAAGATGCGGTGCACGTCGGGCGCCGGGTCGGAGCTGCTGATGGGCTATCACGAGAGCAAGTCGCTCCTCTACCTGGAGGCCCGCTGCCTGTGCCTGCAGCGTGCCATGGGGGTGCAGGGCACTCAGAACGGCGGCATCGACGGGGCTCCGCTCGCCTCCACCATTCCCGGCGGCGTGCGGGAGTTGATGGCGGAGAATCTTCTGGCGGTCTGGCTCGACCTGGAGTGCGCCTCCGGCAACGACGCGCGCACGTCGGAATCGGAGATCCGCATCGGTGCCAAGATCCTGCCCTACCTGATCGCCGGCTCGGACCTCATCTGCTCCGGCTTCGGGTCGATCCTGAAGTACGACAACTCCTTCAACCCGTCGCTGTTCAACGGTGAGGAGATGGAGGACTACCTGGTCCTGCAGCGCGACTTCGAGGCGGACGGCGGCCTGACGCCGCGTGACGAGCCGGCCGTTCTGGCGGTCCGCCGGCGGGCGGTGGAGGTGCTGGCGGGCGTGCTGGAGGCGCTCGGCCTCGGCTCGGCCGATCCGGCCCGGCTCGACAGCGTCGTCTTCGCCTCCGGCTCCGACGAGACCGACAGCTACCGCCCCGGCGAGGTGGCGGTGCTGAGCGACGCCATCCAGCGGCGCAGCATCACCGTCATCGACGTGCTGAACGCCATGACGGCGCGCGGCTTCCGCGAGGAGGCGGACAACCTGCTGTCCCTGCTGAAGCTCCGGGTCTCGGGAGACTATCTGCAGACCGCGGCAGTGGTGCGCGGCGGCCGCGTCGTCAGCGCCGTCAACGATCCCAACGATTATCGCGGCCCGGGCACCGGCTACCGCCTGTCGGCGCAGCGGCGGGCCGAGATCCACGCCATCCGCGACGTTCTCGACCGCGACGCGGTGCTGCGCGCCGCCGCCCGCCAGAGCCGGCGCGAGGCCGGGCGAATCGCCTACCGCACCATGGGCCCGGCGGCGCGCGGCACCGACCCGCGCGAGGTGGTCATCGGCATCAGTCCCGCCTTCGGCACGCGGCTCTACGAGACGCTGGCCGGCCACGTCCTGTCGGACGTGCTGCGCAACCTGATCGACGGCATTGCCGCCCGTGGGCTGGCGGCGCGGGTGGTGCGCCTGCGGCACACCGCCGACACCTCCTTCCTGGGCTTGGCGGCGGCGCGGCTGTCGGGATCGGGGATCGGCATCGGCATCCAGGCCAAGGGCACCGCGGTGATCCACGGCCACGACCGGCTGCCGCACAACAACCTGGAGCTCTTCTCCAACGCCCCGATCACCACGCTGGCCCACTACCGCCGCCTGGGCGAGAACGCCGCGGCTCTGGCGCTGGGCGAGTGGCCGGAACCCGTGGTCGTGCCGCAGCGGGGCGAGGCCATGGGGGCGCGCTACCACGCCCAGGTCGCCCTCATCTACGCCATCGAGACCGGGTTGGTGGAGGACGGCGCCAGCCCCGAGCAGGTGGCGGTCACCTTCCTTGAGGGAGCTACCGTGCCATGACCGACCCTGTCCCGCCGCAGGCCCTGGGAACCGGTGACTATCCGCTGTCGGAGAAGCGTCCCGACTTGGTGAGGACTGCCACGGGCAAGCCGCTCGACTCCCTCACGCTCGACGCCATTGCCGCTGGCGCGGTCGGCCTCGCCGACCTCGCCATCACCCCGCAGGCCCTGACGATGCAGGCGGCGATTGCCCGCGCCGCCGGCCGCGAGACCCTGGCGCGCAACTTCGAGCGCGCCGCCGAGCTGGTCGGCGTGCCACAGGACGTGATCCTGGAGACCTACGAGCTGCTGCGGCCCGGCCGCGCCAAGGACAAGCAGACTCTGCTCGATGCCGCCACCCGCCTGCGCCGCGATTACGGCGCCGACCGGATCGCCGCCTTCGTGGAGGAGGCCGCCGCGGTCTACGAGCGCCGCAAACTCTTCACCTACCGGTTCTGACGGGGTACCCAACTCCGGACAGGGTGGTGCGGCGAGGCCACGCGGGCGAGGGATTTGCAACAGATCCCCGCCGACCTCATCATCCGCGCGCCGCCCGCGGCGTCTTGCCGAAGCGCGCCTTGAACATGCGGCTGAACGACGACTGGTCGGGAAAGCCCCAACGCACGGCGATCTCCGTGATCGAGGCCTGCGGGTTCATCTGCAGGCTGCGCCGGCATTCGTCGAGCCGGCGATCACGCACGTATCCCGCGAAGGTGTGCCCGGCTTCGCCGAGGACCTGGTAGAGGTAGCTGCGCGACATGCACAGCGCGCGGCTGGCCGTCTCCACCGACAGGTCCTCGTCGGCCAGGTGCGCGTCGATGTGGGAGAGGATGCGCTGCAGGGCGGTGCGGTGGCCGTTGCGGCGCGGTCCGCCCGGATCGTCGGGGCTGCGGCTCACCGCGCGGGCGATCAACGTCGAGAGCTGGTCGGCCGCCATGTCCTGGATGTCGGCCAATTCCAGCGGGCTGATCGACTCGAGCGCCTGCATGTAGAGGGACGCGATCCGGCCGCTGCCGGCGTCGCCGCGCAGGACCGACGTGGCCGGGCGCCCCAGCGCCCCCATGCGGTGGCGCAGGAGGTGCTCGGGCAGGGTCACGCAGAAGATTCGGAAACGGGAGCCGAAGGTGACGGTGAAGGCGGACGCCGTGTCGAGCAGATAGATGTCGCCGGAGCGCACCCGCGTCGCCTCGCCGAACTGTTCGACCATCACCTCGCCTTCCAGCACCAGATTGGCGAAGAACGAGACCTCGCTCTGCCGGTGGATGCCCTGGCGGGTCAGGTGGACGGGGTGGGCATCGGCCTCGACGACGGACGCGTGCATCGCGCGCAAGGCCAGACTGTCGATACGCCCGCGGAAGCGCCCGCAGTCGCCTTCGGGCTGCAGCGGCACGAACGCGTCGCAGATGGCGTCACGCCAGTAGGCGAACTGCTCGTGCTCGCGCACATCCTCCGTCGTCCACGTGGAGCGCATGCAACCTCCCACTGCCATCTGTTGCGGCATTTCGTCGCATTCGATCACGGGCGGGCACACCCGGGCAACAGCAATCCGGTGGCACGCCGGAAACGACGTTCCGGACGCGGCACACAAAGATGATGGACGGCACGCACAATCCGCTGTCCGGAGCGCTGCTACACTCCCTGCCAGGCCAGCGGCTGACGGTGCGGAGGGGACATGCTCAACGAGCAGCGGATAGCGGAGCATCGCGAGCGGATCGCGCGCGACGGCTACACCATCGTCGAGGGTGCGGTCGACGAGGCGACCCGCCGTGCCCTGGTCGACGCCCTGGAACGCGTCGAGCGCGAGCAGGGGATCGGTTTCGCCAGGACGAGCTTCGAGGGGCGGCGCACCGTCCGCATCTACAACCTGCTGGCGCGCGACGAGGCGTTCTGGCCGGCGCCGCTGCACGACCATGTCCTGCCCGTCGCCGAGGCGGTCCTCGACCGGGAGCTCCTGCTGTCCTCGCTGTCCGCCATCACGCTGGCGCCGGGGCAGGAGGCGCAACCCATGCACGAGGACACCCAGCAGATTCCGCTGCCGCGCCCGCACGTGCCGATCGCCATCAACGCACTGTGGGCGCTCACCGACTTCACCGAGGAGAACGGCGCCACCCGCATCGTGCCGGGCAGCCACCGGTTCGACGCGCCGCCCGCGTACGGCGGGACGTACGACACCATCGCCGCCGAGATGCCGGCCGGCAGCGTGATGATCTTCGACAGCCAGCTCTGGCACGCCGGCGGCGCCAACCGCACCGACCGGCGGCGCTTCGCGCTGTCCTGCTACTACTGCGCCGGCTGGGTGCGCCAGCAGGAGAACCTGCTGCTCGGTATCCCGCAGGAGACGGCCATGCGGTTTCCCCGGCGCCTGCAGGAGCTGTGCGGCTACTCCGTCTACAAGGGCCAGTACGGCCACATCGACAACCGCGACCCGATCGAGCGGCTGGGCCGCGAGCGCGCCCGCGCCATGGTGTGGGAGGCGAGCGACCGCAAGCGCTCGGCCGGCGCCGATGCCTGAGGCGGCGGTGGCCGACAGCGGGACGCTGCCGCGGGTTCCGGCCTCGGTCGTCCACATGCTGGCCGAGGCGGCGGACAGCCACGCCCAGTCCCCCGCCGTGACCTTCGGCGACACGACGCTCACCTACGCCGCGCTTCTGCGCGCCGTCGCCGGCCTGGCGTTGCAATGGCGGGACGTGGTCGGCGCGGGCGAGCGCATTGCGCTGGTGATGGGCAACTCGCTGGATCTGGTCGTCGCCACCTACGCGGCGCACGCCGCCGGGGCGCAGGTGGTGCCGCTCAACCCGTCCTACACGGCGCGGGAGATCGGCGCCATGCTGGAGGACGCCCGGCCGCGGCTGGTCGTCTACGACGCCGGCGTGGCCGCCGACGTGCACGGGTTTTGCGCGGCCCTCGGCGTCGCGGCGGTGGTCTGCGCGGGCAGCAGCGGCACGGCGCTGGCGATGGAACACGCGGCCGGCTCCGCCCGCCTGCCGGCGGAGCTGCCCGGCCACGACGATCTCGCCACCCTGCAGTACACGGGCGGCACCACCGGCCGCTCAAAGGGCGTCAACATTCTGCACCGCCAGCTCGCGGTGAACCTCGCCCAACGCGAGGCGGTGCTGCCGACCGAGCGGGGCGGCGAGGTGGCGCTGTGCTCGATGCCGCTGTTCCACGTGTCGGCGGTGTCCATGTGCCTGCACCTGGCGTGCTACGCCGCGTCGCACCTCGTGGTGCTGCCGCGCTACCGGCCCGACCGGGTGATCGAGGCCATCGCCCGCCATCGCGTCACGCTGATGTCGGCCGGCCCCACCATCTTCCGCGGCCTGCTGGCGCACGACCGCCTGGGCGCCACCGACCTCGCCAGCCTGCGCTACTGCTACTCCGGCTCGGCGCCCCTGCCCGAAGCGACGCTGCGCGGCTGGGAGGAGGCGACCGGCGGCACCATCCTGGAGGGCTACGGCATGACCGAGGCCGGGCCGGTGCTGAGCTACAACCCCGTGCACGGCGCGCGCAAGGTGGGATCGGTCGGGCCGGCGGTGCCATGCAGCGAGATGCAGATCGTCGACGCCGATGATGGAACGCGCCGCCTGGGCCGCGGCGAGACCGGGGAGATCCGCGTGCGCGGGCCGCACGTCATGGCCGGATACCGGAACCGCCCGGACGCCGACGCCGAGGCGTTGCGCGACGGCTGGCTCTACACCGGCGACATCGGCCACCTCGACGGCGACGGCTACCTGTTCATCACCGGCCGCAAGAAGGAGACCATCAACGTCGGCGGCTACAAGGTCTACCCGCGCGAGGTGGAGGAGGTGCTGTTCGAGCACCCCGCCGTCCAGGACGCGGCGGTCTTCGGGGCGCCCGACGGCTACTACGGCCAGGTCGTCCACGCCTATGTGGTGCCGCGCGACGGCATGGCCGTCCGCCCGGCCGAGCTGGTCGAGCACTGCCGCCGGGGGCTCGTCCGCTACAAGGTTCCGCGCGCCATCGCGCTCACCGACGCCCTGCCGAAGACCAGCGTGGGCAAGCTGGCGCGCCGACTGCTCGTCCCGATCCCGGAGGACGGGGAGAGCGTGCGCGCGGACTGACGACGGCTCCGGCCGGAAGGAACAAGAACCAAGGTGGGAGAGAGACGATGAAGAACCAGCGTGCGTGGAGGACCGCGATCACTGCCCTGTCGGCGCTCGCGGTGGCCGGCTGGGCCGCGGCCGGCGCCCTCGCCGCCGATCCGGTGCGGGTGGGCTATCTGATCCCGCTGTCCGGCACGGCGGCGGCGTCCATCGGCCAGGAGATGAGCAAGGCGACGCACCTCGCGGTGAAGCACATCAACGCCGCCGGCGGCATCCGGTCGATGGGCGGAGCGCAGCTCCAGCTCGTCGAGGTGGACACCCGCGGCGACCCCAAGGTGGGCATCACCGAGGCCGAGCGCCTGATCACCGTGGAGAAGGTGCCGGTCATCATCGGCGCCTTCCAGAGCAACGTCACCTTCCCGGCCACCGCCGTCGCCGAGAAGTACCAGGTTCCGTGGCTGGTCGACCTCGCCGCCAAGGCCGACATCACCGAGCGCGGCTTCAAGTATGTGTTCCGCCCGACGCAGATCCCGTCCTCCGGCAACGCCGACAGCTCGGTCGACTTCGTGGTGTGGGCGGGCGAGAAGTCCGGCCGCAAGCCGAAGACCGCCGCCGTCATCTACGAGAACACCGACTGGGGCCAGGATCTCGCCAAGACCATGCGCACCCGCTTCAAGGAGCTGGGGATCGAGGTGGTGCTGGACGAATCCTACGCGCCGAACTCGCCCAACCTGCGGCCGCTGGTGCTCAAGCTGAAGGGGGCCAAGCCCGACGTCATCTCGGTCACCTCCTACACCGGCGACGCCATCCAGCTCCAGAAGCTGATCAGCCAGATGCAGGTTGACGCGATGGCGGTGGTCGGCAGCGCCGCCGGCCACGTCGACCGCACCTTCGTCCCGACCGTCGGGGTCAAGGGCACCGATTACACCTTCACCACCAACGGCTGGGCCGGCTACGAGTCCGCGGTCACCACGCCCTTCGCCAAGCGCTTCTGGGATGACTACGTCGCCGAGCACAAGACGGAGCCGACGGAGCTGGGCGTCACCGCCTACGCCGACGTCTGGATCCTCAAGGACGCGCTGGAGCGGGCCGGCAAGGCCGAGCCGCAGGCGATCCGCGACGCGCTGGCGCAGACCGTCATGAAGGGCAACGACGTCACCAAGCTGCTCGGCTACGACATCGCCTTCGACGAGAAGAACCAGAACACGCTGAAGCGCTTCGTCGTGCAGCAGATCGTCGACGGCAAGTACTACACCGTGTGGCCGCCGCAGCTCACGCCGGCCGGCTTCGAGATGACCTGGCCGGTCCCGGCCTGGAGCGAGCGCAAGTAGAGGCGCTCCGGGGGCGCCGGCGGGCGCCCCCGCCTTCCCGCACGTCCCGTTCCCCTGCCACACGGTGGCCGATGTCCAGCACCATCACCCAGGCCCTGCTGAACGGTATCGCCAGCGGCGCCATCTACGGCCTCATCGCGCTCGGGCTCAGCCTGCAGTTCGGCGTGATGAAGATCATCAACTTCGCGCACGGCTCCTTCCTGATGATCGCCATGTACCTGGCGCTGTGGGGATGCCGGCACCTCGGGCTGCACCCGCTGGCGGTGATCCCGCTGGTGATGGCCGCGCTCTACGTCGTCGGGCACGTCACCCAGCGCTGGCTGATCGAGCCCATCTACCGCAAGGAGGCCACGCGCGAGCCGATCGGGGTGCTGATCTTCACGACGGGCCTGTGGATCTTCCTGGACAACCTGTTCCTCGTCCTGGCCGGGCCGGACTTCCAGAGCCCGCCGGGCGACTGGCCGAACGAGGTGGTGATGGTGGGCGACCTCATCTTCACCTACCCGCAGGTGGCCGGCTTCATCGTTGCCAGCGCGGTGACGCTGCTGCTCGTCACCTTCCTGCGCGGCACGCGCATCGGGCGGATGATCCGGGCCACCGGGCAGGACCGCGAGGCGGCGAGCGTGCTCGGCATCGACAGCGCCGCCGTCTACCAGGTCTCCTTCGCCCTCGGCCTGGCCGTGCTCGGCGTGGCGGGCAGCCTGCTGCTGACCATCGTCCCGGTCGACCCCTTTATCGGCGACTCCTACGGCATCCGCGCCTTCGTCGTCGTCGTGCTGGGCGGCATCGGCTCCGTGGGCGGGGCGTTCTGGGGCGGCATCCTGGTGGGGATCATCGAGTCCATGGGAGCCCAGTTCATGCCGGTCACCTACTCCGAGGCCATGATCTTCGCCATCTTTCTCGGCGTGCTGTACTTCCGCCCCGCCGGCCTGTTCGGGCTGGAGGAGGCGTGAGCATGCGGCAGGACCGGCTCATCGGGTGCGCCGCCGCCGCCGTGCTGGCGGTGCTGCCGCTGGTGTTCGACAACCCCTACACGCTCTCGGTCGTCATCCTCACGCTGCTGTACGCCTACCTTGCGCTCTCCTGGAACATCATCGGGGGGATCGCCGGGCAGCTCTCGCTCGGGCACGCGGCGTATTTCGGCATCGGCGGCTACACCTCCACCTACCTGTTCCTCACCTACGGGCTCAGTCCGTGGCTGGGCATGCTGGCGGGCGCGGTGCTGGCGAGCGCCGCGGCGGCGCTGATCGGTTTGCCGTGTTTCCGGTTGCGCGGCGCCTACTTCGCGCTGGCGACGCTGGCCGCCGCGGTCATCCTGCGGGTGATCGTGGAGAACTCGCACGAGCTTCTCGGCGGCCCGCGCGGCATGGAGGTGCGGCTGCTGCACGACGCGCCCTGGTACTTCCAGCACACCCGCAAGGAGTTCTACTACGCGGTGGTCGTGGCGCTCGTCGCGGTGGCGCTGTTCGCCAATTACGCCGTCTTGCGCTCGCGCTTCGGCTACTACCTCACGGCCATCCGCAACGACGAGGAGGCGGCGCTGGCGCTCGGCGTGAACGCCCGCCGGTGCAAGCTGCAGGCGGCGGTGCTGAGCGCCGCGCTGACCGCGGTGGGCGGCACCTTCTACGCGCAGTACGTGCTGTTCATCAGCCCCGACAAGGTGTTCGGCGGGCACCTCAGCGTGCAGATCGCCGTCATCTGCATCATCGGCGGCCGCGGTACGCTGTGGGGGCCGGCGCTGGGGGCGCTGCTGCTTCTGCCGGCCGAGGAGGTGGCGCGCTTCGTCACCGGCGGCGCGCCGGGGGCGGCGATGATGCTCTACGGCCTGCTGCTGATGGTGGTGATCCGGTTCGAGCCGCGCGGCCTGATCGCGCTGGCCCGGCGCGCGACCGGGTGTCGTGCGGCGCCGCGCGCCGGCGTGGAGGTGGCGTGATGGAGCTGCTCGAATACCGCGGCGTCGCCAAGCACTTCGGGGGTCTGCGCGCCATCGAGGAGGTGTCGTTCCACGTCGGCGAGGGCGAGATCGTCGGCCTGATCGGGCCCAATGGTGCGGGCAAGACGACGCTGTTCGCCATGGCCTCCGGCTTCCAGCCGACCACGCGCGGCGAGGTGTGGTTCGCCGGGCGCCGCATCGACGGGCGCCCGCCGCCGGAGATCTGCCGCCTGGGGCTGGCGCGCACCTTCCAGATCGTGCGCCCGTTCGGCGAGATGAGCATGCTGGACAACGTGATGGTCGGCGCCTTCCTGCGCCACCCCGACCGGCCCCGCGCCCACGACCGGGCGGTGGCGGTGCTGGAACGCTTCGGCATGGCCGACCGGCTGGAGCAGCCGGCGCGCACGTTGACGCTGGCCGGGCGCAAGCGGCTGGAGGTGGCGAAGGCGCTGGCGACGGAGCCGCGGCTGCTGCTGCTCGACGAGGTGATGGCCGGCCTGACGCCGGTCGAGACCGCCGAAATGATGGACCTGATCCGCACGGTGCGCCGCGGCGGCACGACCGTGCTGCTGGTGGAGCACAACATGCACGCGGTGATGCGCCTGTGCGACCGTGTGGTGGTGATCCACCACGGCCGCAAGATCTGCGACTCCGACCCGGCCACGGTGGCCGCCGACCCGGACGTGATCGCCGCCTATCTGGGGGAGGACGAGGACTGACATGCTGGAGATCGACCACGTCAGTTCCGGCTACGGCGACGTGCGCGTGCTGCACCGCGTCGCGCTCTCGGTCGAGGAGGGCGAGATCGTCAGCATCGTCGGCGCCAACGGCGCCGGCAAGACGACGCTGATCCGGACCATCATGGGAACGCTGCCGGCCACGGCCGGCGAGGTCCGCTTCCGCGGCGAGCGCCTGTCCGGCCTGCCGCCGCACGCGGTGGCCCGCCGGGGGATGGCGCAGGTGATGGAGGGGCGGCGGCTGTTCCCGCACATGTCGGTGGAGGAGAACCTTCTGGTCGGCGGCGACATCCTGCGCGATCCGGCGCGCAGCCGGCGCCTGCTCGACTGGGTCTACGGCATGTTCCCACGGCTGCGCGAGCGGCGGCGGCAGTTGGCCCGCTCCTTCAGCGGCGGCGAGCAGCAGATGCTGGCCATCGGCCGGGCGCTGATGACGGCGCCGCGGCTGTTGCTGCTGGACGAGCCGTCGATCGGCCTGGCGCCGGTCGTCGTCAAGGAGATCTTCGCGCGCATCCCGGACATCAACGCCGAGGGCGTCACAATCCTGCTCGTCGAGCAGGACGTTCGCCGCTCGCTCAAACTGTCGGCGCGCGGCTACGTCATCGAGCAGGGGCGCGTCGTGCTGAACGGCACCAGCGCCGAGCTGCTCGCCAACGACGGCCTCAAGGCCGCCTATCTCGGGCAATGAGAACAGTGGACCAATAACAACAGTGGAAGGAAACGCCATGCCGCTTGCGGTGCCGTCCATCGACCTGGACGCGGTCCAACGCCAGTTGGAGGAGGAGGGCTACGCCGTCATTGAGAACGTGCTGCCGCCGGACGAGCTGGAGCGCTACCGCCGCACGGTGGACGCGCTGATGGTGCACGAGCGCGTGCACCCCTACTGCCCGGAGGACGGCGAGGAGCGGCCCGAGGATGCCGAGGTGGCCGACTACTACCGGACGCACTACACGGTGAGCGAGGCGGAGGCGCAGCGCCTGCTGGCCCGCATGCGCCACGACCGCGCCCGCAACGCCGACACGCCCTGGCCGGTGCCCTACGGCAAGGTGCCGAAGACCTTCATCCACTTGCCGACCCTGTTCGACCAGGACCGCTCGCAGCGCGTCTGGCAGCTCGTCAACAAGGCGCCGGAGATGGCGTCGCTGATCGAGAACCCGGTGGTGCTGGACCTGGTGCGGCGGGTGCTCGGCGCCGACTGCAACCTTCACGACTTCCAGGCGACCAGCATCGGCCCGGGCACCGGCGGCGGAGCCTGGCACGTCGACGCGCCGCTCGGCCAGATCCCGGAGCCGTTGCCCGAGTTCCCGCTGATGGTCCAGAACGTCTGGCTGCTCGACGACTTCACCGCGCACAACGGCGCCACGCGGGTGGTCCCCGGCAGCCATCGCTTCCGCAAGGCGCCGCCGTGGTCCGAGGGCCAGCGCGACGACGAGCGCGTGCTGACGGCCCCGGCCGGCTCGGTGGCGATCTGGCTGTCGAACACGTGGCATCGCTCCGGCCCCAACGAAACCGACCGGCCGCGGCGAGCGATCCTGTGCAACTACAATCGCTCCTGGCTGCGGGGCTTCACCGACTTCGTCGCCACCCTGGACGAGGCGACGGCGCGGCGGCTCTCCCCGACCGTCCGCTACCTCCTGGGGTACTCGGCGCGCGCGCCGGAGCGCCGGTGAGCGCCGTGCGGTCCTTCGAGACGCCGGTCCCCGGCGGGGTGGTGCGCGGCGCCGGCCTGCCCCGCTTCGCGCCATTGGCGGAGGCGTTCGTCGCCAACTTCGTCGAGCGCGGCGAGGTCGGCGCATCGCTGTGCGTGACCGTGGCCGGGCAGGTCGTGCTCGACCTGTGGGGCGGGCTGGCCGATCCGGACACCGGGCGTCCCTGGGAGGAGGACACGGTGTCCATCGTCTTCTCCAACACCAAGACGGCGACGGCGCTGTGCCTCCACCGGCTGGCGGAACGCGGCCTGGTGGACCTGGACGGCCCGGTGGCCGCCTGCTGGCCGGAGTACGCGCAGGCCGGCAAGGGCGGCACCACCGTGCGCATGCTGCTGGACCACACCGCCGGCCTGCCGGCCCTGCGCGCGCCGCTGCCGGACGGCGCGGCCTTCGATTGGGACGTCATGGTGGGGCGGCTGGCCGCGGAAGCGCCGTTCTGGGCACCGGGAACACGCACCGGCTACCACGGGCTGACCTTCGGCTGGCTGGTCGGGGAGGTGGTCCGCCGCGTCTCAGGCCGTTCGCTGGGCACCGTCTTCGCCGAGGAGGTCGCCGGGCCACTTGGCCTCGACTATTGGATCGGCCTGCCGGAGGCGGCGGAGGGGCGGGTCGCGCCGATCATTCCGTACCGCCCGGTGCGGGGAGCACCGGCCAGCCGCTTCGAGGCGGCGGTGGCGGAGGAGCCGGACTCGGTGTCCGCCCTTTACTTCCGCAACACCGGCGGCTGGCGGCCGAAGGGATTCAACAGCCGTGTCGGGCGCGCGGCGGAAATCGGCGCGGCGAACGGCATCACCAACGCCCGCGGCCTTGCGCGCTTCTACGCGCCGCTGGCCAACGGTGGCGGCGGGCTGCTGCGGCCGGACACCGTCGCCGCCATGGCGGAGGTCACGTCGGCCACCCACGACGACGCGACGCTGCGCATCCCGACGCGCTTCGCCGCCGGGTTCATGCGCTCGATGGACAACCGCGCGCGCGGCGTCGACAGCGCCGTGCTGCCGGCCACCGCGTTCGGCCATGTCGGGGCCGGCGGCTCGCTCGGCTTCGCCGACCCGGCGCACCGCTTGGGCTTCGGCTACACGATGAACCGCATGGGGGAGGGGCTGCTGCTGAACGCCCGGGGGCAGTCCTTGGTGGACGCCCTGCAGCGGTGCCTCGCATGACGGCCGCGCGGCACCGTCAAGTCGTTGAAGCTGGCGGTTCGGGACGGTGCGGGTTGCCCACGGAAACCCGGGGACCGGGCGGTCACGGGGCGTCGTCATGGCGCCCCTCTGCCGGCCCGGATCGCTGCAATCCAGCCTGAACGTGACGGTGCCGGTGACGGCGAGCGGCGTTGGCCTTGTGCGGCATGATGAATCACCAAGCGGGAGCGGTCCCTCCCGCTAAGAACCTATTCCGATAGGGAGCATTCTGGATCTGATCTGTTGGACTTCCGGTGCATTCAGGACCGGAGGTTTCCATGGGCAAGTTGGTCCAGGACGACGGCCGGTGGTTGCCGGATGAGTTGTGGGAGCGCATGGAGCCCTTGCTGCCCGAGCGTCCGCCGCATCCACTGGGCTGCCATAATCCGCGCGTGCCGGACCGCGCGGCCATGGACGCCATCTTCTTCATCCTGCGGACCGGCAGCCAATGGCAAGCCTTGCGAGCGACCGGCATCTGTTCGCCCTCCTCGGCCTACCGCCGCTTTCGTGAGTGGGCCGAGGCCCGCGTCTTCGAAGAGTTCTGGCGCCAGGGCCTGCTGGCCTACGAGGACGTAACCGGCATCGACTGAAGTTGGCTGTCAGTGGACGGGGCGATGACCAAGGCGCCGCTGGGCGGGGGAAAAAGTTGGCCCCAATCCGACCGACCGGGGCAAGCTGGGCACCAAGCGGTCGCTGCTGACCGATGGCCACGGTCTCCCCCTCGGCCTCGCGGTCGCCGGCGCCAACGTGATCGACTTCAAGCTGCTGGAGCAAACGCTTGAAGCCACCGTCGTGCCGCGTCCCAGGCCGACAGCGGCACGGCCCCAGCATCTCTGCCTGGATAAGGGCTACGATTGCGATGGCCCGCGGCAGATCGCCTACGATTACGGCCTGACCGCCCACATCCGCCGCCGCGGCGGGGACCGATCCGCCACGTCTGCCCATCCCGCCAAACCACGGCGTTGGGTGGTCGAGCGTGCGCATTCCTGGCTGAACCGCTATCGCCGCATCCTGGTCCGCTGGGAGAAGCTCGCCATCACCTACGAGGCTATGCTCCACATCGTCTGCCCCGTCACCGTCCGGGAGTTCGTCTGCCTACTGGAATAGGTTCTAAGGGTCCCTCTCCCTACGACCGTATCCAGTGATGCGATCCAATTACATGTTGGGAGATGCGCGATCAGCGCCGCTGCTCGAAGCGGATCACCGTGCCGTTGTCCTCTGTCTCGGCGCGGGCGGCCAGGCGGCCGTCGGCGCCGACGGTGACCCCGTAGTCGATGGTGTCGATCGCCTCCTTCAGCTTGGCAAGTGTGGCGCCCTTGTAATAGCGGCTCGTAGCGGCTCGTCGTTTCGCCGCCGCTCATGCGCTGGTGGCCGAGCAGTTCGGCGATCCGCACGGAGGCCACGTCCTCGTTGTGCAGCATGGTATCGATGGTGTGGCGCAAGGAGTGGTTGACCCGGCCGTCCTCGTGCTGGTCGAGGGCGCGCAGATACGCTGAAATCTTCTTGTAGAACTTCCGGCCGAAACGCTGGCGGACCCCGATCGCGACGCTTTCCGTCAACTGCTTGGAGCGGCTGGCCTGCGTGGGCTGGAAGGTCGGAAACAGTGCCAGCACGCCCTCGCGGCGCAACCGTTCGACATGCTGCAGGAAACCGGCCTCCGGAAGCAGCCGGTGCACCGGCACCAGGCGCTCGGCATTGTCGGTCTTGAGCTGCTGGACGGCGCTCTCGTCCTCGGCGATGCGCAGGCACCAGATGCCGTGCACCAGGACGACGTCGCGGACCATCAACTGGCAGGCCTCCTTCAGGCGCAAGGGGTGATGGGTGAGCACGAGCCAGGTCCAGTAGAAGTCATCCTGGACGAGCAGCGGGCCGGGTTTGGCGCGCTCGGCCAGCGACCGGCAGCCCGTCCAGGCCGGCGACAGCAGGACGGCGCGCACGGCTTCCGGCTCCCACGCCGCGCGCTCGTCGCGGGCCTTCTTGCCGATCAGGCTCTTGGCGTAGAACGCCCTGGTGACGGGGTTGTCGCCGGTGGTGTGGCCGGCCTCGCGGGCGTATTGGAAGAAGGCGCGCAAGGCGGTGAGGTGCTTGTTCGCCGCCTTCATCGACAGCCGCGGCACCAGGGCCTCGCGGATGGCATGCATGCGGTTGGCCTGGGGGATCTCGCCGCGGGCTATGCGCGCGTCGACGCGCTGCTCGGCGCTCTCGTCGATGCTGTCCGCAAGGGCGATGGCGTCCCGCAGCGGCTTGCCCTTGAACTCACGGAACTGGCCGTATTTGGCAGGCAGCCGGCGCACGCCGTCGCGGAAGGCAAGAACCCGGTCCGGGCGCACGCTGTCGACCGGCCAGTCGCCGGCGAGCTCGATGAACAGGCCGACCGACTGCCGGTAATCGACGATGGTTTCCGGGTGGACCTTGCCGGTCAGATGGCGCAGGAAACCGTCGAGCAGCGCGCTCATGCGCGGGCTCGCCGAAGCCGGCGGTGCATCGTCGCGGGGACCCGACGGCGGCGCGCCGGCGGGCGGCTCGGGCCGCGGCGGCGGCGGCGCGCGCCGCCTCGGGGCTGCGCGGTCCGGCCAGCGCGCGGGCGGCCTCGGTCTCGTCGAGCACGCGCTGGAGCGCGGCGCGCACGATGCCGTTGACCTCCTCCAGCGAGAGCGTGAGCCCGCCCGCCATCACGGTTCCGAGAGCCTCCACCACCGCGTCGAACGCGACGTCCAGGCGGCGCGCCCGTCGCGCCGCCTCGGGCAGGAGATGGCATCGCGTGGACAAACGGTAGTCCGAAGTTCGCCGAAGTTCGGCGAAACCTTTCGGCAGGGTGCGGCGCCAGACGTAGGTGGCGCCGCGGCGGGCGAGGTGGGTGAGGACAGCCATGCCGGTCTCCGGGCCGGGCGGGGCGCGGCGGGACCGTTGGCACAGGGGATTGGCACACGCGGTTGGCCGGGCCACGCCGATGACGGGGCGGCGTGCCGATCGCGGGGCGCAAAGCCTTGCTGGGAGCGGGATTCTCAGGAGAGATGGTTGGGGGACTAGGACCCACAACCAAATCGGGTAACGCTTTGATCTTGCTTGGTTCGCGTTTTGTGAGCGTCAATATATGGTCGATTTGGGCTACAGGCAAGGGCGACCGGAATGGGCCTACGGTTATAGGAGCCGAACCGACACGGTGCGGCACTCTGACTCGTGCCGAATAGCCTCCGAGAAAGCCGGCGTGGTTCAGTCACGCTGGTCGCCGGCAAGCCTCCTGGACGAGATTGACAATCAGGCAATGGAGATGCTTTCGGTACCGTCGATGTACTCGGCATTGCACAGCAGCGTTCCGTCGCGGCCATAGAAGACTTCGCCGCGCTGCCTTGCCTCGTCCTCCGACATGTGTTGGAATTTAGACGCCACGTCTGGCAGATCCGGTTTTGTGTCGTCGCTTAAAGCAGACTCCAGCACGCCAGCATCGATCCCGAAGAACATAAAGTTCCGACGAAGATACGACGGCATGCTCCTAACGTCTGAGATCACGGTGTCGATGTCTTCTCCGATCACGCCGTGCATGCCAATCACTACTCCGATGAACCTGCGGTCATCCATCCCTTTGCGCTGGACAATAGCTGCTTTGTAGGAGCCAAGGTCGGGCTTGGTCCGGAAAATCATGGGATGGCGCGTCCGGCGTTCCAGATGCGACGCCAGTTCTGAAAGGCGCAAACTGGACGCAATGCGAGCGAGGTGCCTTCGCGAGGTCTCGAACAGAGCATCGTCCATCTCCTCCTCGCTGAATTCCTTGGCAGGCCGATCGGGATCGGCCACGTAAAAAACAGCGTCGTCAACGTTGTGCCGCTCTGAGGCCCAGCGGCTCATGATTGCCCAACGCTTTACGTGCTTTTCTTCCTTGCGCGCGCGCGCCACATGGTAAACGGCCGCCCTGTCGAGTTGCTCTTGCGCCTTGACGATTGGACCAGGGTTCGTGCCAACAATACCGTGTGCGTACGATCCCTTAGCTTCTGCTAGCGCAGCTTCCCCCGGCTTCATACAGAACCAATCTGGCATGTCACCGAGTGGGGTCGTTCGTTCAACGGTCAAGTTGTAGGTAATTTGGCTCGCCGCCCCATCGACCGGGGCGAACCATGTGTAGCCCATGTGCCGCTCAAGAAACGCGCGTGCAAAGAAGCGACCGAACAAATTTGAGAGCCCGCGGCGGACTTCGCGCCCTTTGCCAAAACCACCGTCGCGCCACCGAAGCTCGCGAGAGCGGGCAACAAGAAGCTCACTGAAAAGAAGGAAGATCGGATTGAGCCGACCCTGGAGATCCGTCATTTCGTGTAGAGCTGCAAGCCCTACTTGGTACATATCAAAAGTAATCTGCGGCGGTGGAACAAAACCGCCTGGCCCCGGTACCCTCAGCGAGGTTGGGCAACAGGCAGGAGGGTCGATGACGAAGCGGGCTTCTCTGAACATTATGTTCCGCTTTCTCTTGACCTGAAATCACGAGTCAGAACCGGGCATTGGCGCTGGCAGGTCTGGCGCCGGCCCCTCTTGGGTCAATGCCTGAGGGATGGCGTACCGGCCGGCTCGACCCAACGCGCGGCTACGCCGCCATCGCTGCGGGACGATCAACGGCAAGGATCTTGCGTATGGCGACGCTGACGCCCATGCGCCGGAGCCGTTCGGCTGCGTTGACGACGCTTTGCTTGCTGAAAAACGGAAGTGCCGTCTTGATGGGGTCCGCTGATTTTGTGATTATCGCGTAGACGACGCGTACGTCACCACCCGACAAGGCCTTGTCGAGCACCGCCTTGTGTGAGGCGGGGAGGTGGGAAACCGCTTGCTGGCGTAGTGCTGGATCAAAAAGCAGAGCGTCCGCGCTGTTGACGCCTTGGGCGAACAGATGGCTGAGGGAGCCGGATGCCAGCTTCCTTTTGACGTGGATCAGATCGCCGGTGAGGCTCAGGAGATCACACACCTCAATGGGATCACCGCTAATACGTACGAGCTTCTGATCCATAAGGGCGAGGTCAGCGTTTGGCGCGCTCGCGGCGCGGGCGTTGTAATCTCCTTCACGCTCATCGATATACGACACCGGAAGAGGCAGCGCGGCGTCCTCTTCCAACGCGGCCAACCGGCGCTCAATGTCATCCACATACCCATCGGCGACTTCGAACCACTCACCAAAACTCAAAACGTAGGTTCTGTTGGCCTCTTTTGTTTCAAATACCACGGACGAGTAGACGCTGAAAGAGTCTGCTGCCGAATCTTCGTCGTAGTAGGCGCGAATTTTTTGTCCTTTGAGAGCGTCGAGCGTCCAGTCCTGGTCAGCCGGCCGGCTGCTGATGTAGTCGGTGATGTCCAGGTCAATGTGGAGGTTCTTCGTTTTCCGCTCGGCGGGATAGCGGAAGCCGAGCACTTTCTCGTAATCGATCAAGCGGGGCGGGGCGAGGTGCAGCTTGTCGAACGCACGGGTCTTGATCGCCTTGATGAGACGCTCGTCGAGGGCGCGTACCTGCGCCGTGTCCCTCACCTGCGCCAAGTGGTCAACCCAAGCGAAGTGCTGGCGGTACGTGTCTATCCCATAGCGACGCAGCGCTTCGGCGCACTTGCCGGGAATACCGGCGAAGTCGACTTTAGCCTGCACGACAAGCGCATCGCGGCCCGTAAGCCGCATCGCGAACGTCTTGTCCGAGACTTCCCCTGTTACGGCGCGCATCACATCTCGCTGCACGTCCAAGCCAAATGTGTCTTGTGAGGTGGCGCGGCTGGCTTGAGCAACCGTGATGGTCGTGATGTCGTCGAATTGCTGCAGATCGACGCTGCGAATCCTCTCGGGGATCACCGAGTTCAACGCGACCTTGAGGCCGAAGCGCCGTTCGACGATATCGTCGCGCAGAAAGGTGTTGCCGTATCCAAAGCAAACCGCAAACAGGCGACCGGCTGACTCGACCATTAGTACCGCGGCCGCGCTCGCCGAAGTTAGGTGGGATAGGTCGCCATCAGCGCCCTCCTCCAGAAAAGAGCGCCACTTCGGGCGGCCAATGGAAGATCGGCGCGTGTAGATGGTGCCAATGACACCGCTTTCAGCCTTCAGCCTTACCGGCTGCAGCTCGCGTGGGCTCCTGAATGCATCGTCGTAGGTTTGGGCGTGCGCTTTGATCAGGTATATCGCGAGCTTGTGGGTCCGTTCCGGCATGCATCATCTCGATGAGAAAGGCCGAATTCAGGCGAATTTTACGCGACCTTAGTGATACATGCAAGTGCTTTAGTTGGTTTTAAGCTGGGGCAAATACATAACGTAGTATGTTTCGCGTGGATTCACGCACACTTTACGATAACATCCGTTGGGAAAATTGTCGTTAAAGGGCTTTGGTGCGCAAGTCAGCGTGACGATGGAATTCGCTTTGGGGCAGCGGTAATCAGGCGACCTTGCGAGTGACAGGCATGCCCATGCTGGTGGTGGCATTCATGACCTTGCAGCGGACCACCGCAGTGGTGCGGGGCGGGATGTTCGATTCGGCGTCCGGTGCGCGCTCGGCAATGGAACGATAGACAGGCTCGCCATCGTACGCGCCGTCGGCAAGGACCGCGCCGACCGGGCGCTCGATGCGGTCGGGCAGTGGGCCGACCGGGGAGGCGTCCCCCTCCTCGTTGCCCGTCAGCACCGAGGCGAGGATCTCGCCGATATCGGGGCAGACGGCCAGGTGCAGCTTGCGCCAGCATCGGCGAGCCGTGCCGCCATGCTTCTCCAGGTGCCATTCGCCCTTGCCGAACACTTTCAGCCCGGTGGAATCAATGACCGCGGTGACCGGCCCGTCCGGCGTCGGCATGGCCGACGCCGCTTCCTGGTCGCCACTGCGCCGAGAGAACGTAGTGGGATCGGGCTCTGCCTTCACCTTGGCGCGAGCCTCCAGCACCTCCCGCGGCAGCTTCGCTGCGGGACTGCCCTGTATCCAGGATCCGGTCGCCCAGCGGGTCCGAGACGTCGCGGAACAGCGCCCGCTTCGGCGGCTTCCCGGCCGTGACCTTCGCCCAATGCCCCCGGCCGGGAGCCGGAATGCGGTGCTTCTCACAGATCTTGCGAAGAGCGGCGTCGGAGATGCCCGGCTCGGCGGCGACCTTGGTCATCGGCCGGGTCAGGTGAATGGACATGGGGATCGTTTCGCGACATGGTTTCTTGCACACTCGGTTCCGGGGAGCGCGGCGGGCCCCGTCCGGCGTCTCTGTATCGCCGGACGGCCGCGTGTCCCGATCTCCTGTGGATTCCGGCATGAGCGCGTATCAATACTACGAGTTCCAGGCGGTGGACCGGCCGCTGATCGCCGAGGACCAGGCGGCGCTGCGCGCCATCTCCACGCGGGCGAGGATCACCGCCGCCAGCTTCACCAACCATTACGAATGGGGCGATCTGAAAGCGGACCCCGCCGAGATGATGGGGCGCTGGTTCGACCTCCACGTCTCCATGGCCCACTGGTACACCCGGTCCTTCATGGTCCGGCTGCCGCGGCGTCTGTTCGATGCCGAACGGATTCGCCCCTATGCCTGTGACGGGACGCTCCGGGCCGAGCGAAAGGGCGACGGCCTCGTGCTGGCGTTCACCGCGGACGAACTGGAGATCGACGGCGCCGACGACGGTTCGGGATGGATGGCGGCCCTGGCCCCGCTGCGCGCCCAACTGCTGGAGGGCGACCTGCGCTGCCTCTATCTCGGGTGGTTGCTCGCCGTGCAGCGCGGCGAGGTGGGGGAGGACGATGCCGAAGCGCCCCGGCCCCCGGGTCTGTCACGGCTCGACGGCGCCTTGCGCGCCTTCGTCGAATACGTCCGGTTGGATCAGGATCTGCTCGCCGTGGCAGCGGAGGGCGATGAGCAGACCACCGATCCGCTCACCGACGAGGCGCTCGGCGCGTTCATCCAGGCGCTCCCCGTTGCTGAGAAGGACGCGCTTCTGACGCGGCTGGCACGTGGCGACGGCGCGACGCTGCCCGGTGAACTGCGCCGCTGCTGCCGGGAGGCGCCGGGCGGCGCATCCGGTCCGGCACTGCCTGCACGCCGTGTCGGCGACCTGCTGTCCGCGGCGGAAGCCCGTGCCGAGGAGCGGCGGAGGCGCGAGGCCGAACGCGCCGCTGCCGAGCGGGCGCGCCGGGAGCGCGCCGAGGCGGAGGCCCGGCTGCGCCGCCTCGATGTCCTGGCGGCGCGGGTCGATGCCGCCTGGCTGGAGGTGGAGGACCGGATCGAGGCCAAACGCGCCGCCGAATACGAACAAGCCGTAAACCTCCTGCTGGACCTCAAGGCGCTCGCCGAGCGCGATGGCCGGGACGAGGACTTCCGCCCTCGCATGGCGCGGCTGCGGGCCCGGCATTCTCGCAAGGGGACCCTGATCGACCGGCTCGACCGCGCCGGCCTGCCTGGGTAGGAGGGCGTGGGACAGGAGGCTGCGAGCAGCGACGGCCGATTGCGGAGGCTCCCCGGTCAGGGGTGCCGACCTGCCGCGACGCGTCAAGCCGGCTTGGCAGCCTCGAACCGATGGGTGCGATGCCACGCCAGTCGCATCCTGTGCTTGTCCGTCAGCGGAATGGGCTGCTGCCAGCGGAGTTCGCCCCTGGCCGCGGTGCCCAGGCCGGGCGAGAGAACCGGGCGCCCGGCATCGTCGAAGGTCGCGAGTCCGCGGTCGAAGGCGGCGTCCCACAGCGCCGACAGCAGCAGGCCGTTGTGGACGTTCAGCCGTTCGGCATCGTCCGGGCAGTCCTTCCACGGGACGATGTGGGAGGCGCGCAGCAGGGCCGGATCGGTGATGCCGGTCAAGGGACAGCGCGCCTGCCAGTACGTCATCAGCCGGTCGCGGAAGATGTCCTGGCCGACGCGCTGGACGACGAGGCGCTCGGCCTCGGTGGTCCTCGGCAGGTCCTTTACGGCGTCCCGGAACGCCTCGAGCGGGCCGTCGGGCAGGGCGACGGCCAGGGCATAGACCTTGGGCAGCACCTCGTAGAGGGCGCTCAACGTGGTGAACGCGTAGCGCGCGTCGCCGGGGCCGGGCATCTCGGCGTGCGGATGCGCCAATTCCTCGACCACGCCGGCGTGGTCGATGGCGAGGAACCATGGTCCCGTCGGCCCGGCGGCGGCCAGCGCGATCGTTCCCTTCGCCGTGGTGGAGGCGTAATGCGCCCAGCCGTCCTTATCGTCCAGGCGTCGGCGGTAGCCGTTCTGCCAAGTTGCCTTCCTGCACTCCTCGGAAACGATAAAAGACTGGGGAGATTCGATCATGTCGAATATTTCCCCAGCGCTTGTTATTCAAATCCACTTTTCCGGAATATCAGGCGGTACGCTCCGCTGGCGGCAGGCCTATATTGGCCAGAAGCTTCTTTGCCTCATCCAGGCGGCCCCCTTCCGTCTTGGATCCTTTACGACGGCGGATCTCATTTTCCCAATCCTCGATTCGCTCAGCCGTGGCAAGCCAATGCGCGGTCGCAGCAAGTTCAAGGACCGTAACATTGGTGGCCGCCAAGGTGGGGATGAGATCCTTGGCCTTCTTGGCCAGACTCGCTTCACCGCATTCCTTCAGTTCGAAGATGCTGTAGCGGGCGCCATCGGAGTGGCGATAGCCGACACTCTCCTTCACCTTTCCGAACGCCTCGGCATCCAGGACTGCGTTGTCGAGGTCCCGCGAATAGGGGCCGTAGTGATGATAGGAGTACTCGAACCCGCTTGGCTCCGCTACCTGATCAATCAGGTAGGCAATCTTCTGGAGCCGCACCCGGCTGACCAGTCGCCCGCCGGCAGCCTCTACGATCGCTGCAACTCGATCTTCTGGCTTGTCCGTCATGATGCCTTCCCCCCACCTTTGCGAGCTACGTCCCGCTCCTCCTCATCGGCGAAAAAGACGCGCGTAAAATCCTTCTTCTGCTCAAGCGCGCCGACAAGTGCGGACAATCGGCTGATCTCAGCCGGTTTCGCAGCATCCAGGATGTGCAGGCGTTTGTGCATTCTGTCCTCATCCCCACCGATCTCGGCGTAGATACCGATCTGCGCCCCATCCACGATAACGGTACCGTTTTCAATCTGTTCCCTGAAGCGCGCCGTGATGCGACGCAACTGCTGGCGTTGGATTCCTTTATCAGACCCAAAATCTGCGATGTCGAGCGTTTTGTACAGCCTGCGCTCCTTTAGCCGTGCCGCCATCTCGGAGACGCTTGGGTTCGATGCCTTCGACATTGCGTCGAGCGAGCCATGGATCAGCGCGTCGTCAAGCGCCAGATAGTTGGTGACGATTTCGCCATCCGGGCCGAAGAACCGAATCAGAGGGTGATCCGGCAGCAAGCCTGAAGATGCCACCGCATTATTATCCCCGACGGCGCAGTCTGCCACCGCGCGAAGCAACTTGCCGATCATCTTCTCCACACAGCGGGTTGTCTTGTGGAAATAGACCTGCTCATGCAGCGTGTACCGCGCCAGCAGGAACTGCTCCGCCGCCGGCAGTGCCTTGGCCGTAAGGCAGAAGGTCGGCACCCGGCGCGGCTCGTCCCCGTCCTCGTCCGGGACGTCCAGCTCAATCTCTGCGACCCGCACGTTGTCGATCAGCCAGTCGAAATCCACGGCACCGGCCCCCGTTCCGGTCATCAACCGGTCGCGGCGCAGATAGTCCAGCCGGTCAGCGTCGAAGGAGCTGGACACGATGGCGTGGTAGATGTCCTCCGGGTCTTCCTTCTCCAGAAGGGCTGCGACCTCCCCGGTGAAGCCGGGCCGGTGGCCTTCCAGCAGCGGATGGATACGCCCGTCCGGGTTGCGGATGATGTCGGCCGTCCACCGCTCATGCCGCCGCTTGACCCCGCGGGAGGCCTGGACGCCCTCAAAGGTGTGGCTGAACGGGCCATGCCCGAGGTCGTGCAGCAGGGCGGCGATCAGCGCCACCTCCGCCTTGGGGCTTTCGAACTCCTTTCCCAGCCGCTTCATCTCCCGGCGCACGACGCCCACCAGCGTGCGCGCGGTGTGGAACACGCCGATGGAGTGGGCGAAGCGGGTATGGACGGCGCCGGGAAAGGTGAACTCCGACACGCCGAGCTGCCGGATGCGGCGCAGGCGCTGGAATTCCGGCGTGTCGATCAGTCGCCAAGCCAGAGCGTCGATCGGGTCGGTCTCGTCGAAGACGATGAGACCATGCACCGGATCACGAAGCCTCTTTCCCATCGCCCCATCCTGAACGGTTGTGCCGATGGAAACTATCACACGGACACGGTTTCGAGGAGACCAAGGTTGGCAAAGCTGCCGTCCGCCTCCATCCGGTCCCAGGCGGCGAGGACGAGGCGGCGGGTGCGGTATTCGCCGAACTGGCGGGTTTCCCGCTCCTTCAGTACCCGGAAGGTTTCGGAGGGGTAGTCGGGCCCCTTCACGTCGGCGGGGTCGAGGATGTAGCGCAGTTCGTCCCGGTCCAGGCCATAGGCTCGGGCGTAGAAGGCGTCGAGATCGGCGCGCAACAGAGCGCGCCGCTCCTCATCCCAGCGGAAGGGTGGGCCGTCATAGCCGAGATCGCGGGCGAAGGGAGCGAGGCTGTGGGAGGTGTAGGTGAGTTCCAGGACCTTGGGGATGACGAAGGACAGGCGGGATTCGGTGTAGAAGGTGGGTGGGAGGATGGGGAATTGGGCGATGACGTTCTTGCGAATGTGGGTTCCACCCACTTTGGATTGCGCTGCATAGTCAAGACTGAGCGAGTTAAGGTTGCCAAGCAATGCTCCGGCAATTTTGCATTCTGCAATGCCAGGGAGAAGAAGAGATAAAGTGTCATCTGTGGCGCATACAGGAAACGCAGCAGCAATAACTGTCCTTTCATCAACCGATCGAGCGATATCGCGCCAACCAATCAGCCAGTTTTTCCGCCATCCTTTGCTGGAGAGGCGGCGGATAACCTCTTCTTTTGGCGCAAAGCGGCCATCTCCAAACCATTCGTTGTCTGAACTCTTTGCTTCGGAATCAATCCCAAACCTGTGATCAAAAATAGATATATCGCCGCCGCGAAATACCGGTAGCATACTATCCGCTGGTCCGCAGCCAAAATACTTTTCAAATATTTCCGAATCGATGCGGTTCGAACCGGAAAAGAAATTCTGAATGACGATTGGGCTGAACGCGGAAATTTCATTTCGGCCATTCATTTCTATAAAAATTCCGCTGTTTTTATAAATCTTCGCCGTCAGTTCCGCATCGGCGCGAGAGCGGAAGACCGGGGCCGTGCGGGTGTTGGGATTCAACCGGGCGATGGCGTCGGGCGTTAGGGTAAAATTGCGCTCCGGGTCGGCGAGTTGGGCCACCTTTCGAAGAAAGAAGCAAAACTCCGGGGACCTATTTGGCTCATTTGAAAGTACAAGTATTGCAAACTTGAACGCATGATGAACTGCAGGGAAAATATTCTCTTCGTTCTCAAACGCAGTCAGATGAACCAACGCTTCGCGCCTGATCAGCCCTGCAAAGAAAGGCGCGGCCGTCACGTCGGTCGCGATCCCTGTCGGGACGATCACTCCAGCGCGCCCCGTTGGCCCGATAAGATTTGCAAACACTTCCGCGAATAAGGCATAGGTATTGATCTTTCCTCTACCCGTCAGTTCAAATCGGCCGGACTCACGGGCAAACTCATTGCTCGCGTCAAAAACGCGTTGGGCAATAACGAAGTCCTGGAATACCGCTGGATCATCGTGCTCCAGTGCTTCAATCGCTCTCGTGCGCGCAGCGCCAGCAAGAGCAGCAATCTCGGGCTTCCTCGTTGCAAAGTACTCCTTGCCGGAAAGCTGCATCACTTCCCACGGCGGGTTGCCGACCACCACGTCGAAGCCGCCGCGCTCCATGATGTCGGGAAACTCCAGCGGCCAGTGGAAGGCGTGGGCAGCCTCGGCCAGTTGGTCCACGCGGGCGACCAGCGGGCCGTAGAGGCTGTGCCCGGCCATGGCCTCCCACACGTGGGTCGTCGTCGGGATCGTAACCATGTTGCGGTTGGCGGGTACGCCGCCCACCTTCGGCGCCAGGAAGGCCGCGACATAGGCGTCGCATGCGATCTTCCAACGGTACCAGTCGGGACGGCGACGCGATTCGCGAAAGCGGGCGTCCTTGGCCTGAATCTCCGCCAGGGTGGTTTCCGGCAGATGGCGCAGGTCCGCCCCCAGGTCGGCCAGTTGCCGCGCTGCCGGCAGCGAGCCGCCGCCGCGCGCGAAGTCCAGGCTGCCCTGGCCGGATTTCTCGCTCCTGTTGCGCTTGGCGAAGTGCTTGGCGGTCTCCTTGTCGTCGCCGGACAGCGGCTTGTAGGCGGCGTCCGGGATGCCCTGCTCCAGGGCCTTCAGGTCGAACACGCCCAGCAGCGAATCGCCGCAGCGGATCTGCGCGTCGAAGAAGCCCAGCGGCAGGCCGGGGTCGACCGTCTCGATCCACAGCGCCACCTTGGTCAGCTCCACCGCCATGGGGTTCTTGTCCACCCCATGCAGGCAGCAGCGGGCGACGTCGCGCAATGCGTGGCGGAAATCCTCCAGGGAGGGCGTGCCCTCGGCGCGGATGCGCGCCACGCGGGTGGCGATGCGGCGGGCGGCGGCCAATAGGAAATGGCCGGAGCCGCAGGCCGGGTCGATGACGGTGAGGGCGAGCAGGGTGGCCGCCTTGTCGTCGGACTCCGCCTCCGCCCGGTCGAGCACCGGGTCGAGGGCGGTGTCGAGCAGCGCCTGCACCAGACTGTCCGGCGTGTAGTAGGAGCCGGTGGTCTTGCGCTGGTTGCCCCTCCGCTCCGCCGCGTCGGAGGCGAAGGCGAGCGCGCGGCCGTCGCCGGCCAACTGCGGCTGAAGCTCCAGCAGGGATTCGTAGACCGACCCCAGCTCCTCCGTCTCCATGGCGCGCCAGTTGACGGGGACCATGGCGGTCCCGTCGGTCAGCCAGGACAGGCGGTACACCGCCTCCATGAAGGCGCGGTTGGGCAGGACGGCGGTTTCCAGGTGCGGCAGCCGGTCGGGGGCGAACAGCCCGCCCAATGCCGGCAAACCCAACGCCGGCTCGCCGCGGGCCAGCGCGCGGAACACCACCTTCAGACCTTCGTAGCGGTCGTGGTGGCGGTCCCACGAGGCGCGGCGCACGCACTGCGCCCGCAGCGCCGTCAGGCTGTAGCCCTCGGTGTAGAGCCGGCGTGCGTCGGCGGCGGCGTCCTTCGGGTGCAGCAGGGTGCGGTCCTCCGCCACCATCAGGAAGATCAGGCGGTAGACGAGGCGCAGAAGCTCGTTGAACCAGCCGGTCAGCGGGATCTCCCCCGACGCCAGCCGGGCCGCCAGATCGGGGTTCGCCGCGAGGAAGCCGGACCCCAGCAGGCGCAGGGCGTCCTCCACCTGACCGGCCAGACGGTCGCGCGCCGCCTCTCCTTCGCGGGACCCGGCGTCGCGCCAGCGCTCCAGGGCGCAGTCGGCGGCGGTGGCGCCCGCCCGGCCGAAGCGCGAGCGGTGGATCAGCAGCCACAGCGCCGTGAAGGACGCCGCGTCCTCGGTGGTGAAGATCTGCGCCAGATCGGCCTCGATGTAGGCCGGGCGGGTCAGCGAGGCGTTGTCGCGCATCAGGCGCAGGCGGGTCCCGTTGGTGACCAGACCCCACAGCGTGCCGTCGCTGTCGTTCAGGTGGTCCTGAAGGGCGAAGGCGGGAGACCGGGCGCGGTCGGTCGACAGGGTCGGGCTGCGCCGGTCCAGCGCCTCGGCCGGCGGCACGACGACCACCGGCACCCGTCCGCCGGCGATGAGGGACGCCGCACCGTCGGCCGGCGCCAGATCGTCGAATCCGAAGGTTTCCTTTAGAAAGTCGCGCACGAAACGCCGGGTCGCCTCGATGGACGGCGCGGCTGCCTTGGCGAAGGCGTCGAAATGGGACTGGCCGACGCGGAAGGAGGTGGAGATCTCCTCCCGCACGGTCAGCCCCTTGCGGATGCCGTAGCTCTCCTCGGCCTGTTCCGGCGCCTCCCGCCGGTCGATCTTGGCGACCATGGCCGGCGCGATCAGGTTGCCCTCCAGCGTCAGGGAGGGCCAGGCGGACATGTCGGTGACGGGCTTGCGCGGCATGGATCAGGTCTCGCTGGGCATCAGCACGAACAGCCCGATGACGTCGGGCGGCAGGACGGCCTCCACGGCGACGCGGGAGGCGGAACCGGCGGCGGCGCGCAGCCGGGCGTGGTCGGCGGCAAGCTCCTCCGCCCGCCCCCGCACGAAGGCGGCGAGCGGCCCGTCGAGCAGGGCCGGCAGGTCCTCCTGCGCCCGCTTCACGAAGCGGTCGCGGGCGGCGGGCGCCAGGTCGCCGGCGGCCGGGACGTCGAGAAGGGCGCGGGCCTCTTCCCCCGACGCGACGACGGCGCCGTTGCCGAGGGCGACCAGCGCCGCCTCCTCGGCCAGCAGCAGCCGCTCGCGGCGGCCGTGGACGGTCAGCTTGTAGCGGATGCGCAGCAGGACCAGCCGCGTCATCCGCTCGACGGCCGGCGTCGGCCAGGCGCCCACGCGGCCGATGCCCAGGCCCGTCAGCGTGGCGGGGTCCAGGGAGGCTTCCACCAGGGCCTCGGCCAGCGTCGCCGTCAGCGGATGCGACCGGCTGATCAGGCTGACCCCGGACGGGGCGGGCTCCGCCATTGCCAGGCGCACGCTGCCCGCCATGCCGCGTTCGGCCAGCCGTTCCCGCAGGGCGGGGTCGAGGGCGTGGACGTGCGCCAGCAGGGCGGAGCGACGCTCCTCCAGCGGCACGCCGAACCGGGCCATGGCCCGTTCGATGAAGGTTCGCGCCGCCTGCGGGGAGCCCAGCAGGCCGGACACCTTCTCCCACTCCGGCGCCACCTCCTGCGGCTTCATGGCGTTCTGGGCGAAGCGCGTGCGGGAGCGCTTCTCCTTCTCCGACACGTCGCGCCAGCGCGTGTCGATCAGGCGGGTGCCGTCGTCCAGCCGCAGGTCGAGGGCCATCTGCCGCGTGTCACCCCGGCGCAGCATCATGGAGGCCATGAGGGCGTCGGTGACCGGCCCGCGCTCGTCGGGCAGCGGAACGGTGACGCCGGTGGCTTCGCGGATCTTCTTCGCCTTGCGCAGGATCACCTCCAGCACCGCCCCGTCGATGGCGCTGTCGGGGGAATACATCATGACGGAGCGGACCAGACGGGCCGGTTGCCCGAAACGGTCCACCCGGCCTTCCCGCTGCTGGTGCCGGGTCGGGTTCCAGGACAGGTCGTAGTGGACGACGGTGTCGAAAAGCTGCTGGAGGTTGATGCCTTCCGACAGGCAGTCGGTCGCGACCAGGATGCGCTGGCTGGGGTTCTCCTCGTCGTCCGGCGCCATGTCCACGACCCGGTCGCGCCGCTCGTCCGGGGTCAGCACGCCGGTGACGGCCTCGATCCGAAGCTTCGGGAACGCCTTGCGCAGGCCGTCGCGGACGTGTTCGGCCGTCGCGAGGTAGCGGCAGAACACCACCGGGTTCGCCCCCGATTTGACGAGGGGCTTCAGGATGCCGATCAGCGCGTCGAGCTTCGGGTCGGAATCGCCGACGAGCCGTTCCGCCTCGGCGATGAGGGCCTGAAGCGCCGGGTCGCCCTCCCAGACCGCGCCGGGCTCGAGGTCGACCGCGTCCTCGTCGTCCCCGTCCTCGTCGTAGATCTGCGGTTCGATGCGGTCGGGCTCGTTCGCCAGGCGGTTGCGCAGGGCGCTGAGCGCCGCCGCCGGGGACGACCCCACGCAGCGCATCAGGGCCAGCGTCCCCCAGAACGCCAGTCGCCGCTCCCGCTGCCCCGTTCCAGCCCGTGAGACCACGCCCAGGCAGTGGTCGAGCACCGCCTCCTGGAACCGCAGATGCGCCGGCGACAGGCGGAAGGCCGCCTCCTTCGGGTCGTGCTTCGGAAACGCCCGGTCCTCGCCCCAGTCGCCCGAGACGATGTCGATCCGGCGGCGCTGCACGAAATGGCGGGCGAGACGCTCGCGATATTTCGCGTCATCGAAGGTCAGCGACGCGAACTCCGGATCGATCAGGGACAAGAGCCGGGCGAAGGCCTCCTCGTCCCCTGAATGGGGGGTCGCGGTCAGCATGATCAACCGCCGCTCCGGGTCCTGTGCGAGGCCGGAGAGAAGCCCGAAGCGCTGCTGCCGGCCCTTGTGCGTGCCGACGCAGGCGTGGGCCTCGTCGACGATCACGAAGTCCGGGCAGGCGCGGGCGAACGTCTCCCGGCGCTTCTCGGCCTTGATGTAGTCGAGGCTGACCACGGTGTGGGGGTGGGCGTCGAACAGGGTCTGGGCGAGTGGCAGGCTCCTCTCCAGCCGTGCCGCCGTCCCCGACGTGACGGCGACGGCGTCGATCCCGAAGCGCACCTTGAGTTCGGTCGTCCATTGCTCGACCAGATGGGGCGGGCACAGGACGGAGAAGGCGTCCGCCTCGCCGCGGTCCATCAGCTCCCGCAGGATCAGCCCGGCCTCGATGGTCTTGCCGATGCCGACGTCGTCGGCGATCAGGAGGCGGGGAACCTGGAGGCGGAGCGCCATCAGCAGCGGGACGAGCTGATAGGTCCGCGGCTCGAACGCAAGCTGGGCCGCCGACCGGAACGGTCCCGCGCCGCGCCGCAGGGTCAGGCGCAGGGCGTCCGCGAGAAGGGCCGCCTTGGACTGCACCGTCGGGGCGGCGTCCTCCGGGAGGTCGAAGCGGGCGGGGCCGACCGGCGTCAATTCCAGCCGCGGGTCCAGCAGGACGGTGTCGCCCTCGCTGCCGGACAGGGGCCGCAGGGCAAGGAGGTCGGGGCGCGGTGCGGGAAGGGCCACCCATTCCCGGCCGCGCGCCCGCACGAGGTCGCCGGGGGCAAAGGACAGGGTCATCGGGTCATTCCTTCAGCAACTCGATCAAGTCTGCGGGAAGCCCCCCATCGGGGGAGGCCGGCAACCGGAAGAGGGACCATCCCTTGGCGTCGGCGTCCTCCTGCGCTGCCGCGGACAGGTCTCCGGTGGTCGCCGCCACGCGGTTGCGGCGCCAGGCGAAGGGAAGGGTCGTATCCGCCATCGTCACCCCTGTCGCATCGGGGGTGGGCAAGCCCGCCGGGGCGAAGTGGTCCTCCCATCCCCGTGCCGCCTCATCCCGGCGCGGCGTTGCCGCCAGGACCACCGAACCGCGGGCGAGGTCGATGAGGAGCGCCTTCACCTCATCGCTCGCCCGGTCGATCAGTTCGTGGTCGGGCTGGTTGAAATACGACAGCAGGCAGCGGTAGCAGCCGCGGACGCAGGCCTCGTCGTCGCGGTCGCGCAGGAGCTCCGGGTCGCCGGCGGCAATGGCCTCCTCGACGCCGTCGAAGTGCATGAGGTCGAGCGCCGTGCGGGCGACCTTGTTCAGCGCGCCGGGGTCCTCGACCAGACGGCTCAGGACACCCGCGCCGCCTTCCGTCGCCTCGTAGGCGAGGACCGCGCGGCGCTTGTCCCGCTGGGGCAGCGGCTCGCCGAGAACCTCGCCCTCCTCGAGCTGGAAGACCACCTCGATGCCGCGCATCAGGGCATGCTGCACCGTTGCGATCGTCCCGGGCCGGAAGGCATCGGGATCGTGGAAGCGCAACAGGAGGGCGTTCTTGCGATCCCGGACGATGGGCACGATGCGCACCGGTCGGACGGCGTCCGGCGGCAGGTCGACCTCGGCGTCCTCGTCCTCCATCTTGGCCCAGTAGCCGGTGCGAGGGTCGATGTGGAACCCCAGAACATTCTTGTCGCGGCGGCGTTTCAGGCCCTTGTTGATCCGGCTGATCTCCGCGCCGTTGGCGTACTGCAGGGTGAACAAGGGCGTATCCCCCGTGCGGAACTCCGCCTCGGTCACCTCGATGCGGCCGTGCTTCCTCGGCCAGGCGAAGACGGTCTGGATGTCGAAGCCCTGGCGGACCCGCTCTTCGTCGTTTGCGGTGATGCGTTCCGCCGGTGCCGCCTCGACATTGTCGATCCGCAGCGTCCGCTCGACCGGCTTCTCCTCGGTGATGGGCGCATTGCAGGCATGGCAGCGCTCGCACTCCTCCGTGTGCGCCGCCCCGCAATTCGGACAGATCGTGATCTTCTGGGTCGCAAGCTCCTGGCCGTCGGGCGTGCGGGTTTCCGGGGGCAGCTTGGCCTTCATCACCCGGTACGCACGACCCTCATGGTAGATGAGGCTGCGCGGGCCGAACTCGGAGATGGCGAGGAAGCGGGCACGCGACAGAAAGGCGCCCGAGCCACCTTCCCCGGGGATGAAGGCGTAGAGCGGCAGGCGCGGGAAATTGTACCCCGGCAGAAAGCCTTCCGTGGCCAGGTAGCGATAGGAATAGAAGTCGGACCCGTTGGTCGCCTTGCCCTGTTCGAGGATGCCGATCTGGTCCATGGCCTGGATCTGGGCCGCCTTGATCTTCCGGCGATCCGCGCCGGAAAGGCCCGCGACCTGCGAACGCTGGTTGGCCTCGATCAACTGGGAGCGAGCGGAGTTGTAGAGCTCGCGCCAGCGCTCGAACGCTCGGTCGAACTCGACCGGTGCCTGGGTGGCGACGTCCGTCACGTAATCGTCCGGGTTCCCCATCCAGACGGGACGGACCCCTCCGACGGACACGACGATCTGGCCGAGGACCCGTCGCATCGGCTCCCGCGCCTTGGCGACGAGTCCGGGTGCCCGGATCACCGCAAGAATTTCGTCCTTCAGCGGATAGCCGGGCTTCGAGAGGTCGAGGATCTCCGGAATGTCCGGAGACAGGGCGAGGCCGGCTTCGGCCAGCCAGATCGCTTGCAGGTGGGAGCTGACGAGGTCCTTGTTCGTGATGTCGAGGGCCGGCGGGCGCACCACCCCGGCGACCATGTCGTTGCGCCGTTCGAAGAAATACTGGTCGTGCGGGGACTGGGCGGCGCAATAGGTGACGATGACCGCCGCCTGGCCCGACCGGCCGGCGCGGCCCGCCCGCTGTGCGTAGTTTGCCGGGGTCGGCGGCACATTGCGCAGGTAGACCGCGTTCAGGGCCGAGATGTCGACCCCAAGCTCCATGGTCGGGGAGCAGAACAGTGCAGGAAGAAACTGGTCGGATTCGCCGTCCGCCTTGATTTCCGCGACGTGCTCCTTGATGTTCTCCCGATCGTCCTTTTCATAGCGGAATCGCCATTCCCGCCATTCCCGGTGCTTTTGCGAGACCTGGGCGGTGTGCTCCCGGCTTTCCAAGCCGAAGAACCTCGAGCCGCCCGTCGCAAGCTGCGCGGCGATCCCGGTGTAGAGGTCATGGAAGTACCGGTTTCCCGTCGGGGCGCCCTGGCGGATCGCCTCACCGGGGATGATGCGCACGGCGGACGGCGACAGCCGCCAGCCGCGCATCTCGGCGTCCGCCTCGACTAGCGTGACGAGGCCCTCTTCGGCCAGGCATTCGAGAAGATTTGCCATGACGTCGAGGTAGTCGTCCCGACCCAGCTTGGTGCCCAGGACGCTCCTGCGGTTGATGAGGCGGGCGATGCGCGAACTCACCCCGCCGCGCAAGATGGTCTGCTCTTCTCGGAGCCCGACGGCATCCTTTCCCGGCGCCTGCAAAAACAGCGTCGTCCGGCCGCGAGGCGTCTCCTTGATGTCGATGGCCCAGGGGGCGCGCAGAAGCGAACGGGATTTCTGCGCGACCGTGTCGAGAACCGGCAGCTCGAGCGCCTCCGTGCCGACGGCCAAGCCTTCGAGCATCGCCCCGAGCAAAAGGCGCAGGACATTCCGCCGGCCGTCGGCGTCCATGGCACCCAACTGCGGCAGGGCGGCCATAAGCCGTTCCCGCTTCCCGGCGACCTCGTCGAGGCCGATGAAATCGACCTCGATCAGCTTCAGGACGGAGAGGCTGGGGTTGGTGAACCGCCAGCCGCGACGCAGATCGGTCCAGACCCGGTGCGCGAGAACCTTGGCCAGCGCCCGTTCGGCATCGCTACGGATCACCGCGCCGGCCTCGGGCTCGAGCATCCAATGGATGCGGGCCGGCAGGTTCGCGGCGGTGAAGCCGAGGGCACGCCCGACGCGCAGCCCGAACTCATCCTCGCTCAGGCCGTCGTTGCCGGCGTCGAGAACGGCCCGCAGGATTCCGCCGCGCAGCAGGCTGACGAACAGGAAATCGTTGAAATGCCCGGCCTGCAGCGCGGCGTCCTGCCGATTGTCGGTGAATCCGAGGAGCTTGCGCTTGTCCTCGGGGACGCCGTTGCCGGGATTGTTCAGCCATTCCAGTGCGCTCGACACGAGAAGCGTGGTGGCCGAACTCCGACCCTCGGCGGAAAGGCCGGCCAGTTTGCTGCGTTCCCGCGTGGCGCCGTGTGGCTCATCGAGGCAGCAGGCACAGAATCCGAACTTGCCCGGAATGAACCAGAAATGGCGGCCGTCGGGGTCGGATCGTCCGTCGGCGGCTACCGTCACCGTGAGCGGAACGCGCTTGGCCCGGTTCTTCCGCAGCTTGGGAAGGCCGTTGCGCTCCTCGATCCAACCTTCGGGGTAGCTTTCGAGGCTGCCGTCGAAACGGTATTCGGGATCGCCATCCGCCATGGGCGTCAGGTACCCGGCCACGTCGATCTGGTCCTCGGCGTCGATCGGCGTGTCGTCGATGTCACGGGGCAGAAAGACGGTTCCGCCATCCTGCTCGGTCTTCGTGACCACGTGATACTCATGTCCGCATTGCCGACAGAACCGGGTCGGGTAGAGGCGTACGCCGGGGTCGGACGGGTCCTCGAGCTGCCCCTCGAGAAGGACCGTCCGCGGCTGGGCCTTCAAGGTGGTGTAGATCTCCCCCGCGCCGGAGATGAAGCGATGGAGCTTGAAGGCCAGGAAGGCGTGCGGGGCACTGCCGCCGCGATCCTTCTCCGGCAGGCTGACGCGGGTGAGGAAGGCTTGAAGCGCGGTCCGGCAGGGATCGGGTTCCAGACCACTCGCCTGCGCAAGCTTTTCCACGGCCTCGCCGAACGGTACCGGCCTCCGGCGCCTCAGGACCAGGCCATCCTCCAGGCCGAGCGCCAGTTCGGACCAGACCGCAAGGGGATGACGGGGCAGGTCGGCATCGGGCAGATGAGGCGGGATGCCCGCCGTGATCGTGCCGGCCAAGGCCGGCATGACGTCCTGAAGCGCCAATTGGTCGTCGGTCGCCCGCCGCAGGGACTCATCGATGACCGCGTCGGGGCCGACCGGCGTGCCGAACAGACGCGACGCCACTTCGGACACGGTCAGCGCCCGGCTCTCGTCGCTGCCCTCGCTCGCCATGGTCGCGGAGGTGCCGATGCAGATCGGATCTTTGTCGGCTGCGCAGCGATCCCGAAGCCGACGGACCAGGATGGCAACGTCGGCCCCCTGGCGCCCCCGATAGGTGTGGAGCTCGTCGAGCACGATGAACTCCAGCCCCTTGGCGTTCTCCATGACCTGGGAGTCGACCGCGTCCTGCCGGGTGAGCAGAAGCTCCGCCATCATGAAGTTGGTGAGCAGGATGTCTGGTGGATTGGCGGCGATCCGCTGGCGTTCCTCCTGGGACTCCTGCCCTGTATAGCGTTTCACCGAGGGTCTGAGGTTTTGTGGCAGGCCCGACTGGTTGATGAATTTGTCGATTTCCTTGATCTGGCTGTTGGCCAGGGCGTTCATCGGGTAGACGATGATCGCTCGGGTCCGCGGAGATTGCCCGGCCTTGCGCGCCCGGATGATGGCGTCGACGATGGGCACGAAGAAGCAGAGCGACTTGCCCGACCCCGTTCCCGTCGTTACCACGAAGCTCTGGCCGGCCCGGGCCTTTGCGATGGCCTGCCCCTGGTGTGCATGAAACCGCACCGGCGTCGAATCGATGCGGAAGACGTGGGCCGTCTCCGCCGCGAGGACCCCGGAGCTGACCAGTTCATCGGTGGTGGGACCGGCTTCATAGCGCGGATTCAGCGACAGGAGTGCGTCGGGCCAGAACCGGCCTTCCGTGTACTGCCTGCGGATGGCGTCATCCAGATCCGGTGATCGAGGGGTGCTGAAAGAACGTGAAAACCGAGCATAGTTTTCGAGAATGTGCCGGTCAAATTCGAAAGCTCTCATCTAAAACCCCCTGCGCACTCACCAGATGCCGTTCGCCATTCACTTTCAATTTTCCCAGCCGACAGAAGGCCGTTGCCGTCAAGGTATTTTGACAACTCTATCTTCAACATCTGGGTGTTGTTCTTCTATTCAAATTTCCTCTAGGGGCGGCCGACGGCAATGCAGGGGCGTTCCTCTGACTTGGTCACTGCTGAACCTCCGGCTTCCGGGGCATGCCCAGCGGCGAGCAAGCCGAAATTGCGTAGCGAGGTGAGGCTAGTTGCTCTGAAGTTCGAGTGCAAGCTGGATGGTTATCCAATCCAGGGATGTGGTTGTGTGAAGTTGGAATAACCTCCCCGAGAGTAGTTTGCGAATCGTGCTTCTCGTTTTCCCGGGAAATGGACGCTGGAAGCCGCCGATGTGATCGGCGCGGGTTCAAAACAGATCCACCGAGGCGGCGCGGGAAGACCGACACCCCACTCCGTGCTGGCTTTCATTGCTCATCAGGCCCGGGTCTGAAGCCCGCCTTGCGCTTGTCCTCGAGGCGTCGGCTGTCGCCCCGGATCTGGACACTGACAGCATGATCGAACAGGCAATCGAGCACAGTGGCGAGGAGCGCCGGGTCATGGTGAAGGCCTGATCCCACCGGTGGGATTGGAGATCACCACAAGGAAGCAGGTGCTTCTGGAACCGGTTGCTTCCAAAGGCGGCGGTTCCGGAAGCAAGCGGTTCCCGGCGCCGCCTCCGCGGTGCCAACAGCGCGAACCCATG
This sequence comes from Azospirillum halopraeferens DSM 3675, assembly GCF_000429625.1. Lineage (GTDB taxonomy): Bacteria > Pseudomonadota > Alphaproteobacteria > Azospirillales > Azospirillaceae > Azospirillum > Azospirillum halopraeferens. The sequence continues at coordinate 47,997 of NZ_KE386931.1, forward strand.
TCCCTCCAGCGTGCAATCGGTACGCGCGTGGACAGGAGAAGGACGATGATCGGGCCCAGCGACAATTGCGGTGCCGCCTCGGTGGCCGGAGCCGCGGCCGACAGCACGGGATTGCCCGATGTGGACATCGAACTGCGGGCCCGGGTGTGGGCGATCCTTGATGACGCGTGGAAGCGCGGAGAGGTGCCGCCTTCGGCCCGGGCGATCCGCGCCATGGTCAACCGCAACAACAGTCAGGTGCTGCGTGCGGTCAGCGCGTGGTACGAGGAACGCCGGGCCCAGCATCAGGCGACCACCGAGATGAGCGCTCCGGTGGCTGCGAAGCCGACGGTGCCGGGCGCCGAACCGGAGGCGGATGCGGTGGCCGGCATCCCGCCGGCGGTTGCCGCAGTGCTGGACGCCGCCGCCGAGGGGCTGGCGGGCGTCGCGCAAGTGCTGGTGCAGGTGAAGCTCGCCATGCGGCAGGCATTGGTCGAGGTGGACGAGCGTGCAGAGCGGCGGTTGGGTGAGACGTTGGCCGCGGCCAATGCCGCTGGCGAGGCAACACGGGCTGCCGAGCGCGAGCGGTTCGGCATGGAGAGGGCGCTGCTGCAGGGCGTCTTGGACGCACGCGTAGCGGAATCGGCGCGCATTGTTGAGGAGGCCGCCGGGATGATCGAGGAGTGCGAGGTACGAGAGGCGAGTGCACTGACTCGCATTTTCGCCCTGGAAGAGCGGGTCCGCGCCGCGGAGGCCGAGGCGGCGGCGCATGAGGCCTGCATCGACGGGCTTCGCAAGGAGTTGACCGACACCCGGAGCGAACGCGACGCGGCTCGCGGGCAGGCTGCCACGCTGGCCGAACAGCTCGCGTCGAGAAGCGAGGTGTTCACGGCGGCTGAGGCACGATTCGAACGGGACGAGGCGGAGTGTCGGCACGAGATCGACCGCTTGCGCGCTGAGGTCGAGCAGTGGCGCGGGGATCTGGCCGACGCGCATCGGCAGATCATCACTTTGGTGGCGGAGGCCAATGCCGCCGGGGCGCTGGGCGCCTTCATCGAGCGCCTCCTCGTCACCATGCCCATCTCTGTCGGGAACGTGGCGGCCGCCACGGGTTTGCGCGTGAACACGACCGGGACTTCCGCCGACACGGCGGAATTGGACGCTTCAGATGGCACCGGTGGTTTGGCAACCGGCCGTTCGACCGAGGTCGGGCTGGGCGGTAAGGACGGGGCGGCGGCACCGGCCTGCCTGGAGGCTGGTCCGGTGCGGCGGTCTCGTCGGCCAGCCGATGTGATGCAGGAGCAAACGGGCTTGTCGTCAGGGACGGATCGTGGCGGCACGGACTTGCGAGCCGACGGCACCTCGGGCGCCGCGAGCATTGATGGTCGGACGAACGCTGCCAATGGGTAAGCGCCGTCTGGAGGCTGCCTTGCGGGAAGGATGGGCGGCGTGATGAAAGCTGGAGGTCGGCGCCGCTCCCGGGCCGCCTTCATCGTGGCAAGCAGCGTGGTTTGCACCGTGGCGCTCCAGCGCATCGACGTCATCATCGGCGTCCGGGGCGGCGCACCTACGCGGCCGAGGAGACGATCCGCCTGGTCGGCGAAGCCCGGGGCGGGCACGGCGCGGTGACCGCGGTGGCGCGTCGCCATGGCGTGTGCACCAGCCTGATCGACCGCTGGCGCCGGCAGATCAAGAACGGCGAACTGTCCGCCGAGAGGCCGGCGTTCATGCCGGTGCACGTGCTCGATGCGCCGCCATCGACCGGCGTCGTCATGCCCGTCCCGGCTCCGGCTGAGGTGGTTTCTTCAGACGGCAATCAGCTTGCCACCGAACCAGGAGGGTGGAAGGGCCGTCCACCACATCACCTCAGTGTCCGCCCGAAGACATCGGCGGCCCCTGGGGCTACGAACCACACTTCAAGGCAATCGCCGATCCCGGACATGAGCGCCATGCCGAGATGATCGAATGCGCGCACCCGGCTTCGATCCGGCCACCGTGGGCGTAGCCGCCGTCTGCAAGGAATTCGCTCGCCTCGCCAAGCGCCTCGCCCGCCGGAAACCCAAAACGAAGCCCTGACCGCATCCACCAGCCGACGCTTACGATGCACGGGGCCCGCCGGTGTTCGTCATCGCGGCCGCAGCGCGATCCTTATAGCGGGTTATGCAATCAAAGCGCGACCGTGGCGCCCCCGTGACTCCCCCGTGACCCTGCCGGCGCATAGACGTGGCGCGTGCTATGGCGCTCGGCGGTGGGCCTCCATGAAATGAAACCTATTCAGAACCAAGCGGAACTCTTGCGCGGCGTCGTGTGTCCACGTAGAAAAAATGGAAACGCAAAAAATCTGCCTCTCCTGTTGCGTGGAGTGCGTCGCTGATCCATGTCAACGTCGGGAGAGCGATTTTGAGGGTGAGCAAGCCGTGCAAATTAACCGCGCCCATAGGGCGCTGGTTATTTGCAGCTTGGCAGGGAGAGAGATCTCTCCGCTGCACCCTCTCCCGGTTGTGTCACGTCTCGGATCAGGTGGAGGTGGTCATGTCGGATCAGAGTGGGACCGAGGAGCGGCAGATGCGGCGGACCGTGGGATTCCGCGCCCTGGACGACGATGTGGCGGCGATCGAGGAGGTCTGCGACGAGGGCGAGAGCCCCGGCCAGTTGGCCCGCCGATTGGTGATGGCGTATGTCGCCCGGCACCTGACGCTGCGCCGTCGTCGCCGCCACCGCCGTCGCCGGCCGGAAGGTGGGGTGCTGGCAGCAATCCTCGGGGATCTCGGCAAGATCGGTTCGAACATCAACCAGATCGCCCGCGTGGCTAACGCGAGCGGTGCGATGGATCCCGCCGAGGTCCGGGCGGCGCTTGGCCCGCTGGACGACATGCGGGCCAGGGTCGCGGAGGCGCTGCGCGATGCCTGAGCGGCCGTCGATCATCATCAAGAGCAGCGCCAGGGGTGGGGCGGTCGCGCTGGCCGCCCACCTGGAGGCGGCTGAAAACGAGTGTGTGCGCATCGTGGTCGCCGGTGGGCTGATGGGCGAGACCGTGCCCACGATGCTGCTCGACATGGCCGACATGGCCCTGGGCGGCCGGTCACACCGGCCGCTGGACCACGCGAGCATCAGCCCCGCACCCGGTATCGAGTTGACCGACGACCAGGTGAGGATGGCCTTCACCGTCTACGATCGGCGTCACGGGCTGCCCGATGGCCCTTACGTCATCATCGAGCACATCAAGCATGGCCGCCGTCACTACCACCAGGTCAGGCTCCGCATCGATCTCGCGACCATGACCGCGGCGCCCGACGGTTGGCGGTATGTAAAAAACGAGCAGGCGGCACGCAGCATCGAGGCGACGTTGGGCCTGACGCTAGGGACCGGGCGCTTCACGGGCCGCCTACGGGCGGACGGCGTCGTCATCGACGCACGGCCAGTCAGCCGGCTGAGCCACGACGAGCACCAGCAGGCCAAGCGCCTCGGCGTCGATCAGGGCGCCGTGGACGCCCTGATCCAGTCGACATGGGCCCGCTCCGACAATGGCCGGTCCTTCGCCGTGGCGCTGGCGGTGCAGGGCTATGTCCTGGCGCGCGGCGATCGCCGCGACATCGTCATCGTCGACCCCCGGGGCGGGGTCCATTCCCCGCGGCGGCGCCTCGTCGACGACGACGGGCGACGCTTGCGGGCGGCGGCGGTGGCGGCCCGCCTGGGCGACCTGGACCCTGCCACGCTGCCGTCGGTCGCGGAGGTCCGGGTGGGGCAGTGTGACATCAAGCGATCCGCGGCGCGGAGCGACAAAGGGGCGGCACGCGACGAGGTCGACGCCGAGTTGTGTCTGTTGCGCCGGCTGGGGATCGACATTGCCGCTCGGCGCGACGCGCTGGACGCGCTGCATGCCCGCCTGGAGGACCGACGTCGCGTCGCGGACGAGGTGCGGCAGCTTCGGACGATCGCCAACAACCGGGAATTCCACTCTCGGCGGGCGCCCCCCCTTCGGGCCCGCCGGGATGCCGCCATCTGGCGCGCGACCTCGGAGCAGCCCTATGACGATGACGGGCCGTCCTTTGATCCGGCCCTTGACGACTCCGCGGCCCCACGAGGGTGGCCGTGGACAGGCGATGCCGCCGTTGCCGGACGTCGGCGCCGGATGCCGGACCAGCCCACGCCGCCGCCGGTCGCGTTCGACGCGCCGCTGCCGTCGGCATTGCTCCGCCGTCTCGCCGAGCATTACGGCCGGCCGATCGACCCGCGGATCGGGCCGTACCTGCGGGCCGTGGACCGGCCGCGGCCGGATGAGGCCGATCGGCCCCTGCGCGTCCGACTGACAACGGGTGAAACGCTGACCGACCATGGCGACCTGATCGTCGTGGGGACGGCGGGCACCGTGTCGGCTAATGCGGTGACCGTTTTCGTCGCGCTCGTCCGGGCGGCCGCATGGCCGGGCGTCGAGCTGTCCGGTCCGCCGGACTGGATCGCCGCCGCGTCCGCGGCGCTGGAGGAGGCCGGCATTCCCTGGAGCGTCGATGCCGCATCTCGGTCGGCGGACCATGCGGCCGACGACTGGACCGACGGATTGCGCGACCCGGCTTTGGAACCATCCCCTACTCTCGGACCCGTTGACGAGGGGTGTCGCGACACCCCCGTCATCGTCGCGCCGGACGACGGCGTTGGGGACGGCCCGGCTCCGACCGTGTCCACGACGGCTGTGCCGGGTCCGGAGCCAGATGACGGCCCGTCTCCCGGGCGGACCACGCCGGGCAACCGTGCGCCGGGCGATGCGTCCGATCCCATCCAGGATTTGTGCGACAGCTTGCTGGGCCCGGGGCACCTCCGAGGCGTCATCGATCCGGCACTCGAGCTGCTGCGTCACATGCCCGCGGCGCCCGAACCGCAATCCCATATCGACCTCGTCGCCCGGCTCGAGAGGAGCCGGGTGACAGCAACGCTGCTAACGATGGAGATCGCTGATGGACCCGTCGCAGACCACCGACACCCTGATCCGGATCGACGGGCGAACCGAGGCGCTGATGGCGCTGCTCAAGCCGACGTCGGGCACGAGCGTCGCCGACCAGATCCTGGAGCATCTGCGGATTCAGGCCGAGGCGATCGTGCGCCTGTCCATGGCGGTGGAGCGGCTGGCCTCCCTGGTCGCGCAGACGCAGCGGCCGGATCGGACCTGACGGCGGACAGGGCGGCGCAAGAGCCGCCAACCCCGGCACTGTCGGGAGTCGATCCGCCACGCGAGGTGCGCGTTTATGTCGAGCGGCTGACCGCGTGGCTGCGCGACGACAACGCGCGGACCGAGACCTCGGCGCGCCTCGGCCTCACGCGGGCGCGGACGGAGTTCGCGCGGCGCGCCAACGGCGGGCATGCCGTGGCACCGGAGCTGCTGCGCCAGACGATCGCCCGGATCGCGCCGCATCTGGTCGCGGCGCATGATCGGATGCTCGAGGTGGAGCGGGCCGTCTACTCCCGGTCCGCCTCGGCGCCGATCGCACAGGAGGCCGGGGACGTGCCGTCGCACCGCAGGGAGGGTGCCGCCCGGGAGTAGCCGTCGCGACCGAGCCCTTTTCACCCGAGGGTTGAACATGGGGATGGTGACGTGACGCCCGGTCGGGCCGCGGCGGCGCGTTGGCGGCGCCGCGGCCCGACCGGGCGTCACCGTTCCACAGCCAACGAGAGCCATTCCGATGTCCAGCATGCCCGAATCCCTTCATTCTCCCCTTGCGGCCGTCCGTCGCCTGCAGGCGGCCTACACGGCTTGCCCCACGCCGCAGGGCCTCGTTGCGCTCGCCCGCGCCCACGCCGCCGCGGGTGACGTCGCGGCGGCGCGCCGTTTGGCCCGGGAGGTGGTCGACGCCGTCGACCGCGATCCGGACGGAACTCCGCCGTGGTTGGCCGACGACGCCAGGGCCATCCTCGACGGCGCCGACGGCCGCGCGCCCAACGCACCGGCGTCGGCGCAGGATCTCGTCGGTCGGATCGTGCGGCTGGCGGCCTGGCCCAGGCGGGTGGTCGTCGACGCCGACGGTGTGGCCGTCTACTGCCGTCGCCCCGAGACGGCGCTGGACCTGCTCGATGGCATTGTCGTCCATCGTGTTGTGGTGGTCGGCGTCGGGTCCGACGTCGACCCTGACCTCGAGCTGCGCGTTGCCGAGGTGCTGCAGGCCTGCACGTGCGGCGACCTGCCCGGCGTCCATGGTGAGCGCGCGCTGCGGGATCTCGCCGGCGATCTGGCGGACCTTGGCCGGCGTCTCCTCCTGGGACACCACCGGTCCCCTGGCCAGCCGGAGGTGACGGCCGTGGTGGCCATCGCGCCGCATCACACCCTCAGCCTCGACGTCGTCGTCTCCCTGTAACGCTGGCACGCGCGGTGGCCCGGCGGGGCTGCCGCGCCAAGGAGCATCACCATGACTTCATTGGATTTGGCCGTTTCCGGCCGGGCCGTGGTCGCCATCCGTCAGCCGCTGCTCGGCCACGGACTTGCCCGGCTCGTCGAGCAGGCCGGCGTGGTGGACGGTGTCGACATCGTCGGCGACCCGTCGGACATCGCGGCGGGGGCCGGCTACCGGTTCGCCCTGGTCCGGGCCGACGCGGACGGCACCCTCCGGGCCGACGTCCGCGCCCTCACCCTGGTCGGTGCCGCCGATCACGTGGTGGCCGTCCTGGACGGCCGGGACGCCCCCTGGTCGCCGACCATCCTCCGGGGCGCCGACGCCGTGTTGCACGGTGACGAGGGCCCCGCCGACATCGCCGCCATCCTGCGGCTGGTTGGCCGGGGATGTGGGGTGGTGTCGCAGCCGGCGCTGCGGCCGCTGCGCCGGCCGGTCGTGGCGCCGTTGCCGCCGCCGCCGGCGCTGGGTCTCACGCCGCGCCAGCAGGACGTGGCCGCGCTGCTCGCCACCGGCGCGCCCAACAAGGTGGTCGCCCACCGCCTCGGCATCGCCGAGGGGACGGTCAAGATCCATCTCTCCCAGATCTATCGGCTGCTCGGGGTCAGCAACCGCGGCCAGTTCATCGCGCGGTGGCTTGCCCGGGAGCCGGCATGATCCCGTAGCGACGGCCGGCGCCGGACGCCTCCACCACCCGGCGCTCCCGACCGGCTTGGCCGGAGCGCCGGGCGGTGGAGGCGGTCAGTCGGCGAGGTGACCGACATCGAGCTGCCAGAGCTCCAGCGCGCGCCGCAGATCGGCCAGGGTCAGGCCGGCGTTGTAGTCGTCCGCCGTGATGTCGCCGGCGGTGCTGTGGCCCAGCAGCGCCTTGATGGTCGTCTCGTTCACGCCGCGGCGGAGCAAGTGCGTGTTGAGGCTCGTCCTGAACGAATGGAAATCCTTCGACGGCTCGTAGACGCCGATCTTCCTTCGGTACTCGGTCCACCACAGGCTGAAGGCATGGCCGTATGTGCCGAAACCGCCACCGCGCCGCAATTCGGGAAACAGTTGCTTGGCTCCTTCCGCTCGCCGGGCCGCGGCCTGCTTCGGCAGGCCCAGGCGGACCAGGGTCGAATGGAGCGGCACCACCCGGGTGCTCGACGCGGTCTTCAACGTCTGCCCCGCACCTTCCCGGATGCGGACGACCGCCATCCCGTCCTGCTCGCCGATGTCCTCCGGCCTGAGTTGCAGGATCTCCTCCAGGCGCATGCCCTGATGCGCCGCGATCAGCGGAGCCCAGTACCGGGCGTCGCGCGGCGGCGGGCGGTCCGACGGCGTGGCGCGCAACCGGTCGTCGACGCAGCCGGTCCAGGCCGGCGACCGGAACAAGCGTTCCAGCTCGTCCACTTCGTAGGCGCGCCGCTTCCGACGGTGCTTCCGGATCAGTGACTTCTCGTACAGCTGGCTGCCGAACACCGAGCTGTCCGGATCGCGGCCGAGATAGGCCATAGCCTCCCTAAAAATCACGTTCAAAAAATTGAGGTGCTTGTTGACGGTCGTAAGGGAGTAGCGTTCGACGTGCCACGTTTCGTTGTCGTCGTCCCGATGGACACCATGGACGCTCGCGGGGGAGATCGTCCCGTCGTTCAACGCCTGCTCGAGGGCGTTCGCCTCGGCAACGAGCTGACGCACCGTGAGCCGCGCATAGCGGCCCTTGCCGGCCAGCTTCGGCAGGTCGAGCAGGATCTCCTTGTAGTCACGGGCGTCGGCGTTCGTCACCTGATCGACGGCGACATCGCCGCGGAATTCAACAAACATGCGGACGGTCGTCGTGGCGTCCGCGACCGACTTGTCGTTCCAGCCCTTGCCCCGCTTCAACTTGATGCACTTCTGCAGCATCTGGGTGACCGTCGGGGCTGGTGTCCGTGTGGCGGGGGCGTCCGGGGCGGCGACGGGAGGCGGCACCGTTCGGGTCGAGACCTCGCCGGGGTCCGATGCGCGCGACGCCGCTTGGTTCTGGACCGCGGCCAGAACGGACAAGGCGTGGCGTTCGACCGAGGCGCGGTCATGGCCCTCGATCGCCGGCAGGTCCAGGCCGTCGAGCGCCCGCCCGACGTGGTCTTTCGCCAACGCCCCGTCGCGCCGCCGCGACGCGTCCTCGCACATGCCCTGGACGCCACGGGCGATGGTGTCGCGGATCTGCGACGCACCGCGCGCCGTCGTCACCTGCGCCGGCGGGGCAGGGTGGCGGGCGACGAGGTCCCGGATCGCCCGATCGAGGTCCGGCGGCAGCGTGGCCCCACGGTGGACGGGACCACCATCGGCCGGCCCATCGGCTTCGTCGACCGCCGGCGTCGTTTCCACAGTGGCGGCTGCCGCGTCGCCGGCACCGTCGGAGCCGAGGGTCGCGATCCCATCCCCGCGGCCCGCCAGCGGGTCCCGCAGGTCGGCGTCACTCACCTCGGCCATGCCGCCCTGCCCGGCAAGCCACGTCAGATAGGTCTGGGCGAGGGCTTCCGGCACCACGATGCCGCGGGATGCCGCCGGACGCGGGACGAACCCGAGGTCGGGCGGCCACGGAGCCCGCCTTGCCTCCTCCCGGGCCAGGGCGTCGTCGCGCACCTTGGCCAGGATGGCCGTCAGCGTGTCCGGGGCGAGCGGCGTCGGGTGCATGCGCAAGTCCTCCAGAGCCAGATCGAGGAGCAGGGCGAGGCGCCGGGCTCCTCGGAGGACGCTCGTCTTGAGCGATAGGCTCAGTCTCCCCTGCGGCGCCGTCAGCCGCAAGTCGGCGGGGATCCGGCGGCGCCAATGCCAGGTCTGATGGCGCAGGATCAGGTGGGAGGCATGGCCCATGCTCGCGGTGCTCGGTTTCTGGCCGGGCGGTGCGCTGGGCAGCAGGTGTGGGCACCAGCTCTGGGCACCACCGGCACTGGATTGCCGGGGCAGCGGAGCCAAGCTGTTGATTCTAAAGCGAAATCGGGAGAGATGGTTGGGGGACTAGGATTCGAACCTAGGCTGGCGGAGTCAGAGTCCGCTGTCCTACCGCTAGACGATCCCCCAACATGGAGCGGGCGAAGGGATTCGAACCCTCGACCCCAACCTTGGCAAGGTTGTGCTCTACCCCTGAGCTACGCCCGCAACATGGCGCGAGTGACGGGACTTGAACCCGCGGCCTCCGGCGTGACAGGCCGGCGCTCTAACCAACTGAGCTACACCCGCAAAAGGGAAGCGGTATGTACGAAAACGCCGGGGCCGTTGCAAGCGCTTTTTTCGTCGCGACGGCGGAATTCCTCTGCCACCATGGCGCATGCACCCACACCACGACGATCCCGCCCGCTGCCCCCTGTGCGGGGCCCCCGGGGCGGCGCCCTTCGCCACCGTGCGGGGGCGGCGGTACCGGCGCTGCGGGACCTGCCGGCTGACGTTCCTGGAACCGGCGCAGCGGCCCGACGCGGCCGCCGAACGCGCGGAATACGCCTTGCACACCAACGATCCGGCGGACCCGCGCTACCGCCGCTTCCTGGCGCGTGCCACCGACCCGCTGCTCGACCGGCTGGCCCCGGGGGCCGAAGGGCTGGACTTCGGCTGCGGGCCGGGGCCGGCGGTGCCGGCCATGCTGGGGGAACGGGGATTCGCCGTGCGCACCTGGGACCCGTTCTTCGCCCCCGACGCCGACGCGCTGGCGCGCACCTACGATTTCGTGGTCTGCACCGAGGTGGCGGAGCACTTCCACCGGCCGGACGCCGCATTCGCCCGCATCGACGGGCTGCTGCGGCCGGGCGGCTGGCTCGCCCTGATGACCGGCATCCTGCGTGACGACACCGCCTTCGCCGGCTGGCCCTACATCCGCGAGGCCAGCCACGTGGTCTTCTACCGGCCGCAAACGCTGGACTGGATTGCCCGCCGCTTCGGCTGGACCGCGGAGCCCGCCGGGACCGACGTCGTGCTGTTCGGCAAACCCTGACGTCCCGCGGCGCGGCGTAGCCTCCGGCGTCAGCCCCGGCTCACCGGCGTCAGACGGGCGGCATACACCCGCGCGCGCTCCACATAAACGGCGGCGGGCTGGCGCAGGCGCTCCAGATCGGCGTCGCTCACCTCCCGCACGATCCGGCCGGGCATCCCCATCACCACCGACCGGTCGGGGATCTCCTTGCCTTCGCCGATCAGGGCGTGGGCGCCGATCAGGCAGTCGCGGCCGATGCGCGCCCCGTTCAGGACGGTGGCGCCGATGCCCACCAGCGTGCCGTCGCCGATGGTGCAGCCGTGCAGCATTGCCAGGTGCCCCACCGTCACCCCGCGGCCCAGCGTCAGCGGGTAGCCGGGATCGACGTGCAGCACCGCATTATCCTGCACGTTGCTGCCGGCGCCGATGACCACCCGGTCCAGTTCGGCCCGGATCACCGCCCCCCACCACACCGAAACGTCCTCCGCCAGTTCCACATCACCCACCACGGTGGCGGTGGGGGCGACCCAGGCGGTCGGTGCAAGGCGCGGGGTAGTGTCGTCGATGGCGTAAATCACGGGCGCGTCCTCCGGTGCGGGCAGGGATGGCGCCGATTCAACGTCAGACCGCCGCCGCACGCCAGCCCTTTCACAACAGGCGCAGTCGGCGGGCAGCACCGGGGTCCGGTCCCGGCGGAAAACTGTGGATTCCAAATTCTGAATCTGGCATACCAGCAACGCCGCCGCACCGGCGCGACGGCCCGCCCGAAGATTTGTGGGATTAGCGGGTCGGGTATGCGCGAACTTCATGGGTAGGGCGGGAGTCGGCCGCGGGGACATCCCGGCGGCCGCGATGGCGCGTGGCGACCGGGTTTTCCACATGGTGGAAATCCGGCGGCGGTCCGTGGTGACCGCCCCTTGCGGGACGCCGGGGCTCGCCTAACCCCGGCTCCCGGCGGTGCGCGCGGCGGATTTCAAGGCCGCCGCGCGCGGTTCCGGCTTATTTGACGACGGTTACCGGGACCTCGGCCAGGTTCAGAACCCGCGTCGTGGTGGAGCCCAGCAGCAGGTTCGGCAGCGGGCTCAGGCCCCGGCTGCCGATGACGATCTGGGTGCAGCCCAGCTCGGTCGCGTGCCGCACGATGGTCTCCGCGACACTGCCCAGCGCGATGTGGTCGTGGTGGGCGATGCCCGCGTCGCTCAACCTCTGGCGCGCGCCGTCCAGGGCCTTGCGCCCCTCCTCCTCATGATACGCATGCCGCTCCGCCTCACCGACGAAGTCGCTGACCGCGCTGGGCAGCGGGTGCTGCACGTTCAAAAGAAAAACCTCGGCATCCGTTCTTGCGAACGTCTTGGCAATGTAGTCAACGGCGTGCAGAGAGGGTTCGGATCCATCAACCGGTACCAGGATTTTCATTCTTTTCTCCATGGTTCATCGAACGCCCCGAAGGGCCGCAGCGGTGCCGGAGCATGCCACCCCATTCCTGTATCCCGTGCATATGGCCCGGTATCCGGTCCATTGCAAGTAGAGTGCCAATAGGCGCCAAAGCCTTGAAGACCCCCGGCAGGAGCAGAGAGAAAGCTGTTGATTCCAACACTGCATGCCAGATACCGTATCCCAAGCGGTCAATCAGTGTCACCAATCATCAGTGCCATGCACAGGGAATGATGACTGCAAATCAGAAACCCGGGAGGATTGGGGTCCCGGCCAGTGAGGGAAGGAAACAGCACATGAAAGTCGTCAAGCATCCGCGTCTTGCCACGGCGGCCACGTTCGCGACGGCGGTTCTCGGGGCGACCGCCCTGTCGGCGCTTCCGACCACTGCCTTCGCCTGGGAGCCGACCAAGTCGGTGGAATTCGTGGTGCCGGCCGGCACCGGCGGCGGCGCCGATCAGATGGCCCGCATGATCCAGGGCGTGATTCAGAAGAACAATCTGATGAAGCAGCCCATCGTCGTGGTCAACAAGTCCGGCGGCGCCGGTGCCGAGGGCTTCCTCGACATCAAGGGCTCCAAGGGCGAAGAGCACAAGATCATCATCACGCTGTCCAACCTGTTCACCACCCCGCTGGCGACGGGTGTTCCCTTCTCCTATAAGGACATGACCCCGGTGGCCATGCTGGCGCTGGACAACTTCGTCCTGTGGGTCAACACCGCGTCCCCGTACCAGAGCGCCAAGGAATTCATCGACGCCGTGAAGACGGCCGGCCCCAACAAGTACAAGATGGGCGGCACCGGCTCCAAGCAGGAAGACCAGATCATCACCGTCGGCATCGACGCCACGGCGGGCACCAAGTTCACCTACATCCCCTACAAGGGCGGCGGCGACGTGGCGGCGCAGCTCGTCGGCAACCACGTCAACTCCTCGGTCAACAACCCGATCGAGGCGGTGTCCCAGTGGCGCGCCGGGGCGCTGCGCCCCTTGTGCGTCTTCGACGACGAGCGCATCCCGCTCAAGGAGCCGATCGCCGGCACCCAGTCGTGGAACGACATCCCCACCTGCAAGGAGTCCGGCCTCGACGTCACTTACACCATGCTGCGCGGCATCATGATGCCGGCCGGGGTCAGCAAGGACGTGGTCGATTATTACGTCGACCTCTTCCAGAAGGTCCGTGAGACCCCGGAATGGAAGGATTTCATGGAGAAGGGCGCCTTCAACACGACCTTCATGACCGGCGACGACTACACCAAATGGCTGGCGTCGGCGGACGAGCAGCACCGCAAGCTGATGACCGACGCGGGCCTGGCCAAGAAGTAACGGCCCGCCACCGTGTGTCCCGGCCCCGGAGCGCCGCCTCCGGGGCCCCATTCGGGAGCTGACTCCCGGGGAGTTGGAACGTGGATCACGAAACCGAAAGCAGCGCCCCGGTCGTCTCGAACCGGGTCATGGAAATCGTCGTCGCCGGGCTGTTCGCCCTGTTCTCCATCATCGTCATGATGGACAGCGCCCGGGTCGGTGCCGGCTGGGCATCGGACGGCCCGGAGGCCGGCTACTTTCCCTTCTACGTCGGCCTGATCATGCTGGTCAGCGCCCTGGCCATCATGGGCACGGCGATCTTCCGGCAGACCAACGCCGACAGCGGCACCTTCGTGGAAAAGCACCAGCTTGCGCTGGTCCTCCAGGTGCTGGTGCCCAGCAGCGTCTTCGTCGCCCTGGTGTCGTTCCTCGGCATCTACGTGGCGGCCGCCATCTTCATCGCCTTCTTCATGTACTGGGTCGGCAAGTACCCGGTGCAGAAGATCGTCCCCGTCGCGGTCGGGGTTCCGGTCGCCCTCTTCGTCGCCTTCGAGATCTGGTTCCTGGTGCCGCTGCCCAAGGGACCGGTGGAAGCGATGCTCGGGTTCTGACGCCCGCATCACGCAGCGAAACGACCTGACACCAGTTTTTCGTGCCGCATTCCGCCCGTTGCGGGGCCGCCCGGCTCCCGGCGCACACCCCCCGTGCGCCCGGACGGCGGACAACGGGCGGGGCGGCTCCACCGGGCAGCAACAGGGAGGGTACTTTGGAAGCGCTCGGGTCACTTATACAGGGCTTCGGCGTCGTCGCCGACCCCATGAACATCGTTTATATGTTCATCGGTATCACGCTGGGTGTCCTCATCGGCGTGCTGCCGGGTCTCGGCGGGGCCAATGGCGTGGCCATTCTCCTGCCGCTGACCTTCGGCATGTCGCCGACCTCGGCCATCATCATGCTGTCCTGCATCTACTGGGGCGCGCTGTTCGGCGGCGCCATAACCAGCGTCCTGTTCAACATTCCCGGCGAGCCATGGTCGGTGGCAACAACCTTCGACGGGCACCCCATGGCCCAGAAGGGCCACGCCGGCGAGGCGCTGACGACCGCCTTCACCTCGTCCTTCTTCGGCGCCTTCTTCGCGGTCATCGTCATCACCTTCCTGGCCCCGGTGATCGCCGCCTTCGCCCTGCAGTTCGGGCCGGCGGAATTCTTTGCGGTCCAGATGCTGACCTTCTGCAGTTTCGTCGGCATGGGCAGCGACTCCCCCTTCAAGGTGCTGTGTGCCATGATGCTGGGCTTCGCGCTGGCCGCCGTCGGCATCGACACGGTGACGGGCGAGCTGCGCATGACCTTCGGGTCGGTGGAGCTGCTGCGCGGCTTCGACTTCCTGATCGCGGTCATCGGCTTGTTCGGCATCGGCGAAATCCTGCTGACCATGGAAGAGGGGCTGGCCTTCCGCGGCAAGTCCGCCCGGATCAGCGCCACCGTCGTCTGGCGCACCTGGAAGCAACTGCCGAAGTACTGGGTCACCGCCATGCGCGGGTCCATCGTCGGCTGCTGGATGGGCATCACCCCCGGCGGTGCCACCCCGGCCTCGTTCATGAGCTATGGCCTGGCCAAGCGCTTCTCGCGCAACGGCAGCAAGTTCGGCACCGGTGAGATGGAAGGCGTCGTGGCGCCCGAGACGGCGGCCCACGCCGCCGGCACCAGCGCGCTGCTGCCCATGCTGACGCTGGGCATCCCCGGCTCGCCCACCGCGGCGGTGCTGCTGGGCGGCCTGCTGATCTGGGGTCTGCAACCCGGTCCGCTGCTGTTCGTCGAACAGGCCGACTTCGTGTGGGGCCTCATCGCCTCCATGTACCTGGGCAACATCGCCGGCCTGATCGTGGTGCTGACCACGGTGCCGCTGTTCGCCGCGATCCTGCGCATCCCCTTCAGCATCATCGCGCCGGTCATCGTGGTGATCTGCGCCGTCGGCGCCTACACCGTGCACAACGCCTTCTTCGACGTGGTGCTGATGCTGGTGTTCGGCGTGCTCGGCTACATCTTCAAGAAGCTGTCCTACCCGCTGGCGCCGCTGGTCCTGGCGCTGGTGCTGGGCGACATGGCGGAAGGGTCGTTCCGCCAGGCCATGCTGGTCTCGCAGGGTGACCTGGCGATCTTCTGGTCCAACTACCTGGTCGGCGGGATCATCACCCTGGCCCTGTTCA
This sequence comes from Azospirillum halopraeferens DSM 3675, assembly GCF_000429625.1. Lineage (GTDB taxonomy): Bacteria > Pseudomonadota > Alphaproteobacteria > Azospirillales > Azospirillaceae > Azospirillum > Azospirillum halopraeferens. The sequence goes on from NZ_KE386931.1 coordinate 63,217, forward strand.
TGCTCTTCTGGCCGGTGATCAGCACCTTCATCCGCCGGAAGTCCGGCACCACGGGCGGCACCGAGGCGGTCGCCGCGAAGTAGCCCGGACCGGGAAGCGGCGGGCGGCGCACCGCCGCCTTCCGTCCCCCGGACACGCCGGCGCCGTCACGCCGCGCGGCGGTCGGTGGAACGGCCCGGCCGGTTGCTGTTGGCCGGGCCGTGGCGGTCGGGGCGGGCCATGGCCCGGACGTCGGTCACGATCTCCCACAGGATGCGGGGATCACGGGTCACGATCTCGGTCACCACCGTCGCCAGGGCGGCGACGGGGATGATGACGGCAAGGGCCTGGAGCGCGGTGTCGAGGGTCATGGGGGTCCCTGGTCTTTGAATGCGCCGGGCGTCCGGCGCAGCGGCGCGGCAGGGATGCCGCAAACCGCGGCCGGGCTCAACGCGACCGCATGTCGCAGACCCCATGGCGCATACCGAATGCCACCGAAGGCTTTCAAGGGCGGATCAGACATTTCCGGTCGGACAAGGAGAGGCAACATGCAAGCCAAGCACGTCATGACGTCGCCGGTGATCACGGTGACCCCCGACACACCGGTGCCGGACATCGCGGCCCTTCTGCTGCAACGCCGCATCAGCGGCGTCCCCGTGACGGAAGCGGACGGCCGTCTGGTCGGCATCGTCACCGAGGGCGACCTGCTGCACCGCGCCGAGACCGGCACCGAGCGTCGCCGCTCGCGCTGGCTGGAGATCTTCACCGGCGGCCGCGGCCAGGCCACCGACTACGTGAAGTCCCACGGCACCCGCGCCGCCGACGTGATGACCCGCCACGTCATCACCGTCGGGCCGGACACCGAGCTGACGGACATCGCCAGCCTGATGGAGCGCGAGCGGGTGAAGCGCGTTCCCGTCAGCGACGACGGCCGGGTCGTCGGCATCGTCAGCCGGGCCAACCTGCTGCACGGCCTGGTGGCCTACCGCACGCCGCAGCCGCGCACGACCGGCGATGCGGCGATCCGCGAAACCCTCCTGGGGCGGCTGGGCGACGAGGCGTGGATCGACGTGAACCACGTGAACATCGTGGTCAATGACGGCGTCGTGCACCTGTGGGGCGTCGTCGACAACGACGACCAGCGCCACGCCCTGCGCGTGGCTGCCGAGAGCGTTCCCGGCGTCCGCGGCATCGAGGAGCACCTTCACCGCAACCGTTTCGTCGAATGAGGGACGGCGCGCGGCGGCGCCGGCGGAAGCGGCTGCCGGACCGTCCGGACGCGCCATCCGACCCGTGACTTCCAGACAGGAGCGACCCTCGATGCCCCCTCCCGCCATCAACGTCCAGCCGGTGGACGTCGGGACGACGTTCCGCAGCCAGGTCTATCGGACGTTGAAGCACGCCATCATCGACATGGACATCTACGACCACCCCGGCGAGGTGCGGCTCGACGAACGCCAGCTCAGCGACCAGCTCGGCGTCAGCCGCACCCCCATCCGCGAGGCGCTCACCCTGCTGGAGCAGGAAGGCTTCGTGCGGCTGGAGCCGCGGCGCGGCATCTTCGTCGTGCGCAAGACCAAGCAGGAGATCATCGAGATGATCATCGCCTGGGCGGCGCTGGAGAGCATGGCCGCGCGCCTGGCCGCCGAACGGGCGAGCGACGACGACCTGCGGTCCCTGTGGGACCTGTTCCGCGACTTCGAGGAGCGGAGCCCGGCCGACCATATGAAGGAGTACTCGGACGCCAACGTCGCCTTCCACAAGACGATCATCCGACTGAGCGGGGCGCGGCTGCTGCAGGACATGACGGACAACCTGTTCATCCACATCCGCGCCATCCGCAAGCTGACCATCGGCCGCGACAACCGCGCCGAACGCTCCATCCAGGACCATCGGGAGATCATCACCGCCCTGGAACTGCGCGACGCCGAGGCGGCGGGGCGTCTGGCGCGCGAGCACACGCTGGGGCTGGCGGCTCACGTGGAGCGTCACGGCGACTTCCTGGACTGGCTCGACCAGCTTTCGGAACCCCGGGGCCGCGGCGACATCGGCCTGGCGCTGAGCCTGACCGGAGGGGTGCGGTAACGCCGCCCCTCTGTTGGACTTAAGAACTATCCGCTGGCCGCACGAACGCGTTGACATTTTGAATATGGTATACCAGTATACCAGGGACGACGGCAGCGGCAACCGGGTTCCGCCGCCCGCCGCGGACCACCGCGACGCCATGCGCTCAGCACCGCTCCGCCGGTCACCGGCGGCGCCCTGGCGACGTCCAGCAATCGACACGCGAGGAGGCAGTGTCATGAAGGTCGAAGACATTCTCCGCAGGAAGGGTACGCGGATCAACATGGTTCGCATCAACGAATCGGTGGAGACCGCGCTGACGCTGATGCGCCGTGAGAACATCGGCGCCCTCGTCGTGAAGGACGTGTGCCGCACCGAAGGCAACACCGTGGTCGGGGTCATTTCCGAGCGCGACGTGGTGCGCGGCCTGGTCGACCGCGGCCCGGCGATCCTTGCCCAGCCGGTGTCGGAGCTGATGAGCCGCAACCCCATCATCTGCCACCCCTCCGACACGCTGCGCCACGTGCTGACGCTGATGGACGAACATTCCATCCGTCATGTGCCGGTGCTGGACGACGGAACCCTGGTCGGCGTGGTCAGCGTCCGCGATCTGATCAAGAACCGGCTGTTGGTTCGTGACGAGGAACCGGTCGTTGCCGCCGCCGCCCCCGCCGCCGGTCCCGCCGGCGAACGCTGGGACGGCACGGCCGCCGTCAGCCATTGAGGGTAGGGCGCCATCGCGGCGCCGGCCCGGAGGACGCACCCGCACGCGGCCGCCCGCCCCCTTGCGCGCCCTGACCGGTCGCGGGGTGCGGGCGGGCGCCGTCGTGCGTTGAGCATTGCCTGCACGAACGAGGGATGGGGACCGCCCGTGAGCACCATCATCATCACCCACGAGGATTTCCTGCACCACGACACCGGCCCCGGCCACCCGGAGCGGCCGGACCGCATCCGCGCGGTGTGGATGGCGCTGGAGCAGGAACCCTTCGCGGCCCTGCCGCGGCGCGAGGCGCCGCCGGCGACGCCCGACCAGCTCAAGGCCGTTCACCTGCCGGCCTATGTCGACATGGTGCTGGAGGCGCTGGACGAGGGCCGGGCCGCACGTCTCGACCCCGACACGGTGCTGTCGCCGGGCTCGCGCGGGGCCGTGCTGCGGGCCGCCGGTGCCGTGTGCGCCGGCGTCGACGCCGTGGTGGCGGGTGAGGCATCGACCGTCTTCTGCGCCGTGCGCCCCTGCGGTCACCATGCCGAGCAGGCGCGCCCCATGGGGTTCTGCGTCTTCAACAACGTGGCCGTCGGCATGGCGCACGCCCGCAACCGCCACGGCATCCAACGCATCGCCTGCGTCGATTTCGACGTCCACCACGGCAACGGCACCCAGGCGATGTTTTACGACGACGGCGACGCGCTGTTCGCGTCCACCCACCAGTCGCCGCTCTACCCCGGCACCGGGGCGGAGAGCGAGCGCGGGCGCTATGGCACCATCATCAACGTGCCCCTGGCGCCGGGGTCCGCCACCGACGCCTTCATGGCCGGGGTGGAGCGCCGCATCCTGCCGGCGCTGGACGCGTTCAAGCCGGAGCTGCTGTTCATCTCCGCCGGCTTCGACGCCCACGCCGACGACCCGCTGGCCGGTCTGGAGCTGGAGGGGGAGGACTTCGCCCGGGTCACCCGCGCCCTGGTCGACGTGGCGCGCCGCCACTGCGGCGGCCGCATCGTGTCGGTCCTGGAGGGCGGCTACGACCTCGCCGGCCTCGCCGACGGCTGCATGGCCCATGTGCGTGAGCTGATGGCCGCCTGACCCTCGCGCCGCCGCCGGGAGAGGCCGCGATGCTCAAAACGGCGGGGCGTAGTGGAGGCCCCCGTCCACCCACAGGGCGTTCAGCCCGCGCTCCAGCCCGATGCCGGAGCCGGAGCCGAGGTTGCGGTCGAACATCTCCGCGTAGTTGCCCACCGCCGCGATGGTCCGCTGTGCCCATTGCCCGTCCAGCCCCAGACCCTTGCCGGCGTCCGGGTCGCCGCCCAGCAGGCGCCGCACCTCGCGGTCGGCGATCCCGGCGGCGGTCTGCGGGTCCATGGACCGGGCGGCGACGGCGGTGACCTGCTTGTGCTCGGCGACGATGGTCGCCAGCAGGACCCAGCGGACGATCCGCTGCCATTGCGGATCGCCGTCCGCCACCACCGGGCCCAGCGGTTCGCGCGAGATGGTGTCGGAGAACAGCACCAGATCGTCGCGCCCGCCGATCATCGTGGACCGGCGCGCCGCCAGTTCGGCCCGGTCGCCGGTCACCAGATCGCAGTCCCGCGCGGCGAAGCGGCGGAACTTCTCGTCGCTGCTGCTGCTCTCGACGATGCGGGCGGTGATGCCCAGAACGCGCAGATGGCCGGTCAGGTTGGCCAGCGAGGTGGTCCCGGACTGCACGCAGATGCGCCGTCCGGCGACCTGGTCCAGCCGCGTCAGGCCGGTGTCCCGCCACGCCATGAAGCTCTGGCCGTCGAAGTAATAGACGCCGGGGAAGGTGACGCCCAGACCCGTGTCGCGCCCCATCGTCCAGGTGGTCATGCCCAGTGCGACGTCGGTTTCGCCGTTCGTCAGGGCCTTGAACTTGTTGGCGGTGTTGACGCGCACCAGGTCGATGGCATCGGCGCTTCCCAGCACCGCCGCGGCCACGGCGCGGCAGACGTCCACGTCGAATCCGTGGGCCCGCCCGGTGGCGTCGACTCCGCTGAACCCCGGCGTCATGTCAATGCTGCACCGCACGACCAGGTTGCGCTTGACGCGATCGACCACCGCTTCCGCGCGCGCGGCGGTGCCGCAAAGAAGGCTGAGCGCAACAGCGGCAAATATGATAGGAATCGGCATCGCGTCCGGCCCTCTCGTCGGCAACCTGTCCGTGCTGACCGGGCGTGCGGGTGCCTCGGCGCCGCCGTCGTCCGATCCGGGGGGCAACCATTCCTCTTTTCCGCAGCATAGTCACGCGTTTTGCCGCCGGCGCCACCGCCTTCATCGCGCTCATCGGGGTGCTGGGCGTCGTGTTCATGCTGGCCGTGGACCGGCTGATCGACCTGTCCGCATCCATCCATGACCGGGAGTTGCCGTCTCTCAACGCCGCCTATCGGATCATCACCACGGCGCGCGATGTGTCGCAGGCGTCGCTGCGCATCGCCGAGGCCGCAACACCGGCGGAGCTGAGCACCGCGGCCGACCGGCTGCACGACGCGGGCGGCGTTCTCCTCGGCCATCTCGACGCCATGGCGGCCACCCTGGATGCCGACCGGGTCGCCGGCCTGCGCCGCGAGTTCGACTCGATCCGGGACCTGACCGCGACCCTGGAGCGGATCACGCGCGAACGACTGGAGGAGGAGGCGGCGCTCGCGCGCATCCTGTCCGGGCTGCGCGGCGACCGGGAGGGAGGGGCGGACCCGGCCGCCCGGGCGGCGGTCGCCGCGGCGGTGGCGGCAACGACGGCGACGGCGCCGCTGGCCGTGGTCCGGGCCCGCGCCGAGGTGGCGGAGCTGCTGGCCGCGGTCCCGGACGCGGCGGAGCGCAGCCGGCTGGAGGCGCTGCTGCCGGGCACCGGCGGCGTGCTCGACCGGCATGCCCGCATCCTGGAACTGGACACCAGGGGCCGCAACATGGTGCGTCACCTTCAGGACGACGGCGCCCGCTTCGATGCCCTGGCGGCCCGGCTGGCCGTGGATGCCGAGGAGGCGGTGCTGAACCACCGCCGGAGCACCCGGGAGGAGGCCGCACGCCTGCGCATCGTGTTCGCGACCGCGCTGGTGCTGGCGGTCGCATCGGTGGTCCTGCTGTTCCTGCTGTTCCAGTGGGACGTGCTGCGCCGGTTGCAGCGGCTGCGCCGCCAGATGCTGGCCGGGGTCGCCGGCCAGCCGGTGGTGCTGGACGAGGATGGGCCGCTGGAACTGGCCGACATGGCCGCGGCCGTGCGCGACTACATCCGGACCATCGAGCAGCGCACCGCCGACCTCGACCGCAGCCAGCGCTGCCTGGCCGAGCAGACGGCCGCCCTGGAGACCGTCAACGCCATCTCCGCCGATGCCATCGTGGGGACGGACGGGGAGGGCGTCATCACCCGGGCCAACCGGGCGGCGGGGGACCTGGTGGGCCGCCCCGCCGACGCGCTGGTGGGGCGCTCGTTCCGCGACCTGCTGCCGGAACGGGTGTGCGAGCGCCACCGCGCCGCCGTGGCGGCGCTGCTGGCCGGCCCGGACGCCTCGCTGTCGCTGACCGACTGGCGCGGCCTGGCGGTGTGCCACGCCGACGGGCGGGAGATCCCGGTGGTCGCCACCGTATCGGTGACCACCGTGTCCGGACACCGCCGCATCACCGTGACCGCCCGTGACATGAGCGAGACGCGGCGGATCGAGTCCGAGATCCAGGAGGCGCGCCGGGCGGCCGAGAGCGCCAACGCCGCCAAGTCCGCCTTCCTGGCGAACATGAGCCATGAGCTGCGCACGCCGCTCACGGGCATCATCGGCATGGCCGACCTGCTGGCGGACAGCCCCCTGGACGCCCGCCAGCGGGATGGCATCGACACCCTGCGCAGCTCGGCGCGGACGCTGCTGGCGGTGCTCAACGACCTGCTGGACCTGTCGAAGATCGACGCCGGGCGGCTGGAGCTGGAGTCCGTCGAATTCGACCTGGTCGAGGCGGTGAACGCTGCGGTGCGGCTGTTCCGGCCCATGGCGGACAGCCGCGGCATCGCCCTGACCCTGGACGTCCGCCCGCCCAGGGCCGGCGTCATGCCCGTGCGGGGCGATCCCACGCGGCTTCAGCAAGTGCTGTTCAACCTCGTCAGCAACGCCGTGAAGTTCACCGAGCGCGGCGCCGTGCGCATCGACCTGGAGATGGTGCCCGATACCGCGGCGGAGTGTTCCGTCCGGCTCGCCGTCACGGACACCGGCATCGGCATGTCGGCCGAACAGATGGCGCGCCTGTTCACCCCATTCACCCAGGGGGATTCGTCGATGACGCGCCGGTACGGCGGCACCGGGCTGGGGCTGTCGATCGCGCACCGGCTGGTCGGGCTGATGGGAGGATGCATCGAGGTGGACAGCCGGCCGGGCGAGGGATCGTGCTTCACGGTGCGGCTGTGCCTGCCGCGGGGTGAAACGGCCGCCGTTCCGCCCGCCCCGCCCGACCCGGTGAGCGCGCCGCCCTCCGCCAGGGCCGCCGGCCCGTTGCGCATCCTGGTGGCCGACGACAACGCGGTGAACCGCAGCCTGTTGCAGCAGTTCCTGGAGCGTGACGGCCACGCGGTGGAGCTGTGCGGCGACGGGCGCGAGGTGCTGGACCGGCTGGCCGATCCGCAGGCGCCGGTCCCCGACCTGATCCTCATGGACGTTCACATGCCGGAGGTCGACGGCCCCGCCGCCACGCGGGAGATCCGCCGCCGGCCGGCACCGGTGTCCCGATTGCCGGTGATCGCCCTGACCGCCGACGTTCTGCGGGAGCACGCCGCCACCTTCCGCGACGCGGGCATGAACGACGTCCTGACCAAGCCGGTGGACTGGGATCGGCTGCGGGCGGTGCTGGCACGGTTCGCACCCGCCGGCCCGGGGCCGGCCGCCGCCGCCGCCGCCCCGCTTCCGCTCCCGCTCCCGGCGCCGGTCCGCCACAACCCGGTGAACGGAGCCCGGCTGGAGGAGCTGCGGGACCTGTTCGGACCCGAAGGATTCGACGACCTGGTGCGCACCTTCCTGCGCGACGGCTCCGTCCAGTTCACCGCCCTGTGCGAGGCCCTGCGCGCCGGCGACCGGGCGGGCGGGCGATCCTTCGCCCATACCCTGAAGGGCCAGGCCCTCAACATGGGGGCGGAGCGGTTGGGCCGTCAGCTCGCCGCACTGGAAGCGGACCTGCGGACCGGCGGGCCCGGCATCGACCGGCTGGAGGAGCTGGAGAGGACCCTGAAGGCGACCGTCGAGGCGTTCGTCGACCGTCAGCCGGCGGCCGGCGCCGTGTCCCGGGGCTGACGCGCTTCGGTCGCAGACACCGCGGATCTCCGTACGCGGCGTCGCCGCATCGACCATGGAGGCATCATGCGCACCGCGGATCGCCCGCCGGGGCAACAGCCTCGCCCTCCGGCTTCCCCGCCCGATCGCCACCACGTCCAAAGGCTGCCCGTTCGACATCCCATGGCCGGACCGGCGCCTCTGTTGGCGCTTCGCTCCTGAAGCGGCCGAAAGACCCGCATCAAAAAATCCCCCGGAGCCGGGCTCCGGGGGAGTGCAGGGAGAATCTTCCGGGAGGACGCCACGGAGACCCGTTCCCTGTGTACTCCTGCCCAACAGTTGGCACCACGACGCATTTGGAATGCCAGCCATGCAAATACGAAATACGGTATACCAAAACGACGCCCGCCGTCGTGGGTCGCCGGGTGTGACAGTATCGTGATGGTCACAGCAGCCGATGGCGAAGACCTCCGGCGGCGGCGGTGTAGATTGCGGAAGTCACCGCTGTGAACACACCGGCGGGATGATGGGATCATCCACTGTCCCCGCGCAGAGCAACACATCTTTGATTGAATCGCCCACCTCATAATCGCCCGTCTCCAGGGCGGTGGGATGGTCATGCGGCTTTGCTCGTGATCGAACATTTGCCGCCGCTGCGGCCGGGGCGGAACGGCGCAGCCGGAGCGCGGCTGTGGATGTCGGCATCGACGACAGTTTGGAACACCCGCAAATAGGCTTGCGGGCATTCGGCATCTGGTATACCGTATCGGTTATTCAAGCCCGCGGTGACGGGAGGGGTTTTCGGGCCGGACGCCCGGCGGCCCGGCAAGGACGAGGGTCAGGACGTGATGGAGCGGTTGAACTTCGCGGTGAAGCGGCTCGACCAGGGCACCAGCTTCAAGGCCAAGGCGTACACCGCCCTGCGCCAGGCGATCACGCAGATGGACATTTACGGCCATGACGGCGAGATCCGCCTGGATGAACGCCAGCTCTGCGAGGCGCTGGGCGTCAGCCGCACTCCCGTGCGCGAGGCCATGGCGCTTCTGGAACAGGAGGGCTTCATCCGTTCCCAGCCGCGCCGCGGCATCTTCGTGGTGCGCAAGACCAAGGCGGAGATCATCGAGATGATCACCGTCTGCGCCGCCCTGGAGGGCATGGCCGCCCGTCTCGTCGTCGAACGGGCCGACGACGACGAGATCGCCCGTCTCGCCGATCTCATTAGGACCTTTCCCACACATCCTGTTGACAGCCAGGTCGTCGAATATTCCGACGCCAACGTTTCCTTCCACCAGCGGCTGGTCCAGGCTTCGGGCTGCGCGCTGATCGGCGAGATCACGGAAAGGTTCTTCATCCACATGCGCGCCATCCGCAGGGTCACCATGCGGACCGGCGGGCGTGCGGACCGGTCGATCGTCGAACACCATGAAATCATCGAAGCCCTCGAGAAACGCGATGCCGACCTCGCGGAGCGGCGGGTGCGTGAACACACGCTCGGCCTGGCGCGATACGTGGAAGATCATTGCGATTTTCTCGACTGACCGATCTTGAACCTTTAGGAGCTCGGGGAGGATCTACCCTTATGTCTAACGCGGCTGCAACAATGGTCAAGAACCAAGCCACGGACGCCCCTGCAGTCGACGCACGGCAGGAGCTGACGGACGGTTTCCAGCTCGTCATCGATGCGCTCAAGCTCAACGGCATCGAGAACCTCTACGCCGTGCCCGGCATTCCGATCTCGGACCTGCTGCGCATGGCGCAGGCCGAAGGCATGCGCGTCGTGTCGTTCCGCCACGAGCAGAACGCCGGCAACGCCGCCGCCATCGCCGGCTTCCTGACCAAGAAGCCGGGCGTCTGCGTCACCGTGTCGGCCCCCGGCTTCCTCAACGGCCTGACCGCCCTGGCCAACGCCACCACGAACTGCTTCCCGATGATCCTCATCAGCGGTTCGTCGGAGCGCGAGATCGTCGACCTGCAGCAGGGCGACTATGAGGAGATGGACCAGCTCGCCATCGCCAAGCCCCTGTGCAAGGCCGCCTTCCGCGTCCTGCACGCCCAGGACATCGGCATCGCCGTGGCGCGCGCCATCCGCGCCGCCGTGTCCGGCCGTCCGGGCGGCGTCTATCTGGACCTGCCGGCCAAGCTGTTCTCGCAGGTGATGGACGCGGCCGAGGGTGCGAAGTCGCTGGTCAAGGTGATCGACCCGGCCCCGGCCCAGCTTCCCGCCCCGTCGGCGATCGCCCGCGCGCTCGACGTGCTGAAGGGTGCCAGCCGCCCGCTGATCATCCTCGGCAAGGGTGCCGCCTACGCGCAGGCCGACGACGAGATCCGCGCGCTGGTGGAGAAGAGCGGTCTGCCCTTCCTGCAGATGAGCATGGCCAAGGGTCTGCTGCCCGACACCCATCCCCAGTCGGCGGGGGCCGCGCGCTCCATGGTGCTGAAGGAGGCCGACGTCGTCCTGCTGATCGGCGCCCGCCTCAATTGGCTGCTGTCGCACGGCAAGGGCAAGAGCTGGGGTGAGCCCGGCTCGAAGAAGTTCATCCAGATCGACATCGAGCCGAAGGAGATGGACAGCAACGTCGAGATCGTCGCCCCCGTGGTCGGCGACATCGGCTCGTGCGTGTCGGCGCTCCTGGCGGGCATCGACGGCTCCTGGCAGGCGCCGCCGGCCGAATGGACCGGCGCCATCACCGCCCGCAAGGACGCCAACATCGCCAAGATGGCGCCGAAGCTGATGAAGAACACGGCGCCCATGGACTTCCACGGTGCGCTGGGCGCCCTGCGCCGCGTCGTCAAGGAACGCCCCGACGCCATCCTCGTCAACGAGGGCGCCAACACCCTCGACCTGGCCCGCGGCATCATCGACATGTACCAGCCGCGCAAGCGCCTGGACGTCGGCACCTGGGGCGTCATGGGCATCGGCATGGGCTACGCCGTCGCCGCCGCCGTGGAAACCGGCAAGCCGGTGCTGGCCATCGAGGGCGACAGCGCCTTCGGCTTCTCCGGCATGGAGGTGGAGACGGTCTGCCGCTACAACCTCCCGGTCTGCATCGTCATCTTCAACAACAACGGCATCTACCGGGGCACCGACGTGAACCCCACCGGCGGCACCGACCCGTCGCCGATGGTGTTCGTCCCCGGCTCCCGTTACGACAAGATGATGGAGGCCTTCGGTGGCGTCGGCGTCCAGGCGACGACGCCGGACGAGCTGTACCGCGCGGTCAGCGAGGCCATGGACTCGGGCAAGCCGACGCTGATCAACGCCGTGATCGACCCGGCCGCCGGAACCGAAAGCGGCAACATCGGCAGTCTGAATCCGACGAGTTCCGTCCGCAAGATGCCGTCGTAAGGGCGGGCGTCCGGTTATTGCAGCATGCGGCCCGCCCGCTCCGCAGGGCGGGCCGCTTCTGACGATCATATTCGAGTGGTTACGGGAGGGAATAATAAATGGGCAAGGCTCTCGACGGCGTGCGTATTCTCGACTTCACCCATGTTCAGTCGGGGCCGACCTGCACGCAGCTCCTCGCCTGGTTCGGCGCCGACGTGGTGAAGGTCGAACGGCCCGGTGAGGGCGACATTACGCGGACCCAGTTGCGCGACATTCCCGATGTGGACAGCCTCTACTTCACGATGCTGAACCACAACAAGCGCTCGATCACGCTCGACACCAAGAATCCCACGGGAAAGCAGGTGCTGGAAGCGCTGATCAAGTCCTGCGACGTATTGGTTGAGAACTTTGCCCCCGGCGTGCTCGACCGCATGGGCTTCTCCTGGGAGCGCATCCAGGAACTGAACCCGCGGATGATCGTCGCCTCGATCAAGGGCTTCGGCCCCGGTCCCTATCAGGACTGCAAGGTCTACGAGAACGTGGCGCAGTGCGCCGGCGGTGCGGCGTCCACCACCGGGTTCGAGGACGGCCCGCCCATGGTCACCGGCGCCCAGATCGGCGACAGCGGCAGCGGCCTGCACCTGGCGCTGGGCATCGTCACGGCGCTGTTCCAGCGCGTCTCCACCGGCCGCGGCCAGCGCGTCAGCGTGGCCATGCAGGACGGCGTGCTGAACCTGTGCCGGGTCAAGCTGCGCGACCAGCAGCGCCTGGCCCACGGGCCGATGAAGGAATACCCGCAGTACCCCAACGGCGAGTTCGGCGACACCGTGCCGCGCGCCGGCAACGCCTCGGGCGGCGGCCAGCCCGGCTGGATTCTCAAGTGCAAGGGCTGGGAAACCGACGGCAACGCCTACATCTACTTCATCACCCAGGCGCCGGTGTGGGCGAAGATCTGCGAGGTCATCGGCAAGCCGGAATGGGTCACCGACCCCGACTACGCCACGCCGCAGGCCCGTCTGCCGCGCCTGATGGCGATCTTCGCCGAGATCGAGCAGTGGACCATGACCAAGACCAAGTTCGAGGCCATGGAGATCCTCAACCGTTACGACATTCCCTGCGGCCCCATCCTGTCGATGAAGGAGATCGCGGAGGACGAGTCGCTGCGCCGCACCGGCACGCTGGTCGAGGTCGAACACCCCACCCGCGGCCGCTACCTGACCGTCGGCAACCCAATCAAGCTGTCGGACAACGACGTGGCGGTGGAGCGGTCGCCCCTGCTGGGCGAGCACACCGAGGAGATCCTGAGCCAGGTGCTGGGCTTCGACGAGCGGTCGATCAATGAGATCCGCGGCTCCGGCGCCATCGGCGCGCCGCGCCTGATGGCGGCGGAGTGAGCGTCGCCGGACGGTCGTGAACCATAACAACGCCGGGCCCCCGGCCGCCGCCGGCGGCGGGGCGCCCCGGAACGAAGAACCGTCCCCGGGGAGGGATAGAACCAGATGAACATCCACGAGTATCAGGCCAAGGGGCTGCTGAAGGGGTACGGCGTCGCGGTGCCCCGCGGCGGCGTCGCCTACACCCCCGAAGAGGCCGAGGCGGTGGCCCGCGAGCTGGGCGGGCCGGTGTGGGTCGTCAAGTCGCAGATCCACGCCGGTGGCCGCGGCGCCGGCCGCTTCGCGGACAACCCGCAGGGCAAGGGCGGCGTCCGCGTCGTCAAGTCGGTCGAGGAGGTCGGTGCGAACGCCGGCGAGATGCTGGGCCACGTGCTGGTCACCAAGCAGACGGGGCCGCAGGGCAAGGAGGTCAAGCGGGTTTACATCGAGGAAGGCTGCGACATCCGCCGTGAGCTGTACCTCGGCATGCTGGTGGACCGGGCGACCGGGCGCATCACCATCATCGCCTCCACCGAGGGCGGCATGGAGATCGAGGAGGTCGCGGCGACGCACCCCGAGAAGATCATCAAGGTCGCCATCGACCCCGTCACCGGCATCCAGGGCTTCCACTGCCGCAAAGTCGCCTTCGGGCTCGGCCTGGAGGGCAAGCAGGTCGGCGCCGCCACCAAGTTCATCGCCGCCGCCTACCGGGCCTTCACCGACCTGGACGCCTCGATCGTCGAGATCAACCCGCTGGTGGTCACCGGTGCCGGCGACGTGCTGGCGCTGGACGCCAAGATGAACTTCGACGACAACGCGCTGTTCCGCCACAAGACCGTGCAGGAGCTGCGCGACGAGTCCGAGGAGGACCCGGCGGAGGTCGAGGCGGCGCGCTACGACCTGAACTACGTCAAGCTGGACGGCAACATCGGCTGCATGGTCAACGGCGCCGGCCTGGCGATGGCGACCATGGACATCATCAAGCTCTGCGGCGGTGAGCCGGCCAATTTCCTGGACGTCGGCGGCGGCGCCACGCGCGAGCGGGTCACCGCGGCGTTCAAGCTGATCCTGTCCGACCCCAACGTCGAGGGGGTGCTGGTCAACATCTTCGGCGGCATCATGCGCTGCGACGTCATCGCCGAGGGCGTGGTGGCGGCGGCCCGCGAGGTGCACCTGCACGTTCCGCTGGTCGTGCGCCTGGAAGGCACGAACGTGGACCTGGGCAAGAAGATCCTGGCCGGGTCCGGCCTGTCCATCGTCGCGGCCGACGATCTGGGCGACGCCGCCCGGAAAGTCGTGGCCGCCGTGGTGAAGGAGGCCGCGTAAATGTCCGTTCTCGTCAACTCCGAAACCCGGGTCATCTGCCAGGGCTTCACCGGCGCCCAGGGCACCTTCCATTCCGAGCAGGCGATCGCCTACGGCACGCGGATGGTCGGCGGCGTGACGCCGGGCAAGGGCGGCAGCACCCACCTGGACCTGCCGGTGTTCGACACCGTGGCCGACGCGGTGGAGAGGACCGGCGCCACCGCGTCGGTGATCTACGTGCCGCCGCCGTTCGCCGCCGACGCCATCCTGGAGGCGATCGACGCCGAAATCCCCCTGGTGGTGTGCATCACCGAAGGCATTCCGGTGCAGGACATGCTGGCGGTCCGGCGCGCGCTGGACCATTCCGCGACCCGCCTGATCGGCCCGAACTGCCCCGGCATCATCACCCCCGGCCAGTGCAAGATCGGCATCATGCCCGGTCACATCCACAAGCCCGGCCGCATCGGCATCGTCTCGCGCTCCGGCACGCTGACCTACGAGGCGGTGGCCCAGACCACCGCCACCGGGCTCGGCCAGACCACCTGCATCGGCATCGGCGGCGATCCGGTCAACGGCACCAACTTCGTCGACGCGCTCGAGATGTTCCTTGCGGATCCGCAGACCGAGGGCATCATCATGATCGGTGAGATCGGCGGCGACGCCGAGGTCAAGGGAGCGGAGTTCATCCGGCAGTCCGGAACCACCAAGCCGGTGGTCGGCTTCATCGCCGGCCGCACCGCCCCGCCGGGCCGCCGCATGGGTCATGCCGGTGCGGTGATCTCGGGTGGCAACGACACCGCCGACTTCAAGATCGAGGTCATGAAGTCGGCGGGACTCCACGTCGCCGACAGCCCGGCCAGCCTGGGTTCGACCATGCTGTCCGCCATGAGGCACTGAAAGAAATAAGGAGAGGGGAAGGCGACCATGGACACGGCCATCCCGGAAAAGACACGCGCCATCCACCCCGGCTCGGGCCGGCGCAACACGCGCATCCAGCCCAAGGGGCGGCAAGTCGATCCGGCCGCGCTGGCCGAGGTCCGGGAGCTGCTGGGCGACCGGTCGCGCCAGCCGGATCTGCTGATCGAGCATCTCCACCTGCTCCAGGACCATTTCCGCTGCCTGCACGCCCGCCATCTGGCGGCGCTGGCCAACGAGATGCGCCTGGCCCTGGTGGAGGTCTACGAGGTCGCCTCCTTCTACGCCCACTTCGACATCGTCATGGACGGGGAGGAGGCGCCGCCGCCCCTGACGGTGCGGGTGTGCGACAGCCTGTCGTGCTGCATGGCCGGCGGCGAGGCGCTGCTGAAGGACCTGCCGGCGGCGCTCGGCGACGGCGTGCGGGTGGTGCGCGCGCCCTGCATGGGGGCGTGCCACAATGCCCCGGCGGTGGCCATCGGCCACGCCCTGCACGAGCACGCCACCGTGGAATCCGTGACCGCCGCGGTGGCGGCCGGTGACGACCATCCGCACCTGCCCGATGCCATCGGCTTCGACGCCTACCGGGCGGAGGGCGGCTACCGCCTGCTGCAGGATTGCCTGTCCGGTGCGCGCACCGTCGACGAGGTGATCGGTCGGCTGGAGGATTCCAACCTGCGCGGCCTCGGCGGCGCCGGCTTCCCGACGGGCCGCAAATGGAAGTTCGTCCGCGCCGAGCCGGGTCCCCGCCTGATGGCGGTCAACGGCGACGAGGGCGAGCCCGGCACCTTCAAGGACCGCCACTACCTGGAGACCGATCCGCACCGCTTCCTGGAAGGGATGCTGGTGGGTGCCTGGGCGGTGGAGGCGGCGGACGTCTACATCTACCTGCGCGACGAATACCCGCAGTGCCACGAGATCCTGCGCCGCGAGATCGCCCTGGTGGAGGCGGCGGGCCTCGCCCCGCACACCCGCATCCACCTGCGCCGCGGCGCCGGCGCCTACATCTGCGGCGAGGAATCGGCGATGCTGGAGAGCATCGAGGGCAAGCGCGGCCTGCCGCGCCACAAGCCGCCGTTCCCGTCGGTGGTCGGCCTCTTCGGGCGGCCGACGCTGATCAACAACGTGGAGACCCTGTTCTGGGTCCGCGACATCGTCGAAAAGGGCGGCGAGTGGTGGGGCAGCCACGGCCGCAACGGCCGCAAGGGGCTGCGCAGCTTCTCCGTCTCCGGCCATGTGCGGGACCCCGGCGTCAAGCTGGCCCCGGCGGGCATCACCATCCGCGAGCTGATCGACGAGTACTGCGGCGGTATGAAGGAGGGCCACACCTTCAAGGGCTACCTGCCGGGCGGCGCGTCGGGCGGCATCCTGCCGGCGTCCATGGACGACATCCCGCTGGACTTCGGCACGCTGGAGCAGCACGGCTGCTTCATCGGGTCGGCGGCGGTGGTGGTGCTGTCGGACCGGGACGACATGCGCGCCGTGGTGCGCAACCTCATGGCCTTCTTCGAGGACGAGAGCTGCGGCCAGTGCACGCCCTGCCGCGTCGGCACCGAGAAGACGCTGAAGCTGCTGGGCGAGCCCGCGTGGAACGAGCCGCTGCTGAACGACCTGGCGAAGGTCATGGGCAGCGCCTCCATCTGCGGCCTGGGTCAGGCCGCCATGAACCCGCTGAAGAGCGCGCTGAAGCATTTCCGTGACGACCTGGCCCTGCCGGGCGAGATCCGGGAGACCAAGTGATGAGCGAGACCATCGCCTTCGAACTGGACGGCAAGACCGTCGAGGCGCAGCCGGGGGAGTCGATCTGGCAGGTCGCCACCCGGCTGGGCACCGAGATCCCGCACCTGTGCTATTCCACCGCGCCGGACTACCGGGCCGACGGCAACTGCCGCGCCTGCATGGTGGAGATCGAGGGGGAGCGGGTGCTGGCGGCCTCTTGCATCCGCAAGCCCACGCCGGGCATGCGCGTGAAGACCGCGAGCGAGAGCGCCAGGTCGGCGCGCAAGATGGTGTTCGAGCTGCTGGTCGGCGACCAGCCGGCCCGCGAGGCGGCGCACGACCCCAATTCCAAGTTCTGGAACTGGGCGGACAAGGTGGGCGTGGCGCAAAGCCGCTTCCCCGGCCGCGCGGCACCGGCGAAGGATTTCAGCCATCCCGCCATGGCCGTGCAGCTCGACGCCTGCATCCAGTGCAACCTGTGCGTCCGCGCCTGCCGCGAGGTCCAGGTGAACGACGTCATCGGCATGGCGTTGCGCGGCCATCATGAGAAGATCGTCTTCGACTTCGACGATCCCATGGGCGACAGCACCTGCGTGGCCTGCGGCGAGTGCGTGCAGGCCTGCCCGACCGGCGCGCTGATGCCCAAGACCATGGTCGACGAGGCCGGCGTCTACAAGGGCGAGCCCGACCGCAAGGTGGACAGCGTGTGCCCCTATTGCGGGGTGGGCTGCCAGCTCACCTACAACATCAAGGAAGACCGGGTCGTCTCGGTGACCGGCCGCGACGGCCCGTCGAACCACGAGCGGCTGTGCGTGAAGGGCCGCTTCGGCTTCGACTACATCCACCACAACCACCGCCTGACCAAGCCGCTGATCCGGCGCGAGGGCGTGTCGAAGCACGACACCGACATCGACCCGCTGAACCCCTACACCCACTTCCGCGAGGCCACGTGGGAGGAGGCGCTGGACCGGGCCGCCGGCGGCCTGAAGCGCATCCGCGATCAGTTCGGCGGCCGTGCGCTGGCCGGCTTCGGCTCGGCCAAGGGTTCCAACGAAGAGGCGTACCTGTTCCAGAAGCTGGTGCGCACCGGCTTCGGGTCGAACAACGTCGACCATTGCACCCGCCTGTGCCACGCCTCGTCGGTGGCGGCGCTGATCGAGGGCATCGGGTCGGGTGCGGTGACCGCGCCGTTCAACGCCGCGCTGGACGCCGAGGTGATCATCGTCATCGGTGCCAACCCGACCGAGAACCACCCGGTCGCCGCCACATTCTTCAAGAACGCGGCCGAGCGCGGCGCCAAGCTGATCGTCATGGATCCGCGCGGCACCGCCATGAAGCGCTTCGCCACCCACATGCTGCAGTTCAAGCCGGGCCGCGACGTGGCCATGCTGAACGCCATCCTCAACGTCATCATCACCGAGGGGCTGTACGACCGCCAGTACGTCGAGGCCAACACCGAGGATTTCCAGCGCCTGAAGGACCACATCGCGGACTTCACTCCGGAGGCGATGGAGGACGCGTGCGGCATCCCCGCGGAGCAGCTCCGCGACGTCGCCCGGCTGTACGCCCGCTCCCGCGCCTCCATCATCTTCTGGGGCATGGGCGTGTCGCAGCACGTGCACGGCACCGACAACGTGCGCTGCCTGATCGCCATGGCGCTGACCACCGGTCAGGTGGGCCGCCCCGGCACCGGGCTGCACCCGCTGCGCGGCCAGAACAACGTGCAGGGCGCCTCCGACGCCGGCCTGATCCCGATGATGTATCCGGACTACCGGCCGGTGGACGATCCGGAGGTGCACGGCTTCTACGAGGATTTCTGGAAGACCAGGCTGGACACGCAGCGCGGCCTGACGGTGGTGGAGGTGATGAACGCCATCCACGCGGGATCGGTGAAGGGCATGTTCGTGGAGGGAGAGAACCCCGCCATGTCCGACCCCGACGTGCAGCACGCCCGCGAGGCCCTGGCGTCGCTGGAGCACTTGGTGGTGCAGGACATCTTCCTGACCGAGACCGCCAAGTACGCCGACGTGGTGCTGCCGGCCTCGGCCTGGCCGGAGAAGGACGGCACGGTGACCAACACCAACCGCACGGTCCAGCTCGGCCGCGCCGCGGTGCCCATGCCGGGCGACGCCCGCCAGGACTGGTGGATCATCCAGGAGATCGCGCGCCGGATGGGGCTGGACTGGACCTACACCCACCCGAAGGACGTGTTCGCCGAGATGAAGGGCGCCATGCCGTCGCTGGACGGCATCACCTGGGCGCGGCTGGAGCGCGAGGATGCCGTGACCTACCCGTGCGCCGACGAGGAATCGCCGGGCCAGGAGATCGTCTTCGGCGACGGCTTCCCCACCGCCAGCGGCCGCGGCCGCCTGGTGCCGGCCGCCATCATCCCGCCGGCCGAGGAGCCGGACGCCGAGTACCCCATGGTCATGACCACCGGGCGCCAGCTCGAACACTGGCACACCGGTTCCATGACCCGGCGGGCGCAGGTTCTCGACGACCTGGAGCCGGAGGCGGTGGCCTACCTGTCGCCGGCCGACCTGCGCCGTCACGGCGTCGAGCCGGGCGGGGCGATCAGGGTCAGCACGCGGCGCGGCGAGATCGAGCTGAAGGCGCGGCCGGACTCCGCCGTGCCGTCGGGGCTGATCTTCGTGCCGTTCTGCTACGCCGAGGCATCGGCCAACGTGCTGACCAACCCGCAGCTCGACCCCTTCGGGAAGATCCCGGAGTTCAAGTTCTGCGCCGCCCGCATCGAGCGCGCGGCCTGATACGGACGGCGGGGGCGGACCGCGACGCGGCCGCCTCCCCGCCGTCCCAACGATGAACGAGTACCGTCAGCCAGGGCAAGCCAGAGGGCGCCGGACAAGACGCCCCGGACACGGACCGAGGGTTAGGGACATGGAAACGTTGATGACGACGAAGGCGGCCAGGCGGCAGCCTCCCGCGGAAGGTCAGACCGACCGGGCGGCCAAGGGCCAGGTGGTGCAGTCGCTCACCCGGGCGCTCACCCTGATGACCATCCTGGGCCGGTCGGAGCGGGCGATGTCGCTGTCGGAACTGGCGGAGGAGGCGGACCTGTCCCCCTCCACCGCCCACCGGCTGCTCACCACGCTCCAGCAGGAACGCTACGTGCGCTTCGACCAGGCCACCCGCGGCTGGTCGATCGGGGTGCAGGCGTACATGACCGGCACCAACTTCGTGAAGACGCGCAATCTCCTGGAACTGGCGCGGCCGCGCCTGCGCCGCCTGATGGAGGAGAGCTGCGAGCTGGTGAACCTGGCGGTCGAGGACAACGGCGAGGCCCTGTTCCTCGCCCGCATCGGCGGCCCGCGGGTGGTCAACCCGCCGGCCCCCATGGGCGACCGCGCCCACCTGCACTGCACCGCCGTCGGCAAGGTCATGCTGTCGGGCATGCCGGAGGGACAGGTGCAGACCATCGTGACCCAGCGCGGCATGCGCCAGTTCACCCGCACGACCCTGTCGTCGCTGCCGGCCCTGCACGCCGACCTGTCGCTGACGCGCAGCCGCGGCTACGCCATCGACCAGGAGGAGCGGGTGGCCGGCGTGTGCTGCGTCGCCGCCCCCATCTTCGACGAGAACGCGCGCATCATCGGCGCCCTGTCGGTGTCCGGCTCGAACCGCCGCATCGCCGACACCCGCGTCGTCGCGCTGGGCGAGATGGCGCGGCGCACGGCGGCGGCGGTGACCATGGAACTGGGCGGCCGGCTGCCGGTATGACCGGCTCCGGCATCGCGGTCTACGCCGGAACTTTCGACCCGGTGACCCTCGGTCACCTGGACATCGTGGCGCGCGCCCGGCGGCTGTCCGACCATCTGGTGATCGCGGTGCACCGCAACGCCGGCAAGGGGCCCCTGTTCGCCCTGGACGAGCGGGTGGCGATGCTGCGCCACGAGGTGGAGCGCCTGCCCCCGGACGGGGCGAGCGTGGAGGTCCGCCCCTTCGAGGGGCTGCTGGTGGACTTTGCCCGTGCCCATGGCGCGTCGGTGCTGGTGCGCGGCCTGCGCGCCGTATCCGATTTCGAGTACGAGTTCCAGATGGCGGGCATGAACGGCCACCTGGACCGCTCCATCGAGACGGTGTTCCTGATGACCTCCGACGGTCACCAGTTCATCGCGTCCCGCCTGGTGAAGGAGGTGGCCGCCATGGGCGGCGACGTCTCCCGCTTCGTGCCCCCGGCCGTCGTCCGGCGGCTGGCCCGGCGCTACGGCCGTCCGTCCGACGCTCCCGCCGGCACCCTGTTTCCTCTCGCGTGAAACCTTGCCCCCACCCTCCCGCTGCGGGTCCCTCCCTCCCCCGCCGGAGGCGGGGGAGGGGTGTTTCCTCATTTCCGGGCCCGGCCGGAGCCGCCTACCGGCCGGCGAAGGACGCCGGGCGCCGTTCGATGAAGGCGGTGATGCCCTCGCGGATGTCGTGGGTGGCGGCCATGCGGGCGAACTGGCTGGCTTCCACGGCGAGGCCCTCGTCGATGGACAGGTTCAGCCCGCGCGTGGTGGCGGCCAGGCAGGCGGCGACGGCCAGCGGCGACTTGTCGACGATCCGCGCCGCCAGGCCGCGGGCGGCGTCCAGCAGGTCGTCGTGGGGCACCACCATGTTGACCAGGCCCGCCGCCCGCGCGTCCTCCGCCGCGATGGGGTCGCCGGTCAGCAGCATGGCCAGGGCGCGCTTGCGGCCGATCAGGCGCGGCAGCCGCTGCGTGCCGCCGTAGGGCGGCGGGAAGCCCAGCTTGATCTCCGACTTGGCGAAGGTCGCGCGCTCGCTGGCCACCGCCAGGGGGACCGCCTCGGTGACCTCGCAGCCGCCGCCGTAGGCCAGGCCGTTCACCGCGGCGATGATCGGCTTGGGGAAGGTCTCCAGCCGGCTGGTCAGTCGCTGGCCGCGCCGCACGAACTCCCGCAGGGCCGTCTCCGGGCCGGCGAACACCGTGCCGGAGAACTCGGTGATGTCCGCACCGGCGGAGAAGGCGCGGTCGCCGGCCCCGGTCAGGATGACGGCGCGGATGTCCGCGTCCGCCTCGATCCCGTCCAGCAGGTCGTGCAGCCGGGCGATGGTGGCGAAGTCGATGGCGTTCAGCTTCTGCGGACGGTTCAGCGTGAGGATGGCGACGGCGCCCTCGGCGTCCATGAGCACGGTATCGTTCATTGCGGTTCTCTCCCTCGGGTGATCAGGCGGCGTGGGTCCAGATCGTTTTCAGTGTGGTGTAGGTGCCGAGCGCGTGCAGCGACCGGTCGCGGCCGAACCCGGACTGCCGGACGCCGCCGAAAGGGGTGGTCATGGCGTGCCGGTCGTAGGTGTTGATCCACACCATGCCGACGCGCAGGGCGTCGGCCAGGCGGCGGGCGCGGGCGGCGTCGGACGTCCACACGCCCGCCGCCATCCCGTAGACGCCGGTGTTGGCCAGGCGCACCGCCTCCGCCTCGTCCCGGAAGGAGGCGACGGCGAGGACGGGGCCGAACACCTCCCCGTGCCAGAGGCCCATGGCGGGCGAGACGCCGTCCAGGATGGTGGGCGCCACGAAACTGCCGGCACCGTTCAGGCGGATGCGCACGCCGCCGGCCGCCAGTTCGGCGCCCTCGCCCATGGCCCGGTCGATGGCGGCGAGGATGCCGTCGCAATGGGCGGCGTCGACCACGGCGCCGTAGCGCGTGTCGGGGTCGGCGGGATCGCCGGGCTGAAGGCGCTCGGCATGGGCGACCAGCCGCCGCAGGAGATCCTCCCGGACATCCTCGTGCACCAGCAGCCGGGAGCCGGCGTTGCACACCTGCCCCTGGTTGAAGAAGATGCCGTTGGCGATGCCGCGCGCCGCCAACTCGGGATCGCAGTCGGGGAACACGATCTGCGCCGACTTGCCGCCGCATTCCGGCCACACCGGCTTGAGGTTGGACGCCGCGGAATAGGCCAGGAAGCGCTTGCCCACGGCGGTCGAGCCGGTGAAGGCGAGGCAGTCCACGTCCATGTGCAGGCCGAGCGCCCGCCCCGCCGTCTCGCCGCGGCCGGGAACCACGTTCAGCACGCCCGGCGGCAGGCCGGCGCGGGCGGCCAGGGCGGCCAGCCGAATGGCGCTCAGCGACGCGCGCTCCGACGGCTTGAGCACGACCGAGTTCCCGGCGGCCAGCGCCGGGGCGATCTTCCAGCAGGCCATCAGCAGGGGAAAGTTCCAGGGGACGATGGCCGCCACGACGCCCGCGGGCTCCCGCCGGACGATGGCGGAGCCCGGCGCGTCCACCGGCACCACCGCGTCGTGGAGCTTGTCGATGGCCTCGCCGTACCAGGCGATGCACTCCGCCGCGGACGGCACGTCGACGGCGAGGCCGCTGCGCACGGGCTTGCCCATGTCCACGGCCTCCAGCAGGGCGAGGTCCCGGGCCTCGGCGAGCATCCGTTCGGACAGGTCCCGCAGGATGCGCTTGCGCTCCCGCGGCGGCAGCCGGCGCCAGCGGCCGTCCTCGAAGGACCGCCGCGCCGCGGCCACGGCGTCGTCCACATCCTCGGCGCCGCAATCGGCGATGGCCGCGATCTCCCGATCGGTTGCCGGATTGATGCTCGGGAACACCGCCCCGCTGCGCGCGTCGCGGAAGTCACCGTCGATGAACGCCCGTCCTTCAAGCACACCTGACGGTTCTGTATTGTGTTTGATCTGGTCAGTTATTTCGACAGGCATGACAGAATCTCCCAGTTGTTCTTCCGTCATGGTGATCTGGTGGTGATCATCGGGCAAACGACTTAATGTCATCATCGGGTGAGGGCGTGTCGCCCTGCCGGCTGCGGGGCGAGTTCGTCGCGGATCCAGTCGCGGAACGCCCGGACGTCGGAGCGCGCCAGGGATTCCGGGGTGCAGACCAGCCAGTAGGAGGTGGCGGCGGGCACGGCCGGCCCCAGCACCGCCACCAGCGCACCCGACGCGAGGTCCGGATCGACCAGCGGGTGGCGGCCCAGGGCGACCCCCAGCCCCTCGATGGCGGCGTTCAGCGCGTACTGGACGTTGTCGAAGCGCAGCCCGCGCGTGGTGTCCGGGCCGGCGAGGCCGCGGGCTTCGGCCCAGTACGCCCATTCCCGGCTCACCTGCGTGACGTGCAGCAGCGTGGCACCGGCGAGGTCGCCGGGTTCGCGGATCGACGGGGCCAGCGCCGGGGCGCACACCGGCACCAGGGATTCGGTGACGAGGTGGAGCGCTTCCAGCCCCGGCCACGGGCCGGTCCCCATGCGGATGGCCAGGTCGACGCCGTCCCGCGGGAACTCCACCTGCCGGTGCGCGGTGTCCAGCATGATGGCGATGCCCCGGTGCGCCGCCTTGAAGCGCCGCAGCCGCGGGATGAGCCAGCGCAGCCCGAAGGTCGGGGCGGCGCTGATGGTCAGCGATCCGCCGGGGCGGCGTCCGGGCACCGCCTCGGTGCCCCGGGCCAGGACGTCGAGCGCCGCGCGGACCGGCGCCACGTAGGCGGCGCCGGCGTCCGTCAGGCTGACGGAGCGGTTGCCGCGCGTGAACAGGGGCGTGCCCAGCCAGTCCTCCAGCGACTGGACGGAGCGGCTGACGGCCCCGGGGGTCAGCAGCAGCTCCTCGGCGGCGGCGCGGAAGCTCCCGTGCCGGGCCGCCGCCTCGAACACGCGCAGCGTCGAGAGGGGAGGGAGTTTGTAGGCCACGGCCGCCGGTCCGTCTCAGGCCCGGCCCGCCGCGGGGGAGACGGCAGTCCCGTCGGTCGGTACGGCAGGGGTGGTCATGATGGCAGGCTCCGGCTGGTCTCGGCGGTCGAGCGTCGCCCCGGCGGTCCCGCGGGGCAAACGAGGAATGCTGGCGCGACGGTGAGTTCCGCTCACCGATGGCCGTGCCCTGCTTTCCCGCACTTCATCCGACGGTGATTGCAACTCGTTTGCCGGCGCCGCGCACCCCGGCCAAGCTGGATGGTGCCGACGATGCCCGCGGCAGGACAGGCAGGAAAGGGGTCAGGCCATGAAGCAACCCGCGTCGAAGCGAGTGGCGGCCGGCGGCGGTCGCCGGCCGATGGCGGCGCCCGCCATCGCCGCGCTGGTGCGGTGGCTGTCGCGTCCGGCCATGGTGGTGGAGCAATGGCGCCGCCGCAGCCGGGAGCGCCGCGAACTGGATGCGCTGGACGACGTGATGCTCCGGGACATCGGCCTGACCCGCTGCGACATCACCCACGAAGTCCGCAAACCGTTCTGGCACCCCTGAAGGACCGGCCATGATGCACTCCCTCGCCCGCGTCCATCCGGATCCGGCGGTTCGGCGCGCCGCCCGGGACTACGCGCTGTGGCGGTCCGAAACGCTGGCAGCGTTCGTCCGGGCGTTGTTCCGGTCGCCTTGCGGAAGGGTTTCCGCATGGTGGAAACGATATTTGGTATACTTGCGACCAGATACGAATTGAGCGACGCTGACGGTGCATCGGAGATCGGCTGCTCCCGGGTTTCTGACGATGGGCGTCGAGTGGTCGCTGATGCGCGTCCTCCCACTTCGCGCCGCGCTGCACCAGCAGCGCGGCGATTTTTTGTGTGCCGCCACCCCGGCGGCGGGCGCAGCGGTCCCATGCGTCCGGCGCGGGGGAACAAGGGGGCGGGGTGGTGAATTGAGTCCATCGCATACGGAGGACTCATGACCGGGGAATCGAACGGTGCGCTCAGCGACGTCCTGGATCGGCTGGAACGGTCGGTCCGGGGGGAGAGCGTCACGGTGCAGGAGGTGGTCGAGACGCTCGGCCGCAAGTCGTTCGCGTCGCTGATGCTGATCTTCTCGCTGATCTCGGCGTCGCCGGCCAGCGCCATTCCCGGCATCACCGCGACGGTGGCGGTGATCGTGTTCATCCTGGTGGTGCAGATGATCGCCGGACGGGACTGCGTGTGGCTGCCGCAGTTCATCTACCGGCGGCGCATGTCCAGGGCAAAGCTGTGCAAGGGCATCGGCTGGCTGCGCAGGCCGGTGGCGTTCGTGGAGCGGTTCCTGAAGGAACGCTTCACCGTCCTGCTGCACCGGCCGTGGCTGCTCCTGCCCCTGGTGCTGATCCTGGCGCTGACCCTGTTCATGCCGGTCATGGAGGTGATCCCCACCTCCGGCTCCATCGCGTCGGCGGTCATCGCGTTCTTCGCTGCGGGGTTGCTGACCCGCGACGGCGGGCTCGTCCTGGTGTCGCTGCTGCTCCTGTCGGCGGTGCCGGTGGCCGTCTGGCACTTCGGCTTCAACGGATAGGCCGCGCGCGCGGACGGGACGCCGATTTTGACGCGCGGACGGCGCGCTGCTACCTTTTGCGTCACCGGCGGCGGGGATATCACCACCGCCGTGGGATGGACCGGTTCCGGGGGGCCGGCGCGCGAGGGGGTGCAGGTCATGTCCGACGTCGTTCTGGTCCGCTTTCCGTCCGACCGCGGGTCCGTGGTGGTGGAGATTCCCGAGGAGCGGGTGGGGCCCCTGCCGGCCTCCGCCGCGCATCCGAACATGCGCGACGCGCAACAAACGTTCCTCGACGCGCTGGCCGGGTTGGAACCCATCGTCGACGCGGTGGTGAAGCGTCTTGAGGGATTTTCCGCGAGCACGGCCACCGTCGAGTTCGGCATCAAGCTCTCCGCCAAAGCCGGGGTGGTGCTGGCCTCCGCCGAGACCGAGGGGCACCTCAAGCTCACCCTTACCTGGACGCGCGCGCCCGATGCATGACCGGGCGGTTGTCCGCGTCCGGCGGGACACGGCGGTGGTCGGCGCCGGCTTCCTCGCCGCTCCGGGGGTGGTGCTGACCTGCGCCCACGTTGTTGCGGACGCCCTGGGGATAAGCAGGGACGGGACGCCGGACGACGGCGCCGCGGTTATGGTGGACTTCCCCTTGATCGCGGCCGACCGGACGCTTTCGGCGCGGGTGCCGGTGAAGTGGTGGCGGCCCTTCGGACACGACGTGGCGGTGCTGGCCCTGGCGCCGGAGTCCGCGCCCGGCGTCCCCCCGGCGCCGCTGGCCGCAGTGCCCGCCGGTGCCGGCGCGTCCTTCAGCGCCTTCGGCTTTCCCAAAGGGTTTCCGGGCGGGCGCAGGGAACGGGGGGAGGTGATCGGCCCGAACGCGGACGGCCTTCTGGAGATCCGCCCGGACCGGGCCGACGCGCACGTCCACTTCGTGGAACAGGGATTCTCCGGGACGCCGGCGTTCGGCAAAGATGGCGTCATCGGGATGGTGGTGGCCACGGGACCGAAGCCGGAGAACCGGCTGGCCTATCTGATCCCGGTCCCGTGGCTGGAACGGGGATGGCCGCCGCTGGCGCGCCCCTACCGCGGTCTGGCGCCGTTCGACGCGGAGTCCGCGCGCTGGTTCCGCGGCCGGGACGACTTCACGACACGCATCCTGGACCGGTTGGCGGGTCAGGCGGTGGTGGTGGTCGTCGGCTCCTCCGGGTCCGGCAAATCGTCGGTGGTGCGGGCGGGCGTGGCGCCGGCCCTGACGGCGCGGGGATGGACGGTCGCCACCTGCCGGATCGGAACGCAGCCGTTCCGCTCCCTGGCGCGGGCGCTGGTCGATCACCTGTACCCCGGCCAATCCGTCGGCAAGCGGACGGATCTCACCGCCGAACTGGCGGGCAAACTGGCGCAGCCGGGGCCGGCGGCCCTGGACCACATCGACGGGCTGCTGGAGTCGGGGAGCCGCCTGCTCGTCATCCTGGACCAGTTCGAGGAGTTGGTGACGCGCGCCGACGCGGCGGAGCGGGAGGCGTTCGACGGGTTCCTGTGCCGTCTGATCGGGCGCGGCACCGGCAGCGCGCTGCGCGTGGTGGTCACGCTGCGGTCCGACTACACGGAGGCCATCGAGCCTCTGGACTGCGCCCGCCACCTGCTGAACGACGCCCGGGTGCACCTGACGCCCATGACCCGACAGGAATTGGCGCAGGCCGTGCGCGGGCCGGCCGACGATCTCGGCGTCCGCTTCGCCGACGGCATCGACGGCGACCTGATCGGCCAGGTCACCCGGACGCCGGCCCTGTTGCCGTTGCTGCAATACACCTTGCAGGAACTGTGGGAGGCGCTGGACGGCGCGGTCATCACGGATGCGGCGTTGCAGGCGTGCGGCGGCCTGGACGGCGTGCTCGGGCGACGGGCCGACGCGGTGTTGCAGGGGTTGGACGACGGCGGGCGGGAGGCGGCGCGGCGCCTGTTCACCGGCCATCTCGTCAACGTCACGGAAACCGGCGTCGGCCACGACACCAAACGCACCGCCACGCGGGCCGAGGTGGGCGCGGCGCTGTGGGAGGTCGCCCGGGCCTTCGCCGCCGAGCGCGTGTGGCTGCTGGCGATTCAGGAGAGCGAGCCCGGCGGTGCGACGGTCGAGATCGCCCACGAGGCGCTGATCCGGAACTGGGACACCCTGCGCGGCTGGCTGGACGCGGTGCGCGACCTGCGCATCTGGGAGGCGGCGGTGACCCGCCAGATGGCGGCGGTGAACGGGGACTCCGTGCTGGAAACCTGGAACCCCCGGCAGGTCGAGGAGGCCCGGCGCATGCTGGCCCTGCCCGACGTGACCCCGGCCGTGCGTGACCACGCGGAGCGTGTGCTGGCGAACACCGAGGCGATGGACCTCTGGTCCCGCCTGCGCTCGTTCGACCGGCATGAGGACACCCTTGGTCTGCTGCCGGGGCTCCCAAGCCGGGTGCGGGACACCATGATCGGGCAATTGATGGTGAGCACCGCGTGCGCCGGGGCGTTCCTGCGCTCACCGGTCGAGACGGGGTTGGGCCTGTTCGGCGTGGACCCCGCGCGCTGCCGGCGGGTGGCGCCGTGGGTGGCCGAACCGCCGGGGGTGGACGAGCCGGTGCCGTTGTTGCGTGCCCGGTGCCTGGCGGGAGTCCTCCTTGAGTTGCCCCTCAACCCCGACGCCATCGTGGTGGCCCTGCGGGGGACGACGGACCGCGATCAGTGCGCGGCGCTGGGCACGGGTCTGGCGGCTGTGTCCGGGCGCGTGCCGGACCCGGAGGGGCACACGGCGGTTCTGCTCGAAGCCCTGCGGGGGACGAGGAACCCCTATCAGTGCGCGGCGCTGGGTGCGGGTTTGGCGGCCATGTTCGGTCGGGTATCGGACCCGGATGGGCACGCGGCGGCCCTGCTCGA
>NZ_KE386931.1:92564-107527 GCF_000429625.1 Azospirillum halopraeferens DSM 3675
GGCTGTGTCCGGTCGGGTGTCGGACCCGGATGGGCACGCGGCGGCCCTGCTCGAGGCCCTGCTGGGGACGCTGGACAGCAATCAGTGCGCGGCGCTGGGCAGGGGGCTGGCGGCTGTGTCCGAGCGGGTGTCGGATACGGACGGACACGCGGCGGCCCTGCTCGAGGCCCTGCGAGGGTCGACGGACCGCAGTCAGTGCGCGGCGCTGGGCAGAGGTCTTGCGGCTGTGTCCGGTCGGGTGTCGGGCCCGGTCGGACATGCGGTTGCTCTTCTCGAGTCCTTGCGGCAGACGACGGACCTCCATCAGTGCGCGGCGCTGGGCACGGGGTTGGCAGCGGTGGTGCCGCATGTGTCCGACCCGGCTTCGTCACAATCTATTATAGAAGTTATTGGCGTTATGCGACTCCCGATGATGCGTGTGATGCTGAAGGACAACTCAAGGCGGCGGTTCGGTTCCCTCACCCGCCAGGAAAGCCCGCTTGCCCGTGTGATCAAGGACGTTCTCGGTTGCGACACCCTATCAGACGCGGCGGACGCGTTGCGGGCGGCCCGGCCGGGGATCGATCTTTCGCGGCCCTGGCCGGAGCCGCTGATCGACGGCTGATACGGCCGGAAAACGATCCGTTCCATTGGTTTCCGGCCGGCATGCCCCGCGAACCGGTTGACACCGGTCGTCCGTAGACGGGCAACGGCCCCCGTCGTTCCAAGGGGCTGCGAGAACGCCGTCAGGGCGCGTCAGCCCTTTGAACCGCACCCGGGTCTCCCCGCGATGGCGGTGCGCCCCCTCCCGGCCGCGGGCGGGAAATCCGCTGTGCTCCGGCCGGAACATGATGCGCCGCAAACGGTTTTCGCCGTGTGCGAACGAGGGGGCGCCGCGGGGCATCCCGACGCGGGCCGGGCGGCGGCTGCGGTGACAGGGCTCCCGCACCGCCGCCGGGTCCGTCGTCACCGGCGTTCGCCGGCCGATGGCCGGACTCCCCATGGATAGGAGAGGGCTGTGACATTGCACGAAAACACGCGCCGCGCCGGCGCCGACGCCGCCGGCGAGGACGCCACGGCCGGTGCCACGGTTCCGGTGACGCTGACGGTGAACCGGGAGGTCCGCCACCTGACGCTGGACCCGCGGACCACCCTGCTGGACGCGCTGCGCGAGCATCTGCGCCTCACCGGCACCAAGAAGGGCTGCGACCACGGCCAGTGCGGCGCCTGCACCGTGATCGTCGAGGGGCGGCGGATCAACAGTTGCCTGAGCCTGGCGGTGATGCACGACGGCGAGGCGGTGACCACCATCGAAGGGCTGGGCACGCCCGAGCGGCTGCATCCGATGCAAAAAGCCTTCGTCACCCACGACGGATTCCAGTGCGGTTACTGCACGCCGGGGCAGATCTGCTCGGCGGTGGCGGTGCTGGCGGAGATCGCGGACGGCATCCCGAGCCACGTCACCGCCGACCTCGCGGACGTGCGGTTTTCCGACGCGGAGGTGCGCGAGCGCATGAGCGGCAACATCTGCCGCTGCGCCGCCTATCCCAACATCATCGCCGCCATCCGCGCCGTCGCGGAGGGCGCGGCATGAAGCCCTTCACCTATGAGCGGGCGGAGAGCCCGGCCGCGGCGGCGCGCGCCGCGGCGCGTCCGGGGGCCCGCTTCATCGCCGGCGGCACCAACCTGCTGGACCTGATGAAGCTGCGGATCGAGACGCCGCGGCATCTGATCGACGTCAACCGGCTGGGCCTCGACCGCATCGAGCCGACGGAGGACGGCGGGCTGCGCATCGGTGCCCTGGTGCGCAACACCGATCTCGCCGCCGACCGGCGGGTGCGGCGCGACTATGCGGTGCTCAGCCGGGCGCTGCTGGCCGGCGCCTCCGGCCAGCTCCGCAACAAGGCGACGACGGCCGGCAACCTGCTGCAACGCACGCGCTGCCCGTACTTCTACACCACGACCATGCCCTGCAACAAACGGGAGCCGGGAAGCGGCTGCTCGGCCATCGACGGCTTCAGCCGCGGCCTCGCCATCCTGGGGACCGGCGCCGCCTGCATCGCCACCCACCCCTCCGACATGGCGGTCGCCATGCGGGTGCTGGATGCGCGCGTCGACACCGTCGCGGCGGACGGAACCCGGCGCAGCATCCCCGTCGCCGACCTCCACCGCCTGCCCGGCGATACGCCGCACATCGAAACCGTCCTGGCACCGGGAGAGCTGATCCTGTCGGTCACGCTGCCGCCGCCGGCGGGTGGCACCCACCTGTACCGCAAGGTGCGCGACCGCGCCTCCTACGCGTTCGCGCTGGTATCGGTGGCGGCGGTGTTCGGCACGGACGGGACCGCCCGCTTTGCCTTCGGCGGCCTTGCGCCCAAGCCGTGGCGCGCGGAGGCGGCCGATGCCGTGGCGGCACAGGGGCCGCAGGCGGTCGCCGAAACGGTGCTGGCCGGCGCCACGACGACGCGGCACACCGCGTTCAAGACGGACCTGACCCGCCGCACGCTCGCGGCCGTCTACGCCGACGCGGGGAGGGGCTAACCATGCGCTTCGATCAGCCCGCCACCACCAATCCCATCGACCGGGGGCGCGTCGTCGGCGTTCCCCACGACCGCATCGACGGCCCCGCCAAGGTCACCGGCACCGCGCCCTACGCCTACGAACGCCACGACGCGGCACCCGACGCCGCCTATGGCTGGATTGTCGGATCGGCGATCGCCAGGGGCCGCATCACCGCCATCGACACCCGGGCCGCCGAAGCCGCACCCGGCGTGCTGGGCGTGGTGACCCACGAAAACGCCGGCCCGCTCGGCAAGGGGCGCTTCAACACCGCCCATCTGCTCGGCGGC
Organism: Azospirillum halopraeferens DSM 3675; assembly: GCF_000429625.1. Taxonomy (GTDB): domain Bacteria; phylum Pseudomonadota; class Alphaproteobacteria; order Azospirillales; family Azospirillaceae; genus Azospirillum; species Azospirillum halopraeferens. The sequence goes on from NZ_KE386931.1 coordinate 95,393, forward strand.
CCCGCCATCGAACACTACGACCAGGCCCTGGCGCTGGTCGTCGCCGAAACCCTGGAACAGGCGCGCGACGCGGCCGCGCTGGTGCGCATCGACTGCGTCGCGGAGGAGGGCCGCTTCGACCTGGCCGCCGGGATCGACGGCGCGGAGGTGCCGGGCCCCTTTTTCGGCAAGGATCCCGACAGCGCCGCCGGGGACTTCGACGCCGCCTTCGCCGCGGCGCCGGTCAAAGTCGATCAGACCTACACCACCCCCGACCACAGCCACGCGATGATGGAGCCCCATGCCACCACCGCCCTGTGGGCGGACGGGCGGCTGACGCTGTGGACGTCGAACCAGATGGTGGCGTGGACGGTGGGGGAGGTGGCGCGGACGCTGAACATGCCGCCCGAGAACATCCGCCTCGTGTCGCCCTACGTCGGCGGCGGCTTCGGCGCGAAGCTGTTCCTGCGGGCCGACGCCCTGATGGCGGCGCTGGGGGCCCGCCACGTCGGCCGGCCGGTGAAGGTGGCGCTGGCCCGCCCGCAGGTGCCGAACAACACCGTCCATCGGCCGGCCACCATCCAGCGCGTCCGCATCGGCGCCGACCGCAACGGGGTGATCGACGCCATCGCGCACGAGTCCTGGTCGGGCAACCTGCCGGGCGGCAATGTGGAGATGGCCGCCATGCAGACGCGCCTTCTGTACGGCGGCCGGAACCGCCTGACCCGCCACCGCATCGCCGCGCTCGACCTGCCGGAGGGCAATTCGATGCGGGCGCCGGGCGAGGCGGTCGGCATGCTGGCGCTGGAAGTCGCGATGGACGAGCTGGCCGAGGCGTGCGGCGTCGATCCGGTCGAGCTGCGCATCCGCAACGACGTGGCGTACGACCCCGAGGCCGGGCCGGACCGCCCGTTCTCCAGCCGGCCCTTCGTCGACTGTCTGCGCCGGGGCGCGGAACGGTTCGGCTGGTCGCGGCGCAACCCGACGCCGGGGCGGGTGCGCGACGGCCGGTGGCTGGTCGGCATGGGCATGGCCGCGGCGTTCCGCGGCAACCAGATGTCGCGATCGGCCGCCCGGGTGGGCGTGGACGGCCGCGGCACCGTGACCGTCGAAACCGACATGACCGACATCGGCACCGGCACCTACACCATCCTGGCCCAGACCGCCGCCGAAACGCTGGGTGTACCGCTGGAGGCCGTCCGCGTGCATCTGGGCGACAGCCGGTTCCCGGTCGCGGCGGGGTCCGGCGGCCAGTGGGGCGCCAACAGCGCGGCCTCCGGCGTGTACGCCGCGTGCATGACGCTGCGGGAGGCGCTGGCGCAGAAGGCCGGCTTCAACGCCGGGGACGCCGTGTTCGAGAACGGCGCGATCGTCGCCGGCAACCGCAGCGTCCCCATCGCCGACGTGGCCGGCCGCGAGGGCGTGTGGGTGGAGGACGCCATCGAGTTCGGCGATCTCGACAAGACGTACGCACAGGGCACCTTCGGCGCGCATTTCTGCGAGGTGGGGGTCGATGCGTACACCGGCGAGATCCGCGTGCGGCGGATGGTCGGGGCCTTCGCCGCCGGGCGCATCCTCAACCCCAAGTCGGCCCGCAACCAGATCATCGGCGCCATGACCATGGGGGTCGGCGCGGCGCTGATGGAGGAGCTGGTCGTCGACACCCGCCACGGGTACTTCGTGAATCACGACCTGGCGGAGTATCACGTGCCGGTCCACGCCGACATCCCCGACCAGGACGTCCTGTTCATCGAGGAGTTGGACGACAAGTCCTCGCCCCTGAAGGCCAAGGGTGTGGGCGAGCTGGGCATCTGCGGCGCCGGGGCGGCGGTGGCCAACGCCGTCCACAACGCCTGCGGCGTGCGCATCCGCGCCTACCCCCTGACCCTGGACAAGGTGCTGCGCGGGCTGGGCGCGGTGACGTAGACAGCCGGCCCCCGGCCCCGCGGTGGCTCCCCCCGGGCGTCCCCGGGGGGAGTCCCACAAACCGGTTGACATCGGTCGACCGTATGCCGAACAATGGCCCCGTCGTTCCAAGGGGAGCCCCGGCAAGGGGCTGAGATAACGCTGCGAGCGCGCGTGAACCCTTTGAACCTGATCCGGGTCGTACCGGCGTAGGGACAGGAACTCGAAGGGGTGCCATGGGTGCGCCCGTTCCCCGACTCTCCGTGCCACACCCGGATCTCCTCGCACCCGCACGATGGAGATCCAAGACCATGCCCGATTCCCTCACCCCCGACCGTTTCACCGTCACCACGGGGCCGCTGCCGGCCTCGCGCAAGATCCATGTGGCGGGCACCCGGTTTCCCGACATCCGCGTCGCCATGCGCGAAATCGACCTGGAGCCCGCGTCGGGCGAGCGGCCGGTGCGGGTCTACGACACGTCGGGCCCCTACACCGACCCGGCGGTGGCGACCGACATCCGCAAGGGCCTGCCGGAGCTGCGCCGCGCCTGGATCCTGGCGCGCGGCGACGTGGAGGCGTACGAGGGCCGCGCCGTGCGGCCGGAGGACAACGGGCTGCGCGCCGACGAGGACAGCCCCGTCCCCGTCTTCGACCGCGCCGGCCGGCAGCCGCTGCGCGCCCGGGCGGGACGGGCGGTGACGCAGCTCCACTACGCCCGCGCCGGCATCGTCACGCCGGAGATGGAGTACGTGGCCATCCGCGAGAACCTGGGCCGCGCCCGCGCCGCGCAGGCCGCCGCCCGCGACGGCGAGAGCTTCGGCGCCGCCATCCCCGATTACGTCACGCCGGAGTTCGTGCGCGACGAGGTGGCGCGCGGCCGCGCCATCATCCCCGCCAACATCAACCACCCCGAATCCGAGCCGATGATCATCGGCCGCAACTTCCTCACCAAGATCAACGCCAACATCGGCAACTCCATCGTCCTGTCCTCCGTCGCCGAGGAGGTGGACAAGCTGGTGTGGGGCATCCGCTGGGGCGCCGACACGGTGATGGACCTGTCCACCGGGCGCAACATCCACACCATCCGCGAGTGGATCATCCGCAACGCCCCCGTGCCCATCGGCACCGTGCCCATCTACCAGGCGCTGGAAAAGGTGGGCGGCAAGGCCGAGGAGCTGACCTGGGAGATCTACCGCGACACCCTGATCGAACAGTGCGAGCAGGGCGTCGACTACTTCACCATCCACGCCGGCGTGCGCCTGGCCCACATCCCGCTGACGGCGCGCCGGGTCACCGGCATCGTGTCGCGCGGCGGCTCGATCCTCGCCAAATGGTGCCTGGCCCACCACAAGGAGAACTTTCTCCACACGCACTTCGAGGAGATCTGCGCGATCATGAAGGCGTACGACGTCGCCTTCTCGCTGGGCGACGGGCTGCGCCCCGGCTCCATCGCCGACGCCAACGACGCCGCCCAGTTCGCCGAGCTGGAGACGCTGGGCGAGCTGACGAAGATCGCGTGGCAGCACGACGTGCAGGTGATGATCGAAGGGCCGGGCCACGTGCCGATGCACAAGATCAAGGCCAACATGGACAAGCAGCTTGCGGTGTGCGGCGAAGCCCCGTTCTACACGCTGGGGCCGCTGACCACCGACATCGCGCCGGGCTACGACCACATCACCAGCGGCATCGGCGCCGCCATGATCGGCTGGTACGGCACCGCCATGCTCTGCTACGTCACGCCGAAGGAGCACCTGGGCCTGCCCGACCGCAACGACGTGAAGGTGGGGGTGGTGACCTACAAGATCGCCGCCCACGCCGCCGACCTCGCCAAGGGCCTGCCGGCGGCGCAGGAGCGCGACGACGCCCTGTCGCGCGCCCGCTTCGAGTTCCGCTGGCGCGACCAGTTCAACCTCGCCCTCGACCCCGAGACGGCGCGGGACTACCACGATCAGTCCCTGCCGGCGGAGGGGGCGAAGGTGGCGCACTTCTGCTCCATGTGCGGGCCGAAGTTCTGCTCCATGAAGATCTCGCAGGAGGTGCGCGACGCCGCCGCCGGCGATCCGGCGCAGGGCATGGAGGAGATGGCGCAGACCTTCCGCGCCCGCGGCGGCTCGCTCTACCTGCCCGCCACCTGACGGGAGGCGGCGATGATCGGACATCCGGACGGACGCGGCGTGGCCGCGTCCGAACGCCCCGCCATTGCCGTCATCGGCGGCGGGATCATCGGGCTGGCCATCGGCTGGCGGCTGGCCGCCGCCGGCTGCCGGGTCGACGTGTTCGACGCGGGGCGGGCGGGGCAGGGCGCCACCCGCGCCGCCGCCGGCATGCTCGCGGCCGACGCCGAGGCCGAACCGGGGGAGCAGGCGCTGCTGCCCCTCAACCGCCTCAGCCGGTCCCTGTGGCCGGCCTTCGCGGCGGAGCTGGAGGCCGCCTCCGGCCTGACGGTGGACCTGCGGTGGGACGGCACGGTGCAGATCGCCCTGTCGGCCGACGACACCGCCCGCCTGCGCCACCACCACGCCTTCGCCCGCAGCCTGGGGCTGGAGCAGCACTGGCTGACCGGCGCGGAGGCGCTGCGGCGCGAACCGCACCTGCGGCCGGGCCTTGGCGGTGCGCTGTTCAGCCCCGGCGACGGGCAGGTGGACAACCGCAAGGTCGCGGCGGCGCTGGTGGTGGCGCTGCGGCGGGCCGGCGGCCGCCTGCACGAGGACCGGGCGGTGGAGGAGGTGGTGGTGGAGCGTGGCCGCGCCACCGGCGTGCGCGTCGCCGGCACGCTCCACCGCGCCGACCGGGTGGTGCTGGCGGCCGGCGCGTGGTCGCGCCGCATCCCCGGCATCCCGCCGGAGGCGCTGCCCCCCGTGCGCCCCGTCAAGGGGCAGATGCTGGCCCTGCGCATGGACCCGGCGGCGCCGCTGCTGCGCGGCGTGGTGTGGACCCCCACCGCCTATCTGGTGCCGCGGGCCGACGGCCGGCTGATCGTCGGTGCCACGGTGGAGGAGCGCGGCTTCGACGACCGCCTCACCGCCGGCGGCGTCTACGCCCTGCTGGACGGGGTGTGGCGCGCCCTGCCGGGTGTCGAGGACCTGCCGATCGACGAGATGTGGACCGGCTTGCGCCCCGGCAGCCGCGACGACGCCCCGGTGCTGGGGCCGTGCCCGGTGGACGGGCTGGTGCTGGCCACCGGCCATCACCGCAACGGCATCCTGCTGGCCCCCGTCACCGCCGACGCGGTGGCCGGGTTCGTCCTGACCGGCGATCTCGACGCCGCCGCCCGTCCCTTCACCCTCGACCGCTTCCGGGAGTGTGCGGCATGAGCGATCCCGCCCCCATCACCGTCAACGGCCGGCCGCAGCCGGTACCCCCCGGCGCCACGGTGGCCGGCGTCGCCGCCGGCCACGGGCTGGAGGCGGGCCGCCGCGGCGTCGCCGTCGCCCTGAACGGCCGCGTCGTGCCCGCCCGCCTGTGGGCCGAAACCCCGGTCGCCCCCGGCGACACCCTGGAACTCGTGCACGCCCTGCAGGGCGGATGAGGAACCCACCCATGGACGACACCCTGACCATCGCCGGCCGCAGCTTCCGCTCCCGTCTGTTCCTGGGCACCGCCGGCTATCCCAACCGGCGCGTCCTGCTGGACGCCCTGGCGGCCGGCGGCACGCAGTTCGCCACCGTCTCCATTCGCCGCATCAGTCTGGACGGCGACGCCGAAAGCCTGGTCGACGTGCTGACCGGCCGGGTGGAGCTGCTGCCCAACACCGCCGGCTGCACCACCGCCCGCGACGCGGTGCTGACCGCCCGCCTCGCCCGCGAGGCGCTGGGGACCGAGTGGGTGAAGCTGGAGGTCATCGGCGACCGCGACCTGCTGTACCCGGATGTGGAGCAGCTTCTGCGCGCGACGGAGGAACTGGTCGCCGACGGCTTCGTGGTGCTGCCCTACTGCAACGACGACCCCGTCACCTGCCGCAAGCTGGCCGACGCCGGGGCGGCGGCGGTGATGCCGCTGGGCGCCCCCATCGGCTCGGGCCTCGGCATCGTCAACCCCCACGCCATCGCGGCGATCTGCGCCCGCAGCCCGGTCCCCGTGGTCCTGGACGCCGGCATCGGCACCGCATCCGACGCGGCCCGGGCCATGGAGCTGGGCTGTGCGGCGGTGCTGCTGAACACCGCCGTTGCCGGGGCGCACGACCCCGTGCGCATGGCCGCCGCCATGCGCGACGCGGTGACCGCCGGCCGCGCCGCCCGCCTGGCCGGCCGCATCCCCCTGCGCACCGGCGCCGAACCCTCCAGCCCGCAACTGGGGCTGATCGGGTCCTGAAGGGGGGTGGGGGCCGGCTCACGGAGCGTACCAGAGCGTCCCGGCCAGCGGCCATTCGGAGAGGATGCCGCTGCCCACCAGCAGGGCCTGGGCCGCGACGACGGCCAGGCCGAAAGCGTGGAGGCGCAGGATCAACCGGGTGCCGGACCCGGGTGCCACGAACCGTTTCATGGGTCCCTCCCTTCGCGCCGGACCTCCGCCGGTCCGGGTCACGTGTCATACGGGAGTATGAGCAGTCATCGATAATGAGGGCAGAGCGGATGATCGGCAACACAGACCTTCGTCCGATGGTCGGGGGACCAGCAGGGCGTGGTCGGCGCTCAGGTGTTCGCAGATCCAGTCGCGCAGGGAGGCCGCCGCCGCCGGCCGGTCGCGGTCGGCGTTGAGGGAGGCGTGGACGATATCGGCGATGGCCCGGAAGTCGTGCCGGGCGATCCGCCGTTGCGGCGGAAGGATCAGGCCGCGGTGGAGGAGCAAGCCGTCCTCGCGCACCACATGGCTGCGGATGTGGGCGGCCAGGATGTCGAAGGCACCGGCGGCGCAGACCGGCGACGCCCGCGATTCCATGGCGCGGGAGAAATCGTTGTAGAGGATGACCATGACCTGATGATCGTCATCGACCGGGCGGACTCCGGTCGCGTGCCGGTCGGTCCAGTGCAAGCGCAGGGGGCGTCGATCCATTCCATTCCCCTCGGCAGGCTTGTCGCTGCGCATGGTGCCTTTATAAGGCCCTCGTTCGGACTATGCTGGCACCCGTTCGCTGACCAAGCAAACTATTTATTTCGATAGCCATGATCCCTCGTCCGTCGCTGCTCGTGATCACCGACCGCCACCGTGCCGGCCGGCCGCTGCCCGAACTGGCCGACGCGCTGTTCGCCGCCGGTGTGCGCTGGCTGTCCCTGCGCGACAAGGACCTGGAGGAGGGGGAGCGTCTGGCCCTTGCCCGCACCCTGGTGGCGCGGGGACGTCGCCACGGGGCGGTGGTCACGCTGCACGGCGCGCCGGAGACGGCGCTGGCGGCGGGGGCGGCCGGGGTCCATCTGGCGGACGGCGGCGACCCGCGCCACGCCCGGGCGATCCTGGGGCCGCGGGCCCTGGTGGGGGTGTCGGCGCACGACGCCGCCGGCCTCGCGGCGGCGGCGGCGGGCGGGGCGGACTACGCCACCCTGTCGCCGGTGTTCCCCACCGCGAGCAAGCCGGGCTACGGCCCGGCGCTCGGCCCGGAGGGGCTGCGGGCGGCGGTGGCCGGGCTGCGGCTGCCGGTGCTGGCGCTGGGGGGCATCGGCCCGGCGCAGGCGGCGGCGGCGATGGCCGCCGGGGCCGCCGGCGTGGCGGTGATGGGGCTGGCCATGGCCGGTCCCGATCCGGCGGCGGCGGTCGCCGCGCTGCTGGCGGTGTCGGGGCCGGGTCGGCCGGGGCCGGGTCAGAAGGTGTAGAACTCCGTCCACAGGGGCCAGGGGTCGGCCAGACCGGCCAGCGCCAGCAGCCATTGGCCGAGCGCCACCAGACCGCCGATGGCCAGCAGGCGCAGCACGAGGGCGGTGGTTCGGCCGGCGGGCATCGGGGCGCCTCCTTGCGCGTGCGGGACGGGTGCGGGCGACGGGGTGAGCCTACGCTTTGCCGGGGCGGCCGGCACGTTGCGGCCGGGTGACATTCCGGACTGCGAAATTTCCGGGGTGCCCCGTTGCCGCGCGGGCGCCTCCGCCCTCAGCATGCCTCCGGCGAAACGCATAGGAATGATGGAGACACAGGCGATGCCCCGCGGACGCAGCACGAAGATCGTGGCCACGCTCGGCCCGGCCAGCTCGACGCACGATCGCATCCTGGCGCTGGCGGAGGCGGGCGTCGACGTCTTCCGCATGAACGCCAGCCACGGCACCCAGGCCGAGCACGCCCGGCGCTACCGCACCATCCGCGACGTGGAGGACATCCTGGGCCGTCCGGTGGGCATCCTGCTTGATCTGCAAGGGCCGAAGCTGCGCGTCGGCACCTTCGCCGACGGCCCGGTGGACCTGACCCGCGGGTCGCGGTTCCGTCTCGACCTCGATCCGACGCCGGGCGACCGCACCCGCGTCTGCCTGCCCCATCCCGAGATCTTCGCCGCCCTGACGGACGGGGTGGAACTGCTGCTCAACGATGGCCGCATCCGCCTGCGCGTGCGCGCCTTCGGCCCCGACTTCGCCGACACCGAGGTGGAGGTCGGCGGCGTCCTGTCCGACCGCAAGGGCGTCAATGTGCCGGGCGTCGCCCTGGCGCTGAGCGCCCTGTCGGAGAAGGACCGCAGCGATCTCGCCTTCGGCCTGACGCTGGGGGTGGACTGGATCGGCCTCAGCTTCGTGCAGCGCCCCGAGGACATCCTGGAGGCGCGCGCCCTGATCGGCGACCGCGCCCGCATCATCACCAAGATCGAGAAGCCCGCCGCCCTGCCGCACCTGGCCGAGATCATCCGCCTGTCGGACGCGGTCATGGTGGCCCGCGGCGACCTCGGCGTGGAACTGCCGCCGGAGGAGGTGCCGGGCCTGCAAAAGCGCATGATCCGCCTCAGCCGCGCCCTTGGCCGGCCGGTGATCGTCGCCACCCAGATGCTGGAATCCATGATCTCGGAGCCGACGCCGACCCGCGCCGAGGCGTCCGACGTGGCGACCGCCGTCTATGACGGGGCCGACGCGGTGATGCTGTCGGCGGAAAGCGCGTCGGGTCAGTTCCCCATCGAGGCGGTGGCGATGATGAACCGCATCGTCACCCGGGTGGAGCGGGACCCGCTGTACCGCACCATCATGAACGCCGACCACCCCGCACCGGAGCCGACCACCCCCGACGCCATCTCCGCGGCGGCGCGCCAGGTGGCGGAGACCATCTCGGCGGCGGCCATCGTCACCTACACCTCCACGGGCTCCACCGCGCTGCGCGCCTCGCGCGAGCGGCCGGCGGTGCCCATCCTCGGCCTGTCGTCGGACCGCGCCACGGCGCGCCGGCTGGCGCTGGCGTGGGGGGTGAACCCCGTGTGGACGGACGACGTGAATGATTTCGCCGAGATGGTGGCCCGCGCCGGCGAGGTGGCGGCGGCCGAGCGGATCGGCGCTCCCGGCGAGTCGCTGGTGGTGACCGCCGGCTATCCCTTCCGCACGCCCGGCGCCACCAACAGCCTGCGGGTGGTGACGATCCGCGAGGGCGGTCGCGGCGAGACGGCGGCCCGGGCGGCGGCGGGGGCGCTTCCCACCCCCGCCTGAGCGGGGGTTACAGGAAGTCGCAGTGCTTCTCGACGTGGGCGGCGAGGCCGAGCGTGTGGTCGCGGACCAGCCGCTCCGCCTCGTCGGCGTCGCGCCGCTCCAGGGCGTCGATGATCGCCTTGTGCTCGGCGATCGAACGCTCCGCCCGGTTCTCCTGGCCGATGGTCAGCTTGCGGATGGCGCGGACGTGGATGAACAGGTTGTCCGTCATCTCCTGCAGGAGCTGCGACCCGCCGAGGCGGATGATGCTCTTGTGAAAGGCGATGTTGGCGTCGGAATACTCGCTGACGTGATCCTTGGGGCTGCGCTGCTCGAAATCGCGGAACAGCTCCCACAGGCGGTGGATGTCGTCGGCCGGGGCGCGGATCGCCGCCAGACGCGCCGCCATGCTTTCCAGCGCCGCCCACGCCTGGATGATCTCGATGATCTCGGTCTTGGTCTTGCGCACCACGAAGACGCCGCGCCGCGGCAGCAGGCGGATGAATCCCTCCTGCTCCAGCAGCGTCAGCGCCTCGCGGATGGGGGTGCGGCTGACGCCCAGCAGCTCGCTGAGCTGGCGCTCCTCCAGCCGGATCTCCTCGGCGTGGTCGTAGATGTCCATCTCCGTGATCGCCTGCTTCAGCGCGTGATAGACCTGGCTGCGGAACGTCGTCCCGGTGTCGAGCGGCTGAACCTTCAGAGACGGCGCGTTCATCGGCATCCACTTCCCTTGTGCGGCCGGGGTGCGCCCCGGCGTATCCTGAATCTCGGATACCAGATGCACATCCGGCGCAACAATGTCCAGATGGTTTGCCGGAACGGTGAGGGATTTTGTGCCGCGGCTCAGCGTGCGGTCACCAGGACGATCTTGCCGACGTGGCGGTTGCTCTCCATCAGGCGGTGCGCCTCGGCGGCTTCGGTCAGGGGGAAGGTGGCGTGGACCACCGGGCGCACACGCCCCGCTGCGACCAACGGCCACACCCGGGCGCGGAGCTGGCCGGCGATCGCCTCCTTGTAGGCGACGGGGCGGGCGCGCAGGGTGGAGCCGGTCAGCGTCAGGCGCTTCAGCATGACGGGGGCCAGGTTGATCTCCGCCTTCGGTCCGCGCACGAAGCCGATGCAGACGTAGCGGCCGTCCATGGCCATGACCTCGACGCTGCGCCGCACATAGTCGCCGCCGACGATGTCCAGCACCACGTCGACGCCCTTGCCGCCGGTCGCCTCGGTGATGACGGAGACGAAATCCTCCGACTCGTAGTCGATGGCGCGGTCGGCGCCCAACCCGATGCAGGCCTGCACCTTTTCGGCCCCGCGGGCGGTGGCGAAGACCTCCGCGCCGAACGCCTTGCCCAACTGGATGGCGGTGGTGCCGATGCCCGACGTGCCCCCGTGCACCAGCAGCCGCTCGCCGGGTTGCAGGGCGCCGCGCTCGAACACGTTGGACCACACGGTGAAGGTGGTTTCGGGCAGGGCCGCTGCTTCCGCCATGGTCAGGCCGTCGGGGACGGGCAGGCATTGCGGCGCGGGGGCGGTGCAGTATTCGGCATAGCCGCCGCCGGCCAGCAGCGCGCACACCGCGTCGCCCGCCTTCCAACCCGTGACGCCGTCACCGACGGCGGCGATGCGGCCGGCGACCTCCAGGCCGGGGACGTCGCTGACGCCCGGCGGCGGGTTGTAGCGGCCCAGGCGCTGGAGCACGTCGGGCCGGTTGACGCCGGCGGCCTCCACCCGGATCAGCACCTCGCCGGGGCCGGGGGCGGGGACCGGCCGCGTGCCGGGGACGAGGACCTCCGGGCCACCGGGCCGGCTCACGTCGATCGCCACCATCGTCTCCGGCACGTTCATGGAAATCACCATTTCTCTTGGGATTATCGGGGGCCGCCATTGCGCCCGCGGCCGGGCAGGGGGGCAACCGCCGGCGGGCGGCTTTCCCGACAGGCGGAAAAGCCCCGCCCCGTCCCGGCGCCGCACCCGGGTGTGGACGGGGCGGAACGGGGCGGGGCGGGGCCGCGGGCCGGCGGAACGCCGCATCCTGTCGGCGGCATCAATGGGATGCCGTCGGTGTCAGGCGGCTTCCGTGGCCTTCACGACCTCTTCGGTGACCTTCTTGGCGTCGCCGAAGAGCATCATGGTGTTGGGGCGGAAGAACAGCTCGTTCTCCACGCCGGCGTAGCCGGACCCCATCGAGCGCTTTATGAAGAAGACGGTCTTGGCCTTCTCCACGTCCAGGATCGGCATGCCGTAGATGGCCGACTGCGGGTCGGTCCTGGCCGCCGGGTTGGTCACGTCGTTGGCACCGATCACGAACGCCACGTCGGCGGTACCGAAGTCGCGGTTGATGTCCTCCAGCTCGAACACCTCGTCATAAGGCACGTTGGCTTCGGCCAGCAGGACGTTCATGTGGCCGGGCATGCGCCCCGCCACGGGGTGGATGGCGTACTTGACGTCCACGCCTTCCTTCTTCAGCAGATCCCCCATCTCGCGCAGGGCATGCTGGGCCTGCGCCACCGCCATGCCGTAGCCGGGAACGATGATGACGGACTGGGCGTTCTTCATGATGTAGGCGGCGTCTTCCGGCGAGCCGGCCTTGACCGTCCCGCGCTCACCGCCGCCGCCGGCCGCGGCACCCGCCGACTCGCCGCCGAAGCCGCCGAGGATGACGTTGAAGATCGAGCGGTTCATGCCCTTGCACATGATGTAGGACAGGATCGCGCCCGAGGAGCCGACCAGC
>NZ_AUCF01000026.1 GCF_000429625.1 Azospirillum halopraeferens DSM 3675
AGGTTGGCCTGGGACGACAGCACGTCCATGACCTGGGCGCGGGTGATGCGCGGCATGAACTCCATGGCCATCGCCGTCACGCCCGCCTCGGCGTAGGCGCGCACCGCGTCGCGGTCGGCGTAGGGGTTGAGGATGGCGATCAGCGTGGCGCCGCGCCGGATCAGCCCCAGTTCGTCCGCCCCCCCCTCGGAGGCGAGCAGCGGGCGCTGCACCTTCAGCACCACGTCGGCGTCCTTCAGGGCCGCCGCGGCGTCCGGCGCGATCACCGCGCCCGCCGCCTCGTAGGCGGCGTCGGTGACGGCAGCGCTCACGCCCGCACCGGTCTCAACGACCAGGTCGAACCCCAGGGCCTTCAGTTTCTTCACCGTCTCGGGCGACGCCGCGACGCGCTTCTCGTGCGGCCGCCGCTCCTTCGGTATGGCGATCTTCATGGGTGGTTTGAACCTTGTTCTTCCGGTAACCGCCGGCGCGCGCCGCCACGGGGGCACACGTCGCCCCGACCCTCCCCCGCAGCACGGGAGAGGGCGGATGCACCGTCACGGCGATGCCGGGGCGTCGCTTGCAGAGAGTTTACTGGGCGGCGGCGACCGCCGGAGCGGGCTCCTCCGCCGGGGTGGCGGGGGCGGGGCGGTGATAGAGGCCGGCCATCTCGCCGCGCTGGCGGACCAGCGCCAGGACCACGTCGATGGTGGGCGTCGGCGCACCGACCATGCGGCCCATCTCCTGGACGACCGACAGCAGGGCGTCGATCTCCATGGGACGGCCACGCTCCAGGTCCTGGAGCATGGAGGTCTTGTGGGCACCGACCGCGGCGGCGCCGTTGATGCGCCGCTCCACGTCGACGCGGAAATGCACGCCCAGGCGGTCACCGATCTCCTTGGCTTCCAGCATCATCGCCTTGGCCACCGCGCGCGTCTCCGGATCACCGCAGATGACGTCGAGCGTGGCGTGGGTCAGGGCGCTGATGGGATTGAAGCACAGGTTGCCCCACAGCTTCAGCCAGATCTCGTCGCGCACGCGGTCGCGGATCGGCGCCTTGAGACCGCCGGCCTCCATCACCTCGCTCAACGCCCTGACGCGATCGGAGGTGGAGCCGTCCGGCTCGCCCAGCGGGAACTTGTCGCCGTAGACGTGCTGGATGACGCCGGGCGCCACCACCTCGGTGGCGGGATAGACGATGCAGCCGATGGCGCGCTCCGGCCCCAGGCCGTTCCACTGCCTGGCGCCGGGATCGACCGTCTCCAGCGTGCGCCCTTCGAAGGGGCCGCCGTGCTTGTGGAAGTACCAATAGGGAATGCCGTTGACGGCCGTCACCACCGCCGTGTCCGGCCCAAGCAGCGGCTGCATGGCGTCGACGACACCGGGGACGGAGTGGGCCTTGAGGCCGACGATGACGTAATCCTGCGGACCGAGTTCCGCCGGGTCGTCGGTGCAGCGGGGGTGGACGACCTGCTCCTCGTCGCCGACGATCAGTTTCACGCCGTTGGCGCGCATGGCCTCCAGATGGGACCCGCGGGCGATGAGGCTGACGTCGGCCCCGGCCTGATGCAGGCGGACGCCGAGGTATCCTCCGATCGCTCCCGAACCGTAGATGCAGATTTTCATGGTTGCCTGGCCCTCTCCCACAAAGGCGCCCCCGGCCTCGGCAGTTGCGTTGCGTGACCGATTGTTAGCGCCACAATCCGAACGCATTCTGGTATACCAGATACCTGATGTCAATATGCATGTGCAGCGCACTTTGGTATCAATCCGGAGGTTTCGAACGAAAGGAAAGTTCGAGAATCCGCTTGATGGGTATATTGTATGTGGCATACCATCATCCGCAGCGCCAGCGGCCTGTCTGCGGACGAACGGGCGGCCGGGGCGCCCACACCAAACACATTATCAAGGGAAGGAGACCCGGCATGGGCCAGGGCACCATCGTGATCGAGCCGGCGCGCACCGACGCGGAGATCGACGCCGCGTTCCCCGTCATCCAGCAGCTTCGCAGCCACATGACCGACGCCGTGGCGTTCCGCGAGCAGATCCGCCGCCAGATGGACGACGGCTACACCCTGGCGCTGCTGCGCTTCGACGGCGAGGTCGCCGGCTGCGCCGGCTTCCGGGTGCACGAGACGCTGTCGCGCGGCACGTACATGTATGTGGAGGATCTGGTCACCAACTCCGCCCTGCGCTCCCACGGGCTGGGCGACGCCCTGTTCGACTGGCTGGTGAACGAGGCCAAAGAGCGCGGCTGCGGCCAGATGGAGGTGATCTCCGGCACCCAGCGCACCGACGCCCACCGCTTCTATCACCGCAAGCGCATGGTGATTAAGTCGTTCCAGCTCGTGCTGACGCTGAAGTAATATCGGGTTCGGTACGTCCTGACGTCCGAACCCGATATCGGCCGCGACGGCGGCCGCGGCCCGATAGGGCCGAAGCCTGCGTGGCATCTGAACGCAGCGGTCAGGATTTTCCTGACCGCGTATGAGGCTTGCGCGGCGCCGCCGACCGTTCGGTTGCTTGCGGGGATGATCCCCCGGAGGTGCCGGGACCGGTGCGGCGCCGCCGGCGCAACGGCCCCGCAGCGCCCGAACCGCTCCATCTCCCCTCCCTGAGTTCGCCACCGCGCTGAAAAAGCATGCGGGCGGATCGTCCGCAGATGGAATCGTGCGTGTCATCCGATGACAACGTTGTCATGCCGCCGACGGGGCGTTATGGTAACGTTGTCATGCGGCGATCACGCCCGTTCCCCCGCACCCCGGCTGACCAGGATTCCCATGAGCGCCTTTCTCGATGCCCTGCTCGACAGCACCTTGGACGATTGCATCCGGGGGGTGCCGCCGGGCAGCGGCCCGGTGCGTGTGGGGGACGTCGCGGCCATGGGCTGGCGTCCGGATAACGGCAGCATGGCGCTGCCGGTGCTGACGCTCGACGAGGGCGCCTTTGCCGCCAACCGCGACCTGATGCTCGCCTACGCGCGCCGCCACGGCGTGGCGCTGGCGCCGCACGCCAAGACGCCGATGGCGCCGCAGATCGCCGCCGGGCTGGTCGCCGCGGGCGCCTGGGGGGCCACCGTCGCCAACATCCAGCAGGCCGCCGTCCTGCTGCGCGCCGGGGTCACGCGCCTGATCCTCGCCAACGAGATCGGCGGACGCGCCGGCGGTGAGCACCTCGGCGCCCTGCTGGCCGCCCACCCCGACGCCGAACTCCATGCCTTCGCGGATTCCCCGGCGGCGGTGGACGCCCTGGCGGTGGCCGCCCGGCGCGCCGGCACCGGCCCGCTGTCCGTCCTGGTCGAGGTCGGGACCGGCCGCGCCGGGGCGCGCGACGGCGCCGCGGCGGAGGCGGTCATCGCCGCCGTGCTCGGCCATGGGGACCTGCTGGTCCCGGGCGGCGTCGCCACCTACGAGGGGGCGGCGGCGGTCGCCGACCCGGACGCGACCGCCGCGCGCATCGCCGCCCTGCTGGACCTGACGGCGGAGACCTTCGCCCGGCTGCGGTCCCTGGCGCCGCGGCGGCCGCTGCTGCTGACCGCCGGCGGGTCCTCCTTCTTCGACCTGGTGGTCGAACGGCTGGCGCCGCTTGCGGCGGCCGACGGCAACGCCGTGACGGTGCTGCGCAGCGGCGCCATCCTCTTCCACGACCACGGGGTCTATGAACGGGCGCTGTCGGCGCTGGACGGCCGGCGCGGCTTCACCTGCGGCGACGCCCGCGCGGCGGATTTCCGCCCGGCGCTGCGGCTGTGGGCCGACGTGCTGTCGCGGCCGGAACCCGGCCTCGCCATCTGCGGCTTCGGCATGCGCGACGCCTCCTTCGACCAGGGGCTGCCGGTGCCGTTGCGCGTCCATCGCGACGGCGCGCCGCTGCCGGCGGCACCGGACGCCGGCGGCATGCGCGTCGCCCGGCTCAACGACCAGCACGCCTTCCTGGACGTGCCGCCCGGCCATCCCCTGGCCGTCGGCGACGTGGTGGAGTTCGGCATCTCGCACCCCTGCACCTGCCTCGACCGCTGGCGGGTGCTGTTCGGGCTGGACGCCGACGGGCGCGTGCGCAGCGCCTACCGCACCGTCTTCGGCTGACCGGCAGGGCGCGACGACCATGCAATCCCTGAACTTCCAGCAGATCTGGCGCTATCAGGACCACCTCATCGACGGCACGCTGCACACGCTGCTGCTGACGCTGGCCGCTGCATTGATCGGCACCGCCATCGGGTTGGCCGGAGCCGCCGCCGTGCGCAGCGGGCCGCGGCCCGTGCGCTGGACCATCCGCGGCTACATCGAGCTGATCCGCAACACGCCCTCGCTGATCCAACTCTTCATCGTCTTCTTCGTCCTGCCGAACTTCGGGCTGCGGCTGAACTCCTTCGAGGCGGCGGCCATCGCGCTCGGCCTCTATTTCGGCGCCTACAGCATCGAGATCATCCGCGCCGGCCTGGACTCCATCCCCGGCAGCCAGATGGAAGCGGGGCAATGCCTGGGCCTGACCCGCTGGCAGGTGTTCCGGCACGTCGTGCTGCCGCCCGCCCTGCGCAACGTCTACCCCGCCTTCACCGGCCAGTTCGTCCTGCTGCTGCTCGGCACGTCGCTGGCGTCGCAGATCTCGGCCGAGGAGCTGTTCCACGCCGGCGGCTTCATCGAATCCCGCACCTACCGCAGCTTCGAGGTCTATGCGGTGATCTGCGGCATCTATTTCGCCCTCGTAATGGCCTTCAAGCTGCTGTTCGCCGCGGTGGGGCGCCTGGCCTTCCGCTGGCCGGTCGGGCGCTGAGAGGAGACACCGGCCATGCGCACCTTCGTCCTCGCCGACCTTCTGTCCCTGTTCATCGCCCTGCAATGGACCGTGGCGCTCGTCATCATCGCGCTCGGCTTCGGCGGCCCGCTCGCCCTCGTGCTGGCGCTGATGCGCACCAGCGGCCGCCGCGCCCTGCGCTGGACCGCCGCCGCCATCCTGCAGGTGGTGCAGGGCGTCCCGCTGCTCGGCCTGCTGATGTTCTTCTACTTCGGCATGCCCGTGTTCCTGGGGGTGGAGATGGCGCCGCTGGTCGCCGTCGGCATCGCCATGACCGTCTACACCGCCTCCTTCCTCGGCGACATCTGGCGCGGCGGCATCGAGGCGGTGAAGCACGAACAGTGGGAGGCCGCCGCCTGCCTCGGCCTGTCCACCTGGCACCAGTTCCTCTACGTGGTGGCGCCGCAGGCGTTCCGCATGGCGCTGCCGCCGACGGTTGGCTTCCTGGTGCAGCTCATCAAGGGCACCTCGCTCGCCTCCGTCGTCGGCTTCGTGGAGCTGGCCCGCGCGGGACAGATCGCCAGCGCCGCCACCTTCCAGCCGCTGCTGGTCTACTCGATCGTCGCCGCCATCTACTTCGCCCTTTGCCTGCCCCTGACCCTGTGGGCGCGTTCCCTGGAGGCCCGTCTCAATGCCGCTCGTTGATATCCGCAACGTTTCCAAGAGTTATGGCTCGGCACGGGTCCTCGACGGGGTCTCGCTCGAGGTCAACGAGGGCGAGATCGTCACCATCATCGGCAAGTCGGGGTCCGGCAAATCGACCCTGCTGCGCTGCATCAACGCGCTGGAGCGCATCGACGGCGGCGAGATCCTGGTGGAAGGCCGGTCGGTGCGCACGGACATGCCGAAGCTGCGGGAATTCCGCCAGCGCGTCGGCATCGTCTTCCAGGCATTCAACCTGTTCCCGCACCTGACGGTGGAGCGCAACATCACCCTGGCGCCGGTGCTGAACAAGCGGATCACCAGGGGGCAGGGCAGGGCGCTGGCGCTCGACGTGCTGGAACGGGTCGGGCTGGCCGACAAGATCGACGCCTACCCCGCCCAGCTTTCCGGGGGCCAGCAGCAGCGCGTGGCCATCGCCCGCTGCCTTGCCATGGGGCCGCACCTGATGCTGTTCGACGAGGTGACCTCCGCCCTCGATCCCGAACTGGTCGGGGAGGTGCTGAAGGTCATGGAGGACATGGCGCGCCAGGGCATGACCATGGTCCTCGTCACCCACGAGATGGGCTTTGCCCGCACGGTCGCCTCCAAGATCGTCTTCATGCACCGGGGCCGCGTCCGGGAAGAGGGGCCGCCGGCCGAGCTCTTCGCCAACCCGCGCACGCCCGAGCTGCGGAGCTTCATCGCCTCGGTCCGCTGACCGGGTCGTGAAGCCCGTCCGTCACCCCGCACCGGCCGCACCGAAGGGCCGGGCGTCCATGCCAACGAACGACCAGAACAGAGGAGCACGTCGTGAGACTCTTCCGGACCTTCGCCGCGGCCGTCGCGGTTTGCGCCGCCGTCGTCCTGCCGGCCGCGCTCTCGTCCACCGCCCGCGCCGACGCGCTGCAGAGCGCGCTGGCCGCCGGCAAGCTGCGCATCGGCGTGCTGATGGACGCCGCCCCCTGGGGCTTCCGGGACGCCGGGGGTGAGGCCGCCGGCCTCGACATCGATCTGGCGAAGCTGATGGCCGCCGACATGGGCGTGAAGCTGGAGCTGGTGCAGGTCACCGGCGCCAACCGCATCCCCAGCCTGCTCGCCAACAAGGTGGACGTGCTGATCGCCGCCGCCGGCGCCACGCCGGAACGCGCCCAGCAGGTCGCCTTCTCGCAGCCCTACGCCGCGGTGAATCTCGGCGTGTACGGCGGGCAGGCGATGGCCGCGGCCGCCGACACCGCCGGGCTGAAGGGCCGCACCATCGGCGTCGCCAAGGGCTCCACCCTCGACATCTGGCTGACCGACAACGCCCCCGAGGCCAGGCTGGTCCGCTTCGAGGACACGCCCGGCGCCATCGCCGCCTACCTCGCCGGCCAGGTCGAGACCTTCGCCGAGAACAGCGCCATCGCCCTGAAGGTGGCGGAGGACAATCCCGGCAAGGCGGTGGACCTGAAGTTCCTCATCCGCCAGTCGCCGGCCCACGTCGTCGTCCGCCACAACGAGCAGAACCTGCTCAACTGGATCAACACCTTCCTGTTCTACAACGGTCTGAACGGCAAGCTCGGCACCCTTCAGATGACGTGGTTCAAGGAAAAGCAGACCCTTCCCCGGATGTGATCCGTGTGATCGTACGGCATTGAACAAGGACTCTCCATGATTACCCGTTTCCAGGTCGGTTCGCGCATGAGCCAGGCCGTCGTCTGCCACGGCATGGTCCACATCGCCGGGCAGGTCGCCGACAACCGCACCGGTTCCATCCGGGAGCAGACGCGGGACGTGCTGGCGAAGATCGCGGCCCTGCTGGAGGAGGCCGGGACCGACCGGTCCAGGCTGGTCGCCGTCAACGTCTTCCTGCCGCACATCACCGACTTCGACGCGATGAACGAGGTCTACGACGCCTGGATCGACCCGGCCAACCCGCCGGCCCGCGCCTGCGTCGAAGCCAGGCTCGCCGATCCGGACCTGCGCGTCGAGATGACGGCGCTGGCGGCTCTCTGAACCGGACCCGTCCGGCGGACCGGAGGCGGTGCAACCGGCACCGCCTCCGCTACAAGGCGAAACGGAATGCACACTGGCCTCTATCACGCGCTCGATTTCACGAAGGACGGCAAGTCGCTGGACTTCCTCGCCATTCCCTTTTCGATCGACCGCTCGCCCTATTACCAGGTGAAGGTCCCCGTCTGCCGCATTCGCAACGGCGACGGCCCGCGGGTGCTGCTGATGGCCGGCAACCACGGTGACGAGTACGAGGGCGAGCTTCTGCTGGGCCGGCTGTTCCGCCGCCTGGACCCGGCCCGCATCCGCGGCGAGCTGACCATCCTGCCCGTCGCCAACGCCCCGGCGGTGATGGCGGCGCGGCGGCGCTCGCCGCTGGACGACGGCAACCTGAACCGGGCCTTTCCCGGCGATGCGGGCGGCACCCCCACGGCCCGGCTGGCGCATTTCCTGGAGCACGAGCTGTTCGCGCGCCATGACGTGGTGTTCGACATCCATTCCGGCGGCACCTCCATGGCCCATCTGCCCTGCGCCCTGATCGAGCGGCAGGGGCCGCCCGACCGGCTGGCCCGCGCGCTGGAGCTGATGCGTGCGCTCGGCATGCCCTATGGCTTCGTCGCGGAGAACGGCGCCCTGGCCCCGACCTCCATGGCGGCGGCGGCGCGGGCCGGGGCCATCGGCCTCAGCGGCGAGTTCGGCGGCGGCGGCACCGTCACCCCGGACACCATGCGGCTGACCGCCCGGGCGATCGACAACCTGCTGATGGCCGTGGGCGTCACGCAGGAACCCATCCTCGAAGCACCGGCCGCCGCACCCGCGCCGATGCAGCTCCTGCAGCTTGACAGCCACCGTCAGGGGATTTACGCGCTGCGGCGGGGTTGGTTCGAGCCGGTGGTGGACGTCGGGGCGCGGGTCGCCGCCGGCGATCTCGCCGGCTGGCTGCACGATCTGACGCGGCTGGACGTTCCGGAGGAGGCGCTGCGCTTCCGGGAATCCGGGATCGTCATCTCGCGGCGGCTGCACACCGACAGCGAGGCCGGCGACTGCCTGATCCAGGTGGCGCGGCCGGTCGAGGAGGCGGATATCCTGGCGCGGGCGGCGTGAAGAAGGAGACGCAGGACATGGCAGCGCGCAAGGACGGCACCGGCGCGGCGAGGCGGCCGCCGACCATCGACGACGTCGTCCGTGTGCGGGCGGCCGATCCCGGCGGGGCGGGCGCGGACGGCACGCAGCAGCCCATGCGCATCGTGGAGATCGCCTGGCTGGCCGGCGTGTCGCCCATCACCGTGTCGCGCGCCCTGCGCCACCCGGAGAAGGTGGCGGAGGACAAGCGCCGCCGCATCCTGGAGATCGTGGAGCGCACCGGCTACGCCACCAACCCGCACGCCCGCGCCCTGCGCTCCGGCCGGTCGAACATCGTCGCGGCCTTCGTCTCCAACATCCAGAGCCAGCAGTTCTGCCTGGCGGTCCAGGGATGCGGTGAGATTCTGGAACCGCACGGCTACCAGCTCATGATCGGGCAGACCTCCTACTCCTACGCCAAGGAGACGACGATGATCCGGTCGCTGCGCGAGATGCGCCCGGCCGCCGTCATGTTCACCGGCGTCATCGAGATCGAGGAGAACCGGCGCGCGCTGCGCGCGCTGGGCATCCCGATTCTGGAAAGCTGGGCCTATCCCCGCGATCCCATCGACATGCTCGTCGGATTCTCCAATATCGACGGCGGGCGCCTGGCGGCGGAGCACTTCGCGGAGTGCGGCTATCGCCGGGTCGCCTACATCGGTCGCCGCAGCGGCCGCGGCGCCCTGCGCCTGAGCGGCTTCCGCGAGGGCGCGCGGGCCGCCGGTCTGGAGATCGTGGCGGAGCGCACGGTGGACAGCGTCGGCAGCATGGCCGACGGCCGCGCCGCGCTCGCCGCCCTGCTGGACGGGGCGGGCCCCGTGGAGGCGGTCTTCTGCGCCAACGACATTCTGGCGGCCGGCGCGCTCCTGGAGGCGCGGCGGCTGGGGCGGCGCCTGCCCGGCGACCTCGCCATCCTCGGCTTCGGCCACAGCGACGTGGCGGAAGAACTGTCGCCCGGCCTCACCACCGTCGGGGTGGACAGCCGCGACATCGGCCGCCGGGCCGGGGCGCTGATCCTGCAACGGCTGCGCGGCGAGACGCCGGAGGCTCCCACCGATATCGTGGATCTGACGCTGGTCCGCCGCGGCAGCACCTGAACCCGGCGCATTCCGCGCCGTGCGGCTTGCCGCCGTCCTCCCCCGGTGCCGCAGCCCCGATGCGCCTGTTGATCCGCGGCCCGGGGCGGCTCATACAGGACGGGCACCGGCGGTTCCACCGGCCGGGCCCGCGCCAGATGAGGGAGGAGGTTCCGTGACTGCCGTTACCCAGCCCACGACCCCGTTCACCGACCAGCGCCCCGGCACGTCGGGACTGCGCAAGGCGGTCCGGGTGTTCGAGACGCCGCACTATCTGGAGAATTTCGTGCAGTCGATCTTCGACTGCCTGGACGGGGTGGCGGGGGCGACCCTGGTGGTCGGCGGTGACGGCCGTTACCACAACCGCACCGCCATCCGGACCATCCTGAAGATGGCGGCGGCCAACGGTGTGGCCCGCGTGGTGGTGGGGCGGGACGGCATCCTGTCCACCCCCGCCGCCTCGTGCCTCATCCGCAAGCGCCGCACGCTGGGCGGCCTGATCCTGTCGGCCAGCCACAACCCCGGCGGCCCCGACGGCGATTTCGGCATCAAGTACAACGCCGGCAACGGCGGCCCGGCGCCCGAGGCGCTGACCGAGGCGTTCTTCCGACGCTCGCGCGCCATCGACGCCTACCGCATCGTCGAGGCGCCCGACGTCGACCTCGGCCGCGTCGGCACCACCGACCTGGCCGGCATGGCGGTGGAGGTGGTGGACCCCGTCGCCGATTATGCCGAGATGGTGGAGGGCCTGTTCGACACGGCGGCCATCCGCGCCCTGTTCGCGTCGGGCTTCCGCATGGTGTTCGACGCCATGCACGCGGTCACCGGCCCCTACGCGGTGGAGATCCTGGAGCACCGGCTGGGTGCGCCGGCCGGTACCGTCATCAACGGCGTGCCGCTGGAGGATTTCGGCGGCCATCACCCCGACCCCAACCTGGCCCACGCCCACGATCTGGTCGCCCGCATGGAGGGGCCGGACGCCCCCGACTTCGGCGCTGCGTCCGATGGCGACGGTGACCGCAACATGGTCATGGGGCGCGGCGTCTTCGTGTCGCCCAGCGACAGCCTGGCGGTGCTGGCGGCCAACGCCGCCCACGTCCCGGCTTTCGCCGGCGGGCTGACGGGGGTTGCGCGCTCCATGCCCACCAGCCGGGCGGTGGACCGGGTGGCGCAGGCGCTGGGGCTGGCCTGCTACGAGACACCGACGGGCTGGAAGTTCTTCGGCAACCTGCTGGATGCCGGCCGCATCCGCCTGTGCGGGGAGGAGAGCTTCGGCACCGGCGCCGACCACGTGCGCGAGAAGGACGGGCTGTGGGCGGTGCTGATGTGGCTGAACGTGCTGGCGGCCCGCCGCCTGTCGGTGGCGGACATCATGGCCGAGCACTGGCGGACCTACGGGCGCACCTATTACGGCCGCCACGACTACGAGGGGATCGAGCAGGCGGCGGCCGACGCCCTCATCGACGATCTGCGCGGCCGCCTGCCGGCCCTGGCCGGACAGGCCGCCGGCGGCCGGCGCATCGCCGCCGCCGACGAGTTCGCCTACACCGACCCGGTGGACGGCAGCCGGTCGGAGCGACAGGGCCTGCGCATCGCCTTCGAGGACGGGGCGCGCATCGTCTACCGCCTGTCGGGCACCGGCACGTCGGGGGCGACGCTGCGCGTCTATCTGGAGCGGTACGAGCCCGACCCCGCCCGCCACGGGCTGAGCGTGGAGGAGGCGCTGGGCGACCTCGCCGCCACCGCGGTGGAGCTGGCGGGCATCGTCCGCCACACCGGCCGGACCGAGCCCGACGTGCGGACGTGAGTTGACCGGCGGGTCCGTCTACGGGGCGGACCCGCCTTCCCGCCTTCCGGCCTTATCCGGCGATCTCCTGCGCGGTGTGGGGGTCCAGCACCAGGATGCCGTCGGCGTCGGCGAACACCCGGTC
Source organism: Azospirillum halopraeferens DSM 3675 (assembly GCF_000429625.1). Taxonomy (GTDB): domain Bacteria; phylum Pseudomonadota; class Alphaproteobacteria; order Azospirillales; family Azospirillaceae; genus Azospirillum; species Azospirillum halopraeferens. The sequence continues at coordinate 11,531 of NZ_AUCF01000026.1, forward strand.
GCCGGGCGCGATGCGGATGCCGGCGACGTGGACGGGCAGGCCGGTCTGGCCCTCGCCGCGCCGGTCGGTCTTGCGGGGAACGGCGGCCAGCGCCTTGATGCCGAGGTCGAGCCTGGCCAGCACGGCGCTGTCGCGCACGCAGCCGTCGATGATCACCCCCTCCCAGCCCTTGGCCACGGCGTCCTGCGCGATCAGGTCGCCCATCAGGGCGTAGCGCAGGCTGCCGCCGCCGTCGACCACCAGCACCTTGCCGTGGCCGGGGGTGGCCAGGATCTCCTTCACGCGCGAATTGTCCTCGAAGCATTTCACGGTGACCGCCTCGCCGGTGAAGCGGCTGCGGGCGCCGAAGTCGCGGAAGATCGGCTCGGCGACGCGGGCCTTCTCGCCGACGCGGTCGTAGAGGTCGCAGGTGCTGTCGAACATCGGATGGGTCGCTCCCGGTTCCGTGGGCCTGGAGCCCCCTTCATAAACCGGAAGCGCCGCCGTTGGCAGGGGCGTTTCGTCCCGGCTACACCCGGCGGGCAAGGGCCAGCAGGGCACCGGCGCCGATCATCAGCCCGCCGGTCAGGCGATTCAGGGTGCGCGCCGCGTGCGGGGTGGTCAGGCGGGCGGCCAGCGTGGTGCCGCCGGTCGCATAGGCCATGATCCAGCCGAACTCGATCACCACCATGGCGCCCACCAGGGTGGCGAGCTGGGGCGCCAGCGCCGCCGCGGGGTCGATGAACTGCGGGAACAGCGCCGCCATGAAGACCAGCGCCTTGGGGTTGGCGGCGGCCACCAGCGCGCCCTGCAGCATCAGCCGTCCCGGCGACGCCCGCTCCCCCGCCGGGGCATCGCCGGGGACGCCGGGCTCCGCCACCGGGGCGCGCCAGCTCTGGATGCCGAGCCAGGCGAGATAGGCCACGCCGGCCCACTTCACCGTCTGGAACGCCGGTTCCGAGGCGGCGAGCAGCGCCCCCAGGCCGAGCGCCGACAGGGCCGCCATGGCGGCCAGCGCCAGGCACATCCCGGCACCGCCCCAGGCGGCGCGGCGCGCGCCGAACCGCAGACCCAGACCCAGGGCCAGCAGCATGTTCGGCCCCGGTGTCATGGACAGCACGAAACAGGTTGCCAGAAACACGGACAGGGTCTGCCAGCTCACCGATGCGCCTCCCGCACAATGGCCCGAGAGGACACGATCACCGCGGCGATTCCCAGCGCCGGTTGCGCAGGGCAGGGCCGCTTCGGCGGAATTGCCGTGTGGCGCTCCGTCCGGGCCAAGAAATTTTCTATGTTTTTCTGTATTCACTTTGTTGCGCAATGGCGACATGATTCGCCACACCATCGGTGTTGCCGAAGATTTTTTGCGGCTTGGCAGTCAAGGACGGCATCCACTGCCACGGTATCATCGTAAAAATTGCAGCGACGGCAGAATTTTGTCTGGAGTCTGCACCATTGCTGTTGCATGCTGCTAGCCGAAAGGCATATATCGCCCGCCCCGGCGTCTGCACATCCGATGGGAGAACAGGTCCAGCATGGCGATCGAGTATTCCGAACCACCTCCGGCGGTCATCCACCCGGACATCGCGCGCTTGCCGGACCTCGACGACGATTGCGGACCCGCTCCGATCCCGGACGAGCCCGCGCGTCTGGCCGCGCTGCACGGGCTGCGCGTGCTCGACACCGTGCGGGAGGAGGAGTTCGACGGGCTGACCCGCTGGGCGGTCGAGCATTTCGGCGTGCCCATCGCGCTGGTGTCGCTGGTCGATGCGGAACGGCAGTGGTTCAAATCCGCCTGCAACCTGGATGTCCCGGAAACGCCGCGGGACGTGGCGTTCTGCAACTACACCATTCTCTCCAGCCGACCGACGGTGGTGGAGGACGCGTTCGCCGATCCGCGCTTCTGCAACAACCCCCTGGTTCTGGGCGAACCGCACGTGCGCTTCTACGCCGGGGCGCCGATCATCATGCCCGAAGGCTACGCCATCGGCACCTTCTGCCTGGTGGACCGCAAGCCGCGGTGCTTTTCCACGACGGACCGCTACACGCTGCGCCAGCTCGCCGCGCTGTCCGTGGAGCGGCTGCTGGAGCGCCGGGCAAGGATGACGGGCTGAACCGGCGGTTACGCTCCGTCCGGGCAGGGCAGGTCCAGGCGCACGCCGTCGGGCTCGTGGTGCAGGTCTGCGCCCAACTGCCGGGCCAGGCGGTCGATCAGCCGCCGGTCCGGCGGTCCGGCGCCGGCGGCGGAACCACCGACGGCGCGGAACGCCAGCCGGCCGGGGGACGACCGGGTAAGCTGCACGCGCAGGGGCGGGGTGCCGCCGGGACAGGAGCCGAGGCGGCCGATGATAAGGTCGTGCAGCAGCAGGGCGAAGGACACCGCGATGTCCAGCGGCAGGACGGCGCCGTTGAGATCCGGGTCCTCGTCCACCGTGATGACCGGGCCGTCCCCCCGTCCGTCCAGATCGGCGCACAGCTCGCCGAGGAACCCGGCGATGGGCACGTGCAGCAGGTTCGGGGCGTAGAGATGCCGGTAGATCAGGCCGATCGCGTTGGCCCGGCCGGCGTGCAGCGCCAGCAGATCGCGCGCGGCCCCCTCGGCGCGGCGCGAATCCAGCGACGCCAGGCTGGCCAGCACCTGGAGCGTGTTGCGGATGCGGTGGTGAAGCTCCTGGATCAGGACGGACTTCTCGGCCAGCGCCTTCGTCAGTTGCGCCTCGGCGGCGAGCCGCACGCGCACCTCCTGCGACAGCTCCTCGATCTTCTCGTTCAGCGCTGCGAACCGGCCGACGGCTTCCGCCCGCGGGTACAGTCGCAGGCAGATGAGCGCCGGCCGGCCGGGGGCGGCGGGTTGCAGCACGCAGCCGTCGGCGCGGAAGGCGCGGCCGTCGCGCAGCGTCAGCGCGCCGGGCAACGGCTCGCGCGAGGTGGCGCACAGGTCCAGGAACGCGGCGAGCCGATCGCCGTCCCCGGCGCACAGATCCTCCAGCCGTGCCGCCGGCGCCCCGGCCAGGCCGGAGTCCTCCAGCGCCGCCCGGTTGGCGTCCGTCACCACGCCGTCCATGGTGACCAGCAGAACCGGTTCCGCCAGCCGGTCGACGGGAATGACGAAGGCGCTCTCAGCCATCCGCACCCCCCGGCGCATGATACTCCCGCCCCTCGGCCGCCTCGGACTCCGGCGTCGCCCGCAGGTGGACCACGACGAGGCAGCCGGGATGGCCGCGGGCGATGGTCTCCCGCAGCTCCACCTTGCCATAGCCCAGGTTGCGGGCGGTGATCTGCCCGAAAACGTTGGACGTCATCATGCACATGCTCGGCCGGTCGCGCACCTTGTCGCCGAAGGGGCAGGCGCGGTTGCCCAGCACGATGCGGTCGTCGCTTTCCTCGATCACGTAGAAATCGCCCCGGATGCGGCGCTTCAGGTCGACCAGCACATCGGCGACCTGGCTGCGGGACAGCCGGTCCACGGCCAGGGCGGCGCGGTATTCCCCGTCGATCCACCGGCCGATGCGGCCGCCGACGACGCTGACATAGCCCGACGCCTCACGCAGACCGACCACGTCCTCCAGCGTTCCCGCGAGTTCGCGCACCAGCGAGCGCAGGAACAGATCACGATCCAGCTCCATGGGAAGCTCCGGGACAGGGGAGGGTCGGGACTGCGGGGCCATGGCGATCCGCTCCGGATGGCAACGGGCGTACGACGCAGGGCCGGATTGCCGGCTTTCGGCGCCGATGATAGCTTGCTGACAAGCCGGGGCTGGCATACCGCATGGCGGCGGTTCTGGCGATACCCACGTTCGGATGAGGTCGCCGGGCATAGTCGATGCTAGCTGCAATGAAAGGTATTCCCGTCATTGTGTTCCAGCCCGCGCGCTGCGGTGCCGAAGGCGGTTCGGCGGTGACGCGTGCCCTGCGCGTCCTCGTGGTGGAGGACGAAGCGGTCGCGGCGATGGATCTTGAGCTGGTGCTGGAGGATCTGGGCTACGAGCCCTGCGGAATCGCGTCCTCCGCCCCGGAAGCGGTGCGCCTGGCCGATGCGACCGGGCCCGACCTGGTGATCATGGATGTGCGCCTGGCCGACGGAACCGACGGCGTCGACGCCGCGAACGAGATCCGCCGCCGCCTGGGGGTGCGCGCGGTGTTCCTGACCGCCCACAGTGATCCCGTGACGCTGGAGCGCATCCGCACCGCCGATCCCTGGGAGGTCCTTGCCAAGCCCTATTCGCGCAGCCAGCTCGCGGCCGCCCTGGCCCGGGCGGCCGGGCGGCCGCGCTGATACGGCCCGTTGCCGGGGGCGTATGCCCTTGCGGGTATCTCCATCTCCCGACTTGCCCGCCACGGCCGCAGGTGTCCTGATCCGGCCGGTCGGATGGTCGCAGGGTACGGTCACGGGATGAGCGGCGGATTTCATGGATGACACCCACTCCCCGGCGCGCGCCGGCTTGTCGGAGGCGCACGGGCGGTTGAGCGACGTGGCCGCCGGGGTCGCGCACACGGCCCTGGCCCCCCGCGCGCAGGAGGTGGACCGCGAGGCGCGGTGGCCGCGCCACGCGTTCGAAGCGCTGGCGACGACGCCGCTTCCCGGCCTGCACGTGCCGTCCCGCCTGGGCGGGCTGGGCGAAGGGCTGCTCGCCCTGGCGGTGGTGACCGAGGAGTTGGGGGCCGCCTGCTCCTCCTCGGCGATGTGCTACGGCATGCACTGCGTCGCCACCAAGGTTCTTGCCGTTAAGGCCACGCCGGACCAGGAGGAGCGCTACCTGCGGCCTATCGCGGCGGGGCGCCACGTCACCACCCTGGCGCTGAGCGAACCGGGGACGGGCGTGCATTTCTACCTGCCGCAGACGGTGTATGCGCCGGTCCCCGGCGGCTTTCGCCTGGACGGGGTGAAGAGTTTCGTCACCAGCGGCGGGCATGCCGATTCCTACGTCCTGTCGGCCATGCCGGACGGCGCAGAGATGGACCCCGGCACCTTCTCCTGCTTCGTGGTCGACGGAGCCACTCCCGGGCTGGAGTGGCAGGGGGCCTGGGACGGGCTGGGCATGCGGGGCAACGGCTCGCGCGCGGTAAGAATCGCCGGCGTCCGCGTTCCGGCGGACAACCTGCTGGGCCGGCAGGGCGACGAACTGTGGTACGTGTTCGACGTCATCGCCCCGTATTTCCTGGTGGCGATGGGCGGAACCTACCTGGGCGTGGCGCGCGCCGCCCTCGATCTGGCCGTGCGCCACCTGCGCGAGCGGGAGCACGCTCATTCCGGGCAGGCGCTGGCCGACCTGCCGGTGCTGGCCCACGAGGTTGCCGATGCCTGGATCGCCGTCAACCGGTCTCGCCAGTTGCTCCGCCATGCCGCCCGCCTGGGCGACGAGGGGTCGGAGCACGCCCGCCACGCCATCTTCGCCGGCAAGGTGGAGGTGGCCGAAACCGCGGTGCGGGTGACCAACACGGCGATGACGCTGGGCGGCGGCCGCGCCTATCAGGCCAACGCGCATCTGGCGCGGCTGCTGCGCGACGCCCGGGCCGCCGACGTGATGGCCCCCACCACCCATGTGCTGAAGACCTGGCTGGGGCGCAGCCTGCTCGGCCGGTCGCCGTTCTGAGCCGGGGCATGGCGGGACTTATCATCCCTGTGGGCGACGGTGCGGCCGGCGCGGTGGCCGGCACGGCGGAACGCTCGATGCCGGTGCCCGACGCCGTGGCGGCGGAGCGCGCCGGTGCCGACGCCGGAGAGCCGGTGGTCTTCGTCATCGGCCCCGACGTGCCGGCACCGGTGGCGGCGGCGCGCCGGCTGCGCCGGCACTGCCCCGACGCGCAGATCGTCCTGCTGGGCGAGGGCGCCGGTCTGGAGAGGCTGCGCGCGACCCTGCCCTTCGTGCCGGAGATCAGCGACGCCTGGACCGCGTCCGCCGCCGAGGGTGCACCGGCGCTCGGCACCCTGTTGGCCGGTGCCATGGACGCCGCCCGCCGGCGCGCCGGCAACGCCCGCCTGGCCGAGCGGCTGAACGCGTTGCTGGACGGCGGGACGGCGGACGCCGAGCACGGCGAACGCCGGCGGCGCATTGCCCTGTCGGAGCGCTACCTCGGGCTGATCGCGGCGCAGTCGCGCACGCCGGTCTTTGCCTTGCGCGCGGACGGCACGGTGCTGGCCCACAACGACGCGGCCGACCGGCTGTTCGGCGCCCGGTCGGGGGCGGAGGACGCGGCCTCCCTGCCGGCCCTGCTGGCCCCGGCGGAGCGCGACGGCCTGCGCGCGCTGCTGGCCCGCGTCGCGGCCGGCAGCGGGGCGGAGGAGTGCGCCCTGCGCGTGACCGACCGGCAGGGCGACACCATCCACCTGGACGTCAGCCTGGCGCCCCTGACCGGCGTGGGCGAGCCCGGTGCTGCGGTGTCGTGCGTGGCCCGCGACGTCACCGAGCAGCGCCGTGTCGAGGAGGCGCTGCGGCACAGCGAGCAGGTGTTCCGCGATCTGGCGGAGACGGTTCCGGGGTTCGTGTGGACGGCCGGGCCGGACGGCGGCCTCGACTACCAGAGCCGGCAGTGGAGCGACTACTCCGGCGCGCCGCCGGGCACGACGCTGGGCGACGCCTGGACCGGCTTCGTGCATCCCGACGACCTGGAGCGGGCCGGCCGCGCCTGGGCCGAAGCGGTGCGCACCGGCATTCCCTACGACGCGGAGTTCCGCCTGCGCCGGCGGGACGGCGTTCACCGCTGGTTCCTTGCCCGCGCCGTCCCGGTGCGCGGGCCGGGCGGTGCGGTGACGCGCTGGGTCGGCACCTGCACGGACATCGACGAACTGGTCCGCACGCGCGCCGCCCTGGCCGATGCCAACGACCGGCTGGAGGTGCTGGTGGCGCAGCGGACGGCGGAGCTGGAGGAGACGAACCGCCGGCTGCTGGCCGAGATCGAGGAGCGGCGCCGGGCCGAGGCCGGGTTGAACCGCGCCCGCCGGCTGGAGGCCATCGGCAAGCTGACCGGGGGCGTTGCCCATGACTTCAACAACCTGTTGCAGGTGATCGGCGGCAACCTGCAGCTTCTGCAGGGCGCCATCGCCGGCGACGAACGGGCGGAGCGTAAGGCGCAGGCCGCGCTGGCCGCCGTCGACCGCGGCGCCAAGCTGGCCTCCCAGCTTCTCGCCTTCGCCCGCCGCCAGCCGCTGGAGCCTTCCGTGATCGACGTCGGGCGCCTGTTGCGCGGCATGGACGACCTGCTGCGCCGTGCCCTGGGCGAGGCGGTGGAGATCGAGCTGGTGATCGCCGGCGGCCTGTGGACCACGCTGGCCGACCCCAACCAGCTCGAGAACGTGGTCCTGAACCTGGCGGTCAACGCCCGCGACGCCATGGGCGGCGCCGGTCGCCTGACCATCGAGGCGGGCAACGCCATGCTGGACGACCTGTATGCCCTGGCGCACGAGGACGTGACGCCCGGCCAGTACGTCATGCTGGCCGTCACCGACACCGGCAGCGGCATGGCGCCGGAGGTGCTGGAACGCGTCTTCGAGCCCTTCTTCACCACCAAGCCGGAGGGCAAGGGCACCGGCCTCGGCCTGTCCATGGTGCACGGCTTCGTCAAGCAGACGGGCGGACACGTGAAGATCTACAGCGAGGTGGGGCACGGCACCACCGTGCGCATCTATCTGCCGCGCACCCACCGGACGGCTTCGGCCTCCGATGCGTCGCCCGCCGAGGCCCCCGTGGTCGGCGGCAGCGAGACGGTCCTGGTCGTCGAGGACGATCCGCAGGTGCGGGCGACCGCCGCGGCGCTGCTGGTCGAGCTGGGCTACCACGTGCTGCAGGCGCCCGACGCCCGGAGCGCGCTGGCACTGATCCGCGGCGGTGCCGCGGTCGATCTGCTGTTCACCGACGTGGTGATGCCCGGCCCCCTGCGCAGTCCGGAGCTGGCGCGCCTGGCCCGCGGCATCCTGCCCGATCTGGCGGTGCTGTTCACCTCGGGCTACACGGAGAACGCCATCGTCCACGGCGGCCGCCTCGATCCCGGAGTCCATCTGTTGAGCAAGCCTTACCGGCGCGAGGATCTGGCGCGCAAGGTCCGCCATGTCCTGTCGGAGGCGCGCCGTCCTCCTGCCGGCCTGCGCGTCCTGCTGGTGGAGGACGACGCGCTCGTCCGCCTGGCGACGCAGGAGATGCTGTTGGCGCTGGGTCACGCCGTCACCGCGGCGGGCGACGCCGAGGCGGCCGGCCGGGCGCTGGCGGCGGGGCCGTTCGACGTGCTGTTCACCGACGTCCGCCTGCCCGGCCGATCCGGTCTCGACCTGGCCCGCGCGGCGCGGCGCGACCATCCCCACCTGGCGGTGATCATCGCCTCCGGCTATGGCGACGTCGGGATGGACGCGGGGATCGCGGCGCAGGAGGGCGGCGGCACGACGGTCGTGCTGGGCAAGCCCTATTCACAGTCCGACATCGCCGCCGCCTTCCGCACGATCGGGCGCGCAGGCGCCTGATACGACCTATCGCCCGTCCTCCCGATCTTCCTCCAGGTGCAGCCACAGGCGCATCAGCTCCGCGACGGTGCGGATGCCGAGCTTGGCCATGACGTTGGCGCGGTGGGTCTCGACGGTGCGCACGCCGATGCCCAGGCGGTTGGCGATGGTCTTGTTGGCGCAGCCCTCCACCATCAGCGCCGCGACGTCCCGTTCGCGGGGGCTGAGGAGGGCCAGCTTCGCCAGGGCCGACGCGGCGGCGGAGCGGTCGCGGCGCCGGCGGGCGTCCCGTTGCAGGGCCTCGTGCACCCGGCGCAGGAAGACGCCGTCGTCGAACGGCTTCTCCAGGAAGTCGACGGCCCCGGCGCGCAGGGCGGTGACCGCCGCACTCACCTCGCCGTGGGCGGTGATGATGATCACCGGCAGCTCGCTGCCGCGGCGCGCCAGCTCCTCCTGCAGCTCCAGGCCGTCCATCACGGGCATGCGCAGGTCGGCGACGACGCAGCCGGGCCGGTCGGGGCTGTGATGGCGCAGGAACTCCGGCGCGCTGCCGAAGGTGCGCACGGCCAGGCCGGCCACCTCCACCAGGGCGGAGAGGGCGTCGCGCACGGCGTCGTCGTCGTCGATGATGACGACGACCGGTTCGGCGGCGGGCTCGGCGGATTCGTTCATGGCGGGGACCGGTGTCAGGGCGGGGCTGCGGGAAGGAAGACGTGGAAGACGGCGCCCTGCGCCGAGGTGCCGGCGAGCCACAGCCGGCCGCCGTGGCTCTCGACGATGGAGCGGCAGATCGGCAGGCCGAGCCCCATCCCCGCGGGCTTGGTGGTGGCGAAGGGGGAGTAGAGCCGGTCCACCATGTCGGCGACGACGCCGGGCCCGGTGTCCTCCACCGCGAAGATCACTCCGGCGGGGTCGGCGGCGCGCACGCTCAGGACCACCTCGCGCCGCGGCGGGTCGGCGGCGGCGATGGCCTCGATGCTGTTGTGCAGCAGGTTGAGCAGGACCTGTTCGACCTGGATGCGGTCGCACAGCACGGGCGGCAGCGGCTCCGCCACGTCGACCCGCAGGTGCACGCGGTTGTACGTGGCGTCGGCCCGCACCAGCGCCAGCGTCTCGCGCACGATGTCCGCCGCCGCCTCCGGCGCCAGGTGGGGCGAACCCTTGCGCAGGAAGGCGCGCAGCCCGCGCACCACCTCGCCGGCCCGTTCCGCCTGGGCCACCGCCTTGTCGATGAACTCCTGGGCGCGCGGCGGGGTGTCGGCGCCGTCGAGCAGCCGCTGGGCGGCCCGGGTGTAGCTGATGGCCGCCAGCAGGGGCTGGTTCAGCTCGTGCGCCAGCGCCGACGCCATTTCGCCGGTCACCGCCAGCCGGGCGATGTGGGCCAGCTCGGCCTCGTGCTCGCGCAGCCGCGTCTCCACCGCCCGGCGTTCGCTGACCACGGCGCCGAGGAACAGGGCGGTGATCGCCAGGGCCAGCATCAGGGTCTGATGGTAGACCACCGCGTTCAGGGGGAAGCCGATGATCTGCAAGCCGGCGATCAGCCCGCCCTGGATGACCAGGGCGGCCAGCACCGCCCCCGCCAGCCCGCGGGTGACGGCCACCCACACCAGGGGAAGGAACAGCACGTAGAACAGGTTGAACCGGTCGCCGCCGATGGGCAGGAAGACGACGGCCAGCGCCGCGATCATGGCCGCCGTCTGCGCCGCGGACGGCCGTTCCGCCGGCAGGCGCAGGGGCGGCGGTCCCGGCCGGTGCAGCAGGAGCACGACCGGGGTGACCACGGCGATGGCGATGGCGTCGCCCAGCCAGTATTGGAAGGCGAACAGCGGCAGATCGTCCGCGGCCACCGCCCCGTCCAGCACGAACACGCCGACGAAGGCGGGCGCCACCGCGGCGGCGCTGAGGAAGGTGACGCCGACCAGCCAGCCGACGTCGCGCACCCGGCTCAGCTCCGGGTCGATCGCCACCCGGTGGCGCAGGACATGGGCGGCCGCGGCGTAGCCGGCCACGATCACCAGGTTCGAGGCCACCAGCGACGCCGCCGAGGCGGGATGCCCGCGCACCGCCAGGTCGCCCGCCACCAGCGCCGCGAAGGTCAGCGGCACGCCGCGCAGGCCGGTGCGCAGCAGCAGCGCCAGGTACAGCCCGGCCGGCGGGTTCCAGGGGGTGATGTTGAGGTTGGGGCGCGGATGGATGAAGGTCAGCCAGTCCACCGCCAGGTACACCCCCAGGAAGGCGAGGGCGAAGCCCGCCGTCAGACGGACCGCCGGGGCGGCGCCGCCGGGCGGGGCGGCCACGGGGCCGGCGGGCGGAACGGGCATGGCGCGGCATCCCCCGGATTGGCCCGCGGCCGCCGCGGGACCGGTCAACCGATGAAGAACGGTTGTGTACCATGGGCGGCGATGGCGCTCGACAGCCTTTCCAGCGCGTGGGCGTAGGCGGCCGTGCGCATGGAGATGCGTTTGGACTGATGCATGTCCCACACCCGGCGGCCCTCGGTCTCCATGATGACGCGCAGGCGCTCGTGGATCTCCTTCAGGCTCCAGTAATAGCCCTGGCGGTTCTGCACCCATTCGAAGTAGGACACGGTCACGCCGCCGGCGTTGGCCAGGATGTCCGGCAGGACGATGACGCCGGCCTCGTCGAGGATGCGGTCGGCCTCCGGCGTGACGGGGCCGTTGGCCAGTTCCAGGATGATGCGCGCCCGGATGCGGCCGGCGTTGCCGGCGTGGATGCGGTCCTCCAGGGCGGCGGGCACCAGCACCTCGCACGCCGTGGCGAGAAGGTCGTCGTCGGTGCCCGTGCGCACGCCGTCGCCGGTGTAGGCGGTGACCGAGCCGTGGCGCTCCTTCGCGGCCTGCACCGCCAGCGGGTCCAGGCCCGCCTCGCAGAGGATGGCGCCGCGGGAATCCGACAGGCCGACGATGCGGTAGCCGTCGGCGTGCAGCAGCCGGGCGATGTGGAAGCCGGCGTTGCCGTAACCCTGGACCACAACCCGGCGGGCCGGGCCGGTCAGGCCGAGATCGCCTTCCAGGTGCCGAAGCAGGCAATAGCCGCCGCGCGCGGTGGCGTCGTCGCGCCCCAGCGAACCGCCCAGCGGCAGCGGCTTGCCGGTGATGACCGCCGGGCTGGGCCGGCGGACGATGGAGCCGTACTCGTCCGCCATCCAGCCCATGATCATGGAGTTGGTGTAGACGTCCGGGGCAGGGATGTCGCGGTCGGGGCCGATCATGCCGGCGAACGCCTGCACGTACGCCCGCGACAGGCGCTCCAGCTCCGACTTCGACAGGGTGTGCGGGTCGACCTTCACCGCACCCTTGCCGCCGCCGTAGGGCAGGTTCATCACCGCGCACTTGAAGGTCATCCAGAACGCCAGCGTGGTCACCTCGTCCACATTGGAATCGGGATGGAAGCGGATGCCACCCTTGGTCGGGCCGCGGGTGTCGTCGTAGCGGCAGCGCCACGCGGGGAAAGAGCGGCGCGACCCGTTGTCCATGCGTACGGACAGGCGTACGCTCAGGGTCTCCTTGGCGTATTTCAGCTTCTCGAGAACCTCGGCGTCCACGTCCACGTGCCGCGCGGCCTCGTCCAGCCGGCTCAAAGCGCCCGAAAACAGATCGTTCATCCCGGTCATTCCCCTGGTGTGCGGCGGCGCCGGCGGCCGGCGCCGGTTCCTTCTACGCGCGAAAACCGCGGACCGTAACATCCGTAACACTACGGAATTTCTGTAAACCATTGTTACGGAATGATATTTTCAAGGGGACAAAAGGCGGATCGGGCTCCGTGGTGATACGGATGGCACGGAGGGCGGGTTCCGGGCGACACTGGGTTGCCGCCCGCACGCCCTGCGCCGGCCGGGGCCGCAGACCCATCCCATCAGGCAGGAACGAGCCATGACCACCACGCCGCGCCGCAGCCGGCTGCCCGCGATCACCCTGACCCGCGCCGTCCATGCGCGCCTGTCCGAACTCGCCTTCGCCGTCGCCGATCGCCTTCCCGATGTGGCGGAGTACCTGGAGCGGGAACTGGAGCGGGCCGGCGTGGTGGAGGAGGGTGCCCTGCCGGCGGCGACGGTCACCATCGGCTCCCTGGTCACCTTCGTGGACCGCGACACCGGGCAGCGCCACGGCTTCACCCTGGTGTGGCCCGGCGACGAGGACGCGGCCCGCCACCGCCTGTCGGTGATGACGCCCGTCGGGGCGGCGCTGATCGGCCTGCGGGCCGGACAGAGCATCGACTGGATGACCCGCACCGGTGCCTGGCGGCGCCTGAGCGTCGAGGCGGTGTCCCCTCCCGGCGACCGCAAAACAGGCGCCGTGCCCTGAGAAGAGGCAGATCGGAGCGGATAAGACCCGCCGCGGACCGTGCCGCGGTACGCACGCCGTTGGCCCGCAAGTTGCTTCGTATCGGCACGAAGCGATGGCAGGCGGGGTACGGCGATGGCGTTAACACTGCCCGATCTGCTGTGGGTCGCCACGGCGACGGGGCTGGTGCTCATCATGCAGGCGGGTTTCCTGTGCCTGGAGACCGGACTGACCCGCTCCAAGAACAGCATCAACGTGGCGATGAAGAACGTCGTCGACTTCGTCGTCTCCGTCCTGGCGTTCTGGGCGGTCGGATACGGGATGATGTTCGGGCGCAGCTACGGCGGGTGGCTCGGCACCTCGGGCTATTTCCTCGACACCGGCGACAGCGGGCTGTCCATCTTCTTCCTGTTCCAGGCGATGTTCTGCGCCACCGCGGTGACCATCGTCTCGGGCGCGGTGGCGGAGCGCATGACGTTCGCCGGCTACATCGCGGTGTCGCTGCTGGTGGCGGCGCTGATCTACCCCTTCTTCGGCCATCTCGCGTGGAACGGGCTGGAGCGCGGCGTCATGCACGGTTGGCTGGGCGCCGACGGCTATGTGGACTGGGCCGGGTCCAGCGCGGTGCACCAGTTGGGCGGCTGGGTGGCGCTGGCCCTGCTGCTGGTGGTGGGACCGCGCATGGGCCGCTTCGATCCGCAGACCGGGCAGGCGCGGCCGGTGCCGGGGTCCAACCTGCCGCTGGCGGCGCTGGGGGTGCTGCTGCTGTGCTTCGGCTGGATCGGCTTCAACGGCGGGACCACCCTGCGCCTGGACGACCGGATCGGCCGCATCGTCGCCAACACCTGCCTGGCGGCGGCCAGCGGCGGGGTGGCCGCCCTGGCGGCCGCCTGGATCCACGCCCGCAAGGCCGAGGTGACGGCGCTGCTCAACGGCGTGCTGTCCGGCCTGGTGGCGATCACCGCGAGCTGCCACGCCGTGTCCTTTCCGTCGGCGCTGATCATCGGCGCCGTCGCCGGCCTGGTGGGGATCGCGCTGGAGCGCGTGCTGCTGCGCTTCGGCATCGACGACGCCGTGGGGGCCGTGCCCGTGCATCTGGGCGCGGGGGTGTGGGGGATTCTCGGCGTCGCCCTGTTCGGCCGGCCGGAGCTGCTGGACACCGGGCTCACCTTTTGGCCCCAGCTCGCCATCCAGGTGAAGGGGCTGGCGGTGTGCTTCGTGGTCGCGTTCGTGGTGCCGTACGCGCTGCTGTGGCTGCTGGCACGGACCATGCGCCTGCGCGTCCTGCCGCAGCACGAGGAGGTCGGGCTGAACGTCTCCGAACACGGGGCGAAGACCGAGATGCACGACCTCTACGAGGTGCTGCACGAGCAGGCGCGCACCGGCGACCTGTCGCTGCGCGTGCCGGTGGACCCCTTCACCGACACCGCCCGGGTGGCGGCGCGCTACAACCATGTGATGGACCGGCTGGAGGAGGCGGTCGCCAGGACCGAGGCGATCGTGCGCACCGCCAACGACGCCATCGTCATCTTCTCCGCCGAGGGGCGGGTGCTGTTCCACAACACGCTGGCGGAATGGATGTTCGGGCGCGACGCCGCCGCCTTCCCGCACCTGTGCGCCGCCGACCTGGCGGACGGGCTGGAGACGGCGGGCGCCGACCACACCCTGTTCGAGACCACCGGGCGCCACGCCGCCGGCCGCCGATTCCCCGTGGAGGTGACCTCGGCCACCGCCGCGTCGCGCTTCGGCCGCCTGCACATCCTGACCTTCCGCGACATCACCGAGCGCAAGCGGGCGGAGGCCGAGCTGCGCGAGAGCGAGACCCGCTTCCGCACCGTCTTCAACGAGGCGGCGTTCGGCATGCTGATGCTGGGCGAGACCGGAGCGGTGCTGGACGCCAACGCCACCTTCCTGCGCATGATCGCCCACGAGGGCGCGCACTCCGCCCCGAGCCACCCGCCGGTGCCGGAGGGTGGCCTGGCCGGCATCGTGCACGCCGACGACCTGCCCAACGTGCGGTGCGCGGTGGCCGAGGTGGCGGCCGGGCGGGCGCTGAAGGGCACGGTGGAGGCGCGGCTGGTCTGCGCCGACCGCCACATCATCTGGACCCGCCTGTCGCTGACCCACGCCCGGCTGGCCGGCCACGCCGCCCCGGTGGCTCTGGCGGTGGCCGAGGACATCACGGCCGCCCGCCGCGACGCCCGGGCGCTGAACCTGGCGGCCTCGGTGTTCGCCAACACCCGCGAGGCCATCGCCATCTTCGATTCCACCGGCGGCATCGAGACGGTCAACGCCGCCTTCCGCACGGTGATGGGCTACAGCGCCCGCGAAGCCCGCGGCCAGTCGCTGGCGCACCTGTGCAGCGGCCGCTACGGCCGGGCGGAGTACGACGCCATCGGCGCCGCCCTGGACGCCGGCGGCTCCTGGCAGGGGGAGCTGCTGATCCGCAGCAAGGACCAGACCCTGCTGCCCATGTGGGTGTCCATCTCCGCCGTGCGCGACCCCGCCGGCGCGGTGACCCACCGCGTCGCCCTGTTCACCGACCTCAGCGAGCGCAAGCAGCAGGAGGAGGCGATCTGGCGCCACGCCAACTTCGATGCGGTCACCGGCCTGCCCAACCGCCGCCTGTTCCTCGACCGGCTGTCCCGGGCGATCGAGCAGGCGGGGCGCGACGGCCGGCAGGTCGGGCTGATGTTCCTCGACCTGGACCGGTTCAAGGACGTCAACGACACCCTCGGGCACAAGGCCGGCGACGAGCTGCTGGTGCGGGTGGCCGACGCGGTGCGGGGCTGCGTGCGCAGCTCCGACACGGTGGCCCGGCTGGGCGGCGACGAGTTCACGGTGCTGCTGACCAACCTGACCGACGCGGCCGCCCTGGACCATGTGGCGCGCAAGATCGTCGCCGCGGTGGCGCGCCCGGTGGTGCTGGAGGGCGGGGAGGTGCAGGTCTCCACCTCCGTCGGCGCCGCCCTGTTCCCGGAGCACGCCGACGACGCCGACGACCTGCTGCGCAAGGCCGACGCCGCGCTCTACCAGGCCAAGACGCGGGGGAGGAACACCCACCAGCTCTTCACCGAGGAGCTGGACCGGCACACCCGCCAGCGCCGCGACTTCGAGACCCGCTTCGCCCGCGCGTTGCAGGAGGGGGAGCTGTTCATGGTCTACCAGCCCCAGGTGGATCTGGCGACCCGCACCGTGTTCGGCGTCGAGGCGCTGGTGCGCTGGCGCTCGCCCGACCACGGGCTGGTCGGGCCCGACGTCTTCGTCGGTCTGGCGGAGGAACTGGGGCTGGCGATCCGGCTGGGCACCTACGTCATCCACCGCGTCTGCGCCGACGTGGCGCGCCTGGACGCCCGGGGGATGGGGCACCTGCGGGTGTCGGTCAACGTCTCGGTCAAGCAGTTGGCGGACGGCGCGGCGCTGGAGGAAACGCTGGTCGCCGCCTGCCGCGAGCACGGCATCGACCCCGACCGGCTGACGGTCGAGCTGACGGAGAACAGCCTGCTGGCCTCGGAGGACCGCGCCGTGCCGCTGCTGGAGCGCCTGAACGCCCGCGGCATCGCCGTGGCGCTGGACGATTTCGGCAAGGGCTATTCCTCGCTCTCCCGCCTCAAGCGGCTGCCGGTGCAGGAGATCAAGATCGACCGGGAGTTCGTGGAGGCTCTGCCCGACGACGAGGACGACCGGGTGCTGGTCGCCGCCATGATCGCCATGGCCCGCAGCATGGAGATCGACGTGGTGGCCGAGGGCGTGGAAACCGAGGACCAGGCCGCCTGCCTGGAGGCGCTGGGCTGCGCCAAGGCGCAGGGCTACCTGTTCGGCCGGCCGATGCCGCCCGAGGAGATCGCCGCCCTGCCGGCCGCGGCACCGTCACTCCCCGCCGCCCCCGCCGGCGGCCGCCGCACCGCGCTGCCGCTGGCCACGCCGGGGGCGTGAGGCGGGCGGACGCGAGGATCCTCGTTCCGCCGGACGCCGGGGGCTGTGGTACGCTTGCCACCGGACGCGGACGGCGGGGGTGCCACGGATCATGGCGGAGACGGCGGTGGAGCGGCGGCGCGTGCGGGTGCGCGGGCAGGTGCAGGGCGTCGGGTTCCGGCCGCACGTCCACGCGCTGGCCCGCCGCTTCGCCCTGACCGGCTGGGTGCTGAACGACGCCGCGGGCGTGCTGCTGGAGGTGCAGGGCGCCGCCGTCCCCGCCTTCCTGGCGGCGCTGACCGACGAGGCACCGCCGCTGGCCCGCATCGACGCGGTGGAGGCGCTGGCGCTGGAGCCGGTGCCGGGGGAGGGCGGCTTCGCCATCCGCGACAGCGCCGACGGCGGCGCGGTGGCGACCGGGGTGGCGCCGGACGCCGCCGTCTGCCCCGCCTGCCTGGCCGAACTGTTCGACCCGGCCGACCGGCGCTACCGCTATCCGTTCCTCAACTGCACCCATTGCGGGCCGCGCTACACCATCACCCGGCGGCTGCCCTACGACCGGCCGCAGACGTCCATGGCCGGCTTCCCCCTGTGCGCGGCCTGCGCGGCGGAGTACGCCGACCCCGGCGACCGCCGGTTCCACGCCCAGCCCACAGCCTGCCCCGCCTGCGGCCCCCGCCTGTCGCACCCGCCCGAGGCCATCCTCGCCCACATCGCCGCCGGCCGCATCGTCGCGCTGAAGGGGTTGGGCGGCTTCCATCTCGTCTGCGACGCCGCGAACGGCGAGACGGTGGAGCGCCTGCGCCGGGTCAAGCAGCGCAACGGCAAGCCCTTCGCCCTGATGGTCGCCGGCGCCGCCGCGGCCGCCCGCTACGTCCATCTGGACGCGGCGGAGCGCGCGCTGCTGGAGAGCACGCCGCGCCCGGTCGTGCTGCTGCGCCGGCGCGCCGACGCACCGCCGCTCGCCCCGGCCGTCGCGCCGGACCTGGCGTGGCTGGGGGTGATGCTGCCCTACACCCCCTTGCACTACCTGCTGTTCCACGAGGCGGCCGGGCGGCCGGAGGGCACGGCGTGGTTGGAGCGGGCCGAGGGGCCGGCGCTGGTGATGACCTCGGCCAACCCCGGCGGCGAACCCCTGGCCATCGCCAACGCCGAGGCGCACCGGCGCCTGGCCGGCATCGCCGACGTGGTGGTGGACCATGACCGCGACATCGTGATCCGCGCCGACGATTCCGTGGTGCGCATGGTGGCCGGCGCGCCGGCCTTCCTGCGCCGCGCGCGCGGCTATGTGCCCGCCCCCATCCGGCTGGCCCGGCCGGTGCCGCCGGTGTTGGCCACGGGCGGGCACCTGAAGGCCACGGTCTGCGTCACCCGCGGCGACGAGGCGTTCCTGTCGCAGCACATCGGCGACCTGGATACCGTCGCCACCCTGGGCTTCCTGGAGGAGACGGTCGACCACCTGCTGCACGTGCTGGGGGTGGAGCCGGTGGCGGTCGCCCATGACCGCCATCCCGACTTCCACTCCACCCGCTTCGCGCAGCGTCTGGCCGATGAGCGCGGCATCCCCGCCGTTCCCGTGCTGCACCACCACGCCCACGTCGCCGCCGTGCTGGCCGAGCACCGGGCGGAGGGGCCGGCGGCGGGGCTGGCGCTGGACGGCTACGGGCTGGGGGAGGGGGGCGAGTCCTGGGGCGGCGAGCTGCTGCTGGTGGACGGGGTGCGGGTGGAGCGGCTGGGCCATCTGGCGCGCCTCGCCCAGCCCGGCGGCGACGCGGCCGCCCGTCAACCCTGGCGGATGGCGGCGGCGGCGCTGGTGCGCATGGGGCGTGCCGACGAGGTGGCGGCGCGGCTGGGCGCGCACGGCCCGGCGGACGGGGTGCGGCGGATGATCGAGGCGGGGGTGCGCGCGCCGCTCACCTCGTCGTGCGGGCGCTGGTTCGACGCCGCCTGCGGCCTGCTCGGCGTGCGCCCGTCGGCGGGGTACGAGGGGGAGGCGCCGATGGTGCTGGAATCCCTGGTGGAGACGCCCCGCGTCGCCGCCGGGGCGTGGCGGGTCCGGGGGGGCGAGCTGGACCTGACGCCGCTGCTGGACCGCCTGCTGGACGTCCGCGACGCGCGCGAGGGGGCGGAGCTGTTCCATGGCACCCTGGCGGCGGCGCTGGTGGACTGGGTGGTGCCGGTCCTGCGCGCCCGGGGGATGAGCCGGCTGGTGCTGTCGGGCGGCTGCCTGATGAACGCGGTGCTGGCCGGGGAACTGGTGCGGCGGCTGGCCGACGCCGGCGTGGAGGCGCTGCTGCCGCGCCGCGCCCCGGCCAACGACGGGGGCCTCAGCCTGGGGCAGGCGTGGGTGGCGGCGCGCCATACGCTGCCGGGACCCGCCTGAGCCCCCCGCCGGTCACCCCTCGTCCGTCTCCGGCCAGACCAGGTAGGTGTCGAAGCTCTGCCGTTCGTAGGCGCGCTCGTGCACGTAGCGGAAGGTGGCCAGGAAGTCCTGCGGGTTCAGCAGGCCGACGGTCCGGTGCACCTCCGCGTCGGCCACCGGCTTGCCGGCCATGGCGGCGGGGTCTTCCGGGAAGAACTGGAAGGACGGGGTGAAGGCGATGCCGTGCTTGCGGACCAGCCGGCGTTCCGCCAGCCGCTCCCCGTCGAAGTCGGTGAGCGTGCGCGTGCCGTGCATGTTCAGCCCCAGCACCGCGAAGTGATCGCGCACATAGGACGCGATGACCGGGTCGGCCAGGGTCACCCGGTGCAGGTCGCGGCAGTAGGAACAGCCGCGCTGTTCCCACACGATGACGAACCGCTTGCCCGCGGCGGTCGCCGCCGCGAGATCCCGGTTGAGGTCCAGGGACCCGTCGAGGAACCAGGACTGGCTGTGCAGCCCGTCGGGTGTCATCACCGTCTCGCCCCGTGCGGGTGCCGCGACCGCCGCCAGCGCCAGCCCGCCCAGCGCAAACCCCCGCCGCGTGATCATGCCCATCCTCCCGACCCCGGTATATGAGGCAAGCCTACTGTTCGGGGCGCGGATATGCAACGCGATGCTCCGCCATGCTCTTTGCCGGGGAGAACCATCTGGACGGACGACAGCCGACGGCGCAGAGTCCGGAGGCACTGTTGGACGAGGTGTTGCGATGCCAACCTCACGCTGGTCGCTGCGGGACGCCAGGAACCGGTTCAGCGCGGTGGTCGAGGCCGCGTTGGCCGGCGAGCCGCAACATGTCACCCGCCACGGCAGGCCGGCGGTGGTGGTGGTGGCGGCGGAGACATTCGAACGTCTGCATCGTCCGGGGCGTGCCGGGGCGCCCTCCTTCGCGGAGATGCTGCTCGCCATGCCGCGCGATGACGGCTCCTTCGAGCGATCCGAGGGGCGTCCGCGCGCGGTGGAGATCTAAGGCATCCGGCTGGCTCCGTTGCTGTCGATACCGCGCAAGCACCCCCCACCCCACGAATACCCCCCTTCCGGCGCTCCGGATATTAGATCATTCGCATATCCCCGTTGCGTCGCCGTCGCGCCGGCCCTTATGGTGGCGGTGTGGGCGGATTGTGCGTCCTGCGGATCGAGCGGGGGCGGCGGGGATGGGCGGGTTGGAGGTCTCGTATGCCGGTGCCTTCGGGGCGGGGGTGCTGAGCTTCCTGTCGCCGTGCGTGCTGCCGCTGGTGCCGGCGTATCTCTGCTTCATCGGCGGGGTGACGCTGGACGAATATCGCGAGGGGCGCGCCGGCGGGCGGGTGTTCGTCGCCGCCCTTGCCTTCGTCCTGGGTTTCGCCACCGTGTTCGTCGCCCTGGGCACCGGTGCGTCGGCCGTCGGGCGGTGGCTGGTGCTCCACATGGATCTGCTGGCGCAGGTGGCCGGGGCGGTGATCGTCATGCTGGGCCTGCATTTCCTGGGGGTGCTGCCGATCGCCCGGCTGTACCGGGAACTGCGCTTCCACCCCGCGGCCCGCCCGGCGGGGCCGGCCGGTGCGTACGTCGTCGGGCTGGCCTTCGCGTTCGGCTGGACGCCCTGCGTCGGTCCGGTGCTGGCGGCCATCCTGATGGTCGCCGGCAGCGCCGGGGCGGCCGGCCATGGCGCCGCCCTGCTGGGCACCTACGCCGCCGGCATGGGGGTGCCGTTCCTGCTGGCGGCGCTGGCGGCGCGGCCGTTCATGGAGGCCATGGGGCGCCTGCGCCGCCACGTGCGGCTGGTGGAACGCGCGCTGGGGCTGCTGCTTGTGGCGACGGGCCTGCTGTTCATCACCGGCGGCATGACCGATCTGGCGGTGGGCCTGCTGGAGCTGGTTCCCGCCCTGGGACGGATCGGCTGACGGCCGCTCTCCCATATCCATGGGATTTTCCCGGTATGCCGTGAAGCGTACCGTTCCTGCGTGACCATGCCGTCGCTGCAGGAGACCCCGTCCATGACATCACGCGTCCTTGCCGTTCTTCTCGCCCTTGCTCCCCTGCCGGTGCTGGCCGATGCGCCGGCCGCCGACGGGTGCGCCGCAACCCTGCCCGCCGATGCCCGGATGATCTACGACGCCGCCCGGCCCAACGTGAAGCCCGGCGCCAACGTCGAGGATGAGCTGAAGGCGGCCGCCCGGCCGCTGGTGATGGGCGGCAAGCTCAGCCGCTCCGAGGCGCGCCCGGCCGCGGAAGCCGCGGGCAAGTGCCTGGTGATGCTCACCCGATAACCGCCGGCCGCACGCCGGCACAACTGGAGGACACCATCATGAGGTACGCGAGCCTGGTGCCGGCGCTGCCGGCGGCCCTGTTGGTGCTGGCAAGCGCCCTGCCGTCGCACGCCGAGGTCTACTGCCGCGCCGTCGGCATCCCCAAAGGGTGCGTGGTGGCGCCGGGCGCGGTGGTGCGGCCCGGTGGCGTCATCGTCGCCCCGGTCGCGCCGGTGGTGGTGGCCCCCGGTGTCGGCGCGCCGGGTGTGGGAGTGGGCGCGCCGGGCGTGGGCGTCGCCCCCGGCGTCGGCGTCGGCGCCCCCGGTGCGGGGGTGGCGCCGCGGGTCGGCTCGCCCAACGCCGGCGGGCCGGTCAACCGGGTGGGGGTGCGCTGAGCCATGGCCACCGGGACCACCACCGCAACAGGCGCCACCGGGACGGGCACCGCGACCGCGGCGCCGGCCTACATCCAGCTCCGCCGCAACGTGGTGATCAACGCCGACCTGTGGACGGCGACGCCGCAGATATTGGCAGCCGGTTTCGGGTTCGAGGGGATCACCGGCATCCCCGGCCTGCTGAGCGTCGCCAACCTCGACCTGGCGGTGGCGGCGGGGGCCGGTGTCAACCTGGACTATGCGGTGCTGGACCCGGCCCCGCCGCTCCGCAACCTGACCTCCGCCGCCGCCCCGATCGGTTACGTCACGGCGGGGTTCGACGGCCTTCCCGTCTACGCCGACGCCATGCCGATCGAGTTCAGCTGGCCGCTGCTGCCCTCCACCGTGAACGCCACCGACATCGCCATCACCCTCAACACCGGTGAGGTGGTGACCCCCGTGGCGGCGGCGCTGAACCCGAACTTCGACTACAACGAACGCCACGTCATCGTGGTGTTCGGGGAGTTCGGCAACCGCCTCGCCCCCGGCACGCCGGGGGCGGTCTATCCCGTGCTGGTGACGGTGGTGGCGGACGACACGCCCCTGATGGCGGTGGGCCCCGACGGGCCGGTCAGCATCGTCGGTCTGTCGTCGCCCAGCTCATCCCCCTACGTGGCCGGGCCGCGGCTGGTGGGGGCGCGGCTGACGCGCATGTCCACGGTGGGCGACTTCGCGCCGCCGGCCCTGTCCATCGCCTCACCCAACGACGGCGTCTCCCTGTACGGTGACGCGGCGCAGTACCGGCTGCGCCTGTTCACCTCCGGCGGCTTCTCGCCGGACGGCGTCAGCGGCTTCCTGCCCACCGAGTTCGAGCGCTATTTCCGGCTGACCGCCACCGACGCCAACGGCGCCACGGTGGTCATCGACCGGGCGGGGGTCGACTACGACCTGGGGCCCGGCCTCGGCACCGTGCGGGTGGTCGGCCTGGCCGAGCTGGGGCCGAAACAGGACGGCACGTCCGTCGTCTACGGCCCCAATTACCAGGAAGACCACGACAACTACTTCGACGTGGTCCTGGCCGGCGACGCCGCCGCGGTGGCGCGGCTGACGCAGGTGGAGATCCCCACCTCCGCCGTGCCCGGCTACAGCGACATCTACAACCCCGGCGGCCCCGGCCGCACCCCGACGCCGGGGGTGACCTACACCAGCCCGGCGCCCGCCCAGACCTTCGCGATCACCGTCAGCCTGAACGACCTCGGCACCGTCAGCCACGCCGACCAGGCGATCGCCGACTACGACGCTGCGGACGGGCTGCCCGTGGTCTTCCGCCTCTACAACCCGGCGACCGGCAACCATCTCTACACCGCCAGCTCCAACGAGGCGGCGGCGGCGGTGGCGAAGGGCTACCGCGAGGAGGGGGTGCCCTTCTCGGCGGAGGACGGCTACACCGGGCTGGCCGACGTCTTCCGTCTCTACCACGCGGGCACCGACGACCACGTCTACACCATCAACGCCGCGGAGCGTGACGCGCTGATCGCCGCCGGCGGGTACCGCGACGAGGGCGTGGCCTTCCGGGCCTACGGCACCGCTACGGAAGGAGCGGCGCCGGTGCACCGCTTCTATTCCGACACCACCAACGACCATTTCTACACCACCGACCGGGCGGAGGGGGAGGCCGCGGGCTACCGCTACCAGGGGGTGGCCTGGTACTCCGCCGCCTTCGCGCGGCGCACGCCGGAGGCGGCTCCGGCCGCCGGCGGCTGGGTGCCGCTGGAAGAGGCATTCGAGATCATCGACACCGGCAACCTGCGCATCGATCCGTCCCTGGCCCTGGCCACCTACAAGAGCGGCGGCAGCAACCCGATCCCGGAATCGGTCTGGCGGGCCGGCTATCAGGCGCCCTCACCCTATCTGGTGAACACCACGCGGAACCTGCAGTTCAACGAATCCCGGTTCCTCGGCTCGCCGGGTGCGCCGCTCGGCACCACCACCTACATCACCACCGCCGACGGCTACACCTGGGGCGCCATGTCCGAGGCGATCAACGCGATGTGGCCGTTCCGGGTGGCCGACTACGCCGGCTCCACCCCCCCCATCACCGACCCCTACGCCGCCGGCAATCTGGTGACCACGCCGGCCGACGGGGTGGTGAAGGTGACGGCGAACTACAAAGCCCAGCAGATGAAGTTCTACGCCGTGGATCCGGCGACGGGGCGGGCGCTCGACCGCTACTTCGTCACCGACACGTGGGGCAACGAGTACATCATGCACGCCTCCGGCCAGACCGACCAGAGCTTGGTGCGCGCCGCCTTCGACGCCGCCGTGCTGCCCGAGGGCTGGAGCAAGTCGGTGCGCCAACTGTCGGCGGATCTCATCCTCGATCCCGCCGAGGGGGCGGACGGCAGCTATCACTACCTGGTCATCCGCGACAGCGCCGATAACACCTATCACCAGACCGGCTGGGGCAGCCGGGCGCTCCAGGCGCAGGTCGAGGGCATGCCGATCTGGGGCGGCGGCACGGCGGATGTGCTGACCGGAAACGCCGCGTGGGACAACCTGATCCACGGGGCGGGCGGCAACGACACCATCGTTTCGGGGGCCGGCAACGACACCCTGTGGGGCGATGCCGGGGCCGACCGGGTGACGGCGGGGGCGGGCAACGACGTGCTCTACGGCAACGGCGGGGCGGACGTCCTCTATGGCAATGCCGGCAACGACACGTTGTTCGGCGGGCAGGGCAACGACACCCTGTTCGGCGGCCAGGGGGACGACCTGCTGGTGGGCGGGCTCGGCACCAACCGGCTGACCGGCGGCCTCGGCCGCGATGCGTTCCGCATCGTCAGCCCCGGCGTTTCCGTCGACACCATCACCGACTTCACCGTCGGCGAGGACCGTATCGAGGTGGTGGGTCCCAACTTCGGTTCGATCCCCCTCGGCACCCTGGCGGCCGGTCATTTCGCCCTGGACCGTCCCGGCGACGGCGACGACTGGTTCGTCTTCGACACCGCGACCGGCACCCTGGCCTTCGATGCCGACGGCTCCGGCGCGGGGGCGGCGGTGACCATCGCCACCCTGAACGTCCGCACGCTCAGCCACGCGGACATCGTGGTGGTGGCGGGCTGACGTCCGAATGATGATGGACGTGAACATGGTCCGGACGTATCAGGCGATGACGGCGCCCCGTTCGGCGAACAAGGCGCGCAGCACGGAGCGGTGGCAGCGGGCCTCGTCCTCGCAATAGCAGCCGACGGAGAAGTCGGCGCCGTGCGACAGGGCGGCCAGCAGGTCCAGCGTGCGCCGCGCCGCGGGCTCGTCCATCTCCGCCCGGAAGGCGCGGCGGAACGCCTCCCACTCCGCGTCGGTCGCGGCCGCACGCGCCGCGGCGACCAGGGCCGGGCTCGGCGACAGTTCGGGATACCAGACGTCGTACCAGTCCTCGGCGGCGTAGCGGTCCTTGCGCACGCCGCGCGGTGGCCGGCGCACGGTGCCGATGCGCGTTCCCTCGCCGGGCAGGCGCGGTGTGCCGAGACGAACGATGCGCACGGTCATGCGGGGCGGACTCCGGGTTGGCGTCGGGACGGGGCCAGGCGCCGGGCGGCGACGGCGGCGATCACCGCCGCAGCGAGCAGGCCGGCGGCGAGCAGCGGCCGGTGGGCCAGCCAGGCCAGGGCGATGGTGGCCAGCGTCAGGGGCAGGGCGACCACCAGCGCCAGGGCGAAGCGGGCGCCGTCCACCAGGGGCCGGAACCACGGCAGCACGCTGGCCAGCCAGGCGACGGGGCCGGTCACCAGCAGCACGGCGACCAGCATCAGCACGAAACCGCCGGCCCGCAGCAGCCAGGTCAGCAGCGCTTCCTCCTCCATGGCCCGGGCGAACATCGCTTCGGCGCTGAGCACGCCGGGCCGCACCAGTTCGATGGTGTGGCCGCGCGCCCCGGCGTAGGGGGCTAGCCCCGCCCCGGACTGCGCGGCCACGACGCTGAGGGTGTCGGCGGGCGCCACCAGGAAGTGCACGCGCAGGTCGCCGACCCGCGGGGCCTCCTGCGACTCGCCGCGGTAGAGATACTCCCCCTCCCGGCGGAAACCCGGCGGCAGCGCGGCGTCGGCGTCCGGCAGCAGCGGCTCCGTGGCGTCGACGGCGCGGATCTGGCCGGGCGTCAGGGCGAAGGCGCCGACGCGGGCGTTTTGGGCGTCCAGCGTCGTGCTGCGGTGGAGCATGGGCGGGTTCCCGTGCCCCTCGGGCTGCCGGAAGGCGCCGGAGTCGATGGACCGGTCCGACCATTCGCGGGTGTAGCGGTAGGTGGTGGTCCGCGTCTCGGTCCCGCCGACCGAGGTCTCGGTGCGCGTCTCCGCCGTTTCCCGCCACTGGTACATCTCGACCCGCCGCTCCAGGCGCAGGGCCGTTCCGGGGCGCACGCCGAACACCGGATCGGCCGGGGAACCGGAAACCGTCACCGGTCCGGCGACGTGAACGAGGCGTCCTTCGTTGGCCGGGTCAACGCGGTCGGCGGCCACCGTGGTCACCAGGCCGGCCCCGGCCTCCAGCGCCATCATGGCGTCCACCGCCCGCCCCTCGTTCCAGGCCAGCAACACCAGGCTGCCGGCGAACAGCGCCAGCCCGATCAGCGCCCCGACCACGGAGTCGCCGGCCCGGCCGAGCCAGCCCGTGCGCGTGGTTTCCACATGGATGTCGGCGGCGGTGCCGCCGCTGCCGGTGACGGTGCCGTTGTCGGCCATGGCAACTCCGCGCCTCCCGCGTTCGTGGTGACGGGGCGCAGGGTAGCAGACGGCAGCGCGGTCCGTCCCGTCCCATCGCGCTGCCGCCGTCCGTCGCCCTTGCGGGCGGGGCGGGGGCAGTGTATATCTTTGCGCGGGTCCGGGCCCCTCTGGCAGCGTCGCCCGGCGCTGCGATGTCGGACTTTCCTTGTGCCGCTCCTTGGGCGCGCTCACGTGGACTCCGGCCCGATCCTTCCGAACACGGTCCGGTTCCGCGCGAACGCCCGCCCCGGTGCGGCGGTGGACGGGCCTGCGGGAGACGGATTCATGGACCTCATTACCGCCTGAAGCGTTCAACCCGACGGCTGCCCCCGCTGAGCGTGTGCATCCGATCCGGTCCGGGCCCCTCTGACCGGCGCTCCTCCCGCCATGGCGCGCCGGTGATGTCGGACTGCTCATGTGACGACCGATGTCTCCGCCGGCGGGGCGGAGAGCATGATGCAGGGGATTCTTACCCGTGAACGAAACCGTGCTGCTGTGGGGCGGCTTCGCCGCCTTCGTCGGCCTGCTGCTCGCCTTCGACCTGGGCGTCCTGTCCAAGGGTCCCAAGGTGATCTCCGGCCGCGAGGCGTTGATGCGCTGCGCCGCCTACTTCACCCTGGCGATGATCTTCGCCGCCGGCGTTTTCCATTTCCAGGGTAGCCAGAAGGGGCTGGAGTTTCTGACCGGCTATCTCATCGAATACAGTCTCAGCATCGACAACATTTTCGTCATCGTCCTTATTTTCACCCATTTCGCGGTGCCGCCGCAGTACCAGCACCGGGTGCTATTCTGGGGCATCCTGGGGGCGCTGGTGATGCGCGGGGTGCTGATCCTGGCCGGTTCGGCGCTGATCGTGCAGTTCCATTGGATCATCTATGTGTTCGGCGCCTTCCTGATCTTCAGCGGGATCAAGATGCTGCGCTCGGTCGACGCCGAGCCGGACATGGACAACAACCGGGTCGTCCGCTTCGTCCGCTCCCGCTTCCGCATGACCGAGGGGTACGAGGGCGAACGGTTCATCGTCACCCGCGACGGCGTGCGGATGATCACGCCCCTGTTCCTCGTGCTGATCCTGATCGAGTTCACCGATCTGGTCTTCGCCGTGGACTCCATCCCCGCGGTGTTCGCGGTGACCACCGACCCGTTCATCGTCTGGACGTCCAACGTCTTCGCGATCCTCGGCCTGCGCGCCCTCTACTTCGCCCTGGCGTCGATCATCCACCGCTTCCATTACCTGAAGTACGGCCTGTCGCTGGTGCTGGTGGTGGTCGGCACGAAGATGCTGCTGGTGGACATCTACAAGGTGCCGACGGCGCTGGCCCTGGGCATCACGACGACGCTGATCGGCGGCTCGATCCTCATCTCGCTGCTGAAGACGCGGGCCGAGGCGGCCCCCGGCGAGGCCGCGGCGGAGGCCCGGCGCTGGTGGATGCCGGGCAGCCCGGCGAAGCCCGCCGCCGAGGAGGCCGTGGTGGCGTCCGACGGCAAGGGCGGCTGATGCGGTGGCCGCCCCGGCCGGCTTACGGGCCGTGTCCGGTGCGGCCATCGCCGCCCAGCGTCTCGTCGAGGAACGCGTCCAGCGCCCGGCGTGATCGATGGTCTGCCCGCGCGTCGTAGGCCAGGCCGAGATCGGGCCGGTGCAGCCCCCGGAAGGTGAAGGCGTGACGCGCGTGCCCGTAGGCGTGCAACTGCCAATCGGCGCCGGCGTCGGTCAGTTCGCGGGCGACGGTCAGAACATCGGCGGGCGGCGCCACCGGGTCCTCCCACCCGTGCAGGATGAGGACGGCGGCCGTGATGGTCGGCTGCGCGCCGAGGTCGGGCGGGGTCAGGACGCCGTGGATGCTGACCGCGCCGCGCAGGCCCGGCGGCGCGGCGCGGGCGAGGTCGAGGGCGCAGAGTCCGCCGAAGCAGTGGCCGACGACGGCCACCCGCCCCGCGTCGGCGCGCGGGTGCCGCACCGCCGCCCGCAGCCCGGCGAGCAGCCGGCGACGCAGCAGCCCGCGGTCGGCCAAAAGGGGATTCATCAGCGCCGCGTTGTCGCCCCGCACGTCGCCGCGCACCCCCTTTCCGTAGGCATCGAGTGCGACGGCAAGGCGGCCCGACGCCGCGAAACGGCCGGCGATCTCCCGCGTCGGGGCATTGAGGCCGCTCCAGTCGTGGCAGACGAGCACGCAGGGCAGCGGACCGGCGGTGGAGGGATCGTATGCGGCGTAGCCTTCGAACAGCGTCGAGCCGTCGGCATACTCGAACGGGGCGGATGTTACCGTGTGCGGATCGGCCATGGCTCGCCGTCTCCCTTCTGCGTGGCGGGGAGCAGGAGCGTGCCACGCCGTCCGGCCGGCGTATTGAACGAACCCGACATCGGGCCGGGGCGGCCCATTCAGAGATAGAAGACGCCGTCCTCCGCCGCGAACCCGCCGGCCCGCCCGGCAAGCTCGGCAAGCGCCGATGGCCTTGCGCGGGCGTACCGGCCCGGTGTGACACCCAGCCGGCGTCGCCAGGAGCGGATCTGGTGGGCCTGGTCGCTGTACCCGTCCAATGGATCACCGTCACCGGCCTGCACCGCCCGCAGGCTCGCCTGGAGGCGATGCAGGTCGAAGAGCTGCCGGGGGCTGAGACCGGCCTGATCTCGCAACCAGCGCTGAAGCTGGCGCGGCGACACGCAGGCCGTGGCCGCGGCGGCGTCCACCCGGCCGTCCCGCCGCAGACGGGCGCACGCTGCCGCGAACCGCGCTGCGGACTCCCGTTGTGGCGCGGTCTCCAGACGGGTCAGCAGCCAGCGGTCGAGGGCCGCGGCCACGCGTTCGGGCGCCCCTGCGGCCGGAAGGCCGGCGGCCAGGCGGCGGGCGGCGCCGTCACCGACGATCGTTCCAAGATCGAGCAGGGCGTCGACGCCGGCCGAGCCGGTGTGCGGGAACAGCAGGGCCAGACCGGGAAGACGCAGCCTGACCATCACGAAGTCGGTGTCCGGGCCCGACCGCCAGAGACGTGTGCGCGTTTGCAGCCCGAGCAGCGACACCGCGGGCACGGGGCGTCCGTCATCGCCGGTGTTGGGTTGGCCGAACTGCACCGACACCGCAGCCACGGGCTGCGGCCCGGTGCGGATCGGTTGCCCGGCGTACCGGCCGGGGAGATCGCGGACGAACCAATACCCGTCGACGTATGGGGTCAGGGGCCGGGCCGGCGGCAGAATGCGCAACATGCCACAGCATCATCGGCCATGCCGGTCCTGTCCAGCGTTTCGCCGTACGGACGCTCGGACAGGCCGACGGTCCGTACGGCCCGGCCTCCGCCATCGGCGCAACCGTTGATCAACATCAATCCATCAAGGGCCTGTTTTGGTTTAACCGGTTCCGGCTCGCCCATTGGCCTCCGGGGACCCTCATGTCGATCCGCACCACTGTCCTGTCCTGCCTCTTCCTTCTCGCGGCGCTGGCGATGGCGGCCGGCGCCGGGCTGGCCGACCGGTCGTGGCGCGACCACGCCGATGCCCGGGCGGTGGCCGGGGTGAACCCGATCAGCCGGCTGCTTCTGCAAGCCGCGGGCGATCACGCGGTGGAACGAGGCACCGGCCATATGGCGCTGGGGGCGGCCGGGCCGGCCGCGGCGGACCTGCGCGCCCGCATCGACAGCCGCCGCGCCGCCGGGGACGCGGCGCTGGCCGAGGCCCTTGCCCGTGTCGCGGCGTTGCCCGCGGCGGCCTCCGCGGCGGCCGAAGTGGCCGCGGTGGAGCGGGCGCAAGCGGCGGTGCAGACGGCGCGGCGCGCCCTCGACGGGGCGGTGGCGGTTGGCCGGGACGAGCGCGATCCCCGGGTAGCCCGGGACTGGATTCCCGCCATGACCGGCCTCGTCATGGCCGGCCAGTCCCTGCGCACGGCCGTGGAGCGGATGGCGCAGGGCGGGGTCATGGACTGGCGCGACCTTGCCGATATCCGGCACTTCGCCTGGATCATGAGCGAGTACGCGGGCCGCGAGCGCGCGGTCATCGGCAGCGCCATTGCCGGCGGCGGTCCGCTGGCCGCGCCGACGCTGGAGACGCTGGCCGGCAACCGCGGCCGGGTCGAACTGGCCCGCACGACGCTGCGCTCCCTGGTTGCCGGCCGTGCCGTGCCGGAGGAACTGGCGGCGGCGCTCGACGCGGCCGAAACCGCCTTCTTCGGGACGTTCGAAGAGGTGCGCCGACCGGTGTACGCGGCGGCGGCGGCGGGCACCCCCTATCCGATGGACGCCGCCGCCTGGTTCGCCGAGGCGACGCGCGCCATCGACGCGCTGCTGGCGGTGCAGGCCGCGGCGGCGGCGGCGGCCGACGATCACGTGGCCGAAGCGGCCGACGGCGCCGTGGCGGCGCTGGCGCTGGATGCCGCGCTGATGCTCGCCTGCCTGGCGATCGTGGCGGTGGCGCTGATGCTGCTGCACCGCCGGGTGCTGGCGCCGCTGCGCCGCATGACCGCGGCCATGGAGCGGCTGGCGCGGGATGATCTGGCGGTGGCCATCCCGGACGCCGGACGCCGGGACGAAATCGGCGCCATGGCCGCGACCCTGGCGGTCTTCCGGGAGAACGCCGCCGAGCGCGCCCGGCTGGAGCGCGGGCAGCGCGAGGAGGCGGAGCGGCAGGCCCGGCGGGCCGACGCCGTGGCGGCGCTGATCGGGCGCTTCGACGGGGTGGTCGGGGGGATGCTGGGATCGGTTGGTACCGCGTCGGAGCAGCTCCGGGCGACGGCGGAGACTCTGTCCGTCACCGCCGGGGAGACGCGGGACCGGGTGCGCACCGTGTCCGATGGCACCGCCGAAGCCGCCGAGAGCGTGCGGACGGTCGCCACCGCCGCCGACGAGCTGGCGGCCGCCATCACCGAGATCGGCCAGCGGGTGGCGCACTCCACCGCCACGGCGCGCCGGGCGGTCGACGCCGCCACCGACGCCGGCCGGACCATGGAAGGGCTGACCGAATCCGCCCGCCGGATCGACGAAGTGGTGCGCCTGATCAACGACATCGCCGGCCAGACCAACCTGCTGGCCCTGAACGCCACCATCGAGGCGGCGCGCGCCGGCGAAGCCGGCAAGGGCTTCGCCGTGGTGGCCGGGGAGGTCAAGGCGCTGGCCAACCAGACCGCGCGGGCGACCGAGGAGATCACGCGCCAGATCGCCGCCATGCAGGAGGCGGCCGGCGACGCGGCGGCGGCCATCCGGTCGGTATCGGGCATCATCCGCACGGTCGACGAAACTACCGCGGCGATCGCCGCGGGTGTCGAGGAGCAGTCCGCCGCCACCGCCGAGATCGCCCGCAGCGTCGGCAGCGTCGCCGCCGGCACCGGCCGGGTGTCGGCCAGCGTCGGCGACCTGGACCGGGCCGCCGTGTCGACCGGGGCCGCCGCCGATCAGGTGCTGGGCGCGGGGACGCAGCTCTCCACCGAGGCCGGGAACCTGCGCCGCACCGTCGAACGCTTCCTCGCGGACATCCGCGCGGCGTAGTTGTACCGGGTTCGGTACGTCCTGACGTCCGAACCCGGTATCGGCCGCGACGGCGGCCGCGGCCCGACAGGGCCGAAGCCTGCGTGGCGTTTGAACGCAGCGGTCAGGATGCTCCTGACCGCGTATTACGGAGCGGCGGCACCGTACACCGCGTCGCGCACCCCGTCGGGGAAGGCGCCGGCCATTCCGGCGAAGGCGGTGTTGGTCAGGGCGACGACCGACAGCCGGTTGGCCGGGTCGACGAACCAGCTATGGCCGTAGGCGCCGCCCCAGGCGATCGTCCCCGCCGCCTGCGGCGTGCCCGTGGGGGCGGGATCGACCAGAACCGCCCAGCCGTAGCCGAAGCCCCAGCCCGGCGCCGGGCCGGCCAGGGTGCCGCCCAGCCGGTCGGCGCGCATCCGCTCCACCGTGGCCGGCGTGAGGATCGGCCCGCCGCCGGTGCGGATCGCCTCCAGGAAGGTCAGGACGTCACCGGCCGTCCCCACCATACCGGCACCCCCCGAGGGATAGGCCGCGGGGTCGAGGGCGCGCGACGGGGCGAAGCGCGCGCCGCCGGCGCCGAACGGCACGACGGTGCCGTCCTGCATGCGCACGGGGGCCGGGTCGCCGTCGGCGTAGGGGGTCACCAGGCGCGCCGGATCGGCGGCGGTGAAGCCGCTGTCCGTCATGCCCAGCGGCCCGGTCACCGTGTCGCGCACCACCTGCGGCAGGTCCGCACCCGCCGCCTGCTCCAGCACGGCGCCCAGCACGTCGGTGGCCAGCGAATAGCGCCACGCGGTGCCCGGCACGAAGGCCAGCGGCGCCAGCGCCAGCCGGCGCAGGTTCTCCGCCAGGTCGATCCCCGGGCGGTCCAGCCCGTCGGAGACCCCCAGGGCGTGGAAGGGACTGTCGGCCGGCTCCAGGAAGCCGTAGGTGAGCCCGGCCGTGTGGGTCAGCAAGTGGTGGATGGTGATCTCCGGCTGCGCCCCGTCCGGCGTCCGCGGCCGGAAGTCCGGCAGCCAGCGGGAGACAGGGTCGTCCACCGACAGGGTGCCGGCCTCCGCCAGGCGCAGGGCCGCGGCGGAGACGATGGGCTTGCTGACCGAGGCCAGCGGGAACACGGCGTCCTCCGCCATCGGCCGGCCCGCCTCCCGGTCGGCCAGGCCGGCGGCGCGCCGGTAGACGACGCGGCCGTCGCGGGCGACCAGCACGACGGTGCCGACGATGCGGTTCTCGGCGATGGCGCGGTCGATCACCGCGTCCAGACGGGCGTCGAGGCCGGAGTCGGCGGCGGCCGCGGTGATATCGGCGACGGCCGCCGTGGTGATGCCGGCCAGGACGGCCGCGGCGATCAGAGTGCGCATTGCGGGAGGGTCCTTTTTCAGGAACAATCGCTCCCGATATATCCGGGGTGTGGTTCGAATTCAAGAGTGATCATTATGAAAAATATGCCGGACAAGGATGCCCCCGCGCGGCGGCCGCGCGGCCGTCCCCGCGGCTTCGACCGGGACGAGGCCCTGGCCGCCGCGACCGCGACCTTCTGGCGCCTGGGCTATGAGGGCGCCTCGATCGCCGACCTGACGGCCGCCATGGGCATCACGCCGCAGAGCCTGTACGCCGCCTTCCGCTCCAAGGCCGATCTGCACCGGGAGGCGCTGGAGTGGTACCGGGCCAACGTCGGGGCCGACGCGTCGCGCGCGCTGGCGGAGGAAGCCGACGTGGTGGAGGCGATCGACCGCCTGTTGCGGGACTCCGCCCGGACCTTCAGCCGGCACGCCGACCGGCGCGGCTGCATGGTGTCCACGGCGGTGCTGGCCTGCGCCGCGGAGAACCGCCCGGTCGCCGACCACGCCGCCGCCCTGCGCCGCGACGCCTGCCGGGTGCTGGAGGAGCGCATCGCCCGCGGCATCGCCGACGGCCAGCTTCGCCCCGACTGTGACGCCGCGGCGCTTGCCCGCTACGTCGGCGCGGTCATCCAGGGCATGTCGGTGCAGGCGCGCGACGGCGCCGACGAGGCCGACCTGACCGCCATCGCCACCCTCGCCCTCGACGCCCTGACGAGCCGGCGGGCCTGAGGGCGCCGGGCTTTTCCGACCTGCACTCCGCCGCCGGCAATCTCGACACGGATTGCACGGATCTCGGCTCGGATGTCACGGACCGGGCGTGCTGTCCGGCGGCTCCCCCCGCCCCGCACAGCCCCGTTTCTGTTCGCGAAAACAACAGTTCGCGGCGCTTCCAATTGCGCTTGCCATGGCGCGGTATCTGGTATACCGTATAGCCAATGTCAGGACGTGGTGGGTTTGCAAACGCCACGCAGCGCTCGAACGAGCACGCACGCGTCGAGGAGACGACCTGTGGGGAAGATGCACGACCGCATTCGCATTCGCGCCGCCGCACGGCGGTCGCCATCCCGAACGGCCTTCCCTGCACCGATCCTCGCCGGCTGACCGCGCCTGACGCATCGCAACGCCCATCCGCGAAAGGATGGCGCCGTCCTGTCCTGGAAGGAATCCCCCGCGATTACCGGTTCAGGGAAAACTTGAGCATCGAAAGGGAGTGTAGAGAGTCATGAGCAAGCCACTCGAGGGGATCAAGATCATCGACTTCACCCACGTGCAGGCCGGCCCCGCCTGCACGCAGATGCTGGCCTGGTTCGGCGCCGACGTGATCAAGGTCGAGCGCCCCGGCTCCGGCGACGTGACGCGCTCCCAGCTCCGCGACATCAAGGACGCGGACGCTCTGTACTTCACGATGCTGAACAGCAACAAGCGCTCCATCACTCTCGACACCAAGACCGCGCAGGGCAAGGAAGTCCTGACCAAGCTCATCAAGGAAGCGGACGTCCTGGTGGAGAACTTCGGCCCCGGCGCCCTCGACCGCATGGGCTTCAGCTGGGCGCACATCAACGAACTGAACCCCGGCATGATCGTCGCGTCCGTGAAGGGCTTCAGCGACGGCCACCACTATGAGGACCTGAAGGTCTACGAGAACGTGGCGCAGTGCGCCGGCGGTGCCGCCTCCACCACCGGCTGGTGGGATGGCCCCCCGACCGTGTCGGCCGCAGCGCTGGGCGACAGCAACACCGGCATGCACCTGGCCATCGGCATCCTGACGGCCATCATCGGCCGCCAGAAGACCGGCAAGGGGCAGAAGGTCGCCGTGTCCATGCAGGACGCCGTGCTCAACCTCTGCCGCGTCAAGATGCGCGACCAGCAGCGCCTCGATCGCGTCGGCTACCTGGAGGAGTACCCGCAGTACCCGCACGGCGAGTTCACCGATGTGGTTCCGCGCGGCGGCAACGCCGGCGGCGGCGGCCAGCCGGGCTGGGTGCTGAAGTGCAAGGGCTGGGAGACCGATCCCAACGCCTACATCTACTTCACCATCCAGGGCCACGCCTGGGCGCCGATCTGCAAGGCGCTGGGCAAGGAGGAATGGATCAACGATCCGGCGTACAACACCGCCGAGGCGCGCCAGGACAAGATCTTCGACATTTTCGCCTTCATCGAGGACTGGCTGAAGGACAAGACGAAGTACGAGGCCGTCGACATCCTGCGCAAGTTCGACATCCCCTGCGCCCCGGTGCTCTCCATGAAGGAGCTGGCCGAGTGCCCGTCGCTGCGCAAGAGCGGCTCGATCGTCGAGGTC
The DNA here is from genome assembly GCF_000429625.1 of Azospirillum halopraeferens DSM 3675. GTDB lineage: Bacteria > Pseudomonadota > Alphaproteobacteria > Azospirillales > Azospirillaceae > Azospirillum > Azospirillum halopraeferens. The sequence goes on from NZ_AUCF01000026.1 coordinate 47,031, forward strand.
GAGCACAAGCAGCGCGGCACGTACCTCACGGTCGGCAGCCCGATCAAGTTCTCCGACCTCAAGGTCGAGATCACCGGATCGCCGCTGCTGGGCGAGCACACGGACGAGATCCTGGCCCAGCTCGGCTACACGCCGGAGCAGATCGCCGAGATGCACGCCGCCAAGGCGGTGTGATCCCGACCCCCGGCGGCCCCGCGCCGCCGGAGACGATCATCGTGCAACGGCGCCCGGCCTCCGGGCGCCGTTTTGCGTCGGGGAGCCGTCCCGGTCCGGCAGCGGCGCAGTTCCCGCCTTATCGCGCCGCAACGGGCGTGGTACCCTCTTCGGGCCGGCCGGGGGAGAGGCTGCCGGCGAAGGACGTGCCGTGCCGCGGCGCCGACGGCAACGGGGGGCGGTCCGCCCTGTTGAAGGCCGTGACCGCCGCGCCGGCGCGACGCCGATCCCGCCGCCTCCCGCCCCGCCGAGCCACTGGAGGTTCGCATGATCTCGCCGACATCGGTGAACTGGACGACGCTCACCACCCTGCGCGCCACGCCCGGATCGGCGACGCACCACCTTCCCGCGTCGCTGATGGACATCATCCGCGCCACCAAGCTGAAACCGATCGTCGTGCGGCCGGCCCTGGACGAGTTGATCAAGCAGGGCTACGTGCGCGAATACCAGACCCTCTACGGGCGCGAGTACGCCCGCACCCCGCGCGGCGACGAGCGCCTGCGCGAGGTCAAGGAGTGGCTGCGCTAGACTCTTTCTCCGGTTGCCGCTCCGCCGTCGCCCTCAGGCGTCGCGCCGGCGCCAGCCGTTGACGCCCCAGTCCCGGTAATCGGAACGCCCCGTCACCCGGCCGCGGTAGAGGCCGGCGATCAGGTCCGACTGGGTGACGATGCCGACCAGACGGCCGGCGGCGTCCACGACGGGGACGTGGTGCAGCCCCTCGTCGGACATGGGGGGCACCAGTTCGGCGATGGGGCGGTTGGCAGTGGCGGTGCGCGCCGGCCGGCTCATCAGCTCGGCGGCGGTGAGCGCCCCGCCGGGACGGCCGGCGACGCTGTGGCGCACCAGGCGGACCAGGTTGCCGACCCGGCTGCGGTGCGGACTCCACAGCGCGTCCTCCAGCACGTCGAACCGGGTGACCGTGCCCAGCACCCGACGGTCGGCGTCCACCACCGGCACCGCCTTGATGCGGTGCTCGCGCAGCAGCACCCGGATGCGTTCCGCCGGTGTGTCGGGGGACACCGACACCACGTCGCGGGACATGATGTCGGCGCAGGTGACCTCGCCGAACTGGCGGTGGTAAGCGCGCATCTCCGCCTGGCGGAACAGCGCGTCCAGGTCGTCGCGGGTGACGTCGATCACCTCGTTGTAGGAGTGCAGGACGGCGTCCAGGTCGGCGGGGGTGAAGCCGACGCGCCGGCCGGGGGCGGCATCGGCGGTGCCGTGGTCCGCCGTGCGGTCCGGCGCCGCCGCGTGCGGGTAGCGGCGCCCGGTGGCGTTGTTGTAGGCCAGCGCCACCGCCAGCAGGATGATGGAGTTCAGCGCCACCGGCACCAGGGCGAAGCCGTAGCCCTGCGCCGCCACCGTCGGCCCGCCCAGCACCGCCGTCAGCGCCACCGCGCCGGCCGGCGGGTGCAGGCAGCGCAGCGGGAACATCAGGGCGATGGCCAGCGCCACCGCCGCGGCCGACGCCGTCACCGGATCGCCGATCCAGCGCGCGCAGGTCACCCCGACCAGAGCCGCCACGAGATTGCCGCCGACGATCGACCAGGGCTGCGCCAGCGGGCTTGCAGGGGCGGCGAACAGCAGGACGGACGAGGCGCCCATGGGCGCGATCAGCATGACGAAGCCGGCGGGCGTGGCGGCGACGGCGCCGCTCACCAGGGCGGTGGCCAGGATGCCGAGCAGGGCACCGGTCCCGGCGCGCGCCCATTCCAGCCAGTTGACGGTCGGCGCCGGCGGCACGAAGCGCCGGATCCAGGCGGTCGGGAAGGCGTCGGACGCGGTCGGCAAGGGGCATCTCCGCTGCTGGGACCATCGGCGGACAGGGTGGACCATCCGCGGTGATAAGCACTATCAGCGGTGAATCTTTTTGCGCAATGCAAAATTTCCGGGCACAGAGTTGCGCGTTCCGTGGGCGACGGCCTCTGCGGCCGGGGCCGTCCGGGAACCGTCAGCGGTGGGCCGCCCTCGCGGGTGCCGCTTCGGCGGGCGGCGCCTTCGCCGTGGGGTCGCGGTAGAGCAGGGGCGGGTCGGCGGCGGCATCGCGTTCGGCGATCTCCGCCATGCGGTGGTGCAGGGGGGAGAGGTCGCAGACCGGGTCGGTCGCGCCGGCGTCGCCGGTGATGGCCAGAGCCTGGCAGCGGCAGCCGCCCCAGTCCGCCTCCTTGCGGTCGCACTCGCGGCAGGGTGAGGGCATCCAGTCGGTGCCGCGGTAGCGCACGAAGGCGGCGCCGTCGCGCCAGATGGCGCCGAGCGGCCGGTCGAACACCGTTTCGAAGACCATGCCGGGGATGGTCTCGGCGGCGTGGCAGGGCAGCACCTTGCCGGTGGGGGTCACATTGAGAAAACGGCGGCCCCAGCCGCCCATGCACGCCTTGGGGCGGTGGGCGTAATAGTCGGGCACCACATAGTCAACCACCAGACGGCCCTTCAGGGAGGGCAGGCGCTCCTTCACCCGGCGGTCCATGCGCACGAGCTGGTCGCGCGTCGGCATCAGGGCGGCGCGGTTGGCCAGCGCCCAGCCGTAATACTGCACGTTGGCGATCTCGATCCGCCCGGCGCCGAGGTCCAGCGCCAGGTCGAAGAACGCGTCCACCCGCTCGATCGTGCTGCGCTGGATCACCGCGTTGACGGTCAGCGCCAGGCCCGTCTCCACCACCTCCCGCGCGGCGCGCAGCTTGCGGGCGTGGGCGCCGGGCATGCCGGCGATGCGGTCGGCCTCCGCCGGCTCGGTGCCCTGGAAGCTGATCTGCACGTGCGACAGGCCGGCGTCGCGCAGCCGCTCCAGCCGCGCCCGGTCCAGCGTGACGGCCGACGTGATGAGATTCACGTAAAGGCCCGCCCGGGCGGCATGGGCGACCAGCTCCTCCAGGTCGCGGCGCACGCAGGGCTCGCCGCCGGACAGATGGACCTGCAGCGCCCCGGCCTCCGCCACCTCGTCGAACACCCGGCACCAGGTGGCGGTGTCCAGCTCCCCCGCCGCCGGCTCCAGCGCCAGCGGGTTGGAGCAATAGGGGCAGCGCAGCGGGCAGCGGTGGCTCAGTTCCGCCAGCATGGCGAAGGGCGGCTCGGGTTCGCGGGTCATCGTGTCAGGAACCCCCGGTTGCGCAAATCGTCCAGCAGCTCCAGCACGTCGCCGGCGATGGCGTCGCGCGGGGCGTCGAAGGCGGCGGCCAGGCGGTCGATGCCCTCGCCCACGCTGGCGCCGTCGGCCCCCGGCCCGGGCGCCGCGCAGGCGCGCACCGCCTCCAGGGCCGTCTCGTCCAGCACCAGCACGCGCTCCGGCCCCAGCAGGACCCACTGGTCGCGCGTCCGGTCGTGGCGCAGCACCACGCCCGGCGCCAGACGGACGCGGTCGGTCTCGGCGACCGGAGCGGGGCGGGGCGGGGCGCTGCTCACCGCCGGTACTCCGTGGCCGTGACCCCCTCCGGCACGAAGGCGCCGGGGGGAATGTGGCCGGGCTCCACATAGGCGTGGTAGAGCGCGTCGAGTTGCGCCCACAGCACCTCCGTCTTGAAGCGCAGGGCGGCGATGCAGGCTTCCTGCTGTTCGGGCGTGCGAGCGTTCTCCAGCACGTAGGACAGGCCGAAGGTGACGTCGCGCGGCGCCTCGTCCAGGCGCTTGCGGAAATAGGACAGGGTGGCGTCGTTGGCGAAGCCGTAGTTCCGCTCGAACCCGGCGATGCGCTCGCGGTGGATGCCCGGCGCGAACAGCTCGGTCAGGGAGGAGGCGACGGCCTCCAGGATGGTGCGGTCACGCACCAGGTTGACGTAGGCGTCCACCGCGAAGCGGGTGGCCGGCAGAATACCCTTCAGCGAGCGCACGTAGTCGCGGTCCAGCCCCAGGCCGTCGGTCAGGCGCAGCCAGCGCTCGATGCCGCCGACCTTCGTCTCCGCCGCGCCCGCCGCCCCGTCATCGCCCGGCCCGTCATGGTCGAGCACGCGCTGAATCCAGGCGCGGCGCAGGGCCGGGTCGTCCATGCGGGCCATCAGGGTCAGGTCCTTGCGGGGGATCGACACCTGGTAATAGAAGCGGTTCAGCGCCCACGCCTGCACCTGGCCGTGCGCCAGCTCGCCGCCGTGCAGCAGTTTGTGGAAGGGGTGCAGATCGTGGTACTGGCGCTCACCCACGGCGTAGAGGGCGCTTTCGAACTCGTCGCGGGTCATAGGGTCAGCTCCATGCCGTCGTGGGCGATCGTCCAGCCGGCGGCGGCGGCGGCCCGGTGTTCGGGCGAATCCTCCAGCAGCACGGGGTTGGTGTTGTTGATGTGGATGAACACCCGGCGGCGCACGGCCAGGGGCGCGAAGGCGGCGATGCTGCCCTCCGGGCCGGACATGCACATGTGACCCATGCGCCCGGCCGTCTTGGTGCCGGTCCCGGTGCGCTCCATCTCGTCGTCGGTCCAGGTGGTGCCGTCGAACAGCACCAGCTCCGCCCCGTACAGCCGGTCGGCCAGCCAGCCGGGCAGGGCGGCGCAGCCGGGCACATAGAAGAAGGCGGCTCCGGTCGCCGTGTCGGCGACGCGCAGGGCCACCGTGTCCTCCGGCACCGAGCCGAAGCCGGGGCCGGCCGCCGCGTCCTCCAGGTAAAGCGCCACCTTGCCCGGCACGGCGAACGCCTCCACCTCCAACCCCAGCGGATCGCCGGCGGCGTCGGCGGGGCGGAAGGGCGTGCCGAGCGTCATGGTCCGGCGCGGCACCAGGTCGGCGTTCAGCACCCGGAACACGCTGTTGGCGGCGAGCACCCCGTGCACCCGCGGCGTGGCGTAGACGGCGAGCGGCTGGCTCTCGCGCAGGGACAGCAGGCCGGCGACGTGGTCGATGTCGCCGTTGGTCAGCACGGCCGCCGCCAACGGGCTGTGGCGCACACCGCGCCCCGGAGCCGGGTGCAGGGCCGCATTGGCCTGGATCTGCTGGCGCAGATCGGGCGAGGCGTTGAGGAGCAGCCAGCGCTCCCCGTCCGCCGAGACGGCCAGCGACGACTGGGTGCGCGGCCGCGCCAGGGGATCGCCGGAGCGCGCCCGCCGGCAGCCCTCGCAGGCGCAGTTCCATTGCGGAAAGCCACCACCGGCGGCCGATCCGAGGACGAGAATCTTCATGGGCGCGGACCCCATCGGCCCCGCCCGCACGCCCCGGTCGTCCGGACGTGCGGGCAGGGCCGCGGCCTGGGGGAAGCAGACGGATCAGGCGTCCGCGTGATCGCACGCGGAACGACGATCCGCGCGGGAGTCGTGCGGATCAGAGATCCGCGCAGGCGTAGGCGTTGATCTCGTTGCCGACGCTGATCTCGACGATCCTGGGCTTGCGCCACGTCTTCATACTCGGTCTCCCTTCCTGAAAGGGCATGGCCGGCCTTGGGCGATCGGGTGGTCGGCCACACTGTTCGATATCCCGATCATTTGCAGTAAAGCGCATTGAGAGCGCAACGGCCATGAGACTTTGGTAGCAGTTTTGGAATGATTCCATTGAGCGGATGGACAGGCTCCCTTTTGCGTCAGAGCCTTGCGCCGCGACCCCGGTACGATCCGTCCGGGGTCCGCCGGATCACTCCGCCGCCGACAGGGCCGCCCACACCGGGCCCGGCGCTCCGTTGCCCACCGGGCGGCCGTCGACGGCGACCAGGGGACGCAGGCCCAGGCTGTTGGCGAGGAACGCCTCCCCGGCGCGGGCGAGGTCGTCGGGGGTGAGGGAGCGTTCCTCGGCGTGGCCGCGCTCCAGCAGCAGGGCGCGGCGGATGCCCGGCAGGGCGCCGTCGGCCACCGGCGGTGTCACCGTGCGCCCCTCCAGCACGACGAACAGGTTGGCGACGCTGGACTCCGCCAGACGGCCGGCGGTGTTGAGCAGCAGCGCCTCGTCGGCGCCGCGCCGCGCCGCCTCCTGCCGGGCCAGCACGGAGTCGAGATAGTTGAGCGTCTTCAGGCGCGACAGCGGCGAATGCTCGTTGCGCCGGGTGACCGTGGCGATGACGGCGCGCATGGGGCCGCCGGGCGGCGGCAGGGGGGCTGCGGTGATGAGCACGGTGGGGTGCGGGTCGGGCGGCGGCGGCACGCCCCGCGCCCCGGTGCCGCGGCTGAGCGTCAGGCGCAGCACCCCGTCCTCCAGCCCGCGGGCGGCGATCAGCGCCGCCATGGCCGCGGCCAGTGCGTCCGGCCCGTAGGGCACGGGCAGGTCGAGCACGCGGGCTCCGGCGGACAGCCGCGCCAGATGGCGGTCGCCGTGGCAAACCCGGCCGCCGGCCACCCGCAGCGTCTCGAACAGCCCGTCCCCCAGGGTGAAGCCACGGTCGGCGGGGTCGATCCGCGCCTCGGCGGCGGCCATCAGCCGGCCGTTCAGCCATACCGTCATGGATCGTCCTCCAGGGAGCGCAGCAGGGGCCGGACCTTGACCATCATCTCGTCGTGCTCGGCGTCGGGGTCGGAATCGGCGACGATGCCGCCGCCGGCCCGAGCCACCACGGCGTCGGGGGTGAGCGACAGGGTGCGGATGACGATGGAGCTGTCCATGGCGCCGTCCACCCCGATCCACGCGACCGATCCGCAATAGGCACCGCGCCGCGCCGCCTCCAGCTCGTCGATGATCTCCATGGCGCGGATCTTCGGCGCGCCGGTGATGGAGCCGCCGGGGCAGGCGGCGCGCAGCAGATCGACCGGCCCCAGTCCGGGGCGCAGGGTCGCCGTCACCACCGACACCAGATGGTGCACGGTGGCGAAGCTCTCCAGCCCGTACAGCACCGGCACCCGCACGCTGCCGATGCGCGCCACCCGGCCCAGGTCGTTGCGCAGCAGGTCGGTGATCATCAGGTTCTCCGCCCGGTCCTTGACGCTGGCCACCAGCTCCGCCGCCGCCGCCGCGTCGGCCACCGGGTCGGCGTGGCGCCGGCGCGTGCCCTTGATGGGCCGCGTCTCGATGCGCCCGTCGGCGTCCAGGCGCACGAAGCGCTCCGGCGAGGCGCTGGCGATGCGCAGGCGCGGCCCGCAGTGGAGATAGGCGGCGAAGGGCGCGGGGTTGAGGACGCGCAGGCGCTCGTACAGGGCATACGGGTCCAGCCCGGCCGGAGGCTGCGCCAGGAAGCGCTGGGTGAAGTTGGCCTGGTAGATGTCGCCGGCGCGGATGTAGGCGAGCACCCGCTCCACCCCCTCCCGGTAGGCGGCGCGTGTCAGCTCGCTGCGCCAGGCGGCGGCAGGGGGCAACGGGCCGGGGGACGGCGGGGCGGCTTCCAGGCGGGCGGCCAGGCGGCGGGCCCGCGCCGCCGCCTCCGGCCGGGCCGCCGCGACCCACGCCCGCCCGCTGGCGTGGTCGAAGGCGGCGACGGCGTCGTAGAGGCCGAAGGCCAGTTCCGGCTCGCCGCCGGGGTTGGCGTGGCGCGACACCGGCAAATCCAACCGCCGCCCCGCCTCGTAACCGATGAAGCCGACCGCCCCGCCGACGAACGGCGCCGGCCCGCCGCCGATGGCACCGCCGGCCGGCGCCAGGGCCGCCAGGGCGCGTTCCAGCGCCGTGAAGGGATCGCCGGGGACCGGCACCCCGTCCACCAGGGTGGTGCCGTCCACCGCCTCCACCGTGCCCACCGGGTCGGCCACGATGTAGCTCCAGCGGCCGCGGGCGTCGCCGCGCGCCGCGCTGTCCAGCAGCATCGACCAGGGCTCGCCGGCCAGCGCGCGGAACGCCGCGGCCGGCTCGCCGCACGACAGGGGAAGAACGGCCACGGACTGCCTTGCTCCGACGGGTTGGAACGGACGGAGCGCCTCAATAGCCGCAAACCCCGCCCCGCGTCCAACGCGCCGTCTTCTCTCAGCGCTCCTGCTTCTCCGGCAGGTTCTTGCGTTTGGTGGCGGCCATGTCCTTCAGTTCCTTTTCGCTCATGGATTCGGCCATCTGCTTCGAGGCGCCGCGCAGGCTCGATTCCGGCTGCTCGCCGCGCTTGGCGGCCAGCGCCGCGCCGGCGGCCATCTGCTGCTTGCGGGAATGGGCTTTGGTCATGGCATCCTGTCCCTCTCGCGGGTGGGTCTCTGCGCTCTCAACCGCCGGGGCGCGGCTTCGTCGCGCCTGATTGACGCAAGCGTGGGCGGAGGGGTTGACATGTTGCGTCAAGTGGCTAGCATCGCGCGCGGGCCGTCACGGCAGGGAAACGGGAGGCACCATGACCGGGGAGGAGCTGCGGGCGCTGCGCGAGCGGCGCGGCGAGGACCAGCAGGGGTTCGCGGCCTGGCTCAACGGCCAGCTCGGCCGGCGCTACGACCGCTCGCGCATCAGCCGCTGGGAGAGCGGGGCGGAGCGCATCCCGCAGCAGGTGGCGGCGCTGCTCGCCCCGGCCGGCGCACCGGCTGCGGCGCCGGTGACGGCGCAATCCGTGGCGGCCGCGGGGCCGCGGCGGCGGGTGGTGCTGGCGGTGGCCAACCAGAAGGGCGGGGTGGGCAAGACCACCACCGCCGTCAACCTCGCCTACGCCCTGTCCGCCCTGGGCCTGTCGGTGCTGCTGGTGGACGGCGATCCCCAGGGCAACGCCACCGTCCATCTCGGCCTCGATCCGGGGGAGGTGGAGATGCGGCGCAAAGGGCTCTACGCCGTGGTGCGCGGCGGCCAGCCCCTGGACAGCATCCTGGTGCCGGTGTGCGGCGGCGCCTTCGCGCTCGCCCCCTCCTCCATCGGCCTGGCGGCGGCGGAGACGGAACTGGTGGCGGAGCCGGACAGCTCGCTCGTCCTCAAGGAACAGCTTGCCGAGGTGCGGGACCGCTACGACGTGGTGGTCATCGACTGCCCGCCCAACCTGGGCCTGCTGACCATCAACGCCCTGGCGGCCTCCGACCTGGTGCTGATCCCCGTGCAGACCGAGGTGTTCGCCGGGCTGGGCGTGCCGCTGCTGCTGGAAACCATCGCCAAGATCCGCCGGCGCTCCAACCCCGCGCTCAACGTCTTCGGCATCCTGCCGACCATGTATTCCGCCCGCCTCACCCAGGACCAGGCGAGCCTGAAGGAGATCAGCGCCCATTACGAGGGGCGCACGCGGGTGCTGCCGCCGGTGCCGCGCGCCACCCTGTTCGCCCAGGCATCCGGCGCCGGCCGGCCGGCGATCGAGGCCGATCCCGGCGCGCCGGCGGTGCGCGCCTACGCCGACCTGGCGCGTGAACTGGCCGCCCACATCGCCGCCCCCGTCCCCGCCGAACCCGGAAAGGCCGCCCATGTCGCGTAAGCTCGCCCGCACCAGCACGCAGATCTTCGACAAGGCGGCGCAGCGCGGCGGCGACGCCCTGTTCGGTCTGTCCGCCGATTTCCCGCGCCTGCTGGAGATCGACATCGACCGCATCGCCCGCAACCCCGACCAGCCCCGCCGCCATTTCGACGCCGACGCGCTGGAGGAGCTGGCCCGCTCCATCGAGCGGCACGGGCTGAAACAGCCGGTGCTGGTGCAGCCGGCGGACGGCGACGGCTACCGGCTGGTGGCCGGGGAACGGCGCCTGCGCGCCTGCGCCATGATCGGGCGGCGCACCGTCTTCGCCATCATCACCGACGGCGACCCCGACGAGCTGGCGCTGATCGAGAACATCCAGCGCGTCGATCTGGACGCCCTGGAACTGGCCCGCGCCTTCGCCCGGCTGGTGGAGCGGCACGGCTACACCCACGAGGCGCTGGGCCGCGCCATCGGCCGCAGCCAGGCTGACGTCACCCGCACCCTGTCCATCCTGCGCCTGCCGGCCGCCATCCTGGAGGCGTACGAGACCACCCACCGCCATGTCCCCAAGAGCGTGCTGACCGAGATCGCCGCCATCGACGACCCCGATCTGCAACGGCGCCTGTGGGACGCCGCCCGGGAGGGGCTGACCGTCAAGGCCCTGCGCGCCGCCAAGCGCGACGGCGGGACGGCGGAACGCCCGGCGGCGGAGCCGATGGCGCGCCTGGTCGCCGCCGCCGGGCGCATTGCCCGGGAGTTCGCCGACGCGGACATCCGCGACCTGCGCCGCCACGGCCAGAGCCTGAGCGACGCCCAATGGCAGGAGCTGCGCCGCCTGCACGCCCTGCTGGACCGGCTGCTGGCCTGACCGGCCCCCGCGGTCAGGCCGGCGGTCCGGCCCCCCGCACCTCCGCCCCCGGCGCCGGCAGGTCGAGCAGGCGGGCCAGCGTGTTGCGCGGCTTCACAACGTCGGCCAGCGTGTAGGTGTCGAGCACCGCCAGGAACCCCTCCAGCGCCTCGCGCAGGGCCACCTTCAGCACGCAGGCCGGGATCAGCGGGCAGACGCGGTCGGCGTCCGGGCCGGCCATGCACTCCACCACCGACAGGTCCTCCTCGGTCAGGCGCACCACGTCGCCCAGGCGGATGTGCTCCGCCGGGCGGCCCAGGCGCAGGCCGCCGTTGCGGCCGCGCACGGAATGGACGAACCCGGCCAGGCTGAGGTGGTGCGCCACCTTCATCAGGTGGCTCTTGGAGATGGCGTAGCGGTCGGCGACGTCCTGGATGGTCATCAGCTCGTCCGGCCGCAGGGCCAGGCACATCAGCAGCCGCAACGCGTAATCGGTGTAGGTGGACAGGCGCATCGGCCGAAGATCCCTGCATCACGGGTGCATGCTTTCGCCGCCGCCCCGGCGGCGGCCCCGGCCCGCGGTCTTCACCATAGCAAACCGGCACCGCGTCCGTCAGCCGCCGATGATGCGGGGGGTGACGCCGCCCTTCCCATCGGTGGCGGGGCAGGATAACATTCACTGGCAAGGAATGTTAGATGCGGGCGCCGGTTCCGCCATCCGGAAACATTCGGCGCCGCCGCTTGACGACCCCGGGGCGGGGGGACGAGGAATCAAGGCTTTTGCCGCACCCGCCGAAGGAGACGCCATGAGCATGGAAACACCGCCGGGGACCCTGACGCTGCGCGCCGAGCGCGTGGCGTGCATCGCGCCGGGGGTCGTATCGGTGCTGCTGCGCGACCCCCGGGGCGCGGCCCTGCCGCCGGCGGAGCCGGGGGCGCACATTGACCTGCACCTGCCGGACGGCGGCGTGCGCTCCTATTCCCTGTGCGGCGACCCGGCGGACCGCCACGCCTACACCATCGCCGTGCTCGCGGTGCCCGGCGGGCGGGGGTCGGGCTTCGTCCACGGTGCGCTCCGGCCCGGCACCGTGGTCACCGTCAGCGGGCCGCGCAACAGCTTCCGCTTCGACCCGTCGCCCCGCTACCTGTTCGTAGCCGGCGGGATCGGCATCACGCCGCTGCTGCCGATGGCGCGGGAAGCCGCCCGGCGCGGCGCGGACTGGACGCTGCACCACTGCGTGCGCAGCGCCGCCGGGGCGCCGTTGCGCGACGAACTCGCCGCCATCGGCGGGGGACGGGTGGTGGTGCACGCCGCCGACGCCGGCGACCGGCTGGCGGTGGATGCGCTGCTGGCGTCGCCCGTTCCCGACACCCTGGTCTATTGCTGCGGCCCGCAGCGGCTGATGGACGCGGTGGCTACCGCCGCCGTAGCAGCGGCCTGGCCGGCCGGGTCCGTGCGGTTCGAGTGGTTCACGCCGCCCGCCGGGGACGTTGCCGATGCCGGCGATGCCGCCGCGGACGGGGCGTTCGAGGTGGTGTGCGCCCGCACCGGCGTCAGCGTGACGGTGCCGGAGGGAACGAGCGTGCTGGAGGCGCTGGACGCCGCCGGGGTGCGGGTCGACTCCTCGTGCGAGCAGGGCATCTGCGGCACCTGCGAGACCGCCGTCCTGGAGGGTGAGCCCGACCACCGCGACAGCGTGCTGTCCGACGCCGAGCGCGCCGCCGGCCGGACCATGATGATCTGCGTCTCGCGCGCCCGGAGCGCGCGGCTGGTGCTGGACGTTTAGGATGCGGCGCGACAACCCGAGGGAGGACCGATGAACACCGACGAATTGCAACGGCTGGGGCTGGCGCTGCTGAACAGCCCCGCCGAGGCCATCGCCTATTCCGACCGGGAGGGCATCATCCGTTTCTGGAACGAAGGGGCGGAGCGGGTCTTCGGCTTCACCGCCGCGGAGGCGCTGGGCCAGTCGCTGGACATCATCATTCCCGAACGCCAGCGCCAGCGCCACTGGGACGGCTATGACCAGGTGATGAAATCGGGGGAGAGCCGCTACGGCAGCGGCGACCTGCTGTCGGTGCCGGCGACCCGCAAGGACGGCACGCGGATCTCGGTGGAGTTCACCATCGTGCCCCTGAAGGATGCGGACGGCGCCATGCTGGGCATGGCCGCGGTCATGCGCGACGTCACCGCCCGCTTCACCGAACTGAAGGAACTGCGCCGCCAGGCGGCGGGGCGCTGACGCCGACGCCGTCGTCCGCCGCCTCCGCCCGGTGGGGCAGGGGCGGCGGGAACGGGCCGGCCGGGACGGCGGCGCCCGCCGCGGCGGCGATCAGGTCGGCGACCAGGGCGTCGGCGTCCACGCCATAGGACTCCGCCGCTTCGCGCAGCGTCATGAACGGGGCCATGGCGCAGCCGGGGCAGGCCATGCGCCGGTGCAGGAACACAGGCACCAGCACCGGCCAGGCGGCCAGCGCCTCGGCCACCGTGAGGTCGGGAGAGGGAACGGAGGGGATGGCGGCGGTCATGACGGTGTCTCCCGAAGGGCCGGACCCCATCATGGAGCCCGGCCCCCGTCCCGTCTTTGCGCCGGCGCAAACGCGCCGCGGCATCCTGTTGCCGTCGGACCGCCGCTGCGGGCCGGTTACTGCTGCCCGGAGCCCTCGCCGCCGCCCTGGGTGACGCTGCCGCCGAAGGCACCTTCGCGCTGCTCGATCAGGGTGTCGTCGGGCAGATCGCCGGTGGGCGCCACGGCCTGTCCGGCGGCGTCGGTGTCGTCGGTCGTCGCGGTTCCGTCGACGGCGGCGTCATCGGTCGCGGCGTCGTCGGTGATGGCATCATCGCTCGCCGCGTCATCAGTGACGGGGTCGTCCGACGCGGCGTCATCGGTGATGGAGTCGTCGGCTGCGGCGTCATCGCCCTGCGTGACCGGCTCGCCGCCGATGGCGCCTTCGCGCCGCTCCATCAGCGAATCGCCGGGGAGCGCGCCGGTCGTCGGGGACCCGGCCTCCGCCGAGGGAGAGGTGGCGGTGGCGGGGACGTCCGACTGGGCCGCGGCCGTGCCGCCGAGGCAGGCCAGCGCGAGGGCGGCGGCGGAGCCGAGCGCCAGGAAACGGTGACGGGTCATGGGGTCTCCTCCGAAACGATCCGGTTGATGGATGGGCGGGGCGGCCCCCGTCGGGGCACCCGCCGCACACCTCAACCGGCCGTCCGCCGGCGGAGTTCCCGCTGCCCGGTCAGCCCGGCGCCGCCGGCGGCAGGTCCTCGGCGATGGCCACCAGGGCGTGGGGCTTGCGGATCAGCACGTGCTGGCGCCCGCCTTCCACGATGCCGCGGCTTTCCCACGCCGACAGGGTGCGGCTGACGGTGTGCAGCGTGGTGCCCGTCATCTCCGCCACGTCCTGGCGCGACAGGGGGAAGTCGATCTCCACCCCCGCGTCGACGCGGCGGCCGGCCTGGCGGACCAGGCGCAACAGGGCGTGGGCGATGCGCCGCTCCACCCGTTCGGTGGACAGCTCGCGCAGCCGGCTCTGCACCTCCTGCAAGCGCCCGCCGATGATGCGCAGCGCGTTCAGCCCGATGCGCGGGTGCAGCTCCATCAGCGCGGTCATGGTGGCGGCCGTCCAGTGGATCTCCACGCTGTCGGCCACGGCGACGGCGTCGGCGGGGTAGATGCCGCCGGCGAACACCGCCAGCGTGCCGAACATCTCGCCCGGGCCGATGAAGCGCATCACCACCTGCTGCCCCTCCGCCCCGGTCTGGACGATCTTCACCCGACCGTCGATCAGGGCGTGTCCGGCGGCGGCCGGGTCGCCCTGGGCGAAGATGCGCGTTCCCCGGGGAACGCGGCGCGTGTGCGCCTGCCGGACCACGTCGGCCAGCGCCTCCCGGTCGAGCCCGGCGAACAGGGCCATGCCGTGGAGCACGGCCGGATCGGGGGTCAGCGGCATGGGGACCTCGCACGAGATGCGGCATACTGCCGCAGTCTATCGCATCGGCGCCGCGATTGTTCCCCCAATCACACCGCCGGGGCGTGGCGGCGCGTCGAGGCGGCAAGGTGGGCGTCGAAGCGGGCGGCGACGGCGCGCACGAAGGGGCGGGCGTCCTCGGGCACGGCGATGCGCCGGCCGCTGGTGCGCACCAGCCCGTCGGCCTCCAGCGGGGCAAGGTCGGCCCCGGCCAGCAGCGCCGCCGCGTCGGCGCCGTGCCGTGCCGCCACCGCGTCGAGATCGACGGCAAAGTCGCAGAGGATGCGCTCGATCACCGCGGCGCGCAGCCGGTCGTCGGGGGTGAGCGCGTAGCCCTTGGCGGTGGCCAGCCCGCCGGCCGCCACGCGTTTGGCGTAGGTGCCGAGCACCACGGCGTTCTGCACGTACCCCTGCGGCAGCCGGCCGATGGCCGACGCGCCGAGGCCGATCAGCGTGTCGCAGGGGTCGGTGGTGTAGCCCTGGAAGTTGCGGCGCAGGGTTCCCGCCGCGGCGGCCAGGGCCATGGGGTCGTCGGCGCGGGCGAAATGGTCCAGGCCGATGCGCCGGTAGCCGGCGTCTTCGAGCGCCGCGGCGATGGCCTCCGCCTGCGCCAGGCGTTCGGCCGCGTCGGGCAGGGCCGCCTCGTCGATCTTCTTCTGGTGGGGCTTGAAGTCGGGGATATGGGCGTAGCCGAAGACGGCGAAGCGGTCGGGCGCCAGCTCCAGGCAGCGGGCGACGGTGTCGCGGCACGATGCCACCGTCTGGTGCGGCAGGCCGTAGATCAGGTCCAGGTTGATGCCGGCCACCCCGGCGTCGCGCAGGCCGCGGGCCACGGCGGCGGTGCGCTCATAGCTCTGGATGCGGTTGATCGCCCGCTGCACCACGGGGTCGAAGCTCTGCACGCCCAAGCTGGCGCGCGTCACCCCGGACCGCCCCAGCGCCCCGGCCATGGCGCGGGTCAGGGTGCGGGGGTCGATCTCCACCGCGATCTCCGCCCCGGGGGCGAGCGCGAAGCGGTCGCGCAGCAGGGCGATCAGCGCCTCAAAGTCGCCGGGCTCCAGGATGGTGGGGGTGCCGCCGCCGAAATGGACGTGGCCGACCGGCTGGCGGTGCGGCAGCGCGTCGCAGACCGCGGCGATCTCGGCCCGCAGCGTGCCGAGATAATCGACGATGGGCTCGTCGACCTTCGTGATGGTGGTGTGGCAGCCGCAGTACCAGCACATGGAGCGGCAGAAGGGGACGTGCAGGTAGAGCGACACCGGCCGGTCCGCCGGCAGCCCGGCCAGCCAGCTCCGGTAGGTCCCGGCGTCCACCGCGGCGGAGAAATGGGGGGCGGTGGGATAGCTGGTGTAGCGCGGGATGCGGCGGTCGGCGTAACGGGCGAAACGGTCGGCGGTCATTGGCGGGGTCTCCGTCCGGGTGCTATTCGGCGGCGAGGCGCAGGGCGGGGGCGGTCTCGTCTTCGAGGATGACGGCGATGGTGCCGGCGCACTTGCCGCATTGCGGGGTGACGCCGCAGGCGGCGTACACCGCCGCGACGCTGTCCGGGCGCCGGTCGCGCACGGCCTGCCGCACGCGGCGTTCGGTGAGGGCGTTGCAGATGCAGACGTACATGGTGCAATGGTCCGGCGTGGCGGGAGGGGCGGCGGACCGCCCCGGTGTCCGGAACGCTACCGCCACTCACTCGCAGCGTCGTTGTCCCGGCGCAAACACCCGGCCGGCAGCGGCGCCAGCGACACCAGCCGCGGGTCGTCCGCATGCTCCACCAGCATGCGCCGGACGCGGTCCTGCCAGAGCGCGCGGAACCGCGCCTCCTCCGGCGCGGTGGCGGTGCCGGCGGCGGCACGGGGCAGCAGGTCGCGCATGGCCGGGTCGGGCGGGACGGCGCCGGTGTCCAGCGTCGCCGCAACCCCGGCCCCGGTGTCATCGCGCACGAAGGCCAGGGTTCCGGCGATGCCGGCGCCGAACGACAGCCGGTCGCGACGGTCGAACCGGCCGCCGATGCCCTTGAACCCGCCCTCGCCGGCGGCGCCGGTGGGCAGGGCGGCGACCGCGGCCATGACGCCGGCCACACCCTCGTCGGATGCGGCGCGCACCAGCACGGCGATCGTGCCGCGTTCCGGCACCGCATCGCCGTAGAGGTGGCGCAGGGCGCGCACGGTCATCAGCCACGCCCCGGCCACGGTGGGGCAGGAATGGCCGGCGAGCCGGACCGCGTCGGCGTAGCCGTAGACCATCAGCCCGTCATCGGCGGCCCCGAGAAAGGCGCAGAGCGGATCGCGGACGAGGAGCCGCGGAGCGGCGTCGTAGAAGGCGGGAAAGCCCATGGCCGGGGTCTGCGTCAAGGGGGCGCTCATCCCGGCCGCCCATCGGCGCGGGGGCGGAGCAGGATGGGGGCGTAGTCGGCGACGAACAGGGCGAAGGCGAGCGTCCACAGCAGGCCGGCGGCGGCCAGGGCGTGGGTGTACTCGATGCCGGGCAGGGCCGGTGCGGCGACGCGGATCACGGCGGCGGCGGTCAGCACGCCGAACGCCGCCGCGGTGGCGCGCGGTGCCACCAGCGGCCGGCCGGTGTGGCCCAGAGCGGCGCGGCTCATCACCGCCAGGATCATGGTGGCGAAGCCGCCGGCGGTCAGGGCGTGCAGCCAGGCGGCGGCCCCCGCCGCGTCGCCCAGCAGCCAGGCCGCCTTCAGCCCCAGCGCCGCGACGATCCAGGCATAGCCGGCGTGCAGGCTCCACAGCAGGGGGTCGCGCAGCGTGCGGTCGCCGCGCCAGCGGGCCAGCCGCACCCCGTGCGCCAGGGCCGCCGCCAGGGCCAGCCAGCCGGCGGCCGTCGCCGCGGGGGCCAGCACGTCCCCGACGACCACCGCGGCGGTCAGCGCCAGGGCCGCGGCGTCGACCGGGCCCGGCGCCGCCACCACGGTGGTGTCGCCGCGCGCCTTCAGGGCGTTGCGGGTGAAGGCGGGGAGGATGCGGCCGCCGATCACCGCCACCATCATCAGCACGACGCCGGTGACCAGCGCCGTCCCCGCCGCCGCATCGCCGCCGGGCAGGCCCAGCCACTCCAGCCGGATCAGCAGGTTGCCGACGGTCATCAGGGCGAGCAGCGCCAGGAAGGCGATGTTGCGCCACTTGCCCGCGCGCACCAGCGGCAGGGCCAGCGCCAGCCCCAGCGCCGGCAGGAAGGCGAGGTCGACGGCCGCCGCCGCAGCGCTGCCCGCGAAGGCCGGCAGGGAGGCCACCCGCCCGGCCAGCCACAGGGCGACCAGGGCGGCCAGCGGGCGCCCGGACAGGGCGGCGGTGCCGGTCCAACTCGGCACCGCGGTCAGCAGGAAACCGGCGACGGCGGCGGCGGCGAAGCCGAACAGCATCTCGTGGGCGTGCCAGGCCAGCGGCGACACCGCCCCGTCCATCGCCACGCGACCGGCCAGGACCAGCAGCCAGACGACGACGAGCAGCGGCGCGGACAGGCCGGCCAGCAGGAAGAAGGGACGGAAGCCATAGTTGAACAGGACGGGCAGGGCGCTGCGCGGGCGCAGATCCACGGCCGGGGCGGTGATGGGCGTGGTCATGGGGAAGCGGTCTCCGGTTCCGGACGACGGGTGTCGCCCGCAACGATAGGCAGTCGCCGCGCCGCGTCGTTGCGCCGCCGCAAACAGCGGGACGGCAGCGGGGACGGGATGCGGCAGGCTGACGCAGGCCCCCGTCATCGCCCGGCGCGTTTGTTCCCCGACAAACACCGCGGCCGGAATCGGGACCATCGTTCGGCCAACGCTCCCCGGTCCTCACCGGGCTCCCGAACCGAAAGGCTTGCGCCATGACGATCCGCCGTTCCCTCCTCGCCTCCACCGCCGCCGCCCTTGCCGTGATGGTCGCCCTTGCGGCGCCGGTGCGCGCCGACGATGCCGTCCCGGTCGCCGACATCGTGCGCAGCGCCGCCGAGGTGCCCGCCGCCATCGGCGCCCGCGCGCCGCAGACCGTGCGCGTCGACCTGGAAACCATCGAGGCGACGGGCACCCTGGCCGACGGCACCACCTACCGCTACTGGACCTTCACCGAGGCCGGCGGCGCGCCGAAGGTGCCGGGGCCGCTGCTGCGGGTGCGCGTGGGCGACACCGTGGAGGTGACGCTGAAGAACCACGACGACAGCGCGCTGATGCACAACGTCGACTTCCACGCCGTCACCGGCCTGCACGGCGGCGGCCACGCCACCACCGCCGCCCCCGGCGAAACCAGGGGGTTCACCTTCAAGGCGCTGAACCCCGGCCTCTACGTCTATCATTGCGCGGTGCCGCTGGCCGCCCAGCACATCGCCAACGGCATGTACGGCATGATCCTGGTGGAGCCGGAAGGCGGGCTGCCGCCGGTCGACCGGGAATTCTACGTGATGCAGGGCGAGATCTACACCGAGGAGCCCTTCGGCACCGCCGGCGAGCTGACCGAGAGCTACGACAAGCTGATGAACGAGCAGCCGGAATACTACGTCTTCAACGGCGCCGCGCAGGCGCTGACCGGCGACAACGCGCTGCGCGCCAGGGTGGGCGAGACCGTGCGCATCTACTTCGGCGTCGGCGGCCCCAACAAGACGTCCAGCTTCCACGTGATCGGCGAGATCTTCGACACGGTCTACGACCTGGGCTCGCTGACGGGCAAGCGCCTGAGCGACGTGCAAACCATCCTGGTGCCGCCCGGCGGCGCCGCGGCGGTGGAGATGAAGCTCGAGGTCCCCGGCGAATACATCCTGGTCGACCACGCCCTGTCCCGCGCCGCCCGCGGCCTGGTGGGGACGCTGATCGTGGACGGGCCGGAGCAGCCCGATCTGTTCCGGGAGGGTCTGCCCGGCGACGCGGCGGCCCGTCCGGCGAGCTGACCCGCGGGCGCGCCGCCGCGGTTCAGCCGATCACCTCGGCCAGCGCCGCGGCGGCGATCTCCATGTCCTGTTCCTCCAGGGCGCCGGCGACGCCGATGGCGCCCACCACCGTGCCGTCGTGCAGGATCGGCACGCCGCCGCCGATCAGCGCGATGCGCGGGTGGGCGGCGAGGCCCATGGCGACGTGGGGTTTGTGGGCCAGCTTGTCCTTCCACGCCGCCGTCGGCTGGCGGTAGGACGCGGCGGTGCACGCCTTGCGCTCCGACACCAGACGGGCGGGGGGCGGGGCGCCGGGCATGCGCAGATAGACCAGCGGTTCGCCCGCGTGGTCGACCACGTGGACGTGGATGCGCAGCCCCATCGCCCCGGCGCGGGATACGGCGGCCTCGGCCAGCCGGCGGGCGGTGGCGAGGCCGAGGGTCTTCAGGGTGATCAGGTCGTCCATCACCGGTGAACTCCGGGAAGAAATCGGCGGGAACGGACCGGCCGGAGCCGCGCCGTTCCCGCCCGAGGTGCGCGTTTGCCCGGGAGAGGGCACGCGGTGGACACCCGTAGTGTCAGGCGGCGTTCTCCAGCAGCAGCAGACCGGCCGCCGTGTTGGAGATCGGGATGTGGTAGTTGCCGTGCAGCTTCGTCACCTGCCCCTGCAGGGCGCCGCGCATGGCCATCCACAGGATGAATTCGGCCCCCTGCGCGCCGGCCTCGCGGACCAGATCGTGGATCGACAGGTCGATCAGGGATTCCGGGTCGTCGACGATCTTTTCCAGGCACATCAGGTCGAAGGGCTTGTTGATGAAGCCCGCCCGCTCGCCGTCGAGCTGGTGCGACAGACCGCCGGTGCCGATGACCACCACCTTGAGGTCCTCGGGGAAGGAGGCGACGGCGCGGCCGATGGCCTGGCCCAGCTTGTAGCAGCGCTTCGGGCTGGGCAGCGGGTGCTGCACCGTGTTGACGCACACGGGGATGGTGCGGATCTGCCCCTCCGGCGCCGTCGTCGTGCGGTCGGGCCAGAGCAGGGACACCGGCACGGCGAAGCCGTGGTCGACCAGCATCTCCTGGCAACTCGTGACGTCGAACTCCTCCGCCACCAGCCCCTCGATCAGGTGCCAGGACAGCTCCGGCGCGCCGCGGAAGGGTGGCAGGGGGGTGAGGCCCCAGCCCTCGTCGGCGTTGCGGTATTCCTGCGCCGCGCCGATCGAGAAGGTCGGCATCTTGTCGAGGAAGAAGTTCAGGCCGTGGTCGTTGTAGATGACGATGGCCACGTCCGGCTGCGTCCGGTCCAGCCATTCCAGCACCGGCGGGTAGCCGTCGAAGAACGGCTTCCAGTACGGGTCGTCGCGCAGATTCTTCGCGATGGCGTTGCCGATGGCGGGAATGTGCGAGGTGGTGATGCCTCCGACGATGCGGGCCATATCAGTGCCTCCCGGCTTCGACGAGCATGGCTTTGAAATCCTCGACGCTCATGCCCGTCTGCTGGGCGCCGACGTCCTGGACGGTCAGGCCGAAGATGCCGGCCAGCTTCGCCAGGTAATAGATGTTGCCGCCGGCCGCGATCATCGCCAGCACGACGCGGCTGCGCACCGCCTGCTTCTGCTCCTCGTTCAGGCCGTAGCGGTCCATGTAGCCCTCCTCGTCCTGGAGGAAGGCGTCGCGGTTGGCTTTCTCGTTGAACGAAAAGCACATCTTGTTGAGCGCGTAGCCCTTCATCGCCATCCGGCCGTCGAAGATGGTGGTGCCGGGAATCGGGGCCTGCTCGGCATGGGGTGTCTGGCGCACGAGAGTTCCTCCTGGGATTTGTTCTGTTTGTCTCCAACCCTCGGGGCGTTTCTTCGCGCGGGCGTTGCTCGGTGACCGGGGATCAGGACCAGTAGAGGCGCATGGGGTTGTCGACCAGCAGCGCCTGCTGCAGCTCGGCCGTCGGGGCGATGCGCGGGATCACGTCCACCAGCGCGCCGTCGTCGGGCATGTGGGACTTCATGTTGGGGTGGGGCCAGTCGGTGCCCCACAGCACGCGGTCGGGGAACCGTTCCACCAGCGTGCGGGCGAACGGCACCACGTCGTCGTAGCCGGGCGGACCCTGGACGCTGAGCCGTTCCGGGCAGCTCACCTTGGACCAGAACTTCGGGTCCTCCATCAGTCCGATGAAGCGGGCGAAGCCGGGGGAGTCGACGCCGGCGGCGATGTCGGGGCGGCCCATGTGGTCGATGACCACGGTGGTCGGCAGCTCCTTCAGGAAGGGGATCAGCCCCTCCAGGTCCGGCGCCTCGAAATAGACCACGGTGTGCCAATCCAGCCGGGCGATCCGCGCGGCGATGCCGAGGAAGACCTCGCGCGGGGTGGCGTCCACCAGCCGCTTGACGAAGTTGAAGCGCACGCCGCGCACGCCGGCCTCGTGCAGCTCCGCCAGCTCGTCGTCGGAGATGTCGGCGCGCACGGAGGCCACGCCCCGCGCCCGATCGCCGGCGGCCCGGCAGGCGTCCACCAGGGCGCGGTTGTCGCGGCCGTGGCAGGTGGCCTGGACGATGACGTTGCGCTCGAACCCCAGGAAGTCGCGCAGGGCGAACAGCTTCTCCGCGGGCGCGTCGCACGGGGTGTACTTGCGCTCCGGCGCGTAGGGGAAGCGGTCGGCCGGGCCGAAGACGTGGCAGTGGGCGTCCACCGCCCCCGGCGGCGGCCGGTAGGCCGGCCGCGACGGGTCGGGATGGAACGGCAGGTAATCGGCGTCCATGGGTCGGGTTCCTCAATCGGCGTAGACGATGCCGTCGAACAGCTTGCGGGCGGTGCGCAGGATGGCGGCGGTGGCGACCGAGCCGTCGGCGGCCATCTCCAGCACCACGGTGGTCTCGCCGGTCGGGTGCTCCACCGACACGGTGCGGGTGCGGCCGTCCGGCATCACGGCCAGGGCGGCGGCGGGCGAGCCCGCCAGGGCGCAGGCGGTGGCGACGCTGACCGCCCCCAGCACGCCGATGGCGTCGTGGCAGCGGTGCGGGATGAAGGTGCGGGTGGCGATGGCGCCGCCGGCCGCCGGCGGGGCGATCAGGGTCATCTTCGGCACCGACTTGTCGGCGACGTCGCCCAGGTTCATCAGCGGCCCGGCCTTCAGGCGGATGCTCTCCAGCCGCGCCTTCAGGGCCGTGTCGGCGTCGAGCCGTTCCGGCGTCTCGTCGCCGCGCACCCCCAGGTCGGCGGCCCGCAGCACCACCACGGGCATGCCGTTGTCGATCAGCGTCGCCTCCACCCCGTCGATCACGTCGACGGCGCGGCCGGTGGGCAGCAGGGCGCCGCAGCTCGACCCCGCGGTGTCCATGAACTCCAGCGGGACGGGTGCGGCGGTGCCGGGAACGCCGTCGATGCGGGCGTCGCCGGCGTAGCGGACCCGGCCGCCCGGCGTGCACACCCGCGCCACCGCGGTCTGCCCGGTGTTCTCCATGTGGATGCGCACCCGCGTCTCGCCGTCCGCCGCCGGTACCAGCCCCCGCTCGATGGCGAAGGGGCCGACGCCGGCCAGGATGTTGCCGCAGTTCTGCGCGTCGGTGACGACGGCGCGGTCGACGAACACCTGCAGGAACAGGTAGTCCACGTCCGCATCCGCGCGCTGCGAGGGGCGCACCACGGCCACCTTGGAGGTCAGCGGGTGGGCGCCGCCCATGCCGTCGATCTGCCGCGGGTCGGGTGAGCCCATGACCCGCAGCAGGAAGGCGTCGCGGGCCGCGGTGTCGGCGGGCAGGTCGTCGGCCAGGAAGTACCCGCCCTTCGACGTGCCGCCGCGCATCCACATGCAGCGCGCCTCAGACATACTTCAGGCCCTTGGCCGCCAGGCGCCCGCGCATGTCGTAGATGTCGAGCCCCAGCTCGCCGGCGGCCAGGCGGCGGCGCTTGTCCTCCTCGGCGGCCGTGCGGGCGCGCGCCTTCTCCAGCACGCCGTCGGCCTCCTCCCGGCGCACCACGCACACGCCGTCGTCGTCGGCGATGATCACGTCGCCGGGGTTGACGAGCTGGCCGGCGCAGACCACGGGGACGTTGATGGAGCCAAGGGTCTCCTTCACCGTGCCGGCGGCGTAGATCGCCCTGGACCACACGGGGAACTGCATGGCGGTCAGGTCGCGCACGTCGCGCACGCCCGCCTCGATGACCAGCCCGGCACCGCCGCGCGCCTTCAGCGAGGTGGCCAGCAGGTCGCCGAAATAGCCGTCCTCGCAGGGCGAGGTGGGGGCCATCACCACGATGTCGCCGGCCTTCACCTGCTCGATCGCGACGTGGAACATCCAGTTGTCGCCGGGCGGGCAGGAGATGGTGACGGCAGCCCCCGCGACGCGGGCGCCGGCGTAGATCGGGCGCATGTACGAGGCCAGCAGCCCCTTGCGCCCCTGCGCCTCGTGGACGGTGGACACGCCGCACTCCGCCAGGCCGGCCACCGTGGCGGGATCGGGACGTGAGATGTTTTGCACGACGACGGTCATCACAGCTCATCCACGGTGCGGGGGAAGACCGACTGGAACCCCTCGGCGTACTTCGCGGCACGCCCGCCGGCCTGCCCGCCGGAGTTGCGGCGGAAGTGGTTGGCGCGGTTCTGCGCCAGGTTGGTGTAGTAGTCCCAGAGGTGCTGCTGCCCCTCCATGCACTCGATGGCGGCGCGCTTCTGGTCCCACACCTCGGAGATGTCGAGGAAGACGTCGGGCTTCCAGCCCATCTGCTCGGTCTGGTGCGGCTCGAACAGGTAGAGCTGGGGGGCGCCCAGCACCTTCTGGCCGGGGTTGTGGCCCCACGCCTGGGCGATCATGCGGCATTCCAGGGCGATGCGCGTGGCGCCCATGTGGTCGGTGTTGTACGGGTCCCAGAGCGAGTGGCTCATCATGAACTTCGGCTGCACCGCGCGGATGATCTCCACCAGCGCCATCTTGGCGTCACGGTCCACATCCAGCGGGTAGTCGCCCAGGTCCATGAAGCGGATGTCGTGGGCCGACAGGGCGGCGGCGGCGTTTTCCGCCTCGGTCCGCCGCGCCGCCTTCACCTGCTCCAGCGTGGCGCCCTGCTTCCACAGCTTGGCGGACTCGCCGCGCTCGCCGTAGGACAGGCAAACGATGGTGACCTCGTAGCCGAGCTTCTGGTGAAGCGCGATGGCGCCGCCGCACCGCCACACGAAGTCGGCGGCGTGGGCACTGATCACCAGGGCCGTTTTCTTCTCGCTCATGGTTCCGGGATTCCCTCTTGTCGCGGCCCCGCCGGCCGGCGTCCGGCGGGCCGGCGCGGCCGTAGCCCTCGTCATCGTCAGCATTCCGCACTCCCCGCCGATTTCCCATTTCAAAGTCACGCGAACCGTATAAGATTTTGCTATACCCACGTTTGTTGCGGTGCAGCGAGAGCATGAAATGAATAGAGAGGTGCCCAACCTCCGCCACCTGCGCGCCTTCCGCGCGGTGGCGGAGAGCCGGTCGATCAGCGCGGCGTCGCGCCACGTCTTCATCTCCCAGCCCGCCATCACCCAGGCCATCGCCAAGATGGAGGCGGCGCTGGGCGTCACCCTGTTCGAGCGGCGCCCAGACGGGGTGTACCTGACCGAGCCGGGGCGGCTGTTCGACGACCGGGTGGAGCGCATGCTGCGCCACCTTCAGTCGGGGGTGGCGGAGATCGTGCGGGCGGCGGGGCGGCGCGGCACCCGGCCGCCGCAGAACCTGGAGCAGTTGCTGACCGGCGTGCAACTCCGTGCCCTGATCGCCATTGCCGACGCCCGCAACTTCTCCCTCGCCGCCCGCGCCGTCGGCATCTCCCAGCCGGCCCTGCACCGGGCGGCGCGCGAGCTGGAGCACCTGGCCGACGTGCCCCTGTTCGAGAAGGCGAGCCGCGGCATCGCCCTCACCCGCCCGGCCGAGGCGCTGGTGCTCCACGCCAAGCTGGCCCTGGTGGAGTATGACAAGGGCCTGGAGGAGCTGGACGACCGCAAGCGCGCCGATTCCGGCCGCGTGGTCATCGGCGCCATGCCGCTGGCCCGCACCTTCCTGCTGCCCACCGCCATCAACGCCCTGCTGCGCGAGCGCCCGGAGGCCCGGGTGGAGGTGGTGGACGGCCCCTACGAGGATCTGCTGCACGGGCTGCGCCAGGGCGACCTGGACCTGCTGGTGGGGGCGCTGCGCAACCCCGTGCCAATCGACGACGTGGTGCAGGAACCGCTGTTCGATGACCCGCTGGCGGTGGTCGGGCGGGCCGGCCACCCGCTGACCCAGAAGCCGCGCCCGGACATCGCCGACATCGCCGCCTGCGGCTGGGTGATCCCGCGGCGCGGCACCCCCACCCGCGCCCATTTCGACCAGCTTTTCGCCGAGGCCGGCGTGCCGCCGCCGCGCAGCCTGGTGGAGACCGGCGCCATCAACCTGATCCGCGGCCTGCTGACGGCCAGCGACCGGCTGACCCTGATCTCGCTGCACCAGATCCGCCACGAGATGCAGTGGGGGCTGCTGGCGCCGCTGCCCCTGCGGCTGCCCCACACCAATCGGCCCATCGGCTACACCCTGCGCACGGACTGGCGCCCGACCGCCGCCCAGGCCCGCTTCATCGCCCTGATGAAGGAGGCGGGGCGGGTCATCCACGCCACCTGATTGCCGTGCCATTATGCAAAAAATGAATAGGGAGGTACGGCAATCAATTATGCCCTCATGCAATCGGGTGATACACCGTGAGGGTGGGAGGCGGGCCGCCGCGGCGGGCCCGCCGGAACGAAACCGGACATCGTGAAGCTCATGCCCGACCAGTTGCGCATAGCCTGCATCGGCTTCGGCGAGGCGGCCTCGGCCTTCGTCTCCGGCTGGGGCGCCGAGCGCGCCGCCGCCGTCACGGCCTACGACATCAAGACCGACCATCCCGACCCGGCGGTGCGCGCCGGCAAGCTGGCCGACTACGAGCGCGCCGGCATCCGCGGCTGCGCCACCGCGGCCGAGGCGCTGGAGGGTGCGGCCCTGGTGTTCTCGCTGGTCACCGCCGACCAGGCGGGCAAGGTGGCCGCCGCCGCCGCCCCGCTGCTGGCCCGGGGGGCCCTGTTCCTCGACGGCAACTCCTGCGCGCCGGGGACCAAGCGCCGGTCGGCCGCGGCCGTGGCGCAGGCGGGCCGCGGCCTCTACGTGGACGTGGCGGTGATGGCCCCGGTGTACCCGAAGCGGCACCGCACGCCCCTGCTGCTGAGCGGCGCCCACGCCGCGGTCGCGGCCGAGCGGCTGGCCGCCCTGGACATGGACGTGAAGATCGCCGAGGGCGAGGTGGGCACCGCCTCGTCCATCAAGATGATCCGCTCCGTCATGATGAAGGGGATGGAGGCGCTGTTCGCCGAATGCGTGCTGGCCGGCCGCAAGGCGGGCGTCGACGCGGTGGTGCTCGACTCCCTGGACGCCACCTTCCCCGGCTTCGACTTCCGGGCAAAGGCCGCCTACAACCTGGAACGGGTGATGACCCACGGGCTGCGCCGCGCCGCCGAGATGCGCGAGGTGGCGCTGACCGTGGCCGAGCTGGGGCTGCCCAACGGCATGGCCGCGGCGACCGTGGACTGGCAGCAGCGCATCGGCGCCATGGGGCTGTCCGCCGCTGAAGGCGAGGACTACGCCGCCCGCGCCGACCGGGTGCTGGAAGGGCTGGGCCACGCCCCGGCGCGCCGGCAGGTACCGCCGCCCGCCTACGCCGACATCCCCGGCACCTACGTGTTCGACGCGGAGCAGTCGCGCCGGGGCTACCATCTCAACATGTTCTGCATGTCGCTGCGCCACGCCGCCAACCGCGAGGCGTTCAAGGCGGACGAGCAGGGCTACCTGAACCGCTTCCCCCTCAGCGACGAGCAGCGCCGCGCCGTGCTGGAGCGCGACTGGAACGGCATGCTGCGGCTGGGCGGGAACATCTACTACACGTCCAAGCTGGCGGCGACCGACGGCATCAATTTCCAGCAGCTTGCCGCCCGCATGACCGGCGTCACCGAAGACGAATACCGCGCGATGATGCTGGCCGGCGGCCGGCCCATCGACGGCAACCGCAGCAAGAAGGAGTGGGGCAATGGCTGAGATCGTCGCCGGCGTGGCGACCTCCCACGTCCCGGCCATCGGCGTGGCCATCGACCAGGGCCGGACCGCGGAGCCCTATTGGCAGCCCCTGTTCGCCGGCTTCGAGCCGTCGCGCCGGTGGATGGCGGACCTCAAGCCCGACGTCGCCATCGTCGTCTACAACGACCACGCCACCGCGTTCTCCATGGACGTCATCCCCACCTTCGCGCTGGGCTGTGCTGCGGAGTACGTGCCGGCGGACGAGGGCTGGGGGGCGCGGCCGGTGCCGGTGGTCAAGGGTCATCCGGAGCTGGCCTGGCACATCGCCCAGTCCGTCATCCTGGACGAGTTCGACCTGACCATCGTCAACCGGATGGAGGTCGACCACGGGCTGACGGTGCCGCTGTCGCTGCTGTTCGGGCAGCCGGACGCCTGGCCGTGCCCGGTCATCCCGCTGGCGGTCAACGTGGTGCAGTACCCGCCGCCCACCGGCAACCGCTGCCTCAACCTGGGCCGCGCCATCCGCCGGGCGGTGGAGAGCTTCCCGCAGGACCTCAGGGTGGTGGTCTTCGGCACGGGCGGCATGTCCCACCAGCTCCAGGCCGAGCGGGCGGGGCTGATCAACCCGGACTTCGACAACCGTTTCCTCGACCTCATCGTGTCCGACCCGGAAGCCGCCGCCGCGATCCCCCACGTGGAGTATCTGCGCGAGGCGGGGTCGGAGGGGATCGAGCTGGTGATGTGGCTGGTCATGCGCGGCGCGCTGGGCGGCCCGGTGCGCCAGCTCCATCGCCACTATCACGTGCCGGCCTCCAACACGGCGGTCGGCCACCTTGTCCTCGCCTGCGAGCACCAGTGATCGGGAGCCCCACACCATGAAGATCTGCGTTGCCGGTGCCGCCGGCGCCTTCGGCATGAAGCATCTGGACGCCGTCGCCGCCATCGACGGCATCGAGGTGGTGTCCGTGGTCGGCGGCGGGCCCGACGACATCGAGGGGTTCGCGAAGGACCGCGGCATTCCCCACGCCACCCGCGACCTGGAGGAGAGCCTGGCGCGCACGGACGTGGAGGCGGTGATCCTCGCCACGCCGACACCCCTGCACGCCGCCCAGGCCATCCGCTGCCTGGAAGCGGGCAAGCACGTGCTGGTCGAGATCCCCATGGCCGACACCGTCGCCGACGCCCGGCGCCTGGTGGAGGTGCAGAAGCGGACGGGGCTGGTGGCGATGGCCGGCCATGTCAGACGCTTCAACCCCAGCCACCAGTGGGTGCACAACAAGATCAGGGCGGGGGAGCTGACGATCCAGCAGATGGACGTGCAGACCTATTTCTTCCGCCGCACCAACATGAACGCGCTGGGCAAGCCGCGCACCTGGACCGACCATCTGCTGTGGCACCACGCCTGCCACACGGTGGACCTGTTCCAGTACCAGACCGGTCAGACCGCCTCGCAGGTGTTCGCGCTCCAGGGGCCGATGCATCCCGATCTGGGCATCGCCATGGACATGAGCATCGGCATGAAGGTGCCCTCAGGGGCGCTCTGCACCCTGTCGCTGTCGTTCAACAACAAGGGACCTCTCGGAGCGTACTTCCGCTACATCTGCGACAACGGCACCTATGTGGCGCGCTACGACGACCTGGAGGACGGGGAGGGCAACCGCATCGACCTGTCGGGCGTCGCCGTCTCCAACAACGGAATCGAGCTGATCGACCGGGAGTTCTTCAGCGCCATCCGGGACGGCCGCGAGCCCAACGCCTCCGTGGCGCGGTGCCTGCCCGCCATGGAGACGCTGCACCGCCTGGAGCAATGCCTGAACGCGGATGGCTGACATGGGCACGATGCCGCAACGCCGCCTGGGGCCCTTCACCGTTTCGGCGATCGGGCTCGGCTGCATGAACCTGTCGCACGCCTACGGCGTGCCGCCCGACCGGGCGACGGCGGTGCGCCTGCTGAACGAGGCGCTCGACCTCGGCTACACCCACCTGGACACCGCCTTCCTCTACGGCGGCGGCGCCAACGAGACGCTGGTGGGCGAGGCGGTGGGGCACCGGCGGGGCGAGTACCTGCTGGCCAGCAAGTGCGGCCTGGGCCCCGACGCCACGGGCAAGCGGACGATTGACGGCCGGCCGGAGGCCATCCGGCGGACCTGCGAGGAGGCGCTGCGGCGCCTGCGCACCGACGTCATCGACCTTTATTACCTGCACCGCCTCGACGCCGCGGTGCCGGTGGAGGACAGCGCCGGCGCCCTGGCCGGGCTGGTGGCGCAGGGCAAGATCCGCGGCTACGGCCTGTCGGAGGTGTCGGCCGCCACCCTGCGCCGGGCCCACGCGGTGCACCCCGTCGCCGCCGTGCAGTCCGAGTACGCGCTGTGGACGCGCAATCCGGAGATCGCCGTGCTCGACGCCTGCGCCGAGCTGGGGACCGGCTTCGTCGCCTTTTCGCCGCTGGGCCGCGGCTTCCTCGCCGGGGGATTGGGCGACGTAGCGACGCTGGCGCCGGGCGACATCCGGCGCGGCCTGCCGCGCTTCCGGCCCGACGCCTACGCCCGCAATCTGGCGCTGCTGGACGGCCTGGCGGCGGTGGCGCGCGAGGCGGGCTGCACGCCGGCGCAACTGGCGCTGGCGTGGACGCTGGCCAAGGCGCCCCACGTCGTGCCGATCCCCGGCACCACGCGCATCGACCACCTGCGCGAGAACGCCGGCGCCGCCACCCTGTCGCTCGACCCGGCCACGGTGGCGCGCCTGGAATCGCTGATCAACCGCGGGACCGTGGACGGCCCGCGCTACCCCGAATCCACTCTGGCGGAAATCGACACCGAGGATTTCGCCTGAGTCGACCCACGGCCGTCGCGATCACCGATCGCGCGTGACCGCACAACATCGTTGGGAGGAAACCGATATGCTCAGGAAGTTCACCGGTGCCGCGATCGTCTGCACCGTCGCCTACGGCGTCGCCGCTCCGGCCGCGGCGGCCGACGTGACGCTCCGCTTCTCCCACTTCTGGCCGGCGGTGTCGACCACCCACAAGGACCTGTTCCAGGTGTGGGCGGACAAGGTCAAGCAGGACTCCAACGGGCGGATCGCCGTCGACATCTACCCGTCCCAGACCCTGGCCAAGGCGCCGGCCCAGTACGAGGCGGTGAAGAGCCGCATCGCCGACATGGCGGCGACCGTCCAGGGCTACACCGCCAACCGCTTCCCGCTGACCCAGGTGGTGGAACTGCCGGGCGTGGTGGACAACGCCGCCCACGGCTCGTGCATCATCCAGTCCCTGTACGAGGAGGGCCTGATCGCCGACGAGTACAAGGACACCCGGCCGCTGTTCATGTTCACCCACGGCCCCGGGCACCTGCACACCACGTCCAAGGCGATCACCTCGCCCGACGACCTGGCCGGCCTGCGCATCCGCCGCCCGACCGCCGTCGTCGCCAAGATCCTGGAAGAGGTCAAGGCCCAGCCCGTGGGCATGCCGGCGCCGGAATCCTACCAGGCCATGCAGCGCGGCACCATCGACGGCGTCTCCCTGCCGTGGGAGGGCGCGCACGCCTTCCGCCTGAACGAGCTGGCCAAGCACCACACCGAGGTCGGCCTGTACACCCTGTCGTTCATCGTCACCATGAACAAGGAGCTGTACGAGGGCCTGCCGGCCGACCTGAAGAAGGTCATCGACGACAACTCCGGCAAGGCGTGGACGACGCTGGCCGCCAAGGTGTTCGACGATTTGGACACCGAGGGCCGCGCCGCCGCCGTCAAAGCCGGCCATCAGATCGTCACCATCGAGGGCGGGGCGAAGAACCCGGCCTGGCAGCCGGTGGTCGAGCGCGCCACCGAAGCCTATCTGGCCGAGGTCGAGGGCCAGGGCCTGCCGGCCCGCAAGGTCTACGCCCGGGCGCTGGAACTGGCGCAGACCTGCCGCTGAGCCCACCCCTCCGGGAGAGGAGATCCTCGGTGAAGCTACTGGCGGATGCGGCCTTCCGCGTGGCGCAGGCGATGTACCACATCGCCGGCGTCCTCCTGATCCTCATGATGCTGATCGTCCTTGCCGACGTGGTGAGCCGGAGCGTCTTCGGCTTCACCCGCGGGTCGGTGGATTTCACCTTCCTCGGCGGCATCGAGCTGGTCAACTTCACGCTGCTGTTTACCATCCTGTTCACGCTGCCCTACGCCGTCAGCAAGGGCCAGGTCATCGTCGACCTGTTCACGAACAACCTGAGCGAACGCGTGAAGGGGGTGCTGGCCGGCATCTACACCCTGGGCTTCGGCCTGCTGGGGATCGGCATGACCACCCGCTTCGTCGAGGCGGCGCAGCGGGTGGCGCTCACCGGCGAGTCCACCCAGGATCTCCTCATCCCGCTCACCTACATCTACGGCGCCACGGCCTTTGCGACCGGCGTGCTCGCCGTACGCGGTGTCCTGGTCGCCGTCCAGCAGATCTCGGAAAGCGTCAGGGCATCATGAGCGCTCCTCTTATCGGATATCTCTGCGTCGCCGGGATGCTGATCCTGATCGCGCTGCGCTGCCCGGTGGCCCTGGCCATGGCGGCGACCGGCTTCGTCGGGTTCGGCCTGATCGTCGCCTTCGCCCCGGCCCTGTCCATCCTCGACAGCGGTCCTTTCGAGACGCTGTCCAACTACAGCTTCAGCCCCATCCCCATGTTCATCCTCATGGGGGTGTTCGCCTCCAAGGCGCGCATGTCGACGGAGCTGTTCACCGGGGCCAAGACGCTGTTCGGCGGCTGGCGCGGCGGCATGGCGCTGGCCGCCATGAGTTCGTGCGGCGTGTTCTCCGCCATCTCCGGCTCGTCCCTGGCGACCGCCGCCAGCATGGCCCGGGTGGCCTTGCCGGAGATGAAGAAGAACGGCTACTCCGACGCGCTGGCCACCGGCACGCTGGCCGCCGGCGGGACGCTGGGCATCATGATCCCGCCGTCCATTGCGCTGCTGCTCTACGCCCTGGTGACCGAGCAGAGCGTCGGCGACATGTTCATCGCCGGCATCATCCCCGGCCTGCTCGGCCTCTTCCTCTACTGCGCCACCATCGCCGTGGTGGTGGCTCTGAAGCCCTCGCTGGCCCAGCCGGGCGAGCCGACCACCCTGCGCCAGAAGCTGGCCGGCCTGAAGGGGCTGGTGCCGTTCGGCGGCATCTTCGCCTTCATCATCGGCGGCATCTACGGCGGCTTCTTCACCCCGACCGAGGCGGCGGCCATCGGCGCCTTCGGCGCCTTCCTGGTGGCGCTGTTCCGCGGCATGACCTTCCAGCAGTTCGGCGAGGCGGTCGAAGAGACGCTGATGCTGTCGGCCATGATCTTCTTCATGATCATCGGCGCGGAGATCTTCGGCTATTTCCTGTCGGTGTCGCGCATCTCGTTCTCGCTGGTGGAGTTCGTGCAGAGCCTGAACCTGGCGCCGCTGGCGGTGCTGCTGTGCATCCTCGTGCTCTACGCGCTGCTGGGCTGCGTGATGGACAGCATCGCCATGCTGCTGCTGACCGTGCCGGTGGTCTACCCGCTGGCCCAGGCGGCGGGCTTCGACCCCGTGTGGTTCGGCATCGTCACGGTGATCGCGGTGGAGATGGGGCTGATCACCCCGCCCGTGGGCATGAACGTCTTCGTCATCAAGTCGGTGGCGCCGGACGTGCCGATCAGCGCCATCTTCCGCGGGGTCACGCCCTTCATCCTGTCGGACGTGGTGCGCCTGACCCTGCTGATCCTCTTCCCCGGCCTGGCCCTGGCCCTGCTGTAGCGATCGGGAGACCGCCGACATGAGCACCTACGAATGGCGTCCGGACATGAGCGTGGGCGTGCCCGACATCGACGCGGAGCACCGCGAGCTGTTCCGGCTGCTGCACACGCTGGAGCAGGCGGACGTGGCGGAGAACGTGCTGTCCGACATCATCGCCCGGCTGGAGCATTACGCCCGCGACCACTTCGCCCACGAGGAGGAGCTGATGCGGCGCACCGGCTACCCCGGCTATGAGGAGCACGTGCAGCGCCACCGCCTGTTCGTGGAATGGCTGAACGCGGTGAAGATGTCGTACGAGCGGTCCGTGGAATCCTCGTTCGAGATCGGCGAGACGGTCAACGCCTTCCTCGGGCGCTGGCTGGACGAGCACGTGCGCACCGAGGACATGCGCTACCGCGACCACATCGCGCAGATGCGGGCGAACAAGGCGTGACCCTGCCGGCTTCGACCCGCTGGGCGGTGGTGCTGACGGCGCTGGCCGGCGGCATCGTCGCCGCCCTGCACCTGGGCAAGGTGCCGCCGGCCCTGACGCCGCTGCGCGCCGAACTGGGCATCGGTCTGGTGGACGCGGGGTTCGTCGTGTCCACCTTCAACCTGCTGGGCATGCTGCTGGCGCTGGCGGTGGGTGCCGCGGCCGACGGGCTGGGCCGGCGGCGGCTGATCCTTGCCGGTTTCCTGCTGCTGGCGGCGGGCGGTGCCGGCGGTGCCTTCAGCCACGGGCTGGCGGGCATGCTGGCCAGCCGCTTCGTCGAGGGCATCGGTTTCATCGCCGTGGTCGTGGCCTTGCCGGCGGTGGTGCTGGCGGCGGCGGCCGAGCGCGACCGCGCCTTCGCCCTGTCCCTGTGGAGCGTCTTCATGCCCACGGGCATGGCGCTGGGCCTGGTGATCGCCCCGCTGTTGCTGGACGCGGCGGGCTGGCGCGGCCTGTGGCTGGCGGTGGCCGGCCTGGCCCTGGCGGCGCTGGTGGCGGTGGACCGGGCGGTCGCCGCCGTCGCCCTGCCGCAGCGCCCGGCCGGCACGCCGGTGCGGGTGGTGGCGGAGACGCTGGTCCGCCCCGGCCTGCTGCTGCTGGGCTTTGCCTTCGGCGCCTACGCGTTCCAGTGGGTGTCGCTCATGGTGTGGCTGCCGACCTTCCTGTCCGCCGATGTGGGCGCCACCCCCGCGGCGGCGGCGCTGATGACGGCGCTGGTCATCGCCGTCAACATCCCCGGCAACCTGTTCGGCGGCTGGAACCTGCGCCGCGGCGTGGCCGCCCGCCGGCTGGTCGCCGCCGGCTCGGCCGGCATGGCCCTGGCCGCCCTGGGCATCTTCAGCCACGCCCTGCCGGATGCGGCGCGATTCGCCCTGTGCCTGGTGTTCTCCTTCACCGCCGGCATGATCCCCACCTGCCTGTTCGCCGGCGCCCCCGCCCACGCCCCGTCGCCCGGCCACATGGGTGCCGCCAACGGCATGCTGATGCAGGGCTCCGCCATCGGCCAGTTCATCGGCCCGCCGGTCATCGCCGCCGCCGTCGCCCTGGCCGGCGGCGACTGGGGCGGCGCCCGCTGGCCCCTGCTGGCCGCCGCCGCCCTGACCGTGGCCTCCGGCCTCGCCGCCACCCGCCCGCGCCGCCCGGGGGCCGCACCGCGGACGGCGTGAGGGCCTGCCGAGACTTGTCGTCCCAAGCAGTGACATAGCAGAAACTTGCGTGCTTTCCGAATAAATGCCAGACTTCAGAGTCTGCAAACGCCCGGATTGCGCGCCTGGATACTCCAGATT
This sequence comes from Azospirillum halopraeferens DSM 3675, assembly GCF_000429625.1. Taxonomy (GTDB): domain Bacteria; phylum Pseudomonadota; class Alphaproteobacteria; order Azospirillales; family Azospirillaceae; genus Azospirillum; species Azospirillum halopraeferens. The sequence goes on from NZ_AUCF01000026.1 coordinate 81,611, forward strand.
GGATCAAAGTACACAAGTATGTATTGGAATGGCGCGGCCGGCGTTGCCGACATCGCAAGCGAATATTTCAATGGGGAAAGCGATGACGTCAGCCGGTTCGGCGCGTGCCGGGGCGTCGCTCAACGAGCGGCCGCCCAACATCCTGGTCATCATGGTGGACGAGCAACGGGCGCCCATGCCCTATGAGTCGGCCGATCTCGCGGCGTTTCGCGACACCTACCTGACCGCCCAGAAGGGGCTGGCGCAAGGGGGGACGAGCTTCGGGCGCCATTACGCCGCCTCCATGGCCTGCGCGCCCGGCCGGGCGTGCCTGTACACCGGGCATTACCCGTCGCTGCACGGGGTCAGCCAGACCGACGGCGCGGCCAAGGCGGCGTACGATCCGGACATGCACTGGCTCCATCCCCGCACCGTGCCGACCATCGGGCACTATTTCCGGGCCGCCGGCTACCGTACCTTCTGGCGCGGCAAGTGGCACGTGTCGGACGAGAACCTGACGGTGCCCGGCACCCACACCCCGGTCGACACGTTCGACGCGGACGGCAACCGCCTGCCGGAGGCGGAGCGCTATTATCAGAGCGCCAACCCGCTCGGCCCCTTCGGCTTCGACGGCTGGATCGGGCCGGAGCCGCACGGCGCCGATCCCCTCAACAGCGGCGCCTCGGCCGGCGGCGGCCGGCGCGGCCGTGATGCCGGCTTCGCCGAACAGATCATTGAACTGCTGGACGGCCTCGACGGCGACGGAGCGGCCGCTCCCTGGTTCGTCATGGCGTCGTTCGTCAACCCGCACGACATCGCGCTGTGGGGGTTCTTCGCCCGCCTCGGTGCGGCGGCGGGGACGTACGACTTCACCGTCGGCGACCACGTTCCCGGGGACCTGTTCGATGCCGCGTTCGCCGACTCCGCCGACGAGACGCTGGAAGGCCGAAAGCCGAGCGTGCAGGAAAGCTATCGCACCTCCTACCGCAAGTTCATGCAGCCGAGCATCGTCACCGACGATTACTTCCGGCTCTACTATCAGCTTCACGAGGACGTCGACGGGGAGATCGCCAGGGTGCTCGCCCGGCTGGACGCGTCGCCGCAGCGCGACGACACCATCGTCGTCTTCACCTCCGACCATGGCGATCTGCTGGGCTCCCACGGCGGCCTGTTCCAGAAATGGTACACCATGTACGAGGAGGCCCTGCGCGTCCCGCTGGTGGTCCGCAGCGAAGGCCGCGTTCCCGCCGGCCGCACCCTGTCGCTGCCGACCAGCCATGTGGACATCCTGCCCACCCTGCTGGGGCTCGCCGGTCTCGACGCCGAGAGCCTGCGCGCCACCCTGGCACCCGACTTCACGGACGCGCAGCCGCTCGTCGGGCGGGACCTGTCGCCGCTGATCTTCGGCACGGCGACCGAGGAGTCCCTGGCGGGCCCGATCTACTACATGTCGGACGACGATCCCTCGAAGGGTCTGGACCAGGCCAACATCATCGGCATCGACTACGCGTCGGTGATCGAGCCGGGCAGCGTCGAGGCGGTGGTGGCGGAGGTCGACGGGCGGTTGTGGAAGTACGGTCGCTATTTCGAGAACCCGCAGGACTGGACCTCGCCGGGCCAGCCCGTCGCCGACGGCGTGCGCAACGTGATCGACCGCAACATGGAGCGCGAAACCGACCGGGCGGGCACCCGGGATGTCACCTACCGGCGCACCACCACCGTCGCCCCCGCCCCCGACGAATACGAGATGTACGACCTCACCAACGACCCGCTGGAACTGGAGAACCTGGCCGGCACCGGCCATCCCATGGAGGAGCGCCTGCGCACCCTGCTGCGGGAGCAGTGCATGGCCAAGCGCCTGACCCCCTCGCTGGGGACCGTGCCGGGACAGCCGGCGTGCCCCGCCGCCGAGGTCACCGCGCCGGCACGGCGAGGCGTCCGGCGATGAAGCGGTGTTCCTGCGTCAGGCCGCCGAAGCCGTAGGCGGCCGCCGGGACCTCGTGGATCAGGACGTAGCTTTCGTGGTGTACGCCGCCCGCCAGCCGGCCCATGGCGGCGTACACCGCGTCCATGTAGGCGGCCAGTTCGGGCTTGGTGTTGGTGCCGTCCACCACCTTGATGTCCAGCCAGAAGGTGTGCGTTCCCTGGTCCGCCAGGGACCGGCCGCCGGCGAACCAGTGGGCGGGGTCGACGTAGTGGATGGCCACGGCGGTGACCGCCGGGTCCTTGCGCAGGTGTTCCTGCGTCAGGGCCGTCATCTCCCCGGCGATGCGGGCGGACAGCGCGGCGTCGGGGGGTGCGGTCAGCGCGACGGTGATGATGGGCATGGAAGCCTCCCTCGTGATCGACGGCTTCACCCTGCCGCGCTTGATGGCACAAAAAAATCGAATAATATGGAACGGTCAATTCGATGCGACCGAACCATGGACCACCTGGACCCCGATCTCCTGAAGACGTTCCTGGCCTTCGTCGACGGCGGCACGCTGAACCGGGCGGCGGCGGCGGTCGGACGGTCGCCGTCGGCGGTCACCGCCCAGATGCAGCGGCTGGAGGAGATCGTCGGGGAGCCGCTGCTGCTGCCGGCCGGCCGCGGGCGGGTGCTGACCGACGCGGGGCAGGAGCTGGCCGGCCACGCCCGCCGCATCCTGGAGATGCACCGGGCGGCGCTGATGAGCCTGCGCGGCGGCCGCGCCGGTGGCACCCTGACGGTCGCCGCCACCCAGGACGTGGCCGAGCACGGGCTGCCGCCTCTGCTGCGCCTGTTCGCCCGCACCCACGCGCGGGTGCGCCTGCACCTGCGCGTCGGGCGCACGGCCGACCTGACGGCGGCGTTCGAGGCCGGCGGCATCGACGTGATGGTGGCCATGCGCCTGAAGCCGGCCCCCGACGAGGTGGGCCTGATCCGCGAGCCCATGGTGTGGCTGACGTCCGCCGACGGCCCGGTCCGGCACGACGGGGCGGTGCCGCTGGCCCTGCTCGACCCGCCCTGCGGCTTCCGCGACGCCGCCCTGGCCGCCCTGGAGCGCGCCGGGCGCCGCTACCGCATCGCCGCCACCAGCCAGAGCCTGTCGGGCCTGCGCGCCGCGGTGGGTGCGGGCATCGCCGTGACCCTGCGCACCGCCCGCTGGTGCGGGGCCGGCATCGCCGCCGCCCCGCCCGGCGCCGACCTGCCGGAGGCGGGGGAGGCGGTGTTCGCCATCCGCGTGCGCGCCGGTGCCGGTGCCGCCGCCGGGGATCTCGGCCTGCTGCTGGCGGAGGGGCTGCGCCCGGACGCCCCGGCCGCACCATACCCTGTTCATGGTATGGCCGCGGCCGGCACCACCCCCTTATAGTCGGGTGTCGGGCGAGCGGAGGGGCCGGTGGAGCAGGGCATCACGGTGATCCTGGTGGAGGACGACGCGCCGACCCGCGACTTCCTGGCGGCGGCCCTGGCGGGCGGCGAGGGGATCGCCCTGCTGGCGGCGGCGGGAACGCTGGCGGAGGCGCGCGCGGCCCTGGAGCGCGCCCGGCCGTCGGTGCTGGTCACCGACCTGAAGCTGCCGGACGGCCACGGCACCGACCTGATCCGCGAGGTGCGCCGGCGCCATCCCGAAACGGAGATCATGGTCATCTCGGTGCTGGGCGACGAGGTGACGGTGATGGAGGCGGTGCGCGCCGGCGCGTCGGGCTACATCCTGAAGGACGCGCGGCCCATCGACCTGATCACCGCCGTGCGCGACCTGATGGAGGGGCGCTCGCCCATCTCCGCCGCCATCGCCCGCCACATCATCCGCCGGGTGCACGCCGCCCCGGCGGAGGCCGCCCCGGAGGCCCCGGCCGCGGCGCCGCCGCTGCTGACGTCGCGCGAGATGGACATCCTCTGGGGCATCGCCAAGGGCTTCACCTACAACGATCTGGCCGACCGGCTGGGCATCAGCCGGCAGACCGTGCCCAGCCACATCAAGAACATCTACCGCAAGCTGGAGGTCAATTCGCGCAGCGAGGCGGTCTTCGCCGCCGTGGAGATGAAGCTGATCAAGCTGTCGGAGTGACGCCATGGCCGTACGCGTGCCGCCGGCGTGGCGGCTGGCCGTCCTCTACGCCCTGCTGGTGCTGGCGGGGGTGGCGGTGGCCGCGTCCTCCGGGCGGCCGGTGGTGCCCGACGCGGCCCTGGCCGTCGACCGTGCGCTCTACACCGACCTGGCGGCCCTCGACGCGCCGGTGCCGGCGGACCCCGGCCGCCCGGTCGGGCTGCCCCACCGCTGCGAACCGCCGGACGGGCAGGTGTCCTGCACCGGCCTCTACCGCCTGACCTTCGACCGCCGGCCGGACGAGGCGGCGGAGCCGTGGGCGGTGTACGTCCCGACCTTCGGGTCGCGGCTGATCGTGTCGGTCAACGGCTACCGGCTGGCCGACAGCCGTCCGGTGCGCACGGGGGCCCTCGTCAACCAGGCCGGCCCGTTCCTGGTGACGATTCCGCCGCCGGTGCTGCGTGCGGGTGAGAACGCGCTCGATCTCCGGATGGAGGGCTGGTCGCGCACCGCCGGCCACATCGACCGCGTCTTCGTCGGACCGGACGCCGCCGTGCGCCCGGCCTACCGCGCGCGCGAGGCGCTGCTGGTCACCCTGCCGCGCCTGCTGATCGCCTGGCAGGCGGCGCTCGCCCTGTCGCTGCTGATCGTCTGGCTGGGCCGCCGCGAGGAGTGGACGCACCTGACCATGGGCATCATCCTGGGGCTGGGCGTGCTGCACGGCTTGCCGCTGTTCCTGGCGGGGGCGAACTGGCCGGACTGGCTGCTGCGGGCGGCCAACCTGACGGGGCTGTGGCAGGCGACGCTGCTGCCGGGGCTGATGGCCAGCCTGGTGGGGCGTCCCCGGCCGCTGCCCCTGCGGTGGGCGGTGGTGGTGCCGGGGGTGGTCAGCGCCGCTTTCGCGGCGGTGGCCGCCGACCCCGGGTTGTTCCAGCCCTGGTTCCGCTGGCTGTGGCTGCTGGGCGCCATGCCCTGGGCGCTGGCCATGGCGATCGTGTCGGCGGGCATCGTCATCAACGCCGCCTTCCGGCGCAACCACGCGGCGGCGCGCATCATCTGCGGCGGGTTGCTGGCGATCATGCCGCTGATGGGCCATGACGCCCTGGTCTTTCTCGGCGTCCTGGCGGACCAGCGCCCCTACCTCAGCCGCTTCGCCGCGCCCTTCCTGCTGACGGTCATCAGCGCCACCCTGATGTGGCGGTTCGCCATGGCGCTGAACGAGGTCAGCCGCTTCAACGCCAAGCTGCGCCGCGAGGTGGCGGCGGCGGAGGAGGCCCTGCGCGCCAGCTTCGCCCGCGAACAGGCGCAGATCCGCGCCACCGCGCTGGAGAGCGAACGGCTGCGCCTGACCCGCGACCTGCACGATGGGCTGGCCGGGCAGCTCGTCTCCATGGTGGCGCAGTGCGAACTGCGGGGGCCGGAGTACCGGGAGGTGGCGCTGGCCGCCCGCCGCGCCCTGGACGACCTGCGCCTGGTGGTGGCGTCCCTGGACGACGTGGGCAACGACCTGGCCATGATGCTGGCCCTGTTCCGCGAACGCATCGGCCCGCAGCTCCAGGCCCAGGGGATGGAGCTGCACTGGCGCATGGCCCCCCTGCCCGACGTGGAGGGGCTGCGCTCGGAGCACGCGCTGGCCCTGTTCCGCCTGTTGCAGGAGGCGGTCACCAACGCCGTGCGCCATTCCGGCTGCCGCGAGGTGACCATCGCCATGGCGCCGGCCCCGGCGGAACGGCCGGGGCGCGCCGTGCGCATCGTCGTCGCCGACCGCGGCCGCGGCGGCTTCGCCGAACGCCCGGGCGGCCGGGGCATCGCCAACATGCGCCGCCGCGCCGCCGTTCTCGGCGCCGACCTGGGCGTGGAGTCGGGGGAGGGCGGCACGCGCATCACCATCGACCTGCCGCACGCCCTGCCGGACCTGGCCCCCGCCGGCGACGGGGCGGAAAGCCTGCGGACGGCGTGAGCGGCCGGAGGCTTTCCCGTGCGTGCGTGTCATACGGCCGGAAAATGATCACTTCCATCATTTTCCGGCCGTGAAACCCGGCAGATCAATGCCCGGGCATTGATCGAGAGGGTTGATACCAACGGCACCCTTCAGGTGCCGTTGGTATCATTCCCGGCGGCGCAGGATCATGCCGCCGTGATGGAGCACGCCGTCGATGAACGTCCCGTCGGCGGTGAAGCCCGTGTCGTCCCAATAGTCGATGTGATCTCCGCGGACCTCGTAGCGCCCCCGGTAGGCGCTTTCGCGGTCCCCGCGGGCCTCGTCGTAGCGGCCGTTCGGCAGCAGGTTGTGCCGGACGTGGCCGTCGTCGGTGACCCACATCCCCACATAGGGGTGGTCCTGACGTGCGGCGGCGGGATCGTTCATGGCGGCGGGGCCTTCCGTCGGGATGATGAGCGCGGCGCCGACGGCAATGGCCAGCGCAAGGTGTCGGACGGGGGTCATGGCGAAGGGCTCTCCGTTGCGGACGGGGCGGTCCGGCGCTCGGCGAACAGTTCCGAGAGCGCCTGGGAGGCGGAAATGGCCCGCGAGAAGCCCGATGGCACGGTGATCATGTAGACGATCTCCTTCAGCTCCTCCTCGGACACGCCGATGTTGAGGGCGTAGCCGGCGTGGACCTTCATGAACGCGGTCTGCCCGGTGGCGGCAAAGGCGGCGACCGCGGCAAGCTGCCGCGTCCGGCTGTCGAGGCCCGGCCGCGACCAGACGTCGCCCAGCGCGTACGCCCCGGTCGCGTCGGCAAGGAAGGGAAACTCCTGCCGCATGCGCTCCAGCGTCGGCTGGGGCTGTCCGTGGTTGAGGCTGCGGATCACGGCCTCGCCGCGGCCGAGCCGCTCCTCGGTCGTGTCGGCAACGGCCGGCGCGGCGGTCGCGGCGGCCAGGGGTGCGGCCAGCAGCAGGGCTGCGGCGGCACGGCGCAGGGGGGTGTGCAGGGGGATGTGCAGGGTTCCGGTCACGCCGGCCTCCTCAGGTGGCAGCGGTGGGGCGGACGACGATCTCGTTCACGTCGACGTCGTCGGGCTGTTCGATGGCGAAGCGCACGGCGCGGGCGATGGCGTCCGGTTTGAGCGCGACGGCGCGGTAGGTCTTCATCGCCTCGGCGGCGACCGGGTCGGTGATGGTGTTCGCCAGGTCGCTTTCCACCACGCCGGGGTGGATGCAGGTGACGCGCAGGTTCCTGTGCTCCTGCCGCAGCCCGTCGGAGATCGCGCGCACGGCGAACTTGGTGGCGCAATAGACGGCGGCGGTCGGCGACACGGCCAGCGCTCCGATCGAGGCGATGTTGATGATGTGGCCGGACCCGCGCGCCGTCATCTCCGGCAGGACGGCGGCGATGCCGTAGAGCACGCCCTTGATGTTCACGTCGATCATCCGCTCCCACTCCTCGACCTTCATCGAGGCCATGAGCGACAGCGGCATCACCCCGGCGTTGTTGACGATGGCGTCGACGCGCCCCCGGGCGGCACGGGCGGCGTCGGCGAAGGCGGCGACGCTCCTGCGATCGGTCACGTCGAGCGGGTGCACGAGCGCCGTCCCGCCGGCCCGGTTCAGCTCCCCGGCGAGCGCCTCCAGATGCTCGACGCGCCGGGCGCCCAGCACCACCGTCGCGCCGGCCGCCGCCAGCTCCCGGGCGATGCCGGCGCCGATGCCGCCGGAGGCGCCGGTGATGAGAATGGTTTTGTCGATGGTCATGATCCGGTCCTCTGTGGTGACGCCACGCGATGGCGTCTCCGGAAGATGGCCGGTTGGCATTGTTCCGATAAGACGATGACCGATTACCGGTTTGGCAACATGTGCTAAACAATCGCGGAGGGGCGGTGCCGCGGTCCGCTCATGGACGCCGGTGGCGCGTGGCGCGCCACACCGACCGGAGCAGCGCGACGGCCCCGCCGGCTGCCGCCAACAGCACCCCGAGGGCGGCGAGAAGCAGCCCGAAGGCGAAGGCCGGCGGCATTTCGCCCGGCAACCGGCCCTCGTCGTCCAGCATCTCGACCGGGAAGACCAGGACGCTGCCGGCAATTGCCAGTCCGGCGAGGATCAGAATCCCACAGAACGCGGTGAAAACCCGGCGAAATCGGTTGGTGCGTTTCAGGTGCGCGGTCGCGGTCATGGCGATGCCTCCGGCTGCCGGCGCCCCCCGGATGGCGGAGAGCGGTGTCGATCACGGTGTCTGCACCCGTCCCGTATTTGTCAAATCCCGGATTGACGGTCACGGTGGAGCCCGGCTATCCGGGACATCGGGGGTTGCCGATGGAACCTGATCTCAACGCGCTGGCCGTGTTCGTCCTGGTGGCCGAGGAGCGGAGTTTCCGCGCGGCGGCCGACCGGTTGGGGGTGACCCGGTCCGCCGTCAGCCAGACGGTGCGCCGGCTGGAGGAGGGCATGGGCATCGCGCTGGTCCTGCGCACCACGCGCAGCGTCAGCCTGACCGAGGCCGGCGAACGGCTGTTCGCCGAGATCGCGCCGGCCGTCGCCGACATGCGCGCGGCGGTCGACCGGACCGAGGCGCTGAAGGGGCGTCCGCGCGGCCGGCTGCGGCTCGCCGTGTCGTCGATCGCCGACCGGTTCCTTGCCGGCCCGTTTCTCGCGGCCTTCGCCGGCAAGCATCCCGAGGTGGACCTGGACATCACCGTGACCGACGACACGTTCGACATCGTGGCGGAGGGCTACGACGCGGGCGTGCGCCTGGGTGAGGTGATCGAGCAGGACATGATCGCCGTACCCGTGGCGGGGGACGAGCGGCAACTGGCGGTCTGCGCACCGTCCTATCGCGACCGTTTCGGGGTGCCGTCGCACCCGGCGGACCTGGCGTCCCACGCCTGCATCGGCTGGCGCCCGGCGCCGGGGGTGGCCCCGTACCGCTGGGAATTCGCCGAGAACGGCAAGGAGTTCAGCGTTGCCGTGGCCCCGCGCTTCACCACCAACGACATGGCCCTGATGATCAAGCTGGCCATCGCCGGCGCCGGCATCACCTTCGGTATGGAGGAGAGCTTTCGCCCGGCCATCGCCCGGGGGGACCTGGTGCCGATCCTGGAGGAGTTCTGCCCGTTCTTCGCCGGCTTCTATCTCTACTACCCCGGGCGCAGGAACCTCGCGCCGAAGCTGCGCGCCCTGATCGAGCACCTGCAACAGCACCGGGCGTCGCCCGGGGGCGTGGTGACGCCGGCCCGGCCGGCGTAGGCATACCGCGCAACCCGTACGCTGTGCCGGGATCGGTCCATCCCGCGATCCACACTCCGGTCGGTCATGTCAGCCGGTTCGCCGTCGGCCGTGACGGGTTGCGGCGGGAACATCCTCGGTCGGTTCGGCGGGTTTGCGGCCGTTCCCGGCGGTCGCGCTCCGGCTTGCGGCGCCGGCCGGCCGACGGCTGCACCGCGGCCCGTTCCCGGTTGAGCGCGAGCAGGCGCCGTCGCCGAGGTGGGCGACGGCCTCTGCAAGGTTGGTGATGCCTCAAGCCGAAGGACCTTCGAGAGGTCCGGTACGGTTCGGTTCAGTACGCCACCCGGTCGCCGCCCTTGAGCTTCAGGATGTCGCGGGCTTCCGCGGGCGTGGCGGTCGACAGGCCCAGCCCTTCGATGATGCCCCGCACCTTGACCACCTGCTCGGCGTTGGTCCTGGCCAGTTGTCCGGGACCGAGCCAGATCGAATCCTCCAGGCCGACGCGCACGTTGCCGCCCATCGCCGCGGCCTGGGCGGCGATGCGCATCTGGCTGGCGCCCGCCCCCAGCACCGACCATGAGTATTGGTCGCCGAACAGCCGGTCCGCGGTGCGCTTCATGTGGAGCACGTCTTCCGGATGTGACCCGATCCCACCCAGGATACCGAACACGCTCTGCACGAAGAAGGGAGGATGGATGATCTTGCGGTCAGCGAAATGAGCAAGGGTATAGAGGTGGCCGATATCGTAGCATTCGACCTCGAAGCGCGTCCCGTTCTCGGCGCAGGTCGTCAGAATATATTCGATGTCGGCAAAGGTGTTCCTGAAGACGCGGTCCCGTGAGCCTTCGAGATAGGGCCGCTCCCAATCGTGCCTGAACTCCTTGAAGCGGGTGAGCATCGGGTAAAGCCCGAAATTCATCGACCCCATGTTGAGCGACGCGACCTCCGGCTTGAAGGTCGCGACCGGTCTCAGGCGCTCTTCGGCGGTCATGGTGGCGGCGCCGCCCGTGGTGATGTTCACCACGCAGTCCGACCGCTGTTTGATCACCCGGAGGATCGGCTCGAACGCTTCCGGCGACTGGTCGGGCAGCCCGTTCTCCGGATTGCGCGCGTGCAGGTGGACGATCGCCGCGCCGGCCTCCGCAGCACCGATCGCGGCGTCCGCAATCTCCGCGGCGGTGATCGGAAGATGCGGCGACATGGACGGCGTGTGGATCGACCCGGTCACCGCGCAGGTGATGATCACTTTCCCAGAGGTCATGGTTCGACTCCTTCCCGACGGCCGTTCAGGCGGTCCTCGCACCCGCGGTGGAAATGTCGGCATAGGCTTTCATGGCCGCCTGGCGCATGAACCCCTGGTCCGACGAGACGATGAAGGTCGTCGCCCCCATCTCGTGGAACCGGCGCGCATCCTCTGCGGTGGCGACCATCACCGCCACCGGTTTCCTCACCCTCCCGGCTGCGGCGATGATGGCTTCGCAGGCCCCGATGATCCCGGGTGCGTCCATGGCGGGCGCCTCCAGCGCCACCGTGAGGTCGCCGCGCCCGATGAAGACCCCGTCGAGACCGTCGGTATCCAGGATGGCATCGATCTCATCCAACGCCTCCGGATCCTCGATCATCGCGATGAAGGTGACCGCTGCGTCCTGAGCCTCGACATGGGGCCACATGCCGACGGCGCCGAAATCGCCGGCGCGGGTCGTGTTGGAAAAGCCGCGCCGCCCGCCGCGGAAACGGCAGGCCCGGGCGATCTCTCCGGCCTTCGCGGCCGAGTTGACATGCGGAACCAGGACGCCGGCGGCACCGTCGTCGAGAACGGCCAGGATCCTGGCGGCGGTTGGTTCCGCCACGCGCACGATGCCGGCAGTCCCGGACGCCCGCGCGGCCAGCAGGGCGCGGTCGATGGCGACACGGTCCCACGGCGCATGTTCCTCGTCGATGACGACGAACTCGAAACCGATTTGGCCGAGTATCTCGACGGGATGCGTCGCGGGGGTCTTGATGAAGGTCCCGATGAGCGTCTCGCCCGCGATGAAACGTTTGCGGAAGCCCGTCGGGGCGGGTGTGGTCGACATGGTTCATCCTTTCCCGCGCGCAGGGCGCGGGCATCGTGAAACCGGAAAATCAGGGGGTGACGGCCACCATGGCCTTCCCCGGCCTTGCCGGACGACGGCACGCCCCCGCCCGGCAGCGCGTTGACGCGCGCGTCGTAGCCGACATCGGCCGATCCGTGCGACGGTGACGACGCTAACGCTGGGCGCCCATCACATCCAGGACCGCCCCGGTGACAAGCGACGCCTTGTTCGAAAGCAGCCAGACGATGGCTTCCGCCACCTCCTCCGGCAGACCGGCCCGCCCGAGGGGGGTCTGGGCGGCGAATTCCCTCACCCTGTCCGCCTGACCGGCCTTGGCATGGATCGGGGTATCGACCATGCCGGGGCGGATGGCGTTGACACGAATGCCGTCACGCGCGACCTCGACCGCCAGACCCTTTGTCATCGTGTCAACGGCGGCCTTCGACCCCGCATAGTGGATGAAACGGCCGGGCGAACCGGTCAGTGCGCCGATCGACGATACATTGACGATGCTGCCACCTTTTCCGCCGTGCTTCGTCGACATCCGCTTGATCGCCTCACGACAGGCGATCAGCACGCCGACCGTGTTGACCGCGAGAATGTCCATCGTCTCCCGGAACTCATACGTCTCGGCGGTGCGGTGCTTCGGCCCGTTGATGCCCGCGTTGTTGACGAGTCCGGTCGGGGGACCGAACGCCCGGTCGGTCTCGTCGAACATCCGAAGAATGTCGGCTTCCGATCCCATGTCGGCTGCAACGGCAATGGCCCTGCCGCCGGCCGCCTCGACGCCGGCGACCACATCCTCCGCCAGGTTCTTCGAACTCTTGTAGTTCACGACGACGCACGCGCCGGCGGCGCCGAGCAGACGCGCGGTCGCGGCACCGATGCCGCTGCTCGCGCCCGTTACGATTACAACGTCCTGCATGAGTCCTCTGCATCTTCAATTCGGGTTGGAGCGCGCGGGGGCTTGCCCGTACGGTTCACACGGCGGTGTGCCATGCTCTGCCAAAGGCGCGGGTGTCCATTCAGTCTTCATCGAGCACCGGGTTGGTCGGCGGCGTACCGCCCTCGAACCACGGTTCGAACCGTCGATAGGTGACCTTCCATCCCTCGTCGGTGTTCACCAGGCGATCCGTCATGTAGGCGATCTGGATCGGCGGATGCGTCGGCAGAACGGGTTTCCCGTCGGCGGCATACAGCATCAGGACCCAGTGGCAGAGAGCCTTGTCGGGGCCTCCGTCGAACATGGCCCGGAAATTCTGGACCGAATGCACGACCGTCCGATCCCCGCGGTCCTCCCGCCATTTGTAGAAGGCGCGGATCTTCTCGCGACCTTCATAGGCGGCCGCAGACCCCACGAAGAGTCCGTCGTCGGTGTAGTAGTCCGGGGCGTTTCGGCCCCAGTTGGTGTCGACATCATGCCAGTAGTCGATCAACAACGCATGGAGCGTTTGCGTCAGTGCAAGTCGGTTATCGTCAACACGCATCCTATTCTCCTGTTTCTTTTGTCTGTGACGGGTGGCCGGTGCGGTGTGCGCCGACGCGACCCCGGGGTGCGGTTTGAAGGGATGATGAACCGGTGCGCCGACCGGTCTGAGGCACCGGCCCGACGCCGGATCGCCTAGTCCTCTTCCTGCAACTGTTGCCGTTTCCGGGCGATCGACGGAGACAGCGCAGAGCCGACGACGATAACCGCCGCCGTGAGGAGGGCGAGCGTCAGCGGCGCGCCCAGGAACACCCCGATGTCCCCGCCGCTCAGGATGAGGCCGCGGCGAAGGTTGTCTTCCAGCATGCCGCCGAGCACCAGCCCAAGCAGCAACGGCGCCGGCTCGAACCTCAGCTTGTGCAGTCCATAGCCGATAATTCCGAAGATACCGACCAGCAGCACGTCGAACGGCTGCGAATTGATCGAGTAGATGCCGACACAGCAGATCAGCACGATCATCGGAAACAGATGACGGTAGGGCACCTTGAGGAACTTCACCCAGATGCCGATCAGAGGCAGGTTGATGATCACCAGCATGAGATTGCCGATCCACATCGAGGTGATCATGCCCCAGAAGAGGTCGGGATGCTGGCTGATCACCCGCGGCCCCGGAATGACGCCGTGCAACGTCATCGCCCCTCCGACCAGCGCCATGGTCGCCGTCGACGGCAGGCCAAGGGTGAGAAGCGGGATGAAGGTCGTCTGGGCGGCGGCGTTGTTCGCGGATTCGGGGCCCGCCACACCCTGGATGGCGCCCCTGCCGAACTCTTCTGGACGTCGGGCGACCCACTTCTCCATAGCGTAGGACACGAACGAGGAGAGGGTTGCGCCATTTCCGGGAATGATGCCGATTACGGAACCGAGCAGCGACCCGCGGGTGATGGCGCCCGCGGATTTCCGCATGTCTTCTCGGGTCGGCAGCAAGCCCCCGACCGCGTCGCGGACGAACGGCCGCCCCTCGGGGCTATCGAGATTGCGCAGGATCTCGGCGATGCCGAACAGGCCCATGGCGACGATGGCGACGTCGAAGCCATCGTAAAGCACGTCGCTGCCGAAGGTCAGGCGCGGCTCGCCGGTGACCGGGTTCGCGCCGACCAGCGCCATGATCACGCCGATGATCAGCATGCAAAATGCTTTGAGAAGGGAGCCGCCGGCAACCACGATGGCAAGGCTCAGACCCAGCACCATCAAGGCGAAATAGTCGCCGGCGGTAAAGCTGAGCGCCATCTTCGAGAGCGGAATGGCGAGAGTCGCGATGACGAGCGTAGCGAAGGTTCCCGCAATGAACGACCCGATCGCGGCGATGCCGAGCGCCTTGCCGGCCTTCCCCTGACGCGCCATCGCATGGCCATCCAGTGCCGTCACGACCGAGGAGGATTCCCCCGGCATGTTCACGAGGATCGCGGTGGTCGAACCACCATACTGTGAGCCGTAGTAGATGCCCGCGAGCATGATGAGCGCACCGGCCGGCTCGGAATTGTAGGTAAGCGGCATCAGAATGGCGATGGTCGCCAGGGGACCGATTCCCGGCAGCACGCCGATCAGGGTGCCCACGAGGCAGCCGACCAGACACAGCAGGATGTTCTGGACCGACAGCACCACGGAAAAGCCGAGGAGCAGATGATCGAAAAGGTCAGTCACGTCGGTTGCCCCCCACTCCCGGCAAAGCGACGTGGAGAGTTGCGGCGAGCGCCCCATAGGCGAGGTAGACGCCCCTCATCGCCACATCGAGGCCGAACGATGAGGAAACGGTGTCCTGTATGAGTTTGGGAAAGACCGGGATCGTCACGCTAAGAATATCACAGAACACAAGCAGGACCATCGCGGTCAACCCGAATGACATCGGCAGGAGTTCTCGCACGCGCATCTCGGGTGTGGCGCAACCGGCAATGAACACGGTGAGCGGCCCGACGACCATGAGGCCAAGCTGCGGCGTCGAGACGAGGCCGAAATCTCCTCCGCGGACGAAAAAGCCGAACATCGCGATGGCGATCGCAAGAATGGCCACCGGCGCGACCGCAAACTCGACCCGCTCGGCCTCTTCGTCGCGTTGGATGAAGCCCAGGATCAGCACCACGCCGCCGGCGGCGGCCAGAATGATCGACAGGGCCGCCGGCATGGCGCCGGCCCCGAAGTCGGCGATCGTGCCGAGGTCAAGCGTGATCGCGCCACACCATACGAGACCGGCGATGAAGACCATGACCGCGCCGCCAATCACGTTGATGCGCGCATAGCACGGGACGGTGTCCTGGCGTCGTATATCCATTGGTTCGGACGTCATACTCGGATTCCATGTGGACGGAACGGATCCTGACCGGAACGCAATCCCCGGGCGTCCCCGGTCACGGGTCGACAATGGCGCCCGTCAATCGGCGGAACCGATCTCCTCGATCAGCGCCTTCCAGCCACTGATCTGCCGCGCTATGAAAGCCTGCATGACGTCAACGTCGTAGTCGCGCTGCTCGATCTCGAGATCGGCGTAGCGTGCCTTGACGTTCTCCGTCTTCAACGCCTGGCGGGTCTTGGTGTTGAGAAATTCGACGATGTCGGCCGGCGTTTTCCTCGGCACGAAAACCGCTGTCCAGGAGTCGATGACATAATCTTTCAGGCCCGCCTCTCTGGTCGTCTGCACCCAGGGCAGCGCCGAAGACTTGTCGGGCCCGGTCATCAGGATCGGCGTGACGCTCCCCGATCCGACGGTCTTTCCCGTGAAAGGGATTGCGGTGGAAATGTCCACAATGCTCGCCGAAGCGCGTCCGGCGATGACGTCGGTTATCGCTTCCATGCTGCCCTTGTAGGGCACGGGCCTCATCTTGAGACCCGTCCGCAGTTCGAGACCCTTGCGGGCAAGCTCGCCGACGGCGGTCCAGCCGGCATGGGTCAGTTTGCCATCATGTTCCTTGCCGTATTCGATCAGCTCCGCCAGGGTCCTGATCTTGAGATCATTGGCCACGACCAGGACATAGGGCGTATAGCCGAGCAGCGCCACGGGTTGCAGGTCGACGGACGGGTTGTAGTCGGCGGCCTTGTTGGTGAAGGGATTGATGGCGATCGTCGATGCTGCGCCGACCACCACGGTGTGGCCATCCGGATCGGCGGCGATGCCCCGCTTGGTGCCGGCCACGCCGGCGGAGCCCGCGACGTTCTCGACAACGACGCGCTGGTCGATCAGCGGGGCGATCGCTTCACCCCAGATCCGCGTCTGCGTGTCGGAGCCGCCTCCGGCGCCGAACGGGACGATGGCGGTGATCCGCTTGCTCGGAAACGTCGCGGCCAGGGCTTCGCCGGGCCGGACGCCGGACAGGGCCACGGCGGCCGTGCCGGCAAGGCCGTGCAGGACGGACCTGCGGTTCAGGCGGGTTTCCGGATTCAGCGTGTCCATTGGTGTTCCTCCCTGGTGATTGCGTAACAGGCGCCGTCTGCCGCGGCGTATGAGCGTGCCGAAATCGGAAGAGCTCCGGCCCGTAGATGCGCTGTCGGACTGTACTACGGCGGTATTAGAACAAATCGCGCTGTGTCCCCCAATCGTCCTCACGCTTGTTTTCGGACAATGAAACCTTTGCAGGCGGGTCGGGAAGCGACGGCCGGCTGCCGGCGTCGGGCCACTGCCGCGCACTCGCGAAACACACCGAAAGGCGGCAAGCCGCCTCGGTCACGGTGGGGAACGAGATCGTGCTCGGGGCGGTGCGCCGGCTTTGCCGGCGCGGGGTCCGCCATCGGGGCCCGAAGCATGGAATGGCCGAGCGCGGCGTCTTCGCCGATCACTCACGGCCCTGACGAACCGGAAGACCGAGGCAAAGGTCCCGAAGAGAAAGAAAGCACCGGCAGGGGAGGGGCCAGGACGACGCGGTGGAGGCCGACCACGGCAAGCCGAAGCCGTTGACCCGGCCGGTGCCGGGCTTCAGAACGCAGAAGACCGTTTATGTGACGACCAAGGGGTGCGCGGTGGCGCGGGCACCGCGCCAAGGTGAGGCATCCGGCGTCACCATGGCCGGTGACAGGCGCGACGGGACATGCCTCGTCAAACGCGCCAACAGGAAGATCGTGCAGCAGATCCGGAATGACAGGCGGAGCGACGCTGCGCTGCGACCGAGCGCCGCTTCCGTGCCTTCCCTATCAGCGCAGGCGCGGGTTCCGGAGCATGGCGGCAAACCGGCGGCCGTTATGGACATAGTGGTCGGCCAGCGCATGAAGGTCCGCCTGCGCCGCCGCCTCCAGCGTGCGCACCACTTTTCCGGGAGAGCCGATCACCATCGAATTGTCGGGGATCGTTTTGCCCTCGGTCACCAGCGCATTGGCGCCGATGATGCAATTGCGGCCGATCACCGCGCCGTTGAGAATCGTCGCCCCCATTCCGACCACCGAGCCCGCACCGACCGTGCAGCCATGAAGGATCGCGCGATGGCCGACGGTGCAGCGATCGCCCACCGTCAAGGGAAAGCCGGGATCGGTGTGGAGCATGCAACCGTCCTGGATGTTGCTGGCGACCCCGATGTCGATCCGGTCGTTGTCGCCGCGCAGCACGGCACCGAACCACACACTGCTGTCACCTTGCAGCCGGACGTTGCCGATCACCATCGCGTCCGGTGCGATCCAGGCGATGTCGTCGGCGATGTCGGGGCTCAGGTCGTCAAGATCATAGATCATCGGTTTTCTCTCGGCTTGAACGTTGCGGTGACATCACCGGGGTGGCCGTCCGCCGCGGCCGCGCACACTCCGAGGCGCAAAGACCGGCCGAGGGCGGCGCATCCCGGGGTTTCGGTCGCGAACCCGGCAGCCCGGGGCGAGGCGGTTCGACAGGCCTCGCCCATCGCCGGCTCGCCCCCGTGCCGCACCACCCCGGCCGCGGCCCCGGCACGCCGGGAGGCGAGCTTGCTGCCCATCCCGCCTGCGCAAGGCCGTTGCGTGAGGCGTCGCGTTGCACGCCGTCACTCCGGGGATGACGGCATCGGATACTCGTCGGCGTTCAGCACCCAGCCTTGTTCGGAAAAGTCCATGCGCGGCGGGGAGAAAAGGTCCACCAGCTGGTTGAGACCGGCGTCCATTCCGCGAGAGGTGTGGATCGCCGGCGGCGGGATCACCGTCAGCGACGGCGTTTCCACAAGGGCATGCTCATCGTCCCTCCACGCGTTCAGGTTCGGTGTCCAGGGCCAGCGCAGATGGTGGGTGTAGGTTCCGGCCAGCGCCAGCGATCCCTGCTCGAAGTCGTCATGGCTGTGCGGCGACAGCTTCGCTGTGTCGCGCGGACCATGCTGTTCGTCCAGGTAGTTGACCATGACCGTCGTGCAGCGGAAGATTCGGCCGAATCGTCCGGGCGTCGGCGGCACGTCGAGACTGTAGACGCGAATGCGGAAGCCCCCCACCGGGTCCGGCCAGGGTTCGGCCGGCGTCACGTTCGGATGCGGCTCGGCGTAGGAATGGGCGTTCGAGCAGAGCGCGTTGAGGTCATCCGACCGGGTCGAGAAGATGCGGGTCGCGCGGCCCCCTTTTGGCAGCGTGATGCGGCTGTCTCCCGGTGGGACGATCACCAGCGAGAAGCCGTCGACCTCGATCCGTTCACGGCCGGCTTCGACAATGGCCGGTGTGTCGCGATCGGGAAGCAGCAGGACATATTCGTCCACCTGTTCGCGTCGCGCCAACGCGCCGCCCGGATCGACCTCGCTGTAGCCGACCAGGAAATTCTGCCCGCGGGTCAGCCAGGTCCCGGCGCCGTCCGCAACAACCTGCGGCTCCGTCTTGTAGAAAAGGCCGTATTCGGCCGCAGCGAAGACGGTTGGTGCGGCGGTCGCCCGCGGCGAGGCCGAAGCGGCCATGCGCGACCGTGGATCGCTTAGATCATACACTGTGGTCCTCCTCGATCGGTCTGTTGTTCAGAGAAACTATTGCGAAAACCGGAGAATATTGTCCCGATGACAGTGATGTCCGATCAGCATCCGCTGCATTTACGGAGCCAAATTATTCAGGTCATCGAGAATAAAGTAACGTCGACGTGGTGTTTTCAGTGCCCGGACCGTGAGGTCAGGCGCCGAACTCTCCACGTGGCTGCCGGGACAGGGATAGCTTGTCGCAAAGCCCTCAACAAGCCGGGACCGAGGATACCGCCACCCCCGGAGCGGGCGGATGTCCGTGGGATCGGCCCGGAACAAACGGCGCACCCCGCTCGCTTGACCGGAAAATACCATTTATAATCAATGACATGATTAAAGTCTTGGTGGGGGACGATTCCACCCGCGGGCCGGCCCGGGAATCTGGACTGATTTCACGTTGCGAAACGCAAATCATTGTGCTTTCGTTGGGGGCCGGACCTCCGCTCGGGCGGGTTGTCCGGCGCTGCGGCTGAAAGGAAAGCGGAAATATGGGCGGGATTTCTACGGTAAATCCGATGGCAACTTCGCTCGGATAAAGCTATGGCAAAAGACCCCCGTAGCGAATCTCAGACAAACGTGCATTGCCGTACCAATTCCCGACGAGGTTTTACAAACCCGCTTGACCGCTCTTATCCTCCGGTCAATTCCGTATGCCGCGCCCTGCACGTACTGAAGGTGGTCAATGAACAATCCATCGCGACGGTGAACTCGATTCACGCCGAGACCCGCATTCCGCGCCCGACGGTCGTGCGGATGCTGGAGACGCTGATGCACGAGGGCTATGTGATCCGCGACAACATGTGCGGTGGCTATCGCGTGGCCCAGAAAGTTACCGAACTGTCCCAAGGCTACAGCGGAATTCCCCGGGTGATCGAAATCGCCCGTCCATTGTCAATCGGGCTTACCAGGCAGATCAGATGGCCGGTAGGGCTGGGAGTCATCGACGGAGATGCGATAGAAATTCTGTATTGGACAGGAACGATCAGCCCTGTCGTTCATACCAACACCGTCCTCGGCCAGCGCCCGGATTTGCTCAAGTCGGCAATGGGCCGCGCCTATATGGCGTTCTGTGGCGAAGAAGAGCGTGAGCAGCATCTTGCCCGCATGCGCACGAGTTTGCCGGCCGAATTCGGAGAGAAGGAGGAGGCGGCGTTCCGTCGTTATCTGGATCGTGTTCGGCGCGACGGATACGCCACGCGCGACCCGCAGACCGAGCCGGTCCGCATGACGACCGTCGGCGTTCCCATCCTGGAACAGGAAAAGGTCGCGGCGGTGATGTCCGTGAGCTTCTTCAGAACGTCGGTGGACCCGAAGGATATGAAGGACGCGGTGCTGTCCCCTCTTTTCGAGACCCGGACCAGCATAGAACACGCGCTGGCGTTCATCAGCAACCGCCCCCGCCTGGACGCATCGGTGCGTCGCGGGTACGACGTCAGCCTGTAGATCGCCCGTGATCCGCGTGCCTCTTCCGCCACCGCGGACCCGGTGGCGGGACGAAGATGGTATAACCAATACACATGAATGGTTCGGAGGGGCGTTCGGCTCCGGGGCGCTGCCGCCCCGGAGCCGGGGGAGCGGCGGTCACCAGGTGGTCGCGATGTACTTGACCTCCATGAATTCCAGCAGCCCGTGATGCGACCCCTCCCGCCCCAGACCGCTCTGCTTCACGCCGCCGAACGGCGCCGCGGGATCGGAGACGAGACCGCGGTTGAGGGCGATCATGCCGCTTTCCAGACGCTCCCCGACCCGCAGGCCGCGGGCCAGGTCCCCGGTGTAGACATAGGCCACCAGGCCGTATTCGGTGTCGTTCGCGGCGGCGATCGCCTCGTCCTCGGTATCGAAGGGCATGATCGGCGCCACCGGCCCGAAGATTTCCTCGCGCAGCAGGGCGCTGTCCGCAGCCACGTCCGTCAGCACGGTCGGCGGGTAGAAATAGCCGGCGCCGGACGGCACCTGTCCGCCGGTCAGCACGTTCGCACCGCGATGGACGGCATCCTCGACCAGGGCGGCCACCTTGCTCCGGCTGGCGGCATTGACCAGCGGGCCGAGGCCGGTCGCGGGATCGACGCCCGGTCCCATGCGGACCCCGGCCATCCGATCGGCGAAGGTGCGGGCAAACGCGTCGATCACCGAGCGATGGACGTAGAAGCGGTTGGCCGCGGTGCAGGCCTCGCCACCGTTGCGCATCTTGGCCACCATCGCCCCCTCCACCGCCGCATCGAGATCGGCGTCCTCGAACACGAGGAAGGGCGCGTTGCCGCCGAGTTCCATGGAACAGCCGATCACCTGATCCGCGGCTTCGCGCAGAAGCGTTCGCCCGACCGCGGTGGAGCCCGTGAAGGACAGCTTGCGCACCCTCGGGTCATGGAGCATGGCGCTGACCACCGGACCCGATCGGCGGGTGGTGACGACGTTGACCACCCCGTCGGGAACCCCCGCTTCGGCAAGGATTTGGGCAACCGCCAGCGCGGTCAGCGGCGTTTCGGTGGCAGGCTTCAGGATGCAGGTGCAGCCGGCGGCCAGGGCCGGGCCGATCTTACGGGTCGCCATCGCCGCCGGGAAGTTCCACGGGGTGACCAGCACCGAGATCCCGACCGGCTGATGCTGCACCAGGATGCGGTTGGCGCCGCCCGGGGCCAGGCCGAGGCTGCCGTCGATGCGCACCGCCTCTTCGGCGTACCAGCGGAAGAATTCCGCGGCATAGGCCACCTCGCCCTCGGCATCGCGCAGCGCCTTCCCGTTCTCCAGCGAAATCAGCTTCGCCAGAGTGGCAGCCCGGGCGGTCATCCGTTCGAACGCCCGGCGCAGGATTTCAGCGCGCCGGCGCGGCGGCGTGGCGGCCCATCCGGCAGCGGCGGCGGCGGCGGCCTCGACCGCAGCGAGGCCGTCGTCGACGGTGCCGTCGGCCACTCGGGCGAGGCACCGCTCGATGGACGGATCGATCACGTCGATGCAGTCACCGGAGGAGGAGGGGCGCCAGCGGCCGCCGATGAACAGACCGGTCGGAACCTCCGAAAGCCAGTCACCGGCAATGTGGTCGTACAGGGTGGTGGTCATGGGGCCTCAGGAGCGCAGGAGGTCGCGGTTGCCTTCGAAGGCAGCCGCGATGATCCGCCGGACGCCGTCGAGGTCCAGCGGGCGGGGGTTGTTCTTCACGAGACGCCGGGCCGTCAGCGACTGCTCGGCAATCGTGCCCAGGTCGGCTTCACGGACGCCGAGCGCGGCCAGTGATTTCGGAATGCCGATGCGGCCGAACAGCCCGTCCACGGCGTCGATCGCCTGTCGCGACAGGAGATCGTCCGGTGCGTCCGGCAGGCCGAACAGCCGGGCGATGTCCGCGAAGATCCCGACACAGTCGGGGCGGTTGAACTCCATCACATAGGGAAGCAGCAGGGCCACACCGAGCCCGTGCGGCGTGTGGGTGCAGGCTCCCACCGGATATTGGATGGCGTGGGCGGCGGCCGTCCCGGCGGTACCGAAGGCCTGGCCGGCCAGCAGGGCGCCCAGCATCACCTGTTCGCGCGCAACCGGATCGGAGCCGTCGCGGACCGCGCGTTCCAGATGGCCGGCAAGGCAGCGGATGGCCGTTGCCGCCTGCATGTGGCTGATCACGTTGCTGCCGACGAAGACGTTGGCGACACCGAGATCGGGGGTCGGATCGCGGCGCAGGGTGGTGAACGCCTCGATGGCGTGGGTCATGGCGTCGGCCCCGGTGTTCGCCGTCAGGCCGGGCGGGCAGCTCAGGGTCAGTTCGGGATCGCACACCGCGGCGTGCGGGATCAGGTTCGGGCTGGAAATGCCGATCTTGACGCCAAGTCCCGGATCATCCAGCACCGCCACCGGCGTCACCTCCGAACCGGTGCCCGAGGTGGTCGGCACGGCGATCACCGGCAGCACGCCGTCCGGCACCCTGAACTCTCCGTACAGGTCGGACAGCGGGCCGTCATAGGTCAGGCGCACGGCCACCAGCTTGCCAAGATCGATGCAACTGCCGCCGCCGACCGCCACGATCACATCCGGCCGGATGTCACGTGCGGCCTGCGCCGCTTCATCGATGCAACTCATGGGAAGCTCGGCGAGCGTGCCGTCGTAGACTCCGACGGTCAGGCCGGCGTCCCGCAGGCTGGCGGCCATGCCGCTCAACAAGGGATCGGCGCCGAACCGGCTGTCGGTGCAGATCATCGCCCGCTGGCCATGGGGCCGCACGAGGTGAGCCAGGGCCGCGCGCTGGCCCGCCCCGAACAGGATGGTCCGCGGCGAGCGTTGGACTCCGAACGCCCTCATGCTCCGACCTCCCCCGCCCGCAGGCGCCGGAGACGGTGCCAGAGATCGTCGGCGATCCAAACGCCGTCCCTGAGCGCCGCGGCACGGCGCCGGCGCATGCCGTCGCCGGGCACATCCACCGCAGCGAAGCCGGGAGCGGCGGGACTGCGACGGACCTCCTCCAGATAGGAGGAAACCAGCCGCGTTGCGGCGGAATTTTGCTGTCCGAACACGATGAACAGGTCTCCTTTGTTGCAGGGCCGCTCCGAATCGAGCGTGCCGGCGACGTTGCGACCAATGGCCGATCGGGTCAGGGCCGCAACCAGCACCTCGATCCCGAGCCCCAGGGCATAGCCCTTGGCTCCGCCGAACGGTGCGATGGCGCCGTTCTTCGCCGCCTCGGGATCCGTGGTCGGGTTGCCGTCACGGTCGAGCGCCCATTCCTGCGGAATCGGCTCACCCCGATCGGCGTGGTCGTGGATACGGCCCATGGCAACCACGCTGGTCGCCAGATCCAGGATGAAAGGGTCCGGTACGGCGGGAACGCCGATCGCGATGGGATTGGTGCCCATCATGGCGACCCGGCCGCCCCAGGGATGAACCAGGGCCTCGCTGGTCGTCATGGCGATCGCGGCGTGTCCCTGGCCGGCGAGCCGCTCCACATACCAGGCGAGCATCCCCAGATGATTGCCGTTCGCCACCGCGGCGACGCAGACTCCGGTCTCCTCAGCCCGCTCGCGGGCCGCCTGCAACGCCGCCAGCGCCACGACCGGTCCGAGCCCGCCCCGGCCATCGACCTGAAGAAAGCTTTGGCCGAACCAATTCGGAGATCCGGTTGCGCACGGATCGATCACCCGGTTGCGGATGCGCTCAACAATCCGCGGCAGACGAAGGACGCCGTGCGACGGCAAACCCCGCAGTTCGGCTTCGACCAGCAGGTCGGCCTGGTCGTCGGCAAACGCTTCCGGCACGCCGTGGGCAACCAGGACCGCGGTGGCCATTTCCTTCAGTTGCAGAGCGTTAAGCTGCATTACTGCCGTCCTCTGCGGAGCGGCCGCGCTGTGCTCATCGTCCGGCCTCATTCGGTGATCGGGTTGGCAAGCCAGTCATTGCGGTCCGGGTCGATGGGGTGCCGGCCGCGTCGAATCGCGCAATCCCGTGAACCCCTTCACCGGCGCTCAAGCAAACCAATTATCATGAAAGGTTGCACCATAGCAGGAAATTGGTCAACGCATTTTTGCGCACCGGTGTGCCGACCGCCGCGTTCCGTTCCATTTGCCGGTGAAAAGTGCCATCTATCCTCCGATCGATCGGCGCACGGCCCGCAGGGAACCGGCGCCCCACAGGGAACCGGCGCATTGAAGCAACGGGACAATCACCAATGGTTGGGTTGAAGGAAAAAATCCTCGGGGAGATCCATGGTGGCACCCTCAAACCGGGCGACCGGCTCCCGACCGAACGCGAGCTGGCCGATCAGCACGCCATATCACGCACCCTGGTCCGCAAGGCGCTGGACGAACTGGAGCGCGAAGGTCACATCAGCCGGGCGGTCGGACGGGGGACCTTCGTATCGGAGGCGCGAACCTCCTTCAGTCAGGCCGCTCCGCTCGACATCGACCAACTCAGCCCCGGTGAGGTGACCCGGGCGCGATTGCTGTTCGAACCGCAGTTCACCGGTCTGGCCGCGATCAACGCGACCCGGCCGGATCTCGTGAAGATGAAGGAGTGCGTCGAACGCAGCGAAGCCGCCACCACCGTGCCCGAGTTCGATTACTGGGACGGGGCATTCCACCTGGCCATTGCCGACGCAACGCGCAACAACTTCGTGCGCCTGATCTGCAACCACGTCCAGCAGGTGCGAACCTACGCCGAATGGGGACAGCTGAAGTTTGTCAGCGTCACGCCGGAGCGACGCGCCGTCTACGAGGCGGATCACCGCAACATCCTCGACGCTCTGATGGCCCGCGACAGCGAAAGGGCCCGCCGCGCCTCGGAGGCGCACATCAGGCACGTGATCGAGTTCCTGTTCGCGGCGCAATGACCAAGCCGCGGCGCATCCCGGCAGGCTCGAACACCATCCGAACGGCGTGCTCCCGGACATCAGGGGCCAATTCGGGTGGTGTCCGCTTCGCCATGATGGCCCCACGTTCTCAGGAGATGGGGCCTCCTGTCTAAGACGGTTCAGGTATTTTGAGAGTGGCAGATGGCATTCCGCGGGCCTCCAGGGACAACAGAGCCCGTTTCCCGGACTGGA
>NZ_AUCF01000027.1 GCF_000429625.1 Azospirillum halopraeferens DSM 3675
CATCGGGGCGCTGCTGCGCGGCACCAAGCGCGAGGACGTGGAGCGCGGCCAGGTTCTGGCGAAGCCGGGCACCATCACGCCGCACACCAAGTTCACGGCCGAGGCGTACATCCTGACGAAGGAGGAGGGCGGCCGCCACACGCCGTTCTTCACCAACTACCGTCCGCAGTTCTACTTCCGCACCACCGACGTGACCGGCCAGGTGGTCCTGCCGGAAGGCACGGAGATGGTGATGCCCGGAGACAACGTGTCGGTGCGCGTGGAGCTGATCGCCCCCATCGCCATGGACGAGGGTCTGCGCTTCGCCATCCGCGAGGGCGGCCGCACCGTCGGCGCCGGCGTGGTTGCCAAGATCATCGAGTGATAAGGCTTCCCCACAAGGGGGAGGGGTGCAGCGGGGCCGGCTTTGCCGGCCCCGTTTCGCGTCTGCGCCCGCCGCGGGCGCGGCTGTGTGAAATGTGGGTTGACAGCGGCCGGCGTTGCGCATAAACGTTACGCCCTCTGGATTTAGGGTTGGTGGTAGGCGAGACCGGCCTAGACGCAGCCCGAGACGAAATGGCTTCGCGCGGCACCGCCGCGCATCGGGCCGTAGGGAACATCCGGCACCGTGGCACGCCGCGGGTGGATGTTCTTTTTTTCGTATCGGCTGTCCGCACGGTTCCGGATCGAGCGATTGCCCGCCTCTGCGGCCGACCTCCGCCGGCAACGGCGAAGGGCGGTCGCGTCTGCGGTGGGGACACGGGTATTCGGCGGCGTCGGGTCGTCGCCGTCAAAAGGTGCAAGGGACGTTTGGACATGGAAAGCCAGAACATCCGGATCCGTCTGAAGGCGTTCGATCATCGCGTGCTCGACCAGTCGACCAGCGAGATCGTCAACACCGCGAAGCGGACGGGCGCGCGCGTGCGGGGGCCGATCCCTCTGCCGACGCACATCGAGAAGTTTACGGTCAACCGCTCGCCGCACATCGACAAGAAGTCGCGCGAGCAGTTCGAGATCCGCACCCACAAGCGGCTCCTCGACATCGTCGACCCCACGCCGCAGACGGTCGACGCGCTGATGAAGCTCGACCTCGCCGCCGGCGTCGACGTCGAGATCAAGCTCTGACGAGTTCACGGGTAAGGGACCTCTCCGCTCCGCGGATGTCCCTGGTTAGGAGAAGAAGCGAATGCGATCCGGATTGATCGCGCAGAAGGTCGGCATGACCCGCGTCTTCACGGACGAGGGCCAGCACGTGCCGGTCACTGTGCTGAAGGTCGACGGCTGCCAGGTCGTCGCCGTGCGCACCGAGGACAAGGACGGCTACACCGCGGTCCAGCTCGGCGCCGGCACCATCAAGGTGAAGAACGTCACGAAGCCGATGCGCGGCCACTTCGCCAAGGCGAAGGTCGAGCCCAAGCGCAAGGTTGCCGAGTTCCGCGTCGATGCCGACGCGCTGATCGAGGTCGGGGCCGAGCTGTCGGTCGCCCACTTCGTGCCCGGCCAGTTCGTCGACGTGACCGGCACCTCGATCGGTAAGGGCTACGCCGGCGCCATGAAGCGCTGGAACTTCGGCGGTCTGCGCGCCACGCACGGCGTGTCCGTGTCGCACCGCTCGCACGGCTCCACCGGCAACCGCCAGGACCCCGGCAAGGTCTTCAAGAACAAGAAGATGGCCGGTCATCTGGGCGACGAGCGCGTCACCGTTCAGAACCTGAAGGTGGTGTCGGTCGACGAGGACCGCGGCCTGATCTTCCTCAAGGGCGCCGTTCCCGGCGCCGAGGGCGGCTGGGTGCGCATCCGCGATGCCGTCAAGAAGAAGCAGCCGGACGGCCTGCCGTTCCCGGCCGCGGTGAAGGCTGCGCCCGCCGCCGAGGCGCCCGCTTCCGAGGCTCCCGCCTCCGAGGCCCCGGCCGGTTCGCAGGAGTGATCCCCATGAAGGCGACGATCAAGAATCTGAACAACGAGGACGTGGGGGAGATCGAACTCTCCGACGCGATCTTCGGCCTGGCGGTGCGCACCGACCTGCTGCACCGGATGGTGAACTGGCAGCTCGCCAAGCGGCGCGCCGGCAACCATAAGACCAAGGGCATCAGCGAGATCAGCGGCACCACCAAGAAGCCGTACCGGCAGAAGGGCACCGGCCGCGCCCGTCAGGGCTCCACGCGGTCGCCGCAGTTCCGCGGCGGCGCGACCATCTTCGGGCCGGTGGTGCGCTCGCACGCCCACGACCTGACGAAGAAGGTCCGCAAGCTCGCGCTGAAGACCGCTCTGTCCGCCAAGGCCGCCGATGGCAAGCTGATCGTTCTGGACGATGCCAAGGCCGAGACGCACAAGACCAAGGAGCTGGCCTCGCGCCTGTCGAACCTGGGGCTGGCGTCGGCGCTGATCATCGACGGGGCGAACCTGGACGCGAACTTCGTCAAGGCGTCGCGCAACATCCCGCTGATCGACGTGCTGCCGGAGCAGGGCGCCAACGTCTACGACATTCTGCGCCGCGATACGCTGGTTCTCACCCGCAACGCGGTCGAGCAACTGGAGGCTCGTCTGAAATGAGCAAGCAGTCGAAACCTGCGGTGAGCCGCGAGCGGATGTACGACCTGATCCTCGCTCCCGTTATCACCGAGAAGTCGACGATGGGGTCGGAGCACAACAAGGTGACGTTCCGTGTCCCGCTCGATGCGACGAAGCCGGAGATCAAGGCTGCGGTCGAGGGACTCTTCAATGTCCAGGTGAAGGCGGTCAACACGCTGATCACCAAGGGCAAGATGAAGCGTTTCCGCGGCATCATGGGCCGTCGCTCCGACTTCAAGAAGGCGATCGTGACGCTCGCCGAGGGTCACAAGATCGACGTGACCACCGGTATCTGAGCGGGAGTGAGTTCCGATGGCATTGAAGCAATACCGACCGATCACACCCTCGCTGCGCGAGCTGGTGATCGTTGACCGCTCCGAGCTGTGGAAGGGCAAGCCCGTCAAGGCGCTCACCGAGGGCCTCAGCAAGTCGGGCGGCCGCAACAACACCGGCCGCATCACCGCGCGCCGGATGGGTGGCGGCCACAAGCGCACCTACCGCCTGGTGGACTTCAAGCGGCGCAAGTTCGACATGGCCGCCACCGTCGAGCGGCTGGAGTACGACCCCAACCGCACCGGCTTCATCGCGCTGATCAAGTATGAGGACGGCACGCTGTCCTACATCCTGGCTCCGCAGCGCCTGAAGGTGGGCGACGCGGTGATCGCCGGCGACAAGGTCGACGTGAAGCCCGGCAACGCCATGCCGCTGAAGAACATCCCGGTCGGCACCGTGGTGCACAACGTCGAGCTGAAGCCCGGCAAGGGCGGTCAGCTCGCGCGCGCCGCCGGCACCTACCTGCAGCTCGTCGGCCGCGACAGCGGCTACGCCCAGCTCAAGATGCCGTCCGGCGAGCTGCGCGTCGTGCGCGGCGAGTGCATGGCCACCATCGGTGCGGTGTCCAACCCCGACCAGCTCAACATCAACCTGGGCAAGGCCGGTCGCAGCCGTTGGCTGGGCAAGCGCCCGGCGGTCCGCGGCGTGGTGATGAATCCGATCGACCACCCGCACGGCGGTGGCGAGGGTCGCACCTCGGGCGGCCGTCACCCGGTGACCCCGTGGGGCAAGCCGACCAAGGGCAAGAAGACGCGGAACAACAAGAAGACGGACGCGCTCATCCTGCGCCGTCGCTCGAAGTAAGGAGGTCGAACCGTGGCGCGCTCCGTTTGGAAGGGCCCGTTCGTCGACGGCTATCTTCTCAAGAAGGCCGACAAGTCGCGGGCCAGCGGCCGCAACGAGATCATCAAGATCTGGTCGCGGCGTTCGACCATCCTGCCGCAGTTCGTGGGTCTCACGTTCGGCGTCTACAATGGGCACAAGTTCCTGCCGGTTCTGGTGACCGAACACATGATCGGTCACAAGTTCGGCGAGTTTGCTCCGACGCGCACGTTCTACGGCCACGCGGCGGACAAGAAGGCGAAGAGGAAGTAAGCCATGGGCAAGCCCGCCAATCCCAGCCGTACCGCTGAGAACGAGGCGCAGGCGTCGGTGCGGATGATCCGCACCAGCCCGCGCAAGCTGAACCTCGTCGCCCAGCTCATCCGCAACATGGACGCGGCGCACGCCGTGGCCGAGCTGACCTTCTGCAAGCGCCGGGTTGCCGGCGACGTGAAGAAGGTCCTCCAGGCCGCGATCGCCAACGCCGAGAACAATCACCAGCTCGACGTCGACCGGCTCTACGTGGCCTCCGCGACGGTCGGCCGGGCCCTGGTGATGAAGCGGTTCCATGCCCGTGCCCGCGGCCGCGGCGCGCGCATCGAGAAGCCGTTCTCCAACCTGACGATCGTCGTGCGCGAGCGCGCCGAAGCCGCCGAGGGGGCCGAGTAACATGGGTCAGAAAGTCAATCCGATCGGGCTGCGCGTCGGCATCAACCGCACCTGGGACAGCCGCTGGTTCGCCGGCCGCGACTACGCCGGTCTGCTGCACCAGGACCTGAAGCTGCGCGACTTCCTGCAGGAGCGTCTGAAGCAGGCGGGCTGCTCGCGCGTTGTCATCGAGCGTCCGGCCAAGAAGGCCCGCGTCACCGTTCACACCGCCCGCCCCGGCGTGGTGATCGGCAAGAAGGGCGCCGACATCGAGAAGCTGCGCAGCGAACTGGCCAAGATGACCGGTTCGGAGGTGAGCCTGAACATCGTCGAGATCCGCAAGCCGGAGATCGACGCCCGTCTCATCGCCGAGAACATCGCCAGCCAGCTCGAGCGCCGCGTCGCCTTCCGCCGCGCCATGAAGCGCGCCGTGCAGTCGGCCATGCGCCTGGGCGCCCAGGGCATCCGCATCAACTGCTCCGGCCGTCTGGGCGGGGCGGAGATCGCGCGCCTGGAGTGGTACCGCGAGGGCCGCGTGCCCCTGCACACGCTGCGCGCCGACATCGACTACGGCACCGCGACGGCCAAGACCACCTATGGCACCTGTGGTGTCAAGGTGTGGGTGTTCAAGGGCGAGATCATGGCCCACGACCCCATGGCCCAGGACAAGCGGATGGCCGGCGAGGCCGTGGCGACCGACGGCGAACCGCGCCGCGACCGCCGCGACCGCGATGGCGAGCGCCGTGACCGCCGTGACCGCGGCGGCCGTGGTGACCATCGCGGCGACCGTGGCGACCACCGCGGCGACCGGGGCGACGGCTCCGATCGCAGCGCCAGCGAGTAAGGGGACGAGCGATGCTTTCTCCCAAGCGTACGAAGTACCGCAAGGCCCACAAGGGCCGCATCCACGGCAACGCCAAGGGCGGCACGGCGCTGAACTTCGGCGCCTTCGGCCTGAAGGCGCTGGAGCCCGAGCGCATCACCGCGCGCCAGATCGAGGCGGCCCGCCGCACGATCACGCGCCACATCAAGCGCCAGGGCCGCGTGTGGATCCGCGTGTTTCCGGACGTGCCGGTGTCGACCAAGCCCGCCGAGGTGCGCATGGGCTCCGGTAAGGGCACGCCCGAGTACTGGGCGGCCCGCGTGAAGCCCGGCCGCATCCTGTTCGAGCTGGACGGCGTTCCGCACGACCTGGCGAAGCGCGCGTTCGAACTGGCGGCTGCGAAGCTGCCGATCAAGACCAAGTTCGTGACTCGCCTCGGCGAGGAGGTGGCGGCATGAAGGCCGAAGACATCCGGGCCAAGAGCGTCGATGAGCTGAACGATCAGCTCCTCCAGCTCAAGAAGGAACAGTTCAACCTGCGCTTCCAGCGGGCGTCGGGCCAGTTGGAGAACACCGCGCGGGTCGGCGCCGTCCGTCGCGACATCGCCCGCATCAAGACCATCCTCGGCGAGCGCACCCGCGCCGCCGGGGCCGCGAAGTAAGGAGGGCAGATCCCATGCCTCGCCGCGTAATGCATGGCACGGTGGTCAGCGACAAGGGCGACAAGACCGTTGTCGTTCTGGTCGAGCGCCGCGTGATGCACCCCGTCTACAAGAAGTTCATCCGTCAGTCGAAGAAGTACGCCGCCCACGACGAGACCAACCGGTTCAAGGTCGGGGATGTGGTCGAGATCATCGAGTGCCGTCCGATTTCCAAGCGGAAACGCTGGGCGGTGGTGACGGAGTCCGCCGCCCCCGGCGGCGCCGCCTGATTGAGAAAGGTGTGATCCTATGATCCAGATGCAAACCAACCTGGAAGTCGCCGACAACAGCGGGGCGCGCCGGGTGCAGTGCATCAAGGTGCTTGGCGGGTCCAAGCGGAAGGTTGCGACCGTCGGCGACATCATCGTCGTCTCGGTCAAGGAAGCCATTCCGAAGGGCCGCGTGAAGAAGGGCGACGTGCACCGCGCGGTGATCGTCCGCACCGCGAAGGAACTGCGCCGCGACGACGGTTCGGCGATCCGCTTCGACCGCAATGCGGCCGTGCTGATCAACAAGCAGAACGAGCCGATCGGCACCCGTATCTTCGGGCCGGTCACCCGTGAGCTGCGCGCGAAGAAGTTCATGAAGATCATCTCGCTGGCGCCGGAGGTGCTGTGATGGCCGCGAAGATCAAGACCAAGGATCGGGTCATCGTCCTGACCGGCCGCGACAAAGGCAAGACGGGCGAGGTCGTCAAGGTGCTCCCGAAGGAGAACCGGGTGATCGTGCAGGGCGTGAACATCGTCAAGAAGCACGTCCGCCCGAGCGCCCGTTCGGAGGGTGGCATCGTGGAGATCGAGGCGCCGATCGACGCTTCCAACGTCGCCCATATCGATCCGAAGGATCAGAAGCCGACCCGTGTCGGGTTCAAGATCCTTGAGGATGGCCGCAAGGTGCGTGTCGCCAAGCGGTCCGGCGAGATCATCGACCTGTGAGGGCCGGGCCATGGTTGCACGACTGAAAGACATCTACGACAGCAAGATCCGCGCCGCTATGAAGAGCGAGTTCGGCTACAAGAACGACCTCGAAGTGCCGCGGATCGAGAAGGTCGTGATCAACATGGGCGTCGGCGAGGCTGTTGCCGACTCCAAGAAGATCCAGATGGCCGTCGGCGAGCTGCAGGCGATCACCGGTCAGAAGCCGGTGGTCACCAAGGCCCGCAAGTCCATCGCGCAGTTCAAGCTGCGTGAGAACATGGCGGTCGGCTGCAAGGTCACGCTGCGTCGCGACCGCATGTACGAGTTCCTGGACCGTCTGATCACCATCGCCCTGCCGCGCGTCCGCGACTTCCGCGGCGTGCCGGGCAACTCCTTCGACGGCCGTGGCAACTATGCCATGGGCGTCAAGGAGCAGATCATCTTCCCCGAGATCGACTACGACAAGATCGACCAGATCCGCGGGATGGACATCATCATCGTCACCACGGCGAAGACCGACAAGGAAGCCAAGGCGCTTCTCAAGGCCTTCGACATGCCGTTCGTGAGCTGATCCGGGAGCACGTACCATGGCGAAGACCAGCGCCGTTGAGAAGAACAAGCGCCGCATGAAGATGGTCAAGCAGTACGCCGATCGGCGTGCTCGCCTGAAGGCCATCGCCAAGGACCCGTCGGTGTCGCCGGAGGAGCAGTTCGCTGCCCGCCTCAAGCTCGCCGAACTGCCGCGCAATTCGTCGAAGGTCCGCGTCCGCAACCGGTGCGAGATGTCCGGTCGCCCCCGCGCCTTCTATCGCAAGTTCAAGTTGTCCCGCATCGCGCTGCGGGATCTGGCCTCCACCGGCCAGATCCCCGGCATGGTGAAGTCGAGCTGGTAAGGAGGACCGCACGATGGCTCTGAGCGATCCCCTCGGCGATATGCTGACCCGCATCCGCAACGGACAGCGCGCTCGCATGTCCTCCGTGGATAGCCCGGCTTCCAAGCTCCGCAGCAACGTGCTGGAGGTGCTGAAGCGCGAGGGATACATCCGTGGCTACAGCCAGGAGCAGGTTCGCCCCGGCGTCGCCAACCTGAAGATCGAGCTGAAGTATCACGAAGGCGAGCCTGTCATTAAGCAGATCGCCCGCGTGTCGAAGCCCGGTCGCCGCGTGTACTCGAAGATCGCCGATCTCCCCAAGGTCTACAACGGCCTGGGTATCGCGATCCTGTCGACGCCGCGCGGTGTCATGTCGGACAACGAGGCCCGCGCTGCCAACGTCGGCGGCGAAGTCCTCTGCCGCGTGTTCTAAGGAGGCGGCCATGTCGCGAATCGGCAAACATCCCGTTCCGGTCCCCGCCGGCGTCGATGTCCAGGTCCAGGGGCAGAACGTCACCGCGAAGGGCAAGCTGGGTTCGCTCAGCACGACCCTGATCGACGAAGTCCTGGCGAAGCTGGAGGACGGCAAGGTCGTCGTCACCCCGCGCAACGAGTCCAAGCGCGCGCGCACCATGTGGGCCACCGCCCGCACGCTCGTGAACAACATGGTCATCGGCGTGTCGCAGGGCTACACCGTGAACCTCGAGATCAACGGCGTCGGCTACCGCGCGGCCGTGCAGGGCAAGGAGCTGGTCATGCAGCTCGGCTACTCGCACGACGTGAAGTACCCGATCCCCGAGGGCATCACGATCAAATGCGACAAGCCGACCGCCATTTCGGTGAGCGGCTTCGACAAGCAGAAGGTGGGCCAGGTCGCCGCGGAAATCCGCGAGTACCGCAAGCCGGAGCCCTACAAGGGCAAGGGCATCAAGTACGAGACCGAGACCATCCTTCGCAAGGAAGGCAAGAAGAAGTAGGCCCGCCATGCTGAAGCCCAACACACTTCAAGAGCGCCGCAAGCAGCGCGTGCGCGCTCAGATCGCGAAGAAGGCCGGCGGGCGGGCTCGTCTGTCGGTCCATCGCACGAACCTGCACATCTACGCCCAGATCATCGACGACGCCGGCGGCCGCACCCTGGCCGCCTCCTCGCTGGAGAAGGAGCTGCGCGAGCAGCTCAAGCACGGCGGGAACGTCGAGGCGGCCAAGCGCATCGGCGCCCTGATCGCCGAGCGTGCGAAGGCGGCGGGCGTCACCGAGGTCGTCTTCGACCGCGGCGGCTATCTCTACCATGGTCGGGTCAAGGCCCTGGCCGAGGCTGCCCGCGAGGGCGGGCTTTCGTTCTAAGGAGACCCTGACATGGCACGTGAACGAGGCGAGCGGGGTAACCGCGAACGGCAGCCGCGCGAGCGCGACCGGGAAGAGAGCGAGCTGGTCGAAAAGCTGGTCGGCATCAACCGTGTGGCCAAGGTGGTCAAGGGCGGCCGGCGCTTCGGCTTCGCCGCCCTGGTCGTCGTCGGCGACGGCAAGGGCCGGGTCGGCTACGGTTCGGGCAAGGCCCGCGAGGTGCCGGAGGCCATCCGCAAGGCGACCGATCAGGCCAAGCGCGGCATGATCCGGGTGCCGCTGCGCGAAGGCCGCACGCTGCACCACGACGTTGCCGGTCACTTCGGTGCCGGCCGCGTGCTGCTGCGCTCGGCCCCCGCGGGTTCGGGCATCATCGCCGGCGGTCCGATGCGCGCCATCTTCGAGGCGCTGGGCGTCGCTGACGTGGTGACCAAGTCCATCGGCACGTCGAACCCGCACAACATGATCAAGGCGACCTTCGACGCCCTGACCAAGGTGGTCAGCCCGCGCGCGGTGGCCGCCCGTCGTGGCCGTCGGGTCAGCGACATTCTCGGCCGCCGGGAGACCGGTGGGGCCGAGGTGAAGGAGGCGTGAGATGGCCCAGGAAGAGATGGGCGGCAAGAAGACCGTCGTCGTCACCCAGATCCACAGCCCGATCGGCCGTCGGTCCGATCAGCGGGCGACTTTGGTCGGCCTGGGCCTCAACAAGCTGCACCGCACGCGCGA
Organism: Azospirillum halopraeferens DSM 3675; assembly: GCF_000429625.1. Classification (GTDB taxonomy): domain Bacteria; phylum Pseudomonadota; class Alphaproteobacteria; order Azospirillales; family Azospirillaceae; genus Azospirillum; species Azospirillum halopraeferens. Next base: position 9,736 of record NZ_AUCF01000027.1, read on the forward strand.
GCTGGAGGACACTCCGGCCGTGCGCGGCATGATCGCCAAGGTGCAGCACCTGGTTCGCGTCGAGAACGAGGGCTGATCCATGACCAAGCTGAACGAGCTTCGCGACAACCCGGGCGCCCGGAAGTCCCGCATGCGGGTCGGCCGCGGCATCGGCTCGGGCAAGGGCAAGACCGGCGGCCGCGGCGTGAAGGGTCAGACCTCGCGCACCGGCGTCGCCATCAACGGGTTCGAAGGTGGCCAGATGCCCCTGCACCGGCGTCTGCCGAAGCGGGGTTTCACCAACATCTTCGCCAAGGAGTACTCGGTCGTCAATCTGGGCCTGGTCCAGAAGGCGATCGATGCCGGCAAGCTGGATGCCGCTCAGGCCATCGACCTGGCGGCGCTGCAGGCCGCCGGGCTGGTGGGCAAGGCCGGCAAGGACGGCGTGCGCCTGCTGGGCCGCGGCGAACTGACGAGCCGGGCGTCCTTCACGGTCGCCGGCGCGTCCAAGTCGGCGATCGCGGCGGTGGAGAAGGCCGGCGGCAGCGTGACCCTCACGCAGCCCGCCGTCGAATCCGCCGAGTGACCGGGACGCCCGCCTTGCGCGGGCGTCAGCGGTGCCGTATGGAAGTGCGTTGACGCGAGGGCGGCCTGCCGAGCAGGACCGCCCCGCTCGCACGTTGGGACCCACGAAGGTTTACCGGGGGACGAGTAGCCATGGCATCAGCGGCTGAGCAGCTTGCCGCCAACATCAACTTCGGCGCGTTCGCCAAAGCGACCGAGCTGAAGAAGCGCATCTGGTTCACGCTGGGTGCGCTGATCATCTACCGGCTCGGCACCTACATCCCGCTTCCCGGCATCGATCCCCAGATCCTGCAGGACATCTTCCGCCAGCAGGGCGGCGGCATCATGGGGATGTTCGACATGCTGGCCGGCGGTGCGCTGAGCCGCATGACCATCTTTGCGCTCAACATCATGCCGTACATCTCGGCGTCGATCATCGTGCAGCTTCTGACGGCGGTGTCCCCGACGCTGGAGGCGCTGAAGAAGGAAGGCGAGTCGGGGCGCAAGAAGCTGAACCAGTACACCCGCTACGGCACGGTGCTGCTGGCGACGGTCCAGGCCTACGGCCTGGCGGTGGGCATGGAGGCGATGAGCAGCACCACGGGCTCGGCGGTGGCCGATCCCGGCTTCTTCTTCCGTGTGACCACGGTCATCACCCTGGTCGGCGGCACGCTGTTCCTGATGTGGCTGGGCGAGCAGATCACCGCCCGCGGCATCGGCAACGGCATCTCCCTGATCATCTTCGCCGGCATCGTTGCCGAGCTGCCGAGCGCCCTGGTGGGCACGCTGGAGCTGGGCCGCACCGGTGCGATCTCCACGATCTTCATCATCTTCCTGCTGCTGATGGCGGTGGGCGTGGTGTTCTTCATCGTCTTCATGGAGCGCGCGCAGCGGCGCATCCTGGTGCAATATCCGAAGAGGCAGGTCGGCAACCGGATGTTCGGTGGCGAATCGACGCACCTGCCCCTGAAGCTGAACACGTCGGGCGTGATTCCGCCGATCTTCGCGTCGTCCCTGCTGCTGCTGCCGCTGACCGCGGTCGGCTTTGCCGGCGGCGAGGGGCCGGAGTGGCTGCAGGCGATGTCGCGCTACCTGGCGCACGGCACCGTGCTGTACATGGGGCTGTACGCCGCGCTGATCGTGTTCTTCTGCTTCTTCTACACCGCCATCGTCTTCAATCCCGGGGACACGGCGGAGAATCTGCGCAAATACGGCGGGTTCATCCCCGGCACCCGCCCCGGCAAGAACACCGCCGACTATCTGGATTTCGTGCTGACCCGCCTCACCGTGGTCGGCTCGGCGTACCTGGTGGTGGTCTGCCTGCTGCCGGAGTTTCTGATTGCGGAGAGCGCGGTTCCGTTCTATTTCGGCGGCACCAGTCTGCTGATCGTGGTCACCGTCACGATGGACACGGTCGCGCAGATCCACTCCCATCTGCTGGCACACCAGTATGAGGGGCTCATCAAGAAAGCGAAGCTTCGGGGGAAAAAATGAATCTGATCCTGCTCGGTCCACCGGGCGCCGGGAAGGGGACCCAGGCGCGCCGTCTCGAGGATGCGCGCGGTCTCGTCCAACTCTCCACCGGCGACATGCTGCGCGCCATGGTGAAGGAAGGGGGCCCGCTGGGCCAGCAGGCCAAGGAGATCATGGACGCCGGCAAGCTGATGCCGGACGATCTGATGGTCAGCATGATCGGTGAACGCATCGAGAAGCCCGACGTCAAGAACGGCTTCATCCTCGACGGGTTCCCGCGCACGGTAGCCCAGGCGGAGGCGCTCGACACCATGCTGGCGCAGAAGGGCCTGAAGCTCGACCACGTGATCGAGATGAAGGTGGATGATGCGGCGCTGGTGGAACGCATCACCGGCCGCTACACCTGTGCGAAGTGCGGCAAGGGCTACCACGACGTCTTCGAGACGCCGAAGGTGGCGGGGGTTTGCGACGCCTGCGGCTCGACGGAGTTCAAGCGGCGCGCCGACGACAACGCCGAGACGGTGAAGACGCGGCTGGAGCAGTACCACGCGCAGACCGCGCCGATCCTGCCCTATTACCGGGATCGCGGCGTGCTGAAGACGGTGGATGGCATGGCCGAGATCGACGAGGTGTCGCGGCAGATCGAGGCGATCATTGGCTGATCCCGCGAAGCGTCGCATCGGGTTGACAGGGGGGCGCGTTGATCTATACTGCGCGCCCTCGGGCCCCCGAAGGGACCGAATGGACTTTTGCGTCCCGATTCAGCGCGTCTGAGTCGGGCGCTCGTGCATCGAACGATGCACAGCGGACAATGTGTGTGATGAAGGCCCTTCGGGCCGGTTCAGAGAATCGAGGAGAGCAGGCGTGGCGCGTATTGCTGGCGTCAACATCCCCGCGGCGAAGCGCGTGGAAATCGGGTTGACCTACATCCATGGCATCGGCCCGGCCAAGGCCCGGGAGATCTGCAGCAAGCTGAGCATTCCGGCCGAGCGCCGGGTGAACCAGCTCACCGACGACGAGGTGCTCCGCATCCGCGAGACCATCGACAGCGACTACCGGGTCGAAGGCGACCTGCGTCGCGAAGTCGCGATGAACATCAAGCGGCTGATGGACCTGGGCTGCTACCGCGGCCTGCGGCACCGCAAGGGCCTGCCGGTCCACGGTCAGCGCACCCACACCAACGCGCGCACCCGCAAGGGCCCCGCGAAGCCGATCGCCGGCAAGAAGAAGTAACACAGAGGACTACCTTCAATGGCAAAGCCGTCCGCTGCCTCGCAGCGCCTGCGCCGTCGTGAGCGCAAGAACATCACCGCCGGTGTCGCTCACGTCAACGCGTCCTTCAACAACACCATGATCACCATCACCGACGCGCAGGGGAACACGATCTCCTGGTCGTCGTCGGGCACGATGGGCTTCAAGGGCTCGCGCAAGTCGACCCCCTACGCCGCGCAGGTCGCCGCCGAAGACGCCGGCCGCAAGGCGCAGGAGCACGGCATGAAGACCCTCGAGGTCGAGGTGAAGGGCCCGGGTTCGGGGCGCGAGTCGGCTCTGCGCGCGCTGCAGTCGATCGGCTTCACCATCACCTCGATCCGCGACGTCACGCCGATCCCGCACAACGGTGTCCGCCCGCCCAAGAAGCGGCGCGTCTGATCCCACCCTGTCCGGTCCTGCGGGGCCTTCCGTTCCGGGGTACGCGGCCGCCCGCCATCGCGGCCGCGTCGGCATTGGAACGGGCGGGCGCCCGCGGGTTCGTTTCGACCCGATGGCATGAGGTCCCTCCGTGCTTCAGAAGAACTGGCAAGAGCTGATCAAGCCGAACAAGCTGGACGTCCAGCTCGGCGACGACGCCGACCGCGTTGCGACCATCACGGCGGAGCCGCTGGAGCGCGGTTTCGGCCTGACGCTCGGCAACGCGCTGCGCCGCGTGCTGCTGTCGTCGCTCCAGGGCGCGGCGGTCACGGCGATCCACATCGACGGCGTGCTCCATGAGTTCTCGTCGATCCCCGGCGTCCGCGAGGACGTGACGGACATCGTCCTGAACATCAAGTCCATGGGCTTGCGCATGGGCGGCGACGGGCCGAAGCGCATGCGCCTGCGCGCCGAAGGGCCGGGCGAGGTGCGTGCCGGCATGATCGAGACCGGCGCCGACATCGCCGTCATGGATCCGGACCTGGTGATCTGCACGCTGGACGCCGGCGCGCGGCTGAACATGGAACTGACGGTCGAGACCGGCAAGGGCTACGTCCCGGCCAGCCAGAACCGGCCCGAGGACGCCCCCATCGGCCTGATCCCGGTGGACGCGCTGTTCTCGCCGGTGCGCAAGGTGTCGTACAAGGTCGACAACGCCCGCGTTGGCCAGGTTACCGACTATGACCGGCTGACCATGGTGGTGGAGACCAACGGCGCGGTGAAGCCGGACGACGCGGTGGCGCTGGCCGCCCGCATCCTGCAGGACCAGCTCCAGCTCTTCATCAACTTCGAGGAGCCGACCACGGCCGTCCACGAGGAGAAGCACGAGGAGGTTCCGTTCAACAAGAACCTCCTGCGCAAGGTGGACGAGCTGGAGCTGTCGGTCCGGTCGGCCAACTGCCTGAAGAACGACAACATCGTCTACATCGGCGACCTGGTGCAGAAGACCGAGGCGGAGATGCTCCGGACCCCGAACTTCGGCCGCAAGTCGCTGAACGAGATCAAGGAAGTGCTCGCCCAGATGGGCCTCCATCTTGGCATGGAGATCCCGAACTGGCCGCCCGAGAACATCGAGGAACTGGCCAAGCGTCTGGAAGAGCCGTACTGATCACGGCCGGCCCCGTCCTCCCGCGGGTGGATGGGGCCGTCTTCTTTGGGCCACGGCGGCCCGCCCGCACCGTTCCGGGTTGATCCGGGCGGATGCGGTTCACCACCGGCTCCCCGAGGGGGGCCAAGCCATGTGAGGAGGACACGACATGCGCCACGGAATGTCCGGACGCAAGCTCAGCAAGACCACCAGCCACCGCAAGGCCATGTTCTCCAACATGGCGAACGCCCTGATCAAGCACGAGCAGATCAAGACGACCCTGCCCAAGGCCAAGGAGATGCGGCCGATCATCGATCGCCTCATCACGCTGGGCAAGAAGGGCGGGCTGGCCAACCGCCGTCTGGCGTTCGCGCAGCTGCGCGACGACGCGATGGTGGCGAAGCTGTTCACCACGCTGGCCGACCGCTACAAGGAGCGCCAGGGTGGCTATTGCCGCGTGATCAAGGCCGGCTTCCGCTACGGCGATGCCGCGGCGATGGCGGTGATCGAGCTGGTCGACCGCGATCCCGAGGCCAAGGGTCAGGACTCCGGTCCGGTCCGCGTGGCCGAGGAGACCGAGGCTGACGCCTGATCGGCTGAATCCTCTGTCCATTCTAAGGACCGCGCGGTAGTCTCCGCGCCGCATCCTCCCCGCCGGCCCCGGGCCGGCGGGGAGGTCTCGTGTTGAGGGGGACGGCATCACGCCGGCGCGCATGCTCAGACCGCTGTACAATTGGATCCTGCGCGCCGCCGGCCGCAAGGATGCCGTGTGGTGGATGGCCGGGGTTTCCTTCGCCGAAAGCTCCTTCTTCCCGCTGCCGCCCGACATCATGCTCGTGCCCATGTGCCTGGCCGAGCCGAAGAAGCTGTGGTGGTACACCAACATCTGCGCCCTGGCGTCGCTGGTCGGCGGCTTCGTGGGCTATGCCATCGGCCTCTATCTGTTCGAGAGCGTCGGGCGCTGGATTTTCGATCTCTACGACCTGTGGTCGTCCTACCATTCCTTCAGCGAATCGTTCAACGAGTTGGGCCCCTGGTTCCTGATCCTGAAGGGGATCACGCCGATTCCCTACAAGCTGCTGGCCATCATGGCCGGCATCTCGCAGATGGATCTGGTGATCTTCGCGCTGTGCTCCGTGGTGGCGCGCTTTTCCCGCTATTACCTGATCGCCATCCTGCTGCACTTCTACGGGCCGCAGGTGCAGGAGCTGATCGAGAAGCGGCTGATGCTGGTGACCACGGTGGTGCTGGTGATCGTGGTGGGCGGCCTGCTCAGCTTCAAGCTGGTGTGACGCCGGCGGGCCCCCGGCGGCCGCTCAGCGCGGCACGCCGTGGTCCTGCCGGTTGCGTTCCCGCTCGCTCATATGCCGGCGCTCGCGGCGCTCGCGCACGACGATCAGGGCGATGGCGCCGGCGATGAGAACGCCGCCCAGCACCGGCAGGATCATCTCCCATCCCGCGACGCCCGGTGCGCCCGCCATGCGGAAGACCAGCAGGGCCAGCCCCCCGATCAGGAATGCCAGGAACAGGACGATGGTGCTGCGCCGTCGCTGCGGTCGGTCGTTCGGCGGAGGGCTCATTTGCGGCGTTCCCTTTCCCTTGGGGTTCCCGGCATAGTGGGGCGCCGGGCGCGGACTGCAGGGGGAGTGACGCTCCGCGCATAGCACCGGACCACCCCCAAGAACAAGGATACAGGAGTCGAGATGTTCCGTCGGGTTGCCGTGATCGCTGTGACGGCCATGATGCTGGCCGCGTGCTCCATGCCCTTCGGTGAGCGGTCGCCATCGGCTCCCGCCGCCCGCCCGGCGGCAGCCCCCGCCGAGCGCACCGTGCAGACCGAGTCGGCGCCGGGGTCGCCCCTGTTGGACCCGCAGTCGACCGCGGCGGCCTGCCCGGCGTCGTGCGAGCGCAGCTACCGGGTCTGCATGGATTCGGTGGCGGCGCGGCCCAACAGTTCCGAACCGTTCGGTGCTCAGGCCCGGCCCTTCACCGACACCGAGAACTGCCAGAACGACCTTGGCCGCTGTCTGCGGCGGTGCTCGACCGCGCCGGCGCCCTGAGCGGGGACGCGGATGGCGCGGCGTCGCGACCGGGGCGGAGCCTCCGGTGGGGATGAGGGGCTGTTCACCGGCGCCGCACCGCGCCCGCTGGCCGACCGGCTGCGCCCGCGTACCCTGGACCAAGTGGTGGGGCAGGAGCATCTGCTGAAGCCCGACGGCCCCATCGGTCGCATGGTCGCCACCCGCCGGCTGGCGTCCATGATCCTGTGGGGTCCCCCGGGGTGCGGCAAGACCACCATCGCCCGGTTGCTGGCCCAATCGACCGATCTGCACTTCGAGCCGCTGTCGGCGGTGTTCTCCGGTGTCGCCGACCTGCGCCGCGTGTTCGAGGCGGCGCGGGAGCGGCGGACGGCGGGGCAGGGGACCCTGCTGTTCATCGACGAGATCCACCGCTTCAACCGTGCCCAGCAGGACGGTTTCCTGCCCTATGTGGAGGACGGGACGGTGACGCTGGTGGGCGCCACCACCGAGAACCCGTCGTTCGAGCTGAACGCCGCCCTGTTGTCGCGGGCCCAGGTGTTCGTGCTCAACCGGCTGGACGACGGGGCACTGGAGCGGCTGCTGCAACGCGCCGAGTCGGAGGAGGGGCGGCCGCTGCCGCTGGACCCCGACGCCCGCGCCGCGCTGAAGGCCATGGCCGACGGCGACGGCCGGTTCTGCCTGAACCTGTGCGAGGAGCTGTTCGCACTGCCGCCGGGCGCCGACCTCGACACCACGGCGCTCACCGCCACGGTGCAGCGGCGCGCGCCTCTGTACGACAAGGCGCAGGAGGGGCACTACAACCTCATCAGCGCGCTCCACAAGTCGCTGCGCGGCTCCGACACCGACGCGGCGCTGTACTGGCTGGCCCGCATGCTGGCCGGCGGGGAGGACCCGCGGTACATCGCCCGCCGCCTCACCCGCTTCGCCGTGGAGGACATCGGGCTGGCCGACCCCAACGCTCTGGTCCAGGCCACCGCGGCGTGGGACGCCTACGAGCGTCTGGGCAGCCCGGAAGGGGAACTGGCCATCGCCCAGCTCGTCGTCTACCTCGGCACGGCGCCCAAATCAAACGCCGCCTACGTGGCCTACAAGGCGGCCATGCGGGCGGCGCGGGAGACCGGGTCGCTGATGCCGCCCAAGCACATCCTCAACGCCCCCACGCGGCTGATGAAGGACATCGGCTACGGCGCCGGCTACGCCTACGACCACGACACGGAGGAGGGCTTCTCGGGGCAGGACTATTTCCCCGAGGGCATGGGCCGGCGGGAGTTCTACCGTCCCGTGGAACGGGGCTTCGAACGAGAAATTCGCAAGCGTCTGGATTATTGGGCCCGGTTGCGCGTTAAGCGTAACAGTGAGCACTAGCGGTGCCGCGGCGGTCTTCGCACCGCCGCCCGGGGCGCGGCGGTGCGCCCATTGGATGCCGGTCCCATGCCCGCTCCCGCCCGACCCGCGCGCGATTTCCGCATCGACCTGTTCCGCGGACTCGCCCTGCTGATGATCTTCATCGACCACATCCCCGGCAACCCGTTGAGCAGCCTGACCCTGCACCGCATGGGCTTCTCCGACGCGGCGGAGGTGTTCGTGCTGCTGGCGGGACTGTCGGCCACCCTGGCCTATGGCGCGACCTTCGAGCGGAGCTGGACGCTGGGTGCCGTCCGCATCGCCGGCCGCTGTTGGGAGCTGTACTCCACCCACATCGTGCTGCTGCTGGCGGTGGCCGGGCTGCTGGTCGCCGTCAGCGCCCTGGCGGCGAATCCGGACTATCTGGCCCATGCCGGGTACCGCCCGCTGTTCGTCGGCACGGAAACCGCGCTGGGCCATGCGCTGACCCTGACCTATCTGCCCAACTATCTCGACATCCTGCCGCTGTACGTGGTGCTGCTGGCCCTGGTGCCGGTGATGCTGCCGCTGGCCCGCCGGTCCCCGGCCGCCGCCCTGGCGGTCAGTCTGGCGGTGTACGGGGCGGCACGCGCCCTCGGCCTGACGCTGCCCAACACGCCGCTGGACGGCACCTGGTTCTTCAACCCCTTCGCCTGGCAACTGCTGTTCGTCATCGGCATCGTCACCGGCCTGGCGGCCGGCCGGAGCGAGCGGGTGGTGCCGCGCAGCCCCGCGCTGCGGGCGGCGGCGTGGGGGTATCTGGCCATCGCCTTCGTGGCGGTGGCGCCCTGGTGCGACATCCCCGGCCTTGAGGGCTGGAGGCTCGTGCCCGACGGGGTGCTGCCGGCCATGGACAAGGCCGACCTGTCGCCATGGCGTCTGTTGCACGCCCTGGCGCTTGTCTATGCGGTGGTCGACCTCATCCCCGCCGACACCCGCCTGGCCGAATGGGCGCCGGCGCGGGCGGTGGCCCTGTGCGGCGCGCAGGCGCTGCCGGTGTTCTGCATCGGCACCGTGCTGTCGCGCGCAGGGGAGATCTACGCGGTGGAAACCGGCGGCGGTGCTGCGGCCATGGTGTCGGCATCGATCGTCGGCGTGGCCGTCCTGCTGCTGTCGGCGCGGGTGGCGGCGTGGTACCGTGCCAAGCCGTGGCGGCGCTCCGGCGAAACCGGGACGCTGCCGGTCCGTGGCGTGCCGAGCGAGGCGCGGTGAGCCTGTCCTTTTCCCGTTTCATCGCCATCGACTGGTCCGGAGCGAAGGGACCGCGCTACGCCGGGGTGGCGGTGGCGGAATGCACGCCCGGCGACGGGGCGCCGCACCCGGTGCCGCCGCCCGCCGGCGGGCGGTGGTGGTCGCGCACGGCGGTGCACGACTGGCTGCTGACGGTGGCGGCGGAGGAACCGGCGCTGGTCGGGATCGACTGCGCCTTCTCGCTGCCCTTCGCGGTGGCCGGGCGCTACGGCGCCGCCGATGCCTTCGCCCTGTGGGATCTGGTGGAACGGGTGACCGCCGGGCACCCGGATTTCCTCGGCGGCCCCTTTGCCGAGCATCCCGCCTACGCCGGCGATTTCTGGCTGGCCGGCACCCGCCCGGCGGGCTACGGCGATCCTCACCGCGGCACCGAGCACCGCTGCCGCGCCGACGGACTCGGCAGCCCGCAGAGCCCCTTCAAGCTGATCGGGTCGAAGCAGGTGGGGCGCGGCGCGCTGGCGGGGATGCGGCTGCTGCGCAGCCTGCGCGCCCGCGGCGGCGGCGGGGTTGCCGTCTGGCCCTTCGAGACACCGCGGCCGGGCGCCACCGTGCTGGTGGAGATCTACCCGCGCCTGTTCCTCCGGCACGCCGGCTTCGGCCAGCGCAAGATCCGCGCGGCGGCCGACGTGGACGCCGCCCTGGCCCGGCTGGGCTCGGCCCCCGCCGGCCTTACCGACGCGGTCAGCGACCACGACGCCGACGCGCTGGTGTCCGCCGCCGGCCTGCGGTTTCTGGCCGGGCACCCGGCCGTGTGGTCGCCGCCGGCCCTCGACGAGGAGGCCCGCCGCCGCGAGGGATGGATCTTCGGGGTCGGGGCCGAAGGGGCGGGGATGGCGGCGGTCAGCCCCGGCGCTCCGCCAGCGCCAGGATCTCCGCCGTATCCATGATCCGGGCGTATTCGCCCTCCAGGTTGGCCAGGGACAGGGCGTGCACGTCCTCGGCCGGCCAGACGCGGCCGCGGCGGTCACGGCGGGCGCAGGCGAACCCGGCATCGGCCGCCAGGATGGTGTCGAAGCCCAGGTTGCCGGCCATGCGCACGGTCGCCTCGACGCTGTTGTTGGTCAGCACCCCGGCGACCACCAGGGTGGCAATGCCGTGTTCGACCAGCCAGGCGTCCAGGCCGGTGCCGATGAAGGCGCTGTTGGTGGTCTTGGCCACCACGCGTTCGCCGGGCAGGGGCTGCGCCTCGGGCTTGAAGGCGTGGCCGGGAGTGGTCGGGCGGTAGGGGGAGTCCGGTTCCTGCGAATCGTGGCGCACATGGACCACCGGGCGCCCCGTCGCGCGCCACGCCGCCAGCAGGGCCGCCACGTTGCCTTCCGCCTGCGGGTTGTTGCGCGGCCCGTGCACCGCCCAGCGCGGATCGTCGATGGCGCGCTGCAGGTCGATGAGAAGGAGGGCGGCGTTGGCCGGCAGGGCGGCGGGGCGGTTGGGCATGGGCGGTGGCTCCGGATAGGGTCACCGCCACTCTGGCAAAGCCGCCGTCACTGCACCAGAGGTGGCGCGCCCGGCCGGATCAGGCGCTGCCGGCCGCGGCGACCGGGAAGCGGTCCGCCGTCGCTGCGCCACCGGCCGGCCGCTTCAGGGTGCGGCTCCACTCGATCAGACGGGCGAGGGCCACCATCATCGCCACGCCGGCGAGCCCGGTCGCCACCTGCACGGGGATGCCGTCGCCGGCCACCGTGTTCACCACGTCCGCCAGGGGGGCCAGGATCACGCCCAGGCAGAACACCTCCAGGGAGTGGCGGCCGATCAGGCGCATGCGCGCGCTCAACGGATGGTCGAGCCAGGATCCGCGGGGCACCAGCGCCGCCGCGCACAGGGCCAGGGCCAGGAAATGCAGCAGACGCAGGGGGTGCAGGTCGGTCTTGCTGACGGGATAGATCAGATCAGCGACCACGGCGGGCATCAGTGCGTCGTGCAGGGCGGGGATGCGCCACGACAGGGCCAGCAGCCCACCCAGCACCAGGACGCCGATGGCGCCCGCCAGCAGCGGTGCGGGAACCCGCCGGGGTCCGGCGTCGGCGGGGCGGGACGCGGCGGCGGCGCCCAGGACGAACAGGAACTGCCACGCCAGGGGATTGAAGAACCACACCTCGCCGTCGCGGCCCGGCAGGTTCCAGCCGAACACCGGCACCGCGACGTAAAGCACCGCCGACGCCGCCACCGCCGCGCCCCGCCACCGCACCAGCACCGGCAGCAGCAGGACCAGCAGGGCCAGCAGCACGATGTAGAGGGGCAAGGGGTCCATCAACCCCGGCTTGAAGCGCAGCATCAGGGCGTCCACCAGGGCCACGGGCGTCTGGGTGACGAAGTAGTCGAGATTGAACTCCGCCACGAAATCCCGGCCGTGAACCCGCGCGCTGGCCAGCACCACGATGCCGGTCAGCAGCACCAGCAGGAAGATGTGGGCCACGTACAGGGTCCAGACGCGTTTCAGGACGCGCATGGCCGCCGCCGCCCAGCCGTCGCGCCGCAGCACGCCGCCATAGGCCAGCGCCGCGCTGTAGCCGGCGAGGAACACGAAGACCTCCGCCGCGTCACTGAGTCCGAAGTTGCGCATGGACAGCATTCCCAGAATGCTGCCCGGCGTGTGGTCCCAGAAGATGAACACCAGGGCAAGGCCCCGGTAGAAATCGACTCGCCCGTCGCGCTCGGCTTTCACGGACCGCCTCGCACCGTTGTTTCGGATGCGCTGATAAGCGGAAGGGGAACGGCGGCTTCCGGGAAAGGTTCCTGTGCCTCGCCTGTGTCCTTTTTCGGACGCGGGCGGCGGTCAGCGGGCGGCGGTCGTGCGGCGCTCCTCCGGAACGGGGGTGGCGATCATCTCCGCCAGGAACTCCGCCACGCAGCGGTAGCTCGGGTCGCGCATGTGGAAGCCGTCGCTGCTGAGGATGGTGTCCGCGGTGAAGGTGCCGCTGTCCAGCCACCACTTCATGATGCCGTAGCGGTCGAGCACGGGCACGTTCAGCTCCCGCCCCAGGTCGCGCACCGCGTCCACATAGGCGCGGTAGGAGCCGACCCGCGTCTCGCCCGGAAAGGACTGCGGGTTCATCAGGATCAGGTCGGCGCCGGCGCGGCGGGCGCGCGCCACGCCGTCGCGCACGGTGGCGGCGAAGGCGGCCAGGGGGACGCGCTGCACGCTGTCGTTGGTGCCCACCTGCCAGATCAGCAGGTCCGGCTTCTCCGCCAGCACGTCGCGGTCGAAGCGGGCGAGGTTGGCGGCGGCGGTCTCACCCCCCTTGCCCCGGTTGACCACCTCAACCGGCGCCGGGACGTACGCGCGGCTCAGCATCTCCTTGAGCTGGGCCGGATAGGTCGCCGCCGGTCCGGAGGCGCCGGCGCCTTCCGTGCTCGACGAGCCCAGCGCCACCACCTTCACCGGGCGCCGGGTGGCCAGCGCCTCGCGGGTGCGGGTCAGGCCGGCGGCGGCCTGATCGGTCCCGGCGGGAAGCGGGCACTGGTCCGACGCCGCGGCAGCGCCGGCCCCCGTCAGCAGCGCAAGGGCCAGCAGACCACGGCCCATCCATCGGTGCATCCATACTCTCCCGGTGTTTCCCGAATCCGCCGGGATTGTTGGCATCACATGGTTAATTTGACCTTAAGTCCGGGGGTGTTTTCCCGCGCCCGCGGCGGGCCGTTCGTCGCGGGGCGGCCGTGCGTCGATTCTCCTGGATTTGCCGGCGCGGTGCTGGCAAAGGACGGGGCTTGCGCCGTTCCGTTCGCCGTCGGGGCCGGGCGAATCCGCCGAAGGGGACTGTCCGTGTCGGTTTCCACCATTCTTGCCGTCGCCGCCGGCGGAGCGCTCGGTTCGGTCGGGCGGTACCTGACCATGGTGACGGTGGGGCACTGGCTGGGCACCGGCTTTCCCTACGGAACCCTGACGGTCAACGTCGCCGGCTGTTTCGTCATGGGGGTGCTGGCGGAGCTGGCGGCGCTGGTCTGGTCGCCGTCGCCGGAGCTGCGGGCCCTGGTGATGGTCGGCGTGCTCGGCGGCTTCACCACCTTTTCCTCGTTCGCGCTCGACATCGGCGTGCTGGTCGGGCGCAACGCCTATCTGGAGGCAGGAATGTACATGGCGGCCTCGCTGGTCCTGACGGTGACCGGCTTTTTCGCCGGCCTGGCGCTGGTGCGCTCCTTGGCGGGGCCCGTGCTGTGAGCGCCGTCGAAACGCGCACCGTCAGCGCCGACGAGGCCGACATCCGCCTCGACCGCTGGTTCAAGCGCCATTTCCCCGACCTGACCCACGGTCACCTCCAGCGCCTGCTGCGCACCGGCCAGGTGCGGGTGGACGGCAAGCGGGCGGAGGCCGGCACCCGGCTGGCGCCGGGGCAGAGCGTGCGGGTGCCGCCGCTGACCGTTCCCGCCGACACCCCGGCAAAGCCGAAGGCGCCCGCGGCGGTCACGTCGCGCGACGCCGAGGCGCTGCAGGCCCGCGTCCTCTACAAGGACGACGACGTCATCGCCATCGACAAGCCGCCGGGGCTGGCCGTGCAGGGCGGCACCAACACGTCGCGCCATCTGGACGCCATGCTCGACGCCCTGCGCTTCGGTGCGGCGGAGCGGCCGAAGCTGGTGCACCGGCTGGACAAGGACACCTCCGGCGTGCTGCTGCTGGCGCGCACCGGCTTCGCGGCGGCGAAGCTGGCGGAGATGTTCCGCGGCCGCGACGTGCGCAAGATCTACTGGGCCGCCACCGCCGGCGTGCCCAAGCCCTATCAGGGCAAGATCGACCTGCCGCTGGCCAAGGAGGGCGGCGCCCACGGCGAGCGGGTGGCCACCGACGCCGAGGACGGCAAGCGCGCCGTCAGCCTCTACACCGTGGTGGAGAACGCCGGCAAGTCCGCCGCCTTCGTCGCCCTGTGGCCGCTGACCGGGCGCACCCACCAGCTTCGCGTCCACATGGCGGCCATCGGCACGCCGATCCTGGGCGACGGCAAGTACGGCGGGCAGGACGCCTTCCTGCCGGGGGCGGAGGTGGCGAAGAAGCTGCACCTGCACGCCCGCCGCCTGATCCTGCCGCACCCGCGCGGCGGGCGGACCATCGACGTGACCGCCCCCTTGCCCGACCACATGGCGGCGACGTGGCGCTACCTGGGCTTCAGCGCCAACCTGCGCGAGGACCCCTTCGCCGCGTTCGAGTGACAGGGCGGCGGCGTCCGGCCTTGCGGGGCCGGGCGCCGCCGGCCATATGATCGCGACCGCCCGCCACCCTGCCGAAGCTTCGTTGCGCCCGCCGATGGCATCGTCCCTGCACCTCGCCCTGTTCGACTGCGACGGCACCCTCGTCGACAGCCAGCACCTCATCGTCGCCGCCATGGCCGCCGCCTGGCGGCTGCACGGGCTGGACGCGCCGGAGGCGCAGGCGGTGCGCCGGGTCGTCGGCCTGCCGCTGGAGCGGGCCATCGCCCTGCTGCTGCCCGACCTGCCGGAGGAGCGCCACGGCGCCATCGCCGGCAGCTACCGCGACGCCTTCTTCGACCTGCGGCGGAGCGAGCCGCCGGAGCCGCTGTTCCCCGGCATCCGCGCCACCCTCGATGTGCTGGACGCCGCCGGCGTGCTGCTGGGCGTGGCGACCGGCAAGTCCCGGCGCGGGCTGCTGGCGGTGCTGGAGGCGCACGGGCTGCGCCACCGTTTCGTGACGCTGCAAACCGCCGATGTCGTCCCCGGAAAGCCGCACCCGGAGATGGTGCGCCGCGCCCTGGCGGAGACCGGTGTCGACACCGCCGGCGCGGTGATGATCGGCGACACCACCTACGACATCCAGATGGCGCGCGCCGCCCGCATCCCGTCGGTGGGCGTGTCCTGGGGATACCACGCGGTGCCGGAACTGGTGGCCGCCGGGGCCGCCCGCATCGTCGGGGACGGCGCCGCAGTGGCCGGGGCGGTGCTGGAGTTGTTGAACGGTGATACCCGTTCCTGAGGATCGGAAGGCATGAAGCGCTTTTACACGAATGTGGATGTCGCGGCGGTGGACGCCGGGTGGGAGGTGCGGCTGGACGGCCGTGCGGTGCGCAGCCCGGCCAAGGCGCCGCTGCCGTTCGCCACGCCGGCGCTGGCCCGCGCGGTGGCCGACGAATGGGCGGCCCAGGGGGATCAGGTGGCCCCCCGCACCATGCCGCTGATGCAGCTTGCCGCGACGGCGGTGGACGTGATCGGCGCCACCCGCGAGGCGGTGATCGCCGACGTCGCGCGCTACGCCGAGACCGACCTGCTGTGCTACCGCGCCGAACACCCGCGGGAACTGGTGGAGCGCCAGGCCCGCGTCTGGCAGCCGCTGCTGGACTGGGCCATGCTGCGCTACGACGCGCCGCTGCACGTCTGCGCCGGCCTGATGCCGCAGCCCCAGCCCGAGGCGGCAACGCGCGCCCTGCGCCACGCGGTGGCGGCCCACGACGATTGGATGCTGGCGGCGCTCCAGTCGGCAACCTCCGCCTGTGGCTCGCTGGTGGTGGCGCTGGCCCTGCTGGAGCGCCGGCTCGACGCGGCCGAGGCGTTCGACGCCTCCCAGCTCGACGAGAACTACCAGATCGAGCAGTGGGGCGAGGACCCCGAGGCGACGACCCGCCGCGCCGGCCTGCGCGCCGACATCGAGGCGGCGCGCCGCTTCGCCGACCTGCTGCGCACGGCCTGACCGCTGCCGGCGCGGCCCGATAGGGCCGAAGCCTGCGTGGCGTTTGAACGCAGCGGTCAGGATTATCCTGACCGCGTAGAAGAACAGCACCGGCCGTCCTCGCCGTGGGGCGACAGGGATTCGATGATGCGGCAGTCCGCCATGCGGCCACCGGTGCGGCACTGGGTGGCCAGGCGGCTGAGTTCGTCGCGCAGCCGTTCGAGGTCGGCGATCTTACGCTCGACCTCGTGAAGCTGATCGAGAACGAGGGCATCGACCTCGCCGCAGGGGCGGTCCGGCTGGTCGGCCAGATCGAGCATCGCCCGCACCGCCTCCAGCGGGAACCCGAGGTCGCGCATCCGGCGCACGAAGGTCAGGCGCCGGACATGATCATGGCCATAGACCCGATAGTTCCCGGCCGTGCGGGCGGGCTCAGGGAGGATGGCGATCTGCTCGTAAAAGCGGATGGTTTCCACCTTGGTGCCGGTCAGCTTGCCCAGGGCGCCGATCGACAGGTCCTTTTTCGCGCTCATGCCCTCTTGACCCTATAGTCACTTCAGGGTCGATGCTACCGGATGACGGGCGGGTGCGCATCCCCGGATGACGCATGCCGCTTCTGTGTC
Source organism: Azospirillum halopraeferens DSM 3675 (assembly GCF_000429625.1). Lineage (GTDB taxonomy): Bacteria > Pseudomonadota > Alphaproteobacteria > Azospirillales > Azospirillaceae > Azospirillum > Azospirillum halopraeferens. The sequence continues at coordinate 26,437 of NZ_AUCF01000027.1, forward strand.
GGACGGAGAGCGACATGCAGGACGTTTCCTCGGCCGCGGTGGCCGGCGGGGTCAGACAGCCCCTTCGCTATAGGGTGGCGGGCATGGACTGCCCCGGTTGCGTCAGCAAGGTCGAGGCCGCGCTGCGCCGCATTCCGGGTGCCGAGGACATCGGCCTGAACTTTCACACGCAAGTCCTGCGGCTGACGCTGGACGAGGCGATGACGCCGCGGGCGACGCTCGAGGACACCGTCCGCACGCTCGGCTTCGGGGTCGAACCCCTGGGCGACCTGCGTATCGTCGCTGACGGCGCCGGCGGGGAGGCGGACGGCGTGCCCGCGCCCGCGGAGCGGCCGTGGTGGAGCACGCCCAAGGGCCGGCTGACCATCCTCATCGGCGTTCTGGTCGCTGCGGGATTCGGGACGTCCCTGGCGGCTCCGGCGGCGGAGGACGTGGCGTTCGTGCCCGCCGCCCTGGTCGGCCTGGCGGTGTTCGGCCGCCGTGCGCTGCTGCTCGCCCGCGCGGGCTCTCCCTTCAGCATCGAGATGCTGATGTCCGTGGCCACCCTGGGCGCCCTGGTGATCGGCGAGACGGCGGAGGCGGCGGTGGTGGTGCTGCTGTTCTCGGTCGGCGAGCTTCTGGAAGGCGTGGCCGCCGGCACCGCCCGATCGGGCATCCGGGCGCTGACGGGCCTGGTGCCCCGGACCGCGCTGCTCATCGACGGCGAGTCCGCCCGCGAGGTCCCGGCAGCGCGCCTCGCCGTCGGCCAGGTGGTGCTGGTCCGGCCCGGCGACCGGGTGCCCGCCGACGGCGAGGTCGTCGAGGGCGAGTCCGATGTCGACGAGTCCCCGGTCACCGGCGAGTCCGTCCCCGTTCCCAAGCAGGCGGGCTCCCCCGTCTTCGCGGGCGGCATCAACGCCACCGGCGCGCTGCGGGTGCGGGTGACCCGGACGGCGGCCGACAACACCATCGCGCGCATCATCCACCTGGTCGAGGAGGCGCAGGCCGGCAAGTCGCCCACGGCCCGCTGGATCGAGCGGTTCAGCGCGCGCTACACGCCCGCGGTGATCGCGGTGGCGGCCCTGACCGTCGTCGTCCCGCCGCTGGGCTTCGGGGCGGACTGGCACACCTGGATCTACCGCGGCCTCGCCCTGCTGCTGATCGGCTGCCCCTGCGCCCTGGTTCTGTCCACCCCGGCGGCCATCGCTTCGGGCATCGCCGGCGGGGCGCGGCGCGGCCTTCTCATCAAGGGCGGCGCGGCGCTGGAGGCGATCGGCCGTGTGCGGACCGTGGCCTTCGACAAGACCGGCACGCTGACGCAGGGGCGCCCCCGGGTGACCGATCTGGTTGCGCTGACGGGAACCGAACGCACGCTGCTCGGCCTCGCCGCGGCGGTGGAGAACGGCTCCGGCCACCCCATCGCCGGGGCCATCCTGGACCGCGCGGCCGCCGACGGGGTGCCGCTCCGCCCGGCACGCGACCAGAAGGCCGTTCCCGGAAAGGCGGCGCAGGCGGTGTTGGCCGGGAAACTCATCGAGGTCGCCTCGCCGCGCCACGCCGCCCGGCACGGCGGTCCGGACGAAATCCCCGCCGACCGCATCGCGGCCCTGGAGGGCGAGGGCAAGACCGTGGTCGTCGTTCTCGCCGATGGCCGGGCGGTGGGCCTCATCGCCCTGCGCGACGAGCCGCGGCCGGACGCCGCCGCCGGCGTCGCCGCCCTGCGCGGGCTCGGCGTCCGCTGCGTCATGCTGACCGGCGACAACGGCCGGACCGGACAGGCCATCGGCCGCAGCCTCGGCATCGACGTGAAGGCGGACCTGCTGCCCGAAGACAAGCTGCGGGAGATCGCGGCGCTGCGGACCCGGGGGCCGGTCGCCATGGTCGGCGACGGCATCAACGACGCCCCCGCCCTGGCGGCGGCCGACGTCGGCGTCGCCATGGGCGGCGGCACGGACGTGGCGCTGGAGACCGCCGACGCAGCGCTGCTGGGCAACCGCGTCACCGACGCCGCCGCCCTGGTCCGCCTGTCGCGGGCGACGATGGCCAACATCCACCAGAACGTCGCCGTCGCCCTGGGGCTGAAGGCGGTCTTCCTGGTGACCACGCTGACCGGGGTGACGGACCTCTGGCTGGCGATCCTGGCCGACACCGGGGCCACCATCCTCGTCACCCTGAACGCGCTGCGCCTGCTCCGCCGGGGCACGTGAGGGAGGGAAGCATGCCCGATCCGGGAACCGCATCGACCGGGTGGCCGGGTCTCCGGCCGGCGGCGGCCGTCGCACTGCTCACGGTCATCGCGGACCAGAGCTCCAAATGGGTGATCCTTGCACACGTCATGGACCCGCCGCGCGTGGTGGACGTCACCCCGTTCTTCAATCTGACCCTCGGCTTCAACCGTGGCGTGAGCTTCGGCTTGCTCGGGGATGGGGCGGCAGGGCCCTGGCTGCTCAGCAGCCTGGCCCTGGCGATCGTCGCGCTCCTGGGCGTGTGGGCCTCGCGCACCACCAGCCGGGCGGAATCGGGAGCCCTCGGCGCCGTCATCGGCGGAGCGGTCGGCAACGTCGTCGATCGTGTCCGCCAGGGAGCGGTGACCGACTTCCTGGACCTGCACGCCTTCGGATGGCACTGGCCGACGTTCAACGTGGCCGACATCGGCATCACCGGCGGGGTCGCCATGCTGTTGCTGCACGGCTGGCGGCACGGGCGCCGGACGCCTGAACCGCCTCAGCCGTCGAGGTAGCGGCGCTCCAGGTGGCGCCGGAACACGCCGACGTCCAGTGGTCGGCCGGTGGCGGCGGTCAGCAGGGCGTCGGTGGAGTCGGGCAGGCAGCCCCGGCCGTGGACGTGGACCCGCAACCAGCCCACCAGCGGCGCCAGGTCGCCGCGCGCCAGGGCCGGGCGGACGTCGGCGTCGGCGGTGCAGGCGGCCTCGAAAAGCTGGGCGGCGGTCATGGCGCCCAGGGTGTAGCTGGGGAAATAGCCCCAACCCCCCGACGGCCAATGGATGTCCTGCAGGCAGCCCCGCCGGTCGTCGGGCGGCTCGATCCCCAGCAGATCGCGCATGCCGGCGTTCCAGGCGGCCGGCAGATCGGCCAGGGGCAGGTCGCCGGCGACCATGGCCTTCTCCAGCCGGTAGCGCAGGATGACGTGGGCGGGGTAGGTCACCTCGTCGGCGTCGACGCGGATAAAGCCGGGGCGCACCCGGCTGTAGAGCCGGCGCAGGTTGTCGGTCTCCCACGACGGACCGGACCCGCCGAACGCCTCGCGCACCACCGGGGCCAGCCAGCTCAGGAACTCCGGCGAGCGGCTGGCCTGCATCTCCACGATCAGCGACTGCGACTCGTGCACGGCCATGCCGCGGGCCTGTCCCACCGGCTGGCCCATCCAATCCCGTGGCCGGCCCTGTTCGTAGAGGGCGTGCCCGGTCTCGTGCAGCACGCCCATCAGCGCGCCGGTGAAATCCGCCTCGTCGTAGCGGGTGGTGATGCGCACGTCGTCGTCGGCACCGCCGCAGAACGGGTGCAGGCTGACGTCGAGCCGCCCGCGCGCAAAGTCGAAGCCGGCCCGCTGCATCAGCCGCTCCCCCAGTGCGCGCTGCGCGGCGACGGGAAAGGGACCCTCGGGGACGATCACCGGCGGCTCCGCCGCCTGCCGTTCGCACACCCCGGCCAGCAGCCCCGGCAGGAAGGCGGCGAGATCGTCGAACAGGGTATCGATCCGCTCCGCCCGGGCACCGGGGTCGTGCTCGTCCAGCAGCGCGTCATAGGGGCTGATCCCCAGGGCCTCACCCCGTGCCACCGCCCCCTCGCGGGTCAGGCGCAGCACCTCCTCCAGGGACGGCAACAGGAGCGCGAAGTCGCTCTGCGCCCGCGCCGTCCGCCAGGTCATGTCGCAGGCGGAGATGGCGCGGCTGGTGGCCTCCACCAGATCGGCGGGCAGCGCCGTGGCGTGCCGGTGGGTGCGGCGCATCTCCCGCAGATTGGCGCTCTGCCACGCGTCCAGCCCGCCGTCGGAGTCGGCCCGGGCCAGCAGGTCGCCGACCTCCGGTGCGGTCAGCAGTTCGTGGGCCAGGACGGAGAGGGTGGCGGTCTGTTCGGCGCGGGCATCGGCCGCTCCGGTGGGCATCATGGTCTGGGTGTCCCAGCCGAGGATGCCGATGGCACCGCCGATGGCGGCGATGCGGGCGAAGCGGCGTTCCAGCTCCCGGTAGGCGGTCATCATGGGCGGGGGGTCCGTGGCGGCGTGATGGAAGGGCGGGGGGCGGCCGTGGTAAGCCGCTCCCCTGATAGTGGGGGGGAGCGGGGCATGGCGGCAAGTGGGGGCATGACCGTCGGCGACGCGCTGGCGCTCGCCCTGGACCACCACCGCGCCGGACGGCACGAGGCGGCGGAGGGGCTCTACCGTGCCATCCTGGCGGCGGTGCCGGACCTGTTCGACGCGCGCAACCTGCTGGGCGCGTTGCGCCTGGAACGGGGCGACGCCGCCGCGGCCGCGGCGCTGCTGCGCGACGCCACGGTCCTCGATCCCGGCGCCGCGGCGGCCTGGGCCAACGGCGGCAACGCGTTGCGGGCGCTGGGCCGGGCGGGGGAGGGGCTGGTCCGGTACGGCCGCGCCCTGGCCGTGCGCCCCGGCCATCCCGGCGCCGCCCGCGGCCGGGCCGCCCTGTTGCAGGCGTTGGGGCGCACGGGGGAGGCCCGTGATGCCTGGCGGGACGCCGTGGTCGCCGACCCCCTGTCCGTCGAGGCCCGCACCGGCCTCGGTGAAGCCGGGCGTGCGCTCGGGACGGAAGCGGAGGCGGCGGGTGCCTTCGCCGCGGCGGTGGCGCTCCGGCCGGATCGGGCGGCCCCCCTGGTCAACCGCGCGGTGCTGTTCCTGGACGCCGACGACCCCGCCGCAGCGGCGCCGCTGCTGCGCCGCGCCCTGGTGCTGGAGCCGGGGCTGGCGGCGGCCCGCGGCGCGCTGGCCGAGGCGCTGCTGCGGCTCGGCCGCGCCGGCGGGGCGGTGGCGGTGCTGCGGCCCGCGCTGGCCGGGGATCCCGCCGCCGGCGCGGACCTCCACCGCATGGCCGCCGCGGCCTTCGCCGCCGGTGACGCGGCGGCGGGTGCGGCGTGGTACCGGCGCGCGGCCCATCTGGCCGGACGCACCCCGGGACACCTGCAGCCCGCGCGCATCGTCGCCGCTGCCGAGCAGGCAGCGGTGGCCGGGCATCCCTACCACAGGGTCCTGCCGGAGCGGACGGTGAGCGTGCGCGCCGGCTTCCACCGCTGGGACACGGTGACCTTCCGGCGGCCGGAGCTGTTCCTGACCCGCGTCAATGACGCGCTGGTCCTGCCGTCCAACCTGGCGGTGCTGGCCGGGCCGGAGGCGCTGCTGCTGGACGGCCTCCACGCCTATTCCCGCAGCAGCCTGACGCTGCTGCCCGACTACGCGCTGCACACCGCAGACGACCGCGTGCTGCTGGATCTGGGCGCGGAGCGGCGGGCGGACACCGACGAGGCGGTGCTGCTGGGCGGCTCCGGCAATTTCGCCCACGACGTGCTGGACTGGCTGTCGCGCCTGCTGGTCCTGGAGCGGTTTCCCGAACTGGCCGCGTTGCCGTTGCTCGTGGCGCCGGCGCTTCACCCGGCGGCCGTCGGGCTGCTGGGCCGGCTGGGGGTGGACCCGGGCCGCCTGGCGCCCTTGCCGGCCGGCGCACCGGCCCGCGTGCGCCGCCTGTGGCTGCCGTCGCTGACCCATGCCTTCCAGTACATGGCGCCGGAGTACGCGGCCTTCCTGCGCGAGCGGCTGGGCATCCCGCCGCTGCGCCGGCCGGGCCGGCGGCTCTATCTGTCGCGCCGCGGCGCCGGCCACCGGGCGGTGTTGAACGAGGCGGCGATCCTGGACGCCCTGGCGGGCGAGGGGGTGGAGCGGTTCGAGCCCGCCGGCATGGGCATGGCGGAGCAGCTTCGCATCCTGGGCGAGGCGGAGCTGATCGTCGGCCCGGTGGGCGGTGGCTTCGCGGCGATCGTGTTCGCCCCGGCGGGGTGCGGCGTGGTGGAGCTGACCCACGGGCGCTGCGTCCTGCCCCAGTACGGCATCCTGGCCGGCCTGATCGGCCAGCCCTACCGGCAGGTGGTCGGCGAGGCGGCCGCGAATCGCGGGGCGCTGGCGTTCGACTGCGACTTCACGGTGGAGCCCGCGGCGGTACGGGACGCGGTCAAGCGGGTGGTGGGGGCCTAAGCGTCCCGCCGGCCGCGCACCATCATCATCCCGTAGATGACCAGCAGGGTGGCCGCCAGCCCGTACCAGGTGACGGCGTACTGGAGGTGGCTGTTGGGCAACTCCAGGCGCGGCTCGATCCCCGCGGGGACACCGCCCGGCGCCTGTCCGGGCAGGGCCTCGACGATCAGCGGTGCCGCGGCGGCAAGGCCGGCGGCGCGGGCCATGGCGGGGGGATCGGCGTAGCCCCAGACGGTGCCGGGGCCGGTCCCCGGTTCGGGGTTGCCGGGGTGCAGCCAGGCGGGCTCGGCGGGCAGGCGGGCGACTCCGCGCACGGTCACCTCGCCGGTCACCAGCCCCTCCGGCCGGGTCGCGGGATCGCGGCGGTCCATGGGGATGAAGCCGCGGTTCACCAGGACCGCCGGGCCGCCGTCGCTGCGCTCCAGCGGGGTCACCACCTCGTAGCCGGCCATGCCCTGGCGCGGCCGGGCGACGGTCAGCATCTCGCGGTCGTGCAGGAAGCGGCCGGTGACGGTGACCGGCCGGAATTCGAAGGACGCGGGATCGGGCAGCGCGGCCGGCAGCGGGGCGGGCGGCAGGGCGGCGCGCTCCTGCACCCGGGAGATCAGCTCGTTTTTCCACTCCAGCCGCTGCACCTGCCAGGTGCCGAGGGCGAGCATGACCAGAATGGCGGGCAGGGCGAACAGCGTCGCCCACAGGGAGGAGCGGGTCACGGCCCGCCGTCCTCCAGCTCGCTGCGGCGGTGACGGTACTGGAGCGCCACCACATAGGCCTTGGCCGGGCGCAGCATGCCCAGTGCCAACCCCAGGATGACGGCACCCCAGATGAACCCGTGCAGCCACAGCGGCCACTCCACGTTCAGCGACACGACCAGGGCGACCGGCACCACCAGGAAGCCCAGGATGAAGATCAGGAAGACGGCGGGGCCGTCGCCGCTGTCGTGGCGGGCCAGTTCCAGCCCGCACACGCCGCAGCGATCGGCCACCGTCAGGTAACCCTTGAACAGACGTCCCTTGCCGCACCGCGGGCAGGCGCAACGCAGGCCCGCGGTGAACGGCGACACGGTGGGGTGATCATCGTCGCCCACCGGCGTCACGACCCCCACCAGTAGATCGACACGAACAGGAACAGCCACACCACGTCGACGAAGTGCCAGTACCAGGCCGCCGCCTCGAACCCGAAGTGGCTGGCCGGCGTGAAGTGGCCCTTCAGCGTCCGCCACCAGCACACCGCCAGGAAGATGGTGCCGACGATGACGTGGAAGCCGTGGAAGCCCGTCGCCATGTAGAAGGCGGAGGAATAGATCCCGTCGCTGAAACCGAAGTGGGCGTGCGAATACTCGTAGGCCTGGAAGAAGGTGAACAGCACGCCCAGCAGCACCGTCAGGCCCAGCGCCTTCGACGCTTCACTGTTGCGCCCGGCGATGATGGCGTGATGCGCCCAGGTGACGGTGCATCCCGACAGAAGCAGGATCAGCGTCATCATCAGCGGCAGTTCGAAGGCGTTGAAGGTCTCGATGTTCGGCGGCGGCCACACGCCCTGCGGGTTGTCCGCGAACACCTTGGGGAACAGCGCGGCGTCGTAGAACGCCCAGAAGAAGGCGGCGAAGAACATCACCTCGGAGGCGATGAACAGCGCCATGCCATAGCGCAGGCCGATCTTGACGACGGGCGTGTGCGCCTTCTCGACCACCGACTCCTTGATGACGTCGCGCCACCAGCCGGCCATGACGGCGAGCACCGACAGGAAGCCGGCGACGGCCAGCCAGACCGTGTCGTAATGCATGTAGAAGATCAGACCGAGCGCCAGCAGGCCGCCGGCGAAGGCGCCGAGCAGCGGCCACGGGCTGGGCCTCAGCAGATGGTACGGCTGCGGGATGCCCTCGCTGCCATGCGGTGCGCCGGGCCCATGCCCGTCGTGCGTGATGTCGGCCATCGTTCTCCAACCCCGTCCTGGTATCAGTTCGTGGCGGGCGTGGTCGCCCGTCGGTTGTCTTTGTCGTTCGAGTCGTCATTGACCTGCGCCAGGGCCGCCTCGGCGTCCTTGGCGCGGAAGAAGGTGTAGGAGAGCGTGATGGTGCTCACGTCCCCCATCTTCGGATCGCTCGCGATGGCGGGGTCGACGAAGAACGCCACGGGCATGTCGACCTCCTCACCGGGATGCAGCACCTGCTCGGTGAAGCAGAAGCACTCGATCTTGTTGAAATAGATGCCGGCCTTGTCCGGCGTGACGTTGTAGACCGCGGTGCCCACGGTCGGCGACTCGCCGCGGTTGGCGGCGCGGTAGCTGGTGATGTGGGTCTCGCCCACCTTCACCGTCACCTCCCGCTCCACCGGCCGGAAGGACCAGGGCAGGGCCCGGTTGGTGTCGGCGTTGAAGCGCACCTTGATCGTGCGCTCCAGGACGGTGTCCGGCGCCGCATCGGCGCGCTGGGTGGTGCCGCCGAAGCCGGTCACCTGGCAGAACAGCGCGTACAGCGGCACGGACGCGTAGGCGAGACCGATCATGCCGGCGACCAGGCCGAACAGGGAGATCAGCAGCTTGCGATTGCGGCGTCGCGTGGTGTCATCCATCAGTTCCCGCCCATCCTGACGAGCGTGATCACGTAGAACAGCGCCACCAGCCCCATGAGGACCGCCAGCATCGCGAGATTGCGCCCGCGCAGGCGGCGGCGGCGCTCCTCGTCGGACTCGGTCATCGTCATCTCCGTCATGGCGTCACTCCCGCGATGATCCGCTCACCCACCAACAGGGCGAAGAGCAGGAACAGATAGAGGATCGAGAAGCCGAACATCTGCTTGGCCGGCTTGTCGTCGGTGGCGCGCAGGACGCGCACGGCGCTGGCCACGAACAGACCGCCCAGCACCAGCGCCCCCGCCAGGTAGACCGGGCCGGCGATGCCCAGGAACCAGGGGCCGGCGGCCACCGGCAGCAGCAGCAGGGTGTACAGCAGCATCTGCCGCCTGGTGGTCTCCGGCCCTTCGACGACGGGCAGCATGGGCACGCCGGCGCGGGCATAGTCGCCGCTGCGGAACAGCGCCAGCGCCCAGAAGTGCGGCGGCGTCCACAGGAAGATCAGCAGGAACAGCAGGATGCCCGCCACGTCCACGCCGCCGGTCACGGCCGCCCAGCCGATCATCGGCGGGAAGGCGCCGGCGGCGCCGCCGATCACGATGTTCTGCGGCGTGCGGCGCTTCAGCCACATGGTGTAGACGAAGACGTAGAACAGGGTCGCCAGCGCCAGCAGCGCCGCCGCCACCCAGTTCACCGCCAGCCCCATCACCAGCACCGAGGCGCACGCCAGCACCACGCCGAAGGCCAGCGCGTCGTCGGCATCGACCCGTCCCGACGGGATCGGTCGCCGGGCGGTGCGCGCCATGACCGCGTCGATGTCGCGGTCGTACCACATGTTGATGGCGCCCGACGCGCCGGCGCCCACGGCGATGCACAGTACGGCGACCGCGGCCAGCACCGGGTGGATGTCCCCCGGCGCCACCATCAGCCCGGCCCAGCCGGTGAACACCACCAGCGACATCACGCGCGGCTTCAGAAGCTCTATGAAGTCCCCGGCGGTGGCGCCGGACACCCGTTGTTGGACGGTGAGATCCGTCATTGTCTTCCCTCCGGTGTCGCGGGCGGTCGTTGCCGCCCGCTTCGGTAACCGCGCAGCCCCCGTTCCCCATTTAGGGGCTGCGGGGGCTGCCGGCCACCTCACTTCACCTGCGGCAGCGTCTCGAAGGCGTGGAACGGCGGCGGCGAGCTGACGGTCCACTCCAGCGTGGTCGCGGTCGGGCTATCCCAATAGGCCGCGCCGACGCGCTCGCCGCTGGTCAGCGTGCGGTAGGCGATCCACACGAACAGCAGGGTGGAGGCGAAGGCGATGTAGGCGCCGATGGACGAGACCATGTTCCAGCCGGCGTAGGCGTCGGGATAGTCGGGAATGCGGCGCGGCATCCCGGCCAGACCCAGGAAGTGCTGCGGGAAGAAGATCAGGTTGACGCCGATGAAGGTCGTCCAGAAGTGCACCTTGCCCCAGAACTCCGGATACTGGCGCCCCGACATCTTGCCGATCCAGTAGTACCAGCCGGCGAAGATCGAGAACACCGCACCCAGCGACAGCACGTAGTGGAAGTGGGCGACGACGTAGTAGGTGTCGTGCAGCGCCACGTCCATGCCGCCGTTGGCCAGCACCACGCCGGTCACGCCGCCGACGGTGAACAGGGCGATGAAGCCCAGCGCCCACAGCATGGGAACCCGGAACTCGATGGAGCCGCCCCACATGGTGGCGATCCACGAGAAGATCTTGATGCCCGTGGGCACCGCGATGATCATCGTGGCGGCGGTGAAGTACGCCTTGGTGTCGACGTCCAGGCCCACCGTGTACATGTGGTGCGCCCACACCACGAAGCCGACCACGCCGATGGCCACCATGGCGTAGGCCATGCCGAGATAGCCGAACACCGGCTTGCGCGAGAAGGTGGACACGATGTGGCTGATGATGCCGAAGGCCGGCAGGATCATGATGTAGACTTCGGGGTGGCCGAAGAACCAGAACAGGTGCTGGAACAGGATCGGGTCGCCGCCGCCCTCCGGGTTGAAGAAGGCGGTGCCGAAGTTGCGGTCGGTCAGCAGCATGGTGATGGCGCCGCCCAGCACCGGCACGGCCAGCAGCAGCAGGAAGGCGGTCACCAGCATGGCCCACACGAACAGCGGCATCTTGTGCAGCGTCATGCCCGGCGCGCGCATGTTGAAGATGGTGGTGATGAAGTTCACCGCGCCCAGGATCGACGAGGCGCCGGCCAGGTGCAGGGCGAAGATCGCCATGTCCACCGACGGCCCGTTCTGCCCCATGCTGCCCGACAGCGGCGGATAGATGGTCCAGCCGGTACCCGCACCCTGGCCGACGAAGGCCGAGGCCAGCAGCAGCAGGAAGGCCGGCACGATCAGCCAGAAGCTGATGTTGTTCATGCGCGGGAAGGCCATGTCCGGCGCCCCGATCATGAGCGGCACGAACCAGTTGCCGAAGCCGCCGATCAATGCCGGCATGACCACGAAGAACACCATGATCAGGCCGTGGGCCGTGATGAACACGTTCCACACCTGGCCGTCGGCGATGAACTGCATGCCCGGCTCCTGCAGCTCGGCGCGCATGATCACCGAGAACAGGCCGCCGATCAGGCCGGCGATGACGGAGAACACCAGGTACAGCGTCCCGATGTCCTTGTGGTTGGTGGAAAAGAACCAGCGCTCGACGAAGCCTGGCGTGTGGTGGTCGTGGTGCGCATCACCGTGCGCGCCGGCACCCGCCCCTGAAGTCCCGTTGCCCATATCTCGTCCCTCTTGTCGGCCTTGCAGCCGTCTTGTCGTTCGTTCACGCCGCCGGGTGCCGCGTCAGCGGGCGGGCGTCGCCTGCGCGACTTCCCGGCTCGGGGTGCCGTAGGCGAGCTTCGCCTGCTCGACCCATTCGGCGAACTTCTCCTTCGAGACGGCCTCGACCGTGATCGGCATGAAGCCGTGGTTGACGCCGCAGATCTCGGAGCACTGGCCGTAATAGAGGCCCTCCTTCTCAATCCGCACCCAGGTCTCGTTCAGCCGGCCGGGCACCGCGTCCTTCTTGATGCCGAAGGCCGGCATGGCCCAGGCGTGGATGACGTCGCCGGCGGTGATCTGGATGCGCACCGTGGTACCGACCGGAAGCACCACGTTGGTGTCGGTCGCCAGCAGGCGCGGCTGCCCGGGCTTCAGGTCCTCTTCCTGGACCATGTAGCTGGAGAAGGCGATGTTGTTGTGGTCCGGGTATTCGTAGTCCCAGTACCACTGGCGGCCCGTCACCTTGATGGTCATCTCCGACTCGGGCACCTGCTCCAGGAAGTAGAGCACGCGGAACGACGGCACGGCGACCACCACCAGGATGATCACCGGGACGACGGTCCAGGCCACTTCGAGCAGGGTGTTGTGCGAGGTCTTGGTCGCCTGCGGGTTCCGCTTGGCGCTGAAGCGGAACATCACGTAGCCCATGAGCGCCAGCACGAACAGCGTGATGACCGTGATGATGACCAGCAGGAGGTTGTGGAAGCTGACGAGCTGCCCCATGACCGGGGACGCCTGCTCCTGCAATCCCAACTGCCAGGGCTGGGGCTGGCCGGCAATCGCGGTGCCGGACAATCCGCCCAACGAACAGAATGCGCTGATGAGCGCCGCCACGCCGGCGGCGCGGATGGTGTGCCTCTTCATCCCCAACCCTTCTCGTTGCCGCGGTCTGCCTCGGACCGCGGTTGTCCCGTCCCGCGGACCCTTCCGTTCGCCCTTGTTGTGTCGACCCCGTTTGCGTTCGGGGCTCGGTCGGGCGGATCCGGCGGGCCGTGATGTCTCGTCGCGGAAAATAACCACACACGTGCGGCAAATTCCCGCAGTTCAAATTTAGCCCTTTCGAGCGGCGGCTTACAAGGCTTTCCATTCCGCCTATGCGTCGCCATGCCGCATAGCGGAATGCCTTCCACGCCGCAATATCGACGATAGTTGAGCTTGGCCGTCGGGAATGAAGTGCGACAGGTTGCCGCAGAGTGGCTGCGCTTCCCCCGGTGCCGGACCCGCGTCGGATCCAAGCTGATTCGTGGGCCGGTTGGCGCCGCCGCGAGAGGGGCGCCATGACGCCGGAACGGGAAGCGGAACTCCGGGACGTGCGGACCGCGTTGCGGGATACGTGCACCGACATTCGGGACGCGGCGGACCGGGTGTCGCGCGTCGAAGGACGGGTGCAAGAACAGTCGAAGATCCTTCAGGTGGCGCTGGCAGGTGGCGCTGGCAGGTGGCGCTGGCAGGTGGCGCTGGCAGGTGGCGCAGGACGGCCGCCGGTCGCGCGAGGCGGCCGAGTAGGCGCGGCGGCGCGAAAGGCGGATTCCCCCGCGACCCGCTTGCGGTTCGCCCGGTGCTGTCGTTAAGTACCGCTCTTCATCGGTGGGAGAGTGGTCTGTGCGGTACGTGAGCACGCGGGGTGCGGCCCCGGTCCTGGGGTTCGAGGATGTTCTGCTGACCGGACTGGCCCGCGACGGCGGGCTGTACGTGCCGGAGAGCTGGCCGCAGTTCTCCGCCGCCGAGATCCGGGCCATGCGCGGTCTGCCCTATGACGAGGTGGCCGTGCGAGTCATGCTGCCCTTCCTGGGCGATGCCATTCCCGAAGACGCGTTCCGCGCCATCGTGCGCGACGCCTACGCCGGTTTCGATCACGCCGCGGTGGTGCCGCTGGTCCAGCTCGACCAGCGGACCTGGGTGCTGGAGCTGTTCCACGGCCCGACGCTGGCCTTCAAGGATGTGGCGCTGCAACTGCTGGGGCGCCTGTTCGACCATGTGCTGGCCAAACGCGGGGAGCGGGTGACGGTGGTGGGCGCCACCTCGGGCGACACCGGGTCGGCCGCCATCGAAGCCTGCCGCGACCGGCGCAACATCGACATCTTCATCCTGCACCCCCGCGGCCGCACGTCGGAGGTGCAGCGCCGCCAGATGACCGGGGTGCTGTCGTCCAACGTGCACAACATCGCGCTGGAAGGCACCTTCGACGACTGCCAGGACATCGTGAAGGCGCTGTTCAACGACGCCGCCTGCCGCGACCGGCTGAAGCTGTCGGCGGTCAACTCCATCAACTGGGCGCGCATCATGGCCCAGATCGTCTATTACTTCGCGTCCGGGGTGGCGCTGGGGGCGCCCGACCGGCCGCTGGCCTTCGTGGTGCCGACCGGCAACTTCGGCAACGTTTACGCTGCCTACGCCGCCCGCGCCATGGGGCTGCCGGTGGAACGGCTGGTGGTGGCCTCCAACACCAACGATATCCTGGCGCGCTTTTTCGAGAGCGGGACCATGGCGATGACGCCGGTGACGCCTACCTTAAGTCCCAGCATGGACATCCAGATTTCGAGCAATTTCGAGCGCCTTCTCTTCGACCTGCACGGCCGCGACGGCGCCGCGGTCGACGAGACGATGCGCCGCTTCCGCGCCGAGGGGCGCTTCCGTGTGACCGACGACCAGCTCCGCCACGCGCTCGCCACCTTCTCCGCCCACCGGGTGGACGAGGACGCCACCATGGCCACCGTCGCCGGCACGAAGGTCCGGTGCGGCTACACGGTCGATCCGCACACGGCGGTCGGTGTCGCGGCGGCGCGCGCCGCCGCCGATGACGCCGGCCTCGACCCCGCCGCGGCGCTGGTGGTGCTGGGCACCGCCCACCCCGCCAAGTTCCCCGACGCGGTGGAGAAGGCCACCGGCAGCCGGCCGGCCCTGCCGCCGCGCCTGGCCGATCTGTTCGAGCGGGAGGAGCGCTTCGACGTCCTGCCCAACGACGTCGCCGCCGTGCAGGATTACGTTGCCCGGCGCGCCCGCGCCGTCACGGAGGCCGCATGAGCAGCGTCCGCGTCTCCACGCTGAGCAACGGTCTGCGCGTGGCCACCGACACCATGCCCGACGTCCGCACCGTGTCGCTGGGCTGCTGGGTCGGCGTCGGCACCCGCAACGAGGCGGCCGCGGTCAACGGCGTCGCCCACCTGGTCGAGCACATGCTCTTCAAGGGCACCGAGCGGCGCTCCGCCTACCGCATCTCCGAGGAGATCGAGAACGTCGGCGGCCAGCTCAACGCCTACACCACGCGCGAGCACACCGCCTATTACGCCAAGGTGCTGCACGAGGACACGGCGCTCGCCCTCGACATCATCTCCGACATGCTCCAGCACTCCGTCCTCGATGAGGAGGAGCTGGTGCGCGAGCGCACCGTGGTGCTTCAGGAGATCGGCCAGGCGGCCGACACCCCCGACGATATCATCTTCGACCATTTCCAGGCCACCGCCTTCCCCCGGCAGGCGCTGGGGCGGCCGGTGCTGGGCTCGGCGGAGATCGTGGGCAAGCTGCCGCGCGCGGCGCTCGTCGATTACGTCGGCCGCCACTACGCCGGTCCGTCCATCGTGCTGTCGGCGGCCGGGCGCGTCGACCACGACCGGTTCGTCGCCATGGCGGAGAAGGCCTTCGCCGGCCTGCCCTCGGGCACGCTGCCGGAGGTGGAGCCCGCGCGCTACACCGGCGGCGAGTTCCGCGAGGAGCGCGACCTGGAGCAGCTCCACCTGGTGCTGGGCTTCGACGGCGTGGGCATACACGACCCGGATTTCTACGCCCATTCCGTGCTCTCCACCCTGCTGGGCGGCGGCATGTCGTCCCGTCTGTTCCAGGAGGTGCGGGAGAAGCGGGGGCTGGTCTATTCGATCTACAGCTTCACCGGCGGTTACCGCGACGGCGGCGTTTTCGGCGTCTACGCCGGCACCGGCGACGAGGAGGTCGCCGAGCTGATGCCCGTGGTCTGCGAGGAGATCCGCAAGGTCGGCGACAGTGTGACCGAGGACGAGGTCGCGCGGGCGCGGGCCCAGCTTAAGGCCGGGACGCTGATGGCGCTGGAAAGCAGCATGTCGCGCTGCGAACAGCTCGGCCAGCAGCTTCTGGTCTACGGGCGGCCGGTGCCGGTGGAGGAGATCGTCGCCCGCATCGACGGCGTCGACCGCGAGGCGGTCGGCCGCGCCGCGCGCCGCCTGCGGAGCAGCCGGCCGACGCTTACCGCGCTCGGGCCCCTGGGGCGTCTGGAAAGCTATGACCGGATCGTCGCCCGCCTCGCCTGAGGACCGCCTATGATGCGCCTGCTGGGCGCCGGGTTGATCAGCCCCCCGGCCGTCCGCATCGATGGTCAGGCGTGCTATGTCCGCCCGCCGCTGCCGCGCGACTGGCGGGAGTGGGCGGAGTTGCGCGCCAACTCCCGCGCCTTTCTCACCCCGTGGGAGCCGACCTGGCCGGCCGACGCCCTGACCCGCACCGCCTTCGCCCGCCGGCTGCGCCGCCAGGCGCAGGAGTGGCGGGACGACGAGGGCTACAGCTTCCTGGTGTTCGACCGCGCTACCGACCGGCTGGTCGGCGGGATCGGCCTGTCCAACGTCCGGCGCGGCGTGGCCCAGATGGCGACGCTCGGCTACTGGGTGGGGGAGCCCTACGCCCGGCGCGGCTACGTCTCCGGCGGTACGCGCCTGGTGCTGGACTTCGCGTTCGGCCAGCTCGGCCTGCACCGGGTGGAGGCCGCCTGCCTGCCCACCAACCAGCCGAGCCGGGGCTTGCTGGAAAAGGTCGGCTTCACCCACGAAGGCTATGCCCGCGGCTACCTGCGCATCGACGGCGCCTGGCGCGACCATGTGCTCTACGCCATGCTGCGGGAGGAATGGCGCGGCTGACGGCCGGCGCCGGAAGGGGTAGGGCACCCCTTCATTGCAGGCGTCAGGGGCTGCCCGGTTAAACCCCGCTTAACACTTGTATCCTACCATACCAGCCACGGACCGCTCGCTGTTCCGAGGATGAAAATGTCGGATACCCACACCTGGACGAAAGAATCCGCCCATCACTTCTCCCTGCGCCACGGCGGCCAGCGCGTCGATCTGCGCTACGAGCCCGCGGGGTTCCAGAGCGGCTGGGCGGTCTACGACGGCCCCCGTCTGGTCGACCGGCGGCCCGAGTTCATGCAGGCCCGCGGCGTTGCCCTTAAGGTCGCCTCCGGGCGGACCTGATCCGCTCCGGCGGCCGGCGCCCTTATCGCCGGTCCGCCACGAGCCGCGCCGTCAGGCGCTCGAACTCCCTCTCCAATTGCTGGTTGGCGAAGGCGCGCGGGGGTGGAAGCTGGAGATCCATCAGGGTTTCGAAGGCGCGCCCGGTTTCGCTCATCATCGCCAGCATGTCGGCCGAGGCGCGCACGGTGCGCCAGGTGTTGACCGCCACGTCGCGCTGGCGGGCGACGCGCTCCCACGCCGCCGACACGGCGGCCGACTGCTCCTCCAGGGTCTGGCGGTAGAGGCCGGCCGCCTCCAGCGTGGTGTCCAGTGCACTCAGGTTGGCGTCGAGCTGGGCGCTCAGCGGGCCCTCGCCTTCGCGGGCGAGCAGGCGGGCGGCCTCGGCCCGGGCGCGGCGGGCGTCGGCCTCAATGCCGGCCAGGCGGGGCAGGTGTTCGTGCCGGACCGTGTCCAGGAAACGCTCGTGCATGTGCAGCGCCACCTCCAGCAGCACCGCATAGACCCCGTAATAGCGCCGTGCCACCTCCAGGGACTCGTCGCTGGCGATGGTGACGCGCTGCAGCTCGGCGTTCACCTGGCGCAGATTCTCATAGACGGTGTGGGCGGCCACGATGTTTTCGGCGGTCGCCAGGCGCAGCAGGCCGTCCACCTGCTCCGGCGTCAGCTCGATGCCGACGTCGGTCAGGGAGGCCGCGAAGGCGCCGGTCAGCCGGTCGATCTCCTCCGTCATGTGGCCGATGTCGCGGCGGGCCTGCGCGATGCGCTCGATCTGGTCGCCGCGCGACGTGGCGAACAGGCAGGACACCTGCCGGGCCACGAACGACGCGTCGACCCCGGCGGCGTCGCAACGGTCCTCCGGCAGCGCCGCCAGTTCGGCGCGCAGCCGGGCGACATCGGATTCGCGCGCCGCCAGGTCGCGCCGCAAGCCGGCGATGCGGGCCCGCAGGTCGGCGGCGGAGCCCTGCGACAGCCGGTCCACCGCCTCGTCCAGCAGCCGGTTGAGGGTGTACGAGCGCTCCCCCACCGGCGCGTAGGAGGAGCCGGGGCCGCGCCAATCCCCCTCGCGGCGGTCCAGGATCGCCGCGGCGGTGCCATCGACGGCGGCCCACAGCCGGTCGACGCCGTCGCCGCCCCCGGTGGCGCTGCGGGCGTTCAACGCCAGCATCACTCCTCCGGCCACGAGCCCCGCGGCCAGCACGGTCCGCAGCATGCGTCCCTCCCTTTCGCGCGTCCTGTACCGATGGTAAGGTGGGGCGCTGCAGCGGCGCGTCGCCTGCCCGGACGGTGGGTGGGCCGGCCCATTCCGACGGACCGCGCCCGCGCCGGACGGGCGTGAACGGTCCACTTTCGAAATTGCCTGTCGCTTTCGTGTCACAATGCCATTGCGGGTCGTAGGGGATTCGGCCTAGAAAGCACGGGTCCGACGGCGGGGCGGCTTGACGAAAAATTAACCCTGATCCGGCATTGTCGGGCTCCCACGGCGCGTCCCGTGCAGGCATTCTCCACGCGAGCCCCGTTTCCGCATCCGGCACAGCCGAGGACCCGAAGCCCATGACCACACCCCTGAGCGACGGCGCCGGCGATACGGTCGTCATCTTCGACACGACGCTGCGCGACGGCGAGCAGTCCCCCGGCGCCTCCATGAACCTGGAGGAGAAGCGGCGCATCGCCCTGGTGCTGGAGGAGATGGGGGTGGACGTCATCGAGGCGGGGTTCCCCGTGGCCTCGCAGGGCGACTTCGAGGCGGTGCAGGCGATCGCCGGCATCATCAGCACCTCCACCGTCTGCGGCCTCGCCCGCGCCACGCGGCGCGACATCGAGCGCTGCGCCGAGGCGCTGGCCCCGGCGGCGCGCAAGCGCATCCACACCTTCATCTCCACCAGCCCGCTGCACATGAAGTACAAGCTGCAGATGGAGCCGGACGCGGTGGTGCAGACGGTGCGCGACAGCGTCACGCTGGCCCGCTCCCTGGTGGACGACGTGGAATGGTCGGCCGAGGACGGGGCGCGGACCGAGCATGATTTCCTGTGCCGCTGCGTTGAGGCGGCGATCGCCGCCGGCGCGCGCACCATCAACATCCCCGACACCGTGGGCTATGCGGTGCCCGACGAGTTCGGCGCCCTGATCGCCATGCTGTTCGACCGGGTGCCCAACATCGACAAGGCCATCGTGTCGGTCCATTGCCACAACGACCTGGGGCTGGCGGTGGCCAACTCCCTGGCCGGGGTGGCCAACGGCGCCCGCCAGGTGGAGTGCACCATCAACGGCCTGGGCGAGCGCGCCGGCAACGCCGCCCTGGAGGAGATCGTGATGGCGCTGCGCACGCGCGCCGACCGGCTCCCCTACCGGACCAACATCCACACCGAGGCGATCATGAAGGCGTCCCGCCTCGTCTCGGCGGTGACCGGCTTCGTGGTGCAGCCCAACAAGGCCATCGTCGGCGCCAACGCCTTCGCCCACGAATCCGGCATCCACCAGGACGGCATGCTCAAGCACGCCGGGACTTACGAGATCATGACGCCGGAGTCGGTGGGGCTGAACCGCTCGACGCTGGTGATGGGCAAGCATTCCGGGCGCAACGCTTTCCGCACCAAGCTGCGCGAGCTGGGCTACGAGCTGCCCGACACCGAGCTGGACGAGGCGTTCAAGCGCTTCAAGGACCTGGCGGACAAGAAGAAGGACGTCTTTGACGAGGACATCGTGGCGCTGGTCGACGACGAGATCGGCCACGAGGCCGACCGCATCCGCTTCGTGGCGCTGGAGGTCGTCGCCGGTTCCCGCGGGCCGCAGACGGCCACCCTGGAGCTGGTGGTGGACGGGCAGCCGCGCGCCACGACGGCGACCGGCAACGGGCCGGTCGACGCCACCTTCAACGCCATCGCCGCCCTGGTCCCCCACACCGCGCGCCTTCAGCTCTACCAGGTCCACGCGGTCACCGCCGGAACCGACGCCCAGGCCGAGGTCACGGTGCGGCTGGAGGAGGACGGGCGGACCGTGAACGGACAGGGCGCCGACAGCGACACCCTCGTGGCGTCGGCCCGCGCCTACGTCCATGCCCTGAACAAACTTTTGGTCAAACGCCAGAAGGCCGCACCGGACGCACTCTCCGCTTGAGCGGGGCAGAGCGTTCGTCTATGGAACCCTTGGCCGTTGCCGGCGATCCACCGTGATCGTCGGCAATGGCTTCCGGTCAGGCCGTCTCAACAGGAAGAGCTAGTCGGGTCCATGCTTTCCAAACTGCTCGGCGTTCTGTCCGCCGACATGGCGATCGATCTGGGGACGGCCAACACCCTGGTCTACGTCAAGGGCCGCGGAATCGTTCTCAACGAACCGTCCGTCGTCGCTATTGCCAATGTGCGCGGCAAGAAGCAGGTGCTTGCGGTCGGCGACGAGGCCAAGATGATGCTGGGCCGCACGCCCGGCAACATCCAGGCCATCCGCCCCTTGCGCGACGGTGTCATCGCCGACTTCGAAGTCGCCGAGGAGATGATCAAGCACTTCATCCGGAAGGTGCACAACCGCCGCAGCTTCGCCAGCCCGCAGGTCATCATCTGCGTGCCATCGGGCTCGACCGCGGTGGAGCGCCGCGCCATCCAGGAGTCGGCCGAGGCCGCCGGGGCGCGCCGCGTCTTCCTGATCGAGGAGCCCATGGCCGCCGCCATCGGCGCCGGCCTGCCGGTGACCGAGCCGACCGGCTCCATGGTCGTCGACATCGGCGGCGGCACCACCGAGGTGGCCGTGCTGTCGCTGGGCGGCATCGTCTACTCGCGCTCGGTGCGGGTGGGCGGCGACAAGATGGACGAGGCGATCATCGGCTACATCCGCCGCGCCCACAACCTGCTGGTGGGTGAAGGATCGGCCGAGCGGATCAAGAAGGAGATCGGCTCCGCCTGCCCGCCGGAGGACGGCGAGGGCCGCATCCTGGAGATCAAGGGCCGCGACCTGATGAACGGCGTGCCCAAGGAACTGATCATCTCCGAACGCCAGATCGCCGAGTCCCTGGCGGAACCGGTGTCGGCCATCGTCGAGGCGGTGAAGGTGGCGCTGGAACACACGGCGCCCGAACTGGCCGCGGACATCGTCGACAAGGGGATCGTGCTGACCGGCGGCGGAGCCCTGCTGGGCAACCTGGACTTCGTGCTGCGGCACGCCACGGGCCTGCCGGTGTCGATCGCCGACGATCCGCTGAGCTGCGTGGCGCTGGGCACCGGCCGTGCGCTGGAAGAAATGAAGACACTGAAAAACGTTCTGGTCAGCGCCTATTGATTGTGTAATCCTTAGGGATAATCCAGACGCCTATTCGCCTTGAGACCGCTCTCGTGCGGTGGAAGTCCGTATTCCTGGACGGGACCATCCAGTGAAGTCAAGAACCTCCGGATCCGTCGTGCGACTTGCGGCACCGCTACGGGCGTTGGCTCAGCGTTTTTCCTTCCTTTTGCTGGTCCTCGTCTCGGTGGCGTTGATGATGACCGGGAAGGTGGACGCGGTGCTCGTCGACAACCTGCGCTCCCGGGTGACGGACGCCTTCGCACCGATTCTCGACGCCCTGTCCCGGCCGGCCGCGACCGCCGCGCGGGCCGTCGAATCGGTGGTGGAGATCCGCAACGTCTTCGAAGAGAACCAGCGCCTGCGCTCCGAGAACGCCCGCCTGCTGCAATGGAAGCAGGCGGCCCTGCGCATGGAGGCGGAGAACGCCAGCCTGCGCACCCTGCTGAACTTCGCGCCGGAACCGGCGGCTTCCTTCATCACGGCCCGCGTCATCGCCGCGCCCGGCGGCTCGTTCTTCCGCACGCTGGTGGTGACGGCCGGCCGGCGGGACGGCGTGCGCAAGGGCCAGGCGGCGATCACCGGGCCGGGGATGGTCGGGCGGGTCGTCGAGGTGGGGGAGTGGTCGTCGCGGGTGCTGCTGATCACCGACATCAACTCCCGCATTCCCGTGACGCTGGAAAGCTCCCGCCTGCGCGCGGTGCTGGTCGGCGACAACACCGACCAGCCCCGGCTGATGTACCTGCCGCCGGAGGCGCCGGTGGCGGCCGGCGAGCGGGTGGTGACCTCCGGCCACGGCGGGCTGTTCCCGCCGGGCATTCCCATCGGCATCATCGCCTCGGTGGGGGACCGCGGCGTCAAGGTGACCCCCATCGCCGATCTGTCGCGGGTGGAGCATCTGCGCCTGGTGGAGTTCGGCACGCCGCCGGCGGGTGAGGGGACCGGCGACGGAACGCAAAGCGCCGACGCGTGGAAATGACCCTCACCCTGTGGCAGCGCCTGGACCGGGCCGGGCGCAACCTGGCGCCGTTCGCGGTCACCGTGATGCTGGTCCTGGTCGCCATGGTGCCGCTGCACATCCCCGCCTACACCCAGGTGGCACCGGCGCTGACGCTGATGTCGGTGTATTATTGGGTGATCCATCGCCCTGACCTGCTGCGCCCGCTGGCGGTCTTCGCCATCGGCCTGCTGGAGGACCTGTTGAGCGGCGCGCCGCTGGGCATGAACGCGCTGGTGCTGGTGGCGGCCTACTGGGTGGTGCTCAGCCAGCGCCGCTTCTTCCTGGCCAGCACCTTCGCACTGCTGTGGTTCGGGTTCGTCATGATCGCGCTGGGCGCGGCGCTGCTTCAATGGGCGGCCCTGAGTGCCTATTATGCAACGGTGCTTCCGATGGACGCGGGCTTTCATCAGGCGCTGCTGACCATCGTCCTGTTCCCGCTGTTCGCGTGGCTGTTCATCCGCATCCACCGCGCTTTTTTGCAGCCGTGAGCCGGGCGGGAAGGATCGGACCCATGAGGGGAGGATCGTCGATGGACCGCGACACCGACCGCTACCGCAGCCTGACCCGGCGCACCCTGCTGCTGGGCGGACTGAAGGTGGGGCTGCTGTCGACGCTGGTCGGCCGTCTCTACTACCTCCAGGTCGTCGAGTCGCAGCGCTACACGATGCTGGCGGAGGAGAACCGCATCAGCCTGCGTCTGGTGGCGCCGTCGCGCGGGCCGATCGTCGACCGGTTCGGGATTCCGCTTGCCATAAACCAGCAGAACTACCGCGTCGTGGTGGTGGCGGAGCGCACCCGCAGCGTGCCCGAGACGCTGGATAAGATCGCCCGCATCGTGCCGCTGACCGAGGCCGACCGCCGGCGCGTCCTGCGCGAGGTGCAGAAGAAGCGCCGCTACGTTCCGGTGACCGTGCGCGAGAACCTGACCTGGGACCAGGTCGCCACCATCGAGCTGAACACCCCCGACCTTCCCGGCGTCTCCATCGAGGTGGGGGAACTGCGCCATTATCCCTTCGCCGACTCCATCGCGCATGTGATGGGGTACGTCGGCGCCGTGTCGGAGGCGGAGCTGAACGGCGACCCCGTGCTGTCGCTGCCGGGCTTCCGCATCGGCAAGAGCGGGATCGAGAAGTATCACGAGAAGGCGCTGCGCGGCACCGCCGGCACCAGCCAGCTCGAAGTCAACGCGGTGGGCCGCGTGATCCGTGAATTGTCGCGCGACGAGGGGCAGCCGGGCCGCGAGGTGCAGCTCACCATCGACATCGGCCTGCAGCAGTTCGTCCAGACCCGCCTGTCGCAGGAGCAGAGCGCGGCCTGCGTCGTGATGGACGTCCACACCGGCGGCATCTACGCCCTGGCCTCCCACCCCAGCTACGACCCCAACCAGTTCCCCATGGGAATCAGCGCCGAGCTGTGGGAGGAGCTGCTGTCCAACCCCACCACGCCGCTGTCCAACAAGGCGGTGGCGGGGCAGTACGCGCCGGGCTCCACCTTCAAGATGGTGGTGGCGCTGGCCGCGCTGGAATCCGGCCTGATCAGCCCCCGTCACACGACGTTCTGCCCCGGCCACATGGACCTGGGCGACCACCGGTTCCACTGCTGGAAGCGCGGCGGCCACGGCACCGTCGACATGGTCGGCGCCCTGCGCCATTCCTGCGACGTGTTCTTCTACGACGTGGCGCGCCGCATCGGCGTCGATCGCATTGCCGAGATGTCCAACCGCTTCGGCCTGGGCCAGCCCCTGGGGCTCGACCTGCCCCACGAGCGGCCGGGCCTGATCCCCACCCGCGACTGGAAGCTGGCGCAGCTCGGCACCTCCTGGCAGCCGGGCGAGACGCTGGTGGCCTCCATCGGGCAGGGCTATGTCCTCTCCACCCCCTTGCAGCTTGCGGTGATGACGGCCCGCATGGCCAACGGCGGCTATGCGGTCAAGCCGCACCTGACCAAGCAGATCAAGCTGGGCCCCCACGAGCAGACCACGTGGCCGGCCATCGGCGTGAAGAAGGAGAACCTGGACGTCATTCTGCGCGGCATGAACGAGGTGTCGAACAGCCCCAACGGCACCGGCTTCAAGGCGCGCATCACCGAACCGGGGATGGAGCTGGCGGGCAAGACCGGCACCGCCCAGGTCCGCCGCATCACCATGGCCGAGCGCGCCGGCGGTGTGATCAAGAACGAGAACCGGCCATGGCGCGAACGCGACCACGCCCTGTTCGTGGCCTATGCGCCGGTCCACGCGCCGCGCTACGCCTGTTCGGTCATCGTGGAGCACGGCGGCGGCGGCTCGGCGGTGGCGGCGCCCATTGCCCGCGACGTGCTCCTGGAGTGCCAGAAGCGCGATCCCGGCCGCGCCTCCGTGGCCGATGCGCCGCCCCCCTTCGGCACCGGCGCCGGACGCGGCTGATCCACCGGCCGGTCCGGGCATGGCGTCGACGTTTTCTGTCGACAAGCCCGATCGCCTCGGCTATAACGCCGACCTCCCCGGCGGACCACGCTCCGGACGGGGCGGGAAGGGTGCATAGCTCAGTTGGTAGAGCAGCTGACTCTTAATCAGCGGGTCCAAGGTTCGAGTCCTTGTGCACCCACCATCTTCCCCATGAGACAGTCTTCGCCTCGGGCGCACGCGGCATTCGCGTGACGCACGGCCGCGAACCGGCGGGTCCGCAGCCGTGCGCGTTCCGGCCGTATCAGCTTCGGCCGACCACGTCGCGGTAGCAGTGCCACGACGCGTGGCCGATCAGCGGGAAGGCCAGTGCCAGGCCGATGAAGCCGGTGGCGATGCCGGCGGCGGTGAACAGGGCGATCAGCGCCGCCCAGACCGCCATGGCCCGCCAGTTCTTCCGGACCGCGGCGATGCTGGTCACGATGGCGGTGAAGACGTCCGTATCCCGGTCGAGCAGCATGGGCAGCGACACGACGCTGAGGGCGAACACCGCCGTGGCGATCACCGCGCCGATGGCCGTGCCGGTCAGCAGGAACGGAATGGTCTCGACCGAGAAGAAGATGCGGCTGACCAGCATGTCCAGCGCCGGCGGCTCGCTGCCGAAGAAGATCGCGAAGACCAGGAAGGCCACCCGGATCCACGCGAGCAGGGCCAGCATCAGCACCAGGCCGATGGCGGCAATCTGCGTGCCGTTGCGGTGGTAGGCGCTCAGAACCGAGATCAGCGTGGGCCGCCCGCCGGATTCCAGTTGCCGGCTGGCCTCGTACAGGCCGACCGCCAGCACCGGGCCCACCAGCATGAAGCCCGCCGCCAAGGGAAGGATCAGATAGTGCAGGTCGTTGGCCGCCAGGCCGAAGACCAGCAGGACGCTGGAGACCACGGCCAGCACGCCGTAAGTGAAGCTGATGGCCGGAGCCGCGGCAATGTCGCGCCAGGCTGCGTTCAACCAGACCCAGGGGCGGCCGGTGTCGATCGCCCGGATGTCCGGGGTGAAGCGGGACGGGGCGGCTTCCGTGCCGCCGCTGCGGGGTGGAACAGGATGCGTCGCAAGGTCGACCATGGTGCCATCTCTCCCCGTTTTGGTTGGACACCGTTCTGTTCCGTCAGCATAACACTTTGTCGCATCCTGCGCCAGATGATCTGCCTAACGAACAGTAACAGGGGTGGACCTGTCGCGCAGTGCGACGATCCGGCGTCACTCCGGGTCGTCGCGCCTGTGGCCGTCGAGTTCGCGGTCCCGGCGTTCCCGCTCCGCGCGCTCCTTCACCTTCTCGTCCCTGGTTCGGCCGAATCGCACGCGGTTCTCCTCCGCCTCCTTCTGTTGACGGAGGCGGTCCTGCGCTTTGCGGTAGCGGTTCAGATTGACGATTTCGCCCATGCCGTCCTCCGCGCCCTGTCGGTGTTCCGGCGGTTCGTGCCGTGGGAATGCCCGATTTGCCAGTTCTTCTGCCGTCCGATAGCTTAGCCCAACAGGCTGCGGGCGAGAAGCCGGCGTGCGGGCCGTACCCGTGCGCCCGGGGGGCTTGCCGTGGCCGGTGTGCGGGCGCATGGTGCTGCGGCCAGACGGGCTGATGACGAAACGTGCCGATATGGGCGATGGACGACCGGTGAAGAAGATTCTTGTGACCAGCCTTGTCGTGCTTGCGGTCCTGCTGGGCGCCGTCCTCGTGGCGCCGGGTCTGGTCGACTGGAACGCCTACAAGGGAGAGATCGCCGCCCGCCTGGGCGCCGTGACCGGCCGCGCGGTGGAGCTGGACGGCGACATCCGCCTGTCCCTGCTGCCCCATCCCGCCCTGACCGTCGGCGACGCGCGCCTGGCCAGCCTGCCGGGTGCGGAGGAGCCGGACATGATCCGCCTGAAGCGGCTGGATGTCCAGGTGGCCCTGATGCCCCTGCTGGGCGGCCGCATCCAGGTGGAGCGGGTGACCCTGGTGGAGCCGACCATCGTCTTCGAGGTGCTTGCCGATGGCCGCTTCAACTGGGACCTCGGAGGTGCCGCGCGCGCCGCGGGCGGACCGATGCCCGGCGAGGGGCTGGCCTCGGCCATCAGTTTCGATCGGGTCAGCATCGAAAACGGCACCGTTCTCTACCGCGACGCCTTGTCCGGACGGCACGAGCGGGTGGAGGCCGTCAACGCCCGCGTCGTCGCCGGCAGCATCGCCGGGCCGTTCCAGATCGAAGGCGCCTTCCGTCTGCGCGGCATTCCCATGACCGGCGAACTGACCGCCGGCCGCTTTGCGGAAGCCGCGGCGGTGCCCCTGCGGGTTTCGGTGGCCCTGGCCGACACCGACGCGACCATGCGGTTCGCCGGCATCATCAACGCCGGAAAGGAAGGGACCCGCGCCCAGGGCGACCTGCGCGCCGAAGGCACCGACCTGTCGCGGGTGGCGGCGGCGTTCGGGGGGGCCGGGGGGCGGCCGCCGGTGGCGCTGGCCCAGCCCTTCGGGCTGCGCACCACACTGGAGGTCACGGCGTCGGCCGTCAATTTCGCGGCGCTGGAGATGCAGGTCGGCGACACCCGCGCTTCCGGCACCGCCGGGCTGCGGCCCCGGGCGCCGCAACACCTGGACCTGACGCTGGCGGTCAACCGGCTGGACGTGGATGCCTGGCTGCGCCAGGCGGGTGCCACCCCGCCGGCGGCCCCCCCGTCGGGCGGGCGGGCCGCGGCGGTGTCGGGTGCGGGGGCGGCGGGGGCGGGTGCGGGGCCGGGTGCCGCCGCGGGAACCCCCTTCGGCCTGGAATTGCCCGATGGCATGACGGCGCGCCTCGACCTGGCGGTCGACGGCGTCAGCTACAACGGCGGCGTGGTCCGCCAGGGCCGATTGGAGGCGTCGCTGGCCGGCGGACTCCTCGCCATCGACCGGCTGAGCGCGCTGCTGCCCGGAGGCTCCGACCTGGTGGCGGCGGGATCGCTGACGACCGCGGGCAACCAGCCGGTCCTCGATCTGCGCGTGGAGTCGAACGCGGACAATCTGCGCGGTGTTCTGGAATGGCTGAGGATTGACGTCACGGGCATTCCGGCCGACCGGCTGCGCAAGGCGTCGCTGGCCGCCCACATCCAGGGCAAGTCCGAGCGGGTGGACATCAGCGGCCTTGACCTGCGGGTCGATACCAGCCGCATCACCGGTGCCATCGCCTATGCCGACCACGGTCGCCCGGCCTTCGGCGTGCGTCTTGACATCGACCGGCTGAACCTGGACGCCTACGGTCCCATTGCCGGGACGGTATCGGGCAGCGGGACCGGCGGTGGCGGGACGGGCGCGTCCGCGGCCGCCGAGCCGCCGGCGCTGCGCCTGCTGCGGGAGGTGGACGCCAATCTGGAGCTGTCGGTCGGCAGCCTGGTGGCCGGCGGGGTGCCGGTGGACGGGCTGCGGGTCGACGCCGCCGCCGCCGCCGGCAAGCTGACCCTGCGCGACGTGCGGGTGGCCGACCTGGCCGGGGTGTCGGCCCGGCTGTCCGGCCAGGTGGAGAGCGCAGCGCCGTTGCGCGGCGCCCATCTTTCCGTGTCGGCCGAGGCGGCCAGCCTGTCTGGCCTCACTCGCTACGTGTCCTGGCCGACCGGTGCCCCGTCGCCGGAACGCCTGGGGGCCGTCACCCTGCAGGGACGCCTGGCCGGCGACCCGGCGAACGTGGCGCTGGAGCTGACGCTGACCGCGGCCGGCGGCACCCTGGAGGCCGGCGGCACGCTGAGCCCCGGCGGGACCGGGGCGGGCGACCTGAAGCTGCGCGCCACCCACCCGGAGCTGGCGCAGCTCGCCCGCCTGTTCACCGACGGTGTGCCGTCCGCCCTGGGGCCGCTCGACCTCTATGCCGAGGTGTCGGGGTCGCCCGCCGCGTTCGGCGTGACGGCGATCCAGGGCGTGGTCGCCGGCACTGCCGTCACGGGCGAGGCCAGGGTGGACGCCGGCGGGGCACGCCCGCGCATCGAGGCGGATCTGCAAACCGGCGAACTGGATCTTGCCCGCTTCACCGCCGCCCCGGCCGCCGCGCCGCCACCGGCCGCACCGCGCAAAGGCGGGCAATCGGCCGGCCCGGCACCCTCAACGGCACCGGCATCGGCCGGCGACGACGCCGTCGCCTGGCTGCGAGCCGCCGACGGTCGGGTGGGGCTGACCGCGGCGGCGCTGACGGCCGGCGGCCTGCGCATGGAGAACGCCGCGCTGGCCGCCACGCTGGACGGCGGCGTGCTGACGCTGCGGCAGTTCGAGAGCGACTTTTACGGTGGCAAGCTGGGAGCCAGCGGGCGCTACGCCGCTCCCGCCGGCACGGTGCCGGAGGCCGCGGTGGAGCTGACGGTGGTCGGGGCGGCGCTGTCCCGGGCCATCGGCGACGGCGCCGTCGATCTGGCGGGTGGCCTTGTGGACCTCGACGCCACCCTGACCACGTCCGGCGTGGGCCGGGCCGCCATGCTCGGCGGGCTGTCCGGTCAGGGGCGGGTGGCGGCGCGCGACGGCGTGGTCCGCGGCTTCGATCTGTCGGCCCTGCGGGACCGGCTGAGCGCCCGGCTGGACCGGCCGCAGGATGTGCTGGAGGCGGTGCTGCGGGGCCTGCAGGGCGGAGAAACCCGCTTCGCCCGGCTGGACGGCACGTTCCGGATCGTTGAAGGGGTGGCCCGCACCGACGACATGCTCCTGGTTTCGGACGTCGGCCGGGCCAGTGCCGTCGGCCAGGTGGATCTTCCGGCCGACACCATCGACATGCGCGTGCGCGTGGAACCGCAGGCGGCGCAGGACCTGCCGCCCATGACGGTGCGGCTGACCGGCCCGCTGGCCCGGCCGACCCGCGCCTTCGAGATGGCGGAGCTTCAGGACTTCATCGCGCGGCGGGCCGCCGGTGCGGTTCTGGAGCGTGCCGTGCCCGGCGTCGTGCCGGTCCCCGTGCCGACACCCAACGGCAGCGCGCCGCCGCAGCCCCGTGATGTGATTCGCGGGCTGATCGAGGGCTTGCGGCGTTGAACGGTGGACAGCGCCGTCGCGCGCACGGGAACGAGGAAGGCACGAGAATGCTCAAGGGCAAGGTAGCGGTCATCACCGGGTCGACCAGCGGCATCGGGCTGGGGATCGCCCGCGCGCTGGCCGGCGCCGGCGCCGATGTGGTGATCAACGGCTTCGGCGACGCGGCGGAGATGGAGGCGTTGCGCGCCGGGCTGGCCGACGCATGCGGCGTGGGCGTCGCCTACAGTGGTGCCGACCTGTCGACCCCCGCCGGGGTGCAGGCGCTGATCGACGGGGCGGAGGCGGCGTTCGGGAAGGTCGATGTCCTCGTCAACAACGCCGGCATCCAGCACGTCAGCCCGGTGGAGGATTTCCCGCCGGAGCGCTGGGACGCGGTGATCGCCGTCAATCTCTCCGCCGTGTTCCACGGCACCCGGCTTGTGCTGTCCGGGATGAAGGAGCGGGGCTGGGGGCGCATCATCAACGTCGCCTCGGCGCACGGCCTCGTCGCCTCGCGCGACAAGTCCGCCTATGTGGCGGCCAAGCACGGCGTCGTCGGGCTGACCAAGGTGGTGGGGCTGGAAACCGCGGGCACCGGCATCACCTGCAACGCCATCTGCCCCGGCTGGGTGCTGACGCCGCTGGTGCAGAAGCAGGTGGACGCCCTGGCCGCCGCAAAGGGCCTGTCCGAGGCCGAGGCGGCGGCGGAGCTTCTGTCCGCCAAGCAGCCCTCCGGTGCCTTCGTCACGCCGGACCAGCTCGGCGCGCTGGCGGTGTTCCTGTGCTCCGACGCGGCGGCGCAGATGACCGGGACGGCGTTGCCGATGGACGGGGGCTGGACGGCGCAATAGCGCCCGGGGCACCCGAAGACGGTGCAATCCGGGCGTAGTACGATCACGCGGATCGTGTCGTGAGTTCCGGCGCCGGGCGTTCCCGCTTCGGCCGGCTGGCGAGCCAGACGCCGAAGATCGCCACGGCAACGCCGAGCACCTGCGACCATCCGGGTGTCCGCCCGAACCCCGCGGCCACGGCAAGCGCCGAGACCGGCACGAGATTGAACAGCACCGAGGTTGCCGCCGGTCCACGCCGGGCGATGCCGATCTGCCAGAAGACGAAGGCCAGCACCGAGCCGATCAGTGCCATGTGCAGGCTGGCCAGCCAGAAGACGGGCGATGCCCCGGCCATCAGCCGCAGCGGGCTCTCCGCCGCGAAGGCAATCAGGATCAGCGCCGCTGCGCCGAAGATCATCGTCCAGACCGTGGTTTCCAGCGGCGCCGCACCCGCCACCCAACGCCGGCAGCCGATGGAATAGAGCGCCCATGCGAGGCTGCCGCCCGCGATCAGCAGATCGCCGGAGGCGAAACGCGCTCCGGATAACGCTCCCACCGTCAACGCAACGCCCATCAGGCTGATCCCCATGCCGATGAGCGCAGTCCCCGCCGGACGGCGGCGGTTGATGAGGGCGTCGAGCAGGCTGGTCGTCAACGGGCTCGTCCCCATGATCAGGGCGGCGACGACGGGGCTGGACGTCTCCATCCCCAGAAACAGCGCCGCGTTGAAGCCGGTGACGCCGATCAGGCCCAGCGTCACGAAGGCCACGGCGTTGCGCCGCAGTACGCCGGGATCGAGGCCGCGCGTCAGCCACAGCCACAGCAGAGCCGCGCCGGCCGCCATCGCGAAGCGCAGGGCGGCGGCTGTCCATGGCGGCATCTCGGTCAGCACGACCCGTGTGGCCTCGAAGTTCGTCCCCCAGAACACGGCGGCCAGCGCGCTCAGCAGCAGCGCCCGTGTGTCCGGGTTATGGCAGGTGGTCAGGTGTGTGTCGGACATCGCAGAAGCCCTCGGCTTGGTGTTGCCCGCGACTATCATCTTCCGCGGGCGGCCCGAATATGGAAGGTTTAGGAAATCCGTTTTCTGATTTCGGAAGACCATGCAACCGAACTGGGACGATCTGCGTGTTTTCCTCGCACTCGCTCGCGAGGGCAGCCTGACGGGCGCCGCCCGGCGGCTACGCGCGGGCGTGGCCACCGTTTCGCGCCGCATTGAACGGTTCGAGTCCGCGCTCGGCGTGCCGCTCTTTCTGCGCCACCAGAGTGGTTACAGCCTGACCGATCAGGGCACGGCGCTGCTGCCGCGCGCGGAAGCGGCCGAGGAGGCACTGAGCGGGTTGCGGCAGGCGGCCGGCGAGCAGGACCGGATTCGCGGCCATGTTCGCATCGCCAGCATCGAGAGCCTGATCACGCCGTTGCTGGTGCCTGCGCTGGCGCCGTTGATGGCGGCACATTCCGGCCTGAATGTTGAGATCCTGTTCAGCACGCAGGCGGTGAACCTGCATCGCCACGACGCCGATCTGGCACTGCGGATGCTGCGCCCGGATCATGGCCATCTGCGCGTGCGGCAACTCGTCGTGATGGGCTTCGGTCTCTACGGTCCGCCCGACGGCGCGCGCCCGGCTCGGCATGTCTCATGGCCCGAGCAGGTCAGCCTCGGTACCGTTCTCGCGTGGTCGCGCGCCTTCGCCGGGCCGGATGCGCCGCGATTCGCCGTAAATACGCTCGACTCGCAAGTCGAGGCGGTGCGCCGGGGGCTCGGCCTTGCCGTCTTGCCGCACTTTCTCGCTCGTCCCGCGGGCTTGAACCTCCTTGCCGCGCATCTGCCCGACGGCGGCGTGATGGAGCGTCCCGTATTCATGGTAACTCACGCCGACCTTGCCGCTTCGCGGCGCGTTTGCGCGGTCGCCGAGGCCATCGCCGACGGAATATACGCACGGCGGGCCGAGTTCGGCCCCGCCTGAGCGAGACGGAAGCGGGTTTGACGCCATAGAGCCCGGCTACGGCCGTGACCTTCTTGTGCGCTTTCGGTGTTAGGATGGGGATGCCATCCCGATCGGCGAGGTGGGCATGGACTACACCGTGACGTTCTGGGGGGTGCGCGGGACGGTGCCCTGTCCCCTGCGCTCCCACATGGAGTTCGGCGGCAACACCGCGTGCATCGAGGTGCGCGTGGCCGGCCACACCGTCTTCCTCGACGCCGGTACGGGTCTGCGCCTGCCGGGGCGGCGGCTGGTGAAGGAGGGGGTGCGGTCGGCAACCCTGCTGCTCAGCCACGCCCACCTGGACCACATCAGCGGGTTTCCGTTCTTCGCGCCGGCCTACACGCCGGGCTTCGACCTGCGCATCATCGGCGGCCGCGCCGACGGTGGCCCCGGCATCGAGACCGCCCTGACCCGTCAGATGGAGCGGCCCCTGTTCCCCGTGCCGCTGCGCACCATGGGCGGCGACCTGAACTTCCGGGAGGTGACGGCCGGCGACAGCTTCGACCTGGGCGAGGGGGTGCGGGTGCGCACGGCGCCGCTCAACCATCCCGACGGAGCTACGGCCTTCCGCATCGATTGGGCCGACCGCTCCCTGGCCTACGTCACCGACACGGAGCATGTGCCGGGTGCGCCCGACCGCGCCGTGCTCGATCTGATCGCCGGTGCGGACCTGGTGGTCTACGACGCCACCTACACCGACGACGAGTTCGCCCGGCGGGTGGGCTGGGGGCATTCCACCTGGTCGGAAGGGGTGCGGCTGTGCCGGCGGGCGGGGGTGGGGCGACTTGCCCTGTTCCATCATGATCCCGACCACGACGACGCGGCCATGGCCGCCATCGAGGCTGAGGCCCGGGCGGTCTGGCCGCCGGTGTTCGCGGCGCGCGAGGGAACGACGCTGGATCTGCTGGCCGGCGGCCCGCCGGCCTGAGCATCGTTGCTGAGGAATCGGTGCGGAACCATTCGCCGGGTTTCCGGTTCGCAGGGCTGGACGCCGGCAGCGGAATGATGCGTTGCAGCGTCAAAGATCATACGAACACCAATCGTCGGAGACCACCATGCGCACCGCACTTCTCATGACGACTGCGGTTGTTCTGTCCCTGTCCATGCCGGGACTTGCCGCGGCCCAGCAGGCTCAGCCGACGCAGCCGAACCAGACCGTTCAGCAGGCCGCGCCGGGCGGCCAGGCCGAGTCGGCCGAAGTCCGGCGGGCCAAGGACACCATCCGTCAGGCGCGCGAGGACCTGGAGCAGGCCCGCGCCGACCTTCAGCAGCCCGGCGACGCCGGCCAGCAGGCCCGCAACCGCGTTCACGACGCGCTACGGCAGCTTGAGCAGGCGGCCGCGGATCTCCGGCAGGACGATGCGTACCGGCAGGTCGGCACCCAGCTCGAGGAACGTTCCCGCACGGCCATGGCCACCATCGAGTCCGGCTCCGCCGTGAACGACGAGGGCATGCGGGCCATCGAGGACGTCGAGGCGACGATCATCGTGGTGGAGGAGCAGGGCGGAGCCCAACAGCGCTCCGACGCCGAGGGGGCGCAGATCAGCGTCGAGCAGGCCAACCCTCAGATCGACGTCCGGCAGCCCCCGCCGCAGGTCGCGGTGCAGCAGCCGGAGCCTCAGGTCCAGGTGCAGCAGCGCCAGCCCGAGGTGACCGTGCAGCAGCGCCAGCCGGAGGTTCAGGTGCAGCAGCCGCCGCCGGAGGTGACCGTGCACCAGCCCCGCCCGGAGGTGACGGTTCGCCAGCCGGAGCCCGAGGTGACGGTGCGGCAGCGTGAACCCGAGGTGACCGTGCAGGCGCAGCAGCCGGACGTTCAGGTGCAGCAGCCGCGCCCGGAGGTGACGGTGCAGCAGCCCCGTCCGGAGGTGACCGTCCAGCAGCCGCAGCCCGAAGTGACGGTCGACCAGCCCCGTCCGGAGGTTGCCGTCGAGCAGTCGGGCCAGCCTGAGGTCCGGGTCGAGCAGTCCGAACAGGCCGAGGTGCAGGTCGACCGGCAGAGCGATCAGCAGGCCCGGCCCCTGGATCGCAGCCAGTCCGACCTTGCCGTCATCCAGCCCGGACAGGATTCGGCGGCGGCCGGTGACACCGGCATCCGCGGCTGGCCGGCCGGGATGAGCGTCGACGACCTGATGGGGCGTGACGTCCATTCGGCGGCCGGTGAGAACATCGGCGACGTTCAGGACGTGATCGTCGATCCCCAGTCCGGCCGCGTTCACCAGGTGGTCGTCGGCATCGGCGGGTTCCTCGGCATCGGCCAGCGCGACGTGGCTCTCGACTACAACCGCCTGTCCTTCGATCCCGCGCGCGACGCGCTGACGGTCGATGCGACGCGCGAGCAGCTCGAAGCGATGCAGGAGTTCGAGAACGACGGCACCATGACATCGCTGCGCGAGCGCGGCACCCGGTAACGGCGCACCCCCCGTGCCAGGGGAGCTCGATTGGCGGGGGCATCGGGTCATGGCCCGGTGCCCCCGTCGTTCGTTCCCGCTCATAGGCACCGGCTTCATCCGTTCAACCCGACGCCGCGGCGATCGCGGTGCGCTCCATCGATTCCGCAGGGCCGGCGACGAATGAACACGCATCACGGGCGCTTCCCCATGGACAAAGGCCGGGTGCTTGGTTTCTCCTCAACCCGGCGGTGAGGCACGGTTTCCTACCGGGGGTGCGGACGATGACGGGCGGCGCAGGGCTGGAGCGGGTGCGGGGCATCGAAAGTCTGGGAGTCCTGCTCGTCGAGGACGACTCGTTCACGCGCAAGCTCATCTACCGGCTGTTGCGCGATCTGAATGTGCGCGAGGTGTGGGAGGCGGCCGATGGCGTCGGCGCTCTCGACCATTTGCGCAAGCTGGGCAACCAGGTCGACGTGATCATTTGCGACCTGGACATGCCGCGCATGGGTGGGCTGGACCTTCTGCACGCCCTGCGCACCGCCACCGGCAATCCGCACGCCGGCACACCGGTCATCGTCCTGACCGTGCACCGCGAGGCGGAAACCGTCAAACGCGCCATCGCCTACGGTATCTCCGGCTATCTCGTCAAACCGATCGCCAAGGCCGATCTGGTGAAGCGCCTCATCTTCGCCTTGCAGCAGCGCACCTGATCCACGGCCGCTCCGGGTGCGTAGCCCGTCGAAGCCTCGTGCATCGTCCGGGCGAAAGCGCTAATGATCATAGGCGCCGGCGACCTGCCGCCGGCCGTCCGAGGAGTGGCAGGCCCGTGGACTCCGCTTCGTCCATCCAGGCACGGCGCGGCGACCTTGCCCGAACCGTGGTCGACCGCCTGTACGAACGCCGTCCGGATCTGCCGGACCGGTACGGCCCGTTCGGCCGTGAGAAGTGCGTTGCGGACATCGGCTATCATCTGCTGTACCTGAGCGAGGCGGTGGCGGCGGACAGCCCGGCGCTGTTCCGAGAATACGTCGCCTGGGTGAAGGTCCTGTTCGCCGGGCTGGGCATCCCGTGGACCGATCTGGAGGAGTCCCTGCGCATCCTCGACGACGTGCTGGAAGACACCATCGGCGGCGAGACCGCCCGCCGGGCCCGGGCCTGCATCGCCGCGGCCCTGCAGGCACTTCCCGGGGCACCTGACGACCTGCCGCCGTTGATCGCCCCCGATGCTCCCCACGCCGACCTGGCGTCGGCCTATCTGGAAGCGCTGCTGGAGGGCGACCGGCGGCGCGCCGCCACCCTGGTGGTGGACCGGGTGGAGGCGGGGCTGCCGGTGCGCGACGTGTATCTGCACGTCTTCCAGCCGGCGATGCGAGAGGTCGGGCGGCTGTGGCAGACCGGGCGCATCAGCGTGGCGCACGAGCATTTCGCCACCGCGGCGACCCAGGCGGTCATGGGCATGCTCTATCCGCGGATCTTCTCCGGGCACCGCATCGGTCGCACCCTGGTGGCCACCTGCATCAGCGGGGAACAGCACGAGATCGGCATCCGCATGGTCGCCGATTTCTTCGAGATGGACGGCTGGGACACCTATTACGTCGGGGCCAACACCCCGACCCCCGCCATCCTGCGCACGGTGCGCGAACGGCGGGCCGACGTGCTGGCGGTATCCGCCACCATCACCGGACACATCGGTGCCGTGGCCGATCTGGTCCGTGCCCTGCGCGCCGAAGCGGCGGCCCCGCCGCCGTACGTGCTGGTCGGCGGATACCCTTTCAACATCGACAGCGACCTCTGGCACAAGGTGGGCGCCGACGCCTTTGCCGGGGCCGCCGACGAGGCGGTGCGCATCGCCGGCCGGCTGGTCGGCATCCTGCCGCCGCCGGCCGGGGAGGCGGCACGGTGAGCGGCGCCGGGCCACCGTCCGACGAGCCGGAGGCGGTGCGCGGCACCGTCCTGATCTGCGATCGCGACGGGCGGATCACCGCCTCCCGGGCCGTGGGCGGCGGCCTGCCCGGCCTGCCGGATCGGCCGGATGCTCCGTTTCCCGTTCTGTTCGGTCCGGACCCCTTCGGGCGCAGTCTGGAGCTGTTCGCGGCGCTGCTGCGCGATGGCCGCATCGACGACCGGGTGCTGGAGGTGACGCTGCGGGGGTGTGCACGGCTGGTGTACGTGTCCGGACGTACGCAGGGGCGCAGCGTTCTGGTGGCGCTCGCCGCGCGCCCCGCCTGCGCCGTACGCCTGTTCGAGGACCTGAACCGCGACCGGCCGCCGTCCGCCCTGCCGGCACCCCCCGCGGCCGCGGTGCGGCCCATGCCCAGCATGGAAACCCTGTTCGGGGAGATGGCCAGCCTCAACAGCCAGCTCGCCACCGCCCAGCGCGAGCTGGCCAAGGCCAACGCCGAGCTGGCGGCCAGCAACGAGCAGAAGGCCCGCCTTCTCGGGATGCTGGCCCACGACCTGCGCACTCCCCTTCAGGTCATCGCCGGCTTCGCCCGCATGGTGTCGGAGCGGTGGGAGGGCCGGGCGGAGGAGCGCGACCTGATGGCGCTGGACCGCATCCGGGAATCGAGCCTGTTCATGCGCCACCTCATCGAGGACGTGCTGTCCCTGTCGGCGCTGCGGGCGGGGCGGCTGACGCTGACGTGCCGGCCGGTGGACGCGGGTGACCTGGTCCGGCGCAACGTCGCCATGAACACCATCCTGGCGCAGGGGCGCGACGTCGCCATCGACTGCCGGATCGCCGATGCTCTGCCGCCGGTGTCGATCGACCCGCCGCGGATCGAGCAGGTGATGAACAACCTGCTGTCCAACGCCGCCAAGCACTCGCCGTCCGGCGGCCGCATCACCGTGA
Organism: Azospirillum halopraeferens DSM 3675; assembly: GCF_000429625.1. Taxonomy (GTDB): domain Bacteria; phylum Pseudomonadota; class Alphaproteobacteria; order Azospirillales; family Azospirillaceae; genus Azospirillum; species Azospirillum halopraeferens. The sequence goes on from NZ_AUCF01000027.1 coordinate 63,913, forward strand.
CGGTGGACGCGGCGGGTGCGGGTGTGCGGATCGCCGTCGCCGACCAGGGCCCCGGCATTCCCGCGGCGGAGCTGGAGGGGCTGTTCCATCCCTTTGCCCGCACGTCGGTCAAGGCGCTGGCCGGGGATTCGTCGGTCGGCCTGGGCCTGTTCATCTGCCGCAGCATCGTCGAGGCGCACGGCGGCACCATCGCGGTCGACAGCGCGCCGGGGCGGGGCAGCACCTTCACCATCGACCTGCCCGCGGCCGGCCCCCCCGGCGGAACGGATTAGTGCTGCGTTCCTCTTGTATCGGCGGCCCGCTGCGGGAATCATGCCGGCCGCTTCCGTGCCGTCCGGATACAAAGGGGACTGTCCTTGCGCCTGCCGCCGTTCCGCCCGAGCCGCCCCGCCGATCCGCCGCGCGCGCCGCGCGCCGGCGGCCGCTGAGTCCGAAGACGGGCCGACCGCGATCATGCGCAGATCCACGGTGACGCCCCGGGCCAACTGGCGTCCGGGGCTGGTGCGATACCCGTTCGGCATGGCCGCGGTGGGGGCGGGAGCCCTGTGGCGCGAGGACGTGCGCTACGAGTTCTCCGTCCAGCAGATCGACCTGATCGAAAGCGTGGCCGACGAGCTGCACGGCATGATCCGTGAGGCGCTGCGCCGGGTGATGGCGGACCGGGCGTGCGCCGCGCTGGGGTATCGTGCCGATACGGTGCGTCTGATCGAGGCGTCGTGGGCCGACTACTGGCGCCAGGGCGGGATCAACGAACGGGCGGGCGGGCTGGTCGGGCGCCTGACGCTGGCCTACGACGGGCGCGATTCCCTGAAGCTGCTGGGCTGCAATTACGACACACCGGACGGCCTGTTCGCCGCCGCCATCGTCCAGCGCAACTGGCGCGAGGCCATGGCCGGCGACGCGGACCAGTTCAACAGTCTTCACGAAGCGCTGGTGGAGCGCTGGGAGGAACTGGCGGCGGGGAGCGGGCGCGAGGCGGTGCATGTCGCCTGCGCCGCCCACGATCCGATGGGCGCCGGCGAAGCCGCCTATCTGGCAGCCACGGCGGCGGAAGCGGGGATCGCCGCCCGCCGGGTGGAGCTGGAGGCCATCGCCAGGGACGGGATGCGCTTCGTCGATCCGGAGGGCGAGGCGATCGCCTGGCTGTACAAGCTCTATCCCTGGGAGGCCCTGGCCGACAGCGTGTTCACCACCGGCATGCGCGCCGGCGGCATGGCCGTGCTGGACCCGATCTGGCGCTGGCCCATGTCCAACCACGGGCTGGTCGCCCTGTTGTGGGGTCTCTATCCCGGCCATCCCAACCTGTGCCGGGCGTCGGTGAACGAGGCCGACCTGGCCGGGTGCGACGCGGTGACGGTGCGGTCCTTCTTCGGTCTCGACCATCCGACCGAACGGCTGACGCGGCACGGCGCGCCGGTGGCCGACTCCGGCCCGGTGGTGGCGAACCCCGGCGGCTGGCTGTGGATGGAGACGCCGCCGGTGTTCGAACAGGACGGCGTCCATGCCGTCCTGCACGCCTGGATCGTCGGCGACAAGTGCCTGGGCATGAGCGTGCGCGAGTCCGCCGACCCCCGCGTCGGACCGGAGGCGGCGATGGTGCCGCACCTGTTCCGGCCCTGACGCGCACCGCCGAAGTGGCGGTTGCGGTGGTTTACGTCTGCTGCACGACCGACAGGAAGCAGGCCACCTCGCTGCCCAGTTTGGCCGATTCGTCCTTCAGGGCGCGTGCGGCGGCGAGCAGGTCCTCGGCGCTGGTGCCGGTCTCGCGCGCCTGACGGTCGACACCTTCGATGCTGCCGTTCACCGACCGGGTGCCGGCCGATGCCTGCTGCACGTTGCGGGCGATCTCCGAGGTGGCGGCGCCCTGCTGCTCGACCGCCGCCGCCACCGTCGTGGTGATCTCGCTGATGCGGCGGATGATGTCGACGATGGCGGTGATGGCGCCCACGGCCCGCTGGGTTTCGCCCTGGATGGAGCCCACCTGGCTCTGGATGTCCTCGGTCGCCCTGGCGGTCTGGTTCGCCAGGTTCTTCACCTCCTGCGCCACCACGGCGAAGCCCTTGCCCGCCTCGCCGGCCCGCGCCGCCTCGATCGTGGCGTTCAGCGCCAACAGGTTGGTTTGGCTGGCGATGTCGTTGATGAGGTTGACCACCTCGCCGATGCGGTGGGCGGCGTCGGCGAGGCCCTGGACGGTGGCGTTGGTGGTCTGCGCCTCGTTGACCGCGCGGTCGGCGACCCGCGTCGCCTCGCCCACATGGCGGCTGATCTCACCGATGGACGCGGCGAGTTCCTCGGCCGCAGCCGCCACCGTCTCGACGTTCGTCGACGCCTGCTGCGACGCGGCCGACACCGAGACCACGGCGGCCTGCGTCTCCTCGGCGTTGCGCGACAACCGTTCGGCGTTGCCCTGCATGCGCGAGGCGGATTCCGACACCGAGCGCACCACCACGTCGATGGTCCCGGCGAAGGCGCGGGTGGCGCGGTCCATCTCGTCGCGGCGGCGGGCCTGTTCGGCCTCGCCCTCGCGCCGCTGCCGATCCGCCGCGTCGGCCTCCTGCAACGACAGCCGGAAGCCCTCGACCGCGCGGGCCATGACGCCGATCTCGTCGCTGCGCCCCGTGTCCCCCACGGCGACCGTGTACTCTTTGCGGCCGATGGCGTCCATCGCCCCGGCCAGGCGGTGGACCGAGCGCATCTGCGCCTTCACATAAACGAAGGTGACGACGCACAGAACCACGCCGATGAGCAGCGACACCGCACCGATTCGCCAGCCCAGTTTGCCGATGACGGCATAAAACTCGCCGGACGGCATGCCCACGGCGATGGCGCCGACGGGTTTGCCCGACTCATCGCGCAGCGGCTGGTAGGAGACGAGGTAGTTCACCCCGCGCACGGGATACTCGCCGAGGAAGCCGGAACCGCGTGTCACCACCCGTTCGAAGATCTCCGCCGGCATCTCGCTGCCGACCGGGCGGCGGCCATCGGTGTCCACCAGCGTGGTGGAGACACGGACGTTGGCGCGGAACAGCGTGATGGTGACGCCCAGGGTGCGCTTGATCTCGTCCACCGGTTCGAAGGTGCCCTCCAGCAGGCGATCGCCGGCGGCCAGCTTGCCGTCGATCAGACGGTAGGGCCGGTTGTCGGGGTTCAGGATCTCCAGTGCGACGCGGATGTTCATCTCTTGCCGGGCGATCTCCTCCTTCTTCAGTTCGGTGGTCATGAAGAAGAGGGCGGAGGCGACGATGGCGGCACAGCTCACCAGCGTGCCGATGACGTTCAGGGCGACGAGCTTCCGGGTGAAGTCGAGACGGCTGAAGAGGCTCCCCATGGCGTGCTCCGGGCTGGGTTGTCGCGGCACGACCGTCGCCGTGCGCATGGACGGACGGTGCCGGAGAATCTTACGCCGCAGTGCAGCACGCCGCAATCGTGCGATGAAGATGAAATTCCGATAGATGAATTCAGGTGTATTCGCCGTCGCCATGCGCGCCGGCGTTGGGGTGCGGTGCGGCGCCCAGCGCGCGCAGTTCGGCGACGACGCGGTCCACCAGGTCCGGCACCCGGGCCGCGACGGCAGGCGACAGGTCCAGGCGGACCTCCATGCGCTCCGGCACGCAGCCGAACAGCACCAGGGTCTTCGGCTCCTCCCCGTGCAGGCGCAGGGTGGCCAGCAGGTCGGACAGACCGAGCTGGTGCGGCGACAGCTTGCCCTTGAAGAAGGCCGGCACCGCGTCGCCGGTCAGGCGCACCACCGTGGCCGGCGGCGCGCCCGTCTTCACGGCGTCGACGACGATCAGCGTGTCGTGGCTGGCGATGATGTCCAGCATGTCCATGCCGCAGGTGCCGCCGTCCACCACGCTGACGCCGTCGGGAACGGTCCAGCGTTCCTGGAGCGCTTCGATGACGCGCACGCCCACACCTTCATCGGACAGGAGGATGTTGCCGAGACCGAGGACGAGAATGGGCATGAGACCGGCTCCGCGGGCGGGAAGGGGACGAGGGTCGATACCCCGCCCCGCCCGGCGGGGCCGTGAAGTGGATCAATCCAACCGCACGCGGCGCCGTCAGGCCACCTTCACCTGATAGGTGCTGCGGCTCTCCGTATCGGTCAGGTGCACGGCGCAGGCCAGGCACGGGTCGAAGGAGTGGACGGTGCGGATCACCTCCAGCGGCTTTTCCGGATCGGCGACGGGGTTGTCGAGCAGCGCCGCCTCGTAGGGGCTGGGCTGATCGTTCTCGTCGCGCGGCCCGGCGTTCCAGGTGGTGGGGACGACGGCCTGATAGTTGCGGATCTTGCCGTTCTCGATGACCACCCAGTGGGAGAGGATGCCGCGCGGCGCCTCGTGGAAGCCGAAGCCGCGGATCTCGCCCTTCGGGAAGACCGGCTTGTTGAAGGTGGTGAAGTCGCCCTTGCCCAGGTTCTCCATCAGGAGCGTCCACTGGCGGCTCAGCTCCTCGTACAGCACGGCGGCGCGCACGGCGCGGGCGGCGTGGCGGCCGATGGTGGAGTGCAGGATGTCCGGTCCCACCGGCGCGCCGAGATGGCCCGACATCAGCGACAGGGCGGCGTTGGTCCAGCGCACCGTCGGCTCATGGCCGGCGGCGTACATGCACAGCACGTTGGCCAGCGGTCCCACCTGGGCGCGCTTGTCGTAGAAGGTCGGCGACTTGATCCAGGAATACTTGCCGTCGTCCTGCCAGTCGGTGTAGCGCGGCACCGTCTCCCCTTCGTAGGGGTGCAGGGCGCCCTTGCCGCCCTGGTACCAGGCATGCTTGACGCTCTCCTTCACCCCCTTCTCGAAATAGGGGTCGCCGAAGCCGCTGATGGCGTGGAAGCCGGCGGTGAGGTCGCCGCCTTCGATGAAGCCGCCGGGCAGCGCCATCTGCGTGCCCGTGGTGTCCAGCGGCATGTCCGGACAGGCGAGATAGTTGACGATGCCGCGCCCCACCTGCGTCCAGTCCGCGTACATGGCGCCGATGGCGCACACGTCGGGGATGTACACCTTGCGCACGAAGTCGCCCACCTCGTCGATCAACTGCTTGATGTAGTACAGCTTCTCCAGCGTCAGGGTGGACTGGCTGTCGAAGTTGATGGGGTTGGCGACACCGCCCACCGCCATGTTCTGGATGTGCGGCGTCTTGGAGCCGAGGATGGCCACCACCTTGTTGATGCGCCGCTGGAACTCGATGGCCTGGAGATAGTGGGTGGCGGCCAGCAGGTTCACCTCCGGCGTCAGCGTCATCGCCGGGTGGCCCCAGTAGCCCGACCCGAAGATGCCGAGCTGACCGGAGCCGACGAAGGCGGCCAGCCGCTTCTGCGCCTCGGCGAAGTCGGAGACGCCGTTCATGCTCCAGTCCGACAGGGACTGGGCGAGCTTGGCGGTGGCCGCCGGGTCGGCCTTGAGCGCCGAGACGATGTCCACGAAGTCGATCGCCGACAGGTGGTAGAAGTGCACGATGTGGTCGTGCACCGCGTGGGCGCCCTGGATCAGGTTGCGGATGTACTGGGCATTCAGCGGCACCTCCAGCTTCAGCGCGTTCTCCACCGCGCGCACCGAGGTGATGGCGTGCACCGTCGTGCAGACGCCGCAGATGCGCTGGGCGAACACCCAGGCGTCGCGCGGGTCCTTGCCCTGCAGGATCAGTTCGATCCCGCGCCACATCTGGCCCGACGCCCAGGCCTTGGTCACCTTGCCGCCGTCGACTTCGCAGTCCACCCGCAGATGGCCCTCGATGCGGGTGACGGGATCTACGACAATTCGCTGAGCCACGGTTCGTGTCCTCCAGAATCAGCCGCGCTGAGCGTCGACGGCGTGCATGACGGGAAGCGTCTTCACGAACAGGAGGTACAGGGCGACCTCCAGCGCGAAGATGCCGACGGTGACGAGGATTTCGCTGAGCGACGGGAAGTAGCTCCACGGGCCGACGGCCGGGGTGAACCCGATGAGGTAGACGTTCAGCCGGTAGACGATGCCGCCCGCCAGCAGCATCGAGGACGACACGAAGAGGGCGCGGGCGCGCCGGCGGTTGGCCGGCGGCACCAGCAGCAGCAGGCCGCCCGCCAGCAGCGCCGTCTCAACCCAGAACATGGCGCCGCCATGGGCGGTGAAGACCGCGTCGAGCTGGCCGCGCATGGCCAGATCGACGACGCGCAGGACGAGGAAGACCGCGCCGGTGGCCAGCATCAGCCCCGACAGCCTGGCCAGCAGCGGCGTTTCCATCGGCCGGCGGAAGCCCAGCGAGGACAGCACCGCCTCCCACACCACGATGGCGAAGCCCATCAGCACGGCGGTCATCAGGAAGAAGACCGGCAGCAACTGGGTCTGCCACAGCGGCGACAGCTTGTGCCCGACGATCACCATCATGGTGCCCAGCGACGACTGGTGCATGGTCGGCAGCAGCACGCCCAATGCGATGAAGATGAACAGCACCCGCGACAGGGTGCGGCGCAGCCCGGAGAAGCCGAAGCGTTCCAGCACCGCCGGCGTGAACTCGATGGTCAGCACGGTGACGTACGCCGCCACGCACAGCCCCACCTCCAGCATGACGGAGTTGGGCTGGGCGTACCAGGGCAGCACCATGTGGTAGAAGTTCCAGTAGCGGCCGAGGTCGACCAGCACGGCGACGCCGGCCAGGCCGTAGCCGAACAGGCTGGCCAGGATCGCCGGGCGCACCAGCGGGTGGTATTCGCCCTTGTTCAGGATGTAGACCAGCAGCGCCATCACATAGCCGGCGCAGCCGAAGGCGGTGCCGATGACGATGTCGACCGCCACCCAGATGCCCCAGGGGTAGCCGTCGGACAGGTTGGACACGGCGCCCAGCCCGTGGGCGTAGCGCTCCACCAGGATGAACCCGGCGATCACCACGAACAGCAGCGCCACCAGGAAGGGCAGGGTGAAGATCGGGCCGCCCAGGGGGCGGTGCTCGTGCGCGGCGGCATGCCCCGTGTGCGGGGTGGCGGCGGGCGCGGAAGCGGAGACGTACGTGGCCATGGTCGCGCCCCTCAATCGTCGTCGTGGTCGCGTGCGGTGCGGTGGGCCAGATAGGCCAGCCCGGCGAACAGCGCGGCCGGACCGACCATGCCGGCGTACAGCGTGTGCTGGATGCCTTCCGACAGGGTGGGGTAGCCGTTGTCCGGCACGTTCGTCGGCAGGTTCAGCTTGTCGAACGGCACCGCCGACACCGCCAGGCACTGGGTGCCGCCCAGCTCCCGCTCGCCGTAGATGTGCGGCAGATAGGCGGCGTGCACCGTCGCCTCATGACCGTCGCGCGGGCCGCCCACCGTGCCCGCGATGTCGCCGCGCGGGAAGTGGGTGCGCTCGCCCGGCGTCAGCGCCGTGCGCCGCTTCGCCTCGGCCAGCAGGTCGGGCGTCGGGCCGAACAGGGTGGCCCCGGTGGGGCAGACGTCGGCGCAGGCCGGCAGCGTGTTCTCGGCCAGCCGGTGCTTGCAGAGCTGGCACTTTTTGATCTCGCCGAAGGCGTCGTTGTAGTCGTAGCGGGGCACGCCGAAGGGGCAGGAGAGCACGCAGTAGCGGCAGCCGATGCAGGCGTCGGGGTCGTGGCTGACGATGCCCGACACCGGGTCCTTGGTCATCGCCGACACCGGGCACACCGAGACGCAGGACGGATCGGTGCAGTGCAGGCACTGGCGCTTGACGAAGGCGAAGCCGTCGGTCTCGCGGTCCTTCGCGGCCATGGTGCCGTGGGTGTAGACCTTGATGACGTTCAGCGTCCGGGCGGACAGGTCCACCGGGGTGTCCCACTGGCCGGCGTCGTTCCAGGCGGTCTGGTCCGGGCTGACGTCGGGGGGCATGCCGTTGGCGTCCTTGCACGCGGTGACACAGGCCTTGCAGCCGATGCACAGGGTGCTGTCGTAGAGCAGGCCGACGGCCTGCGGGGCCGCGGGCTTGGGCGGGCGTTGCAGGGCGGTGGCCGCCGGTGCGCCGGCCACCGCGGTGCAGGCGGCCGCGGCGGCGCCGGCGCCGCCTCTGACCGCCGTGCGCAGGAACGCGCGTCGCGATACGGACATGGCGGCCTCCTCAGGCGCCGGGGCCGGCGGACGTGCCGGACTCGTCGTGCTTCCCCAGACGACTGGCGATGACGGTGCCGGCGCCGACGGCGGCGCCGACGATGCCGGCCACCGCCGCCACCGCGCCCGGGCTGGCGCCCGCACCCTTCTCCGCGGCCACGCCGGGGTAGCTGTCGGGCGGCGCCACCGACTTCAGCGTCGCCAGCTCATGGATGGACTTGGTGAAGCCCACCCCCTCCTCGGTGCAGCCGAAGCAGGGGTGGCCGGTGCCCACCGGCCAGGTGCCCTGACCCACGTCGTTGAAGCCGATGGCGGGACAGTTGGCGTACGTCTCCGGCCCCTTGCAGCCCAGCTTGAACAGGCAGTAGCCCTGGCGGTGGCCGTAGTCGCCGAACTCCATCGCGAAGCGGCCGGCGTCGAAATGGGGCCGGCGCTCGCAGTTCTCGTGGATCAGGCGGCCGTAGGCGAACTTCGGCCGCCCCTTGTCGTCCAGCGCCGGCAGGGTGCCGAAGGCGATGAAGTGCAGCACCGTCGACAGGAAGTTGTAGGGGTTGGGAGGACAGCCGGGGATGGTGATGATCGGCTTGTCGGTGATGACGTCGCCCAGCCCGACCGCCCCGGTGGGGTTGACTCCGGTCGACGGCCAGCCGCCCCACGACGCGCAGGAGCCCATGGTGAGGATGGCGGCGGCCCCGGCCGCGCACTCCTCCACCTGTTCCCGGTAGGTCTTGCCGGCCACCTTGCAGTAGACGCCGCCGTCCTTGATCGGGACGGAGCCGTCGGTGACCATGATGTACTTGCCCCAGTTGTCCTTCATCGCCTGCTGCTTCCACGCCTCGGCCTGGTGGCCGCTGCCGGCGTTCAGCGTCTCGCAGTATTCCAGCGAGATCTGGCTGAGGATCAGGGTTTCCAGGCTGGGATGGCTGGTGCGCAGCAGCGTCTCGACGCAGCCGGTGCACGCCTGGCCGGACAGCCAGATGACCGCCGGCCGGTTGGCGGCGGCGGCGGCGGCGTTGGCGATGGTGACGCCCAGCGCCGGCGACAGGCCCAGCGCGGCGGCGACACCGGTGCAGTATTGCAGGAAATCGCGGCGCTTCATGCCGCCGAGCGCCCCGTCGTAACCGTCGAGGTCGCCGATGTGCTGATCGACGCACCCCTGCGCGTCGAGTGCCGCAAGACCGTCGGGCATGTTTCCCCCCAAAACCCTGGCGATGACTGCGTTTCCCCCTTGTCGGGGCCCCCGGCCTGAACGCGCCCGGCCACCGGCGCGGCGGCGCCGACGGCACAATATCCATAAAAATAATATGGATATAAAGACACAATTCGTCCGGGGTCATACCAGCAGCACCGGCGGCTTCGGGGCATTGATCTGCATCAATTCGCCACCTCCGGATGCGCAGTCCGGGCTGTCAACTTTAACGTGTCGTACGTCTGACTATTGCGCGGGCCCGCGGGTGGCGGCATACTCCGCGCGCCGGAACGACGGTGGCGCGACGCACCGGTCCGGGTGGGGACGGTGGCTGGGATGGCGGAAGACCGAACGGACGGAACGGCGGCTGGTCCGGGGCAGTTGCGGGCTCTGGAGCGGCGCATCGCCGAACTGGAGGCCGAGCAGCGGCGCTCGCAGGCGGCGCTGGAGCGCAGCCGCGCCGCCGAGGAGGCCCTGCGCGACCGCAACGAGCTGCTGAGTCTTGCCATGCGCGGGCCGAACGAGGGGTTGTGGGACTGGAATCCCGAAACCAAGGAACTGTTCCTGTCCGCCCGGCTGCTGTCGATCCTGGGATTCGACGGCGACACCGTGCGCACCACCACCCACGAGTGGCTGAAGATCGTCCACCGCGACGACCGTCCGGCCTACGAGGCGGCGGTGGCCGAGCACCTGAAGGGCCGTACCGACCATTTCGAGTGCGAGTACCGGGTTGCCGACCGAACGGGGGCGTGGCGCTGGGTGCTGGCGCGCGGGCTGGCTCTGCGCGGGGCGAACGGCCGGGCCTACCGGATGGTGGGGTCCATCGGCGACATCACCGCCCTGAAGGAGCGCGAAATGGCCTTGCGGCGCAGCGAGGCGCGCTTCCGTTCGCTGATCCGCGCCGCGCCGGGCATCATCCTGGTGCTCGACGACGACGGGCGGATCCAGGACATGAGCCGGGAGGCCGAGCGCATCTTCGGCGTCGTCGCGGTTGAACGGATCGGCCGGCATTGGCGGGAGCTGGGCGGCGGGGAGGCGGACGGGCCGTTCGCCACCCATCTGGCCGCCGTCGCGGCGGGCCGTGATGCCCGCCAGTTCGAGCACGCCCGCCAGGACGCCGCCGGCGGCGAGCGGGTGGTGCTGTGGACGATCAGCCGCCTGGCCGATGCCGATGCGGCGACGGCCGCCGTCGTTTGCGTCGGCCAGGACATCACGCCGCGCAAGCGCGCGGAGCGGGCGCTGCGGCGCGCCCACGGCGAACTGGAACGCCACGTGGCCGACCGCACCCGCGCCCTTCTCCAGGAGATCCAGGAGCGGCGCCGCGCCGAGGCGGAGCTGATGCAGGCCAAGGAGCAGGCGGAACTGGCCAACCGCGCCAAGAGCGAGTTCCTGGCCAACATGAGCCATGAGCTGCGCACCCCCCTGAACGCAATCATCGGCTTCTCGACGATGATGGAAAGCGAGCTGGTCGGCCCGCTGGGCCATCCCCGGTACCGGGAGTACGCCGCCGTCATCCGCAAGTCGGGTGAGCACCTGCTGGCCGTCATCAACGACATCCTCGACGTCGCCAAGATCGAGGCGGGGCGGTTCGAGATCCATCCGCAGCCCATGGACATCCGCGACGCGGTCGACAGCTCCGTCCTGCTGATCCGAGAACGCGCCGTCGCGCAGGGGGTCGCGCTGCACGTCGCCGTGGCCGACGGCACGCCCCCGGTCCTGGCGGACCCGGTGCGGGTGAAGCAGATCCTGCTGAACCTGCTGTCCAACGCGGTGAAGTTCACGCCGGAGGGCGGGTCCGTCAGCCTGGCGGTGCGCGGCGATCCCGACGGTCCGGGCGGGCCGGCGGTGCTGGCGGAGGTGGCGGACACCGGCATCGGCATGGACGCCGACGGCCTGGCGCTGGCCATGCAGCCCTTCGGGCAGGTGGACAGCCAGCTTCTGCGCCGCGCCGGCGGCACCGGCCTGGGGCTGCCGCTGGTCCGCTCCTTCGTGGAGATGCACGGCGGCACGCTGCACATCGACAGCGCCGAGGGGCAGGGGACCACGGTGCGCGTGCGCCTGCCCGTGGCCGCGCCGGAGCCCGCGGGGCCGCCGGAATCCTTTTGATGGAATTTCGGGAATAGACATGGCGCCGCCGGCGTTCGTCGCCGTGGAAGTCCCCTGACCACCCCCACCAGCCGATCCCCATCCCCGCCATGGCCACCGCGATCCGCCGTCCGCTGTCCGCCGCCTTGCCGGCCGCCCTGCTGCTCCTCCTGTCCGCCTGCAATCTCGATGGTGGCGACGTGGCGACGGGCGGCTCCGCCGCCTCCACCGCGTCCGCCCTGCGCTATGCCGCGCGGGCCGAGGCGTCGCACCCCGCCTGGGGCGATCCCGGCTGGAGCATGCAGTACGCCCACAACGGTCAATGCGACGATCCGCGCTACCGCACCTCCAACGGCGGGCGGGCCCGGCCCGGCACCGACGAGCACGACTGCGACCTTTACGGCGATGGGCTGAAGTAACGGCGCCGTTCAGGCGTCGGCAGCGGCAGCGGCGACAGCGCCGGTGTCGGCCGGCTGCTCCGCCGTGGCCGGGGCCAGCACCGCGCGGCAGGCGTCGTAGAGTGCCGCGACGTAGACGCTGTCGGTGAGGAACTGGGCGTTGCCGAAATAGAGCGGCACCTCCGGCAGCACCGGCAGTTCCACCTTCAGCACCGCGGTGTCGGCCGGTCCGATGCACCAGGACGGGATGATGGAGAAGCCCAGCCCCTCCTCGACGCAACGCTTGACGCTGGAACTGCCGGAGGTGGACAGGGCGATATCCGGCGGGGCGCCGCCCTTGGTCAGGAAGTCCACCGCCAGGTTGCGCAGGGTCTGCCCCGGCTCGTAGGTGATGAACGGCCGCCCGGCGGTCCACGCGGCCGCCCGTTCCGGCGCCGGCGGCGGCCCCCAGGCGCGCGGGAACACCAGGGCCAGCCGGTAGGTGCTGAGCAGGCGCTGCGGCACCACCGGGTCGCCGAAGAACCGCTCGCTCACGCACACGTCCAGGCTGCCGTTCTTCACCATCTCCGCCAGCACGGTGTCCCGTTCGTACGCCAGGATCTCCACGCCGGGGAACCGTTCGCGAAAGCGCATCAGCACCGCCGGGAAGAAATAGAAGAAGATCGCCTGCGGCAGGCCGATGCGCAGCATCGGCCGCTGCTTGCGGATCACCAGCGACAGCCGCTCCAGCATGGTGTCCAGTTCAGGGTGGAGCAGCGCGTACAGCGAGCGTCCGCGCGGCGTCAGGGCGACCTGCTTCACGCCCTGTTCGGAATGGACGAGGCGTTCGCCCAGGATCTGTTCCAGCCGCCGCACATGGTTCGCCGCGGACTGGTAGGACAGGCCCAGGTTGCGCGCTGCGGCGGAATAGGACCCGTGCCGGGCGACCATGTAAAAGGTCTGGATGAGGGTCAGGCTGATGTCGGTCATCGCGAGTGGCCGTCCCGTGGTCCGCGCACCCGTTCGATGGTAGCACCCGGCGGGGCGGGGGCAAGCATCATCGACCACTTCCAAGAATTCGGGGAAACCGCCTGCGGCCATTTGTATCGACCGCGGGGGCGCCGCGGGCGACCATCCCCCCGGAACGAACCAACCCGGTGTGCCATCCATGGCCCATACACCCCGAAGCGTCGTGATCGTCGGTGCCGGAATCGTCGGCATCTCCGCCGCGTACTTCCTGAGCCGCGCCGGCGTCCGCCCCGTGGTCGTCGACACCGCCGCCCCGGCGGCGGGCGCCACCGGCGCCTCCGACGGGGCCGTGTCGGTGGCCAGCAAGCGGCCGGGCGTCCTGATGGACCTGGCCCGCGCCGGGGTGGCCTTCTACGCCGCGTTGGCCCGCGACGGCGTGCTGGACGGCGCCTTCGCCCGCCGCCCCACCTTCCTGGTCGCCGGCACGGCGGCGGAGGAGGCGGTGCTGCATCGCCACGCCCGCAGCCTGGCCGACGCCGGCGTGGCCGTGCGCGCCCTGTCCGGTCCGGAGCTGGCGGCGCGCCTGCCGATGGCCGCGCCGTCCGTGCGGCTGGCGGTGGAGGTGGCCGACGATGGCCACGCCGTGGGCTACGAGGTGGTGGACCGGCTGCGCCGCGCCGGCGGCTTTCCGGTGCTGCGCAACCGCCGCGTCGTCGCCCTGGACGAGCGCGACGGCCGGGTGCGCGGCGTGCACCTGGCGGACGGGGAGATCATCGGTGGCGACGCCGTGCTGGTCGCGGCGGGCACCGGCTCGGCCGTCCTGCTGGGGCTGGAGGATGTGCTGCGGCCGCGGCGCGGCCAGCTTCTGGTGACGGAACGGGCGGATGGCGGCCCGCGCCTGCCGGGACCGCTGATGTCCGCCCGCTACCTCGTCAGCAAGGGCAGCGTCGGCGACGCCGGTCCGGCGGCACGCAGTTTCGGCCTGGTCATCGACCCGCTGCGCACCGGCCAGCTCCTCATCGGCGGCACGCGCGAGGAGGACGGGGACGCCCGGCGCACCGACCTGGCGGCCGCCCGCCACCTGCTGGCCGCGGCGGCCGACCTCTGTCCCGCGGTGGCCGACCTGCGGCTGCTGCGCATCTTCGCCGGCGTGCGCGTGGCGGTGCGCGACGGGGTGCCGCTGGTCGGCCCCCATCCCACCCGGCCCGGCCTGTGGATCGCCACCGGTTTCGAGGGGGACGGGATCTGCCTCGGCCCTCTGATGGGGCGTGTCCTGCAGCAGCGCCTGTGCGGCGAGGCGCCCGTGGCGGACACCGCCCCCCTTGATCCCGCCCGCTTTCCGGCCCCGGCGAGGGCGGCATGAGCGGCGGCGCGACCTTCCTCTGGCGGGGGCGTCCGGTGCCGGCCGTCGCCGGCGACACCTTCGCCGCCGCCCTGGACCGCGCCGGCGTACGCGTTCTGGGCCGCGAGCCGAGCGGGCTGCCGCGCCGCTATTTCTGCGGCATCGGGGCGTGCCAGGGGTGCGTCATCCGCGTCGACGGGACCCTCGTCGAAGCCTGCCTGACCCCGGTGCGCCCCGGTGCGGTGGCGGAACCGGTTGCCGGTGAAGGAGGCGGTCATGACTGAGACCCCCGTCCTGGTGATCGGCGGCGGCCCCGCCGGCATCGCCGCGGCCTGCACCCTGGCGGCGGCCGGCCTGCCGGTAACGCTGGTGGAGCAGGGCGACCGCCCCGGCGGCGCCATTCACCGCCGGCCCGCCGACGCGGCGACGCCGCCGGTGCCGGCCCCGCCGGGGCAGGAGGACCGCTGGCGCGCTCTGGAGGCCGGGCTGGCCGCAGCCGCCGAGCGGGTCACGGTGCGCACGCGCTGCCTGTTCCTGGGGGTCGATGCCGACGGATTGTGCCTGATCGAGGACCGCGCGGTGGCCCGCGTCGACGCCCTGGCGCCGCGCGCCCTGGTGCTGGCGGTCGGCGCGGTGGAGCGGGTGCGCCCGGTGCCGGGCTGGCATCACGCCGGCGTGGTCACCGCCGGCGGCTTGCAGGTGATGATGAAGCGGACCGGGCGGGTGCCGGACGGCCGCTGGGTGCTGGCGGGCTCCGGTCCGCTGCTGATGGCCGTGGCGTCGCAGATGAGCGCGCTCGGCCGCCCGCCCCTGGCCCTGCTGGAGGCGTCCGTCCCCCTCGGCCCGGCGGCGGCGGCCCTGCTGGCCGCGCCGGAGTACCTGGCCGAGGGCGCCTGGCACGCCGGTAACCTGCTGCGCCGCCGGGTGCCCGTGCGCGCCGGCTGGCGGCTGGAGCGGATCGAGGCGGCGGACGGCGGGCTGCGCCTGCTGGCGCGCGACCGCCGCGGCCGCCGGCACACCCTCGACACCGACCGGGTGGCCCTGCACGACGGCATCCGGCCCAACGATTTCGGCCTGGCGGAGGAGGGGGACGCCTGCGGCTTCCCGGTGGTTCGGGCGGGCGACTGCCGGGAGGTGCTGGGCGGCCGGGCCGCCGTCGCCGACGGCCGCGCCGCAGCGCTGCGGGTGCTCGACCGGCTCGGCCGGCCCCATCCGGACGGCCCCGCTCCGGGGCCGGTGCTGGCCCGCCACCGCCGCGCCCAGGCGGCGCTGGCGCGGCTGTACGACGGGGCGGCCTCCGGCACCCTGTCGCTGCCCGACGACACCGTGCTGTGCCGCTGCGAGAACCGCACGGTGGGCGACCTGCGGGCCGCCCTGGAGGGCGACCGACCGTCCCCGCGCGAGGTCCGGCTGACCGCCCGCTTCGGCATGGGTGCCTGCCAGGGCCGCTTCTGCGCCGACTGGGTCGTCGCCGCCCTGCGCGAGCGGGGGGCGGCGGAGGCCGAGGCCGCAGCGGCGGCCATGACCGGCCGGCGCTGGCCCCTGCGCCCGGTGCCGATCCGGGCCTTCCTCGATCAGAACACCACCCGCGCCGCAGAGCGCGATGAACACGCCCGCGCCGATGAGCGCGAAACCGATACGGAGCGGACATGACGGCATTGCACTGGGCCGAAGGGCCGGCCCGCGGCCACACCCTGACGGTCACCAACCCCTTCGACGGCACCCCCGTGGGCGAGGTCGCGGCGGCGGACGCCGCGGCGGTGGCCCTGGCGGTGCAGCGCGCCCGGCGCGCCGCGGCGGAGTTCCGGCACTCCACGCCGGCCGAGCGGCGGGCCCTGCTCGACCGCCTGGCCGACGCCATCGCCGCCGAGGCGGAGCCGCTGGCGCAGACCATCTGCCGCGAGGTCGGCAAGACCATCCGCGAGGCGCGCAACGAGGTACGGCGGGCGCAGAACACCCTGCGCCTGTCCGGCGAGACCGCGGCCTTCCTGGACGGCGAGGTGCTGAACTGCGCCATCGTCGCCGGCGCCGCCCGCCGCCGGGCGGTCATCACCTACGAGCCGGTGGGCGTGGTGGGGGCCATCACGCCCTTCAACTACCCCCTCAACCTGCTGTGCCACAAGCTGGGTCCGGCCATCGCCGCGGGCAACGCGGTGGTCGCCAAGCCGTCGCCCAAGGCGCCGCTGGCAGCGCAGCGCCTGGCCGAACTGGCCGCGGTCGCGGGGTTCCCGCCCGACCTGTTTCAGGTGGTGCACGGCGGCGCCGACACCGCCCTGGCCCTGGCGCAGGCGCCCATCGATCTGCTGAGCTTCACCGGCGGGCCGGACGCCGGGCTGGCGCTGAAGCGGGCCAGCGGGCTGGTGCGCTGCCTGATGGAGCTGGGCGGCAACGACCCCCTGTTCGTCCTGCCCGACGCGGACCTGGAGCGCGCCGTCGCCACCGCGGTGGCGCAGCGCACCGAGATCGCCGGCCAGAGCTGCGCCGCCGTCAAGAAGCTGTACCTGCACACCGCCATCGCCGACCCGTTCCTGGAGCGGCTGACCGCCGCCGTCGCCGCGGTGCGCACCGGCGACCCCATGGATGAGGCCACCGACATGGGCCCGGTGATCGACGAGGAGGCCGCCGGGCGCGTGGTCCGGCGCGTCGCCGATGCGCGGGCGGCCGGTGCGCGGCTGCTGCTGGGCGGCGAGCGCCGCGGCGCCCTGGTGGCGCCGACGCTGATCGACGCGGTGTCCCCGGACACCGAGCTGCTGCGCGAGGAGACCTTCGGGCCGGTGATCGCCGTCCGCCGCTTCGACGACATCGGCGCCGCCATCGCCGAGGTCAACGCCAGCCCCTACGGCTTGCAGGCCGGCGTCTTCACCAACGACCACGCGGCGGTGCGGCGGTTCGCCCGCGAGCTGTCGGTCGGTGGCGTGATGATCAACGAGGGGCCGGATTTCCGGGCGGAGCACGTGCCGTTCGGCGGCATCAAGCGCAGCGGGCTCGGCCGCGAGGGGGTGCGGATCGCCGCCCGCGAGATGAGCGAGCCCAAGGTCGTCATCGACGAAGCCTGAACGGGAGGACCCCCATGCGCATCGGCATCCATGGCGCCTCCGGGCGCGTCGGCGCCCGGCTGGTGCAGGCGGTGCTCGCCATGCCCGACCTGGAGCTGGGGGCGGCGCTGGTGTCGCCGGGATCGCCCCGGCTGGGCACCCCGGTGGACGGCGGCCACGGCATGGAGTACCGGGCGGCCGATGCCGCCCACCGCTCCCACTGCGACGTGCTGATCGACTTCTCCGCGCCCGCCGCCACCCTGCGCCTGCTGGACCTGATGGGGGACCGGCCGATCCCCGTGGTGGTCGGCACCACCGGCTTCGACAGCCGCGGCGAGGCGGCGCTCACCGCCGCCGCGGCAGTGCGGCCGCTGCTGGTGGGGGCCAACTTCGCCCTGGGGTTCGAGGCGTTCGCGGCGGCCGTCCGCCGCATCGCCGCCCTGCTGCCCGACGCCGCCCCGGTGGTGTCGGAAACCTACCACGCCCGCAAGAAGGCGGAGCCGTCGGGCACCTCGCGGCGGCTGGCCGCCGACATCGCCGATGCCCGCGGCGCGCCGCCCGGCGCCTCGGTGCCCATCGAGGTGCACCGGGAGGGCGACACCGTCGGCGTCAACGCCGTCCGCTTCGACCCCGGCGTCACCGAACTGCGCATGAGCTTCACCGTCCACACGCTGGACGCCTACGCCCGCGGGGCGCTGGAGGGGGCGCGCTGGCTGGCCCGGCCGGGCCGCGCGCCGGGCCGCTACAGCCCCGCCGATACGCTGGACGCCTGAGCGTCCGGACAGACCAGGGAGATTTCGGACCCATGCCGTCCGCCGCTTTCGACCGCACCCGCCTGGCGGGTGTCTTCACCGCCCTCGTCACCCCGCTGCGCGACGGCGCCGTGGACGGTGCGGCCTTCGACCGGCTGCTCGACCGCCAGCTCGCGGCCGGCGTTGCCGGGGTGGTGCCGCTGGGCACCACGGGCGAGGCCGCGACCCTCGACGACGGGGAGAGCCGCGACATCCTGCGCCGCACCGTCGCCCGCTGCGCCGGCCGTGCCTTCGTGCTGGCCGGGGCCGGCGCCAACGACACGGCGAAGGCCGTGGCGGCGGCCCGGCGCGCCGCCGACCTGGGGGCCGACGGGCTGCTGGTGGTCACCCCCTATTACAACAAGCCCGGCCAGAGCGGGCTGTACGCCCATTACGCGGCGGTGGCCGCGGCGACGCCGCTGCCCGTCGTGCTCTACAGCGTTCCCGGCCGCTGCGGCGTGGAGATCGCGCCGGAGACCGCCGGCCGCCTCGCCCGCGACCTGCCGACGGTGGTCGGCATCAAGGAGGCCGGCGGCCGGGCCGAGCGGGTGACCCAACTGCGCCGGGTCTGCGGGCCGGACTTCGTCATTCACTGCGGCGACGACGCCCTGACCCTGCCGTTCCTGGCGCTGGGCGCCGTGGGGGTGACCAGCGTGCTGTCCAACGTCGTCCCGGCGGAGGTGGTCGCCATGGTCGCCGCGGCGCGGGCGGGCGACGGGGCGGCGGCGCGGGCCGCTCACGACCGGCTGTTCGGCCTGACCGAGACCCTGTTCCTGGAAGGGAACCCGGTGCCGGTCAAGGCCGCCCTGGCGGCGCTGGGGCTGATGGACGACGGTGTACGCCTGCCGCTGGCGGCGGCCGGGGAGGAGACGCGCGTACGGCTGCGGACCGAGCTGGAAGGGCTGGGGCTGACCGGTGTCGGCGCCGCCTCCTACAAGAAAGACCATAGGTCCGCTGCCGACTCTTGCATTGCCCCTTTCCCCTGACCGGCTACGGTATTCCGGGAGGACTCGTGTGGGGGGATACGGTGACGACCCGCGGCGCTTCGCTACCGGAGCGTCCGGCAACCATTCATAACAACGGAACAGGGCGACTCATCATGAAGATGTTCAAGAAAGGACTTGCTTCTCTTCTGCTCGCCATGGTCGCGGCGACCGGCCTGGCGGGTGCGGCGGTTGCGCAGGAGAAGGACACGCTCGACCAGATCCGCGAGCGCGGGGTTCTGCGCGTTCCCGGCATCCTCAACGAAGACCCCTATTTCAACAAGGACCCGCGCACCGGCGAGTGGCGCGGCTTCGCCATCGAGATGGCCCGCGACATCGCCGAGACGCTGGGCGTGAAGCTGGAGGTGGTGGAATCCTCCTGGGCGAACTCGATCCTCGACGTGCAGTCGGGCAAGGCCGACCTGGCGCTCGCCCTGACGGCGCTGCCCAAGCGCGCCATGTCCGTGTATTTCACGGCGCCGACCTACTACAACAGCTTCGTGGTCGTCTCCCCCAAGCCGGAGCTGGCGTCGCTGACCTGGGCGCAGCTCAACGACCCGAAGTACACGCTGGCGGTGGACATCGGCTCCTCGCAGGACCTGATCGCCCAGCAGTACCTGCCCAAGGCGCGGATGCTGCGCTTCAAGACCCGTGACGAGGCGATCATCGCGGTGTCCACCGGCAAGGCCGACGGCATCGTCAACACCGTGCTGAACGGCATGGTGATGATCAAGCGCAACCCGGCCCTGGGCAAGGTCCACGTGCCGCGGCCCACGCTGTCGTCGCCGTCGGTGGTCGGCCTGAACTACGCCACGGGCGAGCGGTGGAAGCAGTTCGTCTCCGCCTGGGCCGAGTACAACCGCCGCGTCGGCAACAATCAGACCTGGATTCTCAAGGGGCTGGAGCCGTTCGGCATCAGCGCCGACGACCTTCCCGAAGGCTTCGACTTCGGCGGTTGAGGCCGGCCGCGGCCCGCGGTGTCGGGTGCCGCGGGCCGCAACCGGATCTATCGGGGAGGGATGAGATGTATCATTGGGACTTCCAGGTGGTGGTTCAATCCTGGGACCTGTTCCTGATCGGGCTGTGGTTGACGCTGCTCTACACCGTCGGCTCGATTGTTCTGGGTGTCGTCATCGGGCTGCTGGTGTGTTTCGCACGCCTGTCGGATTTCGCCGTCGTGCGCATCGCGGCGCGGTCCTATCAGGAAATCTTCCGCTGCACGCCGCTGCTGGTGCAGATTCTCTGGTTCTACTACGCGCTGCCGCTGCTGATCGGTGTCAGCATTGACAATTCGGTGGCGGCGATCCTCACCCTGTCGCTGTACGTGGGCGCCTTCTACGCGGAGATCTTCCGCGGCGGCATCGCCTCCATCGAGCGCGGCCAGCACGAGGCGGCGGCGGCGCTGGGGATGTCGGGCGGGCAGGCGATGCGCCGCATCATCCTGCCCCAGGCGGCCAAGCGCATGCTCCCCGCCTTCATCAACCAGTCGGTCATCCAGTTCAAGAACACCTCGCTGATCTCCGTCATCTCGGTGGGTGAACTGGCGTACATGGCCGCCGTGGTGAACGGCGAGACGTACCGCCCGCTGGAAGCCTACACGGTGGTGGCGGTCCTGTACTTCCTGCTGCTGTTCCCGCTGACGCAGATGGCCGACCGGCTGGAGCGCCACCTGAGGGTGAGCGACTGATGGACGAAAGCACGCTGATGAACACACCGCGATCCGCCGCCGCGGCCCCGGCGGCCGACGACCCCATCCTGTCGGTGCGCGGCCTGCGCAAGAGCTTCGGCAGCATCGAGGTGCTGCGCGGCATCGATCTGGACCTCACCCGCGGCGAGGTCCTGGCCATCATCGGCCCGTCGGGGTCGGGCAAATCCACGCTGATCCGCTGCCTGAACATGATGGAGGTGCCGGATTCGGGCGAGCTGCGCCTGCGCGGCCGTCCGGTCGCCCGCGGCTTCCGCAGCCGCAACGGCTCCATCGGCGTCGGCGAGCTGCGCCGCCACGTCGGCATGGTGTTCCAGCACTTCAACCTGTTCCCCCACAAGACGGTGCTGGAGAACGTCATCGAAGGGCCGGTGGTTGTGCTGAAGCGGCCGCGCGCCGAGGCCGAGGCGGTGGCCATGGACCTGCTCGCCCGCGTCGGGCTGGACGCCAAGCGCGACGCCTATCCCAACCACCTCTCCGGCGGGCAGAAGCAGCGGGTCGCCATCGCCCGCGCCCTGGCCATGCAGCCCGACGTGCTGCTGCTGGACGAGGTGACCAGCGCCCTCGACCCCGAACTGGTGGGCGAGGTGCTGACCGTGGTGCGCGCGCTGGCGGAGGAGGGGATGACCATGGCCATCGTCACCCACGAGATCGCCTTCGCCGCCGACGTGGCCGACCGCGCGGTCTTCATCGACCGGGGCGTCATCGCCGCCGACGGCACGCCCGACGCGGTATTGCACAACCCCGAAGGCGAGCGGCTGCGGGCCTTCCTGGCGCGCTTCCATGCCTGAGCCGACACCGGAAGGAGAGGATGCGATGAAGGTCATGGTGGTCGGGGCCGGCCGCACCGGCCGGGCGGTGGCCCGGCAACTGGCCGAGGGCGGGGACTACCGGGTCGCCCTGGTGGACTGCACGGAGCGCGCGGTGGACGCCGCCGCCCGGCTGGGCTGCCATTACCTGGACCTGGCGGAGACCGCCGGCGCCATGAACGCCGTGCGGCGCCTGGCCGACGGGGCGCGCGGCGCCTTCATCCCCGGCTGCGGCGTGTCGCCGGGGCTGGTGTCCAACATCGCCGCCTCCCTGGCCGGGGTGCTGGAGCCGCCGGTCGACCTGACCGTGCGCGTCGGCTCCCTGCCGGCCCACCCGTCGAACCGTCTGGGCTACACGCTGACGTGGGACCTCAACGGCCTGTTCGAGGAGTACACCAGCCCCTGCGACGCCCTGGTCGGCGGCCGCCCGGCGCTGCTGGAGCCGCTCGGCCGCTACGAGCGCTTCGTGCTCGACGGCACGCCCTACGAGGCGTTCACGACGGCCGGCGGGGTGGGCGATCTGTGCAAGGTCCTGGCCGGGCGGGTGCGCGGGCTGACCTTCAAGACCATCCGCTACCCCGGCCATCTCGACGGCATGCGCTTCCTGCTGGAGGACCTGGGGCTGGCCGAGCGGCGCGACCTGCTGTTCACCCTGCTGCGCAACGGCCTGCCCGAGACGGACCAGGACGTGGTGGTCTTCTTCATCACCGTGCGCGGCCGGCGCGACGGCGTGGCGGCGGAGGAGACGTACGTGCGCCGGGTGCCCGCCGTGCGCCTGCCCGACGGCAGCCGCATCGGCGCCCTGCACCGGCTGTCGGCGGCGCATGTGGCGGCGGTGCTCGACCTGCTGCGCGACGGCACGATCGCCGGTCGCGGGCCGGTCCGCCACGAGGACATTCCGGCCCCCCTGCTGCTGGGCAACCGGTTCCTGCGCCCCCTCATCGGCGACGCCTGACACCGGCGGCACCTTAAAGGTGCCGCCGGTGTCACCCTCTCAATCAATGCCTTGGCATTGATCTGCCGGGTTCCACGGCCGGAAAATGATGGAAGTGATCATTCTCCGGCCGTATGGACCGGACGCGGGGGGCCGGGCCACCCGGTCGGGCAGTGGAAAACGCACCGGTCTCCTGCTAGACAGCGAAGCGTCGAAAAACGAAACACCGCCGGAGGACACGACGCCATGGCCGAACGCCGTAAGCTGATTGCCGGGAACTGGAAGATGAACGGGCTGAAGAGGGACGGGCTGGATCTGGCCTCCGACCTCGCCGGCCGGCTGAAGGGGGCGGGTGCCGTGCCCTTCGACATGCTGGTCTGCCCGCCCTTTCCGCTGCTGTTCCCGGTGGGCGAGGCCATCGCCGACAGCCCGCTGGCCCTGGGCGGCCAGGACTGCGCGCCGCAGGAGAAGGGCGCCCACACCGGCGACGTCAGCCCGGCCATGCTGGTCGATGCCGGCTGCCGCTTCGTGATCGTCGGCCACTCCGAACGCCGCCAGGACCACGGCGAGGGGGACGCCGCCGTCGCCGCCAAGGCCGCCGCGGCGCACGCCGGCGGCCTGGTCGCCATCATCTGCGTCGGCGAGACCGAGGCCGAGCGCGACGCCGGGCGCGAGCAGGAGGTGGTGGGCCGCCAGCTCGCCGGCTCCATCCCCGAGGGGGCGACCGCCGCCGACACGGTCATCGCGTATGAGCCGGTGTGGGCCATCGGCACGGGCAAGACCGCCACCCCCGACGACGTGGCGGCCATGCACGGCTTCATCCGCCGGGCGCTCCGCGACCGCATGGCCGACGGCGACGCCGTGCGCATCCTCTACGGCGGCTCGGTGAAACCGTCCAACGCCGGGGAACTGATGGCGGTCGCCGATGTGGACGGCGCGCTGGTCGGCGGCGCCTCCCTGAAGGCGGACGATTTCTGGGCCATCGCCACCAGTTGCCGCTAGCGTCCGCGGACGGAGCGCGCTAAAACGGCGGGGCAAGCGCGCCCCGGGCCACGGTCGACGTGGCCCGCGGCGCGTTCTCGGTTTGGGCGAAGTTCTGCCCTATTGGATCTGGTCACTCGGAAGGAAGCGGGTTCATGGAGTCGGTGGTTCTGGTCATTCACCTGCTCATCGCCGTCGCACTGGTCGGCGTCATCCTGATCCAGCGGTCGGAAGGCGGCGGGCTGGGGATCGGCGGCGGCACGATGGGCGGCATGATGACGGCGCGCGGCACCGCCAACCTGCTGACGCGGACCACCGCGATCCTCGCCGCGTGCTTCATGACGACCAGCATCATCCTGGCGATCCTCGCCGGCGCGCACCGTGCGCCGACCTCGATCATCGACACCATCCCGGCGTCTCCGGTCGAGCAGCCCGCCGCTCCGGCGGCACCCTCGGCGCCGGCCCCGCCGGTCGCGCAGTGATAGCGACGGTATCGTTTCGATGCCGTGATAAAAGGGCCGCGGCGCCGCGATCCGGCGCCATCCCGCCCGGGACCGGGCGGTCGAAGACACGAGAGGCGGCATCCCCGAAGCCGCCTCTTTCGTTTGGGGAACATGCGATCCGCGAGTCGGGGACGGATTCCGGATCTGAGGTCTTTGGACGGTCATGACGCGCTACATCTTCATCACGGGCGGAGTCGTTTCCTCGCTGGGCAAGGGCCTGGCGTCGGCGGCACTGGGGGCGCTGCTGCAGGCGCGCGGTTACAAGGTCCGGCTGCGCAAGCTGGACCCCTACCTCAACGTCGACCCCGGCACCATGAGCCCGTACCAGCACGGTGAGGTGTTCGTCACCGACGACGGGGCCGAAACCGACCTGGATCTCGGCCATTACGAGCGCTTTACCGGCGTGTCGGCGCGGCGCGGCGACAACGTCACCACCGGCCGCATCTACAAGACGGTGATCGAGAAGGAGCGCCGCGGCGACTACCTCGGCGGCACCGTGCAGGTGATCCCGCACGTCACCGACCAGATCAAGGAGTTCATCCGCGCCGACGTGGGCGACGAAGACTTCATCCTCTGCGAGATCGGCGGCACCGTCGGTGACATCGAATCCCTGCCGTTCCTGGAGGCCATCCGCCAGTTCGGCAACGAGGTGGGGCAGGAGCGGGCGCTGTTCGTCCACCTGACCCTGCTGCCCTACATCCCCACCGCGGGCGAGCTGAAGACCAAGCCGACCCAGCATTCGGTGAAGGAGCTGCTGTCGGTCGGCATCCAGGCCAACATCCTGCTGTGCCGCGCCGACCGTCCGATCCCCGAGAGCGAGCGGCGCAAGATCGCGCTGTTCTGCAACATCCGGCCGGAACGGGTCATCGCGGCGCTGGACGTGGACACCATCTACCAGGTGCCGATCAGCTACCACGACGAGGGGTTCGACACCCAGGTACTGGCCTATTTCGGCCTGCCCACCACCGGCGAGCCCGACCTGTCGCGCTGGACCGACATCGTGGAGCGGGTGCGCCGCCCCAACGGCGAGGTGACCATCGCCGTGGTCGGCAAGTACACCAGCCTGCTGGACAGCTACAAGTCGCTGGGCGAGGCCCTGACCCACGGCGGCATCGCCAACAACGTCAAGGTGCGGCTGGACTGGATCGATTCCGAAATCTTCGAGACGGACGGCGCCGTCCAACGTCTGGAAGGGGTGCACGGCATCCTGGTCCCCGGCGGCTTCGGCTCCCGCGGGACCGAGGGCAAGATCCGCGCCGCCCAGTTCGCCCGCGAGCGCAACGTGCCCTATTTCGGCATCTGCTTCGGCATGCAGATGGCGGTGATCGAGGCGGCCCGCAACCTCGCGGGGATCGTCGACGCCGGCTCCACCGAGCTGGGCCGGCCGGGCAACCCGGTGGTCGGGCTGATGACGGAGTGGATGCGCGGCAACAGCCTGGAGAAGCGGGCCGAGGCCGGCGACCTCGGCGGCACCATGCGGCTGGGCGCCTATCCCGCCCGGCTGCTGCCCGATTCCAAGGTCGCCGACATCTACGGCGCCACCGACATCTCCGAGCGGCACCGCCACCGCTACGAGGTCAACGTCTACTACAAGGACCGGCTGGAGAAGGTGGGCATGCTGTTCTCCGGCCTGTCGCCCGACGGCGAACTGCCGGAAATCGTGGAGATCCCCGAACACCCCTGGTTCATCGGCGTGCAGTTCCACCCCGAACTGAAGTCGAAGCCGTTCGATCCGCACCCGCTGTTCACCTCCTTCATCAAGGCGGCGATCGCGCAGAGCCGGCTGGTGTGATCCGCACCCTGTGAGGACGTCCCCATGACCACCCCCCGCACCGTCCGCATCGGCCCGCTGTCGGTCGCCAACGACCGGCCCTTCGTGCTGATCGCCGGCCCCTGCCAGATGGAGAGCCGGGAGCACGCCCTGGAGATGGCGGAGGCTCTGGCGCAGATGTGCGGGCGGCTGGGGATCGGGCTGATCTACAAGTCGTCCTTCGACAAGGCCAACCGCACCTCGATCAACGCCGCCCGTGGCCTGGGGATGGACGGCGCGTTGCCCATCTTCGCCGAGATCCGCGATCGTTTCGGCTGCCCGGTGCTGACCGACGTGCACGAGACGCACCAGTGCGCCCCGGTGGCCGAGGTGGTGGACGTCCTCCAGATCCCCGCCTTCCTGTGCCGTCAGACCGACCTGCTGGTCGCCGCGGCGCAGACCGGCCGGGCGGTCAACGTCAAGAAGGGCCAGTTCCTCGCCCCGTGGGACATGAAGAACGTGGCGGCCAAGCTGGTGGCGGCCGGCAACGAGAACGTCCTGCTGTGCGAGCGCGGCGCCAGCTTCGGCTACAACACGCTGGTGTCGGACCTGCGGTCGTTGCCGATCATGGCCGAAACCGGCTTTCCCGTGGTCTTCGACGCCACCCATTCGGTGCAGCAGCCGGGCGGGCAGGGGACCTCGTCGGGCGGCCAGCGGGAGTTCGTCCCGGTGCTGGCCCGCGCCGCCCTGGCGGTGGGCGCCGCCGCCCTGTTCGTGGAAACCCACCAGGATCCCGACCGCGCCCCCAGCGACGGCCCCAACATGGTGCCGCTCAACGACATGCCGGAGTTGCTGGCCCGCCTGCAGGCGTTCGACCGTCTGGCCAAGGGATACTGAGCGCAGAGCCCGCACCGGGCCCCCACCCGACCCTCCCCCATCGTCGACGGGGGAAGGCCGGAGGGGGCCGGTGGGTAAGCCCCCTCTTACTCCGCCGCCAGGGGTTGCGGCGGGGCGGGCCGGCGCAGGGCGTCCAGGAGCCTGGCTTCGCGCGCCCTGGCGTCGGCCAGGTTGCGCTCCTTGATCGGGCCATAGCCGCGGATGTCCAGGGGCAGGCCGGCGATCTCCACGGCGATGGCGTGGTTGGCGCGGGTCAGACGGCCCAGCACCTCGGCGATCGTCGCTTCGTAGTCGGCGATCAGACGGCGTTCGGTCCGGCGCTCCGGCAGCCAGCCGAAGGGGTCCAGCGCGGTGCCGCGCAGCCGCCGGCCGCGGGCCAGCAGGGCCAGCGCCTTGCGCATCCACGGTCCGTAGGTCTTCTTCTTCGGCTCCCGCCCGTCGGCCTCGTGGTCGCCGAGAATGGGCGGGTAGAGGTGGAACTGCACCCGCCAGTCGCCCTCGAACATGCGGTCGAGCTGGTCGAAGAAGCCGCTCTCGGTGTAGAGCCGCGCCACCTCGTACTCGTCCTTGTAGGCCATCAGCTTGAAGAAGCCGCGGGCCACCGCCTCGGTCAGGGCGGTGGAGCCGGGCATGGCCTTGGCCTCCGCGGCGCGCACCCGGTCGACCAGGGCGCGGTAGCGGCCGGCGTAGGCGGCGTCCTGGTAGGCGGTCAGGAAGGCGGCGCGGCGGTCAATCACCTCATCCGGTCCCGCCGACAGGCGGCGCTGGTCGAGGATCGCCGCATCCGACGCGGCAGCGGCCGGCGGACGGGCGGCCGCCTCCACCGCCGCCGGGTCATGGGCGGCCAGCCGGCCCCACTCGAAGGCGCGGGTGTTCATGGCCACCGCCGCCCCGTTCAGCTCGATCGCCTTCAGGAGCGCCTCGGCCGACAGGGGGATCAGCCCCTTCTGCCAGGCGAAGCCCAGCATGAACGGGTTGGCGGCGATGCTGTCGCCCAGCAGGGCCGTGGCCAGCCGGGTGGCATCGGCGGCCGACACCATGGCGTCGCCGCCGCAGGCGGCGCGGATGTCGCCGACCAGATCCTCCACCGGCACCTTGAAGTCGCGCCGCTTGATGAAGTCGGCGGTGATGGTCTCGTGGGCGTTGACCACGGCGCGGGTGCGCCCGGCCACCATCTTCGACAGCCCGTCGCCGGCCGCCGCCACCACCACGTCGCAGGCGATGACCGCGTCCGCCCCGCCGGCGGCGATGCGCACGGAGTGGATGTCCTCCGGCGTCGTGCCGATGCGGATGTGGCTGGTCACCGCGCCGCCCTTCTGGGCCAGCCCGGTCATGTCGAGCACGCCGACGCCCTTGCCCTCCAGATGGGCGGCCATGCCCAGCAGGGCGCCCACGGTCACCACGCCGGTGCCGCCCACGCCGGTGACGTAGATGGACCACGGCCTGACCGCGATGTCCGGCAGGACCGGCTGCGGCAGGGCCGACACGTCGGGTCCGCCGCCGGCCGCCGGCCGGGGCTTGCGCAGGGTGCCGCCGTGCACGGTCACGAAGCTGGGGCAAAAGCCGTTGAGGCAGGAATAGTCCTTGTTGCACGAGGACTGGTCGATCTGCCGCTTGCGCCCGAACTCCGTCTCCACCGGCACGACCGACACGCAGTTGGACTTGACGGAGCAGTCGCCGCAGGCTTCGCACACCAGTTCGTTGATGACCACCCGCTTGGCCGGGTCGGCCATCCGGCCGCGCTTGCGGCGCCGGCGCTTCTCGGCCGCACAGGTCTGGTCGTAGATCAGGACGGTGACGCCGCCCTCCTCGCGCAGCTCCCGCTGGATGCGGTCCAGCTCGTCCCGATGCTCCACCGCCGTGTAGGGCGGCAGGCCGCTGCCGGCGTCGTACTTCTCCGGCTCGTCGGACAGGACGACGATGCGCTTCACCCCCTCGGCGGACAGTTGCCGGGCCAGCAGCGGCACCGTCAGCGTGCCGTCCACCGGCTGGCCGCCGGTCATGGCCACCGCATCGTTGAACAGGACCTTGTAGGTGATGTTCACGTCGGCGGCGATGGCCTGGCGGATCGCCAGGATGCCGGAGTGGTAGTAGGTGCCGTCGCCCAGGTTGGCGAAGACGTGCTTTTCCGTGGTGAAGGGGGCCTGGCCCACCCAGGGCACGCCCTCGCCGCCCATCTGGGTGAAGGTGTCGGTCTTGCGGTCCAGCCACGTGGCCATGTAATGGCAGCCGATGCCGGCCAGCGCCCGGCTGCCGTCGGGCACCACGGTGGAGCTGTTGTGCGGGCAGCCGGAGCAGAAGGTCGGCTTGCGCTCCACGCGCGCCTTGTGGGCCTTCTGCTTCTCCTGCCGGTCGAGGAACTCGACGCGGCGGCGGATCTGCTCGTTGTCGACGAAAGTCAGCAGGCGGCGGCCGATGACCACGCCGATCTGAGCCGGCGACAGCTCCCCGGCCGAGGGCAGGATCCACTCGCCGTTCTCATCGAACTTGCCAACCACCCGGGGGCGGACGTCGGGGTGCCAGTTGTAGAGCTGTTCCTTCAACTGGTTCTCGATGACGGCGCGCTTCTCCTCGACGACGATGATCTCCTCCAGCCCCTCGGCGAAGTGGCGGGCGCCTTCGCGCTCCAGCGGCCAGGGCATGGCGACCTTGTAGACGGTGATGCCCAGGTCGGCGGCCATGGCGTCGGAGATGCCCAGCTCGTCGAGTGCCTGGCGCACGTCCAGATAGGACTTGCCGGTGGTGACGATGCCCAGCCGCGGCCGCGGCGAGGCGATCACCACCCGGTCCAGGGCGTTGGCCCGCGCGAAGGCCAGAGCGGCGTACAGCTTGTGCCGCATCAGCCGGTGCTCCTGCTCCGGCGGCGGGTCGGGCCAGCGGATGTTGAGGCCGCCCGGCGGCATGACGAAGTCATCCGGCATGCGGATGTCCACCCGGTGCGGGTCGACGTACACGGAGGCGGAGCTGTCCACCGTCTCGGCGATCGTCTTCATGGCGATCCAGCAGCCGGAATAGCGGCTCATCGCCCAGCCGATCAGGCCGTAGTCCAGGATCTCCTGCACGCCCGCGGGGTTCAGCACCGGGATCATGGCGTGCACGAAGGCGTGCTCGGACTGGTGCGGGAAGGTGGAGGACTTGCACGCGTGGTCGTCGCCGGCCAGCACCAGCACGCCGCCGTGGCGCGCCGTGCCCGCGGCGTTGGCGTGCTTGAACACGTCGCCGGAGCGGTCGACGCCCGGCCCCTTGCCGTACCACATGGCGAAGACGCCGTCGTGGGTGGCGCCGGGGAACAGCCCCACCTGCTGGGTGCCCCACACGGCGGTCGCCCCCAGCTCCTCGTTCACGCCGGGGCGGAAGACGATGTGGTGCTTTTCCAGGAAGCGGCGGGCGTTCCAGAAGCCCTGGTCCAGCCCGCCCAGCGGCGAGCCGCGGTAGCCCGAGGCGAATCCGGCGGTGTTGAGGCCGGCCGCCGCATCGCGCCGGCGCTGCATCATGGGCAGGCGCACCAGCGCCTGGGTGCCGGTGAGATAGACGCGTCCCTGTTCGAGCGCGTACTTGTCCTCCAACGTCACGGTCGCAAGAGCCATGGTCTTTCCCCCTTCCGGTGCGCGCGCCCGCTGCGCGGTGGTTCTTATTGTTGGCGCTCAAGAAAGGTAATCATTGCTGCCGTACCCGTAAACGGGCGGCGCGCGGGACCGTGCAAAAAGCAAGGAAGCGTCGGGTCCCCGCACCCGGCCTGAAACACAACATGGTGGCTGAGGGGCGTTCGGGACATTCCCGTTCCGTCGATCAGGACGGCAACGGCCCCGGGGGGAGCCCGCCGGGGCGCGAGGCGGGCCGCCGGTCGTCGGGCGCGGGGCCGTGCTCCTGCGGCGGACGCCGGCGGTTGGCCAGCGCGCGGACGGTGGCGCGCAGGCAAACCAGCAGGTTGCGGCGGGTCCCGGGGTTGCGGTCGTCGGCCGCCAGCGCCCAGCGGAAGGCGCCGAGGTGAGCCGCCATCGCCTCGGCGAATCCCTCGTCGCCGGGGTGCATTTCCAGCACGCAGGCGGCCAGCGCGGACGCCAGCTCCTCCGTCAGCGGGTCGTCGGCGGCGTCGCGCACCGCGGCGGCGGCGTCGCGCAGTCGGTCGCGGTCGGGCAGGGGTTGCGCCGCCAGGGCCTCCAGCCGATCGAGGGCGATCAGCAGGCGCAGGCGCCGCCGCTGCCGCTCCGGCGTTCCGGTTCCCGGCAGCGGCAGGCGCAGCGGGTCGTCGGGGCCGGCGATGGCGGCGCGGCGGGTGGCCGCCAGCACCGCGGCGCGGTTCGGCGCCTCCAGGCCGGGGAACAGCGGGTCGCCGGGGGCGGGCGCCGTTCCGGCGGGCATCGGTGTGTCCGGTTCAAACGCGTGACGGCGCGGACGGCGGAGAACCTCTTCGATGCGGCGGGCGATGGCGGTGGCCGAGGCCGGCTTGGCCAGCACGGCGTCCGCCCCGGCGTCCCAGGCGGCGCGCACGGTCGCCACGTCCGCCTGACCGGTCAGCACCAGGACCGGCAGGTCGCGGCGGGGACCGTCGTCGCTGCGGCGGATCCACTCCAGCAGCGCGGCGCCGCTGACCGGGGCCATGGCCCAGTCGGTCAGCACCACGTCGATGGGTTCCAGCCGCAGCACCGTCTTGGCCTCCAGCCCGTCGGCCGCGGTGGACACCGTCGCCCGACCCCACAGGCTCAGCATGTCGCGCAGGCCGCGCCGCAGCATCGGGTTGTCATCGACAACCAGGATGCGCAGACGGCCGTTGGACGGGAGGGGTGCGGCGGTGTGCATGGGCGGTCGGCGGCGGCTCGAATGTCCCGGGGAGAGTGCGGCGTTCGCTTCCCCATGTCGGTCCCGGGACCTGCAACCGCACGGCGTGGAGAGGGGGTAGTGCCAATCCGATATCCGGAACTCCGCCCGGACAGGGGTGTTGGCCTTCGGGGACGAACGGAGGATTTCGGAGATGGCTGAAGACGATAAGCCGAAGCGCGAGGCGCAGACGGTGACCAACGAACGCGCACCCGATTTCGGGCCGATGGGCGCCGGCGGGGGTACGTCCGGGCGCGCCGGACGCGGTATGGGGGTCGGCACCGGGGACTACACCGACGCGCCGCCCGCCTCGGGCGGCGGGCCGCGGACCACCGACACGGTGGGCGAGGATACCGGCCAGACGCGCGGCCCGGCATCGGGCCGTCTCAGCGACGTGCCGCCGACCCCGCACGACGACCGCGGCAAGCGGCCGCTGCGGGGCAAGTGATGCTGTGGCCGGGGGCTGTGGCGCCCCCGGCCGCTCAGCCCTTGACCAGGGTGAGGTCGCGCAGCACCGCGACCTCGTGGGCCTGTTCCTCCAGGCGGGCCTTGACCACGTCGCCGATCGAGACGATGCCCACCAGCTCGTCCAGGTCGTTGCACACCGGCACGTGGCGGTGACGGCGCGTCGTCATCATCTGCATCAGGTCCTTGATGGAATCGCCGGGCCGGCAGGTCCGGACCTGGCTGGTCATCAGCTCCTCCACCTTGATGCTCAGGGCGTCCTCGCCCCGTTCGGCGATGGCGCGCACGATGTCGCGTTCCGACAGGATGCCCACCAGCTTGCCGCGGCGGTCCCGGACGCAGACGGCGCCGATGCGTTTGTCGGTCAGGGTGCGGGCGGCGAAGTCCACCGTCTCCGACGGCAGGATGGAGACGACGGTGTGGCCTTTCGACTTCAGAAGATCGGCGATGGTCGTCATGAACGTCTTCCCCTCTGGCTGCGGCAGCGGTGGCGGTTGGCGGCCGCCCGTCTTTGCTTGGCTGCCCAACGATCAAGGGTAACACTGATGTGGCGCAATGACGCAAGGGGCCTCGTTCATATAAGCATTCCCGCAAGAGCCGCCGGCGGTCAGGGTTTTGTCCCCGATACCGACGCGGTAAGACCTATGCGCGGTGCCGGGAGGGGCGGTCATGGCCGGGTGTTGCGGCGGGTCGTGCGGGACGGGGGCGCCGGGGGACCGGCAGGCGGACTTCCGCCGCATCCTGCGCGCGGCGCTGGTGATCAACGCGCTGATGTTCGCGGTGGAGACGGCCGCCGGCATCGCGGCGGACTCCATGGCCCTGCGGGCCGATGCGCTGAACTTCCTGGCGAACGCCGCAACCCACGGCGTCAGCCTGTGGGTGCTGGGCCGGGCGCTGGAGTGGCGCTCGCGCGCCGTCCTGGCAAAAGGGCTGTTGCTGGGCGCCATGGGCCTTTGGGTGATCGGTTCGGCCGCCTGGAACGCCGCCGCCGGCACTGTTCCCGACGCGCCGGTGATGAGTCTGGTGGGTCTGCTGGCGCTGGGCGTGAACCTGTCGCTGGCGGCGATGCTGTTCGCCGGCCGGCGCGGCGGTGCGACCCTGCGCTCGGTCTGGCTCTGCGCGCGCAACGACGCGATGGCCAGCATCGCGGTGATGGCGGCGGCCGCCGGCGTGTGGAGCACCGCCACCGGCTGGCCGGACACCATCGTCGCCGGCGGCATCGCCGCGCTGTGCCTGAGCGCCGCGTGGTCCACCATCCGGCAGGCGCGCGCCGGGATGCGAGCGCTCTACGGTGGATCGGCGGTTGACAGGACCGGGCCCGGCGGGTCAAGCTTGGCACCATGAACACGAACGCACCCGCCCTTTCCCGCCGCTGGTGGTGGCCCGACTGACCGGGCGGCCAGCGCTGCGCGTGCGCGTGTGAACGAGATCGAGGCCGCCCGGGGATGTCCCGGGCGGCCTCTCGCGTATCCAGGGGGGGCCTTGCGTCGCAGGGGGATCTCCGGGTGTGCCGCGGTCATCAACGACCAGGATACCCGGAGCCCCCCATGATCCCGCCCGACCTGTTCCTCGCCGATCCCGACCTGCTGCTTCCCCGCCGCCGCAGCACCGGCGGCGGCCTGTCCGTCACGCGTACGGCCGAGCCGCTGCCGTACGCCCGCGCCCTCGACCCGGTGATCGACGCCCTGGACCGGCGCCGCGGCCTGGTGCTGGCCTGCGGCGTCGATGCGCCGGGGCGCTACCGGCGCGCCGCCCTGGGGTTCGTCGACCCGCCCCTGTGCCTGACCGCGCGCGGCCGCACGGTGCGGGTGGAGGCGCTCAACGACCGCGGCACCGTTCTGTTGCCGGCCCTGGCGGTGGCTCTGCGGGGCACCGACGCGGTGGCGGCGGTGGAGGCGGCGCCGGCCCGCCTGACGGCGCTCGTCCGCCGGCCCGCCGGTCCCTTCACCGAGGAGGAGCGCAGCCGCCAGCCTTCGGTCTTCTCGGTGTTGCGGGTGGTGCGCGACCTGTTCGCCGGGCCGGATGATCCGCTGCTCGGCCTCTACGGTGCGTTCGGCTACGACCTTGCGTTCCAGTTCGAGCCGGTGCGCCGGCGGCTGGAACGGCCGGACGACCAGCGCGACCTGGTCCTGTACCTGCCGGACCGGCTGACCGCTGTGGACCCGGCGGCGGGCGTGGCGCGGTGCGTCGCGTGGGAGTTCGCGGCGGACGGGCGGTCGACCGAGGGGCTGCCCCGCGACGGCACCGATCATCCCTATCGCCCGATGACCAACGCGCAGGGCGGCTGCGACCATGCACCCGGCGCGTACGGGGCGGTGGTGGAGCGGGCGCGCGCCGCCTTCCGCCGCGGCGACCTGTTCGAGGCGGTGCCCGGCCAGACCTTCAGCGAACCCTGCGCCGACGCGCCCTCCGCCGTGTTCCGCCGCCTTCGCCGTGCCAACCCGGCACCCTACGAGGCGCTGATCAACCTCGGGCGGGGCGAGTTCCTGGTGGCCGCCAGCCCGGAGATGTACGTGCGCGTCGCCGGGCGGCGGGTGGAGACCTGCCCGATCTCCGGCACCATCGCGCGCGGCGCCGACGCCTTGGGCGATGCAGGCCGGGTGCTGGCCCTGCTCAACTCCGCCAAGGATGCGGCGGAGCTGACCATGTGCACCGACGTCGACCGCAACGACAAGGCGCGGGTGTGCGAGCCCGGCTCCGTTCGGGTGATCGGGCGGCGGCTGATCGAGATGTATTCCCGGCTCATCCACACCGTGGACCATGTGGAGGGGCGGCTGCGCGCGGGCTTCGACGCCCTGGACGCCTTCCTCACCCATGCCTGGGCGGTGACGGTCACCGGGGCGCCCAAGCGGGCGGCCATGCAGTTCCTGGAGGATACGGAGGTGGCGCCGCGGCGCTGGTACGGCGGCGCCTTCGGGCGGCTGGGATTCGACGGCGGCCTCGACACCGGGCTGACCCTGCGTACGATCCGCCTGCAGGACGGAATGGCCCATGTGCGCGTCGGCGCCACCCTGCTGGCGGACAGCGATCCCGACGCGGAGGACGCCGAGTGCCGGCTGAAGGCGGCCGCCCTGTTCGACGCGATCCGCCCCTCATCGGCGCCCGCGGTGGCGACCGCCGGGCCGGAGGAGACGGCGGGGCAGGGGCGGCGGGTGCTGCTGGTGGACCACGACGACAGCTTCGTCCACACGCTGGCCGATTACGTCCGCCGGACGGGAGCGGCGGTAACGACGCTGCGCCACCCCTACGCCCGGGCGGCGCTGGCGGCGGACCCGCCCGATCTGGTGCTGCTGTCGCCCGGCCCCGGCCGGCCCGCCGACTTCGACGTGGCCGGCACGCTGGACGCCGCCCTGGCCGCGGGCGTGCCGGTGTTCGGCGTCTGCCTCGGCCTGCAGGGCATCGCCGAGCGGTTCGGCGGCACGCTGGGCACCCTGCCGGAGCCGGTGCACGGCAAGGCGTCGGAGGTGCGGCTGCTGGGGGGCCGCTTGTTCGCCGGCCTGCCGGAGCGCTTCGCGGTCGGGCGCTACCACTCCCTGTTCGCCCGGCGCGAGACGCTGCCGCCGGAACTGGCGGTGACGGCGCAGACCGCGGACGGGCTGGTCATGGCGCTGGAGCACCGCACCCTGCCGGTGGCGGCGGTGCAGTTCCACCCGGAATCGATCCTGACGGCGCAGGACGGGATCGGCATGCGGCTGATCGCCGCGGTGATGACCGGGCTCGCCGGACGGCGGGACCGTGCCGCGGCGGCGTGACGGGGGAGGGCGGGGCGGCTGCGGCCGCCTCCCCCTACTGCTTCCAGAAGGCGCCGCTGAACAGCACCAGGACGGTGAAGAACTCCAGCCGGCCGAGCAGCATGGTGAAGGACAGCACCCACTTCGCCGCTTCCGGCAGGGGGGAGAAGGTGCCGGCGGGGCCGATGATCGGACCGAGGGCCGGGCCGATGTTGCCGACGGCGGAGACCGCGCCGGAGAAGGCGGTCTCGAACTCCAGCCCCAGGGCGCCGAGGATGAGGGCGACGATGAACATCAGGGCGATGTAGACGAAGCCGAAGCTCATCACCGACACCATGGCGTCGGCATCCACCGGCTTGTTGTTGTAGCGCAGCGGGATGATGCGGTGCGGGCTGTAGAGCCGCAGCACCTGCACCCGCAGCACCATGAAGAGGATCTCGAAACGGAAGATCTTCAGCCCGCCCGAGGTGGACCCGGTGCAGCCGCCGATGGTCATGAGGATCAGGAACAGCATGACGGGCATCGGCCCCCACAGGCTGTAGTCGGCCGAGGCATAGCCGGTGGTGGTCACCACCGACACCACGTTGAAGGTGGCCAGACGCACCGCGTCGTGCAGTTCGATGTCGCCGACCCCGTGCAGCCACATGGCCAGCCCCATGGACACCACGGCGATGAAGCCGACGTACCAGCGCACCTGGGTGTCGCGCAGAAGGGGGGCGGGGTCGCCGCGCGAGACGCTGATGAACCGCACGAAGGGCATGC
Organism: Azospirillum halopraeferens DSM 3675; assembly: GCF_000429625.1. Lineage (GTDB taxonomy): Bacteria > Pseudomonadota > Alphaproteobacteria > Azospirillales > Azospirillaceae > Azospirillum > Azospirillum halopraeferens. The sequence goes on from NZ_AUCF01000027.1 coordinate 100,065, forward strand.
CCCCCAGCAGCATGAACACCACCAGGATCCATTCGACCCAATCGTTCTGCCACCCCCCGACCGAGGCGTCGCGGGTCGAGAAGCCCCCGGTGGCCACGGCGGTCATGGCGTGGTTGAGGGCGTCGAACAGCGACATGCCGGCGACCGCCAGCAGGGCCAGGCAGGCCAGCGTGAGGGTCAGGTAGACCCACGCCACGGCCACCGCCAGATCGCCGGCGCGCGGCATCACCTTGTCGGATCGGTCCGACGACTCGGAGCGGAAGAGCTGCATGCCGCCGACCCGCAGGAACGGCAGGATGGCGATGCCCATGGCGATGATGCCGATGCCGCCCAGCCATTGCAGCAGCGACCGCCACAGCAGCAGGCCGGGTGGCAGCGAATCGAGGCCGACGATCACCGTGGCCCCGGTGGTCGTCAGGCCCGACATGGCCTCGAAATAGGCGTCGGCCGGAGACAGGCCGATCTGCGACACCATGAACGGAGCGGACGCGAAGGCGGGGATGATCAGCCAGCTCAGCGCCGTCAGCAGGAACGCCTGGCGCAGGTTCAGCGCCATCTCCGGCGTCCGGTTGGTCAGCATCAGCAGGACGCCGAAGAACAGCGTCAGCGCCGAGGCGGCGGCGAAGACCATCCAATCGGGGTTGCGCGATGCCACGTCGGCGATCATCGGCACGAGCATTGCGATTGCCGTGACGCTGACCAGCGCTCCGATGATGTAGAGCACGGGACGCAGATCAAACCCGCGCTGCCCGCGGCCGTCCGGCCGCACCGCCTCGGCGTTCACGGGAACCCCTAGTCGACCATGCCCAGGGCCTGCTTGTACAGCTCCAGCATCGTCTCCTGCTCCTGCCGGTCGGCGGTATCCATTTTGCGCAGGCGCAAGATCTGGCGCATGATTTTGGTGTCGAAGCCCGTACCCTTCGCCTCGGCGAAGATTTCCTTGATGTCGTCGCCGATGCCTTTCTTTTCCTCCTCAAGGCGTTCAATGCGCTCGATGAAGGACTTCAGACGCTCCGCTGCGATGCCGCCGACATCGGTCATGGTTAAACTTCCCTGAACTGAACGAGATGGGTGAGTGCATGTGTCTGCCGGGGACGATATCGGGCGGCCCGCCGCTCCGCAAGGGGTGCGGCGCGCAGGGCGCGCATCCCCGGCGGCGGTGTGCGCCGCGGGCACACCCCGGCGCCATCCCACGCCTGTCCTGCGAGAGAGGACCGTTCCTGCCCTTTGGGGTAGGTCACTTTTCACGCCTCTCGCGTTAGGGTGCCGCGCCGCTGTGCCGGTTAGCCCGATGCGCGGGCGACTTCACAAAGCGCGGCGGATGCGGCAAACATGCCTGCCGCAGGCTCAGCCTAACCATTCTTGCCGATCCGCTTGCGCATCGGCGTCTTCTCGGCAGGGGGGATAAAACTTGAAGATCGCCATACCGAAGGAGCGACGGCCGCACGAGAAGCGCGTCGCGGCGTCGCCCGAGACGGTGAAGAAACTGAAGGCCCTGGGGTTCGACCTGGTCGTTGAGACCGGTGCGGGCGTGAGCGCTGCCGTCACCGACGCCGCCTACGAGGCGGCGGGCGCGGTGATCGCGCCGGACGCCGCGGCGGCCCTGAAGGACGCCGACGTGGTGCTGAAGGTGCAGCGCCCGCTGCTCGCCTCCGAGGGGGGGGCGGACGAACTGGGACTGATCCGGCGCGGCGCCACGCTGATCGCCATCCTCAACCCCTACGCCGACCGCGACGCGGTGCGCGCCTACGCCGAGGCGGGCGTGACGGCGATGGCCATGGAGTTCATGCCGCGCATCACCCGCGCCCAGGTCATGGACGTGCTGTCGTCCCAGGCCAACCT
>NZ_AUCF01000028.1 GCF_000429625.1 Azospirillum halopraeferens DSM 3675
CTGCGCTCGGCCTCGCAGACGCTGTCGACGAACCTGAACGTCATCACCACCCGCGAGAGCTTCACCAAGGAGTTCAGCGACGTGCTGGTGGAAGGTGCGAACAAGCTGACGCTGGCCGACCAGAACGAGGAAGGCGCCAAGCTGCTGGCCCTGCAGACGCAGCAGCAGTTGGGCTCCATCGCCCTGTCGCTGGCCAACCAGTCGCAGCAGTCGATCCTGCGGCTGTTCTAAACCGGCGGGTTGGGGTAGGATCGCCCCGGGCGGGCGGCGGCGCGAGCCGCCGCCCGTTTTCTTTGGTGGTGCGGCGCGTGCCGGGCGGTGAGACCCGTGGCGGCGACACGTCGTTCGGCAGGCCCCGGGTAGTCTCTCATGCCTTTGAAGTTCGTCCTTCGTCCCAACGAAAAAGTCATCATCAACGGTGCCGTCATCGGTGCCGGCGATCGGCCGGGCTCTTTCTTCCTCTACAACACCGCCAATTTCCTGCGCGGGCGGGAGGTGTTGAAGGAAGAGCAGATCGACTGCATCGAGAAGAAGCTCTACTTCGTCATACAGCTCATCTACATCTTCCCCGAAGATGCGGAGCTGAACCTGACCCGGTTCGGCGCCATTCTCGATGAAACGCGCGCCGCCCGTCCCGACAGCCTTCGGGACCTGGACGAGATCGAGCGGCTGGTGAGGGCGCAGAACTATTACCGGGCGCTGAAGATCTGCCGGAAGCTGTTCCGGTCCGGCGGGACCGGCGGCATGGCCGCGAGCGGTCCCGATGGCGATGACGGAGGCGACCCGCACACCGATCCGGTGCCGTGACCGGTCCGGAGATCCGGGCCGGTGCCGCGTTCGCCGACGCCGTCGCGCTGCACCGCGCCGGCCGGATGGACGAGGCGGAGGCGCTCTACCGCCGGGCCGTGACGGCCGATCCCGGAAACGCCGAGGCGCTGCACCTCGCGGGCGTGCTCGCCTTCCAGATGAAGCACGCGGAACGGGCGTCGGTGCGCATCACCGCGGCCCTGGCGGCCGACCCGGCCCTTGCGCCGGCGTGGCGCAGCCTGGCCGTGCTGCTGGCCGCGCGCGGTGACGCGCCGGCCGCCGCGGCCCGCTTCCGCCGGGCCGCGACGCTGGACCCCGGCGATGCCGACCTGCACTACGATCTGGCACGATCCCTTCAGGCCATCGGGCGCCACGGCGAGGCGGAGCGCGCCTACACCGCGGCCCTGGCCCTGCGGCCCGATCACATCGACGCCCGCTATCGCCTGGGCATGATCTACGCCGATGCCGGGCAGCCGGACCTGGCGGCTCCGCATCTGGGCGAGGTGGTGGTGCGGGCCCCCGGCCACGCCGCGGCTTGGCGAGCCCTGGCCCTGGCCCTGACCACGCTGCGCCACCCCGACGCCGAATTGGCGCTGCGGCGGGCCCGATCCGACGCGCCGGGTGATCCGGACCTGAACACCCGGCTGGGACACCTGCTGCTGGAAAGCGGGCGCCATGCTGCGGCGGAGCCGGCTCTGCGCACGGCGGCGGCGGCGGCCCCCGACCGGCCGCGGCTGCTGTTCGCCCTGGGCAGCGTGTTGCAGGCGCAAGGAAAGCTTGCCGAAGCGGTTGCCGTCTTCCGCCGCTGCCTGACGCTCGACGGCGGCTACGGTGCGGCCCTCAACAACCTTGGCATCGCCCTGTTCGGGCTGCACCGGCCGGCCGTGGCCGAGGCGGTTCTGCGCCGGGCCCTGGTGTTGCGTCCCGATGACGCCACGGCGCTCAACAATCTCGGAACCGGGCTGGAGGATGCGCGGCACCTCGACGACGCCGGTGTCGCCTACGGCCGTGCCGTGCGCCTGCGTCCGGACCACGCCCGGGCCGTGAACAACCTCGGCAGCATCCATGCCGCGCGCAAGCGGTCGCGGCCGGCCGAAGCGCTGCGCCGCCGGGCGGTGGCCCTGCAACCCGATTTTGCCGATGCCTGGGCCAATCTGGGCCTGATCCACCAGGGGCGGGACCGGCTCGACGCCGCCGAACGGTTGCAGCGCCGCGCCCTGCGCCTGAACCCCGGCCATGTCCAGGCTCTGACCAACCTCGGCCTGGTCATGCAGATTCACGGCCGATTCGAGGAGGCCGAGCGTCTGCACCGCATGGCGGTGACGGTGGAACCGGCCTACGCCGACGCGCTGGCCAACCTCGGTCTGGCCCGATGGTCGCGGACGTCCGCGCCGGACGCCGAAACACCGATGGTGCGCGCCCTGAGGCTGGATGCCGGACAGGCGGTCGCCCGCTTCAACCGCGGTCTGATCCGCCTGTCGCTGGGCGATCTGGAGGCGGGGTGGCGCGACTACCAGTGGCGGTTTCGCAGCCGCGGTTATGTGGATCGCGCCATCGACGCGCCGCTCTGGGACGAGCCCTCCGCGGCGGGGCGTACGCTCCTGGTGTGGCGCGAGCAGGGCGTGGGGGACGAACTGATGTTCGCCTCCTGCTACGCCGACGCGGCGGCCCGGGCCGGGCGCACCGTCATCGAGTGCGACGCCCGGCTGGTGTCCCTGTTTGCCCGCTCGTTTCCGGAGGCGACGGTGCGGCCGGAAAGCGCCGGTGCGGACGGCCGGGAAACGATAATTCTGCCCGACTGCGACGTCCAGGTGCCGGCCGGCCGGCTGCCCATGCTGGTGCGGGAGCGCCTCGGGGACTTCCCGTCCCGGCCGGCTTGGCTGGTGCCCGACCCGGTGCGGCTGGCGGCGTGGCGGGAACGGCTGGCCGCGGCGGGCCCGGGGCTGAAGGTCGGCATCGGCTGGCGCAGCAGCCGTATGACCACGGACCGGCGCCGCGCGTACACCCGGCTGGACCAGTGGGGGCCGCTGTTCGCCATCCCCGGCGTAGTGTACGTCAACCTTCAGTACGATGACTGCGCGGCGGAGATCGCCGATGCCGAGGCGCGCTTCGGCGTGCGCATCCACCGCTGGGCGGACGTGGACCTGAAAGACGACTTCGAGGCGGCGGCGGCGCTGATGGCAAATCTGGACCTGGTGATCTCGCCGGCCATGTCGGCGGGGGAACTGGCCGGGGCGCTGGGGGTGCCGGTGTGGCGCTTCGGGGCGGCGGACTGGACGTGGCTGGGCACCGGGGTGCGGCCGTGGTTCCCCTCCATGCGCGTCTTCGCCCCGCGGCCGGGCGAGGGGCTGGTGGAGGTGCTGGCTCGCATGGCCGCGGAACTGCGCCGCCTGGCCCGCCCGCCGGAATCGCCGCCGCCGCTCCCCCCGCCCGACCCGGCGGCGGTGGCGGAGGCGGTGGCCCTGTACCGCGCCGGCGACGCGGCCGCGGCGGAACGCAGCGTACGCGCGGTGCTGGAGACGCAGCCGGATCACCCCGTCGCCCACCATCTGCTGGCGGTCCTGTTGAAGCGGCGCGGCGACGCGGCGGCGGCGGCGGATCACTTCGGCCGGGCCGCCGCCGGCGACCCCGGCACCGCCGCCGCCCATGCCGGGATGGCGGGTGCCTTGCAGGCGCTGGGACGGCTGCCCGCGGCGGCGGCGGCGGCGGCCAACGCGGTGGCCGCCGAGCCCGACGGGGCCGAGCACTGGCACAACCGCGGCGCCCTGCTGGCGCTGCTGGGCGAGCCGGAGGCCGCGGCATGGTGCGCGCGGCGCGCCGTCCTGCTGAAGCCTTATCTGGCCCCGGCGCACAGCCGGCTCGGCACGCTGGCGGCGGGGCGCGGCGACGCAGCCGCGGCGGCGGCCGGCCACCGCCGGGCCCTGGCCGTTGACCCCGCTCTGGTCGAGGCCCACGTCAACCTCGGCGCAACCCACAACGGGGCCGAGCGGTACGCCGCCGCCGAGGCGAGCCTGCGCCGCGCGCTGGTGCTGGACGACCGCAGCGCCGCCGCATGGACCAACCTGGGCAGCGCCTGCGCCGCCGGCGGCCGGGCGGTGGAGGCCGAAGCCTGCCATCGCCGTGCTCTGGCCCTGGACGGCGCGTCGCCCGACGCCCATGCCAACCTGGGCCACCTGTTGCGCCGGATCGGCCGGGCGGCGGAGGCCGAGGACGCCTATCGCGCGGCCCTGACGCTGGCGCCGCGGCATGCCGGCGCCCATTACAACCTGGCCCACCTGCTGCTGGAGCGCGGGGCGCTGCGCGAGGGCTGGGCCGAGCACGACTGGCGCTTCGCCACCGACCAGTTCCGCGGCCAGGGCCGGCGGCTCGCGGCGCGGCCGTGGCGCGGCGGCAATCTCGCCGCGGCGCGGCTGCTGGTGTGGCGGGAGCAGGGCGTGGGAGACGAGGTGATGTTCGCCTCCTGCTACGCCGACCTGACGGCGCGGGCGCGCGGGGTGGTCATCGAATGCGACCGCCGGCTGGTGTCCCTGTTCGCCCGCTCCTTTCCCGGCGCCACCGTGCGGCCGGTGTCGGCCGATCCGCGGGACGCCGACGCGCAGGTGCCGGCGGGTACGCTGCCGCGCTATCTGCGCGGCGACCTCGCCCGCTTTCCGACCCGCCCGGCCTGGCTGGTTCCGGACCCGGCGCGGGTGGCGGCGTGGCGGGAGCGGCTGACGGCGGCGGGCCCGGGGCTGAAGGTCGGCATCGGCTGGCGCAGCGGTCTGATGACGCAGGAGCGCAGCCGGGCATACATCCGCCTGGACGCGTGGGGGCCACTGTTCGCGGTTCCCGGCGTGGAGTGGGTGAACCTTCAGTACGACGATTGCGCGGCGGAGATCGCCGATGCCGAGGCGCGCTTCGGCGTGCGCATCCACCGCTGGACGGACGTGGACCTGAAGGATGACTTCGAGGCGGCGGCGGCGCTGATGGCAAATCTGGACCTGGTGATCTCGCCGGCCATGTCGGCGGGGGAACTGGCCGGGGCGCTGGGGGTGCCGGTGTGGCGCTTCGGGGCGGCGGACTGGACGTGGCTGGGCACCGGGGTGCGGCCGTGGTTCCCCTCCATGCGCGTCTTCGCCCCCGGGCCGGGCGAGGGGCTGGCCGATGTGCCGGCCCGCATGGCCGCGGCGCTGCGCCGCCTCTCCCACCCGCCGGTGCCGGTTCCTCCCGATGGCGATCCGCAGACCGACCGCATGCTGGAGGAGGCAGCGGAGCACCACCGCCACGGCCGCCGGGACGCCGCGGCTGACCTGTACGCGCGGGTGCTCGACCGGCGTCCCGGTGATCCGGTGGCGCTCCACCTCTCGGGCCTGCTGGCGCACCAGGGAGGGGACCACGGGGGTGCCGTCGACCGCATCACCGCGGCGCTGGCCCGCCGGCCCGACTTCGCGGCGGCCCGGGTCAGCCTCGGCTGTGCCCTGCTGGCCCTTGGCCGCCCGGCGGCGGCGGCGGCCGCTCTGGGCCGCGCCCTGGCGCTGCGGCCGGACGACGCCGCGGCGCTGACCAATCTCGGCAACGCGCTGGAAGCCTGCCACGCGCTGGACGCCGCGGCGCTGTGCCACCACCGGGCGCTGGCGACGGACCCCGGCCTCGCCGCGGCCAGCGACAATCTGGGAGCGGTGCTGCTGCGCCTCGACCGGGCGGCGGAGGCGGAGGTCCTGCATCGGGCGGCCCTGGTTCGCGACCGCGGGCTGGTCGCGGCGTGGGTGAACCTGGGGGTGGCGTTGCGCCGGCTGGGGCGCCGGGAGGGGGCGTTCGCCGCCTGCCGCCGCGCTCTGGCCCTGGCGCCGGATCTCGCCGATGCCCTGGCCAACCTCGGGCGCCTGCACCGGGAGGACCGGCGTGCCGCCGCGGCGGAGCGCTGGTGCGGCCGGGCGCTGACGGTCGATCCGGACCACGCCGCTGCCCACTTCACCCTGGGCATGCTGCGCTTGGCCGCGGGCGATACGGCCGCGGGCTGGGCGGGCTACGACCATCGCTTCCGCGCCCGCGCGCTGGCCGGTGCTGTCCGGCCGATCGATGCGCCGCCGTGGCAGGGCGAGGACCTCACCGGCCGCAGCATCCTGGTGTGGCGCGAGCAGGGGGTCGGTGACGAGATCCTGTTCGCCTCCTGCCTGCCCGACCTGATCGCCCGGGCCGGGCGCGTGGTCGTGGAGTGCGACCCGCGGCTGGTCCCGCTGTTCGCCCGCTCCTTCCCGGCAGCCGACGTGCACGGCGCCGCGACGCACGGCGGCCCGGCGTCCGGGGTGCGGGTGGACTGGCACGCCGCCGCCGGCTCCCTTCCGCGCCGGTTGAGACCGGGGCCGGGGGCTTTCCCCGCCGGAGCCGGCTACCTGCGGCCCGATCCCGGGTGCGTGGCGTCCTGGCGGGATCGCCTGGCCGCGCTGGCGCCGGGCCTGCGCGTCGGCATCGCCTGGCGCAGCGGGCTGATGACGCCGGACCGGCTGGACGCGTACACCGCGCTGGCCGACTGGGGCGCCGTGTTCGCCGTTCCCGGCGTGGTGTTCGTCAGCCTTCAGTACGGGGACTGCGCGGCGGAACTGCGGGCGGCGGAAAAGACGTACGGCGTGTCCGTTCACCGGTGGGACGACCTGGACCTGAAGGACGACCTGGAAGGAGTGGCGGCACTGGTGGCGAACCTGGATCTGGTGCTGACCCCGGCGACCGCGGTCGGCGAACTGGCCGGCGCCCTGGGCGTGCCGGTCTGGCGCTTCGCCGGGGCGGGTGACTGGAGCGCCCTCGGGCAGGCGGTGCGGCCGTGGTTTCCGTCCATGCGCCTGTTCACCCCCGGTCGGGGCGAACCGCTGCCGGCGGCGCTGGTCGCCATGGCCCGCTGCCTGTCGGCCCTCCGGCCATAGCCGTCAACAGACGGGCGATGCGCCGCGGCACGTCTCTCAACTCTTCGCCGGGACGCGCCGCGAACGCGCGCATGGACGGGAACCACGGCCGCACCCCGGTCCCCAGCCACGTCCAATCCCGGACGCCGATCCGCCATACGGGGACCCCCAGCGCGCCCGCCAGTTCGCCGATCGCCATGGACGGCGTCAGCACCAGGTCCAGGTTCGCCACCAGCGCCGCCACCCCTTCCAGGTCGTCCTTCAGGTCCAGGTCCGCCCAGCGGTGGATGCGTACGCCGAACCGGGCTTCGGCGTCGGCGATCTCCGCCGCGCAGTCGCCGTACTGGAGGGTGATCGCCTGCACGCCCGGCACGGCCAGAACGGGCGCCCAGTCCCCCAGGCTGATGTAGGAGCGTTCCCGATGGGCGGTGACCACCTGGCTGCGCCAGGCGATGCCGACGCGCAGGCCGGGGCCGGTGGCCGCCACCCGTTCGCGCCACAGGGCGGCCCGCTCCGGGTCGGGAGCCAGGAAGGCGGGGGCGGCCGGGAAGCGGTCGGGCCGGTCGCGCAGCAGACGGGGCAGGGAGCCGGCAGGGCATTGCACGTCCACGTCGGGCGGGTCGATGGTCTCGCCGCCCCGGGCGTCCACCGTCTCCGCCCGCACCGTGGCGCGGGGAAAGGCGCGGGCGAACAGGGATACGAGCCGGCGGTCGCATTCCAGCACCACCGGCCCGCCGGCCCGCTCCAGGTCGCGGTAGCAGGACGCGAACAGGATCTCGTCGCCCAGCCCCTGTTCGTTCCAGACCAGAAGGCGGCGTCCGGCCAGACGGTTGCCCGTCCACCGCGGCACCGGGATCTGCCGGGCTTTCTGGAGCTGGCGGGCGGAGAAGCGGCGGTCGTACCCGTCCCAGCCCTGCGCCAGGTCGCCGCGGGCCAGGTGCAGCAGCCCGAGGTTCCATCCCGCCAGGGCGAAGCCGGGGTCCACGCGCAGCGCCCGCTCCAGATAGCGGACGCCGTCGCCCGGCCGTTCCAGCACGCGGTCCATGGTGCCGCGGTTGTTCAGGGCGTCGGGCAGGTCCGGCCGCAGGGCGAGCGTGCGGCGGTAGTGCCCGTCGGCGGCGGCGAACCGGCCGCGCTGTTCGTCCACATAGCCCAGATTGGCGTGGGCGGCGGCGTTGTCGGGCTGCAGCCGGATGGCGCGCCGGTGCCAACGCTCCGCGGCGTCCCACGCCCCGCGCCCCTGGACCAGCAGGCCCAGATGGGTCAGCGCGTCGGCGAAGTCCGGACGCTGCGCCACCGCCCGGGCAAAGGCCTCCTGCGCCGCCGCCCGGTCGCCCAGGGCCTGCAGGACGAGGCCGCGGTGGTTCCAGGCCAGCGGGAAGTCGGGTTCCACGCCCAGCGCCTTGTCCAGCCAGGCCAGCGCGTCGGAGTGCAGGCCGGCCTGGTGATAGACCAGCCCCAGAAGGTGCAGGGCGTCGGCATGGTCGCCGCGCAGCCGCAGCACGGCGTGATAGCCGGCCTCCGCATCGGCCAGCCGGCCGGCCCGGTGCGCGGCCATCGCCGCGGTCAGGTGCGCCTCCGCCTGCCCGTCGTCCGCCGCCGTCGGCGGCATGGCCGCAGCGGGCTCCGGCGTACCGTGCCGCGGCGTCCCGGCGAGGCTGCGCAACGCCGTGGCCATGCGGGACAGCACCGCGACCAGCCCTTCACCCGGGCGCGGGGCGAAGACGCGCATGGACGGGAACCACGGCCGCACCCCGGTGCCCAGCCAGGTCCAGTCCGGTGCCCCGAAGCGCCACACCGGCACCCCCAGCGCCCCGGCCAGTTCCCCCGCCGACATGGCCGGCGAGATCACAAGGTCCAGATTCGCCATCAGCGCCGCCGTCGCTTCGAAATCATCCTTCAGGTCCAGGTCCGCCCAACGATGGATGCGCACGCCGAAGCGCGCCTCGGCATCGGTGATCTCCGCCGCGCAGTCATCGTACTGAAGGTTCACCCACTCCACGCCGGGAACCGCGAACAGGGCGCCCCAGTCGGCCAGTGCGGTGTACGCACCGCGCCGTTCCTGCGTCATCAGGCTGCTGCGCCAGCCGATGCCGACCTTCAGCCCCGGCCCCGCCGCGGCCATCCGCTCCCGCCACGCCGCCATCCGCGCCGGGTCCGGCACCAGCCAGGACGGGCGGGCCGGAAAGCGGGCGAGGTTGCCGCGCAGATGGCGCGGCAGGGTGCCCGCCGGCACCTGCGCGTCGGCATCGGGCGGTTCCGCCGGTTCCGCGCCGGCGGCGTCGCAGCGTTCCGCGCGCACGGTAGCGGCCGGGAAGGAGCGGGCCAGCAGCGATACCAGGCGGCGGTCCGCCTCGATGACGACGGCCCCGCCTGTGGCCGCGGACTCCCCATAGCAGGAGGCGAACAGGATCTCGTCGCCCACCCCCTGCTCGCGCCACACCAGCAGGCGGCGGCCGTCCATGGGCTCGCCGCGCCAGCGGGGCAGGGGGATGCGGCGGTCCGGCCGCGCCTCGCCGGCGGCGAAGCGGCGGTCGTATCCGAACCAGCCGCGCGGCAGATCGCCATGGTGCAGCGCCAGAAGGGCCAGGTTGTAGCTGGCGGTGGCGAGGTCCGGCTTGCGGGCCAGGGCCTCCTCGTAGGTTTCGGCGGCCTGTGCCAGCTTGCCCTGGGCCTGGAGGGCGTTGCCCAGGTTGTACAGGGCTTCGGCGAAGTCCGGCCTGTGCTTCAGCGCCAGGCGGTGGCACGCTTCGGCCTGGTCGGGGCGCCCCAGCCGCTTCAGCACGCTGCCCAGGTTGTTGAGCGCGCCCACATGGCCGGGGGCGCGGCGCAGTGCCTCGCGGTAGGCGATCTCCGCCTCCTCGTACGCGGCCTTCTGCTGAAGGGCGGTGCCCAGGTTGTACCAGGCGGTGGCGTCGTCCGGGCGCAGGTGGACGACGGCGCGGTGCTGCGCCACCGATTCGTCCAGCCGGCCGACCGCCGCCAGCGCGTCGCCCAGATTGTTGCGCGCCTCCGCCATGCCCGGCTCCAGGGCCGCGGCGCGGGCGAAGGCGGTCACCGTGCGCGCGGCGTCGCCGGCATCGCGCAACGCGTTGCCACAGTTGTACCACGCCTTGGTGTAGTCGGGGCGCAGGGCGAGCGCGCCGCGGAAGGCGGCCGCCGCCCGGTCCGGCCGTCCCGCCGCGTGCAGGGCATTCCCCAGGTTGAAGCGGGCCGGTGCCGAGTCGGGGCGGAGCGCCAGGGCGCGCCGGTGCGCCGCCACGGCGTCGGCGGGGCGTCCGGCCGCGGCCAGCGCGCTGCCCAGATTGTCGTGGTAGTCGGCGATGTCGCCGGCCTGCGCGATGGCGCGGCCGATGAGTTCGACAGCGGTGGCGGGCTGGCCGGCCTGGATGGCCAGCACACCCAGCAGGTGCAGGGCATCGGCGTGCCGCGGCTGAAGCGCCAGCACGGCGTCGTAGGCGCGGGCGGCGTCCTGCAAACGGCCGGCCCGGTGGTGCGCCACCGCCTCGGCCAGCCGTGCCGACACGTCCCGCGCCGCCCCGCCGCCCCCGTTGCGATCCTCCGCCATGCTTCCGTCCGCCCCTGCCGCACGCCGATCCGTCGTGCGCATGGCAACATGGCCGTGCCATCGCGCGCAAGTGCCGCTACATAGGGACTCCCGCTCCCCCGATGCCGAGGCCAGCGCCCTTGTCCCCACGGCCCACCTCCCTGCGCGCCTCCCCCGCCGATCGGCTGCTGGCCGCCGCGGGGGCCCTCGTCGCCGCCGGGCGGCCGGCTGAGGCGGAGGCGGCGTACCGGCGCGTGGTGGCGCTGGACCCCGCCCACGCCCGTGCCCTGAACGATCTTGCCGGCGTGCTCGATGCGCAGGCGCACCATGGCGCCGCCGTGGCTCTCTACCGGCGGGTGCTGGCGCTTCGGTACGACCACCCGGCGGTGCACTACAATCTGGGATCGGCGCTGCGCCGGGCCGGCCGGCCGGAGGAGGCGGCCGCCCGTCTCCGCCGCGCCCTGGCGCTCGCCCCCGATTACGCCGACGCCCACAACAACCTGGGCAACCTGCTGCGCGACGCCGACGATCCCGCGGCGGCGGTCGCCGCCTACCGGCGGGCCGTGCGCCTGAACGCCGGCTCGGCCCCGGCCCACGAGAATCTGGGCAGCACCCTCTATCTCCTGCATGAGCGCGGTGCGGCGGCGGCGGACGCCGCGGCGCGCATCGCCGCGGACTGGCTCGCGGAGAACCCCGACCAGCCGCTGGCCCGTCACACCGCGGCGGCGCTGACCGGGGCCGGCGGCGAGGCGCGCGCCCCCGACGGCTATGTGCGGGTGCTGTTCGACCGCTTCGCCGGGGAGTTCGAGGACCGGCTGGCCGAACTGGACTACCGTGCCCCGGCCCTGCTGGCGGCCGCGGTGGCGGAGCGGACGGGAGGCGACGGCGACGGCGGGTGGACCGTGCTGGACGCCGGCTGCGGCACCGGCCTGTGCGCACCCTTCCTGCGTCCCCTGGCGCGCCGGCTGGAAGGGGTCGACCTGTCGCCGGGCATGCTGGAGCACGCCCGCGCCCGCGGCCTCTACGACGCCCTGACGGAGGCCGAACTGGAGGCGTTCCTGGCCGGCCGGCCGGCCGCCTTCGACCTGATCGTTGCGGCGGACGTGCTGTGCTACTTCGGCCCCCTGGACACGGTGCTGGCCCGCGCCGCGGCGGCCCTGATGCCCGGTGGTCTGCTGGCCTTCACGGTGGAGCGTCTGGCCGACGGTGCGGCGGCGGGGGACGGCCCCGGTCACCGCCTCAACCCGAATGGCCGCTATGCCCACGCCGAGGCCCATGTGGACGGCGCGCTGGCGGCGGCCCGCCTGGTCGACCCTCGCATGACTCGTGCCGTCCTGCGTCATGAAGGCGGCCACCCCGTCGAGGGGCTGGTGGTTACCGCCCGCCGCCGGACCTGAGGAAGCACCGGAAAACACCGACGATCAGAATACCGACACTTCTTTTATGCCTATTACGAAAGAAGCGATAATCGGAATCGCTGCGTCGTGAATCGCGGGCAAGCACTCGTGCGCCAATTCGGGCCGTCTGCTGAATCCGGGTGAATCAACGCGTGCTCTGCAATCGTGAACAAAACCTTTACGGAGCCGTGGATTCGCGGTAAACTGGCCTTTGATTGCTCCAGACCGGACCGACGGATATGTACGTGGCCAATGCCGCATACGCCGTGCCTTCGGCAGCGGCCTTCCCGGCGGCTCGCGGCGGCTTCCCCGTCGGCGAACGCCCGGACGGCCGCGTCCTTCCCAAGGACGGCGCTTCGGAGCCTCAGCGCACCACCGGCGTGCCGGGCGCGGAGGAGGAACCGATCGTCGGCCGGTATCCGGTCATCGCCTTCTCCTTCAACGCCGACGCATCCAAGCTCGTCCTTCTCTATCGTGACCCGGCCACCGGCGATACGCTGTCGCAGATTCCCTCCGAGGTTGCGCTGAAGCAGTACGAAGAGGCGCAGCGCAAGGAGCGGGATGCCCGCAATCCCAATCTGCGCCTGGTGGTCGGCGGCCCCGAACAGGGTTCCGGCGAACCCGGCCGACCGTCCGGGCGCCGCACGGAATCCGGTGTGTCCACAAGCCCGACTGCCGCAGGTGCGCCCCCTCCGGGTACGGGCGGAGCGACGGCCGCCCCGTCGCCCGCTGTGGCGACCTCGCCCGTCCCCGGCGCGACGTCGTCCCCGGTGTCCTCACCGGGCGGGAATGGCGGCCGTGTGGATCTGGTGATCTGAACGGAGTTTCCGTCCCATGTCCGTCGATCCCGCCGCCTCATCCGTCACCGGTGCCGCCGTGGCCATGCGTCAGGCGTTCGGGCAGATGAATTTCGGCATCACCGCCCTGAACCAGACGGCGCGCCAGCAGCAGGACGCGGTAACCGCTCTGCTCGGCGGTTCCACCGATGCGGGGGCTACGGGAGGACCGGCGTCCGACGGCACGGTGACCGAGACCCGCGGCCGGAACCTCAACATCGTGGTTTGATACCGGCGGCTTCCGGAGGATGCCGCCGGTATCGCCGTGTCCACGGGGCCGTCAGCTATCCTTTGGCTTCAGCGTGTCGCTCACCGGCTGGACCGGGTTCTGCTCCTGGTGCTGCATCTGCGGCTGGGGCTGTTCGGCGGGCTGCTGCACCGGCTGCTGCGCCTGCGGCTGCGGGGCGGGCTGGCGCGGCTTGCGGCCGGCCTTGACGTCCTCGTACACGGCCTTGGTGATGCCCAGCAGCTCGTCCTTCGACAGCCGGCCGATCAGCGCATAGGCCAAGCCGCCTTCCACCCAGTAGAAGGTGGCGACGTCGCCGTTCTGGGCGAAGCTGAACGACGCCTCCTGCCCCGCCGGCGGCTGGCCGACGAACAGGGTGATCCGCTTGCTCTGGTCGTTGCGGTACATGTACTGGGCGCCCGGCCCGGTCTCGGTGGGCAGGGAGCGGCCGCCGATCAGGCGGTATCCGGCACCGGACAGGTCGGGCCCGAAGATGGAGCGGCCGACGCGGTGGGACAGCCAACTGTCCAGCGCCCCCTGATCCTCGGCCCCCATCTCCACCTGGAACCGCTCGTCGGCGGTGTAGAACCGATGGGCCTTGGCGGCCTCGGCGGCGAAGGTCTGCAGGGTCGGCCGGTCGGGCGCCGGTGCGGGTGCCTTTGCGACCTCCACCGGGACCATGGCGCCGTGACCCAGATAACCGCCGGCGGCGCCGACCACCAGCAGCATGACCGCAGCGGCGACGCGGACCAAGGGGCGGGCGTGCCAGGTCGGAACATTGTCGTTGCCGGCGAAGCGACCTTTGAGCTGCTGGGTCAGGTCGTTGACGCCGCGCGGCGGTTCTTCGCGCAGGACGCTGTCGAACATCTCGTGCAGCAGGGCCGCCTGGGCGCGGTAGTCCTCCACCCGGCGGGCCGCCTCGGCGTCCTCGGCCAGCCACCGTTCGACCGCCAGGCGCCGGTCGCCGTCCAGGCGTCCGTCCACGTAGGCGTGCAGTTCCTCGTCCTTCACCCTGTGCGCGTCCATCACTTCACCCTTCGCAGGGCCACCGATCCGTCGTTGGCCAGCTTCGCCCGTACGGCGTCACGCGCCCGTGACAGGCGCGACATCACCGTGCCGATGGGGACGCCGAGCGTTGCGGCGACCTCCTCGTATTTCAGGCCTTCCAGCGCCACCAGCAGCAGAACCTGCCGCTGTTCGTCGGGCAGTTGGTCGAGGGCACGCATCATATCGCGCACCTCGACCCGTTCCTCCTGCCGGGCCGGGGTGACCAGGCGGGACTCGACGGCCTCGACCGGCACCTCGTCCGGCCGGGCGGCGCGGGCGCGGACCTGATTGACATGGACGTTGTGCAGGATGGTGAACAGCCACGCCCGCAGGTTCGTCCCCGCCTTGAAGGTGTCCGCCCGTGCCACGGCACGGGTCAACGCCTCCTGCACCAGGTCCTCGGCGTCCGTACGATTGCGCAGCAAGGCACGCGCGTAGCGGCGGAGCGACGCGATGTGGACTTCCAGCTCGACCCCGAATTTGCTCAACCGCGCACCCGATCGGTTCAGGCGATCCGCCGCCGAAGCGGACGGCTCACCCGCAGGTAGGAAGACGCGGCGTTCGTTCCGGGTTGCCGGAGATCCCGTACCGTCGGCCGGGAACCGGTGTCACCCCGACGAACGCGCGTCATCCACGTTTATTCCAGACCTTGGTGCCCGTGCAGCAAAATTTCGGCGAAATCGTGGTGCGGCGGGTTGGCATACCGAAAATTGCCTCATCTCGCCGCAAAAGGGGGGCGCCGATGGGGGCGCCCCCGGAGGTGCTCAGTCTTGCGCGGTCTCGTCGCCCGGCTCCATGGGCGTGATGCGCCAGACCGCGCCGTTCTCCTGGTCGATGGCCACGTACACGGCACCATCCGGCCCCTCGGCCACGTCGCGGATGCGCGCGCTGAGGGGAATGCGCTCCGCCTCGCTCGGGGTGTCGCCGTCGAAGGTCAGCCGCACCACCGTGTTGCCGCTCAACCCGCCGATCAGGGCGCTGCCCTGCCATTCGGGGAAGCGGTCGCCCCGGTAGAAGGCCATGCCCGATGGCGAGATCACCGGCGTCCAGATCAGGGCCGACTGCGCGAACTCCGGCCGGGTGGACGGATCGGCGATCGCGCGCCCGTCGTAGTGGCGGCCGGAACTGACGATCGGCCAGCCGAAGTTCTGACCGGCTTCGGGCTTGTTCAACTCGTCACCCCCCATTGGCCCCATCTCGGCCACCCAGAGCGCGCCGGTTTCGGGATGGATGCCGGCCGACTGGATGTTGCGGTGCCCGTACGACCAGATGGCGTCGTGGGCGTCCGCATCGCCGACAAAGGGATTGTCCTCGGGAATCGAGCCGTCGCGGGCGAGGCGTACGATGGCGCCCAGCGTGTTGGTGCGGTCCTGGGCGGGATCGAACAGGAAGCGTTCGGCCAGCGTCAGGTACAGGTGCCCGTCGTCGGTGAAGACGATGCGGTTGCCGAAGTGCTTGGTTCCTTCCACCTTCTCCTGGCGGAAGATGACCTCGAAGTTCTCGATGCGGTCATCGGCCAGTGTGCCGCGGCCCAGCGTCGTGCCCGCGGTGCCGCCCTCGCCCTGTTCGGCGTAGGACAGGTAGACGTACCGGTTCTCGTCGAAGTCGGGGGCGATGGCAACGTCCAGCAGGCCGCCCTGGTCTTGGGCGAACACCTCGGGCGTGCCCTCCAGCGGGTCGGACAGCCCGCCGTCGCCATCCAGGATGCGCAGCCGGCCCGGCCGCTCCGTCACCAGCGCCCGGCCGTCGGGCAGGAAGGCAATGGCCCACGGGTGCTCCAACCCGTCGGCGAAGACCTCCACCTGAATGGGGCCGGCCATGGTCTCGATGCTGTCGGCTCCGTCGGGCAGGCCGGACGTATCCTGCGCGCCCGCCGGGGCGGCGAGGGCAAAGGCGGCCAGAACGGCGGCGACGGATGCGGTGCGTTTGCAGCGCATGGCGGTCCTCCTTGGCAGGGCCGGACGCCGGTCAGGCGAAGCCGGCCGGGTTGGGGTGTGGACGGATGCGTTCCGACCAACAGGACCGCGCAGGATGCGTTGCGAAGGGAATGCGAAGCGGGCCGGGGGCACCGGCACCGGCATTATCCCTGCTCGCCGCCGCGGGCACGGGATGTCGAGGTGCTCCTCCGCCTTGGCCGTGTCGAAACAGGGGCACCGGCGGCGGCCGGGTCCGTACCTCGGGTGTTCGACGAGGTCTTCGTCGATCTTCGGGACGACGAGGATGGGGCCGGTGGGGGCGTTCCATGACGATGCGCGGCGCCATGTCGGGCGCCCACATCAAGACACCGGGCAGGCGGACCGTCGGTACCGGCACACTGACGCGCGACGCGACATGGCCACGGCCTTCGTCATCGACGAGGCGTACCTTCGCCTGCCCGGCCGGGCATGGCCGATCCTGAGCCTCACCCGGGTCCATCCGGAGGGCGACGACGACACCCGGGCGCGATCGGTCGCGCGAAACGCCTGATGGTCAGAAGATGGTCAGAATGTGCGGCACACGCCTGGCGGTCGAGGTCGGCGGTCGTAGTGCCATCCCGGGAGGTCACGACGCGGAGTTGACCGGCCTCTCCGGTTTGTGAGAGCGGCGCCGTCCCGGTGAAGGCTTTGCGCTGCCGACAGCGGCGCGGCGACGGAACCGGTTGTGCCCCTCTCTCTCCCCCGCCCGGAGGCGGGGGAGAGAGACGTCAGCGCGGAACGGGAAACCTTACACCACTTCCCCGTGGGCCTTGGCGTAGCCCAGCGACTTCAGGGCCTCGGCGATCTCCGGCAGGATGGCGGGATCATCGATGGTCGCCGGCATCTTGTACTCCTGGTCGTCGGCGATCTTCTGCATGGTGCCGCGCAGGATCTTGCCGGAGCGCGTCTTGGGCAGGCGGTCGACCACCAGCGCCCGCTTGAAGTCGGCGACCGGGCCGATCTGCTCGCGCACCAGGGCCACGACCTCCTTCACGATGTCCTCGTGGGGGCGGGTGACGCCGGCCTTCAGGCACACGAAGCCCAGCGGGACCTGGCCCTTGAGCTGGTCGGCGACGCCGATGACCGCGCATTCCGCCACGTCGGGGTGGGAGGACAGCACCTCCTCCATGGCACCCGTCGACAGGCGGTGGCCGGCGACGTTGATGATGTCGTCGGTGCGGGCCATGATGTAGACGTAACCGTCGTCGTCGATGAAGCCCGCGTCACCGGTCTGGTAATAGCCGGGATACTCGGTCAGGTAGGACTTCTTGTAGCGCTCGTCGGCGTTCCACAGGGTGGGCAGGGTGCCGGGAGGCAGCGGCAGCTTGACGCAGATGGCGCCGATGTCGCCGCGCGGCACCTCCTTGTTCTCGGCGTTCAGGATCTGCACGTTCCAGCCCGGCATGGGCCGGGTGGCGGAGCCGTACTTGATGGGGAACAGGTGCACGCCCAGCGGGTTGCCGGAGATCGCCCAGCCCGTCTCGGTCTGCCACCAGTGGTCGATGACGGGGACGTTCAGATTGTCCTCCGCCCAGTGCAGCGTGTCGGGGTCCGACCGCTCGCCCGCCAGGAACAGGGCGCGCAGGCAGGACAGGTCGTAGTTCTTCAGCAGCGCGGCGTTGGGGTCCTCGCGCTTGATGGCGCGGAAGGCCGTGGGGGCGGTGAACAGGGTACCGACCTTGTGCTGCTGGATCACCCGCCAGAAGGTGCCGGCGTCGGGCGTGCCGACCGGCTTGCCCTCGAACACCAGGGTGGTGTTGCCGTTCAGCAGCGGGCCATAGACGATGTAGGAGTGGCCGACCACCCAGCCCACGTCGGACGCCGCCCAGTACACCTCGCCGGGCTGGACGTTGTAGATGTTCCTCATCGTCCACGTCAGCGCCACGGCGTGGCCGCCGTTGTCGCGCACCACGCCCTTGGGCTGGCCGGTCGTGCCGGAGGTGTAGAGGATGTACAGCGGGTCGGTCGCCTCGACCGGCACGCACTCGGCCGGCTGGGCGCTGGCCACCGCCTCGTTCCAGTCGACGTCGCGCCCGGACACCAGGGCCGCCTGCTCCTGCGGGCGCTGGTAGACGATGCAGCGCTCCGGCTTGTGGGTGGCCTGATCGATGGCGGCGTCCAGCATCGGCTTGTACTTGACGATGCGGTTGGGCTCGATGCCGCAGGAGGCGGAGACGATGACGCGCGGCTTGGCGTCGTCGATGCGGGTCGCCAGCTCGTGCGGGGCGAAGCCGCCGAACACCACGGAGTGCACCGCGCCCAGCCGGGCGCACGCCAGCATGGCCACCAGCGACTGCGGGATCATCGGCATGTAGAGGATGACGCGGTCGCCCTTCTCCACGCCCAGCCGGCGCAGCGCCCCGGCGAAGTGGGACACCTGGTCCTTCAACTCGGCATAGGTGATGGTCTGGACGGTGCCGGTCACCGGGCTGTCGTAGATGATGGCCGCCTGGCCGCCGCGCCCCGCCTCCACATGGC
Organism: Azospirillum halopraeferens DSM 3675; assembly: GCF_000429625.1. Classification (GTDB taxonomy): domain Bacteria; phylum Pseudomonadota; class Alphaproteobacteria; order Azospirillales; family Azospirillaceae; genus Azospirillum; species Azospirillum halopraeferens. The sequence goes on from NZ_AUCF01000028.1 coordinate 18,170, forward strand.
GGTCGACCGCGTTGTAGCAGGTGTTGAGGACGCCGCCGCGGAACCAGCGGTAGAAGGGCGGGTTGCTGTCGTCCAGGACCGTGTCCCAGCGCTTGATCCAGGTGATCTCCTCCGCGGCCTCACCCCAGAATCCCTCGGGGTCGTCGAGCGAACGGGCGTGGATCGCATCGAACGTGGCGGCTGACGTCTGACTCATCGGGGCGTCCCTTTGTTTTCGTTTGGTGCGGATTCCTCCGTCCGCCGCGCAACGATCCGTCGCATGGCGGCGTGCTAATCTGCGACAATCCGCGCGCTGATTGCAAACGGCAACACGGATGGTGCGGCGGGTCGTCGCAGGGAACGCCTCGGGAACCGCCGGGCCGCCGGCGGCGTTGCCGTCGGGCCGGAGCCGTTCCGGCGAGAGATCCCTTGCGATCGGGGAGGTCCATGACCGAGTGGCTGGTGCAGGTGCTGCACTCGATGCACTACGTCGGCATATTCCTGCTGCTGGTGCTCGCCCGTGTGATCCCGCCCATCCCGGCCGAGAGCGTCATTCCCCTGGCCGGTCTGGCGGCGGCAAAAGGGGATTACAGCCTGATGGGGATCGCGCTGGCCGGGGGGCTGGGATCGCTGGCCGGGCAGTTCGTCTGGTACGCTCCCGCCCGCTTCGCGTCGCGCGAGCGGCTGCACGGTTTCCTGGAGCGCCACGGACACTGGCTGACGATCCGGCCCGACAAGGTGCAGCAGGCCACCCGCTGGTTCGAGCGCCACGGCGGCATCGCCGTATTCTTCTGCCAGCCGATCCCCGGGCTGCGCACCCTGATCTCCATCCCCGCCGGCGCCTGCCGCATGCCGGTGTGGCATTACGCGCTGGCCTCGGCCGCGGGGTCGGTGCTGTGGACGCTGGTGCTGGCGTGGGCCGGTTACACGCTGGCGACCTGGCCGGCGGCGGTCGATTGGGTCGCCTACGCCACGGCCGCCCTGGTGGTGGGGCTGGTCGGCGCCTACGTCGTGCGCCTCGTCCGGTTCTTCTGCTCCCGCGGGCGCGCCCGGCAGGGGACGGGCGGCGGCGCAGCCGCCCTTCAGCCCATCGCCGCCGCGACCATGCCGGTGAACCCCGTGGTCAGCGCCCACAGTCCGAAGCCGCCCAGCGCCAGCCCGGTGCAGTGATTGAGCAGGCTGAGCCGCTGGTGGGAGATGCGGTGGCGCACCGCGGCCACGCCCATCGACAGGGCCAGCCACCAGCTTGCCGAGCCGATGAAGACACCCAGCACGATGGTGGCCGCGTCGAAGCTGCCGAGGTCGGCGCCCAGCCCGAAGCCGGCGAAGATGGCGATGAAGGCCAGGATGGTGGCGGGGTTGGTCAGGGTCAGCGACAGGCCGGTCAGGAAGCCGCCCAGGGCGGTCCGGCTGTCCGGTGCGGCGGCGGCCTCGCGCTCCTCCGCCTGCGGCTGCTGGCGGAAGGTGCGCACCGCCACCACCAGCAGGAACACGCCGCCGACGATGCGGAACATCAATTCGTGGCCGGTCAGGAAATCCAGCGCGGCCGACACGCCGAACGCGGCGATGGCGCCGTAGAAGGTGTCGGCGATGGCCGCCCCCATGCCGGTGGCGAACCCCATGAACGGCCCGTGTTCCAGCGTCCGGCGGATGCACAGAAGACCGATGGGGCCGACGGGCGCAGCGATGGCGATGCCCAGAACGATTCCCTGCAGCAGCACCACCAGTTCATGCACGGTTGTCCGCCTCCCGGATGCGTCGTTCAATCCCGGCCCGCGGACCGGCGGCCGGGCGCCCGGCCCCGGCGGCACGGCGAAGGGCCGGGTGCGTGATATAAGCCGGACGCCGCGGAGTCAACCGGCCCGGTGGCCGGATCAATGCCCGTGGGTGCCGGTCTTCGCCCCCTTCTTCAGGACGTAGCGGCGCGAGCAGTAGGGGCAGTCCACCCGGCCCTCGCGGCCCAGCGTCAGGTACACGAGCGGGTGGCCGAGCGCACCGCCGCCGCCGTCGCAACCGACCTCGGCCGTTTCCACCTCAATGGTCTCGATGGGCTGCATCGCCGTCATCCTTCCTTTTGACTCACAACGCCCATTCGTCGCACCGTTAGGATCGGCGGCGGGGCGGCGGGATGATACCCGACGCGCCGCGCCGATCAACGGGATTGAAGCAGAACGAGCCCCATTCGACGCCATGGTTGCACACCCCGCCACCCCGACCGCCGTGTCCCTGCCGGCCCACGCCGTGGAGATCCGCGGCCTCACCAAGGTCTACAAGGGCTCCGGGCGCACCGGGCCCAAGCACGCCCTGAAGGGCATCGACCTGGCCATCCCGCGGGGATCGCTGTTCGGCCTCCTGGGACCCAACGGCGCCGGCAAGTCGACCCTGATCAACATCATGGCCGGCCTGGTCAACAAGACCGCCGGGCAGGTGGTCATCTGGGGGGCCGACATCGATGCCGACCCGCGCCAGGCGCGGTCGTCCATCGGCGTGGTCCCGCAGGAACTGAACATGGACCCCTTCTTCACCCCGCGCGAGATGCTGGAGTTGCAGGCCGGCCTCTACGGGGTGCCCAAGGCGGAACGCCGCACCGATGCCCTGCTGGAGGCGGTCGGGCTGGCCGACAAGGCCAACGCCTACGCCCGCACCCTGTCGGGGGGCATGAAACGGCGCCTGATGGTGGCCAAGGCGATGGTCCACACCCCGCCGGTGCTGGTGCTGGACGAACCCACGGCCGGCGTCGACATCGAACTGCGGCGCCTGCTGTGGGAGCATGTGCGCACCCTGAACCGCGCCGGCACCACGGTGCTGCTGACCACGCACTACCTCCAGGAGGCGGAGGAGCTGTGCGACACCATCGCCATCATCAACCACGGCGACGTGGTCGCCTGCGAACCCACGCGCACGCTGCTGCGCCGCATCGACGCCAAGGCGCTGACCATCCTGGTCGACCGCGACCTCGACGCGGTGCCCGCGTCGCTGGCCGCCATGACCGCCGAGCTGCCGGAACCGCGGCGCCTCGTCGTTCGCTACCAGCCCAGCCGCCAGCGGGTCGACGCCATCCTGGCGGCGGTGGCGCAGGCCGGGCTGGGCGTCGTCGACCTGACGACCGAGGAGTCGGATTTGGAGGACATCTTCCTGCAACTGACCGCCGGCGCCCACGACGCGGTGCCGCAGCCGGCTGCGGGGGGCGGGGGTGGCTGAGCGGCCGGCGCGCCGCCGTCCGCCCCGCCGGCGCGCCCTCGTCGCGGCTGTCGCCCTTCTCCTGGCGCTCGGCGCCTGCACCGCCCGGTTCCAGCCCATGGGTGAACCCGTCGCAATCCCGCAGATGGTCGAACGCACGCTGGTCGCCGCCGACGGCTACACCCTGCCGACGCGGGTCTGGCTGCCGCCCGGCGGGGCCCCGCAGGCGGTGGTGCTGGCGCTGCACGGCTTCAACGACTACTCCAACGCCTTCGACGGGGCGGGCAAGGCGTTCGCCGCAGCGGGAATCGTCACCTACGCCTACGACCAGCGCGGCTTCGGTGCCACCCGCGATCCCGGCATCTGGCCGGGGGCCGAGACGCTGATCGCCGACCTGCGCACCGCCATAGGCGTGCTGCGGGCGCGCCACCCCGGCCTTCCCCTGTACGTCCTGGGGGAGAGCATGGGGGGTGCGGTGGTGTTGGCCACCCTCGACCGGGCGGACGCGCCGGCCATCGACGGGGCCATCCTGGTTGCCCCCGCGGTGTGGGGCACGGAAACCATGGGCTTCTTCCCCCGCGCCGCCCTGTGGCTGTCCTACAACCTGGTTCCGGGCTGGACGGTCACCGCGCCGAGGGAACTCAACATCCGCCCCTCCGACAACATCGAGATGCTGCGTGCCCTCGGCCGCGACCCGCTGGTGATCAAAGGATCGCGCGTCGATACCCTGCACGGCCTGACCGAGTTGATGGGCCGCGCCTTCGATGCCACGGCGCGGCTGGAGACGCCGGCCCTCGTGCTCTACGGCGCCCGCGAGGAGGTGCTGCCGCCCCGTCCGGTGAAGGGCGCCATGGAGCGGTTCGACGCCACCGGCCGCCACCGCGTCGCCGTCTACCCCGACGGCTACCACATGCTGCTGCGCGATCTGCAGGGGCATGTGGTGATGGCCGACATCGTCCAGTGGATCGGCGATCCCGGCCGGCCCCTGGCCAGCGGCGCGGACCGTGCGCCGCGCACGCTGGTTGCGGAGCGGTAGGCGGCCGCGGGTCAGTAGCCCACGGTGAAGCGCCGGCGGACGTGCCGGGGGGTTTCCAGTTCGTCAACCAGGGCGATGGCGTAATCCTCGAACGAGATGGAACTGGTGCCGGTGTCGTCGGCCAGCAGCGAGTCGGTGCCCAGGCGGAAGCGGCCGGTGCGCTCACCGGGGACGAACATGGCCGAGGGGGACAGGAACGTCCAGTCCAGGCCGTCCTCCCGGCGCAGCCGCTCCAGGAAAGCGGCGCCGGCGGCGGCTTCGGTGCGGTAGGCGTCGGGGAACTCCGGCGTGTCGATCAACCGCACGCCGGGGGCCACCTCCAGGCTGCCGGCGCCGCCGACCACCAGATAGCGGCTCACCCCCGCCGCCTTCACCGCGCCGATCAGCGTTTCCGGGTCGCTGCCGCGGAACGGCAGGGCGCTGATGACCGCGTCGTGGCCGGCCAGCAGGCCGGACAGGGCGGCGCCGTCCGACGCGTCGGCGGCGCGGACGGTGACCGCGTCGTCGGCGGCGATGCGCTCGGGATGGCGGGCGATGGCGGTGACGCGGTGGCCGCGGCGGACCAGTTCGGCCCGGATGCGGCTGCCGGCGTTCCCGGAGGCGCCGATGAGTGCGACGTTCATGATCCCTGGCTCCCTTTTGGTGTCTGTAACCGGTATCCAATGGAAACCAGGTAGCGAAACATGGTACTGGTGTGAAGAAGGCACTTTTTGCTCACCAGGTCACCGCGGCGTTACCGGCGGCGGTGCGCACCACGGGGCCCGCGGGCATGAATCACATGGACTGGAACGCCTACGCCGCGCTCTGCCCGACCCGGCAGGCGCTGGACCGCATCGCCGACAAATGGACGGTCCTCATCCTCGGGCTGCTGTGCGACGGGCCGATGCGCTTCAACGCGATCCGCCGCAGGGTCGAGGGGATCTCCCAGAAGGTGCTGTCCCAGACCCTGAAGAGCCTGGAGCGCGACGGGCTGGTGGTCCGCACCGCCTATCCGACCGTTCCGGTCACCGTGGAATACGCCATCACCCCGATCGGCGCGTCACTGGCGGACACCGTCACCCCGCTGCGCCGCTGGGCGGAGGAGAACATCGAATCCATCCTGCGAGCCCGCCGGGCGTACGATCAGGCGGAGGTGCAGATGGCGGACGCCGCGTTCAATAGTCCCATTCAAAGGTGACGCCGAAGCGGGTGTTGGCGTCGGCGCCGACGCGGGCCTCTGCCTTGATGGTGTCGGTGATGTCCACCTCCACGCGGGCACCGCTGCCGGTGTCGCCCAATCCCTGTTCGACGCCGACGTAGACCCGGTCGCTGACGTAGCGGCCGGCCTCCACCGCGCCGGGGCCGCCGTCGGTGCCCTGGACGAACTCCAGCCGGTCGATGCCCAGCCCCTCGCGGAGCTGGTCGACGAAGCCCGCCCCGCCGCCCACGCCCGCCAGATCGGCGGCGGAGCGGGCCATCTGGATCGCTTCGAAGGCGCTGAGGCGGCTGAGCGGCTTGCCGAACAGCACGCGCGACAGCACCTCGTCCTGCGGCAGCCCCTGGGGCGAGGTCAGGCCGATGCGCGGTCGGCCGGCGGTGCCGGTCACCTCGATCTGGGCGGTGACCTCGTTGGCGGTGGCCGCCGCCACCAGATCCAGGCGCGGGTCCACCGGCCAGTTGCCGTCGAAGCTGATGATGCCGCGGCGGAAGTCGAAGGACCGGCCGAGCACGTCCAACTCGCCGCGCACCATGGTCAGCCGGCCGTTCACGGCCGGGCGCGCCGTCGTGCCGCCGACCGCCAGATCGCCCGAGAACTGGGCGTCCAGCCCGCGCCCGCGCACGAAGATGGTGTTGCGCGCCGTCACCGCCATGTCGAGCACGATGGTCGTTCCGCCGCCCGCGGCCTCTGCCTCGGTGGCGGCGGCGGGCGGGGTGCGGCCGCGGCCGATCTCGATGACCTCCAGTTCGACCACTTCGGGCGGGGATGAGCCGGGGATGCGCACCTCGGCCCGCACCACCCGCACCGGCCCGGCCAGCCGCGCCTGCTCGAACGTGCCGGTCAGGGTCAGGTTGGCGTCGAGGGCGGCGGTCACCAGGTCGGTCTGCAGCAGCGCCGCGTTGTCGAGGGAGATCCTCAGGTCCAGGGGCTGCTCCGCCCCCGGTGCCACCGCGCCGGTGACGCGGAAGCGCCCGCCTCCGGGGGTGCGCCCGTCCAGCCGCTCCACCCGGAACACGTCGCCGGACCCGACGATGCGGGCGGCCACGTTGGTCAGCACCGCACCCGACGCGCGGTTTTCGTAGCGGCCGTCCGCCAGCGTGATGGTGCCGCCGAGCACCGGCTGCCCGAGCGTGCCGCCCGCCGTCACGTTCAGGTCGAGCCGTCCGGCCATGCGATCGCCGCTGGCCGCCAGCAGATCGTTGAACTGAACCAGCCGGACCGAGCCGGTGGCCGCCGCCTCCAGCCGTCCGTCCGGCGGCAGGGCGGGCACCATGGTCTGCGGGTCCATGACCAGAGGCAGGGAGCCGCGCACGGCCAGTTGCCCCTCGCGCCCCTGCGGCACCACCGTGCCGGTGAAGCCCAGCCGGTTGTCGCGCCAGCGCGCCTGAAGGGTGGCGTCGAGGCCGCGGATGCCGGCCTGCGCGATCTGCTGTGCCCGCAGGTCGGCCACCCGGACGTCGGCATCCAGTTGCGGGGCGGCGATCGTGCCGCCCAGGTCGGCGCCGGCGTTCAGCGTGCCCTCCAGGGGCAGGTCCGGCGCGGCCAGGCGGGCCAGCGCCAGCGGCACGCGCTCCAGCCGCACCGCACCGCCCAGCCGGCCGCTGGTGAGCGAGGCGTCGGCGATCAGGCGCGCCTCGCCGCTGGCCAGGCGCAGGCCGGCGATCACGTAATGGTCCGGCCCCGCCTCCAGCCGCGCCGGCTGGGTCAGCCGGAAGCTCTCGCCGTGCAGGCTGCCGCGCAGCCGATCCAGCCGCACCAGGGTGATCGGGCCGGTGGCGTCGACGGCGCCCGCCAGCTCGGCGTTCAGGCCCTGCGGGCCGGGGGCCGTGGCGTTTGCGCGGAAGGTGGCCCGGGCGGCGGTGCCGTCGGCCTCGGCGGTCAGGCGCGTCACCGGCGTGCCGGCCAGGGCGCCGTCGTCCAGGCGCAGGCGCAGTTGGCCCGACGGTGCGCTCAACGCCTGCTCCACCCGCCCCGACAGGGTGAGGCGGCGGGCGGTCAGCACCTCGTCCCCCTCCGGTGCCACGCGCAGGTTGGCCGCGCGCGCCTCCACCGTCGCCGCCTGGTCGCCGCCGGTGGCGTCGAGGGCCAGGGTGAAGGAGGCGTCGCCGCGCAGGGGCACCCCGGCCAGCTCCGACAGGGCTTGCAGATCGGGCAGCGCGCCCTCCAGGCGGCCGTCGGCGGTCAGCGTGTCGAGGGACACCGCCACCGCGCCGGTAACCCGGTTGCGGCCACCGGCCAGCGCCAGATCCGACAGCCGCAGCGTCGATCCGTCCAGCGCGTAGGCCGTGTCCAGGCGCAGGCCGACGCCGGAGAGCTGCGCGCGCGCCTCCAGCCGGCCGCTCGGGCGCTCCGGCAGGCCGGCGGCGGTCGCCGTCAGCGTGGTGTTGCCCAGGGGGCGCTCGGCCACCACCAGGTTGCGGGCGTCGATGGTGGCGCGGGTGTCCAGGGCGTCCAGCGGCCCGGCGACGACGGCGTCCACCGTCGCCGCCCCCTGCATGGGCGTGCCCACCGCGTCGCCCACCACGGCCAGCCGGGGCAGGGTGATGCGGGCGGCGGCGTCGAGGCGGTCGCCCGCCAGCTCCGCCCGGCCGGTGAGGGCGGCGTGGGCGCCGTCCACGGCCAGCCGCTCGACGCGCATCACGCCGTCGGTCCCCACGGCGGCGGTCACGGCGAGTTGCGCCGTGTCGCCCAGCAGCGGGTCCGCCGGGGTGCCGGTGACCAGGCCGCGCACCGTTCCGGAGAGATCCGCCCGCACCGCGCCGTCGGCGGCGACGGCGACCGGCCCCTCCAGGTCCGCGGCGCCGGCCAGCGGCTGGCCGGCCAGATCGGACAGCCGCGCCAGGTCGGGCAGGGCGAGGGCCAGCACGGCGTCCACCGTCTCACCCCAGTTGCCGACCGTGCCCCGGGCGGTGACGGTTCCGGCCGCCGCGCTCACCGTGGCGCGATCCAGCGCGATGAGGCCGCGGCCGGTGTCGACGGTGGCCGCCGCCGCCACCTCCACTGCGTCGCCGAGCAGCGGGTCGAGCGCCGGGTCGCCGGTGGCGATGCCGGTGGCACGCGCGGCCAGGGTGGCCGCCAGCGCATCGAGGGGGCCGGCGGCGGTGCCGGTGACCACCGCGTCGGCCCCGGCGAGGCCGGGTGCCGCGGCGAGCAGGGGGGAACCGGGGGCGACCTCCAGCCGGTAATCGACATCGACCCGGTCGAAGCCGGCGGCGACGGTGCCGCTCACCCGCGCGCTGCCCGCTGCCACGTCCAGGGTCAGGGGGCGCAGCGTCAGCCCGCCGTCGGGGGCGATCAGCACCTCGGCCCGCAGCACCGGCTCGTCGCCCACCAGGGGCACCGCCGCGGACCCGGCGTAGGCTTCCACCAGCGGTGCCAGGGCGCCGCCCGCCGTCACGGTGACGAGGTGGCCGCCCTCGGCGGCGCGGATCCCGGCGTCGGCGTTGACCAGCAGGTCGCCGGCGGCGGCGACCAGGGTGCCTCCCCAATCGCTGAGCGGGCCGCCGCCGTCCACCCGGATCTCCACCGGCGGCAGGCCGGGCAGGCCCAGGGTACGGGCGATGACGCCGCCGGCCGGCTCCGACGCCTGGAGTGCGATGTCCAGCGTCTCGTCCTGCGGGCGGAAGGCGGCCGCCAGCGTCGCCTGGCCCGGCCGGTCGCCGAGGCGCTCCACCTCCAGCCGGGCGGACAGGGCCGCCCCTCGGGAGCTGAGCACGATGTCCTCGCCGGCGACCCGCAGCGCCACCGGCTCCCCCCCCGCCAGATCGGCGCCCAGGCGCAATTCCTGCACCGCCAGCCGGTCGATGGCCACGCCGATGGGCAGGTCCGGCAGCAGGGATACCGGTCCCACCGGCTCCTCGGGGGGCGGGGCGGGATCGGCCGAGCCGACGGGCGCGCGGTCCACCGACACGCGCGCCGCTTCCAGGGCGTTGGCGCCGAGGCGGCCGGAGAACAGCGCGGTCGGGGCGAGGTTGAGGTGCAGGTCGTCCAGGCGCATCCAGACGCCTTCGCGGTCGGCCACCGTGATCTCGGACACCCGGAAGTTCAGCGGCACGAAGCCGCTGATCTCACCGATGCGCACCTGAAGGTCGGGGCCGGACACCAGCCGTTCGATGGTGGAGGCGATCCAGCCCCGCACGCCGCTGCGCCCGCCGGCGTCGTCCTGCGCCAGGGCCGCCGCGGCCAGCAGGACGAGACCGGCCGCCGCCGGAAGGACACGTCGCATCCCCTTCAACCCACCATCCCCTTCGCCCCTGGCCGCGGTTCACCGGTCAAGGGAATATAGACGCTGCGCCGATCCCCGCCACCGCAACCGTTGCGGCGCATCGGGATAGGCGGAACGGCCGGGGATCAGGCCGCCGGTGGCCGGTCCACCCATTCATAGATCTCGGCGTACGCCGATCCGTCGCAGCAGGACTTGCCGCACCGGCCGTCGCAGGCGGCGGTGAGGTGGCGGACGCGGCCCCGCGCCGCCCAATGATCGAGCAGGGCGCGGGCGGCGTCGGCGGTGGTGCCGACGCCCGGCGCGATGTCCGCCAGGGAGGCACGGTGCCGCTCGCTGAGGTAGCGGCGCACGTCGGACAAGGTGGCCATGGCGTCCTCCTTCATACGGTCGGCGCGACCGGGCTTCATACGGTCGGCGCGTCCGGGATCATTCCGCCGGAACCGGCGGGGCGGCGGCGGTGCGCCGGTTGCCGATCAGCCACATCGTCAGGCCGGCGGTGGCCACGACGGCCAGCGCCACGGCGATTCGCAGGATTGCGGACGCGGGATCGACCGACAGCCGGCTCGCCTGGTAGAAGATGACGGCGGCGGTGTAGCCCAGCCCGGTGGTCCACACCGCGCTGAACATGGCCCAGCGCCAGCCCACCTCGTCGTACATGGCGCCCAGCGCGGCGACGCAGGGCATGTACAGCAGGATCAGCAGCATGTAGGCGAACGCCCCGGCGGCGCCGTCGAAGGCCGTGACCATGGCGCCGAAGGCGGCGACGCCGACCTCCAGTTCCTCCGCCGCAGCTTCCGGATCGGCGGTGTAGGACAGGTCGAGGCCCAGCGGGTCGCCCAACGCGGTGGCGAGGCCGGCGAGATTCTCCGGGATCGTCGCCACGGCGGCCAGCAGAGCCTCACCCAGGGTCTTGTCCTCCGCGGCCTCCTCCTCCTCGCCGCCCATGCGGCTGTACAGGGTGTTCAGGGTGCCGACCACGGCCTCCTTGGCGAAGATGCCGGTGAACAGGCCGACGCCGGCCGGCCAGTTGTCTTCCGTCAGGCCCATGGGCGCAAAGGCCGGCATGATGGTGCGGCCGGCGGTGGCCAGAACGGAGTCGCGGCTGTCGCGGTGGCCGAAGGTGCCGTCCGTGCCCATGGCGCTGAGGACGCTCAGCACCATCACCATCGGCACGATGAAGCGGCCGGCGCGCAGGATGAAGGCATTCAGCCGGTCCCAGGCGCGGCGCACCACCGTGCCGGCGGTCGGCAGGTGGTAGGGCGGCAGTTCCATCACGAAGGGTGCCGCGTCCCCCTTCAGCAGGGACGACTTCAGCAGGAAGCCGGTGGCGACGGCGAAGGCCAGCCCGATCAGGTAGAGGGCGAAGACGACGTTCTGGCCGCCCACGGGGAAGAAGGCGACAGCGAACAGGGCGTAGACCGGCAGACGGGCGCCGCAGGACATGAACGGCGCCATCATGACCGCCACCACCCGGTCGCGCCGGTTCTCCAGCGTGCGGGTGGCCATGATCGCCGGGACGTTGCAGCCGAAGCCGACGATCAGCGGGACGAAAGCCTTGCCGGGCAAGCCGATGGCCCGCATGGCGCGGTCCATGACGAAGGCCGCCCGCGCCATGTAGCCGGAATCCTCCAGCACCGACAGGAAGAGGAACAGGGCGCCGATGACCGGCACGAAGGTGGCCACCGTTTGAATGCCGCCGCCCATGCCGTCGGCCACCGGCACCACCAGCCACTCCGGCACGCCGGCGTCGCGCAGCGCTCCGCCCAGCCCGTCCACCAGCAGGGCGCCGAACACCTGTTCGAAGGCGTCGATGAAGGCGCCGCCGATGTTGATGGTGAACAGGAACATCGCGTACATCACCGCCAGGAACACGGGGATGCCCAGCACGCGGTTGAGAACGACCCGGTCGATGCTGTCGGACAGGGTGCGCGACGCGACCCGCGGCCGGCGCACGCAGGCCGCCACCAGATCGGTGATGAAGCCGAACCGGGCATCGGCGACGATGATGTCGGCCTCGTCGCCGCACGCCTCCTCCACGGCGGCAATGGCGGCGACGACCCGGTCGTCCAGGCCATGGCCGCGGATCAGGGCGCCAGCGCCGAGATCCCCTTCCAGCAGCTTGGTGGCGATCCAGCGGGGATCGCCGGCGGCCGGCGGCAGGCGCTCCGCCACGGCGGCGGCCAGCCCGGCCAGGTGGGGTTCCATGGCCTCGGGCGCGGGGATGGTGGCGTCCGGCGGGCGGGGGGCCGCCGCCATCGCCGCCACCGCCCGGTGCAGCGCGTCCAGGCCACGGCGGCGGCTGGCCACCAGCGGCACCACCGGGCAGCCCAGCCGTTCGGCCATGGCGTCGGTGTCGATGGCGATGCCGCGGTCGCGCGCGATGTCCATCATGTTGACGGCTACCACCACCGGCACCCGCATCTCCAGAAGCTGCGACGTCAGGTACAGGTTGCGTTCCAGGTTGGAGCCGTCGACGATGTTGACGATCAGGTCCGCCTCGCCGGACAGCGCGTACTCCCGCGCGATCCGTTCGTCCTCCGAGGTGTGGGAGACCAGGCTGAGGGAATAGACGCCGGGCAGGTCGACCACCCGGTACTCCGTCCCGTCCAGGCGGTAGGAGCCGGACTTCTTCTCAACCGTGACGCCTGGCCAGTTGCCGACGTGCTGCGTGGAACCGGTGAGGGCGTTGAACAGGGTGGTCTTGCCGCAATTGGGGTTGCCCACCACGCCGACGACGACGGTCTTCATCACAGCACCTCCACCTTCAGCGCATCGGCTTCCTGCCGGCGCAGGCTCATGGCGAAGCCGCGGACGCGGATTTCCACCGGATCGCCCAGCGGGGCGATGCGGGTGAGGGCGAATTCGGTGCCGGGAACCATGCCCATCGACAGCAGCTTTTCGCGGTAGTCGCGCCGGCCCTTCTCGAATCCGGTGATGCGGGCGCGGTCGCCCGGCTTCATGGCGCTGATGCTCATGGCGCGGCTCCGTCTTCGGCGACCACGCGGACCCGGGCGGCGGTGCCGCCGTCCAGCGCCAGGCGCGTGTCACCGCAGGCAACGACCGTGCCGCCGTCGGCACCCCGGCGGAGCACGCGGACGACCGCGCCGGGCCGCAGGCCGAGGTCGCTCAGGCGGCTGGCCTGATCGGGGGGCAGAAGAAGGCCGATGACGCGCAACGCGCCGGAGCCGGCCTGACTGACGGGAATGGAACGCATGAAGACCCCCTGACCCGGGGCGCGACGCCGATGTCCGCCGGGCCTGCGGGAGGCGGGCGGGCGGTGGTCGCGGTGCCGGCGGACTGTCGGAACGTCCGCGCCGGATGAGTGGCGCGAACTTGCGATTGAAACTCACACCCAAGCGCAGGGGGTGGGCAATGCGGCGAAAGGTCTCATCTGCCGCCGGCCTGGCGGCCGCTCCGGCGGTGCCGAAGGCGCCGGCGGGCCGCGACTTGCGAATAGCTATTAATTTCATAACGTTGCGACGCGCCGGCAACGCCGCCCGTGCGATAACCGCGGGAGCGGGGTGAGGCAAGTTGACGCGCGGCATGTCGTCGAGCGGTCATACCATTGGAATCGGTCTAATGTCCCAACGTATCAGGGTTTTTGTTGAAGTGCCTTAAAACCAAATGGGGAGCAATCCATGTCCAAGCGTCACGCACTCTCGGTGGCAGCCGTGCTGGCTCTCGCGGTCGGCGGAACCGGCGCCGCCCTGGCCGCGTTGGACGAACCGATCCAGCCGATCGAGCCGGCGACGGTATCCGACCCGGCGCTGGTCGAACTTGGTAAGAAGCTGTTCTTCGATCCTCGGCTGTCGAAGTCCGGTTTCATTTCGTGCAACTCGTGCCACAACCTGTCCATGGGCGGGTCGGACAATCTGAAGACTTCGATCGGCCACAACTGGCAGCAGGGCCCGATCAACTCGCCGACGGTGCTGAACGCCAGCCTGAACGTCGCCCAGTTCTGGGACGGCCGGGCGATGACGCTGCAGGACCAGGCCGCGGGTCCGATCGCCAACCCCGGCGAGATGGCCTTCACCCACGAGCTGGCAGTGTCGATGCTGCAGTCGATCCCCGGCTATGTGAGCGAGTTCAAGGCCGTCTTCGGCCACGACACCATCTCCATCCAGGAGGTGACCCGGGCCATCGCCGCCTTCGAGGAGACGCTGGTCACGCCGAACTCCCGCTTCGACAAGTGGCTGAAAGGAGACAAGGCGGCGCTCACCGGCGATGAGCTGGAAGGCTACGAGCTGTTCAAGGATGCCGGCTGCACCGCCTGCCACAACGGCTCGGCGGCGGGTGGCAACACCTTCCAGAAGATGGGCATCGTCGAGCCCTACATGACCAACAATCCGGCCGAGGGCCGCTTCGCCGTCACCAAGGAGGAGGCCGACCGCTTCAGCTTCAAGGTGCCGACGCTGCGCAACGTCGAACTGACCTACCCGTACTTCCACGACGGCGAGGCGCAGACGCTGGCGCAGGCCGTGGACGTCATGGGCCGCATCCAGTTGGGCAAGAAGTTCTCCGAGTCCGAGAACGCCAAGATCGTGGCGTTCCTCAAGACGCTGACCGGTGAACAGCCCGACTTCAGGCTGCCCATCCTGCCGCCGTCGTCCGACACGACGCCGCCGCCGAAGCCGTTCGACTGATACGGCCAAGGGGGCCGGGGGGCGCAGCCGCCCTCCGGCCCTTCGGGCACACGGTTCGGGAGCGGATGGCAATGGTTTGGCGCGAGGCGCGCCGGCGCGGGTTGGGCGCGCTGGCGCTGGTGGGTGCGGTGGGCGTGGTGGTCGGGGTCGTCGGCTGGGGCGGCTTCAACACCGTCATGGAAGCCACCAACCAAACGTCGTTCTGCATCTCCTGTCACGAGATGCGCAGCACCGTCTACGAGGAATACAAGACATCGGTGCATTTCCGGAACGCGTCGGGGGTCCGCGCCGAATGCGCCGACTGCCATGTGCCGCGCGACTGGACGCACAAGGTGATCCGCAAGGTCGCGGCCACCAGGGAGTTGTACCACTGGGCGGTGGGCACCATCGACACGCCCGAAAAATTCGAGGACAGGCGCTACCGGCTGGCCCGCAACGAGTGGGACCGCATGCGCGCCTCCGACAGCCGGGAGTGCCGCAACTGCCACTCCTTCGAGGCGATGGACTTCCACAAGCAGACGGCCAAGGCGGCCACCGCCATGGAATCCGCCATGAAGGCGGGCAAGACCTGCATCGATTGCCACAAGGGCGTCGCCCACACCCTGCCGGACATCACCGCCGGCCACCGCCGCAGCTTCGCAGCGCTCGCCGGGGCCGCCGCGGCCCTGGAGCCCCGGCCGGGCACCACCCTCTACGCCCTGTCGGGCATGCCGCTGCACCTGGAGCGGCCGACGGCGGACGCCGCGGGGGACGGCACGCTGGCACCGTCCACGGCGGTGACGGTCGCCGCGGTCGAGGATGGCTTCCTGCGGGGGGAGATCACGGGCTGGTACCGCGGCACGTCGCACCGGACCCTGTTCGCGCTCCAGGGCAAGCGCATCCCGCTGGCGACGCTGTCCGATGCGGCGGCGGCGCGGCTGGAACCCCTGGGCGAGGTGGAGGACGCCGACACCGGCCAGACCTGGACGCGGGTCCGCCTGCCGGTGTGGACGCGCGCCGACGGCTATGTCCCCGCGCTTGCCACCCTGTGGGGCTATGCGGCGGAGATTTACGACGCCAACTGCACCTTCTGCCACGCGCCCTACGCGCCGGACGCCTACGCCGCCAACACCTGGATCGGCAATCTCAACGCCATGAAGCGGATGACCCCGATCAACGGGGACGAGGCCGCGGTGCTTCAGGCGTGGCTTCAGCTCAACGCCAGGGACACCGCGCCGGCGCCCTGACGTGGCGTGGAGGGATGGCGGCCCGGCCGGAACCGGGCCGCCATCCCGGTCGGGTCAGGCCGCCACCGCGTCGTTGGCGGGGACCATGCGGATCAGGTGGTCGAAGGCGGACAGCGCGGCCTTGGACCCCTCGCCCATGGCGATGACGATCTGCTTGTAGGGCACCGTCGTCGCGTCACCGGCGGCGAAGACGCCGGGAACGGAGGTCTGGCACCGGGCGTCCACCTCGATCTCGCCGCGCGGGCTGAGCGCCACCGACCCCTTCAGCCATTCGGTGTTGGGCACCAGGCCGATCTGCACGAAGATGCCTTCCAGGTCGACCCGGTGCAGCTCGCCGCCGGCCCGGTCCTTGTAGGTCAGGCCGGTCACCTTGGTGCCGTCGCCGTGGACCTCGGTGGTCTGGGCGGAGGTCAGGACGGTGACGTTGGGCAGGCTGCGCAGCTTGCGCTGGAGCACGGCGTCGGCGCGGAGCTGGCTGTCGAACTCGATCAGCGTGACGTGCGCGACGATGCCGGCCAGGTCGATGGCCGCCTCGACGCCGGAGTTGCCGCCGCCGATCACCGCCACGCGCTTGCCCTTGAACAGCGGGCCGTCGCAGTGCGGGCAATAGGCCACGCCCTTGTTGCGGTACTCGTCCTCGCCGGGGACGTTCATCTGCCGCCAGCGCGCGCCGGTGGACAGGATCACCGTCTTCGCCTTCAGCGAGGCGCCGCCGGCCAGCTTCACCTCGATCAGCCCGCCGGGGGTTGCCGCGGGCACCAGCGCCTCGGCCCGCTGCAGGTTCATCACGTCGACCTCGTAGTCCTTGACGTGCTGCTCCAGCGCCGCGGCCAGCTTGGGCCCCTCGGTGTGGGGAACGGAGATGAAGTTCTCGATGGCCATGGTGTCCAGCACCTGGCCGCCGAAGCGCTCGGCCGCGATGCCCGTGCGGATGCCCTTGCGTGCGGCGTAGATGGCCGCCGCCGCACCCGCGGGGCCGCCGCCGACCACCAGCACGTCGAACGCCTCCTTGGCCTTGATCTTCTCCGCGGCGCGGGCCACCGCACCGGTGTCGATCTTCGCCAGGATCTGTTCCAGTCCCATGCGGCCCTGGCCGAAGGGCTCGCCGTTCAGGTAGATCGACGGGACGGCCATCACCTTGCGCTGCTCCACCTCGCCCTGGAACAGGGCGCCGTCGATGGCGACGTGGCGGATGCGCGGGTTCAGCACGCTCATCAGGTTCAGCGCCTGCACCACGTCGGGGCAGTTCTGGCACGACAGGGAGAAGTAGGTCTCGAACAGGAAGTCGCCGTCCAGCGCCTTCACCTGCTCGATCACCTCCGGCGACTCCTTGGGCGGGTGGCCGCCGACCTGGAGCAGGGCCAGGATCAGGGAATTGAACTCGTGCCCCATGGGCAGCCCGGCGAAGCGCACGCCGATACCGGTGCCGGCGCGGTTGATCGCGAAGGAGGGCTTTCGGGCGTCGTCGTCGCGGCGGACCAGGGTGATCTTGTCGCTGAGATCCGCGATCTCCCGCAGGAGTTCGTTCATCTCCTGCGACTTGGCGCCGTCATCCAGGCTGGCGACCAGTTCGACCGGCTGCGTGATGCGTTCGAAATAGGCCTTGAGCTGGCCCTTTACGGAATCGTCCAACATGGTGATGGTCCCCCGCGGCTTTTGTTGTGTCGGGCGGGCCGGATGGTGCGGCCCGGATGGACTCCGGGGCCCGGACGATGCCGGGCCCCGGTTGCGTCCACCGTTCACGGTGCCGTGGCCGGTGTCCGGCCAAATCAGATGTGGCCGGTGTCCGGCCGGATCAGATGTGGCCGGTGTCCGGCCGGATCAGATCTTGCCGACCAGGTCCAGCGACGGGGCGAGGGTCTTCTGGCCCTCCTCCCACTTGGCCGGGCAGACTTCGCCGGGGTGGGCGGCGACGTACTGGGCGGCCTTGACCTTGCGCAGCAGCTCGGTGGCGGAACGGCCGACGCCGCCGGCGGTGATCTCGACGATCTGGATCTTGCCGTTGGGGTCGACGACGAAGGTGCCGCGGTCGGCCAGGCCGACCTCTTCGATCATCACCTCGAAGTTGCGGGTGATGGTGCCGGTCGGGTCACCGATCATGGTGTACTCGATCTTGCCGATGGCCGGCGACGTGTCGTGCCACGCCTTGTGGCAGAAGTGGGTGTCGGTCGACACGGCGTAGATCTCGACGCCGAGCTTCTGGAACGCGCCGTAGTTGTCGGCCAGGTCCTCCAGCTCGGTCGGGCAGACGAACGTGAAGTCGGCCGGGTAGAAGAACACCACGGACCACTTGCCCTTCAGGTCGGCGTCGCTCACCTCGATGAACTTCCCGTTCTTGAAGGCAGTCGCCTTGAACGGCTTGACTTCGGTGTTGATCAACGACATGAGATGCTCCGTAAGTTAAACAATTCGGACCACGCACAATCCCGAATTCGTTATTGTATCGGGAGGGCGGTTTTCCTTGGTCGGCCCG
The DNA here is from genome assembly GCF_000429625.1 of Azospirillum halopraeferens DSM 3675. Classification (GTDB taxonomy): domain Bacteria; phylum Pseudomonadota; class Alphaproteobacteria; order Azospirillales; family Azospirillaceae; genus Azospirillum; species Azospirillum halopraeferens. The sequence continues at coordinate 36,130 of NZ_AUCF01000028.1, forward strand.
TTGCCCGCAGCGAAAATAGGGGGAATTGCCCGGTCCAAGAAGCGGAAAATTCAGATCGCATTAATCGACTCAGTCGATTAATATGGCGGGCCATGAGACCGCTTCCCACGTTGCGCCAGCTCCGCTACCTCGTCGCTGTGGTGGACCGCTGCCATTTCGGCCGCGCCGCCGAAGCCTGCCACGTCAGCCAGTCCACCCTCAGCGCCGGCATCCAGGAACTGGAGGAGTTGCTGGGGACGCCGCTGCTGGAGCGCACCAAACGGTCGGTGATGCCGACCCCGCTGGGCCGCGAGATCGCCGCGCGCGCGCGCGACCTGCTGAAGGCGGCGGAGGATCTGGTGGATATCGCCCGCGCCACGGAGGACCCCATGGCCGGGCCGCTGCACCTGGGGGTCATTCCGACGATCGGACCCTTCCTGGTGCCGCGCCTGATGCCGGCGCTGCGCGACGCTTTTCCCGACCTGAAGCTGTTCCTGCGCGAGGATCAGACCGCCCGCCTGCTCGACCGTCTCGACTCGGGGGAGCTGGACGCCGCCCTGCTGGCCCTGCCGTACCCGTCGGGCGACGTGGAATCGGTGGACATCGCGGTGGACCGCTTCTGGGTCGTCTGCCCGCCCGGCCACCGCCTGTGCCGCAAGCCCGCGGCCGACCCGGCGGATGTGGCGGTGGACGACCTGCTGCTGCTGGAGGACGGCCATTGCCTGCGCGACCATGCCCTGGCCGCCTGCGACCTGGAGGCCGGGCGGCGCAATTCCGCCTTCCAGGGTACCAGCCTGCACACGCTGGTGCAGATGGTGGCCAACGGTCTGGGGGTGACGCTGCTGCCCCAGATGGCGCTCGACACCGGTATCCTGCGCGGTCTCGACCTGGCCGTGCGCCCGTTGAGCGGCGCGCGCCCCTACCGCCGCATCGGCCTGGTCTGGCGCCGCACCTCCGGCCGCAAGGAAACCTTCCGCCGGCTCGCCGACGCGTTGAAGGCGGAGATGGCGGATCGGCCGATGGAAGATATGCATGCAAAATGCTGAAGCTACCAACAGTCAGTATATCTGTTTGCGGAGCAAATAAAATTCGCGAATGCTGTGCCTTGACTGCACTGCAATGCAAAATTGGCGGTGGTGGGATGGGGTATACCAGTTTATCCTGACTTCAATACGAAGTGAGGAGGACGACATGAACAGCACGACTTTCTTCCAGAACGGCGCCGAGCGCGCCCCGTCCCGCATCCTGCGCGCGATCGACACCTTCCTGGCGGCGTGGTCCGAGACGGTTGCCGACTACCGCGCCTACCGCGAGGCCACGCTGCTCAGCCCCGGCCAGCTCGCGCGCCGCCGTCAGACCCGCAACGACGCGGTGCGTCGCGCCGTCGGCTTGCCGCGGCTGCCGCGGGCGTGAGGGCACCGGCAAGGTTCAGGCGCTGCGCGGTCCCAGCAGGATGACCGCGGCGCCGAGCAGGCAGGCGGTGCCGCCGATCAGGTCCCAGCGGTCGGGGCGCGTGCCTTCGACCGCCCACATCCAGACCAGCGACGCGGCGATGTAGACGCCGCCATAGGCCGCAAAGGCGCGGCCGGCGAACGCCGCATCGACCCGGGTGAGCAGCCAGGCGAAAAGCATCAGGCTCGCCACCCCGGGACCGATCCACAGCATCGACTTTCCCAGGCGCAGCCACGCCCAGAAGGCGAAGCAACCGGCGATCTCCGCCACCGCCGCGCCCGCGTAGATCCCCACCGCCCCCGCCATCCCGTGTCCTTTCCGTGCCGGCAATCCGGCGGCAGGATACACCGGGGCGGCGGCGCCCCGACATTATACCGACGGCGTCAGAATGATGCCGCAGATCCGCCCCGATCGATCAATGCAAAGCACTGATCGATCGGGTTTCATGCCCGGAAACCATTGGAACGGATCTCTTTCCGGCCGTATCACTGGATGAGCGGCGGATTGAAGGGATGGGTGATGCGCGTCGGTGCCAGGCGGCGGTCGCAGGGGTTGGGGTGGCGCCGGCAGGTTTCCCTGTACAGCTCCTCCAGGGCCGTGATGCGGGCGGTATCGTGGAACTGGCGGGCCCGCACCAGGTTGTCCCAGACGATCTGGCGCAGCGCCGCGTCACCGTGCGGCTGCGCCATCAGTGCGGCGCCCCGGACGGCCGCCTCCTCCGGCGTCAGCCGCTCATGCTCGGCGATGGCGGCGACCTCGGCATCGGTAAGGGGGGCGGGAACGTCGAACCGGCCCATGTCCGCCGGCCGGTCGTATGGAGCAATGCTCCCATGGTGTTTGTCGTCGGGGATGGCCATGATGCCTCCTCCGCGGCCCATCCGGGCGCCTCGGTCCCGAGTGTACGGCGGGCACCGCCGCCGGCCGCTGCATCGTCCACCATCCTACCGCCGCCCGCGGCCGCGTGAAAGTGGTAGCGGGGGGGTGCGCGGTTATCGCGCAGTGCGCTACTCGGGAAACCGTCGCTTCCGCCCCAGCCGGTCTTCCACATACAGAAGGTTGACCAACACCAGCATCAGGACGGCCAGCGGTGTGGCCAGGAACATGCCGAGGATGCCGAACAGCAGGCCGCCGGCGGTGATCGCCGCGATGGTGATCACCGGCGGCAGGTGCACCACGCGTTTCTGCGCGATGGGCATGATGACGTTCCCCTCCACCTGCTGGATCGCCAGGTAGAGCAGCGCGGTCCAGATCGCCAGGGTGGGCGACTGGGCGAAGGCGATCAGCACCGCCGGCGCCGCGGCCAGGAAGGGGCCGATCAGCGGGATGAACTCCAGCACCATGGCGACGATCCCCAGGGCCAGCGCCGCCGGTACCCCCAGCATCATCAGCCCGGCGGTGGTCAGCACCCCCACCACCGCCATGGAGAGAAGCTGGCCCTGGAGCCATTTCCACAGGGCGTCACCGGAGGCATCCAGCACCTCGCGGGTGCGCGCCTGCCCCGACCGGGGGACGAGCAGCTCCAGGCCGCGTCGGTACACCGCGGGCGACGCCGCGGTGTAGATCCCGACAAACAGGGCGATCACCAGGTAGCTCAGGAAACCGACGAGGTGGCCGGCCGCCGATTGCAGGTAGCTGGTCCAGGGGGCGCTCGCCGCGTTCTCCGACAGTGCGGTGCGCACGTCGTCCGGCAGGGCGTCCACCGCTTCGTTGAGCCGGCTGCCCAACTGGCCGAACTGGCCGGCCATCGTCGTTCCCATCAGCCAGCCGCCGCCGACCGCCAGCAGGACGATCATCGCCAGCACGACCCCCAGCCCCCACCCGTGGCCCAGCCCGGTCCATTGCCGGACGATCCCGGTCAGCCTCAGCAGCAGGATGGCCAGCAGCACGCCGGCGAAGACCAGCAGCAGGGCGTCGGCCGCCCGCCAGGCGAGGAAGGTCAGCGCGCCGACACCGGCGACGATCAGCACCCGCCACAGGAAGGGCCGCAACCCCGTGTCGCCGGAGGCGCCGCCCCGGGGCCGGCCGCTCGTGTCCGTCGGTTGGTCCATCCGCCCGCTCCCCTCCCGCTTCCGACGGGAAACGGTTTTCGGGCCGGTCGGGTCACGGTCGGCCCGTCACCCCTGGCCGGATGCCCCCGTCCGCCACCGGTGGGGCTGCCAGCTATGGCTTAAGCGTTATCCCGGTTCGCTGATGCGCGAGGACTCCGGCGTCCCCTTATCGATTTCGATGCCAAGGAGTCATTCTTGCTGATGTCATTACCGGGCCCGCCACACGGCGGGCCCCTTCGTTATCGGATGTCATCAACCGCCGGCCCGGCTCGCCGGAGCGGACGGGCCGCCGCCCTCGGCTGCCGGCGGCAGGGTCAGCGCGATGCTCAACCCCGGCGCGGCGTCGCCCAGCTCCAGTCGGGCGCCGTGCAGGCGCGCCACCGCGTCCACCAGCGCCAGCCCCAGCCCGTTGCCCGGCGTGGCCCGTGCGTCGTCGAGCCGGACGAAGCGTTCGAGCACCCGCTCGCGCAGGTCCGCGGGGATGCCGGGACCACTGTCCGCGACCTCCAGCCGACCGGCCGCCCCGTCCACCCGCAAGGCGATGCGCCCGCCGGCCGGCGTGTACTTGATGGCGTTGTCCAGCAGGTTGGCCAGCGCCTGCGACAGCAGTTGCGGGTTGCCGCGCGCCGGCACCGGGGCGTCGGGCACGTCGGCGGTGAAGGTCAACCCCTTCTCCTCGGCCACCGGCTCGTACAGGTCGGCGGCGGTGCGGGCGATGGCGGCGAGGTCGACGGGCTGGAAATCGGCCGCCCGCCCGCCGGCCTCCGCCTCTGCGATGGACAGCAGCGCGCGGAAGGTGGCCAGCAGGGCGTCGGCTTCGCCGATGGTCTCCTGTAGCGCGGTTCGGTAGACCTCGGGGTCGTCGGTGTCCTCGATCAGCACCAGTTCCAGGCGCGAGCGCAGCCGGGTCAGCGGCGTGCGCAGGTCGTGCGCCACGCTTTCGCTGACGTGGCGCATGCCCTCCATCAGCCGCACGATCTGGTCGAGCATGGTGTTGAGGTTGGCGGCAAGCCGGTCGATCTCGTCGCCCGACCCGGTGCGCGGCACGCGGTCGGCCAGGTCGCCGTCGATGATGCGGCGCGTGGTGCGGTTGATCGCCTCGATGCGCGCCAGCGCGCGCCGGCTGAGCAGCAGGCCGCCGGCCACGCCCAGCGCGCCGGTGACCGCCACCACCCAGCCCAGCGACGCCACCATGCGGTGGCGCAGGGTGTCGAGCACGCTCATGTCGCGCCCCACCAGCAGCTTCAGCCCGCCGGGCAGCACGAAGCCCTGGGCGCTGGCGGTGGCCGGCTGGCCGTGCGGGCCGCCGCTGGGGGCCACCTGGAAATGCATCCAGCCCTCCTGCTCCGGCATCACCTTGGGCCACCCGGACAGGTTGCCGGCCAGCGGCACGCCGTGGGGCGACAGCACCAGGTACATGGCGTTGGTGTGGGGATCGTTGCTGCGGTCGCGCACCGTGGCGATCAGCCGGGGCAGACCGCCGAACTGGTACTCCTGGCGCAGCAGGGCGATGTCCGCGGCGATGGCGTCGGCGACCTGCTGTTCCATGAAGCCGGCGGTGGTCCGCCACACCACCCACAGGATGACCGTCACCGACGCGCCGAACATCCCGAGATAGAGCAGCGCCAGCCGGAACGTGGTCGTGCGCAGCAGTTTGGGAAAGGGCGTCACGCCGCGGGTGCCGCACGCAGGGAATAGCCGGCGCCGCGCACGGTGTGGATCAGCGGCGTCGGAAAGTCCTTGTCGATCTTCTGGCGCAGCCGGGCGATGTGCACGTCGATGACATTGGTCTGCGGATCGAAGTGATAGTCCCAGACGTTTTCCAGCATCATGGTCCGGGTGACCACGCTGCCGGCGTTGCGCATCAGGTACTCCAGCAGCGCGAACTCCCGCGGCAGCAGCTCGATCTCGCGTCCGGCGCGGCGCACGGTGCGCGACAGCAGGTCCATCTCCAGGTCGCCGACCGACAGGCGGGTCTGCGGCTGGCCGGCGCCGCGCCGGCGCACCAGCACCTCGATGCGCGCCAGCAGTTCGGAAAAGGCATAGGGCTTGGTCAGATAGTCGTCGCCACCCGCCCGCAAACCCTTCACCCGGTCGTCGACGCTGCCCAGCGCCGACAGGAACAGCACCGGCGTGTCGTTGCCGGTGGCCCGCAGGATCTCCACCAGCGACAGGCCGTCCCGGCCGGGCAGCATGCGGTCGACGATCAGCACGTCGTAATGCTCCGCCCCGGCGAGGAACAGCCCTTCCTTACCGTCGTTGGCCACGTCCACCACATGCCCCGCCTCCTTCAGCCCCTTGGCCAGGTAGGCGGCGGCCCGTGCGTCGTCTTCGATCACCAGCACCTTCATGCCCGGCATTCTAAACCTCTGCGGGGGTTGCGCCAAGGCGCCGGCGGGGTGGCGCGCCGGCAAACGCACCGTCCCCGCCGACGATCCCGTCATGCCTGTGACAGGCGCAGCGCCACGAAGCTCTCGGTGCCGCGGCGGTTGATCAGCAGCAGCACGGCCTTGCGGCCGGCCTTTTCCGCCTCGGCGACCGTGCTCGCCACGTCGGCGGGGGTGGCGACGGAGCGGTCGCCGACCCTGACGATGACGTCACCGGGGCGCAGGGTCGTCTCGCCCGCCCCGTCCTCCAGGCCGGCCACCACCACCCCCGTGACGCCGTCGTCCAGACCGAGGCCGGCCCGGGCGTTCCGGTCCAGCGCGGCCAGCCGCAGCCCCTTCACCGTGTCGGTCGCGGCATCGCCGGAGCCGTCAGGGGCGGCGGCCACCCGCTCCTCGCCGGGCATGGCGCCGACGCGCACGCTCAGCGCCTGCTCGCGGCCGTCGCGGGACACCACCACCTCGGCGGTGCTGTCGGGCCGGGCCTCGGCCACCGCGCGGCTCAGGTCGCGGACCTCGCCGACCGGCTTGCCGTCGAAGCGCAGCACCACGTCACCCTGGCGCAACCCGGCCCGGGCCGCCGGGCTATCAGCCGTGACGTCGGCCAGCAGCGCGCCGCGCGCCTCACCCAGGCCCAGGGCCTGGCCCAGTTCGGGCGTCACCTCCTGGATGCGCACGCCCAGCCAGCCCCGCTCGACCCGCCCGCTCTCCTTCAACTGGGCGATGACGGTGCGGGCGAGGTTGGATGGGATGGCGAAGCCGATGCCGACCGAACCGCCGTTGGGCGAATAGATCGCGGTGTTGATGCCGATGACCTCCCCCGCCAGGTTGAACATGGGGCCGCCGGAATTGCCGCGGTTGATGGCGGCGTCGGTCTGGATGAAGTCGTCGTAGGGGCCGGCGTTGATGTGCCGGCCGCGCGCCGACACAATGCCCGTCGTCACCGATCCGCCCAGGCCGAAGGGGTTGCCCACGGCGACCACCCAGTCACCGACCCGCGTGCCGTCGCTGTCGCCGAAGGCCAGATAGGGCAGGGTCCGATCTCCGGTCACCTTCAGCAGGGCCAGGTCGGTCTTCGGGTCGCGGCCCACCACGGTGGCCGGCAGCTCGGTGCCGTCGGTCAGGGTGACGGCGATGGCCGTGGCGCCGTCGATCACATGGTTGTTGGTCACCACGTGCCCCTCGCCGTCGATGACGAAGCCCGAGCCCACGGCGGACCCGCCGCGCCCGCGCGGCGGCTGCGGTGCGTCGGGTTCGCCGAAGGGAGCGCCGAAGCGGCGGAAGAACTCCTCGAACGGCGAGCCCGGCGGGAAGGGCAGGGAGGGGGCGGCGCGGCGCTCCGCCGCCGGGGTCGCCTCGCGCCGCGCGGTGATGGTGACCACCGCCGGCTGCACCCGCTCCACCAGCGGCGCGAAGCTGGGGGGCAGGGGGGCGGTGATGGCGGCGGGGGCGGTCGGCTGCGCCGTGGCCAGGGCGGTGCCGCCGGCCAGCACCGTGGTGCCGAGCAGCACCGCGGCGACGGCGCGCCGCAGGAGGCGTGTCGGCGTTCCGCGCCCGGACATGAGATTGGACATCGGAAGGACTCCGTTGCTGGCGTTCGTCTGTATCGTGGGCCGCCGGGCCGGTCCCGGCGGTGCCTACCTATTTAGAAAGCCGCCGCTGACGCCCGCCTTGCCGCGGCATTACAAAAAGTTCAGGCGCGATACGTCCTTATGGGCGGGGTGACGAAACCCGGCGCCCCCGGTCCCGTTCCCCGTGGATGGTCGTGGATTCCCCGTTGCAAGGACCTGAGCATGGCATTGCCTATCCCGACGGCGGCGCGCCCGCTCGGCCCGGTGCTGGAACGGCTGCTCATCGAGATGGGCCCGTTGGTCGTCTTCTTCGTGGTCAGCCGCTGGCTGGGCATCCTCCCCGCCACGGCGGCGCTGATGGCCGCCACCGCCGTGGCGGTGCTGTACTCGCTCTCGCGGGCGCGGCGGGTGCCGGTGATCCCTCTGGTCAGCCTGGCCTTCACCCTGGTGTTCGGCGGGATCACGCTGGTGTGGAACGATGCCACCTTCATCAAGATCCGCCCCACCGTCTACAACCTGGCGGCGGGGCTGGCCCTGCTGGTCGGGCTGGCGATGCGCCGGCTGCTGCTGAAGTCGGTGTTCGACACCGGCATCGGGGTCGACGACCGGGCGTGGAAGACCCTCACCTGGCGGGTGGCCGGATTCTTCCTGGTCCTGGCGGCGCTCAACGAAATCCTGTGGCGGACGCTGCCCACCGACGACTGGGTGGCCTTCAAGGCCTTCGGCATGCCGGTTCTGAACATCCTGTTCCTGGCCGCCAACTGGCCGTTCGTGCGCCGCCGCCTCAGGCGCCCGGCACCGGATCGCCCCGCCGCTGCGCCGCAGCGCGCCGCAGCGACCCTAGAAGCGACCGGTCGTTGATGATGCGCGGCACCTTGTTCTGTCCGCCCAGCTTGCCGCGGCTGCGCATCCAGGCGGCGAAGGTGCCGGGCGCCGCCGGTTCCAGCCGCGGCGGCGCCATGCCGAAGCCGCCGGCCCGGTGGGCCGCGTAATCGTCGTTCAGCGCCGCCAGACGGCCGTCCAGCGCCTGCGCGAAGGCGTCCAGGGCCGGGGGCGGGGGGACGCCGCCCGCCCATTCCACCACGAAGACGTGGCCGCCGCGCTCTCCCGGCGCCTCGGGGAAGACCGGGCCGACGGAGTAGTCGCTGATGGCGGCGCCGATGGCGGCGGCGGCGTCGCTGACGGCGCGCTCGATCTCCTCGCCGATCAGGTGCTCGCCGAAGGCCGACAGGGTGTAGGAGGTGCGCCCCGTCACCAGCACGCGCGGCGGATCGCGGTCGACCAGGCGCACCGTGTCGCCCAGCACGTAGGACCAGGCGCCGGCGCAGGTGCTGAGCACCACGGCGTAGTTCACCCCCGGCTCCGCGTCGTGCACCCAGAAGCGCCGGGGGTTGGGGGCGTCCAGCTCCTCCGGCGGCACGAATTCGAAGAACAGGCCGTTGTCGAGCAACAGACGCAGCCCCTCGCCCTGGCCGCGGTCGGCGACGGCCAGGAAGCCCTCGCTGGCGGGGTAGACCTCGCGCAGCTCCGCCCGGCCGCCCTCCAGCCAGCGGGTGAAGCGGGCGGCGTAGGGCTCGAAGCTGACGCCCCCGTGCACCAGCAGCTCCAGGTTCGGGTAGAAGCCCGCCAGGGTCGGCGGCCGGTCGGGAAACAGATCCGCCAGGCGGTCGAGGTAGAGCAGCAGCCAGCTCGTGGTACCGCCCAGCGTGCGGATGTCCTCGTCCAGGGAGCGGCGGCCGATGCGGTCCACCTTTTGCTCCCAGTCGCTGAGCAGGGCGAGGTCGGGCGGCGGGAAGGTGTAGCGGCGCACCCAGCGCGGCACCTCCCGCGTGGCGATGCCGGAGAGATCGCCGCTGAAGATGCCCGGCGCCTCCTCCACCAGGGCGGTGGAGCCGCCGAGCATGAAGTTGCGCCCGCCCATCACCCGGCTGCCGGGCCGGTTGGCGGCGTGGAAGACCAGCAGGTCGAAGGCGGCGCGGGTGTTGGCGCGGACCATCGCCCGCGACACCGGAATGTACTTGGTGGTTCCCGTGGTGGTGCCCGAGGTGGCGGCGAAGTAGGGGATGGTCCCCGGCCAGGTCGCGTCCGTCAGCACCGGGAAGCCGTCGGACCAGTAGTCCCTGCGGAAATCCTCGTAGCGGCGCAGCGGTACCCGTTCCCGGAAGTCGCGCACCGAGCGGATGCCGGCGAAGCCGTGGTCGCGGCCGAAGCGGGTCGCCTCGGCCCTCCGCACCAGACGCAGGAGCTGGTCCTCCTGGACCGCCGCCGGCCGGCGGTCGGCGAGGCGGCGCAGGCGGGCGCGGGCGTAGAGTCGCAGAAGCGGCGTGGCGTCGAGCATGGCGGGTCCGTCAGGGTGTCAGCACCGTCTTGTAGCGGAACAGGGTGCGCGCCGTTTCGGCGCGCAGGGGAATCTGCACGTACTCGCCGCGGCGCCACAGGTCGAACTGGTCGAGGAAGGTGGTGCTGCCCAGCCAGCCGTCCTGGCCGCCCAGCAGGACGAACCGATTGGCGTCGGGATCGCCGAGGTCGGAGATGTGGCGGGCGTTGGCCCCCATGCGCACGCGGTGGACGCCGCCGGCGAAGCCGTGCGCAGTCTTCATCACCGTCTCGTTGCCGCCGGACGACGGCACGTCGGCGAAGCGGTAGCGCCGGCCGATCACCGGCACCGATCCCAGCACGTGGGCCAGGCGCAGGCGGTGCACCGCCCCCCAGGTGCCGTGCCGGCCCGCCTCCGCCGCCGCCCGGTCCAGCGCCGGCCCCAGGGCCGCCGCCAGCCGATCGGGCGGGGTGCGGTCCAGGTCGTCGCGCAGGAAGGCCCAGGGCTCCCACCCCGCGGTGTAGACCTCCAGTCCCGCCCTGCCGCGCAGCCCCAGGGCGAAGTGGTAGAGCAGCAGCTCGAACCCCAGGGCACCGGCCGATTCCGCGTCGTAGCGGCCGTCCCAGGGGCGCAGCCCGTCGCAGAACCGGCGGCGCTCCGGGGATGCGGCGTCGAGGCCGGCGTCGCGGGCCAGCGCCAGCAGCCGGTCGCGCAGCTCCGGCGCCGAGGGGACGAGCACGTCGCGCTGCGCCGCCTGCAACTCCGCGATCCCGACGGGGTCGGGACGACCCAGCAGGGCGCGCAGCCGGCGGACCCGGTCGTCGGGGGAGAAGAAGAACCCCACCGGCACGGTGCCCGCCGCCTCCGGCCGGTTGTTGGCCGAGGCGACGAACCCGCGCGGCGGCGACAGTACGGCCGGCAGGGTGGCGGCGGTGGCGAAGCGCTCCCAGTGGCGGCGGGCGTCGCGCGGCACGAACAGGTCGTCGGGCGGGTGCGGCGGCCGCCAGGGCAGGCGGGCGGCCATGCACTGGCCGACGCGACCGTCGGCGTCGGCGTAGACCATGTTCTGGGCCGGCACCGCGAAGCCGTCGAGGGCGTCGCGGAATTCCGCCCAGCCGGCGGCACGGTTGACACCCAGCAGGGCGGTCACCTCGTCGCTGGGCAGGTGCCCCACCCAGTGCAGGGCGAGGCGGCGGCCGCCGGCGTCCGGCAGCAGCGGCGCGTCGGTCAGGATGGGGCCATAGGGTGTGTCGCGCACCGTGACGGTGACCGGCTTGCCCCAGCGCACGCGGATGGTTTCGCGGCGCTCGACGATCTCTCCCTCGGGCAGGTCGGTGACGTCGAACAGCTCGCTGGATTGGGCGTGCAGGCTGGTGCCGCCCCAGGCGATGCGGCGGTTGCGCCCCAGCGCCACCGCCGGCACGCCGGGAATCATCAGCCCGACCGCGTTCAGCCCCGGCCCCGACAGGCCGGCCATCAGCCAGGTGTTGGGCAGCATGATGCCGAGGTGGGGGTCGCTGGCGATGAGCGCGCTGCCGGTGGCGCTGCGCTCCGCCGCCACGGCGAACGCGTTGCTGCCCTGCCGGCCGAAGGCGCCCAGCAGGGACAGCAGTGCATCCACCCCGCCGCCACCGCCGCCCGCGAACGCCGGCACCGGCATGGCGTTGTCGCGCATCATCCGCTCCCACAGGTCGGGCCAGTCGGTGCGGGCGCGCAGGCGCAGCAGGGGGATCCACACCCGCCAGGTGAAGTCGGTGGCGGCGAGTCGGCCCAGTGCCATCAGGTCCTCCACCGTCCACGGCTCCGGCCGGTGGCCCAGCAGGGCCAGTTCCTCCGGCAGCTCGCCGGGGCCGGCGATGACGGCGTTGATGCCGCGGGCGAAGCCGGTCAGCCAGTCGAAGGTGGCCTCCGGCATGGTGGCCACGATGGGGCGCACCGCCCGGGTGAGGTCCAGCGTGCGCAGCGTGCGGTCCAGGTCGACCGCCACCGGCCCCAGCAGCTCCGCCAGCCGGCCATAGGCGGCACGGCGCATCAGCTCGATCTGGGCCAGCCGCAGGTGGGCGTGGACGACGCCGAGCCCGACGGCAAGATCGGCGTCATGCTCCGCCTCGATGAAGGGGACATGGTGTTCGTTCCAATGGATGGTGACGGGGGCGCGCAGCGGCAGGTTGCGCGTCGGCACCGCCCGGAGGCGTTCGGCAACGGTGACCGTCCGGGGTGGCCCCCGGCGCAGGGCCGCCGGCACGACACGGGCCGCCAGCCGCCCCAGCCCCCATGCCGTTCGCAGTGATCGCGTTCGCGAAGATCCGGTCGTCTGTTTTGGCATGCGGTTCCGGAGGGTCCGTGTGGTGGGCGCGTGGCTGCCGGGGTGAACGAGCCCCGCCGCGGCGCGGTTCCACCGCCCCCCCTGACGGAGGGCGGCGGAACCCCGGCCGTTCCCCGCGGTTGGCGTTGTTGCGAACCACGGAGGAGCGGCGATGCGTCCGGTGAGCTTTGCGACCTACAATCCCTACGTGCTGCGCGATGCCGCGAACCCCCGCGTGCGCCGTCGAACCATCGCCGGCGCCGGCCTGTTGTATGAGCCGCCCGGCCCCAGCCAGCCCCGCCACCTGCCGGCTGTGGTGGTGATGGAGGGGCTCGGCGGCCTCAAGGCGTGCCGCGAACCGGCCTATGGCGAGCGGCTGGCCCGCCAGGGCTACGTGGCGCTGGTGGTCGACAGCTTCGGCCCGCGCGGTCTGGCCGATGCCGGGCACAACCGCCGCGCCGTGCGGGTGACCGAGTCCATGATGCTGGCCGACGCCCACGCCGCCCTGCGCTTCCTGGCCGATCACCCGCGCGTCGATCCGCGGCGGATCGCGGTGATGGGTTTCTCCTACGGCGGCATGATCAGCGTGGCCGCCGCCTATCGGCAGATCCGCGAGCTGTTCGCCGACGAGGGGCTATCGTTTGCCGCGCACGCCTCCTACTACGGCTGTTCGGTGCCGCGCTTCGACGATTCCGCGACGACCGGCGCTCCGGTGCTGATGTTGCTGGGTGAACTGGACGAGAACGTGTCGGTCCGCCGTGCCCGCGACATCGCCGGCGACCTGCGCGCCGGCGGGTCGGAGGTGACGGTGCGCGTCTATCCCGAGACCTTCCACCAATGGGACGGCGACGACGTCGAGCGCCGCCACGTCGGGCTCAACCTGGGCAACCTGCGCTTCCGGGTGACCGAGGACAACCGGGTGGTGGACGAACGCACCGGCCTGGTCATGCGGGGACCGCTCAGCCGGCGGCTGATGATCGGGCTCGGAGTCTCGCGCCTGGGCTACGACATCCAGGCCAGCGCCAGAGCGAAGGGATGGTCGGACGAGGACCTGCACCGCTTCCTGACGCTCAGCATCGGCGAACCGGAAATCCTGACGCGCAACGGGTGCGAGCGGCGCAGCGGGAGCATGGTGCGGTAGTAGCCGCCCGTCACTCCGGCCAGAAGGCGTCGTCCATGATGCGGTCGAACGGCCAGGGGCAATCGGGCGGGAACACGTCTTCCGGCAGGCCGGTTTCTCGTTCGGCCCTGATCGCCGCGTCGCCATAGGCGTCGTCGATGATGCCGGCGATGCGCGCCTTCAGGCTCGGATTCTGGCGCAGGTGACGGGCGACGGCACGCCGCTGCTCCTTGACGGACAGGCGCCACGAATTGCCGCGCAGGCTCGGCTGGTGCTGCCAATTCAGGAGGTGCAGCAGCAGGATGGCCAGGCGGTTCACCAGCTCGTTCCGCTCGCTGCGCCCCATGCTCTCGATCTCCTCGGCGATGTGGGCGACGTCGGCTTCGGACAGCCGGCCGGCGCGCAGCAGGGCCGCCTGCTCCATGGTCCAGGCGTAGAAGTCGCCCTCGTAGGTGCCGGACATGGCGCGTGCCTCCTCCAACGGCGGGTGCGGGAGATGGGGATTCCCTGCACAACATAGCGCCGCCGCCGCCCCCTCGCCAGCGCCGCCCCTCATACGGCCGGAAAATGATCACTTCCATCATTTTCCGGCCGTGAAACCCGGCAGATCAATGCCTTGGCATTGATCGAGAGGGTGATACCAACGGCACCCTTCAGGTGCCGTTGGTATCAATCCTGCGCGTCGGTGCGGGCGGAGCGCAGCGGCAGTTCCCGCAGGAACAGGGCCAGCGTCAGCGACACCAGGGCCAGGCCGGCGGCCAGCAGGTACAGGGTCTCGAACCCGCTTTCGAAGGCGGCCAGCGCGGCGGCGCGCGATGCCGCCGGAAGCTGGTCCAGCACCGCCACCCCGCCGTCCATCACCTGGCGGGGGTCGAGGCCGGGCAGGCCCGCGGCGGCGAGGCGGGCGGTGACGCCGGCGCTCAGCACCGCGCCGAACAGGGCCACCCCGACCGACCCGCCCAGCGAGCGGAAGAAGCCGATGGAGGCGGTGGCCGCCCCCAGGTCGGCACGGTCCACGGCGTTCTGCACCGCCACCGTCATCACCGGCATGACCAGCCCGAGCCCGACCCCCAGCGGCACCAGGACCAGCACGGAGAACAGCGGGTCCGCCGCCGCCCCGGCGAACAGGCCCAGCAGCAGGTACATGGACGCCGACAGGGCCAGCCCGGCGATCGGGAAGACCTTGTAGCGGCCGGAGCGGGCGATCAGCCGGCCGCCGCCCACCGCCCCCAGGGTCATGCCCAGCACCAGCGGCAGCAGCAGCAGGCCCGAGGCGGTGGCGCCGGTCCCCCGCGCCAGTTGCAGGTGCAGCGGCAGGAAGACGATGCCGGCGAACAGCACCATGGCGGACACCGCCACCACCGGGTTGGCGATGGCGACCACGGGGATGCGGAACAGGCGCAGCGGCAGGATCGGCTCCGCCACCCGGCGCTCGTGCCACAGGAAGACGGCCAGCAGCACCACGCCCCCCGCCGCCAGCCCCAGCACCGGCGCCGACGTCCAGGGCAGCACGCTGCCGCCGCGCGACACGACGATCAGCAGGCTGGTGACCGCCGCCATCAGCAGCACCGCGCCCGTCACATCCACCCGCGGCCGGGCGACGCCGGTCGGCAGCCGGCCCAGCGCCCGGTTGGTCATCACCAGCGCCACGGCGCCGATCGGCAGGTTGATCAGGAAGATCCAGTGCCAGGAGGCGTATTCGGTGATCAGCCCGCCGGCCAGCGGGCCGGCGACGCTGGCCAGCGCGAAGACGCCGCCGATCAGCCCCTGATAGCGGCCGCGCTCGCGCGGCTCCACCACGTCGCCGATGATGGTGAAGGCCAGCGCCATCAGCCCGCCGCCGCCCAGCCCCTGGAGACCGCGGAACAGGATGAGTTGCAGCATGTCCTGCGCCAGGGCGCACAGGACGGAGCCCGCCAGGAACAGGACGATGGCGATCTGCAACAGGCGCTTGCGGCCGTAGAGGTCGGACAGCTTGCCATAGACCGGCGTCGTCGCGGTGGAGGCCAGCATGTAGGCCGTCACCACCCAGGGCAGTTCCCGGAGGTTGCCGAGGTCCGCCGCCATGGTGGGCAGGGCGGTGGCGACGATGGTCTGGTCCATCGCCGCCATCAGCATGGCCAGCGCCACGCCGCTGAACACCTCCAGGATCTCGCGATGGGTGAAGGTGACGCGATCGGCGGTGGACGGCGGCATGGGGGAGTCCGGCTCTCGTCGGCGGGGAGCGCCCACCATAGCCGCCCGCCGGCCGGACGCAAGGGCGGGGACAGCCGGCGGAGGCGGACGGTCCTTCCGGGGTCAGGTTCCCTTCAGTCCGTCGCGCAGTTCGGTGAGCGCCCGGTGCAGCGCGCCCATGGCGGCGGCATCCAGGCCGCTGGCGCAGCCCACCGCCTGCTGCACCGCGCCGGCGCGGTCGCGCAGCGCCCGGCCGTCCGGGGTGAGGGTGACGCGGACCAGACGCTCGTCGGCGGTGTCGCGGCGGCGGGTGACCAGGCCGGCCGCCTCCATCCGCTTCAGAAGCGGGGTCAGGGTGCCGGAATCGAGGAACAGGCGGCTGCCGAGGTCCTTCACCGTGACGTCGTCGGTCTGCCACAGCACCAGCAGCACCAGATACTGCGGATAGGTCAGCCCCAGCGGCTCCAGCAGCGGCTTGTAGACCCGGTTCATGGCGTGCGCCGCGGAATAGATGGCGAAGCAGAGCTGGTCGTCGAGCGGCAGGGGAGGGGGAAGGCACGGGGAGGCGGCGTCGGTCACGGTCGGGGGCTTCTCGGCTATGCGCATCGACATAAGCCTAGCGCTCTCCGGCGGCGGGGCAATTCGATTGCGCGCAATTGACCTGCATAGCCGTCATGCGCCGAATTAAATTGCGCGCAATCGAATTGTGCGGCATGGTCCGCGGCGTCACAGCGGCGGAGCGAACGCCCGCCGCACCTCAACAAGCCAGGAAGGGGAGAGTTCGATATGAAGGTGCTCTACAAGACCAGCGCCACCGCCACGGGCGGCCGCGACGGCCGTTCCGCCACCGCCGACGGCGTGCTGGACGTGCAGCTCTCCACGCCCAAGGAACTGGGCGGCGCCGGCGGCCCCGGCACGAACCCGGAGCAGCTCTTCGCCGCGGGCTATTCCGCCTGCTTCCTCGGCGCGCTGAAGTTCGTCGCCGGCAAGGAGAAGGTGAAGCTGCCCGAAGACACCACGGTCACCGCCGCCGTCGGCATCGGCCCGCGCGACGACGGCACCGGCTTCGGCATCGATGTCGACCTGACCATCGCCCTGCCGGGGATCGAGCGGGACAAGGCCACCGACCTGGTGAACAAGGCGCACGTGGTCTGCCCCTATTCCCACGCCACGCAGAACAACATCGACGTGCGGCTCTCGGTCGCCTGATCCCGTCGGCGCGGCGGGCTTGCCGGGCGCGGGCGGGGCGCGCATCCTGTTTCGCCCCGTCCCCGTGCGAGCCCCGATGCTGACCGTCTCCGGCCTGCACTCCGCCATCCTGAAGCCCGCCTCCTTCACCGTCGGGGCGGGGGAGTGCGTGGCGGTGCGCGGGCCGTCGGGGGGCGGGAAGTCCGCCCTGCTGCGCGCCGTCGCCGACCTGGACCCCGGCCGCGGCGACGTGCGGCTGAACGGCGTCGCGCGCGAGGCGATGCCGGCGCCGCAATGGCGGCGGCGCGTCGTCTACGTCGCCGCCGAGTCCGGCTGGTGGGCCGACCGGGTGGGCGACCACATGGCGGATCCGGCCGCCGCGGTGCGGCTGGCGGCGGCGCTGGGCCTGCCGGCGGACTGTCCGGACTGGCCGGTGGCCCGCCTGTCCACCGGCGAACGCCAGCGTCTGGCGCTGGTGCGCGCCCTGGTGCTGCGCCCGCCCGTGCTGCTGCTGGACGAGCCGACGGGGCCGCTGGATGCCGGGTCCACGACGCTGGTGGAGGAGTGCCTGCGCGCCGAACTGGCCCGCGGCGCGGCGGTGCTGCTGGTCACCCACGACCCCGCCCAGGCGGAACGGCTGGCGGTCCGCACCCTGTATGTGGAAGCCGGGCGGGTCGTCGCCGACGGGGAGGTGCGGCCGTGCCGCTGATCTCGCTCGGCATTCCCGACCTGATGCTGGCGGCGTCGCTGCTGCTGGTGAACGGCGCCATCTCCCTGGCCCTGGCCCTGCGGCTGGAACGGCCGCTGGCGGTGGCGGCGGTGCGCATGGTGGTGCAACTGGCCATCGTCGGGCTGGTGCTGGAGCGGATCTTCGCCCTGGGCTCGCCCTGGCTGACGCTGGGGGTGGCGTTGGCCATGGCGCTGTTCGCCGGGCAGGAGATCATGGCCCGGCAGGAGCGCCGGCTGGCCGGCCCGTGGACCTACGGGCTGGGCACGGCGCCCATGGTGTTCGCGGCGACGCTGGTGCTGATCCTGGCCCTGTCCACCGCGGTGCGCCCCGACCCCTGGTGGGACCCGCGTTACGCCATCCCCATGCTGGGAATGATCCTCGGCAACGCCATGAGCGGCGTCAGCCTGGCGCTGAACGCCCTGACCGTGGCGGCCTGGCGCGAGCGGGCGGCGGTGGAGGCGCGGCTGGCCCTGGGGGCCGGCCGGTGGGAGGCCATGCGTACCCTGCACCGCCAGGCCCTGCGCACCGGCCTGATGCCCATCATCAACGCCATGGCGGCCACCGGGCTGGTGTCGCTGCCGGGCATGATGACCGGCCAGATCCTCGCCGGCGTCGCCCCGGCAGAGGCCGTCCGCTACCAGATCCTGATCATGTTCCTGATCGCCGGCGCTACCGGCCTGGCGGTGCTGGCCGCCACCCTGGCGGCGGTCGCCCGGCTGACCGACTCCCGCCACCGCCTGCGCCTCGACCGGCTGGCGCCGCCGCGGGGGTGAAACCGGTGCGTGCGGCCTATGCGTCGCCGGCGCGGCGCAGGGCGGCGCGCACGGCGGTTTCCAGGGCGGCGGGCTGGATCGGCTTGTGCAGCAGCGCGCACTGTGCCGCCGACGCCTCACGCAGGCGGTCCGACGAGGTGTCGCCGGTCAGCAGGATGCCGGGAACGTCGCCGCCCAGGCGGCGGCGCACCGCGTCCATCAGCATCAGGCCGGTTTCGCCGTCGGGCAGGCGGTAGTCGGTCAGCACCAGGTCGGGCGCCAGCCCCTCGTCCAGGTGGGTCAGCGCCTCGCCGGCGCTGCCCGCCTCCACGACGCGGTAGCCCCAGCCCTCCAGCAGCAAGCAGAGGGCCATGCGGATGATGGCGTCGTCCTCGGCCAGCAGGACGAGCGCTCCGGCATGGCTGCCGTCATCGTCGGCACCGTCTGCGGATGCGGGGGCCGGAGCGTCGGCGGGCATTCCCTGCGGCAGCAGGACGGCGAAGCACGACCCGCGGCCGGGCGCGGAGCGGACCTCCATCGTTCCGCCCAGCATGGCGATCAGCCGCCGGGCGATGGACAGGCCCATGCCCAGCCCCTCACGACGGTCGCGGGCCGGGTTGGCGACCTGGTAGAAATCCTGGAAGATGCGGTCGATTTGGTTATCCGGAATGCCGATGCCGGTGTCCCACACCTCCAGCCGGATGGTGCGGCCGTTGCGCCGCACGCCGAACAGCACCCGTCCCTGCCGGGTGTAGCGCAGGGCGTTGGACAGCAGGTTGCGCAACACCCGTTCCAGCAGGCCGCCATCCGTCTCCAACACCAGCCGGGACGGCACGGTGGTCAGACGCAGCCCCGCGGTCGCGGCCACGGGCGCGAACTCCGCGTGCAGGCGCTGCATCAACCCGTCCAGTTCGACGCGCGCCGGGACAGGCGCGATGAGGCCGGCCTCCAGCTTGGAAATGTCCAGCAGGCAGTCCAGCAGCGAACCGAGGGAGCCGACGCACTCCCGAAGCTGCTCGGCGATGCGGTGCGCGGCAGGGGACAGCGATTCCTTCAGCAGCAGGTCGGAGAACAGCATCAGCGCCTGCACCGGCTGGCGCAGATCATGGCTGGCCGACGCCATGAAGCGCTCCTTGGCGTCCAGCGCCACATTGAGGTCGCGCTCCATAGCCTTGATGGCGGTGATGTCGGTGACGCTGGTCACCACCGCCTCCACCCTGCCGGCCCCGTCGGGGCCGTCATCCGTCACGGGATGGCTGCTGACGCGCAGCCAGGTGGCCCCGTCGCCGGCCGCCGCGCCTGCGACGCCGCTGCGGGCGATGCCGATCACCCGTTCGATGACCGGCCGGCCGTCGCGGCGCGCCTGTGCCGCCGGGGGCAGGCCCTGCAGTCGCGCCCCGTCGGCGGCGATGTAGCGGCACCCCGGATGGCCGTCGATCCCGTCCCTGAACGCCTCGGCCCCCGGGTCGAGCAGGGCCGCCGCCGGTCCCGACAGCAGCCGTTCCGCCATGGCGTTGGCCACCAGGACGCGGCCGTCGGCGGCGTGCATGGCCACACCCTCGTGCAGGGACTGCACCAGCGTGCGGTGGCGCCGCTCGCTGACACGCAGCGCCGCTTCCGCCTCCAGCCGCGCGGTCACGTCGCGGAAGGCGAGCACCGCGCCGCCGTCGCGGCCGGGGGCGGCCAGGCGCGACACGCTCACCTCCGCCGTAAAGACGCCGCCGTCACGGCGGCGCATCGGCTGTTGCGCCAGGATCAGCGGTGCCCCGTCCGCCGGCGGATGGGCCAGCGCCGCCGCGACGGCGGACCCGGTCCCGATGAACGGGACGGCGAACAGGGCGGCGGCGGGGCGGCCCACCAGATCGGCCTCGGTGAACCCGGTGATCGCCAGGGCGGCGGCGTTGACGAAGGTGACCGTTCCGCCCTCGTCGACGCCGCACAGCCCCTCACCGACCGATTGGAGGATCTGGTGATAGGCGGCGCGCGCCCGGTCGGCTTCGTCGCGCGCGGCCTGCAACTCCCGCACCCACGCGTTGCGCTCGCTCACGTCGGTGACGGTGAGCAACACATCCCCCTTCTCGCCATCCTCAAGGGCCACCGGACGCCCGTCCGTCAGCCCGTCCATGGGGCCGTCGGCACCGACGAACATGAACTCCTGGCGGATCCAGGTGCCGCCGCCACGCAGGCGCGCCAGGGAGGCGAGCAGCCGGCCATGGTCGAACGTGGCGACCAGCAGCGTCAGGGGCCGCCCCCTGAGCTGGCGGTGCGGCAGGCCGAACTGCCGTTCCGCCGCCGGGTTGGCCTCCCCCACGATGCCGGCGGCGTTCACCGTGAAGCAGGCGAGCGGCAGCGACCGGAAAAGCTGCACATACTCGCGCCGCGACACCTCCAGCGTCTGCTGGGCGTTGCGCAGCTCCTCGTTCTGGATCTCCAGCTCCGCCTGGTGGACGTACAGCTCGTGAACCACCTCGCGGAAGGTGGCGGCGGAGAGGTCCGACGTGGCGAAGGCGCCGTCGGTCAGGATCGCCTCGGCGCGCCGTCGCAACCCGCTGAGACGCTCCTCGCTCATGGGGCGTCCCCTCCGGCGGGAGCGGCAGCGGGGGCGTGGCCTTCGACGTCGTCGTCGGCCGCCAGCCTCAGCTCCAGCAGCTTGCGGTTGGTCACGTCGATGTGGCTGACCACCGCTCCGGAGACGGGTGCGGTCAGGCGCACCGCCGTCAGCAGATACCAGTGGGAGCCGGCGGCGCTGCGGCACGGGTACTCGAATCCGTATTGCCCGGCCTCACCCGTCACCACGCGCCGCAAGCCGTCGCGCACGGCCGGCGGCAGGGGCGACCGGTCCAGCCCGTTCGGGCCGTCGGGAACCGGCGGGCCGCACGGCATGTCGCCGCCGCCATCAGGCGGCGGAGCGGTTGCCGTGGCAGCAGCGAAACGCTGCCACGACGCGTTCGTCATGGTGATGGTCCCTTCGGCGTCCAGCACGGCAATGTGCTCGGGCAGGCTGTCGATGATGGTGCGAAGCCTCTCCTGCGCGTTCCGGGTGGCGGTGACGTCAATGAAGGTGATGACGGCGCCCTCCACGGTGTTCTTCTCGCTGAGATAGGGCAGGATTCGCGTCTGGATCCATCGCCCGTCGCCCACCCGGACGTGGCGTTCCACGGGCGTGGAATTCGTGAACACGGCGCGGATGTCGCGGAGAAAGTCGGGATAGTCGATGTTGGTGGACAAATGCGCGATCGGCCGGCCGACGTCGCGGGGAATGATGTTGATGAAGCTGGCCGCCGCCGGCGTGAAGCGGCGGATGACCATGTCGTCGTCGAGGAAGACCACGCCGATGGCAGTGGAGCGCAACAGATTGTCGAGATCGGCGGTCATCTCGGTCAGTTCCTCCACCTTCGCCTGATATTCGGCGTTGACGGAATACAGCTCTTCGTTGACCGACTGCAGTTCCTCGTTCGTGCTTTGCAGCTCCTCATTGGAGGCGAGGAGTTCCTCGTTGGTCGCCTGCAGCTCCTCGTTGGCGGTTTCCAGTTCCTCGATGGTGGCTTGCAGGTTCTCGCCGCGCGACATCAGTTCCTGTTCCAGGCCGCGGATGCGCTCCGCCGCGTCGGCGTTCAGGTCGAAGGGGGTGTCGGCCGGCGGGACCGCGCGGACCGTGGGTTCCAGCAGCACCAGGGCGTAGCGCCGTCCCGACTTGCGCGAGGCGAAGGGCTTGACCCGCAAACTGATGGCGCTCAACCCCTCCCGGTCCTTAACCGGGATGTTGGCCAGGGCGAATTCCTCCGATGACCGAAAGACGCGGTTCAGCGCCGTCCCCGCGACCATCGCCACCGAGGCCGGCAGCAACTTCAGCACACTCAGCGTCGCCTCGCCGGCGGGAACCCGCAGGATCGGTCCGGCGTCGCCGAAGACGTGCAGGATGTTGAGCTGCTCGTTCACCAGCAGGCAGGGTGGCACATAGGTGTTCAGCAGGACACCGATGGCCTCGTCGATGGCCAGGTTCTCCTCGCCGTGGCCGTCCATGGACAGATGATCGCCGCGCACCGGCGGAGCGCTGCGTTGAGGCAGCAAAAGCCGCGACAGCCGGTACGATCCCGCGCGCAGGGACTGGAACAGCTTGTTGCGGCTGTCGACGGTGTGGAACTCCGGCGCCAGGTCGCCCAGCGACTCGCTCGACCCCAGGAACAGGAAGCCGCCCTGCCGCAGGGCGTACTGGAACAGGCCCAGCACCTTGCGCTGCAAGGGCGTGTCCATATAAATCAGCAGGTTGCGGCAACTGATCAGGTCCATCCTGGTGAAGGGCGGGTCGCGCATGATGTTATGCTGCGCGAACACCACCATCCGCCTCAGCTCCCGCGAAACCACGTAACGTTCGCCGCGCAACTGGAAGAAGCGCGCCAGACGCTGCTCGTTGACGTCTTCGGCTATGGATCGGGGATACTCGCCGGTACCGGCGAACTCGATGGAATCCTGGTCGATGTCGGTGGCGAAGATCTTGACGTCGACGGTGCGCCCCTGCTCCTCCATGGCCTCGATGAACAGCATGGCGATGGAGTACGCCTCCTCGCCCGTGGCGCAGCCGCACACCCAGACCCGGATGGTGTCGGGCTGCCCCATCTTGCGAACCAGCCCGGTCACCGCCTTCGCGGCGAGTGCGCGGAACGCCGCCTCGTCGCGGAAGAAGCGGGTGACGCCAATCAGCATCTCCTTGTACAGCGTCACCGCCTCGGCGCTGTTGGCGCGCAGGAACGCGGCGTAGTCCTCCGGCGACTCCAGACCGACCGCGTGCATGCGCCGCTCGATCCGGCGCATCAGTGTCGCCAGCTTGTACAAGGAGAAATCGACGCCGGTGACCAGGCGGATGGTGGCGACGATCTGCGCCAGCGGGTCACCGGCAGCGGACGGCTCGCGCCGGGCGGGCAGCGGACGGGCACGGGCAATGGCACGGCCTGCGTGTTCGACGATCGATCCGGGCAGCGCCTCGGGGGCCAGCACCGTGTCCGGTGCGGCGGCGGCGATGGCGCTGCGCGGCATGCCGTCGAACTGCGCCGTCTCCGGGTCCTGCACGGCGGCGAACCCTCCGGCGGATTTGATGGCCAACAGGCCGCGCGTCCCGTCGGACCCGGTACCCGACAGGATGACACCGATGGCCAGGGGTCCCTGGTCGTGCGCCAGGGCGGCGAAGAAGATGTCGATGGGCAGGCTGATGCCGGTCGCCGCTTCCTTGGCGGTCAGGCGCAGGCGGCGGCCGTCGATGGTCATGTGCTTGCCCGGCGGCAGCAGATAGACGACGTTGCGCTCCACCGCCATGCCGTCGGCGGCCTGGATCACCTCCATGCGCGTGTGCTTGGACAGCAGGTCGGCCATCAGGCTCTTGTGCACCGGCGACAGGTGCTGGACCACCACATAGGCGAGATCGCTGCCGTCCGGGACGTTGTCGAAGAACCGTTGCAGCGCTTCCAGCCCGCCGGCGGAGGCGCCGATGCCGACGATGCAGCAGGGGCGGTCCTGAACCGTTGCCGGAAGGGTGCCGTTCGGTTCGGTGGAGGGCGGAAGGGTGGGAGTGTCGGAGGGCACGGCCGTGGTCTTGCGCTGCGTCTGGTTGCCAGTCGAAACCTTACCCCCTGGCTCCCCGGGTGTGGAAGTCCCTTTCTCTTCCCGCCGCAGAGACCAACGGGCCGGTGAGATAGTACCTGCCAAGATGTTGCAATTCTTTTCTCCGCAGATATAGGGGGCCCCCTCGCACCGTCAATGTATACTGAAAAGCCGATGTCGTTCCTTAGGCAAGTCATATATTATGGTTTGCGCAGCCCGGACGGAAGTGACTGCCTATGCTTGGAATAATAGTGCGAACGGCGGAGGACGCGGCGATCCTTTACCCGCGGTCGAGAACGAATCGCCGGCAGGGTTCGCCACCATAGAGGGCAGGGCCGGCGGACCGGAAGCCGAGCCGGGCGGCGACGCGGGCGGAGGCGGCGTTGTCCGGGTGCACGTCGGCGACGATGCGGGTGAGACCGAGCGAGGTGAAGCCGTGACGGACGATGACCGCCGCCGCCTCTGTGGCGTAGCCGTTGCCCCACGCGTCACGGCGCAGGCGCCAGCCGATCTCCACCAGGTCCGGATCGTCGCCGTGCGGGACCAGGACGACCCATCCGATGAAACGCCCGGGCGCCGGCTTCACGAAGACCGACCAGTATCCGAAGCCGGCGGGCGGGGTGTGCGCCAAACGGGCCGCCAACTCCTGCCGGTACGCCCCGGGGTGGGCCGGCACGCCGCCGACGTGGCGCATGACGTCGGGATCGGTGTCCATGGCCAGACAGGCGTCCAGGTCGGCCGGCGTACGCGGGCGCAGCAGCAGCCGCGCCGTTTCGTACGCCGGCGGCGTCATGACGGACCGTCCTTCAGGATGGCGTGGATGGCGTCGAAGAACTGAGGGATGGGAAAGGGCTTGCGCAGGAACCCGTCGTAGCCGTCGAACCGGTCGCGCAGCGCCGACTCGGACACCGCGCTCATCATGAGGATGGGGATGTGCCGGCGCGCCGGGTCGGATCGCAGCGTCCGGCCGAGCGCCGCCCCGTCCATCAGCGGCATCATGAAGTCGGTGACGACGAGATCCGGTGTCACCTCACCCAGCCGGTCGAGCGCGTCGCGGCCGTTGGCGGCGGTGAAAACGCGGTAGCCTTCGTCCTCCAGGAGAACGGACAGGGCACCGGCGATGCCGAACTCATCTTCCACCAGCAGGATGGTCTTCACGCATCACTCCCGGCGGGATGGCCGTTGGGGGGACGGGGGGACGGCCGGGGAATGGCCGTCCCGGTCCGGGCTGTGGGCGTAGCCGCTCAGAATCCGTTCGTAACCTCGAAAGGGACCGACGAGACGCATCCCGCGACCGGTGATCTCGAATTCCCGGAGCGCCGGGTCGAAGCCGCTGTTGCGCACCTTGAGAATGGACAGGACGCGGCGGGTGGTCGCCTCGACCTCCACATGGCGCAGGGCGATCAGGCATTCGGCCAGGGAGGAGATGCCGCGGATGGGCACCTCCAGCGCCGGTCCGAGGATGGTGGAGGACTCCAGCGTGTAGAGCGTGGTCACGCCGCGGACCCGCAACTCGTTGGACAGGGCGGCGACAAATCGGCTCATCCGCTGCGGATCGGCGGTCGACTCGACGATGGCACCGAGCCCGTCGACGAACAGCCGACGGGCCCCGCGCCGCTCCACCGCGTCGAGCAGCCGATAGCCCAATTCATCCAGGAGGTTCTCCCCCTGCGCCTGCCAGACGATGTCCACCGCGCCCCGCGCCTCCAGCCCCGCAAGGTCGATGCCCAGCGACTCCGCCTTGACCCTCAACCGGTCCGGCGTCTCATAGAAGCCAAACAGCAGTCCCGGATCGTCCTCACGCGCGCTCGCGAGGAACTGCAGTCCGGCCGTCGTCTTGCCGGTGCCGGTCGGGCCGAACAGGACCGTGGTGGAGGCACGGAAGAAGCCGCCGTCCAGGACCTCGTCCAGCCCGTCCACGCCGCTCGCCACACGCTCGTGCGTCGCGTGGTCGGGCCGCGAAGGCGTTGCGAAGGCGGCCTCGATGCGCGGAAAGACGACAAGGCCGTTGCCGGTGATGCGAAAGGCGTGGCGGCCGCGCAGCGAGGCGCTGCCGCGGAACTTGCGCACGAGCAGGCTGCGCTCCGTCCGCACGTCGACCACCCGGTCGTCCAGTTCGATCAGACCGTCCACCATGGTGTGTTCCGGGCTGACGCGGCCCGTGCCGCCGCTGGTCAGCAGCAGCGTCGTGCAGTCGTTCATCGCCGCGTGCATCTGCACCTCGTGGATGAACTTCTTGAACTCGCGGTCCGACGGGGCCGTTTCCTCCGCCGCCACCAGGCCGTCGAGGACCACCAGGCTGGCGCGCTGCCCGCGGATTTCCCGGCGCAGCATGTCCAGTAACCCTTTCAGCCCGTCGTCCTCCAGCATCTTGAAGGCGCTGACGTAATAGAGCCGGTCGGGAATGGCCCCTTCGTCGTAGAAGCTCATGGCGCCGAGGTGCTGCAGCATGCGGGCGTGCGATTCGGCCAGCAGCGTCACATAGACCGCCCGCCCGCCGCGGGCCACGTGGTTGAAGCACATCTGGTTGGCCAGGATCGTCTTGCCGGCACCCGGCACGCCCTGGACGATGTAGACCCCACCCCTGAGAAATCCGCCGCTCAACACCCGGTCGAGGCCGGCAATGCCGCTCGGTACGCGCATCAGGGACAGGTCGTTCCGGGGTTCGGTCATGGGCCGGTCAGTCTGCTGGTGGTTGCGCCGTAGTGGCAGCCGGTGTGGGTCGGCGACCGCGCCACCACCCTGCACGACGCGGGAGAAATCGACAAGCCGCATGGGGAAGCGGCCCGGCCGGCCCATGCTAGCGATCGCCAATGATTTGTGTACAGGCGGATCGTGGTAGGCCGGAGGTGCAGGACGCCGCGGTAAGGTGTAGAGGACATGGCCGTCAACGAAACCCGGCCTGTCCCAGAAGCGCATAGAAGTCGCGCAGGGCGCGCTGTTGCATGGCGGGATCGACGATGTCGGCGACGTAGCGTCGTTCGAAATTCGGCTGGCGCAGGTGGTCGATCACGCGGCGGCGGACGATGTCCAGCGCCTTGCGGCTTTGCAGCGTGCCGGGGGCACAGAGCTGGATCAGCCGGTTGGCGCGCAGGCGCAGCACGTCCTCCGGGTTGTCCAGGCGCTCGACCACCCGGCTGTTCTGGATGTAGGCGCACAGCAGGTCGTCCACGTTGTCCGCCAGCCGGCCGCGCAGCGGTTCGGCAAGGGCTGAGCCGGCCACCTGCCGGTACAGACGGGTCAGCGCCTCCAGATTGTCCTTGATGGGGCGGTTGCGGTCGACGAAGCGGGCGAACGCCCCGGCGTCGCCGGTGAGCCGCTCCAGCGCGTCCCCCACCTCCGCGGCGTGGCCGCGGCCGATGTCCGATCCGGCCAGCGCCATCAGGAAGCGCACGCGGTCGGCGGCATCGGGCAGGCGGGCGGGCACCTCGGCGATCGCCTGGCGGCGGCCGGGGGCACCGCCCGCCTCCAGAAAGCGCATGTAGCGCCGGACCAGCGCCTCCGCCATGGCGGGGCCGCCGAACAGCCCGTCGGGGCCGCTGGCCGCGGCCAGCACCCGGTCGAAGGCGTCGCGTTCGCCGCCGGGGTCGGCGCGGTTCAGCGCCGGGGTGCCGCGGAGCTGCCGGCGCACCAGGTCGACCAGCACGCGGCGCGTCTCGTCCAGGTCGTGGAAGGCCAGCAGTTCGCTGAGCTGCAGCGCCCGGTCGTCGTCGCTGCGGCCGGCCGGCGACAGGCGGCCGCGCGACAGGTCCATGACGCTGCACAGGGCCTCGGCCAGGTTGCGCTGCGTGCCCAGCAGATCCTGCACCACCGAGGGCGCGCCCAGGACGTCGGCGATGACGCCGTCCACCAGGACCAGCGGGCGGTCGGTCAGGCCGCCGTCCTCGCGCACCAGTTCCGACAGGAAGTCCAGCTTGGCCAGCCAGTTGCGCATCTGCACCAGGTCGCGCGACAGCACCACGCGGGCCAGGAAGTCGCGCTCCTCCGGGGCCGGTGCGTCGCCCAGCGCCTCGTAGGCGGGGCGGATGCCGGTGCGCGCGATCTGCGGCAGGTCCTTGCGGGCCGACGCCGTGCGCGCCCGCTCCGTCATGGCGTCGACGACCGCGAAGATCTCGTCGCGCCGGGCGCGGCCGTCGCCGCCGCAGCGGTCGGCCTGCAGGGCCGCCACCCGCCCGACCGCCGAGGGCACCAGGCTGTCCTTGTCGCGCAGCCGCTTCAGCTCGCCGTAATTGTGCATGATCTCGGTGGGCGTGACGACCATGCGCTCGGTGTAGCCGCGCAGCAGGCGGTTCATCACCATGCGGCTCTCGACCCCGTAATACTCCTCCATCCGGTGGCAGACGTCGGGCGCTTCGTCGATGGGCGACACCGCGATGGCGTCGGCGCCGCGGCCGCGGAACTCCGATACCAGTTCGGTTTCGACGTGGCGGCCGTCGGGGCGCTGCCAGTCGCGCACGACGCGGTAGCCTTCGGCCCGGGCCGACCACAGCAGCTTCTTGCCGTAGTCGCGCGCCTGCGCCTCGTCCTCGAAGCGGGTGTCGAGGACCCAATGGTCGACCTTGTAGACCTGCACCTCGTAGCTGTTGCGGCCCACCGCCATGCCACCCGCGTCCCCGTCGCGTTCCCGCACCATCGCCCGGATCGTTCGGCCGTGACATGATTCGGTCGATTATCGGATAAATTCAATGACAATGTGCCGCACGTCGCGGCCGAATCGCCGCTGCATTCTTCGTGCCCGGAAGCGAAAAGCCCCGCGCGGGGCTTTTCCGTTTGCACCGGGCGGGGAAGGTCGGCTATTGAGCGGCGCCGTGCGTCCGTCGCATCCGCCACCGCCGCCGCGAGCGAGCCCGAAGCCATGTCCACTCCGCTGAGCACCGCCCTGCTGCCCGCCGGCCTGCACGATGTGCTGCCGCCCGACGCGGCGCACGAGGCGGCCGCCGTCGAGCGCCTGATGGCGGAGTGCGCCAGCCACGGCTACGAGCGGGTGAAACCGCCCCTGGTGGAGTTCGAGGAGGGGCTGCTCGCCGGCCCCGGTGCCGCCATGGCGCAGCAGACCTTCCGTTTGATGGACCCGGTGTCGCAGCGCACCATGGGGCTGCGCGCGGACATCACGCCGCAGGTCGCCCGCATCGCCACCTCGCGCCTGTCCCGCGCCCCGCGCCCCTTGCGCCTGTGCTACGCCGGGCAGGTGCTGCGGGTGAAGGGTTCCCACCTGCGCCCGGAACGCCAGCTCGCCCAGGCGGGTGTGGAACTGATCGGGGCGCTGGCGCCCGAGGGCGACGCGGAGGTCATCCTGCTGGGCGCCCGGGCGCTGGACGTGGTCGGCGTGCGGCATGTCTCGGTCGACCTGTGCGTGCCCACCATGGTGCCGCTGGTGTGCCGCGGCCTGGGTCTGGCGGAGGAGGAGACGCGGGCTCTGCGCGCCGCGCTGGACCGCAAGGATGCCGCGGCGGTGGCGGCGGTGGGCGGCCCGGCCGCCGCCCTGCTGGAAACGCTGATGGACGCTTCGGGCCCGGCCGACCGCGCCATGGCGGCGCTGGTCGCCGCCGACCTGCCGGAGGCCGCCGAGAAGGACCGCCGCCGTCTGACCGAGGTGGTGCGCCTGATCCGCGCGGCCCGGCCGGACCTGACGGTCACCATCGATCTGGTGGAGCACCGCGGGTTCGAGTACCAGACCGGCCTCAGCTTCACCCTGTTCGCCCGCGGTGTGCGGGCCGAGCTGGGTGTCGGCGGCCGCTACCGTGCCGGCGGCAACGGCAACGGCGATGTCGGCGGCGATGCCGGCGGCGAGCCGGCGACCGGCTTCACCCTGTATCTCGACTCGGTGCTGCGCGCCGTGCCGGCGCCGGCGGCGGTGCGCCGCGTGTTCCTGCCGCACGGCACGCCGGCGGCGGAGGGGGAGCGGCTGCGCGCAGAAGGCTGGGTGACCGTCGCCGGGCTGGAGCCGGTCACCGACGCTGCGGCCGAGGCGGCGCGCCTGCGCTGCACCCATATCCATGACGGCGGCGCCCTGACGGCGTTGGAGTAGACGAACGGCCCCCGGTTCGCGCCGGTCGCGACGGGGGCGGTCCACGGAACCTGGTAATCGCGGAGACGGAAATGGCCAACGTGGCTGTGGTCGGCGCCCAGTGGGGCGACGAGGGCAAGGGCAAGATCGTCGACTGGCTGTCCAGCCGGGCCGACGTGGTGGTGCGCTTCCAGGGCGGCCACAACGCCGGCCACACGCTGGTGATCGGCGGGGTCACCTACAAGCTGAGCCTGCTGCCGTCCGGCGTGGTGCGCCGGGGCAAGCTGTCGGTCGTCGGCAACGGCGTCGTCTTCGACCCCTGGGCCTTCCTGCGCGAGGTCGAGTCGATTCGCGAGAAGGGCGTGGCGATCACGCCGGAGAACCTGCTGGTGGCGGAGAACGTGCCGCTGATCCTGCCGGTGCACGGCGCCGTCGACCGCGCCCGCGAAGAGGCGCGCGGCGCCTCGAAGATCGGCACCACCGGCCGCGGCATCGGCCCCGCGTACGAGGACAAGGTGGCGCGCCGCGCCATCCGCCTGTGCGATCTGGCCGACGAGGCGGCTCTGGCCGAAAAGATCGACCACCTTCTGTTCCACCACAACGCGGTGCTGCGCGGCCTTGGGGCCGCGGAGGTGACGCCGGCGGAGCTGCTGGAGCCGCTGAAGGAGGTCGCGCCGAAGATCCTGCCCTTCGCCGCGGTGGTCTGGCAGCGCCTGGACGAGCTGCGCCGCGCCGGCAAGCGCATCCTGTTCGAAGGCGCGCAGGGCGCCATGCTGGACATCGACCACGGCACCTATCCCTACGTCACCTCCTCCAACACGGTGGCGGGCAACGCGGCGTCGGGTTCGGGTATCGGGCCGCGGGCGATCGGCTATGTGCTGGGCATTTGCAAGGCGTACACCACCCGCGTCGGCTCCGGCCCCTTCCCGACCGAGCAGGCCAACGCGGTGGGCGACCTGATCGGCGAGCGCGGCCGGGAGTTCGGCACCGTCACCGGGCGCAAGCGCCGCTGCGGCTGGTTCGACGCCGTGCTGGTGCGCCAGGCCATCAAGACCGGCGGCATCGACGGCATCGCCCTGACCAAGCTGGACGTGCTGGACGGCCTGGACGAGATCAAGGTGTGCGTCGGCTACCGTCTGGACGGGGCGGAGCTGGACCACCTGCCCGCCGCCGCGTCGCTCCAGGCGCGGGTGGAGCCGGTCTACGAGACCTTCGAAGGCTGGAAGGAAAGCACGCAGGGCGCGCGCACCTGGGCCGACCTGCCGGCCCAGGCGGTCAAGTACGTCCGCCACATCGAGGAGCTGATCCAGTGCCCGGTGGCCCTGCTGTCCACCAGCCCGGAGCGCGACGACACCATCCTCATGCAGGACCCGTTCGAGGATTGATGCCGCCGGCGTGACCGGCCGGGACCGTTTCCCCGGTCCGGCCGGTCACGTCCCCCTCGACGCCGACCCCTCGAACGGTTTATTCCCCTTTGGGGGACCGATCCGGTCCGGGAGCGCCGTCCGCAACCGAGGGGTTAGCGTTTGCCATGCCGTCCGAAGCGCAGACCGTGCCCGCCGGCGACCGTGCGGCGATGAGCGGCGAGCCTGTGAAGCTCGGCGAGCGGCATGAGATCATGCCCACCTCGCCCCTGGCCGCCCTGAACACGCCGGGCGGCAACGCTTTCGCCGCCCGATCCCTGCGCGACAAGCGGGTCGAGACCTTCGCCCTGGTGTGCAGCGGCACCGTGCTGCCGCGCACCGACGTGGTGTCCACCTTCGCCAACGTGGACAACCCTACGGCGATGCGCCTGTTCGACTGGGGCGTCGTCGACTGGCCGACCGACCGGGTGCGCCGCTATTGCCTGGTGTTCGAACGGCCGCTGGGCAAGCGGCTGATGAGCGCCATCACCGACACCATCGAGCCGATGCCCGAGGAGACGCTGACCCGCCAGGTGGTGCAGCCGGTGGTGGCGCTGCTGCGCGAGCTGTCGAGCCGCGGCCTGGTGCACGGCGGCATCCGGCCGACCAATCTCTATTACCGCGACCTGACGGCCGGGGCCCTGATGGTGGGCGAGGCGGTGTCGACGCCGCCCGGCTACGGCCAGCCGTTGATCATGGAGACGGTCGAGCGCGGCATGACCAGCCCGTCGGCGCGCGGCACCGGCACCGTCGCCGACGATCTCTATTCCCTGGGCGTCACGCTGCTGATCCTGCTGCTGGGCCGCAACCCCGTGGCGTCGCTGGACGACGACACGCTGCTCCAGGCCAAGATCGAGCGGGGCTCCTTCCCCGCCCTGGTCGGGCAGATGCGGCTGCCGCTGGGCATCGGCGAGGTCATCCGCGGCCTGATGGTCGACGACCCCAAGCAGCGCTGGTCGCTGAACGACCTGGACCTCTGGCTGTCGGGCCGGCGGCTCAGCCCCAAGCAGCCGCAGATTCCGCGCCGGGCGGCGCGGCCGATCGAGTTCCAGGGGGCCGAGTACTGGCATTGCCGCACGCTGGCCCGGGCCCTGTCCCGCCACCCCGCGGCGGCCACCCAGGTCATCGAAAGCGGCGAACTGGACAAGTGGCTGCGGCGCAGCATGGCCGACGACGTGCGCGGCGACGCGGTGGCCAACGCCATCCAGACCGCCGGGTCGGGCAAGGGCGGCCCGATGGCGGAGCGTCTGGTGTCGCGCGTGTGCATGGCGCTCGACCCGCACGCGCCCATCCGCTACCGCGGCAAGTCCTATATGCTGGACGGCATCGCCGCGACCATGGCGGAGTGCTTCCTGCGCGGAGAGTCGCCGCAGTCGGTGGCCGAGGTGATCTCCAACCAGTTGCCCATGTTCTGGGTCAACGTCCAGACCGACTTCCGGCCGGAGTTCGTGCCCCTGGTCCACAACTTCGACCAGTGGCGGACCTTTCTCGACCGCACGGCTCCGGGGCTGGGGATCGAGCGGGCGCTGTACGAGATGAACCCGACCATGCCCTGTGTCAGCCCGCTGGTTCTCGGCTGGTACCCGCTGACCCCGGCGGACGTGCTGCGGGCACTGGAATGGGCGGCGTCGGGGGGCGAGCGCGGCAAGGAACCGGTGGACCGCCACATCGCCGCCTTCCTGGCGGCCCGCCACAAGCGCACGGAGGAGTTGCTGTACGCCCAGCTCTCTCCGAACATCGACCCGCTGCGCCGCACCATCGCCATGCTGACGATCCTGGCCGAGGTGCAGACCCGCACCGCCACCCCGTCGCTGCCGCACCTCTGCGCCTGGATGGTGACCCTGCTGGACCCCGCCTTCCGCCGCTTCCACAGCCGTCCCCATCAGGAGGAGGTGCGCAAGCAGGCGGAAAGCGCGGCCCACGGCGGCCGGCTGGCGGAATTGCTGAAGATCGTCGACGACCCGGAGTCCCTGCGCCGCGACCGGGCGGAGTTCGAGGCGGCGCAGATCAGCTACCGCGAGGCGGAGGGGGAGATCGAGAAGCTGCGCGACCTCATCGCCGACCGCGACGGCATCACCGAAGGAACCGGCCGACAGGTGGCGGCCGTGGTGTCCAGCCTGGTGTCCACCGTGCTGGTCGCCGGGATCATCCTGTTTTACGCCCTGTGATGCCGGGTTCGGAACGAATCCGGCATCGGCCGCGACGGCGGCCGCGGCCCGGCAGGGCCGAAGCCTGCGTGGCGTATGAACGCAGCGGTCAGGGTCTGCCTGACCGCGTATGAAGAAAAGAGACACAGCCCATGGCCCGTTCCCCGTCCCGCGGCAAGCGCCCCACCCGCAAGAAGCGCGGCGGACCGTGGCTGTTCCTGCTGCTGATCCTGCCGGCGGCCCTGGTGGTGCTGCCGACCACCATCGTCTTCGGACTGGGGATGATCCCTACCATCGTCGCCTATGTCATCGACCGGGACCCCGACAAATCGGCCCCGATCACCGTGGGCGGCTTGAACTTCTGCGGCTGCATGCCGTTCGCCATCGACCTGTGGAAGAACGGCCACACCATGGGCGTCGCGCTGAAGGTCTTCGCCGACCCGCTGGCCTGGCTGATCATGTACGGTGCGGCCGCCATCGGCTGGGCGCTCTACTACGGCATTCCCCCGGCGGTGGCCAGCGCCGAGATCCTGCGCGCCGAGAAGCGGGTGGAAACGCTGCGCGCGCAGAAGGCCAAGCTGGTGCAGGAATGGGGGCCCGACGTCACCGGCCACGGCAGCGACGAGGACGACGGGATGGAGATCGGGTCGGCGCTCAACGGGGGATGAGCGCCGCCCTCCTCAGCTCACCAGCTTCTGCTCCAGGGCGGCGTTCTTGATCGCCTTCTGCAGCTTTTCGAAGGCCCGCACCTCGATCTGGCGGACGCGTTCGCGGCTGATGCCGTAGCGCTGGGACAGGTCCTCCAGGGTGGTGGGATCGTCGCGCAGACGGCGTTCGGACAGGATATCCCGCTCGCGCTCGTTCAGGTTCGCCATGGCCTGGGTCAGCAGCTTGCGGCGCTTGCCCAACTCTTCCCGCTCGGCCAGGGTGATTTCCTGGTTGGACGTCTCATCGACCAGCCAATCCTGCCATTCCCCCTCGCTGTCGGCGCGCAGGGGCGCGTTCAGGGAATGGTCGGGGCTGGCGAGGCGGCGGTTCATCGCCACCACGTCCTGCTCCGGCACCTCCAGCTTCTGCGCGATGGCCTTGACGTTCTCGGGCGACAGGTCGCCCTCGTCGATGGCCTGCATCTGGCCCTTCAGCTTGCGCAGGTTGAAAAACAACTTCTTCTGGGCCGCCGTAGTGCCCATCTTCACCAGCGACCAGGAATGCAGGATGTATTCCTGGATGGCCGCGCGAATCCACCACATGGCGTAGGTGGCCAGGCGGAAGCCGCGGTCGGGATCGAAGCGCTTGACCGCCTGCATCATGCCGACGTTGCCTTCGGAGATCAGTTCGGATACCGGCAGGCCATAGCCGCGGTAGCCCATGGCGATCTTGGCCACCAGGCGCAGGTGGCTGGTGACCAGCCGGTGGGCCGCGTCGGAGTCGGCATGCTCCTGCCAGCGCTTGGCCAGCATGAACTCCTCCTGCGGGTCCAGCATGGGGAACTTGCGGATCTCCTGCAGGTACCGCGACAGGTTGCTTTCGGAACTGACGACCGGAATGCTCGGCAGTGTCGCCATGTCACGTACTCCCGGTGGCCGGGCTGCATACCCGGCCGGATCCCTGGCTGCGTCCTGGTGTGCCACGCATGGGCGCTCTCTCCACTCTCGAAACAATACCCCACGCGCGGGCATGGGGATAGCCGTTCATATTCGCTCAAGCGCGTCAATCAATCCCCGGAAATCGTCCGGCAGGCCAACGGAAAAGCGCACGGTCTCACCGCTCGCCGGATGGACGAAGGCGATGGCGACGGCGTGCAGGGCCTGTCTGGGAAACCCAACAAGGGCATCGCGGGCGGGTTCCGGCAGGGCGGCCGCGTTGGCCCCGCGGGCCCGCGCCGGGCGGCCGCGGCCGTACAGGGGGTCGCCCACCACGGGGTGGCCGATGTGGGCCATGTGGACGCGGATCTGGTGGGTGCGCCCGGTTTCCAGCGTGCATTCCACCAGCGCCGCGCCGCGGCCGAAGGCGCGCAGCACGCGGTAGCGGGTGACCGCCCGCTTGCCGGCGGGTTCGCCGACCACCGCCATCTTCTTGCGGTCGGCGGGGCAGCGCCCGATGTTGGCGTCCACCGTCCCCTCCCGGGGCGACGGGACGCCCCACACCAGGGCGTGGTAGGTGCGGCTGAGCGAGCGGTCGGAGAACTGGGCGGTCAGGGCGTGGTGGGCGCGGTCGTTGCGGGCGACCACCATCAGGCCGCTGGTGTCCTTGTCCAGCCGGTGGACGATGCCGGGCCGGCGCACGCCGCCGATGCCCGACAGGGTGTCGCGGCAATGGGCCAGCAGCGCGTTGACCAGCGTGCCGTCGGGGTTGCCGGCGGCGGGGTGGACCACCAGGCCGGGTGGCTTGTCGATCACCAGCACGTCCTCATCCTCGTAGACGACCGTCAGCGGGATGTCCTGCGCCTCGGGCAGCGCCGGTGCAGCTTCGGGCACGAAAACGTCGAAACTTTGGCCGGGTTTGACCCTCTGCGAGGGGTCGGCTATGGTCCGCCCGTCGAGCCGCACGTGGCCCTGCTCCAGCAGCGCCCGGATGCGCGACCGCGACAGTTCGGGGACGTGCGCCGCCAGCACCTTGTCCAGCCGCTCGCCGGCCGCCTCGGGCGGCACGGTGCCGGCGTGGCGGGCGCTGCCGCCCGCCGCCGGGCCGGCGGCCGCTCCGGGATCAGGGGCGGGGTGCATGGCGCGGCTCCTGTCGTTCCCTGCCACCACCGTGGACCCGATCCGTGCGCGTTCTCAAGGCCGCCGTCATCATCATGGGCGTGTTCATCGTCCTCGGCTACGTCTATCTGGGGCTCGAAGTCTACAAGCGAATGACCCGTTCCGGCGAGCCGGCGGAGGCCGCGGATGACCGGCCGGCCCTGTCGGTCACCACGGCGGGGGAGATCGCGCTGGGCCTGCCCCCCGGTGCCCGCATCGCCGAGATGCTGGCGGTGGGCACCCGGGTGGTGTTCCGCGTGACCGTTCCCGACGGGGCGGAGCGCCTGTACGTCCTCGATCCGCGCGACGGCACGGTGGGGCCGGTGGTCACCACCGGCGCCGCCGCCCCGCGGCCCGCCCCGCCGACCGTTCCGCCGATTCCTCCCGCCGTTCCCGTTCAATAGCCCGGAACCACCGATGATCGTCTACGATTTCCGCAGCGACAACGTGGCCGGCGCCGTGCCGGAGGTGGTGGACGCCCTGGCCGCGGCGGCCCGCGGCACCGCCGCCCCCTATGGCGAGGACCCCTGGACCGAACGCGTCGGCCGGCATCTGGCCGAGCTGTTCGAGACGGACGTGGCGGTCTTCCCCGTGGCCACGGGCACCGCGGCCAACGCGCTGGCCCTGTCGGCGCTGGCGCCGCCCCACGGCGCCGTCTACTGCCACGCGGACAGCCACGTCAACACCGACGAGTGCGGCGCGCCCGAGCTGTTCACCGGCGGTGCCAAGCTGGTGGGGCTGGCGGGGGCGCACGGCCGCCTCGACCCCGCCGACCTGGAGCGGGCGCTGGCGGGGGCCGGCATCGGGTCGGTGCACCGCGTGCAGCCGGCCGCCCTGACCCTGTCCCAGGCGACGGAGGCCGGCACCGCCTACCGTCCCGACGCGGTGGCGGCCCTGGCGGCGGTGGCGCACCGCCACGGCATGGCGGTGCACATGGACGGCGCGCGATTCGCTAACGCGCTGGCCTTTCTGGGCTGCACGCCGGCCGAGGCGACGTGGAAGGCCGGCGTCGACGCCCTGTCGCTGGGCGCCACCAAGGGTGGCGCCCTGGCGGCGGAGGCGGTGGTGTTCTTCAATCCGGCGGCGGCGGAGGGCTTCGGATTCCGCCGCAAGCGGGGTGGCCATCTCGTGTCGAAGATGCGCTTCGTCTCAGCCCAGTTGGAGGCGTGGCTGGCCGGCGGGCTGTGGCTGCGCCTGGCGCGGCACGCCAACGCCCGGGCCCGCGACCTTGCCGCCGGGCTGGCGGCCCTGCCCGGGGCGCGCCTGGTCCACCCGGTGGAGGCCAATGAGGTGTTCGTGGAGCTGCCGGAGCCGGCCATCGCCGCCCTGGCCGCCGCGGGGATCGGATTCTATCGCTGGGAGGGGGCGGTGCTGCGCCTCGTCACCGCCTTCGACACGCCGCCGGTCGCCGTCGAGGCGGCCATCCGGGCCGCGGCCGGCTCCGGGGCAGGTTGAGTCACGCCGCCCGCGCCGCCGGTTCTTCGTCGGTGGCGCGGCGCAGCGGGAAGGTCAGCGCGAACAGCGTGCCGCCGTCCTGGCGGAACTCGACGGTTCCGCCGATCTGTGCGGCCAGGCTGCGGATCAGGCGGCTGCCCATGCCGGAGCCGCCGTCGGGGGTGTAGCCGACGCCGTCGTCGTGCACCCGCAGCACGGCCGGGCCGCCGGGTACGGCCTGCAGGGTCACCGAGATGGAGCCGTCGCGGCCGTCGGGGAAGGCGTGCTTGAAGGCGTTGGACACCACCTCGTTGACGATCAGGCCCAGCGGCAGGGCCTTGTCCGGGTCCACCGCCACCGGGTCGAGCGCGCAGTGCACCGCGGCGGCGGAGCCGTAGCCCTCGCGCAGGCGCATGACCAGAGTGCGGACGTACTCGGCCACGTCGACGCCGTCGAACCGGTCGGAGCCGTAGATGTGCTCGTGCACCGCCGCCATGGCGGCGATGCGGCGCATCAGGTCTTCCTTGCCCTCCGCCGGTCCGGGCTGGAGCTGAACCAGGGCGGACACGGTTTGCAGGTTGTTCTTCACGCGGTGGTGCACTTCGCGCAGCAGCACGCGGTTGTCCTCCAGCGCGCCGGACAGGGCGCGGCGGATGTGCTCCTCCCGGCGCAGCAGCCGCACCACCCACACCGATACCAGCAGCAGCCCCAGCCCTACCGGTGCCAGGATCAGCCCGACCTCCCCCATGCGCTGCCGGGCGCTGGCGGCCAGGGTGCTGGCGGGGATGCCGACCACGGCCACCAGGGGCAGGCCATCCACCCGGCGATAGCCGACGAGCCGCGAGACCCCGTCGGCGGGCGACGCCGCGGCCTCGTAGACGCCGTGCGGCGACTCCGGCAGGTAGCGGGTGAACAGCACGTAGCCGGACAGGTCCACCGCCCGGTCGGGAACGGGGTGGCGGGCGACCAGCCAGCCGTCGTCGCGCAGCAGGCCGACCGTGGAGCCGGGGCCGAGCTGCATCGACTCCCAGAATTCGGCCAGCGGGTCCGCCGGGACGAAGACGACGACGGCGCCGGCGAACCGCCCGTCGCGTTCCAGGCGGTGGCCGATGGGGAAGATCTTGCGGCCGGAGAGGGCACCCACCAGCAGCGGCCCGATGTGCCACTCCTGCCCGTCCCGCAGGGCCCGGAAATAGGACCGGTCGGCGGCGTTGGCCGGGCCGAGTTGCGGCTCGTTGCTCAGGACGGAGTCGCCGTTGGCGTCGAACACCCAGATGGGCACCGCCCCCGGCAGGGCGGCGACCGCGTCGGACAGGTCCCGGATGGTCGCTTCGCCGCCCGGTTCGGGGCGCCCGCCCACCGATTCGGCGACGCGCCGCAGGGCCTGGAGATTGGCTTCCACCAACCAGCGCGCGTGGGCCGCGGCGGAATAGGCGGCGCTGGCGGCGCGGGCGTGCACGGCGGCCCGTGCGTCGCGGTGGCCCTGCCAGATGAACAGGCCGGTCAGCAGCAGGGCCAGGAGGAACAGCAGCGCCACCAACGTCAGGGCCGCCACGACGGTGCGCCCGGCCACCCCGCCTTCGGCCGGGCGCGGCGGTGTTTGCGATGGTGAAGGGATACGCGGTCCGGACAGCTCCCGTCCTCCCCGGCCGACGCCGGCCCGCGGCGCGCGCCCTTGGGCGCCCCGGCGTCCGGTCGTGGTGAGCGACGCGCGATTGTGCGCCGACCGGAGGCCCGTGCCAAATCCTTTCTCCACCCTATGGAACAGCGGCAAAAAAGTGCTTGCGCCCCCGCGGGCGCTTCGCTACATACGGCTTCCGCGCCGCACGACGTCCCCTTCGTCTAGAGGCCTAGGACACCGCCCTCTCACGGCGGCAACAGGGGTTCGAATCCCCTAGGGGACGCCACTCTCCTTTCTCGGAGATTGCCGTCATCATGGCAACGCCATGGCGACACCGCACGGCGCGATGCATAGGCCCCAGCGGCCAAGGCTCCGGGTCCCCTTCGTCTAGAGGCCTAGGACACCGCCCTCTCACGGCGGCAACAGGGGTTCGAATCCCCTAGGGGACGCCATCTTGCTTTCAGGGTGGTTCAGAGCATCCGAAAGCTTGGGCGGCATGGATGAATCAGCCGTTCCAAATCCCGAACCGCTCCTTCAGCATGCTCCAGCCGCTCGAAGCCGACGTGATTTCTGAAAGGGCCAATCAGCATTCGTCCAGATCGTCGGGGGGGGCAAGCCGATAACTCGTGCTTCGCCCGCCGCCCGGGTTCTGAAACAGTATCCGCCGGTCAAGCAGCCCCTGGATATCACGCAGGGCCGTATCCGGGGAACACTTCGCCAGCTTGGCATATTTGGAACTGGTCATGTGTCCCTCGAAGCCGTCCATCAACCTGTTGATGACGGTGCGCTGCCGGTCGTTGATCGGCCCCTGATTGATCCATTTCCAGAGCTTCGCCTTGTCAAGAATTCGGCCGAGCGTGCCGTCCGCCGCGCCGAGCGCCCGGCCCAGGCATTCGAGGAACCAGAGCAGCCAACCCGTGATGTCCGCATCGCCGCGCTGCTGCCGTTCCAGTTCCTCATAGTAGGTTCTCCGTTCGGCTTCGATCTGCGCCGACATGCTGTAGAAGCGTTCCCGGCAGCCATCGGCCCGTGCCAGCGCCATATCGGCAAGCGCTCGCGCAATGCGCCCGTTCCCGTCTTCGAAAGGATGGATCGTCACGAACCACAAATGAGCAATACCCGCCTTCAGGACAGGATCGAGTCGTTCTTGTCCATTGAACCATTCGGTGAAGAGCGTCATTTCCCGGTCAAGCCGCTTGGCCGCCGGCGCCTCGAAATGCACCCGTTCCCGGCCATAGGGACCGGAAATGACCTGCATCGGCCCGACATTCTCCGTGCGCCATGCTCCGACCGTAATGCGTTGCATACCGCTCCGCCCCGTGGGGAAAAGTGCCGCGTGCCAGTCGAAGAGCCGTTCCACGCTGAGGGGTGCTTCATGGTTCTGCGTGGCGTCGAGCATCATCTCGACAATGCCCTCGACGTGCCGCCCTGCCGGAGGCAATCCCCGGCCGCGTCCCCCGAGGTGGTGTACGAGCTGTGGGTAAGCGGCCCGCCGCAGCGCCCCCCAGAGCTGGCGTAGGCGGGCCGCTTATCCACAGTGGGGCGGTCATCGAGGATCTCCGGTAGGTTCGGGTCACCACAACCTTGAACGAGACTGGCGAGGACCCCGATGACCATGGACAGAATGGCGCTTCACGAGCTTCTGGAGAAGGGCTCTGATTTGGACCTGCTGCGCGAGATGATCGGCTATGTCGCGCAGCGCCTGATGGACCTGGAGGTCGACGGCCTGTGCGGCGCCGGACACGGCGAACGCACGCCGGAGCGCGTCAACCAGCGCAACGGCTACCGCGAG
>NZ_AUCF01000029.1 GCF_000429625.1 Azospirillum halopraeferens DSM 3675
TCGAGATGCCGTTGCCGCCGTTGGCCGCCTGCTCCAGCAGCTTGCGGTCCACGGTGAACGACACCACGGTGCCCGAGGCGAAGCTCTCCGAGATCTTCTTCGTCAGGGCGTTGGTGGCCGAGGCGCTGACCGTCATCTCGCGGGCCACGCCGGCCGTCGTCGCACCGGTCAGCGTCAGGGTGCCGCTGCCGCCCACCGTGACGTTGGCCACGTCGAAGCTGGTGCCCGACAGACGCCCGCCGCCCTGCAGGGCGTTGTTGATGGAGTCGCGCAGCGCCGTGGCGACGTTGGAGGTCGCGGTCTGGCCGACCGCCACGTCCGACGAGGTGGCGGTGTAGGAGAAGGTCTGGCCTTCGACCGTCACCGAGAAGATGTCGCCCGCTTCGATCGTGCCGCTGACGTTGACGTTGGTGACCTGCGCCGTGCCGGACCGCGCGGTCGTCGCCGTGTTGGCCTCGATCGTCTGGGAGTTGTCGAAGTAGGAGATGGTGCGCGACTCGTTGCCGTCGCTGACGATGAAGGAGCGCAGGCGGCCGGTGGCGCCGCGGACCTCGACGGACACGTCG
This sequence comes from Azospirillum halopraeferens DSM 3675, assembly GCF_000429625.1. Taxonomy (GTDB): domain Bacteria; phylum Pseudomonadota; class Alphaproteobacteria; order Azospirillales; family Azospirillaceae; genus Azospirillum; species Azospirillum halopraeferens. The sequence continues at coordinate 567 of NZ_AUCF01000029.1, forward strand.
GAGAAGTTGCCGAGCGAGGTGCTCTGCGTGCCCGACAGCTTCAGGCCGGTCAGGCCGTGCGCCATCTCGGCGTTGGCGATGTCGCCGGCGGTGCCCTCGATGGAGCCGTCGCCCTTGATGCGGATGCTGTAGGTGTCCGTGGCGACGACGTTGGTCACGCGGGCGTTGTCGATGCCCTGGATGGTGTTGACCGCGGTGCGCGACGCGCTGGTGGTGTCCAGGCGCATGCCGTTGCCGGCCAGCAGGTTCTTGCCCTGGTACCCGGAGTCCTCGGCCAGCTTGTCGATCTGCGCCTTCAGGCTGTTGAACTGCTTGGCCAGCGCCTTGCGGGTGGCGATGGAGCCGGCGTCGTTGCCCAGGGCCGAATAGGCGGCGGTGGTCAGACCGCGGGCCTGCTCCACCATGCTTTCGATCGCCGTCAGACCCTTGTCGGCCGCCTTGATGGTGCTGATCGCCTGGCCCATGGCGTCCTTCAGGGACGACAGGTCGCCGGCGCGCTGGGTCAGACCCTTGGCGGCGAAGAAGGCGGTCGGGCCGTCGAGGGCCGAGTTGATCTTGTTGCCGGTGGCAAGGGTGTTCTGCTTCTGGGCGATCTTGGTCTCGGTGCTCTGCAACTGCAGCAGGTTGGACCGCATCGAGGCCGTGAGGGCAACGTCGTTGATGGCCATGGCTCCTGTCTCCTTCTGAGGCCGGCCTCGCGGCCGGGTGAGGGGGGCCGAGCGAGGCAACGTGTTTGATCGTCGCCCAGGGATACTCAAACCCCGTGCCAAACCGCCGTGGCCTTCGTAAAATCCTTGTGGCACGTGAAAAATCAAAGGGTTAGGGAAAATGGCCGGAGCGCGGGGGGCGGCGGGTGCCAAAAGATTCCGGGTGCCTGTGGAAAACATTGCCGGGTCGCCCCGGTCTTGCCGGGTGACGTCGGCCAAAATTTCCGTAGGTTAATCCCGATTAACCGACCCGGGGCGGGTGGGACGCTTTGCCGGCCATGGCGACCCGCGGTATCGTCGTCGCGGGCGCCGCCGCGGGGGGCGCCAACCATAAGGGAGGGACAGCATGGCGGGACGCATCGACGAGCGGCTGCGCGCGTTGGGGATCGAACTGCCGCAGGCAGCGCCGGCCGTGGCGGCCTATGTGCCCTACACCATCTCCGGTACCACGCTTTATGTTTCCGGCCAGATCACCGTGTGGAACGGCGAGCGGCGCTTCATCGGCAAGGTCGGCCGCGACCTGACGGTGGAGGAGGGGGTGCAGGCGGCCCGGCTGTGCGGGCTCAACATCCTGGCCCAGGCGCGCGCGGCCTGCGGGGGCGACCTGGATCGTGTGGCCCGTTGCCTGAAGCTGGGCGGTTTCGTCAATTGCGGCCCTGATTTCACCGACCATCCCGCGGTGATCAACGGCGCGTCGGAGCTGATGACGCAGGTGCTGGGCGACGCCGGCAAGCACGCCCGCATCGCCGTCGGCGCCGCGTCGCTGCCGCTGGGGGTGGCGGTGGAGGTTGATGCGGTGTTCGAGCTGTCCTGACGCGCCGCGCACCTTGCCGCACCGTGCGGGCCGGATTACCTCACCTGCCGGTGACCAGGAAGGGGGACCCATGCCCGACGGCCGTGAGACCATTACCGTCCGAATCCTCGACGGAATCGGCGCGGCCGATCCGGGGCAGTGGGACGCCTGCGCCGGGCCCGACAACCCGTTCGTCCGCCACGCCTTCCTCAGCGCCCTGGAGGAGTCCGGCTCCGCCGTCACGGGCACGGGGTGGCAGCCGGTCCACCTCGTGGCCCTCGACGCCGGCGGCGGCATGACCGGGGCGGCGCCCATGTACGCCAAGTCCCATTCCTACGGGGAATACGTCTTCGACCACGCCTGGGCCAACGCCTATGAACGGGCCGGCGGGCGCTACTACCCCAAGCTCCAGGTGGCGGTGCCGTTCACGCCGGTGCCCGGGCCGCGTCTGCTGCTCCGCCCCGGCGCCGGTCCCGACGTGGCTGCCGCCCTGGCGGAGGCGATGCAGCGGGTGGCCCGGGGCAACGGCCTGTCGTCGGTCCATGTCACCTTTCCGACCGAGGCGGAGTGGCGGCGGCTGGGGGAGGCCGGCTGGCTGCGGCGGCTGGGCGTGCAGTTCCATTGGGAGAACCGCGGCTATACCTGCTTCGACGACTTCCTCGGTGCCCTCAACGCCCGCAAGCGCAAGGCCGTGCGCAAGGAACGCAAGGCCGTCGCCGACAGCGGGGTGCGGCTGCACGCGCTGACCGGTGACGACATCAAGCCGGCCCACTGGGATGCTTTCCACCGCTTCTATCTGGAAACCGCCGACCGCAAGTGGGGGGGCGGCTATCTCACCCGCGATTTCTTCCACCGGCTGGGCGCCACCATGGCCGACAGCGTCGTCCTGATCCTGTGCGAGGACGGCGGGGACTGGGTGGCCGGCGCCCTGAACCTGGTCGGCGGCGACGCGCTGTACGGGCGCAACTGGGGCTCCGACGGGCGCTACCGCTTCCTGCACTTCGAGGCGTGCTACTACCGCGCCATCGACATCGCCATCGAACGCGGCCTGCGGCGTGTCGAGGCCGGCGCCCAGGGGGAGCACAAGATCCAGCGCGGCTACCTGCCGGTGCCGACCTACTCCGCCCACTGGGTGCCCGATCCCGGTTTCCGGCGGGTGCTGGCCGCCCATCTGGAGCAGGAGCGCGCCGCCATGGAGGAGGAGATCCGGCTGCTGGCCGGGGACTCGCCCTATCGGCAGGCGGACGGATGATCGGAGCGTCGCACGGTGCTTGAGTTCCCACCGATGTCGGTGCCACGATGGCCGGTATATTCGGCACCGGGGCATGGTCGATGACCGATAGGGCACAGGAATTTCTGAAGAAGGTGCGCGGCCACCTGCAATATTTGAAATTGCAACCCGGTGGACTGCGTCTTCAGGCGAAGCGGGCGGATTTGTCCGGCCTGCGCCTGAAGGGCTTCAACCTTAAGATGGCGGTGCTCACCCAGGCCGATTTTTCCGGCGCGGAGCTGGATGAGGTCAATTTTTCCATGTGCGACCTGTTCGCCGCGAACTTCAGCGGCGCCTGCCTGAACGCGGCGGTGTTCATCCGGGCCGACCTGCGCGGCGCCACCTTCCTGAAGGCCAACCTGCGGTCCGCCGACTTCGAGGAGGCGGACCTGCGGCCGGGCCGCATCATGGCCTACCGTGACGGGCGCGAGGTGGAGGAGAACCGGGCCACCAGCCTGAAGGACGCGGCCCTGGACGGTGTCCGCTTCAAGGGCGCCGACCTGACCGAGGCGGACCTGTCGGTCGCGTCCGTGACGCGCGGCGATTTCAGCAACGCCAACCTGTTCGCCGCCAACCTGTCGGGCGCCGACCTGACGGACGCCAACTTCACCGGCGCCCGGATGAAGCAGGCGGTGCTGAGCGGCGCCACCCTGGCGCGCTGCTGCCTGCGCAACGCCGACCTGCGGGACGCGGTGATGCGCAACGTCGATCTGACCGGCGCCGACATCACCGGGGCCGACCTGTCCGGGGCGATCTATCTGAAAGCCCCGGGAAACCTGCCACAGGTGGTGCGTGACCTTCTCGACGCCCACATCCGGTGGATCAACTCCGGCGGGCGGCAGGGGACGCGCGCCGATCTGTCGGGCATGGACCTGGCCGGGCTGGACCTGTCCGCCTGCGATCTGTCCGGGGCGTTGTTCCGCGGCACCAACCTCAGCGGAACCAACCTTGCCAACGCCTATCTCGCCCTGGCCGACTTCAGCGGGGCGGTGCTGAAGGGCGCGCGTCTGGACCAGGCGCTGTTGCCGGGGGTCAATCTCAGCGGCGCCGATCTGACGGGCGCGCTGGCCATTGATGCGGACTTCGGGATGATGGACCTGCGCTGCCCCGACGGCACGCCGTCCGGGCGGCGGTGGCCGGCCAACCTGACCGGCGCGGTGCTGGCCAGGGCGGACCTGCGCGGTAGCCGGTTCCGCGGCGCCCGCCTGACCGACGCCCGCTTTGACCAGGCCAACCTGACCGCCGCCGACCTGCGCGGCTGCGACGAGACGGGATGCGATCTCGGCCGCGCCGTCATAACCGGGCTGCGCCGCGGACCCGAGTGATGTGGCCGGTGACCTCCGGTCGGGATCAGCCGGTGCGCCAGCGTTCCAGCACCGCCGCGGCATCGGCTTCCACGAGGGGCGTGCGGTCGGGGGGCGGGCCGCCGTCGACCCGGATGCCGGCCAGCGTCTCCACCAGCGGCTCGGCCCCCGGCCGGGTGCGCACCTGGCCGCGCGCCGCCACCTGCGGGTGGTCGGCGACCGACCCGGCGTCGGGCAGCGCCTCGAAGCAGCAGTCGACGGGGTCGAGCAGGGCCTGCCAGTGGGCCAGCGTGCGGCCGGCGAACAGGGCGGCGACCTCGGCCGTCAGCGCCGTCTGGGGCAGCGGCTCGTCCCGGCGGGCGATCCAGTCCGGTCGGCCGACGGCGCGGCAGAAGGCGTCCCAGAACTTCTCCTCCAGCGCCGACAGGGTGGCGAAGCGGCCATCGGCGGTGGGATAGACGCCGTAGCACGCGGCACCTCCCGACAGCAGCCCCGTGGCGCGGGCGGGCAGAGTGCCCCGCGCCGCCGCGGTGAGGTTCAGCCCCTGCCAGCCCAGGACGGTTTCCATGATCGACAGGTCCAGGAAGGCGCCGCCGCCGCCGCCGTCCCGTCCGCGGCCGAACAGGGCGGCCACCACGGCCAGCGCCGTGTGCTGGGCACTGGCGAAATCGGCGACCGGCGGGTAGGTGATGGTCGGCCGCTCCGCCGTGCCGGATTCCGCCAGGCCGCCGCCGACGGCCATGTAGTTCAGGTCGTGGCCGGCACGCCCGGCGTAGGGGCCGTCGTAGCCCCAGCCGGACAGGCTGGCGTGGACAAGCCGCGGGTTGAGCGCCCGCAGCCGGTCCGGCCCCAGACCCAGGCGGGCCAGCGCGCCGGGCCGGTAGCTCTCCACCAGCGCGTCGGCACCGGCCGCCAGCCCCTCGAACGCGGCGCGGCCGGCGTCGCTCTTCAGGTCCAGGCGGACCACGGTCTTGCCGGCGTTCAGCAGCTTGTAGGCGAAGGTGGTGCCGTCGGAATCGACCGGCCCCAGGCGGCGCAGCGGGTCGCCCTGCGGCGCTTCCACCTTCACCACCTCCGCCCCCAGGTCGGCGAGGATCTGGCAGGCGTAGGGGCCCGGCAGGTACTGGCCGAGGTCGATGACGCGGACACCGGTGAGAAAGGCGAATGGCATGGGGGCCTCCGGACACGGTTCGGGCTGCGGATTGTGCGGCGTGACGGAGCGCGGCTCAACCCGTTCCGATGCCGCGGCCCGCCAGGGGCTCGCAGCGCGACCGGCATGGCATCCGGGGATGGTCGGCAGGTCGTTCCTTGTAGCGCTTTCGGCGCCCGGGATTCGTCGTGCTTTCCATTCCGGCCGGAATCCCGCGCGCATGCGACACATAATCGCGGTCCTGCAAGAGTATACAACCCGTGACCGTTGACAGTGGGCTATTGCTTCTCGGATCAAGGATGGCAAAGCCGATATCACTCGCCTCAAAAGCGAGCGGGGCGCAAGATAAGAGGAATCCATGGACCGGACGATCCGCATCCTATCCATCGACGGCGGTGGCATCCGCGGTGTGTTCTCGGCGCGCATTCTCGTGGCGCTGGAGGACAGCATCCGTGCGGCGGGCGGGCCGGACCGCCTGTGCGACGTGTTCCACTTCATCGCCGGCACGTCCACCGGCGGTATCCTCGCCACCGGTCTGGCGAAGCCGGACGCGCCGATGACGGCGCAGCAGTTGCTCGACTTCTACTATCAGGAAGGGGAAAACATCTTCCCCGACGGGTCGCGCGCCACCACCATCAAGAAGCAGGCGTCCGGGGTCAAGGCGCTGGTCGATCAGGTCATCGACCAATACAAGAACGGGTCCTGGGGGATCAAGTACATTGGCATCTACAACACCGTAAAGGCCCACTACAACACGCTGATCGCCATGTACGAGCAGCTTCGCAAGCCGATCTACGAAGGCCGGCAAATCGAAGCGGTGCTGAAGGCGGTGCTGAGCGAGACCATGCTGTCGCAGGTGGAGCGGTGCCATCTGCTGGTCACCGCCTACGACATGCTGTCGCGCGACCCCTACCTGTTCAAGAGCTGGAGCGCCCGCGCGCAGGGCGACAACGCCAAGCCCGACTTCGCCTTGTGGCAGGTGGCACGGTCGACCTCGGCGGCGCCGGTCTATTTTCCGCCGGCCGCCATCGACAGCATTCCGTCGCTGGCCGTCGTCAAGCCCCAGTCCTTCGCCATGGTGGACGGCGGGGTGTTCGCCAACAACCCCGGCATGTGCGCCCTGGCCGCCGCCCAGCGCATGTACCCCGGGGCGCGCTATCGCATGGTGTCCGTCGGCACCGGGCAGATGGCGGAGACCCGCAACTTCGACCGGGACGCCGACTGGGGTGCCCTGCCGTGGGCCGGTCATCTGCTGAACGTGCTGATGGACGGTGTCACCGATACCGTGGACTACCAGCTCCGCGAGACGCTGGGCACGGGCTACACCCGCTTCCAGGCGTCGCTGGCCGCCGGCAGCCCGCCGCCCGACCAGGAGATGGACAACCCGCAGAAGCCCAATCTGGACGCGCTGGTCCGTCTGGCGGAGTCGGTGATCGCCCGGAACAAGGGCGTGTTCGACGCGCTGGGACGGGAACTGGCCGCGCAGCGTGATCCGATCGGCGCCGTGCCGGAGCCGGTGTAACCCCTCAACGACGAACGGGGGCCGCAAGGCCCCCGTTCGCTTATCCAACCCTCACTCGTTTCGACCGCGAAACGGTGCCCGCGGTCACTCGACCATTTCGTGGACGAACTCGTCCTCGTCGGTATCGGAACGGCGCTTGCGGTTGCCTTCCACATACTCGAAGACGGGCTTGTCGTCCTCGATGCGGACCCGCACCAGCCCGCCCTTGGCCAGCTTGCCGAACAGCAGCTCCTCGGCCAGGGGCTTCTTGATGTGCTCCTGGATCACGCGGCCCAGGGGACGGGCGCCATAGAGCGGGTCGTAGCCCTTGCGGCCCAGCCATTCCCGCGCCTCGTCGGTCAGCTCGATGGTGACCCCGCGGTCTTCGAGCTGCGCTTCGAGCTGCATGATGAACTTGTCCACCACGCGGGCGATCACCTCCTGCGTCAGCGCCGCGAACGGGATGATCGCGTCGAGACGGTTGCGGAACTCCGGCGTGAACAGCTTCTCCACCGCCTCCATGTCCTCGCCCACCCGGGCCTGGCGCTCGAAGCCCATGACGGGCTTGGCCAGGTCGGCGGCGCCGGCGTTGGACGTCATGATCAGGATGACGTTGCGGAAGTCGACCGACTTGCCGTTGTGGTCGGTCAGCTTGCCGTGATCCATGATCTGCAACAGGATGTTGAACAGATCCGGATGCGCCTTCTCGATCTCGTCCAGCAGCAGGACGCAGTGCGGGTGCTGGTCGATGGCATCGGTCAGCAGACCGCCCTGGTCGAAGCCGACGTAGCCCGGCGGGGCGCCGATCAGCCGCGACACGGTGTGCCGCTCCATGTACTCCGACATGTCGAAGCGGGTCAGCTCGATCCCCAGGGTGTGGGCGAGCTGGCGGGCCACCTCCGTCTTGCCGACGCCGGTCGGGCCGGTGAACAGGTAGTTGCCGATCGGCTTCTCCGGCTCGCGCAGGCCGGCCCGGGCCAGCTTGATCGCGGAGACCAGCGCGTCGATGGCCTTGTTCTGGCCGAAGACCATGGTCTTCAGGTCGCGCTCCAGGTTGAGGAGCACCTCCTTGTCGTCGCGGCTGACCGACTTCGGCGGGATGCGGGCGATCTTGGCGACCACCGCCTCCACGTCCTTGACCGAGATCTTCTTCTTGCGCTTGTTCTCCGGCAGCAGCATCTGCGCGGCGCCGACCTCATCGATGATGTCGATCGCCTTGTCCGGCAGCTTGCGGTCGCCGATGTACTTGGCCGACAGTTCCACCGCGGAGCGGATGGCGTCGTTGGTGTAGGCCACCCGGTGGTGCTTTTCGTAATAGGGCTTGATCCCCTGGAGGATCTTCACCGCATCCTCGATCGTCGGCTCGTTGACGTCGATCTTCTGGAAGCGCCGCACCAGGGCACGGTCCTTCTCGAAGTAGTTGCGGTACTCCTTGTACGTGGTCGAGCCGATGCAGCGCAGCGCGCCCGAGGCGAGCGCCGGCTTCAGCAGGTTCGACGCGTCCATGGCCCCGCCCGAGGTGGCGCCGGCACCGATCACCGTGTGGATCTCGTCGATGAACAGGATGGCGCCGTCGTGCGCCTCCAGTTCGCCGATCACGGCCTTCAACCGCTCCTCGAAATCGCCGCGGTAGCGCGTGCCGGCCAGCAGCGAGCCCATGTCGAGCGCGAAGATGGTGGCCGACTTCAGCACCTCGGGGACTTCCCCGTGGACGATCCGGCGGGCCAGCCCCTCGGCGATGGCGGTCTTGCCGACGCCCGGGTCACCGACGTAGAGGGGATTGTTCTTCGACCGCCGGCACAGGATCTGGATGGTCCGCTCGACCTCCTGCTCCCGGCCGATCAACGGGTCGATCTTCCCGCTCGCCGCTTTCTTGTTCAGGTTCACGCAATAGGCCTCAAGGGCCTCGCTGCCTTTCTTCACGACCTTCTCCGCCGCCGCGTCGTCGTCGGCTCCCGACACCCGCTTGGACTCCGAGCGGCCGGGGGCCTTCGCGATCCCGTGAGAGATGTAGTTCACCGCATCGAACCGGGTCATTTCCTGCTCCTGCAGGAAGTAGACCGCGTGGCTCTCGCGTTCTGAGAACAAGGCAACGAGGACGTTTGCTCCCGTCACCTCCTCACGACCCGACGATTGAACGTGGATCGCGGCCCGTTGCAGAACCCGCTGAAAACCAGCCGTAGGCTTGGCATCGTCGGGCCTGTTGGTGATAAGGTTCGCAAGTTCGTTGTCGAGGTAATCCGAGAGTTCCGAGCGCAGGCGATCCAGGTCGACCCCGCACGCCCGAAGCACCGCCATCGCGTCCTGATCCTCGGTCAACGCGAGCAGCAGGTGTTCGAGCGTCGCGTATTCGTGCCGACGCTCGTTGGCATACGCGAGCGCTCGATGCAGCGTCTGTTCCAGGTTGCGCGACAGCATCTGTCAGTCTAGTCCTTCTCTAGCGTGCATTGAAGCGGGTGCTGGTGCTGGCGCGCGAAGTCCATCACCTGGGTCACCTTCGTCTCCGCAACTTCGTACGTGAACACGCCGCACACGCCCACACCTCTGCGGTGTACGTGCAGCATGATCCGCGTCGCTTCCTCGCGCGATTTGCTGAAGAAGCGTTCGAGGACGTGAACGACGAACTCCATAGGTGTGTAGTCGTCGTTCAACATCAAGACCTTATACATCGAGGGCTTCTTGGTTTTCGGCTTGGCCTTGACGGTCACGCCGGTACCGGTGCCCTCGCCCCCTTGTCTGTCCGAATCCGCCATCGGCTCAACAGTCGATCATCGCGATGTGTCTCCCCCTGAATGATATGAGGAGTCCCGGCGCCGTGGGAAGGGGCGCCATCGCTTCTCCACCCATTTGGTAGATGTCCGCTCCGGTACGGCCGGTCATCCCTACCCCGGAATAGGGGACGGGGCGAGCGGGAACCCGGACGCAGAAAGGCCCGGCGGCCGAAGCCGCCGGGCCTTCCCGGTGTCCGTGTCGCGGGGCGCCGTGCCCGCCGGCTTGAGAGCCCGGCGCCACCGTCGTCAGGCGGCCAGGGGCTTGGAGAGCTTGGCGACCGTGGCGTTGACGCGGGCGTTGATCGGGGCGAACGCCTCGTTGGCGATCTTGGCCGACAGCTCCTGCATCCTGGTGCTCTCGGTCACGAAGCTGTCCACCGACTGCTTCACGTAGGCGTTCTGCAGGTCGAACAGCTCGCGCAGGGACTTCACGGTGAAGGCGGCCTTGCCGGCGGCAACGCCCTTCTCCATGGACGCCTGGGTGTAGGCGGCCATCTGCTTGCCGGCCTCTTCGGCGCCCTTGGCGACGATGGTGCCCGACAGGACCAGCGCGTCGACGTTCTCCTTGGTCAGAGCGGCCAGCTCCTCGTAGCCCTTCAGGAGCTGGGCGGCGGCCTTCTCGACCTGCTCCTGCTGGGTCTTGGTCAGACCCTCCAGGTTGCTCTTGGCGCGGGAGACGGCGGATTCCATGTTCTTGGCGATGGTGGCGATCTGGTCGTTCATGTCGGTGTCCTCGCGTTCCTGGTCATCCGCGCCGACCCCTTATGCGTGGCAACCGGGCGCGGGGGGTGGTGGTCCGTGGCGCTGTCCACCGCCTTTGTTGCGGTGCAGCATAAGGCTCAATATATGGGATCGCGGGCCGATGTCAACGGATTTTTGTGCACCGCACAATGAGCTTGCGGCGCCGACCTGCGGCGATCCGCCGCACCCTATGCCGGTCGATGCCTTCCGGACGGGCCGGTCGCCCGGACGCACGAAGGGCCCGGACGGCGTGCCGTCCGGGCCCCGAAGATGTGCAGTCGTCGACCGACGGCAGCCGATCAGGCGGCCAGCGGCTTGGAGAACGTCTCGACCGCGGCGTTCATGCGCGCGCTCAGCGGCGCGAAGGCGGCGTTGGCGACCTGCACCGACATCTCGTGCAGCTTGGTGCTCTCCGCCACGAAGGCGTCGACCGACGCCTTGAAGTAGTCGTTCTGGAGGTCGACCAGCTCACGCACGCTCCTGGCCTGCAGGGCGGCCTTGCCGGCCTCGACCTGCTTGTCGAAGGAGGCCTGGGCGAAGGCGACGACTTCCTTGCCGAGGTCTTCCGCGCCCTTGGCGACGATGCTGCCCGACCGGAGCAGCGCCTCGACGTTGTCCTTGTTGAACGCCGTCAGGTCCTCGTAACCCTTCAGCAGCTGGCCCGACGCTTTCTCCACCTGCTCCTTGGCGGCGGACATGGTCTGCTCGAACTGCTTCTGGGCCTGTTCCTGCTGGGCCTTGACGATGCCCTCGAAATTTTCCTTGGCCCGGGTGGCGACGTCTTCGATGGTCCTGATGGCGGGCTTGCCCTTCACGGTGGTGGTCATGTTTGCGCGTTCCTTCCGTTATGGCTTCACACCGGACCGCGGGCGGCCGGTGGCGCGGCGCTGGCGGCGTTATCGATCGCCGCGCGGCGGGCGGCGAGCCTTGCTGCATTGCAACATGACCAAGTTATGGTCAGGTCACCCGTGAGTCAACGGGAATCTGTGCGCTGCACAATCCACCCGGCGCTGCGGACGGGGTACTCCCTTAACGGAAGCTTTACCGCCCCGTGCGCCAATCGGGGCCGCGCCGGCGGCGGCGCCTCAATCGGGATCCCTCGCACATGACCTATTGCCTCGGCATCAAGATCCGCGACGGGCTGGTGGCCCTGTCGGATGGCCGGATCACGAGCGGCACGCAGCTTTCCTCGGCCCGCAAGGTGACCATGGTGGGCACCGGCGCCAACCGGTTCTTCATCATGAACTCCGGCCTGCGCAGCGTGCGCGACAAGACACTGGCCTATCTGCGCCGGGACATGCAGGGCCGCCGCGGCGAGGGGTATCCCACCATGCTCGACGCCGTCTCCGCCTTCACCCGCTGCCTGCGCCAGGTGGCGGACGAGGACAAGGAGGCCCTGGCCGCCTCCAAGCTGCACTTCAACCTGCACGCCCTCATCGGCGGCCAACTCGCCGAGGACCAGGAACCCTACATGTTCCTGGTCTATCCCGAGGGCAACTGGATCGAGGTGGACGAGCGCACCCCCTATCTGTCCATCGGTGCCACCGGCTATGGCAAGCCGATCCTGGACCGGGCGCTGAAGTTCGACACGGACATGCAGACGGCGCTGAAGATCGCCTACCTGTCCTTTGATTCCACACGTTTTTCCTCGGCCGATGTGGGATTTCCCATCGACCTGGTGACCTACAACACGGCCGATCAGCAGTGGCGGCAGGCCAATTTCGATTACGACGACCTGGTCGAACAGCGCCTGTGGTGGAACCGCAACATCACCGAGCTGGCTCGCCGCATGCCCGATGGTCCGTGGGTGGAAACCCTGGTGCCCGAGCGGCTGCGCACCATCCAGGTGGACGGGGAGCCGGCGTAGCGCAGCGCTCCCGACGTCAGCGCCCGCCATCCGCCGCGCCGGCGGCGGGCGGGCGCAGGGCGGCGATCAGCGCGCCGAACGGCCGGGTCGGGCCGACGATACCGTCGGCGTCCACCTCGACCGAGAACAGCGGCCCGGCGTCGTCCAGCGCCCCGCCGTCGGGCAGGCGCCGGGGTGCGGCGTGGGGCGGCGGCAGGGCCGGGAAGGGCACGCCCGTGGCGTCCGCGGCGCCCAGCGGCCCGCCGAACCGGACGTCGGCGAAGCGGTCGGACGGGTAGGGGTAGGCGTTGAAGAACCAGTTGCCGGCATGGCAGCCCTGGACCAGCCAGTAGATGCCGTTGGACGGCAGCAGCAGGCGCTGCGGCAGCGGATCGAAGGCGCCGCTGTCGTGCAGGCTCAGCACGAAGCTGGCGAACTGGTGCGGCGTCAGCCGGGTGGTCGCCACCGCGCCGCGGCCGGGCCCCAGCGGGTCGTTGAGGTCCACGCGGGCGATGTCGGTGGCCTGGATGACCCGGGCCTCCAGCACGGCACCGCCGTTCTCGGCATCGCCGATCACATCGTAGGTGCGCACGTGCCGATTGTAGTCGGCGTTGAACACCAGACGGAAGCGGTCGCCGGCGCCGGTGCCGCGGGTGCGGCAGGCGTCGCGCAGGTCGTCGCCGGCCAGGTAGCTCAGCCACGTCAGCTTTCGGGCAACGGGATTGTCCACCGCGCCGGGAGAGGCGCAGCCCGCCGCCGCCAGGACGGCCACCAGGAGAATGCCGCGTGCGATGCCAGACATGCCATAACATATAGCGCCTTCCCGGCGGCGTGAGTAGAGGAGCCTGCGCCATCCCCCGCGCGCGGGCGGTCTACGCCGTCCGGAGCGGTCCGCCGGCCCCCTTTTCGTCACAGGGCGGAGCCTCTTCCGGAAGCAAGAAATTAACGAATTCCCGCTAGACACTGATTTGTCTGGAATTTACCATTGCGCCGCTGGCCGCAATGACAGCTTTTCCGGGGGCACCATGACCGTGACGCCGCGCCTTGTTCACGCCCGAGGGCGATCGTTCGTCGTTCCGGCGGCGGAACGAACGCCGGCGCGCGCCGCATGCCGCATGCTGGCCGGGGTGTTCGCCCTGGTGGCGATGCTGGCGGCCGGCCCCGCACTCGCGTCGAAATACGCGGCCATCGTGATGGACGCCCGCACGGGCGAGGTGCTGCACCACGAAGACGCCGACGCGACTCGCTTCCCGGCGTCTCTCACCAAGATGATGACCCTCTACCTGGCGTTCGAGGCGCTGGACGCCGGCCGCATCAAGCTCGACCAGGCGTTGCCGGTGTCGCAGCACGCGCAGAGCATGCCGGCGACCAAGCTGGGCCTGCGGGCCGGCAGCACGCTGCGGGTGGAGCAGGCGATCCTGGCGCTGGTCACCAAGTCGGCCAACGACGCGGCCGTCGTGCTGGCGGAAGCGCTGGGCGACTCCGAGACGCGCTTCGCCGAGATGATGACGCGCAAGGCGCGCCAGCTCGGCATGAACGCCACCGTCTTCCGCAACGCCTCCGGCCTGCCCAACACCGCCCAGGTCACCACGGCGCGCGACATGGCCGTCCTGTCGCGGGCGCTGATCGCCGACCATCCCAAGTATTACTCCTATTTCGGACGCCGCTCCTTCACGTATGGCGGGAAGCAGCTTCACAGCCACAACCGGTTGATGTCGCGCTACGACGGCATGGACGGCATCAAGACCGGCTACATCAACGCTTCGGGCTTCAACCTCGCGGCCTCGGCGGTGCGCGACGGGCGGCGCCTGATCGCCGTGGTGCTGGGCGGCCCCTCCACCGCGTGGCGCGACAACCGCGTGGCGTCGCTGCTGGATGACGGATTCGGCCGCCGCGCTCCGGTGCGGGACATCCCGGCGCTGGTCGCCAGCCTGCCGTCGTCCCGCTCTGCCCCGGTGCCCGACGCCAAGCCGACCCCGCCGGGCGGTGCCGCCAAGGCAGCCACGGTGCAGGCGGTGGTCGCCGGCGCCCCCGTTCCCGACAAGAAGCCGGCGACCCTGGCCGCGGGCACCGCACCCCGGGCGGCCGCGGCCAAGCCGGGCGCGGTGCCCGCCGCCGCCAGGGCCGGTGCCGGCGACGTGTGGGGCGTCCAGGTCGGCGCCTTTTCCAACCGGGCGTCCAGCCAGCAGGCGCTGACGCGGGCCTCGCAGAAGCTGCCGCAACTGCTGGCCGATGCGGAGAAGACCATCACCGCCGTGCCCACCAGCCGCGGCACGGTCTACCGCGCGCGGCTCCTCGGCTTCGACGAGAAGGATGCGCGCTCCATCTGCGAACGCCTGCAGCGGGCGGGCCAGCGCTGCATGCCCGTGGCTCCCAGCGAAGGCACCTGACCGAACCGGCCGGAGCGGCTCGCCCGCCTGTGCCTCTGGACCGGCGGGCCGGGGAGTGGTTCACTCCTCCTCCGGCCCTGGCCGGTGCGGATGGGATGGGAGGGGATGATGGCGCAGGCGTTGGCGATGACGCGGGCGGTGCCCGTCTTCGGCAGCCTGGAGACGCCGGACGGCGCGGTCCTGCGGACCGCCGCATGGCGGCCATCCGGACGGCTTCGTGGCACCGTGGTCATGCTGACCGGCCGGGCGGAGTTCGTGGAGAAGTACCAGGAGACGGCGGAGGCGCTGCTGGCGCGCGGCCTTCAGGTCTTCTCGCTGGACTGGCGCAACCAGGGCCTGTCGACCCGCCCCTCCGGCAACCCGCAAAAGCACCATCTGGATGATTTCGACGTGCTGCGCGACGACCTCGCCCTGTTCGTCGAGCGGGTCGTGCTGCCCGCGGCGGAGGGGCCGATGGTGCTGCTCGCCCATTCCATGGGCGGCATGGCGGCAACGCTCTACCTGGCCGCGGAGCCGGAACTGTTCGCCGCCGCCGTGCTGTCCGCCCCCATGCACGACATCCGCACCGCGCCGTGGCCGCGCCGGGCGGCGGCGATCCTGGCCGCGGTGGCCTGCGCCACCGGCTTCGCCACCGCTTACGCGCCGGGCCAGCGCGACTATGACCCGGCCGAGGGCGCGTTCGATCCCGACAACCCCATCACCGGCGATCCCGCCCGCTACGCCGTCTTCCACGACGCCTTCCGTCGCCGGCCGGAGCTGCGCGTCGGCGGCGTCACGTTCGGCTGGGTGCGCGCCGCGCTGCGCGCCGCCGACGCGGTGCGCGCGGAACTGCCGCTGGAGTCCGTGCGCACGCCGGTGCTGCTGCTGAGTGCCCCCGACGACCGCATCGTCGACGCCACCGTCCATCCCCTGGTGGCGCAGCGCTTCGGCTGCTGCACGCTGGTCACCTACCCGGACGCCCGCCACGAGGTGCTGATGGAGCGTGATCCCATCCGCGACCGCGTGTGGGCCGACATCGACGCGTTCCTCGCCCCCATCCTTGCCGCGTAAAGGACCGAGATGCCCGATTTCTGGAGCGAAAGCGGCTATCACCTGCTGCGCCGCGACGCCGACGGCCGGCTGGCGGTTACCGACGATTTCCTGCGCGCCTATCTCGCGCGACCGGAGATGGCGCCGGTGGCCGAGAGCTGCGCGGCCGAGCGCGCCCTGCACGCCCGCCTGATGGAGGCGCCGTCCCGCCCCGTGAGCGAGGCGGAGGTGAGCGCCCCCGCGGACCCCGACGCGGTGGCGAACTGGCGGGTGTGGCTGGCCTTCCGCGACCGGCTGCTGGCCGGCGGCACGCTGGAGGCGGCCTATCTCGCCCTGTTCCGCGAGGGCGCGCGGGGGGTGCCGGGGCTGTTCCTCGACCAGCTCGTTCACGCCATCCTGCGCGGCATCCTGGAGGGCACGCCGTCCGCCCTGCGGGTGCGGGCGGGGGAGCTGCTGTTCCGCACCCAGATCGCCTCGGTCGAGGGCGGCCGGGTGCGCCTCGCCGACGCCGAGACGGTGGAAATGCACGCCGCTACCGGCGGCTTCGGCAGCCTCGGCCGGCTGGTGACGGAGGCCGGCATGGCGCCCCGTTCGGTGGAGCTGGACGTGCTGGACGAGCGCACGCAGGAGGAATACTGGGCGCGGGCCGGCCGCCACGACACGGTGCTGGACATTACCTTCGGCGCTGCCGGCCTGGACGCGCTGTCCCGCGTGCTGGAGTCCTGGGTCGCCCATTTCCTGGCGGTCCGGGTGTCCATCCAGCCGGTGCAGACCATCCGGGACGAGCGCTGGGTGTGGCACGTCGGGCTGGACGCCGAGGGGTCGGCCATCCTCAACGACCTCTACCGCGGCCAGCCGGTGGAGGAGGAGCGGCTGGCCCGCATCCTCTCCCTGTTCCGCCTGGAGTTCGCCGACCCCGCGGCGATGCGCGCCGACATCGCCGGCCGGCCGGTCTATCTGGCGCTGGCCATGGACGCCGACCGGCGGGTGCGCCTGAAGCCCCAGAACCTGCTGGTGAACCTGCCGCTGGCCGCGGTGTCCTGATCCGGCCTCATGAGACAGATTGCCGCCTTGGCCCCGATCGTCCGCCGGGCTAATAAATCCATACAAAAATTATGGCCATAACGGACGCGGGGAAACGCCATGACGCACTCCATACAGGCCCGGACCATGAAACCCGGCGCCCACGAACGGCCGCGCTGGGACGGCGTGACCTGGCAGGACTCCTACGGGGTCGGCCACGGCGGCATCGACGCCGACCACCGCCGCCTGTTCGAGCTGTTCAACGCCTTCGTCGACGCGGTCAACGAGAACCGGGGCGATGCCGAGATCGAAGGCGTGCTGGTCGAACTGCTGGCCTACTGCGACACCCATTTCGACCGCGAGGAGCGGCTGATGCGGGAGTACGGCTATCCCGACTACGCCGCCCACAAGGCGATGCACGACAGCTTCGTGCGCCAGCTTCACGACGTGAACAACGCCCTCGACGCCGGCGGAGAGCAGGGGGCGTTCGTCCTGGGCTTCCTCGGCAAATGGCTGTCCGGCCACATCCTCGGCGTCGACATGAAGCTCGGCGCCTGGCTCGGCGGGCGCGGCGCGGGCGCGGCCTGACGGCGCCCCCGTTCGCGGGGGGAGCGGGCCTAATCCAGCACCTGGAACAGGCGTGCGGTGCGGCGGGTGGTGCGGCAGATGCGGCACAGCCCGTCCGCGGCGGCGGGACGGGCGGCGGGAGACAGCTCCTCGACGCCGCAGGCGCGGCAGCGATGGCGTTCCAGGGGCAGGGTGGTCTGGCGCCGGGGGGCCAGCCGTTCCAGGATCACCGCGTCCTCGGTGCACACGTCGGTGCACAGACAGCAGCCGGTGCAGTCCGCCGGCTCCAGGTGGAAGGCGGGCGGGTCGGGGTCCAGGCGGATGGCGCCGTGGGGGCACAGGCGGGCGCAGGCGCCGCAGGCGGTGCAGCGCGCCGCGTCCAGCGATGGCACCCATGGCCAGGGAACCGTGTCGTCCGTCCGTCCGGGTGCCGGCGGCGGCAGCAGGCGGGCGGGCGCCCGACCGGCGGCCGGGGGCGGATCCGCGGCCGGCGGCGCCGCCACCATGCGCAGCAGGGCGCGCCGCCCGATGCCCGGTGCCCCGTCCGGCCCCCCGTCCGGCTCGGTGTCGAAGCGGAGTTGCGCCCGCCACGGGGTCGGGGAGCGGCGGCGCAGGGCCAGCGGCGGCAGGCCGCGCCCGTCGAGCAGCCGGTTCAGCTCCGCCACCGCCGTGTCCAGCCGTACCGCCGTGGAGCACCCGGTGGGGCAGGCGGCGCAGTCGCCGCCGGTCACCACCAGCCGGCGCACGCCGGCACCGTACAGCGCGATCAGATCGGCGAGTCCGATGGCGTTGAGGCAGGGCAGCACACCGACCACGCCCTCGCGGCCGTTGGCCAGCCCGCTCTGGCCGCACGCGGCCATAGCCAGGGGGCCGGCGGCGTCGCGGCGCCGCACCGGGCGGTGAGGGGTGGCGATGACGCCCTCGGGGCAGGCGGGGACGCACAGGCCGCAGCCGTCGCACCGGGCGGCGTCGAGGCTCACCCCGCCGTCGTCGACGCTCCAGGCGCCGCGCGGGCAGGCGTCGGCACAGGCCCGGCAGGTGGCGACGGCGGCTATCCGGTGGACGCACCGCTCCGCGTGAAGGCGCGGCAGGCCGGCGGTGCAGGTGTCGCGGGCGAGACTGAAGCGGCCGACCATGCTGCTGCCCATGAACGCTCCTCCCGTCGGCGGCCCGGCTCGGCCGTCCGGGCCATCATCCGCAAGGACGATCGCTGCGGGAACTGACCTTTTCGTCGCAGGCGGCCGGCCGCGGCCGGCCGAGGGCAGCACCCAGCACCGTGCGCAGCCGCTCCAGGTAGGCCCCCGTCAGCAGGGCCGCCCCGGCAAAGAAGGGGGTGGCGCACCGCGTCGCGACGCGGCCGCAGAAGGCGGGGACCCAGCGCAGGGGGTGCTCGTCCAGGAACGCCACGACGTCGTCCAGGGCGGCCGCGTCGTCGCCGGCGCGCTCGCACAGGACCGCCAGGAAGTGCAGCTCCAGCACCAGATGGTCGGGGTCGCGGCGCTGGTCGTCGGCCGGCTCGACGCCGGCGCGGCGGTGCCAGCGCTTCACCGCGAACATCGCCTCCTGGCGCACCAGCGGTTCGTCGTGGACCCAGACGGACTCGATGGGGGCGGCGCGGTAGGTGTGGTTGAGGTGGATGGCAGCGAAGTCCACCGCCAGCTCCTCCAGCAGGGCCGGCGTCACCGGCTCCGCCAGCGTGCGGGCCAGCAGATCGAACCCGCGGGCGGCGTCCTCCCCGTCCAGCCGCAGGGCCAGACACTCCGCGGGAGGGGCCGCGGCCAGCTCCGCCAGCAGCGCCGCGGTCGGTTCGCGGTCGTGCAGGCGGGCCAGCCACCGCAGGTCCGCGGCCGCGCCGCGGGCGAACGTCGCGGCGACGGACTCGGGGCTCAGGCTGTCCATGGGGTGGTCCCGTCGTGCATGGGCTTAGCCTTCCACCCGTCCCTTGGGATGGGGAACGAAGGCGATGGAGGGGTTGGTCAGGTCCGGGTTCGCCATGTTGCGGACCTGGCGCACGGTGTGGTCGCCGGGGCCGATGGCCTTGGTGGGATGGGTGCCGTCGCGGATCTTGTCGATCGGCCCGATGTCCAGCACCCGCATCATGCAGCCCATGACGCAGTAGGGCTTGCGCCCGGCGTCGATCTCGTCGACGCACATGTTGCACTTGGACACCGTGTTGGTGGTCGGGTCGAACTGCGGTGCCCCGAAGGGACAGGCGGCTTCGCAGCGGCGGCAGCCGATGCACAGGGTGGAGTCGATGTCGACGATCCCGTCCTTCTGACGCTTGAAGATGGCGCCGGTCGGGCAGGTGGGAAGGCAGGCGGGCTCGGCGCAGTGGTTGCAGGACATGTTGACCTTATAGGCGAACACGTCGGGGAACCGCCCGCCTTCCACGTACATCACGCGGCGGAAGCGGGGGCCCGGCGGCAGGCCGTTCTTGTCCTTGCAGGCGATCTCGCAGGCGCGGCAGCCGATGCAGTCCACGTTGTTGTGGACGAAGCCGAGCTGCGTGTCGGGCACGACCGGCGTATAGCCGACGCGCTTCCTCTCCTTGATCGCCACCTGGATGCGGGTCTTGTCCGTGTTGTCGGCCATGGGTGCGGTCTCCTAACGATCACGGGTCAGACGCCGCGGCGGAACACGTGCGACCGCGAGGTGGCGATCCGGTCCCAGCCCGGCCGGTGGTTGAGGTCGGTCTTGCGCATGTTCACCAGGATGGTGTTGTAGGCGAAGCCGCCGGCCGGGCTCGGCTCGTCCAGGGTGAGGAAGTCGGGGTTGCCGGAGCGGTCGACGCCGTCGGCGTCCAGGTCCAGCCATGGCCCCTCGTGCACCACGCAGACGCCGGGCATGACCCGCTCCGTCACATAGGCGGGCAGCACGATGCGGCCGCGCTCGTTCCACACCTCCACCGTGTCGCCCGTGGCGATGCCCAGCGCCGCCGCGTCGGCGGCGTTGATGGTGACCTCCTGGTCATAGGTCTCGCGCAGCCAGGGGATGTTGTGGAAGATGGAATGGGTGCGCCAGCGCGGGTGCGGCGTCACCATGTGGAAGGGGTGCTCCGCCGTCTTGTCCGTGTGGTTCAGGCTTTCGAACGGCTCCACCCACTTGGGGATGGCCGGGATCGGGTAGCCCCAGGCGGTGCGGGTGAAGTCCGTCGTCTGCGCCAGCGTGGTCGACAGGATCTCGATCTTGCCCGACGGGGTCTGGAAGGGGATGCCCTTCTCGATCTGGTCCCGGAAGGCGACGTGGGGGCGCGGCAGCCGGAACTTGTAGGTTCCGCGCGTCTTGAACTCATCCCACGAGATGTCGACCCCCTGGTGGTGCTGCACCCGCTCCCACCAGGCCGAAAGATAGGCTTCGTCCACCGCGTCGTCGTGGTGGAAGTATTCCCGCGTGGCGCGCGGGTTGTAGCGGTCGCCGAAGCCGAGCCGCCAGGCCAGCTCGGTGTAGATCTGGAAGTCGGTCTTCGACTCGCCCAGCGGCTGGATGACCTTGGGGCGGTGGATGTAGTAGTGGCCCTTGTACCAGGGCAGGGCCACGTCATGCCGCTCGAAATGGGTGGCGACGGGGAACAGCACGTCGGCGTAGAGGCCGGACGGGGTGATGGTGCTGTCGTTGCACACCACCAGGTCCAGCTTCTTGATCGCGTCGATCTGCTTGTTGATGTGGGGAAGCTGGTTGAACCAGTTGGACCCCTGCCAGAAGATGCCGCGGATGTCGGGGATGACGCCGTCCAGATGGTCGCCGCGCGGCCACAGGCCGATCTCCTCCCGCTTCAGGTTGGGATAGTTGAGCACGAGGTGCGCCCAGCGGTCCGACTTGATGGAGGCGTACCAGACGTTGGCGAACTCGTCGTAGGGATAGGCCACCGCCTCGGCGTGCCAGCCCTTGCCCACCCCCTCCGCGCAGCCGCCCAGCTTGCCGATGTTGCCGGTCATCGCCTGCAGCGCCGCGGCCATGCGGTTGTACTGCTCGCCGTTGGAGTTGCGGCCGGGCGCCCACGACGCCTTCAGCGCCGCCGGCTTGGTGCGGGCGTAGAGGTCGGCCAGTTTGATGATGTCGGTGGCCGGCACGCCGCAAATGGCCGCGGCCCACTCCGGCGTCTTGGGCGTGCCGTCGGAGGTGCCGAGGATGTAATCGCGGAAACTCTCCTGCCCCCGCGCCCAGTCCGGCATGGTGCCGGGGTCCATTCCCTGGGTGAAGCGGTTGATGAAGTCCTGATCCTGAAGGTTCTGCGTGAAGATGTAATAGGCCATGCCGGCCATCATGGCCGCGTCGGTGGCGGGGCGGATGGGAATCCACCAGGCGTCGTAGGAGCTGGCGGCGTCCGTGTACTGCGGGTCGATCAGCACGAAGCGGCAGCCGCGCTGCCTGGCCAGGCGCATGTAATAGAAGGTGTTGCCGCCGTGGAAGGTGTAGGCCGGGTTCCACCCCCACATGATGATCAGCTTGGAATGGGCGAACGCGTCGTCCTCGTTGCCGTCCTCGATGGTGCCGAAGGTCATGCGGCTGGAGAAGGTGGTCGCCTGGTAGGACGGCACCGACCAGGAGGAGGTGCGGCAGCCGAACATGCCGAGGAAGCGGCCGAGCAGCCCCTCGATCTGATCCGACTTGTG
The DNA here is from genome assembly GCF_000429625.1 of Azospirillum halopraeferens DSM 3675. GTDB lineage: Bacteria > Pseudomonadota > Alphaproteobacteria > Azospirillales > Azospirillaceae > Azospirillum > Azospirillum halopraeferens. The sequence goes on from NZ_AUCF01000029.1 coordinate 22,272, forward strand.
AAGAACGCCGTAGGAGGCGCCGGCGTAGCTCTGGTCCAGCAGGGCCTGCGGGCCGTACTCGTTCTTGATGTGCACCATCCGCTCGGCCACGTAGTCCAGCGCCGCGTCCCAGGACGCGCGCTTGAACTTGCCCTCGCCGCGCGCGCCGACGCGGACCATGGGGTAGAGCAGCCGTTCGGCGGAATAGAGGCGGGCCCGGTAGGAGCGGCCGCGCAGGCAGGCGCGGAGCTGCGGCACCTCTTCGGTGTCGTAGCCGTAGCCGCCTTCGGGCCCCTGGTAGCGGCCGTCGTCGGTGGACAGGCGGACGATGACGTCGCCCTTCTTGTGGGCCACCAGCATGTGGCGCGAGCCGCAGTTGTGGGCGCAGCTCGTGGGCACCGTCACCAGTTCGTCGTCGGTGGGGTAGGGGGCGTAGGCGAACGCCTTGGCCTCCTGCGGCGCCACGCTGCGGAACAGGCCGGTGGCGGCGCCCGTCGCGGCGGCGCCCTGGATGAAGCCGCGGCGCGAGACGTTCAGCGCGGAGCCGAGGATGTGGGTGCGGTCGTCGTGGCTCATGGCGGCTCTCATTCCTTGGGAAGGGCGTAGCGCGGGTCGGATGCGGCGGGGCGGCCCTTCGCCCACTCCGGCGTCTCCTCGGGCATGTCGGGCCAGGGGTGGCGCGGATAGGGATAGGAGATGCGGTACCAGGAACGCCCGCCGTGGCAGCCGTAGCAGGTGTCGGCGTTGGTTTCGGCGGCGGCCTCGATCGCCTCGGCTTTCAGATAGCTGACCCGGTGGCGCACGCTGCGGAAACCGGCCTCGCTGTTGTGGCAGGCGAGACAGCCGTTGGTGCCGGGTTCCGGTTCGTAGGTTTCGCGCTCATGCTCCCAGGGCCCGGCCAGCCCTTCCATGTGCTCCCACGGGAAGCGGCCGTGACAGGCCAGGCACGAAGTCTCGGGATTGACCGATTTGCGCAGGGTGAAGCCGGCGTCGGTCAGGGTCGGCGGCACCGGCGCCTCCTCGCGGGGGTCGGAGCCGCGATGGCAGAAGGTGCACTGCAGGTCCATCAGGTCCTGCGCCATGCCGCTGACGAGATGACGGCGGTGGAAGGTGTCCTGCGGCCCGGCGTAGGTGTCGAGCGTCTGGTACCACGCCAGCGTGACGGCGGCGGGGAGGCCGGCCGGCGACGCCGTGCGCACCGAGGGCTCCAGCACTTCACGGTGACATTCCAGGCACTGTTCGTTGGTGGCCGTGTCGATCGCGGGCCTGAAGTGCAGCGGTGACCAGCGTGCCGCGTCGTAATCCGCCCCGGGCTCCCGGACCGGCACCGCAACGGTCGCCGCCGCCGGGGCCGCCGCGGCTGCCACGGCGGCGGCGGCCGGAATGACGGCGGTCGGGACCGCCGGTTCGGCGGGTGCCGCCGCGGCGGACGTCGGCCGTGTCTCGACCGCGGCGGGTGCTGCCGGTGCTGCCGGTGCTGCGGCGGTCCGCTCGGCGGGGGCCATCTTGGTGGCGGCGCCGCGGTCGGGCGGAAGGGCCCACAGAACCAGACCCAGCATCAGGAAAAGGCCAACGAAATAGGCCATCGACGGGACATTTCTCGGACTGTTCGACGTCATTGTGCCGGCCCCTGCGACGGTCGAGGGTTGACGTTCGGGGGTGTGTCGGTGCGGCGGTGACCGCTGCCCGGTGAGGCGGCGGACGGCAACGGGCCGGACCCGGCGCCGAACCGGGCCGACCGCGTGCCCTCATGCTCCGGCGGGTGTCCGGAGCGTCCGCGAGAGGCGGCGGATGCCGCCCGGCGGCACCGAACGCCGGCGGGAGACCCACCGACGCCCGGTACCGGCGTCCGGGGTCAGTTCCCCTGCATGCCGCCCATGCCGGACATGCCGCCCATTCCGCCCATACCGGACATGCCGCCCATTCCGCCCATACCGGACATGCCGCCCATTCCGCCCATGCCGGACATGCCGCCCATGCCGGACATGCCGCCCATGCCGCCCATTCCGCTCATGCCGCTCATGCCGCCCATGCCGCCCATGCCGGACATTCCGCCCATTCCGCCCATACCGGACATGCCGCCCATTCCGCCCATACCGGACATGCCGCCCATTCCGCCCATGCCGGACATGCCGCCCATGCCGGACATGCCGCCCATGCCGGACATTCCGCCCATTCCGCCCATGCCGCCCATTCCGCCCATGCCGGACATGCCGCCCATGCCGGACATGCCGCCCATGCCGCCCATTCCGCTCATGCCGCTCATGCCGCCCATGCCGCCCATGCCGGACATTCCGCCCATTCCGCCCATACCGGACATGCCGCCCATTCCGCCCATGCCGGACATGCCGCCCATGCCGGACATGCCGCCCATGCCGGACATGCCGCCCATTCCGCCCATACCGGACATGCCACCCATGCCGCCCATACCGGACATTCCGCCCATGCCGGACATGCCGCCCATGCCCTGCGGCATCATGCCGGACATGCCGCCCATCCCACCCATGCCGGACATACCGCTCATGCCCTGGGCGACGGCCACCGATGCCGTGGCCATGCCGGTCACCAGTGCCGCCGCGATCAGAGCGGTGCGCAGACCCTTGTTCATCCGATTCCTCCTTGATGCAGGTTCATTGATTTGGATGCGTGTATCTTTCGCCGGCCGTGCGTGCGGCCGTGCGTTCCGGCGGGGCGCCGCCGAAGTCTCGTCGAGCGGGCGCACCCGCGGGGTAACGGAAGGCCGAGCCGGCCGGAGCCGTTTGCGGAACGCCGAACGTTCGCCGTTGCCTTGCAGTGATCGACCGGCCGGGGCTGCCAATTCCCTCAGGGGGTGTGCCAGCGCCGCAGGTCATAGGGGCCGGGCATGCCCGGCTTCGTGAAGGGCGTGTACCAGTTCCCCTGGTCCTCGAGGAACTTGAGGCTCTGCGGATAAGGAGCGCTGACGCCGCTCAGCGCGCCGGCGTACCACCCCGCATCGCGTGCGATCGCCGCGACGGCCGGGGCACGATCGGGCCGGACCGACGGCGTGGTCCCCGCAATGAATGCCGGTTCCCCTTCCGCCATGGCGGCCGCTCGGGAAGCATTCGCGGCCGATCCCGCAGCAAAAGCGGGAGCCGTCAGACACAAAAGGAGCGCAGATGCCAACGCCAATGGTTGCATCGTTTCCTCGCCGTCCATGAGTCTTGTTCTGTCAGGGCTACTTGGTTCGTGTATGAAGTTATTGGTAACCCCTGATCTTGTGCCGGTTATGCCATTCGGGAGGCGATCATGTCAACTTGGGTGCCGGGGCGGATGACTTGCCTTATGCTTAAGGATGCCTTAACACCCGAGAAACTTTTAGGAAAATCCACACAGTTCGCAGGGCCAATGAATATCGGCAAGTCGTTGATGGAATGCTGAAATCAGAACCGGGTGGTCACATCCGCGGGGTGTGCCACCGGGGCCGCCCCATGCGTTTGCCGACGGGTCCCGGGCGTTCAGCGCACGTGCACGGCGAATTTGTCGCAGATCCCCGCGTGGAATTGGGCGTCATCCGAAGGGCATGACGAGCCGGCCGAGAGAGGGATCGACCGTCGTGCCGGGCGACGATACACATCGTGATGCCTGCTGCACGGCGAAGATGCGCGGGAACGGCCGGCGTTTCCCGCCCGGGCGGGGCCGACTCGGTGTTCGATCGTCGCCGGGCCTTGCCAAGGGGTGAAGCGCGACCCCACTATCGCCCGGTCGCACATGCCAGCCCGCGGACCCTCCATGAAGCCCTCCCGCCGCCCGAAGCCCGCCGCCGGCGTCGATAACCGTTTGGCCCGCGCCGTGGCGCTTCACCGCGACGGCCGCCTGGACGATGCGCGCACGCTGTACGAGGCGGTGCTGCGCGGCACGCCCGGCCAGCCCGATGCCCTGCACCTGCTGGGCCTGATCGACGCGGCAACCGGCCGGGCGGAGGCGGGCATCGCCCGCATCCGCCGCGCCGTCGAGGCGGACGGGCGCCAACCCCTGTTCCACCTGAACCTCGGCCGCCTGCTGGAGGCGGGCGGACATTTTGGCGAGGCCGCCGCCGCCTACGCCGCCGCCGCCCGCCTGGCACCCCTGGAGCCCGATCACCACCGGCTGGCCGCCGCCGCCGCGGCCCGCGCCGGCCGCGCCGACGCGGCGGCGCAGGGGTGGCGGGGCCTGCTGGCCCTCGCCCCGGACCACGCGGAAGCCGCCTCGTGCCTGGGCGACGCCCTGTACGACGGGGGGCGGCCCCTGCCGGCCGCGGCGTGGTACGGCCGCGCGGTGGCGCTGCACCCCGGGCTGGCGGCCGCCGCCTTCAACCGCGGGGCCGCCCTGCGCGACGCCGGCCGTCCGGGGGAGGCGCTGGCGGCCTTCCGCGACGCCGCCGCCCGGGCGCCGCTGCTGGTGCAGGCCCATGAGCAGACCGCCGGCCTCTGCCACGCCGGCGGCGACACCGCCGGGGCCGCCGCCGCCTGCCGCCGCGTGCTGGCGCTGGTCCCCGACCACGGCGAAGCGGCCAAGGTGCTGGGCGACAGCCACGCCGACGCCGGCGCCCCGGAGGCGGCGGTGCGCTGGCTGGCCCGCGCCGTGCGGCTGCTGCCGGACGCCGCCGATGCGCTGCGCCGGCTGGCCGGGATGGAGCACGGCCGGGGCCGGGCCGCCGCGGCCGCGGCATGGTACCGCCGCGCTCTGGCGCTGGAGCCGGCCCATGCCGACGGCCTGTCGGGGCTGGCGGTGGCTCTGGCGGTGCAGGGACGCGACGACGCGATTCTCCCGGCCCGCCGGGCGGTGCGTCTGGCGCCCGGCGACGCCACGGCCGCGGCCAACGCCGGCTCGGCCCTCCAGGCCCTCAGGCGCACTGCGGACGCGCTGCCCCGGCACCGCCGCGCCCTGGCCCTGGAGCCGGCGAACGCCGTCGCCTGGATCAACGTGGGCATGGGCCTGCTGGAGTCCGGTGCGGCGGAGGAGGCGGTGACGCCCCTGGAGCGCGCGCTGATCCCCGGTGCGGCACGGCATGAGGCGCTGGCCCGCTCCAACCTCGGGGTGGCGCTGATGGCGCTCGGCCGCAACGCCGAGGCGGCGGCGCAGTTCCGCGCCGCCCTGGAGCGCGCGCCGGGCGACGCCACCGTCCGGTCCAACCTGCTGTTCTGCCTGTGCTTCGACGAAACGGCCGACCTCGACGCCGTGTACGCCGAACACCGCCGGTTCGAGCGGTTCGTGCCGCCGCCGCCGCCGCCGTCGGCGGCACCACCGTCCGTCCCGGCCGCGGGCGGCGATCCCGACCGGCGCCTGCGCGTCGGCTATCTGTCGCCCGATTTCCAGCGCTATCCCGGCCCCGGCTATCACTTCCTGCTGCCGCTGATCGAAGGCCACGACCGGCGGGCGGTGGAGGTCACCTGCTACCACAACGACGTGCGCCACGACGCCGCCACCGACCGCTTCCGCGCCGCCGCCGACCGCTGGCGCGCCGTGGCCGGCCTCGACGACGGGGAGCTGGAGGCGCTGATCCGCGCCGACGGCATCGACGTGCTGGTGGACTGCGACGGCCACATGTCGCGCAACCGCATGCCCCTGTTCCTGCGCCGGCCGGCGCCGGTGCAGGTCAGCCTGCCCCTCTATCCCAACACCACCGGGCTGTCGGCCATGGACTACCAGCTCGCCGACCGCCGGGTCGCGCCGCCCGGCGCCGACGCCCGCCGGTCGGAGCGGCTGATCCGGCTGCCCGGCTGCGTGCTGTGCTACCGCCCGGCCGAATCGCCCTTCGCCCCGCCGCCGCGGCCGCCGGCGGAGACGGCGGGGGTGTTCACCTTCGGCTCCTTCAACAACATCACCAAGGTCAACGCGCCGACCATCGCCCTGTGGGCGCGCGTCCTGCACGCCGTGCCGGGCGCGCGGCTGCTGCTGAAATGGCGCGGCCTCGACCCGTCCGGCGGCCTCGGCCGGCGCCTGCTGGACGCCTTCGCCGCCCTGGGCGTAGGGCGCGAACGGCTGCTGCTGCGCGGCATCACCCCCGACCCCTACGAGGATTACGTGCGCGTCGACGTGGCGCTGGACCCCGTCTTCGCCAACGGCGGCACCACCATCTGCGACGCCCTGTGGATGGGCGTGCCGGTGCTGAACCGGGCCGGGGAGGCGATGATCTCCCGCTGGGGTGCGACGCTGCTGGGCGCGGTCGGGCTGGACGCGCTGGTGACCGGCGACGACGACGCCTATGTGGCGCTGGCCGTCCGCCTGGCCGGCGATCCCGCCTTCCTGGCGGCGCAGCGCGACGGGCTGCGGGCGCGCGTGGCCGGCTCCGCCCTGATGGACGAGGCGGGCTACGCCCGGTCGGTCGAGGCGGCCTTCCGCACGGCGTGGCGGCGGCGGTGCGCCGGCCTGCCGCCGGCGGCCATCGACGTGCCCGACGGGGCCGACGTGCCCGGCGGGGCCGGGGCCGGGGCGGGGGAGGGCGGGCGGTGAGCGATCCGGTCATCCACGTCTCCTTCCCGCAGCCGCCCGACGCCTATCCGGCGACGCGGCACTGGCACGCCCAGATCAGCCGCTTCGTGACGGAGGCGCTGACCGCCCGCTTCGGGCGGCGGGTGGCCTTCGCGCCGTGGACGGCGCCCCTGGCGCCGCGCGGGCGCGACGTTCTCGTCAGTTTCCTGCCGCACCCGGCCCTGCGCACCTGGAAGCGCTCGGTGGTCGTGGAGAACATGAACTTCGACGTGGACAAGTGGCGCCACGGCGCCTTCCGCCGCCATGGCTACGACGCCCCCCTGGACGCGGTGGCCGAAACCTACCGCTGGCTGGAAGGCCAGTACGCCCTGGTGGTGCTGAGCAACGACGTGGCCATGCGCCGCGTGGCGGCGCGCGACCCGCGGGTCGCCGCCTGCCATGACTGGGCGGTGGCGGCGGTGCGCCACCTGTCGCTCCACCCGCACCCCATCGACAAGGTGGAGTTCTCGCGCCTGCACGGCCGCTTCCCCGTGCCGGACAAGGTGCGGATGCTGGTCTACCACGGCGGCCCCCGCAAGAACTCGGCCGAGCTGGTGGCCACCCTGCGCGACCTGGGGTTCCGGGAGAACGCCGACTTCAGCGTCGTCGGCCACGTCCCGAAGGGCAACGGGGACCTGCTGGCCTTCCTGCGGCAGAATTTCGCGGTGGTGGCCAACACCTCCTTCTCGGAGACCGGGCCGATCAACATGATCGAGTACCTGCTGTCCGGCCACGCCGTGTACGGTCACGACGACTGGTGGGACGGGGCGGGCAATGCGCATTTCTGCTGGTCCTACGACCCGGCGGCGCAGGCGGCCAACCGCGCCGGCCTGACGCACATCCTGCGCGCCATGGCGCCGGCCGACGTGGCGGCGGAGGCGGAGCGGGTGCGCGCCCGCTATGTGGAGCGCACCGACACCGACTGGCCGGCGGTGCTGGTCCCCCTGTGCGACCGCGTCGCCGCCCTGCTGGAGGACGACCATCCGGGGGAGGGCGGGCGATGACGCCGGAGTTGGGGCTGCTGCGCGCCTTCCTGCCCGCCGGCACGACGGTGGTGGCGCTGGGGCCGGGGGCGGCGGCGTGGAGCGCCGGCCTGGCCGCCGACCGCCGCGCGGTCGCCGCCGAGGCGGTGCCGGCGGACCTCGACGCCTGGCTGGCGGAGCGCGGCCTGCGCCACGTCGACGGGCTGCTGCTGCACGGGGAGGGTGCGGCGGCGCCGGCGCTGGCGGGGGCGGCGGCGCTGCTGCGGCTGCGCCGCGTCGACTTCGTCCAGTTCGACCACACGGCGGCAGGGGGCGATGAGGCGGCGCTGTACGCGCGGCTGCAGGCCCACGGCTACGCGCTGTTCCGCTTCGCCGGGCGGAATCTGGAGTTCCGGCGCGAGCCGGCGGCCGGCGGCGATCCCTGCACCCATCTGGCCACGGCGCCGCGCCACTGGAAACGGCTGTTCGCCCGCGACCCTACCATGTTCCGCTACGCCGACCTGTTCCCCCGCCACGGCGTGGTGCCCCGCGGCATCATCCACGCCGGCGCCCACGAGGGGGAGGAGTACGCCGCCTACGCCGAGGCCGGCTGCCGCCGGGTCGTCTTCATCGAGGCCGACCCCGCCATCTTCGCCCGCCTGGCCGCCCGCTTCGCCGGCAACCCCGACGTGCTGTGCGTCAACCGGGCGGTGTCCGACACCGCCGGGCGCGCCGTGTTCCGGCGGATGAGCGGCAGCCAGTCGGGGTCCCTGCTGGCGCCGGCGCGCCACCTCGACCTCTACCCCCACATCACCCCCGCCGGCACCGTGGAGGTGGAGACGGCGCCCCTGCCGGACATCCTGGCCGACCACGGGCTGGACCCGGCGGACTGGAACGTCCTCGCCCTCGACGTCCAGGGGGCGGAGCGGCTGGTGCTGGCCGGCTGCGGCGCCCTGCTGGACCGTTTCGACGCGGTGGTCACCGAGGTCAATTACGCCGAACTCTACGAAGGCTGCGGCCGCATCGCCGACCTGGACGACATCCTGTTCCCGCGCGGATTCGCGCGGGTGGAGGAGGTGAGCCCCCACCACCACGGCTGGGGCGACGCCTTCTACGTGCGGCGCTGACGGCCGCCGGGGGGTCACCACAGCACCGGCCCGTTCCAGGGGTCGAAGGGGACGAGGCGGGCCAGCCGCCGGTCGGGACGGACCATCACCGCGGCCCCCGGGTTGAGCATGGCGGCGGTGACCGAGAAGGAGCTGTTGGACGCCGCCAGCGCGTCGGCCCGCGCCAGCACCCAGTGGTCCACGAAGAACTCCGCCCCCGGCAGGGGCGGCGCCACGTCGGCGGCGCACAGCGGCCGGTAGGCGGCGAAGCGGGCCGCCAGGGCCGGCGCGTCGGTGGCGAGGTAGAGCACCGGCCGGTCCAGCCGCGGCCACAACGCGGCCAGCCAGTCCAGGTACCAGTCCTCCGGCGCGATCCAGAAGCGCTCGCCGCCGAAATCGCCGCGGCGCAGGTGGACCGCCACCAGCGTGCGCCCCCGCCCGCGCACCGCGGCAAGGGCCCGTTCCGCCCGCTCCGCCACCGCACCGACGGGGGTGAACAGGCGGCGCCATTGGTCCCGACCCCACGCCAGCGGCGCGGTGTCGCCGCAGAAATAGCCGGCGACGTCGTGCCCGGCGCAATCGGCCGCGGCGCCGGGGGCGAACAGGGCGCGAAGGTCCAGGTCGTCCTCGTGCAGCACCGGCAGGGGCGGACCCGGCAGCGGGTCGTCGAGGCCGTAGAGGTGGCGGCCGATCCACTCCGGCGTCTCCAGCTCCAGCCGGTGCCGCTCCGCGTACAGGCGCAGGGTGCCGTACTGGAGGAGCTGGTTGCCGAACCGTCCGGCGTGCCCCAGCCCGCCGGCGGCGATCCGCGGCCGGCCCGACGGCGGGCGCGGCGGCGCGGCCGCCCCGGTGGTCCGGCGCAGCAGCAGCAGGGCGCGGCGCGAGAAACCGGTGCCCAGGCCGGGGGTGGTGGCGATCACCCGGTCGTAGGCGGCCAGGGCCGCCGCCTCGTCCCCCAGCGCCTCCCGCGCCGCGCCGTCCAGCAGCAGGCCGTTCGGCAGGCCGGGGATGAGGCGGAGCGCCCGCCCGGCGCAGGCCAGCGCGCCCGCGGCATCCCCCCCGCCCAGCCGGATGCGGCCCAGCGCGCACAGACACTCCGCGTCGTCGGGCCGGGCGGCCAGGGCGCGGCGCAGGACGCCGGCCGCCGCCGCACCGGCCCCCGCCCGTTCCAGCGCCCGGCCGAGCTGGGCCAGCACCGGCCCTTCGCCGGGGTGCAGCCGCAGGGACCGGCGCAGGGCCGCGGCGGCGGCCGTGACCGCGCCCAGCGTGTCCAGCGCCGCCCCCAGGTTCTGCCACGCCTGCGCCGCGTCGGGGGCGAGGGCCAGGGCGCGGCGCGCCACGGCCAGGGCGGGGCGGGGCCGCTCGTCCTCCTGCAACGCGCCCCCCAGGTTGATCAGGGCCGCGGGGTCGCCGGGGTCGGCCACGGCGGCGCGGCGGCCGGCGCTCACCGCGGCGGCGCGGCGGCCGGGGGTGCGCCACGCCGCGCACAGGTTGCCCCAGGCGGCGGCATCGGCGGGGACCAGCGCCAGCACGCCGCGGTAGGCCGCCGCCGCCCCGGCGGCGTCGCCGGCGGCGTGGCGGCAGAGCGCCAGACCCATGCGGGGCGCGGGGTCGTCCGGTTGCAGCATCACCGCCGCCCGGTAGGCGTCGGCCGCCGCGGCGGTGCGGCCGAGGGCGCGCAGCGCCTCCGCCTCCTCCAGCCGGGGGCGGGCCAGGGCGGGGGCGAGGCGGGCGGCATGGCCCAGCGCCGCGGCGGCATCGGCGGTGCGGCCGCAGCGGCGCAGGGCCATGCCGCGGTCGAACCAGGCGGCGACCTCCTGCGGCGCCAGGGCCAGTGCCGGCGCGTACAGCCCGGCCGCGGCGGCGAAGGCGCCGGCGTCGAAGGCCCGGTCGGCCAGGGCGCGCAGGGCCGCGGCCAGGCGCTGCGCCGCCTCCGCCGACGCGGGGTCGAGGGTCAGGGCGGTGCGGTAGCTGGCCGCGGCGTCGGCGGTGCGGCCCAGCGCGTCCTGCACCTTGCCGCGGTTCAGGTGCACGTCGGGGGCGCCGGGGTTGCCGGCGGCGGCGGCGTCCAGATGGGCCAGCCCCTCCGCCGCCCGGCCGGTCTGCGCCAGCAGCAGCCCCAGCAGGTGGCTGGCCTGCGGCTGCCCGGGCACGGCGTCGAGGATGCGGCGGTACAGCTCCTCCGCCTCCGCGGCGCGCCCGGCGAGGTGGTGGTCAAGCGCGACCGACAGGGCTTCGGAGACGGAGGCCATGGCCGCACGATGGCGGCGGCCCCGGATGCTGTCAACGCCGCGTCGTCATGGTAGAGATGGACCGGCACGCCGCACGCGAGGGGGACCGCCGCCATGACCGCCGCCGGGGACGAGGACGACGCCGGCCTCCTGCGCTACAACACGCCGCCCGTCTGGTGCGCCCAGGCGCTGGACCTGCCGGAGGACCATTACCGCCGCGCCGGCGTCACCCGCCTGCACGGCCACGACCGCCTGAACGTGGACGCCCTGCGGCCGGGCGACCTGGTGTTCGTCAAGACCGACGGGATGGAGGTCTTCGCGCAGGTGCTGCCGCGCATCCGGGTGCCCATCGGGCTGGTGACCGGCGTCAGCGACATCACCCCGTACCGCCACGCGGCGCTGGCGCAGGACGAACGGGTGGTGTCGTGGAGCGGCACCAACCTTCCCCTGTGGTCGGACCGGATCATGCAGATCCCCATCGGCTTCTCGGAGCGCGAGCGGCCCCACGGCAGCCGGGCCGCCATTCTCGCCGCGGCCGGCGGCCGGCCGTGGGAGGAGCGCGACGTCGAGGTGCTGCTGACCGCCATGGCCGACACCTCCCCGGAGCGCCGCGCCATCGCGCAGGACGGCGTTACCGTGTGCGCGGAACGGCTGGCCTATCCCGACTACCTCGCCCTGCTCGGCCGCGCGCGTTTCGTGATCTGCCCGCCGGGCAACGGGCCGGACACCCTGCGCGTCTGGGAGACGCTGGCGACCGGGGGCATCCCCGTCGTGAAGTCCGGGCCGCTCGACCCCCTCTACGCCGCGCACGGCTGCCTGATCGTCCCGGACTGGACGGAGATTCCCCGGTGCGTGCGGTCGCGGACCGACGGCCCGGCGCTGCGCGCTCTCGCCGTCGAATCGTTCCGCACGCGGACCGGCCCTTTCTTCGCTGCCCATTGGCGCGAGTGCGTCCTGCGCCACCATGCGCGGCTGATGGCGCAACGGACCGGGTAGGGGGCAACCGCGGCAACCGCGGCGTTGCCGCTCGCCCGTTCCGTCCGCTAGCCTGATCCCCTTGCCCTTCCGGCCGCGGAGCCCTGTGCGATGCTTTCCCCCAACAGTCCCGTCTTCCGTCACAACTACCATGAGTTGGATGACTTCGGCCGCATCCTCTACATGGTCGCCGTGAAGCCGAAATGGGACGCCCGCCGCCAATTCTTCTTCGAGGGCTGCCGCGACCTGGCCGGCCAGATGTACGTGGCGGAGCGCATGGCGCTCTACGACGCCATCCTGCGCCACCGGCCGCGGACCTGTTACGAGATCGGCACCTTCACGGGCGGCGGCAGCACCTTCTTCATCTCCGCCGCCTTCCGGGACCTCGGCGCCGGCCGGCTGGTCACGCTGGAGACGAGCCGCAACCACTACCTGCTGGCCGCCAGCTTCTACGAACAGTACCTGCCCGCCCACAAGGCCCACACCACCTTCATCCACGGTGACCGGCCCGAGCTGTTCCTGCCCATGATCACCGAGGACGGCGGGGTCGATTGCGTCTTCCTCGACGGTGCCGCGGAACCGGCGCAGGCGCTGGAGCAATTCCGCTTCTTCGAGCCCCGTTTCCGGCCGGGCTCGGTCGTCATGTGCCACGACTGGGACCTGGACAAGCAGGAGGCCCTGCGCCCCCACCTGGAATCGCGCCGCGACTGGGTTCAGGAGGTGCGCCTGACCGACCCCGACAGCGTCGGGTTCGTCGTGTACGTGCACCGGCCCGATCCCGGTTGACCCGGCGGCGGAACGGTGCGTCATACCAACGGCACCTGAAGGGTGCCGTTGGTATGACCCTTTCGATCAGTGCCAAGGCATTGATCTGCCGGGTTTCACGGCCGGAAAATGATGGAAGTGATCATTTTCCGGCCGTATCAGCCGCCGTAGGGGCAGCCGGGCCGGCCGCACGCCACCGCCGAGCGGGGCGCCACGTAGGCGCCGCACTCCGGGCATTTCTCCAGGTCCTCGGCCGCGTCGGCGCGGGCGCTGCCCGATCGCGCGGCCGGTCCGGCGGGACCCGCCGGCCGGTGGGGGGCCGGCCGGTCGCCACGCTCGCGCAGGCGGTCGCGCCCGGCCGCCTCGATCCGCTTCAGCCAGCGCCAGCCGAAGAAGACCAGGACGAACACCAGGATGAGCAGGAGGAGCTTGGAGAACGACAGCATGGGCCATGCTTAGGGGTGCGGGCCGCCACGGTCAAGGGGCGAAGCCGGCGGCGGGCGCCGCTTCCGGCCGCAGCGGCTCCCGATTCCCGCCCCGGCCGGCTGGACAAACCGCCCCGTCGTCCCCACGATTTTCCGGGGCGGGAACGCCCGGGCACGGCGGACCCCCGGCACCCGCCGGGACGTTATCCCGCAAGGACACCCCGGCAGGAGACATCATGCTGAACCGCATCCGCGCGCTGTTCGAGGACTGGGACGGGACGCCCGAGGACCGGCGCCGCACCACCCACGGCCAGGACGAGCTGCAGCTCGCCGCCGCCGCCCTGCTGGTCGAGGCGGCCCGCACCGACAACGGCATCCGCCCCGAGGAACGCGCGCGCATCGTCGCGGTGGTGCGCCGCCGCTTCTCCCTGAACGACGCCGAGGCGACGGAGCTGATGCACGCCGCCGAGACGGAAACCGAAGGGACGGCGCACCACTACAATTACGTGCGCACCATCATCGACCACTGCCCCCCCGAGGAGCGGCTGTGGATCATCGAGATGCTGTGGGAGGTGGCCTACGCCGACGGCCACCTCAACGACCTGGAGGCCAACCTGCTGCGCCGGCTCGCCGGCATGCTGGCGGTGCCCGACCGGGAGGCGGGCGCCGCCCGCCTGCGGGTCGCGGAGCGCCTGGGCGTTCAGTGACCCGCAGGGTTGGCATTGGGGTGCGGGATCAGAACCAGAACCGCACGCCGGTCACAAAGGACAGGTTGCCCGCGTCCTCCCCATGGGCGCGGGCCAGGTCGGCGGTTTGTCCGAGCTTGCGCTCCCACACGACCCCGACGTACGGGGCGAACTCCCGCGCGAACTCGTAGCGCAGGCGCAGGCCCAGTTCCACGTCGGTCACACCGCGGCCGATCTCCCGCTCGTGCACGCGCCGGGATGACAGGTTGACCTCGACCGACGGCTGGAGCACCAGCGACCCGGTGATGAGCAGGTCGTGCTCCGCTTCCAGACGGGCGCTGAGCGCGCCATCCTCGGCCACGAAGGCGTGGGCGCTCGTTTCGATGAACCACGGCGCGGTGCCCCGCACCCCCAGCACCCCGTAGGTGGTCTGCGGCCGGGGCCGCAGGTCATGGCGCACACCCGCCTGGACGTCCCAGAACTCCGACACCATGCGGCTGTAGAGAAGGCGGACCTCCGCCTCCTCCACGTCGCCGTCCGTGGTCCGGTGTCCTTCGGAATCGAACCACAGCTTGTTCGTGCCATCCCCGATCCAGCCGTGCAGGCGCCAGTCGACGGTGTTCGCACCGTCGTACCGGCGGTGCTCCAGCCGCTCCACCCGGAGCGTGGCCAGGATCGGCAGCTCTTCGTGGAACCGTTCGGCGTGCTCGGGGCCGGCGGCCCGGACCGGCGTCGCGGCCAGGACCAGGAGCCCGAGGGCGATCATCACGATCTTCATCAGCGGCATCCTTCCAGCATCACAGGCGCGCGGCGCGCGGTTCGACGACGAAGCGGGCCATCATCCCCGACGCCATGTGGTAGAGCAGGTGGCAATGGAGCGGCCATTCCCCGGGCTCGTTCGCCGTCACCAGCACCGACAGGGTCCGTCCCGGCGGAACCAGCACCACATGCTTGCGCGGCAGGCGGCCGGTGCGGCCGTTCTCCAGCTCCATGAACATGCCGTGCAGGTGCATGGGGTGGGCCATCATCGTGGTGTTGATGAAGCGGATGCGCACCCGGTCGCCATAGGCGACGCGGATCGGCTCCCCGTCGTCGAACGCCCTGCCGTTCAGGGTCCAGACGTAGCGGGACATCATGCCGGTCAGGCGCAGGTCGATGACGTGCGCGGGCTCGCGCAGGTCCGCGGTGCGGGTCAGGGATTGCAGGTCATCGTAGGCGAGCGCCTTCGCCCCCGGCGGGGTGGCGGCGTCCGCCCATCCCACCGCCCGTGCGGGGGCCGGGTCGGCATGCCCCGCGGAACCGCCGTGGGCGCCGTGGGCGCCATGGCCCATGGCGGCGTGATCCGATCCGCCATGATCCATGTCTCCATGGTCCATCCCGCCATGGTCCATGCCCATGTCCGCCATGGTCAGCACGGTGCGCGGCCGTTGCTCCGGGATCTCCCCCGCCATGCCCTCCCGCGGGGCGAGGGTGGCGCGGGCATAGCCGGAGCGGTCGATGGGCTCGGCGAACACCGTGTAGGCCCGATCTTCCCGCGCCAGGACGATGACGTCGTAGGTCTCGCCGACGCCGATCCGGAATTCGTCCACCCGGACGGGCATGACGTCCTGTCCGTCCGCGGCCACGACGGTCATGGCGAGGCCGGGGATGCGCACGTCGAAGATGCTCATGGCCGAGCCGTTGATGATGCGCAGCCGCACCCGCTCGCCCGGCCGGAAGAGCCCGGTCCAGTGGTCCCGCACCCCCTTGCCGTTGACCAGGAACCGGTAACCGGTGACGTCGGCGAGATCGGTGGCGTCCATCCGCATCTTACCCCAGGCGAGCCGGTCGCGCAGGGTGGCGGAGAAGCCGTCGCGCTCCGCGTCGCGGAAGAAGTCGACCAGCGTGCGCCGACCGTTGTTGTAGTAGCCCTCGCTGATCCTGAGCTTGCGCAGCACCGCGGCCGGCGCCTCGGCGGTGTGGTCGGACAGCAGAACCACATGGTCGCGGTCGGCCCGCACGGGGTCGCGCCCGGCGGGTTCGATGACGATGGCGCCGTACATCCCCTCCTGCTCCTGGCCGGCGGAATGGCTGTGGTACCAATAGGTGCCGGCCTGGCGCAGGACGAAGCGGTAGGTGTAGGTCTCCCCCGGCATGATCGGGGCGAAGCCGTTGAAGCCGGGGGCGCCGTCCATGACGCCCTCCAGCAGCAACCCGTGCCAGTGGATCGAGGTGGGCTCGTCCAGGCGGTTGGTGACCCGCACCACGACCTCCTCCCCCTCGCGCCAGCGCAGGGTGGGGGCCGGAATGGAGCCGCCGATGGCGATGGCGCGGGTGGTCTCGCCGTCGATGGTGATGCGGGTGCGCTCAACCGCCAGGTCGAGCGCCCGGTCGGCCGCGGCAAAGGCATGGCGGCCGGCATGGGCGGTGACGACGCCGGCCAGGCCCGCCGCCGCCGCGAGCCGGAGTGCCGCGCGGCGGGACAGGGTGTGCGGTTCGCGGTGCATCGGCGCCGTCCTCATCGCCCGATCACCACGGTGCCGACCATTCCCGCTTCGTAATGGCCGGGCACGTTGCACGCGAACTCCAGGTCCACGGTCTTGTCGAACGTCCAGGCGAAATCGGCGGTCTTGCCCGGCTCCACCAGCACGCCGTTGGCGTGGTCGTGGCCCACGCCGTGGTCCATGCCCGGCATGGCGGAATGGTCCATTTTCATGCGCTCGGCGTCGATGCCCGTGGGGGTCAGCATGCCGTGTTCCATCATCACCGCCATGGTCTTTTGGTGCTCGGCATGCATGGCGGCGGTGCCCAGGCTGAACTCGTGCAGGAAGTCGCCTTTGTTGGTGACGACGAAGCGGATCGTCTCGCCCGCCTTCACGCGCAGGGTGTCGGGCGTGAAATGGTTGTCGTGCATCTCCACGCGGATGGTGCGCCGGGCGGCCGACACCGCGGCGGGCCGGCCGATGGCGGCGGTGTCGTGGGCGTGCGCCTGGCCATGGCCGTGCCCGCCGGCGGCGAACGCGGGGCCGGGGCCGGCCATCAGCAGGGCAATGGTGGCGATCAGCAGGGATTTGGGGTGCATGGCTCGTCGATCTCCCCGGCGCGCGCGGGCGCCGGCGCGTCCGGCCGCGCGGGCGGCCGGAAGGTGGTGCATGGGGGGATGACGGAAGCGGGTCCGTCGGCCGTATCAGGCCGCCGGTTTCGGGGGGCGTCTGAGGGGCGCCACCGGGCGGCCGCGCCCGTCGGGCCCGCTGGCGGGGAGCAGCACCGCAGCGTCCCACGCGACGGGGCCGACGGTGCCGGACGCCGCGGTCACGGCCGGCTGGATGCAGGCGGCAAGGCAGCATCCCGCGTGATCGCCGGGCGGCGGCGCGCCGTCGTGCGCGGGGACAGGTCCGGACTCGTGCGCGGGCACCCCGAGGCAGTCGCCGTGATCACCGTGTCCGCCGTGCCCCCGGTCCTGCTGGACCGGTGCGATGCGGTGCCCATCATGCCACGACGGCGGCACGGCCCACGCGGCACCGCTCTGGGCGAGCAGTGCGGCGACGACCGCGACGACGATGATCCGCACGATGCCCATGCCCGCGTTCGGCCTCCCGGCGCACGACCGCCAATCGGTCATCCCGACTGTAGGCAGCCCCCGCGCGGACGGCAAGCCCCCGCTTGATCCGGGCGGCCGCCATCCCCATAAGCCGCCATGGGAGCCGCCACCGCCGGATCGGGGGAACAGTCCATGCGCGCACGCCATCGGGAGACGAGCGAATGACCAGGACCGGCGTGATCGTCCTGCTGGCGCTCGGCGCCGCGGTGCTTGCGGCGGGCGGGGGGCTGCTGCTGGCCTGGCCGCAGGCCGCCATCGACCCGGCGGACGCCGAACAGGTGGCGCTCGGCCGCGGTGTCTACGCCGATCACTGCGCCGCCTGCCACGGGGCGCAGCTCGAAGGGGAGGCGGACTGGCAGACCCGCCGGGAGGACGGCCGCATGCCGGCACCGCCCCACGATGCCACGGGCCACACCTGGCACCATCCCGACGAGACGCTGTTCCGCATCACCAAGCACGGAATCGAAGCCTTCGCCCCGCCGGGCTACCAAAGCGACATGCCCGCCTTCGCCGATGTCCTGAGCGACACCGAGATCCGCGCCGTGCTGGCCTTCATCAAGAGCACCTGGCCCGAGGAGATCCGGCGGCGCCACGCCGCCATCCAGGCGCAGGCCGCCCGCTGAGGCGCCCTATAGGCCGAAGCGGGCCCACAGGGCGCGCTCCTCCACCGCGCTCAGCGCCGCGTCCACCAATCCGCCGGCCAGCCCGGCGGTGACGGCGGCGGCGGACGGGGCCGGGGCGGGCAGGCCGGTGCGCAGGCGCATGCGGCGGAACAGCCCCTTCTCCTCCGCCACCACGCGCAGGCGCACCTTGTCGCCGAAGCGGCCGCGCAGCACGGTGCGCGCGTCGCCCAGCCCGTCGATCAGGCCGAAGGCCAGGGCGCGGCGGCCGGCCCAGAAGGCGCCGGAGAACAATTCCTCCTCGGTACCCTTGAGGCGGCCGTCGCGGCGGGTGCGGACCATGGACTTGAAGGCGTCGTGGATGTCCGCCTGGATGCCCTTGAGGTGGGCGACGCCGTCCTCGCGCTCCGGCGAGAAGGGGTCGAGGAGGACCTTGCGGTCGCCCGCCGTGTGGAGGCGCCGTTCCACCCCGTGCTTCTCGATGAAGGCGTGCAGGCCGAATCCGGCATAGACCACGCCGATGGAGCCGACGATGGAGCTTTCGTCGGCGAAGATCTCGTCCGCCGCGCAGGCCAGCCAATAGCCGCCCGATGCCGCCACGTCCTCGCAGAAGGCGAGCACCGGAACCTTCTTCTCCTGCGACAGGTCGCGGATGCGCCGGGCAATCAACGCCGACTGCACCGGAGACCCGCCGGGGGAGTTGATGACCAGCGCCACCGCCGCCTGGCCCCCGGGGGCGAAGGCGCGGTCGAGCAGCGGCGCCACATGGGCCAGGGTCAGTCCGCGGCGCAGCGGCCCGACGTCGCCGATGACGCCGTGCAGCCGCACCACCGAAACCAGCGGTCCGCGCGTGCGCCAGGGACCGAAGGGAAGCTTGGACAGGAAGGAATCATTCATGGCCACCCCAACATGGGAACGGCCATGCCGAAGATCAAAGGTGCGCCGGCCCCATGCCGGGTTCGGAATGTCCCCTGACCGGCATCAGAGGCGCAGCGCCGCGGCGTCGCGCAGCACCGCTTCGGCCTCGGGCGTGAAGGCGCCGTCGCCGCCGTGCAGGGCCAGCCCCGCCGCCAGCCGCGCCGGGCCGCGGCCGCCGCGCTGGGCGGCGACCAGGATGCGCCGCGCCTCCTCCCCCGGTGCCGGCCACACCGGGAACAGGACGATGCCGCCGAAGCGGCCGTGCAGCAGGGCCATGATCTCGTCGACCCGGTCGGCGCGGTGGATCAGCGTCAGGTGCCCGCGCGAGCGCACCATGGCGGCGGCGAAGGCGATCCAGTCGGCCAGCCGCGCCTCCCCCTCCACATGGGCGGCGGCCCTGGCGGCGCCGGGGGGATGGGTGGCGGCGTCGGCCCGCAGGTAGGGCGGGTTCATCATCACCCGGTCGAAGGAGCCGGGGGCGAGAATCGGCGGCGGCCGCAGCAGGTCGCCGGCGTACACCAGCACCCGGCCGGTGGCGCCGTTGAGCGCGACATTGTGCCGCGCCAGCTCGGCCGAATCCGTCTCCTTCTCCAGGGCGGTGATTCGGGCGCCGGGCACGCGGGCCGCCAGGCACAGGGCCGCCGCCCCGGTACCGGTGCCGACGTCCAGCACCCGATCGCCGGTGCGGGCGTCGGTGGCGGCGGCCAGCAGCACGGGATCAACGGCGGCGCGGTAGCCGTGGCGCGGCTGCACTAGCCGCACCCGCCCGCCCAGCAGCGAATCTTCGGTGTGGAGATGGTCGTGACCGGGAGAATCGGGGGGAAGGTCGCTCACGGCCCGGTCTCCTCGCCGGCGTCCGCCAGCACGCGCCGGGCCCGTTCGGCGTCGTCGTCGGCCACCATCAGGCGGCGGGGGATGGCGCCGATGGAACCTTCCAGCACGCTGGTGTGGGTGTCCAGCACCACCGCTCCGATCCCGGCGTCGGCCAGCAGGGCGGACAGCCAGGACAACCGGACGACGTCGTTCGTGCGCAGGATTTCCGTCATGGCGAGCCCTTCCCCGTGACGCCCGAGAGCCAGCGGACTTGACCGAGGTGGCGCCACCGGTATGCTCGCTGCCGGGTACAGCCACGTCAATCATCATTGGAGTCGGCCTTGGCGGTCGTCACGAACCTCGATCCGCACCGGCGCAAGTCCTCGACGACGCCGCTCGACGACCTGACCGCCCTGGTCGCCGACGATCTCCTGGCGGTCAACACCATCATCGTCGACCGCATGCAGTCGCCGGTTGCGCTGATCCCGCAGCTTGCCGGCTACATCGTCGCCGCCGGCGGCAAGCGGCTGCGCCCGGTCCTGACCCTCGCGGCGGCCCGCCTGTGCGGCTACCGGGGGGAGCATCACCGGCTGCTGGCCGCGGTGGTGGAGTTCATCCACACGGCCACGCTGCTGCACGACGACGTGGTGGACGAAAGCGACCTGCGCCGCGGCCTGGCCTCGGCCAACGCGGTGTTCGGCAACAAGGCCAGCGTGCTGGTGGGGGACTTCCTGTTCTCCCGCGCCTTCCAGATGATGGTGGAGGTGAAGTCGCTGGAGGTGCTGGGGATTCTGGCCAACGCCTCGGCCGTCATCGCCGAGGGCGAGGTGCTCCAGCTCCAGACCACCAACGACACGCAGACGAGCGAGCAGGCCTATCTGGAGGTCATCAAGGGCAAGACGGCGGAGCTGTTCGCCGCCGCCTGCCGCGTCGGCGCCGTGGTCGCCGACCGCCCGGCGGCGGAGGAGACGGCGCTCAACGACTACGGCCTGAACCTGGGCATCGCCTTCCAGCTCGTCGACGACGTGCTGGACTATTCGGCGCGCCAGGCGACCCTGGGCAAGACGGTGGGCGACGACTTCCGCGAGGGCAAGATCACCCTGCCCGTGGTCCTCGCCTTCCGCCGCGGCAACGAGGAGGAGCGCGCCTTCTGGCGCCGCACCATGGAGGAGCTGGACCAGCGCGACGGCGACCTGGAGCGGGCGCAGGAGCTGATGACCCGCCACGGCGCCCTGGCCGACACGGTGGAGCGCGCCCGCCATTACGGCGCCATCGCCCGCGATTCGCTGGGCCTGTTCCCCGACATGCCGGTCAAGCGCGCCCTGCTGGACGTGGTCGATTTCGTCATCGACCGCGAATTTTGACGGGCCCGTTTTTTCGGGCTTGCACGCCCCGAAACGACCCGCTATATACGCGGCCTCACCGGGACGGACCACCCAAGACGGTCCGTTCCGGCAGGACCGGAGAGTAGCTCAGCCTGGTAGAGCACTGCTTTCGGGAGGCAGGGGCCGGAGGTTCGAATCCTCTCTCTCCGACCAGTAAGATCAAGGGCCTCCGGGGTAACCCGGAGGCCCTTGATGCTTTTCGGCACGGCTGCCGGCGCCGGCACTTATGCGCGGTCAGGACCATCCTGACCGCTGCGTTCAAACGCCACGCAGGCTTCGGCCCTATCGGGCGTGGCCGCCGTCGCGGCAGATACCGGGTTCTGACGTCAGGACTGACCGAACCCGGCATTTACCGGACGCCCCTGAAACCCGGATAGGCGAAAGCCCCGGCGATCAACCGACAGTCTTTCTCCGTCACCCCTTCACCGCGCGCGACGCCATACCATGTCGCCTTCACGCGGGCTTCCATGTCGTCGATGATCGATGCCGCTTCTTCCGCCGGGATCAGAAACCGGGCGCTCTGTGAAAGAAGGTTGTCGGCGTTGGCGAAGCGACCGGCGTCGCCGCAGCTCATCGCCAGGTCGCGCCGCTCCACCGAAACCGGGCTTGTCGGCGTCAGATCGTAGGCCGGAGACAGCGCCCGGTCCCGGTCCCGGGCGATGACGGCATGGTTGCGTGGGTGGTCGTCGGTGTTCGAGATCAGGGCGTTGAAGCACATGCGGCGGAACAGCTCGACGGCTTCCCGGCGCGGCTCGGCGGTGACGCGCCGCAACTCCTCGACGAGCAGCACGTAGGACCAGCGGTCGCGGGCGCGGTGGGTGTCTTCGGTTCGCAGCAGCGTCAGACCGCTGATCATGCGGGTGCGCCGATAGCCGTCCGCCATCTTTTCACGGTCGAATCGCCTGACCAGCAGAACGTCGCGCCCGCCAGCCCGGACGATACGGCTTTCCGCCGTGGTCAGGCCGCAGGAACGGCCGAGCGTGAGCATCGCGTGCTCGATGCGCGCGCTGTTCCATCGGTCATCGGGGCGATTGAACTTGGCAAGCCAAAGGCCGTCCTCGTCCTCGACGACGGCCTTCGGACGCGCGCCGCCCATCGAGGTGCCGACCAGCAGCAGCTCTTCGATCTGCGCCGCGTCGCCCGTATCCGCCTTATCCTCATTCCGGACGATGGCGTCGGCGACCGCCTGAAGCTTCGCCAGGTCCAGCGTGCGGTTGAAAAGCCGCATGGGGGCGGGCGGCGTCACGTTGAGGCCGAAGCCAAGGGCGCCCGCCCGGTCGTCCGGAGAGCACAGCAGGTAGTCCAATTCGCCGAGCTGTGCCTTGCCGGCATGCCGCTCGATGACGCGCCGCCCCCAATAGTCCGGCCCGGCATCCCGCAATGCCCCGAACATGCCGTTCAGGGCGGCCGTCTCATAGACACGGGGGCCGAGCTTCAGGTCCAGGGGATCGATGGGAACCGCATCGGGGCGTTCCCGATAGCTGCGTCCGTAGACGAAGCGTCCGAGGGCGGAGCCGCGTCGATCCGTGGTCAACTCGTAGCGCCCCGCCGTCACGGGCCGGGTTTCTCCCGGCAGGGTGATGTAGACGTAACAGCCAGCCGGGCGGGTTTCAGAAGTCATCGCTCAGACTCCCCCCCGATCGCCGTGCGCGTTGCCGGTCCCGCGCCGACGCCAGGATTTTCCCCTCTTCGTCCCGGTCCGGGGCGGCTACGGCATCGAGTTGCCCCAGCAGGTCGAACGTCCAAAGCAGCGCGGCGTATACGGCGGCGCTGGTGGACGGTTTGCCCTTCTCCGCGTCCTGTACGGCGCGCGGGCCGGTGCCGATCTTCTGCGCCACGTCCCGGACGCTGAGGTTGCGGCGCAGGCGCGCCGTGCGCAGGTCCGCCCCCAGCCGCTTGAGCGATTGCTCGACGGCGTAGGGCGGGGCGGTCAGCAGTGGGTTGCGAGCAACCATGTCGAACCTTAAGAGCCATTTATACGGGCATATATGCTCTTAAGAGGATAACCGATTCCCGGGCTATAGGCGAGAGAAGGGCTCTTAAGCGCGCATTATCAGGGGTGTTGTGCCTTTGAGCGCACGGGGGCACCCCCCTGACCTGGCTCGCAGACGGTGAAGCCTGACGGGAGCCCCGCCACGTGGCCGGGATGGCGCGGGGCTCACCGGCCGTCAGGCCGGGCGCTTGCCGGCGCGGCTCAGGATCAGGTCCACGGCGTGACGGCGCTGGTTGTCGGCGGCGGTGTCGGTCCGCCCGCCGGCGCGGCGCGGTTGCTCCACCACCACGTCCGGTGCGATGCCGACGCGGTCCACCGCCCGGTCCCCGGGCGTGTGATAGCGGCCCGTGGTCATCTTGATGGCACCGCCGCCGTTCACCGCGGCGGTGGATTGCACCGTGCCCTTGCCGAAGGAGCGGGTGCCGACCACCACCGCCCGGCCGTGGTCCTGCAACGCGCCCGCCACCAGTTCCGACGCCGAGGCGGAGGCGCCGTTGATCAGCACCGCCATCGGGCGTCCCCCCGCCAGATCGCCCCGCGACGCCGTGAAGCGCTGGAGCACGGCCGAATCCCGCCCGCGGATGGTGGTGATGGTGCCGGACTCCAGAAAGGCGTCGGCGACGCGCACCGCCTGGTCCAGCAGGCCGCCGGGGTTGTCGCGCAGGTCGATCACATAGCCCGCCACCGTGCCGTCCAGGGCCGCCATGGCCCGGCCCAGCTCGGCCCGGGTGTCCCGGTTGAACAGGGCGATGCGGACATAGCCGATGCCCCGGTCCGTCTCCCAGGTGACCGGCCGGGTGCGGATGACGGCGCGTTCCAGGGTGACGTTGAACGCCTTGCCGTCGCGCTCCAGGCGCAGGGTGACGGGCGTTCCCGGCGCCCCCCGCAGGCGCTCCACCGCCTGTTCCACGCTCAGCCCGGCCAGCGCGGCGCCGTCGGCGGCGAGGATGCGGTCGCCGGCGAGGATGCCGGCGCGGGCGGCCGGCGACTCCGGCATGGGCGCCGCCACCGTCAGCCGGCCGGCGGGCATGGCGAGCTGGATGCCGATGCCGGCGAAGGCGCCGTTCATGGTGGAACGGGAGCGCTCCACGGCGCCGGGGTCGAGGTAGGTGGAATGGCGGTCGAGGGATTGCAGCATGCCCCTGGCCGCCGCCTCGGCCAGGTCGCGGTCGCTGCGCCGGTCGACGGCGGAGCCGCGCACGCGCTTCAGCGTGTCGATGAAGAGTTGCAGGGCCTGCGGGTCCACCTCCTCGGCGCCGCGCACCGACGACGGGCAGGGGCAGGCGGGCGGGGCGGGCTGCGCCGCGGCGGGCGACGCGATCAGAAGGGCTAGCGCAAGCGGCAGGATCGTGGCCTTCACGGGGGGTGCCTCACAATGCAACGGGGTCCCGCGCGCGCCGGCGGCGCTGCGCGCCGTCCGGAGGTACCGCTTCTTTGTGGAAGCGGTGAGGCCCGCAACGGCC
This sequence comes from Azospirillum halopraeferens DSM 3675, assembly GCF_000429625.1. Lineage (GTDB taxonomy): Bacteria > Pseudomonadota > Alphaproteobacteria > Azospirillales > Azospirillaceae > Azospirillum > Azospirillum halopraeferens. The sequence continues at coordinate 46,644 of NZ_AUCF01000029.1, forward strand.
CGATCGTGGCATCACCGGGGCGGAACGGGGGCGGCGGCGTGGCCGCGGCCATCCCCCGCCGCCTCGCGCACCCGCCGGCGCAGTGCGGCGTCGGGACCGGCGGGCGGCCGTTCCAGGGCGCGGGCCAGGTCGACCAGGCTGTTCAGGCTGTGCACCGGGCGGAACTCGTCCACATGGGGCAGCAGCGCCCGCACGCCCGAGGCCCTGGGCGCGAACCCCTCCCAGCGCAGCAGCGGGTTCAGCCAGATCAGGCGGCGGCAGCTCCGGTGCAGGCGCGCAGCCTCCGCCGCCAGCCCCGCGCCGGCGTCGCGGTCCAGCCCGTCGGTGATCAGCAGCACGATCGCCCCCTGGCCCAGCACCCGCCGCGCCCAGACGCGGTTGAACGCGTGCAGGGTGGCGGCGATGCGGGTACCGCCGGACCAGTCGGGCACGGCCGCCGACACCGCGTCCAGGGCCGCGTCCACGTCGCGCCGGCGCAGGTGGCGGGTGACGGGGGTGAGGCGGGTGCCGAAGACGAAGCTGTGGACGCGGTCGCGGTCGTTGGTCAGGGCGTGCAGGAAGTGCAGCAGCATGCGCGAGTAGCGGCCCATGGAGCCGGAGATGTCGCACAGGGCCACCAGCGGCGGCGGTCGGGTGCGACGGCGCGCCCGGGCCGGCTCCGCCACGTCGCCGCCGGACCGCAGCATGCGCCGCAGGGTGGCGCGGGGGTCGATGCGGGGGCCGCGGGGATCGGGGCGGAAGCGGCGCGTCGGCACCGCCGCCACCGGCAGCACCAGGCGGGCCATCAGGCGCCGCGCCTGCGCCAGCTCCTCCGCCGACATGGACTCGAAGTCCTTGCCCTGCAACAGCTCGCGGTCGGATACGGTGAAGGCGGCGTCCGACTCCACCTCCGTCCGCTCCGGTTCCTGCGCCGCCGCCCCGTCGTCGGCGCCGGGGCCGCGCAGGGCGTCGGCGACCCGGCGCGACAGGGCCTTGCGGTCATCCGGGCCGGTGCGCAGGCCGGGCAGCATCATGCCCATCATGCGCTTCAGCAGGTCGGGGTTGCGCCAGAACACGTGGAACGCCTGGTCGAACACGGTGCGCTGCTCGCGCCGGGTGACGAACACCGCGTGCAGCGCCCAGTAGAAATCCCGGCGGTCGCCGAGCCCCACCGTCTCCACCGCCTCGATGGCGCGCAGCAGCGTGCCCGGCCCCACCGGCAGGCCGGCGGCGCGCAGGGCGCGGGCGAAGTGCATGAGGTTGACGGCCAGCCGCGCCTCGCCGACCGGGGAGGTGTCGGAAGTCATGGCGCGCGGGTGGCGGCCAGCTCGGTCTTCACCCGCGCCAGCAGCCGGGCCGCCTCGCTGCCCCGGATGCGGGCGATGTCGTCCTGGTACTTCAGCAGCGTGCCCAGCGTGTCGTTGATGGTGGCGGGGTCCAGTTCAAGCTGGTTCAGCTCCACCAGCGCCTGCGCCCAGTCCAGCGTCTCCGCCACCCCCGGCGCCTTGTACAGGTCCATGGCGCGCAGGGCCTGCACGAAGCCCACCACCTGTGCCGCCAGCCGGGCGTCGGCCGCCGGCGCCTTGACGCGCAGGATCTCCCGCTCGCGCGCCGCCGAGGGATAGTCGACCCAGTGATAGAAGCAGCGGCGCTTGAGGGCGTCGTGCACCTCCCGCGTGCGGTTGGAGGTGAGGATGACCAGCGGCGGTTCCGGCGCCCGGATCGTGCCGTACTCCGGGATCGTGATCTGGAAGTCGGACAGCACCTCCAGCAGGTACGCCTCGAACGGCTCGTCGGTGCGGTCCAGCTCGTCGATCAGCAGCACGGGGGGGCCGTTCAGGTCCGGCTCCAGGGCTTGCAGCAGCGGACGCTTGATCAGGAACCGCTCGCCGAACAGGTCGGCGGCCAGGGCGTCGCGATCACGGTCGCCGGCCGCCTCGGCCAGGCGGATCTCCATCATCTGGCGTGCGTAGTTCCACTCGTACACCGCGGCCGCGGCGTCCAGCCCCTCGTAGCATTGCAGGCGCAGCAGCCGGCGCCCCAGCGTGCGCGCCAGCACCTTGGCGATCTCGGTCTTGCCCACGCCCGCCTCGCCTTCCAGGAACAGCGGGCGGCGCAGCTTCAGCGCCAGGAACAGCGCCGTCGCCAGCGACCGGTCGGCGACATAGTCGCCGCCGGCCAGCAGGTCCAGCGTGGAGTCGACGGAGGCGGGGAGGGCAACGGGCATGATCCGGGATCACCCGCACGCCGCCACCGCGCGTCTCGCCATGACGGTGACGAGGTGGGCGCGGTAGTCGGGGGCGGCGTGGATGTCGCCGTTCAGGCCGTCGGCGTCCACCGTGATGCCGGCGATCGCCTCGGGGCGGAAGTCGGATGCCAGCGCCGTCTCCATCTCGGGCACCCGGAACACCGACGGGCCGGCACCGGTGACGGCGAGGCGCACCTCCGCACCGAAGCGGGCGACGAACACGCCGACCAGGGCGTAGCGGCTGGCCGGGTGGCGGAACTTGGCGTAGGCCGCCGCGTCCGGCACCGGGAAGCGCACGCCGACCACCAGTTCGCCCGGCTCCAGCGCCGTTTCGAACAGGCCGGTGAAGAAGTCGTCGCCGGCGATCTCCCGCCGGTCGGTCCGCACCGTGGCGTTCAGCGCCACCACCGCGGCCGGGTAGTCGGCCGCCGGGTCGGCGTTGGCTATGGACCCGCCGAGCGTGCCGCGGTTGCGCACCTGGCGGTCGCCGATGCTCTCGGCCAGCCGGGCCAGCGCCGGGATGCGGCGGCGCACCGTCTCGCCGGCCGCCACGTCGGCGTGGCGGGTGAAGGCACCGATCAGCAGGGCGCCGTCCTCCTCGCGCACGCCCTGCAGGTCGGGCACGCCGGACAGGTCCACCAGCTCCGACGGCTGGGCCAGACGCTGCTTCAGGGTGGGCAGCAGGGTCATGCCGCCGGACAGCGGCCGGGCGTCCTCCGACCGGGTCAGCGCCGCAACGGCGTCGGCGAGGGTCGCGGGGCGTTGGTACTCGAACGCGTACATGGACTGTCCTCCCTCACTCGGCCGCCATGGCGGGGCGGGACTCGTTGATGGCGCGCCACACCCGCTCGGGCGTGGCGGGCATGTCCAGGTGGGTGATGCCGTACTCCGCCAGCGCGTCGACGACGGCGTTCATCACCGCCGCCGAGGCGCCGATGGTGCCGGCCTCGCCGCAGCCCTTGACCCCCAGCGGGTTGTGGGTGCAGGGCGCCTCCTCGTGGTAGCGCACGGTGAACGACGGCACGTCGTCGGCCCGGGGCATGCCGTAGTCCATGTAGGAGCCGGTGAGGAGCTGGCCGCTCTCGTCGTAGACGCAATTCTCCAGCAGCGCCTGGCCGATGCCCTGGACGATGCCGCCGTGGACCTGCCCCTCGACGATCAGCGGGTTGATGACGCGCCCGAAATCGTCCACGGCGGTGAAGGCGACGACCCGGGTCACCCCGGTCTCGGGGTCGATCTCCACCTCGCAGACGTGGCAGCCGTTGGGGTAGGTGAAGTTCTTCGGGTCGTAAAACGCCTGCTCGTCCAGCCCCGGCTCCAGCTCGTCCAGGGGGAATTTGTGGGGGATGTAGGCGGCCATGGCGATGTCGGCGATGCCCACGGCCTTGTCGGTGCCGGCGACGGCGAAGCGGCCGTCCTTCACCTCGATGTCCGCTTCGGCCGCCTCCATCAGGTGGGCGGCGATCTTCTTCGCCTTGCGCTCCACCTTGTCCATGGCCTTGACCAGCGCCGAGCCGCCCACCGCCAGCGAGCGGGAGCCGTACGTGCCCATGCCGAACGGCACCTTGGCGGTGTCGCCGTGGACGATCTCCACGTTGTCGATGGGGATGCCGAAGCGGTCGGCGACGAGCTGGGCGAAGGTCGTCTCATGGCCCTGGCCGTGGCTGTGGGACCCCGTGAACACGGTGACCGATCCGGTGGGGTGGAAGCGCACCTCCGCCGACTCGTACAGGCCGGCCCGGGCGCCCAGGGCGCCGGCGATGTTGGACGGGGCGATGCCGCACGCCTCGATGTACGTGGCAAAGCCGATGCCGCGCAGCTTGCCGCGCGCCGCCGCCTCCGCCTTGCGGGCGGCGAATCCGGCGTAGTCGACGAGGGGCAGGGCCATGTCCAGGTTCCGGGCGAAGTCGCCGGTGTCGTACTCCAGCGCCACCGGCGTGGCGTAGGGCATAGCCTCCTTCGGCACAAAGTTGCGCCGGCGGATCTCGGTGCGGTCGATGCCCATCTCGCGCGCCGCCGTGTCCACCAGCCGCTCGATCAGGTAGCAGGCTTCCGGCCGGCCGGCGCCGCGGTAGGCGTCGACGGGCGCGGTGTTGGTGAACAGGGCCTTCACCTCGGCGTAGATGGCCGGGGTGCGATACTGGCCGGCCAGCAGGGTGGCGTACAGGTAGGTGGGGATGGAGGTGGAGAAGGTGGACAGGTACGCCCCCATGTTGGCGACCGTGGAGACGCGCAGGGCCAGGAAGCGCCCGTCCTTGTCCAGCGCCAGTTCCGTCTTCGACAGGTGGTCGCGCCCATGGGCGTCGGACAGGAAGCTCTCCGACCGCTCCGCCGTCCACTTTACCGGCCGGCCGATCTTCTTCGCCGCCCAGGTGACGATGGCCTCCTCGCCGTAGTGGAAGATCTTGGAGCCGAAGCCGCCGCCCACGTCCGGGGCGACGACGCGCAGCTTGTGCTCCGGGATGCCCAGCACGAAGGCGCCCATCAGCAGGCGGATGACGTGCGGGTTCTGGGAGGTGGTGGTCAGCGTGTGCTCGCCGGTGGCCGGGTCGTACTCGCCCATCGCCGCCCGCGGCTCCATGGCGTTGGGGATCAGCCGGTTGTTGACCAGTTCCAGCGTCGTGACGTGGGCGGCCTGCGCGAAGGCGGCGTCCACCGCCGCGGCGTCGCCCAGATGCCAGTCGTAGCAGACGTTGCCGGGGGCGTCGTCGTGCAGCCCGGCGGCCCCCTCGTCCAGCGCGGCGCGCAGGGAGGCGACGGCCGGCAGCTCCTCGTAATCCACCACGATCAGCTCGGCCGCGTCCTTTGCCTGCGCCGTCGTTTCGGCGATCACCACGGCCACGGGGTCGCCGACATAGCGGACCTTGTCGCGGGCGATGGGGTGATGGGGCGGCTCCTTCATCGGCGAGCCGTCCTTGTTGTGGATCAGCCAGCCGCAGGGCAGGCTGCCGACGCCGTCGGCGGCCATGTCGGCGCCGGTGAACACCGCCACCACGCCCGGTGCCGCCTGCGCGTCGGCCGTATCGATGCCGGCGATGCGCGCGTGAGCGTGGGGGGAGCGGAGAATATAGGCCCGGGTCTCGTTCGGGCGCCGGATGTCTTCGGTGTAGGTGCCGCGGCCGGTCAGGAACCGCTTGTCCTCGCGCCGGCGCACGGACGCGCCGATCCCGCTGGGGTTCGCCATCGCACAACTCCTCCCTTATGTCCGGGGTGCGTCATTCGGCCGCGGCGGCCGCTTCGGTGTCGGCGGATCGCATCGCCTGCGCTCCGGCCAGCACCGCTTTGACGATGTTGTGGTAGCCGGTGCAGCGGCAGATGTTGCCCTCCAGCCCCTCGCGCACCTCCGCTTCGGAGGGATCGGGGTTGTCGGTCACCAGATCGACGGCGCTCATCACCATGCCCGGCGTGCAGAACCCGCATTGCAGGCCATGGTGTTCGCGGAACGCCTCCTGCATCGGGTGCAGGGTGCCGTCGGCGGGGGCCAGCCCCTCGATGGTGGTGACGGCACAGTCCGCCGCCTGGACTGCCAGCATGGTGCAGGATTTGACCGAGCGCCCGTCCACATGGACGACGCAGGCACCGCACTGGCTGGTGTCGCAGCCCACGTGGGTGCCGGTGAGTCCCAGATGCTCGCGCAGGAAGTGGACGAGCAGTGTGCGCTCCTCGACCTCCCGCGTGACCGCCTTTCCGTTGACGGTCAGGGTGATGGTGCAGGCCATATCGCGAATCCCTCCCGTGGATCGTCCTTATCCGTGACCGTGACGTCCGGAACCATGACCGTTGGCGCCTCCGGCAATCCGCCGAAGCCCGTTTTACACAAGGATAAGGGTTGTCCCGGCACCGCGGTCAAGCCGGCCCTTCGGACAGGGGGGAGGGGAGAGGCGGTCAGGCGTCGCGGCCGACGGTCTGGATCACCGTGAATCCCTCGAACTGCGGCGGGCCCAGGTAGAGGGGCTTGCGCTCGCCGGCGCCGCGGTGGGCGTTGCGGAACGCGTCGGAGCGCGTCCAGGCCAGGAAATGCTCCTCCGACTCCCACACGGTGTGGGAGGCGTACAGGCGATGGTCGTCGCGGTCCGGCCCGCGCAGCATGTGGAATTCCACGAATCCGGGCACCTCGCGCAGGTGCACCTCGCGGTTCAGCCAGACCGCCTCGAACTCCTCCGCGGCGTCCGGGCGGACCTTGAAGCGGTTCATTGCGATGAACATGGGGTCGGGCTCCTCTGCCATGGCCGGCGCGCAGTGTAACGCGATCCGCGCGCCGGCGACACCCGGCGCGCCGCTACACCGCGGGGACCTCCGTTTCGGGATCGATGTCGGTGTCGGTCACGGTCTCGACGCCGGCGTCCACGGCGGCCAGCATGGTGCGGTAGACGCCCAGCAGGCGTTCGGCGTGGCGGGCCGGGGTGGAGGGGTTCTGCCAGTAGCGGGTCCAGGCGGCCAGGCCGACCCGTTCGGCCACCGCGTCGTCGCGCAGGGCCGTCAGCGCCGCCGCCAGGGAGTCGACGTCGCCCGCCCGCGTCAGGAAGCCGTCCACGCCGTCGTCGATGGCGCCGCTCAGGGCCGTGGTGGCGGTCGTCACCAGCGGAATGCCGCGGGCCAGCGCCTCCATGGCCGACAGGCCGAAGGGTTCGTACCACAGGGACGGGAAGGCGATGGCGCGCGCCGTGTCCATGTGTGCCAGCACCTCGGCGCGGGTCGCCGGCCAGGGCAGGATGGCGGCGTCGGGGTTGATGCGCCGCAGCTCCGCCTCGTAGGGGCCGGCGCCGACGAATGCCAGCTCCGCCCCCGCCTGCCGCGCCGCCGCGGCCAGCACGCCCACCCCCTTCTCGCGCGCCAGCAGCCCCATGAAGAGGATGCGGCGGTTGTGTGCCACCGGTGCCGGAGGCGCCTGTTCGATGTCCACGGGGTTGGGCACCACCACCGCCCGGGTGTCGTCGGGCAGCAGCGGGCGCGCCACGTCGCGCGCGAAGGCGGACGGGCAGATCAGGGTCAGCGGGCGTCGGCGGGCCGCCAGCGCGCGCCGGGTCGCCGCCAGGCGGGCGAGGCGCACCAGCTTGTGCGCCGCCCCCTGGCCGTCGCAGGCGGTGGCGGCGCAGCGCGCGGACAGGGGGTGTACGGTGCAGGGCCGGGCCGCCCGGTGGTCGTAGTACAGGCCGTTGGGGCAGGCGATGACGTAGTCGTGCAGGGTGAAGGCCCAGGGCAGGCCGCTCTGCCCCGCCACCTTGAGCACCGCCGGGCTCAGCGCCCGGGTGTAGTGGTGCAGGTGCACCACCGTACGCCGCGGCACCGTCGCCAGCAGCGCCGCCAGCCACCCGGCCGCCCGGCCGTTCCATACCCCGGTCGCGGCGGCCCGCAAGGGGTTGGCCTCCTGCCAGACATCGCGCAGCCCCATGGCGTGCACGCGGATGTTGGGGTGGTCGAGCAGCCGGCTGGCGGCGCCGACGGCGTGGACGTACAGGATGTCGTGCCCCCGCTCCGCCAGGGCGCGGGCGCTGAGGATGGCGATCTTGGTCGAGGCGCCGTCCGGCTCGCCGGCGTCGGACACGATGACGATGTTCATGCTGCACGCTTCCTCGGGGAGGGGCCGCGGGACGGTCGCGGCCGCGGACGGACGGGGCGACAGATTGGCACCGCCGGGGTGCGCGGGAAGCCGGGAAAGGTGAGTACCCCCACCTTGGTGCACGGAGCACCCCGTTTCCGGCGGCAACCGTACGGACGGGCGGTCCTGTGGTTGTGTGTGCGCTGTTTACACGCCGCAGGCTTGTGGTATCGTCGCCCCGTCGGTGCGGGGTCGGACCGTCCGCGCTGCCGCGACCACAACGGGACCGGCCGGGCGCCAACCGGCCGCCGGCGGAGGACCGGATGAGCGACGAGTTTCTGTTCGCCGACGAGGAACCGGACGCGCAAGCAGGGCCGGCCGCGGCGGCGGCGGCGCCGCCGGCGGAGCCGTGGCTGATCCTGATCGTCGACGACGACCCCGCCATCCACGCCACCACGAAGATGGTGCTGCGCGGCTTCACCTTCGACGGCCGGCCGGCGCAGTTCCTGTCCGCCGCCACCGCCGCCGAGGCGCGCGCCGTCATCGAACGCACGCCGGGCATCGCCGTGGTGCTGCTGGACGTGGTGATGGAATCCGACGACGCCGGCCTGCGGCTGGTGCGGCACATCCGCAATGGATTGAACAACCGGCGCGTGCGCATCATCCTGCGCACCGGGCAGCCCGGCCAAGCGCCCGAGCGCGACGTCATCCTCAACTACGACATCAACGACTACAAGTCGAAGACCGAGCTGACGGCGCAGAAGCTGTTCACGTCGGTCGTCGCGGCGCTGCGCGGCTATCAGGACATCACCGCCATCGAACAGCACCGCCAGGGGCTGGAGCGCATCCTGAACGCCTCGTCGGCACTGCTCGACAAGCGCACCATCGCCCGGTACGCGGACGGCGCCGTCCGCCAGATCGACGAGGTGGTGCCGGGATGCGCCGGCGCCCTGCTGGCCAGCCGCCGCACCGGCGACGGTGCCACCCTGCTGCTGGGCGGCGGCGGCGTATTCGCCGGGCTGGCCGGCCGCGACGGCGGGGCGCTGGCAGGGGAGGAGGCGCAGGTCCTGGCCGCGGCGCTGGAGGACCGGCGCCACCGCTACGGCCCGGACCGTTCGGTGCTGGTCTTCCGTTCCACCGCGCGGCCCCACGACACGGCGCTGCTGCTGCGCCACCCGCGGCCCCTGACCGAGGACGAGCGGCGCCTGCTGGAGGTCTTCGGTTCCAAGATCGCCGTCGGCTTCGACAATGTGCACCTGTACGAGGAGCTGAGCGCCCTGAACCGCAGCCTGGAAAGCCAGGTGGCGGAGCGCACCGGCGCCCTGGTCGCCGCCACCGAGGCGGCGGAGGCGGCGCGCGCCGAGGCCGAAGCGGCCAACCAGGCCAAGTCGCTGTTCCTCGCCACCATGAGCCACGAGATCCGCACGCCGATGAACGGTGTGCAGGGCATGCTGGAGCTGCTGGAACACACGCCCCTGACGCCCGAACAGCGCGAGCTGGTGGCGGTGGTGCGCGATTCCGCCGACTCCCTGCTCACCATCATCAACGACATCCTGGACTTCTCCAAGATCGAGGCCGGCCGGCTGGACCTGGAACGGGTGCCGGTGTCGCTGGCCGCGGTGGTGGAGGGGGTGGCCGACACCCTGGCACCGGGGGCGCGCAAGAAGGACCTGGCCGTCATCGCCAGCGTCGACCCCGACCTGCCGGCCGCCGTGCTGGGCGACCCCGTGCGGCTGCGCCAGGTGCTGTTCAACATCGCGGGCAATGCCGTGAAGTTCACCGACCGGGGCTCGGTCAAGCTGTCGGCCGAACGGCTGGAGCTGGCCGACGGGCGGGCCACCGTCGCCATCACCGTGGCCGACACCGGCATCGGCATCCCGCGTGACGTGCAGGCCCGCCTGTTCCGCCCCTTCACCCAGGCCGAGGCATCGACCACCCGGCGCTTCGGCGGCACCGGCCTCGGCCTGTCGATCTGCCGCCGCATCGCCGAGCTGATGGGCGCCACCATCGCCGTGGAGAGCGAGCCGGGGCACGGCGCCACCTTCCGCTTCACCTTCACCGCCGACGTGGCGCCGCCGCCGGCCGATCCGCCGCCCCCGGTGCCGCTGGCCGGCCTGTCCGTCCTGCTGGTCGATCCCGAGCCGGACGAGCGCCGTTTCCTCGCCCGCTACCTGGCCGCGGACGGGGCGCGGGTGCGCGCGGTGGCCGACGCCGCCGCGGCCCGGGCGGCGCTGGCCGCCGACGGGGCGTTCGACGCGCTGGTGGTGGCCGAGGAGGCGGAGCCCGACCGCCTGCGCGCCGACCCGACCGCCGCCGCGACAGGCTGCGTCGAACTGACCCGCCAGGTCCGCACCGGCGGCCCCGACGGCCCGGTGCCGGTGCCGCGGCCGGTGCGGCGCAGCCACCTGGCGCGGGCGGTCCTGGTCGCCGCCGGCCGCAGCGCCGGCGATCCCGGCGAGCCCGCGCCCCGGGCCGCGGCGCACACGGGCACGGACCGGCCGGCGGCGCCGTGCGCCCCTGCGGCCGACGTGGCCGCCGCCGCCGGCCGCCTGATCCTGGTGGCGGAGGACCACCCGACCAACCGGCAGGTGATCCTGCGCCAGCTTGCCCTGTTGGGCTACGCCGCCGAGGTGGCGGGCGACGGGCGGGAGGCGCTGGAGCGCTGGCGCACCGGCCGCTACGCCCTGCTGCTGACCGACTGCCAGATGCCGGAGATCGACGGATTCGGCCTGACCCGGGCGATCCGCGGCGAAGAGGCGGCCGCCGCCGCCGGCCGCCGGCTGCCCATCATCGCCATCACCGCCAACGCCATGGAGGGGGAGGCGCAGCGGTGTCTGGCGGCCGGCATGGACGACAGCGTGTCCAAGCCGGTGGAGATCGCACAGCTCCGCCGCATCCTCGACCGGTTCCTCCCCGACGGCGTGCCGGCGGCACCGGCCGGCGGCGACCCGTGCCCCGCGCAAGGCGCGGTGCCGGATGCGCCGATCGACCCGGCGGTGCTGGGCAGCCTGTTCGGCGACGACCCCGCGTTCGTCCACCAACTGCTGGAGGAGTTCCTGGTCTCCAACGCCGCCACCTGCGAGCGCATGGCGGGAGCGCTGGACGCCCGCGACTGGGGGGAGGTGCGCCAGGCCGCGCACAAGCTGGCCGGCTCCTCCCGCACCGTCGGCGCCGCCGATCTCGCCGCCCTGGGCGATGCCATAGAGACAGCGGTCGTCGCCGGGCGCCTGGACGGGATCGATACCCTGGTCGCCGGCACCGCCCGCGAACTGGACCGGGTCGGGGCCTACATTCGCGCGCGGTGATCGCCATGGCTTTCGTCGGGCCGGGAGCGGTGGGCATCGGCGCGGGTAACGGGAAGACATTGTTGCCGTTCTATGATACTCCCGCGCGGGAACGGATTCGGGAGTCGCCGGGGGTGCCAGAGGTGTTTCGAGTTCTTCCGGCAACGTCGCCTGTCACCCGTGCGACCGCCGCCGTTCGAGTGCTCCGGGCCGGGTGATGGGAAAGCGAGAGATCCGCATCCAGATCGCCGCATTGCCCTACCGTCTGGTGAACGGCCGTGCGGAGATCCTGCTGGTGACGTCGCGCGACACCGGCCGTTGGATCATTCCCAAGGGATGGGCGGAGAAGGGCGTGCCGCCCCACGAGATGGCGGCGCGCGAAGCCTTCGAGGAGGCCGGCGTGCGCGGCCGCGTGGCGGGCACGCCGCTCGGCTCCTACCGCTACGACAAGCGCCTGAGCGCGCGCAAATCGGTGCCCTGCGAGGTCTTCGTCTTCCTGCTGGAGGTCACCGAGGAACGCCGGGACTGGCCGGAGAAGGGGCAGCGCGAACGGCGCTGGATGACGCCGGAGGAAGCGGGGGTGGCGATCAGCGAAGCCGGGCTGGTGGCCATGCTGCTGGGCATCGGGCGGTCGTGACGATCCCCCGTATACGGCCGTGGCGCATCCGACGCCCCCGCGGCATGATGCCCCGGCCATGACCGACGATCCCCGGATACCGCACCTGCGCCTCGTGCCGCCCCCCGCCCGCCCGGCTTCCGGCCGGCCGGTGCCGGAAGACTACGGGCTGACGCTGGACGATCTGAACATCCCCTACGCCCCCGGCCGCGTCGGCGTGGTGCTGGCCGTCCTGATCACCCTGGCGTCGGCCGTGGCCGAGGCGTGGTGGGACCTGCGCGGCGGCCGGGCGCTGGCCGCCGCCGGCAGTCTGCTCTACGGCGGGATGCTCGGCGCCTTCGGCGGGCTGGGGGCGTTCGTGCTGGTCCACTGGGCCGACCCGCTGATCGGCCGGATGTGGCCCGTCTACGGCCGCCTGCGCCGCTACCGGGAGGCGCTGGCCGACGCCCGCCGGGCGTCCGGGGACGAGGGCGCCTGAGGCGCCCCTATGGACCGCCTCAGCGCCCGGTGCCGCCGGTGGCGCCCGCCGTGCCGACGCCGCCCGGCGGCACCCGTTCCGACTCCAGCGGCCGTTTCAGCACCACCAGCGCCGCCGTCGTCACCAGCGTGCCGGCGATGATGGCGATCACATAGGGCAGCAGCGGCGACACCGCGTTGGGAATGGCCAGCACGAAGACGCCGCCGTGGGGCGCGCGCAGGCCGCAGCCGAACCACATGGACAGGGCGCCGGCCACCGCCGATCCGGCCATGCAGGCGGGGATCACCCGCAGCGGGTCCTTGGCGGCGAAGGGGATGGCGCCCTCGGTGATGAAGGCGAGGCCGAGCACGGCGGCGGCCTTGCCGGCCTCGCGCTCCTGCGCGTTGAAGCGGTTGCGGGCGACCACGGTGGCCAGCGCCAGGGCCAGCGGCGGCGTCATGCCCGCGGCCATGGTGGCGGCCATGGGGGTGAAGGTGTCCGACGCCAGCAGGCCGACCGAGAAGGTGTAGGCCGCCTTGTTGACCGGCCCGCCCATGTCCAGCGCCATCATGGCGCCCAGCAGCAGCCCCAGCGCCACCGCGTTGGCCCCGGTCATCCCCTGCAGGAAGGCGGTGAGCCCGTCCATGATGGCGGCGACCGGGGTGCCGATCACGTAGACCATCAGCAGACCCACCGCCAGTGTCGCCAGCAGCGGGATGATCAGCACCGGCTTCAGCCCCTCCAGCGTCATCGGCAGTTGGATGGCGTCGCGCAGCCAGCGGGCGATGTAGCCGGCCAGGAAGCCGGCGACGATGCCGCCCAGGAAGCCGGCGCCCACCTCCGCCGCCAGCATGCCGCCGATGAAGCCGGGGGCGAGCCCCGGGCGGTCGGCGATGGAGAAGGCGATGTAGCCGGCCAGCACCGGCACCATCAGGGCGAAGGCGCTGCCCCCGCCGATCTGCATCAGCACCGCCGGCAGGGTGCCTTCCTCGCGGAACGCCTCGATGCCGAAGACGAAGGACAGGGCGATGATCAGCCCGCCCGCCACCACGAAGGGCAGCATGAAGGAGACGCCGGTCAGCAGGTGCTTGTAGGGGCCGGCCTGCGCCTCCTTCTGCCGCGCCTTGGCGGCGGCGACGGTGTCGGCGTAGGACGCGCCGCCGGCGGCACCCCCGGCCGCCGGGGGCAGGGCCAGCGCCTCGTCGATGACCCGGGCCGGCTGCTTCAGCGCCTCCCCCACCGAGGTCTTCAGCACGCGCTTGCCGGCGAAGCGTTCCGTGGCGACGTGGGTGTCGGCACCGATGATGACCGCGTCGGCGGCCGCGATGTCCTCGTCCGACAGGGTGTTCTTCGCCCCGACCGAGCCCTGCGTCTCCACCTTGATGCGATGGCCCTTGGCCTCGGCCGCCTGCTTCAGCGCCTCGGCCGCCATGAAGGTGTGGGCGATGCCGGTGGGGCAGGCGGTGATGGCCACGAGCGTCCGGCTGCCGCCGGCCGGTGCCGCCGGAGGGGCGCCCGCCGGTGCTGCCGCCGGGGTCGCGGTGGTGGCCAAGGCCGCGGCGTCGTCGAGGATGCGCGCGGTGTCGCGGATGGCGGTGGCGGTGGAGGTGCGCAGCACCGGCTTGCCGGCGAAGCGGCTTTCGTCCACCGCCACGTCGGCGGCGATGATGACCGCGTCGGCGGCGTCGAGGTCGGCGTCGGAGAGGGGCGTCTGCACGCCGGCCGACCCCTGCGTCTCCACCGCGATGGTGTGGCCCCGGACGACGGCGGTGCGGCGCAGGGCCTCTGCGGCCATCACGGTGTGGGCGATGCCCGTCGGGCAGGCGGTCACGGCAACGAGTCTGGCCATGGCGACTCTCCCCCTAGAGGTCTTCGACGCGCACGGCGTCCATCAGCTCGGCGATGCGCTCGGGCGCCGGCAGCTCCGGCCCCAGGCGGGCCAGGGTCCCGGCGGCGTAGGCTGTGCCGCGCCGGGCGCAGGCTTCCAGGTCGCCGCCGGCCAGGCGGGCCGCCAGGGTTCCCGCCACCATGGCGTCGCCGGCGCCCACGGTGCTGGCCACCGTCACCGGCGGCGGCACCGCCAGCAGGGCGCGCCCGCCGTTGGTGCCGTCGACGAAGACGGCGCCCTTGGCACCCAGGGACACCACCACCAGGGCGATGCCCGAGGCCGCCAGCTCCCGCGCCGCGGCGACGATTTCGTCGCGTTCCTCCAGCGGCCGGCCCAGCAGTTCCGACAGCTCGTGGGCGTTGGGCTTGATCATGTCCGGGCGGGCGGCCACGGCGTGGTGCAGCGGCGTCCCGCTGGCGTCCACCGCCACGAAGGCGCCGCGGGCCCGCAGGTGGGCCACCAGCTCGGCGTAGGCGGTGTCGGGGACGCCGGCCGGGACGCTGCCGGCCAGCACGAAGGTCCGGTGCTCCGCCGCCAGTTCGTCCACCACCTTGATCAGGGCGCGCCAGGATTCCGGCGGCACGTGCAGGCCCGGCAGGTTGATGTCGGTGACCGAGCGGCCCTCGCGATCCACCACCTTGATGTTGACGCGGCTGCTGCCGGGCAGCCGCAGGCAGCGGTCGCGGATGTGGCGGCGGCGGAACAGCGCCTCGAAGACGGCGATGTTGTCCTCTCCCAGGAAGCCGGTGGCGACCACCGGCAGCGGCCCGCCGGCCAGGAAAGCCGCGACGTTGATCCCCTTGCCGCCGGCGGTGCGGGTTTCCGCCACCGCCCGGTTGACGGCGCCGGCGGTGAAGCCCGGCACGTCCAGCGTCTGGTCCACCGCCGCGTTCAGGGTGACGGTGACGATGCCCGTGTCCCCGCTCATGGCCGGTCTCCCGTGTGTGTGAAGCGGTCGCGCACCAGGGCGCGGACCGCGGCAGCGTCGGCGCAGGCGAGCGCCTGTGCCGCAGCCGCCTCGGCCTCGGCCATGGATATGCCGCGCAGCCGCGCCTTGACCGAGGCGACGGCGGGGATGGCGACGCTGAGTTCGCTCACCCCCAGCCCGGCCAGCAGGATGGCCCCCGCGGGATCGCCGGCGATCCCGCCGCACGCCCCGACCCAGATGCCGGCATCGCGGGCGGCGGCCACCGTGCGCTCCACCATGCGCAGCACCGCCGGGTGCAGCCCGTCGGCCTGCGGGGCCAGCACCGGGTGCAGCCGGTCCATGGCCAGCACGTACTGGGTCAGGTCGTTGGTGCCGATGGAGAAAAAGTCCACCGCGCGGGCCAGTTGATCGGCCATCATGACGGCGGAGGGCACCTCCACCATGATGCCCAGCTCCACCGGCGCCGCCCCGGTCTCGCGCCGCACCTCCTCGGTGATCGCCCTGGCGCGGGCGAGTTCGTCGGGGGTGGCGATCATCGGGTACATGATGCGCACCGGCCCGTCGGCCGACGCCCGCAGCATGGCCCGCAACTGGGTGCGGAACAGGTCCTCCCGCTCGAAGCACAGGCGGATGCCGCGCACGCCCAGGAACGGGTTGGCCTCCGCGGGCAGACGCAGGTAGGGGACGTTCTTGTCACCGCCGATGTCGAGGGTGCGCAGGATGATGGGCAGGCCGTTCATCGCCCGCACCATGGCGCGGTAGGCGTCGGTCTGTTCCTCCTCGTCCGGCGGGGACTCGCGCTGGAGGAACAGGAACTCGGTGCGCATCAGGCCGATGCCTTCGGCGCCGGCGTCGACCGCCGCCCCGGCCTCGGCCGGGTCGGAGATGTTGGCGGCCACCTCCACCCGCTTGCCGTCGGTGGTGATGGCCGGCTTGTAGCGGTCCAGCCGCTCCGCCGTCCGCCGCTCCTCCACGGCGGTGCGGGCGGTGGCGGCGCGCTGCCGGTCGCGGTCGCCGGGTTCGACCACCAGCACGCCGTCGTCGCCGTTGATGATCGCCTCGGTGCCGTTGCGCTGGTCCAGCACCGCCGGGCCGGCCGCCACCACCGCGGGGATGTCCAGGGACCGGGCGATGATCGCCGTGTGCGAGGTGGCGCCGCCGCCCGCCGTGCACAGGCCCAGCACCCGCGCCGGGTCCAGCTTGGCGGTGTCGGAGGGCTCCAGGTCCTCCGCCAGCAGGATGACGGGGTGGTCGGGCAGGGGGGCGGTGGTCTCCGCCCGGTCGGCCAGGAGGCGCAGCACCCGCCGCCCGACGTCGCGCAGGTCGGCGGCGCGCCCGGCCAGCAGGGGATCGGCAAGCTGGGCCAGGGTGGCCGCCCGCTCCTCGTACACGCCGCGCCAGGCGTGGCCGGCGGCGGCGCCGGCGTCGATGCGGGCGTGCGCGTCGGTCACCATCTCCGGGTCGTCCAGCAGCTCCATATGAGCCTTGAAGATGGCGGCCCTGGCGGCGCCGGCCTTCTTCCAGAACGACTCGTGCAGGGTGCGCAGGTCGGCGCCGGCGGTGGCCAGCGCCCGGTCCAGCCGGCGGTGTTCGGCATCCGGGTCGCGGGCGGTCTCGGCGACCGTCAGCTCCTCGCGCTGGAAGATCCACACCGGCCCCACCGCGACGCCGGGGGAGGCGGAGATGCCGACGATGGCCTGTCCCTCGTAGTCGGTTACCGCAGCCGGGTCGGGCCGCGGGGCGGCCGTCGGGGACGGCGGGGCCGCCGCCGCTCCCGCCGGGGGTTCGCCCAGCCCCGTGGCGAACGCCTCGCGGATGGCGGTGAGCGCGGCGCCGGCGTCGGGGCCGCTGGCGGTGATGGTCAGCGGCTGCCCGCCGGACACGCCGAGCCGCAGCAGCGACACCAGGCTTCTGGCGTTGGCGACGCCGTTGCCGTGACGCACCGCGATCTCCGCCTCGAAGCGCTTGGCGACCTCCACCAGGACGGTGGCCGGGCGGGCGTGCAGGCCGTGCGGCGCCGGCGCGGTCACCGCCAGCGCGTCACCGCCCCCGGCGGGGGCGGGTGCGGGATCGGCGGCGGGCGGCGGCGGGGCGGCACCGTTGAGGGCCGCCACCACGGCGCCCGCATCGTCGGTGGTGCCCAGCCGCTCCGCTTCCGCCGGGTTGCCGAGCACGCCGGTGAGGCGTTGCAGCACGGCGATGTGCTCGTCGGATTTGGCGGCGATGCCGACCACGAGACGGGCCGGTTCCCCGGCGCCCCAGTCGACGCCGCCGGGGAACTGCACCACGACGACGCCGGTGCGGCGCACCAGATGGCGCGCCTCCGGCAACCCGTGGGGGATGGCGATGCCGCTGCCCAGGTAGGTGGCGGCCACCCGCTCCCGCCCCAGCATGCTGTCCACGTATCCCGGTTCGATCAGGCCGCAGTCGACCATGAGGCGGCCGGCGGTGCGGATGGCGTCATCCTTGTCCGCCGCGGTGAGACCGAGGCGGACCTGGCTCCCGGTGACCTGAAGCATCGGCGGTTCCCCCCGTTTTATGTGGAGTCGTTCGGCCGGCTTGAGCGTCACCATAGGACACCATGGGATCGGCCGGTGCGCAAGGGTGCAACGTCGCGGCGGCGGCTGGGTTCCTTGCCCATCGGCATAAGCCGGGTGGCGGCACAAAGGCGCTGCCGCGGTGTTGGGACGGGTGCGCGCCGCGACGGGCGGCGCAGGCGAGGGGGCATGATGACCGACGATCCCACACCCATTCCCGCCGACGGCCGGCCCCACGTGGTGGTGGTCGGGGCCGGCTTCGGCGGTCTCGCCTGCGCCAAGACGCTGGCCCGGGCGCCCGGCGGCGGCGGTGTGCGGGTGACGGTGATCGACCGCAACAACTACCATCTGTTCGTGCCGCTGCTCTATCAGGTGGCGACCGCCGCCCTGTCGCCGGCGGACATCGCCACGCCCATCCGCTCCATCCTCAGCCGCTACCCCAACGTGGACGTGATCCTGGGTGCGGTGGAGGGGGTGGACACCGCGGCGCGGCGGGTACGGCTGGCCGGCGGGCGGGCCGTCCCCTACGACCGGCTGGTGCTGGCGACCGGGTCGGTCTACAGCTACTTCGGGCACGATGACTGGCCGCACGTGGCGCCGGCCCTGAAGACGGTGGAGAACGCCCGGCACATCCGCACCCGCCTCCTGTCGGCGCTGGAGGAGGCGGAGATGTGCGACGACGCGGACCGCCGGGCGGCGCTGATGACCGTGGTGATCGTCGGCGGCGGCCCCACCGGCGTGGAGATGGCCGGGGCGGTGGCGGAGCTGACGCGCTTCACCCTGGCCCGCGACTTCCGCCGCATCGACCCGCGCGCCGCCCGCGTCCTGCTGGTGGAGGCCGGGCCGCGCATCCTGTCCGCTTTTCCCGAGCACCTCGCCGCCTACGCCCGGCGCAAGCTGGAAGCGCTGGGCGTCACCGTGATGACCGGGCAGGCGGTGGAGCGGATCGATGCCACCGGCGTCACCGTCGGCGGGCGCGCCATCCCCGCCGCGACCGTGGTGTGGGGGGCGGGTGTGGCGGCGTCGCCGGCCGGGCGCTGGCTGGGGGTGGACACCGACCGCGCCGGCCGCATCCGCGTCGCCCCCGACCTGTCGGTGCCCGGCGTTCCCGGCGTCTACGCCCTGGGCGACACGGCGGCGGCGGCCGACGACGCGGGCAAGCCGCTGCCCGGGCTGGCGCAGGTGGCCAAGCAGCAGGGCGAGCATCTGGGACGCGCGCTTGCCCTGAACCTGACGGCCGGAACGGCACCGGCGCCCTTCCGCTTCCGCAACCGCGGCAACACCGCCATCATCGGCCGCAACGCCGCCATCTTCGACTTCGGCCACCGCACCCTGAAGGGGTGGTTCGCCTGGGTGCTGTGGGCGATCGTCCACGTCTACCTGCTGGTCGGCGGCGAGAAGCGGCTGTCGGTCACCCTGCGCTGGCTGTGGCGCTACGCCACCTACGAACGCGGCGCCCGCCTGATCACCGAGTCCCCGCCGTCCGACGTTGCCGAGGTCACGACGCAGGACAACTCCCGGCGCAGGGCGTGACCGGGGGTTCCCCGCCGACACCGTTTGACTCCCCCTCGTTACGTTGATATCAACTCAACTGAAAGCAGGGAGGACTGCCTGATGGGTACCATCGCAAGTGAGCCGCAGGAGCAGCACCGCTGGCTGGAGCGGCTGACCGGGGAATGGATCGTCACCGGCGATGCGCCGCCGGACGCCCCGCCCGGCGCGCCGCCGCCGGAATGGACGGAGACGGTGCGCTCGCTGCACGGCCTGTGGATCGTCGGCGTGTCGCGGGGGGACATGCCGGGGTGCGGGCCGGTGGAGATGCAGATCACGCTGGGGTACGACCCGCGCCGGGAACGCTTCGTCGGCACCTGGATCGGGTCCATGATGACGCACCTGTGGGTGTACGAGGGCACGCTCGACCCGGACGGACGGGTGCTGACGCTCGAATCCGAGGGGCCGCACTTCGATGATCCCGGCCGCACCGGCCGCTATCGTGATGTGATCACCGTCGAGGACGACGACCACCGCACCATGACCGGGCAGCGGCTGACCGATGCGGGCGCGTGGGAGACCTTCGTGACGTTCCGTTTCCGGCGCAAGACCGGCTGAACGAAAGGGATTCAGGGATGAGCGGTTTCTTCGGACGATTCGTCTGGTATGAACTGATGACCACCGACCCCGCCGCCGCCACGGCGTTCCATGGCGCCGTCGCCGGATGGCGGGGCCGCGACTCCGGGATGCCGGGGTTCGACTACACGCTCCTGTCGGCCGGTGAGGCGCAGGGGGCTCCCGGCTGCACCGACGTGGGCGGCGTGATGGCGCTGCCGGAGGAGGCGTGCGCGGCCGGCGCCCGGCCGGGCTGGCTGGGCTACATCGCCGTCGACGATGTCGACGCCACCGCCGACCGCATCTGGAAGGCCGGCGGCGCCGTCCATCGTCCGCCCGCCGACATTCCCGGAATCGGCCGCTTCGCCGTGGTCGCGGATCCGCAGGGCGCGGTGTTCGCCCTGTTCCGCCCGGCCCCCGGAAGCGGCGACGGGGCGCCGCCGGTCCCCCCGCGCGAGCCCGGCCGCTTCGCCTGGCACGAACTGGTCACCGACGACCACGAGGCTGCCTTCGCCTTCTACGCCGACCTGTTCGGGTGGCAAGCGCTGGACTCCGTCGACATCGGCCCCATGGGCACCTACCGGATCTTCGGCCGCGACGGCGAGGCCATGGGCGGCATGATGAACCGATGCGAGGGCATGCCCGGCCCGTTCTGGCTCTACTACGTCATGGTCGACGGCATCGATGCCGCGGCGGAGCGGGTGAAGGCCGGCGGCGGGACGGTGATCAACGGCCCCATGGAGGTGCCCGGCGGCTCCTGGATCATCCAGTGCCTGGACCCGCAGCACGCGCCGTTCGCCCTGGTCGGCCCGCGGTCCTGACGATCGCAACGAAACGGGAACTCCCTTTTGCCGCCGGGCACCCTATCTGGTACGCAGGGGACGGCGGCAGGAGGGAGAATCCCATGGCCACGCTGAAGGAATTCGAGGACGCCCTGCGGGAGGCCGGCAACACGGCAGCCCTTGAGATCCTGGAACGGCTGCGCGCCCGCGACCGCGCCAACCGGTCCATCCGCCCGGCCCGGCGGCTGACCGGCCGCAAGATGACGCCGGAACTGGCGGCGGACATCCTGCGCCTCCACCGCACCACCGAGATGACCCAGCAGGAGATCGCCTTCGAGCTGGGCATCAACCAGGGCCGGGTCAACGAGGTGATCAAGCGCGGCAAATGGCTGGACGGCAATCCCGACTCGCCGGAAGCGGTGGCCCGCGACAAGGCCGTCCGCCGGGCCAGGGCCGGCGTCGGCGTCGGTCCGCGGCCGTCACCGCCGCAAAAGGCCGCGGCGAAGAAGGCCCGGCCCGCCGCCGCGGAGCCCGCACCCGCCGAACCCGCGCCCGGGACGCCGGCCAGGGGCGGGAAGCGGTCCCGGCCGGCGAAGGAGCCGCCGGCCCAGCTTCTCTTCGACGGGCTGTAAGCGGAGCGGGGCTCAGGCGGCGACGTGCCGGTCCGTGTGCCTGCGGTTGCCGCCCTCGTCCGCCACGCCGCGCATCCAGATCCGGCCGCGCAGGGCGAAGCCGTTTTCGCGCAGCCAGTCCCGCTCCACGTGTCCGGCGGCGCGGTAGAGGAGCACGCTCCACGCCTCGGCGTCCCCGGCCCCGTCGCGGGCCGAGGGCGTTGCGTAGGGCTGGAGCGAATAGGGAAAGTCGTCCCGGGTCATCGCGGCGCTCCCCCGGCGTCCATCGTGCTCCACGAATGTCCGTCGCCCGCGGGCCACTCGAAATCCGTCTCCACGGCATACTTCACAAGTCGTCCGTCAGCAAGACGAACGTCATAGCGCGGAGTGCCCACCAGCGTGCGCGCGACGATCAGGGCTTCCTGTCCCTGTAGTCTTACCTTGGTCCCCAGCCGCAGCATGCCGCACCTCCCGTTTCTTATGCCTGACTGCAGGCTAAGGCTTCACGGCGGGGTGTGCTGTGTCAAAATCCGGACCTCGGGCGGGCCGGGGGGCCTCAACGCTCCGCCAGCGCCAGCTTGGCTCCCAGCAGGGCGAAGGCGCCGGCGAAGGTCCGGCGCATCCACGTCATCACCTGCGGGCGGGTGATGACGTGCGTGCGCACCGCGGCGGCGAACAGCCCGTAGCCGACGAAGACCACGAAGGTCAGGGCCATGAACACGCCGCTCAGTTCCGCCATGCGCGCCACCGGGGCGGCGTCGCCGGCGCTGACGAACTGCGGCAGGAAGGCCAGGAAGAAGATCGACAGCTTCGGGTTCAGCACGTTGAGCAGCACCGCGTCCCCGATCACCCGGGCCGCCGAGCGGGGCGGCGCGGCCTGCGCATCGACGCTGAGCGCCCCCGTCTCCTTCAGCGTGCTCCACGCCATGTAGAGCAGGTACGCCACCCCCAGCACCTTCAGCGTCTGGAACGCCAGCGCGCTGGTGTGCAGAACCGCGGCCAGGCCCAGGATCGCCGCCGCCATGTGGGGGATGATGCCCAGCGTGCAGCCGAACGCGGCGATCACGCTGGCCCGCGCGCCCCGCGACAGGCCCGCCGCCAGCGTGAACAGCACGCCGGTGCCCGGCGAGGCGACAACGATCAGGGACGTGACGAGGAATTCGATGCTCACCTGCGGTGCTCCCCCGGATGATGCGGCGCCTCATGGTGAAACGGTGCCGCGGGCTTGTCCAGAGGCGAAGAGAGCGGCGGTGCGACGGCGCCCCGCAGTGTTCCGGGGTGTGGAGCGCATCGGGAAGGGCATCGAATTTATGTGCGGAATGTGAAATCGAAGATTGCGCCTTGCGCGACATAAGATTCGCACACAAAGAAAACAATAATGTGAGCGCACGTCATTTTCGACTGAATCTCGCGGGAAATGCATGTCTTTCAGGAGTCTGATCAATTCGGTGTCGACCTCTCCCCGACGAATGTGTTACCCCGAACGGTGTCTATTAGAGGGAGCGGCTATTGCTCCTGCCATATAAATTCCGTCCGGAGGCAAGATGGCGACCTTTACCGGCACCGGGGCAAATGAGCTTTGGCCCACAACCGAAGATAATTCCGGCCATGACAGTGTTGATGGCGGTGGCGGGAATGATACGCTTTCGGGCGGGGCCGGAAACGATACACTGATCGGTGGCGCCGGGGCGGATATTCTCTACGGCGGTGCGGACCATGACTTGCTCTATGGCGGTGACGGCAACGATTCGCTGTACGGTGGTGACGGCAACGATGCGCTGTACGGTGGCTCGGGACGCGATCTCCTCTATGGTGACGGCGGTAACGACCTGCTGTTCGGCGACGAGGGCATGGACACCCTTTACGGGGGTGAGGACAACGACACCCTGCGCGGCGGCGACGACAA
The DNA here is from genome assembly GCF_000429625.1 of Azospirillum halopraeferens DSM 3675. GTDB lineage: Bacteria > Pseudomonadota > Alphaproteobacteria > Azospirillales > Azospirillaceae > Azospirillum > Azospirillum halopraeferens. The sequence goes on from NZ_AUCF01000029.1 coordinate 69,525, forward strand.
CGATCTGGTCTTCGGGGACAACGGCAACGACCTTCTCTACGGCGACGGCGGCAACGACACGCTGCGCGGCGAGGCCGGCAACGACACGCTCTACGGTGGCGACGGCGCCGACTCGCTGCTCGGCGGCGGGGGCAACGACGTGCTGTACGGCGAAACCGGCAACGACGCGCTGTACGGCGACGACGGCAACGATCTGCTGTACGGCGGGGATGGTCACGACTGGCTCTTCGGCGGCCAGGGGACTGACACTCTCTCCGGCGGTGACGGCAACGACACCCTCGTCGGCGGGGCCGGGGCCGACCTTCTGGTCGGCGGCAACGGCGTCGATACGGCGGACTACAGTGACTCGTCCGTAGCCGTATCGATCAATCTCACATCCGGCAGCGGCACCGGCGGCGATGCCGAAGGCGACACCCTGTCGGGCATCGAGAACCTGATCGGCTCCTCTCACAACGACACCCTGATCGGCGACGCGCAGGACAACCAGTTGTCGGGCGGTGGCGGCAACGACCTCCTGTCCGGCGGCGACGGCAACGACCTCCTGTCGGGCGGCGACGGCAACGACACGTTGATCGGCGGCCTCGGCAACGACACGCTGGTGGGCGGCAGCGGCACCGACACCGCCGATTACAGCGCCTCGAACGCGGCGGTGAACGTCAATCTGGCGAACGGCACGGGCTCCGGCGGCCACGCCCAGGGCGACGTGCTGTCGGAGATCGCGAACCTCATCGGTTCGGACTTCAATGACACCCTGATCGGCAGCACCGGCAACAACCTGCTGTCGGGCGGCGCCGGTGCGGATTACCTGTACGGCGGTGACGGCAACGACACGCTGGCGGGCGGCGCCGGCGCCGACAGCCTGGTGGGCGGCGCCGGCACCGACACGGCGGAGTACCGGGATTCCGATGCTGCCGTGACGGTCAACCTGCTGACGGGATCGGGATCCGGCGGCCATGCCCAGGGGGACACCCTGGATGGGATCGAGAACCTCATCGGTTCCACGTTCAACGACGTGCTCATGGGCAACGACGGCGCCAATCTTCTGTCGGGCGGCGCCGGCGACGACACGCTGACCGGCGGCCTCGGCAACGACACGCTGGTGGGCGGCGCCGGCGCCGACAGCCTGATCGGCGGTGACGGCATCGACACGGCCGATTACACCGACTCCGACGCCGCGGTGACGATCAACCTGCTGGCCGGAACGGGAACCGGCGGGCATGCCCAGGGCGATACCCTGAACGGGATCGAGAACCTGATCGGTTCGTCGTTCAGCGACCTTCTCATGGGCGACGACGGTGCCAACCTTCTGTCGGGCGCCGCCGGCAACGACACGCTGAGCGGCGGCCAGGGCAACGACACGTTGGTGGGCGGTACCGGCGCCGACAGCCTGGTGGGCGGCACCGGCATCGACACGGCCGACTACACCGCCTCCACCGCGGCCGTCACCGTCAGCCTGGCCGACGGCACCGGCTCGGGCGGCCACGCCCAGGGCGACACGCTGAACGGGATCGAGAACCTCATCGGGTCCGCCCATGCCGATCGTCTGACCGGCGACAGCCTCGCCAACCTGCTGTCGGGCGGTGCCGGTGACGACACCCTGCTGGGCGGCGCCGGTGCGGACACCCTGGTGGGCGGCACCGGAACGGATACGGCGGAGTACACCGGCTCCACCGCCGCGGTCTTCGTCAGCCTGACCAGCGGCACCGGCACCGGCGGCGACGCCGAGGGCGACGCGCTGTCGGAGATCGAGAACCTCACCGGTTCCTCCCACAACGACACCCTGATCGGCAACGCCGACGCCAACCTGCTCTCGGGTGCCGACGGGGCCGACATCCTCAGCGGCGCCGGAGGCAACGACACCCTGCTGGGCGGCACCGGCGACGACACGATGGACGGCGGTGACGGTGCCGACCTGTTGAGCGGCGAGGCCGGAAACGACCTCCTGTCGGGCGGGGACGGCGCCGACACCCTGTACGGTGGTGACGGGAACGACACGCTGGACGGCGGTGACGGCAACGACCTGCTGTCCGGCGGCGACGGTACCGACCGTCTGTCCGGCGCCGGGGGCAACGACACCCTGGTGGGCGGCGCCGGTGCGGACACGCTGGTGGGCGGTGCGGGCACCGACACGGCGGACTACAGCGCCTCGGCCACGGGGGTTTCGGTCAACCTGGCCAGCGGCAGCGGCTCGGGCGGCGACGCCGAGGGCGACGTGCTGTCGGAGATCGAGAACCTCATCGGCACCGCCCAGACCGATACCCTCATCGGCAGCGACGCCGACAACCTGCTGTCGGGCGGCGCCGGAGCGGACATCCTGAGCGGCGGCGCCGGCTCCGACTCGCTGGTGGGCGGCGACGGCGACGACACGCTGGCCGGCGGCGCCGGCGGCGACCTGCTGGACGGCGGCACCGGCACCGACACCGCGGATTACAGCGGCTCGTCGGCGGCGGTGTTCGTCAACCTTGGCACCGGGTCGGTGTCGGGCGGCGATGCCCAGGGCGACACCCTGACCGGCATCGAGAACCTGATCGGCACCGCCCACGCCGACACCCTCATCGGCGACGCACAGGCCAACGTGCTGGCCGGCGGCGGCGGCGCCGACCTTCTGAGCGGCGGCGGCGGCAACGACACGCTCATCGGCGGTGACGGCAACGACACGCTGGTCGGCGGCGCCGGCAGCGACCTGCTGTACGGCGGCGACGGGTCCGACACCGCGGACTACAGCGCCTCGTCGGCGGCGGTGTTGGTCAATCTCGGCACCGGGTCGGTGTCGGGCGGCGATGCCCAGGGTGACACCCTGTCAAGCATCGAAAACGTCATCGGCTCGGCCCAGGCCGATACGCTGACGGGTGACAGCGGCGCCAACCATCTTGCGGGCGGCGCCGGCAACGACACGCTGGTGGGTGGCGGCGGCGCCGACACGCTGGTGGGCGGTGACGGCATCGACACGGCGGATTACAGCGTCTCGTCCGCCGGGGTTTCGGTCGCCCTGACCGGCGTGGCCGGCTCCGGCGGCGACGCCCAGGGCGATGTGCTGTCGGAGATCGAGAACCTGATCGGTTCCGCTTCCGACGACACCCTGACCGGCAACGCCGACGCCAACCTGCTGGACGGCGGGACCGGCTGTGACCTGCTGTCGGGCGGTGCGGGCAACGACACTCTGTCGGGCGGTGCGGGCAACGACACGCTGGCGGGCGGTGCCGGCGCGGATGCGCTGGCGGGCGGCGACGGCACCGACACCGCTGATTACAGCGCCTCGTCGACGGCGGTGACCGTCAACCTGACCTCCGGCGCCGCTGCCGGCGGCGACGCCGAGGGCGACACGCTGACGGGTATCGAGAACCTGATCGGCTCCGCCCACGCGGACATCCTCACCGGTGATGCCGCGGCCAACGAGCTGTTCGGCGGCGGGGGCGGCGACACGCTGTCCGGCGGCGCCGGTGCCGACACCCTGTCCGGCGGCGATGGCGCCGACGTCTTCGCCTATGCTGTGGCGGATGCCGGTGCGATCGACACCATCATGGACTTCGGGACCGGCGACCGCATCCGCGTGGCGGGTGCCACCTTCACCGGTGGCTCCGTCACGGTTGGCAACGGCGGGTCCGTGGCGGCCAACTCGATCCAGATCGAGGTGTCCGGGAACAACACGCGCCTCTACATCGACACCAACGGCACCGCCGGGGCGGACCTGACGGTCGATCTGGTCGGACGGCTCTCGACGGACAATTTCGTGCTGAGCGGCACCGACATCATCTACACGGTGCCGACGCCTCCGCCGCCGTCGGGCCCGGCGACGGTGACCACGCCGGTGCTGGGCACCCAGATTACGGTGACCGCCTCGGTGACGACCACCAGCACGGTGGACGGCGTGGCCGTGCAGGAGCAGCGCCTGACCACCGGCACCGGCGCGGTGGTGCAGATCCTGGATGTCCCGATCGTTCCGGCCAACCGGGCGGACGCGGATGCCCGGTCGCCGGGGGCCGACATTCCGCTGGTCACCGATGGTGCCACCGGCCAACCCCTGCTGGTGGCCGGCGTGCCCTCCGGCGTCGGGCTGCGCGTCGAGGGCGTGGTGGCCGCCCAGGCCCCGGCGACCGCGGCGGAGGGGCTCCTCTCCGCCATCCGATCGCGCACCGCCGACCGCCCGGATGACCGGGACGGGTTGTCCACCGCCGGCCAGGGCTTCCTGAGCGCGCTGCCGGTGAACGCGCAGGTGACGGTCCGCACCATCGTGCCGACGGTGACGACGGGCACCGCGGCCGTGGCCGGGGAACTGACGATCACCGGCGCCACGCCGTCCGGCGGGACGGCGCGCGAGGCGCTGGTGATCGACGCCTCCGCCCTGCCGTCGGGCACGGTGATCCGGCTGGACAACGTGTCCTTCGCGGTCGTGGTCGGAGCGGTGCAGGTGACCGGCGGTGCCGGCTCGCAGGTGGTGATGGGTGATTCCAGCGCTCAATTCATCGTGCTGGGCGCCGATGACGACACCCTGCGGGGCGGCGGCGGCGACGACTTCGTGGCCTCGGCGGAGGGCGACGACGTGCTGTTCGGCGACGACGGCAACGACACGGTGGCCGGCGGTGTGGGCAACGACGCGCTGTACGGCAACCGCGGCAACGATCTGCTGTACGGCAACCAGGGGATGGACACCATCTTCGGCGGCCAGGACAGCGACACGGTGTTCGGCGGCATGGACGCCGACGTGGTGTACGGCCAGCTCGGGTCCGACGTGCTGTACGGCAACAAGGGGGCGGACACGCTGTTCGGCGGGCAGGGCGACGACACCCTGTTCGGCGGCCAGGACAACGACGTGCTCTACGGCGGCATGGGCAACGACGTGCTGGCGGGCAACCGCGGCACCGACACGCTGTACGGCGGCGCGGGGGCCGACACCTTCCGCATCGA
>NZ_AUCF01000030.1 GCF_000429625.1 Azospirillum halopraeferens DSM 3675
CCGAACCGAAAGGCAGGTTCCCACGTGTTACTCACCCGTGCGCCACTAAGGCCGAAGCCTTCGTTCGACTTGCATGTGTTAGGCATGCCGCCAGCGTTCGTTCTGAGCCAGGATCAAACTCTCAGGTTCAAGTCGGTCGGGCCGTAACCCAACCGCTCGTTCGGGGCCGCCCTCAAGCGACACACCTCAAACCTAAGCTCGATTCTGAACTTACCTTCAAGATGCGACTTGCGAACGACCCGACAATCCAATCCACTCCCGTGAACCGGACCACAGTGCCCGTCCGCCTGCGCATCCCTTCTCAAATCACGTCTTCACTTGTCAAAGATCCATCCCGCAGCGGAACCGACCGACGCACCGAACCACCGGAAATCCGGCGGTTGGGATCTGCCTGGGTCTGGAAGTGTCCGCGGGGCGCGAACGACACCGTCGCTCGCAGCGGATGGTCTTTTTAGCAAGTTCGCCGCAGGCCGTCAAGCCTATTTTTCGACGTCGTCGCCGCTTCGTCCACCCGTCGCCCCCCGCATCTGTTCCGTGGGGCTCCGGCCGTGGCGCGCCGCCCCTTGCGGGGTGACCTGCCGTCCGGCCGGGAGCGGGTGTATAGTCGGGCCTGCCGGGCCTGTCCAGGCTTTTTTTCGACCCGCCCGGCGGACGTCGGCGTCCTTGTCATACCGGCGCGGTGAGAGAATAATGATGCGCGCATGAGGCATGGCCCTCGGGGTTTCCCGGCGGGGGCGCAGAGTCCCCTGCGTCCTCCCGCTGGATCAACCGTCCGGTCGCCGTTATGCTTCGTCCCGACGCCGCTTAGCCGCCGCCCGAACAGCCAGGGGTTTATGAGATATGCGCCCAAGCGCGCGCGCGACGGCCGAGGTCATGGCACAGGTGCTGCGTACCACGGCCAGCCTCGCCTTTACCGAGGGGCTCAATCCCGCCCAATGGGCGGCGTTGCGCTATTTCGCCGGGGCGAATCCCAGTGCGCGCAGCGTCGTCGCCTTCGCCCGGTATCACGGCACCACCAAGGGCACGGCAAGCCAGACCATTGCCGCCCTGCTCAAGAAGGGTCTGCTGGAACGGCACAAGGGGGAGCGGGATCGCCGCACCATCAGCCTGGTGCTGACCGACGAAGGCCGCGGGCTGCTGGCCCACGATCCCCTGAACGAACTGGCCGCGGCCGTGGGCACGCTGGGCGAACACGACCACAGGGCCATGGCGGCGGCGCTGGACCAGATCCTGCGCACCCTGCTGGCGCGCCGGGCCGGGCGCAACGGCCGGCGCAACAGGGCCGAACCCGAGGCGGCGGCCTGATGACCGCCGCTTGATCGGGGGCTTGTGCACCGGCTATCACTGGACCCAACCGGCGGCGGGGCACCGCGACGGTGGTCACCGCAAACGGGAGAGACACACGCCATGGCCCGCATCCTGGTCGTCGACGACATGCCCGCGGTGACGGCGTTGCTGCGTGTTGCGCTGGAGGACAGCGGCCACAGCGTGGCCGAGGCGCGCGACGGAGCGGCGTGTCTCGATCTGGTGCGCCGCGAGCCCTTCGACCTGGTGGTCGTCGACATGATGATGCCGGGCGTCGACGGCATCGAGACGGTCAAACGCCTGCGGGCGGGGGGATACGGGTCACCGATCATCGCCATGTCCGGCGGGACCGAGGATTTCCCGGCCGCCGCCTCGCTCAAGATGTCGGAAATGCACGGTGCCAACCGATTGCTCTTCAAACCCTTCGACAACGAAGAGTTGATCGCGGCCATCGACGAGTTGCTGGCCGCCCGCGGCGCTTGACCGCGGCCGCGCAAATCGGCCATTCGACGGGCTCCGCCGCTCTCGCGCCATCCTGAATCCGCGGGCCCGATGCACGACACGCACCTGCTTCTCGACACGCTGTACCTGCTGCTGGCGGCCATCCTGCTGGTGCCGCTGTTCCAGGCGCTGCGCATCCCTTCGGTGCTCGCCTATCTGGTGGCCGGCGTGGCGCTGGGCCCCCACACCCCCGGACCGGTGGTCGATCAGACGGTGCCGCAGGTGCTGGCGGAGTTCGGCATCGTCTTCCTGCTGTTCGCCATCGGGCTGGAGCTGCCGTTGTCGCGCCTGCAGGCGATGCGGCGCTTCATCTTCGGGCTGGGCCTGTTGCAGGTGCTGCTGACCACGGCGGTGATCGCCGCCGCGGCCTATGCGCTGGGGCTGCCGGCGGAAGCAGCCCTGGTGGTGGGGGGCGCCCTGTCCTTCTCCTCCACCGCGACGGTCCTGAAGATGCTGGTGGACCGCGGCGAGACGGTGGCGCGGTTCGGGCGCGTGTCGGTGGCGGTGCTGATCTTCCAGGATCTGGCGGTGGTGCCGCTGCTGACGCTGTTGCCGCTGCTGGCGGCCGAGAGCACCTCGATTCCCCTGGCGCTGGCCACGGCGCTTGCCAAGGCGCTGGTCGCCATCGGCCTGATCATGCTGCTGGGCCGATTCGTGGTGCGGCCGCTCTACCGGTTCGTCGCGTCGGCCAAAAGTCCGGAGGTGTTCACCGCCACCAATCTGTTCCTGGTGCTGGCGGTCGGCTGGCTGACCGCGGAGGCCGGCATGTCCATGGCGCTGGGCGCCTTCCTGGCCGGCCTGCTGCTGGCCGACACCGCCTACCGCCACCAGGTGGAAGCCGATATCGAGCCGTTCCGCGGGCTGCTGCTCGGCCTGTTCTTCATGACCATCGGCATGACGCTCGACCTGCCGTTCATGGTCTCGCAGATCGCCGTCATCGCCCTGCTGACCGTGGCCCTGCTGGCGGGCAAGAGCATCCTTCTGTTCGCCCTGTGCCGGTTGTCGGGGCTGGGCACGGCGACGTCGCTGCGAATCGGGCTGCTGCTCGCCCAGGGGGGCGAGTTCGCCTTCGTCGTGGCGACACGGGCGGGCGAACTGGGCGTGCTCGACCGGGAGGCCGGGCAGCTCCTGGCCACCACCGTCGCCTTCTCCATGGCCCTGACTCCGGCCATCGGCGCGCTGGCCCACCGCCTGGCCCATTGGCACGAGCGCCGCTGGGGCACCGAGGCGTTCCGCATGGAGACCAGCGACCTCAAGGACCATGTGCTGATCGCCGGCTACGGCCGCGTCGGCCGTGCCGTGGCCCGGGTGCTGACCCGCCACGGCATCCCCCATGTGGCTCTTGACCTCGACCCGCAGCGGGTGGTCACGGCGCGCGAGGCGGGGCTTCCCGTCTATTACGGCGACGCCAGCCAGGCGGGCGTCCTGCGCGCCGCCGGCATCGACCGGGCGCGCGCCGCGGTCATCACGCTGAACCGCCCGTCGGCGGCGGAGAAGGCGGTGGACGCCATCCACACCCATGCGCCGCGCCTGCCGATCATCGCCCGCGCCCACGACCTGCGCCAGCGCGGCGCGCTGGAAACCGCCGGCGCCTCGGCCGTGGTGCCCGAAACCATGGAGGCCAGCCTGCAACTGGCCGGTCTGGCCCTGCGCTCGGCCGGCGTCACCGCCGACGCGGTGGAGCACAGCCTGGAGGAGTTCCGCCGCGAGAGCTACGGCCCCCTCGCCGACGGCACGCCGGCCCGGCCGTAATCCACCACGGTTGCGCGACCCGGCGCAGGAAACCGTCGGACGAATCCCGCGTTAACCTCAGGGCACGCCGGACGCCCGCGCGCCGGCACCGGAACGACGTCGGACCGCCGTATGCCCTCAACCCCCGATTTGCCGGACCGGCTGCAAGCCTGCCTGCGCCACCAGAGACTGCTGACGCGCTTCGGCACGCAGGCGCTGGCGGAACCCGACCTGCCCACGCTCCTGCGGGAAGCGGCGGAACGCATCGCCGAAGGACTCGAGACCACCTTTGCCAAGATCATGCAACGGCGGCCGGAGCACGGCGATCTGCTGGTGGTGGCCGGGGTCGGCTGGGCGTCCGGGGTGGTCGGCCGTGCCACGGTGCCCGACGATCCCGCCACGGCCGCCGGCTGCGCCCTGGCCCGCGATGAACCCGTCGCGGTGGCCGACCTGCGCGCGCCCTCCGCCGAACTCCACCGCACCGACCTGCTGCGCGAACACGGCATCGTCGCCGTGCTCAACGTGCCCATCGACGGCGACGGCGGACCGTGGGGGGTGGTGGAGGCCGATTCGCGCGAGCCCCGCGCGTTCCGCGAGGACGAGGTGCTGTTCGTGCGCAGCATCGCCAACCTGCTGAGCGCCGCAGTGGCGCGCGTGGCGGCGCGCGAGCGCGAACACCTGGAGCGCGCGCGTCTGGACGCGGTGCTGGCCCAGATGCCGGCGGGCGTGGCGATCGCCGAGGCGCCGTCGGGACGGCTGCTGATGCACAACGCCCGGGCCATCGCGCTGCTCGGCCACCCCATGCTGGACACCGACAGCTATGAGGGTTACGCGCGCTACGGTGCCCTGCACCCGGACGGCACCCCCTACGCCCCCGCCGAATACCCCATCGCCCGCGCCGTCATGACCGGTGAGACGGTGGAGCTGGAGCCCATGCTCTACCGCCGCGGCGACGGCCGGTTGACCCATCTGCTGGTCAGTGCCGCGCCGGTGCACGACGCCGCCGGCACGCGGGTCCTGGCGGTCAGCACCTTTCACGCCACCGACGAGGAGCGCCGCCTGGAGGAGGAGCAGCGCCGCATCCGCGACGCCCTGGCGGAGAGCGAGGCGCGTTACCGCGCCGCCTTCGAACAGGCGGCCGTCGGTCTGGCCGAGATCGCCGGCGACGGCTGGTTCCTGGCGGCCAACGGACGCCTGCGGTCCATCCTCGGCTACGGCCGCGACGAACTGGCGACGCTGCGGCTCCAGGACATCATGCACCCGGACGACCGGCCCGTGGCCGCCGCCTTCACCCGCCGCCTCTACGCCGGCGAGTTGCCGGCCTTCACCATGGAGACGCGCCTGCGCTGCAAGGACGGCGGCGTGGTGTGGGCCAGTCTGTCCACCGCACCGGTGGCACCGCCCGGCCGGCCGCCCTACACGGTGGCCGTCGTCCAGGACGTCAGCGACCGCAAACGTGCCGAAGCCGAACGGGAGGAGTTGCTCGTCCAGAAGGATCTGCTGATGCGGGAGATGAACCACCGCATCAAGAACTCGCTGCAGATGGTGGCCGCCCTGGTCATGCTCCAGGCATCCAACCGGGCCGGCGGCGACACCGACCGGCGGTTCGAGGAAACCGCCGCCCGCATCGCCACCATAGCGCTGATCCATGAACGCCTGTACCGGACCGAGATCGGTGCCGACGTGGACGCCGCGGCCTATCTTGCCGACCTCGGCCGCGACCTGGCGCAGACCCTGGGCCTGCCGCCGGGGCACCTGACCGTCGACGCCGTTGCGGCGCACCTGCCGGCCGACGTCATGGCCCCGCTGGGCCTCATCGTGAACGAGCTGGTCACCAACGCCGTCAAGTACGCCTACGCCGGGCAACCGCCCGGCGCCATCCGGGTGACGCTGGACCGCGCCGGCGGCGGGCGCCTGCGGCTGGCGGTGGAGGACGACGGCGCGGGCCTGCCCGAGGGCTTCACCATTTCCGGCTCGGCCGGGCTGGGCATGCGGGTGCTGCAATCGTTGGCCCAACAGCTCCGCGCCGACCTGCGCATCCCGCCGACCGCCGGCGGCGCCCGCTTCGAGATCGTGCTGCCGGCCGGCGGGTGACGGAAATGCCGGCCCCTGCGGTCACGCCCGCTCGCCGAAACTCTCGGGTGCGGCGTCGATGACGTCGGGATGGGAGCGGATGGTGGCGATGGCGGCCTCCCGGTGGACCTCGCCCACCTCCACCGTCACCACCGTGTCGGTGCCGTTGCCGTGCAGGGAATCGCGCACCTCGGTGGCGCGCGTCTCCACGCCGCCGAAGCGGGCGCGCAGCAGGCCGAGCACGTCGGACTGGACCGAATGGCCCCGGTCGCTGGGATAGGCGTAGATGATGTTCATCCTGTTCGCGGCCTTCACGGTGCGAAGACCACCCTCATGCAGTTGTCGGTCCTGGTTCTGAACATGTGGTAGCCGCGCGCTGCGTCGTCGAGCGGCCATTTGTGCGTCATCAGATAGGAGGGATCGAGGTCCCCCGACCCGATGAGCCCGAACAGACGCTCGGCGGTGTGCCGACCGTCGGGCGGCCCCATGCGGATCGTAAGCCCTTTGTTCACAGCGGCCCCCATGGGGAACCGGTCCATATGGCCGGCGTGGTCGCCGATAACGGACAGCGTGCCGCCTTTGCGGCAGCACGCGACCATGGCGCGCAGCACCGCCCCTTCCGTCCCCTCTGCCGTCATGCCGACCGCGTCGATGCACACGTCCGGACCGCGCCCGCCGGTCATCGCCTGCAGCGCGTCGAACAAGTCGACGCGTGTGTCGTCCAGCGGCTCGGCTCCGGCCTTCATCTGCGCCGCCTCGAGACGGTCCGGGCGGCGGTCGATGCCGATCACCCCCGCCGCACCGAGAAGGCGGGCGCAACGCATCGCCATCTGGCCGACGCCGCCGCAACCCCACACCGCCACCACGTCGCCCGGTTCGATCCGCGCCATGTCCGCGGCCGCAAAGCCGGTCGGCACGGCGCCGGACACGAACACCGCCGTCTCGTCGGGAATGCCGTCCGGCACCCTGATGCCGTTGTGGTCGACGAAGGGCACGCGGACATACTCCGCATGGCTGCCGGCGTAGCCGCCGAAGGCATGGCCGGAACCGAAGGCACCGCCCGTGCCATGGCCGTACGCGCTCTCCGTCCACTCCGGTTGCGGGTTGGAGTTGTCGCACAGCGCCGATCGTCCGGTTTGGCAGAACCGGCACTTGCCGCAGCCGATGGCGGCGGCAACGATGACCCGGTCGCCGCGCCCGCGATGGCGCACCGCGGGACCGGTTTCCACCACCTCCCCCAGGAACTCCCGGCCGAGGATGTCGCCGGGCTTCATGGTGGGCATGCGGCCGGAGATCAGGGGCAGGTCGGACCCGCAGACCGAGGAGAGCCGAACCCGGACGATGGCGTCGCCGGGATCGAGGATGGCGGGGTCGGGCACCCGCTCCACCCGCAGATCGTCGATGCCGTTCCAGCAGAGCGCTTTCATCGTTTCCTGTCCCCCGGGGCACGGCCGCCGCGGGGCTGGCCGGCGATGGTGGGCTGCGTGCCCGTCTCCATCAAGCACTTCAGGCGGCGCAACGCCTCGCGGGCCTGCTGCTCCGGCGCGGCGCCGAACAGCGCGGCGACGGCCCGCCCGCCGGCGCCGCCCGGCGGATCGTAGGCCAGGGTGAAGCTCACCTCGGTGCCGCGGCCGCCCGGCGCGTCGCGGAACAGCACCGACCCGCGGTGCGGCAGGTCGGCACCCTCCTCGGTGTGCCAGGAGATCAGTTCGTCCGGCCGCTCCTTGTCGATCACCGAATGCCAGACCACCGGCACGCCGCCGGGGCCACGGGCAACCCAGCGCGACCGGGTGGCCGACAACACCTCCACCCGGTCCAGATGGTCCATCAGACGGGGCAGATGGGAGAGGTTGCGCCAATGGCGGAACACCGCCTCCCGTCCCGCCCGGATGGTGACGTTGGCCTGCACGGTGCGCGGCTCCGGGTGCGCGCGCCGCATGGCGGCGGCGTCGCGCACCCGCTCCGCCAGCGGCACCGCGCCGGCACCCGCCAGCACCAGGCCGCCACCCGCCGCCGCCAGGGCGAGGCCGAGCCAGTCACCACGCCGCGCTCCGGCAAGGCCCAGCACCACGCCGCCCATGATGGCGGTCCAGCGTTCGGCGGTCCCGGCCATGCCGTGTCCGGCCGACCGCCGGACCGTGCCGATCACCGCCCTCCTCCGCCGCCGCCGTTGCCGGCGAGCTTCAGCTCGTACAGCCCCTTGGTCAGGTAGGCGTGCAGATCCACCTTCTCCACGATGTCCCTATAGTCGGAGGCGTCGGGCGGGCGCCCGGCCTCGGCCAGGGCATCGTCCCATTCCTTGCCGGCGTAATCGCCGCGCCCTACCAGCATGACGGCGCGCAGCTCCGTGCGTTCCTCCGCCGATAGACCGGCGAGCATGCTCTGGAGTTCGTCCAGCGCCGCGCTGGCGCCGTCGGACATGATGTTCAGGGCGTCGAGGTCGGTAGGGTTGCGCGAGCCGCGCTCCCGGCGCTGCTCCTCCAGTTCGATGTTGTACATGCCGGCGAGGTAGCGCTCGCGGTCCGCCGCGGCGTCCGACGCAAGGTCGGCGGCGCGTCTGACGGTGTCGACCGAGATCTTCTTCAGCATGGTCGCCCTATCGTGATGGTGTCGTTGCGCAACCAACAACAGGCGCGACGCCGCCTTCGTCCCGCGGGGCCCGGCGGATCCCCTTGCCGCCCCTTCGGCCGGGGGCCGGACCCAGCCATGCCGCAACGCGGCTTGACAGGTGCCGCAGGCGTCAGCAGATTACCGGCCATGCGACACTTCGACCGCACGAACACGCTTCGACTTACCGACCCGGCGCTCTGACGGCGTCCGGGCAAGCCGTGTTCCCTTAATCCTGCAACAGGTCGAAGCATCCCTGTCCCATGAGCGCCCACTGTCGACGTCCGATCTCCCGGCCCACCGGAACCCTGCGCGCGCTGCGACTTACGGGCGGTCGCCGAGCCCTCCCGGCGGCTCGGCGGCCGTGAGCCGCGCCGGTCGTTCCATCGCCGCCTGACGGGGCGGCACCGAGACGAGACGCCCCCGCCCCATCGGCGGGACCCACGGAGCAGCAGCGCCATGAACCACATCACCGATCCCGCCGCCGCCGCCGGCACCCGACGCATGCCGACCGAAAAGTACACGCCCTTCCGGCCCGTGACGCTGGCCGATCGCCAATGGCCGAACCGCACCCTGGACCGGGCGCCCATGTGGTGTTCGGTCGATCTGCGCGACGGCAACCAGGCGCTGATCGAACCCATGGGGCCGGATCGCAAGTGGGCGATGTTCGACCAGCTCGTCCGCATGGGCTTCAAGGAGATCGAGGTGGGCTTCCCGGCCGCCTCGCAGACCGACTTCGACTTCTGCCGCGACCTGATCGAGAGCGGCCGCCTGCCCGACGATGTCACCATCCAGGTGCTGACCCAGGCGCGCGAGGAGCTGATCCGCCGCACCTTCGAAGGCATCCGCGGGGCGAAGCGCGCCATCGTCCATGTCTACAACTCCACCTCGGAGCTGCAGCGCCGCGTCGTCTTCGGCATGGACCGGCAGGGGATCATCGACATCGCCCGGGCGGGCACCCGGCTGATCCGGGAACTGGCGGCAACCTGCCCGGAGACCGAGATCGTCCTGCAATATTCGCCGGAGAGCTTCACCGGCACCGAGCTGGACTTCGCCGTGGAGGTCTGCGAAGCGGTCGCCGAGGTGTGGCAGCCGACGGCGGAGAAGCGGATGATCATCAATCTGCCGGCGACGGTGGAGATGTCGACGCCCAACGTGCACGCCGACCAGATCGAGTGGTTCTGCCGCACCATCAAGGGGCGCGAGCGCTTCATCATCAGCCTGCATCCCCACAACGACCGCGGCACCGGCGTCGCCGCCGCCGAACTGGGGATGCTGGCCGGCGCCGACCGGGTCGAGGGCACCCTGTTCGGCAACGGTGAGCGCACCGGCAACGTCGACGTCATCACCCTGGCGCTCAACCTGTTCACCCAGGGCGTCGATCCCGGCCTGGTGATCGACGACATCGACGCCATCCGCCGGGTGGCGGAGCATTGCACCCAGTTGCCCGTCCACCCGCGCCACCCCTATGCGGGCGAACTGGTGTTCACCGCCTTCTCCGGGTCCCACCAGGACGCCATCAACAAGGGGCTGAAGGCGCTGGCCACGTCCAATTCCGGCAAGTGGGAGGTGCCCTACCTGCCCATCGACCCGCAGGACATCGGCCGCAGCTATGAGGCGGTGATCCGCATCAACAGCCAGTCCGGCAAGGGCGGCATCGCCTATGTGCTGGAAACCGAGTACGGGCTGCAGATCCCCCGCCGCCTGCAGATCGAGTTCTCCGGGATCGTCCAGCGGATCGCCGACGAAACCGGCAAGGAGCTGACGCCCGCCCGGATCTGGGACGCGTTCCGCACGGAGTACCTGGACAACGAACGGCCCCTGGCCCTGGTCGAGCACGCGACCGAGCCGCGCGGGCCGGGGTCGGGGCCGCGTACGCTGACGTCGGTGGTGATGCGGGACGGCCGGCCGGTGACCATCCGGGGCCGGGGCACCGGGCCCATCGACGCCTTCCTGGACAGCCTGCGCCGCGATATGGGCATCGACATCCACGTGGTGGACTACCGGGAGCACGCCGTCACCACCGGCGAGGACTCCCAGGCCGCCGCCTATGTTGAGGTCCGCGCCGGCGACGGGAAAACCCTGTTCGGCGTCGGCATCGACCCGGACATCGTCACCGCCTCGCTGCGCGCCCTGGTCAGCGCAGCCAACCGGGCAACCCGCTGACGGTGCCGCGCCGCCAAAGCCGGGTTCGCCCCACCCTCCCCCGCGCCCGGTCGTGGGGGAGGGACGGGTGCGCCGCCCCCCCCCGGGTGCAATCCCCGACGGTGTGACGGCCCTCACCGGTTGCCGTCCGGCAGCGCCGGACGCCCCGCGCCGGCACGGAGAACCGCAACGGTCGCGGCGGCGATCAGCACGCCCGCGGTGGCGAACACGGCCCGTATACCCGTGCCAACGGCCTCCGGTGCCGCGGTCGCACCGTCGCCCGCCCCCGATGCCACCGCGAACAGCGCGCCCATGGCCGATGCTCCGGTGATCAACCCGATCTGGCGCGACAGATTGAGCACCCCGGAGACGAGACCGCGCCGGTCGGCAGGGACGTTCCTCATCACCGCCGTGGTGTTCCCGGCCAGGAACAGTTGGTACCCCGGAGTCAGCACGACGATGGCCGCGATATAGCCTGCCAGCCCGAAGCGCTCCGGCAGGACGGCCAGACCGAACGCCCCGGCGGCCAGGATGACCAGCCCGGCAATGACCACCGCCCGCACCCCCCGGCGATCGACCATCCGGCCCGCCGGGGCGCCGCTCAGCACGGATACGACCGGCCCCACCGACATCGCGATGCCGACACCGGACTCGGACAGTCCCAGCGCCAGCGACAGATAGAACGGCCCGACCACCAACGTTGCCATCATCACCGATGCAACGACCGCGTTCGTCACCAGGCCGATCCTCAGGCTCCCGTCACGCCACACAGACGGGGGGATCAACGGCGATTCCGCCCGAGCCTGCACCAGCGCGAAGAGGCCCGCCCCCGATACGGCAGCCACCAGCAGGATGGCGTTGACCGCGCCGAAGGAGCGTCCGGCCGTGACGGCCAGGGCGTAGGCGGTGAGCGTCAGACCGAGGAGAAGCGTGCCCGTACCGTCGAACCGCTCCCCTCCGGCCGTGTTCGTCGGCAGGGCGGCGGGAACGGGTGGGGGCAGGCAGCGGCGGACGAGGAACAGGTTCAGGATTCCCAGCGGCACCATCACGAGAAAGACCGCCCGCCAGCCGGGCCCGTCCAACAGGGCGCCGGCCAGCGACGGGCCGAGCGCCGTGCCGAGCGCGGACATGGACCCGAGCAGCCCCATGGCCCGCCCGGTCCGTTCCTTTGCGGCCACCTCGTGCACCAGCGCCACGGTGAGGGCCATCAGGACGGCCGCCGCAAGTCCCTGCACGGCCCGGGCCGCAATGACCATCCACAGGGTCGGTGCGATGCCGCACAGGACGGACCCCAGCGTGAACAGCGTCAACCCCGCCGACAGCATCCGCCGGCGCCCCGCAACATCGCCCAGCCGCCCGGCGCCGACGATCGTGACGGTCGTCGCGATCAGATAGATGATGACGATCCATTGAACCTCCCGGAAGGAGGCGTCGAACGCCCGCGACACCGCTGGCAGCGCAACCCCCGAAATGCTGATGCCGAGCGACGGCAGCAGCATCGTCAGCGCCAGTGCGCCGAGTGCCCACCGAGCCGATGATTCCTGCGCCGCTGCGGCCCCGGTTTGCGCGTCTCCCTTCGCCATGACAGGCTTCACCCCTGACCTCCATCGACCGGCGCTCCCCGATCGGAGCGCACGAAACCCTGGCATGGCCCGGAACCGTGCGGAACGCGCACGCTTTGCAGATTATTCGTGCATGGAACGCCCCATGCGGACCGATCGGTGCTATGGTCGCGCCATGGCCGGGCCCGACCTCAACCTGCTGATCACCCTCGATGCGCTTCTCGGCGAAGGCAGCGTCGCGGGGGCCGCACGACGCCTGCGCCTGAGCCCGTCGGCAACCAGCCGCGCGCTGGCACGCCTGCGGGACGCCACCGGTGATCCGCTGCTCGTCCGGGCCGGACGCGGGCTCGTCCCGACACCCCGCGCCCTCGAACTGCGCCGGTCCGTCGGTCAGCTTCTGCATGACGCCGAAGCGGTTCTGCGGCCGGCGGCACCCCTCGACCCCGGCCGGCTTGTGCGAACCTTCACGTTGAGGAACCGGGAAGGCTTCGTCGAGACGTTCGGGCCGGCCCTGATCTCCCGCATCGGCGAACAGGCGCCGGGGGTGCGGTTGCGATTCGTGCCGAAGCCGGACAGGGACAGCGCGCCGTTGCGCGACGGCGGCATCGACCTGGAAACCGGTGTCATCGGCGATGCCACCGGGCCGGAGATCCGGGCGCGGACGCTGTTCCGCGACCGCTTCGTCGGGGCGGTGCGCGCGGGACACCCGCTCGGCACCGGGCCGGTGACGGCGCAGCGCTACGCGGCCGGCCGGCACGTCCTGGTATCCCGGCGCGGGCACGAACATGGTCCGATCGACGAGGCTCTTGCCACCGCGGGGCTGGCACGAACCATCGCCACGGTGGTCTCCAGCTTCTCCGAAGCGCTGGCATTGGCGCGCGCATCGGACCTGATCGCCGACGTTCCCGAACGGTACGCGGGTCGCCTGTGCGACGGCATGATCCTGTTCGGGTTGCCCGTATCGCTGCCGGACATCACGGTATCGCTGTTGTGGCACCCGCGGATGGACGCCGATCCGGGGCACCGCTGGCTGCGTGAGTGCGTCCGGGAGGTGTGCGCCCTGCCGTCCACCCGATCCGCCTGAGCGGTCGCGGCGCCCCGACCACCGCCGGATTTGTTCTTGATTTGTTCGTTTTGAGGGGGCATGTTTCCCCCATGATGGACGAGCTGCCGGATCGGGCGCACAAGGGGCGCGGGGCGGTGGGCAACCCCGACGGCCGCTTCGAGCGGCAGACGCGGGTCGCCGCCGATGACGGCTGGGGGTCGGCCTGCGACCCGGACCTGCCGCCCCTGCGCACGACGCTCACCGTCGACACCAGCCGCACCGTGCTCGCCCGCAACGAGTCGCCGGACGTGCCGTTCGACCGCTCGCTCAACCCCTACCGCGGGTGCGAGCACGGCTGCATCTACTGCTTCGCACGGCCGAGCCACGCCTATCTCGGCCTGTCGCCGGGGCTGGACTTCGAGACGCGGCTGTTCCACAAGCCCGATGCCCCGGCGCTGCTGGAACGCGAGCTGCGCGCAAAGGGCTACCGCCCGCAGACCATCGCGCTGGGCGCCAACACCGACCCCTACCAGCCCGTGGAGCGCCGGCTGGGCCTGACGCGCCGCATCCTGGAGGTGCTGGACCGCTTCGAGCACCCGGTGGGGATCGTCACCAAGTCGGATCTGGTGCTGCGCGACATCGACCTGCTGTCGGGAATGGCGGCACGCCGCCTGGTCCATGTGTGCGTGTCCGTCACGACCCTGGACCGCGATCTGGCACGGCGGATGGAGCCGCGCGCGCCCACCCCGGCGCGGCGCCTCGACGCCATCCGCCGCCTGGCCGGGGCCGGAGTGCCGGTGGCCGTGCTGGTGTCGCCCGTGGTGCCCGGCCTGACGGATCATGAAATGGAGACGATCCTGGAGGCGGCGGCCGATGCCGGGGCGCGCGGGGCCAACACCATCCTCATCCGCCTGCCCCGCGAGCTGGGGCCCCTGTTCGACGCGTGGCTGCACGAGCACGCGCCGGAGCGCGCGGAGCGGGTTCTCAGCCTGATTCGCGATTGCCGCGGCGGTGCCCTTTATGAATCCGGATTCGGCCGGCGGATGACCGGCCGCGGCGCCTACGCCGCCATGCTGTCCCGGCGCTTCGCTCTCGCCTGCCGCCGCCTGGGACTGGGGGAGCGCTGGGGCGGGCTCGATACCGGGCGCTTCCGTCCGCCGCCGGCGCCCGGCGACCAGCTTTCCCTGTTCTGAGCGCCGCCGCCGACCGGCACCCCGCACCGGTGAAGCGGGACGAACCATTTCCGAATGTGACTATTTCAATTGCGGACAAAAAAGCCCCACCCCGGCCGAAGCCGAGGTGAAGACGAGTTTAAATCAGAGGTCAACACTGCAAGATAACGCTAGAAACTACTGCCGCCTGAAATCTGCGTCAGTAGTACAAAACAACCACCCGACAGCAGGCAGCCCCTGCGTGGCAGATGATCTTGCACATGGGCGAGCCGCACCGCGGCGCCCGGCGCGCGGCGCCGATCGGCCGCTTCCGCAGCACCCTGACTCCCGCACCAGTTGACCGTACACACTCGCTCCGATTCCGTCAACCTCATGGCCGGTTACGACCTCTGCCCGCGCCCTTCGGGGCAGTATCACCAATGGCATTATTTAAAGCGCAAGTTCTGACTTGGCGGACCGATTCGCCCGTTTGTGCACCGCATATAGTGGTTTTATTCCTGCTGATTTACAGGGCCGGTACGGCGCCGATCTCTCGACTTCCTCTGCTCGCAGACCAAGCATTTCCGACTGCCGCTGCCGCGGAAAGCCCATCCCGGCACGATTTCATGCCAATACGATTCAGACGCAGCGTTTTTCTCGACGCGCGCAGAGAAATCCTGTATTGGGTTGTGGCGTGTTGGGGCTACCGCCCCGGGGGGCATCGCCGGGCTATTACCCACCGCAGGCCCGGCGGTGTGGAACGACAAACATTGCGTCGTGGGAGGACACTCCATGAATGACCACAAGTACAATGTGGACAAATCAAATTCCGCAGCGGCCTATTGGCAGGAGTCGCTGCGTCTGATCCTCGGCTGCCTCGTCGTCTGGTTCCTCGTGTCGTACGGCGCCGGAATCCTGTTTGCCGATGCTCTCAACAGCATCCGCATCGGTGGGTTCCAGTTGGGTTTCTGGTTTGCCCAGCAGGGGTCGATCTACGTGTTCATCGTGCTGATCTTCTATTATGCGATCCGCATGAACAAGATCGACCGTGACCACGGCGTGCACGAAGACTGACCGGGAGACGGCGGACCATGGATCTGAAAACTCTTACCTATCTCGTCGTCGGCGCCAGCTTCGCGCTTTACATCGCGATCGCCATCTGGGCGAAGGCGTCCACCACCGGTGAATTCTACGTGGCCGGCAAGGGCGTGCATCCCGTTGCCAACGGTATGGCCACGGCGGCCGACTGGATGAGCGCCGCGTCGTTCATCTCGATGGCCGGCCTGATCGCGTTCCTCGGGTACGGCGGTTCGGTGTACCTGATGGGCTGGACCGGCGGCTACGTGCTGCTCGCCATGCTCCTGGCTCCGTACCTGCGCAAGTACGGCAAGTTCACGGTGCCGGAATTCATCGGCGACCGCTATTACTCCAAGGCGGCCCGCCTCGTCGCGGTCGTCTGCCTGATCTTCATCTCCTTCACCTACGTCGCCGGCCAGATGCGCGGCGTCGGCATCGTGTTCTCCCGCTTCCTCGAGGTGGACATCGCCACCGGCCTGGTGGTCGGCATGGCGGTGGTGTTCGTCTACGCCGTGCTGGGCGGCATGAAGGGCATCACCTACACCCAGGTGGCGCAGTACGTCGTGCTGATCTCCGCCTACACGGTCCCCGCCGTGTTCATCGCCTTCCAGCTCACCGGCAACCCGGTGCCGCAGATCGCCATGGGCTCGGAGCTGACCTCGGGCGGCTACATGCTGGACCGCCTGAACCAGGTGGTGACCGACCTCGGCTTCAACGAGTACACCCAGGGCAACAAGTCCACGATCGACATCTTCGCCATCACCCTGGCGCTGATGGTCGGCACCGCCGGTCTGCCGCACGTGATCGTGCGCTTCTTCACGGTGCCCAAGGTGCGTGACGCTCGCTCTTCCACCGGCTGGGCGCTGATCTTCATCGCGCTGCTGTACACCGTCGCCCCGGCCGTGGGCGCCATGGCCCGCTACAACCTGACGGCCACCATCCAGACCGGCGAAGTCGGCTCGCCCGACGGCAACCTCGCCTACGCCGAGCGTCCGGACTGGTTCAAGCGCTGGGAGCCGACCGGCCTCCTGAAGTTCGAGGACAAGAACGGCGACGGCCGCATCCAGTATTACAACGACAAGAACCCGGCGTTCGCTGCCACCGCCGAATCCTACGGCTGGCGCGGCAACGAGCTGACCGTCAACGGCGACATCATGGTGCTGGCGAACCCCGAGATCGCCGGTCTGCCGAACTGGGTCATCGCGCTGGTGGCCGCGGGCGGCATCGCCGCGGCGCTGTCCACCGCCGCCGGTCTGCTGCTCGTGATCTCCGCCGCCATCTCGCATGACCTGCTCAAGAGCACGCTCATACCGAACATGACGGAAAAGAGCGAGCTGATGGCGGGCCGCATCGCCGCCGCGGTGGCGATCATGATCGCCGGTTACCTCGGTTACAACCCGCCGGCCTTCGTGGCCCAGGTGGTGGCCTTCGCCTTCGGTCTGGCCGCCGCGTCGCTCTTCCCGGCGATCCTGATGGGCATCTTCTCGAAGACCATCACCCGCGAGGGCGCCATCGCCGGCATGATCACCGGCCTGGTGTTCACGATGGGCTACATCCTGTACTTCAAGGGTGTGTTCATCACGCCGTTCGCGGCGGACATCCCGGCCAACTGGCTGTTCGGCATCTCGCCGGAGGGCATCGGCTCGGTCGGCATGCTGATCAACTTCGTGGTCGCCTACGCGGTCAGCAAGGTGACCGCGGCCCCGCCGCAGGAAGTCCAGGAGCTGATCGAGCAGATCCGCCTCCCGGCCGGCGCCGGCTCCGCGCACAGCCACTGATCGACCGCGACCGATCCGGTCCGGCCATCGCAAGCGGGCCCCGAGGTTTCCTCGGGGCCCGTCTTCTTTTTCGGGGCGAAGGGCTGTATAACTTTCGCACGATTCCACCGCCCCAGCGATCCGGAGCAGGTCCGTCATGGACGCCGCCAAAACCGATATCAGCGCCTTTCTCGGCGTCCACCACCCCTTCGACCTGCTGCCGGCCGATGTGCTGGCGGAGATCGCCGGTACGGTGACCGCGGTGGACCTGGCCCCCGGCACCGTCGTGATGAATCCGGGCGACGCGGTCGACTGCCTGTACGTGGTGCGCTCCGGCGCGGTGGAGACGCGGGACCCCGACGGTCAGCTCCTGGCGCGCCTGGGCGAGGGCGAGTGCTTCGGTGTCCGCGCCATTCTGCGGGGCGGTGTCGCCGTCAACCGCAGCGACGTGATCGAGGACGCGCGCCTGCTCCGCCTGCCGGTTGCCGTGTTCGACCGGCTGCGCCGCGACCACCCGCCCTTCGCCTATCATTTCGCCGCCTTCGACGGCGGACGCCTGCGCGATTCGTACGAGTCCACCGGCGCGCCGCGCAATCTCGACCTGCTGACCAAGCGGGTGGGGGCGCTGATCACCCGCGGCCCCGTGACGATCGACGCGGCCGCATCGGTGCACGAGGCCGCCTGCGTGATGCGCGACCAGCGGGTGTCCTGCGTGCTGGTAACCGAAGGCGGCGCGCTGACCGGCATTCTCACCGACCGCGACCTGCGTGGCCGCGTCGTGGCGGAGCGGCTGGACTACGCCACCCCCGTCGCCCGCGTAATGACGCACGGGCCGCACCGGGTGCAGGCATCCGACCACGCGTTCGACGCCCTTCTCCTGATGACGCGCCACAACATCCACCATCTGCCGGTGATGGACGGCGACGCGGTCACCGGCTGCCTGACGGGTTCGGCGCTGGTGGACAGCCACACCACGTCGCCGCTCTTCCTTGCCCGCAACATTCACACCTGCACCACCGCCGAGGAGCTGCGGGCGGTGATCCTGCGGGTTCCCGACCTGGTGCACGAGATGGCCGACTGGGGCGGCACGGCGCGCGGCATCGGCCGCGTGGTGACGACCCTGACCGACGCCACGACGCTGCGCCTGCTGCACCTGGCGGAGCAGCGGCTGGGGCCGCCGCCCGTACCGTACGTCTGGATGGCCGCTGGATCCCAGGCCCGGCAGGAGCAGACCGCCCTGTCCGACCAGGACAACTGTCTCATCCTGTCCGACGATTTCCGGGAAGCGGAGCACGGCGCCTATTTCCGCGATCTCAGCCGCTTCGTGTGCGACGGGCTGAACACCTGCGGCTACATCCATTGTCCCGGCGAGATGATGGCCATGACCGACCAGTGGCGCCAGCCGCTGGCGGTGTGGAAGGAGTATTTCCGCCGCTGGATCGAGGAGCCGGAGCCGCGGGCGCTGATGCTGTCCAGCGTCTTCTTCGACCTGCGCCCGGTCCACGGCGATGCGTCGCTGTACGAGGACCTGTCGACCGGCATTCTGGAGAAGTCGCGCAAGAACCGGATCTTCCAGGCGTACATGGCGCGCAACGCCCTGTCGCACCAGCCGCCCATCGGATTCTTCCGCAATTTCGTGCTGGCCAGCGGGGGCGACCATCGCAACGCGCTGGACCTCAAGCACACCGGCGTGGTGCCGATCGTCGACCTGGCGCGGGTCTATGCGCTGGCCGGCGGCGTGAAGGCGGTGAACACCTTCGAACGGCTGACCGCCGCCACGTCGGCCCGTACCCTGAGCAAGGAGGGCTCGCTCGACCTGATCGACGCGCTGGAATACATCAGCCTGACGCGGTTGCGCCACCAGGCACGGCTGATCCGCGAAGGGCGCAAGGCCGACAATTTTCTGGAGCCCGACGAGCTGTCGAGCTTCGAGCGCAGCCACCTGAAGGCCGCGTTCACCGTGGTCAAGACCATGCAGGCCTCCATGGCCGCCACTTACCAGCTCGGCCGCTTCTGACACGGCCCGGGAAAGATCACTTCCATTATGGTCCGGCCGGATACCGCCGGCGGGCTTGCGACGAAGGGACGCCGAACCGTTGTTCTTTGAATTGATTTCCATCATCAGCGTGGCCTTTGCCGCCGCCGGCGCGGTGCTGATCGCCGGGCGGCTGCTGCGCATCCGCCTGCCGAAGTACGTGCTGCCGATGGTGGCGGCGCTGGCGATGATCGGCTTCACCATATGGCTGCGCTACACCTGGGCCGAGCGCACCATCGAAGGGTTGCCGGCCGGCTTCGTCGTGGTCGACCGGCTGCCCTACCACGGCGTGCTGGAGCCGTGGGCTCTGGTCTTCCCGCGCACCGCCGGGCTCGTGGTGCTGGACGGTGCGGCGACGCGGCGCAATCCGGACCACCCCGATGTGCTGCTGGTCACCACCCGCCTGATCGAGGAGCACCAGGAGACGCTGACCCTGCAGCAATTCGTCGACTGCGCCCGCCGCCGCCGCGCCCCCGCCACCACCGCGCTGGGACCGGACGGTCTGCCGCCGCCCGACGCCTGGGTCTCCGACGACGGGACGCCATTGTACGACGCGGCCTGCGCGCAAAGGACATGACGGGCCCGGCGGCCCGTCACCGCCCTTCCCCGCCGGCCTCCCGCACCGCCCGTTCCCGCAACTCCCGCCGGATGACCTTGCCGGTGGTCGTCATGGGCAGGCTGTCGACGAAGGCAATGGCGCGGGGGTATTCGTGGGCGGCCAGCCGCGTCCTCACATGGTCGCGGATGTCCCGTTCCAGCTCCGGACCCGGCGTGGCGCCGTCCTGCAGGACGATGTACGCCTTGATGATCTCGGTGCGCAGCGGGTCGGGCACGCCGACCACCGCGGCCATGCGCACCGCGGGGTGGCCGAGCAGGCAGTCCTCGATCTCGCCGGGGCCGATGCGGTATCCGGCCGACGTGATGACGTCGTCGCTGCGCCCGACGAAGCGGATGTAGCCGTCGGCGTCGGCGACCCCCTGGTCGCCGGTGACCAGCCAATCGCCGATGAACTTCTCGCGGGTCGCCCCCGGGTTGCCCCAATATTCCAGGAACATGACCGGATCGGGGCGATGCACGGCGATGGCGCCCTGCCGGCCGGGCGGCAGCACGGTGCCGTCATCGTCGATCACCGCCACCCTGTGGCCGGGCACCGGCCGCCCCATCACCCCCGGCTTGCCCGGCATGATCGCGGCGCAGGATGAGACGATCATGTTGCACTCGGTCTGGCCATAGAACTCGTTGATGGTCAGGCCGAAGGTGCGGCGGCCCCAGTCCAGCAGCTCCGCCCCCAGCGTCTCGCCGCCGGAGGCGATCGAGCGCAGGCGAAAGGCGTGGCGGGCGGCGGGGTTCTCGACGCTGCGCAGCATCTTCAGCGCGGTCGGCGGCAGAAAGGCGTTGCGCACGCCCAGTTCCGCCATCAGCCGGAAGGCTTCCTCGGGGTCGAACTTCTCGAACCGGTGGCAGACGACGGCGACGCCGTGGTGCCAGGCGGGGAGCAGCACGTCCAGCAGCCCGCCGATCCACGCCCAGTCCGCCGGCGTCCAGATGCGGTCCCCCGGCTGCGGGAACAGGTCGTGGGAGATCTCCACCCCCGGAAGATGGCCGAGCAGAACGCGGTGGGCGTGCAGCGCGCCCTTGGGCTGGCCGGTGGTGCCCGAGGTGTAGATGATCAGCGCCGGATCGTCGGCGCGGGTGTCCTCGGGCGTGAAGGCGTCGGGCTGCCCGGCCAGCAGGGCGTGCAGGTCCGCCGCCCCGTCAGCGGGACCGTCGATGCACAGCACCGTCTTCAGGGCCGGCAGCGACGGGCGGATGGCGGCCAGTTTGGCGGCGCCGGACGCATCGGTGACCACGGCGCACGCACCGCTGTCGGCCAGCCGGTACAGCAGGGCCTCCACCCCGAACAGGACGAACAGCGGCACGGCGATGGCGCCCATCTTGTAGACCGCCACGTGGGCGATGGCGGTCTCCGGCGCCTGGGGCAGCAGGACGGCCACCCGGTCACCCCGGCGCACGCCCCCGGCGCGCAGCAGGTTGGCCAGCCGGTTCGACTCCCGTCGGATGTCCGCGAAGCTGTGCTCGACCACGGCGCCGTCGCGCCGGCGGACGATCAGGGCGGTGGCGTCGGGGTTGCGCTCGGCCGGTCGGTCGCAAACGTCGACGCCGATGTTGTAACGCTCCGGCACCGACCAGCGGAAACGCGCGGTGATCGCGTCGTAGGTACCTCCTTGAGGCAGCATGCATCCCCCCCGAACGGGCTGTGACAGTTTGCGCCACCGACCCGGGCGGCGTCCCCGTGATAATGTTTACGAAACGAACAATATGGGAGGCAACCGTGCTGCATCGATCGCAGGTGGAAGCAAGGATCCGCCAAAAGCTGGCCGACGACCCGACGTTCCGGGCGCGCCTCTACGCCGATCCCCGCGCCACGCTGGAGGCGGAGTTCAAGCTGGTGCTGTCGCCGCGGGTGTCCATCGCGCTGCACGAGGACACGGCGGAGGCGCTGCACATCGTGCTGCCCCCCGAGGGCGACCCGCCCGCCACCGCCCTGCCCCGCCGCCCGGCGGCATCCAGCGGCTGCGACCGGCACCCGCAGTTCCGAATGGCGTGAACCTCCCTAAAGGGCCTCCGTCCCCAGATAGGACCGGATCACCCGCGGGTCGGCGGCGATGGCGTCCGGCTTGCCCTCGGCGATCTTCTCGCCGTGGTCCAGCACCACCACATGGTCCGACAGGGCCATGACGGCGCGCATGACGTGTTCGATCATCAGGATGGTCAGGCCCTCGCTGCGGTTCAGGTCGCGCAGCACCTCGACCATGCGGTCGACCTCGGTCGGCCGCAGCCCGGCCAGCACCTCGTCCAGCAGCAGCAGGGTCGGCCGGGTGGCGAGGGCCCGCGCCACCTCCAGCCGCTTGCGGTCGGGCAGCGTCAGGCTGCGCGCCGGGCGTGACGCCTGGTCGGCCAGGCCCAGGCGGGCCAGCACCGCGCGCGCCAGGCGCCGCGCCGGCTCCACGGCGGATTCACGGGCCAGCGCGCCGACCACCACGTTCTCCTCCACCGTCAGGTTGCCGAAGGGCTTGACGATTTGGAAGGTGCGGCCGATGCCGGCGGCGCAGACCCGGTGCGGCTTCAGCCCGGCGATGGAGCGGCCCTGCAGGCGCACGCTGCCCTCGTCGGGCGGGAAGACGCCGGCGATCAGGTTGAAGGTGGTGGTCTTGCCGGCACCGTTGGGGCCGATCAGCGCGACGATGGCGCCCTGCGGCACGGCAAAGCCGACGTCCGACACCGCCTTCAGGCCGCGGAATCGCTTGGACAGGCCCTCGACCTCCAGGAGCGCGGTCATGACGGGTCATCCTCTCCGGGGCGCCGGGTCAGGCGCAGCCTGGCGGCCAGCCACGGCCAAACGCCGTCGGGCAGGAACACCACGATGACCACCAGCGCGGTGCCGTAGAACAGCAGCTTGAGCCCCGGCACGTCGACGCCGGTCAGGGCGATGGCGTGGGTCAGCCCCTCGCCCAGCGGGGTCAGGATGAAGGCGCCGAGGATCGGCCCGAACAGGGTGCCGATGCCGCCGACGATGGCGGGCAGGATGATCTCGATGGAGCGGCCCATGGCAAACACCTGCTCCGGGAACAGGGTGTTGAAATAGAACGCCTGGAACACGCCGCCCACGGCCGTCAGCGCGGCCGACACCATGACCGCCCACATGCGGGCAGCGAACAGGTTCACCCCCACCGCCTCGGCCGCCTCCGCATCCTCGCGCACGGCCAGCCAGCGGTAGCCGAGCCGGCTGTGCAGCAGCACCCGCGCCAGCGCCAGCGCCCCCAGCGTCAGCCCCAGCGCCACATAGTAGAACAGGGTCGGCGAGCCCCGCAGGTTCAGCAGGTCGTCGCCGCCCGCGGCATCGACGGGGATGAAGAAGCCGCCCGAGCCGCCGGTCCAGGCGAGATGATCGAAGGCGATGCGCGCCACCTCGGCGAAGGCGATGGTCAGCAGGGCGAAATGCACCCCGCGCACGCCGAAGCGGAAACCGAGGAAGCCGATGAAGGCGCCGGCCGCCACCGCCACCGCCATGGCCGCCCACAAGCCCAGCCACGGCCCGATGCCGAAATGCACGAACAGGGCGGCGCTGACGTAGGCCCCCAGCCCGACGTACAGGGCATGCCCCAGCGACAGCAGGCCGGAGAAGCCCATCATCACGTTCCACGCCTGCCCGACATAGGCGAACCACAGCACCGTGGTCAGCACGCTGACCACATAGCGGTCGGCGACCAGCGGCACCGCCAGCAACGCCGCCACGAACAGGACGAACAGCAGCGCGCCGCGGCGGGTCACGAGCGCCTCCCCAGCAGCCCCTGCGGGCGCAGCAACAGGATCAGGATCAGGACGGCGTAGCTGACCAGCGTCTTCATGGAGGGCACCAGCAGGAAGCCGGCCAGCGCCTCGGTCACCCCGATCAGCACGCCGCCCAGCAGGGCGCCGGGCAGGCTGCCCAGGCCGCCGACGATGACGATGATGAAGGACAGGAGCGTGTATTCCGGCGCCGCCTGCGGCCGCACCTCGACGATCAGCGTCATCAGCGTGCCGGCGATGCCGACCACGGCGGCGCCGATGCCGAAGGTGAAGGCGTACAGCCCGTCCAGGTTCAGCCCGACCACCCGCGCCCCCAGCGGGTTGTCGGCGCAGGCGCGGATCGCCTTGCCGGTGCGGCTGTAGCGGAAGAAGGCGAACAGGGCCGCCGCCACGACCACGGCGCCGATGCCGGCGTGGACGCGCACGGCGTCCAGCATCAGCGGCCCGATCTCCACCGCGTCGAAGGCGTAATCCACGTGGACGCCGCGGGAATCCGGTCCGAAGATCATCAGCAGCGCGTTCAGCAGGATGGTCGCCACGCCCAGCAGCAGGATGAACTGCATGTGCTCCGGCCGCTCCACGAAGCGGTTCACCAGGCCGCGCTGCAAGGCGTAGCCGAAGGCGAACAGCACCGCCGCCACCAGCGGCGCCGACAACACGGGGTCGAGCCCGAAGGCGGCGAACAGCAGCACGGCGCCGTACATGCCGGCCACCATCATCTCGCCGTGGGCGAAGTTGACGACGCGCACCACGCCGAAGATCACCGACAGCCCGAGCGCCGCCAGCCCGTACACCAGCCCGGTCAGCAGACCGGACGCGACGATGTTGAGATAGACGTCCAGAGGCATGTCCGGTCAATCCGCAAGGCTCCGCCTGCCGGGTTAGCAGCCCGGCCCGGCTCGGGCAAGAAAGATCCGCCGCAGGCAATGGGCGTGGCGGCCACTGCGGTCCGCGACGATACCCCATGCGGACCCGCACCATGCCGGACGCCTCGTCACGACCACCCTACGGACCGTTGAAATGGACGGTGCCGAGCCCGGCAAGATCATAGCCCCGAAGGTCCGCCGCCTTGGCCGATGCCGCCGCGGAGGCGGCGAATCGGAACAGCCTCTGCAACGGCGGTTCGAAGAAGTCGCGGCGGTGCATGATCAGATCGTAGCGCTCCCGGTGCAATGGCACGAAATCCAGCCGCAACTGATGCGCGACGGCCCGGACGGCGAGTCCTGCATCGGCCTGCCCGCCGAGCACCGCCAGCCCGACGTCCATTTCAGCCTGCACCGGGCGGTCGAGCGTGGCCAGGTCATCCCAGCGCAGCCCGGCCCGGGCAATGAGGTGATCGAACAGACGTTGCGCACCGGCCTCGGGCTGCCGTCGCACGATGCGGGCGCGCACCGCCGGCAAATCGGCGACGGTGCGGATGCTCAGGGGGTTCCCGGAGGCGACGACCAATCCCTGCTCCCGCTGCGCCCATTCGATCACCACCACATCACGGTCGCCGAGGCATCGCCGGACGAAGGGGACGTTGTGCTCACCGCTCACCTCGTCCAGGACGTGCAGGCCGCAGGCCAGTGCCGCCCCTTCGGCAAAGCGATCCAACCCGCTCAGGCTCCCCCCGCCCATGAGGGCCAGCCTGCATCCCGATTCCGCGACGCACCATTCCAGCAGGGGATCATGGCTGCCGGCGATCACCGGAGGCGCCGCGGCGGCCGGTCGGGCAACGGGTGAGACGACCGACTCCGCGCCGCTGCGCGTGGACAGCCAGCGGTCGATCTGATCCTTGGGAAAAAGCCACTTGCCGCCGACGCGGGTGCAGGGGATCTCGCCCCGCTGCACGAGATCGTAGACCTTGCGCTGCTTGAGGCGCAGGTAGTCCGCGATCTCCCGCGTGTTCAACAGTTGGCTCATCGCACGGCTCCGGGGGCGTTCCCGCCGACAGGCGGGCTCGACGGACGCCATTATGGCGGCGGCGGTGGGATTTGCAAATCCAGGGCGGTTGGTGCGACTTTCCGTGCACCACGGAATATTTGCAGGAATATGCATCCTCTTTGTAATTTACGCTGACATCCGGCATCTCTGCAAATATTACATGATTGAATCCGATAAATGTGATTGATGACAAGGCAGAACGCCGATTACAATCCCCCCTGGACTTCGACGCGTCGGGGCTGCAAGGATTTCACATCATGACATTCTCCGCCCGCAACCAACCGAAGGACGCCGTCACTGCCGTAGAGACGGGACCGGTTGCCGCGGCGGCTGATCTCCCATCCGCGATGGACCGGCGGTCATGGTGACGTACGGCTATTCGCTTCCCGGCCGAACCGCAGCGCCGGGCGCCTGACGATGCGCAGCCGCAACGGCAAGAGCTTCGTCGCCGGAACGCTGATCGGCACTCTGGGCGGGCTGATCGGCCTGGGCGGGGCGGAATTCCGCCTTCCGGTGCTGGTCGGGGTTTTCAAGCTCTCCACCCTGGAAGCGGTGATCCTGAACAAGGCCGTGAGCCTGGTGGTCGTGGCCGCGGCCCTGGTCTTCCGCGCCAATGCCATTCCGTTCGACCGGCTCACCGATCACCTCGACGTTGCGCTGAACCTGCTCGCCGGCAGTCTCGTCGGGGCGTGGTGGGCCGCCGGACATGCCCTCACCATGCCACGGGCCTGGCTCAACCGGATCATCATGGTCCTGCTGGCGGGCCTGTCCCTGGTGATGCTGTCGGAATCCCTGATCGGCTTGCACGACGGCGGCGGCGCCATCGTCGACGCCGGGCCGCTGCGCCTGGTGGCCGGACTGGCGGCCGGGCTGGGCATCGGCGTCGTGGCGGCCCTGCTGGGTGTGGCCGGCGGCGAACTGCTGATCCCCGCGATCGTGCTTCTCTACGGCCTGGACATCAAGCTGGCGGGCAGCCTGTCCCTGGTGGTCAGCCTGCCCACCATGATCGTCGGCTTCGCCCGCTACACCCGATCCGATGCCGTCCATATCCTGAGACGGGAGCAATCGCTGTTCCGCTGGATGGTGGCCGGCTCGATCCTCGGCGCCGCCCTGGGCGGCCTGTTGCTGGGGGTGGTGCCGACCGACATGCTGATGACTCTTCTCGGTGTGATCCTGCTGGTTTCCGCCATCAAGATCTTCCGTCACGCTCATTGATATCCTCTGGTCCTCCGGCAGCCGGGACCCGGATGGCGCCGGTCTTCAGCACGCCCCGCACGCCGCGCTCAGCGGGCCGCGTCGTCCAGGCGCGCCGTCAGGGCGGCGCGCAGGCAGGTGCGGGCGGCGGCGGCGACGGCGGGGTCGGCTTCGCTGCCGCGTCGTATCCAGCAGACGGCCCCCAGGCGCTCCGCGAAGCGGCGTTCCTCCTGGTGAAGGGCGATGGCGGCAGCGGCGCGGGCGTCCGCCGGCAGGCGGGCCAGCCGGTCCTGCGCCAGGCCGCGGACCCGGCCGTCCAGCACCGCCAGATCCGGATCGTCGCACAGCATCCGCCGCAGCGGCGCCGTGGCCGTGGCGCAGCCGGGGTCCGGCACGACGGACGGCAAAGGTGGAGGCGGCGACGGAGGAGGTTGCGCGGCCGCGGCCTCCGGCACCGGCACCGGCAGGCGGACCGGGACGGTGGCGGGACGATCGGGTGCCGCGGTATACGCCTCTCGGATGACGCGTACGGGGGTGCCGACGGGGACCGAGTCGAACAGGGCCTCGATGTCGGCGGGCAGCATGCGGAAGCAGCCGCCGCTGGCCCGCTGCCCCACGGAGTCGGGGCGGTTGGTGCCGTGGATGGCGTAGGTCGGCCAGCCCAGGTCGAGGGCATAGCGGCCCAACGGGTTGCCGGGACCGGGCGGCACGGAGCGGGGCAGGTCCGGGTCGGCGCGGCGCTGGGCGGGGGTGGGGTGCCAGGTGGGGTTGCGGCGCTTGCGCACCACCGCGGTGTCGCCGAGCGGCGTGGCGACGCCCGGCCGGCCGATGGCCACCGGATAGGACCGCACCGGCCCGCCGGCCTCATGCACGTAGAGCCGGCGGTCGGCCAGGCTGACGGTGATGCCCGTGACCTCCGCCGCCGCGGCCGGCCGCAGCACCCCGCCCGCCGCGGCAAGGGCCAGCAGCAGCAGCAGCAGGGCCGCCCCCCATGGCGGCCGGCACCGGGCGATGATCCGCGCGTCCATGGCCGGCAAGGGAACGCGAATTCCCCTAAGGGCCGGTTAAACCGGGCGTGCGCCCGATCGGAAAAGGGTTCGCCAATCCCGCCGTGTTGCTTGTAGACTGCCGCGCGCAGGACGAACCGGATACGACGATCGGGACGAGGTGCCATGGAGACCATCGATCAGACCCTGGCGGTCGCCACCGAGCACCACAAGGCCGGCCGTACCGCCGAGGCGGAGCGGCTCTACCGGGAGGTGCTGGACCGCTCACCCGGGCACCCCGACGCGCTGCATCTGCTGGGCGTGCTGTCGCTCCAGGCCGGGCGCCCGGCGGAAGCCGCGGACCTGATCGCCCGGGCGGTCGCCGCCGACGCGGAGTCGCCGGTGTTCCACTCCAACCTGGGCCACGCCCTGCACGCCCTGGGGCGCCCGCGCGATGCGGCGGAAAGCTTCGCTCGCGCCCTGGTCCTGGTGTGCAACAGCGGGGACAACCCCGGCAACAGCATCAATTCCCTGTCGGCGCTGATCCAGCGCTACGACCCGGACAGCCGCCGGGCGGCGGCCGACATCGTGTCGCGCGACTACGCGCTGGGTGATGTCATGCGCCGGCTGTCCCTGCCCTTCTATCTCACCGGCGACATCCGCTATTACCGGGAACTGGTGCGGGCCATCCTGGCGGAGCCGGCGCGTTTCACCGTGCCGTCGCTGCACTACGCCTACTGGGGCATCTCCATGCAGGTGTTCGTGGGCGCCGCCCGCTCCGGCCCCCTGGCGGAGTTCGTGGCGGACGAGCTTGCCCGGCTCTACGACCTGCTGGTGGACGAGACGGCGCTGCGCTACGCCACCGCCGCCCGCATGCGCCCGGCCGGACCGCGCCCGCAGGTGCGGCGGGTCGCCCTGATCACCAACCAGATGCTGGGCGCCGGCCACCAGCCGACGCTGGACGCCTTCGACTACGCCCGCCGCCTCCAGGACGAGTGCGGGGTCGAGGTGTTGATCGTCAACGCCAACACCATGGCGGCGACACCGGAGAACGGCTTCATCCCCGCCTTCTCGTACAACGTAACCGAAGCTTACAGCGGCGTTCAGATGATCGAGGCGTACGGTGCGCGCGTGCGCATGGCCTCCTTCCCGCACCTGCGCTTCGACGAGGAGAAGGTGCACGCCATCATCGACCATGTGGAGGGCTTCGACCCCGACGCCATCGTGGCGTTCGGCGGCTCCAACATCATCGCCGACCTGTTCGCCGACACCCGCGCGGTGGTGCTGCTGCCCACCTCCTCCGGCGTGCCCAACAGCCACGCCGACCTGGTGCTGGGCTATGACGCGGCCGACCGGCCGGACGGCTGGC
Organism: Azospirillum halopraeferens DSM 3675; assembly: GCF_000429625.1. Lineage (GTDB taxonomy): Bacteria > Pseudomonadota > Alphaproteobacteria > Azospirillales > Azospirillaceae > Azospirillum > Azospirillum halopraeferens. The sequence continues at coordinate 28,815 of NZ_AUCF01000030.1, forward strand.
CCGCGGAGCTGGCGGCACGCTTCCGCCCCCACGCCTTCGGCTGGACGCCGCCGCCCGAGGACGCCGTGCTGAGCCGCGGTGAGCTGGGCCTGCCGGACACCGGCGCCCTGTTCGTCGTGGTCGGCAACCGGCTGGACGCGGAGGTGGACGACGCCTTCCTCGCCCTGGTCGACGGGCTGCTCGACCGGCTGCCCGACGCGGTGGTGGCTTTCGCCGGTGAGGTGACGACGCTGCCCGGCCGCCTGGCCGGCCTGCGCAACGCCGGCCGGGCCCGCAGCCTCGGCCACGTCGAGGCGATCCGTGCCCTCTACCGGATCGCCACCGCCCTGCTGAACCCGCGGCGCCAGGGCGGCGGCGGCAGCGCCGCCTTCGCCCTGGCCGAAGGGCTGCCGGTGGTGACGCCGGCGGCGGGGGATGTCGCCCGCGTGGCCGGGCCCGACTTCACCGTCGCCGACGACGCCGCCCTTCTCGACCGGGCCCGGGCCCTGGCCACCGACCCGGCCCTGCACGCCGCCCAAGCCGCGGCGGCCCGCGACCGCTTCGCCGCCGTCGGCGACCGCCGCCGGTCGGCGGAGCAGCTCCTGGCCTATTGCCGCGAAGCCGCCGCCGCCGGGTAAGAGCCCGGCGGCGGGCCGGCAGCACCCTTACGCCACCAGGAACCAGTCGTCCCGCACGCCGGAAGCCGGCACGCCCAGCAGCAGCAGGGCGTTGCCGGAACCGGCGTCGATCAGCGCGCCGCGGCCGGCGTCGATCACGGTCCAGCTCAGCCCGTCGGCGACGAGGATTCGGTCGCCCTCCGCGGCGTTGAAGTCGGTGACCACGTCGGTGTCGGTGAAGCGGTTGAGCACGAAACGGTCGGCTCCGGCCCCGCCCGTCAGGGTGTCCGCCCCGCGGCCGCCGGCCAGCACGTTGTCCGCGGCGTTGCCGATGATGATGTCGTTGCCGTCGCCGCCATAGGCGTTCTCGATGACGCCGCCACCGGTGCCGATCAACACGGCCTTGCCGTCGATCCGGCTGGAGATGGTGCCCGGCCGCAGGTCGATGATGCTGTTGGACGAGACCGCCGCGGCGTTCAGCGTGTCGATGCCGGCGGTGCCGACGATGTCCAGGCGCAGCAGGTCCTGCATCAGCAGTTCCGCATAGTCGTCGGTGTAGACGAAGATCTCGCCGTCCCGGTGCGGGCGGCCGTAGGCCAGCACCGAGAACTCGTCCACATACCCCGTGCCGCCGGGCCCGAGATCCTTGACGGTGACCGTCCACACCCCGGCACTGTTCTCGCCCCAGTGGGCGACCGAGGAGAAGATGTAGCTGAGATCACCCTCGCCGGCGAAGCCGTCGGGGGTGTAGGCGGGGTTCTCCGGGTCGGGCGTCACCCATTTCGTCGGCAGGCCCGGCCGGTTTACCAGCGTGCTGACGGTGCCGTGGGGAGAGGTCAGCGTCACCACCAGATCGGCGTACCAGGTGTGGTGGGCGTGGAAGTCCAGCTCGACCCACTCCACCTCCATGGCGTTGTCGAGGGTGAAGGAATAGGACCAGCCGTTCGCATCCCCGTCGGGGATCACCGCTCCCATCGCCGTCGGCGAGGTGTATTCCGCGTACACCTCGTTCTGCGTGGTCGACTGGCGGTCCCAGGTCTCGGCCAGGCGGACGGCGGCGCGGGCGTCGACGAAGCCGTAGCCGTAGTCGTGGCTGAAGCGCATGCCACCGCCGTTCCATTCCGTGGCGCCGTTGGTCTGCCAGGAATACAGCTCGAACTCCCCCTTGCCGCTTCGGAAGTCGCGGGCCGTCGCCGCCAGGATCTCCTGCACGTCGCGGTAGCCGAGGCCGGGGTTGGCCTCCAGCATCAGGGCGACGACGCCCGACACCATGGGGGCCGCGGCCGAGGTGCCGTTCATCATGTCCGTGTAGTCGCCGCCGTCGAAGCCGACGGAGCGCTCGCTCGGCGAGGCGCCGTTGCCGCCCATCCAGTCGGTGGTCGTGGTCCAGCGGGGAAACGGCAGGTCCGGTCGCGTGTCGGCCAGATGCCGGTCGACGGGGGCGGTCACCAGGATCGAGGCGCCGGGCGTGCTGTAATAGTTGATGTCGCCCTGGTTGGTGCCGGCGGCGACGGTGATGACGCCGGGGTCGTTGCCGAAGTTGGAATAGTTGACGTTGTCGCCGACATCGCGCGAGTTGCCGGCCGACACCACCATGATGGTGCCCAGCCCGCCGCGCCCTTCTTCCAGGCTGTAGCGGATGGGAAGGGTGAAGTTGAACAGCCCTTCGAAATAGAAGTTGGTGAAGGTGCTGAAGGGCACGATCGGGCCCCAGCTGTGGTTCACCACGTCGAAGGACGCCTGCTGCGCCATGGCCAGGAACATGGCGCCGGCCTCGCGGGCCGCGTCGGTCATGAAGGTGCCGGCATCGAGGATGTTGACGCCGGTGAGGGTGGCACCGGGTGCGACGCCGATGACGCCTTCCCCGTTGTTGCCCGTGGCGGCGATGATGCCCGCCACCTCCGTGCCGTGGGCGTTGCGCCAGTCGTCGTAGCCGGTGGGATAGGGGTCGTGGATCGTCTCGTCGGGCAGGACGATGTGGAGGCCGGGATTGTAATTGCCCGCCAGATCGGGATGGTCATACTCGACGCCCGAATCATAGACGCCGATGGTGACGCCCTTCCCGGTGTAGTCCCGCCAGACCGGGACGACGTTGAGGTCCACCCCGCGCACGCCGCCGAACAGGCCGAGGTTCAGCAGGTGCCACTGGTATTGGAACAACGGATCGTTCGGCCACGCCGTCATGTCTTGCCTCTCCCCTCTTCCGGTCATGGGACGGTGTCGGGCACCGCCGGTCGAATCCGTGATGCCGGAGCAACCGGGGGGAAGGCAACTCATTCCGTATACAAAATAAGCGCGAAGGGGAAGATCCCCTTCGCGCCACACTCACTGCGTTTGTCGGATCAGGTGCGCTTCTGCCAGCCGGGCATCGGGAACACCGGCTCCATCTCCGCCGAGCCTTTGGGCAGGACCACGGTGGGACGGGCGTCGCGGTTCTGCACGCAGGCCGAGGCGAGGTTAACGTTCTGCCCCTTCTCGTCGAAGGTGATGGCCGGACCGACCATCATCTTCTCCTGAAGATTCGTGGTGCGCAGGGCCTGCAGCATCGCCTCCGATTCGGGGGTGCCGGCCCGCTTGAAGGCATCGGCGGCGACCAGGATCGCCTCCAGCGTGAAGGCGACGTTGAAGGCGTAGCCCTCGAAGCGGTCGTTGGGGAAGGCGCTGCGGAAGGCGGCCTCGACGCGGCGGGTGAGATCCGCCCTGGGGTCGTACCAGGGCAGGTTGGTGATGGCGTAGTCGGCGTACTTGCCCAGCACCTTGTAGGTCTGCTCGTCATACAGGCCGGGCGAGCCGGGGGAGACGATGCCCATGGGCTGCCAGCGCTGCTTCACCATCTCCTTGATCATCATGATGGCGTCGGTGGCGCGGGTGGTGACGATCGCCAGTTCGGCACCGGTCGCCTTGGCCTTGGTCACCTCGATCGCCAGATCCTGCGCCTTGGGATCGTAGGAGATGCTGTCGACGATGACGAAGGGCATGTCCAGCTTGGGGAACAGGGCGTCCATCGCCGCCTTGTTGGCCATGCCGAAGGTGTCGTTGGCGTGCAGGAACACCGCCGATTTGGGCGTGGCGCCGGTGACCGCGAACAGCTCCTTCATCAGCGCCAGGCCGTTGGTCACCAGCATGGTGCTGGTGGGGAAGTTGCGGAACACGGTGCGATAGCCCTGCTCCGTCAGCCGGTCGGCGGCGGCGATGTTCATCACCAGCGGCACGCCGCGCTGCTCGCACACCTGGGCGGCCGCGGCGGTCTGGCCGCTGTCGAAGGCGCCGACGATGACGTTGGCGCCGTCGTTGATCAGCTTCTCCGTGCGCGAGCGGGCGACGTCCACGTTGGATTCCGTGTCCGCCGACAGGATCTCCACCGCGTAGCCCATGTCGCGCAGCACCGCCGGGGCGATGTCGGCGCCGCGCTGACAGGCCTGGCCGGCCTGGGCCAGATGGCCGGAGCGCGGCAGCAGCACCCCCACCTTCAGCGTGGTGGCCTGCGCGAAGGCCGGCGCCGTGCCGAAGGCGGCCAGCGCGCCGGCCGCGGCGGCGGCCTGGCCGAAGCGGCGGCGGGTCAGCCCGGAGGGGGCGGGACGGCGAGCAAGATCGTTGCGTGTGGTGTCGCTGGACATGGCGGATGATCCCTCCCGGCGTGTTCTCGGTTCGCGAAACTGTCGCCGATAAGGGCGGCAAATCAAAGGGGATTCCTGTAGGCTCGGGCTCTCCCCTCCCCGGCACGAGCACCCGGAGCCCGCCCCCATGGCCACCGTCGCCGAAGCCCTCGCGGCCGCCCTCGACCATCTCCGGGCCGGCCGTCTCGCCGAGGCGGAGATCCTCTACACCCGAATCCTCGACGTCGAGCCGGAGGAGCCGGAGGCGCTCCACCGCCTGGGCCTCGTCCACGCCCGCCGCGGCGATACCGCCGCCGCCGCCGCGCTGATCGGCCGCGCCGCGGCGCGCGACGACGCCGATCCCGACGCCCTGTTCAACCTGGGCGTCCTGCACCACATCGTCCTGCGCACCGAGGAGGCCATCGCCTGCTACCGCCGCGCCGTCGCCCGCCGCCCCGACTTTCCCGATGCCGAGTACCACCTCAGCGAGGCGTTGCAGGCCATGGGCCGCATCGGCGAGGCGCTGGAGGTGCTGGAGAGGCTGACCGCACGTCACCCAGACCACCAGCGGGCCCGCCGCCAGCGCGGCTCCATCGAGGCGGCGCTGGGCCGGCCCGGCGCGGCGGTCGCCTTCCTTGAAGAGGCTGTGGCCCTCGACCCCGGCGACACGGCGGCGCGCGACCAGCTTGCCGAACAGCTCGCCGTGTTCGCCCGGCGCCGGACCATCCTGGACGCGGCGGGACCCGACGGGCGCCACGATCTGCGGGACGTCACCGTCCTGGTGCCCTTCCGCCGGGACAGCGACGACCGCGCCCGCAACCTGCGCCTGATCGTCGGCCACCTGCTGAAGCACGCGGACACCACCGTGCTGATCGGCGAGGACAGGGACGGCCCCGGCGACGCCGCCGACGCGCTGGGTCCCGAGCTGGCGGCCCGCTGCCGCCACCTGCACCTCACCGGCAACGCCACCCCGTTCACCCACAAGGCGTTCCTCATCAACCGCATGGTCGAGGCGGCGCAGACCCCCGTCGTGGCCCTGCACGACACCGACGTGGTGGTCGATCCCGTTCAGTACGTGCTGGCCCGCGACGCCGTGCGCGCCGGGGCCGCCATGGTCTTTCCCTACAACGGTCTGTTCTTCTGGATCATGGGACAGGCACCGGTGGAGCAGTTCGCCCGCACCCTGTCCAGCGCGGCGCTGCTGGCCGTCGCCCACCGCCACCCGGTGATGCACAGCAACTCCCCCGGCGGCAGCGCCTTCTTCGACCGCGCCGCCCTGCTGGCCGCCGGCGGCTACAACGAGCGGTTCCTGTCCTGGGGCTATGAGGACGACGAGATCGTCGAGCGCATGCGCCGCCTCGGCCAGCGGGTGGAGCGGGTGCCCGGCCCGCTGTTCCACCTGGAGCACGCCCGCCCCCTCAACAGCAGCGACGCCAACCCCTTCCTGGCCGCCAACCGGGCCGAGCTGGAGCGCATCCGCGCGGCGTCGCCGGAGACGATCCGCGCCGACATCGCCGCCGGCCGCCTGAAACGCCCCCTGCTGAGCGCCGCCGACCCGGGCGCCGCACCGCCCTACCCCGGCGCCAGCGGCCACACCAGCGCGATCGCCGCGGTGCCGATGACGATCACCAGCAGCGACAGCGGCAATCCCAGCCGGGAGTAGTCGGCGAAGCGGTAGCCGCCGGGGCCCATCACCAGGGTGTTGCACTGGTGGCCGATGGGGGTCAGGAAATCGCACCCCGCCCCCACGGCGACCGCCATCAGGAAGGCGTCGGGGCGCAGCCCCAGGTGGGCGGCGAGGCTGGCGCCGATGGGCGCCATCACCAGGACGGTGGCCGCGTTGTTGAGGAACGGCGTCACCGCCATGGCCGCCACCATCATCAGCGCCAGCGCCCCCACCGGCGGCAGGGCGCCGGCGGCGACCGACAGCCAGCCGGCGATCAGTTCGGTCCCGCCGGTCGATTGCAGGGTTTCCGATACGGGGATCAGGGCACCGAACAGCACCAGCACCGGCCATTCCACCGCCTCGTACGCCTCGCCGGGCGTCAGCACCCCGAACAGCAGCATGGCCACGGCGGCGCCGAAGAAGGCGGGCGCGACGTGCAGCGTGCCGGTGGCCACCAGGACCACCGTCACCCCGACGATGGCGACGGTGAGGCGCCGCTTGCGCGGCCGCCCGATGGGCAGGTCGCGCTCGGCCAGCGGCAGGCAGCCCAGCGTCGCCAGGGTCTCGTGCGCGTCGTCGGCGCGGACCTGGAACACCACGAGATCGCCGAACCGGAACCGGATGCGCCGCAGCCGCTGGCGGATCGGCTGGCCCCGGCGAGACAGGGCCAGCAGGTTGACGCCGTAACGCCCGCGCAGGGCCAGATCCTCCACCGTGCGGCCGATCAGCGGCGAGCCCCGGGTGACCACCGCCTCCACCACCGTCGGCACATCGCTGCCCCGCGCGGCGTCGGATGTGCGGCCTTCGGACAGTTCCAGCCCGGCGTTCCGGACGATGCGGGCCAGCGCCCGGGTGTCGCACTCCAGCACCAGCAGGTCGCCCTCGTACAGCACCCAGTGGCCGGACGGCACATAGCGATGGTGCCGCTCGCGCACGATGGCGGCGATGGTGACGTCGCCCTCGCCCATCTCCTCGAACTCGGCCACCGTGCGGCCCACGAAAGGGGAGCCGGCGGGCAGCCGCGCCTCGGCCGTGAAGTCGTCGATGGAGAACGCCTCCGCCGCGGCGCGGGCGCGGCGCTGCGGCAGCAGCCGCCAGCCCACCGCCAGGAACGCCACGCCCGCCGCCGCCAGCACCGCCCCCACCGGCGTGAAGTCGAACATGCGGAACGGTTCCCCCAGGATGTCCTGGCGCATGCGCGAGACGATGATGTTGGGCGAGGTGCCGACCAGCGTCATCAGTCCGCCCAGCAGCGACCCGAAGGCCATGGGCATCAGCAGGTGCGACACCGGGGTGCCGGTGCGGGCGGCGATCTGCACCGCCACCGGCATCAGCATGGCCAGCGCCCCCACGTTCTTGACGACCGCCGACAGCACGGTCACCGCGCCGGCCAGCACCATGACCTGGATCGCGGGGGTGCGCATGCGGGCCGAGAGCGGCTTCATGGCCACCTCCACCACGCCCGAGCGCGCCACACCGGCGCTCACCACCAGGGCGGCGCCGACGATGATGACGATCTCGTCGGAGAAGCCGCGGAACGCCTGTTCCTCCGGCACCAGGCCGACCGCCATGGCGGTGACCAGGGCCAGCAGCCCGACCACGTCATAGCGCAAGCGGTCCCACACCAGCAGCGCGATGACCGCACCGATGATGGCGAAGGCGAGTACCTGTTCGGTCGTCATGAACCCCGTCGTCTTTTGAATGGGAGAACCGCGTGATGATCGGCTCAGCGCGGGGCCGGCGCTCCGTTCCCGTCCGGTTCCGCGGCTTCGGTGTCGGGGGTGAGCGCGCTGCGGATCAGGGTGCCGCAATGGGGCTGTTCGTCGGTGCCGGGGTCGAGCAGGGGCAGCAGCCCCGCCAGCGGCGTCAGCAGCACGCCCAGCGCCACCGCGGCGGCGCCGCGGGCCGCCGTTTCGGTGGGATCGAGGGACACGTCGGGCGACGCGAAGCGGCCCCGGATATGAACCGGCACCTCGGTGGACAGCACGCCCGGCTGCTTGGGCCGGCCGCGCACGGTCAGGTCCAGCGTCTCCACACCCAGGTCGATGGTCCCCTCGCCGACCAGAAGCGTCTCCGGTGTGTCCAGCACCATCGCCTGCGTCCGCCCCACCCCGCCCTCGACCGCGAGATCGACGACGAAGCAGTTGAAGGGGGCCGGCTCCTCGCCGGTCAGGACGATGCCCAGCGTCTCCACGATGTCGGTTTGCAGGCCCTGGACGATCAGGCTGCCGACGGTGCCCCCGTCCACCGCCAGCCCGATCGAGCCGTCGGCCACGGCGGCGGCGTCGGCCAGGGTGGCGCCGCGCCCCTCCAGCGCGATGCGCCCGGTCGCCACGCCGCCCATCCGGTCCTCCAGCCCGCTGCCGGCGAACAGGTCGGGCAGGCGGATGCCACGCACGGTCAGGTCGACCGCCACCGCGGGGATTCGCTCGCGCCCGTCCAGGCGCACCGCCCCCAGGATGCGGCCGTCACCCATGCCGAAGGACAAGGGATCCACGGTGATGACGCCGTTGTCCAGCGTCAGCACCATGCCGAAATTGTCCAGCGCCGCCGCCGCCGATTCCACACGTTGCCCGCGCAGGCGCAGTTCCAGGTCAGTGGCGCGCAGGCGGTCCAGGTTGACCGGTGTGTCCGGCAGGATGCGGCCCGGCTCCTTGACCGGATAGTCGTCCCCCTCCTCCGGCGCGCCGCCGACGAATCCGGCCAGGTCGGCCAGCACCAGGCGCTCGGACACCAGTTCGGCCGTCACGCGCGTGCGGTCGCCGCCGGCGTCGATGGTGACGGTGCCGTCCAGATCGGTGCCTCCGACGCGGCCCGTCAGGCCGGTGACCCGCCACATCGGCCCGTCCCGCGTCAGGGTGCCGCGCAGGTCGTAGGGGCCGGTCTGCGGCGCCGGGATGCCGAAGATGGGGAAGACGGCGGAGAGGTCGTCGCCTTTCAGGTCCACCGCCAGGTCGACGCCCTCGAACCGCACGGGGTCGTTCAGCGTTCCCTCCACCACCCCGCGGGTCGGCCCCACCGCCGCCTCGGCGCGGATCGGATAGGGCGCGGAGGTGTCGCGCAGGAAGCGCAGCGACCCGCCCTCCAGGGTCAGGGAGAAGGGTTCACCGGCAAAGGTCCCCTCCCCCTGCAGGTGGACGCGGTCGTCCCCCTCCGCCCCCACGGCGGTGCTGATGGTGCTGTCCAGGTCCACGTCGCTCTGCGGGTTGCGGTAGCGCAACCGGCCGTCCTCGACGCGCAGCCGCTCCACCACGGGCATCTCACCGCGGTGATCGGGTCCGGCCCCGTCATCGGCCGGTTCCGCGCCGAGATCCCAGTTGTCCTCGCCCTGCTCGCTGCGTTCCAGGCTCACCACCGGGCCGGTCAGCACCATGTCCGTCAGTTCCACGTCGCCGCGCAGCAGCGGCCACGGGCGCAGCCCGACCTCCAGCACGGGGATGTCCGCCAGCCACGGGTCGCGCCCCCAGGGCTCGTTGGCGATCCGCACCCCCTCGGCACGGATGCGGACGGGGTTGCCGAGGCGGACGTGCAGGTCGCCGTCCAGGCTCACCGGGCGGCCCAGCGCCTCGCCGGCCCGGGCGGCCAGAAATCCGCGCGCGTCGTTCCAGTCCCACACCAGCGCCGCCACGCCGATGCCGGCCGCCGTCAGCCCCGCCAGCCCGAGAAGAGTCAGCCCCACCCATTTCACGACGGCCATGCGCGTCCCGTCCCCGTCAATCCCGTCAGGGAGTCAAACGGACGGACGGGTTGCGCGGATCGCCATACCCCGATTTCTATTCGCCGGGCCCCATGGTGGTGCCGGCGGCCGCGGCGGCGCCGGACTTCACCACCTGTTCGCGGTGGAAGACGAACAGGCCGCTGGCGATGATCAGCGCCGCGCCCATGCCCACCGACGCCGTCGGCATGTGGTTCCAGATCACTGCGTCGATCACCACGGCGAAGAGGATCGACACGTACTGGAACGGTGCCACCACCACCGGCGGGCTCAGTTGCAGGGAGCGGTTGACGGCGGCGTGGCCGGCCAGCGCCACCAGGCCCAGGAGCCCCAGCAGCAGGAAATCCAGCGGTCCCGGCGTCGACCACACCACCGGCAGGGTCGCCGTGCCCACCAGCCCGGTGCCGAAGGTGCTGAAGGACACCAGCGTCAGGTTGCCGTCGGCGCGCAGGAAGCGGGTGCCGATCATGCTCAGCGCGTAGGCCACCGTCCCGAACACCGCCACCAGGCTGGGCAGCGGATCGAAGTCGCCGGCGGGGTTGAGCACGACCACGACGCCGGCGAAGCCCACCACCACCGCCGCCCAGCGGCGCCAGCCCACATGCTCGCCCAGCAGCGGCACCGACAGTGCCGTGAGGATCAGCGGTGCGGCCATGTAGATGGTCATCACCTCGGCCAGCGGCAGATAGCGCACCGCCCAGTAGAAGCACGCGATCTCGGTGCAGGCGGCGGCCACGCGCAGCAGATGCAGGGGCAGCCGGCGCACGGCGAACACCGTGCGCCAGCCGCGGCGCCGGATGAACGGCAGCAGCACGGCGGCGGCGAACAGGCTGCGCACGGCGAGCAGCACCCCCACCGCGTGCTCCGTCACCAGCCATTTCCCGAGGGCGTCGTTGATGGTGAAGAGCGAGATGCCCACCAGCATCATCAGGATGCCGCGGCGGGTGTCGGACATGTCGGGCACCATCGGGTGTGGGGGAGGCGGTCGCGGGCGGGCGGACGGCACCTTGATGCCGGGCCGGGCGCGCTAAATCACGTTCCGGCTTCGCAACGCTTCCCTGTCCGCCGCGCATAGGCCCAGCAGCTCCTCCAGGACCGCGTCGGTGTCGCCGCCCAGCGCCGGCGGCGCCGCGCCGTGCTCCACCGGCGTGGCGGAGTAGCGGATGGGGCTCGCCACCGTCGGCACGCTGCCCAGGGCCGGGTGCGGCAGGTCGCGCCGCAGGCCGCGGGCGATCACGTGGGGATCGGCGAACACCTGCGCCAGGTCGTTGATGGGACCGCAGGGAACGCCCAGCGGCTCCAGCACCGCCAGCCAGTCGGCGGTGGTGCGGGTGCGCATCAGCCCGTCGACGACGGGCACCAGCTCCGCCCGGTTGGCCACCCGGGCGGGGTTGGTGGCGAAGCGGGGGTCCTGCGCCAGCTCCGGCCGGCCGGCGGCGGTGCAGTATTTGGCGAACTGGCCGTCGTTGCCCACCGCCAGGATCATGTAGCCGTCGGCGGTGGCGAACGCCTGGTAGGGGACGATGTTGGGGTGGGCGTTGCCCAGGCGCCGCGGCGCCGCACCGGACACCAGATAGTTCATCGCCTGGTTGGCCAGCACCGCCACCTGCACGTCGAGCAGGGCGAGATCCACCCACTGCCCCTCCCCCGTGCGGTCGCGGTGGGCCAGGGCGCCCAGCACGCCGATGGCGGCGTAGAGGCCGGTGAACAGGTCGGTCACCGCCACGCCCACCTTGACCGGACCGCCGCCGGGCTCGCCGTCGGGCTGGCCGGTGACGCTCATCAGCCCGCCCATGGCCTGGATCATGAAGTCGTAGCCGGCGCGCGCCGCGTAGGGCCCGCTCTGCCCGAAGCCGGTGATGGAGCAATAGACCAGGCGCGGGTTCACCGCCCGCAGGCTATCGTAGTCCAGCCCGTACTTGCGCAGCCCGCCGACCTTGAAGTTCTCGATCACCACGTCGGACGCGGCGGCGAGGCGGCGCACCAGGTCCCGCCCCTCCGGCTGTTCGAAATCGATGGTGACGGAGCGCTTGCCGCGGTTGGTCGACAGGAAGTAGGCGGATTCCCGCGCCTCCCCCTCGCCCGCCCATGGCGGACCCCAGGTGCGGGTGTCGTCGCCGCTGCCCGGCCGCTCGACCTTGATGACGTCGGCGCCCAGGTCCGCCAGGGTCTGGGCGGCCCAGGGGCCGGCCAGGACGCGGCTCAGCTCCAGCACGCGCACATGCGCCAGGGGTCCGGTCATGGCGCGATCAGCCCGTGAACGCCTGGATGCCGGTGATCGCCCGGCCGAGGATCAGGGCGTGGATGTCGTGGGTGCCCTCGTAGGTGTTCACCGCCTCCAGGTTCATGGCGTGGCGGATGACGTGGTACTCGTCGGCGATGCCGTTGCCGCCGTGCATGTCGCGCGCCACCCGGGCGATGGCCAGCGCCTTGCCGCAGTTGTTGCGCTTGATCAGCGAGATCATCTCCGGCGCCGCCCGCCCCTCGTCCATCAGCCGCCCGACGCGCAGGGCGCCCTGAAGGCCCAGCGCGATCTCCGTCTCCATATCCGCGAACTTGAGCTGGGAGAGCTGGGTGGCGGCCAACGGCCGGCCGAACTGCTTGCGGTCGAGCTGGTACTGCCGCGCCGCGTGGAAACAGAACTCCGCCGCCCCCATGGCGCCCCAGGCGATGCCGTAGCGGGCACGGTTGAGGCAGCCGAACGGCCCCTTGAGGCCCTTGACGTTGGGCAGCAGCGCGTCCTCGCCCACCGCCACCTCGTCCATGACGATCTCGCCGGTGATGGAGGCGCGCAGGGAGAACTTGCCCTCGATCTTCGGGGCCGACAGGCCCTTCATGCCCTTCTCCAGGACGAAGCCGCGGATCTCGCCGGCGTCATCCCTGGCCCAGACGACGAAGACGTCGGCGATGGGGGAGTTGGTGATCCACATCTTGGCGCCGGAGATCACCCAGCCGTCGGCGGACTTGCGCGCCCGCGTCTTCATGCCCGCGGGATCGGAGCCGGCGTCGGGCTCGGTCAGGCCGAAGCAGCCGATCCATGCGCCGGTGGCCAGCTTCGGCAGGTACTTGCGGCGCTGTTCCTCGGTGCCGTAGGCGTGGATGGGGTGCATCACCAGCGAGGACTGCACGCTCATCATCGAGCGGTAACCGCTGTCCACCCGCTCCACCTCCCGCGCGATCAGGCCGTAGGAGACGTAGTTGGCGCCGGCGCAGCCGTACTCCTCCGGCAGGGTGGCGCCCAGGAAGCCCAGCTCGCCCATCTCGGCGAAGATGGCGGGGTCGGTGGTCTCGTGCCGGTTGGCCTCCAGCACCCGCGGCATCAGCCTGTCCCGGCAGTAGGCGCGCGCGCTGTCGCGGATCATGCGCTCGTCGTCGGTGAGCTGCGCGTCCAGCAGCAGCGGATCGTCCCAGGCGAACGTCGCGCGCGTCTCAGCCGTCTTCCCCACCGGTCATCCTCCTTTTTGCGATCACGGCGCCCGGGCGGCGCCACCGTGACGGCAGAGTGGCTCAGGAGGCTTTCATGGGTCCAATACATTTCCGGGGGGAAACTTATCTGTTCCGCATATAAGTCGCTCCCCCCGGCAGCACCCTGTCGGCCGGACGCCATTGGAAAGGATCTCTTCCCGGCCGCATCAGATCCAGTCGATGTAGGGGTCGATGCCGTAGCTGTGGCCGGCGAAGTGCATGAACACGGTGCCGGTGCCGCCGTACGCCTCGATCATGGTGGAGACGGGCTCGCCCGGTGCGGGCGGGCCGTTGTCCGTGCTCGACCCCTGCCAGATCTCGTGGGGTGCGCCGCCGATGTCGATGATGATGCGGTCCCCCTCCTCCGGCCGGAAATCGGCGAAATGGATGTGGAGGATGTCGTTGGGGTCGATGGGGTCGATGTAGAAGGTGTCGGCCCCGGGGCCGCCGTGCAGGGTGTCGTGGCCGCTGACGGACACCAGCCGGTCGTTGCCGTCACCGCCGTAGAGCTGGTCGTTGCCGGTGCCGCCGACCAGGGTGTCGTCGCCGCCGCCGCCGCGCAGCTTGTCGTTGCCCGCCCCGCCTTCCAGCCGGTTGGCGAAGGAATTGCCGACGATGGAGTCGTTGGCCGCAGCGCCGAGCACGGTGGCGCGGCCGGCCTCCTCCTGAAGCAGCACCTGCTCGATGCCGGTGGCGTTGCGCAGGTCCCAGCTCGTGAACAGGAACACCCGGTCGGCCGTCCCGGAGTCGTCGATCACCCGGTCGCCCGCCTCACCCACGTAGTAGGTATCGTTGCCCGCACCACCGTACATGGTGTCGTTGCCGGCGCCGCCATAGATCGTGTCGTTGCCGCCCAGCCCCCAAAGACGGTCGTTGCCGCCGTTGCCGTAAATGATGTCCGCCGATCCCGTCCCCGAGATCGCGTCATTTCCGTTCGTACCCCGAAGCACCGCCATGATTTCCTCCGCCCAAAGCGGTTGTTTTTGTTGCCGACAGCCTTCACGCGTTTTGGCATGTCAAGACCAAAGCGTTTCAAAGCACATCGCAGCACTTGACGGAGCGTGCGGCGTCTACCATGCGGCGTCAAGAAACCGAAAGGGCTAATGGGTAAATTATCTCTTAAGATCGGCATTTGCGCGAAATGCTGCCAATAGCGCGAGCCGTGACGCCCCGCGTTGACCCGGCCGCCGGCCCGGGCATAGTGGGGGCCATGGATCTCCGCCACCTCCGCCATTTCGTCGCCGTCGCCGAAGAGCTGCATTTCAGCCGCGCCGCGCTGCGCCTGGGCATCGGCCAGCCGCCGCTCAGCCAGTCGATCCGGTCCCTGGAGACGGACCTGGGCGTGCGCCTGTTCGAGCGCACGCGCCGCCGCGTCGCCCTGACCGCGGCGGGACACACCCTGCTGACGGAGGCGCGGGCGATCCTGGCGCACACGGAACGGGCGGTGACGCTGACCCGCCGCGCCGCCCGCGGCGAGGTGGGGGAGCTGCGCGTCGGCTTCACCGCCGCCGCCCCCTTCCAGCCGGTGGTGCCGCGGCTGATCGACGCCTACCGCCGCGCCGCGCCCGACGTGCACCTGACGCTGGTGGAGATGCCGTCGAAGCCGCAACTGGCGGCTCTGGCGGAGAACCGGCTGGACATCGGGTTCATCCGCGAACCGCTGAACCCGCCGGGCGAGGCCCTGTGCTTCCGGCCGATCCTGCGCGAACCGCTGCTGGCGGTGCTGCGCGCCGACCACCCCCTGGCGGCGCTGGACCCGGTGCCCCTGACGGCGCTGGCCGGCGAGCCCTTCGTCTTCTACCCCGCCGAGTACGGCACGGCGACGCACGAGCAGGTGATGGCCCTGTGCGCCGGCGCCGGCTTCCGCCCCGCGGTGGCCCAGGAGGCGCGCGAAGCCTTCACCATCATCGGCCTGATCGCCGCCGGGCTGGGCGTGTCCATCCTGCCCGCCAACCTGCGCCAGGTGGCGGTGGCCGACGTGGTCTACCGCCGCCTCGACACGCCGGCGGCCCACACCACGCTGATGCTGGCGCACCGCCGCGGCGACCGCTCGCCGCTGGTGCGGGCCTTCACCGCACTGGCCGGGGAGGTGGCGGGAATCGGGTGACGCTCCCGCCCGCTTTGCGCTACTCCTGTGGGCGGTCACCATCGGGATCGGCGCACATGGACTTCGATGTGGGGGCGCGCCTGAAGCAGGTGCGCGAGAAGCAGGGGTTGTCGCAGCGCGCCCTGGCCCAGCGCGCCGGGGTCACCAACGGCACCATCTCGCTGATCGAACAGAACCGTTGCAGCCCGTCGGTGTCGTCCCTGCGCAAGGTGTTGCAGGGCATCCCCATGAGCCTGGCGGAGTTCTTCGCCGCCGAACTGCCCCCCGCCGACCGCATCGTCTTCCGCCCCGACGAACTGGTGGAACTGGCGGAGCCGCTGGCCGGGGCGGCGGGCGCCATCTCGTTCCGTCAGGTCGGCGACCTGCGCGGCCACACGCTGCAAATCCTGCACGAACGCTACGCCCCCGGCGCCGACACCGGCCGCACCATGCTGCGCCACGAGTCCGAGGAGGGCGGCATCGTGCTGCGCGGCCGCATCGAGCTGACCGTCGGCGACCGCAAGGAGATCCTCGGCCCCGGCGACGCCTACCTGTTCGACAGCCGCATCCCCCACCGGTTCCGCAACATCGGCGACGAGGAGTGCGAGATCGTCAGCGCCTGCACGCCGCCGTACCTGTAACGGCCGGACCGCTCACCGCCCGTCCATGCCGCGCAGCCGTTCGGAGCGGCGGCGCAGCCATTCCAGGGTGGCCAGCAGCAGCACCGAGAACAGGGTCAGCAGCACCGCCGCGGCGGTGATGGTGGGGCTGATGTTCTCGCGGATGCCGCTGAACATCTCGCGCGGCAGGGTGCGCTGCTCCGGCCCCGCCATGAACAGCACGACCACCACCTCGTCGAAGGAGGTGGCGAAGGCGAACAGGGCGCCCGACGCCATGCCCGGCGCGATCAGCGGCAGGGTGACGCGGCGGAACGCCAGCAGCGGCGGCGCCCCCAGGGACGCCGCGGCGCGGCTCAGGTTGGTGTCGAAGCCCTGGAGCGTGGCGCTGACGGTGATCACCACGAAGGGCGTGGCCAGCGCCGTGTGCGCCAGGATCAGGCCGGCGAAGTTGCCGGTCAGCCCCAGCGGCGCGAAGAAGAAATAGACGCCCACCGCGGTGATGACCACCGGCACCACCATGGGCGACAGCACCACCGCCAGCACCAGCGGCTTCAGCCGGCTCTTCCACTGGGCCAGGCCCAGCGCCGCCAGGGTGCCCAGCACCATGGACAGGACGGTGGCGGCGACGCCGATGACCATGCTGTTCCACAGGGAGCGCATCCAGCGCTCGGACCCCAGGAAGTCCTCGTACCAGCGCAGCGACAGGCCGGGCAGCGGATAGGTGAGATAGCTGCCGGAACTGAAGGACAGCGGCATGATCGCCAGGATCGGCGCCATCAGGAACACCAGGACCAGGGCGGCCGCGGTCACCGTGACCGCCCGGGCGATCCGCTGGCCGGCGGTGCGGGGGGCGTGGTCGCTCACGTCTTCAGTCCTCCGGTGGTCGACGGCCCGTGCACCAGCCGGCCGTAGACGACGGCCAGCAGCAGCGTCGCCGCCAGCAGCACCGCGCCCAGCGCCGACGCCAGCCCCCAGTTGACCGTCTCGGTGGTGTAGAAGGCGATGAAATAGCTGATCATCTGGTCGCCCGCCCCGCCCACCAGCGCCGGCGTGATGTAATAGCCGATGGCGAGGATGAAGACGAGCAGGCAGCCGGCCCCCACCCCCGGCACCGTCTGCGGCAGGTAGACCCGCACGAAGGCCACCGCCGGCGGGGCACCCAGCGACGCCGCGGCGCGCATGTAGGCGGGCGGGATGGCCTTCATCACGCTGTAGAGCGGCAGGATCATGAAGGGCAGCAGCACATGGGTCATGGCGATGAAGACCCCGGTGCGGTTGTAGATCAGGCGCAGCGGATCGTCGATCGCCCCGGTCCAGCGCAGGGCGTCGTTGACCAGGCCCTGGCTCTGCAACAGGACGATCCAGGCGCAGGTGCGCACCAGCAGCGACGTCCAGAACGGCAGCAGCACGAAGATCATCAGGAGGTTCGACGTGCGCGCCGGCAGCGTCGCCAGCAGATAGGCCACGGGAAAGCCCAGCAGCAGGCACAGCGCCGTCACCCCCAGGCCGATGCCGAAGGTGCGGGCGAAGACGCTGCGGTAGATGGACTGGTCGGCGGGCGCCCCGATGACGGCGCCGTCGGCGTCGCGGCGCAGGTCGAGGGCGGCCAGCAGGTAGAAATCGGTCACCGGCCCGCGCGCCCCGTGGATGGCCGCCCAGGTCTCGCGCCGCTCCCAGGCGGGGTCGATGGCCGCCAGGGTGGCGCGCGCGGCACCCGGCTCCGGCACGTCGCGGATGGCGCGGGCCGTCGACATCAGCAGCGTGCGGAAGCCGTTGACGGCGTAGTTCAGCCGCTTGGCGGCCACCGCCACGGTCCGCTCGGCGTACGCCTGCCTGAGGTCGGCGGCCAGGGCGGCGTACGCGTCCTCCCCCGGCAGGTCGCGGCCGTCCCAGGCGCCGAGCGCCGCCACCGTGCGCGGCAGCACCTGCGCCACCTCCCAGTCGTCGACGCTGCGCCACAGCATGCCGGCGATGGGCACCAGGAAGGTGAAGAGGAGGAACAGCAGCAGCGGCACCACGAGGGCCAGCGCCTTCATGCGGCGCATGCGCTCCGCCCGGCGGAGGCGCAACGCCAGCGGAACCTCGCCCGCGTCGGCGATGGCGGTCATGACGGAATCCTCATGCGACCATGGTCGCACCGGGCCGCCGGCGACGCGGCCCGGTGCGACGGGCTCGGTGCCTTACTTCGCCGCCCAGTTGTTGAAGCGCTCGGTCAGCCGGTCGATGTTCTCCAGCCAGAAGCCGGTGGAGATCTCGATGGCGTTCTTCATGTTGTCGGGCGCCGTCGGCAGGTCGGCCAGCACGGCGGCCGGCACCAGTTCCGCCGCCTTCTTGTTGGAGGTGCCGTAGGCGATGTTCTCCGACAGCTTCGCCTGGTTCTCCGCCTTGCCGACGAAGTCCAGGAAGCTATAGGCGGCCTCGATGTTGGGGCTGCCCTTGAGGATGACCCAGCTATCCAGGGTGTAGAGCGAGCCGTTCCACACCATGCCGAAGTTCTTCTTGTCGGTCTTGTTGGCGGCGTCGATGCGGCCGTTGTAGACCGAAGTCATCACCACCTCGCCCGAAGCCAGGAGCTGCGGCGGCTGGGCGCCGGCCTTCCACCAGACGATGTCCTTCTTGATGGTGTCCAGCTTGCGGAAGGCGCGTTCGATGCCCTCCTCGGTGCCGAGAACCGTATAGACGTCGGCCGGCGCCACGCCGTCGGCCATCAGCGCGATCTCCAGCGTCGTCTTCGGTCCCTGGCGCAGGGCGCGCTTGCCGGGATACGTCTGCGTGTCGAAGAAGTCGGCCCAGCCGGTGGGCGCGGTGGTCAGCTTGTCCCGGTCGTAGCCGAGCACGAAGTTGTAGACGATGGCCCCGACGCCGCAGGGGTTGACGGCTTCGCGGTAATACTGCTCCTCGCCGCCGATCCGGCCGTACTCCAGCGGCACGAACAGACCTTCCTCGCAGCCCAGCGCCAGCTCCTCGCTCTCCACCTGCACCACGTCCCAGGTGGAGGCGCCGCCCTGCACCCTGGCGCGCAGCACGCCGATGCCGCCGTCCCAGGATTCGTCGTTCAGCGCGGCGCCGGTGGCCTTGAACGGCCCGAAATAGGCCGTCTTCTGCGCCTCCTGGTAGGCGCCGCCCCACGACACCACGGTCAGGTCGCGGGCCTGCGCCGCACCGGCGAGAAGGCCGGCCCCGAAGACACCGGCGGACAGCGCCGCCACGAATCCCGCGCTCTTGCTCCTGGTCCACATGGTCCCTGTTCCTCGTACGGTTATGGTTGGCGGATGGGGTCGAGCGCCCGGCAGTCCTCCGGACGGAAGGCCACGGTCACCGGCTGGCCGTGCCGCAGATCGAGACGCACGCCGGGCGGCAGCTTGACCATGAATTCCGGATTGCCCGCGGCCTCCAGCACGGCCAGCGAGTGGTCGCCGAGATAGATGGTGTCGAGCACCGTGGCGGGCAGCGCGTTGGGCTCGGCCGGCGTCTCGCCCTCGCGGTAGAGGCGCACCCGCTCCGGGCGCACCGACAGGGCGGTGCGGGCACCCCGCCCGTTCACCGCGACCGGCAGGGCCGTGACGGCGCCGCCGGCATCCAGGCGGACCGTGCACAGCCCCTCGCCCGCGGCCTCGACGGTGCCGGACAGGACGTTGTTCTCACCGATGAAATTGGCGACGAAGCTGTTGACCGGCCGCTCGTACAGCTCGTCCGGGCGGTCGATCTGCTGGATGACGCCGTCGTTGAACACGGCGATGCGGTCCGACATGGTCAGCGCCTCGCCCTGGTCGTGGGTGACGTAGACGACGGTGATGCCGGTCGATTCGTGGATGTGCTTGATCTCGAGCTGCATGTGCTCGCGAAGGCGCTTGTCGAGGGCGCCCAGCGGCTCGTCCATCAGCACGAGCTGGGGGTTGAAGACCAGCGCGCGGGCCAGCGCCACCCGCTGCTGCTGACCGCCCGATAGCTGCCCCGGCCGGCGGCGGGCCAGCGGCTCCAACTTGATCATGGCGAGTGCGGCGGCGACGCGCTCGCGGATCTCCGCCTTGGGGAGCTTGCGCACCGACAGCGGGAAGGCGAGGTTCTCCTCCACCGTCATGTGGGGGAACAGGGCGTAGTTCTGGAAGACCATGCCGATGCCGCGCCGGTGCGGCGGCATGTCCTTGATGGGGCGGCCGTCCAGGATGATCTCGCCCTCGGTCGGCACCTCGAAGCCGGCCAGCATCATCAGCGTGGTGGTCTTGCCCGAGCCGGACGGGCCGAGAAGGGTCAGGAATTCCCCCCGGCGGATGTCCAGGTCGAGGTTCCTCACGACCAGATGCTCGCCGTCGTAGGTCTTCTGCACCCCGGCGAAACGTACGAGCGTATCGGTCGCCACGGGAATGCCGCCGTCCATTTGCCGTTGTCCCTGCCGCCGCGTCCCTGTTGTCGCCCATCGTGCGCGAAATGCCGCGGGCCGTAAACCGTCGGCGAGACCGTAACACGCGTTTAATATTTTCGACAAGGCACGGCATGGCAGGCGAAGCGAAGGCCGCCGGCCGCGGCCGCGCCCGTTACGGGCACGTCCGCGACCGTCGCGGCGGTATCGGTCACTGCGCCGCGATCAGCGCGGCGCTGCCGGTCACTGCGCGGCGGTGACCTGGATCTCCACCAGGTACTGCGGCGCCGCCAGCTTCGCCTCGACGGTGGCGCGGGCGGGCGTGTTGGCGGGATCGACCCAGGCTTCCCAGGCCTTGTTCATCTCCGCGAAGGTGGCGATGTCGGTCAGGTAGATGGTGGCGGTCAGCAGGCGGCTCTTGTCGCTGCCGGCTTCGGCCAGCAGGCGGTCGATCTGGCCGAGGATGCTGCGGGTCTGCGCCTCGACCCCGCCGGAGGTGTCGTCGGCGACCTGGCCGGCCAGATAGACGGTGCCGCCGTGCACGACCGCCTGGCTCATGCGCGGGCCGGTGTGGAAACGCTGGATCGCCATGGAATGATGCTCCCTGCAAAGGCTTCGTGTCGGGCCTTTCTAGGGCGGCGGCAGCCGGCGGTCCACCGGAAGCATCATCCCATCTTCTTGACGGCGAAGGCCTTGGCGATCGCCATCATGGATTTCTCGTGGCTCGCACCGCCCGACGGCGCGGCGGGCGCCCCCTTGCCGAGGATGGCGGCGGCCGACGGGCGGGCCGCGGCCGCGGCGGCGGGCGCCGCCGGCGCGGAGTCGTCGCCCATGCGGCTCAGCACGCGTTCCAGCGCCTCGCGCGACAGGGCCGGCGCGGTGCTGCGCCCGCCGGTCTGCGACCGGCCCGGCCCCTGCGGCGGGCGCGGTGCGCCGCCGCGCCGCACGGCCCGGTCGACCGCGGCGCCGGCGATGGCCTTCATGAAGGGCTGCGCCAGACCGAGCAACAGGCGGTGGTCGTCCGCCGCCCAGGCGATCAGGATCTTCTGCGCCACCGCGTGGCTGCCGCGCGCGGCGGTCAGCGCCTCGCGCACCTTGGTGTCGATGTAGGAGTCGCTCATGGCGGTCCGCCTCCTCTGGAGGGGCCGCGCCGGGACCCCTGCGATCCGACTGTCCGGCGGAAGGGTTAACATACCGTTTCCCATCTCCCGTGTTGCCCGGTGCGGGGTGGATGGGGAATAGTACCCGTCATGTTGATCGAGACCTTCGCCGACCTGATCTGCCCCTGGTGCTACATCGGCAAGCACCGTCTGGGGCGTGCCCTGGCGATGCGCCCGCGGATGACGCCGGAGCTGCGCTGGCAACCCTTCCAGCTCAATCCGGAGATGCCGCGCTCGGGCATGGACCGCGACGCCTATCTGTCCGCCAAGTTCGGCGGGACGGAGCGGGCGCGGCAGATCTATGCGGTGGTGGAGGAAACGGCTGAACGCGACGGGCTGCCCATCGATCTCCACCGCATCCGGCGCACCCCCAACACCTTCGACGCACACCGCACGGTGCGCTACGCGTCCCGCCACGGCCTGGGCGACGCCATGGCCGAAGCGCTGTTCGACGCCTATTTCACGGCCGGGGCGGACATCGGCGACCGCGACGCGCTGGCGGCCACGGCCGCCACCCTCGGGCTCGACCCGCGCGAGGTGAAAACCATGCTGGCCACCGACGCGGAGGTGACGGCGGTGCGCAGCGCCGACATGCTGGCCCGCCAGCTCGGCCTTCAGGCGGTGCCCTGCTACATCTTCAATCGCCGCTACGCGCTGTCCGGCGCCCAGGAACCGGCAAGTTTCCTGCCCCTGCTCGACCTGGCGGTCGACGACATGCCGACCGCCGCGGCGGAGTGATAAGGCTTCCGGCAGATCCGAAGGATCTGTTGGAAGCCGTCGAACCCGACAGATGAAGGCCGCAGGCCTTCATTGAAAGGGGCATACGGTTGAAGCCTTCAGGCGGAAACCGTGTGATGCCGGGTTCGGACCGTCATGGCGTCCGAACCGAACCCGGTATTACCGTCCGCCGCGCATGCGACGGAAGGCCAGGCGGGCGGTCGCCCATGCGGCGGCGGCGAGCAGGGCCAGCAGCAGGATGACCATGCCGACGGCGCCCAGCACGCCCTGCAGCGTGTCCCAGAAGCCGAACTGGGCAATCAGGACAACGAGGATGAGGAACAGGATGATCGGCATGGAAAACCCCTTGCGTTGTGTGCCGGTGTCTTCCTGAAACGGCCGGCGGGGCCTGCGGTGCCGTCGCCTGTCCTCACAGCACCCGGCTGCGCCGCTCCATCAGCCGCCAGATGAAGGGCGTGAAGATGAGCTGCATGGCCATCTCCATCTTGCCGCCGGGAACGACGATGGTGTTGGCGCGCGACATGAAGCTGTCGTCGATCATGCTGAGCAGGTAGGGGAAGTCGATCCCCTTGGGGCTGGCGAAGCGGATGACCACGAAGCTCTCGTCGGCCGTCGGGATGTGGCGGGCCACGAAGGGGTTGGAGGTGTCGACCGTCGGCACGCGCTGGAAATTGACGTGGGTGCGGGTGAACTGCGGGCAGATGTAGTGGACGTAGTCGTGCATGCGCCGCAGGATGGTGTCGGTCACCGCCTCGGTGGAATAGCCGCGGGTGGACTTGTCACGGTGGATCTTCTGGATCCACTCCAGGTTCACCACGGGTACGACGCCGATCTTCAGGTCGGGGTGGCGGGACACGTCGACCGTGTCGGTGGCCACCGCGCCGTGCAGCCCCTCGTAGAACAGCATGTCGCTTTCCGGCAGTTCCTCCCACTGCGTGAAGGTGCCCGGCGGCTGGCCGTAGGGTCGGGCCTCCTCCTCGTCGTGCAGGTACTTGCGGCGCAGACCCGTGCCGGATTCACCGTAGGTGCGGAACAGCGTCTCCAGCTCCTCGAACAGGTTGGATTCCGGCCCGAAGTGGCTGAACAGCGTGTCGCCGGTGCGCAGCCGCTCGGCCATCTGTTGCTTCATCTCGGCGCGATCGTAGCGGTGGAAGCTGTCGCCCTCGATGATCGCCGCCCGCACGCCTTCGCGCCGGAAGATCTCCTGAAAGGTGCGGGTCACCGAGGTGGTGCCGGCGCCGGACGAACCGGTGATGGCGATGATGGGGTGCTTTTCGGACATGGGAGGTGCACCTTCTTGCGGGGTGTCAGGCCGTGCGGAACAGGCCGCGCGCGTTGAACAGGGGGGTGTCGATGACCGGCTCCGGACCGGCACGGTGGTAGGCCTGGATGCGCTCCACCTCCTCGGCGGAGCCGAGGATCAGGGGCACGCGCTGGTGCAGCTCGTCCGGCACGATGTCGAGCACCCGTTCGGTTCCCGTGGTGGAGAGGCCGCCCGCCTGCTCGATCAGCATGGACATGGGGTTGCCCTCGTACATCAGGCGCAGGCGGCCCTTGCGGGACCCCGGGCGGCTGTCGCGCGGGTAGAGGAAGACGCCGCCGCGGACCAGGATGCGGTGCACCTCGGCGACCATCGAGGCGATCCAGCGCATGTTGAAGTCCTTGCCGCGCGGCCCCTCGGCCCCGGCCATGCACTCCTCCACATAGCGCTTCACGGGGGCCTCCCAGAAGCGGCTGTTCGAGGCGTTGACGGCGAACTCCTTCGTCGCCGCGGGGATGGTCATGTTGGGCCGGGTGAGGCGGAAGTCGCCCAGCACGGGGTCCAGGGTGAAGCCGTGGACGCCGGACCCGACGGTCAGCACCAGCTTGGTGGAGGGACCATAGATGGCGTACCCCGCCGCGACCTGGCGCGCGCCCGGCTGCAGGAAATCGGCGGCTTCCACCGGCTCGCCCGGCCGCGGCGCCCGCAGCACCGAGAAGATGGAACCGACGGAGACGTTGACGTCGATGTTCGACGACCCGTCGAGGGGATCGTAGAGCAGGAGGAAGTCGCCGCGAGGATAGTCCTGCGGCACCGGCACCGGTTCCTCCTGTTCCTCCGATGCGACGGCGGCGACGTGGCCGCCGAACTCGGTGCGCTCGCGGAAGATCTCGTCGGCGAGCACGTCCAGCTTCGCCTGGGTTTCCCCCTGGACGTTCACCGCATTGGCCGAACCGAAGACGCCGCGCAGCGACCCCCCGGCAACGGTGCGCGACACGGCCTTGCACGCCTGGGCGACGTCGAGGAGAAGCTGGACGAGGTCGGTGCCGAAGGCGCCGCGGCTCCGCTTATCCTGGAGCAGAAATTGGGCAAGGGTAGGATGTTCGTGGATCGGCATGGCGTCCTCCCGGCTCGACTCCCTGACACGCACACGGCGCATGCGTGTTTTTTTCTCGTAAGTCCTGGCTAATCCAGAGAAGGTCGCCGGGCAATTGGTTTCCCTGACGAACAACCTGCCCGGTCGGGCAGGCTTCCCGGCCACCCCGCCCGCCCGGCCGCGGGGGGCCGGGACGCAAAGCCCCCGCAGCCACGGGGCCGGCGGGACAGGATGCCATGGCAAGCCCCCTGCACACGAGGAGAGGTGCGGCAGATTGTCGCACTTTGGTTTCCACCATACGAAAAACCCTCCACCCGGCGGATGGAGGGTTTTCGTCTCATGCGTGTGGGTTGCCCCGTCAGGGAGCGGGTGCTGCGCCGGTCGGGCCGGCGGCGGGGGCCGACGTGTCGGCGCCGCGGTCCCCGGCGGTGGACTCGTCGGGATCGTCCGTGACGGGACGGGGCGGCTGGGTGGGTCCGGTGACGACATCGAAATCGAACATGCTGGCCTCCTTGGGGTTGGAAGGCCGCCCGAAACCACAGGACCGATGCCGAGAAAGGGAAGTCGCGCATGGAAGCCGCTGCGGTATCGGGCGGCTTCGGTATCGGCTACGGGGTGTGCGCGAACCTATGCCGCCGGTCGAAACCAGCGGCCAAAGTATCGGGGTGCCATCAGGGGCACGATGCGGATCGCGCTCGTCATGGCGCGCACCATACCCGAAAGCCGCTCGCCGGCCAAGCGCCTCTTTTCCCCGGGGAGTCTCCGAGTTTGAAATCTGAGGGGCGATGCCGATACCGCGCATCGCCCCTCCGTCTTCACAGATCCCAATCCCTTTCACGGATGACTTGCCGTTGCTCCTGCATGGTCGGCTCCATTCCGTAACGCCGGGGATTGCCGCACATCCAACAACTGCACGACGCCAAATTGTCGGCGATCTTCTGGGGAGCTTCGGCACAAGGGCGAAACCGGCGAGCCTTTGCGATCATGCGCCACCGTTCATGCCGGCGGCGCGCCCGCTTCATGTCTTTGGACATCTTGCCTCTCCAAGCTCGATGCCCCGGCGCGTCTCGCCCGATCGTGGGCGGCGCTGCCGGGGCTATCGTGGCTTGGAAGAGAGGAAGGCTGACTGCGTCATGCCTGCATTGTAGCCGCCGGCCGAGGCGGCGTCACCTCGCGCATCCGGCCGTCTGCGACGTTTCCCCGGCGACGATCGTCGTCATAAGGTGTCTGCCCCTGTTACGTCGTCGGAGCGCTTCCGGCCTTGTTCCCGGGTATGCACGCCAAATCCGTTCCATGCTTTCCGCCGAGCTTGCGGAGCCCCGCAGCTCGATGAGAACGCTCTTCGAATAAGGTTCGCCCACCAGCGATATTCAGACCGAGACACTGCCGCTCCCCCATCGCCCCGCTTGCCGCCGCCGCCCGGCCTGACCATAGTGGGCGGGCCGAACCCAACCGCCGCCGAGCCCTTGCCCATGGCCGACATCCACCGCCTCCGCCGAACCCCGCCGCCGCGCCGGCCGAACATGTCCTGCGACACGCTGGCCCGCCTGACGTTCCTGGGCGGCGGCGTGGCGGCGTTCCTGTCCTACTTCGTGGGGCTGGGAGGGTTCTCGACGCTGATCGGGCTCGGCATCTCCATCGGCGGCTACGCGGCGTTCTACGACCGCTGCCGCTAGGCGCCGCCGCCCGCCCCCGGCCAGCGCACCCGCTCCACCGCCAGCCGCCAGCCGTCGTACAGGGTGGCGCGGCGGGCCGGGTCGAGGCGCGGCTCGAAGCGGCGCTCGCAGGTCCAGGTGGCGGCCAGGCCGTTCGGCCCCTCCAGCCCGTCGTAGAAGCCCACCTGCAGGCCGGCCAGCAGGGCGGCGCCCAGCGCCGTCGTCTCGGTGACGGCCGGGCGTTCGACCGGGGCGTCCAGCATGTCCGCCAGGAACTGGCACAGCCAGTCGTTCACCACCATGCCGCCGTCGACGCGCAGGGTGCGCGGCGTCGCCGGGCTGTCGGCGGCCATGGCGTCGCGCAGGTCGCGGGTCTGGAAGGCCACCGCCTCCAGGGCGGCGCGGGCGATGTGCTCCGGTCCGGCGTCCAGGGTCAGGCCCTGGATCGAGGCGCGGGCGTCGGGGTCCCAGTGGGGCGCCCCCAGCCCGACGAAGGCCGGCACCAGCACCACCCCGTGGCTGTCGGGGACCGTCACCGCCAGCTCCGCCGTGTGCGCCGCGCTGTCGATCAGCCCCATGCGGTCGCGCAGCCACTTGATCGTGGCGCCGGCGACGAAGATCGAGCCCTCCAGGGCGTAGGTCGGGCGGCCGTTCAGCCGGTAGGCGACGGTGGTGAGCATGCGGTGCGCCGATTCCACCGCCCGGTCGCCGGTGTTCAGCAGGGCGAAGCAGCCGGTGCCGTAGGTCGACTTGACCATGCCCGGCGCCACGCACGCCTGGCCCACCACGGCCGCCTGCTGGTCGCCGGCGACGCCGCGGATGGGGATGGCAGCGCCGAACCACGCGGGGTCGGTGGTGCCGTAATCGGCGCTGCTGTCGCGCACCTCCGGCAGGACGGCGCGCGGCACGTTGAAGAGGCGCAGCAGCTCCTCGTCCCAGTCCTGGGTGTGGATGTTGAACAGCATGGTGCGCGACGCGTTGGTGGCGTCGGTGGCGTGCACCCGCCCGCCGGTCAGGCGGTACAGCAGGAAGCTGTCGATGGTGCCGAAGGCCAGTGCGCCGCGCGCCGCCCGCTCCCGGACACCGGGGATGGTGTCGAGCAGCCAGGCGAGCTTGGAGGCGGAGAAATAGGCGTCGATCACCAGCCCGGTGCGGGCGCGGATCTCCGGCTCGCAGCCCCGGCGGTGCAGGTCCCGGCACAGGGGCGCGGTGCGGCGGTCCTGCCAGACGATGGCCCGGTGCACCGGCTCCCCGGTCGCGCGGTCCCACAGGATGGCCGTCTCGCGCTGGTTGGTGATGCCCAGCGCCGCCACGTCGGCGGCGGTCAGGCCTGCGGTGCCGAGTGCCTCGCGGACCACCGTCAGGGTGTCGCGCCAGATGTCCTCGCCGTCGTGCTCCACCCAGCCGTCGTCGGGATAGTGCTGGGGAAACTCGCGCCGCGCCGTGGCGCGCGCCGTGCCGTCGGCGGCGAACACGATGGCGCGGGTCGAGGTGGTGCCCTGGTCGATGGCGAGGAGATGGCGCGCCGGTCCGGTCATGAATGCCTCTCAAGCAGAAAGTCGGGGTGGCCGAAGCCACCCCGGAGTCGTCAGTCGGGGAAGGATCTCCATCGGCGCCGCGAACCGATCAGCGGGCGCGGCCTTCCTTCCACGCCCGGATCAGCGCATCATAGGCGATGGTCTCGCCCTTGGGCTTCTCGTTCTCCAGCTTCGGCTTCGGCGCGCCGGGCTGGTCGAACCAGAACTGCGCGTCCTGCACCTTGTTCAGCTTGGGTCCGCACTCGCCCTGCACGCCGGCGCGCTCCAGGCGGGCCAGCACGGCGTCCTGGGCCTCGGCCAGGCTGTCCATGGCCTGCTGGGGCGTCTTCTCGCCGGTCACCGCCTCGGCCACGTTCTGCCACCAGAGCTGCGCCAGCTTGGGATAGTCGGGCACGTTGGTGCCGGTCGGCGTCCAGGACACGCGGGCCGGGCTGCGGTAGAACTCCACCAGGCCGCCCAGCCTGGGCGCCATGTCGGTCATCGCCTGCGTCTGCAGGTCGGACTCGCGGATGGGCGTCAGACCGACCATGGTCTTCTTCAGCGAGGTCGATTTGGCCACGGTGAACTGGGCGTAGAGCCAGGCGGCCTTGCGGCGGTCGAGCGGGGTGGACGTCAGCAGGGTCCAGGAACCGGCGTCCTGATAGCCCAGCTTCATCCCCTCCTCCCAATAGGCGCCGTGCGGCGAGGGTGCCATGCGCCACTTGGGCGTGCCGTCGGCGTTGACCACCGGCAGCCCCGGCTTGGTCATGTCGGCGGTGAAGGCGGTGTACCAGAAGATCTGCTGGGCGATGTTGCCCTGGGCCGGCACCGGCCCGGCCTCGGAGAAGGTCATGCCCTGGGCCTCGGGCGGGGCGTACTTCTTCAGCCAGTCGATGTATTTGGTGAGCGCGTAGACGGCTGCCGGGCCGTTGGTGTCGCCGCCGCGGGTGACCGAGGAGCCGGCGGGGTTGCAGCCCTCCACCCGGATGCCCCACTCGTCCACCGGCTTGCCGTTGGGCAGGCCCTTGTCGCCGGCCCCGGCCATGGACAGCCAGGCGTCGGTGAAGCGCCAGCCCAGCGACGGGTCCTTCTTGCCGTAATCCATGTGGCCGTAGACCCGCACGCCGTCGATCTCCTTCACGTCGTTGGTGAAGAAGTCGGCGATGTCCTCGTAGGCCGACCAGTTCTTCGGGACGCCGAGGTCGTAGCCGTACTTGGCCCGGAAGCGCTCCTTCAGCTCCGGACGGTCGAACCAGTCGGCGCGGAACCAGTAGAGGTTGGCGAACTGCTGGTCGGGAAGCTGGTAGAGCTTGCCGTCGGGGCCGGTGGTGAAGCTCTTGCCGATGAAGTCGTCGACGTCCAGCGTCGGCAGGGTGACGTCCTTGCCCTCGCCGGTCATGAAGTCGGACAGCGGCACCACCGCGCCGTAGCGGAAATGGGTGCCGATCAGGTCGCTGTCGTTGACGTAGGCGTCATAGACGTTGCGGCCCGACTGCATCTGCGTCTGCAGCTTCTCGATGACGTCGCCTTCCTGGATCAGGTCGTGCTTCAGGCGGATCCCCGTGATCTCGCTGAAGGCGCGCGCCATGGTCTTGGCTTCGTACTCGTGGGTGGTGATCGTCTCGGAGACGACGTTGATCTCCATGCCGCGGAAGGGGGCGGCGGCCTGGATGAACCACTCCATCTCCTTCATCTGCTCGTCGCGCGACAGCGACGACGGCTGGAACTCCTGGTCGATCCAGCGCTGGGCGGCAGCGCGGAACTGCTCCACGTCCTGCGCCGACACCGGCCCGGCGGCCAGAAGAACGAACCCCAGCGCCCCGGCCAGCACCGTGCCGGCCAGAGCGCCGCGCAGTTTCCTCCCGTGTGCAACCATCATGTCCATTACCTCCGTGAAGGGGATCGGGTTGTCGTTGTCAGGTTTTTTCGGGTTTGTCGGGTTTCTTGATTGTTGGGGCGGGCCCGGCGGGCTCACCCGTACCGCATCACCGCCGCCATCCAGACGAGCGACAGCGCCAGCGCCCACCACAGGGTGGCGTCGGCCAGGGCCAGCCAGCCCAGGTGGATGTAGGCGCTGCCCAGCAGCCCGATGAACAGGCGGTCGCCGCGGGTCGTCGGCATGGGCAGCAGGCCGCGGCGTTCCACCGACGGCGACACCACCTGCCACGCGGTCATGCCCGCCAGCATCAGCGCGATGGTCACGAAAAACAGGGCCGTCGGCCAGGTCCAGGCCATCCATTCCATGGTGCCGGTCTCCTCACACCCGGCCGAGGGCGAAGCCCTTGGCGATGTAGTTGCGCACGAACCAGATCACCAGCGCGCCGGGGATGATGGTCAGCACCCCCGCGGCGGCCAGCAGGCCCCAGTCCATGCCGGCGGCGCTGACCGTGCGCGTCATGGTGGCGGCGATGGGCTTGGCCTCGACCGCGGTCAGCGTGCGCGCCAGCAGCAGTTCCACCCAACTGAACATGAAGCAGAAGAAGGCGGTGACGCCGATGCCCGCGCGGATCAGCGGCACGAAGATCGTCGCGAAGAAGCGCGGGAAGCTGTAGCCGTCCATGTAGGCGGTCTCGTCGATCTCGCGCGGGACGCCGGACATGAAGCCTTCGAGAATCCACACCGCCAGCGGCACGTTGAACAGGCAGTGGGCGAGCGCCAC
This sequence comes from Azospirillum halopraeferens DSM 3675, assembly GCF_000429625.1. Classification (GTDB taxonomy): domain Bacteria; phylum Pseudomonadota; class Alphaproteobacteria; order Azospirillales; family Azospirillaceae; genus Azospirillum; species Azospirillum halopraeferens. The sequence continues at coordinate 59,005 of NZ_AUCF01000030.1, forward strand.
GGCCAGCGGCGTGTCGAACAGCCCGAAGGTGGAATAGAGCTGGAAGAACGGCAGCAGGAACACCGCCGGCGGCGCCATCTTGTTGGTCAGCAGCCAGAAGAACATGTGCTTGTCGCCGAGGAAGCGGTAGCGCGAGAAGGCGTAGGCCGCCGGCAGAGCCACCGTCAGCGAGATCACCGTGTTCAGCACCACATACTTGATGGAGTTGATGTAGCCCGAATACCAACTGGGATCGGTGAAGATGGTGATGTAGTTCTGCAGCGTGGGATCACGCGGGAATAGCGTCAGGCCGGACAGGATCTCCACGTTGGTCTTCAGCGACATGTTGACCATCCAGTAGATGGGCAACAGCAGGAAGAGGATGTAGAGGACGAGGACGACGGTGCGGCGCGACACCCGCAGCCGCGACGCGGCGCGGGCGCGGGCGCGCGGCGGCAGGGCGACGGCGTCGTCGGCGTGGCTGCGTAGGGTCATGACCGGTCCCCCGTGCCGACGGTGGTGATGAAGGTGTAGAAGACGTAGGAGAACAGCAGCACGATCAGGAAGTAGATCAGCGAGAACGCCGCCGCGACACCCAGGTCGAACTGCCCCACCGCCATGCGCGTCAGGTACTGGCTGAGGAAGGTGGTGGCGTTGCCGGGCCCGCCGCCGGTGAGAACGAACGGCTCGGTGTAGATCATGAAGCTGTCCATGAAGCGCAGCAGCACCGCGATGATGAGGACGCCGCGCATCTTCGGCAGCTCGATGTGGCGGAACACCGCCCAGCGCGACGCGCCGTCGATCTTCGCAGCCTGGTAATAGGCCGGCGGGATCGCCCGCAGCCCGGCGTAGCACAGCAGCGCCACCAGCGACGTCCAGTGCCACACGTCCATCACCAGCACCGTCAGCCAGGCGTCGCGCGGGTTGCCGGTGTAGTTGTAGTCGATGCCCAGCGCCCGGATCGCCGCACCGCCCAGCCCGATGTCGGCGCGCCCGAAGATCTGCCAGATCGTGCCGACCACGTTCCACGGGATCAGCAGCGGCAGCGCCAGCAGCACCAGCACCAGCGAGGTGCGCCATCCCTTGTCCGCCGGCATGGACAGCGCCACCAGGATGCCCAGCGGGATCTCGATGGCCAGCACCGCCAGGGAGAAGAGGATCTGCCGCACCAGCGCGTCGTGCAGCCGTTCGTCGTGCAGCACCTTCTCGAACCACTCGGTGCCGACCCAGAATGCCTGGCCCGGCCCGAAGATGTCCTGGACCGAGTAGTTGACGACGGTCATCAGCGGGATGATGGCGCTGAAGGCCACCAGCACGAACACCGGGATGACCAGGAACCAGGCGCGGTTGTTCCACGGCTTGTCCATGGCTCACGCCTCCGCGCTGCTGAGGCGGGATGGGGCCAAGGTGCGTGTCGCCCTGCACCGTGCGTGCATGCTGAAGTCCCTCCCATGGTCTCGCGGGGCCCGTTGGCGGGCCCTCGTTTTCATGCGGCCGGGAAACCCCGGACCACCGTGTTCAAACGCCACAAAGGCTCCGGCCCTGCCGGGCCGCGGCCGGTACCGGTTGCGAACCCGGCATCACACAGCCAGACGGCCGTCGCGGTAGAGCCGGGCGCGGTCCGGCGGGAAGCGCAGCGCGGCCTCCGTCGGGACCGGTTGATCCTCCGCCACCTTCACCTTCAGCGACCGGGTGCCGAGACGGGCGGTGACGATCTTGTGGGTGCCCAGGTTCTCCACCCCGGTGACGGTCACCGGCACCGTTCCGGGACGGCCGGCGGCGGCCAGCTCCAGGAACTCCGGCCGTATGCCCAGCTCCAGGGCGCCGCCGCCCGCCGCCGCGGTGTCGGCAGCGCCCGTGCGCAGCGGGATGGCGATGCCGTCCACATGGACACAGCCCTCGCCGGGTTCGCAGGGCAGCAGGTTCATGCCGGGGCTGCCGATGAAATAGCCGACGAAGGTGTGCTGCGGTGCCTCGAACAGCTCCTGCGGGGTGCCGAGCTGCACCACCTGCCCCTCGTGCATCACCGCCACCCGGTCGGCGAAGGTCAGCGCCTCCACCTGGTCGTGGGTGACGTAGATGAGCGAGAGGCGGAACTCGCTGTGCACCTCGCGCAGCTTGCGGCGCAGGCGCCATTTCATGTGCGGGTCGATGACGGTCAGCGGCTCGTCGAACAGGATCGCCGCCACGTCGGAGCGCACCAGCCCCCGCCCCATGGAGATCTTCTGCTTGGCGTCCGGCGTCAGCTTCTGCGCCCGGCGCGCCAGGTCGGGGGTCAGTTCCAGGAGATCCGCCACCCGCCGCACCCGCCGGTCCACGTCGGCCGCCGCGACGCCGCGGTTGCGCAGGGGGAAGGCCAGGTTGTCGTAGACCGACATGGTGTCGTAGATCACCGGGAACTGGAACACCTGGGCGATGTTGCGCTGTTCCGGTGACAGGTGCGTGACGTCGCGCCCGTCGAACAGCACCTGCCCCTCGCCGGGGGTCAGCAGGCCGGAGATGATGTTGAGCAGCGTGGTCTTGCCGCAGCCCGACGGGCCCAGCAGGGCGTAGGCGGCACCGTCCTCCCAGGTCATGGAGAAGGGGCGCAGCGCGTAGTCCTGCGGCCCCGCGGGGTTGGGGCGGTAGGAATGGCCGAGGTTGCGCAGCTCGATGGCGGCCATGGTCATGCCACTCCCTTCAGGCGGTTCGGCAGGCTGCGCGGGGCCGCCAGCAGGCGGCCGTCCGGCGCGAACACGAAGACGCGGGCGGGGTCGAAATAGACGGGGATGATCTCGCCGATGGGGTGGGTGTGGATGCCCTCCTCCCGCGCCACCAGCGGCACGCCGTTGTGGACGACGTGGATGAAGGTCTCCGAGCCGCTGATCTCCGCCAGTTCCACCCGCGCCGGCACGGCCACCGACTGGTCGCCCCGGCGCACCACCCCCAGGTGGTTGGCGCGCACGCCGATGCGGCAGGGGCCGGCGGGCAGGCCGCGTTCGTGGGCGGCCAGCGGCAGGTGGGTGCCGTCGCTGAGCGCCACCCCGTCGTCGGTGAGGATGCCGTCGATGAAGTTCATGGGCGGGTCGCTGAAGATCGCCCCGGCGTCGGTGTCGACGGGCCGGCCATAGACCTGCAGGGTCGGCCCGAACTGCAGCAGGCGCCCCTCGTGCAGCACGCCGGTGTTGCCGCCGAGGATCAGCGCCTCCGCCGGCTCGGTGGTGGCGTAGACGACGACGGTGCGGCGCTCGGCGAACAGGACGCGCAGCTCCTCGCGCAGTTCCTCGCGCAGCTTGTAGTCCAGGTTGACCAGCGGTTCGTCCAGCAGCAGCAGGCCCGCCTCCTTGACCAGCGCGCGGGCGATGGCCGTGCGCTGCTGCTGCCCGCCGGACAACTGGGAGGGCAGCCGGTCCAGAAGCCCGTCGATGCGCAGCATGGCGGCCGTGCGCTTCACCCGCCGCTCGATCTCCACCGCGTCCATCCCCTTGCGGCGCAGCGGCGAGGCGATGTTCTCGAAGACGGTGAAGGAGGGATAGTTGATGAACTGCTGGTAGACCATGGCGACGTCGCGCCCGGCGACGCCCCGGCCGGTGACGTCCCGCCCGTCGTCGAGGATGCGGCCGGAGGTCGGCCGGTCGAGCCCGGCGATGAGCCGCAGCAGCGTCGTCTTGCCCGCCAGCGTGCGCCCCAGCAGCACGTTGAAGGAGCCGGGCGCCAGGTCCAGGGACACGCGGTCGATGTGGACGGCACCGCCCACCGTCTTGGTGATCGCGTCGAGGCGCAGCGTCATCGCCGGCCTCCCGCCAGGGTGCGGGCGGGCGCCGCCGCGCCGGGGCTGCGGAGTTCGGCGATGCGGGCGGCGACCGCGTCGCGCCCCGCCGCGTCCAGATGCAGGCCGAGCTTGCTGCGCCGCCACAGGAAGTCCTCGCCGGTGTGCACGTATTCGTGCTCCACCGCGTAGCGCAGCTCGGCGTCGTAAACATCGCCGGCGACGCACGGGCCGAGATCGGCCGGGGAGCGCGCGCCGTCCAGCAGCCGGCGCACCCGCGTGCCGTAGGTGCGAGCCCAGCGGCGCGCCGTTCCCGCGGGCAGCCAGGGGGACTCGGCGCACAAACGCTCCAGGAACCGGTCGAAATCGGCGTCCGGCATGTCGCCGCCGGGCAGCGGCGCCGTCGCCGTCCAGCGCGGCGCCGGGCGGCCCAGCGCCTTCTGCACGGTGTCCACCGCCTGCTCCGCCAGGCGGCGGAAGGTGGTGATCTTGCCGCCGAAGATGGACAGCAGCGGCGCCCGCCCGTCCCCGGCGTCGAGGTCGAGCACATAGTCGCGCGTCACCGCCGAGGCGTCGCCGGTGTCGTCGTCGTACAGCGGGCGCACGCCGCTGTAGGTCCACACCACGCTGTCCGGCGTCACCGGCGTTGCCAGGCAGCGGGACAGGACGCGGCAGAGATAGGCGATCTCCGCCTCGTCGATGCTCACCGCCGCGGGGTCGCCGTGATAGTCCACGTCGGTGGTGCCGATCAGAGTGAAATCCCCTTCATAGGGGATGGCGAAGACGATGCGGCGGTCGTCGTTCTGGAAGATGTAGGCCCGGTCGCCCTCGAACAGGCGCGGCACCACGATGTGGCTGCCCTTGACCAGGCGCACGGCGGAGCGGGTGTTGACGCCGAGACGGCCGTTCAGCACGTCGGCCACCCAGGGGCCGGCGGCGTTGACCAGTGCGCGCGCCCGCACGGTGTGGCGCGCGCCGGTCGCGGCGTCCTCCAGCACGGCGCGCCACAGGCCGTCCTCGCGCCGCGCCTCGACGCAGCGGGTGCGGGTCAGGATGGCGGCACCGCGTTCGGCGGCGTCCATGGCGTTGAGCAGGACCAGCCGGCTGTCCTCGACCCAGCAATCGGAATACTCGAAGGCGGTGCGGAAACGCTCCGCCAGCGGCCGTCCGGCGGGGTGGTTGCGCAGGTCCAGGGCGTGCGACCCCGGCAGCCGCTTGCGGCCGCCCAGATGATCGTAGAGGAACAGGCCGATCCGCAGCATCCACGCCGGCCGCATGGTCGTGTCGTGGGGCAGCACGAAGCGCATGGGCCGGATGATGTGGGGCGCCAGGGCCAGCAGCACCTCGCGCTCCTCCAGCGCCTCGCGCACCAGCCGGAACTCGTAATGCTCCAGGTAGCGCAGGCCGCCGTGGATGAGCTTGGTGCTGGCCGCCGAGGTGGCGCTGCCCAGGTCGTTCTGTTCGCACAGGACCACCGACAGGCCGCGGCCCGCCGCGTCACGGGCGATGCCCGCCCCGTTGACCCCGCCGCCGATGATGAGCAGATCCGCCGGCTGCTGGCCGGTTGCGGTCATGTGGCCTCTCCCTGCACGCGCGGTCGTTTTCGTTTCGCCGCGTTCGCTTTCGTTTATGAACGCTAGCCCGCGCCGGATTGTTCGTAAAGCGGTTTTTTGCAGCCTATGCCTTCGGCCATAGGCGCGGTCGGCCGGGACGAGAGAGGCGCGCATTTCATTGCGCGAACACAGGCAGCAGGTTAGCGAAATGCCGCGGCGTCGCGTTCTCGTCCACAGGATGTTCTACTTTCGCGTTTCCTGAAGGCCGCCCACCGCACCTTCCGCGACATGCCGCCCATTGCGTTGGTCATAGGCCGACTGTTAAAATACGAAGTACTTTGGGCGACGGGATCGGACCATGACACGAAGCCGTTCACGCACCGGCGCGGTTCTGGGAGCGTTCCTGTGGCTGGTGCCGGTGACGGCGCAGGCCGGGGAGGCCGCGCGCGAACCCATCCGGCCGCTGCCGCCGCCGGCCGTAACCGATCCGCTTCGGGTGGAACTGGGGCGGCGCCTGTTCGCCGATCCCATCCTGTCGGGCGACGGCACGGTGAGCTGCCGATCCTGCCATGATCCCGGCCGCGGCGGTGCCGACGCCCAGCCGGTGGCGGTGGGCATCGGCGGCGCGACGGGCACGCTCAACACCCCCACCGTGTACAACGCGGCGCTCAACCTGGCCCAGTTCTGGGACGGCCGCGCCCGCACCCTGGAGGAACAGGCCGGCGGGCCCATCACCAATCCGGTCGAGATGGCCGCGCACTGGCCGGATGTGCTGGCGCGGCTGACGGCGTCGCCCTACCGCGCGTCCTTCCGCGCGGCCTTCGGCACGGACCCGAGTGCCGACACGGTGGCGGCGGCGCTGGCCGAATACCAGCGCACGCTGATCACCACCGGCTCGCGCTTCGACGCCTGGCTCGCCGGCGACGCCGCGGCGATCAGTCCCGAGGAGGAGCGCGGCTACGCCCTCTTCAAATCCTACGGCTGCGCCTCCTGCCACCAGGGCGCCAACGTCGGCGGCAACATGTTCCAGCGCTTCGGCTTCTTCGGCGACCCGTTCGGCGACCGCGACGGGGAGCGCCCGTCCGATGCGGGCCGTTTCGCGGTCACCGGACGCGACGCCGACCGCCGCGTCTTCAAGGTGCCGGGCCTGCGCCTGGCGGTGCTGACCGCCCCCTATTTCCACGACGGCAGCGTCGCCACCCTGCCCGAGGCGGTGCAGCTCATGGGACGCTACCAACTCGGCCAGGAGATCCCGGAGGAGGACATCACGCTGATCGTGCAGTTCCTCGCCACCCTGCCCGGCCCCCTGCCCGACGCCGGGCCGGCGGGCGGAGACGATCCATGAACCGCTTCACCCTGTCGGCGGGCGTCGTCTTCACCCTGGCGGTGGCGGTGACCGTCGGCCTGCTGGCCTTCGTCGCCGACCGCAGCACCGACGCCCGCCGCCACGCCGCGGCGCTGGCGGTGTTCGACGGTCTGGTGCAGACGGAGACCAGCCTGGACCGCGACCTGTTGCAGGTCGTCGCCGGCATCCTGCCCCATTACGACCCGCTGGTGGAGCATGTGCGCGGCCTCGAAACCCTCGCCGCACGGCTGCCGGCGGGCGACGCCGGGACGGCGGTGCTGTACCGGGCGCGGATCGACGCGAAGCTGGACGCCGCCGAACGCATCAAGGGCACCGCCGCCTTCGTGCGCAACGCGGTCAACTACGTTCCCTTCCGGATCGGCCGGTACGGCGAAACCGGCCGGCCGGAGGTGCTGGCGCGGATGCAGCGCGCGCTGATCGACGAACTGGCCGGCCGGCCGTCGGACGCCGGCGGCGCCGTTGCCGTTCCCGCGGCACCGGCGGACGGTCCGGAAGCGGCGGAACTGGCCCACATCGCCCTGCACCTGGGCACCCTGCGCGATCAGAAGGCGGAGCTGCGGGACGCCATCGACGCCTATTTCGCCATCGACGCCCGCGGCGTGCTGGAGACGCTGCGGACCGCCTATCTGGCGGATTACGCGCGGCGCCAATGGTGGTCGCAGGCCATCACCCTCGTCCTGGTGGGGCTGACGTTCCTGCTGTTCGTGGCGCTGGGCGGGTCGATCGTCCGGCTGGGCCGGGCGCACCGGCGGGTGCGCGAGTCCGAGGCGAAATTCTCCACCATCTTCCACGCGGCGCCCGAGCCGGTGGCCATCGCCGCGGTGCCGGACGGAACGCTGCTCGACGTGAACGCGGCGTTCGAGCGGGTCACCGGCTTCACCCGGGGCGAGGCGCTGGGCCGCCCCCTGCAGGACTTCGCCGCCGACGACGAGGTGCGGGGGCTGGCGGCGGCGCTGACCGGCCCCGCCCCCCTGGCCAACCGCGAGATGCGCCTGCGCCGACGCGAGGGACCGGAGTTCACCGCGCTGGTGTCGCTGGAGGCGGCGCGCATCGGCCGCAGCGCCTGCTGCATCGCCGTGGCCCGCGACATCACCGACCGCATCGCCGCCGAGCACGGCATGCGCATGGCCGACAGCGTGTTCGAGAACGCGCGCGAAGGCATCATGATCACCGACGCCGGCGGCACCATCGAACGCATCAACCCCGCCTTCACCCGCATCACCGGCTACGCGCCGGACGACGTCATCGGCGCCTCGCCGCGCCTGCTCAACTCCGGCCGCCACGACCGCGCCTTCTACCGCGACCTGTGGGCCGCCCTCATCCGCGACGGCCACTGGTCGGGGGAGATCTGGAACCGCCGCCGCAACGGCGAGATCTACCCGGAATGGCTCAGCATCTCCGCGGTCCGCGACCGGGAGGGAAGGACCGGGCGCTATGTGGCCGTGTTCTCCGACATCACCACCGTCAAGCGTCACGAGGCGGCGCTGCAACACCTGGCCCACCATGATGCGCTGACCGGGCTGCCCAACCGGGTGCTGCTGGCCGACCGCATGGAGCAGGCCATGGCCCGGACGCGGCGCAGCGGCCGCGCCATGGCCGTCGCCTATCTCGATCTGGACGGCTTCAAGCCGGTCAACGACCGCCACGGCCACGGCGCCGGCGACGCCCTGCTGGTGGAGGTGGCCCGGCGCATGGCCGGGGTGCTGCGCACCGGCGACACGCTGGCCCGCCCCGGCGGCGACGAGTTCGTGATCCTGCTGCCCGACCTGGGCGACGCGCAGGAGTGCGCCGGCGTGCTGGGCCGCGTGCTGGCCGCCGTGTCCGAGCCGGTCTCCCTGCCCGATGTCGGCACGCCGGTGCGGGTGTCCGCCAGCATCGGCGTCAGCCTGTTCCCCGACGACGACAGCAACCCCGACACGCTGCTGCGCCACGCCGACCAGGCCATGTACCAAGCCAAGCAGGCGGGGCGGAACCGTTTCCAGTTCTACGACGCCGACCGCGACCAGCGCGTGCAGGCCCGCCGCGAAACGGTCGCCGCCCTGCGCGCCGCCATCGGCGCCGGCCGATTCACCCTGTTCTACCAACCCAAGGTCAACATGCGCCTGGGCAGCGTCGTGGGGGCGGAGGCGCTGATCCGCTGGAACCACCCCGAACGCGGCCTGCTGTCGCCCGGCGAGTTCCTGCCGCTGATCGAGGAGACGGAGCTGGAGGTGGCGCTCGGCGAATGGGTGATCGCCACCGCGCTGGCGCAGATGGCGGACTGGCACCGCCGGGGCATCGACCTGACCGTCAGCGTCAACATCGCCGCCCGTCACCTGCTGCGCGCGGACTTCACCGACCGCCTCACCGCCCTTCTGGCGGCCCACCCCGAACTGCCCCGCCACCGCCTGCAACTGGAGGTCCTGGAGACCGCGGCGCTGGAGGACATCGGGCGGGCCCGCACCATCCTGCACGTCTGCCGGGAGATGGGGGTATCGGCGGCGCTGGACGATTTCGGGACCGGCTATTCCTCGCTGACCTACCTGCGCCATTTGCCGGTGCAGACGCTGAAGATCGACCAGTCCTTCGTGCGCAACCTGCCGCACGACGCCGAGGACTGCGCCATCGTGGAAAGCGTGATCGTGCTGGCCCGGGCGCTGGGCCGCACCGTCCTGGCCGAGGGGGTGGAGTCGGTGGAACAGGGCCGCCGGCTCCTGCACCTCGGCTGCGACCTGGCCCAGGGCTACTGCATCGCCCGCCCCATGCCCGCCGCCGACCTGCCCGACTGGATCCGCACCTGGCAGGCCGATCCCCGCTGGACCGCCGACGACCGCCCCGACCGGCTGGCGGGCTGATCGCGGACACCCCCTGTCCCTGCCCGGGCGCCGGCGTCCCGGAGTGAACGGCGGCGCCCCGCCCCCGGGGTGATCGGTCTATGGCAGGCCCGGTTCCGGACGCCGCCCGGCACAAGGCGTCATACGGTCACGACGATCTTTCCGAACTGCTCGTTCGACTCCAGATACCGATGCGCATCGGCGATCTCTTCGAAGGGAAAGACCTTCGCGATGATCGGCCGGAGTGCGCCGGCAGCAAGACCGTCGAGGATGAACCGTTTGGCCGCCTCCAACTTCCCGGGATTGCCGGTGATCTCATGGACGAGATAGCCGCGTAACGTCAGGCTCTTGCTCAACACCGCGGGAAGCGGAAACGGCGCGGGCCGGGCGCTCAACCCGCCGTATTCGATGAGGACACCACCGCGCGCCATGGCCTGAGTGAGCGGTTCGAGGATCGGGCCGCCGACGCAATCAAGCACGACACGAACGCCGATCGGACCGGCGATCCGGTTCAGACCCGATGCCGGGTCCTCGTCGTCCGTCACGATCACGTGCGCGGCACCGGCATTGATCAGTGCCTGTCGCTTGGCGGCGGTGCGTGTGACGGCAACGGGAATCGCGCCGATCATGTTGCTGATCTGGATGGCGGCAAGCCCCACGCTGCTCGACGCCGCGGTGATGGCCACGCATTCACCCCGCCTGATCGCCGCGACGTCAATCAGGGCGCCGTAGGCTGTCAGATACGCCATCCAGGTGGCGGCGGCGCCCTCCCGGCTCAGGTTCGGCGGATGCCGGACCACGCGTTCGGCCGGTACGCTGATGCACTCGCCATAGGTCGGCCATCGGGCCATCGAGATCGGCGGGATGACGCTGACCGCATCGCCCGCCTCGAATCCGTCGACACCGTCACCCAACCGCTCAACGACACCGGCCGCCTCGAGGCCGAGCCCCGACGGCAATGCCGGTGTTTCGATATAGGCGCCGGCGCGCATCAGCGCTTCGGCTCGATTGATGCCCAGCGCCTTCACTCTGATCAGCACCTGTCCCTCATCGGGCAGCGGCGCGTCGATGGTTTCGAAGCGCAGAACCTCCGGGCCGCCGTGTCGGTCAAAACGGACCACACGCATCGTCGTTCACTCCTAACCATTGGCTTTCAATTACCTTTAACAAAGCCATTTGGGGCGATAAATTGGCGGTCCGGCACGACAGAAGTAAACAATGGTTTTGAATATGGATCGCCTCACGAGCATGGAGGTGTTCGTCAAAGCGGTCGACCTGGGCTCCTTCGCGGCCGCCGCCGACGCCCTCGGCATGTCCGCGCCGATGGTCGGCAAGCATGTTCGGTTTCTCGAGGATCGCCTGGGTGTCCGTCTGATCAACCGCACCACGCGCCGGCAGAGCCTGACGGATGTCGGCCGCGAATATTGTGAGCGTTGCCGCCTGATTCTTGCCGAAGCGCAGGCGGCCGACGCTTTCGCGGCTCATCAGATGTCCGAGCCGCGCGGAACGCTGCGGGTGACGGCACCGGTCCATTTCGGGCGTCATTGCGTGATGCCGGTCCTGATCGCGCTCGTCGGGACGCTGCCGAACCTCGAACTCGACCTCTCGCTCAGCGACCGTCTCGCCGACCTTGCCGACGACGGCTACGATCTTGCGATCCGGACGGGTCCCCTTGACCCCCGGGGCGGGCTGACCGTACGCCACATCGCGCGCCAACGCATGATCGTGTGCGGATCACCGGGTTATCTGGACGCCCATGGATACCCGAAGGGCATCGACGAGCTCCGGCGGCACCGCGCCATCGTCTACCGCCGCTCGGGGATCGTTCGGCCCTGGCAGTTTCCCGGCGGCAGTTCCGGTCCGATCGACGTGCTCCCCGAATCCCGCATCCGGATCGACGATCTCGCCGCCGTGGCGGATGCGGTCGCGGACGGCGCCGGGCTTGCGTGGCTGCCATCGTGGCTTGTCCGGGAGCGTCTGGAGCGGGGCCACCTCGTCGAGCTGCTACCGGAGCTGTCGGGATTCCCCTATGACGTCAGCGCGCTCTGGCTGTCGACCGGGATCCTGCCGCCGAAAGTCCGGGCCGCCGTCGACGCGCTGGCCCGGGATGTGCCGAAATACATGGTTTGATGACGGTCCCGCCGACCCGCCCTCACCCGCCCTCCGCCACGTGCACCCGGCAGCCGCTGGCGGCGACCACCTCGGCCATTCCCGGCGGCGGCGGCACGTCGGTGAAGAGGTCGTCGATCTCGCCGATGTGGCCGAGGCGGATCATGGCGCTGCGGCCGAACTTGGTGTGGTCCGTGACCAGGAAGACGCGCCGGGCGTTCTCGATGATGGCGCGGGCCACCCGCACCTCGTCGTAGTCGTAGTCGAGGAGGTCGCCCTCCTCGTCGATGCCGCTGATGCCGATGATGCCGATGTCCACCTTGAACTGGCGGATGAAGGCGACGGTGGCCTCGCCGACGATGCCGCCATCGCGCTGGCGCACCGCGCCGCCGGCGATGCTGACGCTGAACGCCGTGTTGGTGTGCAGAATGTTGGCGACGTTGAGGTTGTTGGTGATGACCCGCAGCCCCTGGTGGGACAGCAGCGCGTGCGCCACCGCCTCCGTCGTCGTGCCGATGTTGACGAACAGGGAGGCGTCGTCGGGCACATGCTCCGCCGCCAGCCGCGCGATGCGGCGCTTCTCGTCCGCCATCAGCATCTGGCGGGTGGTGTAGGCGACGTTTTCGACACTGGACGGCAGCGTGACGCCGCCGCGGAAGCGCCGCACCAGCGATTGCGACGACAGCTCGTCAATGTCGCGCCGGATGGTCTGCGGCGTCACGCCGAAATGGTCGGCCAGCCATTGCACCTGAAGGACGCGCCGCTCGCGCACCAGCGAAACGATCTGCTGTTGACGCAGCGTGGAGTCCATGGGGAGGGGTCCGGACGGCGGAAAGGATGCCCGGAACCCTGCCCCAAGCGAAAGCGAACGGTCAACCGCGATGATCCGGCAACACCAGCATGGCCCGGAAATCGTTGACGTTGGTGAGCGTCGGCCCGGTGACCAGAAGGTCGCCGACGCTGCGGAAGAACGAATAGCCGTCGTTGTCGGCCAGCCGCTCCCTGGCCCGCACCCCCGCCGCCGCGGCGCGGGCCAGGGTGTCGGGGGTGAGGATGGCGCCGGCGTTGTCCTCGGTCCCGTCGATGCCGTCGGTGTCCGCCGCCACCGCCCACACCGACGGCGCGCCGTCCAGCGCCACCGCCAGGGCCAGCAGGAACTCCGCGTTGCGCCCGCCGCGGCCGGTGCCGCGCACGGTCACCGTCGTCTCGCCGCCGGACAGGATCACGCACGGCGCCGCCGCCGGCTGGCCGAAGCGCGCCGCCTGGCGGGCGATGGCGGCGTGCACCCGGGCCACCTCGCGCGCCTCCCCCTCGATGGAATCGCCGAGGATCAGCGGCGTCACCCCGGCCGCGCGCGCCACCGCCGCAGCGGCCTCCAGGGACGCCTGCGGCGTGGCCACCAGAAGGGTCTGCGCGCCGGCCAGCCGCGGGTCGCCGGGCTTGGGCGTCTCGCCCTCGCCGCGCTCCAGGTGGGCCTTGACGGCGGGCGGCAGGTCGATGCCGTACTTGGCGATCACCGCGCGGGCGTCGGCGAAGCTGGTGGGGTCGGCGACCGTGGGGCCCGAGGCGATGACCGACAGATCGTCGCCGGGCACGTCGGAGATCACCAGCGACACCACCCGCGCCGGGTGCGCCGCCAGCGCCAGCCGGCCGCCCTTGACCGCCGACAGGTGCTTGCGCACGCAGTTCATCTCGGTGATGTCGGCGCCCGAGCGCAGCAGGGCCCTGGCCACCGTCTGCTTGTCGGCCACCGTCAGCCCCGCCGCCGGAGCCGCCAGCAGGGCCGAACCGCCGCCCGAAATCAGGCACAGCACCAGATCGTCGGAGCCGAGGCCGCCGACCGTCTCCAGGATGCGCCGCGCCGCCGCCTCGCCGGCCGCGTCGGGCACGGGGTGGGAGGCTTCGACCACCGCGATCCGCTCCGTCGCCACGCCGTGGCCGTAGCGGGTCACCACCAGGCCGCCGAGGTCACCCGGCCAGTGGTCCTCCACCGCCTTCGCCATGGACGCCGCAGCCTTGCCGGCCCCCACCACCACGGTGCGCCCCTTCGGCGGGGCCGGCAGGTGCGGCGGCACGCAGACCGCCGGCAGCGCCGCATCCACCGCGGCCCGGAACATGGCTTCCAGCAGGTGCCGGGGGGTTTCCATGGGTGCCTCCGTTCGCTTCGATGGCCCTCCCCCGCCTCCGGGCGGGGGAGGAGGCTGAGGACAGCTTACTCCGCC
>NZ_AUCF01000031.1 GCF_000429625.1 Azospirillum halopraeferens DSM 3675
GACCACGGGTTCTCCGCACCGTCGACGGTGCCGGTCTGCAGCGCCTGGTACACCTCGGCGAAGGCCATCTTCTGCGGCACGCCGCCGACCGCCTGGAACTGCGAAACCAGCACGTCGGAGTTCTGCACGCGGAACTTCATCCCCTTGGAATCGGCCGGCGTGCGCAGCGGCTTGTTGGCCGAAAGCTGCTTCATGCCGTTATGCCAGTAGCCCAGCCCGATGAAACCCTTCTTCTCCATGGACTTCAGCAGCTTCTTGCCGGCCTCGCTGGCCTGGAAGCGGTCGACCGCCTGAATGTCCTCGAACAGGAACGGCAGGTCGAAGACCTGGAGCTGCTTGGTGTAGCGGTCGAACTTGGACAGCGACGGGGCGATCAACTGCACGTCGCCCAGCGCCAGCGCCTCCATCTCCTTGGCGTCGCCGTAGAGCTGGGAGTTGGGATAGACCTCGACCTTGACCTTGCCGCCGAGCCGCTCCTCCACCAGCTTCTTGAACATCAGGGCGCCGTAGCCCTTGGGCGTGCTGTCGGCCACCACGTGGCTGAACTTGATCACGATGGGCTTCTGGGCCAGCGCGGGGCTGCTGAGCAGACCGACCACGGCGGCGGCGGCGAGGGCATGAAGAACGCTACGCATCACTGGGGTTCCTCCGGTTCTGATTCAGCCGTCCGACCGGTGGACGGCTGCACCCACCTTTGGCAATTCGTGTGCCATACGGAGAATCCGCGGCAGCATTGGACCGCCGGGGCCGGGGGCGTGCGGAATCCGCACAGCCCGGGTGTTCCCGTGTGTCCGCTTCACACAATCCGCTCCACATAAGGGGAAGGTGCTGCGCAACCGCATGGCTGCCCGGCTGCGGTGGATCGAACCCGCCGCCGGAATGTTACGGTTTCGTGACGGGCATTCGCATGTGGGGAGAACGGCGATTTCACCGACCCTGGTCCTGGTCGACGTCCTGGGGGCCGTCGCGCTGCTGCTGTGGGGGTTGCGGCTGGTCCGCACCGGCGTGTTCCGGGCGGCGGGGGCCGACCTGCGACGGTGGGTGGCGCTCGGAACGCGCAACCGGCTGTGCGCCTTCGCGGCCGGTCTGGCGGTGACGCTGGCGCTGCAAAGCAGCACCGCGACAGCCCTGATGGCCGCGGCGACGGCCGGGCAGGGGCTGATGGGCACCGCGGCGGCGCTGGCCGTCATGCTCGGCGCCGACGTGGGCACCGCCCTGGTGGCGCGCCTGCTGGCCTTCGACCTGCACTGGCTGTCGCCGGTGCTGATCCTGACGGGCGGGGCTCTGTTCGCCGGCTCCGGGGGCGGCGGCCGGGTGCGCCGCGCGACGGCGCGCACGCTGGTCGGGCTGGGGCTGGTGCTGCTGGCCCTGCGCCTGCTGGCCGAAGCGACGCAGCCCGTGCGCGGGTCGGACCTCATCCAGGGGCTGCTCGCCGCCTTGTCGGGGGAACCGGTGCTGGCCGTGCTGGTGGCGGCCGCGGTTACGGTGGTCGTTCACTCCAGCCTCGCCACGGTGCTGCTGACGGCGTCGCTGGCCGGCGGCGGGTTGCTCGACCTGCCCGGTGCCGCGGCGCTGGTGCTGGGCGCCAACCTGGGCGGGGCGGTGCCGGCGGTGCTGGCCACCGCGTCGGACGGGCCGGCGGCCCGGCGGGTGCCGCTGGGCAACCTGGCGATGCGCGCCGCCGGGGTGGCGGTCGCCCTGCCGCTGGTGTCGGGCTGGCTGGACGGGCCGGGCTCGGCGGAGGCGACGGTGCTGCTGCACGCCGGCTTCAACGCCGCCCTCGCGCTGCTGTTCCTGCCGCTGGTCGGGTCGGCGGGGCGGCTGGCGGAGCGGGCGCTGCCCGACGCCGACGCCGGCGAGGAGGGGCCGGGACCCCGCCACCTGGACGAGTCCGCGCTGGAGGCGCCGTCGGTGGCGCTGGCCTGCGCCGTGCGCGAGACGCTGCGCCTGGGCGATCTGGTGGAGGACATGCTGCGCCGCAGCCTGGAGGCGCTGCGCCACGGCGACGAGCGCACGATGGCCGAGCTGAGCCGCATGGACGACGCGGTGGACACCCTGCACACGGCCATCAAGCTGTACCTGGTCAAGCTGGGCCGCGAGCACCTGGACGAGGCGGACGGGCGGCGGGCCGGCGAGATCCTCGCCTTCGCCATCAACCTGGAGCACATCGGCGACGTCATCGACAAGAACCTGCGGGATCTGGCCGCCAAGAAGGCGCGCCGCGGCCTGCGCTTCGCGCCCGAGGACCTGCGGGCGGTGGAGGCGCTGCACGCCCGCACCCTCGCCAACCTGCGCACGGCGCTGGGCATCTTCCTGTCCGAGGACCGGCGCATGGCCCGCCGTCTCGTCGGCGAAAAGGACGCCGTCCGCCATCTGGAGCGCGCCGCCGCCGAAGATCACCTGGAGCGCATGCGCGCCGGCCGCGTCGAGGGGATCGAGGCCAGCGCCCTGTTCCTGGACGTCATGCGTGACCTCAAGCGCATCAACGCCCACGCCGCGGCGGTCGCCTATCCGATCCTGGAAACCGGCGGCGAGTTGCGGGGCAGCCGCCTGAAGACTCACACGGGCTTCGCGCCGCTGCGTAAGCGGGATGCATGAATCGCGACCGCGTCGGGCTTGATCCCCATGGCGCGGCGGGGTAGGACGAAGGGGCCATCGACCGCCTTTGCGGGTAACGTCGTCTCAGGAAACCCTGCCGTTGTCGACCCACGCGCTGCTTCCCGACCTGATCGGCAATACGGTCACGCCGGACACCGCCCGCTACGCCGCCATCCTCGGCCTGTCCCCGTCCCGCGGCGCGCGCTCGCCGCAGTTGTGGAACGCCGCCTTCGCGGCGATGGGGGCCGACGCCCGCATGCTGCCGATGGACGTGGCGCCGGACCGGCTGGAGGCGGTGGTCGCCGCCCTGCGGGACGATCCCCGTTTCATCGGCGGTGCGGTTGCCATGCCCCACAAGCAGGCGATCCTGCCCTTCCTCGACCGGGTGGAGCCCGAGGCCGCCGCCATCGGCGCCGTCAATGCCCTCTACCGCGACGGCGCGGCGCTGGTCGGCGCCAACACCGACGGCGCCGGCGCGCTGGCCCGCATCGAGGAGCTGATGGACGGCCGGTTGGGTTCGGCTCGCGTTCTGCTGATCGGCACCGGCGGCGCCGGCTGCGCCGTGGCCGCCTTCCTGGCCGGCCGGGTGGCGGCGCTGGCCCTGTGCAACCGCACCGCCGCCAGGGCGCAGGCGCTGGCGGCGACCCTGGAGGGCGCCGTGCGGGTGGTCCCCTGGCCGCCGACGACGGCGGATCTGGCGCAGACGGACGTGCTGGTGAACGGCAGTGCCGTCGGCTTCCGTGACGGTCCCCCCGGCACGCCCCTGGGTCCCGACGCGGCGGCGCTGCTGGCCGCGATGCCGGCGGACGCCCTGGTCTACGACGTCATCTACCAGCCGGAGGAAACGGAGCTGCTGGCGGCGGCCCGCGCGCGCGGCCTGCGCACGGCCAACGGGCTGGGCATGAACCTTGACCAGGCGGTGATCGCCTTCGCCAAGGCTTGTCCCGGCGCCCCGGACCGCGCCACGCTGCGCCGCATCATGGCGGAGGCGGGGTGATGAACATGATGCGCCCGCCGGCTGCCCGGACCATCCTGGTCTGCTCCCCCGCCGTGGCCGGGGACATCCGCGCCCTGCCGGGCTGGGCCGATCGCTTCGACGAGACGGTGGCCGGCGGTCTCGACGCGCTGGCCGGGCGTTACGATGTGCTGGTGCCCACCGACGACCCGCGCCGCCCGGTGTTCGCCGCCGCCGGTGCCCGCATCGGCTACCTGTGCACCGAACTGGCGGGGTTCGAGGCGGCGATGCGCCACCGGCCGGCCGGCGATGTGGTGTTCATGCCCTCGCCGCTGGCCCGTCTGGACCTGCTGGTGCGCGATCGCCGCACCCTGCGGGCGGCCCGCGCCCTGGTCCGCGGCACGGTGCTGGGCCCGGACGACCTGGAGGAGGAGGTCGGCGGTCCCGGCGTCGGCGCCGCCTTCACCGACCGGCTGGTCGGACGATCCGCCCTTTACGATCTGCCCGCCGGCGCTCCCCTGGATTTCGGCGTGGTGGGTTGAGCACACCCGGCCGGCACAACCGATACGGCAAGCCCGACTGAAGCCGCCCGTCAGGCGGCAGCAGCGGCCAATCTCCCGGAAGACCATTTCCCGGATGGTGAAATGCTGCGAACGCCGGCCGATGCCGGAGGCGTTCGCAGGCTAATGTTTTGCGTGCGCAACATTGCCGCGGTGCCCGGAGACTCCGGGGCTTGCGACAAATTGCCGGGTGCTCCAACGGCATTGCCATTAGAAAACTCTTCTTAATGGTCCCGCGCTACGATGGTGCGCCAAACAAACAAGTTGGAAAGCAAACAATGCTACGCATTCCGAACCGAAACCGCGGCGCCGCGTCCGGCGGTGGCGGTCGTCGGCTGCGGGTGTCGGGCTTCCTGATCCTTCTGGCGGCGGTCGTGGCGACGGCGCCCGCCGCGGCGGAGGACATCGACGACGACCTCCTGGCCAGCTTCCGCAAGATCGTTGCCCAGCCGGTGGTGCTGATCGCCGTGCGGGCGCAGAACGAGCGGCACACGTCCATGGACCAGGCGACCATCGACGCGCTCGACAAGCGCTGGCGCGCGGAAACCAAATCGGACGATCAGCCCCTGATCGCCCAGCTCATGGGCAGCCCCCTGTCGAACTACCTGATCAAGGTGAAGGCCGAATCCTACGGTCTGATCACCGAGGTGTTCGTGACCGACAACCTCGGCCTGAACGTCGGGCAGAGCAGCGTCACCACCGACTATTGGCAGGGTGACGAGGCGAAATACCGGAAGACGTTCCTGGTCGGGCCCGACGCCGTGCACCTGGCCGAGGTGGAGATCCACGCGGAGACCGGGACGCGGCGCCGGCAGGTGGACTTCACCGTCGTCGATCCCGACACCGGCAAGCCCATCGGCGCGGCCACCGTCGAGGTGGACCTGGATGAACTGGCCGAACGCCGCGCGAAGGCGACCAAGGGGTAAGCGCCTGCAGCGCCGACAATAAGGAACGGGGAGGGGGTGTTCGATGCGCAAGCGCATCAACGATATGACAATCGCCACCAAGGTGACGGCCGCGGTGTCGGTGGTGCTGCTGACCACCGCCGTCATGGGCGCCATTGCCTACACCCAGGTCGACGCCATCGAGGACAGCGTGGCCGCTACCGAGCGGGCCTACCAGGTCGTCGACGACACGGAACGGCTGATCGCCGAACTGGCGGATCAGCAGGCGGGGCTGCGCGGCTTCCTGTTGAGCGGCGATCCCGCCTATCTGGAGCCGTACCGCACGGCGCGTTCCGGCTTCGAATCGAGGCTGGCGTCCCTGAAGGCGCGCACCGCCGCCGATCCCGCACAGCAGGCGCGTCTCGCCCGGGCCGGGGAACTGGCGGAGCGGTGGCACGGCGAGGTGGCCGACCGCCAGATCCGCCTGATGCGCCATCCCGACACGGTGAACGAGGCGCGCATGCTGGAAGCGGTGGGGGCCGGATCGGCCCACACCGCCGGGGTGCGGGCGCTGGCCGCCGAGGTGGCGGCCGCCGAGAAGGAGCGGCTGAAGGCGAGCGCCGCCGCCCAGCGCGAGGCGTTCGCCTTCACCTACCGGGCCATCGAGGTGGGCGTCGCCATGGTCCTGTTGCTGGGGCTGGCGGTGGGCCTGCTGGCCCGTCGGCTGATCGCCCGCCCCATCGTCGACATGACCGAGCGCATGCGCCGTCTTGCCGACGGTGACAAGGACGTCGCGGTGGTCGGCCTCGACCGCCGGGACGAGATCGGGGCGATGGCGCACGCGGTGGAGGTGTTCAAGCAGTACGCCATCCGGGCCGACCGCCTGGCCGCCGAACAGGTGGCCGAGCATGCGGCCGAAGCGCGGCGTGCGTCCATCATGGGCGATCTGGTGCGCCGTTTCGAATCCACGGTCTCCGGCATCCTCGGCACCGTCGGCAGTTCCGCCCGCCAGCTCGACACCACTGCGCGCGACATGGCGGAGATCGCCGACCTGACCAGCCGGCAGGCCACCGCCTCCGCCTCCGCGGCCGAGCAGACCTCGGCCAACGTGCAGACCGTCGCCTCCGCGACCGAGGAGATGGCGGCCACCCTGCGCGAGATCTCCGGCCAGGTCAGCCGCTCCACCGACATCGCCGGCCGCGCCGTGCGCGAGGCGGAGGAAACCAACGCCACCGTCGGCGCCCTCAACGACGCGGCCCGGAACATCGGCGAGGTGGTGCAGCTCATCAACACCATCGCCGGGCAGACCAACCTGCTGGCCCTGAACGCCACCATCGAGGCGGCGCGGGCGGGGGAGGCCGGCAAGGGCTTCGCCGTGGTGGCCCAGGAGGTGAAGAACCTGGCCAACCAGACCGCCAGGGCCACCGAGGAGATTGCCGCCCAGGTGTCGGCCATGCAGCAGTCCACCGGTGGCGTGGTGGAGGCGATCCACAGCATCGGCCGCACCATCGCCGCCATCAACGAAGTGGCCACCACCATCGCCGGCGCCGTCGAGCAGCAGACCGCCGCCACCAACGAGATCGCCCGCAACGTGCAGGAGGCCGCGCGCGGCACCGACGCGGTGACCGGCAACGTCACCGAGGTGACCCGTGCCGCCGGCCGGGCCGGCGACGCGGCCAAGCAGGTGCTGGGGGCCGCCGACGATCTCGGCCGCCAGTCCGACACCCTGCGCCGCGAGGTCGAGACGTTCCTGGAGGGCATCCGGGCGGCGTGACGTCCGTATAGGGTCGGCGCTCCCTTCGGGCGGCGGGGCCCCGCCGTGGGGGCCCCGTCCGGAGAGGGCGGTGCATTCGGCCGCTCCCCCACGGCGCGCGGTGCGGCAACCCGGCGGCGTTCCCAGCTATGGCCTGTGCCAACACGGGAGAACCGCATGCAGACCCTACCGGACGCAGCCCGGGCCGGCATCGCGTCGCCGGCCGTCGCCCTGGCGGCGCAGGAGGTGGTGGACCGGCTGGCCGCCTATCTGGCCGGCTTGCCGCACGACCTGCGGGACGCCGCCCTTCAGGGCTACCGCAACATCACGTTGGCCCTGATGGCCAGCCGCGGTGTCGCCGATGCGGCGGCGGAACGGCTGGTGGACGGCGTGATCGCGCGCATCCGCGACCGGCTGGCCGCCATCGAGCAGGCGGGCGGCGGCGTGTCCGGCCGGGCGTGATCCGGCGCCGGCCGGGTCAGCGCTGCAACGCCGCCGTCCGGTCGGGCGCGCGGGGGCTGAGGATCATGGTGGCGCGCGGAATGAGGTCGACGTCGATCTCCACGCCGGTCAGGGCGTAACCGCTGTCCCGTTCGACCGCGTGCTCGCTGTCGGCGGCGGCGAGCAGCAGGTCGAGAAGGCTGCGTTCGAGCAGGCCGAAGGCGCCGCCCTCCATGGCGGTGCGGGCGATCAGATCCGCCCGTTCCTGCGCCGTCAGGCGCCGCTCGAAATCGAGATCCAGGGTGATGTCGGGCAGCGGCGAGAGCCCCACCGAAATCGTGTTGACCGAGAAACCCGCCTCCCCGACCAGGGCCTCCAGGGCCTCCGGTTCTTCCGCGATGCGCCGGGCGAAGCGGTGCAGGTCGTCGATGGCGATGTGCTCCTCCGCGCCGACCCAGCCCACCGCCGCCGCCGTCCAGGTCGCCACCGGCTGCCACAGCGCGGCGATCCAGTCGGGCAGTCCGGAGGGCGCGGCGGCCGGCTGCGCCGAAGCCGTGCCGGCGGCGGCGAGCCAGAGAGCGGCCGCCAGGGCCGGCGGACGCAGGGTGCGGAGCATGGCGGGGTCCCCTTCGCGAACGGTCGTGCCCGTCACCTTCCGACGGATAACCGCGGTTCGGCCAGAGGGAAACCCATGCGGACGGCATCGTGATGACGCCGCCTGTAAGCCTCTCCCGATCCATGCCGGGACCGGCCGGACATAATGGATGTGATCGTTTTCCGGCCGCATCAGCCCGCGTCCCCGGCCGCCGCGCCGGGGTGACGGAAGTCGACGGCGATGACGCGGCTGCGGGCGAACAGTGCGTCGCGTCCTGTCGCCGTCAGGCGGCAGACCAGCCAGTCCGGCTTGAGCGGGTTGGCGAACCAGCGCTCCGCCCAGCCGCGGTCCAGGCAGGCGCGGACGATGCGCGGGCGGACGCGCTGCCCCTCGTCGTCGAACAGCGGCAGCTTGCCGCCGGGCTGGTCGAGGCCGCGGCGCAGCCACGCCGCCTCCGTGTCGGTCGGCAGGCGGCGGTCGGCGGGAGTGGTCGGCGTGGCCATTGGTCGGTTCGGGCGGGCTGTGGCAAAGTCGGGACAGTTTACGGACGAACGGTGTCCGTTGCATCACGGAGGGTGGATCATGACGGCCGACGATCTCGTCTTCGTCTACATGACCGCCGCCTCGCCGGACGAGGCGGAGCGGATCGGCCGCGCCCTGGTGGAGGAGCGGCTGGCGGCCTGCATCAACATCCTGGGCCCCATGACGTCGATCTACCGCTGGGAGGGGGCGGTGGAGACCGCCGCCGAGGTGGCCTTCATCGCCAAGACCAGGGCGTCCCTGGTCGACACGCTCACCGCGCGGGTGAAGGCGCTCCACGGTTACGACGTCCCCTGCATCGTCGAACTGCCGGCCGGGCGCGGCAACCCCGACTACCTCGCCTGGCTGCGGCGGGAAACGGCGTAAGGGTCGGGGGCATGCCCGCCATGCGGCGGCGGCCATGGACGGGCGGCGGCGCTGCGTGAGAGTGTCGGCGCATCCATCCACGCTCGGAGACGTTCGATGACCGATAAGTCCGCTCGCCTCGCGGTCGGGTTCTCGTGGGTCGGGCACGCCCTGATGCACATCATCACGGGGCTTTTCCTGACGGTCGTCCTGGTGCTGGAGCGGGAATGGAACCTCTCCTACGACGAGCTGATCCGGCTGTGGACGCTCGGCTCCCTGATGATCGGGCTGGCGGCGCCGCTGGCCGGCTGGCTGGGCGACCGGTGGAGCGATTCGCGCATGATGGTCCTGTTCTTCCTGGGCACCGGCGTCGGGTCGATCGCCGCCGGCCTGGCCGACGGGCCGGACGCCATGTGGATCGCCCTGGCGGTGCTGGGGCTGGGGGCGTCGATCTACCACCCCATCGGCATGTCGTGGGTGGTCAAGAACGCGGCCAACCGGGGGCGGGCGCTGGGCTATCTCGGTCTGTTCGGCAGCGTCGGCGTGGCCCTGGCGGCGGTGGTGGCGGGCGGCCTGACGGAGCTGTGGAGCTGGCGCGCCGCCTTCCTGTTGCCGGGGGTGCTCAGCCTGCTGCTGGGGCTGGCCCTGGGCCTCTGCATCGCCGCCGGCCTGGTGGTCGACCGCCGCGGCGACGTCCGGCCGCAGCCACGGCCGGAACGGGGTGAGGTCATCCGCGCCTTCGTCGTGCTGTCGGTGACCATGCTGTGCGCCGGGCTGATGTTCAACGCCATGCAGGTGGTGCTGCCCAAGCTGTTCGAGGAGCGCCTGTCCGGCCTGCTCGGGGCGGGAACCCTGGGCATCGGCGGGCTGGTCACCGCGGTCTACCTGACGGCGGCGATCCCCCAGCTCATCGGCGGGCACCTGGCCGACCGCTACCCGGTCAAGCGCATCTACGTGCTGTGCATGATGGTGCAGGTGCCTCTGATGGCGGCCCTGGCGGTGCTGGCCGGGCTGCCGCTGGTGGGGGCGGCGGCGCTGGTGGTCATCGCCTCGCAGGTGCAGATCCCGGCGGAAAGCATGCTGCTGGCCCGCTACACCCCGGCCCGCCATCGGGGCCTGGCCTTCGGCGCCAAGTTCATCCTGTCCTTCGGCGCCGGTCCCCTGGCGATCCTCATGGTCGCCTTCTTCTACGAGCGGTACGGCGAGTTTCACATGCTGTACACCACGCTGTCCCTGCTGGTCGCCGTCTCGTTCCTGGCCGCCCTGCTGCTGCCGGGCGAGCGTGCGGCGCCCGTCGAGGAGCCCGCCCCCGCCCCCGTCCCGGACGCAACCGCGGTGCCGGCCGGCGGCGACTGAGCCGGCCCCGATCGCTCAGATCCGGTACAGCCAGCCGACGTAGGGCAGGGCGGCCACCGCGCTGTCCACCGACAGGTTGCCGCTCCACGGCAGCAGCCAGGCGTCGGCGATGCCGTCGGCGCGGGCAAGGCGCAGCCGGCGCAGGGCATCGGTGCGGTCGGCGGGGCGGATCACCACGCGGTAGCGCGGGCGGCCGTCCACCGTCGCCTCCACGATGCCGGCGGCATCGTCGCCCAGACGGCGGCGATGGGTCTCCGCCAGATCGCGGCGCGGGAAGCTGCCGACCACCACAAGCAGCCGGCCGGTGCCCGACTCCACCGTGGCGCGGGCGAGGCTGCCCGGCGGTTCGGCCGGCGGGGCGGGTTTGGCGGCGGGAAGGACGGCCACCTCGGTGCGGGTGCCGGCTGTCCGTACGGCCGGCGGCACCGCGGCCGGGGCGGCGGGCGGTGCGTCCGGCGCTGTGGCCGTTGCCGGCGCGTCGTCGGTCAGGCTGAGCGCCGCGCCGGGCGCGTCGGCGACCTGCACCGGTGCCGGTGCGGGCCGGCCGATGCGGCGGGGGTCCGGCCCTTCGGCACCGGTGGCGGCGTCGGGGGCCACCGCCTGCACCTCGCGGGTCACGGCGACCAGCAGTTGCGGCGGCGGCGCATCCTCGCACAAACGGCCGTTGCGCACCACGTTCAGCAGGCCGCAATCCCGCTCCGCCACCGCCGAAATGACATGGTCCGTGGCCGACTTCTCGGTGCGCAGCACCAGCACCGTGTCCACATAGAGCGAGGCGGCGCTGATGACCACGGGGATACCGGCGCAGCCGGCCAGGCCGAGGCTGGCGGCCGTGGCGAGCGCGACGGTTCGGACAGTCTTCATTCCCGCATCCCCCATGCGGCCGAGCTTACCCCGGAAGGGTCACCCGGATTCTCAGCACTGTCAAGCATTCGCCTGAAAATGCGGGGAGAAGGGCCGGGGGTGGCGCCGCGCGGCGCCACCCCCCGTCGACCCCCGGCCGGATCAGCCCGCCGCTGCGGCCAGGGCGCGGTCGAGGTCGGCGATGATGTCGGCGGCGGTCTCGATGCCGATGGACAGGCGGATCACCTCCGGCCCGGCGCCGGCCATCGCCTGCGCCTCGGGCGGGAGCTGGCGGTGGGTGGTGGAGGCGGGGTGAATGATCAGCGAGCGGCTGTCGCCCAGGTTGGCGACGTGGCTGAACAGCTCCACGCTTTCCACCAGCTTCACGCCCGCCTGGTAGCCGCCCTTCAGGCCGAATGTGAAGACCGATCCGGCGCCGCCCGGCAGGTACTTGGCCGCGGCGGTACGGTATTTCGACGACTCCAGCCCGGCGTAGCTGACCCAGGCCACCGCCGGGTGGCCTTCCAGGAAGCGCGCCACCGCCAGCGCGTTGGCGCAGTGCCGCTCCATGCGCAGCGGCAGCGTCTCGATGCCGTTCAGCGTCAGGAAGGCGTTCAGCGGCGCCTGCGACGGCCCGAGATCGCGCAGCCCCACGGCGTGGCCATGGATTGTGAAGGCGAGATGGCCGAACGTCTCGTGGAAGCGCAGGCCGTGGTAGCCGGGCTCCGGCTCCGTCAGGGCCGGGAACTTGCCGTCCTTCGACCAGTCGAAGGCGCCGCTGTCGATCACCACGCCGCCCAGCGAGGTGCCGTTGCCGGACAGGAACTTGGTGGTGGAGTGGACGACCAGCGTCGCCCCCCATTCGATGGGGCGGCACAGGTACGGGGTGGCCAGCGTGTTGTCGACGATCAGCGGGATGCCCGCGTCGGCGGCGATGCGGCCCAGCGCCTCCAGGTCGCTGACGACGCCGCCGGGGTTGGCGAGGCTTTCGCAGAAGATCGCCTTGGTCTTCGGCCCGATGGCCCGCTTCACCGCGTCGAGGTCGTCGAAGTCGACGAACGAGGCGTTCCAGCCGAAGGCGCGCGGGAAGCTGTTGCGGAACTGGTTGATGGAACCGCCGTAGAGCTTGTTGGACGACACGAAGTCGTCACCCGGCGCCATCAGCGGGAACAGCGCCATCATCTGTGCCGCGTGGCCCGAACCGGTGCAGGTGGCGCCGGCGCCGCCCTCCAGGTTGGCCATACGCTCCTCCAGCGCCGACACCGTCGGGTTGGTCAGGCGCGAGTAGATGTAGCCAACCTTCTGCAGGTTGAACAGCGACGCCGCGTCGTCCGCATCCTCGAACACGTACGCCGTGGTCTGGTAAATCGGCACCTGGCGCGCGCCGGTGGCGGGATCGGGTGCGGCGCCGGCGTGGATGGCGCGGGTCTCGAAGCCGAACGTCTTCTGATCGCTCATGTGGCGGTTCCCTCTGGTCCGTTTCTTTGGTTCAGATCAGCTTTTTGAAGGTCTTGGTCGGACGCCGGGCGCCGAACAGGACGTTGGAGTTGATGCCGATGCGGCCGATCTCCCCGAACAGGCGCTGGTACTCGATCTTGGGGCAGCGGTTCATGACGGCGGTCAGGCCGGCGGCCTCGGCGCGCGCGGCCGCCTCGTCGTTGCGCACACCGAGCTGCATCCACACCACGCGGGCACCGGCCGCGATGGCCTCGTCGACGATGCCGCCGGCGGCTTTGGCGTTGCGGAAGATGTCCACCATGTCCGGGGCCTCCGGCAGATCGGCCAGCGAGGCGTACACCCTCTGGCCGAGGATCGTCCCGCCGGCCAGCTTCGGGTTTACCGGGATCATGCGGTAGCCCTTGTCCATCAGGTACTTCAGCACGAAGTAGGAGGCGCGTACGGGGTCGTCGCTGGCGCCCACCAGGGCGATGCTGCGGACCCGCCCGAGAACGTCGCGGATGAACGCGTCGGTGTATGTGTCGTGAGTCACGCTGTCTGTCCTCTGCGGCCCGGTCACCGCCCGCACCACACGGGCGTACGCTTGTCGAGGAAGGCGTCGATGCCCTCCTCGGCGTCGCGGGCCAGCATGTTGCGGGTCATCACCTCGGACGCGTAGGTGTACGCGTCCTCGATCGGCAATTCGATCTGGCGGTCGAACGCCTCCTTGCCGATGGCCAGGGTCAGCGGCGACTTGGCGGCGATGCGCGCGGCCACACCGTACACCGTCTCGTCCAGCCGGTCCGCCGGCACCACCCGGTTGACCAGGCCGATGCGCACGGCTTCGGCGGCGTCGATGGCGTCGCCGGTCAGCAGCATCTCCATGGCCGCCTTGCGGCCGACCGCGCGGGACAGCGCCACCATGGGGGTGGAGCAGAACAGGCCGATGTTCACGCCCGGCGTGGCGAATCGCGCGCCCTCGGCGGCGTAGGCGAGGTCGCAGGTGGCGACGAGCTGGCAACCGGCGGCGGTCGCCATGGCGTGGACGCGGGCGATCACCGGCTGGCGGATGCGCCGGATCGTCAGCATCAGGGTGGCGCAGGTGCGGAACGTCTCGGCGAAGAAGGCTTCGCCGGCGTTGGCGCGCATCTCCTTCAGATCATGGCCGGCGCAGAACGCCGGGCCGGCGCCGGCCACCACCACCACCCGCACCGCCGGATCGGCCGATACGGCCTCCAGTTCCGCGGTCAGCGCGCGCATGGTGGCCAGCGACAGGGCGTTGCGCGCCGCCGGCCGGTCGAGGGTCAGCGTGGCCACACCGTCGCGGTCTTCCCGCCGGACCGGCGGGGCCTGCGCTGCGGCGGACGGGCCGGGTGCGCTCATGGACGGTCTCCCCCTTGTGGCGTGGTCGGGGCGTCGGCGTCCCCGCCCGGGTGACGGCATCTGACGGCATGCCGCGGCAAAGTGCAAGGGGGCTGCACCGCCGCACCCGGATACAACAAATGCATAATGTGAAAGAGGCGCATCGACCGGATCTGACGGCCCTTCGGCAATGAACACTCACCGTGCCGTGATAGCCTGTTCCGACTGTTGCGCCGGCCCGTGGATTGCCCGCACACTGAGCGGGGATTCGGCGTGAACGGGTGGGAGGTGGCGGTGGAAGGGATGGACGCTGCGGCCGGGGCGATCGACTGGCGCGCCGTGTTCAGGGCGAATCCCGCCGCGACCTGCGTCCTGGCGGCGGACGGATGCGTGGTCGACGCCAACGCGGCCTTTTGCGATCTGGTCGGCACCCCTCTTCCGGCGCTCGCCGGACGGCCCTTCGACCGGCTGAAGGCGGTGGGCGGGCCGGGCGGGCGGCCGTGGTCGGCCGACGTCACCGGCCGCGGCGTGGCCATCCTGGAGCGGACGGACGGCACGCTGCACGACGTCATCTATGCGGTGTCGGAATCGGGCGGCGGCGGGTGGCTGCTGGTGCTGTCCGATGCGGTGCCCGAGGGTTGTCCGGCTTGCCTGATCCATGGCAGCCGCGAAAAGTTCCGCCGGGCCGTCGACGATCTGTCGGAGCTGATCTGCCGCTGCACGCCCGACCTGGCGATCACGCTGGTCAACCGGGCGTTTGCCGATCTGAACGCGCTCACGCCGCCGCAGATGATCGGCCGCGATCTGGCCGTCCACCTGCCGGGCCCGGTGGTCGACGCGGTTCGCCGGTTCGTGGCCGAAGCGACGCCCGACGCGCCGGTGGCGGCCGTGGAGGAGGCGTTGCCGCACCCGGACGGCACCGTACGCTGGGTGGCGTGGCGCTGGATGGCGCTGTTCGACGGCTCCGGCCGGCTGGCGGCGATCCAGGCGGTGGGACGCGACACCACGCAGCGCCGCCTGGCGGAGGAGGAGCGCCTGCGCCTGGCCGCCATGGTCGATCGCAGCCCGGTGGCCGGTCTGGCCTGGCGGGTCGAAGGGCGATGCCCCATCGAATACGCGACGTCCAACGCCGGGCGGGTTCTCGACCGCGACCCGCAGGATGTGCCGGGCGTCGGGCTGCTCGACCTCGTCCACGCCGATGACGCGGCGGCCCTGGCCGCCTGGGTGGCGGCCGTTCCCGCGGAGCCGGCGCAGCCGACCACCACGGTGCGTCTGGCGACCGACGCCGGGGCGGCGGAGCGGTGGGTGACGATCCGCGCCTGGCGCAGCGGGCCCGGACGCATGGAAGGGGTGCTGCTGGACGTCACCGGCCAACGGGCGGCGACCCTGGCGCTGCGCGAGCGGGAGCGGCGTTTTGGCGCGATCTTCGACCACATGGTCGGATTCATCGGCCTGCTGACGCCCGACGGGCGCATCATCGAGGCGAACCAGACCGCCCTGCGCCTGGTCGGCGCGACGGAGGCGGACGTGCTCGGCCAGCGGTTCTGGGACACGCCATGGTGGTCCCATTCCGAGACCGACCGCGAGCGGCTGCGCGACGGCATCATCCGGGCGGCGGCGGGGGAGCTGATCCGCTTCGAGACGACCCACCGCGCCCGGTCGGGGCGGCTGGTGCACGTGGATTTCTCCCTGCGGCCGATCCTCGACGACACCGGGTCCGTGGTGCTGATCGTGCCCGAGGGCCGCGACGTCACCCACCTGAAGGAAACCGAGGCGGCGCTGCGCGAGGCCAAGCGCGAGGCCGAGGCCGCCAACCGCTCCAAGACCCAGTTCCTCGCGGTGATGAGCCACGAGCTGCGCACCCCCCTCAACGCCATCCTCGGCTATTCGGAGATCATGCAGGCGGGAATGTTCGGCCCGGTCGGCTCGCCCCGCTACCAGGGGTACGTGGACGCCATCCATGCGTCCGGCCGCCATCTGCTGGAGATCATCGACGACATCCTGGAGATCTCCCGCATCGAACTGGGCGTGCTGGAACTGAACGAGGAGCCGGCCGTCGTCGCCGACCTGATGGCGCGCGCCGGCCAGATCCTGGCCAACCGTGCGGCGGAGGCCGGCGTGAACCTGGACGTCGCCGTCGACGCCGAGCTGCCGCTGCTGCTGTGCGACGCCCGGCGCGTCATCCAGATGCTGGTGAACCTGGCCTACAACGGCATCAAGTTCAGCCGCCGCGGCGACACCGTCCACCTTGCCGTCCGCCGGGCGGCCGACGGCGGGATGACCTTCGCCGTCCGCGACACCGGCCCCGGAATCCCGCCGGAGGACATGGAGCGCATCTGGGAGCCCTTCGGCCAGGCCGGCAACGCCGACACCCGGTGTGCCGGCGGTGTCGGCCTGGGGCTGACCATCACCAGGGCACTGATCGAGGCGCACGGCGGCACCATCGCCCTCACCAGTGCGCCGGGAACGGGCACGACGGTCACGCTGGCGTTCCCGCCGGGACGCTGCCGTGCCGGCGCGCCCGAGGCCGGGGCGGCAGCGGGAGCGTAGGGCGCGGCCGTCACTCCCGCCGGCCGGACCGTGCGCGCGCCTGCTCGCGATAGAGGATGTAGACGCCGCTGGCGACGATCACCGCGGCCCCGGCCAGCGTCAGCAGGCCCGGCACCTCGGCGAAGATGACCAGGCTCCACAGGGTGGCCCACACCAGCGTGGTGTAGCCGAAGGGCGCCACCACCCCTGCCGGCGCCGCGGTGTAGGCGCGGATCATGCAATAGTGGCTGCCCGCACCCAGCACCCCCAGCAGCACCATCAGCGCGGCCCCGGTCGCGTCCGGTGTCACCCAGACGAAGGGCAGCGCCAGCGAGCACAGCACCGTGCCCACGATGCTGGTGTAGAAGAAGGTGGTCAGCGTCGGGTCGCTGGTCTTCAGCATCCGCGTCACGATCTGGTAGAGCGCGTTGGCCAGCGCCGCACCCAACGGCAGCAGGACGGTCCACTGGAACATGCCGGAGGCCGGCCCGATGATCATCATGGCCCCGGCGAACCCCACCAGCACGGCCAGCCAGCGCCGCCATCCCACCCGTTCCCCCAGCAGCGGGATCGACAGAACGGTGATCAGCACCGGCGTGGCGTTGAGGATGGCGGTGACGTCCACGAAGGGCAGGATGCCCAGCGCCGTCGTGGCCAGAAGGGTGATGGTGAGCAGCAGCAACGAACGCACGAGCTGCAACCCCGGCCGGCGCGACACCATCAGCCGCGGCGACTGCCAGCCCACCAGCACCGCCGCCAGCGCCAGGTGCACGGAGAAGCGGGCCCAGGCGACCTCGGGCACCGGATAGGACTGGACCAGCATGCGGGTGATGGCATCCTGGCTGACGAACAGGAAGGTGGTCGCGACCATCCAGGCGATGCCCGCCCGCGTCGCCGCGCGCGCCGTCTCGGCCGGCGCGGCCACTCTCTCCAGGGAATCCACGATGTCGGCATCCTGATGGTGTCGGCTGCTCACCGTACTGGTATGGCAGTCGGGCCGACAACCCGCGCGGATGGATGGCTGGGTTGTTCGTCGGCATACACCGGGATTGCCGACGCGGTGACGGTCCGCCGTACGCGCCCCTGATCAAACGGCGCGTGCGGCGAACGTCGGCTGGCGCGAACGGTTGGGCGACGATGACAGAAATTCGATCGACATACGGATCAATTCAGGCAGGTTGTGGGCTCCCAGCTTCACCTTCAACTGGGAACAGGTGTTGGCAACCGTCTTGTAGCTGACCCCCAGTTCGTCGGCGATCTGGCCGTAGGACTTGCCATCCGCGATCAGGGCCAGCGTCTGCAACTCGCGTGGGGTCACCGTGCCCAGCGAGCTTTCCCGGCTGCGCGAGCCCAGCATGGCCACCTGCACGGCAAGCTGGTGGCTGAGGTAGGGGCGGCCGCGGCGGACCGCATGAACCGCGGCGAGGAAATCCTCCGGCGCGGTGTCCTTGAGCAGGTATCCGTTGGCACCGGCCTCCAGGGCCCGGCTGACGATGACGGCGTCCCCGTGCATGCTGAACACCAGGATGGGCGTGCGGCTGTCGTGCAGGCGTATGCGGTGGATCAAGCTCAGGCCGGCCAGGCCGTTGCCCTGCAGCGCCAGGTCGATGATCGCCATCTCCGGGCGGTGACGCCGGTACAGCCGGTATCCTGCTACGGCGTTGCTGGCCTCCAGCACATCGTCCACGTCGGCGTCCAGCAACACCCGCCGGCATCCCTGGAGCACCATGGGGTGATCGTCGATGAGAAGCACGCGCGTCATGGCTTGGGTTCCTCGCTCACCGGCGGCATGGGTGGTGTCCGGTCCGCGTCATGGAGGGGAATCCGGACGAGGAGCCGGGTGCCGCCGTCGGGCCGTGCGGTCAGTGAGACGGTGCCGCCAAGCGCCAGGACGCGCTCCCGCATGGCCGTCAGACCCAGTCCGGCCGCGCCGTCCGGGGGAGGTCCCCGGCCATCGTCCTCCACCGTCAATCGCACCGCACCCGGGCCTTCCGTTTCCGGGGTGCCCGTTTGCCGGACGGTGACGGCGATCCGACGGGCACCGGCGTGGCGGACCGCGTTGGTCACCCCTTCCTGGATGCAGCGGTAGATGGTGAGATCGACGCTGTCGCCATAGCTCGCGGCGATGGCCCCGCCGTCGAACCGGAAGGCGCAGTCCGGGGCGTGCCGCTCGAACTCGGCGATCAGGCCGACCAGCGCCTCGGCGAGGGGGACATGGCCCAGGGCCATCGGTCGCACCGTGGTCAGCAGGCGGCGGTTGGCGGTTTGGATGCGCTCGCCGATCTCCATCAGGGTGTCGGCGCGTTCGCGCAGCGGCCCCCCGATCTCATCCGGCAGCTTTCCGGCCAGCCGGGACAGGGACGCCACGTTGGCCTTCAGGCCGAACAGGCAGGGCCCGAGTTCGTCGTGCAGTTCGGCGGCGATCCGTCGGCGTTCGTCGTCCTGTACGGCGACCAGGCGCCGGCTCAGGCGGGCGTTGTCGGCCCGCGCGCCGGCCAGCGACCGGGCGAGCGCGTTGAAGCGATCGACGAGATCGGCCAGTTCGCGGGTTTCCGGCCGCTCCAGCCGGTGGCGGAAGCGGCCCTGCTCCAGCTCCCGGAAGCCGGCCGCCAGCCCGCCCAGGGGATGGAGCAGCCGGCCCAGGGCGACGTGCAGGACGGCGATCACCGCCAGGTTGACCAGCAGGGCCAGCAAGCCCAGGTCGGACATGTCCTGCCAGACCTCGGCGATCTCGTCCGCCGCCTCTCCGGCCACGGTGACGGTGGCGATCGTTCTTCCGGCGGAACGGACCGGGACGGTGCGGGCAAGGTCCTCGACGCCGGCGCCGACCAGGTCCGCGAACCAGCGCGGTGCGGCGTCCTCCTCCGGCACCGCCGCGGCGTCATCCGCCAGCCAGATCGGCTGTCCGTCGGCAGCGGTGATCAGGATACGGACATGGCGCTGATGGCTGATGTGCAGCGGCAGCTCGTCCGGACGCACGCCCCCGGGATTCGCCTTTTCCAGGCGTTCGATCGTCGCCCGGACGAAGCGCTCTGCCATTTCGATGGAGGCGTCGATCTCGATCAGGGCGGCGCGCCGTGCGTTGTAGACGACCAGCACCGACGCCGTGATGCACGCGACCACGTTGATGAGCACGAAGGTCGCCAGAATCTGCGCGCGCATCGAACGCTGGTGCCACAGCCGGCTCAGCCGCGCCCCGGGACCGGGCTTGGCGCCCCCGTCTTCGCCGGAGCGAAGATGGTGCAACGGCGCGTCCGGACCATGGGTGACCCCGACTTCTGCCATTCACTCAGCCTCCCGTCGTCGGCCGGCATTTCCGCCATGACCCCCGGGGCGCCGGCACGCCGATGCGCGCCGTCGAACCGTTGGGTTGCCCAACTGTGGCTGAATGATCGTTCGTAGGACAATTGTTCTTTGGGCCGAATATGTTCGGCCCTGTTCTCAGGGCCGTCCGTCGCCGGCTGCCCGCCTCAACGCCGCCAGGGCGGTGTCGCGGTCGAGCCCGGTGGCGCGAAGGGTGACGTAGTGCTGGCCGGCCTCGCCGAACCCGTGGGTGATCCCGTCCCCGCCGGCGACCGACAGCAGCCCCTCCACGACCGAGTCGGCGCTTTCCGCAATGCCCTTTTCGGCCAGCATCTCCTGCAATTGGAAGGCGCGATTGGCGATCATCCTCGGCGTTTCGTCGTAGGCGCGATCCGCCCGGACGAGGAGATCGTGCAGGCGGCCGACCGCGGGATCGTCGGGCGGCCGGTCGACACCGGCCAGGCGGCTGGCCATCCACTGTTCCGGCAGGGTGCGGTCGCCGGGATCGAGCCAGCGCTTGCCGGCCAGCGCCGCCGCCGGCCTCTGCGGCGCCACCTCGGCGGCGGTGCCGCTGTCGGACCGCTCGTCGCACGCGGTGACCAGCAGGGACAGGGCCGCGGCCATGGCGAAGCCCGGCAGCCGGCGCGGGCGGCAGGATCGGGGGTGGTGCGGGGTGCCGGGCATGGGTGCCTCCGGTTCGGCAAACGGTGGCCGCTCCCGCCGGGAGTCGGTGGCCGCACCCACAGCTATGCGCGCCGCGGGTGGCCCGCGGCAAGGGGGCGGAGACCGTTGCCGCGGCGTGGTGCGCGTTATTGCCAAAGCTTCCCGGTCGGTTTTGCCAGACCTCCTCAAGACAGCGGCGCCGGTCGATGGGACACTTCAAGCGCTGCCGGGGGAGCCGCAAGGGATCGCCGCCGCCGTCCGATGGGGGTGGATCGCCGGACGATCGTGGCCGCGGACCGAGGTGGCCGATGAACCGGGTGCCCGTCACCCAGCCGAAGAATTGAGGGAGGTTACGTTCATGAAACGCTTCCTGAAGGCGTCACTGCCCGCCATGACCATGTCGGCGGCCCTGGTCGCGGGAGGGCAGTTTGCCGTCGTCGCGCCGGTCCTTGCCAACGACAAGCTGGTCGAACTGGCGAAGGACGAGCGCAACTGGGTCATGCCGGGGAGGAATTACGACTCCGACAACTACAGCCGACTCACCCAGATCAACGCCGACAACGTCAGGAACCTGCAGGCGGCGTGGTCGTTCTCGACCGGCGTCCTGCACGGTCACGAGGGGGCACCCCTGGTGGTCGACGGCAAGATGTATGTTCACGGTGCCTTTCCCAACTCCACCTTCGCCCTCGATCTGAACGATCCCACGCGCATCCTGTGGCACCACAAGCCCAAGCAGAACCCGGTGGCCCGCTCCGTCGCCTGCTGCGACGTGGTCAACCGCGGCCTCGCCTACTGGCCGGGGGAGGGCGACGTGCCGCCGCTGATCCTCAAGACCCAGCTCGACGGGCACGTGGTGGCGCTCAACGCCAACACCGGCGAGGAGTACTGGAAGCTCGAGAACTCCGACATCGCCGTCGGTTCGACGCTGACGATCGCCCCGTACGTGGTCAAGGACCTCGTCATCGTCGGGTCGTCGGGCGCGGAACTGGGCGTGCGCGGCTACGTCACCGCCTACGACGTCCGGACCGGCGAGATGAAGTGGCGGGCCTTCGCCACCGGCTCCGACGAATCCATGCTCATCGGCGCGGACTTCAACGCCACCAACCCGCACTACGGCCAGAAGGGGCTGGGCCTCGACACCTGGGAAGGGGACGCGTGGAAGATCGGCGGCGGCACCAACTGGGGCTGGTACGCCTATGATCCCGGCACCAACATGATCTACTACGGCACCGGCAACCCGGCGCCGTGGAACGAAACCATGCGGCCCGGCGACAACAAGTGGACGATGACCATCTTCGCCCGCGACGCCGACACCGGCGAGGCCAAGTTCGGCTACCAGAAGACACCGCACGACGAATGGGATTACGCCGGCGTCAACGTCATGATGCTCAGCGAGCAGCCGGACAAGACCGGCAAGATGCGCAAGCTGCTGACGCATCCCGACCGCAACGGCATCGTCTACACCCTGGACCGGGTGACCGGCGAACTGGTCTCCGCCGATAAGATCGATGACACGGTGAACGTCTTCACCCACGTCGACCTGAAGACCGGCCTGCCGGTGCGCGACCCCGAGTACGCCACGCGCATGGACCACACGGCGCGCGACATCTGCCCCTCGGCCATGGGCTATCACAACCAGGGGCACGACTCCTACGATCCCGAGCGCCGGCTGTTCTTCATGGGGATCAACCACATCTGCATGGACTGGGAACCGTTCATGCTGCCCTACCGCGCCGGCCAGTTCTTCGTGGGCGCCACGCTGAACATGTTCCCCGGTCCCAAGGGCGACCGCCAGGGCTACGAGGGCCTGGGCCAGATCAAGGCCTACGACGCCATCACCGGCGAGTTCAAGTGGGACAAGATGGAGCGCTTCGCCGTGTGGGGCGGCACCATGGCGACGGCCGGCAACCTGGTCTTCTACGGCACGCTCGACGGCTTCATCAAGGCGCGTCACAGCGACACCGGCGAACTCCTGTGGAAGTTCAAGCTGCCGTCCGGCGTGATCGGCAACCCCATGACCTACGAGCACAACGGCGTCCAGTACGTGGCGATCATGTACGGCGTCGGCGGCTGGCCGGGTGTGGGCCTGGTGTTCGACCTGCAGGACCCGACCGCCGGCCTCGGTGCGGTGGGTGCCTTCAAGAACCTGCAGCACTACACGCAGATGAGCGGCGGTGTGATGGTGTTCTCGATCGACGGCAAGAGCCCGTACGACGACGTGAACCTCGGCGAATACGGCGGCTGACGCCGGCGGTCTTCCGCTCCCCCGCACCGTGATGACGAGGTGCGGGGGGACGGGGCGGGCGGCCCCCACCTTGATCCTCCCGCAGAGGCGTGGGGGCCGCATCCCGCACCACCGCCGGCACCGTGCCGCAGCCGTTCCCGGAACCCATTGCACCGATCACCAGACAGAGGAGTGCTTTCGACGATGCCGCTCGATCCCTCCCCATTGCGTTCGTTGTCGGCGGGTGCGATCGCCGCCGCGTTCGTCGCCATCGCCCTGACGGGCACCGCCGCCGCCGCCGATCCGTCCGCGCCCGTGCTCAGGGTGTGCGCCTCGACCAAGGGGGCACCCTACACGCTGACCGACGGCACCGGATTCGAGAACCGGATCGCCGCCGTGGTCGCCGAAGCCATGGGCCGCAAGGCGGAGTTCGTCTGGACCGACCAGCCCGCGATCTTCCTGGTGCGCGACATGCTCGACAAGGGGGCCTGCGACGTCCTCGTCGGCGTCGACGACGGCGACCCCCGGATGCTCACCACCGCCCCCTATTACCGCACCGGCTACGCCTTCATCACCCGCGCCGACCGCGGCCTGACGCTGTCCAGTTGGTCGGACGACGATCTCCT
The DNA here is from genome assembly GCF_000429625.1 of Azospirillum halopraeferens DSM 3675. Classification (GTDB taxonomy): domain Bacteria; phylum Pseudomonadota; class Alphaproteobacteria; order Azospirillales; family Azospirillaceae; genus Azospirillum; species Azospirillum halopraeferens. Next base: position 23,015 of record NZ_AUCF01000031.1, read on the forward strand.
CAAGGTGAAGCGAGTGGCCTACCAGTTCCATTCGCCGGCCGAGGAGATGCTGAAGCAGACGGGCCTCTATGAGGACAACCTGATCTATCAGTACTCGCTGATCAACTTCTCCGACCGGCGCAACCAGTACACCCAGGTCCCGGGCAACGTCCTGGTCTCCGCGGTGGCCGGCGGCGAGGCGGACGCGGCCGTGGCCTTCGCACCCGACGTGGCGCGCTACGTGAAGGCGTCCACCACGCCGCTGACCATGACCATGATCGACCGCAACGGCGTCACCGCCAGCGGCAAGCTCGTGCCGCAGCAGTTCGACCAGTCCATGGGCGTGCGCAAGGACGACGAGGCGCTGCGCCGCGAGCTGGACGCCGCCCTGGTGGCGGCCGCGCCGCGCATCGTCGCCATCCTGCGCGACGAGGGCATTCCGGTCCTGCAACCCAGCGTCGGCCAATGACGGCGGGGACGGCTTCTCTCACCCGCGACACCGGCAGCAGGGAACGGTACGGCAGAATGTTCAGATTGACGACGGTGACCATCATCCTCGGTGCCGCGCTCGGCATCTGGGGCCTCCGGGGGGCGCAGGCCACCCTCAGCTTCAACCACACCGTGACCGGCGAGGTGCTGGACCTGGAGTATGCCCCGCCGGAGGGCCGGGACACGGAGGCCGTGAAGCGCTTTCTCGACACCGGGCGCAACCTCTACAACGAAGATCCGGTCTGCCTGCCGGACGGGGCCGACCTCTACCTGTCCGCCTGTTCGGGCTGCCACGGGCATGTGGGGGAAGGCAAGATCGGCCCCGGACTGAATGACGACTACTGGACCTATCCGAAGAACGCTTCGGACAAGGGCCTGTTCGAGACCATCTACGGCGGCGCCCAGGGCCAGATGGGGCCGCAATACATGGCGCTGACGCTCGACGAGATGCTGCTCGTCATGGCGTGGGTCCGCCATCTCTACACCGGTCCGGCGGACACGGCGGATTGGCTGACGGAGGAACAGCGCCGCGCCTACAAGCCCTATTCGGCCAAGGTCGCGGACGCAGCGCACGCCGCGCCGGCCGACGGGGCCTGCCGGGCCGCGGCGAAGCCATGATCAACAATCGACCATTTCAACCGAAGCGAGAAAGGAGCACCGCGATGACCGCGTTCGATCGCGCCGGCCACCTGATCCCGGCCGCGGCAGTGGCCATGGTTCTTGCCTTTGCCGCCGCGCCCGCGGCCGCCTACGACGGCACCAACTGCAAGGCGCCGGGCAACTGCTGGGAGCCGAAGCCGGGCTACCCCGCCAAGATCGCCGGCACCAAGTACGACCCCAAGCACGATCCCATGGAACTCAACAAGCAGCAGGAGTCCCTCGCGGCGATGGACGAGCGCAACAAGAAGCGGGTCGCGCACTTCCGCAAGACGGGACAGTTCATCTACGACGTCCGGCGCATTCCCGAACAGTGATACCGGCGGCATCTGAAGGATGCCGCCGGTATCACCCTATCGATCAATGCCGGGGCATTGATCTGCCGGGTTTTACGGTCGGCAATTGATGGAAGTGATCAATTGCCGACCGTATGAGACCGCCGGCCGCGGCGGGCGGCCCCTCTCCCCGGTGCGGGGAGGGGCGCGTCCGACACCGCCCGGCCGCGCTATCGACCGTCCCGGACGCCAACGAGGCCGCCCATGCGCGTGGTTCCCGACATCGATTCGACCCTGAGCGACTGGCTGGCCGGCGCCGCGGCGATCCAGCGCGAGGTGGCCGCCGCCATCGTCGGGCAGGAAAGGGTGATCCGTCTGCTGACCATCGCCGTGTTCGCCCGCGGCCACGTCCTGCTGGAAGGCGATGTCGGGGTCGGCAAGACCACGCTGCTGCGGGCCCTGGCGCGGGCCATCGGCGGCGCGTTCGAGCGCATCGACGGGACCATCGACCTCATGCCGGCGGACCTGGTCTACCACGCCCACCTGACCGAGGACGGCCGGCCGCGGGTGGACCCCGGACCGCTGCTGCGCCGGGGCGAGGACCTTTCCATCTTTTTCTTCAATGAGATCAACCGGGCGCGGCCGCAGGTTCATTCGCTGCTGCTGCGCCTGATGGCCGAGCGCAGCGTCGCCGCCTTCAACCGGGAATACCGGTTTCCCTATCTGCAGGTGTTCGCCGACCGCAACCGGGTCGAGCAGGAGGAGACGTTCGAGCTGCCGGCGGCGGCGCGCGACCGCTTCTTCATGGAGATCGAGGTGCCGATGCCCGACGATGAGGCAGTGCGGCGCCGGCTGGTCTTCGACACGCGTTTCCACGACAGCGACCGCCTCGTCGCCATGGTGCCCGATGGCCTGCTCGACGTGGCGGGTCTGCCCGCGGCAGCGGCGGCCATCCAGATCGGGGTGCGCGCCAGCGAGGCGCTGGAGACCTACACCACCGCCCTGTGGGGGGCGGTGCGCGAGCCGCAGCGCTACGGAATCGTGCTGGACGGGGTGGACATGGAGCGCCTGGTCATGGGCGGCGCCAGCCCGCGCGGCGTCTCCTACCTGGTCCGCGCCGCCCGCGTGCGGGCCTGGCTGGAAGGCCGCGACATGGTGCTGCCGGAGGACCTGCGCGACGTCTTCCGGGAGGTCATGGCCCACCGCATCTTCCTCGATCCCGTCTACGAGCGTCGGCGCGGCCCGCTGGTCCATGCGCTGTGCCGGGCGGCGTTCGACCGGGTGGCGGCGCCATGATGGCGGCGGAGCCCATCCCGTACCGGCTGCGCTGGCGCCCCGCCGGTGAACGGGCGGGGGCCCATCCGGGCTCGGGGGAGGGTGGCGAAGGCGCGTTCCGCCGCCATGTGCCGCTCCTGCGGCATCCCGACCCGCGCCGCGTCGACGTGCGGGAGACCGCGCGCAACCCGATGGGCGAGGTCATGGTGCGCCGGTACAGCCGGCGTGCCGCCATTACGGTCGCGGCGGCGGTCGACCTGTCCGGGTCCATGGGGTTCGCCGGCCGGGTGGACCGCATGGCCGTGGTGTCCGAGCTGTGCGCCACGCTTGCCGCATCGGCCGGCCGGATGGGTGACCGGTTCTGCCTGATCGGGTGCGATTCCACGGTGCGCGAGGATCTGTTCCTGCCGCCGACCCACCGCCGCGGTGTCGAAGCCGAGGTGTACGACCGGCTGATGACGGCGCAGCCCCGCGGGGCCGGCACCGACGGCCTGGCGCTGGTGGCCGGGCGGCTGCCGGCGCAACGCTGTCTGGTCGTGCTCATCTCCGATTTCCTGTTGCCGATGGAGCGCATCGTCGCCGTGATGGACGGGCTGTGGCGCCATGACGTGCTGCCCGTCGTCCTGCACGACCGGGGCGAGGACGAAGACCTGCCGGCGTTCGGCCTGGTGACGCTGCGTGATGCGGAGACCGGACGCCGGCGTCTGACCCTCATGCGGCCGGCTCTGCGCGCCGAATGGAGCCGCCGTGCCGCGGCGCGGCGCGGCGCGCTCGACCGTCTGTTCCTCGCCCGCGGCCGCGCTCCCTTCCATCTCGTCGACGGCCTCGACCGCGATGCCCTCGCCGGGCATCTGCTCGCGGGATGAGGGCCGCCATGCGCACACCCGCCGCCCTTGTCCCGGCCCTGGCCCTCATCCTGCTGGTCGCCGCACCGGCCGCTGCCGCGGCCGGCGTGCGGTCGGTCACGCTGGCCGGTCCCCGGCCGTTCGGCCTGTTCATCGGCGATGCGATCCTCCTGGAGGCGGACATCGTCGCCGACCCCGGGTTCCGGGTGATGACGGCGTCCCTGCCGCGGCCCGGACCGGTGACGTACTGGCTCGACCTGCGGTCGGTCGCGGTGGAGGACGGCGGGGTGCGCGACGGCGCCGGACACCACCGCGTGCGCCTGGAGTACCAGACCTTCTACGCCCCGCTGGAGCCGCGGGCGCTGGACATCCCCTCCCTGACCCTGACCCTGAACGATGGCGCACGCTCCGCCGAGGCGGTGATCCCGGCCTGGACCTTCCTGACCTCGCCCCTGCGCGAGCTTCGCTCCGGCGCCGGCGGCGATGGCGGCGGCCCGTATCTGCGCCCGGACGTCCCGCCCCGACCGGTTGACGGGACGGTCGGGATGCTCGCCGCCGCCGGCTCGGGGACGGCCTTGCCGCTGCTGCTTGCCCTCAACGCCTGGCATCGCGGCTGGTGGCCGTTCCGCGCCCGTGCCCGGCGGCCCTTCATGCGCGCCCTGCGGGTCGCCCGGCTGGACCTGCAGATGACCGGCGACGCGGGCGCCTACCGCGCGGCGCTGCTCGCCTTCCACCGCGCCTTCGATGCCGCCGCCGGCCGGCGGGTTCTGGGTGACGACGTTCCCGTCCTCCTCGACGCGGTCCCGGCGTTCCGTCCGCTGCGCGCCGACATCGAACGGTTCTTCGAGGCGTCGCGGCTGGCCTTCTTCGGTGCCGACACCGCGGCCGCCATCGATCGCCTGCCGCCCGCCGCCCTGCTGGCCCTGGGGCGGCGTCTGACGGCCGCCGAGAGGGAGGCGGGATGACCCTGGCCGTCGACACCCCCGCCGTGCTGCTTCTGGCGCCGCTGGCCCTGCTGCCGGCGCTGGTCCTGCCGTTCGCCGCGGCCGACCATCCGTCGCTGACGGAAGTGCCGCCCGACCGTGTGTCGCTGGCCGTCGACGCGGGTTTGCGCCTGGTGGCGGTGGTGGCGCTGGCCTCGCTCGTCCTCGCCCTGGCCGGGCTGCACCGGCTGGCCGGCAGCGTCGAGCGCGAGGGGCGCGGCGCGGAGATCGTCCTGCTGCTGGACCGCAGCGCCAGCATGGACAACAGTTTTGCCGGCCGCCGTCCGGGCGGCGACGAGGAATCGAAGTCGGCCGCCGCCCGGCGCCTGCTGCTGCAATTCCTGGAGCGCCGGCCGCACGACCGCATCGGCGTGGCCGCATTTTCCACCGCGCCCATGCCGGTGCTGCCGGTCACCGATCATCACGAGGCGTTGCGCGCGGCGGTTCACGCCATCGACCGGCCCGGCCTGGCCCACACCGACGTCGGCCGCGGGCTGGCCCTTGCCTTCTCCATGGCGGAGGGGGCGACGCCGGGGTCCGCGCCGGCGGTGGTGCTGGTGTCCGACGGTGCGGCCGTCATCGACCGCCGCGTCCAGGACGCCCTGCGCGACGCCGCGGCGCGCACGCCGGTCCACCTCTATTGGCTGTACCTGCGCACGCAGGGCAGCCGCGGCATCTTCGGCGAGCCGCAGCAGCCGGGCGAGGACACGCCGCAGGCCATGCCGGAACGCCACCTTCACCGCTTCCTCGGGACGCTGGGCATCCCCTACCGCGCCTTCGAGGCCACCGGTGCCCTGGCGGTGGAGACCGCCATCGAGGCCATCGCCACGCTGGAGACCCGCCCCATCCGCTACCGCGAGCCGGTGCCCCGCCGCGATCTCGCCGGTCCCGCCTACGCCACGGCCGCCGCCGGCGTCCTCCTTCTGCTGCTCGCCAAGCTGGCCGAGCGCCGGCCGCGGAGGGCCGCACGGCCATGACCACCGGACCACTCCGCTTTCCCGGCCGGTCGGCCGTGCTCCGGCTGCTCCTCGCCGCGGCGGCCGCCCTGCTGGTCCTGTCGCTGGTGATGGTGCTGCGCGACGTCCGCGACAACCGTCTGATCGGCGGCCTTGCGGCGGGTCGGGACCTGGCCGTCGGGGACACCGCCGTGCCGGAGGTGCGCTTCGCGCGCGCCCATTTCCTGATGCAGCGCGACCGCCTCGACGAAGCCCGCGCCGAGGTCGAGCGCATCTCGGCCGCGGACGCCGCGGCGGTGCGCGCCGCGGCGCTGTACGATCTCGCCAACGCCGGCCTGCGCGCGGCGCTGGAGCACCTGGAGGCGGGCCGGATCGACCCGGCCACGGCGCTGATCCGCATCGCCAAGGACGATTACCGCCGGGCACTGGCTCTGGACCCGGGGTTCTGGGATGCCAAGCACAACCTCGACGTCGCCATGCGCCTGGTGCGGGATTTCCCGGAGGTCGGGTCGGGGGAGGACGAGCAGCGGCCCGACACGGCGAAGCCCCTGTGGACCGACCTTCCCGGTCTGCCGCGGGGGCTGCCGTGACGGCCGGGCCGCCGCGCGACCTGCGCCTGTGGCTGCTGGTTGCGGCGATGCTCGCCCTGCTGGCCGCTCTGGCCGGTCCCACCGCCGCGGTGTCCCGACCGGCCTACGACCTGCTGCTGGTCGTCGACATCACCGGCAGCATGAACGCCCGCGACGGCACGGTGAACGGCCGGCCGGCGAGCCGCCTCGACGCGGCCCGGGCGGCCCTGCGCACGCTGGTGGCGCGGTTGCCCTGCGGCTCCCGGGCGGGGCTCGGCGTCTTCACCGAGCGGCGCAGCTTCCTGCTGTTCGAGCCGGTGGAGACCTGCGCCAACTTCGCCCCGATCGACGGCGCCATCGCCGCCCTGCACTGGCGCATGGCCTGGGAAGGTGACAGCCGCATCGCCTCCGGCGTGGACAGCGCCCTGGCTCTGGCGCAGGAGCTGGGCGCCAGCCTGGTGTTCCTGACCGACGGGCACGAGGCACCGCCCCTGCCGGCCTCCGGACCGCCGGCATTCGACGCCGAAGCGGGGGCCGTGAGCGGGATCCTCGTCGGGGTCGGCGGCACCGTTCCGGTGCCGATCCCGCGCTTCGACGACCGGGGGCGCGAGATCGGGTTCGTCCGGGCGGAGGACGTGCCCCATGAATCGCGCGTCGGTCCGCCGCCGGCCGACGCCTCCGGGCGCCCCGGCTGGCACCCCCGCAACGCCCCCTGGGGGGCGGTTCCCGAGGCCGGGACCGAGCACCTGACCGAGGTCCGCGAGAGCCATCTCCGGGATCTGGCGCAGCGCACCGGCCTGGGCTACGCGCTCCTCACCGGCGTCGACGCGCTGGAGGCGGCGGTGCGGGACACCGCGGCGGTGCGCCCGATCGCCGCCGCCGTCGACCTGCGCCCCGTTCCCGCCGCCGGGGCCCTGCTGGCTCTGCTCGCCCTCTACGGCGTGGTGCCGCTGATGGAGCGCCGCCGCCGATCCCGCCGCCATGCCCCCCGCCGATCCCCCACCGCCTGAAGGACCCGCCGATGCCGATCCGTGTTCTTGCCGTGATTGCCCTCCTCCTCCTGCCGGCGTCCCCGGCCTCGGCCCACGGACCGACGCCGCAGAAGGCCGAGGAGACCGTCACCATCGCCGCCCCGCCCGACGCGGTGTGGGCGGTCGTGGCCGACTTCGCCGGGCTGGCGTCCTGGCACCCGATGGTGACCGACTGTGCGGCGGACAGCGCCGCCGACGGCGGCCTGCGCCGGACCCTGACCATCAACGGCGGCGGGCTGGTGGAAAGCCTGGACGATCGCGACGCGGCCGCGCGCCGCCTCTCCTACCGGCTGCTCAGGGAGGACGTGAGCGTCCTTCCCGTCAGCTTCTATTCCGCCACCATCAGCGTCGACCCCGCCGGCGGCGGGGGCAGCACCGTCGTGTGGTCGGGGCGGTTCTACCGCGGGGACACCGGCAACTACCCGACGGAAGACATGGACGACAACGCCGCGCGGACGGCGATGACGGCGTTCTTCCGCACCGGCCTCGACGGTCTGAAGGCGTTCCTGGAGACGCGCTGACGCCGGTCGCCCGGCGGATGCTCTTCGGGCCGTGCGGTGGCGTATGGTCTGCGCTATGCTTCGCGGGGCCAACACATCCGCATCGGGAAGGGTATCGCATGAACACTGAACCGGCCGTCTCCGGGGCCGACCTGGAAGCGCTGATCCGCGAGGGTGTGCCGCTGGTGGGCAACTTCGGGATCGTCATCGACGAGCTGGCGGCCGGGCGGGTGCGCATGCGCATGCCCTACCAGGACGATTTCGTGCGGCCCGGCGGCACCGTCACCGGGCCCGCCATGTTCGGCCTGGCCGACGTGGCCCTGTACGCCGCCGTGCTGTCCCTGATCGGCCGGGTGGAACTGGCGGTCACCACCTCCATGACCATCAACTTCCTGCGCCGCCCGGCGCCGGTGGCGCTGCTGTGCGAGGCGCGCGTGCTGAAGCTGGGCAAGCGGCTGGCCTATGGCGAGATCCTGCTGTTCTCCGAGGGCTCCGACGAGCCCGTCGCCCACGCCACCGGCACCTATTCGATTCCGCCCCATGACCCCGTCCGGGTCACGGTACCCGGTTACCATGATCCGGCGGCGGAGTGAAAAACGCAATGGAATCAGCGGGTTTCTAGCAACGGTACTATGATACCGTAATCGCAACGCCTTGAAATGGATTGCGTATTTTCCGGTTGACAAGCCCATGGCCGGACCGTACAAAGCCGGCCGCTTCGGCGCCGCGGGATCCGGCGGTCCGCCGATCCACGATTCACGCGAACGAGTGTGGCGATGAAGACCTTCAATCTGAAGCCGACCGATATCGACAAGAAGTGGTACGTCGTCGACGCCGACGGCGTCGTTCTCGGCCGGCTCGCCAGCATCCTGGCGAACATGTTGCGCGGCAAGCACAAGCCGACCTACACCCCCCACATGGACTGCGGCGACCACATCGTCGTGGTCAACGCCGAGAAGGTGAAGCTGACCGGCAACAAGCGCCGCGACGACGTCTTCTACTGGCACACCGGCTATCCCGGCGGCATCAAGGGGCGCTCCAAGGGCCAGATCCTCGACGGCCGCTATCCGGAGCGCGTCATCATGAAGGCGGTGGAGCGCATGGTGCCGCGCGGCCCGCTGGGCCGTCGCCAGATGACCCACCTGAAGGTCTACAAGGGCCCCGCCCACCCGCACGAGGCGCAGCAGCCCACCGTGTTCGACATCGCCGCGATGAACCCGAAGAACAAGCGGAGCGCGTAATTCCATGGCTCAGGTCACCACCACGCTTTCCAGCCTGAAGGATCTGCAGGCTGCCGGCACCGAGTCCGCGCCCGCCGACACCTCCGCGCCGAAGCTGGACAAGTTCGGCCGTGCGTACGCCACCGGCAAGCGCAAGGACGCCGTTGCCCGCGTGTGGATCAAGCCCGGCAGCGGCAAGATCAGCATCAACGGCCGCGACATCGAGGTCTATTTCGCCCGTCCGGTGCTGCGCATGATGATCAACCAGCCGTTCGGCCTGGTCGATCGCGCCGGCCAGTTCGACGTGCTGTGCACCGTCGCCGGCGGCGGCCTGTCGGGCCAGGCCGGTGCCGTCCGCCACGGCATCTCCAAGGCGCTGACCTACTTCGAGCCGGCCCTGCGGCCGCCGCTGAAGGCCGCCGGGTTCCTCACCCGCGACGCCCGCGTCGTGGAGCGCAAGAAGTACGGCCGCGCCAAGGCCCGCCGCAGCTTCCAGTTCTCCAAGCGCTAAGCCCGCGCCGGCCCCGCAGGTCTTCGTCGAAAAGAAAGGGGCGTCCCGGGCGGGACGCCCCTTTTTTCGGTTACCGTCCAACAGGCAACGCACCCCGCGCGTCGAGAGGGAGTTTCCATGGCCAACGACATCACCCCGATCCGCATCGGCATTCTCGGTGCCAGCGGCTACACCGGTGCCGAACTGGTGCGCCTGCTGCTGCGCCACCCCGCCGCCCGCCTCGACGTGCTGACCGCCGAGCGCCAGGCCGGCAAGCCGTTGGCCGAGGTGTTCCCCCATCTGGGTGGCCGCGGTCTGCCGGATCTGGTGAAGATCGAGGAGGTCCAGTGGGACAAGCTGGACGTGGTGTTCTGCGCGCTGCCCCATGGCACCACCCAGGAGATCGTCGCGGGCATTCCCACCAGCCTGCGCGTGGTCGACCTGTCGGCCGATTTCCGCCTGCACGACGTGGCCGAGTACGCCACCTGGTACGGGCATGAGCACCGGGCGCCCGAGCTGCAGACGCAGGTGGCCTACGGCCTGACGGAGCTGAACCGGCAGGGCGTGCGCAAGGCGCGCGTCGTCGCCAACCCCGGCTGCTATCCCACCTGCTCGCTGCTGCCCCTCGTGCCGCTGCTGCTGGAAGAGCTGATCGAGCCGGGCGGGATCGTCATCGACGCCAAGTCCGGCGTGTCCGGGGCCGGTCGCGATGCCAAGCAGGCGAACCTGTTCGCCGAGGTGTCGGAGGGCTTCAACGCTTACGGCGTCGGCCATCACCGCCACATGCCGGAGATCGAGCAGGAGCTGCGGCTGGCCGCCGGCCGGCCGGTCACCGTCTCCTTCACGCCGCACCTGGTGCCGATGAACCGCGGCATGATGGCAACCATCTACGTGCGCATGACCGACGGCACCAACGCCGATGACCTGCGCGACGCCCTGTCCCGCCGGTACGAGGGCGAGCCGTTCGTGCGCGTCGTCCCCGCCGGCGTCGCCCCGGCCACCCGGCACGTGCGCGGCTCCAACCAGTGCCTGATGGGGGTGTTCCCCGATCGCACGGCGCGCGGCGCCATCATCGTGTCGGTCATCGACAACCTGGTGAAGGGTGCCTCCGGCCAGGCGGTGCAGAACATGAACGTCATGATGGGCCTGGGCGAGACCATCGGCCTGGAGCAGGCCCCCCTGTTCCCGTAAGGTGGCAGCGGTCCCCCGCGCCCGCCGCCGGGGCGGCGGGGGGCCGTCAACCCGCGGCGGAGACTCCCCCCATGTCCGGCGTGATCCTGCCCTTCCGCGGCGTGCGGCCGCGCATCGATCCCGCGGCTTTCGTGGCGCCCACCGCGGCGGTGGCCGGGGATGTGACCATCGGCCCGGACAGCAGCGTCTGGTTCGGCTGCACGCTGCGCGGCGACGTCAACGACATCATCATCGGTGCGCGCAGCAACCTTCAGGACGGCACGGTGGTCCATGTCTCGTCCACGGGGCAGGGGACCTATGTGGGCGACGAGGTGACCGTCGGGCACATGGCGCTGCTGCACGCCTGCACGCTGGAGTCCGGCTGTTTCATCGGCATGAAGGCGTGCATTATGGACGGCGCGGTGGTGGAGTCCGGCGCCATGGTGGCCGCCGGCGCCCTGGTGACGCCGGGCAAGCGGGTGAAGGCCGGGGAGCTGTGGGCCGGCGCGCCGGCCCGCTTCGTGCGCATGGTGAGCGCGGCCGAGCGGGCGGAGTTCGCCCGGCTGAGCGCCCTGTACGTCGATCTCGCCCGCGAATACGGGGGCTGCTAATACCTCCGGACGGGTGTGCCCAGCCGAACGGAGGAGCGGTCTAAGCGTCACCTGTGCCGTGGCTGTGCCCAAGCGGAGAGCCCGTTAGGGCTTCCGTACGATAGGCAGGAACGATTTCAACCCCCACTTTGTTTCGGGATCGCGGTCGAAGGTGGCACCGGCGGTGTCGCCACGGGAGACCTGCGGCTTGCCGCCGGCCGCGCGCATCGAGACGCTGAGGGATTGCGGAGGGAAAAGACTGATGAACAAATTCATGCGCAACGGGTTGGCGATGGTGTCCGCGGCGATCATCGCCGGGTTCGCGTCGCAGGGCATGGCCCAATCGTCCGTCGTGTCCGGCGTGGCGGCCGACGGCACCGTGTGGTGCAACCCCGTCATCGGCTGGGGCAACACCCCCGTCATGGGGTCGGGCGGCCCGGCCGTCCACCAGGACAGCTATCACTGCCCGCCGACGGCGGCAGCGCCGACGCCTCCGCCGGCCGCGGCGGTCCAGCCGCAGTATCAGGTGTTCTTCGACTGGGATCGTTCGGAGATCACCCCGGCTGCCGACCGCATCATCGCCGACGTTGTGCAGGCCGTGGGCACCGGGCAGAACGCCCGCATCCACGTGATCGGCCACACCGACACCTCCGGGCCCGCCACCTATAACCAGGGTCTGTCGGAGCGCCGCGCCGCCGCCATCCGCCAGGCGCTGGTCGCCCGGGGCGTGCCGGCCACCAACATCACCACCGAGGGCGTGGGCGAGACGCAGCTTCTGGTCCAGACCGGGCCGAACGTGCGCGAGCCGTCCAACCGCCGCGGTCAGATCCTGCCGCGCGGCGCCAACATGCCGAGTTCGTGACCGGCGGCACCGTACCGGGCTCATGAAAACGGCCCCGGGGGAGCGATCCCCCGGGGCCGTTCTCTTTCATGGCCGGGCGTTCCCGGCCGGAGCCGGCATCAGGCGATGTGGACCTTGACGTAGGACCCCGGCGCGTCGTCCAGGGCCGGCAGCGGACCCTTGGCGGGGTCACGGGCCTCGACCTTGCCGTTGGCGTACTTGCCCACCCACTTGTTCCACTCCGGCCACCAGGAGCCGGGGGTCGGCTGGGCGTCCTTCAGCCAGTCGTCGGGCGCCTTGGGCAGCTTGGTGTTGGTCCAGTAGCAGTACTTCTCCGCCGCCGGCGGGTTGACGACGCCGGCGATGTGGCCGGAGGCCGCCAGCACGAACTTGACCGGCCCGGCGAAGGTCTGGGTGGCAGCGTAGGTGCTCTTCCACGGCGCGATGTGGTCTTCGCGGGTGGACAGGAAGAAGGACGGCGTCTTGATCTTCCGCAGGTCGATGGGCACGCCGCCCAGGGTCAGCGCCCCCGGCTGCACCAGCAGGTTCTTCTGGTACATGTTGCGCAGGTAATAGCTGTGCATCGCCGCGGGCATGCGCGTGGAATCGCCGTTCCAGTACAGCAGGTCGAAGGGGAACGGGTCCTTGCCCAGCAGGTAGTTGTTCACCACGAACGACCAGATCAGGTCGTTGGCGCGCAGCATGTTGAAGGTGGTGGCCATCTTCGCGCCGTCGAGATAGCCGCGCTCGTTCATCTGGCTCTCGATGAAGGAGAGCTGTTCCTCGTCGATGAACACCGACAGCTCACCGGCTTCGGCGAAGTCGGTCATGGTGGTGAAGAAGGTGGCCGACTTGATGCGGTCGTCGTTCTTCGCCGCCATGTAGGCCAGGGTGGCGGACAGCAGGGTACCGCCCAGGCAGTAGCCGATGGCGTTGACGTCCTCTTCGCCGGTCTGCTGCCGGATCGCGTCGAGGGCCGCCAGCGGGCCTTCGAACATGTAGTCCTCGAAGGTCTTGCGCGCCAGCTTCTCGTCCGGGTTCACCCACGACAGCACGAAGACGGTGTGGCCCTGGTCCACCGCCCACTTGATGTAGCTGTTCTTCTCGCGCAGATCGAGGATGTAGTACTTGTTGATCCACGGCGGCACGATCATCAGCGGCCGCTTGTTCACCTGTTCGGTGGTCGGCGTGTACTGGATGAGCTGCATGAGGTCGGTCTGGAAGACGACCTTGCCGGGGGTGACCGCGATGTTCTTGCCGACCTGGAAGGCGTTGTAATCGGTCATGGAGATGCGCAGCTCGCCCTTGCCGCGCTCCAGGTCCTTCAGCAGGTGCTCCAGCCCCTTCACCAGGTTCTCGCCGCCGGTCTCCACGGTGGTGCGCAGCACCTCCGGGTTGGTCATGACGAAGTTGGAGGGCGCCATGGCGTCGACGAACTGGCGGGTGTAGAAATCGACCTTGCGGGCGGTGTGGTCATCCAGGCCGTCCACCTCGCTGACGGTGGACTGCATCCAGCGGGCCGACAGCAGGTAGGACTGCTTGATGAAGTCGAACAGGGTGTTCTCGTCCCAGGCCGAATCCTTGAACCGGCGGTCATCCTTGGCGGGGGTGATGACGGGCGCCGCCTCCTGGCCCATCAGGCGCTGGGTGGTGCGCTGCCACAGGGTCAGATAGTCCTGCCACAGGGACATCTGGGCCTTCATCAGCTTGGCCGGGTCGGCCATCATGCGGGCCGTCATCTCCAGGAACGCGCTGCCGACGCCCATCGGATCGGGGTTCGCCTTGGCGGCGCCGTCGCCGGCCTGACGGGACAGGAAGTCGGTGACGAGACGCTGGCTCTGCTCGGCGATGCGGGTCATCGCGCGCGAGAGTTCCACGGGGTCCGGCAGCTTCACGTCAGGGGCCTGGTGTTCGGCCATGGGTGCGGTCCTTTTTTGACGAGTTTGGGCTTCAGGTCTGGGCTTCGTCAGGTTTATACAAACCCGGCCGGTTTTTGAACGGGCTTCGTGCGCCGGCGTGCGGACGCGGCGCGGGAATCCATACGGATCCCGCGTGAGGGTTCGGCAACGGTCCGGTTACGTTTTCATGTCGTCGCTCCGGCCACCGATGGCCACGCGCGCCAGCATTGCGGGGGTTGCATGAGACAAGGGTATGCCACGAAGGCCCTGGCCGCGGCCGTCACCGCCGCCCTGGCCGCCGCGCTCACCGCCGGGTGCAGCGACCGCACCCTCGACAGCGGTCTGATCGGCAGCCTGACCGGCCCGCAGCGCGAGATCCCCGACAGCCCGATCCGTCCCATGGCGGGCACGGAGACGGCTTATCCCAACCTCGCCACGGTGCCGCCGCGGCCCACCGACATCCCGACGGTCGGGGAGCGTCAAAGCGACATGGACGCCCTGGAGCGCGACCGCGCCGCCGCCCGCGCCGCGGCCGAGGCTTTGGAGCGCGACCTCGGCCCCCTGCGCGCCCCGCCCCGCCCCGACATCGTCCCCGGCCGGCCCGCGCAGAAAAACCCTTGATTTGTCCGCGCGGTGCGGCTAGTTCTCTCGCGTCCACGCGGTCCCCATCGTCTAGAGGCCTAGGACACCGCCCTTTCACGGCGGCGACAGGGGTTCGAATCCCCTTGGGGACGCCAACCACCCGCAAGTGGTTGATCCGGCGAAATTCCGCAAAAATCAGCTACTTGACACCCCCGGTGATACGAAGGGGTGATACAATCGTGGCTGCCATGTCGTACCTCCATAATCATCCGAAGTCGGGCGTTTGGTATTTCCGCCGGGCAATTCCCGCGGCAATCCGTCCGCACATCGGGTACGGGAAAGCCGGCAAGGTGCAGTGGCTGGAATCCCTTCAGACGAAGGATCTGGCCGCAGCGAAGAAGCGGGCCAAGGTCGTCGGACTCAGAACCAGTTCGTGGACGTCACGCGCTGACATCCCGGAGAATGAGCCTCTTGAGGCGCCGTGCGAGGATTGAGACGAAGGCGATTTCGACGAACGCGACGAGGTGCTCCTTCATCCGTTCGACGATGGTGTCCAATCGACGGTAGCGGCTGATCCAGCTGAAGGAACGCTCCACGACCCGGGCGATTTCGCTGGGGATGAACACCCCGTCGCGGCCGCGGGCGATCGGCTGGACCGTGATACCGAGCGACTCCCCGGCTTTGGCGAGGCGCTCGCCGCGATAGCCGAGATCGCCGATCGCCGGTCCTTGGAACCCGCGTCCGGCGAGCTGGCGCAGGACCGGGACGATGCCTTTGGTGTCATGCACGCTGGCCGGCGCAGCATCGATCGCCAGCGGGAGGCCGTACGTCTCGACCGCGATGATAACCTTCACGCCGCGGATCTTCTTGCCGCCGTCCACGCCCCGCGCGAAGCAACTCGGCTCCGCCGTGTCGCCGCAGGCCAAGCGCCACGTCCGGCGCAGTCGGTCGAGCAAGCGGCGCCAGAGCCCGAGCCGGGTCCAGCGGGCGAACAGCGCGTACAGCGTGCCGAAGGGAATGCCCGAGAGCTGGCCGATGGCGCACCATTGCATGCCGCAGAAGCACACACACCAGATGGCCATGATCGTCTTGCGCAGGGCGGCTCCGGTAATGGGCGCTCGGGGGCCGCGGCGGGTCGGCCGCGTACCGTCCGCCGCCATCGCCATCAGTTAGACCAGCACCTTCTCGACGAAGGCATCAATATCCGAGAACGCGTCCCGGGAGGCCGGAGTGGTGCTTGCGGGACGAACGGCGGTGCCCATAAACTGCGCATCCGTGCGGTCAGAACGAGGACAGCAGAGCTACCAGACCGATCCCCGCCGGAACACTCCGGCTCTCGCCAAAATTGCATCCCGGCCACCGCGAGCCGGCGCGCCCCTGCTACGAACAAGCTCTCAATCTTGCCCAACTCGCCGCAGTACTGCCGCGCCACCCCGACTGAATGCCCGCCCTTCCAGGGCATACCGGTCTCGTCGATGCTCCGGAAGCGCACCGGACCGCGCGCCTGCATCACCGGCAGGATCTGCCGGCGCATCGCCGCGGCAAGCTCATCCAAATAGGAATCGAAAGCCACTGCGTCGGCAGTCGGCGGAAGCGGTTTGGGCATCCCGACCAAATAGAGACAACACCGGGAGCGCACCCTGCCGATCGTCAGAAATTTCAGGGTGTAAAACCCCTCCGAATTCGTAGATCAGTAGGAGTAAGCCGTTGTATGCTGCCGCAGAGTGTGCGCAGTGCCGGTCTGCGGGACCGCCGGTCCCGCGTGCCCGGGTCGGTCACAGTGGTCTCAGCAAATGCCGAACGACGGGCGGCCGGTCGCCCAGATGGAAATCGTGGAGTGTTTCCTGATCCAGCTGATCGGCACGTGTCACCCGAGCGTGCTGGCGCTGATGCTCGACCCAGCTCTCGACGACGAAGCTTTCGACGACCCGGCCCGGCTCGGCAACATCCTCCCAGACGTCCCAGCGGATGGCGCCGTCACGCTGTCTCACGGAGCAGAACCTGCGCAGGGCTGACACGAATTCGGCAAGTCGCGCAGGCTCGACCCGATACTCGATCTCGATGAGAACCGGCCCCCGGTCGTCTGCCGGCTGGACGGATACCACCGGTTCCGCCCAGTGGTTCGAGGGCGCCAGATCGGTGGCCGAATCCCGCGGCAGGCGCCAGCGGAAGGCCAGGATCAGGGCCGCAGCCTGCCCGACGGCCGCCACCACCAGTGCCGCAGGAACGCTGGTGCCGGCGGCCAGCGAGCCCCACAGGATGCTCCCGCCGGTCATCGCTCCCTGAAACGCGAGCAGATAGACGGCGAGCGCGCGTGCCTTCACCCATCCCGGCGAGGCCATCTGCGCCGCTACGTTCAGCGACGTCAGCATCCCGATCCAGGCGAGGCCGGCGGCGAAGATGACCGAACCGGCGATCCAGGCATTGGCGGCCAGGGCGAGCGCCAATGTCGACAGAGCGAAGAGCAGCGTCGCCCCGACGGATATCGCGTTGGCGGGAATCGTCCTGCGCAGCCGCTTCAGCAGGATCGCGCCCACGACCGCTCCCCCGCCCATGCAGCCGAGAAGAGCGCCGTAGCCGGCGGCATCGAGCCGGAGCCCGTGCCGCGCGATGAGCGGCAGCATCGCCCAGAGTGCGCTGCCGAAAAGGAAAAAGCCGACCGCCCGGACCAGCACAAGGCGCATCGCCGGCGAATGGCGCGTGTAGCGGTAGCCCGCCTTCAGTGCGCCGAAGAAGTGCTCGGGCGGCAGGGTTCCAGCCGTCTGAGGGCGCTTCCAGGTGAACAGAACCACCAGAACGGCCACCACCGACAGCGCATTCAACGCAAACACGGCCGGGGTCCCGGCGAGAGCGACGATGACACCGCCGAGCGCCGGCCCGATCGCGCGCGAGATGTTGACGCCGAGACTGTTCAGCGCAATGGCGTCCGGCAATGCCTGTTTGTCCACCAGCTCCGGCACGATCGCCTGGAACACCGGGGCACTGAGTGCCGCCGCGATGCCGAGCACGAAGGTCCCGGCCAGCAGCACCTCGGGCGTCACCAGGTCCAGCAATGTCACGATCGCCAGGAGAGCCGCGGCGAGCAGGCCTAGCAGTTGGGCCGCCATCAGCATCTTGCGTCGGTCGACAATGTCGGCGAGTGCACCGGCTGGAAGCGCAAGGAGGAACATCGGCAGCGTCGTCGCCGTCTGGACCAGCGCGACGAGCAGCGGGCTCGGCGACAGCGAGGTCATGAGCCAACCGGCGCCGACGTCGTGCATCCAGGTGCCGACATTGGAAACGATCGTCGCGATCCAGAGCGCCCGAAAGACCGGGAAGCCGAGCGGTCCGGATGGGTCGGCTGCTTTCTCCGGCCGCGTCTCGCTCATGGCCGTTCCTTTCCTCTGCCGAAATCAGACCGCCCAGCAACTGCATCCGAGGGCACCCCAGAAGGTGCGGGCGTCCGAAGCCGGCACCTGGGCGCCGAGGGCTGCGGCATGGTCGTGCCCGTGCAGGATGCAGTTCCTGGCGCAACCGCAATTCATTGCCAGCTTGGCACGCGCTTCTTTCGTCTTGTGATAGCCGCCAACCGTCGCGACCGGCGACCAATCGGGCATCGGCGCGGGAAGGTCAGGTGCGAGGGGGGCATAGTCGCCGTCTCCATGCACGACCTCGCCGCCGAGAAGAGTGAGGACCGACCGCAGGTGCACGATGTCGCTTTCCGGCACCGCGAAATAGTCATCGGACAGCACGGCGAGATCGGCCAGTTGTCCCGCCTTGATCTGCCCCTTCTTGCCCTGCTCGTTCGAGAACCAGGTGTTCGCTTCGGTCCAGAGGCGCAGTGCCGTTTCGCGGTCGAGGCGATTGTGCTGCGGATAGAGGGCGAGGCCGCCGACGGTCCTTGAGGTCACCAGCCAGGAGAGCGACACCCAGGGATTGTAGCTGGCCACGCGGGTCGCATCGGTGCCAGCCCCCACCGGCACGCCGGCTTCCATCATCCGGCGGATCGGCGGTGTGCGCTCGGCGGCTTTCGCTCCATAGCGCTCCACGAAATACTCGCCCTGGAACGCCATCCGGTGCTGCACGGCTATGCCGCCGCCAAGTGCGGCGATCCGGTCGATGTTGCGGTCGCTGATCGTCTCGGCGTGATCGAAGAACCAGTTGATGCCCGCCAGCGGGACGTCGCGGTCGACCTTCTCGAAAACGTCGAGCGCGCGATCGATCGTTTCATCGTAGGTCGCGTGCAGCCGCCAGGGCCAGCGGTTTTCTGCCAGCAGGCGGACGACCGGCTCGAGATCGGCCTCCATGCTCGACGGCATGTCCGGCCGCTCGACCCGGAAATCCTCGAAATCGGCCGCGGAGTAGACCAGCATCTCGCCGGCGCCGTTGTGGCGATAGGTGTCGTCGCCCTGGCCGGGCGAGACCTGTTTCACCCAGGAGGAAAAGTCCGCGAGTTCCTCCTTGGGCTTCTGGGTAAAGAGGTTATAGCTGATGCGGACCGTCATCTGGCCGTCGGCATGCAGCTTCTCGATGATTTCGTAGTCGTCGGGATAGTTCTGGAAGCCGCCGCCGGCATCGACCACGCTGGTCACGCCGAGCGCATTTATCTCGCGCATGAAGTGGCGGGTTGAATTCATCTGGTACTCGGGCGGCAGCCTCGGCCCCTTGGCCAGGGTCGAGTAGAGAATCGTCGCGTTGGGCTGTGCCAGGAGCAGTCCGGTCGGATTGCCGCTGCCGTCCCTGACGATCTCGCCGCCGGGGGGGTCGGGGGTGTCCTTGGTGTAGCCGACCGCACGCAGGGCGGCGGCGTTGAGCAAGGCGCGATCGTAGAGGTGCAGGATGAAGACCGGTGTATCGGGCGCGGCCGCATTGAGTTCTTCCAGGGTCGGCAGGCGCTTCTCCGCGAACTGGTGCTCGGTGAAGCCGCCCACGACACGCAGCCACTGCGGCGCCGGCGTCCGCTCGACCTGGGCCCTCAGCATCGCCATCGCCTCGGAGAGGCTCGGCACGCCGTCCCATCGCAGCTCCAGATTGTAGTTCAGGCCGCCGCGGATGATGTGGATATGGCTGTCGATGAGCCCCGGAATGACGCACCGTCCCCTGGCGTCGATGATCGCTGCCTCCGGCGCGGCGGCACGGACCGCCGCCTCCTCGCCGACGAGCAGGAAGCGGCCGTCTCGGATGGCGATCGCGTCTGCGGCCGGGTTCTGCCGGTCGAGCGTCGTCACCTTGGCGTTTACGATGATCAGATCCTTGGCAGGCATGGCGTTCTCCTTCGCGCCGGATCTTTCGTCAGGGAGCAGAGCACCGCAGCGGCACCCGGGGTCTGCTCATTCGTGCGCAGAGCCGGCGGCTGGTCCGACGATACCGTCGGACCAGCCGTGCCGATCGAGCCGGTCAGGCCGCGGGCCGGGGCGCGGCGGTGGGGCCGTGCGGGACGCGCTCGGGAGCCTTGTGGACCATGGTATAGGCGTAATCGACGCCCATGCCGTAGGCTCCGGAATGCTCCTTCACGATCGCCATGACGGCCTCATAGGTGTCGCGTCGCGCCCAGTCGCGCTGCCATTCCAGAAGGACCTGCTGCCAGGTCACCGGGACGATCCCGACCTGAACCATGCGATCCATGGCGTAGTTGTGCGCGTCGAGCGAGGTTCCGCCCGAAGCGTCGGCCACCATGTAGATTTCGTAGTCGGTGTCGGCGAGGCAGGACAGCGCGAAGGTGCAGTTGCAGACCTCGGTCCAGAGGCCCGAGACGACGATCTTCTTGCGTCCCTCGGCGGCGTTGGCGGCCAATGCCTCACGCACCTTCAGATCATCCCAGGAGTTCATCGAGGTGCGCTCCAGGAGCGGAGCTTCGGGAAAGACCGCGAGCAACTCGGGATAGGTGTGGCCGGAAAAGCTCTCGGTCTCCACCGTCGTGATCGTGGTCGGGATGTCGAATGCCTTTGCCGCCTTGGCGAGACCGACGACGTTGTTCTTCAGCGCCTGCCGGTCGATCGACTGGACGCCGAAGGCCATCTGCGGCTGCTGGTCGATGAAGATGAGCTGACTGTTCTCGGGCGTCAGAACGTCGAGCTTCGCGGACATGGGAGCCCTCCTACTTTCGGGTAATGGGAAAATCGAGCGATGCGCATCAGGCCGCGTCGCTTTTCTTTGCCGCTTCGTCGGGCGAACGAACGGCGAAGGACTTTTCGTGCAGGCAGGCCTGGACGATGTTCGTGTGGCCCTTCAGCCACTGAACGGCGGCTTCACCGGCGAGCATGCCGAGCAGTCCGAGCAGAGCGATGATCGGAGGCGCCGGCGACCGCACGGAAACCAAGCCGTAGATCACGCCGATGCCGATGCCGACGAAAAGCGAGAGGAGATAGGGCTGGAGTTGAGACATGGCTTTCTCTCCAACGCGACTGATGAATATTCCCAATCTCCACAGCCCCGATATCGCGGAACCGGGACCGGCTCCGCAGCCGCCGGGTCGCGGCTCCTCGGGGCTCGGGCGCCGATGCCGTTGTTCATTCGATCCGCCCCTTCCCGTCGCCGATGGCCGAGCGGATGCAGGCGAGAAGCTCGTCGGGATCGAGCGGCTTCGCCAGGTAGCATCGGATACCGGACTTCAGGGCACGATCCCGGGCCGCTTCCCGGGCATAGGCGGTGATGAGAACCGTCGGGATCGGGGTGCCAGACGCCATCAGATGGCTGTAGAGCTCGGGCCCGGTCACCCCCGGCATCCGCACGTCTGCAATCAGGCAGGCCGTCCGCGACCGTTGATCGGATGCGAGGAAATCGGCGGCGCTCCCGAACTCGGCGGCAAGGAAGCCGAGCGACCTGACGAGGCCCGCGACCGCCTCACGGGCCGATTCGTCATCGTCGACAACGGCGATCAGAGAGTCGTCGGACATCACCATGCTTTCCCCTGCCCCGGCCGGCGGCTTCCGCCGGGCCTGACGCCGTGTCATGCGCGCAACAGCCGGGTGCGCCACGGGAAAGATGGAAAAATCAGGTGGGTGGGAGCAATTATACTCTGGTTTCGGCCACCTAGGGCTTTGTGGTGCCGGCAGCCAGCCTGTCGACGATACGCACCAGGTCCGGCAGGGAATTCGCCTGCATCTTGCGCATGACCTGGGCGCGATGGATCTTGACCGTGATCTCGCTGAGATCGAGTTCCGCCGCAATCTGCTTGTTCAGCCGGCCCGCGGCAACGGGCGCCATGATCTGGCGTTCGCGCGGCGTGAGGGATTCGAAGCGTTGCCGCAGTTCGGCGAGCATCGTCGCTTCCGCTCTGTGCGCGCGGTCGATCTCGATGCCCCTATGAACGGCATCGAGCAGATCCTGATCGCGAAACGGCTTCACGAGAAACTCGATAGCGCCTGCCTTCATCGCGGTCACGGACATCGGGACATCGCCATGTCCGGTGATGAAGACTATGGGAAGCCGGTTGTTCGACCTGGCCAGCTGCTGTTGAAACTCCAACCCGCTCCTGCCCGGCAATCGGACGTCGAGCACCAGGCAGCCCGGCACGTCCGGTTGCTCGCCGAGGGAGAACTCGTGAGTCGTTGCGAAGGCCCGGGTCGAGTGCCCCACGGAGCGCAGGAGGCTCTCGATGGACGCGCGCATCGAAGGGTCATCGTCGACAATGAAAACGATGGATTGGTCGGTGCTCATCGTACCGTAGCCCCGGCGGTGGAGGGGGGATCGTCGGCACTCGGCAGCGTGAAATGAAAGATCGCGCCATGCGGCTCGTTGTCGGTCACCCACAGCCGCCCGCCGTGGGCTTCGATGACCGATTGGCAGAACATGAGGCCCATGCCCATCCCGTCGGATCTCGTCGTAAAGAAGGGCTCGAAGATCCTATCCCTGTATTTGGGATCCAGCCCGGTGCCCGAATCTTCCACCGAAACCAGAATGGCATCCGAATTCCGGCGTGCGGACCTGATGCAGATGACACGCTTTCGGCCGGCGACAGCCGTCATGGCGTCGATGGCGTTCGCGACCAGGTTCGAGATGACCTGCTGAAGCTGGACGGGACTCCCCATCACCGGCGGCAGATCCGCGTCGAGTTCGGCCTGAACAGATATCCGGCCGAGCCGCGCCTCGTCCCGGCAGCGCCGGAGGGTCTCCTCGATGAGCCGGTTCATGTTCACCGAAACCCGTTCCTGTGCACCCTTCTTGAACATCGTCGTTATGCCCTCGATCACCTTGGCGGCGCGATGGCCATCATCGACGATGCGCTTCAGCGCAGCGCGCGCCTCGTCGACATTGGGGCTCTGCCTGCCGAGCCAGCGCAAGCCGGCATCGGCATTCGTCACCATACTCGCCAAAGGCTGGTTGACCTCGTGAGCGATCGAGGCCGACAATGCCTCCATCGCCGTAAGCCGGGCCTCGCGGGCGCGGCGCTCCGCTGAAACCGAGCGGACGAGCCGTGCATAGAGTGTCGTCTTCTCCGACAGAAGGACCAGCAGGACCAGGCTCGCAGAGAGCAGGCCGTAGAGCCGTCCTGCCCACCAGCCGAGGCTGAGGCGAAGACCGGCGCTGAGATAGGAGAGAATGACAATCTCGATGAGCAGCGTGCACAGCACAACCATCAGCCAGAGGTTGAGAACCGAGCGCGGCCGGATCCAGAGAACGCAGAGGCCGACCAGGTAGAGACAGACCGCCGTAGCTGGAACGTACTGCCAGGGGGCTGCAACGTTCCTGGTGTCTTTCATGAATCCGGGCAAGGCGTCGTCGCTGGTGACGATGAGCCAGGTCGAGCCGCACGCGATTGCCACGACTCCGGCGACGCCGGCAAGAATGACGCTCCGTGCCGAGCCGTGCGAAACCCGGGCCGAGGAGCCGGAATCCTCGAGCAGCGCATAGGCGAGCACAAAGATCGGAAAGCCGAGGCGCCGCAGGGTGGCAATCGCCGCGGTGCTCTGCAGCCCGGCATCCGGCAGGCCGAGCGATTCGAACACCCCGGGGAATGTGAGCGCCCACGGAATGACCATCACCCCTGAAAAGAGATAGCCGATTGACAGGGCGAACACCGCGCGCGAGCGCTGAACCGAAAACAGTGCCAGCAGCAAGGAAGCGGTGATCACCTCGTTGACAAATACCGCGGCGGCATAGGCCGGCAGCAGGGCCTCGGTATTCTCCAGCGGGATGCGCGCGAAGGGCGCCGTGACAACCAGCGCGCCGACCAGCACCACCAGCACGCAGACCGCGAGTCGCCGCTGGCTCCGGCCGGGCGACGACGTCGTGAGCAGGAACGGAGGGTTCTCCCCCGCGTGAGGCCGGGACTGTCCGAAATCCCGTGCGCGGGCGGGCTGATCGATCATAATCAGGCCCTTGCTTTCGCGGAGCGGTCGCCGAAGAGAACGGCGAACCGGGCCTTGGCCATGCACCATTCACGCGCTGGCATGGTCCACTCTTTCCCGGCCTGATTCAAGATCGAAAACGCAGCTTCACGGCGACCTTACCGGTCGGGAAACGGCCTCGGGCGCCCCCGCCCGCCGCAGCTTGGAGTTGAGCGCCTCGACGGCATCGGTGGCGTACAGGATGTGCCGGACCCGGGCCGGAAAGGAAAGGCGTAGACCGGCACCGCCCCGGTCCGGGCCCGCCATCAGGTCTTTGACCGGCGCACCACGTCCTGCCACTCCGGATGACGGTCTATCTGCGCCTTCGCGAAGGGGCAGAGCGGCAGGATGGCGACCCCGTCGCGGCGGGCGTCCTCGACCGCCCGGCGCACCAGTCGCTCGCCGATCTTGCGGCCGCGCAAGGCCGCTGGAACTTCGGTATGGTCGATGATGATCAGTCCCTTGCCGGCCCGGCTATAGGTCATCACGCCTTCAAGCCCGTCGACGACCACCCGATAGCGCCCTTTCGATGTGTCATCCTCCCGCTCAACCTCTTCGTCGCCGGTCGACGACGCCTCCTTCGCCAGGACCGCGTCCGGGGAGCGGACCCGGCGCGGCTGTCCATGCGCGCATTCGAGGAGATCGCGGTCCCATCCGCCGAGATCGGCGGCGGCCTCGTAGGTCGAGACGAGAAAGGCCATCAGCGCTTCGTCGGGATCGGCCGCCGACTGCACGGCATCGTAGGGCAGGACGAATTCGGACAGGCCCTCGTGCCAGAATGCGGCATCGGGCCGGACGCTCGCGGCCCGGTATCCGGCCGGCGCCGGATAGGCGTAGGCGTAGAAGGCGGGATAGTCGATGCCGCCGCCACCCGGCCAGAAGCCCGCCGACGAGACCTCGCGGTCGTAAGCCTCCTGCGCCACCTGGTCCGGCAAGGCGGGAATGCCGCCGGGGTGGAGCGGCGCACGCCGTCCCGAAAAGCGGGTAACCGCCAGGTCGAAGCTGCCCCAGAACAGATGAACGGGACTGGATTTGCCGAGGAAGGAGGTGCGGAAGCGATTGAAGACCCTGTCGACCGCTATCGACGCCCGATGGAAGCGTTGAACGGCATCGCGGTCATAGGGCCGGTCGCGATGATCCTCGGCGAATGGCACCGGGTTGGGCACCTCGTTCGGTTGCCCATTGAAGGTCGGGGTGCCGCCGAGTTGTGAAATCAGCTGCACGAAGCTCGCATGGAACGCCGCGACCGTGGACGGCCCGAGTTCGAACGACGCCCGGCGGCCTTCGCCGCCGGTGCCCACGACCCTGTGCTCGCGAAGATCGAAGAGGATCTCGATGCCCGGTCCGTCGGGTATCGGCGAGGAGGCGAGACCCTGCGGGGTGACATAGAAGGTCGCGTGCCACGAATGGTTCAGCCACGGCGTATGCGCCAGCCGGTACTTGCCGGCGATCTGCAGGTAGAGGTGCAGAGCCGAACACGTCTCGCGCCAACCGAGGTAGTCGAGATGGGGCCAGTTGCTGTTCATGGCGCTTTGCTCCTTCCGGCATACGCTCTGTACGAATGTCTGTCACTCGATATCGGGGCGCCTGAACGGCATCCGCGACGTTGCCCCCTTCGACGCCGCTCAGCCCGGAAGGGGGATGTGCTCATCCCGGTCGTCGACCGGCAGGTCGAAGCGCCCCTCGCCCCATGTCTCGGCGCGCCATTCGGCCTTGGCGGCTTCGATGCGCTCCCGGGACGAGGCGACGAAGTTCCACCAGATGTAACGCGGTCCGCCGAGCGTGGCCCCCCCGAGGATCATCAGCCGCGCGCCCCGGTCGCCGGCCGCGACCGTGATCCGGTCGCCGGGGCGGAAGACCATCATCCGAGACGCCTCGAAAGTCTGGCCGGCGATCGAGACGGAGCCTTCGACGATATAGAGGCCTCTGTCCTCGTGGTCGTCCGGCAGGGGCAGCCGGCTTCCCGGCTTGAGTTGCACATCGGCGTAGAAGGTCTCCGAGAACAGGGTCGCGGGTGCAGCCTCGCCGTAGGCCTTGCCGAGAATGAGCCGAACCGAGACGCCGCCGTCCTCGATCACGGGCAGCGCTTCCTTGCCGTGGTGCTCGAAGCTGGGCGCCACGTCCTCGTGGCTTTCGGGCAGGGCCAACCAGGTCTGTATCCCGAACAGGCTGTTCGGACCGGTCCGGGCCGCCGCGGAGGTACGCTCCGAGTGGGTGACGCCACGCCCGGCGATCATCCAGTTCAGCGCGCCGGGGCTGATGATCTGATCGGCGCCGGTGCTGTCGCGGTGATGGAAGTCGCCTTTGAACAGATAGGTAACCGTGCCGAGACCGATGTGCGGATGAGGCCGGACGTCGACGCCCTGCCCGCTCAGCAGTTCGGCCGGCCCGGCCTGGTCGAAGAAGATGAAGGGCCCCACCATCTGCCGCTTCGGTGCCGGCAGGGCGCGACGCACCTCGAAACCGCCGAGGTCGCGCGAACGCGGGACGATGAGGGTTTCGATTGCGTCGATCCCGACCTCGTCGGGACAGCCGGGCTCGATCGCCGGGTTCCAGCTCATAAGCGTCTTCCTCTCCTGGGCTTGCGGGCGGCGGCCGGGTGCTTACCGGCCAGATCGAAGTGCGTCGGCATAGGGAAAGATCAACGGCCCCGATGCCAGTCTGCCGGGTGAGACAACGATCTGTCTCGATCCGTCCTTGAACTGCTCGGCCTCGTGTCCGGCTATGTCGCGAAACTGAACCTGCAGGACTTGCGGCTGCGCCCATTCCCCATTCTTGCCGAATCGGATCTTGCCCATGACCGTGTCGAAGGTTTCCTCGCTGGTGAAGGTCGATAGGATGATGTCATCAAGGCCACCGGTCGCCTCGATGGCCTGCGCGACGACCTGCATCTGGGCATAGGCCAGTGGCGCCATATAGTGCCCGAGCGCATCGACGCCGGCGTAGCCGGCCCGCTCCTGATAGGCGTCGATCATCCGGCGCACGCCGGGAAACATCATCCCGGGGACGGGCACCCAATATTCGTAATTGACGAGACCGTTCAACAGCGGGCCGAGGGTGGTCCTGATCGAAGTGTTTTGCGGACCGATCATCGCGCCGCCCACCATGCGCGGTCTGAAGCGATGGGCGTGGATCGCCCGCATCAGCCCGACAGAGTCCGCGAGATAGGAGCAGAGGAACAAGAGGTCGCAATCGCTTTCGGCGACAGCATCCATGATCGGCGTGAAGCTCGCGGTCGTCAGCGGGTAGGTCGTTTCGTGGACGATTCGAAAGCCGTGCTTCACCGCATTGGCTTTTGCGCCCAGGACCGGGTTGCGCGAGAACTCCGCATCCGCCGAAACCAGCGCCACGGTGCGTGGCCGAGGCGTCTGCGCGGCGGCGAGCTCGAAAAACCCTTCGGTCAGCGCCGCGTTCGGATCCGGTCCGGTGGGGATCATGGCGAAGTAGTTCGGATAGCCGAAGCTGTTGTTCACGCCGAGGCCCATGAGCCCGACGAAAAAGCGCTCCCGCTCCATGATCAAGGGCATCGCCGGCAGGAGGCTGTTGGTGCCGTAGCCGCCGATGACGAGATCGACCCGATCTTCATCCATCAGCCGCTTGTAAAGACCGGGAACACGTGAAGCGTCCGCGTGGTCGTCATAGCAGACAAGCTCGACAGGGCGGCCCAGCAGGCCGCATCGGCTGTTGACGTCGTCCCGCCAGATCTCATGGGCGAGCTGCGCCGACCGGCTGTTGCCGGCGAGCGGCCCCGTCAGCGAGAGACAATACCCGATACGGATGGGCGTCGACGTGGTGCTCATATGGCTCCTCTCCAGACATCCTCGGACCTGCACCCCGCCGGGAACCGCAGTTCCCGGGCGGGAGCGCCGCCCGATCCGCCGTCCCGTTCCGGGATCACGCCCTGACGAAGTCGAGCACGTCGGCGTTGAAGCGCTCGGCATCGACCTGGGCGAGACCATGGCTGCCCCCCTCGTAGACCTTGAGGATCGCGCCCCGGACCAGCCTCGCGGCCTTCTCGGCGGAGGCCTTGATCGGCACGATCTGGTCGTCGTCGCCGTGGATGATCAGGGTGGGCTTGTCGATCGCCTTCAGATCATCGCTGTAATCGACTTCAGAAAACTCGTGGATACAGTCGTACTGGCCCTTGATGCCGCCCACGAGACCCTGCATGCGGAAGCTCTCGCGGAAGCCCTCGTTGACCGCGACGCCCTCGCGATTGAAGCCATAGAAAGGAATGGTCAGGTCATAGTAAAATTGCGAGCGGTTGGACGCGACGTTATCCCGGATCGAGTCGAAGACCTCGATGGGCGTGCCGTGCGGATTGTCGGCCGTCTTCAGCATCAGCGGCGGCACAGCGCCGAGAAGGACAACCTTGGCGATCCGGCGCGAACCGTGCCGCCCGATGTAGCGGGCCACCTCGCCGCCGCCGGTCGAATGGCCGATCAGGACGGCATCGCGGAGATCCAGCGTCTCGATCAGCTCGGCCAGATCGTCGGCGTACTGATTCATGTTGTTGCCGTCCCGGGGCTGGTCGGAGCGGCCATGGCCACGCCGGTCATGGGCGATGACGCGATAGCCCTTCGCGCCGAAGAAGAGCAACTGCGCGTCCCAGGCATCCGAGGTCAGCGGCCAGCCGTGGGAGAAGACGATGGGCTGGCCGTTCCGCGGGCCCCAATCCTTGTAGAAGATCCCGGTTCCATCCTTGGTGGTGATGGTGCTCATGGTCAGGCTTCCTTTGGCTTTGTGGGCTCTCGGGCTGCGGCGGCGCCTTGCCGGGCGAGAGAAGGAAGGCGCCGGCGCTCACTCCGATGGTCGACGTCTCGCGACCTGTCGCATTCAGAGGTCCGCGACGGCGCGTGCCATGGATGGGCGAGGCGGCTTCGCTCGATGTCGGTTCGGGAAAATCATGCCGCACCGGCTTGCGGGTGGCACTGTTCAATTCTGCGAATAGCAGTCCGAATCAGCCGCGGAATTGCGAACACAGCCGCTTGCAGGTGCTGGCCTCTGCCCGGAAGGTTCCCGGAATCCGGTTGGTCGCGGCAGATTGCACCCGCGAGCCTGCGGAATGACGTGCCATCCTTGAGCGAAAGCGAAGGATGACGGTGAATGGGGTCGCCGGTATGAAACCCCCGCCGCCGGCCATGGGGCCGAAAACGGCGACAGGACTGTGCGCATCTGCTATGCTTCGATGCAGTAATTTTGCCATCGCGCTATTGAGATTGCCACCCCATTTGGCTTTCCCTGAATTCGTTGATCGACGTGGTTTGGATAACCGGAGTGATCATTGATGGCGGCATTCACAGATACTGTGGCGTCTCTGCCCGAAAACGTTCTCGACCTTTCGGTGTCGCGGCGGTCGTGGAACGGCGTGTGGGTAGAGGTCAGCGAATGGCAGGGCGCCGGCAGGGTGTCCCACAAATTTCGCCACCAGACGGAAACCCGCCTGGTCACCTTGCTTGAGGAGGTCGGCAGTCCCTGTGAGCCACGGCTGCGCGCGAACCGGCCTTGCCCCGTCGGCTATACTCCCAGGCACATGGACTTCGCCCCTGCCGGCATGGAGATGTGGGGCTATAGCGACGACGCGCGCTTCGTGAAGGACGCGACGCTCGCTCTGGATTTCGCGGCACTCGGCGAGCGGCTGGAGACGAAAATCGACGCCGAGGTGATCGCGACGCCACGGCTGCGCTTTTCCGACGACCGCATCTGGTCCCTGGTCAAGCTGCTCTCCGAGGCGGTGAACGACCCCGATCCCTCGACACAACTCTATGGTGACGGGCTGACCGCCGCGATCATGGCACGGCTCCTGGCCGATCCGGTGCAGGCCGATCCGGCGCAGTCGGCCGCCGACGGCAGCGGCCTGGCGCCGTGGAAGCTGCGGCGCGTCGTCGACTATCTGGAAGAGCGCCTGCCCGAGCGCGTCGAACTTGCGGAGCTGGCGGCGCTGGCAGGGCTCTCGCAATCGCACTTCAGTCGGGCGTTCAAGGCTTCGACCGGCATGGCGCCTTATCGCTGGCAACTCGACGCCAGGATCCGGCGCGCCCGGGCCCTGCTGCTCGACCCCCGAGCCTCGCTCGACCAGGTGGCCGAGGCCACCGGCTTCGCCGATGCCGTGCATTTCGGGCGGACCTTCCGGAAGCTCACCGGAGCGGCACCGGGAGCATGGCGACGCGACCGGGCAAGCTGAACGATTCCGCAGCGGTTTCAGGCTGACAATCGCAGAATCGAACAGTGCATTCGCCCTGTGCCGATTTGATAGTGGTCCGCGACGGAATGATGCGGATGCGCTGATCCTGTGAGCGCGTGCGCCTTTCCGATCGCCGGCGGCATGGAACGCCTGTCATGGCGGCAGCCGGACCTCACCCGATCTCTCCGGCGGCATCTCCGGCGCTGAGCCGAACTCGCCCGCAACGGCATAGGAGTCCATCTCATGACCTTTCGTAACGGTCTTGCTTCGCTTCTTCGTCCCGAAGACTCGGTGCTCGTTCTGATCGACCACCAACCCTACCAGCTCGCGAACCTGAACAGCCACGACCCGCATTCCGTGGTGAACAATTCGGCGGGGCTGGCGAAGGCCGCCAAGGTCTTCGGCGTCCCCACCATCCTGACGAGCGTGGTCGCCGATCGCGGCGGTCATATCTTTCCGCAGATCACCGACGTGTTCCCCGGCCAGGAGGTGATCGACCGGACGCTCATCAACACCTGGGAAGATCCGAAGGTGGTCGACGCGGTCAAGGCGACGGGCCGCAAGCAGGTGGTCATGGCGGGTCTCTGGACCGAAGTTTGCGTCGCGATGCCGGCGATCCAGGCCGCAGGCGAAGGCTGGGACGTGACGGTCGTCACCGATGCCTCGGGCGCCGTCTCGATGGAGGCCCACACGATCGCCATCCAGCGCATGATCGCAGCGGGCGTCAACATGATGACCTGGATGGCGCTGGCCGCAGAGTGGCAGCGCGACTGGGCGCGGGCCGAAACCGCCTTCGCGCTGAACGAGGTGATCATTCAGCATGCCGCCGGGAGCGGCATCGCCTTTCTGTGGGAGCAGCAGCTGCTCAACACGCCGGTGCCGCGCGCCGCAGGCTGACCGGAGCGGGGGTGATGCGTCAGTCGAGCTTTGCGTTGGCGCCGCGTCACCCCCCATCCCGGCGAGCCTGCGAAACGCCTCGCCATCCCGAGCGTGAGCGAAGGATCTCGGACCGGCTGCAGATCCAGGCCGGGCGAGATCCGTCGCTGCGCCCCGGATGACGGCGCAGGGGGTTTCCCAGCCTCGCCGGCGTGAAAGAATGGAGCGTAAAAAATGTCGATTGATCGATTTCCCGTCGGGCTGGAAATGGATGTTTCCTATCCGAATTTCCAAGTCAGTCTGACGCTGCTGTCAGCCACGCAATTGAAGTTCGAGATCAAGGAAGGGCCCTTCGCTCGGAACGAGATCGTCGATACCCAGGTCGTACCGCTCGGCAACGGCATCTTCGCCGTGAGTTGGCAGGAGAAGGACGGTGCGACCGTCACGAATGTCCAGGACTACGATCGCAATCTGGTCTATTCCTTCGCGACACTGCCCGACGGTCGGTTCCTGCGAATGACCGGGATGATGGCGGTCACGCGGCCTGCGGAGCGTGCCTGCGACGATCGCCCTCGGCGCAACAAGGCGCTGGTGCTCGACGCGATGACCTCGTTGTTCCAACGGCATGACGCCTCGGCCGTGGAGCGGCTCTACGCTCCGGACTACATCCAGCACAACCCCAACATTCCCCGGGGCCGCGACGCCTTGCAGGCGCTGGTCGCCGGGCTGTCGCACGAGGTCTACTACGAACCCGGCCTGATCGTCGCCGACGGTGATCTTGTCGCCATCCACGGCCGCATCCGCGGTTGGGCGGAGGCTCCGCAGGTGGTGGTCGACATCTTCCGGGTCGAGGACGGCAAGCTGGTCGAGCATTGGGACGTCCTGCAGGACGAGGTGCCGGCAACGGCTGCCCACGGCGGCATCTCGATGTTCGACCCCGAAGAAGGAGCGCATCGCGCTCGGCCGGGAACAGCATAGTCGGCAGGGGACGCGACAGCCGGCCGGTATATAACCACTTGACGGACTCGAACTCGCAAATGCTGTTCGGAACGGCCATGGCGGCGGCGAGCATGCCCATACAGTCTGCAGTCATTCCTGCCGAAATCACTGCCGTGAGGAGCAGCAGATCTCATTTTGACAAAAAGGGGCTTTGCATGGGCTTGAGAGGTACATAGCGGCGCTTCGCGAGCGCTGCGTCGGACTTCCGGATCGGCGAACGGGGAGCAACGGGCGCTACACGATGGCGGACATCGGGTTGGCGGCGTTTTCCGTGTCCTTCATGCAGAGCCCGTCGTTTCTGGCGCACCAGCGCGCACTGGCCGAGGGTCCGGGGCGCGGGCGGTCGAACGCTCACACCTTGTTCGGGCTGACGGCGATCCCCGGCGACAACCACCTGCGGGCGATGCTGGACGGGGCGCCTTCGGACCACTTCGACGCGGTGTTCGCCACGATTGTCGAGGATCTGGACGCGCGCGGCGGGCTGAAGGCGATGCGCTGCCTGGACGGCCGGGTTCTGATCGCGCTGGACGGCTCCGAGCACTTCTGCTCGCGCAAGATTTCCTGTCCGCACTGCTCGACGTCGGGGCGGCGGGGGATGGGTTCCTCCCTCGGCGCGCCACGGGCGGCCATGACGCTCGTTCCGTCCGATTGCCACCCCTTACGAACATGATTGCGCGCTCGGCCGGCTTGTCTGATCCTGTACCGGCTCCGATCCCGGGGAAAAGGGAGCCCCTTCGGGGTGGCGCGCTGGGCCCGGTGCGCCTCGGGGCGCTTTGCCTGACCTCGCCCTTGAAACAGGAAGGCTCGGCAAGGCTGGAGGGTGCGCATCCGCTCGGCTACAGTCGCCATGATGGCGTTTGGTCGAATCGGGGGAGGCATGCCGACTGACGACCTGCCCAAGCCGGGCGGGACGTGGCGAGATCATGCCGTGGGGGTCGCGAAGGACGCAATGGGGCTCATCGAAGAGATGTGGCCGGGCTCCGCAAGGGTATGCCGTAGCGGCGAACAGGCTTCGGACGCACCGCTTTGACCGACGCCCCCCGCTCCGGGGATCGGCCGTGATCACCCGGAGATCGGTTCAGGCCGTCCGGTCGGGGCTTTCCACCCTCCCGATCCCTCGGCGCGCCCGCCCGCCGCGCACCGCCTGCGTGGCGGTGCGGGCCGGCGCGGTGCATCACCGATCCCGTGACGGCCGGGACCGCAGGCGGTGGGCCAGTTCGCCGACGATGCCGCGGCGGAAGACCAGCACGCAGACCACGAAGATGGCGCCGATCACCACGGGCACCGGCAGGCTCGTGGCGGCCAGGTAGTTGCCCAGCATCACCACGAAGGCGGCGCCGACCACCGGGCCGAGCAGCGTGCCCATGCCGCCCAGCAGCGTCATCAGCACCACCTCGCCCGACATCTGCCACGTCACGTCGGTCAGGGAGGCGAGCTGGAAGACCAGCGCCTTGGTGCCGCCGGCCATGCCGGCCAGCGCCGCCGACAGCACGAAGGCCAGCAGCTTGTAGCGCTCCGTCCGGTAGCCCAGCGACACCGCGCGCGCCTCGTTCTCGCGGATCGCCTTCAGCACCTGCCCGAAGGGCGAGTGCACCGTGCGCCAGATCAGCACGAAGCCGGCCAGGAACACCGCCAGCACGAAATAGTACATGGCCAGCGGCCGGTTCAGGTCGATCACCCCGAACAGCATCCCGCGCGGCACGCCCTGGATGCCGTCCTCGCCGCCGGTGAAGGGCATTTGCAGCGCCAGGAAGAAGATCATCTGCGACAGCGCCAGCGTGATCATCGCGAAATAGATGCCCTGCCGGCGGATCGCCAGCGCCCCGAAGACGAGGCCGAGCAGGCCGGCGAAACCGGTGCCCAGCAGGATGCTCAGCGCCGGATCGAGGCCCCACACCTTGGCGGCGTGCGCGGTGACGTAGGCGGCCCCGCCGAAGAAGGCGGCGTGCCCGAAGGACAGCAGCCCCGCATAGCCGATCAGCAGGTTGAAGGCGCAGGCGAACAGCGCGAAGCACAGCACCTTCATCACGAAGACGGGGTAGAGCACGAAGGGGGCGGCCGCCGCCGCCGACAGGCCGAGGACGATCAGCGCGATGCGCACGGTGCGGTCGCGGTCCGTGCCCGGCGCCGCCGCGCGCCCCGGCAGGACGGCGGTCGCGGCGGAGGACACGGCGGAGGTCGTGGTGGTGTCGGGCATGGGTCAGCGCTCCCGTCCGAAGAGGCCCGCGGGCTTGATGAGAAGGACGATCGCCATGATGACGAACACCACGATGCTGGACGCCTCGGGATAGACGACCTTGGTCAGCCCCTCCAGCAGCCCCAGCCCCAGGCCGGTGACGATGGCGCCGAGGATCGAGCCCATGCCGCCGATCACCACCACCGCGAAGACGATGACGATCAGGTTGGACCCCATCAGCGGGTTGACCTGGTAGATCGGCGCCGCCAGCACGCCGGCCAGACCGGCCAGCGCCACACCGAAGCCGTAGGTGGCGGTGACCATCACCGGCACGTTGATGCCGAACGCCTGCACCAGCACCGGGTTCTCCGTCGCCGCCCGCAGATAGGCGCCGAGCCTCGTGCGCTCGATGGCGTACCAGGTGCCCAGGCACACCACCAGCGAGGCGATCACCACCCAGCCGCGGTAGTTGGGCAGGAACATGAAGCCCAGGTTCTGGCCGCCGCGCAGCTCCGCCGGGATCGGGTAGGGCATGCCGGACACGCCGAACCAGTGGCGGAACCCGCCCTCCAGCATCAGCGCGACGCCGAAGGTCAGCAGCAGCCCGTAGAGATGGTCGAGCTTGTACAGCCGCGACAGCATGGTCTTTTCCAGCACGATGCCCAGCAGGCCCACCACCAGCGGCGCCAGAAGCAGGGCCGGCCAATAGCCGATGCCGAGATGCTGCAGCATCAGCCATGCGGTGAACGCCCCCACCATGTAGAAGGCGCCGTGCGCGAAGTTGATGACGTTCAGCATGCCGAAGATCACCGCCAGCCCCAGGCTGAGCAGAGCGTAAAAGGACCCGTTGATCAGGCCGAGCAGCAATTGCCCGAACAGCGCCTGGGCCGGGATTCCGAACAGCGTGACCATGGCGGTCAGCCCCTCCCTGGTGTTTTGGTCAGACGCCGAGATAGGCGTGCAGCTTCCCGGTGTTTTCGGCGAGCCGGTCGTTGGGGATCATGTCCACCACATGGCCTTCCTCCATCACGTAATGGCGGTCGGCGATGGTGGCGGCGAAGCGGAAGTTCTGCTCCACCATCAGGATGGTGAAGCCCCGCCGCTTCAGCGCGCGCACGGCGCGGCCGATCTGCTCGATGATCACCGGGGCCAGGCCCTCCGTCGGCTCGTCCAGCAGGATCAGGTCCGCCCCGGTCCGCAGGATGCGCGCGACCGCCAGCATCTGCTGTTCGCCGCCCGACAGCCGCGTTCCCTGCGTCGAACCGCGGCCCGCCAGGTTCGGGAACAGCTCGTGGATCTGCGCCAGCGTCATGCCGCCGGGCTTCACCACCGGCGGCAGCGTCAGGTTCTCGTCCACCGACAGGCTGGAAAAGATGCCGCGCTCCTCCGGCACATAGCCGATGCCGAGCCGCGCCACCCGGTGCTGCGCCATGCCGATCAGTTCGGTCCCGCGCAGGCGGATGGAGCCGGTGCGCTTGCCGACGATGCCCATGACCGCGCGCAGGGTCGTGGTCTTGCCGGCCCCGTTGCGGCCCAGCAGCGTGACCACCTCGCCCTGCCGCACCTCCAGCCCGATGCCGTGCAGGACGTGGCTCTCGCCGTAGAAGGCGTGCAGATCGACGATCTCCAGCATGGCGGCGTCAGGCATGACCCGCCCCGTCGGTACCGGCGCCCATGTACGCCTCCATGACCTCGGCGTTGCGCGACACCTCGGCGTAGGGGCCCTCCGCCAGGACCTCGCCGCGGCGCAGCACGGTGATGGTGTCGGACAGATCGGCGACGACCGACAGGTTGTGCTCCACCATCAGGACCGTGCGGTCGGCCGCGACGCGCCGGATCAGGGCCGCCGTCCGCTCGATGTCCTCGTGCCCCATGCCGGCCAGCGGCTCGTCGAGCAGCATGACCTCGGGGTCGAGCGCCAGGGTGGTGGCGATCTCCAGCGCGCGCTTGCGGCCGTAGGGCAGTTCCGCGGCCGTGTGCCCGGTCCAGGGCGCCAGGTTGACCGCCTCGATCAGCGCCGCCGCCCGGTCGTGCAGGGCGTGCAGGGTCGCTTCCCCCCGCCAGAAATGGAAACTGTTGCCCTGCCGGCGCTGCAACGCCACGCGGACGTTCTCCAGCACCGTCAGGTGGGGAAACACGGCCGAGATCTGGAACGATCGCACCAGCCCCAGCCGCGCCACGTCGGCGGGTTTCATGGCGGTGATGTCGCGCCCCTTGTAGAGGATGCGGCCCGCCGTCGGCGGCAGGAACCGGGTCAGCAGATTGAACACCGTGCTCTTTCCCGCCCCGTTGGGGCCGATCAGTGCATGGACGGTGCCGCGGCGGACCCGGAGGTTCACCCCCTTCACCGCCGTGAAGCCCTTGAACTCCTTGGTGAGTTCGACGGCCTCCAGGATCGTGTCGTGCATGGTCATGGGTCCGTTGGGCGGCCCCGGCCGGGGCCGGCGCGCCGCGGTCGTTGGCGGGTGTCGCGCATGTGCGGGGCGGGAGGCCGGCCGGCCCCCCGTTTCGCCGGCCGTCATTTCACCAGCGGGCAGCCGCTCTTTTGCGGGTCGATGTAGGCCCGGTCGCCGGGGATGTCCTGCAGGACCTTGAAGTAATCCCAGGGATACTGCGTCTCCGCCGGCGTTTTCACCTGCAGGAGATACATGTGGTTCATCACCCGGCCGTTGTCGGCGATGCGCACGTCCTTCATCATCATGTCGTTGACCGGCAGGCTGCGCATGCGGGCGGCGACCTTGTCGGCGTCGTCGGTGCCGATCTCCTGCACCGCCTTCAGGTAATGCCGCACCGAGGAGTACACGCCCGCCTGGTTCATCGACGGCTTGCGGCCGGTCCGTTCCTCGAACCGCTTCGACCAGGCGCGGGTTTCGTCGGTCATGTCCCAGTAGAAGGAATTGGCCAGCATCAGGCCCTGAGAGATCTCCAGCCCCAGGGCGTGGACGTCGTTCACGTTCAGCAGCAACCCCGCCATGGTCTGGCCGCCCTGCGGCAGGCCGAATTCGGACGCCTGCTTGACCGCGTTGATGGTGTCGCCGCCGGCGTTGGCGAAGGCCACGACCTCCGCCCCCGACGCCTGCGCCTGCAACAGGAAGGACGAGAAGTCGGACGTGCCCAGCGGGTGGCGCACGCCACCGGTCACGGTGCCGCCGAGCTGCTTGACCGTTCCCGTGGCCTCGGCCTCCAGCGAATGGCCGAAGGCGTAGTCGGCGGTGACGAAGTACCAGCTCTTGCGGCCCTGCTCCACCAGGGCGCGGGCGGTGGCGGAGGCGACCGCATGGTTGTCCCAGGTCCAGTGGAAGCCGTAGGGGCTGCACTCCTTGCCCGTCAGGTCGGTGGAGCCGGGCCCCGACATCAGGAACAGGCGCTTCTTGTCGCGGGTGATCACCTGCACGGCCAGCGCCGCGGCGGAGTTCGGCACGTCCGCGACGACGTCCACCCGCTCGGTGTCGATCCACTGGCGGGCCAGGTTGGCGGCGATGTCCGCCTTGTTCTGGTGGTCGCCGACGATGATCTCGATCGGCGTCCCGTTGATGGCGTTGCCGAACTCCTCGGCCGCCAGCCGCGCCGCGATGGCCGATCCCTCGCCGTTGATGTCGGCGTAGATGCCCGAGCGGTCGGAGAGCATGCCGATCTTGATGACCCCGTCCGACATCTGCGCGTGGGCCGCGCCGGAGACCAGGGCGGCGACGGCGCCGCCCGCGAGAAGGATGCTGCGCATGTTTCACTCCCTTGATTGACGGATTTTTCGATGGTTGGGCGGGGGGACGGCTCAGTGGGTCGAGTACCCGCCGTCCACCGGGATGACGGCCCCGGTGATCGACGCCGCGGCGTCGGAGCACAGGAAGGCGATGGCTTCCGCCACCTCCTCCGGCCGGACCAGCCGGCCCGTCGGCATCCGCCGGAGGAAGACGGTGTCGAGCACCTCGTCCTCCGGCAGTCCGGTCACCCGGGCCTGCTGGGCGATCTGCCGCTCGATGATCGGCGTCATCACCGTGCCGGGGCACACGGCGTTGCAGGTGATGCCGTGCGGTGCCGCCTCGATCGCCACAGCCTTCGTCAGGCCGACGAGCCCGTGCTTGGCGGCGACGTAGGCGGGCTTGTGTGGCGCCCCCACCATGCCGAGGACGGACGCGGTGTTGACGATCCGCCCCCCGCCGCGCTCCATCATGGCGGGCAGGGCCGCCTTGATCGCGTGGAAGGCGGCGCTGAGGTTCACCGCCAGCACGAGATCCCATTTCTCTTCGGGGAACTCGTGCAGCGCCGCCACGTGCTGCACCCCGGCGTTGTTCACCAGGATGTCGACGGGCCCCAGCGCTTCGGCCGCCTGCGCCATCAGGGCCCGGGTCTCGTCCGGCCGGCTCAGGTCGGCCGGGGACCAGACGACCCGGGCGCCCGTTTGCGCCGCGATGTCGGCGCACACCCGCTCGATCTCCGCCCGGTCGCCCAGCCCGTTCAGCATGACGTTGCAGCCGCGCGCGGCCAGCAGACGGGCGGTCGCCAGGCCGATGCCGCTGGTGGCCCCGGTGACGACGGCGTTTCTGTCCTGCATCCTCTCACTCCCCTTGCGGCGCTTCGGGCGCCTCAGAACGCGGTCCGATCGCTGCCCTTGAGGCCGAGCCGCGCCCGCGCCTCGGCGGGGGTGGCGACGGTCAGCGACAGCTCTTCCAGGATGCGTTTGACCTTCGCCACCTGTTCGGCGCTGTTGCGGGCCATCCGGCCCCTGGCAAGATACAGACTGTCTTCCAGCCCCACCCGGACGTTGCCGCCCATGACCCCGGCCATGGTGACGAAGGGCATCTGGTGACGCCCGGCGGCCAGCACGGACCATTCGTAGGCGTCGCCGAACAGGCGGTCGGCGGTCTCGCGCATGAAGACGAGGTTACGGTGTTCCGCGCCGATACCGCCGAGGATGCCGAAGATCGTCTGGACGAAGAGCGGCGGCTTCACCAGCCCGCGGTCCAGGAAATGGGCGAGGTTGTAGAGGTGGCCGACGTCGTAGCACTCGAACTCGAACCGCGTACCGCAGCCTTCCCCCAGATGTTCGAGGATGTACGCGATGTCGCGGAAAGTGTTGCGGAAGATGAAGTCGTCGGTGCTGCGCAGATACGGCTCCTCCCACTCATGCTTCCAGTTCGTGTAGCGGTCGGCCAGCGGGAAGATGCCGAAGTTCATCGAGCCCATGTTGAGCGAGCACATCTCCGGCCGGGCCAGCAGCGGGGCGGCCAGACGCTCCTCCACCGTCATGGCCAGCGAGCCGCCGGTGGTGATGTTGAGCACGGCATCGGTGGACTGCTTCAGCCGCGGCAGGAACTCCATGAACACCGCCGGATCCGGCGTCGGCTGCCCGGTGCGGGGATCGCGGGCGTGCAGATGCAGGATGGCGGCGCCGGCCTCGGCGGCCCCGACGCCCTGCTCGACGATCTCGTCCGGTGTCACCGGCAGGGCGTCGGACATGGTCGGGGTGTGGATCGACCCCGTCAGTGCGCAGCTTATGATGACCGTCTTCGATGACGCGGCCATGCTGGGTCCTCCTGTGTGCCCGGTCCGGTCGGCCGGGGGCGTGGTTCGTCGGTATGGCGGGGGCGGTCACCCGGGTCCGCGATCCTCCGGGCGGCCGAGATGGGCGGCCAGACGCTCCCGGGTCTCGGCCTGCTGCGCCGGTGTCCAGGTGCGGAATCCGGCGCCGGTCTTCATGCCCAGCCGTCCCGCCGCGACCAGGTCGCGCAGCAGGGGCTGCGGCGCCGCGGATCGGTCGAGATCGGCCAGGAGCTGCTCGTGCACCGCCAGGGTCAGGTCGGTGCCGACCAGGTCGGCGTTCTCCAGCGGGCCGAGAACGGCCAGGCGGCGGCCGAAGCTGCCCTTGACCACGGCATCCACCGTTTCGGCGTCGCAGACGCCGTTCTGGACCAGGGCGATGGCCTCGCGCCACAGGGCGTGCTGCAAGCGGTTGCCGATGAAGCCGGGCAGGTCCTTGCGGACATGCACCGGCGTCTTGCCGACCGAGGCCAGCAGCGCCATCATCGCGGCGATGGCTTCGTCCGCGGTGTCCGGCGTCTGCACCACTTCGACCAGCGGGATCAGGTGGGGCGGATTCCACCAGTGGGTGCCCATGGCGCGGGTCTTGTTGCGCAGCGGCTCGATGATCCGGGTGATCGGAATGGCCGAGGTGTTGCTGGCCAGGAGCGCGCCGGGCGGTGCCACCGCCTCCATCGCCAGGAAGACCCGCCGCTTGAGATCGGGGTCTTCGGGCACGGACTCGATGACCACGTCCGCCTCGGCGGCCGCCTCTTCCATGGTGGCACAGGGGTGGACCCGGTCGGCCGCCGCCGCGTCACGGC
Source organism: Azospirillum halopraeferens DSM 3675 (assembly GCF_000429625.1). Classification (GTDB taxonomy): domain Bacteria; phylum Pseudomonadota; class Alphaproteobacteria; order Azospirillales; family Azospirillaceae; genus Azospirillum; species Azospirillum halopraeferens. Next base: position 63,249 of record NZ_AUCF01000031.1, read on the forward strand.
CCTGTTGGACGAGATTTCCGCGGATGCGGTCGGTCACCGCCGCCCGGCGGACCGGGTCGGGCTCCAGGACGTCGACCCGGTGCCCGGCCTCCGCGAACGCCTGCGCGATTCCGTGCCCCATCAACCCGGCCCCGATGATGCCGATACGACGGCTCGTCATGCCCTCTCCCTTGATTCCGGTCGCCGTGCCTCGTTGGACGTCTAACCAGCAATAGGCATGCCAAACAAAAAGTTTGTTTCCGATCAACGGCTTGTTGAGATGGGTGGCGGGAGATGCGGCGCACCCGTCCCGAATTTGGTACACTCTCGGGCGGCGCGGCAGTCGGTGCCCGGTGAATCCGGCCTTTTCATGTGTACCGGATTTTGACACATACTGTCCTGAATTCTGACGGATAGCCGGGGAGGGCGGGGACCATGGGGACGGGGCCGGAGGCGCATTTCGCAGCCGCGTGCGATCTGATGGCGATGATCGACGAGATGATCGACGGCGCCATCCTGGTGGACAGGGATGTCCGCATCGTCTGGTCCAACGACAAGCACGTCTGGTTCAACGACGAACGCATGGCGTCCCTGGGTTTGCGCTCGCCGGCCGATCTCGTGGGGCGTCCGGTCGAACAGGTGATCCCGCACAGCCGGATGCGGGAGGTGGTGGAGACCGGACGCTCCCTGCCGCTGGACATCATGCGCTACGGCGACCACACGCTGCTGGTCAGCCGCCTGCCGCTGCGCGACGAGGAGGGCGAGGTCATCGGCGCCATCGCGTTCGCCCTGAAGAACAGCCTCACCTACCTCCGGCCGATCGCCGAGCGCTTCAACACGCTGCAAACCCGCCTGGCCCGGGTGGAGCAGGAGCTGGCCGCCAGCCGGGCACCGAAGTACACGGTGGAGAATCTGATCGGCTTCAGCCCGGCGATGCTCCGGGTGAAGCGGCTGGTGCGCAAGGCGGGGCAGAGCGGGTCCGGCGTGCTGCTGCTGGGCGAGACGGGCACCGGCAAGGAGCTGGTGGCGCACGCGATCCACGCCGCCTCCGACCGGGCCGACCGGCCCTTCGTCGGCGTGAACGTGGCCGCCGTCCCCGAGAACCTGCTGGAGGCGGAGTTCTTCGGCGTCGCGCCCGGCGCCTACACCGGTGCGGCGCGCCAGCCGCGCCCGGGGAAGTTCCAGCTCGCCCACGGCGGCACGCTGTTCCTCGACGAGATCGGCGACATGCCGCTGCCCTTGCAGGCGAAGCTGCTGCGCGCCTTGCAGGAGCGCGAGGTGGAGCCGCTCGGCTCCAACCGGCTCGTCCCGGTGGATGTCCGCATCATCGCCGCCACCAGCCGCTCGCTTTCCGACATGGTGCGGACCGATGCGTTCCGGGCGGATCTCTATTACCGGCTCAACGTCTTCCCCATCCACCTGCCGGCCCTGCGGGAGCGCAAGGAGGATCTGGAGATGCTCGCCACCCACTTCTCCGAACGGGTGGCCGCCGGCCTCAACCAGCCCATGCGCGACCTCACGCCCGCCGCCCTGGACGCGCTGCGCGGGCACGACTGGCCGGGCAACGTGCGCGAACTGGCGAACGTCATCGAACAGGTCTACGTCCGCACCGAGGGATCGCGCATCGAGGCCGGTGACTTCGCCGACATCCTGCCGCCCGCCGCCGTCCGTCCGCCATCACCGCACCGGCCCCGCCCGCTCGCCGAGGCGATGGACGAGCTGGAGCGCTCCCTGATCCTGGAGGCGCTCAGGGAAGCGGAAGGCAACAAGCTCCGCGCCGCGCGCAGCCTCGGCCTGTCGCGCACCAACCTCTATGCGAAATTGCACAAGCACGGAATCGCGGCCTCCTGATCGCGGCGCCGCCGCGCCCGGCGCCTTGATCCGGCCAATCGCGTCGGGACGTCACGCCATCACCAGACCCGCGTGACCATGCCGTCGAAAACGGTGTCGGCCGATACAAGCGGCAGGCCCCGGTGCATCGCCGTGGCAGCCAACAGGCGTTCATCTCCGGTCAGGCTCCACACCCGGGCGTGGGTGTCGAGCAGGATGGCTGTCACCGGCCGCCCTCCCACAGATCGAGATCGTCGTCGCCAACGGGCTCGAAGAAGTCCGGGCCGGGGCCAAGCTTGCCCTTGAGCAGACCGACCTTGAATGCGCCCTGGGCAACGGGAACGAGCCGGACCATCGGCTTGCTGCCCCTGGCAATGATGACGTCCTCCCCGCGGAGCGCCGCCTCGATGAGCCTGGACAGGTTGGTTTTCGCTGCATGAATGGTGAACTGCTGCATAGCGCGTCCTCCGGCCGATCGGGCTAGCTTAGCGAAGCGATCGTGCCTGGTCACGCTAGCCGGAGTGGCCGGTTCGTCGTCGTCTGCGCCGCATGCGGTTATCGCGTCCCCTGCCTCAATCCGGCCGGTCGGGCCCGCCCGCGGCCTCCAGGGCCACACGCGCCATTTCCATCAACGCGTGGTCGACCGCGGCGGCGTCAAAGCCGGGGGTGTCGGCCAGGGAATCGCGCAGCCGCATCCGAATGAACTCCCCGGTGTGGTGCTTGTCGTACAGGGGAACGTCGCCGAGGGCGGCGGCGACGCGTTTCAGCATATCCCGGTCCATCACTCTCTCTCCCGTGGTCGCGCACACGCCAACAGCGCCTTCGGAGAATGGTTCGGCCGCGGGACGGGCGGACGCTCCGCCCTGTTCACGGCGGCGCCCCGCCGCTAGGATCGCTGCAGGCGATCGGCGACGACGACGGCAGGACGAGGAACCATGAAGAGGCTTGCCCGGGATGAGCGCCGGCAGCAGTTGCTCGACACGGCCAAGCGCATCGTGCGTGAGGAGGGGGTCGACGCGCTGACGCTCGGGCACCTGGCGGCGCGGGCGGGCGTCAGCAAGCCCGTGGCCTACGATCATTTCGGGACGCGGGAAGGGCTCCTCGTCGCTCTCTACCGCGAGATCGACGACGCCCACGGCGCCGCCCTGCAGCAGGCGCTGGAGGACGGGGCGGGCACGCTGGAGGACGCCGCCCGTGCCATCGGCGAGTGCTACATGACGTGCTCGCTCTTCCTGGGCGGCGAGTGGCACGCGATCACCGCGGCGTTGCGGGGAAGCGAGGAGATGGAGCGTGTGCAGCGCGACCTGATGGATGCCTATGTGGCGTTCTACGCCCGCATCCTGGAACCGTTCACCGCGGCGCGGGGGGCGGATCTCCGCCTGCGCTGCGTCGGCATTCACGGCGCGGCGGAGCACATCGCGCGGGACATGGCGCTGGGGCGGACCGACGCCGCCGGGGCGTCGGCCGCGCTCCGCGCGATCATCACCGGGGCGTTGCGGTAAGGCACAGCCGGCCCAGCTCGTGGACCCGGTCCAGGTGCCCCTTCACGATGGCCTCGTCGCCGCTGTCCACATCGTGCAGCAGGGTCATGGTGACGCTGCGCAGCCCGCAGTAATGGAAGATCCCGTAGGTGATCTGCGTCTCCATCGCCGCCGCGTACCCGTGCCGCTCATAGCCCGGGGCGTCGCCCGCCGCGAGGGCGATCAGGTGGACCGGGCGGTCCCGCAGGTGCCCGATGATGCGTCCGTCGGCACCGTCGGTGTAGGCCCAGCCGTTGCTGAAGACGCGGTCGATCCAGCCCTTCAGCAGGGCCGGCATCGACCACCAGTAGACGGGGAAGACGAGGAACAGCGCCTCGGCCCGGTCGACCCGCTGCTGCTCGCGCAGCACGTCGGCCGGGGGTGTCGTGCGGGTCCGGAAGGCGTGCCGGTCCGCGGCGCCGAAACGGGGATCGAACCCCTCGGCCGTCAGGTCGGCGATGTCGATCCGGGTGCGGCCGGCCGCCCGCAGACCGTCGGCGATCCGTCCGGCCACCCGCGCGGTCAGCGAATCCGGATCGGGGTTGGCGGTGACGATGAGCGCATCCATGGGCCCTGTACTCCTGCCGTGGCTCTGGTCCGGTAACCTACCATCAGTAAGTTACGAACGGTAGGTTACCGGGGTGCCGGCGGGAGTCAAGGGGGTTCCACCCCGTCACGCGCTGCGGATCGTCGCCACGAAGTGTTCCACCTCCCGGCGCAGGCGGTCCGACTGCCGGGACAGGTCGTCGGCGGCCGTCAGGCTGCGGCTGGCCATGGTTCCGGTTTCGCCGGCCGCCCGGGTGACGCCGGCAATGTTGGCGGACACCTCTTCGGTGCCCACCGCGGCCTGCTGGACGTTGCGGCTGATCTCGTGCGTGGTGGCGCCCTGCTGCTCGGCGGATGCCGCGATCATCGTCACCGTCTCGCTGATGGCCACGATGCTCCGGCCGATGCCGCGGATGGCGTCCACCGCGTTCGTGCTGACCTCCTGGATGGCGGCGACCTGGGCGGCGATGTCCTCCGTGGCCCGGGCCGTCTGGTTGGCCAGGCTCTTGACCTCGCCGGCGACGATGGCGAAGCCCTTGCCGGCCTCGCCCGCCCGCGCCGCCTCGATGGTGGCGTTCAGCGCCAGAAGGTTCGTCTGTCCGGCGATTCCCCGGATCAGGTTGACCACGTCACCGATCTTCTGCGCCGCTGCCGCCAGCCCCTCCACCGTCGCGTTGGTGCGGTCCGCGTCGGCCACCGCCACGGACGCCATCTGCGAGGAACGGGCGATGCGTTCGTTGATCTCGGCGATGGACTGCGCCAGTTCCTCGGTGGCGGCGGCGACGGTGCGGACGTTGGTGCTGGCCTCTTCCGACGCGGCCGCCACGGCCACCGCCTGGCGGTCCGCCTCGGTGGCGATGGCGGACAGGTCCTGCGCGTTGGCGCGCATCAGCTCGGACTGCGCGGTGACGTCGCGCACCACCTCGCCCACCGTGCTTTCGAAGCCGTCGGCCAGCCGGTTCAGCGCGCGTTGGCGCTCCTCCACGGCCTCCCGCTCCTCCTGCCGGCGCCGCTCTTCCATGGCGGCGATCTGCAACGCGTTCTCCTTGAAGAGTTGCAGGGCCTGGTTGATGGCGCCGATCTCGTCGGCACGGTCGCGGTCGGTCACCGTCACCCCGTGATCGCCGCCGGTCAGCGCCCGAACGGTGGCGATGGTCCGGTGCAGGGGGTTGCCCGCCACCACGCGGCTCGCCACCCACAGGGCGGCGAGAAGGACCGCCAGCAGCACCGCGCTGCCGGCGAGAATGGCGTTGCGCAGTTCGATCTTCGGCGCCTCGATGCGGTCGACGGGAAGGGTCACCAGGATCGACCAGGGGGTGCCGGTGCCCCCCACCGTCACGGGAAGGAAAAGCTGCCGGACCGCCGTCGTCCCGTCGGCGGACACGCCGGTGGCGCGGTGCGGCCGTCCGTCGCGGATGGCGGCCCCGGCATCGGCAAGGGCGGGGTCCGCGGCCCCGATGGACTTGCCCAGCAGGTCGGGATCGCCGTGTCCCGCCCACAGGCCGCCGTTTGAGATCAGGTAGACGGCGCCCGTGTCGAACGGCCGCGCCGTCCGCAGCGACTCCCGGATGCCTTCGGTCGAGATGTCGACGCCGGCCGCACCGATGAAGCGCCCGTTCTCGACGATCGGCACGACCAGCGACACCATCAGCACCGATCGTCCGGCGACCGTGTAGGAGAACGGCTCCATCAGCACCTCCCGCAGGGTGCGCCGCGGAATCTGATAATAGTCGCCATCCGATCCGGTGTCGTCATAGCCGACGATGGGTTCCAGGGCGACGGTGCCGCCGGCGCGGTTCCAATAGGACAGAAAGCGCCCGGTGGCGTCGCTGCCGGGGGCGTTGACGAAGGCGGCGTCCCGGCCGTCCAGCGCGTCGGGCTCCATCCCCACCCACAGGCCGAGGATCTGCGGGTTCGCCTCGGTCAGGGCCTTCAGCCAGGCGTTGAGAGCGTCGCGGTCGACCATCCCGGCCCGCTTCAGCGCCGCCACCGAGGTGGCGACGAAGCGGCTGATGTCCATCGCGTCGTTGAGCTGGCGCTCGACCGTCACGGCATAGCGGTGGCCGATCTGCTCACCCTCCCGCAGGGACAGGGCATCGGTGTCCGCGCCGCTCTTCGCCGTGATCAGAACGACGCCGAAACCCAATCCGAGAGCAGTAACAAAACCAATGACAAACAGAAGTTTTGTTACCAGGGACAGCTTCTAAAACATCATCAGCCCCTTTGCAGGATAGACCCTCTCTACAATGCGGGAATATCCTTGCTGTACTCTTAAGGAGCTGAATGTATCGGATCGCTCAACACCACGGCGCGAGGTCAGTCGGGGGAGCGGCAACCCCGCTCTTCTTGCCGACCGCATCGTGCAGGCGTTGGTGAGCGTCAGAGACCGGAGATCAGCGGGTGGCCCTTGCCGTCAATGGGAGGTGACCCAGTTCTCCAGCCGCAGCCCCGGATAGCCGTCGAAGTCTCCGGTATTGTTCGTCACAAGCGTCACATCCAGCGCGATGGCGTGGGCGGCAATCAGCTTATCGAGGGCATCGCGCTGGCGTTGACGCGTTGCCCGGCGCACCGGACCATAGGCGTGTCCCGCCGCTGCGTTGAACGAAGCCACGGGAATGTCGCGGACAAGGGCCGCAAGGGCGGCCCGGTTCTGCGCCTCGCGTTCGCCGGAGCAGGTGACGCCGTATTCCAGTTCGGCGTAGGTCACCGCCGACAGGACGACCTCGCCCACATAGCAGGCGGCAAATCGGGCCGCCACCTCCGGCGGGTGGTTCTTCATCAGGTAGATGCAGATGTTGGTGTCGAGCATGTAGCGCGGCCTCACAGCGCGTCGCGCTCCGCTTCACGACCGGCGCCGCGGTCCTCTTCCATGAAATCCGCCGAGAACGCCCCGAATCGATCCAGCACGCCGTCCAGCCGCCGGGGCAGCGGGCGGATGCGCAACTCGTCGCCCACCCGCTCGATTTCGACCTCCAGGTCGCTGCGGTCGAACGCGAGATCGGCGGGAATGCGCACCGCCTGCGAGTTCCCGTTCCTGAACACCTTCGTAACGGCCATGGCGGCCTCCATGCCTGTCCGGGCGATGATATGGTGACGGGCCGGCAAATGTAAACACAGGGATGTACGCAAAGTGAAGCGTCGCCGGACCATCCGGCAGCCCACCCCGGCCCGGGCGGCACGGACGCGCTAACCCGCGGTGCGGCCGGGGGGCCGTTTCTCCAGGAAGGCGGCGGCGGTCTCGCGGAACTCGGCGGAGCGCAGGCGGTCCCGGAACACCCGGATCTCCTCCTCCATGCAGTCGGTCAGGCCGGGGGCGCCGCGCTTCAGCAGCCGCTTGGTTTCGCGCACCGCCGCCGCCGGCAGGGCGGCGATGGCGGCGGCGGCGGCGCGGGCGGCGGCAGGCAACGCCTCGTCCTCCACCACCCGGTTCACCAGCCCCAGCGCCTGTGCGGTGTCGGCGTCGAACGGTTCCCCCAGGATCAGCAGTTCGGCGGCCTTCTGGTGGCCCACCAGGCGGGGCAGCAGCAGGGAGCTGCCGGCCTCCGGCACCAGCCCCAGCCGCACGAAGGGCAGGGCCAGGCGGGCGCTGCGTCCCGCGTAGACCAGGTCGCAGTGCAGCAGCATCGTCGTGCCGATGCCGACGGCGGAGCCGTGGACGGCGGCGACCAGCGGCTTCGGGGCGTCGCGCAGGGCCGTCAGGAACCGCCAGCCGGGGCTGTCCTCGCCCAACGGCGGGGCGGACAGGAAGTCCTGCAGGTCGTTGCCGCCGGTGAAGCCGTCGCCGGCCCCGCTGAACAGCACCGCGCGGATGGCGGGGTCGGCGGCGGCCCGCTCCAGAGCATCGGCCATGGCGGCGTACATGGCGTTGGTGATGGCGTTCCGCTTCTCCGGCCGGTTCAGGCGGATCTCCAGAACCCCGTCGGCGTCGCTGACGAGGATGTGGTCCTGCGCAACGGTTTCAGACATCGGCGTTCTCCGTCCGGTGCTGCCGGCGCGCCTCGCGGATGCCGGCCAGTTCGTCCAGGGCGTCGTCGTATTCGCGGCGGAGCTGCTCCACCACGGCGGCGGCGGGGCGGACGGCGGTCACCGCGCCGATGCCCTGGCCGGCCCCCCAGATCTCCTTCCACGCCTTGGCTTTGGAGAAGTCCATCTTCGTCGGGTCGGACGTCTCCAGCGTTGCCGGGTCCAGGCCGGCGCGGATGATCGACGGCTTCAGATAGTTGCCGTGCACGCCGGTGAAGCAGTTGGTGTAGACGATGTCCTCCGCGCCGGAATCCACGATCATCGCCTTGTAGTCGGGCGGGGCGTTGGCCTCCTGCGTGGCGATGAAGGCGGAGCCGATGTAGGCCAGATCCGCCCCCATGGCCTGCGCCGCCAGCACGGCGCGGCCGGTGGCGATGGCCCCCGACAGGATCAGCGGGCCGGTCCACCAGCGCCGGATCTCCTGGATCAGAGCCATGGGCGACAGGGTGCCCGCGTGGCCGCCGGCGCCGGCCGCCACGGCGATCAGGCCGTCGGCGCCCTTGTCGATCGCCTTGCGGGCGAAGGTGTCGCTGATGACGTCGTGCAGCACGATGCCGCCGTAGGAGTGGACGGCCTCGTACACGTCGGTGCGGGCGCCCAGCGAGGTGATGACGATGGGGACCCGGTGGCGGACGCAGACCTCCAGGTCGTGCTCCAGCCGGTCGTTGCTGCGGTGGACGATCTGGTTCACGGCGAACGGCGCCGACGGCCGGTCGGGGTGGGCGGCGTCGTGGGCGGCCAGCTCCTCCCGGATGCGGGTCAGCCACCCGTCCAGCGCCTCCGCCGGGCGGGCGTTGAGCGCCGGGAAGCTGCCGACGACCCCGGCCTTGCACTGGGCGATGACCAGTTCGGGGTTGGAGATGATGAACATGGGCGAGGCGATCACCGGCAGGCGCAGGCGATCGGTCAGCACACTCGGCACAGGCATGGGTCCCCCCTCTCGGTGACGGCCGCGGCAGCGCGGGCTCCGGTTCCTTATGACCATGACACGAAAAAGCGTCACGGTACGGCTTGATCCGCGTTACGGACTGACGTATACGTAAACCTCATCAAGTGCAATGTCGAGCCATAAAGTGCCAAAGACCGTTCGCCCGAACGGTGGCTCGACCCCGATGGTGGGAGGAGGCAGGCGTGAAGATCCTTGTGCCCGTGAAGCGGGTGGTCGACTACAACGTGAAGGTCCGGGTGAAGGCGGACGGCACGGGCGTTGAGACCGCCGGCGTCAAGATGTCCATGAACCCCTTCGACGAGATCGCGGTGGA
>NZ_AUCF01000032.1 GCF_000429625.1 Azospirillum halopraeferens DSM 3675
TTCTTCCGCGACGGCAAGTACCACCTGGAGGGCGAGGGCAAGACCCTCGATCCCGAGGGCATGGTGAAGTACTGGCAGGACCTGGTGGGGCGCTACCCGATCATCTCCGTCGAGGACGGCATGTCCGAGGATGACTGGGAGGGCTGGAAGGCACTGACCGACGCCATCGGCTCAAAGGTGCAACTGGTCGGCGACGACCTGTTCGTCACCAACCCCGGGCGTCTGGAGCAGGGCATCCGCGGGGGCATCGCCAACTCCATCCTGGTCAAGGTCAACCAGATCGGCACCCTGAGCGAGACGCTGCACGCGGTCGACATGGCCCACAAGGCCGGCTACAGCGCCGTGATGTCGCACCGCTCCGGCGAGACCGAGGACGCCACCATCGCCGATCTGGCGGTGGCCACCAACTGCGGCCAGATCAAGACCGGCTCGCTCAGCCGTTCCGACCGCCTGGCCAAGTACAACCAGCTCATCCGCATCGAGGAGCAGCTCGGCGCCGCCGCCCGCTTCGCCGGCAAGGGCATCCTCAGGGCGTAAGCCCGCAACCCGGCGGTGCCCTTCGGGCGCACCGCCGGGTGCTCGCCGCTACGCGAAGGCCAGCCAGGCGTCGGAGAACTGCGCGATGTTCTGACCCAGCAGCTTCACCGAATGGCCGCCGCCCAGCACGATCACCAGCCCGTCCACGGTGTTGGCCGTGGCGTAGGCCGTGCCGGCGGAGATGACGACGCGGTCGCCTTCGGCCGCGTTGAAATCGGTGATGATGTCGTTGCCGCTCTCACCGGTGCACACGAAGCGGTCGGCGCCCGACCCGCCGGTCATCACGTCGTCGCCGCGGTTGCCGTAGATCCAGTCGTCGCCGTCTTCGCCCAGCAGCGTGTCATTTCCCTGGCCGCCGAACAGCGTGTCGTGCCCGGCACCGCCGTACACGACGTCCGCCGCGATCTGGCCGTAGAGCACGTCGTGGCCGAGTCCCCCGAACAGGAAATCATCACCCTGGCCGCCGAACAGCGTGTCGTTGCCAAGGTTGCCGTAGAGCGCGTCGCTGCCCTGGTTGCCGTAGAGCACGTCGTCGCCGCCCACCCCCGACAGGGTGTCGTTGCCGAAACCGCCGAACAGCGTGTTGGTCGCCTCGTTGCCGGTGATGGAGTCGTTGCCGGTCCCGCCGATGGCGTTCTCGATCAGCGAGCGGGTGTCGCCGTTGTGCAGCAGGGCGTTGACCACGTTGCCGCGGGCAAGAAAGCCGTTCCCCAGGTCGGCGAGCTGGGCGGTGGAAAAGATGCTCCACGCCCCCGGCGCCAGGTTGACCACCAGGTTCGTGCCGTAGGCCGAGAGATCGTAGGTGTCGATCCCGCCACCGTCCCACACGGTTTCGAAGATCTTCGCGGTCCCGGGGGAGAAGGTGTAGACGGTGTCGGCGCCGTTGTAGCTGTAGTTGGCGCCGTACATCCATTGAATGGCGGCGACGTCGTACACCATCGGCCCCATCGGGTACGAGCCCTCGGCGATGGTCAGCCCGTCGGTGGCCGAACCGCCGGGATAGGACCGGTAGCTCATCACCGTGACGTCCATGCTGTCCAGATGGGCCGGCAGGACGCCGCCGCCGAGGGACAGGTCGCCGGCCGGTTCATGCGGGTGCTTGAGGCCGAGGGCATGCCCGATCTCGTGGACGGCGCCCCAGTAGACCTCGCCCCGCGGCTGCCATAGCGCCGTGTTGTAGTCGTTCGGGCCGAACCACACATCGCCGCCGGTCGGGTCCCCGGCCGACGGCAGCGCGGCCTCCGCCGTTTGCGGCGTGTTGGAGCCGGAAAAGCGCAGGTGCGCCGTGGAAGCCGACGACGGCAGAGCGACAAAGTTCAGATTGGCCACGTTGGCCCAGCTCTGCAGCGCCGTGACGACGGCGGCCTGCTGGTCCGCGGTGAGCTGAACGAAACCGTTGAAGGGATGGTTCGCGTCCGGATCGGCCGGGTTGTAACCGGTCCAGTCCGCCCCGGCGGTGGGGAACGTATAGGTGAGAGTGGAGACTTTCCACTTCGTCCCTTCAAGAAGGGAATCGATGAACATGTTTCCGGACTTGCCGGTCAACGCAATGATGGTGCTGGTCGACAGATTGGTTTCGACAACCGGAATGGCCATCGCGCGGCTCCAGGGCTGATCCTCCGGCTCGGGAGGGGGCGGAATGATTCCGCTCACCGGTCCTGCGCTACGCAACGATGGGCTGTCAACAGGATGTCATATACCCCTCATTGCGCTATGCGCCGCCGGCTCCGCCAGCCCCGCTGTCGTTCGTCCCGGTGCGCACGTCCGGTCCCGCGGTCCGCCGCCCCGACCGTGAGCCGCCCATCCCCAGTGTTCCCCCGGGGCCGCTTTCGGTGGCTCCCGCACCCGGACCGCCGCCGGCCGGCGCGCCGCCATCCCCGGGGTCCGTGGCATCGGGCTTCGCAGGGGGGCGGCCCCGCTTGTCGGTGTCTTCCCGGTCCATGTCGGTCTCCCCGTCGGTCTCTTCCGGTTGCGCTCCAGGGCTCAACAGGGTGGCGGCGGCGGCGTTGCGGTGCCGTTGAGATCGAGCCAGCCCCCCACCGTGTGGCGCAGGTCGAGGCGGCGGTCCTCCTCCGGCGCCGGGGCGATGTCCCACGTCCAGGTGCGGTCCGGCGGCGGCAGCGCGGCGCCCCACAGGGAGTCCTCGCGCCCGGCCAACGCCCCGTCCTTCAGCCACAGGCTCTCGATGTCCGTGAACAGCCCGGCCACCGGCGCCACCCGCCGCAGCCACGCCACATGCGCCGACGCCAGCGCGCGGGCGAAGGCATCGCCGTCGTCGCGCCGGCGGCGCTCGATGGCGTCCCTCGGCATCAGAGGGATCTGCGACAGCAGGTTGCACGAGACGGCGAAGGTGAAGCCGCCGTCCGGGAACGGACCGCGGTCCGCCTCCGGCTGCGGCAGCGGCGCCCCCGCCGCCAGCGCGGCGCGCAGCGGGCCGAGGACGCCGGTGACGTCCGCTTCCACCAGACGCACGTTGGCGAAGCGGCGCACCGCGCGGCGCACCGGGTGCAGGTGGACCAGGTCGAGCAGCACCACCTCGTCGAACCGGTCGGCCAGCGTGTCCAGGGGGATCTCGATCAGCAGGCCGGAGCCGGCCACCAGCGCCCGGCCGCCGGGCGCCGCCAGGGCCGCCGAGTCGGCGACGAACCGGCGGGCGGCCGCCACATGGGGCGCCCAGGCGCGGCGCTGGCGCCGGTGGCGCGCCGCCAGCGCCACCGCCTCCGCCAGATATCCCATGGCCCGCGCGTCCCGGCCGGCGCGGGCGGCCATGTACTCCCACACCTCGCGCAGCATCGTTCCACCCGCTCCCCGCTTGTTCCACTTGACCGGCGGCGGTCGGAAAGTACCTATGACGGCATGGTTGAGATCAAGCGAAAAGCCGCCCTCGTCACGGGCGCGGGCAAGCGCATCGGGCGGGCGGTCGCGCTCGACCTGGCGGCGCACGGCTGGGCGGTGGGCGTGCACTTCTTCCGGTCCAGCGACCACGCCGAGGAGGTGGTGCACGAGATCGTCCGCAAGGGTGGCCGCGCCGCGGCGGTGCAGGCCAACCTGGCCCACGAGGAAAGCACCGACGATCTGGTTCCCGAGACGGTGGAACGGCTGGGGCCGCTGACGCTGCTGGTCAACAACGCCTCCTGCTTCGAGCGGGACGAGGCCGATACGGTGACCCGCGCGTCGTGGGACATGCATATGGAAACCAACCTGCGGGCACCCTTCGTGCTGACGCAGGCCTTCGCCCGCCAGCTTCCGGAGCGGGAACGCGGGGTGGTGGTCAACATCCTGGACCAGCGGGTGTGGAACCTGACGCCCCACTTCATCTCCTACACCCTGTCGCGGGCCGGCCTGTGGACGTTGACGCAGACCCTGGCCATGGCCCTGGCGCCGCGGGTGCGGGTCAACGCCATCGGTCCGGGGCCGACGCTGCGCAACGACCGGCAGTCGGAAGACCATTTCCGCGCCCAGTGGGACAGCGTTCCGCTGCAACGCGGCACGACGCCGGAGGAGATCTGCGCGGCGATCCGCTTCCTGGTGGAGTCGCCGGCGATCACCGGCCAGATGCTGGCGCTCGACGGGGGCGAGCACCTGGGCTGGGCACAGCCCGGACGCGGCTTCGTGCCGGTGGAGTAGCGAACCCCCTGCCAGGGCGTATCGCCCGGTAATGTCACGGAATTTTAACGTTCCCCGCACCCCGGACGGAGCCGCGGGCCGAGCCTTTTACACAGGCGGGCGTGCCGGCGCAAGAGGGGAATTCCAAGGTGTGACAAAATGGTGGCACCCCCGCCGGGAAGCGTCTTGACAACTAGTTTTCATAGCAAAATCAATTAGTTGGCAAATATGCCCAAAAATCAGGCAGCCTCGCTGGATCCCTTGCCGCCCCTCACTCGAACGCGCATCGGCTACCACTTACCGACAGAGTTATCCACAAGATTCGTGGATAGTCCCCTGGCGCCTGAGTCGATGGTATTAACGCTATCGGGGAGGGGATGGTTGACCGCAGGCACCCCGTCCACGACATTCCCGCCATGGCCGATCCCCTGACCGAAACCGGCATACCCGCCCCTGCGGACACCGCCCCCCTTGCGCCGCCGCCCCCTGCGCCGGACACCCCTCGTCCGCGCCGCCGGCCGGCCGATCTGGCGCGCGGTGTCGAGGTCATCCGCGACCACCTGAAGACGCTGCCGGCCACGCCCGGCGTCTACCGGATGCTGGCGGGGGACGGCGCCGTGCTGTACGTCGGCAAGGCGAAGAACCTGAAGCGGCGCGTGTTCAACTACACCCAGGTCAATCGGCTGCCGGTGCGCCTTCAGCGCATGGTTTCGGAGACCGAGACCATGGAATTCGTCACGACCCACACCGAGGTCGAGGCGCTGCTTCTCGAATCGAACCTGATCAAGCGGCTGATGCCGCGCTACAACGTCCTGCTGCGCGACGACAAGTCCTTCCCCTACATCATGATCACCAAGGAAGGCGACTATCCCCAGCTTCTCAAGCACCGCGGCAGCCGGACGAAGGACGCCTGGTACTTCGGCCCCTTCGCATCGGGCGCGGCGGTGACCCGCACCATCACGGCGTTGCAGCGCGCCTTCATGCTGCGCAACTGCGCCGACACGGTGTTCAGCACCCGCACCCGCCCCTGCCTTCAGCACCAGATCAAGCGGTGCACCGCGCCCTGCGTGGGGCGGGTCAGCCCGGCCGACTACCGGGCACAGGTGGATCAGGCCCGCGCCTTCCTGTCCGGCCGGAGCAGCGACATCCAGGGCGAGATGGCCCGCGCCATGGCCGCCGCGGCGGAGGCGCTGAACTTCGAGACGGCGGCCCAGTACCGCGACCGCATCCGCGCCCTGACCGCTATCCAGGCCCACCAGGACATCAATTTCGAAGGGGTGGTGGAAGACGCGGACGTGATCGCCGCCTACGCCGACGGCGGCAGCACCTGCGTCCAGGTGTTCTTCTTCCGCGGCGGCCGCAACTACGGCAACCGCGCCTATTTCCCCGGCCACGACAAGGCGGCCGAGGTGGAGGAGGTGCTGGCCGCCTTCGTCGCCCAGTTCTACGAGAACAAGACCGCCCCCGGCCTGGTGCTGGTCAGCCACGACCTGCCCGAGCATGACCTGCTGGCCGAGGCGCTGGCCGTGCGCGCCGGGCACAGGGTGGAGCTGGCGGTGCCCAAGCGCGGCGACAAGCGCCGCATCGTCGAGCACGCGCTGACCAACGCCCGCGAGGCGCACGGCCGCCGGCTGGCCGAAAGCGCCTCCCAGGCGCGGCTGCTGCACGGGGTGGCGGAGGTCTTCGGGCTGGACGGACCGCCGCAGCGAATCGAGGTGTACGACAACAGCCACGTCCAGGGCGCCTTCTCCATCGGCGCCATGATCGTCGCCGGCCCCGACGGCTTCGTGAAGAACGCCTACCGCAAGTTCAACATCCGGGACGAGGACGCGGCCGGTGACGACTATGCCATGATGCGCGAGGTGCTGTCCCGCCGCTTCGGCCGGGCGCTGAAGGAGGACCCGGACCGGGCCCGCGGCACCTGGCCCGACCTGGTCCTGATCGACGGCGGCCAGGGGCAGCTCAACGCGGTGCGCGACGTGTTCGCGGAACTGGGCATCGACGACGTGACGCTGGTGGCCATCGCCAAGGGGCCGGACCGCGACGCCGGCCGGGAGCGGTTCTTCATGGACGGGCGTGCGCCCTTCCAGCTCGAACCGCGTGATCCGGTGCTGTATTTCCTGCAGCGCCTGCGCGACGAGGCCCACCGCTTCGCCATCGGCACCCATCGGGCGCGCCGCGCCAAGGCCATCGGCGCCTCGCCCATGGACGAGATCCCCGGCATCGGGCCGGCCCGCAAGAAGGCGCTGCTGCACCATTTCGGCAGCGCCCGCGCCGTATCCCGCGCCGGCCTCGCCGACCTGGAGGCGGTGGACGGAATCAATCGGGCGGTGGCCAAAAAGATCTACGATCATTTCCACCCCGATGGTTAGTATGGCGGCATTCCGGGAGCACGCCATCCCACACCCGCGACCGAGTGTCCGAGCCGAAGGCCCATGCTGACCAGTCTGCCCAACCTCCTCACCCTGTCGCGAATCGCGATCATCCCGCCGGTGATCGGGCTCTTCTACGTGCCGGAGGCGTGGGCCGCCTGGACGGGCTGCGCCCTGTTCAGCGCCGCCTGCATCACCGACTACATCGACGGATACCTGGCCCGCGCCTGGGAACAGGAATCGGTGATCGGCAAGTTCCTCGACCCGATCGCCGACAAGCTGCTGGTGTCGGCGGTCCTGTTCATGCTCGTCGCCGTCGATCGCCTCAGCGGCATCTCGGTGGTGGCAGCGGTGGTCATCCTGCTGCGCGAGGTGCTGGTGTCGGGACTGCGCGAATACCTTGCGGGATTGAACGTCGGCGTGCCGGTCACCCGGCTGGCCAAGTGGAAGACCACGATCCAGATGGTGGCGCTGGGCTTCCTGATCGTCGGCGACTTCGGCCCGGCCGCCGTCCCCGTGACCATGATCGGCACGCTGGGCCTGTGGGCCGCCGCCATCCTGACCCTGGTCACCGGCTGGGACTACACGCGCGTGGGCATACGCCACATGATGGCCGACGCGGAGGCCGAGGCCCGGGCGCCCGCCGGCAAGCCGGTGCGCTCGGCATGAGCGGGCAGGCGATCTTCGGCTTCACCGGCTGGAGCGGAAGCGGCAAGACCACCCTGATCGTGAAGCTGATCCCGCTTCTGGTCGGTCGCGGCCTGCGCGTCTCCACCGTCAAGCACGCCCACAAGGGGTTCGACATCGACCACCCCGGCAAGGACAGCTACAGCCACCGGGAGGCCGGCGCCACCGAGGTGGTCGTCGGATCACCGCGGCGCTGGGCCATGATCCACGAACTGCGCGACGAGCCGGAGCCGACGCTGACCGATCTGCTGGACCGCATGGTCCCGGTGGACCTGGTGATCGTCGAAGGTTTCAAGCGCGACCGCCATCCCAAGCTGGAGGTCTGGCGCCCTTCGGTCGGCAAACCGCTGATCGCAAGCGACGACCCGACCATCGTCGCGGTGGCGAGCGACGGCACGGTGCCCGACGTCGCCGTGCCCGTGCTGGCGCTGGACGACCTGGAGGGCGTCGCCGATGTCGTGCTGCGCCACAGCGGGCTGGGCTGATCGCCGCCGCCACGTTCAAACGGCTGCCTTCACCCGGCGGGCGGCACGGCCGACGCCTCCTCCTCCCCCGCCGACGCCGTCCGGGCGGTTGCCGCCCGGCGGGGCAGCGCGCGGGTTCGCCGGGGCCCGTCCTCCGGCTGGTCGGGGGCGGTCAGGCCGGCGAGTCGGCACGGCAGCGGTCCGACGACGGCGTATCCGGCCTTGGCCGGGAAGCGGGCCGCCACACGGTCGCGGGCATCCCGCTCGTTGTCGGCAATGACCAGGTAGCGGCGCGGCGGCTCGATGGCCCGGCCCGGCAGGGTGCGGCTGACCACCGCCTCCCAGAAGCGGCCGGGGCGCGGCTCCAGCCGATCGAAGATGTAGTAGCGCTCCACGGCGGCATGCTGCATGGCGGCCAGTTCGGCCTCCGCCCGTTCGGCCTCCCGTTCGGCCCGGACGGCGCGCTGCTCCGCGTCGGCTACCCGCTCCCCCAGCGCCTGGCAGGCCCGCGCCTCGTCGGCCAGGTCGGAGGCCACGGTCGCCGCCTCCTCCTCGGCGCGGCGCAAGGCGGCACGGGCGCGGCGGATCTGGGAGCGCCAATAGCGGTTGGACACGACCGTCAGCACCATCAGCCCCAGGGAGCAGTACAGCAGCAGGCCGGTCAGAGTCATGCCGCGCCCCGTCCCGAAAGCACCGCGTCCAGCGACTCCACCGTCGTGGGCTGGACGCCGCAGCGCTGCGGAAAGGCGGCGCGCACCAGCAGGATCGCCTGCTCCGGGCTTGTCGCCCGGATGTGGGCGACGTTGCGGAAGTCCCAGATCGGCCGGGCGAACACGATGTTGCGGCGGTCGGTTTCGGCGAAGTCCGGCCGCAGCGCCAGCAGTGAGCGGTAGAGCGTGCCGGCGCCGTCGCTCTCCACCTCATGGACCATCTCGATTCGGCCGAACTCCACCGCACGGATCTCCGCCAGGGCGCGGCGCCGGCGCGCCAGCCCATTCGCCGCGCGCGTGTGGTAGGACTCCAACTCGGCACCGTGCCGGCCGGAGCGCGCCCGCCACTCCTTCAGCGCGACCCGCTTGCGGTCCACCTTATGCTGGAGCGCCAGCATGCGCGCCCGCTCAGCGCCGAGCCGGCCGATGTCCACGACGATGGACAGCCCCAGCGCGGCCGCACTCGCCACCAGCAAAAGCAGACCCAGGAACTCCCCGGAGAAC
The DNA here is from genome assembly GCF_000429625.1 of Azospirillum halopraeferens DSM 3675. Taxonomy (GTDB): domain Bacteria; phylum Pseudomonadota; class Alphaproteobacteria; order Azospirillales; family Azospirillaceae; genus Azospirillum; species Azospirillum halopraeferens. The sequence continues at coordinate 8,881 of NZ_AUCF01000032.1, forward strand.
GGCATGCCCGCCACCCCGCAACGGGTGATTGATCCTTATCATCAGGGACAATCCGGCGTTCCCTGGCAAAGGAAAATTGCGTTACGCGACATTTTGCGCGCGATCGTCGGATCCCGGACCGCGGCTCCCGCTGTGATGATCGCTCGGGGCAGGATTTGGACAATGCCTCCGGTTTCGCAGGGGTCGGCTGCGGCGCGACGACGGAACGGGACGGCGGTGGGTATCCGATGAGATCCGCGGACCGGGAATGCCGGGCACGTCCCCGATCCCCTATCCATTCACCCGATGGCCAAGGACGGAAACGCCACGATCTTTCCTTTCCATCGCAATTCCTGTACTCTCCGGTCCGACACTGTGCCCGGCCGTTGCGCATCGGCATCGGGGCACGCCGAGGCGGGGACACCATGTCCGGGCGCGACGAGAACGATCTCCGAGCCATCCGCGACGCTCTGGTGCAACACCAGCAGTGGCTGGCCCGCGATCCGGCGGGGCGCGGCCGGCGGGCCGACCTCAGCTTCTTCGACCTGTCCCGACTCGGGCTGAGCCGCATCACCCTGCGCGGGGCCAAGCTGGCCGGCGCCAGCCTCGCCGGGTCCCGGCTGATCGGGGCGGATCTCAGCGACGTCGACCTGTTCTGCGCCGACCTCTCCCGCTCCGACCTCAGCGGCGCCAGCCTGGCGGGGGCGGATCTGCGCGGCGTGCGGGCGGACGGCGCGACCCTGGTCAAAGCCGACCTGCGGGGCGCCGACCTGCGCCGCGGCGCCATCGCCCCCATCGAAGGCTTCCGGCCCGCCGGCAATCTGGATGGCGCCACCACGTTCGTGGGTGCCAGCCTGAGCAACGCCCTGATGGCCGGCTGCCGCATGAGCCTGACCGACTTCTCCGGCTGCGACCTCGGCGGCGCCGACCTGTCGGGGGCCGACCTGTCGGGGGCGGTCCTGATCTCCGCCAACATGGTCGATGCGGTGCTGGACAAGGCATGCCTGGATGGCGTGCTGCTGTGCGGCGCCCGCCTGGACGAGCGGCTCCGCCACCACCTTGAGCGGCGGGGCGTCGACATCGACGGGGCCGGCATGGTGGGATCGGCCAACCGCCTGTCGGACCGCATCGACGCCCACATGCTGTGGATCGACCGCGCCGGCAGGGCGGGGGCGCGGCTGGAACTCCACCGGGCCGACCTGCGCGGCTGCTGCTTCTCCAACCAGCTCCTGTCCGGGGCGGTGATGCGGTACTGCGGCCTGCGCGGCGCCGACTTCTCGGGCGCGCGGCTGGCCATGGCGGACCTGTCCTATTGCGACCTGCGCGAGGCGGACTTCACCAGCGCCGACCTGTCGGGCTGCAACCTGCTGGGCGCCAACCTGGCGGGTGCCAAGCTGTGGCGCACCCGCATGCGGCCGGTCGACCTGTCCGGCGACGGCACCCGCCTGTGGCCCACCAACCTTCAGGGCGCCACCCTGACCGGCGCCGACCTGCGCGACGTCGACCTCAGCCGCGCCATCCTGCGCGGCGCCGACCTCGGCGCCTGCAAGCGCAACGGCGCGACCCTGTTGGCCATGCCGCAGACCTCCGCGGCGGCGCCGGCGCGCAAGGCGGCGGTGGCATGCGCCGAGCCGGCCTGACGGGCGCACAGCGGCGGCTGCCCCTATCCCCGAGGGCACCGGTGCCGTAGGGTGGCGCCCATGGACGGTTTTCGCATCCTGGTCGAGCGGGCGCTGGCCCGGCACCGTGACGGCGCGCGGGACGAGGCGGCGGCGCTCTACGCCCGCGCGCTGGCGGTGGCACCGGCCCATGCCGGCCTGCTCGGCAACCGCGGCACGGTCCTGGAGTCGGCCGGACGCCCTGCCGAGGCGGCGGCGGCCTACGTCCGCGCCGCCCGCTGTGCCCCGGACAGTCCCGCCCCCTGGTTCAACCTGGGCAACGCCCGCCGGGCGCTGGGCGATGATTCCGGTGCCGCTGCCGCTTTCGCCCGTGCCCTGACGCTCGGACCCGACCACGCCGGCGCGCTGCTGAACCTGGGCGACCGGCTGCTGGCCGCCGGCCGGCCGGAGGAGGCGGAGCGCTGGCTGGCCCGTGCCGACGCGGTGCAGCCGGGCACCGCAGCCACCCTCTACCGGCTCGGCCGCGCCCGACAGCGCCGCGGTCGCGTGCGCGATGCGGTGGCGCCGCTGCACGCCGCGCTGGCCGCGCAGCCCGGACTGCTCGCCGCCATGGAGGCCCTGGCGGAGTGCCTGCATCTGGCCGGCGACCGGGCCGCCGGCGCGGCGTGGTTCCACCGGTATCAGGGGGCCGATACGGCCTGGCTGGCCAAGCTGCGGGTGCCGGGTCCGGTGGCGCCGCTGCCGCCGGGGGGGCGCGTGCTGCTGGTGGCGGACTCCGGCTTCGGCGACACGCTGCAGTTCCTGTGCTACGCGCCGTGGCTCGCCGCCCGCGGACACCGGGTCTTCGTGGAATGCCAGCCCGCCCTGCTGCCGGTTGCCGTACGGGCCGGGGGAGTCACCGCCGCGATCCCCACGGGAGCGGAGCGACCGGCGGTGGACGCCGTGGTGCCCCTGCACAGCCTGCCTCATCTGGTCGATGCCGCTCCGGAAGAGTTGGCCGCCGCCCTGCCCTGCCTGTCGGCGGACCCGGCGCGTGCGGCGGAGTGGCGGCGGCGGCTGGATGCGGTGGCGGATGGCGCCCTCAAGGTCGGCCTGGTGTGGGCCGGGACACCGGACGGTGCCACCAACCAGGGCCGCACGCCGGGGCTGGCGCCGCTGCTGCCTCTGGCGGCGCTACCCGGCGTCACGCTCGTCGGTTTGCAGCTCGGCCCCGGCCGCCGGGACCTGGAGAGCGCCCCCCTGCCCGCCGCCTTCACGGATCTGGGACCGGAGATCGCCGACTTCGGGGACACCGCGGCGATCCTGGCGGGGCTCGACGTGTTGGTGACGTCGGACACGGCAGCGGCCCATCTGGCCGGGGGCATGGGGGTGCCGGTGCGGGTGCTGCTGCCGTTCGTGCCGGCATGGCGCTGGGGGCTGACGGGCGAGACCACCCCCTGGTACCCGTCCGCCCGGCTGCACCGCCAGCCGGCACCGGGCGACTGGGCGACGCCCGTCGCCGTGGTGGCCGCCGCGCTGCGCCGCACGGTTGCCGAGCGCGGCGGTCGGACATAGAGTGATCCGGCCCCGACGCCGGAGTGTTCGACCGTGAGCCAATACCTGCCCACCGCCTGCCCGCACGATTGTCCCAGCACCTGCGCGTTGGAGGTGGAGCGCCTGGCGCCCGACCGGATCGGCAAGGTGCGGGGAGCCGCCGGCAACAGCTACACGGCCGGCGTCATCTGCGCCAAGGTGGCCCGCTACGCCGAGCGGGTGCACAACCCGAACCGCATCCGGACGCCGCTGCTGCGCACCGGCCCCAAGGGCTCCGGCCAATGGCGGGCGATCGGCTGGGACGAGGCGCTGGACCGCGTCGCCGAGGCGTTCCTGGACGCCGAGCGGCGGTTCGGGGCGGAGGCCGTGTGGCCCTATTACTACGCGGGCACCATGGGGCTGGTGCAGCGCGGCTCGATCCAGCGGCTGCGCCACGCCAAGGGCTATTCGCGCCAGTACTCCACGGTGTGCGACACGCCGGCCAACATGGGCTGGCTGGCCGGGCACGGCGACATCCGGGGCGCCGACCCGCGGGAGATGGCCGAAAGCGACCTGATCGTGAACTGGGGCGGCAACCCCGTGGCGACGCAGGTCAACGTGATGACCCATGTGTCTCGCGCCCGCAAGGCGCGCGGGGCAACGCTGGTGACGGTCGACCCCTACCGCACCGGCACGGCGGAGGTGTCCGACCTCCACCTGATGCCGCGGCCGGGCACCGACGGGGCGCTGGCCTGCGCGGTGATGCACGTTCTGTTCGCCGAGGGGTATGCCGACCGTGCCTATCTCGCGCGCTACGCCGCCGGGACCGAGCGGTTGGAAGCCCACCTGGCCGGCCGCACGCCGGAGTGGGCGGCGGCGATCACCGGCCTGACGGCCGAGGCCATCGTCGCCTTCGCCCGGATGTACGGACGGACGAAGCGCAGCTTCCTGCGCATGGGCTATGGCCTGACGCGGGCGATCAACGGAGCGGCGCAGATGCACGCGGTGTCCTGCCTGCCGGTGGTCACCGGCGCCTGGGCCCACCGGGGCGGCGGCGCCTTCTATTGCTCCAGCGGCATCTACCGCATCGACCGCACCCTGGCGGAGGGGCTGGACCGGTTGGACCCGTCGGTGCGCGCACTGGGGCAGACCGCCATCGGCGCGGTGCTGACCGGCGACGCCGACGCCCTGAAGGGCGGACCGCCGGTGACGGCCATGCTGGTGCAGAACACCAACCCCGCCGCCATCTGCCCCGACCTCGGCCGCGTCGTGCAGGGACTGAAGCGCGAGGACCTGTTCGTCGCGGTGCACGAGCAGGTGATGACCGACACGGCCCGTCTGGCCGATCTCGTGCTGCCCGCCACCACCTTCCTGGAGCACGACGACCTCTACCGCGGCGGCGGCCAGATGCACATCCTGGTGGGCCGCAAGGTGATCGAACCGCAGGGCGAGGCGCGCGAGAACCAGTGGGTCAACGGCGAGATCGCCCGGCGCGTGGGGGCGGAGCATCCCGGCTTCGCCATGACCGCGTGGCAGGTGGTGGACGCCATGCTGCGGGCGTCCGGCCTGCCCGATGCGCAGACGCTGCACGCCGACCGCTGGCTGGACGTCCAACCCGATTTCGAGACGTCCCATTTCCTGAACGGCTTCGCCTTCCCCGACGGACGCTTCCGTTTCACGCCGGATTGGGCGGCGTTGGGGCCGGTGGGCGGCTGTCCCGACCTGCCCGACCACATGGAGCCCGGCAGCCCCGCCGACGCCGACCACCCGTTCCGCCTGATCACCCCGCCGGCGCGCCAGTTCCTCAACACCAGCTTCAACGAGACGCCGACCGCCCGGGCGCGGGAGGGACGGCCGACCGCTCTCCTTCACCCCGACGACTGCGCCGCCCTGGGTCTCGGCGACGGCACGCCGGTGCGGCTGGGCAACGCCCGCGGCTCCGTCCGCCTGCACGCCCGGCCGTTCGACGGGGTGCAGCGCGGCGTCGTGGTGGTGGAAGGGATCTGGGACAACGCCAGCTTTCCCGACGGCCTGGGGATCAACGCCCTCACCTCCCCGGCTCCGGTGCCGCCGGCCGGCGGAGCCGCCTTCCACGACACGGCGGTGTGGGTGCGGGCGGCCTAGGCAGACCATGGGGCGTCCAATACCCCGGTTGCCGATACAGGTGACAGGACCGGTCGCACTCGGGTAATCAGGGTGCGGACAGACGTTTGCCGCCGAGGCCCGAAGTGAAGAAATCGGTAATTGTCACTTCATCTGATGATAGATATTTCTGGCTTCTGCAAGGACTTATTCTTTCAGTGAAAGAATGCCTTTCGCTGCATGATGTCGTCGTGCTCGACATCGGGCTGGCGGCTGAACAAATCGGATGGCTTTCCCATAACGGTGCATCGGTCGTTCCAATGCCGACCTGGCTTCCGCTGCCGAATGGTGCACCGGCAAGCGCACGAGCCCAGACCTGCCGTCCCTACCTGCCCGAAATCGTTCGCGGTTATGACACCTATCTCTGGCTTGACTCCGACATATGGGTGCAAACGCCACAGTCAATCGACTGGATCGTCCGGATCGCGAATTCCACGAAGGCGCTGGTTGTCTGCCCGGAGATTCATCATGCCTATCTCCACCTGACATCCGTTGATCATTCACACTACTATGCCAGGGAGCGACACGACGCCGCCGCCAAGCTGGGCGGGGACGATTTATGGAAACGCATCCGGTATCTCCCGTGGCTGAATTCGGGAATGTTCGCCGCACACGCTACATCCGGCTTGTGGCGTGCCTACTCCGCGTCGCTGGAAAGAATGGCAAAGAACCCCTTTGTCCGGCTGATCGATCAGGTCGCTCTCCTTGAAGCGGTTCTTGATGGTCACCGGTCATACCACCTTCCGTCGACCTTCAACTGGATCTGCGCCTTTACACTTCCGCACAGGGATGAGAATGGGTTTTGGAGAACACCGTTCGCATTTCCCAATGAGAGGATACATATACTTCATTTGGCGCAGTCAGCGCGGGTTGATTATCGGTCGACCGGGATGCTCTATGATTCCGGAAACTACTTGGCCCGTTCCGATACATAATCGCATTCAGATGGCGACCAACCATCAATCCTGACTGCCGCCTCTGCGCCGGCCGTCACGCAGTCAGGTCTGCACGTCGCCGCTCACCCGGTTGCGGCCGCCGCGCTTGGCGGCGTAGAGGGCGGCGTCGGCGCGGCGGATCAGGTCGGTCAGGGTTTCACCGGGTTGGTACTCGGCGACACCGACGGACAGGGTGACCGTGCCGTAGCTGACGTTGCGCGCCCGGTTGATGATCTGGCGGGTGCCGACGGAAACACGCACCTGTTCCGCAACCGTCAGGGCATTGCGCAGACCGGTGCGTGGCAGGATGATGGCGAACTCCTCGCCGCCGAAGCGCGCCGCGGTGTCACGGCCCTTGATGCACTCGGTCAGCACTTTGGCCACCAGGCGCAGCACATGGTCGCCGACCAGGTGGCCGTGGGTGTCGTTGAACGCCTTGAAATGGTCGATGTCCACCATCAGCAGCGCCATCGGCTGGCCGTCGGCCACGGCCTCCCGGGCCGCCTCGGACAGGGCGAGATCGAACGCCTTGCGGTTGGCGATGCCGGTCAGGCCGTCGGTCATCGCCTCGCGCCGGGCGCTGTCCAGGCTGACGCGCATCTCCGCAAGCTGCTGGCTGGAATCGAGGAGCTGGGTTTGCAGGCGGGTCTGCCGCTCCACGATCGCCGTGGTCTCGGCGGCGATGGCTGCGACCATGGCGCGCAGGTCCTCCAGCGACATGGGCTGCTCCAGTTCCCCCTGGAAGCCGGCCAGCGCGGTGCCGTAGCGGTTGGTCTCGGTGCCGACCGAGTTCAGCATCTCCAGGATCTTGCCCAGCGCCATGCGGGCGCGCTCGCTGGCTTCGCGGATAGCCTGGGCCTCGGCGTCGAGGGTGAAGAAGCGCTTGAACAGTTCGTCGCAGTGCGCCTGGCTGAGCCCGCCGCCGTCGCGGCGTGCGATGTCCACCGCCCGCGTCAGGTCCGGGAACTGGCCACCATAATAGGCATAGAACAGGGTGAAATTCTCGGGGATCGGCGCCAGCCCTTCGGCCTGCAAGCGATCCATCGCGTGCCCGGCCAGCGTGGTCGCCCGCTCGAAATCGTCGCTGTTGCCCAAGGCTGCTTCCCCCGTCGAGCGCCGACGCCGCGACGCCCGGTGACGGTAGCGAAGCAACGACGCGTCCGGCAAGAGTCCTTTCCGCGCAGGCCCGGTGTGCCGATCAGTTGCACTGCCCGATCGAGTTGTCGGCGCAGACCCGCTTGCCGTCGATCCAGGTCACTCCGGACAGATCGGCGTGGCGCAGGTCGGCGCCGCCCAGGCGGGCACCGGTGAAGTCGGCTCCCCGCAGCACGGCGTTGACCAGCTTGGCGTTGCGCAGGTCGGCCTCGCGGAACAGCGCGCCGGTCAGGTCGGAGCGGGTGAAGTCCGCCTCGATCAGCCGCGCCCCGCTGAAGTCCGCTTCCGGCATCTCGGCGCTGACGAACTTCGCGCGATAGCCGTCGGCGCCGCCGAGGTTGGCCCCTTTCATCCGCGCCCGCTGGAACGTGGCGTCGCGCAGCATGGCGCCGCTGAGATCGACGCCGCCGAGGTCGCGGCCGTCGAAATAGCAGCGTCGCCAATTGACGTTGGGCTGGGCGGGATCGGTGCATTCCGCGAGCGCCGGAGCCGCCGTGAGCAGTGCGGCAACCAGAGCCGCGGCCATGAATAGAATCCTGTTCATGCCGCAAGAGATAGGGGGCGAAACCGCCGATGCCAATCCGAAAAGGTAACTCTTCCGGCTCACCGCGCCGGAGGCACGGCGGCCGGCGGGCGCATGGCGATGCCCCGGCCGGAACGGGGCGGCCGGGGCAGAGCGGCATCGGCTGCCGCGGCGGCCGCCAGCGCCGCCCGCGGCCCCTCGGGGATCGGTGCGGACCGGCGGTCGGCCAGGTCGACGTGCAGCAGCATGAATTCCGCGGTGGCGGCAAGAAATCCCTCGTCCGCGTGGTGCATGGCGTGGAACAGGTGCACCCGCTTGGCATCGGCGCCCAGGATGCGCGAGGCGAATCGCAGCCGGTCCCCCTGCGTCACTTCGCGCAGGTAGGACAGATGCGCCTCGACCACGAACATCGACCCCGCGCCGGACTCGGCGTAGGCCCGCCCCACCCCGAAATGATCAAGCACCGTGTCCGTGGCGTGATCGAACGCCAGCAGGTAATAGGCCACGTTCATGTGGCCGTTGTAGTCGATCCATTCGGGGAGAACCGTCTCCCGGTGCAGCTCGAGGGGGGCGGTGTCGGTCATGGCCGCGAGCATACGCCAGCGGCGGTGCCGGGGGAACAGCGTATGCCGCCGGGTCGACATCGCCTGAGCCGTCTCCGGCGCCGCCCCGGTGCCGCGAACGGGCCGGGGCACAGGCCTCACACGATCGTCGACCGATCACCCGGCATCAAGGGCCGGCCGTATCATACGACGGCACCGGAGTGATGCCGTCGTATGACCCTGTCGATCAATGCCAAGCATTGATCTGTCGGGTTCGACGGCTTCCAACAGATCCTACGGATCTGCCGGAAGCCGCATCACATCCCCGGATAATTGGGGCCGCCGCCGCCTTCCGGCACCACCCATTCGATGTTCTGCGTCGGGTCCTTGATGTCGCAGGTCTTGCAGTGCACGCAGTTCTGGGCGTTGATCTGCAGCCGCGGGTTGGTGCCGTCCTCGTTGCGCACGATCTCGTACACGCCGGCCGGACAGTAGCGCGTCTCCGGCGCGTCGTAGAGCGCCAGGTTGACGCGGATCGGCGTCTCCGGGTCCTTCAGGCGCAGGTGGGCCGGCTGGTGCTCCTCGTGGTTGGTGTTGGACAGGTACACCGAGGACAGCCGGTCGAAGCTGATCTTCCCGTCGGGCTTGGGATAGTCGATCTTCGGCGCTTCACCGGCCTTGAGAAGGGTGGCGTGGTCGGCGTGGCGGTGGTGCAGGGTCCACGGCGACCGGCCTTTCATCGCCGTCTCGAAGGCGGCGTTGGCCAGCCCGGCCCACAGCCCCTTCTGGAAACCGGGGCGGATGTTGCGCACGGCGTGCAGTTCGCTCCACACCCAGGATCGCTTCAGGCGGTCCGGATAGTCCGTCACCTCGCGGTCCGCGGTGCCGGACGTGAGATGATCGAACACGGCTTCGGCCGCCAGCATGCCCGACTTCATGGCGGTGTGGTTGCCCTTGATCTTGGGCACGTTCAGGAAGCCGGCGGCATCGCCCACCAGCAGGCCGCCGGGGAACGTCAGCTTCGGGATCGACTGGAAGCCGCCCTCGCTGAGGGCGCGGGCACCATAGGCGATGCGCCGCCCGCCCTCGAACGTCGTGCGGATGGCGGGATGGGTCTTGTAGCGCTGGAACTCCTCGAACGGGCTGAGGTTCGGGTTCCGGTAGTCCAGCCCGATGACGAAGCCCACCGACACCAGGTTGTTGTCGAGATGGTAGAGGAACGACCCGCCATAGGTCTTGGGATCCATGGGCCAGCCGATGGTGTGGACGATCAGGCCGGGCTGCGACTTCGCCGGGTCGATCTCCCACACCTCCTTGATGCCGATGCCGTAGGTCTGCGGATCGACGCCGTCGCGCAGGTGGAACGTCTGCATCAGCCCCTTGGTGAGGGAGCCGCGGCAGCCTTCGGCGAAGATGGTCTGGCGGGCGTGCAGCTCGACCCCGGGGGTGTAGGCGTCGGTGGGCCGGCCATCCTTGCCGATGCCCATGTCGCCGGTGGCGACGCCGCGCACGGCACCGGTGTCGTCGAACAGCACTTCGGCGCCGGCGAACCCGGCGTAGATCTCCACCCCCAGCGCCTCGGCCTGCTCGGCCAGCCACTTGCCGAGGTTGCCCAGCGAAATGATGTAGTTGCCGTGATTGTGCATCTGCGGCGGCGTGGGCAGGCGGGTCGCCCGCGACTCGGTCAGGAACAGGAAGCGGTCCTCGCGCGCCGGCGTGTGCAGGGGGGCGCCCCGGTCCTTCCAGTCGGGGAACAGCTCGTCCAGCGCGCGCGGCTCGAACACCGCTCCGGACAGCAGGTGGGCACCAACCTCGGAGCCCTTCTCGATGACGCAGACCGACAGCTCGGAGCCCGCCTCGGCAGCGCGCTGCTTCAGGCGGATGGCCGCGGACAGGCCGGAGGGACCGGCACCGACGATCACCACGTCGTATTCCATCACTTCCCGCGGTGCGCGCTCCATGGTCCCTTGCCTTTCCTTATTGATTGGTGCGTCAGCGTTTCCCCGGCGGCCCCTTGCCCGGCCACCGTGCCGGCGGTGCCCGGCTTAGCGATCCCTCAGGAGAAAGCGAACCCATGTATGACCACAGGTCCCGTGCTAAGGTCAAACCATGAGTGACCCTTACGATATGCTGGATGCCCTGCGCTGGCATGTGGACGTCGGAAGCGACGAGGCCATCGCCGACGAGCCGACGGACTGGACACGCCTGGCCGCCCGCCCGGCCGTCGCCCGTGCGCCGCAGGGGGGTGGCGGTCCCGGCGGCCAGGCCGGCAGGCCGGCGGCGCAGGCGCCGGCCGCGCCGCGCCGCGCGCCGCCGCCGGTCCCGGCGCCCGGCACGCCGCTGGGCGCCAGCGAGGCCGGCGTATCGGCCCGCAACCGTGCCCGCGCGGCGCAGACCCTGGAGGAGCTGGAGGCTGCCGTGCGCGCCTTCGACGGCTGCCCGCTGAAGGCCACGGCCATGAGCACGGTGTTCGCCGACGGCAACCCGGCGGCCCGCGTCATGCTGGTGGGCGAGGCGCCGGGGGAGGACGAGGACCGCCAGGGCAAGCCGTTCGTGGGCGCCAGCGGCCGGCTGCTCGACCGCATGCTCGCCTGCATCGGCCTGGACCGCACAGGCGTCTACATCACCAACATCCTGCCCTGGCGCCCGCCCGGTAACCGCAACCCGACCGCCGCCGAGATCGCCGCCTGCCTGCCGTTCCTGGAACGCCACGTGGATCTGGTCAGGCCCGCGGTGGTGGTGGCGCTGGGGGGAACCTCGGCCAAGACGCTGCTCAACACCACCGCCGGGATCACCCGTCTGCGCGGCCGCTGGCACGAGTACACCCCGGAGGGCGCCGGGCGCCCGCTGCCGCTGATGCCCATGCTCCACCCCGCCTACCTGCTGCGCAACCCCATCGCCAAGCGCGAGGCGTGGCGCGATCTGCTCACCCTGAAGGAGAGGCTGGCGGGATGATCGGCCGCCGGCCGGCCGTCAGAGTCCGACCTCGACGGCGGCGTTGACGATGTACATCATCTCGCTCGAGTCGCCCTTGTCCGCCAGATGGATGCCGCTGGGCGCCAGCATGCCGCCGGGGCCGACCTCCACGGTCACCCGGCCGTAGGGGAACACGGCGCGCACCACCTCCACGTCCAGCCGGTCGGCATCGGCGGGCACCGCCAGGCGCACGTGCACCCGCATGCGGTCGGTGTCACCGTCCACCAGCGCCCGCATGCCGGGCATGGAGTTGCGCTCGATGGCGTTGCGCACGGCGCGCACCGCCGCCTTGGTGACGTCCTGCCCGTGCAGGTCCACACCCATGCCCAATTCGACGAACATCACACGGTCCATACCCCCGCTCCCTTCATCACCGGACTCACCCGATTCCCGTCATGGGAACGCGGAGCCGGACCGGGAAGCCCTGCCTCCGTATCATTCCGTATGGCGGAAGGCTTGCCGGGCCACGGCCAGCCTAAGCCTGACGGCCTAGAGCGAATTAATTCGGTATTTCAAGCTCTTGAGACACATGGAATTAACCAGGAAGAACCGGCATACGAACAAAACGCGCACTTGCGGTTTGATGGTTGCACAGCTATTCAGGAAAAATGCTCAGGATGTGTTGCAATGCAGCATGCGGGGTGACCCGGCTGCGCCCCCATCTCCTGAGGGCACTGTGCGCGGCCGTCGCCCTGGTGGCCGTGGCCGTTCCGGGCGGCTCCTTCGGGACCGCACGGGCCGCCCTCGTGATCCACGCGCCGGACGGACGTCCGGTGATCCCCCATGGCGTCGACACGCCGGAGCGGCCGCTGGTGCTGGTGCCGGACGACGCCGAAGCCCGCTCCGTCCAGCTTTCCGCCGAAGACGCCTACCGGTACCGCCGCATCTTCGCCTTGCAGGAGCAGGGTCGGTGGGACGCCGCCGATTGGGAGATCGCGCGGCTGGGCGACACCGTCCTGCTGGGCCATGTGCTGCGCCAGCGCTACCTGCATCCCGATCGCAGGGCCGGGTACGAGGAACTGGCGGACTGGTTGAAGCGCTACGGCGACCATCCCGGTGCCGAGCGCCTGCACGCCCTGGCCACGCGCCGCGCGCCGGCCGGCACCAAGCCGCTCCGGGCCCCGGACGACCGCAGCGTCCGTCTGACCGGTTCGCTGGAACGGCTCGGCGGCTTTCGCCCGGACCCCAGCCCCGGCCCCGACACCACCGATCCGGAAGACGAGGCGGCCACCACCGGCGCCGCGCAGGAATCCGTGGCGGTCGCGCCGCGCAGCCGCACCCGGCAGGCAACCCGCGTCCCCGTGTCCGGCCGCATCGAGGATCTGCTGCGGGCCGGAAAGCCGGGCGCCGCCCTGGCCCTGCTCGGCGATGACTCCTTCTCCCGCCAGCTCGACCCCGTGGAATACGACGCGGCGCGGGCGCGCATCGCCTCGGCGCTCTATTACGCCGGTCAGGTCCGGGAGTCGCTGTCGCTCGCCGCGGCCAGCGCCGCGCGCTCCGGCGACGTGGTGACCGACGCCCACTGGATCGCCGGCCTCGCCGCCTGGCGGCTGGGACAGCCCGACCGGGCCGCCCGCCATTTCGACGCCATGGCCGCGGCGGCGCCGCGCTCGCCCTGGCGGCTGGCGGCCGCGGCCTACTGGGCGGCGCGCGCCCACGACCGCAAGGACCGCGACGACGAGGCGCGGCGCCAGCTCACCCTGGCCGCCCGCTTCCCGCACACCTTCTACGGGCTGCTGGCGCGCCATGTTCTGGGGATCGAGGACCCGATTCGGTTCCACATGCCGGCGCTGACCGCCGGCCACCTGACCGAGCTGGCCAGCGTCCCCGCCGGCCGTCGGGCGGTGGCCCTGCTGCAGGCCGGCCGCAACGACGCGGCGGAGGAGGAACTGCGCCGGGTCGACCCCCGGGGCAACGAGCTGATGGCCGAGGCACTGGTGGTGCTGGCCGACCGCGGCCGCCTGCCGGCGCTGGCCCTGCGGGTCGGCAACGCCGTGGCGGGTCCCGACGGCGCCCCCTACGATGCCGCCCTGTTCCCCATTCCCCATTGGGAGCCGCGCGACGGCTTCTCCGTCGACCGCGCCCTGGTCTATGCGGTGATGCGGCAGGAATCGCGCTTCGATCCCAACACCGTCAGTTCCGCCGGCGCGACGGGCCTCATGCAGATCATGCCGGCCACGGCGGTGCACGTGCGCGACCGCAACGACGACATCGACGACGCCGGCCGCTCCGCGCTGCTCGACCCCACGACCAACATGGAACTGGGGCAACGCTACATCGCCGAGTTGCTGGCGATGCCGGACATCGGCAGCAATCTGGTCCTGGTCACCGCCGCCTACAACGCCGGCCCCGGCCACCTGCTGCGCTGGCGCAAGGAGATGGCCGACGTCACCGACCCGCTGCTGTTCATCGAAAGCATTCCCTTCGGCGAGACGCGCGACTATGTGAAGAAGGTGCTGGCCAATTTCTGGATCTACCGCGAGCGGCTGGGCCAGGTACCGGCGTCGCTGGGCACCGTTGCGGCCGGCGGGTGGCCGGTCTATATGCCGTTGGACGGAGCCCCGACGCAGGTCGCCCAGAATGCCCAGGATTGACGACACCCGCCCGTTCCTTCCCGTCAACATCGCCGTGCTCACCGTCTCCGACACGCGGTCCGAAGAGGACGACCGGTCGGGGGCGGCGCTGGTGGAGCGGCTGACGGCCGCCGGCCATGCGCTGAAGGCGCGGGCGATCGTGAAGGACGACATCGACGCCATCCGCACCCGCGTCGGGGCGTGGATCGCCGATCCCGAGATCGACGTGGTGCTGACCACCGGCGGCACCGGGGTCACCGGCCGCGACGTCACGCCGGAGGCGGTGGAAGCCCTGTACGAGAAGGCCATCCCCGGCTTCGGCGAACTGTTCCGCTGGCTGTCGTACGAAAAGGTGGGCACTTCGACGATCCAGAGCCGGGCCACCGGCGGCGTCGCCAACGGCACCTACATCTTCGCCCTGCCCGGCTCCCCCTCCGCCTGCCGCGACGCCTGGGACGGCATCCTGCAGGCCCAGCTCGACAACCGTCACCGCCCCTGCAACCTGGTGGAACTGATGCCCCGCCTGAAGGAGCACCAGGCGGGGTGACGGATCCGTCCCTCATCCTGGCACCGCTGCGCCGCCTGCCGGGCCTCGCCGCGCTGGCCGCGGACGACCTGGAGGCGATGCCGCTGAAGGGCGTCGCCCACGACCATGTGCGCCTGAAGGGGCGCGGGCTGGTGGTGCGCATCCCGCGGTGGAGCCAGCAGGGGCTGGACGCCGCCGCCAACCTCACCTACCAGGCCGCCGCCTTCCGGCGCGCCGCCCCTTCCGGTCACACGCCGGAACCGGCGGCGGTGCTGGAGCCGCAGCCCGGCCTGCCCATGGGGGCGCTGGTGGTCGGGGAGATCGTCGGTCGGCCGCCGCGCCTGCCGGCAGACATGCCCGCCATCGCGCAGGCGCTGGCCGCCCTGCACCGGCTGCCCCTGCCCGACACCGACGCGCGCCCGCCGCTGGCCAGCCCCGCCGATCCCGCGGCGGCGACCCTCGACCTGGTGCACCGCCAGTCCGTCCATTTCGCCCGCACCGGGCTGGCCCCCGCGGCGGCGGCGGCCATCGCGGAGGAACTGTCCGCCGCCGCCGCGGTCCGCGTCGCCGCTCCGCAGCCGGTGGTGCTGGCGGGCACCGACGTGCATCCCGGCAATTTCCTCATCGACGCCGCCGGCAAGGCGTGGTTCACCGATCTGGAAAAGGCGCAGTACGGCAATCCCGCCATCGACCTGGCGCACGCCAGCCTGCCCACCTCCACCCTGTG
Organism: Azospirillum halopraeferens DSM 3675; assembly: GCF_000429625.1. Lineage (GTDB taxonomy): Bacteria > Pseudomonadota > Alphaproteobacteria > Azospirillales > Azospirillaceae > Azospirillum > Azospirillum halopraeferens. The sequence continues at coordinate 24,090 of NZ_AUCF01000032.1, forward strand.
GGACCCCGACGTGGCGGCGGAACTGGCGCCCGACGCGGTGGAGGCGTTCCTCGCCGCTTGGGCGGCCGCGGTGCCGCCGGAACTGGCGGTCGCCACCCGCCCCTGGCTGAAGCCGATGCGGCGCCTGACCTGGCTGCGCACCCTGTCGTGGATGGCCCGCTGGACGGCGGACGGCGCCGCCCTGTCGCCCGGCATGCCCGACCGCCTGCGCGCCCACCTGGACGCACGCGCCGCCGACGTTCTGCGGGCGGAGGCGATCGAGCGCGTGCGGCGGGACTGGCGGGCGGAGCGGTGACGTGGTTATTGAAGGCTTAAGGTATTCCGCCGTAGCCTTGCACCCTCGGTCACGCACCTCATCTGGACGCGGTATGACGAACCTTCCCATCCGCCACCCCCGCGCGCGCCGCCGCCTGCTTGCCGCCGCCCTCCTCGCCGCCGCGCTGTCCGCGCCGGTTCCGGTCCTGGCGACCGGCGCGGCCGGCGATCCGCCGCGCCACGCCCTGCCGCCGGCGGCGACGTCGGCGACGGGAAGCTATCTGGCCGGACGCTTCGCCCAGCAGCACGACGATTGGGCGGCAGCGGCGCAGTTCATGGGGCATGCCCTGGCCGCCGATCCGGAGGACGTGGCGCTGCTGCGGCGCACCCACATGCTGAAGCTGGGCGGCGGCGACCTGGATACGGCGGTGACCCTGGCGGGCCGGCTGGCCGAACGGCAGGTCACCGACCAGATCGCGCTGACGCTGCTGATCGGCGATCATCTGAAGCAGGGCCGTGCCGACGCGGCGCGGGAGCTGGCGGCGCGGATGCCCCGCGACGGGCTGGCGCGCTATGTGGCGCCGCTGGCCGATGCCTGGCTGGCCGCCGCAGCCGGACGCACCGACGACGCGCTGGCGGCGTTGCAGCCGCTGGGCTCGGCAGCCGGCTTCGCCGCCCTCTATGATCTGCACGCCGCCCTCGTGCTCGACCTCGGCGGGAAGGCGGATGCGGCGGCGGAGCATTACGCCCGCGTCGCCGCGGCCGAGCCGCCGCTGCGCGTGGTTCAGATCGCCGGCAACTTCTATGAGCGCACCGGGCGCCGCGACGAGGCGCGCGCCCTCTACACCCGCTTCGCCGATGCCGCTGCCGACGCGACGATGATCGAGCCCGCGCTGAAGGCACTGGACGATGGCGCGACCCCCGCCGCCCTGGTCGGCGACCCCACGCAGGGTCTGGCGGAAGCCCTGTTCGATCTGGGCAGCGCGCTGCACCACGAGGGGGCGGCGGAAACCGCCCTGCTGTTCGGCCGCATCGCCCTGCACCTGCGCCCCGACCTGGCGCTGGCGCGGTTGATGATCGGCGACATCATGGACGACCGCGGCCACCACGCCGCGGCGCTGGACGAATACGCCACGCTGGAAGACAGCCCGGTGATCGGCTGGCCGGTGCGCATGCGCATGGCGGAGGCGCTGGCCGGCCTGAAGCGCCATGACGAGGCGATCGCCCGCTACACCGCTCTGGCCGCGGAGCGGCCGAGCCGCCTCGACCCGCTGGTGCGCCTCGGCGACCTCTACCGCTCCATGAAGCGCTACGACGACGCGGTGGACGCCTACACCCGGGCGCTGGAGCGGGCCGGGACACCGGCGCTGGAGCGCCATTGGCCGATCCACTACGCCCGTGCCATGGCCTATGACCAGACCGGCCGGTGGCCCCTGGCGGAGGCCGACCTGGAGGCGGCGCTGACGCTGCGCCCGGACGAGCCGTACCTGCTCAATTATCTCGGCTACACCTGGGTCGACAAAGGCATCAACCTGGAGCGCGCCCGCAAGATGATCGAGCGGGCGGTGGAACTGCGCCCCAAGGACGGCTACATCATCGACAGCCTCGGCTGGGCCCTCTACCGCATGGGCGAGTACGAGGAGGCGGTGGTCCAGTTGGAGCGGGCGGTGGAGCTGCGCCCCGTCGACCCCACCATCAACGACCATCTCGGCGACGCCTACTGGCAGGTCGGCCGCAGCGCCGAAGCGCGCTTTCAGTGGCAGCGCGCCCTGCGCACCGCCGAAAGCGACGAGGAGCGGGAGACGATCCGGGCCAAGCTCGACAAGGGGCTTCCCGCTCGCCGGGCGGCGCAGGCGGAACCGCGCTGACCCATGCCCGCCGTCACGCAGGCCGCCCCGGCCAAGCTGAACCTTTATCTCCACGTGCTCGGCCGCCGGGACGACGGCTACCATGAGCTGGACAGTCTGGCCGTCTTCGCCGACGCGGGCGATACGGTGACGGTGCAGCCGGCACCCGCGCGGGTGGCTCTGCGCGGTGCCGGGCTGCCGCCCGCCGGCCCGCGGCTGGCGGTGTCGGGCCCCTTCGCCCCGGTCCTGCTGGGCGAGAACCCGGCGCACAACCTGGTCAACCGCGCCGCCCACGCCCTGGCCGCGCGGCTGGGCCGCGACGCCGACGTGATGATCCATCTGGAAAAGCGGCTGCCGGTGGCCTCGGGGATCGGCGGCGGCTCGGCCGACGCGGCGGCGACGTTGCGCGCGCTGGCCCGCCTGTGGGAGGTGCCGTTCGACGACCCGCGACTCTACGAGGTGGCGGTGACGCTGGGCGCCGACGTGCCGGTGTGCCTGGCCGGGCGCCCCGCCTTCATGGGCGGCATCGGCGAACGGCTGGACGCTGCCCCCGCCCTGCCCGCCTGCCACGCGGTGCTGGCCAACCCCGGCGTCGCCGTGCCGACCCCCGCCGTCTTCCGGGCGCGCCGCGGCCCCTTCTCCGCTCCCGCACGCTTCGCACACGCCCCGGCGGACGCCGCCGCGCTGGCCGCCCTGCTGGCGGAGCGCCGCAACGACCTGGCCGAGCCGGCGCTGACCGTCGCACCGGTCATCGCCGACGTTCTCGCCGCCCTGGACGCCACCGACGGGTGCCTGCTGGCCCGCCTGTCGGGCAGCGGCGCCACGGGCTTCGGCCTCTACGCCACCGCCGCCCGGGCGCAAGCCGCCGCCGCCACTCTGGCGGCCCGGCAGCCGGGGTGGTGGGTCACGGCGGCCCGCCTGCTGCCCGTACCGGATGACGCCCCGCCCCTGCCGCACGGCCTGACGGTGCCCGACCGCACCGTCACGGCCGTCCCGCCGCCGCCCGTGCCGTTCCCCGACACCGGCGGCTGGGGCGTCGGCTGATCAGGCTACCCGCGCACGGCGATCGTCTCGCCGTGACTGGGCAGACGGAAGGCGGCGGGATCGACGCCGTGACGGTCCAGCGCCGACCGCAGGGCCGCCGCCGGCGCATCGAACCCCTCGGTGGTCAGGCGGAACGTTCCGAAATGCATGGCCACCGCCCGCGCCGCGCCGAGATCGCGGAAGGCCCGCACCGCCTCCTCCGGGTTCATGTGCTGGGCGGCCATGAACCAGCGCGGCTCGTAGGCACCGATCGGCAGCAGGGTGACGTCCAGGCCGGGAAATCGGGCGCCGATCTCCCGGAAATGGGGGCAGTAGCCGCTGTCGCCCGTGAAGTGGACACGGCCGTCCGCCGCCTCAACGACGAAGCCGCCCCACAGGGAGCGGCGGCGGTCGAACGGGCCGCGCGCCGACCAGTGCTGGGCCGGCACGAAGGTGACGCGCACGCCGCCGGGCAGTTCCGCGCTTTCCCACCAGTCCAGCGCCACCACGTCACGCAGCCCGGCACGGGCGAGAAGGCGTTCATTGCCGAGGCCGGTGATGGCGCGCCGGGCGCCGCGCCGCGCCAGCGCCCGCAGCGAGGCGACGTCCAGATGATCGTAATGGTTGTGGCTGATGAGGACGGCGTCGACGGGCGGCAGGGAGTCCGGCGCCATTGCCGGCGGCCGCACCCGCCTCGGCCCCATGACGCCACCCGGCCCGGCGCGGCGGGAGAACACGGGATCCGTCAGCAGCGTGCACCCGCCCAGCCGCATCAGGAAGGTGACATGGCCGAGAAAGGTGAGCGACGGCCCGCCGGCGGGCGGCGGGGCCGGGAACGGCCCGTCCGACGCGGGCCCGGCCTCCGGCCATGGATCCCACCGGCTGAACCAGAGATACCGCAGCAGATCGGACAGGCGCTTGTCGGTGTCGGCGTGCGGGTTGAAGAACCGCTTGCCGTCCCAGTGATCGGACATCCGGCGCGCCGACCCTACCCGTAGACCACGATGTCCCACCCGCTGAGCGCGCTGCGCGACACGCCCAGCAGGGTGATGGTGTTGTTGGCACCCAGGTCGATGACGACGCCTCCGGAGATGTCCGTCGCCCGGGCGACCACATCGGAGATGCCGTTGATGCCGCTGCCGTTGATGTTCCTTGCAATCATCAGCCAGTCCCCGCCGACCTGGAAATCGGTGATCACGTCGTGTCCGCCACCCGGCGTGGCATAGAAGTAGTCATTGCCGGCGCCACCGACCATGGTGTCGTTGCCCAGATTCCCGAACAGCCAGTCCACCTGATCGCCGCCGTAGAGCACGTCGTCCCCCTGGCCGCCGAACAGGGTGTCGGAGCCGCTGCCGCCGACGATCAGATCGTTGCCCATGTTGCCGTACAGCACGTCGGCGCCGGCATTCCCCTCGATCCAGTCGTCGCCCTGCCCGCCGAACACCGTGTCGGCACCGTCGCCGCCAAGGATGGTGTCCATTCCCTGGTTGCCGTACAGCGTGTCGTTGCCGCCATCGCCCTGGATCCAGTCGTTGCCGGCACCGCCCATGACGCCGTCGTTGCCGCCGCCGCCGAAGATCACGTCGTCGCCGCCGCGTCCGTGCAGGGAGTTGTCCGCAGCATCGCCGACCAGCCGATCCGGCCCTTCCGTCCCCGCTTGCAGCACGCCGATCGTCTTCGCGGTCTTCGGGCCGTAGAGGAACTCGATCGCCTGCACGTCGAGGGGACCCAGCCAGGACGGATGGCTGACGGTGCCGGTGTTGTAGGACATCACCGTCTGATCGGTGTTGTCCAGGTGGGACGACAGATAGGGCGGATCGCCGGAGCCGTAGTTGCCGGGATGCTTGAGCCCCAGCGCGTGCCCCACCTCGTGCAGCAGGGTGAGGTAGCCGTAGCTGCCGGGGACCGGGTTCAGGTTGGTGGCGTCGCCGGTGTCGAGCCAGACGTCGCCGCCCAACTCGCTGCGCGAGGGGTAATAGGCATAGCCCGCGATGTTGCCGCTCAGCATCGAGGAGCCGAAGCGGATCTGGCCGCCGGCACCGGCGTCCGACACCTCCACGAAGGTGATGTCGGCGATGGCCTGGTAGGCGGACAGCGCGGCTCGCACCGCGGTCACCATTGCGGCGTTGAAGGGCTGGAACCCGTTCACCTCCCCGGAGGCGTAATAGCCGGGCACCGACTGCATGAAGCTGTACGTCACCGTCACCGGCATGCCGTAGGGACCGCCGGCGTTCCACCGCGCATCGTTTCCGGCCAGCAGGGCGTCGACGTTGTACACGCCGGACGAGGGGAAGATCAGCGCCTCGGGCGCCACGCGCACCGGCGCAGCAAAGGCGGTGTCCAGATCCGCCCGGCCGAAGCCGGAACACTGCGCGCACAGGCACCTGACAGAAAGCGGCATGGGACCCCTCCGAATCGCCTATATCCTTTATCGCATTTCCGGTTTGTGTTTTTCAATCGGCTGCCGGGCGCTGCGGCCGATTGAAAACCCCTGTCCGTCGCCGCATGCTTTCAGGCAGGACGGGAATGGAGGCGAAGCGGTGGAGCGGGTGGATTTCCTGGTCATCGGTGCGGGCATCGCCGGCGCCTCGGCGGGATGCGAACTGGCCGCCTTCGGGCGCGTCGTCGTGCTGGAGCGCGAGGAGCGCGCGGGCTACCACTCCACCGGCCGCTCCGCCGCGCTGTACACCCAGACCTACGGCCCGCCCGTGGTGCGGGCGCTGACGGTGGCCAGCCGGCCCTTCTTCGACGACCCGCCCGCCGGCTTTGCCGGGCACCCGCTGCTGACTCCGCGCGGCGTGCTGCTGGTCGGCCGCGCCGACCAATCGGCGGCCCTGGACGCAGCCTTCGCGCAGGCCCGCCGGCTGACGCCGTCGGTGTCCCGGCTCGACGCGGACGAGACCGCCGCCCGCGCACCCTGGCTGCGCCCCGGCTACGCCGCCGGCGCCGTGGCCGAGCCCGAAGCCATGGACATCGACGTGCACGCCCTGCACGCCGGCTATCTGCGCCGGCTGAAGGCGCATGGTGGCCGGCTGGTCACCGACGCCGGCGTGCACGCCCTGCACCGCCGCGCCGGCCAGTGGGAGGCGGAGACGGCGGCGGGGCGCTTCGCCGCACCGGTGGTGATCAACGCCGCCGGCGCCTGGGCCGACCGCGTGGCGGCGCTCGCCGGCGCGCGCCCACTCGGGGTGGTGCCGAAACGGCGTACGGCGGTCGTCTTCGATCCGGCCTTCCCGGCCGGCGAGGCCGGCACCATGGCCACCATCGCCTCCTGGCCGATGGTGGTCGACGTGGACGAGCGGTTCTACGCCAAGCCCGACGCCGGCCGCCTCCTGGCCTCTCCCGCCGACGAGACGCCGGTGGAGCCCTGCGACGTGCAGCCGGAGGAATGGGACGTGGCCGTGGCTGTTGAACGGGTGGAGGAGGCCGCGCGTTTCGCCGTTCGCCGGATCGCCCACCGCTGGGCGGGGTTGCGCAGTTTCGTTGCGGACAAGGTGCCGGTGGCCGGCTTCGACCCGGACGCCGACGGCTTCTTCTGGCTGGCCGGCCAGGGTGGCTACGGTATCCAGACGGCACCGGCGCTGTCGCGCACGGCCGCCGCCCTGGCCACCGGCGGTGCCATTCCGGACGATGTGGCGGCACTCGGGGTCACCGCCGGGGATCTGGCCCCGGCGCGCCTCGTCAGGGAAGCGAAGGAGCCCATGCCATGACCATCCGCCGTTCCGTTCTCCCGGCCGCGCTGTCGGCGGTTCTCGCCGCCGGCGTGCTGAGCGGCTGTGCCAACCCCATGGCCGAGCAGGCGATGACCGCCCGCACCGCCCTGGTCGGCCTGCCCAAGGAACGCCTCTTGTCCTGCGCCGGCGTCCCGCAGCGTCAGGCCACCGCCGGCGGGATGGAGTTCTTCACCTACCGCAGCGACCAGGTGGTGTCGTACCCGTCGCCCCGCGGCTATTACGGCTGGCCCGGCTACGGCTACGGCTGGGGCGGCTGGCCCGCGTACGCCGACGACATCCGCAGCTACGCCTGCGAGGCGACCTTCACCTTGCAGAACGGCGCGGTGCGGCAGGTGGTCTACAGCGGCATGCCCGGCGGCGGCGCCGGCATCGGCCAATGCTACTACATCGTGCAAAACTGCCTCGCTGCGGGTCCTTGACCGAGGGCTTGTCTCTGCGGCATGGCGTCGCTGTTGCGCAAACGTCGCAGTGCGGCAGGATGGTGTCGCACCCCCTTGGCGCCCTCGTCCGGTTCTGCTAGTGATGCGGGCAGGCAATAACCGCAACATAACTGCGGTCAATACGACATCATCCCCGGGAGCTGCCCCATGTCCATGCTGAAGCGCGCCGCCACCATCCTGCTGGCTTCCACCGCCCTGGCGGCCCTGACCGTCCCCGCCATCGCCCAGGAGTTCAAGGGCAAGTCGGCCGGTGACATCCTGGTCCGCGCCCGCGTCGTCGGCGCGATCCCGCAGGAGAAGGCCGACATCAACATGTCGAACGGCGTGCGCATCGGCGAAGGTCACGTCGGCAACGGCTGGACTCCGGAAGTCGACTTCACCTACTTCTTCACCGACAACATCGCGGCCGAACTGATCGCCGGCACCACCCGTCATACGGTGGACGCCAGCGTCCCCGGCCTGGGTGACCTGGACGTCGGCAAGGTGTCGCTGCTGCCGCCGACCCTGACGCTGCAGTACCACTTCCTGCCGAAGAACCGGGTCAGCCCCTACGTCGGCGCCGGCGTCAACTACACCCTGTTCTACAACGAGGATGCGGCCGGCGGCGCCATCCTGAGCACCAACTATAAGAACCGCTTCGGCTGGGCCCTGCAGGCCGGTGTGGACATCGAGGTCGCCGACGGCTGGTTCGTCAACATGGACGTCAAGAAGCTGTTCCTGAAGACCAAGCTGGACGTCACCACCGCGCTGGGCGCCCCGGCGAACCAGCTCCGCTCCGACGTGACGCTGAACCCCTGGCTGATCGGCGTCGGCATCGGCTACCGCTTCTGATCCTTCCCTTTCGTTCAAGGGCCGGATACCCTCAACAGGGTATCCGGCCCTTGCCGTTTTCGGGCCTTCCCTTTCCGAGCCGGCAATGGGAGCCTGAAGGCGTACCGCCGCGCCCGCGTCGTTCACGAGAGGGAAGCCCGCCCATGCATGTGTCCGCCCTGCTGAAGAGGAAAGGCCGCGACGTCGTCACCGTTCGGCCGGACGATACCGCCGCCGCTGCCGCCGGGGTGCTGGCGCAGCACCGAATCGGTGCCGTCCTGGTGAGCGACGGGGACGGAATGCCGGCCGGCATCCTGTCGGAACGCGACATCGTCCGCCATGTTGCGGCCGACGGGGCGGCTGTGCTGGCGAAGCCGGTGTCGGCGCTGATGACCAGCGACCTGGTCACCATCGGCCCCGACACAACCGACGCGGAAGCCCTGGCGCTCATGTCCGAACGCCGGGTGCGTCATCTTCCGGTGATCGACGACGGCAAGCTCGTCGGTCTGATCAGCATCGGCGACGTGGTCAAGGCCCGCCTCGATGGCGCCGAACTGGAGGTGGAGAGCCTGCGCGGCTACGTGGCGGGCATCGGATAAGGCCGCACCCCCGCCCGACGGATGGCACGAAAAGGCACTGAAGGCGCGCCCCCGTCGGGATGGCGCGCCTGCCGAAGCAATGCCGGTGGGGCAATACGGGTGGAACGGTTCAGGGCTGTGTAGGCTGGGGGAAGGCCATGGCGGCCTGGGTGCGGTTGCGCACGCCCAGCGACTTGAAGATCGCGGTCATGTGGATCTTCACGGTGCCTTCGGACAGGCCCAGTTCGTGCGCGATCTGCTTGTTGGACTTGCCTTCGCGCAGGCGATCCAGCACTTCGCGCTGGCGCTGGGTCAGCAGTTGCTCCAGCGCCGGGTCGGCCGGCGGCATCATGCCGCCGGAAGGAGCGTTGCGCACCTCCGCCTCGCCGCCGCTGTCGCGCAGCACCGTCGCCGGAACGTAGACGCCGCCGGAGAAGATCAGGTCCAGCGCGCTCAGCATGATCTTGACGCTGGACGATTTGGGAATGTAGCCGGCGGCGCCGTATTCCAGCGACTCGCGCACGTCGTGGTGCGCCTCGGACGCCGACACCACCACGACCTTGGCGCCGGGCTGGCGATCACGCAGGGTCTGGATGCCGGAGAACCCGGGCCAGCCCGGCATCCGCAGGTCGGTCAGGACGAGATCGTAAGTGGTGTCGCCGGCGCACATCTCCAGCATCTCGTCGAAGCTGCTCGCCTCTTCGAAGGTGCTGCCTTCCTTGAGTTGCTCGAGGAGCCTGCGCAGTCCCTCGCGGAACAGCACATGGTCGTCGCCGATCAGGATCCTCATCATACTCTCCCGTACTCAAGCCCCAGGGCTCAACCGCATGCCGGAGCTTTGACCGGCACCGCATTGCAGCATATTCCGTCGATCGGCCTATGCCCGCTGCAAAAGGTATAATTGAATATTAACCAGTCTATCCTGAATTGACATGTAGCACGGACCGGCACCCCCGAACAACCGCTATTCCCCTTTTGTCACGCTCGCTATGCCTTCGGTGCAATCAGTCGGCGCGAAGGGAGGACCCGGACTCCGTGACGGCGATCCGGCACCGCAATCCCTCCAAAGCCAAAGGAAAGGGCGCTCCGGCCAACCTATATAGGCCGGAAGCGCCCCGGGGTCCATACATCCGCCGGAGAATGAACGGCGCCGGCCCCGTCAGAACGCGGTGTCCTCCAACTCCATCAGCGGTCCGGCCCCCGCCGCGATGGTGATGAACAGGGCACCCGTCTGCGGCAGCAGCTTGGCCATGTAGAAACGGGCGGTCTTCACCTTCGCCTCCAGAAAGGCGGCATCGCCCTCGCCGCTCGCCAGGCGGGCGCGCGCCGCCTTGACCATGCGCAGCCACATCCACCCCAGCGCCACCAGGCCGAACAGGCGCAGGTAGTCGGTGGCCGCGGCACCGGCCTCCTCCGGGTCCTTCAGCCCCTTCTGAGCGATGAGCCCCGTGGCCTGCTGCAGCTTGGCGAACGCCTTGGCCAGGGGCAGCGCAAACTCCGCCAGGTCGTCGTTCTCCATGTCGGTCGCCAGTTCCGCCGACACCGGATGGAAGAAGCGACGCAGCAGCCGGCCCATGTCCTGCCCCAACTTGCGCCCGACAAGGTCGAGCGCCTGGATGCCGTTGGTGCCTTCGTAGATCTGGGTGATGCGGGCGTCGCGCACGTACTGCTCGACCCCGGTTTCCCAAATGAAGCCGTGGCCGCCGTGCACCTGCACGGCGATGTTGGCCGCGTCGAACCCGATGTCGGTGAACAGCGCCTTCACGATGGGCGTCATCAACTGCACGAACTCGTCCGACTCGCGACGCTGCCGGGGGTCGGGGTGCCGCTCGGCCACGTCGAGGTGATATCCGACCAGGGCCCCCAACGCCCGCGCCCCTTCGGTGTACGCGCGCGCCGTCAGCAGATTGCGCCGCACGTCGGGGTGCACGATGATGGGGTCGGCGGGCTTGTCGGGATGGCGTGGCCCCTTCAGCGAGCGCCCCTGGAGCCGCTCCTTCGCATAGGCGGCGGCGTTCTGATAGGCCACCTCGGCGATGCCCAGCCCCTGGATGCCGACGGCCAGGCGGGCGGCGTTCATCATGACGAACATGGCGCGCATGCCCTTGTTGGGCTCGCCCACCAGCCAGCCGGTGGCCTCGTCGAAGTTCATCACGCAGGTGGACGACGCCCTGATGCCCATCTTGTGCTCGATGGAGCCGCAGGCGACGCCGTTGCGCGGCCCCGGCTTGCCGTCGGCGTCGGGCAGGAACTTGGGCACCAGGAACAGGCTGATGCCGCGCGTCCCCGCCGGCGCGTCGGGCAGGCGCGCCAGCACCAGGTGCAGGATGTTCTCCGTCAGGTCGTGTTCGCCGGCGGAGATGAAGATCTTGGTGCCGGTGATCGCATAGCTGCCGTCATCCTTCGGCACCGCCCTTGTGCGGATGATGCCGAGGTCGGTGCCCGCGTGCGGTTCGGTCAGGCACATGGTGCCGGCCCAGGTGCCGTCCACCAGGCGCGGCAGGAAACGGTCCTTCAGGTCATCGCCGGCGTGCAGCGCCAGCGCGTTGTAGGCCCCCAGGGACAGGCCGGGATACATGCCGAAGCTGAGGTTGGCGGAGCAGACGAACTCCTCCAGCATGGTGTTGACCAGCTTAGGCAGGCCCTGGCCGCCGTACGCGGGATCGCACGACAATCCCTGCCAGCCCGCACCCACATAGGTGTCGTACGCCTCCTTGAAGCCGGCCGGCGTGCGCACCACGCCGTTCTCGAACCGGCAGCCTTCGGCGTCGCCCGGCTGGTTGAGGGGGAACAGCACCTCCTCGCACAGTTTCGCCCCCTCCTCCAGCACCTGGAAGATCAGGTCCGGGGTGGCGTCCTCGTAACCCGGCAGGGCGGACAACCGCTCCACGCCGACGATGCTCTCCAGGACGAAGCGCACGTCCTGAAGCGGAGCCTTGTAGATCGGCATTCCCGTCTCCTCGCCTTCAGTTGCGCAGCGGCTTGCCGGTGGTCAGCATGTGTTCGATGCGGTCCACCGTGTCGGGCTCGTGCACCAGGTCCATGAACGCCTTGCGCTCCAGCGCCAGGATCGCGTCCTCATCCACCGGCTGCGTGATGTCGGCGTCGCCGCCGGTCAGCACCTCGGCCAGCTTGCGGCACACCACCACGTCGTGGGGGGTCGCCTTGCCCTGAAGGCGGACACCTTCGACGAACAGGTCCAGCGCCGTCCGGCCACCGGGGCCCGGCAGCGTGTATGTGGCCGGCTGCGGCGGCGTGTAGCCGTCCGCCAGCTCCAGCGCCTTCGCCTTGGCGTCGGCCAGCAGGCGGGCGCGGTTCATGGTGATGCCGTCGGTGGCGCGCAGGTACTTCAGATCCTTCGCCTCGGCGGCCGATTTGGCGACCTTGGCCAGACTGATGGTCTCGAACGCCTTGGCAATGGCCGGCATGGGTCCCTTGGGCAGCTTGGGATCGGCGGCGTGGCGGGCCAGCAGCTCGGTGCAGCCGCCCCAGCCGGGGATCACCCCCACCCCCACCTCGACCAGCCCCACATAGGTTTCCGCATGGGCCTGAACGTGGTCGCAGTGCAGCAGGATCTCGCAGCCGCCGCCCAGCGCCATGCCCGACGGCGCCCCCACCACCGGGAAGGGGGCGTACTTCAGCGCCCGGTAGGTGCGCTGGCCGGCCTCCACCATCTCCTCGATCTGCGGCCACAGGGCGATGTTCAGGGCGAACAGGGCCAGACCCAGGTTGGCGCCGACCGAGAAGTTGTCCGCCTCGTTGTGGACGACCAGCGCCTTCCACGCCCCCCGGCCGTCGCCGATCAGCGCCATGGCCTTGCCGTAGGCGGCCATGGTGTCGGCGTCCAGCGTGTTCATCTTGGACGTGAACTCCAGGCACATCACGCCGTCGCCGATGTTCCACAGGCTGGCCGACCCGTTCTTCCACACGGGCTTGCCCGCCCGCTTGACGTCGGACAGCAACAGCACGCCGTCGGGCCGCGGCACCGGCGTGTACGCCCCATCGACCGTCAGGTGCTCCAGCCGGCCGCCCTCGACCCGGTAGAAGGGCCGGCCGGCGGCACGCTCAACCAGGGCCGGCACCGGAATCCCCTCGCGGCGGCAGAGATCGGCGAACCAGTCGGAGCCCAGCCGGTCGATCAGCTCGAACGGGCCCTGTTTCCAGTTGTAGCCCAGCCGCATGGCTTCATCGACGGAGACGATGTCGTCGGCGATCTCGGGCACCAGCGACGCCGCATACGCCAGGGTGCCGGCCAGCACGGTGCGGGCGTACGCCCCCGTGCGGTCGGGATGGTCGGCCAGGGCGCGCAGGTCCCGGCCGGCCGCCGCGAGGCTCTCCGGCTTCGGCCGTTCCGCCGGGCGGTACGCGCCGGTCTTCAGGTCGATCGCCTCCTTGACCTTGCCGCCGCCGTCGCGGTTCAGGCGGTAGAAGCCGCCCTTGCCCTTGCGGCCGGTCAACCCCTCCGCGATCATCCGGGCGATCAGCGGGTGTTCCCGATAGGCGGCGCGATAGGCGTCGCCCTCGGGCAGGGTGGCCAGCAGGCTGCGGGCGATGTGCGGCATCAGGTCGATACCGACCAGGTCCATCAGGCCGAAGATGCCGGTCTTCGGGATGCCCATGGGGCGCCCGGCGATGGCGTCCGCCTCCTCCACGCTCAGGCCCAGGTCGAAGGCGGCGTTGATCGCCGCCTGGATCCAGAAGGCGCCGATGCGGTTGGCGATGAAGCCCGGCCGGTCCTTGCAGCGCACCACCCCCTTGCCCAGGCGGCGGTCGCAGAAATCGGCCAGCGCGTCCGCCGCATCGCTCCGCGTGTCCGGACCGGTGACCAGTTCCAGCAGGCGCATGTAGCGCGGCGGGTTGAAGAAGTGGGTGATCAGGAAGTCGCGGCGGAACGCCTCGGACTGCCCCTCCACCAGGGCTGCCAGGGGAATGGTGGAGGTGTTGGACGAGACGACCGAGCCCGCCTTGCGCACCGGGTCGATGCGCCGGTAGAGGTCGGCCTTGATCGCCGGGTCCTCGATCACCGCTTCGACGATCCAGTCGCAATCGGCGAGCAGGCCGAGGTCGTCCTCCAGGTTGCCGGGCGTCACCAGCCGGGCGTTCTTCGGGTGCATGAAGGGGGCCGGGTCGGCCTTCAGCAGCTTCTGCACCGCGCCCCGGGCGACGGCGCTGCGGTCGGCGCCCGCCGGCATCCCCTTGGGCACGATGTCGAGCAGGACGACCGGCACCCCGGCGTTGGCGATGTGGGCGGCGATGCCGCTGCCCATCACGCCCGCCCCGATCACGGCGGCGCGTTGGATCTGCATGACGGACCTCACACCGCTTCGAGGACGGTGGCGATGCCCTGCCCGCCGCCGATGCACTGGGTGGCCAGGGCGAACGGCTTGCCCTCGCGCTTCAGCAGCGCCGCCGCCTTGCCGGTGATGCGCGCGCCCGTCGCCCCCAGCGGATGGCCGAGCGCGATGGCACCGCCATCGAGGTTGAGGGTCGCTTCGTCGACGCCCAGTTCGCGGATGCAGGCGATGGCCTGGGAGGCGAAGGCCTCGTTCAGTTCCACCACGCCCATGTCGCCGATGGTCAGGCCGGCGCGCGCCAATGCCTTGCGCGCGGCCGGGACGGGGCCCAGCCCCATGACGTCGGGCGCGCAGCCGGCAACGGCAATGGAGCGGATGCGGGCCAGCACCGGCAGTCCGTTGGCGCGGGCGTATTCCTCGCTCGCCACCAGGACGGCGGCCGCCCCGTCGGTGAGCGGCGAGGAGGTGCCGGCGGTCACCGTGCCCTCGGCCAGGAAGGCCGGCTTCAGGGCGGCCAGGGACTCCGCCGACGTTTCCGGTCGGATGCAGCCGTCCTCGGCGATGCGGCCGCCGGGAGCGTCGACCGGGACGATCTCCGCCTCAAGCCGACCCTGCAGGCGCGCTTCCGCAGCCCTGGCGTGGGAGGCGGCGGCCAGCGCCTCCTGCTCCGCCCGGGCGATGCCATAGCGCCGGGCCACGTTCTCGGCCGTGATGCCCATGGAGCAGTAGGCTTCCGGATAGCCCTCCGCCAGACCGGGGTGGAGCATGGGGTTGAAGCCCATCATGGGCACCCGGCTCATAGACTCCACGCCGGCGCACAGGAACAGGTCGCCCGCCCCCATGGCGACGGCGCCGGCCGCCTGATGGATCGCCTGCATGGACGACCCGCAGAAGCGGTTGACCGTGGTGGCGCCCGCGGTCTCCGGCAGTTTGGCCAGGAACGAGGCGAGGCGGGCGACGTTCAGGCCCTGCTCCCCTTCCGGAAAGGCGCAGCCCACCGCCACGTCCTCCAGATCGTCGGGGTTGAGGCCGGTGCGCGCCACCAGCGCCGCCATGACGCCGGCCAGCAGATCGTCCGGGCGCACCCGCGCCAGCTCTCCCTTGGTGGCGAAGGTGAACGGGGAGCGGGCATAGCCCGCGATGACCACGGATTTCATCGGTTGCTGTCCTCCCTGGAGGTCGCTTCGTGCCGGCTCCGGCGGTTCAGATGGTCGTCGATCTCGGCGTCGATGGCGCGCAATTCGGCCAGTGTCTGCTGCACGTCCTGAAGCTGGCGTTCCAGCGCGGCGATGCGCTGCCGGGCAGCCTTTTGCAGGTAGCGCATCTGCTCCGCCTGCGCATCGTCGACGTCGTAGAGGTTCAGGAACTCCTTGACCTCGGCGAGGCTGAAGCCGAGGCGCTTGCCGCGGCAGATCAGGGCCAGCCGCGCCCGGTCGCGGTGGGTGTAGACGCGGGCCTGCCCGTCGCGGGCCGGCACCAGCAGCCCCTCGTCCTCGTAATGGCGGATGGTGCGCAGCGTCAGCCCGAACTCCGCCGCCAGTTCGCCGATCCCGTAGGTGCGCTCGCCGCTGACCGGCGGGGACGCATGAAGGTCCGACATCACACCCGACTCCTTTCGGACCGTCAATGACGTTTACGTAAAGGTAAGAGTGGGCGGCCGGTCCCGTCAAGGGTGCGTTCGGAATAATCCGTGCCACGGCAGGTCCGCGGTTCGTGACAACCGAACGACGTTCGGTCGGGGATCGCATGGATGTTGAAACCGCTCCGATGCTCGCGTATCGATAAGCAATCGACACTAATTTTGCAGTCATTCCGCATACGTGCGCATGCGTATCCGCCCCTTTCCGCGAGGCCGTCATGAGTGATGCGACCCTGCCCGCCCCCTTGATGGGCTCAACCGCGCTGGCCGGTTCTCCGGCGGATGACGGGGGCAACGGAGCGGTCCACGTGCGTGATCGTTTGGCGGAAGCGCGCAACCTGCTGCACCTGGCGGCCGACCGTTTCGTGCCGATACCCGACGACACGGTCCAGACGATCATCGCCACCGAACGCGCCCTGGCCGGCGGCGGGCTTCCGGCGGAGCTGGAGGTGCGCTTCTGGCACGCCTACCGCTATCTGCGCGCCAACGTGATCGCGGCCACGACCCTGCGCAACCGCTACAACCTCGGATTCATCGCGCTGCTTTTACTGGTGATGGCGGTTCAGGGCCTGTTCATTTCGATGTCCGGGCTCGTCACCGCGATGCACAACCAGCGTGAAACGGTGACCGCCTACCTGATCGGCGACAGCCCGGAGTGCCGGCCGGACGGGACCGGCGCCGCCGCGCGGAGCGTGCCCGCCACCCCCTCCGCCTCCGCCGGTGCGGCCGCGGCCATCGGTCCGGACGGCTGCCCGACCCGCCGGGTCTCCCGGACGGAGTACCAGTTGGCTCTGAGCAAGCTCCAGGGCTACGATCATGTCATGCAATCGTACCTGACGGTGCTGCCGGGTGGCGTCGACCCGGTCGATGGGGCGACCGATTACGAGGCGCTCCGCCAGGTGCGGGAGATCGACACCGCGCAGCATTTCGCCGACTACGGTGCCCTGGTCAACGCCACCCATTTCGTGGAGGTGTTTATCCTGCCGGCACTCTACGGGGCGCTGGGCGCCAGTGTCTTCATCCTGCGCCGGTTCTCCGACGACCTGCGCAGCGGCTCCCTGGCCGAGGACGCCAGCCTGCGCTTCGGGCTGCGGGTCAGCATCGGGGTGGTCGCCGGGCTGGCCATCCACTGGTTCATCCGCTCGCCCGACATGGCCGGCGGGGCCGGGCTGGAGGACACGACGATGAACGCCCTGCACAACCTGTCGCGCTACGCCCTGTCCTTCGTCGGTGGCTATGGCAGCGAGATGGTGTTCAACCTGCTGGACCGCACCGTGACGGCCTTCTCGCCCGGCGACACGACGGCCAAACCGCGTGCCGAGGCCGGGCCGGTGGAAAAGCCGGCCGCCAACGGGTGATCATACCACGGCCGCGCCATAGCCCCAGGAGAAGGGAACCGGTCCGGACAGGGCCACCACGTCGCCGTCGTCCAGTTCCCGGTCGAGGTTGACGCCGTCGCCCAGCGTGCGCGTGACGTCGCGCCCGTTGACCAGGACCAGATAAACCGAATCCGCCGGGATCGCGAAATGTCGGACCACGTCCCCCACCGTCGCGCCGGCGCTCAGGGCCAGGGCGTGGAACGGCTTGCCGTTGCCGTGCCGGGACAGGCTGTTGAACAGCTTGACCTCCACGGCGATCCGGGTGCTGCGGGAATTGTGACCGATGGCGGCCCGTGCGGTCTGCATGTCCTGCTCCCCTCCTTATGGACCGGTGCAGGATCGCCGGGTGGCGGGGCGGCGGCCTTGACTGAGGTCAAGCCTTTCCGATTGTTCGCACATCGCGCCCCGCCGCCGCGCGCCGCCGTCAGTGCGAGAACAGCACCGGCACCGTCATCTGACGCAGAATGTGGCGGGTGTTGGCACCGCGGCCGAACAGGCCGAACGGGCCGCTGCCGTAGCCGCCGAAGCCGCCCATCACCAGAAGATCCGCACCCTCGTCGGAGATGCGGTTGAGCACGGCGTCCATGGGCATCATGTCCTCCACCGTCATGCGCTCCTGCGTCGCGGCGATGCCGTGGGCCGCCAGATGGTCGACGATGTCGACCTGCGGCACCGGCCCCTTCTCGCCGGTGCCGTGGTGACCGTGCAGGGCCAGCACCAGCACCGATTTGGCCCCCTGCATCAGCGGGATGGCGTCGTTGATGGCGCGCGCCGCCTCGCGGCTGGCGTTCCAGGCGACGACGACGCGGTGGCCGACATGGGCGAACGTCCCGGCGTAGGGGACCGCCAGCACCGGACGCCCGGCGTGCAGGATCACCTCCTCCGTCAACTGCGAGGGGACGCGGGCCGGCGCCTCCGGGTCGTGCTGGCCCAGCACCGCGAGGTCGCAATAGCGGCTGCAGATCACCGTTTCGCCGATGACGTGGCCGTATTCCCCGTGGGCGAGCTGCCACCACTTGGCCGGCACGCCGGCCTCCGCCGTGCGCGCGGTGAAGGCGGCCTTCGCCCGCTCCGCCGCGTCCACCAGCCGGTCGCTGGGGCGGCGGGCCACCAGCCCCGGACCCAGCGTTTCGCTCTGCGCGAACAGGCCGGTCAGGCGGGCACCGTGGACTCCGGCCAGCCGGACCGCCAGATCGAGACGCTCGGCGCTGCGCTCGCCGTCGTCGAGGTGCACCAGGATGTTCTTCAAGGCCATCGCTTCCCCCCTTCCCTATCGGTTCAGGCACACCCGCGGGCGCGCGCCACCTTCGATGCGGTCGGCCGGCCCAGCGCCTCGCCGATGAAGGCACCGGCGGCGATCAGGGCGTCCAGGTCGACCCCCGTCTCCACGCCCAGACCGTTCAGCATGTACAGCACGTCCTCGCTGGCCACGTTGCCGGATGCCCCCTTGGCGTAGGGGCAGCCGCCCAGGCCGGCGACCGAGCTGTCGACCACCGCCACCCCCATCTCCAGCGCCGCCAGGATGTTGGCCAGCGCCTGGCCGTAGGTGTCGTGGAAATGGACGGCCAGCTTCTCCGGCGGCACCCGCTCGGCCACGGCGGCGATCATCGCCTGCGCCTTGCCCGGCGTGCCCGTGCCGATGGTGTCGCCCAGCGACACCTCGTAGCACCCCATCTCCATCAGGCGCGCCGCCACGCCGGCGACGGCAGCCGGCGCGATCTCCCCTTCGTAGGGGCAGCCGAGCACGCAGGAAACATAGCCGCGCACCGGCACGCCCGCCGCCCGCGCCCGCTCCATGACCGGCGCGAAGCGCTCCAGGCTCTCGGCGATCGAGCAGTTGATGTTCTTGCGCGAGAAACTCTCCGACGCCGCGCCGAACACCGCCACCTCGTCGGCGCGGGCCTCCAGCGCTCCCTCCAGCCCCTTCAGGTTGGGGGTCAGCACGGCGTAGCGGGTGCCGGGACGCCGGGCGATGGCCTGCATCACCTCGGCGCTGTCGGCCATCTGCGGCACCCACTTGGGCGACACGAAGCTGCCGGCCTCGACCACCGGCAGGCCGGCGGCGGACAGGCGGTCGACCAGCTCCACCTTTACCGCGGTGGGAACCATGGTCTTCTCGTTCTGCAGGCCGTCGCGCGGCCCCACCTCCACCATGCGGACGCGAGCGGGAATGCGCACCTCAGCCCTCCTCTTCGATGTCGATCACCAGCAGCTCAACGCCTTCCGACACCTGGTCGCCGGCGGCGTAGCTGACCGATCGCACCGTACCGCGTCCGGGGGCGGTGATGGTGTGTTCCATTTTCATGGCTTCCAACAGCATCAGCGGGGTGCCGCGCTCCACCGCCTGTCCGGGCTCGGCCAGCACCCGCACCACCGTCCCCGGCATGGGTGCCGTGAGACGGCCGGAGCCGCCCTCGGCGTCCGCCGCGCGGGCCGACGGGTCGTCCAGGGTCAGGCGCCACACCGAACCGTCGCTGAGGATGGTCAGGTCATGCCCCTGCGCCACCACGGTGGCGCGCACCCGCACCCCGTCGATCACCGCCGCCAGGGCCCCGCTCTCGTACCGCGCCCCGGTGACGCGGACCGGCGCCGCGCCGCCCAGTTCCACCTCGTACCCTTCGGGCCGGAAGTGCAGCGTCACCGCCCGCAGCTCGTCGCTATCCCGGAAACGCAGGTCGTGGTGGTTGTCGTCGTTGAGCCGCCAGCCGTTGACCATGCGCCAGGGCGACCAGGGGTCGCCGGCCGTGCGCACCGCCGTGGCACCGCGGGCCAGCAGCACCGCCAGCGACGCCAGCACCAGCCCGCGCGCCGGCACCGGCGCCGGCGCCGGCACCAGGTCGGCGCGGTAACGGTCGATGAAGCCGGTGTCGATCTCCCGCGCCCGGAACGCCGGATGCCCGGCGATGGCGCCGAGGAAGGCGACGTTGGTCGTCACCCCCACCACCTCGTAGGCGGCCAGGGCGGTGCGCAGGCGGCGCAGGGCGGCGTCGCGCGTCTCGTCCCAGACGATCAGCTTGGCGATCATCGGGTCGTAGTACATGGACACCTCGTCGCCCTGGCGCACGCCGGTGTCGACGCGCACATGGGCGCTCTCCTCCGGCGGGCGCAGGTGGACGAGCCGGCCGATGGCCGGCAGGAAGTCGCGCTGCGGGTCCTCGGCGTAGAGGCGCGCCTCGAAGGCGTGGCCGCGGCGGGTCAGCCGGTCCTGGGTCAGCGGCAGGGGCTCCCCGGCGGCCACGCGGATCTGCCACTCCACCAGGTCCAGGCCGGTGATCATCTCGGTCACCGGATGCTCCACCTGCAAGCGGGTGTTCATCTCGATGAAGTAGAAGCCGCCGTCTTCGTAGAGGAACTCCACCGTGCCGGCGCCGACGTAGCCGACGGCCCGGGCGGCCGCCACCGCCGCCTCGCCCATGCGGGTGCGCAGGGCGTCGGGCAGGTCGGGGGCCGGCGCCTCCTCGATCACCTTCTGGTGGCGGCGCTGGAGGGAGCAGTCGCGCTCGAACAGATAGACGCAGTTGCCGTGGGTGTCGGCGAAGACCTGGATCTCCACATGGCGCGGCCGGGTCAGGTACTTTTCCAGCAGCACGCTGTCGTCACCGAAGGCCGCCCTGGCCTCCCGCTTGGCGCCCGCCACGGCGTCGGCGAAGGCCGCCGCCTCGCGCACCACGCGCATTCCCTTGCCGCCGCCGCCGGCCGACGCCTTGACCAGCACGGGGAAGCCGATGCGCTCCGCCTCCGCCGCCAGGGTGTCGAGGTCCTGCGCCTGCCCGTGGAAGCCGGGCACCAGCGGCACGTCGGCGCCGGTCATGACGCGCTTGGATTCCGCCTTGGAGCCCATGACGCGGATCGCCTCGGTCGGCGGGCCGATGAAGACGACGCCGGCGGCGGCGCACGCCTCGGCGAAGCCGGCGTTCTCCGACAGGAAGCCGTAGCCGGGGTGGATGGCCTGCGCGCCGGTGCGTTTCGCCACCTCCAGCACGCGCTCCCCGCGCAGATAGCTTTCGGCGGCCGGGGCCGGGCCGATGCACACGGCCTCGTCGGCCATCTCCACGTGGCGGGCACGGGCATCGGCTTCGGAATAGACGGCCACGGTGCGGATGCCCAGCCGGCGGGCGGTTTTGATCACCCGGCAGGCGATCTCGCCGCGGTTGGCGATCAGGATCTTGTCGAACATGCCGGTCAGCTCCGCCACTTCGGGTCACGTTTCTCCAGGAAGGCGCCCACGCCCTCGCGCCCCTCGTCCGAGGCGCGGACGGCCGCGATGCGGCGCGCCGTGTCGGCCATCACCGCCTCGTCGGTCGGCCGGCGGGCCACCGCGGCGATCAGGTCCTTGGCCGCGGCCTGCGCCGCCGGGCCGCACTCGAACAGGCGCTTGAGGATGCGGTCGCGCGCCCCGGCCAGCCCGTCCGCCGCGACGATCTCGTGCACCAGCCCCAGCCGGTGCGCCTCGGCGGCGGTGAAGCGTTCCGCCGTCAGGAAGTAGCGGCGACAGGCGCGCTCGCCCATGGCGGCGATCACGTAGGGGCTGATGACCGCGGGGATCAGCCCCAGCTTCACCTCCGACAGGGAGAACACCGCGGCGTCGGACGCCACGGCGATGTCGCAGGCCGCGATCAGCCCGACGCCGCCGCCGTAGGCCGCGCCCTGCACCACCGCCAGCGTCGGCTTCGGGCAGCGGTCGATGGTCTGCATCAGCGCGGCGAGCGCCATGGCGTCGCGCAGGTTCTCCTCGTGGGAGTAGCCGGCCATGCGCTTCATCCAGCCGAGATCGGCCCCGGCGGAAAAGCTGGGGCCCGCGGATTCCAGCACGACCGCGCGCACCTCCGGGTCCTCGCCCACCCCGGCGAAGGCCCCGGTGAGGTCGGCGATCAGCACGTCGTCGAAGGCGTTGTGCCGCTCCGGCCGGTTCAGCGCGATGGTGGCGACGCCGCCGGCGCGGGTGACGAGAATGTTGCTCATGCCCGACTCCTCACATGCGGAAGACGCCGAACGGCGTCGCGGGAACGGGGGCGTTGAGGGAGGCGGAGAGGCCCAGCCCCAGCACCATGCGCGTGTCGGCCGGATCGACGATGCCGTCGTCCCACAGCCGGGCGGAGGCGTAGTAGGGATGCCCTTGCGTCTCGTACTGGCGGCGGATGGGGGCCTTGAACGCCTCCTCCTCCCCGGCCGGCCAGGTCTCGCCCCGGGCCTCCAGGTTGTCGCGCCGGACCTGCGCCAGCACGTTGGCCGCCTGCTCGCCGCCCATGACGGAGATGCGGCCGTTGGGCCACATCCACAGGAAGCGCGGGGAGTAGGCGCGCCCGCACATGCCGTAGTTGCCGGCCCCGAAGGAGCCGCCGATGATCATGGTGAACTTCGGCACCTGCGCGCAGGCCACCGCCGTCACCAGCTTGGCGCCGTCCTTGGCGATGCCGCCGGCCTCGTACTTGCGGCCGACCATGAAGCCGGTGATGTTCTGCAGGAAGATCAGCGGAATGCGGCGCTGGCAGCACAGCTCCACGAAGTGGGCGCCCTTCAGCGCGCTTTCGGAGAACAGGATGCCGTTGTTGGCGATGATGCCCACGGGATAGCCGAAGATGTGGGCGAAGCCGGTGACCAGCGTGCTGCCGTAGAGCGGCTTGAACTCGTCGAAGCGGGAGCCGTCGACCACGCGGGCGATCACCTCGCGCACGTCGAAGGGCTTGCGCGGGTCGGCGGGGATGATGCCGTACAGCTCGCGCGGGTCGTACAGGGGCTCCTCCGGCGCGCGGATGTCGAGGCCGACGGACTTGACGCGGTTCAGGTTGCCGACGATGCGCCGGGCGGTGGCCAGGGCGTGGGCGTCGTTCAGCGCGTAATGGTCGGTCACGCCCGAGGTGCGGGAGTGGACGTCGGCGCCGCCCAGATCCTCGGCCGACACCACCTCGCCGGTCGCCGCCTTCACCAGGGGCGGGCCGCCCAGGAAGATGGTGCCCTGGTTGCGCACGATCACCGCCTCGTCCGACATGGCGGGCACATAGGCGCCGCCGGCGGTGCAGCTTCCCATCACCACGGCGATCTGCGGGATGCCCTTCGCCGACATGGTGGCCTGGTTGAAGAAGATGCGGCCGAAATGGTCGCGGTCGGGGAAGACCTCGTCCTGGTTGGGCAGGTTGGCGCCGCCGGAATCCACCAGGTAGACGCAGGGCAGGTTGTTCTGCTCCGCGATCTCCTGGGCGCGCAGGTGCTTCTTGACGGTGAGGGGGAAATAGGTCCCGCCCTTCACGGTGGCGTCGTTGACCACCACCATCACCTCGCGCCCGCAGACCGAGCCGATGCCGGTGATGATGCCGGCGGCCGGCACGTCCTCGGGGTAGACCCCGTGGGCGGCGAGCTGCGACAGCTCCAGGAACGGCGAGCCCACGTCGAGGAGCTGGCGGACGCGCTCGCGCGGCAGCAGCTTGCCGCGCGACAGGTGCTTGTCGCGCGCCTTGTCGCCGCCGCCCTGCTTGATCCGCGCCACGGTGGCGCGCAGATCGGCGACGAGCCCGGCCATCGCCTCGGCGTTCGCCTGGAACTCGGGCGAGCGCACGCTGACGGCGCTCTTCAGGACGGTCATTCCCCTGCTCTCCCGTTTCTCATTCGGCCAGCAGCGCGCGGCCGATGACCAGCCGCTGGATGTCGCTGGTGCCTTCGTAGATCTGGCAGACCCGGACGTCGCGGTAGATCCGCTCCACCGGGAAATCGTTGAGATAGCCGTAGCCGCCGTGGATCTGGATGGCGTCGGAGCACACGCGCTCCGCCATCTCCGAGGCGAAGAGCTTGGCCATGGACGCCTCCTTCAGGCACGGCTCCCCGGCGTCGCGCAAGGACGCCGCGTGCAGCACGAGCTGGTGCGCCGCCTCGACCTGCGTCGCCATGTCGGCCAGGCGGAAGGCCACCGCCTGGTGGTTGGCGATGACGGTGCCGAAGCTCTGCCGCTCCAGGGCGTAGCGCCGGGCGTGCTCGAACGCGGATCGGGCCATGCCGACGGCCTGGGCGGCGATGCCGATGCGCCCGCCCTCCAGGTTGGCCAGCGCGATGCGGTACCCCGCCCCCTCGTCACCCAGCATCAGGTCGGCGGGGATGCGCACCTCGTCCAGCGTCATCTGGCAGGTGTCGGAGCAGTTCTGCCCCAGCTTGTCCTCGACCCGCGCCACCCGGAACCCCGGCGTGTCCGTCGGCACCAGGAAGGCGGTGATGCCCTTCTTGCCGCGCTCCGGGTCGGACACCGCGAAGACGATGGCGAGGTCGGCGTTGCGGCCGGACGTGATGAACTGCTTGGTGCCGCTGAGCACCCAGTGGTTGCCGTCACGCCGCGCCCTGGTCTTGATGGCGGCGGCGTCGGAGCCGGCCGCCGGCTCGGTCAGGCAGAAGCAGCCGAGCTTCTCGCCGCGCGCCATAGGGCGCAGCCACTCCTGCTTCTGCTCGGTCGAGCCGAACCTGAGGATCGGCATGCAGCCGACGGAGTTGTGCACGCTCATGATGGTGGAGACGGCGCCGTCGCCGGCGGCGATCTCCTCGATCGCCAGGGCATAGGAGACGTAGTCGGTCCCCGCCCCGTCCCACTCCTCCGGCACCACCATGCCCATGAGGCCGAGCCGGCCCATCTCGGCCAGTTCCTCCTTCGGGAAGGCGTGCGTGCGGTCCCGCTCCGCCGCGGTCGGGGCCAGCCGCTCCGTGGCGAAGGCGCGCGCCATGTCGCGCACCATCGTCTGCTCTTCGCTGAGGCGCATGGTTTCCTCCCCCCTTGTTCTTCTTCTCCCTCCCCCGCCTCCGGCGGGGGAGGGAGTGACGTGCGTTACACCCGCTCCACCGCCATGGCCGTGGCTTCGCCGCCGCCGATGCACAGCGACGCCACGCCCTTCTTCAGGCCGTACTTCTCCATGGCCGCCAGCAGCGTCACCAGGATGCGCGCACCCGAAGCGCCGATGGGGTGGCCCAGCGCGCACGCCCCGCCGTGGACGTTCACCTTGTCGTGCGGCAGGTCCAGGTCGCGCATGGCCGCCATGGCGACCACGGCGAACGCCTCGTTCACCTCGTAGAGGTCCACGTCGCGGGCGTCCCAGCCCGTCTTTTCCAGCAGCGTGCGGATGGCGAAGACGGGGGCGGTCGTGAACAGGGCCGGCGCCTGAGCATGGGTCGCGTGGCCCCGGATCTCCGCCAGAACCGGCAGGCCGCGCCGCTCCGCCTGCGAGCGGCGCATCAGCACCAGCGCCGCCGCACCGTCGGAGATGGAGGAGGCGTTGGCGGCCGTCACCGTGCCGTCCTTGCGGAAGGCCGGCTTCAGCAGCGGGATCTTGTCGGGCTGGCCCTTCAGCGGCTGCTCGTCCCGGTCCACCACCGTGTCGCCCTTGCGGCCGGCGACGGTGACGGGGACGATCTCGGCCGCGAACCCGCCGTCCAGGGTGGCGCGGCGCGCCCGCTCCAGGCTCGCGATGGCGTAGGCGTCCTGGGCCTCGCGGGTGAACTGATAGGACCGGGCGCAGTCCTCGGCGAAGGTGCCCATCAGGCGGCCCTTGTCGTAGGCATCCTCCAGCCCGTCCAGGAACATGTGGTCCAGCACCCGGCCATGCCCCATGCGGTAGCCGCCGCGCGCCCGGTCCAGCAGGTAGGGGGCGTTGGTCATGCTCTCCATGCCGCCGGCGACCATGATGTCGGCGCTGCCCGCCGCGATCAGGTCGTGGGCGAACATGGCGGCCTTCATGCCGGAGCCGCACATCTTGTTGACGGTGGTGCAGCCGGTGCCCTGCGGCAGGCCGGCGCCCAGCGCCGCCTGGCGGGCCGGGGCCTGGCCCTGGCCGGCCGGCAGGACGCAGCCCATGATCACCTCGCCCACGTCCTCGGGCGCGATGCGCGCCCGCTCGACCGCGGCCCGGATGGCGGCCGCCCCCAGCTCCGAAGCGGTCAGGGCCTGCAGGTCCCCCTGGAAGCCGCCCATGGGCGTGCGGGCGGCGCCGGCGATGACGATGGGATCGGTCATGGAATGGGCGTCCTTACTTCGTCTCGTTGAACAGTTCGCGGCCGATCAGCATGCGGCGGATCTCGCTGGTGCCGGCCCCGATCTCGTAGAGCTTGGCGTCGCGCAGCAGGCGGCCGGTCGGATACTCATTGATGTAGCCGTTGCCGCCCAGGCATTGAATGGCCTCCAGCGCCATCCAGGTGGCCTTTTCGGCGGCGTACAGGATCACGCCGGCGGCGTCCTTGCGGGTGGTCTCGCCGCGGTCGCACGCCTTGGCGACGGCGTACACGTACGCCTTGCAGGCGTTCATGGTCGTGTACATGTCGGCGATCTTGCCCTGCATGAGCTGGAACTCGCCGATCGACTGGCCGAACTGCTTGCGGTCGTGGATGTAGGGGATGACCACGTCCATGCACGCCTGCATGATGCCGACGGGTCCGGCGGCCAGCACCGCCCGCTCGTAATCGAGACCGGACATCAGCACGTTGACGCCCTTGCCGACGGCGCCCAGCACGTTCTCCTCCGGCACCTCGCAATCCTCGAACACCAGCTCGCCGGTGTTGGAGCCGCGCATGCCCAGCTTGTCCAGCTTCTGCGCCACCGAGAAGCCCTTCATCCCCTTCTCGATGATGAAGGTGGTGATGCCGCGGGGGCCGGCCTCGGGGTCGGTCTTGGCGTAGACCACCAGCGTGTCGGCCTCCGGCCCGTTGGTGATCCACATCTTGGTGCCGTTGAGGACGTAGCGGTCGCCCTTCTTCTCCGCGCGCAGGCGCATGGAGACCACGTCCGAGCCCGCCCCCGGCTCCGACATGGCGAGCGCGCCGACGTGCTCTCCCGAGATCAGCTTGGGCAGGTACTTCGTCTTCTGCGCCTGGTTGCCGTTGCGGCGGATCTGGTTGACGCAGAGGTTGGAGTGGGCGCCGTAGCTGAGGCCGACGGAGGCCGAGGCGCGGGAGACCTCCTCCATCGCCACCACATGCTCCAGATAGCCCATGCCGGCGCCGCCGTACTCCTCCTCCACGGTCACGCCGAGGATGCCGAGGTCGCCCATCTTGCGCCAGAGATCGGCGGGAAAGTCGTTCTCCCGGTCGATGTCGGCCGCCCGCGGCGCGATCTCGTCGGCGGCGAAGGACGCCACCGAGGAACGCAGCATGTCGGCGGTCTCGCCGAGATCGAAGTTCAGCGTCGGGTACTGGTTGGACAGCATGCGCAGGGCCTCCCCATCGAAGGACGTTCTTGGCCCCGGAACCGCCGGGGCGACACGGTCCATACGGTACCGTATGGTCAGGCACGGGACAAGTGCCGCATCCGTCGTTCCCTCCCCCGGCGAAGCCGGGGGAGGGAACGACGGTCAGCCATCACGTCATGTTGATGATGATCGTCTTCTTGTGGGTGAAGTGCTCCAGCATCGACTCCAGGGACGCCTCCTTGCCCAGGCCCGAGGTCTTGACGCCGCCGTAGCTGAGGTTGGGCTGCACCACCAGGTTCTGGTTGACCTGCACGAAGCCCGCCTCCAGCCGGTGGACGGCGTCCAGGGCCAGCTTCAGGTCGTTGGTCCACACGGTGGCGGCCAGGCCGTACTCGCTGTCGTTGGCGGCGGCGATGACCTCCTCGTAGTCGGTCCAGCGGATGACGCAGCAGACGGGGCCGAAGATCTCCTCGCGCGCGACGCGGTCGTCGTTGGTGACGCCGGTGAAGATGACGGGGCGCACGAACAGCCCCTTGGCCAGCTTCGGGTCGTCGGGCATGGCCGAGCATTCGTGCGCCGTGACGCCCGCCCCCTGCTTGCCCAGCGCGATGTAGGAGCGCACGCGGTCGAGCTGCTGGGGCGACACGATGGTGCCGATGTCGGTCGCCTCGTCCAGCGGGTCGCCCATCTTCATGGCGTCGACCCTGGCCTTCAGCCGCTCGACGAAGGCGTCGTGGATGCTGTCATGGACGAACAGGCGCGACGACGCCGTGCAGCTCTGCCCCTGGCGGGTGAAGCGCATGCCGGCGATGGCGCCGTCCACCGCCCGCGCCAGGTCGGCATCGGCGCAGACGATCATCGGGCTCTTGCCGCCCAGTTCCAGCGTCACCGGGATCAGCTTCTCTGCGGCCGCCTTGTAGACGATCCGGCCGGTTTCCACCGAACCGGTGAACGTCACCTTCTTCACGTCCCTGTGGGCGACCAGCGGCGCACCGCACTCCGGCCCGTAGCCGGCGAGGATGTTGACGAGGCCGGCCGGCAGGATCGTGTTCATGATCTGCACGACGCGCAGCACGGTCAGCGGCGACTCCTCGGCCGACTTGACCACCACGGCGTTGCCGGCGACCAGCGCCGGGGCGATCTTCATCGCCATCAGCAGCAGCGGCACGTTCCACGGGATGATGGAGCCGACCACGCCCACCGGCTCGCGCACGGTCATGGTCAGCATGTTGGGGTTGAAGGGCACCGTCTCGCCCTTCAGCTCCGACGCCAGACCGCCGAAGAAGACGAACATGTCGGCCAGCACCGACGCCTCGACCCGCGATTCCGTGCGCAGGGCCTTGCCGGTCTCCAGCGCCACCAGGCGCCCCAGCTCCTCCACCCGCTCCATCAGCGCCTGACCGCATGCGGCGACCAACTTGCCGCGTTCGCGCGCCGGGCGCTTGGCCCACGCCTTCTGGGCGACCTTCGCCGCGGCGACGGCGGCGTCCACGTCGGCCTCCTCGCTGAAGGGGGCCTGCGCCACCTCCTCGCCGGTGGCCGGGTTGACGACGGGGAAGGTCCGGCCGGACGCGGCGGGGCGGAAGGCGCCGTCCACCAGATTGTATCCGGACAGGCTGCGGGCCAGCGCGAAGGGGTCGAGCTGGATGGCGAGATCGGCGGTCATAGGGTGCGTCCTTGGTGTCGTTCGTGTCTTTTTGGTTCAGGCGCGGGCGTCTTCGATGACCTTGCCGTCGTTGGGCAGGCCACCGGGGGCGACGAACTCCACCACCCCTTTCAGCTTGGTGACGGAGGCCAGCGTCTCGCGCACGGCCGCCGCCAGTGTATCGCCGGGGTCCGGCACCTCGCAACGAAGCGTCATGGTGTCATTGGCGTCGGCCCGTCCGACCACCAGGCGGGCGCGGGCAATCTCGGGGTGGCGGCGCACCACCTCCGCCACCTGCCCGGGGTGGACGAACATGCCCTTGATCTTGGTCGTCTGGTCGGCGCGGCCCATCCAGCCCTTCAGGCGCATGTTGGTGCGCCCGCACGGGCTGGTGCCCGGCAGCACGGCGGACAGGTCGCCGGTGGCGAAGCGGACCAGCGGGTAGGCGCGGTTGAAGGTGGTGACCACCACCTCCCCCACCTCGCCGTCCGGGACGGGGTCGCCGGTGCCGGGACGCACGATCTCCACGATCACCCCCTCGTCCACCACCAGGCCGGCGCGCGCGGCGGTCTCGTAGGCAACGATGCCCAGGTCGGCGGTGCCGTAGCTCTGGTACACGTCGATGCCGCGGCTCTGGTAGAAGGCGCGGGCGTCGGGCAGGTAGGGGCCGCCGGTGACGTGGCCGACGGCGAGGCAGGAGGCGTCGAGCGCCAGCTCGTCCGCCTTCTCCAGGATCAGCTTGAGGAAGTCGGGCGTGCCGATGTAGCCGCGCGGCCGCAACGCCGCGGCGACCTGCGCCTGCATCTCGGTGTTGCCGGTGCCGGCGGGGATGACGGCGCAGCCGATGGCGTGCGCCCCCGTCTCGAACATGGAGCCGGCCGGGGTGAGGTGGTAGGCGAAACAGTTCTGCACCAGGTCGCCCTTGCGCAGGCCGGTGGCGTAGAGGGCGCGCGCCGTGCGCCAGGGGTCACGGCCGTGGGGCTCCGGGTCGTGGATCGGGCCGGGGGACGCGAAGACGCGCGCCAGCTCACCGACCGCGACCGCCGCCAGCCCGCCGAAGGGCGGCGCCGCCTTTTGCAGGGCGATCAGGTCCGCCTTGCGCGTCACCGGCAGGGCCGCCAGCGCCGCCCGGTCGCGCACCGAGGCCGGGTCCACCTCGGCCAGCAGGGACGCGAAGTAGGGGGCGCTCGCCCTGGCGTGGGCGATCTGCTCCGGCAGGGCCGCGAACAGCGCGGTCTCCCGTTCGTCCGGGGTGCGCGTTTCGAGAGTGTCGTAGAAATCGCCCATGGGTATTCGTTTTCCCTTGTCCGGCGCGGCGGCTCAGATCCACCGCTTGCGGCGCTTGAAGCTTTTCAGGTTCTTGAAGCTCTTGCGCTCTTCGTTGCCGCCGCCGAGGTAGAACTCCTTCACGTCCTCGTTGTTCTTCAGGTCCTCGGCGGTGCCGTCGAGCACGACCTTGCCGCTTTCCATGATGTAGCCGCGCACCGCCGCCTGCAAAGCCATGCGGGCGTTCTGTTCCACCAGCAGGATGGTGACGCCCAGGTCGCGGTTGATGCGCTGGATGATGGAGAACACCTCCTTCACCATCAGCGGCGACAGGCCCATGGACGGCTCGTCCATCAGGATCAGCTTGGGGCGCGCCATCATGGCGCGGCCGATGGCCAGCATCTGCTGCTCGCCGCCCGACAGGTAGCCGGCCAGACCCGTGCGCTCCTTCAGGCGGGGGAAGTAGTGGTAGACCATGTCGATGTCGTTCTTCACCGCCCCGTCGGAGCGGGTGAAGGCGCCCAGGCGCAGGTTCTCCTGGCAGGTCATGTCGCCGATGATGCGGCGCCCCTCCATCACCTGGAAGATGCCGCGGCGCACGATGGCGTCGGGGTCGATGCCGTTGATGCGCTCGCCGGCGAACGTGATGTCGCCCCGCGTGACCTCGCCGTCCTCGGTCTTGAGAAGGCCGGAGATGGCCTTCAGCGTCGTCGACTTGCCGGCGCCGTTGGCGCCCAGCAGGGCGACGATCTCGCCCTCCGGCACCTCCAGCGACAGGCCGCGGAGCACCAGGATGACGTCGTTGTAGACGACCTCGATGTTGTTGACGCTGAGCAGCGGAGCCCTGGCCGGGACGGTGGCTTGCGCGGCGGATTTGGGGGCAGCCGGAACGGCCGTGGCGGCGTGGGTCATGCGGCACCTGGAACGTTGCTCGGAAGGGGTGGAACCGCCCGCCCGGCGGCGGGCGGTTCCACGGGACGCGGGATTACCAGCCCAGCCACTCGGCCTTGCGCGGCACCTCGATGGTGGCGATCTTCTCCAGGGCCGTGGCGCCGCTCTTCATCAGCTCCGGCACCGCCGCCTCGGTCGGGCCGGTGACCTTGGCACGGTACAGGTTCACCACGTTGGTGCCGCGGTGATCGGCGTCCGTCCAGGTCGAGGGAACGCACACGCCCTCCAGCCCGGCGGGCACCCAGTCGGTCTTCTGGTACATGCCCTTCTTGATGTTCGGACCGTTGACGCCGCCGTTCTGCACCGCCCAGTCCATCGCCTCCTTCATGTAGAAGGCCGAGCAG
Source organism: Azospirillum halopraeferens DSM 3675 (assembly GCF_000429625.1). GTDB lineage: Bacteria > Pseudomonadota > Alphaproteobacteria > Azospirillales > Azospirillaceae > Azospirillum > Azospirillum halopraeferens. Next base: position 55,446 of record NZ_AUCF01000032.1, read on the forward strand.
ATGCCGGCCACATAGTGCACCGGACGGTAGGCGTTGCCCGAGGAGTCGGAGACGGCCGAGATCTCCTGCACCGTCTTCATGCCCGGCGCGTCGCCGCCCCAGATGGCGCCGGTGCGGACGGGGAAGACCACGCCGTCGGCCGCCTTGCCGGCCGCCTTCATGGCGTTCTCGTCCATGCCCCAGACGTTGCCGAGGAACTGCACCTTGGCGCCGACCGTGTCGCACGCCTTCAGCACCGAGATGTTGGAGCCCGCGGTGTTGCCGAGATAGGCGTAGTTGGCGCCGGAGTCCTTCAGCGTCAGGCACTGGGCCGTGTAGTCACCGGGGGTCAGGGCGAACTGCACCGCCGGCAGCACGTCGAAGCCCAGCTCCGCCGCCAGCTTCTCGCCGGCCTCCTTGGGGGCGTTGGGGTAGGGGTGGTTGGCGCCCATGTGAACGTACTTGGGCTTGCCCTGCCCGCCCTTGGCCTTCCAGTCGTCGGCCGCCCACATCAGCATGGCGCGCACCGCGTCGGAGTAGGAGGGGCCGTAGAAGAAGTTGTACGGCGCGCCCTTGCCGTGGCCGGCCGCGCCCGTCGGGTCGGTCAGATGGCCGGAGTAGGAACCGGAGTAGTAGGGGATCTCGTCCTTGGCGACGAAGGCGGTCAGCGCCTCGGTGTCGGCGGTGCCCCAGCCCTGGATGGCCGCCGCCTTGCCGCTGCCCGACGCCCACTTCTTGTACTGGCTGATGGCGCGCGGCGCCTGGTAGGAGTAGTCGACCGTCTCCACCGCCAGACGGTTGCCGTTCACCCCGCCCTGCTTGTTGATGTAGGCGAGCGCGTCGGCGACGCCCTGGCCGAAGGGCTGGCCGACGTCGGAGGTCGCGCCGGAATAGTCGGCGAGGTGGCCGACCGGGATGTCGGCGGCGAGCGCCGGGGCGGCGAAGGTCAGCGCGGCGACGGTCGCGAGCAGCGCGGTCTTCCTGGTGAGCATGTTCTCGTTTCCTCCGGTTGGCTGTCTGACGGTGTTGGAGCGCCCGATGCCCGGGAACTCAGTGGGAGAAGGGATAGAGTTTCCAGTACGCCTTGATCTGCTTCCAGCGGTGGGCCAGCCCGTCGGGCTCGAACACCAGGAAGAGGATGATGACGACGCCGATGGCCATTTCACGCAGGAAGGCCACGGAGTCCTTCAGGTTCAGTGCGCGGTCGATGACGGTGCCCGACAGGCTGTCGGTCAGCGCCTGCATGGTCTCCGGCAGGAGCACCATGAACGCGGTCCCCATCAGCGAGCCCATGATCGAGCCCAGGCCGCCGATGATGATCATGCCGAGGAACTGGATCGAGAAGAGGATGGTGAAGCCTTCCACCGACACGAACTGCAGGTAATGGGCGTAGAGGGCACCGCCGATCCCGGCGTAGAAGGCCGAGATGCCGAACGACATGGTGCGGTACTTGGTCAGGTTGATGCCCATGATCTCGGCCGACAGGTAGTGGTCGCGGACCGCCACCAGCGCCCGGCCGTCGCGGGTGCGCATCAGGTTGGTGGCCAGCAGGAACATCACCACCACGTAGGCCAGCACCACGTAGAAGTAGCTGGCGTCGGTGTCGAAGTCGTAGCCGAACAGCGAGAACGGCTCGGCGATGGTGCCGGCCACGCCGCCGGTGAACCAGCCGGCGCGGGCGAAGAAGTCCTGCAGGATGTACTGCGCCGCCAGGGTGGCGATGGCGAGATACAGGCCCTTCAGCCGGGCGGCGGGAATGCCGAAGATCAGCCCGACCGCCGTGGTCATGACGCCGGCCAGGGGGATGGCCAGCGCCACGGGGATGGCGAAGCTGTTGGACAGCCACGCCGACGCGAAGGCGCCGAAGCCGAAGAAGGCGGCGTGGCCGATGGAGATCTGCCCGGTGAAGCCCACCAGGATGTTCAGCCCGAGCGCCGCGATGCCGAGATAGCCGATCTGGATCAGCAGGTTGAGCCAGTAGTTGTCGAACACCAGGGGGGCCGCGAGCAGCACCGCCACGCCGAGGATGGCGGCGTTGCGGCTGGTCGCCGTCGGGAAGACGGTCGTGTCGGCGCCGTAGCTGGTCTTGAAATCGCCGCTGGGGATCAGGGTCGTGCCGGCCATGGTCTGCGCCTCCTCACACGCGCTCGATGTCTTTGGTGCCGAAGAGGCCGTACGGCTTGATCATCAGGATGATGATCAGGACGTAGAAGGGGGCGATCTCGTACATGTTGCCCCAGTTCAACCATTGGCTGTCGATGAAGTGGGCGAAGTTCTCCAGGAGGCCGACGATCAGCCCGCCGAGCACCGCGCCGACCACGCTGTCGAGGCCGCCGAGGATGACCGCCGGGAACACCTTGATGCCGAAGAAGGACAGCGCGGACGACACGCCGTTCACCACGCCCACCACCACGCCGGCCACCGCCGACACCATGGCGGAGATGGCCCAGCTCATGGCGAACACCTGGCGCACGGAGATGCCCAGCGACTGCGCCACCTGCTGGTCGAAGGCGGTGGCCCGCATCGCCAGGCCCATCTTGGAGTATTTGAAGAACCAGCCGAAGCCGGCCATGATCAGCAGCGAGACCACCAGGCTGGCGATGTACACCGTCTGCACGTCCAGGCCGAAGATGCTCATGGTCTGGCTGGCGAAGATCGGCGGGAAGGGCTTGGCGAAGACGCCGAAGATCCACTTCATCAGGGCCTGGAAGACGATCGACAGGCCGATGGTGACCATGATGACGGAGATGATCGGCTCACCGATCATCGGCCGCAGCACGACCACCTGCAGCAGGATGCCGAACGCCATCATGAAGGCCAGCGTGATCGGGAAACCGATCCAGAAGGGCAACTGCCAGGAGGTCAGCAGCCACCAGCAGGTCCACGCGCCGATCAGCAGGAACTCGCCCTGGGCGAAGTTGACGATGCGGCTGGCCTTGTAGATCAGCACGAACGACATGGCGACGACGCCGTAGAGCGCGCCGACGATCACGCCGTTGATGAGGAGCTGGAACAGCAGTTCGAAGTTCATCGGTGAAGCTCCTTTCCCCGCGTCAGGCGGCCACCGGCTGCGTCTTGCGCGCCGGCGGGGTGGCGGGGGACTGAAGGTCGACGACCTTCAGCGTGGTGCGGATGCGCTGTTTCGTGCCGTCCTGGAAGGTGATCGTCGTGTCCACGTCGATCGCCGGCCGGTCGGAGTAGATGGCGTCGATGATGTCGCCGTACTTCTCGGCGATGACGCCGCGCCGCACCTTGCGGGTGCGCGTCAGCTCGCCGTCGTCGGCGTCCAGCTCCTTGTAGAGGAGCAGGAACTTGGAGACGCGCTGGAACTCCGGCAGGGTGGCGTTGACCTTCTCCACTTCGGCCCGCAGCAGTTCGTAGACCTGCGGCTTGGACGCCAGGTCGGAATAGGTGGTGAAGGTGATGCGGTTCTTCTCGGCCCATTTGGCCACGATGGAGAACCGGATGCAGACGATGGCCGCCAGGTAGTCGCGGCGGTCGCCGAGGATGACGGCTTCGGCGACGTAGGGGCTGAACTTCAGCTTGTTCTCGATGTACTGGGGGCTGAAGCGGTTGCCGCCGGCCGTGGTGGCGATGTCCTTGATGCGGTCGATGATGACCAGATGGCCCTTCTTGTCGAAGTAGCCGGCGTCACCGGTGTGCATCCAGCCGTCGCGCAGGTCGGCGACGGTCGCCGCCTCGTTGCGGTAATAGCCGGTGAACATGTTGGGATGGCGGGTGACGATCTCGCCGATGCCGTTCTGGTCGGGGTTCTCGACCTTCACCTCGATGCCGTCGTCGAAGGGCACGCCGACCGAATCGAAGTCCACGTCGTCGCCGCGGTGGACGGTATAGGCGCCCATCGTCTCGGTCTGGCCGTAGATCTGGCGCAGCGGCACGCCCAGCGCCTGGAAGAACCGGAAGGTGTCCGGGCCCAGCGCGGCGCCGCCGGTGGCGGCCGACTTCAGGTTGGTGAAGCCCAGCCGGTCGCGCAGCGCCCGGAACAGGATCTGGTCGGCGATGCGCGAGCGGCGCCCGTCGGCCAGCGCCTCCAGCCCCAGCTTCATGCCGTAGTCGTACATGGTCTGCTTGAAGGGCGAGGCATCCATGATGCGGGCGCGCACGTCGGCGGCGATGGCCTCCCACAGGCGCGGGGCGAACAGCACGAAGCTGGGCCCGATCTCGCGGAAGTCGTTCATCATCGTCTCGGCTTCCTCGACGAAGTTCACGCGCATGCGCGACAGCATGCCCATGCCCACTGCGTAGATCTGCTCCATGATCCACGACAGCGGCAGCACCGAGACGTACTCGTCCTCCGGCCCCTTGGGGTCCACCGACAGGTAGCTGGCGCAGTGGCGCAGCAGCCGCCCGGCCGGCAGCATGGCCAGCTTCGGGTTCGAGGTGGTACCCGACGTGGTGCACAGCACCGCCACGTCCTCGCCCTTGCCGGCCGCCACCAGCTCGGCGTAGAGGCCGGGCTTCTCCGCGTGCAGGGCCTCGCCCCGGCGCACCAGCTCCGCCGCCTCCATCAGGCGCGGGTCGTGGTATTTGCGCATGCCGCGCGGGTCGGAATAGATGATGTGGCGCAGCGTCGGCAGCCGGTCGCCCAGGTTCAGCAGCTTGTCGACCTGCTCCTCGTCCTCGGCGATGACCACGGCCACGTCGGCGTAGGTGATGAGGTAGGCCACCTCCTCGTCCATGGCGTCGCGGTAGATGCCCAGGCTCATGCCGCCCAGGGCGTGGGCGGCGATTTCGCCCATCACCCAGTCCGGCCGGTTGTCGCCGATCAGCCCGACCACGTCGCCGCGCTTCACGCCGAGCTGCACCAGCCCCAGCGTGAAGGCGCGGGTGCGCGCCTCCATCTGCGCCCAGGTCAGCGGCCGCCAGATGCCGAAGTCCTTCTCCCGCATCGCCACCTCGTCGCCGTGCTCGCGGGCGTGGAGGCTCAGCAGCTTGGGCAGGGTGTCGTGGACGGCCGTATCGGGAAGGGTGTGGGCGCTCATCACGCGACCTCCTGCTGAACGTCGTCGGTTTCGTCCTCCTCGCCCAGATAGGCGGTGCGCACGCGGGGATCGGCGAGCACCTCCTCCGGCGAGCCCTCGGCGATCTTGCGGCCGAAGTCGAGCACCATGACGCGGTGCGAGATGTCCATGACCACGCCCATGTCGTGTTCGATCATCACCACCGTCATTCCCCACTCCTCGTTGAGGTCGACGATGTAGCGGGCCATGTCCTCCTTCTCCTCCAGGTTCATGCCGGCCATCGGCTCGTCCAGGAGGATGAGGTCGGGCTTCAGCGCCACGGCGCGCGCCAGCTCCACCCGCTTGCGCAGGCCGTAGGACAGGGTGCCGGCGGTGGCCTTGCGGACGTGCTGGATCTCCAGGAAGTCGATGATCTCCTCGACCTCGCGGCGGTGCGCCAGCTCCTCCTGCCGCGCCCCGGTGAACCAGTAGAGCGCGCCGGTCAGGAAGTTGTTCTTCAGCAGGTGGTGGCGGCCCACCATGATGTTGTCCAGCACCGTCATGTGCCCGAACAGCGCCAGGTTCTGGAAGGTGCGGCCGATGCCCAGGGACGCCCGGTGGTTGGGCGTCATGTCCGTGATGTCCTTGCCCTTGAAGAACACCCGCCCCTCGGTCGGGCGGTAGCGGCCGGAGATGCAGTTGACCATCGAGGTCTTGCCGGCCCCGTTCGGGCCGATGATGGAGAACAGCTCCCCCTTGTTGATGTGGAAGCTGACCTCGGTGAGCGCGCGGACACCGCCGAAGCGCAGCGAGACGTTGCGCGCCTCGAAAATCGGGTTGCCGGCGGCCTCGCCGGCCCGGTCCGGTGGCGTTGCGACGGGTGCACCCGACATGTCGTCTCCCTTGCTCGATCTTATCGTTGGGGCCGTGGCGGCGGCGCCGGCTGCGGCCGTCCGGTCCGTTGCGAGGTCCACCATATGGACCGTTCGTCGAACCAACAGGTGCTCAGTATAGCGATACAGAACTCGTTTTCAACACTGATATTCCCGCGCCGCATAAGTTTTGCGCTGATTTTCCGCGTGACGGTCCATATTATGGAACGATCACGCCGACGGGAGGACCACCGCCATGACCGAGCCCCGATCCAACGGAGCCGGCACCCAGAGTCTGGAGCGCGCCATCGCCCTGCTGCGCGTCGTCGCCGCCAAGGGGGAGGCGGGTGCGCGCCTGGCCGACCTGATGGCGGCGGCCGGCCTGACCAAGGCCACCACCCACCGCATGCTGGCCGCGCTGGTGCGCGAAGGGCTGCTGGAGCAGGACGAGGCGACGCGGCGCTACCATCCGGGGCGGGAACTGGCGGCGCTGGGGCGGGCGGCGGCGGCGCGCTACCGCTCGGCCGCGCCGGAGGTCAGCGCGTCGGCCTATTCCCGGGCCGAGTACCGCGGCAAGGAGGTGGCGGTGGCCACCCTGCTGTGCGACCGCCACCTGCGCGGGCGCGGCGGCCGCGCCGCCCTGCTGCACGAGAACGTGGCCGGCCAGACCACCGAGCTGAGCTTCGCCCGCCTCGCCCGCGAATCGCGCCGCCTGGCCAGCGTGCTGGCCGGGCTGGGGGTGGCCAGAGGCGACCGGGTGGCGGTGCTGCTGCCCAAGGGGCCGGAGCTGCTGATCACCGCGGTGGCGGCGTGGCGGCTGGGGGCGGTGTACATGCCGCTGTTCACCACCTTCGACCCGCCGGCGGTGGCGGTGCGGCTGGCCGACAGCGCGGCGCGCGTCGTCGTCACCCGCGATTCGCTGCGCCACAAGATCCCGCGGGACCCCGCCGGCCGCCGCTCGGTCGTCACGGTGGAGAGCGAGGAGGGATTCGCCAACGGCAGCGCCGACGCCGTTCCCTTCTGGTCCGCCCTGCACGATGCCGCCCCGCTGGACACGGTGGCGAGTTACGGCGTCGACGATCCCTTCGCGCTGATCTACACGCCGGAAACCGACCGCCATCCGCTGGGAATCCCGGTCTGCGTCTGGGCGCTGGCGGGGGTGGAGCAGTACATGCGCGTCGGCCTCGACCTGCGCGACGACGACACGTACTGGAACATGGCCGACCCCGGCTGGGCCTACGGCGTGTTTTACGGTCTGATCGGGCCGCTGCTGCTGGGCCGCACCACCATCTTCTGCGACGGCCCTTACGACGCGCGGCAGAGCTACCGGGTGCTGACCAAGCACGGCGTCACCAACCTGACGGCGGCACCGTCGCAGGTGCGCACCCTGCGCGACGCCGACCCTTCGGTGGTGCCGGCGCAACTGGCCCTGCGCGTGCTCTCCACGGTGGGCGAGCCGCTGCCCGCCGACCTGACGGAATGGGCGACGGGGGCGCTGAAGGTGCCCCTGTTCGACCAGTACGGGCAGAGCGAGACCGGCGTCTTCATCGTCAACCGCTACGACCCCGACCAGCCGGCCGAGGCCGGCGCCGGCTCGCTGGGCCGCGCCCTGCCGGGGTACCGGGTGGTCGTTCTGGACGCCGAGGGGCGCGAGGCGCCGGTGGGCGGCGTCGGCGAGATCGCCATCGACCGCGACCACTCGCCCCTGTTCTGGTTCGACGGCTACGCCAACGCCCCGGAGCGCACCGCCCACCGCTTCCGCCATGGACATCGCTACTACCTCACCGGCGACTGGGCCTGTCTGGGCGCCGACGGCACCATCCGCTACCGCGGCCGGGTGTCGGACGCCGTGCTGATGCAGCAGATGGGGGGATGATCCGGGGAAGGGCGTCGCGTCGGGGCCCCGCTCATACGGCCGGAAAATGATCACTTCCATCATTTTCCGGCCGTGAAACCCGGCAGATCAATGCCCGGGCATTGATCGAGAGGGCGATACCAACGGCACCCTTCAGGTGCCGTTGGTATCAGCCCTGCCCGCGCAGCATCGTCACGATGCCGGAGAAGTCCAGCCCGGCGTGGCCGTTGGCGCAGAACAGGGCGTAGAGCTGCGCCGCCTCCGAGCCCATGGGCAGCGGCGCGTTGACGCTCTGCCCCGCCTCCACCGCCAGCTTCAGGTCCTTCAGCATCATCGCCGCGGCGAAGCCGGGGGCGTAGTCGCGGTTGGCCGGGGAGGTGGGGACCGGGCCGGGGACCGGGCAATAGCTGGTCAGCGACCAGCACTGGCCCGACGCCTTGGACGAGATGTCGAACAGGGTCTGCGCGTCGAGCCCCAGCTTCTCGGCCAGGGCGAACGCCTCGCACACGCCGATCATCGAGATGCCGAGGATCATGTTGTTGCAGACCTTGGCGGCCTGACCGTTGCCGGGGCCGCCGGCGTGGATGATCGCCTTGCCCATGGCCTGCAGGATGGGTTGGGCGCGCTCGAACGCCGCAGCCGGCCCGCCGACCATGAAGGTCAGGGTCGCCGCCTCCGCCCCGCCGACGCCGCCGGACACCGGCGCGTCCACCATGGCGTGGCCGGCCGCCGCCGCGGCCTCCGCCACCGCGCGGGCCGAGGCCACGTCGACGGTGGAGCTGTCGATGAACAGGCTGCCGGGCCGCGCCGCGGCGATCACCCCGCCCTCGCCCGTGTAGACGGCGCGCACGTGCTGCCCGGCCGGCAGCATGGTGACGACGACCTCGGCCTCCGCCGCGGCCGCGGCCGGCGAATCCGCCCGGTGCGCACCGGCGGCGGCGGCGGCGTCCATGGCCGCGGCCGACAGGTCGTAGGCGTAGACCCGGTGCCCGGCCTTCAAGAGGTTGCGCATCATCGGCGCACCCATGTTGCCGAGACCGATAAAGGCGATGGTCGCCATGGTGTCCTCCCGATAAGCGTCGTCCGTTGTCAGCCGCCGGTGATCTGGCGGGCGATGATGACGCGCATGATTTCGTTGGTCCCTTCGAGGATCTGGTGCACCCGCAGATCGCGGAAGTACCGCTCGATCGGGTATTCCTTGATGTAGCCGTAGCCGCCGTGGAGCTGCATGGCCTCGTTCACCACCTGGAAGCCGACGTCGGTGGCGAAGCGCTTGGCCATGGCGCAGTGCAGCGTGGCGTCGGGGGCTTCGGCGTCCAGGCCGGCGGCCGCGCGCAGCAGCAGAAGGCGCGCCGCCTCCAGCTCCGTCGCCATGTCCGCCAGCTTGAACTGCAACCCCTGGAAAGCGTTGAGCGGCTTGCCGAACTGCCGGCGCTCGGCGGTGTAGGCGATGGCGTGCTCCAGGCAGGCGCGCGCCCCGCCGATCGAACAGGCGCCGATGTTGAGGCGCCCTCCGTCCAGCCCCTTCATGGCGATCCGGAACCCCTCCCCCTCCGCGCCGATGCGGTTGGCGACGGGGACGCGGCAGTCCTCGAAGATGACGGCGGAGGTCGGCTGGCTCTTCCAGCCCAGCTTGTGCTCCTGCTTGCCGAACGACAGGCCGGGCGTTCCCTTCTCCACCACCAGGCAGGAGATGCCCCGCGGCCCCTCTTCGCCCGTGCGCACCATGCAGACGTAGACGTCCGACACGCCGCCGCCGGAGATGAACGCCTTGGAGCCGTTCAGCACGTAGTGGTCGCCGTCGCGCACCGCCCGGGTCTTCAGCGACGCCGCGTCGGAGCCTGCCCCCGGCTCGGTCAGGCAGTAGGAGGCGAAGTGCTCCATGGTCGTCAGCGCCGGCAACCAGCGGCGGCGCTGCTCCCCGTCGCCGAAGCGGTCGATCATCCACGACGCCATGTTGTGGATAGAGATGTAGGCGGCGGTCGACGGGCAGGCGGCCGCCAGCTCCTCGAAGATCACCGCGGCGTCGACGCGGCCCAGGCCGGAGCCGCCCACGTCGTCCTGAACGTAGATGCCGGCGAAGCCCAGCTCCGCCGCCTTGCGCAGGGTGTCGACGGGGAACTCCGCGTTCTCGTCCCAGCGGGCGGCGTGGGGCGCCATCTCGGCCGCGGCGAAGGCGCGGGCGGTGTCGCGGAACGCCTGCCGATCTTCGGACAGCGTGAAATCCATCGCCGTTTCCCCCTATGCGGCCGGCTCGTGCGGCGGCCGGCGTCCGTGTTCTTGGACACGACGCCTAACACAGAAAATACGCGGTGTCCACATTCTGTATACACGGGCGCACCGATTTGTGTTCAAATGCGCCCCGCGAACGAACGGGGCCGAACGGGAGAGGGAAGAGCCGCCGATGTCCGAGGACCGGAAGGGAGGCACCCGCGCCGAGGAGGTGCGGCGGGCCATCGAGGAGGACATCTTCCTCGGCCGCCTGCGCCCCGGCACCCGCCTGGACGAGGAGAGCCTGGCGCAGCGCTTCAACATCTCGCGCACGCCCATCCGCGAGGCGATCCTCCAGCTCGTCCACGTCGGGCTGGTGGAGAAGCAGCCGCGCCAGGGCGCGGTGGTGGCGCCGCTGAACCTGCACCGCATGGTCCAGATGTTCGAGGTGATGTCGGAGATCGAGGGGCTGTGCGCCCGCTACGCCGCGCGCCGCATGTCGGCGGAGGAACGCGACGCCCTGAAGCGCCTGCACGAGGACTCCAGGGCGTTCATGAAGGCGCGCGACCTCGACGCCTACTACGCCAGGAACCGCGCGATCCACGAGGCGATCCAGGCCGGCAGCCACAACGAGCCGCTGCAGGACATCGCCCGCGGCCTGTTCGCGCGGCTGGCCCCCTACCGGCGCTACCAGCTCAACCACCCCGACCGGGTCGGCGACAGCTTCGAGGAGCATGACGACGTGGTCGAGGCCATCCTGGCCGGCGACCCGGAGCGCGCCTACCAGGCCATGCGCCGCCACGTGACCATCCAGATCGACATCTTCGCCGAGTTCGTGTCCATCATGGGCGGCAACAGTATACAACAATAGCCCATTCCAAATACATAACCCTGGAACCATTCGGTGGCGTATGGTAAGCCGCGATCGGATCGGGTTCCGGGGAGACCAGGGGACGCATCACATGAACGCCACGACCACCGATGACGGCGCAGCCTCCTACCCCGGCGGAAACCTGTACGAGCTGTTCCGCGCCCGCTTCCCGCAGGACCGCAGCCGCCCCTTCCTGGAGACGGACACCGGCCGCACCGTCACCTACGCCGAACTGGAGGAGCTGACCGGGCGGTACGCCCGCCTGCTGGCCGACCTCGGCCTGAAGAAGGGCGACCGGGTTGCGGTGCAGGTGGAGAAGTCGGCGGAGAACATCGTCCTCTACCTTGCCACCGTGCGGGCCGGCGGCGTCTACCTGCCGCTCAACCCCGCCTACACGCGGGCGGAGGTGGAGTATTTCCTGGGCGATGCGGAGCCCCGCGTCTTCGTCTGCCGGCCGGACGCCGAAGCGGAGCTGGCCGGCACCGCCGCGGCCGCCGGCGTGGCGCACCTGCTGACCCTGGGCACCGAAGGCGACGGCACCCTGCCCGCCCGCGCCGCCGCCTGTGCGCCGGACTTCGACACCGTGCCCTGCGCCGCCGACGACCCGGCGGCCATCCTCTACACCTCGGGCACCACCGGGCGCTCCAAGGGCGCCGTGATGAGCCACGCCAACCTCGGCTCCAACGCGCTGGTGCTGCATGCCTATTGGGGCTTCCGGCCGGACGACGTGCTGCTGCACGCGCTGCCGATCTTCCACACCCACGGGCTGTTCGTGGCGACCAACTGCGTGCTGCTGAACGGCTCCTCCATGCTGTTCCTGGCGAAGTTCGACGCCGACCGGGTGCTGGCCCTGCTGCCGCGCGCCACGGTGATGATGGGCGTGCCCACCTTCTACACCCGTCTGCTGGCCCACCCCGGCCTGACCCGCGCGGCGGCGGCGCACATGCGCCTGTTCATCTCCGGCTCGGCGCCGCTGCTGGCCGACACCCACCGGGAATTCGGCGCCCGCACCGGCCACGCCATCCTGGAGCGCTACGGCATGACCGAGACGGGCATGCTCACCTCCAACCCCCTGGACGGCGAGCGGATCGCCGGCACGGTCGGCTTCCCGCTGCCCGGCGTCTCCTTGCGGGTGGTCGACCCGGAGAGCGGCGCCATCCTGGGCACCGACGCCATCGGCGTCATCGAGGTGAAGGGCCCCAACGTCTTCTCCGGCTACTGGCGCATGCCGGAGAAGACCCGGCAGGAGATCAAGCCCGACGGCTTCTTCATCACCGGCGACGTGGGCAAGGTGGACGGGCGCGGCTACGTCCACATCGTCGGCCGCGCCAAGGACCTGATCATCTCCGGCGGCTTCAACGTCTACCCCAAGGAGGTGGAGACGGTGGTCGACGCGCTGGACGGGGTGGTGGAGTCGGCGGTGGTCGGCGTCCCCCATCCCGATTTCGGCGAGGCGGTGACCGCCGTGGTCCTGCGCAAGCCCGGCGCCGCCGGCCCCGACGAGGCGGCGGTGATCGCCGCGTGCAAGGACCGGCTGGCCAACTTCAAGGTGCCCAAGCGCGTCTTCTTCGTCGAGGAGATGCCCCGCAACGCCATGGGCAAGGTGCAGAAGAACCTGCTGCGCGACCGCCACGCGGACACGTTCAACAAGGAGAAGGCGTGAGATGAGCGAGCCCACCGTCCTGTTCGAGACCGTCGGCGCCGTCGGCCGCATCACGCTCAACCGGCCCAGGGGGCTGAACGCCCTGACGCTGGAGCAGATCCGGCAGATCGACCCGGCCCTGCGCCGCTGGGCCGCCGACCCCGCCGTCGCCGCGGTGGTGATCGAGGGGGCCGGGGAGAAGGCGTTCTGCGCCGGCGGCGACATCCGCGCCCTGTTCGACGCCTCCGCCGCCGGCGACCGCGCCGCGCTGGAGACCTTCTTCCGCGAGGAATACCGCCTCAACCGGCTGATCCACACCTACCCCAAGCCCTATGTGGCGCTGATCGACGGCATCACCATGGGCGGCGGCGTCGGGCTGTCGGTGCACGGGCGCTTCCGCGTTGCCACCGAGCGCACGCTGTTCGCCATGCCGGAGACCGGCATCGGCTTCTTCCCCGACGTGGGCGGCACCCACTTCCTGCCGCGCTGCCCCGGCGAACTCGGCCTCTATCTCGGCCTGACGGGAGCGCGCCTGAAGACGGCGGACGCCCATTACGCCGGTGTGTCCACCCATGTGGTGCCCTCCACCGGCCTCGCCGCGCTGGTGGGGGAGCTGGCCGAGCTGCACCGGGCCGACGACGCCGCGGTGCGGGCCGTCCTCGACCGCCACCACCGCGACCCCGGCCCGGCCCCCGTGGCGGCCCGGCAGGCGCTGATCGACCGCCTGTTCGCCGGCGCCACGCTGCACGACGTGCTGGCCGCCCTGGCCGGCTGCGACGACCCGTGGGCGGCGGAGACGCTGGCGACGCTGAAGACCAAGTCGCCGTGGGGCATGGCGGTGACCTTCCGCCAGCTCCGCCGCGGCGCCGGCCTGCCCTTCGACGAGGCCATGCGCCTGGAATACCGCATGGCCCCGCGCGGCGCGCTGGACCCGGACTTCCGCGAGGGCGTGCGCGCGGTCATCGTCGACAAGGACAACGCCCCGCGCTGGCGCCACGCCTCGGTGGACGCGGTGGACGACGCCGAGGTGGAGGCGCTGTTCGCGCCGCTGGAGCGGGAACTATCGTTCGAGTGATCGGGCGGGGTGGTCGCGACGGAGAGCCCGCCGCGACACCCCCCCACACTCCGATCGCCAGGAAATCAACGGGAGGGAACCGCACATGGACATCCGCAATCTTGCCGCCGTGGTGACCGGCGGCGGCTCCGGTCTCGGCGCCGCGACGGCGCGCGCGCTGGCCGCCGCCGGGGCCAGGGTCACCGTGCTGGACGTCAACGAGGCCGGGGCGAAGGCGACGGCCGAGGCGATCGGCGGGCTGGCCGTGGCCTGCGACGTCACCGACCCGGCGTCGGTGCAGGCGGCGCTGGCGCAGGCCCGCGACGCCCACGGCCCGGTGCGCGTGGCGGTGAGCTGCGCCGGCATCGTCGTCGGCGCCCGCGTCGTCGGCAAGAAGGGGGCGATGCCGCTGGAGACCTTCTCCAAAGTGGTCACCGTCAACCTGATCGGCACCTTCAACGTCATGCGCCTCGCCGCCGAGGAGATGCTGGCGCAGGACGCGCTGAACGAGGACGGGGAGCGCGGGGTGATCGTCAACACCGCCTCCGTCGCCGCCTTCGAGGGGCAGGTCGGCCAGTGCGCCTACTCCGCCTCCAAGGGCGGCGTGGCGGCGCTGACGCTGCCGGCGGCGCGCGAGTTCGCGCCGCGCGGCGTGCGCGTCGTCGCCATCGCCCCCGGCCTGTTCGAGACGCCGATGATGGCGGGCATGCCGCCCGACGTGCACCAGTCGCTGATCAACGGCACCCTGCACCCCCACCGCCTGGGCCGGCCGGAGGAGTTCGCCCGCCTGGCGCTCCACATCGTGGAGAACCCCATGCTGAACGGCACCACGCTGCGCCTCGACGGCGCCGTGCGCCTGGCGCCGCAATAAGGGAACGGTTCGATGAAGATCCTTGTGCCCGTGAAGCGGGTGGTCGACTACAACGTGAAGGTCCGGGTGAAGGCGGACGGCACGGGCGTTGAGACCGCCGGCGTCAAGATGTCCATGAACCCCTTCGACGAGATCGCGGTGGA
>NZ_AUCF01000033.1 GCF_000429625.1 Azospirillum halopraeferens DSM 3675
CCATCTGGTGTCGGTGGTGACGGCGACCCTGCGCCCCGGACTGGGGCCGGTCGATCTGCTGCGCGCCGCCTGCCCCGGCGGCTCCATCACCGGCGCGCCGAAGATCCGCGCCATGGAGATCATCGACGAGCTGGAGGCGGCGCGGCGCGGTGCCTATTGCGGATCGGTCGCGTGGATCGGGGTGGACGGCGCCATGGACAGCTCCATCGTCATCCGCACCCTGTCGCTCACCCCCGACGCCGTGGTGGCCCAGGCCGGCGGCGGCATCGTCGCCGATTCCGACCCCGACGCCGAGCACGACGAGATGATGGTCAAGGTCCGGCCCCTGCTGCGCTCCCTGGACGAGGGGGCGTGACGGCACCGGCGGTGAAGGCCAGGCTGGCGCGGTCGAAGGCCACGCTCTTGACCAGGGCGGCGGCCTCCTGGCCCACCGTCAGCTCCAGGCGCCGGGCGGCGTGGCGGGTGATGTGGGCGACGATGTCGGCGCTGCCGACGCGGATGCGCACCTCCGAAAAGCCGTCGGCGGTCTCGGCGATCTCGGTGATGCGGCCGCGCAGCCGGTTGTGGACGCTGATGCGTTCGGGCAGCGGCTCCAGCGCCACCACCACGTCGCGGGCGGGGATGCGCACCCGCACCGCCGTGCCGATGGCCAGGTCCAGCCGGGGCACGGTCAGTTCGCCGCCGTCGAAGGCCAGCGCGGTGAGGCCGTCGGCGTCGTCGTGGGCGGCGACGCGCACGCCGACCACCGACCCCAGCGCGTGGGCGCCGAACATCGGCCCGAGGTCGAGGCGGCCCAGCACCTCTTCCATCGGCCCCGACGCCTGCACCCGCCCGTCCTTCACCAGCACCAGCGTGTCGGCCAGGCGGACCACCTCTTCGATGGCGTGGCTGACCAGGATGATGGGGATCGCCAGCTCGTCGCGCAGGCGCTCGATGTAGGGCAGGATCTCCGCCTTGCGCTGCGCGTCGAGGGAGGCCATGGGCTCGTCCAGCAGCAGCAGGCGCGGCTGGGCCAGCAGCGCCCGGCCCAGCGCCACCCGCTGCTTCTCGCCGCCCGACAGCGTCGCCGGCCGCCGGTCCACCAGATGGTCGAGGCCGAGCAGGGCCACCACCGGCTCCGGCGCGATGCGCCGCTCCGCCGCCGGCACGCGGCGCCAGCCGTACAGCAGGTTGTCGCGCACGGTCATGTGGGGGAACAGGCGGGCGTCCTGGAAGACGTAGCCGACCCGCCGCTTCTCCGGCTTCAGGAACACCCGGGCGGCGGCGTCGAAGAACGTCACCCCGTCCACCCGGATGTGCCCGCCCTCCGGCCGGGTCAGCCCGGCGATGGCGGCGACGATGGAGGTCTTGCCCGACCCGGACGGGCCGAACAGGGCGGTGACCCCCCGCGCCCCGGCGGTGAAGCGCGCGTCGAGCCGGAAGGCGCCCAGGCGCCGGGTGATGGCGACGTCCAGCATGCCCGTGCGTTCCTATTGTCCGATCATGCGCCGGACGCGGGTGGCGATGACCTCGGAGGCCATGAGCGCCACCAGCGACACGGTGAAGGAAATCGTTGCCAGCCGGGCCGCGATGGCGTCGCCGTCGGGCTGCTGGGTGGCGGAGTAGATGGCCAGCGGCAGGGTCTGCGTCTCGCCGGGGATGTTGGAGACGAAGGTGATGGTCGCCCCGAACTCCCCCATCGACGAGGCGAAGGCGATGATGGCGCCGGACACCACGCCCGGCAGCATCAGCGGCAGCGTGATGGTGAAGAAGCGGTCGAACGGCCCGGCGCCCAGGGTACGGGCCGCCTGCTCCAGCCCGCGGTCGATGGCCTCGATGGACAGGCGGATGGCGCGCACCATCAGCGGGAAGGACACCACGCCCGCCGCCACCGACGCGCCCTGCGACGTGAAGATCAGCCGGATGCCGAAGGTTTCGTACAGGAAGCCGCCGATCGGCCCCCTGGTGCCCAGCAGCAGCAGCAGCACGTAGCCGATCACCACCGGCGGCATCACCAGCGGCAGGTGGAACAGCCCGTCCAGCAGCACCTTGCCGGGGAAATCGAGGCGCGCCAGCAGCCAGGCGGCCAGGATGGCCGGCGGCAGGGTGCCCGCGATGGCCCAGCCCGCCACCTGCAAGCTGAGCATCACCGCGGTCCATTCCATGGGCGACAGGATGTCCATGATGGTCCTTCCGGGGACGGTCCTTCCGGCCGTATCAGCCCTGCGGGCGGGGCAGGGGGGTGAACCCGAAGGACCGGAAGACGGCCGCGGTCCCGTCGGACTTGAGGTGGCTGAAGAACAGGTCGGCGTTCGGGTTCGTCGTGGTGGCGGTCAGGGCGAAGGGGTAGACGATGGGGGGGTGGGAATCCGCCGGGAACGTGGCGGCGATGGTCACGCCGCGGTCGATCTGCGCGTCGGTCCGGTAGACGATGCCGAGCGGCGTCTCACCGCGGCTGACCAGCGCCAGGGCGGCGCGGACGTTGTCGGTGCGGGCGAGCTTCGGACCCACCGATTCCCAGATGCCGAAGCCGGTGAGGGCGGCCTGCGCGTACCGGCCCACCGGCACGTTGGTGGGATCGCCCACCGCCAGGCGGCCGGTGCCCAGCAGCCCCGCCAGGTCGACGCCGGGCTTCAGGTCGACGGCGACGGTCGAACCGGCCGGCGCGATCAGCACGAGGTCGTTGCCGAACAGGTTGACGCGGCTCTCCGGCTTGATGAGGTTGCGCGTTTCCAGATAGTCCATCCAGTCGAGATCAGCGGAGACGACAATGTCCGCCCGCGCGCCGTTCTCGATCTGCTTGGCCAGGGCGGAGGAGGCGGCGAAGGAGCCGATGACCCTGATCCCCGTCCCGGCGGTGAACTCCGCCGCCGCCTTCTCGATGGCGTTCTTCATGCTGGCGGCTGCCATCACGAGCACGTCCTGCGCCATGGCGGCGGGGGCCGCCACGACCATGGCGGCGCCGACCAGAACGGCGGCAAGCGTCTTCACAATCCCGAGCCTCACCGTCGTCATGACCCAGACCTCCCGTCGTGCGTGGCATGCCGGACCGATTTCGATGTACCCTTGCGTGCCGCGTCGGGCGGCCGTCTTTTCGTCCGCGAGGGGACGGATAGACGTTATATACCTTGACAACATAGCGTCAACCGTTTCGATCGGATGTCCATGACCTTGCGTGCACAGGTTTCGTTTTCCGGGGAGAATACGCCGGCGGTGGGGCGCGAGCGCATCCGGCTGCTGGAGGCGGTGGGGCGCGAGGGGTCGATCTCCGGCGCGGCGCGCGCCGTGGGCATCACCTACAAGGCGGCCTGGGACGCCATCGACGCCATGAACAACCTGTTCGGCCATCCGCTGGTGGAGGGGAAGGCCGGCGGCCGGCGCGGCGGCGGGGCGGCCCTGACGCCCGCCGGGCTCGGCGTGATCGAGACCTTCCACCGCCTGGAGGGCGCGTTGTCGCGCACCTTCGCCGACCTGGCCCCCGGGCTGGCCGGGACGGGCATCACCACCAGCGATCTGCTCCAGGGGTTTCTCATGCGGACGAGCGCGCGCAACGCGCTGCGCGGCACGGTGGCGGCCGTGACCGAGGGCGGGGTGAACGCCGAGGTGACGCTGGCGCTGGGCGACCGGACCACGCTGGTGGCGACGGTGACGCGCGACAGCGTGCGCCAGTTGGGGCTGGTGCCGGGTCGGCCGGCGCTGGCGCTGATCAAGGCGTCGTTCGTGGTGCTGGTGGCCGACGACCCCGGCCTGCAGACCACGGTGCGCAACCGCATCCCCGGCACCGTCATCCGCCGCGAGGACGGCGAGGTGCATGCGGAGGTGACGCTGGACATCGCGGAGGGCAAGACGCTGACCGCCGTGGTCACCCGCATCGGCGCCGACGACCTGTCCATCGCCCCCGGCCGCCGCGTGGCGGCCCTGGTCGACGCTTCCCACGTCATCCTGGCCGTGGCCTGACGGCGGGGGGCCCGGCGGGGGGCCCAAGGAACGCGGAGTCGGGAAAGCGAGGGGACGGGCCGCCGGGCGCGCCCCCGTCGCCGCGCCCGTGCGGGCTACTTCTTCACCAGCGGGCAGTCGCTTTCCGACAGGGGGCGGAACGCCTCTTCGGCGGGGATGGTCGCGCGCAGGTGATAATAGTCCCAGGGGTACCTGGACTCGGACGGCTTCTTCACCTGCATCAGGTACATGTCCCGCATGAAGCGCCCGTCCTCGCGGACCCAGCCGTCCTTCACGAACACATCGTTGACGCGCATGCTCTTCAAGCGTTCCATGACCGGCCCGGCTTCGTCGGTGCCGGCCGCCTCGACTGCCTTGAGGTAGGCGAGCGTGGAGGAATAGACGCCGGCTTGCCCCATGTTCGGCATGATGTTCACCTTGTCGAAGAAGCGCTTCGAGAACGCCCGCGTCTCCTCGTCCCGGTCCCAGTAGAAGGCCGTCGTCAGGTACATCCCCTGCGTCACCTCCAGGCCCAGGGCGTGGATGTCGGTGTCGAAGAGGAGGAGTCCGGCCAGTTCCTGCCCGCTTTGGGTCAGGCCGAACTCGCTGGCCGCCTTGATGGCGTTGCGGGCGTCCGTGCCGGTGGTCGCCAGGCCGACGATCCGGGCGCCGGACGCCTGCGCCTGGTTGACGTAGGATGCGAAGTCCATGCTGTTCAGCGGGAAGCGGACGGCGCCGAGCACCTGGCCGCCACTGTCCCTGACGATCCGGGCGGTGTTCTCCTCCAGTCCGTGGCCGAAGGCGAAATCGACCGTGAGGAAGAACCAGGTGTCGCCGCCCTGGCGGACCGTCTGCGTCCCCGTGCCCTTGGCCAGCGCATAGGCGTCGTAGGCATAGTGAATGGTGTTGGGCGTGCATTTGTCGCCGGTGAGCCGCGTGACCGACGGACCGTTGAAGATGGCGATGCGGTTCTTGTCGCGCACCAGGTCCGCCACCGCCAGGGCGAGGCCGGAGTTCGCGACGTCCTGCACCAGGTCGACGCCGCGGGAATCGATCCATTCCCGCACGATGGACGAACCGACATCGACCTTGTTCTGGTGGTCGGCCGACAGGACCTCGATGGGCTTGCCCAGCACCGTGCCGCCGAAATCCTCCACCGCCATCTGTGCGGCCGTGACCGATCCCCTGCCGCTCTGGTCGGAGAAGACGCCGGACAGGTCGGTGATGACGCCGATGCGCACGACATCGTCCGAGATGGTGCCCGCCGGCTGCGCCGCCGCCGGCAGCGACGCCGCCAGCAGCATCGCGGCGCCCGCCATCAGCGCGGTGCGCAAGTGACGCTTCATGTCTCCCTCCCGATTGTTCGTGGCGTTCCGGCCCGTTCGCCGAAACCGGTTGCCGTACCGTCCCGCCCCGTGATCGACTTCACAACGGCCTCGCTTCCCGGCAATGGGTAAAATCGGGCAATTTGTTCAGATGGACGCGCAAATCATTCCGATCCTGCGCACCGTGGCCGAACTGGGCGCTACGGCCGGCGACCGGCTGTTCTGCCCGGCGCTGGGCGGTCACCCGGAGGATCGTGCCGAGTATCTGGCCCTGTTGCCGGTTCAGGACAGCAACGGGCGCCTGCTCGACGCGCTGGCCGGCATGCCGGACGGCCACATGGACGGCGTGTGCGCGGGGGTCTTCGCCGTTGATCCGTTCCGCCCCGCGGGGCCGTTCCTGGCAACGTTGCGCCGGGCGGGCGTGCGCGCCGTGGCCAACTTCCCGACCACCGCCGTCTTTGACGGGGAAACCGGGGAGACGCTGCGCGCCGTTGGTCTGGGCCCCGAGCGGGAGGCGGCGTTCCTGGAGCAGGCGGCGCGGGCGGGGTTCGCCGTCACCGGCTTCGCCGCGGATCGGGAGGTCGGGCGACGGCTGCGGGCAGCCGGCGCGGCACGGATCGTCGTGCACCCCGGCGCGGCCACCGGTGACGCTGCCCGGGACGCCGAGGCGGCCGCGCAGGCCGCGGCGGAGGTGGCGGCCCTGCGGCGCGACGGGCCCGGCCCGGTGTTCGTCCATCTCGCCACCGGCTTCGCGGCGCACCGGGCGGTTCTGGAATCGGAGGCCGACGGGCTGGTGCTCCTGCCCGCCTGATCCGACCGCATCAGTCCAGCAGGCCGTGGAGCCGCATCCTGTTGTAAAGGGTCTTGCGCGACAAGCCGAGGAAGCGCGCCGTTTCCCCGCGGCGGAAGCGGTGCCGCCGCAGCCCGTCCAGGAGCCATTCCCGCTCCGCCTCCCGCTCCGCACGCCCGTCGTCGGGCCCGGATCGGGCCGGCGACGGCCGCGCTCCGTCGAGCGGTGGCAGCGCCCCTGCGTCGATGACGTCGCCGGCGCCGTGCAGGGCCTGCTCGACGACGGCGCGCAGTTCGCGCAGGTTGCCCGGCCAGTCGTAGGTGATCAGCCGGCGGAAGGCGGCCGGCGTCAGCCGGACCGGCCCGGCCCCGGGGCGCAGGGCGGCGGCAAACCGCTCCACCAGCAGCGGAATGTCGTCGAGCCGTTCGCGCAAGGGGACGAGCTGGATGTCCCGGTGGGCGAGGCGGTGGGCCAGTTCCGGGATGAGCGCGCCGTCACGCGCCGCATCGCCGAGCGCTGCCGTGCCGACCAGCACCATCTTGGCGGAGGAACGCAGGCTGTCATGGCCGCCGCGGCGCCGGAACACGCCGTTGTCGACGAAGGCCGCCAGCTCGGCCTGGACGTCCGCCGCCAGATGCTCGGCGTGGGTGACGATCAGCGTGGTGCCGTTTGCCACTTCCACCCAGCCCTGGCGTCGTCGCCCGCCGGCCTCCCCCGGCTCCGCCCCGAACAGCCAGTCGGCCTCAAGACGCCGGGCGTCCACCGTCACCGGCTGTCGCTGGCGCCGCGGGCCGCGGGCATGCAGCAGGGAGGCCACCAGCGACCGGCCGCTGCCCTCCGGTCCGGCGACCCACACCGGACCGCCGTCGGCGGCCAGATGCTCCAGGCGGGTCCGCGCCTCCACCATCGCTTCGGTGCGGCCGATCAGGCCCGCCGCCCGTCCGTCCCGGTCGAGCCGGCGTTCCAGCCGGTCGATGCGCCGCTGCAGCGAGGAGACCAGTTTGAAGGCGGACGTCATCTCCTCGATGGAGCTTTCGGAGGGCAGCCGGTCGATGGTCGATCCGCCGATGTATCCATCGGCCCGCGCCTCACGGCAGGCCTCGTGCATGTCCTGCGGGGTGGTGATCGGCCCGCCCTCGATCACGCACAGGGCCCCGGGGTGGGCGGTGCGGATGGCCTTGATCACGCCGCGGGCGCGGTTGCCGGCCTGGAGGACCGATTCCCGGCTCGGCACGCCCAGTGCGCCGCCGGCGTTCCAGCCGATGTTGAAGCAATAGATGTCGATGCCCGCGTCCGCCAGCATCAGCGCCTCCGCCTTGCGGCGGAAGTAGCCGACGGTGGCGAGCCCGGCGGCGCGCGCCGCCGCGAGCATGCGTGCCTCGCCCGCGAAGCCGAGCCCGCAGCCTTCCAGCGCCTCCCGGAAGCGGCCGTCGACATGGGCGACGGTGGGGAAGTTCACCACCCCGGCGAAACCCCGGTCCCGCAGCCGTTCCATGAACGGAGCAAGATCCGCCGGCGCGATGCCCCAGGCGCCGGCGCCGAAGAAGACCGGTGTATCGGTCGCGCCGACGATCTCGGAGCAGGCGAAATCGGCCACGAAGGCGTTGGTGTCCTTCAGGGCCAGCATGGTGGCGATGGACGAGGTGCCCATGGTGCGCAGGCGCCCCGCCGCCAGCGCCAGCAGGAAGTCGGCCCCGCCGCGAGCCGCCGCGCGGGCCGCCATTCCGGTCCCGATGGCCGCCCCCACCAGCAGCGTGTGGCGGCCCGAGCAGGCGCGCCGGAGATTCTCCAGCAGATGGCGGCGGTCGCGGGACATGATCCGATCATACCCAACTTTACCCGATCCGCTGCAAGCACCCCGTTGCCGCCCGGCGCGGTGTCCCTAAGCTTCCCGGGACGAGGGCAGGGGAGGGCTCGACCATGGCGAGGTCACCGCAGGGCGCCGCGGCGGTTTACGTCGTCGGCTGCCACGACACCAAGGGCGCCGAACTGGACTATGTGCGCGATCTGATCGCGGCGGCAGGGCTGCGGGTGGTCGCCGTGGACGTCGGCACCGGCCCGCCCGCATCCGCTCCGGCGCCCGATGTGTCGGCCCGCGACGTGGCCGCCCGCCACCCCGACGGCGCGGACGCCGTGCTGGGATGCGGCGATCGGGGGCTCGCCGTCTCCCGCATGGCCGATGCCTTCACCCGATTTGTCGGCGAGCGCCGGGACGTGGCCGGCATGATCGGACTGGGCGGGTCCGGCGGCACGGCGATCGTGGCGCCGGGCATGCGGTCCCTGCCGGTGGGGGTGCCCAAGGTGCTGGTGTCGACGATCGCGTCCGGCAACGTGGCACCCTATGTGGGCGAGACGGACATCTGCATGATGCCTTCGGTCACCGACGTCGCCGGGCTCAACCGCATTTCCCGGCGGGTCCTGGGCAACGCGGCCCATGCGGTCGTCGGCATGGTGGCGCGCGGCATCCCGCCGGCGGACGCCCGGCCCGCGCTGGGGCTGACCATGTTCGGCGTTACCACGCCCTGCGTCACCCGCGCCGCACGGGCGCTGGAGGCGGACTATGATTGCCTGGTCTTCCACGCCACCGGCACCGGAGGGCGGGCGATGGAGAAGCTGGTCGCCTCGCACCTGCTTGTCGGCGTGCTGGACGTGACGACCACCGAGGTCTGCGACCTGATGATGGGCGGCATCTTCAGCGCCGGCGAGGAGCGGTTCGACGCCATCGCCCGGACGGGGCTCCCCTACGTCGGGTCCTGCGGCGCGCTGGACATGGTCAACTTCGGTGCGGCCGACACCGTGCCCGAGCGGTACCGGCAGCGCACCCTTCACGCCCACAACCCGCAGATCACGCTCATGCGCACCACGGTGCAGGAGAACCGGGCCATGGGCGAGTGGATCGGGCGCAAGCTGAACGCCATGACCGGCCCCGTCCGCTTCCTTCTGCCCGAAGGCGGCGTGTCGGCGCTCGACGCGCCGGGCCAACCGTTCCACGATCCGGCGGCGGACGCCGCACTGTTCGATGCGCTGGAACGCACGGTGGAGCCGACCGGCCGGCGCCGGCTGATCCGCCTTCCCCACCACATCAACGACCCCGCCTTTTCCGACGCGCTCGTCCGGGCGTTCCGGGAGATCGCCGGCGAGGGCCACCACACGCCCGCCCATCAGGGAGCACGCTGACATGCCGCGGATCGCCCGCCACCAGATACTCGACCGGTTCCGCGGCATGATCGCCCGCGGCGAGCCCATCGTCGGCGGCGGCGCCGGCACCGGCCTGTCCGCCAAATGCGAGGAGGCCGGCGGCATCGATCTGATCGTCATCTACAACTCCGGGCGCTACCGGATGGCCGGGCGCGGCTCGCTGGCCGGGTTGCTGGCCTACGGCAACGCCAACGACATCGTCTTGGAGATGGCGCACGAGGTGCTGCCCGTGGTCCGGCACACCCCGGTGCTGGCGGGCGTCAACGGCACCGATCCGTTTCTGCTGGCGGACCCCTTCCTGCGGCGGCTGGCGGAACTGGGCTTTTCCGGCGTGCAGAACTTCCCGACCGTGGGGCTGATCGACGGCACCTTCCGTGCCAACCTTGAGGAGACGGGGATGGGCTATGGCCTGGAGGTGGACATGATCGCCGCGGCCCGGGCGCTCGACCTGCTGACCACGCCCTATGTGTTCAATCCCGACGAGGCCGCCGCCATGACGCGGGCCGGGGCCGACATCATCGTCTGCCACATGGGCCTCACCACCGGCGGCAGCATCGGCGCCCGGACCGCCCTGTCCCTGCCGGCCTGCGCACCCCTGATCGACGCCATGGCGGAGGCGGCGTTGCGGGTGCGCAAGGACGTGATCGTGCTGTGCCACGGCGGCCCCATCGCCACGCCGGAGGACGCCGCCTACATCCTGGACGCCTGCACCGTCTGCCACGGCTTCTACGGCGCGTCGAGCATGGAGCGTCTGCCGACGGAAACCGCGCTCATCGAACGGACGCGGCACTTCAAGTCCATGGGCAAGAACCACTGAGGGAGGAAACCATGCCGCGAGTCTACGTCAGCGCCGTTATCGACGCGCCCATCGAACGGGTCTGGGCCAGGGCGCGCGATTTCAACGGTCATCACGAGTGGCACCCCATCATCACCGACAGCGCCATCGAGGGCGGTTTGCGCAGTGACACCGTGGGCTGCGTGCGCGCCTTCGGCATCGCGGGCGGCGGCCGTCTGCGCGAACAGCTCGTCTCCTTCAGCGACCGCGACCACACCTATACCTACACGATCCTGGAATCGCCGTTGCCGCTCACCGACTACGTCGCAACCTTCCGGCTGTTGCCGGTTACGGAGGGGAATCGCACCTTCGGCGAGTGGTGGGCCGATTTCGACTGCCGCCCCGGGGATCTGCCCGCGTTGCGCGAGCAGGTGGGCCGCAACACATTCGCTGCCGGATTCGCGGCGCTCGCCGGGCGCGTCTGATCCCGGGACCGCCGGGCTCTGCCGCGTCGAGTCCTCCCGGTCTTCCGGTCCGGCACGGGGCGTCGCGCCGGCCGGTTTCCGGGTGGCCCGTTTCAGCGGGGCGTCGCGCCGGCAGGCGGGCGAACAGGACTTCCGTCCCCTATCCCTTTGCCGGCGTTCCGAAGCGGTCGCCGGCGATCGTCACCATGGCGGCGTAGGTGCGGTCCACGTGGTCCTCGCTGAGGCGGGCGGCGCGGTCGGCGTCGCGGGCCAGGGCGGCTTCCATGATCGCCTTGTGCTCCGCGTGGACGTCGCGGGGGATGGAGCGGGCGATCAGCGACAGGCGGCGGTAACGCTCGGACTGGTGATAAAGGATGCTGCGGAAATGGCGCAGCCACTTGGACGGGCAGGCGGCGATCAGCGCCTCGTGGAAGGCGCGGTTGCGCTCCTCCCACTCGTCGGCCAGCGGCTCCGGCGTTTCGCCCAGACGCTCCTCGACGCGGCTGAGACGGTGGTAGGCGGCGACCACCCCGGCCTCCCAGTCGTCGTCGCCCTGCGCGATGGCCTCGCGCAGGGCGCGGGTTTCCAGGAACTTGCGCATCTCCGTGACGTCGCGCAGATCTTCCAGCGAGATCGGCGCCACCCGGAACCCCTTCTGGCCCTCGCTGGTGACCAGCGCGTCGGCGACCAGCAGGGACAGCGCCTCGCGCAGGGTGCTGGAGCCCACCTGGTACTCGCTCTTGAGCTGTTCCACCCGCAGGCGGCTGCCCGGCTCCAGCCGGCCGCACAGGATGTCGCGGCGCAGCTTGCGGTACGCGAACTCCACCAGCGTGCGGGCGCCGCGCCGCTCGTCGCCGCCGGGTGCCGAAACGCCGTCGGCGGTGCCGCCACTTGCCAAATCGTCCATGTCCTTCGGCGTCCCCGGCGCCCCGTCCGCCCGCCGTCCGGGCCAACGCGATCATAGCGCATTTTCGAAGACACGCCAGAATCGCGGAGGTTTGCGGATTTGTCCGGACCAACGGCCGACGCTCTTGGCAGAACCGGCCCGGTCGGGCATAATCTCGATAAATCAGAAAATCACCGATATTGTCAGGCGAGGAGGACGGGCACCATGGGCGCGGACAACCCCGAGATCGGCACCACCGTCACCGCCGCCGGCATCGCCACCAACCTGCACGAGGCCGGTGGCGGCCCGCCGGTCCTGCTGATCCACGGCTCGGGCCCCGGTGTCAGCGCGTGGGCCAACTGGCGCCTCACCATCCCCCATCTGGCGCAGCGGTTCCGGGTGGTGGCGCCGGACATGGTGGGCTTCGGCTTCACCGAGCGCCCGGCCGGCGTCGCCTACGGGCTGGACACCTGGGTCGGGCACGCGCTCGGCGTGCTCGACGCCCTGGGGCTGGACCGCGCCGACGTCGTCGGCAACTCCTTCGGCGGCGCGCTGGCCCTGGCGCTCACCATCCGCCATCCCGAACGGGTGCGCCGGCTGGTGCTGATGGGCAGCGTCGGCGTGCCCTTTCCCATCACGCCGGGGCTGGACGCGGTGTGGGGTTACGAACCCTCGCGCGAGGCCATGCGCGGGCTGCTCGACCTCTTCGCCCATGACCGCTCGCTGGTCAGTGACGAGCTGGCGGAGATGCGCTACCGCGCCAGCATCCGGCCGGGATTTCAGGAATCCTTCGCGGCGATGTTCCCGGCGCCGCGCCAGCGCTGGGTCGACGCCATGGCCAGCGCCGAGGCGGACATCCGCGCCATCGCGCAGCCGACCCTGATCGTCCACGGCCGGGAGGACCGGGTGATCCCGCCGGCCAACGCCCGGCGCCTGTTCGAGCTGATCCCCGACGCGCAGCTCCATATGTTCGGCCGCTGCGGCCACTGGACCCAGATCGAGCACGCCGCGCGCTTCAACGCCCTGGTGTCGGCGTTCCTGGGCGAAGGGTGACGGGGCGCCGCCCGGTTCAGGACGTCGGTTCGCCGATCCCGGGTCAGCGTGACCGTGCCCTTGCCCGGCAGGGACACGCGCGGTTCGCGCTGACCGCCCGCTTCTCCGCTCCTGTCCGCATGGACGCCCCGATCCGGCGACCCGATAACGGTCCGCGTCACCCCCGCCCCTTGCGGTAGCGGTAGGCGAGCTGCGGGCGGGTCAGGCCGAGCATCCGGGCGGCCTCGGCCAGGTTGCCGCCGGCGCGCGCCACGGCGGCGTCGATGATCATGGTCTCCAGATCCTCCAGCGGCATCTCGCGCGACAGGATCTCGTCGATCACGCCGGCACCGGCACCGCCGGGCACCGCCGCCGCAGGCGGCCGGGTGGGATCCACCAGGGCGCCGTCGCGGTCCAGGCCGAGGAAGGGGGCGTGCACCTCCTCCCCGTGGGCGAAGAGGTGGCCGATGTCGATGGGGCCGCCGTCGTCGGGGGCCAGGATCACCGCGCGCTCCACCAGGTTCTCCAGCTCGCGCACGTTGCCGGGAAAGGCGTAGTCCACCAGCCGGTCCATGGCCCGGCCGGTCAGCCCCGCCGCCGGCCGGCCGTGGCGCTCGGCGAACTTGCGCAGGAAATGGTGGACCAGCAGCGGGATGTCCTCGCGCCGCTCGCGCAGCGGCGGGATGCGGATGGGGAAGACGTTCAGGCGGAAGTACAGGTCCTCGCGGAAGCGGCCGCGCTGCGCCTCGGTGCGCAGATCGGCGTTGGTGGCAGCGACGACCCGCACGTCGATGCGCCGCGTTTCGGTGCCGCCGACCCGCTCCACCTCCCGCTCCTGAAGGACGCGCAGGAGCTTGCCCTGGGCGGCCAGGTTGAGGGTGCCGATCTCGTCCAGGAAGATGGTGCCGCCCTGCGCCCGCTCGAACCGGCCGGGGCGCGCCTGCACCGCGCCGGTGAAGGCGCCGCGCTCCACCCCGAACAGTTCGGATTCGATCAGGCTCTCCGGGATGGCGGCGCAGTTCACCGCCACGAACGGCGCCTCGGCGCGGCTGCTCAGCCCGTGCAGGGTGCGCGCGAACATCTCCTTGCCCACCCCGGTCTCGCCCAGGAACAGGACGGTGGCGCTGGTGCGCGCCACCCTGGCCAGGAGCTGGTAGGCCGCCAGGAACCCCGCCGACCCGCCGACCAGACCCGCCGGCGGGCGGTCGCCGGCCGCCGGCGCGGCCACCGCGGTCACCGGCACCGGCGTGTCCTTCAACAGGGCGGCGAACTCCCCCGACCGCAGATAGTGCAGGTCGGGCGCCGGATCGTCCCACGCCTCCACCGGCTTGCCGACGATGCGGCAGCGCCGGCCGCCGGTGCCGCGGCACTCCACCTCGCGGTAGAGGATCGGGCGTTGCAGGAAGGTGCCGGTGTAGCCGCAGGCGTAGCCGATCTGCATCCAGCACACGGGCTCGGCGCTCAGGCCGAAGGCCGCCATGTGGGCGTCCACCTCGGAACTGCCGTGCCAGATGAACTCCCCGTAGTAATGGCCGCTGCCCGGCTCGAACTCCACCCGCACCGGCTCGACGTAGACGTTGCCCTCCAGGGCGTGGAGCTGCGGCCCCACGTAGAAGGCGAGGCGGTCGTCGTCGGGGCGCAGGCGGCGCGCCAGCGTGGCGTCCCTGACGCCGGATTCGTAGCCCATGCGGGTCAGCAGCGCCCGCGCCGCCGGCGTGCCCAGCGCCCCCACCAGCTCGCGCCGCAGGTTGGCCAGCGCCGCCACGTGGATCAGCAGCATGCGCTGGTCGTCCAGCCAGATGCGCCCGTCCCCGGGGCAGAAGCGCAGGCGGGCCGCCAGATCGGCGATGTCGGGCGCCTGCGTCGCCGCCACCTCCGGCGGGACCAGGGGAACCGTATCGCGGTCACCGGGGCCGGTGCCGGTGATCCGCCACCCGCGCACGCCGGGCGCCGGAGCTTCGCCCGATCGCTCGTCGCCCGATCGCTCGTCGCGCGGTCGTTCCTCGCCCGATCGGCGGTCGCTCGATCGCTGGTCGCTCACTGGGCCGTTTCTCCCTGGCCGGGCCGCCGATCTTGCGCCGGCGTGCCGCGCCCCCGTCCCGGACCGGGGCGGGCGCATTCGAATGGATGGTACGCAGGCCCGCCCGGCCGGCGCAACGGGGCGCCCGCGGCGGCCGGTGATGATTTCGTCATGTGTGCGCCGCCGCATCGGCCGCGACCCGACGATTTGATCAACACCGCGTCGCCATCCTAACTCCGGTAATCAAAGAAATCCCGACATTTCCGCCGAAAAGCGGTGTTTGCACCGTTTGGCACACGGATTGCTGATAAGGAAGCAACCGGCAGGGAAACGGCGACCCCGACCGGATGAAGGCAAAGCCGGCGGAGAGAAACGTTCACAGAGGCGCCCATGCTCGCGCAAATGAAGGCGTATGCCCGTGTCCTCGGCCTGCGCCACGGCCGTTTCGTCGAGTTCGAGTTTTCGCTGAACGACGACGACCTCATGGTCGAACTGATCATGCCGCTCCCGGCGTTCGAGGAGTTCTGCCGGCGCTACGACGCGGTGGTCCGCGACGACGGCATTCTCCGCGACCCCGCCGGCACCCCCGGCCGCAGCGCCGGACTCCACCGTCCGCCGGCCCCGGCCCCGGCCCCGATCCCGGCCGGCAATCCCCGCTGACGCCCTGCCGCCCGGCGGCCGTCTCCCCCCGTCCGGGCCCGTCGCTGAACAAGGGAGAAGGAGGAACGCGTGACCATCGACATCAAGACCCTCAAGGTCGAACCGCGCCGGCAGACCTACGCCAACATCGCGCGCCGCTTCGGGGTGGACAAGCCGGCCTCGCGCTATGAGGAGGCGACGCTCGACATCCAGGCCACCGCCAACTTCCACTACAAGCCCCTGTGGGGTGCCGACCACTGGCACTTCGACGAGGGCCGCACCGCCGTGGTGATGCGGGACTGGTACGCGCTGCGCGACCCCCGCCAGTACTACTACGCCACCTACAACATCGCCCGCGCCAACCAGTACCAGACGACCGAGCGCAACTTCGAGTTCGTCGAGAAGCGCGCCCTGCTGGCGCTGATGGAGCCGGCGTGGCGCGACACGGTGGAGTTCTACCTGCTGCCGCTGCGCCATGCGGAGTGGGCGGCCAATATGAACGGCGCCGACATGTGCGACCGCGGCTACGGCACCGCGGTGACGGCGCCCTGCCTGTTCGCCGGCGTCGACCATCTCGCCATGGCGCAGATCATCGGCCGCATCGGCCTGGCGCTGGACGGCAACACCGGAACCTCGCTGGAGCGGGCGCGGGAGCGCTGGATGACCGCGCCGGAGTGGCAGGAGATCCGCCGTCTGGCCGAGGACACGCTGGTGATCGGCGACTGGTTCGAGCAGTTCGTGGCGCAGAACCTGTGCATCGACGGCGTGCTCTATCCGCTGGTCTACGGCCGCTTCGACGCCGAGGGGCAGCGGGCGGGCGGTGCCGGCGTCTCCATGCTGACCGAGTTCATGAGCGACTGGTCGGCGGAGAACGCCCGCTGGGCCGACGCCGTGATCAAGGGGGCGGCCGCGGAATCCCCGGAGAACCGGGCGCTGATCTCCGGCTGGTTCGCCACCTGGAGCCGCCGCGCCGCCGACGCCTGGCGGCCGCTGGCCATGCGCGTGCTGGGCGAGGCTGCCGGAGCGGCGGCCGCCGACGAGGCGTCGGGCGCCCTCACCGCCCGCGCCAGAAAGCTCGGCCTCGACGTCTGAAACGCGGGAGAGAAGGAATCGTCATGCCGCGCATCGTCTCCATCACGCTGCAGAACACCGACACCGCCCGCCCGATCATCGAGGCGATCACCACCGACAACCCCGGCGCCGTCGTCCACGACTATCCCGGCATCGTCAAGATCGACCGCGAAGGCAGCCTGATCATCCGGCGCGCCTCGGTCGAGGAGCGCATCGGCCGCGACTGGGACCCGCAGGAACTGCACCTGTCCGTCGTCTCCATGGCCGGCAACGTCGACGAGGACGACGACTACTTCAGCCTTGCCTGGTCGCACTGAGAAACAAGGGGAAACGTCCATGAACGCCATCGGCAAGCTCGGCCTGAAGCAGCGCTACGCGCTCCTCACCCGCGGCCTTGACTGGGAGCCGTCGTACCAGCCGCGCGACAAGGTCTTCCCCTACGCCGCGTTCGAGGGGATCAAGGTCCATGACTGGTCGAAGTGGGAGGACCCCTTCCGCCTGACCATGGACGCCTACTGGAAGTTCCAGGCGGAGAAGGAGCGCAAGCTCTACGCCGTGCTCGACAGCTTCGCGCAGAACAACGGCCAGCTCGGCCTGACCGACGCGCGCTACGTCAACGCCATCAAGCTGTTCCTCACCGGTGTGTCGCCGCTGGAATACCAGGCCCACCGCGGCTTCGCCCACACCGGCCGCCACCTGCCGGGCATCGGCCCGCGCATCGCCGCCCAGATGCAGTCCCTGGACGAGCTGCGCCATGTCCAGACCCAGGTCCACACCATCAGCCATTACAACAAGTTCTTCGACGGCTTCCACGACTGGCAGCACATGCACGACCGCGTGTGGTACCTGTCCGTGCCGAAGTCGTTCTTCGACGACGCGCGCACCGGCGGGCCGTTCGAGTTCATGATCGCCATCGGCTTCTCGTTCGAGTACGTGCTGACCAACCTGCTGTTCGTGCCCTTCATGTCGGGGGCGGCCTACAACGGCGACCTCGCCACGGTGACCTTCGGCTTCTCCGCCCAGTCGGACGAGAGCCGGCACATGACGCTGGGCATCGAGGTCATCAAGTTCCTGCTGGAGCAGGACCCCGACAACCTGCCCATCGTCCAGAAATGGGTGGACAAGTGGTTCTGGCGCGGCCACCGCGTGCTGGGGCTGGTGGCCATGATGATGGACTACATGCTGCCCAGGAAGATCATGTCCTGGCGCGAGGCGTGGGACATCTACTTCACCGAGGCCGGCGGCTCGCTGTTCGAGGATCTCGCCCGCTACGGCCTGCGCCCGCCGCGGTACGCCGACGTGGCGACGGCCGAGGCGGAGCACATCTCGCACCAGAACTGGGCCATCTTCTACCAGTACACCCACGCCGCCGCCTTCCACACCTGGCTGCCCTCGGACGAGGAGATGGACTGGCTGTCGGAGAAGTACCCGAACACCTTCGACAAATACTACCGCCCGCGCCTGGAGATGTGGCGGGAGATGGAGAAGGAGGGCAAGCGTTTCTACAACAACGGGCTGCCGCAGCTCTGCACCACGTGCCAGATCCCCATGGGCTACACCGAGCCCGGCGATCCCGGCACGATCTGCTTCCGCACCTCCGAGTTCCGGGGCGAGACGTACCACTTCTGTTCCGACGGCTGTAA
This sequence comes from Azospirillum halopraeferens DSM 3675, assembly GCF_000429625.1. GTDB lineage: Bacteria > Pseudomonadota > Alphaproteobacteria > Azospirillales > Azospirillaceae > Azospirillum > Azospirillum halopraeferens. Next base: position 17,759 of record NZ_AUCF01000033.1, read on the forward strand.
GGACATCTTCGACGACGAGCCGGAGAAGTTCGCGCAGTCCTGGCTGCCGGTGCACCAGATCTTCCAGGGCAACTGCGGCGGCGCGTCGGTGGAGGACGTGCTGCGGTGGTACCGGATGAACCTCGGCGCCGACAACATGGACCAGGCCGGCTCCCCCGATCAGCGGCAGTGGGACGCCTGGATGGAAGCCCGCCGGCGCGTCGCCGGCTGAGCCCGCCGACCCCTCATCCCTTCGGAGGAATCCCATGCCCATCGTCGCCCTGGACCCCGGCTACGCCGAGAAGATCGACGTCCGCGACCGCGAGGAGAACTTCCACGGCAACATCGTCGTCTACATCCACTGGGAAGATCATCTGAGCTTCTGCGCCGCCATGGCCTTCCCCCTGCCGCCGGACATGCCCTTCGGGGCCCTGCTGCAGGAGATCATTCCGACCTATTACGGCATGCACCCCGACTTCCCCCGCATCGACTGGCCGGCCGTGCGCTGGACCATCGACGGCCGGGAGGTCACCCCCGACCCCGCGGCCTCCCTGCGCGACCACGGCGTCCACCACAAATCCCTGATCCGCTTCCGGACGCCGGGGCTCACCGGCTTCCGGGGGTCGGGGAGTTAGGGCGGGCGCGGGGCGCCGTCACGGCGCCCCGCTCCGCACCGCAGCAAGATTTCCGCAGAATATCGCGGTACAGTAAAAATATCGAGATTTCGGTTGACCCCGGAGATTGCCCCGGGGCACCCTGATCCGGCGATGTTTGGAGGAATGCGGTGAGTCACACGCTGACCATCGAGCCCACCGGTGACACCGTCACCGTCGAGGACGGCCAGACCATCCTGGACGCCTGCCTGCGCCGGGGGATCTGGCTTCCCCACGCCTGCGGCCACGGCCTGTGCGGCACCTGCAAGGTCGAGGTGGTCGACGGCACCATCGACCACGGCGACGCCTCGGGCTTCGCGCTGATGGATTTCGAGCGGGAGGAGGGGCGCACGCTGGCCTGCACCGCCACCCTGTGCTCCGACGCCACCATCGAGGCCGACGTGGAGGACGAGCCGGACGCCCGCCGCGTCCCCGTGCGTGACACGGTCGGGACCGTCGTCCGCCTCGACGACCTGACCCACGACGTCAAGGGCGTGGTCCTGGAGTTGCCGGGCGATGGCCTGGACTTCCAGGCGGGCCAGTACGTCAACCTGACGGTGCCCGGCGTCGACGGCCCGCGCGCCTTTTCCCTGGCCAACCCGCCGTCGCAGCGCAACCGGCTGGAACTCCACGTGCGCCGCGTCCCCGGCGGGCAGGCCACGGGGTACATCCACGACACGCTGCGGGTCGGCGACCGGCTCACCGTGACCGGGCCCTACGGGCGGTTCTTCGTGCGCACCGCCGACCCCGTACCGTCCATCTTCCTGGCCGGCGGCACCGGCCTGTCGAGCCCCAAGGCGATGATCCTCGACCTGCTGGAGCGGGGGTGGGAGCAGCCGATGGTGCTGATCCACGGCGTGCGGGCGGAGCGCGACCTGTACGACCGGCCGGTCTTCGCGGCGCTGGCGGCGCGCCACCCCGGGCTGACCTACATCCCCGTCCTGTCCGAGCCGCAGGCCGGCGACGATCCGGACCTGGCGACGGGGTTCGTCCACGAGGTCTTGCAGCGCCACTTCGGCGGCATGTTCGCCGGCCGGCGCGCCTATCTCTGCGGCCCGCCGCCCATGGTGGAGGCGTGCATCCGCACCCTGATGCAGGGCCGCCTGTTCGAGCGCGACATCTTCACCGAACGCTTCCTGACCAAGGGCGACGGTGGGGAGGGGCGCGTGCGCAGCCCGCTCTTCAAGAGGATCTGAGGCGATGGCCGCGCAGCGCTTCACCATCCGGCTGGCGCAAGGCGACGCCCGTTTCCCCTGCCGGGGCGACGAGACGGTCGTCACCGCCATGGAGCGGGCGGAGGGCTTCGGCCTGCTGCCCCGCGACGGGCGCGCGGTGCCCGTCGGCTGCCGCCGCGGCGGCTGCGGCGTGTGCCGCGTGCGGGTGCTCGACGGCGCCTACCGGCTGGAGCCGATGAGCCGGGCCCACGTCACCGAGGCGGAACAGGCGGACGGGTACGCGCTCGCCTGCCGCATCGTCCCGCTGGGCGACCTCACGCTGCACCCCGCGCCGCGGCCGCGGTCCCCGGAACCGGACACCCCCAACAACGGATAAACCAGGAGGAAATCCCCATGGCACTCACCGGCGTCCTGCGCCCCGGCTTCATCCAGCTCCGCGTCCTCGACATGGCGGCGGCCGAGACCCACTATGTCGACCGCATGGGCCTGAACAAGGTGTGCACCGGCGACGACGGCCGCGTCTACCTCAAGGGCTGGGACGAGTTCGACCACCATTCCGTCATCCTGCGCCCGGCCGACGCCGCCGGCATCGACGTCATGGCGTTCAAGGTCGCCTCCGACGCCGACCTCGACGCCTTCGAGACGCGCATCACCGACTGGGGGCTGGCCGTCGACCACGTGGCCGAGGGCGAGCAGCCCGGCCTCGGCCGGCGCATCGGCTTCACCATCCCGACCGGCCACCGCATCGAGCTGTACGCCGCCATCGCCCTGTCGGAGAACCACCCGCCGATCCACAACCCGCACGTCTGGCCGGAAGAGCCGCGCGGCATGAAGGCCACGCGCTTCGACCACGCCCTGCTGTACGGGCCGAACGTCGACCGGGTGCTGGCCTTCTTCACCGAGGTGCTGGACTTCTCGCTGGCCGAGAAGGTGGACACCCCCGAGGGCGCCCCCATGGCGATCTGGCTGACCTGCTCCAACAAGGCCCACGACATCGCCTTCGTGAATTATCCGGAACCGGGCAAGCTGCACCACGCCGCCTTCTTCCTCGACACCTGGATGGACATCGGCCACGCCGCCGACATCATGACGCGCTACGACATCTCCATCGACGTCGGGCCGACCCGCCACGGCATCACCCGCGGCCAGACCATCTATTTCTTCGACCCCTCGGGCAACCGCAACGAGGTGTTCGCCGGCGGCTACACCTACTACCCCGACAACCCCACCCGCTCCTGGAGCCCGGACGAGCTGGGCCGCGGCATCTTCTATTACGAGCGGCGCCTGAACGACGCCTTCCTCTCGGTCGTGACCTGAGGGCGGCGCCATGGAGCTGACCGTCCGTCGGGACAGCATCACCGCGGAGGCCGCCCTGGCGGCGGTCGCCGCGGCGGTGCGCAAGGGGCAGGAGATGGGGGTCGCGGTCAACGCGGCGGTGGTGGACGCCGGCGGCAACCTCGCCGGCTTCCTGCGCGCCCCCGACGCCTTCCTGCCCTCCATCACCATCGCCATCGACAAGGCCTGGACGGCGGTGGGGTTCCGCATGCCGTCCGGCCGGCTCTACGCGCTGCTGAGCGACAACCCGGCGCTGCTCGACGGCATCACCGGGCGCGACCGGGTGGCCGCCTTCGCGGGCGGGTTCCCCATCGTGGTCGACGGCCGGATCGTCGGGGCCATCGGGGTGTCCGGCGCCTCGGAGGAGCAGGACTGCGCGTGCGCCGGGGCGGGGCTTGCGGCGCTTGGCCTCACCCACGAATAAGAACAGGAACGACACGGACATGATCGCGACCACGCTTCCCGCCCCCGACGCACCCGCCGATTCACCGACCGGTGCCGCGCCGGCGCGGGTGCTGCACTTCATCGACGGGACCTACACGGCCGGCACGGGCGGGCGGGTGTTCGAGAACCGCTCCCCCGTCGACGGCCGGCTGGTCTCGCTGGTGCACGAAGCCTCCCGCGCCGACGTGGACGACGCCGTCCGGGCCGCCCGCGCCGCCCTGAAAGGGCCGTGGAGCCGCATGACGGTGGAGCAGCGCACCGCCATCCTGCACGCGGTCGCCGACGGCATCACCCGGCGCTTCGACGACTTCCTCGCCGCCGAATGCGCCGACACGGGCAAGCCGCGCTCGCTGGCCTCCCACATCGACATCCCGCGCGGCGCCGCCAACTTCAAGATCTTCGCCGATCTGGTGAAGAACGTGGCGACCGAGTGCTTCGAGATGGCGACCCCCGACGGCCGGGGGGCGATCAACTACGCCCGCCGGGCGCCGCGCGGCGTCATCGCCGTGATCAGCCCGTGGAACCTGCCGCTGCTGCTGATGACGTGGAAGGTCGGGCCGGCGCTGGCCTGCGGCAACACCGTGGTGGTCAAGCCGTCGGAGGAGACGCCGACCACCACCGCGCTGCTGGGCGAGGTGATGAACGAGGCCGGCGTGCCCCCCGGCGTCTTCAACGTGGTGCACGGCTTCGGCCCGGATTCCGCCGGCGCCTTCCTGACCGCGCACCCGGAGGTGGACGGCATCACCTTCACCGGCGAGACGCGCACCGGCGAGGCGATCATGAAGGCCGCCGCCGCCGGCGTGCGTCCCGTGTCGTTCGAACTGGGCGGCAAGAATCCGGCGCTGGTGTTCGCCGACTGCGACATGGACGCGGCGATCGAGGGCACCATGCGCTCGGTCTTCGCCAACTGCGGCCAGGTGTGCCTGGGCACCGAGCGCGTCTACGTGGAACGCCCGATCTTCGAGGAGTTCGTGAGCCGCCTGAAGGCGGGGGCGGAGGCCCTGCGGCTCGGCCGGCCGGAGGACCCGGAGACCAACCTGGGCCCCCTCATCAGCGCGGAGCACCGCGACAAGGTGCTGTCCTACTACCGCAAGGCGGTGGCGGACGGGGCCACCGTGGTGACCGGCGGCGGCGTGCCCGACCTCGGGCCCGAGCTGGCCGGGGGGTCGTGGATCCAGCCGACCATCTGGACCGGCCTGGCCGACGACAGCGCGGTGATGCGCGAGGAGATCTTCGGGCCGTGCTGCCACGTCCGCCCCTTCGACACGGAGGAGGAGGCGGTGGCGCTCGCCAACGACACGCCCTACGGGCTGGCGGCGGCGGTGTGGACGGAGAACGTGTCGCGCGCCCACCGCGTGTCGGCGCGCATCGACGCCGGCATCGTCTGGGTGAACTCCTGGTTCCTGCGCGACCTGCGCACGCCCTTCGGCGGCTCCAAAGCGTCGGGCATCGGGCGCGAGGGCGGCGTCCACGGGCTGGAGTTCTACACCGAGCTGAAGAACGTCTGCATCAAGCTGTGATCGGAATCCCCATGGAAACGAGCCAAGCCGACATCCGGGCCGCCGCCGACCGCCTCTACGAGGCGAACCGCAGCATGAGTGCCTGCGACCCCGTGCGCGACCTGCTGGCCGAGGGCGACCTCGCCGCCGCCTACGCGGTGCAGGAGATCAACACCACGCGCTTCCTCGACGCGGGCCGCGTCCTCGCCGGGCGCAAGATCGGCCTGACGTCGAAGTCGGTGCAGCGCCAGCTCGGCGTCGACCAGCCCGACTACGGCATGCTGTTCGCCGACATGGCGATCCCCGACGGCTGGGAGATCCCCTGCGGCCGCCTGATCCAGCCCAAGGCGGAGGCCGAGGTGGCCTTCGTGCTGGGCCGCGACCTGACGAGCGAGCACATCACCGCGGCCGACGTCATCCGCGCGGTGGACTGCGTGCTGCCCGCCATCGAGGTGGTGGACAGCCGCGTCGCCGGCTGGAACATCCGCATCCTCGACACCATCGCCGACAACGCCTCCTCCGGCCTCTACGTCCTGGGCAACGAGCCGAAGGCGCTGGCCGGCCTCGACCTGCGGATGTGCGGCATGGTCATGGAGGTGCGCGGCGAGCCGGTGAGCACCGGCGCCGGCGTCGCCTGCCTCGGCCACCCGCTGAACGCCGTGTGGTGGCTGGCGCAGGTGATGGCGCGGGCGGGACGGCCGCTGAAGGCCGGCGACACCGTGCTGTCCGGCGCGCTCGGCCCGATGGTTCCCGCCGCCCGGGGCGACACCGTGGAAGCCCGCATCAACGGCCTGGGCTCGGTCCGCGCCGTCTTCGCAAAGGAATGAGGTCACCGATGGCCAGGACAAAGATTGCGATCATCGGGTCGGGGAACATCGGCACCGACCTGATGATCAAGGTGATGCGCAACTCCCGACACCTGGAGATGGGCGTCATGGTCGGCATCGACCCGGCCTCCGACGGGCTGGCGCGGGCCCGGCGCATGGGCGTGGCCACCTGCGACGGCGGCATGGAGGGGCTGGTGGCGATGCCGGAGTGGACCGACATCCGCATCGTCTTCGACGCCACCTCCGCCTATGCCCACCGCCGGCATTCGGAGATGGCGGTGGCCGCGGGCAAGCAGGTGATCGACCTCACCCCCGCCGCCATCGGCCCCTACACGGTGCCGCCGGTCAACCTGGACAGCCACCTCGACCAGCCCAACGTCAACATGGTGACGTGCGGCGGGCAGGCGACCATCCCCATGGTGCACGCGGTCCGGCGCGTCGCCGCCTCGCTGCCCTATGCCGAGATCGTGGCGTCCATTTCGTCCCGCTCCGCCGGCCCCGGCACCCGCGCCAACATCGACGAGTTCACGCAGACCACCTCGCGCGCCATCGAGCTGGTCGGCGGCGCCGACCGCGGCAAGGCGATCATCGTCCTGAACCCGGCGGAGCCGCCGCTGATCATGCGCGACACCGTCTACACCCTGAGCCGGGGTGCCGAGCCCGAGGCCATCGCGGAATCGGTGGAGGCCATGGTCCGCGAGGTCCGCAGCTACGTGCCCGGCTACCGCCTGAAGCAGAAGGTGCAGTTCGAGCGCATCGGCGACAACGACCCGCTGCGCATCCCCGGCTACGGCACCTTCACGGGGCTGAAGTCGTCGATCTTCCTGGAGGTGGAAGGGGCGGCCCACTACCTGCCGGCCTACGCCGGCAATCTGGACATCATGACCTCGGCCGCCATGGCCACCGCCGACCGCTGGGTCGAGCGGATGCTGCGCGCCTGAGCCGGGGAGGGGAGCGTCATGAGCAAACTCTACATCCAGGACGTCACGCTGCGCGACGGCATGCACGCCCTGCGTCACCAGTATTCCATCGACACGGCGGTGGCCATCGCCAAAGCGCTGGACGCCGCGAAGGTGGATTCCATCGAGATCACCCACGGCGACGGCCTGGCCGGCGGGTCCTTCAACTACGGCTTCGGCCGCCACACCGACCACGAGTGGATCGCCGCCGTCGCCGACGCGGTGACGCACGCCCGCGTCGCCGTGCTGCTGCTGCCCGGCATCGGCACCAAGGAGGACCTGCGCGAGGCGTGGAGCAGCGGCGCGCGCAGCGTGCGCATCGCCACCCACTGCACCGAAGCCGACGTGTCGAAGCAGCACATGGCCTACGCGCGCGAGCTGGGCTACGACACCGTGGGCTTCCTGATGATGGCCCACATGATCCCGACCGACCGGCTGGTCGAGCAGGCGAAGCTGATGGAGAGCTACGGCGCGCAGTGCGTCTATGTGGTGGACTCCTCCGGCGCCCTGCTGATGGACCAGGTGGCGGAGCGGGTGACGGCGTTCCGGCAGGAGCTGCGGCCGGAGACGCAGGTGGGCATCCACACCCACCACAACCTGACGCTGGGCGTCGCCAACGCGGTGGTCGCCGTGCAGAACGGCGCGGTGCGCGTCGACAGCTCCCTGGCGGGCATGGGGGCCGGGGCCGGCAACGCGCCGCTGGAGGCGCTGATCGCCGTGCTGGACCGCATGGGCTACGCCCACGGCTGCGACCTCTTCCGGCTGATGGACGCCGCCGACGACCTGGTGCGCCCGCTCCAGGACCGGCCGGTGCGGGTCGACCGGGAGAGCCTGTCGCTGGGCTACGCCGGCGTCTATTCCAGCTTCCTGCGCCACGCGGAGCGCGCCGCCGCGACCTACGGCCTGGACGCCCGCGAGATCCTGATCGAGCTGGGCCGCCGCAAGATGGTCGGCGGGCAGGAGGATATGATCGTCGACGTGGCGCTCGATCTCGTCAAGGCGAAGGAAACGGAGGCCGCCCATGTCTGACCTGGCCAAGCTGGCGGAGGTGGTCGACGAGGCCGCCCGCACCGCCACCGAGATCGCGCAGTTGTCCATCGCCCACCCGGACCTGACGGTCGACGACGCCTACGCCATCCAGGCCCTGTCGCTGGCCCGGCGCTACGCCCGCGGCGAGCGGCGCGTCGGCATGAAGATGGGCCTGACCAGCCGGGCCAAGATGGCCCAGGTCGGCGTCGACGAGATGATCTGGGGCCGCCTGACCGACGCCATGCAGGTGGAGGAGGGTGCGGTGGTCGACATCGCCCGCTACGTCCACCCGCGCGTCGAGCCGGAGGTGGCGTTCCTCCTGAAGGCGCCGCTGGCCGGCCGGGTGACCGCGGCGCAGGCCATGGCGGCGGTGGCGGCGGTGGCCCCGGCGCTGGAGATCATCGACAGCCGTTACAAGGACTTCCGCTTCGCGCTGCCCGACGTGGTGGCCGACAACTCCTCGTCGTCGGGCTTCGTGATCGGCGGCTGGCGGTCGCCCGACGTGGACGTCGCCAACCTGGGCATCGCCATGGAACTGGACGGGCAGGTGCGCCAGGTCGGTTCCAGCGCCGCGATCCTCGGCGACCCCGTGCGGTCGCTGGTGGCGGCGGCGCGGCTGGTGGCGCAGTGGGGCGAGCGGCTGGAAGCGGGCTGGATCGTGCTGGCCGGCGGTGCCACCGCGGCCGAGCCTCTGGCCCCCGGCGTGAGCGTGCGCCTGACCATGCAGCATCTGGGTCCGGTGTCCTTCAGCGTGGCGGGGTGAGACCATGCCCATCATCACCGCCGTCCTGCTGCCCGGCCGCCCGCAGGCGGTGAAGGCCGCCTTCATGAAGGCGGTGGCCGAGGCGGCGGCGTCCTCGCTGGGCGCCCCCCTCGAAACCGTCCGGGTCATCATCCAGGAGGTGCCGCACGAGCACTTCTCCGTCGGCGGCGTCGCCAAGGCACCGCCCGGCTCCGGCTGACGCCGGTCCTCTCGCGACCGCACGGGTGTCCTGCGCGACCTCCGGCCCTTCTCCCCGGCGACGGGGGGAGGGGCCGTTTCTTTTTCCCGAACGCCGCGCCGCATCCGGCACGCCGGCCGCTGCGGGCTGGATTCGGCCGGGTGGCGGGTGTATGAAACAACTTGTCTAGACAGGCATGGGGAGGGTGCGCGATGGGTGAGTCGGCCGCCAACCGCAGGATCATCCGCGCCCCGCGCGGCAGCGCGCTGAGCGCCAAATCGTGGCTTACCGAAGCGCCGTTGCGCATGCTGATGAACAACCTCGATCCCGAGGTGGCGGAGAACCCGGACGAGCTGGTGGTCTACGGCGGCATCGGCCGGGCGGCGCGCAACTGGGCCTGCTTCGACGCCATCGTCGAGGCCCTGCGGGCGCTGGAGGAGGACGAGACCCTGCTGGTGCAGTCGGGCAAGCCGGTGGGCGTCCTGCGCACCCACCCCGACGCGCCGCGGGTGCTGATCGCCAACTCCAACCTCGTGCCGGCCTGGGCGACGTGGGAGCATTTCCGCGACCTCGACGCCCGCGGCCTGATGATGTACGGCCAGATGACGGCGGGGTCGTGGATCTACATCGGTTCCCAGGGCATCGTGCAGGGCACCTACGAGACGTTCGCGGAGATGGGGCGCCGGCATTACGGCGGCGACCTCGCGGGCCGGTGGATCCTCACCGGTGGCCTCGGCGGCATGGGCGGGGCGCAGCCGCTGGCGGCGACCATGGCCGGCGCCTCGATGCTGGCGGTGGAATGCTCGGCCCGCCGGATCGAGCGGCGGCTGGAGACCCGCTACCTCGACCACCGCGCCGACGACCCGGACCAGGCCATGGCCATGCTGTGGGAGGCACGGGCGCAGGGGCGGGCGGTGTCCGTCGGCCTGTTGGGCAACGCCGCCGAACTGTTCCCCGAGCTGGCGCGCCGCGCCGCCGCCGACCCGCGCTACCGCCCCGACGCGGTCACCGACCAGACCAGCGCCCACGACCCGCTGAACGGCTATCTGCCGGCCGGCTGGACCCTGGAGGAGCACGAGGAGCGCCGGCGGACCGAGCCGGACCGGGTGATCGCCGCCGCCAAGCAGTCGATGGCGGAGCAGGTGCGGGCCATGCTGGCGTTCCACCGCATGGGCGTGCCGACCTTCGACTATGGCAACAACATCCGCCAGATGGCCGGCGACGCCGGCGTCGAGGACGCCTTCGCCTTCCCCGGCTTCGTGCCGGCCTACATCCGCCCGCTGTTCTGCCGCGGCGTCGGGCCGTTCCGCTGGGCCGCCCTGTCGGGCGACCCGGAGGACATCCGGCGCACCGACGCCCGGGTGAAGGAGCTGATCCCCGACGACCGCCACCTGCACACCTGGCTGGACATGGCCGGGGAGCGCATCGCCTTTCAGGGGCTGCCGGCGCGCATCTGCTGGGTCGGCCTGGGCGACCGCGCCCGCCTCGGCCTCGCCTTCAACGAGATGGTGGCGCGCGGCGAGCTGAAGGCGCCCCTCGTCATCGGCCGCGACCATCTGGACTCCGGGTCCGTGGCCAGCCCCAACCGCGAGACGGAGGGCATGAAGGACGGTTCCGACGCCGTGTCGGACTGGCCGCTGCTGAACGCCCTGGTGAACTGCGCGTCGGGGGCGACCTGGGTGTCTCTGCACCACGGCGGCGGCGTCGGCATGGGCTATTCCCAGCACGCGGGCATGGTGATCGTCGCCGACGGCACCGCCGCCGCGGCGCGCCGGCTGGAACGGGTGCTGACCAACGACCCCGCCACCGGCGTCATCCGCCACGCCGACGCCGGCTACGACATCGCGCGGGAATGCGCGCGCGAGCACGGGCTGACGCTGCCCATGGCCGAGGGCTAAGCCGTCAGCCGGCGCATCGCCTCGGTGAAGCGGTGGCGGATGGGGTCCTCCGCGTCGTGCCGGCCGTCGCGCACCACCCACCGGCCGCCGACGGCGACGTCGCGCACCGCCGGGACGTTGCCGCAGAACACCAGGGCGTCGAACAGCCCGTCGCCCCGTGCGGCGGCCAGCACCGGGCTGTCGGGGTCGAGCACCAGGAAATCCGCCTGCCGGCCGGCCGCCAGCTCCCCCGCGGCGATGCCGAGCGCCTGCGCGCCGCCGGCGGCGGCGGTGCGCCACAGGTGCGCGGCCACCGTCCCGTCGTCGGGCGACGCCAGCAGGGTGCGGGCGCGGTGGACCAGGCGCTGGCCGTACTCCAGCCAGCGCAGCTCCTCCACCGGGCTGACGGAGACGTGGCTGTCCGACCCGATGCCCAGCCGGCCGCCCCGCTGCCCATAGGCGACCGCCGGGAACAGGCCGTCGCCCAGGTTGGCCTCGGTCGTCGGGCACAGGCCGGCCACGGCGCCGCTGCCGGCCAGCCGGCCGACCTCCGCGTCGGTCATGTGGGTGGCGTGGACGAGACACCAGTTCGGCGACACCGGCGCGTGGTCGAGCAGCCAGTCCACCGGGCGCCGGCCGCTCCAGGCCAGGCAGTCGTCCACTTCCCGGACCTGTTCGGCGATGTGGATGTGGATCGGCGCGTCGGGCGCCGACACCGCCAGCGCGTTCAGCGCCTGCGTCAGTTCATCCGGCGTGACCGCGCGCAGCGAGTGGGGCGCCAGCCCGACGCGCACCCGCGGATCGCCCGCCGCCACCGCCGCCACCCGCTCGCGGATGGCCAGGAGCCGGTCGAGCGTGGTGACGAAGCGCCGCTGCCCCTCGCCCGGCGCGGTGCCGCCGAAGCCGGCGTGGGCATACAGGACGGGCAGGTGGGTGAGGCGGATGCCGGCCCGCTGCGCCGCGGCCACCACCCGCAGCGACAGCTCCGCCGGGTCGGCGTAGGGCCGGCCGGCCGGATCGTTGTGGACGTAGTGGAACTCCCCGACCGCGGTGTAGCCGGCCTTCAGCATCTCCACATAGAGCTGGGCGGCCACCGCCTCCAGATCGTCGGGGTCCAGCCGGTCGAGGAAGCGGTACATCGCCTGCCGCCAGGTCCAGAAACTGTCCCGCCCCGTGCCGCCGGCGCGCTCCCCCAGCCCGGCCATGGCGCGCTGGAAGGCGTGGCTGTGCAGGTTGGGCATGCCGGGGATCACCGGGCCGCGCAGGCGCTCCGCCCCGTCGGGTGCGGCGTCGGGCGTGACGGCGCTCAGCGTGCCGGCACTGTCCACCTCCAGGCGCACGTTGCGCGCCCAGCCCCCGGCGAGCCGGGCCGTGTCGGCAAAGAATGCGGCCATGGGGAACCCCCGCCTCCCTTTCCCCCCTTCCGGGGCACCCGAAGACAGGATAACACATAGACAACCCCGGACAACCGCCGGGCCGGAGGAACGAGCATGTGGGACGGGATCTGGACGAACGCGCGCATCGCGACCATGGTCCCCGGCGGCGCCCCCTATGGCGCCGTGGAGGGGGCGGCGCTGGCGACGCAGGGCGGGCGCATCGCCGCGGTGATGCCGATGGCCGATCTGCCGGCACCGCCGGCGGCGCTGGCCACGACCGTGACGGACGCCGGGGGGCGGTGGATCACCCCCGGCCTGATCGACTGCCACACCCATCTGGTCCACGCCGGCGACCGCGCCGGGGAGTTCGAACAGCGCCTGCTCGGCGCGACCTACGAGGAGATCGCCCGGGCCGGCGGGGGCATCCGCTCGACCGTCGCGGCGACGCGGGCGGCCGATGAGGAGACGCTGATCGCGCAGGCGGACCGTCGCCTCGCCGCCCTGTGCGCCGAAGGGGTGACGGTGGTGGAGGTGAAGTCCGGCTACGGTCTCGACCCTGAGACGGAGCGCAGGATGCTGCGGGCGGCCCGCGCCCTGGAGCGGCGGCGGCCGGTGACGGTGCGGACCACCTTCCTCGGTGCCCACGCCCTGCCGGCGGAGTACGAAGGGCGCCCCGATGCCTACATCGACGCGGTGTGCACGCAGATGCTGCCGGCCATCGCCGCCGAGGGGCTGGCCGACGCCGTGGATGCCTTCTGCGAAGGGATCGGCTTCACCGTCGCCCAGACCGAACGGGTGTTCCTGGCCGCCCGCCGCCACGGGCTGCCCGTCAAGCTGCACGCCGAACAGCTCAGCGATCTCGGCGGGGCGGCGCTGGCGGCGCGCTACGGCGCCCTGTCCGCCGACCATCTGGAGCATCTGTCGCCGGAGGGGGCGGCGGCGATGGCCGCCGCGGGAACCGTGGCCGTGCTGCTGCCCGGTGCCTACTACACCCTGCGCGACACCACGCCGCCGCCCGTCGCCACGCTGCGCCGGCTGGGCGTGCCGATGGCGGTCGCCACCGACTGCAACCCCGGCACCTCGCCCATTGCTTCGCTGCTGACCGTGCTCAACATGGCCTGCATCCTGTTCCGTCTGACGCCGGAGGAGGCGCTGGCCGGGGCCACCCGGCACGCCGCGCGCGCCCTCGGCATGGCCGACAGCCACGGCACGCTGGAGGCCGGGAAGGCCGCCGACTTCGTCCTGTGGGACATCGGGCGCCCGGCCGAACTCGTCTGTCGGATCGGTCCCAACCCCTGCGCCGGGGTGGTCCGGGCCGGGGTGCCCGTATCCCGGGGGTGTGCGGTGACGCCATGACGCTCGACACGGACGCGCCGGCGCCGCTGTATCGCAAGATCAAGCGGCTGATCGCCCGGCGCGTCCTGGGCGGCGACTGGCCGCGCGAGAAGCGCATTCCCTCGGAGAACGAACTGGTCCGCGAACTGGGCGTGTCGCGCATGACCGTCCACCGTGCCCTGCGCGAGCTGACGGACGAGGGCATCCTGGTCCGCCTTCAGGGGGTGGGCACCTTCGTGGCGCCGGCCAAGCCGCAGTCGGCGCTGCTGGAACTGCGGAACATCGCCGACGAGATCCGCGGGCGCGGCCACGGCCACCGCTGCGACGTCCACCGCCTGGGCGCCGAGCCGGCCGACGTGCGCACCGCCGCCGTCTTCGGCCTGGACCCCGGTGACCCGGTCTACCGCTCCCTGTGCGTCCATCGCGAGGACGGCACGCCGGTGCAGGTGGAGGATCGCTGGGTCAACCCGCTGGCCGCACCCGCCTATCCGGAGCAGGACTTCACCCGGGTGACGCCGAACGAGTACCTCAGCGTCGTCGTGCCGGCAACGGAGGTCGAGCACGTCATCGAGGCCGTGGTGCCCGACGCGCAGGCGCAGCGCCTCCTCGGCATCGGTGCGGACGAGCCGTGCCTGCGGCTCATCCGCACCACATGGTCCGGCACCCTGCCGGTGACCCGCGCCCACCTCCTGCATCCGGGCACGCGCTACCGCCTGGCCGGGCGATTCTCCACGGCGCGGCGCGGGGCGGAGCGGGTCTGATACCGGCGGCATCTGAAGGATGCCGCCGGTATCACCCTCTCGATCAATGCCAAGGCATTGATCTGCCGGGTTTTACGGTCGGCAATTGATGGAAGTGATCAATTGCCGACCGTATGACGGGGCAGGGCGCCGCCGTCAGGGGATGTCCGTTTCGGTGGCCAGAAGAATGCCGGCGACCTGCTTGCGGATCCACGATGAGGCGGCGTCCTGATCCAGTTGCGCGGACCAGACCATCGACACCGCCGGCACCCGCAGCGTCAGCGGGGGCGGGCTGAGCGTCAGGCCGAAGCGGGGGCCGTAGAGGCGCGCCATGCGGGTGGGGATCGTGGTGATCACCGGCGAGCAGGCCACGGTCGCGAGCACGCTCAGGAACTCCGCACCCGCGGCCACCACGTTCGGCGTCTCCCCGATGTCCGCGAAGGCCGCCTCCAGGCAGCCCTGCAAACTGTCGGTGCGCGTCACCATGGCGTGCGGCGCGGCCAGATAGTCGGCGAGGCTGATCGGGGTCGTCAGGGGCAGCCGGTCGGCGTTGAAGACGCAGCTCAACGACTGTTCGAACAGAAGCCGCGAACGGTGGCGCTGCGCCGCGGCGTCGAAGCACCCCACGGCGAGGTCGAGGGTGCCGTCGTCCAGCATGCGATGGATCTCCGCCCGCTCCGCCGTGCGGCACAGCAGCCGCATTCCCGGCGCCGATTGCCGCAGCGCCGCGGTCAGCCGGGGCAGCAGCAGGAGTTCCACCTCGCTGGAAAAGCCGAGGCGGAGGGTCCGGTCCTCGACGGCCGGGTCGAACCGGGGGCGCGCGTGCAGCGCCGCCTGCATCTGCGCGAGCGCGGCCCGGACCGGGTGCCACAGGGCGCCGGCGCGCGCCGTCGGCTGCATCACGGGGCCGACGCGCACGAACAGCTCGTCCTGCAGGAGGACGCGCAGGGTCGACAGGCTGTGGCTCATCGCCGGCTGCCCGACCTTCAGGCGGGCGGCCGCCCGGGTGACGCTGCGCTCCTGCATCAGCGCGTCGAAGGCGACGAGCAGATTGAGGTCGAAGGACCGCAGATCGAAATGGTCGATGGAGGTCATGATTTGCATCGATTTGCCGCATCCACGATGTGGTGCCAGATATCGGCGTGAGCAAGCCCCCCTCACAGGACCGGGACATGGATCACGACAGCGCCGTTCACCGAATCGGTGACGCCACCATCACCAGAATTTCCGAACTGGCACTCGATGCCGTCGCCATCGGCGATCTCTATCCCGGCTGCGACACCGCCGCCGCGCAGGAGGCGTGCCGCTTCGGGCCGGGCTCCGTCGATCCGCGGACGGGCCTGCTGCGCCAGAGCATTCACACCTGGCTGGTGCGAACGCCGGACCGGGTGGTCCTGATCGACACGGCCACCGGAAACGGCAAGGAGCGGCCCGCCGTGCCGATCCTGCACCGCCTCGACGAACCGTACCTCGACCGGCTGAAAGCGGCGGGGGTCGGTCCGGAGGATGTGGACCTGGTGCTGCACACCCACCTGCACGTGGACCATGTCGGGTGGAACACGCGCGCGGTCGACGGGCGGTGGGTGCCGACCTTCCCCAACGCGCGCTACGTCTTCTCGGCCCGGGAGCACGCCTACGGCGCCGCCCTGGCCGCCGCCGACGGAACGGACGGCGCGATCCGGGAGGAGGCCGGGTTGGGCCGCATGTCGCGCACGCCCCTTGCCGGGGTCTACGAGGACAGCGTGCTGCCGGTCGTCGAGGCCGGGCTGGCACGGACGATCGTGGTGGACGGCACGGAGGCGGTGGATGGCTTCGCGTTCCTGCCGAGCCCCGGCCACAGCATCGACCATGCCTGCATCCGCTTCACCTCCCGCGGCGAACACGCCCTGTTCTGGGGCGATGTGCTGCACCACCCCCTTCAGGTCGCGCGGCCGGACCTCAACTCGGTCTACTGCGAATTCCCCGATGCCGCGCGGGCGTCGCGGCGCCGGGCGATGGTCCATGCGGCCGAAACCGGGGCGCTGGTCTTCACCACCCATTTCCCCGAATCCTCCGCCGGCCGCATCCGCTTCGACGGCAGCCGGTTCACCTGGCACTTCGCCTGAGCCCGGAGCCCCTCGTCATGCGAACCGACTCTCCCTCCGCCCGCCGTGTCCTGTCCGATACCCGGCTGATCCCCGGCGACACGGACGGCGTGCACCTGCAGCTCATCAACCGGCGCCCGGCTGATGCGGCGGCGTTCTCCGCCGAACGCACGCTGGTGATGATGCACGGCGCGACCTTCCCCTCCGCCAGTCTGTTCGACGTGCCGGTCGCCGGCGGGTCGTTCATGGATGCGCTGGCGCGCGCCGGTTACGACGTCTGGGCCGTGGACGCCCGTGGCTACGGCGGGTCGACGCGCCCGCCGGAGATGGCGCGCCCGCCGGATGGCGGCGTGCCCCTGACGCCTGCCCGGGTCGCGGTGCGCGACCTTGCAACGGCGGTCGCCTTCGTGCGCCGGCACCGCGCCGTCGACCGGGTCAACCTGCTGGGCATGTCCTGGGGCGCCACGGTGGCCGGGGCCCTGGCCGCCGAGGCCGGGGACGCGATCGCCGGGCTGATCCTGGTCACGCCCCTCTGGCTCTCCGCGACGCCGCTGCGCGTCGATTCCGGCGGGCCGCTCGGCGCCTACCGCGTGGTCAGCCCGAAAGCCTTCGAAGCGGCCTGGAGGGCGGCCGCACCGGAACCGGAGCGCCAGGCGCTGATTCCCGACGGCTGGTTCGACGCCTGGGAGACGGTCACCCTCGCCACCGATCCCGGATCGCCCGACGCGGGAACCATCCGCGCGCCGTCGGGCGCCGTGCTGGACGTGCGCGAGCACTGGACCGCCGGCAACCCGCTGTATGATCCGTCGGCGATCACCTGTCCCGTGCTTGTGGTCTGTGCGGAATGGGACGTCGATGTGCGGCTGGACATGGCGCAGGACCTCTTCGTCCGTCTCTCCGGCGCACGCGCCAAGCGCCTCGTCGCGATCGGCGGGGGAACCCACATGGTGCTCATGGAGAGGAACCGGCAGCAGGCGTTCGATGCCGTGATCGGGTTCCTGGACGAGCGTGCGGAGCCCGGACCCCGATTCTAACCTCCGGGGGCCGCCGCCCCGGAGGCCGGATGGTCGAACGACCGGCCCCGGTTCGGTGCCGGCTGCGGGCCGGCCGGTTGCGCATACGCAATCCCATGACGCCTGTCCGGCCCGCCGGCGCGGGAACGGGAAGGCGGTGCATCAAGCCGCCGCGCTGCTCTGCTGGACCCGGTCGACCAGGCTGCGCATGCGGGCCTGCGTCGCCCCGTCCAGGTGGAACTGGAGGCGGGTGCGGCGGTCCACGGTGCCGGCGACCCGGCCGGTGACCGTGGTGGTTCCGTCGATGATCATCTCGAAGACGCTGCCTTCCGGGATCGGCAGGGTCTGGTCGACCGACGCCCCGCCGAGCGACAGGTCGAGGATGCGGCAGCCGATGTCCCGCCCGGCGGCCCTGATGCTGGCCGGAAGGTTGGTGCGGTGGCGGACGTAGGCCCGCCGGTCGCCGGCGCGGGTGACCGCCGACAGGAAGTTCTCCACCTCGCTGCGCAGCCCCTCCGCCTGCTGCGACAGGTCATGGGCGGCGGCCAGCACCTGCTCGGCCGCGGCGCCGGTGACCGTGGCGGTCTCGTTCACCTCGGCGATGTTGGAGGTGACCTCGATGGTTCCGGTGTGGGCCCGGCTGACGTTCTCGGCGATCTCGCCGGTGGCGGCGCCCTGCTGGTGGACCGCCTCGGCCATGGCGCCGGCGGCGGCGTGGACGTCGGCGATGATGCCGGCGATCCCCGCGACGATCCGCGCCGCCTCGCGCGAGGCCGACTGGACGGAGGTCACCTGGGCCACCACCTGCTCCGTCGCCCTGGCGGTCTGGTTGGCGAGGTTCTTGACCTCCCCGGCGACGACGGCGAAGCCCTTGCCGGCCTCGCCGGCGCGGGCCGCCTCGATGGTGGCGTTCAGCGCCAGCAGGTTGGTCTGCGACGCGATGTCGTTGATCAGGCTCACCACCTCCCCGATGCGCTCGGCCGCGTCCGACAGGCTGCCGACGATGACGCCGGCGCGGCCGGCCTCCGCCACCGCCTTCTGCGCCGTCGCGGAGGACAGGTCGATGTGGCGGGAAATCTCGGCGCTGGTGGCGGCAAGTTCCTCGGCCGCGGCGGCGACGCTCTGGACGTTGGCGGACGCCTGTTCGGCCGCGGCTGCCACTGTCGTGGAGCGCTGGTTGGTCTCCCCCGCCGCCGCCGACATGGACTGGGCGGTGGCGTGGAGTTCGGTCGACGCGGTGGCCAGTGCCCGCAGCATGCCGCTGACGCTGCGGTTGAAGTCCTCGGTCAACTGCTCCATGGCCGTCTGCCGGCGCTCCCTGGCGGCGGCTTCGGCCCGCTCGCGCGCTGCCAGGGTGCGGCGCTCCACCGCGTGCTCCCTGAAGACCTGCAGGGCGGTGGCCATGGCGCCGATCTCGTCGCGCCGGCCGGTGAAGGGGATGTCGTGGTCCAGGTCGCCCTCGGCCAGGCGGCCCATGGCCGCGGTCATATCCCCCAACGGCCGCACGATGGCCCGGCTGATGGCCAGCGCGACGGCGCCGCCGACGACGAGGATGAGCAGGCTGATGCCGCCCATCCACGCGACCTCCCGGCGGAAGGCGGTGTCCACGTCGTCCAGGTAGATGCCCGTGCCGATCACCCAGCCCCACGGCGCAAAGCCCTTGACGAAGGAGACCTTGCGCACCGGCTCCGTCATGCCGCCCTTGGGCCACAGGTAATCGACGAAGCCCTCGCCGCCGGTCCGCACGGTGGTCGCGAACTCCACGAACAGCCGCTTGCCGTCGGGGTCTTTGGCGTCGGACAGGTCCTTCCCCTCCAGCTCCGGCCGGAAGGGGTGCATGATCATGGCGGGGGAAAGATCGGTGATGAAGAAATACTCGTTGGCGTCGTAGCGCAGGGCCCGCAGCGCGTCCCTTGCGCCCTCCCGTGCGGCGGCGTCCGTCAGCGCGCCGCTGCGGGCCTGCTCCTCGAAATGGGACACCAGGGTGACGGCGCTTTCCACGAGGCTGCGCGTCTTGGCGCGGCGGTCTTCCAGCATGTGGCCGCGCAGGCTGACCAGCCCGAACGCGATGATCAGGATCAGGCCGGCCATGCAGACGGCGAGGATGACGGCGATCTTGGACCGGATGCTGGCGTTCGTGAACATGCTCGTCCTCAATGAAGGCAACGGTCGACCGGTGCCGGCACCGTCGGTCCATGCCGGCCGCGCCGACGGATCGGGCCGGCGGGGGGAACGGGCGACGGGACGCAGTGGTCGAACGGACGCAACGGGTGATGCCGCAGCGGGCTTGCGTGGTCCGGCCGGGGGCCGTCACTGCTCGCTTCTGGTGCGGATTATCGTGAACGAGGATTAACGCGTGTACTGATTGCGGTCAAGCACGCCCGGGTGCGGCAACTGGGCGCGGGTTGCGGAATCCCCCGTCATGGCTGCCATGCTCATGACTTTCGTCATTGCCGCTGCGCCGGCATGAACGCAGCAACGGTTGTCGTGCAGCATTCTTGACCACTGTTCCATATTTTGATAAATCACAAAATATGGAACAGAAACACGCCATCGCCGCGCTGGCGGCGCTCGCCCAGGATTCGCGGCTCGCGGTCTTCCGCCTGCTGGTGCGCTCCGGGCCGGCCGGGCTGCCGGCGGGGGAGATCGCGCAGGCGCTGGGCGTCCAGCCCGCCACCCTGTCCTTCCACCTGTCGCAGCTTGCCAACGCCGGGCTGGTGGAGTCGCGCCGCGACGGGCGGTCGATCATCTACAGCGCCGAGGTCGCGGTCATGAAGGAGTTGATGGGGTTTCTGCTGCATGACTGCTGCGACGGCCATCCGGAGCTGTGCGGCATCCTGGAGACGGCACCGGCTCCGGCCGCCTGCTGCCCTCCGTCCACTTCGAAGGGGAACCGGACGTCATGACCGTGCGCGTCGGCATCAACGGGTTCGGCCGCATGGGGCGCCTTGCCCTCCGGGCCGCCCACGGCAATCCCGATATCACGATCGTCCACATCAATGAGGTGAAGGGCGGCCCCGCGGCGGCCGCGCACCTGCTGGAGTTCGACAGCGTGCACGGCCGCTGGCCGGTGCCGGTGGCGGCCGGAGCCGACCACATCACGGTGGAGGGGCGCCGCGTCGGCTTCACCGACCACGCCCGGCCGGCCGACATCCCGTGGGGCGACCTCGGCGTGGACGTGGTGATCGAAAGCTCCGGCAAGTTCGTCACGACCGACGCCAACCGCCCGCATTTCGGGAACGGCGCGCGCAAGGTGGTGGTCGCCGCTCCGGTGAAGACGCCGGGCGCGCTCAACATCGTCATGGGCATCAACGACCACCTCTACGACCCGGCGCAGCACGATCTGGTGACCGCCGCATCGTGCACCACCAACTGCCTCGCCCCGGTGGTGAAGGTGGTGCACGAGGCTCTGGGCATCCGCCACGGCGTCATCACCACCATCCATGACGTCACCAACACCCAGGTGATCGTCGATGCCCCCCACAAGGACCTGCGGCGCGCCCGTTCGGCGCTGAACTCGCTGGTGCCCACGTCGACCGGTTCGGCCACCGCCATCGCCCTGATCTATCCGGAGCTGAAGGGCAAGCTGAACGGCATGGCCGTGCGCGTGCCGCTGCTGAACGCGTCCATCACCGACGCGGTGTTCGAGGTGGCGCGGCCGACCACCGCCGAGGCGGTGAACGCCCTGTTCCGCGACGCGGCCGGTGGCGCGCTGGCCGGCATCCTGGGCTATGAGGAGCGGCCGCTGGTGTCGGTGGACTTCCGCTCCGACCCCCGTTCGGCCATCGTCGACGCCCTGTCCACCATGGTGGTGGACGGCACGCAGGTGAAGGTGATCGCCTGGTACGACAACGAGATGGGCTACGCCCACCGGCTGGCGGAGCTGACGGCGACGGTGGCGCGGGCGCTATGACGGGGGTGCGCGACTACGCCATCGTCACGGCGGCCTACTGGGGCTTCACGCTGACCGACGGCGCCCTGCGCATGCTGGTGCTGCTGCACTTTCACACGCTGGGCTTCACGCCGTTCCAGCTCGCCTTCCTGTTCGTGCTGTACGAGTTCTTCGGGATGGTCACCAACCTGGTGGGTGGCTGGATCGGCGCGCGCTTCGGCCTGCGCCCGACGCTGTTCGCCGGGCTTGCCCTGCAGATCGCGGCGCTGGTCATGCTGTCGCTGGTGGATCCCGGGTGGACCATGGCCCTGTCGGTGACCTACGTGGTGGCGGCGCAGGGCCTGGCGGGGATCGCCAAGGACCTGACCAAGATGTCGTCCAAGAGCGCCATCAAGGTGGTGGTGCCGGAAGGGCGGCCGGGCGCCCTGTTCCGCTGGGTGGCGCTGCTGACGGGGTCGAAGAACGCGCTGAAGGGGGTGGGGTTCTTCCTGGGCGGCGTGCTGCTCGCCGCGCTGGGCTTCGCGGCGGCCCTGTGGGCCATGGCGGCGGGGCTGGCGGTGGTGCTGGCGGCGGCGGTGACGCTGCTGCGCGGCGACCTCGGCCGGTCGAAGGCCAAGGTGAAATTCACGCAGGTCCTGTCCGGCAGCCGCGCCGTCAACGTGCTGTCGGCGGCGCGCTTCTTCCTGTTCGGGGCGCGCGACGTGTGGTTCGTGGTGGGCGTGCCGATCTTCCTCCACGCGCAGCTCGGCTGGGGATTCGCCGAGGTCGGCGGCTTCCTGGCCGCCTGGGTCATCGGCTATGGCGCCGTCCAGGCGGCGGCCCCGGCGCTGGTCCGCCGCTCCGCCGACGGGCTGTCGGGGGAGGTGCGGGCGGCGCGCCTGTGGGCGCTGGCCCTGGCGCTGCTGCCGGCCGGGCTGGCCGGAGCGCTGGCCGCGGGCGTCGATCCGGGGCCGGCGGTGGTCGCGGGGCTGGGGCTGTTCGGCGTGGTGTTCGCCGTCAATTCCGCGGTCCACTCCTACCTGATCCTGGCCTACGCCGATGCCGACACGGTGGCGCTCAACGTCGGGTTCTATTACATGGCCAACGCCGGCGGGCGGCTGGCGGGCTCGCTGCTGTCGGGCCTGTCGTACCAGATGGCGGGGGTGCAGGGCTGCCTGCTGGTCGCCTCCGCCCTGGTCGGCGCCTCATTCCTCCTCTCCCTGCTGCTGCCGTCGCGGCGCACGGGCGGTCCGCTGCCCGCGGCCGCGGCCGCCCTGCCGGATCGCGCACTCTGAACGGATGCTTCTGAAGGAGACATCATGTCCGCGCACTGCGACATCACCGCCCGCCGGGCGGCCGGCTCGCCGATGGGTGCGTTCGAACGCTTCCTCAGCCTGTGGGTGGCGCTGTGCATCGCCGCCGGCATCCTGCTGGGGATGGCGGTGCCGGGCCTGTTCGAGGCGCTGGCGGGGCTGGAGGTGGCCAACGTCAACCTGGTCGTCGCCGTGCTGATCTGGGTGATGATCTACCCGATGATGGTCAACGTCGATTTCGCCTCGCTGGCGCACGCCGGCGACCGGCCCAAGGGGCTGGCGATCACGCTGGTCGTCAACTGGCTGATCAAGCCCTTCACCATGGCGGGCCTCGGCGTCCTGTTCTTCGAGGGCGTGTTCCGCGGCCTGGTCGATCCGGCCGACGCCAGGGAGTACATCGCCGGCCTGATCCTGCTGGGCGCCGCCCCCTGCACCGCCATGGTGTTCGTGTGGAGCCAGCTCACCCGCGGCGACGCCACCTACACGCTGGTCCAGGTGTCGGTGAACGACATCATCATGATCTTCGCCTTCGCCCCCCTGGTGGCGCTGCTGCTGGGGATGACGGACGTGATCGTGCCGTGGCAGACCCTGCTGTGGTCGGTCGTGCTCTACATCGTCATCCCGCTGGCGGCGGGCGTGCTGACCCGCCGGACTCTGGAGGCGGGCGGGGCGGCGGGCGGGCCGGCGGCGGTGGAGCGCTTCACGGCGCGGCTCAAGCCCTACACCGTGGCGGGGCTGCTGGCCACCGTCGTGCTGCTGTTCGGATTCCAGGGCGAGACCATCATCGCCCGGCCCCTGCTGATCGCGCTGATCGCCGTGCCCCTGGTGATCCAGAGCTACGGCATCTTCGCCATCGCGTACCTGTGGGCGCGCGCCTGGCGCGTGCCGTTCCCCATCGCCGCGCCGGCCGCGCTGATCGGCACGTCCAACTTCTTCGAACTGGCGGTGGCCGTCGCCATCAGCCTGTTCGGCCTGCAATCCGGCGCGGCGCTGGCCACCGTGGTCGGCGTGCTGGTGGAGGTGCCGGTGATGCTGTCCCTGGTGGCCCTGTGCAACCGCACCCGCGGCTGGTTCCCGGCGACGGCGTGATACCGACGGCACCTGAAGGGTGCCGTTGGTATCATCCTCTCGATCAATACCAAGGCATTGATCTGCCGGGTTTCACGGCCGGGAAATGATGGAAGTGATCAATTTTCCGGCCGTATGAGCGCGGGGCCGGAATCGCGGCATGCGGTTCCCGGCGCCACCGCATCTGCGGACGGTTGCGCGCTCACGCCTTGCGGGCTTCGAGACGAAGCCCTGCCGCGGATATCACCTTCAGCACCGTGGCAAACTCGGGATTGCCGTCGGCACCGAGGGAACGATACAGGCTTTCCCGCGCCGGGCCGGTTTCCTTCGCAACGTGCGTCATGCCGCGCGCCCGCGCCATGTTGCCAAGGGCATCGACGACGAGAGCCCGGGGGGAGAGCCCGGGGGGAGAGCCCGGGGCTCTCCCCGCCATTCTACCCAATTGTCAGGTTTAGTCTAAACGTCTACAAATCATGGGCGGGCAACTGCCCGCATTTCTTCGACGCCTTGCTCCCATGTGACGATTGGCGCATAGCCCAGTTCGTCCCGGGCACGACGGTCGGACATGGTGAAGTCGTAGCCGACCAGTCGCAGCATCTGGCGCGTCAGCGGGGGTTCACCCTTGAGGCGGAAGGTGCGCCATGCCGCTTCCATGACGGTCGCCAGGAACCAGGCAACGCCCAGGGGGGCAGACCGGTTGCCCGGATCAACACCCTGCGTAGCAAGCAAGGTGCCCATGACTTCGCGCAGACTTCGGTCCTTCCCGTCCGTCACGAAATAGGCGCGACCGCCGATCGAACGCTCGGCCGCGAGCACGGCGGCATGGCAGATGTTGTCGACGTGCGCGGTGGACATCAGGCTTTTGCCGCCTCCCGGCCACCTGAACCTCCCGGCTCTCACATTGTGGATCGTCTCCCGGATCATCGGCATGCCTGCCCCCCAGATCATCGGGGGAAGTATGATCGCGGTGCGCATACCGGCGGGATCGTCGGCTTCGATCAGAATCTGCTGCGCGCGCCCTTTGCTGGCGATGTAAGGCGCCCAGCGGGGAAAAGAGAGCGGCGCGTCTTCGGTAACGCCGCGCATTGGTTTGCCCGGCCCCATGACGACAGCACCGGCGCCGATCTGAACGAAGCGCTTGACGCCCCGCGTCTTCGCCGCTGCCAGGACATTGCGGGTGCCGCCAACGTTCGCCCGTTCGAACGCCTCGGCCGACCCCCACAGCTTGAACATGGCTGCGGCATGGAAGACCACTTCGGCGTCTCCGATCCCGCGTGACAGCGCCTCGACATTCTCAAGGTCGCCCGGCATCGGCACGGCACCCAGAGCGGTCAGCTTCGCCGCATCATCGGGCGATCGGTACAGGGCGCGGACCTGCCAGCCCCGGTTCACCAGCATCTTAATCAAGCGGCCACCGAGAAAGCCGGTGCCACCTGTAACGAAGGCCGTCGCCATTTGGTCACCCCTTGCATGTCGCAATCGATCTTACAGATTACAATATACCGATCTTGTAAGCTGTTGACAAGGTGGGTCGGTGCGGTTATTTTTTCGCCATGGCAGAAAAGCAGATCGTCCTGTCGCCTGCGGCAATCCTCAAGGCCGCGACGGCGCTCGTCCGTCGGCTCGGCGAAGGCAAGACGAACATGGTGGATATCGGCAAAGCGCTGGGTGTCAGCCACGCGGCGCTTTATCGGTTCTTCCCCTCCAAGGCCGCAGTCATGGACGCCATCGTTCAAGAGGCCATGGACGACGAGGAGGAACTGGCCGCCAGATGGCTGGACGCGGAGGGCCCTGCTGCGGACCGGCTGCTGCGTATGGTTCTTGACATTCACCATCGCAAACGTGCGCGGTTCACAGGCGACCGGGAGATCCATGATCTGTATCGGCGTATTCTGGTCGAGCGGCAGGACATGATCATTGCTTACGCGCAGCGCATGACTCTGCTGATCCGGAAGCTGATCGCTCAGGGTGTTGAACGCGGAGAGTGGAAGGTCAGCGACCTGTCCCGGGCGGCGGGCGTGGTGCGCGACGCCGTCACGGTATTTGTTCATCCCCAAATGGTTGCGCAGGCAATCGAGGCAAACGCGCCTGTCGAGGATCAAATCCGCGCCACGGTGGCGACCCTCACCCGGGCCTTTGAGGCCGGTGTCGACTACAGCCGCTGACCATGCTCCCCTCCCGCTACCCGCTGCGCACCGCCGCGTACCGGAAGCCGGCCACCACCACCAGGGATCCCGCCAGAGCGGCCAGCAGCACGGCGTCGTAGGAACCGGCGGCCGCCCACAGGGCGGCGGCGCCCAGCGGGGCCAGCGCCTTGGCGGCGAGGGTGGGGACGGCCAGGGCGCCGTTCAGGGCGCCGTACGCATCGCGCGACACCATCTCCGGCACCGCCAGGCCGCGCACGATGGTCATGATGCCGTTGGCGGCGCCGTACAGCACGGCGAAGGCCACCAGGGCGGTCACCGCGCCCGGCGCCGCCAGGAGCAGCGCCAGCGCCACGGGGAAGACGGCGACCGTGACGGAGCCGACGCGGCGGATCGGCTGACTGCCGGCGAACACCCACACGGCGATGCGCCCCGCCACCTGGGCGGGGCCGATGACCGCAATGGCCGCCACCGCGGTGACCGCGTCGAATCCCCGTTCCAGCAGCAGGGGATAGAGGTGGAAGGTGAGGGCGGAGAAGATGCCGTAGAACACCGTGAAGGCGACCGCCAGTCCGAGGAAGACCGGCTGGCGCGCCGCCCGGGCGACCGCCGCCCGTCCCCCGTCCGGCCCCGGCGACGCCGGCCTGTCCGCCGCGGCCGGCAGAGCCGGCCTGTCCGCCTCGGCCGGCAGAGCCGGCCCGTCCGCCGGAATCGGACGGGGGGCGTCCGCCGCCGGGTCGATGACCGCCAGATGCAGGGCCACGCACAGCAGCAGGTTGACCAGCCCCAGCACCAGCAGGGCGTCGCGCCACCCGACCTGATCCAGCAGCGCCTGGACCACCGGCACGAACACGGTGCTGGCGAAGCCGCCCCACAGGGTGAGCGCGGTGATGCCGCCGCGCGCCTGCGCGCCGTAGCGGCGGGCCACCACCGCGAACGCGGGCTCGTACAGGGTCATCGCCTGCACGAGGCCGAGGCCGGCGAACACCGCGTACAGCGACCACGGCCCCGCCACCCGCGCCCACGCCAGCAGCAGCAGCCCGCCGGCCAGGGAACCCAGGGCCATCACCGCCCGCCCGCGGCCGCGGTCGATCGCCGCGCCCACGGGGTACGCGGCCAGCCCGGCGACCAGCAGCCCGATGGTGGCGGCGGCGTACACCGCCGGCTTGTCCATGCCGAGGTCGGCCGCCATGGGCCCGGCGATCAGGGGAAAGCTGTAGTAGAAGGTCCCCCACGACACGATCTGCCCGACGCCCAGCCCGGCGATGAAGCCGCGCCGGCGGATGGGGTCCGCCGCCGGCAGCGCCGCGCTCACGCCGCCCCCGCGCAGCAGCCGGTAGCGGTCTTCGCGGGTGCCGGCACCGCGGCGGGTGCGGGATCGCCGCAGCCGCAGCCGGCCTCCCCGGCCGCCTTGGCGTCGGCGTCGCGCACGCAGCAGGCGTCGACGCCCGCCGGTGCCGGTCCGCCGCAGCAGCCGG
This sequence comes from Azospirillum halopraeferens DSM 3675, assembly GCF_000429625.1. Lineage (GTDB taxonomy): Bacteria > Pseudomonadota > Alphaproteobacteria > Azospirillales > Azospirillaceae > Azospirillum > Azospirillum halopraeferens. The sequence continues at coordinate 44,899 of NZ_AUCF01000033.1, forward strand.
CGGCGGCGGGCGCCTCCTCCGTACCGCTCAGCGCGGCCGTGCTGCACACGCCGGTTTCCGGCAGCACCAGGTGCACGGCGCGGGCCGCCTCCCGGTCGCCCGCCAGTTCGGCGGCGATGGAGCGCACCTGCTCGTACCCCGTCGCCATCAGGAAGGTGGGTGCCCGCCCGTAGCTCTTCATGCCCACGATGTAGACGCCGGGTTCGGGGTGGGACAGCTCGACCACCCCGTGAGGCCGCACGGTGCCGCAGGAGTGCAGGTTGGGGTCGATCAGCGGCGCCAGGGCCGGCGGCGCCTCCACCACCGGGTCGAGGGCGATGCGCAGCTCCCGCAGGAAGCCGAGATCCGGACGGAATCCGGTGGCGACGACGATGCGATCGACCGACACGTCCCCCGGGGTGCCCCGGCTGCGGGCGTGGACGCGCAGCCCGGCGCCCTCGCGCTCCACCCGCTCCGCGGCGAAGCCGGTCAGCAGGTCCAGCCGCCCCTCGTCGATCGCGCGGCGGGCGGCGAGCCCGAGGGCGCCGCGCGCCGGCAGCGCGTCGTTCAGGCCGCCGCCCGCCAGCGTCGCCACGCCGTCGCGGCGCAGCGCCCACAGCACGCGGGTTTCCGGTGCCTCCTGCTGCAAGGCCAGGAGGTCGAGCACCACGTTGATGGCTGAGTGGCCGGAGCCGACCACCAGCACGCGCGCACCGGCGTAGTCGTTCCGCGCCGCGCCGCGCACGTCCGGGATGCCGTACGCGATGCGGTCGGCCGCCGCCCGTTCCCCGGGCACCGGCAGCCCGTCGGCGCCCATGGGGTTGGGTGCGAACCAGGTGCCCGAAGCGTCGATGACCGCGCGGACGCGGGCCGCGTGCTCCGTTCCCTCGGCGTCGCGCCAGCGTACGCGCAACGGCGCGGCGTCGCGGCCGGCGGTGGTCAGCTTGTCCAGGCCGTCGCGGGCGATGGCCGTCACCTCAGCGCCATAGCGGATGCGGGGGGCGAGCGCGGGGTGGGCGGCCAGCGGTTCCAGGTAGCGGTCCACGATCTCGCCGCCGGTGGGGATCGCGTCGTCGTCGGGTGCCGTCCAGTCCGTCGTACCCAACAGCCGCCGTGCCGCGGCGTCGATGTTGTACGTCCAGGGGGAGAAGACTCGTACGTGTCCCCAGGCGCGTACGGCGTGGCCGGCCGCGGGGCCGCGCTCCAGCACCAGCGGCGTCAGGCCGCGCTCCACCAGATGGGCCGCCGCCGCCAGACCCACCGGGCCGGCACCCACCACCGCGATCGGAAGCTCCTCCACCATGCCCGAATCCTCCCCTTCCCATAAGGTTCTATGCATCGATCATCGATGCATATGGACAAATGTTTCAGCCGCAGCAGCCGGTGTCCCGGCAGACCTCGGGCGTCACCACCCGCTCGCTGTCGACCAGGACCCGCGTCACCTCCATCCACGCCTCCACCGCCACCCTGAAGGCCGCGCGGCCACGGTCGGTGAGGGTGTAGACCTTGCGCTCCCGCCCCGACACGACTTCCGCCTCGGAGGTGACGTAGCCGCCCTCCTCGAACTCCCGCAGCACGGGGTAGATCGTCCCCTCCGCCGGCGAGCAGCAGCCGTTGGTCGTGCGCTCCACCGCGCGGGCGATGTCGTAGCCGTGCATCGGCCTCTGGTGCAGGACGCAGAGGATGAAGAACTTCGACAGGCTCATCTTGATTGTGCCGTTCCAGTAGGAGCGGCTCGTCAGGTCGGGGGCGGTCCGGGTGGTCGTGCGTGCCATGCCCTTTCTGTACACCTTGATGTTCGATGCGTCAAGGGCCGATGCGTCAGAATCGTGGCTATGCCGGACGATCCGTTGCACAAGCGGATCGGCGTCGCTTAGACTGTCGTCGAATCATCGAATCGACCCGACCGGGGGAGGAGCGCATGGGCGTGCGCCGCCGCACCGTCCTGGCCGGCCTTGCGGCCGGCGCCGCGGCGATGACCGCCCGGCCGGGGCGGGGGGCGGACCCGCTGCGCTTCGGGCTGACGCCGGTCTTTCTCGATTCCGACGCGGAGCTTCTCGGCGCCCTGGAAGCCTACCTGGGGGAACGGGTGGGCCGCTCCGTCGCCTTGGTGCAGCGGCGCACCTATCAGGAGATCACCACGCTGCTGCTGACGGGCCATCTGGACGCCGCGTGGATCTGCGGCTTCCCCTTCGTGCAGTACCGCAGCCGGCTGGCCCTGGTGGCGGTGCCGGTCTACCGCGGCCGCCCGCTCTACCGGTCCTACCTGATCGTCGGGGCCGGCAGCGGGGCGGCGACGGTGGAGGATCTGCGCGGCACGGTGCACGCCTTCTCGGATCCCGACAGCAATTCCGGCTTCCTGGTCACCCAGCACCTGCTGGCGACCCGCGAGGAGACGCCGGCCCGCTTCTTCCGCCGCAGCTTCTTCACCTACGGGCACCGCAACGTGGTGCGCGCGGTCGCCACCGGCCTGGCCGGCAGCGGCAGCGTCGACGGCTACGTCCACGACGTGATGGGGCAGGCGGAGCCGGCGCTGGTCGCCGGCACGCGGGTGCTGCACCGCTCCCCCTGGCTGGGCTTTCCGCCGGTGGCCTGCCACGCCGCCCGGCAGGACGCGCCGGAGATCCGGGCGTTGCGCGGGGCGCTGCTGTCCATGCCCGACCACCCGGCCGGCCGGGCGGTGCTGGATCTGCTGCGCCTGGACGGCTTCGCGGTCGAACCGCCGTCCCTGTTCGACCCGATCGCCGCCATGCACGACGTCGTGCGGGCCCATTCATGACCGCCCGCCCCCCGTCCCGGTTGCCGCCCCGCTCCCGGCCCCGGTCCTGGCCGCTGGCCGTCACGGTGCCGCTGCTGGTGGCCGCCCTGATGGCGGCGGTGGGGGCGGCGGTCTCCTACTCCGTGCTCACCCGGCTGGCGGCGGACCAGGAGGCGCACCTGCGCGACCTCGCCGCCGCCCGGCTGGACGGGCTGGCGGTGGCCCTCCAGCCCCACGTGGCGCGCCAGGACGTGTGGGAGGCGTTCGACATGCTGGACCGCGTGCGCCGGCGCGGCGGCGGCATCGACGTCCGGGTGCTGATGGTGATGCTGCCCGACGGCTCGGTCCTCGCCGCCACCGACCCCGTGGGCTTCCCCGTCGGGTCCGACCTGCCGGCGGACCTGCGCGCCCATCTGGACGCCCCCGCCGGCCTGGTCATCGACGCCGAGCGGCGGCGGGCCTGGTCGCACCGCGCGCTGGGCGGGGCCGGCCACGTCCTGGCGGAGATGGACATCGCCCCGCTGGTCGCCGTCCGGCGCGAGGTGCTGACGACGCTGCTGCTGCTGAACGGCGGGCTGACGCTGCTGTTCGCCGCGGTGGGCTACGCCCTGGTGGGCCGGCTGCTGCGCCCGCTGCGGGTGCTCGATCATCATGTGGAGCGGGTGCGCACCGGCCGGGTCACGCCGATTCCCGCCCGCTTCATCGCCGGGGCGGGGGGTGAGTTCGGGCGGCTGTTCGACCGCTTCAACGCCATGGCCGAGGCGGTGGCCGAGCGCGAGGCCCTGGCCCGGCGCCTGGCCGACGAGGAGAAGCTGGCCCTGCTCGGCCGGCTGGCCTCGGGCATGGCGCACGAGGTGAACAATCCCCTGGGCGGCCTGCTGACCGCCGTCGACACGCTGAAGCGCCACGGCGACGACGCGGCGGTGCGGCTGCGCACCGCCGCCCTGTTGGAGCGCGGCCTGTGCGGCATCGGCAACGTGGTGCGCGCCGCCCTCGTCACCTACAAGGAGCCGCCCGGCGGCGGCGCCATGGCCCCCGACGACCTGGACGACCTGCGCTTCCTGATCGGTCACGAGGCGCAGCGCCGCCGCGTCGCGCTGGACTGGCGCAACCGCCTGCCGCCCGGGCCGCTGCCGGTGGACGGCGCGGCGGTGCGCCAGATGGCGCTGAACCTGCTGCTGAACGCCTGCCGGGCGGTGCCGCCCGGCGGCCGGGTGGCGCTGGACGCGGCCGCCGCCGACGGCGTGCTCATCCTGACCGTCGCCGACGGCGGGCCCGGCCTGCCGCCGGCCATGGCCGAGCTGCTGCGCAGCCGCGGCACCGCACCGTTGCCCCGCGGCGGCGGCCTTGGCCTGTGGACCGTGGCCCGCCTGCTGGAGCGCACCGGCGGCACCGTGGCGGTGGACGCCGGCCCCGGCCGCGGCACCGCCGTCACCCTGACCATCCCCTTCCCCGACGCGAGGCCGAGCCATGCCGACGCCGCCGAATGACGCCCCCGCCGTCGCCATCATCGAGGACGACCCCATCATGGGGGAGTCCCTGGCGGAACGCCTGGCGCTGGAGGGGTACCGGCCGCTGTGGTGGACCAGCGGCGGCGAGGCGCTGGCAGCGTTGCCGGCGGCGGCCCCCGACCTGCTGGTCTGCGACATCCGCCTGCCGGACATGAGCGGGGAGGAGCTGTTCCACGCCCTGGCGCCGCGGCCGGGCGGGCCGCCGGTCATCTTCATGACCGGCTTCGGCGACATCGGGCAGGCGGTGCGGCTGGTCCGCGCCGGGGCCGAGGACTATCTGACCAAGCCTTTCGCGGTGGACGCCTTCCTCGCCCGCGTCGGCGACCTGCTGCGCGCCCGCGGTGCGGCCGGCCGGGAGGCGCCGGGGGCGCTCGGCGCCTCGCCCGCCATGCGCAGGGTGGAGGGGCTGCTGCGCCGGGTCGCCGACGTGGACAGCACGCTGCTGCTGACCGGCGAGAGCGGGGCGGGCAAGGAGGTGGCGGCGCGCTTCGTCCACCGGGAATCGGCGCGGGCCGCCGCCCCCTTCATGGCGGTGAACTGCGCCGCCATCCCGGCGGAGCTGATGGACAGCGAACTGTTCGGCCACGAGCGCGGCGCCTTCACCGGCGCCCACGCGCTGCACCGCGGCTATGCCGAGCGGGCCGGGGCCGGCGTCCTCTTCCTGGACGAGATCGCCGAGCTGCCGCCGGCGGTGCAGGCCAAGCTGCTGCGCCTGGTGCAGGAGCGCGTGTTCCACCGCGTCGGCGGCGAACGGCCGCTGGCCTTCGCCGCTCGGCTGGTGTGCGCCACCAACGCCGATCTGGAACGCGCCGTGCGCGACGGCGCCTTCCGCCGCGACCTCTACTACCGCATCAACGTCATCCCCGTGACGGTCCCGCCCCTGCGCGAGCGGCGCGAGGACGTGCCGGCCCTGCTGCGCGGCTATCTCGACCACTACGCCGCCGCCTTCGGCCGCCCGGCCCGCGGCCTGACGCCGGAGGCCGAGGCGGCGGCGCTGGCCCACGACTGGCCCGGCAACGTGCGCGAGCTGCGCAACCGGGTGGAGCGGGCGGTGGCCCTGTCGGCCGGCCCCTGGCTGACGCCGGCCGCCCTGTTCCCGGAGCACGCACCGGACGGCGATCTCCCGGCGGACAACCTGCCGGCGGACGCCGCCTGGCCGCCCCTGGCCGCGGTGCGCGACGCCAGCGAACGCGCCCACATCCGCGCCACGCTCGACCACGCCGACGGCCGGCTCGCCCGCGCCGCCGACCTGCTGGGCGTCGGCCGCACCACCCTGTGGGAGAAGATGCGCCGCCTGGGCATCGCCGACGATAGCGGCCCGCCCGGTGCCGGCGCGCGGTGACGGCGGGATCGGGCGGGGCTTTCCTGCCCCGGCCGCGGGCCACCGCGCGGCCGGTGCCGGGTTCAGGATTCCGGACGTCGTGAATCCGGCGTGATCCCGCCCTTCGGCGGGGAAAGGACCGGAACATGGAGAGGGGCAGGCATATCCGGCCGCGCCCCATGATCTGTGTCGCAACGCGTCACCACCCCGGCGGCAAGATGCCGATCGAGCACCGTTTCCATGTCCCCGCCGGGTGACGGACCGGAAAAACCACTATTGGATAGGTGGAAAAATCCCTATCAGATAGTGAAAAAAACCATCGGATTGATCGTGCGTGCGCCATGCGCCGCCGGTCCGGGGCCGCGTCCGGAGATCCGAACGCCCCCGGCCGGCGGGGGCGGGCTGCGTTCGGATGTCCGAACGCCCCGCGGCCTCCGCACGGCCGCCGGGCCGGCCCTGCCGCGGCGTTTGCAGCGCTGGCATGGCCCTTGCTCCTCCCCCGGTGCACCGGACACACCAAAAAAGAGGGAGGAGACCACCCATGAAAGGATGCGCGAAGCTCGCCGAGCTGGGGCGCCGGCAATTCCTGCGCGGCGGCGCGGTTGCCGCCGCCGGGGCGGCCGTCACCGCCGCCGTGCCCGCACCGGCACAGGCCGCCCTTCCCGGCGCCCGCGTCGACTACCCCGCGGAGCGGCTGGCCAACCTGAAGGACCTGACGGTGGGCGAGCCCCTGCCCATCGCCTACCCCGACGCGGACTCGCCGGGCGTGCTGATCCGGCTGGGCACGCGGGTGCCCGGCGGGGCGGGGCCGGAGGGCGACGTGGTCGCCTACTCCACGCTCTGTCCCCACAAGGGTTATCCGCTGGTCTACAGCGCCGCCGACCGCACGCTCAACTGCCCCGGGCACTTCTCGCGCTTCGACTGCGAGGCGGCGGGGCAGCAGGTGTGGGGCCACGCCACCCAGAACCTGCCGATGCTGCGCCTTGCCGTCGACGCCGGCGGTGACATCACCGCGGTGGGCATGGACGAGCTGATCTACGGGCGCACCCGCAACGTGCTGCAGGGCTGAAGGGGGAGGACCGGACCATGACCTACAAGCGCGGAGTCGACCAGCTCCCCATCCCGCCCGCCGACGCGGCGGTGCACAACGTCACCTGCGATTTCTGCATCGTCGGTTGCGGCTACAAAGCCTACACCTGGCCCATCGACGCGCAGGGCGGCCCCGAGCCCGGCCGCAACGCGCTGGGCGAGGACCTGTCGCGCCAGCAGGGCGCCGAGAGCGGCGCCTGGTACGCGCCGTCCATGTACAATGTGGTCAAGCGGGACGGCAAGCTCGTCCACCTCGTCATCAAGCCGGACAAGGACTGCGAGGTGAACGCCGGCCTCACCTCGGTGCGCGGCGGCCGCATGGCGGAAACCCGCGTGTCGGAGCAGACCGGCACCATGACCGCCCGCCTGACCAGCCCCATGGTCTGGCGCTATTCCCAGATGATGCCGACCTCGTGGGAGGACTCCCTGTCCCTGGTCGCCGACGTCACCCGCCGCGTCATCGAGGAGATGGGGGAGGACGGGGTGATCGTCTCGGCCTTCGACCACGGCGGGGCGGCCGGCGGCTACGAGAACACCTGGGGCACCGGCAAGCTCTATTTCGACGCCCTGCAGGTCAGGAACATCCGCATCCACAACCGCCCGGCCTACAACAGCGAGGTGCACGCCAGCCGCGACATGGGGGTGGGCGAGCTGAACAACTGCTATGAGGACGCCGAGCTGGCCGACACCATCTTCGTGGTCGGCGCCAACCCGCTGGAGAACCAGACCAACTACTTCCTCGCCCACTGGGTGCCCAACCTGCGCGGCGAGTCCCTGGGCCGCAAGCGCGAGCTGCTGCCGGACGAAGCCCACGCCGCCGGGCGCATCATCATCGTCGACCCGCGCCGCACCGTGTCGGTCGGCGCCTGCGAGACGGTGGCCGGCCGGGAGAACGTGCTGCACCTTCCCATCGAGCCCGGCACCGACCTGGTGCTGCTGAACGCGCTGCTGACCGAGATCGTGGCGCAGGGCTGGCACGCCCGCGACTTCATCGCCGCCCACACCGCCGGCTTCGAGGAGGCCGCGGCGGCCAACCGCACCACGGTGGAGGAGGCGGCGGCGCTGACCGGCCTCGACCCCGACGCCATCCGCACCGCCGCCCGCTGGATCGCCGAGCCCAAGGCCGACGGCAAGCCGCGGCGCACCATGATGGCCTACGAGAAGGGGCTGATCTGGGGCAACGACAACTACCGCACCAACGCCGCCATGGTGAATCTGGCGCTGGCCACCCACAGCGTCGGCCGCGAAGGGACCGGCTGCGTGCGCCTGGGCGGCCACCAGGAAGGGTATGTGCGCCCCTCCGACGCCCACGTCGGTCGGCCGGCCGCCTATGTCGACGAGATGCTGATCGCCGGCCGCGGCGGTGTCCACCACGTGTGGGCGGTCGACCACTTCAAATCGACGCTGAACGCCGAGGAGTTCCGCCGCGCCTACCGCCGCCGCACCAACCTGGTGAAGGAGGCGATGGACAGCGTGCCCTACGGTGACCGCGAGGCGCAGCTCGCGCAGATCGTCGGCGCCATCCGGCGGGGCGGCCTGTTCAGCGTGGTCGTCGACATCCTGCCCACCCAGATCGGTGAAGCCGCGCACGTCTGGCTGCCCGCCGCCACGGCCGGCGAGATGAACCTGACCTCGATGAACGGCGAGCGCCGCCTGCGCCTCAGCGAGCGCTACATGGACCCGCCGGGAGCGGCCCTGCCCGATTGCCTGATCGCGGCCCGCCTCGGCAACGCCCTGGAGGAGTCGTTCCGGCGCGCCGGCAACGAGGCGTACGCCGCGAAGTTCAAGGGCAAGTTCGACTGGCACAGCGAGGAGGACGCCTTCATGGACGGCTTCCACCGCCACGCCGAGGGCGGGGAGCACGTCACCTACGAGCGCCTGCGCGCCATGGGCACCAACGGCGTGCACGAACCGGTGACCGGCTTCGCCGACGGCCGGCTGGTGGGCACCCGGCGCCTCTACACCGACGGGCGCTTCGGCACGCAGGACGGGCGCGCCCGCTTCCTGAAGACCGAATGGCGGGGGCTGCAGGCGGCCGGCCGGGCGGCGCAGAAGGCGAAGTATCCCTTCCTCATCAACAACGGCCGCAACAACCTGGTCTGGCAGAACGCCTTCTACGACGTGCACACGCCCTTCGTGCGCGAGCGCATGCCCGTCGCCCCCATCGAGATGAACCCCGATGACATGAAGGCGCTGGGCGTTGCCGCCGGCGACCTGGTGGAGGTGTACAACGACGTCGGCTCCACCCAGGCCATGGTCTACCCGACGCCGACCGCCCGCCGGGGCCACGCCTTCATGCTGTTCATCGCGCCCACCGGCCAGGTTGGCAACGTCATCGGCAAGGGCACCAACGAGCTGATGATCCCCAACTACAAGAACGTCTGGGCCGACATCCGCCGCATCGGCCGCGCCCCCGGTGCCGACGGCATGAGCTTCAAGGCCATCGAGTACCCGCAGGGGATCTGAGGACGCTTGACGGGGCGCTAACGATTCGATATTTGGACAATCATCGAATCGTTAGCGCCCGGAGGGCCGTCATGTCGCCGCAGAAGGTCTACAACGTGCTGTTCCTGTGCACCGGCAATTCGGCGCGCAGCATCATGGCGGAGTGCATCCTGCGCCGCTGGTCGAACGGGCGGTTCGCCGCCTTCAGCGCCGGCAGCCGCCCGCGCGGCCTGGTCGACCCCACGGCGCTGGAGCTGCTGCGCCGCTTCAACCACGCCACCGACGGGCTGCGCAGCAAGGACTGGAACGAGTTCGCCGCGGCCGACAGCCCGGTGCTCGACTTCGTGTTCACCGTCTGCGATCAGGCGGCCGGGGAGCCCTGCCCGGTGTGGCCCGGCCAGCCGATGACCGCCCATTGGGGGGTGGAGGACCCGGTCGCCTTCGAAGGGCCGGAGGAAAAGCGCCTGAACGCCTTCAAGCGCGTCTATCTGGAGCTGGACAACCGCATCAAGATCTTCGCCAGCCTGCGCCTGGAGGGGCTCGACCGGCTCGCCCTCAAGCGGCGCCTGGACGAGATCGGCCGCACCCGCCTCGCCGAGACCGGCGCGGCCTGAGCACTGCCGCCTCGGTCCAAGGTAGCCTTTGCAACGCACCGCCGGCGGGGGCACAATGCCGGGATCGGCGGCCGCGGCGGGGGATCGATCCCGCGGCCGCCGCGTTGAAACGGGCGGACGGTCCGACGGACGGGGAGGGCGTGCGTGGCGAAACGGCGTGGCTCGTGGGCGGGTGTCGGCGCGATGGCGGTGTTCGCCGCCCTGGTCCTGGGGGTGGCCGACGTGGACGGCGCGGTGCCGGACACCGCCGGCTTCCACGGCGACAACTGCATCGAGCGGGAGATCGGCGTCGAGGGCGGGCGGGATACCGTCGTCTTCACCAATCGCTGCGGCACGGCCATGGCGGTGGTCGGCTGCGTGCTCGGCCGGCCGGAACACCGGGCCGCCGGCGCGGCCCCCACCTGGACCTGCGCCTCCAACATCGCCGCCGCCGGCCGTGCGGCGCCGGCACTGTTCCGCGGTGACCGGGTGCGGGCGGAGCGGCACCCGGAAGCCCTGGCGCGCGCCCCCATCGACACGGTCACCGGCCGCCCCTACAACACCTTCGCCGTCGCCTGCGAGGTGGACCGCATCTATCCCGCCGCCAACGCCTCCGCCGCGGCTGTCGAGCCCGTCAGCTTCCGCGTCGCCCGCACCGACGTCTGCCTGCGCCTGCACGATGCCCTGCTCGGCGTCGTCGACGCCCCCGCGGAGACCGCCGACCCGGTGAAGGCGTTCCGCCGGCTGGGCTTCCGCATGGCGCGCAACGCCAACCCGCTGGCCGGGGTGGAGTAGGACCGGCGCGGCGCAAAGGCTACGCCCGGTTCTCCCGCGCGCACGCCACGGCCACCGCCACGGCGACCCCCGCCGCGGCCGGCGCCAGCCACGCCTGCGGCGCCCCCATGGCCCACAGGGTGGCGCCGGTGGCCAGACACCACAGCACGGGGACGGGGAACAGCAGGGCCCGCAGCCATCCGCCGCGCGCCGCCAGCAGCAGGCCCAGGGTGCCGACGGCGGTGGGGTCGGGGGCCATGCCGAAGACCTCCGCCGCCGCCCGGGAGTCCGCCATCAGCGGATAGCCGACCAGGGCGACCGCCAGCAGCGCGGCGCCGGTCCACACCGCCGGCCCGGATCGGCGGAACCGCAGCGCCCCCGCCGCGGCGGCGGCCAGGAACAGCGCCGCCTGCACAGCGAAGAGAGGGGCGATCCAGGCGGCGGCCCAGTTGATCGGGGCGTAGCGCTGCCAGACGAAGCCCCAGCCCACGAACGCCCACAGCACGGCCAGGGCCGCGGCGATCCAGCGCCCGTGGCCGGGCGGGCGGACCGCCGCCAGCAGCGCCAGCGCCAGCCCGACCGCCGGGGTCAGCAGGGGCAGGGGATGGAAGGCGGCGTTGTGCAGCGCGAACAGCCGCCAATAGACGCGCGGCGAGAACAGCAGGAAGTCCTCGGCCGAATAGGTCCACCACTCCACCATGGTCGTCCGCCGGGGTTACAGGGATGCGATGTGGTCGGCGATGCGCCGGCGCAGCGCCGCGTCGGGCAGGGGGCCGGAGGCGGCGGCCAGATTCTCGCGGACGTGATCGACGCGGGTCGTCGCCGGGATCGCCACGGTGACCGCGGGGTGCGCCAGGATGTGCTTCAGGATGAGCTGCGCCCAGCTCACCGCGCCGACCTCGGCGGCCCAATCGAGCAGGGGGCGGGGGCCCAGGCGGCGGGTCAGCTCCCCCTGGCGGAAGGGGCGGTTGACGATGACCGCGATGCCGCGCTCCGCCGCCAGCGGCAGGATGCGGTCCTCCGCCTCCCGGTCCACCGGGTTGTAGGTGATCTGGATGAAATCCGGCCTGCGGGTGTCCATTACCCGCTCGAACAGGTCGTGGCGCCGCCCTTCGGAGGTGGTGATGCCGGTGTAGCGGATGCGGCCCTCCGCCTTCATGGCGGCAAGCGTGTCCAGATGCGCCTCCCACGACAGCAGGTTGTGGACCTGCATCAGGTCGAAGCGCGGCACGCCCCAGCGGCGGCGCGACTCCTCCATCTGCGCCGGTCCGGCGGCGGGGGAGGAGATCCACACCTTCTCCGCCGAGAACAGGGCCGCCGGCTGCCCCAGCCGGGCCAGACCGTAGCCGGTGACGGCCTGCGAGGAGCCGTACATGGGGGAGGAATCGATCATGGCGCCGCCACCGGCGAAGAACGCTTCCATCACCGCCGCGCATTCGTCGCGCAGCACCGGGTCGTCGCCCACGTTGAAGGTGATCCAGGTGCCCAGCCCCACCGCCGGGATCGCCTCGCCGGTGGCGGGGATGGTGCGCGTCAGCGGCGCGGGCGCCGGCTGTGCCGACGCGGCACCGGTCATGGCGCCCGCCGTCGCCCCCATCGCGGCGGAAGCCATCAGGCCCTTCAGTATCGTGCGGCGCGTCGCCGGCATGGTTTCCCTCCGTCGGTGGTCGTTCCTCAAGAGTGGTGCCGTTGCCGCCGTTCCGCCACCGGGGAGAGGCGCCGCGCGCCATGCGGCACCACGGGGCTTGCCCCGCGGCCGGCGCGCGGCCTGTAATGCCGCCGGCGCATGCGGGCGCCGCGGCCGACGCGAGGGGGAAATGGCGGCAATCACCGGTGGGAGCGGCGTTGCGCGGCTGGCGCGCGCGGTCGGTCTGGCCGCCGGCCTTGCCGTCCCGACGCTTGCCGGCGCCGCGGCGGAGCCGCCGATCCGCGTCGGCGTGCTGGCCTACCGCGGCGGCGACCACGCCAACGCCGCGTGGGAGCCCACCGTGCGCTATCTGGCGGAACGGTTTCCCCGGCGCGGCGCGGAGATGGTGCCGCTGGACCTGGCGGGCATGGACGCGGCGGTGCAGGCGGGCGCCATCGACTTCGTCCTCACCAACACCGGCAATTACGTGGAGCTGGAAGCGCGCCACGGCGTGACCCGGATCGCCACGCTGCAGTCCTCGCACGCCGCCGGATCGGGTGCGGCCATCGGCTCCGCCGTGGTGGTGCGCGCCGACCGCACCGACATCCGCACGCTGGCAGACCTGAAGGGGCGGACCGTCATGGCCATCGATCCCGATGCTTTCGGCGGGTTCCAGGTCGCCCGCGGCGCGATGCAGAGGGCCGGCGTCGATCCCTACGGCGATCTGCGGGAGCTGCGGTTCTCCGGCTTTCCCGTCGACCGGGTCCTCTTCGCGGTGCGCGACGGGGCGGTGGACGCGGGCATCCTGCGGGCCTGCGTGCTGGAGGATCTGGCCGCCGAGGGCCGGGTGGAGGCGGAGCGCCTGAGGGTTCTCGAGCCCCGCGCGGTGCCCGGCTTCGCCTGCGCCGTCTCCACCGACCTCTACCCGGACTGGCCGCTCGCCCGGCTCGCCTCGACGCCGGAGGCACTGGCCAAGGAGGTGGCGGTGGCCCTGTTCGGCATGCCCGCCGACCACCCCGCCGCCCGGGCCGGCGGGTACCAGGGATGGACCGTGCCGTTGGACTATCAGCCCGTCCACGCCCTGTTCCGCGAGCTGCGCATCGGTCCCTATGCCGACCTCGGGGAGGTGTCCCTGCTCGACCTCGCGCGCCGCCATTGGGAATGGCTGGCGGCGGCGGCGCTGGCCCTGCTGTGGTGGGCCATCCATTCGCTGCGGGTCGAACACCTGGTCAAGGTGCGCACCGCCGAGCTGCAGGCCGCCAACCGGGTGCTGCTTCACGAGATGGCGGAGCGTCGCCGCGCCGAGGAGACCGCGCGCGAGCGGCAGCGGGAGATGGACCATGTGGCCCGGCTGTCCATTCTGGGCGAGATGGCCAGCAACCTGGCGCACGAGCTGAACCAGCCCCTGGGCGCCATCGCCAACTACGCCCGCGGCTGCACCCGGCGGCTGGAGGCCGGGGCGGCCGACCCGGCGCAACTGGCCGAGGCCACCCGGGCCATTGCGGCGCAGGCCGATCGGGCCGGGGAGATCATCGCCCGCATCCGCGACTTCGTGCGCAAGCGGGCCTCCCGGCCGGAGCCGATGGACGTCAACGAGTCCATCCGGGCCGCCATCGCCCTGTGCGACGGCCGGGCGCGCCAGCGCAACATCCCCGTCGTGCCGGCGCTGGACGGCGACCTGCCCCCGGTGCTGGCCGACCGGGTGCAGATCGAGCAGGTGGTGCTCAACCTCGTCAAGAACGCCCTCGACGCGACACCGGACGGGGGAGCCGCGGCGGACGCCGCCGCCCGCGCCATCACCGTGCGCTCCGGGCGCGACGGCGACGGGCGGGTCGAGGTGACGGTGGCCGATCGCGGCCACGGCCTGGCGCCGGAGGTGCGGGCGCGCCTGTTCGAACCCTTCTTCACCACCAAGCCCGGCGGGATGGGGTTGGGCCTGTCCATCTGCCGGACCATCGTCGAAGCCCACGGCGGCCGCCTGCGGGCCACGGACAATCCCGGCGGCGGCGCCGTCATGGGTTTCGTCCTGCCGGCCGCCGGTCCCGCCGCCAACGAGGAGCCGCACCATGCCCGCTGACACCGTCCCCGCCGACCCGGTGCGCGCCGTCTACGTGGTCGACGACGACCCGGCGATGCGCCATTCGCTGGCCTGGCTGATCGGTGCGCTGGGGGTGCCGGTGGAGACCTTCGCGTCGGGGGAGGAGTTCCTGGGCGCCGTCCGCCCGGACCGCCCCGGCTGCCTCGTCACCGACGTGCGCATGCCGGGGATGAGCGGGCTGGAGCTTCAGGACACGCTGGCCCGCGCCGGCTCCCTGCTGTCGGTGGTGGTGATCACCGGCCACGCGGACGTGCCGATGGCGGCGCGCGCGTTCCGCGCCGGTGCCGTCGACGTCATCGAGAAGCCCTTCAACGACCAGATGCTGCTGGACCGCGTCCACGAGGGGCTGGAGAAGTCGGTCCGCACCTGGGCCGAGCGGGCGCGCCGTGACCGGGTCCTCGCCCTGCTGGCGCGCCTCACCCCGCGCGAGCGCCAGGTCGCCGAGCTGGTGGTGGCGGGCAAGCCGAACAAGGTCATCGCGGCGGAGATCAACCTCAGCCTCAAGACGGTCGAGGTCCACCGGCACAACCTGATGGAGAAGCTGGAGGTAGCCTCCGTCGCCGACCTGACCCGCCTGCTGCTGGAAGCCGGCTGACCGCACCCACGCCCCCTGCGGCATGGCGTCACTGGGGAAAACCCTAAGAAGTCTAGGGATGACCCCAATGGGAGGGACCGACCCGTCCCGGCTATCCTTCGTACCGGAAGGCCCGCGGAGCGCCGCGGGCACGGGCATACGGGCGGAGGGGTCAGCCATGGACCGGTCACGACGCAACTTTTGCTTGGGCGCCGGCGCCGCCGCGGTCGGGGCCGCCGCACTGGCGGCACCGCCGGCCGACGCGGCGGCGGCGCGCAAGGGCGGCGATCCGGCGAACCGCTGGGCGATGGTGGTGGACGTGCGCAAGTGCGTCGGCTGCCAGGCCTGCACGGTGGCGTGCATCATGGAGAACGCGGTTCCCGCCAACAGCTTCCGCACCATCGTCTCGACCTACGAGGTGACGGAGGGGGGCCGGGCCGGCACCGCCATGCTGCCGCGCCTGTGCAATCACTGCGAAGACGCGCCCTGCCTGCCGGTGTGCCCCACCGGGGCGACGTTCCAGCGCCGCGACGGCATCGTCGTGGTGGACAACACGGTGTGCGTGGGCTGCGGCTACTGCGTGCAGGCCTGTCCCTACGACGCCCGCTTCATCAACCACGAGACCCGCACCGCGGACAAGTGCACCTTCTGCGTCCACCGGGTGGACGCCGGGCTGCTGCCGGCCTGCGTCGAGACCTGCGTCGGCGGCGCGCGGATCTTCGGCGATCTGAACGATCCCGGCAGCACGGTCTCCCGGCTGGTGCGGACGCAGGCGCCCAAGGTGCTGAAGCCCGGACAGGGAACCGACCCGCGGGTCTTCTACATCGGGCTCGACCCCAACCTGGAGGGCAAGGTGGAGGGCACGCCGACCCTGTGGCGGCCGAGCGCCCGGCCCCACGCCCACGCCCCCGCCGCGAAGGAGCACGCGTGATGGACACCAACATCGTCGAGGTCATCAACGTGACCCGGGAGGTCGCGTGGCTTCCATGGGCGGTCCAGTATTTCTTCCTGATCGGCCTGTCGGTGGGCGGGGTGCTGCTCAGCCTGCCCGGATACGCCTTCGCGCGGGAGGAGTGGCGCGCAACGGGCCGGGTGGCCCTGCTGGTGGCGCTGACCTGCGGCCTGGCGGCGCCGGTGGCGCTGCTGTCCGATCTCCACCAGCCCGGCCGTTTCTGGCACTTCTACGTGGTGTTCCGGCCCACGTCCTGGATGTGGTGGGGTTCCCTGATCATCCCCTTCTACGTCGCGGGCCTGCTGGTCTACGCCTGGACCTGCCTGCGCGAGGAGCTGCGGGAGCACGGGGCGGTGGACAGCCGGCTGGCCCCGCTCTACCGCCTGGCCGCCGCGGGCGGCGGGCGCAACGACGCGCTGATCCGGGCCGCCGGCCTGGTCGCGCTGGCCGGCGCGGCGGCGGTCGTCCTCTACACCGGCGCCGAGGTGGCGGTGGTCCGGGCGCGGCCGCTGTGGAACACCCCCTTCCTGCCGGTCCAGTTCGCCCTGACCGCGCTGGCCGGGGCGGCCGGGCTGGTGCTGATCCTGAACCGCTTCGCCGGCGCCGACCGCGCGGTGGAGGTGCGGGTCAACCGGGTGCTCGCCGCGACGCTGGCCGCGGTCATGGCGGTGGGGGGCCTGTGGCTGGCGCTCGGCCTGTCGGGGATCGAACCGACGCACGCCGAGGCGCTGGGCAGCGTCGTCGGGTCCGAGGCGTGGCGCGTCACCGCGGTGTGGGCCGTGGCCGCCACGGCGGTGCCCTTCGCCATCGCCCTTGCCCGGCCCTCCGGCACCGGCCTGCTGACCGGCCTGATCGCCGTCCACAGCGCCTGGATGTTCCGCTGGACCGTGTTCATCGGCGGGCAGAGCGTGCCGAAGACCGGCGCCGGCTTCTACGAATACGCGCTTCCGGCCGGCCCGGACGGGCTGCTGGGCATCGCCGGCACGGCGGGGCTCTGGCTGTTCCTGCTGCTCGTCATCACCGCCATCGTACCGACCCCGCGCCGCCCGGCGTCCGGCCCGGTCCGTGCCGCTCCGGCGGCCGGCCGCGCCGTGGCCGCCGCCGAGTGAACGGAGACACCGCCATGTCGATCACCCGTCGCATTCTTCTGAAGACCTCCGCCGCCGGGGGCGCGCTGGCCGCCTTCGCCGCCGGCTTCTCCGACACCGCCCGCCATCTCGTCGGCGGAGCCCGGGCCGCCGACCGGCCGGACGACGCCATCTCCGGCAACGCGCCGCCGCCCGAGTTCCGGGTCGATCCGGCGACCGGCACCGTCACCCCGACGCCGGGCCAGACCGTCGCCAACGTCGCCTGCCTGGGCTGCACCACCCTGTGCGGCGTGCGGGTGCGGGTGGACACCGCCGCCAACCGGGTGCTGCGCGTCGCCGGCAATCCCTACAGCCCGCTGTCCACCGACCCGTTCCTGCCGTACGCCACGCCGATCCGCGAGAGCTTCGCGTCGCTGACGCGGCTGGGCGAGCGGGGGTTGCAGGGCCGCTCCACCGCCTGCGGCCGCGGCAACGCGGCGCTGGAGATGCTGACCTCGCCCTTCCGCGTCACCACCCCGCTGAAGCGGGTGGGACCGCGCGGGTCCGGCCGGTGGGAGCCCATCGCCTTCGACCGGCTGGTGGAGGAGATCGCCGAGGGCGGCGACCTGTTCGGCGAGGGGCCCGTGGACGGCCTGCGCGGCCTGCGCGACCTGAAGACGCCCATCGACCCGGCGGCGCCGGAGCTGGGGCCGCAGGTCAACCGGGTGGCCCTGCTGTCCTCGGTGAACGACGGGCGCGAACCGTTCGTGCGCCGATTCTTCAACCAGGCGCTGGGGACGATCAACGTCGTCGGCCACGGGGCCTATTGCGGCGGCGCCTACCGGTCGGGCTCCGGCGCGGCGTTCGGCGATGCCAAGAAGATGCCCCACGCCAAGCCGGACCTGCGGAACGCCGAGTTCGTGCTGTTCATCGGCACCGCCCCGTCCAACGCCGGCAACCCGTTCAAGCGCCAGGCCATGCTGCTGGCCAGGGGGCGCACGGACGGCGTGCTGAACTATGTGGTCGTCGACCCGGTGCTGACCAACGCGGACAACCGCGCGACGGCGGACCGCGCCAACTGGGTTCCCATCCGGCCGGGGACGGACGGCGCGCTGGTCATGGGCATGATGCGCTGGATGTTCGAGAACGGGCGCATCGACACGCGCTATCTGTCGCAGCCCAACGGCGCGGCGGCGGAGGCGGCGGGCGAGGCCGGCTGGTGCAACGCCACGCACCTCGTCATCGTGCAGAAGGGGCACCCGCGCGAGGGTCGGATGCTGCGCGCCTCCGACATGGGCTGGGTGACGCTCGACGAGAAGGAGCGGTACGGCGACAGGGACGCCTTCGTGGTCCTCGCCGCCGACGGCGCGCCGGTGGCGCACGATGCCCATGGCGGGGCGGCGGCGCTGTTCCACGACGGCGCGCTGGAGACGCCGGACGGTGCGCTGGCCGTGAAGACCGCCCTGACCCTGCTGCGCGACGAGACCATGCGGCTGGAGCTGAGCGGCTACGCCGACGTCTGCGGCGTCCCCGCCGACGTCATCGCCGGGCTGGCGCGGGAGTTCACCGCCCACGGCAAGAAGGCCGCCGCCAACGCGCACGGCGGCATGATGGCGGGCAACGGCTTCTACAACGCCTTCGGCGTGGTCACGCTGAACACCCTGATCGGCAACCTGAACCACAAGGGCGGCACGATCTTCGGCGGCGGCCGCTTCCCCGACGAGCAGGACGGCCCGCGCTACAAGCTGGCGAGCTTTCCCGGACAGGTGAAGCCGTCGGGCATCGCCATCAGCCGCCCGGTGCCCTATGAGCGCTCCGGCGAGTTCCGGGCGGCCAGGGCGGCGGGCAGGCCCTACCCGGCGAAGGCCCCCTGGTATCCCAACGCCCCGCAGCTCACCACCGAGTATCTGACGAGCGGTCTGGTGGACGGCTATCCCTATGGGCTGAAGGCCCTGTTCCTGTGGAACAGCAACCCGGTCTACGGCATCCCCGGTGTGCGCGCCGCGGCGGAGGCGGCGCTGCGCGACCCCGCGACGCTGCCCCTGATCGTCGCCATCGACCCCTTCATCAACGAATCCTCGGCGCTGGCCGACTACATCGTGCCGGATACGGTGCTGTACGAAACCTGGGGCTGGGCGGCCCCCTGGGCCGGCGTGCCGACCAAGACGACGACCGCCCGCTGGCCGGTGGTGGAGGCCCGCACCGAGCGGCTGCCCGGCGGGCGGCACGTCCAGATGGAGACCTTCCTGATCGCCCTGGCGATGCGCCTCGGCCTGCCGGGGTTCGGCCCCGACGCCATCGAGGACACGGAGGGCAACCGCCATCCGCTGGAGCGTCCGGAGGACTGGTACCTGCGCGGCGGCGCCAACGTGGCGTGGCTGGGCAAGCAGCCGGTGCCCGACGCAACCGACGAGGACATCGCGCTGTCCGGCGTCGCCCGCCTGCTGCCGGCGCTGAAGGCAACGCTGAAGGACGGGGAATGGCGCAAGGTCGCCTTCGTCCTGGCCCGCGGCGGCCGCTACCAGGACGACGGCGAGGGGTTCGCCGGCGATGTGGCGACCCACCGCTTCAAGGACCCGCTGCTGGTCTACAACGAGGCGGTGGGCACCGCGCGCAGCAGCATCACCGGCAGGCGCTGGACCGGCACGGCCACCTGGATGGAACCGGTCTTCGCCGACGGCACGCCGGTGCGCCGGGTCCACACGCCGGAGGACTGGCCGTTCCAGGTGGTCAGCGCCAAATCGGTGCTGGTCAGCGCCTACACCATCGCGGCCGACCGCCTGCGCCACCTGCACCCGGAGAACCCGGTGGGCATCAACGCCGACGACGCCCGGCGGCTGGGCATCGCCACGGGCGACCGCATCCGCATCGCCACGCCGGGCGGGTCGGCGACGGCGACGGCCATCGTCCGGCACGGCGTGATGCCGGGCGTGCTGGCGGTGGAGCACGGGTTCGGCCACCGGGAGTACGGTGCCCGCCCGCACGTCATCGGCGGCACGCGCCAGCCCGACGTGCCGGAGATCGGGGCGGGCATCAACCTCAACGACCTGGGCATCGCCGACCCGACGCGCGCCGGCGCCTCGGTTTGGGTCGACCCCATCGCCGGCTCGGCGGTGCGCCAGGGCATCCCCGCCCGGCTGGAGCGCCTCGCCGTACCGGCCTGACGCGACCATGTCCGGGGGAGCCTGTTGGGGTGGGGGGACGGTCGCCGTCCCCCACACCACCACCCCGATCGGACAAGGAGTCTGACATGCGCGTGAGCGAAGCGATGACCCGTGACGTACGCGTCGCCGGTCCCGACCAGAGCATCCGCGACGCCGCCCGGATGATGGCCGACATCAACGCCGGCGTGCTGCCGGTGGGCGAGAACGACCGGCTGGTCGGCATGATCACCGACCGTGACATTGCCATCCGCGCCGTGGCGCAGGGCAAGGGCCCCGACGCGAAGGTGCGCGACGTGATGACCGCCGACGTCCGCTATTGCTTCGACGACGACGACGTGGAGTCGGTCGCCCGCTCCATGGGCGACAACCAGGTCAAGCGCCTGCCCGTGGTGAACCGCGACAAGCGCCTGGTGGGGATCATCTCGCTGGGCGACCTCGCCACCCGCCACGGCGCCGATGCTGCCGGCAAGGCCGAAGCCGGCATCGCCCGCCCGTCCCGCTGAGTGCGGGCGGCGGGCGTCCGGGGCGGGGGTCCGGCGCGCCGGGCGCCCCCGCCCCGGGCTTTTCCGTTGCCTTCGGTCCGGCCCCGCGGGGGGCGCACGGCCGGGTGTGGCCGGGCAGCGGGCGATCGTGCCCCGGCACGTGGTGTACGAGCGAAGGGGTTGGTCATCGCTCTCCGGCGGGTTGAGCCGGGTCAGGTTGCCACGGCGGACAACCTGGAAACGTCATTATGCCCCAGTGGCGTCATGGTCTCCAAGCTCATGTAGCGGCGGCTGGCCGCCCACTCATCATTTTGCTCCAGCAGGATGGCCCCTCCCAATCGGAAGATCGCCGCTTCATTGGGGAAGATGACGACGACATCGGTGCGCCGCTTGAACTCGCCGTTGACGCGCTCGAGGGGATTGGTCGAGCTGATCTTGGTCCAATGGTCGGGATGGAAGTCCATGTAGGCCAGGACGTCGTGCT
>NZ_AUCF01000034.1 GCF_000429625.1 Azospirillum halopraeferens DSM 3675
AACCGCGCTCATTGCGGCGTCTCGTCGCTGTCGACGGGAGGCAAGGCAATCCCCGGAAGGGCGGAGAATTTTTTCTGGACATCGATAACCGCCTCGGCCCGCTCCAGCCGGCGCTGGAGGCGAGCAATGTCCTGGCGGGCCTTGGCCAACTCCGCTTCCAGCGGATTGGCGGGCACCGCCTTCGGCCCGCGCTTGAGCGGCTTCAGCGCCTCGAAAGCGCCAGCGTCGCGTTGCCGGCGCCAGTCGGTCAGGGCTGACGAGTACAAACCTTCCCGGCGCAAAATGGCGGCGATCCCCCCGGTGTGCGCCGCCCGATCCGTTTCGGCCAGGATGCACAGCTCCGCCGCCGCCGTGAAGGTGCAGCGTTTCGGACGGGCTGACAGTTCCGGGGAGGCTGCCGCAGGCGCGGCAACATCCCGCGGCTTCTCGCCGATCTCAGGGACGGCGCCAGCTTCGGCGGCCTTCTGCTCTCCCTGGGCTTCGATGGCCAGCCCCATGTACAGGTGGTAGTGGCCGAAGGTCGTCTCGCGGATGCGCTGCCGCCACCGCTCGAACGAGACCGATCGTCTGGCTGGGTGCCCTCGGCTCCTTGTGCGTCCGTCGTCGGTACGCTCTGCCCAGCTTGCATCGTCCTAGCCTTGGTCATCTTTCGTGCGACGGCCGCGCTGCGGGGATCAATCCTAACCCAGGCCCTTCAGCCCGCCACGAGAGAGCGATAGAGAGAGAACGAAAGAAGAGTTTTCCGGACTTATGTAGCACCCGCCACCGCCTGATCCTGCCGCCTGCTGAACCTCTGGGACGGCCTGGGCGTGTTCCTCGAGGACGGGCGCGTGGAGATCGACAACAACAGCATCGAGCGCCGGCACATGGTCGTGGCCACCGTTCGCCGCAACAGCCTGTTCGCCGGGTCGGATGCGGGAGCCAGGTCCCGGGTCCCGGGTCATCTTCACCTCCCTCTTCCAGACTGCCGGCTGAACGACGTCGACCCCGTCGCCCGGCTCACCGACGTGCTCGAGCGCATGGCCTCGGGCGCGGTGAAGGCCAACCAACTCGACCGCCTGCTGCCCTGGACCTGGAAGGCCGAGCGCACCGCCAGGGCCGCCTGATCCCTTCCGAGGACACCACACGCCTCGGCCACCATCCTCCCGCGACACCCAGCGCTCCGCAACGTGGGGCGCCGATGACGCATACGCTCAAATCAAACCGGACTTGGGCGGATCGGCGCCGCGCCCGTCCCGGCAGGCAGGGGATTTCGAACCCGGCATCATCCTTCGGCCGCTTCACCGTACCGCCGGGTCCGGTGTCCGTTCCCGGCGCGGGACGCAGACGCCGTCGGATCGACGGCCGGCTTGCCATTGTGACGACCGTATGAGGTAATCCTGGGGAGCGTCGGCGCCCCGGCGCGTAGGATTGTGGTCTTTGCATTCAGCCCCTGGAGTCGGAGCCGTGGACCTGCCACCGGACTATGATGAGGCGTTCCTGCCGGTGTTCCATGCCGCGCGCGAGGCGACGATGAGTTCATCGACGCGCATGTACGCGCTGTACAAGGCGGTCCATTACGTTGTCGATGCCGGTATTCCCGGCGACTTCGTGGAATGCGGTGTGTGGCGGGGCGGTTCGGTCATGGTCATAGCCATGGCCTTGTTGCAAAGGGGTGTCACGGACCGGGTAATCCACCTGTTCGACACCTTCGAAGGGATGCCGGCCCCGTCGGACCGAGACGTGTCGATCCTGAATGAACCGGCAGCCCATTTGCTGGCGACACAGGACCCGCAGGATCCCGCATCCGTCTGGTGCGTGGCGGACCTGAATCAGGTGAAGCGCAATGTGTTCGCCACCGGTTATCCGGAAGCTCGCTTCCGCTTCGTGCCGGGCCGGGTGGAGGACACCATACCGGCGGCTGCTCCCCACGATGTCGCCCTGCTTCGGCTTGACACGGATTGGTACGAGTCCACCCGGCACGAGCTGGAGCAGCTGTACCCGCGCCTGGCGCCCGGCGGCGTGCTGATCATTGACGATTACGGGCACTGGCGCGGATCACGCCAGGCGGTGGATGAGTACTTCAGCGCCCGCCCGCCCATTTTGCTGAACCGCATCGATTACACCGGCCGGATCGGTGTGAAAACCGCGCGGTGAGCGTTCGAAGCTGATCGCCGCCACCGTCATGCCGTTTCGCCCTCGGCCAGGCAATGGCGGTGGATGTAGGGATAGGCGTTGCAGAGGGTGAGATCGGCCACGCCGGCCGGCAGGGCGTTCAGCCGCTCGACGCAGGCGGCGACGTACTGGTTGGCGATGACGATGACGCTGCCTGCGAGATCGGACGCCGGGAGGTCTTCGGGCCGGCACACCGGCAGCCCCCACGCGTCGCCGCGGCGATAGCCATCGAGGAATCCGGCCACGGACAGATGCTTCCACTTGGCCAGTTCCAGCCGCAACAGCTCGCCGCCACGCGACGCGCCGTAGATGTAAACGCGCCGGCCGCGCGGCAGGCGGGCGAAGTCCGCCGGTTCCAGCAGCCTCGGCAGAGCCTCGGCGATTTCCGGGTTGAGGTCGGATGGGCCCGTCCACGGCAGGCGTGCGGGCTCCGGCAGGGCGGCGTGCGCCGGAGCCGGTCCGGGCCGCAGCCGGTTGAAATGCTCCAGCCGCTTGCGCTCGGCCGGGGGCAGGGCCGTTTCGGGGCGGGCGCGAACGGTTGTCCGGCCGCTTTCGGCGCCGCTCCCGTCCAGCCGTTGCGCCAGCAGCCACGCTCCGCCGGCCCCCAGGACGGGGTCGTCGCGCAGCAACGGTTCCAGCCGGTTGCGCCGCACCAGCAATCCGGCCGGATGCGGAGCCGGGTCGGGTTCTGCCAGCCGCCACGGCCGTTCCGGCTTGTGGAACGGGCCGTCTTCTCCGTGATCGGACACCGGGGCGGGCTCAAGAACCTGGACACGGGCGAAACCGGCGTCCGGCCGCAGGACGGCGGTGGCGTACAGGATTCCCAGATGCTCGGGGAACGGGCGTGCGCCTTCGGGCAGCCAGGTCACCCAATCCCGGGTGGCGGCGCGTGCTCCCGCCCACAGGGCGCTCCCCTCGGTGTGTCCGGCCGGCAGGTCCACGGCGCGCAGGCTCGTTCCCACCGGGCAATCCGGCCGCTCCACCAGGGTCCGGGCGCCATGGCCGGCGACGATGATCTCGTCCGGGGGTTCCGTCTGGCCCATCAGCCCGGCGAGCCGTTCGCCCGCCTCTGCAAGCCCGCTCTCGCCGATCGGCACGACGGCGGAGACCGGAAGCGGCGCCGGCCGATCGGGCCGATGCCCCGAGGCGCGCCGGATGCCGGCAAGCAGGTCCGGCAGCGCCGAGAACAGCCGCTCCAGGCTGAAGCGCCGCAGGAAGATCTCCTGCGCGGCCCGCGCCATGTCGCGCCCGGCGGCGGGATGGGCGCGCGCCCAGTCGCCGTGGGCGAGGATCTGTTCGGCTACGGCTTCTTCACCCCGGGTCCTGTCCACATACAGGACGGTGTCGCCGAACTGCTCCATGATGAAGGGGTGCCGGTCGGCAACGGTCAGGGCTCCGGCGGCGCACAGCTCGAAGATGCGCATGTTCGGGATGCCCGCGTCGAAATGGGCCGGCAGATGCAGACACAGCCCCATGCCGCAGGCGTTGGCGCGCTCGATGACCGACCGTCCGTCGAAGGGCAGCGTGCCCATGAAGGCGTCCGCCAGATGCTTCCAGCGGTCCGCCTGCCCGTGGAGGGCCAGCATCCCGCGGCGGGCCAGGGTTTCCAGAAGGGCGGGAAAGCGCCGCCCGTCCCAGTTGGAGCCGACGTAGAAGAACCGGCTGTCGCGGCCGAGCGTCGGCGCGAGGGACCATCCCTGCGAACTGGGGTACATGGGGGCCGTCGGCACCGCCCGTCCGCTGTCCCAGAGGATGTCGCGCAACCGGCGTTCGATGGCGTCCCCGGCGGTCAGGAAGCCGTCGTGCGACAGTTCGTTCGGCACGGCGTCCCCGGCGTTCCAGAAGATGGCCGGCGGGTTCCAGTGGCACCCCAGGCTGCTCACGGCCGTCATCTTCGGCACCGCCTGCGGGTGCAGGCACAGGGCGGCGTCCGGAGCGAAGGCTTCCAGTTCATCCACTGTGTTGACGATGCGATGCTCCCAACCCATGCCGTCAAGTGCGATGGCCATGCGCAGGGCCAGTTCGCGCTCTGCCCAAGGCGCGTTCGGCGGGAAGGGGTTATGCAGGGCGAGGCGCATCGGTCCTTCCCCGGTTGAGGTTCGACGGCCGGTGCCGATCAGTAGGCATTGCACGCGAATTCCGGCCGGTCCGCCCGCACGAAGAACAGGTCGAACTGCCACAGGGCGTTGTCGCGGGGACGCCACAGCGGTTCCGACAGATCGATGGGGCGAAAGCCCCGCTCGGCCATCCGGGCACAGATCTCGTGGAACAGCAGGGCTTCGGGATGGACGTGAAAGACGTAGACCTCGATCACCACGAGGCTGGTCTGCGGGAACAGCGCTTCCGCCCCCGCGAGGATCGGCACCTCGAAGCCATGGGTGTCGAGCTTGATGAGATAGGGCGGGGCCAGCCCGGCTCGCTCGGCTTCCGCCGCCAGGGCGACCTGGGGGACCTTCCAGCCCCCGTCGAGCGGGCGATGGGACGCGGCCCCGCCGTAAGGGGCGTCGGGATCATTGTGGAACCAGACGTCGCCGTCCCGCTCGCCGGCCGCGGCGATCACGTGGCTGAAGCCGGGCCGGGCGTTGCAGACCTTTTCCAGCTTGCCGCGCCAGTGCTCGAACGCTTCGATCAGATGGTAGCGGGCGTCCGGCCAGACCGTCTGCGCGGCCAGGGACCACTGGCCGTCCGAGGCGCCGACATCCAGGACGGAGGCCACCGGCAGGCCGCGCTGCGCCAGCCGGGACAGGGCACCGGGGGTCCGCAGCCGGCCATCGTCCAGCATCCAGCGCAGGCGATTGAGCGCGGCGTGGGCGTCGGGGTCGATGGCGACGCCACGGCACATCGCCCGGATGGCTTCCCGCTCGTGGCCGAGACGGCGCAGGGCACGCCCGCGTTCGACGTGCGCCGGGGCCAGGTCGGGGGCGAGATCCAGCGCGCGGTCGAGGAAATCCAGCGCCTCGGTCGGCCGTTCCAGCGCCAGGGCGAGACGCCCCAGATCAAAGAGCGCATCAGCCCGCACCGGCGGCAGCGCGGTCCGTTCGGCCTCGTACAGAACCTCCGCCGGACCGGGATCGCCGGCGGCCAATCGTGCCAATGCCTCTTCCACCATCCGAGTGTCGCTCACGGTTCGTCCCTTCGTCCTGAAATGCCCTGATGGTTCTCCGGCGCAAGACGGCCGTCGGGCGATTCCGGCATGATCATGACGCCATGGCCGGGGATTGCACCTGCAGACTGTCGAGGAGCTGTTCGGAAAATCGCGTGCTGTCGGTCACCGCATCCACGGCGTCCAGCGGCGCCAGCCCGAGCGCATCCCGGATCGACAGAATGCGGAAAAAGTTCTGGATGACCCGGTAGGATTGGCAGAGCGCCTGCCATTCCCATAGATCCCCGTAATGGCTGTCGACGCGGGGCGGCATCGTTCGTCCCGGCTCCAGCGTGCCGATCAGATCGTGAGCCAGGAGCAGGGGGCGGGTCGCGAACGATGTCAGGGTTTTGGCACGCACGATGCCGAACGCTTCGGCCATCTCCTCGCCGGTCAGCGCCGAAAGAAGCACGAGATCGGCCTCCATCCGGCGCAGTGCCCTCAGCCATTCGACCAGTCCGCGGCCGTGCAGATCGCCCGCGGTGGCGCCGGCGACATAGCGTAGACGGTTGCCGTGGCGCCGCTGCAGCCGGTAGCCGAGTTCCAGATCCTCGTAGCGACAGCGCAGGCGGTCGGTGAACCGCTCCGCCCGGATGAGTTCCGTGCTGCTGGCGGCCAGCGAGGTGATGTAGTGGGACCAGTGGCAGTCGTCGGGATCGGTGATGCGGGCGTAGGGAAAAAGCGGACCGCCGTTGGTCAACCACTGCATGAACGGCGTGACGGCGACGGACGTGTGCCATCCGACGCGTCCGATGAGGGACGGATCATCCCGCCCGGTCGGCAGCCCCGCTTCGGCAAGCGTCGCCAGGGTGTCGGGGGCCATCAGGATATCGTCGTCGAGAAACAGGGTGGTGGGATGACGGGCAACGTCTATTGCGTCGTTGCGAGCCGGACCGGGGCCGCCGTTGACGGTTCGGCGCAGGAACCGGATACGCGGATGCAGGGTGTGCCCTTCCACAACGGTCCGCGCATCCCCTGTAGGGGATGCGTCGTCGACGACGATGATTTCTCCCACCAGGGCAAGCGCCGACTGCCCTTCCACATGGTCGAGGCACTGCTTGAGCGAGGCAGGGCGATCGTATGTTGCAACGACTATCGAAATCATCGGTTCAGGCAATTCTATTCGCAAGGCAATGCCGCGCTATCGCTTCACAGCGCCTCCCTTGGCGGCCATCATAGCACAGGGGCGAGATCGCGGCGAGTTGGCTGACTCGGCACGGGCCGGACCGGTGCGGTCAGGGCGGATACCGCCAACCCAGTGGTGACGTGTAAAAGTATGGACTTGACCTGACAGCCTGACCTGCCGGACACCCGCCCCGGCAGGTCAGGCTGTCAGGTCAAGTCCATACTTCTACAAATTAGCTTGCTCGGAACGGTGGTCCAGACCTGGGCACCGACCCACAATCAAGCGAGCTCGCTGGCGTGCACGGAGTACTATCAGGGCACCTGCAGGGGGCCGGCGCGACGGTCACCGGCTACTGCGCGATCGGCGGCGGCAGCCCACAGGATGACTTAAACATGCCGCCAGCGTACCATGCGCTCTCCGATCACGGCTCCCTCGTGACCGAAATCCAGAACCACGACCACGACTGAAATGGGTTTGCCGCGCAGTTCTCTCCGCTTCCGTGTTGCCGTGCCAGCGACGGCCTTCTTGCTGCTGGCCGGGGACAATGCCTCAGCCACCGACGTGCTGTGTGGTCGTGTGTGTGCATCGGCACCGAACCGGAGGCCACGCGATCACGCCGCCCAAGCGCTTGGAGTTACGAGGAAATATCCTGGTTCTGGTGGCCCACAGCCGGCGCCGACCGAGGGCCACTGGATGCCTTAATTTCACTGCGTAGTCAATGTCTTGGCGAGTTCAGGCGCTGGCCTGAAGTTCAACGCCGATGCACAATCACCTCGGCATCCGGTGCACGCTCGCCAACGGCACGATAGACGGGCTCGCCATCGTACGCGCCGTCAGCAAGGACCGCGCCGATCGGGCGGGTGATCCGGTCGAGCAATGGGCCGACCAGGGGGGCATCGCCTTCCTCGTTGGTTGTCAACTCCGAGGCGAGGATCTCGCCGGTGCCGGGATCGACGGCCAGGTGCGGCCTGCGCCAGGTCCGGCGCGCTGTGCCGCCGTGCTTCTCCAGGTGCCACTCGCCCCTGCCGAACACCTTCAGACCGGTGGAGTCGATGACCACGGTGACCGGACCGTCCGCCGCCGCCGGGGCCGACGCCACCTCCAGGTCGGCGCTGCGCCGGGAAAACGTCGTGTGATCGGGGACCGGCATCTCAAGGCCAAGCTGGCGCATGAGCGAGCCCAGCATGCCTTCGGTCTGCCGCCACGGCCGTCCTAACGCCAGGCGCAGCATCAGCCCGGCCTCGATGGCGATGTCGGAGTAGCGGACCGGCCGGCCCCGTCGTCCGATCGGCGGTGGAGTCCACGCCGAGATCGCCTCGGGCGTCACCCGGATCGTCAGGTCGCCGCGCCTCTCGCGCAAGCTTCGCTTGCGCTGACGGCGTCAGGCGAAGCTTGGCTTCGCCGAGAGCCGGCGCAGCGCCGCGTCGTAGGCCGCCCAGTTCTCGACACGGTACCGGGCCTTCGGGATCTTGTGGCGGCGGCGGGCGTTGGCCTTGTACGGCATCGGGGTTTCGGCGCAAGCGGGCCGCCTCTATACCCGATCGACCTCCCGACCGCCACCGGCCCGGCCCTTTTTGCACCAACGTCGAACGGAGGTGATCCCCCGGCCCTCCACCCGGTCAGCCATAGTACGAAGTTCGGTGGTCCGGCAGCTCCGGCGGCCGTGCACCGGGCAGTCGCAGGCGGATGCGCAGCCCGCCCAGCGTGCCCGGCTCCAGCCGGTCCACCGGAACCTCCATGCGGCGGCACAGCTCGGCGACGATCGAGAGCCCGAGGCCGACCCCGGAGCCGCCGGACCGTCCGAGCCGCTGGAACCGCTCGAAGGCACGCTCGAACGCCTCCGCTGACAGGCCGGGCCCGTCGTCCTCCACGATGAGCTCGATGGCGGCGGGGTAGACGGCGGCGACCGTGATGCCGACCTGGCCCGGGGAGTCGGCGTACTTGACCGCGTTGTCGACGAGGTTGCGCAGCACGATCGTCAGCAGATCCGGGTGGGCCGTCACGGCGGCGGAGCGGGGCGAGTCCAGGGAGATTTCCACGTTACGCACATTGGCCGCCGGCACCAGCTCGGCGACGACGGACTGAACGAGTTCCACCAGGTCGATCCGGCATCCCCGGTCCCGGGACAGATCGAGCGACTGCGACCGGGTGACGTCGAGGAGTTGCGCGATCAACCGCCCGGCTCTGTCCGTGGCAACCAGGATGTTGGCGAACCGCGACCGGAGGTGGTCGGGGAGGTCGCCGTCGAGGGCCTCCACCTGGGCACGGATGGCGGTCAGCGGTGTGCGCAGCTCGTGGGCCGCGTCCGAGACGAAGTCGCGCTCGCGGTCCAGCACCAGCCGCAGACGGTCCATCAGCCCGTTCAGCGCGTGGGCGACGCCCTGCAGCTCGCTCGGCGCCTCCGTCTCGTCCAGCGGGGCGAGATTCTCCTCACCACGCTCGCGGACCTGTCCCGCGAAGGCACCGAGCGGTGTCAGGCTGGAGCGGATGCTGACCATCAGGGCGAAGCCCACCAGCGCCGTTGCGGTGAGGACATAGACGGCCACCAGGCCCGCCACCTGGAGCGAAGAGAGCACCGGTTCCCACGCGTCGACGCCGATCACGACGCGTGTGCCGGTGCTCTCGTCCTCGGATCCGTGGAGGAGCCACAGCTCGCCGCCGATAGCGGCACTGCCGTCCAGGGGCAGGGCCAGCAGGCGATCCACCGGCAGCGCCTCCGACGCATAGAGGAGCTGGCCGTTCCGGCTGATCACGACGAGGTAGTCGTCGGCGTCGAAATCGAAGCTGTGCCGCTGCTCGAATACCGGCATCACGCCCGACGCGGCTGGCTGGGTTGCCGCGAAGGCCAGCATGAGCTGTGCGGCGTGAGCGGTGCGGCCGTGGAAGGACTCCTTGTATTCCAGCGCGACGGCGCCGACGATCAGGATGGAGGCCGGCACCCAGACGCACGCGGTCATCCAGGCCAGCCGGCGCTGCAGGCGCGCGCGGATCGATGTCATCTCACTCCCTCTGAAGCATGTAGCCGACCCCGCGGATCGTCTGGATCAGCTCGGGACCGAGCTTGCGGCGGATCTGCGAGACGAAGACCTCCAGCGTGTTGCTCTCAGCCTCGCCGCCCCAGCCGTAGAGGTGGTCCTCCAGCGCGTGGCGGGTGAGCACCCGGCCCTGGTTCTCGACGAACAGCAGCAACAGCGCGAACACCTTCGGCGTGAGCACGATGCTCTCGTCGCCGCGCAGCACGGCGTGGCTCGCCGGGTCAATCCGCAGATCGCGGTAACGCAGGATCTCCGCACGGCGTTCGCCGCGGCGGCGGGCAAGAGCGCGGCATCGGGCCATCAACTCCTCCATGGCGAACGGCTTGACCAGGTAGTCGTCGGCGCCGAGGTCGAGGCCGCGCACCCGGCTGTCCAATTCGTAGCGCGCGCTCAGGATGAGGATCGGCAGACCATGGCCGCCCGCCCGCTGCTCCCGCAGGATGTCCAGGCCGTCGCGATCCGGCAGGCCGAGGTCGAGGATCATCAGGTCGAAGGCGTCCATCCCGGTGGCCGCGTCGAGCCCGCTGCCGTCCGTGAGCCAGTCGACGGTCATGCCGGCCCGGGTCAGGCGCGCGCGGATGGCGTCGCCGATCAGCGGGTCGTCCTCAACGAGCAGGATGCGCATGCCTCACTCCCGGTTGGTTCGGGCGACAAGATCCCACCGGAACCTGAAGCGAAACTGAGTCGCCGCCCGTCGCCGCGTTCAGGTCCGGTTCAGGCACCGCTGGCAAGGTCCGCGCCGACGCTGACCCAACATAGGGCATAATCCACATGAGACGTGCATCCATCGGCCGCGGCATGGCCCTGGCGACCGCCTTCTGCGTGACCGCGGTGATTCACACGACGGCCGCCAATGCGGCGGCGCAGGACGGTGCCCCCGGCGACTGGTCCTTCACCGTCGGGGCCGGCGCCCTCTACATTCCGGACTACGAAGGGTCCGACGAGTTCGAGGTGCTGCCGCTGCCGATCGTCGAGGTGTCCTGGCGGGACCGCGTGCGCCTCACCACCATCGGGGGACCGGGGCTCTACGCGACCCCTTTCGTGACCGACGGCCTGCGGTTCGACCTCGGCGTCCGCTACGAGTTCGGACGCAAGGAGGACGACAACGACGCCCTGAAGGGACTCGGCGACCTCGACGTCGGCGCGGTGGGGGTCGTCCGGCTCGGCTACGCCGTCGGCCCGGTGGACCTCGGCCTCGTGGTCGCCCGCGACATCACCGGCGACCGCAAGGGACTCACGGCCACCTTGGAGGCGGAATACGCCATCGACCTGTTCGGCGGGCGGGGGCGCCTCGGCGTGACGTCGTATGTCACCTGGGCCGACGACGAGTACATGGGCAACACGTTCGGCGTCACCGCGGCCCAGGCCGCCCGCTCCGCCCGTCGCTACACCCGCTACGACGCCGCAGCCGGAGTCAAGGACGCGGGTGTCGCCGTCGCCCTCGCATACAAACTCACCGATTCGATCCAGGCCATAGGTGGGGTGGGTTACGGCCGCCTGCTCGGCGACGCCGCCGACAGCCCGCTGGTCGATCGCGAGGGCAGCGCGGACCAGTTCATGGCGCAGGTCGGCGTCAGCTATCGCTGGTAAAGGGCCCTCGTGAGATGATTCGCAAACTTCCTGTCCTCGGCGCCGGTGTGGCGATGGGGCTCATGGCGGCGGCCTGTGTCCCGGACCGGGACTCGGCACAGTCAGGACCGACGCACACACCCCCCTCCATCGTCGTCGTCGAGGCCGTGGAGGGGCGGATCAGAGATCGTGTCCTTGCCACCGGTTCCATCGAGGCGGTCGAGGAAGTCTACGTCTCCCCGCTGGTCGACGGGCTGTCCATCCGCGCGGTGACCGCCGATCGTGGCGACCGGGTGGAAGGCGGCAGCACGCTGGCCGTTCTCAACGACGACGCCCTTCGTCTGGAGAAGAGCGAGTCCGAGGCCTCCCTGGCGAAGGCGGAGGCCGCGCAGGCGCAGGCGCAAGCGCAACTCGCCGAGGCCGGGGCGAACGCCGACGAGGCGACCCGCGTCGCGGAACGGGCTGCACGGCTGTCGGGCAATCAGACGGTCTCGGTGGCGGAGGCCGACCGGTTGTCGGCCCTTGCCACCGCGGCGCGGGCCCGTCTGCGCTCGGCCGAGCAGGCCCTGGGCATCGCCACCGCGGACATCAGGGTGGCGCGTGCCCGCGTCGACGACGTCGACCTGCGTCTTGCACGCACCGCCGTGAAGGCCCCGGTCAGCGGCGTAATCTCCGTCCGGAACGCCAAGGTCGGGGCGATCGCCAGCGGCGGCCAACCGCTCTATGCCATCATCCGCGATGGCGCGGTCGAAATGGCGGCCGAGGTTCCCGAGACCGATCTCGGCAAGCTCGCGGTCGGAATGCCGGCGACGGTCGAGCTGGCCGGAGGGGGCACGGCCGTTGCGGGGATGATCCGCCGGATCGCTCCGACGGTCGACCCGCAGACGCGTCTCGGCACCGTCCACATCGCCCTCGCCGACACGGCGGCCGCCCGGCCCGGCATGTACGCCAGCGCAACCCTCATTGCCGAGGAGAAGCGGGCGGTCATTCTGCCCCGCGCGTCGATCACGTCGGTCGACGGTGGGGCGGCCGTCCGCAAGGTGGACGACGGCGTCGTCCATCTGGTGCCGGTGTCGGTCGGCATAGAGGACGGCCCCTTCGTCGAGATCCTGTCCGGTCTCGCGGCGGGTGACCGGGCGGTGGCGAAAGCGGGCGTCTTCGTGCGCGACGGCGACCGCATCCGTGCGGTCGAACCGGCGCCCCCGGCAACCCGTGGAACGGACCCCGGGCCATGAACGTCTCCGCCTGGGCCATCCGCAATCCCGTCCCGCCGATCCTGGCGTTCGTCGTGCTCCTCATGCTGGGCTGGCAATCCTTCGGCACCCTGCCGATCACGCAGCTTCCCAACATCGATGTGCCGATCGTCTCGATCGAGGTCACCCAGAACGGTGCTACGCCCGCCGAACTCGAAACCCAGGTCACCGAACCCATCGAGGACGAGGTCGCCGGCATCGCAGGCGTCCACCACGTGCAGTCCACGATCACGGACGGGCGGTCCACGACGTCCGTCATCTTCCGCCTGGAGGTCTCAACCTCCCGGGCGGTGCAGGACGTCAAGGACGCGGTCGACCGCATCCGCGGGGACCTTCCGGCCACGATCGACGCCCCGATCGTGTCGACGGTCGACGTCGAGGGCCAGGCGATCCAGACCTTCGCGGTCTCCTCCCCCGGCATGACGCTCGAGGAACTCTCCTGGTTCGTCGACGACACGATCATCCGGGCCCTCCAGGGGCAGCGCGGCATCGGCCGGGTCGACCGCCATGGCGGCTCCGATCGCGAGGTCCGCATCGAGCTCGACGCGGACCGGCTGAATTCCTTCGGCGTCACCGCGGCCGCGGTCAACGACCAGCTCCGACGGATGAACCTGGATATCGGGTCCGGCCGGGGCGAGGTGGGCGGCCTCGAGCAGGCCATCCGGCTGCTGGGCGACACGCGGGACGTGGCCGGGCTGGCCAACACGATGATCGGGCTGCCGAACGGCCGCTTCGTCCGCCTGTCGGAGCTTGGCCGCGTGGCCGACACCTACCGGGAGCCGCAGTCCTTCGCCCGCTTCGGCGGCCGTCCGGTCGTCACGTTCGCGGTGTTCCGTGCCAGGGGCGCCAGCGAGGTGACCGTCGCCGAGGCGGTGGCCCGGACGCTGGACGCACTGCGCATGCGGCACCCGGATGTCGCCATCGCCCTGGTCGACGATTCGGTGTACATGACCTACGGGACCTACGAGGCCGCCCTTCACACGCTGGTCGAAGGCGCAGTGCTGGCGGTCGTCATCGTGATGGTCTTCCTGCGCGACTGGCGGTCCACCCTGTTCGCGGCGGTCGCCCTGCCGCTCTCGGCCGTCCCGACCTTCTGGGTCATAGACCTCCTCGGCTTCTCGTTGAACCTCGTCAGCCTCCTGGCTATGACCCTGGCCACGGGTATCCTCATCGATGACGCGATCGTGGAGATCGAGAACATCGAGCGGCACGCCCGCATGGGCAAGTCGCCCTTCCGTGCCGCGATGGACGCCGCCGACGAGATCGGCCTGGCGGTCATCGCCACCACCCTGGCGATCGTCGCGGTGTTCCTGCCCGTCTCCTTCATGCCAGGCGTCGCCGGGCAATACTTCATCCAGTTCGGTCTGACGGTCGCGATCGCGGTCCTCTTCTCCCTGCTGGTCGCCCGGCTGATCACGCCCGTCCTGGCGGCCTACCTGGCGCGCCCGGCGGGGGCCGGCGACGGCCGTCATGGCCGCGGCGACAGCGGCATCATGGCATTCTACACGGCGCTGATCGGCGCGACGACCCGCTGGCGGTACACCACGCTGCTCGCCGCCGTCGGCGGACTGGCCCTCTCGGTCTACCTCCTGGCCCAGATTCCCGGCAGTTTCCTGCCGCCGGAGGACAACGGGCGGATCAGCCTATCGGTCGAGCTGCCGCCGGGCGCGATGCTGGAGGACACGGAACGCACCGCGATGGCGCTCCATGAGCGGCTCAAGGACGTTGACGGGATTGCGAACATCTTCGTGCTCGGCGGCACGTCGCCGGCCGGCGACCGCGAGGTGCGCCGCGCCGCCGTCACCGTGCTTCTCGACAAGCTCGACCATTCCCTGGTCACCACGCTCGTCAACGACGTGATCGGCGGGATCCCGCTGATCGGGCCGCACCTGCCGAAGCGGCCGGCGGCCGGACGCACCACGCCGCAATGGCGGATCGAGGCGGAGATCCTCGCGCGGCTGCGCGCGCTGCCCGACGCGCGCGTCTTCAAGATGAACGAGGAAGGGGAGCGCGAGCTGTCCTTCAATCTGCTGTCCGAGCACGACGCGGACCTGGACGCGGCGGTGGCGACGCTGGAGGCGAAGCTGCGTCAGGATCCGCTGCTCGCCAACGTCGGCGCGGACGGTACCCTGCCGCGGCCGGAACTGTGGATCCGGCCGCGGGACGAGCGCCTGGCCCGTCTCGGCATCACCGCCGAGCAGGTGTCCGAGGTCGTGCGGGTCGCCACCATCGGCGGCGGCGACGGAGAGCTGACGAAGATCGCGCTCGACGGGCGGCTGATCCCGATCCGGGTCCAGCTCGACCGCAATGTCCGCGGCGATCCTGCGGCGATCCGCAACTTGAAGGTCCCCACGGCGTCCGGGGCACTGGTGCCGCTGTCGAGCGTCGCCGGCATCGGCTTCGCGGAGGGGCCCAGCTCGATCCGGCGCTACGACCGTGCCCGCGTCGTCGGGCTCGGCGCCGATCTGCCGGCGGGGGTTGCTCTTGACACGGCGTCCGACCGCTTCCGGGAGATCGCGGCCGAGGCGGGGTTGCCGGCGACGGTCGAGCTGTTCGAAAGCGGCGACGTCGAGGTGCAGGGGGAATTGCAGCAAAGCTTCGGCGACGCCATGCTGCTGGGCCTGATGATGGTGCTGGTGGTCCTGATCCTGCTCTTCCGGGACGTGGTGCAGCCGTTCACCATCCTGTTCTCGCTGCCGCTCGCCATCGGCGGTGTCGCGGCCGGCCTCATCCTCACTCAGAACCCGCTGTCGTTGCCGGTGCTGATCGGCATTCTTATGCTGATGGGCATCGTCAGCAAGAACGCCATCCTGCTGGTCGACGTCGGCATCGAAAGGATGCGTCGCGGTGCCGACCGCAGGGCCGCCATCATCGAGGCCGGGCGCACGCGCGCCCGCCCGATCATCATGACCTCGATCGCTATGTCCGCGGGCATGCTGCCCTCCGCGCTCGGCGTCGGCGAGGGCGGGTCTTTCCGTGCGCCGATGGCCATCGCCGTCATCGGTGGAATCACCGCCTCGACGCTCCTGAGCCTCGCCGTCGTCCCCTCCGTCTTCCTGATCATGGACGATCTTTCGCGTCTGCTCGCCCGCATCTTCGGCCGCTGGGTCGGTCGCAAGGAAGAGGAAGGCCGGCCGCCCGATCGTCAGAGCGCCGTCAGGCTGAGGGTGATTCGTCGGCCGGGGCGGGGCATGGGGAATCGATGACGTGCCACCCGATACGGCCGCCTTGCGCCGACGCCGGCGTGTTGCAGCGAGGTGACGAAGTCGGGAGATCGCCGACCCCACCGCTGATCAGGCGGCGCGGACGGAGTTCGGGCGCCCGAGGTCGAGCATGCGGTTGAGCACGGCGGCGGCGGCGGCGACCTCGGTGGCCTGCGCCCGGTCGGAGTGGAAGCGCAGGGCCGGTCCGAGAACCTGCTTCCAGCATCCGATCTGTCCCTCGACCTTTGCCATCTCATTGCAGCCGCTGCTGCGCTGCCAAGCCATCCGCCCGGTCCCGTGATCGCCTGGATGTGGCGGTCGCGCTGGGTGGGCGCGGTCGCGGCCGTGTCGCTGAGCACGGCGTCGGCCCGGTGCTGTCCACCAGCAGGTGGTTGGACCCGCCGGTTGAGCGCGGCGCTTCCGGCAGCGTCACCGTCCGGGCGCGGCGGGCAAGAGTGGAATGATCGGGCACCGGCAGGTCAAGGCCGGGCAGATGCAGGACGGAAGCGAGAAGCCCTTCGGTCTGGCGCAACGCCAGACGGAACACGGCGCGCAGCATCAGCCCCGTCATGATCGCCAAGTCGGAGTAGCTGAGCTGTCCGCCAGGCGTGGTCCATGGCGCCGCCTTCCAGTGCGCGATTGCGTCCTCGGTGAACCAGACCGTGAGGCTGCCCCGCTGGCGCAGGGAGGCGCCGTACTCGGCCCAGTTCGTCACTTTGCGTTTCGGTCGCAGGATGTGATGGCTGTGAGCGGCGTTCGCCTTGTGCGGCATCGCGGGAAATCCAGCTGACGAAGAATGGCGCCCCGACCGACCCCACCAGATCCGTCCGTGCAACAACGTGGCACCAGCGCCCGTGGGACCACGAAGCTGCCCTGGTGCGCCGTCAGCCGGACATGGCAGTCCGGTAAAACGATTTCGAAGCCGGAAACCTAATGCCCAGAGAGGGATATCGTCCACGATTCCGAAATTATTGAATGTCTGGTTTCCGCAACCATGATGTTTTTCCTCCTCCGTCGATGGACGGAGTCGAGGAAGGACCGGCATCGCCGCAAGATGACAATTGCCATAGGCGCCATCACTCCCCCCGGGACGGTCTTTTTCCGCCGGAGCGCATGTCAGCGGAGCAGCGTAGCCTGACGAACCTGTCGGGGCGCAGGGCCGCTCCGTCTCCCTCGGACAATCCGCGGGAGGGTAGGATTCTCGGGGGCTTGAAGGAACCGGCGGTTCCAATCTCGAAAGCCGAACGAGCGAAACGCGATCGGGCATTCGGGTGGACACCCGATGCCTCCGGAGCCCGGTCCGATCCCACGGGGCCTTCCCTACGGCAGCTTCGGTCACCCCGGAACCGGGCGATTCAGGGAGGCAGCGAGTCCGACGCCATTTTCCACGTGGTTTCAACCGCCCGGTTGACAGCCGGTGCAAGGATTGAAATTCGGGGGGCGCCGGTGCTATGGCGTGCGTGCGGCCGCATTCCGGCGGCCGTTACGCAGGGCAGGGCAGGACATGACGCTCATCGGCTACGCACGGGTCTCCACCGAGGACCAGTCGACCGAGGCTCAGATCCTCGACCTGAAGCGCTTCGGCTGCACCGAGATCTTCCGCGAGAACGCCTCGGGCGCCGATCGCGACCGCCCGCAGCTCAAGGCGGTGCTCGGCCGGGTGAGGAAGGGTGATACCCTGGTGGTGGTGCGCATCGACCGCCTGGCCCGATCGCTCTCCCACTTGTTGGATGTGATCGACACGCTGGAGCGCAAGGGGGTGGCGTTCAAGTCTCTGGGCGATCCCATCGACACCGGCAGCCCGCAGGGCAAGTTCACCCTGCAGATCCTCGGCGCGGTGGCGGAGTTCGAGCGCTCCCTCATCCGCGAGCGCACCAAGGCCGGCGTGCGGGCAGCCAAGGCCATCGGCAAGAAACCCGGCAACCCGGGGCTCATCGCGAGGGACCCGCTCGCCCGCCGCCGGGTCGCTCGTGCGCGCGACGACCGCCTGAGCGAGCGGGTGGCCGGTGGGGCCGGCGAGTTCCTTCCGATCGTGCGCCGCCTGCGGCCCGACCATCCCTGGGATCGGGTGGTTGACGTGCTCAACACCGCGATGAAGAAGCGTCCCGGCGACAGCGCGACACCCTGGACACGCGACGCGCTGATCCGCGCCGTGAAGCGCCTGGTCGCCGACGGTCTGGCCGAACCCGATCTGCTCAAGGCGGCGCCGCGCCGCTCGAAGAAGGCGGTCGCGCAGGACAAGCGCCTGGTGGAACTGGTGGCGACCATCCACAACGCGGCGGACGGCGAGAAGCCGACGTTGGCCCGCATCGGCCGGCAGCTCGAACGCCAGGGCGTTCTCACGGCGACGGGAGCCCGGACCTGGGCGCCGTCGAGCGTCAAGGCGTTGCTCGACCGCGCCCGCGAGCAGGGATTGCTGGAACCGGACGGTGGCGGCGAGGAATCATAGGCCGGCCAGATATGGCGGAGACCGTCGCAAACCTGGGGGAGGATGGTAGGGCGCGTTCGGATGGCAGCGGTCGGGGGCGCGATGAAGTGGCGGGTCAGGGTGGAGATGACGGGCGAGGGCGGTGCGGTGACGCGGCACGTGATCTCCGAGGGTGAGCGCACCGAAGCCGGTCAGGCGGCGACACTCGGGCTGAGCCTGGCCGAGAGCAAGGCGACTCTGGCCGGCCTGCAGCGCGTTCTGGTGACGGCCCAGATCGACGCGCACGGTCGCCGCCGTCGCCGGTGCGGCCATTGTAAGGGCCTGCGCCCGCTCAGGGGTTGCACCGGGGCAGGCGGCCGGACTGACACCAGATTTGTGCGGGCAGCCCGTACCATTCTGTTGACAATGATGCGGGCAGCCCGTACTATGAACGCGTCATTTGGGGCGCTGGTTATGTTTACCTGGGATGAAACGAAGTACGTCACGAATATCGCCAAGCACAAGGTGAGCTTCGAACTCGCTAGCCTCCTGTTCGACAATCTTACGGTAGAGGTGGAAGACGTCCGCCGTGATTACGGCGAGATCCGTATCAACGCCTTTGGTTACATCGCCGGCCGGTTGTTCGTGTGCTGTTACACGCCACGTAGCGGCGGTCGTCACATCATTTCGATGCGCAAATGCAACGCAAGGGAGATCAAGACCTATGGTTGACCGTCCTCTGACCGAAAAGGAGAAGATCGCCCTCGCGGCGATGGACTGGCAGGCGATCGATGCGATGACCGACGCGGACATAGCCCGTCAGATCGCAGAGAACCCCGATGCGCCGCCCGACCTGTCGGACGCGCCAGCCGACGCCGTGCGCGTTGTCCATCCATCTGGTGGCGTGTCGGTCCGTGGCATCCGGGCCAAACTTAAACTCTCTCAGCGAGAGTTCGCCGAGCGCTTCGGCTTTCCACTCGGCACGGTTCGGGATTGGGAGCAAGGACGCTACCAACCAGAAGCGAGCACGCGCACCCTACTGTTTGTGATCGAGCGGGAACCGGACTTGGTGGCCGAGGTGGTGGGACGTACCGGCCGGTATGCTGCGTAAGGTGCGGCCTGAAGCGAAAGGGGATGACCACGCCCCTCACGGCTCGCAGAGGCCGGGATTGCCGATGACCTCGATGGCGACGATCTCGCTCAAGGGTAGGATGAGGACGTTGGGGCGCTGGCCCTGTAGGCTCTTGTAGCCGGGGTAGGCGTAGAGGTTGCGGCGGTCCATGAACACCTTGCGCAGGCAGGTGCTGGCGCCGAGCTGGCCCCGCTCGGATAAGAAGCCGGCCAGGCCGGAGCCCGCCTTCGCCACCACAGTGATCCGCGGGAAATTGTGGTAGCCGTCGGTGAGCAGCGCCGGCACCTGGCGGGACGCCCGGTCCGACCCGAGCGTCGCGGCGAGGACCAGCCCACCGGCGGCCAGCACCGTCAGCAGGAGGGGCATCTCCAGTCTTCGGAGCGCCACGGGCCGTCGAGCCGCGACGGCGAGGACGCCGGCGAGCGCGAGGACGATGGCGAGGACCAACAGCAGGAGCCACGCGTCCCGGACCACCCAGTAGGCGAAGCCGAGGACGCTCCTGGCATCGAGGCCGCGGAACGTGTCAACGATAGTGAGACAGCCCGAGTTATGAATTAGGCTTGGATGCTCTCCGGTTTTTGCGGCGGATTGATCCAGGCTTCGATGGGCTTGGCGGGCGGTTCGGGCGCTTTGCGAACGAAGCGTTCCGGGTTGAGACGGAAGGCGCGGTTGAGGGTTTCCTGGCGGGCGGCATGGACGGCGTCGGCTTGCCCGTAATGCACCTGATCGGGGGTCATCAGGCCGATGCCGGCATGATGGTGATCCCGGTTGTACCAGGTGAAGAAATCTCGGCAGAAGGCCCTGGCATCCTCGATGGAGCCGAAGCGCTTGGGGAATTCCGGCTGATATTTCAGGGTCTTGAAGTGGGCCTCGGAGAATGGGTTGTCGTTGGAGGTGTGGGGCCGGCTGTGTGATTTGGTGACGCCGAGGTCGGCGAGCAGGAGAGCGGTGGCCTTGGCCTTCATCGGGCCGCCGCGATCGGTGTGCAGGGTCAGCTGGCCGGGCGGGGCGGCGTGCTTGGCCAGCGTCTCCTCGAACAGCGCCTTAAACAGGGTGGCGCTCTCGGCATTAGCGACACACCAGCCCACCACCCGGCGGCTGAAGATGTCGAGAATGACGTAGAGGTAATAATAGGACCACTTCGCTGGCCCCATCAGCTTGGTGATATCCCAGGACCAGACCTCGTTGGGGGCTTTGGCCAGCAACTCGGGCTTCCGGTAGACCGGATGGCGGAGTTGGTCGCGGCGGTCCCGGACCTCATCATGTTCGGCCAGCAGGTGGTACATGGTGCGGATGGAGCAATGATAGACGCCTTCATCGAGCAGGGTGGCGTAGACCTCTGCCGGGGCGAGATCGACAAAGCGCGGCTCGCGCAGAAGGGCGAGCACCGTCTGGCGTTCTCGGGCCGCAAGCGCCCGGGGCGGCCGGGGGCGCGGCGCCGGCTCCCGACCGGCCGGCCGGGATCGATGCCGATGGACACTGGCGCGCGACACGCCCACGGCGGCGCAGGCCGCGCTCACAAGACCGCGGCCGGGGGCCAAGGCGGTAACCGCGCTCATTGCGGCGTCTCGTCGCTGTCGACGGGAGGCAAGGCAATCCCCGGAAGGGCGGAGAATTTTTTCTGGACATCGATAACCGCCTCGGCCCGCTCCAGCCGGCGCTGGAGGCGAGCAATGTCCTGGCGGGCCTTGGCCAACTCCGCTTCCAGCGGATTGGCGGGCACCGCCTTCGGCCCGCGCTTGAGCGGCTTCAGCGCCTCGAAAGCGCCAGCGTCGCGTTGCCGGCGCCAGTCGGTCAGGGCGGACGAGTACAGACCTTCCCGGCGCAGAATGGCGGCGATCCCGCCGGTGTCCGCCGCCCGATCCGTTTCGGCCAGAATGCGCAGCTTCTCCGCCGCCGTGAAGGTCCGGCGTTTCGCACGGGGCGACAGTTCCGGGGAGGCTGCCGCAGGCGCAGCAACAACCCGCGGCTTCTCACCGATGTCAGGGGCGGCGCCAGCTCCGGTGGCTGGCAGGGACGTCTTGTTCGGCATGACCACGCAATCAGTTTCCTACGCCCTCGAGCTTAAACTTCAGGGGGGATGGTGTCTCACCTTCATTGGCACGGAGGGTCGTCCTGGTGACGGAACTGTCGCGGTGGGGGCGCAGCACCCTCGACCTGCTGGAGATGTTGCGTGAGTTGGAGGGCCGGCGGGTTTCGGTGATCGCACTGAGCGGCATGACCTTCGACCTGGCGAGCGCCGCCGGCCGCATGATGGCCACCGTGCTGGCCGGCATCGCCGAGTTCGAACGCGACCTGCTGCGCGAACGGGTGCGATCCGGCCTCGCCGCGGCCAAGGCCCGCGGCAAGACGCTCGGCCGGCAGCCTGGGCAACGGCCGAAGTCGGACCGGCTGGCGCCCAAGGTGCTGGCTCTTGTGGCACAAGGGCGCAGCTATCGCCTGATCGGCCGGGAATTGGGGCTGAGCAAAAACACGGTGGCAGAAATTGTCAAACGGCACCGATATGTAGACGAGGTCAATGGATGAATTCAGCAATTCACCTTGCCCCTGTTCTTGATGATTTGCCCCTGGGTATCGACGTCCTGCGAACCGAGGCCGCTTGCGAGGGCTACCAGTTTCTGGAGCGGCTCGTGACCGAGTGGAAGTCGAACAGGGTGCGCTTCGCCCGCGAAGAAGAGGCACTACTTGCCGCCTACGTTGGAAGCGAGCTGGTTGGGATTGGAGGAATAACGATCGACCCTGCCGTCACAGGCGCATTGCGCATGCGGCGCTTCTATGTTCGAGCGCCGTTTCGGCGTCTCGGTATCGGGCGCAAACTGGCTCTCTCTCTACTTGAAAGATCCGAACCCTTGAGATGCCCAGTGATGGTCAACGCAGGCGCCGCCAATGCCTCAGCATTCTGGGAGGCGCTTGGTTTCATGCCGGATCCATCCAAGGGCCACACGCACATCTTCCATCCGCGGCATAGCTGGTAGCACTCATATCTCAGTCCAGCTGTGCTAACGCGAGCCATCAACGTTCTTGATTTGTCCGCTTAGCGTATATTCTCGTCCGTTTTATGGCGTCACCCCCATCAGCCGGCGGATTTCCGCGCTCGAGGCGATGGCCGGGGCCCGCCTGTTTTGCCGGAGTACGACGGGCGTTACGCTGACCGAGGCGGGCAGACCCTGCTCACGCTGGCCCATCGGGTCGAGGAAACGGCCAGGGAGTTCGAAGCCGGGA
This sequence comes from Azospirillum halopraeferens DSM 3675, assembly GCF_000429625.1. GTDB lineage: Bacteria > Pseudomonadota > Alphaproteobacteria > Azospirillales > Azospirillaceae > Azospirillum > Azospirillum halopraeferens. The sequence continues at coordinate 22,244 of NZ_AUCF01000034.1, forward strand.
TCCTCGACGTCGGAAAGCGCCTCCGGCGCAAAGTCACCATTCTGGCGTCGGAGGGTGTTTCGACCTACCTGCTGTCGCCGTTGCTTTACGGGCCCGAATACGGCCCGCTCGGCGGCGCGGCGCGGCGTCCGGGCATCGAGTTGCCGCCGGTCCAACTGGTAGCGCCGCACGCTCCCGGCCCCTGCGACATCCGGATCGCCTGATCGGCGCCGGAGGATCTGCCCCTCGCTTCACCGAGCGATCGCATCCGGCGCCTGGCCTCCATCCGCTTCGTCCCGTTTGCGTCGGACGCTTATGCCACCCGGGCCGGCACGCTCCCGCACCGGTTCGACGCCATAGCCCAACACCGGATTGTGACGCTGGCCGACTACGCGTGGTTCCGTAGCGAGCGTTCGCTCGGCAGCTGGAACCACGTGGTGGAGGCGGCTGGCGAGTCGGCCGTGACGACCGGGTGATCGTCGTCTGTCGGGCAGATGACGCTTGCCGGAGGCGGCATCAGCCTGTTGCCAACCTACTCGACGATGTACTCGGACCAACTCCGCTTGCTCGATGTCGTGTCACCGACCATGGTCGCCAACCTCTGGATCATCTCAGGGGACGAAGATCTCCGCGATCTGCCCCTGCGGATGGCCTACGACGCGATCGTCAAGGCGTTCGCTTCGTTTGAGTGGTGACGGACTGAACGGGGAAGCCGTCAGGCGCCGGGCTTCGAAGGGCAGGCCGGGACTTCCGCCACCAGCATCTTCCCCGCCTGCCAAACCGGAGAGTGCCGCTGATCCCTCGCTCGACCGGATCATCGGTCCGGTGGCCACACTCACCGGTGATGGCGCCAGCGACGGTCATGACGTCGACGCCCGAGTCCTTCCTCGCGTCCTCCTCCGATTCAGTTCCGGGCATGGCGCGAGACCTGACGGAATCCTGCGGGAGAGCGGATCGCCCAAACCCGCCGTCGGGGTGGGGGAGGGGGAGGGGGTGTGAGAATTCTCACACCTCGGTTCCTCACCCGTCGGCGTCGTCCGCCAGCACGGCGTCGATCGCGTCGCGCAGGCGCAGCAGCGATTCCCGCTCGGCAGCGGCGACCGGTCGGCCGCGCAGGGCGTGCGGATCCTTGGTGACCGCACGGGCAGTGCGCAGCAAGGCGTCCAGCGCGGCACCGCTGCCGCGCGGCAACCGGGCCGGGTGTGCCGGCTGCGCGACGCCGGCCTCCGTCCCTTCATCGGGGGAGGGTGCGGTTTCGCGTCGGATCGTCTCCCACAAAGCGGCTTGGCGCGCCGGGTCCTTCTCGGCCGCCAGCTTGTACAGGCGGTAGCGCGCCGGGGCCGGCTTCACGGCGGGCAGAGCTTCGCGGATGGCGTCGGGCAAGTCCAGAAGCTTCAAGGTGCGGTTGACGTCGGCGCGGTCGCGGCCGACGACGGCGGCAAGCGCGGCCTGGGAATAGCCGTGCCGCTGCATCAGGGCCCGGAAGGCGGTGGCCTCCTCCAGGGGCAACAGGTCGGCGCGGTGCAGATTCTCGATGAGCGCGATCTCGTCGGTATCGGCGGCGTTGACCAACGTGCCAAAGATGGTCTGCCGCCCCAGCAGCCGACAGGCGCGCAGGCGGCGCTCGCCGTAGACGAGCTGCCAGCGTCCCGGTTCAAGCTGCTTGAGGCCGACAGGCTGCTGCAGTCCATGCTTTTCGATGGAGTCCGCCAGCGCGCGCAGCTCAGCTTCGTCGAAGTGGCGGCGGGGCTGGTCGGGGTTGGCCTCGATCCGCTCCACGTCGGCCTCGATAATCTGCGGGCCATGGCGCAAGGAGCGGAAGATGGGGTCGACACCGTCGCCGACCGATTTCAGGAACTCCGTGTTGGGCTTGATCTTAGGCGGCATGGACGGCCTCCAGGCGCTTGGCGCGTTCGGCGAGCACCGCGTCCGCCAGAACCTCGTAGACCTCGCGGCCGGGGAAGTCGGCGGCAGCCAGTACCGTCGGCAGCGCCGCCGCGTTGGCTTGCGAAAAGGTGGTGGATCGCGCAATGGGGTCGAAGATGCGAAACGCCTCGTAGCGTTCGCGCATGGCGTCCAGCATGGCGCGGTCGCTGGTTAGGCGGGCGCTGTACATGCTGGGCAGGATGCCCAGCACCGACAGGGTGGCGTTGGTGCGACGCTGCACCTTGTTGATGGTGCGCAGCAGATACTCGATGCCGATGATCGCCGGCATCTCCGGCTGGCAGGGGATCAGGACCGTATCCGACGCGGTGATGCCGTTCACCGTCAGCATGCCCAGGTTGGGGGCCGTATCGATGATGATGCAGTCGAAGATCTTCCGGGCCTCGGCCAGCAGCTCGCGCATCGTCAGGGCGCCCAGGGGCTCCGACATCAACTCCGCCTCCACCTCACTGAGGCCGATGCTGGATGGGACGATCTGCAGGCCGCTGTCCAGCGTCAGCACCACGTCCGTCAGCGCCGCCTCGCCGCGGATGACGTTGGTCAGGGTACGCCGACGTTCCTGCAGCTCCATCGCATTGACACCGACGTGCAACGTCGCGTTGGCCTGTGGATCCAGATCGACCAGCAGCACCGAGGCGCGGCGCGCCAGCAGCGTCGCCAGGTTGACGGCGGTCACCGTCTTGCCCACGCCGCCCTTCTGATTGGCGACGGCCACGGTCAGCGCCGGGCCGCCGCCCAGTTCCATGCCCTTGGCCTCTTGCCGCAGCAGGGCGGCGACAGGTCGGGGGATCGCCTCCGCTCCGCTTTCCCAGCGGCTGACCCGTCGGTTGTCGTAGCGTCGCTGCAGCCGCTCGTTCAACCAGCCGGCGAACGCCGCCTGGTTCAGGCCGCGGCGTTCCCGGAACGCCTTCATTGTCTCGCCGCGCATCTCCCGCTTCCCGGACCGCCTCGTCACCGGTGACTGTAGGAGTTGACGGAACTTCGGTCAACGAGTTGACGGAGCCATGGTTGACCGTCCGCCGGGCGGTGTGGCGGCCCGGCGACAGGTGGTCGGGTGTGTGAGAATTCGCACACCCCGTCCACCGCCTTCAGCCCATGCGGCGAATTGCGCCTGCGGCCAGTGCCGTCACCCGGCCGGCCGCACCCTGCCCGGCCGGCGCCTGCCCGGCGACGGCACGCAGACGCTCCGCAAGCGCGCGTTCCTGGGTACAGGCTTCGGCGCACAGGACCCGCATCTCGGCGATGGACGGCCGCCACTTGCGCGTTCGCCGCCACGCGCGCGCCGCCGCGTCCACCGCCCAGGCAGGGTACTCGCCGAGGTCGTCAGCCCAGTCGAGCGCCACCATTTGCTCCACCTCCGGTGTCAGGCCCTTGGCCGGATAGTGGCTGAGCAGCGCGAGGACACGGGCCAGCAGACGCTCCGGCGGTGCCGGTGCCAGCACGGTAGCCTCGAGGTCGGCCAGTGCCTGACCGGCGAGCGCCGCCTGCCGGGCCGTCACCGTCTGCGGCGGCGTCCAGCGCTCCGTCACGTCGCCGAAGCCGTCGTCGGCAAAGCACGAACGGCGCTCGGTATAGCCGGAGGCGAGCGCCGCGCAATGGAGCGGGCAGGGCAGCAATCAAACCGTCACGACGGGCCGGTGCGGGCAGGGACGGATCGAAGGGCAGGGCAGGGCAGGCGGGAAACGGGGCGATATCGGCGGCCATGGCGATCCTCACGACCAAGCGGACGGGACGGAAGGACGGCGCAGCCGGGCTGCGGCGGCGGCCCAGGCGTCGACGCGCCGTTCCGCGGCGGCGGCGGAGGCGGTGGACCGGGTCCCGTGGTTCACACGGGCCGGAGCCGCGGCGGGTGGGACTTTTCCGGCGGCGGCGTCCTGGGCCAGCCAGGCGCGCCAGGCGGCGCCGACGTCGCGGTAGCGGTAGCCATGGGCGCGGCAGCGCAGCAGGAAGCCTTCCACATGGCGTGCCAGGTCTACGTGGCCGAAGCGGGCGGCCGCCCACTCCAGATCGTCGGCTGCGGGCTGCCAGTCCGCGGGAACCTCGTTCGGCGATGACCCCGCGCCGGCGGGCGAGTCCGGAGTCTGTTCGGAATGGACCTGTTGCTGACTCGCCTGTGGACGGGGGGTGTGCGGGGGCGAGTCATCCCTGTCCGGCCCGCCCCTGCCCGGTTCGCCGTTCACGTCGAAGACCGTCGGGGCGGCCCTCGACATGGCGGTGCCGGGAAGGAAATGCAACCGGTACAGGCAGGACAGGCTGGCGCCGTCGCGGCCGTGCCGGCGCTCGATGTCCACCAGTCCCAGATCATGCAGGCGCTGGCGGATGCGGTTGACCGTGGGGCGGGAGCGCTTCAGTTTGGCCGCGAGCGTCGATTGGGACGGCCAGCAGGTTCCGGTCTCGTCGGCGTAGGTGGCCAGCGCCGCCAGCACGGCCAGGCCGTCGGCGTCGAGGTCGGGGTGGTCGAGCCACCAGGCCGGAATGCGCCCCCAGCGGCCGGCGTCGGCGGGACTGGCGGTGGTCGTGTCGGACATCGACGGTCTCCATAGGCGGTCGGCACCGGCCAGGGCCGCCGGCGCTCCTGGAGGAAGGATTCCCGAGCCGCCGTCACGGCGGCAAATCGCGGGTATCCCCGACATGTCGCCGGCCGCCGCGTGTGGATCGCTCAAACCCGCGATGATGTCGCGATAACCCGCGATCCTGTCGGGGAAACCCGCGAAGCCGGCGCGAATCGGAGTGCCGGCCGGGCTGTATCCGCCGATGAGCGCGGACGATCGGTCGCAAATACCCGCGTTCCGCGGGAGATGGCTGAAGGCGGGAGCATGGCAGGAAAACCCGCGATTCGCGTGAACCACGAGATGTCGTGGTCACTATGAAGCCATTCCCTCAATCTGGTATGGCGTGCAAACCCGCGCGTCGACGGCGCGGTTATCGCCTCCGGGAGCTGCCTTCCCTGTCGGAAAAACCCGCGATCGGTTCCGCGCCCGCCGGAAAAGCGGTGGGGCAGGGGGGAGACAGCGCGTGTGCTGCGGCCAGAGGTGTCGGAAAAACCCGCGATGTTCGCCGGCCGCTCCGATCCGGCCGCTCCGATATAGTCTCATTCCGAGTCGCCGCCGCCGGGTCGGTGGGGTGCCGGACCGGGGGCCGCGCCGGTGCGGAACGCGGGTTTTTCCGACATCATCGCGGGCCGGCACGACCCATCCGCGGGTTTTTCCGACAGGCCCGATCGGGGTGGATCGGGGGCCTCCGCTTGTCCCCCCGCGGCCCCGGCGCTATCGTCGAGCCGATCGGGAGGTGCGGATGAGCAATGGCAACCGGGTAGCGACGACCGCGGCACAGTTGGTGCTGTTCGAGCACGAGGATCGTTCGCAGTCCCATCTCATCGCCATGTACGATGTGGCCCCGCGCTTCGTCTTCCTTCCCCGCGGACCCAGCGGGCGCGATGAGGCCGCGGCCGGCGAGGCGCCGGCGGGCAAGGACCATTTCCTGAAGTCGGTGCACCGTGACTTCGTGTTCCAGGGGCGGGCCTACCGCCTGACCCTGCAACCCGCGCGCATCTACCGGGCACCGCCGAAGCGCGACGGCGACCCCGCCGTCGCGGCCGTCGGGAACGACCCCGCGAGCATGGTCGAGGTGGAGGTGTTCCCCGGCGAGCGCGAACAGATCGTCGAGCAGGTGATCCGCCGTCTTGCCATGGACCGGCCCCGGCTGTCGCTGGCAGGGGAGGACCGTGACAAGGTTCAGATGAAGTTCTCTCTGTACGAGATCAAGCGAGAACTGCGGGCGGTCAACCGGACGCTGGACCTGACCAACATCCGTGAGGCGCTGGAGGTGCTCGGGCGTGCCCGCATCATCATCTCCAAGGCGGGAGAGCCGGGCCGCAAACCCGGCCGTACGACGAACGTCCTGGAATCCACGGCCTTTCCTGTCATGGCCATCCGTGGCCGAGCCGATCAGGAGAGCGAGGAGGGGGCCACCGAGGAGACCTATCTGGAGTTCAACCCGTTGGTGTCCTCGGCCATCCGGAACCTGGAATTCCAGCCGGTCTCCTACCGCTGGCTGATGCGCCTGAAGAGCCCGGTGTCGCGCTGGCTCTACAACCGCCTCTCCGTCGAGTGCGGGGAATTGCGTGATTTCCGGACGTTGCGTGCCGAGGGCGCCAAGCCGGTGACCTTTACCGCCGACGAGATCGTCAAGTACAGCGGCATGAACGAATGGAGCCGCCGGCGCGACACGCTGCGCGTCGTTACCGCCGCGGTCGACGCGCTGGTCGAGGAGGGTATCCTTGATCGCGTCGAAAAGGATTTCGACAAGCAGGGCAAGCGGATCGACGATATCACCTACGTGATGACTCCGTCGCGGGAACTCCTGGAGCAGCTCCGCCGGGCAAAGCAGGTCGAGGAAGCGAATGCCGCGGTCCTGAAGAGCATCGCCGGGAACGATGCACCGCCCAATTCCTTCGTGGTGGTGTCGACGACGGAAGCCTCCGAAACGCGCCAGCGCCGCTCGAAGCGGCTTGGCGCGGGGCAGGAGGCGCCGCTGCTGCGCTTGGCCGGCGAGCGCTGATTCTCGGACTTATGTAGCACCCCCCACCGCCTGATCCTGTCACGGGTGTTATCGGTTGGCGTTGGCCGCTCCGAGAGGCGTTGGTGCACAAATCGGGGGAGTGGCGGTCGAGGAGGGCGGCGGTTAAAGGATCGGCCCTTGCTGGAGCCGAGAGCCGAATGCCGTACAAGGCCAACGAGAGCCGTCGTCACAAGATTCCGAAGGCCCGCTATCGGGTTTGAGAATTGGGCGGCTTACGATGCAGCGCTGCGCCGGCTCTCGGCGAAGCCAAGCTTCGCCTGACGCCGTCAGCGCAAGCGAAGCTTGCGCGAGAGGCGCGGCAACCTGACGATCTGGGTGACGCCCGAGGCGATCGCCGCCTGGACGCCACCCGCACGGTCGCCTGATCACCGCGCCCTCGCGGTAGACTCCGCGGTCACGCCGATTTGCGCACCAAAGTCTGTCGCCCCCGTCGGTCGGTTAGGTCATGGCTTGGTCCGGGGAACCGGGAGCTAGTCAAACAAAGGGAGTGGGCCCATTCTCATGCCCATGCTCCTCGACGAATGCACTGTAAGGCCGAACCCCGCCGATTCTAAGCGGACCGAGTGCGTCTCCGGCCTGAACCATGACAGGCTGAGGCCGGACGACCGGACCAGCAGCATCGACTCCGACGAGGGCCGCGAACACCAGCGCAAGGGACCCCGCGATGACGGCTGAACAGATCGGCCAGCCGACGGTGGCTCTGCTTGGCTTCCCAAGGATCTGAGTGCCATCATGCCGATGTTTCGACGCTTCGAATATCTGCTGTCCCTGGCTCGCGAAGGGCATTTCGGTCGTGCGGCCGAGGCGTGCCACGTTTCGCAGCCAACCTTGTCCAACGCCATCCGTCAACTCGAGGAGGAACTGCGTGTCCCCATCGTGGAGCGTGGGCACAAGTTCGCCGGCTTCACGCCGGAAGGGTTGAAGGTTCTGGAGTATGCGCGCCGCATCATCGCCGACCGGGATGGTCTGCAGCAGGAACTCGATGCCCTGGCGCAGGGGCTGTCCGGGCATCTGCGCATCGGTGCCATTCCCTCGGCGCTGCCGGCGGTGCCGCACCTGCTGGCCCGCTTTGCCGAGTGCTTTCCCCGGATCCATTCGACCATCGCCTCGCTCAGCTCCCGCGAGATCCAGCGGGAGATCGACACATTCGAACTCGATGCCGCGGTGACCTACCTGGACAATGAGCCTTTGAGCAACGTCCGCACGGTGCCGCTGTATGGCGAGCGTTACTTCCTGCTGGCACGCCGTTCCCAGATTCCGCAGGGGGCAACCACCGCTTCCTGGGCGGCGGCGGCGGAGCTGCCGCTGTGCCTGCTGACCCCCGACATGCAGAACCGCCGGATCGCCGACGCCGCCTTCCGCATGGCCGACCACGACGTGATACCGGCCATGGAGACCAACTCGGTCGTCACGCTGTACACGGTGGTGCGCAGCGGGCCGTGCGCCAGCGTGGTGCCCGGCCAGCTTCTGACGCAGGTGGCGCCGCATCCCGATCTGGTGGCGGTGCCGCTGACCGAGCCCGACCTGACCTACGTGGTCGGGCTGGTCTTCGCCGACCGTGAACCCATGGCGCCGATCGCCTCCGCCCTGGCGGCGGTTGCCGCCGAGGACGGTCTGTCGGCGCGCATCCAGGCCGCCACCGACGAGGCGCTGGCGGCCTGGACGCCCTAGCCGGAATACTCACCGGATGACGGGGCACGCCGCCGGGCGACGGACGAGGCGGCGGGCCGGTCCGACGGCTATGCCGGCGCCGTGCAGCAGCACCACCAGCAGCGCCAGCACCACCACTGAGGCGGCGATCCCCGCCTCGACCGCCGGCACCGCGACGCCCGCCATTCCCAGCACGGCACCACACGCGAGCATGGCGACGAAGGCGGCGGGAAGCAGCCACACCGCGCGGCCGCCGTTCCGGGCGACTCAGATGCCGACCGCGACCATCGCCGGCAGATGGTCGATTCCGCCGAGCGGATGGAGGAAGCCCTGCAGGAACGCGGCGTCCCCGGCGTGGCCGGTGTGGGCCGCCGCCGGCGGGGCGAGGGTGACGGTGAGCGCGCCGGCAAGGCCGGCGGAAAGCAATCTGTTCATTCGGCAGCTCTCCTCCGGTTGTCGATCCCGTTCATGGGGCACGACGGAGCCGGCAAAAGGCCCCATGCGACATCCGCCGGCGGCACCGCGTGGGTCAGGACCAAGGCAGCGATGGCGTCGATGTCGTCGGCCGAGACCACCGGCAGCGGCGCTGCAGGCAGCGGCACGTCGGAGGCGATGGCCTTGATCGTCGGGTTGCCGAGGTGGATCGGCGGCTGAGCGAGGGTGGAGCGGTATACCTCGATCTTCGGGTGCCCCTCGCGCTTGAAGCCCTCCACCAGCACGATGTCCACCTCGGACATGCGGGCGAGCAGGCTCGGCAGCGAGGGCTCGTCGGCGCCGCGCAGTTCCTGCATCAGCGCGACCCGGAACGCCGACACCACCAGCACCTCGCTGGCGCCGGCCTGCCGGTGCACCCAGGAGTCCTTTCCGGGCTGGTCGACGTCGAATTCGTGATGGGCGCGCTTCAGCGTGGAGACGCGCAGCCCCTGGCTGATCAGCGCCGGGACAAGGCGGCGCAGCAGCCGCGTCTTGCCCGAGCCGCTCCATCCTGCGAGACCGATGACGCGCATGTCAGCATATCCTTGGAAGGGGGTTGCCGAGCGGCAGGTCCAGCAGCCGCTCGCCGCCCGGGCTGGTCCGCATGGTCACCCGTCCACGCGGCGTGTCGACGACGGAGCCGATGATGCGGGTCTCGGCACCATAGGGATGGGCGCGCCACGCGGCCAGCGCCACCTCCGCCTCATCGGGCGGGACCACGGCGACGGCGGTCCCCTCGTTTGCGAGGTAGAGCGGGTCGAGCCCCAGCCGTTCGCAGACGCCGCGCACCACGGGGCGCAGGGGATCGCCGCCTCCTCCGGCCGGATCCCGGTCCCGGCCGACTCGGCCATCTCGTTGAGCACCGCGGCGACGACGATGGGGCGGTGGAACTCCTCAGCGATGAAGCGGTAGGGTTCGGTGCCGATCACCATGCTGACGTGCCCCGGCCCGACGAAGCCGTCGAACCGCATCTCCGGATCCTCCAGCAGCGCGCGCAACGGCGGCGACACGGTAATGTGGTTGCAGAACAGCGAGAAGTTGGCGATCCCCTCGCGCTCGGCCTGAAGGACCGAGGCGGCGGTGGCCGGCATCGTCGTCTCGAAGCCGAGGGCGAAGAAGACCACCTCCCGATCCGGCAGCCGGCGCGCCAGCGCGTCGAGCGGCGAATAGACGATGCGCTCGACCAGCCGTGCGATGCGGCTGAGCAGCGCCCGCGCCCGGGCCGGATCCCGGAAATCGTCGACGAACTTCATGGCTGTTCCGTCCGTTCAGGTGGGACGTTCAGGTGGGTATGGATGCTTTCAGGTGCTCGATCTCGGCCTCCGCCTCGCCGACCCGGCGCAGCAGGTCGAGCGTGGCGTGCGCCTCCCCCTCGTCGATGCGGGAGACGGCGAAGCCGACGTGGACCAGCACCCACTCGCCGATGCAGTCGGACAGAGCGGCGTCGGGATCGGCGACGCAGGCGATGTTAACCTCCCGCCGTACGCCCATGATGTCGGCGGTGGCGAGCATCCGCTCGGCGTCGGCGATAGCGATGATCCTGGCTGGTACCCCGAGGCACATCGGTCTGTCCCTTTCTCTGGCGGCGGCTGTCATAGGGCGCGGAGGCGCCGCGCCTCCAGCCAGTCGAGCCACGCCGGGAAGCCTTCGCCGGTGCGGGCGGAGACCGTCAGGATCTCGGCGCGGGGGCTCACCCGCCGGGCGTTGGCGATCAGCAGCGGTACGTCGGCGTCGAGGTGCGGCGCCAGGTCGATCTTGTTCACCAGGACGAGTCGTGCGGCGGCGAAGATGTCGGGGTATTTGAGCGGCTTGTCCTCGCCTTCGGTGATCGAGACGATCGCGACCCTGGCCGCCTCACCCAGGTCGAATTCGGCCGGGCACACCAGGTTGCCGACGTTCTCGATGAACAGGACGCCGCCGCGCGGCGGCGGCAGCCGGTCGAGCGCGTGGCCGACCATATGGGCGTCGAGATGACAGCCCTTGCCGGTGTTGATCTGCAACGCCGGCGTGCCGGTGGCACGGATGCGGTCGGCGTCGGCGGAGGTCTGCTGGTCACCCTCGATCACGGCGACATCCACCGCCCCGTTCAGCGCCTCGATGGTGCGCACCAGCAGCGTCGTCTTCCCCGACCCCGGGCTGGAGACGAGATTGAGGGCCAGTGTGCCGGCACCTGCGAGCCGCTGCCGGTTGCGCGCGGCGTGGCGGGCGTTCTCCGCCAGGATGTCGCGTTCCAGCCGGATGGTGCGCGTCGCATCGTGCCGGTGGTCATGGTCATCGTGATCATGGCCGTGACCACGATGGTGATGGTCGCCGTGGTGATGGTCATGGACGTGATGACCGTGGTCCGGCGCCGTACCATCGAACACCACGTGATCGCTGCCGCAGCCGCAGGTCGTGCACATTACGCCACCTCAAGTTCTATCAGTCTCAGCTCGTCCCCGCCGCGCGGGATCAGGGCCAGTCCGCCGCAGTCGGGACAGGGGGAGACGCGCGTCGGCACTTCCACCTCGCGGGCGCAGTCGCTGCACCAGACCAAGCCGGGCGGCTGGTCGATCTCCACCTCGGCCTCCCCGGCCAGCGTGTTTCGCCGCACCACGTCGAAGGCGAAGCGGAGCGCGTCCGGATCGACGCAGGCGAACCGACCGACGGCCAATCGGATCCGCTTCACCCGGTGGAAGGCGTGGCGACGCGCCTCATCCTCCAGCAGGCCCATCAGGTGTTCGCACAACGAGACCTCATGCATCGTTCATCTCCGGTAAGGCAAGGCACCCTCAACCGCCCGTCGCGCTCATGGATCGCGTGATCGGCACGGCGCTGCTGCGCCCGATGGCGAAATCGTGCCCCCCGGGCTTGCGCCGGATGGCGGCGCGCAGGGCGTCGATCAGCGGTCCATCGTCGTCGCTCAGGCGCAGCGGCGTGCGCAGGTCGGCGCCGTCCTCCCGGCCAAGGCACAGGTGCAGCCGCCCGGTGCAGGTCAGCCGCACGCGGTTGCAGCTTTCACAGAAACCGTGGGTCAGCGGCGTGATGAAGCCGATGCGGCAGCCGGTCTCCCTCACCCGCGCATAGTGCGCCGGTCCCCCGGTGCAGTGGTCCGTGTCCTCGAGCGTCCAGCGGGTCTCCAGTTCGCTGCGCACCTGCTGCAGCGGCAGAAACCGGCCCTCATCCGCAAGGCCGCCGAACGGCATCAGTTCGATGAAGGTCAGGTCGAAGCCGTGCCCGCCGCACCATGCGACCATGTCGTGGATCTCGTCGTCGTTGACGCCCTTCAGTGCGACGGCGTTGATCTTGATGCGCAGGCCGGCGTCGGCGGCGGCCCGGACGCCTTCCAGCACCTTGGCCAACTTGCCCCAGCGGGTGATGGCCCGGAACTTGTGCGGGTCGAGCGTGTCCAGCGAGACGTTGAGGCGCCGCACGCCCGCATCCGCCAGCCCGGCAGCGTGCTTGAACAGCATGGCGCCGTTGGTGGTCAGCGTCAGTTCATCCAGGGCGCCGGACGTGAGATGGCGGCCGAGCGCACGGACCAGAGCCATGATGCCGGGGCGCACCAGCGGCTCGCCACCGGTCAGGCGCAGCTTGCGGGTGCCGAGCCTGATGAAGGCGGAGGCGAGGCGGTCGATCTCCTCCACCGTCAGAACCTTGGCTTTCGGCAGGAAGTCGGCGTCCTGCGTCATGCAATAGATGCAACGGAAGCCGCAGCGGTCGGTCACCGAGACGCGCAAGTAGGTGACCGGGCGCCCGAAGGAATCCGCCAGTGTGCCGTTCGGTTCTGCCATGTGGCCCATCGGTGTGTACCTCCGGCAAAGCCCGGGAGCGGGGCCGGTTGGCGCAACGCGTCCTGCGGTCGGTAACCGGGCAACATCGCTTCATAGTGCAGTCGATGCGCCAATAAATGATTTCTCAGGGTATATCACCCCGACTTACCAAGGGCAAACCGCAAATCACGACCCCTGGAATGCCGCAAGCGACCATAAGATTTGGCTATCTATTGATAGTTCTAATTCCTGTATAGCGAAAAGCTATCGGATGATAGCAAACATCTATTTGCTTGTTTGCTGAAAATACTGCTGGCTGAGCCAGAATGCCGCATATCGTTTTGTGCGATGAAGGAGCAGGATCCGGCCGTGTCCGCATCTTGGCGTGCGGACACGGAGTGGCGAACCTGAAACGTCCGGCACGTTTTTCAGAATTCCGTCGAATATGCTCTTCATCTGCGGAATTTGAAGTAAACAACAGAAGTCGACGGGGCGACGCTGTGTTCCGGCGGGCGCATCGCTTGCCGATGTCCGAATAATGCACTGGATATACTTGGAATTTGCCGACGATAGGGACTTGTGACGCTCCGTACCTCGACGAGGAGTGAGGATCGATGGACAAGGTCAAGACGGTGTGCCCGTACTGCGGCACGGGTTGTGGCATGTACCTGCATGTAAAGGATGGCAAGGTCGCGGAGGTCACCGCGGATCCCGATCATCCGGTGAGCCAGGGCGAGCTGTGCGTGAAGGGCTACTTCGGCTTCCACCATGTGGCCGACAAGCGCCGACTCTCCACACCGCTGGCGATGCGCAACGGCGTGTTCGAGCCGCTGGGCTGGGACGCCGCGCTGAACGACATCGCCGGGCGCCTGCGCACCATCGTGACGGAGAGCGGCCCGGACTCGTGCGCCGTCTTTGTCTCGGCTCGGGCGACCAATGAGGACAACTACGCGGCGCAGAAGTTCGCCCGCGCGGTGCTCGGCACCAACAACGTCGATCACTGCGCGCGGCTCTGCCACGCCTCCACCGTGGCCGGCCTGGCAATGACGCTGGGCAGCGGCGCGATGACCAACAGCATCGCCGAACTCGGCGAGATCACCGACGTCATCTTCATCATCGGCTCGAACACCGCCGAGTGCCATCCCCTCATTGCCCGGCATGTGGTGAAGGCGCAGCAACGCGGCGCCAAGCTGATCGTCGCCGACCCGCGCATGACCGAGATGGCGTCCAAGGCCGACCTGTGGATCCGCACACCGCTCGGCCACAACATTCCGCTGACCAACGGGATGCTGCACGTCATCATCAAGGAGAAGCTGTACAAACCTGACTTCGTAAAGCAGCACGCGGTCGGCTTCGATGACGTGGTCCGCGCGGTCGAGGACTTCTCGCCCGAAGCCGTCGAGCGCATGAGCGGCATCCCCGCCAAGCAGATCGTCGAAGCCGCCCGCCTGTACGCCGGAGCGGGCAACGCGGCGATCCTCTACGCGATGGGCGTGACCCAGTTCAGCCACGGCACCGCCAACGTCGCCAGCCTGTCCAACCTCGCCGTCGTCACCGGCCAGATCGGCCGGCCCGGCGCCGGCGTCTGCCCGCTGCGCGGCCAGAACAACGTGCAGGGTGCCTGCGACCTCGGCGGCCTGCCGCACGTCTATCCCGGCTACCGCCCGGTTACCGATCCGGCCGTCCGGACGCATTTCGAGCAGGCCTGGGGCGCGTCGCTGTCCAACCGCGTCGGCCTCAAGGTCACCGAAGTGCCGCACGCCATCGAGCAGGGCAAGATCCGCGCGCTGGTGCTGTTCGGCGAAAATCCGCTGCTCAGCGACCCCGACTCCGGCGAGCTGCGCCACGCGCTCGACAAGCTCGACCTGCTGGTCGTCGCCGACCTGTTCATGACCGAGACGGCGCGCTTTGCCGACTACGTCCTGCCGGCGGCCGGCTGGGCGGAGAAGGACGGCACCTTCACCAACACCGAGCGCCGCATCCAGCGCGTCCGCCCGGCCGTAAAGCCCCCCGGCGAGGCCCGGCCCGACTGGTGGACCTTTGCCCGGCTCGGCACCCGCATGGGCTACACGGGCATGGGATGGCAGACCGCGGGCGAGGTGTGGGACGAGGTTCGGCGCGTGGTGCCGGCGACCTTCGGCGGCATCAGCTACGCCCGCATCGACAAGCAGGACGGCCTGTGCTGGCCCTGCCCGGACGAGGCGCATCCCGGCACGCCGATTCTGCACCGCGACGGCACCTTTATGCGGGCCGGCGGGCAGGCACTGCTGAAGGCGGTGCTGTTCGACCCGAAGACCTTGCCCGAGGAGAAGGCCAAGCAGTTCGAGGCGCCTCTGGCCGGCCGCATCGCCGAGCACCCCGACGCCGAGTATCCGTTCCTGCTGACCACCGGACGGCGCGTCTACCACTATCACACCGGCACGATGACGCGGAAATCGCCGCTGCTCGACCAGATCGCGCCCGAGGAACTGATCGAGCTGAACCCCGAGGACGCAACGGCGCTCAAGGTCGCCAACCGTGACTTCATCAAGATCACCACGCGCCGCGGCCACATCGTCGCCCGCGCCTGGGTGACCGAGCGCGTCCCGCCGAAGACGGTCTTCGGCACCTTCCATTTCTGGGAGGCCAGTTCCAACGAGCTGACCAGCGGCGACACCCTGGACCCGGTCTGCGGCATCCCGGAGTTCAAGATCTCGGCCGCCCGCGTCGAGAAATCGTCCCCCGCCGAGGCCGCGAAGTGGCTGGAAACGATCCGCGATGCCTACCGCGTGTCGCTGGAGCGGGCGACCACCGCGCGCCGGTTGCGCCCCGAGCCGCGTGTTGAGGAGTCCGTCTGATGAACCGCTTCGTCCTTGCCGATCCGCGCCTGTGCATCGGCTGCTACACCTGCATGCCCGCCTGCGTCGTCGTGCACAGGGAGGCCGGGCTCCAGGCCTACCCGCGCCTGACCGTCACGCACACGGCGCACGGCACCATGCCGGTGCAGTGCCGCCACTGCGACGACGCGCCCTGCGCCAAGGTCTGCCCGGTCGCCGCCATCACCCACCGGGAAGGCATGATCTTCCTGAACGAGACGGTCTGCATCGGCTGCAAGATGTGCGCGATCGCCTGCCCGTTCGGCGCCATCACGCCGCACGGCAGCGGCACCGACAGCCAGGCCATCCCGACCATCCCCTACCTCGCCAACGGCGAGGAGGTCACGGTGGAGGCCACGGCCGCCGCCCGGGCCGCCGCGGTGCACCCGCTGCTGGCCTGGACTGCGGGCGAGCGCAGCATCGCGGTCAAGTGCGACCTGTGCCATTTCCTGCCCGAGGGGCCGGAATGCGTGCGGGTCTGCCCGACCAAGGCGCTGTGCGAGGTGACCGAAGCCGACCTGACCCGGGAGATCGAGGGTCGCCGGCAGAAGGCCACCGCCGAAGTCGGTTCGCTGCCCTCCCTCTGGAGCGAAAGGCAGGCCTGACATGGCACCGCTCCTGTTGCTCACGCTCTCGCTGCTGGCGTACGCCGGCGGCGGGACGGCCTCCCTCCTCCTCGGCAGGAACGAGCGCGCGGCGATTGCGACCGCCGGCCTGTCCGGGGCGGCGGCGGCCGTCCTGGGCCTTGCCGCCTCGCTGCCGGTTGTGATCGCCGGAGCGGGCCCCGTCTTCGACGCAGCCGGCCCCTATCCCTTTGCCCGTTTCGTGCTGCGTTTCGACGCGCTGGCCGCCTTCATGGTGCTGGTGATCTCACTCATCAGCCTCGTCACGTCGATCTACTCCCTGGCTTATGTCCGGGAATATTCCGGCCGCGGCGTCGGCGCGATGGGGTTCTTCATGAACCTCTTCATCGCTTCGATGATGCTGGTTGTGGTGGTCGATAACGCCTTCTGGTTCCTGATCTTTTTCGAGATGATGACGCTGGCCTCCTATTTTCTGGTCATCTTCGACCGGGATGAGAAGTCGGTGTCGGCAGGCTTCCTGTACTTCCTGGTGGCGCACGCGGGTTCGGTGGCGATCATGGCCGCCTTCTTCATCCTGGCCGCGCACGCGGGAAGCTTCGATTTCGAGGCGTTCCGCCACACCAGCCTGTCGCCGGGCGCGGCCTCGGTGGTGTTCCTGTTGGGCTTCCTGGGCTTCGGCGCCAAGGCCGGCATGATCCCGCTGCACATCTGGCTGCCCTCTGCCCACCCCGCCGCCCCGTCGCACGCCTCGGCGCTGATGTCGGGCGTGATGATCAAGATCGGTGTGTTCGGCATCATCAAGGTCGGGGTCGACCTGCTGGGCGGTGGTATCGCCTGGTGGGGCCTGCTGGTCCTGGCCTGCGGCGCGGTGTCGTCGGTGCTGGGCGTGATCTACGCCCTGGCCGAGCACGACATCAAGAAGCTGCTGGCCTACCACAGCGTGGAGAACATCGGCATCATCCTGATGGGCGTCGGCGTCGGCATGGTCGGCGTCGCCACTGAGCAGCCGGCGGTCGCCGTGCTCGGCTTCCTCGCCGGGCTCTACCACCTGCTCAACCACGCGGTCTTCAAGGGCCTGCTGTTCCTTGGTGCCGGCGCGGTGATCTCGCGCATGCACACCAAGGACATGGAGGAGATGGGCGGGCTGGCCCGGCGCATGCCGTGGACGGCCGCCGCCTTCCTCACCGGCGCACTGGCGATCTCCGCCATTCCGCCGCTCAACGGCTTCGTCAGCGAGTGGTTCGCCTATCAGGCGCTGTTTTCGGCGGCGCTCGGCGGCTCCTTCGGCGTGAAGCTGCTGGCCCCCGTCGCCGCCGTGGCGCTGGCGCTGACCGGCGCGCTCGCCGTGATGTGCTTCGTCAAGGCTTACGGGGTCACCTTCACCGGCCAGCCGCGCAGCGCACACGCTGCCCACGCGACGGAAGTGCCGAAGGAGATGCTGGCCGGCATGGGCGTCCTTGCCGGGCTGTGCGTGCTCCTCGGACTCGGTGCGCCGGTGGTGGCGCCGGTCATCGGGCGGGTCGCCGCCGCGGTGGCGGGCCAGGGCCAGCTTGCGCTGGCGCACGGCACCCTGGTGGCGCCGGGCAGTCTCGATCAGGCCGCGCTGTCCACCCCGCTGGTCGCGGTGCTGCTGCTGGGCCTGCTGACCCTGCCGCTGGCCATCGTCGGCTATTTCAAGGGCCGCCGCTCGGCCGGGCGCCGGACCGAAGGCGCGTGGCACTGCGGCTACGCCGAGGATCCGCACATGGCGGCCACCGCCGGCAGCTTCGCCGCCTCCATGAAGGTGAACTTCCGGCCGCTCTACCGGGTGCGCACCGTGCTGAACCACGGTTCGGAGGCGCTTGATGCCGGCCTGCGATGGACCACCGCCATGGCGACCCGCGTCGAACCGACATGGGATGCGGGCATCGTCGCCCCGGTCACCCGCGGCGTACAGGCTGTCGGCCAACAGGTGCAGCGGATTCAGCAGGGGGACTTCCGCGTTTACTGCCTCTACATCGTGGCGGCGCTGGTCGTTCTGCTGTTCGCCGCGGTTCGATAGGAGCGCCGGACCATGACCACTCTCAGCTTTCTCATCCTGGCCGTGCTACAGGCGCTCCTGCTCCTGCTCGCAGCCCCGCTGCTTTCCGGCTTCACGCGGGTGATGCGCGCCAGGATGCATTCCCGCCGCGGCCCCGGCCTGCTGCAGGACTACCGGGACATCCTCAAGCTGCTCAAGCGGCAGGACGTCACCCCGCCGGCCTCCGGAATCGTCTTCCGGGCCATGCCGTACATCCAGATCGCGACCATGCTGCTGGTGGCGATGGCGCTGCCGGTGCTGACCCGCGTCTCGCCGGTCGGCGGGGCCGGCGACCTGATCACCGTCATCTACCTGTTCGCGCTGTCGCGCTTCTTCTTCTCGCTCTCGGGCATCGATTCCGGCAGCTCCTTCGCCGGAATCGGCGCCAGCCGCGAAATGACCATGGCCATCCTGATCGAGCCGATCATGCTGCTGGCCCTCATGGTCACGGCACTGCTCGCCGGCTCCACCAACATCGCCGGCATGGGCACTGCCATCGCCGAGGGCACGATCCACGCACCGCTTGCCGCGATCCTGTGCGCCGTCGCCTTCGCGTTCGCCAGCTATGCTGAGATGGGCAAGCTGCCCTTCGACATGGCGGAGGCGGAGCAGGAACTCCAGGAAGGCCCGCTCACCGAATATTCCGGCCCGTCCTTCGCGCTGCTGAAGTGGGGGCTGAGCCTGAAGCAGGTGGTCGTGGTCGCCCTGTTCCTCAGCGTCTTCGTGCCCTTCGGCAGCCCCGCGGAGCCCTCCTTCCTCGGTCTGATCGGCGGACTCGCAGTCTTCGCGGTCAAGATCGTCGCGGCGTTCGCCATCGCCGCGCTGATCGAGAACAGCATGGCCCGCGGCCGCTTCCTGATGACGGCGCGGGTGACGTGGGCCGGGTTCGGCACCGCGACGCTGGCGTTCGTCTTCTTCCTCGCCGGCCTTTGAGAGCGAAAGGAACATCGACATGGACAAGCTCGCTCTCGCCGCCATTCTGGTGTCGTTCATCGGGGCCGGCGTGATCCCGCTGCTGCCGCAAAAGGCGGCCAAGTGGGTCTGCCAGGCCGGCGCGGCCATCGCCTTTCTCTTCGTGCTGATCCTGACCGTGCGCTTCGGCACGGGCGGCACACACGCGACCACCACCACCCTGCTGAGCGTCGGGGACATCCAGGTCTTCGGCCTGACCGTCGACAGTCTCAGCGTGCTGATCGGCTTCGCCGTCGTCTTCATCGGCTTCCTGATCACCGTCTACTCCGGCGCCTACCTCAACGCCGGCAACCGGGAGCACCCGGACAGCGGGCGGCGGCGCTACTATGCCTTCCTGCTGGCCTTCATCGGTGCCATGGCCGGCCTGGTCTTCTCCTCGACGATCATCGGCCAGTTGGTGTTTTTCGAGATCACCGGCGCCTGTTCCTGGGGCCTGATCGGCTACTACGAGAAGCCCCGGGCGCTGCGCTCCGCCATGAAGGCGTTGCTGGTGACGCACCTGGCCTCCATCGGCCTGTACGTCGCGGCCGCCTACCTGTTGCTGGGCACCGGCAGCTTCGCGCTCGCCGGCATGGCCGGGCTGGGCGACACGGCCAAGGTCATCGTCCTCTTCGGCATCCTGATCGCCGCCTGGGGCAAGTCGGCGCAACTGCCCTTCCACGTCTGGCTGCCCGACGCCATGGAGGCACCGACGCCGATCAGCGCCTACCTGCACGCCGCGTCGATGGTGAAGGTCGGCGTCTACATCTTCGCCCGCGCCATCGCGTCCTCGGGCGAGGTGCCGCCGGTGGTCGGCATCGTCGGCGCCACCATGGCGGTGGTCACGCTGATCTACGGCTTCGTCATGTACCTGCCGCAGAAGGACCTGAAGCGACTGCTCGCCTACTCGACCATCACGCAGCTCTCCTACATCTTTCTGGCGCTGTCGCTGGCCAGCCTCGGCTCCGAACTGGCGTTCAAGGGCGCCATCGCGCACATCTTCAACCACGCCTTCGCCAAGACCCTGTTCTTCCTGGTCGCCGGTGCCCTCAGCTACACCTGCGGCACCCGCATGCTGCCGTCGCTGCGCGGCATCATGAAGCGCATGCCGCTGGTCGGCATCGCCTTCTGCGTCGCCGCGCTGGCGATCACCGGGGTGCCGCCGTTCAACGGCTTCTTCAGCAAGTTCGTCATCTTCGCCGGCGGCTTCGAGGTGTCGGGCCAGCATCTGCTGATCCTGCCGCTGATCGTCCTGGCGATGATCGAATCCATCGGCAGCTTCGCCTGGTTCCTGCGCTGGGTCGGCTTCTCCGTTCCCGGCCCGTCCTCCACCGAAGTCGCCACCGCCGCACCGCTGCCCGTCGCCATGCAGGTCGTGCTCGTCACGCTCGTGATCATGTCGGTGTGCTCCAGTTTCATCGCGGCTTCCTGGCTCGGTTAAGGAGACGGCCATGCACGGAATCCAACTCGTCAACGCCCTTGCCGGTCTGCTCGTGATCACCTCGCTCCTGGTGATCGAGGCAAAGAAGCCGGCAACCTCGGCGATCCTCTACGCGCTGCAATCCTCCGTCCTGGTGCTGGTCTTCCTGGCGCTGGCCGCCACCACCCGGGCGCACGAGCTGTACGTCTGGTCGGGCACCGCCTTCGTTACCAAGGTCGTGCTGGTGCCGGTCATCATGTACCGGGCACTCGGCTCGCTGCACGACCCGGCAACACCCGAAGGCGGGCTCGGCGCGACCCGGGCGCTTCTGCTCGCCGCCGCGGTCGTGGTGCTGAGCTTCCTGGCGGTGTCCTCGGTGCAGCTTCCGGCGATCGCCGAGCTGAAGCCGGCACTGGCCATCTCGCTGGCGCACTTTTTCCTCGGCCTCACCTGCATCGTTACGCAGCGCAACATCCTCAAGCAGATCTTCGGCTATTGCCTGATGGAGAACGGCTCGCACCTGACGCTGGCACTGATGGCGCCCAAGGCGCCGGAGATCGTCGAGATCGGCATCGCCACCGACGCGATTTTCGCCGTGATCATCATGGTGGTCATCGGCACCCGGATCTTCCGCACCCTGGGCACGCTGGACAGCCGGCAGCTCACGGAACTGAAAGGCTAGGCGGAGATGATTGACATGGCCCTCCTCACGCTCCTGCCCGTCCCGCTGATCGCGGCCCTGGTGCAGCTCACCGCGTGCCATTTCCGCCCGCTCAGCCGCAGGACCGTCGAGGCGGTCCACCTGGCGAGCATCGCCCTGGTCCTTGTCCTGTCGCTGCTGACCGTGCGCGGCGTTGCCGTGCACGGCCCGGTGACCGCCCTCGGCCACTGGCTGCACGTCGATGCGCTGGGCGCCGTCTTCCTGGCGCTGATCGGCGTGGTCGGCTTCCTGACCGGCCTCTATTCCATCGCCTACATGCGCCACGACCTGGCGCACGGCGAGGTGGACGACCGGAAGCTCGGCGTCTACTACGGCTTCTTCAGCCTGTTCCTGTTCACCATGCTGCTGGTGGTCACCGCCAACAACATCATCATGATGTGGGTGGCGGTGGAGGCGACGACGCTGGGCTCCGCCTTCCTGGTGGCGCTGTACGGCAAGCGCTCCTCGCTGGAAGCGGCATGGAAGTACCTTGTCATCTGCACGGTCGGCGTCGCCTTCGGGCTGTACGGAACGGTGCTGGTCTACGCCAACGTCGCCGCCGCGCCGGTCGGCATCGAGGGTGCCGCGTTCTGGACCGTTCTGTTGCAGCACGCCGACGTGCTTGACCCGACGTTGGCGAAGATCGCCTTCGTCTTCGTGCTGGTCGGCTTCGGCACCAAGGCCGGCCTGTTCCCCATGCACGCCTGGCTGCCCGACGCCCACAGTGAAGCGCCGAGCCCGACCAGCGCGCTGCTCTCCGCCGTGCTGCTGAATTGCGCGCTGTTCATCGTCATCCGCTTCGACATCCTGGTGTCCAAGGCCGTCGGGCCGGCCTTCCCGCACATGCTGCTGCTGGGCCTGGGCGTGCTGTCGCTGGCCGTCGCCGCGCTGTTCGTCGTCGTGCAGCGCGATCTCAAGCGCCTGCTGGCCTACTCCAGCGTCGAGAACATGGGACTGATCGCGATAGCGCTGGGCATCGGCGGCCCGCTGGGCGTCATGGCGGCGCTGCTGCACACGGTCAACCACAGCCTGGCCAAGGCGCTGCTGTTCTGCGGCTCGGGCAACATCCTGATGAAGTACGGCACGCGCGACCTCGACACCGTCAAGGGCGTGCTGCGGGTGGCGCCGGTATCGGGCGTGTTGCTGATGGCGGGCGCGCTGGCGCTGGGCGGCATGCCGCCGTTCAACGTGTTCGTCAGCGAATTCCTGACCGTCACGGCGGGCATCGACGCAGGTTACGGATGGCTGATGATCGTCTGCCTGGTCCTTCTGACGGTCGTCCTCGCCGCCTTCGTCCGAATGATCGCGGGCTCGATCCTGGGTGCCAGCCCGCCCACCGTCGCCAAAGGCGACGTCGGACCTCTGGCACTCGCCCCGATGGCGGTGCTGCTGGTGATGATGCTGATCATGGGCGTGCGCGTCCCGGCACCGGTCGCCGGTCTGCTCCGGGAGGCTTCAGCCATCGTGCTCGCCACCGAGGGCTCCGACGCCCTGGCCCTGCGCATGCCGTGGCAGAACGCGACCACCGTTACCCTCGCCGAGCCCGTCGACGCCGGCCGCCCGACCTGCTCACCGAACGCCCTTCGCCGCACGGAGATCGAAGACCATGCTTGCTCCAACCGATACTAAGGTCGGCAAGACCTACATCGACGCGTTGCGGCTGAAGTTCCCCGACGTCGTCCTCGAGGAATCCTGGCAGGCCGACAACCAGGCGACCATCACCGTCGATCCCGGCTCCCTGCCGGCGGTCGTGGAGGAACTGCACTATGGTCAGGGCGGCTGGCTCTCCGTGGTGGTGGCCAACGACGAGCGCCCGCTGAGCGGCCACTACGCCGTCTACTACGTGCTCTCCATGGAGGGCGTGGAGAAGAGCTGGGTGGTGGTGCGCGCCGTCGTCGATCCCGAGACGCTGGAGTTCCCCTCCGTCACACCGAAGGTGCCGGCGGCGGTGTGGGGCGAGCGCGAGGCGCGCGACATGTTCGGCCTGCGCCCGGTCGGCCTGCCGGACGAGCGCCGGCTGGTGCTGCCGGACGACTGGCCGGACGACCTGTACCCGTTGCGCAAGGACGCGATGGACTACCGGATGCGCCCGCAGCCGACCACCGACACCGAGACCTACAAGTTCATCAACGAAGCCAGGGGCGAGACCACGGTGGTCCCGCTGGGCCCGCTGCACATCACCTCGGACGAGCCGGGCCACTTCCGCCTGTTCGTGGACGGCGAGACGATCGTCGATGCCGACTACCGCCTGTTCTACGTGCACCGCGGCATGGAGAAGCTGGCCGAGACGCGGATGGGCTACGACGAGGTGACCTTCCTCGCCGACCGCATCTGCGGCATCTGCGGCTTCACCCACTCCGTCGCCTACGCCAACTCGGTCGAGAACGCGCTGGGCATCGTGGTGCCGCCGCGCGCCGGGGCGATCCGCAGCATCCTGCTGGAGGTGGAGCGCCTGCACAGCCACCTGCTGAACATCGGGCTGGCCTGCCACTTCGTAGGCTTCGACACCGGTTTCATGCAGTTCTTCCGGGTGCGCGAGAAGGCCATGACCATGGCCGAACTGCTGACGGGCGCACGCAAGACGTACGCGCTCAACCTCATCGGCGGCGTGCGCCGCGACATCCTGAAGGACGAGCGCTCCAGGACGCTGACCCTGATCGCCGAGCTGCGCCGCGAGGTGCAGGAACTGGTGGACATGCTGCTGGCCACCCCGAACATGCGCCAGCGCACCGAGGGCGTGGGGCGGCTGGAGACATCCATCGCCCGCGACTACAGCACGGTCGGCCCGGTGGTGCGCGGCAGCGGCCATCGCCGCGACGTACGCGTGCTGCACCCCTTCGCAGGCTACAAGGGCGCGCCGCTGCCGGTGCACGTCATGGAAGGCTGCGACGTGCTGTCCCGCGTGCTGATCCGCACCCGGGAGGTCTTCGACTCCCTGGCGCTGGTCGAATACTTCCTCGACACCATGCCCGAAGGGCCGTTGCTGCTGGAGGGCTTCACCTTCAAGCCGCACCGCTTTGCGCTGGGCTACACCGAGGCCCCGCGCGGCGAGGACGTGCACTGGACGATGCTCGGCGACAACCAGAAGCTCTACCGCTGGCGCTGCCGGGCGGCGACCTACGCCAACTGGCCGCCGTTGCGCTACATGCTGCGGGGCAACACGGTGTCCGACGCCCCGCTGATCGTGGCCAGCATCGACCCCTGCTACTCCTGCACCGACCGCGTCACCGTCGTCGATGTCCGCAAGCAGAAGTCCATGATCATTCCCTACAAGGACATGGAGCGCTACTGCCGCGAGCGGACCGGCTCGCCGCTGAAATAGAGACCCAGCCATGATCAAGCTGCTCAAGATCATCCTGAAGGCGGGCGAGGCGACGGCGAAGTACCCGTTCGCGCCGCTTCCCATCAGCCCTAACTTCCGCGGCAAGCCGGAGTACGACGCCAAAGACTGCATGGCCTGCGGCGCCTGTACCATCGCCTGTCCGGCGAACGCCCTGTCGATGGAGACCGACCCGGATGCGGGGACCCGCACCTGGTCGATCTTCTACGGCCGCTGCATCTTCTGCGCGCGCTGCGAGGAGGTCTGCCCGACCGGGGCCATCGAGCTGTCGGACGACTTCGAGCTGGCCGTCTTCAACCGCGACGACCTGTTCAAATCGGCGACCTTCGCGCTGGCGCCGTGCCGCTGCTGCGGCACGCCCTTCGTGGCCCGCAAGGAGGTCGACTACGTCATCGAGCTGCTGGTGCACCAGGGCCTGCCGCGCGAGGCGGCGGAACAGCGCCGCGGCTTCTACGAGACCTGCCCGGACTGCCGGCGGCTTCAGGAGGTGGATCGGGCCACCCGGCAGGCCGGCATGGTCCATGCGGCGCCGGCCGCCGCCCCGCCGGCCAAAGCCGCCCCCGCGGAGATGGAGACCGCCCCATGACCACGACCATCACCGGCCCGGCCGTCGGCCGCGCGCCCGGCGCCGTCCCGCTGACGGAATCGCAGCAACTCGCCCGGGCCAAGGCGACGCTGCTGAAGGACATCCGGCGCTCCGCCTACGTCTACCGGGTCGATTGCGGCGGCTGCAACGCCTGCGAGATCGAGATCTTCGCGGCGATCACCCCCGTCTTTGACGCCGAGCGGTTCGGCATCAAGGTGGTGTCTTCGCCCCGCCACGCCGACATCCTGGTGTTCACCGGCGCGGTCACCCGCGCCATGCGGATGCCGGCGTTTCGCGCCTACGAGGCGGCGCCCGATCCGAAGATCTGCGTGTCCTACGGGGCCTGCGGGTGCAGCGGCGGCATCTTCCACGATCTCTACTGCGTCTGGGGCGGCACCGACAAGATCGTGCCGGTGGACGTCTACATCCCCGGTTGCCCGCCGACGCCGGCCGCCACCATCCACGGCTTCGCCGTGGCGCTGGGGCTGCTGGGCCAGAAGATGAAGGCCGAGCACCACGTCGAGCAGCCGGGCGAGCGCGTCGCCGTGGCGCACCCGTCGATCCCGCTGAACACCCGCGTGGCGCTGGAGCGCGAGGCGCGCCGCATGGCCGGCTACCGCCAGGGCAGCCAGATCGCCGAGCGCTTCCTGGCGATGCTGGAGACCGCCGGCAACCAGCCCGTCGAGCAGCGCATCGCCACCTACCTCCAGCAGGAGAACGACCCCCGCCTGACGGAGATCGTCGGCTCGCTGAGCCGCATCTGCCTGCGCGCGGAGGACGTGTCATGACCGGACAGCGCGTCGTCATCCACCAGCTGACGCAGAAGTTCCTGGACAAGGCGGATGTGCCCGCGCAGTCGGAGCAGGTCATGTACTACGCGCTGGCGCTCGGCCACCACGTCGGCGTGATCGACTGCCTGTCCACCCTGCTCGACATCCCGGACGACGCGTTCGGGCGCTGGATCGAAAAGATCCCGAACGCGGAGGCGCGGCGCAAGCTGGTCGGCGTGCTGCGCTTCGGTGAGATCGTCATCGACACCACGCACACGCGCCTGCTGCGCTCCGCCCTGGCCGAGGCCCTGCCCGGCCTGGAGCCGGAGGAGGAGGGCTGGGCGCGAACGCTCGACACCGCGATGCGGCAGATCGACGCCGAGCCGGCGATCTACCTGATCGGGAGGCTGCGCTGATGCCCGGAAACCTCATCCTCGCCGTCGGCAACGCCATGCTGGGCGACGACGCCGCCGGCCCCATGCTGGCCCGGATGCTGGAGAACGACCCGGCCCCGGGCTGGAGCGTCATCGACGGCGGCTCGGCGCCGGAGAACCACGTGCACCGCGTGCTGGCGGAAGCGCCCGACACCGTGCTGGTGGTCGACGCCACCGACATGGGGCTCGCCCCCGGCGAGGTCCGCCGCGTGGACGAGCGTTTCATCGCCGAGCAGTTCATCATGACCACCCACGATATGCCGCTGTCGTTCCTGATCGAACGCATCCGCGAAGTCGTGCCGGAGGTGGTCTTTCTCGGCATCCAGCCGGACATCGTATCGTTCATGTTCCCGGTCACCCCCGCCGTCCAGCGGGCGGTTGAGGACGTTCACGCCCGTCTGAAAAAGGGAGACGCATTGGAGACGTTCGAGTGCCTGCCCCCCGCATGATTGCGTTTACGGAGGAACCGCCATGGGTACGAATGAAATCCTCGGCATGGACGCCTATTCGCCGGCCGAGATCGAGGAAAAGGTCGAGAAGCTGGGAGTGAAGAAGGCAAACACCCCGCCGCTGGCCAGCTTCATGCTGTCCATGGTCGCGGGGGGAAGCATCGGGCTGGGCGCGATGTACTACTGCATCGTGATCAGCGACCCCACGTTGGGCTTCGCTGCCAGCCGGCTGCTGGGCGGCCTGGTGTTCTGCCTCGGACTGGCGCTCGTGCTGATCGCCGGGGCCGAGCTGTTCACCGGCAACAACCTGATCGCCATGGCCTGGGCGGATGGCAAGGTCGGCACCGGCGCCATGCTGCGCAACTGGACGCGGGTGTGGTTCGGCAACCTCGTTGGCACGCTGGTGCTGGTCTTCCTGGTCTATATGGCGCACCACACCGACCTGAACGGCGGCCGGGTGGGGCTTGCGGTGTTGCAGACCGCAGCGGCAAAGGCCGCCAAGCCGATGGTGACCGTCTTCTTCGCCGGCATTCTCTGCAACATGCTGGTCTGCCTGGCGGTGTGGCTGGCGATGGCCGGACGCACGGTGACCGACAAGATCCTTGGCCTGATGCTGCCGGTGTCGGCGTTCGTCGCCGCCGGGTTCGAGCACAGCATCGCCAACATGTACTATTTCGGCATGGCGCTCGCGCTGAAGGCCACGGGCCATGTGCCGGAAGGCTTCGACGATTCCGCCATTACGCTGCTCGGCGCGATGCACAACATCATTCCGGCAACGCTTGGCAACATCGTCGGCGGCAGCGGCTTCGTGGGCATCGTGTACTACGTGATCTACCGCAAGGGCTTCGGCGCCAAGCCGGCCCCCGCGCCGGAGCCGGCTTTGGCCGGCGGTTCCGTCATGGAGGCGCAGGGCGCCGTCGTGAAGGCGCAGCATTGAGCGGGCCTGTCGACAGCACCCCTCGGGACCCGCCCGTGGACGCGGCGAGCAGATCCGCGTGCGCAGGCTGGTCCAGGGGGTTGGTTTCCGCCCGTTCGTGCACCGCATCGCCGGCCGGCATGGTTTGGCCGGCGACGTGCTCAACGACGGCGAAGGCGTTCTGATCCGCGTGCCGGGTGTGGATCGACGTCCAAGTCCCGGCCAGGAGCTGATGCCGCCCAAGCCATCAATATCTCGAAGAAAATCATCTTCCGGAGTGGTCTTTCATCGGCGCTGATGGAGGGCCATCCCTGGAGGCGGATTAACATGAAAAATTAATCTGTTACTGTGCCCGGGACAGTGGCCGGGACCTGGGCGCCGCCCCACACTAGCGCCTTCGATCAGCGTAATGCGAGGCCCGTGCTTCCTCCCAATGAGGGTAGGTTACATACGCGGTCAACGCTCCGTTGTTCGATGCGTGGATAGTGACGCGTTCGCCTTCGGGCATATAAACAATGTCTCCGGGTTCAGCAGTCACTGTTCCGACGTTGCTCGTGATGGAGATCTCTCCCTCGAGCACAATCATCGTGTCGTAAACAGCGATGACCTCTTCCAACACTGCTCCCGGGCCATAGCGACCGAACCCGACCGTGACCGGTCCACCATGCCGCTGGTCCACGACGTTGGCGGTCTCGATCAGCGCTTCCTGCTCATCCAGGCGCTCGAAATGGGCGTCGGCGATGGCAAACTTCTGCACGGGCATGGAGTTCTCCTATTTCTTGCCGGAGCGCGAAGAGTGCGCCGGGCCGGCGAGCCTTGGCCTTTGTCCAACCGTTCCTTGAGGCGGAATACGTGCTTTAATTGGTGTTCAGTGCCAAGCGATTCCAGTACTTACCACTTGGTAAGTATGTCAGGTGCGATCCTCCGACCGGGCGATTTCCTGCCGCAACCGGTCGACCTTCGCGCTGACCCACTGTCGGGCGTCATCGCCGAACACGAACCGCGACGGCACCTCGTCCTGCGAAGCAAGCGCTACGATCCGCGCGGCGAGCAGCGTCGGGTCGCCCGGCTGATTGCCGTTGGCCCCGTCCACGAAGGCGCGGAACTGCGCGACCGCCTCGGCGTAGTCCGGAATGTCGATGCTGCCGAAGCTCGCCGACTTCCCGTTCATGAACTCGGTGCGCAGCATCCCCGGCTCGACCAGGAGCGAGCGGATGCCTAACGGCGCCACCTCCTGCGCGAAGCCCTCCATCCATCCTTCGACCGCGAATTTCGACGCCGAGTAGACCGCCCCTCCAGCGTTGGAGACCAACCCGCTCACCGAAGAGATGGTAACGATGAGGCCTGAGCGACGCTCCCGCATGTGGGGGGCGACCGCGCGCACCACGTTCATCGTACCAAACAGGTTGACCTCGAACTGGCGCCGCACCTCGGCATCGGTGAAGGTCTCGAAGAAGCCCAGTTCGGCATAGCCGGCATTGTTGACCAGCACGTCGATCCCACCGAACCGCGCAGCGACCTCGGCTGCGACCGATTTCGCCGCTTCGCCATCGACGATATCGAGCGCCAGGGGGTGCAAACGAGGATTGTCGCTTCCGAAGGCATGGCGCACCGCGTCGGCGGATCGCGCCGTCGCCACGACGGTTTCGCCCGAGTCGAGCGCGGCGCGCGCGATCTCGCGTCCAAGTCCGCGGCTTGCGCCGGTTATCAGCCAGACCATACCCATTTGCCTGCTCCTCTTTCTTTCGAAATGCGCTTACTGACCGTCCGGCGGCACGGGCCCGAGCAGCAGCCCTCCGTCGACTACGGAGTCGGACCCGGTGATGAAGGCCGACTCGTCGGAACTGAGGAATAGGACGAGCCGGGTGATCTCCTCTGGCTCCGCCATGCGCCGCACGGCGAACGGTGCCGGGGAGAAGTGATCGCTCACCGGCACCTCACCTGGCCGCAGCGGCTCCGTGATCAGCTTCGTGTCCACGGCGCCAGGACTGATCGAATTGACGCGGATCTGATCCCGCGCAAGCGTGGGCGAGTATCACTTTGGCACCCTCGTCCAGAAAGCCGCGCGCGTGCGATGCTCCCTGTCCCCGCGCGGCTCCACCGGCCCGATGCCGGTCTGGATGGTGCGCTCGGGGCCATGGCCGTGCCGGACCACCCGGTCGCGACCGTCCGCCAGCTTCAGGTCCTTCATGGCGACCAGGAAGACGTCCACCTCCGCCTCGATGGCCTGCTCCAGCAGCCGACGGGCGCCGGTGCGCAGGATGGTGGTCAGCGGGTCGTCGATCTCCTCCGGCTGACGCAGCCGGACAACCTTGCTATCATTGTTCATGGCGTATCGCTCCCTCGTGGAGGTTCCGGCAGGCTTCGTCACCCGCCTCGATACGCCGCCCTTCTCAGCCCGTCATCACCCGGTTTCCCGCATAGCTCGTTTGATTTCCATCAGTGCCACCGGGATAAGCATGGCGAGACGTCAAACCCCTAAGCTATTCTTTGCCATCAGCGAATTGGGGGCATGGACCGGCATGCGGGTAGCGTTGCTCAACACCTTCGACACTCACGGCGGCGCGGCCCGCGCGGCATACCGGCTGTTTCAGGGACTGGGGCGCATCGGCATCAGCCGAACCTTGTATGTGGCGCGCCGGGATGACGCGCACGGCGACGTCATCGCCGTGCGTCCCGAGAGTTCTGAGGAGATGGAGGACTGGAAAGGGCGTGAGGCGGCGATACGGGCGGAAGAGGGTCCTTACCCCGCTTTGAAACGGCATGCCTTCGCCCCGTTCCATTCCGACCGTGCTGCGCGGTCGGAGCTGCTGGAACGGCGCCTGATGCCCGCTGACGTGATCAACCTGCACTGGACCCGCGGGTTGGTGGACTGGAGCCATTTTCTTGCCGCACGCCCGGCGGATGTTCCCCTGGTGTGGACGTTGCACGACCAGCACATCCTGACCGGCGGGTGTCATTATACCGGGGATTGCACCGGCTTCACCGACCGATGCGGACGCTGTCCGGTGCTGGAATCGCAGGATGCCGACGATCTTTCGGCCCGCGTGCTGGCCCGCAAACGCGCCGCCCTGGCGGCGTTCAAGGGGCCGATGCACCTGGTGGCTCCCAGCCGCTGGATGGCCGGGCAGGCGCAGCGCAGCGCCCTGTTTCGGGATCGGCCGGTCCATGTGATCCCCTATGGACTGGACAGTCACCGGTTTCGCCAGCGTGATGCCGGCGCCCTGCGGGACCGGCTGGGCATCCGGCGCGACACCACGGTGCTCATGTTCGTCGCTCACGCTCTCACCGATCCGCGCAAGGGCTACGACATGCTGAGGGCGGCGCTCGACGGCATGGCGCTGTCCGATGACTGCGTCCTGGTGCTGGTCGGCCATGGCAGGGTGCAGCATCCGGTCCGGGTGCCGACCATCGAGGTGGGCGCGGTGACGAGCGACGACGATATGGCACTGTACTACAGCATGGCCGATTTGCTGGTGGTTCCCAGCGGCCAGGACAACTATCCGAACATCGCCCTGGAGGCCCTGGCCTGCGGCACCCCGGTGGCGGGCTTTCCAATCGGCGGACTCGTCGATCTGGTGGGCCGCGACGAGCGGGGGATCCTTGCCGCGGGGCTCGCGGCGGGTGACCTGTCCCGTGCCCTGGCTGAGGCCCTGTCCGACCGCAGCCGCCTGGCTGCCCTGGGGCATGCCGCTCGGGACTTCGTCGAGCGCGAGTGCACCCTCGAGCGGCAGGCCGAACGCTACGCCGCCCTGTACACCGATCTGCATGCCCGGGCCAGGGGGCTGCCGGCCGGGGCAAGAACGACAGGATCGGCAGGAGGAGTGATGTCGGCCCGACGCGACGCCATTCTGGGGCTGACCCCGGCCCATGGGGGCATGTCCGCCACATCCTACGGGGTTTGGGATTTCCTCTTCCGTACTCAGGCGGAAAAAGGCATCGGCGGAGACGGCCTGGAGATCGGGGTGTTCCGCGGCACCGGGGCGGCGGCCATCTGCCTGAATCTGCGGGCGGGTGAACGGTTTTGCGGCATCGACCGGCACCTGGACCGAGCGGGGGTTCTGGCCAACATCGCCGCTGCCGGCTGCGACGAGACGGCCCGTATCGAGCTTCTGGCCGCCTGTTCCCGTCAGGTCCGCCGGAAAGGCTTGGCCGACTCCTACCGCGGGGCCTGCCGCTTTCTGCACATCGACGGTGAGCATTCCTATGATGCCGTCCGCAGCGACCTGGACCTGTGCATTCCGCTGATGGCCGACGGCGGGGTCATCAGCGTGGATGACTTCTTCAATCCCGATTCCGTCTGCGTCACCCATGCCGTGTTCGACCACATCCGCGACCGGCCGCATGATCTGCGGTTGTTCCTGTGCGGCGGCGGCAAAGCCTATCTTTGCGCACCGCGGGATCTCGGGGGATGGCGGGCGGCGTGCCTGGACCGGCTGGTGCCGTTCCTGGAGACGGTGCATGGTACGGCGGTGCGTCTGTCCAGGAACAGCCATGCCTGGGAGCTGGACTATCTGGGACTGGCACCGCGGGACGGCGGAACTCCCTATCTGGAGATCGGGCGGTACCGCGATACCCCGCCGGTGTGAATGCCGCCCTTCCGAAGCACCGTGAAGCGGGTGGGTTCCCTGGCCGCGGTATCGGCTTCGGCCCGGCAGGGCCGCAACCGGCAGGGCGTATGAAGGCAGCGGTCAGCATGCTCCCGGCCGTGTACGAGACCCACCGGAGCTGCCGAGATCAAGCATCCGGAAATGTTCAAGGAGGCGGCGTCATGCGCCTGCAGCAGATCGTCACCTATTACGATGTCTATCTCGGCACCTTCCACCGCGCCGCGCCGGATGTGGCGGCGCTGCCTTACGACCGGCAGCTCGATCGATTGCTGGCAGACGGGTTTTCGGCCGGACACGTGCTGGCCCCGTACTTCCGGCCGCTGGGCTTCGAGACGGAGTTCGTGGTCGCCAACTGGGTGTCCGGCCAGGGGCAGTGGGCGCGCGAGCGCGGGATCGAGCCGCCGGCGGACCCGGAAGCGGCCATGCGGCTGTGTGTGGAACGGGTCGACCGTTTCCGCCCGGACATCCTCCTGATCTCCGACCCCATCGGACTGGACGCCCGCTTCCTTCGCAGCCTCGCGCACCGGCCACGGCTGGTGATGGCGTGGCGGCAGGCATCCATTCCGGACGGCACGGACTGGCGCGGCTTCGACATTCTTTTGTCGGGCGACGACGGGTGTCTGCGCCGCGCGCAAGAACTCGGCGCGCGGCGAACGGTGCGGTTCCGCCCGGGTTTCCCGCGGTGGATTGCCGAGATGCTGGCGGACGAGCCGCGTCGCAACGACGTCGTCTTCTGCGGCCAGATCAGCCGGGAGCACCGGGAGCGTGCCAACGGCCTCGCCCGCGTGGCGGAGGCCGCGGAGCGGTCGGGTGCAGGGTTCGGCACCGATTTTCATTTGCTGGGCGACGCGGAGGGTATCCTGGCGCGACACAACCGCGGAGCGCTTTGGGGAATGGCGATGTACCGGGCGATCCGCCATGGCCGCATCGGCCTGAACGTCCACATCGATATCACCGGGCGTGCGATGAATATCCGGATGCAGGAGACGACCGGGCTCGGCACCATGCTGCTGACTGAGGCCGACCCGTCGCTCGGGGAGCAGTTCGTTCCCGGGCGGGAGGTGGAGACCTACGCCTCGGCCGGCGAACTGACGGAGAAGATCCGCTATTTCCTCGACCACCCCGACAAGCGGGAGGCCATCGCGCGGCGCGGCCAGGAGCGCTGCCTGCGTGACTGGTCGATGGAAAGCCGGGTCACCGAGTTGGCCGACCTGATCCGCGGCGCGATTTGAATCAGACCGCGTCAAATCGGAATCGACCTGACGCGTAAATCCGGTCGTCGCTCCAAAAGTTGGACCGGTGCCCGTCCGCGGCGACCGTGCCGGTCACAACAGCACGGCCGTGTTCCAGGGATCGAATGGCTCCAGCCGACCGCGGGCCCGCACCGGCCGCACAAATTCGTGCCCGGCAACGTTCAGCATGGCCGCCGCAACCGAGAACGAACTGTTGGACACAGCCAGGAACGCGGCGCGCCGCAACACCTCGAAGTCGACCAGGAAGGCCAGCGCCTCCGGCAGGGGGCCGGCGCCGGCCGCGGTCACCGGCCGAAACGCCCGGAAATCCTCGACAACGCCCGGGTCGTCGGAGGCAACATAGAGCAGCGGGTGTCGCAGATCTGGCCAGACCGCACGCAGCCAGGGCAGATACCATTCGGTGGGCGACCGCCAGAACCGTTCGCCGCCGAAGTCACCGCGCCGGATGTGCACGGCAACCAGGGTGCGGCCGGCGAACCCCAGCGGTTCGAGCCACCGATCGAGCCCACGGGCGACCGGCGCGGCCCAGCGCAGACGGGCGCGCCAGCGCTCGCGCCAGGGGGCGAGACGGATGGTCGGGTACTGGCAGAAGCCCCGGACATCGACGCCGGCCACCCGCTCGGCCGAACCGGGGGGCAGGGTGCCGGCCAGGTCGACCGTTTTCTCGTCCGCTTCCGGCAGTGCCACCGCCGGATAGGGCTCGTCACACCCGAACAGGTCACGCCCGGGCCAATCCGGAAGCTCCAGCTCAAGCCCACGCAGGTCGGTGTAGAGCCGCAGGAAACCGTATTGGAACACCTGGTTGCCGAAGCGGCCGTTCTGCCCGAGCGTCGTCATCGACAAGCGCGGCCGGTCGGGCGGTGCCTGCACGCGGCGGTCGGGTGGCGGCCCCCAGAGCCGGCGGGCCTCCAGCATGACACGGCGGGAGAACGGGCGGGCCATGCCGGGGACCACAGCCGACGCCCTCCGGTACAGTTCCGAGGCGGCGTCCGGTTCGCACAGGTGTTCCATGACCCGGGCCAGCCCGACCAGCGCGCCATAGTCGGAAACCCGGGACAGGACGGACCGGTAACGGTCAGCCGCCTGTTCGTAGCGGCCGGCGCGTACCAGCGCGGCAGCTTCCTCATACAACCGGTCCAGCGCCTCCATCGAACCGTTCGGGGCCGCACCTCCCGTCACGCGGCCGCGCCCCCGAGGGCTGCGAGGCGAGAGCGCAACGGCTCCGCAAGCGGTCCGATTCGGGCGAGTACCGTGCGGATCGCGTTGCCGTCGGCCCGCACAGCGCCGGCCAGGTCCTTGTCCGCCTCGGCCCCCCGTCCCTGAGCCACATGCACCAGGGCGTTGGCGACCTGCACCCACGGATTGCCTTCCAGCACCTTGCGGGCCGCATTCGCGGCTGCCTCGGCTTCGGCGACATGGTCGTCCGCCAACGCCGCCAGGGCACGGAAAGCCAGAAGCACGCCGTGTCCGGGAGTCAGGGTCTCGGCAACGTCCAGCGCCCGGCGCGCCTCGGCATTGCGACCGAGCCCGAGAAGTGCCAGGAAGCGGTACTGGTGGGCTATGACAGCCGAGGAGAACAGCTCCGGCCGATCAACGAGGGCGAGGACGCGGGCATGGTCGCCCTGCGCCTGCGCAAGACGGGCCCGCTGAAGCCGTCCCTGTTCGTGGTCGGGTTCAAGCGCGAGCAGGATGTCGAGAACGCGGGCGGCGTCCGCCTCCCGCATATTCCGAATCAGGCTTTGGGCGACACCGGCCAGCGCGGAGGCCAAGGTGTCGGCATGGGGCAACCGGTCGGCGGGAGGCAGTCCATCCAGGAGGAGCCCCGCCTCTTCGGTGCGATTGCCGTGCAGCAGGAGGATTGCCCGCGCGAGCGTCAGGGCGGGATGGGAGCGTTCGGCCTCCGTCAGCGCGTCTAGGACGCCGGACGCCTCGTCGAGCCGCTCGTCGCCAAGGAGAGCGGCGACGCGCCGGCACACACCGATGACGCGGTAGTTCGGCTCCATCCTCCCGGCCAACTCTCCGACCGCCCGGGCCTCATCCGGCCGGGCCTGCGCGGTCAGCGCCTCCTCCAGCTCGAAGGCGGCGGCGTGATGATCGGGCTGGATGTCCAGCGCACGGCGGAACGCCGCGACGGCATGGTCCGGCTCACCCGTCCGCAACAGCGCCACGCCCATTTCATAATGGTAATTGGCGAAAGTCGTGCTGCGTATGCGGCGTCGCCATTCCTCGATCTGCTCGTTGCTGAGTGCGCTGGTAGTCACCGTCTTGCTCCACTGTGCCGCAAGGCGCGGACGCCGTTGTTCGTGGCCGCAGCCGATGCGGCGACTGTATCGTTGCCCGGGAACCCTGTCAGTCCAAAATCGCCGGTTCCGGACAGCCGGCGGCCGGCGGAACCCGGACGTAAAGAGCGTCGCCCCAGGTCGGGTGGTAGGGGCAGGTCATCGCGACGCGCCGGAAGCCTGCGCCGGTGAGATGCGCCTCGACGTCTTCGATCTGCGCGCAGCCTTCGTACAGCTCGGCGAAGTTGACTTCGAGGTTGACGGCCTCAATGTGCTCCAGCAGCCGCGGCGCGCCCCGCAATGCCAGCAGTTCCGCACCCTGGATGTCCATGTTCAGGACATTGAAGTCCGTGAAAGCCCGCCCGCTGCGTTCCACGATCTCGTCGAGCGGCCGAACGGTCACCTCGATCCGGCCGACCTCTGTAATGGACGGGTAGATGCGGCGATGCAGGCCGAGCGGCAGCAGCGAACTGCTCTGGTCGCCGGACGTGATGTGAAGCACGGCCCGCCCCGGCGCCTCGCCCGCCGCGCACGACTCGACGTGCACATCATCGGCTCCGGCGAAGCGGCCGGCCAGGGCATCGGCCAGCGCCGGGTTCGCCTCGACGAACAGGATCGGGCCGGCCCCCATCGCGCGGTAGGCGTCCGCCTCGCGGCCCCGGTGGGCGCCGACGTGCACGACGCCCCGTGGCCGCACACCGTGCGCGGGCAGCAGCATCGCCAGATCCAGCATGCGCGGCGGGCGCCCGAAAAGGTAGTCCGTCAGCCGCCCGTGAATGGCAAGGTAGTTCGCGTACTCGAAGTCTTCGAGCGCCGGCGACCATACCAATGGCTCGTCGAAGGACTGTCCCAGCTTGAACAACCGATATCCTTCGCCGGCCATCAGCGCGAACACCGATTCAAGACGGGTGCCCGCGTCGGCATAGGTTCCCCCGTACTCGAACTGGACCAAGTCGATGCGGCCGTGGCGGAGCAGGCCGCGGGCACCGAGCAGCACCTCCAGTTCCGCCCCTTCGACGTCGATCTTCAGGAAATTGACGTGGCGCACCCCCCGGTCCCCGCAGAAAGTGTCGAGGGTGGTGACGTCGATATCGATGATGCTCGGCTCGGGGATGTCGCCGAAGATCGGATGGGTGCGCCGGTGGAACCCGCTGAAGCTGGGATGTGTGCGGTAATGGGTGAAGGAACGCGTACCGGCCGCGCTCGCAAGCCCCACCGGGAACACCGTCGCCCGAGAGCCCAGACGGGCCAGTTGCCCGGC
Organism: Azospirillum halopraeferens DSM 3675; assembly: GCF_000429625.1. Classification (GTDB taxonomy): domain Bacteria; phylum Pseudomonadota; class Alphaproteobacteria; order Azospirillales; family Azospirillaceae; genus Azospirillum; species Azospirillum halopraeferens. The sequence continues at coordinate 59,091 of NZ_AUCF01000034.1, forward strand.
GAGCGTGCCGTCGGCCGCAGCGAGCGGTTCCAGCGCGAACACGCGGCAGTCCGGTTGTGCGGCGAGCACTTCGCGTGTCCATGCCCCAACATTCGCCCCGACGTCGAACACCACGTCGCCGGGCCGGATGAACCTGCGGATAACGTCGATTTCGGCCTGAGCAACCATGGTTCCGCCTTTTCCGCCCGAACACCCTGCATCCGCCTCCCCGCCCTCGGGCGGAGCCCGTATCACCGGGCGTAGAGATCGCCCCACAATTTTTGATTTTCCACGGCACTGTTGCCGAGGATGCGCACGATTTCGTACCAGGGCACCCATTGTGCGAGCTGGAAGCGCGGATCCTCGCCCACTGCCACGTTGAACTCCCCGTATCCAAGGGTGACCAGACGGTGCACGACCTCCATGGCGTGGGCAATGTACTCGGACGTGAACTCCAGAGACAGGATTCCGGCCCGGCACGACAGCCCCCGGACCACGTCCATCTCGAATCCCTCTACGTCGATCTTGCTGTACTTCGGCTCGCCATGGAGTGCGATCAGCGCGTCCATGGTGGTGATCTCCACCTCGACCTGTTCGTCCCACTCATAGGCGGAGAAGCGGCCGGTTTTCCAGTGTGGAGCGAAGGTGCTCAGCACCGGAGACCTGGTGCAGATGTCGAGGGTCAGCGTTCCCGGTGCCCTGCCCACACCCTTCGCCACCACGACGACGGCGGGAACGCCTGCAAAACGGCTCCGCATGTGCTCGGCCAGCCGCGGCTGGGGTTCGACGCACACCACCCTCGCGCCCTTGCGCAGGAAACCGACGGCCTTGTCGCCCGTGTGTGCGCCGATATCGAAGACGATGTCGTCCGTCTCGATGAAATCCATGATGGTCGATGGCTGCATGGCGCACTCCCCGGCGATATCCGTGTTGGCGATGTCGGTGGATGAGCCCATCCTTCGCCGGGATCAGCGCCGGAAAAGGGAATGAGCCTTTCCCAGGAGCAGACGCATGGTCCTGGCCGGACACACCGTTCTGCCGGTTCGGATGTCCGACGGGCCGAGCACGTCCGATGTCAGGCGCCCGCATGAACTTCTCTCCGGCCTGAGGGGCGGAGTCAAGGAGGATCCGTCAGTTGTGAGATGGACCCCGGATCTGAGGCAGGTGACGAAGCGAGAGTCCTGCTCCTATAAGAGTACCTAACAGAACCATCGCTGGACGAAGCGGAAGGTGATGAGGGCGGCGGCGAGATGGAGGAAGGCAGCGAAGATGTCGGCTCGGCGCTCATAGCGGACGGCGATGCGGCGGAAGCGGGCGAACCAAGCCAGGGTGCGCTCAACCTTCCAGCGGTGGCGGCCGAGGCGATCACTGCGGTCGATGCCGCGCCGGGCGATGCGGGGGATGATGGAGCGTCGGCGAAGCGCCCGCCGGCAGCGCGGGAAGTCGTAGCCCTTGTCGGCGTGCAGCTTGGCCGGGCGCCGTCGCGGGCGGCCGGCGCACTGGCGGATGGCTGGCACGGCATCGACCAGCGTCTCCAGCAGCGTGCTGTCGTGGCGGTTGGCCGCGGAGAGGATCAGGGCCAACGGAATGCCGTTGGCGTCGATGGGGCCTATCTGGAATTTCGTGCTCGGCGGGGCGGATTTCATTTTCAGGCGGTCATCGCCTTTGCGAACCGCTCGCCGAAGATGACGGCCATCTGTGCCTTGGCGGCCGTCCATTCCCGCGGCGGCATCTTCCAGTCTTTCTCGGCGCGGTTCAAGACGAGAAACAGGAGCTTCAGGGCGGCCTCGTCGTTGGGGAAATGCCCCCTGGCCCGCACCGCCCGACGCAGCTTGGAGTTCAAGGCCTCGATGGCGTTGGTGGTGTAGAGGATACGTCGAACCTCGCGGGGGAAGGCGAAGAAGGGGATGACCTCCTGCCACGCCCGGCGCCACGCCTTGCCGATGGCCGCGTATTTTTCGCCCCAGGGACCGTCTTCGAAGGCGCTCAGGGCCACCTCGGCGGCCTTGTCATCGACGGCGTCGTAGACCGTCTTCAGCGCGGCGGCGATGGCCTTGCGGTCCTTCCAGGACGCGAACTCCATGCTGTGGCGCAGCAGGTGGACGATGCAGGTTTGGACGATCGTCTCGGGATAGGCGGCGGCGATCGCTTCGGGAAAGCCCTTCAGCCCGTCGACCACGGCCAGCAGGATGTCCTCCACGCCCCGGTTCTTCAGCTCATTGAGAACGCGCAGCCAGAACTTGGCGCCTTCGTTCTGTTCGATCCACAGGCCCAGCACCTCCTTGGTGCCGTCGGCCCGCACGCCGATCGCCACATGGATGGCCTTGTTGCGCACCAGGCCCTCGTCCCGGATCTTGACCCGGATGGCATCCAGGAACACCAGCGGGTAGATCGCCTCCAGGGGCCGGTTCTGCCACGTCGTCACCTCCTCGATCACCGCGTCCGTCACCGTGGAGATCAGGTCGGCCGAGACCTCGATGCCATAGAGCTCCCGCAGGTGCCCCGTGATCTCCCGCGTCGACATACCCCGCGCGTACATCGAGATGATCTTCTCGTCGAAGCCGGGGAAGCGGCGCTGGTACTTGGCGATCAGCGCCGGATCGAACGTTCCCGTCCGGTCGCGTGGGATGGACAGGTCCATCGACCCGCCCTCGGTCAGCACCGTCTTGCGGCCGTAGCCGTTGCGACGGTTGCCGCTCTCGTCACCGGCCAGGTGATGATCCAGTTCCGCCTTCAGCGCCCGCTCCGTCAGCGCCTCCTTCAACTGGTCGAGCAAGCCGTTCTGCTCGAACGCCGTCTTGGCATCCGCCCCCGCCAGCAGTTGGTCGAGGATCGCGTCGGGGATAACCGGCTCTTTGCGTCGCGCCATTCTGGGTCTCCTTCTGCTTCAGGATAACCCCGCCGAGCACGAAATTCCGGATAGGCCCGCGTCGATGAGGACATGGCGCTTGGAACCCGGCCTGCCACGGTCCGTCGGGTTCGGCCCGGTCTCCTCGCCCCCCTTTTTGCCGGGACGCTCGCGCTGTCCACGGCGGCCCGGCTCCAGTCGATGGCGTTGGCTTGGCCCAGACGGTCCAGCAGCACCCGATGAAGGTTCTCCCAGACGCCGGCCCGCTGCCATTCATGCAACCGGCGCCAGCAGGTCATGCCGCAGCCGCAGCCCATCTCCATGGGCAGCATCTCCCACTAGATGCCACTCTTCAGCACGAACAGGATGCCGGTCAGGGTCGCTCAATCGCGGTCGCCCGCCTTTCGGCTTGGGCGGTTCCGGCGGGATCAGCGGTTCGACAATCGCCCTCAGGGCGTCGGAGACAAGAGGGGCTGCCATTCCAGCCCAAGCCCGGTTTCGTTAGGCGCTCTTAAGGCTTTATTGGCAGGTGCCGCATAGTCTCGGTGCGCACGCAGCAGCGTGCGACAACCACTCTCATAATGCGGCGGCGCATTCGTAGGCGGTGAAATGGCACGTGTTCTGGTCACCGGGGGGGCAGGCTTCATCGGCTCCCATGCGTGCAAGCAGTTGGCGCGCCGCGGGCACGAGCCAGTCGTTTTCGACAACCTCTGCCGTGGACGGCGCGAACTGGTGAAATGGGGGCCGCTGGAGATCGGAGACATCTCGGACGCCGCCGCGCTGGACCGGGTGTTCCGGCAGTATCGGCCGGACTGCGTGATGCATTTCGCGGCTCTCGCGTATGTCGGCGAGTCGATGAGCGATCCCAGTTCCTACTATCACACCAACGTCACGGGCAGCCTGACGCTGCTCGATGCAATGCGCCGGCACGGTGTGGACATGATGGTGTTCTCCAGCACCTGCGCGACGTATGGCATCCCGGATGTCGTGCCGCTGACCGAAAGCCATCCCCAGCACCCCATCACGCCCTACGGCGCCAGCAAATTGATGGTCGAGCGCATTCTGACCGATTATGGCCGAGCCTACGACATCGCCTCGGTCACGTTACGCTACTTCAACGCTGCGGGGTCCGATCCCGATGGAGAGATCGGGGAGTTGCACGATCCCGAAACACACGCCATTCCGCTTCTGCTCATGGCGGCGGATGGTCGGATTCCGCGTTTCGAGGTCTACGGCACGGACTTTCCAACACCGGACGGCAGTGCGGTCCGGGACTACATCCACGTCTGCGATCTCGCCAACGCCCATGTCCGTGCGCTCGACTATCTCCGCGACGGTGGCCGGAGCGTGGCGCTCAACCTCGGGACGGGACGCGGAACGTCCGTCCTGCAGCTGTTGGAGGCAGTCGAGCGGGTGACCGGCCGCGCCGTTCCCCACCGGCTGCTGCCGCGGCGACCCGGCGACCCGGCGATCCTCGTGGCCGACGCGGTCATGGCGCGGAAGACGCTGGGATGGGCGCCGACGGTCACCGACATTGCCGACATGGTCGCGACCGCCTATGCTTGGATTCGGCGGCGGTCCCCGGCCATGGCCAAGGGGTCGGTCGAGACAGCTCCTTGCGCCCTTCATGCTGGCGGCGTGTCTCGATAGCGGCCGATCTCCTGATAGGGGGCGCCGTCGCTCCGCGGCGCGAGTGACCTGAGACCGGAAAATTGCTCCAGCAATGGGTAGAGTCCGTCATCGAGAGGAGACGGACGCATGAGACGCAGCCGGTTCAGCGAGGAGCAGATCATCGGCATCCTGAAGGAGCAGGAGGCCGGGCAGAAGACGGCGGACGTGTGCCGCCGGCACGGGATCAGCGAGGTGACCTTCTACACCTGGAAGGCCCGGTATGGCGGGCTGGAGGTCTCCGAAGCCCGGCGGCTGAAGGCGCTCGAGGACGAGAACGCCCATCTGAAGAAGCTGCTGGCCGAGGCCATGTTGGACAACGCCATCCTGAAGGACGTCGCCGCAAAAAAATGGTGACGCCCGCGGCTGTGCGGAGTGCCGTTGCCCACGTCCGTGCCAACCACGGCGTGAGCGAGCGGCGGGCGTGCCTTGTGCTGGGAGCGGATCGCTCGACCGTGCGCTACCGCTCCCGGCGCCCGGATGATGCCGTCCTTCGCGAACGGTTGCGCGAGCTGTCGCGCCAGCGGCGTCGCTTCGGCTATCGGCGGCTGCATCTGCTGCTGGCCCGCGAGGGTCATGCCCTGAACCAGAAGAAGCTGGGCCGGCTCTACAGGGAGGAGAAACTCCAGGTGCGCCGGCGCTGTGGGCGCAAACGCGCCCTGGGCACACGGGCGCAGCTGGCCCTGCCGCAGGGGCCGAACCGGCGCTGGTCGCTGGACTTCGTCGCCGACAGCTTCAGCGACGGGCGGCGCTTCCGGATCCTGGTGGTGGTGGACGACTTCACGCGCGAGTGCCTGGCGCTGGTGGCCGACACCTCGCTGTCCGGCGTCCGCGTCGCCCGTGAGCTCGATGCCCTGATCGCCCGCCGCGGCACGCCGCTGCTGGTGGTCAGCGACAACGGGACCGAGCTGACCAGCATGGCGATCCTGCGCTGGAGCCAGGAGCACCGGGTCGAGTGGCACTACATCGCCTCCGGCAAGCCGATGCAGAACGGCTTCGTGGAAAGCTTCAACGGGCGGCTTCGGGATGAATGTCTGAACGAGACGCTGTTCGTGTCGCTGTCTCACGCCCGGGCCGTTCTGGCCGCCTGGAAGGAGGACTACAACCACGTCCGACCGCACTCCGGTCTCGGCGGCGCCACGCCGGCTGAGATCGCCATCGCGGCGACGGCGCAAGCTGGGCCGGGGCATGCCCCGGCCCAGCTTGCCATCACCGCCCGCTTGGGGCATCACAACTCACAGAGACTCTGCCAATGACCGGAGGAAACTTCGGTCTCAGGTCACGGATGGCGGAGCTGGTCGCGGCGGTCCCGGACCTCATCATGTTCGGCCAACAGGCGGTACATGGCGGATGGAGCAATGATAGAAGCCGTCATCGAGCAGGGTAGCATAGACCTCCGCCGGGGCGAGATCGACGAAGCGCGGCTCGCGCAAAAGGGCGAGCACGGTCTGACGTTCTTGGGCCGTAAGCGCCCGGGCCGGCCGGGGTCTCGGCGCCGGCTCCCGACCGGCCGGCCGGGTTCGATGCCGATGGACACCGGCGCGCGACGCCCACGGCGGCGCAGGCCGCGCTCACAAGACCGCGGCCGGGGGCCAAGGCGGCAACCGCGCTCATTGCGGCGTCTCGTCGCTGTCGACGGGAGGCAAGGCAATCCCCGGAAGGGCGGAGAATTTTTTCTGGACATCGATAACCGCCTC
>NZ_AUCF01000035.1 GCF_000429625.1 Azospirillum halopraeferens DSM 3675
CCACCTGCTCGACCCGGCCACGCTGGCGGCGCCCGACGTCCGCTTCTTCGTGGCGCGGCGGGACGGGACGGCGGTGGGGTGCGGCGCGCTGCGCGTCGACGACGCCGCCGGCTACGGCGAGGTGAAGCGCATGTACGTGCACCCCAACGCGCGCGGCGCCGGCATCGGCCGGCGGCTGCTGGCCCGGCTGGAGGCGCAGGCCGCCGCCGAGGGCCTGGCGTCGGTGTGCCTGGAGACCGGGACCGAGCAGCCGGAAGCCCTGGCGCTCTACCGCGCCGCCGGGTTCCGGGAGCGCGGCCCCTTCGGCGGGTACCCGGCGTCCCCGTCCAGCGTGTTCCTGGAGAAACCCTGCCAACCGGCGGAGACCGCACGATGAGCGGAGGATTCACCCATTTCGACGGCGAGGGGCGCGCCGTGATGGTCGATGTCTCCGACAAGGCGGAGACGGAGCGCACGGCCACCGCCCGCGCCAGCGTGCTGATGCGGCCCGAAACGCTGACGCTGATCGTCGAAGGCGGCGTGAAGAAGGGCGACGTGCTGTCGGTGGCGCGGCTGGCCGGCATCATGGGGGCCAAGCGCACGCCGGACCTGATCCCGCTGTGCCATCCCCTGGCCCTCACCGCGGTCACCGTGGACCTGACGGTCGATCCCGACCGCAACGCCGTCGACGTCACCGCCACGTGCAAGCTCAAGGGGCGCACCGGCGTGGAAATGGAGGCGCTGACCGCCGTGACCGTCGCCGCCCTGACCGTCTACGACATGTGCAAGGCGGTGGACCGCGGCATGACCATCACCGACGTCCGCCTCGTCCACAAGGCGGGCGGCAAGAGCGGCGAGTGGGGGGCCGCCCGCCCGTGACCGGGCCGGAGTGCAGCGTTCCGGAGGCGCTCGCCCGCATGCTGGCGGCGTGCCCGCCGCTGCCGGCGGAGACGGTGCCGCTGGCCGCCGGGCTGGGCCGGGTGCTGGCCGCGCCGGTGGTGGCGCGGCAGACCCAGCCGCCCTTCGCTGCGTCCATGATGGACGGCTGGGCGGTGCGGGCCGCCGACGTCGCCGGCGCCGGGCCCGATGCCCCCGTCACCCTGCGCCGCATCGGTGAGGCGGCGGCCGGCCACGGCTTTGCCGGCACGGTCGGCCCCGGCGAGGCCGTGCGCATCTTCACCGGCGCGCCCATCCCGCCCGGCGCCGACGCCGTGGTGATGCAGGAGGATTGTCGTGACGACGGCGCCACCGTGCGGATCGGCCGCGCCGTCGGTCCCGGCCGCTTCGTCCGGCCCTCCGGCCACGATTTCGGCGCCGGCGACGCGGTGCTGCCGGCCGGCCGGCGTCTGACCAGCCGCGACGTGGCGCTGGCCGCCGGCGCCGACGTGCCCTGGCTGAGCGTCCACCGCCGTCCCCGCGTCGCCGTGCTCGCCACCGGCGACGAGATCCGCCTTCCCGGCGAACCGCCGGCCCCCGGCCGGATCGTCAGCTCCAACGCCTTCGGCCTGTGCGCGCTGGTGGAAAGCCAGGGCGGCGTCGCGCTCAACCTGGGCGTGGCACCCGACAGCGCCGCCGATCTGGCCGAACGCGCCGCGGCAGCGGCGGGGACCGACCTGCTGGTCACCGCCGGCGGTACCGCAGAGGGCGACCGCGATTTCGTGCGCAGCCTGCCCGGCGCGCGCACCCCCCTGGTGGACGGCGTGGCCATGCGGCCGGCGCGCCGCCTGCTGTTCGCCGCCGCCGGCGGCAGCCGCCTGCTCGCCCTGCCCGGCAACCCGGTGTCGGCCCTGGTGGCGGCCGTCCTGTTCCTGCGGCCCATGCTGCGCGTCTTGCAGGGACTGCCGCACGAGCCCGGACCACGGCGCTTCGCCCGCCTGGACGGGCGGCTGCCCGCCGGTGGCGGGCGGGCCGACTTCCCGCGCGCCGCCCTGAGCGTCGATGCCGCGGGCGAGCTGGTGGTGACGCCTCTGCCGCGGCAGGACGTGGCCCTCACCTCCGCCATCGCGGCGGCCGACGCGCTGATCGTGCGTCCGCCGGACGCGGCGGCGGCCGAACCGGGGACGCCGGTGGAGATCATACCGCTCGCCGGCGGCTGCCTCAAACTCTGATTTCAATAATCCCCTCCGGTTATTTTTCTGCTCAAGCTCACGCTTGCAGACTTGACGTGTCGCCGGAACCAAACTAGAACATGTCAATCCGTTTTTCTTTTGTTCCAGATCCGTTCGGTCGGGGCCGGGGAGGCATTCATGCTCACGCGCAAGCAGCAGGAGCTTCTGCTCTTCATCCATGACAGGCTTGGCCAGGGCGGCGTGTCCCCCTCCTTCGACGAGATGAAGGACGCGCTGGGCCTGAAGTCCAAGTCCGGAATCCACCGCCTGATCACCGGGCTGGAGGAGCGCGGCTTCATCCGCCGCCTGCCCCACCGCGCCCGCGCGCTGGAGGTGCTGCGCCTGCCCGACGGCATGGAGCCGCCCCGCCGCACCCGACCGGAGCCGGTCCCGACCGCCGCTCCCGCTGCCGCGCCCTCTCCGGCACCGGCGCCGGCCCGCGCGCCCGCCCCGCGCTTCCAGCCCAACGTCATCCGCGGCGACTTCTCGGGCGCCATGCCGGGTCGCGAGGTGGTGGCGGCCGCGGAATCGGTGCAACTGCCGCTCTACGGCCGCATCGCCGCCGGCACGCCGATCGAGGCGTTGCGCGACACCTCCACCATGATCGACATCCCCGCCGCCATGCTGTCGCCGGGCGAGCATTACGCGCTGGAGGTCTCCGGCGACTCGATGGTCGAGGCCGGCATCCTCGACGGCGACACGGTGGTGATCCAGCGCTGCGACAGCGCCGACAACGGGACCATCGTGGTGGCCCTGGTGGACAACCACGAGGCCACGCTGAAACGCCTGCGCCGCAAGGGCCACACCATCGCGCTGGAGCCGGCCAACACCGCCTATGAAACCCGCATCTTCGGCGCCGACCGCGTCCGGGTGCAGGGCCGGCTGGTCGGGCTGATCCGCCGCTACTGACCGAAGGCGGCCCGCCGATCCGGGGCCGCGACGGACGGGAACACGGCGCATCGCGGCCTGAAGAGAGGGCGCTTCCGCAACCGGCGGGAGCGCCCTTTTTCGTGCGCCCCGCCCGCCCGGCTAGGTTCCGACCCACCCGGGAGAGTTCCCCGCCCTGCCCCACCGGGCGTTCCGCGGATCGTCCGTCCCCCATAAGGTTTGACCACAGGATCTGTGAGGATGCTGTCCCCCCAAGCCTCTCCCCCTTCCCTTCGGGGAAGGGGGGATCTTTCCACCGCCGGCTCCGTCGTCCAATGGATGCTTCCATGCCCGCCAACCGCGTCAAGGACATCGTAATCCTCGGGATCGTCGGCGACAGCGCGTCCGGCAAGACGACCCTGGCGTCCGGCATCGTCAAAGTTCTGGGAGAGGACCGGGTCGCGATCCTGTGCAGCGACGACTACCACCGTCATTCCCGGCGCGAGCGGGCCGAACTGGGCGTGTCCGCCCTGGACCCCCGCGCCAACCACATCGACATCCTGGAACAGCACCTGAAGCTGCTGCGCCAGGGCCAGCCGATCCTGAAGCCCGTCTACGACCACGACACCGGCGATCTGGTGCGGCCCGAGTATCTGGCGCCCAAGCCCTACATTATCGTCGAAGGATTGCTCGGCTACACCACCCGCGCCATGCGCGACTGCTACGACGTGAAGGTGTACCTGGAGCCCGACGAAGAGTTGCGGGTGCGCTGGAAGATGGCGCGCGACATCGGACGGCGCGGCTACACCCGCGACGAGGTCCTGGCCTCCCTGGAGCGCCGGCGGATCGACAGCCCGACCTACATCCACCCCCAGCGCACCTTCGCGGACATGGTCATCGGGTTCCACCCGCCCGAGGAGGCACCGCAGGAATCGGGCGTCGGCCTCAACGTGCGCCACGTCCTGCGCCCGACGCTGCCGCACCCGGACCTGACGCCCATCATGGAATCCGTCCAGAACGGCGGCATCCACCTGGAATTGTGCCGCGACGGCGACGGCAAGCCCGTGGACGTGCTGGAGATCGCCGGCGGAATCGCGTCGGAGCGAGCCCGCCGTCTGGAGGACCTGCTGTGGCGCCTTCTGCCGGAAGTCCGGCATCTGCGCTGCAGCATCGGCGAATTCACCGACACCGGGAACCGCACCGCAACCAGTGCGCCGCTGGCGATCTCCCAGCTTCTCGTCGCCTACCACATGGTCAAGGCCGCCATGGGCGTCCACGCACTCTGATTGGGAAGGAATAGCAACGTGATGGATACCGTCCTGCCCGACCGCCCCGCCCCGGCCGCGGCCGCGCCGACCCACGCCGACCTGGCCAACGCCGTCCGCTTCCTGGCGATCGACGCCATCGAGACGGCGAAGTCCGGGCATCCCGGCCTGCCCATGGGCATGGCGGACGTGGCGACGGTGCTGTTCACCCGCTTTCTGAAGTTCGATGCCGCCGATCCCGCCTGGCCCGACCGCGACCGCTTCGTCCTGTCGGCCGGCCACGGCTCCATGCTGCTGTACGCGCTGACGCACCTCACCGGCTATGCGGACATGGACATCGCCCAGATCCGCGCCTTCCGCCAGTTCGGGAGCCGCACGCCCGGCCACCCGGAGGTCGGCCACACCGAAGGGGTGGAGACCACCACGGGGCCGCTCGGCCAGGGGCTGGCGAACGCCGTCGGCATGGCGCTGGCGGAGCGGATGATGCAGGCCCGCTATGGCGACGCGGTGGTCGACCACCACACCTACGTGATCGCCGGCGACGGCTGCCTGATGGAAGGCTTGAGCCAGGAGGCCATCACCCTGGCCGGCCACCTGCGGCTGTCGCGGCTGATCGTGCTGTGGGACGACAACCGCATCACCATCGACGGCACCACCGCCATCGCCACCTCCGACGACCAGATCGCGCGCTTCACGGCAGCGGGCTGGGCCACCGCGCGGGTGGACGGCCATGATCCCGAGGCGATCGCCACCGCCATCGCCGCCGCCCGCACCGCCGATCGGCCGACCCTGATCGCCTGCCGCACGGTCATCGGCTTCGGCGCGCCCACCAAGGCGGGGACCGAGAAAGTGCACGGCGCGCCGCTGGGGCCGGAAGAGACGGCGGCGACCCGCCGGGCGCTGAACTGGCCGCACGCCCCCTTCGAGGTGCCGCAGCCGGTGCTCGACGCCTGGCGCGCCGCCGGGCGCCGGGGCGCCATGCAGCGCGTCGCCTGGCAGGAGCGGATGGCCCGCCTCGACGCCACAGTGCGGGAGAGCTTCGAGCGCACCACCGCCGGCACCCTTCCTGCGGGCTGGCAGGCGGCCCTGCTGGGGTTCAAGGCCAAGGCCAGCGCCACGGCACCCAAGGTCGCCACACGCAAGGCGTCGCAGGACGTGCTGGAGGTGCTGACGGCCACCATTCCCGAACTGATCGGCGGTTCGGCCGACCTCACCCATTCCAACCTCACCCACACGCGCTGCACGCCGTCGGTGACGGCCCTGGACTTCTCCGGCCGCTACATCCACTACGGCATCCGCGAGTTCGCCATGGCCGCCGTCATGAACGGCCTGTCGCTGCACGGCGGCTTCATCCCCTACGGCGGCACCTTCCTGGTGTTCAGCGACTACATGCGCAACGGCATGCGCATGTCGGCGCTGATGAACCGGCGTGTGGTCTACGTGCTGACCCACGACAGCATCGGCCTGGGCGAGGACGGCCCTACCCACCAGCCGGTGGAGCATCTGGCCATGCTGCGCGCCACGCCGAACCTGCTGGTCTTCCGCCCGGCGGACGTCGTGGAGACGGCGGAGTGCTGGCAACTGGCCCTGGAAAACGCCGATGGTCCCAGCGTGCTGGCCCTGTCGCGCCAGAACCTGCCGACGCTGCGCACGGTGCACACCGACGAGAACCGGAGCGCCCGGGGCGCCTACGTGCTGGCGGAGGCGGACGGCGAGCGGCGCGCCACCCTGATCGCCACGGGGTCGGAGGTGGAAATCGCACTGAAGGCGCGCGACGTCCTACAGGCGGACGGTGTTCCCACCGCTGTGGTCTCGATGCCGAGCTGGGAGCTGTTCGCCCGCCGGGACGCCGCCTACCGCCGCGCCGTCCTATGCCCCGGCACCATCCGGGTCGCCGTGGAGGCGCTGGGCACCTTCGGGTGGGAGCGCTGGGTGGGTGAGGACGGTGCCGTCATCGGCATGACCGGCTTCGGCGCCTCGGCCCCGGCCGATCAGCTCTACCGGCATTTCGGCATCACGGCCGAGGCGGTGGCGGACGCGGTGCGTGCCCGCCTGTAACCGGAAAGAACGCAAACGGGAGAACGCTTCGATGGCCCTGATTTCGCTGCGCCAGCTTCTCGACCACGCCGCCGAATACGGCTACGGCGTGCCGGCCTTCAACATCAACAACATGGAACAGGTGCTGGCGATCATGAACGCGGCCCGGAAGACGGACAGCCCCGTCATCCTGCAGGCCAGCCGCGGCGCGCGCAGCTACGCCGGCGACCGCATCCTGCGCAAGCTGGTAGAAGGTGCCGTCGAGATGTACCCGGAGATTCCGGTCTGCCTGCACCAGGACCACGGCAACGACGTCGACACCTGCCTCAGCGCCGTCACCAACGGCTTCACGTCGGTGATGATGGACGGTTCGCTGATGCCCGACGCCAAGACCCCGGCCACCTACGACCACAACGTCATGGTCACCGCCCGCGTCACCGAGATGGCCCACATGGTCGGCGTGTCGGTGGAGGGCGAGCTGGGCTGCCTCGGCTCGCTGGAAACCGGGCACGGCGAGGCGGAGGACGGCCACGGCTTCGAGGGCAAGCTGGACCGCGAGGCCCTGCTGACCGATCCCGACCAGGCGGCGGAGTTCGTGCGCCTGACGCGCGTCGACGCGCTGGCCATCGCCATGGGCACCTCCCACGGCGCCTACAAGTTCTCGCGCAAGCCGACCGGCGACATCCTGGCCATGGATGTGGTCCGCCGTATCCACGAACGGCTGCCCGACACGCACCTGGTGATGCACGGCTCGTCCTCCGTGCCGCAGGACCTACAGGACCTCATCAACGCCCACGGGGGCGAGATGCCGCAAACCTTCGGCGTGCCGGTGGAGGAGATCGTCGAAGGCATCCGCTACGGTGTGCGCAAGGTCAACATCGACACCGACTGCCGTATGGCGATGACCGGCCAGTTCCGCAAGGTCGCGTGGGAGAAGCGGGCCGAGTTCGACCCGCGCGCCTTCCTGAAGCCGGCCATGACCGCCATGCAGACGCTGTGCGAGGAACGCTACGAACAGTTCCGCACCGCCGGCAAGGCGTCGTCCATCAAGGCCATCCCCCTGGAAGAGATGGCGCGGCGTTACAAATCCGGTGCGCTGGACCCTCAGGTCCGCTGACGCACCGGCAAGGGATCGCGCAGGTCCGGCCCCGGCGCTCCGGACCGGCGCGGCCAAGGCGTCCGTGGGGTGCCTCTCCGTGGGTGGGGGGTGCCTTCGCCTTCCCCCCTCTCCCGGCAACGGGAGAGGGGGGCCTTTCTTCGACCGACCCGGCGCCGGCAACGGGCAGCAAGCCCCCGATCAAGCAGGAAGCGCACCATGGATCAGTCATCCCGTTACGTGAACCTTGACCTCCGCGAGGCGGACCTGATTGCCGGCGGCCGCCACGTGCTGTGCGCCTACATCATGAAGCCCAAGGCCGGCTACGGGTTCGTGGAAACCGCCGCCCATTTCGCGGCCGAGTCCTCGACCGGCACGAACGTCGAGGTCTGCACCACCGACGCCTTCACCCGCGGTGTCGACGCCCTGGTGTACGAGGCCGATGAGGCCAGCGGCCTGATGAAGATCGCCTACCCCAACGATCTGTTCGACCGCAACATCACCGACGGGCGGGCGATGATCGTGTCGTTCCTGACGCTCACGATCGGCAACAACCAGGGCATGGGCGACGTCGAATACGCCAAGATGCACGATTTCCACGTGCCGCCGGCGCTGCTGCGCCTGTTCGACGGCCCGGCCGTGAACATCGCCGAGATGTGGCGCGTGCTCGGCCGCCCGGTGGTCGACGGCGGGCTGGTGGTCGGCACCATCATCAAGCCCAAACTGGGCCTGCGCCCCAAGCCCTTCGCCGACGCCTGCCATGCCTTCTGGCTGGGCGGCGACTTCATCAAGAACGACGAGCCCCAGGGCAACCAGGTGTTCGCCCCGATGCGCGAGGTCATCCCCCTGGTCGCCGACGCCATGAAGCGCGCGCAGGACGAGACCGGCGAACCCAAGCTGTTCTCCGCCAACATCACCGCCGATGACCCGTTCGAGATGATCGCCCGCGGCGAGTTCATCCTGAAGACGTTCGGCGAGAACGCCGACCACGTCGCCTTTCTGGTCGACGGCTATGTGGGCGGCCCCACGGCCGTGACCACCTGCCGGCGCATGTTCCCGCGCCAGTTCCTGCATTACCATCGCGCCGGCCACGGCGCCGTCACCTCGCCGCAGGCCAGGCGCGGCTACACCGCCTTCGTCCTGTCCAAGTCGGCGACGATCCGGCCGTCGGCCAGCACCAGCACCCGCTCGAACCCGGCCAGCAGGTCCAGGTCGTGGGTGACCACCACGGCGGTCTGCGCCAGTCCGCCGATCACCTCCGCCACCCGCCGCCGGTTGCGCAGGTCCAGCAGCGTCGTCGGTTCGTCGAACACCACGCAGGCCGGCTCCATCACCAGCACCGCGGCGATGGCGAGAAGCTGCTTCTCGCCGCCGCTCAGGGTGTGCGCCGCCTGATGGCGGTGGCCCGCCAGGCCATAGCGGGCCAGCACCCCGTCGACCCGCCGCGCCGTCTCCGCCGCCCCCAGCTTCATGGGCTTCAGCCCGAAGGCGATGTCCTCCTCCACCGTGGGGAAGACGATCTGCACGTCGGGGTTCTGGAAGACGAAGCCGACGCGCCGGCGCACCGCCCGGCCGTCGCCGCGGGTGTCCAGCCCGTCCACCAGCACGCGCCCCTCGTCGGGCAGCACCAGCCCGTTCAGCAGGCGCGCCAGCGTGCTCTTGCCCGACCCGTTGGCCCCGACCACGCCGATGCGGCGCTGGGTCAGCGTCAGGTCGATGCCGTCCAGGACCGGCCGCTCGCCATAGCCATGGCGCACACCCTGCAACTCGATCTTCACCCGTGCGTTCCTCATCACCCGACCAGCACCACCTTGCCCCGCCGCCCCGGAGCGGCGGCGGCGCGCATCGCCGCGGCGGCATCGGCGAGGTCGAAGGGCAGCGCCGCCGGCAGCACCAGCCGGCCGTCGGCCACCCGGTCGATCACCGCGGCGAAGGCCGCCCGCCACTGCGCCGGCGTGCAGCCGTCCACCCACGGCTTCAGCCAGAAGCGGCGCACCGTCACCCCGCGGGCCCGCGCCGCCGCCGGCCCCGGCGACAGCAGGCTGCCGGACAACAGCCCGTAGGCCAGCAGCACCGCCCCCGGCGCCAGCAGGTCCACCAGGGCCGCCCCCGGCGCACCGCCCACCGCGTCCAGCGCCGCCGCCGCCCCGCCGCCGGTCAGCCGCGCCAGCGCCGCCGCCGGATCCTCGCGCGACGTGTCGACCACCGCCGCGGCGCCCAGCGCCAGCAGATCCTGCGTATGGGCGCCCGAGCGGCACAGGGCCAGCATGCGCAGGCCCGCTTCCCGGCAGGTCTGCGCGGCCAGGCGGCCGCAGGCCGAACCGGCGGCGTTGACCACCACCACCGCGCCCGGCGGCAGGCGCAGCTCCTCGGTCAGCATGCGCCGCACCGACAGGGGGTTGATGTAGAGCTGGGCCGCCGCCGCGTCGGGGATGGCGTCGGGAACCGCCACCGCCCACTGCGCCGGGACCGCCACCCGTTCCTGCCAGGTGCCGCCGCCGCGCAGGGCCAGCACCCGCCGGCCGAGCAGCGCGCCGTCGACCCCCGCCCCCGCGGCGACGACCGTGCCCACCCCCTCGAACCCCGGAACGAAGGGCAGCGGCGTCGCGGCGGCGTAGGTGCCGCTGACCGTCAGCAGGTCCGACGGGTTGACGGCGCGCGCGGTGACCCGCACCAGCAGCTCGCCGGGGCCGCACGCCGGCTCCGGCGCGTCCCCGGGCCGCACGACCTCGGCCGGGTCGCCGAAGCGCCGGCAGATCAGGGCGCGCATTCCTCCATCTCCGGCAGCGGCGCGATGCGGAAGTCGTGGCGGCCGTCGCCCGGCGCGGTGACGTCGTAGACGAACCGGCCGGCGATGCGGTTGTCGGCGTCGAAGGTGACGAAGCGCGGCTTGAGCGCGGCGATCTCGGTGGGCTGACAGTACAGCGAGGCGGCGATGATGACGGTGTCGCCGGGCTGGCAGGTGCGCGCCGCAGCACCGTTCAGCACGCAGCAGCGCGAGCCGCGCTCGCCGAAAATCACATAGGTGCTGATCCGCGCGCCGGAGTTCTTGTTCCAGATCTCCACGAATTCCAGCGGCAGGATGCCCACGGCCTCGCAATGCTCGGGGTCCAGCGTGATCGAACCCTGGTAGTCGAGGTGGGCATCGGTCACGCGGATGCCGTGGAGCTTTGCCCGGATGACCTTGATCATGCGCGTTTCCTTCCCGTCCCGGCGGCCGTGACGGCCGGTTCGGCGCTATACGCCAGATTTGCGCCGCAAGCTCAATCGGTTTCTGCGACGGCTGCCGGGAATCCGTCCGCCGCCGGTGCGGCCGGGCGGCGCACCCGCTCCGGCGGGAAGCGGCAGATGGCGCGGGTGCCGATCCCCGGGGCGCTGTCCAGCACCAGGGACCCGCCGTGCGCCTCCATGAAGCGGCGGGCCAGCGGCAGGCCGAGGCCGGTGCCGTCGTGGTTGCGCTGCAGGGCGCTGGTCACCTGGCCGAAGGGCTTCAGGACCAGCTCGATGTCCTCCGGTGCGATGCCGATGCCGGTGTCGGCGACCTCCAGCACCATGGCGCCGTCCGCCTCGACGCGGCCCGCCACGGTGACACGCCCGCCTTCGGGCGTGAACTTGACGGCGTTGGTCAGCAGGTTCAGCAGCACCTGCAGCACCCGCCGCGGGTCGGCCGTCAGCAGGGGCAGGTCGGACGGCAGGGTGTTGTCCAGGATGATCCCGGCGTCGTCGGCGCGCTGGCGGACCAGGAGGATGCCCTGCTCCACCACGTCGCCGGGCGCCATCAACTGATCCTGCAGGACCAGTTCGTCCGCCTCCACCTTGGCCAGATCGAGGATGTCGTCGATCAGCGCGCAGAGGTGGCGGCCGGAGCGGCTGATGTCGGCCAGATAGGCGTCGCATTCGCGGATCGTGCGGTCGCCGAACGCCCCCAGGCGCATGGCTTCGGAAAAGCCGATGATGGCGTTCAGCGGCGTGCGCAGCTCGTGGCTCATGTGGGCGAGGAACAGGGACTTCGCCCGGTTGGCGGCCTCCGCCTGCTCCTTGGCCCGGCGCAGGGCGTCCAGCGCCTCCTCCAGGGCGCGCGTGCGTTCCGACACGGTGCGCTCCAGACCGCGGTTCATTTCCCGGACCCGGGCTTCCGCCTCGCGGCGCCGGGTGACGTCGTGGGCGGCCACCAGCACCGCCGGTCGGCCGCCGAACACGAACGGGGCGGCCGTCACCTCGACCACGGCGTGGCGGCCGGCCAGCGTCATCACCCGTTCCTCCGCCGTCGTCCGCTCGGCCGACAGCTCGGCCACGCTGCGCCGCGCCACGGGCTGCCAGTCGGGATGGACGAGATCGAGGATGCGGCGGCCGATGAGAGCGTCCGGTGTCGCGGCGTCGGCCAGACGCAGGGCCTCGCCGTTGGCGAAGACGATGCGGCCGTCCTGGTGGATGAAGATCGCCACCGGCGCCGTGTCCACCAGCGTGCGGTAGCGCCGCTCGCTGTCGTGCGCCGCCTGCCGGGTGCGGTCCAGCCAATTGGCATAATAGGCCAGGCCGAACAGCGTGCCGCAGAGCAGGGCGAGGACGCTGCCGCCCAGCAGCCGCGGCACGGTCCGGTCGCCCGATGCGGCCTCCCAGCCGCTGCGCGGACGGGCGGCGAGCTGCCAGACGCCGCCGGGGAACACGGCGTCCACCAGGACGGCGTCGGTGTCGAACAGCGAGGGGGCGCCGAACACCGCCCCGCCGGGGATGCCGCCGTCTCCCCGGATGCGGATGGCCAGGTCAAGCGATTGCACCGCCTCCGGCACGCCGGACCGCTCGATCAGGCGGTCCAGGTCGATGGCGACGGACACGGTCGCGATGTGGCGGCCGGGCTGACCGTCCTCGTCCGGCGCGAACACCGGCAGACGGCTGATGATGCCGCGCCCGCCCTGGATCAGCGCCGTGGGGCCCGTCACCACGGGCCCGCGCAGCTCCGCGGCACGGCGGTTCGCGGCGTACTGCTCGGGGTAGTTGCGTATGTCCGAGCCGATCACCGATTTATCGGGGTATGCCCGCGTGATCAGGGTGTCACGGGTCAGGGCCAGGTTCCGCACATGACTCTGCGGGTCGATGATTTGCCGGGCGAAGTGGTCGAACGCCGTCGGCTCGATGTCCCCGCGCATCTGCAAGGGAGCGGCGATGCCGCGCGTCGTCAGCATGGCGGCGTGCAGCAGCCCCTCCAGGCGCGACCGCACGATGCCGAGCTGGTACAGCACCTCGGTCTGCGCCGCCTGCTGGCGGGCCCGACGGTCGAGACCGTCCATGGTGACGAGGGCGGCTCCCGCAGCCAGTGACAGCAGGGTGGCGGCGATGTAGGTCAGGGCTTTGCGAGCCAAGCCGGGACTCCCTCGGGAACGCCCGTCCAGATAAAGCACTCCCGGCGATGGCGATCCAGCGTCCTTTTTGCAGTGGCCGGCCGCCGCACCACCGCCTGCCCCGCATGGCCACCGGTCGAAATATTAACCATATAAGAAATTGTCGTAGTTAATTCGAGTGATGGCAAGCTCTGCCGCTCCCGGCGTTATCACCCGCGCCACTCCGTCGCATCCCCCGGCTTAATAAATTCTTAGGTCCGCATGTTGCTTTATCATCAGATCCCGCCGCGCACGTTGCCACTTCCGGGAATCATGACTTTTCATCCGCCCGAGCACACCATTACTGTCATGAACGAAGCGTTCGCCCGCACCGGATCCATTCACCGGGGAAACTCATGAAGCCAGCGATCCACCCGCCCGCAGCCAGCGCCTCGCTGCAGCGCGACCGCTTCATCGGCTTCGCCTTCGCCGGGGGACACCTGCTGATCCAGACCGACGGCACCGGCGCCATCGCCTATGCGACCGGAGCGCGCTGCGGGCTGGTGGCGGGCAGCGTCGACGACCTGGTGGGCCGCAATCTTCTGGAGTTCGCCCCGGCGGAGGAGCAGGCGTACCTGCGCCGCCTGCTGCGCCGCCTGGCCGAGCGCGGCAAGCTCGACCCGTGCTGCGTGGTGCTGCGGACCGCCGGGGGCGAGACCTTTCCGGCCCAGATCGGCGGCTGCCGGCTGCCGCTCTATCCCGACACCAACTTCCTGTCGGTGGTGGCGGGGGCCAGCGTGCTCAACCGGCTGCGGGACGGCCGGCTGCCCGGCCTCAACGCCTTCGTGCACGGCATCGAGGCGAAGATCGGGGCGTGCGCCGCGCTCGACCGGCCGCAGAGCCTGTCGCTGATGCTGCTCGACGGGCTGGGGGATTTCCTGATCACCAACCCCGGCGAGCACAAGGACCTGGTGCAGGCGCTGGAGGCGTACCTGCTGTCCATCTCCACCGACGGCGACGGCGCCGCCCGGCTGGACGAGGACCGCTACGCCGTGCTGCACGACGACAGCCTGTCGGCCGGCGAGATCCGCAGCGACATCGATCGGCTGCTGGCCGAGCGCGGGGCGGACTGCCTGCGCGACACGCTGATGCTGCACCAGATCTCCCTGCGCAGCCACGCCGCCCTGCCCACCGCCGACGTGGCGCGCGCACTGGCCTACACGTTGCAGATCTTCGCCAGGGGCCGCGGCGATTTCACCATCGCCACCATCGACGACGGCATCCTGGACCTGCTCCACACCTCGGTGGAGCGGGTGAGCGCGTTCCGCCGCACCCTGGAGACCCGCGACTTCCGCATGGTCTACCAGCCCATCGTCACCATCACCGGACGGCGCCTGCACCACGTGGAGGCGCTGGTCCGCTTCGGCCACGCGGAATCGCCGGCCGAGTTCATCGGCTTCGCCGAGAGCGTGGGAATGATCGGCGACCTGGACCTGCTGGTGTTCCAGACCGTGCTGGAAACGCTGGCGGAGGGGGCGGCGGCGTCGGTCGTCATGCCCGACGTGGCCGTCAACATCTCCGCCGCCACCCTGAACAGCCCGCTGCTGATGGAGCAGCTGGAGCGCATCGTCGAGCCGTTCGGCCCGCCGCGCCGCAAGCTGCTGGTGGAGATCACCGAAACCAGCATGGTGAAGGACTTCGACGCGCTCAACCGGGCGATCGGGCGGATGCGCGACATGGGCATGCGGATCTGCCTCGACGACGTGGGGGCCGGCACCACCTCCTTCATGTCGCTGAACGCGCTGAAGGTGGACTTCGTGAAGCTGGACGGGCCGCTGGTCCAGGCGGCGATCCGGGGCGGGCGGGAGCGGGCGATCCTGCAATCCATCGTCGAGATCTCCGGCCACCTCGGCGTCGAGGTCATCGCCGAACAGATCGAGACGGAGGAGCAGGCGGCGTTCGTCCGGGCCCAGGGGGTGCGCCTGGTCCAGGGCTTCCTCTACGGCCGCCCTACCCCCGACATGCCCGGCCGCACCCGCCGCACCCCCCCCGCCAACCGCCGCCGCGGCGAGGCGGAGCACTGGGAATAGGGGGAGCCAAACATGGAAGCCGGTGGGAAGGCGCCCGTCGGCAACCGACCGGCACTCCCTACGGTGCCCGGCCGTTCCGGGCGGCGAAATCGCGGGCAAGCGCCAGGAAGGCCCGGAGTCCGGCCGATGGATTGCGCCGTCCCGGATAGTAGAGGCACAGGCCGGGGAACGGCGGTGTCCAGTCCTCAAGCACGCGCAGGAGTCTGCCGTCCTTGATGTCGGCCAGAACGCTCCGCTCCATGAAGAACCCGACACCGGCCCCCTCCAGCACGGCCATGCGTGCAAGACCGGCTTCATCGAGCGTGACGCGGCCGCGTACGTCGACCTGAACGATCTCCCCCCGCCGCTCGAATTGCCAGCGATACATCGCACCGTTGGGCAGGCGTACGCGAATGCACGCGTGATGGACGAGGTCTGCGGGGACGACCGGTCGCCCGTGCTGCGCAAAGTAATCGGGCGAGGCGACGACCGCATACCGTTGCGGGCGGCCGAGGGAGACCGCGATCATATCGCTCGGGACCAGGTCGGCGACCCGCACGCCGAGATCGAAGCCTTCCGCAACGATATCGATCAACCGACCCTCCGTCACCAGATCGACGGTCATCTCCGGATGGCGGCGCAGAAATTCCAGCACCAGGGGTGACATGATCTCCTGCGCCGCCACCGGCGCGGCGTTGATCCGCAACGTGCCCGAGGGCACCTCCTGCTGCGAACGGACGACGTCCACGGCGTCACGGATTTCCCGGAGCGCCGGACCAACCCGATCGACGAAGTGCCGGCCCGCATCGGTCAGCGAGACGCTGCGCGTGGTGCGATTGAACAGCCGTACGCCCAGACCCGTCTCCAGCTTTCCGATGGCGTGGCTGAGGGCCGTGGTGGACATGCCGAGGTCGACGGCCGCTGCGCGGAACGAGCCCCTGCGCGCAATCGCCATCACGGCTTCCAGATCGTTCAGGCCGGTGCGATCCATTGTCCTGTTTTCCGGAATGTCACGTGCCGGTTTATCCCACTTATCCGGACAATGATCGAGCCCAGATTTCGGCCCGGGAACCACCGCTGCCCCTCAGGAAGAATCGACATGTTGCAACTCCCCACACCCATTGAGGCGTATTTCGAGGCCGAACGGCGCTCTGACGCCGACATCCTCGTTACGGCGCTGGCCAATGACGCCGTCGTTCGGGACGAGGGCGCGACCCATTCCGGAATCGACGCCATCCGCCGGTGGTGGCTGTCGGCCAGGGACGCCTACGGCTACACCGCCGAGCCGATGGGCATGACCGCAAACAACGGCGGCATCCTGGTGTCGACCAAAGTCTCGGGACGGTTTCCCGGAAGCCCCGCGACGCTCACCTTCATCTTTTATCTGAAAGAGAACAAGATTTCCGGACTGGAGATTCGATGATGCCGGATTTCATCAGCCTCGAAAAAAAACGGGCGCTCATCACATCGGGCACAAAAGGGGCGGGAGCGGCGACCGTCGACCTCTTCCGACATCTCGGCGCCCGGGTGCTGACGACGGCACGATCGAAACCCGAGGCCATGCCGGACGACCTGTTCGTCACCGCCGACCTCACCACCCCGGAAGGCTGCGCGACGGTGGCGCAGGCGGTGCGTGACCGCGTGGGCGGTGTCGATATCATCGTTCACATGCTCGGCGGCTCCTCCGCACCCGCGGGGGGGTTCGCCGCGCTGAACGAGTCCGAGTGGCGGAAGGAACTCGATCTCAACCTGTTTCCGGCGGTCCGGCTCGACCGGGAACTCGTGCCGGGAATGATCGCGCAAGGAAGCGGCGTGGTCATCCACGTCGCGTCGATCCAGAGCAGACTTCCCCTCCCCGACGCCACGACCGCCTATGCCGCCGCGAAGGCCGCACTCTCCACCTACAGCAAGAGCCTCTCGAAGGAAGTCTCGCCGGCAGGCGTGCGCGTCGTGCGCGTCTCGCCGGGATGGATCGAGACGGAAGCATCCGTCCGCCTGGCCGAACGGCTCGCCCTGCAGGCCGGAACGGATTACGAGGGCGGCAGGACGATGATCATGGACTCGCTCGGCGGGATTCCGATCGGCCGCCCGTCCAAACCGGCCGAAGTCGCGAACCTGATCGCCTTCCTGGCGTCGGATCGTGCGGCGACCATCACGGGATCGGAGCACGTCATCGACGGCGGCACGGTCCCGACGGTATAGGTCCGGCGAACGCGCCCGCCGTCAGTCGTGGTGCGGGATGAACAGCCGGTCGCCGATGCGGTGGACGGGCATGCGGTAGCCGTACATCGCCTCCAGCCCGTCGGTGGTCAGCACCGCGTCCGGCGGGCCGGAGGCGATGATGCGGCCGTCCTTCATGGCGACGATGCGGTCGGCGTAGGCGGCGGCGTAGTTGATGTCGTGCAGGACGATGACCACGGTGCGCCCCTGCCGGTCCACCAGGTGGCGCAGGATGCGCATCATCTGGCGCCCGTACATCATGTCGAGGTTGTTGAGCGGCTCGTCCAGCAGCAGGTAGTCGGTGCCCTGGCAGAAGGCCATGGCCACGAAGGCGCGCTGGCGCTGGCCGCCGGACAGGGCGTCCAGGGTGCGCCCGGCCAGTTCGGTCAGGTCGAACTCCGCCAGCGCGGCGGCGATGTGGCGGCGGTCCTCGTCGGTCAGGCGGCCGCGGCTGTGGGGAAAGCGGCCGAACCCCACCAGCTCGCGCACCGTCAGCCGGGCGGCGAGGCCGGTGTCCTGGCGCATGATGGTCAGCGTCCGGGCGAGGCGCCGGCCGGGCGTGCGGTCGACCGGCAGCCCGTCCACGGTGATGCGCCCGCTCTGCAACGGGATCAGCCGGGCGACCAGGGACAGCAGGCTGGACTTGCCCGCCCCGTTCGGCCCGATCAGGGCGATCAGCTCCCCCTTCGGCAGGGTGGCGCTGACGTCGTGCAGGATGGGGGTGCCCTGCAGGGTGAGGGATACGCCGTCGATTGCGATCATCGCCTGTTCCCGGTCGCCAGAAGAAGAAGGAAGACCAGGCCGCCCAGGAACTCCACCACGACGCCCAGGGTGGAGGCCCCGCCCAGCCCGTGCTGCAACACCGCCTGCCCGCCCGCCAGCACGGTCACGGCGATGCAGGCCGCCGCCGGCAGCAGCACGGCGTGGCGCCGGGTGCCGGTCAGCCGCTCGGCCAGCGCCACCACCAGCAGGCCCAGGAAGGCCACCGGCCCCACCAGCGCCGTCGACACCGCCACCAGCAGCACCACCAGCAGCAGCACGCCGGCCACGCTCCACCGCCAGTCGACACCCAGGCTGATCGCCCCCGCCGGCCCCAGCGCCATGACGTCCAGGACATGGCGCTGCCGCCACGCGACCGCCGCCGCCACGGCGGTCAGCACGGCACCGATGGCCAGCAGCTCCCCCTGCGGCGCGTTGAAGTTGGCGTAGCTCACACCCTGGAGCACCGCGAAGTCGTTGGGATCGATCAGCCGGGCCAGCAGCGACGACAGGCTGCGGAACAGGATGCCCAGCAGGGCGCCGGTCAGCAGCAGCACGGTCAGCGAGTGGCGCGCCCGCACCAGCGGCAGGAACACCGCCGCCGCCAGCCCGACCATCGCCGCCAGGGCGATCACGAACTTCAGCCGCGGGTCGACGGCGGCGAAGCCGATGCCGCCCAGCAGGAAGACCAGCGCCGTCTGGCCCAGCAGGTACAGGGCGTCCAGCCCCATGATGGACGGGGTGAGGATGCGGTTGCCGGTGATGGTCTGCAGCAGCACGGTGGCCACCGCCACCGCCACCGCCACCTGCACCAGGGCCAGCAGCTTGAGCGCCCGCAGTTCCAGCACGAAGGCGATGTTGCCCCGCAGGTTCAGCCCCAGGAAGGCGGCGGCGCAGAGAAGGGCCAGGGCGGCGGCCAGCCAGACGCGACGCTCAGCCACGGGCACGTCCGCCGCGCACCAGCCACAGGAAGGCGGCCGCCCCCACCACCCCCAGCACGGTGCCCAGCGGCACCTCGTAGGGGTAGCGCAGCAGCCGCCCCAGCACGTCGCAGGCCAGCGTCAGCCCGGCCCCGCCCGCCGCCACCCACGGCAGGGCGCCGCGCAGGTTGTCGCCGCGCAGGCGCGAGACGATGTTGGGCACGATCAGCCCGACGAAGGGGACCATCCCCACCACCACCACCGTCAGCGCCGCCAGCACCGAGACGATCACCAGCCCGACCTGCATCATCCGTTCGTAGTCGAGGCCGAGCCCGGTGCCGGTGTCGCGCCCCAGCGACGCGATGGTCAGCGCGTCGGCCAGCCACCACACCAGCACCACCATGACGCCCACGCCCCACAGCAGCTCGTACCGGCCGCGCAGGATGCCGGAGAGGTCGCCGTTCAGCCAGGTCTCCAGAAGCTGGAGCAGATCCATCTGCCAGGCCACGAAGGTCACCCCCGCGGCGATGACGCCGCCGTAGACGATGCCGAACAGGGGCATCAGGAACGGCTCGGTCGGCGGCAGGCGGCGCACCAGCACCAGGAACAGCGCCGTCCCCGCCAGCGCCGCCGCGGCGGCCACCGCCATCTTGCCGGCCACCGACGCGGCCGGCCACACCGCCGTCGCCAGCAGGATGCCCAGGGCGGCGCTCTGCTCCGTCCCGGCGATGCTGGCGTCGACGAAGCGGTTGCGGGCGAGGATCTGCATGACCAGCCCGGCAATGGCCAGCCCCGCCCCCACCAGGATGGCGGCGGCGGTGCGCGGCAGGCGGCTGACCAGCAGCAGCTCCAGCGGCGCCCCGTCCGACAGGCCGGCGACGCCGACCGACAGGCTGGCCGCGCACAGCAGCACGAACACGACCGCCGCCCACAGCGCGGCGCGGCGCCCCCCGACGGCGGAGGCGATGGCGGAGGCGATGGCGGTCATCGGGCGGCCCGGAACGCCTCCTCGATGCGGGCCAGCACCCGCAGGGTCGCCGACACGCCGCCGGCGGCGATGTAGGCGTCGGCCGGCGGCAGGTGCAGGATGCGCCCGGCCCGGCCCGCCGCGGTGCCGGCCACCAGTTCGTTGTCCAGCGTGGCGCCGGCGGCCCCCGATGGCTCGCCGATGGCGGCGGCGCGGTCGACGACGATCAGCCAGTCGGGATCGGCGCGGCGGACGAACTCGAACGACACCACCTCGCCATGGGTGGCAGCACCCAGCCCCGGCACGGCGGGCGGCAGGTCCAGTTCGGCGTGGAGCCAGCCGAAGCGGGACTCCGGCCCGTAGGCCGTCAGCTTCGGCCCGTTGGTCATGACGATCAGCGCCGTGCCCTTGCCCCGCACCGCGGCACGGGCCGATTCCACGCCGGCCTCCAGCTCCGCCGCGGCGGCCCGCGCCTCGGCCTCGCGGCCGAACAGGGCGCCGTAGGCGGCGATGCGCGCCCGCGCCGCCACCAGCAGGTCGCGGCCGTCCAGCGTCATGTCGATGGCCGGGGCCACCCGCCGCACCGCGTCCAGCCGGTGGGAGGAGCGCCCGCCGATGATGATCAGGTCGGGCGCCAGGGCGCTCAGCGCCTCCAGATCGGGTTCGTAGATCGGGCCGACGGGGGTGGCGCCGGCGGCCAGCGGCTCCAGCTCGGGCACGTACAGCTTCACCGGCAGCCCCTCCGGCCGGACGCCCAGGCGGGCCAGGGTGTCGACGGCGGCGATGTCGAACACCGCCACCGTCCGCGGCGGCGCCGCGACGGCGACGGTTCCGCGGGCGGTGGCGACGTCGACCGTCGCGGCGGCGGAGGCGACCGCCGCGACCGGGAGGGTCAGGACCGACAGGATCATGCCGGCAACCAAACGGTACAGCATCCTCATGCACTCTCCCTTCCGGCGGCGGTGCGCCGACCATGTCCGCCGCGCCGCACCGGGGACCGGAGGGCCTGCGCCACCCGCTCCCGGTCGCCGCGCAGCACCGCGAAGCAATCGCCGCCGAACCACTCCAGCGACGCCCCCGCCCCGGAGTCGGCCTCACCCGCCAGGTCGGCAAGGAAGGCGCCGTAGTCCACCGCACCGTCGAACAGCGGCACCATGCCGTCGCGCCGGCCCGCGGCGGCGTAGACGTTGGCGGGCTCGAACACGCCGAGATCGCCGCGCGAGCGCACGTTCTTCAGGTGGTAATGGGCGATGTGGGGCCGCAGCGCGCGGCGCGCGGCGACGGGATCGTCGCCGGCCTCCCACAGGTGCAGGACGTCGAAGTTGATCTTCAGGGCGGGGTGTTCGACGGCGGCGATGAGCGCCCGCGTCGCCGCCAGCCCGTCGGCCAGCGTGCCGGGGTGGGTCTCCACCAGCACCGACAGGCCATGCTCGGCGGCCAGACGGCAGACCGTGCGCAGGCGCTGCACCAGGAAGGTCCGGCGCTCCGCCGGGGTATCGGCGCTGCCGGAACCGCCGGCGAAGGTGCGGATCTTCGGAGCGCCCCAGCGCTGCGCCAGCCGGCACAGGTCGATGGTGCGGCGGACCAGCGCCTCCGGCTCCCCGTCCAGCGGCAGGTAATCGCTGATCATGGGCACCCGCAACCCGAAACCGGCCAGCCACGCGGCGTCGCGGTCGGGCCGGTCGGCCAGGGACCGGGCGTGGGCGCCCCACAGCTCGATCCCCCGGAATCCGTCGGCCGCCGCCCGGGCCGCCAGCTCGTCCACGCCCAGCAGGTGGTGGCGGAAGGTGATGGAGCACAGGAAGAGGTCCATCACGCCGCCTCCGCCGGTAGCACCGCCGCGCACCAGGCGCGGAAGACGGTGGCGAGATCGGCCTTCAGCGCGAACTCCTGCCGGTCCAGCCGGTCCAGCCGCGCCGCGATGTCGGGCACCAGGGCGCCGTCGCCGGTCTGGGACAGACGGTGGACGGCGTAGTGCAGCGCCCGGAAGCCCTGGACGATCTCCTCGATGGCGTCGCAGCGGGCGAGGAACGTCTCGTCCGGCAGGTGCAGCGCCCGCCAGAAGAAGGCGAAGCCGTGCTCGTAGGCGTATTTGCGGATGGAGATGACCGGCAGTTCGCGCAGAGCCTCGCCCAGGCCGGCGACCGTGAGGCCGTCGCGTCCGTCCAGGTGGGCGGTGACGATGGTGCGCACGGCGGCGGTCAGGGGGTTCGCGTCGGGCTTGAAACAGGCATCGAAATAGCCTTTCAGGGCCGCCGCGCCGGGCCGGCGCAGGTCGCGCCGGTCGAACAGGAAGCCGCCGGCCACCGTGGGCTGACGGAAGGCGTTGATGATCTTGTCGCGGGCGATCTCCCCTTCCCAGCGGAAATCGGGATCGAGCACCCGGAAGCTGTCGCGGTCGCGGCCGGGCTCCAGCATCAGATAGTGGGGAAAGGGGTTCTGATTGAACTTGTTCTCCCGCTCCGGCAGGTGGAACAGGTCGACCATGGCCATGATGCTCAGGGTGTCGGAGCGGGTCTCCACCAGGTCCAGCAGCACCGCCAGATTGTCGTCCTTGCTGCGCCCGCGGTCGTACCATTCGCGCACCTCCGCCCCGTACAGGCGGCGGTACCAGTGACGGAAGGCGTCATGGTTGATCGCCGGGGTGTGGTAGTGCAGCGACCGCCCGGCGCTCACCGCGAAGTCCGCGTCCCACACCCCGAAATAGAACGGGCGATGGTCGATGCCGGCCCGCTTCAGGGCGTCGCTGAGGCAGCTCACCACGCAATGGACCTTGATGTCGACATAGTCCTCGCCGTGCACGCTGCCCCCGGCCGGAGCCGAGGCGGCGGCCGGGGCGGTGCCGGCCAGCAGGTCGGCCAGGTCCGCCACGGTGGCCGGGCTCTGCGCCGCCATGACGTCGTCGGGCACCGACAGGCCGTGGGACAGCTCCAGCTCCAGGAACAGCTCCATCATCAGGATGGAGTCCAGGTACAGATCCTCGTTCAGCCGGGCGGCGGGGGCGAAGGCGTCCAGGTGCGGCGTCTTCAGGTGGTCGCGCAGCACGGAGCGGATGGCGTCGATGATGCTCTCGCGGGTCATCGCGCGCCCTCCCCGCCCGCGCCGAACAGCTCGGCCACCCGGCTGCGGCTGATCTTGCCGTTGGCCATGCGCGGCAGGCTGTCGGCCTGCACCACGTCGGCGGGCTGCTGGTGGGCGGCCAGATGCTCGCGGCACCAGGCGCGGACGGTCAGCGGCGACACCGTCCGCGACGCGGTGAACACCAGCGCCACCCGCTCTCCGGCGAAGGGGTCGGCCCGGCGGAAGGCCACCGCGTCGGTCACCTCCGGCAGGGCCATGACCACGTCCTCCACGTCCTTCGGATAGACGTTGAGGCCGGAGACGTTGATGGTGTCGTCCAGCCGCGACACGAACATCAGCATGCCGTCGGGCCTGAGATAGCCGAGGTCGCGGGTGCGCACCTCCCCTTCCGCCCCGTCGACGACGATCTCGTCCGGCGCCTCCGACCCGCCGCCCGCGCGCACCCGGTGGTGGGGCAGCGGATAGCCCATGGCGGCAGCCGCACCCATGTCCGGGTTCACGGCGATGCACCCCGCCTCGGAGCAGCCGTATTGCTGGAAGAGATGGCGGGTGCGGGTGCGGATGCGGGCGAACCACGGGTCGGGCAGCAGGGTGCCGGAGGTCATGGCCGCGTGGAGGCGCTCCCCGTCCGGCAGCAGGCGGGCCAGCGCGTGCAGGACGGCCGGCGAGGCGTAGAGCAGCGGCCGCTCCACCTCGCGCAGCGCCTTCAGGATGTACTTCGGGTTGCCGGTGTTGAGAACCACCGGCTCCGCTCCCCGCTCCAGCCCGACCAGCAGGCCGCAGATCAGGCCGTAGGAATGGGTCACCGGGCAGGCGATCACCGGCGTCATCCCCTCCGGGTCGCGGAAATGGGTGACGTAGGTGGCGATCTCCCGCCCGATGGCGGCCCAGGTGCGGGCGACGGGCTTGGGCGCTCCGGTGGTGCCCGAACTCAACTGGATCAGCCGGCCGGGGTCGTCGGTGACGGCTTCCGACTCCGGCAGCACCTCCTCCGGCTCGTACCCGTTGAACAGCAGATAGCGGCAGCCCGCCTCGCGGGCCAGGCGCTCGGCCGCCGGGCGCGGCGTCCCGGGGTGCAGCGGCAGGACGGCGGCGCCGGCGGCGCGCATGGCGAAGAAAGCGGCCAGCCAGTCGATCGTCCCGGAAAAGCAGGCGGCGTAGCGCACGCCCGGCCGGGCCCGTTCGGCGCAGCGCGCCGCCAGGTCCTCGACCTCCCGGCGCGTGTGGTGTCGATCGTCGATGCGGATCATCGTCTGCCTCGCGTGTCTCAGGCCCGCCGCGCGACGGCGCGCGGCGCGGGGGCGCCCGTGACGTTGGGCACCGTGTGGTGCAGCTCGGTCCGGGCGTTGAGGAGTTTCTCGGTGAGCAGGGATTCCGTCGCCACCGTCGCGGCGCGGTGCCCGACCCGGCGGTGCCGGCCGTCGGGATCGTGGTGGCGCGCGTAATCGTCCAGGCAGCGCTCCACCGCCTCCCAGAAGTGCCGCTCGGGCAGGCCGCAGCGGACCTCCAGCAGGTGGGAGATCTCGGTCATGTTGTAGATGAACAGCGTGTCCATCACCAGTTCGCGCAGCGCGTCGACGGAGCCGGCGCGGTAGTACAGGTCCGGCGGGGCGTCACGGTAGATCGGGTTGATGTCGGCGAACGGCGGCACCGCGGCGGCGTCGCGCACGAACCCCGGCTCGTACTCCACGCTGTCGTGGAAATCGCGCAGGACCAGGCGGACCGGCCAGCCGTCGCGGTGGACCAGCACCATGTTCTGCCCGTGCGCCTCCACGGCGATGCCGTGATGGACCAGCAGGTGCCACACCGGCAGCACGGCGACCCGGATCAGCCGCTCCACCCAGGCGTCCGTCCCGTAGCGTGCGATCCACGGGGCGATGAAGGGCTCGCCGTCCGGCTCGACCACCGCCAGCGCGTTGAAGGGGACCGCCGCCTCCCCCTCGTTCAGCACGCAGGGGACGCTGCGCCGCCAGATCGCCGCCACCTGCCCGCCCGCCGGCCCGTCGCGGTCGGCGATCACGCCGGCGTATTCGGGCAGCAGGGTCAGGGGAAAGTCCCCGGCAAACCGCGGGTCGCCGCCGACCACCCCGGTCAGCCAGCGGGAGATGGCCGGGCCCGTGCACACGGAATGGGCCGTCAGGCTGCGCCGCGACGCGGTGTTGACGATGTTCAGCGCCAGCTTCACGTCGGCCCGGCGGGGATCGTCGGCGTTCATCAGGGTGCGCACCGACTGGCTGGCCCGGTAGCGGTCGCCGGCCTCCCCCAGGAAGCGGGCGCGGCCGTCGGCCAGCCAGGGCGCCAGCACACCGTCGCGCAGCGTGCGCCACTGCCAGGGGTGCAGGGGCACCAGGCCGAACCCGCCGCGCGCCCGGTCCAGCAGGCCCCACGCGGCGTCGCCCAGCTCGGCCCGCCAGAACGGTTCCTCGTCGTCGGGCAGTGCCCGGTGGAGCAACGACGGCGCCACCGCAAGCCAGACCAGGCGGAAGGTGCGCCCCGCCTCCGGCCCGAACGCGGCGTGATCGGCGTCGTCGAAGCCCAGGCGCGCCTTGAAACAGGGGTGGTAGGGATGCCCCTCCTCCAGCGCCGCGTCCAGAGCCGGGTAGGCCAGTCCCCGGCGCGGCCCGCGCACCAGATGGGCGTCGTTCCAGCGGCACAGCGCCACGGTGCGGTCAAGCTCGGCCAGCAGGGCTTCGCGGTGGGCCGCCGGCGTCGGCAGGCCGGCCAGCAGGGCGCGGTGGTCGGCCGCCCGCCAGACGCCGCCGGGGGCGCGCATCTGCACCGATCCCGCCGCAACGCGCAGGCGGCCGAACGGCCCGACGGCGGCGCGGCAGCGGAAGGCGGTTCCGCCGCAGTCCCAGTCGAAGCGCCGGCCGCCGCCGCAGGGAACGGAGCGCGCCGCGACAATGCCCTCAAACAGCAGGGCGGCGGCCAACTGGCGCACAACCCGCTCGTCGGGCCGGCCGTCCCGGTCAGCAGGGAAGGGCATGGCACCCCCCGGACGGTCGGGCCAGCGGGTTGGGCAGGCGGGCGTAGAGGGAGCCGGCGTCGGGGCTCTCCAGCTCGTCGATGCCGAGCAGACGGGTGGTCAGGTTGAACTTGGCGCCGATGGTCGGGCTGTCGAGAACGTACCGGGCAAAGGACCGGCCCGCCCGGGTCAGCGTCGCCGCCAGCCCCTCCAGCCGGCGGCGCAGATCGGCCAGCAGCACGCCCTCGTCGGCCAGCCCGTCCTTGCCCAGCCGCGCGATCACCGAGAACACCTGGTTGACGATGGCGTAATAGGCGAAGCGCCGGTTGATCTCGTCCTCGTCGAAATAGAGCGAGTGGTCGTTGTCCGCCTCGGCGACGTGCCGGCGCAGGCCGTCGCGGTAGGCGGCAGAGAGGTAGAAACCCTGGTTGTCACGGTAGTGGAAGCACCGGGGAAGCCCGCCGGCAATGTCCAGAAGGCCGTTCTGCTGGTGTGCCTCCAGCGCGATTCCGTGGTCGTCGTAGAGGCGCAGCAGCGACTCCAGCGCGCAGTCGAGATAGGCGGCGAACCACCGCCGGGCGGCCCCGGCGACGCCGCAGCCGTGCTCGACGGCGACGCGGCGCACCAGCCGCTCCAGGCGCGACGGGCGGTCCGGCAGGGGGTCGGCGGTCAGCGCCGCGACGGTCACCACGCCGCGCCCGCCGCCGCCGCGGAAGGGGTTCTCGCGCAGGATGACCTCGAACCCGCTTTCGCCGCCGTCCGGAGCGTCCAGCGTGATGTAGGCGGGGTCGAGCACGAAGCGCAGCCGCGCCGGCAGGGTCGGGGCGATGCCGGCGATCAGCCTCGCCATCAGCACGCCGGCCTCCAGTTCGTGACGCCGGTTGAGGCGGACGGAGTTGGTGATGCGCACCGGCAGCGAGAACTTCAGCATCCACGGGCTGTCGGGGCTGTAGACCGTGCGCACCGAGGACGTGGCGGTGAACTCCGGCCCCGCCGGGCCGAGGGGGCGCAGCACCCCCTCCTCCTGCCACGCCTGCACGCGCGGATCGAGAAGCAGCGCCTCGGCCTGCAACGGGTGCATGGGGATCAGCCGCTCGCCGTCGCGGCACGGCAGCCGCCGCACCTCGTCGCCGAGGATGGCGGCGATCATCTCCGGGGCGGTGGTGCTGGCGGCGGAGCGGTGGCTGACCCGCCCGGACGCCGCGGCGAACCAGCGCAGACGGAAACGGCCGTGCAGTTCGGGGGCGTAGCAGGGCTGCTGCCAGTGGCTCATGCCCTGAAGGCTCTTGGGCGCGGGGTGCAGCCAATGGCCGAAGACCAGGGACTGTTCGGCGGCGATGAAGGTGTCGTCGTCCGCCGCCGCGGCACGGTGGACGTCCAGATAGCGGCAGACGGACTGGCAGCTTTGCAGGACGCGCAGCAGCAGTTCCAGCTCATGCCCCCGCAGATCGCCCGCCGCAGCGACGTCGGCGCGGCTATAGCTTTCGCGCACCAGCGCGCACAGGGCGCTGAAGGGGGGCACCGGCTGCCAGACGATGTCGGAGCCGGCGCGCTGCCAGATCCGGCCGAAGCGGCTGGGCCCGCACCGGGAGCGGGCCAGCACCTCGGTGCGCAGCACGCTGCGCTGGGACGCCAGGCGCCATTCGACGCACTCCACCGCATCGCCCGCTCCGGCCGGGTGCCGCGCCGCGGTGCCGGCGTCGATCTCCCGCTGGTAGCAGTTGGCGAAGCTCTGGAACGTGGCGTGTTCGGCGATCTGCTGGGATGTGGGCATGCGGCCGATCCTGACAGGGCACGGAGGGGGCGGAGCGGGGAGCGTGCGTCAACTCCAGGTGAGCCGCCGCTCGCCCTCGCGGAAGGCGAAGCGCAGAAGGTGGCTCTCGATGGTAGCCTGCACGTCGGCCAGATCGGCCGGCGTCGGCCCTTCGGCGCGCACGCGCAGCCCCTCCGGCAGTGCCGTCAGTTCGGCGGTGCCGCAGGAGAACCGGCACTCCCCGCGGTCGTCCTCCAGGGTCACCGCGACCTTGTGGGCGAAGTGCCGGCACAGCCGGGTCAGGTAGTCCCGGCCGTGTTCCGTCTCGAACAGAGCGGTGGATTCGGGCATGGGGCGGATCCTCGCTTCGGAGCGGTTGCCCCTCCCCCGGCCGGGGAAGGGGCGGGGGCGCCGTATCAGAACGTCGCCGAGGCGGTCAGCAGGAAGGACCGCCCGGGCTGGTAGAGCGGCGTGACGGTGCCGAACTCCTGCCCGTACGTCGCGCGTTCCGCATAGGTTTCGTTGAACAGGTTGCGCACGTCGGCGCGCAGGGCCAGGTTGGAGAACTGCGGCAGACGGTACTCCACGAACAGGTTCACCACCTCGTAGGCCTTCAGGGGCTGCAGGCCCGGCTGGACGTCGTCGTACTCCAGCACGAACTCCACGTCGGCGCCGAAGGTCAGGTTCCAGGGGCGCACGGTGTGCACCGCTGCCAGGGTGATGATCTGGCCGACCGGCGTGGCGAGATAGGTTCCGACGTCGGAATCGGCGGGCCGGCCGTCGATCTTCACGTCGATGTCCGCGTACCTGGCGCGCACGAAGCCGTCGGCCCAGGCGTAGCCGACGCCGATCTCGTACCCCTTCGATTCCACCTCCCGCGTCTCCGAGGCGGCGGCGGCGGCAAAGCGGGCGGCGCGGGCGTCGTTCAGGTTGGTGCGGAACACCCGGCCTTCGGCGGTGAAGCCCCGGTAGCGCGCCTCCAGCCCGGCGGTCACGTTGTCCGAGGTCACCGGCTTCGGCCCGTCGGCGCCGTAACGCCAGGCGTCGTTCATGATGAAGTTCTCGGCCAGCGGGATGCCGGCCCAGGTGTGCGAATAGCCGGCCTTGGCGGTCAGGAACTCCGGCAAAAGGTCGAAGGCGCCCGACACGTTGTAGCTGACGCCGGAATTGGTCCATTTCTGGCCCGTGGTGCCCTCGAAGGTCTGGCGGTCGCCGCGCAGGCCGAAGGACAGGTGCAGGCGATCCACCGGGTCCAGGCGCGCCTGGGCGTACAGGCCCATGTTGCGCGCCCGCTCGCCCGCCGCGAAGGTCGGGTCGTCGTAGGTGGCCTCGTCGCGGTAGAAGTCGGCGCCCGCGGTGACGGTGCCGAAGCGGCCGATGGTGAAGCGGTTCTCGACCTTGCCGTTGAGGGTCTCGGTCTCGCCGCCGCCCCGGTAGCGGCCGGGCACGGTGGACGGCGCCACCGGACGGGTGAAGATCCAGGTGTCCACATTGGTGCGGCCATAGGCCAGCACCACCCGCGGATCCCACAGGTCGGTCGGTTGGGTGTGGGTGTAGGAGAACACCAGGTTGCGGCGGTCGATGGTGTAGTCGCGCACCCGCGGCTCCCAGGCGGGACGGCCGGCGATGAAGCCGATGTTGGCGCGGAACGGCCGCGAGGCGTCGTCGTAGACCCGCTCGTAGCTGAGCTGGAAGCGGTTGCCGCTGTCGGTCTCCATGGCGACCTTGCCGAGACCGCTGATGAGGTCGGTCTCGGTGCCCGCCACCGTGTCGCCGTTGCCGGCCTTGAACTCGTCGCCCTTGGCGAAGGTGACGTAGCCCAGCGCCTCCAGCCCCTGATGGCGGCCGTAGCCGGCGGCGGAGGTTGTCAGGGTCGGGCCGTTGGAGTTGAAGGTCGACTTCAGGAACGCCCCGACCCCGTCGCCGTCCAGCAGGTCGCGGGCGTCCTTGGTCTCGTACGCGATGGCGCCGGCCAGCGCTCCCGGGCCGGCGTCGGCCGGCGCCACGCCGGCATCGACGCGCACCGTCTTCAGGAAGGCCGGGTCGATCAGCGTCGTGCCGTTGTGATGGAACACCTTGTTGTTCTGCCGGCTGCCATCGATGGTGACGGCGAGGTTGGTCTCCTCCACGCCGTTGACGTAGACCTTCTGCGACATGGGCACGGAGCTG
Source organism: Azospirillum halopraeferens DSM 3675 (assembly GCF_000429625.1). Lineage (GTDB taxonomy): Bacteria > Pseudomonadota > Alphaproteobacteria > Azospirillales > Azospirillaceae > Azospirillum > Azospirillum halopraeferens. The sequence continues at coordinate 29,574 of NZ_AUCF01000035.1, forward strand.
CCGACGCGGATGCCCGGCTCGCCCGCGAACACGCCGGCGATGTCGGTGGGGTTCTTGCGCTCCAGATCGGCCTGCGTGATCGTGGTGGTGGCCACCCCGCCACCGCCGGTACCGGCACCGGCCGTCCCGGCGACGGTGACGGGATCGAGCTGCAGGGCACCGCCCGCACCCGGCGCCGCGGGGGCGGCGACCAGCGTGGCGGTGGCGGGGCCGGTCATGCGGTAGGAGATTCCCGTGCCGCCCAGCAGCAGGTCCAGCGCCCGGTCGGGCGGCATGGTGCCGCTGACCGCCCGCGCCGTGCGCCCGGCGGCGAGGTCGCCGGCATAGCCGATCTGCCAGCCCGTCCGGCGGCTGAAAGCGTCGAGGGCCGCGGGCAGCGGCCCGGCCGGAAGGTCGAACGCCATGGCGGCGGCAGCGGGGGCCTGCTGGGCCAGGGCCGGGGCCGGGGGCAGCACCGCACAGCCCAGCGCGGTCGATGCCAACAACAGCAGAACCGCATGCCGGGCAGCGCCGGTCCGCGAACGCGCCGCAACCTTCGGTACAAAACCCTTCCGGCCGATCATTCGGTGCAACTCCTCTCTCGTGCTGGCCCCGGGGACACCATCGCGGGCGGCTGAGCCCGATCCCCTTTTCGCCAGACGTTCGAGGGCGCACCCCCTCACAAAAAAAGTACGCTTATCCGAGAAGGATCAGTCCACCGGGGAGCACCCGCATCCGCACCCCGGCGATGCCGGCGAGGGAACGCAGGGCGCCGACGGGATCATCGAGCCTGTAGTTGCCGCTGACGCGCGCCCGCTCCACCCGGTCGTCCAGCACCAGGATCAGGCCGGCGTGGTGGTGGCGCAGATCGTCGACGACCGCGGCCAGGGGCCGGTCACGGAAGACGTAGCGCCCCTCCCGCCACGCCAGCAGGACGTCGGGTTCGGCCGCGGCCACCCCCGACAGGCCGCGCGGCGAGGCGGTCACCCGTTCGCCGGGGGTCAGCAGCACCGGGGCGCCGGCGCCCCCCGCCGGGGCGACCGACACCCGCCCGCGCTCCAGCACGATGGCGTCCTGCGCCGCGTCGGAGCGCACGGCGAAGGCGGTGCCGATCACCTCCACGACGCTGTGGCCGGCGGTGACGCGGAACGGCCGCGCCGGATCGGGAACCACGTCGAAGAAGGCTTCCCCCCGGAGCAGCCGGACATCGCGCCGGCCGCCGGCGAAGTCCAGCGCCACCGCCGACGCCGTGTTGAGCAGAAGCCGCGACCCGTCGGGCAGCGTCACCTCGCGCCGGTCGCCCGCCACGGTCATGTGGTCAGCGCGCCAGCGCAGCAGCAGTTCGGGCAGCAGGTGCAGTCCGATGGTGACCAGCAGGACGGCCGCCGCCAGGGAGCCCCACCACACCCGCGCGCGCGGCGCCGGAGCGGGCCGGGCGCGCGGCCGGGCCGGTGCCGGGTCCGGACGCGCCGCCAGGGTAGCGGCCCGGAGTTCCGGCATACCGTTCATCGCCACCAGCCGGTCGAACGCCGCGGCGTGCCGCGGATCGCTGTCCCGCCACGCGCGGAAGGCGGCCAGCGTGGGCGCGTCCGGCGTCCCGTCCAGCAGCGCGACGAACCAGGTGAGCGCCGCGTCCGTGACGGCGTCGGGGTGGCGGTATCCGTCCTCCCCGCCGCCGCGGTCCGCCTCGTTGTTGTCCGCTCCGCTCATGCGCCGCTCTTGTCTTCACGCTCCCTGTCATCTTAGACGTTCGACGGCGCCGGCGACACAAATCCGGTCGGGAGCAGGGAAGTCCGGCGTCTTGACAGGCAAAATCCGAGAATGATAATCACTCGCATACTCACCGCTCCCGAGCCCTGCGCGGCTCCGGCCGCCGGCGCCGCCGGTGCGGGAGGGCCGCCCAGCGACGACAGGCTCGGATATGTCCGCCATTCTGAACGCCATCTACCTGGATCACCGACGCTCGCTGCTCAGCCGCGCCCTGAAGATCGTGCGTGACGTCCAGGCCGCCGAGGATGTGATCCAGGAGAGTTACCTGCGCGCCCACCGCGCCGCCGAACGGGGGCCGATCGACAACGTCGGGGCGTTCCTGCACCGCACCGTGCAGAATCTGGCGCTGGACCACGTCCGCCGGCGCCGCACGCAGGAGCGGTTCGAGGTCAGCCCCGGCGACGCGATGGAGTCCATCCAGGTTGCCAGCGAGACCCCTTCGGCGGAAGAGCATCTCCTCCACCGCGAGCGGCTGGAGCGGTTCCGGGGGGCCATCGACGCCCTGCCCGAACGCGCCCGCCGGGTGTGGGTGCTCAACCGGGTCGAGGGCTGGTCCTACCCGCGCATCGCCGAGCATCTGGGGGTGTCCCGGGGAACGGTGTTCAACGACATGAAGCTGGCCATGGGCCACATGGCCGATGCCCTGGCCCGCGGCGAGCGGGGATGATCGCGGCATTTTTGGGACGACGCCCCGCTCCGGACGTCTGAGGTAGGGGGCCGCCGGCCCCGCCCGGTGCCAACCGCGAGGCCGCTGCCGTGTTGAAGGACTTCTTTAGCTATTACCGCCCGCACAAGCGGCTGTTCCTGGTGGATTTCGGCGGGGCGATCCTGTCGGGCCTGCTGTCGCTGGGCTTCCCCTTCGCGGTGACCGCCTATGTGGACCGGCTGCTGCCCGGCGGCGACTGGGGGCTGATCCTGCTGGCCAGCGTCGGCCTGCTGGCGGTCTATCTGATCAACACCGGGCTGATCGGGGTGGTCACCTACTGGGGCCATGTGCTGGGCATCAACATCGAGACGGAGATGCGCCGCCGCGCCTTCGACCACCTGCAGCGGCTGCCCCTGCGCTTCTTCGACCGGCAGAAGACCGGCCATCTCGTCGCCCGCCTGACCAAGGACCTGGAGGAGATCGGTGAACTGGCCCACCACGGGCCGGAGGACGTGTTCATCGCCGTCATGACCTTCCTCGGCGCGCTCGCCCTGATGCTGGCGGTGCATGTGCCGCTGGCCCTGATGACGCTGCTGATCGTGCCGGTGGTGATGGTGGTGGTGCTGCGCTACGGGCGGGCCATGACGATGAACTGGCATGCCCAGTTCGAGCGGGTCGGCGCCTTCAACGCCCGCATCGAGGAGGTGATCGGCGGTGCCCGCGTGGTGCGCGCCTTCGCCAACGAGGCGCACGAACGCGACCTGTTCGCCGCCGACAACGGCCGCTACAAGCAGGCCAAGCTCAACGGCTACCGCATCATGGCCATGAGCCTGGGCATGAACTACCTGGGCATGCGGCTGGTCCAGGTGGTGATCCTGGTGGCCGGCACCTGGTTCGTCCATCAGGGCGACCTGACGATCGGCGGCTTCGTCGGCTTCCTTCTGTTGATCAACGTGTTCTATCAGCCGCTGGAGCGCATCGCCGCGGTCATCGAGAACTACCCCAAGGGCATCGCCGGCTTCCGCCGCTACCGGGACTTCCTGGCGACGGAGCCGGAGATCGTCGACCGGCCGGACGCCGTCGCGGCGCCGCCGCTGCGCGGCGCCATCGCCTTCGACGGCGTCACCTTCGGCTACGACCCCGGCCGCCCGGTGCTGAAGGACGTGTCCCTGACGATCCGGCCGGGCGAGACCGTGGCCTTCGTCGGCCCGTCGGGCGCCGGCAAGACGACGCTGCTGTCGCTGTTGCCGCGCTTCTACGAGGTGACGCGGGGGCGCATCACCGTCGACGGCCACGATATCCGCGACCTGACGCTGGCGTCGCTGCGCCGGCAGATCGGCATCGTCCAGCAGGACGTGTTCCTGTTCGCCGGGACGCTGCGCGAGAACATCGCCTACGGCCGCCTCGACGCCACCGAGGAGGAGATCCGCGACGCCGCCCGCCGCGCCCGCCTGGACGGGCTGATCGCCGACTGCCCCGACGGCCTGGACACGGTGGTGGGGGAGCGCGGCGTCAAGCTGTCGGGCGGGCAGAAGCAGCGCGTCGCCATCGCCCGCATCTTCCTGAAGAACCCGCCCATCCTGATCCTGGACGAGGCCACCTCGGCGCTCGACACCGAGACGGAGCGGGCCATCCAGGCATCCCTTCAGGAACTCGCCCGCGGCCGCACCTCGCTGATCATCGCCCACCGGCTGGCGACGATCCGCGACGCCGACCGCATCGTCGTCGTCAGCGACGGCGGGATCGCCGCCGAAGGGGCGCACGATGCCCTGCTGCGCGCCGGCGGCCTCTACCGCCGCCTGCACGAGGCTCAGGACCTGGCGCCGCCCCGGCGGCGCGGTGCTTGAATCCGACGCTCGGGCGGGGGATCACCCCGCACGCACGCGGGCCAGGAACCCGTTCACCTCCCTGGTCAGGGAATCGGCCTGGAGAGCCAGGCGGCGGACCGATTCCAGCGCTTCGTAGGCGGCCTTGCCGTTCTGCACCGCGGCGTCGTTGACGCCGCCGATGCTGGTGGACACCTCGCGGGTGCCCTGCGCGGCCTGCTGGACGCTGCGGCTGATCTCACGGGTGGCCGCCCCTTGCTCCTCGACCGCCGAGGCGATGGACGTCGATACCTCGTTGACGCGGCCGATGACGCGGGTGATCTCCTGGATCTCCTGCACCGCTTCGCCGGTCACCGATTGGATGTTGGCGACCTGGGCGGCAATGTCGTCGGTGGCCTTGGCCGTCTGGTTGGCAAGCTGCTTGACCTCGCTGGCCACCACCGCGAAGCCCTTGCCCGCCTCGCCGGCGCGCGCCGCCTCGATGGTGGCGTTCAGCGCCAGGAGATTGGTCTGGCTGGCGATGGAGTTGATCAGTCCGACGACCGCACCGATGCGCTCCACCGCCGTCGCCAGCCCCTCCACCTTGCCGTTGGCGCGCTCGGCGATCACAACCGCCTCTCGGGCGATCTGCGACGACTCGCCGACCTGCCGGCTGATCTCGCCGATGGAGCCGGACAGTTCCTCGGTGGCCGCGGCGACGGTCTGCACGTTGGCGGAGGTCTGTTCCGTGGCGGCGGCGACGGTACCGGCAAGCTGGCCGGTGCGGTCGGCGGCGCGGGTCATCTCCTGCACGCGCAGTTCCATGCCCTCGCTTTCGGAAGCGACGGTGCGGATCACCGCGCCGACGGTCCGCTCGAACCCGTCGGCCATGGCGATCACCGCGTTGTGCTTGTCCTCCTCCGCCCGGCGCGCCTCCTCGGCCCGTTCGGCCTCCAGAAGCACCTTGCTCTCGGCATCGCGCTTGAACACCTCGACCGCTTGCCCCATGGCTCCCAGCTCGTCGCCCCGCGCCGCCTCGGGGAAGGTGACGGACAGGTCGCCCGCGGCCAGGGCCCGCATCTTCGCGGACAGGCTCGCCACCGTCAGGCTGATGTTCCGGCTCACCACGCCCAGCAGCACGATGCCGGGCAGGGCGACGACCGCCACCACGGCCAGCAGCGTCCACAACTGGGTCAGGAAGGCGGCGCGGATGTCGTCGATGAAGACGCCGGTGCCGATGAAGATCCCCCAGGGCTGGAACCCTTTGACATAGGCCAGCTTGACGGCCGTATCGCTGCCGCCCTGCGTGCGCGGCCAGTCGTAGGCGTAGGTTCCCTCCCCCCGGCTGCGGACGATGTCGATCAGGGCCGGGATGATGGGAACGCCGTTGCTGTCTTTGATGCCCGACACGTCCCGGCCCATCAGCTTGTCGCTGGGATGGGCGAAGCCGACGGCGCCGAAGGTGTGGGCGAACAGGTACTCCTCGCCGCTGTAGCGGATGGCCAGCATCGCCTGCTTGAAGCGGGCCTGCGCCTCGTCACGGCTCATACGGCCGGCGGCCGCCTCCGACTCGAAGGCCGCCGCCATGCTGTGCCCCGCCTCGACCATGTGGCGCAAGCTGTCGACCCGGTCCCGGTACATGCGGTCGTAACTCAGGTACAGCCCCGTCGCGACCACCGCGGCGCAGGCGAGACTGGCCAGCAGAACGAGTCCGCCCAGCTTGGCGCGGATGGACAGAGAAAAGGATGGCATCGTGCACCCCCGGGAACATCAAGCAATTGCGCATCCCATAGTATGCTCATGAAGTCGTTTCCGATGCGTTAAAAGATGATGAAAACCGCCGCAAGCTCAACGGCAGACGAGAGCGAAGGAAAGATTGATCAGAAGCCCCGACAGAATCGTTCGGCATCACGGAATATTCGTATACGTTTTGCACCCTTCGTGTCATCGGACCGCCGTTCGGGAGAACCGGGGCACCCTGCGGCGTGTCGCATCGCCCCGCTCCTCCGGATTCCGGGGCGTTTGGCCGCTTTTTCCGGCGGGCGGAATTCCGTTAAGCTGACCACCCCGCGACAAAGGCGCATGCGATGGCGGACACCGACCCGTTCAAACTGAAACGCTACTGGCCCTACCGCCTGCACGTGCTCGCCACCACGGTCAGCCAGACCGTGGCCAGGACCTACGCCGACCGCTTCGAGATCACCATTCCGGAGTGGCGTATCGTCGCGGTGCTCGGCGGGCTGGAGCCGGGCGACACGCCGAGCGCCACCACCATCGCGATGCTGACAGCCATGGACCGTGTCCAGGTCAGCCGGGCCATGGCGCGCATGCTCGACACCGGCCTCATCATCCGGGACACCGGCCGGGAGGACCGCCGCACCGCCCGGGTCAGCCTGACGGCCAAGGGTCGCGCCATCTACGACCGCATCGTGCCGCTGGCCCGCGCCTTCGAGGCCCAGCTCCTCACCGCCCTGGACCCGGCGGAACAGGCGGAGCTGGACCGGCTGGTGACCCGGCTGGAGCAGCGGGCCGAGGCCCTGGCCGCCCTGCCGGGGGACAGCATCGCGGCGCTGATCGACGGCGACTGACCGGAGCCGCCGGTTCTTCCGCCTCAATGATTTCACTTGAAAACGTCTCGTTTGAAACGATACTGTCCGGCAACAATCGAGCCGCCCGGCACGGCGGCCCCGGCGGAGGAACGCATCCATGCTGTCGACCTATTCCTATCCGACGTTTCCCTATGTCCCCGCGCCGGAGCAGCGCACCGGCACGGTGCGCCGCCATCCCGTCGTGGTGGTCGGCGCCGGCCCGGTGGGGCTGACCGCGGCGCTCGATCTGGCGCAGAAGGGGGTGCCCGTCGTCGTCCTTGACGAGGACGACACCGTCAGCATCGGCAGCCGCGCCGTCTGCTACGCCAAGCGCGCGCTGGAGGTGTGGGACCGCCTGGGCGTGGCCCGGCCGATGATCGACAAGGGCGTGGTGTGGAAGATCGGCAAGGTGTTCCACGGCGACCGCGAGGTCTACCGTTTCGACCTGCTGCCCGAGCCGGACCACAAGATCCCGGCCTTCATCAATCTCCAGCAGTATTATCTGGAGGAGTACCTGATCGCCGCCGCCACCGGAACCGGTGCGGCCGACATCCGCTGGAAGTCCCGCGTGCTGTCGGTGAAGCCGCAGGACGACCATGTGGTCCTGCAGGTGGAGACCCCCGACGGCGTCTACGCCATGGAGGCGGACTGGGTGATCGCCTGCGACGGCGCCCGCTCGTCCATCCGCAAGATGCTGGGGCTGGAGTTCATCGGCGAAGTGTTCCAGGACCGCTTCCTCATCGCCGACGTGGTGATGAAGGCCGATTTCCCGGCGGAGCGCTGGTTCTGGTTCGACCCGCCCTTCCACCCCCGCCAGTCGACCCTGCTGCACATGCAGGCCGACAACGTCTGGCGCATCGACTTCCAGCTCGGCTGGAACGCCGACCCGGAGGAGGAGAAGAAGCCGGAGAAGGTGATCCCCCGCCTGAAGGCGATGCTGGGCGAAACCACCGAGTTCGAACTGGAATGGGTCAGTGTCTACACTTTCCAGTGCCGCCGGCTGGAGCGTTTCCGCCACGGCCGCGTCCTGTTCGCCGGTGACAGCGCCCACCAGGTATCGCCGTTCGGGGCGCGCGGCGCCAACTCCGGCGTGCCCGACGCCGACAACCTCGTGTGGAAGCTGAAGCTGGTGCTGGACGGGCTGGCCCCCGACAGCCTGCTCGACACCTATTCGGATGAGCGCGTGGCGGCGGCGAAGGAGAACCTGCTGAACTCCACCCGCTCCACCGACTTCATCACGCCCAAGAGCGCCATGAGCCGCACCTTCCGCGACGCCGTGCTGGGGCTGGCGGCGGACCACCCCTTCGCCCGCGCGCTGGTCAACTCCGGCCGCCTGTCGACGCCGACCACCTACACCGACAGCCCCCTCAACACGCCCGACACCGGGTCCTTCGCCGGCGCCATGGTGCCCGGCGCGCCGGCCACCGACGCCCCGGTGGAGGACGCGGCCCACGACGCCGGCTGGCTGATGGACCATCTGGGCGGCCGGTTCGTCGCCCTGTACTACGCCGGCCCGGACCCGGTGCCGGCGGCCGTGGCCGACTCCATGACGGCACTGGTGGCCGGGCCCCTGCCCTTCGCCTGGCATGTGGTGACCGACCGCCGCCGCGACGCCGGCGCCAACGCGCTGGTGGACGTCAACGGCCGCTTCGCCGAGCGGTATGACGCCACGCCCGGCACCGTCTATCTGGTGCGCCCGGACCAGCACATCGCCGCCCGCCTGCGAGCGTTCGACGTTGCCGCCCTGACCGCCGCCCTCAACCGCGCCGCCGGCCTGTGACCGGCGCCGCCGAAACCCGAAAGGTCCAGCCCATGTCCCGGCTCGTCATCGACAACCGGCTCAGCCGCCCCGACGATTTCTACGAGGCGCTGATCGACACCCACCGCGACCTGACGCCCGAACAGAGCGCCATGGTCAACGCCCGCCTCGTCCTCCTGCTCGCCAACCACATCGGCGACATGGAGGTCCTCGCGGAGGCCATGCGCCGCGCCCGCGAGGGGGTATGAATCGGTAAGGGCGTCAAAACCAACAAAATTAGTGTGCCTTTCGCTCCGCCCGTTCCGCTGCCATAGTCTCAAACTATCGGTAACACTGATGGTGCGGGCGGGCCATGGAACGGGTGGAGCAGGCGACGACGGTTGCGGCGGGCGCGGGAGCCGGCTTTCCCTATGCTGATCGCGTGCGCGAGGTGGCGCCGGCCGAGGTGATCGGCTGGCTGCGGGCGGGCTGGGCGGACATGCGGGCGGCGGGCTGGCTCAGCCCGGCCTACGGGGCGCTGTTCGTAGCGAGCGGCTTCGCCCTGACCGCCGGCCTGTCGCTGTTGGGCATGGCCTACCTGATCGCGCCGCTGATCGGCGGCTTTCTTCTGGTGGCGCCGCTGCTGGCGCTGGGCCTCTACCGCATCTCCAGGGACGTGGAGGAGGGGCGCCGGCCGGGCTTCATGGCGGCGGTCATGGCGTGGCGGGCCAACCCCTACCACATCCTGACGGCCGGGCTGGTCCTCATGCTGTACGTCATGATCTGGACCCGGCTGAACGTGGTCGCCTTCGCCCTGTTCTTCCCGCACGAGGCGATCAACGTCGACCGCATCCTGGCGGCGCTGCTGACCGTCGACGGGCTGGTGTTCGCGGCCTTCGTCACGGCGCTGGGCTTCGCCTTCGCGGCCTTTGCCTTCATCGTCAACGTGACCGCCCTGCCGATGATGCTCGACCGGCCGGTCGACATCTTTGCCGCGTCACTCGTTTCGGCCATCGCCGTGGCGAAGAACCCGCGGACCATGGCGCTGTGGGGCGGGCTGATCGTTCTGGTAACCGGCATCGGCCTGCTCACCGCCTTCATCGGCCTGATCATCGCCCTGCCCCTGATCGGCCACGCGAGCTGGCACGCCTACCGCGCCCTGGTGAAGCGCGACGGCGAGCCCTGAGGGCGCCGCCGCCACCCCCGAGCAACCCGGCCCCACCCTCCCGACCGAAGGTTGGAAGGGTGGGGGCAAAGTGTCAGCCCGGCATCACGCCGTCACGAACCAGCCGTCGTTCACCGCCGACGGCGCCACCCCGAGGAGCGTCAGGGAGTCGCCGCTGCTCAACCGGATGACGGCTGCGCCGTTGGCGGCGGCGTCCACCCCGTAGGTCTGGCCGGCCAGGATCTCGATGCGGTCGCCTTCGCGGGCGTTGAAGTCGGTGACCGTGTCCGCCCCCATGCCGAGGCGCGCGGCGAAGATGTCGGCGCCGGGGCCGCCGGTCAGCTCGTCGTTGCCGCGGCCGCCGAACAGCCAGTCGTTGCCCATGCCGCCATAGAGCACGTCGTCGCCCTGCCCGCCGTGCAGGGTGTCCGCACCCTGGCCGCCGAACAGGGTGTCGTTGCCGCGCTCCCCGAAGATGAGGTCGTTCCCCTGGTTGCCGTACAGGCGGTCGGGGCCGATCCCGCCCATCAGCGTGTCGGCGCCGCCCGCCCCCAGCAGCACGTCGGCGCCGCCGCCGCCGATCAACAGGTTCGGCCCGGCGTCGCCCTGCGGTGCCCAGCGCACGGCGTAGATGGTGCCGCCGGTGTCGTCGCCGATCAGCAGCGACCCGTCGCCGCCGGTGGCCACGGCGGTCGGCCGCCCGTACACCTCGACCGGATCGCCGTCGTTCAGCACGAACCCGGTCGCGAAGGCTTCGTAGCCGTTCTGCGGCACGCCGTTCTGCACGTCCACATGGGCGATCATGAAGCCGCGGGGGGTCTCGGCGTTCCACGAGCCGCGCAGCGCCACGAAGGCGTCGCCCGCATACTCCGCCGGGAACTGGTTGCCGGTGTAGAAGGTGAAGCCGATGGGCGTCGCGTGGGACTGGAACAGCACGTCCGGCACCAGGGTCTGCGCCCGCAGCGCCTCGTTGTCCTGGAAGTTCGGCTGGTCGTTGGGGCCGATGTAGGCGTAGGGCCAGCCATAGAAGCCGCCGGGCTCGATGCGGGTCAGGAAGTCGGGGACCAGCTCGTCGCCCATGGCGTCGCGCTCGACCACCGTGGCCACCAGCCGGCCGGTGGAGGGCTCGATCTCCAGCGCGGCGGGGTTGCGCACGCCGCTGGCGTAGACCCGGGGATCGCTGCCGTCGGCGTCGAACTGCAGGATGGTGGCGCGCGGCAGGGGCTCGACCGCCAGGTTGCTTTCCGACCCGATGCCCACGAAGAAGCTGCGCCCGTCGGCGCTGAAGGCGAGCGAGCGCATGACGTGCCCGCTGTCGGGTCCCAGGGCGCCGGCCGGGGTCAGAGCCTGCGCCGGCCCGGAGGCGGTCAGGTCGCCCGGCGTGTAGGGCACCCGCCAGACATGGCCGACGTCCACCACGTACAGCCCGTCGGGCCGCACCTCCATGGCGTGGGGTCGGTCGAATCCGGTCGCCAGGGTGGAGCGCAGGTCGGCGACGCCGTCGCCGTTGCTGTCGCGCAGCAGCACGATGTCGTTGGCTCCGCCGCGGGTCACCAGCACGTCCCCGTTGGGCGCCACCTCGATCTGGCGCGCCCGCCCCAGCCCCTCGGCAAAGACGTCCACCCGGAAGCCGTCGGGAACCTGCGGCAGAACGCCGGCGGGCCGGTCCACCAGCTCCGGGAAGTTGCGCACGGAGCCGCTGACGACGCCCGGCAAAGCGTTCGGGTCGATGAAGAAGCGATCGCCTGGCTGGTTCATTCCGCTCACCGTCCTTCTCGTCGGCAGCGCCCCCGGTGCGGGGGCGCGTCACCACGCCAAGGGTTCAGGACGCGTCGGAGTTCCTGCGTTCAGCGGGCGTAACCACACCGCCGCGCTTGCGCTGCCCTCCGGAGAGGTGCCGGCGCATCGGGGGGATGACCGGAAGCGGAGCCATAAAAAAATGCCGGCCCCCCGAAGGGAGCCGGCATCCATACCGTTGCGTCGCGCGGACCGCCGATCAGGCGACCCGGCCGCCGGTCGTGGGTCAGGCGGCCTTGCCGCTCTTGGCCACGATCTCGTCGGCGACGTTCTTCGGCACCGGGTCGTAGTGCGAGAACTCCATCGAGTAGGAGCCGCGGCCCGAGGTCATGCCGCGCAGCTCGCCGATGTAGCCGAACATCTCCGACATCGGCACATGGGCCTCGACGGCGAGGTTGGCGCCACGCTCGAGCTGGCCCAGGATGGTGCCGCGGCGGCGGTTGATGTCGCCGATGACGTCGCCCAGGTAGTCCTCGGGGATCACCACCTCGACCTTCATCACCGGCTCCAGCAGGACCGGGCCGGCCAGGCGCATGGCCTCGCGGAAGCACGCCTTGGCGGCGATTTCGAACGTCAGGGCGTTCGAGTCGACGTCGTGGTACTTGCCGTCGATGAGGGTCGCCTTGAAGTCGACCGTCGGGTAGCCGGCCATGACGCCGTCTTCCTTCTGGACGCGCAGGCCCTTGTCGACCGACGGGATGTACTCGCGCGGGACGGTGCCGCCGACGATGTTGTCGACGAAGGCGTAGCCCTCACCGCGCTGCAGCGGCTCGAAGCGGATCTTCACCTCGGCGAACTGGCCCGAACCGCCGGTCTGCTTCTTGTGGGTGTAGGTGTGCTCGACCGCGCGGGTGATCGCCTCGCGGTAGGCCACCTGCGGCCGGCCCATGATGCCTTCCACGCCGAACTCGGTGCGCAGGCGGTCCATGGTGACTTCCAGGTGCAGCTCGCCCATGCCGCGCAGGATGGTCTGGCCGGTGTCCTTGTCGGTCTCGAGCACGAGCGACGGATCGGCGCGGACCATCTTGCCCAGCGACGCGGAGAACTTGTCCTGGTCGGCGCGGTTCTTGGGCTCCACCGACACGCTGATGACGGGGTCGGGGAAGCGCATGCGCTCCAGCACCACCGGCGCGGACGCGTCGCACAGGGTGTCGCCGGTGTCCGTCTCCTGCAGGGAGACGAAGGCGACGATGTCGCCGGCGCGCGCCTCTTCCAGGTCGTTGGTGTCCTTGGCGAACATCTCCACCATGCGGCCGATGCGCTCGCGCTTGCCGCGGGTGGTGTTCAGCACCGAGCTGCCCTTGGTGACGACGCCGGAGTAGACGCGCACGAAGGTCAGCGAGCCGAAGCGGTCGTTGATCACCTTGAACGCCAGGCCGGAGAACGGCTCGTCGTCGGAGGTCTTGCGCTCGCCGTTGGGGTTGCCGTCGGGGTCGACGGTCTTGATCGCCTCGACCTCGACCGGCGACGGCAGGTACCACACCACGGCGTCCAGGAGCTGCTGCACGCCCTTGTTCTTGTACGAGGACCCGCACAGGACCGGCACCAGGGTGCCGCGGATGGTGCCCTTGTGCAGGCACTTGCGCAGGACGTCGGCCGACGGCTCCTCACCGGACTCCAGATACGCCTCCATGGCCGCGTCGTCCTCGACGAGGGCGGAGTCGATCAGCGCCGCGCGCAGGGCCGGCACCTCGGCCAGCATGTCGCGGTCGTTCTGGTTGGTGAAGTTCAGCTTGTCCGCGAGGTCGTCGGTGACCTCCCAGATCTCCCACTTCGCGTCCTTCTCGTCGGAGAACCAGACGTAGGCCTTCATCTCCACGAGGTCGACCATGCCGCGGAAGTCGTCCTCGGAGCCGATCGGCACCTGCAGGACCACCGGGTTGGTGCCCAGGCGATCCTTCATCATCTGGACGCAGCGGCGGAAGTTGGCGCCGGAACGGTCCATCTTGTTGACGTAGCACATGCGCGGGACGTTGTAGTTGTCCGCCAGGCGCCAGTTCGTCTCGGTCTGCGGCTCCACGCCGGCCACGCCGTCGAACACCACCACCGCACCGTCGAGCACGCGGAGCGACCGGTTCACCTCGATGGTGAAGTCGACGTGGCCCGGGGTGTCGATCAGGTTGATCTTCTTGTCCTTCCAGAAGCAGGACACCGCCGCCGACTGGATGGTGATGCCGCGCTTCTGCTCCTGCTCAAGGTAGTCGGTCGTCGTCGACGACTTCAGGTCCTTGGTCTCGTGGACGTCGATGATCGTGTGCTTGCGGCCCGTGTAGTACAGGACACGCTCGGTAGTGGTCGTCTTGCCGGCATCGACGTGGGCGATGATGCCGATGTTGCGAATGTCGCTCAGGGGCGTAGTGCGCGGCATAAAGAACTCCGTGGTGCGGACCGGATCGCGTGCGTGTCGGTTGGCGGCGACGCCAAAATGCTCCTTGGACGCGCGCCATACAAGGGGTGACGGAAAATGTCAAACAACAGTTTTCCGCATCCGCTCACGCGCACGCGCCGGGCGGACTGGGCAGCGTGATAATCGCATCCGCGTCCGCTGTCCAGCGCGACGTGGCATCCCGGCCGCGAATCCCGCCCATACCGGCGATGCGTCGCCGGCATCGGGCGGCGGGCCGCTAATAATGAGGGGGCGGGCGGTCGTCGGCGGGCGACCGCGGGCCGCCGGCCTCCACGGCGGCCAGCCGCTCGGTCAGGCGGCGCACCCGGGCGGTCAGCGCCTCGATGGTGCGCCCCTGCGCGTACAGCACGGCCGACAGCTCCTCGGCCATGCGCTCGTGGTGGGCGAGCCGGCTTTCCAGGTCGATCAGGCGGCTTTCGGCGTCGGTCATCGCTCCCCGTCCCCTTGTGGTCCCGGCTGTGGTCCCGGCGCCGCGCGGCCCGGGCGCGCGGCCAGATAATCCTTCATGAACGCGACGAACCGCGGATCGGCGGCGTAGGCCACATTGATCCGCATGGCCGGCGCCCGGGCCGCCCGCCCCGCCGCGAAGACCGCGCCGGGCGCCAGGAAGATGCCGGCCGCCGCCGCGCGGCGCGTCAGGTCCATCTCGTCGGTGTCCTCCGGCAGCAGCCCCCACAGATAGAGGCCGCCCGCCGGCGGTGCGAAGGGGCGGATGCCCAGCCCCTCCAGGCTGGCCAGCGCCGCCTCGGTCGCCGAGGCGATGCGCCCCTTCAGGCGGCGCAGGTAGCGCAGGTACTGGCCGCTGGCGATCACACCGTAGACGATCCGCTCCAGATAGTCGGAGGTGCTGACGACGGTCAGCATCTTCAGGTCGCACAGCATGCCGATCAGCGGGTCACGGCACGCCACATACCCCACCCGCACGCTGGCCGACAAGGTCTTGGAGAAGGTGCCCACGTAGATCACCCGGTCGAGCTGGTCCAGCGCCGCCAGCCGCGGCGCCGTCGCCGGCAGGATGTCGGCGAAGGGGTCGTCCTCGACGATGTGGAAGCCGTCGCGCGCCGCGCATTGCAGCAGGCGGTGGGCCACCGCCGGGGTGATGGAGCCGCCGGTGGGGTTGTGCGCCAGCGACTGGGTGAAGAAGATCTTGGGCTTCAGCGCCGCCGCCTTGGCCGACAGGTCGTCCAGGTCCGGCCCGTCGGGCAGCCGGCGCACGCCGACGATCTCCACCTTGGCCAGGGTCAGCTTGCCGAACAGGGGGTAATAGCCGGGGCTGTCCACCAGCACGGTGTCGCCCGGCTCCAGCATGCGGCGGGCCACCAGGTCCAGGGCGTGGTTGGCGCCGTGGGTCAGCAGGATCTGGTCGGGCGACGCCTTGATGGACCGCTCCGCCAGGGCCAGGGCGATGCGCTCGCGCAGGGGCAGGTAGCCGCGCGGGTTGCCATAGCCGTGCTCCCCCTCAATGGCGCGCACCGGCATCCGGGCCCGGCTGCGGCCGCCGATCTCCAGCCGCTCCATCCACGATGGCGGCGGCCGCCCGTCGCCCACCCGCACCGCGTAGCTCTGGACGAGCTGCTCACGCAGCAGCGACACCAGGTCCACCGCCTCCGCCACATGGGGGGCGTGCCGCTCCACCGACGGGCGCCGCACCCCGGCGGCGTAGTAGCCGGAGCCCGGCCGGGCCTCCAGATGGCCCAGCGCCACCAGCCGGTCGTAGGCTTCCGCCATGGTGTTCTTGGACACCCCGTACTCCTGCGCCCCGGCGCGCACCGACAGCAGCCGTTCCCCCGGCTTCAGGAGGCCGCCCTCGATCAACTCGACGATCCTGGCGACGATGCCGTCCACGCGCGTCATGGGAACCTCCCCCGGGCGATCCCGCCGCACGCCGTTCCGGCGAACCGTACCGGCGCGGATGGTGGGACAGTATTGCGGATATTCCGGCCAACTGTCCCTTGCACTGTCCCTTTGTAACACGGATGATCGTGCCGTCAATCGCTCGCCGGCGGAGGATCATGTCGGCGCAACCAAACGACAGGAGGGAGACCGCCATGACGTCTATGAACCGCCGCCGGGTATTGAAAGCCGCGGGGATCGGCGCGGCCGCCGCGGCGACCGGAACGGCGCTCGCCGCCCCCGCCCTTGCGCAGGACGGTGTGAGCTGGCGCATGCAGTCCCTGTGGGACGGCGGCACCACGCCGCAGAAGTTCGAGGAACGGTTCGTGGCGCGCGTCGGCGAACTCACCGGGGGCCGCTTCCGGATCGAGCTGTTCTCCGCCGGCCAGCTCGTACCCGCCAACCAGGCGTTCGACGCGGTGCGCGGCGGCGCCTTCCAGATGATGAAGACCTTCGACGGCTACGAGGCGGGCAAGATCCCCTCGCTGGCCTTCACCAGCACCGTCCCCTTCGGCTTCCCCGAAGCGGACCAGTACGAGGCGTGGTTCTACGAGCTGGACGGGCTGGAGCTGGCCCGCCAGGCGTACGCCCCGGCCGGCCTGCACTACATCGCCCCCACCGTCTACGGGCCGGAGCCCATCCACTCCAAGTTCCCCATCCGCACCATCGCCGACATGGCGGGCAAGAAGGGCCGCTTCGTCGGGCTGGCCTCCACCGTCATGGGAGCGCTCGGCGTGTCGGTCACGCCGCTGCCGACGGCCGAGGTCTATTCGGCCCTGGACAAGGGGCTGATCGACTTCGCCGACCGCGGCGACCTCACCGCCAACTTCGAGGCCGGCCTGGCCGAGGTGGCGCGCTACATCGTCCACCCCGGCCCGCACCAGCCGACCACCGCCACCAGCTACGTCGCCAACCGCGCGGCGTACGAGAAGCTGCCGGCCGACTTCAAGGCGGCGCTGTCGGCGGCGGCGCGCGAGACCTCGGCGGCGCTGCGCCAGCACATCCTGGTGGCCGACGGCAAGGCCATCGAGTCCTTCCGCGCCAAGGGCGTGGAGGTGACCTCCCTGGACGAGGCGGACGTGAGGCAGGGCCGCACCCGGGCGCAGGAGGCGTGGCGGGCGGCCACGAAGAACGACGCGCTGGCCACGAAGATCCTCGACGGCCAGACCGCCTTCATGAAGCGCCTGGGGCTGCTGGGCTGACCCCTGCCGCCCTCCCCCGCTCCCGCCCGGCACCGGGCGGGAGCGGACCCGTTGCGACGATCCGGAACCCCATCCATGCCACCAGCCCTACGCCGTTGCGTGCAGGGAATCACCGCGCTCAACCGGCTGCTGTTCTACGTCGCCGCCGTGCTGATGTTCGTCGTCGTCCCCGTCATGCTCTACGAGGTGGTCAGCCGCTACGCCTTCAACGCCCCCACCACCTGGGGGATGGAGCTGGCGACGCTGCTGTTCGGCCCCTACTTCCTGCTGGGCGGGCCGTACCTGCTGCACCTGCGCGGCCACGTCAACCTGGACCTGGTGCGGCGCGCCCTGCCGGCGCGCTGGGACCGCGCGCTGGAGCTGGTGAACCACCCTGTCATCATCCTGTTCTGCGCCATCCTGCTGGTCTACTCCTGGCCGCTGGCGGTGCAGTCGTGGGAGTTCCGGGAAACCTCCTTCTCCGCCTGGAACCCGCCGATCTGGCCGGTCAAGTTCGCCGTCCCCGCCGCCGTGCTGCTGCTGGCGCTGCAAAGCGCCGCGGAGTTCCTGCGCGTCCTCTACCGCGATCCGACGGCGATCACCCATGAACCCCCGGCCGGCGAGGGTGCGGCATGAGTTCCACCGCCATCCTGCTGGCCATGTTCGGCGGCCTGACCCTGTTCATGCTGACCGGGCTGCCCATCGCCTTCGTTCTCGGCGGCCTGTCGCTGCTGTTCACGGTCACCCTGTGGAACGCCGACGCGGTCGTCATCCTGGTGCTGCAGATCTTCGACACCATGCGGTCGGAGGCGCTGCTGGGCATCCCCCTGTACATCCTGATGGCCGCGATCCTCCAGCGCTCCGGCGTCATCGAGGAGCTGTACCGCGCCATGGAGCTGTGGTTCGGCCGGGTGCGCGGCGGGCTGGCCATCGGCACCGTGGTCATCTGCGTCGTCATGGCGGCGATGACCGGCGTGGTCGGGGCGGCGGTCACCGCCATGGGCGTGCTGGCCCTGCCGGAAATGCTGCGCCGCGGCTACGACCCGCGGCTGGCCACCGGCACCATCTGCGCGTCTGGCACGCTGGGCATCCTGATCCCGCCGTCGGTGCTGACCATCGTCTACGCCGTGACGGCGCAGGTGTCGATCGGCCAGATGCTGATCGCCGGCATCGTCCCCGGCCTGCTGCTGGCCGCCCTGTACGTCGGCTACATCGCCGCGGTGTCCGTGCTGCGCCCCGATATGGTCCCGGCCGGCACCGGGGAGCGGGTGGCGCTGAGCGCCAAGCTGGCCAGCCTGCGCTCCCTGGCCCTGCCGTTCCTGCTGATCGTCATGATCCTCGGCTCCATCTTCTTCGGCGTCGCCACGCCGACCGAGGCGGCGGCGGTCGGCGTCGCCGGGGCCATGCTGTCGGCCGCCCTGCGGCGCCGGCTGACGGTGGAGGCGCTGTCCCGCGCGGCGACCGAAACGCTGAAGGCGTCGGCCATGATCCTGTGGATCACCATCGGTGCCAAGGCGTACGTGGCGATCTTCACCGGGCTGGGCGGGGCGGACACGCTGATGGGGTTCATCCGCGGCCTCGACGTCCACCCCTACCTGATCCTGGCGGTGATGATGGCGGTGCTGATCTTCCTCGGCACCGTGCTGGACGAGATCGGCATCATCCTGCTGACCGTGCCGGTGTTCCTGCCCATCGTGCGCTTCCTGGGCTTCGACGAGGTGTGGTTCGGCGTGCTGTTCGCCCTGACGATCCAGATGGGCTACATCAGCCCGCCCTTCGGTTACACGCTCTTCTACATCAAAGGCCCGCTGCCGCCGCACCTCGGCATGGACGTGGTCTACCGCGGCATCATGCCCTTCTTCGCGCTCCAGGTCGCGGGTCTGCTGATCTGCGCCGCCTTCCCCGGCCTGGTGACCTGGCTTCCCAAACTGATGGTCGGCGGCTGACCCGCCACCTCCCCGATCGGAGCTTCCACCGTGACCACTGAGGCAAAGACGTCCCGCGTCTCCGGTTTCCACAAGAAGACCCCGCGCGAGCGCCTGGACTTCGTCGCCGATTTCGCCGGGCTGGACGGGGACACCGTCGCGCACCTCGCCGACATGGGCAACCTGGACCCGCACCTGGCCGATCACCTGATCGAGAACGTGATCGCCACCATGAGCATCCCCGTGGGCATCGCCACCAACATGCGCGTCGACGGGGCGGATGTGCTGATCCCCATGGCGACCGAGGAGTCGTCGGTGGTGGCCGCTGTCTGCAACGCGGCGCGCCAGTGCTACGACAGCGGCGGCTTCACCACCTCCATGTCCGATGCGGCGATGATCGCCCAGGTCCAGCTCGTCGGCGTGAGCGACCCGCACCACGCCCGCCTGCGCATCCTGGAGCGGCGGGACGAGATCAAGGCGATCTGCGACGCCTGCGACCCCGTGCTGGTACGCCTGGGCGGCGGCTTCCGCGACGTGGAGGTGCGCATCGTCGACGCCCCCGGCGGGGCGATGGTGGTGACGCACCTGATCGTCGACACCCGCGACGCCATGGGCGCCAACGCCGTCAACAGCATGGCCGAGGCGCTGGCCCCCCACGCGGCGGCCTGGACCGGCGGCCGGGTGTACCTGCGCATCCTCTCCAACTACGCCGACCGCCGCCTGGCGCGCGCGCGCGCCACCTGGACCTGCGACGCCATCGGCGGGCCGGAGGTGCGCGACGGCATCGTCAGCGCCTACCACTTCGCCGCCGCCGACCCCTACCGCGCGGCCACCCACAACAAGGGCATCATGAACGGCATCTCCGCCGTGGTGCTGGCCACCGGCAACGACACCCGCGCCGTGGAGGCGGGCGCCCACGCCTACGCCGCCCGCGACGGCCGCTATTCCAGCCTGACCCGCTGGGAGGTGACGGCGGACGGCGACCTTGCCGGCTCCATCGAGGTGCCCATGGCGGTCGGCCTGATCGGCGGCGCCACCAAGCTGCACCCCACCGCCCGCGCCAACCTGAAGATCCTCGGCGCCACCACCGCCGACCGGCTGGCCCGCATCATCGCCGCGGTCGGGCTGGCGCAGAACTTCTCGGCCCTGAAGGCGCTGGCCACCACCGGCATCCAGAAGGGACACATGGCCCTGCACGCCCGCAACATCGCCATGATGGCCGGCGCCGCCGGCGCGGAGGTCGACGCCGTCGCCCGCATCCTGGTGGAGCGCGGCACCGTGCGGGTGGACGTGGCCGAGGCGGAGCTGAAGCGCCTGCGGGGCTGACGGGGGTCCGTTGCCGCCCGCGGGGAGGGCCGCGACGCCCGGGCGCATGGCCGTCCGGCGCATGACCGTCCGGCGCACGGGCCCCCTTCCCGTTCGCGCCGGATGGCCTAAAGTCCTGGCATCCGCGCGCGACGAGGGCTTTGCATCATGGACGTCTCCCCCACCCCCGCCGGCCGTGTCCACGACCGGCGTCTGGCCCGCCTCGACCCGGCGCGGGCGCCGCGCGGCGACGGGTTCATGGCGTGGATGTGGTTCGCCACCGGCCCGTACCGCGGCACCCTGGCGGCGGTGGGCACCGTCATGCTGCTGCGCCATTCGGTGGCGGCGGCGATTCCGCTGTTCTTCTCCTATTTCATCGCCGTGGTGGCCACCGGCGGCATGGGATTCGGCGAGGCGGTGACGACGGCCGCCCCCTATCTGGTGGTGTTCATCCTCTATCTCGGCGGCATCGCCGTGCTGTTCCCGCAGCTCGCCACCGTCGACCTGGCGGTGCGCAGCCTCGGCCTCTACGCGCTGGACCGCGTCATCTCCATGGACACCGCCTGGCACGAGGACGTGGCCAGCGGCGCCAAGGGGCAGAAGATCAACAAGGGGCGGGAGTCCTTCAAGACGCTGCTCGACTCCCTGTTCTGGTCGCTGCTGGCGCAGGTGGGCCTGTTCATCTCCCTCGGCGTGGCGGTGGCCACCCTGGACGTGCCGCCGGTCTTCTATCTCCTGTACCTGCTGTTCGGCGGCAGCTACGTGGCGGTGGCGCTGCTCACCCTGCCGCCTCTGCGCCGGCGCTTCGACCGGGTGTACGCCGCGGTGGAGGTGCTGTTCGCCAACGTCTACGATTTCCTCTCCTCGGTCACCACGATCAAGATCTTCACCCTGGAGCGGCCGATCCTGCAGCGCGCCCGGGCGGTGGAACTGGACGGGCACGACGCCGGGCGCCGGCTGTTCCGCTATCAGGCGCTGCGCTGGGCCGGGCTGAACCTGACGGCCGGGCTGTGGATGATCGTCATCTTCCTGGTGGCCCTGGAGAGCGCCACCGCCGGGGCGATGCCGCTGGAAGCCTTCACGGTCGTGCTGATGTTCACGGTCGGCGCCTGGATGCGTTTCGAGTGGCTGGCGTACGAGCTGAACCACATCATCGAGGCGTACGCCGGCTTCCGTCGCCTGACCGATCTGCTGGCCAGGGCCCGCGACGCCGCCGAGGCGGAATCGGAAGCCGCCGGGGACCGCTTCACCCCGGCCCGCGGCGCCATCACCCTGGACGGGCTCAGCTTCGCCTACAAGGCGGGCGGCGACCCCGTGGTGACGGACCTGTCGCTGACCATTCCGGCCGGCCAGTCCGTCGGGCTGGTGGGTCCGTCGGGGGCCGGCAAGTCGACGCTGCTGAAGCTGCTGCTGGCGCTCTACCCGCCCGATTCCGGCCGCCTGCTGGTGGACGGGCGCGACGTCGCCGGGCTGGAGGTGCGCAGCTACCGCCGCGCCTTCGCGGTGATCCCGCAGGAACCGGCGATCTTCAACATGTCGCTGATGGACAACATCCGCCTGGCCCGGCCGGAGGCCGGCGACGACGAGGTGATCGCCGCCGCCCGCGCCGCCCACGCCCACGACTTCATCACCGCCTACCCGCAGGGCTACGACACCCTGGCCGGCGAGCGGGGCGTGGTGCTGTCGGGCGGCCAGCGCCAGCGCGTCGCCATCGCCCGCGCCGTCCTGCGCGACGCCCCGATCGTCATCCTGGACGAGGCGACCAGCGCCCTGGATTCGGAGACCGAGCGCCTGGTCCAGGACAGCCTGGACCGCCTGTTCCGCGGCCGCACCGTCATCGCCATCGCCCACCGCCTGTCGACCCTGGCGCGGTTCGAGCGCATCGTCGTCATGGACGGCGGCCGCATCGTCGAGGACGGCCCCCACGCCACGCTGATCGAGAAGGCCGGCCTGTATGCCCGCCTGTGGGGCCTCCAGGCCGGCGCCCGCGCGGCGGAGTAAGCGGGCATGGCACGCCTCGCGCCCACCCCCCTGCCCCGCCGCGCCGTGCTGGCCGCCGCCGCCGCGGCACCGCTGGCCGCCCTGGCACCACCCGGCCGCGCCGCCGGCGCCGGGTTCGACCCCGCACGGCTCGACCGGGCGCTGGAGCGGGCGCGCGGGCTCGACCAGCTCCGCGCCCTGGTCGTCGGGCGCCACGGCCGGGTGGCGGTGGCGCGGGCCTTCCGCGGCCCGCCGCCGGAGCGGGCCGTCAACGTCAAGTCCGTGTCCAAGACGATCGTCGCCTCGCTCACCGGCGCCGCCATCGACCGCGGCCTGCTGCCCGGCGCCGGGGCCACCCTGGCCGACACCGCCCCCGGCCTGATCCCGGCGGACGCCGACCCGCGGGTGGGCCGGATCACCGTGGCCGACCTGCTGACCATGCGGGCCGGCCTGGAATCGACCTCCGGCCCCGGTTACGGCCGCTGGGTGTCCAGCTCGGACTGGGTGGCGTACGCGCTCACCCGGCCCTTCGTGGCGGAACCGGGCGAGCGGATGATCTACTCCACCGGCAGCTATCATGTGCTGGGCGCGGTGCTGGCCGGCGTCTCCGGGCGCAGTCTGGCCGATCTGGCCCGCGCGTGGCTGGGCGGACCGCTGGGCATCGCGGTCCCGGGGTGGATCCGCGACCCCCGCGGCTTCTACCTCGGGGGCAACGACATGGTGCTGTCGCCGCTGGCCCTCTTCCGTTTCGGGGAGCTGTGGCGCGCCGGCGGCCTGTGGGAGGGGGTGCCGGTGCTGAGTGCGGCCTGGATCGCCGAGTCCCTGGTGCCGCGCACGCGCTCCCCCTATTCGGGCGACACGTACGGCTATGGCTGGTTCCTGGCCGAGGCGCACGGCCACCGGGTGGCGTACGCACGGGGATACGGCGGGCAGATGCTGTACGTGGTGCCGTCGCTGGCCCTGACGGTCGTCGTCACCTCCGACACCGGCCGTCCGGCGCGCACGGACGGCCACGTCGGCGCCCTGAACGCCCTGCTGCGCGACGCCATCATCCCCGCGGCCGAAGCCGCCTGAGCGGAACGCGCAAAAGGGCGCCGGCCCTGCGGCCGGCGCCCCCTGACGCGTTCCGGTGTCCGGGTCCTATTCGGCCGGCACCGCCGGGGCGGGGACGGGCGGAGCCGCGACGGGAACCGCCGCTGCGCGCCGCATGCCGCGCACCAGGCGCCAGGCGAAAATGGCGAGGATCGCCGCACCGATGCTGAAGACGATGTCGCCGGGCACGCGCATCCACACCAGCGTCTCCATCAGCGGCGAGCGGATGATCTCCGGCGACCGGGCGTACCACAGCCCTTCGGTCACGCTGGCCCACGCCTGGTAGACGCCGGCCGGGAACAGGGACAGGAAGGCCATCATCGCCAGCCCGCCGTTGAGCAGCCAGAAGCTCTTCTTCAGCAGCCCGTCGTTCCACAGGTGCGCCGGCACCAGCCCGCGCAGGCAGAACAGCATCAGCCCGATGCCCAGCATCCCGTACACCCCGAACAGGGCGGTGTGGGCGTGGTTGGCCGTCAGATTGAGTCCCTGCACGTAGTAGAGCGACAGCGGCGGGTTGATGAGGAAGCCGAAGACGCCGGCCCCCAGCAGGTTCCAGAACGACACCGACACGAAGAACAGGATCGGCCACCGGTAGGTGGACACCCAGGGCGCCGCCCGGGTGTGGCGGTAGGTCTCGAACGCCTCGGCGCCGACCAGGGCCAGGGGCACCACCTCCAGCGCCGAGAAGACGGCGCCGATGGCGATCACCGAGACCGGCGTGCCGGAGAAGTACCAGTGGTGGGCGGTGCCCAGCACGCCGCCGAACAGGAAGACCACGGTGCTGGCCAGCACGGCGACGTTGGCGGTCATCGGGCGCACCAGGCCCAGGCGGACGAACAGCAGGCTGATGACGGCGGTGGCGAAGACCTCGAAGAAACCTTCCACCCACAGGTGGACCACCCACCAACGCCAGTACTCGACCATGGTGATGTGCGTGTGCTTGCCCCACATGAAGCCGGCGGCGTAGAACAGGCCGATGGCGATGGTGGACAGGAACATCACCAGCAGCACGGGCTTGCTCTCGTCGCCGCGGGTCAGCGCCGGCCACAGGGCGCGGCCGACCAGCACCAGCCACAGCATCAGCCCGACGAACAGCAGGATCTGCCAGAAGCGGCCGAGGTCCACGTACTCCCAGCCCTGATGGCCGAACCACCAGTTGGTGTCCAGGTCCAGCACCTGCTGAACGCCCAGCCACTCGCCGGTCAGCGAGCCCAGCACGACGAACACCAGGGCGCCCCACAGCACGTTGACGCCCAGCGTCTGGAACCGCGGCTCATGGCCGGAGATGGCCGGCGCGATGTACAGGCCGGTGGCCAGCCACGCCGTGGCGATCCAGAAGACGGCAAGCTGCGTGTGCCAGGTGCGCGTCACCGCGTAGGGCAGGATGTCGGCCAGCGGGATGCCGTAGAAGTCCTGCCCTTCCACCGCGTAGTGGGCGGTGACGGCGCCCAGCGTGATCTGCAGCAGGAACAGGCCGATCACCGTCCAGAAATACTTGGCGGTCGCCCGCATGGAGGGGGTCGGCTTCAGGGACCGCAGCGGGTCGGCGGTGGGCGGGACCACGTGGTCCTCGTGTCGGTTGGCGGCGTGGTACCAGACCAGGGCGCCGATGCCGGCAACGAGCAGCACGACGCTGGCGACCGACCACATGATGTTGGGGCCGGACGGCACGTTGCCGATCAGCGGCTCGTGCGGCCAGTTGGAGGTGTAGGTGACGGTGTCGCCCGGCCGTTCCGTGCCGGCGGCCCAGGCGGTCCAGAAGAAGAAGGAGGCGATGCCGGCGCGCCGCCCGGGGTCGGGCACGGCGTTGTTGGCGATGGCGTACTGCTCGCGCAGGGCGGCGAGCGCCGGATCATTGCCCAGCAGCGCCTCGTAATGGGCGGCGACGGCGCGGATGGCGGTGGCCCGGTCGGCCGACACGGTGATGGTGTTGGTTGCCGGATCGTGGGTGTTGGTGCGCAGCTCCCGCGTCAGGCGCTCGCGCAGGGCCGCCTGTTCCTCGGTGCCCAGCGCCGCGTACGGCCGGGCGTAGCGCCGCTGCGCCCACAGGTCGAGAAGCGCCACCGCCTCGCGGTGCAGCCAGTCGGCCGACCAGTCCGGCGCCACGTAGGCGCCGTGCCCCCAGATGGAGCCGACCTGCATGCCGCCCATGGATTGCCAGGCCAGACGGCCCTGCTGGATGTCCTGAAGGGTGTAGAGGACGCCGCCGTCCTCGCTCACCACCCGGTCGGGCAGCGGCGGCGCTTCGCGGTGCATCTGGCGGCCCATCAGCCCGAGGACGGCGAACGACGCCATCATCACGAGGCCGAGGGCCAGCCACAGTTTCCTGGTGCTGAACACGGTGGGTTTCTCCCCTGAACTTCGGTTGCCGGGGAGAAAAGCACGATTGCGGATCCCGCTTTTTGCGCCGGCGCAAACACGCGGGCGATCGGCGGCGGTCAGACGGCCGGCACCACCTCCCGCGGGACCAGCGCGGCGGCCTGGCGCAGCAGGTCCGGCCCGGCCCCCGGTCGGTGGGCGTTCTCGCTGAGGTGGCGGCGCCAGGCGCGGGCACCGGGCAGGCCCTGGAACAGGCCCAGCATGTGGCGGGTGATGCAGGCCAGCGGCGTGCCGGCGGTCACCTGCGCCTCCGCGTAGGGCAGCATGGCCTCCACCACCGCGTGGCGGTCGGGGCCGGGCGGGCCGCCGAAGAAGCGGCGGTCGGCGTCGGCCAGGATGTAAGGCGTCTCGTACGCGGCGCGGCCGATCATCACGCCGTCCACCGGCCCCAGATGCTCCGCCGCCGCGTCCAGGGTGCGGATGCCGCCGTTGATGACGATCGCCAGATGGGGGTATTCACGCTTCAGCCGGTGCACCAGGTCGTAGCGCAGCGGCGGCACGTCGCGGTTCTCCTTCGGGCTCAACCCCTTGAGCCAGGCTTTGCGGGCGTGCACGATGAAGTGTCCGACGCCGGCCGCCGACACGGTGCGCACGAAGCGCTCCAGGGTCGGCCATTCCTCCATCGCGTCGATGGCGATGCGCGACTTGACGGTGACGGGGACGGCCACGGCGTCGCGCATGGCGCCGACGCAGCGCGCCACCAGCTCCGGTTCCGCCATCAGGCAGGCGCCGAAGCGGCCGGCCTGCACCCGGTCGCTGGGGCAGCCGACGTTGAGGTTGATCTCGTCGTAGCCCCATTCCGCCGCGATGCGGGCCGCCGTCGCCAGCTCCGCCGGGTCCGACCCGCCCAGTTGCAGGGCGACCGGGTGCTCATGGGCGCCGAAGCCGAGCAATCGGTCGCGCGGCCCGTGCAGCACGGCCGCGGAGGTGACCATCTCGGTGTAGAGCAGCGTGCCCCGGCTGAGCAGACGATGGAAGGTCCGGCAGTGCCGGTCCGTCCAGTCCATCATCGGCGCAACGGCTATGCTAGGCCATTGATAATTCACGGTTTTCCTGTAGTCTCAGGCAGTTGGAGGGTGGGGAGTGCACACGGAAGCACGCTCCTTTACGACGTTTTTCGCCCTGGTTCGATGGCTGAGCGCACACGGAGCGCACACGAAAATGGCCACCTTCACGAAGCTTCCTTCCGGGTCTTGGCGGGTCCAGATCCGACGCAAAGGGCGCTACGTGAGCGAGACCTTCCTGCGGCGCGACGATGCGCGGATCTGGGCGGTGGATGCGGAGCGCCAGATCGACCGCGGAGAAGCTCCCACTGAATCGCGCATTGCACGCCTGAAGACGTTCGGCGAGCTGATCGATCTCCACATCGAGGATATGTGTGCGGTCGGCAAGGCACCCCTTCGCTCCAAAGCAGCGACGCTGGACATGCTGAAGAAACAGCTCGGTAAATGTAACACAGCCTCCCTCGATCGGGAGCGACTGATCAGGTTCGGACGCGATCGGGCGGCGCAAGGAGCCGGTCCTGTAAGGTTGGCATTGACTGAGGAGGAGCGCCAGGTCGGCATCAGCAAGCAGGGCGACGGTTACATCCGGCGCCTGCTGGTTGTCGGCGCGACGGCGGTCCTGCGCTTCGCCCGTCAGGACAACGCCAGCCGCAACTGGGCAACGAAGCTGTTGGAGCGCAAGCCGGGCCAAGCTGGCCGCCGTCGCCTTGGCCAACAAGACGGCGCGCATCGCCTGGGCGGTGTTGACGCGCGGGGAGAGTTACGTGGCGCCGGCGATGTAACCGCTCGCCGGCTCTCCCCGCGTGGCGCGGCCATCCGATTTCGAGGATGCCTTGGGCTGAAAGACCCCGTAAAGCCTGCCCCTTCGGGCCATCGCCTTCGGCGGCTTTGGGCTTGACGGCGTCTCCCATCCCAAGCCTTTGTTCCACCATCGGATGTAAGGAAAATTGCGGCTGAACAAAAAGGATGGGGATCAACCGACAGGATCGACCCTGTCAGCCGACAAGTCGGTCGACGGGGGAGAGGGGCAAGGGTGGTCAGACGTGATGACGAACCGGTCAGGCCGGGGATCGATCAAACCCATGGGGTCCAAGCGCCCTGGAGCGCGTTGAGGTGATTTGGGATTCGATCCGCGGAATTCATCAAGGCCAGCGGCCAAGGGCCGCGACAACAGGCCGGACACATGGATGCACCCGACCAGCCGTCAGAACCGATCCCCCTCTTGCACCGGAAGGGCCGTCCACACATGGTTTCTTCGACGGTTAACGCTTTTCACCGACACTTGGTGAAAGGGCCGTCCACCACATCACCTCAGACAGAGAAGCCGTTGGTTGCTGCCACCAACCTTCGACCCGCAACGAATCACACCCCATGTCCGGAGGGAATATCTATGGCCAACGCACCTCAGCACGCCTCGCCGCGGGAGACGGTCCGCGCGGCACACAGGCATTCCCTGAAAGACTACATCGTGCCGCCCGTGGTGATTCCCATCGCGCTTTTGCTGGTCGTGGTGCTGGTCGCGCTGCTTCGGGGGCCCGTATGAGGCAGCGGCAGCCGGGAGTTCGAAGCTGCTCCCCGCCGGTGATCGATCCGAATGGCACACCCATCGGCCGTCCCGCCCCGGAATGCCGGACGGCGAACGGTGTTATGGTCCGCATGCGGGTCAACGGAACAACTCCCTTTCGCCGTGTCCGGCCGGGGCACCCAATCGGCCGTTGACGTCGGCGGGGTATCCCGGAACGAGGGGCCGGGAAGGCCGGTTCGCGAGACGAAGCTTCGGAAATGCAGGAATGGCCTCCAACACGTCGGAATACGTCCATGACCACTGAGATCGAAGCGAATCGGGGCGAACTCAGGGATCAGCGGGCGGTGTTGGCGGACTTCGGCCGCTTGGCCCTCGAGGCCAACAGTCTCCAGGACATACTTCAGGAAGCCTGCCGCCTGGTCAGCCGCGGCCTCGACGCCGATCTCGTCAAGGTCATGGAACTGCATTCCGATGACGGCACCTTGTTGATACGCGCCGGTGTGGGCTGGAAGGAGGGCATCGTCGGCCATCTCACGATTCCGGTGGAGCCCGGCTCCTCGGAAACCCGGGCAATCGACACCGGCGAGCCCTTCGTCTGCCTGGACGTTGAGGGCGAGCACCAATTCACGATCCCGGATTTCATCCGGGAACATGGTGTCCGGTCCCTCGTCAATGTTCCGATCCTCGGATCGGGGAGGAAGCCGCCCTATGGCATCCTCCAGGTGGACAGCCGCAGATTGCGGGCCTTCAGCCGAAGCGACATCGATTTCCTCCGAGGTTATGCGAACCTGCTTGCCTCCTCGGTCGAGCGACTGAACCTGCTCCCCGAACTCCAGGCGGCCGTCGAGGAAAAGAACCGGCTTTTCCGGGAACTGCAACACCGGATGAAAAACAACCTTCAGGTGATCACCGGCCTCATAGCGATCCAGTCGGCGAACGCCAGGACGCTGGATGCCCGTCGGGAACTTCACTCCATCGGGAACCGGATCGAAGCGATGCGCCTTGTCCAGGACAAACTCCATTCCGCGGGAGAGGTCGACCGGATCGATCTCGGCATCTACCTCGGCGAGCTGAGCGCGAGCCTTCTCCGGTTCCAGGGCAACCGCGACAGGTCGATCCGGCTGCGGACGGAGGTCGAGAGCGTCATCATGGTGCCCGGCAGCCTCGCCATGCCGCTGGGGCTGATCGTCAACGAATTCGTCACCAACAGCCTGAAATACGCCTTCGGGAACGGGAACGGCATCATCGGCGTGAAGCTCGAGCAGGAAGGGCAGCACGCGGCCCGCCTCAGTCTGTGGGACAACGGCAAGGGGCTCCCGAAGGAAAGACATGGAACGGGGGCCGGCATGATGCTGATCGAGGGACTCGCCGGGCAGATCGAAGCGAACGCCGTATGGAACGGCGACGGCGGAACCCGGCTCACGATCGAGTTCAAGCTCCGGTCCGGTGGCAACAGCGCCGTTGCGGGATAATGCCGTTGCGGGATAATGGTGCCGCTGCCCGTCTGAAGCGGCGATGTGACGCCCGCCGGCGGCGCGTCGTACACGCCGGGAAGGGCGGTTCATCTGATGAACACCGTTGCCTGCGACAACGCGATCCGGCGTGCGTTCGTCGCCGCCGCGGCAGAGGATGCGGTTTCGCGGCGGTGGTCCTCACTCCGCCCCACCGGGATACGCGCTGTCGCTCAGTGCACGCTCCACACCAGGGGGATGAGAACGGTTCCGACGATGACGACGATGACCGACAGCGGCAGGCCGAGGCGCCAGTAATCGCCGAAACGGTAACCTCCCGGTCCCATCACGAGCGTGTTGCACTGGTGTCCGATCGGTGTCAGGAAATCGCACGCAGCCCCCACCGCCACCGCCATCAGCAGGGGGTCCGGGTTCATCCCGAGCGCCCCGGCCAAACTCGCCGCGATCGGCGCCATGATCAGCGCGGTCGCCGCGTTGTTGAGAAACGGCGTGAGCGCCATGGCCGTCACCAGAACCAGGGTAACGGCCCCGGCGGGGGGCAGGGCACCGGCGACGCCCGCGAGCCCTTCGGCGATAAGCCCGGCGGTGCCGGTGCCGCTGATCGCGTCGCTGATCGGGATCAGGCAGGCGAGCAGCACCAGGATCGGCGGCTCAAGCGCGTCGTACGCCTCCTTCAAGGTCAGGACGCCGAACAGCACGATGAGAACGGCGGCGCCGAAGAAGGCCGCCGGTACGGGAATCAGTTCGAGCGCCACGGCCGCCATGGCGGCGGCCAGAAGCGCGAGCGGCAGATACTCCCGGCCGCGGTGTTCAAGGCCGGTCGCGCGGTCGACGAGCGGCAGGCAACCGAGACCGCGCAAGGTTTCGGGCATCACCTCCATGCTTCCCGCCAGAACAAGGACATCGCCGGCCTGAAACCGGAGATGCCGGAGTCGGGTGGCGATGCTCTCGCCGTGCCGACTGATCCCGATGAGGTTCACGCCATGGCGCTGGCGCAGCCGAAGCTCGGCCGGCGAACAGCCGAGCAGCGGTGAATTCGTCGTAACCACGGCTTCGACGACCCCGATGCCGTTGGCGGGCAGGCCCTTGACCAAGCCCTCGCCGGTGCCGACGAGGCTGAGCTTCGCCGCCGCCAGAAGTGCCCGCAAAGCATGGGGGTCGCTCTGCAGGACGAGGATATCGTCGGCGAACAGCGTCCAGTGGCCGGCAGGACTGTAGCGCCTTTCCTCCTCGCGGATGATCGCCACCACGGTGACGTCGCCCTCGCCGAGCGATTCCAGGTCGGCCACGGTCTTGCCGACCAAGGGGGAAGCGGCGGGCAAATGCGCTTCGGAAAGATAGGGCCCGATGTCGAACGCCGCGGCCGGTGTCGCCGGTGCCCGGCGCCCTTTCGGAAGCAACCGCCAACCCACCACCAGAAAGGCGAAGCCGGCGGCCGCGACGCCAAGCCCGACCGGTGCGAAGTCGAACATCGAAAACGGTTCACCGGTCAGCTCGGCGCGCACCCGCGACACAAGAATGTTCGGGGACGTGCCGATCAGGGTGACGAGTCCGCCGATCAGCGATCCGAAGGCCATGGGCATCAGCAGGCTGGCAGCCGGGGTGCCACTGCGCCGCGCCACCTGGACGGCGATCGGCAGGAAGATCGCCACGGCACCGATGTTCTTCATGAAGGCGGACAGGACCATGACGCTGCCCGTCAGCACCGCCACCCGCTGCCCCGGAGTCCGCATGCGCGGTTCCAGGGCACGCAGGAGGCGCCCGATGACACCGGACTTCCCCACGCCGGCGCTGATGACGAGCGCTGATGCGATGATGACCACCACCGGGTCGCTGAAGCCGGCAAATGCCTGATCGGCGGGAACGACGCCGGCCGCCATGGCGAGCAGCAGACCCAGCAGAGCCACCAGGTCGTATCGCAGCCTGTTCCGGAGAAACGCCGCCACCAGGCCGACGATGATGGCGACGGAAAGGACTTGATCGACGGTCAGCGGTCGCCTCCATGGGCGTATGGG
The DNA here is from genome assembly GCF_000429625.1 of Azospirillum halopraeferens DSM 3675. Taxonomy (GTDB): domain Bacteria; phylum Pseudomonadota; class Alphaproteobacteria; order Azospirillales; family Azospirillaceae; genus Azospirillum; species Azospirillum halopraeferens. Next base: position 61,240 of record NZ_AUCF01000035.1, read on the forward strand.
ATGGGCGCCGGATGCATCCGGGAACCCCTACGTGCGGTCGGTGCGCAGAAGCAAACCGAAGCGGCCCGTTTCGTCCGGTCCCTCGATCCGCGAACACCCGGTCATCCCGAGAAGCCGACGGCCTTCGACGTCACGCTCCATGACCTCGCCGAGGAAGACCAGCTCGCAATCCTCCTCATTCTGCAACTGGCGAGACAAGTCCTCCGTCCACTCGAACTCAAGCGCCATCCGATCACCGGCAAGCACGAGCAGCAGCGCGTCACCGGTGCGATCGCACTCGACATGGTCCCCTCCCGTTCGGACCGGCGCCGCACGTGGCACCGGTGCTTCGTCGTGTTCCAAGGATCGGCGGACCTCGCCGTGACGTCACCGTGGATCCCGGTCCGCCGATCATTCCGTCCGGCCCGCCGTTCCCTTCAGACCTGCGAGGCGACACGCTCATCCGTGACCGCCGGGCCGGATCGTGCCCCGGCACGTGGTGTACGAGCGAAGGGGTTGGTCATCGCTCTCCGGCGGGTTGAGCCGGGTCAGGTTGCCACGGCGGACAACCTGGAAACGTCATTATGCCCCAGTGGCGTCATGGTCTCCAAGCTCATGTAGCGGCGGCTGGCCGCCCACTCATCATTTTGCTCCAGCAGGATGGCCCCTCCCAATCGGAAGATCGCCGCTTCATTGGGGAAGATGACGACGACATCGGTGCGCCGCTTGAACTCGCCGTTGACGCGCTCGAGGGGATTGGTCGAGCTGATCTTGGTCCAATGGTCGGGATGGAAGTCCATGTAGGCCAGGA
>NZ_AUCF01000036.1 GCF_000429625.1 Azospirillum halopraeferens DSM 3675
GTGTGGATCGTGGAGACCTTCATGGCCGCCCTGCGCAAGCAGAAGGCCTACCGCAACGCGGTGCCGACCCAGTCGGTGCTGACCATCACGTCGAACGTGGTGTACGGCAAGAAGACCGGCAACACGCCCGACGGCCGCAAGGCCGGCCAGCCCTTCGCGCCGGGGGCCAACCCGATGCACGGGCGCGACGTGAAGGGGGCGGTGGCCTCCATGGCCAGCGTCGCCAAGCTGCCCTACCGGGACGCCCAGGACGGCATCTCCTACACCTTCACCATCGTGCCCGGCGCGCTGGGCCCGACCGAGGGCGAGCGGGTGGACAACCTGGTGGGCCTGCTGGACGGCTACTTCGCCCAGGGCGGCCACCACATCAACGTCAACGTCTTCGACCGTGACACGCTGCTGCACGCCATGGACCACCCCGAGCTGTACCCCCAGCTCACCATCCGGGTCTCCGGCTACGCGGTCAACTTCATCAAGCTGACGCGCGAGCAGCAGCTCGACGTCATCTCCAGGACCTTCCATGACAAGCATTGACCCACGGGTCCGTTCCGGCGCGGCCGTCCCTTCGGGGACGTCCGTCCGGGCGGTGCCGGTGTCCGGCTGGATCCACTCGGTGGAAACCGGCGGCACCGTCGACGGCCCCGGCATACGGTACGTCCTGTTCATGGCCGGCTGCCCGTTGCGGTGCCGCTACTGCCACAACCCGGACACCTGGCACATGCACGACGGCACCCGCACGACGGCGGGCGAGGTGCTGGACGACATCGCCGCCACCGCCGGCTTCCTGCGCCACGGCCGCGGCGGGGTGACGCTGAGCGGCGGCGAGCCGCTGGTGCAGCCGGAGTTCGCCGCCACCATCCTGCGCGGGTGCAAGGCCATGGGCCTGCACACCGCGCTGGACACCTCGGGGTTTCTCGGCGCTCACGCCGACGACCATCTGCTGGCCGACGTGGACCTGGTGCTGCTCGACATCAAGGCGTTCCGGGAATCGACCTACCGCGCCCTGACCGGCGCGCCGCTGCGCCCGACGCTGGAGTTCGCCGAGCGGCTGTCGCTCCTGAACAAGCCCGTCTGGCTGCGCTACGTGCTGGTCCCCGGCATCACCGACGATCCCGACGAAATCGCCGGGCTGGCCGAGTTCGCGGCCGGGCTCGGCGTGGTGTCCCGCGTCGACGTGCTGCCCTTCCACAAGCTGGGCGAGCACAAGTGGCGGGCGCTGGGCCAGCGCTACACGCTTGCCAACACCGAACCGCCCTCCCCCGACCTGACGGCCCGCGTGCGCGACATCTTCCGCACGGCCGGCCTGACCGTGCCGTAAGGATCAGTCCCTTACGGCACCGGCGTTCCCTTCCGAGGACCCCACCCGATGGACCCGCAGACCCCCGATTCGTCACCGGATCCGCTTTCCCCGGAAGCCGTCGCGCTGAAGGCGGAGGACATGGCGCTGAAGAAGGCGCACCGCGACACCGCCGGCCTGCTGGCCCTGGCCGTGCTGGCCGGCGCCTACATCGCGCTGGGGGCGCTGTTCTCCACGGTCGCCATGTCCGGCGGCGACGCCCTGCCCTACGGCGTCACGCGCCTGCTGGGCGGCCTCACCTTCTCCCTGGGGCTGGTGCTGGTGATGGTGGGAGGTGCGCAGCTCTTCACCGGCGACGCGCTGATGGTCATGGCCTGGGCCAGCCACCGGCTGCGGGTGTCCGAAATGGTGCGGGTCTGGTGCCTGGTGTGGGTCGGCAACTTCATCGGCGCCGCCGGCACGGCGCTGCTGGTTTTCCTGTCCGGCCAGTACGGCTTCGGCCACGCCGAGGTGGGGCGCACCGCACTCTACATCGCCCATTCCAAGACGGCGCTGCCACCGGTCAACGCCTTCTTCCTGGGCATCCTGTGCAACGTGCTGGTCTGCCTGGCGGTGTGGATGACGCTGGGGGCGCGCAGCGTGACCGACAAGGTCGTGGCCATGGCCCTGCCCGTCACCGCCTTCGCCGCGGCGGGCTTCGAGCACTCCATCGCCAACATGTACTTCATCCCGCTGGGGGCCCTGATCGAGTGGGGGGCGCCGGAATCGTTCTGGGCAGCCCTGGGCACCGCCGGCCCCGACCCGGACTCGACGGTGACGCTGGCCAATTTCGCCCTGCGCCTGGCCCTGGTGACGCTCGGCAACTGGGTCGGCGGGGCGCTGTTCGTCGGCGGCATGGTGTGGTTCGCCTTCCGCCGGCCGCCGGCACCGCAGGTCCGCCCCGCCGGCTGGGCATCGGCGGAAATGGAAGGCACACGAATAAAGTAACATTCGCAAATAAGCATCGGCAGAACCGAACTCAGCATTGTTCCCGGGACTGCCGATGACTCAATTTGTTACAATTTACTCTCGACACCGCGCGTTTCACCATGGATTCCCGAGGCCATCCTGCCGTAAAAAAGGGGACACCAGGGGGTGATGACCTGCGGGATGCGCATGCCGAAACACTTTGACGACCAGATGATCGACGACGCCGTGGCGTGCATCCAGGCATCGGACATCATCGCCGAGCGGCACAAGCCGCGGTTGATCGCGCGCATTCGGGAGATTCGTCAGCCCCGCTGCGCCATGACGTCGTCCTGTTCCGTCTGCGGGTCGGCCGTGCGATGCGAAGACCGCATCGGCGCCATCCTGAACGGCGAGGTCGAGGAGGTCTTCGGCCCCGTCACCACCCTGCGCCTGGTGGTGACCGACGCCGCCTGACGGACCGGCCGGTCCGCCGATCCGCCCGTCACGCCGATCCGTACGCCGGCTCCGCCGGGCACACGCGGTTCCGCCCCTCCCCTTTCGCCCGGTAGAGCGCACGGTCCGCCGCCAGCAGAAGATCCTCGAAGCCGCCGGCGACCCCGGCCAGAGCGGCCACGCCGATGCTGGCGGTCAGCCTCACCGCCCCGCCGTCCCCGACCGGCAGGGCCACGCCCTCGATGGCGCGGCGCAGCCGTTCCGCCAGGTCGGCGGCACCGGCCGCGTCGGTCTGCGGCAGCACCACCACGAACTCCTCACCGCCCAGGCGAGCCACCACGTCGACACCGCGCACCAGGGCGCGGCAGGCTTCGGCGACGGTGCGCAGGGCGCGGTCGCCGAAGGCGTGGCCGTAGCGGTCGTTGATCGTCTTGAAGTGATCGAGGTCGATGATCAGCAGCGACAGGGGCTGCCCGTAGCGCCGCGCCCGGTCGGCCTCGGCGGCGCCGATCTCCATGAGATGGCGGCGGTTGTGGAGGCCGGTCAGCGGGTCGGTGACCGCCAGGCGGCGCAGCTCCTCCTGCAGGCGTTTGGTGTCGCTGACGTCGCGTTCCACGGCGACGTAGCGCACCGGTGTGCCGTCCGCCCCCATCACCGGCGCGATGGTGGTCGCCTGGGTGAAGAGCGTGCCGTCGCGCCGCCGGTTCACCATCTCGCCGCGCCAGGTCTCGCCGCGGCTGATGGTTCTCCACAGGTCGCCGTAGAAGGCGGCATCCTGCCGGCCGCTGCCGAGAAAGGACGTGGAGCGGCCGATCGCCTCGTCGGCGGCATAGCCGGTCAGGGTGGTGAAGGCGGGGTTCACGTATTCGATGATGCCGCGGGGGTCGGTGATGATCACCGCCTCCGCCGCCGCGTCGAGGGCGACCGTCCGCCACGCCAGGGCGTCGCGCTGGTCGCGCAGTTCACGCGTGCCATCGCGGAACGCCGCCAGCGCGGCGGCCAGTTCGCAGACCTCGGTGACCGCCGGGGGATGGGGCACGCCGACCGCCAGATCGCCGGCGGCGATTCGCCGGGTGGCCGCGGCCAGCCGCTCGATGGGCACGATCACCGTCCGGGCGAACCAGCGCGACAACGCCGCGATCAGCAGCACCGCCGCCGCCAGCGACGCCACCAGCCCGGCCATCAGCCGGTCGATCAGCTCCGAAACGTGCGCGCTCTGCCGGTCATGGCCGGCGCGCGCCGCAGCCGCATAGCCGGCGGCAAGCGCACCGAGCCGCGCCGACGATTCCCAGCGGGCGCGGTCGAGGTTGGCGATTCGCACCCCCGGGTCGAGCTGGTCGCGCCGCGCGGCGATCAATTCGTCGGCGGCGGGATCACGGCCCGATTCCGCCGCCTGCGCCTCCAGCGCCGCGGCCAGACGGTCCAGCAGCAGGCGCGACGGGGCTGTGGCGGCGAGCGCCCGCAGCGTTGCCGCCCCGTCCGGCGGCGGGCCGGCGGGGTCCATGGCAGCGCGGCGCAGATCCGCCAGCCGCCGGTCCAACCGCCGGGTGGCGTCGGCGTGCGCCTCGGTCAGGGCGCGCAGGGTCGCGGTGCCGGCGGCCACCTCGTCCAGCGCATCACGCAGGGCATGCAGCACGGCCGGCTCCTCGCCGCTGCCGCGCAGCGTGTCCAGCCCTTCCTCCATGGCCCGGATGCGCCCTTCGATGCGCTCCTCCAGGGTGGCCCGCTCGCCCCGGGTCGGCGCCCTGGCGAACTGGGAGCCATAATTGGCCACGGCACCGGCGTCTTCGATGATCCGCTGGGCGACGGCGACGCGGGGCAGATGCACCCGCTCGATCACCCGCGATTCGCGCTCGATGACGCGAAGCTGCCACAGAGTCCCGCCTCCGACGACGGCCGAGAGTGCTGCCAAAGCGCCTGCGCTCACGAGGAATCGCGACCGTATGCCGAAGGAGATCGACCCGTCACCGTCTGTAGACGAATGATTTCCGGACGATCTGCCAAGGAGTTTCATTCAGATCCGCGCCGGTGTTGTCTTACGCCTTGATCGGGGCAGGATCGCATGGTCTGAATGGGAACCGGAAGGACTAAAGATGGAGCCGGTCACCATGACGCGCGTTTCCGGATGGCTCGGGCGCCTGGGTGTGGCCGCAATGCTGGCCTGGCAGGCCGCGGGGCCGGCCGCCGGCGCCGGCCCGGTGCTGGAGCGGGTGCGGGAGCGCGGCGAGGTGAACTGCGGCGTCGACCTGACGCCGGGATTCAGCGCCATGGACACCACAGGCCGCGCCCGGGGCTTCGAGGTCGACTTCTGTCGCGCCATCGCCGCCGCCGCGCTGGGCACGCCCGACGCCATCGCCGTCCATCGGGTCAACACCGCCAACAAGTTCACCGCGCTGGTCGCCGGCGAGATTGACGTGGCGTTCGGCATGACCACCTGGACCTTCACCCGCGATACCGCGCTCGGCACCGCCTTCCCGGTGGTGTTGTTCTACGACGGCCAGGGCCTCATGGCGTGGGCCGACACCGGCGTGCGCCGGTTGGCCGACGCCGGGCCGCGCCGTGTCTGCGTGCAGGCGGGCACCACCTCGGCGGCCGGGCTGGAGGAGGTGATCCGCCGCGACGGCGTGGCGCTGCAGCCGCTGGCCACCGGCAGTTCGGAAGAGAAGTTCACCGCCTTCGCCCAGCGGCGCTGCGATCTCGTCACCGGGGACCGCAGCGAACTGGCGGTGCGCGCCGCCACCATGGCGCCGGGGCCGGGCCAATGGATCGTCCTGCCCGACGTGAACTCGCGCGAACCCCTGGGCCCCGCCGTCGCGGCCGGTGATCCGCAGTGGTACGCCCTGGTGCGCTGGGTGGTGCTGGCCACCCTGGTGGCGGAGGCGCGGGGGGTCGATTCCGCCGGCATCGCCGCGCTCGCCGACAGCCCCGATCCGGAGATCCGCCGTCTGGCCGGCGGCGACCCCGGCTTCGGCACCGCATTGGGGCTGGACCCCCGGTGGGCGCAGCGGGTGATCGCCGGTGTCGGCAACTAAGCCGAGATCTTCCGCCGCAACCTCGGTGACGATTCCCCCTTCCGACTGGAGCGCGGCCAGAACGCCCTGTGGACCGACGGCGGGTTGCTCTACGCGCCGCCCCTGCGCTGAACGGCGAATCCCGCAAGGACCCGCCGCGCATACATTCATATTAATAGTCCTGTATTCGCGACGAGTGAAGAATGGATTTGACCAATGTGCCGCCGATATATATCATCGGCCGCGCCTCGACATTTTGCATTTCGGCGGGCGAATATTGAATTCGCATGATCGGGACCGACGATCGGAAGCCCGGGCGATGAAGCGGGCATCCCCGGACCGGGATCGGTTGCCATGCCGGCCGCATGTCGATGGCCTGCGGATGCGCCGCCGCCCGGCGGAACCGGCCGCTTGCCCATGGCCGGCGGCGGGTCCGCAGCGCCTCGATCCTGAAGGAAACATGGACATGAGTGACACCCAACAGACCGCCGTCCCGGCGGCTCCGGCCAAGCTGAGCCCGGTGCAGATGCTGAGCGACCTGCTGACCAGCGCCGTCAACCTGCGCGTCGCCACCATCATCGGCGACGTCACCATGACCGGCCGGATCGAGGACATGCAGGTCACCGTCCCCGCCACCGCCACGACCATCATCACCAACACCAACCTGGTGGCCGGCGACGTCACGACCGTGGTCAGCCGGGAGCTGCTGAACGACACCTACAAGGACCTGGTGGAAAGGCACTACGCCGCAGTGACCGCCGCCAACCAGTCGGTGCGCGACACCGTGGGCGCGCTGCTGGGGCTGATCGGCTCGCTGAAGGGCAACGAGCTGCCGGCCCCTTCGGCGCGGGCGGAAAAGCCCATCACCGTCACGCCGGCGGACTGACCGGCCGGCGGGGGCGGACGCCGTGGCCGACGGCATCGACGGGTTCATCCGGGATCTCAAGCGCAACCTGCTGACCCTGGAAGTGAACACCATCCTGAAGGACAACATGACGGCGGAGCCCATGCCCTCGGTCCCTCATGCCCTGCTCGACGTCGCCGGCGAGTACACGCAGGCGCTGGAAGGCATGGGGGTGAACGTCGACCGGTTCTTCACGGCCGCCGCGGGTGATGCCCGGACGGTGGACGTCTCCCCGTGGCTGACAGCGGCGGACCGCTGCGTCGATCCCGACGCGCTGACCGTAAGCAGGGACACGTTCGACCGGCTGCGCCGGGCCGCCAAGGCGGCCATGGTGGCGGGCGGCCGCCGGCTGCCGCCGCTGGACAGCAGTTCCCTGGTGATGGCTTCGCGCATCTGCAACAACTGCGACGCGATCAAGGCCGTGTTCGACCGCACGCCGGCGCTGGCGGGCACGGGCACGCCGCTGAACCGGGCGGCGCTGGTGGGCGAGACCGACGGCGGCGCTCGCTTCGCCGCCGACCTGCCGGGCGCCGACTACCTCACCGTGCGCAAGATCTGGGAGGTGGGGGTCGAGGACGTGGTGATGCAGACCGTCATCCAGCTCGACGGCGACGTGGTCACCCGCATCCGCGAGGCGCACCTGCGCGACCCCGGCGCGCCCACCCTGATGGCACTGCACGAACTGGGCATCAAGGTTTCGGTCGGCACCTGGCGCCACCTGCTGGACATCGTGCAGGAGGTGGCGGAAGGCGCGCTGGGCGCCTTCAGGAAGGTCCTGACCCGGTCGTGATCCCGCCCCTCGGCCGGCACCTGCCCGCGCTGCGGGACATCCGGGAGATGAGCGGCCAGGGTGGCCTGCGCGTCGCCACCCCGCCGGAGGGGGCTGCGGCCGGGCCGCCGGCGTTGCTGACCCTGGTGCGCGTCACCGGCGACACCACCGTGTGCGTCGACCGGCGCTGGCTGGCCGCCGCCTCGCCGGACGATGCGGCCCGCCTGGCCGCCCTGCATTTCGCCGAGGTGCGGCGGCGCCTCGATGCCCTCGCCCTGGCGCTGCGCCATCTGGGCACCGGGCTGGCCGGTGCGGTGGTGGCGGCGGAGGTCGCCCTGCTCGCCCTGACCGGGGATCGGCTGCCCGACAGCGCCGGCGCCGCGGTCGCCGCCCTGCGCGCCCTGGCCGCCGGCGATGCCGCCGCCGCGCTGACCGCCGCTGCCCCCTTGCTGAACGCCACCGCCGGCGGCCTGATGTGGCCGCTGCTGCCGCCGCTGCTGGGCTGGGGCGCGCGCATCGCCGCCACCCTCGCCCTGCGCCGCCACTTCCTCGGCGACCGCACCAACGGGCGCACCGCCTTCCGCTTCCGGCCGCGGCGGCCGCAGCCCGGCTACCCGGCGGCGGGGCACGACACGACGGGCCGGTAGGCGTACAGCCACGTCGGGAAGGGACGCGCGGTCAATCGTCCGCCGTCCGCTCCCCTCGGGTGTCAGCGCACGCCGGACAGCACCACCCGGTCGCGGCCGGCGCCGAAGCCCGCGGCGATGGCGGCGGCCCCCACCACCACCGTCAGCACGCCGGTCGCGGCCCACGAGCCGGTCCGGTCGTGCAGCAGCCCCACGGCGAACGGTCCGGCGGCGGCCAGGGTGTAGCCGACACTCTGCGCCATGCCCGACAGATGGGCCGCGACGTGGGAATCGCCGGCGCGCAGGACGATCAGCGTCAGCGCGATGGCGAAGCTGGCGCCCTGCCCCAGGCCCAGCAGCACCGCCCACAGCCACACCGTGCCGACCGGCGCGAACAGGCAGCCCAGCATCCCTGCCACCGTCAGGACCAGGGCGATGGCCGCCGCCCCGCCCTGGCTGCGGCGGCGGGCCGCCAGCACCGGCCCGATCAGGGCCGCGGCGACCTGGACCAGGACCGAAACGGACACCACCAGCCCGGCGGCCGTCGCCCCCAACCCGCGGTCGCGCAGGATGACCGCCAGCCAGCCCAGCACGATGTAGGCCAGCGACGACTGCAGCCCCATGAACAGCGTCACCTGCCAGGCCAGCGGGTCGCGCCACAGGCCGCGCACCGGCTGCCGCGGCGGCGGTGCCGCCCCGGGGGTCCGGCGCGGCAGCAGCGGCAGCCAGACCAGCGCCGCCACCGCCGCCGGCAACGCCCAGAAGGCCAGCGCCACCGGCCAGCCGTCCGGCCCCCCCGCCAGGGGCACCGTGGCCCCGGCGGCGATGGCGGCGCCGGCGCACAGCGCCATGGTGTAGACGCCGGTCATCAGCGCCGGCCGGTCGGCGAAGTCGCGCTTGACGATGCCCGGCAGCAGGGCCCCGGCAACGCCGATCCCCGCCCCGGCAATGACGGAGGCGGCGAGTTGCGCCGCGTACCACGGCACCAGGCGCAGGGCCAGCCCCGCCGCCAGCACCGCCACGGCGGCGAGCACGACCCGCTCCGCCCCCCGACGCTGCGCCAGCCGCGGCGCCAGCAGGCCGAAAACGCCCAGGCACAGCACCGGCACGGTGGTCAGCACGCTGGCCGCGGTGGCGGAGACGCCGGTGTCGCGCACCAGCTCCGCCAGCACCGGGGAGACGCTGCTCAGGGCCGGGCGCAGGTTCAGCGCCACCAGCACCAGCCCCGCCGCCACCAGCAGCGGGTGTGCCGGGCGCGGCGCGGGGCCGGCGGTGTCCTCGGCGTCGATCAGCAGGTCACCGGCCGGAAGCGGGCGGTCCGCCGCGGGTGGATGCGGCGGAACGGAGGAATCGGGCATAGGGGGGAATCCGCGGATGACGGGCGAGCGCGCCACCCTAGCGTGCGCTCCGCCCCACGGAAAGACCGTATGCCCACGCATCAGGCATGCGGCGGCGGCGGTTCCCGCGGATCAGCCGCAATCCCGAACCGCACCCGGCGCAGGGCTGTTCATGTTGCGGATGCAAAAGGGTTGCAGCACAGTCGCCGCCATGCCCTACGCTTCCGACCCGCCCGCGCGGGCGAAGGACATCCGCTTTGCGGAGTTCGTCGCCCTCATCGCCCTTCTCATGGCGCTGACCGCGCTGTCCATCGACATCATGCTGGTGGCCCTGCCGGACATCGCGGCCAGCTACGCCGTCGTCTCACCCAACGACCGGCAGCTCGTGGTCACCGCCTATATGCTGGGCTTCGCCGCGGGACAGCCGGTGCACGGGCCGCTGTCCGACCGGTTCGGGCGCAAGCCGGTGCTGGCCTTCGGCCTGGTGGTGTTCGCGCTGGCCGCGCTGGCCGCCGCGGTGGCGCCCGACTTCGGCTGGATGCTGGCGGCCCGCGTCGTCCAGGGGCTGGGCGCCGCGGCGCCGCGGGTGGTGGCCATCGCCATCGTGCGCGACCGCTTCGCCGGGCGCGACATGGCCCGGGTGATGTCCTTCGTCATGATGATCTTCATCATCGTGCCGGTGCTGGCCCCGGCGATGGGCGAGGGAATCCTGCGCCTGGGTCCCTGGCCGTGGATTTTCGGCGTGCTGTTCCTGTCCGGAGCCGCGGCGTTTGCGTGGTCGGCCCTGCGGCTGCCGGAGACACGGCCCCCCGGCGACCGCATGCCGCTGTCCGTGGCCGCACTCTCCAATGCCTTCACCAAGGTGGTGACGACGCGGCGCAGCGTCGGCTACACGGTGGCCATGGGGTTCCTGTTCGGCAGCCTGCTCGCCTACATCGGCAGCGCCCAGCAGGTGTTCGTCGACGTCTACGGGCTGGGGGAGCTGTTCCCCCTGGTCTTCGGCGCCATCGCCGGGGCCATGGCGCTGGCCTCGCTGACCAACGCCCGGCTGGTCGGGCGGCTGGGCATGCGCCGGGTGTCCCACGCGGCGCTGCTGGGCTATGTGGCGGTGTGCGCCGTCCCCGTGCTGGCGGGGTTCCCGCCGCAGCCGTCGCTGGCCCTGTTCTGCGCCTTCCTGGCCGCCATCTTCTTCGCCTTCGGCCTGATCGCCCCCAATTTCAACGCCCTGGCCATGGAGCCTCTGGGCCATGTGGCGGGCATGGCCTCCTCCTTCATCGGCTTCTACTCCACCGCCGCGGGCGCCATCCTGGGCTGGCTGATCGGCCAGGCGTTCGACGATTCCATCCGGCCGCTGACCATGGGCATCGTCGCCTGCGGCCTGCTGGCGCTGGCCACCGTGCTGGTGACCGAGCGCGGGCGGCTGATGCAGGCGCGCGACGCCGCCTGACCCGGTCCTACCCGGCCAGGGCCGGATAGTCGGTGTAGCCCCGGGCGCCGCCGCCGTAGAAGGTGGCCTGATCGGGTTCGGCCAGGGGCGCGTCGCGGCGCAGGCGCTCCACCAGGTCGGGGTTGGCGATGAAGGGACGGCCGAAGGCGATCAGGTCGGCGTGGCCGCTCTCCACCGCCCGGATCGCGAGGGCGCGGTCGTAGCTGTTGTTCGCCATGTAGGTGCCGCGGTAGAGCCGGCGCAGGGCCGCGAGGTCGCCGCCGAACCCGGGGTGCGGCGCGCGCGTCTGCCCCTCGATCATGTGCAGGTAGGCGAGTCCGTAGTCGTTCAGGCGCTCGATCACCGGGCTGAAGGTGCCGACCGGGTCGCTCTCGTGCGCGTCGTTGCTCGGGCTGAGGGGCGACAGGCGGATGCCGGTGCGCCCCGCCCCGGCCTCCGCCACCACGGCGTCCAGCACCTCGAACAGGAAGCGCGCGCGGTTGTCCACGCTGCCGCCGTAGGCGTCGGTGCGCGTGTTGGTGCCGTCGCGCAGGAACTGGTCGATCAGGTAGCCGTTGGCGGCGTGCACCTCCACCCCGTCGAAGCCGGCGGCCAGCGCGTTGGCGGCGGCGCGGCGGTAGTCCTCGACGATGCCGGGGATCTCGCCGATGTCCAGCGCCCGCGGCGTCGGGATCTCCACGAATCCGTCGGGGGTGAACGCCTTCATGGCCGGCCGCACCGCCGAGGGCGCCACCGGCAACCCGCCGCCGGGCTGGAGCGAGGGGTGGGAGATGCGCCCGACGTGCCAGAGCTGCAGGACGATCCGCCCGCCCGCGGCGTGCACTGCGTCGGTCACGGCGCGCCAGCCGGCCACCTGCGCCTCGCTGTGGATGCCCGGCGTGAAGGCGTAGCCCTGGCCCTGCGGCGAGATCTGCGTCGCCTCGGCGATGATCAGGCCGGCGCTCGCCCGCTGGGCGTAGTATTCCGCGTGCATGGCCGTGGGGGCGTGGTCGGGGTTGTCGGCGCGGCTGCGCGTCAGCGGTGCCATGACGATGCGGTTGGGCAGCGTCAGGGCCCCCGTGGTGACGGTGTCGAAAAGCGTCCTCGCGTCGGCCATTCCTGCCTCTCATGTGTGGGGTGCATGGATCGAACCGGTCCAAAGTATAAGGTGCATGGCTCCGGCGCCCACCGTACCATCGGCGCATGGCGCCATCCCGCCGGGGGTGGCTTGACGACGCGCCGGCGCGGCTGACTTCGTTGCCTGCCGGCCATTGGATGAACGGGAGAGTTGGGTATGATCACATCGCGAGCCGCCGTTGCCCGGGAGGCGAAGCGCCCGCTGGAGATCGAAGAGGTCCAGGTTGCGGCGCCCCGGCAGGGCGAAGTGATGGTGAAGCTGGTGGCGACCGGCGTGTGCCACACCGACGCCTACACCCTGTCGGGGGCCGATTCCGAGGGCGTGTTCCCCTGCATCCTCGGCCACGAGGGGGCGGGCGTGGTGGTCGAGGTGGGGCCGGGCGTCACCTCGGTCGCGGTGGGCGATCACGTCATCCCGCTCTACACGCCCGAATGCGGCACCTGCAAGTTCTGCCGGTCCGGCAAGACCAACCTGTGCCAGGCGATCCGCGCCACCCAGGGCAAGGGCCTGATGCCCGACGGCACGACGCGTTTTTCCGTCGGGGGCCAGCCGATCTTCCACTACATGGGCACCTCGACCTTCTCCGAATACACGGTGCTGCCGGAGATCGCGGTGGCAAAGATCAACAAGGCGGCGCCGCTGGAAAAGGTCTGTCTGCTGGGCTGCGGCGTCACCACCGGCATCGGCGCCGTGATGAACACCGCGAAGGTGGAGCCGGGCTCGACGGTGGCCATCTTCGGCCTGGGCGGCATCGGTCTGTCGGCGATCATCGGCGCGGCGATGGCCAAAGCGTCGCGCATCATCGGCATCGACATCAACCCGTCGAAGTTCGAGATCGCCCGCCAGCTCGGCGCCACCGACCTGGTGAACCCCGGGGATTACGACCGGCCGATCCAGGAGGTGTTGGTGGAGATGACCGACGGCGGCGTCGACTACTCGTTCGAGTGCATCGGCAACGTCAAGGTCATGCGCGCCGCTCTGGAGTGCTGCCACAAGGGCTGGGGCGAGTCGGTGATCATCGGCGTCGCCGGGGCCGGCGAGGAGATCAGCACCCGGCCCTTCCAGCTCGTCACCGGCCGGGTCTGGCGCGGCTCCGCCTTCGGCGGCGTCAAGGGCCGCTCGGAGCTGCCGGACTACGTGGAGCGCTACATGAAGGGCGAGTTCGAGCTGGACACCTTCATCACCCACACCATGGGGCTGGACCGCATCAACGACGCCTTCGACCTGATGCACGAGGGCAAGAGCATCCGCTCCGTCATCCTCTACAACCAGTGAGCCGGGAGACCGAGGTGACCGACGAACTCACCGCCGTCGCCGCCAACAGGAGCTTCGGCGGCTGGCACAAGCGCTTCCGGCACCGCTCCACGGTGCTGGGCTGCGACATGGTGTTCGCCGCCTACCTGCCCCCGCAAGCGGAGGCCGGCCCCGTGCCGGCCCTCTACTGGCTGTCGGGCCTGACCTGCACGGACGAGAACTTCATGCAGAAGGCCGGCGCCCAGAAGCTGGCGGCGGAGCTGGGCATCGCCATCATCGCCCCCGACACCAGCCCCCGCGGCCCCGACGTGCCCGGCGATCCCGACGGCGCGTGGGACTTCGGCCACGGCGCCGGCTTCTACGTGAACGCCACGCAGGAGCCGTGGGCGAAGCACTACCGCATGCACGACTACGTGGTGCGGGAGCTGCCGGGGCTGGTGGAGCGCACCCTGCCCGTCACCGACCGGCGCAGCGTCGCCGGCCACTCCATGGGCGGTCACGGCGCCCTGGTGTGCGCGTTGCGCAACCCCGGCCGATACCGCGCCGTCTCCGCCTTCGCGCCCATCGTCAACCCCTCGCAGGTGCCGTGGGGCGAGAAGGCGCTGGGCCGCTATCTGGGACCGGACCGCGCGGCGTGGGCGAAGTGGGATGCCTGCGCGCTGATCGGGGACGCGACGGAGCGCCTGCCCCTGCTGGTGGACCAGGGCGACGGGGACTCGTTCCTCGACACGCAGCTCCGGCCCGACGCCCTGCGCCGGGCGGCCGAGGCGGCGGGACACCCGCTGATCCTGCGCATGCAGCCGGGCTACGACCACAGCTACTACTTCATCGCATCCTTCATCGACGACCACCTGCGCCACCACGCGGCGGCGCTGAAGTGCTGAACGTTTCTTACTCCCCCGCGACGCGGGGGAGTATCCTTGCTGCGAGCCAAGAGGACACCATCATGCAGGATGATATAAATTTGAATGTTTCAGATACCCTTGCAAATTGGGGGGATGCTAAATTTTTCTAGTAAAGATATCTCTCCATTTATAAAAGGGTATTTATTCGCTACGATCTAAAGATCGTCCACCCAACTAATGTGTTGCCTGATCATTTCATCTCTCTCGATGCTGTGTTGGACGCCAGCGCAACCAAGAAAAGAGGCGTATTGGCGCCAAAATCCCGAATATTTTGGGTGAAAGTTATCAAAAACGAAGTTAAAGAAATCCGCCGGCCCCATTGGCGATTGTACCGGTATTCGGCAACCAGATGACATAAACGTAAAATGAGAAGCTGGATGCATTTCTCCTTTTTGTTTCGGTGCATAATCAAATCTAAAGAAGCCAAGGCTGCGTGCTATTTTCACACCTTGTCCCATAACAGCCTCTCGCACCCAGTCAGCAGTGGGCATGCTTTCTGGACATTGATGCATCATGTACTGAGCGACAGGGCATGGAAAATAGATATATCGATGTTTTATCAAATCCTTTCCAGAAAATATACACTCAACGGAAACAAGAGCATAGTCATAGAGCAGAGCGGAAAAACGCCGTGCTTCGAGAATATCAAGATACTCGTCAATCGAGATTCCGTCAGAAGGATACATCCCGATTCCAACGGAGGGTCCAAGGGCAAGCGCGCCCGCACTGCCAGAAAGCGAATGATGTTGAATATCTCGGAACACTCCTTCGCCAAAGCCATTGATAAAAAACTCATTTAGCTTACCACAAAGGCTACGCGGATTCATCGGGGTCCTGCCCAAACAGGTTAATTAGTTCCTGCTGAACATCTGAAGGCAACTGATCGAATCCTCTCATTCTGACTTTCCTGATTAGAGCGCGGACCTCCTCGTCATCCTTGGCACCCACGCTTCCACCCTCTCCGCCGTCGGAGGACACTGATAAAGTCCTAAGTTGATTTTTAGAGGGGTAATGGAATTCTAGCCTAAATCGAGCTTCACGAATACGCGTCATCTCATCTCTGAGCTTCTCCATACCACTGCCAACACCACAGACATAGGTCCAAGCCCTAGATCGCGTAATGGCGGTAAAAAGAACATTCCTTCTCTTTTTAATTTCCGGCCCTTCGCAAAAATCAGCATCAACTACAAATACTACAGGAGCCTCATTGCCCTTGGCGCGGAATATATGGGTGACTGCAATCGATTTTTCCCGGAACAATTCATCTTTCGACGATGTAACTCCGGCAATGTGACCCCGCAAATTCGCCGCCAGAAGCGATTTCAGCACCAGCGCACCGGTTGATTTACTGGTCATAACGTCGGGCAGCACAATCAAAAAATCTGAATGCTGAAGCTCTTCCTCTTCTAGAAGCTGGCTAATTGTTTTCGCAATCCAGGAAAACTGCTGTTCCCGATCCCTGAAAACACGCAACTGTAGTGAGTCCTGCGGGGCCAACAATCGATCGAAAAATTCTGGTACACTTTGCGGATCCCGCTCCACTGTAACGTCACTATCGAACGAAAGACTCCCTGCTATCTCACGATAACCGAGGCGACGCCATATTATTGGGTCAGGGAACATTTGCACCATTTTCGATCTATATATACCAAATCCAAGTCCGTGCGCTGTCACAAGAGTCCATGGAGGATTTCTATAGCATCGAGGAAGAACTATATCCTCCTGAGGCTCATCGACTTTATTCTTGAGAGTGACAAGAGCTTTCCCATTTTTATCCATTCCGAACAATTCCACCTCTGATGGCATCTGATACTCGCCTAAGTTCTGCAAATCATCATATGCCCATACAATGCGCTTTGGATATCGAGCCATTTTGTATACAAGTCGAAAGAATGATGTCGGCAAGTCTTGTGCTTCATCGATAAGAATCATATCATATAAATCCAATGTTCCGTTTCCGATTGCGCTCAAAGCCTCTTTGCACGCGCCATCAAAGGCCAAGTTATACCCGAACATCCTTGCAGCCGTTCCAAAGTCTCTAAAGGGACTACCTGACATCGAAACCGCTGTAGAGTATACGCCGGGGCGCTCCCAATTGCCCCAGGCATGCATTACGAGAATTTTTTCCCAGTCTGGCTCATCATTCACCTGCGCGAAAACAAACCTTCTTATCAATGCCTCAAACTGTTGATAGAGAGACCGAGTGTTAAATGTAACAACAATCTTCCAATCTGGTCTTTTTACATGCAAGTAAGCAACTTTTAGAGCAAGGACAACCGTCTTTCCCGAACCAGCGAGCCCACGAATTCGCTGAGGCCCATTCACATACTCAATAGATCCGCGCTTTTGCCACAAATCAAGATTTGCGATCTGTGCCTCAATCTTCTTTATTATTGCCCCCTTTGAGTCCGGGCGTGTCACATTTTCTCTTTTCTTAGCCGGCCTCAAATTTGAAATTCTTTGAATTGCTGCATTCAGATGTCGGACGGCACTCTCGTCAAGTTTTTCATCAGCGTCCAAAAGAGGCAGCTTGTCAAGGCACTCCAAAGAAAGGAGCCATGCCCCGTCCTCCTCAACTACAGTATCGGTTAGTGGGAAGATAGTGACAGTTAACAATTCAACAAGAAGGTTTCTACCTCGGCGCAGATCTTTAAATGAATTTAGTTTGTTGTATAGAGCAGCATATAGCTGTTCTTGCTTTGACGATACTTGATCCGGAATAGCAGAGGCATCAGGAGAGCTAACCCCCTCGCCCTGGTATGAGTAAAGATCAAATATCACCACCCCGTGATCGGGTGACACCAAAACAGCATCATACTCAACCCTACCATCATCTATAGATAGAACGGGGTATCCGATATACAATGTGCCTGCAAACTTGGCACCCCTGACAGCGCTAACAAAGTCATGTACGACCGTATGGTCTCTGTACTCACCGTAAATTACATCCAGTTCAATGGCAGCAGTTTTCTTGTCCATAATCCCACTCAATCCCATTCTTACCTTTTAGGTATGCTCCCACTTCAACAGGCGAAACCTACCGGCATCTCAAATCATGCCCGCCAAGGCTAGAGCTCCCAAATTTCCTTCACACGGTCCAGGTTCTAGGTAGCTTGGGCCGCAGCTAGGGGGGAGTATAGCACATGTGCGCCTCTGTCATGGCTGACTTTGCTAACTGGTGCCGGGACGCTAGTGGAAGAGGCTTCAGACGGCACACCGCATTGCCACAGGAGGTGATAACGTCGGACCTGGAAGTAATACGCGCACGAATCGGATGCGCAGGACGCAATAGCGGAACATCTCTACTGAGCTGAGGCGGCGACGGGGGTTGCTGGAGCGCAGCCCGGCACGCTGGGCGAAGTGCTGATCGACGAAATCTGGCGCGTGTCGGAGATGGCGTAGTCGTCCGCCTGCCATTTTCCCTGCCATGACACCGGACGGGTTCCATCCCACCGCCAATCTCGTCCTCCTCCGCCGAGGGCAAGGAGGGGTCTTTGACGCCTTCTTCGAATCGTCGCATCCGGAACCCCGCGCACCTCCGCGCAGCGGGCGTCAAGGCCCCTTGCGCCGCCGCCCCGACGGCTTGCCCGACTTGCGCTTGGGGTTGTCCCGGCTCTCGGGCACACCGCGGCCCAGGCGGTTGGTGGAGATGCCGATGCTGCCCTGCCCCTCGATGCCCAGATCCAGGTTCTCCAGGCGGCGGATCTCGTCGCGCAGGCGGGCGGCCTCCTCGAACTCCAGGTCGGCGGCGGCGGTGCGCATGCGCTTTTCCAGATCGGCCAGGACGGTCTTGAGGTTGTGGCCCACCAGGTTGCCGGCGCCGGTGTCCACCGTGACGTGGTCGCCGCGCTCGTAGACGCTCTCCAGGATGTCGCCGATCTTCTTGCGCACGGACTCCGGCGTGATGCCGTGCTCGGCGTTATACGCCTCCTGCTTCTCGCGGCGGCGCGCCGTCTCGTCGATGGCGTACTGCATGCTGGCCGTGACGGTGTCGGCGTAGAGGATGGCGCGGCCCTCGACGTTGCGGGCGGCGCGGCCGATGGTCTGGATCAGCGAGGTCTTCGAGCGCAGATACCCTTCCTTGTCGGCATCCAGGATGGCGACCAGGGCGCACTCCGGGATGTCCAGCCCCTCGCGCAGCAGGTTGATGCCGATCAGCACGTCGAAGGCGCCGAGCCGCAGGTCGCGGATGATCTCGATGCGCTCCAGCGTCTCCACGTCGGAGTGGATGTAGCGCACGCGCAGGCCCGCCTCGTGCATGTACTCGGTCAGCGCCTCGGCCATCTTCTTGGTCAGGGTGGTGACCAGCACGCGGTGCCCCCTGGCCGTGACCTCCTTGCACTCGGCGATCAGGTCGTCGACCTGGGTCTCGGTGGGGCGGACGATCACCTCCGGGTCGATCAGGCCGGTGGGGCGCACCACCTGCTCCACGAAGACGCCACCGGTGCGCTCCATCTCCCAGTTGCCGGGGGTGGCGGAGACGAACACCGTCTGCGGCCGCATCGCCTCCCATTCCTCGAACTTCAGCGGCCGGTTGTCGGCGCAGGACGGCAGGCGGAACCCGTACTCCGACAGGGTCGACTTGCGCATGAAGTCGCCGCGGTACATGCCGCCGATCTGCGGCACCATCACATGGCTCTCGTCGACGATCAGCAGGCTGTCGGGCGGCAGGTACTCGAACAGGGTCGGCGGCGGTTCGCCCGGGGCGCGGCCGGTGAGGTAGCGGCTGTAGTTCTCGATGCCGGCGCAGGCGCCGGTGGCCGCCATCATCTCGATGTCGAAGGTGGTGCGCTGCTCCAGCCGCTGCGCCTCCAGGAATTTGCCGTCGCGGGCGAACTCGTCCAGGCGCACCTTCAGCTCGCGCTTGATCTGCTCGATCGCCTGGTTCAGCGTCGGCTTGGGTGTCACGTAGTGGCTGTTGGGGTAGACGCGCACGGCCTCCAGCCCCGCCAGCTTCTCGCCGGTCAGGGGGTCGATCTCGTGGATGCCCTCGATCTCGTCGCCGAACAGGGACAGGCGCCAGGCGCGGTCCTCCATGTGGGCGGGAAACAGCTCGATGGTGTCGCCGCGCACCCGGAAGATGCCGCGGCCGAAGGCGGCGTCGTTGCGCTTGTACTGCAGCTCGGTCAGCGCCCGCAGCAGGTCGGGCTGGCGGATCACCTGTCCCTTGCGCAGGTCGACCGTCATTTCCGAATAGGTCTCGACCGAGCCGATGCCGTAGATGCACGACACCGACGCCACGATCACCACATCGTCCCGTTCCAGCAGCGCCCGCGTCGCCGAGTGGCGCATGCGGTCGATCTGCTCGTTGATCGACGACTCCTTCTCGATATAGGTGTCGGTGCGCGGCACGTAGGCTTCGGGCTGGTAGTAATCGTAGTAGGATACGAAGTATTCCACGGCGTTGTTGGGAAAAAATGACTTCATCTCCCCGTACAACTGGGCCGCCAGCGTCTTGTTCGGGGCAAGGACCAGCGTGGGTTTCTGCACGCGCTGGATGACGTGCGCCATGGTGAAGGTCTTACCGGAGCCGGTAACCCCCAGCAGCACCTGGTCGCGCTCGTTGCCGGTGATGCCGGCCACCAGCTCCTCGATGGCGCGGGGCTGGTCGCCGGCGGGCTGGAAATCCGACACGATCTCGAACGCCCTCCCCGCTTCGAGCTTGGCCAGCGGACGCTGCGGGATGGCGGACAGGACGGGATGAGCCATGGCAGGGAGCACTTCCGGCAGAAGAGGCGGGGGATACGGTACGGAACGGGAACCGATTATATGGCTCGTCCGCCCCACCCTGTCGAGCGCGGGCTTGCCCGGCGGCCTGCCGACGCCCATCCCTCCTGACATGAACAGCCCCCCGGACCGTGTTCGCCGAGCGCGGTCACGCGTCAAAATGATTCCGGTTTCGCGCGATCCGATCTAGGCTCGGCCCCTGACCGGGAGCCGCCGCCATGCCATCGTCCGATCACAGCCCGCCGCCCACCCCCATCACCGCCGCCGCCGGCGACGGCATCGGGCCCGAGGTCATGGAGGCGGTTCTGGAGGTGCTGGAACGCGCCGGGGCGCGTCTGGCCGTGGAGCACGTGACGGCCGGGGACGCCGCATACCGGCGGGGGCATGACACGGGGCTGGAGCCGGCGGGGTGGGAATCGGTGCGGCGCACCGGCGTGCTGCTGAAGGGGCCGGTCACCACGCCCCACGGGGCCGGGCAGCGGTCCCTGAACGTGGCGGCGCGCACGCGCCTGGGGCTGTTCGCCAACGTCCGTCCCTGCGTGTCCTATCATCCGTACGTGCGTACGCGCCACCCGCGCATGGACGTGGTCATCGTCCGCGAGAACGAGGAGGATCTGTACGCCGGGATCGAGCACCGGCAGACCGACGACGTCATCCAGTCGGTCAAGCTGATCTCGCGCCCGGGATCGGAACGCATCGTCCGCTACGCCTTCGAGTACGCCCGCACCAACCACCGCCAGAAGGTGACGGCGTTCGTCAAGGACAACATCATGAAGCTGACGGACGGGCTGTTCCTGCGCATCTTCCGCGAGGTCGCCGCCGAGTATCCGGAGATCCGCGCCGACCACCTGATCGTCGACATCGGTGCCGCGCGCCTGGCCGACCAGCCCGAACGCTTCGACGTCATCGTCACCCTCAACCTCTACGGCGACATCGTCTCCGACATCGCCGCCCAGGTCACCGGCTCGGTCGGGCTGGCCGGATCGGCCAACGTCGGCGAGCACTGCGCCCTGTTCGAGGCCCTGCACGGCTCCGGCCCCGCCATCGCCGGGCAGGGCGTGGCGAACCCGTCCGGCCTGCTCATGGCGGCGGTGATGATGCTGGTGCACATCGGCCAGGGCGAAGCGGCGGCGCGGGTGCACAACGCCTGGCTCAAGACCATCGAGGACGGGGTGCACACCGCCGATCTCTTCGCCCGCGGGCTCAGCCGCTACCGCGTCGGAACCCGCGCCTTCGCCGACGCGGTGGTGGAACGGCTGGGCGACCTGCCGCGCACCCTGCCCACCGTCGGCTACGCCAGCGGCCGGGTGGCCCCGGGACGGGCCGTGCGGGCCACCCCCCGCGTGCCGGCCGTCAAGACGCTGGTCGGCGTCGACGTCTTCCTGCACTGGGGCGGCGACCGGCCCGAGGAGCTGGCCGCACTGGTGGCGCCGCTGGGCGGCGAGGCGCTGCGCCTCACCGGCATCTCCAACCGCAGCCAGTCGGTGTGGCCGGAGCCCAACCCCTCGGTCCTGTGCACCGACCACTGGCGCTGCCGCTTCCGCGCCCGCCCCGAGGGGGCGACCGTCTCCCACCGCGCCATCGTCGACCTGCTGGCGCGCGCCGCCGAGGCCGGACTGGACTTCATCCAGACCGAAAACCTGTGCGATTTTGACGGCACCCCTGGCTTTTCCGCCACATAGGCCATGCGGCCGGTCGCCGCATCATAGGCGGTTCGGCCGGGCCGATCGGTTGTACTCCCTTCGCGCAGAATCAAAGGGTTAGGCCGCGGATTCGGTGCGTCGTCGCACGCGAAGCGTGCACAGGCACGCCGAAAACGGGGTGGCTGCGGCGGCGTACCGCGCCTGCGCGGGGACTTATGCACAGAAAGTTCGCCTCTCCCCTCTATCCCTGAAGACGTCCATCTGGTAGCTTCCTCAACACCAAGCAACAAAATGTTGCGGTTTATGGAAAACGGGCGGCTGCCGAACGGCCTGCGCACGGGGGCCGGGCCGGGCCGAGGGAACCGGACCAGTGGAGACAGGGGATGAGTTGGACGGACGAACGGGTTCAACAGCTTAAGGACCTGTGGGCGAAGGGGCTCAGCGCCAGCGAGATTGCCGACCTTCTCGGCGACATCACCCGCAACGCCGTGATCGGCAAGGCACACCGCCTTGGCCTGTCGGGGCGCCCGTCGCCCATCAAGAAGAAGCCCACAAGGGGCGCCACGATCCTCAGCCTGACCGAGCGCATGTGCAAATGGCCGGTGGGCGACCCCAAGCACCAGGATTTCCACTTCTGCGGCAAGCCGTCGCTGCCGGGCCTGCCCTATTGTGCGGAGCACGCGGCGATCGCCTACCAGCCCAGCAACACCAAGAAGCGGGACGAGGATCGCAACGTCGGCGCCGCCTGACCCGGCGCCGGGCCGCGGCCCGGCGATCGGTTCGCGTGTGCCGCAGGGGACGGATGGGCGGCGGGATGGCGTGGCGCGGGGATCTACCCCGCCATGGCAACGCCGACCATGCGCACGCTGACGGCGGCCAGACCGGCGGTGCCGACGACCGCCACCAGGGACAGCCCGATGCCGGCAACCACCGCCGCGCCGTCGCGCACCACCAGCCCCAGAGCCAGGACCAGCACCGCCAATCCCGGCAGCAGATTGCCGAACGGGATCGGCAGAGTGATCAGCAGCCCCATCACCAGCACCACCAGCCCCAACGGACGTTCCATGGCCCGGCGGGTCAATCTCCGCCACCGCGGTGCGGTGCGCCGTTCGATGCGCTCCAGCAGCGGTGCCGCGCGGTCCAGCACGGCCATGGTGAACGCCGGCGGCACGCGGCGGCGGGTCAGCCAGCCGGGCGCATGCACCTGCTCCCGCCCGGCCATCATCTGCAACGCCACCAGCACCAGCGCCGCACCGAAGACCAGCCCGGACGGAAAGCCCGGCGTCGGCACCACCGCGGGGATGGTCAGGGCCAGCAGCAGGAATCCCGGGGCGCGGGGTCCGAGATGGACCAGCAGGTCACCCAGCGTGGTCTCGTTCCCGGTCATCCCGTCGCGGATACGCCTCAGCAAAGCGGACGCCGCCGTTCTGCGCCGCCGCTCGCCCCGATGCCGCTCCATACCCGCCCCCACCGTCCGCGGTAACCCGCCGTGTATGTGGTGGTGCGCGGTGCATACGGAAAGAGGGAGAACGCACGGCTTGCCCCGTACGCCGCGCGACGCGCACAATGGCCCGGTTCCCGGTCACAATTCCACGGTGACAATCTTGGGCAAGCCTCCCTCCGACACGGCGGATCGCCGGCTCGACCTGGCGGCGCGGGCCGCATGGCTCTACTACATCCGCCGCCGCACCCAGGACGAGATCGCCGCCGTGCTCAACGTGTCGCGCCAGAACGCGCAACGGCTGGTTGCCCTGGCGTTGTCGGAAGGGCTGATCAAGTTCCGCCTCGACCATCCCGTCGCCGCCTGCGCGGAACTGGCCGATCGGCTGACCGACGCTTTCGGGCTGCTCTGCTGCGATGTCACGCCGACCGACCGCGACGCCCCGGACACGGCCGCGGGAATTGCCATCGCCGCCGCCGACCGGATCGAAGCGTACCTGTCCCAGAAGGCACCGGCCACGCTGGCCCTCGGCACCGGCCGCACCCTGCTGGCGGCCGTGGCCGAGGTCCCGACCATGGAGCGGCCGCAGCACAAGATCATCTCGCTGGTCGGCAATCTCACCCGCGACGGACGCGCCAGCCCTTATGAGGTTGTGATGCGCCTGGCCGACCGCGTCGGCGCGCAATGCTATCCGCTGCCGCTGCCCGTGGTTGCCGACAGCGAGGAGGAGCGGCGCATGCTGCAGGCCCAGCGCTCCTACACCAAGGTCGGCGCACTGGTGGCCGAGGCGCGCGCGGTGTTCGTCGGAATCGGCGGCATCGGCTGGAACATGCCGCTGCACGCCGACGGGTTCATTACCGACGCCGAACTGTCGGAGCTGATGGACGCCGGGGCGGTCGGCGAAATCCTGGGCTGGGCGTTCGACGATGGCGGGCGATTGCTCGCAACCGGATCGAACGCCCGCCTGACGGCGCACCGCCTCCCGCCTCCCGCCGACCGCCCCATCATCATCGTCGGCGCCGGCCCCGGCAAGCTGCCCGCCCTGCGCGCGGCCCTGCACGGCCGCCTCGCCAGCGGCCTGATTACCGACGAAGCCACCGCCGCGGCGATCCTTGCCGACTGACCTCGGCCACCGCAGCCCACCCCCCCTGGCGCCGCAATTCCCGCCGCTGTAACCGCCCTGCCGCGCCGGCGCGGCAGGGCAGCGCCGGCCCGCGCCCGATCCGGATAACGGGAACGACGATCTCCCATAAGTCCTACCCCTCTCCGCCATCCCTTCCGCAGGGTTGACGAGGCGGATTGTTGGGTTCATCATTTGCTCGATGGCCGGGCAAATGCTCGAATGACCCGGCGCCCCATGGGAGGAAGGACCGTGACCAAGATGTTCGTCGCCGGCGTGGTCGCCGGTGCCCTGCTCGCCTCCACCGCAATTGCCCGGGCGGAGACGCGCCTGACCATCGCCACCGTCAACAACGGCGATATGATCGTCATGCAGCGGCTGTCGTCGCACTTCGAACGCCAACACCCGGATATCAGGCTCAACTGGGTGGTCCTGGAGGAGAACGTGCTGCGCCAGCGCGTCACCACCGACATCGCCACCAGGGGCGGCCAGTTCGACATCCTGACCATCGGCACGTACGAAGTGCCGATCTGGGCCAAGCAGGGCTGGCTGGCGCCCCTCGACGATCTGCCGGCCGGGTACGCGGTGGAGGACGTGCTGACGCCGATCCGCGAAGGGCTGTCGCACGATGGCCGGCTCTACGCCCTGCCCTTCTACGGCGAAAGCTCGATGACCTTCTACCGGAAGGATCTGTTCGACGACGCCGGCCTGACCATGCCGGCCCAGCCGACCTACGAGCAGGTGACGGAATTTGCCCGGACCCTGCACGATCCCGCCAACCAGCGGTATGGCATCTGCCTGCGCGGCAAGCCCGGCTGGGGCGAGAACATGGCCTTCGTCAGCACGATGGTGAACACCTTCGGCGGCCGCTGGTTCGACATGGAGTGGAACCCCGCCATCGACACGCCGGAATGGCACCGGGCGGTCGGGACCTACATCGACCTGCTGCGGAACTACGGCCCGCCGGGCGCGTCCAGCAACGGCTTCAACGAGAATCTGGCGCTGTTCGCCAATGGCCAGTGCGCCATGTGGATCGACGCCACGGTGGCCGCCGGCATGCTCTACAATCCCGGCCAGTCGCGGGTGCACGACAAGGTCGCGTTCGCGCAGGCCCCGGTCGGCTCCTGGGAAAAGGGCAATGCCTGGCTGTGGTCGTGGGCGCTCGGCATCCCGTCCACCTCGCAGAAGGCCGACGCGGCGCGGCAGTTCGTCACCTGGGCGACGTCGGCGGACTATGTCGGGCTGGTGGCCGAGGAGGAAGGCTGGGTGGCGGTGCCGCCCGGCACCCGCGCCTCCACCTACGCCCGCGCCGAGTACACCGCCGTCGCCCCCTTCGCCGAGTTCGTGCTGGCCGCCATCCAATCCGCCGATCCGGTGAAGACCACGCGCGATCCCAAGCCCTACATCGGCATCCAGTACGCCGGCATTCCCGAGTTCCAGGCCATCGGAACCCAGGTCGGACAGACCATCGCGGCGGCTCTGACCGGACAGGTCACGGTGGAGCAAGCCCTGAAGAGCGCCCAATCGGCGACGGAACGCACCATGCGGCAGGCCGGCTACCGCTGAGCGCGGCGGACCGGCACCCCGTCGCGGCGGGCGTCCCTTCCTCCCCGGGGGGGGGCCCGCCGCCGGTTCCCCGCCGCTCGTCGCCCGCCCGCTCCACGCCAGAAGGAGGCTACCCATGCCGTCCTCCGCCGCTCTCGGCGTCGCCCCGACCGCGAACGCCCCGGCGCGCCGTCCGGCCCGCCGCTCGCTGTCGACGCTGCCGTTCCTGGCGCCATCGGTCATCGTCCTGCTGCTGTGGATGATCGTGCCGCTGGCGATGACGCTCCACTTCTCGTTCATCCGCTACAACCTGCTGAACCCGGCGCTCGGCGGCTTCGCCGGGTGGAGCAACTACGAGTTCCTGCTGACCGACCCGGCGCTGTGGACGGCGCTGGCCAACACGCTGCTGCTGGTGGGCTGGGTGCTGGTCATCACGGTGGGGCTCGGCACGCTGCTGGCCGTCCTGTTCGATCAGGACTTCCCCGGGCGCGGCATCGCCCGCCTGCTGGTCATCGCTCCCTTCTTCGTCATGCCCACGGTCAGCGCGCTGATCTGGAAGAACCTGATGATGCACCCGATCAACGGGGTCATGGCCTTCGTCAGCCGCAGCCTGGGCTTCACGCCGGTGGACTGGTTCGCGGAGTTCCCGCTGACGTCCGTCATCATCATCGTGGCGTGGCAATGGCTGCCCTTCGCCCTGCTGATCCTGCTCACCGCCATCCAGTCGCTCGACCACGAGCAGCGGGAGGCGGCGCGCATGGACGGCGCCGGACCGGTGTCGATGTTCGTCTTCATCATCCTGCCCCACCTCGGGCGCGCCATCGGCGTGGTGGTGATGATCGAAACCATCTTCCTGCTGACCGTCTTCGCCGAGATCCTGGTGACCACCTCCGGCGGCCCCGGCCTGGCCACCACCAACCTCGCCTTCCTCATCTACATGCGCGCGCTGCTGGAGTTCGACGTGGGCGGCGCCTCGGCCGGCGGGGTCATCGCCATCGTGCTGGCCAACATCGTCGCGTTCTTCCTGGTCCGCGCGATCGCGCGCAACCTCGCAACCTAGGGGAGGCGGAGCATGCAAAGCACCCGCAGCCGCATCGTCCACGCCGCGCTCGGCTGGACCGTGGCGCTCGTCATGTTCTTCCCGATCTTCTGGATGCTGTTGACCGGCTTCAAGACGGAGATGGACGCGATCGCCACCCCGCCCACCCTGTTCTTCGCGCCGACGCTGGAAAACTATGCCGAGGTGCATCAACGCGCCGACTACCTGAGGTTCGCCGGCAACAGCGTCGTCATCTCCTTCGCCGGCACGGCCCTGGCGATCGCGCTGGCGGTACCCGCCGCCTACGCGATGGCCTTCTTTCCCACGAAGCGGACCCGCTCGACGCTCCTGTGGATGCTGTCCACCAAGATGCTGCCACCGGTCGGCGTGCTGGTGCCGATCTACCTGCTGGCCCGCGACAGCGGGCTGCTCGACACGCGCACGGGCCTCGTCATCATCTACACGCTGATCAACCTGCCGATCGCGGTGTGGATGCTCTACACCTTCTTCAAGGAGGTGCCGCACGAGATCCTGGAGGCCGGGCGCATGGACGGCGCCGGACCGCGGCAGGAGCTTGTGCATCTGCTGCTGCCGCTGGCGGTGCCGGGCATCGCATCCACCGCCCTGCTGCTGCTGATCCTGTGCTGGAACGAAGCCTTCTGGAGCCTGAACCTGACGGCGGCCAACGCCGCCCCGCTCACCGCGTTCATCGCTTCCTTCTCCAGCCCGGAGGGGCTGTTCTGGGCCAAGCTGTCGGCCGCCTCGACCATGGCCATCGCGCCGATCCTGGTGCTGGGCTGGTTCAGCCAGCGCCAGCTCGTGCGCGGCCTCACCTTCGGCGCCGTCAAATAACCACCCCATCCACGGGAGCATCGTGCCATGGCCAACGTCAGCCTGCGCGAGGTGCGCAAGGACTACGGCAGTTTCGAGGCGATCAAGGGTGTCAGTCTGGACGTTCGCGACCGCGAATTCGTCGTCTTCGTCGGGCCGTCGGGCTGCGGCAAGTCCACGCTGCTGCGCATGATCGCCGGACTGGAAAGCATCACCGGCGGGGATCTGGAGATCGACGGCCGCCGCATGAACGAGGTGGGGCCGGCCGACCGCGGCCTGGCCATGGTGTTCCAGAGCTATGCGCTCTACCCCCACATGAGCGTGGCCGACAACATGGCCTTCAGCCTGCGCCTCGCCGGCGTGCCCGCGGCGGAGCGCGAGCGCAAGGTCCGCGAGGTCGCCGGCATCCTCCAGCTCGGTCCGCTTCTCCACCGCAAACCCGGGGAGCTGTCGGGCGGCCAGCGCCAGCGCGTCGCCATCGGCCGCGCCATCGTGCGCCAGCCCAAGGTCTTCCTGTTCGACGAGCCGTTGTCGAACCTCGACGCCGCCCTGCGCGTCCGGATGCGCATCGAGCTTGCCAAACTGCACGAAAGCCTGGCGGCAACGATGATCTACGTGACGCACGACCAGGTGGAGGCGATGACCATGGCCGACAAGATCGTCGTCCTGCAGGGCGGCGTCATCGAGCAGGTGGGCAGCCCTCTCGATCTCTACCACCACCCGCGCAACCTGTTCGTTGCCGGCTTCATCGGTTCCCCCACCATGAACCTGCTGCCGGCGTCCGTCACCGCCGTCGGTCCGGCCACCGTCACCGTCCGCCTCGCCACCGGCACGGAGGTGGCCGTGCCGGTCCTGGCCGGCCCGCTGCGTCCGGGCGACGCGGTGACGCTCGGCGTGCGGCCGGAGCATCTGAACCTCGGCGCCGACGGCGCCTCCGGTGTCGCCGGCGAGGTGCTGGTCGCGGAGCGGCTGGGCGGCGCCACATACCTGCACGTCCGGGCGGGCGGGGGGACGATGCTGGTGGTGCAGGTCGACGGCGACACGCCGGTCCACGTGCACGACCGGGTCCTCGTCCCCGTCGACGGCCACCGCTGCCATCTGTTCGGCGCCGACGGCCTGGCGCTGGAGCGGACCGGGCGCCACCCGCTGGCCGACGTCACGCGCGCGCCGCGCCCCCTCACCCATTGACCGCCGGAACCGGGAGAGCACCCATGTACATGCAGAAATACGATCTGTCGGGCCGCACCGCCCTGGTGACCGGCGGCGCCCGCAACATCGGGCTGGCCTGCACCCTGGCGCTGGCCGAAGCCGGCGCGCGCCCCGTCGTCGCCGACCTGACCGAGGAGCTGGTGGCGTCGGGCTGCGACGCGCTCGCCCGCGCCGGGTACGCCGCCGAAGGGCTGGTGCTGGACGTCACCGACCCCGACGCGGTGACCGCCGCCGCCGATCGGCTGAACGCCGACGGTGCCGCCGTCGACATCCTCGTGTGCAACGCCGGCATCGCCCGCAGCGACGTTCCGGCCGAAGAGGTGACGGACGAGCATTGGCGCAACGTCATCGACATCAACCTGAACGGCGTCTTCTGGTCCTGCCGCGCCTTCGGCCGCCACATGCTGGCGCGCCGCGCCGGCGCCATCGTCACCGTTGGCTCCATGTCCGGCTTCATTGTCAACAAGCCGCAACCGCAGAGCTACTACAACGCGTCCAAGGCGGCGGTCCACCACCTGACCCGGTCGCTGGCGGCGGAGTGGGCGGAGCGCGGCGTGCGCGTCAACGCCGTGGCACCGACCTACATCGAGACGTCGCTGACCCGCTTCGGCATGGAAGACCCGCGCATGTACCCGGTGTGGCTGGAGAACACGCCGATGCGCCGCGTCGGCCAGCCCGACGAGATCGCGTCGGTGGTGCTGTTCCTCGCCTCGGACGCGGCCAGCCTGATGACCGGCAGCATCGTGCTGGCCGACGGCGGCTACACCTGCTGGTGAGGGGACGGCGATGGACGGGCTCGCTTGCCGCCGGCCGCCGGGCGGCACCGGGAGGGTCGCATGAACGGACCGGTCATCTTCGACTGCGACGGAGTGCTGGTGGACAGCGAGCCCATCAGCCTGCGCTGCACCGCCGCCGCGCTGACCGCCGCCGGCTATCCGATCGGGGTCGGCGAGGTGAGGCACAGGTTCCTCGGCATCAGCACCGCCGCCATGGTGCGGGAGGTGGAGCGCGACACCGGCCGGCCGATGCCGCCGGGGTTCGTCGACGGCCTGCGCCACGCCATCCTGGCTGCGTTCGAACGCGAGCTGCGGCCCATGGACGGGGTGGCCGGCCTGCTGGACCGGCTGGACCGGCCGGCGTGCGTCGCCTCCAGCAGCGTTCCCGAGCGCATCCATATGGCGCTGGCCGTCACCGGGCTGATCGACCGGCTGGCACCCAACCTGTTCAGCGCCACCATGGTGGCCTGCGGCAAGCCGGCGCCGGACCTGTTCCTGCTGGCGGCGTCGCGGATGGGGGCGGTGCCGCCGGCACACTGCATCGTGGTGGAGGACAGCCCCGCCGGCGTGCGGGCCGGACGGGCCGCGGGGATGACCGTCTTCGGGTTCGTCGGCGGCAGCCACCTCGATCCCGCGGTGGACGGCCCCGGCCTGTACGAGGCCGGGGCCCACCGCGTGTTCCGCCGCATGGCGGAGCTGGAGGAGGCGATCCGTGCCGTGCCGTGACGCCGCGCCGGCCTCAGGGCGGCCACAGCCGGGCCGCCCCGCGCACGCCGCTGGCGTCGCCGTGGCGGGCGCGGCGCACCGGGGTGCGGCACTCGCCCCCGAACACCCACTGCGCCATCCGCGGAGGCACGGTGCGGTAGAGCCGGTCGATGTTGGACAGGCCGCCGCCCAGCACGATGACGTCGGGGTCCAGCAGGTTGACCGCGTGGGCCAGAGCCCGGGCCAGCCGCTCCTCGTAGCGGGTGAGCACCGCGTCGGCCAGGGGATCGCCGGCGGCGGCCTGCCGGGCAATGGCGGCGGCCGGCAGGGCGCGGCCGGCTGCGGCGACGTACTCCGCCTCGAAAGCCGGACCGCACAGGTAGGTTTCGATGCAGTCGTGGCGACCGCAAAAACAGGGTCGCGGCACCATGGCGTCGCCGTCGCACCGGGGCAGCGCGTTGTGGCCCCACTCGCCGGCCACCCCGTTGGGCCCCTCGTGCATCACCCCCGCCAGCGCGAGTCCACCGCCGCAACCGGTCCCCAGCACCACCGCGAACACCACGCCGGCACCGGCGGCGGCCCCGTCCATCGCTTCCGACACGGCCAGGCAGTTGGCGTCGTTGGCGCAGCGCACCGGACGGCCGAGGGCGGCCTCCAGGTCGCGCCGGATGGGATGGCCGACCAGCCAGGTGGAGTTGCAGCCCTTCACCAGCCCGGTCGCGGGGGAGATGGAGCCTGGCATGCCCACGCCGACCGTGCCGCGCTCGCCCAGCGTCTCCTCGATGCCGTCCACCAGGGCGGCGACCGCGGCGAGGGTGGCGGCGTAGTCACCGCGCGGCGTGGGCACGCGGCGGCGCAGGCGCTCATGGTCCAGAGCGTCCATGGCGACCGCCTCGATCTTCGTCCCGCCGAGATCCACACCGATCCGCATCGCTGTCCGCCCGCTCCGGTCGGATCGATCTTATGCAAACGAACGGGGGCGGACCAGCCCCCGCCACCCACCCGGGGTACAGGACGACGGCCATGATCCTTTCGTGCGGCGAAGCCCTCATCGACTTCCTGCCCGCCCCGACGGGCGGTGCGGCCGGTTACGTGCCGCACCCCGGCGGCAGCCCGTTCAACGTCGCCGTCGGGATCGCCCGGCTGGGGGCGCCGGCCGGCTTCCTCGGCGGTGTCTCCACCGACTTCTTCGGCGACCTGCTGGTCGGGGCGCTGGCGCGCGACGGCGTCGACCGGCGTTTCGTGGTGCGGTCCGGCGCACCGACGACGCTCGCCTTCGTCAGCCTGCCCGACGGCGGCGAGCCGCGCTACGCCTTCTACGGCACCGGTGCAGCCGACCGGGCGCTGGAAGCGGCAGCACTTCCCGCCGACCTCGGCCCCGTCCGCGCCATCCATACGGGGTCCTTCAGCCTGGCGGTGGAGCCGGTGGGAACGGCGCTGGGCACCCTGTTGGCGCGCGAACGCGGCCGCCGGTTCCTGTCGCTGGATCCCAACGTGCGGCCGGCCATCATCGGCGATCGCGATGCCTTCCGGCGGCGGCTCGACGGGCTGCTGGGGCTGGTCGACCTCGTCAAGGTCAGCGGCGCCGATCTCGACTGGCTCGATCCCGGGCTCCCCCCGGAGGCGGTGGCGGAGCGCTGGCTCGGCCTCGGCCCGCACCTGGTCGTGGTGACGGGCGGCGCCGGGGGAGCCCGGGCCTACCGCCGCGGCGGCTCGCTGGCCGTCGCGGCCGATCCGGTGACCGTGGTCGACACGGTCGGCGCCGGCGATGCCTTCATGGCCGGCCTGCTGGCCGGCCTGCACGAGCGCGGCGGCCTCGGGTCCGGCACCCTCGGAGCGATGCCCGACGCCGAACTCGCGGCGGTCCTGCGCTTTGCAAACCGCGTCGCCGCGCTGACGTGCGCCCGGCCCGGCGCGGACCCGCCGCGGCGGGACGAGGTGGCGCGGCAGGAGGCCGCGGCCCTCAGTACTCCGACGAATCGTGCTTGAAGCGGACCAGCCGGCCCTGCGACAGGGACAGCATGAGCTGCACCACCACCTCGTGCACGATGATGGTGTGGTGGTTGTCGGTGTCCTGCATGTGCCGGCGCAACGCTTCGCGCACCTTGGCGACGCCGGTCACGTCGATCAGCAGGTCCAGCGTGTCGCCCAGGCGGGCCAGCTCCATGAAATCGGTGGTGGTGGTGACGCCGGCGTCCCGGGCCAGCCGCATGCCGGGGGCATCGGCGTCCAGATCGGCGACCCCCAGCACCTCCACGAAGGGGGCGTCGAGCAGTTGACGCAGAAGCGGCGTGCCGGTTTCGCCGGCACCGATGACGGCGACGCGGAAGATGGTGTTGGGCATTGGGTTTCCTGACACTGGACTCGACCTCGGTCGCGCACCCGGTCCCGGAAACGGAACCGGGGGAGCTTGCGCTCCCCCGGCACTGTCCCCGAAACGCACCGTCCGGGGAAAGCGGTGTGGTGTCGCACCCGGAACGTTCAGCTCCAGGCACCCATCTTCTTCTGCAGGTTCTCGTCCAGCTTGTCGAGGAACTGGCGCGTGGTCATCCACGGCTGCTCCGGACCGATGAGGATGGCGAGGTCCTTGGTCATGTAGCCGGATTCCACCGTCTCGACGCAGACGCGCTCCAGCGTCTGGGCGAAGCGGGTGACGTCGGGGGTGCCGTCGAACTTGCCGCGGAAGGCCAGGCCCTGGGTCCAGGCGTAGATCGACGCGATCGGGTTCGTCGACGTCTCCTTGCCCTTCTGGTGCTCGCGGTAGTGGCGGGTCACCGTGCCGTGGGCGGCCTCGGCCTCGATCGTCTTGCCGTCCGGCGTCATCAGCACCGAGGTCATCAGGCCCAGCGAGCCGAAGCCCTGCGCCACCACGTCCGACTCCACGTCGCCGTCGTAGTTCTTGCAGGCCCACACGAAGCCGCCTTCCCACTTCAGCGCCGAGGCGACCATGTCGTCGATCAGCCGGTGCTCGTAGGTGAGGCCCTTCGCCTTGAACTTGTCGGCGTAGTGGGCATCGAAGACGGCCTGGAAGATGTCCTTGAAGCGCCCGTCGTAGGCCTTGAGGATGGTGTTCTTGGTCGACAGGTAGACGGGGTAGCCGCGCTCCAGGGCGTAGACGAAGCTGGAGTGGGCGAAGCCCTCGATCGAGTCGTCCAGGTTGTACATGCCCATGGCGACGCCGGCGCCGGGAAAATCGAATACCTCGTGCTCGATCGGCTCGCCGCCGTCCCTGGGCACCCACTTGATGGTCAGCGAGCCGGCCCCGGGGATGAGGAAGTCGGTCGCCTTGTACTGGTCACCGAAGGCGTGGCGGCCGATGATGATCGGCTTCTGCCAGCCCGGCACATAGTGCGGGATGTTCTTGCAGACGATGGGCTCGCGGAAGACGGTGCCGCCGATGATGTTGCGGATCGTGCCGTTCGGCGACTTCCACATCTTCTTGAGGTTGAATTCCTGAACGCGCGCCTCATCCGGAGTGATGGTCGCGCACTTCACGCCGACGCCATACTGCTTGATCGCGTTCGCCGAATCGATGGTGACCTGGTCGTTCGTCCGGTCGCGCTCCTCGATGCCCAGATCGTAGTACTTCAGGTCGACGTCGAGGTACGGAAGGATCAGCTTGTCCTTGATGAACTGCCAGATGATGCGGGTCATCTCGTCGCCGTCGAGTTCGACGACCGGATTGGCTACCTTGATCTTGGTCATGGGTGCGGTTTCTCCCCCTTGGGGTGTGGGCGTCGTGTTTGTCCTTGGGCGCCGGGCGCGCCGTTCGGCGGGAGTTTCCCCCCGCGTCCGGCGTCTTCAGCGCAAATCCGGGGTCCCGGACGTGAGGCAACGGCGGCTTTATAGACTGCCGCGTTGCAGAAAGGAAGGCGCGGCGGGGGCGCGGCGCGCCCCGGAACGCCCGGTTCACGCCAAAAGGATCACAGGCGCCCCGTCGCCGGGGGCACGGCCGGTTCCGGCTGCCGGGCCAGGGCGTCCCAGACGTCCGCGACGCTGTCGACGACGGTGAACAGGCCGCGGTTCTCCGGCCGGCAGAAGCCGGCATCGGTCATGCGGTCGACCAGCGTCACCAGCGGGTCCCAGTAGCCGTCGACGTTGACCACCACGATCGGCTTGTCGTGCAGGCGCAACTGCCGCCACGTCAGCACCTCGAACGTCTCGTCCAGCGTGCCGAGCCCGCCCGGCAGCACCAGGAAGGCGTCGGAACGGTCGACCATCATGCGCTTGCGCGTGTGCATGCTGTCGACGACGTGCAGTTCGGTGAGGCCGATGTGTTCCACCTCCAGCGACTGGATGTGCTCGGGGATGATGCCGACGACCTGCCCCCCGGCGGCCAGGGCGGCGTCGGCCAGGATGCCCATCAGGCCGACACGGCCGCCGCCGTAGACGACGCGGATGCCGCGCTCCGCCAGCCCCGCGCCGAGCGCGTGGGCGGCCTCCTTGTAGCTGTCGGCGACACGGCTGGAGGAGCCGCAATAGACGCACACGGAACCCGGGGCCTTCATCGGCGAACCCTTCCTCACGTTCGGCTTCACGATCCTGTGACTGGCGGGAAACCGCTGCCCGTTACACCATCGTCCGGGGGTTTGACAAGGCCGGCCGGTTCCCGCCCGCCGGCCATCCGCCCCGCCAACCGGGACCGAACAGGGAAGGGACCACCGTCCATGCGAACGCTCACCATCCTGGCCGCCGCCGCAGCGGTCTGCATCGCCCACGCCGGCAGCATGGCGCCGGCGCTCGCCGCCGACCCGCTGGCGCAGGTCAAGGAACGCGAGACGCTGATGAAGAAGCTGGGCGGCGGCATGAAGGCCGTCGGCGGCTTCGTCAAGAACGAGGGCCCGACGGCCGCCGACGTGCAGGCCGCCGCCGCCGCCATCACCGAGGTGTCGACCGTGGACCCCCGCACCGTGTTCCCCGAGGGAACCGCCATCGGCGTCGGCGACAGCGAGGCCAAGCCCGAACTCTGGCAGAACTGGACCACGGCGGAAGGGTACTGGAACGACCTGAAGCCGGCGGCGGAGCAGTTGACCGCCGCGGCCGGCAGCGGCGACCGGGCGCAGGTTGCCCGCGCCATGCAGGCGGTCGGCAAGGTCTGCCAGACCTGCCACGAGGATTTCCGCCTGAAGAAGTGAGCACCATGCGCGCCGCCGCCCCCGCCGCAGCCCGAGCCACCGTCCGCGCCGCCGTCCGCGCCACCCTCGCCGGCGCCGTCATCGCCGTCGCCGGCGCCATGGCCCTGCCGGCCGCCGGGCAGGACCCGCCGGCCGCCGACCCGTCATCGGACGATCCCGTCGCACGCGGAGCGTACGTGTTCGCCGCCGCCGGGTGTCTGGGCTGCCACACGGACGTGAAGGGCGGCGGCACCCTCCTGGCCGGAGGGCGGGCGCTGGAGACGCCGTTCGGCACCTTTCACTCGCCCAACATCACACCGCACCCGCAGCACGGCATCGGCGCCTGGTCGGAGGCCGACTTCGTGCGCGCCTTCCGCGACGGCCGCCGGCCGGACGGCGACGCCCTGTTCCCGGCCTTCCCGTACGGGTCCTACACGGGGATGACCGAGCGGGACCTCCTGGACCTCAGGGCGTACCTGTTCTCCCTGCCCGCCGCGGATACACCCAACCGCCCGCACGATCTGGACCCGCCTTTCGGCTGGCGGTTCCTTCTCCCGGTCTGGCAGTGGCTGTACCTGGAGCGCGGCCCGCTGGCCGACGATCCCTCGCAGCCGCCGGAGTGGAACCGCGGCCGCTATCTGGTGGACGTGCTGGGCCACTGCGGCGAATGCCACACCCCGCGCTCCCGCCTGGGCGGCCTGGACCGCGATGCGCACATGGCCGGCAACCGCGCCGGGCCGGAGGGCGAAGCCGTGCCCAACATCTCCCCGAACCCGGAACGGGGAATCGGCGCCTGGTCCATCGGCGACATCGAACTGTTCCTGGAAATCGGCATGATGCCCGACGGCGACTTTGCCGGTGGCTCCATGGGCGAAGTCATCACAAACTCCACGTCCAAACTGACAGCGGAGGACCGCCGCGCCATCGCCGTGTACCTGAAGTCGCTGCCACCGCAACCCTGAGACGGCACCGCCGCACCGCCGCCCGGAAGGCGTACGCCACCGCCACCCGGCGCCGTATTGCGCTGTTGATCCCGCGCGCGGAACGGTCGATAGTTCATGAGTGAATCGACCGTCCCGGTCGGTGTTCCGGTGCGGACCTGCGGCGGTGAAAGCATACATCATACTGGGCGGCGCGGCCGCGCTACTGGCGGGGGTCGGCGTCATCGCCATTCGGCAACCCGAACCGGTGCCCGCACCGGTGCCGGTAACCGTGCGCCCGGCCGATGTCCCGGTGACCGAGACCACCGTGACCCAAACCACTGCGGCCGAGACCACCGTGCCGGTCACCGCCGGGCCGCCGACGGCGGCGGTACCGGATGCCGAATCGGACCTACCGCCACCGGACACCCCGCCAACGGATGCGATGATGTCCGCGGTCCCCGCCCCGACGCCCAAGCCGGAGCCGGAACCGCCGGTACCCGCCACCGCGCCGGCACCCCCGGCAGAGACCGTACAGGCCGTCGACGCCGCGGAGCCGCCGCGATTCGACGTGGTTCGGATCATGCCGGACGGTGAGGCGGTACTGGCCGGTCGGGCGCACCCCGGTTCCTGGGTGACGGTGCTGGACGGCGACCGGGTGCTGGGCGAGGTGACCGCCGACCGGCGCGGCGAATGGGTGCTGTTGCCAACCGCGCCGCTGCCACCGGGGTCGCGCGAACTCAGCCTGCTCGCCCGCCCGGCCTCCGGCGCACCGGAGGGCGCAACCCTCGCGTCCGACCGTGTGGTCGTCCTGGTGGTCCCCGAACCCGCCCGCGACGTGGCCGGCCGCCCGACGGACGGCCCGGCGGAGCCGCTGGCCGTGGCGGTTCCCCGCGACGGGGTGGGCGCCTCCACCGTCCTCCAGGCACCGCCTCCGCCCCTTCCGGCACCCGAACCGGTCCCGGAAACGGCGGAGATCCGGCAGGATCCGCCGGCAGCGGAGGAGGCCGCGATGCCGACCCCGCCCCCGGCGGAATCGGCTGCCGCCCGTCCGGCACCGGGCGGTGCGTCGGCGACGATGGTACCGCCGCTGCCGGCCGGCGGCGTCTCGGTGGAAACGCTGGATTACGATGCCGCCGGCAACGTCGCCATGGGCGGACGGGCGACGCCGGGCGCGGCAGTGCAGCTTTATCTCGACAATCTGCTGGTCGGGCGGGCGCACACCGACCCGGCGGGTCAGTGGCGCCTGAAGCCCGAGCGGTTGATCGACCCCGGCCTGTACACGCTGCGGGCCGACCAGGTCACCGACACCGGCCGGGTGACCGCACGGGTGGAATTGCCGGTGCAGGTGTCCGACGTACCGCCCGATCTCCCCCGGGACGGGCGCATCGTCGTTCAGCCCGGCAACAGCCTGTGGCGGATCGCCCGCCGCACCTACGGCGACGGCTTCTTCTACACCCTGATCTATCGGGCCAATCGGGAGCAGATCCGGGATCCCGACCTGATCTACCCCGGCCAGATCTTCACCCTGCCGCCGGGGCAATAACCGGCCGACCGCTCTATGCTCACACCACGCCGGCCAGGCTGAGAACCGCGATCACCACGACCACCACGCCGACGATGTAGAACACGCTGTGCATGTGAGGCTCCTTCGCTAAGGCGCACCGACGCCCGACCATGCCCTTCAGCGGGCATCGGGCCGGTGCCCTATACGAACGGACGGAACCGCCCCGTGTTCCCGGACACCCGGCGGTGCCCGTCCGGCGTCGGAGACGGCCGGCGTCAGATGTAGTCGGCGAGGATGCGCAGGAATGGCCGCGCCTCCTGCACCAGAAGCACGGTTTCGTGGATCAGCCCTTCCGGCGTGACGTGACCGTCGACCCGCGTCTCGCTGAACAGCAGGATCTTCTGCCCTTCCTGGACCAGGAAGCGGGCGCGCTGCAGGCCCTCCACCGCCTGGATGGCGCGCAACGCCTCCAGCAGGCGGCGGCGGCGCTCCGGCGACTGGGCGCTATAGGGGATGTGCCCCACCTCCGCCCAGATCTGGCACACCGCGCCGTCGCGCCCGTCCGCCCCCTCCTCGGGGCTGACGGCGGCGTGGAACGGCAGGCCGTCGACGATGAAGTTCAGCCGCGACGGCCGCGGTGGGCGGGCGATGCCGAGCACGCCTTCGGGCGTGGTGAACACGGCGTTCACACCGAGGGGCAGCGACGCCGCGGCCACCTCGGCCAGGGACGGAATCGCATCGAGACGGGCGGTCAGCGGAACGGACAAGGGAGGCCGGCCATTCACAAGGGTCTGGTTGAGGCAGATTCCTCCCCGGGACGCTAAAATTCTGTAAAGGCCGGGGCGCGGCGATTAGAATGCGCCGCTTTCGAACAGGAAGGGTTAAAGGCCGGCGATGACCGCCATCGATACCGTACTCGTTCCGATCCATCGCGCCGGCTGGCCGTTCATCGCCGGATTCGCCGTGGTGTCCCTGCTGCTGGGCCTCCTGGTGGCGGCGCCGCTGGGCTGGCTGGGCCTGCTGCTGACCGCCTGGTGCATCTATTTCTTCCGCGATCCCGAGCGCGTGACACCGACCCGCGAAGGGTTGGTGGTCAGCCCGGCCGACGGGCGGGTCACCATGATCGTCCCCGCCGTGCCGCCGCCCGAGCTGGGCATGGGACCGGAACAGCGCACCCGCATCTCCATCTTCCTCAACGTCTTCAACGTCCACGTCAACCGCGTGCCGGCGGACGGCACGGTGGTGGCGGCGGAGTACCACCCCGGCGCCTTCCTCAACGCCGCCCTCGACAAGGCCAGCGACCTGAACGAGCGCATGGCCGTGCGCCAGCGCCTGCCCGACGGACGCGAGATCGCCTATGTGCAGATCGCCGGCCTGGTGGCGCGCCGCATCATCTGCACCCTGAAGCCCGGCCAGGCGGTGAAGGCGGGGGAACGGTTCGGGCTGATCCGCTTCGGCAGCCGCACCGACGTCTACCTGCCCGACGGCGCGGTGCCGCAGGTGTGCGTCGGCCAGTTGGCGATCGGCGGCGAGACCGTGCTGGCCGACCTGAACAGCGCCGAACCGCAGCGGCTGGGCGAGGTCCGTCCATGAAGCGCGGTCCGGTGTTCAAGCAGGGGGTGTTCAAGCCGACGGTGTTCCAGCGCCGCCGGCCGCGCCGCCCCCATCCGCGCCTGAAAGGCCTGTCGATCAACCACCTGCTGCCCAATGTCCTGACCGTGCTGGCGCTGTGCGCCGGCCTGACGGCGATTCGCTTCGCCATTCAGGAGCGCTGGGAACCGGCGGTGATCGCCATCGTCATCGCCGCGGTGCTGGACGCCCTGGACGGCCGCATCGCCCGCCTGCTGAACGGCCAGAGCAAGTTCGGGGCGGAGCTGGACAGCCTGGCCGACGTCATCAGCTTCGGCGTGGCGCCGGCGCTCACCATCTATCTCTGGGCGCTCGACGGGGCGGGGAGTCTGGGCTGGATCGCCACCCTGGCCTTCCCGGTGTGCGCCGCCCTGCGGCTGGCCCGCTTCAACTCCCGACTCGGGGCGGCGGACCTGCCACCCTTCGCCTTCAACTACTTCACGGGCATCCCCGCACCGGCCGGGGCCGGCCTGGCGCTGCTGCCGCTGGTCGCCGGCTTCGCCACCGATCCGGAGATCACCGGCCACCCGGCACTGGTGGTGCCGTGGATGCTGGGCATCGGCGGGTTGATGGTGTCGACCATCCCCACCTTCTCGTTCAAGGGGGTGCGCATACCCCAGCGCGCCGTCGTGCCGGGACTGGTCGGTGTCGGCCTGCTGGCCGCCTTCCTGGTCAGCCAGCCGTGGTGGACGTTGACCGCGCTGGGCATCGCCTATCTCGCCTCCCTGCCCTTCTCGATTGCCCAGTTCGCGAAGCTGCAGAACGCCGCGGCACGGATGAAGGAGCAGGAGGCGGTGGAGGATCCGGACGCGGATGCGGAGACTCCGCCCCCGGCCGGTGCGGACGAGGCGCCGAACGCCGGGGCGCCGGAGCAGCCGGAGCCGCCCCGGGGCAAGCACGGCTGAGGGTCAGGCCACCGCGTCCAGCCGGCGCTCGCCGGTCAGCACCTGCATCACCACCGGCAGGCGGCGCAGGCAGTTGGCGACGTGGTCGGACTCGGCCCGCGCCATGCCGGTCACCTCCACCTCGACCGCCAGCGTCTCGCCATCGGCGAGACGGTCGCTGCGCAGGGCGGCGGGCACCAGCCCGCGCTTGGCGAACAGTTCCAGCACCCGTGGCAGGGTGCCGGGATCGGCGTCGGCGCGCAGGGTAAAGGTGACGGAGCGACCGGGATCGACCGGCCGCGACTCGGCGGCGGGAACGAGGGGCGACACGGCCTGCGCGGGCAGGGCTTTCACGGACATGGGGTTCACGGACAAGGCGTTCGGGGACATGATGGTCCTCTCCGGATCAGCGTTCGGCGGGGACGGCACGGGCGGCCGTCACGACAGGGTCCCGGCCCTCACACGAGGACCGGGCCGATAATTCGCCGATGCGCCGGAAAGCGGTGTCCGATCATGGACGCAACCCTAAACGAGCCGGTCCGGCCCGGTCAACGGCGCTGCAAGGGGGCGTGCGGTGCATGCGGCGCATGGCCGCTTGGCTCCCGCGGCGGGGTGCGCCACATTGGTCCGACCAGCAACCGCCGGAACCGTCATGTCCTCCGATCCCTTCCTCCGCCCCGCCGAAGCCCATGATGCGCCGGAGATCGCGCCGCTGATCCTGATGGCCGGCGGCGGGGTGTACGAATTCCTGCTCGGCGGGCTGGTGCCGGGCGCCGAGACGGTGGACATGCTGGTCCCCGGCATCGCCGGGCGCAGCGGCTCCTTCTCCCACCGGCAGATGGTGGTGGCCGAGAGCGCCGGGCGCGTCATCGGCGTGGCCCACGCCCACCCCACCCACTGGATGCGCGACGCCGACCGCAGCTTCATCCCCGCCGACCGCATCGCCCACCTCGCGGCCTTCGACTCCACCCAGGACTGGGACAGCTACTTTCTCTCCGCGCTCGCCATCGCCCCGGACCTGCGCCGGCAAGGGCTGGCGCGGCACCTGCTGGCGCGGGTCTACGACCGTGCCCGCGACGGGGGGTACGACCGGGTGACCCTGCATGTGTGGGCCGACAACGCCGCGGCCCGCGCCCTCTACGCCGCCGAGGGCTTCACCGAGGCGGCGGCGGCGGCCATTCCCTGGCACCCCCGCCTGCCCCACCGGGGCGGCAGCCTGCTGCTGCGTCGGCCCGTGCCGGCTGCGTAATTCCGCCGCACCGTCCTACGACTGATGCCGCCCGTCGACCGGCGGACGCCCCACGGGGATTGCGTCCTTTGCCGGAGGAATCGGTGCATCGAAAGATACACCGCCACCGCCGTCTTATGGCTTGGTCACAGACGTTGCGCGGCGACGCTCTCCGCCTTTGGTCGGAGCCGATCGCATCGATTCGCACACACCCCAAATAACATAAAAATCTAATCTAGTAATATAAAAACCCAATATCCTTCAATGGATACGGCCCTTTGCTTTCTCCATATAGACATTATGCAGTTCTCATGCATCCTATCCCTGCTACCCGGCAGACAGATGTCCGGAGCAAGGAGGACTACCATGTCACGATTCCTTTCGATCCGCGCCAAGCTCTGGTCCCTGGTTTTCATATCGACGGTGGCGTTCGCCACCATTGCCGGTGCTGGACTGTACATGAATTACCACCGAATGCACGGGGACCGGGTTGCCACGCTGCGGTTCATGGTCGAGGCGGCGCACAGCATGGCGTCCCGGTACGAAGCCGATGCCGCAGCCGGCCGGATCACCCGGGAGGAGGCGCAGAACCGCTTTCGGGAAGCCGTGCGGGGCATGCGCTACGACGGGAACGAGTACGTCTTCGCGGTCACCCATAACGCCGTGATGTTCGTCCACATCAACGAGGCGCTGATCGGCAAGGACGTATCGGGAACCAGGGACGCCAGCGGCCGATCGGTCACCGACGCCTTCCTGACCATTGCCCGGACGCAAGGCGAAGGCACCCATATCTATGATTGGCCACGCACGTCCGGCAGCACCGAGACGACGCCGAAGCTGTCATACGTGAAGAACTTCGAACCCTGGGGCATGTTCATCAGCACGGGGGTCCTGATCGAGGACATCCGGGAAGCGTTCCTGGCGCAGCTTTGGACTCTTCTGGGCATTCTCGCGGTCCTGGGGCTGCCCGCCATCGTCCTGCTCGCCCTGACCGGCCGAAGCATCAGCCGCACGCTCCACGGTCTGGCCGAGAAGATGCGGGCGCTGGCCTCCGGTGACCTGGCGGTCACCTTCCCCGAGGCCGACCGTGGCGACGAGCTGGGGGCCATGGGACGGGCGGTCCGGGTGTTCAAGGAGAACGCCGAAGCGAAGATCCGACTGGAGGCGGAGCAGGCGGCGCTGGCACGCCGTGCCGAGGAGGACAAGCGGCGGGCCATGCTGGACCTGGCGGACGGCTTCGAGCAGTCCGTGGGCGGCGTGATCCGCACGGTCGGCAAGGAGGCCGACGCGATGGACGCGCGGGCGCAGGAGATGACGCGTGCCGCCGACCGGACCGGTCAGCTCGCCGGCAACGCCGCCGCCGCCACCGAGCAGACCTCGGCCAACGTCCAGACCGTCGCCGCGGCGACCGAGGAGCTGGACAGCTCCATCGGCGAAATCGGCCGGCAGGTCGGCACCGCCTCGCAGATCGCCCGCGACGCCCTGAGCATCGCCGAGCGGGCCAACGGCAAGGTGGAAGGACTGGCCACGGCGGTGGAGCGCATCGGCGAGGTGGTGCAACTCATCAACTCCATCGCCAGCCAGACCAACCTTCTGGCGCTGAACGCCACGATCGAGGCGGCACGGGCCGGCGAGGCCGGCAAGGGCTTCGCGGTGGTGGCCAGCGAGGTGAAGGCGC
The DNA here is from genome assembly GCF_000429625.1 of Azospirillum halopraeferens DSM 3675. Classification (GTDB taxonomy): domain Bacteria; phylum Pseudomonadota; class Alphaproteobacteria; order Azospirillales; family Azospirillaceae; genus Azospirillum; species Azospirillum halopraeferens. The sequence goes on from NZ_AUCF01000036.1 coordinate 43,065, forward strand.
TGGCCAACCAGACCGCCAAAGCCACCGAGGACATTGCCGGCCGGGTCGCCACCATCCAGTCGGTGACCGGCGAGGCGGTGCAGGAGATCAAGGATGTGACCCGCGTCATCAACCAGGTGAACGAGGTCGCCACGTCCATCGCCTCGGCGGTGGAGGAACAGGCGGCGGCCACCCGGGAGATCAGCCGCAACGTCCAGCAGGCCGCACGGGGCGTGCAGGACAGCTCGACCAACATATCCGGTGTGAGCACGGCGGCGGCCGGCAGTTCCACCACCGCCTACGAGGTGCTGGAATCGGTCCGCCGGCTCTCCCTTCAGGCGGGCGTCCTCAACGAGGAGGTGGGGCGTTTCCTCACCCGCGTGCGCGCCGGCTGATGACCGCCGGGGCGCGTCCGTCCGTCAGCCGCCGGAATAGCCGATGGCGGTGAGGATGCGCCCTACCGTGCCCCGGTGGTCGATCAACACCCGCTGGATGCGGTCGCGGGACGCGAGCGTGCCCGTGCGCTCATAGTCGGTCCGGATCGCCTCCAGTTCGGCGCGCAGGGCCGGGTCGGCGATGCGGCCGGTGTCGAGATAGGCGAGCAGGACGCTGACGCGCATGAGCCTGCGCATGTCGTCCTGGTACGCCGCCGCGGTGGCGGGATCGAGGTCCGGCCAGGCGTGTCCGCGGGCCGCCATCACCGCCGACACCGCCGGGCCGGCGCCGAAACACTCGTACGGGGCGCAGGCGTTGAAGCCGAGCCCGCGCCGCTCCGCCCACACCCGGCAGCGGAATCCCGCGGGGTCGAGGTTCGGGCAGGGTTCCCCCGGCGCCTTGTCGATGGGAAAGGCGTCCCCCTTGCGGAACGTCAGGGCGACGCAGCACAGGGCCTGGCACCGGCTGCAATCGGATGCGAACCGGGATGCGGCGGCGGACATCGGCGGAGTCCTCTGTTGGTGACCGGCGCCATGAAAGGACCGGCGGCGATAGGGCGTGCGAACCCGCACCATAGAGGAACGCCGCCGCGGGACCAATGTCCCCGACGGCGGAGGCGCCCGGCAACACAGCGGACGGGACACGACCAATCACAGACAATCATGACCACCGACAGAAGGCGACATCAACAACAAATATGATTGGCCGCCCAACAAATTCAGCATTTCCTTGACTGCATGTGAGACAATATCGCAGTCGACCGCGCCATCATTTGATTGCGCGGTGAGGTGAGGGGCAGTATCGTCCGGTCTTGCTTTCGGGCCGGGGCGCGCTCGTCATCACTCCATGGTCATTCCATGCCCTGATGCCGTGATCGCCGGCTTCGCCATCCCGCGCCCGCGCCATACGACACTCGCAGGACCGCCATGAAAACGCTGCTTTGCGCGCTTGCCGCAACCATCACCCTGTCCGCAGCCACCGCCGCCATTGCCGACGGCACCCCTGCCGCCACCCCGCTGCACCCGGCGCTGCTGTCCGCCCCGATCTACGCCGCGCACGCCGACGGGTCCCGCCTGATGGTGCCGACCCGCAAGGAGCGGGCCGTCGCAGGGCCGCTGCACCCGGCGCTTCTGGTGCCGCCGGTCTTCACCGTCCACGTCGACGTGTCCCGCCTCTTCCCCACCCCCGCCGCGCCGATCAAGGTTTCCCAGATCCCGAACTGACGGCGGCTCGTGCCGACCCCGGGGGCGCAGCCGCAAGGCCGCCCCGCAGGCGTTGCGAAGCCGGACGGCAACCGCCCGTCCGGCCGCGATGCGTCGGGTGGGTCATTCCTGATCGGACAATCGCGAGAACGTGCTGCCGGCGGCCCGTTGGCTTGAAGAACACCGGGACGAAACCGATTCGCGGCACGGAACGGAGACGGATCGACGCGTGCCAGCCACGTGTCAACCGGGCCGGGCGTTCCTGGAACGTTCCGGATGACCGACGCGATGCCGGTGCCAGCCGAGTCCTTTACATCCTTGGGGAAGGATGGTGGGCGCGACAGGGATTGAACCTGTGACCCCTCCCGTGTGAAGGGAGTGCTCTCCCGCTGAGCTACGCGCCCGCCGTCGTGCGGTGAGCGGCGTATTTAAGGGGTCGCGGGGCGGCTGTCAACACCGAAAAATCGGCCGCCCCGCACACCCCTCACCGGCCCGCCGGCGGGCTGTCCGGCCGGGTCCCCAGGCGGGCCAGGGCGGCCGGCAGATCGGCGAAGCGGTCGATCACCAGATCGGCACCGAGATCGGCCACGGCCATGCGCGGGTAGCCGTAGCTGACGGCCACCACGGGGATGCCGACGGCGCGCGCCGCCTTCACGTCGTTGGCGTTGTCACCCACCATGGCGGCCGGGCCGCCGCCCAGGGCGTCGATGACCCGGGCAAGGGGGCGGCCGTCGGGCTTGCGCACCGGCAGGGTGTCGCCGCCGGCCACCGCCCCGAACAGGCGGGCGAGGTCCAGCAGGTCCAGGAGCTTGCGGGCGATCCGCTCCGGCTTGTTGGTGCACAGGCCCAGAGCGATGCCGGCCGCGTGCAGGGCACCCAGCGTCGGCGCCACGCCGGGGTAAAGGCACGACGGCTCCGCCGACTGGGCGAAATAGATGTCGAGGTAGCGGGCCAGCGCCTCCTGCACCCCGCCTTCGTCCAGGGGGGCGCCGGTGGCGGCGAACGCCTGGCGCAGCAGACTGGCCGAGCCGTCGCCGACCATGCCCCGCACCTCCGCCACCGACAGCGCGCGGCGGCCATGGCCGGCCAGGGTGGCGTTGACGGCGCGGGCGATGTCGGGGGCGCTGTCGATGAGGGTGCCGTCCAGGTCGAACACCAGGATGGCGGGCAGGCCGGGCGGCAGGGTGGCGGTCATGGCGGAGGCGGCTCCGGGACGTGGTGCGGATCGTGCCGTGGTAGCGCAGAACCGGCGCAAAGGAGAAGCACCGGGGGCGGTACGCCGACCGAAAGTGTTGCGGTGCACCGGGCCGCTCCATACCTCCGGGACAGGGCCGTGCCGCGGGGCTTCGCCTGTGACGGCCTGTCATAAAAGTTGACTTGGGGAAGGCCGACGGACTGTGGCACTTATCCGCGCGCCGCTCGACGTCAAACCAGGGACACGCATGACCCAACGACCGCTCGCCTGCGTCATCCTTGCTGCCGGCAAGGGCACGCGCATGAAGTCCGACATGCCCAAGGTGCTGCACCGCGTCGCCGGGCGGCCGATGATCGGACACGTCCTGGCCGCCGTCGCCGAGCTGGACCCCGACCATGTGGTGGTGGTGGTGGGCCCCGGCATGGATGACGTCGCCGCCGCCGTCGCCCCCTACCCCACCGCCGTGCAGGAGCAGCAGCGCGGCACCGCCGACGCCGTGCGCGCCGCCTTCGGGCTTCTGGAAGGCTTCCGCGGCGATGTGCTGGTGCTGTACGGCGACACGCCGCTGGTCACCCCCGACACGCTGCGCGCCATGGTCAACGCGCGCCGCCAGGCGGGCGACCCCGCGGTGGTGGTGCTGGGCATGCGCCCCGAGGACCCCGGCGCCTACGGCCGCCTGATCCTGAACGCCCGCGGCGGGCTGGAGAAGATCGTCGAATACCTGGACGCCACCCCCGAGGAGCGCGCCGTCACCCTGTGCAACGCCGGCCTGATGGCCTTCGACGGCACGCGCATGGCCGGGCTGATCGGCCGCGTCGGCAACGCCAACGCCAAGGGCGAGTATTACCTGACCGACGTGGTGCAGATCGCCCGCTCCGAGGCCATGCGCTGCGCGGTGGTGGAGGGTGCGCCGGCCGAGGTGATCGGCGTCAACTCCCGCGCCGAACTGGCGGAGGTGGAGCGCATCCTGCAGCGCCGCCTGCGCAAGGCGGCCATGGACAACGGCGCCACGCTGGTGGACCCGGACACGGTCACCTTCTCCTACGACACGCGCCTGGGGCGCGACGTGGTGGTGGGCCCCTGCGTGGTGTTCGGTCCCGGCGTCGTGGTGGGCGACCGGGTGGAGATCAAGCCCTTCTGCCATCTGGAGCAGGTGCGCGTCGACTCCGGCGCGCTGGTCGGCCCCTACGCCCGCCTGCGGCCGGGGACGGAGATCGGGCCGGACGCCCACATCGGCAACTTCGTCGAGGTCAAGAACGCCCGCATCGAGGCCGGCGCCAAGGTCAACCACCTGACCTACATCGGCGACGCCCGGGTGGGCGCCAGGGCCAACGTGGGCGCCGGCACCATCACCTGCAACTACGACGGCTTCGACAAGCACCGCACCGACATCGGGGCGGGGGCCTTCATCGGCTCCAACAGCGCGCTGGTGGCCCCGGTCACCATCGGCGACGGCGCCATCGTCGGCGCCGGCAGCGTGGTCACCGAGGACGTGCCCGGCGATTCCCTGGCGGTGGCCCGCGGCCGCCAGCAGTCCTATCCCGGCCGGGCCGCCGCGTTCCGCGAGCGCAAGCGCAACGAGAAGGCGAACAAGGCGTAGGCCCGTCCGGACCTCCGTCCACCCGCGACACCTTCAGGAGAACGGTTCGACATGTGCGGCATCATCGGCATCATCGGCGTTCACGAGGCTTCCCCCCGCCTGGTCGAAGGTCTGCGCCGCCTGGAATACCGCGGCTATGACAGCGCGGGCGTGGCGACGCTGGTGAACGGCCGCATCGAGCGGCGGCGGGCGGAAGGCAAGCTGATCAACCTGGACATGCGGCTGCGGGACGACCCGCTGCCCGGCACGGTGGGCATCGGCCACACCCGCTGGGCCACCCATGGCGGCCCGACCGAGAACAACGCCCATCCCCACGCCACCGGGCGCGTCGCGGTCGTCCACAACGGCATCATCGAGAACTACGCCGAGCTGAAGGCCGAGCTGATCGGCCACGGCTATGTGTTCGAGAGCGCCACCGACACCGAGGTCATCGCCCACCTCGTCACCTATTACCTGGACCGGCACGAGATGACGCCGGTGGAGGCCGCCTGCGCCGCCTTCAAGCGGTTCGAAGGCGCCTTCGCCCTGGTGCTGATCTTCGCGGGCGAGCATGAGCTGATGATCGGCGCCCGCCACGGCACGCCGCTGGCCGTGGGCTACGGCGACGGCGAGATGTACCTGGCCTCCGACGCCTTCGCGCTGGCGCCGCTGACCAACCGCATCTGTTACCTGGAGGACGGCGACTGGGTCGAGGTGACCCGCACCGGCTGCACCGTCCACGACGCCACCGACGCGGTGGTCGACCGCCCGGTGAAGACCACGGCGGTGTCCGGCGCCCTGATCGGCAAGGACGGCTACCGCCATTACATGCTGAAGGAGATCTACGAGCAGCCGCAGGTGATCGGCGACACGCTGAACGCCTACGTCAACCCCGAAACGTCGCAGTTCACCCTGCCCGAGTTCCCCTTCGACATCGCCGCGGCACCGCGCATCACCATCGTCGCCTGCGGCACCGCCTTCTACGCCGGGCTGGTCGCCAAGTACTGGTTCGAGACGCTGGCCCGCGTGCCGGTGGAGATCGACATCGCGTCGGAGTTCCGCTACCGCGAGGCGCCGATGCCCGAGGGCGGCGTGGCCCTGTTCATCTCCCAGTCCGGCGAGACGCTGGATACGCTGGAGGCGCTGCGCTACTGCAAGCGGCAGGGCCAGCACATCCTGTCCATCGTCAACGTGCCGGAGAGCACGATCGCGCGGGAAAGCCACGCGGTGCTCTACACAATGGCCGGGCCGGAGATCGGCGTCGCCTCGACCAAGGCGTTCACCACCCAGCTCACCACCCTCGCCTGCCTGGCGGTGAGCGTCGGCCGCGCCCGCGGCGCCATCCCGCCCGACCGCCTGCAGGCCATCGCCCACGCCCTGCGCGAGGTGCCCGCCCGCGCCGCCGACGTGCTGGCCCATGACGAGCGGCTGCGCGAACTGGCCCACGAGGTGTCGGAGGCCCGCGACGTCCTCTACCTCGGCCGCGGCGCCATGTACCCGCTGGCCCTGGAAGGGGCGCTGAAGCTGAAGGAGATCAGCTACATCCACGCCGAAGGCTACGCCGCCGGCGAGCTGAAGCACGGCCCCATCGCCCTGATCGACGACAACGTCCCCGTCATCGTGCTGGTGCCGTCCGACCACCTGTTCGAGAAGGTGGTGTCCAACGTGCAGGAGGTCTGCGCGCGCTCCGGCAAGGTGCTGCTGATCGCCGACCGCAAGGGCATCGACAAGCTGGCCGACAAGGTCCGCTGGTCGGTGGAACTGCCGGCCTGCGACCCGCTGGTCGCCCCGCTGCTCTACGCCATCCCGGTGCAGCTCCTGGCCTACCACACCGCCGTGCTGAAGGGCACCGACGTGGACCAGCCGCGCAACCTGGCCAAGAGCGTGACGGTGGAGTGAGGTTGGGCCGGGACGCGGTGTGATACGGCCGGAAAAAGATCCGTTCCAGCGGCTTTCCGGCCGTGAAACCCGATAGTTCAATGCTTTGAATTGATCTGTCGGGTCGGGCCCACTCGCCTACAGCACCAGCTTGCGCTCGTACAGGTCCGGCAGGTCGTTTTCCAGCAGCACCACGTCGCCGGCCGCGACGTTCGCCCGCATCCAGTCCTGCGCCTCGGCGAAGGTCGCGCACGCGTGCACCGCGGCGGCCGGCGCGGCCGTCCGGAAAGCGTCCACGAAGGTGGGGATGCGCTCCGGCCGCACCGGCAGCAGCACGTCCACATGTTCGGCGGCGAGCGTGCCGAGGCGGGCGTGTTCGGACTCGTGGGCGGCGCCCAGTTCCACCATGCCGGGGGTCACCAGGATGCGGCGGCCGCCGGCGCGGCGCAGCAGGGTCAGCAACGGCAGGGCGCCGGCGAAGCCGATGGGGTTGGAGTTGTAGGCGTCGTCGATGATGATCGAGCCGTCGCCGGGGCGCTTCACCTCCAGCCGGTGGGCGATCTGCGGCGTGGTGCGCAGGGCGGTCACCACCGTCTCCGGCTCCATGCCCAGCGCGCAGGCGGTGGCGAAGGCCAGGGCGATGTTGGTGCCGTGGTGGGCGCCGTAAATGGGCGCGCGCAGGGTGTGGGGCGTGCCCCGCCACAGCACCTCCACCACCGTGCCCTCGGCCTCCTGGCGGATGGCGGTGATGGTCAGGGCGTCGGGGCCGCTCCCCGGGCCAGGACCGGTGCCGGCGCCGCAGACGATCATGGAGTCCGGATGGCGGCCGGCGAAAGCGCGGGTGTGGGCGAACTCCAGCACCTGATCGGGGACGATCACCTTGCCGCCGCGGGCGACGGCGGCATCGGCCAGTTCGAACTTCGTCTCGGCCACCGCGTCCAGGGTCTTGAAGCGCTCGTAATGCGCCATGCCGATGGCGGTGACGACGGCGGTGTCCGGCGGGGCCAGGCGGCACAGGCGGGCGATGGAGCCGGGCCCGTAGGCCCCCATCTCCACCACGAAGTAGCGGTGGCGCGGGGTCAGCCGCTCGCGCACGATGCGGCTGATGCCCATGGGGGTGTTGATGCTGCCGGGCGTGATCAGGGTCGGTGCCGCCATCTCCAGGATGTGGCCGAGGATGTGCTTGACCGAGGTCTTGCCGAAGGAGCCGGTGACGCCGATCACCGTGGGCGCCAGCCGCGTCAGCTTCTCGTGCGCCTCCGTCCAGTAGCGGTTCTGGATGGAGCGCTCCACGGGCGTCAGCGCCAGGTTGGACAGCACCAGCGTCAGCGGCACCGCCTGCACCACCAGAACCCACACCGGCACCGGCATGGCGGTCAGCGCGCACACCACCACGACCACCGCCGTCAGGGCAAAGGCGCCGCCCACCACGCGCTTGGCGCGGCTGGTCATGACCAGCTTCTTCTTCGACGCCTTCAGCCGTGCCGGCTCGCGCGCCGCGAAGAACGCGAAGGCCAGCGCCGCGGCACCCGCGAAGGCCGGGGAGGGGCCGCCGGCCACCAGCAGTTCCGCCAGCCCGAGCACCGCCAGGACCGCCGATAGGGTGCGGTCGAACGAGCGGGTGCGCACCAGCCAGGGCAGGAAGCGGCTGCCGTCGTACTCCTCCTGCTGGAAGATGTGCAGGTAGGTCAGGCTGCGGAACCAGGCGAACGCCAGGGCGGCCGCCAGAAGGGCAACGGAAACGATGGGAGCGAGGCTCACGGCGCGGCCTTCAGGAATTGGTTGAGCCGAAAGAGGAGCTGGTGGCGCCCCTCACCCAGGATGGTGTGATGGTCGAAGCCGTCCAGCACCGCCAGCCGGGCGCCGGGGATCAGGTCGACGAAGCGGTGGCCCAGTTCGGGCGGCGTGTCGTCGTCGTCCGAACCGTAGACGAGCTGGACCGGGCAGGTCACACGGGCGGCGACCGCCGACAGGTCCTCGCGCACCACCTTCACCAGGATCGGCCGCATGGCACCGGCGGCGCGGTAATCGGCGCTGCCGAAACGGGAGCGCCAGCCCTCCACCGGCAGTCCCAGCGCCGCCAGGCGTCCCAGCAGCTTGTAGGCGGTGACCCTGGCCGTCATGCGCAGGCGCTGCGCCGGCGACCGGTGGCGGCGCAGCCCGGCCGCGGCCACCAGGAACAGCCCGTCAACGAGGCCGGGGTGGCGGGCGGCGAGCTGGAGCCCGACGCGGCAGCCGAAGGAATGGCCGATCCAGATCCGCCGGCCGCGCGGCAGGGTGGCCAGCCACCCGGCGACGGCATCGGCGTAGTCCTCGGTCCCCCAGTCCGCCGGCGGGCGCGGCGAGGCGCCGAAACCGGGGAAGTCCAGGAGCGTGTGGGCGCCGGCCCGCTCCATCTGGGCGGCAAGCGCCAGGAAGGCGCGGTGGTCCTGCCCCCAGCCGTGTGCCCACACCAGGTGGGTCGTCCCCTCCCCCGGCGGCACACCGAGCGCGGCGTAGTGAAAGGTGGCTCCGCCAGCCTCGAAGCGCGGCATGGACGTCATGCGTTCCGGTCCTGCGATGGTCCCCCGCCGGCCCGCCTGCGGTCCGGGCGCGACAGTGATAGGCAAAATCGCCGCGCCCGTCCACTGGCACGGGCGGATCGGCGGGGCCGGCTTCCCCGCGGGCGTTGACCCCCCGCAAGCGCATGGGATATTGCAGCCGGACGGGCAAACGGGAGAGACGGGAATGGCGGACAGGACCAGGGTGGCGGTGATCTTCGGTGGCTGCTCGCCGGAACACGACGTCAGCGTCGTCTCGGGCCTCCAGGCCCTGCGGGCCCTGGACGGGGAGCGATTCGAGGGCTTCCCCGTCTACATCGCCGCCGACGGCGAATGGCTGGCCGGCAAGGAACTGGCGGAGCGCGCCACCTACATCCCCGACGCGGCGACACGAGCCAAACTGCAACGGGTCTCCGTTCCGGTGACGCCGCCCGGCGGCCGGCCGGTGCTGCGCCCGGCGGGCGGCGGCCTGCTGAGCCGGCCGCGCGACATCCCGTTCGACGTGGCGCTGCCGGTTCTGCACGGCGGCGGCGGCGAGGACGGGCGACTCCAGGGCTTCCTCGACGTGGTCGGCGTGCCCTACACGGGTATGCGGCCGATGGCGTCCGCGGTGCTGATGGACAAGATCGCCACCAAGCGCCTGCTGGCGTCGGCCGGGATTCCGCTGCTGCCGTTCGTGGAGCTGAAGCGCCCGGGCACCGGCCTGCTGCTGCCCCGTGCCGTGCTGGCCGAGGCGGTGGAGCGCATCGGCCTGCCCTGCATCGTCAAGCCCGTACACCTCGGCAGTTCCATCGGGGTGGCCCGCATCACCGCGGTGGAGGAACTGGAGGCGGTGCTGCCCGCCATCTTCCGCCTCGATTCCGCCGCCATGCTGGAGCCGTTCGTGCCCAACCTGGTGGAATACAACGTCAGCGTCTGCGCGCTGGGCGGACGGCTGCGCACGTCGGCCATTGAACGGCCCAAGCGCGCCGAGGAGCTGCTGGACTTCAAGCAGAAGTACCTGTCGGGCGGCGGCAAGGGCGGCGGCGGCAAGACACCCGGCGCCGCGGCCAGCGAAGGCATGCTGTCGCTGACCCGCGACATCAACCCCGACCTGCCCGGCAACCTGGAGACGCGCATCCGCGACGCCGCCACCGCCGCCTTCACCCTGCTGGGCGGCAGCGGTGCGCCGCGCATCGACTTCCTGTCCAACGGCGAGACCGGCGAAGTCTGGCTGAACGAGGCGAACCCCTGTCCGGGCTCGCTGGGCTATTTTCTGTGGGAGGCGGCGGAGGAGCCGATCCTGTTCACCCAACTCCTCACCCTGTTGGTCGAGGAGGCGGTGACGCTGCAGCAGGCGGCGCAGCTCCCGGCCGATCCGGTGCCGTCCGACGCCCGCCTGTTCCGCCGGCCCTGAGGGGACAGAAATCGCGCCGCGGGCGCAAATCGGTGTTTGCTCCGGCGGAAGCATTGCGCTATGGTGCGCTTCCGCTGGAACGGGGACCCGTAGCTCAGCTGGATAGAGCGCTGCCCTCCGAAGGCAGAGGTCATGAGTTCGAATCTCGTCGGGTCCGCCATTCTTCTCAAAGGCTCCGCTGCTTCGTCAGCCGGGGCCTTTTGTTTTTCCGGCAAGCAGAAGACCTACGGTGCGTGACGGCCAGCCACTCCGTTTGCATGACTCCGCACGCACGGCAACGCCCGCACCGGTGACGGTGCGGGCGTTGCGGGTGGTTCTGAAGAGGGGTGATCGTTTCGGTGTGGGCGCCGTGGTGACCCGGCGGCGACCTACTCTCCCACGTCTTAAGACGCAGTACCATTGGCGCTGAGGGATTTCACGGCCGAGTTCGGGATGGGATCGGGTGCAGG
>NZ_AUCF01000037.1 GCF_000429625.1 Azospirillum halopraeferens DSM 3675
CGACGGTGCTCGGCTCCGCCGTGTCGCCGCAGGCCAAGCGCCACGTCCGGCGCAGTCGGTCGAGCAAGCGGCGCCAGAGCCCGAGCCGGGCCCAGCGGGCGAACAGCGTATACAGCGTGCCGAAGGAAATGCCCGAGAGCTGGCCGATGGCGCGCCATTGCATGCCGCAGAAGCACACGCACCACACGGCCATGATCGCCTTGCGCAGGGCGGCCCCGGTCAGCGCCGGCTTCGGTCCGGACCGGGTCGGCCGCGTGCCCTTCGCCGCCATGGCCGTCAACTCGACCAGCACCTCGTCGACGAAGGAGTCAACGTCCGAAAACGCGTCCCGGGATGCCGGAGTGGTGCTTGCGGGACGAACGGCGGTGGCGGTGCCCATAGAATGCTGGCCCGGGCGCTGTTGACGATGGCCATAGCTCTGCCAGCCCGTCCGCCCGCCGCAACACCCCTGTTCTCCTTAAAGTAGCATCCCGACCGCCGCGAGCCGGGACGCCCCTGCCACGAACAAGCTCTGACAGATCAATGCCTTGGATTGATCGGCAGAGCGTGCCGCGGGACACCCTACGGCAGCAGGCGCTTCACCGCCAGTTCGACGCCGCGCACCTCGGCCAGGCCCTTGAGGCGGCCGATGGCCGGGTAGCCGGGGGTCGACACGCGGCGCAGGTCGTCCAGGATCTGGTGGCCGTGATCGGGGCGGAAGGGAATGACGTCGCCGCCGCCGCGCCGGCGCTCCTCCTCCACCAGGGCGCGCACGATGGCCACCACGTCGATGTCGCCGTCCAGGTGGGCCGCTTCGTGGAAGCTGAGGCCGTCGTCGCCGTCGCGCCGCGTGGAGCGGACGTGGACGAAATGGATGCGGTCGCCGTGGGTGCGCACCATGTCGACCAGGTCGTTGTCGGCGCGCACGCCGTAGGACCCGGTGCACAGGGTGAAGCCGTTGGCCACGCTGTCCCGCATGGCGGTGATCGCCGCCATGTCGTCGATGCACGAGACGATGCGGGGCAGGCCGAACAGGGGACGCGGCGGGTCGTCGGGGTGGATGGCCAGCCGCACCCTCACCTCCTCGGCCACCGGGACGACGATGTCCAGGAACGCCTTGAGGCGGCCGCGCAGGGTGTCGGCGTCGATCCCGTCGTACGCCGCCAGCCGTCGGCGGAAGGCGTCGAGGGTGTAGCTCTCTTCCGCCCCCGGCAGGCCGGCGATGATGGTGCGGGTCAGGGTGGCGATGTCGTCGGGCGTCATCGCCGCGTGGGCGGCCCGCGCCGCCTCCACCATCTCCGGCGGGTAGGAGTCCGCGGCGCCGGGGCGTTCCAGGACGAACACGTCGAACGCGACGTAGCGGATCTGGTCGAAACGCAGGCAGCGGGCGCCGTTGGGCAGCTCATAGGCAAGATCGGTGCGCGTCCAGTCGATCACCGGCATGAAGTTGTAGCAGACCAGCCGGATGTCCGCCGCCGCCAGGTTGCGCACCGTCTGCGCCCAGGCCCGGGCGTGGGTTTCCCAGCCGGGGACGCCGGCCTTGATGTCCTCGTGGACGGGAATGCTCTCGACCACGTCCCAGGTCAGGCCGGCCGCCTCGATCTCGGCCTTGCGGGCGGCGATCGCCTCGGGCGGCCAGACCGCGCCGTTGGGCTGGTCGTGCAGCGCGGTGACCACGCCGGTGGCACCGGCCTGCCGGATGTCGGCCAGGGAAACGGGGTCGTTCGGTCCGAACCAGCGCCACGTCTGCTTCATGATGTCAACGCCTTGTCGTCAGGAATGCGCACGGGGAATCCGGCGGGAAAGGGGCCGGGGCCGTCAGCCGGCCCGGGCGATGGAGGGATCGGCGTCGAACAGGTACCCGTCGAAATCCGGGTCCTCGACGTCCGACAGGGTCAGCAGGGTCCGGCGCACGTTGGCCAGGTGGTTCCACATGGCCTGGCGCGCCAGGGCGGGGTTCCGGCACTGGAGCGCGCTGAGGATCGCCTGGTGGTCGTCGAGCCACTGGCGCCGGTAGCCGGCGTCGAAGATGCGGTCGTGCAGGCGGGCCCACATGGGGCTGTTCTCGCGCTTGCGCCAGAGATCGTCGAGCACGTCCACCAGGGCGCCGTTCTGGGTCGCCTCGGCGATGAGGCGGTGGAACAGGGCGTCGCCGGAGTAGTCGTCGCGCCCCTCCTCGATGCCGCGGCGCTCCATGTCCAGCGCCTCGCGCATGCGCACGATGTCCGCCTTGGTCACGGTGGTCGCGGCGCAGGCGGCGATGCTGCTCTCCAGCACCTGGCGGGCCTGGAGAAGCTCGAACGGTCCGATGTCGCCGCGGGCACTGGTCCCCCCCTCCTCGGGAAGGCGGGCGACGTAGATGCCCGAGCCCTTGCGGACCTCCACCAGCCCCTCGATCTCCAGCATCAGCACGGCTTCGCGCACCAGCGAGCGGCTGACGTCCAGTTCGGCCGAGATCTGCCGTTCCGTGCGCATGCGGTCGCCGATCCGGTAGCCCTTCGCGACGATCTCGCGCTTCAGCGCCTCGGCCACGTCCTGATAGCGGCGCTTGCCCGTCGTGTCCGTCATCGCCCGTCCTCCGCTTCCGACTCCGCTGCGGCCCGCCGCTGCGCGTAATACGCGGACAGCACGTGGAACGCCTCTTTTTTCGTCGCTTTGTCGGCGGCGATCAGGCCCTTGCGGTTGAATCCGCGCTGGAAGACGTTCTGCCGCCGCTCGACCCGGAAGTCGTACAGGATCCACGGCGACATGCCTTTGACGTAGGACAGATTGCGCAGGATGGCGATCTGCTTCTCGTAGACCTCGCGCATGTAGGATTCGCTGAACAGACCCCGCGCCGGGCCCTGCGGTGCCCGGACGCCGTCGGCCCCGGTCTCGGAGATCACCACGGGTTTTCCCGGCGCCGAATTGCGGCCGATGTCGACGAGATCCTCGAAGTTCTCCTCGTACCAGCCGTAATACTCGTTGATGCCGATGACGTCGATGTGCTCGGCCAGCCGGTCCTCGATGCGCTTGCGCGCGTGGTTCACCAGGCAGGCGGCGGAGGTCAGGCGCGTGGGGTCGGCCGACTTGGCCGTGCGCGCAAGGCCGCTCATGAAGGCGAGGCGGGCGTCGGTGTCCGGGTTCTCGTTGCCCACCGACCAGATGATCACGCTGGCCCGGTTGCGGTCCCGCCGGATCAGCTCCAGCAGTTGGTTCTCCGCATCGGCGTAGGTGCGCGGGTCGTCGAAGGCGATCGCCCAGTACACGGGGATCTCCTCCCACAGCAGGAACCCCAGCTCGTCGGCCAGACGGGCGGCCCGCTCGTGATGGGGGTAGTGGGCCAGGCGCAGGAAATTGCAGTTCAGCTCGCGGGCGTGGGCGAAGCGGCGGCGCAGGTCCTCCTCGCCGGTGACCTTGCCCGTGGCCTCGTCGTCCTCGTGCACCGAGATGCCGCGCAGGAACAGCGGGCGGCCGTTCAGCCGGATCTCGTCGCCGACCCGCTCGATCCGGCGGAACCCCACCCGGTCGGACACCCGGTCGCCGCCGGCGCTCAGCACCACGTCGTACAGGGTCGGGCTTTCCGGCGACCACAGGTCGGGCCGCGCGTCCACCTCCACCGCACCGCGCCCGTCGGCGTCCAGGGGAACCGCCACGTCGATGCCCAGCGCCGGGATCTCCAGGCGCGCCGCGGCGGCGGGGCCGTCCACCTCGACGGCGGCGCGGATGCGGTCGTAGCCGTCATCGGCGGCGAGGTGCACGAACAGGTCCCGGATCACCGTCCGCGGCATCGCGAACAGCTCCACCTCGCGGTAGACGCCGCCGTAGTTGAACCAGTCCGTGTTGCGCATGGGCACCCGGTCCGCGGTGCGCGTGTTGTTGACCATCAGCATCAGCCAGTTGCGGCCGGCCTTCAGGTGCCCGGTCAGTTCGGCGAAGAAGGGGGTGGAGCCGCCGACGTGGTTGCCCAGGAACACGCCGTTGAGGAACACCTTGCAATCGTACTGGGCGGCACCCACCCGCAGGAACCACCGCCGGTCCGCGTCCTCCGCATCCGCCGCGTCCATGTCCAGCGGGCGCGTGTACCAGGCGCTGCCTTCGAAGAAATACCACTTTTCCTTGAGCATCTGCCAGCACGACGGGACCGGCACGGTCTCGCCGTCGTAGGGATCGTAATCCCACGGCTCGGTCCGCTCCTCCGGCGCCATGGGCTGCATGGCGTACCATTTCTGGCGCAGGCCGGTGTCCAGCAGATCGACGCAGAAGGTCCAGTCGCCGTTCAGCGACCGGCCGTCCCGCCCGCCCGTGAACACCATGGTGCGGTGATTCAGGTTCCGCGGATCGAAGGGAACGCCGTAGGCTTCGTCGTGCAGAGCCTGAAGGGCGTTTTCCGCCAGGTCGGACCGCTCAAGCACGGGCGTTCACTCCAATGGGGATGGTCGGGCGGGAGGACGGGCCGGCCGGGCTTACTTCGCCAGGGCGCGGATGCGCGTGATCAGGTCGGCGGTGCGCGGCGACTTGGCGGCGGCCTCGTCGTACATGGGCTTCACGGCGTCGATGAAGGGCGCCTTGTCCACCTCGATGAACCGCACACCCATCTCCGCCTTGGCCTTCTCGATGCCCTTGGCGACCTGGTCGTTCCAGGACTCGCGGTGCTTGTCCATGGACTCGCGGGCCGCCTGCTTCAGGGCCTTCTGCTGGTCCTCCGGCAGCTTGTCCCAGACCCTGGTGGAGATCATCACCACCGACGGGATCATGGTGTGCTCGTTGTTGGAATAGACCTTGGCGACCTCGCCGTGGCGGGCCGAGGTGAGGGCCAGCGGGTTGTTCTCCGCACCGTCCACGACGCCGAGCTGCAGGGCGCTGTACAGCTCGCCATAGGCGATCGGCGTCGGGGTGCCGCCCAGCAGCTCCACCATGCGGATGGCGGTGGGGCTGGGCTGCACGCGGATCTTCATGCCCTTCAGGTCGTCGGGCGAGCGGATCTCCTTGTTGGCGTAGAAGGAGCGGGCGCCTTCGACGTAATAGGCCAGGCCGATGAAGCCCTTGTCCCTGGACGCCATGAGGATGTCGTCGCCGACCTCGCCGCTCAGCACGTCGTAATAGTGCTGCTCATTGGCGAAGATGAAGGGCAGGTTGAGGGCGCTGTAGGACTCCTCGAACGCCTCCAGCTCGCTGGCGTTGGAACGGGCCATGTCCAGGGAGCCGTTCTGCATCAGCTCCATGGATTCACGCTGCGTGCCGAGCTGGGCGTTGGCGTAGACGCGGATCTTCAGCGCGCCGTTGGTCAGCTCGTTCACCCGCTTGGCCATGTCCTCCGCGGCGATGTGCACGGGGTGGTCGGTGGGGTTGTTGTGATTGAGCTTCAGCGTGCGCGCGTCCGCCGCACCGCCCGCCAGCAGCAGCGCGGCGCCGGCCAGCGCACCCGCGCAAATCCGCATCTCCATGTCGATTCCTCCTGGTTTTTGCGTATCCGGTCGCAACCGGCCGATCACCGGGGCGGCGCACCATGGTGCGGCCGGACCCCTCTCACTGTCGGGGCCTCATGGTTGGCCAATTCAAATCAGCAGTCAACCAGAATCCGAAAATTGGTTGACCAATTTCGGGAAAGGGAGGACAGTCGGGCGCAGAGGCCGGGTTCCCGCCATGGTGCGGCCGGGCCGACAACGCCAGCGGACGGCCGAACCGTCCCCGTCCGCGCCTCCGGGAGGAGACCTTGCCGAACCATCCCCCTTCCGTGGACCAGCCGCCGCCCCTCGGCGGGGCCATCCGCACGGCGACGCGCGCCGTCGACGCCGTCCTCGGCAGCCTGATCGTCACCATCTTCGTCCTGCTGGTCGCCTGCGTCTTCTGGCAGGTGTTCTCCCGCTACGTGCTCGGCGCGCCGACCACGGTCACCGACGAGATCGCCCGTTTCCTGTTCATGTGGGCGGCCCTGTTCGGTGCCGCCTACACCTTCGGCCAGGCGCGGCATCTGGCGATCGACATCGTCGCGGCCGGGCTGTCGCCGCCGCGCCGCCGCATCCTGCGCGCCGTCATCACCCTGTTCGTGGCCGGCTTTGCCGCCGTGGTCATGGTCTACGGCGGCTATGAGCTCACCATGCGCACGCTGGCCAGCGGGCAGGTGACGCCGGTGCTGCGCCTGCCCATGGGCTACGTTTACGGCGCCATTCCCGCGGCGGGCGTGCTGATCCTGTTCTACGCCGCCGCCTTCCTCGCCGATCCCCGCCTGGCCGCGCACATGCACGGCGACGACGGGGCGGAGAAGGACAACGAACTCCCGGCCGCCCCCGCCGGCACCACCGCCGCCGCGCCCGCCGCCACGGCGGCCGGCAGGACAACCGAAGACACCGCCGCCGGGACTCGCGCGGCCGGTCACGCCACCAAACAGGGGAGCACCCGGTGATGGAACTGCAAAGCACGCTGGCGCTCTTCGGGGTCTTCGGCGCCCTCATGATGCTGGGGGTGCCGATTGCCTTCGCCATCGGCATCGCCACGGTGGTGACCTTCCTGGTGCTGATGTCCTTCGACCAGGCGGTGTACATCACCGCCCAGCAGATGGCGTCGGGCCTCGACAGCTTCACGCTGCTGGCCATCCCCTTCTTCATCCTGGCCGGCAACATCATGAACCGGGGCGGCATCGCCCTTCGGCTGATCGCCTTCGCCAAGGTCCTGGGGGGGCGGCTGCCGGGCTCGCTCGCCCACTGCAACGTACTGGCCAACATGCTGTTCGGGGCGATCTCCGGGTCGGCGGTGGCCGCCGCCGCCGCGGTGGGCGGCGTCATGGCGCCGTTGCAGAAGCGGGAGCGGTACGACCCCGCGTTCTCCGCCGCGGTCAACATCGCGTCCTGCCCCACCGGGCTGCTGATCCCGCCCAGCACCACCTTCATCGTCTACTCCCTCATCAGCGGCGGGACCTCGATTGCCGCCCTGTTTCTGGCGGGATACATCCCCGGCATCCTCATGGGGCTCAGCCTGATGGTGGTGGCGGGCATCATCGCCAAGCGGCGCGGCTACCCCGTGGAGCCGCGGCCGAGCGGGGCGGAGGTGCTGCGCCGCACCCTCGACGCCATGCTGCCGCTGGGCCTGATCGTCGTCGTCATGGGCGGCATCGTCGGCGGCGTCTTCACCGCCACCGAGGCGTCGGCCGCCGCGGTGCTCTATTCCCTGTTCCTGGCCCTGTTCTGGTACCGCGAGATCGGCATCCGCGACCTGCCGGGGATCATCCTGGAATCGGCGGTCACCACCTCCATCGTGCTGCTGCTGATCGGCTGCTCCATCGCCATGTCCAAGGTGATGGCCTTCACCGACATCCCCTACACCATTTCCGAGGCGCTGCTCGCCCTGTCGGAGAATCCGGTGGTGCTGCTGCTGACCATCAACATCATCCTGCTGGTCGTCGGCATCTTCATGGACATGACGCCGGCCCTGCTGATCTTCACGCCGATCTTCCTGCCGGTGGCGCAGGACCTGGGCATGGACCCCGTCCATTTCGGCGTCATGATCACCATGAACCTGTGCATCGGCATCTGCACGCCGCCGGTCGGCTCGGCCCTGTTCGTCGGCTGCTCGGTGGGCAAGGTCTCCATCGGCAGCGTGCTGAAGCCGCTCCTGCCCTTCTACGCGGTGCTGATCGTCCTTCTCATGGTCATCACCTACACGCCGTCCCTGAGCCTGGCGCTGCCCCGGCTCCTGCTGAACTACTGAGGACACCATGAAGACCCTGCGGAGCTGGCAGCCGGAGCGCACGACCGACACCGGCGTCGACCTTCTGGTGGAGGGCCGCCATCGCCTGTCGATCCGGGTGCTCGACGACACCCTGGTGCGGGTGCTTCTGCGCCGCGACGGGGCGCTGCGCCTGGACCGGACGTGGAGCATCGCCCCCGCCGCCGCCCCCGGCGGTGCCGCGGCCGGCGACGTCCCCCTCGAGGGGCGGTCGCGGACCGACCTGTCGGGCTTTCCTTGCCCGCCCTTCGCAACGGAGGTGTCGGACGGCCGGCTGGTCCTCACCACCGCCGCGCTGCGCCTGACGGTGACGACGCCGCTGGCCCTGTCGTGGGAGGCGAGGCGGGAGGACGGCAGCTTCGTGCCGTTCGCCGCCGACCGGCCCACCGGCGCCTACATGGTGGGCGCGCGCAGCCACGCCCACGCCCATTTCCTGCTGCGCCGCCCCGACGACCGCGTCTACGGCCTGGGCGAGAAGGCCGGCCCGCTGGAACGCACGGGCCGCCGCTACGAGATGCGCAACCTCGACGCCATGGGCTATGACGCCCGCTCCACCGATCCCCTCTACAAGCACATCCCCTTCACCGTCACCCGCACCGGATCGGCCGGCGCCTACGGGCTGTTCTACGACAACCTGGCCGGCTGCCGGTTCGACCTGGGGAACGAGCTGGACAACTACCACAAGCCCTTCCGCGCCTACCGGGCGGAAGACGGCGACCTGGACCTCTACGTGCGCTGGGCGCCGACGGTGCTGGAGGTGGTCAAGTCCCATGTGCGCCTGACCGGCGGCACCGCCTTCCCGCCGCTGTGGAGCCTCGGCTACTCCGGCTCCACCATGCATTACACCGACGCTCCCGATGCCCAGAAGCGGCTGGAGGGCTTCGTCGATCTGGTGGCGCAGCACGGCATCCCCTGCGACAGCTTCCAGCTGTCGTCGGGCTACACCTCCATCGGCACCAAGCGCTACGTGTTCCACTGGAACCGCGACAAGGTGCCGGACCCCCGGGGGATGGCCCGCCGGTTCGCCGACGCGGGCATCCACCTCGCCGCCAACATCAAGCCGTGCCTGCTGCGCGACCATCCCGAATACGACCGCGTGGCCGGGGAGGGGCTGTTCGTGCGCGACCGCGACACCGGGCAGCCGGAGCGGTCCGCCTTCTGGGACGACGAGGGCTCGCACCTCGACTTCACCAA
Organism: Azospirillum halopraeferens DSM 3675; assembly: GCF_000429625.1. Lineage (GTDB taxonomy): Bacteria > Pseudomonadota > Alphaproteobacteria > Azospirillales > Azospirillaceae > Azospirillum > Azospirillum halopraeferens. Next base: position 8,878 of record NZ_AUCF01000037.1, read on the forward strand.
CCCCGCGACCGTGGCCTGGTGGCGGCGCAACGTCACCGAGACGCTGCTGGAACTCGGCATCGGCTCCACCTGGAACGACAACAACGAGTTCGAGGTGTGGGACTCCACCGCCCGCTGCGAGGGCTTCGGCGACCCCATCGACATCGGCCTGATCCGGCCGTTGATGCCGGTGCTGATGACCCGCGCCTCCTACGCCGCGCAGACCGCCTTCGCCCCGGACCGGCGCCCCTATCTGATCTCGCGCTCCGGCGCCCCCGGCCTGCAGCGTTACGCCCAGACCTGGTCGGGCGACAACCGCACGGGCTGGGACACCCTGCGCTACAACATCCGCATGGGCCTGGGCATGTCGCTGTCCGGCCTGTTCAACGTCGGCCACGACGTCGGCGGCTTCTCCGGCCCGCGGCCGGATGCGGAGCTGTTCGTCCGCTGGGTGCAGAACGGGGTGTTCCATCCCCGCTTCACCATCCATTCCTGGAACGACGACGGCACGGTGAACGAGCCGTGGATGTACCCGGAGGTGACGCCGCTGGTGCGCGACGCCATCCGCCTGCGCTACCGCCTGATGCCCTACCTCTACACCACCCTCTACCGCTGCGTGGTCGAGGACGAGCCGATGCTGCGCCCCACCTTCCTCGACCACGGCGACGACGCCGCGTGCCTGGAGGACACCGACGACTTCATGATCGGCACCGACCTGCTGGTCGCCACGGTGGTGGAGCCGGGTGCGGCGGAGCGGCGGGTGCGGCTGCCGCGCAACGCCACGGGCTGGTGGGACTTCCACGCCGGCACCTGGCATCCCGGCGGGACCGAGCTGGTGCTGCCGGTGGACCTGGCCACCATCCCGCTGTTCGTGCGGGCCGGCGCCGTCCTCCCCCTGGCCGAGGGGCTGACCCGCGCCGATTCCGCCCGCGACGTGCAGCGGACGTGGGCCCTGTTCCCCGCCCCCGGACAGGCCGTGACGGAGTCCCTGGAATACGCCGACGACGGCGTGTCCGCCGCGGCCCTGGCCGGCGACCACCGGCTGACCCGCTTCACGCTGGACGGCGACGGGGCCGCCCTGCGGCTGGTCTGGACGGCGTCGGGCCCGTACCGGCCCGCCCACGACGGCGCCACCGTGTGGCTGCCCGCCGGGGAAGGGCGCCCGTTGTCGGTCAACGGCCGCCCGACCGCCCCCGGCACCCGCGTGCCCTTCGCGTGAGGCACCGCCCCGCCGTCATCCCGTTTCCGGACCGCAAGGACGCCCCCATGATGCCCTATCTCGGACCCGACTTCCTCCTGGAGAGCGAGACGGCCCGCCGGCTCTACCATGAGGTCGCCGCGCCGCTGCCCATCGTCGACTACCACAACCACCTGCCGCCGGAGCAGATCGCCGCGGACACCCGGTGGGACACCATCGGCCGCCTGTGGCTGGAGGCCGACCACTACAAATGGCGGGCCATGCGCTGGGCCGGCATCGACGAACGGCGCGTCACCGGCGACGCCACCTTCCGCGAGAAGTTCGACGCTTTCGCGGCGACCCTGCCGCGGGCCCTCGGCAACCCGCTGCATCACTGGAGCCACCTGGAGCTTTACCGCTACTTCGGCCTGGACGGCACGATCCTGTCACCGCGCACCGCCGACCGGGTGTGGGAGGCGGCGAACGCGCAGCTCGCCGGGCCGGAGTTCGGCGCGCGCGGGCTGTTGCGGCGGATGAACGTGGTCCTCGTGGGGACCACCGACGATCCCTGCGACGATCTGCGCCATCATCTGGCCCTGCGCGGCGAGGCCGACCCCGGCGTCCGGGTGGTGCCCAGCTTCCGCCCCGACCGCGCCTTCAAGATCGAGCGCGACGATTTCCCCGCCTATATGGAGCGGCTGGAGGAAGCGTCCGGCCTGACCATCGCCGGCTTCGAGGATCTGGTGGCGGCCCTGGAGCGCCGGCTTGACCACTTCGTAGCGGCGGGGTGCGTGGCCACCGACCACGGCATCGAGGTGCTGCGCCACGGCGCCGAGCGGACCGAGCGGGAGCTGAGCGCCATCCTGCGCAAGGGCCGCGCCGGCACCGCCCCGGAGGAATCGGAGATCGCCGACTTCCAGGGGGCCGTGCTGGTCGCCCTGGGCCGCGCCTACGCCCGCCGCAACCTGGTGATGCAGCTTCACATCGGGCCGATCCGCAACACCAGGACCGCGCTGTTCCAACGGGTGGGGCCGGACTGCGGCGGCGATTCCATCGGCGACCGCGCCATCGCGGCGCCGCTCAACGCGCTGCTCGACCGGCTCGACCGGACGGGGGAGCTGCCGCGCACCATCCTCTATTCCCTGGACCCGTCGCGCAACGAGATCATCGTCACCACCGCCGGCAATTTCCAGGACGGTTCCCTGCCGGGCAAGATCCAGGCGGGATCGGGCTGGTGGTACAACGACCAGCTCGACGGCATGCGGCGCCAGATGACCCAGTTGGCCCAGATGGGGCTGATCTCGACCTTCGTCGGCATGCTGACGGACAGCCGCTCGTTCCTGTCGTTTCCGCGGCACGAGTATTTCCGCCGGCTGTTCTGCGCCATGGTCGGCGACTGGATGGACCGCGGCATGATCCCCCCCGATCACGACCTCGCCGCCGACCTCGTGGCCGACGTCTGCTACCGCAACGCCGCCGCGTGGTTCCTGCCGGACGGCGGGCGTCCGCGAGGGTGACGGGCCGGATCGCATCCGTGTCGGCCGGCCACCCGGAGCGCCGGCTGGCACGAAGCGGTCGGGATGTGGGGTGGCGCCCGATCCACAAGCTGACCGCCGGCTTGACATCGGACGCCGGGTCACTCACCACCGGATCGGAACTCTCGCGGAAGCCCTCATGTCCGAGCCGTCCCAGCCGCACGACAAGCTGTTCAAGGCGCTGACCGACGACCCGCGGGTGGCCGGCGCGCTGATCCGCGAACGCCTGCCGGGCGGCATTGCGGCGCTGCTGTCGGACGATCCGCCGGAGCCGGTGGAGGGCAGCTTCATCGACGAAGACCTGCGCGGCAGCCGGAGCGACCGGCTGTTCAGGGTGCGCACGCGCGGCGGCGGCGAGGCGTTCCTGTACGCGCTGGTCGAGCACAAATCCGTGCCCGATCCGGGATTGCCGCTGCAGTTGCTGGGCTACATGCTGCGCATCTGGCAGCGTCACGCCGGGCGCGATCCGGCGCGGCTGCGGGCCCTGCCGGCGATCATCCCGCTGGTGGTGTACCACGGAGCCCGGGCATGGACGGTACCGACGGCGTTCCGCGAGCTGATCGCCGCTGACGAGTCCGTCCGCCGCCATCATCTGGATTTCGCCTACGCCCTGACCGACCTCGGCCGTATCGACGATGCGCGCCTGTCGGACCTGGCGACCTTGCGGGCGGGGCTGTTGGCGCTCAAGTATGCCCTGCGGGAGACCGACCCGTGGCCGGTGCTGGTGTCGATCCTGGAGGCGCTGCCGGAAAACGACCCCCTGGTCCGGCCGCTTCTGGTGTACATTTTGTCGGTGTACGAGGGCGTTGACCGCCCGATGCTGATCCGGGCCATCCATCAGGCCAAGCCGGAGGGGGAGGGAAGCATGGTGTCATTGGCCGCACGGGAATGGATCGCCGAGGGCGAGGCCAAGGGCATGGCCAAGGGCAAGGCCGAGGGGTTGCACGAGGGGCAGGCGCGGACGCTGCTGCGTCTGTTGAACCGGCGCTTTGGTCCGGTGTCCGATACGGTGCGCGCAAGGGTGAATGCTGCCGACCTTGATGCACTCGACCGGTGGTTCGATCGGGCGCTGGACGCCCCGACCCTGGAGGCGGTGTTCGACGAGGCGGGGTCACACTGAACCGGCAGCGGACGGAAATCGTAAGACGTTGATTCCAATTATGAAAGAATAAATAAACGTATAGTCTTGGTGAGACGCCGTGTTGTTAAGGCCGTACCCTTGGCTGTTTTCATTTTTTTCACGAACATGTGACGCAGGCCCTTTCGGCGTCGCCACTATCCCTCTCGACCAGGCTCTCGACTGCGTCGCCAACGCCCCGCTCTTCCGGATCCACACCTGATCGCTCAGCCGGAAGATCAGACGTGGTGCATCGTCGATCTTGCAGCGTCGAATCACGCCACGCGCCCGGACGACCGCGGCCATGGCGGCAACCCCCGGCGCCGGCCACGCCGCCGCCATAGGCGGGCCGATCAGCGCAACGCACGCCTTTTCCACAGCCTGTTTACCGAGCAAACTATTCGCTTGCAAAAGGCTGCACCTCGGGGTTAGGTTCGTCTTCACCGCTCCGGTGGTCTGACCACAAGACTACAAGGCCACCTGAGCACCGGTAGACCCGAGTGCCGCCATGCCACCCGAATTCCCGTCCCGCGACGTCCCGACCGCCTCCGGCCTTACTCCCATCGCCCGGCAGCAGGTGCCGGAAATGGTCGCGCGCCAGATCCAGCAGCTCATCGCCCGGCAGAGTCTGGCGACCGGCGACCGCCTGGCGACGGAGCGCGATCTGGCGGAGGCGCTCCAGGTCAGCCGCGCCGCCGTGCGCGAGGGCCTGAAGCTGCTGGCCGGTTACGGGGTGGTGGAGGTGCGACCCAACGTCGGCATCTTCGTCAGGGAACCGCAACGCCTGGTCCTGCTCGATCCCTCGTCGCTCGGCTCGGAGGAGCGGCGGCGCATGCTGGTTCAGGCCACCGCCGTGCGCAGCCTGATCGACTGCGAGGCGGCGGAACTGGCCGCCCGCATCATCACCGACGACGAGCTGGAGGGCATCCGCCGCTACCTGACCGAGGCGGACTCCGAACCCATGCGCACCCGCCTGGCCTTCGCCATCGACCTCAACTTCGAGGCGATGATCGGGGCGGCCGCCGGCAATCCCTATCTCGCGGCCGTGCAGCGGGACGCCCACCGGTACTTCCGCTCCGCCTGGGAAAGCTGCGGCTTCATCCCCCGCCCGGCCGATGACCGCAGCGCCCAGCACTGGGGCATCTTCGAAGCCATCGCCGCGCGCGACGCCCGGCGGGCGCGGACCCTGATGTTCGAGCACATGCAGCCGCAATCCCTGTCCGGCGGCCCGATTCCGCCGACCGGCTGACGCGATCCCGCACCGGTCCGACCGCTCTCCGGAGGGTGGTCGGGAAGACCAGCGGCCGCCCCCCGGGCGGTCGGACACCCCCCTGTTGCCAACGAGAGGGACCACCATGCATCGCTTCCGCAGGCCGGCCGCTTCCTGGCTGGCCATCGCCGTCGCGCTCGGCACCATGACCTACGCCCAGACCGCCGACGCCCGCCGCATCACCGCCGCCACCACGCTGAGTTCCAAGGACGTCAGCACCCGGGCCCTGGAGCACTGGGCGGGCCTGCTGAAGGAACGCACCGACGGCGGTCTCACCATGAACGTCATTCCCGGCGGCACGCTGGGCGGTGACCGGGAGCACCTGCAGCAGCTGTCCAGCGGCGAGATCGACATCAATCTCTCCTCGCCCGTCGCCCTGCAGCACGTGGCGCCCCAGTACCAGTGCCTGGAGGCCGAGTACGTCTACGAGGACGAGGATCACGGCTTCCGCGTCTGGCAGGGCGACGTCGGCCGGGAGGTGTCGCAGCGCATCCGGGAGCAGTACGGCATCGAGATCGTCGGCATCGGCCGCCGCGGTGCGCGCCACCTCACGGCCAACCGCCCGGTGAACGCCCCGGCGGACCTGAAGGGTCTGAAGATGCGCGTTACCAACAACCTGCGGGCCGCGGTCTTCGGCGCCTACGGCGCGCTGCCGGCGCCGCTGCCGCTGTCGGAACTCTACGGCGGCCTGCGCCAGCGGGTGTTCGACGCCCAGGAGAACCCGCTGGCCACCATCTACGCCAACCGCTTCCACGAGGTGCAGAGCCACATCGTGCTGACCGGGCACGTGTGGACCTACAACATCGTCCTGGCCGGCAGCCGGTTCCTGGAGTCGCTGAACGCCGAGGAGCGCAAGGCCTTCGACGAAACTCTGGCGCAGACCATCACCTGGCTCAACGACGAGGCCACCCGGGAGGATGAGCGCATCCGCTCCGAGATCGAGAAGGCGGGCGGAGTCACCTTCATCGAGCCCGATCGCGCCGCTTTCCGCGCCGCGGCACGCCCGGTGCTGGCGAAATACGCCGAGGAGAACTGCCGGCCGGGCCTGCTGGCCGACGTCGACAAGGCGGCTGCTCGCTGAGGGGTGCCATGATCCGTCGAGCCCTCGACGGGGTCTGGATCGGGGTCGCCGTCCTGCTGGTGCTCGTCACCGTGGCGGCGACTCTCGCCCAGGTCCTTTTCCGCTACGTCTTCGAGCTGCCGCTCGCCTGGACGGAGGAAATCTCGCGCATGGCCCTGGTGTGCGCCGTCTACGCCGCGGTGACGCCGGCCTACCTGCGCGGTGAGCACATCGTCGTCGATTTCTTCCTGCGCAAGCTGCCGGGAGCGTTGGCGGCGGCGGGGGTCGGCGCCATGAAGCTGCTGTCGCTGTTCGTCTTCGCCTACCTCGCCTGGGGCGCCTATCTGCAGATCGGCCGGAGCTGGACCATGTCCCTGATCGCCGTGCCGGAACTGACCATGGGCATGATCTACGCCCTGCAGTTCGCGGCGCTCGCCTCCCTCTGCGCGGCGGTGCTCGTCACCTGGCGCGACGAGGGTGTCTATCTCTCCGCCACCGGACAGGCACCGGACCAATGATCCCCGTCCTTCTCGCCGTCGGGCTCGTCATCCTCATCATGGCGGGCCTGATGGTCGCCGCGGCGGCCGGTCTGGCCGCCATCGTCGGCGCCACCATCCTGTTCGGTGACCTGTTCGACCCGCGCATCCCGACGATGCTGAGCCGTCTGGCCATCGACCGCATCGACAACTTCCTTCTGCTGGCCATCCCCTTCTTCATCCTGGCCGGCCGGCTGATGAACACCGGCGGCATCACCGAGCGCCTGTTCTCCTTCGTGGCGCTGCTGGTGCAGCCGGTGCGCGGCGGCCTCGGGCACGCCAACGTGCTCGCGTCCTTCATCTTCGCCGGCATGTCCGGTTCCGCCACCGCCGACGTGGTGGGGCTGGGCGCGGTGGAGATGCGGGCGATGAAGCAGAACGGCTATCCCGTGCCGTTCAGCGCCGGCGTCACCGCGGCATCGTCCCTGCTGGGACCGATCCTGCCGCCGTCCATCGTGCTGGTGGCTTACGCCGTGCAGGCGGAACAGTCGGTGGCCACCCTGTTCCTGGCGACCATCGGGCCGGGCATCCTGATCGCCCTGTGCTACATGGCATGGGTCGCCTACGTGGCGGCGCGCAGCGGCCTTCCCCGGGGTTCCGTCCCGCGGGCGGGCGAGGTCGCCCGGGCCGGCGTGCGGGCCCTGCTGCCGCTGCTGACGCCGGGCATCATCCTGGCCGGCATCTACACCGGCGTCGCCACCCCCACCGAGGCGGCCGCCATCGCCGTGCTCTACGCCTTCGTGCTGACCAAGTTCATCTACCGCGAACTGACCTGGAGACAGTTCCTCGAACAGATCCGCGGCACCGCGCTCGACACCGCCACCTTGATGTTCATCATCGCCCTGACCTCGGCGTTCGGCGTGGTGATGCTGCGCCTGGATCTGCCGCAGGCCCTGGCGGCGCTGGTGATCGGCATTTCCGAGAACCCGACGGTGGTGATGTTCCTCTTCCTGGTGATCTGGACGGTGGTCGGCTGCTTCATGGCGCAGACGCCGGCCATCATCATCCTGACGCCCATGCTGCTGCCCATCGCCGAACGGGTCGGCATCGACCCCGTGCACTTCGGTGTCGTCATGGCCCTGGCCCTGACCATCGGGCTGCTGACGCCGCCCGTGGGCATGGTGCTCTACGCCCTGAACAAGATCGCCTTCGTGCCGCTGGCGGTGCTGTTCCGGGTGGCCCTGCCGTACGTGGCCATCGCCTTCGGCGCCACCTGCCTGCTGATCCTCTTCCCGGAACTCGTGCTGGCCCTGCCGCACGCGTTCGGTCTTCGGTAACCAAGGAAACCGCGACCCATGATCATCGAACGAGCCCGCCCCCGCCGCGTCGGACAATTCCTGTTCGCCGAGATCACCGCCACCGGCGGCGTGACCGGCTACGGCGAAAGCGGGGCCTGGGGCCATCTGGAAGCGTCCGAAGCGGCGCTGGCCAAGTTCTGCGAGTACCTGGTCGGCAAGGACCCGCGCCGCATCGAGTATCACTGGAACATGATGCACCGCTTCGCCCACTTCAACGGCGCCGCCGTGGGGGGCGCCATCTCGGCCGTCGACATCGCGTTGTGGGATCTCAAGGCCAAGGCGCTGGGTGTTCCCCTCTACGAGCTTCTCGGCGGCAAGGTGCGCGACCGCATGCGGGTCTACGCCCACGTCTATTCCGCCACGCGCGAGGAGGTGACCGCCCACGCCGTCGCCAAGCACCGCGAGGGCTTCACCGCCATCGGCCATTTCAACCCGTTCCTCGACGAGCCGGAGGACCGGCCCCTGTTCATGACCCACGCCGGCCTGGTCGACGAGGGCGTGAAGACCGTGCGGGCGGTGCGTGAGGCGGTGGGCAGCGAGGTCGACCTGCTGCTGGAACTGCACCGCCGGCTCACCCCCGCCGAGGCCATCGCCTTCGCCGACAAGGCGGTGGAGTACGACCCCTACTGGATCGAGGACCCGATCCGGCCGGAGAACATCGACGGCATGGCCGAGGTGGCGCGCAAGGTGCGCATCCCCGTCGCCACCGGCGAACGCTACTTCAACATCTACCAGTTCAAGATGGCGATCGAGCGGCGGGCCCTGTCCTTCGCCCGGGTGTCGCTCGGCGTGTGCGGCGGCATCACCGCCGCCCTGAAGATCGCCGCCATCGCCGAGGCCAACGACGTCCAGGTGGCGCCGCACAACCCGATCTCCCCCATCGGGCTGGCGGCGTGCGCGGCCGTCGGCTTCGCCCGGGCCAACGTCGCCATCGTCGAGTATCCCACCGGCCACGAGAACTACGTCATGGAGTCCACACCGACGCTGCTGGGCGCCAACATCGTCGACGGTTCGTTCTCCGTCGAGCAGGGCTTCATGGCACCCTCCGACCGCCCCGGCCTGGGCCTGAACGTGGTGGAGGACGCCGAGCGCATCCGCCCCGCGATCTCCCGCAAGGTGTCGATGCGCCGCCACCGCGACGGCAGCGTCGTCGACCAGTGACGGCGGGCCGCACCGCCCTCACCCTGGCGCTCGCCGTCCTCGGCGGCGGGCTGTTCCAGGCGGCGGGGCTGCCGGCGGCGCTGCTGACGGGGGCCATGGTGGCGGTGGCGGGCGCGGCTCTGGCCGGCCTGCCGCTGCACCTGCCCAACCCGTTGAGCACCGCGGCCTTCATCATGCTGGGGCTGACCATGGGCACCGGCGTGACGCCGGACACGCTGCACCGGATGGCCACCTGGCCGCTGAGCATGGTGCTGCTGGCCGCGTCGATGGTGGGATGCCTCGTGCTGTGCTCGCTCTGGCTGGAGCGGGTGCACGGCTGGGACCGCGCCACCGCCCGCTTCGCGGCCATTCCGGGGGCGCTGGGACCGGTTCTGGTGCTGGCGGCCGAAAGCCGGGCCGATCTGATGCGGGTGGCCCTGGCGCAGAGCCTGCGCCTCTTCACCCTGGTCGCCGTCATGCCCCGGGTTCTCGAAGCGCTGGCCGCCGCCCCCGCCGGCGGTGTCCCGGCCGTCGCCGACGCCGGCAGCGAACCGCTGGAGCTGGTGCTGGTCGGTGCGGCCTGCACCGCGACGGCGGCGGTATTCCACCGGCTGCGGGCTCCCGGCGGCGTGATGATGGGGGCGATGCTGGCCAGCGCGGTGCTCTACGGCTCCGGCATCGCCAGCCACCGCCTGCCGGACTGGCTGCTGACCGTCAGCTTCGTGGTGACCGGCGCCGTCATCGGCGTGCGCTTTCGCGGCGTGACGCCGCGCGCCTTGCTGGGGGCGTTGCGCCCGTCGCTGGAGAGCGTCGGGCTGGCGCTGGCGCTGACGGCGGCGTTCGCGGCAGCCGGCAGCGCGCTGCTGGGCCTGCCCTTCGGGCAGCTCTGGCTGGCCTACGCGCCGGGCGGGGTGGAGGCGATGACCATCGTCGCCTTCGCCCTGGGACTGGACGTTGCCTTCGTCGCCACCCACCATGTGGTCCGGTTCGCCGGGCTGGGCCTGCTGACGCCGTGGTGGCAGCCCGCCGCCGCGCCACCATCACCGCCACCGCCACCGCCACCGCAGGGGGCCGGGGAGCCGCCCTGAGGGGGAGCCCCGGTCACCCGGCGCCACGGCACCGTTTCGGCATGGCAGCGTTCCGAATCCGGAACTTCCGTCCGGGCCGCGGTGCGGCGACAGTGACGGGACGGCCGACCCCAGCGGAGACCCGCCCCCGTGCACCTGCCCGCCGCCTTCCGCGAAGACCGCACGCCCGTGCTCCATGACGCCATCCGCGCCATCGGGCTGGCCAATCTGGTGACCGTGGGCCCCGACGGGCCGGTGGCGACGCCCGTGCCCCTGCTGCTGGACGAGCGCGACGGCCCCCGGGGCACGCTGATCGGCCATCTGGCGCGGGCCAACCCGCAGTGGCGCACCGCCGCGGCGGGCGTGCCGGCGCTGGCCGTGTTCATGGGGCCGGAGGCGTACGTCAGCCCCTCCTGGTACGCCACCAAGCGGGAGACCGGGAAGGTCGTGCCCACCTGGAATTACGTGGCGGTGCACGCGTACGGCCCGCTGGAGGTGTTCGAGGACCGCGACAGCCTGCTGGCGGTGGTCACCGCCCTGACCGACCGGTACGAGGCCGGCCGCGCCGAGCCCTGGGCGGTCGCCGACGCGCCGGCCGATTTCGTCGATGCGCTGCTGGCGGGCATCGTCGGCGTGCGCCTGCGCATCGACCGGCTGGAGGGCAAGTGGAAGCTCAGCCAGAACCGCCCGGCGGCGGACGTCGACGGGGTGATCGACGGCCTGTCCGGGGGTGGCGAGGGCGAGCGCCGGGTGGCCGCGGCCATGCGGGCGCGGCGTCCGGACTGACCGCGGCGGAGGGGTCCCATGGCATACCGGCTCCCGCCCCTGTCCACCCTGCGCGTGTTCGAGGCGGCGGCCCGCCACCTCAGCTTCAAGGAGGCGTCGGAGGAGCTGGGGCTGACCCCCAGCGCCGTCAGCCGCAGCGTGCAGGTGCTGGAGGACTGGATCGGCACGCCCCTGTTCACCCGCGGCAACCGCACCGTCACCCTGACCGAGGCGGGGGCGGCCTACGTGGGGCAGGTGCGCGCCGCGCTGGACGTGCTGGCGCGGGCGACCGAGACGGTGCCGGGCCGCATCCCGCGCCGCATCGTGTCGATCAGCGCCGCCCCCACCTTCGGGCTGCGCTGGCTGGTGCCGCGGCTGGGCCGCTTCAAGGACGCCCACCCCGGCATCGACCTGAGCGTTGACACCGCGCATCGCCCCGTGGAGTTTCCCCGCGACGGCGTCGACATGGCCATCCGCATGGGCACCGGCCCCTGGCCGGGCCTGGAGGTGATGCACCTGGTGACGGAGGAGCTGGTGCCCGTCTGCGCCCCCGACCTGGCGCCGCGCATCCGCCGGCCGCAGGACCTGATGGGCCAGACGCTGCTGCACGTCACCAGGGCCACCACCGACTGGGCCCACTGGGCCGAGCGGCGCGGCGTCACCGGGCTGGACCTCGGGCGCGGCCTGCGCTTCGACACCATCCAGTACGCCCTGAACGCCGCGGCCGGCGGGCTGGGCGTGGCGATGGGGCGCCGGCCGGTGGTCGACGCGGACCTGGAATCGGGTGTGCTGGTGCCGGTGCTCGGGCCCCCGGTGCGCGCCGCCACCGCCTATTGGTTGGTGTGCGCGCCGGCGTCGCTGGCCCGGCCGGAGGTGCGCGCCTTCCGCGACTGGCTGAGCCGCGAACTGGCCGGGGAGCCGGACGCCGCGGAGTAATGCCGCCGGCGGTGACCGCCGCTCACCCGCGGGTGACGGGAATTCGTTTGCCGGCGCGGACGCACCCGCGCCACGCTCTCCCCATCCGACGACAGCCCGCCGCGAGGACAGCATGAGCGCAGACCGCACCCACCGGTACGAGACCACGGTGACCTGGACGGGCAACCGCGGTGCCGGCACCGAATCCTACCGGGCCTACGGCCGCGACCACGACATCACCGCCCCCGGCCGGCCGGTGCTGGCGGGTTCCGCCGACCCGGCCTTCCGCGGCGACCCCGGCCGCTACAACCCCGAGGATCTGCTGGTCGCCTCCCTGTCGGCCTGCCACATGCTGTGGTACCTGCACCTGTGCGCCACCGCCGGCGTGCGCGTCGTCGCCTATGCCGACACCGCCGCCGGGATCATGGCCGAGGACGCCGACGGCGGCGGCCGCTTCACCGGCGTGGTGCTGCGCCCGGCGGTCACCATCGCCCGCGGCGTCGACCGGGCGCTCGCCGAACGCCTGCATCACGAGGCCCACCGCAAGTGCTTCATCGCCAATTCCGTCTCCTTCCCGGTGACCTGCGAACCGCGAATCGACGAGGAGGCGTGATCCGGCCGGACCATGATCACCCCCGTCATGGTCCGGCCGGCATGAGCCGGTCGCCCCGCTCCCGCTCCCGCGCGCGCCACGCCGCGACGAAGGCCACGAAGGCGGCCAGTGCCGGCGGTTGCCGGTGGCGGCTGGGATAGTAGAGGAAGGGGCCGGAGAAGGGCGGGCACCAGTCGTCCAGCACGCTGACCAGGCGCCCGTCGGCCAGCGCCTCGCGGACATACCCCTCGAACGTCATGACGAAACCCGCCCCGTCCAGCGCGGCCCGGAGCTGCAGGTGGACGTGGCTGGTGGCGAAGACGTAGGGCAGGGGGAGACGGAACGTATGCCCGTCCTTCTCGAACTCCCAGTCCTTGCGGCTGCGCCCGGGGAACAGGATGCCGATGCAGGGACGGTCCATCAGGTCGCGCGGCTCGCGCGGGGTGCCGAACCGCTCCAGCACCGCCGGGGTGGCGACGATCCGGTAGCGCTCCGGCGGGCCCAGCGGGACCGCGATCATGTCGCGGGCCAGGTTTTCCTCATACCGCACGCCGGCGTCATAGCCGTCGGCGACGATGTCCACCAGCTCGGCCTCGACGACGATCTCCAGGGTCACGCGGGGATGGCGCGCCAGGAAGGGCGCCACCATGGGAGCGAGCACCAGTTCCGCCGCCGGGGCCGGCGCGTTGATGCGCAGCCGCCCCGAGGCTTCCCCGTCCAGGCTGCGCACGGCGTCCAGCGCCTCCTCCACCGCACGCAGGGCCGGCGTGATGCTCTCCATCAGGGTTTCCCCCGCCTGGGTCGGTGCCACGCTGCGGGTGGTGCGGTTGAGCAGGCGCACGCCCAGCCGCTCCTCCAGGTCGCGCAGCCGCTGGCTCAGGCTCGACACCGGCACCCCCAGCTCCCGCGCGGCGCGGCGGAAGCTGCGGTGGCGGGCCACGGCGGCGAAGGCGGCGAGGTCGCGCAGGTCGGGCGCTGTCATTGTCCGCTCCGGAAGACAGGGCTTTCGATATTGTCCATCTTATCGCACAGCGGCGCGTCCGCCTATGGTGCCGGCGGACAGGGGCGCACCCGTCGGTGCGCCGGAATCACGCAAGGACCATGGACATGGAACAGCGCACCCTCGGCACCCGCGGCCCGGCGGTTTCGGCGCTCGGGCTCGGCTGCATGGGCATGTCGGACCTCTATGGCCCGGCCGACCGGAGCGAGAGCATCGCCACCATCCACGCCGCCCTCGACGCCGGCATCACACTGCTGGACACCGGTGACTTCTATGGGATGGGCGACAACGAAATGCTGATCCGCGAGGCGCTGCGCGGCCGCGACCGCGACCGCGCCGTCATCAGCGTCAAGTTCGGCGCCCTGCGCGGACCCGACGGCGCCTGGCTGGGCTACGACGCCCGCCCCGCGGCGGTGAAGACCTTCGTGGCCTATTCCCTCAAGCGGCTGGGCGTCGACCACATCGACATCTACCGCCCCAGCCGCCTCGACCCGGCGGTGCCCATCGAGGACACGGTGGGCGCCATCGCCGACCTGGTGACGGCCGGGCTGGTCCGCCACATCGGCCTGTCGGAGGTCGGTCCCGACACCATCCGCCGCGCCCACGCCGTGCACCCCGTCGCCGATCTGCAGATCGAATACTCGCTGATCTCCCGGGGCATCGAGGCGGCCATCCTGCCGACGTGCCGCGACCTGGGCATCGGCATCACCGCCTACGGCGTGCTGTCCCGCGGCCTGATCAGCGGCCACTGGACGAAGGACCGCGCCGCCGACGGGGCGCAACGGGACTTCCGCGCCATGGGTCCGCGCTTCCGTGGCGCCAACCTGGAGCACAACCTGGCCCTCGTGGAGCGCCTGCGCGCCGTGGCGGAGCGGATCGGCGCCACGGTGGCGCAGGTGGCCATCGCCTGGGTGCTGGGGCAGGGGACCGACATCGTCCCCCTGGTGGGCGCGCGCCGGCGCGACCGGCTGGCCGAGGCGCTGGGCGCCCTCGACCTCACCCTGTCCGCCGCCGACCGCGCCGCCCTGGCCGAGGCGCTGCCGCCCGGTGCGGCCGCGGGGGAGCGCTACCCGGCCGCCCTGCTCGCCCACCTGGACAGCGAGAAGGGGTGAGGTCAGCCCGGCCGGGCGGTCTGCGCCGCCAGGAATGCCACGAGGTCGGCGCACAGCACCCGGTCGTCCGGCGGCTCCGGCGGTCCGCACAGCCGCGCGAACGCCCCGCCGTCCAGGAGCGGGGCCGGCGGAGCCGGCTCGGGGCAGCGCCGCAGCGCCGGCGCGCGCCCGCAGTGCTGCCGCACCGCCGCGGCCAGCGCGTCCATGGTCGCGTGCACGCTGCGGATCGGACCGGCGGCGTTGACGATCCGGCCGTCGATCGCACCGGGTGCAGCGGCGATCCGCACCAGCGCGTCCGCCAGCGTCCGCACATCCAGGTGGTCGTGCGGCCGGTCGGGGGTGTACTGCGTCACCGTGCCGCCGGCGATCCAGGTGCGCGCGGCCGCGGTCAGGAACGACCGTCCCGCCCCGCCGGGGCCCCGGCCGATCAGCGTCGTCGCCCGCACGATGACGAAGGGGTGGCCGCTGGCCGCCAGCCGCCGTTCGGCCTCCAGCTTGCTTCGCCCGTAGGCGTCGATGGGCCCCACCGGGTCGGATTCGGTCAGCGGCCGGTCACCGCCGTGCGGACCGTAGACCGACCGGCTGGAGACGAACACCACCGGCGTCGGCCGGTCCAGTCCGGCGATCAGGGCCGCCATGCCCGCGCGGTTCGACCGGTCGGCCTCATCCATGCGGTGGCGCAGGGCGCCGGCGGCGTGGATGACCACGTCGGCGCGCAGGGAGTGCGGGGCAACCGCCTCCAACCGGCCGGGAAGGCCGGCGAAGGGCAGACCCCGCCGGGCCAGCGCGTCGGCGACGCAGGCGCCGAGATAGCCGCTCCCCCCGGTCAGCAGGATCTGCGCCACCGCCCGTCCTCCCGGAACCGCTCGGCGTCCGCCGCCGGGAGCGGATGGTCGGTGAGGATCTTCTGCACCGCGGCGACCGGTGCCGCCGGACAGGAGTCGTCGCCGCTCCACCCGGTGAAGCGCCGCAGCACCTCCGCCACCTCGTCGAAACCCAGATGGCTGCGGGCGGAGGTGGTGCCGGTGAAGCGGCCGTTCATCTCGAACGCCACGTAGCGCCCGTCCGGCGTGCGCTTGAACTGCACGTTGAACGGTCCGACCCAGCCGGCCTGCCGGATGCTGTGCGCAAAGTCCATGCCGGCCCGCGCGAGCGCCGGGTCGGTCGTCCGCTGCGACCATTCGCACCGCCCGCAGACCATGGTGTTGCGGGACGCGAAGAGCGGCGAGACGTCGCCGTCGGGTCCGATGACCACCTGCACCGAATATTGCCCGGTTTCCGGCAGGGAGAAGAAGAAGGGGACACCGGCGGACAGGTCGGGAAGGGCCGCCGTGAGGTCGGGCGAGGGGTCCAGGTACGGCTGCACCACCATGCCGCTGTCGGCGAAGGCCCGCCGGACGTGGTCGGGGGAGAGCAGCAGCACCACGCCGCGCGACCCGTTCCCGCGCGCCGGCTTGCCGATCAGCGGGTAGCCGTGGGCCTCGCCCAGGGCCAGCGCCTCCTCCGGCGTGGCGACGGTGGCGGCAAAGGGAAGGCCCTCGGCCACCGCGAAGCGATGGCTGGCCAGCTTGTCGTCCATGATCGCGGCCGCCGCCGTGCTGCCCACCGGCAGCACCGGCCGGGTGGACCCGGACCGCGCCGCCTTCAGCCGGGCGAGCGCCAGGACGTCGTCGTCGCGGGTGGGGATGACCAGGTCCGGCTCCTCGCGGTCGATGAGAGCGGCCAGCACCGGTTCATAGTCCGGATCGGCCGCCGGCGGCACCCGGTGGGCGGCATCGCAGTCGAACACCCCCGCCGCCGCCAGGCTGTTGGTTCCGATCAGCGTGAGCCCCCGCCGGTGCGGGGCAAGGGCGTCGATGACGTTGCGGGCGCACAGGCTCCCGGCGCTCAGAAGGAGGATTCGCATGGGCTTCTTCATGGTGGCGGTGGTGCCGTGACTCCATCCGCACCGAACGGATCGGCGCGGGTGGGAACGGCGATGACGAACGGCCCCGCGATCCGCCGTGCGGCGGCGAGGGCATCGGCAACCGCGGCCGGCGTGTCGGCGGCGACCGCCGCGGCGCCCAGCGAGCGGGCGAAAGCGACCCAGTCGATGCGGGGCAGGAGCGACAGGGCCGCCGCGCCGGGCGTGCGGGCGCGGGCGCGCAGATGGACGTTGCCGAGCATGGCGTTGTCGCTCACCACCACGGTGACCGGGGCGCCGTACCGCACCGCCGTCGCAAGCTCCGGACCCAGCATGCGCATGCAGCCGTCCCCGGTGACCACCAGCACGGGCGTGTGCGGGTGTGCCAGGCTGGCCCCGATGCCGGCGGCGATGGCCCACCCCATGGGTGCGGTCCGCGGGGCGGCGTGGAATCCCCCGGCGAAGGGCGTCGTCCAGTGATGGCCGACGAACGGCCGGAACAGGCCGGCGTCGCAGAACAGGACGGTGTCGCGCGGTGCCGCGGCACGCAGGGCCGTCACCAGCGTGTCCACCGCCATGGCCTCCCCCGGTTCCGGCGGCCGGCACGGGCGGCGGCCCGGTCCGGCCCGCAGCCCGGCGATCCAGGCGCGGCGGGCGGACGCGCCGGCGGCCAGGGCCCGCAGGCGGCCGTCCCGGTTCTCCAGCATCCAGGCCAGCGCCGCCGCGGGATCGGTGGCGTGCAGCACGAGGTCGGGCAGGGGGCCGGGGCGCCGGCCGTTGGGATCGCGCTCGCTCAGGTCCGCGCCCAGCGCCAGCAGCCCGCCGAGATCGCCCCGGCGCAGCAGGCGGGTCGCGTGCAGTCCCTCACCGTAGCCGATCGGGCCGAGGCACAGCGGGTGGTCCTCGTCGATCGCCCCCTTGGCGGCGAAGGTGGTGACGACGGGCAGGACGTAGGTTTCGGCCACCGCCCGCAGCAGCTCCGGCGTGCCGCCCGCCAGCGCCGCCGGTCCCGCGACCAGCGCCGGGTGCCGCAGCGACGCCATGCCGTCGAGGGCGCCGGCGTCGAACGGTGCTGCCGACGGCGGGGCGGCGGCGGGCGGAGCGATGGCCGGTGCCGGCGCGTCCTGGACGTCCAGGGGCAGGACGATGTGGACCGGACCGGCGGGGCGCCCGGCCAGTCGGGCGGCGGCGTCGGCCAGGACGGCGGGCAGCGCCGCCGGCGCCCCCGCCTCCAGGCTGAGGTCCACCGCCCGTTCCATCACCGCGGCGTCGCGCCAGCCGTCGCACCCCGTGTCCTGGAAGGCACCGTCGCCCTCGTCCGCCGCCGGGGACCCGCTGACGAAGGCCACCGGCACCCCTTCCAGCCGGGCGGTGATCGCGCCCGCTGCGGCATAGGCGGTGCCGGGACCGCCGGTCATCAGGCATGCGCCGGGCCGGCCGGTGCGGCGGGCGTGGCCGTCGGCCATGAAGGCGGCGCCCAGTTCGCTCTGGGCGACCACGGGAAGGACGGGGCCGTCGGCGACCGCGGCGACGAGCGGGTCGATCCGCGCCCCCGGCACCAGGAAGACGCGTTCGCAGCCGAGCCGTGCCAGCCAGGATGCGACCGCTTCGGCGCAGGACGGCAGCCGGGCGCCGGTCATGCCCGGCCCCCGGCGGGCGGGCGGTGCCGGTCCGGCGCCGCGGCCAGGGCACCGACCACGCGGCCCACGTCGTCCGGGGTCAGGAAACCGTGGAACGGCAGCCCGATGGCGCGGTCGGCCAGACCGTCGGTGACCGGCAGGTCCGGCCCGCCGTCGGGGCCGATGCGACGGCATCCGGCGAACCGCGGCTGGCGGTGCAGGGGGGGCGCGTACCAGCGCCGCGTCTCGATGCCCGCATCGGCCAGGGCGGCGGCGACGGTCTCCGCCGGCACCCCGGTCTGCACCACCAGGACGGCGGCGGCGTCCCCGTCGTCCCGTTGCAGCCGGACGCCCGGCAGCCGCGCCAGGGCGGCGCGGTACGCCTGCCGGACCGCGAGCCGGCGCCGCGCGACGTCCTCACGGCGGGCGAGCTGCAACACGCCGACCGCCGCGGCCATCTCGCTCAGCTTTCCGTTGAAGCCGCCGGCCGTCACCGTGCCGTTCTCCAGGCCGAAGTTGATGGCGCGGCGGACGCGCGCAATGCGGTCGGCGTCGCGGCCGGCCACCAGCCCCCCTTCGCCGATCCCCAGCGGCTTGGTCGCGTGCAGGCTGAAGGCGACGAGCAGGCCGTCCGCCAACCCCTGCCGGCCGAGCGCCGCCGCGGCGTCGACGACCACGGCCGCGCCGGTGTCGCGGCTGAAGGCCGACCATTCGTCGGCCGGCACCGGGCAACCGAACGCCGCCACCGGAACCACGGCGCCGGTGCCGGCGCCGGCGCGGGGCAGGGCATCGCGGGCGATGGCCGGCGTCAGCGTCCAGGTCTGCGGGTCGACGTCGCAGAACACCGGGCGCAGCCCGGCCCGGCACACCGCCAGCGCCGTCGCCGGGAAGGTGAAGGACGGCAGCAGGACCGCCGTTCCCGGGGCGAGGTCGAGCACGCCCAGCGCCGCCTCCAGCGCGGCGGTGCAGGAGGAGGTGGTGCACACCGCCGCTCCGGGACCGAGCAGATCCGCCAGGTCCCGCTCGAAACGGCCGACCATCGGGCCGAAATTGGTGAACCGGCCGGACCGGGCGATGGCTTCCAGCAGCGGCATCAGCGCCTCGGGCGGCGGCATGTCCGGAACCAGGACGGGCAGCATCACGCCTCCGGCGCGGCAAACGCCGCGTCCAGCAGGGCACTCATCATCGGCACCGGGGCGAACCGTTCGACACTGCGGCGGCCGGTCTCGGCGACGCTCTCCAGGTCGGGGTCGCCGGTGAACACCCGTTCCAGGTGGGCGCCGAGGGTGTCGGTATCCGCGGTGAAGGTCAGCAGGTCCGTGCCCTCCCGGAACAGGCCGGCGGTCGCCCGCGTCCGGCCGGCGACACCGACGGAGCCGCGCGCGAGGGCATTCAGGATCCGCTCGCTCAGCCCGCCCCCCATCAGGTTGGGCGCGTGGCTGACGACGGCACGGCTGCGCCCGGCCGCCTCGACCAGATCCGGAAACGGCATCGGTCCGTCGACCGTCGCCCCCGGGTGGCGGTCAAGGCCGGCCGGCCAGCCCGGCGTCACGAAGCGGCAGGGAAAACGCGCCAGGAAAGCCAGCAGGCGCCGCTTGGCCCGGGCGATGACGAAACGCCCCACGCATTCCATCAGCACGGCGCCATCCCCCGTCCAGGGAACGAGCGCACCGCCGCGCTGCCGGAACACAGCCGCGGCGTGACGCCAGAGCGGTGTGTCGGGACAGGCTTCCATCCGCTCCGCCAGGGCGTCGGCCGTGGCCGCGTGCTGCGGCATCCGGATGCGCCAGTCGTCGCGTTCGGGCACGAAGATCGGGTAGCCGGTCACATAGGTCACCGCCTCCGTCCGCTGCCGCCAGGGCACCGGCGGGTCGCGCGGCGGCACCAGCAGGGGAAGCGCCGCGCAGGTCCGGGCCGGCGACCCCAGCGCCCCGGCGGCGTAGTCCGGCCCGTCCATGTCGATGAAGCCGAGCAACGCCCGGGGATCGGCGCGCCGCGCGACGGCCATGGCCAGACGGCTGTGGGCGAAATAGGCGGGGTTGTTGATCCGCATCACCAGCCGGCCCGGCGCCAGGTTCCGGCAGGCGGCGGCGAAGGCGTCCGGCGCCGCGGCAATTCCGTTGTCGGCCAGCACCAGGTCTGCGCCGGCGAAGCCGGCGTCACCGCCGAGGGCCGACGGATCGACCACCCGGGTGTTCCATCCCAGGGTGCGGAGTGCGGCAACCCGCAACGCGATCCCCGTCCGCACCACACCGAACCAGTCGAAGGACGCCGTTCGTTGCAAAACGATAGCCCGGCGCGAGTATTTCATACCGTCCCGCAAGTCACGATGCCGATGGCTCCAAGATAATTTGGAATTTCAACCATTCATCGGCACGTTAGCACAGACCGCTTGCGTCCGGCAATCGGCGCAAAACGGCGCTCCGGCATAAGCATCATCGGTGCGCAGGAGAAGCAGCGCCGGGTTTTTCGGCAATATACAACCAGAACGGGTTCACTCCGCCCGGTCGAACGTGATCTGATTGGCATCGTAGCGGGCGACCACCCGCACGGTGTCGCCGGGCTGCACCGCCAGCGGCGGATCGAAGAAGGCGATGGCCTGCTTCCAGTGGTTGGTGCGCGCGCGGCTCGCGGAGTGGTAGACGACCTCCTCGTCCATGAACAGGTCGAACCAGAAGGCGACGCCGTGGCAGGTGCCGGCGGCGGTGACGGGCACCGCGATCTGGCGCCGGCCCTCCTCGGGCATGTTGCGGGTGAAGTCGAACTCCAGCGCGGTGAAGGGGTCCGAAAGCGGCGTGTGGACGTCGGCGCCCAGGTCGATCTGGGCGTAGCCGGGGGAGCGGAAGACGTCCATCGCCGACATGTCGAAGCCGTCGATCGTGCCCACCGGGTTGATGCGCGCCAGCTCCGGCGCGTCCACCAGCATGGCGTACACGGTGGAGGCCCGCGGGATGATGGCGCCGCCGGGCTTCACCAGATGGGTGCGGGCGTGCTGGAGCACCGACAGCATGCGCGGCGCCAGCATGCCGATGTTGATGAGTTCGGAGACGAAGACGTCCGCCTTCTCCGGCAGGTCGGTGCCCATCTCCAGGCGGGTGGAGAGCTTGGGCACCACGGTGATGCGGTCGGCGTAGCCGTTGCGCGCCACCGTCTCGGCGGCGACGCGGGCCAGCACCGGGTTGACCTCGCAGGTCACCACCCGGCGCGCCCCGGCGCGCGCCGCCATCATGGCGACGATGCCCGACCCCGTGCCGATCTCCAGCACCAGGCTGTCGGGGCCGACGGCGCGTTCCACGGCGCGGCGGTAGGCGTCGTTGCGCTCCGTGTCGTTGATCATCGGCAGATGCCAGCCGGGCACCGCGTTGGAATGGATCAGGCGGCGGGTGAAGGCCACCAGGGGGTGGTCGGGCGCCAGGGCGCGGGCCTCGTCGATCGCCGCGATGGCCTCGTCGGCGCGGTCCAGGCTGTGCAGCGCGTGGGCCAGTCCGACCCGCGCCTGGATGAAGGCGGGAACGGCATCGATCACGGCGCGGAACGCCTCTGCCGCCGCCTCCGGCCGGCCGAGCGTGGCCAGCACCTCGGCCAGGCCGTAGCGGGCGTCGGGATAGTCGGGCGCGCGCTCCAGGGCGGCGCGGAAGCTGCCCTCCGCCTCTTCCAACCGGCCCAGGTCGCGCAACGCCCCGCCCAGGAAGTTGTGCATCTCCGGCGCATCGGGCCGCAGTTCCAGGGCGCGGCGGTAGCAGGCCTCGGCTTCGGCGGCGCGCCCCTGCGCCTTCAGCGCGTTGCCCAGGTTGCCGTGCGCCTCCGGCAGGTCCTCGCGCAGGGCGAGCACCCGGCGGAAGGCCGCCTCCGCCTCGCCGTAGCGCTCCATCTGGTAATACAGGCTGCCGCGGCTGTTGAAGACGGACGGGTCGGTCGGCGCCGCCTCGGCCGCGCGGTCCAGCAGGTCCATGGCGTCGGCGGCGTGGCCGGCGCTGGCGGCGATCAGGGCCAGCACGTGCAGGGCGCCGCCGTCGCGTGCGTCGGCGGCCAGGATCGCCCGGCACGCCCGCTCGGCCGCGGCGAGGTCACCGGCCCGGAAGGCGCGGATGGCGTCGTTGATCGTGGGGGTGGCGTCGGTCATCGCGGTCTGGCTCCGTCTCGGGCGCGTGGACGGGATGCACCATGGCCCGGACGCGGCATCGCGACATACCCCGTACGGATGTTGGCCCCGTACGGTTGTTGGTAGACATTCCGCACGCTCTGTCAAGTCGTATCGCGCCGTTGCCGCGATCCCGTCAGGTCCGGGCGGGTAAAGATTGAGTAAAAGCCCGTCGGCTTCCATGCGCAATCCTCTGCGGCGCCGGCGTTTACCCCGGGACCGGCGCCGGTGCGCCGACCGCTCCGTAGAGCCGGGAGGCGCTGTGGCGGCCGCGCAGGGGAGCTGCGGGCAGGGCGGTCCAGCCGCCGCCCGCCGGGTCCTCGCCGGCGGCGTCCAGCAGCTCCCGCGTCACGATCAGGGCATGGCCGGCGGTCTTGGTCGTCTGCTCCACCCGCGCCGCCACGTTGACCGTATCGCCCAGCACGGTGAACTCCAGCCGGGTGTCGTCGCCGACCGCGCCGCAGAAGACCTCGCCCCAATGGACGCCGATGCCGATGCGCACCGCGTCCTCCCCCGCCGCCGCGCGCAGAGCGTTCCACGCCTCCACCTCCGCCAGCAGGGCGCGGGCGCAGGCCAGCGCCCGGCCGGCGTCGTCCGGGCCGGGGGCGGGCACGCCGAACACCACCATGGCCGAATCGCCGACGAACTTGTCGATGACGCCGCCGGTGCGCCCGGCGGCACGGGCGACGCAGGCGCGCAGGCCGTTGACGAAGGCGCCGAGGGCTTCGGGGTCCAGCACTTCCGCCCGTTCGGTGAAGCCGCGCACGTCGGTGAACAGCACCGCCGCGGTCTGCCGCCGGCCCCGCCGCAGCTCCGCCTCGCTGCCGTCGGCCAGGCGGTCGGCGATCTGCGGCGGCAGGAACCGCGTCAGGTTGGCGCGCCGCCGCGTTTCGGCGATGGCCCGGCGCAGCAGCGTGCGGGCGCGGTGCGCCGCCAGCACCAGCACCGCCCCGGCCAGCACCACCATGACGCCGCGCATCACGTTGGGCGGCGCGCCGAAGAACAGGGAGAGTGCGGCCGGCGGCGGCCGGTCGGCGCCCCCCGGCAGCGCCCCGAAACCGATCGTCGCGGCGACGCCCAGCCCCGTCAGCACCACCAGATAGGCCTGGAGATACGGGTTGTAGCGCAGCGCCCCGAAGGCCAGCACCAGGGGCATCAGCCACACCGCCGGGAACGCCGCGGCGTAGTTGGACGGCACCCCGGTGTTATCGACTGAGATCATCACGTTGACCGCGACGAACACAAGGTCGAGCGTAGCGAAGGCCCATCCCATCCAGGGCCGGTAGGCGGCGGACCCCGCCAGCCGCAGCGTCATCACGCCGAAGGTGAAATAGGCCGCCAGCGACCCGAGCGCGACGGCGATCTGGCGCGTCAGCTCCGTGCGGTCGTGCGGAGCGTTCGACAGCACCGCCGCCGCGAAGGCGAGGAACAGCAGCACCGCCACGGCGATGCGCAGGCCGGCCACCGTGCGCTCCGCCCGCACCTCCGCCGCATCGAACAGCGCGCGCGCTCCCGTTTCCATGCTGCCGCCTCCGCAACCCCCGCGCGGGGGCGTTGCCCCGCCTCAATTGCCTGTCCCACTGTAGCGCCGAACGAACCGAAAAGGGGGAACCGAAACCCATGCCGCGCAACCGTTCGGGCCTGATGCCCGTCGCCCTCACCCTGTTCCTGGCCGTCGGCTGCGCCGGCCTGCCCGGCGCCGGCACCCCCGGTGCCGTCCCCGATGCCATGGACGGGGCCGCCGCCCGCCGCTTCGCCGCCGTGCGCGAGGAGCCGCCGGCCCTGCGCGCCTTCCTGCAGGCCATGCCCAAGGGGGCCGACCTGCACACCCACCTGTCGGGAGCGGTCTACGCCGAAACCTACGTGCGTGCCGCCGCGGCCGCCGGCCTCTGTTTCGACCGGGGCACCCTCACCCTCACCGCGCCGACGCCGCCCTGTGATGCCGCCAGGGGGCGTCCGCCGGCCGCCGCCGCACTGACCGATTACGGCCTGCACACGCGCATCGTCAACGCCCTGTCCATGCGGTCCTTCGTGGCCACCGACGGGACCAGCGGCCACGACCAGTTCTTCGCCACCTTCGGCCGCTTCTCCGCCGCGAACGACGATGCCGCGGCGCTCGCCGCCGAGGTGGTGGACCGCGCCGGGCGCCAGGGCGTCCATCACATCGAGCTGATGTCGACCGCACGCGGCGACCGGGTGCGCGCGCTGGGCCGCGCCCTGCCGTGGACCGGCGACTTCGCGGCCATGCGCGCGTGGCTGATGGCCAACGGCCTGCCCGCCGAGGTGGAGGCCGGCCGGCGCGACATCGACGCCCTGGAGGCGCGGCGCACGGGGCTTCAGCGCTGCGGCACGCCGCAGGCTGCACCGGGCTGCGGGGTGTCCGTGCGCTATCTCCAGCAGGTGTCGCGTACGGCGGCCCCGTCGCAGGTGTATGCGCAGATGGTGTACGCGTTCGCCCTGTCCGCCGCCGACCCGCGGGTGGTCGGCATGAACCTGGTGGCGCCGGAGGACCACCCCACCGCCCTGGCCGACTACCGCCTGCACATGGCGATGATCGATCACCTCCGGGGCGGGCAGCCGTCCATGAACGTCGCCCTGCACGCCGGCGAACTGACGCTGGGCCTGGTGCCGCCGGAGGAGCTGCGCTTCCACATCCGCGAGGCGGTGACCACCGGCCACGCCCGGCGCATCGGCCACGGCGTCTCCGTCATGTACGAGGACGACCCCTACGGCCTGCTGCGCACCATGGCCGAGGGCAAGGTGGCGGTGGAGATCAACCTGACCAGCAACGACGTCATCCTGGGCATCCGCGGCAAGGACCACCCGTTCCCGCTGTACCGCGCCGCCGGGGTTCCCACGGTCATCACCACCGACGACGAGGGGGTGGCGCGCTCCGACCTCACCCACGAGCTGCAGCGGGCGGTGCAGACCCACGGGCTGGACTACGCCGCCCTGGTGGAGAACGCCCGCAACGGGCTGGAGTACAGCTTCCTGCCCGGCGCCAGCCTGTGGGCCGATCCGCGCGCCGCCACCCGCACCCCCGCCTGCGCCGCCGCCGACCCCGCCGCCGACCCCGCCGTCGACCCCGCTTCCGGCGCCCTGCCGGCGGCCTGCGCCGCGCTGCTCGACGCCAGCGACAAGGCGCGGGTACAGTGGCGCCTGGAACGGGCTCTGGCCGCCTTCGAGCGGGCCGCCGCCGAGGGCCGCATCTGAGGAGCACGCACGCCATGGCCGACACCCACCCCCCGGACGACGTGCGCGGCCGGGGCTTCCGCCGCCGCGCCACGCTGGCCGAGGCGCTGGCGCGGGTCGACGCCGCCACCGCGGCGCTGCCGGCGCGCCCCGCCGCCCCGGCCGCCGGCGGGGTGCTGGCGCAGGCGGTGGTCGCGGCGGCCGATCACCCGCCCGGGCCGGTGGCCCTGTGGGACGGCTACGCCGTACGCGCCGCGGACACCCTGGGGGCCGACACCTACAACCCCCTGTCGCTGTTTCCCGGCGCCGCCGTCGCGGTGGCCGCGGGGGAGTCCCTGCCGCCCGGCACGGACGCGGTGGTGCCCGTCGAGTCGGCGGTGGCGTCGCCCCCGGGGATCGAGGTGGCGGAGGCGGTGGCCCCCGGCCACGGCGTGCTCGGCCGCGGCGAGATGGCGGCGGCGGGGGCGGAGCTGCTGCCCGCCGGCCGCATCCTGCGGCCGCAGGACGTGGCGCTGCTGGCTGCGCTGGGGGTGGCGCGGGTGGCGGCGGTGCCGGCGCCGCGCGTGCGCATCCTCATCGCCGGCGGCCCGCGCGGCGGGGCGGCGGACGCCGACACGCCGCTGCTGGCCGCCCTGGTGGCCCGCGACGGCGGGGTGGCGGAGTGTGCCGGGCCGCTGCCGGCCGACCGTGCCGCCCTGGCCGCCGAACTGCGCCGGCCGGGCGCCGACCTGATCCTGCTGGCCGGGCGCAGCGGCGTCGGCCCCGACGATGTGGCGCCGCTGGCGCTGGCCGACGCCGGCGGGCTGGCCCTGCACGGGCTGGCCCTGCGGCCCGGCGGGTCCGGCGGGCTCGGTCACGCCGGGGGTGTGCCCGTGGTGCTGCTGCCGGGCGACCCCGCCGCGTGCTGGGCGGTGTACGAGGCGCTGGGCGGGCGCGCCGTGCGCCGGCTGGCTGGCCGGCCGGCCGGTCTGCCGCACCCCGCGGTGCGCCGGCGCGCCCGCCGCAAGCTGGTGTCGGAGATCGGGGTGGCCGAGTTCTACCGGGTGCGGCTGGCCGGCGACGACGGGGTGGAGCCGCTGGCCTCGGCCGCCGTGCCGGGTGCGGCGGCGCTGGCCCGCGCCGACGGCTTCGTGCTCATCCCCGCGCAAAGCGAGGGGGTGGCCCCCGGGGATGAGACGACCGTCCGGCTTTATGACGGGTCCGCCGCCGGGTTATGGTGACCCGCGTTCGACGGCGGCGGCGCCACACGGTCAACGGAGAATCAGAGTGTCCAACGACGAGGTCCGGCGGTTCGTGAACCAGGCCGCCCGGCAGGAGCAGTTCCTCACCGTGCCGGGCCGCGACGAGGCGTGGCGGCGGTTCGCCGCCCACCTGCGCCTGGCCCCGCTGGGGGAGGAGACGGTGCCGCTGGACGACGCGCTCGGCCGCATCCTGGCGCGCGACGTGGTGGCGGCGGTGGATGTGCCGGGCTTCGACCGCTCCTCGGTCGACGGCTTCGCCGTGCGCGCCGCCGACACGGAGGGGGCCACCGAGGACCGCCCCCGCGTGCTCGACCTGAACGGCGAGGTGCTGGCCGCCGGCACGGTGCCGGCGCTGGCGGTGGGCACGGGCACCGCCACGGTCATCGCCACCGGCGGCATGGTCCCGCGCGGGGCCGACGCCGTGGTCATGGTGGAACAGACCGAACTGCGCGAGGACGCCGGCGACGGTGCCGTGCGGGTGGAGATCCGCAAGCCCGCGGTGCCCGGCCGGTTCATCGCCGCCACCGGGTCCGACATCGGCCGCGGCGAGACGGTGCTGCGCGCCGGCCAGGCGCTGAGTTCGCGGGAGATCGGCGTGCTGGCCGCCATCGGCGTGGCGGCGGTGGCGGTGTGGCGCCGCCCGCGCGTCGCCATCCTGTCCACCGGCAACGAGATCGTGCCGCCCGGCGAGGCGATCCGGCCGGCGGCGGTGTACGACAGCAACGGCGCCATCCTCGCCGCCGCCGTGCGCGAGCTGGGGGGCGAGCCCGTACGCCTGGGCGTGGCGCCCGACGACGAGGCGGCGCTGACCCGCCTGGTGGAGGAGGGGCTGCGCCACGACGCGCTGATCCTGTCGGGGGGCACGTCGAAGGGGGCGGGCGACCTGTCCTTCCGCATCGTCAGCCGCCTGACCGACCCCGGCGTGGTCGCCCACGGGGTGGCGCTGAAGCCGGGCAAGCCCCTGTGCCTGGCGGTGACCGGCGGCAAGCCGGTGGTGATCCTGCCGGGCTTTCCCACCTCCGCCACCTTCACCTTCCACGAGTTCGTGGCCCCCGTGCTGCGCGCCTTCGCCGGCCGGCCGCCGGCAGAGCGCGAGACGGTGCCGGCGACCCTGCCCGTACGCATCGGGTCGGAGCGCGGGCGCACGGAGTATGTCATGGTCGCGCTGGTGCGGACCAACGAAGGGGGGCTGGCCGCCTATCCCCTCAGCAAGGGGTCGGGCTCCGTCACCGCCTTCAGCCACGCCGACGGCTTCATCGCCGTGCCGGCCGACGCCGAGGCGGTGGACGCGGGCAGCCCGGTGGATGTCCAACTCATCGGCCGCAACGCCGAGCCCGCCGACCTCATCGTCATCGGCAGCCACTGCCCCGGCCTGGACGGCGTGCTGGGCCGGCTGGTGCGCGACGGGCTCAGCGTCAAGGCGCTCAACGTCGGCTCCATGGGCGGGCTGGGTGCGGCGCGGCGCGGCGAGTGCGACGTCGCCCCCGTCCACCTGATGGACGCCGAAACCGGGGCGTACAACACGCCGTTCCTGAAGCCGGGGCTGGAGCTGGTGCAGGGCTATCGCCGCATGCAGGGCCTGGTGTTCCGCCCCGGCGACGCCCGCTTCGCCGGGTCCGATGGCGCCGCGGCGGCAGCCGCCGCCGCGGCCGACCCGGACCGCCTGATGATCAACCGCAACGTCGGCAGCGGCACGCGCATCCTCACCGACCGGCTGCTGGGGGCGGCCCGCCCCGCCGGCTATTGGACGCAGGCCAAGTCCCACAACGCCGTCGCCGCGGCGGTGGCGCAGGGGCGGGCCGACTGGGGCGTCGCCATCGACAGCGTCGCCCGCCTGTACGGCCTGGGCTTCCTGCCCCTTCTTGAGGAACACTACGACTTCGTCATCCCGCGCGAGCGCATGGGCCGCCCGGCCGTGCACCGCTTCCTGGCCGCGCTGGAGGACCCGGAGGTGGGGGCGCTGCTGGCCGGCCTGGGGTTCCGGCGGTGAGCGGGGGGCCGGCCATGGATGCCCGCAGCCGCTCCGCCATCGCCGCCTGGTGCCTGTACGACTGGGCCATGTCGGCGTTCAACACGGTGATCTCCACCTTCGTCTTCAGCGTCTATTTCATGCGCGCGGTGGCGGCCGACGAGGTTGCCGGCACCGCCCAGTGGAGCCGCGCCATGGCGGCCGCCGGCATCACCATCGCCGTGCTCAGCCCCGTGCTGGGCGCCATCGCCGACCGCGCCGGCCGGCGCAAGCCGTGGCTGGGGGTGCTGACGCTGATGTGCATCGCCTGCACCGTGGCCCTGTGGTGGGTGCGCCCCGACCCTTCCTACGCCCTCATGGCGCTGGTGCTGGTCGCCGTGGCCACCATCGCGTTCGAACTGGCCAACGTCTTCTACAACGCCATGCTGCCGGCCATAGCACCGCCCGCCATGATCGGCCGCGTCTCCGGCTGGGGCTGGGGGGTCGGCTATTTCGGCGGGCTGGCCTGTCTGGTGGTGTCGCTGTTCGGCCTGGTGCAGGCGGAGGCGCCACTGTTCGGCCTGATCCCCGCCGACGACCAGGCCAACGTGCGGGCCACCGCCCTGCTGGTGGCGGTGTGGTACGGGCTGTTCGCCCTGCCGCTGTTCCTGCGCGTTCCCGACACGCCGGCGTCCGGCCTCGGCCTCGGCGCGTCGGTGCGCGAGGGACTGGCGACCCTGCGCCGCACCGTGGCGGAGGTGCGCCGGTACGGCCAGATCCTGCGGTTCCTCATCGCCAGCGCCTTCTACCGCGACGGCATCAACACCATCACCGCCTTCGGCGGCCTCTACGCCGCCGGCACCTTCGGCATGAGCTTCCAGGAGATCGTGATCTTCGCCATCGCCCTGAACGTGGTGGCCGGTGCAGGCGCCATCGGCTTCGCCTGGATCGACGATTGGATCGGTTCGAAGCGGACGATCCTGATCAGCGTCGCCGGGCTGATGGTGACGGGGGTGCCGCTGCTGCTGGTCACCGAGACCGCGTCGTTCTGGGTGCTGGCGCTGGGTCTGGGTTTCTTCTTCGGGCCGGCCCAGGCGGCCGGCCGGTCGCTGATGGCGCGCCTTTCCCCGCCGACCATGCAGGCGGAAATGTTCGGTCTGTACAACCTGTCGGGCCGGGTCGTCGGAATCTTCGGTCCGCTCGCCCTCGGGCTGGCCACCGAAGCATTCGCCAGCCAGCGGGCCGGCATGGCCTCCATCCTCGTCTTCTTCGCGCTGGGTTTCATTTTGATGCTGACGGTGCGCGAACCGACCGTCAAACCGTAACACAGGCGCGCTAGACAGGGGGCCGCGCACCTCAGGTCACATATGTCTGGACACGACCTATGCTGCGGTGCACAATGGCGGATCGTCAGGCCGCCGGGCACCCGCTTGCGAGGGACACGGGCATATGCTGCACATCAAGGACATCGAGGCTTTCGCCCGCATCAACGAGGCTCTGGCCCGCACCGGCACGCACGGGCCGCATGCCGCGTTCGACTCCGGCACCGGCCCCGCCGGGGAGCGCACCCGCCACCCCGCGGTGCTGTTCGCCCGGTTCGCCGCGGGCATGATGGCGCCCCGCCCGGCGGCACCGGCTGCGCCCGCCCCGGCGTCCGCGCCCGCCAATGCCCGCAGCGATGCCGCACGCCCCGCCGCCACCGTGGTGACTCTGCCGCCGGCGGTGAGCGCCGAGGACGAGGACGTTCCCGAGGACGGCGACACCGTCGCCACGGTCGACGCCATCCCGCTCGCCTGCGCCGAGGTGCTGGCCTTCCCGCTGCGCGACCGCGACACCCACGACAAGGCCGCGGATTCCGTGGGCGGCGGCGGCTATGATTTCGATCTCATGCCGCGGCGCCCGGTGACCATGACCGGCATGCTGACGCGCATGTTCTTCGCCCGCCGGTAACCCGCGCAATATTGGCAAAACACGCGCCGAATACAGCGCAAATCGTATTCGTTGCATCTGCGACAACCGGTCTCAGCGATACCATGTACACGGCCGATTGAAGTGCCGTCGATTCTTCTGCACCATTGAGGGCTCAAGGGCGACCCCGGCGGAACGGGCCGGGTGTTGCGGGACGGGAGACCGTGTCATGGGCAGCCTCGATCACCACGGCCTGCACGCCGGCTACGGGGTGATTCTCGACCATTTGGGGCAGGTGTACCAGGACAGCCTCGACCACCCGTCCGACGCGGCCCTGGCCGACGGGTTGCAGCGGCTGAGCGAGGCGCTGGACTGCCATTTCGACCGGGAGAACCGATTGATGGCCGACCGCGGCTATCCCGACGCCACCCGCCACGCGGCCGACCACGCGCTGATCCGCCGTGTCCTGCACAAGCTGACCGACAGCGCGCTGCGCTGCGACGGGGATCTGGCCCGCCGGGAGGTTCCGTTCCTGATCCATCTGGTGTACGAGCACCGGCGGCGCGACGATCTCCGCCTGGCCGAGTTCCTCGACGGGGCCGGCGAGCGGGTGTCGTAAGCGGGCGCCGGCGCGACGGGGTGGACGGGGCATGGCGGCGAAGGTGACACCGGCGGTGAACGCGGCGAAGGCGGCGGGGCTGTCCTTCCGTCTGCTCGAATATGATTACGATCCGTCGGCCGACGCCATCGGCCTGCACGCGGCGGCGGCGCTGGGGCTGGACCCGGCCGTGGTCTACAAGACGCTGATCGCGGAGATCGACGGCAAGCGGCTGGTCTGCGCCGTGATCCCCGCGGCGGCCCGCCTCGACCTGAAGGCGCTGGCGGCGCGCGCCGGCGGCAAGCGGGCCGACCTCGCCGACCCCGCCGCGGCGGAGCGCAGCAGCGGCTTCCTGGTCGGCGGCATCAGCCCGCTGGGCCAGCGCCGGCCCCTGCCCACCTTCCTCGACGACGCCGCCGCTGCCCTGCCGGAGATCGTCGTCAACGGCGGCCGCCGCGGCCTGCAGATCGCGCTCGCCCCCGGCGACCTCGCCCGCGCCACCCGCGCCACCGTGTGCCCGATCACCGCGGGGTAGGTCCCGCTGCGGCCTTGGCCCGCCGCTCCGCCGCCCCCATTTCGACCGGCAGGCCCCCGTTGCGGGCGGCCGGTCACGGACGGAGGCGGGCATGGACGCGCGGCAGGCGATGGACAGGGTGGTGGCGGACGTCGCCCGCGGCCTGTTCGGTGACGAGACCCCCGGGGACGGCCGCAGCGACGCGGAGATGGCGCAGGCGTTCCACCTCGCCATCGGCGACCTGGACCCGGCCGAATACGAGGACCTGCTGCTGACGCTGCCCGAAACCGCCCTGATGGCCCTGGCCGCGGCGGGGTACGTCACCACCTCCCACCTCATGTACGCCTGCGGCGTGCGCGGCGACGTGCCCGAGGGTGCCGCCGGCTATCTGGCCGGCGTGCTGGTCGGAGTGGACGACGCCGGCGTGCTGGAGCGTTTCGTGCGCAACGCCTGGTTCGGCTACGCCTACGGTCTGTCCGCCGGCGGGTCGCCTTTGCCCCCGGCGCCCGTCGTCGGGCCGGCCGGTGCCCGGGCGGCGACCGAGGTGCTGAAACAGGCGATGGTCGCCGCCGGCTTCAGCCCCGGCCGCGCCGACGAGGTGCTGGCCGCGGCCGGCCGCGTCGACGACGACAGCGCGGTGGATCTGCCCGAAGCCTACGTCGACGCCATGGCCACGGCCGCCCTCACTGCCGCCGAAGGGGGGCATCCGGGGGCGCCGCCACCGGGGCGCCCATGACGGGAGAGGCCGGTGCCCGAACGCGTGCCGGGCTGATGCGTGATCTGTGGGGCCTGGGGCTGCGTCCGGGCGACGTGGTCATGGTGCACGCATCGCTTCGGGCGGTCGGCTCGGTGGAGGGCGGGCCGGATGCGGTGGTGGGGGCGCTTCTCGACGCCATAGCGCCACAGGGCACGCTTCTCGCCTACGTCTCGTGGGACCGGTCTCCTTATGAGGAAACGCTCAACAGCCGCACCCTGACCGTGCA
This sequence comes from Azospirillum halopraeferens DSM 3675, assembly GCF_000429625.1. Taxonomy (GTDB): domain Bacteria; phylum Pseudomonadota; class Alphaproteobacteria; order Azospirillales; family Azospirillaceae; genus Azospirillum; species Azospirillum halopraeferens. The sequence continues at coordinate 41,488 of NZ_AUCF01000037.1, forward strand.
GGAACGCGACGCCTGGCCCGCGTTCGATCCGGCGACCGCGGGGACCTATCCGGGCTTCGGCGCACTCAATGCCTTCATCGTGCGCCATCCGGATGCGCGCCGCAGTGACCATCCCGATGCCTCCATGGCCGCCATCGGCCCGCTGGCAGAAGGTCTCGTGGCCGGCCATGCGCCGGGCAATGCGTTCGGCCCCGGCTCACCCTTGGACCGGTTCGTCGCCGTCGGCGGCCGGGTGCTGCTGCTGGGCGCGCCGCTGGATGCGGTCACCGTGCTGCATTACGCAGAGGCCGTTGCCGCAGTTCCCGGCAAGCGGCGGGTCACGTACGCGATGCCGGTCCTCGACGCCGACGGCCGCAAGGTCTGGGTCCGCGCCGAGGACTACGACTCCAACGGCATCCTCGATCAATACGCGGTACCGGGGCAGCCGGATGCGGTGGAAACCGTCATGCGCGCCTACGTCGCCGAACGCCCGCACCGGTCGGGCAGGGTGGGCGACGCGCCCTGCCGCCTGTTCGAGGCACCGGACCTGGTCCGCTTCGCGGTGGACCGGTTGGAGCGGTGGCACGGCACGCCCGGAGCGGGCGCCGGCTGACGGGACCGGCGGGGCCTTCGAAAGCTCAGGCGCCGCCGCCGGGCGGGTGCCCCGCCGCGGCGAGGATGTCGGTGGCGCGGTGATCCTCCGGCACCGTGTCGACGAAGATCACGTCGCCGGTGATGGTGCCGGTGCGCAGGGGCCGGATCGCCCGGTAGGCGGGGGAATCGTACCAGCCGCGCGCGCTGGCGCGGTCGGGGAAGGCGATGATCACCGGGTCCCCCGACCAGTCCCCCTCGACCCGTTCGATCGGGCCGCCGTGCACCAGATAGCGACCGCCGAACGGCGCCAGCGTCGCGTCGATGCGCGTCAGGTACTCGACGACCTCCGGACCCGATGCGGCGCCCTTCAGGAGCGCCATGGCGAGCGTGGGCATGATGCTTCTCCGTCCATCCCGGCGCCGGCGCTGCCGGCGCGATGGACCCACCCTGACAGGGGGCGGGCGGAGACGCCATAACCCCGCAGGTCATGGCGCCACCCCCACCCGATCCGGGCCGGCGCACGGACCGGGTGGGGAAGCGGCCGTGTCATACGGTCGGCAATTGATCACTTCCATCAATGGCCGACCGTAAAGCCCGGCAGATCAATGCGTTAGCATTGATCGAGAGGGTGATACCGGCGGCATCCTTCAGATGCCGCCGGTATCAGTGGGCCGAGGCGGCCGCGGCGCCGATGCCGGTCTGCGAGCGGACGTACTGGTCGTCGTAGGCGGCGATTTCCGCCTTCGCCCGGGCGCTGGTGTCCAGGCGGGAGACGACGATGGTCACCAGGAAGGCCAGCGTCATGGAGAACAGGGCCGGGTGCTCGTACGGGAAGATCGGCGCGTCATAGCCGATCACCGCCACCCACACCGTCTTCGACAGCACCACCAGCGTCACCGCCGAGACCAGGCCGGCCAGCCCGCCCCACAGGGCGCCCCGGGTGGTCAGGCCCTTCCAGTACATGGACAGGATCAGCACCGGGAAGTTGGCCGAGGCGGCGATGCCGAAGGTCAGGCCGACCAGGAAGGCGACGTTCTGCTTCTCGAACAGGATGCCCAGCACCACGCCGACCACGCCCAGCGCCAGGGACGACAGGCGGGAGACGCGCATCTCCTCCGCCTCGGTCGCCTTGCCCTTGCGGATGACGCGGGCGTACAGGTCGTGGGCGATGGCCGAGGCGCCGGCCAGCGCCAGGCCGGCCACCACCGCCAGGATGGTGGCGAAGGCCACCGCCGACATGAAGCCCAGCAGCAGGTCGCCGCCCATGGCCTGCGCCAGGTGCATCAGCGGCATGTTGTTGCCGCCCACCAGCTTGCCGCCGACCACGCCGCCCTCGAAGAAGCGGGGATCGGTGCCGACGATGGAGATCGCCGCCATGCCCAGGATGCACACCACCAGGAAGAACATCCCGATCAGGCCCGAGGCGACGAACACGCTCTTGCGCGCTTCCCGGGCGTTGGGGACGGTGAAGAAGCGCATCATGATGTGGGGCAGGGCGGCGGTGCCGAACACCAGGCCCAGCGACAGGGACACGGTCGACACCGGATCGGCCAGCAGCGACCCCGGGCCGAGGATGCCGGCGCCGTTCTTATGGGACTCCAGCGCGCCGGCGGCCACCGCCTCCAGGCTGAAGCCAAAGTGCAGCATCACCAGGAACAGCAGCAGCAGGCCGCCGCCCAGCATCAGGCACGCCTTGATGATCTGCACCCAGGTGGTGGCGATCATGCCGCCGAAGGTGACGTAGATCACCATCAGCACGCCGACCAGCACCACGGCCACCGCATAATCCAGCCCGAACAGCAGTTTGATCAACTGGCCGGCGCCCACCATCTGCACCACCAGATAGCAGCACACCACCGTCAGCGATCCCATCGCCGCGAAGGTGCGCACCTTGGACTGGTCCAGGCGGTAGGAGGCGATATCGGCGAAGGTGAAGCGGCCCAGGTTGCGCAGCCGCTCCGCCATCAGGAACAGGATGATCGGCCAGCCCACGAAGAAGCTGACCGTGTAGGCCATGCCGTCGAAGCCGGTGAGGTAGACCAGGCTGGACAGGCCCAGCAGCGTGGCCGCCGACATGTAGTCGCCGGCGATGGCCAGCCCGTTCTGGAAGCCGGAGATGCCGCCGCCCGCCGTGTAGAAGTCCGACGCGGAGCGGGTGCGCCTGGCCGCCCAGTAGGTGATGCCCAGCGTGGCGCCGACGAAGGCCAGGAACATGGCGATGGCGATGGGGTTGACCGCCTGCTTGTCGGCGGCGCCCATGTCGCCGGCCGCCAGCGCCGGGCCGGCGGCGAGAAGGGTGGCGAGAAGGGTGGCGAGAAGGGCGGCGGGGGCCGCGGCGAACGCCGTCCTCATTGCCCGCTCTCCGCGACGATCTCGTTGTTGAGGTCCTCGAACGCGCCGTTGGCGAAGTAGGAATAGACCCCGGTCAGCAGCCACGACACGATGATGACGACGGCGCTCAGCGGAAAGCCGATGGAGATCGCCGACCCCTGCGCGATGGGCGTCCGCAGCGCGTCGGGCGCGAAGGCCACCGCCATCATCAGCGCGTAATAGGATACCAGCACGATCAGCGACAGCGTCAGCGCCAGCCGCCCGCGCCTTCTGACCAGTTCCCTGAACTTCGGGTTTTCGCGGACCCGCCGGTAGACAGGATCGGACATGTTTCCCCCGGACAACTTGGTTATCGTGGGGCGCTGTCCTATCACCCGATTGTTTCCCGATTTTCCCGAAATTGTGACGAAATGTGTCCGGACCGCGGACGCCGGAGGGGCTTGCCCCGGCGGGGCGGTTGGCGCCATGGTCGGGGCCGATCCCGCCTTCCGCGTGCGAGTTGCGATGGTCCGCTCCCGTCTCTTCCTGCGGCTGTTCTCCGGCGTCCTGCTGGGGGTCGTCCTGTTCTCCGGCTCCTACTATCTGCTGTCGGTGCCGCTGGTGAAGGAGTCGGTCTACCGGATCGAGCTGGACGCCAGCCGCACCATCCTGGACAACGTGCACGAGATGGTCGCCAGGCTGCGCGCCGGCCTGGACGAACAGCGCGCCTACGTGATCGACACCTTCCGGGCGGAGATGCGCACCAAGGTGGCGCTGGCCGCCGGCTACATCGACTACGTCTTCGACCGCGCCGACCGCGGCGAGATCTCCCGCGACGAGGCGGAGCGGCTGATCTACGACGGGCTGAAGGCGTTCCGCTACGGCAAGGACGACTACATCTGGCTGACCAACTACGACGCCGTCCTGCTCTCCCACCCCGACCCAGACTGGACCGGCCGCAGCGCCGCCGAGGTGCAGGACCCGCGGGGCGGGCTGATCGTGCCGGACATGATCGCCCGCGCCCGCAACGAGGGCGAGGGCTACCACGTCTATCCCTGGCGCCGGCCCGGCGGCGACCCGCCGGTGCGCAAGATGTCCTACTTCCGCCACCTGCCCCGGCACGGGCTGGTGATCGGCGCCGGCGCCTACATGGATGACATCGACACGGTGGTGGAAAACCGCCTGAACGCGGCGGTGGAGGAACTGCGCCAGGCGGTGCTCGGCATCCGCATCGCGCGCACCGGCTACGTCTACATCTTCGACTCCTCCAGCCGCATGATCATCCACCCCAACACCAACATCGACCGCACGGCCTTCGGCAACCTGCGCGATCCCGCCACCGGCGCGCTGATCGGCGAGGCGCTGAAGGGGGCGGCCCACGACGGCCGCACCCTGCGCTACCTGTGGGACAAGCCCAGCGACCCCGGCAATTACGTCTACGAGAAGATAAGCTGGGTCCGCCATGTGGAGGGGCTGGACTGGTACATCGCGTCCAGCGTCTACGAGGAGGAGCTGCGCAGCTCCTCCGTGGCGCTGGGCAACCGGCTGTTCGCGGTGTCGCTGGGCGTGATGGTGCTGGGGGGCGGGATGGGCTATCTGGGCGCCCACCGGCTGACGCGGCCGCTGCGCCGGCTGGCCGACACCGCCGCACAGGTCCGCGCCGGCAACCTGGACGCCCGCAGCGGCATCCGGCGCAACGACGAGATCGGCGACCTCGCCGCCACCTTCGACGGCATGGTGCAGCGGGTGAAGGACGACATCGCCACCCTGGACAGCCGCGTCAGGGAGCGCACCGCCGCCCTGGAGGAGGCGGAGGCGCGCCAGCGCCTGATCCTCGACGCCATCCCCGCGGCCATCGCCTATCTCGACGGCAACGAACGCCTGCGCTTCGTCAACCGCCGCTGGGCCGACCAGCCGCACGCCCGCGCCGGGCGGGTGCTGGGCCGCCGCCTGCGCGACGCGGTGGACGCCGACGCCTACCGCCACCTCGCCCCCCTGCTGGACCGGGCCCGTGCGGGCGAGAGCGCCGGGGCCGACTACGCCGCCACCGACGGCCACGGGCGGGCGGTGATCACCCGCTTCACCCTGATCCCCCACCTGGACGCGCGGGGCGCCACGGTCGGCTTCTTCGTGCTGGCCCCCGACGTGACCGCGGAGGTGGAACGCCGGCGCCACCTGGACGAGGCGGAGCGGCTGAAGGCGGTGGGGCAGCTCGCCGGCGGGCTGGCCCACGACTTCAACAACCTGCTGACCATCATCCTGGGCAACCTGGCGGTCGCCCGGGAACGCTTCGCCGGCCACGGCGACCTCGACGCCCATCTGGAGCCGGCGCAGCGGGCCAGCCGGCGCGGCGCCGACATCACCGCGCGCCTCCTCGCCTTCTCCCGCCGCCAGCCGCTGAAGCCCCAGCCGGTGGAGGTGTGCGGCCTGGTGCGGGAGCTGGCGGTGCTGCTCAGCCGCTCCCTGCCCGCCGGCATCGCCATCGTCACGCCGGGACCGCAGGAGACGGCCCGGGCGATGGCCGACCCCACGCAGCTTGAGAACGCGCTGGTCAACCTGGCGCTCAACGCCCGCGACGCCATGCCCGAGGGCGGCACCCTGACCATCACCGCGGGCCCCCTGGACGGGACGGCGGCGGAAGGGTTCGACGAGCCGCCGGCCCCCGGCCGCCGGATCGCCATCCGTGTCCGCGACACCGGCTGCGGCTTCGCCGCCGGCGCGGCGGAGCGGGCGTTCGAGCCGTTCTACACCACCAAGGCGCTGGGCTCCGGCCTCGGCCTGTCCATGGTCTACGGCTTCGTCAAGCAGTCGGGCGGCTTCATCGCCATCGACAGCGCCCCCGGCGCCGGCACCACGGTCACCCTGCTGCTGCCCGAAGCCGGCCCGGCGGACGAGGCGGTGGCTCCCGCCGCCGCCGCCCCGGCCGAACCGGCGCCCGGCGACGCGCTTGCCGGCGGCTGGCGGGGCAAGCTGGCGCTGGTGGTGGAGGACGACGCCGACGTCCGCCTGGTCATGCGGCGGCAACTGATCGACCTGGGCCTGTCGGTGATCGAGGCGCAGAGCGGCGACGAGGCCATGGAGCTGGTGGAGCACCTGGACGACCTCAGCCTCGTGGTGTCGGACGTGGTCATGCCCGGCGTGACCGGCCCGGCCCTGGCCCGCCACCTGCGCGCCACCCGGCCGGAGGTGAAGGTGGTCCTGGTCAGCGGCTTCGCCACCGAGGTGCCGGACGAAGGGGAGGGGCTGGTCATTCTCCGCAAACCGTGGGAGAAAAGCGAGTTGGCCGGCGCCATTCATTCCTGCACGACCGGCTGACGGGGAAACGCCTCGAAGAAGACGAACAATCGCATGGGTGCCAGGAAGCTCGTATACGTCGTCGACGACGACCCCGATGTCCGCGATCTGCTGCGCACGGTGCTGGGGGGCTTCGGCTATGCCGTCAGCGTCTTCGGATCGGGCAAAGCGGTGAAGGCGGCGATCCGCCGCGACCCGCCGGATGTCGCCATCGTCGATCTCGGCCTGCCCGACATGGACGGCCTGACCCTGGTGCGCGAGCTGTGGGAGGACGTGCGCTTCGGCGTCATCGTGCTGACCGGGCGCGGCGACGTGTCCGACCGGGTGCTGGGGCTGGAGCTGGGGGCCGACGACTACATCGTCAAACCCTTCGAGCCGCGCGAGCTGGTGGCGCGGGTCAACACGGTGATCCGCCGGCGGCGGCAGTTGATGGCGGCCGGGCGCCGGTCGGAGGGGGCCAGGGCGCGATTCGCCGGCTGGACCATCGACTTCGGCGACCTGACGCTGACCGCCGAAGACGGCCGGCAGGAGACGCTGACGGCGGCGGAGGCGGCGCTGCTGGGCATGCTGCTGAAGGCGCCGCGCCGGGTGCTGTCGCGCGAACAGTTGCAGAGCGCCGACACCGAGCGCGGCGACCTGCCCTTCGAACGGGCGGTGGACGTGCGCATCTCGCGCATCCGCAAGAAGATCGAGCCCGACCCGCGCGCGCCGCAATTGATCCGCACCGTCTACGGCGCCGGCTATCTGCTGGCATGCGACGTCGCATGGACCGAGGCGCCGCCGGAGCGCGCCGATCACAATTCGCAACATTTCGGAGACAGTTGAGAAAAGGCGCCCCGCTAGGTTCCGCCGCAACGCCGCGATCAACGCGCCGACGATCGAGCCCCGGGGGAACGAAGCCATGGGTGCCAACCCATACAGCCTGCATCTCGACAAGAACGCCGCCAACCATGTGGCGCTCACGCCGCTGACCTTCCTGGAACGCGCCGCCGCCGTCTGGCCGGACCGGGTCGCCGTGGTGCACGGCTCCACCCGCCGCACCTGGGGCGAAACCTTCGTGCGCGTGCGCAAGCTGGCCTCCGCCCTGGCGGCGCGCGGCATCGCCAGGGGTGACACGGTGGCCGTGCTGGCCGCCAACACGCCCGAACTGTTCGAGGCGCATTTCGGCGTGCCACTGGCCGGTGCCGTGCTGAACGCCATGAACACCCGCCTGGACGCTGCCGCCATCACCTTCATTCTGGAGCACAGCGAGGCGAAGCTCCTGATCTGCGACCGCGAGTTCGCCCGCATCGGCAAGCCGGCGGTGGCCGCCATGGCCAGCCCGATCCCGGTTATCGACATCGACGACCCGCAGTTCACCGGCCCCGGCGAGCGGTTCGGGGAGTGCGATTACGAGGCGCTGGTGGCCTCCGGCGATCCCGACTTCCCGTGGACCATGCCGGCCGACGAGTGGGAGGCCATCACCCTCAACTACACCTCGGGCACCACGGGCAACCCCAAGGGCGTCGTCTACCACCACCGCGGCGCCTACCTGAACGCGGTGTCCAACGCCCTGTCGTGGAGCATGGGCGACGGGCCGGTGTACCTGTGGACGCTGCCCATGTTCCACTGCAACGGCTGGTGCTTCCCGTGGACGCTGGCGGTGGTCGCCGGCACCTCGGTGTGCCTGCGCGCCGTGCGCGCCGAATCCGTGCTGGCCGCCATCCGCGACGAGAGGGTCACCCATTTCTGCGGCGCGCCGATCGTGCTGAACATGATCAACAACGCGCCGGCCGAACTGCGGGCGGGCATCGACCACCCGGTCAAGGTGATGACCGCCGGCGCCGCCCCGCCCGCCGCGGTGATCGCGGGCATGGAGCGCATGGGCTGGGAGGTCACCCACGTCTACGGCCTGACCGAGGTGTACGGGCCGGTGACCCTGTGCGTCTGGCACGACCGCTGGAACGGCCTGCCGCTGGACGACAAGGCGGCGCTGAAGGCGCGCCAGGGCGTGCGCGGCCCCATGCTGGAGGCGGTGATGGTCGCCGACCCCGCGACCCTGGAGCCGGTGCCCCGCGACGGCCGGACCATGGGCGAGGTGTTCATGCGCGGCAACAACGTCATGAAGGGCTACCTGAAGAACCCGGCGGCCACCGAGGCGGCGTTCGCCGGCGGCTGGTTCCACACCGGCGACCTGGCGGTGTGGCATCCCGACGGCTACCTGGAGATCAAGGACCGCTCGAAGGACATCGTCATCTCCGGCGGCGAGAACATCTCCACCATCGAGGTGGAGGACGTGCTCTACCGCCATCCCGACGTGCTGGAAGCGGCCGTGGTGGCGCGGCCCGACGAGAAGTGGGGCGAGACGCCCTGCGCCTTCGTCACCCTGAAGGAGGGCGCCACCACCACCGAGGCGGACATCATCGCCTTCTGCCGCCTGCACCTCGCCCACTTCAAGGCGCCGCGCACGGTGGTCTTCCGGGCCCTGCCCAAGACCTCCACCGGCAAGATCCAGAAGTACGTCCTGCGCCAGGTCGTGAAGGAGCTGTGATCGTGAAGATCCTCGTGTCCGTGAAGCGGGTGGTCGACTACAACGTGAAGGTCCGGGTGAAGGCGGACGGCACGGGCGTTGAGACCGCCGGCGTCAAGATGTCCATGAACCCCTTCGACGAGATCGCGGTGGA
>NZ_AUCF01000038.1 GCF_000429625.1 Azospirillum halopraeferens DSM 3675
GTGCTCTACGGCGGCATGGGCAACGACGTGCTGGCGGGCAACCGCGGCACCGACACGCTGTACGGCGGCGCGGGGGCCGACACCTTCCGCATCGAAGCACCGGGCGAAGGGGTCGACGTGATCGCCGACTTCGAGATCGGGGCGGACCGCATCGCGGTGGTCGGGCCCAATTTCGGCAACATCGCGACGGGCGTCCTGTCGGCGCAGCACTTCGCGCTGGACAACCCGCTGTCCGCCAACGCCACCTTCGTGTTCAACACGGCGACCGGCGTGCTGTCCTTCGACGCCGACGGCAGCGGGGCGGGGACGGCGGTGGCCATCGCCACCCTCAACGTCCGCACCCTCAGCCACACCGACATCACCGTGCTGGCAAGCTGAGGCCGGGTCCGGCAGCGGAAGGGGGGCGCCATCCGCTATCGGCGCCCCTCTTGCTGTTTGTCAACCCATGAAGGCCGCACATATCATGCGCATGAGCAAGGAGGATTTCATGCGCATTGCAGCCTACGACCCAGCGGCGAGGAAGCGGCCCACGAACGTGTCGCTGAACGAGGATCTGCTGGCGAAGGTTAAAGGGCGGTTTCCAGAACTCCAACGAGACCCGTAGCGCATACCCGTGGTTGATCTGGCGGCCACAATCCGCAGCGTTCCGTAAAATGCATAGCCCTTTGTCAGGCTACTTTGGCGCGAAAATTCATCAGACACTGTTGGGGTGACCGCAACCAGCCGGAACCCGTGGCATGACCGACCCGAGCCAGCAGAAGCAGCACCAGAACCGGGGAAGCGCGCAACGCGCCGCGCAGGACAAGATCGAGCGGTTGGGGCGCGTGGGAGGTCCATTCGTCGCCGCCGTCGAAGCCACGCGCATGCCGATGGTGGTCACCGACCCAACCATCGTCAACAACCCCATCATCTATGCGAATGCCGCCTTCCTGGAAATGTGCGGGTATGATCGCGAGGAGGTGCTCGGCCAGAACTACCATTTCCTCGGCGGCGAGAACACCGACCCCGAGGTGGCTCGCATGATCGACACTGCGCTCGGCGCCCGGCAGAACATCAACATCGAGGTGCAGTTCTATACCAAGGACGGCAGGGCGATCTGGGTAGCGCAACAGGTCAGCACGGTCACCGACGATCAGGACCGCGTCGTCCAGCACTTCTCCTCCTTCATCGACATCACCCACCGCAAGCAGGCCGAGGACCGTCTCCAGCGCATGACGGAGGACCTGGAGCGGCGCGTGCACGCTCGCACGAAGAAGTTGGAGGAAGCCAACGAGCGCCTGAAGGAAGAGGTCGAGCGGCGGGCTGCACTGGAGAGCGTATTGCGCGCCGCCCTGGAGGACAAACAGGAGGCGGTGCGCGAGAAGGAATTCATGATCAAGGAGGTCAACCACCGGATCAAGAACACTCTGCAAGCAGCGCAGTCGCTCCTACTGATCCAGTCCAACCAGGAAGACAGCGGCTGTGTAAAGGACGCGCTCCAGGATGCCGGTCAGCGGCTTGCCCGGCTGGCCGAGGTCCATGAACTTCTCTACCAGACCGAGGGCTACCAGACCATCGACGTGTCTAACTACCTGGAGACGCTGTGCCGCGGCCTGCTGACCTCGTTCCGCCGGGACCCGGACCAGGTCACTCTCGATGTCGATGCCGCCGAAACCGTCTGGGGGCCGGACTTGGTGCTGCCGCTGGCACTGATCGTCAACGAGGTGGTGAGCAACGCGCTCAAGTACGCCTTCCCGCAGGGGCGCCGGGGGCGCATTTGCGTCGAGTTGCGCTGCGCGCCTCAGAACATGTACCACCTGACGATCCGGGACGACGGCGTCGGCATGCCCGCCAAGCGCCGGGAGAACTCCCTGGGGCTGAAACTGGTGGACATGTTCGCCGAGCAGATCGGCGGCAGCGCGATCATCAAGAACGAGGGTGGTACGATCGTGACCGTCATCTTCCCGGCGTGATGGAGGAGCATCCAGTTGCACATCACAGAGCGGATTTTCTGAAAAGCGGCGGTATCGCTCGGGCGTGCCGTCACCTTCGCCGTCCCCCAGCGCTTCGGGATCCAACGGTTTCGCGCCGGTTTCCCCTGCATCTGACATGGGGAGGCGGGGACGGGGCCGACAGCGGTGGAACTGGTGGCGGGCCTCATTGACCAGATCGAGCGGGTCGTCACGGGAACCGGTCGGCCCCCAGCACCAACCGTCACCATCCTTGAGACGCTTCGCTTCTTCCTGCGGGAAGGCGTGCAGTGGCGGGAACGTCGGGCGTTACCGGATCGCGCCTTGGAATCAACATTGCGCCGTCGGCTGATGGACTGGAGCACAACGGCCCTCTTGCGCCGCGTCCACGCCGTGCTGATCCGCATGGTGCGCTCCGGCCCGGAAGCCGCCGAGCAGGCATGGGACGTCGTTGTGGATCGTTGCTCGGTGCGCGAAACGGGGCGGTGCCTTGACCGGGCCGAGCCCCACCGACCGCGGCAAGCCAGGAACCAAGTACCACCTGGTTGTTTCGACGGATGGGCTTCCGCTTGCGGTGTTGCCCTCGGCCGCGAACGTTCATGACATCCGGCTCTTTGAACCGCAGTTCAGATCGATGTCGTGGCATTGGCCGGGAAGGGGCATACCGATGGCAGCATCGAGACGCCGTCGGTGCCCCTCCCCGCGGTGCTCATGTCACCGGCACGCCGGCCGGCTGACCGGCGGTGGCGTCGGTGGTGACGGTCTCGGTGCCGTCACGCGCCGCCCGGGCGGCGGACTTCACGCCGTTTTCCGGCCGCCGGTCGGGCATCAGCTCGAACAGCAGCAGGGTGCGGCCGGGCACCGGGACCTCGTCGCCGGTGCGGCTGGCCGACAGCTCGACCCGGTCGGGGCCTTCGGTGTCCACCAGGCGCAGCCAGCGGCTGCCCCCCGCCACCGCCGGCAGGGTGAAGGGCACCACGTCGTGGTGGGCGTTGACGATCAGCAGCAGCGTGGCGTCGGAGGCGCGTTTCTTGATGCCGGTGGCCTGGGCGCGGCCGTCCATCAGCATGCCCAGACAGCGCGCCATGGGGTCCTGCCACTGTTCGGTCGTCTTCTCCTCGCCGGACGGGGTCAGCCAGGTGACGTCCTTGACGTCCAGTTCGGCGTTGTAGGCGCCCACCAGGAAGCGGCCGCGGCGCAGCAGCGGGTGGCTGCGGCGCAGCGCCAGCAGACGGCGCACGAAGGCGGTCAGGGCCCGGCCGTCGTCGTCGATCGCCTCCCAGTCGATCCAGGAGATCTCGTTGTCCTGGCAGTAGGCGTTGTTGTTGCCGCCCTGGCTGCGCGCGAACTCGTCGCCCGCCAGCAGCATCGGGGTTCCCTGGGAAAAAATCAGCGTTGCCAGCAGGTTGCGGATCTGGCGCAGGCGCAGCTCCCGGATCTCCGGGTCGTCGGTCGGGCCTTCGGCCCCGTGGTTCCAGGACAGGTTGTGGGCGTGGCCGTCGCGGTTGTCCTCGCCGTTGGCCTCGTTGTGCTTGTCGTTGTAGGAGACCAGGTCGGCCAGCGTGAAGCCGTCATGGGCGGTGACGAAGTTCACCGACGCCCAGGGACGGCGGCCGCGGCGGGCGAACAGGTCGGCGGACGCGGTCATGCGCGTCGCCAGCTCCGGCAGCTTGCCCTCGTCACCCTTCCAGTAGGCGCGCACGGTGTCGCGGTAGCGGTCGTTCCACTCCGCCCAGCCCGGCGGGAAGCCGCCGACCTGATAGCCGCCGGGGCCGCAGTCCCACGGCTCGGCGATCAGCTTGACGCGGGACAGCACCGGGTCCTGGCGGCAGGAGTCGAGGAATCCGCCGCCCTGGTCGAAGCCGTGCGGCTCACGCCCGAGAATGGTGGCCAAATCGAAGCGGAACCCGTCCACATGCATTTCGGTGACCCAGTAGCGCAGGCTGTCGGTCACCATCTGCAGCACCCGCGGGTGGCTGAGGTTCAGCGTGTTGCCGGTGCCGGTGTCGTTGATGTAGTAGCGGGTGTCGGGCGCCAGCCGGTAATAGCTGGCGTTGTCGATGCCCTTGAACGAGAGGGTGGGGCCCATCTCGTTGCCCTCGGCGGTGTGGTTGTAGACCACGTCGAGGATCACCTCGATGCCGGCGTCGTGGTAGCGGGCCACCATCTCCTTGAACTCCGCCGTGCCGCCCGACGCCAGGTAGCGCGGATCGGGGGCGAAGAACCCCAGCGTGTTGTAGCCCCAGTAGTTGCGCAGCCCCTTTTCCAGCAGGTAGCGGTCGTCCACGAAGGCGTGGATGGGCAGCAGCTCCACCGCGGTGACGCCCAGGGTGCGGATGTACTCCACCACCTCCGGCGCCGCCAGGCCGGCGAAGGTGCCGCGGTCGCGGGGCGGCACCGCCGGGTGCAGCATGGTGTAGCCGCGCACGTGCGTTTCATAGAGGACGGTGCGCTCCCACGGGGTGCCCGGGTGGCGATCCTGACCCCAGGTGAACGCGGGGTCGACCACCACGCATTTGGGCATGCCCGGCGCGGAATCGCGGCGGTCGAACGAGAGGTCGGCGCGGTTGGAGCCGACCCGGTAGCCGAAATGGGCGTCCGACCAGCGCAGCGGCCCCATCAGGTGCTTGGCGTAGGGGTCCAGCAGCAGCTTGTTGGGGTTGAAGCGGTGGCCCGCCCGCGGCTCGTACGGGCCGTGGACGCGATAGCCGTAGACCGTGCCGGGACGGGCGTCGGGCAGATAGCCGTGCCACACCTCGTCGGTGTATTCCGGCAGCTCGATCCGCTCCAGCTCCCGCCGGCCCTCGGGATCGAACAGGCACAGCTCCACCTTGGTGGCGTTGGCCGAGAACAGGGCGAAGTTGACCCCCAGACCGTCCCATGTGGCGCCCAGGGGGTAGGGGAGTCCTTCACGCACACGCGAACGGCGCAGAACGCGGGGGGCGCTGGGTGTTTTGCTCACGGAGGGGCCTCGGCGCTGGGAAAATGATGGATGGCGCCCTGCAACAACGGGTGAACGTCACCTTCGATCCGCAAGGCGTGCGCAAATACCACGCCTGTCCATTGGAAGAATGTCACTTATGATCTTGGTTATAGACGTCAAGACAGGTCGCAACCAAAGTTACCGCATGTTAACATCCGCGCCGTCGAAAAAGGATGAATACAACCCGATAGATCCCTGATCGGACAAGGGTTCCGGGTTCGCCCGTGCCACCGCAGCCCGACCGCAGCAGCCCGACCGCCCCACCGCCATGCTCCGTTCCCTGGCCCCCGCCCTGATCCCGCTGCTCGCCCCCCGCACGGCGCTGCTCGCCATCGTGGTGACGGTCTGTGCGCTGGGGGCGGGGTCGTGGGGGGCGGTGACGCTGCTCGACCACCGCGACACGCTGGCCCGCGCCGGTGCCGAGACCGGCCGGGCTGCGGCGGCGGTGGCCGGGCAGGCGCTGGGGGTGCTGGAGCCGCGCGCGGCCCGGGTCGACGCGCTGGCGCAGCGCCTGGCGGAGCACCCGGACGAGGCGGCGGACGGCGCCGCCGTGGCTGCCGTGGCGGGGGCGGACACCGCTGGCGCCCTGGCGGTGGTCGATGCGGCGGGGCGGTCCCTGGCCGGCCCGCCCGTGGCGATCACCGCGGGCGACGCGTACCGGCCGGCGCGCGGAGCCGGGCCGGCGGTGCTGACGGTGGAGGTCGGCGGGGTTGCGTCGCTGGCGCTGGCCCGCCGCATCGCCGGGCCCGACGGCGAACCCGACCGGTTCGTGCTGGGGCCGGTGCCGCGGCCGGACCTGGCGGCGGTGCTGGACGCCGCGCGAGGCGACGCCGCCCTGTACCATCCCGACGGGCGGCGGCTGATCGGCGACGGGCCGGAGCGGTGGGCGCCCGACGACGGCGCGCGGCTGTGGTCGCGCCGGCCGGTGGACGGACTGCCCCTGTTCGCCGGCGTGTCGGTGGCGCGCGCCGCCGTGCTCGCCCCCTGGTGGAGCCGGCTGGAGCGGGGGGCGGCGGTGGTCAGCCTCAGCCTGGCGGCGCTGCTGGGCGTTGCGGCCGTCGGCTGGCGCAGCTTGCACCGCGAGGAGACGGCCATGCGCGCCCTGGCCGAGGCCAACACCCGGCTGGAGCGCCGGGTGGAGGAGCGCACGGCCGACCTCAGCGCGCTGAACCGCAAGCTGATCGCGGCGCTGGCCGACAAGGAGCGGGCCAACCAGGCCAAGGCGCGCTTCCTGTCGGCGGCCAACCACGACCTGCGCCAGCCCTTCCAGGCGCTGCGCCTGTTCCACCACCTGTTGAGCGAACGGCTGGCCGACCCGCGCGACCGCGCCATCGCCGATAAGATGGGCACCGCACTGGACAGCGGCGAGGCGCTGCTGCACGCGCTGCTGGAGGTGGCGACGCTGGACGCCGGCGTGGTCAAGCCGACCATCGACGCGGTGTCCATGGACGACGTCCTGAAGGGCGTCGCCGCCGAGTTCGCCCCCGCCGCCGCTGCCAAGGGGCTGGAGCTGCGGGTGCTGCCCTGTGCCGCGACCGTGCGCAGCGACCCGGTGCTGCTGGCGCGCATGCTGCGCGACCTGGTGGGCAACGCCGTCGCCTACACCGCCGGTGGCGGTGTGCTGGTGGGCTGCCGCCGGCGCGGCCAGTGGCTGCGGGTTGAGGTGTGGGACACCGGCGCCGGCATCCCGCCGGAGCATCTGGACAGCATCTTCGAGGACTTCGTCCAGCTCGCCAACCCCGAGCGCGACCGCACCCGCGGCCTGGGGCTGGGGCTGGCCAAGGTGCGGCGCAAGGCGGCGCTGCTGGGCCATACGGTGGACGTGCGCTCGCGGCCCGGCCGCGGCTCGGTCTTCTCGATCACCGTGCCGATGGCGGCACCGGAGCCGGCGGCCGCCCCCTCCGCCGCCCGCGGCGGGACCGGCGAGCCGCGGCCGGCGGCCCGGCGCATCCTGGTGGTGGAGGACGATCCCGTCCAGCGCGCGGGCATGCAGCTTCTGCTGGAAAGCTGGGGTCATCGGGTGACCGCCGCCGCCGACGGCGGCGCCGCCCTGGCGGCGGTGCGCGCCGGCGGCATCCCCGACGCGATCGTCACCGACTTCCGCCTGCCCGGCGACCTCACGGGGGTGCAGGTGGTGACCCGCATCGCCGCCCTGGCCGACCGCCCGGTGCCCGGCATCATCCTGACCGGCGACACCGCCCCCGAACGCATCCGCGAGGCGGTGGCCACCGGCTGCCGCCTGCTGCACAAGCCCTTCTCCCCCGACCGTCTGCACGATGCCCTCCAGGCCCTTGCCGCCACCGACCCCGGCGGCGGCACGGGCGGCGCCACCGCCGCCCGCCGCACGGCGCAGCACGCCGCGGCGTGAGCACGGGGGCGGGGCGGATGGTGCGATTATCGGTTCGTTAACCCAGCCGCCGCCACCATCGGGGAGCATCGGAGCCCGCCCCCATGACCCAGTCCCGCTCCCTGACCCGCCTTGATCAGGCGCAGCTCGACGCCGTGGTGCGGCGGCACGAGATGTTCCGCAACGCCCGCATGGGGGGAGCGCGGGCGATCCTGTCGTTCTGCGATCTGTCGGGGCTGGACCTGTCGGGGCGCGACCTGGCGCACGCCGATCTGGTGGGGGCGTCGCTGAAGGGGACGAACCTGTCCGGCGCCCGGCTGGATTGCGCCGCCATGTTCGCCTGCGACCTCCGCCAGGCCAACCTGGAAGGGGCCAGCCTGATCAAGAGCGACCTGCGCGGCGCCTGCCTGCGCGGCGCCATCCTGGTGGGGGCCAACCTGTTCGAGGCGGACCTGCGCGACGGCTCCCTGGCCGAGAAGGACCGGGACGGCAGCCTGCGCGTGGTGCATGTGGACGCCGCCCGCCCGGCGGAGGCGTCGGGGGCCGACCTGTCGGGGGCCAACCTGACCAACGCCCGCCTGTCGGGCGCCATGGCCATCCACACCGACTTCACCGACGCGGTGATGAAGGGGTGCAAGCTGGTGCGCGCCACCATGCGCGGCGCCAACTTCTCCGGCTCCAACCTGGAGGGGGCGGACCTCTCCGGCGCCGATCTGCGCGGTGCCTGCCTGCGCGGCGCGGTGCTGACGGGGGCGGCCATGACCATGACCGACCTGACCGACGCGGAGATGGACGACACCCTCACCGACGCCCCGGTCGGCCGCGTCATCGCCGAGCTGGGGCGGTCCCTGGAGGAGTTGCTGCACGACCACATCCAGTGGGTGGGCACCGGCGGCGCCCGCGGCACGGCGCTCGACCTGACGGAGTTCGACCTGCGCCACGCCCCGTCGCTGGCCCATGCCTGCCTGACCATGCTGCGCGCCCCGCGCGCCACCTTCTACGGGCTGGACCTCACCGACGTGCAGCTCCAGGCGGCCAACCTGGACGGCGCCGACCTGCGCGTCTCCCGCCTCACCGGGGCCGACCTGCGCGGCACCAGTCTGAAGGGCGCGCGGATGAACAACGCCGACCTGCGCGGCGCCAACCTGCGCCCGCTGGTGTTCGACGAGAAGCGCTCCATGCGGGCCGATCTGTCGGGCGCGAAGCTGCGCTACGCCGACTTCCGCGGCGCCTGCCTGCGCGCCGTGATCCTGGCCGGTGCCGACCTCTCCTACGCCGATCTGCGGGATTGCGACCTCGCCGGCGCCGACCTCAGCCACGCCCGGCTGTTCGGCGCGAAGCTGGAGCGCCGGGCACTGGCCGGCGTCACCCTCGACGGGGTGGCGGGCCTGAAGATGTGAGCATGTGCGGCGACGCTTTTGATCCACATCACGGTGCGGCCGCCCGCCGCCCCCTAAGGTCGTAGGACCGGACCGCCCGCGGTCCCCCGCCTCACCGTCCTTCCGACCCACCGGATTCCCATGGCGATCAGACCCGACCTGTTGCAGGACCTCGCCGCGCGTCGCGAGAAGGCCGCCGCTTCGGCGAGCGAGGAGAAGATCGCGCAGCGTCACGCCAGGGGGCAGTTGACGGCGCGCGAGCGGCTCGACCTGCTGTTCCAGCCCGGCACCTTCCAGGAATTCGGCCGCCACGTGCAGCACGCCACCCGCCATTTCGGCATGGAGGGCAAGGAGCTGCCGGGCGACGGCGTGGTCGCCGGCAGCGGATTCGTTGACGGCCGGCCGATCGCCGCCTTCTCGCAGGACTTCCTGGTGGCCGGCGGGTCCCTGGGGCGCATGCACGCCCAGAAGATCTGCGACGTCATGGATCTGGCCGGCCGCGCCGGCATGCCGCTGGTGGGTTTCAACGACAGCGGTGGCGCCCGCATCCAGGAAGGGGTGGAGAGCCTGTCGGGCTACGGCCAGGTCTTCAACCGCAACGTCCTGCTGTCGGGCGTCGTGCCGCAGGTGGCGGTGATCTGCGGCACCTGCGCCGGCGGTGCCGCCTACAGCCCGGCGCTGATGGACTTCATCGTCATGACCCGGCGCGGCGCCAGCATGTTCATCTGCGGGCCGCAGGTGATCAAGGCGGCCACCGGCCAGGACACGACCATGGACGAAATCGGCAGCGCCGAGGCGCACGCCGCCATCTCCGGCAACATCCATTTCGTGGCCGAGGACGACGCCCACGCCGCGGCGCTGGTGCGCGAGCTGCTGTCCTACCTGCCGTCCAACAACATGCAGGATCCGCCGCACCGCCTCGATCCCGAGCTGACGCTGGCCGACGACCCCGCCATTGAGGACCTGATCCCCGAGGCCGGCAACGCCGCCTTCGACGTCCACAAGGTGATCGCCCGGCTGCTGGACGACGGGCGCTTCCTGGAGGTGCAGGCGGCGTTCGCCCCCAACATCGTCGTCGGCTTCGGGCGCATCGACGGCATGGTCGTCGGCATCATCGCCAACCAGCCCAACGTCAAGGCCGGCGCGCTGGACATCGACGCGGCCGACAAGGCGGCGCGCTTCATCCGCGTGTGCAACGTCTTCTCCGTCCCCCTGCTGACGCTGGTGGACGTGCCGGGCTTCCTGCCCGGCGTGTTCCAGGAACGGCACGGCATCATCCGCCACGGCGCCAAGATGCTGTTCGCCTACGGCTCCGCCACCGTGCCGAAGATCACCGTCATCATGCGCAAGGCGTACGGCGGCGCCTTCCTCGCCATGTGCTCGCGCGACATGGGGGCCGACCTGGTGCTCGCCTGGCCGACCGCGGAGATCGCCGTCATGGGCGCCGAAGGGGCCGTCAACATCCTCTATAGGCAGGAGCTGGAGGCGGCCGACGACCGCGCCGCCCGCGCCGCCGAGCTGGCCCGCGCCTACCGGCAGGAGTTCGCCTCCCCCTACCTGTCGGCCGGCAAGCTGTTCGTCCACGACGTGATAGAGCCCCGGCGCACCCGCGCCGCCGTGTCGCTGGCCCTGCGCACGCTGCTGTCCAAGCGCGAGAGCCGGCCCCCGAAGAAGCACGGCAACATCCCGCTGTAGGCGCCGCCATGGAGCACCTGGTCTTCATCCTGACGGGCTTCGGCACCGTCCTGGCCGTCCTGGCGCTGCTGGCCGGCTTCCTGGCGCTGGTCGGCCGCGTCTTCGCCGCCCGCCCGGCCGCGGCTCCGGCCCCGGCCGCGCCGCCCCCGGCCCCGGCGGCCGAACCGGCGGTGCCCGCCCACCATCTGGCCGCCATCGCCGCCGCCGTCGCCGTCATGACCGACGGTCGCGGGCGCGTGGTGCGCGTGCGCGCCGCCGCCCACCGGTCCGACGCCTGGGCCCGCCACGGCCGCGCCGAACATTTCGCCGGCCACCGGGTGCGCTGGGGCTGGACCACCAAGACCCACAAGGACCCGCTATGAGACGCTTCCGCATCACGGTCGAGGGCACCCCGTACGAGGTGACGGTGGAGGAGCTGGACGCTCCCGCCCGGTCCGACGTCGCCGCCGCGGTTTCCGCTCCCGTCGCTCCGCCGCCGGCTCCGGCGCGCGCCCCCGCTCCCGCCCCCGCGGCGGCCGGGGCCGCTCCCGCCGGGCCCGGCGCCGTGGTCAGCCCGCTGGCCGGCACCATCATCGCCGTCGCCGCCAAGGCGGGCGACCGGGTGGAGGCCGGGCAGAGCCTGCTGACGCTGGAGGCCATGAAGATGCAGACCTCCGTGGTGGCGCCGCGCGCCGGCACGGTGGCCGCCGTCGCCGTGGCCGCCGGGGCGACGGTGCAGGAGGGGCAGGTCCTCCTGACCATCAACTGAACACGCAACGGCGGGCGCGCGCCGAATGGCGCGCCGCCCGCATGGCGTAAGAACCCGGCGGTCCGGCCCCTTCGGACCGCGGATGAGAGGTGCCGTCGTGGAAGCCTTGTCCGAGATGTGGTCCCTGACGGCGCTGCCGCACCTGACCATCCAGATGGTCATCATGTGGGGTGTGGTCGCCGGCCTGTTCTATCTGGCGATCCGGCACAATTTCGAGCCGCTGCTGCTGGTGCCCATCGCCTTCGGCGCGCTGCTGGCCAACCTGCCGACCGAGGGGCTGATCAACCCGCCGGCGGGGGAGACGCCGGGCGGGCTCTACCATTACATCTCCCAGGGCATCCACCTGGAGCTGTTCCCGCCGCTGATCTTCCTCGGCGTCGGCGCGCTGACCGACTTCGGGCCGCTGATCGCCAACCCGCGCACGCTGCTGCTGGGGGCGGCGGCGCAGTTCGGGGTGTTCGCCACCTTCCTCGGCGCCGTCGCCATCGGCTTCACGCCCGAGCAGGCATCGGCCATCGGCATCATCGGCGGGGCGGACGGCCCCACCTCGATCTTCCTGGCCAACAAGCTGGCGCCGGAGCTGCTGGCCCCCATCGCGGTGGCCGCCTATTCCTACATGGCGCTGGTGCCGCTGATCCAGCCGCCGATCATGCGCGCCCTGACCACGCCGGAGGAGCGGCGCATCCGCATGCGCTCCCTGCGCACCGTGTCGCGGCTGGAGAAGGTGATCTTCGCCCTGTCCGTGACGGTGTGCTGCATCCTGCTGGTCCCCGCCGCGTCGGCGCTGATCGGCATGCTGATGCTGGGCAACCTGCTGCGCGAATGCGGCGTGACCGAACGGCTGTCCAAGGCGGCGCAGAACGAGATCATCAACATCGTCACCATCTTCCTCGGCACCAGCGTCGGCATCACCATGACCGGGGAGCGGTTCCTCAACCCCGAGACCCTGGCGATCATGGCGCTGGGCATCGTCGCCTTCGGCGTGTCCACCGCGTCGGGCGTGCTGATGGCCAAGGGGATGAACCTGGTGACCCGCGACAAGATCAACCCGCTGATCGGCGCCGCCGGCGTGTCCGCCGTACCCATGGCCGCCCGCGTCGCCCAGGTGGAAGGGCAGCGCGCCGATCCCGCCAATTTCCTGCTGATGCACGCCATGGGTCCCAACGTCGCCGGCGTCATTGGCACGGCCGTCGTGGCGGGCTACTTTATCGCCATGCTGACGTGACGCTGGCCCGGTCGGCGGGCCGATGACGACCGCAGGGGACGACGACCGCAGGGAATGAGCGCTTGAGAGGTCCATCCGTCTTTCGGTCCCTTCGTCCGCAATGACGGCGGGACGGCTCCTGGCCCGCGCGGTGGAGCGGCACCGGGCCGGCGACCTGGCGGAGGCGGAACGCCTGTACCGGCAGATCCCGGCGGCCGGGCCGGAGCACACCGAGGCGCTGCATCTGCTGGGCGTGCTGGCCCACCAGACCGGCCACCACGACGCCGCCCTGCGGCTGATCGGCCAGTCCCTGGACCGCGACGCCGGCCGGGCGGAGGTGCACGCCAACCACGGCCTCGTCCTGCACGCGCTGGGCCGCGTGGCGGAGGCGGAGGCCGCCTACCGCCGGGCCCTGGCCCTGCGCGAATCCTACCCCGAGGCGCACAACAGCCTGGGCAGCGCGCTCCAGGAGCAGGGCCGGCCGGCCGAGGCGCAAGCACACTACCGCCGGGCCCTGGATCTCCGGCCCGCCTATCCCGAGGCGCTGGTCAACCTGGCGACGCTGCTGCGCGACGCCGACCGGGTGGTGCCGGCGGAGGCGGCGTTGCGCCGGGCCGTGGCGCTGGCACCCGACGATGCCGCGGCGCTCGACACCCTGGGCGTGATCCTGACGGAGACGGGGCGGGCCGCGGCGGCGGAGGCCGTCCACCGCCGGGCCCTGTGCCTCGCCCCCGGCGACCCGGAGGCGCTGGTCAACCTGGGGCTGGCGCTCCGCGCGCTGGGGCGGACCGGCGAGGCGGAAGCCTGCTACCGGCACGCCCTGGCGCACGCTCCCGGCGACGCCCTGGCGCGCTGGAACCTGGCGCTGCTGCTGATCGGCCGGGGGGATCTGGCGGAAGGGCGCGAGCTGTACGAGGCGCGCTTCGAATCGCGCCGCGTGGCGGGCGGGCGCGACCCCGGGGTGCCGCGCTGGCAGGGCGAGGACGCCTCGGCCCTGCGCCTGCTGGTGTGGCGCGAACAGGGCATCGGCGACGAACTGCTGTACGGCACCTGCCTGCCCGATCTGGCGGCGGTGGCCGGCCATGTGGTGCTGGAGGTGGACCGGCGGCTGGTCGGGCTGTTCGCCCGCTCCTTCCCGCGGGTGACGGTGCGGGCGGACAGCGTCGACGGGGCGGGGCGGGAGACGGTGGTCCCCGCAGACGCCGACCGCCATGTGCCGATGGCCTCGCTGCCCCGCTTCCTGCGGCGCCGCTACGCGGACTTTCCGCCGCGCACCGACTATCTGGTGCCCGACCCGCGGCGGGTGGAGCTGTGGCGCGACCGCCTGGCCGCGTGCGGGCCGGGGCTGCGCGTCGGCGTCTGCTGGCGCAGCGGACGCACCCACGGGGAGCGCAAGGCGCAGTACACCACGCTCGACCAATGGGCGCCCCTGTGGGCGCTGCCGGGGATCACCTTCGTCGCCCTGCAGTACGACGCCCGCGACGACGAGGTCGCCGGCGTCGCCGACCGCTTCGGCGTGCGCCTGCACCGCTGGCCCGACACCGACCTGAAGGAGGATCTGGAGACGGCGGCGGCCCTGACCGCGTGCCTCGACCTGGTCATCACCGTCCAGTCCTCGGTGGGGGAGATGGCCGGGGCGCTGGGGGTGCCGGTGTGGCGCTTCAGCGCCGGCCCCGACTGGACCATGCAGGGCACCGGTTGCCGCCCCTGGTTCCCGTCCATGCGCATGTGGAGCCCGGGTGCCGCCGGCGCCGGGCTGGACGGGGTGCTGCACGCCATGGCCGCGGAGCTGCGGCGCCTGCGCGACGCCGCCGACCCCTTTGCGGCGCTGGCGGCGGCGGCCGACCGGCTGTTGGACGCCGGGCGCGGGCCGGAGGCGGAACCCCTCTACCAGCGCGTGCTCGCCGCGCGGCAGGAGCACCCGGCGGCCCTGCACGGCTATGGCCGGCTGGCCGCCGCCGCCGGGCGGCCGGACATCGGCGCCCACCTGATCGCCCGCGCCATCGCCGCAGGCGGCGGCACCGCGGCCCGCCACCGCGACCACGCGCGGGCCCTGCACGCGCTGGGCGCCGCGGCGGAGGCGGCGGAGGCGTACGGGGCGGCGCTGGCCATCGACCCCGCCGATCCGGAGTCGCGCGGTGCCCGCGGCGTCCTGCTCCTCACCCTCGGCCGGGCGGCGGAGGCGGAGGCGGCGCTGGCCGGAGCGGCCGCGCAGGCAGCGGATTGGGCGGGGCTGCACGCCAACCGCGCCCTGGCTTTGCACGCTCTCGGGCGTCACGCCGACGCGGCGGCGGCGCTGCGCCGGGCGCTGGCCCTGGACCCGGCCCTGGCGGAGGCGTGGAACACGCTGGCCTCCCTGCGTCCGGGGGAGGATGCGGCGGCGGCGGCGCGCTGCGCCGGCCGCGCCCTGTGCGTACGCCCCGCGTACGCCGAGGCGTACGGCAACCTCGGCCTCGCCCTGGCGGCGCAGGGGCGGGCCGAGGCGGCGGTGGAGTGCCACCGCGCCGCGGTGCGCCTGCGCGATGACCCGGCGGCGCTGGCCAACCTGGCGCTGGCGCTGGAGGCGGCGGGTCAGGGCGACGCCGCCGGCCTGGCGTGGTGGCGCCTGCTGCTGGCGGACCCCGGTGCGCCGGCGGGCTGGGCTGGCTTGGCCGACCTGCGCCAGCGCCAGGGGCGGGGGGAGGCGGCGGTGCGGGCGTGGCGGCGCGCCCTGGTGCTGGCGCCGCAGCGGGCGGAGTGGCACTACAACCACGCCAACGCCCTGCACGCGCTGGGCCGGCCCGACGCGGCCGACGCCGCCTACCGCCGCGCCGCGGAGGCCGACCCGGCCCTGGCGCTCGCCCGCTTCAACCGCGGCTATGCGGCGCTGGCCCGCGGCGATGCGGTGGCGGGGTGGACCGGGCTGGAGGCGCGCTTCGCCGCCGGCCGCGCCCATCCCGACCGCCGCTTCCGCCGCCCCGCGTGGGACGGCGGCGACCTTGCCGGGCGCACCGTGCTGGTGTGGCGCGAGCAGGGTGTGGGGGACGAGCTGATGTACGCCTCCTGCTACCCCGACCTGATCGCGCGCGCCGGGCGGGTGATCGTCGAATGCGATCCGCGCCTGGTGCCGCTGTTCGCCCGGTCCTTCCCCCGGGCGACGGTGCGGGCGGCGACCGACGACCCCGACGACATGGACGTGCACGTTCCCGCGGCGTCGCTGCCGCTGCACCACCGCCGCACGCTGGCGGCCTTCCCGCCGCGGGCCGGCTGGCTGAGGGCCGACCCCGCGGCGGTGGCGGCGTGGCGGGACCGGCCCTTAGCGGCCGGCCCCGGCCTGCGGGTGGGCCTGTGCTGGCGCAGCCGGTTCCGCGACGCCCGCCGGTCCGCCGGCTACACCGGCCTCGCCGCGTGGGCGCCGCTGTTCGCGGTGCCGGGGGTGCACCCGGTGATCCTGCAATACGACGACTGCGCCGCCGAGGTGGCGGAGGCGGAGGCGCGCTTCGGGGTGCGGCTGCACCGGCCGGCCGGCCTCGACCTGCTGAACGATCTGGACGGTGCCGCCGCGCTGACGGCGTCGCTGGACCTGGTGGTGTCGGCCGGCACCTCGGTGGCCGAGATGGCCGGGGCGCTGGGCGTGCCGGTCTGGCGCATCGGCGCCGCTGGCGAGTGGACGGCGCTGGGCACCGCGGTGCGCCCCTGGTACCCGTCCATGCGCCTGTTCGCCCCCCGGCCGGGGGAATCCATGGACGACCTCCCCGGCCGGATCGCCGCGGCGCTGCGCCGGGAGTGCCCATGAGCTGAGGATCGGAGCGTACCGGTGCGGGCCCCCACCCAACCCCCCGCTTCACTCGAAGGTCAGGATGGCGATCGATCGGGCAACGGCGGCTGCGGTGCGCCGGTCAGCGGTCGGGGGCGAGCGGCAGGGGGGCGGCGGGGGGCGGGGTGTAACTTCCGGCGTCCAGGATGTCGGGGGCGGCGGTCAGGGTCAACCGGTCGAAGGGGGCCAGCAGCGCCGCGGCGGTGACGTCGCGGCCGCACATACGCCATTCCAGGCGGACGGCCGACAGGGTTTCCGGCAGCACGCGGGTGCGGTCCTCGATGAGCTGCCAGGCCAGCACGCACCGCCGGGTGGCGTCGCCGGCCACCGCGTAATCATAGTCCCCGTAGCGGTTGCGCCCGGCCACGGGGGCAATGTCGGCGTCCAGGCCGGGGAATTCCCGCTCCAGCGTGTCGCGCAGCCGCTCCTCGGTGTAGAGGGGCACGGGGAAGGGGCGGTCCGGCCGCGTCAGGGCGCCCAGCACGCTGTCCGGCACGGCCTCCACGTCGATGCTCAGGCGGTTCTCGCCGGGCAGGCTGGTCGGGTTCTCCAGGACCAGCACGTAGGACCGGTAGAGGGCGCCGATCGTCCGCGCCCGCGCCCCGACGGCGGCGGGCATGCCGCCGGCACCGGTCAGGACGGGCACCTCCCCGGCGGGAATGCGCGACCAGGTGGTCGGCACCCGGTCGCCGGTGTCCTGGCGCAGGCCGGGCCCGCAGCCGGCGGCGGCGAGGGCCGCAAGCGCGGCGACGGCGATGGAGACGGCGGGCTTCGGCACGGCTCTCACTCCCCCCTGTAGATGGCGCGGCGGGCCACGGACACCGCCTCGCGCGTGTCGGCGGTGCTGAGCCGGCGGTCCAGCGCCTCGAACACCGCCAGCGCCTCGTTCTGCCGGCCCAGGGCGTACAGCGACCAGCCGCGCATCAGCGTCAGGCCGCGCGGCTCCGCCTCCAGCTCGCGCCGCGCGTCCAGCAGGCGCAGGGCGTCGCGGTGGCGCTGCTCCTCATAGGCGCGCAGCGCCTGGCTGGCCAGGGCGCCGGCCCGCAGGTCGCGGCGCTGCGCCTCGCTCAATTGGCTCGTCGGCAGGTCGCGGACCACGCCGGTGGCGTCGTCCTGGCGCAGGCGGGCCTGCAGGGCCCCGTACTCGGCCCCCTCGGTCAGCCGCCGGCGCTCGGCCGGCGGCGCCGACGGGGCCAGGGCCAGGGCCTGCGCGAAGGCCGCCTCCGCCTCGGTCGGGCGGTCCAGCTCCATCAGGCACCAGCCGCGCTGCTGGGCCAGCGCCGCGGTGAAGCGGTTGGCCCGCCGCTCCGCCTCGATCAGGTCCAGGCAGCCGCTCCAGTCGCGCGCGGCGAGGGCGCGGTCCAGCGGGCTCGGCCCGCGGGGTGCCGCGGGGCCGCCGGTGCCGGCGGGACGCTCCACCGCGCGCACCGCCTGGTCCACGCGCCGCGACGTGCCGCGCCACGGGCGGGCCGCCTCCAGCGCCTCGGCCCGCCGGTTCAGGCCGGCATAGGCCAGCACCAGCCCTTCCGCCGCCCGTTCGCCGGGCTCCCACTCGTTGGCGCGGCCGAACCACTCCAGCGCCTGCGCGAAGCGGCGGCGGTTCTGGTGGAACCAGCCCAGCGCCAGGGCGCCGTCGGCGTCGCGCCGCTCCAGCACCGCCGCCTCCGCCCGCGCCAGGTCCGCCGCCGCCGGCTCGGCGCCGCGCGCGCCCAGGCGGGCGAGGGTGCGGCCGACCTCCAGCTCCGCCAGGGCGCCGCGCACCGCGGCGTAGTCCTCCCCCTCGGCGGGGTTGGCGGTGGCGCCCAGCTCGGCCAGGTCGCGCACGCGCTCCGGCGGCAGGTGGGCGGACGCCTTGAACAGGGTGTCCCGCCGCTCCGCGGCGCGCGGACAGGTGGTGACGGCGGTGCGGTACAGGGCGAACGCGTCCTCCGTCCGGCCCAGGCGGCCGTACGCCTCGGCCGTGCGCCACAGGGTGTCCAGGCGGGCGCAGGTCAGCACCCGCGGCTCGGCGGCCGCGGCCTCCACCACCTCGCTCCAGCGGTTGGCCTCGCTGGCGTCGCGCACCCGCCGGGTGGCTTCGGCCAGGTCGAGTTCCTCCAGCAGGCGGGCCGAGGGCTGCCAGCCCGGCGTGCGCACGCGCTGTTCGGCGATGGCGGCGCGGGCCTCGGCGATGCGCCCGGCGGACAGCCGCTCCCAGAAGGGGGTCTCGTCGACGCCGCTCGGCTGCGCCTGCGGCGCGAACAGGTCGGCGGGCGGGTCCCACAGGGGATCGATGGCCTTCAGCCGGGCGATCTCCGCCTCCAGCCGGGCGACGTCGCCGATGCGCGCGTAATAGCGCAGGGCCGTCTCGTCGATGCGCCCCGGCACCGGGGCGCCGGGGGAGTCGACCTCCACCTCCACGCCGGGGGCGAGCGCGCGGGGCGTGGCCTGCGCCGCGGCCTGCGACGGGAACGCGGCGGCCAGCAGGGCGGCCGCCGCAGCCGGGATGAGGGCCGGGAAGAGGGGGCGGGTCATGGGGCGAATCCGAGGCTGCGTTCCGCCAGGCGGGTGAGAAGGAGGAGCACGGTGGAGTAATAGTCCTCGCCCGTTGCCCCCGGCGGCACGGTGACGTTCGCACCGGTGGAGGCGAGGCGGGCGGCAAGGCGGTGGACGGCGAGCATGCCCGACGACGCCGCCACCTGCGCGGTGGTGCCGCCCGGCAGCGACACGGTGGCCGGCACCGGCCCTCCGGCAAAGCGCGCGGTCAGCGCGCCGTAGGGCCGGAAGTAATAGGGATCGCGCAGGCCGCCCCAGGCGAGGTACAGGGGCACGCGGATGGCATCGTACCCGAACTGCTTGCGGAAGCCGTCGGGCAGGGTCACGGTCCCGTCCGCCTCCACCTGCGCCCAGTCCGGCGGAAGCTGCCACTGGCTGAACCGTGCCTTGGCCAGCAGCACCAGCCCCGACGTCACAAGCTCCTGCCAGGGGCCGTCCGGATCGGCGGCGGCCATGGCGCGGAAGGCCGGGAAGACCAGATAGCTGGGATTGACCACCACCGCCGTGCCCTTGCGGAACCCTTCCATGCCCGGCAGGGGCAGCGTCAGGCCGGCGTGGCGCACCACGAGATGGCGCGCCACCGCCCGGGTCAGGGTCACGCCGGGCTCGCGCAGGCCCGAGTCGGGCCACAGTTCGCCGGCGCGCAGCAGCGCCCAGGCGATCAGGACGTCGCCGTCGGTGGCGTTGTTGGGGTCGGTGACGCCCTTGCCGGGCTCCCACTTCCAGGCAACGAGCCCGTCGGGACGCACCATCAACTGGCTGCGCGTCCAGTCCCACAGGCGCCGGAACGCGGCGCGGTCGCGCGCCGCCGCGGCCAGCAGCATGCCGTACCCCTGGCCTTCGGAATGGCTGATGCCGGCGTTGCCGGTGTCCACCACCCGTCCGTCGGCGGCCACGAAGCGGGCGGCGAAGTCCGCCCACGCGGCCGGTGCCAGCTCCGCCTCGCGGCCGGCGGCCGACATGCCCGTTCCGGTCATCGCGCCGGCGCCGACGCCGGCCGCGGCGGCGGCCGCGGCCGCGGTGATGGCGAGGGCGGTCCGCCGGTTGATCGCGCGCATGCCCTAGTCCTCCTTCGTGCGGCCGAGCCGGAGCAGGATGTGGATGGTGAAGGCCAGCACCACGACGGCCCCGAGCAGCAGGCCGAACAGCACGTCGATGCGCTGCGACAGATGGCTGGCCACGATCAGGAACAGGTTGCCGAGATCGGCGCGGTTCACCAGGATGCTGTAGCGGGCTGCCGGCGCGATGGCGTCCATCCCGCCGCCGGTGCTGCGCCACAGGGCCGCACCGCCCTCCAGCATCGTCCACAGCGGGGCGGTGACCAGGCGCTCCGCCGCCCGGGCCACCACCCCCGGGTCGGCGCCGGTCAGCACCGTCCATGTGGCGTCACCGGCGGTCGGGGCGCGGAACTGCAGCAGCGCCGTGTCGGGCAGCATGTCGTCGGCCCCGAGCGTCAGGGACTCGGCGGCGTGTGACGTATCGTCCGCCGCACCGGCGCGCCCCACCAGCTCGATCAGCCGGCCGACCAGGGCGGTCAGCGAAACCGACCCGTCGTCGGGCGGCGGGACGGTGCGGTCGGCCGGGGTCTCCCATCGGGCGGCTCCGTTGCGCGCGCCCGACGGCACCACCGGCTGTCCGGCCGCCGCCGGCTGCGGGGCGCCGCGCACCGCGCGCAGCCGTTCCACGATGCGCCGCCGCTCCGCGTCGGGCAGCGGCTCGCCCGCGGCCTCCGCCTGGGAGATGCGGGTGCCCGCCTCCAGCAGGCTGGCCAGGCGATCGGGGCCGATCCGGGTGCCGTCCAGCGCCGCCTGCGGCAGGCTGGTGACCGGTCCGACGATCAGCGCGTCGCGGGTGCCGGGTGCGGTCCAGCCCACGCTGGGCACCGGGTGCAGCACCTCCCCGGCACTCTGCGCCAGCCGCGCCACCAGGGTGAGCGCCACCCCGTGCCAGGCGTCGCCCTGGCCGGCGACCACCAGGTCGAACGGTTCGGGCCGGCTGCCCTCGTCGGGGCGCACGAAGGGGAAGCCGGTGCGCGCGGTGGTCCCCAGGTCGGGCATGCCGACCAGCCGGGCGAAGCCGGGGATCTCCAGCTCGCTGCTGTCGAACAGGGTGAAGGTCGGCTTGCGGACGGCGAACAGGCAATCCGTCTCCTGCGCCGGCGGAAGTTCCGCGTCGAACTCGATCCGGTTGGGGCCGGGGCGGAACAGGTTCATGGGCAGGCGCATCTCGGCCCGCCGGATGTCGCCGCTGGAGCGCCGGTCCACCTCGATGGCGCCGCCGATGCGGCCGTTGATGCGCACGTTCAGCACCGCCCCCGGACCGATCTCCCCCTCGAACGCGGCGTTGACCCGCAGGGCGATGGTGCGGTCCGCCACCGGCCGGTAATCGGCCGGCAGCCGCACCGTGAGGCGGCCGGAATAGCGGTAGCCGGTGTGGGTCGCCGTTTCGAACCCCAGGCGCGACAACCGGTAGCGCCCCTCGCCCAGCGTGTCGGGAGGCGGCGCCATGCGGGCTTCCGGCGGGCCGTCGAGCACCACGGCGGCCTGCGGCGGCAGCGGCCGGCCGGGATCGGCCAGCCGCAGCAGGGCGCGGTCCACCTCCTCCGGTGTGCGGCCCGACGCCACCAGGACGAACCCGCCGGGCATGTCCGGCACGGGGTAGACGCCCAGGAACGGGCCGGTCACGCCCTGGAGCACCGGTGGGGCGAGCACGCCGCTCAACTCGTCGCGGGTGCCGATCAGAATCGACTTGGGGCCGGGCATGGCCGGGCCGGGCACCGGCACCGGTGCCGCCTCGCCGGTGCGCGGCGGGGCGGGCAGGGCAACGGTGATCACGCGCGGCGCCCGGTCGCCCAGGGTCAGCGCGTAGGCCTGCGCCGCCAGCGCTCCCCAGCCGAGATGGTCGGGCCGCATCGCCTCGCCCACCCGCAGGACGGCGAGCGGCGATGCCGCCCGGTCGCTCGCCGCCAGAAGCTGGGGCAGCATCGCCAGATCGGGGGCGGGCGGCGCCCCATCGCTGCGCAGCACCAGGGAGGAGCGGTCCAGATTGATGCGCGTCCACAGATCGAAGGTGCCGCGCACGTTGCAGAACGCCCGGTGCTGGGCCTCCTGGCGCAGGGTGATCCGGTTGGCGCCGGGGCGCAGGCGGCCCGGCGGCAGGGAGATGGACGCGGTGACCGGCCCGCGGTAAGCGGACAGCGGTAACTCCGCCAGAGGCTCGCCGTTGAGCGACAGCAGCAGCCGGCTGCGTTCCGGCAGCAGGTCGATGCCGTTCTCGTACTGCAGGGACAGCACCACCTGGCGCAGCGGTGCGGTGGGCGGGACCATGACGGTGAGGTCCAGGTGGTCGATTTCCCCCGCCAGCTCGGCCCGCGCCGCGCCGTCGGCCGGGCCGGACAGGGGCACCACCCGCTCATCCGCGGCGCGGGCCGGGGCGGGTCCGGTCAGCGCCGCCAGGACCGCCAGGACCATCAGCAGGGCACGCGCGCCGGTCATCGTTCCTCGGCCTCCGCCGCCGGGCGGCCGGCCAGCGTCCGCACGCCCAGCACCAGCATGGCGACGATCGCCACCGTCGCGCGCGGGACGATGCGCGAGAAGAAGTACACGAAGCCCAGCATGAGGTTGGGCGCGTTGGAGCGCTTGCGGCCGATCCAGGCGTCCCAGCCGGCACTGTTGCCGAACACCAGGCGCGACACGGTCAGCACCTCGTCACGGTCGGCCGGGGCGAAGCCGGCGCCCACCAGCAGCTCGCCGCCGCGCGCTTCCGTGCGCAGCAGCTTCACCCGCGTCGCCAGGACCTGGCCGTCGATGGGATCGGCGGTGGAGAACAGCGGCTTGTCCTGCCCGGCCAGCCGGTCGCCCCAGCGCCCCTCGACGCGCAGGCCGAGCCCGCCCGCCGACACGTCGGCGACGGTCAGCGGCACCACCGTGCCGTCGTCCAGGGTCAGCTCCCCCGGGCGGTCCATGGCCACCCGCTCCTGCTTGCGCACGCGCTTGCGCTCGTACACCACCGCCAGGCCGCTGGCCGCCAGCAGGAAGCTCAGCAGGTTCCACACCGCCACCGGGGCGATGGCGTCGCGGTGTTCGGGGAACATGGCGTAGCGCCAGGCGCACAGGGCGAGCCCCGCACCCAGCAGCAGGGCCACCACCAGGAAGGGGCCGGCGTGCTCGGAGAAGCGGGTGCGGTCGACCGCCTCGCCCTTGGCGGTCACCTTGAAGGTGGGTTTGCGCGGGCTGAAGATGGTGGACAGGGCGGCGCGGCCCACGTGCAGGGACTGCACGTATTCGTAAAGCTCGGAGAACAGCGGCCAGCGGGTGCGCCCGTGGAGCAGGTGCCCCAGGAAGATCGCCGAGAAGATGTGCGGCAGGACGAAGCAGGTGAAGTCGTACAGGTTGACCCGGAAGATCTCCAGCCCGAAGAACGCGTAGCACAGCGGCGCCAGCATGAACACCGGGCGCCAGAACCAGAAGAACCAGTACATCATCGTGCTGGCGTAGCAGAGGCGCTGGGGGATGGTCAGGCCGCGTTTCAGCCACGGGTTCTTGAGGATGAAGAGCTGGATCATCCCTTGCGCCCAGCGGGAGCGCTGAGCGATGAAGGTGGAGAAGGTTTCCGGCTGCAGCCCGGCGATCAGGGGGCGGGGCAGGTAGGCGCTGCGCCAGCCGCGGGAATGCAGTTCCAGGGCGGTTTCGCAATCCTCGGTGATGGTTTCGCCGGCCAGCCCGCCGACCTCCTGCAACGCCGTGCGCCGCAGCACCGCCGCCGAGCCGCAGAAGAACGAGGCGTTCCACCGGTCCAGCCCCGGCTGGATGGAGTAGTAGAACATCTCGTTCTCGCCGGGCATCCGGTCGAAGGTGCGCAGGTTGTATTCCACCGGGTCGGGATTGACGAAGAAGTGGGGCGTCTGCACCAGGAACAGGCCGGGATCCCGCTGGAAGAAGCCGACCGTGCTGCGCAGGAAGTCCACCGTCGGGGCGTGGTCGGCGTCGAGGATCAGGATCAGCTCGCCGGACGAGCGGCGGAAGGCATAGTTGACGTTGCCCGCCTTGGCGTGCTCGTTGCGCTCGCGGGCGATGTAGCGCACGCCCAGGCGCTCGCACAGGGCCGACAGGGTGGCCCGCCGCTCCCGCGCGGCCGCGGCGGCCGCGGGGTCGGCCTGGTTGACCTTCTGGTCGGTTCCGCCGTCGTCCAGCAGGAACACGGTGAAGCGGTCGCGGGGATAGTCGATGGCCACCGCCGCCGCGAGCGTCGCCTCCAGAAGCTCTGTGTCTTCGTTGTAGCTGGGGATGAAGACGTCCACCGTGGGCCAGGTCGCCGGCTCCCCGACCAGCGGCACGGGCTTGCGCACCACCGGGTCGAGGATGACGAACAGCGACAGGAAGAACAGGGTGAAGGTCATCAGCTCGGCCAGGAACAGGATCAGGCCAGGGATGAAGTTCAGCAGGTCGTCGGCCGGCGGCAGCGTCCCGTCGATGCGCCAGAAGAAATAGCGCAGCGTGATGAAGGCCAGCAGCAGCACCGTCATGGTGCGCGCGTGCCAGAACCGTTCGGAAAAGCGGCCGAGCACGCCCGCCACCACGACGATGGCGATGGACACCGCGGCGCTGGCGTCCCGTCCCACGGGCAATGCGGCCAGGCTGAGGAACGCCGCCGCGGACACCGCGCACAGGGCCCACATCAGCCACCGGGTCAGGCGCGTTCCCGCGCCGGCCGGCGGGCGCGTTCCAACGCCCGGCGGCGGCGGCGGTGGCCGGCGATCATTCGCAGACGAAGAAAGCGACGGGGTGATCGGCACTGAGCAAACCTGAAGACGGGCAGGGACGAACCAGACATACAGTATGCTTAAAATGCGGCAAGCATTTTCGTTGAGGCCGGAAGGCGTACAAAAAACGGCCGATGAGGCGTTGCGACATACGCACGCTCTGTCGAAGCGCAATGTTGCCGGTCGTCCCGCGCTGTCGCAATTTGCGACAAGGTGTCGCGTTACATGATGGCGTCCGGGTCGATGGCGGTGAGCGCCGTGCGGGTACGGTCCACCAGGAAATCGGCGAACACGCGCACCTTGGCCGGCAGCAGGTTGCGGTGCGGATAGAGGACGGCCAGGGACACGGGTTCCGGCGGGGTGGCGGGCAGCACCGGTTCCAGGGCGCCGCTGCGCAGGTGTTCGGCCACCTCCCACAGGGGTTTCTGGACGATCCCCTGGCCGGCCAGCGCCCAGGCGGTGAGCACGTCGCCGTCGTCGGCGTCGATGCAGCCGGCGACCGCCAGTTTCATGGGGCCGTCCGGCCCGCTCAGCGTCCAGCGGTACTGCTGCGAGCCGGGAAAGCGCAGCAGCAGGCAGTTGTGGGCCAGCAGGTCTTCCGGCCGCTGCGGCCGGCCGCGGGCGTCCAGATAGGCGGGGGCGGCGCACAGCACCCGGCGCAGGTCGGCGATCTTGCGCACCACCAGACCGGAGTCCTTCAGCACGGCCATGCGGATGGCCACGTCCACGGCCTCGTGCAGCAGGTCGATGAGATGGTCCGACAGCCGCAACCGCACGTCCACCGCGGGATGGGCGGCGCGGAACTCCGGCACCAGGGGGGCCAGCAGACGGCGGCCGAAGCCCAGGGGCGCCGTCACCCGCAGGTTGCCGGCGGGCACCCCGGCCTCACCGGCGACGCTGCTCTGCGCCCGCTCCACGGCGTCCAGCACCTCCAGGCAATGCTCGTGGAAGACGGTGCCGGCCTCCGTCGCCCGCACCTGCCGGGTGGTGCGGTTGAGCAACCGGGTCCCCAGATGCTCCTCCAACTGCTGGATGCGGTGGCTGACCACCGCCGGCGACAGGCGCAGGCTCCGCCCGGCCGCCGACAGGCTGCCCAGTTCGACGACGCGCACGAAGATGCGCATGTTCTCCAGCAAGGCCATCCCATCCCCTCCGCCGGTCAGCGGAGGGCATTGGTGCACCGCACCGGGGTGCGGCGCAAGCCCGGCCGTATCAGGTGCCCGTCAGCAGGTCGCGCAGGGTCAGGGCCACCACCTCGGTCGCCCGGTACAGGTCGTCCAGGGGCAGGCGCTCGTCGGCGCGGTGGGCGTTGGCCTCCTCGATGCTGCGGGGGCCGGCGCCGTAGAGGACGATGGGCACCCCGGCGGCGGCGTAGTGGCGGGCGTCGGTGTAGAGCGGCACGCCGGTGGCCCCCACCGGCTCGCCCATCACGGCCGTGGCGTGGCGGCACAGCAGGGTCTCCAGCCGCTCGGTGCCGGCGACGGGCTTCAGCGGCTCGGCCAGCAGGATGCGGCGCACCGCCACCCGGGCGGCGGGGAAGGCGGCGGCCGCCCGCTCGATGACGCCGCGCAGCTCCGCCTCCACGGCGGCGCCGGTCTCCTCGGGGATCATGCGGCGGTCGAGGCGCAGGGTGATGCGGTCGGGCACCACGTTGGTGTTGATGCCGCCGCGGATCAGGCCGACGGTGAGCTGCGGCGTGCCGATGCCGGGGATGGCCGAGACGGTGCCGGCGTAGCCCTTGCGGTGGGCGTACAGGGCGGTCAGCACGTGGTTGGCGGCCTCCAGCGCGTCGATGCCGGTGGCGGGCAGGGCGGCGTGGGCGGACTTGCCGGTCACCTCCACCTCCAGGTGCAGGCAGCCGTTGTGCGCCGTCACCACCGCATAGGAGAAGCCGGCGGCGATGGCGAAGTCCGGCCGGGTGATCCCCTCCTCCAGCAGCCGGCGCGGGCCGATCTCGCCCCCCGTCTCCTCGTCGTAGGTCAGGTGCAGCTCCACCGTGCCGGCGGGCGGCACGGGCAGGCGCTCCAGGGCCAGCAGCGCCCAGGCGTAGGTGGCGAAGTCGGACTTGGACACCGCCGCGCCGCGCCCGTACATCCAGCCGTCGACGATCTCGGCGCCGTAGGGGTCGCGGGTCCACCCCTCGCCCGGCGGCACCACGTCGCCGTGGGCGTTCAGCGCCACCACCGGGCCGTCGCCGAAGCGCCGGCGCACCACCAGGTTGGTGGCGCTGATCATGCCGTTGGCCCGCGCCACGTCCGCCGGCACGGGATGACGCTCGACGGTGAAGCCCAGCTCCTCCAGCAGCGCCGCGGCGCGCTCGGCGTGGGCGGCGCAGTCGCCCGGCGGGTTGTCGGAGGGCACCCGGACCAGCTCCGCCAGGAAGCGGGTCTGCTCGGCGCGGTGGCCGTCCAGGAAGGCGCGGATGAGGGAGGCGCTGTCGTCGGTCATGACTCAGGTCCGTTCGAGGCCGGAGGGATCCAGGTGGCGAATGGTGTCGAGAAGGACGCGGACGGCCAGTCCGGCGTCGTCGGCGGTGATCGCTTCGGCGGGGTGGTGGCTGATGCCGCCGGCGCAGCGCACGAACAGCATCCCCACGGGGCAGAGGGCGGCCAGCGCCATGGCGTCGTGGCCGGCGCCGCTGGGCAGCCGGTGCGGCGGCACGCCGGCCCGTGCCGCCGCGGCCTCCAGCGCCGCGATCAGCGGCCCGGCGCAGGCGACGGCGGGGGCGTCGTGGGTGCGCTCCGCGTCGAAGCCGACCCCGCGCCGCGCCGCCACGGCGCGGCAGGCGGCCAGGATGTCCGCCGCCGCCGCGGCGCGGGCGTCGTCGCGCGGGGCGCGCACGTCGAGGGTGAAGCGCACCGCGCCGGGGATGACGTTCACCGCCCCCGGCACCGCCGCGATGCGGCCGACGGTGGCGACCAGATCCGGCTCGGCGGCGCCGCGCGCCTCCACCGCCAGCACCATCTCGGCGGCGGCGGCCAGCGCGTCGCGGCGCAGCCCCATGGGCACGGTTCCGGCGTGGCCGGCGGTGCCGGTCACCGTCAGCGCGAAGCGCGACGCGCCGTTGATGGCGGTGACCACGCCCAGCGGCAGCCCGGCCGCTTCCAGCACCGGCCCCTGCTCGATGTGGACCTCCAGGAAGGCCAGCACGTCGGCGCGCCGGCGTGCGACGGCGGCGAGGTCGCCGGTGCAGCCGAAGCGGCGCAGCGCCTCGCGCACGCTGATCCCGTCGGCGTCCACGGCGTCGAGGGCGGCGGGGTCGGCGGTGCCGGCGACGGCGCGGCTGCCGGTGAGGGTGACGGGGAAGCGCACTCCCTCCTCGTCGCCGAAGCCCAGCACCTCCACGGCGAAGGGCAGGCGCTCGCCGGCCCGGTGCAGTTCGGCCACCGCGGCGACGCCGGCCAGCACCCCGAGGTTGCCGTCGTACGCCCCCGCGTTGCGCACGGTGTCGATGTGGGAGCCGATCAGCAGCGCCGGCCGGCCGGGCTCCGCGCCCTCGTAGCGGCCGACGACCGTTCCCGCCCCGTCCAGCCGGACGGTCATGCCCGCCTCGCTCATCCACCCCGCCAGACGGTCGGCGGCGGCGCGGTGCGCGGGCGTCAGGTAGAGGCGCGTCAGCGCCCCGGCCTCTTCGGAAAAGGCCGCGAAGGCGTCCAGGCGCTCCATCAGCGCCCGGCCGATGGGATCGCCGCCGGTCATTGCGCCAGCGCCCGCAGGCGCAGCAGGGCGATGCGCTCCACCTCGTCCAGGGCGGTGGCAAACTCGGTGTCGGGGTCGTTGGCCACCCGGCGCTCGAAGGCGGCCAGGATCTCGTCGCGCCGCCGCCCCCGGACCGCCATGATGAAGGGGAAGCCGAAGCGCGCCCTGTAAGCGTCGTTCAGGGCGGTGAAGCGGGCGAACTCCTCGGGCGTGCAGCGGTCGAGCCCGGCCGACGCCTGTTCGGCCGTGGAGTCCGCGGTGAGGCCGCCGGCCACCGCCAGCCGCCCGGCCAGGTCGGGGTGCGCGTGCAGCACGGCCAGTTGCCGGTCCCGCCCGGCGGCGCGGAAGACGGCGCACATCGCCGCGTGCAGGGCGTCGGTGCCGTCACCGGCGGCCGGCGGGCC
This sequence comes from Azospirillum halopraeferens DSM 3675, assembly GCF_000429625.1. Taxonomy (GTDB): domain Bacteria; phylum Pseudomonadota; class Alphaproteobacteria; order Azospirillales; family Azospirillaceae; genus Azospirillum; species Azospirillum halopraeferens. Next base: position 28,501 of record NZ_AUCF01000038.1, read on the forward strand.
GGCGTCCCACACCGCCGCGGCAATCCATGGCGAATGCTCGAACACGCCGCCATAGGTGGCAAGAAAGCGTTCCCGGTCCATGCCGGCAGGGGTCGTCATCCGTGGGGCCTCCGCCAAAGGAAGACCCCACCATAGCCGGGACCGGCGGCGGACACCTTACGGAATGCTTTGAAACTGTTTTCTCGGGGATCAGGTCGCGCCGGAACGGACGAAGCGGGCGAAATCCCGATCCTCCACCAGGATGTGCTCGCGCATCCACAGCTTGACGAACTCCGCGACGACCAGCAGGGACGTGCGCTCCTGCGGCAGCCGGTCCAGCCGGGCCACCGTCGCGCGCAGCCCGGTGTGGAGCGTCCGGTGGCGGTCCAGACCGGTGTAGCCGAACCGGGCCATCGCCTCCTCCTCGTCGTGGAAGTGGAGGTCGGCGTAACGGATCAGGTCCCGCGCCATGCTGTCCAGAAGGTGGATCGACCCGCCCCGTTCCACGGCGTGCACGAAGTCCCCGTGCAGCGCGAACAGGCTGCGGTGCTGTTCGTCGATCCGTTCGATGCCGGTCTCGTAGGAGGGATGCCAGATCAGGCAGGCGGCCGGCGGCATGCCGGGCGGCCGGCGCAGGGGGGTGAAGGGACCGGGCTCCATGTCCGCGTCATGGCCCATCAACGGCTCCCGTCCGGGTTCAATAACGGCAAGCTGCATGGCTGACATCCATCCGAGACCCGCCCAAGAAGGAAAATATGCGCCTGATCTCGTTCCAAAACCATCATCCGTAAGAAGGAGAACGGCGCACACTGTCCCTTTGTATGCGGAGAAGGAGTGTCAGGGGCTGCGTTATGCTCTCACAGTGGCGTTTGAATTCTCTGCCCGATTGTGACGGTTTCTTCGTTTCCGGGCGGCGAATTTTTCTTCCGGCAACGCCGGGTGGCGATCCGGCGGGAACGCCGCCTTTCGGAAATTTTTGAAGCAGTTGGCGATCGCAGCCACCGTTCCGGCGCGTGCGGGGGGTGGTAGAAAGGAAAGGGACGGACGGGGAGCGAAGGGGGCGGCGATGGATGTGATGGCGGATGCGGCGGCGTGGGACTGGGTGAACTTCATGGTGCGCTGGCTGCACGTGGTGGCGGCCGTGGCCTGGATCGGCTCGTCCTTCTACTTTATCCACCTGGACGCCAGCCTGCGGCGGCGCGACCACCTGCCGGCCGGCACCGCCGGCGAGGCGTGGCAGATCCATGGCGGCGGCTTCTACAACATGGTGAAGTACACGGTGGCGCCGCCGCACCTGCCGGCGGAGCTGACCTGGTTCAAGTGGGAGGCCTACACCACCTGGATCAGCGGCTTCGCCCTGATGGTGGTGCTGTACTACCGCAGCGCCGACCTTCTGCTGGTCGACCCCGACGTGCTGGCGCTGGAACCCTGGCAGGCGGTGGCGATCTCCGTGGGTCTGCTGGTGCTGGGCTGGGTGGTGTACGACCGGATGTGCCGGTCGCCCCTGGGCCGCGACGACGGCCGGCTGGCGGCGGCGGGCTTCGTGTTCCTGGTGGCGACGGCCTGGGTGACGACGCAGGTGTTCAGCGGCCGCGGCGCCCTGTTGCAGATGGGAGCGCTGATCGGGACGATGATGGCGGCCAACGTGGCCATGGTCATCATTCCCAACCAGCGCCGCACCGTGGCGGCCATGCTGCGCGGCGAGGCGCCGGACCCGGCATTGGGCCGGGCGGCGAAGCAGCGCTCGCTGCACAACAACTACCTGACGCTGCCGGTCGTCTTCCTGATGATCTCCAACCACTACCCGCTGGCCTTCGCGACCCCGTACAACTGGGTGATCGTGGCGCTGGTGCTTGTCGTCGGGGCGGCCATCCGCCACTTCTTCAACAGCCGCCACGCCGGCAAGTCGACGCCCTGGTGGACCTGGGGCGTCGCCGTCGCCGGCATGGCCGCCGCCGCCTGGCTGGGCGGCGTCGGCCCGACCCGGCCGGTGCAGACGGCCGCGGCGTCCCCGGTGACCTTCGCCCACGTGGAGGAGATCGTCCTGTCCCGCTGCAGCATGTGCCACACCGCATCCCCCGTGTGGGAGGGCCTTCCCGCCGCCCCCCGCGGCGTCGTCCTCGACAGCCCCGAGGCGATCCGCCGCCACGCCGGCCCCATCGGCATCCACGCCGGCCTGAGCACGGCCATGCCTCCGGCCAACGTCACGCAGATGACCGATGCGGAGCGCCGCGTGCTCGCCCTGTGGGCGGCCGACCCCGCGGCGGTCCGGTGAGCGTGACCGGGACCGAGAACGGGGCGGGCAGCGCTCCGGCCGCCCTGCGCGGGCGCCTGCTCAGCATCACCGCTGACCCGGCGGGGCCGGGCGACACGCCCGGTTTCCTCTATCTGGAGGACGGGATGCTGCTGATGGCGGACGGGCGCATCACCGCCGTCGGCCCGGCGGACGCGATGGCGCGGCGGCTGCCGGCGGGGGCGGTGGTCGACCATTTCCCCGACGACCTGATCGTGCCGGGCTTCATCGACACCCACATCCATTTCCCGCAGACGCAGGTGATCGCCTCCTACGGCGCGCAGCTCCTGGACTGGCTCAACACCTACACGTTCCCCGCCGAACAGCGCTACGCCGACCCCGCCCGGGCCGCCGCCGACGCCCGCTTCTTCGTGGAGGAGCTGCTGCGCAACGGCACCACCACCGCCGTCTGCTACGGCTCTGTCCACCCGCAGTCGGTGGACGCGCTGTTCACGGCGGCCGAGGCGCGGGGCATGGGGCTGGTGGCGGGCAAGGTGATGATGGACCGCAACGCGCCCGCCGCCCTGACCGACACGGCCGAGCGCGGCTATGCCGAGAGCCGGGACCTGATCGCGCGCTGGCACGGGCGGGGGCGCCAGCGCTACGCGGTGACGCCGCGGTTCGCCATCACCTCCACCCCCGCCCAGCTCGACGCCGCCGGGGCGCTGCTGAAGGAGTTCCCGGACGTCCACCTGCAAACCCACCTGTCGGAGAACCCGGACGAGATCGCCGCCGTGCGCGCCCTGTTCCCCGCGGCGGCGAGCTACACCGACGTCTACGACCGCCACGGGCTGCTCGGCCCGCGCTCCCTGTTCGGCCATTGCCTGCACCTGGAGGAGGCGGAGCTGCGCCGCCTGTCCGAAACCGGATCGGTGGCGGTGTTCTGCCCCACGTCGAACCTGTTCATCGGCAGCGGCCTGTTCGATGCCGCGGCCATGGAGCGGCCCGACCGGCCGGTGCGCACGGCCCTGGCCACCGACGTGGGTGGCGGCACCTCCTATTCCATGTTGCGGACCGCGGCGGAGGCGTACAAGGTTCTGCAACTGCGCGGCCGGAACCTGCCCGCGCTCGCCGCCCTGCACCGGATGACGCGGGGTAACGCCGCGGCGCTCGGCCTGGAGGGGGAGGTGGGGGCGCTGGAGCCCGGGCGCTGGGCCGACGCGGTGGTGCTGGACGCCCGCGCCACCCCGGCCATGGCGCACCGGATGGCCGCCATCGACGGCGACCCGGAGGAGGAGCTGTTCGTGCTGATGACGCTCGGCGACGACCGGGCGGTGCGCGCCACCTACGTGCAGGGGCGCCGTGTTCACGACCGCGCGTCGGATTCCGCTCGCCACGCGGGCTGAAAACGTGGAAACTCGTCCGCATCGTGGAAGATGGCACCCGGGGAGGGGCGGACGATGGCGAAGGGTCGGCAGGCGGAGACGGTGCGCGCGCGCGTCAGGACGGTGGCGGAGCGCGGCGGTGCGGCGGACAAGGGCGCGGCGGCCGACAAGAGCGGCCAGGTGCAATCCCTGCAACGCGCGCTGGCCATCCTGCAAACCCTGGCCAACAGCCACGACGGCCTGACCCTGACCGAACTGTCGCAGACCGTGGGGCTCGCCCCCTCCACCACGCACCGGCTGCTGACCACGCTCCAGCAGCAGCAGTTCGCCCGGTTCGACCCCATCGGCAACGTCTGGCAGGTGGGGGTGGGGGCCTTCACCGTCGGCAACGCCTTCGTGCGCACCCGCGACGTGGCGCTGATGGCGCGGCCGGTCATGCGCCAGCTCATGGAGGACAGCGGGGAGACCGTGAACCTCTACGTGGAGGACGGCGGCGAGGCCATGTGCCTGACCCAGATCGAGTGCCGGCAGCTCATGCGCGCCATCGCCCGGCCGGGCGGCCGGGTGAAGATGCACTGCTCCTCGGTGGGCAAGGCGATCCTCGCCTGGCTGCCCGACCGCGACGTCACCAAGGTGCTGGAACGCCACGGCCTGCCGGCCTTCACCGAACACACCATCGCCACCCCGCGGGGCCTGCGCGACGATCTTGCCCGCATCCGCGCGCGCGGCTACGCGGTGGACGACGAGGAGCACGCGGTGGGTATGCGCTGCGTGGCCGCCCCCATCTTCGACGAACACGGCCGCCCCGGCGCCGCCATCTCCGTCTCCGGCCCCGCCGCCCGCATCGACGACGGCCGCCTGGCGCTCGTGGGCTCCCTGGTGGTGGAGGCGGCGCGCACGGTCACGCACGAGCTGGGCGGTCTGTCGGCGACCCGCGCCGCCTCGTAAGAGACGCTTCCGGTTCTATTTAACTCACCGGAAACAAATGATAAAACGCCGAAATTCCACATCACGAAAACGCTTCCATACCATCTTGCGCGATGCGCCCCTCCCGGCCTAGCCTTGTCGTCAGGACATCGCACAAAGGGAGGGACCAACGATGCCGAAGATGACCGCGATCGAAGCGGCGGTTCACGTCCTCGAAAAGGAAGGCGTCACGGTCTGCTTCGGGGTGCCCGGCGCCGCCATCAACCCCTTCTATTCCGCGCTGATGCGCAACGGCCGCATCGGTCACGTGCTGGGCCGCCACGTGGAAGGCGCCTCGCACATGGCGGAGGGCTACACCCGCACCCGGGCCGGCAACATCGGCGTGTGCGTCGGCACCTCCGGTCCCGCCGGCACCGACATGATCACCGGCCTCTATTCGGCCATGGCGGATTCCATCCCCATCCTGTGCATCACCGGCCAGGCGCCGCGCGCCCGCCTGCACAAGGAGGATTTCCAGGCCATCAACATCGCCGACATCGCCCGGCCGGTGACCAAGATGGCCACCACGGTGCTGGAACCGGCGCAGGTGCCCTACGTCTTCCAGCAGGCGTTCCACCTCATGCGCTCCGGCCGTCCCGGCCCGGTGCTGGTCGATCTGCCGCTCGACGTGCAACTGGCGGAGATCGAGTTCGATCCGGAGACCTACACGCCCCTGCCGGCCTTCAAGCCGGCGGCCAGCCGCGCCCAGATCGAGAAGGCGCTGACGATGCTGAACGCGTCGGAGCGGCCGCTGATCGTGGCCGGCGGCGGCATCATCAACGCCGACGCCGGCGACCGTCTGGTGGAGTTCGCCGAGCTGACCGGCATCCCCGTGATCCCGACCCTGATGGGCTGGGGCACCATCCCCGACGACCACCCGCTGATGGCCGGCATGGTGGGCCTGCAGACCTCGCACCGCTACGGCAACGCGACGATGCTGGAGTCCGACTTCGTGCTCGGCATCGGCAACCGCTGGGCCAACCGCCACACCGGCTCGGTCCCCGTCTACACCAAGGGCCGCACCTTCGTGCACGTGGACATCGAGCCGACCCAGATCGGGCGCGTGTTCATGCCCGACTTCGGCATCGTGTCGGACGCCGGCGCGGCGCTCGACCTGTTCATCGCCGTGGCGAAGGAGATGAAGGCCGCCGGCCGCCTGAAGGACCGCAGCGCCTGGGTGGCCGACTGCCAGCGCCGCAAGCGCACCATGCTGCGCCGCTCCGACTTCGACACCAAGCCGATCAAGCCGCAGCGCGTCTATCAGGAGATGAACCGCGTCTTCGGCCGCGACACCCGCTACGTCTCCACCATCGGCCTGTCGCAGATCGCCGGCGCCCAGTTCCTGCACGTCTACAAGCCGCGCCACTGGATCAACTGCGGCCAGGCGGGGCCGCTGGGCTGGACGCTGCCGGCGGCGCTCGGCGTGCGCGCCGCCGATCCCGACTGCGACATCGTTGCCCTGTCGGGCGACTACGACTTCCAGTTCCTGATCGAGGAACTGGCGGTGGGCGCCCAGTTCAACCTGCCCTACGTGCACGTGCTGGTGAACAACTCCTACCTCGGCCTGATCCGGCAGGCGCAGCGCGCCTTCCAGATGGACTTCCAGGTCCAGCTCTCGTTCGAGAACATCAACGCGCCGGAGGTGAACGGCTACGGCGTCGATCACGTCAAGGTGGTGGAGGGGCTGGGCTGCAAGGCCATCCGCGTTACCGACCCCGACGACCTCGGCGCCGCCTTCGCGAAGGCGAAGGCATGGACGAAGGAGTTCCGGGTGCCGGTGGTGGTCGAAGTGATCCTGGAGCGGGTGACCAACATCGCCATGGGCACCGAGATCGACAACGTCACCGAGTTCGAGGAGGTGCTCGACATCTCCGAACCCCGGCCCGAGACCGTGCTGGTGTAACATCCGGCCCCGCGGGGACCGGCAGCCAAGAACCTTCAGGGAGAACGAACGATGGCGAAATTCGCAGCCAACCTGTCGATGCTCTACACCGACATCGACTTCCTCGACCGCTTCGATGCGGCGGCGAAGGACGGCTTCACCGGGGTCGAGTACCTGTTCCCCTACGCCTTCGCCAAAGAGGACCTGGTGGAGCGCCTGCGGCGCAACGGGCTGACGCAGGTGCTGCACAACCTTCCCGCCGGCGACTGGGACAAGGGCGAGCGCGGCATCGCCTGCCTGCCCGACCGCGTCGAGGAGTTCCGGGAGGGCGTGGACCGCGCCATCGCGTACGCCACGGCGCTCGGCTGCACGCAGGTCAACTGCCTGGCCGGCAAGGCACCCGAGGGCGTGTCCGCCGACACGGCCATGCAGACCTTCGTCGACAACCTGAAGTTCGCGGCGCCGCGCCTCCGGGACGCCGGCATCCGCCTGCTGGTGGAGCCGATCAACACCCGCGACATTCCCGGCTTCTTCCTGAACACCTCGCGACAGGCGGAACGGGTGCTGGACGCCGTCGGCTCCGATAACCTGTTCATTCAGTACGACGTCTATCACATGCAGATCATGGAAGGGGACCTGATCCCGACCATCCAGCGTCTGCTGGCGAAGATCGCCCACGTGCAGATCGCCGACAATCCCGGGCGCAACGAGCCGGGGACCGGCGAGATCAACTATCCCAACATCTTCGCGGCGCTCGACCGGCTGGGCTATCAGGGCTGGATCGGCTGCGAGTACAAGCCGGCGGGCAAGACCACCGACGGTCTCGGCTGGTACGCTCCCTACTGCATCAAGCCCGAGCCGGTCGCCTGATACGGCCGGAAAAAGATCCGTTCCGTTGGTTTCCAGCCGTGAAGCCCGACAGATCAATGCTTTGCATTGATCGATCGGGTCATACCGACAGCCGACAATCGATATTTGCGGAGGAGAGACGCTATGAAGGTGGGATTCATCGGCCTCGGCATCATGGGCCGCCCCATGGCCGGTCACCTGATTAACGGTGGCCACACCCTGTTCGCCTACGACATCAACCCGGTCCCGGCGGATCTGGTGGCGGCCGGCGCCACCGCGTGCACCAGCGGCCGCGACGTGGCGGAGAAGGCGGACGTCATCATCACCATGGTGCCCGACACCCCCCATGTGGAGGCGGCGCTGTTCGGTGAGAACGGCGTGGCAGCGGGCCTGACGGCCGGCAAGACCGTGGTCGACATGTCCTCGATCTCGCCCATCGCCACCAAGGGCTTCGCCAGGCGCATCAACGAGCTGGGCTGCGACTACCTGGACGCCCCGGTGTCGGGCGGCGAGGTGGGGGCGAAGGCGGCGTCGCTGACCATCATGGTCGGCGGCCCGGACGCCGCCTTCGAAAAGGTGAAGCCCCTGTTCGAGCTGATGGGCAAGAACATCACGCTCGTCGGCGGCAACGGCGACGGCCAGACCACCAAGGTCGCCAACCAGATCATCGTCGCGCTGAACATCGAGGCGGTGGCCGAGGCCCTGCTGTTCGCCTCCAAGGCCGGTGCCGATCCGGCCAAGGTGCGCCAGGCGCTGATGGGTGGGTTCGCCAACTCCCGCGTGCTGGAGGTGCACGGGGAGCGCATGGTGAAGCGCACCTTCAACCCCGGCTTCCGCATCGAGCTGCACCAGAAGGACCTGAACCTGGCTCTGTCCGGTGCCCGCGCGCTGGGCCTCAGCCTGCCCAACACGGCGACGGCGCAGGAGCTGTTCAACGCCTGCGCGGCCAACGGCGGCAGCGGCTGGGACCATTCCGCCATGGTCCGCGCCCTGGAGATGCTGGCCAACCACGAAGTCGCCCCGACGCCGCAGGCGGTGGCGGCGGAGTAAGCTGTCCTCAGCCTCCTCCCCCGCCCGGAGGCGGGGGAGGGCCATCGAAGCGAACGGAGGCACCCATGGAAACCCCCCGGCACCTGCTGGAAGCCATGTTCCGGGCCGCGGTGGATGCGGCGCTGCCGGCGGTCTGCGTGCCGCCGCACCTGCCGGCCCCGCCGAAGGGGCGCACCGTGGTGGTGGGGGCCGGCAAGGCCGCGGCGTCCATGGCGAAGGCGGTGGAGGACCACTGGCCGGGTGACCTCGGCGGCCTGGTGGTGACCCGCTACGGCCACGGCGTGGCGACGGAACGGATCGCGGTGGTCGAAGCCTCCCACCCCGTGCCCGACGCGGCCGGCGAGGCGGCGGCGCGGCGCATCCTGGAGACGGTCGGCGGCCTCGGCCCCGACGATCTGGTGCTGTGCCTGATCTCGGGCGGCGGCTCGGCCCTGCTGGCGGCGCCGGCGGCGGGGCTGACGGTGGCCGACAAGCAGACGGTGGCCAGGGCCCTGCTGCGCTCGGGCGCCGACATCACCGAGATGAACTGCGTGCGCAAGCACCTGTCGGCGGTCAAGGGCGGCCGGCTGGCCCTGGCGGCGCACCCGGCGCGGGTGGTGTCGCTGGTGATCTCCGACGTGCCCGGCGACGATCTGTCGGTCATCGCCTCGGGCCCCACGGTCGCCGATCCCACCAGCTTCGCCGACGCCCGCGCGGTGATCGCCAAGTACGCCATCGACCTGCCGCCCGCCGTCAAGGCCCACCTGGAGCGCGGCGAGGGCGAGACGCCCAAGCCCGGCGACCCGCGGCTGGCCGGCGCGCAGACCCTTCTGGTGGCCACGCCGCAGGCGTCCCTGGAGGCCGCTGCGGCGGTGGCGCGCGCGGCCGGGGTGACGCCGCTGATCCTCGGCGATTCCATCGAGGGGGAGGCGCGCGAGGTGGCCCGGGTGCACGCCGCCATCGCCCGCCAGGCGGCGCGCTTCGGCCAGCCGGCGGCGGCGCCGTGCGTGATCCTGTCCGGCGGCGAGACGACGGTGACCGTGCGCGGCACGGGCCGCGGCGGGCGCAACGCGGAGTTCCTGCTGGCCCTGGCGGTGGCGCTGGACAGCGCGCCGTCGGTGTGGGCGGTGGCGGCGGACACCGACGGCATCGACGGCACCGAGGACAACGCCGGCGCCATCCTCACCCCCGACACCCTGGCCCGCGCCGCGGCGGCGGGGGTGCGGGCGAAGGAGCGGCTGGCCGACAACGACGGCTATTCGTTCTTCCGCAGCGTCGGCGACCTCCTGGTCACCGGGCCGACGCTCACCAACGTCAACGATTTCCGCGCGATCCTGATCGACGCGCCGTAACCAGCAGGAGGGAACACCCGTGAAGATCGCGCAGAACCGCTTCCGCCGCGGCCTGGAGGCCGGAGAGGTGCAGATCGGCCTTTGGTCGATCCTGTCCAGCCACCTGACCGTCGAGATCCTGGCCGGCGCCGGGTTCGACTGGCTGGTGCTCGACACCGAGCACGCCCCCAACGAACTGCCGATGGTGCTGAGCCAGCTTCAGGCCTGCGCCGCCGGCGGCCCGGCCCACCCGGTGGTGCGGGTGCCGTGGAACGACATGGTCACCATCAAGCGCTACCTGGATATCGGCGTGCAGTCCTTGCTCATCCCCTACGTGGAGACCGCGCAGGACGCGGCCAACGCCGTCTCCTACACCCGCTACCCGCCCAAGGGGCTGCGCGGCTTCTCCGCGGCGCCGCGGGCCAACGGCTTCGGGCGCGTGAAGGACTATTGCGCGGTCTGCGACGACGAGATGGCGGTGCTGGTCCAGATCGAAACGCGCAAGGGCCTGGACAACATCGAGGCGATCGCCGCGGTCGACGGCGTGACCGGCCTGTTCATCGGTCCCGGCGACCTGTCGGCCGCGTTGGGCCACGTCGGCAACCCGAAGCACCCGGAGGTGCTGGAGGCCATCGACGACGCCATCGCCCGCATCCGCGCCGCCGGCAAGCCCGCGGGCATCCTGACCCCCGACGCGGCGCTGGCCCGGCGCTACATCGAACTGGGCTGCACCTACGTCGCCGTCGGCTCCGACGTGGGCATCCTCGCCCGCACCGCGGAGGCGCTGGCGACCTCCTTCAAGGGGGCGGCGACCGCGGCCCCGTAGCGCCGGAGGGACGTCAGGCCGCCGGTTCCTGCACCCGGCAGGGGCGGTCGTCGCGGCGCAGCAGGTCGCAGGCTTCCCGGGCCGCCGCGGCGTCGCCGTCGACCTCCATCACCACGGCGAAGCGGCCGGTGGCGGGATCGGGGGTGACCCGCGGCGCCGTCGCGGCGACGCGGTGGAAGGCGCCGGGGCGGGTGCGCTGCGCGTGCATCAGGTCGATGACCGCGCCCAGGCGCGAGGCGTAGCTGCCGACCACCACCGTGGGCTTGCCGGCGGCCGTGACGGCGGGACCGGGAGCGGTGGCGGCTGCCGGAACCGCCGCCACCGCCACGGGCGGCCCGCCTAGCGTGGCGTCGTCCAGCGCCACCAGCCCGCCCTCCGGCCCGATGGTGACGGTGCGGCGATAGGCGGCGGTGACGCCCCGGCGCGCCGCGGCGTCGGCGTCCAGCTCCACCGTGTAGCTGCCGACGGGCACGGCGGTGAAGACGTAGACGCCGTCGAAGGCGGTGCGCTCGGTGGCCGCCACCGTGCCGTCGGCGGCGACCAGGCGGACCGGCACGCCGCGCAGGGGCTGGGCGATGCCGCCGGCGTCGGCGGCGAGGATGCGGCCCTCCACCTCGCCCGCCATGATCACGGGGATGTCCACGGGGTGCAGCACGCCCGGCCGCGGCACCACCGACCAGCCGCGGGTGGCCGGCTGCAGATAGGGATCGCCCAGGCTGCCGGGGTCGATCAGCACGTCGGTGGGCACATGGGACGGCAGGCCCCCCAGCACCGCCACGCCGCGGGCGTCGGTGGTGGCGATGGCGCCGGTCTGGCGGGCCATGACCATGGCGCCCTCGACCGGGCGCCCGCCGGGGGCGCCGCCGGGCAGGTCCTCGAACACGCGCACCGACACCCCGCCGCTGTCCGGCAGGGAGGAGCTGGCGAACATCATCCCGCCGTAGCGCGGCTCGCGCCGGATGGCGGTGGTCAGCTCCACCAGCGCTTCGACCCGACCGTCGCTGCCCACCAGCACGCGCGGCCCGATGGCGGCGCGGCCGAGGTCCCAGCTCAACCGCGCCCCGGCGGTGTTGGTGTCGGTGCGGGCGTAGCGGGCGGCGCTGACCTCCCCCCACACCCCGGACGCCAGGGGGGCGCTCACGGCGATCTCGGCGGCGGTCAGGCGCGGCGGGTCGCGGCCGTCGGCGGCGCCGCGGCCGCCGACGCCGATGTGGCCGTCCAGGCCGGCGCGCGCGATGACGCGCACCCCGCCCAGGCCGCTGTAGGCGGTGGCCGTCCCGCTGACCCGCGTCTCGTCGCCGGCGGCGGTCTCGCGCCGCTCCACCAGGCCGCTGACCGACAGGGCGCTGACGCCGGCCCCGATCCCCAGCCGCGCCCCCAGCGCGGTGGCGGGCGTCGCTCCCGGCCCCCACAGCCGGTCGCCGCTGAGCGCGTAGCCGAGGCGCACCGACCCGTCCAGCAGCAGGTCGCGGTGGAGCGACAGGCCGATGCGGTACTGCCGGCCGGAGCCGCCGGTGTGGTCGGCCAGATCCCCCAGGACGCGCTGGGTCACGCGCACGGCGTGGCCCAGCAGGTCGGTCTGCACCGTGCCGTCCAGCGCCCAGCCGCCGCTGCCGTCGACCACCCCGTTGAAGGCGCCCAGCACGCCGTACGCCTGCGCCGCGACGCCGCCGACGGCGTAGGTGACGCGGCCCCGGCCGGGATCGACGGTGGTGATGCCGGCGTTCAGCGACAGGTTCTCCGACACGCCGTAGGACAGGCCGGCGGCGGCGCGCAGCGTGCCGGTCGTCGGCGTCTCCACCAGCCGGCGGTCGTAGAAGGGCTGGTCCTTCTGGCTGAGCGTCACGTCGTAGATCAGTTGGCCCGGCGCCGCCAGGCCCAGGCCGATGGGGATGGAGCGCACCTCCTCCCGCCGCTGCCCCTGCGGCCCCAGCAGGACGATGCGGAAGTCGTTGCGGCCGAGGAAGACGTCCACGTTCTCGAAGCGGTAGCGCCCGTCGGGGCCGACCCGGCGGGAGGCGATGAGGGTGCCGTTGCGGTACAGCTCGGCGTCCCAGTCGGCCGGCGCGTCGCCGACGAAATCGGTGGTGTCGTAGGTGGCGGTGAAGCCCAGCGGCCGGTTGGTGATGCGCGCCCCGCGCTCGTAGCGGCCGCCGCCGATCACCGGCAGCGTCGCCGTCGGCACCTCGCCCGCCTCCATCAGGGTGGCGCCGGCGGGCAGGCGGCCGTCGGGATCGAAGCGGCGCAGCGTCACCCGCGCCGTGTCCAGCCACGCCCCGTCGCGCACGCTGGTGTCGCCGGCGGCGTGGACGGAGGCGTTGCCGTACAGCAGGTCGCCGGTGCCGACGACGCCGTAACGCACGCCGGTGCGCGCCACGCCGTCCGCATCGCGCGACCAGCGCGGCCCCGCCGTGGCGTCGATGGCGGGCCAGGTCAGCGGCTCGTACCCGGCGGCGTGGCGCGGCAGCGGCGGCCCGGCGGCGCGCGCGAGGTCGGTGCGCGACAGGCGCTGCTGGCGGGCCAGGCGCTCCTGCACCGGCAGCGGCTCGGCCGGGTCGAGGGTCACGGCCAGGTCGCGCAGATCGGGGGTGAAGGCGATGCCGAACCAGGTGCGCAGCATCCGGGTCGGCACGAACACGTCCACGTCGTCGCGCACCACGGCGTCCCGCGGCACCAGGAAGCGGCGCCCGCCCGCCACCGCCTCCTCCGCCGCGAGGTCGAGGCGGAACGGCCGGTCCTCGCGCACGAACCAGCCCGCGGCGGTGCCGGCCCGGCCGTCCACGTCGATGGGGAAATCGACGGCCGCCGCGAACTCCCCCAGCGCCAGCAGCACGTCGTCGCCCCGCTTGATGCCCGCCACCCCGTCGGCCAGCACCATCCCCTGAAGCCGCAGGGCCAGCAGCAGCACCTCCCCGTCGGGGATGCCGCCATCGTGGTCCGCCGGAGCGGGCGGCGGGTTTGCGGCGGCAGGGGCGGGGGCGGGGGATGCGGCGGGGGCCGGTGCGGGGACCGCCGGTACCGTCTCCGGCGCCCCGTAGACGCGCCGCGCCCGGTCCAGGAAGCGGCGCAGCGCCTCCTCCTCGTCGGCGCGCCGGTGCGGGGGTGCGGCGGGGACGGGCTCGTCGGGCAGGCGGGCGACCCGCATCACCGGCACCACCACCCACGCGCGCCCGGCGCTGCCCGGCTCCGTCATCTCCGCCAGGTCCCAGCGCGCCGCCCGCGCGTCGACGAGCCAGCCCGCCCCGCCGGCCGCCGCCGCCGCCAGGACCAAGCCCCCCGCCGCCCATCGCATCCCGCGTCCCGCCACGCCCGGCACCCAACAGGTGAAAGCGGTGCAGGATGATCGCGCGGTGGTGAAGAAGTGGTTTCTTCGGGGGTTACGCCACCCGCCGGCCCGCCATCCGCCGACCCAGCACGCCGTGCACCGGGCCCAGCAGGATGGCCAGCGCCATCAGCACGCCGCTGACCACGGCGATCATGCCGCTGGCCGCCAGCGCCCGGTCGACGCCCAGCCACAGCGGGGCGAAGGCGGCCAGGGCGTAGCCGCCGAGTGCGGCGACGGCGGCGAAGGCGAGGCTGAGCGCGATCTGCACCCCCAGCCGGTCGGTCAGCATGCGCGCCGCCGCCGCCGGGCAGATGAACATGGCGATCACCAGGATGGAGCCCACCGCCTCGAACGCCGCCACCGCCACCGCACCCACCAGCACCATCAGCCCCAGGTTGATCATGCCCGCCGGGAAGCCCAGTGTCGTCGCCAGCTCCGGGTCGAAGGAGGCGAGCGTCAGCTCCTTGCGGAAGGCGAAGACGGCCAGGGCGGTGACCGCCAGCACGCCGGCCAGCACCACCACCTCGCGGGGCAGCGCCGCCAGTGCGGCGGGGTCGAGCAGCGACTCCGGCCCGGCCGCCGCCAGCCACAGGATGCCCTCCAACTGGCCGTAGAGGATGCAGTCGGCGTCGAGGTCGACGTTCTGCGCGGCCGCCTGCTCCATCATCACGACGCCGGCGGCGAACATGACGGAGAAGACCACGCCCATGGCGGTGCCCGACTCCAGCCGGCCGTAGCGGCGCACCAGCTCGATCAGCACCACCGCCACCAGGGCGGCGGCGATGGCGCCGGCGAACAGCGGCCCGGCCGCCCGGGTGCCCGCCAGCAGGAAGGCGCCGACGATCCCCGGCAGCACCGCGTGGGAGATGGCGTCGCCCATCAGGCTCTGCCGCCGCAGCACCAGGAAGTTGCCGAGCAGGGCGCAGGCCATGGTGGCGAACAGGGCCGCCAGCATGGCGGGCAGGTCGAGCTGAAGGAAGGTCTGCATGGGCGGCACCCTCCGTCCGGTCAGGCGTGCAGGCTGCGCGGCACGCCGCGCAGGCGGGGCAGCCGGCCGATGGTGGCCAGCCGGGCCTCCAGCTCCGCCACCAGGGCGCCATCAAGCACATGCTCCACCAGGTCGGCGGAGCGGTCCACATGGGTGGGGGCGAGGTGGGCGAAGTTCACCAGATACTCCTCCCACAGGCGGTGGTTGCGGGTCAGCCGCCACGCCTCCTCCTGCCCCGCCGGCGTCAGGGCGACGGCGGCGGCGTCGCGGCGCAGCAGGCCGCGGCGGCGCAGATCGGCCAGCACCAGCGCCCGGCGCAGCGGCGGCCAGGAGCGGGCGATGCGCAGATCGGCAAGGTCCGCCGGCGCCCCGGTCGGGCGCTGGGCCGCCTCCGCCGCCTCGAACAGGGCGCGCAGCAGGTGCTGGCCCTCCACGCTCACCCGCAGGCGCAGGTGGCGCCACGCCGCGGCGGCGACGCCGCGCCGCGGGGCGAGGAACAGGCTGACCAGGAACAGCGCCCCCGCCACCAGCACGATGATGCCGCCGGCGGGAAAGCGCGGCAGCAGGGCCGACAGGGCGGTGCCGACATAGCCGCTGGCCATGCCGAAGCCGGCGGCGATAACCACCATGGTGCCCAGCCGGTCGGTCCAGAAGCGCGCCGCCGCCGCCGGCACGATGATCAGGGCGATCACCAGGATCAGCCCCACCGCCTGCAACCCCACCACCGTGACCACCACCACCAGGGTCATCATGGCCAGGTCGATCAGCCCGACCGGCCAGCCCTGAGCGGCGGCGAAGCCGGGATCGAAGCAGACCGCCCGGAATTCCTTGTACAGCAGGGCGGTGGCCAGCACCGCACCGGTGGCGACGGCGGCGATCAGCAGGGCGTCGCCGGCGCTCATGGCGGCGGCCCGGCCGTAGATGAAGGTGGCGATGCCACCCTCCGCCCCGGTGCCCAGCGTCTGGACGTACGAGAGGATCACGGCGCCCAGGCCGAAGAAGACGCTGAGCACGGCGCCCATGGCGGCGTCCTCGGGCAGGCGGGAATGGCGCACGATCAGGTGGACCACCAGCACCCCGGCCACCCCCGCCGCGGTGGCGCCGGTCAGCAGCACCGGCAGGCTGCGGCCCTCGCCGCCCAGGGCCGTCGCCGCCAGGAAGGCCAGGCCGATGCCCGGCAGGGTGGCGTGGCTCAGGGTGTCACTCATCATCGCGCGCTTGCGCAGCACGGTGAAGCTGCCGACCACCCCGGCCGCCAGCCCCAGCAGCGCCACCCCGATCATCACCACCGCCGTGTTGTAGCCGGCGCGCAGGGTGAGGACGTCCAGCACCTGCGCCGCGGTTGGCCAGACGGTGCCGCTCATCGCCCGGCCTCCGCGCGGGCCAGCGCCGCCGCCGCGTCGTCCAGCAGGGCCAGCCGGCCGCCGTAGGTGCGTTGCAGGTTGGCGGCGGTGACCGTGGCGGCGGCCGGCCCGGCGGCCACCACCCGGCCGTTCAGCAGCAGCACATGGTCGAAATAGTCGGTGACCGTTTGCAGGTCGTGGTGGACCACCACCACGCTGCGCCCGCCGTCGCGCAGCGTGCGCAGCACGTCGACGATGGCGGTTTCGGTGGCGGCGTCGACACCGGCGAACGGCTCGTCCATGAAGTAGAGGTCGGCCTCCTGCGCCAGCGCGCGGGCCAGGAAGACGCGCTGCTGCTGGCCGCCGGAGAGCTGGCTGATCTGGCGGTCGGCGAAGTCCGCCATGCCCACCTTGTCGAGGCAGGCGCGCGCCGCCGCACGGTCGGCCGCACCGACCCGGCGCAGCCAGCCGATGCGGCCGTAGCGCCCCATGGCCACCACGTCCAGGGCCGACACGGGGAAGTCCCAGTCCACGCTGCCCCGCTGGGGCACGTAGCCGACCCGTCGCCGCACCCGCGCCAGCGGCCGTCCCCAGAACTCCACCGCGCCCGAGGCGGCGGGCACCAGCCCCAGCACCGCCTTGATGAAGGTGGACTTGCCGGCGCCGTTGGGGCCGACGATGGCGGTCAGGGCCCCGGCCGGCAGGTCGTACTCCACATCCCACAGCACCGGCTTGCGGTTGTAGGCCACCGTCAGGCTGTGCACCGACAGCGGGCTGTCCGCGCTGTGCTCCGGCCGGCCGGCCAGCGACGCGGCCTCGGCCGAGGCGTAGGGAAGGATGGAGGAGAGCCGCATGGGAGAACCCCCTTATTGCGCCTGCGCGAGCCGGCCGTCCAGCCCGCGTTCCGGCGCATCGCCGCCCAGGGCGCGGGCGATGGTTGTGACGTTGTGGTCGATCATGCCGACGTAGGTGCCCTCGTAGGTGCCGGGGGGACCCATGGCGTCGGAATACAGCTCGCCGCCGACCGCCACCGTGTGGCCGCGTGCCGCCGCGCCGGCGACCAGCGCCCGCACGGACCGGTCGGGGATGGTGGATTCCACGAACACTGCGGGGATGCGGCGCTCCACCAGCAGGCCGACGATGCTCTCGACGGCCTGCAACCCCGCCTCGGACTCGGTGGACAGGCCCTGGATGCCGACCACCTCGAAGCCGTAGGCGCGGCCGAAATAGCCGAAGGCGTCGTGGGCGGTGACCAGCACCCGCCGCTGCGGCGGCACGCTGTCCAGCACGTCTTTGGAATAGGCGTGCAGGCGGTCCAGGTCGGCGTGATAGCCGTCGGCGCCGGCGCGGTACGCCGGTTCCCCGGCGGGGTCGCGCGCGACCAGCGCGTCGCGCACCACCGTCAGCGCGCCGGCCCAGGCGGTGGGGTCCATCCAGACGTGGGGGTCGTAGTGGCCGTCGGCACCGTCGGGTTCCAGAAGACGCTCCTCGCCGATCAGTTCGGTCACCGCGTGGACGGGCTTGCCGGAGGTGGCGACGCGCACGAAGGCGTCGGTCATGCGACCCTCCAACAGCAGCCCGTTGTAGAAGATCACGTCGGCCCGCAGCATCGCCGCCATATCGGTGCGCGTGGCCCGGTAGAGGTGCGGGTCGACCCCCGCCCCCATGAGCTGCACCACCTCCGCCCGCTCCCCGGCGACGGCGCGGACCAGGTCGGCGATCATGCCCGTGGTGGCCACCACCCGCAGCGGTTCCGCGGCGGTCGCCGGGCCCGGCATCACCAGCCGGCCGGCGACGGGCAGCAGCGCCAGCGCGCCCAGCGCCCCCAGAAGCCGTCGGCGTCCCGTTGCCATCGCTCGTTCTCCCCTGGCCGTTCATCCCGCCTGAACCACATGGAATAGCCATGGCTAAATTCAAGCGCATGGGCTGCACTGTGTGGCGGATTCTGCACCGCGGAAACATCGGGGCCAGCGGTGCAAAGATTATTGCCTTGGCTATGAAACCGAAGTGCGCTACCGCTGTACGGTCTTTCCATGGGATCGGCGGGCAGGGGAGGGGTGCGGGTGAACGAGACCGAGGCCGACGACGAGGTCCGGGCGGAGAGCTTCCGCCAGGCGCGCAGCGCCCGCCGGCTGGAACTGGTGGAGGACTACCTGGAACTCATCGCCGACCTGATCGACGACCACGGCGAGGCCCGGCAGGTGGACATCGCCGCGCGCCTCGGCGTGGCCCAGCCCACGGTGGCCAAGATGCTGCGCCGCCTGTCGAAGGACGGCTTCATCACGCAACGCCCTTACCGCGGCGTCTTCCTGACCGAGGAGGGCCGCGCCGTCGCCGAGCGCAGCCGCACCCGTCACCGCATCGTCGAAGCCTTCCTGTGCGCCGTCGGCGTCAGCCCGGAAACCGCCCGCCTCGACGCGGAGGGCATCGAGCACCACGTCAGCGCCGAGACGCTGGAGGTGTTCGAACGCTTCCTGGAGCGCGCGGCGGACGCGTAGGAGCGGTGGCGCACCGGGCGGTGGTTGCCTGAAACGATCGGACCCGCCCCGCGCAATTTGCACGTATGCGAATCTGATACAAAATGCCGTATGACGCTGATTCTGTCAAAAAGAGACGGAAGGTCACGGGAAAGCCGATAAATTCGGTCGATTCACGGAATATTGACGCTTTAGATTTTTCTTTTTTTCCGATGTGCCCATGACATTGGCGCATAGCTGCACGTACAGTTGATGCTTTTTCATCGGCTATACTTTTAACGCTGCATTAATGGTATCGGCATCCTTATGTCTGCATACGTGGGTATGCCCAGTGTGTGCGGTGCAGAGGGGTGGCTATGAACTTCCGGGATGTGAGGATCGTCAACAAGGTGCTGGCGGTGATCGGGCTGATGGCCCTGCTCTCCGCGGCGTTGACCGGAACGGCGCTGGTCAAGATGCGCGGCATCGACCGGAGCTACTCGGAGGCCCTCGACGGGCCGGCCACGGCTTCGACGTGGCTGGCACGGGCCAACTCTCTGCTCAACGCCGGGGCCCGCGACGTCAACGTCATGGTGCTGGAGAACGACGAGGCGGCGATCCGCGCGGCGGTGACCGAGTTCGAGAACGATGCCCGCGGCATTCTGGAACGGCTGGACACGGTGGTGGCCGCCCTGCCGTCGGTGCGGCCGGAGGTGGAAGCCCTGCGGTCGCGGATCGAGGGGCTGTTCGCCGTCGCAGGCGAGGTCAGGGCGGAGGCGATCCGCAACAACGATGACGCCGCCCACAAGATCATTACGGACCGCTTCGACCCTCTGTACATGGAGGTGCGCACCCGGTTCCGCGGGCTGATCGAGGAGGTGGATGCCCGGGTACAGGCGGCGTCGGAGGGGGCGACGGCGGACACCCTGGCGGCCATCACCTGGATGCTCGTCGCCGCGGCCGTCGGACTGACCGCCTGCTTCGCCATCGCCATCGTGCTGACCCGCCGCACCGTTTCCGGCCCGGTGGAGCGGTTGACCGTCTCCATGGATGCGCTGGCCGGTGGCCGGCTCGACATCGCCGTGGAGGGGCAGGACCGCCGCGACGAGATCGGCGGCATGGCCAGGGCGTTGCAGGTCTTCAAGGACAACGCCGCCGAACGGGTCCGGCTGGAAGCCGAGCAGGCGGCCGAGCGCGTGGCCAGGGAGAAGCGCACCGCCGCCATGGAGCGCCTGATCGGCGCGTTCGACCGGTCCGCGTCGGGCGTGCTGGGCGCCGTGGCGTCGGCGTCCACCGAACTCAGCCACACGGCCGAGAGCATGGCCGCACTGGCGGAACAGACGAACCGGCAGGCGTCGGCGTCCGCGGCGGCGGCCGAGCAGACCTCGGCCAACGTCCAGACCGTGGCGTCGGCGACCGAGGAGATGTCCGCGTCCATTCAGGAGATCGGGCGGCAGGTCGCCCGCTCCACCGAGATCGCATCGAAGGCGAGCCGGGAGGCGGAGCACACCACGGAGTCGGTGCGCAGCCTGGCGGACGCGGCCCAGCGGATCGGCGACGTGGTGCGGCTGATCCAGGACATCGCGAGCCAGACCAACCTGCTGGCGCTCAACGCCACCATCGAGGCGGCGCGGGCCGGCGAGGCGGGCAAGGGCTTCGCCGTGGTGGCCAGCGAGGTCAAGGCGCTGGCCAACCAGACCGGCAAGGCCACCGAGGACATCGCCGCTCAGATCGCGGCGGTGCAGACCGCCACGCAGGGCACGGTGGCGGCGATCGAGGGGATCGGCGCCACCATCGGTTCCATCAACGAGATCGCCTCGACCATCGCCGCGGCCATCGAGGAGCAGAACGCCACCACCGGCGAGATCACCCGCAACGTGCAGCAGGCGGCCCGGGGGACCGAGGAGGTGAGCGGCAACGTGGTGCAGGTCAGCGACGCGGCGACGCGCACCGGCACGGCGGCCACACAGGTGCTGGGCGCCTCCAACGAGCTGTCGCAGCAGGCCGAGACGCTGCGCCGCGACGTGGAGCGCTTCCTGGCCGACATCCGCGCCGCCTGACCCGGCGCTTGCGGCAACCGATAATCGCTCATCTGATGGCGGTTATCGTCGTATTGAACGTGTAACCGTCATTATGTTGACGTTTAGCCTGATGGGCCCCGGGGACGTGGCGCGCGCCGTGGCGGACAGGGCGCGGGCGCGCAGGCTGGCCCCTGGCCAGACCCGGGCGGAGGCGGCGGAGCGGAGCGGCATCGGGCTGTCGTCGCTGCGCCGCTTCGAGTCCACCGGCAGGATCGCCTTCGACGCCCTCGTCCGCCTGGCGTTCGTGCTCGACTCGGTCGAGCACGTCGCCGGCCTCTTTCCGGAGCCGGAGTTCCGCACCCGGACGAGGTGGTGTCGCGGCCGCAGCGCCGGCGCGGCCGGCGGACGAAGGGTGAGCTGCGGTGAGGCGTGCTACCCTCCTGAGGGTGTCGCTGCCCCCGGGACGCGGACGATGAGGAGCCGGTCGGGCGTCTGGCCGTGCGCGACGGCACGGTGTACTTCGAATTCGATGACGCGTTCATTGTCTCGGAACGCCTGCTGTCCCTGGCGTTGAAGAGCTGTTCGTAGCAGTCATACGGTTCCCGCCTGAAGGCTTCAGAGGCTGTTCGTAGATGTTATGCGCTGAGATCCTGGGCAGTGAGCCGCTTCAGACGCCGAGCAAGGATTGAGACGAAGGCGATCTCGATGGACGCGACGAGGTGCTCCTTCGTCCGCTCGACGAT
>NZ_AUCF01000039.1 GCF_000429625.1 Azospirillum halopraeferens DSM 3675
GGCTTCCAGGCGGGCGGCCAGGCGGCGGGCCCGCGCCGCCGCCTCCGGCCGGGCCGCCGCGACCCACGCCCGCCCGCTGGCGTGGTCGAAGGCGGCGACGGCGTCGTAGAGGCCGAAGGCCAGTTCCGGCTCGCCGCCGGGGTTGGCGTGGCGCGACACCGGCAAATCCAACCGCCGCCCCGCCTCGTAACCGATGAAGCCGACCGCCCCGCCGACGAACGGCGCCGGCCCGCCGCCGATGGCACCGCCGGCCGGCGCCAGGGCCGCCAGGGCGCGTTCCAGCGCCGTGAAGGGATCGCCGGGGACCGGCACCCCGTCCACCAGGGTGGTGCCGTCCACCGCCTCCACCGTGCCCACCGGGTCGGCCACGATGTAGCTCCAGCGGCCGCGGGCGTCGCCGCGCGCCGCGCTGTCCAGCAGCATCGACCAGGGCTCGCCGGCCAGCGCGCGGAACGCCGCGGCCGGCTCGCCGCACGACAGGGGAAGGATCGGCAGGGGCCCCGGCACCGCCGGGAACGGCCGCACCCGCCGCGCCGCACCGGCCATCACCCCGCCTCCGGCGGCGCGCTCGTCTCCGGGGCCGTCCCATCGGGTGAACCGCGGTGCGCCATGCCACGCTCCCATACGATGCCGCGCCCGGCATAAAAAACGGTGGACCTGCGCCGTGTTTCCTGAGCCAAATGGGTCGAATGGTTGTTGGTATCTTGTCTTATCGACACAAAGGCAGAACCCATGATCGAACTCGTCTTCGTCGTCTGCATGGTGGCGTCCCCCGGCAACTGCCACAGTGAACGCCCATCGTTTGTTGCACCTTACCCGACGACCCAATCCTGCATGTTCGAAGGCCAGATGCTGGCGGCGGAGTGGCAGCAGACCCATCCCGGCTGGATCGTCCGCCGCTGGACCTGCGGGCCGCCGGAGACCTGATGCCACCGGCCGCCCCCCCCTGCCTGCGGCGGGGGAGGGCCGCGCGAGCCCGTCAGGACGCCGCGGCGCCGATGTCGCGCAGGGACAGCTTGCCCGCGTGGATGACCGCCTGGGTGCGGCTCTGCACGTTGAGCTTGCGCAGGATCGCCGAGACATGGGCCTTCACGGTGCTTTCCGTGACGTCCAGCACATAGGCGATCTGCTTGTTGGACTGGCCCTTGACCAGCATTTCCAGCACCAGCCGCTGCTGGCGCGACAGGCTGGCGACGCGTCCGGCGAAGCGTTCGTCCTCCTCGCTGCGGCGGCGGGTGGCCTTGGGCCGCGCGTCCGCCGGGGCGGGAACGAACACGCCGCCGGCCAGCACCGTGCGCAGGGCCTCGGCCATGGCGTCCATGGCCAGCGACTTGGGAATGAACCCGACGGCGCCGTAGGTGATGGCCTCGCGGACATTGTCCGGGTCCTCGCTGCCCGACACCACCACCACGGGCACCGTCGGCACCTCGTTGCGCAGCGACATCAGCCCGCAGAACCCGTTCATCGCGGGCATGTTGAGGTCGAGCAGGATGAGGTCCAGGTCGTCGGTGCCGGTGGCCACCTCGATCGCCTCGTCCAGATCGCACGCCTCGATCAGCTCGGCCTCGCCGAACACCTGCGCGACGACCTGGTGCAGGGCGCTGCGGAACAGCGGATGGTCGTCCGCCACCAGCACCCGGGCCTTGCCGGTCCGCGTCAGCGGCTTCTCTGCCTTCGCCATGGTCCCCACCGATGGTTCGTTTGTTCCGCAATCCTCAGCATGCTCTCCGGGGGCGACGGCGCACAACCCCCACCTTCGCACAATGGTGTGCCGGGGGCCGGCCGACGGCTCACGGCATGTGCGCCAGCACGGCGCGGGCCAGCACGCCCAGACGCTGTTCGTCCTGCACCGGTTCCTCGCACAGATAGGTCTGGGCGCGCCGCCGGCTGTCGAAGACCCGCTGCATCCAGTAGATCTGCTGGTCCATCTCGGCCAGCCGGGCGGGGTCCGGGTCCTTGACGGTGGCCAGCAGGCGGCCGCGTTCCCCCAGCGCGTCGCTGAGCTGGTCGGCCAGGGTGTTGAGCGTGCCCGCCTGCTTGCGGATGGCGGCGATGGCGGTGCTGCGGTGGGCGTTGATGCGCTCCAGCAGGCCGGCGAACAGTTGGGTCAGGCGCTCCTCGCGCTCCGCCGGATCGGCGATGGAGTCGGCGAAGCGGGTGACCGCCTCGTCGGGCCGGGCGTCGGGGTCCGCCAGCAGGGCGTCGACCAGGCGCGCCACCTCGGCGTCGGAGCGCCAGTCGACGTCCTCCACCGGCGGGCCGTCCCAGAACACCGAGGCGGAGACGGTGGGCACGAAGCGCTGCACGCACGGCCACAGCGGGTCGGCCGGGTCGGCGGCGTGCGCCGCCGGAGCGGCGAGCGCCAGGGGGACGAGGAGGGCGAGGAGCGGCAGCATGGATGTCATCCCGTTTTGTCCGTCAGGCCGTTTTGCCCGTCAGGCCGTTTGCTTGCCCCGGGTGAAGCCGCGCGCCGGGTCGTAACCGTAGAAGGCGGCGGCCAGGAACACCGCCGTCGCCGCGGCGACGGCGGCCAGGGCCGTGGTGTTGAAGTCCAGGTAGAGGGCGAAGCGGATCAGCTCCACCGCGTGGGTGAAGGGGTTGAGGGCGCAGATGTCGGCCAGCAGCGGGCTGGCGTCGCGCAGCCGCCACAGCGGGTAGAGCGCCGTGGAGGTGAAGAACAGCGGGAAGATGACGAAGTTCATCACCCCCGCGAAGTTCTCGAGCTGCTTGATCGCCGAGGACAGCAGCAGGCCCAGCGCCCCCAGCATCAGCCCCGACACCACCAGGGCCGGCAGCACCGCGAGGTAGCCGAGCGGCGGCATCTCGATCCCCCACGCCCACGCGATGGCGAGGAACACGTAGACCTGCACGATCGACACCGCCACCCCCGCCAGCAGGCGGCACAGCAGCAGGTACCAGCGCGGCAGCGGGCTGACCAGCAGGGTGCGCATGCTGCCCATCTCGCGGTCGTAGACCATCGACAGGGAACTCTGCATGCCGTTGAAAAGCTGGATCATC
Source organism: Azospirillum halopraeferens DSM 3675 (assembly GCF_000429625.1). GTDB lineage: Bacteria > Pseudomonadota > Alphaproteobacteria > Azospirillales > Azospirillaceae > Azospirillum > Azospirillum halopraeferens. The sequence goes on from NZ_AUCF01000039.1 coordinate 3,019, forward strand.
GCCACCAGCCCCGGGGTGATGTAGACCTCGTAAAGGATGTAGGTCTCGTAGGGCGGCGTGATCGACACGCCCAGCACCTGGCGGAATCCGGCGCCGAAGATGAACAGCCACAGCAGCGGGCGCACCAGCGCCGACAGGAAACGCTCGCGCTGGTGGACGAAGCGCAGCACCTCGCGCATCAGGATGCCGCAGAAGCAGCGCCAGTAGTGGACCGCGGTCATTCCGCCTCCCCGATCAGCGCCATGAAGGCGGCGCGCAGGTCGCCGCCGCCCCGGGCGGCCAGCGCCCCGGCAACCGTTCCGTCGAAGCACAGCCGCCCCCGGTGCAGCACCACCAGCCGGTCGCCGGGCGACGCCTCGTCGGTCAGGTGGGTGGCCCACAGCACCGCCAGCCCGTCGGTCGCGCACAGCGTGCGCACGTGCGCTTCGATGTCCTGGCGGCTGCGCACGTCCAGCCCCACCGTCGGCTCGTCCAGCAGCAGCAGGTCGGGGCGGTGCAGCAGGGCGCGGGCGATCTCGACCCGGCGGCGCTGGCCGCCGCTGAGCGCCCGCACCCGGTCGCGGGCGCGGTCGGCCAGGCCGTTGCGCTCCAGCTCCTCGGCGATGCGGGCGCGCGTCACGGCGCGGCCGAGGCCGTGCAGGGCGGCGTGGTACTCCAGATTCTGCCGCACCGTGAGGTCGAGGTCGAGGGTGGATTGCTGGAACACCACGCCGAGGCGCGCCAGCGTGGCGCCGGGCTGGCGCTCCAGGTCATGGCCGAGGATGCGGATGCGCCCCTGCGGTGCCGTGAAGAGCCGGGTCAGCAGCGAGAACAGCGTCGTCTTCCCCGCCCCGTTCAGGCCGAACAGGAGGGCGAAGCGGCCGCCGTCCAGGGTGAAGGACACGTCGTCCAGCGCCCGGCGCCGGCCGTAGGCATAGGACAGGCCGGCGACCTCCAGCGCCGCCGGCGCCGCCGCGGCGGCGTCGGTCCCCGTGCGCGCCGGCGCGGGGACGGAGGCCACCGCCGCACTCACGGCCGCACCACCACGCCCCAGGGCATGCGGCCCACCGGCACCGACTTGATCGCCCGCATCCGGTCGACGTCGATGACCGTGACGTCGTTGCTGACGCCGTTGGTGGTGAACAGCCGCTTCCCGTCGGGCGCCAGGGCCACGTTCCACACGCGCTGGCCGACCAGGACGTAGCGCGTCACCTCGTAGGTGGCCATGTCGATCACCGCCACGCGGTTGGCCGGCCCCAGGGCCACGAACGCCTGCTTGCCGTCGGCGGTCATCTCGATGCCCACGGGCTGGATGGCCTCGGGCTTGATGCCCTGGATGGCGAACTCGATGGTGTGGACGATCTCCCTGGTGTCGGAATCGATCACCGCCACGTCGCCGCCGATCTCCGCCGACACCCAGACATGGCGGCCGTCGGGCGTGAAGCGGGCGACGCGCGGGCGCGAGCCGACCACCACGTTGGCGACGATCTCGTGCGTCTTCGTGTCGATGAAGTGGGCCATGTTGGTGGTTTCCGACGTGTTCACCAGAATGGACCCGTCGGGGTTCAGGCCCATGCCCTCCGGCTCCACGCCGACCGGGATCTCGGCCAGCAGCTTGCCCGCCTGCACGTCGACGACGCTGACCATGTTGTCGTTCTCGTTGGCGATGTAGAGGTGGCGCCCGTCGGGGTGCAGCGCGAACAGCTCGGGGTCCGGTCCCGACGGCAGGATTCGCACGACGCTGTTCTTCTCCAGGTCCAGCACCTCGATGTGGTTGTCGTCGCTGGTGCAGATGTAGAGCAGCTTGTTGTCCGTGGACAGCGTGATGCCGCGCGGCCGCTGGCCGACGGGGATGGTCGCGGTGACCTCCAGCGTGGTGCCGTCGATCACGCTGATGGTGTTGTCCTTCTCGTTGGACGTGTAGATCGTGTACGCCTGCGCGGCGGCAATGGGCGCCGCAACGAGGACGGCGGCAACGGCGATGGCGGCGGTCAGTGCGGACGTGGTCATCGTCTCCTCGCGTCACTCGGGTGGGTGGGTGGCAGTATCAGCGCCCGGGCAGGCGGCAGCCGCTTTCGGGCCGGTCGTGGCCCAGGGTGTCCAGTTCGCTGTGCTCGTGCAGGAAGCCCGGCTGGGGCGACACCGACACCAGGATGCGCGGGCCGGCCAGCAGCACCGGCTGGCGGTACTGGCCGTCCCACGGCCGGATGGTGACGCCGACCCCCTTGAAGGCGGCGAGCGTGAACCGGGGATCGCGGATGTAGGCGGCGATGGCCGCGGGATCGGCGGAGCGGGCACGGGTCGCCGCCTCGCCGATGCTGCGCACCGCCATCCAGGCGCCGTAATCGCGCGGCGCCATGATGCGCCCGGCCAGCTTCTCGAAACGGTCCTGGAACTGGGTGGCGCCCCACTGCTCGTGCACCCGCGCCCAGGCGGTGGGCACCAGCCCGTGGGTGCCGGCGACCACCTGCGGCCGGAAGGTGCGGTAGGCGATGTACTCGCCGAACGCCTCGCCCTCGTCGGCGACGACCACCACGTCGTGGGCGGCCCCTTGGGTGAAGGCGGGGATCTCCGCCTGTTCGGTGGTGTGGCCGCTGTCGGACCGGCGGGAGCCGGCGGCGAACGCCCAGGTCTTCTCGTCGACGATCTTGGCGCCGAACCGCTTGGCGGCGCGGCGCAGGGCCTCGGCGTAGAGCGCGTCGTCGTCGCCGCGCCCCTGCACCAGGAACCAGTTCGTCCAGCGCTTGTACATGAGGTACTGCGCCAGCGCGTCGGCCAGCATGGCGCGGCTGGGCGCGGTGTGCAGCACGTTGGCGCGGCAGTCGGCGTTGCGCAACCGGTCGTCGGTGGCGCGGGCGTTGAACACCAGCGCGTCCCGCAGCTCCGGCAGGTCGGCGACGGCCAGCAGCCGGTCGGCCCTGAGGTCGGCGACGAAGAAACGGTGCCCTTCGCCGGCGAGCGCGCGCACCGCTTCCGCCGGATCGCCCTCGGGCAGGGTCACCTCCACCAGCTCGAACGACTGGCCCATGAAGCGGCCGGTCGTCTGGTTGTCGGCGACGGCCAGCCGCGCGCCCTGGACGCCGGGGTCCTCGATGACGGGGTCGAGGAGCGACAGGGGGATCACCGGCGGTTCATCATCGCGCAGGAAGACGACGGGGATGCGCGCCGGCTCTTTCCCGCCGGGCGCCGTCGCAGTCGCCGCCGCCGTTACGGCCGGTGCCCCGGCCACAAGCGCCAGGGCCAGGGCCAACGCCCCGACCGTCCGCCGCCGGACCGATCCCGGGTTCCGTCCCGGATATCGCATGATGCCTCCGTTCCCTGCGGTGCAAGAGGCAACCATCTTCCGGGGAAATGACAGATTGTTCAATGAGCTGATGGTTGAACTTTGGTCCAATGCCTCCGGCTCTACCGCGCCGCGGCGAGGGACGTCAGGAAACGGCCGACGTGGCCGTCCAGGTCACCCAGTTGCGCCGACAGGCTCGACGCCTCGCCCAGCACCCGCCGGGCGGCGGTGCCGGTGGCATCGGTGGCGCTGCGCATGGCGTCGGCGTCGCCGGTCATGGCGCGGGCGGCGGCCTGTGCCGCCTCGATGCTGCTGCCCATCGCGCGGGTGATGCGCGCCTGGTTCTCCACCGCGCCGCCGATGGCCCCCACCAGCCCGTCGATGCGGTCGATGGTCTGGACGATGGACTGGGTGACCCGCACCGTATCGGAGGTCACCGCCTGGATGGCGGCGATCTGGCCGGAGATATCCTCGGTCGCCTTGGCGGTCTGGGTGGCCAGGGTCTTCACCTCGCTGGCCACCACGGCGAAGCCCTTGCCGGCCTCGCCGGCCCGCGCCGCCTCGATGGTGGCGTTGAGCGCCAGCAGGTTGGTCTGGGCGGCGATGCTCTGGATCAGGGTAACCACCTCGCCGATCCGCTGGGCGGCGTCGGCCAACCCCTGCACGGTTTCCCGCGAGGCCCGCGCCTCCCCCACCGCGGCACCGGCGATGGAGGCGGACTCGCCGGCCATGGTGCCGATCTCCCCGGTCAGGCTGCCCAGGGACTGCACCGCCTGCGCGGCCGTGCGCACCTCCCCGTCGATGGCCGCCGCCGCCGCGCCGACGGTCGCGGCGAGGCGGATGGTGCGCTCGGCCGTTTCTTCCATCTCCGCCGCCGCGCTGCGCATCTGCGACGCGCCGCCGCCCAGCCCGTCGACCACCGCCTTGATGGTCGCCTCGAAGGTCTGCGCCGTGCGCACCCGCTCGGTCACCGGCTGCCAGGTCAGCATGGCGCCGCAATAGGTCTTCCGGGCATCGAAGACCGCAGCGACGCGCAGGTCAACGCACTCCGCCCCGATGGTCAGCCGCGTCTCGAAGGGCAGCCGTTCGGGCGCCGGCAGCACGGTGCGCAGGTCCGCCGCGGCGGCCGGGAACAGGTCGGCCACGTGCCGGCCGGTCACCCCCTCGGCATCCGTCGGAAATGCGGCGCCGATCCGGCCCACCAGCTCCCGCGTGGCGGCGTTGACGTAGGTGACGGCGAAGCCCCGGGTCGTATCGCACCACATCAGCGGGACCGGCACCACGTCAATCATCATCATCGCCGACTCGAACCAGGTCTGCAACTCGGCGTGCCGGCTCTCCAGCTCGGCGAAACGACGCTTCAACGTAAACGGGTTCATGACGGCTTCCTCCCCTACCGGTGTCCGGCGGACCGGCAGACCGGCCGCTGCCGCTCCGGAGTTCTTCCCCGGATGCTGATGACTGATGAGTATTCAGGTATTTTACAGGATGCCGGTGTTCTGCCTAGGGGTACAATTTAGGACTTTAGGCTAGGTTTGCCGCTATTGCACTGCAATATGCTTTGCGAAAATTGTTCGACGAAAGACCAATTGGCAAACGGCGCAAGCAATGCCGTAATCCAACCCGGCCGGGAACCAGCCGAAGGAACGAACGACAACGAGGGTCGAGGAGAGCATGAACCGCCGATTTGCGCCGATCGCCGCCGTCTGCCTGTCTGCCTGCCTATGGACCGCCCCGGCGTTCGCCGGCTCCTGCGAACTCACCGGTGCCGCTCAGGACGGGGCCAAGGCGGCCGGCTCCTGCAAGGGATGCCACGCCCTGGAAGCGGGCGCCAAACCGCGCGCCACCGGGCCCAACCTGCACGACGTGTTCGAACGCAAGGCCGGCGCCGACGAATCTTTCACCCGCTATTCCGCCGCCATGAAGGCCGCCGCCGAGGGCGGCGTGGTGTGGACGGCAACCGATCTGGCCGAGTACCTGGCCGATCCCAAAGCCTATCTGAACAAGAAGAACGGCAAGACCATGCCCCACGGCATGTTCTTCCAGGTCAAGGAACCCGAGAAGGTGCAACAGCTCGTCGCCTTCTTCGAGGCCATCAAGGGCAACACGGACTGCCCCTGAACGACAACCCCCTGAACGAACCACAACCAAAGGGAGGGAACACCATGTGGAAGGCACTCGCACTCGCCACCGCGCTGTCGCTCGCCATCGCCCCGGCCTATGCCGACGACGATGATGACGACGACAAGGCCACCGCCGCCGTCACGACCAGGGCCGAACAGCTCCCCGATCTGGTGCTCGGCAGCCCGACCGAGGACTTCATCGTGTCGCAGAAGGAATACACCCTGCGCCGCGGCCAGCCCTACCGCCTGAAGGTCACCGCCGCCGGCTTCAAGGAGTACATGTTCCGCGCCCCGGAGCTGTTCCGGGATTCCTGGGTGCGCCAGATCGTCATCGACAACCTGGAGGTCCACACCAACACCTTCTACGGGGTAGAGTTCGACCGCCAGGGCACCATCGAGATCTTCTTCACCCCGCAGCGCACGGGATTCTACGAATGGTTCGTGCCGGGCTTCGAGAAGCGCGGCATGACCGGCACCTTCCAGGTGAAATGATGCCCCGCCGGGCAGCGGCGCGCCTCGCCGGCGCGTTCGCGGCGGCGCTGGCCCTGTCGGCGTCGCTCCCGGCGTTCGGCGCGGACCCGGCACCGAAAACCCTCGCCGTCCTCGACATCGAGGTGGAAGGGGACATGAGCGACGCGGCGCGCCTCCCGGAATGGGAGGCGCGCGCCGATCTGTTGCGCCGGACCCTGAAGGCGGAGCTGGACGCCGCCGGCCTCTACCGCGTGCTCGACGACGCGCCGGCGGCCGACCTGCTGGCCGACCTGCGCACCCGCCGCGGCGTCCACGCCTGCGAGGCGTGCATCCTCGAGGTGGCGCAGCGCCTCGACAGCGACCGGGTGCTGTCCGCCCGGGTCTTCCGCATGAGCAACCTGGTTCTCACCCTGCACATCGACGTGCGCGACGGCGACACCGGCGCCGTGGTGGTGCGCAAGATCCTCGATTTCCGCGGCGACAACGACCACGCCTGGCTGAAGGCCGGCGCCTATTTCGTCCGCTGGCTCGGCGAGGAGCAGGGCCGGCGCTGAAGCGATCCGTCACCCTTCGTCAGCGCCCCGCCTGCGGCGGCACCGCCGGGGTGGCGGGGGCCACGGGGTGGCCGGCCGCGGTCCACTCCTCGGTGCCGCCAGGGTACCAGCGCACGTCGGGAAAGCCCCACTCCGCCAGGCGGCGGGCGGCGTTCCAGGACAGCCAGCAATCCTTCAGGCAATAGGCCACCACCGGCCGCCCGGACCGGCGCGCCGGCTCCAGGGCGTCCCGGAACCGCGCCTCCTGCACCGCCGACAGGGCGGGCAGGCCGAGGTCGGGAAGCCACAGGGTGCCGGGGATGTTGCGCCGTTCCTGCGGCATCCAGAGCGCGCCCTCGCGCAGGGTCGGCGGCCGCGGCGGGGTGGGCAGAACGTCCACCGGGATGGCGCCGCCCGCCAGCAGGCCGTGCAGAGCCGCCGTGTCCACCGTGGCGGCCCCCGGCGGCGGGGTCGTCCCCGTCTCCGCCCGGAAGTCGCGCACACGGTAGCCGGCGGCGTCGAACGGCGACTCCTGCGCCGCGGCGGGAAGGGCGAGCAGGACCAGCGCCAGCAGGACCGCGATCACTGCGGAACGGCGCCGATCTGCGCCCGCTCGTCCAGCATCGGCACGTCGTAGGATTCCAGAAGGGTGCGGATCTGCGGCGCCAGCTTCGCCAGCACGTCGTTCAGCGTGTGCTTCCAGTCGTCCTGCCCGTAGCGCACTCCCAGCGACACGCGGAAGTCCAGGCGCGTCGCATCCCCCTCCCCGGTCAGCGGCACCACGGTCATCGGAACCCCCTGGCGGGCGGCGAAATAGCCGCCGATCGGCCCCCAGGCCACGGCAACGTCGAGGGTGCCGTTGGCCACGTCCTCGATCATGGCGCGGCCGGGGTGGTCGTAGCGGGTGTCCACCAGCAGATGGTAGGGTCGCACCCCGTCGAAACGCTTCAGCGCCGCCAGCCGGTTGGCGGGCGGCGTGCCGGCGACGACGCCGATGCGCAGGCCGTCGAGCTGCGGGTCGGCCAGCGTGCGCGCGGTCAGGCCGGAATCGGCCCGGTACACCAGCGTGTAGACGGAGCGGTAATAGGCGTTGGTGTTCTGCACCATCTCCGACGTGGTGGTGATGCCCATGATGACGTCGCAGCGCAGGGCGGCCAGCGTGTTGCGCACGAAGCCGACGGTCTGCGGGTGCCAGTGGTAGCGCACCGGCACGCCCAGTTCGGCCGCCACCATCTCCGCCAGCTTGTTCTCGAAGCCCTGGCCGGCGGCATCGGAGAAGGGCAGGTTCGACGGATCGGCGCAGACCCGCAGCGCCTGGCGCTCGCGCACCTCCGGCGCCGCCGCACCGGCGCCGCCGGGCACGGCGGCCGCCAGGGCGAAGAGGACCAGCGCGGCGAGCCGCCCCCTCATTTCTGCGCCAGCCGTTCCGGACGGCCGCGCCCGAGGACGCCGTCGGACCGCGCCTTCAGATAGGCGTAGATGTCCTGGATGTGGTCCATGACGTTGGGGTCGTGGGCGAAGGCGGGCATGACGCTCTCGCTGCTGGCGGAAACGTTCTGGCGTCCGCCGGCGACGATGCCGATGAACTCCTCGAACTTCAGCACCTTCAGGGATTCCGCAAGGTTGGGCGCGAAGCTGCCGCCCAGCCCGTCGGGGCCGTGGCAGGTGTGACAGATGCTGTGATAACGGCGGAACCCGTTGTAGGTCCCCTGGTCGACCTTGCCGCCTTCGACCGTGTACGGCTTGTCGCCCTCCTGGGCGTGGGCCGCGGCAGGCAGGCCCGCCGACACCGCGCAGAAGAGGGCCGCCGCCGCGACGACCGGGATGCAAGGATGGCACTTCATGGACATGCTTCCTCGTGGATGGCTCAGGCCGCAGACGCCCCGGCCCCATGCGGGGGCCGGGGGTGATATGGCCGGAAAAGGATCGCGTCGATCCCTTTCCGGCCGCCAAACCCGGCAGATCGATGCCGCGGCATCGATCGAGAGGGGCATACCGACGGCATCAGCCCGATGCCGTCGGTATGAGAGGTGCGATCAGTCGACGGTGAAGACGGTCAGCACGCCGCCGAGCTGCGTGTAGTTGGCGAGCTGCTTGTAGGCACCCACCGCGCCGAGGCCGGCGGTGTCCTCGGTCAGGCCCGCCGCCATGCCGATGCCGGCCCAGCCGCCCAGACCCGAGAGCACGGCGATGTACTGCTTGCCCTTGTGGGTGTAGGTGTTGACGTTGCCGATGATGCCCGACGGGGTCTTGAAGCGGTACAGCTCCTTGCCCGTGGCGGCGTCGACGGCCTTCAGGTAGCCCTCCAGCGTGCCGTAGAACACGACGTCACCGGCCGTGGCGAGCGCGCCGCTCCACACCGAGAACGGCTCGGGGTTGGACCACACGATCTTGCCGGCCGAGGCGTCCCAGGCGATGAAGTTGCCGAGATGGTCGGCACCCTCCGGCGGGTACATGCTCAGCGTGGCGCCGACGTAGGGCTGACCGGCCACGTACGAGACCTGGAACGGCTCGTAGTCCATGCAGACGTGGTTGGTCGGCACGTAGAACAGCCCGGACTTGGGCGAGAACGACGCCGGCTGCTGGTCCTTGGTGCCGAGTGCCGCGGGGCAGATGCCCTTGGTGTTGACGTCCTCGCCGTTCTGGCTGGTGGAGTACTGCGCGACCACCTGCGGCCGGCCGGTCTGCATGTCCACATGGGTGGCCCAGTTCACCACCGGATCGTACTTCTCGGCGACCAGCAGGGCGCCGTTGGTGCGGTCCATGGTGTAGGCGAAGCCGTTGCGGTCGAAGTGGACCAGCGCCTTGGTGGCCTTGCCCTTCACGTCGATGTCCGCGAGGATCATCTCGTTGACGCCGTCGTAGTCCCACTCGTCGTGGGGCGTCATCTGGTAGACCCACTTGGCCATGCCGGTGTCGGCGTCGCGGGCGAAGATGGTCATGGACCAGCGGTTGTCACCGGGGCGCTGCACCGGGTTCCAGGTCGACGGGTTGCCGGTGCCGTAATATATCAGGTTCAGATCGGGATCGTAGGTGAACCAGCCCCAGGTGGTGCCGCCGCCGATCTTCCACTGATCGCCTTCCCAGGTGTTGGTGCCGCTGTCCTTGCCGACCGGCTGGCCCAGGTGCGTGGTCTTCTCCGGATCCATCAGGATGTCGGAGTCGGGGCCCATGGAGTAGCCGCGCCAGACCCGCTCGCCGGTCTTGATGTTGTAGGCGGTCAGATGGCCGCGCACGCCGAACTCGCCGCCGGACGTGCCGACGTAGACCTTGTCCTTGATCACCAGCGGGGCGGCCGTCAGCGTCTCGCCCTTGCCGGGATCGCCGTTGACCACCGACCAGACCTTCTTGCCGGTCTTGGCATCCAGCGCCACCAGGGTGGTGTCCGCCTGGCTGAGGAAGATCATCCCGTCACCGTACGCGACGCCGCGGTTGACGGTGTCGCAGCACATCACGGGGATGACGTTCGGGTCCTGCTTGGGCTCGTACTTCCAGATGATCCGCCCGTTGTCGTTCAGATCCAGCGCGTAGACGATGTTGGGGAACGGCGTGCTGAAATACATCACGTCGCCGATCACCAGCGGCCCGCCCTCGTGGCCGCGCAGCACGCCGGTCGAGAAGGTCCAGGCGACCTTCAGGTTCTTGACGTTGTCCTTGTTGATCTGGTCGAGCGGGCTGTAGCGGTGGCCGGAGTAGTTGCCGAGCGGCATGACCCACTGGTTGGGGTCGGTCTGGAGCTTCTTCAGCTCGTCATTGGCCGTCGCCTGCCCGGACGTCACCACCATGGCCATGCCGACAACGCCGGCTAGCAGTGACGCTTTCAGCTTTCCTGTCATCTGGTTTCCTCCCGCATGTTCATTCGGCGCTTGGATAACGAAGGGCGGACGGCGCGCATGCCGCTGTGGCACTCCCCCCGGAGGCGAACCCCGCAGACGAAGCGGTTCTTGCGGTGGCCAGGCGAGCAAGTTGCAAATGAGATGACGAATAGTGTCTCGCGCAGCCCTTCATTGCACCGGAAGCATACGGACCTTCGCCGTCGTTTCAAATTGTACCTTCGTCCAATGGTTTGGAGACCATGCATTGCGGTATATTAAGTAACATGAGAGGCATCTTGTCTATGGCCGCGGGCCGCCGCGCCGTGCTGCGGGGCGCCGCGGTCGTGGCGCCGGCCCTGCTCGCCTCCGCCGCCGTCCCGGCGGCCGGAGATCCGTTGCCGATGCGGCAACCGGCTCCCGGCCTCCACGTCCACATGGGCGTGCACGAGGAAAGCACCCCCGCCAACGCCGGGCTGATCGCCAACATCGGCTTCATCGTCGGCCGCGACGCGGTGGCGGTGATCGACACCGGCGGCTCCGCCGAGGCGGGCCGGCGCCTGCGCGCCGCGGTGCGGGCCGTCACCGACCGCCCCATCCGGTACGTCATCAACACCCACGTCCACCCCGACCATGTGTTCGGCAACGCCGCCTTCGTCGCCGACCGGCCGGCCTTCGTCGGCCACCGCGCCCTGCCCGCCGCCCTGGCGCAGCGGGCCCCCCATTACCGCGAGGCCCTGCGCCGCACCTTCGGTGACGCCATGGCGGAGGCCAGCGCGGCGGTGCCGCCGACACTTTTGGTGGAAGACAGCCTCGATCTGGACCTGGGCGACCGCCGGCTGACGCTGCGCGCCCACGCCACCGCCCACACCGACAACGACCTGACGGTGTTCGACCACGCCGGCGGCACCCTGTGGGCGTCCGACCTGTTGTTCGCGCAACGGATTCCCGCGGTGGACGGCAGCGTCACCGGCTGGCTGGCCGTGCTGGACGAACTGGCTGCCCTGCCGGCCCGGCGGGTGGTGCCCGGACACGGCCCGGTTTCGGAAGACTGGCCGGGCGCTCTGGCCGACCAGCGCCGTTACCTCACCGTCCTGGCGGATGAGGTGCGCGCGGTCATCCGGGCCGGCGGCACCCTCGAACGGGCGGTCGAGACGGTGGGCCGGGGCGAGGCCGGGCGCTGGGTGCTGTTCGACGACTACCACCGCCGCAACGTCACCGCCGCCTTCGTCGAGTTGGAATGGGAATGAAACATCCCGTCAGGAGGGCATGGTCATGAACCGCCGAAGCATCCTCATGGCACCGCTGATCGTTCCGCTGGTCACCCTGGCGGCTCCCGCGGTCCGCGCCGCCGGCGAGTCCGGCGACGGCGCCCGCTGGGCCGAGATCCGCCGGGAGCTGTTCGGCGACCGCCCGATCGAGCCGGCCGGCGACCGGCTGGTGCTGGAGGCGCCGGGGCGGGCCGAGGACGCCGCCGTGGTGCCCGTGTCCTTCACCGCCACCGCGCCGCGCCGCAGCCCCGACGGGGTGCGCAGCGTGCACCTGATCATCGACAACAACCCGGCGCCGCTGGCCGCCGTCTTCCGCTTCCCGCCGGACGGCGCCGATCCGGCGGTGGCCACGCGCATCCGCATCAACGAGTACACACCCCTGCGCGCGGTGGCCGAGACGGCGGACGGCCGCCTGATCATGGCGGAGCGGTTCGTCAAGGCGTCGGGCGGCTGCTCGGCCCCGGCCGGCAAGGACCAGGTGGCGGCGCTGGCCCGCCTGGGCCGCATGCGGCTGAACGGCGCCGACGCGGCGGCGCCGGGCCGGCCGGCGACGCTGCAGGTGCTGATCAGCCATCCGAACAACTCCGGCCTGCAGTTCGACCAGATCTCCCGGACCTACGTGCCGCCCCATTACCTCACCACCATCGCCATCGCCCACGCGGGCCGGCCGCTGCTCGCCGTCGACGCGGACATCTCGCTGAGCGAGGACCCCAGCATCCACTTCACCTTCGTGCCCGACGGGCCGGGGCCGCTGACGGTGCGCGCCGAGGACACCAAGGGCGGCGTCTTCGACGGCGCCTGGCCGGTCGCCGGCGCGCCGGGCGGCTGAGGCGTCTTGCACCAAAGTCGCGTTGCGCGGGCGTGTCCGGGGGACGCACACTCCCGTGCGACGAACGAAGTGCTTACCGCCGGCGGGGGCGTGCATGGACAGTGTTTCTCCCGATGACTCGCTCCGGCGACTGATGGACTCGCCGATCGGCGGCGCCAGGGACGTCGGCCTGCGCGAGATTCTTTTGCGGCATCTGGGATCGTGGGTGCGCGTCAACCTGTCGGACATGGGGGAATTGCGGCGCGCGGCGGTAGTCGCGGTGGGACGGGACTGTTTCACCGTGTACGACTCCGAACGCACCTTCGTCCTGTCCTTCACCGCGGTGATGGCCGTCTCGGAATCGGTGGACGCCGATGACGTGGTGGTCGTGATCAGCCCGCTGGCGGTGACGCACCGCTCGATCCGAGCCTGAACGAACGAACACGACACAAACGGACACGACAGAGGGGATGGAGGCATGAAGGGACTGGGTCTGCTCCTTGCGGCCGCACTGGTGGCGGCGGCGCCGGCCGCCGATGCACACGGCCCGACCCGCCAGAAGGTGACGCGGAGCGTGGCCATCGCGGCCCCGCCGGACAAGGTCTGGAGCCTGGTCGGCGATTTCGCCGCCATGGACCGCTGGCACCCGGCGGTGGAGAAGACGCAGGCCGAGGGCGGCAACACCCCCGGGGCGACCCGCGTCCTCGTCCTCAAGGGCGGCGGCGAGATCGCCGAGAAACTGGAACGCTACGAACCGGAGAAGCGGAGCTATTTCTACCGCATCACCGACGTGAACATCGACGTGCTGCCGGTCGCCAACTATTCCGCGTGGATCGAGGTGAAGCCGGGCGACGGCGGCGGCGCGCTGGTGGAATGGCGCGGCGCCTTCTACCGCGGCTACATGAACAACGACCCGCCGGAACAGTACAACGACGAGGCAGCGCGCACCGCCGTGACCGGCGTCTACGACGCCGGGCTGGCCAACCTGAAGGCTCTGGCGGAAGGGCAATAGGGTGCGCTCGGCGGCGGCGCTGCTGTTGCTGCTGCTGCTCGCTCCGGGGTGGACCGGCGGGGCGCAGGCCCAGCTCGCCTGGATCACCAACCAGGGGGCGGACACCGTCTCGGTGCTGGACACCGCGGCCGGCACGGTGGTCGCCACCCTGCCGGTCAGCGGCGCCCCCGCGGGGGTGGCGGTGGCGCCGGACGCAAGCGCGGTCTTCATCACCGGCCCCGCCGACCGCAGCGTGCAGCGCATCGACGCCGGCCGCCGCACCGTCGACGCCCGGCGCACCCTGGGCGACGGGCCGCTGGGCATCGACGCCGATCCCGACGGGCGGCGGCTCTACGTCGCGGACTGGTACGGCAACCGGCTGTTCGTCCTGGACACCGGCACGCTGGAGACGCTGGCGGAGATCCCCGTGGGGCGGGCCCCGTCGGGAGTCGCCGTGGCGCCGCGCCGCGGCCTGGTGCTGGTCGCCAACCGCGACGACGACAGCGTCTCGCTGGTGGACCCGGCGGCCGGCCGCGTCACCGCCACCGTTCCGGTCGGCCGCCACCCCTTCGGCATCGCCGTCGACCCCGACGAACGGCGCGCCTGGGTGGCCAATGTGGAAAGCGACGACGTCAGCGTCATCGACCTGGACGCGGCGCGGACGGTGGCCGCCGTGCCGGTGGGCTCCACCCCCTACGCGGTCGCCGTCACCCCCGACGGGGCGCTGGCCTTCGTCACCGACCAGCACGACGACACCGTGTCGGCCATCGACACGGCGGCCCTGCGCGTCGTCGCCACCATCCCCGTCGCCGGCTTTCCCGAGGGGATCGCCGCCCACCCCGACGGCACCCGCGTCTTCGTCGCCAACTGGTTCGGCAACGCCGTCAGCGTCATCGACACCGCCGGCCTGCGCGTCATCGCCGAGATCCCCACCGGCGACGGCAGCCGCGCCTTCGGCCGCTTCATCGCCGGCCGCTGACCGGTCCGACAAATTCCCCCGTCCCGTCCGGCGGCTGCGGTATAGTGCCGGTCATGCTGCGAACGCCGGGTTGCCTGCTTGCCGTCGCGGTCCGGACGGCGGCGGCCGCCGGATTGTGGACGGCGATCACCGTCGGTCTCTGCACGGCCGCGGCCGCCGCGGACACCGTGCGCGTCGGCGTGCTCGCCTACCAGGGATCGGAGCGGGCGGCGCGGGACTTCGAGCCGACGCTGGATCACCTGAACGCCACCATCCCCGGGGTGCGGTTCACCATGGTGCCGCTCGACCTGCCCGGCGTGGTGATGGCGGCGGCGGACCGCAGCGTCGATTTCATCATCACCAACCCCGGCAGCTACGTGACGCTGGAGGCGCGCTTCGCGGCGACGCGCATCGCCACGCTGGAGGCCGGCCCCCTCGGCACGCCCACGGCCGCCATCGGCTCCACGATCATCCGCCGCGCCGACACCCCCGCCATCGCCGCGCTGAAGGACCTGCGGGGGCGCACGGTGGCGGTGGTGTCGACGGAAGCCTTCGGCGGCTTCCAGATCGCCTGGCGGGAGATGCAGGAGGCGGGCGTGCGCCCCTTCGCGGACCTGCGCGACCTGCGCGCGGTGGGCTTCCCCATGGAAGGGGTGGTCGACGCCGTGCGCTCCGGCACGGCGGACGCCGGCATCCTGCGCGCCTGCCTGCTGGAAGAGCTGGAGCAGCAGGGGCGCGTCGCCCCCGGGGAGTTCGCGGTGGTGGCTGCCCGCCCGCACATCGACATGCCCTGCCGGGTGTCGTCGCGGCTCTATCCCGACTGGCCCTTCGCCCGCCTGCCCCACACCCCCCGCGACCTGGCGCGGCGGGTGGCCGCGGCCCTGCTGCTGATGCCCCCGGCGGCGGGCAAGTCGTGGACGGCGCCGCTGGACTACACGCCGGTGCACGAGCTGTTCCGCACCCTGCGCATCGGCCCCTACCCGCGCACAGCGCCGTCGCTGGAGGAGCTGGCCCGCGACCACTGGCAATGGCTGGCCGTGGCGGCGGCGGCGGCGGTCTGGTGGGTCGTCCACGCCGCCCGCGTGGAGGTGCTGGTGCGCCGGCGCACCCGCGAGCTGGAGCACCAGATCGCCGAGCGCGAGCGGGCCGAGGCCACCGCCCGGCGCCTGCAGCGGGAGCGCGACCAGCTCTCCCGCCTGGGCATCGTCGGCGAGATGGCCAGCACCATCGCCCATGAACTCAATCAGCCGCTCGGCGCCATCACCAACTTCGCCAACGGCATGAACCGCATCCTGGAGTCCGGGCAACCGGACATGGCCATGCTGCGCCACGGGGTGCAGGCGGTGACCCAGCAGGCGGAGCGGGCCACCGCCATCATCCGGCGCACCCGCGGCTTCGTCCGCCGCCGCGACGCCCGGCGCTCCGTCATCGACGTCAACGTCGCGGTGATCGAGGCCCTGACCCTGTTCGGCGCGCCGGAGACACCCTCGGCCGTCCGCATCCACACGGAGTTCGCCATCGGCCTGCCGTCGGTGCGGGCCGACCGGATCGAGGTGCAGCAGGTGTTGCTGAACCTGGTGCAGAACGCCATCGACGCCACGCGGGAGGTGGGCGGCGGCGCCATCTCCGTGCGCACCGACACGGTCGACGGCATGGTCCGTGTCGCCGTGTGCGACTGCGGTCCGGGCATCGACGCGGCGGCGGCGTCACGCCTGTTCGAGCCGTTCTACACCACAAAGCCGGACGGCCTGGGGCTGGGCCTGTCGATCTGCCGCACCATCGTCGAACGGCACGGCGGCCGCATCGTGGCGACCGGCAACCCGCAGGGCGGGCTGACCGTGGCGTTCACCCTGCCCCCGGCGGAGGAGACCGGCCCCGAGGAGACGAACGACCTGGAAGAGGTGCGGTGATGGAAGAAGCCCCGCTCGTACTGGTGGTGGATGACGACGAGGGCATGCGCACCTCCGTCGCCTTCCTGCTGGCGTCCGTCGGCATTGCCTGCGAAACCTGTGCGTCGGCCGAAGACCTCCTGCGCTCCCCCCGCCTGCGGCCGCCGCTGCGGCCGGGCTGCATCCTGCTGGACGTCCGCATGCCCGGCATGAGCGGCATCGAGCTGCTGCGCCACCTCAAGCAGCGCGGGTGCAAGCGGCCGGTCATCATGATCACCGGCCACGGCGACGTCCCGCTCGCCGTCTCGGCGCTGAAGGCCGGGGCGGAGGACTTCATCGAGAAGCCATTCAAGGACCAGGAGCTGCTGGACGCGATCAACGCCGCCATCCGCCGGAGCCGCAGCATCCTGGAGCACAGCGCCGAACGCGAAGCGGTCGAGGCCCGCCTGGCCCGCCTGAGCCGGCGCGAGCGGGAGGTCCTGGCGCTGGTCCTCGACGGCAAGCAGAACAAGGAGATCGCCGCGGCGTTGGCGATCTCCATCAAGACCGTCGAAGGCCACCGCCAGATGGCCATGGAGAAGATGGGCGCCAGGTCGCTGGCCGAACTGGTGCGCATGATGGTGACCCCGGCGGCGGCACCTCATTGATGCCGGCCCGACAGGGCCGAAGCCTGCGTGGCGTGTGAACGCAACGGTCAGGACGGTCCCGACCGCGCAGGATCGTCGCCCGGCCGTTCGTGCCCGGTGCTCCCGACCGTATCCGCGCCTGCGACCTTCGGGACCGGCGGGTTCTTGCCGCCGTCGGGCAAGGAGAACCGCGCCGCCCCGGCTCCAAGAATCAACACTCGATGTGTCCGGTCATCTGAAGAAGATGGACACAATCAACACACCATTGCGGGCAGCGATCCATACAACTCATACATTCATATGCGGTCGCCGCGACTCATTTTGTCGATAATGCAGAAAATTGTAACGGCGCGACCTCTGTTCGCATGATCGACTTGCCGGCCCTCCCCTAAGGTGGTATTTCTTTTCATGAGACAGAGTTATCGTATTAGATAACTCCGGTCGTATCAATCAATCCGTTCGTGGAAGATCGCAATGAACTCGCAAAAGTCGTTGTACGACAAGGTTCCGTCCTGGATTGCCACGATCCGGAACGGGTTCGTTCCCTTCTTCAGCCTTGCCTACACGGACGAGGCCGATGCCTTCCGCCAGACCGCCGACCTGCGGCCGCTGGTGTTCGACAAAGGGCGGATCCTGATCGACCGCTTCACCGTGACGCAGCCGCAGTTCAGCAGCAGTTCCGTCGCCTGGGCCCACCAGAGCGATCGCGGCTTCACCGGTGGCAGTCTGTTCTATGCCAGGTCCGGCACCGAGTTGCACGGACACATCAGCATCGGCGACGATTCGGAGACCGCAACCGAGTCCCATGTGTTCGCGACGGCCTTCCCGCTGTCGGAATACACCACGACGCTGACCGCCGCCGGCGCCGGCGCCGGCGCCGGCGCAACGGACGGCCCGATCCTGCGGATCGGCGTGCAGACCGGGCAGGGGCTCGCGCCGCGCATCTCCGTCTTCCTCGACGCGCTCGACGTGACGCACGGCATCACCCAGTCGCTGGAGGCGCGGAGCGGGCGTCCCGTGCTCGACATCCTCCTGCCCGAAACGCCCGACGCGGCGGGCCTGTCCGGCGCCGCCCACATCGTGTTCGACATCGGCCGGGACGGTGCGGTCACCTTCACCGGCACCATCACCGATCTCGGCGCCGACGGCGACGTGACCGTCACCACCTGGACCGGCGAGCGGCGGGAGCCGGCCGCCGTGGAATCGGCCCTGATGGAGGCGGAGACCCCGCCGCTGGCCTTCGTGGATGCGGTGCTCCCCTCCGGCGAGAGCGCGCTGTCGGAAGCCGAGCTGGAATCCCCCGAGGTGCAGAGGGCGATCCTCGCGATCCTCGGCAAGCGGCCCGACGACAACGACGTCTCGAACGCATCGACCTCCTACATGATGGAGAACATGAAGTACGCGATGTGGCAGGACACATCGGATGACGAGGTCACCAGCCGTCGCAAGTGGATGGAGAACTATTTCAAGGAACAGAAGCCGGACATCAAGGACCCGCAGCGGATCGAGACCATCCTGAAGGACGGCGACTGGTACCGCAGCACCATGGCGACCGCGATCCTCGGCAACTCGCTGGCCGACCAGAAACTCGACAGCAAGGTGGTGCCGCGACCGATCGACGACACGCGGCGGGGGACGCTGAAGACCTATGTCCAGACCGCCCTGGGGGCGGACGAGACCTACACCCGCCAGCAAAGCGCCCTGTGGCGCACCGTCTACTTCGACCGGGCGCCGAGCCTGAAAGCCTACGCCGAGGAGGACAAGGCCAAGCTGGCGGCGCGGCCCGCGGGCGCGCCGACTCCGGACGACTGGGACGGCATGACCTGGGCGGAGCGCATCCTCGAATACGCGACCGCGCCGAAGCAGTTCCAGATCATCACCGACAACCTCAGCTCCGGCACGGGCACCGTCGGCGGCGACGTCTCGCAGGAGGAGAAGGCGATCGCCGACGCCAACGCCAAGATCGCGACCTTCGAGGCGAAGCTGGCGCAGTACCGGACGAAGCTGGCGCAGCTCCAGAGCCAGTCGCCACCCGACACCGACATGATCGACATGACGCAGACGATGATCGACTCTCTGGAATCGTCGATCGCGCTCCAGAAGGCGTCGGTCGCGTCGCTCGAGCAGCAGAAGGCCGACCGCGAGAAGAAGGCGCTGCTGACCATGCGCAACGTGTCGAGTCTGCTCTACGCGCTCGACGCCAGCGGAAACCTCTCGCAGACCTACATGGACGGCGTCGGCATGGCCTATCTGGCCAAGTCGCTGGAGAACACCGACATCGGCCGGATCACCGACTACGAGTCGACCCTCACCGACTACATCGAGCGGTTCCTCAACGACGTGGCCAACAACCGCGTCACGGTGTTCGGCCCGATCGATGAGACCGGCGACCTCAACGAACTGCTCAAGGCGGAGGGGCTCACCGCCAAGCAGCTCGCCTCGATGATGGTGCAGAGCCTCGTCAACGCCCGCAGCCCGAACTTCCTCGAGAGCGCCAACAGCGCGACGCAGACGTTCAGCCAGCGTTACCCCAAGCTGACCGGCGTCTTCCGCATCGGCCTGATCGCCGGCTACATCTTCACCTTCATGAAGGTTCTCAACGTCGTTCAGCAAGGGACCGGCAGCGACTCGACGGTCGACAAGGTGATGACCTACGGGACCTTCACGTCCCTGGCGATCGAGACCGTGCGTTCCCTCGCCACCAACGTCAAGAACCTGTTCACGTCCATCTTCAGGCGGGCCGGCGACGGGGGTGCGCAGGCGGCACCGATTCCTCAGGAGCCGGGCGCCTTCGGCCGCTTCTTCCGCTCCATCGGCCAGGCCATCGCACGGGGCGTCATGCGGGTCGTCACCACGGTGCGCGCGGTGGCCGGCGGGATTGCCGAGGCGGTTGCCGCCAACCGCCTGTTCGCCGCCGTCCGCGGCTTCTTCTCGCGCCTCGTGGGCGCGGTCGGCCGGGCGGTCGGCTGGGTCCGCGACCGCGTGGTGGGCGGCATCACCGGTCTTGCCGGCCGGATCGCCGCGTCGCCCCGATGGGCCGCCTTCGCCAGCTTCATGGGCAAGGCGTTCACCGTCATCGCCAAGGGCCTGATGGTGATCGCCAGCATCTGGACCGCGGTGTCCGAGGGCATCAACATGGTCAACGTCTGGAAGACGAGCCAGTCGGGCTGGCAAAAGGCGCTGGCGACCCTGCAGTTCGTGGCCATCGCCCTGTCCACCGTGGCCACCGTGATCGGCGTCTTCTCCTCCGCCGTGGTCTGGAGCGGGGCCGGCGCGATCCTGGCCCTCGTCGCCCTGGGGATCGGCCTGCTGATCAGCTACCTGTGGCCGCCGGAGTCGACGATCCAGAAGATGATCTCGCAGGTCTTCGTCCCCTTCATCGACGGCACCGCCGCACCGGCGGTGGCGAAGACCAAGGAGGTGACGGCGCCGACGACCATGGACGACGCCGAGGAGGATATGGTCGCCGGGGGCGAACTGGCCATGGCCTAGGCGCGGGCCCGGCAACAGCGCGCGCGGGGCCGGGCCGGCGCAGGCCCGCCCGGCCCCGCAATCCCCTGTCATACGGTCGGCACTTGATCACTTCCATCAATTGCCGCCGGTATCACCCGGATCGGCAAGGATCGTGCCATGGAAGCGGACGACAGCCTACACCACGGGACGGAGGCCGCCCTGGCGGCGTTCCGATGGATCAAGGGCCTGGCGATGGCCGGCAACTTCGAGTCTTCCCTGCTCGGCGACGCCGGCCCGCCGCGCCGCCCGACCGTCTACGACACCTCCGTCACCGACCAGGAGGTGCTGCTCGCCGGCGGCACCCCGTCCCCGGTCCCCGGCTTCCGGCTGACCTTGCGCGCCGGGGGACCGAACGGCCACGAGGTCGCCGTGGATGACATCGTCCTCGGCGTGGACGATTACCGGTTCACCTACATGGACGACGTCCTTCATCTCGACCTCCGGGTCGGTGTGCAGACGTTCGGCGCCCGCGCCGGCCTGTACCGGACGGGGTGCATCCGGTTCGCGCCGTCGGGCCGGACCTTCACCGGGCTGGTCAGCCGGACCAGTCCCGAAACCCTCGTCACCTACAAGTGGGACGGCACGGTCGCGCCGGGCGGATGACGGCCGCACCGCGGCAGACCCCCGAGCGGCGTCCGGCATTGGGAGACAGCGATGGCAACTTTGTCCGTGGAGGACCTCCTGACGATGAGCGACGCCGCCGTCGCTCCCGGGGTCCCCACCCGGTTTCTCGAATACCTCAAGGCCGTGCCCGAGGTGCGCCCGGTCTTCTTCGCCGACCTTCCGGCCCCGGCGCCCTTCCCCGCCAACGTCCCGGGCATCCGCCCGCTCGACACCGGCTGGCTGAAGACGATTTCGGTGGCGCTGGTGTGCGCCGCGGCGACCCGGCTGGTGGTGCGCAACTTCAACCGGCTCGTGGACGCCGACCGTGTGAACGCGGTGCTCGACCGTGAGCTGGCCCCGGACAGCCCGGCCGCGATCGCGGCCGGGAATGCCATCTACGACGCCGGGTTCGGTGCCAGCGCGGCAAGTCGCAACGGCACGTCGTTCCAGGCCTACCTCGCCAACGGACCCGCCGGCTGGGGGACCGAACTGGCCAACGCCGTGACCGACAACGCCTACCGGAACCAGATCGACATCAGGTACGGCGAGGCGACCATCGACGACCGGATCCGGCTGGGCCGCCACCTGGAGCTGGTGTCCTACATGGTGGGCCGGCTGAACCCGGCGGAGCGCGACCGTGTGACCCGGTGCTTTGCCGAGTGGTTCCCGCAGGCCACCGGCTTCAAGCCGGTGAGCCGCCTGATCCGGGCCGACTACACCCCCCTCACCGTCTTCGACGCGGTGTCGACCGTGGCGGGCACGCGGCGGTATGTCCCGAACACCGTCATTTCACCGATGGCGGCGCCTCCGCCGCAGAACTACATCTGGGGGGAAGCGTTCACGCGCTTCCTGGACCGCGAGGGCGGCGCCTACCGGACCGGCGTCAGGCCCGACGACTGGGAGATCGTGACGATCTTCTCCTGCTTCGTCCGCGGCACCCCGGTGTGTCTGGCCGACGGCTCGTCGAAGCCGATCGAGGCGGTCGGGGCCGGCGACGGGCTGCTTGCCGCCGACGGCGCCGTGACCGTCCGCGCGTCCGAGGACGGCGAGCGGATCCCGGACGCGCCGCAGACCATCCACGGCTTCAACGAGCTGCCGCCCTTCGTGTCGGCCGGCCACACCTTCCTCACCGCCACGGGGCCGAAGGCCATCGACCCGGAGGCCGCGGCCGCGATCAACCCCGACGTCCCGGTGGAGCGGCTCCGGGTCGGCGACACGCTCCTCCGGCTGGTGTCCGCGCAGCCGTTCGCGATGGAGGCGGTCACCGTCGAGCGCATCACGACCGCCGCGCTCGCCCCCGGGGAGAGCCTGTTCGCCCTTGTGGTGGACGGCCCGCAGAGCTACTTCGCCGGCGGTTTCCTGGTCGCGGCCAACTATCCCTGCGTGACCGAAGGGCGCATCGCGGACGGGATCGAGGCCCTGTCGGCGGCCGAACGCGCCGAGCTGCGCGCCACCCTGCGGCCCGTGATGCCCCTGCTGATGACGGTGCTGCGCGGGTTCGCCGGGCCGCGCCTGACGCGGCTGCTGACCGAGGACACGCAACCGGAGGACCGGCCATGAGCACGGGTTTGACCCTGGACTCCCTGATCGCGCTCGACGACCGTCCGGCGCGGGAGATGGCCTATCGGACCCTCGCCGGCCATCTCCTGTCGGCCCCGGCGCTCCGGCCGCTCTTTCCCTCCCGTGATCCCGTGCACCCGCCGGCCGCCGACGCCGAATGGGTCGATGCGGTGGCCGAGGCTGCCTTGCAGCTCTGGCTGTCCTCGTCCGGCATCGGATGGCTGGCCGACGATCCCGTCTCCCGGAACCCCGCCGCCACGCTCGACGGGCTCCTGGAGCCGGACCGGCCGGGGCACCGGGCGACGGCGGAGGCGCTCTACCGCTGGGCCCTGCCCTCCCACGGCCATGGCGGCGGGACGGTCCTGATGGCCTATGTGGCCGACAGCGCCGGCCGATGGGGGGAGCGGCTGGCGGACCGGCTGACCGGCGCGGAGGCCCGCGCGCGTGCGGCCGCGGCCGGCCCGTCCGGGCAGGCGGAGGAGATCACCCGCATCGCCGGCATCCTGGAATGGCTGGCCCCGGAGCGGGTGCCGGCGGTGATGCAGGCGCTCGCCGGCTCGCCCATGCCGCCCGGCACGGGGTTCCGCTTCCGGCAGGGGCCGCTGCTCGACCACTTCTTCCCGACGGTCGCCGAAGCCATCAACCGCCGCCTGACCGAGGGCACGCTGACGCGTCTGTGCGGCTACACCCTCGCCTCGTCGCTGGGCGGGGAATCCGCCCTGGTCGAACCGGAGGAGCCCGTGGCACGCCTGACCGCGACGGTGCTGCGCGAACGGTTCGCGGAACTGTCGCCCGCGGAGCGGCGGATGCTCGGCGACGCGCTGGTCCGCGCGCTGCCGATCCTGCGCAAGGCGGTGGGAGGGTTCATCGAGCCCACGATCCGCGGTCTGGCGTCGCCGCAAGACTGATGCGGCCGGGAATGTCGTCACGGAGGAGCGTTCGAATGATCGGTGTCCGGTGGCTGAAGGCGCGCGCGGCCCGTTGGCTGGGCGTCGCCATGCTGGCCGTCATGGTGTGCGGGGCACAGGCCGACCCCGCCTTCGCGTTGCGCGTATCGACCGCGTACTGGAAGACCCCGCAGGACAAGATCCTGCACTACTGGATCGACGCCGGCAGCTTCCCCGACGCCGACCAGCTCGCCCTTCTCCGCGCCAATCTGACGAAGGCGACGGACGACTGGGAGAACATCTGCCGGGACTGCGGCATCCGTTTCATCGAGGTGGCCAACCGGAGCGACGCGACCTTCCTCGTCGTCGGCGTCAACGTGCAGCGTGCGTTCCTGGCCGACGGCTTCAACCCGAGCGATCCCAGGGACAAATGGGTCCTGAAGATCGACCGCAGCTACTTCAACCCGCGCAGCCGGTTCGACAAGATCGGCGTCCTGCGCCACGAGCTGGGCCACATCCTGGGGTACCGTCACGAACAGATCGTGGCGCCGGAAGACCGTTTCGTGGCATGCGGGTGGAAGACGGAAAGGAACACCGACGCCGCTTCGGTGATCGCCCTCACCGCCTATGATCCCGAATCCCTGATGCACTATCCCTGCGGGATCGAGGCGGAGAGCGTCCTGTTCGGCTTCTCACCCCTGGACATCGACGGCCACCGCCGCCTGTACGGCCCGAATCCCGTCGCGGTCGCGGTGCCGGACGCCGCCTCCCCCATGACCGGGGCACCGGCTGCCGGCACGCCGCAGCCCGTCTCCGCCGAATGAACCCGGCCGGGCTCCGGAGACCTGCGTCGTCGGGCAGGCCGGCCTGATCGACGACGACGCCGCCGCCCGGCGCGGGGGCGAGACCATCTCCACGGCAACGACCGAAAGCACGGTCCGGCGCCTGCTGCACCGGCGCATGGGCGCCAATCAGCAGATGCGCCGGTCCCCGCGCGGTGCCCACCGGATGTTGACGGTCCGCACCACGGTGATGAACGGGACATTCGCCGCGGATCATACCGACGGCACGTGAAGGGTACCGTCGGTATGACCCTTTCGATCAATGCCAAGGCATTGATCTGCCGGGTTTCACGGCCGGAAAATGATGGAAGTGATCATTTTCCGGCCGTATCACGCCGCCGCCGAACCATACGCCCGCCGCCCCTTCCGCCCTGCGGCGCCAAGGCCCCCCAAGTTTGCGACGAACTCTCTACCGATTGCGGAATTCTGACAAACCGCCCATGTTGTGCAGAAACGCGTCCCGTATTCCGCAGGATTTGCCCGTGTCGATCACCATCAAGAACCGCGAGGCGGACTCCCTGCTGGCCGAGCTGAAGGCGGCCACCGGCAAGGGCGCCTCGCAGCTCGTCCTGGAGCTGCTGCGCCGCGAGGCGCAGCGCCTGCGCGCCCGCCGGGTCCGCAGCGCCGACGACGCCGAAGCTCGCATGGCCCAGTTGCACCGCGAACTCGCCGCCCGGCCGGTCCTCGACCCGCGCGCGCCCGACGACATTCTCGACTACGACGACAGCGGGCTGCCCCGCTGATGGTTGTCGACACTTCGGCCATCATGGCCATCCTGTTCGCCGAGCCCGACGCCGCGCGCTACGCCCGCGCCATTGGCACCGCCGATGTTCGGCTCATCTCGGCCGCCTGGATGGCCGACCACGGCTTCGAGGTCGTGGCGGTCGACGCCGCCCAAGCCGGGCTCGCCCGCGACGCCTTCCTGCGCTTCGGCAAGGGGCGCCACCCCGCCGGCCTGAACTACGGGGATTGCTTCTCCTACGCCCTGGCCAAATCGACCAACGAGCCGCTGCTGTTCAAAGGCAACGACTTTCCGCTGACCGATCTGCCTGCCGCTTTGGAGGCGCTGCAATAAGAGCCGCCGGCAGCCCCGGGGCGCCATGAGCCAAGCCCCCGTCCGCCGTCCCGCGACCGCCCTCCCGGCCCCCCGCTGGCCGTCGGCCTCGCCGGCGTGGCTGCACCGCGTGCACGGCCATCCCGACCCGACGACGTTCGGTGCGACGCCGAGGGTCGGTGCCGCTTCGTCCATGAAGTGGATCCGCACCCCTCATACGGTCGGCAATTGATCACTTCCATCTATTGCCGACCGTAAAACCCGGCAGATCAATGCCTTGGCATTGATCGAGAGGGTAATACCGGCCGGATTGATCGGCGCGCACCGGCGCCAGCCGAGCGAACGATCGTCGCATTCGCCACAAATCCCACACAAACCGCGGGTTTACCCCGGATCGCGTCCGGGTTCCACCCGGTTGTTGGCCTTTGTTCCGCGCACGTATCATCAGCAGACAAGAATATTCGGCAAAGACCGAACACTCAGGGATGGTGATGACACTCATGCGCACAGCCAAGGGGGACAGCCCCCGAGCCGGCCCCCCCGATCCCGCGGCGGATGTGACGTCCGGGCGTCTGCGGCGGGCCCCCGAGAACTTCCTGACCGGAGAGCAGATCCACCTGGTCAGCAAAGGCCGGCGCGAGTTCCTGCGCGCCGGTTTCCTGGCCGCCGGTGCCGCCACGGTCGCCGCCGCGGCCGTCGCCGCCCCGTCCGCCGTTGCGGCGGGGGCCGGCGACCCCGACATCCTGCAAACCACGCCCTGGGGCGGCAGCCTCGGCCGGCCGGTCGCCGCCAACCCCTACGGCCTGCCGTCGCGCCACGAGCGCGCCCTGGCGCGCCGCCAGAGCCCCGGCCTGACCCAGGTCGCCGCGGCCAGCGTGTCGTTCACGCCGCTGCAGGGGCTGTTCGGCATCATCACCCCGTCCGGCCTGCATTTCGAACGGCACCACCAGGGCTGGCACGACATCGACCCGGCCCGGCACCGCTTCATGATCAACGGCGCACGGCCGGAGCTGGTGCGCACGCCCAAGGTCTACACGCTGGACGACCTGATGCGCCTGCCTTCGGTGTCGCGCATGCACTTCATCGAGTGCGGCGCCAACACCGGCATGGAGTGGGGCAACGTCGCGGTCCCCACCGTCCAGTACAGCCACGGCATGCTGTCGTGCAGCGAATTCACCGGCGTGCCCCTGCGCACCCTGCTGGAGGATTGCGGGGCCGACCTGCGGGCCGCCCGGTTCGTGCTGGCGGAGGGCGGCGACGGCTCGTCGATGACCCGCACCATCCCCATCGAGCCGGTGCTGTCCGGCGAGGTGCTGGTGGCCTACGGCCAGAACGGCGAGATGCTGCGGCCGGAGAACGGCTATCCCCTGCGCCTGGTGGTGCCGGGCGTGCAGGGCGTGTCGTGGGTGAAGTGGCTGCGCCGCATCGAGGTGGGCGAACGCCCCTACGCCGCCAAGGACGAGGCGATCCACTACGTCGACCTGATGCCCGACGGGCAGCACCGGCAGTACACCTCGATCCAGGAGTGCAAGTCCGTCATCACCACCCCGTCGGGCGGCCAGGCGCTGCTCGACCGCGGCTTCTTCTCGGTCAGCGGCCTGGCCTGGTCGGGGCGCGGCCGCATCACGCGGGTGGACGTGTCGTTCGACGGCGGCATCAACTGGACCGAGGCGACCCTGCAAACCCCCGTCCTGTCCAAATGCCTGACCCGCTTCAGCGTGCCCTGGGTGTGGGACGGTCGTCCCGCCCTGCTGCAATCGCGCGCCGTCGACGAGACCGGCTACGTCCAGCCCTCTTACGGCCAGTTGCGGCAGGTGCGCGGCACGCGGTCGATCTACCACAACAACGCCATCCAGACCTGGCAGGTCGCCGAAAACGGGGATGTGAGCAATGTCCAGATCCTTTAGGGCACTGCTCCTGGCCGGTGTCCTGTGCGCCGCCCTGCCGGCGGGTGCGGCCGACGGATTCGGCCTCGGCCGCCCCGCCACCCCGGACGAGATCCGCGCCTGGGACATCGACGTGGGGCCCGACTTCGCCGGCCTGCCGCCGGGGTCCGGCACCGTCGACCGCGGCATGGAGATCTGGGAGAGCACCTGCGCCGGTTGCCACGGCACCTTCGGCGAGAGCAACACCGTGTTCTCCCCGCTGATCGGCGGCACCACGGCCGAGGACATGGCGAGCGGCCGCGTCGCCACGCTGCAACGGCCCGACTTCCCCCAGCGCACCACCGTCATGAAGGTGGCGACGGTATCCACCCTGTACGACTACATCCGCCGCGCCATGCCCTGGAACGCGCCCAAGTCGCTGAGCGACGACGACGTGTACGCGGTGCTCGCCTACATGCTGAACCTGGCGGAGATCGTGCCCGACGACTTCGTGCTGAACGAGGCGACGATCCGCGACGTGCAGGCGGTGATGCCCAACCGCAACGGCATGACCACGGCGCACGCCCTGTGGCCGGGGCCGGGATTCGACACCGCCGGCGCCGCGCCGGACACCGCCAACACCCTGTGCATGAAGGACTGCAAGGCGGGCGTGGAGCTGGCCTCCACCTTGCCCGACCACGCGCTGGGCGCCCACGGCAACCTCGCCGCGCAGAACCGGATCATCGGACCGGTCCGCGGCCGGCGCACCGGCCCCGACGAGGAACCGGACGACGACGCCCCCTCGCCCCGCATCCTGGCCGAACAGGCGGGCTGCCTGGCGTGCCACGGCGTCGACACCCGGATCGTCGGCCCCGGCTACCGCGAGATCGCCGAACGCTACCGCGGCCGGGACAGCGTGCCCGCCCTGGTGGCCAAGGTGAAGGACGGCGGCGACGGCGTGTGGGGCGACATCCCCATGCCGCCGCAGCCCGACCTGAACGACGACCAGGCGCGGATCCTGGTCGAATGGATCCTGGCGGGCGCGCCGGGGACGTGAGTCGAACGAGGAGGACATCGAAACCATGATCGAACATCCGATGGAGCGCCGGCAGGTGCTCACCCTGCTGGGGGCGCTGGCGGCGGCGGGAATGGTGTTCCCGCGCATGGCCCTGGCCAACTGGGACAAGGCGGCCTTCGAGGCCCGCACCATGGACGAGGCGCTGAAGGCCCTGGGCGCCGGCACGCCGGCCACCGGCGGCGACGTCCAGATCATCGCGTCGGACATCGCCGAGAACGGCGCGGTGGTGCCGGTGCAGGCGGTCAGCAAGCTGCCCAACACCGAACGCATCGCCATCCTGGTCGAGAAGAACCCGAGCATGCTGGCCGGGTCCTTCGACATCGCCGCGGACACCATCCCGGACGTCACCGCCCGCATCAAGATGGGCCAGACCTCCAACGTCCACGTCCTGGTGAAGGCGGACGGCAAGTTCTACACCGCGTCCAAGGAAATCAAGGTCACGCTGGGCGGCTGCGGCGGCTGAGGCGGAACGGAAAGGAGCACCGACATGGGCAAGCCGATGAAGATCCGCGCCGCCTCGAAGGACGGCGTGACGGAAATCAAGGTCCTGATGAACCACGAGATGGAAACCGGCCAGCGCAAGGACGCCAGCGGCGCCACCATTCCCGCCTGGTTCATCAACCAGGTCACCGCCAAGCTGGGCGACCGCACCGTGCTGCAGGCGCAGTGGGGGCCGTCGATCTCCAAGAACCCGTTCCTGGCCTTCAGGATCAAGGGCGGCAAGGCCGGCGACACGGTCACGGTCACCTGGGTCGACAACACCGGCGACACCCGCACCGACGAGGCGACGGTGACCTGACCGGGGCGCCCGGCCGGCCCCGCCGGCCCGACCGCCGGTTCAACCAGAACAACGACGCTCCGGGAGGAGTCATGCACCAGGCAAGCACAGGGATCGCGGCGTTCCTCGCCGCGGTCGCCGCGGTCACCGTCGCGCACGCCCAGATGGACAACCCGCAGGCGGGCATCGAGGCGTACCGCGAGGCGTTGCAGGACGGCAATCCCGCCGAACTGCACGAGATGGCGGGCGAGGAGTTGTGGACGACGCCGGCCGGTCCGAAGAACGCATCGCTGGAGCAATGCGATCTGGGCCTCGGGCCGGGCGTGGTGAAGGGCGCCTACGCCCGGCTGCCGCGGTATTTCGCCGACACCGACCGCGTCCAGGACCTGGAATCGCGCCTGCTCACCTGCATGGAAACGCTGCAGGGCAAGGACCCCAAGGTCTACATCGACGCCTCCTTCACCGCCCCGCCCAAGGAGGAGATGAACGCGCTGGTCGCCTACCTGTCCGGCCAGTCCCGGGACGTGGCGGTGACCGTGACGCCCGAACACCCCAAGGAACGGGCGATGTACGAGCTGGGCAAGCGGCTGTTCTTCTTCCAGGGCGGGCCGTACGACTTCTCCTGCGCCACCTGTCACGGGCAGGAGGGGACGCGCATCCGCATGCAGGACCTGCCCTACATCCCCGGCCACGAGGGTGCTGCGGCGGGCTGGACGAGCTGGCCGGCCTACCGCGTCAGCAACGGCCAGATGTGGTCCATGCAGTGGCGTCTCAACGACTGCTTCCGCCAGCAACGCTTCCCGGAGCCGATCTACGCCTCCGACGCGACCATCGCGCTGTCCACGTACATCGCGGCCAATTCCAACGGGGCGGTCATGAAGACCCCCGGCATCAAGCGCTGAAGGAGGCGGGCATGAAACACCGTGCGTTGCTCGTTGCCGTCGCCCTCCTGCTGCCGGGCGGCGCGGCCATGGCCCAGTCGGGTCCCTGGGGTCCCGGCGCCGACGACGCCGCCTTCGCGCAGATGCTGAAGACCAGCTTCAAGGGCCGCGGCGTCGCCACGCTGGACCGTCTGAACCAGGACGAGACCCAGGTCTTCTGCTCCGATCCGGAGACGGTCTACGCTCCGGAGTCGGCGGCCCGGCGCGAGGAGATCGAGAAGGTCAACCTGGCGTCCGTCAAGTGGCCCGCCGACGGCGTCTGGCTGGGCGACTGGAAGGAGGGCGAGAAGATCGCCCAGAGCGGGCGCGGCAACACCTGGACCGACAAGCCGGAGCAGGTCAACGGCGGCAACTGCTACAACTGCCATCAGATCTCCGCCGAGGAGATCTCCCACGGCACCATCGGCCCCAGCCTGCACAATTACGGCAAGCTGCGCGGCACGGACGACGCGGTGATGAAGGCGACCTGGGCCAAGATCTACAATTCCAAGTCCAACAACGCCTGTTCCAACATGCCGCGCGCCGGCCACATGGGCATCCTCAGCGAGGAGCAGATGAAGCACCTCATGGCCCTGCTGCTCGACCCCCGCTCGCCCGTCAACCAGTGATCGCCGGCCGGCACGCGAGGCCCGTTCCATGAACCGTCGCGAGTTCCTTCACGTCCTCACCGCCGCCGCCGCCGCCGGCATGGTCCTGCCCTCCGGGCCGGCCCGTGCCGAGGCGGCGGCCGCCGCCTTCTACGACGCACCCGCCTTCGGCAATGTGTCGCTGCTGCACATCACCGACTGCCACGCCCAGCTCAAACCCATCCATTTCCGCGAGCCGAGCGTCAACCTCGGCATCGGGGACATGGCGGGTCGGGCGCCGCATCTGGTCGCCGGGAAGTTCCTGGAGCATTTCGGCGTCAAGCCCGGCACGCCGGAAGCCCACGCCTTCACCAGCGTCGAGTTCGAACGCTGGGCGCCGGTGTACGGCCGGGTCGGCGGCTTCGCCCACCTGGCGACGCTGGTGAAGCGGGTGCGGGCCACCCGCCCCGGTGCCCTGCTGCTGGACGGCGGCGACACCTGGCAGGGGTCGGGCACGGCGCTGTGGACGCAGGGGCAGGACATGGTGGACGCCGCCAAGCTGCTGGGCGTCGACATCATGACCCTGCACTGGGAATGCACCTACGGCCAGGACCGCGTGCAGGAGGTGGCGGAGAAGGACTTCGCCGGCCACATCGAGATTGTCGCGCAGAACATCAAGACCGCCGATTTCGGCGACGACGTGTTCAAACCCTTCACCCTGCGCCGGGTGAACGGGGTGCCGGTGGCGGTGATCGGGCAGGCGTTCCCCTACACGCCCATCGCCAACCCCCGCTACATGGTGGCCGACTGGACCTTCGGCATCCGCGAGGAGGAGATGCAGGCGACCGTCGACGCCGCCCGCGCCGCCGGGGCGGCGGTGGTGGTGGTGCTGTCGCACAACGGCATGGACGTCGACCTGAAGATGGCGTCGCGGGTGTCGGGCATCGACGCCATTTTCGGCGGCCACACCCACGACGGCATGCCCGCCCCGTCGATCGTCACCAACCCCGGCGGCCGCACGCTGGTCACCAACGCCGGCTCCAACGCCAAGTTCCTGGGCGTCCTCGACCTGGAGGTGACGGACGGGCGGGTGCGCGATTTCCGCTACCGGCTGATGCCGGTCTTCGCCAACCTGCTGCCCGCCGACCCGGAGATGGACGCGCTCATCACCCGTGTGCGCGCACCCTACGAGGACAAGCTGGGGGAGGTGCTGGCGGTCAGCGAAGGGCTGCTCTACCGCCGCGGCAACTTCAACGGCAGCTTCGACCAGCTCATCCTGGACGCGCTGATGGCCGAGAAGGACGCGGAGATCGCCTTCTCCCCCGGCTTCCGCTGGGGCACCACGATCCTGCCGGGCCAACCCATCACCATGGAGAACCTGCTGGACCAGACCGCCATCACCTACCCCTATGTGACGCTGACCGCCATGACCGGCGAGCAGATCAAGGCGGTGCTGGAGGACGTCTGCGACAACCTGTTCAACCCCGATCCCTATTACCAGCAGGGCGGCGACATGGTGCGCGTCGGCGGCCTCGCCTACTCCTGCGATCCCACCGCCCCGGCGGGGCGGCGCATCGGCGACCTGACCCTGGGCGACCGGCCGCTGGAGGCCGCGAAGACCTACAAGGTGGCCGGATGGGCCCCGGTGTCGGAGGAGGCGCGCGACGCCGGCGGCGAACCCGTGTGGGAGGTGGTGGCGCGGAACCTGCGCGCCCGCACGTCGCTCGCCGCACCGGCCCTCAACCTGCCGGCCCTCAAGGGCGTCGACGGCAATCCCGGCCTGGACGCCTGACCCACGGCCGGACATCCGGCACCGCCCCCCACGAAGGAGCCCGTCATGAGCGTTTCCCGCCGCATCGCCCGCCTGCTGCTGCCGCTCCTCCTCCTGGCGGGGACGCCGGCGGTGGCGGCGGCGCAGGACAAGGTGGTCTATCACATCGACGACGCCGCCCTGCAGGGCACCAAGGCGCTGCGCAACATCCGCAACCACCTGGACGTCGCCCCCGACACCGAGATCCGCGTGGTCACCCACGCCGACGGCATCGACCTGCTGCTCGACGGCGCGAAGGACGAGAAGAACGCCATCGTCTACGCCCCCCTGATCGCCGACCTCAACGCCCGCGGCGTCCA
This sequence comes from Azospirillum halopraeferens DSM 3675, assembly GCF_000429625.1. Classification (GTDB taxonomy): domain Bacteria; phylum Pseudomonadota; class Alphaproteobacteria; order Azospirillales; family Azospirillaceae; genus Azospirillum; species Azospirillum halopraeferens. The sequence goes on from NZ_AUCF01000039.1 coordinate 35,580, forward strand.
TTTCGAGGTGTGCGAGATCACCATCGAGCGGCGCAACCTCGACAAGGACGCTTTCATCATGGAGGCGGAGTTCACCCGCTCCGGCGTGCTGCGCATCACCCGGCTCCAGTCGGGCGACGGCTACGCATACATCAAACCCTGACGCAGATCCCTGATACAACGGGGAAGGGGACACGCCCGTGACGTTCGACGGCCTCATGGAACTCCTCGGCGAGGAGCATTTCGAAGCCCTCGGCGGGCTGCTGATCGGCGCCCTGTTCGGGGCGCTGGCGCAGCGCTCGCGATTCTGCCTGCGCGCCTCGACGCTGGAGGTCGCCCACGGCCGCCCCGGGGACCGGCTGGCGGTGTGGCTGCTGGCCTTCGCCACCGCGCTCATCGCGACGCAGACGCTGATCCTGCTGGGCCTGTTCGACACCGGCAGCGTGCGCCAGCTCAACAACCCCGGCAGCCTGTCGGGGGCCATCCTCGGCGGGCTGATGTTCGGCTGCGGCATGACGCTGACGCGCGCCTGCGCCAGCCGCATGCTGGTGCTGTCGGCCACGGGGAACCTGCGGGCCCTGCTGTCGGGGCTGGTGTTCGCGGTGGTGGCGCAGGCGGCCACCGGCGGCCTGCTGGCGCCCCTGCGCACCGCCCTCAACGCCCTGTGGACGGTGGACGCCGCCGGGCGCGACCTGCTGGCGCTGAGCGGCATCGGCCACGGCGGGGCGCTGCTGTTCGCCCTGGCGTGGCTGGCGGCGGGCGTCGTGCTTGCCCGGCGCACCGGGCTGCCGGTGGGCAAGGGGCTGGGCGGCGCCGGCGTCGGCCTTGCCGTGGCCGCGGCCTGGTGGTTCACCTGGCGCACCGCCGCCTCGGCGTTCGATCCGGTCACCGTCCACTCCCTCAGCTTCACCGCGCCCTCGGCCGATTTCCTGATGCTGGTGCTGTCGCCGCCGGGAACCCGCTGGACCTTCGACACCGGCCTGATCCCCGGCGTCGTCCTCGGCGCCTTCATCGCCGGGGCGCTGGGCCGCGAGCTGACGCTGGAGGGCTTCAACGACGGCTCGTCCATGCGCCGCTACATCGTCGGCGGCTGCCTGATGGGCTTCGGCAGCGTGATGGCCGGCGGCTGCGCCGTCGGGGCCGGGGTGTCCGGCGCCTCGATCTTCGTGCTCACCGCGTGGCTGGTGCTGTGGTCCATGTGGATCGGCGCGGTGCTGACCGACATCCTGGTCGACCGCCCGACCGCCGGCCCGGCCGGCCCGGCCGGCCGGCCGGTGGCAGCCCATTGATACCGGGTTCGGTACGTCTTGACATCCAAACCCGGTATCGGCCGCGACGGCGGCCGCGGCCCGATAGGGCCGAAGCCTGCGTGGCGTCTGAACGCAGCGGTCAGGATTTTCCTGACCGCGTATGAACCCTTTCAGGAGGTCCCATGATCGTTCCCACCCGGCGCCGCGTCCTCGCCGGTGCGGCAACCGCCACGGTCGCCGCGGTGACGGCCGCCGGCCTGTCCGACCGGCGGGCGATCGGCGCGTTCGCCGCCGAGGTCGGAGCCTTCGTCACGGGGCCGCCGGTCCCCGACCGGCCGATCGTCCGGGTCAGCCCGCACGTCTGGATCGTTCCGGCGCCGGACGGCTTCCCGACGCCGGAAAATCAGGGGATGATGGCCAACATCACCTTCGTGGTCGGCCCCGACGGCGTGATGGTGGTGGATTCCGGCGCCTCGCTGCAGATCGGCGAGATGGCGATCCGCATGCTGCGCACGGTCACCGACACGCCGGTAGTGGGCATCGTCAACACCCACTATCACGGCGACCACTGGCTGGGAAACCACGCCTTCACCAACGCCTTCGGCATGGACCTGCCGCGCTACGCCCACCCGCACACGCGGGCCGCCGTGGCCGGCATCGAAGGCGATTTCTGGCGCTCCGCCATGGTCCGCTGGACCAACGGGGCGACCGCCGGCACCGAGATCGTCCCCCCCGACCGCGACGTCGGCCACGGCGACGTCCTGTCGGCGGGCGGCCTGGAGCTGCGCATCCACCATTACGGCACGGCGCACACGCCCGGCGACGTCGCGGTGGAGGTGGCGGAGGACGGCGTCATGTGCGTCGGCGACATCCTGATGGAGCGCCGCATCGCCAACATGGACGACGGGTCCTACGTCGGCACCTTCCGGACCATGGACGGGCTGCTGGCCAACAGCCGGACGCGCCTCTGGCTGCCCGGCCACGGCACCCCCGGCCCCGACGTGCTGGACTGGCAGCGCTCGCTGTTCGAGGGCATCTACGAGACCTGCGTCGCCACCGTGGAGGCCGGCGGCGACGTCGAGGAGGCCAGGGCCGCCGTGCTGCGCGACCCCCGCGTCGCCGCCTGCGCCGCCGACACCAGGGGATGGGACGCCAACATCGGCAAATACATCAGCCTCGCCTACCTGGAGGCGGAACAGGAGAACTTCTGATCCCGACGGCATCGTTCCGATGCCGTCGGGATCACAGCGGCTTGATGCCCTGGCGGTAGGTGAACAGATCGGATTTGTCGTAGGCGGTCTTCACCTGCCGCAGCCTGGAGTAGTTGTTGCCGTAATAGGCGGTGGACCAGTCCTTCAGCGAGGGGTCGGGGAAGTTCTGGAAGGCGCCCTTCGCCCTGGTGGCTTCGTTGACGGTGGCGTAGAACTGCTCCTGCCAGGCGAGGTTCTCGTCGACCAGCGCCTTCGGGTCCTTGCGGTCCCACCAGTTCACCTCCGAGGAGAACAGCCAGTCGTAGCCGCGGTGGACATAAGCGGTGGCGTCCGCCGGCATGACGTTCACCTTGCCGCCCACCTGGAAGAACTTGAAGGAATTGCCCATGCTGGTGCCCGGCATGAGGCGGGCGAGGCGGACCATGGCGGCGACGGCGTCGGGCGTGATGTCCGCCGCCTTCATGTAGGACGATTTCTCCTGATAGAAGTACGGATAGGTGAACTCGCTGAGGAGATCCTGCGCCGGCCAGTAGGGCATGTCCTTGTTGATCGTCGCCGTGGACGCCGTCTCCAGCACCGGGCCGAGGATCGCCTCCACCGTGGTGTCGCATGTGTGGAGCTGGCCCAGGATGGACACCGTGAGCGCCGGGTTGCCGCTGCCGCGCGGCGGCCGGGTGACGCTGATCTTGCTGCCGAATTCCGGCGGCGCCTCCGCCAGGCGCGTCAGCAGGGTGTGCAGCACCGCTTCCACGTCCGCCGTCCAGGTGACGTCGAAGAACGAGACCGTGTCCACCGGGACGGTTTGCAGGGTGAAGGACGTGTTGATGCCGAAGTTCCCGCCGGCACCGCCGCGGCACGCCCAGAACAGGTCGCTGTCGGCACCGCCGTCCCGCACGTCGCTGCGCAGCTCGCCGTCGGCCGTGACGACGCCGGTGGCGTGCAGCAGGTCCGACGCCATGCCCAGCCAGCGCATGTTGAAGCCGATGCCGCCGCCCAGCAGGAAGCCCGCCGCGCCCACGGTGTCGCACCGCCCGTGGGTGATGGTGCGGTTCAGCCGCTCCAGGGCCTTGTAGACCATGCTGTTGAGGACGCCGCCGCCGATCCGCACCAGACCGTCGCCGCCCGGCAGCAGGGAGATGCTGCTCATCGGCGTCATGTCGATCAGCAGGCCGGGGGTGGTGGAGAAGCCGGCGTAGTTGTGTCCGCCGCTGCGCACGGCGAACGCCGCGCCGTGCTTCTTCACCCAGGCGATGCAGGCCTGCACGTCGGCCTCCCCGGCGCAGCGCGCGATGGCCGTGGGCAGCGTGCCGAAGCGCAGGTTGTTCGGCCGGGCGTAGTCGCCGAAGAACGGATCGTCGGGAAGCACCACCCCGCCCCGCACCGCACCGGCCAGGTCCTTCAGCGCCGAAGCCTCGATCGGGCGGCTGACGGCCTCCGCGGCGGCGGAGAACGGCATGGCGCCGGCAACGGCCGACGCGGCGGCGAAGCGGCCGGCGCCGACCAGGAACGTGCGGCGGCTCGGCTGAATGGAACTGAGCATGGCTTCCCCCCTTCGGTTTAATCCGAACGCCTATACAGACGCAATCGAGGAGGAGGAAGCCACTTCCCGCAATGGTCGATAAGATCGGCCGCCGGCACCCGTCAGCGCCCGATCCTCGTCGATCCGGGGGCAAGCGGAATCATCGCAGGCCCAGCGCCGTGCGCAGAAGTTCGTTGGCACGGGTTTGCCAGCCGGGCCCATCCGCCTTCAGCCGCTCGATCACCTCGGCATCAAGCCGCAGACTGGTGGCGACCTTCGGCCGATCGTTCACCGGCGGGCGGCCGCGCCGCACCTGCGTCGCGGCGAGTTTCGCCTGCCATTCCGGCTCCGACAGATCGGGCGCGTCGTCAGGATCCATCCAGGCGCGGTCCGTAGAGTGCTTGTTCGCGGTCATTGGCTTTCCTCATGCTGATGATGCGCCGTGCGTCGCCGCGCGGGGTCCAAACGAGCACGACCATGCGGCTTCGCAACCGTCCGATCGTGATGCAGCGCGTCTCGCCATAGTCTTCCCGATCGTCCTCGACGGCACCCGTCAGCGCCCCCGCCGGCCGGCGTCCCCCGACAGGCCGATGGCCTGCAACCGCTCGTAAAGAGAGGCGCGCGAAATGCCCAGCAGTTCGGCGGCCTTCACCTTCACCCCGTCCGCCTCCTTCAGGGCGGCGAGGATGGCGGCGCGCTCGGTTTCGCGGATGATGTCGCTGAGGGAGCGGACGGGGCTCCCGGCGGGCGGTGCCGGTGCGCGGGCCGGCGGCGCCGGCGGGGCAACGGGCAGCACCCGGTCGATGTGGGCGGCGGTCAGCAAGAGATCGTCGCTGAGCGCCATCACCCGTTCCAGGACGTTGTGCAGCTCGCGCACGTTGCCGGGCCAGGTGTGGGCGCGCAGGGCCGCGACGGCGCCCTCGTCCAGTTCGCGCGGCGGCTCGCCGAACCGGCCGGAAAGGCGGTCGAGGATGGCGGCGGCGATGCCCTCGATGTCCTCCGGGCGGTCGCGCAGCGGCGGCAGCATGATCGGCACGATGTTCAGGCGGTAGTAGAGGTCGGCGCGGAAGCCGCCGTCCCGCACCATGGCGGCGAGGTCGCGGCTGGTCGCTGCGATGATGCGGACGTCCACCGGGATCATCCGGTTGGAGCCGAGCGGCTCCACCTCCCGCTCCTGCAGAACGCGCAGCAGCTTGGTCTGCAGGGCCAGCGGCATGTCGCCGATCTCGTCCAGGAACAGGGTGCCGCCGTCGGCAAGCTGGAACTTGCCCTCGCGCAGGCGCCGGTCGGCCCCGGTGTAAGCGCCGGGGGCCACGCCGAACAGCTCGGCCTCCAGCAGGTTCTCGGGGATCGCCGCCACGTTCAGCCCGACCAGCGGCCGCCGCGCCCGCGGCGAGGTCGCGTGGATGGCGTGCGCCAGCAGCTCCTTGCCCGTGCCGGTCTCGCCAAGCAGCAGGACCGTGGAGTCCATCCGGGCGGCGCGGCGGCCCAGTCGCTTCACCTCGTTCATGGCCTCGGACACGCCGATGAGCTGGGAGAAGGAGTATTTGGCCCGCCGCTCCAGCGCCAGTTCGCGCCGGGTGCGCGACAGTTCCTCCTGCAAGGCCTGGTACTTGGTGACCAGCGGGCGCAGGTGCTCGGCACGGTCGAACAGGGCGAAGCCGATGGCACCGATCAGCGTGCCCTCCGCGTCGCGCAGCGGCAGGCGGGTGACGACGAAGACGCGCTCCCCCACCTCCATCAGGTCCAGCAGGTTGGGCTGTCCGGTCTCCACCACCCGGCGCATCTGGCTGTGCGGAATCACCTCCTCCACCGGCTTGCCCAGCGGGTTCACCGGATTCCCCAGCAGTTCGGCGTAGCGCTCCCCCAGCCAGGCGATGCGCGCCTCCCGGTCCACGATCAGCAGGCCGACGCAGGTGTCGCTGAGATGCTGGAACAGCGACGCCACCGCGTGTTCGCGCAGCGCGTCGAACGAGATTCCGGTCGTCATGGTCGTCCTCCCCCGCGCCGGCATGCGGTGCCGGTCGCACCCTGTTCTTGCCCGCCGGAACGCCCCGTCGCGCAACCGCAGCCCCCGCATCGGTCCGGGCATCGGAATCGCACGGTGTCCGCCGTGCCGACACAGTGTCTGCCGACACAGACATTCTGGCAGGCCGATCATCCTCTCCTCAAGACATTCGTCGGCAGCGGCCCTGCGGAATCCGCGGTCGGCGCGGCAGCGGGCGGACTGGCACGGGCCTTGCTGATCAGGGGGCAACCGGGCCGCGAGCCCGGGCAAGGGTCCGCACAGCAGCGTCCTTCGATCGATCCGTCGGTCGGGGCGGAGCACGAACGCCCGGGGTGAACCCGGGGGACGGTCGCCGGACGGGAGGAGCATCGGACGGTGCGCGGTGGCGCGCCGCCGCCGGGGCGGAGCGTCGCTCCGCCGTACCCCTCCCCCGCGACGGTCCGCGTTCGCCGCCCCGGCCGGCGTCACGCCTTCGGCTTCGAAGGCTCAACGGTTCATAACGGGAGGCCATCGACCATGTCACTCTTCTCTCGGGGCCGCCGCGCCCTCCGCACCCTGGTTCTGTCCGCGTCCGTGCTGGGCCTCGCCGCCGGGCTGGCCGCACCGGCGGAGGCCCAGGGGCGCAGCGACCGGGTGCGCTGGAGCGTGCCGATCGCCTTCGGCTCCAACCTGAAGGCGCTGGGCGACACGCTGCCGTGGGTGGCGCAGCAGCTTCAGCAGTCCAGCGACGGCAAGATCCGCTTCGAGATCTTCGAGCCGGGCAAGCTGGTGCCGGGCGTGGAGATCTTCGACGCCGTCAGCACCGGCAAGACCGACGCCGGCTATTCCTGGATGGGCTACGAGCAGGGGAAGGTCCCGGCCTCGGTGCTGTTCGGCGCGGTCCCCTTCGGCATGGAGCCGTGGGAGTTCATGGCGTGGATGTACTTCGGCGGCGGCAACGAGCTGCTGCGCGAGGTCTACGCGCCGCACCGGGTGGTGCCGATCTTCTGCGGCGTCATCAGCCCGGAAGCGGCCGGCTGGTTCCGCTTCGAGCTGACCTCGCTGGATCAGATCAAGGGCCTGAAGATCCGCGCCGCCGGCCTGGGCGGCCGGGTGTTGCAGAAGCTGGGCGCCTCGGTCACCGTGCTGCCCGGCAGCGAGCTGTTCCAGGCGCTGGAGAAGGGCGTGCTCGACGCCACCGAGTTCTCGCTGCCCTCGGTGGACGAGCAGCTCGGCTTCTACAAGGTCGCAAAGTTCTACTACCTGCCGGGCTGGCACCAGCCCTACACCGCCCAGTACCTCTACGTGAAGCAGGACGCCTGGGAGGGCCTGGCCCCCGCCGCCCGGGCGCAGATCGAAACCGCCTGCACCGCCGGCGTCACCATCGCGCTGGCCAAGTCCGAAGCGCTCCAGGGCGAGACGCTGCGCCGCTTCGAGAAGGAGGGCGTGAAGGCCGTGCGGCTCGACGACGAGATCCTGCGCGCCCTGCGCACCGCCTCGGAAGAGGTGATCGCCGAGGAATCGGCGAAGAACGAGCTGTTCCGGAAGGTCCATGAATCGCAGCAGGCATTCATCGCCGGCTACGAGAACTGGAAGCAGCTCGGCTACCTGCCGCGCGGCTGGAAGTAAGCCCGCCGGAAAATGATCCCGTTCATCATTTTCCGGCCATCGAACCCTCCCGATCGATGCCCGGCATCGGTCGGGAGGGGCATGCCGGCGGCATCGGTCCGATGCCGCCGGAGTGAGCCGCCGATCCCGCCGCCGGAGCGCCCGTCATGAACACCACCGCGCAGGACGCGCACACCGACGCGGCCGGGGATCTGCCGCACACCGCGTTTTCCGCCGCCACGGACCGGGCCATCCGGTTCACGGGAGAGGCCGCGTCCTGGCTGTGGCCGCTGCTGATGCTGGTGATCGTCGTGCAGGTGGCCATGCGCTACCTGCTCGGGCGGGGCTCCATCATGTTCGAGGAGCTTCAGTGGCACATCTACGGCGTCGGCTTCCTGATCGGGCTGGCCTACACGCTGCAGACCGACGGCCACGTCCGCGTCGACGTTCTGGCCGAGCGCTGGTCGCGGCGCACCCGCGCAATCATCGAGATCATCGGCATCGTGGCGCTGCTGCTGCCCTTCGCCGTCGCCGTGATCATCGAGGGGAGCAAGCTCGCCCACACCGCCTATCTGCTGAACGAGGTGTCCCCGGCGCCGGGCGGCCTGCCCTACCGCTGGGTCATCAAGGCCGCGGTCCCGTTCGGCTTCATGCTGCTGACGCTGGCCGCACTGGCCCGCCTGTCGCGCTGCACGGCGCTGGTTCTGGGCTTTCCCCGCCCCGTGCCGCCGCGCTGACCGACGCCGCCCGCAAGGACACCCGCCATGGAAGCCTTCGAGATCATCGTCACGGGACTGCTCGTCCTGTTCATCCTGCTGCTGTTCACCGGGTTTCCGATCGCCTGGATCCTCGGCGGCCTGTCGGTCGCCTTCACCGGGCTGGGCATCCTGCTGAGCAACCATTTCGACGTCGACACCTTCCTGCTCGACGCCTGGTCGGACTTCGCCATCATCGCCGACCGCATCTGGGCGCAGGTGGGCAACTGGGTGCTGGTGGCGCTGCCCATGTTCGTCTTCATGGGCCAGATGCTCGACCGATCGGGCGTCGCCGAGAAGATGATGCACAACTTCGTGCGCGCCTTCGGCCGCATGCGCGGCGGGCTGGCGCTGACGGTGGTGCTGATCGGCGTGCTCCTGGCGGCGTCCACGGGCATCGTCGGCGCCTCGGTGGTGCTGCTGGCCATGATGTCGATCCCGGTGATGCAGCAGCACCGTTACTCGCGCGAGCTGGCGTCGGGGGTGGTCGCCGCCTCGGGCACGCTGGGCATCCTGATCCCTCCGTCGATCATGCTGGTGCTGATGGCCGACCAGCTCTCGCTGCCGGTGGGCGACCTGTTCATGGGGGCGCTGATGCCCGGCCTGCTGCTGGGCGGCCTCTACATGGCCTACGTGATCATCATCGCCAACCTGAAACCCGACCTGGCCCCCATCGACGAGAACCAGCCGCCGCTGGACTGGCGGGCGGTGCTGAACGTGGTGCTGGCGGTGCTGCCGGCGCTGGCGCTGATCCTGGCGGTGCTGGGCACCATCTTCTTCGGCATCGCCACGCCGACCGAGGCGTCGGGGGTGGGTGCCTTCGGGGCGACCCTGCTGGCGGCGGCCAACGGCCGGCTGACCCTGACGGTGCTGCGCGAGGCGTGCCGCGCCACCATGCACACCACCGCCTTCATCTTCGCCATCTTCCTGGGGGCGACCGCGTTCTCGCTGGTGATGCGCTCGCTGGGCGGCGACGAGTTCATCGCCGACCTGCTGAAGGGGCTGCCGTTCGAGCCGACCGGCGTGGTGATCTTCATCCTGCTGATCGCCTTCCTGCTGGGCTTCTTCCTCGACTGGCTGGAGATCACACTGATCATGCTGCCGCTGGTGGCGCCGGTGGTGCAGGCGCTGGGCTTCGACATGGTCTGGTTCGTGGTGATCTTCGCGGTCTGCCTGCAGACCTCGTTCCTGACGCCGCCGGTGGGCTTCTCCCTGTTCTATCTGAAGGGCGTGTGCCCGCCGGGCTTCACCATCATGCACATCTACCGCGGCGTGATCCCCTTCGTGCTGCTCCAGGCCGCCGCAGTGACCGCCTGCTTCTACTGGCAGGAACTGGTGCTCTGGCTGCCCCGGCAGGTCTACGGCGGCTGAGCGCGCACGACGGGGACGGAGGACATCACCATGCACAAGGACATCCTGGTCCATCTCGACCGCACCGCCCACAGCGACCACCGCCTGGCCGTGGCGGCCGGGCTGGCGGCCCGCTTCGGCGCCACCCTGGTGGGGCTGCGGGTGGAGGTGCACCCGCACGTGCCCAACGCCATCCGCGCGGGCATCCCGGCGGAGGCGCTGGCCGCGCAGGCCGACGCCATCACCGCCGACACCGCCCGCATCCGCGACGGCTTCCACGCGGCGGCCCGGGCCGCCGGCGTACCGGCCCTGTGGTGGATGGACACCGGCGGCGGGGTGGAACAGGTGTGCCGGCGCGCGCGCCACGCCGGGCTGACGGTGGCCGGCGCGCCCGACGCCGACCACGAGGAGGAGCTGCCCGCCGGCACCCTCGTCCACCACCTGCTGATGACCGCCGGCCGGCCGGTGCTGGTGGTCCCCGACGCGGGGGCGCCGGGGGTGCCCGGCGCGCGGGTCGCGGTGGCCTGGGACGGCAGCCGCGAGGCCAGCCGCGCCGTCGCCGACGCCATGCCGATCCTGGCCGCCGCCGCGGAGGTGCTGCTGTTCCGCGTCGGCGAGGGCGCCGACTCCCTGACCGAGGCGGCCGCCCACCTCGCGCGCAACGGCGTTGGCGTGCGCAGCGACGCCGTGCCGGCCGGCGCGCGGGGCGTCGGCCCCGCCATCCTGGACGCCGCCGCCGGCTTCGGCGCCGACCTGCTGGTGATGGGCGGCTACGGCCACTCGCGCCTGGCCGAACTGGTGCTGGGCGGCGCCACCCGCCACGTGCTCCACCACGCCGCCATCCCCGTGCTGATGGCGCATTGAGACCGACCGGGCGCACGCCGCAGGCGTGCGACCCCATGGACAGGAAAAGGGATAGGGACATGGACCTGAAGGGCAAGGCCGCGCTGGTCACCGGATCGACCAGCGGGATCGGCCTGGCGGTTGCCCGCGCGCTGGCGGCGCGCGGCGCCGACATCGTGCTGAACGGCCTGGGCGACGCCGGGGCGATCGAGGACCTGCGCGCCACCCTGGCGCACGAGCACGGGGTGCGCGTCTCCTTCCACGGCGCCGACCTGTCGGCGCCGGACGGGGCGGAGGCGCTGGTCGCCCACGCGCAAGCGGACCCGGGGCGGATCGACATCCTGGTCAACAACGCCGGCATCCAGCACGTCGCCCCGGTGGAGGCGTTCCCGGCCGAGCGGTGGGACGCCGTCATCGCCATCAACCTGTCGGCGGTGTTCCACACCACCCGGCTGGCCCTGCCGGGGATGAAGGCGCGGGGCTGGGGTCGCATCGTCAACATCGCCTCGGTGCACGGGCTGGTCGCCTCGGCGCACAAGGCGGCCTACGTGGCGGCCAAGCACGGCGTCGTCGGGCTGACCAAGGTGGTGGGGCTGGAGACGGCGGGCAGCGGCGTCACCTGCAACGCCGTCTGCCCCGGCTGGGTGCTGACGCCGCTGGTGCAGGCGCAGGTGGACGCCCTGGCGCAGATCCGCGGCCTCGACGGGGCGACGGCGCGCCGGCAGCTTCTGGAGGAGAAGCAGCCGTCCCGGCAGTTCGTCACGCCCGAACAGCTCGGCGACCTCACCGTCTTCCTGTGCTCCGACGCGGCGGCGCAGATGACCGGCTCGGCGCTGGTCATGGACGGCGGCTGGACCGCGCAGTGAGGAAACGGCCATGACCCCGGACACCATGAACGCCATGAACACCATGAACGCCGCAGCACCCCTGTGGCAGCCGTCGCCCGAACGCATCGCCGCCGCGGCGCTGACCGGCTTCCGCGCGGCGGTCAACGCCCGCTTCGCCCTGGCCCTGGCCGATTATGAAGAGCTGTGGGCCTGGTCGGTGGCGAGGAAGGAGGATTTCTGGCGCTTCCTGTGGGAGTGGGCCGGCGTGGCCGGCGAGCCCGGCGAGCGCGTGCTGGTGGACGGCGACCGCATGCCCGGTGCGCGCTGGTTCCCCGACGCCCGCCTGAACTACGCCGAAACCGTTCTGGCCGGTGCGCCGGCGGGTGACGCCGTGGTCTTCCGGGGCGAGGACAAGGTGCGCCGCCGCTGGAGCGGGGCCGAGCTGAAGGCCGAGGTGTCGCGCCTGCAGCAGGCGCTGAAGGCCGCCGGGGTCGGCGTCGGCGACCGGGTCGCCGCCTATATGCCCAACATGCCCGAGACGCTGGCCGCCATGCTGGCCACCGCCGGTCTGGGCGCCACCTGGTCCTCCTGCTCCCCCGACTTTGGCGCGCAGGGGGTGGTGGACCGCTTCGGCCAGATCGAGCCCAAGGTCCTCTTCTTCCCCGACGCGTACTGGTACAACGGCAAGGCCCACGACGTGCGCGCCA
>NZ_AUCF01000040.1 GCF_000429625.1 Azospirillum halopraeferens DSM 3675
GGCGATGTTCTGGATCAGGCTGACCACGTCGCCGATGCGCTGGGCCGCGGTGGCCAGCCCCTCGACGGTGGTGTTGGTGCGCTCCGCGGCACCCTGCGCGTCCCTGGAGATGCGGGCGGACTCGCTGACCCGGCGGCTGATCTCGGTGATGGAGCTGCCCAGCTCCTCCGACGCGGCGGCGACGGTCTGGACGTTGGCGGACGCCTGCTCGGTCGCCGCGGCGACGGCGGTGGACTGGCGGGTGGTCTGCTCGGCGATGGCCGACATGTCCCGGGCGTTGGACTGGAGCTGCACGGCCGCGGCGGAGACCGCCTCGACCACACCCTTGACGCTGGACTCGAACTGGTCGGCCAGCTCCAGCATGGCGCGGCGCCGTTCGGCGCGGGAGCGCTCCTCGGCCTCCTTCGCTTCGCGCTCCATCTCCCGGTTGCGGATCAGGTTGGTCTTGAAGACCTCGGCCGTGGCGGCGATGGTGCCGACCTCGTCGCGCCGGTCCGTGCCGGTGATCGCCACGGCCGTGTCGCCGTCGGCCAGGCGGCGCAGGCAGGCGACGATGGCCCGGATCGGCTGCACCACGCCCTTCTGCGCCACGACCCACCCCAGCGCCAGGCCGAACAGGATTCCGATGGCGGCCACCGTCACCAGCAGCGTGGTGCGGGACTGCGCCAGCTCGTCGGCCGCGACGGCCAGGGCGGAGCCCCGGTTCTCCGTGTGATCAACAAACGCGCTGATGGCGTCGCGCAGCAGGCGGGCGTCCTGTCGGCTAGCGGTGACGGCGTCGACCACCGCCTGCTGGGCTTGGCTGAGCACGACGGCGCCCTGTGCGCCGCGGGCCGTTTGCAGGGTCTGGTCCAGCCTGCCGGAATACCGGGCCAGTTGCCTCTCCACCGCGTCGAGCAGGGCGGCCTGATCGACGGTGGCGCTCTGCCGCAGTTCCTTCAGGGTGTCGGCGACGCGGGCGCGGCGCTCGGTGACCGAGGCGGAGGCTTCGGTGTAGAGAGACGGATCGGCGGCGAGGCTGTACTCGTCACGATTCAGTTCGGCGATCAGCCGGTTCGCACGCGCGCCCAGGCGAATCTCCTGTGAAACAAGAGCGACGGCGTCGGTCGCCACGGTCATCTCCCGGAATCCCGTTATCGACGTGACGGTGATGACGCCACAGACAATCGCCAGGATTCCAATGACGGTGAAGATCTTTGAAGAGATTGTGAACTTTCCGAGGTCCATTTGGTCCCTCCTTCATATTATAGGATGTTTGCCCATCACACAGTGTTCGAGTTTCTGAAGTCTTGATTTCGTAAGTAAGCGAAGGAAATACTGAAGGATCCAGGATTCTTTTGATATATGAGCTTCGTCTTGGCTGTGCTTACGGTCCGCTGAAGCGCTTAAGCCGTGGAAATCCACGGCACATAGGACGGTGGACGCGCACGGACGGCTCCACCGGATGCCGACGGAGCGTCATCGTTGCGTCACGATGTCAGGGAGAAGCCGGCCGACCGGGCGAGCGCGGGCCGCGAATCGGCCCCGCGGCGGGGCATGGCTGAATCAGATCGGAATCGATTCTCGTCCCGCCGCATCGGGTGCGGACGCCGACAGCATCCCGGCCCACCGGCCATGGACCTTCGGCAAGGGGGCAACCGGTCCCGCCGACGCGGCGCCGCGCGGCGGCATCGCGATCTGCGGGAGCGGGTGTGGCGCGGACCTCATACCGACGGCATCAGAACGATGCCGTCGGTATGACCGTATCGATCAATGTTTGCCTGGATCGGTCGGGTTTCACGGCCGGAAACCAATGGAACGGATCTTCTTCCGGCCGTATTACTGGTCGCCCATCTTCAGGGCGGCGATGAAGGCGCTCTGGGGGATTTCCACCTGGCCGAACTGGCGCATGCGCTTCTTGCCTTCCTTCTGCTTCTCCAGCAGCTTGCGCTTGCGCGAGATGTCGCCGCCATAGCACTTGGCGGTGACGTCCTTGCGCAGGGCGCCGATCGTCTCGCGGGCGATGACGCGGCCGCCGATGGCGGCCTGGATGGCGATCTTGAAGAGCTGGCGCGGGATCAGTTCCTTCAGGCGCTCGCAAAGCTGGCGGCCGCGGCGCTCCGCCTGGCTGCGGTGGACGATCATGGCCAGGGCGTCCACGGGCTCGGCGTTCACCAGGATGTTCATCTTGACGAGGTCGCCCTCCTCGTACCCGTCCATCTGGTAGTCGAAGCTGGCGTAGCCGCGGCTGATCGACTTCAGACGGTCGTAGAAGTCGAACACCACTTCGTTCAGCGGCAGGCGGTAGACCAGCATGGCGCGGCTGCCGGCGTAGGTCAGGTCGACCTGCACGCCGCGCCGCTCGGTGCAGAGCTGGAGGATGGCGCCGAGATACTCGTCCGGCACCATGATGGTCGCCTTGATCCAGGGCTCGTCCACGCGCTCGATCTTGACCACGTCGGGCATGTCGGCGGGGTTGTGCAGATCGTGCACCGATCCGTCGGTCATGGTCAGCTTGTAGACCACCGAGGGCGCCGTGGTGATCAGGTCCAGGTCGAACTCGCGCTCCAGCCGCTCCTGGATGATCTCCAGGTGCAGCAGGCCGAGGAAGCCGCAGCGGAAGCCGAAGCCCAGGGCGGCGGAGGTCTCGGCCTCGTAATGGAAGCTGGCGTCGTTCAGCTTCAGCTTGCCCAGGCTGTCGCGCAGCCGCTCGAAATCGTTGGCGTCCACCGGGAACAGGCCGCACCACACCACGGGGATGGACGGCTTGAAGCCGGCCAGGGCCTCGGACGCCGGCTTCTTGTCGTCGGTGATGGTATCGCCGACCTTGGTCAGCGTGATGTCCTTGATGGCCGCGGTGATGAAGCCCATCTCGCCCGGCCCCAGCTCGCCCGTCAGCAGGGCCTTGGGCGTGAACTGGCCGACGCGGTCCACGTCGTGGCTGCTGCCGGTGGACATGAAGCGCACGCGCTGCCCCACCTTCAGCGTGCCGTCCACCACGCGCACCAGGATGACGACGCCCAGGTACGGATCGTACCAGGAATCCACCAGCAGCGCCTTGAGAGCCGCGTCCTTCTCGCCTTTGGGCGGCGGCAGGCGGGTGACCACCGCCTCCAGCACCGCGTCCACGTTGAGGCCGGTCTTGGCCGAGATCTCCACCGCGTCGGAGGCGTCGAGCCCGATGACGTCCTCGATCTGCTGCTTGACGCGCTCCGGTTCGGCGGCGGGCAGGTCGATCTTGTTGAGGACGGGGACGATCTCGTGGCTGGCGTCGATGGCCTGGTAGACGTTGGCCAGGGTCTGCGCCTCCACGCCCTGGCTGGCGTCCACCACCAGGATGGAACCCTCGCACGCCGCCAGCGAGCGCGAGACCTCGTAGGCGAAGTCCACGTGACCGGGGGTGTCCATCAGGTTCAGCGTGTACTGCCGGCCGTCCTTCGCGGTGTAGAGCAGGCGCACGGTCTGTGCCTTGATGGTGATGCCGCGCTCGCGCTCGATGTCCATGCTGTCGAGCACCTGCTCACGCATCTCGCGCGCGTCCAGGCCGCCGCAGAGCTGGATCAGCCGGTCGGCGAGCGTCGACTTGCCATGGTCGATGTGCGCGATGATGGAGAAGTTGCGGATGTGCGAAAGGTCGGTCATCGGAACCCGGAAAGCGCTGGATTTGCCCGGAACATAGGGCGTACCGCAATCCGGCGCAACGACCGTATGGTCATCGCGGCCGGCGTGCGCTGCGGTGCTCAGCCGGTTCCGCCGGCGCTGCGGTTGCGGCCGGCCTTCTTGGCGGCGTAGAGGTACTCGTCGGCCAGCGCCAGCAGGCGGCCGGGGGACCGGCCGGGCTCCGGCACCAGGGTGGCGTGGCCCAGGCTGACGGTGACGCAGGGGGCGGCGGGCGAGTCCGGGTGGGGAATGGCCGCGGCCTCCACGGCGGCGCGCAGGGCCTCGGCGACGCGGGCGGCGCCCTCCGCGTCGGTTTCCGGCAGAAGGCAGACGAACTCCTCCCCGCCGTAGCGGGCCATCAGGTCGCCGGGCCGGTGCACCTGCCCGGCCAGCGTGCGGGCGATGGCGCGCAGGCAGACGTCGCCGGCGTGATGGCCGCACAGGTCGTTGAAGGTCTTGAAATGGTCGACGTCGATCATGATCGCCGACAGCGGCGCCCGGCTGCGGGCGCAGCGGCGCCACTCGCTTTCCAGCACCTCGTCGAAACGGCGGCGGTTGGCGATGCCGGTCAGCCCGTCCAGGAACGAGAGCTGGCGCAACGTGTCGGCCTGGCGCTTCAGCAGGATGTGGTTGCGCACCCGCGCCTTCACGATGGGCGGACTCATCGGCTTGGTTATGAAGTCGATGGCGCCGGCCTCCAGGCCGCGGGTCTCATCCTCCACCTCGCCGCGGGCGGAGACGAAGATAACGGGGATGTCGCGGGTCGCCGGGTTGGTCTTGATGCGCCGGCACACCTCATAGCCGTCCATGCCCGGCATCATGATGTCCAACAGCACCAGGTCGGGCACCCGGGATTCCACCAGCTCCAGCGCCCTGGAGCCATCGGTGGCGAAATAGATGTCGTACTCGTCCTTCAGGATGCGGCTCAGCACCTGCACGTTGCTCGGGACGTCGTCGACCACCAGGATCGCGGGGCGTGTCGGCGCCATCGTCTCACTCCGCCGGCAGCAGCAGATCGAGGGTGCCGGCCAGCCGCTCCAGCAGGATGCCGGCACGGGCGAAGTCGAGCCGGTCGATGGCGTGGCCGAGATCGGCGACCGCCTCGGGGGCGGCGTGCGGAGGCAGCGTCCGGGTGACGGCGGCCCACTCCTCGGCGGCGGCGAAGTTGTTGGACGCCAGCAGGCAATGCAGCCGGCCCAGCGCCGCGGCCAGCCGCTCCCGGTGTTCCGCCGGCATCGGCTCGGCCGCCGCCGCGGCGACCGGGACGGGTGCCGCCGCGTCCAGATGGCGCAGCAGGGTGGCCACCAGCCGGTCCGGGTCGATCGGCTTGGCGACGACGTCGGTCATTCCGGCGTCGCGGCAGCGCTCCCGGTCGGCGGGCCGGATGTCGGCGGTGACGGCGACGATGGGCAGGGCGGCGAGTCCCGGCATGGCCCGCAGGGCCCGCGTCGCCTGCAACCCGTCCATCACCGGCAATTGCACCGCCATCAGCACGCCGTCATAGAGCCGGTCCTGCCGCTGCACCGCGGCCAGAGCCTCGCGGCCGTCGGCGGCGACGGTGACGGCAGCACCGGCCCGGCTGAGGAACTCCCGTGCCACCTCCCGCGAGATCAGGTCGTCCTCCACCAGCAGCAGGCGGCGTCCGGCCAGGAGGCGCCCGGCGGGGGACGACGGGTCCGCCACCGTCGCCGACCCGCCGGCGCGCGCCAGGGTGGCCGCCACCGTATCGAGCAGAGCCGGGGCGGAGACCGGCTTGACGAGGATGCCGTCGACCGGGAGTTCGTCCCACTGCGCCGCCAGCCGTTGGCGCTCGAAGGCGGTGACCATGACGATCACCGGGACGGCGATCGAACGGTCCCGGCGGATGCGGCGGCTGGTCTCCGGGCCGTCCATGCCCGGCATGCGGCGGTCCACCAGCACCACGTCGTACGGGGAGCCGGCGGCGGCGGCGCGGCTCAGTTCGGCAATCGCCTCCGCCCCGCCGGCGGCGGTGACGGCGGTCCAGCCGACCGATTCCATCAGCCGCGCCAGACCGTCACGTCCGGCCGGGTTGTCGTCGGCCACCAGGACGCGCAGGGGCCGCGACAGGGACGGGGGCGGGGGAAGCGCCGCCGGCGCGGCCGGACGATCGAAGCACACCGCGAACCGGAACTCGCTGCCGCGGCCGGGTTCGCTGGTCACCTCCATGGCGCCGCCCATCAGCGCCACCAGGCGGGCGCAGATGGCCAGCCCCAGTCCGGTGCCGCCGAACCGGCGGGTGGCGGAGCCGTCGCCCTGGGAGAAGGCGCGGAACAGGTGGCGCTGCTGTTCGGCGGTGATGCCGATGCCGGTGTCGCGCACGGCGAAGACCAGGGCGGCATGGCCGTCGGTCATCTCGGTCACCGTCACCGACACGACGATTTCCCCCTCGTCGGTGAACTTGATGGCGTTGCCGGTCAGGTTGATCAGGACCTGCCGCAGGCGCACGGGGTCGCCCAGCAGGACCTGCGGCACCTCCGGGGCCACCGAGTACAGGACCTCGATGTCCTTTTCGCGCGCCGAGGCGGCCAGGATGGTGGCCAGGTTGTCCAGCAGTTCGTCCAGGCGGAACTCCACCCGCTCCAGCGCCAGCTTGCCGGCCTCGACCTTGGAGTAGTCGAGCACGTCGTTGAGGATGCCGAGCAGCGACCGCGCCGCGGTGCCGATCCTGCGGGCGCAGTCGCGCTGCGGCGCCGACAGGGGCGTCTGTTCCAGAAGATGGACCAGCCCGAAGATGGCGTTCATCGGCGTGCGGATCTCGTGGCTCATGGTGGCCAGGAACTCGCTCTTGGCGCGGTTCGCCGATTCCGCCGCGGTCGTGGCGTCGCGCAGGCTGCGTTCGTCTCGGACACGGCGGGACACGTCGGTGAAATAGACGACGATCCCCTCCGGCGAGGGGTGGCAGGTGCCCTCGTACCAGGTGTCCCGGGTCGGGTGACGGGCGATGGTGGTGGTCGGCTCGCCCCGCTCCATGGCGGCGCGGAAGGCGCGCTCGAATGCGGTGCCGATGATGTCGGGCAGGGTTTCCCACAGGGTGCGGCCCGTCAGGTCGTCTCCGTCCGCCACCATGTCCCGGGCGCGCTGGTTCATGTAGATGAACCGCCAGTCGCGATCGACCGCGTAGATGCCGTCGGAGGTGCACTCCAGAACCTCCGACAGCCGCTGCGACGCGCAGCGTGCGGCCTGCCCGGCCGCTTCGGCGGACCGGCGGGCCTCCTCCACCTCCCGCTCGCGGGCCGCCAGGCGCTCCGCCATCCGGTTGAACGCGATGCCGACGGCGGCGATCTCCCGCGGTGCCCCGTCCACGTCGACGCGGGCCGCCGATCCGCCGGTTCCGGACGCCGCGGCGCCGATGCGCTCGGCACCCGCCGTCAGCGCCTGCATCCAGTTCAGCACCGAGGCGCGGGTGAAGCTCCAGATCAGGAGGAAGCCCAGCGCCGCCGCCGCCGCGCTGAAGCCGGCCCCGACGAGCAAGTCGCGCCGTGCGGCAGCGGCGATGCCGTCCAGCGGCACGCCCACGGCGAAGGTCGTGTCGGTCCCGGCCAGGCGGCGGAAGCTCCAGGCCCGCCGCACGCCATCGGCGCTCAGATCGATCAGCACGCCGTTCTCGTTGGCCAGCATGTGCTGCACGTGGGGAACGTCGGCCAGGCTGCGGCCCACCCAGTTCTCGGCATCGGGCTGGCGGGCCAGGATGACGCCGCGGGCGTCCACCACGGACAGGCGCATGCCGTCCTCGTTCACGGTCCCGATCAGGTCGGCATACCAGTCCAGGCCGATGCTCACCCCCAGCACCCGCTCCACCGTCCCGTCGCGCATCAGCGGCAGCACCGCCATGATCAGGCGCTCGCCGGACCGGCGGCCGACGATGTAGCCGCTCAGCACGAACTCACCCGTCGTCACGGCGCGCCGGAAATACTCCCGGTCGCCGAGGCCCAGCCCGTCGCCGGCGCCGCTGGTGTCGCAGATGACGGTGCCGTCGGGGCCGGCCACCCAGGCGCCGGTGGTCCACGGCTGCTGTTCGGGCAGACGTCGCAGCAGGGCGGTGCAGCCGCCGGTGTTGGCGGGAGCGGCGTCGCGGATCTCCGGCACCAGCGACAGGACGGACAGCAGCGTGCGGGCGGTGCCGATCAGTTCCTCCTGCCGGCGCACACCCTGGTTGGTCAGGTCCACCGCCAGCGCCCGCGCATCCTCCAGCCGGCGATCGGCTTCCCGGTCGAGATGGAGAAGGCTGCCGCCGAACGGCAGCAGCAGCGTTCCCAGCACGATCACCAGGAGACGCAGGCGCAGGCTGCCGGGCAGGATGCGGCGCAGGGGACGCGAAAGCATGCGAAGCGGACAATAAAGGCGTCTGGACGACGGCGTGCGCGGCAGCACTCCACCATAAACTAATACAAATTCGAGACGCCTTCGGCAAACAATTTGTCGCCGCCCTCCTGTTTCTGAACCGGCCGCAGGAAATTTTTGGTCACGCCGCCCGGCGGTGTCGATCGAATGCTATGGTGTTGTACAACTCCGAATACTCGCGGGCCGGCCCGTCCCAACCGAAGTCGCGGGTCATGGCGCGCTCCTGCAGGGTGCGCCAGCGCTCCGGCCGACGATAGAGAGCCAGCGCGCGGCGCAGGGTGAACAGCAGTTCCTGCGCTTCGCACCGCACGAACTGGAATCCCGTGGCGACGCCGTCGGCCACCGACGCGGGGGTGGCGTCGATCACCGTGTCGGCCAGCCCGCCGGTGCGCCGCACCAGCGGCAGGGTGCCGTATTTGAGCGCATAGAGCTGCGTCAGGCCGCAGGGCTCGGAGCGTGACGGCACCAGCAGCAGGTCCGCGCCCGCCTGGATGCGGTGGGACAGCGCCTCGTCATAGCCGATGCGCACGCCGACCCGGCCGGGGAACCACTCCGCCAGGTACCGATAGCCCCGCTCGAACCAGGTGTCGCCGCTGCCCAGCACCACCAACTGCCCGCCCAGCGCCACCCACTGTCCGGCGGTCTCCAGCACCAGGTCCAGGCCCTTGTGGTGGTTCAGGCGGCTGACCACCGCGGCCAGCGGCGCGTCGGCCCGCCGCTCCAGGCCGAAGGCGATCTGCAGTTCGGTCTTGCAGGCGGCCTTGCCGCCCCGGCGGCCCGGATCCGCGGGGCCGTAGCGTTCGGGGATGTGGGGGTCGGCGGCGGGGTCCCAGATGCCGTAATCGACGCCGTTGAGGATGCCCGTCAGGTCGTCGACGCGGGAGGCCAGCAGGCCTTCCAGCCCCATGCCCTGTTCGTCGGTCTGGATCTCGTGGGCGTAGGTGGGGCTGACCGTGGTCAGGCGGTCGGCGTAAAAGCAGCCGGCCTTCAGGTAGCCGATGCCGCCGTAGTACTCCACCCCGTTCTGGGCGTAGGCGGCGGTCGGCAGGCCGATGGCGCCCAGCATCCAGGGGGCGAACTGGCCCTGGTAGGCGATGTTGTGGATGGTCATCACCGTGCCCGGCCGGAACGGCCCGGCGAAGCGGTCGGGCCGCATGGCCAGATAGGCCGGCATCAGGCCGGCCTGCCAGTCGTGACCGTGCAGCACGTCGGGCCGCCACCAGGGGTCGTAGGGTTCGGCCGCCGCGAAGCCGGCCGCCGCCCAGGACAGGGCGGCGAACCGCTCGGCGTTGTCGGGCCAGTCCTTGCCGTCGGGACCCAGATAGGGGTTGCCCGGCCGGCCGAACAGGGCCGGCGCGTCCAGCGCATAGGCCAGCGTGCCGTCGGGCATGGCGCCGATCACCAGCCGCGCCCGGTCGGTGCCGGGCAGGTCGGTGATCAGGTCGCCCACCTCGTGCAGGTTGGCCAGCCCGTCGAGGACGGCGGGGTAGCCGGGCAGCAGCAGGCGCACGTCGACGCCCAGGCGGGACAGGGCCGCCGGCAGGGCGGCGCTGACGTCGGCGAGACCGCCCGTCTTGACGAGCGGGAAGCACTCCGGAGTGACGAAAAGGACGCGCATCAGGTGGACAGCCGATCGATCATGTCGCGGGTGATGAGGCAGACGCCGTTGTCGGTGCGGAAGAACCGGGCGGCGTCCAGGGCGGGGTCCTCGCCGACGACGAGTCCCTCGGGGATCTCGACGCCGCGGTCGATGACCACCCGGCTCAACCGGCAACGCCGGCCGATGTCGCATTCGGGCAGCACCACGCATTCCGTCAGCTCGGTGTAGGAGTTCACCCGGACCGAGGAGAACAGCAGCGACCGGCGCACCACCGAGCCGGAGATGATGCAGCCGCCCGACACCAGGCTGTCCACCGCCATGCCGCGGCGGTCGCTGTCGTCGAAAACGAACTTGGCCGGCGGAAGCTGCTCCTGGTAGGTGAAGATCGGCCAGTCGCGGTCGTACATGTTGAGGGCCGGCGTGACGCGGGTGAGGTCGATGTTGGCCTCCCAATAGGCGTCGATGGTGCCCACGTCGCGCCAGTAGGGCTCGTCGCCGGGGCCGTCCTGGATGCAGCTGTCGGCGAAGTCGTGGGCCATCACGCGGGCCCGCGGGACCAGATAGGGGATCAGGTCCTTGCCGAAATCGCGCGAGGAGTCGGGGTCGGCGGCGTCGCGCTCGAGCTGGTCGAACAGGAACCCGGCGTTGAAGACGTAGATGCCCATGCTGGCCAGCGCCCGGTCCGGCTTGCCCGGAATGGCCGGCGGGTCGGCCGGCTTCTCCACGAAGTCGATGACCCGGCGGTTCTCGTCCACGTGCATCACGCCGAAGCCGGTTGCCTGCATCCGCGGCACCTCGACGCAGGGCACCGTCACGTCGGCCTTGCGCGCGATGTGGTCGAGCAGCAGCGCCCCGTAATCCATCTTGTAGATGTGGTCGCCGGCCAGGATCAGCACGTATTCCGGCTCGTGGGCGCGCAGGATGTCCAGGTTCTGGTACACCGCGTCGGCCGTGCCCTGATACCAGGCGGTCTCGCTGATGCGCTGCTGCGCCGGCAGCAGGTCGACGAACTCGTTCATCTCGCCGCGCAGGTAGCCCCAGCCCCGTTGCAGGTGGCGCAGCAGGCTGTGCGACTTGTACTGTGTCAGCACGCCGATGCGCCGGAACCCCGAATTGATGCAGTTGGACAGGGCGAAGTCGATGATGCGGAACTTGCCGCCGAAATAGACCGCCGGCTTGGCGCGCCGGTCGGTGAGCTGCTTCAGCCGGCTGCCCCGCCCGCCGGCCAGCACCAGGGCAACCGCGCGCCGGGGCGCCAGACGCAGGTCGCGTTTGTCGAGCCCGTCCATTCTGCCGTTCATCTCGGACCTGTTTTCCACCGTTCCTCCCGTGCGCCGCGGCCCGGTTGCCGTGCCGCCGGACCGCGAGCGCCGGCGTGACGGTGCCACAAAACACGCCACCGGGCCAGCGCGCCCGACGCCGCGGATGCGGGATCGCAGCGAACCGGCCGGCCGGCGGCACGCCTGCCCGCCGGCCGGGCAGTGCCGCTGCGCGGGGCGTATGCTCAAAATTTCATCATATGATCCGCAATCCGGCGGGCATGACGGTATGGGAACGGGCAATCTCCCTCGAAAAGGTTGCAGATCAAGGGGTGAGGGGGGCGCCCGACCTCCGAAATCTGGCTGATTTTTGTGCAGAATGGAGCAGAGACTCGGGAAGCGTGCGCCGTATCGGGGGGCTGCACGCCGGGGCTGCCGTTGATTCTCCACCTCTTTCGGGGTGGCACGGAACTTGTAAGTGAAGGGCCGAGCTGGCCCCGCCCGCCGCCCGAGCGTCTGCCGCTCGCGGGGATCCGTCCGGGCCGGAGACGTTGAGCGATTTTGGAAGAAAAAGGAGCCTCGATGAGCCGTCTGTCCCTTCTCGCTGCGCCCCTCGCGGCGGTGACTCTGGGCTTGGCCGGTCTGCCTGGCGAAGTCCTTGCCCAGGAAGCGGCCGCGGAGCCGACGTTGAGCGCGGGCGATACCGCCTGGATGCTGACGGCCACCGCGCTGGTCCTGTTCATGACCATCCCCGGTCTGGCGCTGTTCTACGGCGGCATGGTCCGCAAGATGAACGTGCTGTCCACGGTGATGCAGAGCTTCGCGATCTGCTGCCTGATGTCCATCCTGTGGATGGTGGCCGGCTACAGCATCGCCTTCACCGAGGGCACGCCCTTCTTCGGCAGCCTGGACAAGATGTTCCTCGCGGGCATCACCACCGACTCCCTGTCGGGCACCATCCCCGAGACGGTGTTCGTCACCTTCCAGATGACCTTCGCCATCATCACCCCGGCGCTGATCGCCGGCGCCTTCGCCGATCGCATGAAGTTCTCGGCCATGCTGGTCTTCATGGCGGTGTGGTCGCTGGTCGTCTACGCGCCGATCACCCACTGGGTGTGGGGCCCCGGCGGTTACCTGCTGGATGACGGTGTGCTCGACTTCGCCGGCGGCACCGTGGTGCACATCAACGCGGGCGTCGCCGGCCTGGTCGCCGCCCTGATGATCGGCAAGCGCAAGGGCTACCCGAACGAGAACTTCGCCCCGCACAACCTGGTGCTGAGCCTGGTCGGCGCGTCGATGCTGTGGGTCGGCTGGTTCGGCTTCAACGCCGGCTCGGCGCTGGCCGCCGACGGCCGTGCGGGCATGGCCATGCTGGTCACCCAGATCGCCGCCGCCACCGCGGGCATGGCGTGGATGCTGGCGGAGTGGGCCGTGAAGGGCAAGCCGTCGGTGCTCGGCATCATCTCCGGCGCGGTCGCCGGCCTGGTCGCCATCACCCCGGCCTCGGGCTTCGTCGACCCGGTCGGCGCGCTGGTCATCGGTGCGGCCTCCGGCGTCATCTGCTACTGGGGCGCCACCGGCCTGAAGCGTGCCATGGGCTATGACGACAGCCTGGACGCCTTCGGTGTGCACGGCATCGGCGGCATCGTCGGCGCGGTCCTGACCGGCGTCTTCGCCCGCGAAGCCATCGGCGGCACCGCCGGCCTGCTGGAGGGCAACTCCGGCCAGGTGATCACCCAGATCTACGGCATCGTCGCCACCATCGTCTGGTCGGCGATCGCCACCGCGGTCATCCTGAAGGTCGTCGACATCATCATCGGCCTGCGGGTGGACGAGGACGTGGAGCGCGACGGCCTGGACCTGGCCCTGCACGGCGAGACCATCCACTGATCTCCGGTACCTGACGATCCTCCCCACTGCCGCCGCCGGGGCTCACCCCCCGGCGGCGCTTTTTTGCGCCCGCGGGGCGCGCCGGGCTCATACGGCTTCCGACAGTTCCTACGGACCTGCCGGAAGCCGTAT
This sequence comes from Azospirillum halopraeferens DSM 3675, assembly GCF_000429625.1. Lineage (GTDB taxonomy): Bacteria > Pseudomonadota > Alphaproteobacteria > Azospirillales > Azospirillaceae > Azospirillum > Azospirillum halopraeferens. The sequence continues at coordinate 12,883 of NZ_AUCF01000040.1, forward strand.
CAGCGCCGCAGGTACATCTTGCCGCTGCCGTTCAGCGCGGCGAAGAGCTGGTCGAACTGCGCCTTGAAGGTGTCCCACGGCAGCGGGCCGGCGGCCTCCGCCAGCGCGGCGTGCAGGGCGCCCAGGGTGGTGCGGCCGTCGATGCGGGCCAGCATCGGACCGGCGAGGCGCGGCAGCGCGACCGCCAGCGGGGGGCCGCCGGGAAGCTCCACCTCCAGGGTGGCGCCGGGGCGCAGGCCGCGGGCGAACGCCGGTCCGTCCAGGTCGCGCAGCACCGGCACCGCGTCCGGCCCGTCGGCGACGGCGACCGCGGCGCCCTCCCGTCCGGCCGGCACCAGGTAGGCGATGTGCTTGGCCAGGCTGCCGCTCACCCGCTCCGCCCAGGCCGCGCGCTCCAGCCGGTCCAGACCGTCCAGGCGCTTGAGCAGGCGCGGGTCCTTCACCCAGCTCGCGGGGTCGTAGCGCACCGGGTCGACCAGGGCGCTGATCGCCAGCCCGGCCGATGCCGCCAGGGCCGCCAGCTCGCCCACCGTGTAGGGCCGGTCGCAGGAATGCAGCAGCAGATCGTAGAGGTTGGCGTCGGCGGCCCGGTGGTCGGCGACGAAGGGGTTGTGGCGCAGCCAGTTGGTCGGCGGCAGGTGCTGCAACAGGCGGCGTGCCAGGGCCACCCGCTCGGCCGGCGGCAGCCCGTCCGTCAGGGGGCGCAGCGCCTCCTGCACCGGGTAGACGCCGGTGCGGCCATACGGGGCGTAGACCATGATCCCCATGCCGCCGCCGGGCTTCAGCGCGCCGGCCAGGGAACGCAGGCCGGCCGCCGGGTCGTCCAGGTGGTGCAGCACGCCGCAGCAGTCGATGTAGTCGAACGGCCCCAGCCCCTCCAGTTCCAGCAGCGAGCCGCGGCGGAAGTCGATGGCGGTGAGGCCGCGCACCTCCGCCCGCTTGCGGGCGATGGCCATCGCCGCGTCGGACAGGTCCAGGTAGGTGACGCGGCCGGGGATGCCGGCGTCGGCCATCTGCTGGGCGATCATGATCGTTCCGTCGCCGGTGCCGCCGCCGGCCACCAGCACCTCCAGCGGCCGGGCGGAGTCCAGCCGGCCGGCGAAGACGTAATGGTTGACCTCGTCGAGATGGCCCGGCGACCCGGTGACGAGGCGCGTGCGCTCGTCCGCCGGGTCGCGGGCGGGGTAGGGATAGGCTTCGTACTGGGCGCGCAGCGCGTCGGTGCTCATGGGCGTGGCCGGGCGGGTCGTTGCGGGGCGGCCGCGACCATACACCGCCTCTCCGCCCGGTCCTATCCCCGACCCCGTGCCGCCGCCGGGTTCGGGCGGCATCATACCGTCGGCATCGGACCGATGCCGATGGTTAGCCCCTCCCGATCAATGCCACGGCATCGATCTGCCGGATCTGACGGCCGGAACAGAATGGAAGGGATTGTTTTCCGGCCCCCTCAGATCTCCCGCCCGATCAGCCGATCGAGCGACCAGCGGCCACTGCCGGCAAAGAGGATGGCCAGCGCCACCAGCCCGAGGTAGAGCGGATACTCGTAGCCGCCCGCGGTCCACAGGAAGCCGTTGTCCCAATGCACGAGAAAGGCGGCCACGGCCATGAAGCCGACGACCTGGGCGGCCACCAGCCGGGTCAGCAGCCCCGCCGCCATCATCAGCCCGCCCGCGAATTCCAGCAACGCGATGTACACCGCCAGGGCATAGGCCGGCTGCAGCCCTTGCGACGCCATGAATTCCGCCGTACCGGCCAGCCCGCCGCCGAACAGCTTCATCGCGCCGTGGGGCACCAGGATCAGGCCGGTTGCGGCGCGGATCAGCGGGTAGCTCACCCGCGCCAGCGCGTCGCGTGCCGGATCCAGCAGCCAGATGATGGGCTCCGGCCGGTCGGGATCGTATACCCGGTCGTCGCGGTTGTGGTGGTAGTCGTAGGCCATGCCCCATCCCCCGGATTCGTGAGTCCTTTTGGCCGAGCATGAGGCAGGGTGCCGGTTCTGTCGACCCGGCCGAACGGACGGTGCGTGAGGATAGATCACGATCTTGATCTATCTTTGAGAACGGCCGGTTCTTAGGCCACCATCGTGATCTCCATAGACGTGCAATGGAGCGACCGGTACGTCCACCGCCCTTCGGGACCGGCGGCGTTGCCGGCATTCTGCCGTAGCAATGGTGTGGAGCGTGTCCCGGTCACCACGCGCGCCGTCCGCGAGACGGTGACGTACGATGGGATCGCCATCGACTTCATTCCGGCCGCGCGTCTCAGCTACGACCTCGGCCGGCCGGAGGGGGCGTGGTCGTCGTTGCGCCGACGGGACGGGTGACGCGGCCGCGCCGGGTGCGGGGCCCGGCGCGGCGGTGTGCGCCTTACGTCACGTTCTGCTTGGCCATGGCACCCAGGCGCAGACGCAGGGCGTTCAGCTTGATGAAGCCTTCCGCGTCCTTCTGGTTGTAGACGCTGTCCTCCTCGAAGGTGACGTAGTCGAGGCGGTAGAGCGAGTTGGGGGACTTGCGGCCGACCACCGTGACGTTGCCCTTGAACAGCTTCAGCCGCACCGTGCCGTTCACCACCTCCTGCGTCTGGTCGATGAGGGCCTGCAGCGCCAGGCGCTCCGGGCTCCACCAATAGCCGCAGTAGATCAGTTCGGCGTAGCGCGGCATCACCTCGTCCTTCAGGTGCGCCGCACCGCGGTCGAGCGTGATGCTCTCCATGGCGCGGTGCGCCGCCAGCAGGATGGTGCCGCCGGGCGTCTCGTAGACGCCGCGCGACTTCATGCCGACGTAGCGGTTCTCCACCAGGTCGAGACGGCCGATGCCGTTCGCACCGCCCAGCCGGTTCAGCTCGGTCAGCAGGTTCATGGGCGACAGGGGCTTGCCGTCGACCGCCACCGCGTCGCCGCGGCGGAACTCGATCTCCACGTAGGTGGGGGTGTCCGGCGCCTTCTCCGGCGCGACCGAGCGGGTGAACATGTCCTCGTCCGGCTCGACCCACGGGTCCTCCAGCGCCTTGCCCTCGTAGGAGATGTGCAGGAGGTTGGCGTCGGTGGAATAGGGCGCCTCGCCGCGCTTGTCCTTGGCGATGGGGATCTGGTTCTTCTCGGCGTAGTCGATCAGCCGGGTGCGGCTGTTCAGGTCCCACTCGCGCCACGGCGCGATGATCTTGATGTCGGGGCGCAGGGCGTAATAACCCAGTTCGAAGCGGACCTGGTCGTTGCCCTTGCCGGTGGCGCCGTGGGCGACGGCGTCGGCGCCGACCGCGTTGGCGATCTCGATCTGGCGCTTGGCGATGAGGGGCCGGGCGATCGAGGTGCCCAGCAGATAGGTGCCCTCATACAGCGTGTTGGCGCGGAACATCGGGAAGACGAAGTCCCGCACGAACTCCTCGCGCAGATCGTCGATGAAGATGTTTTCGGGCTTGATGCCCAGCATCTCGGCCTTGCGGCGCGCCGGCTCCAGCTCCTCGCCCTGGCCGAGGTCGGCGGTGAAGGTCACCACCTCGCACCGGTAGGTTTCCTGCAACCACTTCAGGATCACCGAGGTGTCGAGGCCGCCGGAATAGGCGAGCACGACTTTCTTGATCTCTTTGCCGGTCGAACCGCTCATGGGACTTGCTCACGCCGAAGGAATAGGTCGGGAGCGGCGACAGTACGGCGTGTCGGCGCGGGCTTCAAGCCCGTCCCGCCGGCTCCTCCGCCGCGCCGGAGTCCGGCCGCTCCATGAAGGGCCAGCGGGCGTAGGCGAACAGCCAGATGCCCAGCAGTTCGGCGAAGGGCACCAGCACCATCAGCCCCCACAGCGGGCTGCGCCCCGCCTTGGCGACGATCCAGCCGGCCAGCACCAGCTTGTAGGTCAGGTAGAGGGCGGCGATCAGGTTGACCACCCAGGGGGCGAGCCCGAAGATCGGGTCCATGGCCGAGTTCCTTCCGCTCAGAGCGTGCGGCGCGTCTTGGGCGTCCGGCGCGGGGCGCGCGCCGGCAGGTTGGGCCAGCGCCGGTGGCCCAGCACCATGTAGACCACCAGCACGCCGACCACCGGTACCAGCACCGCCAGCCCGATCCACGGGTTGAAGCCGGCGCGGCGCAGGATGCGCATGGCCGGCCACAGCGCCAGCGGCCCGAACAGCAGGATGGCGAGGACGGCGGGGGACAGGGACTCCAGCATGGCGTCTTCCGGTGCCGGGTGTCGGGGACGGGCGGACGGCCGCCTTGATGCCCGCACCGCGTGGCCTTGTCGAGCCCCAATGCGGAAAAACCGTTCGGGGGCCGTGCAAAGGGGTGGTCGCCGGGATAGACTGGTCCGCACCCAGCCCCTTCCGACGCGGCGCCCTTGTCCGTTCCCGCCGATCCCCCGTTCTCGGTCCTGCGCGCGCCGGCGACCGGCGGCGGGGCGAACGCGTCCGACTTCGGCCGCTTTCGCTTCGTCGTGCTGGTGCTGGTGGGGCTGGTGATCGCCGGCCTGACGACGCTGGCCGCGGTCGACGTGCTGCGCGGGCGCGAGCAGGCGCAGGCCGACGCGGAGCGCCAGGTGCAGAATCTCGCCAACACCCTGGAGGTGCACGCCCGCGGCGCCTTCGGTACGGCGGAGCTGGCGCTGGCCGCCCTGGCCGAGGCGGTGCGGCCCTTCCTGCGCGACGGGGAGGTCGGCGATCCCGCCGCCGTCGCGGCGATGGTGCGCCGCACGCAGAGCCAGACCTCGGTGATCCGCGTCCTGGGGGTGGCCGATGCCGGCGGACGGGTGCGGGCGGACGGGACGGAGACGGCGGCCGGCATCGGTCTCGACGTTGCCGACCGCCCCTATTTCGCCGTACACCGCGACGATCCCGGCAGCGGCGTGCGCATTTCGCCGCCGCTGCTCAGCCGGGTCGGGCAGGGTTGGTTCGTGGCGGTCAGCCGGCGCCTGGAGGATGATACGGGCACCTTCGCCGGGGTCGTCTGGGCCGCCATCGACCTCAATTATTTCGAGGCCTTCTATTCCACGCTCGACATCGGCCGCGAGGGCACGGTGACCCTGTGGAGCCGCGACGGCACGGCGCTGGTCCGCTATCCCCGCGACGAGGGACTGTTGAGCGACCCGGTGCGCTACGCCGCGCAGGTGTCCGCCGTCGTCGGCGGTGCCCCGGCACGGACGCTGGTCGGTCCCTCGGCCATCGACGGCCGGATGCGCATCCTAGGCATCCGCGCGGTGGCGGGATTTCCGTTGGCGGTCGCCGTTCGCATGGGGGCCGAGGACTATCTCGCCCCCTGGCGCGCCGCCACGGCGCAGCGCCTGATGGCCCTGGCCGGCGTGGTCACCCTGGTGATCGGCCTGACGGTGGTGCTGCTGCGCTTCCTCGGACGGCTGGAGGCCACCGCCGGCGCGCTTCAGGAAAGCGAACGGCGCGCCCGCGCCATCTTCGACAGTGCCTTCCAGTTCATCGGGCTGCTGACGCCGGACGGGCGGGTTCTGTCGATGAACCACGCCGCCGCCGCGTTCGCCGGGGTCGAGCCCGAGTCGCTCATCGGGCGGGCGGTGTGGGACCTGCCGCACTGGCGCCGCAACCCCGACGGTGCGGAGCGCCTGCGCCGCGCCGTGGCGGACGCCGGCGGCGGCGCGTTCACGCGCTTCGAGGTGGAGGCCCGGATGCCCGGCGGGCTGTGCACGCTGGACATCTCCATCAAGCCCGTGCGCGACGAGCGGGGCCGCGTCGTCCAGCTCATCAGCGAGGCGCGCGACATCACCGAGCGCAAGCGCATGGAAGACAGCCTGCGCCGGAGCGAGGCGCGCCTGCGCTCCTACCTGGATGCGGCGATGGAGGGGATCTTCGTCGTCGACGGCGCCGGCCGCTTCGCCGAGGCCAACCCGGCCGCCCGCCGCATGCTGGGCCTTGCCCCGGACGGGCCGGCCGCCGCGGGACCGGCTGACGTGGTGCCCGCCGGACACCCCATGGCGGCGGCCACCGCCGAGGCGTTCGCCGCCGTCGCCTCCGATGGCCGGCTGCGCCGCGAGGTGGTGCTGCGCCACACCTGCGGCGACGTGCTGCTGTGCGAGCTGAGCGCGGTACGGCTGGAGGGAGGCGGCTGGCTCGGCGTGTTCCGCGACGTCACGGCGCGCCGCCGGGGCGAGGAGGCGCTGCGTGCCAGCCGGGCGCGGCTGCGCGCCCTGATCGGCGCCCTGCCCGATCTTGCCTACATCATCGACTCCGATGGCCTCTACCGCGAGGTGCTGGCCACCGGCGCCGCCGGCGACCCGGCCGACCCGGCCGAGCCGATGGTGGGCCGCACCCTGGACGAGGTGCTGCCGGCCGACGTCGCCGCCCGCATCCTGGCGGTGATCCGCCGCACCCTGGACACCGGCCGGCCGCAGGTGGTGGAGTATTGCCTGAACCACGGCGACGGCGGGCTGTGGTACGAGGGGCGCACGGCGGTCCTGCCCGCCGACGTGGCGCCGCGCCCGGAGGTGCTGTTCCTCGCCCGCGACGTCACCGACCGGGTGCTGGCTGCCCGCAGCCTGGCCCGGGCGCGCGACGAGGCCGAGAGCGCCAGCCGCGCCAAGAGCGCCTTCCTGGCCACCATGAGCCACGAGCTGCGCACGCCGCTGAATGCCATCATCGGCTTTTCCGAGATCATGATGCACGAGGTGTTCGGCCCCATCGGCAACCCGCGCTACGGCGAATACGCCGGCCACATCCGCGTCAGCGGCACGCACCTGCTGGACCTGATCAACGACGTGCTGGACATGTCGAAGCTCGAAGCCGGTCGCTACGCGCTGGACGAACGGCCGCTCGACCCGGCGGCGGTGCTGGAATCCGGCTTGGCCGTGTCGGCCGTGCCGGCGGAGCGGGGGCGGGTCGCCCTGCACCTGGACCTGCCGGACCGCCTGCCGCGCCTGCTGGCCGACGAACGGGCGGTGCGCCAGGTGCTGCTGAACCTGCTGTCCAACGCGGTCAAGTTCACGCCGGCCGGCGGCCGCGTCACCCTCGGCGCCGCGGTGGCGCCCGACGGCGGCCTGGCGGTCACCGTCGCCGACACCGGCATCGGCATCGGGGCGGAAGCGCTGCGCCACGTGACGGAGCCCTTCCAGCAGGCCGACGCCTCGATCACCCGCCGCTTCGGCGGCACCGGCCTGGGGCTGGCCATCAGCCGCAACCTCATGGAACTCCACGGCGGCCGCCTGACCATCGCCAGCACGCCGGGCGAGGGCACCACCGTGACCATGCACTTCCCGCCCGACCGGGTGATGGCGGAAGGGGTGGCGTAGGCGGGGGCGTCAGCCCACCGGCGCGTGGTTGCGGATGCGGAAAGCTCCGCCGCTCACAATGACAGAGCGGCGTCCTTTTCGGCAACCACGCGCTCCATGGCGGCGCGCTCGGCGGCGGACAGGCGCAGGCTGTCGCTCTTGAGCTGGCCGCAGGCGGCCATGATGTCCTCGCCGCGGGGCGTGCGCACCGGGCTGGCGTAGCCGGCGGCGTTGACCAGGTCGCCGAACACCTGGATGGCGCGGTCGGTGGACCGCTCGTACGGCGCGCCGGGCCAGGGATTGAAGGGGATCAGGTTGATCTTGGCCGGCACGCCCTTCAGCAGGTTGACCAGCGCGCGGGCGTCGGCCGGGCTGTCGTTGATGCCCTTCAGCATCACATATTCAAAGGTGATGCGGCGGGCGTTGGATAGGCCGGGGTACTCGCGGCACGCCTTCATCAGCTCGGCCAGCGGATACTTCCGGTTGATCGGCATGATGCGGTCGCGCAGCTCGTCCGTCACCGCGTGCAGCGATACGGCGAGGTTGACGTTCAGCTCCTCCCCGCAGCGCTTCATGGCCGGCACCACGCCCGAGGTGGACAGGGTGATGCGCCGCTTGGAGATGGCGATGCCGTCGCCGTCCATCACGATCTTCAGCGCCTTGGCCACGTTCTCGTAATTGAACAGGGGCTCGCCCATGCCCATCATGACGATGTTGGAGATCATCCGCCCGTCCGGCGGGGCGGGCCATTCGTCCAGCACGTCGCGCGCCAGCATCACCTGGGCCACGATCTCCGCGGCGCTCAGGTTGCGCACCAGGCGCTGGGTGCCGGTGTGGCAGAAGCGGCAGGTCAGCGTACAGCCCACCTGGGACGAGACGCACAGCGTTCCGCGGTCCTCCTCGGGGATGTGGACGGTCTCCACCTCCTGGCCGTCGGGCATGCGCAGCAGCCATTTGCGCGTGCCGTCGCGGGACACCGGATCGCGCACCACCGTCGGGCGCAGCACCGCATACGCCTCGGCCAGGCGGTCGCGCACCGGCTTGGCCAGCGTCGTCATCGCCGCGAAGTCGGTGGCCCCGCGGTGGTAGATCCAGTGCCAGAGCTGGCGGGCTCGGAACTTCTCCAGGCCGAAGGCCACCATCTCGGCCTCCAGCTCCGGGCGGGAGAGGCCGACGAGATTCTTGCGGCCGGCCGCGTCGGCGGCCGGAAACACAGCGGGAGCCGCCGACGGGGCAGCGAGGGGGAGCGCGTTCATGGCCCATACTTAGGCCGCGCCCCTCCCGCTGTCAAAAGGACGAGTCGTGAAATTGTCCGGCCGTCGGCGCCGGGCCCTCAGCGCTTGACGTTGCAGGCCTTGACCAGCGCGTCGTAGGCGTCGGAGACGCCCATCAGGCTGTAGGTGTCGGTGGTGTTGGTGCCGCGCGCGGACACCCCTTTCACCACCATGTTGCGGCCGGCCCTCATGGCGTCGACGATGGCGCGGTCGGTGGCGGCGTCGCGGGCCCAGGCGGTCTCGCCGTCGGTGAACAGCGCGAAGTCCTTGCCGTCGATGGCGATCGACGCCTCGCTGTTCTTGCGGAACGGATAGCCGACGATGATGCTGACGACGTCGAAGGTGTTCTCGGCCGGCCGATGGGTGACGAGCGCGTAGATGTCGCCGCGGCGGACATTGCCCGGCTCCTTCTTCTGCGGCTGGCTCGACATGTAGCAGACGGTCTGGCCGCTCTCGTCGAACGAGAAGGCGTTCCAGTCCCGGAAGCTGCCCAGAAATCTGGGTTCGGCCGCCGACGCCACATTGGGCAGGACGGCCAGCGCCAGCGCCAGGGTGGCGGAAGCGGCGGCGCCACGAACGGTGCGGGTTTGCGGCATCGTTGTGCAACTGCGAAGTGGTTTCGGGTGCGGGAGACGTTATCCCAATTCGGATGAGGATTGAACCCAAAACGGGCAACACCGTGGCGGAGTCGGGGTGCTTTCGTGCCGCGCCGGTGATCCAACCCGACGGCACCTGCGTAAAACCGGGCATGATGGGTTTCGTATCGGCCGCCGTGACCGGCGCGGCCACGCCACATTGCTGCCCTGCGACGCCGCCGCGCCACGTGCGACTTGTGCGGTGGCCCGTGTTCGCCTTCAATGCGGTGATGCAGGATTCTTCTTCCCCCGCGGCCGAGGCGGCATCCTCGCTCGACGACCTGCTGCTGGCGGTCGGCCGGCGGCGGGACCGCGCCGCCTTCGCCGCGCTGTTCGAACGGGTGGCGCCGCGCCTGAAGGCGTTCCTGCGCCGCCAGGGCTGCGACGCCGGGCAGGCGGAAGAGCTGGTGCAGGAGGTCATGCTGGTGGTCTGGCGGCGGGCGGAGCTGTTCGATCCCGCCCGGGCCACCGCCACGACCTGGATTTTCACCGTCGCGCGCAACCGCCGGCTCGATGCGCTGCGCCGCGAGTCGCGGCCGGAGATCGACCCCGGCGACCCCATGCTGGTTCCCGATCCCGTGGAATGGGCGGACCACCGGCTGGAGACGGCGCAGAGCGCCGGGCGCCTGCGCGCCGCCCTGGACGACCTGCCGCCCGAACAGGCGGATCTGGTGCGCCTGGCCTATTTCGAGGACAAGCCCCACACCACCATCGCCGCCGAGCGGGGCCTTCCGCTGGGCACCGTGAAATCCCGTGTGCGCCTGGCCCTGGAGCGCCTGCGCAAGGTCCTGAGGGAGCCGTCATGAGCCTGCCGACCCACCATCCCGGCGACGCGCTGCTGATGGACTATGCGAGCGGGAGCCTGGGCGAGGGACCGGCGCTGGTCGTGGCGTCCCACGCCGCGCTGTGCCCCGGCTGCCGCTGCGCCGTCGCCGAGATGGAGGCGGTGGGCGGTGCGCTCCTGGAGAGCATCGAGCCCGACCCCCTGTCGCCCGGCTGCCTCGACCGGCTGCTCGCCCGCCTGGACGAGGACGGCCCCGAGCCGCCGCCCCCGGTCCGCCGGCCGCCGGCCCCGCAGCGCCGCGCGGCCGCCGACGGGCCGCTGCTGCCGGAGCCGCTGCGGTCCTACATCGGGGGATGCCCGGACGCCCTGCGCTGGCGTCCGATGCTGCCGGGCATCCGCGTCGCCGAGATCCCGCTGACCGTCGGCTCCGCCCGGCTGATCCGCATCGCCGGCGGCACCGGCGTGCCGCAGCACAGCCACGACGGCGTGGAGCTGGCCATGGTGCTTCAGGGCGGCTTCAGCGACGCCTTCGGCCATTACCTGCGCGGCGACGTGGCGGTCGGCGACGACACCATCGACCACCGCCCGCTGGCCGACCCGGAAGGGTGCCTGTGCCTGTCGGTGACCATGGGGACGCTGCGCCTGACCGGCCCGGTCGGCCGCTTCCTCAACCCGTTCCTGCGCCTGTAGGAGCCTGAACCGGCGCCGTATCAGAATCCCGTGTCCTCGCCCCGGCGGCGGGCGCTGCGGCGGGCGGCGCGGTTGCGGACCTTCTGCGGGCCGTGCACGTGCACGGGCGCGCCGTCGGTGGGGCCGCCGGTCCGCACCGGGCGTTCGGCGAAGCGGCCCAGCGAGATCATCCGGTCATAGATGACCAGCGCCCCGGCCACGCCGACGTTGACGCAGAAGCGGGTGGGGATTTTCACGACGTGGTCGCAGCGCTCCTGCAACTCTGCCGACAGGCTGCCGCGCTCGGGGCCCAGCACGTAGGCGGCGCGCAGGGGATGGCGGAAGCTGGGCAGGTCGATGGCCTCGTCGGTCAGCTCCACCCCGACCAGCGTGCACGCACGGGGCAAGACCAGCGAGGGCACGTCGGGATAGACGTACAGCGGCAGGTGCACGTCGGCCCCGGAGGTGTCCACGAAGCGCATCTCGCGCAGGTCCGGCTCGGGATCGACGGCGAAGAAGAAGGAGGCCCCGAAGGCGTGGGCGGAGCGGACCAGGTTGCCGACGTTTCCCGGCTTGCTGATGCGCTCGACCCCGATGGCAAAGTATCCACGCATGCGCGCACCTTGCACGGCGGGCCCGCGAAGGGCAAGACTTGCGCTCATGACCCATGACCATACCCACGGCTGCTGCGGCGGCCACGACCATGACCACGCCGGCCACAATCATGCCCCCGCCGCCGCCCCCGGCGGGCGGGCAGCGATCCCCGGCCGGGGCGACACGCCGATCCTGGTGGAGGTGACCCGCGGCGGCATGGTGGAGTCGCGCCACCGCGGCCACGCCTGCGTCGTTGATGCCGGCGGGCGGGTGCTGGCCCGCTGGGGCGAGACCATGGCGCCGGTCTACCCGCGCTCCGCCGTCAAGGCGCTCCAGGCCATCCCCCTGGTGGAGAGCGGCGCCTTCGACGCCTTCGGCCTGGGCAGCGAGGAACTGGCGCTGGCCTGCGCCTCCCACAACGGCGAAGCGGTGCACACCGACCTGGTGGCGCGCTGGCTGGCGCGCATCGGCTGCACCCCCGACGACCTGGAGTGCGGCGCCCACCTTCCCTATGACGAGGAGACGACCCACGCCCTGCTGCGCGCCGGCGCGCCCCCGACGGCGTTGCACAACAACTGTTCGGGCAAGCACGCGGGCATGCTGACCACCGCCCGCCACAGGGGCGAGGCGCCGGCCGGCTATGTGCGCTACGACCACCCGGTGCAGCAGCGCATCCTGGGCGTGCTGGAGCAGATGACGGCGCAGGACCTGACGGGGGCGCCGTGGGGCGTCGACGGCTGTTCGATCCCGACGCTTGCGGTGCCGCTGGGCGGCCTGGCCTTCGCCATGGCCCGCATCGCCGACCCCTCCGACCTGCCCGAGCGCCGCGCCGCGGCGGTGGAGCGCATCCGCGCCGCCTGGGCGGCTCATCCCTACCTGATCGCCGGCCGCAACACCTTCGACACCCGCATGATGGAGACGGCCCGGGGCCGCGTCCTGGTCAAGGCGGGGGCCGAGGGCGTGGGCTGCGCCGTGCTGGTCGAACAGGGCGTGGGCATCGCGCTGAAGATCGAGGACGGCGCCGCCCGTGCCCGCGACGTCGCCATGGCGGCGCTGATCCGGGCATCGGGCGCCCTGGACGACGGGGAGTGGGACGCCGTCCCCGACCTGCTGGTCCAGCCCCAGCGCAACCGGCGCGGCACCGAGACCGGTGCGGTGCGGCCCGCCGCGGGCTGGCCCGTGGAGGAGGAGGCTACGCCGCCGGCGGCTCCGGCATCGTGACGGGCAGGCCGGCGGCCTTCCACGCGGTGAAGCCGCCCTCCAGGTGGCAGACCGGGGCCAGCCCCATGGTCTGCACCGTGTCGGTGGCCAGGGCCGAGCGCCAGGCGCTGGCGCAATAGAAGATGAACCGCTTGCCGGAGGCGAAGACGGGCTTGTGGTAGGGGCTCTCGGGGTCGACCCAGAACTCCAGCATGCCGCGCGGCGCGTGGAAGGCGCCGGGGATCATGCCCTCGCGCTGCAGTTCGCGCACGTCGCGGATGTCGACGAACACCACGTCGGGGTCGCCGTGCAGGGTCAGCGCCTCCTGCGGGCCGATGGTGGCGATGCGTGCGTTCGCCTCGTCCAGCAGGGCCTTGATGCCTTTGGTGATCGCCATGGTGTCTCCTCCCGTTCGGCCGACCGATTGCCTGCGGCGCCCCATGGTAGGGCGCCGCGGCCCGGCGGTCCAATGCCCTGACCGTCCGACCTGCGGAGAGTCCATTTCCGGCAAGGCGATCGCCGGAACCGGACGTGCTGTCCGGGGGCACAAGCCCGCCACGGATGGCGCGGATTTGGACGGATGGCACGGATGCCATGCCCTGCTTCGGCTTCGGCTGCGTCCGGTCGTCGGGCGGAGCGATCAATCCGCGCAATCCCGATGGGTCCGGCTGTTGCAGATGGCGGGTGGAGCCGACATATCATCGGCCAGCGGAACCGGAGGACTCGGATGATGGTGCAGGCGGAACCGGGGGGCATTCCCGACGCGGACGAGCGGCTGGAGGCGGAGGAGCGGATCGTGCGCGGCCGCTTCTGGAGCAAGCTGCGGGCCAATCTGCACCGGCTGCCCTTCCTCGACCATCTGCTGGCCGCCTATTTCTGCGCCCTCGATCCGGCCACCCCGGCGCGGGCCAAGGCGGTGCTGCTGGGGGCGCTGGCCTATTTCATCCTGCCCTTCGACGCCGTGCCCGACATCCTGCTGGTGGCCGGCTTCACCGACGACGCGGCGGTGCTGATGGCGGCGCTGCGCACCGTCCAGGTCAACCTGCGCCCCCACCATTACGAACGCGCCCGCGTCGTCCTGGAAGCCGAACGGGAGGCGGCGGACGCGGCGGCGGCGTGATGCCGGGTTCGTCCTCTATGGCTTGGACGGCGACTCCGCGGCCGCGGCGCCGGCGGTGCGGGCGCTGCGGGCCACCACCGCCTCGCGGTGGGCGATGTAGAGGGTAGAGGCGACGATCACGCCGGCCCCGGCCCAGGCCGAGGCGTCCATCACCTCGCCGAAGGCAAGATAGGCGATCAGCGCCGACAGGGGCAGCTTGACGTAATCATAGGGCATCAGCGCCGACGCCTCGGCCAGGGCAAAGGCGCGGGTCATCGCCAGATGGCCGAAGGTGAGGATGGTGCCGAGCAGGGCCAGCCAGCCGAGTGTCGGCCAATCCGGCCACTGCCAGACGAACAGCGCGGGCACCAGCGACATGGGCGTCAGGAACAGCACCATATAGGTGACCATGGCCGCCGAGGTCTCCGAGCGCGCCAGGGAACGCACCTGGAGCGCGCTCACGGCGGCGAACAGGCAGCTCGCCAGCACCACCAGCGCCGCCACCGACAGGCTGCCCGGTCCGGGGCGCACGATCACCAGCACACCGGCGAACCCCACGGCCACGGCGATCCAGCGCCGGGCCCGCACCACCTCGCCCAGGAACAGGGCCGCCCCAACCGTGGCGAACAGGGGCGTGGTGAAGCTGAGCGCGGTGGCATCGCCCAGCGGCATCACCGACAGACCCCAGAACCAGCAGAGCATGGCCATCAGCCCGGTCGCCGCCCGCGTCACGTAGAGGCCGAGCCGGTCGGTGCGCATCACCCGCACGCCGCGCGTCACCACCCAGGGTAGCATCACCAGCAGGCTGAACAGGTTGCGGAAGAATGCCACCTCGAACGGGTGCAGACTCGCCGTGGTGTGGCGCACCAGCGCGTTGCCCGCCGCGAAGATCAGCGAGGCCAGGATCATCCACAGCGCCGCCTCGACGGGCGCGGACAGGCGGAGCGGGTCGGGGGAGGAACGCACGGGCGGGGAAGGGGGGCAACGGAGCGGTCGCAGGGATGTGGGGCCGCGGCCGGCACCCGACCAGGGGCCCCCCCATCGCGCCTTTGCGCGCGCCGCGCCGGGCTGCCATGCTCGCGCGCAGGAGATACGCGCCATGCTGAAGCTCGCCATGCCGGCCCTGGCCGCCCTGTTCGTCACGATCCCCGCGGCGCGGGGCCAGACGCCGCCCCCCGCGTGGATGGCCGAGGTCCCCAGCGGCCGCGTCGCCGTGACCATCGAGCGCACCGGCGGCCGCGACGCCCTGGTGGTGTCGGTGCAGCCCGCGAACGGGGTGAGCATCCAGCCGGCGGTGCTGCGCATCGACGCCCCGGCGCTGATGCGCGACCGGCTGGCCGGCAAGTTCCCCGCCGCGGTGCGCGGGTCCGGAAGGGGCGGGGCGCTCCGTGTGTCGTTCCCCGTGGCGCGGCCCGGCGCGGTGCGGTTCGGCACCCCCGACAGCAACGACGGCATGCTGCGGGTCGAATACCGCTACTGCCCCCCGGCCCGCCCGACCTGCGCGGTGGAGCGTGTCGACGTCGCCCTGAAGATGGGGGATTGAGGGAGGCACGGGGCAATCGCTTGTCTCGGACGTGCTGACCGGTGGAACAAGAGGCCGGAAAGAACGATCAATCCGTGCCATCCGCGCGGAAATCCGCGCAATCCGCGCCCCGGGGTGCCGGCTGTGGAGCCGCCGGCGGGCACCCCCGGGTCCGGCATCCATTCACCCGATTGCCCTGTCGAGGGGGCAGGTTTCTTTGGCCGTGCCGGCGGGCTGTGCTATAGGTCGCCGGTCCCGCCGCCGACCCTCCCGGATGTCCCGCCGCCCATGCCCGTCTTCGCCGGAACCGACCTCACCTGCCTGCGCGGCGACCGGCTCGTCTTCACCGGGCTCGACTTCCGCGTCGGGTCGGGGGAGGCGCTGCTCCTGCTGGGCCCCAACGGTTCGGGCAAGTCCAGCCTGCTGCGCATCATGGCGGGTCTGCTGCGGCCGTTCCGCGGCCGGCTCGCCTGGGACGACGCGGCGGTGGCCGACGATCCCGACCGCCACCGCGGGCGCGCCCATTACGTGGGCCACCTGGATGCCGTGAAGCCGGTGCTGACGGCGACCGAGAACCTCGCCTTCTGGGCCGCCCTGGGCGGCGCCCCCGTCCCCGAGGAGCGGGCGCGGGCGGCGCTGGCCCGGCTGGGGGTGCCGCACATCGCCGGGGTGCCGGGGCGCTACCTGTCGGCCGGGCAGAAGCGGCGGCTGAACCTGGCGCGCATCCTCGCCGCCCCGGCGCCCCTGTGGCTGCTGGACGAGCCCACGGTGGCGCTGGACCGCGCGGCGATCGGGCTGCTGGAGGCCATCATCGCCGAACACCGGGCCGGCGGCGGCATGGTGGTGGTGTCCACCCACACGGACATCGCCCTGCCCGGTGCCGCCACCCTGCACCTGGACGACTTCACCCCCGCCGGGCCGGACGACGGGGACGACCCCGGTGACGATGCCGGAGACGACGATGAGGACACGCGCCCATGAACCGTTTCCTGACGCTGGTCGGGCGCGACCTGCGGCTGGCGCTGCGCCAGGGCTCCGACGCCACCATCGCGGTCATGTTCTTCGTGCTCTGCGTGGTGCTGTTCCCCTTCGGCGTCGGGCCGGAACCCAACATCCTCGCGCGCATCGCCGCCGGCGTCATCTGGGTGGCGGCGCTGCTCGCCTCGCTGCTGTCCCTGGAGCGGCTGTTCCAGAATGATTACGAGGACGGCTCGCTGGAGCTGCTGGTGCTGACGCCGCTGCCGCTGGAGGCGGTGGTGCTGGCCAAGACGCTGGCCCACTGGCTGGTCACCGGCGTGCCGCTGATCGTCGCCGCACCGCTGCTGGCGGTGCTGCTGAACATGGAGGCCGACGGGTTCGGCGTCCTGGTCCTGACGCTGGCCGTCGGCACGCCGGTGCTCAGCCTGATCGGCGCCATCGGCGCGGCGCTGACCCTGGGCGCGCGCCGGGGCGGCGTGCTGCTGTCGCTGCTGATCCTGCCGCTCTACATCCCCGTGCTGATCTTCGGCGCCGGCGCCATCGACGCCGCCATCCTCGGCCTCAGTCCGCGCCCGCACATCCTGCTGCTGTCCGGCCTGCTGGCCGGCGCCCTGCCGCTGGCCCCGTGGGCCGGTGCGGCCGCGCTGCGCCAGGCGGTGGAATAGCCCCCTCTCCGGCGGGGGCTGACGTTCGGCGGAGGGTTGGACCGGAGATCTGACAAAGATCAAGGCAATGCCTCTCGTCGTCGGGCATCTATGCGCTTATATGGTCCGCAGTTCCGCATAACACCGGCGCACCCCATGCATCGCTTCGCCAACCCCGCCCGCTTCCTGCGCCTCTCGGCCGTGATCCAGCCGTGGGCGGCCGGGGCGACCGTCGTGCTGCTGGTGGTCGGTCTGTACCTCAGCCTGTTCGGTTCGCCCCCCGACTACCAGCAGGGGGACACGGTGCGCATCATGTACGTCCACGTCCCGGCCGCCTGGATGGCGCTGTTCGTGTACGTCAACATGGCGATCGCCGCCGCCGTGGGGCTGGTGTGGAAGCACCCGCTGGCCGACCTGTTCTCCAAGGCCGCCGCCCCGGTGGGGGCGGGCTTCACGGCGGTCTGCCTGGTGACCGGCTCCCTGTGGGGCGCGCCCATGTGGGGCACCTGGTGGGTGTGGGACGCCCGCCTGACCAGCATGCTGATCCTGTTCTTCCTCTATCTCGGCTACATGGCGCTGGTGAACGCCTTCGACGACCCGGAACGGGGGGTGAAGGCGGGCAACGTGCTGCTGCTGGTGGGCGTGGTCAACATCCCCATCATCAAGTTCTCGGTCGACTGGTGGAACACGCTGCACCAGCCGGCCAGCGTCATCCGCATGGGCGGGCCGACCATCGCCGGGGAGATGCTGGTGCCGCTCCTGGTGATGGCGTTCGCCTTCACCGCCTATTTCGTCAGCGTCGTCCTGCTGCGCCTGAAATCGGAAATCCTGGCGCGCAAGATCCAGACGCTGCGACTGAACGACGCACAAGGCCGCTAACCCGTTGATTGTGCATTGCAACATTAGCGGGGCGCCTTGAAACCGCCACACCGGTGGCATTGATTAGAACGAATCCAGGAAACGACCGTCGGGCGTCATGGCAGAGTTCTTCGCGATGGGCGGATACGCCGCCTACATCTGGCCCTCCTACGCGTTGACGGCGCTGGTGATGGTCGGGCTGCTGGTTGCCACGCTGAAGGGGCTGCGGTCCCGCGAGGCGACGTTGAAGGCCTTGGAGGGCAGCCGGCCGCCGCGCCGGCGCGCCCGTCGCGAGGCCGCCGTCCACGAGACGGCCGCTGAGATGGGTGAAGGATGACTCGCAAGAAACGGCGTCTCTACATGCTGGGCCTGGCCCTCCTGGGCCTGGGCACCGCCACCGCGCTCACGCTGACCGCGTTCGAGGACAACCTCGTCTTCTTCTTCAGCCCGACCGACCTGCAGATGAAGGTCGCCGAGGTGCAGGACCGCAGCTTCCGTCTGGGCGGACTGGTGGAGGACGGCAGCGTCAAGCGCCAGCCCGACGGCATTACCACGGATTTCCGGGTGACCGATGGCGTCAACGGCGTTCTCGTCAGCTACCGCGGCCAGCTTCCCGACCTGTTCCGCGAGGGGCAGGGCGTGGTGGCCGAGGGCAAGCTGCGCCCCGACGGCGTCTTCCTCGCCCGCGAGGTCCTGGCCAAGCACGACGAGAACTACATGCCGCCCGAGGTCGCCGACGCGCTCAAGCGTGCCGAGCACTTCCGGGCCGGTGAAACCACGTTGGTGAAGGAGTGACCCGCCGGTGATCCCCGAGCTTGGCCACTATGCGCTGGTGCTGGCGCTGTTCGTCGCGCTGGTGCAGGCGACCTTGCCCATGGCGGGGGCCGCCACCGGCAACGCCGCCTGGATGGCGGTCGCCCGTCCCGCCGCCCTGGCGCAGGTGCTGCTGATCGCGGTCGCCTACCTGGCGCTGACCTGGGCCTATGTGGTGTCCGACTTCAGCGTGATGAACGTGGTGCAGAACAGCCACTCGCTGAAGCCCATGCTCTACAAGGTGTCGGGCGTGTGGGGCAACCACGAGGGGTCGATGATCCTGTGGGTGGCCATGCTGGCGGTGTTCGGCGCGGCGGTGGCCCTGTTCGGGCGCAACCTGCCGCCGACGCTCAAGGCCCGCGTGCTGTCCGTGCAGGCGATGATCGGGGTGGGCTTCTACCTGTTCATCCTGATGACGTCCAACCCCTTCGTGCGCGTCATCCCGGCGCCGCTCGAAGGCAACGACCTCAACCCGCTGCTCCAGGACCCCGGCCTGGCCTTCCACCCGCCGTTCCTCTACCTCGGCTACGTCGGCTTCTCCATGGCCTTCTCCTTCGCCGTGGCGGCGCTGATCGAGGGGCGGGTCGATCCCGCCTGGGCGCGCTGGGTGCGGCCGTGGACGCTGGTCGCCTGGTCGTCGCTGACGCTGGGCATCGCCATGGGCTCCTGGTGGGCCTATTACGAGCTGGGCTGGGGCGGCTGGTGGTACTGGGACCCGGTGGAGAACGCCTCCTTCATGCCCTGGTTGGCGGGCACGGCGCTGCTGCACTCCGCCATCGTGGTGGAGAAGCGCGACGCGCTGAAGACCTGGACGGTCCTGCTGGCCATCGTCACCTTCTCGCTGTCGCTGATGGGCACCTTCCTGGTGCGCTCGGGCATCCTGACCTCGGTGCACGCCTTCGCGGTGGACCCGGAGCGCGGCGTCTTCATCCTCTTCCTGCTGATCATCGCCACCGGCGGCTCCCTGGCGCTCTACGCCTACCGCGCGCCTTCGCTGAAGGCCGGCGGCGTCTTCGCGCCGGTCAGCCGCGAGGGGGCGCTGGTTCTGAACAACCTGCTGCTCTCCACGGCCACGGCGACGGTGTTCATCGGCACCCTCTACCCGCTGTTCCTCGACGTGCTGGACCTGGGCAAGGTGTCCGTCGGCCCGCCCTTCTTCAACGCCACCTTCGTGCCGCTGATGATCCCCATGGTGGCGGTCATGGCCGTGGGACCGCTGCTGGCGTGGAAGCGCGGCGACTTGCCGGGCGCGCTGAAGCGGCTGTGGAGCGCCGCCGCCGCCACGCTCGCGGTGGTCCTGCTCACCGTGTGGGTCTACGGCGGCCCGGTGATGGCCATCGTCGGCATGGGGCTGGCCGCCTGGGCCACCGTCGGCGCGCTGGCCGAACTGGCGGAGCGGGTGCGCCTGTTCCGCATCCCGCTGCGCGACAGCCTGGCACGCGCCGCCGGCCTGCCGCGCGGCACCTGGGGCACCACCATCGCCCACGCCTCGCTGGGCATCGCCATCGTCGGCATGGTCGGCTCCTCCGCCTGGCAGAGCGAGACGATCCAGGCCATGCGCGTCGGCGACACCGCCGAGGTGGCCGGCTACAGCATCCGCTTCGACGGGGTCGACCAGGGCATCGTGGAGAACTTCCGCACCGACATCGGCCGCTTCACCGTGGAGCGCGACGGCGCCTTCGTCGCCACGCTGACGCCGGAGCGGCGCTTCTACCCCTCGCAGCAGATGACCACCACCGAGGCGGCGATCCACACCACCTGGCTGTCCGACGTCTACATTGCGCTGGGCGACCCCAACGAGGCCGGGCAGTGGACGGTGCGCCTCTACCATCACCCCTTCGTGCCGTGGATCTGGCTGGGCTGCATCGGCCTGGTGGCCGGCGGCCTGGTGTCGCTGAGCGACCGGCGCCTGCGCGTCGGTGCGCCGGAGCGGCGCCGGTCGCCGCCCGCGGCGGCCGCCCACGCGGCCGAGTGAGAAAGACCGATCATCATGCGCCGCTTTCTCTTCCTTCTGCCGCTGGTGCTGTTCGTCGGCGTCGGCGTGGCCTTCTTCCTCGGCTTCGGGCGGGACCCGCGCGCCATTCCGTCGGTCCTGATCGACAAACCGGTGCCGGAGTTCGCGCTGGCGGCCCTGCCCGGCCGCGACAAGGCCGACGCGCGCGGGCTGGCCACCGCCGATCTGCGGGGCGACGTCACGCTGGTCAACGTCTTCGCCTCGTGGTGCGTGCCCTGCAAGGTGGAGCACCCCATCATCACCCGCCTGGCGCGGGAGGAGGGGATCACCGTGCACGCCATCAACCACAAGGACAAGCCGGCCGACGCCCTGGCCTGGCTGACGCGCAACGGCGATCCCTACGACCGCGTCGGCGCGGACCCGGACGGGCGCGCCTCCATCGAATGGGGCGTCTACGGCGTGCCGGAGACGTTCCTGGTCGATCGCGAGGGGCGCATCCGCTTCAAGCACGTCGGCCCGCTGACCCCCGCCGTCGTCGAAGAGACGATCATTCCCCTGGTCAAGCAGTTGAGGAAGGGATGAGGGCGCTTCTCCTGGCCGTGATGCTGGCCGTCGCCGCCGCCGTGCCGGCCCCGGTGCGGGCGGTGCAGCCCGACGAGGTGCTGGCCGACCCGGCGCTGGAAGGCCGGGCGCGCGAGATCTCCCGCGATCTGCGCTGCCTGGTCTGCCAGAACCAGTCGATCGACGATTCCAACGCGCCGCTGGCGCGCGACCTGCGGGTGCTGGTGCGCGAGCGGCTGGAGGCCGGCGACAGCAACACCGAGGTGCTGGCCTACGTCACCAACCGGTATGGCGACTACGTGCTGCTGAACCCGCCGTTCAAGGCCACGACGCTGCTGCTGTGGGTGGGACCGTTCGTGCTGCTGGCCATCGGCGCCGTCACGGTGGCCGTCTACCTGCGCCGCCGCGTGGCGCCGGGCGGCGGTGACACGGCGCCGCTCAGCGAGGACGAGCGCCGCCGCCTCGACGCGCTTCTCAAGGACGGGACCTGATGCTGTTCTGGATCGTCGCCGCGGCCATGACCGCCGGCGTGGTGCTGTTGATCGTCCCGCCGCTGCTGAAGACGCGCGGCGCGGCCGGTTCCCGCGCCGCCTATGACCTGGAAGTCTACCGCGACCAGTTGACCGAGCTGGAGCGGGAGCGCGCCCGCGGGGTCATCACCGATACCCAGGCCGCCGCCGCCCGGGCGGAGATCGGCCGGCGCATGCTGGCCGTCGCCGCCGAGGCGGAGCGCACCGCCGCCGCCGCGACCGCCGCGGAGGGCACCGTGGCACCGTGGCGCAGCCGCGCCGTGGCGGCGGTGATCGCCCTGGCGCTGCCCCTCGGCGCGCTCGCCGTCTACCTGCCCCTCGGCCATCCCGACCAGCCCGCCGTGCCCCTGGCCTCGCGCGACCTGCAGCAGGAGCGCGGCGGCCCGCCGCCGCAGGTCATGGCCGCGATGGACCAGTTGCGCGCCCATCTCGCGGCCAACCCCGACGACCGCCAGGGCTGGGACCTGCTGGGCCGCACCTACGCCCGCATGGGCGACTACCCCCGGGCGGCCGACGCCCTGGGGCGGGTGGTGGCGCTGGCCCCGGACGACATGGAGGCGCTGGCGGCGTGGGCGGAGATGCTGACCAACGCCAACAGCGGCATCGTGCCGGAGCAGGCGCAGACCGCCTTCGCCGCGGTGCTGGAGAAGGACCCGCAGGAGCCGCGGTCCCGCTTCTACCTGGCCCTGTCCCGCTTCCAGGCCGGCGACATCCCCGGCGCGCTGGAGCGCTGGCGCACGCTGGCCGCCGAGACGCCGGCCGACGCCCCGTGGCTGCCCGCCGTGCAGGACCGCATCCGCGACGCCGCCGGGCGGATGGGCATCGACGCCGCCTCGGTGATGCCGCAGCCGGCACCGCCCCGCGCCGCCGCATCCGCGCCGGCCGACGATCCGGCTATCCGGGCCATGGTTGATTCGCTGGCCAACCGCCTGCGCGACGACCCCTCCGACGCGGAGGGCTGGCAGCGGCTGGCCCGCTCCTATTCGGTGCTGGGGGAGCACGACAAGGCGGTCGAGGCCGGCCGCCAGGCGGTGGAGCGGGCGCCGGGGAACGTCGGGGCGCTGCTGGCCTACGCCGACGCCCTGCTGGGCCGCGCCCCCCACGGCGCCGCCGGGGCCGGGGGGATGCCCGCCGACGCCACCGAGGTGCTGCACCGCGTGCTCGCCCTCGAACCCGGCAACCCCGACGCCCTGTGGCTGCTCGGCCTCGACGCGGCGCTGGACGGCCGCACCGGCGAGGCGTCGGAGCTGTGGAACCGTCTGCTCGCGGGCATGGCGCCCAACGATCCCAACCGCAGCGCCCTGCTGGACCGCATCGAACGCCTGAAGACGGGCGGCTGACGGCGCGCGGGCGGGCGGGCGGACCCGTCCGCCCGCCCGGCCGGATTCCCGCAACCCTCCCCTTGGACAAGGGGAGGGTTTTTCGTCGCCGCCTTCCCCCTTTCCCCCCGCGCAATCCCCGCTACAGTGAATCACCGGCCCGTTGGCCGGAATTGAAGAGGAGCATCGATCATGTCCACACTCCACAAGCGTGCCATGGAGGCCGTGCTGCAGGCGGCCGAACAGGACATCGCCAGCACGCTGGCCGAGCGTGGCATCAAGGACAAGTTCGACGAGGAAGGCGACGAGGCGGTGCTGGACGTGGCCATCCTGCACGCCTACCGCATCTTCGTGCGGATCAGCGAGGCCAACGGGCTGTCGGTGGACGCCGGTCTGTTCGCCGATCTGGCGGGCGAACTGGCCGACGAGATGGCGGAGGAGCCGGACCAGGAGGACTGACGCCGCGAGCTTTTGCGCGCAAAAGAAACGGCCACCGCAACGGGGGCGTGTGCGGTGGCCGTCGTCCCGGCCGGGGTCTGGCCGGGGGAAAGCCGTGAGGCGTTCCGGGTAGCGAAAACGGCGTCGTGCGCCGCTCTCCGATCGCAGGTTTTATTCCACGATCATGGCGAAAATTTGTTCCGTCCTGCGCCTATGCCCCGGCCGCCCCAACGGACGGGTTGAGACGGACGGCCGCGGCGGTCATTGATAGGACCGATCGACGACACCACCGCGGACGTGCCCGCCCATGCCCCTATTGATCGACCTGTTCACCGGATTGTCCGACGTCGCCCGCGTGATGGTGGTGCTGAGCCTGGTGTCGATCGCCGGGCTGGCGCTGGGGCAGGTGACCATCGGCGGCGTGGGGCTGGGCATCGGCGGCGTGCTGTTCGCCGGCATCGCCGCCGGCCATCTGGCGGCCTCCGCCGGGGTGGAGTTCGACCACCACGTGCTGCATTTCGTGCGCGAGTTCGGGCTGATCCTGTTCGTCTACACCATCGGCATCCAGGTCGGCCCCGGCTTCTTCGCGGCGCTGAAACGTTCGGGCCTCGGGCTCAACCTGATGGCGCTGGCGGTGGTGGGGCTGGGGACGGCGACCGCCGCGGCCATCCATCTCGTCACCGGGACGCCGCTGGCGGCCGTGCTCGGCGTCTATTCCGGTGCCGTGACCAACACGCCCTCTCTGGCCGCGGGGCAGGAGATCCTGCACACCGTGGGCGCCCCCGCCGGCGACCTGGCGCTGCCCGGCCTGGGCTACGCCGTGACCTATCCGTTCGGCATCGCCGGCATCCTGCTGACCATGGCGCTGATTCGCGGCGTCTTCCGGATCGACGCCGCGGCGGAGGGGGCGGCGTACGAGTCGCGCCGACGCGCCGAGGTGGCGGTCATCGAGACCCTGGACGTCGCCGTGCGCAACCCCGCGGCGGCCGGCCGCACGGTGCGGGAGCTGCTGGGGAGCGGCGAGCGCGGGGTCGTCGCCTCGCGCATGATGCGGGGCGGCACGCTGCAGGTGCCGCTGCCGGGGACGGTGATCGAACCGGGGGACGTCCTGCATCTGGTCGGCCCCGCCACCGCGTTGCAGGAGCTGAAGGGCCGCCTGGGCACCGAATCGGACATCACCCTGACCACCCGCGGCACCGACATGCGGTGGGAGCGGCTGGTGGTCACCGCCGACGCGGTGCTGGGCAAGTCCATCGCCGGGCTGGCGGTCAACGACACCTACGGCGTCGTCATCAGCCGCGTCACCCGCGCCGGCGTGGAGCTGGTGCCGTCGTCGGCGCTGAAGCTGCAATTCGGCGACATCCTCACCGCCATCGGAAAGCCGGCTGATATCGCCCGCGTCGCCCAGCTCATGGGCAACTCCCAGCGGCGGTTGCAGCAGGTGGAGTACATCCCCGTCTTCATCGGCATCCTGCTGGGGATCATTCTCGGTTCCATCCCGCTCTACGTACCGGGGATGCCGGCGCCCATGAAGCTGGGACTGGCCGGCGGGCCGCTGCTGGCGGCCCTGGTGCTGTCGCGCGTCGGCCACGCCGGGCCGCTGGTGTGGTTCATGCCGCCGGCCGCGAACGCCGCCCTGCGCGAGATCGGCATCGTGCTGTTCCTCGCCGTGGTCGGGGTGATGTCCGGCGGCCGCTTCATGGAGACGCTGGTGGAGGGCGACGGGCTGGCCTGGATGCTCTACGGTGCCCTCATCACGGTGGTGCCGCTGCTGATCGTCGGCTTCCTCGCCCGCGCGGTGTGGAAGTTGAACTATCTCACCGCCTGCGGCGTGCTGGCCGGATCGATGACCGACCCGCCGGCGCTGGCCTTCGCCAACGGCCTCAGCCCGTCGCAGGCGGCGGCCCTGGCCTACGCCACCGTGTACCCGCTGGTCATGTGCCTGCGCATCCTGGCGCCGCAACTGCTGGTGCTGCTGTTGTGGTGAGCGGCGGATTCCGCGCGTACCCGCCGAAAATCCGCTTTGCCGCCGCGGGCTTGCCGGTCTAGCCTGTGATCCCGATTTCCGCGCACGACATACCCGGTATGCACCGCCACCCGCCGATCAACCCCGATGCCCCCGTCGCCGTCCGAGTGGAGAATCTGCACAAGCGGTTCGGTCCGCTGGAGGTGCTGAAGGGGGTCTCCCTGACGGCGCGCGAGGGGGCGGCGATCGCCCTGATCGGCTCCTCCGGGTCGGGCAAGAGCACGCTGCTGCGCTGCATCAACCTGCTGGAGGTGCCCGACGAGGGGCGCATCACGGTGGGCGGCGACACCATCGGGCTGAAGAAGACGCGCACCGGCCGTACGGTGCCGGCCGATCCCCGGCAGGTGGACCGCATCCGCACCCGTCTCGGCATGGTGTTCCAGAGCTTCAACCTGTGGACCCACATGACGATCCTGGAGAACGTCATCGAGGCGCCGGTCCATGTGCTGGGCGTGCCGAAGGCGCAGGCGGTGGACCGGGCGCGGGCGCTGCTGGACAAGGTGGGCATCCTGGCCAAGGCCGACGCCTACCCCGTGCAGTTGTCCGGCGGCCAGCAGCAGCGCGCCGCCATCGCCCGCGCCCTGGCCATGCAGCCGCGCGTCATGCTGTTCGACGAACCCACCTCCGCCCTCGATCCCGAGCTGGTGGGGGAGGTGCTGCTGGTTATCCGTCAACTGGCGGACGAGGGGACGACGATGATCGTCGTCACGCACGAGATGGGTTTCGCCCGCGAGGTGGCGTCCGAGGTGGTGTTCCTCCACCAGGGCCGCATCGAGGAGCAGGGCCCCCCCGACAAGGTTCTGGTCAACCCCGACTCCGAGCGCGTGCGCCAGTTCCTGGCCCGCCACCTGTCGGGCTGAGGACGGCGCGGCGACGCGTACCGGAAAAGGCCCCCGCCGACACAACCGGGGCCGTGAACAGAGGAGGCATTGGACGTGAAGAAGACCGTTGCGGCGCTGGCATTCGGCGCCATCCTGGCCATCGCGGTGTCCCCCGCCGCGGCGCAGGACAAGTGGAGCAAGATCCGCATCGCCACCGAGGGCGCCTACGCCCCGTGGAACGCCACCGCCCCGTCGGGCGAGCTGATCGGATTCGAGGTGGATCTGGCCCGCGAGCTGTGCCGGAAGATGAACGCCGAATGCCAGATCCTGGCGCAGGACTGGGACGGCATCATCCCGGCGCTCCAGCAGGGCAAGTACGACGTCATCATGGCCGGCATGTCCATCACCGACGAGCGCAAGCAGGTGATCGACTTCGCCGGCCCCTACGGCAGCGAACCCACCGCCTTTGCCACCATCAAGGGCAGCGCGCTGGCCGGGATGACCTTCGACCTGAAGGGCGTCGACCTCGCCACCGTGGAGCCGCAGGAGCAGCAGATCCTCGACGCACTGGCCAAGGCGCTTGAGGGCAAGACGGTGGGCGTGCAGACCTCCACCATCCAGGCCAACTTCATGGAGCGGCTGCTGCCGCAGGTGCGCATGCGCACCTACGGCACGCTGGACGAAGCGGGCATCGACCTGGTCAACGGCCGCCTCGACGCCATGCTCGGCGACCGCTCGGCGGCGCAGGAGATCGTCAAGAAGGAGGAGAGCCTGACCATGTTCGGCCCCAACTTCGTGCGCGGCGTGCTGGGCGAGGGCGTGGGGGCCGGCCTGCGCCAGCGTGACCAGGACCTGAAGGCGAAGCTCAACGCGGCGATCGCCGAGGCCAACGGCGACGGCACCATCGCCCGCCTGTCGGAGCAGTGGTTCGGCTACGACATCTCCGTGAAGTAACCCGAGGACGCCCCCTCCGCCGCCCGGCGCCGGCGCTCCGGCACCGGCGGAGGGGGGGCCCGCTGCCGGACCCCCCATGCTCGAACTCCTTTCCTTCGGCGACCGCGGCTGGGGCGACCAGCTTCTGATGGGCGCCGCCATGACGGTTGCCGTGTCGGTGTCGGCGTTCCTGCTGGGCCTCGTGTTCGGGGCGGCGGGGGCGGCGGCGAAGCTGGGCGGCAACCTGCTGCTGGCCGGCTTGGCGGAGGTCTACACCACCGTCATCCGCGGCGTGCCGGAACTGCTGGTCATCTACCTGCTGTTCTTCGGCGGCAGCGGCATGGTCATGGCGGTGGCCCGCGTCTTCGGCTACGACGGCTATGTGGAGGTGAACGCCTTCACCATCGGCGTCGTGGCCGTCGGGCTGATCTCCGGCGCCTATTCGACCGAGGTGATCCGCGGCGCGGTCCAGGCCGTGCCGCACGGCCAGATCGAGGCGGCCAAGGCGTGCGGCATGGGGCGCTGGCTGATCCTGCGCCGCGTGCTGGTGCCGCAGACCCTGCGCTTCGCCCTGCCGGGGCTGGGCAACGTGTGGCAGCTCACCCTGAAGGATACGTCGCTGATCTCGGTGACGGCGCTGGCGGAGATCATGCGCATGGCCCATGTGGCCGCCGGCTCGACCCGCGAGCCGTTCCTGTTCTACGCCACGGCGGCGGTGCTGTACCTGATCCTGACGTCGGTCTCCACCGCCGTGTTCGAGCGGGCGGAGCGCCACGCCATGCGCGGCGTGCGGAGGGCCTGACGATGAACTGGCAGCTCATGTGGGACAGCCTGCCCACGCTCCTGTCCGGCCTGCCCCTGACCGTCCAGCTCGTCGCCCTGGCCGAGGTGCTGGGGCTGGGGGTGGCCATGGGGACGGCGCTGATGCGCCTGTCCACCAGCCGCATCGCCGACGCCGTCGCCCGCGCCTACGTCTTCGTTTTCCGCGGCACGCCGCTGCTGGTGCAGATCTTCCTGATCTACTACGGGCTGGGGCAGTTCCCGGTGATCCGCGAGAGCGTCCTGTGGGTGTTCCTGCGCGAGCCCTATTGGTGCGCGGTGCTGGCGCTGATGCTGAACACCGGGGCCTACACCAGCGAGATCATCCGCGGCGCCATCCTGTCGGTCCCGCACGGGCAGATGGAGGCGGCGCGGGCCTGCGGCATGTCGCGCTTCCTGATGTTCCGCCGCATCGTCGCCCCCATCGCCGTCCGCCAGGCGCTGCCCGCCTACGGCAACGAGGTGATCCTGATGGTCAAGGCCAGTTCTCTGGCCAGCACCATCACGCTGCTGGAGATCACCGGCTTGGCCCGCCGCCTGATCGCCCAGACCTACGCGGTGTTCGAGATCTTCATCCTGGCCGGCGCCATCTATCTGGCGCTGAACTTCCTGATCACCCGGCTGATCCGCTTCGCCGAATGGCGCCTGACCCCCTACCTGCGGGCGCGGGCGTAACGGCCCCCGCGGCCGGTCGGGTCCGGACGCTCAGGGGCTGCCGTCGATCGGGAATCCGATGTCTTCGGCGTTCCGGGGCCGGTTCCCTCCGGCCCGCCGGACGGCATCGGCCATCCGGTCCCGTTGCGCGTCCGGCAGTCGGGACAGGCCGTCGGCCAGGGCTTCCCGCCATTTCGGCCCCCTCGACCACGCTTCGATCCAGGCGTCCGATAGATCGTGGTGATGCCGGGACGCCATGGCTTCGATCAGCAGCCCGGCTTGGGCCACATCCTTATCGGCCTTCGATCGACCGTTCGGGTCCGCTCGCCGCCGCGCCGCGACGATCAGCTTGTGTACGGCATACCGTTCCGGTGCCGGCACGCGGACCGGAACGCCGCCGGCGTGAAGCAGCACCGACCGGATCGGATCGTGGATCAGAAAATCGAGGAACCGCAGGGGCTGGGCAGCGGCCCCGCCGAGGGCCGGCATGGTGGCGGGCTTGCCCGGATGCTCATCCTTGCCTGTGTTGGGCACCAGGAATTCCACCAGAAAGCCTTTGCGGTTTCGGAACGCCGTGGCCTTCCGGGCGTCGGCGTGGTGCGGCACCTCCCGGAAGCTGTCGTCCGCCTGCCGGAGCACGTCGAGAATGGGCGGCAGGCTGTCCTCAACGGAGATGGACACCGAGTGGAACTGCGCGATGTCCACGTCCCCTGTGCGGAGATGAGCGGCGGGCAGCCGGACGCCCAGCAGGCCGGCGTAACACTGGAAGGCCAGCGTACCGACCAGCACACCGCGCAGCCGGAACACGCCGGCCCGCCCCAGCGCCCCGACGAGGTCGCCGGTGAAGGCGTCCGGCGCCGGCAGCCCGGCGGCCTTGAGGGCGGACACCATCCGCCGCCGCTCGGTGAAGTCCGCCTTGAGGTCGCGGAACCGCTCGACGCGGGCGGCGATTCCCGGGTCGTCGGCGGGGCCGACGTAGCGGCTGTAGCGGTGGCCGTCCGCATACCCCTGGAAGTACCAGTAGCCCCGACCTTTCCGTTCCTTCTTCGAGAAGCTGCCGGACGCGGGGAACGCCTCGTCGAACTCGGCATCCAGGCATCGCTGTTCGAGGTCGGCGAACATGGTCTGGATCGCCAGCCCGAGGTCCCGCATGCGGCTCTCCGATCCCGGTTGCCTTCAAAATAAGAATTTACAGACAACGGAACCGGCCGGCAACACGGGATGCCGAGAGACGGCTCCCGGACGGCGTCGCCTCGGCAATCGCCCTTGTTTCCCGCACCCGGTCCGGTAGAATTTCGTCGGCCGATACGCCTTGAGGAACTCGGTGAGCCCGCAATGACCATCCCCGATTTCCAGACCCTGATGCTCCCCGTGCTGACAACCGCCGCCGGGGGTGGCGAGGTCCGCATCGGCGATGTGGTCGACCAGCTTGCCGACACGTTCGCTTTGACCGACGAAGAGCGAGCCCATCTTCTGCCGTCGGGCCGGCAGACGACCTTCGCCAACCGGGTCCACTGGGCGAAGAGCTACCTGACCAAAGCCGGGCTGGTGAACCTCACCCGGCGGGCACATTTCCGCATCACGCCGGCCGGTCGGGATGTACTGAAGTCGCCGCCGGAGCGAATCACCATCCGATTCCTGGAGCAATTCCCGAGCTTCAAGGGCTTCCGCGATGGCGAGGCCGGAGCGGCCGAGTCTGCCGAAGCCGGCGAGGTCGTGCTGTCGGCTGCCGAAAGCCCTCTAACCCCCGATGAGGTGATGCGGCAGGCCCACCTGCGGATCGAAGCGTCGCTGGCGGAGGAGATCCTCCAGCGGCTGCGGTCCGGCACGCCAGCCTTCTTCGAGAAGACGGTGGTCCGCCTGTTGATCACCATGGGCTACGGCGGTTCCGTGGCGGAACTCGACAAGGCCCTGGTCGGCAAGTCGGGTGATGACGGCGTGGACGGCGTCATCGACCAGGACCCGCTCGGGCTGGATCGGGTCTATGTCCAGGCCAAGCGGTACGCCGACGGGAACACCGTCGGGGCGGGGGCGATCCGCGACTTCTTCGGCAGCCTGAACCTGTTCAAGGCGACCAAGGGGCTGTTCGTCACCACCTCCGCCTTCACCGCGTCGGCCAGGGAGACGGCCGACCGGCTCGGCACCCGCATCGTGCTGATCGACGGAATCCAACTGGCCAGGCTGATGATCCGGCACGAGGTCGGATGCCGGATCGAGGAGACTCTGCACATCAAGAGGGTGGACGAGGACTTCTTCGAATAGACGTCGGACGCGCACAACAGAGGTGCGCCGCGCACCGGGCCCGACGCCCCGTCAAGATCCGCAACCACAGGCCGTCCGGGGTGTCGCACGTCCGCGTCGCCCAAGCGGCGTCCAATCGGTCTGTGGCTCCGGGGAACGGTGTGGCAGTT
>NZ_AUCF01000041.1 GCF_000429625.1 Azospirillum halopraeferens DSM 3675
CCGGGGTTGACCGTCATGATCAGCACCAGGTCCAGGTCGTCCAGGACGTAATCCAGGGCCGACAGGGGGGTGGAGGGGTTGAGCGAGACGCCGGCCTTCGCCCCCAGGCTCTTGATGAGCTGGATGGTGCGGTGCAGGTGCGGCCCGGCCTCGGCGTGGACGGTGACGATGTCGGCGCCGGCCCTGACGAAGTCGGGCACGTACGGGTCCACCGGCGCGATCATCAGGTGGACGTCGAAGACGCGCGCGGTGTGCGGGCGCAGGGCCTTCACCACGCCGGGGCCGATGGTGATGTTGGGCACGTAATGGCCGTCCATCACGTCGATGTGGATGTAGTCGGCCCCGGCCGCGTCGATGGCGCGCACCTCCTCCCCCAGCCGGGCGAAGTCGGCGGACAGGATGGACGGGGCGATCCTGATGGCGGCCATGGGCAATCTCCTGGTCTCGCTCCTGGTTTCGGGCGCGGCGTGAGATAGCACCTTTCCCCGTGATCGGGCAACGCGCCGTCGCGGCCGTGGCCCTCAGTCCTGCGCCGCGTGCTCCGCCAGGTAGGCGCGGCAGCCGGCGAGCGTCGTCAGGCGGGGATAGTCCAGTTCCTCCGCATGCAGGTCGAAGCGGGTTTCCAGCTTCAGGATGAAGTTGAGGAAGTCGACCGAGTCGAACTCGAACTGGTCGCGGAACGGCTGGTCGGGGTCGAGGGCCGACAGATCGGCGTCGGGCGCCACGGAGCCCAGCGCATCCAGGATGGCGGGATCGAAGGGGGAGGGGACGGCGGCCATGCGGGGTCTCTTCCGTTGGCGGTGGCGACGATGCATGCTGACTCTGCGCCGACCGTCGCCGGATCGGCGCACAAAAGCAAGACGCCAGGGGGAGGACACCCATGTCGGTGCGCGAACTTCAGGCGCTGTTCCGGCCCGGCGGCCTGGTCGTCGCGGGGGCGCCGGACGATCCTCTGGTGCGCGCCGTGCGCCGCAACCTGGCGCCGGCCGACGGCCGCCTGGTGGTGGCGGTGGAACGGCTGGACGAACTGACGGCCCTGCCGGAGCTGTGCGTGCTGGTTGCGGCGCCCGACCGCCTGCCGGGGCTGCTGGCCGAGGCCGGCCGGCGCGGTGCGCGCGCCGTGATCCTGGCGGGCGGCCATGCACCGGACGCGGCGGCCTGTGCGGCGCTGCGGACGGCGGCGCGCGGTGCCGGGGTGCGGGTCGTGGGGCCGGCCAGTTCGGGGATCGCCGTGCCGGCGCGGCGCCTGATTGCCGGCGCCTTCCACCGGCCGCCGCCCGCCGGGTCGGTGGCGCTGGTGGCCCAGTCGGCCACACTGGCCGGGGCGGTGGTGGACTGGGCCATCCGCCGGGACGCGGGCTTCTCCCATGTGGCGGTGCTGGGCGACCAGGCGGACGTGGGGTTCGCCGACGTCATCGACTATCTGGCGGGGCAGGCGGAGTGCCGGTCCATCCTGCTGGCGATCGACCGGCTGACCGACGCGCGGCGGTTCCTGTCGGCGGCGCGCGCGGCGGCGCGGCTGAAGCCGGTGATCGTGCTGCGCACCGGCCGCCATGAGGATGGGGACGGCGTCACCCCCGACGCGGTGTTCGACGCTGCCTTCCGCCGCAGCGGCCTGCTGCGCGTGCGCACCCTGGAGACGCTGTTCGATGCGCTGGGCACCCTGGCGTCGGGCGTGCCGATCCGCGGCGACCGGCTGGCCATCGTGGCCAACGGCCGGGGCATCGGCCGGCTCGCCGCGGACGCCCTGGGCGACCAGGTGTACGCCGGCGGCATCGGGCGACTGGCGCAGCCGGCGGGGCTGTCCAACCCCCTCGACCTCGACGAGGGAGCCGATGGCGCGGCCTACGCCGGTGCGCTGACGCGGCTGGCCGGCGACCCCGGGGTCGATGCGGTGCTGCTGCTGCACGCCCCCACCGCGCTGACCGGGGCCGGCGACGTGGCGCGCGGCATCGCCGCCGTCCTGCCGGAGGTGCGCACCCCGGTGCTGACGAGCTGGCTGGGCGAACGGGACGGCGAACGAGCGGCGTCCGACCTCGCCCACCACCATGTGCCGGTGTACGAGACGCCCGACCGGGCCGTACGCGCCTTTCTCCACCGCGTCCGCCAGCGCCGCAATCTCGACCTGCTGACCGAGACGCCACCCTCCGTTCCCGATGCGCCGCCGGCCGATGACGCGGCCGCCCGGGCGGCGCTGGCGGCGCAGGACGCGGTGCGGCTGCTGGGGGCGTACGGGGTCACCGTCGGAGGCCCGCCGCCGCCCGGCGTCGAGCTGACCCTGCGCGCCGCCGTGGACCCGCTGTTCGGCCCGGTCCTGTGGGCCGGCACCGTGGCGGTTCTGCCGCCGCTCAACCCCGCGCTGGCCCGCGAGACCTTGCTCCGCGTGCCGGCCCTGCGGGCGGCGGCGGAGGAGGAACGGGGCGCGGCGGTGGATGCGGCGGCGCTGCTGCTGGTCCGCCTGTCCCAACTCGTCCTGGAGCGGGAGAGTGTGGCGGACCTCGTGCTGGCGCCCGTACGTATCGGACCGTGCGGGGTGTGGGTGGGCGGTGCGTCGCTGCGCCGGCTGCCGCCCGGCGCGGTGCGGATGCCGCCGGCGATCCGCCCCTACCCGCGGGAGCTGGAGGCGCCGCTGGCGCTGGCCGACGGCCGCCGTTTCCTGGTGCGCCCGCTGGTGCCGGAGGACGAGCCGGCGCTGCGCGGCCTGTTCGCCCGCCTGACGGCCGACGAGATCCGCCTGCGCTTCTTTGCGCCGAAGGCGGAGCTCAGCCACGCCACCGCTGCCCGCATGACCCAGCTCGACTACGACCGGGAGATGGGGCTGGCGGTGGCCGAGCCCGGCCCGCCCGGTGCCGCCGCCCTGCACGGCGTCGTCCACCTGTCGGTCGATGCCGACGGGGAGCGGGGGGAGTTCGCCATCATGGTGGCCCACGACGCGGGCGGACTGGGGTTCGGGCCGGTGCTGATGCGCCGCATCCTGGACCACGCCCGTGCGCGCGGCGTCAAGGAGGTGTTCGGCGAAGTGCTGATGGAGAACCGGGCGATGCTGCGCCTCTGCCAGGCCCTGGGCTTCGCGCGCCGCTGTCTGCCGGAGGATCCCGGCGTCGTCCACGTGACGCGGGCGCCGTAGACCGGAACCGGCGGCGGGGACCGGGGTTCACACCGGGGAAGGGGCGGGTGCAGCGACGCCCGCCCCGGTGAACCGAGCGGAGCCCCCGACCATGGACATCTTCGAGCGCATCAAGAAGGACCACGACACCCTGCGCAGCCTGCTGGAGCGCGCCGGGAAGGGCGAGCCGGACGGTGCCTACGACGAGTTGCAGCGCGAGCTGTGGGCCCACGGCAAGGCGGAGGAGACCATCTTCTACGCCGCCCTGGAAAAGAGCCGTTCCGCCCGCGAGGAGACCGTCGAGGGGCTGAACGAGCACCACATGATCAACGGCCTGCTCGACGAGCTGAACGCCATGACGACCCGCGACATGGCGTTCCGGGCCAAGCTGCAGGTGCTGGGCGAACTGGTCCGCCACCATCTGGACGAGGAGGAGGAGGAACTGTTCGAGGAGGCCCGCGAGGCCATCGACGCGGAGCGCGCCCGCGAACTCGCTCGCCTGTTCGACGACCGCAAGTCGCACGCGCTGGCGGCGCTGAAACCGCTGTCGCAGGGATAGGCCAAAGGGCCGCATCCACATACGCCAAACGGTCTTGTCGCACCCCATACCCTGAGCAATCGTTGCAGCCGCACATGCCATGAGTTATACAACGGCGGTGCAGCATCGACGTTGGGGTGCGACATGGCGTCTGATAAAGAACATAAGGTTGCATTCGCGCTGGGCGGGATCGGCGGCTCGAACGCGCATGGAGTCGGATTCCTGCAGGCGGCCAGCGATCGTGGCGTCGAGCCGGACATGATCTCCTGCACGTCCGGGATGATCCACTGGACGTGGGAGTGGCTGACGCAGAAGAAGCGGGTCGAGGCCGGAACGGCCGCCCGGGTCGATCTCGGCGCCCTGGTGCAGCAGGCGGTGGACGCCACGCCCTACCGCGGCGCCCTGCTGCCGCTGAACTATTGGCTGGTCGCCATGCACGGCCTTGAGGGGGTGCTGGAACCGGCGTGGGCGGACTACATGCGCCGTCTCGTCGCGCTGCCGCCGCCGGCGACGCCGCAGGCCCTGCTGGACCGGCTGCTGCCGGCGCAGACCTTCGTGCCCGCCCGTCCGCCGGCGCATTTCGCGGCGATCGCCGACTGCTTCAACGAGGCGTCGATCCCCATCCTGTTCAACAGCTACGACCCCGCCGCGGGGATCGAGTACGTGCACGCCAACCCCGCCGGGCGCGCCATGCTCGATGCCCGGCGCAAGGCCCGCTCGGAGCTGACGGCGGACCGTACCACGGAGGAAAAGGCGCGGCTGCACGACAGCCTGCCCAGGACGGAGGAGGCCGATATCACCCCGCAGGCGGTGCGCGATGCCCTGTGGCTCACCTCCTACGGATTCGATGCCCCCGATCCGGCCTCCGCCGAGGGGCGGCGCATCGACGGCGCCTATGTCCGCCAGTTCATGCTGAGCGAGTTGTGCGACGCCGATACGATCTACATGGCGCGTCCGCAGGCCTACGGGTTCCGCGGCCGGCTGCCGCAGAACCAGTTCGAGGTCAAGGACCTGGAAACCGAGCTGTGGTTCAACGGCCCCTATGCCCAGCAGGTGGCCGCGATCGACTTCGTCAACCGGCTGGTCCGCCATGGCAAGCTGGGCGAGCCCTTCCGCGAGGTCACGCTGGTGCCGGTGGAGATCCCGGTGCAGCGCGGCTTCTTCAGCTACTTCTTCGAGGACATGACCGTCTTCGACACCGCCCGCGCCCTGTCCGACAAGGCGTTCGCGGCGGAGTCCTGCCGACGCGCAGGCACACCACCGGTCCGAATTGTCCTGGATTGAAGGAGCGGCCCGCATGAGCGTGGCCCTGCACACCGACGCACGGCGCGGCGGCGCCGACCTGTTCCTGGTGTTCCTGATCGTGGCGCTGGCGCCCATCGGCCAGATGGCCATCGACATCTACGTACCGTCCCTGCCGGTGATGGTGGAGCATTTCGGCACCACCCGGCCGATGGTGCAGCTCAGCGTCTCGCTGTACCTGGTGGCGTTCGCCATCGGACAGCTCATCTACGGCCCGCTGGCCGACGCGCTGGGCCGCCGGGTGGCGCTGCTGGCCGGCATCGGCCTGTTCCTGGCGGGTGGCATCCTGGCGGCCTTCGCCGGCTCCATCGAAGGGTTCATCGCCGCCCGCATCGTCCAGGGACTGGGCATCACCGCCGCGTCGGTAGTGATGAAGGCCATCGCCGCCGACCGTTTCCGCGGCGAGGACCTGGCCAACGTCATGACCTGGATGGTGGTGGCCTGGGGCATGGGGCCGATCGTCGCCCCGGTCATCGGCGCGTGGCTGCAGACGCTCTACGGCTGGGAGTACAGCCTCTACTTCCTCATCGCCTACGCGGCGGTGCTGCTGCTGGTGGTGGTGGTGCTGTACCGGGAGACCAATCCCGAACCGCGGCCCTTCCGGTTGCCCGACGTGCTACGCAACAGCCGCGCCATTTACACCGACCGCACGTTCCTGTTCGTCTTCCTGTCCATGGGGCTGAGCTATGCGGTGCTGCTCACCTTCAACCTGGTGGCGCCGTTCATCGTCCAGACCGTGCTGGGCCTGTCGCCGTCGGCCTATGGGCACATCGCCCTGCTGATGGGGGCCATGTACTTCCTGGGCGGCTTCAGCAACCGCCTGCTGCCGCGCCGGATCACCGTGCGCACCCGCTTCGCCGTGGCGTCCACCGTCAACGTGGTGGCGGCGGCGGCGATGGCGGGGCTGGCCGTGCCGTTCGACCTGAACCTGTGGGTGCTGGTGCTTCCCACCCTGGTGATGGTGTTTTTCACCGGCGTCATGTACCCCAACCTGATGGCCATCGGCGTCGGCCTGTTTCCCGCCATGGCCGGCCTGACCAGCTCGCTCCTGGGGTTCTCGCTTATGCTGTGCGCGGCGGTGGTGATGATCGGGGCGAGTTCTCTGCAGGTCGCCAGCCTGTTGCCCCTGGCGACGCTGTTCCTGGTGGTGGCCGCGAGCGTGCGCGTCCTGGTGCTGCGCACGCTGCGGTGACGACGGACGGGAGAGCCTAGAGCGTCGCTTCCACCGACGCCGCGGCCTCCTTCAGGATCTCGGCGCTGCGCCGCAGCGCCGCGGCCTCCGCGTCCGACAGGTGCGGCATGACCGTCTGCTGCACGCCGCCGGCGCCCAGCACCCGCGGCAGGGACAGCGCCACCTCCGGCACCCCCAGCACGTTGTCGTTGAGGATGGAGCAGGTCAGCACCGTCCGCTCATCCCCGGCGATGGCGTCCACCAGACGGGCCAGCCCGCCGGCGATGCCGAAGGCGGTGTGGCCCTTGCCTTCGATGATCGTGTAGGCGGCGCGGCGCACGCCCCGGTCGATGGCGGCGCGGTCGTCGTCGGTCAGCGGCCGGCCGGTCTGGGCGGCGAAGGTGTCGATGGGCATGCCCGCGGCATCGGCGCCCGACCACAGCAGAACTTCCGAATCGCCATGTTCACCCACCACGTGGGCGTGCACCGACTTGGGCGTCACGCCCAGACGTTCGCCGAGCAGGGCGCGGAACCGCGCGGTGTCCAGCACCGTGCCCGACCCCAGCACGCGCGACCGCGGCAGGCCGGAGATGCGGGTCGCCACCTGCGTCATCACGTCCACGGGGTTGCTGGCCACCAGCAGGATGGCGTCGGGGGCGGCGGCCAGCGCCCGGGGAATGATGGCCCCGAAGACGCGGGCGTTGCGCTCCAGCAGTTGCAGCCGCGTTTCCCCCGGCCGCTGCGCCACGCCCGCCGACAGCACCACCACGCCCGCCCCGGCCAGCTCCGGGTAATCCCCGTGGCGGACCACGGTGGGACGGGCGAAGGGGATGGCGTGGGCGATGTCGTGCGCCTGCGCCCGCGCCAGCGCCTCGTTCGCGTCGACCAGCACGATCTCGCTGGCCGAACCGGCCATGACCATGGCGAACGCGGCCGTGCTGCCGACGAACCCCGCCCCGATGATGCCGATCTTCATGCCACCCTCCTTCACTATCAGCGTTTACACCGGCAGGCAGATCCGGGCACGCAGCCCGCCGTGCGGGCTGTCGCCCAGCAGGATGTCCCCGCCGTGACCGCGCACCACGTCGCGGGCGATGGTCAGCCCCAGCCCGGCCCCGCCGGTCGCCTTGTTGCGCGACGCGTCCACCCGGAAGAACGGCTTGAAGACGTCTTCGCGCAGCGGTGCCGGAATGCCGGGGCCGTCGTCGTCGACGGTGATCTCCATCACGTTGCCCTGCCGCTGCGCCGCCACCCACACATGGTCGGCGTGGCGGCGGGCGTTGACCAGCAGGTTGGTCAGACAGCGGCGCATGGCGTTGGGGCGCAGCGGCAGCGACAGGCGGCCGTCCACCGCGAGTGTCACCGCGATGCCCTCACGCCGGGCGCCGTTGACCACTTCGGTCAGCAGACGGGTGAGGTCGGTCGGCTGCACCGCCTCCGTCCCCTCGCCGCGGGCGAAGGCGAGATAGCCTTCGATCATCGCCTCCATCTCGGCGACGTCATCCTTCAGCTCCTCCACCTCCGGGCTGTCGCCCAGCATGTCCAGGGCCAGCTTCATGCGGGTCAGCGGCGTGCGCAGGTCGTGGCTGACGCCGGCCAGCATCTCGGTGCGCTGGGTGATCTGACGCTGGATGCGCTCGCGCATCAGCAGGAAGGCGGCGGCGGCCTGGCGGACCTCCAGCGCCCCCTCGGGCTTGAAGTTGGGCACGTCGCGGCCCTTGCCGAACCCATCGGCGGCGACGGCCAGGCGGCGGATGGGGCGGATCTGGTTGCGCATGAAGACGATGGCGACGGCAAACAGCACCAGGGCCGAGCCGACCATCCAGAGAATGAAGATGTAGCTGGTCGGGCTGAACAGCCGCCGTTCCGGCGACATCACCGACAGCACGCCCGACGGGAGCTGGACGCGGATCTCGTACCACTCCCGCGCCACCCGCGAATCGATGGAGAAGGGACGCCCGACCCGCTCCGCCATGGCCTGGGCCAGCGTCGCTTCCAGCAGCCCCAGGCTGGGCCAGCGGCGCCGGGCGCGGAAGGCGTAGACTTCGTACTCCGGGTCCAGGATGACGCCGGGTTCCACGGTGACCACCAGGTCGGTGGTGCGGGCGGCCATGGTCAGGGTGCGCTCGATGCCCGGCGGGGTAGGGTCGCGCTCGATCTGCTCGATGATCATGGCGATGTCGCCGGCCACCGCGAAGGCCAGGCGGTTGGTCATGGTGTCCCAGTGGCGGTCGTAGAAGATCCAGGTCGCCACCGCCTGGGCCAGGATCACCGGGGTGACGATGATCAGCAGCGACCGGCCGAACAGGGTGCGCGGCAGATAGCGCTTCAGGCCGCGCGGCGGCGGGCCGGCGAGATCGCGCAGGCGCTGCGGTGCGGCATCGGCGTCGCGCAGCGCCGTCATCCCTCCGGCCTCAGCACGTAGCCCTCGCCGCGCACGGTGTGCAGGAAGCGCGGCTCGCGCGGGTCGGGCTCGATCTTGCGGCGCAGGCGGGTCACCTGGACGTCGATGGTGCGCACGTTGCCCGCGACCTTGCTGCGCTCCGTCAGCTCCTCGCGGGTGAAGACGACGCCGGGAGCGGCGGCGAAGACCCGCAGCAGGCTGGCCTCGGCCGTGGTGAGGCGGATCACCTCCTCGCCGTTGCGCAGTTCGTCCCGGTCGGGGTGGAAGACCAGCCGCCCCAGGCGGACCGGTTGCGCCGGCGGGTCGGCCGGGCGGGGGGCCTGGCGGCGCAGGATGGAGTTGATGCGCAGCACCAGCTCGCGCGGCTGGAAGGGTTTGGCCAGATAATCGTCGGCCCCGGCCTCAAGGCCGGCGATGCGGTCGTCCGGCTCGCCGCGGGCGGTCAGCAGCAGGATGGGAACGTCGCTCGCCTTGCGCAGCGACTCCGTCAGCTCCAGGCCGGATTCGCCGGGCATCATGATGTCGAGCACCAGCAGATCGAAGGCGAGCCCGGCAAGCTTGGCCCGCGCGTCCGCCGCGTCGCACGCGGTGGTGGCGAGGAACCCGTTCGACGAGAGATAGCGGCGCAGGAGTTCTCGCAGCCGCGTATCGTCGTCCACCACCAGGATGTGAGGCAGATCGTCGGTCATGGCGCGACTATAGCGCGCGCGCATGCCGCTCTAAGCAGGTTTTTCCAGTTCGGGCCTCGGGCCCGGCCGGGAAAAACCTGCGGACTCTATGGTTTTGCAGGTTTTCCGAGCCCGCCTATCCGTGGGCGGAGTTCGGAAAACCTGCTTAGCGCCTCACCCCGATCGCTTGACGGCGGCCAGCCGGGCCGCCGCCGCGGGCGTCGCGAAGCGGGTCCGGTCCTCCTCATCCAGCATGCCCAGCATCACCTTGCGGAAGCCCTCCACCGCCTCGGCCCCGGCCATGCGGTAGGCGCGGGCGATGCGCTGGCGCTGGGTCTCCGACAGCTCCCGTTCCAGGTCCACACCCTTGTCGGTCAGCTCCAGCAGGCGCTGGCGGCGGTCGCGCACACCCGTGGTCTGGTTGATGTAGCCCTGGCGGACCAGCTCCCCCAGCACGCGCGACAGGCTCTGTTTGGTGATCCGCAGGATCGCCAGCAGGTCCGAGACGGTGATCCGCGGATGGCGGCCGACAAAGTAGATGACACGGTGGTGCGCCCGGCCGAAGCCGAGCTTGGCCAGGATCTCGTCGGGTTCGGCGGTGAACTCCCGATACGCATAGAACAGCAGTTCCATGCCCGTGCGCAGTTCCTCCTCGCGAAGGAATAGCTGATTCACCCCTGCTTTTATGTCAGCCATGTTGACGTGATCGGTATGGAATGTTACCAGTGAGGCGGCGGTTGAGACATAATCGAACAAGCTGGTTCCGGCAACACACAACCGCGCGCCGGCCCGGAGCACTGTGAGGAAAAGCACCCATGGCCATCATCCCCTTCGACGACCGTGACGGCACGATCTGGTATGACGGCGCGCTGGTTCCCTGGCGCGAGGCGAAGCTGCACGTGCTGTCACACGGCCTGCATTACGCAAGCTGTGTATTCGAAGGCGAGCGGGTTTACAACGGCACCGTCTTCAAACTGACCGAACACAGCGAACGTTTGGTCCGGTCGGCGGAGATTCTCGGCTTTCACATTCCCTGGAGCGTGGCCGACATCGACGCGGCGACCGAGGCGGTGGTGCGTTCGACGGGTCTCAGCGACGCCTATGTCCGTCCCGTGGCGTGGCGTGGCAGCGAGATGATGGGCGTGTCCGCCCAGAACAACAAGATCCATCTGGCGATCGCCGCGTGGGAGTGGCCCAGCTACTTCACCCCCGAATCGAAGATGGCGGGCATCCGCCTGATGTGGGCGCCCTGGCGCCGGCCGGCCCCCGACACCGCCCCGGTCGCCTCCAAGGCGGCCGGCCTTTACATGATCTGTACCCTGTCAAAGCACGCGGCCGAGCAGCAGGGGTACCAGGACGCCCTGATGCTGGACTACCGCGGCCTGCTGGCGGAGGCCACGGGAGCCAACCTGTTCCTGGTCATCGACGGGAAGATCCACACGCCGACGCCCGACTGCTTCCTGGACGGCATCACCCGGCGCACGGTCATCGGCCTGGCCCGGGCCCGCGGCCTGGAGGTGATCGAACGCGCCATCCGCCCGGAGGAGCTGGCGGACGCGCAGGAGGTGTTCATCACCGGCACCGCCGCCGAGGTGACGCCGGTTGGTGGGATCGGCGAGCACCGGTTCACCCCCGGTCGGGTGTGCGAGGCACTGATCAGGGACTACGACGCCCTGGTCCGCTCCCCCGGGGCGTCCGCCGCCGCCGCGGCCTGAGCCACCCGGGGACAGGCGTACCGGAACGAAGACGGGAGGCATCCTGCGGTGCCTCGGAACGACGACGGGAGGCACCTTGCGGTGCCTCGGAACGACGACGGGAGGCACCTTGCGGTGCCTCCCTTTGTCGTCTCGGAGCGTCGTTGCCCGGGCTCAGCGTGCCCACCAGCCGCGGCGGGGCCGCTGGGGGGTGGTGTCGCCGGAGTCGGCCGCGGCCGCTTCCGGCTCGGGCGCCGCCGTGTCGCCGGCATCCGGCGTCGCCGGTTCCGCCGGCAGCGTGGCCTGCGGGGCTTCCGCGGCCGCGGCTGCCTTTTTGCGTGAGCGGGCCGGGGCCTTCTTCGGCTTCGGCGCCTCCTCGGCGGGTGCGGCGGATTCCGCCGGCAGCGTGGCCTGCGGTGCTTCCGCCGCGGCGGCTGCCTTCTTGCGCGAGCGGGCCGGGGCCTTCTTCGGCTTCGGCGCCTCCTCGGCGGCGGCGGGCTCGGTCACCGGCAGGTCGGCCTGCGGGGCCTCGACCGGCTCCGCTGCCTTCTTGCGCGAGCGGGCCGGAGCCTTGGCCGCCTTGACCGGCTTGGCCTCCGCCTTGGCCTCCGCCGGGGCCGCCTTCGCGGCAGCGGCCTTGGCCGGAGCCTTGCGGCGCGCCTTCGGCTTGGCCTCCGCGGCGGCGACGGGCGGCGTTTCGGCGGCCGCCTCGGGTTCAGCCTCCGCGTCTGCCGCCGCCACGTTCGCCTCTTCGGCGACGTCCGCCTCCACCGGCGCGTTGTCCTGCGCCGGGGCGGTGGGTTCGTCAGCGGCCGGGGACTCGCCGGTCAGTATCCAATCGAAGTCGATCGGCTCCAGGTTTGCGGCCGGGGCGGGTTCCGGGTTAGCCGGCTGCGGCACGCCACCGGCAGCCTCCGCCTCTTCCCCTTCGCCGGCGGTCTCGCCGGGCAGCCCCTCTTCACGGCGGGCCCGGCGCCGGCCGCCCCGCTTGCCGCGGCGGCGCTTCTTGCGTGCGGCGTCACCCTCGGCGTCGTCCTCACCGGCGAATTCGGCGGACTCGCCCTCCTCCCCGTCGCCGGTCGCAGCCTCGTCCGGAGCGGCGGCTTCGGCTTCGCCCGGCGCGTCGACGAACTCGCCTTCTCCGGCGGCTTCGGCGGCCTCGCCCTCGCCGGGCATGCCGGTCCGGGTCTCCGGCCCCTCGCGGTCGCGGTTGCGGCCACGGCGGCGCCGGCGGCGGCGGCGGCGCTCCTGATCGCCGGTCTCACCGGCTTCGGCGGTCGCCTCGCCCGGCTCCTCGGCGGTCTCGGCCTCCTCGCGGGCCTCCGTTTCGGCCTCCTCGGCCTCGGCGGCGAGTTGGCGGTCGGTCTCGGCCATGACGCGATCGGCGCTGACCAGCGGCCCACCCTCGTCACCGGCCTGGCGCGCCTTGACGCGTTCGAGCCGCAGTTCCGGCGCGATCAGCGTGTCGTCGGCCTGGACCTGCACGCGGAAGCCGTACTTGGCTTCGATGCGGATGAGGTCGTTGCGCTTCTGGTTGAGGATGTACAGCGCGATCGCCGTCGGCACGGCCACCGTGATCTCGG
The DNA here is from genome assembly GCF_000429625.1 of Azospirillum halopraeferens DSM 3675. GTDB lineage: Bacteria > Pseudomonadota > Alphaproteobacteria > Azospirillales > Azospirillaceae > Azospirillum > Azospirillum halopraeferens. The sequence continues at coordinate 12,467 of NZ_AUCF01000041.1, forward strand.
CGGAGCGCTTGCGGATGCCCTCCTCCTCGATGGCGCGCAGCACGTGCAGGGACGAGGATTCCACCGAGCGGATGACGCCGGTGCCGGAGCAGTGCGGGCAGCGCTCGAAGTTGGTTTCCAGCAGCGACGGGCGCAGGCGCTGGCGCGACAGCTCCATCAGGCCGAACGGCGAGATGCGGCCGAGCTGGATGCGCGCCCGGTCGGTCTTCATCGCCTCCTTCAGGCGGCGTTCGACCGCGGCGTTGTTGCGCGACTCCTCCATGTCAATGAAGTCGATGACGATCAGACCCGCCAGGTCGCGCAGGCGGAGCTGGCGCGCCACCTCCTCCGCCGCTTCCAGGTTGGTCTTGAACGCCGTCTCCTCGATGTTGCGCTCGCGCGTCGACTTGCCGGAGTTGACGTCGATGGCGACCAGCGCCTCGGTCGGGTTGATGACGATGTAGCCGCCCGAGCGGAGCTGCACCACCGGGCTGTGGATCGCGTCGATCTGGCCTTCCACCTGATAGCGGTGGAACAGCGGGATCTGTTCGTTCCGATAGAGCTGCACCCGCTTGGTGTGGGTCGGCATCAGCATGCGCATGAAGTCGCGCGCGGTGTTGAAGCCGGTCTCGCCCTCCACCCACATCTCGTCGATGTCGTCGGCGTAGAGGTCGCGGATGGCGCGCTTGATCAGGTTTGCCTCTTCATAGATGAGGCAGGGCGCGCTGGACTTCAGCGTCTGCTCGCGGATGTCGTCCCACAGACGCAGCAGGTATTCCAGATCGCGCTTGATCTCCTGGCGGGAGCGCTCCAGGCCGGCGGTGCGCAGGATGACCGCCATGCCGTCGGGAATGTCGAGGTCGGAGAGGATCTCCTTCAGCCGCTTGCGATCCGCCGGGTTGGTGATCTTGCGGCTGATGCCGCCGCCGCGCCCGGTGTTGGGCATCAGCACGCAGAAGCGGCCGGGCAGCGACAGGTAGGTGGTGAGGGCCGCACCCTTGTTGCCGCGCTCCTCCTTGGTGACCTGGACCAGCATGATCTGCCGGCGCTTGATCACTTCCTGGATCTTGTAGGAGCGCAAGGGGCGGGCGCGGCGGCGGCGCGCATCCTCGGCGTCGTCGCCGCCGACCACGTCCAGGTTCTCGCCGGCACCGGGGGTCGGGGCCGCGCCGGTTTCGTCGTCGTCGCCGTCGGGGCCGGCGATGGGCGACGGCATGGGAGAGACGCGCTCGCTCAGCTCGTCGGGCTGGATCGCGTCGGCCAGGGTGGCGCTGCCGCTGCCGCCCACCTCGCTGTCGTCACCGGAAGCCGACCCGGCGTCGGCGAAGTCGCTCTCGCCTTCACCCTCGCCGGTGGTGTCGCGGCCGCGCTCGTCCGCCTCGTCGGGGGACTCGTCGGCCTCGCGCTCGGCGCGGGCCTCCGCCTGCTCGCTCAACCGCCGCTCCTCGGCCAGCAGCGCCTGCCGGTCGGCCATCGGGATGCGGTAGTAGTCGGGGTGGATTTCCGAGAAGGCCAGGAAGCCGTGGCGGTTCCCGCCGTACTCCACGAAGGCCGCCTGCAGTGACGGTTCGACCCGTGTCACCTTGGCGAGGTAGATGTTACCCTTGAGCTGCTTCCTGGAGGCGATTTCGAAGTCTAGGTCTTCGAGCTTGTTTCCATTGAGCACGGCGACCCGGGTTTCTTCCGGGTGCGTCGCGTCAATCAGCATTCGTTTTGTCATTCAAGATCCCCATGACGCGCCCGGCCAGTCCGCGCGACCGACGGACGGGGCGAAGCGTCATCGCTCTGGCGAAGCGTGCGGCGCCGGCAACGGGGCATCGAACGGCGCTGTCGCGAGCTGCCAGGACGTCCCGGGTTCGATCGCCGGACCCCGGCCTCATCAACCGGGATCAGCTTCAAGGTTTCTCCTCTTCCGCCGCGGAATCCGTCGGCGCCAAACACGTGACGAGGGTCGGAAAGGCTGTTCGCGGCCCGCCCCATCCCGTGCTCGACGCCCCCCGCCCCTTGACCGTTCCCCTTCGGGACCGCTCACGGCGCGCATTGGCGAATCGCGGCATGTCGCATCGCTACCATAGACAAGCACGGGCACCCGTACAATAAAGGAATTGGATTTGCATGCGGTTCGCTAATCCGTACGCATCCCGCCGCCGCCGGTGCCTCCGGCGAGCCAGGCGGTGCACGCCGCCACCGGGTCGCGCGCGCCGCGCAGGTCGAGCGGTTCGGGCAGGGCGCGCAGCACCACCGCTCCCGATGCCGCCGCGATGTCGGCCAGCCGGTCGGCGGCGGCGGGGGAGCCGCGGAACAGCAGGTGGCGCACGCCCGCCGCCAGCGCCCCCTGCGCCTCGCCGGCCCGGTCGCCGCAATCCAGCACGGCCGCGACCGGAACGTCCGGGTAGCCGGACGCCGCCCGTTCCGCGACGCGGCGCAGCCACAGGGCACCCGCACCCGGTGGCGCGCACAGGGCGACCCCCATGCCGAGCGCTCGGGCGGCGGCCAGCGCGGCGCGGGCGTCGTCCGGTCCGTGGATGCGCACGGGGCGCGAAAAAAGGATGGCGTTGATGTCCGTCATGGCGGTGGCGGGCATGCTACCCTATCCGGGCCTCCCGAGGCAGCCCGTTCCCGACGACGCATCCCGCATGGCCCGACCCGTCCGAATCCTGTTTCCCCTCGTGATCCTGCTGGCGGCCGCGGCCGCGGGAGGCACGGCCCTGTGGTGGAGCGCGCTGCCGCCGGTCGTGCGTCTGGCCGGCGTGGAGCGGGGGCCGGCGGTGGAGGCGGTGTATGCCACCGGGACGGTGGAGCCGGTGCACTGGGCGCGCGTGGAGTCCCTGGTCTCGGCCCGCATCGAGGAGGTGCTGGTGCGCGACGGCGAGGCGGTGCGCCGCGGCCAGCTCCTGGCCCGCCTGGACGATGCCGAGGCGCAGGCCCACCTGCGGGAGCTGGAGGCGCGGGCCCGTTTCCTGCAATCCGAGGTTGATCGTCAGCAGGAGCTGTCCCGCCGCGGCGTGGCCAGCGCCGCCGCCTATGAACGCGCGGTCAGCGAGCTGGCCCAGGTGCGCGCCGCCATCGGCGCCCAGCGCGAGGCGCTGGCCCGCTACGAACTGGTGGCCCCCATCGACGGGGTGGTGCTGCGCCGCGACGCGGAGATCGGCGACATCGTCCGCACGGCCGCGTCCAGGGTGCTGTTCACGGTGGGCCGCACCGTGCCCCTGTGGGCGGTGGTGGAGGTGGACGAGGAGGACATGCCCCGCGTCCGCACCGGGCTGACCGCCCTGATCAAGGCCGACGCCTTTCCCGGCCGGGCGCTGGACGGGCGGGTGGGGGAGTTCACGCCCATGGGCGATCCGGTGAACAAGAGCTACCGCGTGCGCATCGCCCTTCCCGACGACACGCCGCTGCTGATCGGCATGACGGTGGAGGCCAACATCATCACCCGCCGCGCCGACGACGCCCTTCTGGTGCCGGAGGGGGCGGTGGCGGCCGGCCGCGTCTTCGTGATCGAAGACGGCGTCGCCCGGGCGCGGTCGGTGGAGGTCGGCGTGGTGGGCAACGGCCGGGCCGAGATCCGCGCCGGGCTCAGCGGCGACGAACGGGTGGTGGCGGCCCCGCCGGCCGGTCTGGCGGACGGCATGCCCGTGCGCCTGCGGGAGTCGTGAGCCATGGCGTTGCCGCTGGCCGTCGACGTCGCCGTCACCCACCTGCGCGGGCGCAAGCGCCAGACGCTGGTGTCGGTGCTGGGGGTGGCGCTGGGGGTCGGGTTCTTCATCGCCATGACCGCGATGATGCAAGGCTTCCAGGGGTTCTTCATTTCCACCGTGGTCGACGTGGCCCCCCACATCACCATCAGCGATGAGTTCCGCGAACCCGAGCGCCAGCCGGCGGTGACCGCATTTCCCGACGGTGCCGTGCGGGTGGAGGGTGTCAAGCCGCGCGATCAGGTGCGCGGAATCAAGGGCGGGCCGGGGATCGTCGAGGCCATCCGCCGCCTGCCCGGTGTCGAGGCGGCACCGTCCCTGTCGGGGCAGGTGTTCCTGCGTTACGGCGCGGCCGAACGGAACGCCACCCTCAGCGGCATCGAGCCGAGCCAGGAGCTGCGCATCACCCGCCTGGAGAAGGACATGCTGGCGGGCAGCCTGCGCGATCTGCAGACGCGTCCCGACGGCGTCGTGCTGGGGGCGGGTCTGGCCAAGCGGCTGGGGGCCGGCATGAGCGACCGGTTGACCGCCATCTCGCCGGCCGGGGTGATCCGGCGGGTCACGGTGGTGGGGATCTACCGGACGGGCGTCAGCTCCTTCGACGACGGGCAGGCGATCATGCTGCTGAAGGAGGTGCAGATCCTCCAGGACCGGCCCAACGTCATCAACCGCATCCGCATCCGCATGGACGACATCGACGCCGCCGGCGACCTCGCGGCCCGGCTGGAGGCCCGCTACGCCTACAAGGCGGAAAGCTGGCAGGAGGCGAACCAGGGCGTCTTCAGCGTCTTCCGCATCCAGAGCGCCGTCATGTACTCCACCGTCGGGGCGATCATGGTCGTTGCCGCCTTCGGCATCTTCAACATCATCTCCACCGTGGTGTACGAGAAGAGCCGCGACATCGCCATCATGAAGTCCCTGGGATTCGCGGAAGGAGACATCCACCGCATCTTCATTCTCGAAGGGCTGCTGGTCGGGGTGATCGGGGCGCTGCTCGGCTGGGTGATCGGCTACGCCCTGGTGTCGCTGCTCGGCAGCCTGCGCTTCAACTTCGGCGGCGGCACCATCCAGAACGACCGGTTCCATCTCGCCTATTCTTTCGTTCATTACGCGGTGGGCGGCGCCTTCTCGGTCACCGCGGCGACGCTGGCCGCCTATATTCCGGCGCGCCGGGCCGCCCGCCTCAACCCGGTGGAGATCGTCCGGGGGGCGGCGTGAGTGCGGCGCCGGTCATCGAGGCGCGGGGCCTCGGCCGCGTGCTGCCCGGCCCGATGCCGGTGACGCTGGTGCGCGGCATCGACCTGGCGATCGCCCCCGGGGAGTTCATCGCCATCACCGGCCCCTCGGGGTCGGGCAAGTCGTCGCTGCTGTACCTGCTGGGGCTGCTCGACCGGCCGAGTGAGGGCAGCGTGCTGCTGGACGGGCGCGACGCCGCCGGCCTGCCGGAGAACGACCGCGCGCGCCTGCGCCTGACCCGGCTGGGCTTCGTCTTCCAGTTCCATTTCCTGCTGCCGGAGTTCACCGTGCTCGGCAACGTGCTGATTCCCATGCGCAAGCTGGCGGCCCTGTCGGACGCGGACATGCACCGGCGGGCGGAGGAGCTGCTGGAGCGGCTGGGGCTGGGCGACCAGGCCCGCAAGCGGCCCGATCAGTTGTCGGGCGGGCAGCGCCAGCGGGTGGCCATCGCCCGGGCGCTGGCCAACGCGCCGCGGGTGATCCTGGCCGACGAGCCCACGGGAAACCTGGACACCCACAACGCCCGCACCGTGTTCGACATCTTCGCCGGGCTGGCCCGCGACACGGGAACGGCGGTGGTGACGGTGACCCACGACGAGCATCTGGCGGCGCAGGCCGGCCGCCGCATCCACCTGGTGGACGGCCGGATCGACCGCGAGGATCGCGCATAATGCCGCATAGCCCTAACGCGTCTGCGAGAATTGAGGCAGGTCAAACCGTCGCACCCGGCGCACGGGTATCTTCGCTCCACCGCCTTACCCGAGGACGCCGCCGATGATGGACTACAAGGGCTATAAGGCCCAGATCGACTTCGACGACGACGCCGGCATCTTCGTCGGCGAAGTGATCAACACGCGCGACGGCATCACCTTCTCCGGCCGTTCGGTGGAGGAACTGCGCGACGCCTTCCGGCGGGCGGTGGAGGAGTACATCGCCTTATCCAGCGACATGGCGACATCGGCCGGCCAGCCCTATTCCGGGAAGATCGCGGTCCGCGTCAATCCCATGCTCCACCGCGCCATCGCCATCTGCGCCCGGCGCGAGGGCAAGAGTGTCTCCGCCTGGGTCGCCGACCGGCTGAGCGAGGCGGCCGGCGTCGACCGCAAGGCCGGATAGACAGGCTGATCAATAGGGCTTGCGGCCGATGATGTTGCCCGGCGGATCGTAGTTGCAGACCCAGACCTCCTCCCGGCCGCATGTGGCCTTGCCGCAGCCGACACGCCGCGTGCTGTCCCACACCACCTGGGTGTAATGGCCGCAGACCTCGCCCGGCGCGCAGGCGTTGGCGGCGTAGTCGTAGTGGCGTCTTTCCGCTGCCCAGCGTTCCACCACCTCGCGGGGGGACATCGTCGCGCCGGACGCCCACGCGAGGTTCTCGCCGTAGCCGCTGCCGCTCGAATGCTCCATGGCGCACCCGCGCCGCCCGAGCGTGTCGGCCCAGCCCTGCGCCCGGTCGGCCAGATCCTGCGACCATTCCAGCGGTGGCACGCCGACCTCCGCGCGGACCGCGTTGTGAGCGGCGACGATCCCCTCGAAGCGGTCCGGAGGGTCGGCGGCGACCGCACCGGTGACGGCCGGAATGGCCAGGAGCGCGAGGAGGATCGCGGCGGGCGCGCCGACGGGGCGGAGCGGCTGCGGGATCGATCGGAACAGAGGCATGAGGGCGTTCCCTGCTGATGGTGGATCGTTTGCAACTCTTGGGGCCGCACGCCGCCCGGGCAAGGGGTGTTACCCGATCGACGAGACTAACCCGATTGGGTTCTGAATAAAAACCTCTTGGCCGGTGTTTCCCATGACGGTAACGGCAAGTGGCGATGGAGAGATGTCCAAGACGTCCGTGAAGAGCCCGTTGATTCGCAAGCTGGAAATCCTGGTCCGCCTGAGCGGTGAGGAGTTGTCCTGGCTGAACCGGCTGGAGGCGACGACTCGCCGGGTTCCTGCGGGTACCGAACTTGCGGTGCAGGGGGAGACCTTCGGCCCGGTGGTGGTGGTGCGCCGCGGCTGGGCCATGCGGTTCAAGACTCTGTCGGACGGCCGCCGCCAGATCACCAACTACGCGATTCCCGGCGACATCATCGGCCTTTACGCAAACCTGCTGGAGGTGGCCGATCACTCCGCGGTCACCCTGACCGAGGCGGAGATCGCCGAGTTCCCCCCCGAGGCGGTCACCGACCTGTTCCGCCATCACCCCAAGCTGGCGATCGCCTTCGCCTGGTCGGGGGCGCGGGAGGAGGCGGTGCTGGCGGAGAAGGCCGCCAGCCTGGGCCGGCGCACGGCGCAGGAGCGTCTGGCGCACCTGCTGCTGGAACTGCTGCGCCGTTTGCAGATGGTGCAGATGGCACAGGACGACCGGTTCGTCTTTCCGGTGACGCAGGAGCAGATCGCCGACACGCTGGGCCTGAGCACGGTCCACGTCAACCGCACGCTGGGCCGCTTGCGGGCGGACGGCCTGATCGAGATCGACGGGCCGGTCATCCATGTCCGGCGGATGCCGGAACTGTCCGCCACCGCCGATTTCGACGACCTGTACCTCTATGTCCGCCGCATGCCCAAGGGCGTGCAGAGCCGCCTGTCGTCGTGACGGTCAGGCGAGGGGCACCGTGATCACGAACCGCGCACCCCGCCCCGGCTCCGGCGCGACCGTGCCTCCGATCTGATTGGCCAGGGACCGGATCAGCGTCAGCCCCAGGCGCTTGCCGACGGTGGGGGCGGCGTCGGCCACACCCGGCCCGTCGTCCTCCACCAGCACCACGATCGGACCGGCGCCCGGACCGGACAGGGCGATGCGAATGGTGCCGCCGGAGCGCCCCCGGAAGGCGTGCTTGAAGCTGTTCACCACCAGTTCCGTAACGATCAGCCCCAGCGGAAACGCCCGTTCGACCGGCAGCAGCAGGGAAGAGTCGGGGGCGTCGACGCTGACCGTGATCCGCCCTTCGCGGTCGTAGAAGGAGGACAGGTTGGCGACGAGCTGGCCGAGGTACTCCGCCAGTTCGATGCGGCCGTCGGTGCCGGTGGCGTAGAGCTGGCGATAAACCACGGCCAGCGCGTCGATTCGTGCCCCCAGGTCCCGCAGCGCGTCCTGCGTCGGTTCGGACTCTATGCGCAGGGACTGCATGTGAATGACGCTCTGGATGAACTGAAGGTGGTTCATCACCCGGTGCCGGAAGTCGCGCAGCAGCGTGGCGTCGGGGGCCGGAGCGTGGGGCGTCTCCACCAGTTGCACGACCAGCAGGTCGGAGCCGGGAACCGGCGCGGCGTGCAGCCGGCAGGGCAGGGCGCCGCCGTTGCGGTGCCGCAGCACCACGTCGCGCACCGCATCCGCTCCCGGGGAGTCGGTCTCGTTTCCGAGCAGCGCCCAGCCGTCGGTTAGCAGCTCCGCGGCGGAATGGCCGGTGAGGCGGACCATCGCGTCGTTGACGCAGACGAACGACACTCCCTCCCGTCCGTGTGCGCAGAGTGCCATGGGCACCGGGGCGACGCGCACGGCCTCCGGGAGGGGCAGGTTTTCCATGGATGCCGACACTCCCGGGCGGGCGAACGATTGGGATCGGAAGCCTATCGCGCAAGACTGTTGCTCGCACTAACCTATGTTAGGTTAACGGGTGCTTTTTCACAGCCGGCGGTATTCATGCCACGCAACAAAACGGGGCGCCTCCCTGCGGAGGCGCCCCTTTCCGTTCGGGTTCGACAGTGCGCGGCGAGGCTTACTTCGCGTTCACCATGGCGACGGCGGTGTCGCTCATGCGGCAGGAGAAGCCCCACTCGTTGTCGTACCAGGTCATGACGCGCACGAAGGTGCCGTCGATCACCTTGGTCTCCTTCAGGGCGAAGATCGAGGAGTGGGCGTCATGGTTGAAGTCGCTCGACACCAGCGGCTCGTCGTAGCAGCCGAGCACGCCCTTCAGCGGGCCCTCGGCGGCCTCGCGGATCGCCTTCTGGATCTCTTCCACCGAGGTGGCGCGCTTGGCGACGAACTTGAAGTCGACGACCGAGACGTTCGGCGTCGGCACGCGGATGGCGGTGCCGTCCAGCTTGCCCTTCAGATCCGGCAGCACCTTGCCCACCGCCTTGGCGGCGCCGGTGGAGGTCGGGATCATGTTCAGGGCCGCCGCGCGCGCGCGGTGCAGGTCCTTGTGCATGGTATCCACGACGCGCTGGTCGCCGGTGTAGGAATGGATGGTGGTCATGAAGCCGTGGTCGATGCCGATCGTGTTGTTCAGCACGAAGGCGACCGGCGCCAGGCAGTTGGTGGTGCACGACGCGTTGGAGACGATGCGGTGATCGGCCGTCAGCTTGTCGTGGTTGACGCCGTAGACGACGGTGATGTCCTCGTCGGTGGCCGGGGCGGAGATCAGCACCTTCTCCGCACCCGCCTCCAGGTGCAGCGACGCCTTCTCGCGCGAGGTGAAGATGCCCGAGCACTCCATGGCGACCTGGACGCCCAGGTCCTTCCACGGCAGCTTGGCAGGCTCGCGCTCCTGCACGACCTTGATGGCGTGGCCGTTGACGACGAGATTGCCGTCCTTCGCCTCGACGGTGCCGGGGAAGCGGCCGTGGACGCTGTCGTACTTCAGCAGATGGACATTGGTGGCAAGGTCGGCGAGGTCGTTGATGGCCACGACCTCGACATCGGTGCGGCCCGACTCGTAGATGGCCCGCAGCACCAGACGGCCGATACGACCGAACCCGTTGATGGCAACCCGAACAGCCATGACTGATCCTCCGTCATTGCCCGGCCGCGGACCGTTTCCCGGCCGGTTATCCCATGAATGGATGGGCGATTGCGGTTACAGGCGCGCCTTTGCGGCGGCGACCGCGGCCTCGGCGGTGATGCCGAAGTGGCGGTACAGGTCCTGATAGGGGGCGGATTCGCCGAACCCGGCCATGCCGACGAAAGCGCCGTCGCGGCCGATCCAGCGGTCCCAGCCCTGGCGCACCGCCGCTTCGATCGCCACTGTGACGCCGTTGCCCAGCACCTCGGCCCGGTAGGACTCCGGCTGGCGCTCGAACAGCTCCCAGCAGGGCATGGAGACGACGGCGGTGCCGATGCCTTCGGCCTGCAGGGTGCGGCGGGCGTCCATGGCGATGGACACCTCCGACCCCGTGGCGAGCAGGGTGACGGCGCGCGTCCCCTCCGCCTCGGCCAGGACGTAGGCGCCCTTCGCGCTGCGGTTCTCGGCCGTGTGCTCCGTGCGCAGGGTCGGCAGGTTCTGGCGGGTCAGCGCCAGCACCGACGGGGCGTCCGTGCTTTCCAGCGCGATCTGCCAGCACTCGGCGGTTTCCACCGCGTCGGCGGGGCGCATCACCAGCAGGTTGGGGATGGCGCGCAGGGCGGCCAGATGCTCCACCGGCTGGTGGGTGGGGCCGTCCTCGCCCAGGCCGATGCTGTCGTGGGTCATCACGAAGACGACGCGCTGCTTCATCAGCGCGGCCAGGCGGATGGCGGGGCGGCAATAGTCGGCGAACTGCATGAAGGTGCCGCCGTAGGGGATGACGCCGCGGTGCAGCGCCATGCCGTTCATGACGGTGGCCATGCCGTGCTCGCGCACGCCGTAGCGCACATAGCGGCCGCCGTAGCTGCCGGCCTGCACGTCGGCGGTGTTCTTCACCTTCGTGTTGTTGGACGGCGTGAGGTCGGCGGAGCCGCCGACCAGCTCCGGCACCGCCGGGACCAGCACCTCCAGCACGTTGCCCGACGCCACGCGGGTGGCCCAGCTCGGCTTCTCGGCCGACACCTTCGCCTTGAACGACTCGATCGCCTCCGGCAGAGCCGCCGGGGCGCCGCCGCTCATGGCCGCGTCGAAGGCCGAGCGGGCGGCCGGGTCGAGGGCGCCATGGCGGCCCTCCCACGCGGCGTAGGCGTCGGCGGAGCGGCGGCCGGCGGCGCGCCAGGCGTCCACGACCTCCTGCGGAATCACGAACGGCTCGTGCGGCCAGCCGATGTTGTCGCGGGTCGCCTTCACCTCGTCCAGGCCCAGCGGCGAGCCGTGGCAGCCGTGGGTGTTCTGCTTGTTGGGCGCGCCCTTGCCGATGATGGTGCGGCAGGCGATGAACGACGGCTTGTCGCTGGCCTGCGCCGCCGCGATGGCATCGGCGACGGCGGCGATGTCGTGGCCGTCCACGGCCCGGACGTCCCAGCCGTAGGCGCGGAAGCGCGCCTGCGTGTCGTCAGTGAAGCTGAGGTCGGTGGAGCCGTCGATGGAGATGTGGTTGTCGTCCCACAGCACGATCAGCCGGTTCAGCTTCAGGTGGCCGGCCAGCGAGCACGCCTCGTGGCTCACGCCCTCCATCAGGTCGCCGTCCGACGCGATGACGTAGGTGAAGTGATCGACCAGGTCGCCGCCGAAGCGGGCGTTGGCGATCCGCTCGGCCAGCGCCATGCCGACCGCGGTCGAGATGCCCTGGCCGAGCGGTCCGGTGGTCATCTCCACGCCGATCTCCGGGTCCACCTCGGGGTGGCCGGGGGTCAGGCTGCCGAGCTGACGGAACGCCTTGAGCTGGTCGATGGTCATGCGCTCGTAGCCCGTCAGGTGGGCCAGCGCGTAGATCAGCATCGAGCCGTGGCCGGCCGACAGGACGAAGCGGTCGCGGTCGGGCCAGGTGGGGTGGGCGGGATCGAACTTCAGGAACCGCGAGAACAGCACCGTGGCGACGTCGGCCATGCCCATGGGCATGCCCGGATGGCCGGATTTCGCGGCCTCGACGGCGTCCATGGCGAGGGCGCGGATGGCGCTGGCCATGGTCTCCAGGGATACGTCTGCGGTGGGTGCGGTCATGTTTTCTGGGTTCCCGAGAACGGCGCGACGGCGTTTTCACACGACGTTCCCGCCGGGGCCGCGCCGGGACCCCGCCGGATGGCCGCACCATGCAGATACGCGGCACCGTGGTCAACACGCGAATGGGCAGGAAATGCCATGCACGAACGGGTGGGTCGGGTTCCTCCGGCCGTCGGGCAAGCACCCCTTTTCCGGTTGACGCCGCCCGCGAACCGTCCCAACTGTAGGGGGTCCCCTTATTGTGCAACTGCGAAAGGCCCGGATCCCGCATGGACGCCCTGAAGGACGCGCTGTTCCGTCTCGGCAAGGCCGTGGACCGGCTGGAGAATGCGGCCGCGGCGCGCGAGGGCCGGGCCGGGCGCCGCGAGGCGGAGTTGAGCGAGGCGTTGCGGGAAGCGCGCAGCGAGCGGGACGCGGCCCGGGCCAACGCCGAAGCGGTGTCGCACCGCCTGGAGGCCGCCATCGGCCGGCTGGAAGCGGTTCTGGAGAACGAAACCCCATGAAGCGCGTCGAGATCGAGGTGAACGGCCGGGCCTACCTGCTGGCCTGCGAACCGGGCCAGGAGGATCGGCTGCGCGAGCTGGCAGCCTATGTGGACCGGCGCCTGAAGGAGCTGACGGGGGGCGGGCGCTCCGCCGCGGAGGCGCCGATGCTGGTGATGACCTGCCTGGTGCTGGCCGACGAGCTGCAGGATCTGCTGGCCGGCCGCGCCGTGGCGCCGTCCGCCCTGCTGCGCCCGTCGGAGGAGGCGGAGATGGTCGAAGCGGTCGATGGCATCACCCGGCGCATCGAAGAGGTTGCAGCGCGGCTCGAACGCGCCTAGGTATTGGGACAGGAAGGCTCGCTGCCTGGTGCGTCAGGTCGCATTAATCCCCAGGGCCGATAACCCTAAAGTCCCGGGAGCTGTCCCTGCCGAGGCCGTGGTCTCGGTAATACGGCGCCCACCTGCTCAGGCAGGCCGTGGAGGATAGGCACATGACCAACGGCCGAGGCGGCACCTTCCGCCCTTTTCCCCCCGCTGCCCCCGGCACGCCATGAGCGACCCCGGCGAGGCCAAGGCCGCGGCCCGGCTGCGCGCCCGGGTGCTGCGCGACGCCATCACCGACCCCGAAACGTGCAGCCGCCTGGCCCGCGCCGTGCGCGACCGGGTGGCGGCCGAGGTGCCGCTGCCCGACGGGCCGGTGGCGGGGTACTGGCCGCTCGGTTCCGAACTCGACGTGCGGCCGCTGCTGCTGCATCTTGTGGAGGGCGGGCGCACGGCGGCGCTGCCGGTGTCCGGCCCGCGCGGGACGCCGCTGCGCTTCCGGGCCTGGCAGGGGCCGGACACCCCCATGCACGACGGCCGCTATGGCATCCGCGAACCGGCGGAGTGCGTGCCGGAGGTGGTGCCGGCGGTGCTGCTGGTGCCGTTCCTGGCGTTCGACCGCAGCGGGCACCGGCTGGGCTATGGCGCCGGTTATTACGACCGCACCCTGGCCGGGCTCCGCGCGGCGGGGCGGCCGGCGCTGGCGGTGGGCGTGGGCTTCGCGGCGCAGGAGGTGGGGCAGGTGCCGCACGGCCCCCACGACGAGCCCCTGGACTGGATCGTGACCGAGCGCGAGGCGCTGCGGATCGGCGGGACGACGACGGATTGAGATGCAAGGCGGTGTGATGAGACTGGTGTTCCTGGGTGATGTGGTCGGGCGCAGCGGGCGCGATGCGGTGATCGCGGCGGTGCCGCGCATCCGTGAGACGCTCGACCCCGACCTTCTGGTGGTCAACGGCGAGAACGCCGCCGGCGGCTTCGGCATCACCGTCCGCATCGCCACGGACTTCTTCGAGGCGGGCGTCGACGTCGTCACCACCGGCAACCATGCCTGGGACCAGAAGGAACTGGTGTCGACCATCGACCAGCACCCGCGCATCCTGCGGCCGCTGAACTATCCGGAGGGCACCCCGGGGCGGGGCTATGTGCTGCTGCAAACCCGCGGCCGGCGCTCGGTGCTGGTGATGAACGCCATGGCGCGCCTGTTCATGGACCCGCTGGACGACCCCTTCGCGGCGGTGGACCGGGTGCTGCGCACCCACCGCATGGGGCCGGGCGGGGTGGACGCGGTGGTGCTGGACTTCCACGGCGAGGCGACCAGCGAGAAGATGATCATGGGCCATCACCTGGACGGCCGCGTGTCCCTGGTGGTCGGCACCCACAGCCACGTGCCCACCGCCGACCACACCATCCTGCCGGGCGGCACCGCCTACATGACCGACGCCGGCATGTGCGGCGACTACGACAGCGCCATCGGCATGAAGAAGCAGGTCGCCATGGCCAAGCTGATCCGCAAGCTGCCGACCGAGCGGCTGAGCCCGGCCGAGGGCGAGGCCACCGTGTGCGGCGTCTATGTGGAAACCGACGATCGGACCGGCCTGGCCACCCATATCGAACCGTTGCGCCTGGGCGGCCGGTTGAGCCAGCATATGCCGTCGCGACGCTGACAAGCCCCCGGAGGTCCCCATGGGCCACACCGCCCGGTACGACGAGGATTTCTACGCCTGGACCGTCGACCAGGCGGCGCGTCTGCGCGAGGCGGCGTCGTCGGGGGCCAACCTCCCCGTGGACTGGGAGAATCTGGCCGAGGAGGTGGAAAGCATGGGGCGCAGCGACCGGCGGGCGCTTGGCAACCAGTTGGCGCGGGTGCTCGAACACCTGCTGAAGCTGGAGCACTCGCCGGCGCGCCTCCCGCGCCGGGGCTGGAAGCTGTCGGTCGTCGACGGCCGGCGTGCCGCCATCGATATCCTGAACGACAGCCCGAGCCTGCGGGCCAAGCTCGACGAAATCCTGGATCCGGCATGGGCGCGCGGGCGCAAGGATGCCACCGGCAGTCTGAAGACCGACACCATTAGCGACGACGCCGTCCCTGCCGATTGCCCCTACACCATCGGGCAGATCCTGGACGAGGACTGGTGGCCGGCCAACCGGCACGGGGTGGCGTAGGGCCGCGGCACCGTCACGGGCGGCGTGCCGCTTTCGGGTGGGGCCTACCGCGAACGGGGCCGGACGGCCGCAATCTCGCCATATTGACTTTCTAAGCCGGAGGGTGTTCGTGTCGCCCCCGAAGGGGCGGGGGCGTCCACCACATGCAGTGTCCGGCGCGTGCCCCGTCCGGCATTTCTTTCAATACCTTGATCGAGGCTCGTCCGACGCATGGCCGGTCATTCACAGTTCAAGAACATCATGCACCGCAAGGGCGCGCAGGACGCCAAGCGGTCCAAGATCTTCAACAAGCTGGCGCGCGAGATCACCGTCGCCGCGAAGGGGGGCCTGCCCGATCCGGCCGCGAACCCGCGCCTGCGCGCCGCCATCCTGGCCGCGCGGGCGCAGAACATGCCGCGCGACCGCATCGACCGCGCCATCAAGCAGGGCACGCCCGGCGGCGGCGACGACGCCAACTATGAAGAGGTCCGCTACGAGGGCTACGGTCCGGGCGGCGTCGCGCTGATCGTCGAGGCGCTGACCGACAACCGCAACCGCACCGCCGCCGAGGTGCGCTCCGCCTTCACCAAGTACGGCGGGTCCCTGGGCGAGACCAACTCGGTCAGCTTCATGTTCTCGCGCGTCGGTGCGGTCTATTACCCCGCCTCCGCCGCCTCCGCCGACGCCATGTTCGAGGCGGCGCTGGAGGCGGGCGCCGACAATGTGGAATCCGATGAGAACGGCCACGAGGTCACGACCACCGTGGAAAACTTCGCCGCCGTGCGCGACGCGCTGGAGGAGAAGTTCTCCGGCGCCGAGAGCGCCCGCCTGACGTGGAAGCCGCTCAACACCGTCGCCCCGTCGGAGGAGGCCGCCGCCAGCCTGCTGAAGCTGCTGGACGTGCTGGAAGACAACGACGACGTGCAGACGGTCGAAGGCAACTTCGACATCCCGGCCGACGTCATGGAGCGGCTGACCGCCTGATCCGAAGGAGCCGCCGGTGGGGCAGGGCAGAGGTGCGGCCATGGCGGAAACGCCCGCGCTGCGGCTCCTGGGAATCGACCCGGGGCTGCGGCACACCGGCTGGGGCATCGTGGACGTGGCGGGCAACCGCCTGCGCCACGTGGCCGACGGTGCCGTCCATTCCGACGACCGCTGTCCGCTGGCGCAGCGGCTGTGCCAGCTCCACGAGGCGCTGAGCGCCGTGGTGGCGCACTACCGGCCCGACGAGGCGGCGGTGGAGGAAACCTTCGTCAACACCAACGCCGTCTCCACCCTCAAGCTGGGCCAGGCCCGCGCCGTGGCCCTGCTGGTGCCGGCGCAGGCCGGGCTGGCGGTGGCCGAATACCCCAACAACATGGTGAAGAAGGCCGTGGTGGGCGCCGGACGCGCCGCCAAGGCGCAGGTGCAGACCATGGTGCGGGCCCTGCTGCCCGGCTGCGCCATCACCAGCCCCGACGCCGCGGACGCGCTGGCCGTGGCCATCTGCCACGCCCATCACCGCAACACCTGGGCCGTGTGGCGGCGGGAGGGTAACGGCTTGCAGGGAGGTTCTTCGTGATCGCCAAACTCACGGGCAGCGTGGACTCGTCCGGGGCCGACTGGGTGGTGCTGGACGTCAACGGGGTGGGGTACCTGCTGACCTGCTCCGGCCGCACGCTGGCGCGGCTGGAGCGCGGCGGGCGGGCGGCGCTGGTGGTCGAGACGTTCGTGCGCGACGACCGCATCGTGCTCTACGGCTTCGCCGACGCGGGCGAGCGGGACTGGTTCCGCATGCTCACCGCCATCCAGGGGGTGGGGGCGCGCTCGGCGCTGGCGATCCTGTCGGTGCTCGACGCCGACCAGCTCTCCCACGCCATCGCGGCGCAGGACAAGACGGCGCTCAGCCGGGCCGACGGCGTCGGGCCGAAGCTGGCGGCGCGCATCATCAACGAACTCAAGGACAAGGTGGGCACCATCGCCGCCGGAGCCGCCGCCCCGGCGGGTGCGGCGGCCAAAGGGGCGCCGCCGGCCGCGGCGGCCGGCGGCGGCGCCATGGCCGACGCGGTGTCGGCGCTGGTCAACCTGGGCTACGGCCGGTCCGAGGCGTACGGCGCCGCGGTGGCTGCCCTGCGCACCGCCGGTGACGATGCCGCGGTCGGCGACCTGATCCGCATCGCCCTGAAGGAACTGAGCCAATGACCGCCGGCCCCGGGAACGACCGGCTGGTGCAGACCGGCGCCGGCAGCGGCGACGCCGCGGAGGCGTCGATCCGCCCGTTGTCCCTGGCGGAGTTCATCGGCCAGCGCCAGGCGCGCGAGAACCTGTCGGTGTTCATCCGGGCCGCCCGCGGCCGCGGCGAGGCGTTGGACCATGTGCTGCTGTTCGGCCCGCCGGGGCTGGGCAAGACGACGCTGGCGCAGATCGTCGCCCGCGAACTCGGCGTCGGGTTCCGCGCCACCTCCGGCCCGATGATCGCGCGGGCCGGCGACCTCGCGGCGCTGCTGACCAACCTGCAACCCCACGACGTGCTGTTCATCGACGAGATCCACCGCCTCAACCCCGCGGTCGAGGAGGTGCTGTACCCGGCGATGGAGGATTTCCAGCTCGACCTGATCATCGGCGAGGGGCCGTCGGCGCGCTCCATCCGCATCGACCTGCCGCCCTTCACCCTGGTGGGGGCCACCACCCGCTCCGGCCTCATCACCCGGCCGCTGCGCGAACGCTTCGGCATCCCCGTGCGCCTGCAATTCTACGAGCCGGACGAGCTGGAGCTGATCGTGCGCCGCGCCGCCGGGGTGTTCGGCATGGCCATCACGCCCGAGGGGGCGCGGGAGATCGCCAACCGCTCGCGCGGGACGCCGCGCGTGGCCGGGCGCCTGTTGCGCCGGGTGCGCGATTTCGCCTCGGTGGCCGGTGTGGAGGAGGTGGACAAGCGGGCGGCCGACGCCGCGCTGACCCGGCTGGAGGTCGATCCCCTGGGGCTCGACAGCATGGACCGCCGCTATCTCGGCATCATCGCGCAGAACTACGGCGGCGGCCCGGTGGGCGTGGAGACGCTGGGGGCGGCGCTGGGCGAGCAGCGCGACGTGCTGGAGGAGGTGGTGGAACCCTACCTGATCCAGCAGGGATTCCTGCAGCGCACGCCGCGCGGGCGCATGCTGACCGACCAGGGATTCCGCTATCTCGGCCTCAACCCGCCGGCCGCGCCGGCGCGCCAGTTCGACCTGCTGGACCGGCTGCCGCCGGCGGACGGGGACGGAGATCGGGACGGGGGAGGCGACGATGCCTGATCTGTCGGGATTCTTCGCCCCGGACGGGACGCACCGCTTCCCCTTGCGCGTCTATTACGAGGACACGGATGCCGGGGGCATCGTCTATCACGCCAACTATCTGCGCTTCGTCGAACGGGCACGCTCGGAGATGCTGCGCCGGCTGGGCCTCAGCCACGGCGCGCTCGCCGGGGAGGCGGGTGTGTCATTTGCGGTACGCAGGGTGAAGATCGATTTTGTCGCTCCCGCCCGGCTCGAAGACACGCTTGAAGTGGAGACGAGGATCACCGATATCGGCGGCGCCTCCTTCGCAGTAGCACAATCGGTCCGTCGCGACGGGCATCTCCTCGCGCGGGCGGATCTGACGATCGCGATGATCAATCGCACCGGACGGCCGGCCCGCTTGCCGGCGGCCGTGCGCGAGGCGCTTTTCGACCTGTACCAACGCCAGACACGAGACTGACAGCGATGGAGCAAGCCATGAATGCCGCGGGCGCGGTTGCCCAGGTTCACGATATCACCATGTGGGGCCTGTTCATGCAGGCCGACCTGGTGGTCAAGTCGGTGATGGTGCTGCTGCTGCTCGCCTCGGTCTGGTGCTGGGCGATCGTCATCGAGAAGGTGATGCGCATCCGCCGTCTCAACGCCCAGGCCGACGCGTTCGAGGAGAGCTTCTGGTCCGGCGGTTCGCTGGACCAGCTCTACGACCGCATCGGCCAGCGGCCGGAGGACCCCATGTCCGCGACCTTCGCCGCGGGCATGCGGGAATGGCGGCACGCCGCCGACCGCGGCTTCGGCAGCGCCATGAAGGCGTCGCTGCAGCAGCGGGTGGAGCGGGTGATGTCGGTGACGATCGGCCGCGAGATGGCGCGCGCCGAGCGCTATATGACCTTCCTCGCCTCGGTCGGTTCGGTGGCGCCCTTCATCGGCCTGTTCGGCACGGTGTGGGGCATCATGAACTCCTTCACCTCGATCGCCGCGTCCAACAACACCAGCCTCGCCGTGGTGGCGCCGGGCATCGCCGAGGCGCTGTTCGCCACCGCCATGGGCCTGCTGGCGGCCATTCCCGCGGTCGTCGCCTACAACAAGTTCACCACCGACCTGGCGCGCTACGCCGACCGCCTGGAGGCGTTCTCCGGCGAGTTCTCGTCCATCCTGTCGCGCTACCTCGAGGAACGGGGGGCCGCCTGAGATGGGAGCCCAGCTCGCAGCCAGGGGCAGCCACGGCCGCGGACGCCGGCGCGCCTACCGCGCCATGTCCGACATCAACATGACGCCCTTCATCGACGTCATGCTGGTGCTGCTGATCGTCTTCATGGTGGCGGCGCCGCTGCTGACGGTCGGCGTCCCGGTCGATCTGCCCAAGACCAACGCCGCCCCGCTGGAGGCGCAGAAGGACCCGCTGTTCGTCACCGTGCAGCGCGACGGCACCGTGTTCGTGCAGGAGCAGCGGGTGGAGATCGGCGCCATGGTGCCGCTGCTGGTGGCGATCACCGGCTCCAACCCCGAAGCCCGCATCCTCGTGCGCGGGGACGGCGCCATCGCCTACGGCAAGATGCTGGAGGTCATGGGCACCATGAGCGCCGCCGGATTCAAGAAGGTCGGCCTGGTGGCCGAGCTGCCGAACGCCGTTGCCGGGCCGCAGGGCCCGGTGGTCGGCACGCCGGCGGCCAAACCGGTGCGCTGAGACGACGGGATCGCACATGCGCCAACACCTGATCGCATCGGCGGTGCTGCACGGGGCGCTGATCGCGCTGGTCGTGCTCGGCCTGCCGCCCAGCGATCGCACCCTTGACATCCCGCCGTCGATCCCGATCGAGATCGTGGACCTGGGCGAGGTGACGCAGGCGGCGCGGGTGGACCGCGGCGAGCCGCGCCCGCAGCCGCCGCGCCCGGTGGTGCCGGAGAGCAAGCCGGCCCCGCCGCCGCCCGAGCCGGTGGCCGAGGCCCCGCCGCCGCCCCCGCCGCCGCCCAAGGCGCCGGAGCCGCCCAAGCTCGCCCAGCTTCCGCCGCCGCCGCGCGAGCCGGAGCCGCCGCGCCGCGCACCCGAGCCGCCACCCCCGCCGCCGCCGCCTCCGACACCGGAACCGTCGCCCGTGCCGACACCGCGGCCGGAGCCGCGCAAGCCCGAGCCGCCCAGGCCCGAGCCGCCGAAGCCCGAGCCACCGAAGCCGGAGCCTCCCAAACCGGAGCCGCCGAAGCCCGAGCCTGCCAGGCCCGAGCCGCCCAAACCGGAACCGAAGAAGCCCGAACCGCCGAAGCCGGAACCGAAGAAGCCTGAGCCTGCCAAGCCGGAGCCGAAGAAGCCCGAGCCGAAGAAGCCCGAGGATCCTTTGGCGAGCCTGCTGGCGAGCGTCGACGACCTGAAGAAGGACCTTCCCAAGCCGTCGTCGCAGCCCGCTCCCGCTCCGGCGCCGTCCGGTGCGAGGGTGGCGGCGGCCGGTCCCGACAAGCCGTTCCAGCCGTCCGGCCGGGCGATCGACGCCATCCGCGGCCAGGTGAGCAAGAACTGGAACTTCGACCCGGGCCGCCGGGATTCGGCGAGCATGGTGGTGGAGATCCGCATCGAGGTGGCGCGCGACCGCACGGTCGTGCGGGCCGAGATCGATCCCCAGTACCTGCCCCGCTACCGCTCCGACGCGGCGTTCCGTGCCTCCGCCGATGCGGCGGTGCGGGCGATCATGCGGTCCAGCCCGCTCGACCTGCTGCCCGGCGAGTTCACGCCGGATACGTACGACAAGTGGCGCACCATCGTGTTCAAGTTCGACCCGAGGGACATGTTCTGACCATGAAGACGACATTCAGGCCTCTGCTGCGGCTCGCCGGCGTCGCCGCGGCCCTGCTGCTCGCCCTCGGCGTGGCGGCACCGCAACCGGCGCGCGCCGAGCTGCGCATCGACATCACCCGCGGCGTGACCGAGCCGTTGCCCATCGCGGTGACGAGCTTCCACGGCGCCGGCGGGCGGGAGGTGCAGGTCGGGCGCGACATGTCCGGCGTCATCGCCGCCGACCTGGAGCGTTCCGGCCTGTTCCGGCCGGTCAACCCCCAGGCGTTCCTGCAATCGCCCGAGCAGTTGCAGGCGGGTGAGCCGCGCTATGCCGACTGGCGCGCCATCGGTGCCCAGGCCCTGGTGGCCGGCAGCGTCCAGACCACAGGCGACGGCCGCATGAAGGTGGACTTCCGCCTGTGGGACGTGGTGGCCGGCCAGTACATGGCGGGCCTGTCCTACACCGCCACCCACGACAGCTGGCGCCGCATCGCCCACATCATCGCCGACGCCATCTACAAGCGGCTGACCGGCGAGGACGGCTATTTCGACACGCGCATCGTCTACATCGCCGAGTCGGGTCCCGCCAACGCCCGCCAGAAGCGCCTGGCCATCATGGACCAGGACGGCGAGAACCATCAGTTCCTCACCGACGGCCAAACCCTGGTGCTGACGCCGCGCTTCTCGCCGACGGCCCAGGAAATCACGTACATGTCGTACTTCAACAAGCGGCCGCGCGTGTACCTGTTCAACATCGACACCGGCAAGCAGGAGGTGCTGGGCGACTTCCCCGGCATGACCTTCGCACCGCGCTTCTCGCCCGACGGCAACCGCGTCGTCATGAGCATGGCGCAGAACGGCAACACCGACATCTACACGCTGGACCTGCGCACCCGCCGCCAGACGCAGTTGACCGACAGCCCCGGCATCGACACCGCCCCCAGCTATTCTCCCGATGGCAGCCGCATCGTCTTCGAATCGGACCGCGGCGGCAGCCAGCAGCTCTACGTCATGGGCGCCGACGGTTCCGGCGTGAAGCGGCTGACCTTCGGCGACGGCCGGTACGGCACGCCGGTGTGGTCGCCGCGCGGTGACCTCATCGCCTTCACGCGCCAGCGCGGCGGCTCGTTCGCGGTCGGCGTCATCCGGCCCGACGGCACGGGTGAGCGCATCCTGACCGAGGCCTTCCATGTGGAGGGACCGACCTGGGCCCCCAACGGCCGCGTGCTGATGTACTTCAAGGAGACCCCGTCGGGCGACGGCCGCGGGCGCGTCGCGAAGCTTCATTCCATTGATGTCACAGGCATTAATGAACGGCGGGTGTCGACGCCGCTGGATGCTTCGGATCCCGCTTGGTCGCCCTTGATTCCCTAAAGGAGTAGCACTATTTTCCGCGCCGCGTGACGACGCGGTTACCAAGCTCGGAAGTAAATACGCTGAGCCGTCGGGGTCTGGCGGCGCAGCGCGAGAAAGTCAGCGTCCAGCGCGAATGTTCTACCGCGAAGCTATCAGTGTTTCGCACAAGGGGGTCCATCACATGCGTATGAAGTATCTGAGCCTGATCGCCGCCGTCGCCCTCGTCGCCGCGTGCGAAACCGCGCCGCAGGATTCCGGGGCTGCGACCGGCACCGGCACCGCCCAGACGAGCCAGATCCGTCCGGGCTCGCAGGAGGATCTGGTCGTCAACGTCGGCGACCGCGTGTTCTTCGGTTTCGACCGCTACGACCTGTCGCCGGAGGCCCGCGCCACCCTGGAGCGCCAGTCCCAGTGGCTGAAGACCTACCCGAACGTCACCGTGACCGTCGAAGGCCATGCGGACGAGCGCGGCACGCGCGAGTACAACCTGGCGCTCGGTGAGCGTCGCGCCAACTCCGTGAAGAACTACATGGTCGCGCAGGGCATCAACCCGGCCCGCGTCAAGACCATCTCCTACGGCAAGGAGCGCCCGGCGGTCCTCGGCTCGAACGAGGCGGCCTGGGCCCAGAACCGCCGCGGCGTGACCGTCGTCGACTGACGACCGGCCGCGTCCCGACGGGACCGTGTTGCAAACGCCGCTCCGGGGCAACCCGGGGCGGCGTTTCGCATGAGAGGGGTGCCGGACCGCACCGCCAAAATGCCGCTTTCCTTCGCGGCGGCGGCGCCATATTTTCGCCCCCGTGGTCGCGCAGGGTCGCCGGCGGAGCGGTTCGCGCCGGCGGAGCGTGCAGGGGAAACGGTGGTCATGAGATCCGGATCGAAGACGTCGACGTCGTTTGCCGCGCTGCTGCTGGGCGGCCTTCTGCTGGCCGCGCCCGCGTCGGCTCAGGACTCGGACTCCCTTGCCCACCGGTTGGACCGGCTGGAGGCCGGCGTCGCCGCGGCGGGCGTGCGGATGGAGGTGGCACAGGCTTTCGATGTGGCGCAGGGCGGTGCCGCCATTCCGCCGTCGCTGGCCGCCGATTTCGAGATCCGCCTGCAGCGCCTGGAGCGCGCCCTGTCGGAACTGACCGGCAAGTATGAAGAGGCGACCTACCAGCTCTCCCAGCTCCGGGACCGGCTGGACCGCATGAACGGCGACATCGACTTCCGCCTGCAGCAGATCGAAAGCGGCCGTGGCGGTTCGTCGGGTGGCGGCGCCGGCGCCGCTCCGGCGCCCGCAGCACCCCCGGCCGCGGCTGCTCCCGCGTCGCCTCCCGCTGCGGGGGGACCGCCGCCGGGGCAGAAGCCGGCCGGCCCGCAGGTGGCCCAGACCCAATCCCTGCCCGCCAACGCCGACCCGGTGCGGCAGTACGAGCACGCCTTCGAACTGCTTCGCCAGTCCGAATACGCCAAGGCGGAGGCCGCCTTCACCCAGTTCCTGGCGAAGAACAAGTCCCACCAGTACGCCGCCAACGCCCAATACTGGCTGGGCGAAACCTATTACGTGCGCGACAAGCATGCGGAAGCGGCCGTCGCCTTCGCCGAGGCGTTCCAGAAGTACCCGAAGTCGAGCAAGGCTCCCGACAGCCTTCTCAAGCTGGGCATGTCGCTGACGAAGCTGAACAAGAAGCAGGAGGCGTGCACCGCCTTCACCCAGCTCGTCACCCGATTCCCGGAGGCGGCGGCCAGCGTCAAGCGCCGCGCCGACCAGGAGCGCAAGAAGCTCAACTGTCCGGGCTGATCGCGGCGTGAACGCCGCAGCGCCGACGGTTTCCCCCCTCTCCGACGCCGGGTTCGCCGACCGGCTCGCCCGGATCGGCGGCTTCGAGGCGCGGCCGCGCCTTGCCGTCGGCGTCTCCGGCGGCGCCGACAGTCTGGCCCTGACGGTGCTCGCCCAGCGCTGGGCAGCGGCGCGCGGCGGCGCCGTGCTGGCGCTGACCGTCGACCACGGCCTGCGCGCCGGGTCAGCGGAGGAGGCCGTTCGGGTCGCCGGCTGGATGGCGGCGCATGGCATTGCCCACGCCACCCTGCGCTGGCAGGGCGGCAAGCCCGCCGCGGGCATCCAGGACGCCGCCCGGACGGCGCGGCGGCGCCTGCTGACCGAGCGCTGCCGGGATGAGGGCATCCTGCACCTGCTGCTGGCCCACCACCGGGACGACCAGGCCGAAACGGTGCTGCTGCGCCTGTCGCGCGGCAGCGGCATCGACGGTCTGGCCGGCATGGCGCCGCTGCGCTGGGAGGGGCCGGTGCGCGTGGTGCGCCCGCTGCTGGACGTGCCCCGGACGTCCCTGGAGGCCACATGCCGGGCGTTCGGCCAGCCCTGGATCGAGGATCCGTCCAACCGCTCCGCGGCCTATGCGCGGGGCCGTCTGCGCGCCGTTGCCCCGCTGCTGTCGGCGGAGGGGCTGAGCGCCGATCGGTTGTGCGACACCGCCCGCCGCGCCGCCCGCGCCCGCCGGGCGCTGGAGGAGGCGACGGCCGTGCTGCTCGCCGATGCGGCGGAGGTGTTCCCGGAAGGCTGGCTGCGCCTCGATACCGCCACCCTGGCCGCGGCACCGGACGAGGTGGGGTTGCGCGCGCTCTCCGCCGCCGTCGCCTGTGTCGGCGGCGCTCCGTACCCGCCCCGCGCCGAACGGCTGGAACGGCTGTACGCGGAGATCGCCGGCGGCCTTCCCGCCGGGCGCACCCTGGCCGGCTGCATCGTCCTGTCCCACCGTGGAAAAACTGTGATCGCCCGGGAGCCGCGGGCCACGGCGGGGGCCGTTCCGGCACGGCCGGGGGAGGTCGTCCTGTGGGATGACCGCTTCCGCGTCGTCCTGTCGCCCGACGCGCCGCCGGGGCTGACGGTGGCGTGCTCCGGTACCGCCGGGTGGCGGGCTGCGCGGGCTCTCCGGCCGGAGGTGGAGCGTCTTGCCCTGCCGGGTGCCGTGCGGGTCACGCTACCCGCTCTGTGGGACGCCGAAGGGGTGGTGGCGGTCCCGTCGGTAGGGGTTCGCCGCGGTCCGTTGAACTGGACCGCACACGTAGCGTTCACTCCGCGGATGCCCCTGGGAGGGCCAGCTTTTCCGGTTGTTAAAGACGGGTCCGGCATTATCTAATCTCGTGGACGTGCCCGTGGGATTGGGGGTGGGCCTCCGGGTCCGAAATCCGATCGGAGCAGGGTTCGCAGAAAGGCGTGTAACGTGAACAACTTCGGCAAAAATCTCGCGCTCTGGATCATCATCGGCCTCCTGCTGGTGGCGTTGTTCAACCTGTTCCAGAGTTCCTCCACCCGCAGCCCGCAGACCACGGTGCCGTTCAGCGAGCTTCTCGCCGAGGTGAATCGCGGGCAGGTGGCCGACGTGACCATCAAGGGCGACCAGGTGACCGGGCACTTCACCGATGGCCGGTCGTTCAGCACCTATGTCCCGCCGAACGCCAACCTGGTGGAGCGTCTGGCGGAGCGCAACGTGCGCATCAGCGCCGTTCCGGACGACAGCAACGTCCCCTCGCTGTTCAGCGTGCTGCTGTCCTGGTTCCCGATGCTGCTGCTCATCGGCGTCTGGATCTTCTTCATGCGCCAGATGCAGTCGGGCGGCGGCAAGGCTATGGGCTTCGGCAAGAGCCGGGCGCGTCTGCTCACCGAGAAGGTCGGCCGCGTCACCTTCGACGACGTGGCCGGCATCGACGAGGCCAAGCAGGAGCTTCAGGAAATCGTGGAGTTCCTGAAGGACCCGCAGAAGTTCCAGCGCCTGGGCGGCAAGATCCCGAAGGGCGTGCTGCTCGTGGGTCCGCCGGGTACCGGTAAGACGCTGACGGCACGTGCCGTGGCGGGCGAGGCCAACGTGCCGTTCTTCACGATCTCCGGCTCCGACTTCGTGGAGATGTTCGTGGGCGTCGGCGCCAGCCGCGTGCGCGACATGTTCGAGCAGGGCAAGAAGAACGCGCCGTGCATCATCTTCATCGACGAGATCGACGCGGTGGGTCGCCACCGCGGCGCCGGACTCGGTGGCGGCAACGACGAGCGTGAGCAGACCCTCAACCAGCTCCTGGTCGAGATGGACGGCTTCGAGGCGAACGAGGGCGTCATCCTCATCGCCGCGACCAACCGGCCCGACGTGCTCGACCCCGCGCTGCTGCGTCCGGGCCGCTTCGACCGGCAGGTGGTGGTGCCCAACCCCGACGTGCTGGGCCGCGAGAAGATCCTCAAGGTCCACATGCGCAAGGTGCCGCTGGCCCCGGACGTGGACGCGAAGATCATCGCCCGCGGCACGCCCGGCTTCTCCGGCGCCGATCTCGCCAACCTGGTGAACGAAGCGGCCCTGCTCGCCGCCCGCATGGGCAAGCGCGTGGTCGGCATGGCGGAGTTCGAGGGCGCCAAGGACAAGGTCATGATGGGGGCGGAGCGCCGCTCCATGGTCATGACCGAGGACGAGAAGAAGCTGACCGCCTATCACGAGGCCGGCCACGCCATCGTCGCCATCCATCAGCCCGACAGCGATCCGGTCCACAAGGCCACCATCATCCCGCGCGGCCGTGCGCTGGGCATGGTGATGCGCCTGCCGGAGGGTGACCGCATCTCGCTGAGCCAGGCGAAGCTGCAGGCGGACCTGCGCGTCGCCATGGGCGGCCGCATCGCCGAGGAGCTGATCTTCGGTCGCGAGCGGGTCACCACCGGCGCCTCGGGCGACATCAAGATGGCCACGGACATGGCACGCCGTATGGTCACCGAGTGGGGCATGAGCGACAAGCTGGGCCCGCTGCTGTACGGCGAGCCGACGCAGGAGGTCTTCCTCGGCCACTCCGTCACCCAGCACAAGAACATGTCCGATCACACCGCCCAGGTGGTGGACGAGGAGATCCGCCGGATCGTCGACGACTCCTACGGCGAGGCGAAGCGCATCCTGACGGAGAACATCGATCAGCTCCACACGCTGGCCAAGGGCCTGCTGGAGTATGAGACCCTGAGCGGCGAGGACATCAACACGCTGCTGCGTGGTGAGCCGCTGATCCGCGACGAGGACGGCGGCCGCAAGGAGACGGTGCAGACCCCGAAGGCGCCCGCCGGCCCCGGCCGCCGCGCGTCGGTCCCGCCGACCACCGGCGGCAAGGAAGCGGGTGGTCTCGATCCGGAGCCGCAGGGCACCTGACGGGCGAACGCCTACTGATACCATCCGGACCGGCGCCCCTTCGCGGGGGCGCCGGTTTTTTTTGGGGGGAAGCGATCAGCGGATGGAGGCGTCCGGGGCTGGGGGCGGGGTGCCGGTGGCGCTGCGGGTCAGGGCGGTCATGGTGGCCCGGACCCGGTCGTGATGGGCGTGAAGGTCGGGCAGGGTGGTGCGGGCGTAGCGCCGCACCCGGTCGTCGTCGGCACCGTCCGCCTTCGCTTCGTACAGCTTGATCGCGGCGGCATGGATCTCGTCCTGGAAATCCATGAAGCGGCGGTCGAAGCGGTCGCCGTCCTGTTCCGCCAGCGCCTCCAGGCGCCCCCGGGTGACGCGGTCCACCTCATCGGGCAGGGTGGCGCCCGCATCGGCCGCCAGGGTCTGCAAGTCGTCTATGGCCCTGGCGTGCGTGTCGGCAAGGGCGCGCCCGAACGTTCGGACACGCTCGTCCGCCGCCCGGTCCTGCGCCATCTTCCCGCTGCGGATGCCGGTCATGTGAAGGACCGCGGCTTCTCTCAGGAAGTTGCGATCCTGGAGCGCGAGGTTGCCCCCTGATGCATCCCCCGGCCGAGCGAGAACCGGTCCGGCGATCAGTGCCACGGCGCAGGCCGCGGCAAGGAGTCGGCGCATGAAGACGCTCCGTTGGCAGTGCGGTATCTGCCAGCGCGAACAGCATTCGCCGGGGCTTGTTCCCGAACGACGAAGCCCGCCGCGGCCGTGCCGCGGCGGGTTCCGAAGAGGTCCGTCGGTGGTCCGCTCCGCTCAGCGGGTGGGGACAGGCGGGTTCTTGGAATAGTCGTAAAAGCCGCGGCCCGCCTTGCGGCCGACCCAGCCGGCTTCGACGTACTTCACCAGCAGCGGGCAGGGGCGGTACTTGGAGTCGGCCAGACCCTCGTAGAGCACCTGCATGACGGCCAGGCAGGTGTCGAGGCCGATGAAGTCCGCCAGTTCCAGCGGGCCCATCGGGTGATTGGCCCCCAGCTTCAGCGCGGTGTCGATGGCCTCCACGCCGCCCACGCCCTCATACAGGGTGTAGACCGCTTCGTTGATCATCGGCAGCAGGATGCGGTTGACGATGAAGGCGGGGAAATCCTCGGCGACGGCCGCGGTCTTACCGATCTTCGCCGTCAGCTCACGCACCGCGGAGAACGTCTCCTCATCGGTGGCGATGCCGCGGATCAGCTCGACCAGCTGCATCACCGGCACCGGGTTCATGAAGTGCATGCCCATGAACTTGGCGGGGCGATCGGTCGACGCCGCCAGGCGGGTGATCGAAATCGAGGAGGTGTTGGTGGCGATCAGAGCCTCGGGCTTCAGGTTCGGCACCAGCTTCTTGAAGATGTCGCGCTTGAGCGACTCGTTCTCGGTCGCTGCTTCGATCACCAGGTCGCAATCGCCGAACAGCGCCATGTCGGTGCCGGTCTTGATGCGATCGAGCGACGCGGTCTTGTCGGCTTCGCTCATCTTGCCCTTCTGGACCTGCCGGTCCATGTTCTTGGCGATGAGGGAAACCGACTTGGTCAGCACGTCCTCGCTGATGTCGTTGAGAACAATGGAGTAGCCGGCCTGGGCGCAGACATGGGCGATACCGCTGCCCATCTGGCCGGCGCCGATGATGCCAATCTTCGTGATCGTGGACATGGAGCTTTTCCCGCAGATCGTTTGGTGGGTTATTGGCTTTGCTTAACGCACCTTGTCCAGGGCTTCCGTCAGCTCCGGCACCGCCTTGAAAAGGTCGGCGACGAGGCCGTAGTCGGCGATCTGGAAGATGGGCGCTTCCTCATCTTTGTTGATGGCAACGATGACCTTGCTGTCCTTCATGCCGGCCAGGTGCTGGATGGCGCCGGAGATGCCCACGGCGATGTACAGCTCCGGCGCCACGATCTTGCCGGTCTGCCCGACCTGATAGTCGTTGGGCACGAACCCCGCGTCCACCGCGGCCCGGCTCGCCCCCACCGCCGCCCCCAGCGTGTCCGCCAGCGCCTCCAGCAGCGCGAAGTTCTCGCCCGAACCCATACCGCGCCCGCCCGACACCACCACGCGCGCCTGCGTCAGCTCCGGCCGCTCCGACGTCGTCAGCTCCTGGCCGACGAAGCGCGCCGTGCCGGCGTCGCCCGTGCCGTCCACCGTCTCGATGGACGCCGAACCGCCCTGCGCCGCTGCCGCCTCGAAGGCGGTGGTGCGCACGGTGATCACCTTCACCGGGTCGGACGAGCGCACCGTGGCGATGGCGTTGCCGGCGTAGATCGGCCGGGTGAAGGTGTCCTCACCCTCCACGCTGAGGATGTCGGAGATGGCCGCCACGTCCAGCAGCGCCGCGGCGCGCGGCAGCAGGTTCTTGCCGTAGCTGGTGGCGGCGGCCAGCACATGGCCGTAGCCCTCCCCGGCCAGCCGCGCCACCAGGGGCGCCACGGCCTCCGGCAGGCCGTGGGCGTACTCCGGC
The DNA here is from genome assembly GCF_000429625.1 of Azospirillum halopraeferens DSM 3675. Classification (GTDB taxonomy): domain Bacteria; phylum Pseudomonadota; class Alphaproteobacteria; order Azospirillales; family Azospirillaceae; genus Azospirillum; species Azospirillum halopraeferens. The sequence continues at coordinate 42,106 of NZ_AUCF01000041.1, forward strand.
GC
>NZ_AUCF01000042.1 GCF_000429625.1 Azospirillum halopraeferens DSM 3675
GACGGCACGGTGACGGTGACGCGCGAGATCGACGGCGGGCTGGAGACGGTGGAGCTGACCCTGCCGGCGGTGGTCACCGCCGACCTGCGCCTGAACGAGCCGCGCTACGCCAGCCTGCCCAACATCATGAAGGCGAAGAAGAAGCCGCTGGACACCGTGACGCCCGACGCCCTGGGCGTCGACGTGGCGCCGCGCCTGGTGACGCTGGCGGTGGCCGAGCCGCCCAAGCGCCAGGCCGGCATCAAGGTGCCGGACGTCGCCACCCTGGTGGACAAGCTGAAGACCGAAGCGAAGGTGATCTGACGATGCGCACCCTGGTCATCGCCGACATCGAGGGCGGCGCGCTGAAGCCCGCCACCCTGGCAGCCCTGGCCGCCGCCGCCGCCATCGGCGCCCCGGTCGACGTGCTGGCGGCCGCCGGCTCCGTCGCCGACGCGGCGCGGGCGGCGGCGTCCGTGGCGGGTGTCGACACGGTTCTGGCCGCCGAGGGGCCGGCCTACGAGCACGCCCTGGCGGAGCCGCTGGCGGCGCTCATCGTCGGCGTTGCCGGCGCCTACACCCATATCGTCGCCCCGGCCACGGCGTCGGCGCGCAACGTCCTGCCGCGCGTGGCGGCGCTGCTGGACGTGGCGCAGATCTCCGACATCCTCAGCGTGGAGGGGCCGGACACCTTCACGCGGCCGATCTACGCCGGCAACGCCATCGCCACCGTGCGCTCGGCCGACCCGGTGAAGGTGATCACCGTGCGCACCACCGCCTTCGAGGCGGTGCCCGCCACCGGCGGGACGGCGACGGTGCGGGCGGCGGAGGGACCGGCGGCGACGACCGGCGGTGCCGGCCGGTCGCGTTTCGTGTCGGCGCAGCTCGCCCGCTCCGACCGGCCGGAACTGACGGCCGCCCGCGTGGTGGTGTCGGGCGGGCGCGGTCTCGGCTCGGGCGAGAACTTCGCGCTGGTGGAGCGGGTCGCCGACCGTCTGGGCGGCGCCGTCGGGGCCAGCCGCGCCGCGGTGGACGCCGGCTTCGTCCCCAACGATCTCCAGGTCGGGCAGACCGGCAAGATCGTGGCGCCGGATCTGTACGTGGCCGTCGGCATCTCCGGCGCCATCCAGCACCTGGCGGGCATGAAGGACAGCAAGGTGATCGTCGCCATCAACAAGGACGAGGATGCGCCGATCTTCCAGGTCGCCGACTACGGATTGGTGGCCGACCTCTTCACGGCGCTGCCGGAGCTGGACCGGGCGCTGTAACGGCGGCCCGCGACGACCATTGGGGGAGAGGACACCGCGATGACGTACACCGCACCGCTGCGCGATATCCGATTCACCCTGGACACGGTGGCCGGCCTCGACGCCGTCGCCGCCCTGCCGGGGTTCGAGGACGCGACGCCGGACCTTTGCGATTCCATCCTGGAGGAGGCGGCCCGCATCGCCGGCGGCGTGCTGGCCCCGCTCAACCGCATCGGCGACACCCGGGGTGCGCGCTGGGACGACGGTGCGGTGACCACGCCCGAGGGCTGGTCGGACGCCTGGAACACCCTGGTAGAGGGCGGCTGGAACGGCCTGCCGTTCGAGCCGGAATGGGGCGGCATGGGCCTGCCCAACCTGCTGAACACCGCGGTGCAGGAGATGTGGCACGCCGCCAACATGGCCTTCGCCCTGTGCCCGATGCTGACCCAGGGCGCCGTCAACGCGCTGCGCCAATTCGCCTCGGACGAGGTGAAGGGGATCTACCTGCCGCGCCTGGTGTCGGGGGAATGGACCGGCACCATGAACCTGACCGAGCCGCAGGCGGGCTCCGACCTCGCCGCCATCCGCGCCCGGGCGGAGCCGGCGGGGGACGGCAGCTACCGCGTCTACGGCCAGAAGATCTTCATCACCTACGGCGACCACGACCTGACCGACAACATCGTGCACCTGGTGCTGGCCCGTCTGCCCGACGCGCCGGCGGGGGTGAAGGGGATCTCGCTGTTCGTGGTGCCCAAGGTCCTGGTCAACCCCGACGGCAGCCCCGGCGCGCGCAACGACGTGGCCTGCGTGTCCATCGAACACAAGCTGGGCATCCACGCCAGCCCCACCGCCGTGCTCGCCTTCGGTGACCGCGGCGGCGCCCGGGGCTGGCTGGTCGGCGAGCCGCACCAGGGCCTGGCCTACATGTTCGTCATGATGAACCATGCCCGCCAGTCGGTGGGGTTGCAGGGTCTGGCCATCGCCGAGCGCGCCTACCAGCAGGCGCTGGCCTACGCCCGCGAGCGGGTGCAGGGCACGCCGGCCGGCGGCCGGGCCGGGGAGCGCACACCCATCATCGACCACCCCGACGTGCGCCGCACCCTGATGGGCATGAAGGCGCGCATCGAGGCGATGCGCGGCATCCTCTACACCGCCGCCGCCGCCCACGACCGGCGCCACCACGGGGCCGACGACGCGGCGCGCGCCGCCGCGGCGACGCTGGAGGACCTGCTGACCCCCATCGCCAAGGGCTGGTGCACCGAGACGGGGCAGGACATCGCCTCGCAGGGTGTGCAGATCCACGGCGGCATGGGCTATGTGGAGGAGACGGGGGCGGCCCAGCACCTGCGCGACGCCCGCATCACCACCATCTACGAAGGCACCACCGCCATCCAGGCCAACGACCTGGTGAACCGCAAGCTGCTGCGCGACAAGGGGGCGGCGGTCACCGCCTACCTCGCCGAGGTGACGGCCGCGGCCGGGGCCATGGCGGCGTCGGACCATCGCGACCTGCGGGCATCGGGGCGCGCGCTGGCCACGGCCGCCGGCCATGCCGGCGCCATGGCCGCGTGGATTGTCGACCACGCGGCCGAGCCCGCGCTGTGCGCCGCGTCGGCGGTGCCGCTGCTGAACGCCATGGGGCTGGTGGCCGGCGGCCATTGCCTGGGCATCGGCGCCCGGGCCGCCCTGGACCGGCTGGCCGCGGGCGAGACGGACGACGGCTTCCTGGCCGCCCGTCCGGTCATCGCGCGCTTCTACGCCGAACACCTGCTGGGCCAGGTGGAGGGCCACCGCGCCGCCGTCATCGACGGTGCCGCCACCGTCATGGCGCTCCACCCCGACCGGCTGTGAGGTTCTCCCCCGCCATGACGTCGCGCACCGACCGGGAAGCCGTGGACTATGACGTGGTCGTCGTCGGGGCCGGTCCGTCCGGCCTGGCGGCGGCCATCCGGCTGAAGCAGCGGGCGCCGGACCTGACGGTCTGCGTGCTGGAGAAGGGGGCGGAGGTCGGCGCCCACATCCTGTCGGGCGCGGTCATGGAGCCGCGCGCGCTGGACGAGCTGATTCCCGACTGGCGGGAGCGGGGGGCGCCGCTCGGCACGCCGGCCGGCGAGGACGCCTTCCTGCTCCTCACCCGCAGCCGCGCGGTGCGCCTGCCCACGCCGCCGCCGCTGCGCAACCACGGCAACCGCATCGTCAGCCTGGGCGCCGTCTGCCGCTGGCTGGCGGCGCAGGCGGAGGCGCTGGGGGTGGAGATCTTCCCCGGCTTCGCCGCCGCGGAGGTGCTGTACGACGACGCGGGTGCGGTGACGGGCGTGGCCACCGGCGACATGGGGGTGGGGCGCGACGGGCAGCCCGGCCCGCAGTTCACCCCCGGCATGGAGCTGCGCGCCCGCCAGACCATCATCGCCGAGGGCTGCCGCGGCAGCCTGACCAAGGAGCTGACGGCGCGCTTCGCCCTCGACCGGGACTGCGACCCGCAGGTCTACGGCCTGGGCATCAAGGAGCTGTGGGAGGTCGACCCCGCCCGCCACCGGTCCGGCCGGATCACCCACACGGTGGGCTGGCCGCTGGACGCGTCCACCTACGGCGGGTCGTTCCTCTATCACTTTGCCGACAATCTGGTGTCGGTCGGCTTCGTCGTCGGGCTGGGCTACGAGAACCCGCACCTCAGCCCGTTCGAGGAGTTCCAGCGCTTCAAGACCCACCCGGCCATCCGGCCGCTGTTCGAGGGCGGGCGGCGCGTCGCCTACGGTGCCCGTGCCATCGCCGCCGGCGGCTGGCAGTCGCTGCCCCGCCTGACCTTCCCCGGCGGCGTCCTGGTGGGGGACACGGCGGGGTTCCTCAACGCGCCCAAGATCAAGGGCAGCCACGCCGCCATGAAGTCGGGCATGCTGGCGGCCGACGCCGTCGCCGCGCTGCTCACCGGCGACGCGGGCGGGGCCGGGGCCGGGCGCGAGGCCGCCGACTACCCCCGGGCCTTCCGGGAAAGCTGGCTGGCGGCGGAGCTGCGGGCCGCGCGCAACATCAAGCCGGGGTTCCGCTGGGGGCTGTGGCCGGGGCTGGCCCACGCCGCCCTGGACACCTACGTGCTGCGCGGCCGGGCGCCGTGGACGCTGCGCCACGCGCCGGACCACACGCGCCTCAAGCCGGCCGGGGCCTGCCGGCCCATCGCCTACCCGAAGCCCGACGGGGTGGTGAGCTTCGACCGGCTGTCCTCCGTCCACCTGTCGAACACCAACCACGCCGACGACCAGCCGGTGCACCTGCGCCTGAAGGACCCGGAAAAGGCGCTGAGCGTCAACCACGCCTTCTACGACGCCCCGGAGACGCGCTATTGCCCGGCCGGCGTCTACGAGATCGTGCGCACCGGCGGGACCGGCGAGCCGCGCTTGCAGATCAACGCGCAGAACTGCCTGCACTGCAAGACCTGCGACATCAAGGACCCCACCGGCAACATCGACTGGACCTGCCCCGAGGGCGGCGGCGGCCCGGTCTACGCGATGATGTAGGGGTCTATCCCTGCGCCTGCGCCAGCATGGTGCGGAAGCGGGCCAGCGCCGCCGCCAGGAAGGCGCTGCCCAGGGCGGCGAGGACCGCCAGGTGCGGCCACACCACGTCGAGCCCGGCGGCGCGGTAGAGGACCGCCTGCGCCAGCTTCACGAAATGCACGGTGGGCGACGCCTGGATCAGCACCTGCAGCACCGGGGGCATGCTCTCCACCGGCGTGGTGGCGCCGGACAGCAGGTTCAGCACCAGGAACACCGGGATCGCCAGCAGGGCGAACTGGGGCATGGAGCGGGCGACGGTGGCCAGCAGGATGCCCAGCGACGTGGTGGCGAAGAGATAGACGGCCGAGCCGAAAAGGAACAGGGCCAGCGACCCCTCGATGGGCACGCCCAGCGCCCCCTGCACGATCACCCGGATCGACAGGCCGGCGGCCACCAGGATGACCAGGCCGTTGGCCCAGATCTTGGCGGCGGCGATCTCGCCGGCCGTCACGGGCATCACCAGCAGATGTTCGATCGTGCCGTGCTCGCGCTCGCGGATCACCGCCGCGCCGACCAGCAGGATCGACAGGATGGTGATGTGGTCCAGCACCGCCATGATCGACTGGAACCACACCCGTTCCAGGTTGGGGTTGAAATAGGCGCGCGTCACCGGGGTGACCGGCAGCCCGGCCTCGCCGCGGGCGGCCAGGAAGGCGGTGGATTCCCGCTGCACGATCGCCCGGATGTAGCCGCCGCCGACCCCCGCCTGCGTCATGGCGGTGGCGTCGATGTTGAGCTGCAGCGCCGGCTCCCGCCCGCGCAGGGCGTCCGCCTCGAACCCCGGCGGGATGTCGAGGACGAAGGTGTAGACGCCGCGGTCCATGGCCGGATCCACCTGCGACCGGTCGATGGCGACGGGCGGCCGGAAATGGGGCGGCAGCAGCGCCTCGCCCAGGTCGCGCGACAGGGCGGAGCGGTCGCCGTCGACGATGGCGACGGAGGCGTCGCTGACGTCGGTCTTCACCCCCGTGGCGATGGTGTAGACCGACACGGTGAACACGTAGAGGATCAGCACGCTGAGCGCCCGGTCGGCGGCGAGGCTCGCCAGCTCCTTGACGCCGAGACGCGCGACGTTGGCCAGCCAGCGGCGCATGGCTCACGCCTCCTGCTTGGTCAGGATGCGGCACGCCGCGGCGAGGAAGGCGACGCCGAAGGCGAACAGCACCAGGAATTCCGGCACGAACTCGGCAAAGGAGCGGCCCTTGGCGAAGGTGCCGATGGCGATGGTCTGGAACCACAGGGCGGGGAAGCCCGTGCCGATCAGGCGCCCAGCCCCTTCCAGCGTCGCCGCCGGGTAGAGGAAGCCGGAGAAGTTGATGGCGGGCACCGTGCACAGGATGGCGGTGATGATGATGGCCGCCACCTGCGTGCGCACCAGGGTGGAGACCAGCAGGCCGATCCCCGTCCCCGCGAAGACGTAGAGCAGGGCCCCCAGCGCCAGCGCCGCGACGGAGCCCTTGACCGTCACCCCGAACAGCACCGCCGCCAATCCGGTCAGCGACAGGAAGCTGAGCAGGCCCACCGCGATGTAGGGAAGCTGCTTGCCCAGCAGGAACTCCCCCACTGTGGCGGGCGAGGCGCTGAGGTTGGCGATGGAGCCGATCTCGCGCTCCCGCACCACGCCCAGCGCGGTCAGCATGGGCGGGATCATGATCAGCAGCACCATGATGACGCCGGGGGTGATGGCCACGGCGCTGCGGAAATCCTGGTTGTAGCGCAAGCGCGTCTCGACCCGCACCGGCGCCGCCGCCACCGTCTGCCCCGTCGTGCGCCGCGCCAGGTCCTGCGCGTAGGCGGGGACGATGCCCTCCACATAGCCGCGCGTGGTCTCGGCGCGGAAGGGCATGGCGCCGTCCAGCAGGAAGCCCACCTCCGGCCGGCGTCCGGCCAGCAGGTCGCGGCCGAAGCCGGGGGGCACGGTGATGACCAGGCGCAGTTCACCGTTGCGCAGGCGGCGGTCGGCGTCGGCGTCGTCGCTCACCGGCGGGCGTTCGCGGAAATAGCGCGAGCCGGCGAAGCTCTCGATGAACTGCCGGCTCTCCGGGCTGCGGTCGCGGTCGTGCACCGCGAAGGGCAGGTCCTCCACGTCGAAGCTGATGCCGAACCCGAAGGTGATCAGCAGCAGGAGCGGGCTGAGCAGGGCGAAGGCGACGCGCACGGGGTCGCGCAGGATCTCCACCGTCTCCCGGTGGGCGAAGGCGAACAGGCGGCCCGCCGAGGCGCGCAGGCCGCCGGGGTGGGCCGCCCGGGATGTTGCGGTGGCGGGCGGGGCGGCGGCGGGCGTGACGGCGGCGGACGGGGCGGCGGGTGGGGCGGCTTCCGGTTCGCCGTCGCCCCCCGCCTCCTCCAGGCAGGCGATGAAGGCGTCCTCCAGCGTCGCGGCACCGCGGGACTCGCGGATCTCCCGCGGGGTGCCCACGGCCAGGGTGCGGCCCGCGTGCATCAGCGAGATGCGGTCGCAGCGCTCCGCCTCGTTCATGAAATGGGTGGAGACGAAGATGGTGACGCCGTCGCGCCGCGACAGGGTGCCGAGATGGCGCCAGAACATGTCGCGCGCCTGCGGGTCGACGCCCGAGGTGGGCTCGTCGAGGATCAGCACCTCCGGCCGGTGCAGGCAGGCGGCGGCGAGCTGAAGGCGCTGGCGGATGCCCAGCGGCAGGGCGGCGGGCCGCGCCGCGGCGACGGCGGCCAGGCCGAAGCGCTCCAGCGCCTCGTCGACGCGCGGCGCCACCGCGGCGGCGGGCACCCGGTAGAGGCGGGCGTGCAGCTCCAGGTTGGCGCGCACCGACAGCTCTTCATAGAGCGAGAACGACTGGGAGACGTAGCCGACGCGCAGGCGCGTCGCCACGTCCCCGGCCTCCACCGGGCGGCCCAGCAGCCACGCCCGGCCGGCGCTGGCCGGCAACAGGCCGGTCAGCATCTTCATGGTGGTGGTCTTGCCGCAGCCGTTGGAGCCGAGAAAGCCGAAGATCTCACCGCGCCCGATGCGGAAGCTGACGCCGTCCACCGCCGTGAAGGCGCCGAAGCGGCGGGTCAGACCTTCCGCCAGGATGGCCGGCGGCTCACCGTCGCCGCCGTTCTCCGGGGCGGCGGCGGGGCGCGGCGGCAGGGGCGGGCCGGGCGGCTCCCGGCGGCCCTGCAGGGCGGCGAAGGCGTCCTCCAGCGTCGCCGCGCCGGTGTCGGCCAGCACCCGCGCGGTGGGGCCGGCGGCCAGGATGCGCCCGGCGTCCATGACCACCAGATGGCCGAAGCGCTCCGCCTCCTCCATGTAGGCGGTGGCGACCAGCACGGTCATGCCGGGGCGGGTGGTGCGGATGCCCTCGATCAGGTGCCAGAAGCGGCGGCGCGACAGCGGGTCGACGCCGGTGGTGGGCTCGTCCAGGATCAGCAGGTCGGGGTCGTGGACCAGGGCGCAGCACAGGGCCAGCTTCTGCTTCATGCCCCCCGACAGCTTGCCGGCCGGCCGGTCGGGAAAGGCGTCCAGGCCGGTGGCGCGCAGCAGGGCGGCGATGCGGTCCCGCCGTTCCGCCGCGGGCTGTCCGTAGAGGCGGCCGAAGAAGTCGACGTTCGCGGCCACCGACAGGGTGGGGTAGAGGTTGCGCCCCAGCCCCTGGGGCATGTAGGCGATGCGCGGCGCCACGCCGTCGCGGTGGGCCGCCGACGCCATGTCGCCGCCGAGCACCGCCACGCTGCCCGCCTGCAACCGCCGCACCCCGGCGACGAGGCCGAGCAGCGTCGACTTGCCCACCCCGTCGGGGCCGACCACGGCGACCGCCGCGCCGGCCGGCACCTCCAGGTCGACGCCGTCCAGCGCCGCGGTGCGCCCGTAGCGGTGCGTCACGCCCGCCAGGCGGACGGCCGGCGCCTCGTCAGCGGACGGCATGGCCGTCTCCGCCGGCGGCGGCCGCCGCAGCGGGCGGCGGCGGCAGGCGGGGGGCGAGGTGGGGCGGCCAGTCGGCGGTGGCGTCCACCCGGACATAGGCGTTGCCGGTCAGCCCCGCCTTCACGTAGTCGCGGTAGGTGTCCAGCAGCGCCGGGTCGATGGCGACCTTGACGCGGTACATCAGCTTTTCGCGTTCGTTGGCGGTCTCCACCGCCTTGGGCGTGAACTGCGCCTCCGCGGCGACGAAGGACACCTCCGCCGGGATGACGTAGCCGGGGGCGGCGTCCAGCACGATGCGGGCCGGTGAGCCCAGCGCCACCCGTCCCGCCTGCGAGGTCGGCAGGAAGATCGTCATGAACACATCCGACAGATCGAGCAGCGTGACCACCCGGCCGCCCGCCCCCAGCACCTCGCCGGGTTGGACCAGGCGGTATTCCACGCGCCCGCCCACCGGGGCGGTCAGCGTCATGTCGGCGATGGTCGCCTCGATCCGGGCCACCTCCGCCTCGGCCGCCTCGTGCGCCGCCCGCGCCTCGACCACCGCGGCGCGCGCGCCCAGCACGTTGGCCTGTGCCACGGCGGCGCGGGCGCGGGTGCGGTCGACGTCGGCGGTGGGGCCGACGGCGCGCCGCTCCAGCTCCACCGCGCGGCGCAACTCCACCTCGGCAAGCTCGGCTTCCGCCGCGCGGATGGCGACCTCCGCCTCGGCCCGGCCGATGGCGGCGGCGGCGCGGCGGGCGGCGGCGGCGGCGGCCAGCCGCGACGCCTCCAGCTCCGCCGTGTCCATGCGGGCGACGACGGTGCCCCGGGCGAGCGAGTCGCCCTCGCGCGCGTTGACGGCGATGACGCGGCCGGACAGGCGTGTGGCGACGTCCACCCGCTCCACCTCGACACGGCCGTTGGCAACGGCGAAGCCGTCGGGCAGGCGGCCGGCCCGCTGATCGCTCCAATGGGCGTAACCGGCGGCGGCGAGCACCACGAGGGCGACGGCGCCGAGAAGCGGGGCAATGCGCATGGGGATGCCTCCCTGGAAAGGGGAACGGCGTGCGGCGAGCCGCGTTCACCATGACGGGGATGCTGCACCGCCGTCCATGCGCCAGGTCAATCGGGGCCCCTCTTCCCCCTTGGTGCAGGTCAGGCATACGCCTGAAGCAGGATCCGGGGCTTTACGCATCCCCATACGGCGCGGTATGTAGGTATGACTGATTGTTTACATTACCTCGACATCTCCGCCGCGCCGCCCCTTTCCCGCAGACGAAGCGATTGAGAATGCTGTACGAACTCCACGACCTGACCCGGCACGCACTCTTCGCGCCCATGAATCTGGCGGGGCGTATCGGGCAATCGATGCTGCAGCCGGCCCGGCACCTGCCGGCCCCCTTCGCTCCCTTCACCGGAGCGGCGCGCGTCTACGCCGCCGGCTTCGGGATGCTGGAGCGGGTGACGCGCCACTACGACAAGCAGCCCTTCGGCCTTCCCGTGGCGGAGGATGTCGTCTGGCAGAGGCCCTTCTGCAACCTGCTGCGCTTCGCGCCGGCGCGGGCCGGGGCGCCGCGGGTGCTGATCTTCGCGCCCATGTCCGGGCACCACGCGACGCTGCTGCGCGGCACCGTGGAGTCGCTGATCGGCGAGCACGAGGTGTTCATCACCGACTGGCTGGACGCCAAGCAGGTGCCGCTGTCCGAGGGCCGTTTCGGCCTGGACGAATACATCGACTACACCATGGCGATCATGGAGCATGTGGCCGGCGACGGGGCGTTCGACGTGCTGGCCATCTGCCAGCCCTGCGTGCCGGTGCTGGCCGCCGTGTCGCTGATGAGCGAGGACGGCTCCGCCGCCCTGCCGCGGTCGCTGGTTCTGATGTCCGGCCCCATCGACCCCGGCGCTGCGGAAACCGAGGTCACCCGCTTCGCCCTGAAGCACGACCTGCGCTGGTTCGAGCGCAAGGTGATCCACCGGGTGCCGTCGCGCTACCCCGGCCGCTTCCGCCGGGTCTACCCCGGCATGGTGCAGCTTGCCGGCTTCATGTCGACCCAGATCGACCGCCACATGAAGCAGCACCTGGACCTGTTCCGCCACCTGTCGGCCATGGACGGCGACGCGGCGGAGCGCATCGTCGAGTTCTACGACGAATACCTGGCCGTGCTGGACCTGACGGCGGAGTTCTATCTGGAGACCATCGACCGGGTGTTCCAGCGCCGCGACCTGGCCCACGGCCGCTTCACCTGGCGCGGCCGCCCGGTCGATCCCGGCGCCATCGAGCGGGTGCGCCTGCTGACCGTGGAGGGCGAGAAGGACGACATCTGCGCCCCCGGCCAGACCATCGCCGCCCATGCCCTGCTGCGCAACCTGCCCGAGTCCATGAAGGCCAACCATGTGCAGGACGGTGTCGGCCATTACGGCGTGTTCAGCGGCTCGCGCTACCGCAAGGGCATCCTGCCGGTGCTGCAACGGACGTTCGCGGGGGGGTAATGCCTCGGGGAGGCTTGCGGGATGCGCGGCTTCGCCGGCATCTCCTTGCCCCCACTTTCCCGACCTCAGGTCGGGCCCCTTCCTCCCCCGCCGGGGGAGGGGGGACCCGCGAAGCGGGAGGGTGGGAGCAGGGTCTTGCGGAGACGGTGCAAACGTGCGCCCGCATCACATCCCGAACAGCGGCTGGAACAGGCGGCTGACCAGGCTGGTGAAGCGCAGGGGGGCGTCGGTGGCGATCAGGCAGACGCAGTCCTGGTCGGTGTCGGCGATCGGCTGGTGGCGGGTCGCCGCGTCCGCCTCGGCGATGTCGCCGGGGGCGTAGCGCCCGAACTCGTCGGCGAAGGAGCCGGACAGAACCAGGGTCAGTTCCAGGCTGCCGTGCCCGTGATGGGGCAGGGTGGTGCCGGGCGCGATGCGCAGCAACTGCGCCGTGCCGCCGTGCCGGCTGCGCGGCAGCAGGGAGATCCGCCGCACGCCGGGGGCCAGCCGCTGCCAGCGCGTCTCCGCCGCCGGCCCGACATAGGGGGCGAGCGGTGCGGGCCACGGCCCGCCGCAGGTCGCGTGGCCGTCCGTGTGGCCGTGGTTGTGGCCGTGGGCCGGCCGGTCGGGTGCGGCGTCGATGCGGGCCAGGGTGCGGGCCAGCGCGTCGTCCTCCAGCGGCCGGGGCGGCAGCTCGTCCAGCAGCACGCCGCCCAGCGCGTCGATGTCCGCGACGGCGCGGCGGCACACGGGGCACAGGGCCAGGTGGGCGGCCACGGCCAGCGACAGCGCCTCACCCAGGCTGCCGGCGCCGTAGGCGACCAGCATCGCGTCGCTGGGGTGATGCTTCGGGGTCATGGTTCGTCGTCTCCCAGCGCCTTGCGGATCTTGCCCATGGCAAGACGCAGGCGCGACTTCACGGTTCCAAGGGGCAGGCGCAGCCGCTCCGCGATCGCCGGGTGGGCGAGGTCGGCGAAGAAGGACAACCGCACCACCTCCGCCTGATCGGCCGGCAGCGTCGCCAGCGCGGCGCGCAGCGCCCGCTCGCGCCGCCCGTCGGCCACCAGCGTGTCGGCGCCGGGGGCGCCGTCGGGCGTGTCGGCCAGCACCTCGTCCGACACCTCCGGGTGGCGTTCGCGGCGCAGGGCGTCGATGCGCAGGTTGCGCGCGATGGTGAACACCCACGTCGCGGCCTCCGCCCGCTGCGGGTCGTAGAGGGCGGCCTTGTTCCACACCGCCAGCATGGTGTCCTGGGCCAGATCCTCGGCCTGCGCCGGCGGCACCCCCAGGCGCATCAGGTAGGATTTCACCCGCGGGGCGAAGTGCCCGAACAGCCGGGCGAACGCCGCCCGGTCGTTCTGACGCGCGATGGCGACGATGGCGGCCGACAGCTCGGACGCCGGGGAGGGTGGAGCGGGCGGCGGCTCCAGGGAATGCGCGGGGGTGCCGGTCATGTCCACCGATACGCAGCCGCAGCCGCATCGGATCACCGAAAAAACATTCACGCGGCGCGGTGATCCGGGAACGGCGCGCCGGCGTAATCGGGGCGATCGCGCATACCACTTTTGACCGGTGCCCCATGACCGTCCTTCCCTTCCGCTCCCCCCGCCCGCTCGACATCGCCGTGATCGGATCGGGCATCTCCGGCCTGTCGGCCGCCTGGCTGCTGTCGCGGGAGCACCGGGTGACCCTGTACGAGAAGGAGGACCGGCCGGGCGGTCACGCCAACACCGTGGACGCCGGCGGCGGCACGGCGGTGGACACCGGATTCATCGTCTACAACGAGGCGAACTATCCCAACCTGGTGGCGCTGTTCGACCATCTGGGGGTGCCGACGCGGGCCACCGACATGTCGTTCGCCGTCTCCCTCGGCGAGGGCGCGCTGGAGTACGCCGGCACGTCGCCGGGCACCCTGTTCGCGCAGAAGCGCAACCTCATCCGGCCGCGCTTCCTGCGCATGATCCGCGATCTGCTGCGCTTCTACCGGGAAGCGCCGCGCCTGCTGGCCGGGCCCGACCCGGACCGCCTGACCCTGGGTGAGTTCCTCGACCGCGGCGGCTATTCGGACGCCTTCGTGAACGACCATCTGCTGCCCATGGCGGCGGCCATCTGGTCGGCCCCGGCGCGGACGATGCGGGACCATCCGGCGGCGGCCTTCGTGCGCTTCTGCGACAACCACGGGCTGCTGAAGCTGACGGGACGTCCGGTCTGGCGCACGGTGGAGGGCGGCAGCCGCGAATATGTGCGCCGCATCACCGCCGACCTGGGCGACGCCGTGCGCCTCAACACCGCCGTCGAGCACGTCCGGCGCGAGGACGGGCGGGTGCAGGTGCAGGACCGCCGCGGCGGCGTGCGCACCCACGACCACGTGGTCATCGCCGCCCACGCCGACCAGGCGCTGGGCCTGCTGGCCGACGCGGACGAGGCGGAACGGGCGCTGCTGGGCGCCTTCCGCTATCAGCGCAACCTCGCCATCCTGCACACCGACCCGTCGCTGATGCCGCGCCGCCGCGCGGTGTGGTCGAGCTGGAACTACCTGGGCAGCCGCAACCACGCCGGCGACACCGGGGAGGTGTGCGTCACCTACTGGATGAACCGGTTGCAGACCTTCCTGCCGGCCGGGCGCGACCTGTTCGTGACGCTGAACCCCACCCGCCAGCCGCGCGAGGACACCATCCTGCGCAGCTTCCTCTACGACCACCCGGTCTTCGATCCGCAGGCGCGGCACGCCCAGCAGCGCCTGTGGAGCCTGCAAGGGGTGCGCAACACCTGGTTCTGCGGCGCCTGGTTCGGCGCCGGCTTCCACGAGGACGGCTTGCAGGCCGGGCTTGCGGTGGCGGAGGCGCTGGGCGGCGTGCGCCGGCCGTGGACGGTGGCCGACGAATCCGGCCGCATCCACGTCGGCCCCGCCGCCCCGCCGCGCCGCGCGTCGGAGGCGGCGTGATGGACGGCTTCGCCTCCGGCCTTTACGAGGGAACGGTGGTGCACAGCCGGCTGAAGCCGGTGCGCCACCGCCTGCGCTACCGGGTGTTCAGCCTGCTCCTCGACCTTGACGAGCTGCCGGAACTGGACCGGCGCTTGCGCCTGTTCGCCCACGGGCGCTTTGCCCTGACCGCGTTCCACGACGCGGACCACGGGCCGGGCGACGGCCGGCCGATCCGCGCCTGGGTCGACGGGCACCTGGCCGCGGCCGGGCTGCCCGCCGGCGGGCCGGTGCGGGTGCTGTGTTTTCCGCGCGTGCTCGGCTACGCTTTCAATCCGCTGAGCGTGTGGTTCTGCCACCGTCCCGACGGCACCCTGGCGGCCATCCTGCACGAGGTGTCCAACACCTTCGGCCAGCGCCACACCTACGTCATCCCGGCGGCGGCCGGGGCCGACGGGCTGGTGCGCCAGACCTGCGACAAGCGCTTCTACGTCTCCCCCTTCATGGCGATGGAGACGACCTATCATTTCCGCATCCGCCCGCCGGACGAGGCGGTGGCGGTGGCCATCCACCAGACCGACGCCGGGGGCACGGTCCTGCACGCCTCCCTCGCCGCGCGGCGGGCGGAGCTGAGCGACCGGACGCTGGCGGCGGCGTGGCTGCGCCACCCGCTGATGACCGCCAAGGTGATGGCCGGCATCCATTGGGAGGCGTGGCGCCTGTGGCGCAAGGGGCTGGGCATCATGCCCCGGCCGCCGGGCCCGGCGGAGTCCGCCACCATCGTTGCCCCTGTAGCCGTCGTCCCCGTGGCCGGCGCCCCCGCCGGCGGCGCCCCGAACACCAGCAGGAACGTGCCCGCATGACCGAACTGACCGCCGCCGCGCCGCCCCGGTGGCGCGCCCTTCTGCCCGCCCGCAACCTGTGGACCGCCGCCTTCCTGCGCCTGGCGTCGCGCATCGGCGACGGGGCGCTGGACGTGACCACGCCCGACGGGCGCAGCCACCGCTTCGGCCCGCCGGACGGGGTGCCGCGCGTCTCCCTGGCCCTGGACGACCCGGCGGCGGCCCGCCGCCTGCTGCTGGGCGGCGACATCGCCTTTGCCGAAGCCTACGCCGACGGGCTGTGGCGCACCTCCGACCTGCCGGGCCTGATCGCGCTGGCCCTGCGCAACGAGGGGCGCCCGGGCGTCGTCGCCCGGGGCACGGGGGCGGTGCGCCTGGCCAACCGCCTGTTCCACCGGCTCCGGGCCAACACCCGGCGCGGCAGCCGGCGCAACATCGCCTTCCACTACGACCTGGGCAACGAATTCTATGGCCTGTGGCTGGACCGCGGCATGCACTACTCCTCGGCCCTCTACACCGGCGGCGGCGAGACGCTGGAGGAGGCGCAGGAGGCCAAGCTGCGCCGCGCCGCCGACCTGCTCGACGTCACCCCCGGCCAGCGGGTGCTGGAGATCGGCTGCGGCTGGGGCGGCATGGCCGAGCATCTGGCCCGCCGCCGCGGCGCGCGCGTGGTCGGCATCACCCTGTCGCGCGAGCAACTGGCCCTGGCGCAGGAGCGGCTGGCGGCGGAGCGGCGCGCCGGCACGGTGGACCTGCAGTTCCGCGACTACCGCGACGTGACCGGCACCTTCGACCGCATCGTCTCCATCGAGATGATCGAGGCGGTGGGGGAGGAGCACTGGCCCCGCTACTTCGGCGTCCTGCGCGACCGTCTGGAACCCGGCGGGACCGCGGTGATCCAGGCGATCACCATCGCCGACGACCGCTTCGCCGCCTACCGGCGCGGCTGCGACTTCATCCAGCGCCACATCTTTCCCGGCGGCATGCTGCCCTGTCCGGCGGCCATGCGCGCGCAGGCCGCGCGCGCCGGGCTGGAGGTGAAGCATGTGGAGATGTTCGGCGCGTCCTACGCCGCGACGCTGGCGGAATGGCGCCGCCGCTTCCACGCGGCGTGGCCGGAGGTGGCGCGCCGGGGCTTCGACGAGCGGTTCCGGCGGCTGTGGGACTATTACCTCGCCTACTGCGAGGCCGGCTTCCGCACCGGCGTGATCGACGTGGGCTTCTGGCGCCTGCGCCGCCCCGCGGCCGGGCCATGATCGCCGGCCGGCGGCTGGCGCTCTACGCCCTGCCGGCGCTGCCCTTCGCACTGCCCACCATCCCCGTCGCCGTGCTGCTGCCGGCGCATTACGCGGAGCATGCCGGGCTGGGCCCGGGGGCGACGGCGATGGCGCTGACGGCGGCCCGGGCGCTGGACGTGCTGTCGGACCCGCTGGTGGGCTGGTTCAGCGACCGCGGCGGGCGGTTCGGGCGGCGCAAGCCGTGGATCGCCGCCGGGGCGCTGCTGGCCGGGGTGGCGCTGGTGCGGCTGTTCGATCCGCCAGCCGGGGCCGGCGCGCTCCACCTGTTCACCTGGAGCGCGCTGCTTTACCTGGGCTGGACCATGGTGCAGGTGCCCTACCAGGCGTGGGGGGCGGAGCTGGAGAGCGGCTATCACGCCCGCACCCGCGTCGCCGGGGCGCGGGAGGCGGCGGGCGTGCTGGGGCTGCTGGCCGCCGGGGCGGTTCCGGCGGCGGCGGCCTGGATGGGCCACGACAGGGCGGCGGGACTCGCCGCCCTGGCCCTCGTGACGGTGGTGTTGGGGGCGCCCGCGGTGGCGGGGCTGCTGATGGGCGTGCCGGAGCCGGCGGGATCGGCGGTGCCGCCGGAACCGCCCCGGCGGGCGCTGGCCGCCCTGGCGCGCAACCGGGCGTTCCTGCGCCTGCTGGCGGCGTGGACGCTCAACGGGCTGGCCACCGGCGTGCCGGCGGTGCTGTTCCCGTTCTTCGTCGGCCACGCGCTGGGCGCCGGGCCGGGGTGGGAGGGGGCGTTCCTGCTGCTGTACTTCGCCTGCGCCGTGGCGGCGGTGCCGCTGTGGCTGCGGCTGGCGCGCGCCATGGAGAAGCACCGGGCGTGGTGCGCGGCGATGACCGGCGCCTGCGCCGCCTTCGCGACCGTGCCGCTGCTGGGACCGGGCGACGTGCTGCCCTTCGCGCTGGTGTGCGTGGTGACCGGTGCGGCGCTCGGCGCCGATCTGGCCCTGCCGCCGGCCATGCAGGCGGACGTGGTGGACGTCGGCACCCTGACCGACAGCCGGGCGCGCGCCGGCGTCTACTTCGCCGCCTGGACCATGGCGACCAAGCTGGCGCTGGCGGTCTCGGTGGCGGTGGCGCTGCCGCTGGCCGGCGCCTTCGGCTTCGACCCGCTGGCCGCGGTGCAGCCGCCGGGCGCGCTGACGGCGCTGGCGGTGATCTACGCCGGCCTGCCCATCGTAGCCAAGGCGGGTGCGGTGGCGCTGGTCCGGGGGTACGCGCTGACCGCGCGCCGCCACGCGGCGGTGCGGCGGCGGATCGAATCCCGCGCCGCCCGCGCCGGGCGGTGCTCCACCCCTTAGCGGACCGGAGGACCGATGCTCCGCACCACCCTGACGGCACTTTTCCTCGCGCTCGTGACGACCACCGGATGCGCTTCCATGGAACCCAGCGATTTCGCCGGCCGCACGCCGGAACTCAGGATCGAGGACTACTTCGCCGGCCACACCCGGGCCTGGGGGCTGTTCGAGGACCGCTTCGGCACCGTGCGGCGGGAGTTCACGGTGGACATCCGCGGCACCCGCAACGGCCGCGAGCTGGTGCTGGAGGAGGACTTCGTCTATGCCGACGGCGAGACGCAGCGCCGGGTCTGGCGCATCGTCGCGACCGGCGACGGCACCTACGAGGGCCGGGCCGACGACGTGATCGGCGTGGCCACCGGCCGGGCGGCCGGCAACGCCCTGAACTGGCGCTATGAGATGGACATGGCGGTGGGCGACGGCACGTGGCGCGTCGCCTTCGACGACTGGATGTTCCTGCAGCCGGGCGGCGTGCTGATCAACCGCGCCCACCTCAGCCGGTGGGGCGTGTGGATCGGCACGGTCAGCCTGTTCTTCCAGCCGCAGCCGGCCCGGCAAGACGCCGCCGAATGAGGCGCAGCGGCGGCCCCAGCAGGGGCAGGCGCAGGTACAGGTGCTCGCCCGCGTCCCAATGGTCGACGTGGGCGGCCACCCGGCCGTCGCCGGCCAGCGCCACCTCGCTCATGCCCGTGACGTCCAGCGCGCCGACGACGGGCACCGTCGCCTCGAACCGCCAGCGCAGGAACGCGAGATCGCCGGCGAACGCGCGGTGCGTCACCGTGAAGCGCAGGCCGCGGCAGGACGCCAGCGTGTGCTCCAGCACCGCCCGCACCGCCGCGCGGCCGCGCACGTCGTTGAACGGATCCTTGAAGCGCACGTCCGGCGCGGTAAGCGCGTCGAGGTCGTCGAGCCGGTCGGTGCTCAGCCCTTCGAAGAAGGCGGCCCAGTCGTCCAGGCCGCGGCGGCGCGCGTCGTCCTCCGGGGGCGCGGTCATGTTCCGGTCACCCGGCGGACCAATGCGAAATACGCGCGGTAGGGCAGGCAGCGCGCCAGCTTCAGGGTGCGCGCAAAGCGCGGCGGAAAGGCGATCTCGAAGCGGTCGCCGGCCAGGCCGTCGGCGATGCGGTCGGCGGCCGCGGCGGCGGGGATGATGTCGGGCATGGGAAAGGGGTTCCGGGCGGTGAGGGGGGTGTCGACGAAGCCGGGGTTGATGAGGTGCAGGCGGATGCCGGCGCGGTCGCACTCCGGCTTCAGCGCCTCGCACAGGTTGATCAGGGCCGCCTTGGTGGGGCCGTAGGCGGCGGCCGTGGGCAGGCCGCGGTAGCCGGCGACCGAGGCCACCACCGCCACCCGCCCGCCGCCGCGCGCCGCCAGGCGCGGCAGCAGCGCGTCCAGCGCGTGCACCACGCCGAAATAGTTGACCTCCATCAGCGCCCGCGCCGTCGCCGCGGAGAAATCGTCCAGCCCCATGGGCGTGTGGGTGCCGGCGTTGAGCACGGCGAGTCCGACGGGGCCGAGCCGCCTCTCGATGACGTCGGCCGCCGCAGCGACCGCGCCGGCGTCGGTGACGTCCAGCGGGAAGGGCACGATCCGTCCTTCCGCCTCCGCCTCTGCCCCGGCCTCCGCCGCCAGCGCCGACAGGGCCCCGGCGGAGCGGGCGGAGGCGGCCACCGTCCGGCCGTCGCGCGCCAGGCGCAGCGCCAGCGCGCGGCCGATGCCGCTGCTCGCCCCGGTGATCCAGGCGACGCCGTCGCCGGTGCCGGTCACGACGGTCGCTCCGCGCTCTGCGGGCCTGCGCCGCAGCGGCGGCAGACGTAATCGATGGTCGACCCGTCGCGCGCCGCGAAGCGCAGCCCGACCCACCGCCCGGCGTCGTCGTACCACACCGTGGCCTCCAGCTCGCCGCGGTAGGCGTAGCGCGCCGCCGGGCGCCGGCCCTCGGGGGCGGGCACCGCATCCTCCCCCTCGCGCGTCATGGTCACGCGGTTGACGGCGCCGGTGATGGTGTTCAGCACCGCCGTGCTGCCGATGACGCCGGGATGCCAGTGGTCGGTGGGGAACAGGCCGTCGCCGCCGGGGTGGCGGACGCGGGTGACGCGGCCGTCGTCGTCGGTGTCGGCGTGCAACCGGGCCAGCCGGCCGCCGGTCCACACGCTCTGCGATTCATAGCGGAAGCGGTAGAGGGTGATGCCCAGCAGGGACACGGCGATGTCGCTGCGCGCCCGCACGCGCAGCTCCCCGCCGGCGGGCTCGAAGGTCACGCGATGCTCGCCCACCGCCGCGCCGTTGCGCGTGATGTCGAAGACGAGATCGCCGCCGTAGGCCGCCACCGGGTCGAACGCCCCGGCCGGTGCGGCGGCGAGCGCGGTGACGGCGGCGGCCAGCAGCGCCCCGATCAGCGGGCGGCTTCGGGCAGGACGACCGGGGACGGGGCAAAGGGAGCGGG
This sequence comes from Azospirillum halopraeferens DSM 3675, assembly GCF_000429625.1. Lineage (GTDB taxonomy): Bacteria > Pseudomonadota > Alphaproteobacteria > Azospirillales > Azospirillaceae > Azospirillum > Azospirillum halopraeferens. The sequence goes on from NZ_AUCF01000042.1 coordinate 19,910, forward strand.
CATGCATGGGTCTCTCCAACCGCGGCTGCCCCGGTACGCGGCGCGCCGGCGGTCGGATCACCGGGGGAGTTCGTCCACCGGCCGGTCTCCCGTCAGACTTTGGCAATGTTCCGCTGGCACAGTGGCGGTGTCTGACCGGGTCGAGGGGCCGATGCGCATCCTGTTGGTGGAAGACGAGGTGGAATTGGCCGCCGCCTTGCGCGCGGCGCTCGGCCGGCGCGGCTTCGTCGTGGACTGGGCGCCCGATCTGGCGCAAGCGCGTGAAGCGGTTCGCGATCCCGGACTGCGCGCCGTGCTGCTGGACCGCCGCCTGCCCGACGGCGACGGCGTCGACCTGCTCCCGGCGCTGCGCGCACTGCCGGACCCGCCGCCGGTCATCGTCCTCACCGCCCGCGGGCTGACCAACGAGCGGGTGGAGGGCCTGGATGCCGGCGCGGACGACTATTTGACCAAGCCCTTCGAGCTGGACGAACTGTTGGCCCGCCTGCGTGTGGTGACCCGCCGGCGGCCGGGCGTGCCGGCGGAGCCCCTGGTGCTGGGCGCGCTCTCCTTCGACCCCGTGCACCGGGAGGCGCTGGTGAACGGCGTGCCCCTGTCGCTGCCGCGGCGCGAGCTGGCGCTGCTCGACCTTCTCCTGCGGCGCACCGGCCGGGTCGTCCTGCGGGAGAGCATCGAAGCGGCGCTGTTCGGCTTCGACGACGCGCCGACCTCCAACACGCTGGACGCCCACGTGTCGCGCCTGCGGCGGCGCCTTGCCGACAGCGGCGCCGGGGTCGTGATCCACGCGTTGCGCGGCGTCGGCTACATGGCGAAGGCGGAATGACGGGGCCGGGGAAAGCCAGCCGTCCTTCGCTGGCCCGTCGGATGATCCAGGGCCTGGTGGCGTTCGTCGCTCTGGTCGGGCTGCTGGTGATTCTGACCGAACCGCTGAGGGAGGACCGGGAGTCCTTCGCCGAGTGGTTCGCCAGGGAGGAGGTCAAGCCGCTGCTGGCGGAATCCCTGGTTCGTGATGCGACGGGCCGGCTCGTTCTGGCGCCGTCGCCGGACCTGGCCGCGTACATGGCCGGAAACCCCGATTTCTGGTTCTTCGCCACCGATGGCGTGACGACGATCGAAGGCGGGGCCGCCCGATCGATGAACCTGTTCGACGGCGATCAGGTCAACGCGCATGCCCCGGCCTTTCACTTCGGCATCCGGCACAGCCGGATCGCCCTGATGTTCGGCGGTCATCGGGGCGACATCGGGGACGGGGTGCGTGCCTGGCTGGCGGATCGGCTGCAACGGTGGCTCGCCGCTTTGATCGTGGTGACCGCCTGCACCACGCTGGTCATCGCCCGTCTGGTGCATTTTCTGCTGCGGCCGGTGCAGCGCGCGGCGCAGGCGGCCGCCGCTCCGGCACCCGGACAACGGGTGCCGGCGCTTCCGGAGGCCGGTGTGCCGGTCGAGATCCTCCCGCTGGTCACCGCCACGAACGCCGCCTTCGCCCGGCTGGACGAGGAGCACGAGCGCCAGCGGCGCTTCATCGCCAATGCGGCACATGAACTGCGCACGCCGATCGCCATCCTCGGCGTCCGGCTGGATGAACTGCCGGAGGGCCCGGCGAAGCTGGCGTTGCGGCATGACGTGAAGCGGCTGACCATGCTGGCCGATCAGCTCCTCGACGTGGAGCGGCTGCAGCGCGGGGGAATCGACGGGAGCCGGCGGGTCGACGTCGTGGCGCTGGCCCGGGAGGTGGTCGCGGAAATGGGGCCGCTGGCCATCGGCCTCGGCAGCACCCTGTCCTTCGACACCGCCCTGCCGCGGCTGGAGCTGCGTGGAGACGAGCACGCGCTGCGCGGCGTTTTCCTGAATCTGGTGAGCAACGCGCTGACCCACGGCGGAGCGAACATCGCCATCGACATGCGCGTGCGCGCCGACGGTTCGGTCGAGGTGGCGGACACCGGCGTCGGCATCGTCCCGGAAGCGCGGGGCCGTGTGTTCGACGCCTTCCAGCGGTCCGGCGGGGGCGGCGGCGCCGGGCTCGGCCTGTACATCGTGCGGGAGGTGCTGCGCGCCCACGGGGCGTCGATCGACCTGCGCGACGGGCATCCGGGCGCCGTCTTCCTGATCCGCTTTCCGCCGTCCGGGACCTTGAGCGTCGTCGACGCAGGGGCGTGATCCCCGCAGGCGGGGCAGGCCGGTCGCGAACGATCCGGCCTGCCGCGGCCGTTCAAAACCGATAGGAGACGCCGAGGAAGCCGTAGGGCTGCGTTTCGTTCTCGACGACCGGGCTGTCGGCAGCGTCGCCCAGCAATTGAGTGACGCCGACCCGGGCCGTGAGCCGCCAGTGCGGGGTCAGCGCATAGGCGGCGGTGACGCCCAGCGTGCCGCTTTGCAGCCCGCCGTCCGGCCGGTAGGCGGGAAGCCCCGACCGGGCGGCTCCGGCCTCCGTGACACCGAACCACTGCCGCTGTCCGCTCCCGTCGGCCAGGGTGGCGCCGACGTGGCCGGTGAGGGACAGCGCGGGCGTCAGGTGGGCGCTGTACGACGCTTTCATGGTCAGGAAGGTGCCGTCCTGCGCTCCGAACGCACGATCGATGTCCAGCCCCAGGCCGAGCGCACCGAAGTCGGCGCGCACGAACAGCCGGCCGCGCGCCGCGGCATCGATGGCGCCGAGACCCCGCAGCCGGTCGCCGTCGTCCTCGTCGCGGCCGGAGGCGTAGTTGACGCTGACTCCCGTCGAGAACGCCCCCCGGCGCAGCACGACCACGCCGAGACCGTCGCCGGTGTTGAGGAAGACGGTGTCCAGGCCGGTCATTCCCACGCGGTAGCGCAGGTCGATCAGCGGGACCGGGGAAATGGACGCCTCGTCGCTGCCGGGGTATTCCGGGGCGACGACGGCGCCGATACCGATGGTCGCCGACCAACTGCCGGGCACCAACTCCTTCGATGTGTTCTGTGCCCGCGCCGTGCCGGCGATAAGGGCCATGGCGGCGAACCCGGTCAGGGCCAGGGCCGGGGCACGCGTGTGGTGCAACGACATTCGGCTTTCGTCCTCTGCGGTGGCGGGAATGGTTCCCGATGCCGTGCAGTTGACGCTTGCGACATTGCCGCAGGCTGACAAGCGGGCCGTCTATGCCGCTTTTTTCGATCGGGCCGGCGCCTCCGGGGCCCTCACGACAGGCCACCCGGGACGCCCGCCGCGCCGCGCCGGGCGCGGCCGGTGAGGCGCATCAGGGCCTGCTCGGCCCGGTCCATCTCGACGAACACCGCGGGCACCACGAGAAGGCTGAGCGCGGTGGAGGTCAGCAGGCCGCCGATCACCGCCACCGCCATGGGTTGGCGGAAGCCGGCGTCGGCGCCGAGGCCGAGCGCGATCGGCAGCATGCCCGCCGCCATCGCCACGGTGGTCATCACGATGGGGCGGGCGCGCTTGTGGCAGGCGTCGACCAGCGCGTCGTGAAGGGAAATGCCGTGGTCGCGTCGCCCGGCGACGGCGTGTTCCACCAGCAGGATCGAGTTCTTGGTGACGATCCCCATGAGCATGACCAGTCCGATCATCGACGGAACATTGAGTTCGCTCCCCGCCGCCAGCAGCGCCACGAAGGCTCCGCCCAGCGACAGCGGCAGGGCCGACAGGATGGTGAGCGGCTGGAAGACGTTCCGGAACAGCAGGATCAGGACGCACAGAACGCACAGCACGCCGATCGGAATCGCCATGCCGAATCCCGTTGCAAGGTCGCCGGCGATCTCGGCGTCTCCGGCCCGGATGAGCGCCACACCGGACGGCAGCCCCTGCACCGACGGCAGGGCGTTTACGGCCGCAAGCACGGTGCCCGGGGGCAGGTCGCCAAGGTCGGCATCCACCGTCACGTGGCGGCGGCGGTCGTAACGGTCGATCCGGGCCGGGCCGCTGCCAAGCGACAGCGTCGCCACCGCGGAGAGCGGCACCGCGACGCCATCCCGCCCGCTGACCCGCAGGTTGCCCAGGGCCTCCAGGTCGCGGCGTACGGTCTCCGCGACCCGCACCCGGATGTAGACACGGCGCGTGTCGAGGTCGAGGCGGGCGACCTGCGCATCGAAGTCTCCGCTCGTGGCGATGCGCACGGTCTCGGCAATGGCGGCGGTCGTCACCCCCCGTTCGGCGGCGCGCCGCGCGTCCGGTTGGATGAGGATCTCCGGCCGGTCCAGGTTGACGCTCGATGCGATGTTCGACAGGCCGTCCATTGCGCGCAGGTCGCGCGTCAGGGCCCGCGCGCCGGCCGTCAGCGCCGCCGCGTTCTCGCCGGCAAGGATGAGTTCCAGCTTGGCGCCGACCCCGTCGCCGACCGCGAAGCGTGCGCCCGGCACCCGCTGCAACGCCATGCGCGCGGCCGCCTCGATCTCCGCCCGGTGCGGGCGCCCGGCGCGCGGCGCCAGCGTCAGGGTCAGGCTGCCTTTGTGCACCTCTCCCGCCGCTCCTCCGCCTCCGGCCCGCCGGGCGTCGCCGATCGCAGTGAACACGCTGTCGACGCCGGGGAGTTCGCCCAGCACCGCCCGAGCCGCCTCGGACACCTCCAGGCTGTTCCGAAGGGAACTGCCCGGAGGCAGCTCGAAGCCGACCGTGACGAAGCCGCCGTCCGCCGGCGGGATCAGGCCCCGGGGGATCAGCGGCAGCAGCGCCAGCGACGCGACGAAGAAGGCGCCGGCGGCGGCGATGGTGACGCCCCGGTGGGCGAGGCAGCGGCGCACGGTGCCCAGATACCACCTCATGACGGGGCCGTCCTCCGGCTCGTCCCGGGTGTGCGGGACCAGAATATGGGCGGCCATCATCGGCGTCAGCAACCGGGCGACCAGCAGCGAGGCCAGCACGGCGATGGCCGCCGTCCAGGCGAACTGCCGGAACAGCAGGCCCGGCACCCCGCCCATGAATGCGGTGGGCAGGAACACCGCGACGAGGCACATGGTTGTCGCGATCACCGCGAGCGCGATCTCCGTGACGGCATCGGCGGTGGCCTTCAGCATCGGTTTGCCGGCGCGCCGGTGGCGTTCGATGTTCTCGATCTCGACGATGGCGTCGTCGACCAGGATGCCGACGACGACGGCCAGCGCCAGCAGGGTCAGCGTGTTGAGCGAGTACCCGAGCCACGCCATCGCCGCGAAGGCCGGCAGGATGGACAGCGGCAGGGCGGCGGCGGCGATAAGCGTCGCCCGCCAGTCCCTCAGGAACCACCAGACCACGATCACGGCGAGGACGGCCCCCTCGTACAGCATGTGCATGGAACCATCGTACTGCTCCAGCGTGTCGACCACCCGGCTCGAGACGAGGGAGACCCGGAGGGACGGATCGGCGGCCGACAGCCCCTCCAGCGCCCGGTTCACGCCGTCGGCGATGGCCGTTTCATCGAATCCTTTGGCGCGATAGACCCTGAAGCCGACGACGGGAGCACCGTCGTGCAGGGCCGCCCGGGTGCGGTCGGCGATGGCGTCGCTGACGACGGCAATCCGGTCCAGAGACAGGTGCCGGCCGTCGGGAAGCACGATCGGCAGGGCGGCGAGGTCGGCGGCCCGCGGCACGGCGGCCACCGTGCGCACGGACTGTTCGGCATCGCCGAGCTGCCCGCGGCCCCCGGACGCGTCCTGCCGGGTCCGGCGCAGCGCCCGGGACACATCGCCGACGGTGATGTCGAGGGCGGCGAGGCGCACCGGATCGACGTCGACGCGCACCTCGCGCTGCACACCGCCGAGCCTTTCGAAACGGCCGACGCCGGGCACCGCGAGGACCGCCTTGCCCACCGTGTCGTCGACGAACCACGACAGCGCCTCCTCGTCCAGCCGTGCGGACGCGACGGAATACGCCAGGATGGGGCCGCCGCCGACGGTGACCGCGCTGACGGTGGGTTCGCGCAGATCGGTCGGCAGGTCCGGGCGCACGCGGTCGACGGCGTCCTTCGTGTCCATCAGGGCGTCGGACAGCCGCTTCTCAAGGATGAAGTCGACGTCGATCGTCACCTGCCCGTCGGTGATCGCGGTGCGGATGTGTTTCAGCCCGCTCAGCGTCGCCAGGGAATCCTCGACCGGCCGCGCCACCTCCGTTTCCAGTTGGGCGGGGGCCGCGCCGGGCTGGCTCAGGGTTATGCTCACCCGCGGCAGGTCGAGGTCGGGCAGGCGCTGGATCGGCAGCGCGCGGAATCCCCAGAGTCCGGCCAGCGTGAGCAGGATGAACAGCAGGACCACGGGGATCGGGTTGCGGATGGACCAGGTGGCAAGATTCACGGCAGCGGGTCCTTCCGTTCGGCGATCGTGCCAGCGGCGGTCGGCTCCGCGATCCTTACGGTGTCGCCGTCGTCGAGGAATCCGGCACCGCGGACGACCAGGCGGTCTCCCTCGGATACGCCGGCGACGATCTCGACCTCGTCCCCCCGGTGGCGTCCGGTGGTGACCTCCCGCAACGACACGGTCGGTGTCGCCGCCGCCCCGTCGAGCGCCGCCACATAGGTGCGCCCGTCGCGGATCACCACGCTCTGCGCCGGAACCGCCAGGGCCGGCCGCCGGCCGTCCGAGACGCGTCCTTCGGCGTACATCCCCGCACGGGCCGAGCCTCCCGGTTCGATGTCGGCGTAGACGATGCCCAGGCGCGACCGGTCCTCCAGCGCGGGGGCGATCCGGCGCACGGTCGCGGTCGCGCTGCTGCCGTCGGGCAGGGCCAGCACGACGCTCCGGCCGGGGGCGACCCGTGCGAGTTGCGCCGCGGTCAGCTCACCGCGCCATTCCAGCCGGCCGCGGCGGATCAGCCGGAACAGCTCCTGGCCGACCGGCACCACGGCGCCGAGGGTGGCGGTGCGCGCGCTGATCACCCCGTCGTCGGGAGCGACCACCTCGGTGTGATCGAGCTGCAGCCGCTTGGCGGCAAGCTGCGCCGCGGTGATGCGCGCCCGGGTGTCGTAGTCGAGGAGGTCCTTCTCACTGATGTTTCCGCGCCGCTCCAGGGCTCGGGCACGGCGGCGGTCGGCCTCCGCCTGGTCGTGGCCGGCCGTAAGCTGAGCCTCCTCCGCGCGCAGCAGGGCGGCATCGAAACGGGCGAGCACCTGTCCCCGGCTGACGTGGTCTCCCACGTTCACGCCGACGTCGACCAGCCGGTAGCCGCCGATCTGCGCCCCGACGCTGGCCTCCTCCACGGCGGCGATCGCGCCGTACGCGGTGAAGGTCACGGGCCAGACGACGGGACGCGGCGCCGTCGCGGTGACCGTCAACGCCGGAGGGGCCGGTGCCGCCATGGCGCCGGGTGGCGGGGTGTTGCCGGCGGCGGAGGGTGCGGCGCCGATGCCGCCCGCCGAGAGGGCCAGGCCCGTGGCGACGCCGACCAGCAGGCCGGCCAGGAGTGCGGCATAGGGCCGGGGACGGGGGCGGGCGGCGTGCGCCTGAAGGGACACGGGGCGGGGGGTGCGGCAGGCCATGCCAGTCTCTCCGGTTCATACCACGTCGCCGGAGCATGGACCGGATGCGTTGCGGCAGTCTGATACGGCCGGAAAAAGATCGGTTCCATTGGTTTCCGACCGTGAAACCCGACAGATCAAAGCTTTGCATTGATCGATCGGGGTGGACCGACGGCATCATTCTGATGCCGTCGGTGTGACGTCCGGCGGGAGAAGGCGGTCGATCCCGCGCCCTACGGTCGTTCGATCGTTCCCAGGAACTGGCGCAGGAACAGCCGTCGCTTGCTGGCGTCCAGATAGACCAGCAGGCCCGGCCCCATGCGGATGGGACGCAGCGGGCCGGGGGCGGCGGCCTCCACCGCGCGCAGGGTGGTGGGGCCGTGGACGTCGGGATGGATGGCGTAGAGGTGCGACGGGCCGGCGATGATGCGCTGGCCGCGTTCCGACAGGAGGTGGTCGAGGAACAGGCGCGCCGGGCCGGGATTGCCGGCGCGCCGCGGGATGAAGGCGGTGCGCGACATCACCAGCGTGTAGTCCTCCGGCATGACGATGCCGATGCGGTCGTCCCGGTCGGCGCGGGCGCGGGCGTACGCCCCCAGCAGGTTGTAGCCGATCAGCAGGTCGCCCTGCGCCACCGCATCCAGGATGGTGGCGCTGCGGTCGTGGAGGTGGACGTCCACGGCCCCGAACTCCCGCGCCAGGTCCCAGATGGCGGGCGACTGCTTGCTGTCCTGGGTGACGAAGAGATAGCCCACACCGCTGGCCCGGACGTCGTAGGTGGCGACCTTGCCGCGGAACCGCTCCGGCTGGGTGCGCAGAAGCTCCGCCAGGTCCCAGCGGGACTGCGGCACCTCCGATTCGTGCAGCCGCTCGCGGTTGTAGACGATCACCACGGGTTCGGAGGTGAAGCCGAACGCCTCGTTGCGCCAGGTGGCCCAGCGGGGCAGGGCGGCGGCCTCCGGCGACGCGTAGGGCTGGGCGTAGCCGTCGTTCACCAGCTTGATCTGCAGGTCCATGGCGGAGCTGAGCACCAGGTCCGGCCCCGGCCGTCCGGCGGCCTCGTCGGCCAGGAAACGCTCGTACAGCTCGTTGGTGTTGAGGTCCTCGTAGGTCACGGCGATGTCGGGGTGCAGCTCCTGGAAGCTGCGGATGACCGGGTCCATCGCCTCGATGTCGGTGGCGCCGTGGATCTCCAGCGTTCGGGGCCCTGTTGGCGCCGCCGGGGGCGGGTAGACCACGGTCACCGCGGCGGCCGGCGGGGTGGCGGCGACGGTGACGGCGGCGAGCAGCAGGACGAGGGCGCTCAGCGCACGGATCATGGCCGGCCCTCCGCCGGAAGCTCGACGCGCACCAGCAGGCCGCGGCCGCCCGCCCCGTCGCCGCCCGCCCCGTCGTCGAGCGTGACGGCGCCACCGTGGCGCAGCGCGATGTCGCGCACGATGGCCAGCCCCAGGCCGCTGCCCTCGCCGCGGCCGGGGATGCGGTAGAACCGCTCGAACACGCGAGCCCGTTCCGCCGCGGGGATGCCGGGACCGTCGTCCTCCACCTCCAGGCGCACGCCGTGATCCGCCCCGGCGGCGAGGACGCGCAGGTTGATCACGCCGCCGGCGCGGCCGTGGCGCACGGCGTTGTCGATCAGGTTGCGGGTCATCTCGCGCAGCAGCACCTCGTCGCCGTTCACCAGGGCGCCGGGCTCGGCGCGCTCGACCCCCAGGTCGACGCCGCGCCCGGCGGCGGCGGGCACGCAGGCCCGCGCCACGTCGGCGACCAGGGCCGCCAGGTCCAGCGTCCGCCGGGCGTCGTCGCTGCCGCCGCCGCTGGCCCTTGCGTGGGTCAGCAACTGCTCGGCCAGGCGCGAGGTGCGGCGGGTGCTGTCCAGCAGCCGGCCGACGGCGTCGCGCAGCTCCGCCCCGTCGCCGGCGCGCAGGGCCAGCTCGGCCCGTGTCTGCAATCCGGCCAGCGGCGTGCGGAGCTGGTGCGAGGCGTCGGCGATGAAGCGTTCCATGGCCTCCAGGCTGGCCCCCAGGCGCGCCATGAACTGGTTGATGGCGCCCACCAGGTCGCGCACCTCCGCCGGGACGTCGGTGCGCAGGGGGGAGAAATCGTCGGGGGAGCGGGCGCGGATGGCGTCGCGCAGGCGGTTGAGCGGCGCCAGGCCGCGCGTCACCGCCACCCAGGCGATGACGCCGGTGACGGCGATCAGCAGGCCGTAGCGCTCGGCGCTGCGCAGCACCAGTTCCTCCGCCAGCCGGTTGCGCTCGCCGCGGGTCTGCGCCACCGCGATGGTGAAGCGGCCGGCGGCCCCGTCGGACAGCACGGGCTGGTCCAGCACGGCGATGCGGATCGCCTCGCCGCGGTAGCGGCCGTCCAGGAAGGCGGGCTCCGCCGAGTGTCCGCCGCTGCCGCCGGACGGCCCCGGCAGGTCGGGATAGCCGGTGACGAAGCGGTCCCCCGGCCCGGTGATGCGGTAGTAGACGCGATCCTGGGCGGTGGAGCCCAGCATCTCCAGCGCCACGTACGGCAGGTCCACCTCCGGCCCGTCGTCGCCGATGATGATGCGTTCGGCGATGGCCAGCGCCGAGGCGGCGAGCAGGCGGTCGTACGCGCGGTCCGCGGCGCGCTGCGCGCCCACGTGCGCGTCCAGCAGCATGGCGCCGCACAGCGCCAGCAGCGGCGCCAGAAGCCACAGCAGAAGGCGGCGGCGCAGCGACCACGGCCGGCCCCGGCCGTCAACCGACGGTGGCGGCGCGTCGGGGGACGAAGCGGTCATGGCCGCTCCACGTAGTAGCCGAGGCCGCGCACGGTGCGGATGTCCAGCCCGGCGGGGGCGAGGCGCTTGCGCAGGCGGTGCACGTACAGCTCGATCGACGTCAGCCCGGCCTCGTCGTCGAAGCTGTAGAGCTGGTTGGCGATCTGCTCCTTGCTCAGCACCTCGCCGGCGCGGGTCAGCAGCACCTCCAGCACGCACAGCTCGCGCCGCGGCAGCTCCACCGGCGCGCCGTCGACGGTGACGCGGCGGGCCCGGGTGTCCAGCGCCACCCGGCCGTGGACGATGCGACTGCTCGCCCGGCCGCTGCCGCGGCGCAGCAGGGCGCGCACCCGCGCCTCCAGCTCGGGCAGGGCGAAGGGCTTGGCCAGATAGTCGTCGGCGCCCAGATCCAGGCCGGCGATGCGCTGGTCCAGCGCGTCGCGCGCCGTCAGCACCAGCACCGGAACGGCGTTGCCGCGGGCGCGCAGTCCCTTCAGCACGTCCAGCCCGTCGCGCCCGGGCAGCCCGAGGTCGAGCACCACCAGGTCGAACGGCTCGTGGCGGAGCAGGAGGTCCGCCTCCTCCCCGTCCCTCAGATGGTCGACGGCGTGACCGGGGGCGCGCAGGGCGCGCAGCAGCCCGTCCGCCAGATCCGCATCGTCCTCCACCAGCAGGATGCGCATGCCGTCCTCCCCCGAAAGATTTGTTTGTTATACCCATCAATGAAAGGCTGGTGACAGGAACTCCCGCTACCGTTCCGTCCACGCCCCCCGGAGACGGTAGGACGGGCGGGCCAAAAGGTGAACCAGGGAGTCGAATGCCATGAAGCGTTTCCTGTCCTCGGCGGCGGTCGTCGCCATCCTGTTCGGCGCCGGTGCCGCCATGGCGGCGCCCGAAAAGACCGAATGCCTGGCCGGCGCCAAGCCCGGCGGCGGTTTCGACCTGACCTGCCGGCTGGTGTCCAATTCCCTGCTGGCCACGAAGATGATCCCGGCGCCGATGGCGGTCACCTACATGGAAGGCGGCGTCGGTGCAACCGCCTACAACCACGTGATCGGGTCCCGCCCCTCCGACCCCGGCCTGGTCGTCGCCGCCTCCTCCGGCTCGGCGCTGCTGTTGGCCCAGGGCAAGTTCGGCAAGCATGACGAGACGGCGGTGCGCTGGCTGGGCGCGGTCGGCACCGATTACGGCGTCATCGCCGTGGCCGCCGATAGCCCCATCACCTCGCTGGACCAGTTGGTGAAGGCGTACAAGGACCAGCCCAACGCCTTTCCGGTGGGCGGCGGTGGCGCCGTCGGCAGCCAGGACTGGATGAAGGCGGCGGTGGTGGCCAAGGGCGCCGGCGTGCCGCCGCGCCAGATGCGCTACGCCGCGCTGGAAGGCGGCGGGGCGGTGGCCACCGCGCTGCAGGGCGGGCACATCAAGATCGCGTCCGGCGACGCCGGCGAGATGGCACCGCACCACAAGGCCGGCAAGGTGCGCATCCTCGCGGTGATGGCCGACGAGCGCCTGCCCGGCGACCTCGCCGACGTGCCGACCGCGAAGGAGCAGGGCTATGACCTGACCTGGCCGGTGTGGCGCGGCTACTACGTCGGCCCGCAGGTCAGCGACGCCGATTACACGTGGTGGGTCGACACGCTGGCCACCCTGGTCAAGACGCCGGAGTTCCAGAAGGAGCGGGAGGAGCGGGGCCTGTTCCCGCTGGCGATCCTGGGCAAGGACTTCGACGACCGCGTGCGCGCCGACGTCGCCCGCTTCAAGGAACTGGCGAAGGAAGCGGGCCTCTAAGGCGAGCCGTCGCACCGGGCCTCCCGCCCGTTTCCCCGTCCTCTGTCCTCCTCCCCCGGGGCGCGCCGGGGGATGCGGGCGGGGGTCCGGTGCCGTACGTTCCCCGACCCAACCGGGAGACCCCCATGCACACCGCCGACTCTCCCGGGCAGGCGGGCCTGACGGCCCGGTTGCCCGGCGTGGTGCTGTTCGGCTTTGCCGTGGTGTACGGCATCGCCGGGACGCAGATCGAATACGCCTTCTCCTCCGACCCGCTGGGCCCCCGCTCCTTCCCGGTGATTCTGAGCCTGCTGCTGGCGGTGCTCGCCGTCTGGTACGCGCTGCGGCCGGGGAACGCCGAGCCGTGGCCGCGCGGCCGGCTGCTGGCCCGCCTGGTGGGGCTGCTGGTGCTGAGCGCGCTGAGCGCCACGCTGTACGTGCCGCTGGGCTTCCCCCTGGCAACGCTGATGATGTGCGCCGGCACGGCCATCCTGTTCGACGCCACGCCGCGTCAGGCGATCGCCTGCGGCGTCGGCAACGCGGCGCTGTGGTACGGCGTCTTCGTCCACCTGCTGGGGGTGCCGCTGCCGGTGGGCACCCTGTTCGGAGGCTGAGCCATGTCGCTCGATTATCTGTGGACCGGCTTCGGCGTCGCCCTGCAGTGGCACAACCTGATGTACGGGTTGGCCGGCTGCTTCCTCGGCACGCTGGTCGGCGCCCTGCCGGCCGTCGGTCCGATCAACGGCATCGCGCTCCTGCTGCCGCTGCTCTATTCCATGGGCGTGCCGGCCGACAGCACCATGATCCTGCTGGCCGGCGTCTATTACGGGGCGGAGTACGGCGGGCGCATCTCGTCGATTCTGCTGAACGTGCCCGGCGACGCCGGGGCGGTGATGACGGCGCTGGACGGCAACCCCATGGCCCGCCAGGGCCGCGCCGCCGAGGCGCTGGCGATCAGCGGCATCAGCTCGTTCGTGGGTGGCATGATCGCGGTGGTCGGGCTGACCTTCTTCGCGCCGCTGCTCGGGCAGCTCGCCATCGGCTTCGGCCCGGCGGAGTATTTCGTGCTGATGGTGTTCGCCTTCGCCACTCTCAGCTCCATGGTCGGGCATCACCCGGTCAAGACCATGATCGGCTGCGTTATCGGGCTGGCGCTGACCACCATCGGGCTGGACCCCACGTCGGGCGCCTACCGCTTCACCTTCGACGAACCGGAACTGTCGTCCGGCATCGAGTTCATCATCCTGGTGATCGGCCTGTTCTCGATCAGCGAGGTGCTGTTCATGCTGGAGCACCAGTACCACGGGCGCCTGAAGCCGATCGCGGTGGGCCGCGGCTTCCCCAGCCTGGCGACGCTGCGCTCGTGCGTCGGCACGGTGCTGCGCTGCTCCGGCATCGGCTTCGTGGTGGGCGTGCTGCCGGGGACCGGCGCGTCGGTGGCCAGTGCGGTGTCCTACACCACCGAGAAGCGCCTGCTCGACCGCGGCACCTTCGGCAAGGGTGACCCGCGCGGCCTGGCGGCGCCCGAGGCGGCCAACAACGCCGCCGCCGGCGGCGCCTTCGTGCCCATGCTGACGCTGGGCGTGCCGGGCAGCGGCACCACGGCGGTGATGCTGGGGGCGCTGATGCTCTACAACATCATGCCGGGCCCGCAACTCTTCACGGAGCGGCCGGACATCGCGGGCGGCCTCATCGCCTCCATGTACATCGGCAACATCCTGCTGCTGCTGCTGAACCTGCCGATGGTGCACGTCTTCGTGCGGCTGCTGACGGTGCCCAACTGGGTGCTGATCCCCGGCATCCTGGTGCTGTCGTTCCTGGGCGTCTACAGCATGTATGCCAGCGTGCTGTCCATCTACATGATGCTGGGCATCGGCGTGCTGGGCTATGCGGCGCGCAAGCTGGACTTCGACCTGGCGCCGATCGTGCTGGGCTTCGTGCTGGGCCGCGTGGCGGAGACCAACCTGCGCAACGCCCTGGCCATCAGCGGCGGCGAGGTCTCGATCCTGTTCGAGAGCACCATCTCGCTGGTGCTGTGGGGCATGGCGGTGCTGGTGGTGCTGGCCCCCTGGTACCTGCACCGGCGCCGCCGCGCCGCCATGGCCGCGGCCCCCGACGGCACGGCGGCCTGACGCAGGGCCGGGATGCGCCGCCCCCGCGCGACAGGGGCGGCGCATCCCGTTATGGTGCGCACCCTTCCGGTTCCCCGCAGACGCGATCCCGTCCATGGCGACCCTGTCCTCCCTCGCGCTCACGCTGGTCCTCGCCTTCGCCGGCGGGGGCCTGTTCCATTGGCTGGGGCTGCCGGCGGCGTGGCTGGCCGGCGCCATGGTGGCGGTGGCGGCGGGCGGGCTGGCCCGCCTGCCGGTGGGTGTGCCGGACCCGGTGCGCCTGTGCGCCTTCACCCTGCTCGGCCTCACCATGGGGGCGGGGGTGACGCCGGAGACGGTGGACCGCATGGCCGCCTGGCCGGCCAGCCTGCTGCTGCTGGCGGGATCGGTGGTGGCGACGGTGGCGGTGTGTTCCGCCTATCTGGAGGTCGTGCACGGCTGGGACCGGGCGAGCGCGCGCTTCGCCGCCATCCCCGGCGCCCTGTCGGCGGTGCTGGCCACGGCGGCGGCCACCCGCGCCGACCTGCCGCGGGTGGCGCTGGTGCAGAGCCTGCGGCTGTTCGTGCTGGTGGCGGCCATGCCCTGGGTGCTGGAGGGCCTGTCGGGCGGGACGGCGCCGGCCGCCGGTGCGGCGGCCGGGGCGCACGTCACCGGTCCCGCCGACCTGGCCGTGCTGGCCATCGCCTGCGCCGCCGGGGCGTACGCCTTCCATCGCCTGCGCGTGCCGGGCGACGCGCTGCTGGGCGCCATGCTGGTCAGCGCCGTCCTGCACGCCACCGGCCTGGTCGAGGGGCGGCCGCCGGCGGCGGTGCTGGCGGTCGGCTTCGTCACCACCGGTGCCGTGATCGGGGCGCGGTTCCGCGGGGTGGCGCCGGCCCGCCTGCTGGCGGACCTGCGGCCGGGGCTGGAGAGCGTCGCCCTGGCGCTGGCCGTGTCCGCCGCTTTCGCCGCGGCCGGTGCGGCCTGGCTGGACCTGCCCTTCGGCCAGTTCTGGCTGGCGTACGCGCCGGGCGGGGTGGAGGCGATGACGGTGGTGACCTTCGCGCTGGGCTACGACGTGGCCTTCGTCGGCACCCACCACGTGGTGCGCTTCCTCGGCATCGGCCTGACCACGCCGTGGTGGACGCCGCGCCGCCGCGCACCGTCCGGCGGATAGGCGGCGGGACGAACGGTGCGCCGGCCTGTTGAGGCTTCATTCGACACCGCGATGGAGACCTCCATGTGGAAGTGGGTCAAACGGTACGCGATCTTCAAGGGTGTGATGCGCATGCTGCGCCGCCCCCGGTGAAGCCGCCACGAGCGGAACCATGAGGCAGCGGGGCGCCCCTTCGGGCGCCCCGTCTGCGTTCGGGGGTCATACCGGGTTCGATAGGTCTAGACGTCCGAACCCGGTATCGGCCGCGACGGCGGCCGCGGCCCGATAGGGCCGAAGCCTGCGTGGCGTTTGAACGCAGCGGTCAGGATCGTCCTGACCGCGTATCAGACCCGGACGCGGGTGGCCAGCACCTGCCGGGCCGCGCGTTCCGCTTCGATCACCCGGCGGAAGGTGTGGCGGTCGAGGGACTGAAACGCCCGGTCGGCGGCGAAGAAGGTGAACCCCCGCCGTTCGGCGACGACGATGCCGGCGGACCGGCCGGACACTTCGATGGCGTAAGCCTGATTTTGGGTCATGACATGCACTCTCCCGACGCGCCCGGCTCCGGGAGCGGGCGCGGATGGTCTCTGATCACGGGGGAACCGGAGGCGGCCGGACGACGGCCGCGGTGCGGTCGGTCAGCGACGGCGTCGACACTGCGCGCCGGGCATGAGGCGACAGGGCATCATGCGGTCCGCCGGGCGGCGGGCGTGCGCGGGTGCGGGGAGAGGCGGGAACGGCAAGAAGCGAAGGTCGGACATCCGGTCACTCCATCCAGGGTCCACGACCGGCATCGTGGCGCTTTAGCGTTTGGTGACGCGGTGCAAGCTGGCGATCAAATCACCGCGGCCATTCCACATCGGTGGCGGCGGATACTGTGTATCCCGTCGGAGGAAAAAGCGCAAGAGACAATGTGACATGATTGTTATTAACACATCTATCCGGTAGATCCTTGTGTCCGCTGGTCCGGACAAAGGGTCATGGTCGCGGACGGTGCGGCGAGCGATCCGCACGGTGCCTCGGACGCCATCGCCGGCGCCGGGGAGCGCATCGCCGATGCCGCGCGGGTGACGGTGGAGGAGGTCCGGCGGTGCCGCACCGACGCGGAGCGGTCCTGCGACACGCTGATCCGGGCGCGCCGTGGTGGCGGTCGCCGACAGCGGCGACGCCGCCATCGAGCTGCACAATGACGTCAGAACACACCAAGGGCGATGGTGCTTCGGACGACGCTGATGCAGACCTTCCTTCACACCGCCCCCGTGGCCAGGGAGACGATCATACAGCCTGCGAGGCATCGGACACGATCACCCTGCCGAACACCTGCCGCGACAGGACAGGATGTAAGGGAAGTCCATACTTTTACAGATCAGCGTCCCGGCGCCACCGTCCCGTTTCAGGCGCATCAGAAATAATCTTCAGCACTTCAGCGGGGGCAAGCCCGCGCCTTCAGCGGCAGCCTTCAGCGCCTTGTCGGCCGTCGCCAACGGCAGACCAAGACGCAGGGCCAGTTCGAGATAGCTGGCGTCGTAGACGGTGAGGCCATGGCGCTCCGCCAATCGAACCGTGGCCGACCAAGCGTGCCGGTCTGTTTCAGGATCGACCGCCACTCGTTGCGCCATCAGGCGGGAGAGCGCCAAGTCGCGATAGGCCGCGTCGATGCGCTTGCGCCGAATCGCCGTTTGCAGCCCGTTCGCCACCTCCAGCCGCCATAGTGAGGGAGCGTGGGCACCGCGCTCGGCGATGCGGTCGAACAGGGCGTCGATCTCGGCCGTCGCCTCGTCCTCGAATCACCACGCCAGGGCAACCGAGCCGTCGAGGACGACGCTCATCGCCGCCCCTCGTCAATCAGGTCCTTGACGCTGCCGCCGCCCAGCGTGACGCCTTTGCGCAACGCGCGAATGCCGGCGGCGGCCAGCGCCCGTTGGCACTCCCGGTCGGACCCGCTGTCGGCCCGCACCAGCTTTGCCACAGGCCGACCCCGGCGGGTGATCACCACCTCTTCCCCCCGCTCGACCCGGTCGAGCAAGGCGCCAAGTGTGTTCTTCGCCTCTAAGGCGCCAATCTCCCGCATCAAGTCCTCCCACAACAAACCAGCTTACAGGCTGGCCTGTTCAAGGGCGTGAGTGAAGTGCCACGCCGGGCGCCTGCACGGTGATCGCATGATCTGCCGGAAGCCGTATCAATCCGCGCCCAGCTCCGGCCGGCCGGTGAACTGGTCGAGAGCCTGCGGGTTGGCCAGGGCGCCGGTGTTGCGGACGGGGCGGCCGTGGACCGCGTCGCGCACCGCCAGTTCGGTGATCTTGCCCGAGCGGGTGCGCGGGATGTCCGTCACCTGCACGATCTTGGCGGGCACATGGCGGGGCGAGCAGTTCTCCCGGATGCGGCGGCGGATGCGGCCCTCCAGGCCGGAGTCCAGGGTCAGGCCGCCGCGCAGCACGACGAACAGCACGACGCGCACGTCGCCGTCCCAATCCTGGCCGATGCAGACGGATTCCATGACCTCGTCGAATTGCTCCACCTGGCGGTAGA
Organism: Azospirillum halopraeferens DSM 3675; assembly: GCF_000429625.1. Classification (GTDB taxonomy): domain Bacteria; phylum Pseudomonadota; class Alphaproteobacteria; order Azospirillales; family Azospirillaceae; genus Azospirillum; species Azospirillum halopraeferens. The sequence continues at coordinate 37,595 of NZ_AUCF01000042.1, forward strand.
TCTCGGCGGTGCCGATGCGCACGCCGCCGGGGTTGAGCACCGTGTCGGAGCGGCCGTGGATCACCCAGCCCCCGTGCGCCGTGCGCTCGATCAGGTCGCCGTGGGTCCACACGCCGGGGAAGCGCTCGAAATAGGCGGCGCGGTACGTCGCGCCGTCCGGGTCGTTCCAGAAACCGACGGGCATGGACGGGAACGGCCGCGTGCACACCAGCTCACCCCGCCCGCCGCCGTCCAGCGGGTGGCCGTCGTCGGAGAAGGCGTCCACCGCCATGCCGAGGCCGCGCGCCTGGATCTCGCCCCGGTGCACCGCCGCGGCGGGCTGGCCCAGCACGAAGCAGCTCACGATGTCCGTGCCGCCGGAGATGGACGCCAGGTGCACGTCCCCCTTGATGGCGCCGTAGACGTAATCGTAGTTCTCCGGCATCAGCGGTGAGCCGGTGGAGGCCAGCGTGCGCAGGGACTCCAGCCGGTGGGTGCGCGCCGGCTCCTGCCCGTTCTTCTGCAGGGTCTGGATGTACTTGGCCGAGGTGCCGAAGAAGGTCATGCCCTCGGCGTCGGCGTAGTCGAACAGGATGTTGGCGTCGGGGGCGAAGGGGGAGCCGTCGTACAGCAGCAGCGTGGCGCCGCTCGCCAGCCCCGTCATCAGCCAGTTCCACATCATCCAGCCGCAGGTGGTGAAGTA
>NZ_AUCF01000043.1 GCF_000429625.1 Azospirillum halopraeferens DSM 3675
CGAGGGTTCCCGGGGGCCGGCCATCGGTGACCTCGGCGACCGGGGCGAGCGTCGGGGAAAAGCCGGTGCGGCGCTCGGCATCACGATCCAGCCGATCGCCCGCGGCCGCAACGGCGTGTTCATCCCCACCGCAATCGCCCGGGTCGTGGAGCGCTCGTTTGCCTGGATCCCACGCTACCACCGATTGAACACCATCGTCGAGCGGACGAAGGAGCACCTCGTCGCGTCCATCGAGATCGCCTTCGTCTCAATCCTTGCTCGGCGTCTGAAGCGGCTCACTGCCCAGGATCTCAGCGCATAACATCTACGAACAGCCTCTCAGAGTTGAACTACGTCCCCGCCGCACGGGCTTTCAACGGCTTGACGCTCCCTACAAAAGACTACTTTGAAATTTATCGAGAAAAACCCTGAGCTTGGGAAGGATTTGCCTTCGTGATGGAAATACTGCCCAGATCGCAAGATCTCGTGGGGATGCGCCGTCAATATGTACGGGAACAAGGCTGCCGTTCTGTAGCTCATCCTTCACGTCCCAGGCGGAAAGCTGTGCGAGGCCGAGACCGGAAACACATGCGGCGAGGAAACCGTCCACGCCGCTGGACGAGAAGCGGCTGTTTACCCGCACCGATCGCTCCTTGCCATCAACTAAAAACTGCCAGTGTGTGAAGTTCGAGAAGGTAAGACATTCATGCTTGGCAAGATCATCGATCGTCTTTGGTATGCCACGCGCCGCAAGATAAGATGGGGAGGCATAGATGTGCTTAGGATTGTCTGCAAGCTTACGGGCAATCAGGCCTGAGTCCTTCATTGGTGCGATTCGGATCGCGAGGTCTATTCCCGAGGCGACGATGTCGACGATCGCGTCGCTCAGTTCGAGGTCGATGCGGAGACCCGGTTGCTCATCCAGCAACTCGTGAATTATTGGCATGATACGTTTGCGGCCAAGCGTAACTGGCGCTGTTACGCGCAGCAGGCCCGTCGCACCGCCCGCCGTCGGCTGCAGCGTCTGACGGGCGGCCTCGTGGGTGTCCATGATCTCCGCGGCGAAAGGCTGAAATGCTTCTCCCTCCGGTGTGAGCGAGAGTGATCTGGACGTCCGATTGAAAAGACGAACTCCAAGTTCGTCTTCGAGCGACGCGAGCCTTCGTGTCGCGGCCATCGGCGTAAGCTTCAGATGTCGCGCAGCCCCGGAAAGGCTTCCGATTCTCGCCGCGCCGAGGAAAACCTCAAGGCTCTGGATATCCATCGCGACCTCAACGAAAAGCGTTATCATGCATCACATAATGTGCGTATGGCAACACTTACCGTGGCGATGTACATCTTGTCCATAGACAGTCCAACAGAGGAAGACATGGCACAGGATGCTCTATTCAACCCGCTCCAACTCGGAGCAATGGCGCTCAAGCATCGCGTGGTGATGGCTCCTTTGACGCGAATGCGTGCCAAGCAGCCGGGTGATGTTCCTTATGAACTGAATGCCGAGTACTACGGCCAGCGCGCCAGTGAAGGCGGCCTTCTGATCACCGAAGCGACCGACATCAACCCATTCACAAAGGGCTACCGTTCGGTGCCGGGCGTCTACACGCCGGCGCAGATCGCGGGATGGAAGAAGGTGACTGCGGCGGTCCACGCCAAGGGCGGGTTTATTGTGAATCAGATATGGCACGTCGGCCGTGTCTCGCACAGCTCGCTCCAGCCCGGTGGCGTCCTACCCGTCGCGCCGTCGGCGATCCCGGCTCCGGGCGAGGGTTTTAATGCGGACGGAATTGCGGTGCCCTATGAGACGCCGCGCGAACTGACGGTCGATGAGATCGCAGCCATCAAGGCCGATTTTGGTCAGGCCGCGCGGAACGCACGGGAGGCCGGTTTCGACGGCGTTGAGATTCATGGGGCGAACGGCTATCTGCTCGACCAGTTCCTGCACGATGGCAGCAATCAGCGCACCGACGAATACGGCGGATCTGTCGAAAATCGCGCCCGTTTCCTTCTCGAAGTCGTCGATGCCGTGGTGGCCGGGATCGGCGGCGATAAGGTTGGCGTGCGCTTGTCGCCCTGGAGCGGCATCCTGGGGATGCAGGACTCCACCGGGCTCACGCTTTGGGAACACGTGATCGCTGAACTCGGCAAGCGCAAGATCGCGTATCTCCACCTGATCGAGCCGCGCGCCGACTTCACCAACGACGAGAGGCCGTTGGACATGGACGCGCCCGACGTTGCCGCCCTTTTCAAGAAGGCGTTTGGTGGTCCGATCATCTCGGCCGGCGGCTTTCTCCCGGACACGGCGGCGGCGGCAGTGGCTTCCGGCAAATCCGATGCCATCGCATTCGGCCGGCCGTTTATCGCGAACCCGGATCTGCCGGAGCGCATCAGAAACGGCGCGCCTCTCAACAAGCACAATCGGGCGACCTTCTACGGCGGCGCGGCAGAGGGTTACACGGATTATCCGTTCTTGGCTGCGGCAGAATAGGATCATGGCCGACCACGCTGAGGCGCTGAGGCACGGCATTCGTGCGCAGGTCGGGAGCAAGTAATGCCGCCGACCGCATGTCCGAAGTGGACGGCGCCAATGAAGAAATCATACCTGCTTGGTCGCCGCCGACACTAGGGTCTGTTGACATTCATCGTGTTTCCAAGACGACGGCAACAAGATGGATGGCGGCAGTGAGACCCTGCCCGATATCCGCCGCGCCATCTTCACCTGACCGGACCGGTCAGGCCGACGCTTGCGAAAGGGTGCCGGCGCGCGGCCTCGTCCGATGCGGGGCCGCTGCCCTTTCGGCACGGCGATGCCGTGCAGGATCTCCGAAGCGCCGCTTCCCTCGAACCATGAGAACACGCCATGAGTCTGGCACGTGTTGACCTGAATCTCTTGCTGGTGTTCGACGCGGTGATGATCGAGCGGAACGTGACCCGCGCGGCGCAGCGGCTGGGCATGACGCAGCCGGCCGTCTCCAACGCGCTGGGCCGGCTGCGCCTGACGGTGAAGGACGACCTGTTCGTCCGCGCGACCGACGGCATGCGGCCGACGCCGCGCGCGTCGGACCTGTCGGTACCGATCCGCGAATGCCTCCAGCATCTGGAAATCTGCCTGGACCAAGCCGGGTTCGACCCGCTCACCACCAACCGCACCTTTAGGATCGGCATGTCGGAGTATTCCTCCGCCCTGATGCTGGAGCGGATCAGCCTTCGCCTGCGCGCGGAAGCCCCCAAGGCGCGGCTGCACACCATGCCCTTGACCCACCTGAACCTGACGGAATGGCTGGACAGCGGCGACATCGACCTGGCCATCTCGCCGCGCGTCCTGTCCGGCGACGTCTACCGCATGCAGCCGCTGTTCGGGGACAACTTCATGGTAGCGATGCGCCGGGACCATCCACTCGCCGCACGCCCGCTCGACCTCGACGGCTATTGCGGGGCCGAACACATCCTGATCTCAATGAGCGGCAACACCAGCAGTCCGGTGGAGGAGGTAGTGCGCGCCACCGGCCGCAGCCGCAACATCGTGTTGACGGTGAACCATTTCCTGCTCGCCCTGAAGATGGCCGGCGACACCGACATGCTGCTGACGGCACCGGGCAAGCTCATCGGGCATTATCAGGGCGAGTACGGGCTGCACGTCGCGCCCTCGCCGATCGATGTGCCCTTTGGCGAGACCCGGATGACCTGGCACGTGCGCCTGGGCAGCCACCCGGCGCTGGACTGGTTTCGCGCCATGGTGGCCGAGGAGTGCAGCGTTCTGGTCGGAAGTCTCTAAGAAAAGCATATCTTCACTTCATCAAAGCCGCTCAATGCAAAGAACATAGGCAGCACATCAACCAAACAAAGGCAGGTACCGCCATGAAGACGAACACCGCCATTGCTTCTACTGCCTTTGCGATTGCCGCACTGACCTCTGGAGCGAGCCATGCCGCCGACAGCCTCCAGGATCAGATCCAGCAGACCCGCCTGGCCGTTCACAACGCCAGCCCGGTTGCCGATCGAGCCGACCGTGAGGCCGCCTTCATCAGCCTGAATGCGGCGGAAGGCCTCCAGCGCGCCGGCAACGCGGCCAAGGCCCAACAGTTCCTGAGCTTCGCCCGCGCCAAGCTCGGCCTGGACGGCGCCTCGTTCCATGCGGCGGCACCGGTTCTGGCGAAGCCCGCCGTGGCATCAGCCGGGAAGACGGGCAGCTTCGAGCAGCAGCTCGCGGAAGCCAGGATCGCCAGCCATAGCGTGTACCGCGACAGCCGCGAAACCGCGACGATCAACCTGAATGTGGCCCAATCGCTCAACGCCCAGGGCAAGCAGGCCGCGGCCCAGCAGTATCTGGACGTCGCGCGCGGCCAGCTCGGCCTTGCCTCCCAGCCGCGGACCGAGTTCGCCGATATCGGCGAGATCGGCGGCCTCCCGGTGGACGCTCATTGACTACCATGTGGCGGGACGGGCCCTGGCTGCGGACGCCAGGGGTCAATTGCAGAACGAGAGATTGGGGAAGTCGCATTTCCGTCGCGCTGTTCTCCCTTGGTGTCCCGACCGCTTGTCAAACCGTCGGCTCCCCTCCGAGCAACCCCTTATCTCTGAGCCGCTGAGCAAGACGGCCGTCAACCGGGCGAAGGGCTGCCAGCATCAGGGTATGGTTTCCGCACCTTGAATATAGCGGAATAATCAACGTGACGCGATGGTGAATTGCCATCTTTTCGCCCGCTTATCCAGAGAAAAAATGTAAGAAACCGATCTATGTTTGGCGATGATTTAAGACGAGGATAAACAAATGGCCGGTTCAAATTTATCCGATTCCACCAAGCCTCGCGCCGCACGCTGCTGCGTGGCAGCGTCGCCTTGGCCGCGGCGGCCGGCGTGCCTCTCGCTCCCGTCACCGCCTCTGCTGAACAGACAGGCAAGGAAACCGATATCATGAACAGCAATACCTTCACCACCAAGGACGGCACCCGGATCTTCTACAAGGATTGGGGCGCGGGCCAGCCGATCGTCTTCCACCATGGCTGGCCGCTGTCCTCGGACGACTGGGACGCCCAGATGATGTTCTTCCTGGCGCAGGGCTATCGGGTGATCGCCCATGACCGGCGCGGGCACGGCCGTTCGAGCCAGACCGACACCGGCAACGAGATGGACACATACGCCGCCGATGTCGCGGAGCTGGCCGCCCACCTCGACCTGAAGGACGCCATCCATGTCGGCCACTCGACAGGCGGCGGCGAGGTCACCCGCTATGTCGCCCGGCATGGCGGCAACGGGCGCGTGGTGAAGGCCGTGCTGATCGGGGCGGTGCCGCCGATCATGCTGAGGACGCCGGCCAATCCGGGCGGCCTGCCCATCGAGGTGTTCGACGGCTTCCGCGCTGCCCTGGCCGCCAATCGTGCCCAGTTCTATCACGACGTGCCGGCCGGCCCCTTCTACGGTTTCAACCGCGAGGGGGCGAAGGTCTCGCAGGGCATCATCCGGAATTGGTGGCGCCAGGGCATGATCGGCGGGGCCAAGCCACAATACGATTGCATCAAGGCCTTCTCCGAAACCGACTTCACGGAAGACCTGAGGGCCATCGACGTGCCGGTCCTGGTCCTGCACGGCGACGACGACCAGATCGTCCCGATCGAGGACTCCGCCCTGCTCTCGGTCAAGCTGCTCAAGAAGGGCACGCTGAAGGTCTACAAGGGCCTGCCGCACGGCATGTGCACCACCCACGCCGACCTCATCAACCCCGACCTGCTCGCCTTCGCCAAGGCCTGATACCGCCCCCTGCTATGGTGCATGGAGACAGTAAGGCACTGTCATGTGTGGACGACCGCTGCACCGTGTAGCGTACATGAATGTTGAGCGATCTGCTCGGATAGTTGGCCTTTTTACTGGGGGGCAGTCAACGGCATGCCAGTATTTATCTCACAGCCGGCGATGTGAAGATACTAAGCGCTCACCTGGAGAAAGTTAGCATTAAACGATGCCATGTCTGCATGGAGGGATGTGATCGCAGCACAACCGTAGCAACTTCTTGGACATACCTAATATTTGAAGAATGGGGGTTATATGATCTTCTTGAACATCAACGGCCAAGAGCGGGAGGTCGACGTTCCGGCCGACATGCCGCTGCTGTGGGTCCTGCGGGACGAGCTGAACATGACCGGCACGAAGTTCGGCTGCGGCATCGCCCAGTGCGGCGCCTGCACCGTGCACATCGACGGCACGCCCACGCGCTCCTGCGTGACGCCGGTCGAGGCCGCCGCCGGCACCGCCATCACGACCATCGAGGGCGTCCAGGGCAAGGCCGCCCAGGCCGTTCAGGCCGCCTGGCAGAAGATGGACGTCGTGCAGTGCGGCTATTGCCAGTCCGGCCAGATCATGAGCGCCATCGCGCTGGTGGCCGAGAACCAGAATCCGTCCGACGAGGACATCGACGCGGCGATGGACGGCAACGTCTGCCGATGCGCGACCTACCAGCGCATCCGGGCGGCCGTCAAGGACGCCGCCAAGACGATGAGGACCTGACCATGCTGCACAACCTCATCAAGCAGGCTGCCGCCGACATCGCCGTCGCGGCCCCCTCCCGCCGCTCCGTCCTGATGGGCGGCGGCGCGCTCGTGCTCGGCGCCATGCTGCCGATCCGCATGCGCGCGGAGGACGCCACCGGCCCGAAGATCGTCGGTCCGACCGACCCGCGCCCGCACGCCTTCGTCCGCATCGTGGCGGACAACACGGTGACCGTGCTGGTCAAGCATCTGGACATGGGCCAGGGCATCATGACTGGCCTCGCCACCATCGTGGCGGAGGAGCTGGACGCCGACTGGGCGCAGATGCGCGGCGAGTTCGCACCGGCCAACGGCGAGCTGTACGCCAACCACATGTTCGGTGTGCAGGGCACCGGCGGCTCGACCGCCGTGACCAACAGCTGGGACGAGCTGCGCATGGCCGGCGCCGCCGCCCGCGCCATGCTGGTCGCCACGGCGGCCCAGCGCTGGAGCGTTCCGGCCGCCGAGATCACGGTCGAGAAGGGCGCCGTCCGCCACGCCAAGTCCGGCAAGTCCGCGACCTTCGGCGAGCTGGCCGAGGACGCCGCCAAGCAGCCGGTGCCGACCAAGGTCACCTACAAGGATCCGGCACGCTACAGCCTCATCGGCAACGCGGCCCTGCACCGGCTCGACCACATCTCCAAGACCAACGGCACGGCGCAGTTCGCGCTGGACGTCCGGCGCCCAGGTCAGGTCACGGCGGTGCTCGCCCGCTCGCCCCGCTTCGGCGGCACGGTGAAGTCGGTGGACGACAAGGCCGCCCGCCAGGTCGCCGGCGTGATCGACGTGATCACCCTGCCCATCGGCGTGGCGGTGATCGCGAAGAACAGCTGGGCCGCCATGCAGGGCCGCCAGGCCCTGACCGTCGAGTGGGACGACAGTAAGGCGGAAAAGCGCGGCACCGAGCAGATGATCGCCGACTACCGCGCGCTGGCCGACAAGCCGGGCGCCAAGGCGGCGGCCAAGGGCGACGCGGCCAAGGCGCTCGCCGGCGCGGCCAAGGTGGTGGAGGCGGAGTTCGTCTTCCCCTATCTCGCCCACGCGCCGATGGAGCCGTTGAACGCCACGGTCCAGCTGACCGGGGACGGCGGCTGCGAGATCTGGGCCGGGTCGCAGTTCCAGGGCGTCGAGCAGAAAGTCGCCGCCAGCGTGCTGGGCTGCAAGCCGGAGCAGGTGAAGATCAACACGCTGTGGGCCGGCGGCAGCTTCGGCCGCCGCGCCACGCCCAACGGCGACTACATCGCCGAGGCCGTGACCATCGCCAAGGCCTACCCCAAGGCGCCGGTCCATCTGGTCTGGACGCGCGAGGACGACATCCAGGGCGGCCGCTACCGCCCGCTGTTCCTGCACCGCATCAAGGCCGGCGTGGACGCGTCGGGCAAGATCGTCGGCTGGGAGCAGCGCATCGTCGGGCAGAGCTTCATGGCCGGCACCCTGTTCGAGCCCTTCACGGTGAAGGACGGCGTCGACTCGACCGCCGTGGAGGGGGCCTCAGACATGGCCTATTCCGTGCCGAACCTCGCGGTGGACTACCATCTGACCGAATCGCCGGTGACGACCCTGTGGTGGCGGTCGGTGGGGCACACCCACACGGCCTACGCCAAGGAGGTCATGATCGACCAGCTGGCCAAGGCGGCCGGCAAGGACCCCGTGGCCTTCCGCGCGGACATGCTCCAGGACCATCCTCGGCTGCTGGGCGTGCTGAAGCTGGCGGCGGAAAAGGCGGAGTGGAGCAAGCCGCTTCCGCAGGGCCGCTTCCGCGGCGTCGCCGTGCATGAAAGCTTCGGCAGCTTCGTGGCCCACATCGCCGAGATCAGCCTGAACGAGCGCCAGCAGATCAAGGTGGAGCGCGTCGTCGTCGCCATCGACTGCGGCCGGGTGATCAACCCTGACGTGGTGAAGGCCCAGATGGAGGGCGGCACCGGCTGGGGAATCGGCCACGCGCTGCGCGACCAGATAACCCTGACCGACGGCGTCGTGGACCAGACCAACTTCGACAGCTACGAGCCGATGCGCATGTCGGACATGCCAGTGGTTGAGGTGCACATGGTGCCCTCCACCCTCCGGCCGACCGGCGTGGGCGAGCCGGGCGTCCCCGGCGCCGCCCCGGCGGTCGCCAACGCCTACTTCTCGAATACGGGCAAGGCCTTGCACGTCCTGCCCTTCGCGGGGAGGGGCGCGGTCTGATTGAAATTGCCGAACAAGACATCGGCGTTACAGCCGCTAATCATCTAATCAATACGATCTGGTAGTGTTCTGACAGGCCGCGAGGCGCCCGACCATGACAACACCCAGGATGCACGCCGCCCCGAGCCCGTCGGGCACACCCTCCCGCCGGATGTCAGGGACGGTCGGGGCTCCAGCGCCCGATGCGGCTGTATATGCCATCCCGCAGCCGTCTGACTTCCTTGTTGAGGTCTCCAAGCTCCGCAGGCGTCTGGCCGGACGCTTCGTGCAAGGCTTCGCCGAGGCAGCCGGCCCTGTCCTCCAGGGCGCGGCCCTGGTCCGTCAATGCGACGATCACCTGCCGCTCATTGCCGGGATTTCGGGTCCGCCGCACCAGTTGGGCCGCTTCCAGGCGCTTCAGAAGCGGCGTGAGGGTGCTGGACTCCAGGGCGAGCTGCTCAGCCAGGACGCCGATGGTCTGTCCGTCCTCGCGCCACAGGACGTTGAGTACGAGATACTGCGGATAGGTCAGCCCCAGCGCGTCGAGCAGCGGCTTGTACGCCCGCTGTATGGCCATGCCGGCCGAATAGATGGAATAGCAGAGCTGATGCTCCAGGGGCGGTGGACGTTTCGGTTCGGCGGGCATGACGGGCTCCTTGCATCCGGCGGCGGCAGGAAATCTTATCGCGATAAACTTTACACTTGATCATCCCCGCGCGCTACGCTAAACAGGATACATATTGCGATAACAGTTATCGCGGTATATCTCGAACCCGTCCATGCCGTGCCGAAGCCTTTTTCGGCCTGCCCGCGGTCGTCACCATCAACCCGATCACAGACTCAAAAGGAGAAATCCCATGACCACTAAGATCCGCCATCTCATCGCCAGCGCCACCGTTGCAGCCGTGGCGAGCGTCTCTGGCACCGTGCAGGCACAGCCCAAAACGCCTATCCCACAAACGCAGGCCGTCAAGAACGTCGTGCTCGTGCATGGCGCCTTCGCGGACGGCTCCGGATGGCGGGGTGTCTATGACGAACTCACCGGCCGGGGCTACAAGGTCAGCATCGTCCAGAACCCGCTCACCTCCCTGGCCGACGACGTGGCGGCCACCCGCCGCGTCCTAAGCCGGCAGGACGGCCCCGCCATCCTGGTCGGCCACTCCTATGGAGGCACCGTGATCACCGAAGCGGGGTCGGGCCCGGACGTGGCCGGCCTGGTCTATGTCGCCGCCCTCGCGCCGGACGCCGGCGAATCCACGCTCGACCAATTCGCCCAGATCTCCCCTCCTCCCGGCTTCATCATCGAGGAGCAGTCCGACGGGTTCGGCTTCGTGAACGGACCGAAGTTCAAGGAAGGCTTTGCCGGCGACACGAGCGACGCCGATGCGGCCTTCATGCGCGACTCGCAGGTTCCAATCGCGATGTCCGCCTTCACGGCCAAGGTGACCCAGGCGGCGTGGCGGGCCAAGCCCAGCTGGTTCGTCGTGGCGACGGAGGATGGCGCGATCGATCCGAAGCTCCTGCGGGAGACGGCCCGCCGCATCGGGGCGAACACCGAGGAGCTGAAGGGCAGCCACGTCGTGTTTCTGACGCAGCCCAAGGCCGTCGCCGATGTGATCGACCGTGCCGCACGGCAGGCAGCGCGCTGAGCCGCCGGAGGAGTCACCCCGGCGATCGACGCTCGCCACCCGAACAGCAGGACGAACCAGTCGCTGCCATCAGGCGGCGGCAACCCACCCACGGTCGCAGAGAGTGAACCGGTTCATGGTGTCCCGGTCGCGGTGCCGCAGCACCTGACCGATCTCGGTCAGCGAGGCGCCGGATCGGAGCAGTGCGGTCGCAAGGCTGTGTCGAAACAAGTGCGCGCCCATATGGGCGAAGCCCTGGATGCCGGCGCGCTTCAAGGCGGTGTTGGCCACCACGAACACCGAAGCCGACGTGGCGAAACCGACATGCGGTGCATCCTGGCGCAGGAAAACCCGGCGGCTGTCGGAATGGGGGGTCGTCCTGCAGATAGCTCGCGATGGCGGCGCCGACGTCCGCGGGCAACGGCATCGCCATCCGCGGCCGGCCTTTGCCATCGACCAGCAACTGGCCGGATCGCCAATCAATGGCGTCGAGCGTCAGCGTGGTCACCTCGGTGGCCCGCAGCCCAAGGCGGCAGAGCGGCATCAGGATCGCGAAATCCCGCCCCCCGGTGGAGGTTTCCCGATCACAGCCGTCAAGAACCTGCCGGATCTGCTCGGGCGTCAGACAGGTCGGCAGAGACACTTGGCGCCACCGCCGGACCGTAGGCACCGATCCGGCGAGATCGATGGACGTCCATCCTTGCCGCCGCAGGTAGCGCAGGAATGCGCGCAAAGCCCAGCACAGACATTTGGCGGCGGCTGGGCTGTGATCGCGCGCATGACGCTCGACAAATCCAATGATGGCCGCCTGTTCCAGCCTTGCGAAATCGTCGACAGTCTCGACGCCTTCTTCCCGAAGGAACAGCCGGACAGTTGGCCAATATACCCGGCGAAGTCATTGAAGATACGATCGCGGACATTCACTTCAGCCGGCTTCGGGGGCGCGGCGACACCGACTTCGCGCAGAACCGCCAGCAACTTGTTCAACGTGGGCCGATCGCCGGTCTGCGGGCGGCGATACCCGGCACGTTCAGCCAGGACGGTCGCGGCATCCCGCTCATCAACATCGCCTGCGCCAAGGCGATGACGCTCCAACCAACGGCTGAAGTCACCGACCAGGCGCAGAGACCGTCATGCCGTTGATCGACGATACCCTTCCCCGACCAGCCGAGCGGCGTACGCGTCGATGCAAACACCCAGAGGGCCTTCGTGCAGACGCCGTCGGTTGCTGGCCCTGCTGAGTTCGGCATTAACCTGCAAGCTCAACGGCGTCGAGCCCTTCGCCTACCTCCGCGACATCCTCGAGCGCATGGTGAACGGCTATCCTGCCAGCCGCCTTGCCGAACTGCTCCCGTGGAACTGGAACCCGGACGTCAACACCTGATCACGGGCGACCGCGCCACGCTTACGGATTTTCTGCCCAGAGCCACGGTGCGCCGCAACAGCCTGTTCGCTGGGTCGGATGCGGGCGCCAGGTCCCGGGCCATGTTCACCTCGCTCATCCAGACCGCTCGCCTCAACGACATCGACCCCGTCGGTTGGCTCACCGACGTGCTCGAGCGCATGGCGTCGGGCGCGGTGGACCGAGCCGTCGAGGGCCGTCCGTGAGGGGATTCCCGGCTCCATATGGAGCCGTGACGCTCCCGATCGAAATCATCCCACGCAAACGTGGTGCGGTTCAGCGACCGGCAGGAGGCTTGCGAGAATCGGGTCGGCCGGAGCCGACATGACCGGCAGGCACGACGCCCGCACCAGTTGGAACACCGCGGTGTGCAGCGCCGTGCAGGCGCCGAGATGCAGCGCCGTCACCGCGTGGCCTTGCAGCATCTCCAGAAGCTCCTCAGCTTCCTCAACCGGACAGACATCCTCCAGATGCGCGATGGTTCCCTCGAGGCGGATCATTGAACGATCTCCTTCAGATCAAGCACGAGCAGCACTCGCCCGTCGCCGAGCAATGCGGTGCCCAGGTACTCCGACGTATTCTCCAGCGGGCCGTCGAGCGGCTTCACGATGACTTCCATGCCTTCGCCGAAGGCATCGATGGCGAGGCCGACCGTTTGTTTGTCGACCTGGACCACCAGCACAGCCACCTCTTCGCTGTCCGCCCTGAAGGGCAGGTCGAGCAGCCGGTCGAGATGGAAGAGCGGGATGATGCGGTTGCGCAGGACAAAGGCCTCGCGGTCCTTGATGGCGACGATGTCGCCGCGCGGAATACGAACCGTCTCACTGATCGCGTCCATTGCGATGCCGAACTGGCGGCCCGACACCGACACGGTCATCACGCGGGTGACGGCCATGCTGAGCGGCAGGTGCAGGCTGATGGTGGTCCCACCCCCGACCTCGCTGGATACGTCGATGCGTCCGCCGGCCTTCTCCACTGCGGTGCGCACCGCGTCCATCCCGACGCCGCGCCCGGAGACGTCGGTGACCTCGGCGGCCGTCGAGAAGCCGGCGGCGAAGATGAGGCGGACCGCCTCGCCGTTGCCCATGCGGGCGGCCTGCTCCTCGTCGATGATGCCCCTCTCTACGGCCTTGTGCCGCATGACGGCCGGATCGATTCCGCGCCCGTCGTCGATGACCCGAATGATGACCTGATCGTTGTCCCGGGTCGCCGCGAGCGTAAGGCGGGCAACCGGCGGCTTGCCCGCCGCGTCGCGGTCCGTCTCGATGCCGTGGTCCAGAGAGTTGCGCACCAGATGCAGCAGAGGCTCGAAGAGGCTTTCGATGACCGTTTTGTCGGCCTGGGTATCCTCACCCTCGATGACCAGGTCGACCCGCTTGCCGAGCTTGCGCGACAGGTCGCGGACAAGACGCGGGAAGCGCTGGAAGACGGTCGAGACCGGCAGCATCCGAACCTGCATGATCGAGTTGCGCAGGTCCACCGCGATACGGTCGATGACCGCGTACTGCTCCTTGACCTCGCGCGCCATCTCGCGCGACCCGTATACGGTCTCGGCCCGCCGGGCCAGGAACGGCAGGCCGTTCTTGGCGACCACCAGTTCACCGATCAGATTCATCAGCGCGTCGATTCGCGACTGGTCCACACGCAGTACCGTGGACGCCCGCTCGTGCGATTCCTCGCCTGCTGCCGCAGCCGGCCCGCGGCCGGGTGTCAGAACCGCCGTTGCCGGGTCCGGAGCAATCCGGCCAGGGGGTGTGCCATCCGCCGTCGGGATCAGGTCCGTCGCGCCCGGCGCCTCTGCGAGCACCTGTCCGATGCATGCGATGAGTGTCGCCGCGTCGGCCGCCTCCACCGCGGCCCACCCGGCATTCACGACCGCCTCGGCCTGCTCGACGCGCCCGTCGTGCCGCAGGGCGTTGCCCGCCACCTTGGCGGCCGACCCGATGCGTCCGGCCAGCTCGATACGGTCACACGGGGTGCCCAACAGGTCCAGCTGCGCGCGGAGAAGGCGGATCACGGGTTCCGAGAGAGCCGGTCGCCCATTGGCGGGCGCATCGTCCATGGCGTCGGGCGGCACGGGTGCCGAACCCTCGGCCAGGGCCGTCAGCAGGCATTCCAGAACCGGCTCCCCGACCATGTCATTGGCGGCCAGGCGGGCCAGCCAGCGGAGCGCCGGGACATCGCCACTGTCGCTCTCGATGGACCGAAGCATCGCCGCAGCGGATTCCCGGACTGCACCCCGGTGGCCGCGCTGCAACTGAGCCATGGCGCCGACGGCGAACGCGCGGACCGCGGATTCGCCGGAAGGCGCCCCGACCAGGCACAGCAGGTCACCCGTGTGCAATTCGACGACCTCGGCCTGGTCGGCGACGTAGCGCAGCAGATGCTGCACCTCCGTCTTCGGCGCACCGCTGATCACCCGGAAGCCGACCCGGCAGGAGAACGGGTCGTACTCGCCCAGCCCGGGCCAGGGCTCCGGCTCCTCGAGACCCAGGTACAGGATGTCGGGAAGCTGGCGCATCAGGGCGAGCGGGTCGTCGCCCTTGAAGAAGCACTGAGCGTCCGGACGGTAGGCGACGGCCACGACCGGCATGCCGTTGGCCACCGCGTACTCGACCGCGCCCAGCAGCGCCGCCTCGGGAGTTTTGGCGAGCCAGACCGGCGGCGCCGGATGCAACGGTATGACGTTGTCGGCGGCCATCCCGGCGGGCCGGGGTGACAGGCCGGGATCCGGTATCGGAGCGGTGAGCCACCCTCGCAGCGCGGTCGCAACGGGACCGCCGCGCTCGGCGGCGTCGTGAGGAAGGTTCCCGCCGTCCTCGATCGCATCCAGCCAGTTGGAGACGAGGTCCAGCGCCGCCAGGACCTGATCGAGCATGGCGGGGTCGACGACCAGGCGCCGCTCGCGCAACGCCACCAGCAGGTCCTCGCCCGCGTGCAGGACCGATGTCAGGGCCGGGAAGTCGAACAGCCCGGATGAGCCCTTCAGGGTGTGCACCGACCGGAAGACGCCGTTCAGCAGGTTGGCATCGTCGGTCTGCCGCTCAAGCGCGAGAAGGCCATCGGTTGTTGCCGAGACGTGCTCGCGGGCTTCGACGATGAACTGGGCAAGAAGCGGATTCATGGGATCTCGGCTCCCGTCATGATGCTCGTGAACAGGCGCAGGTCGTCTTCGCCCACCGGCTTCACGAGGTACAGGTTGACCCCGGCGGCCCGTGCGGCCGCAATGTCGCTGTCCCGGTCGCGGGTGCTCGTCATCAGAACCGGCAGGCAGGCGATCTCCTCCGTCGTGCGCAGCTTCCGCACGAAACTGAGGCCGTCCATCTTGGGCATGTTCACGTCGACGATGGCGAGGTCGAACGGTGCCATCAGAGCCTTCTCCAGGGCTTCGAGGCCGTTGAACGCCTCCTCCACCACGAAGCCCATCGGCTCGAGCGTCTGGCGGTAGTACGCCCGGATCAGGGCAGCATCATCGATCACGAGGAGGCGCTTGGCCGGTCCCGGCCTCAGAGGAGTGACATTGTCTTCCGTCATGTGAAGGGCCTCTGATAGACGATGGCGTCCTCGTACCGGCGGACGTCGAACAGGGAGGAGATGCGGCTCATCGACTCCGAATGTCCCAGGCAGACGTAGCCGCCGGGCCGCAGGCAGGCAAACATGCTTTCCGCCGCCTCGCGCCGCGACACGTCGTCGAAGTAGATCAGCATGTTGCGGCAGAAGATGACGTCGATGTCGCGGAACGCCGCCATCTCGTTGCGGTCTGCGACGTTGACCCGGGTGAACTCGATGGAGCCGCGCAGAGTGTCGAGAATCCGCCAGCGATCGTCCGGCAAAGACTGGAAATAGCGGCCCAGGACCTGCTTGGGCAGACGCTGCACCGAGCGTGCGTCATAGACACCCTCGCGTGCCGCCGCGAGGACGCGTGTGTCAATGTCCGATGCCAGGATCTCGATGTCCCAGTGGTCGACGTCCGGCCAGTGTTCAAGAAGCCAGACGGCGATGGAATAGGGCTCCTCGCCGGTCGAGCAGGGCAGAGACCAGACGCGCACCCTTTCGCCGCGGCGCTTGCGCCGGACGATGTCCGGCAGGATGGAGCGCGTCAGGCAGGCGAACTGGTGCTCCTCGCGCCAGAAGTAGGTTTCGTTGACCGTCAGCGCGTTTACGATGGTCTCGAGCTCCCGCCCGGTCGTGTCGAAGCGAAGCAGTGCCAGGTAGGACTGGACGCTGGACGATTCGGTCTGCGCGACGCGTTCGAGCAGGCGATGGTCGATGAAATACCGCTTCGCCTGGCCGTAGGACATTCCCGTTCGCCGATAGATGAAGTCGCAGAACTTGCGGAACTCATCGTCCGTGACGACCGTCGGAACGGCTTGTCTGGTTCCGGTCACCGGCATTGCCTGTGCGCCTTTCATTCCTTCGGCAGTCGTGCCAGGGCGGCGTCGACGGTGAAGCGGACATAGGCGCTGCCCGGCAGGCGCGCGGCATAGCCCCGCAACACATCGGCCGTTTCCACCGAACCGATCTCGGCCAGCACGTCGATGAAGGCGCAGGCGACGTTGATGTGTTCCTCGTCGGACAGGAGCCGTTCCAACGTCTGGGCAGCGGCGCCGCCCAGTTGCCCGCGCGCGACCTCTGCGGCCATGATGCGGACCTGAGGGTCCCGGTCGCGGATGAGGACATCGAAGAACGGCAGCGCGTCCGGGCCTATGTCGCGCAGGGCCTCGGCCGCGGCGAAGCGGCGCGTCGCGTCCTGCGAACGCAGCAGCGGAGCCAGCACGGCGGCGGCCTTCGGACCGCCGATGGCGACGAGGTTGAGGATCATCGCCTCGGCCACGGCGGGATCCTTCTCCACCGCCAGGCCATGGCTGATGATGTCCACCCCGTCGGCGTAGACCCGGGCTGCCCAGGCGGCGGCGCGCCGTACGGCCGGATCGCAGCTGTCGATGGCTGCTATCACCGAGGCTCGGTCCGGATGGGGCGGGACGGTGCCGGTTTGGTGCGCCGGGGGTTTGACGAGCGGCATGTCAGCGGACCCATTTCTCGAGTTGCTCGGCGACGCGGTGGACCGGCAGCACCAGATCCGCGCCGCCGCGCCGGACGAGGTCCTGTGGCATGCCCCAGACGACGGCGGTTTCCTCCGCCTCGGCTATGGTGCGGCCTCCCCGCTGCCGAAGCGTGGCCATGGCCTCGGCTCCATCGTTGCCCATACCGGTCAGCAGGACGCCGACCAGGCGCGATGGCTCCATGTGTTCCATGGCGCTCTGGACCATGCGGTCCACGCTGGGGTGCCAGACGTATTTTTGCGATGCGGGGGTGGGCAGCGCGATGAGCCCGTTCGGGCGGTTGGCCACCAGCATGTCCGCGTCGCCCTTGGCGATGTAGGCGCAGCCGGGGCGCAGCGGTGTCGGGGCATCGACCTCGACCACATGGATGCGGCAGCCGTTGTCCAGGCGCCGGGCGAGCACGCCGGTGAAGTTGGCGGGCATGTGCTGGCAGACCAGGATCGGCCAGCGGAACTCGGCGGCAATCAGCGGCAGCACGCAATCCAGCGCGCCCGGACCGCCGGTGGAGACGCCGATGAGGACGAGTCCGGGAACCCCGCCCGCGGCGGGAGCAAGAGCCCTCTTGGGCGCGTGCGTCATCTCGACGTGTCGGCTGCGGACGCGCTGTGCCAGGTTGCGCGAGCGCATGCGCGCCTTGGCCGCCGCCCGCACCTTGGCGACCAGTTCCTCTTCGATCTTGTCGATGTTCAGGGAGACGGTGCCGTCGGGCTTCGGGATGAAGTCGACGGCGCCGAGCTCGAGCGCCTCCAGGGTGGCCATGGCCCCCCTGGACGTCAGGGAGGACACCATCACCACCGGCCGCGGGCATTCCGTCATGATATGGCTGAGACAGGTCAGCCCGTCCATCTCCGGCATGTTGACGTCCAGCGTCACCACGTCGGGCTGTTGCTCGTGCACTGCCGCCAGGGCTTCGGCGCCGTTGCGGGCGAAGGTGACCCGGAAGTCATGCTGGCTCTCGAAGATCCGGCCAAGGTGACGGCGCATCAGGGCGGAATCGTCGACGATGAGCAAACTGATCATGATGGCGTCCGGTGGTCATTGGTGCTGCGGGTGTGGGCCGGACGGGCCGGTCGGACCGGCGCGTCCGGCATCGGCGGCCGGGGTCAGTGGATGGCTTTGCTGACCACGCCGATTTCCGCGGCATCGAGCAGGTTCTCGATATCGAGAAGCAGGATCATCCGCTTGTTCTTCTCGAGGTTGGCGACGCGGCTGATGAGCCTGGCCTGCTCATCGGACAGGGACGGCGTGGGCCCGATGGCGCTGCGGGCGATCTTGAGCACCTCGGACACGCTGTCGACGATGAAGCCGGTGCGCACGCCGTTGATCGTGAAGACCATGATGCGCTGGCGGTCGTTGCGCTCGACCTCCGGCAGGTCGAAGCGGCGGCGCTGGTCGATGACCGGCAGAACCGAACCGCGCAGGTTCACCACACCCTCGATGAAGGACGCCGTCTTCGGCACCTTGGTCAGCTCTTCCGGCACGCGCACGATCTCGTTCACGCTCTCGATCGGCGCCCCGTACTCCTCCTTGCCGAGGCGGAAGACGACGAACTGTTCCTCCTCGTCGGCGGTGACGCCGCGGGAGTGGTCGGTGGCCTCGTCCATGTGCGCCTCTTCGATTTCGCCGGCGGCGGCAACCGCGCTCCGGACGGCGTCGTGCCGGAACAACTGCTCGGCGGATAGGATCGAAACCAGCCGCTTGCCGCCGTTCAGGCGGCAGATGGACTGGATCTCGCCACGGCCGTCGCCGAGCATGCCGGGCAGCGGGTCGACGATGTCCTTGCGGACGCGCAGAACCTCGCGGACGGTATCCATCACGACGCCGACGGAGTTGTTCTCGTCCAGCGGCACCACGACGATCTTGCTGCGCTCGTCCAGCTCGGCCTCGGGAAGATTGAACATCGTCCGCAGGCTGACCAGCGGCAGCAGGCGGTTGCGCAGAGTCATGATGCCGAGCACGTGGGGGTCGGTGCAGGGGATGCGGCTGATGCTGTCCGGCACCTGGACGATCTCCTGCACGCTCTCGATGCACAGCGCGTACTCCTGGCGGGCCACCTCGAAGCTGACCAGCTGGAGTTCGTCACTGGCCTCGGCACCGTCGCCGCGGATCTCGGTGCCGGTCGAGGCCACGTTGGAGGAACGCCGGCGCCCGCTGCCGACGCCGTCGTTGCGCAGCAGGTGCGCGGGGTCGATGATCATGATCATCGCGTGCCCGTTGACGCCCTTGATCATGCCGCGCAGCAGGTCTGTGTCGACGGTGGCGCCGATGGCCTCCGCCGGCTCGATCTGCTCGGGATTGACCGTGACCACCGCTGCCATCCGATCGACCACGAAGCCCACGGGGACACCCTGGTTGATGACGACGACGCGCGTGGCGTCGTCGTGCGGCACATCGGCAAACCGGAAGATCCGCCGCAGACTCGTCACCGACATCACGGTGCCGCGCAGGTTGGCAAGCCCCTCCAGGCTCGGCGGGCTCCTGGGCACGCCGACGACGTCGGGCATGCGGATGATTTCCTGGACTTCGGCGAGCGGCACCGCGAACATCTCGTTCTGCACGTAGAAGGTCACGTATTGCCGCGTATCCCCGCCGATGCCCGCATCGCCGCCGGGCTCGACGGCTGCGTTCATCATGTTCATGGGTCAGCCCTCAAGGTGACGGGTGGCCTCAGTCGGCGGAGTTCTGGAGTTCGTCGGCCAGGCTGGCGATCTCCTCGACGGCGGCGGCCAGTTCCTCGGCACCGCGGGCCTGCTGCTTGGCGGCGGCGGAGGCTTCGGACGAGGCGCGCGATGCCTCCTCGGCGGCGGCGGAAATCTGCTGCACGCCCTTCTTGGCCTCCTCGAGCGCGCTCAGGATGCTGTCGGCGCCCTTCATGATGACGTCGTTGCCCTCGAGCACGACCGCCATGTCCTTGGTGGCATTGACGATGTTCGCGGTGATGGCCTTGTTCTTCTCGACCTCGGCAGCCGATGCCTGGGCGATGAACTCCAGGTCCCGGCGCACCGCCACGATCTGGTCCTGCGTCGCCTTGACCACGTCCTTGATGCGCTCGGCGTTCTCGGCGCTGTCGCGGGCGAGGTTGCGGATGTCGGTCGAGACCACCGCGAAGCCCTTGCCGAACTCACCGGCACGGGCCGCCTCGATGGAGCCGTTCACCGCCAGCATGTTGGTCTGGATGGCCACCGTGGAGATGGCGTCGACAATCTTGTCGATACGGCGGCTGACCAGTTCCAGCGCGGTGATCTGCTCGTTGCTCTTGCGGGTGTCCTCCAGAGCCTGGATCACACCGCTGATCAGGGCACCGATGGCCTTGTTGGACCCGTCGAGCAGGGCCGACATCTCCTTGGCGCGGCGCAGCGCGTCGGAGGCGTTGTCCTGGGAGAGCTTGGCGCCGCGCTCGATCTGGTTGATGGCGGCCGAGGACTGGGCGGTGGCGGCGGATGCCTGCTGCGAGCCGCGGCTGATCTGCTCGATGGCCGACATGATCTGCGTGGCGGCGCCGGAGATCTCCTGAACCGCGGAGGACAGTTCCTCGGCGGCCGAGGCGACCTCCTCGGCGCTCTTGGTGATGTCGGTCGAGTTCTTCAGTTCCTCGGCGATGGTCTGAAGCTCGCTCGACGCGGTCTGCGACTGGCTGAGTGCGGCAGTCTGCTGATCGACGGTGCGCAGGGCCTCGTCGCAGGCCGACGACTGTTCCTCGGCGGCGGCAGCAATGCTCTCGGAGCCCTTCTGGGCCTCGCGGGCGGCGCGCTCGGACTCGGCGGCGGCGGCGGAGATGTCGGTGGCCCCCTTGGCCAGGATCACCATGTCGGCCCGGATCTGCTCCAACTGGCCGGTCACTTCTCGGCCCTTCTCCACCTCGGTCTTGGCGACCTCGGCGGCCTTGTTGATGCCGTTGGCGATGACCTTGACCTCGCCCTGGATCTGCCCGACCAGTTCCTGGATCTCGCGGGCCGACTTCTCGGAGGTCTCGGCCAGGGTGCGCACCTCGTCGGCAACGACGGCGAAGCCCTTGCCATGCTGCCCGGCGCGCGCGGCTTCGATGGCGGCGTTCAGCGCCAGCAGGTTGGTCTGGTCGGCGATGCGGGCAACCGCCTTGACGATCTCACCGATGTTGGCGGCCTGCTGTTCGAGTTCGACGATCATCGTGACAGAGGCCATCTGGCGTTCGGCGTTGGCGCCGATGCTGTTGACCGAAGCGGTCATCTGGACGTTGACGTCGCCCAGCAGCGTCTGGAGCAGGTCCGACTTGCTGCGGCTGAGCTCAGCGCGCTCCTTGGCCTCCAGGATGGCCTTGTTGATGTTGGTGACGGCGGTCAAGGACTGCTGGGCGGCGCCCGAGGCCTCCTGAGCCCCTGCGGCGATCTGCTCCATCGACTTGCGCAACTGCTCGGAAGCCGAAGCAGACTCGGATATGCCGCTGGCCATCTGGGTCGTCGCAGAGGCGACGCGCTCGGCGACCTTCTGCTGGCGTGCGAAGGTGCGCGCACGCTTGCGCTGCGCGTCCGCCGCAGTCGAACCGGTGCGCGTGCTGGCCATAGCGGCGCCGTTGGACGCCGCCGGGTGGCCGACATCCATTTTCTTGACCAACGTCATGGGGGTGCTCCCGTCTGAAATCTGCCGACCCTGAGCGGCGGGTTGACGGTGGCACCAAACGGAAGTTCTGAGTATTGGGGTGAACCCTACTAGGGTAAACCCTAACCGAATCTTTGATCTCGGCGGGAAGCGGAAAGCGTCGACGGGTGCTGCGTCTGCTGGCCGTCGCATGGCAAAGAGGCGCAGAGCGCCGGTCCGGCATGCAAGCCCATCGCGTTCCGAATGGCACGCTCCAGATCGGCCCGGGTGAACGGCTTGCGCAGGATATCCGCGGTCGAGGGAAGGAGATCGGCCATGGCCGGGTCGAATTCGTTGTAGCCGGACATCAGCACGATGCAAAGGCGGGGAAAGACCCGCAGCACCTCGCGGGCCAGCACGAAGCCCGACATGCCCCGGGGCAGCACGACATCGCTGAGGAGCAGATCGAAGCTGCGTTCCTCGAGGCGTTCGAGCGCCACGAAGCCGTCCTCGGCGACCGTGACCTCGTGGCCCGCCCCCCGCAGCATCGCCTTGACAGCCCCACGGACCTGCGGATCGTCCTCCACCAGCAGAATGCGCAGGGACGGCAGCCGGATGGCCGGAGAATCGGACTGCTCCGCGACACCGTCGGCGACGGCTGCCGTCACCATGGGCAGCCAGGCGGTGGCGATGGTCCCCTCGCCCGGTTCGCTTTCCAGATGGAACCGCCCACCCGACTGCCGGAGGAAGCCGGTCACCATGCTGAGTCCGAGACCGGTTCCCCGCCCGACGCCCTTGGTCGTGAAGAACGGGTCGCAGGCCTGTTTGAGGATGTCCGGTGTCATGCCGCGGCCGGTGTCGGCCACGCATATCCGGCAGAAGCCGGCATCGACCTCCGACTCCAGAGAAACGGAGATGGTGCCGCCCAGAGGCATGGCGTCGCGAGCGTTCAGCAGGAGGTTCAGCAGCGCGTTCTGCAGCTGCGTGCGGTCGGCGTACACGTTGAGGGGGGTACCGTCCTGCTCGACGTTGCAGGTCACCTGCGCACCCAGCGTCGGAGCCGCGAGCCGGAGCGTCTGCGCGGCGACCTCGGGCAGGGACAGGAACTGGGGTCGCAGAGGCTGCTTGCGCGCAAAGGAGAGCAGATCGTTGGTCAGCGTCGCCCCCCGGTCGGTCGCCAGGATGATCTCGTCGGCGAGCTCCCGCATCTCCATGTCCCCGACCTCGATCCGGAGCAAGTCGGCGTTCGCCCGGATCACCATGAGCAGGTTGTTGAACTCATGGGCGATGCCGCCGGTCAGCTGCCCGAGTGCCTGCATGCGCTGGGACTGCCGCAGCTCCTCGGCCGCCTGGTTGCGCTCGGTGACGTCGCGGATGAACAGCGTGTGGCAGCAAAGGCCGTTGTTGTTCCAGCGACTCGTCGAAATCTCGGCATCGAACGTTCGGCCCGCCGCGTCGATGGCTTTCATCCCGACCAACCCGCCGTCGAACGCCGCCGTGTTCCCGGCGCCGGGAAGCAGACGGCTGACGTGGCTGCCCCGGAGACCGTCCAGGCTTCGGCCGAACGTCCGCTCGGCGGCCGGGTTTACCCACTGGATGAGGCCTGTCTCGTCGATCGAGACGAAGCTGTCCCGGGCCGCCTCGAGGACCGCGTGGTAGCGAGCGTTGCGCTGCTCGCGCAGCTTGCGCTCGCGGTCGACCGACGCGCTTTCGTCGAACACCTGGATGAGGCAGCCGGTGGCACCGTCGACCTGGACCGGGCGCACCACGATGGACTGTGCGACCGGCTCGTCGGTGATGCCATCGTGGCGCAGCAGCGGAAACAGGTTGGCGTTGACGCTGTGGGAGATGAAGGCCGACAGGCCGACGCTGATCGCATCGTCGGCCGCGGAGACCAGGCGCCCTTTGGCGATATCGGGGAACAGTGCGTCCAGGCGCGCACCGAGGGCGGTACGGCGCGGCACGCCGGAATGACGGCTCATCCAGGTGTTCCAGTGGACGATTCCGGCATGGGCGTCCAGGACAACCACGCCCATGTCGAGGCTCTCCAGGCAGCGCAGGAGGGCCGCCGGTGTCGGTGTTTTCGTCACTGCTTCCCTCCGGACACCCGGCCGGCACCCTGCTCCGCGATCAGGTCGCCCCGGCCGTCGGATGGCTGGTCGATCGCACGGCGGCTCATTCGGCCGGGCGGGAATCGTGCCACGGTGTGATCAGGCTCGTTGCGTAGCTGCTCAAGGCCTCACGCATGTTGGTAATAGCATTGAGGTCCAGGATAAGCACGATGTAGCCGCCGACGTCCCGATTGCGGATGGAGAAGTCGATAGACATGAACAGGATCGAGCCGTCATGGCTGTCCCGGATGGTGCGTCGGAAAATCTGCTCCCCCGTGCCCTGGTAGCAGGTCGGCAGCGTTGCTTCGATACGGCACTTCAGCATGTTGGCCATACCGGACAGGCAACTGTTCAGGATGACGTTGCCGACCTCGAGCATCGCCTCTTCCGCGAGTTCGGCGATGTCCTCCAGCGGCATCTGCTCACCGACAATGGCCTGGACCAGACGCAGGCTTCGCGCCTCGGGGAAGACCAGCAGGGCACTGCCCGAAAAGGGGCCGCTGAACTGTTCGCCGATGGCGATCAGTGACGATGACTGTCCGCCCTCAATGGCAGCCAGTGCCTCGTCGCGCGGCAGCGTGCGGACGACCGGGACGGACATCGACACGGTGTGACCAACCATCCGGCTCAGCGCGACGGCTGATTTGGCCACGGCAACGTTCAGAAGCTCACCCACGGCATCCGTTTCGAACTCATCGAGGGCAACAATCCCCATTGCCAACCAACCCATATCAAAAGAACCTCTGTCAAGCCCCTGTCAGGAAGGACGCCACGTCCTGCCGTCGGACCGGCTTGGTGATGAAGGAGATGGAGAGGCGACCGGCCTCTTCGACAATGCTGTCCTGTGCCATCGCGGTGACCAGGGCGATCGATGCCCCGGGGTGGCGTTCGCGGATGATCGTTGCCGCGGACAGGCCATCGACTCCGGGCATATTGTAGTCCATGAACACGACGTCGAAACGGTCGTGTTCGAGCATGTCGAGCGCTGTTTCCGCGTCTGCCGCCTCAAGCATCTCGGCGTCGACCATGATGTCGTTCACGACGGCCCGCATGGCCATCCGCGCCAGTTTGCTGTCGTCGACCAGAAGAATGCGGGTGTATGATACCATGTCGTCCTCCAGGGTTCGTACCGTTCGTTTCACAGGCATTGAGACGAGACCGGACTGGAACCTCGGCACCCGGTTCGGTTCGCCAGGACAAGGACGGTCTGATCGTCGATCCGGCCGACGCCGTCCCGCATCAGGACCGCCGCCGCGAGCGCCGGATCGGCGTGGCGCAGGTGCCGGTCGGTGACGAGGTTCATCAGTTGCGAGCAGCCATCGCTGTGCAGGACGAGCTGGTCCCCGGGTTCCCAGGGCACACGGGTGGCGGGCGGCGGCACCGCGTTGTAGCCGACCACGCCCCACCGGCCGCCGAGCGGGATGTGCCCCCGGCGCGACAGGACGGCCCCGGTGATGTTCCCGATGGACGAGAACTCCACGTCGGTGCGGTGCAACCTGAGGACACAGGCCACGGCTCCACGGGTCCCCCGCAGCGCCTCATGAATGGCGACCAGAACGTCCCGGACGTCCTGATCGGCCGGCGCCGCGGCGAACACCGCTTCGGCGCGCCGGGCGGCCACGGACGCGGCCTCGCCGTGACCCAGGCCGTCCACGACGAGGGCGAGGCCGTCCGGCCGCACACTCCATCCGTCTCCGCACGCGTCGCAGCCGGTCATCGGCACCATCGCCACCCCCCAGGCGAACGGTCCCGGTGTCGGCGGCATCGTACCGTTGCGCGGGTGAACCCGAGCCAGCACGGCCGTCCCGACACCGGGGCCGGTGTGGATGTCGAACCGGTCCGACAGGCGCCGGACCGCGCCCAGGCCATAGCCGAGTCCGCCGCCCGGAGCCGGGTCGCCATCCTGCCGGTCGGCCAGGGCGTCAGCGATGTCGGCAATCCCCGGCCCTTTGTCGAGTGACAGGCATTCGATCCCTGCGGGCCGGCCGCACGCAGAACCGGGCACCTCGGCCGCACCGAGGCCGCGCAGCAGCAGCACGCCCCCGCCCGCGTGCCGGATGAGGTTGGTCGCAAGCTCCGCGACGACGAGCCGGCTGCGTCCGACGACGTCCTCTCCCACCGCCGTGTCGCCCGCCATGCCGGCGGTCAGGTTCGCGAGGACGCCGCGGGCGGTGGTCAGGTCCGACTGGGCGGCGACGTGGACCCGGTGATGGCAATGATGGGGCAGCATCACCGCTTCCACAGCATGAACGTTACGCGGGTGCCGACGCCGGGCGTGGAGGCGATGGCGAACTCGTGGGCAAGGCGCTTGGCACCCGGCAGCCCGAGGCCCATGCCCTTGCCCGTGCTGTAGCCGTCTTGCATGGCTCGTTCCAGATCCGCAATCCCCGGACCGCCGTCCTCGAAAATCAGGCGCACGCCGCTGCGGCCGGCCGCTCTGGCATGCTCAATGGTCATGGTGCCGCCGTTCGCATAGAGCACGATGTTGCGCGCCAGTTCGCTGGCCGCGGTCATCAGCTTGGTCTGGTCGACCAGGCCGAAGCCGATCGCCCGTCCGGCATCGTCCACGGCCCGCCTCGCGGCGGGAAGCGTGTCCTCACCGTGGATCCATACCGTCCTGGATGGGAAGTCCCGGGCGGGTTCCGTCACATGCGCCTGCCCGCGCGGGCGCGGAGATCCGCGAGGCCGTGCTCGACGTTGAGGGCGGTCGCGACGCCGCCAAGGTCCATGCCGAGCTCGACCATCGTGATCGCCACCTCCGGGCGCATGCCTACCACCACCGGTTCGGCGCCGAGCAGGCGCGACGCTCCCGCCAGCCCCGCCAGGACGCGCGCCATGAACGAGTCGATCATTCGGGCGTTGGAGACGTCGATCAGCACGGCACGGGCGGCACGCTCGACCAGACGGCTTCCGACCTCCTCGATCAGACGCTCCGCCGTCCGGTCGTCGGTCACGCCGGGAAAGGTGACCAGGAGGACGCCGTCGACGGACAGGATGTGGACGTCGGCCATCCCTCAGGTCTCCGGACGAACCGTCAGGTTGAGCTTGGAGAAGCAGTAACGGAGCCCTTCCGCCAGCGAGAACCGGGTTTCGATGTCGGACAGGTTGATGCCGAGCGCGACCATGACCTGGGCGATGGCCGGACGGATTCCGGTGATGACGCACTCGGCCCCCATCAGCTTGGCGGCGGCCACCGTCTTCGCCAGATGCTGCGCGGTCTGGGTGTCCACGGTGGGGACGCCGCTGATGTCGAGAATGGCGTAGCGCGAACCGGTGCGGGCGATCTCGAACAGCAGCTTCTCGGTGATTTCCTGGGCGCGGGTGCTGTCGAGCGTGCCGATGATCGGCAGCGACAGGATGCCTTCCCACAAGGGAACCACCGGAACGGACAGGTCGAGGAGCTCCTGGCTCTGGTGGCGGATGATCTGCTCCCGCCGCCCGATGAAGGCATCCATGGAGTGGAGGCCCATGGCGTCGATGAGCTTGTGCAGACCGGTCATCGTCGGCGCGGCATGCTCGTACCGCTCGTTCAGGACATGCTTGAGGCTGAGCACGAAGGTGGCCGTCTGCGACGGTGTGAAACCGCGCTCGGCGAACTCGACGGACAGAGCGGAGAGCAGCCCTTGCAGGCTGTCCGACAAGGTGGTCGACCCGCTTTCCAATGCTGCGACCAGGCCGTCGTAGAGGCCCGTGCAGAATTCGTCGACGATGCGCCGGTCAAGGTTCGGGGTCCGCAATTCGCGGTTCAGGTACTCGCCCCAGGTGCGCAGCGCCTCGTCGCGCTCCCTCCGCAGCAGGGCCGGGGTCGAAACGGCATCGGTGTCGAGCATGGAGCGGGTCCTCGTCGCAAAGCGGTGCTGGTCGGCGGGCAGCACGGGCATGGAAAAGCGGCATATGGTTAGGGTTGGAGCGCAACTGCCGGTATCAATTCCGTGACAGCCGCGATGAGTTCGGTGCGCTGGAAAGGCTTGAAGAGGACGCCGTCGGCGCCGAAATCCGCGCCGGCGCCGACCAGGTGGTCCGGGGTGATGCTGCCGTTCGGGGCGCCCCCGGTGATCGCCAGGAAGCGGGCGTCCGGGGCCAACCCGCGCCCTTCGGCGATGACGGCGCTGCCGAGCTTGCCGGGCATCCAGATGTCGGTGATGACCAGGTCGATGCCGCCCCGGCGGAGCAGAGCCAGGCCGTCGTCGCCGTTGCCTGCGCACAGGACCGTGTGCCCTCCGCCCTCCAGGACGACCCGGAGCGACAACATGACCGACGGGATGTCCTCAATGACGAGTATGGTGGCCATGGTACCAGTCTCCTATGACCTCGGGCAGCAGCACCGTGGCCGTGGTGCCGCGCCCCGGCGCGCTGTCCAGAGTGATTTCGCCACCCATGTCCTTGACCAGTCCAAAGGCCACGGACAGGCCAAGGCCGGTGCCCTGACCGATCGGCTTGGTGGTGAAGAATGGTTCGAAAGCCCGCTCGAGCGTGGCGCGGTCCATGCCGCAGCCGCTGTCCGTGACATCGATCCGGGCGCAGCGCCCGGTGGAACCGGCAGCGACCATCCGGCCGGGCGTCAGGGCAATGCGAATGGCCCCGGTTCCTCCCATGGCCGCCGCGGCATTGCCCGCCAGGTTCAGCAGGACCTGTGTGAAGGCGGTCTTATCGGCCCGGACCGCGATGCGGTCGTCACCCGAATGGACGTCGAGGTCCATGACGATGCCCGGTCCCACGGCCTTGCGGATCAGCACCAGGGCATCGTGCAGCAGAGTTGCCGCATCCATCACCTCGGCCTTGCGGCCGCTCGGCCGCGAGAAGGCCAGGAGATCGCCGATGATGCGTCGTGCATTCAGGGCGCAGTCCAGGACGGCATCGAGATAGGGTCGCTCGGCGTCGTCGGTGTGGCGGGCGATGAGCTCTTCGGTCATCAGGGTGATCGGCTGGAGCAAGTTGTTGATTTCGTGGGCAATGCCACCCATCATCCGACCCAGTGCCTCGATGCGCTGGCGCTGCTTGTCGGCCTCCTCGCGCCTCGCCTCGTCGGTGACATCGGACTGCAGGCCGATGAAGGCCGTCACATGACCCCGATCGTTGCGGATGGGGGCCAGGACCAGACGGTTCAGGAAGGGGGTGCCGTCCTTGCGACGGTTGGTGAGGCGCACCTCGGCCTGTGAGCCGGTAACGACGGCATCGTGCAGAACCCGGAGAGCCGCCGGATCGGAGTCCGGTCCCTGAAGGAAGCGGCAGTTCGAGCCGAGCACCTCGTCACGGGTGTAGCCGGTCAGCGTCTCGAAGGTCCGATTGGCGTAGATGAGCGGCGTGTCCGGCTGCTGCGCGTCGGCGACCGTGATGCTGATCGGGCAGGCGTCGATGACGGCCAGCAGCATTTCGCGTTCGCGCAGGATGTCGGACAGCTGTGCCTCGAACCGGCGGCGGTCGGTAACGTCGTGCAGCGTCCCGAAGATCCGTGCGGGCCGCCCATCGGCTGCCATTTCGATGCTGGCGTCGCAGTACAGGAAGACGACCCGACCGTCGGCCAGGCCGAGCCGGAACTCGCCCGCCCGGGACGCCTCCTCGGTCGGCACGAAGATGCGCAGGAAGCTCTCGCGGTCCTCGGCGCATACCGCGTCCGCCACGGCCTCGAGCCCGCGCTCCTCAAGGCCGCGAATGCCGAAGTGCGTGCCGGTCCATGCCAGCGACCCGGACAGTCCCCGGCCATCACGCCGCCAATCGGGCACGTGGTCGAAGAATGCCATGCGGACGCTCCGGAACGCCCGCGCCATGGGGCTGGAATCAGTCCGCATCGCCTTGCCCCGGCGCCCGCAGGGCGGCCTCGTGAATGGAGCGCTGGGCGTCGGAGACATACAGCCGGGACAGCTGGTCGACGTCGATGCCGTCGGGCAGCCGGGACAGCGCCTGGGCGACGGCTGCCATCATCTGCCGGATGAGATCGTGCTCCTGCGCCTGGTCGAACAGGATATCATCCAGCGTGCCCTGCAATACGCCGACGGCATCGTCGTGATTCCCCGTTGCGGCGATCGCTTCCAGCCGGTCGAGCGTGGCGATCAGGTCGCCGCTGGACTTTTCGAAGCGGGCCTGCACCTCCGTCAGCTGGGCCGCGAGAATGCGGCAGACCCGGGCGCAGTCCTTTTGATCCTGCATGGTTGAGTGCCTTGCCGAGCCGGTGCGTCAGGCGGTTAGCAGTTGCTTCATCGTGGCGATCAGGGCGTCGGGCTGGGTGGGCTTCGTCAGCCACCCGGAGGCACCCGCCGACCGCGCCTCGGCCTGCTTGGGTCCGCCCGACTCCGTGGTCAGCACGACGATCGGTGTGAAGCGGGTGGCTGCGTGCTTGCGGGCCTCCTTGATGAAGGCGATGCCGTCCATGACCGGCATGTTGATGTCGGTCAGGATCAGGTTCGGCTTCATTCCGCCCTTGAGTTTGTCCATTCCTTCCCGGCCGTTGGACGCCGTCTCCACGGTGTAGCCGGATTTGGTCAGGATGCGGGACAGGCTCATCACCATGGTGGGCGAGTCGTCGAGCACGAAGATCATCGGCATATCGAGAGTCCTCCGGGATTCGGTTCAAAGCGCAGCAGCCGGTGGATTGCCGAAGGGAAGGCCGTCGCCGGTCATGCCGGAGCCCACCTTCTGCAAACGATCGCGCAGGTCGATCATGTGACCGTCGACCTCGTTGGCGGTTTCCAGGACGAGTTCGGACAGCATGCCGCTGTTCGCGGCGATCTGGGCGGCCTCGCGGATCTCGCGGGAAAGGCTGAACACGGCGTCGTGCATCTGGCCGAGGCTGCTCGAGACCTCGCGTGCGAGCGCCTCCTGCTCGCGCACGGCGGTGGCGATGCGGCCACTCGCGGTATCCACCGTGGCGATGGTGCCGACCAGGTCATGCAGGGCGTTCACCGATGCGCCGGTGGTCTCGCGCATGGAGGCGATGCGGCCACCGATGGTTTCCGTCGCACTGGCGGTCTGAATGGCGAGTTGCTTGACCTCGGCTGCGACGACGGCGAAGCCCTTCCCGGCCTCGCCCGCGCGCGCCGCCTCGATGGTGGCGTTGAGTGCCAGCATGCGGGTCTGGCGGGCAATGTCGCTGATCAGGCCAACGGTGTCCGCCACCTCCTGGGCGAGGGCGGCCATGGTGTCCACGCACCGGCGGGTCGAGGCGGCCTGGTCGGTGGCCGCCTTGACGACGCGCACGGTGCTCTCGACCTCGTGTCCGATCACGCCGATGGCGCCGGCCAGGCCCTCGCCGACGGTGCCGAGGCGTTCGATGCACTGTTCGGCGGAGCTCGCACCGGCCATCGATCGGCCGAACTGGTCGTTGGCCTGCTGTGAAGCCGAAGCCATCTCCTCGGCCATCTCGCGCATCTGCCGATTTTCCTGAACAACGGCGGCCACCGATGTGTCGACCTGCTCGACGATGATCGAGCCGAAGAGGCCCATGGCGGTGTGGAGATCGTTGGCGGTCCCGGCGCCGGCCGTCGGCTTGCCGTGCTGGACCGCCGCGTGGGCAGCCTGCCCGGACCGGGCGGCGGTCTGTTCCGTGGCGCGGGTGATGGCGGGCTCGGGCGACCGGACGGCGCTCCGTCCGGAAACCAGGGCAATGGCACCGAAGCAACAGGCTGCGCTGAGGGTGCCCAGCACCCGCACCACCCATGGATCGGCAGCCGACGCGGCGGTTGCCACCCCCAGAAGACCCGCGAGGCCCATCAGGATGAGCAGCGACCGCCGGGGCGCTGGCATCTCCGTATCCGCCATGTCGTATTCCACCAGGGCCGCCATTCCAGGATCTCCGATGCCGGCTTCCACGGTGCCACCCGGCCGGGAGGCTGTAAATTAGGGTGAACCCTATACGTCGCCCCGGGCCCGCCGCTTCTGGCCGGGCCCGACGGATGCCGAGCGTCCGGCGGTGTCCCACAGGCGCGTCAAATGGATGAGCGACAGGGCGCCGGTTTTTTCCATGATGCGGGCGCGGTGGGCTTCGACGGTCTTCACGCTGATGCAAAGGATATCGCTGATGGCCCTGTTGGTTTTCCCTTCGATCACCACGCCCAGGACTTCAATTTCGCGCTCGGAAAGGCTGGACAACTTCTCTGCCGCCGCCTGGCGCCGTTCACGTTCGGCAGCCCGGAGGCGCCCGATGGCCAGACACGTGTCGACTTTCTCGGCAAGGTCCCTGGTGGCAAACGGTTTGGCCAGAAAATCGACAGCCCCCGCCTTCATGGCCCGGACGGCCAGTTCGATCGTCGCCTGGCCGGTAATGACCAGCACCGGGGCGATCTGGCCGCGTTCCGACAGGGTTTCGAGCAACGCGATGCCACTCATGTCCGGCAGGTACATGTCTGCCACCACGCAGTCCCGCGGCCCCACCTCGGCCTCGAGGAACTGCTCGCCCGATTCATAGGAGCGGCACCGATGCCCTGCGGCGGCCAGGGCCTTGTGGAGCGCCGCGCGGACCGGCGCTTCATCGTCAATGATGTGAATGATTGCTTGGCCCATAACCTCGAACACCGGTTTGCACAGCATCGGCAGGGCGCATTTCGCGGCGCACCACCTTTGTGTATAGGCTAATCGACTTAACAACAGCTTAAGGTGACCTGGATCAAGCGCAATGTTCGTGGCGAAAAAAACCGTTTCGTATGCATGTCATCGAGTCCGTGATTCCGTTGCGCTGAAAGCGCTTACGCTTGTGCCGAGCCGGGATTTGTTCCGGTAGCGGCGACTGCGGGGCTGGATCTTGGAAAATCCCGACAAGCATTCTGCATTTTTTGGTTTTCAGTCGAAGCTATTGGCCTTGGACTCGGTCGCGATCAAAGGCAATTAAGTTTATTGTGATATTCAATCGACAAACACCACCGAGGTCGGGCGGAACAGGAACGTGGTTTGGCCGCCAGTCGGCAGATGCTGGTCAGTTTGGAATCGGAGGCTTTTGCAGGACGCCGTCAGACGCGGTGCGGGCACCCGACGCCGCCTCCCGGAGGTCGCCTGCCGGCCGATCTCCTCGGTGGCGTGGGCGGTCCGGCCGGCCAGGACTCTCCACCTCCGGCGCTGCCACGGCGAAGCCTTTGCCGGCCACGCCGGCACGCGCCGCCACGATGGCCGCGTTCAACGCCAGCAGGTTCGTCCGGTGGGTGAAGCGGTTGATCCGGCCGGCCGGCCGGCTCCGCCATCAGGCGCGCCTTCTCGCGTCGATTCCCGCCGGCGTATGGCCCACCTGGCGATGGGGATCCCACCGACGGGCGCAAGGGCATCGATGGGCCGGCGATGCTCGCCCGACAGACCCGTCAAGCGGTATCCGCTTTCCGGCGACCTGTTCGCTTTCCGTTACCGCCGCAGGCATCCGGTGAGTGTGCTGTACGGGGACGGCCAGGGCTTCGGCCTGTTTGCCTCGCGCCCGGGCATCTACCCGATCCTTCGCAGTTCCCCGGCGTAGCGGACGAGTGCGGCAAACCGGTAAAGACCGTGTACGAACTTGCCATAGGGCATGGTGACGAACAAGGCGAAGACGACGCCCAGATGCAGGGCCAGAAGCACACCCATGGCCGGCGTCGTCCGCAGGACCAGCAGCGCCATGCCGGTGGCCGCCGTGAGGAACAGCATGGCCAGGAAGGCGGCGTCCATGCTGAAGCGTGCGTCGTCGCGCAATTCCGGGCGCCGTCGCCACTTGGCAGCCAGCAGGCCGGCCGTGCCGACCATCAGGCCGATGCCGCCGGCACTTCCCGGCAGCACGGGCACGTCATACCAGGGATAGGGCGCCTCGCGACCCGGCAGGTAATGGTAGGGTCGCCACCGACGCCGCGGCGAAGCAAAGGACGAACCCGTAGGAGACCGTCGCAAACCTGGAGGGTCTTCACGCCGCAGGGCGGAAGGGGCGGCGGGCGTATGGCTCGGCGGTGTGATCCGAGGCGAAGGTCCCGTTCATCACCGCGGTGCGGACCTTCAGAGCTTGTTCGTGGCAGGGGCGTCCCGGCTCGCGGCGGTCGGGATGCTACTTTAAGGAGAACAGGGGTGTTGCGGCGGGCGGACGGGCTGGTAGAGCTATGGCCATCGTCAACAGCGCCCGGGCCAGCATTCTATGGGCACCGCCGTTCGTCCCGCAAGCACCACTCCGGCATCCCGGGACGCGTTTTCGGACGTTGACTCCTTCGTCGACGAGGTGCTGGTCGAGTTGACGGCCATGGCGGCGAAGAGCACGCGGCCGACCCGGTCCGGACCGAAGCCGGCGCTGACCGGGGCCGCCCTGCGCAAGGCGATCATGGCCGTGTGGTGCGTGTGCTTCCGCGGCATGCAATGGCGCGCCATCGGCCAGCTCTCGGGCATTTCCTTCGGCACGCTGTATACGCTGTTCGCCCGCTGGGCCCGGCTCGGGCTCTGGCGCCGCTTGCTCGACCGACTGCGCCGGACGTGGCGCTTGGCCTGCGGCGACACGGCGGAGCCGAG
>NZ_AUCF01000044.1 GCF_000429625.1 Azospirillum halopraeferens DSM 3675
TCGAGATGCCGTTGCCGCCGTTGGCCGCCTGCTCCAGCAGCTTGCGGTCCACGGTGAACGACACCACGGTGCCCGAGGCGAAGCTCTCCGAGATCTTCTTCGTCAGGGCGTTGGTGGCCGAGGCGCTGACCGTCATCTCGCGGGCCACGCCGGCCGTCGTCGCACCGGTCAGCGTCAGGGTGCCGCTGCCGCCCACCGTGACGTTGGCCACGTCGAAGCTGGTGCCCGACAGACGCCCGCCGCCCTGCAGGGCGTTGTTGATGGAGTCGCGCAGCGCCGTGGCGACGTTGGAGGTCGCGGTCTGGCCGATCGCCACGTCCGACGACGTGGCGGTGTAGGAGAAGGTCTGGCCTTCGACCGTCACCGAGAAGATGTCGCCCGCTTCGATCGTGCCACCGACGGTGACGTTGGTGACCTGCGCCACGCCGGACGTGGCGGTGGTCGACGTGGTCGCCGCGATCGTCTGTGAGTTGTCGAAGTAGGAGATGGTGCGCGACTCGTTGCCGTCGCTGACGATGAAGGAGCGAGTGCGGCCGGTGGCGCCGCGGACCTCGATGGACACGTCGGAGAAGTTGCCGAGCGAGGTGCTCTGCGTGCCCGACAGCTTCAGGCCGGTCAGGCCGTGCGCCATCTCGGCGTTGGAGATGTCGCCGGCGGTGCCTTCAATGGAGCCGTCGCCCTTCATGCGGATGCTGTAGGTGTCGGCCGACACCACGTTGGTCACGCGGGCATTGTCGACGCCCTGGATGGTGTTGACGGCGGCGCGCGACGCGCTGGTGGTGTCCAGGCGCATGCCGTTGCCGGACAGCAGGTTCTTGCCCTGGTAGCTGGAGTCCTCGGCCAGCTTGTCGATCTGCGCCTTCAGGCTGTTGAACTGCGCGGCCAGCGCCTTACGGGTGGCAACCGAACCGGCGTCGTTGCCCAGGGCCGAATAGGCGGCGGTGGTCAGACCGCGGGCCTGTTCGATCATGTCGTTGATCGCGGTGATGCCCTTGTCGGCCGCCTTGATGGTGCTGACCGCCTGGCCCATCTGATCCTTCAGGGCCGACAGGTCGCCGGCGCGCTGGGTCAGACCCTTGGCGGCGAAGAAGGCGGTCGGGCCGTCGAGGGCCGAATTGACCTTGTTGCCGGTGGAGAGGATCGTCTGCTTCTGCGAAATCTTGTCGTTCACGTTCTGCAGTTGCAGAAGGTTCGAACGCATCGACGAGCCGAGCGTGACGTCGTTCACGGCCATGGAAGTCACTCCTTTGGAGGTTCGCCTCGCTGCCGGAAGGATCCGACGGAGGGGGGACTAATTCCCCGCCAAAGGAATAGGCAAAAAGCATACCAGGTCGAATCTGCCGCCCGTTCGAGGCAATCCCTGCCCTCCGGGCACGCCCATCCGGAACCCGGTAAAAGTGACTAGGCAAATTTTGCCGGACACCCGGCAGAAAGTGCCTCTCCCCCGGCATCCGTTGCCGGGTCGGCAGAAACTGCCGCCCTCCCGTCGGCGTCGAGCACCAGCGTCGCGCAGGCGGCCAGCGGCCCCGCCGTAACCGTCGCACTGCCCCAGGACCAGCCCACCCCGAAGCCCGAAAGCAGCAACCGCAGGCTGCCACCGCCGGGGGGCGCCGCCAGTTCCTGCGTCAACGCCAGCGGGATGGAGGCGGAACTGGTGTTGCCATACCCGGCCAGCGCCAGGACGGTCTGCGCCGGGGTGGCGCCGATCTTGGCGGCGAGGTGGCGGATCATCTGGGCATTGGCCTGGTGCAGGACGACGCGGTCGACGTCCTGCACGCTCCAGCCCGCAAGGTCGAGCACGGTCCGCACGTTGCCCGGCACCTCCCGCAGGGTAAAGGCGAAGACCTGGGTTCCGTCCATGGTCAGGTGCGCGGGCGTGTCGGGCCGGCGCATGGCGCCGCCCGGCACCATCAGATAGGGCGCCCCCGCCCCGTCGGTGCCCAGCGCGAAGGCCATGGGTGGGGCGGCCGCGTCGGCCTCCAGCGCGGTGGCGGCCGCGGCATCCCCGAACAGCGGAGCCACCGCGCGGTCGCCGGGCTCCACCAGACGCGACGTGGTGTCGCCGGCCAGCAGCAGCGCCCGCCGCCCGCCCGCCGCCCGCAGCAGCGCCGACGCCGTCCACAACCCGTAGACATAGCCGGAACACCCCAGCCCCATGTCGAAGACGGCGGCACCCTTGCCCAGGCCGAGCGCCCGGTGCAGCAGGAAGCCGGTGCCCGGCAGGATGTGATCGTGGGTCTGCGACACCAGGATCAGCAGGTCGACGCTGCCGGCCTCCCACCCCAGCCGGTCCAGCAGGTGGCGGGCCGCCGCCAACGCCAGGTCGGAGGTGCACTGGTGCGGCGGCACGACGTGCCGGGCCGTGATGCCCGTCGCAGCGGCGATCCGCCGCGCCGTGTCCTCACCGAAGCGTGCGGCGAGGTCGTCGGTGGTCTCCCGCCGCTCCGGCACGCAGCTCACCACGCCGGCGAACCGCACCCCCTCGATCACCGACGCGACCATGGCTCCTCCTCTCCCGCTCGCCCCTCCGCCCCGGCCAGGAAGGCGCGCACCGCCGCCCCCACCGGTCCCGGGCATTCGCCGTGGAGCATGTGGCCGGCATCCTCGAAGACGTGAAGGCGTGCCCCCGGCGGCAGCCGGTCGGCCGGCGGCAGGGGGATCACACCGTCGCAGCGCCCCCACAGCACCTGAACGGGTGCCACCGCCGCCGTCCGCTCCAGCGGTTCCGGATCAGTGCGGAAGGAGGCGTCGATGATCCGCTCCAGCGCCGCCCGGCGCTCCGGCCGGACGGCGTTGGCGAGAAGCACGCGCGCCACGCCCGCCGCCAGCGGCGACGGCCCGGCGAACAGGCGCGCCGCACAGGCGTCCGCCTCCGCCGGCGTCCGCAGGCACGGCAGACGGCGCAACAACTCCCGGTCAAAGTCCGGCGACAGCCCGGCGGGGGCGATCAGCGACAGGGCGGCCACCCGGCCGGGCGCGGTCCGCGCCAGGGCCAGCGCCACGGCGCCCCCCATGGAGTGGCCGACCACATGGACGCGCGGCACGTCCAGGGCGTCGAGCACCTGCTCCAGCCACGGCGCAAAGCCGGCGACCCGGCCGTCGCCCACGTCCGGGGTCGACTGGCCGTGCCCCGGCAGATCCACGGCGATCACCGGTCGGTCGCCGGCCAGCGGCGTGACGGTGAATTGCCAGGTCAGCACGTCGCCGGCAAAGCCGTGCAGGAGCAGCACCGGCGTCCGCCCTTCCCGTCCCGGTGCGGCGGCGACCTCCAGGACCGACGCCGGACCACCGGGAATCGCCACGCAGCGGCGGCGAACGCGCCCGCGCGTCACGCGGGAACGGCGATGCCGGC
The DNA here is from genome assembly GCF_000429625.1 of Azospirillum halopraeferens DSM 3675. Classification (GTDB taxonomy): domain Bacteria; phylum Pseudomonadota; class Alphaproteobacteria; order Azospirillales; family Azospirillaceae; genus Azospirillum; species Azospirillum halopraeferens. Next base: position 3,353 of record NZ_AUCF01000044.1, read on the forward strand.
CAGCGCCAGGAGGTCGGCGACGGTGCGGGCCCGGGCCAGCTTCTCACCCTCGACCACCAGGCCCAGCTTCTCGTCCACCAGTGCGATGAAGCTGATGACCGCCAGGGAGTCCCACCCTTCCAGCGTCTCCAGGGTCTCGTTTCCGGTCAGCGTGCCGGAGGGAAGCTCCAGCATCTCGTCAAGCGCCAGCAGAAAGTCTTTACCGTCCATCGTTCGTCTCCTGTCGGTGCCGGCGGCCGGACGGGGTCATCCCACCGTCCGCTGGCCGACATCGCGGTTTATGCCCGCCCATTCCGGGTGGTTGTGCATCAGGTTGCAACAATCCTGCCAGCCGAAATCGGGGGTGCCGGGCATCAGCGCCTCCAGCAGGCGGCTGACCAGGTCGAAATCCGCGGGTTCGTCGACGCACCAGCGCAGGGGCCGGGGGGGCCCTTCGGGCGCCAGCGGCTCGCCCAGTCGGAACCGGTCGGGGCGGCGGTAGAGGAACGGGGTGACGTGCTCACGCTCCGCCGGATCGGTGGCCTCGGCGGCGGCGGTGTCCAGCGCCGCGCGGGTGAACACCTCGGCGTCCAGCCCGCGGGGAAAGCGGGTCGTGTCGATGGCCACGTAATCGACCGGCGGAGTCCGCGCGCGACCCGCATGGAAGAGGGCCACCGCCCGGTCGACCAGGACGGGGTCGATCAGCGGGCAATCGGCGGTCACCCGGACCACCACGTCGGCGTCCGCCATCGCCGCCGCGCCGGCGAAACGGCCCAGCACGTCGGCCTCGTCGCCCCGGAACACCGCCACCCCCAGCCGGCCCGCCAGATCGGCCACCGGGTCGTCGTCGGGCCGGACGGTGGTGGCCAGCACCACCGCGTCGACGCTGCGGCAGCGGCGCAGCCGGTTCAGGTGGTGCGCCAGCAGCGGCGCTCCCGCCGCCTCCATCAGCACCTTGCCGGGCAGGCGGGTGGACCCGATGCGCGCCTGGGAGATGCAGACCACCCGCGGCCGCGCCGGCGCGGCATCCCGGCTCATTGCCCCGGCTCCGGCAGCAGCAGGTCCCAGCGCAGCGGTTCCCCCCGCCGCAGCGGCCGGGCGGCACGGCGGCCGAGCACCGCGGGAAGGTGTTTGGGTGCCAGCCCGAAACCGGGACGGATCGAGCGCACGGTGTCCGGCGTCAGCACCGCTCCCTGCGGCACGTCGGCCACCACGTAGAGCGAGCGGCGGTAGTCGCGCCCGCCCGCCTCGCTGGGCTCCAACCCATAGTTGACCCGGCCCAGCGCCACGCCCGCGGTGCGCACCGCCTCCACCATGGCCCTGAACTCCGCCGGTTCCAGCGAGAAGGCGGAATCGACACCGCCGTCGTCGCGCGACAGCACCAGGTGCTTTTCGATGATCGCCGCCCCCAGCGCCACCGCGGCCACCGGCACGGCAATCCCGCGGGTGTGATCGGACAGACCCGCGGGGACGCCGAACGCCTCCCCCAGGTGTGGGATGGTGCGCAGGTTGCAGTCCTCCGCCGGCGTCGGATAGCCGCTGACGCAGTGCAGCAGCGCCAGCGGCGCGCCTTCGGCGGCGTCGACCGCTTCGGCGATCTCGCCCAGCGTCGCCAGTCCCGTGGAGAGGATCAGCGGCCGTCCGGAACGGGCGGCCCGGCGGATCAGCGGCACGTCGATGATCTCGTAGGAGGCGATCTTGAACGCCGGCGCATCCAGGTGTTCCAGCAACTCCACCGCCGTGGGATCGAAGGGGGAGCTGAAGATGGTCAGGCCCAGCGACCGGGCATGGGCGAACAGGGGGGCGTGCCACTCCCACGGCGTGTGGGCCTCGCGGTAGAGGTCGTGCAGGGTGCGCCCGGCCCACAGCCCGCCGTCGAGCCGGAACCCCGGCCCGTCATGGTCGATGGTGATGGTGTCGGCGGTGTAGGTCTGCAGCTTGACGGCGTCCGCACCCGCGGTGTGGGCCGCCTCGATCAGGGCCAGCGCCCGCTTCAGGTCGCCGCCGTGGTTGCCCGACAGCTCGGCGATGACGTAGGGCGGATGGCCGGGGCCGATCGGGCGCCCGGCGATGGCGAAGCCCGCGGTCACGGGGCGTCCCCCGCCATCATGGCGTGCGCCTCTTCGCAGTAGGACAGCAGGCGGGCCACGCTGTGGCGGCGGTCCACCGTGTCCGCGAACCGCCGGCGGGCCAGCGCTGCCCGGTCCGCACGGAACGCCGGGTCGGCGAACAGGGCGGCGGCCCGCTCCACATAGGCGGCGGCATCGGGGACGGCCATGTCCGGACCCGCCACGCCGGCCACGTCGCCGAACGCGGTCGTGACCACCGGCACCCCGTCGGCCATGGCGATGGCGGCGCTGCCCCCGCCACCCTGGCGGGGTGGATTGAGGAGGGCGCCGCAACGGGCGTACAAGGCGCGGATGTCATCCACGTGGCCGAGCGCCCGCAGGCGGCCGGCATGGCGCGAGGCGGCGAGTCGCCCGGCCAGCTCCGGCGCCTCGCCGGCGAAGGCGACGGCGGCGCCGGGGCAGCGATCCAGGATGGCCTCCACCAGCCCCAGGAACGCCGGATCGGCCTCGTGGTCCAGGCGGGTGCCGACCACGGCGAATAGGAAGGACGCCTCACCCGGATCCGGCACGGCTGCCGCACCGTCGGTCGGGGGCAGCGTATACCCGAAGGAGAACGGACGGAACCGCGCCGCGAAAGGCGCGCGATAGAGGGGGGACAGGCCGGCGGTGGGGTCCTTGTCGTCGAATCCCAGCACCAGGTGCGCCAGCGACGTGGTCAGGCCCGAGGTGGTGGGCACGCAGACCACCGGGCGCGCCCCGGCGCGGGCGTACAAGTCCGCGGCCAGGTTGTTGCCGCCGAAGGCGATCACCACGTCGGGGTCCAGCTCGTCGATGCAGCCGGTGACGGCGTGCAGCTTCGCCTCGTCGAAGGCGCGGCCGGTGAAGGAGGCCATGCGCACGGTCCGCCCCCACATCTCGATGTTGGCAGCGCCCTCGTAGCGATCCTCCACCGTGGCGACCAGCGGCGGAATGAACAGCGCCTCGACGCGCAGCGGCATCAGGTTGGCGTTGACGATCATGGCGTCGAGCCCGCCCTCCGCCCCCAGCCGGTGGGCGAAGTCGAAGACGTCCCGCGACGGCTGGTGGCGGGTGCCGAGGAACTGGTTGGTCACCAGCACGACGCGCCGCACCGGCCCCGGCCGGGGTGCCCGCCGGGAGGGCACGATACCCCAGCGGACGGCGACCGCATCGACCAGCGCCTCGTAGAAGCGGAACAGATCACAGGGACCGAAGGCCGCGGCCTTGCCGGACAACGCGGCACCCAGAAACACCTGACGGGTCATGCACCAGTAGACGTAGTGCATCAGCGCCGGCGACACGCTGTCCCGCCCCAGGTGCAGGTAATGCAGGATGCGTTCGTAGTCGTAGAGATCCCCGGTCAGGTGGAACAGGACCGAATGCAGGCGGATGGTGTCGCCGGTCGGCGCCCGGTCGCGCAGCCGGTCCGCCAGTTCCACCCGCTCCGCCTGATCGAGCGCGGCTCGGATGCGGTCGCAGGCTTCGGTGAAGCGGTTCAGCGCATCCGCGTCGAACTGGCGCGCCGTGAGGAACGGCGTCAGGGTCGCGAAGGCGTCGGCGACGGCGGTGGACGTCATGGAGCGGGCTCCCCTGCGGCCGACAGGGTGCGCGCCTCTTCGGCGCAGCGCAGCAGCCGGTCGATGGAATGGCGGCGGTCGACGACCGTGGCGAAGCGGTCGCGCGCCGCCTCGGCCTCGGCGGCGCGCAGGGCCGGATCGGCGCACAGGGCCGCGGCGCGGGCGACGTAGGCGGCGGCGTCCGCCACCTGCCAGCGCGGCCCGGTGACGCTGGCCACATCGCCGCCGGGGAAGGTGACCACCGGCACCCCTTCGGCCAGGGCGTAGGCGGCGCTGGCGCCGCCACCCTGGCGGCGCGGGTTCAGCAGCGCGCCGCAGCGGCGGTAGAAGGCGCGGATGTCCGGGATGTGGCCCGTGCTGAGCAGCCGCCCGGCGTGGCGGGAGGCGGCGAGCCGCGCCGGCAGGTCGCGGACCGGGCCGGCGAAGGCGACGACGGCGCCGGGGCAGCGGTCCAACACCGCTTCCGCCAGCGCCAGGAAGGCGTCGTCCGCCTCCTGGTCCAGGCGGGTGCCGACAACGGCGAAGACGAAGGCGCCGGGGGGAAGCCCGGGGTCGCCGGTCGCCCCGGCGTCGGTGGGCGGCAGCGTGTAGCCGAAGCTGAACGGCCGGAAGCGGCGGGCGAAGGGCGCGCGGTAGAGGGCGGGAATGTCTGCGGTGTAGTCGTGCTCGTCGAATCCCAGCAGGATATCGGCCAGCGACATGGTGATGCCCGAGGTGGTGGGCACGCAGACGACCGGCCGGGCCCCGGCGACGGCGAAGAGGTCGCAGACGATGTTGGTGCCGCCGAAGGCGATCAGCACGTCGGGATCGTACTCGTCGATGATGGAGACGATGTCGGCCACCTTGGCCCGGTCGAACGCGCGCCCGGTGAACGAGGCCGTCTTGACGCGGTGCCCGAACATCTCCATCAGGCGCACGCCCTCGTAGCGCTCGACCATCTCCACCACCATGGGGGGGATGAACAGGTTCTCGATGCGCAGCGGCATGAGGTTGGCGTTGATGATCGCCACCTCCAGCCCGTGCTCATCCTGCAGGCGCCGGGCGATGTCGAAGGCGTCGCGGGTGGGCTGGTGCCCTTCGCCGGTGAACTGGTTGGTCACCACCGCCACCCGCCGGATCGGCCCCGGCCGCGGCGCCCGGCGCGCCGGCGTCAGCGACCAGCGCCGCGCCAGCGTGCCCACCATAGCCCGGTAGAACCGGAACAGGTCGCAGGGCACGAAGGCCGCCGCCTTGTCGGCCGCCGCCATTCCCATGAAGATCTGCCGTTGCAGACACCAGAACGTGTAGTGCAGCAGCTCCGGCGCCACGTCCTCCATCCCGAACAGCAGGTAATGCAGGATGCGTTCGTAGTGGTAGAGGTCGCCGGTGAGCTGGAACAGGACGGAATGGACGCGGATGGTGTCGCCGATGGGCGGGTCGCGGCGCAACGCGTCGGCGAGCGCCACGCGGGTGTCGAGGTCCAGGTCCCGGCGCAGGCGGTCACACAGCGCGGCGAAGCGCGCCACCCGGTCGGCATCGAAGTCGCGCGCTGTCAGGTGGTCCAGCAGTTCCGCCACCGCCGCGCGCGCCGCCGGGTCGGACGGCATGGGGTATCGAACCGCATCAGTCATAAACCACCCGCCGCCTTTGACACGCCTGCATCGTCCCGTGGTAGACCCGCGTTGGTTAACTATCCCATAATACTGTAGTCATCCCGGTCCATGCGGTCCAGCCATGCGGCGTGAAAGGTGTGGATTCGCGCCTCGTTGCGTCCGGGCACCGCCGGACGCCGGGCCTGGACGATGCCCCGCTGGACGGTTTCGCTGACCGCGCGATCCTCCTCCAGCACCCGCAGGTTGATGGCGCGCAGCGAGTCCTCCACATGGCGGCGGACCGGGCCGTCGCGCCGCTCCGCAGCGGCCAGGAACAGGCGAAAGCGCAGATCGCAGCGCCCCGGAGCCACGGGGTCATAGGTCTGCACGCTCAGCATCGCCCCGTGGGTGATGCCCAGCGCCAGATTGGGGAAGATGGTGATGTTGTCGTAGTCGCGGTGCCGGTCGGTGGTCCGCAGCCCCAGATGACGGACGATGCCGTTCCAGTAGCGCACGCCGGTGTCGGACAGGGCGGCGACGCCGCGCGAGTGGGGCGGCTGCGACTCGATGTCCCACGTCCCCCTGAAGAAGGGCTTGAAGGTCTCCGGATGGACGGAGGCGACGTGGTAGACCTCCAGCACGCTCTCCACCCCGATCTTCCAGTCCGCCGCCCAGGGCACGGTCTGATCGTCGAAGCGGTCGGGGAAGGCGGCCGAGACGTGGTCCAGCAGCGGGCCGTACGCCCCCAGGTGCTCGTCCAGGCCGGCGCCGCCCGGTTCCAGCCGCACGAAGACGAAGCGGCCGCGCACCGCCACCTCGAAGCGGTCCAGCGCCAGCGCCCGGCGGCGCTCCCGATCGAAGCCGAAATGCTCGTCGTTGCCGGGAATGCCGACCGGCACGCCGTCGGCGTTGTAGAGCCAGCCGTGGTAGGGGCAGACCAGCCGCCGGTTGCCGCAGGCCGCCGTCTGAAGCCGGGCGAAGCGGTGGGAGCACACGTTGTGCAGAGCCCGCAGGGCGCCGCGGAAGTTCTGCACGACCACCGAGGTACCGGCCAGTTCCGCCGTGATGAAGTCGTCGTCGTCCCGCAGGTCGTCGGTGAAACCGGCGAACAGCCAGGACCGCCGGAAGAGGCGGGTCACCTCGTCCCGGTGGACCGCCGGATCGTGATAGGCGCGGGGCGGAATGATGCGCTCCGGCAGGACGACCGGCACCGCCGGCTCGCTCTCGTCAACCATTTGATCATGCTGCCGCGTCTAGCATCGGGAACGCGTCCCTGGTACGCCTTCCGGGACGGGGTTTCAAGAAGACCGGGTGCCGCGGCCCCGGCGAGCGGAGGAGTCCATGGTCAAGGCCGTCGTCGACGGGGTGCGCATCGCCGGTTTCCGCGCCGCGGTGCCGGTCGACCGCCATTCCTTCCTGGAAGATCCCGCCCCCTTCACGGCGGAGGAGGCGGCCAAGCTGTGCGCCGCCACCGGGGTGCGGGAACGGCGCATCCTGCCGCCGCACCTGTGCGCCTCCGACCTCTGCGTCGCCGCGGCGGAAGGGCTGCTGGAGCAGCTCGGCTGGCAGCCGGAGAGCGTGGACGTGCTGGTCTTCGTATCCCAGGACGCCGACTACAACCTGCCGGCCACCGCCTGCGTGATGCAGAACCGGCTGGGCCTGTCCACCGCCGCGGCCTGTTTCGACGTCAACCTCGGCTGTTCCGGCTTCGTCTACGGCACCTGGATCGCGGCGCGTCTGCTGTCGGGCATCGTCGCGGAGCCGGGGCGCGGCCGCGCCCTGGTGCTGTGCGGCGACACCTCGTCGCGCCATCTGCGCCCGGACGACCGGGCCACGCTGCCGCTGTTCGGCGACGCCGGCTCCGCCACGGCGCTGGAGGCGGACGCGGCGGCACCGCGCCTGCACGTGGTGGCGGGCACCGACGGCAGCGGTGCGGCCCACATCCGCATCAAGGCCGGCGGCCGGCGCCACACCCTGGTGCCGCCCCTCCACCCCCGCACGCCGGAAGAAGAGGCACGGCTGTTCGCCGAGTCCCGCCTCTCCCTCAACGGCGCCGAGGTGTTCGGCTTCACGCTGAAGGCCGTGCCGCCCCTGGTCAAGGAGGCGCTGGAGCACGCCGGCACCACCGCCGGGGCCATCGACGTCTGCGTCCTGCACCAGGCCAACAAGTTCATGCTGGACCATCTGCGCAAGAAGACGGGCTTCCCGGAGGACCGTTTCCTGGTGGACATGGCGGAGTTCGGCAACACCTCCTCCGCCTCCATCCCGCTGGCGATCAGCCACCGCCTGTCCGCCTCCCTGGCCGAAGGGCCGCGCCGGCTGCTGATGGCCGGCTTCGGGGTGGGTTGGTCATGGGGCGCCCTGGTGGCCGAGGTGGGCCCCATCCCGCCGCCGGCGGTGGTCGAGATCCCGGCCACCCGGCCGCCGATGACGGTGTGACGTCCATGGGTGCCGCCATCGTCAACCCCGCCATCCTCAACCCGATGGAGATGACCGGCCGCCACGTGCTGGTGACCGGCGCTTCGTCGGGCATCGGCCGGGCCTCCGCGCGGCTGCTGGCCGGGCTGGGGGCGCGGGTGACCCTGAACGGGCGCGACGCGGCGCGCCTGGAGGAGTCCCTGGCCGATCTGCCCGGCTCCGGCCACGCCGCCAGCCCCTTCGACCTGACCGACCTGGACGCCGTGCCCGCCCGCGTCCGGGCGGTGGCGGAGGCCGGCGGGCCGCTGGATGGGCTGGCCCACTGCGCCGGGGTGCAGGAGACGCGGCCGATCCGGTCGTTCGATCGCGCCCTCTACGACCGGATCATGGACGCCAATCTGGGCAGCGCCCTGGCGCTGGCCCGCGGCCTGCGGCAGAAGGGCGTCCATGCGGAGCGCGCGGCGCTCGTTTATGTCTCGTCCATCGCCGGGCAGATCGGCACGCCCGGCAACGTCGTGTACGCCGCCAGCAAGGGCGGCGTGCAGGCGGCCACCAAGGGGCTGGCCCTGGAACTGCTGCGCGACGGCATCCGCGTCAACTGCGTCGTCCCGGCGCTGGTGGAGACGGAACTGGTGCGCCAGGCCCGCCGCAAGCTGACGGAGGAGCAATTCGCGCGGATGACCGAGCGCCAGCCCATGGGTCTGGGACGGCCCGAGGATGTGGCTGCCGCCATCGCCTTCCTGCTGTCCGACGCGGCGCGCTGGATCACCGGCGCGCTGCTGCCGGTGGACGGCGGCGCGCTGGCCTGCTGAGAAAGGACCCGCCGCCATGTTCCGCTTCCGCCGCCCCGTCCCCGACGACGCCGCCCTGCTTCTCGATTGGCGCAAGCGTCCGGACGTCACCCGCTGGATGTTCACCGACATCGACCATGGCGAGGCCGAGCAGCGCGCCTGGCTGGAGCGCTGCGCCACCCGCGACGACCTGCGCCATTTCGTGATCGAGCATGAGGGGCGGCCCGTCGGCTACCTGTCGTTCGCCGGGATCGACCGGGTGAACCGTCATTGTTCGACCGGGCATTACTTCGCGGACGCTGAAGAGCGCCGCCGGCTGGGCGGCTACATGCACGCCTTCATCATGGATTACGCCTTCTACCGGCTGGGCATGAACAAGGTCGTCAACTCGTTCATGGCCGGCAACAGCCGGGTGCTGCGCCTCCAGACGGTGCTGCATTACCGCCCGGTGGGGGTCTACCGCGAGCACATCTTCAAGTACGGGCAGTGGCACGACGTCCACGTCTTCGAGATGTTCGAGCGGGACTGGGCCCGCCACCCCCACCCGTTCCCGCGCGACGTCACCCTCGGCGCCTACGAGGAGTGACCGGCGCCCATCGCCGCGATCAGGGCGTCGGCGATGCGCGGCGCGCCCTGCGCATCCACCGCCGCCGCAGCCCGCGCCGCCATGGCGCCCCGGCGCTGCGGGTCATCCCACAGATGGCGGGCCTGCGCGGTGATGGCGGCAACGGCGGCTCCGGGCGCGTCGGAACGGGCGTCCACCACGGCCGCCAGGCCGGCGGCGGCGGCCCGGGCGGCGGCCGGGGCCTGGTTGTCGGCGATCACCACCAGCAGCATGGGCACCCCCAGCGCCGCCAGTTCCCCGGTGGTACCGCCGCCCGCCGACACCGCCAACCCGGCCTGCGCCATCAGGGCCCCCATGGACGGGGTGTCCACATGCACCTCGGCCCGATCGCCCAGCCGGGCCGCGACGGCGCGGACCTCGGCGGCGCGCGGGTTGGCACCGCCGACCACGGCGAGGAGGCGGCAGGACACCGGCAGCCGCTCCGCCAGCGCCGCAAGGCACGGCGCGGTAAGCCCCGGCGGGTCCGCCCCGCCGAAGGTCACCAGCACCGCCCGGCGCTCCACCGGGTCGGGGCGCGGAGCCGCCGCCGCGGTGCGGATCTCCCGCCGCAGCGCCGCGTAGGCGGGGCCCAGCAGCAGCCGCGCCCCCGGCGCGATGCGGGCATACAGCTCACGGTCCGCCTGCAGGGCGGGATTCACCACCAGGTCGGCGTGGAACGCCGGCCGATCCGCCAGGTCGTCGAAGACCAGCACCGGCCGGCCGGGCGTCCGCAGGCCGGTGCGGAAATCCGTGTCGAAGTGGTATCCGTCGAGCACCAGCGCCCGGGCACCCTCGGCGTCGAGCAGGCCGCGGGTGGCCGCCAGATCGGCCGGGCCGCCGGCCGGTGAAGGCGTGCGGTGCACCGTGAAGCCGGCGCCGGCCACCCGGGCGTCCATGGCGGGTGAACCGGCGGCCATGGCGAACACCACCCGGACCCCGCGGTCCTGCAACGCCTCCGCCAGGGCCAGGCAGCGCATGACATGCCCCGTCCCCATGGCGGGCGAGGCGTCGGCGCGCATCACGACGCACGGGGGCGCCGGCATTGCGGCGCCGGGGGTCATGCCCTGCCGCCGATGACCTCGGCGGCAACGGCCAGGCTTTCGGGTGTGCCGATGTCGATGAAGCACGCCTGCGCCACGAAGGCGCGCAGCGTTCCCGGCGGTTGGCGTTCCAGCACGTCGCGCTCCAGCGACACCGCGTCGGACGCGGCGATGCGGTCGAGGAAGGCGGCGGAGAAGAGATAGACCCCGGCGTTGATGATCCCGCGCCCCGGCGCCTTCTCAACAAAGCGGAGCACCCGGCCATCGGGCCCGACGTCCACCCGGCCGAAGCGGGCGGCGTCCTCCACCTCGACGCACAGCACCGACGCCTCGGCCCCCGACAGCCGGTGGGCGGCGACGAAGGCCCGCAGGTCGGCATCCACGAAGGTGTCGCCGTTCACCACCAGCACAGTGTCCGAGCGCAGTTCCCCGCGGGCGAAGCGCAACGCCCCGGCGGTGCCCAGCGGCCGCGGCTCGATCTCGCACACCACCTCGATGGCGTGGCGGGAATCGCCGCGGGACAGCCACGCGGTCACCCGGTCGGCCAGGTGGCCGAGGCACAGCACGGCACGCCGCGCGCCGTAGCGGGCGAGATGATCGAGCAGATGACCGAGGAAGGCGCGGCCGGCAATGGGCGCCAGGACCTTGGGGGTGTCGCCCAGCACGCTGCGGATGCGCGTGCCGAGACCTCCGGCGAGCACCGCCACGTCGATGGTCGCCAGCGCGTCCTCAGGCCGCACCGCCCACCGTCCCTTCCGGCCCCGGCACCGAGCCCGTCACACCGTCGAACATGCACCCATCCCCGCTGGTCAACCCGCCGGCCGGTACCACCGGCCCGCGGGAGCCCCAACCCTAAACGAAGATGTTGAAGCTGCCCAACAGCTTTTGCGTGCCCGACTGACCGGTCGGCATGGAGCGCATGTTCTGCAGCGCCGCATTCAGCCCGCTCAGCATCTCCTGCTGCCCGGCGGACATCTGGAACGGGTTTTCGCCCTTGCGGGGCTGCTTGGCGACGGTGTCGAAATCTTTCGTGTAGGTGCCCATGCTGAGCTGGACGGCGTAGTTCTTCGCCTCGTTCTTGTCCACGCCCTTTTCGCGGGCGATCCGCAGCGTGTAGTCGCCGCGGTCGAGGGTCAGTTCCCCCTCCATGAGTTTCTTGAAATTCTCGTATTTGTCGCCGGCGTCCTTGTTGCTGTCGGCGACGACGAGACCGTACTTGTTCATGAGCTGGACGTTGACGCCCTCGTCGCCGATCTGGCCCAGCGTGGCCTCGCCCTTGTTGGTGACCCGGAACTTGTAGAAGTCCACGGGATCGCCGGCCCCCAGGTTGGAGACGACGTTCAGGCGGGTCATGTTCTTGGCCAGGACGCCGATGTCGGTCGCGAAGCCGCGGGTGTTCATCACGGACTTGCGGACGTCCTTGCGGAATTCCTGGACGTTCTCGGGCTGGGAGCCTTCCTTCTGCTCCTGCAGGCGTTTGATCGCAGAATTCATGGAATCGGTCAGACCCGAGACCATCGAGTTGACGCCGGCCAATCCATCATCCGCCATGACACCCTCCCATCCCTGAACGGCAATCGCCGCCATCGATCACCGGGCCGGAGGCCGCTTGCGGCGGACACTCCCGGCCACTGTTCACGCTACCCCTCCCGCCTTAACCGTTCGTTAATTCCCGGCCCCGGCAGGCGTTGGCCCCCATCACCCTATGCAAATCACGCGCCACTTGAAGCAGGGCATCGCCCGGTCCCTCCCCCGGCCGGCCGGCGGCCCGGCGCATGGACGGGAACCAGGGACGGCAGCCGGTGCCCAGCGCCGACCAGTCGCCGGCTCCGCCGATGCGCCACACCGGCACCCCCAGCGCCCCCGCCAGCTCCCCGACCGCGGTCGGCGCCGTCACCACCAGGTCCAGCCCGGCGGTCAGCGCCGCCATGGCTTCCAGATCGTTGCGCCGGTCCAGGTCGGGCCAGCCGTGGATGGTCACGCCGAAGTGCGCCTCCGCGGCGGCGATCTCGGCGGCGCAGTCGTCGTACTGCAAATTGACGGCGACGACGCCGGGCAGCGTGAGCAGCGGCCCCCATTGGTCCAGGCGGGTGTAGGCGGCGGCCCGCTCGGCGGTGATGCGGGCGCTGCGCCAGCACACGCCGACGCGCAGACCGGGCGGCAGCGCGTCGAGACGCCGGCGCCAGTGCGCCGCCAGCCCCGGCTCCGGCCGCAGCCGGGCGGCGGGGCCGGCCGGGAAATCCGCCAGCCGCGCCCGCAGCAGCCGCGGCAGCGAGCCCATGGGAATGTGGCGGTCGGCGTCGTCGGGCGCCGCCGTTTCCGCCCGCACCGTGGCGCCGGGGAACGAGCGGGCGAACAGCCCCACCAGCCGGGCGTCGCATTCCACCACCGGGTGGATGCCGGCCGCCGGCAGGCCGGGGATCAGGGTGGCGAACATCAGCTCGTCGCCGAGGCCCTGTTCTGCCCACACCAGGAGTTTTTTGCCGGCAAGATCTTCCCCCTGCCACTCCGGCATGGCAAAACGCCGCCACGGCGCCGCCTGCCCCGCGGCGAAGCGGTGGGCGTAGTCGGCCCAGCCGCCGGCAAGGTCGCCCCGCGCCAGCCGCACCAGGCCGCGGTTGACCAGGGCGTTGGGCTGGTCGGGCACCAGCCGCAGCGCGCGCCGCGTCGGCGCCTCGGCGGCGGCGAAGCGGCCGCACGCCTGCCGCACGTGCCCCAGGTTGACCAGCGCGTCGGCCAGATCGGGGGCCAGGGCCACCGCACGGCGCAGGCACGCCTCCGCCTCACCCCAGCGGCCCTGCCCGGCGACGGCGCCGCCCAGGTTCGACCACGCCCGGGCGTGGGCCGGCGCCACCGCCAGGGCGCGGCGGTGGTCGCGCTCCGCCGCGGCGAAGCGGTCCCCTCCCTTGCAGGCCGCGCCGCGGGTGGTCAGCGCCCCCGCCAGCGCGGGGCGCAGGGCCAGGGCGCGGGTGCAGGCGGCCTCCGCCTCCGACCACCGGCGCGCCCGCAGCCGCGCCGCCCCCAGGTTGCCCCAGCTTTCCGCCAGGTCGGGGTTGACCAGGATGGCGCGGCGGTGCGCCGCGGCGGCGGCCTCCGGCGCCCCGAGGTCCTGGAGCGCGACGCCGGCGTTGTTCCACGCCTCCGCCATGGCCGGCGCCAGGGCAAGGGCACGACGGTGCGCCGCCGCTGCCGCTGCGCGCCGGCCGGAGGCGTTCAGCGCCAGACCCAGATTGGTGTGGGCCGCCGCGCGCTCCGGCTCCGCCTCCACCGCCCGGCGGTGCCAGACGACGGCGGCTGCGGCGTCGCCCAGGCGCCGCCGCACCGCCCCCAGCAGGTCCAGCGCCGCTGCCCGCCGGCCGCCCAGGGCCGCCGCGCGCTCCAGGCTGTCCGCCGCCTCCGCCGGCCGGTCCAGCAGGTGGAGCGCCTTGCCGAGCGCCGCGTGCGCTTCCGGATCGTCGCCCGCCAGCGCCACCGCGGCACGCGCCTGCTCCGACGCCTCGGCGGCCCGGCCGAGATCGCAGAGCACGGCGGCCAGGGCCAGCCGGGCGTCGGCCGCAGCGGCGTCCTGCGCGACCGCCGCCTCCAGCTCCGCCCGCGCCTCCTCCGGGCGGCCGAGCGCGTGCAGGGCGGTGCCCAGGTTGGCGCGCGCCGCCGCATAGTCCGGGCGCAGCGCCAGGGCGCCGCGGTAGCGCGCCGCCGCCTCCTCGGTACGGCCCAGGGATTGGAGCGCGCTGCCCAGGTTGTTGAGCGCTTCGGGAAAGGCGGGGCGCAGATCCAGCGCCCGTCCGTAGGCGGTCACCGCCTCGGCGGTGCGCCCCAGCGCCTGCAGGACGGAGCCGAAGTTGCCGTGATACTCCGCCGCGTCGCCGCGCCGGGCGATGGCGTGGCCGATCAGTTCGGCCGCGGCGGCGTGGGCGCCGATCTGGTGGGCCAGCACCCCCAGCAGGTGCAGCGCGTCGGGATGGCCCGGCTCGGCGTCGAGGGCGCGGCGGTACAGCGCCTCCGCCTGCCGCAGGTCGCCGGCCCGGTGCGCCTGCAACGCCGCGGCGACCAGTGCCGGGGCGGCGTTCGCGGCGACCGGGACGGCCGGTGCCGCCGCCACGGCCGGAACGGCCGGCGCCGCCGATTCCGCCGGCGGCGCGACGGCAGCCGCGGCAGCCGCGGCGCGCAGGGCCCGCGCCACCGCCGCGGGCACGTCGTCCAGCGTCTCGCCGGGGCGCGGGGTGAACAGGCGCATGGCCGGGAACCACGGGCGGACGGCGGTGCCGAGCCGGGTCCAGTCGGTCCGGCACGGGCGCCACACGGGAACGCCCAGGGCGCCCGCCAGCTCCCCCACCGACACGGCCGGAGACAGCACCAGGTCCAGGCCGGCGATCAGCGCCGCCGTTCCCTCCAGGTCGTTCTTCAGGTCCAGGTCGTCCCAGCGGTGCAGCCGCACGCCGAAGCGCGCCTCCGCCGCCGCCACCTCGTCGGCGCAGTCGTCGTACTGCAACAGGACGAAGCGGACACCCGGCACCGCGAACACCGGCGCCCATTGGTCGAGCGCGGTGTAGGAGGCCCGGCGCTCCGCCGTCATCAGGCTGCTGCGCCAGGCGATCCCCACCCTGAGGCCGGCGGGCAGGGCGTCGAGCCGCCGCCGCCACTCCGCCGCGCGCTGCGGATCGGCGACCAGCCAGGCCGGCCGTGGCGGGAAGGCGACCGGCCCCGGCCGGAAGACGCGGGCCAGCGACCCCGCGGGCACGTGCCAATCCGCGTCGGGACCGGACACGCTGCCCGCGGCGCGCACCGTCGCCTGCGGAAAGGACCGGGCGAACAGGCCGGTCAGCCGCGGGTCGCAGTCGATGATGACCCGCCCGGCAGCGGCGATCAGGTCGGGGTAGAGGGAGGCGAACAGCACCTCGTCCCCCAGCCCCTGCTCGCGCCACACCAGGATGGTCCGGCCGGCCGGGTCCTCGCCGCGCCAGGCCGGCACGGAGAAGGTGCGGGCGGCGCCGATCTGTCCCGACGCGAAGCGCCAGGCATAGTCCGGCCAGCCGCCGGCGGTGTCGCCGCCCTCCAGCCGCAGCAGGCCGCGGTTGAAGCGCGCCAGCGCCAGATCGGGCAGCAGGGCGAGGGCGCGGTCGTAGAGCCGCGCCGCCGCCGCCCGGTCGCCGCCGCGCTGCACGGCCAGCGCCAGATTGCTCAGTGCCTCGGCGTAGGCGGGCTCCAGGGCCAGGGCGCGGCGCAGCGGCGCCACGGACGCCCCATGGCGCCCTTCCTTCTGGAACGCCGAGCCCAGGTTGTTGTGCGCCCCGGCGTCCCCCGGCATCAGCCGCAGGGCGCGCCGGTGGGCGGCCCCCGATTCGGCGAAACGCTCGCTCTCCCGCAGGCCGTTGCCCAGATTGGAAAGGGCGCCCGCCAGATCGGGGGCCAGCGCCAGCGCGGCGCGCCAGCAGGCCAGCGCCGGCCCGACCTGCCCGAGGGATTGCAGGGCGTTGCCCAGGTTGTTCCAGGCCGGCGCCAGGGTCGGTCGGCGGGCCAGGGCCTGGCGGTGCAGCGCCGCCGCCGCCGCCGCGTCGCCCAGCGCCAGCCGGGCGGTGCCCAGGTTGTCCAGCGTTTCCGGATGGTCGGGCCGCACGGCGAGTGCCGCGTCGAAGCAGGTGGCGGCGTCGGCGACGGCGCCCAGGTCCATCAGCACGCGGCCCAGGGCGTGCAGCGCGTCGGGGTTGCGGGGGTCGTGGCGCAGCGCCTCGGCGTAGGCGTCGGCCGCCTCGTGCAGGCGCCCGCGGGCGCGCAGGGTGTCGGCGGCGTTGACGATGGCCGCGGGGTCGTCGGGCCGGCGCGCCAGCGCCTCGCCGAAGCAGGCCATGGCCTCGTCGCCGCGGCCCAGCAGGCGCAGGGCGATGCCCAGGTTGTTCCACGGCGCCGGGTCGGCGGGGCGCAACGCCGCGGCGCGGCGGTGGTGGTGGATCGCCTCCTCCACCCGGCCGAGGTCCTGGAGCACGACGCCGAGGTTGAGGTGCGCCTGCGCGAAGTCGGGGCGCAGCCGCACCGCCTCGGCGTAGGCCGCGGCCGCCTCCGCCGCTTGCCCGGCGACGGCGAGCGCCAGGCCCAGGTTGTAGTGGGCCTCCGCATGGGTGGGTTTCAGGGCGATGGCCCGGCGCTGGCATTCCGCGGCGTCCGCTATCCGGCCCATGGCCTGGAGCACCAGCCCGAGGTTGCCGTGGTAGTCGGGCACCGTGTCGTCGGCCAGGATCGCCTCGGCGATCAACGCCGCCGCGTCGGCGTGGCGGCCCCGCTGGTGGGTCAGCACGCCCAGCAGGTGCAGGGCGTCGGCGTGCCGGGGGCGGGAGTCGAGGATGCGGCGGTACAGCGGCTCGGCCGCGTCCGGCTCCCCCGCCTGATGATGGCGCAGCGCCCGGGCCAGCAGCGCCCGCACATCGGCGTCGCCCGTCACCGGCGGGCTCCGGCCAGGGCGGCGAGGTCGCGGGCGACGCGGACCAGGGCGTCGCCGGGGGTGCCGCCGGGCGGCGGCGGCACCGGGCGCATGGTGGGGAACCAGGGGCGCACGGCGGTGCCCAGGTGCGTCCAGTCGGGCGCGCACACCCGCCACACCGGCACGCCCAGCGCCCCGGCCAGCTCGCCCGGCGCGCTGGCCACCGACACCACCAGATCGCAGGCGGCGGTCAGCGCCGCCGCCGTCTCCAGGTCGTTGGCCAGGTCGTCGGCGGGATCGCAGGCGATGGTCACGCCGAAGCGCCGTTGGGCGGCGGCCAGCTCGTCGTACCGGCCATCGTATTGCAGGCTGACGAAGCGCACGCCCGGCACCGCGAACAGCGGCCCCCATTGGTCGAGCGTGGTGTACGCGGCGCGGCGCGTGCGGTCGCTGCGCCAGCTCGTCCAGGCGATGCCCACCACCGGGCCGGCGCCGTCGGCCAGCCGCGCCCGGCGCTCCGCCACCCGCTGCGGCTCTGCGGTCAGCCAGGCGGGGCGGGGCGGAAAGGCGCCGAGACGGTCGCGCAGGACGCGCGGCAGCGAGCCCGCCCGCACATGCAGGTCGGCGTCCGCGGGATCGTCGGCGGGCCGCTGCACCGCCGCCTGCGGGAAGGCACGGGTGAACAGGGGGATCAGCCGGCGGTCGCACTGGATGGTGACGCGGCCGGCCCGGGCGATGGCGTCGGCGTAGCAGGACGCGAACATCAGCTCGTCCCCCAGCCCCTGTTCGCGCCGGATCAGCAGGTGGCGCCCGGCGATGTCCCCGCCCGTCCATTCCGGCAGGGCCGGCCCCGGCCCGGCGGGACGCCCGGCGTAGTCGGCCCAGCCCTCGCCCAGCCGGCCGGCGCGCAGGCGCAGCAGGGCGCGGTTGAGCGCCGCCGCCCCTTCCGCGGGATCGTGCGTCAGCGCCGCGCCGAAGGCGGCCTCCGCCGCGGCGGCGTCGCCCAGGTCCTGCAACGCCAGGCCGAGGTTGACGTGGGCGGCGGCGTAGCCCGGCCGCGCCGCGGCGGCCCGGCGGTGCAGCGCCGCGGCCCCGGCGGGGTCGCCCTGCTCCCGCCGCACCGATCCCAGATTGGTCAGCGCCTCCGCCATGCCGGGGCACAGACGTACGGCGCGGGCGTACGCGCCGGCCGCCGCAGCGGTGCGGTCGAGGCGCAGCAACGACTGGCCGTGCAGGTTCCACAGTTCCCCGTCGTCCGGCACCAGGGCGATGGCGCGGCCTTGCAGCGCCGCCGCCTCGGCCGTGCGGCCCCGCCGCTCCACGGTCACGGCCAGGGCGGCCAGGGTGGGGGCGTGGTCCGGACGGGCGGCGCGGGCGGCGCGCAGGTCCGCCTCCGCCTCCTCCGTACGCCCCAGGTCGGCAAGCGTACGGCCGAGCGCCAGCCGCGCCTCCGCCATCCCCGGCAACGCCGCCAGCGCGGCGCGCAGGACCGGCTCGGCCTCCGCGGCGCGGCCCAGCGCGCGCAGCGCGGCGCCCAGGTTGCCCTGCGCCTCGGCATAGGCCGGGCGGCCGCGCAGGGCCTCGCGGTAGGCGCGCTCCGCCTCCGCCGGGCGGCCGCGGGCCATCAGGGCGTTGCCCAGCGTGTTGGCCGCTTCGGGAAGGCCCGGCCGCAGGCGCAGGGCGCGCCGGCAGGCGGATTCCGCCTCCTCGTACCGGCCCAGGGCGTGCAGGGCGAAGGCGAGGTTGGCGTGGTAGTCGGGCACCGTCCGGTTGCCGGCGATCGCCTGCCCGATGAGATCGGCCGCATCGGCGAAGCGGCCGGCCCCGCAGGCGAGCATGCCCAGCAGGTGCAGGGCGTCGGGATGGCCGGGGCGCACGGCCAGGGCCTGACGGTACAGCGCCTCCGCCGGCGCCGCGTGCCCGTCCCGGTGCAGCGCCAGCCCCTGCGCCAGCAGCGGCGCCGCGGGGTCCGCCGCCGCCGCCCGGTTTCCGCCCGCGGCACCCGCCCTGCGTTCCTTTCGGTTCATCCGGCCGCCCGCTCCGCTCCCTGCCCCGCCGCCGACCGTATGAGTATCACGTTTCCCCCGCCGCGGAAGCGTCATGCCGGCCGCATCATACGGTCGGCAATTGATCACTTCCATCAATTGCCGACCGTAAAACCCGGCAGATCAATGCCTTGGCATTGATCGAGAGGGTGATACCGGCGACATCCGTCAGATGCCGCCGGTATCACACGCAGGAGCGCGGCGGCGGGCGCGGGCGGTTGGCATCGATGCGCTCCATCAGGTCGCTGACCTCGGCCGCTTCGGCGGTGTGGCCGAGGTCCAGCAGCATGCGGCCGTAACTGCCGAGAGCGCCCAGCACCGCCATCTCGTCGGTGGCGCCGGGCACCGGGTCGCCGTTGCGGTCGACCACCAGGGCGCCCAGCACCGCCAGCATCTCGGCCACCTCGGTCACCGCCTCGCCCAGCGCCGCGTCGCCGTCGTCCGCGGCGGCGAACAGCGGCTCCAGCACGTCGGGAAGGGGTATATCGTCGTAACCGCCCATGCTCTCCCCCGGATCTCCGGGACGATGACCGCGCCATGGTGCGGCGGGGGAGGGAAAAACGGAAGCGCCGAAGCCATTCCGGAACGGATGAGTGCCCTTGCGGCAGCGGTTACTCCGTCGCGGACGGGTCGGGGTCCCAGCGCAGATGGTGGCGGGTGTCGTCCGTCGCGCGGTGGCGAAAGCCCATCCGGTGGTAGAGCGCCGCGGCGCGCGGGTTGTCCACCGCCACGCTCAGCACCACGCCGCCGCCGCGTTCCATCGCCAGCGCCCGCAGCGCCCGCAGCACCGCGGTGCCCAGCCCGCGGCCCCGCCGTTGCGGCAGAAGGCTGATATCGACGAGGTGCAGGTCGAGGCCGCGGTCCACGTAAAGCCGGCCCACCGGATCCCGCCGGTCGAGGATCAGCAGGAAGTCGGCGTCGGGAAAGCGGCGCAGGTAATCGGTGTGCTGGGCGTGGAACTGCTGCTCGCAGAAGGCGCGCTTCATCTCTTCCGGCCAGCCGGTGCGGGCCAGTTCGGCGTCGCGGGCGTGGCGGTAGAGCCGCTTCAGGAACGGCAGATCGGCGTCGCGGCAGGGCCGCAGCCGGTATCCCGGGATCGACAGAACAGGCTCCCCGGAGGGAGCCTGTCGCGGCTTGGGAAACCCCGGCAGGGGCGTGGACGGAGCAACGATCATGATCGCCGGCCCGTCACCGCTGTCAGGGCCGCACCGGGAACACCGAGTCGTACGCGTCCACGTTGATGCAGTAGCGCAGCACCAGATAGGGCGAGTGGTTCTCGTGCGCCTGCCCGCTGCCTGCGACGCCCACCCCGGCCGGGCTCATGGCGACCACCGTCGGGGCCGGGGTCGCGGTGGTGGGAGTGTAACCCAGGTAATTGAAGATCTGTCCGCTGCGGATGTACTGCGGCGCCGCCGGAAGTGCGGCGCTGGACGGCGCGGTGACCCGGGTGGACCCACCCTGCGTCTGAAGCGTGTGGTCGTGGGATGGCATCTGGGACTGGAACAGGGTGACGGTCGGGGAACCGACCGGCGTGCCAAAGGGATAGGCGTTGCCCTGCGCGTCCGTCCCGGCGCCCATGACGGCGATGCCGCGCAGATCCGGCAGTTTGAACTGGGCGCCGCTGCCGCCGAACTGGTAGCCGATCACCGCGAACAGCGGCTGGTACTGGGACACCGGCAATGCCTGTCCGATACACTCCTGCCAACCCAGCGGGGCAAAGCCGTAGGGGAAGGCCCGGATCTCTCCGATAAACGCATCCATAAGTCGTGTCCTTCCCGTCGGTCAGTTGAAATCCGGATAGAGACCCAACACCGCGATGATGTAGGTGAGCGGCAGGGTGGGCATCACGTTGCTGTGGGCCTGGTTGCCGCCCGCGGGCAGCAGCGCGTTGTCGGCCATCACACGGTTGGTAACCGTCGAACCATAGGGAAAATAGCAGTTGAAATCGTCGCTGGGGTCGGCCAGCACGGTGCCCTGGGGCGAGGTGGCGGTGGCCGCCGCGGTGGAGGCGTTCAGCGTGTGGGTGTGGACCGGCAGATTGGCGGTGGCCAGCGTGACCGTCACGGCCCCGCCGGTCTGGCCGATCGAATAGGCGCTGGTCCCCCCCTGGGCGACGGTGCCGTTGGCCGCACCGACGCCGATCGGCAGACGGCCGCGCAGGTCGGGCAGGGCGAAGTTCGTGGTGCCGTTCCCGCCATAGATGGTCCCGATCAGGGAAAACAGCGCCTCGTTGCCCTGAATGGTCAAAAGCTGGCCATTGCACAGCGCCCAATCCTGCGGCGCGTAGTTGCCGGCGAACAGCCGGATCTCACCGACATATTGTGAGGTCATCGTGGAAACTCCAGGTCAGGGCCGGGTGGATCAGGCGCGCTGCGGGAAATAGCCAAGCGTGGCAATGCAGTATTGCATCGCCAGGAACGGCTGCCGATTCTCGTGCGCCTGCCCGCCGCCCTGCGGCTGGATGGCGCTGGGGTTGAGCGCGGTCAGCGATTGCGGCGCCCCGTACATAGGGGGATTCGCCGGCGGGTTCGTCAGATTGGGCGGCGGAACCGGGGGCGCGAAGTAGGCGTTGGTCGGGTTGGCCGTCGTTCCGTTGGACGAGGTTCCGTTCAGCGTGTGGCTGTGTGCGGGCATCTGCTCCGTGGTCAGCGTCACCGCCTCCAGCCCGCCCTTGGCGCCGAGCTGGGGAGAAACTCCCTGGTTCGTGCCGAACATGCCCAGCATCGCGCGCCCGCGCAGATCGGGCACGCCGAAATTGGTTTTGCCGTCACCGCCGAAGGTCGTGTTCAGCAGCGCGAAGAGTGCCATGTTCTGCTGGATCGGCAGCAGCCGTCCGTCGCAGCTCACCCACCCATCGGGGATCTTGTTGTAAGGGAAAATGCGGATTTCGCCAACATACACCTCTGACACGGGCGCCTCCTTGGTACGTCTTCCACGTCCGGCTGCAACAGTAGCCGGTCCATGGCTTTACGATTGCAGTCGGCACCATGGCACAGATAACAATACACGGCAATCAATGGCGTATTTTGTTGCAATTCCTCGCGTGAGTGCAACTGCATGATGCCGAAGCGGATTTCGGGTGCAGCAACGGCATTCGTGCATTGTTTGGATCGCCCGATCATGCACCCTTTGGTGCCGGACGGCCGATTCTGGTAAGGTTCATTCTGCCGCGGTCGCGGCGACACCAGCGGCGGCCATTCCCGAATCGGAAAGAGCGCGATGGCGAAGCATGGTGCAGCGGGGATGCCGGACGACCCGCCCGGCCCGCGGTGGACCCTTCGGGATGTTGCGGCCTGTTTCCCGCCCTCGGCCCGGCTGCCGCTGCTCGCCGAGCGTGCGGCGCGCCCGTCCGCCACCGCCGGTCATCACAAGGCGCTGGCCCGCACCCTGTTGGAGCTTGGCCGGCTGGAGGAGGCGTGGACCGCCCTCGCCCCCGCGCTTGCGGGGCCAATCGACCCCGACACACGCCTTCTGGCGGGGACGATCGCACGGGCGTCCGGGCGAATGGGGGAGGCCATCGCCCATCTGCGCCATGCGGTCGCGGACGACTCCGCATCCGTTCCCGCGGTGGACGGGCTGGCCCGCGCGCTCGACCGGGTGCGGCGGCGGGACGAGGCGCTGGCCGTCCTGGCCGACGGGCTGCGCCGGGCGCCCGGAAACGCGGACCTGTGGGCCACGCTCACCGGCACCGCCGTGGCCGGCGGGCGGGCCGCGGCGCTGGAACGCGCCTTCGCGGAGCTGGTGCTTCCCGAACACCCCATCGGCGGCATCACCGACGCCCGTGTCTTCCTGGCGGAACGGGGGGGGGACCGGGCAACGCTGGAACGGTTGCTGCTGGCCCCCGGCCTGGTGTCCGAAACCGATCTGCTGCCGCCCGACGATCCGCTGCTGGACGCCGTCCTGGCGGAAGTCGCGGCGGTGGACGACTTCGTCGCCAACCCCTACGACCGTTCGGTGGCCGGCGGGCGGCAGGCGCCGTTTCCCGTCACCGCCGACCGCCCGGCCTGGGCGGCTCTGGTCCGGCGAATCCGGGACCGGGTCGAAGCGCATTTCGCCGCGCTGCGCCGTGCCGATCCGGGCTTCGCGCCGCCGGGCGGCGGCATCCGCCTGCGGAGCTGGGCGGTGCGCCTGGCGGACGGCGGACGCCAGCGTGTCCACCTCCACCCGACGGGCTGGTTCTCCGGCGTCGTCTATCTGGCGGTGCCGCCGGAGGTGGCAGCGGCGGACGATGGAGCCGGGTGCCTTGAGATTCCGGTGCTTCCCGGTGGCCTGATCCCCGATTGGCCGGTGCGGCGCATCCGCCCCGCGCCGGGGCGGCTGGTACTCTTCCCCTCATACTTGCGCCATGGGACCGTGCCGTTCCGCAGCGCCGGCGAGCGTGTCTGCATCGCCTTCGACCTGCTGCCCGAAGATGGGGTTGCGGATTGCGGAACTTGTCGCGCCGGATATGCCGGAAGCGGTTGACCGGGACAATCCGCTTCCGATATTTGTATCGACGGTCGGGTTGCACGCTTTTTAGTGTTCAACGTTTCCGCACCGGCGCAGAAGCTGGAGAAGATTATGGACGAGACTATGCTCACGGGACACACCGACACCGCCAGGGAGCGCAAGCCCTGGTGCGAGCCCGAACTTGTGGAGGTGCCGGTCGTGAACGGCACCGGAAACGGGGGAACCCCGCCAGCCGACGATGGTTTTGGTACCTGATCACTCCTCAAGCGGCCCGGTCGAGCCCCGCGCGGAGAAGGAAGTCGATACTGGACACGCCGGTCAGGAACTGGTGCCGTAGGCCGTTCCGCACCTCGGTGCGGGCAGCGGCGGAGTGGTCGAGGTCCGCGCCCGCCCAACGGCGCAACACGTCCATGGCGAACATTTCCTCGATTTCGGGAATGCCGGCCGCACGGTCCAGAACGGCGTTCAGCCGATCCCGGCCCTTGTGGAGCCGGTGCATCCAGTCCGCAGCCTGATAGCCGCGGAAGGATAGGGTGGTCATAGCCTCCCGCGGGACACGGCGGGCGAACGCCTGCCGGTAGATCCAGCGGGGCTGGCCGTCGCGCAGAAACACGTGGATCGGCATAGCCAGGATCAGGGCGACGAAGCGCCGGTCGCGGCTGGCGTCGCGCTCGTCCGTCCCAAACGCCCCCAGCATCGCCTTGCTGTGCACCCCGATATCCCCCTGGTAGAGGCCGAGGCGCAGGCGGGCGCGGCGGGTCGCGCATCCGGGGCCGAGGTACGACATGGCCTCCCACCGGCCCTTTCCCTCCTCCCGCCGGATGGCGTCCAGGGCGGCCGGGCTGAGCGGCGAGTACTGCTCGCGGATGACGACCTTTCCCCGGCCTGCCCGCACAATTGCGAGGGTGAGCGCTTCCGGCAGGAACGGCCCCATGGCTATGTTGAGAAGACGGCGATTCGACAGCCCCTCCGCCTTCAAAAGGTGCATTTCGCGCACCAGCGTCCGCCAGCGTCCGCCCGCGAACAGCTCGGGCAACCGTTCCAGCCCGTTGTAGCTGACCGTCAGGTTGCCGAAGATGCCGTTCAGCAGCACCCGTTCCCCGCGCTCCTGCATGCGCCGGGCGATGTCCAGGCGCCAGACACGGTTGCAGATGTTGCGCAGCGGCTGGCGCAACCAGGTGAAGGTGTGCTCCAGTTCGTCGCCCATGGCGCGGCCGTCGCGGCCCACCAGGATGTGGTCGATGTTGGGATAGCGGGCGGCGGTGACCGAGGCGATCCCGCTTTCGTCCACGATCTGGCCGGGCAGCGACGGCACGGTCACCCCCGCCATGGGCACTGCGGTGTAGGCGGTGATGCGCTGGCCGCGCGCGCCCAGAAGCTCCGCCGCGGTGGTCGCCACCGCCGAGCTGTCGTAGCCGGAACTGAGATGACAGCCGAACCGCCCGGTGGCGCGCAGGCGGTCGCTCACCGCCCGGTCGAAGGTCTCGCGGTACGCCTCCACATACTCCGCGTCGGAGCGCAGGCGCAGCGGTTCCGGCTCCGGCAGATCCCAGTACCGGTCGGCGCGCGTGCGGCCCTCCGCATCGATTTCCAGCCGGGTACCGGGCATCACCCGGCGGATGCCGGCGAAGAAGCTGCGCTCCCCGAAATCCGCGAAGAAGCCGGCGTGCGCCCGCACCGCGCCCGGGTCGGGCGCCATCGGCACGTCGGGCAGGGCGTGCAGGCCATGGTACATGGTGGCGAAGGCAATGCGGCCAGCCCGCTGGTGGTAGAACAGCGGCCGCTCCCCCATGTGGTCGCGGACGAGGTGGAGCCGGCGGTCACGCCGGTCCCACACCGCGAAGGCGAAATTGCCGACCAGCCGTTCGGGGCAGCGCTCCTCCCACCGTTCCCAGGCGGCCATCAGCAGGTCGGAATCGGCCATCGCCTCGCCGCGGGCGCGGGGGATGCCCAGCGCCTCCCACAGCTCCGGCCGGTTGTCCAGGCGCAGGTCGGCCACCATCACGAATCGCCCGCTGCCGCCGGTGAGCGGCTGGCGGTCGTGGACGTCTTCCGGCAGCAGGGCGGTCAGCCGGCTGCCCAGCGCCACCGCCCCGCCGTCCCAGGCGCCGGCGCGGTCGCGGCCGAACGGCTCCAGCGCCGCCTGCATGCGTTCCACCAGATCGGCGGCGTCCGGCCGGCCGTCGAAATTCCAGATCCCCGCGATCGCGCTCATCCCCGATCCTTCCCGTCCGCCACCCGCACCGCTTCCTCTATGGCGTCGCACAGCGCGTCCAGCCGGTCCAGCCCGTCGGGCCGGCGCAGCACCCGCACCGGCACCCGCCCGGCCAGCCGCGCAGCCCGGCGGAACGCCGTTGCCCCCTTGTCCAGCGCCTTTGACGCCGCCGGCCACGACACGTGCCGGTGCAGTGCCGCCGCGGCTTCCGCCCGCGTCAGGGTGTCGATGACGGGGGACCCCAATCCGTTGTCGGCCTTCAGCACCAGGACCATCGCCAGCGGCACCGGCTCCGCCCGGAAGGCGGCCAGCGGGTGGTGGAACTTGTCCAGGTGCCGCAGCACCCGCAACGCCGGGTCCGCCGCGTCGCCGAAAGCCGCCGCCGATGTTCCCCACAGCTTCACCGACGGGAAGCCGGGGTGGGCCAGCGCGCTGTCGGGATCGATCACCGCCAGATCGTCACTCAGAAGCCGGTGCCCCCGCTCCACCAGCGCCCGCGTCGTGGTGGATTTGCCCGCGCCGCAATGGCCGGCCAACGCCACGCCCCGGCCGCCGATCTCCAGCACGGCCGCGTGCAGCGGCGGCCGGCCGCGCTGGTGGCACAGCATCGCCAGCCCGGCGCCGAACAGGGCGGTGTGCAGCTCCGCATCGGTCACGTCGGCAGCGGCGTCCACGGTCATCCACCGCCCGTCCTCGACCAACAGCCGGATGCCCTCCGCCCGGGTCAGCGTCATGGCGCCGTCGGCGCGCACCGTGATGCGCATGTCCTCCGGCACGGCGGGCGCCTCCGGCGCGCGGACCGGGCCGAAGCGCACCTCGATGTCGGGGCCGGCAGCGTCTGCGGCGGGCTCCTCCGGCGGGGCGGGGTGGAGCAGCGGCAGCGCGCGCGGCGAGCGCAGGCGCCAGCCGAACAGGCGGTAATGATAGGTCGTCCCGGTCACCCCGGCGTTCCTCCGGCCGGCCGGCCGTTGCCCACCCGCCCGAGATCGGCGAGCGGGGTATAGGCCCCCGCCCCTTCCCCGCCCAGCAGCACCTCCGTTCCCAGGAGAAGCCAGGCGTGGGCCTCCAGCCGGCCCTGTTCCTTGCGCACGCCGAACCGGATGCGGGCGCCCCGGATGCCGCGCCGCGCCAGCAGCAGGGCCCCGGCCACCGCGCGGACGAGACAGGTGCTGTGCCACGGCAGGCGCGCGGCCACCGCCACCACCCGCCGCGCGACGCCGCGTGCGCGCGCCGCGGCAGCGGCATCCGCATCGGCCGCTGCGAAGGGGGCGTCGTCGGGCGCCGAGAAACGGCCGAACAGCGCTTGCGCCCGGCGAAGCGGCATGGCGAACACCAACGCCAGGGCGAGCACCAGCGCCAGCGCGGTTTCGATGCGAAGGGCGAAGGCGATCATCCCGCGATCCGGATCAGCCGCTTGTCCAGCAACCGGTCGAGCAGGCGCAGCACGCCCGCCCGGATGGTCTCCGGCGGCGCGTCGTACTCCTCCTCCAGGCGGCGGCAGAGCGCCGCCACCTCCACCGGCGCGGCGAGGTCGCGCCAAATGCGGGAGCCGACGTCGTTCAACGCGTAGTATTGCCCGCTCTCCACATCCATCATGACGGTCTCACCGTCCAGCTCCGTGGAGAGCAGATCCTCGTTGGCGACGACACGGCTGTCGATCGAGATCATAACAAAACACCTCCGGCCGGAGAATGAACACCCGCCCCGCTCGCCGACGCGACACCGGCAGCACGCAAGGCGGCTTCTCCGGCGCGGATCATGCACCAGATGGTCGTGCCGGGTCCAGCCCGCCGGCGGCCGTAAAGCGGGGCGCCCAACGCACGAACGCCCGCCGGGCGCATGGCCTGGCGGGCGTTCGTGGTGTTTGGTTGCGGGGGCAGGATTTGAACCTGCGACCTTCAGGTTATGAGCCTGACGAGCTACCGGGCTGCTCCACCCCGCGTCGAAGGCATGCGGACAAGGAAGAGGGTAAGAACCTGTGTGCGTTCCGGTGACCCGGCGGCGACCTACTCTCCCACGTCTTAAGACGCAGTACCATTGGCGCTGAGGGATTTCACGGCCGAGTTCGGGATGGGATCGGGTGCAGGGGCCCTCGCCATGACCACCGGGTCACCGG
>NZ_AUCF01000045.1 GCF_000429625.1 Azospirillum halopraeferens DSM 3675
CTCGCGGTAGCCGTTGCGCTGGTTGACGCGCTCCGGCGTGCGTTCGCCGTGTCCGGCGCCGCACAGGCCGTCGACCTCCAGGTCCATCAGGCGCTGCGCGACATAGCCGATCATCTCGCGCAGCAGGTCCAAATCAGAGCCCTTCTCCAGAAGCTCGTGAAGCGCCATTCTGTCCATGGTCATCGGGGTCCTCGCCAGTCTCGTTCAAGGTTGTGGTGACCCGAACCTACCGGAGATCCTCGATGACCGCCCCACTGTGGATAAGCGGCCCGCCTACGCCAGCTCTGGGGGGCGCTGCGGCGGGCCGCTTACCCACAGCTCGTACACCACCTCGGGGGACGCGGCCGCCGGGGACCCGTCATCCGTATATGGCGGACCCGCATCAAACCGGCTGCGGTTCAATGGGCGACGGCGCGCGAGCGGGTGCGCGCCTTCGGATGACGGATGCCTTCAACCGCAGGCTCTCGGTCCAGGCCGGCGGATAGGGGTCGCTGCCGAACGTCCAGGCGATGCGAACACGGCCGTCCACGGCACGCAGGCGGACGCTGGCCTCATGGCCGTCCTTGCCGGCCTGATGTGCCGCTTGAACGGCGGCGATGAGGGCAGCCTCCCGACCGCCGGAAAACGGACCATAGCGCTCCCGCTCCAGAAGAATGAACCAACCATTCGAACGTTTCGTCACAAAATAGTGTGCGCGTGCCATACCTCACCTCTCTCAGCCGCCGGCAAGACGCGGCGCCCGGTCGCCCGACATGCCGACGAGGGGCCTGTGCGTCACGGCAGTGCTCCGCTGTTGGCAGCCGTGCCGAGCGCCCGATCACTCGCGAGCGGCTCCTGCCCGAGGTGTGACCTCCCAACTCATTGGCAGACAGCCCCGAGTATCCCGCATATGACATATGGGGACTTCACTCGTCGCAATCGAAAAGAAATTATGGATAGGCATAGACGCCCCTTGATGCAAAACAGGATCGCGGTGACGCCGTCGCGATGAAAATATCGGATTGAAAAATTTCGGACGAAAACACACGAATTATCGCGGCGCTCTTGAAATGTTCGTGATTTTCAAACCCGGGACAGGCATGATATCAACGAATCCGGGCGCATCCTGTGCCTTCGATCCATCCGGGCCGATCCATCCGGGCATGAGCGGGATTCAGCGATGGAATGGTGCAATGCCCTCACCGCCACCGGGATGCAGATGGTCATTGAAACGAATGGCCGGAATGACGAGCTTCGGCCTTTCAGCGGCATGTCCTGCCGGCGAGCCGCCGAATTGTGCAGGTCGTCCCCCGGAATGCGACCCACCCCACGGGTTGACCCGACGGAGTTGGTGGTAGCGCCGGCATCACGGAGGGGGCCGCCATGATTCTCCCCGCAGGTGCCGTCGACCACCGGCCCACCCCGGGTTCATCGTCCACCACGGCTCCTCTGGAGAGAGACTCCGCCGGGCCGCCCGTTGCGGTGATCGGAATCGGCGCATCGGCCGGCGGACTGAAGGCGATCACCGCTTTTCTTGCCGCCTTGCCCGGGGCGAGCGGGCTGGCCGTCGCCATCGTCCAGCATCGCTCACCGAACAATGAACGGTTGATGGTCGACCTTCTGGCAAAAGCGACGGCGGTCCCCGTCCTCGGCGCGAAGGACGGAGACGAGATCGCGTCGGACCACGTCTATGTCATGCCGGCTGGTTGCATACCCGGAGTCGCCAACGGGCATTTCACCATCACCGATCCGGACATCGTCGGTACGGCGCTGCCCATCGACATCTTCTTCCGCTCCCTCGCCGTGGACCGGCAGCAGGGGGCGATCTGCGTCGTCCTGTCCGGTTCCGGTGCCGACGGAACGATCGGACTGAAGGCTGTGAAGGAAAGCGGCGGGCTGGTGGTCGTCCAGGACCCTGCGACGGCGGCGTACGACGGCATGCCGCGCAGCGCCATCGCCACCGGCCTCGTCGACTATGTCCTGGCACCGGAGCAGATGCCCGCCGCCATCGTCCGGTTCGCGCAACAGCCCTACGTGCGCGACGGGGGCGAGCCGAAGACCGCAAACAGTGACAATGACCGGGACCTCGACCGCATCCTGTCGCTGATGCAGGCGCGCACCCGCTACGACTACCGCGCCTATAAGACGCGGACCCTGGCCCGTCGCATCGAGCGACGCATGGGAATTCATCATATCGGCGAACTGCGTTCCTACCTGGACTATCTCGGGAAAAATCCCGGCGAAGTGGAGCAGTTGACGCGGGATATCCTGATCAGCGTGACACGCTTCTTTCGCGACCCCGAAGCGTTCGCCGAGTTGGCGGAGCAGGTGATCACGCCGCTGGTGCGGAACCGCCCCGCCGACCGGCCCGTCCGCGTCTGGGTGGCCGGCTGTGCGACCGGTGAAGAGGTCTATTCCATCGCCATGCTGCTGGTGGAAGCCTGTGAATCATTGAGTAAGCCGCTTGAGATCAAGGTGTTCGGCACCGATCTCGATGCCCATTCGCTGGATGTCGCACGCGCCGGCATCTACCCGGACACCATCGCGGTCGACGTCTCGCCCGCCCGCCTCGGCCGTTTCTTTACCAAAATCGACGCGGGCTACAAAGTGAACCGGCAACTGCGGGAATCCGTATCCTTCGCCGTTCAGAACGTGATCAGCGATCCTCCGTTCTCAAGCCTCGACCTGATCAGCTGCCGCAACATGCTGATCTATATCGAGCCGACGGTCCAGCACTCCATCCTCAACCTGTTCCATTTCGGCCTCGTCGACGGCGGCTGCCTGTTGCTGGGCTCCGCCGAGACCATCGGCTCGCAGACGGATCTGTTCGAGCCACTGTCCAAGAAGTGGCGCCTCTATCGCAAGCTCGGAACGGGTCGGCGGAAAAGCGTTGCGCTGCCGGCATTCGGGCACGGGGGGCACGGCGGCGCGCCGGTGCCGGCGATTGCCAGCCGCATCGGTCCGGCCGAAATCACCCGACAGGCGCTTCTTTTCGCCTACGCCCCGGCGGCGGTGCTGATCGATCAACGGCTCCGTATCCTTTATCTGTACGGGCCGACCGGCGACTTTCTCGACCTGCCCACGGGCGAACCGCCGCAGGACCTGCTGACGATGATGCGCGGCGACCTCCGCCTGAAGGTCCGCGGTGCCGTGGAGCAGGCCGTGGCCTCGAACCGCCCCGTCACCATCGGGGCGGTCCGCCTTTCCCGTCCCGGCGCACAGGCAACGGTTTCGATAACGGTCACGCCGGTCCGAACGCCGAGAACGGCCGACGACCTCCTGCTGGTGACGTTCGTCGCCGACACCACGGAGCCGCCGGCACGCATCACCGGAACCGCCGCAGACATGACCGGGGTCCCCGACGCCACCGAGGCGGCCGTCCTGGACCAACTGGAGAACGAGCTCCGCATCACCCGCGAGGATCTGAACGCGACGATCCAGGAGCTGGAAGGATCCAACGAAGCCCTTCGCGCCGCGAACGAGGAAATCCTTTCGGTCAATGAGGAACTGCAATCATCGAACGAAGAACTCGAGACTTCAAAGGAGGAATTGCAGTCCCTCAACGAGGAGTTGGGCACGGTAAACGCGCAGCTCCATGAAAAGGTGGACGAACTGGAGACGGCGACCGACGATCTGACAAATCTGCTGTCGAGCACGGACATTGCGACACTGTTCCTGTCGCCGGATCTGCGGATCAAGCGCTTCACGCCGGCGGCAACCCGCCTTTTCGCCCTCATTCCAACGGATGTCGGCCGGCCGATCACGGACATTTCACGACGCTTCACCGATCCCGACCTGGTCGCCGACGTCCGGCAGGTGAACGCCAACCTGACGCCGATGGAACGGGAAGTGGAGACGGACCATGGCTTGACGTTGCTGCGCCGCGTCCATCCCTACCGCACCCGGGGTCAGCGGATCGAGGGCGCGGTCATCACGTTCAGCGACGTCACGGCTCTCAAGCGGACGGCGGCGATCCTCGCCGCCAGGGCGCGCCAGCAAAGACTGGTGGCGGATCTCGGCCGCACGGCCCTGGCGGGCGAGGCCCCCCGGATTCTTCTGGAAACGGGCTGCCGGCTGACCGGCGAAATGCTGGGCGCAGACTGCGTCGGCATCCTCGCACCGTCGGACACCGGCCGCGGACTCGTGCTGGTGGACGGCTTCGGCTGCGACCGGGCCGTGGACAGGCCGGCCGTTGCCGAGGTCGATCCCGCGACGCTCGTCGGTCGCGTTTTCCATTCGCGGCAGCCGGCGCTCGTGGCCGACTTCGCCGCCGAAGGGCTGCGGCCGGGCGGTCCGCCCATCGCTCCTCCGGAGGCCGCGAGCGGCATCGCCGTTGCGTTCGGCGACGCTGCCAAGCCGCCGTCCATCCTCGCGCTGTTCAGTTCCCGGTCACGCTCGTTCGATCGCGACGATCTCGAGTTCGTTCAGGCGGTCGGCAACGTGCTCGGCCTCGCCATGGAGCGGGCCGCCACCCTGGAAGCCATGAAGGCCGCCCGCGACTTCGCCGAAGCGATCGTCGACACCGTGAGGGAACCGCTGCTGGTCCTGGACCAGGCACTGCACGTGGTCGGTGCGAGCCGGGCCTATCACCGGATGTTCGGTACGACGCCGGAGGGAACGTTGAGGCAGCCGCTGTCGGCGCTGGCGGATGGAATCTTCCGGGAACCGGCGTTGCTGGAAAACGTCCGGACGGTGGTCGCCGACGGCACCCCGATGGAGGAATGGGAAATCCTCTCCGGTGCGGGCGGCCCCGGGCCCCGGACGCTCCGGCTCAACGCCCGACGGCTGAACCACTCCGACCGGCAGGTCCTTCTTGGCATCGAGGACGTCACCCTCGAAAAACGGGCAAGCGAAGCCTTGGCCACCGCGAAAGTCGCTGCGGAGCACGCCATTGCCGGCAAGACGCGCTTCCTCGCCGCCGCCAGCCACGACCTTCGCCAACCCGTGCAGGCGGCGGTCCTGTTCCACCATCTCCTCAGCGAAAAGGGCATGGGCGATACGGCGGTGCCGCTGATGCAAAACCTGGGCAGCACCCTGGAAGCGCTGCGTTCGATGCTGGATGAAATCCTCCACGTGTCCCGCCTGGACGCCGGCGTGGTCGAGGTGAAGCCGCAGGCGTTCGCGCTGCAACCCCTGCTCGGCCATCTCGCAGACGAGTTCGCCCCCCTCGCCCGGTCCACGGGTCTCACCCTGCGCTCGGTCCGGACCAGCCTCTCGGTCCGCAGCGACCCGGCTCTGCTGAGCCGCATTCTGCAGAATTTCGTCGCGAACGCGATCAAATACACCGAGCATGGCCGCATCCTGGTCGGGTGCCGTCCTCGCGGCGGCACGGTTCGCATCCAGGTGTGGGACACCGGACGCGGTATTCCCGAAAGCCAGATCGCGGCAATCTTCGAAGAGTTCCATCAGGTCGACAACCCCGGGCGCGACCGCAGCCGTGGATTGGGGCTCGGCCTCGCGATCGTCGAGAGATTGGCCAAGCTGCTCGGGCACCCCATCGGCGTCCGGTCGGTGCCCGGCAAGGGATCGGTCTTCGAAATCGTCATCCCCACCGCCGCCACCGCCGGCGTCGAGGCGCCGGCGGTGGCGCCTCCCGCACCACCAACGGTTGGCCGCGGCCGGCACGTCCTGGTGATCGACGACGATCCCGTCCTGCTCAACGCCATCCAGCTCTTCATTGCCGGACGCGGCTTTGCGGTGTCCGGCGCGTCGGACTTCGACTCCGCCATCGCCGAGGTCTCCGAACAGCGGGCTCCGGACCTCGTCGTCGCCGACTACCGGCTCCAGGGTGACGACACCGGGTCCGCCGTCATCAAGCGTCTGTCCGCCGCCCTGGGAACCGCGCTGCCCGGAATCATCCTGACCGGCGACACCTCCCCGGACCGCATCCGCGATGTCCGCGCAAGTGGTTTCGTCCTGCTGCACAAGCCGGTCTCCCCGGACGACCTGCTGGCCGCCATCGCCTCGGTGCTGGGGCAAGGGCGCGACGGCTGAGCGGCCTTCGTATTACCGCTCCAATCCATGCCGGGGCCTTCCGGACGTCGGACCGCGACGGTCCATCGTCCCGTCTCCCCCCGGCCGGGATGCGCAGGAACCGTCCGGGCTTGAGCAAGATGCGGGCGCCGGAGGCTCACTCACGGTCGCCGCTCGAGGGAACCCTGGCGTCGGCCGCCGCTGTCGCGGATGACCAGTTCGCCTTCGGAACCGCGGTCGACGCTGCCGATGTCGCGTCCGTCAGTGTCACGCAGCACGTACGTCCCATTCACACCCTCCTCGATGGACCCGACCTTGCGATTGCTGCGGTCACGCACGCTCCCCTCGGCATCGACATGGTTCCCCGGATTGAAGAGGTGCGTGGGAAAGCGCTCACGGGTCTGCGCCGCCACCGCGCCTGCCGCGATGGAAAGGACGAGGGCGGTCATGAGGGCGGTGACGGTGGCCTTGATGGTGACCTTCATGGCGGACCTTCGGGGTGAGTCCGGGTTGTGTGCCTGTCCGTGCGCAGCGCCGTCATCCGACGCGTCCGTCCCGACCACGGCATCATCATTCCGCACGGGCATGGAGGCGGACACCACGCTCATTCAGGGCGTCGGCCCACTGCGCGGCCTCATGGAAGGACAAACCACGTCGAACGGCCTCATCGACGAGTTCGCCGTCGACAACGGTGGTATCGATGACCATCCAGCCATCGAAATCGAATCGCGCTCCGTATTTTGGCATTATCATTTAAGACACATGGTGGTGCAAGGCCACGAAAGCCAGTGCGCAGATGATTATCTATGAATTTTGCCAAAATATATTTCCCACCCTTTCGCCGAGTTGTCTCCACATCTGACGGCGACCGGTCCGGAACGAGATGTCCAACGAAGCCGAAAGAGGAACGTCATGCCGCCCGAGACCACCTTCGTCGCCACCATCGTCCTGGGCCTGGTTCTTGCCTTTTTCGGCGGCATTCTCGCCAGCAAGCTCAGGCTGCCGCCTCTCGTCGGCTATCTGCTGGCCGGCGTCGGGGTCGGCCCGTTCACACCCGGTTTCGTCGCCGACGCAGGCCTTGCCGCCCAACTCGCCGAGATCGGCGTCATCCTGTTGATGTTCGGTGTCGGGCTGCATTTCTCCATCAGGGACCTTCTCACCGTCCGCGCGGTCGCCATACCCGGTGCTCTCGGACAGATGGCGGTGGCGACGGCGCTCGGCTTCGGCCTCGCGCAGTTCCGGGGCTGGCCCATCGGCGCCGGCCTGGTGTTCGGACTCGCCCTGTCGGCCGCCAGCACCGTGGTGTTGCTGCGTGCCCTCGAGGAACGCAACGTCCTGGACTCCGCGAACGGCCGGATCGCCGTGGGATGGCTCGTCGTCGAGGACCTCGCCATGGTGCTGGCTCTGGTGCTGCTGCCGGCCCTGGCGGGGGGGCTCGGCGGCGGCCAGGGCGACGTGGCGGATCACGGTGCCCCGCTCGCTGTCACCCTGGCGCTGACGCTGGGCAAGGTCGGGCTGTTCCTGGGGCTCGTGCTGACGGTCGGCACGCGCGTGATCCCGTGGCTCCTGGAGCAGGTTGCCCGGACCGGTTCGCGTGAGCTCTTCACCCTTTCGGTGCTCGCGACCGCCCTCGGCATCGCGTTCGGTTCCGCCGAACTGTTCGGCGTTTCCTTCGCACTCGGAGCCTTCTTCGCCGGCGTCGTCCTGAGTGAAAGCGACTTCAGTCACCAGGCCGCGGCCGACGCGCTGCCGCTTCGCGACGCCTTTGCCGTGCTGTTCTTCGTGTCGGTCGGCATGCTGTTCGATCCGTCAATCCTGATCCGTGAGCCGCTTGCCGTGCTCGCGGTCGTCCTCATCATCATACCCGGCAAGTCGTTCACGGCGTTCGTGATCGTGCTGGCGTTCGGTTATCCGGCATCAACCGCCCTGACCGTCTCGGCCAGCCTGGGACAGATCGGCGAGTTCTCGTTCATCCTGGCGGGGCTCGGGGTGGCGTTCGGCGTGCTGCCCCCGGAAGGGCGCGACCTGATCCTCGCCGGAGCCCTGCTGTCGATCACCCTCAACCCGCTGGTGTTCGCCGGCCTCGACCGGCTCTCGGGCTGGCTGCACGAGCGGCCGAACCTGTTGGGCCGCATCGAACGTCGCGGCAATGATCGTCTCGCGGTGCTGCCCGCGGTCAACGGCGGGGGCCCGCGCGACCATGCCATCATCGTGGGCTATGGTTGGGTCGGGAGTGTCGTCGGCAAGGGTCTGAAAAGCCAGAACCTGCCGATCGTGGTCGTCGACCGGAACCGTCGGCGCGTCGAAGCGTTGCGCGAGCGTGGCGTGCCGGCGATCTACGGGGATGCGGCCACACCGGGGATTCTGGAAGCCGCCGGCGTGCACCGGGCCCGGCTTGTCGTGGTCGCCACGCCCGACGGCTATCGGACGCAGCGGATTCTCGATCTCGCACGCCGGCTCAACCCCGCCATCGATACCGCCGTGCGCACCCACAGCGAGGCCGAACTTGCCGATCTTGAGCGGCAGGGCGTGGGAGTCGCGATCATGGCGGAGCGCGAACTCGCCTTCGGGCTGATGGACTATTGTCTGCGCAGCCTTGGCGCCACCGGCGACGACGCCCGGCAGGTGGTCCAGAGAGTGCGGGTCGGAGGCGCCGGCGGTGTCTATGACCGGCGGCGCGTCGTGCCCTCTCGCGGCGCGCCGGAACTGCGCCAGCACCGCGACGAGTCGCTGCCACCGGACTGACGGAATTCACCTTTCCGGCGATCCGGTGAGAACACGATTCTGTCATACTGCCTCGGCAGAAGCAGTCCTTCATGGATCGGAGGCGTATGCCCCTTCTACGGCTCCTTCCATGATTCCAGAACTCCATCAGAGCAACGCTGAATTTCTGCAAATCGTGGTATATGTCTTGGCAGAATCACTGGCGCCATGGGAGGCATGACATGCCATTACGCGCAGAATACACCCTGCATCAGTCGGACCTTACCGAGTTCTTGTCCGCCCCGGTGTGGGAGGAAAGGAACGGAACCGCGCTCAGCGTCCTCTC
Source organism: Azospirillum halopraeferens DSM 3675 (assembly GCF_000429625.1). Lineage (GTDB taxonomy): Bacteria > Pseudomonadota > Alphaproteobacteria > Azospirillales > Azospirillaceae > Azospirillum > Azospirillum halopraeferens. Next base: position 9,002 of record NZ_AUCF01000045.1, read on the forward strand.
GGCGTTGGCGCGGCTTGACATCGACCCTTGGGAGGAGGCCGCCCGTTTGGCAGCGTTGCCGAGAGAAGCTGCGGCCTCGGCACTCACCGTCATCCTGCGCCGGCTCCCCGGACCGCAGATGGACACTCCGGAAGCCGCCAAGATCGCGGATCGATTGGTGAGACTCCTGCCCGAGGGCGGATCCGTCACGACGGCCAACGGCAGCGCCGGCAGCCGGATTCGTCGCGTCAACATCGCGAACCGCTGGCTTCTCGTCGCGCTCGTGGCGATCCTGTTCACCTGGGTGGTGGTCGGTTTCTGGTCCTGACACCGCCTTCGGCCCGCGACAGCGCCCGCGTTTCGGGCGACACCAGGAACCGGCCCATCCGTTGAACGGCCGTCACGGCGGCGAGGTCACGCCGGACAGCGTTGCCGAACCCGGCCGGCGCGGGTTCCCCGAACCCTCCCGAGCCAACCGGCGGGACGCTCCGCCTCAGGATGAGGCACTCGAACAGCTCAGCGTTCAAGCGGTGCGCCCACGCCTGCAACCCGCCGAACCCTTCCTGTACCGAGAATGCGGTTGGGCCAATTTTCATCCGGCCTTTATAAAGGCCGCACACCTTCATTTGAGGACCGGTCCGAGCGCATCGGTACATGGGCGCCGGGACTCCCGGTGTCCCGCCCGTTTCTCGAACGGACCGGAGCGCAAGGATATGAGAAGGAGCCGATCCGACCGATGAAAGTCTTCCACTGCCAGCACTGTGGCCAGATGGTCTACTTTGCGAACACCCGATGTGAGCGCTGCGGACACCGTCTCGGCTACCTTCCCGATCGTGTGATCCTGAGCGCCCTTGTCCCGCTGGAGGGTGACCGCTGGAGTGCCCTGGCCGCTCCCGACGAACCGTCCCGGTTCTGCGCCAACGCCGTCCATGACGTCTGCAACTGGCTGGTTCCGGCCGGGAGTCCCGACGCCTTCTGCCGGGCCTGCCGTCTCAACCGCACGATTCCCGACATCGACGGATGGGAAAACCGGGTGCGCTGGCAACGCCTCGAAACCGCCAAGCACCGCCTCGTTTATGGGCTGCTGAGGCTTGGCCTGCCTCTGACGAGCCGGTTCGACGATCCGCAGGCGGGACTCGCCTTCGATTTCCTTGCCGCCCCGGACGGGATGGGCCGCAACCACGCGCAGGTTGTCACCGGCCACGCCGCCGGTCTGATCACCATCGACATCGCCGAGGCCGACGATGCCGAGCGGGAGCGCCACCGGCGGGACATGGCGGAGCCGTACCGCACGCTGCTCGGACATTTCCGCCACGAGATCGGGCACTATTACTGGGAGCGGTTGGTCCGCTGCGGACCATGGATTCCGGCCTTCCGCAGCCTGTTCGGCGATGAACGCCGGGATTATCGTGCAAGCCTGGACGCGCATTATGCGCAGGGTCCGCCGGCCGATTGGCAGCAGCGCTTCGTCAGCGCCTACGCCAGCACCCACCCCTGGGAGGACTTCGCCGAGACCTGGGCGCATTACCTGCACATCATGGACACGCTGGAGACGGCGTACGAGTTCGGCCTGCGAGTCCGGCCCCGGGGAGGGAGCGATCCGACCCTGACCATGGACATCGACTTCGATCCGTGCCGCCAGCGGGACTTCAATCTCCTGATCCGGGCCTGGCTGCCGCTGACCTACGGGATCAACAGCCTGAACCACAGCATGGGCCTGCCCGATCTCTATCCGTTCGTCCTGGCCCCGACCGTGATGGGAAAGCTGCGCTTCGTCCATGGCCTCGTCTTCTCCTGACGGTCCGTGGCGTGCCGGCTCCGGTTGAAGGTGGGCGCCAAAGATCCCCCTATTTGTAGGTAAAACATTCTCCGACGCGTGGATCGTCGATCCACCTTTTTGAGAGTAGACTTCCCCTTTCATGCACTCCCCGGAGTATACGGCCATGCCAGGCGTCTCCATAGCCTTGATCGACGTGAACAATCTGTTTCGTCAGGGCCTGAAGGCTCTTTTCGCGGAACGGAACTTTCACATCTCGAAGGAGGCGTCGTCCCTCGCGGCGGCACTCCGGGTGGTCCCGGAGGGCGACGCACCGCAGGTCATTCTGATCGACCCCGTCGGCATCGGCGACGCGGCGGAGCTGGTCCGATCGCTCAAGGCGGCATGCCCGCAGGCGCGCATGGTGCTGCTCACCGGAAAGCTGGACACGGGCATCATGACGAAAGCCATCGAGGCCGGCGCGGACGGGTTCCTGATGAAGGACATATCGATCGAGGCACTGACGCAATCGCTGCGGCTCGTCATGATGGGCGAGAAGGTCTTCCCCAGCCCCTTGGCCGCACTGCTGATCAGCGGCCGCCTGAACGTCGCCGACACCGGCCTGCCGGCCTCGCACAAAGGCGTGTCGCAGCGCGAGGCGCAGATCCTGCGCTGCCTGCAAAACGGCAACTCCAACAAGGTGATCGCCGGTCACCTCGGGATCACCGAGGCGACCGTCAAGGTCCACCTCAAGAGCCTGCTGCGCAAGATCGACGCCTCGAACCGCACGCAGGCCGCCATCTGGGGCATCAACAACGGCTTCGCGGACGGGAGCGGCAAACAGCGGACGGCCGTGGCGTAGGATCGCGGGCCGCTTCTAAGGCGGCGCCGCCGAGGAGACCGTCATGGCCAAAGAACGGAAACGCGGCAATCGGGACGTCCGCAAGCCGAAGCAGAGGAAGGGAACGGCAGCGGCTTCCGCCGCGACGCTCAAAGCGCTTCTGACGCCCGCCACGAATGCAAAGAAGAAGGCATAGGATAAGAGGATGCGGCCGCCCGCCTTGTCCGGAAAAGCCGGTGCGGTTCAGTCCATTCTCCTTGACGCTCGTCGGCGGCGTGTGCGCACCGCCGACGGTGTTCCGGCATTCACAGGCGCTTCATGCCTCGTCGTATCCGGGTTCCCGCTGGTGACCCGTTTCATCACCAGGTGTGGGCGTCGGTGTCTCATTGTCGGGGTCCCGGTTCGTCGGCTTTTTGTCGGCCTCGTTCCTGGAGGACGGCGGGGTGGGCTTGGCGTTCGTATCGGTGGGCATGTTCATGTGTCCTGATCAAGGGATGGTGAGTGCTGATCTCGCCGGACCGGGAGGCCTGGACGGCGTGGGGGTGCACGGTTGCCGACACCCATTTCCGCCCTGCCGCCGACCTCCGCGGTGCGGTGCCGGCGCTCGGCTGGTCCATTGCTCTCCGGGGCGATCGCGTCGACGGACTCCGGCGCACCGCAACCGGCGCACCGCGAAAGGAATGCGCGGAAAGGGGAACGGGGCGCGACGGCCGGCTTCCCCGGGGCCAAGTCCGGCCGCTTACACCGATTTGAGGTCCTCGGCCGAGCTTTTGCCGCGTTTCGGATCGTGCATTTCCTCATAAGAGACCTTCTGGCCTTCCTCGAGGCTTCGCATGCCGGCGCGCTCGACGGCGGATGCGTGAACGAAAACGTCCGCGCCGCCATTATCCGGCTGAATGAAACCATACCCCTTGGTGCCGTTGAACCATTTGACGGTGCCGATCGACATCGCTGTTCTCCTGTGATGCGGGTGGCGACCTCACCTCCTGTGAGGCGCATCATCGTCTGGCCAAGGAAGCGCAGCGGTGCCATTCCCGGAGGGCGATGCAGCCGAACGACCGAAGCAGAATGATAAGCAGAACATGGGGACCGGACTGACAACATTCCATTCCGCAAATTGGCTGATGATCTTCGGGTCGTGTCCGGAAAAGTATTTCGGCGATGATCGGGAAGATCGCCGGCACGGCTGGGTAGATCCCATACCCGATCGCGTCGCCGCCGGCCGGCCCGATCGGGCACGAACACCTCGAATGGAAGGGTTCCCTGGTGATCTGCCACCCTCCATGCTCTTCCCCCGCACTTGGGCAACCGGAACTCTGGAGCGAGGCGATGAAGGCGACCACCATCTGTGCCGTGGTGAGCCTGGCGGCCATCAGCGCGACCTTGGGCGACCGGGCATTCGGCCAGATCTTCGTCAATGGATGCGAAATCCGTGCGCGAACCGGATGTGCCGGCGCCGACCTGTCGGGTGCGGACCTCCGCGGCGCCGACCTGTATCGGGCCGATCTCTCGGGTGCCGACCTATCGGGTGTGCAGATGTACTACGCGGAACTCGGGGGCGCCACTCGGACCGACGGCCGTATCTGCCCTGAAGGAGCCGTCGGCGCGTGCCGTTGATTTGGCACGGCATTGTCGCTGCGAGCCGAGGAGAGGCCCTCGTGCCGGCCGGACGCTCTTGCCCACGACCAATCCGACGAAACCGCCGAAAGCCGCGGCGGCTCCGCTCGAGGAGGGTGCCGTCCGGCAACGAGCCGGGCCTTCCTGAGCCGAGTGCCGTCGCTCCCCGTCAATGCCCGGTGAACGACGCCGCGCCCCCGGATCTCCGCCGGAGTGAGCGGAATCCCACCATCTTGCCTTGATCCTCGTCCCACAATGCGCAAGTCGTCGCCTTGAGGCCGCTCCACAGCGTCAGCGTCGGCGCCCGCCGGAGAGACAAGTTCCGGTTATGACACTCCTCCAGCCGATAATTGGGCACGTGCGGACTGAGATGGTGGACATGGTGGAAGCCGATGTTTCCGGTGAACCATTGAAGCGGCTTTGGAAGATTCAGATGCGAGCTGCCCCGAAGCGAGGCGTCCACGTGATTCCAGTCGGGCCGCCGCGCCCAAAGCGTGTCCTCGAACCGATGCTGAAGCGAGAAGAGCCAGACACCGATGATCGACGCGACCGCCATGATCGGGAGATGGACCATCAGAACGTTTTGGAACCCCAGGACGCTACCGAGGATTGTCACGAGAGCGAGCAGCGCCAGGTTGGTCAAGTGCACGCCCAGACGCTCCTTGCGCCAGGATCCGGGGGCATCGAACGGGAAGCGGTAGAGCAGGAGGAAGACCAGCGGCGGAATGAGAACGAAGGAGACGGCGGGATGCCGGGATATGCGGTACGCCAGCCGCTGCGCACGGGACAGGCGTTTATACTCCCGCACGGTCAGGCAGTTGGAATAGATGTCCAGGCCGCTGAGACGGCGGTCCAGGTTGTTCCAGTTGGCGTGATGGCCGGCGTGCTGACGGCGCCAACTGAAATAGGGAGTGAGGGTGATCAGGCTGCACACCATGCCAAGGGCGTCGTTCGCCCGGCGCGAGCGGAAGAACGAACCGTGGCCGCAATCATGTTGGATGATGAAGATTCGCACCACGAAGCCGGCAGCGGGGATCGCCAGGGCAAGGGTGAGCCAATAGGAAAACTCCAGGCTCGCATACATGGCGGCGCACAGTGCGAAGAACGGTATGAACGAGTTCACGACCTGCCACGCGCTGCACCACCGGATCGGCTGCTGGCACACCGCGATGGCCGCGCGCAAGGAGGTGAGATCGGTGTCGCGCTCCAACATCCGGGGTTCCCCTGCTTATCGAATGATCCGCAATCCCCATCAGAACAGCGGTCGGCAGAGAAGCGAAGCGTCGCGGCGGAGGTGCATACGGACAGTCGGACGCAATGAGATTACTTCCGCGGACCATGGACGACGCGAGTGATGAAAGGCGGGTTGCACCGGGTTTGCGTTGCCTGTCCGGACGGTCATTGCGCCCGGAGAGGTGTTACGAACACAGACGTCGGAAGTGGCATTGCGAACGAGGCGAATGAGGCCGGTGGAAGACTTGCAGCGGCCGTCACCGGCGATGCCGCTCGGCACCATCCGATGGGGGGCGCCGGTTCACCGCGGCGTGTCCGAACATCCTCATTGCCCGAGTGTTGAGCGGTTGTGCGAACCGGCTCTCCCGCGGAACGGCCACGCCGTCCGCCTTGCGAATCGAATCTTGGGGGAGACGCAAACTTGCAGGAGCAATCATGATCAGGTTCCTCACCTTTACCCTGGCCGCTCTGGCCTTGGCCGTACCCGGTGGTGTGTCGGCGCTCACCTACGGCGCCGCCACCTGTGATCAGCTCGTCGATGAGGTCATCGAAACCAAGAAGCGCTTCGACGCGGTCGCCGCCGAGATAAGCCGCCAAGGTGAGCAGCCGGCCACCAAACAGGAAACGGTTCAACTGTCCTTGCTTACCCAGCGGCACGATCGGGCGTTTGCCGTTCTGGCCACACGATGCCCGGAGACCCTCGCCGACATCAACTTCGATTGACCGGTGGAGAGGCTCCGATGCGCTCCCGGTTTGGAGGTGTCCGGCATCGGGGACCCACTCTCGATCCCTCCGCTTCGGTGCGCCCGCGAACCGACCTTCTACGAGCCGGCGCGGGTGACCACGGGCTCGAACAGGACGATGACGGACGAGCAGCAGACCCGAAGGAGGATCAGGACCACGGAGCCGGCGGCAATAGGTCGAGACCACCCCACGCGTGCCGAGGCAGGCCGATCAGGTGCTTGCCGGCGGAGAAGGGGGCCGGCGGAAAAAAGAGTGCGGTGAACGCGGCCGGGGACAGCAGGACGTCGTCGACGTGCGGACCGCCGCGCCGCCTTCTCCCGACGGCGTGGCCGGCCCGAGGGTCCGTTCACCCGGTCGACGGCGGCGCCGCGGGCGGTTGTTGAAGGGTCATCGCCCCTCCCCCGGCGCCTCGGCCAACTCCGTCGCCCCCTCCAGCTCCTCCGGGTCGACGGGCACGAGTTGTTCGCCGTCCGTCGATCCCGGCCGTTGCGGCAGGCGAATCCACGTCCCGATGCGGCGGTACGCGGTGAAGGAGAGGAGTTCCACCAACTCCTCCTCGGTTTCCACGACATAGCGTCCCGCCGGCTGCACATCGTCCACGGCGCGCAGCGCAAAGGGGCGGTCGAAGGTGACGGTCCTGACGGACATGCGGCTGCTCATCCGGTTTCTCCGGTGTGGCGGCCGAACACGGCGACACCCCGGACCGCCACAAGCCGGTCGTGTGTCGGAACGTCTGTCGGTGAAGACGTAAGCGGAGTGCCGGACATCGCTGTCCTCCTGTGTCGCGGTCAGTGATGCCGCCGGGCCAGGTAGGCGGCCCCGTACCACGAGGCGACGACGACAGCCACGGTCCCGTAGATCCACCATGGGTTGCCTCCCGACAAAACGGACGCGAGAACGACCGCGGCGAAGCTCGTCAAAATGATGATCGCATCCATGGCGCCACATCCCTTCATGTCGGATTCCGCGCGCCCTTCCGGGAACGCCGGATTCCGTGACCGGCGAACACCGCCGCACCGCCGCGGCCGCCTCCGCCTGGCGAACAGTCTTCAGAGCACGGTTTCGACGCCGAGATCCCCTTCGCGGCCGATCACCGTCACCGCAACACTGTCACGGTAGCGGGTGAGCCTGAGATCGACCCGGGATCCGCACAACGCCAATCCCCTGAGATCGACCCGGTCGAGGAAGGCGGGCAGGGATGGCCGGCAAAACCGGATTGCGCGGTTCGCCGGATCGAACCGCAGGCCCAGGCTCGCCCCCAAAAGCCCCAGCGGCGTGGCCGCCGCCCAGGCCTGCGGGGCGCAGGCGACGGGATAGAAGGTGGGCCCACGGCCCGGACGGCGGGGAAAGCCGCAGAACAGTTCCGGAAGACGGCGGAGATCGATGAAGGCCGCGGCGGCGAACAGTCCCTCGAAGATCCGCATCGTCCGATCGAAAAAGCCATAGCGCTCGAACCCCATCGCGATCAGGGCGTTGTCGTGCGGCCAGATCGAGCCGTTGTGATAGCTCATGGGGTTGTAGCGCGCTTCGTTCGACGCGAGGGTGCGGATGCCCCAGCCGGAAAAGGACTGCGGGCTCATCAGGCTGTCGGCGACACGCGCCGCGCGTTCGGGCGAGGCGATGCCGGCAAACAGGGCATGCCCGGCGTTCGAGCTGCGGATCCGGCAAGGCCGCTTCTCGCCGTCGAGCGCGATCGCATAGGTTCCAAGGTCTTCGCACCAGAACGCCGCCTCGAAGCGAACGCGAAGCTCTTCGGCGGACCGTTCGAACCGGTCGCCCAGCGCGTCTTCGCCGGCGCGGCGGGCCAGAGCCGCCCCCGCACGCTTGGCCGCATACACGTAGGCCTGGACTTCGCAGAGCGCGATCGGACCTCGGGCCATGCTGCCGTCCGCATGGGAGACGGAATCGTGACTGTCCTTCCAACCCTGGTTGGCGAGCCCTTCGTCGGTCCGGCGGCCATATTCGACGAACCCGTCCCCGTCGCGGTCGCCGTAGCGGTCGATCCAGGCGAGCGCCGCCTTGACGTTCGGCCAGATCGACCGGATCGCCTCGAAGTCGCCGGTCCGTTCCAGATAGGCGCCCGCCAGCATCACGAAGAGCGGCGTCGAATCGGCGCTGCCGTAATAGTGCCGGAAGGGCACTTCACCCAGCGCGGCCATCTCGCCGCCCCGCGTCTCGTGAAGAATCTTGCCGGGCTCGGCATCGGCTTCCGGTATCTCCTCCGTCGCCTGGGTGGCGGCGAGGAAATGCAGGACCCCCTTCGCCACGTCCGGATCGGACCAGAGCATCTGAAGCGCGGTGAGCAGGCCGTCGCGCCCGAAGGGGGCGTTGAACCAGGGAATGCCGGCGTAGGGGTAGGGGCCGCCGGGCTTGTCGGTCATCAGCATGTAGAGGTCCGCGGACGACCGCTCCAGGGTCTCGTCGAAGACCGAGTTGGAGGTTGAAACCCCGGCCGCGCGCGACCTGGAGGCGGCCAGAGCCCGCCGGGCCTGTCGCAACTCCCGCATGAATCCCGGCGCGGGCGAGTGGTCGGTGACGCGATCGTCCAGGGCGATGTCGACGAAGAAGGACACCTGCTCGTGGGGCTTCAGCAGCACCTCCCAGACGGCTGAAGCCGCCGTCAGCGCCGTTGGCTCCGGTTCGAAGCCCAGGCGTGTCGTGCGAACGACCCGGTCGAGACCGTTGTAGCGGAGCGTGACCCGATCCGGGCCGACGTCCGGAACGCCCATTCCCCCACGCCTTGGCCGGCTGGATCCCCGGACCTCGAACAGGTCGGCGAAGTCGCAGGCGAAGCGTATCGCGATGCGAACACGCTGCTCGGCAAGACCATGGTTGCGGACGGCGATCCGCTCACGGCAGGTCTGCCGCCACAGGAAGGTGGCCCGGCGGATGTGGATCGTATCCTTCTCCATCAGGAGTCGGTCGCCGTCGAAGAGATCCGGATTGGTCAGATCGCACGTCAGCAGCGCGTTGTCCGAACGGACGGTCGAACTCAGGAGCATCGGCCGCTGTCCGTTGATCGACAGATCGAGGTGCGAAAGATAACGGGTGTCGCGATGGAAGAGCCCTTCCGGGGTCGAGGGGCCGGCCAGCACGTCGCCGTTGTGGTCGAAGACGGCAAAGGTGTCGCCGTGCTTCAGCATGCGCGGCCGGCGCTCCTGAAGCGAAGAGGTCGCCGCGATGTAGAACTGCGGCACCCCCGTGGCCCCCGGCTGGGTCGACCGTTCGACGGCGTTGAGCATGGGCCTTGTCCTTGTTCGGGATGCCGGGATCAGGCGACCCGGCGCGGGGCGACGCGGCCGAGCGTCAGCCGCTCATAGATGGCGAGGTAATCGGACGCCATGCGATCGGCGGTGAAGCGTGCGTCGAACCGGCGTCGCACGGCGGCCCGGTCGAGCTCCGGCAAGCGGCGGACGGCGTCGACGGCCTGGTCCACGTCATCGACGATGAAGCCGCTGGTCCCGTGATCGATGACCTCGGGGACCGAGCCGCAACGGAAGGCGATGGTGGGCGTTCCGCAGGCCATCGCCTCGATCATGACGAGACCGAAGGGTTCCGGCCAATCGATCGGAAACAGAAGTGCATCCGCCTTGCCGAGGAAATCGAGCCTTTGGGCCTCGTCGACTTCACCGATGAACCGGACCTGATGCCCGTCGATCAGGGGTTCGATCTTCTCGGCGAAATAGGCCTGGTCCACCTTGTCCACTTTGGCGGCGATGCGCAGGGGCATGCCGGCACGACGGGCGATCTCGATGGCGCGGTCCGGGCGCTTTTCCGGTGAGATCCGGCCGAGAAAGGCGAGATACCCTTCTCCCGCGCCACCCGGCGGCGGATAATCGGCCGCCGGCAGGCCGTGATACACGGTCCCGACCCAGTTCACCGGCGGCATCGGGGCGCGCTGCGCCTTCGAGATGGACACCAGCGGGACGTCAGAGAATTCGCGGTAGAAGGGCTGCAGATCGGGAAGGTCGAGCCGCCCGTGCAGGGTCGTCACCGCTCGTGACCCGAGTTCGCGAAGAAGCGGCATCTGCACGCAGTCGATGTGGAAGTGAAGAACGTCGAACTCGTCGGCACGCTGCCGGACCTTCTCGAGCATCAGGGACATGTGCGGAACGATGTCCAGGATCGCCGGATCGAGACGCAGGGCCTCGCCGGAACAGGCGACAAGGCTCGCGGCGGTGACGGAATCTCCGCTCGCGAACAGGGTGACGGCGTGGCCTTGTCCGGCCAGCGCCTCGGTCAGATAGGAGACGATTCGTTCCGTCCCGCCATACAGCCGAGGGGGAACCCGCTCCATCAAGGGTGCGATCTGGGCAATTCTCACGGTCGGCCTCCTGGTGGTGGCGGCCGTCCCGATCGGTCAGCCGAATTAGCATTTATTATCGGGATTATTTAGGTTATTCCGCAGGTCGGCGAAGCCATAAAACAAGCATCTGAAACCAGAACCATTTATTTAGGACGAACGACGTATTTTCAACCACATCACTCCAATGTTTATTTTAGTCGTTGATCGGCGAGTTGTTGCATGGATGCCGGCCGTGGTCGAGTCGCTCAGCCATTCGGCTTTCGCTCCCACAGATCCGGGCTCACGGCTTTCCCGCACCCGGCTCTTTCCGAAGGCGACCCGCATCATGCCGGACGTCGCGTCCATGGGTGCGTGATCCGAGGTGGTGGCAGGGGGAAGCGCGCCGTCAGAACCTGGGTCAGACAGAAGACGATGCGTTCGGTCCCGCCATACAGCCGGGGGGGGGTGAACCGCGCCGGGTTTCCCGGCAACTGTATTCAAGCTGCATGTGGCGGTTGGTAATCGGTGCCCGTCGCGAGCATCGCGTTGAGGG
>NZ_AUCF01000046.1 GCF_000429625.1 Azospirillum halopraeferens DSM 3675
TGGCGCGCACGTCGTGGGCCTTGCCGTTGTACCAGTACGCGTCGGGGAAGAAGAGGACCTTGGGCTCGATCTGGCCGAAGCGGTCCACCACCCCCTGCGCGCCAAAGTCGGGGGAGCAGGAGGACCAGGTGGCGCCCAGACCGGCGGTGGCCAGCATGGCGGCCAGCGTCTCGGGCATGTTGGGCATATAGGCGGCGACCCGGTCGCCGACGCCGACCCCGGCGGCCTTCAGCGCCTGCTGCAGGCGCGACACCTCGGCATTCAGCTCGGCCCCGCTCCAGCGGCGGCGCACCTTGTCCTCGCCCCGGAAGACCACGGCGTCACCCGCCGGCGCACCGGCCAGAACGGTTTCGGCGTAGTTCAGGCGGGCGTCGGGGAACCAGCGCGCACCGGGCATGCGGTCGCCGTCCACCAGCACGCGCTCGCCGGGCTCGCCGGCCACGCCGGCCCACTCCCACAGGAAGCGCCAGAAATCCTCCTTCTTCGCCACCGACCAGTCCCACAGCGCCTCGTAATCGGCGAGGTGCAGGCCGAAGCGCCGGTTGGCCGCCTCACGGAACGCGGTCAGGTTCGACGCGGCGACACGCTCGCCGGACGGTTGCCACAGGGGTGTGTCCACGGTTGTCCTCCCTAAGGTCGGGGTCTTCTTGGTCGGCTGCCGTTCATCGTTTTAGAGCAAACCGTTGCGCAGGGGAACGCTGTGCCCCGCGGTGGCGTTTCGCACCGCAGCGGCATCCGGAACCTTCGCCCGGGGGCGGGGTTTAGGCCACACCGGGGCGGTGGCCGCCCCACCGGCGCAAGGAGACAGGCGTGGCGGTCATCGGCATCTCCGGGTCCTATGGCGGACTCAACCTGGGCGACGAGGCCATCCTGACCTCCGCCGTCGAACAGCTCCGCGCAACCGTCCCCGACGTGGAGATCGTGGTGTTCTCCCGCGATGCCGACCACACCCGCCGGCACCACGCCGTCGACCGGGTGGTCAACCCGCGCGACGCCGTGCGGGACGAGATCACCCCGGAGGTCGAGCGGCTCGACCTGCTGCTGCTGGGCGGCGGCGGCATCCTCTACGACGCGGAGGCCCAGACTTATCTGCGCGAAGCGGTGATCGCCCAGCAAAAGGGGGTTCCCACCCACACCTTCGCCATCGGCGTCGGTCCGCTGAAGGGGCAGATGGAGCGCAACGCGGTGCGCGACGGCATGAACCGCATGGCCGGCATCACCGTGCGCGAGGCGTCGGCCAAGCGGCTGCTGGAAGAGATCGGCGTCGAGGTGCCGGTGGTGGTGACCGCCGACCCGGCCCTGCTGCTGACGCCGGAGCCCTTCACCGACGCCATGCTGGCCGAGGCGGGGGTGCCGCGCGGCCGGCCGCTGGTGGGCATGTCCGTGCGCGAGCAGGGCGTGGCCGCCCCGGACCTGTCGGAGGCCGCCTACCACCAGCTTCTCGCCGAGGCGGCCGACTACATCGTGGAACGTTACGACGCCACCGTGGTGTTCGTGCCCATGGAGCGCGCCGACGTGAGGGAGTCCCACCGCGTCATGGGCCACATGGTGCGGGCGGAGCAGGCCCACCTGCTGCCCTACGCCTACACGCCGCGCCAGGTCATGGGCCTGATGCAGCATCTCGACCTGGCGGTGGGCATGCGCCTGCACTTCATGATCTTCGCGGCGGTGGCGGGAACGCCCTTCATCTCGCTGCCCTACGCCTCCAAGGTCGCGGATTTCCTCACCTCGCTGGGCATCCGGCCACGGCCCCTGTCGACGACCGCCGGCACCTTCCTGGCCGACCTGGACCGGCTGTGGGACCACCGGACGGAGCAGGTGGCGCTGTTGCGCGAGCGGGTTCCCGGCCTTCAGGAGCGCGCCCGCTGCACGGCGGCGCTGGCGGCCCGCGCCATCGGCACCCGCGACGCCCGCGCCGCCTGACGGTTGACGGAGAACCCGTTCACCGAGAAGGAGGAGCGATCGTGCCAATCCTGACCCGTCCGTCCGATCCCGGACACATCACCCTGCCGCCCCGCCGGGCGACGGTCGCCGGCCGCTGCGACGTGCTGGTGGTCGGTGGCGGGCCGGCGGGGCTGGGGGCGGCACTGGGGGCCGCGCAGGCCGGCGCCGACACGGTGCTGGTGGAGCGCTACGGCTTCCTGGGCGGCAACGCCACGGCGGCCCTGGTCATGCCGTGGATGTCCTTCTACACCCAGAAGGGATCCGTCGCCGACACCATCAGCACCAGCCTGATGCCCAACGACCACCCGCCGGGCGAGGCGGTGGTGGGCGGCGCGCTGGCCACCATCCTGGAGCGGCTGTTCGCCAACCATGGCGGCATCCGGCCGTCCCTGGACACCGGCTTCACCGTGCCCTTCGATCCGGAGGTGCTGAAGGTCACCTTGCAGCAGGTTCTTGACGCGGCCGGGGTGCGGGTGCTGCTGCACGCCTTTGCCTCGGGCGTGCTGGGTGATGACGGCCACCCCACCGGCGTGGTGTTCGAAACCAAGTCCGGCCCGGTGGTGGTGGAGGCGGGCACCATCGTCGACTGCACCGGTGACGGTGACATCGCCGCCCTGTCCGGTTGCGACTACGAGATCGGGCGGGAGGAGGACGGGCTGACCCAGCCCATGACCCTGATGTTCCGCCAGGCCGGGTTCCGGCGGCGGGAGTTCTTCGAGTACGTCCGGGCCAACCCCACCCAGTGGCGGGGCGTGCACGGCCTGTGGAACCTGGTGGCCGAGGCGGCCGCGGCCGGCGATCTGGACCTGCCGCGCGAGGACATCCTGTTCTTTGCCACCACCCACGAGGGGGAGGTGGCGCTGAATTGCACCCGTGTGACCGGCGTCCTGGGGACCAGCGTCTGGGACCTGACGCGGGCGGAATGGGAGAGCCGCTACCAGATGGCCCAGATCGCCGCCTTCCTGAAGGAGCGCGTGCCGGGCTTTGCCGACTCCTTCGTCACCCAGAGCGGCGTGGCGGTGGGCGTGCGCGAGACGCGCCGCGTCGTCGGCGCCTACACCATGACCGTTGACGACGTGCTGGACGCCCGCAAGTTCGACGACGCGGTGGCCCGCGGCACCTACCCCGTGGACATCCACAACCCTACGGGCAAGGGCACCGTGCTGCGGCGGGTCAAGCCCGGGGAGTGGTACGAGATCCCCATGCGGGCCCTGGTGCCGCAGAGAGTGGAGGGGGTGCTGGTGGCCGGGCGTTGCATCTCCGGAACCCACGAGGCCCATTCCTCCTACCGTGTTACGCCGACCTGCATGGCGACCGGTCAGGCCGCCGGGGTCTGCGGTGCCCTGGCGGCCCGCCGGCGCACCACGGCGCGCGCCGTGCCGGTGGCCGCCGTGCAGCGGGAGTTGCTGCGCCAGGGCGCGCTGCTGCGTGAACCGGCAGACGCCTCGTGACGGCAGGAGGATAAGCGTCGTCCTGGCCTTCGCGGCCGCGATCCTGTAGAAGAGAGCGACCGTTCCGGCCCATGGGCCCCGTTCAACGCCGCGGCGCCGCCGCGGGACCCGTCGTGACCGAAGACCCCGCGTCCGTGACTTCCGACATCCGCCCGGCCTGCGAGCCCGAAGGCGCCCGAAAGCGGGCGTCGGAGGTGCTCGATGACTTTCTGGCCCACGAGCACGGCGAGCGCATCGTGCTCGGCGACCTTCTGGCGATCCTGGGCGACCGTGCCTTCGGTGCGCTGCTGCTGCTGCTGGCCATTCCCAACGTCCTGCCGGTGCCCGGCCTGTCGACGGCCACCGGGCTGGTCACCGCCCTGGTGGCGGCGCAGATGGCGCTGGGACGGCGCGCCCCCTGGCTGCCGCGCCGGCTGGCGGCGGTCGGCATCGACCGCGCCGTCTTCCTGAAGGTGGTGGCCCGCGCCCATCCCCATGTCCGACGCATCGAGCGGCGGCTGTTGCGCCCGCGCCTGCCCGCGCTGACGTCGCCGCTGGCTGAACGCGCGGTGGGGCTGGTCGTGGTGGTGTTGGCCGTCGTCCTGTCGCTGCCCATCGTCTTCGGCAACCAGCCGCCCGCCCTGGCGATCGCGCTGATCGCCCTGGGCCTGATCGAGAAGGACGGGGCGTTCGTCCTGGCCGGGCTGGTGGCGTCGGTGCTGGCGCTGGGCGTCGTCCTGGCCGTGGTCACCGGGCTGTTCCACGGGGTGACTTTTCTGTTCAACGGGCTTTTCACGTGACCGCACCGTCGCACATCGGGGGAGAATGCGGGCGATGATCGGGGAGTTGCTGGTCATCCTGCTGCTGATCCTGGTCAACGGATTCTTCGCCCTGTCGGAGCTGGCGGTGATCTCGGCGCGCCGGGCCCGCCTGCAACAGCTCGCGGAGGAGCACGGCAGCCGCCGCGCCCGCGCCGCGCTGGCCCTGGCGGAGGACCCCGGCCGCTTCCTGTCCGCGGTGCAGATCGGCATCACGCTGGTGGGCATCGTGGCCGGTGCCTACGGCGGTGCTGCGTTCGCCGAGCCGCTTGGGACGATGCTCAACAGCGTCGTCTGGATCGCGCCGTACGGGGAGGGGGTGGCTTTCGCCCTGATCGTTGCCGCCATCACCTATCTGTCGCTGATCGTCGGGGAACTGGTGCCCAAGCGGATGGCCCTGGCCCACGCCGAGCCGATCGCCATGGCGGTGGCCGGGCCCATGACGGCCCTGTCGCGGATCGCCGGTCCGTTCACCTGGCTGCTGGCGGCGTCCACCGAGGGGCTGCTGCGGCTGTTGCGCCTGCCGGCGACACGGGCCCACACGGTGACGGAGGAGGAGGTGAAACTCCTGATCCGCGAGGGGACCCGCTCCGGCGTCTTCGCGCCGGCGGAGCGGCAGATGATCGAAGGGGTGCTGCGCCTGTCCGACCGGCCGGTGCGCGCCATCATGACGCCGCGCCATGCCGTCGTCTGGCTGGACCCCGATGATCCGCCCGACGCGGTGGCCGGGGAGATCGCGGCGGCCGGCTTCTCGCGGTTCCCCGTGTGCCACGGCCAGGTGGACGAGGTGCAGGGGATCGTCGCCGCCGGGACCCTGCTGGACCGGGCGTTGCGCGGCCAGCCCTTCGACCTGCGTGCCGCCATGGTGGACGCCCTGATCGTCCACGACGGGACACCGGTGATCCGCCTTCTGGAACTGTTCCGCGAGGCCACCGTGCGCATGGCGGTGGTGGTCGACGAGTACGGCAGCGTCGAGGGCATCGTCACCGTCACCGACATCCTGGAGAGCATCGCCGGCGACCTGCCGGTGCCCGGCGAGGCGCGGGAGCGGGCGGTGCGGCGCGACGACGGGTCGTGGCTGCTGGACGGCATGACGCCGATCGACGAGGTGGAGGCCCTGCTCGGCCTCTCGGGCCTTGCCGGAGAGGGCGACTATCACACCCTGGCCGGGTTCGTGCTGGACCGGCTGGGCCATCTGCCGGTGACGGCGGAGCACGTCACCTGGCGCGGCCTGCGCTTCGAGGTGGTCGACATGGACGGCCGGCGCATCGACAAGGTGATGATCCGCACCGAGGAGTCTGCCACGATGGGCCCGGCCTGACCGGAGCCGCGGATCACTCCGGGATCAAACGTCGCTGACTCCCGAGCGGGGGATGCGGATCTCCCGGTGTACCGAGACGCTGAGCAGCAGGCCGACGCCGATCAGCAGCGTCATCATCGCCGTGCCGCCGTAGGAGACCAGGGGCAGGGGGATGCCGACCACCGGGATCAGGCCCATGACCATCGACACGTTGACGAACATGTACAGGGCGAAGCTGGTGGTGATGCCGACGCCGAGCAGCCGCCCGAACTGGTTGCGGCACGACAGCGAAATCACATAGCCGTAGATCAGCAGCAGGAAGTAAAGAAACAGAAGCGCCAGCGCGCCCACCATGCCGAACTCCTCCGCCAGCACCACGAAGATGAAATCGGTGTGCTTTTCCGGAAGGAACATGAGCTGGCTCTGCGAACCCATCATGAAGCCCTTGCCGAACAGGCCGCCGGAGCCGAGGGCGATCTTGGATTGCAGGATGTTGTAGCCGGCGCCGAGCGGATCGGTTTCGGGATCGAGGAAGGTGTAGACACGCTGCTTCTGGTAGTCGTGCAGGAACTCCCACCCCACGGGGATGGCGGCCAGCCCGGCGCCGATCGCCAGGATGAACTTCCACAGCCGCACGCCGGCAGCGAAGAAGATGGCCCCGCTGCCCAGCACCAGCAGCAGCGCGGTGCCCAGGTTGGGCTGCAGCAGCACCAGGCCGACGGGAAGGAACACCAGGATCAGCGGCGGGATCAGCACCAGCGGACGGCCGATCTGCTCCAGCGTCAGGCCGTGGAAATAGCGCGCCAGGACCAGGGTGAGCGCCGGCTTCATCAACTCCGACGGCTGCAGCACGAAGAAGCCCAGGTTGATCCAGCGCTGCGCCCCCATGCCGATGTGCCCCATGATCTCCACGGCGATCAGCAGCACCAGCACGCCCATGTAGATGAGGTAGGCGAAGCGCATCCAGATGCGCACGTCCACCAGGGCGATGCCCAGCATCAGCACGACACCGGGCAGGAAGCGGATGAGCTGGGAACGTGCCCAGGGGTCCCACTGGCCGCCGGCGGCGGAGTAGAGCAGGGCGATCCCGATGCCGGAGATGATGCAGACCAGCAGCACCAGCCCCCAGTTGATCATGCGGATCTTGGTGCCGAGCGTGAGGTGCGGCCGCTGCGGGGCCAGGCCCCCCGACCCGTGCTGAAGAACGGCGACCATGTCCTGCGCTTACCCCCGAATCCCGCGCCGTTGCCGGCGCGCCGCGATACTGCCCCGGGCCGCCGGTGCGGGTAAAGCCGTTCGCGGTCCGGGCTCTTTAAGGATACCGGCTCCGGTCACGGCTCCGGTGCGGCGTGCGCGTCGAGGAAGAAGGCGACGGTGGCGTCGACCTGCCGGTCCACCTCGTCGGGGGCGGGGGGCTCGCGCATGCCCAGCAGAAGGCGCAGGTGCAGGTCGCCCTTCAGCATGACGAGAAACCGTTCGGCCGACAGGGCGGGGGCGGGCACGCGCAGGCGGCCGCGGGCGTCGGCGTCGGCCAGGAAGGCGGTTACCTGCTCCAGCCCGCGGGCCGGTCCGGATTCATAGAAGGCACGGGCCAGTTCCGGAAAGCGCGGGGATTCACCGATCACCATGCGGTAGCCGGCCAGTGCCTTGGGCGACAGCACCAGGCCCAGGAACCGGCGTCCGATGAGACGCAACGCATCGGGAAGGTCCAGTCGGTTTACCTCCTCCGGCGACAGGCAGGGCATGAGGTGGCGGCATTCGCCGGCGACCATGGCGGCGAACAGCTCCTCCTTGCTGCGGAAATGGGCGTAAAGCGTGGCCTTGGACACGTTGGCGGTGCGCGCGACGGTGTCCATGCTGACGGCGCCGTAGCCGCTGTCCAGGAACAGCCGGCTCGCCGCCGCCAGGATCTGTGCCGGCTTCGAGCCTTCCTCCGGGGCGGGGGCCGCCGCGTCCATCATCGCCGTCTCCGTCTCTCCTGCCTGCCGCACCGGACTAAACCGTGTGGTTCACGTCTGGCAACCCGAATCGTCGGCGCCATCTCTATGCCCGCCAGCCGCACGCCCGCAGGGCTTCGGCCATATGGGGCGGCGGCGGGGCCGTCGCGGCGACCGGCGGCCGGTCGGCGTCCAGGCGGAAGGCGATGGCGCGGGCCAGCAGGTGGAGGTTTCCCGGCGGCCGCCGCTCCGGCCCGTAATAGGGCTCCCCCACCAGGGGGCAGCCGATGGCGGCGCAGTGGACGCGGAGCTGGTGGGTGCGCCCGGTGCGCGGTGTCAGCTCCAGCCACGAGCGGCTGCCGTCGCTGCCCAGCACCCGGTATTCGGTGAGGGCCGGCTGCCCGTCCGGGTGCGGAACGATGCCCCTTGAGCCCGGCTCCTTCAGCTTGAGGAGCGGGTGGTCGATGATCCCCTCGGGCCGCTCCGGCACGCCCTCCGCCACGGCCCAGTAGGTCTTGGCGACCCGGCCGGCGGCGAACAGCTTGCCCAGCCGCGTCGCTCCGTAAGCCGTGCGGCCCAGCGCCAGACAGCCGGCGGTGTCGCGATCCAGGCGGTGGGAGAGGCGTGGCGGCTCCGGCGCGTCCAGCGCCAGGGCCGCCATGTAGTGGCCCAGATGGTGCTCGATCCGGTGCGCTGCGTGCACGGCCAGGCCGGCCGGCTTGTCGAGCACCAGCACGTCGGGGTCGAGGTGCAGGATGCGGCCCCGCAGGTCCGCGTCGCTGAGGAGCGGAGCCGGCGGGATGGGCGTGTCGGGGGCGGGGAACGGCGGGAGCATGGCCCGGAGCCAAGCACGCCCGCCCCCGCGATGCAACGCGTCCGTCAATTCACCCGGCGCAGCACGGTGTCCAGGCGGGACGGGCCGTTGCGGTCCTCCCAGGTGGCGGCGAGGCGGCCGTCGTGGCGCAGGCGGTAACGCAGGACGTTGCGGCCGGGCTCGTCGAAGACGATGCGGTTGTCCTCCAGCCGGCCGGTGCGGCGCACGCGCTCGAAGCGCTGGTCCGGGTCGATGCCGGGGCCGAGGACGTATTCCGCCTCGACGCGGTTTCCCGCCACCCGTTCCACGTTCAGCAGCACCTCGCGCCCGTTGACGTAGGCGCCGTACCAGCGACCGAGGAATTGCCCGGCGGACGGGTCGGGCAGTGCCGGCGCCCGGGACGAGCCGGGCAGAGCGGCTTGCAGGAAGGTGTCGCTGGGGGTGCGGCCCCAGGCGGCATCGCAGGGCGGGTCGTCGGGCCGCGGCGCCGCTTCCGCGAAGCGGACGATGCAGCCGGCGAAGCGGCGCACGAACAGGCCGGTGTTGGCCGCACCGTGGCCGGTCAGTGCTGCGGGCTGGTCGACGACCAGGTGGTGAAGGCCGCGCTCCACCAGGATGGCGCGCGCCACGTCGCCCCGCCCGCCGGGGTCGAAGTCGTCGCCATGGAAGAAGAACAGCATCACCCGGGCCGACCGCACGCCGCGCAGCAGGCGCCAGAGCTGGCGGGCGTTCTCGCGGTAGGTGTCGTAGGCTTCGGTGAAGTTGCCGTAGGCGGCGGGCGCGGTACCGATCACCGCGTCGGCGGCGTCGGTCCGGCCGGCCGCGATCAGCGAGATGAAGGCGCCGAACGATTGGCCGGTCAGCACGACCCGGCGGTAGCCGCGGGCGCGCAGAGCCTCGGCGTGGCCGGCCAGCGCCTGCGCGCTGTTGCCCAGCGTGTCCGAGACGCGCATGCGGTCGAGGCGGTAGACGTCCCACCCCGCCTCGCCCAACGCCTTCAGATAGGCGGGCGTCGGCGCCTCCGAATCCTCGGACTCCACCGACCGGCCGTGGCTCCACACCACGACGCCGGCGGCACGCGCCGGGCCGCGCAGTGATGCGTCGCCATAGGCCGGCACCAGACGGATCTGGGCGGCGGCCGGCAGCGCCGTCCCGATGGCCACGAGAAACAGCAGGGTCATTCCCAGGGTGCGAATCATCCGGTCAGGCTCCGAAGGTCCAGGGTCGATCGGTCGAGTGCCACCAGGATTTTTGATTCGCACTTAACGCGAACTTTACCGGCCCCGTCGGTCCTCCTTTTGTCACCGGCCGCGCTCACGCTGCCGTGGCGCGGGCTGATGTGCGGCGGCAGGCCGCAGCCATGCAAATGATAATGACTCGCAAAATCGGAGCGAGCCGGTTATGATCCCGCCGATCATGGTATGGGGGAAAACGCGATGCGACGCATGGAACCGTTGAGCCTGGACATCCTGAGCGAGGGCGAGCGGGCGCTGGTGTCCGCGGTGCGGATCTGGTTCCGTTCCGGCACGGCCAAGGCCATGGTGCCCATCCGGCTGTCCCTGGCGGCGGCCCGCATCCCGCCGGAGGCGCTGTTGCCCCTGTTTGCCCTGCTCGGCGTCTTCGCCGCCGATGCCGACAGCGGCCGCCGCTTGCAGGTGGAACGTCCGGGAGCTGCGGCGCTGGGCGCCGACGAGCAGCACCTGCTGGAGGCGCTGGGCGCCTTCCAGCACGGCGAGGACGCGGCGGGCATGGACATGCTCGACCGCTGGCTGCCCCTGGTGGCTCTGTGCATGGCGTCGGCCGCCGCCCGCGACCTCGGCCGTGTCCTGACCGAGGCGGGGGTCTTCCTGCCCTGCCGCTCCATCGCCTATCCCGTCGCCGCCGAATAACGGCGACGACGGCGGGTCCGGGTCCGCCTCAGGCGTGCCCGGCCTCGCCGGAGAGCATGGAGACGCTGACGCCCAGCTTGGCGATGGCGCGTTCCCATTTGGTGTCCAGGTCGCGGTCGAACAGCAGCGTGTCGTCGCACGGTACGTTCAGCCAGCCGTTGGCCTGCATTTCCGCGTCGAGCTGGCCGGCGCCCCAGCCGGCATAGCCCAGCAGCAGCAGGGTCTGGCGCGGACCGCGGTTTTCCGAGATGGCGCGCAGGATGTCGATGGTGGCGGTCAGCGCCACTTCATCGTCCACCAGCAGCGTGCCGTCGCGCACGTAATCGGTGGAATGCAGCACGAACCCGCGCCCCGATTCCACAGGACCGCCATAATGCACCGGCATGTTCTCCCCGGCGGCGGACTGCTCGATGCCCAGCTGCTCCAGCAGGTCGTTGAAGGTGATCGACCCGAACAGCTTGTTGATGACGAGCCCCATGGCGCCGTCGGCGTTGTGTGCACAGATATAGATCACCGTGCGCTGGAAGCGCGGATCCGTCATGGTGGGCATGGCGACGAGGAGCTGGCCGGTCAGGTACTCGGGGGGCTTGGACGAGTACGGCATAGGCGGTTATCCTTCTTTCCTGGGCGGGAAAGCCCGGGGAGCCGGTCCCCGCGGCCGCCGTCACCGGATGTGACAGCGCGGGCCGAGGCTTGTCACCAATTATAGCGGGCGGGTGTCACCGCATCGTTACCAGATAGAGAACAGCGACCGCGATGAAAAGGCTTGCCGTCCTCCTCCTCTCCATTCTGATCCTCGCCCTGCCGGGGACGGTGCTGGCCGCCGCCGGGCCGTGGAGCAAGGCCGGTCCCGTCGAGGCGCGGCTGATCGCCGCCGTGGAGGGCACGGGCGACCTGACCCGCATCCCGCTGGCGCTGGAGGTGCGGCTGGAGCCGGGCTGGAAAACCTACTGGCGCACTCCGGGTGACGCCGGCCTGCCGCCGCGCGTCGCCTGGGACGGGTCGGAGAACCTGCGGGAGGCGGTGCTGTCCTACCCCGCACCGCTGCGCTTCACCACGCTGGGCATCGAGACCGTCGGCTACGACGGGGAGGTGGTGTTCCCCGTCACCGCCCTGCCGGCGGAAGCGGGCCGCCCGCTGGACCTGCGCGCCACCGTCGATCTGCTGGTGTGCGCCGACCTGTGCATTCCCGAACGCGTCGATGTGGCGCTGGCCCTGCCGGCCGGACCGGCGGCACCGGGGCCGGAGGCCAACGCGGTGGCGCGGGCGGAGGCCGGCGTGCCCGGCGACGGCCGCGCGCCGGGGCTGGAGATCCGCGCCGCCGGTGCTGCCGGGACGGTGCTGGCGGTGCAGGTGGCCGGGCGCGAGGTTCTGGTTTCCCCGGACCTCTTTGTCGAGATGGACCCGCCCGTCACCTTCAAGGCGCCGCGGGTCACCTTTGCCGACGGCGACCGCCTGGCCACGCTGCTGCTGGAGGCGTCGGAGCCCGAACCGGGGCTTGACCTGGCCGGACGGGCGGCGACGCTGACGGTGGTCGACGGTGTGCGGGCCATGGAGGCGGCGGTGACCATCGCCCCCGGCCTGCCCGCCGGGGCGGGGCAGGGAAGCGCTCCGGCCGTACCGGCGCTGCTGCCCATGCTGGCGGTTGCCCTGCTGGGCGGCCTGATCCTCAACCTGATGCCCTGCGTGCTGCCGGTGCTGTCGCTGAAGCTGGTGTCGGTGGTGCAGCACGGCGGTGCCGGGCGGGCGCCGGCGGTGGTGCGCGCCGGCTTCCTGGCGACGGCGGCGGGCATCGTCACCTCGTTCCTGGTGCTGGCCGCCGTCATGGTGGGGCTGAAGACCGCCGGTGCGGCCGTGGGCTGGGGCATCCAGTTCCAGCAGCCGCTGTTCCTGGTGTTCATGGTCGTGCTGGTTACCCTCTTCGCCGCCAACCTCTGGGGCCTGTTCGAGATTCCGCTGCCCCGCTTCGTCGCCGACACCCTGGCCGGACCGGAGGAGGGGCACGGTCTGGCCGGTCCCTTCGTCACCGGTGCCTTCGCCACGCTGCTGGCCACCCCGTGCTCGGCCCCCTTCCTCGGCACCGCGGTGGGCTTCGCCCTGGCCAACGGACCGGCGGAGATCGTGGCGGTGTTCGCGGCGCTGGGCGTCGGGCTGGCTCTGCCCTACCTGCTGGTGGCGGCTTTCCCCGGCGTGGCCCGGCTGCTGCCCCGGCCGGGGCGCTGGATGGTGGCCCTGCGCCGGGTCATGGGCGCGGCGCTGGCACTGACCGGGGTGTGGCTGCTGACCGTCATGGCGGTGCAGGCGGGCGGGGCGGCGGCCGGCCTGGTGGCCGCCCTGATGGTCGCGCTGGTGCTCGCCCTGTGGCTGGGGCACCGGCTGGCCGACCGGGTGCGCTGGGCCGGTGCCGCGCTGGCCGGCGCGGTGGCGCTGGTCGCCTTCGCGGTGCCGGTGCAGTTCGGCCAGCAGGCCGACGCCGCACCGGTGGCCGGGCGCGCCGATTGGGCCGCCTTCGACGAGTCGGCCATCCGCACCCTGGTGGCGCAGGGGCGCACGGTCTTCGTCGACGTGACCGCCGACTGGTGCATCACCTGCCAGGCCAACAAGAAGCTGGTGGTCGAGCGCGGCGCGGTGGCCCGGCGGCTGGGGCCCGACGGCGGCGTGGTGGCCATGCGCGCGGACTGGACGAAGCCCGACGAGCGGATCGCTGCCTATCTGGCCCGTCACGGGCGCTATGGCATTCCCTTCAATGTGGTGTACGGCCCCGGCGCGCCCGACGGCATCGCCCTGCCCGAGCTGCTCAGCGAAGGGGCGGTGATCGACGCCCTGGACCGCGCCGGCGCGACGGCCCTTGCCGGGGGTGGGGCGGGGGGATAGAACGTCGTCCGGGACACCAATCATCCATAAGGGAGAGAGACCATGGCCATCCAGGTTGGCGACGCCATCCCGTCCGTCACGTTGAAGCACCTGACCGACAACGGCATGCAGGAGATCACCACGGACGAGATCTTCAAGGGCAAGAAGGTCGTCCTGTTCTCGGTGCCCGGCGCCTTCACCCCGACCTGCTCGGCCAAGCACCTGCCGGGCTTCGTCCAGCAGGCCGACGCACTGAAGGCCAAGGGCGTCGACACCATCGTCTGCCTGGCCGTCAACGACCCGTTCGTCATGAAGGCGTGGGGCGAGAAGGCCGCCATCGACGGCAAGGTGCTGATGCTGCCGGACGGCAACTGCGCCCTCACCAAGGCGCTGGACCTGACCATGGACGGCACCGGCTACGGCCTGGGGCTGCGCGGCCAGCGCTTCGCCCTGGTGGCCGAGGACGGCAAGGTCACCCACGTCGCCGTCGAGGCGCCGGGCAAGTTCGAGGTGTCCTCGGCCGAAGCGGTGCTGGAAGTCCTGTAAGGACGCACCCCGCCCCCGGGCTTCGCCGGGAGGTTCGCGACGCCGGCAGGGAGTGGAAACGGAAACCCGCTCCCCTCCGGGGAGAGGTGATGATGCCGCGCCGCAATAGGTGTGCATTGCGTCGCGCCGGAGGACGGGGAGGGACATCCATCGCGCAGAGTCCCCACGCTGCGCCCCCCCCTCCTGGCCTCCCTTCACTGTGCGGGGGGAGGAACACAAGCCCTCCCCCGCGCAGTGGGGGAGGGGTGGGTGGGGCCCGCCTCGACCACGCCCACACCACCATTCCCATACTCCTTCCCCGCGGCGAGAACCGAACCCGCCGCGCGGCGTCAGGGGACGGTCGCGGCGTTGGCGCTGCGGACCAGGCGCCACAGGTATTCCGGGGTCACCGGCATGTCCACATGGGCGATGCCGCAGTCGGACAGGGCGTCGACCACCGCGTTGATGACCGCCGGCGGTGCGCCGATGGCCCCGGCCTCGCCGGCGCCCTTCATGCCCAGGGCGTTCGTGGTGCTGGGCACGCTGTTCAACTCCACCGTGATCGGTGGCGCATCGGCGGCGCGGGGCAGGCCATAATCCATCAGCGATCCGGTGAGGAGCTGGCCGGTGTCGGGATCGAACACCACCCGCTCGTGCAGGGCCTGGCCGATGCCCTGGACCACCCCGCCGTGGACCTGCCCCTTCAGCAGCAGCGGGTTGATGACCGTGCCGAAATCATCCACCACGGTGTAGCGCACCACCTCCACCGTGCCGGTGTCCGGGTCCACCTCCACCTCGCAGACGTGGCAGCCGTTGGGGAAGGTGTCGGCCGGCGGCGACCAGCGCGCCCGTTCCGAGAACGCCACGGCCCCGGCCCCCGCAGCCTTTTCGGCCACCTGCTTCAGGGACACGGTGCGGTCGGTGCCGGCGATGGTGAAGACGCCCGCCGCGAACTCCACGTCCACCGGCGCCGCCTCCAGCAGTTCGGCCGCCACCTCGGCGGCTTTGGCCACCACGCGCTCGGCGCTCTTCGACAGGGCGGCGCCGCCGACGGGAACCGAGCGGGAGCCCCCCGTGCCGGCCCCCCACGACACCCGGTCGGTGTCGCCCTGCACCACCTCGATGTCCTCGGGCGCCAGCCCCAGACGGTCGGCGAGGATCTGCTTGTATGCGGTCTCGTGGCCCTGGCCGTTGCTCTGCGTTCCGATCATCAGCACGGCGCGGCCGTCCTTCAGGATGTCCACCGTCGCCTGTTCCGGCCCGCCGCCGGAGCAGGCTTCGATGTACGTGGCGATGCCCAGGCCGCGCAGCCGGCCGCGTGCGCGGGCCGCGGCCTTGCGCGCGCCGGCGCCCGCCGCGTCCGCCAGCCTCAGCGCGTCCTCCAGGTTCCGCGCGAAGTCGCCGGTGTCGTACGTCTTGCCCAGCGGGGTGGCGTACGGCATGGCATCGGGCGGGATGAAGTTCCTCCGGCGGATCTCGGCGGGATCGAGGCCGATCGCACGGGCCGCATGGTCGACCGAGCGTTCCAGGGCGTACGCCGCCTCCGGCCGGCCGGCGCCGCGGTAGGCGTCCACCGGCTGGGTGTTGGTGTAGACGCCGCGCACGCGAACGTGGATGGCCGGCGTGCGGTAGCAGCCGGCGTACATGGGGGCGTGCAGTTCGGTGGGCACGAAGGGACCGTAGTTGGACAGGTACGCCCCCATGTTGGCCAGCGTGTCCACCCGCATCGCCAGGAACCGCCCGTCGCGGTCCAGTGCCAGTTCGGTGCGGGTCCGGTGGTCGCGTCCGTGGTCGTCGCTGAGGAACGCCTCGGTGCGCTCCGACGTCCATTTGACCGGACGGTTCAGGCGCCGGGCCGCCCATAGGCAGGCGATGTATTCGGGATACATGAACAGCTTCATCCCGAAGCCGCCGCCGACGTCGGGGGTGATGACGCGGATGCGGTCCCGGGGCAGGGAGAAGATCGCCATGAGCTGGTTGCGCAGGGCATGGACGCCCTGGCTGGAGACGGTGAGGGCCAGCCGCCCGTCGTCCTCGACCGCACCCAGACAGGCGCGTCCTTCCATGGGGGTGGCGACCACCCGGTTGTTGACGAGATCGAGCGCCACCACCCGGTCCGCCGCGGCGAAGGCGGCCTCCACCGCGGCGGCGTCCCCCATCTCCCAGTCAAAGCAGAGATTGCCCGGTGCCTCGTTCCAAAGCCGGGGCCGGCCGGGTTCCAGCGCCTCCGCCAAGCCGGTCACCGCGGGCAGATCGTCGTAATCGACCATCACCCGCTCGGCCGCGTCGCGGGCGGCGTCCTCGGTCCCGGCGACGACCAGCGCCACCGCCTCACCCACATGGCGCACCCGGCCGCGCGCCAGCACCGGGCGCGGCTCCGTCGCCAGGGTGCTGCCGTCCCGGTTCTTCAGGGCCGCCTGGCAGGGAATGCCGCCGATGCCGTCCGCATCCAGGTCGGCGATGGTGAACACCCCCAGCACACCCGGCATCGCCGCGGCCTCGGCGGTGTCGATGGCGCGGATCTCCGCATGGGCGTGCGGGGAACGGACGAACACCGCCCGCGTCTGCCCGGCCGGCGCCACATCGTCGGTGTAGCGGCCGCGGCCGGTGAGCAGGCGGGGGTCCTCGGTGCGGGGGACGGCCTGTCCGATGCCGAACTTCATGCTGGGCTGCCTCGCTGCGCTCAAGAGGGGCTCTGCTCGGGCCAGGATAGGGGTGCCGACCGTCGCGGGAAAGCCCGACGGAGGGCGGGCTTGCCAAGGGGGGCTGCCGGCACCACTCTACCGGCCATGTGCGGACGCTTGCTTCTGGCCACGCCGGTGGCCGAAATGGGGAAGGTCTTCGGGTTTCCCGAACGGCCCAACCTCATGCCGCGCTACAACATTGCGCCGACACAGGACGTGGCGGCCGTGCGCCGCGACGGCGGCGGACGGCACCTGGCGCTGCTGCGCTGGGGGCTGGTGCCACCGTGGGCCGGCGATGTGGCCATAGGCGCGCGCATGATCAACGCGCGGGCCGAGACCCTGGCCGAAAAGCCGACGTTCCGCAGCGCCCTTCGACACCGCCGTTGTCTCGTGCTCGCCGACGGATTCTACGAATGGCAGACGGTGCCGGGGGAGAAGCGCAAGCGGCCCCACGTCATCCGGCGCCACGACGGCGCTCCCTTTGCCATGGCCGGATTGTGGGAGCGGTGGCCGGGACCGAAGGGCGCACCGCTGCCGGAGCCGCTCGAGACGGTGACCATCGTGACGACCACCGCGAACGCGGCGCTGGCACCGCTGCACGACCGCATGCCGGTGGTTCTCGATCCCGCCGATGCCGACCTGTGGCTGGACCCGGCCACGGACCCGCCGGAGGTGGCGGCCCTGCTGCGTCCGGCACCGGACGCCACACTCACCGCCACGCCGGTGTCCACCCGCGTCAACAGCGTGCACAATGACGATGCCGGTTGCCTGGCCCCCGCCGATGCGCAGCCCGACCTGTTCTGAGCGGCCGGCGGCGGCCGGGCCGCTTGCCCGCCGCGTCGCGGCCATCATGGCCGTCCTCATCGCGCTGCCGGCGCTGGCGGAGCCGGCCGCCGCCGGCCGGACGGCCAACCACCCGAACCACCGGCTGACCGGGGCGGCGGTGGCCCTGGAGGGCGATCTGCTGAGCGTCGCCGGGACGCCGGTCCGCCTGATGGGCATCGACGCCCCCGATCCCGGCCAGATCTGCCGCAACCGCTACGGCAGCCCCTTCGACTGCCACCGCATCGCCACCGGCGTCCTGGCGGCCCTGGTGGAGGGCAACGAGGTCGACTGCACCATCGCCGAGCGTGACCGCAACGGCCTGTTCATCGGTGAGTGCCGGGTGCGCGGCTTCGACCTGGGCGGTGCCATGGTGGCCCGGGGCTGGGCTTTCACGTACCGGAGCCTGACCTCCACCTACCAGAAGAGCGAAGCCTATGCCCAAAGCAAGCGACTCGGCCTGTGGGCGGGGCAGGTGGAAAAGCCGTGGCAGTGGCGGTCCCGAAAGGTGCGGGAAGAGGCGCGATGATCCCTGCACCGTCGGGGGAGGGAGGCTCGGCCTTTTTTCCGGTTCGCCCGACCCCCGGGGCATGGTAGGTTAACGATGGGTTAACCGTCGGGGCTCCGGCGGTTGAAAACCGGCACGAGACACCGGGACATGCGCGTATACTCACGACAGCTCTACGAGCACCTGCCCTATCTCCGCCGCTACGCCCGCGCCCTGACCGGCGCGACGGAAAGCGGGGACGATCTGGTGACCGACGCCGTGGAGGTGGCCGTCATGGCGCCCACCCGGTTCGGCCTGGCCGATGGGTCGCGGGCGGCGCTGTACGCCCTGCTGAACCTGCTGTTCGACGAGAACGGCGGTCGTCCGGCCCCGTCGCCGCACCCGATCGAGCGGGCGCTGGCCCTGCTGCCGGAGGAGGAACGGCGGATCTACCTGCTGGCGACGCTGGAGGGGCTGGCGCCGGCGGAACTGGCGAAGGTCATGCTCGTCCCTGCCACGGAAGCGTCGGAGAAGCTGACGCGGGCACGTGAACGGGTGCGTGACGCGCTGACCCAGCGGGTGCTGGTGGTGGAGGACAACCCGATCCTGGCCATGGAGATCGGTTCGGTCATCGCCGACATGGGCCATGTCCTGTGCGGCACCGCCGCCAACGAGCGCGAGGCCCTGGAGCTTCTGCAGTCGGCCCGGCCGACGCTGGCGCTGCTGGACGTCCGGCTCGCCGACGGCGACAACGGGATCGACATCGCCCGCCGCCTGCGCGAGCAGCGCAGCCTGCGCACCATCTTCGTGACCGCCTTCGACGGCGATCTGGAAGAGTTGGGCGCGCGCCATCTCGGCCATGTCGTCCGCAAGCCCTTTACCGGTGCAGCCATCCGCGACGCGATCTCCCGCGTCGTCTTCATGCCGACCCCGGTGGCCTGCGCCTGACCCCCCTGCAAAGGAAAGGGCGGCGCCGCAGCACCGCCCTGTGGTCCGACGTCCTGCCGTCCGATTTCGGGGTGCCGCGCCCGTCTGTCAGGCGGCCCGGCGGCCGGCGATCATCCGGTAGATGGCCAGGATGAGGACCGCGCCAACGATGGCGCCGATCAGGCCGGCCCCTTCTCCGGCCCGGTACCAGCCGATCGCAGAGCCCAGCCACGTCGCCAGGAAGGCGCCGGCGATGCCGAGCAGCGTGGTGACGATGAAGCCGCCGGGATCGCGCCCCGGCATCAGCAGCTTGGCGATGACGCCGGCGACGAGGCCGATGATGATGGTCCAGAGGATTTCCATAACGCTCTCCCAAATCCGTAACCCGCTGCCATCAACGGCCGCCGACGGATTTGGTTCACGGCCCGCCCACGGGTTCCGCGGGCGGGGTGGGCTTACCCCCGCAGGCGGGCGATGTTCTCCGCGTACTTCTCCGGTCCGCCGGTGAAGGTGGCGGTGCCGGCGACCAGCACATCGGCGCCGGCGTCGATGGCGAGGCGGGCGGTCTCGGGGTTGATGCCGCCGTCGACCTGGAGGTCGATGGGCCGGCCCAGGGCGTCGATGCGCCGGCGCAGCTCGCGGATCTTGGGCAACTGGTTGGCGATGAAGCTCTGACCGCCGAAACCGGGGTTGACCGTCATGATCAGCACCAGGTCCAGGTCGTCCAGGACGTAATCCAGGGCCGACAGGGGGGTGGAGGGGTTGAGCGAGACGCCGGCCTTCGCCCCCAGGCTCTTGATGAGCTGGATGGTGCGGTGCAGGTGCGGCCCGGCCTCGGCGTGGACGGTGACGATGTCGGCGCCGGCCCTGACGAAGTCGGGCACGTACGGGTCCACCGGCGCGATCATCAGGTGGACGTCGA
Organism: Azospirillum halopraeferens DSM 3675; assembly: GCF_000429625.1. Taxonomy (GTDB): domain Bacteria; phylum Pseudomonadota; class Alphaproteobacteria; order Azospirillales; family Azospirillaceae; genus Azospirillum; species Azospirillum halopraeferens. The sequence goes on from NZ_AUCF01000046.1 coordinate 19,353, forward strand.
AGACGCGCGCGGTGTGCGGGCGCAGGGCCTTCACCACGCCGGGGCCGATGGTGATGTTGGG
>NZ_AUCF01000047.1 GCF_000429625.1 Azospirillum halopraeferens DSM 3675
CCCGACTTGCGGCAGCGCAGCATCTCTTCGGTGTAGACGTCGAAGACGCCGTCGTTGTGGGTCTTGCGCAGGGTCGGGAACACCTCCTCCAGCTTGGGCGAGGGGGTGAAGCCGTAGGCTTCCAGACCGTTCTTCACCATGCGCCAGCCGCCGAAGGGCATGATCGCGCGCTTCAGGGGCTTGTCCGTCTGCAAGCCGACGATGACCTCCAGCGCCGGGTCGATCCAGCCGGGGGCGTGGGCGGTGATGGAGGAGATGGTCTCCGTGTCGGCGTCCAGCACGCCGCCGGTGGCCGCGCGCTCCCGCTTCAGCAGCTCCGCCACCGCGTCCCACAGGGCGCGGGTGCGGCCGGTGGCGTGGCCGAGGAAGGCCGCGTCACCCTCGTAGGGCGTGACGTTGCGGATGATGAAGTCGCGCACGTCCACCGTGCGCTGCCACGCACCACCGGCAAAGCCCCGCCAGGGCGGCGGCGGTGCGGTGTCCGTGTCGGCGGTGTCGGCGAAGCGGTCGTTCAACAGCGTGTCCATGATCTCACCCTTCCCTGAAGGCCGGTGCCGGGACGGCCCGGGCATCGGCCGCCTGCGCCGCCCGGGACGGGCGTTCGACCCAGGCGATGCGCAGGATGTTGGTGTTGCCGGGGATGCCGAAGGGCACGCCGGCGGTGATGACGATCCGTTCCCCCTCGCGCGCCAGGCCGTGGTCCACGGCCAGGCGGACGGCCTTCAGCACCAGTTCGTTGAAGGTGCCGACGTCCTCCGCGTGGACGCTGTGGACGCCGTAGGCGAGCTGCAGCCGGCGCGCCGTCTCGATGCCCGGTGCCAGGCAGAGGATGGGCACCTCCGGCCGCTCCCGCGAGGCGCGCAGGGTGGTCGATCCGGAGGTGGTGTGGGTGACGATGGCGGCGGCGCCCACCGTGCGGGCGACCAGACCGGCCGCCGCGGTGATGGCGTCGGAGGAGGTCTCCTGCGGGTCGGGGTGCCGGGCGTCCATGATCGTGCGGTAGAGCGGATCCTGCTCCACCCGGCGGGCGATCCGGTCCATGATCGACACCGCCTCCACCGGGTGGGCACCCGACGCCGTCTCGGCGGAGAGCATGACCGCGTCGGCGCCCTCATAGACCGCGGTGGCCACGTCGGACGCCTCCGCCCGCGTCGGGGCCGGGGCGGTGACCATGGATTCCAGCATCTGGGTGGCGACGATCACCGGCTTGCCCGCCTGGCGGGCCTCGTGGACGATGCGCTTCTGGATGGCGGGCACGTCCTCGGGCGGCAGTTCGACGCCGAGATCGCCGCGGGCGACCATGACGCCGTCCGACAGCTCGATGATGCGGGTCAGGTGCTCGATCGCCTGCGGCTTCTCCAGCTTCGACATCAGGGCGGCGCGGCCGGCGATCAGGCGGCGTGCCTCCGCCACGTCCTCCGGCCGCTGCACGAAGGACAGGGCAACCCAGTCGACGCCCTGGTCGAGGGCGAAGGCCAGGTCGACGCGGTCCTTGCCGGTCAGCGGCGACAGCGGCAGGACGACGCCGGGCACGTTGACGCCCTTGCGGTCGGACAGGCGGCCGCCGGTCACCACCACCGTATCGGCGTGGCCACTGCTGCACGTCTCCACCCGCAGGCGCACCCGGCCGTCGTCGAGCAGCAGCTCGGCGCCGGGTTCCAGGGCGGCGAAGATCTCGGGATGGGGCATGCCCGCGCGCACCCCGTCGCCGGGTTCGTCCGACAGGTCGAGACGGAAGCGCTGCCCCGCCGCCAGCAAGGCGCCACCCCCGGCGAATCGGCCGAGGCGCAGCTTGGGTCCCTGCAAATCGGCCATGATGGCGATGGGACGGCGGGTCTCCTGCTCGACCGCGCGGATCGCCGCGACCCGCGCGCCGTGGTCGTCATGGCTGCCGTGGCTGAAGTTGAGGCGGAAGACATCCACGCCCGCCTCCACCAGCGTCCGCACCATCCCGCGGGACGAGGAGGACGGTCCCAGGGTCGCGACGATCCTGGTCTGCCGGAAACGACGGATGGGGGTACCGGTGCTCATGCCGAATCAACTCCACTTCCGGATGCCGGAGAAAGGGCGGCGCCGGCGCCCCCGTCGGGGCTGCGGCCGGCGCCGCCAGGTGTCCCGCCGGACCCGGGTGGGAGAGACGTCCGGGCCCGGACGGCGCGGCGATGAGCGGACCACCTGCGGCAAACCCGCCGCCACCAAGGCTGAGCATACTAATATATTAGATCGAGGCAAGCCCAATGCGCGCGTTGCCGCTCGGCGGTGCACAATGTCGCACCGGGTGCCCGTGTGAAAGCCCCCTCTCGGCGCAAAGTGGTAGGACCAAACCGGTGGAACAACAAACAATCAGGTGTTAGTCTTTTTCCCGGCACACACGATGCCGGCCGCGTCCGGCCCCGGAAGGGGTGACGCAGAGCGACTGCCGGGACCACGGCCGGACGACCGAACGTCCGAAAAACGAGGGAGGAACCATTGACCACCAAGACCAGTGACCGCCACCGCGTGTCCGTCGAAGGCGTCGTCGAGGCCCGCCGGAAGTTCCTGAAGGGTCTGGGCGGCGGGGCCGCCGGCGTGGCCGTCGCCGCCGCCGCCGGTACCGTCGCCGCGCCGCACGTCGCCAACGCCCAGGCGCAGGGCCGGACGCTGCGCATCCAGTCCTCCTGGCCGCCGGGCACCGGCGGCTACCGGATCTTCGAGCGGTGGGCGACCACGGTGCCGGAGCTGACGGGCGGCGAGCTGTCGGTGAAGACCTTTCCGGCCGGCGCGGTGTCCGGCGACTTCCAGCTCATGGACGCGGTGCGCAACGGCGTGCTCGACGGCATGAATCTGTTCACCGTCTACTGGGCCGGGCGCATGCCCGCCGGCGTCTTCCTGTCGTCCTATCCCATGGGCCCCAACCACCCGCACCACTGGGACATGCTGTTCAACGCCTTCGGCGGCAACGAACTGGCGCGCGAGCTGTACCAGAAGCAGGGCATGTACTTCGTGGGCCATGTGCACCACGACCTGAACCTCATCCACTCCAAGAAGCCGATCAACTCGCTGGACGATTTCAACGGGCTGCTGCTGCGCGTGCCCGGCGGCATCGTCGCCGACTGCTTCGCCGCCATCGGCGCCCGCACCACCCTGCTGCCGGGGTCGGAGGTCTATCCGGCGCTGGAGCGCGGCACCATCGAGGCGGCGGACTACACCGGCCCGGCGGTCAATTTCGACCTGGGCTTCCAGCAGGTCACCAACTACATCGTCATGGGCCCGCCCTCGACGCCCTGCCTGCACCAACCCGTCGACCTCATGGACTTCTCGCTGTCCCTGCGGGTGTGGCAGAGCCTGTCGCCGCGCATGAAGGAGCTGCTGCCGCAGCTCGTCGCCGCCTACTCCTCGCTCCACTACGGCGCCATCCAGGCGGCCAACCGCGAGGCCTGGGGCAAGTACACCAAGGCCGGCACCACCGTCACCCGTTTGTCGGAAGAGGACGCCGCCCGCTTCCGCAAGATCGCCATCCCGAAATGGTTCGAATGGGCCAACAAGGACAAGGATGCGGCGCGCCTGTTCAAGCTGCACCTCGACGTCATGCAGGATCCGTCGGTGGCGTACATCACGCCGGAAGACATCAAGGGGCATGAGCTGAAGCTCTGACCCCCGTCGCCCGGACGGCGGGATCGCGGGCGGCCCCGGCGGCGGCCCGCGGTCCCGTCCCGTGCGCCCGCCCGCCCACCGACGGAACCCGCCGATGAACGTGACCCACGGTTTCGTGCTGCCCCACTGGCTGTACTGGGGTGCGCTGCTGCTCTTTCCGCTCGTCTACATGCTGTTCGCCGGCTGGCGGGAACGGCGGCCCGGCACCGGCCACGGCACCGGCGACGGCGTCACCGCCGCCGACCTGGACGAGACCGCCGGCGCCAAGAGCCGCATCCTCGCCTCCCTGCCGGGCAACCGCTTCACGCGCTTCGCCGACGCGCTGTCGCAGTTCACCGGCGTCTTCGTCGCCTATTGGACGGTGATCGCCGTCCTGGTCTATTTCTTCGAGGTGGTGTCCCGCTATTTCCTGCGCATGCCGACCAACTGGGCGCACGAGTCCATGTTCCTGATGTTCGGCATGCAGTACGTGCTGGCCGGCGCCTACGCCTACCTGCACGACGCCCATGTCCGCGTCGACCTGTTCTACGCCAGGGCGACGCCGCGCGGCCAGGCGGCGATCGACATCATCACCCACTTCTTCTTCCTGATCTTCGCGCTGGCCTTCATCTGGACGGCGTGGACCTTCTTCTCCAGCTCGATGAGCCAAAACACCTGGTTCTGGGCCACCGGCTACTCCGACGAGGTGTCCTTCACCGAGTGGGGCATCGCCTACTGGCCGGTCAAGTTCTCGCTGGTGCTGGGCGGCGTGCTGCTGCTGATCCAGGGCATCAGCCGCTTCGTCAAGGACGTCCGGATCTTCACCATGGAAGGGACGGGAGGCGCCCATGGCTAGCCTCGCCGCGGAGGGCAGCCGTCGCCCCGGCGGCCTGTTGCCGCGCACCGGGCGCGGCCGGGCGGTGCTGCTGGTCACCGCCACGCTCGCCTTCATCATCCTGGTGGAGGTGATGAACATCGCCTTCGTCGATCCCTACACCGACCCGCCGCTGCTCTTCACGCTCCAGGGCACCCTGTCGGAGATCTCCATCGGCTGGCTGTCGGTGCTGATGTTCGGGTCGCTGCTGGTGCTGCTGTTCGCCGGCATGCCGCTGGTGTTCGTCACCGGATCGCTCGGCGTCATCTTCATTTATCTCGTCGGCGATCAGTTCATGCTGAACATCATCCCGACACGCATCTTCCCGCTGATGACCGACTACCAGCTCTCGGCCATCCCGCTGTTCATCTTCATGGCCAGCATGCTGGAGCGCGCCGGGCTGATCGACGAGATGTTCGACGTGCTCTACCAGTGGATGGGCGGCGTGCGCGGCGGGCTGGCCATCGCCACCATCATCGCCTCGACCATCCTGGCGGCCATGGTGGGGGTGATCGGCGCCGCCGTGGTCACCATGGGCATCATCGCCCTGCCGGCCATGCTGAAGCGCGCCTACGACCCGGAGGTGGCGCTGGGCGCCATCATGGCCGGCGGCACGCTGGGCATCCTGATCCCGCCCTCCATCCTGGCGATCATCTACGCCGTGGTGGCCCAGCAGTCGGTGGGTGAGCTGTACATCGGCTCCATCCTCCCCGGCCTGCTGCTGTCGGGCCTGTACGTCACGTACGTGGGTGTACGCGCCTGGCTGAACCCGAAGATCGGCCCGTCCCTGCCGCCGGCGGAGCGGGTGAACCTGGCCGGCAAGCTGCTGCTGCTGCGCCGCATGGCGGCACCGGTGGTGCTGATCGTGCTGGTGCTGGGGGTGATCTTCACCGGCGCCGCGACGCCGGTGGAAGCCGCGGCCATCGGCAGCTTCGGGGCCATGGTGGTGGCGGCGCTGCACGGCCGGCTGTCCCTGCGCTCGATCAAGGAGGCGTGCATCGGCACCGCCAAGGCGTCGGCCATGGTGCTGTGGATCATCTTCGGCGCCACCATCTTCGTCGGCTTCTACATCCTGCGCGGCGGGCAGGAGTTCGTCGCCAACCTCATCCTCGGCACCGGGCTGGATGCCTACGGGGTGCTGGCGCTGATGATGCTGATCCTGTTCTTCCTGGGCATGTTCCTGGACTGGGTCGGCATCCTGCTGCTGGCGGTGCCGATCTTCATTCCCATCATCACCCGCTTCTCCTTCCCCGGCCTGTTCGGCCTGCCGGGCATCGAGTCGGGCGACGTGGCGCTGTGGTTCGGCGTGCTCTACCTCGTCAACATGCAGATGGCGTTCCTCAGTCCGCCCTTCGGCTATGCCCTGTTCTACATGCGCGGCGTGGCGCCCGCGTCGATCAGCACCGCCACCATCTTCCGCTCGTCCCTGCCGTTCCTGGCGATCCAGGCGACGGGCCTGCTGGCCTGCGTGCTGTTCCCGCAGATCGTGCTGTGGCTGCCGCGATTGGTGTACGGATAGGAGACGCGACAGGGTGGCGGGGGAGTCTGTTCCAGACAGGCACTCCCCGCCACCCACCGCGAGGTTCCCCTTGCCATCCCCCTTCGGCTCCACGCTCCTGACCGTCCTGGCGCTGCTGTCCGGCTACGCCGTGCTGCAGGTGGGCAACACCCTGCAGACCACGCTGCTGGTGGTGCGCGCCGACATCGAGGGGTTCTCCCCCATCCAGATCGGGTTGATCGGCACCGCCTTCTCCGCCGGGCTGGTGGCCGGATCGCTGCGCGCCGGCGTGCTGATCGCCCGCGTCGGCCACACCCGCACCTTCGCCGCCCTGGCCTCGCTGGCCTCGGCGGCGGCCCTGCTGCACGTCCTGATCGTCGATCCCCGCGCCTGGGTGCTGTTCCGGGCGCTGACCGGCTTCTGCCTGGCCGGGCTGTTCATCGTGGTGGAAAGCTGGCTGAACGGCACCGCCACGTCCGACATGCGCGGGCGGTTGATCGGCGTCTACGGCATGGCCGGGCTGGGAGCGGGTCTGGTCGGCCAGCTCCTGCTGCCGCTGGCCGATCCCGCGGGCTTCGTGCTGTTCTGCGTCGCCTCGGTTCTGGTGTCGCTGGCCCTGGTGCCGGTGGCCCTGTCGCTGGCCACCGCACCCGGCGGTGACGCGCCCATGGCCTCCATCGACCTGCCGCGCCTCTACCGCCAGTCGCCCTTCGGCGTCGCCGCCGCCTTCCTGTGCGGCATCAGCACCGGCGCCTTCTTCGGGCTGGCGCCCCTGTTCGCCCGAGGGATCGGCCTCGACCAGGCGGGCGTCGCCCTGTTCATGGCGGCCACCATGCTCGGCGGCTTCGTCCTGATGTGGCCGTTCGGCTGGCTGTCCGACCGCATGGACCGCCGCACGCTGGTGGTGGGCATCGCTGCCGCCGCCGCCGCCACTCAGGTCTTCGCCACGCTGCTGACCGCCGACCGGGTGACGCCGTGGATGGTGTACGGGCTGGTCTTCCTGGTCGGTGGCCTGATCGTCCCCACATACAGCCTGGTGATCGCCCACGTCAACGACATGGTGTCCCCCGGCGAGTTCGTGGCCGCATCGAGCGGGCTGCTGATCGTGCAGGGCGCCGGCGCCGCGCTGGGACCGCTGGCGGCCGGAGCGGCCATGGCGTCGCTGGGGCCCAAGGGGCTGCCCTACGTGATCATCACCGCGCAGGTGGCCATGGCCTGTTGGGGCGTCTACCGCATCACCCGGCGCACCGCGCCACCGGTGGAGCTGAAGGAGGGTTTCGTGCCCATGCCCGCAGTTCCCGTGGGCATCGAGCTGGCCCCGGTGCCGGAAACCGCCGCGGAGTGAGAAGTATATGACTCTGGATTCAATCTGACCATATTCTCTCAGGGAGACCGGATACGGCCGGCCAAGCCGTTGAGAATCCTGGATACCGGCCGGCGGGCGGTGGAAGCCCGTGGGAACGGGGGCCCGTAGAATGGAGCCCCATGGGAAAGCGGTCCGGGCAAAGCTGGAAACCTCTGGGAAAACGCCCGATCCTGCGGTGGAAACCATTGGGAATGGATTCTGGAAGCCGGTGGGACACGGGGCGAAACATGGAAAGCGGTGGGACGGACGGGTGGAAGCCCGTGGGAATACCGTCCGCACCACCGCTCCCGGGGCCAAATATGGAAGCCTGTGGGAAAAAGCGTTGCCCCCGGCGGTGTCGAGAGTCTCCCGCGGAGGGGGCGGGCGTCACCGCCCGCGCCAAATATGGAAGCCGGTGGGAACGGGACGGCGGGCGGCGCCGGGCAAATGTGGAAAGCGGTGGGAAGGCCCGCCAAGCATGGAAACCCGTGGGAAGCGCCGTCCCCTCCGCCGGCCCCGGGCGAACCGGCCGAAGCCGCCGTGAAACGTCGTGAAACGCGCACAAATCCTTGAATCCACGCCGAGAGTCCGGCCCCTGCGGGAGTCCGGGCGGGGGCCGGGACTCGGAGTCGCATTCCCACCGCTTTCCATGTTTGACGGGGCGTCCCGTCCCCTCCCTTTCCCACCGTCTTCCATGGTTCGCCCACCCCGGCGTGCAGGTGGCCGCGGCGACTCGCGATTCAAAAGGTGGAATCGCGATTCCATGGTTAGGCCTTGACTCATGCCCTCCCGGCCGGACAATACGGGCGGCCGGGGTGCGTACGGCCGGCGGGCAACGAGGGGCGGCAGCGACATGAAGACGGAGATCAGCCGGATCGAGCTGGGCAAGCCCGACGACCTGATCAACAGCCCCAACTACGTCTCCATGGCGGCCGCCTACCTGGTCAACGCCATCCTGCTGAACGAACAGCTCAATCCCAGCGAGGAGAACACGGTCCGCCGCATCCCCGTGCGCGACGTGCGCCTGCTGCTGGGGGCGGAGAACTCCCACAACACCCAGTTCCTGGAGCGGGTGCTGGACGAGCTGCTGCTGACCAAGATCACCTGGGGCAAGCTGGTGTGGCCGGGCGAGCGGGATCCGGAGCCGGACGGGGAGGGCGGCGACGGCGAGGCGGAGGCCGAGGCCGACGTGGACCCGGAGGGGGAGATGACGGTCACCGCCACCACCTTCCTCAGCGAGTACGCCTACCGCGTGCGCTCCAAGGACGGCATGGTGCCCGAGCGCGGCTTCATCAAGTACCGCCTGAACCCGCGCATCCACCAGATCATGCGGGAAAAGCGGCTGGTCACCAACATCAACCTGGTGACCCAGCGCGCCTTCGCCTTCCAGTACAGCCAGAAGCTCTACGAGGTGCTGCAGCGCACGCTCCAGCGCAACCCCGACAAGCCGTCGCCGTCGGAGATCATCCGGGTCGCCGACCTGCGCATCCTGCTGGGCGTCGGTCCCGACCGCTATCCCGTCTTCGCCGACCTCAACCGCTACGTCCTCAAGCCGGCAGTGGACGAGATCTCCCAGGCCTCCGACATCCAGGTCGCCACCAAGACGCTGCGCCAGAACCGCGCCGCCTACGGCATCGAGTTCACGGTGACGCGCAAGCGGGAGTTCCAGTTCTCCCTCGCCCTCGACGCCCACACCCTGCCGGAGCTGTTCCGCCAGGCCATGCTGGAGAAGCGCAACGACGCCGAGCGCGGCCACGTGGTCCGCCGCCTGTCCAGCTACAACATCAACAAGGCGGCGGCGGTGGAGTACATCGAGAAGATCGGGCTGGCGCGGGTGGAGGAGGTCATCCGCCTGTGCGAGGCCGACTTCAAGGCGGGCTACAAGCCGCAGAACAAGAACGCCTACGTGCGCAGCTGCCTGAAGGGCACCAGCACGCCGGGCGAGTTCGCGGCGCGCGCCGCCACCTCCGGCGCCGAGGTGGAGGAGGGCAAGCGCGGCTATTTCGAGACGCTGCAGCAGGAGTTCGGCTTCACCGAGGCGGAGGCCGCCAAGGCGGTGTCCGACCACGACGCGCGTCGCCTGCACGCCAACATCGAGTATGTGCGCTCCCAGCGCGGCCGCGGCACCCGCAAGCTGGGCAAGCCCTACATGAAGGCGGCCCTGCGCGACGACTACGCCAACAGCGACGAGATGGAGGCGGTGGCCGCCATCGCCGGCAGCGCCGTCCCCGTCGCCGGAGCGGAGAGCGCGGGCGACCACAAGATGGCGGTGGCCGCCCTGCGCGCCCGCTTCGCCGCCCTGGACGAGGCGGAGCGCGCCGCCCTGCTGGCCGAGTTCGAGACCGCCGGCCCGCCCGGCCCGGAGACGCTGGACCGCTTCCGCCGCCTGGGCCCCGACCACGCCCAGACGGAATGGCCGTTCTACGGCTGGTTCCTCGGCCAGAAGAAGGGCTGGCTGCGCGCCGGCCGCTGATCGGGCGGGCAACGGGCGGCGGATGGCGCTGCTAGCGCCGCCGCGTGCTCTCCCGCTCGACGATGGCGAAGCCCACATCGACCACCCGGTCGGGCACCGCGGCGCCGCGGATGCGGTCCAGGAGCTTGCGCGCCGCGCAGCGGCCCATGGAGGCGCGGTCGATGTGCACCGTGGTCAGCGCCGGGAAGGTGGCGCGCGCGAAGCTCTGATCGCCGAAGCCGATGACCGACACCTGTCCGGGTATGGTCAGGCCGCGCGCCAGCGCCTCGGTCAGCACGCCCTGGGCCAGCACGTCGGAGCTGCAGAACACCACCCCGTCGGCGAAGCCGTCGCGGATGAGGGCCGACAGCCCGTCGCGGCCGAGCTGCAGGCTGGCCGGGCCGGGAAAGGTGGCGTCGTGCAGCGGGCCGAGGCCGCGGCGCGCCAGCGCCCGGGCGAAGCTGGCCTTGCGGACCATGGCGCGCTCGTCGTCCACCGAGACGACGCCGAAGGCGCGGTAGCCATGCTCCGCCGCGAAGGCCGCCACCGTCTCGCCCACCGCTTCGTGGGAGAATCCCACCACCACGTCGACGGGCGTCTGCGTCAGGTCCCAGATCTCCACCACCGGCACGGCCGCCGACAGCAGCATGCGCCGGCAGCGGGCGCTGTGGCGCACCCCGGTCAGCAGGATGCCGTCCGGCCGCCGGCTCAGCACCGCGGCGATCAGCGCCTCCTCCTCGGATTCGGTGTAGCCGGATTCGCCGAACAGGACCTGATAGCCGGCCTCCTTCACCGGGGCGATGAAGCCGTGGATCGTCTCGGCGTAGACGGGGTTGCTGATCAGCGGCACCGCCGCCGCCACCAGCCGGCTGCGGCTGGACGCCAGTGCGCCCGCCACCAGGTTGGGGACGTAGCCGGTGCGCTCGATGGCCCGGTTCACCTTGTCCAGCGTCGCCGCCGACAGCTTGTGCGGGGCGCTGATGGCGCGCGAGACGGTGATGGTGGAGACGCCGGCCACCCGCGCCACCTCCTCCATGGTCACCGCTTCCGAGCCGCGGCGGCCCGCCGGTCGTGCGTCCTTCAGCGTCTCATCCGTCATCGGGGGTCCGTGCTCCGGGGCTGGGGCGGCTGGAAGAAAGCCCCGGCCCCCGGCGCGCGATCAAGCAAAATCCGGGGGCCGGCCGGCAGGGGCGTTCAGGCGCCGCGCTCCGCCGCGGGATCGTCGGGCCCGCGTCCGGCGGCACGGCGCGCCAGGTAGATGGACAGTCCCACCGACAGGGCGATCAGCACCCACAGCACCATGGCGATGGGGCTCTTGGTGAAGAAGATGGTGAGCGTCCCGAACGACTCGATGCTCTTCACGAAGTAGATCTCCGCCGCCGGCCCCAGGATGAAGCCGATGATGAAGGGTGCCACCTCCAGCCCCAGCTTCTGCCCGACGAAGGCCAGCACGCCGAACAGCAGCAGCGTCCACACGTCGAACATGATGCCGTAGTTGATGGTGTAGGCACCGACCACCGACATCATCAGGATGATGGGGTAGAGCACGTATTTGGGGATCAGCACCAGCCGCGCGAGGTGGCGGATGGCAAAGTACATCATCAGGAACATGACGGCGTTGGCGGCCAGCAGCGCGACGATCATGGAGTTCCAGATCTGCGGGTTCTCGCCGATGAACAGCGGCCCGACCTGGATGCCCTGCAGGGCGAAGGCGCCGATGAGGATGGCCGTGGTGCTGTCGCCGGGAATGCCCAGCGACAGCAGCGGCACCAGCGCGCCGCCGGTCAGCCCGTTGTTGGCCGATTCCGAGGCGATGACGCCGGCCGGAGCGCCCTTGCCGAACTGTTCCGGGTTGCGCGAGAAGTTCTTTTCCTGGCTGTAGGACAGCACCGACGCGGCGCTGCCGCCGACCCCCGGCAGGATGCCGACGAAGGTCCCGATGGAGGCGGAACGCACCAGGTTCACCCCCTGGCCGCGGAACAGCGACAGGGAAAACGGCTTGCCCGTGGTGAGGCGCAGGCGATCGGCGGCGGTTTCCTCGCGCACGCCCTGCGCGGCCTCGGCCAGGATGGCGGCGACGCCGAAGACGCCGATCAGCACCGGCAGCAGAGCGAAGCCGCTTTCCAGATAGGGGATCAGCGCCTCGGGCATCAGCCGCACCTCGCCGTTGCCGCCGACCGAGGTGGGATAGGTGCCGACCAGGCTGATGAAGATGCCGAGCACGCCGCTGAAGATCCCGACGATCAGGCTGCTCGACAGGGCGGCCATGACCGTCAGCGCCAGCAGGATGATCAGGAACTTCTCGATGTAGGAGAACTTGATGGCGAAATCGGCCAGCGCCGGCGCGAAGAGGTAGAGCACCGCCAGGCTGAACAGGCCGCCGAACAGCGAGGCGTAGATGGCCAGCTTCAGCGCCCGCTCCCCCTCGCCCTTCTGCGTCATGGGGTAGCCGTCGAAGGTGGTGGTGATCGACGAGGGCGTGCCGGGGATGTTCAGCAGGATGGCCGGCACCAGGCCGCCGGAAATGCCGCCGACGTACAGGCCCAGCAGCAGCGCCAGCCCGTCGACCAGCCCCAGCGAATAGGTGAGCGGCAGGCACACGGCCACCGCCATGGTGGCGGTCATTCCGGGAATCGCCCCGAACAGGATGCCGACCATGGTGCCGCCGGCGACCAGGACGAAGAACTGCGGCGTCAGTAGGGACAGGAATTCCATGGCGGGTACTCCCCGGCGCCCGGAGCGGCCCGGGTTTCCAGAAAACCCGGGGCCGCTCCATCGGATTGATCTAGGGCAGGCTGAGATTGAAGAGGCGGGCGAGCACGTACCAGGCGACGCTGGGCGCCACGACGGCGTTGACGGCGGCGATCAGGAGCGGCCGGCCGCGCCGGACGTGCAGGTACAGCAGCGACAGAAGGAACAGGTACGGGATGGACGTCAGGTAGAATCCCAGCCCGCTGTGCGGGTAGACGTCCCCGACCACGGGCATGGTCAGGAAATAGGCGACGGTCAACCCGATGGTGCCCAGCAGCCGCATCCGGTCGGTGTCGCGCACCTCCTGCCGCAGGCGTCCGGCCGACGCGGCGATTTCCCGCCGTTTGGTGACCAGCACCGCCAGGAAGAGCACCACCAGCACCGCGAAGACGATCCTCGGGAAGAACAGGTGGGACTCGCTGAAGTCCACCGACACGGCGAGGAGCGAGGAGAGGCCGCCGTCCATGATCGCGTTCCCCTGTTGTGAAGGACGGGCCTCCCCCGCCGGCGGCGGGGAAGGCCGGATGGTCTACTGGCGGATCGCCTCGATGATCTGCCGGTACTGGTCGCGCTTCTCCTGCAGGTAGGCGTGCGCCTCGCCCGAGGGCTTGAAGTTGGGGATGAAGAAGGCGTTCTTCTGGGTCGTCTGGATCTTGCCGTCGGCGTAGATCCCGGCCAGCGCCTGATCGATGGCGGCAACCGCCTCGTCGCTCATCTTCGCGTTGTAGATGAAGAAGAAGTCCTTGTCGAAGACGAAGGGCTGGCCGTCGGCGCGCGGGACAACGGTGTTCGGCTCCACGTACTTCAGCATGTCGTCACGGCCGGTCTCGCCGATGCCTTCAGGATTGGCCTGGTTGATGACGTCGCGGCTCGATGTCAGCCAGACGAAGCGCATGGCCTTCTGGTCGGTCTCCGGCAGGCGGGTGTACTGCTCGTTCGCCTGGACCGAGCCGTGGATCACGTCCGCCTGCCCGTCGAACAGGAGCTGGTTCTTGTCCGCCTGCGACCCCGTGTTGATGGCGACGACGTTGCCCTCGGACCCCGGATGCTTGGCGCGCACCGCGTTCTTCAGGGCGCTGAAGCCGATTTCGGACACACCGCCGGGCTCGATGGCGACGCGGACGCGCTTGCCCTCGCCGGCGGCGGCGATGACGTCCTCGATGGTTTGGTAGGGGGACTTCTTGGGCACGAGATAGGCGTTGCCGGGGTTGATCGCCACGGTCGGGCCGATCCGGTACGTCTCGAAGATGTCGTCGTAGCCGCGCACGCCGTAGAGGTTCCCCAGATACGACTGGTCGTGGAAGATCATCACCGTGTTGCCGCGGGTGTCGCGCGTGATGGCCTTGAACGCCTCGGTGGCGCCGACCGGATCCACCTTGACGTTGACGCCCAGCTTCTGCCCCAGGGCCTCGGCGACGATGCTGGCGTTCTGGTAGGTGTCGCCGCCGGTGGAGGTCGAGCCGACGACGACCCGCAGATTGCCGCTGATCGGCTGGGCCGTCGCCGCGACCGGCGCGGTGGCCAGCGCGAGGCCCAGCGCGCCGGCGCCGAGCGTCGTGAGCATGCTGTTCATTTCTGAAATCCTCCCATGGGTGTCGGGCATTCGCTGACTGTTTGACAGCGCTATCATTGAGGCTGCCACGAGAATGACAGCGCTGTCAACCGTTCTTCGGCGAATGCGTGCGAATGCCGCAGGCGGCCCGTCCGAAGCTGAGTTGATGATCCTCATCCGCGGATTTCTGCGCCGCTCGCGTGAAGAAAAGGCTTGGATTCGGACTGTTCGCCGCGCTATCGTCACGGATGTCAGCGCTAACATAACTGCACGGCGGGTGCGCCGCCGATCCAGCAAACGGGAGATCCGGACCGTGTCCGAGCCAACGACCAAGGCCCCGCAGGGTGCCCCCACCGTGACCGAGATGCTGGTCGTCCCGGTCGCCGGCCACGACAGCATGCTGCTCAACCTCAGCGGCGCGCATGCGCCCTTCTTCACCCGCAATGTCGTGGTCCTGCGCGACAGCGCCGGCCACACCGGGGTGGGTGAGGTGCCCGGCGGCGAAGCGATCCGCCGCACGCTGGAGGAGGCGCGCCCCCTGGTGGTGGGCCGCACGGTCGGGGAATGGAACGCGGTGCTGAACGCGGTGCGCCGGCGCTTCGCCGACCGCGACGCCGGCGGGCGCGGGTTGCAGACCTTCGACCTGCGCACCACCATCCACGTGGTGACGGCGATCGAAGCGGCGCTGCTCGACCTGCTGGGGCAGGCGCTGGGAGTGCCGGTGGCGGCGCTGCTGGGCGACGGGCAGCAGCGCGACACGGTGGAGATGCTGGGCTATCTCTTCTTCATCGGCGACCGCACGAAGACGGACCTGCCCTACCGGGCCGCGACCGACGCCGACGACGACTGGCTGCGCCTGCGCGACGAGGCGGCGCTGACGCCCGACGCGGTGGTGCGCCTGGCCGAGGCGGCGCACGCCCGCTACGGCTTCAACGACTTCAAGCTGAAGGGCGGGGTGCTTGAGGGTGAGCGGGAGATGGAGGCGGTCACCGCGCTCGCCCGCCGCTTCCCCGACGCCCGCATCACGCTGGACCCCAACGGGGCGTGGTCGCTGGACGAGGCGGTGCGGCTGTGCAAGGGCCGGGGTGACGTGCTGGCCTACGCGGAGGACCCCTGCGGGGCCGAGCAGGGCTATTCGGGGCGCGAGGTGATGGCGGAGTTCCGCCGCGCCACCGGTCTGCCGACGGCCACCAACATGATCGCCACGGACTGGCGCCAGATGGGCCATGCCATCCAGCTCCGGTCCGTGGACATCCCCCTGGCCGACCCGCATTTCTGGACCATGCAGGGATCGGTGCGCGTGGCGCAGATGTGCGACGCCTGGGGGCTGACGTGGGGGTCCCACTCCAACAACCATTTCGACATCTCGCTGGCCATGTTCACCCATGTGGCCGCCGCCGCACCCGGACGCATCACCGCCATCGACACCCACTGGATCTGGCAGGACGGCCAGCACCTGACGAAGGAACCGCTGCGCATCGTGAACGGCACGGTGGCGGTGCCGACGGCACCGGGCCTGGGCATCACCGTCGACATGGACGCGCTGGAGCGGGCGCACGAACTCTACAAGGCGCACGGCCTCGGGGCGCGCGACGACGCCGTGGCCATGCAGCACATCATCCCCGGCTGGACCTTCGACAACAAGCGCCCCTGCCTGGTGCGCTGACCACACACGGACCCATCGGAAAGGACGAGACATGAGCAAGATCGGCTTCATCGGCCTGGGCATCATGGGCGCGCCCATGGCGGGGCACCTGCAGGCGGGCGGGCACACCCTGTTCGTCCACACCATCGGCACCGTTCCCGACGCCCTCACCGCCGGCGGCGCCACCGTCTGCGCCTCGGCCCGGGCGGTCGCGGAGCAGGCGGAGATCGTGTTCATCATGGTCCCCGACACCCCGGACGTGGAGGCGGTGCTGTTCGGCGCCGACGGTGTCGCCGAGGGGCTGTCGGCGGGCAAGATCGTGGTGGACATGTCCTCCATCTCGCCGGTCGCCACCAAGGGCTTCGCGACGCGCATCAACGCGCTGGGCTGCGACTACCTGGACGCCCCGGTGTCGGGCGGCGAGGTCGGTGCCAAAGCGGCGTCGCTGACCATCATGGTCGGCGGCCCGGACGCCGCCTTCGCCACGGTGAAGCCGCTGTTCGAGCTGATGGGCAAGAACATCACGCTCGTCGGCGGCAACGGCGACGGCCAGACCACCAAGGTCGCCAACCAGATCATCGTCGCCCTGACCATCGAGGCGGTGGGCGAGGCCCTGCTGCTGGCCGCCCGTGCCGGCGCCGACCCGGCCAGGGTGCGCCAGGCGCTGATGGGGGGCTTCGCCAACTCCCGCATCCTGGAGGTGCACGGGGAGCGCATGGTCAAGCGCACCTTCGATCCCGGATTCCGCATCGAGCTGCACCAGAAGGACCTGAACCTGGCGCTGGCGACCGCCCGCGCGCTGGGCGTTGCCCTACCCAACACGGCGACGGCGCAGGAGCTGTTCAACGCCTGCGCCGCCCGCGGCGGCAAGGCCTGGGACCACTCCGCCATGGTCCGCGCCCTGGAGACGCTGGCCAACTTCGAGATCGGCGGCACCCCGGCGGCGGAGTAGCCACCCGGCGCCAACCTCCTCCCCCGCCCGGAGGCGGGGGAGGGCCATCGAAGCGAACGGAGACACCCATGGAAACCCCCCGGCACCTGCTGGAAGCCATGTTCCGGGCCGCGGTGGATGCGGCGCTGCCGGCGGTCTGCGTGCCGCCGCACCTGCCGGCCCCGCCGAAGGGGCGCACCGTGGTGGTGGGGGCCGGCAAGGC
>NZ_KE386932.1:0-4922 GCF_000429625.1 Azospirillum halopraeferens DSM 3675
CCGCCCCCGAGGGGGCGGCCCTTCCATTGCCTGCCGCGGTCCGTTCGGACCGCCGCGCTCCGTCGTCAGACGGCGGGGAACCCTGCCGTGGCGGGTATCCCGAGAGCGGCGAGCGGCCGCAGGGCGACGCAACCAGACACGGGATCACTGCCCATTTTCCACCATCACACTCCGGAGCATCCGACGAGGCGTCTCTCATTCTCGCCGAGTTCAGCCGCCTCCCTGCACCTTGTGTGTGGGGCTGGGCAATAGTTAATTGTCAGATTCAGTCTAGACTTCTGCAGTAAGAATCTGCCGGAACCGCAAGAAGATCCGAGGTGGCCACCGCACCATCTACGCCAGCCCAAACGTAGCATTCCAGTGCTTGAAAACGCTCCGCTTGAAAATTTCGTTGGGCTGCGCCGTCCAACTTGGTGGACCGCATTATACCCTGTGGCTTTCACGCCCTGGCAGCGACGCCAACTTTCTATCTAAACATAGATGTTGAGGAATCCCCCAGCCTTGCGGCCGGGGTAATCCTTCAGTGGAAAACCACTTACCGTGGCTTCCCTACCGGCTCCCGAAACCATGTTGCATAGCGCCCCCTTCTCGGTCAATGTTTTTTTGCACTCGTGAGTGGCAGAGGGGCGGTCATGGGTAGTTTAGGCGATACGTCACTGGGGATAGATCTCGGGATTGGATCGTGCGGCTGGGCGCTGATCCGTGAAGACACCCAAGAGATCATCGCTATGGGATCCCGCTGCTTTGACGTCCCTGAAACTGACAAGGATCGAACGCCCACCAATCAGATCCGCCGCAGCAACCGACTGATGCGGAGGGTTACACGCCGTCGGGCACGGCGGATGAAGGATGTCCGGGCGCTGTGCCGGCGCTTCGGTCTGGTCGACGATGCTGAACCCGAAGCATTCACTGCGGCGCGGCTTGATCCGTGGGCACTGCGTGCGCAAGGACTTGATAGGGCTTTAAACGGCCAGGAACTGGCCGCTGTTCTCCTCCACATCGCCAAACACCGTGGCTTCAGGTCGAATAGCAAGCGTGACCGGGGCGCCAACGCGCCCAAGGATTCCTCCAACATGTTGATGTCCATTGCCGAGACGTCGGCACGGTTGGCGTCATGGCGTACAGTAGGCGAGATGTTTGCATGCGACCCCGCTTTTGCCGGGCGGAAACGCAACCGTGATTCTGGATACGACCGCTCGATTCTGCGTGCGGATCAAGAGAAGGAAATTGCGTTGTTGTTTGATCGGCAGCGCATCTTTCGAAACCACCTGGCCTCACAGGATTTGGAGCGTGCCTACCGTGAGTTGGCGTTCTTCCAACGTCCCATAGGCGACAGCGAAGACAGCGTTGGCGATTGCCCTTTTATCACGGGCGAAAAGCGTGCAGCACGCCATGCATACAGCTATGAACGCTTTCGACTTCTGTCGCGGCTGGCGGCGTTGCGGCTGCGACGCGGTCGGGAAGAGGTCGCCCTGTCACAGGAGCAGATCGCAGTGGCATCGGCCGACATGGGGTCCAACCGCGGACTGTCATTTGCACGATTGCGCCGGCTGTTGGCACTGGACGATCATTGGCGTTTTGATGGCGTGTCACCGGCCGACGAAAAGAGTCGCGACGTCGTTGCTCGTTCCGGCGCAGCAACACCCGGTAGCTTTGCTTTACGACGCGCCATGGGCGAGAGCCCGTGGCGATCACTGCTGGCAACGCCGGAGGTCCTCGACCGCATCGCAGCGATCTTCGCCTTTCGTGATGAACTCGATTCCATTCATGCCGGGCTCGCTGAGGCCGGACTGCCGTCGCTTCTGCTCGACATTCTCATGGCAGCGGCGGAGAAAGGGGACTTCGAGGAATTTAAGAAAGCCGGGCATATCTCCGCGACAGCCTGTCGCGCCATCATCCCTTTCCTGGAACAGGGGCTCGTGTATTCGGAGGCATGCAAAGCCGCCGGATTCGATCATGCAGCGCGTCAGATGATAGTGATTGAGGACATCGCCAATCCGATCGCGCGCAAGGCGCTCACCGAGGCCGTTAAGCAGGTACGGGCCCTCATTGCAGAGTTTGGGCTTCCCGGGCGTATTCACGTCGAACTTGCCCGTGACGTCGGCAAAAGCCAGGAGGAACGCGACGAGATCAGCCGTGGCATCGATCGGCGCAACCGCGAGAAGGGCCGGTTGCATGATGAATTTACCGAGAACCTGGGTCGGCCACCGCTGAACGGCGAGGAACTCCTCCGCTTCGAGCTTTGGAAAGAACAAAACGGCCGGTGCCTCTATACGGACGAGGCGATCTCGATCACAGCGGTCGTTGGATCCGATAACATAGTGCAGGTTGATCATATATTGCCGTGGAGTCGCTCGGGTGATGACAGTTTTGTCAACAAAACACTTTGTTTTGCTAAAGCGAATCAGAAGAAGAGGGGGCGCACTCCGTTTGAATGGTTTTCTGCAGACTTGAGCGAGAACGACTGGGAAGCGTTTGTTGCTCGCATCGAAACACTCAAAGGTATGAAGGGACGAAAGAAGCGGAACTTTCTATTGAAGGATGCCGTCATACTCGAAAAGCGATTCCGGGAGCGCAACCTTAATGACACGCGGTATGCTTGCCGGGTTTTGATTGATCTTCTCTCCCGGCTATATCCCGATGATGGACGCCGACACGTATTCGCGCGGCCCGGCCCCTTGACGGACCGATTGCGTCGAGCGTGGGGGGTGAACGATCTGAAGAAGGGACCGGATGGTCAACGTCTAAGCGACGATCGTCATCATGCGCTGGATGCTTTGGTTGTGGCGGCCACCGGTGAAGGCGCGTTGAACCGCCTCACCCGCGCGTTCCAGGAAGCCGAGCGGTTGGGAGCGCCGCGTGACTTCCGGGCATTCGCACCGCCATGGTTGGGCTTCACCGAACAGGCTCGGACCGCATTTGCAGGGGTGTTCGTCTCTCGCCCCGAACGCCACCGGGCACGCGGCGAAGGGCATGCGGCGACGATTCGTCAAATTCGGGAGCGGGACGGAAAAGCCGTCATTTTTGAGCGAAAAGCCGTTGAGAAACTTACCGTTAGCGATCTTGCTCGCATCAAAGACGCAGAGCGTAACCATCGGCTTGTCGATTCGCTGCGCACTTGGATCGACGCAGGTAAGCCGAAGAGCATGCTGCCCTTGTCCCCCAAAGGAGACCCAATTTCGAAAGTGCGTGTCGCAACCAGCAAGAAAGTTGACGTACTTGTCCGCGAGGGTGCTGCCGAGCGCGGAGAGATGGTGAGGATTGACGTTTTCCGAAAAGCAAAACCAAAGCATGGATTCGAGTTTTATTTGGTTCCTGTGTACCCACACCAAGTGATGGATTCGGAGGGTTGGCCATTTCCACCCAATCGTGCCATTCAGGCATATAAGGAGGAGACGGAGTGGCCGGAAATCGAAGCCGAACACGAGTTCTTGTTCAGTTTGCGCCCTTTCAGTTACGTCCAACTTACCAAACGTGATGGTACAATAATAGAAGGGTATTTTCGCGGCGCAAACCGCAGTACCGGCGCATTGATGGTGTCAATGCAGAATGATAATACGGAGGTTCGAGAAGGAATTGGTGCGCGGACACTGGGCTGTATCCGTAAGTTTCACGTAGATCGTCTTGGTCGACGTTTCGAAATCCAACGGGAGACCCGGACATGGCATGGCGTGCCGTGCACCTGAGCCGGCCGGCACGCCTCTCGCTCGCCAGTGGGCAAATGGTGGTGGCCCAGGATGATGGAGACGTACGTCTCGCACTGGAGGACATTGCGTGTCTGGTGGTTGACACGCCGCAGGCCAGCTTCACGAGCGCCCTTCTCTCGGCTTTTGCCGAGGCAGGAATTGCTTTGATCGTCACCGACGCAACCCATATGCCGTCTGGAGTGCTGCTGCCTTTTCACCGGCATTTCCGACAGGGCGACGTTGCGCGACGTCAAGTCGGTCTTTCGGCTCCACTCCGAAAGCGCTTTTGGCAAGCCATTGTCCAGGCGAAAATTGCCAATCAAGCCGCTGTGTTGGCCGAACTTGGACGGGGCGGTGCCGCGACTCTGGTGGCCGTTGCCCAGCAGGTGCGATCGGGTGATCCTGACAACGTCGAGGCGCGCGCAGCGAGGGAATACTGGAAGCACCTGTGGCCCGAGTTCCGGCGTGACGATGAGGGCGACCGGCGTAACAAGCTGCTGAATTACGGCTACGCCGTCGTTCGGTCGGCAGTAGCGCGGGCTTTGGTGGCTGCCGGGTTCCTGCCCGCCTTCGGCTTGCACCATGACAGCGCCACGAACGCCTTCAATCTGGCTGACGATCTGGTGGAGCCATTTCGTCCCGTCGTGGACCGACTCGCCTGGAAGTTGGCCCCGGAGGGAGCGCCAAGCCGAGGTGACCTGACGCGGAATGATCGCCAAGCTATGGCCGGTGCAATTTTGGAACCGGTTCGATTCGGGGATGACGAGGTCACCTTGTTGGCCGCCACCGAGCTAACGGCGAACGCCCTGGCTCGAGCGATGGACGCAAAGACGGCCGCGTTGCTTGTCTTGCCATCCTTCTGAGCGGAGGCGGCGGTGAAGTCGGAGGAGGTGCGGATCTTGTGGCTCTTCATATTCTTCGATCTGCCTGTTGGAACTAAGGCGGAACGCCGAAATGCGACCCGTTTCCGCACGTTCCTCAAGGACGACGGGTATATGATGCTACAGCTCTCTGTATATGCCCGGGTGTGTCGTGGCGAGGACGCCGTTAGTAAACACATGCAGCGCGTCATCAAACGACTGCCACCGAAGGGTAGCGTTCGGGCGCTTCAGGTCACTGACAAGCAATACGCTCGTATGCACCTGCTTCTTGGCGAGCCGGCAAAAAGCGAAGCGGTCGCGCCACGCCAAATGGTCCTGCTCTGATTCTGCTCGGAAAATCCGGCAAAACCAGAGC
>NZ_KE386932.1:6712-15450 GCF_000429625.1 Azospirillum halopraeferens DSM 3675
CCGCCCCCGAGGGGGCGGCCCTTCCATTGCCTGCCGCGGTCCGTTCGGACCGCCGCGCTCCGTCGTCAGACGGCGGGGAACCCTGCCGTGGCGGGGATCCCGTGGGCGGCGAGCGGCCGCAGGGCGACGCAATGAGACACGGGATCACCTCCTTTCCGTTGTTGAAGAACCGATTAACCAAATGGGGGCAGCCGGCCCGTTCCGCAAGGCCCGTCGCAAACCGGACGCGCGGTGTCAGTAATCCGACGCCCAGTCCGGCTCCCGCCGCGGCGCGTCGGCGCCGTCGGCCGGCGGCTCCAGGTAGGCAGGATCTTCCGCGTAGAGCGGAAGTTGCCGGGCAATTTCTGCCGAGCGCTCGGCGCGCCGGCGGTCGAGTTCGCGGGCGGCGATGTGGACGGGCAGCATGGCAGGCCTCCTTCATGAGCTTCGGGGTGCTCCGGGGTGGTCCTTTGACCGAAACCCACCGTCCCCGACCTGTGTGCCTGTACGCTACCATGCAAGTTCCGGACCCATTCTTGACACAGGTCATGACGCAGCGCGGTTCCCTTCGGCGCCGTTCCGCTCCATATTCCCGCCCATCCCGCGCCAGCCGAGACCGTCATGTCCATTCCTGCCGAAACTTGCGCCACCTGCCTCAAACCGCAGCACCTGTGCGTCTGCGAGGCCATCGATCCCGTCGACAACCGCATCGCCGTGGTGATCCTCGAACACCCGCAGGAGAAGCGCGAGGTGCTGGGCACGGCCCAGATCACCCGCCTGCAACTGAAGAACGCGACGGTGCGCGTCGGCCTGTCCTGGCCGGGGCTGAAGCGCATCCTCGGCCACGAGGTGGATTACAAGCGCTGGGGCGTCCTCTACCTGGGCGCCGCCAAGCAGGCGGGGGAGGGGCCCCGCGAGGAGATCGCCGCGGTCGACCGGAACGGCAAGGCGCTGGCCGACAGCGACGCCGTGCTGGCGGGGCTGGACGGCATCATCCTGCTGGACGGCACCTGGAGCCAGGCCAAGACCCTGTGGTGGCGGAACCCCTGGCTGCTGAAGTGCCGCCGGCTGGTGCTCAACCCGCGCTTCCGCTCCCTCTACGGCCAGACGCGGCGCGAGCCGCGGCGCGACAGCGTGTCGACGCTGGAGGCCGCGGCCTTCGCCCTGTCCCGGCTGGAGAACGATCCCACCCTGTTCGACCGGATGCTCAAGCCCTTCGCGCTGCTGCTGAAGAAGACGCGGGCACCGCGCCCGCGCCCGCCGGTGCCGTCCGCAGCCGCACCCGACGCTCCCCCGGCCCCGGAATCGGCGCCGGCCCCGGCCCCGGCCCCGGACGACTCAAGCCCCTGACGCCCGCGCCGCCCAGGCGATCAGCAGGTCGTCGCGCGACGTCAGCCCCGGCTCCGGCAGGGCGTGGTTGACCACCGCCTTGGCGGCCCCGCCGGTCGCTTCGGGCAGGCGGTTCTCCCACATGGCCTGGTGCAGCGCCGGCAGGCTGTCCCAGGCGCCGAGATGGACCGCCGGCACCTGCACCGCACCGGACGCGATGATGCGGTTGAGGGCGGCGATCTCCGCGGCGTTGCACAGGTGGGTGCCGACGATGGCGGCGGTCGGCATCAGGATGCGGCGCTGGCGCATCCACACCTGCGGGGCGTAGAAGCTGTAGCGGCGGCCGTTCCCGTCGCCGTCCGCCATGGCGCCGCAATAGACGACGCGGCCGGTGTGCGGCTTGACCAGCATGACCGACACCGCCAGCGTGTCGCGCCGGGCGCGCTCCACCACCACGTCCGGCATGCCCCGGGGGTTGTCGGCGGCGCGCAGCACGCCGCCCACCGCCCGGGCCAGCGGCTTGAAGGTGTCCTCGGTGAACAGGCGCACCGCCTCCTTGAAGGCGGCCGTCTCGGCCTGCGGGTCGGGCAGGTCGGGCATGGTGTCGGGCCAGCGGAAGTGCGGCACCCGCCGACGCAGCTCCGCCAGCGACACCGCCCCGGCCAGCGCCTCGCCGTAGCCCAGCGACAGCACGAAATCCCGCTCGGCGTCCGTGTCGGTGACGACGCACAGGCGGGCTCCGCCCGCGCGCGCCGCCTCGATGGCGGCCAGCGCCGGGTCGTCGCGCAGGCCGACGGCGCCGGCGCCGTAGAACACCAGCACCGATTCGCCCGGCGTCAGCCGCGCCCGGCGCAGCATCTCCGCCGGCTCCGCGGTGCCCGGCTTGCCGAGGAAGGTCATGTGGTAGCCCGACGACGCCCCGAAGAAGGTCAGGCTGCCGCCCGGCGCCAGCGCCTGGAAGGAGCGGGGGAAGCTGGTCTCCCCCGCATGGCTCACCGCGTGGTCGACGAGACGGCCGCCGTTGGCGGCGCGCACCGCGTCGAGGAACGGCGCCCCGGCGGCCGCCCAGGCGGCCCACCCCGCGGGGTCGGCGGGGATGCGGGTGAAGGTGTCCGGGAAGTCGCTGCGGTTGACCGAACCGGCGCCGCGCCGGGCCAGCGCCGCGGCGCGTCCGGGCGACGACACCATGCCGGTCACCGTCAGGCGCCGGGCCAGCGCCAGCTCCACCGTCCAGGCGCCGGTGCCGCCCGCCGCCCCTTCCACCAGCACGCGGGCCCCCGGGTGCGCGTCCAATGCCGTGAACAGGGCGCGGTAGGCGGTGCCGGCCGCCAGCATGTAGCTGCCCGCCTGTTCCAGCGTCAGCCCCGGCGGCGGCGGGAAGAGCTGCGGCCCGTCGGCCAGCATGAACTGCTGGTGGCTGCCGTCGGGCGACTGGTAGCCCTGGATGTGGAAGGCCGTGGCCATGGGGTCGCGCCCGGCCTCGGGATCCAGCAGGTCGGAGACGCCGGAATAGACGGCGACCAGGTCGCCCACCTGCAGCCGGCCCTCGGCCTGCAGCGCCTCGCCGGTGCGCACCACCATGGCGATGCCGCCGGAGCCGGTGACGTGCACGTCCTCGTCGTGCTCGTCGAACAGGGAGACGGGGATGCCGGTGATGGCCCAGACGTCGTTGTAGTTGACCTCCGACGCCAGCACGTAGAGCAGCGCCTGGTTGGGGCCGGGTTCCGGCACGGGGATGGTCACCTCCACCTCCGCCGCCGTGGGGTCGCCGTGGACGGCGGCACCCGTAAGCGCGTCGCGCACCACCGCGTGGGCGCGCTGGAAGCGGGGCAGCGGTGTGGCGCCGGGGACGAAGGGGCTGCCCACCGGCAGGGTCGCGCCGTCCGGCCGCGGCCGGGCGGGCAGGGGCGGCGACTTCTTCTCCAGGAACAGGGCGATGCCCTTGCGGGCACCGTTCTCCGCGTCCAGCAGGAAGGCGGCGAAGGCGTCGATCTCGGCCGCCGAACCGGCGGCGAAGCCGTCGCGCAGGCCGCACTCCACCAGCCGCACGATCGCCTCGGCCACCGGGCCGCGGCCGACCGACCGGGCCTGATGGAGAAGGCGGTCGATGCCGGCGGGTGGCCGCACCGGGCCCCCGCCCGACCCTCCTCCATCTGCGACGGGGGAGGGCTTTGTCCCGAGCGCCCGCTCCCGCGCCATCGACTGCGCCAGGGTCAGGGCGTCGTCGGCGCCGCGGGCGATCACGTCCACCAGCCCGATGGCCAGCGCGGTGCCGGCGTCCACCGTGCGGCCCGACAGCAGGATCTCCAGCGCCCGCGCGGCGCCGTGCTCCGGGTCCCGGCGCAGCAGCAGGCGGGGCAGGCGCTGGGTGCCGCCGAAGCCGGGGGGCAGGAACAGGTTGATCTCCGGCTGGCCCAGCCGGGCCCGCGGGTCGGCGACGCGGACATGGCAGGCCATGGCCAGCTCGCAGCCGCCGCCCAGCGCCACGCCGCGGATGGCGGCGAACACCGGCTTGTCCAGCGACTCGATGGCGCGGAACACGGCGTGGGCCTTGGCCGGCAGGGCGCGTGCCTCGGCCGCGTCCTGCACCTCCTCCAGCAACTGGCGGATGTCGGCGCCGGCGACGAAGCTGCGCCCGCCGGCCCCGGCGATCACCACGGCGCGCACGTCGTCGCGCCGCGCCAGATGGTGGACCAGGGTGTCCAGCTCGTCCAGCAGCCGGTCGGACAGGGCGTTGACGGGCGGGTTGTCGATGATGACGGTCGCCATGCGCACGCCGTCGGCCAGCGCGTCGTACCGGACGGTCAGGAAGCGCTGGCGCTCCAGCAGGCGCTGCTCCTCGGCCCGGCGCCGGCCGTGCTTCCAGGCGTCGATCCGGGCGCGCAGATCGGGCAGGCACTCGGGGTTGC
This sequence comes from Azospirillum halopraeferens DSM 3675, assembly GCF_000429625.1. GTDB lineage: Bacteria > Pseudomonadota > Alphaproteobacteria > Azospirillales > Azospirillaceae > Azospirillum > Azospirillum halopraeferens. Next base: position 10,930 of record NZ_KE386932.1, read on the forward strand.
GCAGGGTGGAGGTGTCGCCCAGCGGTTCATCGGTCATCAGCGCCGTGAGGAACCGGCGCATGTACTTGCCCGAGCGGGTCTCCGGGAAGGCGGGCACCGGCACGATGTCGGAGGGCACGGCGACCGCGCCCTTCTCCCGGCGCACCAGGTCCTTCAGGCGGCGCTCGTCGTCGGCCGTGAGCGTGCGGCCGCCGGCCGGCAGAACGAAGGCCACGGGGGTCAGCCCCTTCTCGCGGTGGGGGGCGCCGACGACGATGACGTTGCCCACGGGGCTGTCGGGGTTCACCTGCTTGTCGCGCAGGATGGCGCCCTCGATCTCCTCGGTGCCCATGCGGTGGCCGGACACGTTGATGACGTCGTCGGAGCGGCCGTGCAGGCTGAACGACCCGTCGCCGTAACGGCGCGCGAAGTCGCCTTGCAGATAGGCCCACACCGGCCGCCCCCCGGCGTCGCGGAAGCGGCCGAAATAGGTGGCGGTGAACCGCGCGATGTCGCCCCGCCACTCCGGCGTGCCCACCCGTGCGGCGTCGCCCCAGATGGTGCGGGCAAGGTAGGGGTAGGGGGCGGTCACCACGATCTCCCCCTTCTCCTCCGGTTCGGCCGGGCGGAAGGGGACGCGGCCCTGTTCGTCCGGCGCGCCCTCGGCCACCCAGACGTCGCCCATCACCCAGGGCAGCGGGTAGGTGCGGGCGTCGGCGCGCAGGCGCAGGTCGGGGTTGCCGTAGGGGTGGGTCCAGACGATGCCGCCGTGCTCCGTCGCCCAGTAGGAGTTGATGTACCACGGGGTCATCACCGCCATGCCGAACGCCTGCACCGCGGGGCTGGTCGGCTCGGCGCAGAAGGTGGCGACGCGCAGGGAGGAGCGGTCGTAGCGCTCCACGTCGGCGCGGTGGTCGGGGTGGGTCATCACCGTCTTCAGGAAGGTGACGCCGGCCTTGAAGATGGTGACCCCGTGCCGCTCTATGATGGAGGCGAAGCGGCCGGCGTTGGGGAAGACGGGGGCGCCCTCGGTGATGATGCCGGGGATGCGGGCGGCCAGCGAGGCGGTGATCAGGTAGCTCTGCCCGGTGATCCAGCCGGGATCGGCCACCACGTACATGACGTCGCGGCCGGGCAGGGCGTCGAAGGACACCGCCATGGTGTGGGCGATTCCGGCGACGTAGCCGCCGTGCACGTGCACCACCCCCTTGGGCTTGCCGGTGGAGCCGGAAGTGTAGATGACGAACAGCGGGAACTCCGCATCCACCGGCCGGCACGGCACGGCGCGCCACAGGGCGGCGCACAGCGCCCGGTCGTCCAGCGCCCGCAGGGCGTCGGTGTCCGGCACGCCGGCGGCGGCGCAGACCGCACGGGCGGCGGCGTCCAGCAGGTCGTGCGCCCACACGTCGCGGCCGTCGACCCACGCGATCCCCGGCAGGCCGGCGTGGCGCACCACCACCACCCGCTCCACCCGCGGCGGGGCGGCGGCCAGCGCCTCGGCGACGCCGGCGCGCAGGTCGGCCAGGGCGCGGCTGTCCAGCCCGCCGCGGGCGTCGAGGGCGCGGCCCAGCTCCCGCATCACGTCGGCGGGGGCGACGGTGATCTCACCGGCCAGGCCGGCCTCCACCGCCGCCATCAGGGCCGGGGCGTCGAGACCGGGCCGGTCGGCCAGCGCCCGCGCGACGATGGCCAGCGCCGCGGGCAGCGCCACGAAGCGGTCCAGCGCCGGGTCGGTGTACGCCTCCTTGAAGGGGGCGACCCCGGCGTTGCGCGAGGCGCCGTCGGCGGTGATGACCACCCGCGCCCCGGCGTTCTCGATGCGGTCGGACAGCGTCTTGTCGGAGAACCCGCCGAACACCGGCGTGTAGATCACGCCCAGCCGTTTGGCCGCCTCCGTCCACACGATCTGGTCGAGGATGTTGGGCATGTTCAGGGCGATGCGGTCGCCGGGGGTCAGGCCCAGGTCGATCAGCGCCCGGGCCGCCAGGACGGAGCGCAGCAGCAGCTCCCGCCGGGTCAGCGCGGTGTGGTGCACCGGCCCGCCGCGCCCGTCGTTGGCGGCGGCATCCCAGCGGTCGCCCTCGTACCAGTAGGCGACCTCGCCGCCGTGGCCGGCCAGCACGTGGCGGTCGACCTCGTTGAAGGCGGCGTTGGTGCGGCCGCCGGCGAACCAGCGGTAGAAGGGGGCGTCGCGGTCGTCGAAGGCGGTGTGCCAGGGGCACCAGTCCGCCCGCTCCGCCGGCGCGCCGGTGGCGGCGTCCCAGCCGCGCCACACGCCGTCGGCATCCCGCATCAGCCAGGCGGCGCCGTCGAACCAGTGGATCGTCCGCGCCGCGATGGCGCCGTGGAAGGCGCCGGGGTCGGCGGCGCAGGCGTCGCGCTGACGCTGCCAGTCCGCGGCGGTGCGGATCGGGTTGACGGTCACGTCCCGCGGCAGCGGCGGCACGATGACGCCGTCGGCGGCGTGGTCCTCCATGGCATCCTCCCCTTCGCGTTCTTGCTTGTTGTCCCGCACTATAGCCCGTCGGTGCCGGGCTGCGGCAACGGCGCCGCGTCCGGGTGCCGTCGGGACGTTTTCCACTGCCCGGCTAACACTTCCGTAACACCCCCGTGAAAAACTGCCGGCCCGGAACCGTGACCGCGACCGCGACGGTCCGAACACATGCCGACGGGAAGCTCGCCATGCCGCTCAGCACCGAATCCATCAGCAACTGGATGCACCTGTTCCGCTGGATCGTGAAGCTGTTGCGCGATGATTTCGGGATCGACGAGAAGCTGCTGACCCGCACCGCCGTGCTGGAGGAGGTGGGGCTGACGCCGGAGCAGCTTGAGCAGGCGCTCGACTTCATCGCCGAATCGTTCGAGGTGCAGTTCCCCGAGGACACCCTGGACGAGGTGGTGCGGCTGGAGGAGCTGTGCCTGCTCGTGGCGTGGATGAAGGGCTTCTACAAGAGGCCGGAGTTCATGTCCGCCGATTTCGAGGCCCGCTGCCGGGCGGCGACGGCGATTCCCGCCTGATCCGCGCCGGCGCGGCTGGACAGACGTCGTCGCGGGCCCTATGTCCGGACACCCGCCGGGGGACGCTCCCCCCCCTTCGTCCGGTTCACCAGGCCATGCCGCTGCATCTCATCAAGCTCGCCGTCGGCGTCGAGGACGCCGATCACCTCGCATCCCTCCAGGATCGTCGCATCCGCGACCATGACGGCCGTCCGGCGGTGCCGCTGACCACCCGCCGTCTGCCGCGCCGCGCCGAAGAGATTCTGGCCGGCGGATCGCTCTACTGGGTGGTGCGGGGCAGCGTCGCCGTCCGCCAGCGGGTGCTCGCTATCGACACGGCGGTGGACGAGGACGGGCAGGGCTTCTGCATCCTCATGCTCGACCCCGCGCGGGTGCCGACCGTGCCGACCGCCCACCGGCCCTTCCAGGGCTGGCGCTATCTCGATCCCGCCAAGGCGCCGCCCGATCTCGCCGCCGCCGGCGCGGCGGGGGACGAGCTGCCGCCGCACCTGCAGGCGGAGCTGCGCGACCTCGGGCTTCTTTGAGCGGAACCATCGGGGACCGGAACCATCGGGCCCGCCCGCGGTTCACCGGCTTCAGACCGGGAGTACGACGCGAGGCAAAACCCATGGCATCCACCCCATCCAACCACGATGCCGCCGGCACACTGTGGTCCCTGATCAAGGGACTGCGCGTGGCGATGATGACCACCATCCATGAGGACGGAACCCTGCGGTCGCGGCCCATGGCGACGCTGTCCCACGCGGGCTTCGACGATGCGACCCTGTGGTTCTTCACCCGCGCCCATTCCACCAAGACCCACGAGGTCGCGGCGCATCGGCAGGTGAACCTGGCCTACGCCGACCCCGGCGACCAGACCTACGTCTCCGTCTCCGGCATTGCCGAGCTGGAGACCGACCGGGAGCGCATCAAGAGCCTGTGGCGGGAACCGCTGGCCACTTGGTTTCCCAAGGGCGTCGACGACCCGGAGATCGCCCTCATCAGGGTCAAGGTGGAAAGTGCGGAGTACTGGGACGCGCCGTCCAGCCTGATGGTCCACGCCTACGGCTACGCCAGGGCGAAGCTGACCGGCGAGCCGCCGAAGCCCGGCGACCACGGCACCGTCGCGTTCCGCTGACCCCGGGTGCCCGGGAAAAAAGATGACGCCGGGGTGAAAAAAGCGCTTGCGCGGTCGGTGGGGAGGGACCTATAAACCGCTCCACCGACGCGGTGGCCGGTTGGCCGGCGGGTTGGACGGGTGATGAGCCCAGAGGTTCGAGAGGTGATGCGGCGGCCGCGAGGTCGACGAAGCAACGCCGGTCCGGCGTTGCGCTTTTTGTCTCCGAACCGCACCAGATGACATCACGGCGCGCTGCCGGCCTCTCTGCGAGGCGGGCGAGGCCGTTGCGGTTCCGGTTGCGGGGCTGCGGGATCTTTGAAAACTGAATACCGTGTTGTGAGAAGGGATGCGCAGGCGGATGGGCACTGTGGTCCGGTTCACGGGAGTGGATTGGATTGTCGGGTCGTTCGCAAGTCGCATCTTGA
>NZ_AUCF01000050.1 GCF_000429625.1 Azospirillum halopraeferens DSM 3675
GACCACGGGTTCTCCGCACCGTCGACGGTGCCGGTCTGCAGCGCCTGGTACACCTCGGCGAAGGCCATCTTCTGCGGCACGCCGCCGACCGCCTGGAACTGCGAAACCAGCACGTCGGAGTTCTGCACGCGGAACTTCATCCCCTTGGAATCGGCCGGCGTGCGCAGCGGCTTGTTGGCCGAAAGCTGCTTCATGCCGTTATGCCAGTAGCCCAGCCCGATGAAACCCTTCTTCTCCATGGACTTCAGCAGCTTCTTGCCGGCCTCGCTGGCCTGGAAGCGGTCGACCGCCTGAATGTCCTCGAACAGGAACGGCAGGTCGAAGACCTGGAGCTGCTTGGTGTAGCGGTCGAACTTGGACAGCGACGGGGCGATCAACTGCACGTCGCCCAGCGCCAGCGCCTCCATCTCCTTGGCATCGCCGTAGAGCTGGGAGTTGGGATAGACCTCGACCTTCACCCGGTCGCCGAGCCGCTCCTCCACCAGCTTCTTGAACATCAGGGCGCCCTGGCCCTTGGGCGTGCTGTCGGCCACCACGTGGCTGAACTTGATCACGATGGGCTTCTGGGCCAGCGCGGGACCGGTCATGAGGGCGAGCGCCGCCACGGCGGCGAGCAGGATCCGCATTGCTATTCCTCCGAATTGTTCGTTTGTTGTCCGCCGGCCGCGGCTGCGCGGGTGGGGCCGCGGCCCGGAAACCGTACCGGATGGCGACCCGGACCATGGTCCGGGCGTTCGGGGCCACCCTCGCTCGCATCGACACCGATCAGGCGCGAACCTGCCGTCGATGCCGCCATGGGCCCCTCCATCCGCGAATGCCGGTCTGCCGGCCGGCAGGGCCGACCGGTCTCAAAAAAGGTATACAACAATTCGTGCTTCGGAACAGGGCTTTTCGAACCGTGGTAATACCACGCAATTCGACAGGGCTCAGGCCGCGGCCCGATCGAGGCGGGCTTCCAGTTCGTCCAGGCCGGATGCCAGTTCGGCGATGGCCTGGTCCGCGCCGGCGCGGGCGAACGGCCACGCCTCGTCACTGGCCTGATGGGCGGACTCCACGCGCGCCATGGCCCGGTTGCGCCGGCCGCGCAGCGTGTCGAGCATGCGTTCCAGCGAAACCCGTTCGGCCGCATCACGCCGTTCGACGGCGCGGCGCAGCATCTCCAGCCGCTCCCCGGCCATGGCGATGGTGGTCCGGCACTGCGTGACGTAGGTTTGCCGCTGACGCGCCTTCATGATCCTCCCCCTTCAGCCGCCGTCGACGGCATGGTCCGGCGGTCCCCCCTCCGGTTGGCGTCGATATGGGCAAGCCCCATCGCCCCTTCCAGCGTGCCGCGACGCCGTATGACGTTTGCACCCCCCGCCCGGATACCCGCACGCCGGCCACGCCCATCGTTGCACTGCGGGATTGTTTGCTCGGCGTCATGTCATTGCTTTTCGTCGACGCGAGGCGGCGGGTTCTGACCCGGAACACGTCTTTTGTATCATTTTTCGTCTTCTTTTGAAGACCGCCGTTCGCTTCCTTGAAACCGGTCGAAAGCGGCAAATACCTAAGTGCAGGGACAAAATGTCGCAGCGCTGCGCCGCGGCGTCGCGCTGCCCGCAGATGGAGGTTGCGTATGCCCGTTTTCGAGGCCGACGCCTTCGACCGGCACGAGCAGATCGTCTTCGCCGCCGACCCCGACACCGGCCTGAAGGCCATCATCGCCATCCACGACACGCGCCGCGGCCCGGCCCTCGGCGGCTGCCGCTACTGGTACTACGACGACGAGCGGGCAGCGCTGACCGACGTGCTGCGCCTGTCGCGCGGCATGACGTACAAGGCGACCATGGCGGGGCTGCCCTACGGCGGCGGCAAGTCGGTGATCCTGGCCGATCCGGCCCGGCCGAAGACTCCGGAGCTGATGCGGGCGCTGGGCCGGGCGGTGGATCGCCTGAGCGGCCGCTACGTGGTGGCCGAAGACGTGGGCACCTCCCCCGCCGACATGGCGGAGGTACGGCGCGAGACGGCCCACGTCGCCGGACTGGCCGAGGGCGGCGGCGATCCCTCGCCGGCCACCGCGTACGGCGTCTGGCGCGGCATCCATGCCGCTGTCAACCACCGGCTGCGCCGCAACGCCCTGGAGGGGCTGACGGTGGCGGTGCAGGGGCTGGGCCACGTGGGCTATCACCTGTGCCGCCACCTGCACCAGGAGGGCGCGCGCCTGTACGTGACCGACATCCGTCGCAGCGGAGTCGAGCGGGCGGTGCGCGACTTCGGCGCCATTGCCGTCGACGCCGACGCCATTTACGACGTGGATGCGGACGTCTTCGCCCCCTGCGCGCTGGGTGCGGTCATCAACGACAACACGGCGGGGCGGCTGCGGGCGTCGGTTGTGGCGGGATCCGCCAACAACCAGCTCGCCGCGCCGCGCCACGGCGCCCTGCTGGCCGACCGCGCCATCCTCTACGCCCCGGACTACGTCATCAACGCCGGCGGCCTGATCAACGTCCACCACGAGCGCAGCGGCGCCTACGATCGCGACACCACCTACGCCCACGTGGCGGGGATAGAGCGCACGCTGGCCGACGTCTTCGCCCGCGCCGCGCGCGACGGCGTCCCCACCGACGTCGCCGCCGACCGCATGGCGGAGGAGCGGCTGAAGGCGGCCTGACCGGGCGGCCGCGCCGTCAGTGATCGAAATGCAGGGCCAGCACCGCCTCGTCGCCGCGCGACGAGGCGGTGACCCGGTCCGCCACGCGGGTGATCAGGGTGCCGGAAACCGAGCGCATGGCCTCGTCGATCCCGGCATCGCCTTCCGACTCCAGCAGCGCCCTGATGTCGACGGCCCCGGCCCCGAGGGCCGGCGGGCTGCCGGCGTAGCGCAGGCGCAGGTCCAGGTTCAGCTCGTCGAAAGCGGCCTCCACGGTCACCTCCCCCCGTGCCAGGCCGTCCCGCGACAGGGTTTCCATCGCCTCGATCAGGGCCAGGGTGGCGCGCTGCACCACATCGCGCCGCGCTCCCCAGACGCCGCCCTGCGTCTCCATGAACTCGTAGAGATCACCCAGCGGCGTGTGCCCCGGCGTGAACGCCACACGGGCGCGCCGAACCGCACCGATGCGGAAGACCATGTTCAGGATCAGCGCCGCGGCGGCGGCCACCGTCAGCTCCGAGCCGACCAGCGGCCGCGCCCAGTCCGGAACGCCGTGGTAGAGGCCGGGCAGCGCCGCCACCGATAGGCCCAGGATGGTGGACAGGCCGATCACCAGCATCCGCCGCTCGTTCAGCAGGCGCGACATGATCAGCTCCATGCCGGCGGTGATCAGGCAGGCGGCGGTGAACACCAGCACCGCGCCGATCACCGGGCGGGGCATCAGGATCAGCAGGGTCGTCAGCTTCGGCACGAAGGCTGCCGCCACCAGCAGTGCCCCGGTGACCAGGCCGACCACCCGCGCCGTCACGCCGCTGGCGAAGGCCAGCCCGATGTTGGCCGACGAGAAGCCGGTCCCCAGTGTCCCGACCGACGCCGCCAGGGTGGTGGTGGCGCCATCGGCGAACAGGCCGCGGCTCAGCAACCGCATGTCGGTACGCGCCCAGTGGGCGGTGTTCATCTTGTCCAGCGAGACGATGGAGCCGACCGAGTCCATCATGGTGATGAGGGTGGCGATGAACAGCGGCGGCAGGATGTGGAGGCTGAAGGACAGCTCCGGGAACATCGGCGCCGGCATCGCCACCGCCGGCGCCTCGGCCAGGGCCTGCGCCACCTCCGGCCCCACCAGCCCGAGGGCGGCCGCCGTGCCGTAACCCGCGGCGCAGCCGATCAGCACCGCGTACAGGCGCATCGGCCCCTTCGCCCACACCGTCAGAACGACGATGCAGCCCAGCGTAGCCAGCCCGGTCGCCACGGCGGCGGAATCCGCGCCGCCGGCCGCCGCATCGTAGCCGGTGAACCGGCCGATGCCGCCGGACACCAGCGACACCCCCAGCATCATCACCGCAACCCCGCACACCTCGGGCGGGAAGTAGCTGCGCAGCCGCGGCAGCAGGCGCGCCAACCCCATCTGGGCGATGCCGCACACCACCAGCGTGCCGAACGCCGCGCCGGGACCGGCCGTCCGCGCCGCGGCGATGAGGGCGGGGAGGACGATCGGGTTGGGGATGATGACGGCGAGAAAGCCGCTGCCGAAGCGAGTCGCCTGCAGCATGGTTCCCAGCCCGACGATCAGGGTGGCCGTCGTCACCATGCCCATGGTCGCCTCCCGGCTGAGGCCGAGTTCGGTGGCGACGATGACGGGATAGACCATGAACATCAGCGCCAGCACCAGGTGCTGCACCGACAGGACGGCGACCGCCCGCGCAGGCGGGCGTTCGTCGAGGGCGTAGAGAAGATGGGGCGGGCGCTCGCTCATGGATCCCTGCGTCGCTGTGCTCGCGGAGAAAGGGGGCGAGAGTCACCGGTCATGCTGAACAAAGCGTTACCGTGGACCCTGCGCCGCGCTCTGCGACGGTCGGCGGAGTTTTCGCACCCCGTCCGGATCGGGTAAGGTGGTACAAGGTGGCGGGCGGACGACGGATGCGCGAACGGGGCGACGGCTGATGGCGGGGGCGGGACTGATCCGCTTCGATGGACAGGGGCGCCCTGCCGGGGTGAACCCCGCGGCGCGCGAATCCCTCGGCCTGGCCGGCGATGACGAGGCGGCGGGCGGACCCGCCGCCCTGCTGGACCGGCTGCTGGCGGACGGCCGGTTCGCGATACCGGACGGTGGCGATGCCGCGGCGCTCGCCGCCGGCGAGGCGCTCGTCCTCAGCCGCCGCGACGGCGTCCGGTTCACCCTGGCGCTGGCCGCGGACGGCGACGGCCATCTGCTCACCATCGCCCGCACCGCCGCACCGCCCGACGACGGCCCGGCCGACCCCCGGGCCCTGCCGGAGAAGCACGCGCTTCTCGAGACGGTGTTCGATTCCCTGTCCGACGCGGTGTGCGCGTTCGACCGCGACCAGCGTCTGGTGGTGTGGAACCGCCCCTACGCCGAGATGTTCGCCATGCCCGACCGGTTGCTGCAGCCGGGAACCCCGTGCGAGGATCTGGTGCGCCATACGGTGACCCAGACCGACCTGGCACCCGGCGAGGACGTGGAGTCGGTCATCGCCGGACGCGTCGCCGAGGCCCGTCGGTTCGACTGGTTCGATTACAGCTTTCGGCGCCGCGACGGGACCATCATCGAAGCCCGGCACTGCCCGCTCCCCGGCGGCGGCTACCTGCGCCGCTTCACCGACGTCACCAGCCGCGCCCGCGCGGCGGAGGCCCAGCGCGCCATCCTGCAGGCCATCGCCTTCCCCATGGTGGTGACGCGGCATTCCGATGGCGTGCTGATCCTGGGCAACCAGCCCGCGGGAGACTTCTTCGGGGTCGATCTGACGACCGTCACGGGGACCATCCGCGCCGCCGACGTCTACGCCGACCCGGCCGACCGGGAACGGCTTCTGGAGGAGCTGCGCGCCCGCGGCGGCGCCGTCGACGCCTTCGAAACGAGCATGATCGCGGCCGGCGGGCGGGAAGCCCGGGTGCTGCTGTCGGTGCGCCTGTTCCGCTACCGGGGTGAGGAGGCGATCCTCGCCTGCATCAGCGACATCTCCGCGCGCAAGCGGGCGGAACAGGACCTGGAGGCGCAGTGGTCGCTGTCGCGCGCCGTGCTGGAGGGGCTGAGCCAGGGCGTCATGGCCTTCGACCGGGAGCACCGGCTGATCGCCTGGAACCGCCGCGTGCTCGACCTGCTGGAGATCCCGCCGGACTTCCCGCACTTCCGCCGGCCGCTGGAGGAGATCACCCGCTACGTGGCCGAACGCGGCGGTTACGGGCCGGGACCGCTGGAGGAGGTGATGGCCCGCCGCCGGGCTCTCATCGCCGCCCCCCTGCCCCGCCGCAACGAACGGACGCGCCCCGACGGCGTGATCCTGGAGACACTGACCCGCGCCCTGCCCGACGGCGGATTCGTCACCACCTACACCGACATCACCGCCCGCAAGGCGGCGGAGCGCGAACTGGCGGCCAGCCGCGAGCTGTTCGAACTGGCCATCCGGGCCGCCCGCGAGGGCATCTCCCAATGGAACCTGGATACGGGGGAGCTGTGGTTCTCCCCCCAATGGTGGGCGCTGCTGGGCTACGGCGAGGATGAGGCGGTGAACACGGTGGAGCGGTGGGGCGAACTGATCCTGCCCGAAGACCGCGCCCTGTCGCTGCAGGTGGCCCGCGACTTCGCCGCCGGGGTCATCGACGACTGCCAGCTCGTCCAGCGCTTCCGCCACAAGCTGGGCCATACCGTCCACCTCTACACCCGTGCGGTCAAAGTGACCGACGAGACGGGGCGGGCGATCCGCCTGATCGGCTCCCACACCGACATCACCGAGCGCATCCACGCGGAGGAGGCGGTGCGCGCCGCCAAGGAGCAGGCGGAAAGGGCGCTGCGCGAGTTGAAGGAGGCGCAGGCCCATCTGATCCAGTCGGAGAAGATGGCGGCGCTGGGCTCCCTGGTGGCGGGGGTGGCGCACGAGATCAACACGCCCGTGGGCATCGCCCTCACCGGCGCGTCGCTGCTGGCCGAACGCACCCAGGCGATCCGGCGCGCCGTGGACGACGGCCGGCTGCGCCGCACCGACCTGACGGAGTACCTGGAGGTGGCGGCGGAGGCATCGCAACTGATGCTGCTGAACATCGACCGCGCCGCCCAGCTCATCCAGAGCTTCAAGCAGATGGCCGTCGACCAGGCCAGCGAGGAGCGGCGCGTCTTCGACCTCGCCGACTACATCCACGAGGTGCTGCGCAGCCTGGGCGTGCGGCTGCGCCGGGCCGCCCATACGGTGGAGGTGGACTGCCCCGCCGATCTGGTCATGGACAGCTACCCCGGCGCGCTCAGCCAGGTGCTGACCAACTTCGTGATGAACTCCATCACCCACGCCTATGCGCCGGGAAGCAGCGGACGCCTGCGCATCATGGTCCGCTGCCCGACCCCGGACGAGGTGGAGCTGCGTTATTCCGACGACGGCCGCGGCATCGACGAGGCCCTGCACGCCAAGGTGTTCGAGCCGTTCTTCACCACCAGCCGCGGAACGGGCGGCAGCGGGTTGGGGCTGAACATCGTGTACAACATCGTCACCCGCACCCTGAAGGGCCGCATCGCCCTGGACAGCGCCCCCGGCCGCGGCACCGTCTTCACCCTGCGGTTTCCCAGGGTCGTCTCCTGCGCGGAGGCCGTTGCATAGCCCCCGCGGCCCGCCAAATGGGGAAAACCGCACGCCCGGCCTTGCCACCCCGATCCGGCGGGGCTATCAGGGGCGCGTCCGTTCACGGAGGAAATCCAGCATGAGCGCCATCACCGACATCCACGCCCGCGAAATCCTCGACAGCCGCGGCACGCCCACGGTCGAGGTCGACGTCACGCTCGAGTCCGGGGCCACGGGCCGTGCGGCCGTGCCCTCCGGCGCCTCCACCGGGGCGCACGAGGCGGTGGAACTGCGCGACGGCGACAAGGCCCGCTTCGGCGGCAAGGGCGTGCGCAAGGCCGTCGAGTCGGTCAACGGCGAGATCTTCGACGCCCTGTCCGGCCTGGAATCGACCAACCAGCGGGCGCTCGA
>NZ_AUCF01000051.1 GCF_000429625.1 Azospirillum halopraeferens DSM 3675
GCGATCCGCCGGGGCGTCGGGCACGATTCGGAGGACGCCGTGAGCGACAGGGCCGCGTCGCCGATGCCGACCACGCCCACGGTGATGACCGCCACTGTCGTGCCCGCCGCCAGCCCGGCGATCCACATCACCCTCGACGCCCTGGCCGACTGCATCGCCAAGAAGCTCCGTGCGGCTCCCCCCGAGGCCCGGTCACCGCTCCCGGCACCGGCACCAGCCCCCACCCCCACCCCCACCAAGACCCTCCAGGCCGTCTACGACGCTTACATGGCCGATCCCGGCGTCGTCCGGTCGGGCAAGACGGTCCTGGCGTACGAGACAGTCTTCAGCCTGCTGATCGAGATCATCGGCAACGAGACTCCCATCTCCGACATAGGGCGAGAGACCTGCCGTGAGGTGATGGACACCCTCCGCTGGTTGCCGCCCAACTCGACCAAGCGGTTTCCGAACCTCACGGCTCGCGAGATTGCTCAGACGACCCGCGATGCCGGCAAGGGGTCCGGTCTCAGCCCGGCGACCGTAAACGGCTACATGACCAAACTGTCCGCACTCATGACCTGGGCGTTCAATGAGGGCTTCATTGACCGGAATCCCGCGAAGGGACTGGGCGTCGTTGATACCACCAACCGCAAGGACAAGCGGAAGCCATTCACCCCGAAGCAGCTTCACGCGATTTTCGCCGCCCCCCTGTATACCGGCTGCCAGGACGACGAGTACGGCTACGCCAAACCGGGGGACGCCCGTCCCCGCCGGGGACGGTTCTGGGTTCCCCTCATCGGGCTATATTCGGGGATGAGGCTCAATGAAATCTGCCAACTGAACACGGAAGATGTCCGGGTAATCGACGGCACGTTGTGCTTGGTCGTCACGACCGAGGCGATCAAAGGGACCGACGACAAACGGCTCAAGACCGGCAGCAGCGAGCGGGTCATTCCGGTCCACCCGACGCTGCTCGCGGTGGGCTTCGACGAGTACGTCGCCGAGCAGAGGCGGAAGAGAAATCCGAAACTGTTTCCGGAATTAACGCCGGCCAAAACCGGCTACTACTCTGACGTTTTCTCAAAGTGGTTCCGCCGGTTCCTTCAAAAGGCAGGGGCGTCGGCCGGCCGAACCTGCTTTCACAGCTTCCGTCACAATTTTCGGGATGCTCTTCGGGAAGCTCGGGTGGAACGCGAACTCGCCCTGGCCCTTGGCGGCTGGGCCGGTGACAACGGCGATATGGGCTCCGAGAGTGCGGAGTTCTACGGCCGCGGTTATCGTGCATCGACGCTGCTGAAGGCCATTTCGAAGGTCCAATACCCCGAACTCGACCTCTCCCACCTCCTTCCTCCTCCGGAACCGCAATGCTGAAGGCTATCTCGCATCACACTGCACAGCGAGGCCGCAAATATGAGGTCGGGTGGGCGTACCAGAGGTCATGGAGGCGGCCTCGCCCTCCGCCTCCATGGCGAATTGCACAGGAGGCTTTACAACCGACCTATCATCGGCTTTAGATGGGCCAGTTGACGCTGGAGAGGGCTCCATGACTTCGGAAGTGGTCATTATGAATCGGCGGGCGATTGCTCTCGCCGCAGATAGTGCCGTCACCGTAACGTCTGTACAGAACGGTCGCCGGGAGTCAAAATATTTTAAAGGGGCTAACAAAGTATTTGAGTTGTCGAATCATTCATCTGTTGCTATTATGATCTTCAATATGGCGGATGTACACTCCGTTCCATGGGAAATTATTATTAAGTCATATCGAGCCCACCTTGGGAAGCGGGCGTTTTCAACGCTAGTGCACTGACTCATTCAGAAGGTGCAGGCAGCTGGTTGAGTTTGGCGAAGATGGTCTCGGCGGGCTTGGTCCAGACGAAGGGCTTGGCGG
>NZ_AUCF01000052.1 GCF_000429625.1 Azospirillum halopraeferens DSM 3675
GCGATCCGCCGGGGCGTCGGGCACGATTCGGAGGACGCCGTGAGCGACAGGGCCGCGTCGCCGATGCCGACCACGCCCACGGTGATGACCGCCACCGTTCCTTTGGCCACCGGACTGAAGATTCACTAAAAAAAAGCCCCTCGAAGAGGGGCTTTTTTCACAGTTGCTGAAGACTAACGGGAGAAGTGCCGTGTGGGAGCAGCATCAAAGGCTTCCTCGACCACCCTTCTAATGTTGCGGACCCGCTCCTTTGATTCCGCATCCTGACCGTCAGGCTTTGCGATCCGCTGGGCTATGACATTCGGGTCGATGGACGATACCAGGGATCGCTCCCATTCGGCACGCCGCACCACTTCATGGTACAACTCATCGTAGTTTTTCACCATGGTTTTTCCCCAAATTTGACTCGTCAGCCGAGCCGCTGCCGTTGCCGCTCCAGGAATCTACCGTTCAGTTCGGCAGGGAAATAGTGCTTCCGCTTGATCCATACCAGCCCCTCCGCCTTGGTTATCACGGCTACATCCACTGGCCCTCCGACGGACTCCGATGGACGCGTAACCTTCTCCTTCAGGGATTCTAGCATGATAAGAGTCTCAGCCAAACTCGCCATTTCGTCCACCGGCAGCGACGCAACCGCACGGGTCAGCGGCTTGTAATGCTCCGCCACCTGAGCGTCAATAAGGCGATCCTGAAACTTTTTTAGGCAATCCTGGGAGTGGGTATCGAGATTCGGGATCGTCGCCACCCCCAGTTCCTTCTGCACATGTTGGGCAAGAGCCTTTAACGCCTCGTCAAACCCCTGAAGAACCACAGAGAAAATGTCGGGGCTTATCCCTGACATGAACGTGTGGACCATGTCGTTCATGGCGAACGGCTGAATGTGCGAACCATTGTCAACCGTCACACTCCGGGCCTTATCGCGGTCTGCAATAAACTTTCCCAACAATATCCCATAACAATTGTACTGGACAAAACCGGGAAAATAATCGTCCTCAGCGTAGCCGGCGATCACGATCCCGGTGTGACTCAAAAACTGCGGATACTTTTTGTAGATAGACTCAATAACTACCCCCACGAGCGTCTTCGGGGTGACGCCTACGCTCGAAGAAGCTATGACGGACGTGAGGGCCGTCTCAAGTTCATTGCCGAATTTTGCAATTGCATCAGAGACTGCCGTGGAGGCGAAGTGCGGCGGCAGCGGCTCCTTTGCGATGCCATTTGCTATCTCGTTCAGAACCGTTGCCCGTGCTGCGTCCTTCTTCACAGGGTCAGGTTCCGAAGCCACCCGCTTGTCCTCCTCGATCCAGTCGAGGAGATCGAATGCGGCACTCACGGCGTCGAGCTTGAATAGCTCCTCCTGCCGGGTGGGTGGAAACAAATGCGAATGATTCTCAACAAAAGAAAATAAATCCTTCGCATACTCATCTAGTGCACTGACACAGACATAGGATTCACAAGGGTCCGCTGACGTGCGATTCTGTCGGCATGGCCCAGACCGTCAGCGTCATCGTTGGAGCGGA
>NZ_AUCF01000053.1 GCF_000429625.1 Azospirillum halopraeferens DSM 3675
AAGCGGCCCGCCGCAGCGCCCCCCAGAGCTGGCGTAGGCGGGCCGCTTATCCACAGTGGGGCGGTCATCGAGGATCTCCGGTAGGTTCGGGTCACCACAACCTTGAACGAGACTGGCGAGGACCCCGATGACCATGGACAGAATGGCGCTTCACGAGCTTCTGGAGAAGGGCTCTGATTTGGACCTGCTGCGCGAGATGATCGGCTATGTCGCGCAGCGCCTGATGGACCTGGAGGTCGACGGCCTGTGCGGCGCCGGACACGGCGAACGCACGCCGGAGCGCGTCAACCAGCGCAACGGCTACCGCGAGCGCACCTGGGACACGCGCGCGGGCACGATCGCCTTGCAGATCCCCAAGCTGCGCAAGGGCTCGTACTTCCCCGGCTTCCTGGAGCCGCGGCGGACGGCGGAGAAGGCGCTCACCGCGGTGATCCAGGAAGCCTACATCCAGGGGGTGTCGACGCGCTCCGTCGACGAGCTGGTCAAGGCCATGGGCATGACCGGCATCTCCAAGAGCCAAGTCTCGCGGCTGTGTGCGGAGATCGACGAGCGGGTGCAGTCCTTCCTGAACCGGCCGCTGGAGAGCGACTGGCCCTACCTGTGGATCGACGCCACCTACGTGAAGGTGCGCGAAGCCGGGCGCATCGTCTCGGTGGCGGTGATAATCGCCGTGGCCGTGAACACCGACGGGCGGCGCGAGGTGCTGGGCATGGACATCGGCCCGTCCGAGGCCGAGGTGTTCTGGACCAAGTTCCTGCGCGCCCTGATGCGACGCGGCCTGCGCGGCGTGAAGCTGGTCATCTCCGACGCCCACGAGGGGCTGAAAGCGGCCGCCGCGAAGGTGTTCGGGGCGGCGTGGCAGAGGTGCCGTATTCATTTTTATCGCAACGCCATGGCGCATGTGGCTGCACCGCAACGTGCTATGGTGGCGGCGGCCATCCGCACGGCCTTCGCCCAGGAAACCGCCGAGGCCGCCCACCGGCAGTGGCGCCAGGTCGCCGACAGCCTGCGCGAGCGCTTTCCCAAGCTCGCCACGCTGATGGATGAGGCCGAGCACGACGTCCTGGCCTACATGGACTTCCATCCCGACCATTGGACCAAGATCAGCTCGACCAATCCCCTCGAGCGCGTCAACGGCGAGTTCAAGCGGCGCACCGATGTCGTCGTCATCTTCCCCAATGAAGCGGCGATCTTCCGATTGGGAGGGGCCATCCTGCTGGAGCAAAATGATGAGTGGGCGGCCAGCCGCCGCTACATGAGCTTGGAGACCATGACGCCACTGGGGCATAATGACGTTTCCAGGTTGTCCGCCGTGGCAACCTGACCCGGCTCAACCCGCCGGAGAGCGATGACCAACCCCTTCGCTCGTACACCACGTGCCGGGGCACGATC
>NZ_AUCF01000054.1 GCF_000429625.1 Azospirillum halopraeferens DSM 3675
GCGGGCAAGGGCTTCGCCGTGGTGGCCAGCGAGGTCAAGGCGCTGGCCAACCAGACCGCCAGGGCCACCGAGGACATCGCCGCCCAGATCGCCGATATCCAGGCGCAGACCGGCGGTGCGGTGACGGCGATCCGCGACATCGGCAAGACCGTCAGCGACGTCAACGAGATCGCCGGCACGATCGCGGCAGCGGTGGAGGAGCAGGCGGCGGCGACGCAGGAGATCGGGCGCAACGTCCAGCAGGCGGCCCGCGGCACGCAGGAGGTGTCGGACAACATCATCGGCGTCAGCACCGCCGCCCGCGAGGCCGGCACCGCCGCTGCCGAGGTGCTGTCCGCCGCCAACCGCCTGTCACAGGAAGCCGGCACGCTGCGCACCGAGGTGGACGGCTTCATCGCCCGCGTGCGGGCGGCTTAGGCCCGCGGATGGCGCCCGCCTCCGGCACGACGCTCAACCGCCCCTCCCCCGGCCGGGGCTGAGGGGCGGTGTTTCCCGCCGCTGCGGCCTCGCGTCACAGGGTGAGCGGCATTTTCCTCTCACACCAATCACGCAAGTAATTAAGAACGCGGAAAAACAGACAAACAGCATATGATGCTATTCCATTCGCATAGAAACAAAGTCTTGTCGATCCAAACCCATCGCCGGCACGTAACTGCATTCAAGAACGCAAAGGACGGCAAAGCCGTTTCCAATGCAAGCTATTGCATGTCAGAAGGGAGAGAGTAATGGGCTTCGGCAATTTCAGAATTGCGACGAAGATATTTTTCGTCATCGGCGTTCTCGCGGTGGTGTGCGGGACCATCACGGTCACGGCGGTGGTGGGATTCCGCCAGCTCAACGCGGCCACCGACGCGGTGGCCATGGTCGCGCAAGAAATCCGGCTGAGTTCACGGGCGAACCGGCTGATTGCCGAACTGAACCGCGATGAGTTCAGCGTCGCCGCCGATCCGTCCCTCTATGCCGAAGCCGCATCCTCCATTGCCGAGCGGCGGGCCGGCGTTGCCGACGCTCTGCGCGATCTGCGCCAAACCGCCGACGGCAACCAGACGAACCTGCTCGACACCATCGAAGCGCGTCTGGCCGCCTACACCGCCGGGCTGGACCGCACGCTCGAGACCGCGCACACCGCCGACGGAACCGTCACGCTCAGCGACACCCAGAAGGCACTGGTCGATGCCGTCACGGCCAGCCGGCAGCAGGCGCGGGCGCTGCGCGAGAGCATCACCGCCTTCGTCGACTACACCGAACGACGGGCCGCGACGATCTCGGCCGCGGCCGACGAACTGGCGCGCAGCCGCACCACATTGCTGGTGACGGTGGCCGCCATCGGAATCCTGTTCGGCCTGGCGCTGGGGTGGGTCGTGGCGCAGAAGGGCGTGGTGCAGCCGATCCGGGCCATC
>NZ_AUCF01000056.1 GCF_000429625.1 Azospirillum halopraeferens DSM 3675
CTGAATCCATAGGGTCAGGAGGCGAACCCGGCGAACTGAAACATCTAAGTAGCCGGAGGAAAGGACATCAACCGAGACTCCGCGAGTAGTGGCGAGCGAAAGCGGACCAGGCCAGTGGTCATGGTGAGGCAACCGGAAGCGTCTGGAACGGCGCACCACAGCGGGTGACAGTCCCGTACGGGTAAGGCAGCCATGATCCTCGAGTAGGGCGGGGCACGTGAAACCCTGTCTGAACGTGGGGGGACCACCCTCCAAGCCTAAGTACTCCTCAGTGACCGATAGTGAACCAGTACCGTGAGGGAAAGGTGAAAAGCACCCCGACGAGGGGAGTGAAACAGTTCCTGAAACCGGATGCCTACAAGCAGTCGGAGCCTCCATGTGGGGTGACGGCGTACCTTTTGTATAATGGGTCAGCGACTTACAGTAAGCAGCGAGCTTAAGCCGGTAGGCGAAGGCGCAGCGAAAGCGAGTCTGAAGAGGGCGCATGAGTTGCTTGCTGTAGACCCGAAACCTGATGATCTAGCCATGGCCAGGTTGAAGGTGCGGTAACACGCACTGGAGGACCGAACCCACGCCTGTTGAAAAAGTCGGGGATGAGCTGTGGCTAGGGGTGAAAGGCCAATCAAATCAGGAAATAGCTGGTTCTCCGCGAAAGCTATTTAGGTAGCGCGTCGCGTATTGCCTGCGGGGGTAGAGCACTGGATGGGCTAGGGGGGCGCGAGCCTTACCAAACCTAACCAAACTCCGAATACCGCAGAGCACAGCGCGGCAGACAGACGGTGGGTGCTAAGGTCCATCGTCGAGAGGGAAACAGCCCAGACCGCCAGCTAAGGTCCCCAAATGATGGCTAAGTGGGAAAGGATGTGGGAAGGCCATGACAACCAGGAGGTTGGCTTAGAAGCAGCCATCCTTTAAAGAAAGCGTAATAGCTCACTGGTCTAGACAAGCCGGCCTGCGCCGAAAATGTAACGGGGCTCAAGCCATCTACCGAAGCTGCGGGTG